>NZ_CANMNP010000001.1 GCF_947499295.1 uncultured Roseibium sp.
CCGTTCCCACCGGAGTTGCCGTTGCTGTTGCCGCCGGAGTTTCCGTTCCCACCGGAGTTACCGTTGCTGTTGCCACCGGAGTTGCCGTTCCCACCGGAGTTGCCGTTGCTGTTGCCGCCGGAGTTTCCGTTCCCACCGGAGTTACCGTTGCTGTTGCCACCAGAGTTGC
The DNA here is from genome assembly GCF_947499295.1 of uncultured Roseibium sp. Lineage (GTDB taxonomy): Bacteria > Pseudomonadota > Alphaproteobacteria > Rhizobiales > Stappiaceae > Roseibium. The sequence continues at coordinate 170 of NZ_CANMNP010000001.1, forward strand.
CGTTCCCACCGGAGTTACCGTTCCCACCGGAGTTGCCGTTGCTGTTGCCACCAGAGTTGCCGTTCCCACCGGAGTTGCCATTTGCCTCGCGTGCGGCTTCCTGATTTGCAGGTACGTTTTTTACAATGCGTGTTTCAAATGCTGGTGCTCGCTTGGGCCCCGATTCAATTTGAGGTTTCGTTCTTCCACTTACGGAAAGACCCACACGTCTCGTTGGGTTGGTTTTTGCTGACTGACCTGATCCGACGTTGGCTTTTTCACCGGACGCAAAGTCATGAACATTGACCAGACCCCGCCCAACATTGACAGATGCGCTACTTTGGGAAACACGAACGCTAAATTTCGTACCCTTAACAACGGCGGCCAAAAAAGGCGTCTCGACCTTGAAATGCCGGTACCAGCGGCGGCTCACATCCACGTCTATTCGACCACGGTCTTGGTAAACAACCGTCCGTTTGATCAGGAAACCCTTTGGCTCCAACTTCACCAATGATCCAGGCATGACGGTGATTTTCTCTCCCCCCCTTGCGATCAACACCCGTCCTTTTCCTGTCGTTACTTTCCAGCCCTTGCGAACAAGCATGCCTTTTTTGGCATTAAAAACATCACCATCATGCGTTTCGACCGTTACCTTTCCAACGACACGCTCAATCTGCCAATGCCAGTCTTGTGTCTGCTTATCTTGGCTTGCCGCACGCGCTGTTCCTGACCCAAAAAAAGCCAGACACAAGATCAGAATTGCTTGGGATAGGAACTCGATTGCTCTTGAATGTGGAGTTGCACAAATTTGGGCTTCTAATACAGCAGTGAATGATTCTCGCTGAGGCAGCTCTTCAAATTTTTCCGTCAACATGGCTCGGTGCTCACACGTTCAAAGTGATATTGCGCGCCATCGTGTCATAAGAAAATTAATAGCATTTGAATGAAAACTGGTAATATTCTAAATACAAAAACACTATTCAATCATTCTTAAAATTCCATCACTCTCATTATATTTATATTTACCAAATATTTTTGAAAAAATAATATCATACCCAACACGGAAATAAGTATAATTCACGTTTACTCCAAAATACACTTTTGAACTTCGCGAAAAATCTCTATGTGATCGATATTCATCTGTTCAATACCGAGGCGGACGGCCTGCTCGAATACGGATCGATCCTGACCCGCATAGAACATTTGGGTCGTAAGACCTGCTTCCCGCGCTTCCTCGACAGAGTCTGCGATCAGGCAATCTTCGTGAAACTCAAGAATGGATGCGCCCTGGGCAACAGCGCGCTCAACAGATCCGACGTGCCCAAAGAGAACCATGCGCCTGAGGTCCGGCACCTTGGCACGAGCCTCAGCCAGGATCGATTGATCGAAGGAAAAGGTCCATGCGTGCTCAAGCATGCCGCGTGCAGCCAGCATGTCTCGCACTTCTGCAGGATCACCTTCCTTGATTTCCACGTAAGTCCCAATGCGCCCCTTACAAGCATCAAGAAAAGCGTCCAATCGCGGAACCCGTTCTCCCGCGAATTCGGAACCGAACCAACTGCCTGCATCAAGCTGATCAATTTCGGCAGACGTCATTTCAGCAAAGCGGCCACTGCCGTTCGTCGTCCGGTCAACGGTCGCATCGTGCATCACATAAAAAATACCATCGCTAGAGGGACGAACATCGAATTCGACAACGTCCGCTCCGAGATCGATGGCCTTTTCCAGAGACGCGAAAGTGTTCTCCGGAGCCACCAAACAAGCGCCTCTATGGGACACAATGACTGCTCGTTTCATGTCTAGTTCTCCTGCGCTCTCGGATCATGGATCTGGAACTTGCCGGTTATTGCCGCCGTCCGCTTGTGACGACCGTCAAAGAGGTGCCTGAATTCCTTGATGAATTGATGACAGATCAAGTCTTCTTTTGTTTTCAATAGCTAATCCACCAAATCTATTCTGGATTGCAACAACCTTTCTCTGCAATCAACTCCACAAGGAGCCCTCGATTCGAGCTGGCACGATTGTCAATCGTTCGCTTGCAAAAGGAAACAGCCAATCCCCTTTACCTCCGTGCATTGCTTCTGAGACCCAAGGGATAACGAATTGTTCATTCAGCTCGAACGGTCAGTCAAATTGCATGCAGCGCAGCAATGACTATCTCAACCCCTAAGCGTTCACAGCCGAACGCTCAAGGAAACACCATTCAAGAGGTTTGAACATGATCCGTTTTGCTGCGTCTGCGTTTGCTTTGTCCCTTCTGGCCGGCACCGCCGTCGCCGAGCCTGTCGCCTATGACTTTGATAAATCCCACGCGAACCTCACTTTCTCCTACGACCACCTCGGGTATTCCACGACCGAAGGCCGTTTCGGGTCCTGGAATGGCGTTCTGTTGATCGACAAGGAAACGCCGGCAAATTCATCCATCGAATTCACCATCGATATTGCCAGCATGGACACGTTCTGGGCTGACCGCGATACACACCTGAAGAGTGCCGATTTCTTCGACGCAGAAAAATTTCCGGAAGCTACTTTCAAAAGCACCAACGTCGAGCAGACCGGCGAAAAACAACTGGCCGTCACAGGTGATCTGACCGTCCGAGGCATCACGAAACCAGTCACGCTGACTGTTGACGTAACTTCGATCGGGGAACATCCAATGGCAAAGAAAGCAGCGGCCGGTTTTGCCGTCTCGACGGTTGTCAAGCGCTCCGACTTTGGCATGGACAAGTTCGTGCCTTATGTGGGTGATGACATCACGGTGACGTTCCACGCTGAAGTGCTTAAGGCCGAAGCAACGAACTAATATCCCTCGGCTGAGACTGGTAAATGCCGGTCTCAGCTTCACTGGAGCCACTCATGCTGCGCAATTCCTCCACCGGGTACGGTCTCATTGCCATCTTCTTTCACTGGACAATGGCGCTCCTGATCCTGGGCATGCTCGCATTCGGCCTTTACCTGGATGGATTGCCGCAAACCGAGCAGTCGACGTTTCAGCTCTACCAGTTGCACAAGTCCATAGGGTTCGTTGTATTGGCTCTCGCTGCAATGCGGCTTGTGTGGCGGTTGTTCAATCCCACTCCGAAATTGCCAGAGGGAATGCACCCGCTTGAAAAAGTCGCGGCAAACCTTGGCCATGTCGGGCTCTACGTACTCATCTTTGCCATGCCGATCACGGGCTGGTTCATGGTGTCGGCGTCGCCCTGGAACATTCCGACAATCGCCTTCAACGTCCTGCCAATTCCGCATCTACCGGTTCCTGCCGCGCTTGGCAGTCAGGAGGACGCTGAAACCTTCTTCAAGGTACTGCACGAATATGGAGCTTTCCTGCTGATTGCATTGATTGTCGTCCATGTCGCAGCAGCATTGAAACACCATTTCATCGCCAGAGACGACACGTTGAAAAGGATGGTTTCGACAGCCTCCGCGAATTCAGAGAAACAGCTTTAGGACTTATCTTTATGCAACTGAAAAATATGATTTTGTCACTTGGTGCTGTTGTTTCGCTTGGCCTTGTTTCACCCGGTCTTGCTGACACTTGGACGGTCGATCAGGAAAATAGCAAACTGGGATTTGAAGTCCAACAGGGAAGCGGCAAATTGACCGGCCTCTTTGGCATCTGGAAAGCCAGTATTGATTTCGACCCCGCAGCACCGGAAGCCGCTAAAATTTCGGCAGAGATCAATCCGGCCACTGCAACCACCGGCAATGCCCAGTTCGACGGCACCCTGCCCAACCAGGACTGGTTTGACGTAAGCGCCTTTCCGGCAGCGACATTCCAGTCGACTGCGGTGACGCTTGTCGAGGGCAATAGCTACCGGGCTGACGGGACCTTGACGATCAAAGATATGGAACACCCCGTTGAACTGGATTTCACGCTTGAGATCAATGGAGACACTGCCAGGGCAACAGGGACAGCGACAGTCAATCGACTTTCCTACGCGCTTGGTGCTGGGGTTGGAACCGACACCGTTGGCGACATTGTATCCGTTACGCTTGATCTGACTGCAGCCCGGTAGGGCACGAAACCGAAACTTCAGACGAATTGGGAAGGCCGCAGCACTTGGCGTGCGCGGCCTTTTTGCCGTAAGACAGGGCGACTTTAGTTCCAGCGCTTCCGGTTGAGCAAGACCGCAGTAGCAGCCAGATCAGGAAACCGTCCTATGAACGCTCCCGTCACCCCTCCCGACTACCAGCACAGCGCACTTTTCCCTCAAGGAGAAGACAAGACCCCCTATCGCAAGCTCACTTCGGACCATGTCAAGACAGCAGAATTCAATGGCGAAGAGGTTCTGGTTGTCGAGGCGGAAGGGATGAGGCTGCTGGCTGAAGAGGCATTCAAGGATATCAACCACTATCTGCGTCCAGGTCACCTGGAACAACTGCGTAGAATATTGGACGACCCTGAAGCAACTGAGAACGACAAGTTCGTTGCGTTCGACCTATTGAAAAATGCCAACATTTCCTCCCACGGCGTCCTGCCCATGTGCCAGGACACAGGCACTGCCATAGTGATGGGCAAGAAGGGCAGACGCGTTTGGACGAACGGATCCGACGAATCCGCGCTCGGCGAAGGCGCCCGCGACGCCTATTACAAGAAAAACCTGCGTTATTCGCAGTTGGCGCCGATCTCTATGTTCGAGGAAAAAAATACCAAGAACAACATGCCGGCGCAGATCGAGCTCTATGCCGATGGCGAAGATGCGTACAAATTCCTGTTCATGGCAAAGGGCGGTGGCTCAGCCAACAAGACCTTCCTTTTTCAAGGCACTCCGTCTCTTTTGACCCACGACCGCATGATCGAATTCCTGAAGGAAAAGATCCTGACGCTCGGCACGGCGGCCTGCCCTCCCTATCACCTTGCAATTGTCATCGGTGGCACGTCGGCAGAGATGAACCTCAAGACGGCCAAATATGCATCCGCGCGGTATCTGGACGGCTTGCCAACACAGGGCTCTGATCTCGGTCACGCCTTCCGCGACCTCGAAATGGAAGACGAAATCCACAAACTGACCCAGGCCACCGGTGTCGGCGCTCAGTTCGGCGGAAAATACTTCTGCCATGATGTGCGTGTTATCCGGCTGCCCAGGCACGGAGCCTCATTGCCGATCGGCCTCGCCGTTTCCTGTTCGGCGGACCGGCAGGCTGTCGGAAAAATCACCAAGGATGGTATTTTTCTGGAGCAGCTTGAGATGCATCCTGAAAAATATTTGCCTGAAGTCACGGATGACAACTTGTCGGATCACGTGGTCAAGATCGATCTGACTCGGCCAATGTCCGAAATTCTTGGTGAACTCTCCAGGCATCCGATTAAAACCCGGCTGTCCCTTTCAGGGCCGCTGATCGTTGCGCGTGACCTGGCACATTCCAAGCTGCGCGATTGCCTGGAAAGCGGCGAACCGTTGCCGGACTATTTCAAGAACCACCCGATCTATTATGCAGGTCCTGCCAAAACGCCGGAAGGCATGCCGTCGGGCTCCTTTGGCCCAACAACCGCGGGACGGATGGATGCCTATGTCGATCAATTCCAGGCGGCAGGCGGTTCTATGGTTATGCTGGCAAAAGGCAATCGCTCGGCTCAGGTTCGCCGGGCCTGCCAAGCCCATGGAGGGTTCTATCTCGGTTCAATTGGAGGACCGGCTGCTCGACTGGCGCAGGATTGCATCAAAAAAGTTGAGGTCGTCGAATTCGAAGAGCTCGGAATGGAAGCTGTCTGGAAGATTGAAGTCGAGGACTTCCCTGCCTTCATCGTGGTCGATGACAAGGGCAACGACTTCTTCAAGGAGCTCAACCTGAGTTGACGATTGGCGCTGGGGCAGCAATCGCTGCCCTGCAGCCAGCTTCCGACCACGACTTCACACGCAGAGCAGTCGAACCTTGGCCGCTCAGTGGCGTCATCCGGCACCGGGCAAGGCTACTCAAAAGTGGGTGAAGATCGAATCGACCTGAAAATTCGGGGCAGCGAAACAGGCATTCGACTCTTGTTCGTCAATCGACTTAATTAAAAATCACCGGCGTCTTGTTCTTGAAAAGACACAATAAACAACCTTGACGCGATTTTTGAACCGTGACACACCGCCAAATCCGGAAGACGAGTTGCAATTTCAGCACAATTGATCACGGCAAGGGCACCTCACATCAACGTGAGATTCCATTTTCGCCCTTTTTAGGTCATGATTGTTAATAGTGCGGCAAGGACCTTTTCCTAACGTAACCTTCGACATGAAGCGCTCCTAAGGTGGAGCGAGCGCTGATGGGGGAATTAGAATGAACAGATTTTACTTCGTTATGGTGGCGCTTATGGCGGGGGTCTTTGCACTCACCGCACAGGCCGCACCGCGTTTTGGATACTTCGATCACAGCACAAACACCTGGGTGACACCGAAATATCATCCCGGTGGCAAATCGCCTGTGAAGCGCAAGCGTGTTAGCTACGACGGTCCCTATTCGCCAGGTACCATTGTCATCGATACGTCCGAGCGTCGTCTCTATCACGTTCTGCCAAATGGCAAGGCGATGAAATACGGCGTTGGTGTCGGCAAAGATGGTTTCCAGTGGGCGGGCACACACCGCGTCACCCGTAAGGCAGAGTGGCCGAGCTGGACACCGCCTGCACAGATGCGTGCACGCGAGCGCCGTAAAGGCCGCATCCTGCCGACTTACATGCCGGGCGGCCCGAACAATCCGATGGGTGCACGCGCGCTCTACATTGGCTCTACGCTTTATCGCATCCACGGTACGACTGAGCCATGGACGATCGGATCAGCAGTATCCTCCGGCTGCATTCGGCTTGCCAATGAAGACGTCATTCACCTCTACAAAAATGTACAGGTTGGTGCCAAGATTATCGTCAAGCGCTGACCGTTTAGACGATACGTTTGAAAAGCCGGGCCGACGTGCCCGGCTTTTTTTGATTTCACCATCGGATAGCGAGCCAAATAGAACCCGTTCGGCTGCTAGTTTACCGGACTGGTCTTTCACTGACAGACTGCGCCTGCAACACGCCCTCATGCAGGAAAAACCCCACATCGAACAGACCCAAGTCGAGCGGATTGGTTTTTCGCATGTCCCGAAAGTTAGGCACAGACCGTTCTTCAGGGTTAAACGAGCGATGAATTTGCGACAGAAAGACAATGCTCATTTGCTTGTCTGATGCAAATTGCTTCAATTGCCGGACTTGTTCGCCTATCGGTGGATCGCTGCGATGCTGATCCATAACCTGCAGAAAATCGATGACCACCACAGCCCCGGCAGCGGCGTTCGAATACTGTTTGACGACATAACTTGCGGCAATGCGGTCCGACAAATGAAGCTTCAGTTGCTCATCCGTTTTTGAGGTTTCAATTTCACAGCCCGGCACTTTGTTCCGGACGTCGCGAAGCGAAAACTCGGAAGAAACAAAACCTGCAGATCGACCGCTTGATGCCGCCTCTTTTAAGATCTCCAGGCCAAGCACTGTCTTCCCGTGACCCGGGCGCGCCGACAGGGTCACAAGTGCGCCAGGTTTCAAAGTGGAGAGTATTCTTGCGGCCGGCCGGTCGTATGAGCGCTCAATCTTGGCAAGCTGGCTCCAGGACCTGTACCCCATTGTGGTCGCGATCTCATCGAGCGCTTTGTGAAGAGGTATTCCCGACTCGCGCGACAGCACTCTAGCTTGTCGCTTCAGTCGATAGATGGGTGCTTTAAGTCTCATATGCGACCTCTCGGCAACGTGCAAAAGCCGCAGTCCCTCCTTGTGCGCGCACGTGACAAGCGGTTCAAGACCATTCAGCCCTGCAGGTCAGCTGCTGCTCCGTTCGGAGGGGGATGGCGCGGGCAGCACCGTCTTTTGGATACCAGATTCGCACCCTCGCTGCCTAGAGGGTCAGAATGATCTTGAAGGCTTATCGATCCCGTCCGAGCCCTTTGTCCTCCAGTTCCTTCAAATAGCCGGCCCAATGAACATCGCGTCGTGTTCCAAGGTCCATGAAATAGGTCCAGGTGTAGATACCGGAACTGTGCATGTCGTCGAAATGAATGCGGACGGCATAGTTGCCAACCGGCTCGATTTTGATGATTTCAACGTTTCGTTTGCCTGGAACCGTTTGCTTCTGCGAGGGGGTGTGTCCTTTCACCTCAGCCGAGGGGGAACAAACCCGAAGATACTCGGCGGACAATTCGTGCCGATCGCCGGTATTGAAGGCAACTGTCAGCACTTTTCTGTCCTTGGAAACGCGCAGTTCCGTCGGCCAGGGAGCAGTGTCATCGGTCATGGTCGGATCCTTGATCGGAAATCATTTCAGCAGGTTGAGGCGGACGATAGCGCCCAGGCCTCTACCGTCAAGCCGCGTTTTGTCCCGCCTCTTTGACGGCGTTGTAACCGGCGAGCGCTGCCTGCCTTGCCTGGCTATGATCGACAATCGGCTTCGGATAGATCTTTCCCAATTCAATGCCTGCCTGCTGCAAAGCTTCCGTCGGTGCAGCAAAGGGCGCAAACAAGTGTTGCGTTGCCAGGTTTGCAAGTTCCGGCACCCACCGCCTGGTGTAATGGCCTTCCGGATCGAACTTCTCGCCCTGAGTAATCGGATTGAATATTCGAAAATACGGCGCTGCGTCGGCACCGGAACCGGCGACCCATTGCCAGCTGGCCGAATTGTTCGCAAGATCGGCATCCAGCAACGTGTCGCGGAACCAGGCTTCGCCGTGTTTCCAATGAATTCGCAAGTGCTTTATCAGGAAGCTTGCGACAATCATCCGCACGCGATTGTGCATGTAACCGGTTTGCCAGAGTTCGCGCATCCCTGCATCGACGATCGGATAACCTGTCTGGCCCTTTTGCCATCTCTTCAGATCACCTGGAGCCTCACGCCAGGGATAGGCGTCGAATGCCGGTTTCCAGTTGTCGGTAGGCAAGTGCGGGAAGTGATAGAGCTGATGATAGGCAAACTCCCGCCAGGCAATCTCGGATAGAAATTTCAACCCGTCTGACGTGGCGGACTCTTCTGAAGTCATGTGTTTTTGCGTTTCATGCCAGATTGTCCGGGGAGAGATCTCACCGAAATGCAATGCAGGTGACAAGCGCGATACATTGGGCAGGTCAGGCCGATTGCGCAAACCGCCATAACCTTGAAGGCCTTCATCAAGAAACTCTGTCAAACGCCTCCTTGCGCCCTCTTCGCCCGGTTGCCAGATGTTTCCCCACCCAGATGCCCAGTCGGGCTTTTGCGGCAACAGTCCAAAACTCTCCAGGTCCTCACCTGCATCGGTTTTCACGAATTGAACGTTTTTTGGTGCAGCCAAGGGCAATCCAATTGGCTTTTGCTGTGCCGATTTCCAGAAAGGCGAATAAACCTTGAAAGGCCCGCCCGACTTGGTTTCGAGTTCCCATGGCTCGAACAACAAGGAGGCCTTGAAACTCCTGGTCTCAATGCCGGCATCTTTCAGACCCGCCTTGATGTCAGTGTCTCTTTCAATGGCGTGTGGCTCGTAACAGCGGTTCCAATAGACGGCATTCAGCTGATGTTCGGATACCAGATGCGGAATGAGATGCCGGGCATCGCCGCGCAGAAACACCAGTCCCGGCAATGATGCTTTCAACCTTGCAAGACTGTGATGCAGCCACCAGTGACTGGCCCCACCCATTGGGTGCGTTTCGCCGGATTGCGCCGGCGATTCAAGAATGAAAACCGGAAGCACCGCCCCTTTCCGTGCTGCTTCGAATAGTGCGGGATTGTCTTGTGTTCGCAGATCTTGGCGGAACCAAACGAGTGTTGTCATGATGCCTCTGAGGTGTTCTTGATGAGACATACGCAAAAGGTTCCGAACAGATCAACGCAACAGCCGGCCCAATTGGACCGGCTGTTGGCAGAAACCGGGCCAAGTCAGGCTTCGACGAGAGCCTTCGCCTCTTGACGCAAGCGTCCAAAGTGCTGGTCCCAACCTGCGTCAAGTGCGCTTAACATCATGAAGGCCGCCTCTCCTGCTGCTTGCTCAATCCCTTCATGCGCAAGCGTCAGACGCGTTCCACCTGCTGCATCTTCAAGTGTCCAGCGCACTGTGGTCATCGCACCGTTCAGCGGTTTGACGGTGAATGTGTAGACCAAGCTGTCATGCGGACGCATTTCTAGGACCTGCCCCCAACAGATACGTGACATGTCGCCGTGCTGATCGAGCAAGGTGTAGTCCGCGCCTTCCTTCAAGTCTTCCTCGGCCGGATGAAACCAGCGGGCGAGCTTGTCTTTTTGGGTCAAAAACGACCAAACGATATCGCGTGGCGCGTCCAGAAAGATTGTCTTTGTGATGGTTGTCGTATTCATTTTCCTGTTTCCTTTCTATTCTGCATGTCTTTGGCGATTTCACGCTGCAAATCTGCAAGCTTGCTGTCCCAGAACTGCTCAAAAAATCCGAGCCACTCGAACGCCGATCGCAATGGCTCCGGCGACAGCCGGTTGCGCCGCTCCCGTCCGATCACTTCGGTCTGAATAAGGCCGCCTTCCTCAAGAATGGTCAGATGTTTGTTGATTGCGGTCCTGGTGATATCGAAACGCGCTGCAATGTCTGAAATGGCAAGGTTCTCTTGGGCCAGATGAATAAGAATTTGGCGACGCGTCGGATCGGACAGAGCCCGGAAAACACTTTGAGGTCCGGAGTTCATTTTTGCCCCTCCCCAACCGGGACAAAGTCAAATGGTCCATCTTGATAGAGGAAGGTGACACATTCTGCTTCAGACACACATTTGCTCAGGTGCGGAAGGTGCGCAGGGATCTCATAGTAGTCCCCCGGCTTCAGGACGACTTCCTTGCCACCGACCCCATCTTCGGACAGATGCACCATTTCTCCAGAAACGATTAGGCCGAACATGGCCGAGCTCTTGGTGTGAACCGGGCTGACAAGTCCCGCCGGAAGCCGAACCATCGCCATATAGCTTTCGCTAAAGCGATTGCCCTTAAGTGCCGCAAAAGCGACGCCCTCCGGTGTCGTCTCCCATGTGAGATCAGGTTGAATCGCCAGTTTAATGTCCTCGGCTTGAGCCGAGAGTGTCAGGCTCGCAACCGAGATCGACACTGCCGCTGCACCAACAAGTTTTCCGATGTTCATTCCAATCTCCTTATAACACCATTTGGTGTTATTTATATGACACCTTTTAGTGTTATTACAAGTCATTCCAAAAACTTTTCTCTTATCGAATTTCTCAGCGATTGATTTTAGTTCGATTTCGCACTATTTAGTACGATATCGTACTTACTGGAGAAATCATCATGCACTTGTCACGTCGAAGAACGCTCGCTCTGATCGGTGGAGGTATTGTTGTTGCCGCTTCCGCGTCGGCAGGAACGTTTCTTGCCACACGAACCCCTGAGAAGGCTCTTTCTCCCTGGGAAGCCGCAGGAAGCTATGAAGACCCGCGCTTGTTCGCACTCTCCTATGCGCTGCTGGCACCAAACCCGCACAACAGACAACCCTGGCTGGTTGAACTCACAGAAGGCACAAGCTTTCTTCTGCATAGAGACAAGACCCGGGCCTTGCCGCATACAGATCCGTTCCTGAGACAGATATTCGTCGGGCTTGGCTGCTTCATTGAGTTGATGGCTGTTGCAGCCACGCTTCAGCATAGAAGTGCCGAAATCGAGCTGTTTCCGGATGGCCCGGACGGGCCGATAGCCTTTGTTCAATTGCGGGACGGAGGTTCCATCGACCCGCTTTCAGACCACATAATGAACCGGCGCTCCTGCAAGGAACCATTTGAGGCTACCCCGGTTCCGAAAGACATCGCGCAAAAACTCGCTTCTTATGGACAGGTGATTCAGGACGATGACTCCGTTGCGGCCCTGAAGAAACTCACCTGGGACGCGTGGCTCACTGAAGCAAATACGTATCGCGCCCTCAAGGAGAGTGTTGATCTCATGCGTTTCGGCAAATCGGAAATCAACGCAAACCCGGATGGCATTGATCTCGGCGGGCCGTTCCTCGAAAGTCTCATGCTTGCGGGCGTTTTGACCCGTGAGGGCCAGCTTGATCCAGGCTCAAGCGGATTTCAGGAAGGCGTGAAGATCTATCAGGAGATGCTTGCAGCAACTCCAGCCTATATCGCGATAACAACTCAAGGAAATGGCCGCGCAGACCAGATTGAAGCGGGTCGCCGATGGCTGAGGCTGAACCTTGAAACGACCGCCTTGGGACTGGCTCTTCACCCCGTCAGTCAAGCGCTTCAGGAATATGAGGAAATGAACGCACACTATGCCGAAGCTCATCGCATACTTGCCAATCCGGGTGAAACCGTTCAGATGCTAGGACGTTTGGGTTACGGCCCGACAATTCCACGGACGCCGCGCTGGCCGCTCGAAACACGGATATTGAATGGATAACGACACACGGCACGTCTATTTTACATTTTTCAATGAGATTGGCATCATTGCCCAGCTCAGCCGAGCCGCCATGGAAGCCCGGTTGCCGAAAGGGCTTACTCTGCCCCATTTCAGCGTCATCAATCATTTGATCAGGGTACGCGATGGACAAACGCCGCTGACCCTGGCCAGGGCCTTTCAGGTTCCCAAAACAACCATGACGCACACTTTGTCCGGCTTGCTTGAGCATGGCTTGGTCGAAATGCGGCCAAACCCGAAAGACGGGCGCAGCAAAACTGTTTGGCTGACGGATGCGGGGCGGACATTTCGCGCGGCTGCGATCCAGTCAAGCGACCCGGACATCGATGCACTGCAGGCAGCTTTCCCAAAACAGAAGGTGGAACAGATGCTTCCACTCCTGGCTGAAATAAGATCCTTCATGGACGCATATCGGGACCCGTGAGACCTTTGGCGCGTGACATCGGCAAAAGGGGTCGATTGACAAAAATACACTGATAAGTTTACCTGCAAAGACAAACCGGAAACGAAAAGTCCGGTTTGAATTGATCTTGCCCGCTTACGCGCCATATGATCGGGAACAAAATACGAGGGAGAACGTTCGTGACAGATGGCAAGATTGTGGTTCCGGCTCAGCCGGATACCGGTGCAGCACCGATATCAGGTCCCATGATTGATCCGTTTGGACGTGCCGTTACCTATCTGCGCGTCTCTGTGACCGACCGGTGTGATTTCCGCTGTGTCTATTGCATGGCCGAGGACATGACATTCCTTCCGAAGCGCGAAGTGCTCAGCCTTGAAGAACTGGATCGTCTTTGCACGGCCTTTATCGAAAAAGGTGTGCGCAAGTTGCGTCTGACCGGCGGCGAGCCGCTGGTGCGAAAAAACATCATGAGCCTGATCAGAAACCTTGGCCGTCATCTTGATAGTGGGGCTTTGGAGGAACTGACGATCACGACGAACGGTTCGCAGTTATCGCGCTTCGCGAATGAACTCTATGACTGTGGCGTCCGGCGGATCAATGTTTCAATCGACACGCTCGATCCTCAGAAATTCAAGACCGTGACCAGATGGGGTGACCTCGACAAAGTTCTGGACGGGGTCCGGGCTGCAACTGCGGCCGGCTTGAAGACAAAGATCAACATGGTGGCGCTCAAGGATGTAAATGAGCACGAAATTGAACCCATGCTGGAGTGGTGTCACGGCGAAGGTCACGACCTGACACTCATTGAGACAATGCCTCTGGGGGAAATCGACGGCGACCGCACCGACCAGTATCTCCCGCTGTCGACAGTCAGGTCCCGACTTGCCGAACGTTTCACGCTCACTGACATTCCTTATAAGACCGGTGGTCCTGCGCGTTATGTCACCATCGAGGAAACAGGTGGTAAACTTGGCTTCATTACTCCGCTGACTCACAATTTCTGTGAAAGCTGCAACCGCGTCAGGGTTACCTGCACCGGACAGTTATACATGTGCCTTGGTCAGGACGACATGGCTGATCTGCGCGCGCCTTTGCGCGCTTCAGAAGGCAATGAACTGCTGAACGATGCCATTGACGAAGCGATCGGCAGAAAACCGAAAGGCCATGACTTTGTCATTGACAGAGATCGCAACCAGCCGGCTGTTTCGCGGCATATGAGCGTCACTGGCGGCTGATTGCCAGATCCAGAGTTTTTCAGACGAACATTTGCGCTATTCGGCGGGCACGAATGAATGCCGCGCCGAAAGATGGCGCACCGAAAGTGCTGCTCCGAGACTAAGAAGCATTCCGACAGCCATAACAATGATCATGCCCCAAGGCGAACCCGCGATGGCACTGCCGGTGCAAAGCCAGGTGACAAATGAACCGGTGATCGCACCAGCGCCGACTTGCAGCGATGCAGTCAATCCAGAAGCCGAACCAGCAAGTTCAGGCCGGACGCTGACGGCGCCTGACAGCGCGCTTGGCAGGCAAACGCCGTTCCCCAGCCCAAGCAAGAACATTGGCAAAAACAGGATCTGCGCCGACAAACCATTGAAATAAGTGAAGGTCGCGATGATCGAGACCGAGAGAATTCCGATCAGCGTACCTGCCATGATCATTGGCATCAGACCAACCCGTTCGGCAAATTTTCCTGATACGAAATTTCCGGCTATGTAACCAAGCGCCACGAACATGAAGTAGAACCCCATTTCAGCAGCGCTGAGTGACAACATTCCGGCGGCGATATAGGGCGCGCCCCCGAGATAGGCGAAATAGGTCAGCGCGGAAAAAGCAGCCGTCAGTGCATAGCTCCAAAACAGCGGTTCCCTGCACAGTTCCGTATAGGATTTCACAACTTGCCGCGGCCCGACTTTGGTTCTTTCTGTATGCGTTTCCGGCAATTTGTAGATGCTTGCCCACAAAGCCCCGATACCGAGGAATAGCATCAACACAAAACCACCCTGCCAGCCGAAAAACTCATCGAGCAAACCGCCTATGGCAGGGCCGATCGTGGGCATAACGGCCATGCCCATGGTGACAAACCCGATCATACTGGCAGCTTGATTTGGACCATATAGGTCCCTCACGATGGCTCTGCCGAGAACCATTCCGGTGCAACCACCGGCGGCCTGCAAGATGCGGGCAAAGATCAGAGCTTCGATCGTAGGCGCAAAAAGGCACATGACGCTGCCGATCACGAACAGTGTCATGCCGACAATGATCACGGGACGACGGCCATATTGATCAGACAGCGGCCCCCAAATCAGTTGCGACACGGCAACGGCAACAAAGAATGCGGACATTGACAACTGGATTTCGCCAGCAGTTGCGGAAAAAACAATCATCATTCCCGCAAGCGAGGGCAGATAAATCTGCATTGCAAGCGGATTGACGGTCGAAACCGCTATCAGTACAGCTAAAGAAGGCCTTGCAGCCTTTTCTGTCGCGTGTCTTTGGCCGGATTTCATGCCCAGGAAGGAACCCTTGTTATTTTTCCTTTGCCGAAAACAGCTTAGGATAGGGCTACCATAAGTGACCGGCGTGATCCGGTTGTGAAAAGCGCTATTGATACAACCAGTCAGCTTTCAACTGGATGAAAAAACTTACCTTTCTGGAGAATTGATTCAGATTTTCGAGTCGCATCAAACACAACCTGAATGACTGTGTCACGATCGTATACCGCTTCTGCCGGCTTCCGCGCAAAACGCAGCTTTCACCCATAAAAAAGCCGGCAACTCACAATGTGCCGCCGGCTTGTCTGCAAATTCGAAAGTGACCGCTCTCAGTCAAAGACGATCTTGGGAGCTCCCCGTTCCGGCGAACTCTCAGCGCGTTGAATGCCAGCCACAACCTTGGTTGCAATGTCCTTGTAGATTTCGGCCATAGCACCTTCCGGATCGGACACGACGATCGGTGTTCCTGCGTCAGACGTTTCACGGATCTTCATCGTGAGTGGGATCTCGCCCAGGAATGGCACAGACAAGCGTTCAGCTTCCGCCCTCGCACCGCCGTGACCAAAGATGTCATGCCGTCCGCCACAATCAGGACAGAGGAAGTAGCTCATATTTTCCACGATGCCGAGCACAGGAACATCAACGCGTTTGAACATGTTCAGGCCTTTGCGTGCATCGATCAACGCCAAATCCTGAGGCGTCGACACGATGACCGCACCAGCAAGGGGGACCTGCTGGGCCATGGTCAGCTGCGCATCACCGGTTCCAGGTGGCATGTCGACAACCAAAACGTCCAGATCTCCCCAGGCGACTTCTCGAAGCATCTGGGTCAGGGCGGAAATCACCATCGGTCCGCGCCAGATCATGGGTGTTTCCTCTTCGACCATGAAACCCATGGACATGACCTTGATGCCGTATCCGACCAACGGCTTCAGCACACGTCCAGAATCGGCTTCCGGTCTCCCTGATACATTGAAGAGCCTGGGAACGGATGGCCCGTAGATGTCGGCATCAAGGACACCTACCCTCAGTCCGTTTGCGGCCATCGCGAGCGCGAGATTGGCTGTTGTTGTCGATTTGCCGACGCCGCCTTTGCCGGAAGCAACCGCAACAATGTGCCGAATACCGGGAACACCTGGCTTGGCAGGCGCTTGCTCCTCCCGGGCCGGTTGGGCCCGGGGTGCCGGCGCAGTCGGTTGCGGTGCGTTTCTGGCGGCACCGGGTGCACGTTCTGCGGTCAGCGCGACCATTGCATTTTGAACGCCATCAACTTCCTTGACGACCTTCTCGGCTGCTTGGCGAAGGGGTTCCAACTCCTGCGCGCGCTCTGCCGGCACTGTTATGGAAAAGGCCACCCGGCCATCGGAGACAAACACATCGGAGACAAGTCCCAGAGAAACGATATCTCCTTCAAGATCCGGCCCTTTAATCTGCCTGAGGCGCTCCATGACCGCTGATTTAATGCTCTCGTTCATTCACTTGTCCTGTCGACTGATCCGACTTCTGCTGCCCTTTGGGGCAAAAACCTAGGGAACCCTAGTTTTCCTGACATCAAAAGCAATCTGTCAAAATGCTGCACATATGAGTCCTGCGCCCCAAAACTGTCCAAACCCTAGGTATTGCCCATTGCCGCAAATTCAAACCTTCAATCTTGAAACCGGCGACTTTTTTGGAGCCTTGAAGCGCGGCCAAGGCAACAACCTGTGTCGATTTTAGTTCGAAAACTGGACGTTCGGCCGATTGTCCCGATGAAACCATGAGGACAATATTTGCCTTGCAGTGCGAAAGTCCGAAGTTAGTCTTCGCACGGAGGTCCGTTCAGGATTCCCTCGAAGCAATCAAACTACAGGACTTTGCCATGCCGGCTTGCCTTATCACCGCGACCAACCGCGGGATTGGATATGAATTGGCGCGAACAGCACTTGCCAGAGGCTGGACCGTCTTCGGATCTGCGCGCACAGATGCAGCCGCAGATGAAACCGCCAAGTCCCTTGGCGAAGGATTCATTCCCCTGGTTTTCGACGTGACAGACCATGACAGCGTCCAGAATTCGGCAGCTTTGCTTTCCGATAAGGTCGACTTGCTGATCAACAATGCCGGTGTCATAGGCCCTCAGCGGCAATCTCCGCTCGATATGGACATGGCCGGATTTAGCGAAACGATTGCCATCAACACTATCGCTCCGCTCGCGGTCTCACATGCCTTCCTTCCGCACCTGCGACGCTCCAGCGCCGGCAGGATACTGACAATCTCGAGCCAAATGTCCTGGATGGGGTATCGCAAGTCGGACACTCTTGCCTATCGCGCTTCGAAGGCCGCCGTAAACAAGGTCATGCAAGGCCTTGCCACCGAGCTTGAAGCGGAAGGCATCCCGGTTGCCCTGATCGACCCCGGTTGGGTTCGCACGGATATGGGCGGCCCTTCAGCCGACAATTGCCCGAAGGACGTCGCGGACGGTATCTTGGATATCGCTGACAGTCTTTCCATTGCAGAGACCGGTAAATTTTTCAAATGGACGGGTGAAGAACGCCCCTTTTAGTCCCATTGTAAGGTTACTCAGGAGTCGCACTATGACATGGCCCCTTCCCGTCACGCTGACCGGCCAATACGCAACGCTTGCGCCCTTGTCACAAGAGCACGCAGCTGATCTTGCCGAGGCGGCCAATGAAGGCGATTTGTGGAAAGCCTGGTACACCACGGTGCCGAAACCAAGTGAAATACCGGCTGAAATCGACCGTCGGCTCGGCTTGCAAAAAAGTGGCTCAATGCTTCCCTTTGCTGTCCTGACGCCCGACGGCAAGGCGGTCGGCATGACCACCTACATGAACATCGACGCGACGTACAAGCGGGTTGAAATCGGTTCGACATGGTACCGAAAAGCCGTCCAGCGGACGCGAGTGAATACGGAATGCAAGCGCATGTTGCTTACGCATGCGTTTGAGGAACTGCAATGCATCGCCGTTGAATTCAGGACGCATTTCATGAACCGGCAAAGTCGCGCAGCTATCGAGCGTCTCGGCGCGAAACTCGATGGCGTCCTGCGATCCCACATGAGGACCACGGATGGTTCCTTGAGAGACACCGCCGTTTATTCGATTCTTCCTCATGAATGGCCAACCGTGAGAGCCGGATTGGAATTCAAGCTTGCCGAAGAACGCTAGTGCACTTTTCCACATAAAGATGAGGCCGCGTTGTTTTACGCAATCTTCTAATACTGCGCACAGACCCTTGAAGCACAAGGCCTGGGAACACTAGCCAACACATCCACGTGATTTTCAGCTCTTCTTCGGATTTGTTCCAAATTTTAAGCAAATGTGAGGAATTGAGGCGCACGCTGATCTCATCGGCAAAAAAGATGGGACACGCCATGGAACTCTATCGCGCTTGTTACCGCAGCCAGATCAGATGGAACAAAATGCATCTGCCGCTGCCCGACGAAATCGACAAAACCCTTCTGCGCATACGGCGAATCAATCGAAAGGCTGGTGTGACCGGGGCTCTTCTTCTCGTTGATCAGCACATTGTTCAGGTTCTGGAAGGGCAAACCGGTCAAGTGCTCGACACCGTTTATTGTGTCATGAACGATCCTCGGCTGCACTCCATTGAAGGCATCATTCATGAACCGGCGGACTTCCGCATGTTCCCGAATTCACTGATGTTCTTCCGGGACTTGAGTGACGGCATTGCAGCATCACAGCATGACGTCCTGCGCCCGTTGCTCGATCATCCAGGTGATGTGACACGTGAAGAAGCCTATGCAGCTTTCGGACATTTTGCCAAAGAGCTGCAAGAAGGTCGCCTGACCAACGACATGCTTATGATCTGAGTGGCACGGATCTGACGACGGTCCACGTCTCAAGCATCTGACGCGCCTGCTCTGGGCTGCTGCCTCGTGTCCCAAACTGTTCGGCAGCCTTCAGAGCCGGATGTCTCCACAGACTTTCGACTACGGGCAATCAAGTCTTCTCAAAAAATCTACCGCGTTGGTCCACCTGACGCCTTGCCCTTTGTCGTCATGCTCCCATAGTGTTTGCGAAACAATCACATGCGGAGTCGCCAGGCTGTGACAGGCCAATATGTTCTAAAACCCAACCCTCTTGATCCGAAACTCTCCACCTCCGTTCAAGGAATTGACCAAAACGGTGAAGCGGTCGAGACACGGGTCGTAACGGAAAAACCCCTAACGCTTTTCCTGAACAGGCAAGAAGTGGTCACGATGATGACAATCGGTGATCATCCCGATCTTCTTGCCGTGGGTTACCTTAAGAACCAGAACATGCTCGCCGACGATGATGTCATCACGGAGATCGAATACGATGATGATCTTGAGGTCGTTGTCGTGCGCACACAGCGTGAGACCGATTTTGAGGAAAAGCTGAAGAAAAAGGTGCGTACATCAGGCTGCGCCCAGGGCACCGTATTTGGCGACATCATGGAAGGTTTTGAAACCGTTGCCTTGTCAAAGGAAGCGCGTTTGAAAACATCCTGGCTTTATGCGCTGTCCAAGACCATCAATACGACCCCGTCCCTTTATCTTGAGGCAGGCGCTATCCATGGATGCGTCTTGTGCAAGCAAGACAACGCGCTGGTCTACATGGAAGATGTCGGTCGCCACAACGCAGTCGACAAAATTGCGGGCTGGATGGTCCTGAATGACGTGCCCGCCCATGACAAGATTTTCTACACCACGGGCCGGCTGACATCCGAAATGGTCATCAAGACCGTAATGATGGGCATTCCGATACTTGTATCGCGGTCCGGTTTTACCGCGTGGGGTGTCGAGCTTGCACGCAAGGCCGGTCTGACCTTGATTGGCCGCGCCAAGGGAAAACGCTTCGTCGCCCTTTCGGGAGCCGAAAGGATCGAGTTTGACATGGATCCGTCGCAGGCAAGCGATGAGCCGGACAAGATAAAGCGAAAAGGGAGCGTGCCAGCGGAATGAACGCTATGAGCAAGAGTGTGCCGATTGAAAATGTACTCGGCTGCGTTCTGGCCGGAGGTCAGTCCCGGCGCATGGGAGGTGGCGACAAGAGCCTTCTGGATATCGGCGGCAAGACAATGCTCGAGATGATCCTCGCCCGCCTGTCGCCTCAAGTGGACAGCATTGTCTTGAATGCCAACGGAGATCCGAGCCGTTTCGAACAATTCGGGCTGAGTGTTGTTCCGGACCCTATCGGTGGTTTCGCCGGACCTCTGGCGGGCATTCTTGCCGGGTTAACTTATGTCAAAGAACACAGACCGGACGTAACCCATGTTGTTTCGGTTGCCGGCGACACACCCTTTTTTCCGGCAACTCTCGTCAAAGATCTCTGCTCTTCGGTTCCATCAGAAAAACCCGTGATCGCGCTCGCCACATCGTCAGACAAGTTGCATCCCGTCTTTGGCCTCTGGCCGGTCAGTCTGTGTTCGGACCTTCATACCTGGCTGGCCACCGGACAGAGCGGCAAGGTACTCGCGTTTGTCGACAGGCACGACAGTGTCGAAGTTTCCTTCAACACCGACGCGACCACCGGTCTGGATCCGTTTTTCAACGCCAATCGGCCCGAAGACCTGAACACCGTCCGCAAAGCGCTTACATGACAAAAACCCCTGTTTTCGGCATCACCGGCTGGAAAAACTCCGGCAAAACACAACTTGTTACCAGCCTTGTTGGCGAATTCACCGCGCGTGGGTTCAAAGTGTCTACCGTCAAGCACGCACACCACAATTTCGATATCGACCGGCCAGGCGCCGACAGCTACCGGCACCGGGAGGCCGGCGCCAGCGAAGTCGCTCTTGTGTCCGGACGCCGATGGGCACTGATGCATGAGCTTCGGGGCGAAGAAGAACCACCGCTTGATGAAATTCTTTCCCGGCTTGCTCCGTGTGACCTCATTCTGATCGAGGGATACAAGCGGGAAAACCACGCCAAAATTGAAGCCAGACGGACCGAGACTCGCGATCGCGGGCGCCTCGCGCCTGCAGATCCGAACATTCTGGCTGTTGCAGCGGATCACGCTCAGCCAGACGAAACCCTGCCTGTGTTCGACCTCAACGATGTTAGTTCCATGGCGGATTTCATCGAATCCCATTCAGGTCTGAAAAGGCCGGCCACATGAGCGACAAATCCGTCCTTAACGACTGTTTTTTGCACGACAAGCAACGGCTGCGTCATCACGAAGCTCTGAATATCCTGAGAGAGCAAGTTACGACAATTGTAGAAACTGAAACGGTGCGCCTCGAAAATGCGCTTGAACGCATTCTCGCTGAAGACATCACCGCCCCACGAAACATTCCGCTCGCCGACAATTCAGCGGTTGACGGCTATGCCTTCCGTCATTCGGATTTTGAAGAAGCTGGAGGTTTTTTTCAGATTCAGCAGCGTATTGCCGCCGGTCATGCAAGCGATGCCACTCTAGGTCCGTGGGCAGCAGGCCGCATTTTCACCGGCGCAGTCATGCCGCCCGGTGCGGACACTGTCGCCATGCAAGAGGACTGCGAGACGCACCAGCAGGACGGGAAAGACTTTGTCATCGTTCCTCAGGGCCTCAAGAAAGGCGCCAATTGCCGGAAAGCTGGTGAGGACGTCAAGGAGGGAACAGCGCTCCTGGCTGCAGGGCACCGGCTGAGACCACAGGATCTGGCGGCCATCGCCTCAACAGGTCAGGCAGAGATCAAAGCCTTTCGTACGCTCAAGGTTGCACTGGTCTCAACGGGTGACGAGCTTCGCCGACCCGGCGATCTCATTTCTGTTGGCGATGTCTATGACGCCAATCATTTCCTGTTACGAGGGCTGTGTGCAGGGCTTCCGGTCGTGATTGAAGATCTCGGCATTCTCAAAGACGATGCGACGCTTATCGAGACCAAATTGAAGGAAACAGCGGACCGATTTGACCTTGTGCTGACAACCGGGGGCGCGAGCCTTGGAGAAGAAGACCACATTCTGCGTTTGCTCGACAAATTGGGTCAGCGATACATGTGGCAACTGGCGATCAAACCGGGCCGACCAATGATGTTCGGCAACATCGGGTCTTGCGCCTTTCTCGGTCTGCCCGGCAATCCGGTCGCCGCCATGGTCTGCTTTCTGCTCTATGCACGTCCGGTTATCAATGTGCTGGCTGGCGGCAGGTTCTTGGAGCCACAAGGATATCAGGTACCAGCTGCTTTCGAGGTGCCAAAGAAGAAACCGGACAGACGCGAATTCTATCGCGGTTGGCTGGAAAAAGACCCCGATGGCAATCCCGTGGCGCAAAAATTTCAGCGTGATGGTTCGGGGTTGATTTCTGGCTTGAGAGAAGCCGACGGATTGATTGAAATACCGGAAGAAACCACGGAAATTCGAATGGGGGACCTGGTTCGGTTTCTGCCCTTTTCGGAATTTGGCATTCGTTAGTTCGCGCGTAAGAACCGGACCCGGCGCAGCGCGCCGGGTCCATCAGTCGAAGTTTAGTAGGCGTAGGGCCAGCTAGCGGCGACGAACCGGTAGCCGTCGCCTTCTCGTGCGACATGGCCCATCCCCGGAAACGGAATATGGGCGCCGGCGAAGAAGAGCTTTTCGCTCGCTGCCTGATCAAAGAATTTTTTCCGGGTTTCAGCAGCTTGACCTGAATCGATATCAAATCCGATGCCCCAATC
The DNA here is from genome assembly GCF_947499295.1 of uncultured Roseibium sp. Lineage (GTDB taxonomy): Bacteria > Pseudomonadota > Alphaproteobacteria > Rhizobiales > Stappiaceae > Roseibium. The sequence continues at coordinate 23,020 of NZ_CANMNP010000001.1, forward strand.
CGGCTTTGCGAATTGATAAACGGTCATGTGAATGATGTCGCCGGCTATCACCAGTGTTTCACCGTTGCTGTCGAATACATAACCCGAGTGACCGGGCGTGTGACCCGGCAAGGCCATCGCCTGAATTCCCGGTAGAATTTCCTTGTCACCCGAAACAAGCGTTTGATTGTCCTTGTAGGCCTCGGCAACACGCCGGGCGCCCAAGAAGAAAGGCTTGAACTGTTCAGGTGCGCCGTTCATGGCCCCGTCGTCAAACCAGAAGGCATTGTCGACTTCAGGCAGGATCAGCTCGGCATTGGAAAAGACGGGTTTGCCGTCTCCGTCAATTGCTCCGAACAAGTGATCCGGATGCATATGCGTGATCAGCAATGCGTCGATCTGATCAGGTGTGACACCGGCCGCCTCAAGTGCATTGGGCAACCGTCCCATGGTTGGACCGAGCGCGTCCGACGTGCCTGCATCGACCAAAACCAGCCGATCGCCGGTATTGACCAGAAACGCGTTTACGGGGATACGCAATGCCTCTCCTTCAATCATTGCGTCGCCGCGAAGTCTCTCGCCCTCACCGGCATCGTAGCCGACGACCAACTCCGGGGTAACATCCAGGTAGCCGTCAAGCAGAGCAGTGATTTCGAAGTCTCCGACCTTGTATCGAAGTGCACCGGCCATTGGCGCTCCGGCTTTGGGAGCTGCGGCGCTTGCCGGCGCCGACAGAACTGACATTCCCCCGGCCGCGGCAAGAGCTCCAGCTCCGGCTGTGGCCCCAAGAAGTGAACGTCTGGAGAGAGAAAAACGAGAATTTGGCATGAACGCCTCCAGGCTCGACCTTAAGTGATTGCAATCGGATGAACACCCGGAATGGTAGGAGCAACCGGGCTGTTCCATAAGTGTTTCATTCGCATGGTTTTTGAAGTCCCCGAGATCTTATAAAACTCATAAGCAAAAGTTATATAAGAAGCCTTGACCGCCTAGAGCTATTGGGAACCTTGATCGATGGAAAAAATCAGTGCGCTGTCCGGGTTCGTTCATTCTGTCAAACTGGGGAGTTTTTCAGCCGCTGCAAAACACCTTGGCATTTCACAACCGGCCGTCAGCCAACAGATTCGTGGCCTGGAAGACCACCTTGGCACCAGATTGCTGAACCGAACCACGCGACAATTGAGACTGACGGAAGCGGGAGAACGCTATTACGCCTATGCCCGCGATATTCTCGACCGCATTGCCGAAGCCGACCGTTCTGTTCAAAGCGATGAAGCACAGATGTCAGGCCCGCTATCGATCGGCCTGCCTTTGGGGTTTTCTGAAAGTGTGCTGTCGGACTTTCTGATCCGCTTCAAGCAGAACCACCCGTCAATTCTACTTGATGTGTCGCTGTCCGACATCTTTGTCGATGTTATTCAGGAACGATTGGATCTGGCTATACGCATGGGAGAAATAAGCGACGATCGATTGATTGTCCGAAAGCTGGGAACGGCACAAAGGTGTCTGGTTGCTTCACCGGATTATCTCGATAGGCGCGGACGTCCCCAACACCCCGCCGATCTGCCGGATCATGACTATCTGCTTTATCGCAATATCTCGACCGGCGACCGGGTACCGTTTATCAGTACGATCGGCGAGCGGCTATCCGTGCGCATTGTCCCGTCCATGATCGTCAACAACACGGCCACGTTGCGGCAAGCCGCCCTCGCCGGCCTTGGCATAACCCTTGCGAACCGGTGGCTTATCGACCCGCTTCTACGATCAGGCGAGCTGGAGCTGGTCCTTCCAGACTGGCAGTATCCGCCGCATCCCATTCATGCCGTTTATCCGTCGAACCGGTTCATCCCCTTGAAGGTTCGCCGGTTTGTGGACAGCCTGCAAACCTTCTTTGATCACCACGGCGCGTTCAACAATGGCTTGCAGGTGGCACACAGATAAAGCCGACGCTATTCCTGTTCAGATTTCGTCGACGGCGACATACCAAGTCTCCTTCAGAGCCTCGGTTTCCCATTCCTTCCAGGCCTTGGTCTGGGTCAATGCTTCCGTGTAGCGACGAACGATTGGATCTTCGGACAAGCCATACGTGGCAAACCGGCTGACCACTGGTGCATACATGGCGTCTGCTATCGAAAAACTTCCGAACAAAAAAGGCCCATTGGACGCATTGAGGCATTCGCTCCAGATATCGACAATGCGCGCGACATCCGCCTTAACAGCGTCATCGACATTCAATGCTTCAACCGGGCGGCGCATGTTCATGGGGCACGCTCCGCGCAAAGCTGAAAACCCTGAATGCATTTCCGATGAAATTGCGCGCGCCTTCGCGCGGTCTGCCCGATCCGCGGGCCACAATTCCTTTTCCGGATAAAGCTCTGCTGCGTATTCCATGATCGCGAGGCTGTCCCAAACGGTCAGATCACCATCCCTCAGCACCGGAACTTTCATGCTTGGCGAAAAGGCAGCGAATTCGGGATTGCCATTGTCGAAATCAAAGGGAACCAGGGTTTCGCGAAAAGGAACATCTTTTTGTTTCAGGGCAATCCAGGGCCTGAAAGACCATGAGGAATAGTTCTTGTTTCCAATGAACAATTCAATCTCTGCCATTTGGATTTCCTTTCAAGTTCGTCGATCTCGCAGCCTATCAGCAAGTTACATCACTGAGCTGGATGAAGTTCGTACGATGCTGAATCGGGATATACAAATTCAAGAAGTTCATGAATTCGATGAAAATTATTGATCTATTATCCGCAACTGAAAATAAACTGCGGAAACGCAAATCTTCATCATAATACTTATAGTATTTCCGTAAATTAAGCTAAAAATCATCATAATTTACTTAACGCGCATGAGTTTTTACGCCCGATTAAAAGAGTTCCAAGATCGGTTGATTGCAGCAACATGCTTTCCGCAGTTTCCAAAAAAGCTGCGAACTTTCACTCAGGAAGACATCCAAGGCGCAACAATTTTCCACAGCCAGACGCTGCCTTCCCTAACGGAATACACGCTGGGAATGCGAAAAAGGCACGCTAACACTGTGTTTTTTTCGCGCACATGCTTGAAATTCAGTCTGAAGTGTATGGAATAGGGCCATCGGGCAAAAAGGCAGGAAGAACCTGTCTGCGCCGCGAAAAATGATTAGGGGAACTAAATATGCGTGTATTGCGTATGGCTGCGGCCGCCGTTGCAGTTCTGGCTGTTGTAGGTGGCGCTGAGGCGAAAGACTGGTCCAAGGTGCGCATCGGCACAGAAGGTGCTTACCCTCCGTTCAACAATATGACGGCCAATGGAGACCTAGTTGGTTTCGACATCGATATCGCAAAAGCACTTTGTGCAGAAATGAAGGTCGAGTGCGAATTTGTCATTTCGGATTGGGATGGAATTATTCCTGGACTTCAGGCAGGCAAGTTCGACGCGATCATTGCATCTATGTCGATCACAGACGAGCGTAAGGAAAAAGTCGACTTCACTGCAAAGTACTACAACACACCACCTGCAATTGCAGTTCCAAAAGATTCAAAGTTGGAAGGGACTTCTGACGAAAACCTAAAAGGTGTAAATTTAGGTGCACAATCTTCGTCTACACATTCCAATTATGCAGAGGAAAAGCTCTCTTCCGCCAACTTGAGTCTTTACCCAACTGCAGAAGAATACAAACTGGATCTGGTGAGCGGTCGACTGGATGCAGTCGTTGATGATGTGGTTGTATTGTCCGAATGGCTTGCGACCGATGACGGTGCTTGCTGCAAGATCCTCGGCACGCTGACGCCGGATCCTGTGATCAACGGCGAAGGCGCCGGCATTGCAATCCGCAAGGATGACGGCGAGTTGAAGGAAATGTTCAACCAGGCCATCGAAGCCATTATTGCGAACGGCAAGTACCAGGAAATCAACGACAAGTACTTCACTTTCGACGTGTATGGCGGCTGATTTTATTCTGGATTGATCGCTAAATAAGCGCGGCGCGCTTGCGTGCCGCGCTTTGCTGTAGGGTAATAGCCCGCAGAAGGCCGGAGGGGCGGCCAACAACAACAACAAGACAGAAAGAAGCGCCGGCTCATGAATGAAGCTTTGACGCTGCTATCGTTTGGGGAACAAGGCTGGGGCGACACTATCGCGCTCGGCGTCATGATAACGGTCGCACTGGCAATCTGCACCCTGCCCTTTGGCCTCATCCTCGGGTTTTTGATTGCTCTGGCAAAAAACTCTACAGAACCCAGTCTGAAGCTCGCCGCCAATATCTACACGACTATATTTCGCGGCTTACCGGAACTTCTGACGCTCTTTCTTGTCTATTTCGGTGTCCAGATTGGCATTCAGCAAGGACTTAAACTGCTCGGCTTCGATGTCTATTTCGAAGTGAATTCGTTCGTCGCCGGCATGGTCGCGTTGGCACTGGTGTTTTCGTCATACGCGTCCGAGGCATTTCTCTCCGCATTTCGAGGCATACCGCAAGGCCAGTATGAAGGGGGCTATGCGCTGGGCCTGTCCCGTTATCAAACAATGACGCTTGTTATTCTGCCTCAGCTCATCCGACTCGCTCTCCCAGCGCTCAGCAATCTGTGGCTGATCCTTTTGAAAGAAACCTCGCTCGTATCAGTCATCGGACTTGCCGACCTGATCCGTGAATCGGGCATCGCGGCAAGGGTCACAAAAGAACCATTCCTGTTCTTCGGGCTCGCCTGCCTCATTTATCTCGTTTTGGCGATGATCTCATCTGCAGGGCTGAGCCGTGTTGAACGTTGGTCCAAACGGGGAGAGGCTTCAAGATGATTGCTGCCAGCCCTGAAACCGGAGCCAAACGCCCTCCAATCCCTCCGCGTCCCTGGACAAATACACGGATTTTTGGCAACGCACTGATGGCTCTCTGGATCGTCGCAGGTGTGTCGCTGGTCTGGTATCTGGGCACCAGCGTTGCGAGCCCCTTCTTCCAGAAATACTGGCCAAAATATATCGATGGGTTTCTGGTAACCCTGCAAATCGTCAGTTTGTCGCTGGTCCTTGGAATGATCCTGAGTGTGCCAGTGGCCTTCGCGCGCTCCTCAAGTTGGAAAATATTCTCTGCGCCCGCTTATGCATTCGTCTACTTCTTCCGCGGCACACCGCTTCTGGCGCAGACTTTCCTGATTTATTACGGCGCTGGTTCCTTCAGGCCTGAACTTGAAGCGGTCGGACTTTGGGGATTTTTCCGTGAAGCATTCAACTGCGTGATCTTCGCTTTCTCGCTGAATACGTCTGCCTATCAGGCCGAAATTCTTCGTGGTTCAGTCCAAAATGTGGCTAAAGGTCAATGGGAAGGTGCTGCTGCGCTTGGCCTTTCGAAACCCGTGACCTTTTTCAAAATTATCCTGCCTCAGGCTTTGATGGTGGCCCTGCGCCCTTACGGCAACGAAATCATCTTGATGATCAAGGGGTCAGCGATTGCGTCCATCGTAACCATCTACGACATTATGGGCGAAACCCGGCGCGCCTATTCCCGCTCTTACGATTTCCAGGCCTACATTTGGGCTGCGGTGATTTACCTGATGATCGTCGAGACTTTGCGGCGCATCTGGGACAAGATCGAAGATCGCCTCACCCGCCACCTGAAACGCTGATTGTCAGCACATTTACCGATTCCAACGTCCCTTTTCCATGAGGATACCTCGCTATGTCCGCAACCCTGCCCAAGGCTCAAGGCCTGCACCCAGACAGCCTGTTGGCACATGCCGGAGGTGGCTTCGATCAAGCGACCGGTGCAGTGGTACCGCCAATCCAGATGGCGACCACCTTTGTCCGTGACGAAGACTATGAACCTGTCAGCCCCGGTCACATCTACAGCCGGGACGACAATCAGCTCTACCAAAAGACTGAAGGTTTGATCGCTGCTCTGGAAGGCGGATCCCAGAGCCGATTGTTCGCTTCCGGAATGGCGGCAGTGGCCGCGGTGGCCCGTCTCGTCAAACCGGGTGGCACGCTGCTGGTCCAGTCGAACATTTACTGGGGAACCACGCTGTTCTTGCGCAAGCTGTGCGCCCGCAACAAAGTGGCATTGATTGAAGCAGACGCTGCGGACCTGCAAGCATTCAACGAGGAACTCTCCATAACCAAGCCGGATCTTGTCTGGCTTGAGGTTCCAAGCAATCCGTTTTTGAAGGTCGCGGACATCAGAAGCATAGCGCAACAGTGTAGCCAGACAGGTGCCGTCCTGGCGGTTGATGCGACTGCTGCAACCCCATTGATCCTGAAACCGCTGGAATTGGGTGCCGATCTTGTAATGCACTCAGCAACGAAGGCACTGAATGGCCATTCTGATCTGCTCGGCGGCGTCGTAACGGCAAAGGACGCAGCTTCAGAAAGCTGGGACTTGATATGCGAGGAACGAAAACTCGCCGGTGCCGTTCTCGGCTCGTTCGAGACATGGCTGCTCCTGCGTGGCCTCAGAACGCTGTCCCTGCGGGTGGAACGCATGAACAAGAACGCCATGGCAGTTGCTGGTTTTCTGGAAAAACATCCGCGGATTGAAGCGGTCCTCTATCCCGGTCTCAAGAACCATCCTCAGCACGATCTTGCCAAAACACAAATGCAGGCAGGATTCGGGTCTCTTTTATCCTTGCAGGTCAAGGGCGGCAGTGAGGCGGCCCTGAATGTGGCAGGCGCGCTGGATCTCTTCCAACGGGCAACTTCACTTGGTGGTACGGAAAGCCTCGTTGAGCATCGATTTACAATTGAAGGCCCAGGTTCCAGCATTCCGGAGAACCTGCTTCGCCTGTCAGTCGGAATAGAACACGCGGATGATTTGATTTCCGACCTCGATCAGGCACTGGCGGCACTTTAGGCCGATGCTCTAGCATATGCTTTTGGATTTGTGTTCCTGTTCAGCTCGCATGGTTCTGAGCCAACTCATGAAGGCTTTTAAGGGGGGACGTTTTACGCCCGGTCTCGATGCTATGTAGTATCCTGTCCCCTCATAGATGCTGCCCTCAATCAAAATGACCAGATTTCCTGTCTCAAGATCAGGCTCGACAAAGGCCGTCGCGACAGCGGAAATGCCGTCGCCACGCCGCAAACCCTCCAGGACCATGTAGCCGGGCATGTGGGTGACATTCAGTTTGCCACAAGGCACCTTCCCCTGTTTTTCCAACCAGAGTTTCAATTCGTTGCTGCCGTATTCCTGTAGCCAGGGGAAATCCAGAATGTCTTCGGGTTTCTCAATCTTTCGATCCTTGACCAGACAACTTGCGCCGACGACCGCGAAATGGGTCTCCATAAAGAGTTCAGCCGCAATCCCTGGCCAGTCTCCATCGCCATACCGGATCGCCAGATCAGCACCTCCTGGTGTCAATTCGACAACTTCAGGCGTTGGATTGAGCATCAATTCAATTTCGGGATGTTTCAGGCGAAAATCATTGATCCGGGGCATTAGCCAGCTGACAGCAAAGGACGGTGTGGTCGTTATGTGCAAAGGCCTTGCCGCATCGTCTTCAAGGAGCTCATCCACCGTTTCCTGAATTGCCTCAAAGCCGCGTTTCAGGCCGTTGAAAAGCAATTCCCCTTCCGGCGTCAGTGCAATGCCGCGGCCTTCCCGGACAACCAATTGCTGACCCATGAAGGTTTCAAGACTACGAACTTGCTGACTGATCGCCGCGTGCGTGACATTCAGATCTCGACCTGCTGCTGAAAGACTTTTTCGTCCCGCAACCGCGGTAAAAGCCTTCAGCGCATTGAGGGGCGGAAGCGAGCGCCAATCCATATGTAATTTTTCCTTACATATTAAAAATCTTCCTGATTGGTAATTTGGGCGAAAAAGCATCACTTTTCAACCAGACACACCGATGAGGAGTTGTAAGCAGATGTTAAGTCTTCAAATTCAGAAGTTTCTCGATGCCAGTCGCTTCACATCCTTCACGCGTCCCGACCCGAGAACCCAGCAACACCTTGACCTCACGGCAGCTAGGCATGGGATACCCGCAAAGCTCTGGAAGCGCAGGCCTTACTGGCTCTGATGCGTGCTGTTAGCTGACAGCCGGCCGCAAATGGCCTAAAACCATGACGACTTTAAATACAGCAAGGCCCGGCAGATTTGCCGGGCCTTCTCATGCAAAAGGAACGTCTTCATGGCAAAGGTTGCATTCATTGGTCTCGGGGTCATGGGCTATCCTATGGCCGGTTTCCTGAAAACCAAGGGAGGCCATGAGGTCACGGTCTTCAACCGCACAACAGCAAAGGCCGAAAAGTGGGCTGCGGAATTTGGCGGAAGCGTCGCACACACGCCCATGGAAGCAGCCGAAGGGTGCGATTTCGTTTTTGCCTGTGTCGGCAATGATGAAGATCTAAGGTCGGTAACAACCGGACCGGATGGTGCTTTTCACAGTCTTAAAACCGGGGCTGTTTTTATCGACAACACAACTGCTTCGGCCGATGTCGCCCGCGAACTCTATGCTGCTGCAAAGGAAAAAGGGTGCGGATTTATCGATGCACCGGTTTCCGGTGGTCAGGCAGGCGCGGAAAATGGTGTCCTGACGGTGATGTGCGGTGGTGATCAGGACGTGTTCGACAAAGCCAAACCGGTTATTGACTGTTTTGCAAAGTTCGTTGGTCTCATGGGTGACAGCGGCGCAGGTCAACTGACCAAGATGGTCAACCAGATCTGTATCGCAGGGCTTGTTCAGGGGCTCTCCGAAGCTATTCATTTCGCCAAAAAGGCCGACCTTGACGTCGAAAAGGTCATCTCGGCGATCCGCGGCGGTGCCGCACAGTCTTGGCAGATGGAAAATCGCTGGCAAACCATGAATGCCAGCGAATTCGAATTTGGGTTCGCAGTTGACTGGATGCGCAAAGACCTTGGCATCTGCCTAAGCACCGCCAATGAAACAGGTGCACGTCTACCGGTAACCGCTCTTGTCGACCAGTTCTATGCCGAAGTTCAGGCAATGGGTGGCAATCGTTGGGACACGTCCAGCCTGATTGCGCGACTTGAAAATGCCGACAAGAAATAAAGTCGGCTGACATGAAAGTGCGAGATGACGACCACTTGACCGTCGATGATGTCCTGGCCGAACTCCGGTGTTCCGGTTCGGACACAAACCGCGCTGGAATGGCGCGGTTTGGCATCGAGATCGACCAGGCATTTGGTGTGCCGATGTCAGTATTGCGTCCCTTTGCAAAAAAGATCGGCAGATCGCCCGAACTGGCTCGAGATCTCTGGGAAACGGGCTTTCATGAAGCACGACTTCTTGCGATCTTGTTGACACCCGCAAAGGACATGACACCTGAGCAGGCACTGACTTGGCTGGAAGACATCGGCTCCTGGGATTTGTGCGACCAGCTGACAAACGTTCTGGCGCGGCGTGCAGATTCGAACGCATTGGTTACGAAATTGGCCCTTGATGAGCGAGAGTTCGTCAAACGGGCTGCCTTTGCCCTGATCGCATGGCGCGCGGTTCATGCCAAGAAAGCATCTGATGCTGAGTTCCTTGAGCACCTGCAGCTGATCCGGGAAGCTTCGAGCGACGGACGAAACTTTGTCTGGAAGGCCGTTCACTGGGCATTGCGCCAGATAGGCAAGCGCTCAACTGACCTGCACGGCCCTGCCCTCGCCCTTGCCCTTGAACTTCAAGCTTCGGACGACAGAATTGCGCGTCGGATCGGCAAGGAAGCGGTCAAGGAACTGGATTCAGAGAAGGTGAGAACCCGTCTCGGCCTTCCCTGAGCTTATACCAACCTCAACGAATACTGCTGCCGCGATCTTTGTTTTTGAAAATGCTCAGGCCGACCGATCAGGCCTCAACCTCTACAGTTCCAATCGGGTTGGAACAACAAGCCAGTATAAATCCTGCCTCGATATCCTCATCACTGATACCACCGGAATGGATCATGTGAACCTCGCCGGCACCCTTCCTGACCTTGCATGTTCCACAAACACCGAAGGTGCAGCCCGAAGGAATGTTGAGACCAGCTTCTTTGGCAACAGCAAGGACGGTGTCCGTCTGAGAGCACCAGGCCGAAACATTCGAGTTGGTGAAGACGACTTGTGCCTGTTGATCCTCCTGAGGCACCACGTCATCGAAATCGGTGAGTTCATCCCTCGTTTCTGCCGGAGCCTGAAAACTCTCCTGATGATACCGCTCCATGTCATACCCAAGCGCATTCAGGATTTCGCGCACGCTTTCCATGAAGCCAGACGGGCCACAACAGAACACATCACGCTCCAGATAGTCGCTGCACATGAGCCCGAGCATCAATTGATTGAACCGGCCTCGATAGCCGGTCCAGACTTCGTATGGATCGCTTTGATTGACAACAAAATGCAGCTGCAATCCTGTGACCCGGCTTGCCATATATTCCAGTTTCTGCCTGAAAATCAGCTCCACCGGTCGGTGCGCGCATTGGATGAAGCAAATGTCAGGGTCTTCCCCTCTTTCAAAGAGCGTCTGCGCCATGGACATCACCGGTGTCACGCCGGAACCGGCCGAAATGAAGAGATACTTTCCATCAGGGACCGCAGGCAGGTGAAAAAGCCCCGCCGGGCCAAACGCTTTCAGGCGCATGCCTGGCCTGAGATGATCGAGCATCCACCGCGTGCCGACACTGCCCTCCTGCGCCTTCACGGTCACGGTTATGTAGGCGTTGGAGACCGGCGACGAAGATAGCGTGTAGGTTCTTTGAAGATTACCCCCTGGGACAGGCAAGTCCAGCGTGATGAACTGACCGGCCCGATAAACGAAACCAGCTCCTGACGGCGGGCGAAACGAGAAGGTCTTCACGTTAGGTGCTTCCGGCACCACCATCACGCATTCCAGCAGTTCCTCATCGGACCACACCGGCGTGTCGCGCGCAGGCATCGGGATCATGATCTTACTCCGCGGCCACTCGGAAACGGCCTAGCAGACCGGCTTCCAGCGTCCGGGCGTACCATTCAACGAACTGTATCACCCCGCTTTCCTGCACCGGTGAATATGGTCCAGGCTCATAGGCCGGCGATCTGATGCCTCGCTGATTTTCTTCAATGATCTGGCGATCTTCATTATTGGTATGGATCCACACTTCGGTCAGGCGGTTGAGATCGTAGTCAACACCTTCATTTGCATCCTTGTGAACCAGCCAGAACGTTGTGACCTCCGCCTCCATTGGCCCAATCGGCAAGACACGGAACATCAGAACATGATCTGACAGGAAATGGTTCCAGGTGTTCGGATAGTGAAAGAAGAGGCATGCGCCTGCGTGGTCGAATGGAATTGTTCCGGTCCGCCTGGAAACTGCAGCCTTTCCATCCATCGTATAGCTGACCGCTTCTCCGAGGATCGGTATGCGAACAAAGCGCCACTGCTCATTTTGTGAGATGACGTACCTGGATGCCAGACCGGCGCTTTCGCACCGCGAAATATGTTGCCTGGCTTCATTGGTTGTATTTGTATCGTCACCACCAAAAAGGTTCGGATCATCCGGAAATGTCCGGCATAGCGAAGGATGCGACCCCGAACAGTGATAGCACTCACGATTGTTCTCAAGCACCAGTTTCCAATTGCCTTTTTCAACAATGGATGACTGGTGGGCAACCTTCAGATTTGTCAGGTCATGTGGCCCAAGATACCGCGATGCCTGCTTTTCCAAAGCAGACGTATCAGGCGCGGCATCGGCAAGGCAGATGAAAATCATGCCGGAAACATCAATACAATGGACAGTCTTGAGGCTATGCTGTTTTGGGTCGAAATCCGGCCCCATATCGCGCGCCCAGAGCAGATTGCCGTCGAGTTCATAAGTCCATTGATGATACGGGCAGACAAGCTTCGGTGCCGAGCCCCGTGCGGCTGAACATATGCGGCTGCCCCGATGGCGGCAGGAGTTGTGAAATGCCCTGATCCTGCCGTCCGAACCTCGTACGACAACAATTGAGTAATCCCCGATCTGCAGCGTTACATAGTTGCCAGACTTTGGCAGCTCGGCGCTTGGCACGGCGAAAACCCATTCCTTGTGCCAGATGTTCTTCATATCCGCCTGAAAAACATCCTCGTCGGTATAGAATGCCTGCGGCAGGGAATATCCCGGCCTGCGGCTCATCAACAAAGAAAGTATGTCCGCATCGCTGTACATAGTGATTGGTCCTTTCCAATCGGCATCATCGATCCGTGTTCCTGATGAACTTAGAGGCTTTTTTGCATTTCCCGTAGTGCAAAAGCGGCACACGCTTATTCAGTTGAGACACGGCAAAAACTTCACAGTCTGCGTGACCGTCATATGTCTTTCAGCAACCGCAACGCGTCGTAGATCGCCGCATGAGTATTTCGTGCCGACACAGCATCGCCGATCCTGAAAAGTGCAAACTGCCCATCCGGATTGGCTCCGAGCGGCTGCGGACGACCAAAGATCAACGCTTCCTGATTGATGGCACCAAGGTTCTTTGATTTGGGCTTGAGTTCAAAATAGAGCTCATCCATGGGAATTGTTCCATGGTTGACGACTATCTGATCAAACTCACGCGTTTCCGTGTGGTTTGAATAATCAGTGCCGATTACTGCGGTTATCATGTTGCCCGACCGCTTCGCGGCTTTCAGACGGTATGTCACGGTGAAACGAACGTCCCTGTCCTGTAGTGCCCTCAAATAAGGCACGAGGTTCATTGCCATGACATCCGGCGCAAACGATCTGTCAGGGGTCATGATTTCCACATGAGCACCGGTTTTTGCTGCAATTTCAGCAGCCTGCAACGCAGCGTGATCACCTGCATCATCATAGACAAGAACGCGCCGTCCCGGCTTCACGTCACCTGCGATGATGTCCCAGGAAGAAACGGCAAGGTCGTTGCCTTCGTGCAAAACGTCGGTATGTGGCAGCCCGCCAGTTGCGACAACAACGACGTCGGGGTTTTCAACGCAGATATCGTCTGCCGCTGCAAAGGAATTGAAACGGAAGACGACATTCCGCTTCAGGCACTGCTCCATGCGCCAGTCGATGATCGACATCATCTCTCGCCGCCGTTCTGATCGTGCGGTGAGCCGAACCTGACCGCCTGCATCCGGAGCTGCTTCGAAGACAATCACATCGTGCCCGCGTTCAGCAGCTACCCGGGCGGCTTCCATTCCCGCAGGCCCGGCTCCAATGACGGCGACCTTCTTTTTGTTTGTTGCAGCATCGATTTCATGCGGCATGGTCAGTTCTCGGCCTGTCGCCGCATTGTGAATGCAAAGGGCATCGCCTGCCTGGTAGATCCGGTCGAGACAATAGGTTGCACCGACGCAGGGCCGGATGTCTTCTTCCCGCCTTTCGGCAATTTTCTTCACAAGCAGTGGATCGGCCATATGCGCGCGGGTCATCCCGACCATGTCCAGCAAACCTTCCGCGATGGCATGGCGGGCAGTAGCAACGTCCGGGATCTTGGCCGCATGAAACGTCGGCAAGCCAACCTCCTTGCGGATCATTCCCGCAAAGTCGAGATGGGGTGCATTCGGCATGCCCTGAACAGGAATGACGTCCGTCAGGCCAGGATCGGTGTCAATATGCCCGCGGATGACATTGAGAAAATCGATCTGACCCGTTTCCTTCAGGCGTTTGGCTATTTTCAGCCCCTCTTCTGCCGACAGTCCGCCTTCCAGATCTTCGTCCGCGGTGAAGCGGATCCCGACAATGAAGTCCGTTCCAACGCGTTCACGGACTGCGCTTACACTTCCAGCGAGAAACGCATCCTGTTGTCCAGGGAGCCGCCATATGGACCGTCGAGCGTGTTGGTGGCAGGAGACCAGAACTGGTCCATAAGATGGCCATAGGCCTGCAATTCGATCCCGTCCATTCCACCTGCCTGCATGCGCTCGGCAGCATCGGCATAGTCCTGGACGATCCTCTGAATGTCCCAGTCTTCCACCTGTTTGGGAAATGCACGGTGAGCTGCTTCCCGTTCATGCCCGGCGGAAACGGCAGGCAACCAGTCCCCTTTGTTCCAGTGGGTACGACGTCCAAGATGCGTCAACTGGATCATCACCGCGCAACCATGATCATGACACGCGTCGGTCAACCGCTTCACCCAGGGAACGACTTCATCCTTATAAGCCAGGATATTGTTGAAGACCGGGGGAGAATTGCGCGACACAGCCGCTGAACCTGCTGTCATGGTCATCGCGACACCGGCTTTTGCGCGCACTTCGTGGTAAGCGCGGTACCGATCCTTCGGCATCCCATCTTCAGGGTAAGCCGGCTCGTGCGAGGTTATCATGATCCGATTTTTCAGCGTCAGGTGTTTGAGCCGATAGGGCTGTAACAGCGGATCTTTGGACATCAGCCTTCCTCTCAAGCGCACTATTCAGTGTCGGCATCAGCGAGACTAATTGCGGGTGACTACATGTGAAAAGACGTAAAAACGACATCTATGTCGTTTTTGAAAACATAGGTGTCAATTTTGTTTGGCAGCGCGATCTATCGCTGCTATCGAGAATGAACGATGGAACATCTGATTGAAAAAACATCCGGCTGGCGCGGCAGCCGGGCGATCTGGATCGACGCTGCCTATCATGCCTTGCTTGAACAGGGGATCGATGGCGTAAAGGTCATGCCTCTTGCTGACCGTTTGAAGCTGTCTCGCACCAGTTTTTACGGTCACTTCTCGGATCGAAATGAATTGCTGGGCGCTTTGATCACGCTTTGGCAATCAAAAAATACCGGCAACTTGATCGAGCGGTCAGAAGCTTATGCCGAAACAATCAACGAAGCCGTTTTCAACGTTTTCGACCTCTGGCTGATGCCGGACCTATTCGATTCACGACTTGAGTTTGCAGTCCGAAATTGGGCTCATGTTGACACAGTCCTGGCCAGGCAGCTTGAAGAGGCCGACAAGATCCGGGTGGATGCCCTCCAAGTCATGTTTGAGCGGTACGGCTTTGACACTCTTTATGCAAACATTCGGGCCAATACTGTTTATCAGACCCAGATCGGCTACATCTCCATGATGAAGGACAGGCCGTCCGAGCCGTTTCTACCGCGACTTGAACGCATGCCCAATTACGCCGAGATTTTCAGCGGGCAGCACGTAACTGAAGCTGAGTGTTCACGTTTTCTCGCCAGGCACTCAGCCGGGCACCAATCGGTAAGCGCAAATCCGGTCTAGTTGTCCGCGCGGGGCTTTTCAGCAGCAACATATGCCAACGGCAATGCCGTCGTATTCTTGATCTGTTCCATAGCGAATGTCGTCGACACATCCGATATCTCGATTTTGGCAATCAGCTTTTTATAAAAAGCATCATAGGCTTCAATGTCCGGAACGGCCACACGCAAAAGGTAGTCAACCTGCCCGGCCATCCGGTAGAATTCCACCACCTCCGGAAATTCCTGGATTACATCGGCAAACTTCTTCAGCCAGTCCTCAGAATGCTGGCTCGTCGTTATGGCGACAAACGCAGTTACCTTTGCATTGACCTTCGTCGGATCAAGCAAGGCGACACGGCCTGTGATGACGCCGTCTTCTTCCATCTTCTGAATGCGCCGCCAGCAAGGTGTGGTCGACAATCCGACACGGCGACCGATTTCAGCAACCGGCACAGTGCAGTCCTCCTGCAGGATTGAAAGAATTCGGCGGTCGATACGGTCAATCATTGTTTTTCGTTTCGTCTAACTGTGGCAGGTCGCTCAGATCTTGGTAAATGATTTCAATTCCAAGCCAATCCTCGTAACGGAATTTCAACATGAATGTCAAATGCGCCCCAATTGAGAAAAAAATTCGAAAACGCTGTTCAGCCTTCTAGCGGGAAGTCAGGCGTGCGACTTCGCTTCGCAGAACAGGCACCAGATCTTTGTCGAACCATGGGTTTTTCTTGAGCCACGTATTGTTTCGCCAGGACGGATGGGGCAAAGGCAACACTTTGGGCTGATCCTTCCCCGGCATTTCCTCAAGATAGCTGTTCCACCTGGATACGGTTTCGGTAAGCGTTTTTCCACGGCGGCTGCCTAGATGATAGGCCTGTGCGTATTGTCCAATTACCAGAACAAGTTCCAACTGAGGCATCGCCGCAAAAAGCTTATCATGCCAGGTTTTCCGGCACTCGCTGCGCGGCGGTAAATCGCCTCCCTTTGCGTCCAATCCTGGAAAACAGAACCCCATAGGAATAATGGCAAGTCGGTCCGCGTCATAAAACACATCTTCCCCGATCCCCATCCAGTTTCTGAGACGGTCTCCGGAGGGATCCGTGAATGGTCTGCCGCTTTTGTGAACCCTGGTTCCAGGTGCTTGACCACAAATACACAGCCTTGCAGAGGACGACACTTGAAGGACCGGACGCGGCGCGTGTGGCAGCGCAGATTTCTCTGGATTTTCAATGCATATACGGCATGCACGAATGTCAGCTGCAATGGACTTCAAGCTTTCAGAAATCTTCTTTTCAGACAATGAGTTGCACCTTGGCACAGCCGGTTAACACTTCTCTTACCACGCTCCTGAGGACGATCTTAAGGAATGGTGAGTCACTTTCAATAAACACGCAGTATCCAAATAACCAAATCAAAACCGTGCGGGCGGCAAATGGGCATCCTTGCGCCAGAAACAGGCGACGAAAAAGTCGCCATCAACCAGCAGCGGGCAAAACGCCGCCGCGAGCTGGCACGCACGATGAACAATGTGCGCAGCAAACTGGGCACACCAACCGGTCTGCACACAACTTTCGATCTTGAGCGGCAGCATCTTTTTGCCGATACCCGTATCAATGCCGCTTATGCGGTTCCGCTACTGGCACTCATTGTTGCCGCCATATCGGTTCTTTGGGTCGAACCTGTTTCGATTGGCGCATGGTTCGCAGTTGTCCTGTGCACCCATCTTTTGATGGTCGTAACCAGCCATTCATATGAAAGAGCACCGTCGGACCAGAAAGTACGGTCCATCTGGCGTCTCCGTTTCACCATCGGTGAACTCATTTATGGCTGCAGCTGGGCCCTGTTTTTCATATTGCCGCTGAAGAACGGTGCCGGCGAAGGTTTTGTCATTTTTCAGTTTGCGGCCCTTTTGATCGTTGTGGCCATGAACACGATGCAGGCCGCTACGCTGCCCAAGTGTCTGTTGGTCAGCACCATGCCAATCACGCTGGTGGTCACGATCAGCTTTCTGCAAAAAGTCGATCCGATCCACTATACGCTGGCTGCGATGGCGATCGGCGCTCAAGGGTTCTTTCTGATCCTCGGCAACCAGCTCCTGAAGAACGCCAATACAATGCTGGAATACCGCGCTGACAAGGATCATCTGATTGCGGAACTTGAAACAGCAAACGCAATGTCGGACGAAGCGCGGCGCCGAGCCGAGGCGGCCAACATGGCCAAGTCACGTTTCCTGGCAACGATGAGCCATGAGCTGCGCACACCGCTCAATGCGATCCTCGGATTTTCTGAAATCATGAAGGATGAAGTTCTCGGTGAGATGCACAACAAGACTTACAGGTCCTATTCAGAGGACATTCACGGTTCCGGCCAGCATCTGCTTAATCTGATCAATGAAATTCTGGATCTGTCACGCATCGAGGCTGGACGTCACGAATTGCACGAGGCTCCTTTGTTGCTCGATGATGTCGTTGAAGAATGCGGCGCCATGATGAAGGTGCGGGCCAAAGCGAAATCGATCTCGATTTACCATGCACACGAACCAAACCTGCCAACTGTGTGGGCGGACGAACGTGCCTTGCGCCAGGTGGTTCTGAATCTACTGTCCAACGCCTTGAAGTTTACGCCGGTTGGCGGCGAGGTCAGGATTGTGGTCGGACCGACTGCAGAAGGCGGCCAGTACGTTTCCATCAAGGACAGCGGCCCCGGTATTCCCGAAGATGAAATCCCCACTGTTCTGGAAGCATTCGGCCAAGGGTCTCATGCAATCAAGAGCGCGGAACCCGGTACAGGCCTGGGACTGTCGATCGTACAAGCTCTTATCGGCATGCATGACGGCAATTTTTCACTGAAATCGAGCCCTGGCAATGGCACCGAGGTGACAGTTACGCTGCCCCGCACACGTATCATGAACTATTCGCCGGAAGTGCAGTGGGGCCCTGGGAACAACAAGGACATTGGCGCCAAATCGGCCTGATCGATGCCGCACTCAAGCGTTTCAGATTTCCTCGTCGTCTGATTTTTCCGAAACGCCTGCATCCGCGAAAGTCGCCATGCCGGAATGCATTTCAGCAGCTGCCTTTGCAATACCTGCAGCCAGCGCTGCACCCGATCCTTCACCAAGCCGCATTCCAAAATCGAACAAGGCTTCCTTGCCCATATGCTCAAGGGTTTTGGCATGTGCCTGTTCTGCGGAAAGATGGGCGAACAGGCAATGGTCAAGCCCATCCGGGTCCATTGCATAAACAACGGCTGCTGCGGCAGTCGTGACAAATCCATCGACAATGACGGGTACTCTTTGCAATCGCGCAGCAATGATCAGCCCGGCCATCGCCGCGATCTCACGCCCACCAACCTTGCGCAGGACCTCCAACGGATCCCTTTCACCACCAAGGCGGGCAACGGCTTTCTCAACTGCGTCACGCTTGCGTTTCAGACCTTCGTCATCGACACCAGTGCCACGTCCGATCCAATCCTCTGCCTTGCCGCCAAAAAGACCATTGATGACCGCGGCAGCAACCGTCGTGTTGCCGATCCCCATTTCGCCAAGACAAATCAGGTCGATACCACCGGCCAGCGCTTCCATGCCGTAGGCCATAGTGGCTGCGCAATTGGCTTCATCGAGGGCATCTTCCTTCGTGATGCTGGGTGTTGGCATGTCGACAGCAAGGTCAAATACCTTCAATCCGACATCATACGCACGGCAGATCTGATTGATCGCGGCACCACCTGCTGCGAAATTTTCGACCATTTGCCGGTTGACCGCGCTTGGAAACGCAGAAACGCCTTCATCTGCTACGCCATGCGCTGTTGCAAAGATCGCAACAAGTGGCCGCGTGACCTTGGGCGGCGCATTGCCGGACCACGCTGCCAGCCACTCTGCAATCTCTTCCAGCTGACCGAGCGAACCGGCGGGTTTAGTCAATTGCGCGTCCCGCTCCTTCACCTTGCGAACCGCTTCATCATCCGGCCCGGGCATGGATTTTACCAAGTTGCGGATGTCGTCAAAAGGAAGCGCGGTCTCGGAAAGGGACATGGATTTCAGGTTCCGGTTCTTCGGCCGGTACATGCCAGCCACTTGGTCTCGCTAAGGCGCTGATCTATAACGGCGCACACGCAAAACTCAAGCACAGGACCGGCCTGATGAGCCCTGAAACCGACCAACCTGCTGATTCAGGTGCAAAAACCGGAACCGACAAAACCTGGGATCAATTCAATCGGCTCAGAAGAAGTTTCCCGGCACTGATAGCCGACACTGCAGCCTGTGTTCGATTCTTCTCTCGTCTGCCCCTGGAAAAAGTCAACGTTCAAGACGATCCGGCTGCCGTACCGGACTTTGAAAAGATCAGCCGGGCCGCCCCCATAGCCGGTGTGACCGTTGCCTTGCCGGCCGCCGGTCTTGGCATGCTTCTGGGCTATACAGCTCTTCCGGTTCTTGCCATTGCGGCGCTGATTGCCGCCATGCTGGCTGTCACAACAGGTGCCCTTCATGAAGACGGTCTCAGCGATGTTGCAGACGGTTTCTTTGGCGGCTCAACCCGGCAAAAACGGCTGGATATCATGAAGGACAGCCGCATCGGGGCCTTCGGGGCTTTGGCACTGGTACTATCAGTGATCTTGAGGATTGCGCTCCTTGCCGCTCTTTGGCAGCGTTTCGATCCGGCCGATGCTGCCCTGCTTTTCCTTGGTGGAGAAGCGGCCAGTCGCGCCTTTATTGTCTGGCAGTGGCAGCAACGCCCCCTCGCCCGCCCAGACGGCCTGGCGGCCCGGTTCGGAAAACCTGACAAAAACTGCGTCCGACAGGCGTTTTTGTTCACGGCTCCGTTCCTCCTGCCTGCAGTCTTCCTGCTCACGTTGCCGGGATTACTGCTTGCCTGCCTGATACCGGCAGCCCTGGCATTTGGCATCGGACACCTCGCCAACCAAAAGATTGGTGGTGTTTCAGGCGATGTTCTGGGCGCAATTCAGCAAATTTGCGCACTTGGTTTTTTGCTTGGGATGCTTATGGTGCCCTGAGTTACCGAGTAAAGGCTGCCAAACAGATGACCGCCACTTTCCCGCGCGATCCGTTCTTCAAGCACCAGGCAGCATGCCTCAGGGCTTTCACGATTGTTTTTTTGTGTCTCGGTCTTGCTGCCTGCGGCGAGCGACCTGACCTTGGCGCCCTGGCGTTGAACGACGCACCGGCCCCGGGAGCGCGGGTCACCGACATCATGATTGTCACGACACGTGACAAGGATGCGACCCCCGACACCTATTTCGGCGGTGAACGCGGACAGGCCATCGGCTATGCGGAAGCGTCCATCTCCGTTCCTCCGGACCATGAACCGGGACAAATTGAATGGCCAAACAGTTTCCCGGGGGACCCTGAAAAGAACTTTGTGACACGAAAGGCCGGTTATATCGCCGACAAGGCTTCCTTCACGAACGAGATAAATCGTCGGCTGGCTGCCAAACCGCGCGACGAACGTGAAATATTTGTCTTCATTCACGGCTACAATACCCGCTTTCCCGAAGCCCTTTACCGGTTCACGCAGATCATTCACGATTCAGAGTTTTCAGGCGTTCCGGTTCTCTTCACATGGGCTTCAAGAGGTAAGGTTCAGGACTATGTCTATGACCTGAACAGCGCTGCGATTGCGCGGCAGGCCCTGGAGCAGACGCTTATCCAGCTGTCAAACACACGCGCAGAGAAGATCACAATTCTTGCGCATTCCATGGGCAATTGGCTGTTGATGGAAACGGCGGTGCAGGCATCTCCGAATGACAGGCGCAAAATGACACGCAAGATTGACGAGGTCATACTTGCAGCACCCGATATCGACATCGACCTCTTCAAGGCACAGCTGAAAAAACTCGGCCGCCCACCCAAACCATATATCGTCATTGTTTCTCGTGACGACCGGGCATTGCGCCTGTCACGGGCCATAGCCGGTGGCAAGGAACGTGTTGGTGCTTTTTCCGATGACAAGGAGCTGACCGAGCTTGGTGCCGTCGTCGTGGATCTAACGGAATTGGATGCCCAGGACGGGTCTCATCACTCGAAATTCGCTCAATTGGCTCAGTTTCAACCGCAATTGCGCAAAACTCTCGGGCAATCGAGCTTGACCAGGTCGGTAAACCGGGGAAACGCCGGGACAGTTGGCGATGATCTGGGCAATTTGGTCGGCAACACAATTGCGCTGCCCGTTCGCATCATTGCAGCCCCGTTCAACTATGCAGGCGGTGGAACTTGATGGATCACCGCAATTGAATGAGGCATGACGTCTTGGCAAAGCCATATTCCAGCGCCATATGCGCCACATGAATTCGCCATGTATAAAAATCTGCCAGATCGACCGAAACAGTGGCCTTTGTACGGGATGCTGGCGCTCACTCGACGAAATTGCCGGCTGGTCGAGCTATAGCGCAGAAATCCGATCCCAGATCATGTCCGGGCTGGATAGCCGCAAGGCCGCACACGAAACGCGTGGTGGCGGCATTTCCGGAGCGCGCTGATGGGTGGCCCGAAGCAACTGCGCGGCCTCATCGTCGCCGTCCTGATCGTGGTCGCTGGCATCGCCGTTTTCTACGCCGTATTCGGTGATCCGACGGACCCGGCCAACGCCAACTTCGATGACAGGGGCCCGCGTGTCGTGGCCTTGTCGGCACTGGCGTTTGTTTTCATCGCCAGCTTCATTTTCGGCCAACCGAAGGTGCGGGAAATCATCCAAGGAACACTGTTCTGGGGCGGTCTTTGCGCTCTTCTTGTGATCGGCTACACCTTTCGTACAGATCTTGTGCAGGCAGGCTACCGGGTGCTGGGGGCATTGTCGCCGGGTCTTGCCGTCAGCCAACCTGATGGATCTCTCTTGATTGTGCGTGATGCCGGGGGCCATTTTGTCCTTGATGGCCGTGTCAACGGTACACGGACCAGTTTCCTGCTGGATACTGGCGCCAGCGCAGTTGTTCTGAGCTATCAGGACGCCCTCCGCGCAGGCTTTGAGGATCGGGATCTTTCATTCACAGTCCCGGTTTCAACAGCCAATGGAAGAACTCTGGTCGCGCCCGTGCGGATAGAAAGCCTGACTATCGGCGATCATACCTTGCGCAATGTTCGTGCGTTCGTAGGAAGACAAGGCAATCTTGAAGCAAGCCTTTTTGGAATGACGGCACTGGACCGATTGAGAAGCTGGCGGATCGAAGGCGACCGTCTGATCATGACCCCTTGAACTTGCAGCAACGCTATTCGGCAGCCTCAACGTCATAGTCCGTCGGGCTGACGGCAGCGAGTGCCTTCTCGACAACGTCGAGCCCTGCCCCCGGCTTGATCGCCTCGACCGTCAGAATGCGCCGCCAGGACCGCGCGCCAGGCCGTCCGTGAAAGAGCCCCAACATGTGGCGGGTCATGCGCGCGAGTTTGACGCCCTTGCCGAGCTGGTCTTCAAGATAGGTCATATGCGCCCGCACAGCATCCCAGGGTGAGACATCACCCTCCCGGCTGCCATAGAGCCTGCGGTCGACTTCGCCGAGGAGCTGAGGCGTATGATAGGCAGCGCGCCCGAACATCACGCCATCAAGATCTTCCAGAAAGGGCTCTGCCTGATCGAGCGATTGCAATCCGCCGTTCAAGCCGATGAACCTGTCCGGCATGCGCTCTTTCAATCGGATAACGCGGTCATAGTCGAGCGGCGGAATGTCCCGGTTTTCCTTGGGACTGAGGCCTTGAAGCCATGCCTTTCGGGCGTGCACCCAGAGTGCATCCGCACCGGCCGCAAAGACTTTGTCGGCCATGTCATCAAGCGCGCTCTCAGTGTCCTGTTCATCAACACCCAGCCGGCACTTGACGGTCACCGGAATATCGACCGCATCTTTCATCGCCGACACGCAACTGGCGACAAGATCCGGCTCCTGCATCAAGCAGGCGCCGAAGCGGCCGGACTGTACCCGGTCGGATGGACAACCGACATTGATATTGACTTCGTCATACCCGAAGTCGGCAACAATTTTCGACGCCTTTGCCATTTCATCCGGATCGGATCCGCCCAGTTGGCAGGCAATTGGGTGTTCAATCTCGGTGAACCCAATCAGGTGTTCCCGATCCCCGTGGATCACCGCACCCGTCGTCACCATTTCGGTATAGAGCAAGCCACGCGCCGTCAGCTGCCGGTGAAACGCACGGCAGTGCCGGTCCGTCCATTCCATCATCGGCGCAACAGCAAACTTATGCTCTTGATATTTCGTCATTTGTTCATTTTCTTAAAGCGAATATGTACACCTAAAGTTGGACAAAACTGCGCACGTTTACCCCTCTTTGGATCTCTCTGTCCGTACAAAGTGTAAACGCTGGATAGCAAACTTGGCCAACTTTCAAAAGCTTTCATCTGGCAATTGGCAGGCCATAGTTCGTCGCAATGGTGTCTATAATTCAGATGCATATCGACGACGCAAATATGCCGAACGGTGAGCCTTAGACACTAAGTGTCGCATCGACCGCGGCGAAAGCGTTCTTAGAAAGCATGTCCGCAATGCATCAACCTTCTCAGAACTTACACCTAGTCGTCCCAAGTATCCAAATATGGAGCATGCAATTTGGGTAATGACGAGTATGATTACCACGGCATCTCATTGAAGTTAAAGACATCCTTGGAAACAAATCCTTGCCTAAACGCAAGCCCCAAAACAAAAGAAACAATTCAACCTTTAATTACGTGTAAATCCTTTCTGCATAGTTTGAAGATAGCGATTTAAACGACGTATTTTCAGGTCTTCCCATATGTTGCGTAAAACAAGCTTACCGAGCCTTCTGTTTGATCGTGGGCTGAATAGTCTTGCCGAATTTATGCGCAAACGCGCAGTCCAAAAGCACCGCTTCACTCACATCTGCGTTCCAATGGACGATGTGATCGGCATGCGTCTGTTTAGTACTGGCAGTTTTGAACAGACCCAACTCGACGGTGTTCTGGACTATCTCGATGAGAACTCACCGGAAAAGGATGCCATTTTCCTCGATGTGGGTGGAAATATCGGTGTTTATTCTATTTTGCTGCGCGACTACTTCTCGAAAATCTACACGTTCGAACCCAATCCGATTACGTATGATATTCTCAAGGCCAATATTGTGTTGGCCAATGTTGCCAATGCCAAACCAGTCAACCTCGCCCTTTCCAACCAAAGTGGTGAAGTGCCATTCTATGTTCCTCAAAATGGCAATCTCGGCTGGGCCACCCTCAATGGTGATCACCATACGGTTCCCGTTGATCGAACAACGATCACTTGCATGCAGTTGGATGCATTTGTCGCAGACGAGGGCATCGACCCGCGTCGAATTGGTTTGATCAAGATCGATGTGGAAGGCCACGAGAAAAACGTCATTGATGGAGCAGAAAAAACTCTTGTCAATTCAGGTATTCCGTTGCTGTTTGAGGTATTGAACGATGTCAGCGGAATGCAACTGATCGCAGTTTTGGAAAAGCTGGGTTACCGGCAATTCAACGTGTTCCGGCGCAGTATAAAGTTGCCATTTACTGCAACGGTCGAACGGAAGAAACTGGACCTTTCCCAAACAGCCAAATCAGCTCTCGTCCTGGCGCTCTAGGTGCTTGATCCCCCCCTTGTGCCCGAACAGCGGTGCTGTGCGTTGGCTGGCAGGTGATGCGAGCATCACCGAGAGGCGATCATCTAATCAAGGACAGGACCGGCAGCGTGCAACAGCGTATCGAAGACCTGTGTCCAGACTCCTTTCCCGAACCAATGAACAAAGCGATTGTACAAGGATTTCTTTGGTTCAAAGACAACCGGCGCATCGATCCAGCGACCGCTCGACTTCAGGACACGAATGATCCTGCTGATCACTCGCCGATCATCAATACGTGCCTTGCCCCGCGTATCAGTCGGCAAAAGCGGCTGCAACCGTGAAATCTGCTCATCGCTGCGCCAGAATAACCCATTGGACCTCTACAGACTCCTGTTCAGGAATTTGAATCAGATTTCAACTGATTGGCATACCCACTTTAAGGATCCGAAGCCTAGCCTGTCCCCTTAACAGCAGTCCATAATACTTAACTGACATATCAAGATAATTTATCTACCTAATAATACCATGACTGCCAATTCGATGAGTTGCAGGTACCAAGACTTACACAATGCGGAAAAATGCGATCTGAGGTCTATCAGCGATGCAATACTTGGCCACGCCGCCACAAGCATTCCGAAACAGATGGCTAAGTTGTTTGGAATTCAAGCCATGAACCGGACCCGAAGATATAAGCAACAGGTACCGTGTCCTTGATCCGTTACTCCGGCCAAAGCGCTGTACCAGGGTGGAACTGCGACCAGGCGAACCAGAAGGCCTGGTGACTGCCGAGATCGGAGCCATCGGCGTCTTGCGCACGGATACCCCCGGCATCCAGTTTGAGACGCACGTTTTCAAAGGCGATTTCTTCTCCATTCTGAAGGGCTGCCATTGCCTTGCTGCGTTGAAAAGCAACCGGTTTGCCCGAGGCAGTCAACGCGCCGATGATGTCCTCATGAACGGGCAAGCGCGGATCGATGTCGCCGATGGGGAAGATCGGGCCATTTGCGTCGCGGGTGTTGCGGAAATCCGGGTCACGGCCGAGGGCATAACGCTCTTTCAGCACTGTGGTCTCGGGATGCTCCTTTTTCCACCGGCCCCAGTCAGTCGTCACCACCGTTGCCTGGTCCAGTTGCAGGTTCTTTTCCGCAAGCGGGCCCGTCACCGCATGACCCAGAAATGTATCAAAGACTGAATAGGTGTTGAGGTCGTACATCACCTTGTTGGACCGGATCAGAAGACCTGAGGTGCGCAGGATCGGACGGTCAATGCCTTCCGGCATGCGGTCGGTGAAGTATGCCTGGGCCGCTCCGCACAAGGTGCAATAGGGAATGCCCAGATCACGGCCGCCGAGTGTATCGTTGACCATTTCG
Source organism: uncultured Roseibium sp. (assembly GCF_947499295.1). Classification (GTDB taxonomy): domain Bacteria; phylum Pseudomonadota; class Alphaproteobacteria; order Rhizobiales; family Stappiaceae; genus Roseibium. The sequence continues at coordinate 48,970 of NZ_CANMNP010000001.1, forward strand.
CGCACTTCCATGATGCGGCGAGGATAAGCGCGGGACTCGCCGTTTACCGTGACTCCGAAAACAATATCGTCGTCCTTGAGCCAGGTTGCCTCTTGAGCACTGATCACTTCCGGGTTGTCGGCCGCCGGTATGCAGTTGCACAGCTCATCGGTTTTGTCGTGTGGCCGATTGTCAATCAGAACACCGCCCCAGGACACCATTCGCCAATCGATATCGCCCTCGATAAAGATCTTGTCCCAGCCCGGGATGACGCTTGTAAAAATCTCGCGCTTGACCTCCAGATACCCGGGAGGTGCGGGAATGTGCCAGGCAATGAGATGATCCGTCAGGACACCCCAGGCGTTTTGTCGGCGCAGATCCTTGCCCAAAAGATCCGAGGCCGCCGTTGAGAGAGCCACATTCAGCTGAGGCGATGTTATGAAACGCATCAGATCGCCAATGATCCAGGCAATGCGCGGGTCCTTCGACGCTGCGATTTCCGACAAGGCAACCACCTGGTCCCTGCCCCAGGCTGATTGTGTGACACTGTCGACGAACGCCGATCGGATTGCTTTTTGAAGCTCTTCTGAAAGCGGGCCATCCGGCACCGCCGGGCGTTCGCCATAGGTCTCGATCACATAGTCCGGCAGCTTGCCGGCGTCTTGTGCCCGCAAGTCTTCCATACAAAAGAGACACACCAGCACCGCCATGAAGGCTGCGAGTTTCAAACGGGACCGAAAGCTGATCGCCACTGCCATTCTGTCGCCTTTCCCAAGTTACCCACGCCTACAGCGCAACCGCATGCGATGGGTCGTTCAACTCTTGAAGCACGGTAGAGCTCTGTTGCAGTGACCTGCCAATCACAAACACATTAGGGAGCTGTGAGCTTCAACCGTTCGTCAGGCCTTGTGCTTGACTTCGTTGGAGTTTCAGCGGCCTGATCAAACCGAAGTGATTGGTGGCTGAAGATTCTTGCGGCTATTCAGTTTCCATGCGCACGGCCCTTCTGATCGCTTTACTGACAGTGCTTGTGTTGCCCGCTGGTGCTGGGGAACACGGAAGCTTTTTCGGGACCTGGGGAACTGCAAAACAATGCGCGCGTGTGCCGCTAAAGCCTGGTGGAACCGTGCTCTCAGAGCCCTTTGAGATCGGACCTGAGTGGCTCAGGCAGGGCCAGTTGTGGTGCATGCTCAGCTGGGGGCCGGTTGAAAGGCGTGAAAATGGGCTCTTTTCAGCTGCCCATGCGCGTTGCGGAGAAGACAGCGTTCGACAATATTTTCTGGGCGTGAAACTGGATAAGGGCGAACTCACACTCCGGTGGGATTTTCCGGTCAAAAATGGTCCATTGAACCGCTGCCCGGCGCCAAATTAGACAGGGTCTTTTCGCTAAGAGAAACGATGACTTGGCGAGCTCACCGCAGGCAGGCTTTCGTTGCGGGACCGGAACTCATATCAATCAAAGACAGGAGGAACGTCATACGTTCCCCTGGCAACAATTCGAAACACCAACTAATCCGTTAAACGCTCCAATGTGATTGAGTTTTCTACACGCAACCTGATGTCTTTCCTGATACTTTCAGAAATCACATCGCAATCTTCGACGCCTCTGCCATATGAGATGACGACTTCTGCGTTTCCATCATCTGACGTTATCAAGTGTTGTGTCAGCAGGAACGGTAGCCGGAGGTCAAAGCCATTGTCTTTGACAAAATTCGCTTCCGGATTGTCAGCCAATGCCGCTTCCGCTTCTGCGGGAACGCACTGCTCCCTGATTGAAACTGCAACACCATCCATCTTCACCTGATCGAGATGCCCGTAGTCCAGGATGCCGGTTGGCTCCTCGAGCGTTTCAGCGTGGATCAGGACAATGTCCGAACCCTTTGAAAAGGCTGCAAAGGAAACCTTGAACATCCGTCCATTGCTCTCCTGGCGATGATGTAATTCCCCAAGCGGTTCAAAGCTTTCGATGATGCTGACCCGATAGGCTGCCTGATGTGTCGTCGTTACGGTATTGGAGTTGCGATCAATATAGTCGTGGAATGCAGCACTTGGCTGGGTTGAGAAGAAAAAGACGGCAAGGAGTGTCATCCCTCTTGGCAGCATGATTGTTCTCCGATTGCGACTGGGCTTATCATGACAGACAGATCTATTTCCTTGGCCTCACCTCTTGCAGCAACGATGTCCTCAAAGGCACCGAAGAATAGTCTACCAAGCGTCTCAGGCTGCGAGCGCTTCCAGAACTTTGACGTAGCTGTTAGCAAAGGCATGTGCAGTTTCACGCGTCTGCAAAGGTTCCGAGTAGCCGAAGGACAAACATACCCCGGCTGCCGTCGAGACAATGGCAACCAGCACTGGATGAATGCCATGGTTCTGCGATGGCATTAGAAGAAGCTCGGAATAGCCCACCGCACGACTGGAAAGCTGTTCAAGGTCGCCCACATCGGTGACGCAAATCCCGCCAACAAAGGCATTGTTTGCTGCCGACATCTGGTCGACCGTTGCCAGAGTGACGGCAAGAGGCACTTCTGCATCCATCAACAGGGACGGTAGACGATGCTCCTTGAACTGGGTCTGCAGTGCACGAGCAATCTCAAGTGTATCTGCTTCACGATATTCCGGTCCCAGGAGCAGATTGATACCGGCTACATATTCCCCGACTGCATCATGCGAAATGGCCGGGAGGCAATCGTCGCGAACGTCCGTTGGGGCAACGATGCCGGTCCAACCCGTCCCCCCTGGCAAAACCGACGCCGCCTTGACTGCAGCTGCGCCAAAAGCCGAAGCAAGATGCAACCCGTTTTGTTTCAAGCGGGCATGAAGTGCACCCAAGGTCCTAGGTTCCAGGACACGTAAAAAGCCATGCGGTATGCGTCGACTGCTGACGGCGGGCTGGTTGACGGGCCAATTGGTTTCTTTCGGCCAGGACGAGAGTATGGACCGATCCCCGGAAAAACCTCTCGCGGCCAGTCCTTTCTCCACGGGCGCAGTCATCGGCAACGTTGCCGATTGCCAGGTTTCCGGTTCGTTCAGCAAACGGTCAAGGTCATTGAGAATGACCAATGCCGAGCGTCCGTCGATCCCCCCGTGATTGGTCACCAGAGCAATCCAGGTAACCTCATCGCTTTGACCGGTCACCAGATAGGCACGCCAGGAAACGGTTGAAATGTCCAGGACCGGTTTGGCAATTTCGGAGTAGAACGCTTCGACGTCAAACGCTTCTCCTGCGGTGTGGCCCGCGATTTCAATTTGTTCAAATGGAACATCCACAACCCAGTCGCGGGAAACTTGCCCCTCTATTCGAGCACGCATCATGGGGTGACGGTTGTGGATCCGTTTCAGCGCCGATCGAAGCTCCGAAACTGTTGGAGAGACGTCAAACTTCGCCATCGTTACCAGCTGTATTCCGCCATTGCCTCGACGTATCAGTTCAGAAAATAGCGTTTCTTGAGGTCCGAGGGATCGTTTCAATGGATACACCTAGTGTTGCTGGTCTCCACTGAAAGTTAGGTTGTGCTGACCGTTTTCACAATATCACAGCCAGGTTCATTGCACGCATGCAGGCCTTCACCAAACGCTCAAGTGGATTTGGCAAGTGGCAGAATTAAAGTCTAGCCTGATGCGCGTTTTTTCAGTCCTGGAACATCTGATGTGACAGAACCCGCTCCCCTAGGAGCGAGTTCTGAAGAAGGTCAGACGATCGCAAAATCGTCAGGTTGCAGAACAGTGCCGTCGGCAAAGACGAACTGCTCGAGATCCGCGCCTGCGTCATTGATGGTGATTTCGCCGGGGCTGCTGTCCCATGACAGGACCATGTTGTTGTCGCTGTCACGCGAAGCTTCGATGTCGGAGCGGTTGAGATCTTTGAAGACCAGCTTGTCCGCGCCATTTCCCGCCATTTCGATGATCTCCATTTTTCCGCCCTTGGATGTGACGACATATGTGTCGTTTCCTGAACCACCCATAAGCTTTTGCAAGCCCCCTGAGGACGCTCCAGGCTCCAATGTGTCGTTGCCCGAGCCACCGTTGAGCGTGTCGTTTCCGGCATTGCCCTTGAGAATATCGTTGCCGCCGCCACCATTCAGGAAATAAGCAACCTTGGCATCATCCCCGACAACGCGGTCATCCTAGTCTGCGCCCTGAAATCTCTCAAATCCGTATTTGGAGAGCGCTGCGGTGTTGAATTTCGATCCGGTCTCCACAACAAGCGTGTCAATTCCAGCACCACCAATGTCTTTCGGCGCGCCATTGTCCCAGAACTTGTCACCGCTGCCATAGTAGATGATGTCATTTCCGGCACCACCGGCAACATCGTCACGGCCTGCACCACCCCTAATGTAGTCATTGCCCGAATTTCCGCGAAGTATGTCTTCTCCAGCACCACCGACAAGCCGATAGTCGACATCACTCTCGTTGCCGATGACGCGATCATTCTTCTCTGCGCCAACGAACCTTTCAAAACCATACCAGGACAGGCCCGAAGTGTTGAAGACCGAGCCCTTGTTGATGATCAGCGTGTCGATGCCTGTGCCGCCGATGTCCTTTGGAACGCCATTCGTCCAAAAGTCGTCGCCGTTTGAATAGTAGATCGTGTCGTTGCCGTTGGTTCCGACCGGCGGAGGAGTTGTGCCACCGCCTTCAGAGCCATCCTTTACGTCCAGTTTGACGTTCTTGCCCGAAACCGAGACCGTTTTTTCAATTGTTCCATCAATGCCGGTACCGGTAAATTTGGCCGTGTAGGAACCATCTGCCAGCGCAATACTGTATCCGCCGCCGGGATCAGTCGCTCGCGAGGCAACAGTCGCGCCAGAGGAATTGACGATCGTGACTGTAACGGAACCGAGCCCCTCACCCAGATCGTAGGACTTGTCGCTGTCAGCGTCGTCAAAGACAACGCCCGTCACGTAGTTTTTCTGAGTCCCTGCAAAGTTTTGCGTGGCGTAGCTTGTAGAATGGTCTGGCGAGTTCGGGTGGCCACCAATGGCATCACCAACGCCCAGCACTGAATAATTCGCGCTGAGAATGTTGGCTCTGTGGCCGGATGAATTCATCCAGCCTTCATGCATGTCTTCAATGATCTTCTGAGGCACATACTCGCCGGATATCGGCTTGGACTGGTTAAAGGGGTTATAGGCGATGTTTTCGCCCATTGGGTACTCCGTCCAACCCTCTGCCTTCATTCTGTCCCAGGGCTCTGACCCGCCAGCGCCCGTATGATCCAGAACGCGGCCAGATGCCATCCAGTCGGAGTGTTTTTGCGCTGCCGAATTGAGCTGTGCTTCGGATGCAAGTGGCTCGAGGCCAGCTGCCAGTCGTTCCTTGTTCACGAGTTCCAAAATAAGCTGTTCGCTTGAACTCAATTTGTTCACCGGATTGTCGGCCATGATCTACCCTTTCCCATTTCACATAACGGGCCGCAGGCTCATGGCGAAATCTGGCAAAAGAACCGCAGGATTACGGAAGCTTTGGGCAATGCTGTGTCAGAAAAAAAATCTCGCTCAGCGTGTACCTTGTGTTGTCAACCAAGGCTTGGGAGTGAGTTGGATTGACTGGCAGAGTTCTGCCTTTCAAAGATGTCCCGCTTTCGACAGTCAGATAAAAATATAACATGAAAACCGTTCAAACCAGCAATGAGATAAAACAGGTTGCATGGATCAAAGAAGTTCGATTTTTCTACTAATTCCCAATTATTTACAGGTTTCCTGCTGAATAGAAACAGGTCCGCTGTCTTCTCTGCTTATGATGAACAGACGCTTCAGGTGCAAAGTGGCCTTGTTGAGGTTCGTTGGGGGTGATTAGTTGCCTACTCAGTCTGAGGACAGCCCATGTCAACGGTCACAACACACTCCCAATCGCAGGTCACCACCGGCATCTTGATGATGAGCGTCGGGGTTGCAAGCCTTTGTGTCAGCGACGCAATCGCGAAGGCTCTCACGGCAGACTATTCCCCTATCCAGATCATTTTTATCCGGAATTTCATTGCACTTCCCTTCGCAACGCTCATCGCTTTGCGGCTGGGCGGCCGCTCCGCGCTCGTGTCTCACCGACCGATTGCTCATCTGTTGCGTGGTGTGCTCTGGCTTCTTGCCGCCGGGCTCTTTTTTACCAGTTTCATTTACCTTGGCCTTGCTGAAGCGACGACACTCATATTTGCAATGCCGGTATTTGTGACCGCTATTTCCGCATTGCTGCTCAAGGAGCAAGTTGGATGGCGCCGATGGTCAGCGGTTCTTGCCGGTTTTTTTGGGGTCCTGGTCGTCATCAGGCCAGGTTTCGGAACATTTCAAATGGCCTCGCTGCTGCCGCTCACAACCGCATTCTTCTATGCCTTGCTGATGTTGAGCGCCCGCTGGGTCGATCCGCGCGAAAGCGTCTGGACGCTGATGCTTTATCTGGTCGGTGCCGGTGCGCTGCTGAGTGCACTGCTCCTTCCTTTTGTATGGGTGCCTCCGCGTCTTGAGGATATCTGGCTGTTCCTGGGGATCGCTTTGTTCGGCACAGCCGGTATCACTTTGATGACACAAGCATTCCGGTTCGCACCGGCAGCGGTTGTTGCACCGTTTGACTACACGGCCCTTCTCTGGGCGACGCTGCTTGGATGGTTGCTCTGGGAGGAGATACCTGATGTTGCGACCTATGTTGGTGCTGTCATCATCATTGCCAGCGGCATCTATATCGTCTTGCGCGAACGGCAAGCGGAAGCATAACCTGAACTGTTGGTGACGGAACTATCCGGGCACAAACAAACAGGGACGATCGATTGACCGTCCCTGTTTGTGTGTTCACTGCCAATATGAATCAGATAAAATCCGTGTCCGGAACTGATACCTGGACCGCGCTTGTGCCATGAGCAAGTGCAGTTGTCAGGTCAGACGCAACAGCATCACCTTCAGCACCCCCGAAGGAACCGAGAGTGTCGGCAGCTCCGTCAAGGAGGTTCATGATGTCTGCAGATGCAAACACATCAGAACCGATGGAAACGCTTTCGGCGCTTACAGAAACACCATCGTCCCAGTCCGGCTGATCGTAGATCGCCTTCAGGTCAAAGGCGAAACTGTCAGCTCCCTGAACAACTTTCAACCACTCAACGGCGGTCGTGTCATCGTCCATGCCATAGACAGTGGCAACCGTCTTGTCCTCAACATGGATTGCCAGTTTGTCGGCAGTTTTCGTGAAGCTGAACGTATCCTCTTCAAATCCCAGGAGTGTGAAGCTGCGCAATTCGATGACGTCATTGCCATCAGGTGCCTGGCTGATTTCATCGATTTGCGGAATGTCGACACCGAAGGATTCCAGGAAGGACTGGACACCATCGGTTGCGCGTTCGGCAATCTTTGCTTCGCCATCTGCCCAAATCGCATAGACATCGTCTCCAGCTTCACCTGAAAGGAAACCCGTGCCGCCAAGAACGTCATCGCCAGCACCGCCCAAGGTGACATTGGCTTTGACTTCATAAGAACCGAAGCCGTTAACACCAAATTCCGGGCTAAAGGCGGCAGCCACGTCGAGCACGCCTGAAACCGGTTCTGTGATGTCCTTTATAGCGCTTACCGTGCTTGTGAGTGCGGACCGGAAATCCTGAACCAGCGGCACATCAGAAAGCATGTCGTGGATCATGATCTTTGTGAAATCGACCACATCGAGAATAACGTCCGAACCAGAACCACCGGAATACAAGTTGCCGGCACTAATGGCTGCAATCTCGACAGGGTCGCCATCATTGACTTCTTCGTTCAACTCCAGGGAGTCAATCAGATCATCGAGGCTCTCGCCTGTGAGGATCAAATCGTCGCCGGCACCTCCCATTACCAGGGAGTTGGTATCGGCTGTCGCAAAGGCGATATCGTTGTCGTCGCCGCCATGGACTATCGTGCCGGGACCACCTGCGATCATCAAATCTGCTCCGTCGCCACCAAGCTGTGCGGTCACGACCAACTCGTCCGGCAAGGCACCGGTCACGCTGGCCTTGCGGTTGCCGTTCGCATCCTTGTCGTTGCTGAATTCGAGTGTCGCCGCAGCTTCGTCACCCAGGGACACGCCAAGCATTATGTCGGTTCCTGCGCCGCCATACTGGAAAGAGACAGCCCCCTTAAATTGTGGTGCAATAACAGTGGCTGCCGCCACCATGACATCTGACCCGTCGCCACCGAACTGTGCCACGCCCTGACCGCCACCAACGATGATATCATTGCCAGCATCGGCATATTGAAGAACACCAACACCGCCGCCGATCATGACATCATTGCCTTGACCCATGACCTGCGTCGTCATGGCGCCGGCGCCAAAGGCAAAATCCTTGCCGGATCCGCCGAATTGGAGATTGTTGGTACCACCGCCGATCAGAACGTTGATGCCGCCACCTTCTGTTTCGAAATGTTCATCGAAATTCTCGATAACTTCAGCGAACTTGCCATCGTCAAATCCGAGATCTGAGGGGATCGCGCTCCACAAATGGTCTCCAAACTGAATGTTGTTCGCGCCGCCAGCCATCAAGAAGTCATGGCCGGAACCGCCGATCTGGATATTCGCACCGCCAACCGCAAACAGAGCATCATCGCCGGCACCCCCGTGTTGCAGGTTCAGGCCTGCTACACCGACAAGGATATCTTCGCCGTCACCGCCAAACTGTCCAACATTTGTTCCAAGACCGAACATCTTGTCATTGCCGCCATCGCCGAACTGCAGATTGCCGGCACCAGCTGCAGCCAAAAGGTCTTCACCTTCGCCACCAAACTGGATGTTCGCCGCACCGAGCGCTTTCAGCTTGTCATCACCGGCTCCACCAAACATTGTGTTGACGCCGCCAAGCGCGAACAAGTCATCTTCACCGGCACCGCCGTGAACGACATTCACACCACCGATCGCGGTAATTGTATCGTTGCCGTCATCACCGTGAAGAACGTTGACACCACCGGCAGCCTTGATTGTGTCGTTCCCGGTGCCGCCATTGGCAACGGTTGCGCCTCCCACGGCTTCGATCAAATCATTGCCGTCATCGCCATGAATGACGTTGGAGACACCATATCCATAGATGGCGTCATCATCCGCTCCGCCATACATGACATTCGAAGCACCGCGACCTTCCATATGGTCTTCGCCATCTTCACCGTGCATGACGTTGGATGCACCGCGACCATAGACTTCATCGTTACCGTCACCGCCGCGCATGACATTGGAAAGGCCTTTGCCCTCCATCACGTCAGCACCGTCGCCGCCATGCATGACATTCGAGGCGCCATGACCTTCCATATGATCATTGCCAGCGTCACCATGCATCACATTGGAGGCGCCATAACCAAACATCTCATCGTCGTGATTGCCTCCGCGCATGATGTTCGATGCGCCTCGGCCTTCCATATGATCTTCGCCGTCATTTCCGTTCATGACATTGGAAGCCCCATAGCCAAACATGTCGTCGTTGCCGGTTCCACCGTGCATCACATTTGAAAGACCGTGGCCTTCAATGTGGTCATCGCCGCTGTCGCCGTGCATGATGTTCGAAGCGCCGTAACCGTACATGTCATCGTCGTGATTGCCTCCGCGCATTTCATTCGATGCACCGCGGCCTTCCATATGGTCTTCACCGTCATTTCCGTTCATGACATTGGAAGCGCCATAGCCAAACATGTCGTCGTTGCCGGTTCCGCCGTGCATCACATTTGAAAGACCATGGCCTTCCATGTGGTCATCGCCGCTGTCGCCGTGCATGACGTTCGAAGCACCGTAACCGTACATCTTGTCATCATGAGCGCCGCCATACATGACATTGGAAGCGCCACGGCCTTCCATATGGTCGTTGCCGTCCTCCCCTTTCATCACGTTGGAGGCTCCGTAACCCTTCATGGTGTCATTGCCGGTTCCGCCATACATCTTGTTAGAAGCGCCGTAACCGTAGAGGCCGTCGTGGCCAGAGCCGCCTTTCATGATGTTGGTTGCGCCATATGCATAAAGACGGTCGTTGTAGCTGCCCCCGTCCATATCGTTCCAGATGCCGCGGCCGTACATATAGTCCGTGCCGGATTCGCCGCGCATGACGTTCTTAGCGCCATAACCGTAGAGATAATCCGTACCGGTTCCGCCATACATGCCATTGTAGCCGCCATAGCCATAAAGCTTGTCGGTGCCGCTTCCGCCATAAAGGTAATTTGTTGCGCCGTAGGCCTTGATCTTGTCGGTTCCGGAACCGCCATAGAGATAATTCAGTGGCGCCCAGCCTTCGATGTAGTCATTGCCGGAACCGCCATAAAGCTTGTTGCGGATAGCTGAGTATCCATAAAGCTTGTCATTGCCGGAGCCGCCGTCCTTGTTGCCGTAAAGACCGTACAATTTGTATGTCTGATGAATGCTTTTTGAAGAAGAGCCCATTTTGAAAGTTCCTTAAAATAGAGAAATGAATGGATCACGCCGCAAAGGCGCGGGCTTTTACAGAACGGCCGTTTTGATCCAGTCCGGGATGCTGGACGATGCGCAGAACGCGGCCTTTTGCATCACGCCGGACCGAACGAAGCGCACGTTCGGGAAATACGGTCCGTTTCAGATCTCGCGCGGTCGCAAAACCGTCGCCAAAGGGCGCGATGAAATCGATCACCACCGGGTTGGAACCGTTGTTCCATTCCTCAGGGTCTGGGACGTGGTTTTCGTGAAGAACAGCCCGTTCCGTTTTTTCGTCGAGCCAGGCCCAGGTTGCGAGCGCAACGGGCAATCCGCCGCGCCGCCAGATGCGAACCTGACCAAGCATGAGCGGCGGCAAGATGAGGCCTCCGACTTCGGCAATGGTGCGGTCCTTGTGCAAGGCGCTTTCAGCCATTAGGGCCGTCGCCTCGCCAAGCATGGCGAACGTCACTTCCGGGGTAGGTTGCAATTGGGCCATTGTCTCAGCTCCTGACAGCGTTTCCGTTGTCAGAAAGCTAAGATCGGCGAGAACTACCCGGTATGGGGTAGATCCCCCATTCGTGCCCAACGCATTTGGATTTCGCGCCGACAAAGCTCAAGCGCACCACGATCACAAACGCCCCAGATGCTGGCGACTTCTTGTGCGGTTGCTGCACAATTCCACTGTCAGCCTGAGAACGCTGTTGGAATTCTCAGTGAAAAGAGTGTTCCACGCCCCGGTTCGGATGAAACATCAAGCACAAGTCCATTTTGCGAGGCCAGGTCCATGCATATGGCAAGACCCAGGCCATGGCCTTCGCTGTCCTTTCCCGATTTCCAGGCCTTTCTGAATTGTGTCAGTTCGGCCTCGCTCATGCCGGGGCCCGTGTCGATGACCTGCAGCAGGACGTTATCACCCCGACGTCTGACACCGGCAAGCACCTTGCCCTTTTCGGTATACTTGATTGCGTTCGACACCAGGTTCGAGGCAATGCGCATCAACGCCAATGGTTGAACTGAAATCTGGACGCTGGATTCGACGATTACGAGGTTGAGGTCCTTTGAAGTGGCCTCATCCCGAAACATCTGACCAACGGTCTCGAGGATTAACGAAATTCCGTATGGTTGCGGATCGGACTGATCCCGATCGAGGTCGTTATCCGTGCTCTCATCCGCCATATCCGGGCGAGCATCTTCAAGATGCTCCAAGGCAAGGTTCTGGATATAGTCGAAAGCCTCGTGCAAGCGCGCGCGCGTTGCACCTGTCTCGTCGCGCGTCATTGCCTCCACGGTCATACGAAGCGCGCTCAAGGGTTGCTTGATATCGTGTGACATTGTCGCCAATTGGAGCTGACGCTTCTCAGCCAACTCGCGAACACGCGAATAATTCTGCTCGGCTCTCAGAAGTTCCCTGGCGACATCCGCCTCCTTGCGCACCGCTTCAATTTCCCTGTTCAGCGCTCTTGCATGTTCGCGCCGCAATTCGACGAGCCCGGTGGAAAGACCCGCCATGACGCCAAATGCCAGTGTCGCGTAAACACCCTTGATGAACCAGGGAATGGAGATTTCCTCGATACCCATGCGGAAAATCGCCAGAACAATCACCAGGGTGAAACCCGTTATTGTAATGGCCGTGACCCAGCGAACCACCCGCTTGCGCGCACCGTTGAATGCATCCCACTGAAAAACGGCATAGACCTGAGCAAGCAGCATGCCGGCAAGGAGAACGTAGCTGAACGGGGCCATGAATTCGGCAGGCAGGAAGAAGACAAGAACAATCGCACCCAGTGCTCCCGCACCAGCCCAGAACAACTGCATATGAAAACGCTGCCGGCTTGCATACCGCTGCAGAGACAGCCCTGCGCAAAAATAGCCCTGCGCGATCACCAGAAGCAGAAGTACAAGCCCGACCGACAAATGAATGTCAGGCAGATCGGGATAGAGCCAACGGAAAGGAAAATTATCCAGATAGGAGACAAATCCGAGCCCCAGCATCAAGAGCAGCGCATAGGAAAACTCCACGATGCTTTTCATCGCGATGCTGAAGGCGAAAAAGAATATCAGGCAAGAGCCGAGAAAGGCATAAAAGCCGGCTAGTTTCAGTCCACTCGCGAATGCATTTTCCTGATGTACGGCTGGCGGCTCCAAGGCGAAATCGACTTCTTCAATTGCGCCGTGAACCATTCGCGTGGCGACAATCGCTTCTTCGCCAGAACCGAGCACAATCGATGCGCTGCGAAGGCGAGACATGCTGTAGTCGTCAGGATTGAACGCGCGGCGTATGTCGTGATTGAGAAGTTGTTCGACTGTACCATCCGACCTGATGAGGAATACGTCGAGTGCAATCAGGCCGTAGATATCGGACGCCAGGAACCATCCGGAATGGGTCTGAGCAGGGACAGGTTCAGGGCCCTTTATGGCAAGCAGTCCCCAGATCCCCTGATAAGGAACGACCTTCGCTGCAACTCCTTCGAAGCTGTCCGACAAACCGCTATCTTTAAATTGGGCTGCAAGCTCAGCAAGCGCCTGCTTCCTGTCTTCCGCAAAGCCCATGGATTCACCGACATTTTCGACAGGCCGGTTGTGTTTGAGTTGTAGTGTTTGCGGTGCAGCTGACGCTGCAACGGTTGCGAAAACAACACTCAAGCAGACAAGGAAATATGCTATGACTGCTCTCACGCCGTCCCCTTCACCTTTTTGGTCGAGCATACATTGTCGCAGTCCCGCTTTCATGTCGTAATTGCTGATGATCATGCAATTGTCCGCGCCGGATTGCGGAGCGCTTTGGAAACCCCGGGTACAGTCGAACCGGACGGCATAGAAGTCGTGGCTGAAGCCAGCGACGGACTGCAGGCAATTGCTGCCCTACGCCAGCACCGTCCTACGTTGCTCATTCTGGACGTCCAGATGCCCCATGCAGGCGGGTTGGAGGTTCTGGTGGAGGCAAGAAGATGGTCGCCGGAGACAAAGGTCGTCGTGTTGACCGGCGTTTCGTCCATCGGCAAGATTGGCGAATTGGTCGCCAGTGGAGTTGATGGTCTTTTCTCAAAAAGCGAAGACCATGATGAGTTGATCCGCAGACTGCCGAATATCTTGCGCGGGCATCGCCACATTGCAGCGCGTTTTGAAACCATGCTCGAAGATGCTTCGGATGTGCCGATACTGTCTGATCGCGAAAGACAGACTCTCAATCTGATTGTCTCCGGCCGGTCCAACAAGGAAATTGCTGAAACACTTGGCATCAGCGCTAAAACAGTCGACCGCCATCGCACCAATCTCATGAAGAAACTTGATGTACATTCTGTCGCGCAGCTGATTGCCTATGCCCTGCGCGAGGGCCTGATTGACCCTTCTGTCGAGCTGTAGTGAATTCAAAAACAAACTGAATTCTGTATCCTGGGTAAGCGATCCCACGCGTCAATATCGCGGGATCGCTGCCTTCAGGAACGAGTTAATCAAACTCTTTGAGTAAAGGTCGCAGCCTTGACTTCGATTGCGTAGTCCTTCGCGAGCGCAAGGAACGCATCATAGCTTTTTTGCACTTCGGCAAATTTCGGGTTGGCCGCGGCATTTTCAGCCATGACTTCCGAAACAGCCGGTTTAAGCGCTGCCATCACATCGTCTGGGAATGCGGCAAAGGTCACACCTTCGTCCTTCAGTTTCTTCATGGCGACAGCGTTGAAATAGTCAAACTGAGCCGTGGTTTCGACCGAGACAGCCTCTGCCGCGTTGGCAATTACTGCCTGCAGATGTGCCGGCAGACCGTCATAGGCATCTTTGTTGACCACGATTTCCAATGCAGCAGAGGGTTCGTGGAAAGCCGGAACGTAACAATACTTCGCAACTTTCTGCAGACCAAAGGCCTGATCGAGCATGGGCCCGACCCATTCTGCCGCATCAATGGCTCCCGACTGGAAAGACGGAAAGATTTCCGGAGGCGGCAAGAGCACCGCATTGACACCAAGCTTGCGCATGGCTTCACCGCCGAGACCGGCGATGCGCATGTTGAGACCTGCGAGATCGTCGAGGCTTTCCACCGGGTTCTTGAACCAGCCTGCGGCCTGTACGCCGGAACTGCCGGAATAGAACGGTTTCAGACCACGCTCAGAGTAGATGCTGTCCCAAAGATCCTGACCGCCGCCGTAACGCAGCCATGCAGTGGTTTCCACTGCGGTCATACCGAAAGGCACCGCGGAGAAGAAGTGCAAGGCGGAGTTTTTGGAGGCCGCATAATAAGGCGTTGAATGGCCGATTTCAGCGGTCCCCTGCTCCACCGCGTCCTCAACACCGAACGGCGGCACCAATTCGCCGCCGGAAAAAACCTTCAAGGTGAGCTGACCATCTGACATTGCAGCGACGCGTTCAGCGAAAGACGTCACATTGGTACCAACACCGGGGGCCTTTGCAGGAAAGGAGGTCGGGAGTTTCCACTCGACCTTGCCCTGCGCAATTGCCGGGGCGGCCAGCATGGTTGCGGGCGCAGCAACTGCGCCGACTTTCAGGAAATCGCGTCTTTTCATTTCAACTTCTCCTCAAAACAAAACAGCGGGCAACCAGGTGGCAAGCACCGGAAACGCAATGACCACGGCAAGCGCCAGCAATTGAATTGCGACAAACGGGATGACCGCAACGTAAATGTCGGACGTTCGGATTTCCGCCGGGGCCACAGATCGAAAGTAAAAGAGCGCAAAACCAAAGGGCGGCGTCAAGAAGGATGTTTGCAAGTTGAGCGCAATCAGCACTGCAAACCAGACTGGACTTATGTCCGATTGCAGGATGATCGGCCCGACGATTGGCACCACAATGAAGATGATTTCGACAAATTCCAGGATAAATCCCAGCAGAAAGATGACCAGAAGCGTCAAAACGAGCATTCCATAAGCGCCGCCAGGCAGCGCCTGCAAAACTTCGGCGACATGCTCATCTCCGTCAAAACCGCGAAAGACAAGCGACAAAATGCTGGCAGCGATCACAATGCCGAAGATCATCCCCGTAATCGATACCGTTTCGCGCAGCGCAGGTATCAGAACGTCTTTTTTCAGCAGCGAATTTGCAGCCGCCAACAACAAACAGAAAGCCGTCAGCATCAAGGAGACGGAAACGATTGTCATGCCCGACCAAACGATCTTGCCGCCGGCAAATTCAAGCCCGAAGACCCCTGCCCTGCGCAGAACCAAGAGCAATACAGCCAGTATCGCGCACGCAATCGCCAGACGTGCGCCAGAACCTCCCCGGCCCGAAGCGGCAATCAGGACAGCACCTGCCACCCCGACCGATGCTGCCTCAGTCGGTGTTGCAACACCGAGGAGAATGCTGCCCAGAACAGCGACGATCAATCCGAGGGTCGGAGCAATGCTCCCAATCAGCTCAAGAACCGAGACCTTGTTCTCGTCTGCATCCAACCGGTCCGCCGCAGGAGCACCGCGCAGGCGAAAAAGCACATAGGCGGCATAAAGCAGGACAAGCAGTAGTCCGGGCAACAACGCACCGGCGAACAGATCCCCGACCGTGACCGGATCCGGGGCAAAATTTCCGGCTTCCTGTTGTGCCTCGAAATAGGCGTTGGATATCTGGTCACCCAGCAAAATGAGGACGATTGAGGGTGGAATGATCTGGCCCAACGTGCCGCTGGCGCAGATCAGCCCGGCGCTCATGTGCTTGTTGATGCCTGACGAAAGAAGCGCCGGGAGCGTTATCGTTCCCAGCATGACGATGGTAGCGCCGATGATGCCCGTTGACGCCGCGATCAAGGCGCTCACCAAAATGACAGCAAGGGCAAGCGATCCCTGATTGCCGCCCAAAGCGTCTGTCAGGCTTTTGAGCATCTTCTCGGCCTGCCGCGATTTCTCCAACAAGAGGCCCATAAACACGAAAAGCGGCACGGCCAGCAGCAGAGGATTGGACATGACCCCGAAGACACGCTGCGGCGCAGCTTGAAAAAAGACGAGATCGAAGTGGCCAAAACTTGCCGCGAGCAATGCAACAAGGGTGGGTGCTCCGGCGATTGCCAGAAGTACCGGGACACCGGAGAGAATGCAGCCGAAGACGGCCATGGCCATTACCAGCAACCAGACAACATCCATGCTCATTTGAAGGCCTGCCGGACAACACCGATCAGCCGTTGAAGGCAATGGAGGATCACCAGGGCCGGCAAGATCAGCAAACAGGTCTTGACCAGGAACAGTCCCGGGAGTCCACCTGTCTCCGGAGAGCCTTCCAGGATGACCCACGAGCTCTTCACGAGTGGAAATGCCGCCCAAAGCATGATGCCGAAAACCGGAAGCGCAAGAAGAAGATCTCCCAACCAGTCTATGCGTCGATTGATTGTGTCGTTCCATTTTTGACGAAAGACATCGACACGCACGTGATTTCCCCCGTCAAACGCGACGATCACAGACAGGGCCACCAGAGAGGCAAAGGCATAGTTGACAGCATCTTGTATCTCCAAAAAGCCGAAACCCAGGAGATAGCGCATTAGAACGATCAGCAATTGTCCCAGAAAAACAACCGCTGTGAGCACCATGCAAATCCATCGGACGGTATTGAAGATCCCTTGCATCAAAAGTCCGTTCCAACAACTTCCGTCCAACAGCGTACCCAATTGTCGCATCTGAAGCGGCGCCCAGACCGGGTGCAGATTAGTCGGCTGAATTGGTCATGTATAGAAGCATTTGACTTCGCAGCCACGATACCCCCCAGACGAAAATCGGCCCCCTTGCCATAAAGTTAGAGCACGCTGCCAATTCCTATTTTCCTTAAACCGGTAGCTCCATAAACCACGCCCGGTTCAGGCTCATGCAGTTTCGTCAGAAACCGACGTCGCAGTTCGTCAATTGCCCGGCTGATTTTGTGTTCGACAATTAACAGCAAGACCTTTGCACCGCACAAATTGCTTTATCACTCGAGACCATGCGTGGGCATCCAGGGGATATGAACTCATGCAGTCAGAAAACTTTTCAGCCAATAATTCATATTCTTACCGGAGTTCATCATACCCTGTTTCCACAGCTTTGACCGCTGCTAATGCACCTTCATGCCTTGCCGCAACGCAGCAATTGCGATACCCGCCTTTGCTAGACGCTGGCAGGACCGCGTTGTCGCTTTCTCCTTCCTCCTCCTGGAGTGAAGTGGCTTCCTCCCTGCGGAAATCCGGCGTCTTCCGGTTTTTTGAATTCATTCAGGAGTCCTTCAATGCTCGGCAAAAAAGTTCCCTACGTTACTTTTCGCACCCGTGTCCGCGACGTTTCAATCGATGGTCCGAACCCCTTCCGTTGGGAAGACAAAACCAGCGATGACTATTTCAAGGGCAAAAGGGTTGTCCTGTTTTCTCTGCCGGGTGCGTTCACGCCAACCTGCTCTACATTTCAGCTCCCGGATTTCGAGAAACTCTACGCCGACTTCCAAGCCGAAGGTGTCGACGAAATCTACTGTGTTTCAGTGAACGACGCGTTCGTTATGAATGCCTGGGCCAAGGCGCAGGGCGTGAACAGCGTCAAAGTCATTCCTGATGGATCGGGAGAGTTCACGCGCAAGATGGGCATGCTTGTCGCCAAAGACAATCTCGGCTTTGGAATGCGTTCCTGGCGTTATGGCGCTGTTGTCAATGATGGTGTTGTCGAACAATGGTTTGAAGAAGAAGGTTTCTCCGATAATTGTGAAAGCGACCCCTACGGCCTGTCTTCCCCGCAAAACATTCTTGAATCATTGCGCACTGACAAAGTCAAAGCCGCATAGATCGGAACTGGCTATTGTCTGCTTGTGGAAAGCCCCGGATTGAGAGATCCGGGGCTTTTCTTTGTCTATCGTCTTGTGTCTTCCAGCCGCCGACGCTCGTCTTCACTGCGCAGTTCCAACCACATGGCGTTCAGGATTGCCAGGCAACACGCTAACGGCATCCCAAGGATCCAGGCAAAATACCACATCAGTTCATCTCCTCAGTATGCCGTGTGATTGTCGCGCTCGATGGTTTCCTCATCCACCTTGCCCCACAGGACCTTGTAGACCCAGGCCGTGTAAACGAGAATTATCGGCAGGAAGATCAAGGTCACGACCAACATATTGAACAGCGTTCGATGCGTTGACGATGCGTCCCAGACCGTCAGGCTGGCTTCGGGCTGAACCGAAGACGGCAGAATGAAGGGGAACATGGACACGCCAACGGTGGAAATGATCCCGAAGACCGCGGACTTGGAAAACAAAAAGATCGTCATTTCGAGCCGGGTCTGCAGGAGCAACATTGTGCCCAGCATTCCAACAAACCCGAGTCCTGGTGCAAGCCAGAGGATGGGGTGAGCCGCATAATTGATCATCCATGCGCCACTTTCGGTGACAGCCTGTTTGGCCAGTGGGTTGGCCTGCATATTCGGGTCAACTTCCGAGGTAATCCTGAAGCCTTCGACATAGCCGCTGGCAACCAGATAACCACCGATCGCGAACAGAACGATGCCCAGAGCAGATGCAAGCGTGCCGAACCGCCGAGCCCGTGCCGCGATATCGCCCGAGGCACGCATGACAAGCCAAACCGAACCGTGCATCACAAGCATTGCGACAGACAACAAACCACAAAGAAGCGAGAATGGTGAAAACAGGCCAAAGAACGACCCTTCATAAGTCATCCGCAGGTCGGAATCGAGACTGAAGGGAACACCGAGCAACACGTTGCCGACTGCAACGCCGAAGACCAGTGCGGGCACAAAGGAGCCGGTGAATAGTGCCCAATCCCAGGCAGTGCGCCAGGATGGATCCGGCCTTTTCGACCGGTATTTGAAAGCGACAGGCCTGAGGATCATGGCTGCAAGCACGATGAACATCGCCAGGTAAAAACCTGAGAAGCTGATCGCATAGAGTGGCGGCCAGGCCGCAAAGATCGCGCCACCTCCCAGAATGAACCAGACCTGATTACCTTCCCAGGTCGGGCCGATGGTGTTGATCACAACACGCCGTTCAATGTCAGTTTCAGCTACAAACGGCAGCAGCGCTCCGACACCCATGTCAAAGCCATCAGTGACGGCAAAGCCGATCAGCAGAATACCGAGAAGCAGCCACCAGATCATTTTCAACACTGAGTAATCGATCAATTCGTAGAGGATCATCGTGTCTTACTCCGCAGGGACGGTGGCTGAAGATGGAACCGGCTGCATGGATGGCGGCGGGGCCACAGCTTCCTCCCCGTCTTCCGGTCCAATCTTGATGTATTTGATCATCAGGCTGACCTCGATCACCAGAAGTGTCGTGTAGAGGAGGACAAACCCCGCCAAAGTGAGAAGGACCTCGGTTACAGAGAGATTGGAAACAGCTGCGGACGTCGGCAGCATACTTTCGATGATCCAGGGTTGGCGGCCATATTCGGCTACAAACCAGCCCATTTCGCACGCGATCCAGGGTAGCGGGATCGACCATACGGCAACATGAAGCAGCCAGCGGCGTTTCTCACGCAGCGTATCCAGTTTTCCGGAGGACGAATAGTAGAAGAACACGGTCGTCAGCAAGATGAAGAAAAAGCCGCAAGCAACCATTATCCGGAAGGCATAGAACATCGGCAGCACGTTCGGCACCGTCGACCAGGCAGCAGCGTCAACCTGCTCCGTTGTTGCCTCCATCGGATTGTCCGTGAAAGGAAGGAGCAAATAGGCATAACCAAGGGAGTTTGCGTTTTGACTGAAGGTTTCGCGCAGTTCTTCGCTCGCCTCAGCCGGGTTTTCCCGGATCTTCTGGAGCGCATCCCAGGCGATCGCTCCTTGCCGTATCCGGTCCTTGGACCGATCCACCAGATCGTTGATACCTGGAATGACAGTGTCGAGCGAACGCGTCGCAATCAGACCCATCACATAAGGCACTTCGATCGCGAAAATATTCTCCCGCTTTTCCATGTCAGGCCAGGCAATCACATTGAATGCTGCGGGAGCCGGCTCTGTTTCCCACATGGCCTCAATGGTGGCGAGTTTCATCTGCTGGTTCAGATTGGCCTCATAGCCGCTCTCGTCACCCAGGACGACGACAGACAATGCGGAGGCAAAGCCGAAGGCAGAGGCAATGGCCAATGAGCGTTTGGCGATCTGCAGGTGCCGTCCTTTGAGCATGTACCAGCATGAAATGCCGATCATGAACATGGCAGCGGTCACATAGCCGGCCGAAACCGTGTGAACGAACTTGGCTTGTGCAACGGGGTTGAACAGCACGTCGAAGAAACTGCTGACCTCCATGCGCATGGTATCTGGATTGAAGATCGCACCGACCGGATGTTGCATCCAGCCGTTGGCGATCAAGATCCAAAGCGCCGAAAAGTTCGTCCCAAAAGCGACTGCCCACGTGGCGGCAAGGTGTTGGCGCTTGGAGAGCCTGTCCCAGCCAAAGAAGAACAGGCCGACGAATGTCGCCTCCATGAAGAAAGCCATCAGCCCTTCAATTGCGAGCGGTGCGCCGAAAACATCTCCAACATACTGACTGAAATAGGCCCAGTTCATTCCAAACTGGAATTCCATTGTCAGGCCGGTTGCAACACCAAGCACAAAATTGATTCCGAAGAGCGTTCCCCAGAACTTGACCATGCGTTTCCAGATCTCGCGCCCGGTCATGACATAGACCGTTTCCATAGTTGCGAGCAGGATGGATAGGCCAATCGTCAAAGGAACGAACAAGAAGTGGTAGAGCGCTGTCATGGCAAACTGAAGCCGGGACAGGTCAACGACGCTTAGTTCCATCGTATTCCCCCTTATCGGGCCTTAGCGGCCCGAGCACGAAGCTTAGGATGAAAACTCACGTCACAAGCCGGTGCGGCAAGGCTTCCCTGTCGAAGACGAATGAAATCGCGCCTGCCAATCCCGTCAAAGAACCGACTTGTCAAATGAGTCTTCACATGAAGCAATCGTGCCCCGGCCATCTTGCAAGGTCAATGCGACAGATCGTAAACAACAACCTGAAATAGCAGAAAAGCGGAAGATAATCCTTTGATTTTTGGAAAGAATTATCTCACCTCTTCGCCCGATGCGGCCTGAAGTGCACGCAGGTTGACAATGCGATCCGCCAAATCAAGTTCGCATTTTTTATGTGCAACAATCAGAACGGCTGCTGAGCCGCGGTGAGAATTGAAGCGATCCAGCACTTCCTTGGATGTTCCTTCGTCCAGTCCCTCGGTCATCTCGTCGAGAATGAACAAATCAGGGCGGGTCAGAAACGCCCGTGCCAGTGCGAGCCTTCGTTGCTCGCCGCCGGAAAGGCCAACACCTCCTTCGCCCAGAATTGCCTGAAGACCCTCGGCATTTCGGGACATACGTTCACCCAGTGCGGCCTTCTCAAGCGCAGCCCAAAGTTCCCCGTCGCTGGCAAGAGGCGCTGCGATACGCAAGTTTGCTGCAACCGTGTCATTGAAAAGATAGGCTCGCTGGGACAGAACTGTGACGGACTGGCGCAGCGTTTCTTCAGGAAGACTATCGAGCGAGCGGCCTGCCAGGCATATTCGCCCGCGGTCCGGTGTCACCAATCGTGAAGCAAGAGCAGCGACGGTGCTCTTGCCGCATCCGCTTCGGCCAGAGAGCGCGACTACCTCTCCCGGGCGTATTTGGAAGGAAACGTCATCAATGACGTTGCCCGTAGCACCCGGATACCGAAAGGAGACCTTTTCGAAGGCAATTGCGTCAGTACCAACCTCCAGCGCCGCGTCGATTTCCTGCACTTGGTCAACCGACTGAACCGCATTTCCTGCCCATACCCGATTGACGGTTCTCCTGGCAGCCAAGGCAATTCGCGGCAGACCGGCAAGGCCCGGGAGCATCATCGAGAAGATCTCCGGAAGCGCCATGACGACGAGAACCAGTCCAACGGCTGTCGCAATTCCGAATCCACCTGATGCTGCGCCTAGCACGGCGGCCATCAACACGGCCGCCAGGAACAGCTGTCCAATCAAGGTTGAAGCCGCTGTAAGCCAAGTTGAACGCTCTTCAAGAGCTTCATGCGCCTTGGCTTGACGATCGTCAGCGATGGATACTCCGCGCGCTGCCTCGTTCAAACCACCATAAATTGCAAGATCCCGCCGCCCTGCAATCAAGTCTGCAGCACGCAGTCCAATGGCATCAGAGGCAGCATCCTCCCGGCGCGCATTTTTGCGATCAGCCTTAGCAAAAGAAATCCAAGCGAGCACTGCCCAACTCGACAGAAAGACAGAACCGACCAGAAAGAGCTGAAACGAAAGCGTCCACCAGATGAGGGCCAACAACAGTGCCAAAATGGCGGCAACCAGCAATGGAACGACAAGACGCAAATAAACCGTATCCAGAGCGGCGATATCCAGAGTAAGCCTGTTGAGCACCAAACCTGAACGTTGACCGCGTTCGTTGCTATGAGCGATTGCTGAAAAGACACGATCTCGCAAACCGGTCAAAAACCGGAATGTCGCATCGTGTGTCAGAACGCGCTCGCCATATCTGCCCGCAGTTCTGATGATCGCAAGCGCGCGAATGATGGCACTTGGAACAAAGATGTTGAGGAACGCTCCGGTTGTTCCTGCGATTGCTGCTGCAGTGATGAACCAACCTGAGACCCCGAGCAGCAAAGCTCCCGCAAGAGCCGGCAACAGAGCGACCAGAATTCCGACAGCAAAATGAAACCGGCTGTATCTGTATTGCTCAAGGATTATCTGCCAGACCGTTTTCATGTTGCGGCCAACTCAGCTCGACAACACAACTTTGCAACATCAACCTTCCTGCCCGGCAAACGAAGCACCGTTGGATCATGCGTCGCGATCAAGCTGGTGCGTTCTTTTGAAAGTGTTGCCAGTCCGTTGATGACATCGGCCGCGGTTTGCGGGTCAAGTCCAGCCGTCGGCTCGTCGGCCAAGAGCAATACTGCATCCTTGCGCATTGCCGCCCTTGCAAGCGCAACGCGCCGAATTTCACCAACAGACAGGCCGAACCCATCCTCTCCGAGTTGGGTCGCCAAACCATGCGGCAGTCGCTTGACCAACTCTCCTGCTCCGGCCAGACGCAAGGCAGCATGGATTTCTTCGTCACTGACCCCCTCTCTGTTCCGGATGCCTTTGATCAGATTGGCCTTCAAGGAACCGTGGAACAGACGGGGTGACTGGCTTAGCCACATCACACTTTCGCGCAACGGAACTACGGCGTCTGCAAGGCGATGGTCCCCAATCCGAATTTCTCCCTTGGCGGGTTGATGAAAACCCAGAACGCAATCAAGCAGGGTCGTTTTCCCGCTTCCGCTGTCACCTGTGAGAAAAAGTGTCTCGCCTGCGAGAATTTCTAGGTTCAGATCCACGAATATCGGGTGGTCGGAGTGGATCACCGAAACCTCTACAAAGCGAACAGTTGGCGGCGAAAAAAAGAACTGGTCGGGCCGCCGCTTTTTCAATGATCTTGCCGTAGAACACGCAACATTTTCGCCAGTTTCATCGATAAGGCCAGCCAGCTTTTGCTGCGCCGCCAAGCCTGCGGCCCGGTCATGATACGCGACGGCAAATGCTCTGAGCGGCGCAAAAAACTCCGGCGCCAACAACAACACAAAAAGGCCCTGAGCATAGCTCAACGGAGCCCCCCATGTGCCTACTTGAAACTCGCCCAGCAAAGAAAAGCCCACATAGACCGCACAAAACGCAATCCCGAGCGCCGAAAACAGCTCCAGAACAGTCGACGACAGAAAAGCGATTTTCAGGACGCACATCGTGCCAAGTCGGAACGCATCACCTGCCCGGCGAATATCTTCCCGCGTTCGATCAACGGCACCGAAAAGTCTGAGCGTTTCCATGCCTTTGATACGATCGAGCAAAGTACCACTCAACCGGGTTAGTTCTTCTTGCCTGTCGGCACTTGCCGCCTTTGCGCGAGAGCCTATCAGTGCCATGAAAATCGGAATCATCGGGCCGCTGACAATCAGGATCAATGCGGCCAACCAACTGAACCATAGCGTCACAAGAACGATTGCCACAGGCACGATTTTCAACCGCATCACCTGTGGAACATAGTTTTGGTAATAAGGTCCGAGCAGATCAACCTGTTCGCCAATATGAACCGCAAAGGCCCCTGAAGTGGGAAACGGCAATGCCGGAGAGCGTGAAACCGCAACGTTTAGCAATTCGTTCCGTGTCCGGCTCTTGATTTGGCGTGCGGCGAAGCGAGACCTTTTTTGTGCTGTGACCTGAAGCAAGACGCGAACAATCGCAACCAACCCAACCATCAAGACCATGAGCGTGAGATAACTGAAGGCAAGCTGAACCTCCCGCCCGTTTGCAACGCTGAGAGAAGACAATGCTGAAGCGAGCGCACTCGCGATCAGACCGGCCTGCACAATCCAGAGCGCATCGGACAGCACCAGCAAAAGCCCCGCTCTCCGCAGGAGGTTGTTTTCCTGAGTTGTCGATTGTCCGATACCGGGTTTGATCTCCGAGTTTATTACAGCCTCCCCATCCAATGCCTTATTCATTGGCCATCATTTGACCGACCGATCTTAGGACTAGTGCAATTCTGGCTCAGGACAACATCTGCCCGCCGGTTTTGACCTCATAGGTAAAGGTACTTTTGACGGAATACCACATGCTCTTTCTCCAACTGCGGACATGGTTTTTTTCCAATCCTGAAACATCCTGACGCCAGGGTGTCAGGAGGCCTGTGTCATGTAGAGGCGTGTTGAACCTCCCTATCATACGACGGAGACCTGAAATGTCAGAACCTTGCCTCGAACTCGTTGTTTTCAAAATCAAAGATCCCGAAAAGGCACGAGCAGCCAGACGCGTGGCACAAGACGTCGTGAAACAGTATGACGGTTTCATTTCGTGGTCTGCCTACGAAGCTCATGATGAACAAAACCTCTTTGCGGATGTCGTCATGTGGCGCGACCTGGAAGCCGCCAAAGCGGCTGCAGAACAGATTGTCAAAGAGCCCGGTTTTGCCGCCATCATGGCGGAAATGGACGGACTGGTATCTATGGCTCACTTTCGCCTCGACCGTACGGTCGACACCCTGTCTGAAGCTGCCTGACGCCTGTTCGTGGCAAAGAAAAACCACCCCCGAAACTCGGGGGTGGTCTGGTTCTGTCTGATATGGATACGCCTATTTCATGGTGGGAATAACAAACTCCGCACCATCCTTCAGACCTGACGGCCAGCGAGAGGTGACCGTTTTCGTGCGGGTGTAAAACTTGAACCCGTCCGGACCATGCTGGTTCAGATCGCCAAACCCGGATTTCTTCCAACCGCCAAACGTGTGGTAGGCAAGCGGCACCGGGATCGGCACGTTGATGCCAACCATGCCGATATTGATGCGTGATGCAAAATCGCGCGCGGTATCACCATCACGAGTGAAGATCGCGGTGCCGTTGCCGTATTCATGGCTGAGCGGCAGGTCGAGCGCTTCTTCATAAGATTCAGCACGCACAACTGAAAGGACCGGTCCGAAGATTTCGGTCTTGTAGATATCCATGTCCCTGGTGACATTGTCGAACAGGCAGCCGCCCATGAAGAAACCGTCTTCATAGCCCTGCATGGAGAAGCCGCGTCCATCAACGACGAGGTTTGCACCTTCCTTGACACCCTGATCCACCAGACCCTTGACACGCGTCAGAGCTTCCTTGGTGACAAGCGGACCAAAATCAACGTCGTCACCGGCGGTGTACGGTCCAATCTTGAGCGCTTCAACCTTTGGCGCCAGTTTTTCGATCAAGGCGTTGGCAGTGCTTTCCCCGACTGGTACAGCAACCGAGACCGCCATGCAGCGCTCTCCTGCCGCACCGTAGCCAGCACCGACAAGTGCGTCAGCAGCCTGGTCGAGATCGGCGTCCGGCATTATGATCATGTGGTTTTTCGCTCCGCCGAAGCACTGGGCACGTTTGCCTGCTGCGGTTGCGCGTGAATAAACGTATTGAGCGATAGGCGTGGACCCCACAAAGCCGACGGCCTGGATCGTCTCATCATCCAGGATTGCGTCAACGGCAGACTTATCGCCATTGACAACATTCAAAACGCCCTCAGGCAATCCTGCTTCAATCATCAGTTCGGCCAGCATGATCGGAACGGATGGGTCTCGTTCGGAAGGCTTCAATATGAAAGCATTGCCGCATGCGAGCGCAGGACAGAATTTCCACATTGGGATCATGGCGGGAAAGTTGAAAGGAGTGATACCGGCAACAACACCCAGCGGCTGACGCATGGAATACATGTCGATGCCCGGCCCTGCGCCTTCGGTAAATTCGCCTTTCAAGAGGTGGGGTGCACCAATGCAGAATTCCGCAACTTCGAGTCCGCGAATGACATCACCCTTTGCATCGGGTAAGGTCTTGCCATGTTCACGCGACAATGCTTCTGCGAGCTTGTCCATGTCACGATTGAGCAGATCGACAAATTTCATCATGACGCGAGCGCGGCGCTGCGGATTGGTCGCCGCCCATGCCGGTTGAGCTGCGGCAGCATTGGCTATCGCCGCGTCCATTTCGTCTTGGCTTGCGAGCGCCACCTGGGCCTGAACTTCACCGGTCGCGGGATTGTAGACATCCGCGTATCGGCCCGAGGTTCCTTCGACCCGCTTGCCGCCGATAAAATGACCGATCTTTTCCATTTGCGTTTCTCCCAAATTGGCCTGAATGGTGCCGGTGGCATTCCAAGGAACCGGCGCTTAGGTTTCTTTTGACTTTTATTTTTGCAACAAACAAGATCCAGTTTAGCGTATCTGTTGTGCGAAAATTATAGTTACGCCGTTCAGCCGTATTTTCTCGACCACACGTTGGAGAGGATAGGCCCATCGAACATTGATTGTCATCACGAAGCTCGTGCCGCCTTCAATACCCAAGCGTTCATCGGCACCGAGAGGAAAGTCGGCACGTTGCAAAGTTTTGTTTGCATCACTTCGCTGCCAGACCACAGAACCGGCAAGGACCTAGTGACACATGAATTGGGACGACATTCGCATATTCCTCAGCGTTGCCCGTACAGGTCAAATTCTCGCTGCCGCACGCCGGCTTGGATTGAACCACGCAACAGTGGCACGCCGACTGTCCGCTCTTGAAGAAAGTCTCGGTGTCCGCATGTTCGACCGTTCGACATCCGGCTGTGCACTGACCGATGCCGGCAGCCGCTTCTTTGAAAAAGCTGAACGGATGGAAGCTGAAGCTTTGTCAGCGCAGGCCGACATTGAAAACAACACTCCTGAGATCAACGGCACAGTCCGCATCGGGGCGCCGGACGGGTTCGGCGTTGCCTTTCTTGCTCCTCGCCTTGGCAAACTCACAGAAAAGCATCCCGGTCTGACCATTCAACTGGTTCCCGTGCCACGTTCATTTTCACTTTCAAGAAGAGAAGCTGATATCGCCGTTACGATTGACAGACCGGAAACCGGCCGTCTCGTCGCGAGCAAACTGGTCGACTACGCATTGGGCCTTTATGCGTCGCAGGCTTACGCAAAGATCAACAAACTCCCCTGCTCGCCTGCCGATTTGATCGCTCACGATTTAATCGGATATGTGGAAGACCTGCTCTACACACCGTCGCTTAACTACGGCTCTGAATTCTCCGGCGACTGGACATCTCGTTTTGAAATCGCTTCAGCGCTCGGGCAAACCGAAGCGGTTAAGGCAGGAGCGGGCATTGGTATACTGCACGACTTTATCGCACGTGCAGACCCTGGTTTGGTACCGGTTTTACCAGAACTGAAGCTCCGCCGAGCATACTGGATGGTCACTCACGAGAGTTCACGGCCATTGCGCCATATCGCAGCCGTCCAGAGTTTTTTGCGCGATCAGGTCGCCCGCGATAAAAATATTTTCGGATAGCCACGAGGCGGGTTGCGCGGCAAACCTTAGGTCCGCCAGCTTGCTGTTCCAGCAATCCAATCGCGTGCACGGGTTTCCGGATCCGGGCTTCTCGTAATATCGGTGATCACCGCTGCACTATCGGCACCCTTTTCAAAGACACCGGGCAAACGCTCAAGCGAAATGCCACCAATAGCTACCAATGGTAGACCACCGATCTGGCGCTTCCAGCCGGCAATTTTCTCTAAGCCCTGAGGTGCCCATTTCAACTCTTTCGTGGCAGTTGGAAAAACGGGACCCAGGGCGATGTAATCGGGCTTAACCGCAAGCGCAGTGTCGAGCTCTGCGCCGTCATGAGTGGACACCCCGAGACGCAATCCGGCATTGCGAATGGCAATGAGATCAGCAGCCGCCAGATCCTCCTGCCCGAGATGTACGAAGTCACAGCCCTCTTCGATCGCAAGTCGCCAATGGTCGTTGACGATCAATTGACATCCATGTTCGGCGCATACCGCCTTGGAGCGAGCAATTTCAGACCGCAGTAGGTCCTGGTCTTCGCACTTGATCCTGAGCTGAACAAGTTTCACGCCCAATGGAACCAAACGGGCGATCCAACTGGAACTGTCGACAATGAGATAAAATGGATCGAGCTTCATGGAAATTGCCTAAGTGACTGGGACTTTTCTCAATAGCGTCGAAGAGCTGGATTGAACAGACCTTTGCTTAGCGCCGATATGCAGATTGGGCCAGCAAACAGCAAGCTCACTCGGTTGTTTCAATTTTCTCCAAGAACGCGTTGGTTTCTGGCAACGAAGTCAATCTGATGACTTTCAGATTAGTAGGCGGTCGATTGTAGACAGCTTCCAGTTTGGCGCGCGCAGTTTTTCGAGTGCGCCAAATGTACTGCAAGAACTCTGCGGTTTGGGCGTTGAACTGTTCGGGGCAGCCTTCGGGCAGGTCCGGTCGGCTGCGGCCAAAATAGATGACAGAGCGCTTCAGTACCCTGAACAGTCTTAAGCCGACGGGCACATCCAGCCAGATGAATGTATCTGCGCGCGCCACCCGTTCCGAATACGTTCTGGAATGACCGCCTTCGAAGATCCATGTATCAGCCGCATGCACCTGATGAGACAGAACATCTTTCTCCTCTCGTGAGCGCTCTATCCATCCTGGTTTCCAATGAATGTGATCCATGTGGAAGACAGGAAGTCCGGTCTTTTCACCCAACAGCCGGGCAAGAGTACTTTTGCCCGAACCGGGTCCACCGACAATCATGACGCGTTTCATGCGTGCACCTGCTGAGCTCTGGAGAGCCAGTGGTTATACACATTGCGCCGGAGATTGAAACTGCGAAACAGACTGTTCAATGGACACTTTTGCCGTCGCAACCCTATCTAAGCCTCAGACAAATTTTCCAGACCTGAGGAGAGGAATATGAGCTGGTTGAACTGCCCTGACCCCATTCCCGGTGATAGCGCAAGCTGCGATCCGATTGACACCATCATCGTTCCCCGGACATCGGACCTAGGCGGCTTCTCTGTTCGACGTGCCCTGCCTTCAGCCAAACGCCGTATGGTCGGCCCCTTTATCTTCTTCGATCAGATGGGGCCGGCAGAACTTCTTGTGGGTGGCGGTATTGATGTTCGTCCTCATCCGCATATCGGTTTGGCGACAGTGACTTACCTATTCGAAGGCGAAATGTATCATCGCGACAGCCTGGGGACGGAGATCGCCATTTCTCCGGGCGCATTGAATTGGATGAGCGCCGGCAAGGGTATCGTGCATTCAGAACGTGAGCGTCCGGAACGACTTCAGCAAAAGCGTCCTTTGTTTGGATTGCAAAGCTGGGTGGCCTTGCCAAAGAATTCAGAAGAAAGCGATCCCGACTTTCAGCACTTTGGCAGCACCGAACAGCCGGAGTTCGCGGATAAGGGAGCTTCTGTAAAGCTGATTGCAGGAGAGCTCTATGGTCACAAGGCACCCGTAAAGACCGCATCAGACATGTTCTACGCCGACATTTCGTTGGAACCGGGTGCCAAAATTCCGCTCGATGCCGGATGGGAAGAACGCGGAATTTATACTGTCGCCGGGCAGATTTCGATCACCGGTCAAACCTTCGACCCGGCACAGCTTCTTGTTTTCAAAGCTGGTGACCATCTCGTAGTTGAAAACAATTCGAATGTCCCTGCCCGATTTGTCGTTCTTGGTGGAGAGCCCATGGATGGACGCCGCTACATCTGGTGGAACTTCGTCTCGTCGTCCAAGGAAAGAATTGAACAGGCAAAAGAAGATTGGCGGCTTGGGCGTTTCGACACAGTGCCGGGCGATGCGGAAGAATTCATTCCGCTTCCGGATCGTCCGGGCCCCTGACGCTCCAGCCGCTTTCCAATGGCGGAGCCTGCTCAAAGCGATCGGCGGGCCGGATCAGATCCGGCTCACCGAAATTCATAATTATGTTCAGACGCTGATCGGCCATGGGATCGCCTGTGAGGTTCGGGTCTTCCGGCGCGACAGAAAGCTGAACTCCGCGATGTGTCGTCTCTATCTGGCCGAAGTCTGCTATCGCTTGCCTGAAAGCGCGGGGCACGGTCCATCCGTAGCGACTGGACAGAGCATCAATCACCAACCAGACCGCATTCAGACCTATTTGCTTCTGTTTTGGATCTTCGACTACGAGTTTGAGGCGCAGATAGTCGATCTGCTCCTCAGAGGGGCCTCGCAAAAGGAAAAATAGTGTCGTTGATCCGAAATCCACGCTGGGTGTGGTCAAGGGAACGAGGTCGGATGCGCATTGCCATCGCCCCCGCTGAAACGGAGCTTTTTTCCAGCCTGGATTTTCTAGGCCCAGCGCCTTCAATTCCGCACAGAGGGCATCCGGCTTGCCGAGAAAACTTCTTTTCAATTCCGCGGCTAGTTCTGGAGATCTGTTGAGCAAAACAGACCTCATGTCTGGGTCAAACGGCTGGAGCGGATCGCCGAACGCTAGCGCATGTTCATTCAGTTCAATGAGCTGGCGATCGCTGGAACTCAAAAACAGCGCGCCGACCGCGAATCCGGCGGTTAAAAGGGCCAACGTCCCCCAGACATAGTAAGGCGTAACAAAAGGTCGATGTTTTTGCTTTGATCCCTGTTTGCGATCCTGAGCAGATTTTTCTTTTTCAAAAAGACTACTGGCAGGTTCAGCCCATCGCGGTCCCGTCGCACCTTGAAACCCACTCGTCCCGATGCGTTTTTTTGGTCGGACCTTTTGGCGGATCGCCTGGCTACTCAAAAGTTGCCTTATCTTGTTTCCAAAGCCAGACATTCAATCCCGCGCGTGTCATCCACTACAAAACCGGCACAAAACCGAGCTTTTATTGAACCAAAGCCTTGAAAACACAACCTGATCCCTGTCATTTAGGATCCAACTTCAAGATTTTGCATTCGCAATCTCCACGCTGGACCGGCAATCCATCCATCAAACCGATGCAACGAGACAAAAATGCAGTCCCTTTCAGACGAAGAGCATGAACCGCGTCATGAGACATTTGCAACCAACAAGCCACTCAAATGACTGGAATTGACAAATGGAACTTCCAGCGATGTCAGTGCACGCATCAATTCCGGTTTTTTGGTGACGCATTCCACCAATGCATATCGGAAACAGCTAAGCCGGTGTTCAAGCATAAGAGCAACGGCAAATAGAAAAATGAAATGAAAGTTGGCTAAATGGCCGCTTTCGAACTACCGAAACGGACGGATTGACATGCGGCTTGGGATCGACTGGGGTGGCACAAAAATCGAAATCATCGCCCTTTCCAATGAAGGCGACGAGATATTCCGCAAGCGTGTCGACACACCTCGCGATGACTATCAGGGGTGCCTTGACGCTGTAAAATTTTTGGTTGATGCAGCCGAGGGTGAAACCGGCCAGACGGGCACTCTTGGTCTTGGCATACCTGGTTCACTCTCTCCAAAGACGGGTCTGGTAAAGAACGCCAACTCTACCTGGATGAACGGCATGCCGCTGGACAAGGATCTTGAGCGCCATCTCGGACGAAAAGTCCGCATTCAGAACGACGCCAATTGCCTCGCTGTTTCCGAGGCAACCGATGGCGCCGGCGCAGGAGCACATGTTGTGCACGCCATTATCATCGGAACAGGCTGTGGCTCTGGTATCGCCATTGACCGAACAGCCCATCGCGGCGCAAACGGTATTGGCGGTGAATGGGGTGGCATCACGGTTCCCTGGCTGAAACCAGACGAGTTCCCGGGGCCGGATAGCTGGATCGGGCATAAGGGCGTTATAGACCGCTGGTGTTCGGGAACCGGTTTTCAACTCGATTACAAGGAAAAATCCGGGAAAGGCCTCAAGGGTCACGAAATCATGGATTTGAAGCGCCAGGGTGACGAGACCGCGTGCGTTGTCTATGCCGACTATGTCAGTCGCCTGGCGCGGAGCCTTGCCATGTCCGCCAATTTACTGGATCCGGATGTATTTGTTCTCGGAGGTGGCATGTCCAATATCAGCGAACTCTATGAGGATCTGCCGCCGGCGGTCGCGCCCTACATCTTTTCCGACACTTTCGACACTCCAATCCGCAAAGCGGTTCACGGAGACAGTTCAGGTGTTCGAGGTGCCGCCTGGTTGTGGGGTTGAGGCCGCCAGAACCGCAGCAACTGCATGATCTTGGATTTTGTCGGCCGTAGTTCCTTTTCGATGGCTTCCTGTACGTTCTTGGAACTGTCGCTGAAGTGTTTCTCGATGAGATCCTGGTCGATCTTACTACCGACTTTGAACAGGTAGCCATCACTGCTGTTGTGTTTGACGAGTTCACAGCCGAGACCCGCCATCAAACCTATAAAGGAATCGTGCGTGAAATAGTATTTGTGCGCTATGTGGAAGTGCTGCAACCATTGGCGCGCGCGCTGCCGGTCGATGATGGGCGTCGCAACGTATAGCAGACCACCGGGCCTACAGCAGTCCTGAATGATTTCCTTCATCTCAACAACCGGGTCGATCATATGTTCAATCACGTGTGAGACAACTACGAGATCGTATTGGTTCGCCTTGTCATACGGAAGAATGCCATTGTCATAGGCAAATTGGCTATACTTTCCCTCTACCTCATGCAGTGAAACCACCTTGCCCTTTTCAAGGAAACCGACAGTGCGGCCGCCTGCCCCGCCACCAAAATCGAGGACAGTTTCGAATTCCGGCATCAGGTCTGCAAAAAAGGGTACAATGGTTCTGTCGTTCTGATCATTGAAAAGCTGCTCGGGCCTCTTGTCGCTGCGCTTTACGTCTCCATAAACCTGGCCATAGTAATAAGCCGCTGTTTCGCGTGTGAAATAGGGGTTCGCGCGCAACGTACCGCATCTGGAGCAAGCCACGATCGGCAGGAAATTTCGATGCCTGGAAACAGTTGAGATCACGATGGATTCACTGCTGCCACAGATGCATTTCGTGAACTCGAATGTATGCTTTTCGATGTCGGGGAATTCGTTGAATTCTTCCCGGAACTTGTAGTTCGTTTTGTTGATATCAAAAAGCATTTACCGCGGCTCTTGGCTGGTGGAAGGGGGCTGCTGGTATCTGAGGATAGAAGCACCTGTCAACCTAGATGGCGCTTCTATCCTGCTTTGACAATTGCGGCCACAACGCAACAGTTGTGGCTTTTCAGTGTCTGTTTCGACCAATTGTGACAAGCACAA
Organism: uncultured Roseibium sp.; assembly: GCF_947499295.1. Classification (GTDB taxonomy): domain Bacteria; phylum Pseudomonadota; class Alphaproteobacteria; order Rhizobiales; family Stappiaceae; genus Roseibium. The sequence continues at coordinate 82,753 of NZ_CANMNP010000001.1, forward strand.
TCCCAACTCCAACGGCGACTACAGCAGCCAGCTTTTCGGCGTTCGGAATTTCTCCAAAGACGAGAAATCCAAGACCGAGTCCTACAACGGCTGCAACAGATCCGATCTGGCTGAGATAGACAGGTCCTGCGGTCTGCTGTAGCCGGAAATAAAGCCCGTATTGAAGCGAAAAGATGGCGGCCTGGGCTGCCAGTAGCACACCTGCATTCTCACTCCAGCTTCCAAGTGTAAATGGAACGCCGAAAAAGAGGTTGAAAACCGCCAGCGCAACAAAACCGACCGCCATCATGCCGAGCGCAAGGTCGACCGGTTTGGCCCCGGCAGGCCACTTCAGCGTTCTGTAAATGTTACCGGTTGCCAGAAAGATCGGAATAGTCAACGCAAATAAAGACCAAAAGGACGCTTCGACACTCAGATTTTTGCCAGACACTGCCAGAAGAATACCACCAGCCAAACCAAACAGAACACCGGTCCCCCTGAGCTTCTGGAATTTTTCAATCCGCAGAACTACGGCGAATGCGTAAGTCAGTACGAGAGGAAAGGCAAAACTCAGGGATACAAAGCCAGCGCCTACCTTGGGTGCCGCCACCACCGCGATCATGTTCGGAATGATGAACAATATCCCGCTTACAAGGAGATATGGCGCCAACTGAGAGAATGCAGCACCATTTCCTGCGTGCTCAGGACCTGGCCTGTCGGTTGCAAACACTCTGGTCAACGTGAAAAGACCAATGGCTCCACCAAGAATCGACCATTGCAGTAGTGCCAAAGGATGCCAACCAAACTCTGGTGCCGCCTTTGCAATGATTGTCGAAACTGCAAGAAAGCTTCCGACGATCAATAGCAGCACGAGAGGTTGCTCGGGACTTTTGATCCCCAAGCGTCCAAAAGGCCATTCGTTTTCTTCGACATTTGGCTCGGCCGAGATCGGCTCAGGTCTCAGTACCTTTTTCATCTGGAATTCCATTCTTGTTCACTCGCTGCAGACACGTCTGCTGCACGAACAAGAAGTAGCATTTTTTATCTTTATTTCAAGATACTTGATTTCAAGATTCTTGACGTTTGTTGACTTCACCCTGATAACACTGGAGAATTTCAACCTGACGATACGGCCCAACGCACTGCCTATGAGTTTTGTTCACTCGAGTGCCGATATCAAAATAGTCCGCCAGACAAGGTTCTTCTGATGACGTCTCAATCCGACACACCGTCAAAATCGAGTTCTCACTTGTTTGGCGATCCTGCAGACCTCTTGGTCGACAGGGCAGAGCGTGCCCAAAAACAATGGCAGAAGGAGATGCCTGAAGTCGCAGACCGCTTGTCACCGATGGTGCTGCTTGGCAGACTCAGCGAATCTGCGCAGCTCATGAGCCAAAACTATCTCGCGCCCGCCTATGCAGATATTGGCCTCAAAACCGGCGAGTTTGACGTTCTGGCAACCCTGGTGCGCTCCGGCCCGCCATACAAACTGACACCAACGGAACTCTACCGCACCACCATGATGAGCTCTGGCGGCATGACCGCTCGAATAGACAAGTTGGAAAAGGGGGGCCTAGTTGAAAGGTGCCCTCACCCGGAAGACAGGCGCGCTCTTACGGTCTGTCTGACGGAAAAAGGCCTCAACTTGATCAAAGGCAAGATACCCGACTATGTCGACATGCAACATCAGGCTGTAGATGGTCTGACGAAACAAGAGCAGCAACAGCTTTCGGGGTTGCTTGAAAAACTCATTCGGACCGCAAACGAAAAGAAAGCGCCCTGACCTGTCTTTCAGCGACACAAACTCACAGAGCAAAAAAACGTTCTGTCAGTTGGATGAGCAACTACAATTGAATTCAAGAACCGTTGAATTGCAATTCTGACGCCAATCACCGACTTTCATGATCTTCAATTCCCGGATGAATGGAAACGAAAATGGTAAAATGGCTCGCCGGTATTCTGACCTCAATGTTACTGGTCTTCCCAGCAACGGCACAGGAAGAAATTCAGATTCGTGATATCGAGAAGGGAACTGGCGAAGAAGCAAATGTCGGAGAGACGGTGGTGGTACACTACACCGGTTGGCTCATGGACGGTACAAAGTTCGATTCCAGTCTCGACCGAGGCACCCCCTTTTCGTTCACCCTAGGCGAACGGCGAGTGATCCCTGGATGGGAAAAGGGTGTGGAAGGTATGCAGGTCGGCGGCAAGCGAGAGCTGATCATTCCACCCGAAATGGGCTATGGCGCACAAGGTGCTGGCGGTGTCATTCCGCCAAATGCGACTTTGAAATTTGAAATCGAACTGCTTGAAGTCAAAGCCAAGAAATTTTCCGATCTCAACAATGAAGATCTGAAAGGCAAACTGGCCGCTGGAACCACGGTCATTGATATCCGCAGGCCAGAGGAGTGGCAGCAAACGGGCGTCATTCCCGGAAGTCATTTGCTGACGTTTTTCGATGCAAGTGGCAACGTGAACCCGGCTTTTGGAGCAGAGCTTCAAAAACTGGTTGCCGGACCTTCGGAGGAAGTCGTTTTCATTTGCCGCACTGGCCGGCGCAGTCAGGTGCTGTCTGAATATCTGAGTGGTCAAGCCGGCTTTACAAAGGTCGCCAATGTAAAAGACGGCATCTTGAGCTGGATCGATCAAGGCGGTGAAGTTACAAAGGCCTCCCTGCCGGACAATTGCTGGCTCTGCTGACCGACCTAAAGTGCTCTTCCGTCAGTGATCGATTAGAAACATTCGTTGTTGAACACTGCCGACCTTTGACGAACAATCATTCTTGTTCATACGCTGACCCAGATCATAGGTCTGATGCCAGCTCAAGGCTGAGGCGATTGTGCTGATTGATGATGGGCACCATGTCCATGGTGACGATTGCACCGTCTTCCACCACAACTCTACCATTGACAACCGTCGTTTTTGCCGACTGCGGAGCACAGAAGACGACTGCTGCAACCGGGTCATGCAGAGCACCGGCAAAATGTAAGGAATTCAAATCCAGAGTGAAGAAATCCGCGCATTTCCCAACCTCCAACGAGCCGATATCATTCCTCCCCAGAACGGAAGCGCCACCAATGGTCGCAAGTTCGAGTGCTTCGCGCGCAGTCATCCACTCATTCTCACGCAGGGGATGTGCAACCGGTAACAGAGCGTGCTTGCGCGGCCCTTCCGGTGGCATCAGGCCCAGCTGCAGCCGCGCCAGAAGCATGGCCTGGCGAACTTCCATCAACATATTGGATCCGTCATTACTTGCAGATCCGTCGACCCCAAGCCCAACCCGGACCCCGGCGGCCATGTACTTCTTGACGGGCGCTATTCCGGAAGCAAGGCGCATATTGGAACAAGGGCAATGAGCAGCTCCACACCCTGTCGCCGCAAATAGCCGTATTTCATCATCGTCCACGTGAATGGCATGCGCGAACCAGACATCCGGTCCGGTCCAATCAAGTCCCTCCATCCATTCCACGGGACGTTTGCCGAAGCGTTCGAGCGTGTAACGCTCTTCATCCAGCGTCTCACAAAGGTGAGTGTGCAACATCACGCCTTTGTCTCTGGCAAGGCGGGCACTTTCGCGCAATAGATTTTCAGAAACGGAAAATGGTGAACACGGAGCCACAACAATGCGTGTCATCGCACCATGTGACGCATCATGATACCTGTCGATTACCCGAACCGTGTCGGCAAGGATTTCGTCTTCATTCTCAACGCAATCATCTGGCGGAAGTCCGCCCTGGCTCTCCCCCAGCGACATAGACCCTCGGCTGGCATGGAAACGCACACCAAGATCGTTCGCTGCTTCAATCTGGTAGTCAACTTTGTTGCCGCTTTGAAAAAGATAGGTGTGGTCGAACACAGTCGTGCACCCCGACAAAGCCAACTCCGCCAGGCCGACCAACGTACTGGTGCGTGAAGCCTCCGGATCTGTTTTCGCCCAAATCCGGTAATGCGCCTGAAGCCAGGGAAACAAATTGTTGTTTTGAGCCGCTGGAAGATTGCGCGTCAGCGTCTGGTTGAGATGATGATGTGTATTCACAAAACCGGGCAACACGATTTGACCGGTCGCATCAATAACCTTGTCCGCTGTTTCTGGAAGGTCTTCGGTCGGACCGACAGCTTTCAGAATGCCATCTTCTGCATACAGGCCAGCGCCCCTAATTTCACGGCGCTCTGCGTCCATGGTGACGAGCATGTCGGCATTTTTCAAAAGCAGTGTTCGGACCATGAAGAGCGACCGGATCGAATCGTTGTTGTCGTACAATTACGTACAGCTTATTTGTCCAGCCGGTCTAAAGCTATTGATGAAATTGCGACGGTCACACGCTTTTCGAGGTGCCTCCTACTCCTCAAGCGGAGGCATGCGGTTCCAGGCATCCAGCGCGGCTATCTTGTAGGCTTCGGCAAGGGTTGGATAGTTGAAAGTGTTTTCAACGAAATATTCCAAAGTACCGCGCAGGTTCAGCACTGCCTGGCCAATGTGTACAAGCTCGGTTGCACCTTCCCCGACGATGTGACAACCGAGCAATCGCCGGGTCTTGAGCGAGAAGATCAACTTCAACATACCGGTATCCAGGCCCATGATGTGCCCGCGAGACGTTTCCCTGAACCGTGCTACCCCGCACTCATAAGCAATGCCACGCTCTCGTATTTCTTCCTCAGTCATGCCCACTGTCGAGATTTCCGGGACAGCATAAATGCCATAGGGGAAGTATTCCGGCGGATCGTAGGCGGTTTCGCCCAGTGCGTGACAGGCGGCAATGCGCCCCTGCTCCATGGACGTTGACGCAAGGCTCGGGAAGCCGATGACATCGCCGGCAGCAAAGATATGCGGTACCGATGTCTGAAATGTCATCGGGTCGACTTTCAGTCGGCCTCTGTGGTCGGTTTCTAGTCCACACGTGTCAAGAGACAATGCCGGTGTCGCTCCCATCCGGCCGGCTGCAAACAAAATGACATTAGATCGTATGCTGCGGCCACCTTCCAAGGTGATCTCACAGTCCGCAGTGCCGTGCTTTTCAATCTTTTGAACAGTCGCCCCAAAGCGCAACGCAATACCGCGGTCACGCAGCTGATGCGTGAAGTCGGCGACGAGTTCCTTGTCCAGGAAATCGAGCATTGTGTCCCGGGGTTCCACAAGGGTGACATGCACATCCAGGGCCGAGAAAATCGACGCGTATTCAACACCGATCACACCTGCACCGATAACTGCTATCGATCTCGGCAGCTCATTCAGTTCAAGAATTTCGTCGCTATCGAGCACATACTCACCGTCGAAGGGCACGTAGTCCGGTCGAAATGGCTTGGTACCTACCGCGATGATGAATTTTTCGGCCTCAAAGGTGTGGACTTCTCCGGCCTCGCCCGTGACCTCGATTGTGTGCGGCCCGAGGAAGCGTGCCTCACCGCCGATCGTATCGACTTTGTTGCGGGCAAACTGATGCTCCAGAACTTCAACTTCATGATCGAGCGTGATGTGAAGTCTGGCCCGGAGATCATCGGCAGTCAGATCCTCTTTCACACGGTAGGAGCGACCGTAAAAGCCGCGTTCCCTCCAACCTGTCAGATTGAGCACAGTTTCTCGCAAGGTCTTGGAGGGAATTGTGCCCGTATGCACAGAGACGCCGCCGACCCTGCGACCGCGTTCGACGACCATAACGTCGCGGCCAAATTTTGCCGCCTGGATCGCCGCCCTGCGTCCAGCAGGTCCGCTGCCGATCACGATAAGATCATACTTGTCCATTGTGCCCCTCATTGCCGCATCCCACCACACATTGCAGCGCAACAACGGCATCTGCAAGAAGGCGTCAAGATCGGATAGCGGAAAGTCGTGAATTGAGTGTTCGTTACGGTTCGCTTTGTTGCCGATCTGTTTGTCAGTTGAGCAAAATTGAAGAATTTGGGCGCTGGCTGGTTGACGATCCGGTCCAGCTCTTTGTCAGATTGCGACAATACACACATGCAAACGGCTACGTTTCAGAGCAAGCTTGTTTTCATCATACCGGCGGGCCAACAAAGCCGTTGCCAACCTCTGCACCTTCCGCTATGGCTGTCTGCATGTTGATGAACCTGAAAGCAGCTTGGTGGTGGCGCGGCGCAAAATAGGCGGCCGACGATCACTCATGCTCTGAACGGATCATATTTTCACCAAGGCCGCCGCGGGACACCGCTGGCGGCCTTGGTGCATTAATGGGCTGCCGGAAGTTTCAGGCAGCCACCAACACGGGAATAGACCAATGCCGGCGCTGGCAGATCAGACCTATGAAACCAAAGGCGGGATCACAATCCTGCGCACCTCCCGTTCTTCTGACTATAAGACAGGCACTTCGGACTGGATTGACAGGTTGGATTCTGAGTTGGGAGCTGTCCTGGCCTCGTCCTATGAATATCCGGGCAGATACACCCGTTGGGACATGGCTCTGGTCAACCCGCCGTTGGTGATGGAAGCTGCCGACCGTAAAGTTGAAATCCGAACGCTCAACGAGCGCGGTATGGTTATCCTTCCTGCCATTCGCGATCTTCTGAAATCTCATCCGGACGTTGACACTTTCGAGTCCAGCGACACCAAGATCGAGCTGACTGTCAAAACGCCGGATCGCTTGTTCAACGAAGAAGAAAGATCCCGCCAGCCATCGACATTCTCGATTGTTCGGGAGTTGAAAAATCTCTTTGCCTGCGATGACGACCAGCTCGGTTTGTATGGCGCTTTCGGCTATGACGTTGCCTTTCAGTTCGAGCCGATCGACCTGAAACTGCAACGGCCCGATGACCAGCGTGACGTGGTTCTGTTTTTGCCTGACGAAATCCTGATCGTCGATCACCACGGCAAGCGGGCTTATGTTCTGGAATATGATTTCGTCGTGAACGGACGCAGCACCAAGGGCTTGGAACGTACCGGTGAAAAGCGCCAGTATACACCGGCAAACATAGACCCTGGACGCGGCGATCACGAACCGGGCGAGTATTCGAAACTTGTTGAGAAGGCCAAGGACTATTTCCGGCGCGGCGACCTGTTTGAAACTGTGCCCGGCCAGACATTTTATGAACCCTGCGCCAATCCGCCATCAGCCGTTTCAAGACGTTTGGCGCAGATAAACCCGTCGCCTTATTCCTTTTTCTTCAATCTCGGCAACAACGAGTATCTGGTCGGTGCATCACCGGAAATGTACGTGCGTGTAACCGGTGGGCGCCGCGTGGAGACCTGCCCGATCTCCGGCACAATCAGACGCGGGAAAAACGCAATTGAAGACGAGGCGCAGATCCGCAAACTTCTGAATTCCGAAAAGGACGAAGCGGAACTCACAATGTGTTCCGATGTCGACCGGAACGACAAGAGCCGAGTGTGTGTGCCTGGATCCGTCAAGGTGATCGGTCGCCGTCAGATCGAAATGTACTCGCGGCTCATCCATACGGTGGACCACATTGAAGGCATTCTTCGCGAAGACATGGATGCCCTTGATGCGTTCCTGTCTCATACCTGGGCTGTTACCGTCACCGGGGCACCAAAACGGTGGGCCATGCAGTTTATCGAGGACCACGAAAAGTCCTCACGTGCCTGGTATGGCGGCGCGATCGGAGCGGTTCTCTTCAACGGTGATATGAACACCGGACTGACGCTGCGCACAGTACGCATCAAGGACGGCATGGCCCAGATCCGCGCCGGAGCGACCCTGCTCTATGACAGTGTCCCTGAAGATGAAGAAGCCGAGACGGAACTGAAGGCTGAAGCCATGCGCGCTGCGGTCAGGGAAGCAGGCCTTGCTTCCAAATCGGCAGAAAAACCAGAAGAAGCAAAACCTGGCAAAGGCATGAAAATCCTGCTCGTCGACCACGAGGACAGTTTCGTACATACTTTGGCGAACTATTTCCGCCAGACAGGTGCTGACGTTGTTACCTACCGGACCCCGGTTGCGGACCATGTTTTCCATGACGTGGCACCGGATCTGGTTGTTCTTTCTCCCGGCCCCGGAAACCCGAAAGACTTTGACTGCGCAGCAACCATCGGCCGTGCTCGTTCACGTGCCCTGCCAATCTTTGGTGTCTGCCTTGGTCTACAGGCACTTTCAGAATACTTCGGTGCAGAGCTCGGGCAGTTGGAAACACCGATGCACGGCAAACCTTCGCCGGTCAGCTTTTCCGGCAACTCGCTGTTGTTTGATGGTCTGGAGGCCCCGGTCACAGTCGGGCGTTACCATTCACTTTTCGCCAACCGCCACACACTGCCTACCGATCTACGCGTGACAGCAGAAACGGAAGACGGGGTGGTCATGGCTGTTGAGCACCAAAAAGAACCTATCGCGGCGGTACAGTTCCACCCTGAATCCATTATGTCTCTTGACCAGGATGCAGGGCACAAGATTATTGAGAATGTCGTCAATCGGCTGGTGTCTGCAAAAGCGCAGGACGTCGCGGCGGCATCTTGATGCTCATCACGGCGGTTCTAGACCAATCGCCGTGTGCTGCTTGCCACTGCATATAAAAGAGGTTTCCTTTGCAAATCCTGCTCGCAGCGCTCGCACTTGTCGCCATCATTGCTTATTGGATCTTTCGAACCGGCCAAACCACACACACCCCGGGTGCAGTCCTTGAAGCGCCTCAGGACGTCAAGGCGGCAGCCAATCGGTTTGGATACAAAGCACTCCTGAACCAACACCCCACAGAAAGCGTTGACGATCCGCGTGTGACGGGCGCTGCGTTGCTAATATTGGTTGCGGAAATCGATGGCGGCATTTCCAGGGCGGAAAAAAAGAGCATCGAGGAACAGTTACGGAAAGTATTTGAACTCTCTGAAGCGGATTCCAAAGAGCTGTATGTTTTTGCCAAATGGATGGCTAGCCAGAGCAGCAATCAGGATGACATGATCCGCAGACTGATCATGCGAACCGTAAAGCTTGGCGGACGAGATACAATTCCAGACATGATGCAGATGGTGAACGCGGTCGGGCGCGCCGACACAGGAACTTTGACCGATGACACACAGCAGGTGATCGAGCGGTTGAAGCAACTCCTGAACTGACAAGGAAGCATCTAGGTTCATCAGCTCAAAGGAAGAGTTTGGCCAAGGCGTTTTTCGATTGATAGGAGACCAGCCAATTCAATGTTTAATCCCTTAAAACATAAGCTATAATCGGGAACAGACACTGTTGGCTGCTAAAGTCATTCTCTTTACATTCAGTCGCGCGCTGACCTTCAATGGAAGATGCCACTAGCGTCAGTAACTGCGAGAACGGGCACCAGGGAGTAAACATGTTCGAGGCCTTCCGCCGGATAGTTTCACAATTCCTGCGGTCATCTCTGATGCCAATCTGTGCCGTAGTTTTGGCCAGCGGATCTACCGTCGTCGCAAGTGCACAAGAAACCGGGAACGCGGAGAACCAGGGTGTTCAAAACCATATTCTCGGAATTGGCATATGCCCGCCCTGGAACCCCCAGTCTCCGGAAATGTGCAAAAACAGCTTGGACAAAGTTATTTCCGCACTCGCGCCCCGGCTTGATGCAAGTCCCGGGCGGACGCATTTGCTCGTCAACGAAGGAGCAAGCGCATCGGCCCTGAAGTTGAAAGCAACCGAACTTTCCAACAATCTCGGCCCGGATGACCGCCTGATCATCTACGCGAACCTTCCCTTGAGCAGCGCAGAGGTGGCAGACACGGACACGGCCGTCGGCCATGTCTTGGAACTCTGGGCTGATCAGTCCCCCGAAACAGCCAGCGAAGCCATTGCTGAAGGCGTCTGGATGTCCGCGCCGGCCTTTGCCGCAATGATACACGCCATTCGCGCCGGTGAAGTTGTTCTGATCCTCGACACCAACAATTCCTATGCAGTTAATCTGGATCTGCTGGATGAACATTCAGTCGATCATGAGAATCGACCGGAAGCCCTCGTCACATCATCCGGCCGGGGTCAGATGGCCAATTATAGCGCCGACCGCACGATATCCCTGTTCGCCAAGCACTTGTCCCTGGCTCTGGGCGAAACCGAGGGAACACTCCTGGATGTGATGACCGCCGCCTCTCAAGGTACGAGACAAGCGGCAATTCCGATTTGCGCTTCCTTGAAGGAGCATCAAGGCACAGACAGCGATCACTCACCCGATTGTACACAAGTACCTGAAGTCCACGATCCGGACAGCCTGCTGAGCCAAACGCTCTTGGCCCCACTGCCGGAGAGCTGACGTGCAACACTGAAATGCACGGTTCGAGAGAAATTAAACCTCGAAGGAGTTCTCTGAAGACGCCACCTAACCAGCAGGAGTGATATGCTGGCCGCAAAGGCTTTGCGCTGCCATTTCAATCGGCTTCACGAGCCGGGCTTCCGCCGTTCGTTCACGCGGCTCACCTTGTAGCCGCGCGCCCAGCCATGCCCAGTCGTCTTCTTCCACGCGAGCCTGGTCCACAACGCGTTCCGGCTCGATCGGTTCCAGTTTGTCAGCCATTTTCTCAGCGATGGCAAAGCGAAAGGCATACCCCGGTGTCAATCCCATGCGCAGGTCCGACACAACAACTTTGCCGTCGACCAGATCAGCTTTGTAAAAGCCTCTGCTGAACCACTTCAGTTTGTTGAATGCGGGTGTTTCCTCAAGGCAGGCCACGAGTTCCGGGTGACGCGGATGCGCATAGATTTCCGGATCGCCATCCCCATCAAAAAGGGAAACATAGAGGTTTTGGTATTGATCGTCCCTGAGGCCGATAACCTTCCAGAGAAGAATGTTGAACGGCGCGGCAATGGCATAAATCGTGTCAGGAGGAGTGCCCACTTCGGCAAACAACTGCCCGGCTTTGCCTTCAACATATTTCTGGACGACCATCGAGAGCCCCAGATATCCCGTCGAAAAGATCAGGGCTGCAGCTACGCCGTTTCGAAAACGTGTTGTCCAGGACTTCTTGAAAAGCGCCCAAATCACAATGGCGAGCAACGGAAGCGAATATGTTGGATCGATGATGAACACAGAACCAACCCCAACAGGATCGGGGTAAAGCGGCCAGAAAATTCTGGTTCCGTAGACGGTCATCGCATCGATGACCGCGTGGGTCGACAAGCACAGAAAAACAGTGGCCCAAACAAGCCAGCGATTTTCTCTCAATCCCTTGAACAATCGCAGCAGGACTTCCCCGATCAATGGCGCAGCAAGTGCGTGAACAAAAATCGAATGCGTCCAACCGCGATGATAAACAAAGCTGTCGATTGGATCGTCAAAGGGGATGAAAACATCCAGATCCGGCAACGTACCCAGCACGCCTCCAATGAGCACCGCCTTGCGCGGCCCCACCTTGCTCCCCAGACAAGCAGTAGAAACGACCGCGCCAAGGGCAAATTGTGTCAGAGAATCCATGAAAGCAACCGGTGGGTAAGAAACGAAAAAGCTAGCCGTTTATGTGAGGCACACAACGGCAGAAGACAATGGTCAGAAATTGAAAAAGGCGGAAGTTTTCCGTCTCTTTCCAGCTGATGTGTCGTATCAATCCACTTCTCGGATGGCGCCTTTGGCGGCGCTCGTCGTCATTTTGGCGTAAGCCTTGAGCGCTTTAGTGATCTTGCGCTTGCGCTTTTCAAGAGGTTTCCAGGCTTCCTCACCTTTGGCATTCATGACAGCACGACGACCCGCAAGTTCTTCGTCTGTGAGGTCAACTCGCAAGACGCGGTTCGGAATGTCGATGACAATTGTGTCGCCTTCTTCCACAAGGCCTATTGCCCCGCCCTCAGCAGCTTCCGGCGACATATGACCGATTGAGAGGCCTGATGTACCACCTGAAAAACGCCCATCCGTGATCAGCGCACACTCCTTGCCAAGCCCTTTCGACTTCAAATAGCTGGTCGGATAAAGCATTTCCTGCATACCAGGGCCACCGCGCGGACCTTCATAGCGGATCAAAACGACGTCGCCGGCTTTAATCTTGTTGGTGAGAATTGCGGAAACGGCGCTGTCCTGGCTTTCAAAAATACGGGCCGGGCCAACAAATTTCAGGATGCTATCGTCCACACCAGCTGTTTTCACAACGCAGCCGTCTTCAGCAATATTGCCGTAAAGCACGGCAAGTCCGCCATCCGTGCTGTAGGCATGATCTAGCTCGCGAATGACCCCTGACTGTCGATCAAGGTCGAGATCGTCCCAACGGCGTTCCTGGCTGAAGGCCGTCTGGGTCGGCACACCGCCTGGGGCAGCTTTGTAAAACTCATGCACGCTTTCAGAGTTCGTCTGGCAGATGTCCCACCTGGCGAGCGACTTTTTCATGCTTGAAGAGTGAACCGTCGGAATCTCCGAGTGCAGCAATCCTGCCCGATCGAGCTCGCCCAGGATCCCCATTATGCCCCCTGCCCGATGGACATCTTCCATATGAATGTTTTCAACCGCCGGCGCGACCTTGCAGAGCACCGGTACCTTTCTGGACAAGCGATCGATATCGTCCATGGTGAAGCCAATTTCACCTTCATATGATGCCGCCAATAGGTGCAGAATGGTGTTGGTGGATCCCCCCATTGATATGTCGAGACTCATCGCGTTTTCAAAGGCTTGGAAATTGGCGATGTTGCGCGGAAGCACGCTCTCGTCGTCCTGTTCGTAGTACCTTTTGGCAAGATCAACAATCAAATGTCCGGCCTCGACAAAAAGGCGTTCCCGATCTGCATGCGTGGCAAGGGTTGAACCGTTCCCGGGCAGTGACAATCCCAACGCTTCCGTCAGACAATTCATGGAGTTGGCGGTGAACATTCCCGAACACGAACCACAGGTTGGACAGGCATTTTGTTCCATGGACAAAACGTCCGCGTCGGACATGTTTTCGTCTGCCGATGCAACCATTGCATCAATGAGGTCGATCGCCTTCTCAAACCCGTTTTCGAGCACAACCTTGCCGGCCTCCATGGGCCCGCCAGAAACAAAAACAGCAGGAATGTTCAGCCGCATGACGGCATTCAACATGCCTGGTGTGATCTTGTCACAATTGGAAATGCAGACGATCGCGTCCGCGCAGTGACCGTTGACCATGTATTCAATGGCATCGGAAATCACTTCTCGTGAAGGAAGCGAATAGAGCATGCCGTCATGCCCCATGGCGATGCCGTCATCAACTGCAATCGTATTGAATTCCTTGGCAACGCCACCCGCCTTTTCCACTTCACGGGCCACCAACTGGCCAAGATCCTTCAAATGAACATGACCCGGCACAAATTGAGTGAACGAATTGGCGATCGCGATGATCGGCTTGCCGAAATCGTCGTCCTTCATCCCTGTAGCGCGCCAAAGGCCACGTGCGCCGGCCATGTTGCGGCCATGGGTTGAGGTTCTTGAACGATAGGGAGGCATGTCACTTATCCGTCTTGATTGCGGGCATCTTTACCGCCTCAGCGGCTGAAACCCGCTACATCGGATCCAGATTAATGCCCATTTGTCGTTGACCGAAGGTGTGACAGGTTTTCAAAATTCGTAAAAGGACAGATCCTCAAAAAAGAGTACGCTCCGGTACGGTTGACGGATTCTATTTCATCATTGCGCGCAATCGACACATGATTGCGTGGTTGATCCATCCCCTTCATGGCACGCATCCGGCTTAGAAAAACGCAATGTCTTTTGGCCGGGTTCAAAAATCTAAAAAATCACGCTGTTCGCTCTTTGCTGTGCGTTCGGGTTTTGGTTTTCCTGGGCATATGCACCTGAGACACGCGGGATTTCGCTGGAGGAAATCGACCAATCGATTGCTGAAAAGTAGGCTTCAGAGTTTGCGGAACGAAGCAGGCGTCTGACCAACGACACGCTTAAAAGCACGGGCAAATGCTGCCTCGGATTCGTACCCGACAGCTGAGGCAATCCCGGCCAGCGAACTGCCGCTGTTTTTCAATTCGCTGCAAGCAAGCTGCATCCTCCATCGGGTCACATAATTCATCACCCCTTCACCGGTCAGTTCCTTGAACCGCGCAGCGAATGCTGATCTGGACATGCCGGCATGCTGGGCAAGACGCTCTATCGTCCAGGAGGCTTCAGGCTCTTTGTGAAATATCTGCAGGGCTTTACCGACTTTCGCATCACGGAGCGCTGCAAGCCAACCGGTTTGCTGATCCGGCGCGCGCTTCAACCAACTTCGAATGGCCTGAACAACCAAAATGTCCGTGAGTCGCGTGAGGACCGTTTCACCGCCAGGCTGAGGGTTCCGGGCCTCTTCTGCAAGATATTGAAGTGTACCTTCAACCCACCTTCCTGCTAGCAAATCAAATTCGTCCAGCAAGATCACCGGTGGCAAAAGCTCGATCAGCCTTTCGGCTGCTGCATGATCCACCTTCAGCACACCGCAGGTCATACGTGTCATGACACCGCCACCACCAAAACTCATGGTCTCGAAATTTGGACTGTGTCTTTTGGCAGGAATATCAAAAAGGGGTGTCAGTGGACTGCATGGGTGATCACGCAGGTCAACTGCCCCTCCATGAGGCAGCAGCGCCAATTGGCCCTGCCCCAACTCAAGCACGTCTCCGTTCTTGAGGTCCAAGACACACTTGCCTTCGGTCACGACAATCAAAACCAGTCGCTTTGCAAGCTCCGGAACTGCAATGCCCCAAGGCGCTGTCAGTTCCGGTACGCAATAAAATGTCCCGCTGAGATTGAGCAGGTGAAGCGCTTCATTCAACGGATCATGCCTGTCGACTTTGACAGGCGCGGGATGATTTTCTTCTGTAACGATATCGGACAAGGATGTGTGTCTGAGCCTATTTCTGGACGATCTGCTGACTTTTTAACACTTTCAAGCATGGAAAATCCAGGCTTAGACCGTCACCTTGAAATCAGATCAAACCACGACCGGAGAATTGGAATGGCCAGCATTCAAACAAAAATCGCCCTATCCTTGTCTGCTTTGACATTAGGTATCGTCGGCATTCTCGTAGTCTTTGCGCCCTCATTTTTGTATGGTTTGAACAATATCGCTCTTGACCCGTCCGCTGCCATGATGAGCGAAATCAGAGCTCCTGGAGTGCCGATCCTCGCTGGATGCATCCTGGCAATCGCCGGCTTGAAAGACGATAGACCTGTAACACCAGCTCTCATCCTGTCGGCCGTGCTTCTGCTGTCTTATGCGGTTGGGCGCCTGATCAGCTTGCCGATGGACGGAATACCGCCTGCGTCACTTCTTGCGGCCCTGGCAATAGAGCTTGCTCTTGGCTTATGGTGCGCCCTTATTGTGGTCAATGTGCGCGAGCCAGCGCAGCACGCAGGCTAAAAAGAAGCCGGTGCTGGCAATTACGCCGCACCGGCCAAGCTTCAGGCCGCCTCAGAAGGGGTGGATGTCAGACAGCCTGAATCTTTTCATGCCTATTCGGCCGCAATTGTCGCTTCACTCAAGGAGGGATAATCGATGTATCCCTTTTCAGTGCCGCCGTAGAGTGTATCGGGATCGAGCTGGTTCAACACAGCGTCGACTTTGAGACGCTCCACCAGATCGGGGTTGGAAATGAACGGCCTGCCAAACGCCACGAGGTCAAGCGTGCCACTCTCAACCGCCTCGATTGCCGTAGCGCGGTCATAACCGTTGTTGCCCATTCTGACGCCGTTGAAGAGCGCATATAGCGCAGCAAGATCGCCACCTTCGGGGATATCGCGCGGTCCGCCGGTCTGGCCTTCGACCAGATGTAGGTAGGCGAGGTCGTATTTGTTCAGCAAACGTATCGCGTGAGAGAAGGTCTGTTGCGGATCGCTGTCGGAAATGTCGTTTGCGTTTGAGAACGGACTAAGGCGGATCCCCACCCTTTCGCCGCCCCAGACACCAACGACCGCATCCATGACTTCCTTCAAGAACCGAGACCGGTTCTCGATAGATCCGCCATAAGCGTCCTCTCGCTTGTTAGACCCATCCCGCAGGAACTGGTCGATCAGATAGCCATTGGCCGCATGCACTTCGACCCCGTCAAAGCCTGCATCAAGGGCATTTGCCGCTGCCTTGCGGTAGTCTTCGACAATCTGCGGAATTTCACTTGCTTCAAGTGCTCTTGGTGTCGGCGTGTCCACAAATTGCGCGCCGTCGAAGGTCTTCGATTGAGCGGCAATCGCGCTCGGTGCAACAGGATCAACACCTTCCGGCTGCAAGACTGGATGCGAGATCCGGCCGACATGCCAGAGTTGAAGAACAATCTTGCCACCCTTGGCATGAACCGCGCTGGTTACCTTTTTCCATCCATCAACCTGGGCCGTGGAGTAAATGCCAGGTGTCCATGCATAACCCTTGCCTTGCGGCGATATTTGAGAGGCCTCGGTAATGATCAGGCCCGCCCCTGCTCGCTGTCCATAATATTCAGCTTGCAATTCTGTTGGGGCATCGTCCTCGGCACGGGCGCGGTTCCGCGTCAGCGGTGCCATGACCACGCGGTTCTTGAGTTCAATTGCACCTGCTTGTGAGGCTTGGAAAAGCTTGCTGTCCGACATCTTACTATCCTTTGCAGTCCTTTGGTCGGGTTGGCATAAAATTGGAACGATCAGTCCAATATTATACGCGAAACGTTTTGTTGGAATAGAGTTCAGGTCGACTTAAGGTGAAAGCACCTCTTTTGCCTGTTGAATCGTTCGGGTGATCCGTTCGGCAGGAATTCCGGCTTTTCTGAGTGCCAGCGTGCCTATGGCCAGCGACGAATAGGCACTGGCCTTGTCACGGACGGCATCTGGATTCGCGGGATCGAGTGCCTTGGCAAACAGATCCTCAATGCTTTCAAGATGACGCCGGCCGAGTTCGGCAACTTTCTCATCGTGTGGGGCAAGCTCTGTTATGCAGTTGATGAGAAGGCACCCGCGCGGCCCACCCTTGGGGTCTGACAAGGCCTTCATCATGGCATCAACAACATTTGCGTCGCTCGCCTCAGCTGCTCTCGCCGTTTCCGCAAGACCGCGTATCCCATTGCGGGAATAATATCCAATTGCCCTCAGAAACAGATCCTGCTTGCTGCCGAATGTAGCATAAAAACTTGATCGGCTTAACCCCATGGCGCCGGTCAGATCATCAAGAGAGGTTGACTCGAAACCATTCTGCCAGAAGACGTTCATCGCTGCTTCAAGCGCAGCCGCTTCATCAAACGCACGAGGACGCCCAGGCCCTGAAGCCCGTTTTTCCTCGATGGTTGTTTTGCTTGCAGTGTGGCTCATGACACTGATATGGACTGGCCAGTTCAGAATACAAGATGGCAGCGGACGTTTTTTGGACTGACCAATTCAATACTCACGCAGTGCAACGTCGAATTGAGCGTAGTTACATGCGGCAAGAACCGGCATACGCGTCGCCGACATCGTCAAATACCCGCGCAATAGCTTCCATTTCATAGAGCCTGCTGGTTCTGCGAACACCTTCGACGAGATAAAAGTCCTGAATTGGAAACTGGTTCGAATTGAACCGGAAGTCTCCGCGAACACTTTCGAACGGGGCCGCGCTAATTGCCGAAATAAGAGCTTCCTGCTCTTTCACCCCGCCTGTCAGCTCGAGTGCAAAGTGGATAAGCTTGGCTGCATCATACCCCTGCGCGGCATAGACTGACGGCGCATATTTGTACTTTCGGGAAAACTCCCGGACGAACCTTTTGTTTGCGGGATTGTCGAGATTTGGGGCCCAATGAGATGCTGAAAAAAGCCCCTCACCCATCTCCGACGTTATTGGAAGCGTGATGGCATTGATCGTGTTCGATGACAGAAATGGGACAATGCCCTTCAGTCCGGATGTGTGAAACTGCTTGACCAGTTCGACACCCATGCCACCCGGCATGAAGGCATAAATGGCATCCGGTTCAATCTCAGCGATCTGGTTGAATTCCTCGGCAAAATCGGTCTGACCGAGTCTTGGGAAAAGCTCTCGTGCAATCTGCCCCTTAAAGTGTCGTCTGAATGCCGTAACCGCATCCCGCGCGGCTTCGTAGTCAGGTGCTATTGTCACAACCTGCTGATATCCCTTGAGACTCGCGTATCGCCCCATGGTTTCGTGAACCTGGTCGTCCTGGGATGCAGTGGAGAAAAAGAAGCGGTTACACTTGCCGCCTGCGATGGGAGCGGGCCCGGAATTTGTTCCAATGAACAGCGTCTTGGATCGCACGACGGGATCGTGAACCGCCAGCATCACTCTTGAGAAATTGACACCAACGAGAACGTCGATACCATTTTCATCTATCAGTTTGGTGACCTGCTTGACCGCATGTTCAGGATCGAGCTTGTCGTCAACGACCAGCACGTTCGTCGCAAGACCACCAAGAGCTCCATTTGATTGCGCGACTGCCAGCATGAAGCCGTCCCGCATATGTTCGCCGAAGATCGCTGCCGGTCCTGACAAGGTTGCCAAGAGCCCGACCTTCAGTTCCTTGGCTTCTTGAGCGACAGAAACATTCGTTGCATAGATCAATACAACTGCAATTCCCATCGACTTGATGAAGAGTTGAGATAACCAGCGCGCCATAGTTTTCACTTGCCCATTTTTCTAAACGCCGGTGCGACCCACATTTCGCATCCGAACGCTCGACTCGGACATATTGTGAATGAGACTCGTTAGGCATTTGCAAACAAGGCCAACCTGCCCGTCATTCACCACAAGCCCGTCACATTTTCCGTGAAATTCCCCAGTGCTGCCCCAATCCGGCCTGTGAACCGACGCATTATCAAAGGTTAATGCTTCAGGTCGTGGTCAGTGCCCGATGTCGTTTTGAACATGTTGAGGAACGGCAGGCACAAGAGTGTTCAGCAAAAAATACCGACCGGGACCAATGTCACCGCTCTGAGCGTACCCGTAGCGCAAACCCGGGAGGGCCAAATGTATTCCGTAATCGCGCCTGCCAACTCTTGCGATATCAGCACCAGCTACAGACCGGACAATGTAACAACAAAACCACCCAAAAAAGACCTCAAACTCGTCCATACAACCGATACGGCTGCACTTGCTCTTCAAGATCCCGAACCGCTGGATGCCAGCAAAATTGCAGCAAAGATCTTGCACATGCATGCAACCTCTGAGGAAGCAGCCATCAAGGAAGCACGGAAACCGAAACTGCTCGATGGCCATGAGGAACCGGATCTGGAAATCCCCGGCGTGTTCCGCCGGCCGCGAGACAGTTCTGAAACAACGCCCCCGAAACCGGCCGTGGTTCCTCTGCCTCACGCCATAAAACAAAAAGCAAAATCCGGCCTACAGGATCCGAAATCCAAAATGTTCCTGATCAGCGGGCTGCTGATTGCCGTGATCGGATCCGCGGGTTTTGCCATTGGTATGGCTGCTGCCAACAAACCGGTTGAGGAAGATGCCCGACTGGTGACAACAGAAGCGATCTCCGCCGAACCGACCATCGAAGGGCTCATCGCCGACGACGCTGCGTCCCCTGTCAGCGCAACCCCCGTTCATTCCAGCGGAGCAACAACTGCACAAATTGAAAACGCCAAGGAGCGCATACGCCTGGCATTTGCAGAGCGAGGCACCTTGACCACACCGCAAGTTGCGCCTCTTTACCCGCAGACAAACGACACGAGGCCTTCAGGTTCAGAGCAGCCGACGCTCGACTTGGGTGACAAAGCGATTGGTGTTGATGCTATCGCCGGGAACAATGCACAACAGGTTGCTGCCGGTACAACGGCAACTATCGCGCCATCTCTCGCAGAACCTGCACCTCAACCCGAAACACCGTTGCAGAGTGACCCAACCTTACGAACGACCCCTGTTGAGTTGACGGAAACAGCCAGCGTGACGCCCAAAACGACGTCTGACCCTGGTACCGCTGGCACCGACTATCCCAACAAGGGGACCATCACCGCATCGGTCAATCTCAGGAAATCGGAAGACAAGGACGGAACGATCCTTGCTGTAATTCCTGCCGGTACTGAAATCAGTTTTAATACCTGCGGCACGTGGTGGTGCGGCGTCGACTTCGATGGGCAGACTGGTTTTGTCGGCAAGAAGTTTATCGAACGAACAGCTTCGGGCGAATGAGTCACCTATTCAGGTAGAGGCTTGTTAAGCCCTGCCCCGTATCCTTCTCTTGGGCACATCGCACGTCTTCTTGATGGGCTGTCCCTGACACACTGGAATGGCTCCGGTGGATGATTAAACTGGCCTGAAGCAGCTACGGAGACGGATCATGGCTTACCGCCAATCGTTCGCATTTGCCGCCGCAGTGTTTGCCATGTCCGGCCTGAATGTCGGCCAACCAGCACTCGCTGACGGGACAGACTGCGTCGTCTATGCCACCGACTATGCCAATGCGCATGTGGGAAGCGGCGACGTCGTGGGCGACGCCGTTTCCGGAGGCATGGCGGGAGCGGTTGTCGGAGGCGAATGGCGCGGCCCGAGCGGCGCGCGTCGTGGTGCACGCGCAGGCGGAGCACTTGGCGTGTTGGACAATCTCGGATCGATGCCCGGTGGTTGGGAAGCGCTTTATGACATGGCCTACCAGATGTGCCAGCAGCAGACTTCCGGCGTGAATACCGACAGCTACCCGCAGTCCGGCTTGGCAGGTCCACGCTCCGACTGCCGCTCCTCAGCGACCGTCAATGGTCACCTGAAGCGCTCACCCGATGGCACCATTATGGCAGGGTCAGATTTCGGCAACTGCCGGTAACCCGCTCAAGCACCCGAATTCCTGTGCGCGACACGTTTCAGCACGCTTGACCTGTTGACCTTGCCTGCGAAGCACAGTCAACTAGGGCGGATTTTTTAGGCTCCGCCGTTTCCATTGCGCCAGAATACGACAGGACTGTTCATGAACCGCCGTGCCAAATTCACTTCCAAACTCGCCCTCGCTGCCCTTGCAGGACTTTGCCTGACAACTGCACCGGGTCTCGCACAGCAATGTGGCGGAGACTTCCGTCAGTTCCTGGCGGGCGTGAAGCAGGAAGCCGTCGCCAAGGGCCTTTCCGCCAACGCGGCCGACAAGACACTGGCAGGTGCCCAGATCGACAGAAAGGTCCTTTCCCGAGATCGGGCGCAGGGTGTTTTCAAGATGACATTTTTGGACTTTTCCAAGAGGGTCATCTCCAACTACCGCATGAAGAACGGCGCGGCCAATATGAAGAAATATGCCGCTATCTTTCAGCGTACAGAGCAGGAATATGGCGCTCCGGCACCGGTCATCACGGCATTTTGGGCATTGGAGACCGATTTCGGCGCGGTCCAGGGCGATTTCAATACGGTCAACGCACTCGCGACGCTTGCACATGATTGCCGGCGGCCCGAGCTCTTTCGGCCGCAACTTATCGCTGCTATCGAAATGGTCCAGCATGGCGACCTGGACCCACAGCGCACAACCGGGGCCTGGGCAGGTGAAATCGGCATGGTCCAGATGCTGCCTGAAGACATCATCAAATTCGGCAAGGACGGAAATGGCGACGGTCATGTGCGCCTGAAGCAGAGCGCGGAAGATGCAATCCTGACAGCAGGTGCCTTCATTCAGCATCTTCGCTGGAGACGCGGTGAACCCTGGCTTCAGGAAGTCGCGGTGCCGCAGAACCTCAACTGGGCCGAGACCGGGCTTGGAAAAACCAAGACCGGAGCGCAATGGGCAGCACTCGGTGTCCAGTCCCGTTGGGGGCAAATCTCCAGCAACCTGCCAGCTTCGCTCCTGCTGCCGCAAGGTCGCAAAGGTCCGGCGTTTCTCGCCTATCCGAACTACAATATTTATCTGGAATGGAACCAGTCCTTCATCTACACGACAACAGCGGCCTATTTCGCAACCCGGCTTGCCGGTGCTCCGCGTTATACTGCGGGCAATTCGGACCCGGGCCTGAACGACGCTCAGATGAAACAGCTGCAAACCAAACTTCAGAACATGGGTTTTGATGTCGGCAAGATCGACGGTATTCTCGGCTCCGGGACCCGCGCCGCCGTTCAGGCGGTCCAGGAGCGTCTCGGCTTGCCAGCTGATGCGTGGCCCACACCGGCATTGCTCAATCGTCTATGATAAACGTGCGTGTCGCGCGATTAAAATAAGAGAACTGCCGGTCGTCCTACCATTTGTGAGACACGACACGCGTTGCCAGTGGTGATGATGTGGCACACGCCTTGAAACGGCAGTATTGCGTTGCAGAAAGGGATCCAAAGTTCCGGCAATGTGAGCCGAACCAAGCCCGGCACTGGGAAGGCCCTGCTTGTTCTTGAGCTTTTAGCGATTGTCGTCGGTCCAATTGTCCTGACAGGTCTGAGCGTTCAATTCCTCAGATTCTCAACAATATTCCTTGTCGCCGGTTACTGTTTCTGGCGCTTAAAAGCCAATGGCGTCGAGACGAGTTATCTCGCGGTCAACTGGGCAGGCTGCGTTAAGGCGTTACCTGGCATTTTTGCCAGATGGCTCCTTGGCACTGGAGCAATTGCGCTTGTCGTTCTTGTCCTCAATCCGGACAGACTATTTTGTATTCCACGCGCGGCGCCTCTTAATGATGGCATCGATTGTGGTCTTCTACGGGTTTGTTTCCGTTCTTCCTCAAGAAATTGCCTTCCGGGCGTATGTTTCCTGGCGGATGGACGCCTTCAATCTCCCCTATCTGCCGGCCTTACTGGTATCTGCGGCCCTTTTCGGCTGGGTACACATCATCTTCGGCACCTGGGTGTCGGTCGTTCTTGCCGCTGTCGCAGGTCTTTCCTTTTACCGGACATACCGGAAATACAAATCTCTCGCGGCCGTGTGGCTGGAACACAGTCTGATCGGCGTTTCTGTGTTTGCGCTTGGGCTGGAAAACTACTTCTATCTTGGTCCGACCTCGCCCGCGATCGCTGCCACCTGCGGTGCAGCTACATGACAGCTACCCGGCGTCGAACACTCACTCGACCTTGGCCCCGTTAGCACCGGGTGCGGCTTGATCGACCGTCGCTTTGCCATCATCGCCCAGCAAAAAGACAGCCAGAATCTTCGCAGGCCCGCTTCCGGTGTTTTCACTGCGATGTGTCACATTCATAGCTTCGAGAATGCCCTCACCTTCCCGATAGACCTTCTTACCGATTTCCTCGTAGGTCACCGTTATTTCGCCTTCCAGGATATACGCGAACAAAGGCGCATGGTGTTGATGCCAACCTGTCACGTCTCCCGGTTCCATCGTGACGATCAAAGACTTCACTGATGGATTGTCCTGCGGAAATGCGACTTTCTCACCTGCGACCGTGAGATCACCGGAGAACACTTCCTGGACCTTTTCATACGGTGTCTTGGCGGCGCTTTCAGCCTCGACCGCTGCCTTGGAGCCAGGCTTTGCCAGAGGCTGTGACGGGGCTGGCTTTCCGTCCGGTGTAATGGATTTGTCCGCCGCAAAAACCGGATTTGCAACAAGTGCCAGCGACAAACACAAACATACCGGCAATGCCAGCAGCGACTTCACAGAGATGTTCACTTTCACTTGTCTCCAAATACCGGTTAGATGCTTATCCCGGAACCGGGCTCCATGCACCTTACCTTGCCTGAGTCGGCCCCGAGAGCCGAAACAAATGTCTCTGCCGTCTGATCAATAATCGGAAAGGTGCCATAGTGGCAGGGAACAATGGTGTCGAATTCAAAAAATCTCTTACAAGCCATTGCGGCCACTTTACCGCCCATGGTGAACCGGTCACCAATGGGCACAAGACCGATCTTCGGCTGGTAAATCTCGTTGATCAGTGACATGTCGGAAAAGATATCCGTATCGCCCATATGATAGAGAACCGGTTCATCAGGCGCTTCGATGATCACGCCATGCGGATTTCCAAGATATATGGCTTCGCCGTCGCCTTGTTTGGAAGAGGAATGCAAAGCCGACGTCAGCGCCACCTTGAACTTGCCGGTATCAACCATTCCGCCACTGTTCATCGGGTTGATGTTCTCAACACCTTGTCGGCCGGCCCACATGCAAATCTCGAAGTTTGTCGTCAACAGCGCTCCGGTCTTTTTGAGGATCTCGACCGCGTCTCCGATATGATCGTCGTGACCATGTGTCAGAATAACGTGGTTCACACCCTCACAAACCTGATCAACCGAGTGTGTTTCCGGGAACGAAGGATTGCCTGTCAGGAAAGGGTCTATGAGGATGGATGCACCATCGACCTCGACCTTGAATGCGGAATGGCCGTACCACGTCAATTTCATTTGTGCCGCCTCTTTGTCTGCTCCTATTCCGAGCACTCCAATTGAGCACCGGGAGCGTTACTCTTAACTCGCATGAAACTTCTTTTGACGTGATTGCACAATGTCAGGTCAACGGATTTTGAAAGCCTGTTGCGCAATGGAACCACTCGATTTTGTTCCCAATGGGATGACCGGAGGCAATGTCGTCTCCGGCCAGACTTTGGGCTTTGAAGAGCGTTTTCACGCTGGATCAGAGCCATTGGGCCTGTTAAAGGCACCGCATGGCAAATGATCCCGCGCTTTCACTTGAAGACTTTGTGGCCACGCTTCCTGCCAATACCAGGTTGATCGGCCTCGATCTCGGCACCAAGACCATCGGACTTGCACTTTCTGACCTTGGCCGCGGCATCGCAACGCCAATGGAGACAATAAAGCGCAAAAAGTTCACTATCGATGCGGAGCACCTGCTGAGCCTATGCGCCAGTCAGGATGTCGCTGGTATCGTGCTCGGCCTTCCTTTGAACATGGATGGCAGCGAAGGTCCGCGGGCGCAGGCGACACGCGCGTTTGCACGCAACCTTTCGCAGAAAACCGATCTTCCGATTACCTATTGGGACGAGCGCCTTTCCACCGCCGCTGTGACGCGCACGCTTCTGGAAGCCGACTCCAGCCGTGCAAAAAGAGCTGAAGTAATCGATAAAATGGCCGCAGCCTTCATTCTTCAGGGATTTCTGGACCGGTTGGGATTTATGGGATTAGATAGCTGACAACCTGCCCTGCCGTCTGTTAAGTGGCTTTCCCGCTATCGGGCGAGCCGGGCTTATCCAATTCGCGACCATCACACTATGCTGACGACCCTTGCCGCGCTGACGCCGGTTATTCTTGTTATTGCCTCCGGGTACCTTCTTGCACGCATTGGCCTGATTACGGGTGAACAATGGCGCGGTGTTGAGAAGCTTGCCTTCTATGCGCTCTTTCCAGCCGTTCTCTTCCGGACGATTTCACAGGCAGATTTTGCTAGTTTTCCAACGCTGGATCTCGGCCTCGCACTTCTTGCCGCGATCCTTTTCATGGCAGGTGTGTTGCTACTGCTTCAGCCGGTCATCGAGCGCATCTGGGGCATAGCCGCGACGCGCTTCACGTCGATTTTTCAAGGCACTCTGCGATGGAACGTCATGATAGCGCTCGCAATCGCGGACAATATTCTGGGCGACACCGGCCTTGCACTGATGGCTGTTGCAATGGTGTTCATGATCCTGCCATTGAACATCATGAGCATCATAGTGCTGTCACGCTACGCAAGCGGCCCTGCTCCCAGCGCTGCCAAGGTTCTCAGGGATCTCTATTCGAATCCTTTCATCATCTCCATCGGCGCAGGTATTGTCTTCAACTTCAGCGGCTTGAGCCTGCCATTCGTTGTCAGCGACACGCTTGAAATCTTTTCCAGGGCAGCCCTGCCGATCGGCATTATTTGCGTCGGCGCCGGTCTCGATCTGAGTTCGCTTAGAAGACCCGGCCCGGCCCTGACGATGGGAACATTCCTAAGACCGGTCTTGATGCCGCTCCTGGGCTTTGGTTGCGCCATGTTGTTCGGCGTTTCGGGTCCGGCGATGACCGTCGTCATCATTGCCTGTTCCGTGCCATGCGCTAGCAATTCTTACCTTCTGGCAAAGCAACTTGGCGGCGATGCAAAACTCATGGCGGAGATCATCACGTTGCAGACACTGGCCGCCACCGTGACTATTCCTGTCGCTCTCTTGATCTTCACATGACATGTCAGACAAGAACCCGGAACGTTTTCAATATTTGTCCAATTGTTCAAATTCTTAGCTGACATGTGGACAGCGGGCACGATGCGAATTGTTTCTTGTACAGGCGTGCGATTCCCCATATAGGGGTTGTCTCGATGACCGCGAAAGACTCCCATCGAGACAACCCCTATCCCCATCGACATTTGCTGGGCATAGAGGGTCTTCACCCCCACGAAATTCTGGGCCTACTGGACAGAGCTGAAGAAGCTGTTGAAGTTTCCCGGCAGATCCACAAACGCAAGCATGTGCTGGCGGGGCGAACCCAGATCAATCTCTTCTTCGAGAACTCAACCCGCACCCAAAGCTCTTTTGAGCTGGCTGGCAAGCGGCTTGGGGCAGACGTCATGAACATGGCGGTCTCTCAATCCTCGGTGAAGAAAGGCGAAACGCTGATCGATACGGCGGCCACGCTGAATGCGATGCATCCGGATCTCCTGGTTGTGCGCCATCACGCTGCAGGCGCTGTTCATTTGCTGGCGCGAAAAGTTGGATGCTCTGTTGTCAATGCGGGAGACGGCCCGCATGAACACCCGACACAGGCTCTTCTCGACGCTCTGACAATCCGGCGGCATAAGGGGAAAATCGCCCGGCTCACCGTTGCTATTTGCGGCGATATTGCCCACTCGCGTGTCGCCCGTTCAAACATCATCTTGCTGAATGCTCTCGGCGCGCGGGTCCGGGCAATCGCACCGTCGACATTGCTGCCTTCAGGCATCGCCAAGATGGGTGTCGAGGTTTTCAACGACATGCGCGAAGGCCTCAAGGGCGCTGACATCGTCATGATGCTGCGCCTTCAACGCGAGCGCATGAACGGGGCCTTCATTCCTTCTGTTCGCGAGTACTATCGCTACTACGGCCTTGATGCAGAGAAGCTTGGCTTTGCGCGTGACGACGCGCTGGTTATGCATCCCGGACCGATGAACCGCGGTGTCGAAATCGATGCCTCCATTGCAGATGGCGCTCAAAGCCTGATCCGGGAACAGGTCGAAATGGGTGTGGCCGTCCGCATGGCTGTTCTTGAAGCACTCGCCGCCAATTTACCGAACAACTGAACCGGGGACAGACACCGTGGCACTCGACACACCAAAACCTCTGGTTCTTTCCAACGCCAGAGTGATCGATCCAGTACGCGAGCTGGACGCACCGGGCTCGGTCATCATTGCCGACGGCACAATCCTGGCTGCCGGGCCGGAAGCTGCCAACCAAGGAACACCTTACGGGGCCGAAATCATCGATTGCAAAGGCGCTATCGCCTGCCCCGGCCTGATTGACATGTGCGTTTCTGTCGGAGAACCGGGCGCTGAGCATCGCGAAACCCTTGCCAGCGCGTCACAGGCGGCAGCGGCGGGTGGGGTTACCACGATTTGTACCATGCCCGATACGGATCCGGTAATCGATGATCCGGCACTGGTCGACTTCATCTTGAGACGCGCCCGCGACACCGCGATCGTCAACGTCCATCCGCTTGCTGCACTAACCAAGGGGCTCAACGGCAAGGAAATGGCCGAAATCGGTCTGCTCAAGGAAGCCGGTGCCGTTGCTTTTACAAACGGGCACATTTCCCTCAAAAACGCCCAGGTCATGCGGCGTATCATGACCTATGCCCGCGATTTCGACGCTCTTGTTATCCATCACACCGAAGATCCCGACCTGGCAGGCGGTGTTATGAATGCCGGTCTCAATGCGAGCTGGAAAGGCCTTTCGGGCATTCCCCGCGAGGCGGAAATTATCATGCTGGAACGGGATTTGCGCCTGGTCGGCATGTCGAAAGGCAAATATCACGCGAACCTGATTTCGACTTCTGACAGCGCTGATGTCATTCGCACAGGCAAAAAGCGGGGCTTGGACATAACTGCGGGCATTTCGATCAACAATCTCACCCACAACGAGAACGACATTGGCGACTACAGGACCTTCTTCAAGATGTCCCCGCCACTCAGGGATGAAGACGACCGGCAGGCGATGATCGAAGCTGTCGCGGATGGAACCATCGATATCATCTGTTCAAATCACGACCCCCAGGACGTGGAAACGAAGCGTCATCCGTGGGCAGAAGCAGAAGATGGAGCGATTGGCCTGGAAACCCTTCTTGCGGCGGCACTGCGGCTCTATCATACAGAGCAGGTCGATCTGAAAACGCTTTTAAAGACGATGACGTGCCGCCCCGCCGACAGACTGGGTCTTGAAACAGGCCGACTGACCAAGGGCGCACCGGCGGATGTCACGGTTTTTGATCCGGAACGGCCCTGGGTGCTGGAAAAAGGCGCCATCAGATCCCGCTCAAAGAATTCACCTTTTGAAGATGCAAGGTTTTCAGGCCGGGTTCTGACCACTGTTGTAGCGGGCAAAACAGTGTATCGCTACTCCTGAGGCCGATAGTGGGGAAAATGCCGGCCCTTTCAGCACGATTGTGGGCCGGTAAATCCTTAGAGCCACGCTCCGCCTAAACCCTATTTGGTTGACGTCAGTCGCTCAGCCACCCAAGGGAATGCCGTGCTTTCCAGACGTTCTCCGACGAGTTCGCGATGGTCTCCGTCATAAACATCCAGCCTGTGCGGAACCCGTTCTTTGCCCAGCTCCTGTGAAAATTTTAGCGTCCCTGAAGGGATGTGAAGGAACTGGTCATCCAGCCCGACACTCATACATAACCCGTGAAGGCTGCGGAGACTTTCGCGGGCATTCCTTATCTGGCGAACCGGGAACTGATCCAGGTACCGGTCGAGAGCCTCATCGTCGAGCACTATTTCGCCGCGAACGATATCAAATGGAAAGTCACCGTATAACGGGGCGGCATGAAGATCGGGACTGAAAGCAGTCACAATACCCAGGAGAGCGATCGGATAAAAGTCTCCGGCCTCAAGCAGCTCTTGAAGGTCTTCGATTTTTTCAACTGCCGCTGCACGCCGCCAAGCATCGTTGCCGAAACTCAGATCTTCTTCGGGCACAAGACAACAAGGGCTGAGCGCCCATATGACCGAAAAAACATCTGGCCGTGTTATCGCCAGGTTCAGTGCGCCGTAACCGCCCATGGAATGGCCCACTACCGCGCGGCCTGCGGTATTCGCCACGGTACGAAATTCATTGTCAACAAAGTCCACCAAGTTTTCTGCGATGTAGTCAGCCCAGTTTCCTGTCACGGGTGAATTTCGGTAAAAGCCTCCACCAAATCTGTTACCGCCATTTGGCATCACAACGATCAGATCCGGGATCTCGTCACGTGCAATCAATCGGTCCAGGATCTTCGGGACTTCAAAGTTTTCAACCCAGACGCCGTAATCATCAAAGATGCCATGCAGAAGATAGATGACCGGGTAACGACGGTCCTCTGAAAGATCATAGCCGGGAGGCAGATAAATGGCGGCTTTCTGGATGCTGTTTGTCCCGACCAGATTACCTTTCAGTGCGGGCGCTGGCACTTCGGCCTCCAGCACGCGGCCAAGGTTTGGAAGTTGGGACTGAGCCAACAGGACATTGGGGCTCAAAAACAGGATCAAAGCCGAGATCATCCCAATGAAAATCGACTTTCGCATCCTCACAGGCTCCTTTTGAACGTCATTGACATCTAGGTGTGTTTTTTTCCAGCGCAAGCGGTTGCCCGCCTTGCCAGTGCACCGAACCGAACCAGCCCAGGTGCACTCAAGCTCTGTTGTTGCCTTTGCGTCCTGCAGTGTTCACTGGCGAAAACAAGCGTACCGTCGGCGACGGCGATTGTGAGTTTGTTGCTTTGGCATCCAGACCAGACTGCAAGCAGGGCCAAGATGTTCCGGCGTCCTGTTTGGTGCCACAATTCTCCGGGATCTTGTTCGCGACGATGAACCGGATTGGACCGCTCTATGCGCTTGCTGGCATTTTTCTTTTCGCTCCAACTGATAAGCCTCGCACCGGCGGCAGGAGCGGATCTCTATTTGAAATACAAGCTCTATGCGCTTGGGCTGCCCATCGGGTCAGGCGTCCTGCTGCTGAATGTGAACGACGAAAGCTATTCGCTGAGTGCAAACGGACAGACAGCAGCATTCGGGCGACTCGTTTCCGACGGCAGAGGTTCAGCCGAAGTGCGCGGCGGTGTGCGAGATCGCAATTTACAGCCTGAAGCCTATTCACTTGACATCAAGAGTGAGGATGACAGTGGTTCGGTCGCAATGACAATACGCTCCAGGGATGTCAAAAAGGTTGCAGTCGATCCTCCTCAGGATCGAATGAAAGAGCGGATAAAGGTAACAGCAGGTCACCTGAAGAACGTCCTTGATCCCCTGTCAGCCGCCATCCTACCTGCACCGAACGGACTGAAGAAGGAAAGCTGCAACCGAACTCTGCGTATCTACGATGGCAAGGAGCGATATGATGCGCACCTGAGCTACAAAAGCACGCGGACCACAAAAACGGCTGACCGGCGTTTCAAGGGCAAGGTAATCGTCTGCCGGGTACGTTATGAGCCTGTTTCAGGTCACCGGCCGAAGCGCAAAGCCATTCAGGAGCTCGCTGCCAACAAATCCATGGAGGTCTGGCTCGCACCCGTTGGCAGCAAACCCTATCTGGTGCCTCTCCGGGCGGCCATTTCGCTTCCCTTCGGCTCCCTGGTGGTCGAAGCTGAAAAGTACAAACTGTCAGATTAAATGTGGTGCCTGATTTCTGTTGGTGATCAACACCCTATTCCACCAGGCAAGCCGTTTTGACGACGATCTCCTTGATCCGATAAGCGATACCGTTACAGTGCCGGTGCAAATTGCCTCGTGCACTACCTGAAGGAAAAGAGCGTGCCTGATCCGATAAGCTGGGAATTCGCCTGGCCATATTTTGTTGCTGCGCTTGTCTTCGGCTATCTGCTCGGTTCGATACCGTTTGGCCTGATCTTCACGCGCATGGCGGGCCTTGGAGACATTCGCAAGATCGGCTCCGGCAACATCGGGACAACCAACGTTCTGCGTACGGGCAACAAGGCCGTTGCAGCGGCCACACTGCTGGGTGATGGGCTGAAGGGAACTGTCGCGGTGCTGGTCGCGGGTTCGTTCTATGGTCAGGATATGGCGGTTGTTGCCGGCTTGGGCGCGTTTCTCGGACACCTTTTCCCTGTCTGGCTGAAATTCAAAGGTGGAAAAGGCGTCGCCACTTATCTGGGCATTCTGCTTGGTCTTTATTGGCCGATGTTTCTTTTGGCTGCCGCAATCTGGGTCGCGATGGCTGTCGTTTTCCGCTATTCGTCCCTGTCAGCTTTGACCATGACCCTTTTGACGCCAATCCTGCTCTTTGTGGCTTTCCAGCAAGCGCAGTTTGCGGAACTCTTCCTGCTGCTTTCGGTCCTGCTCTGGCTAAAACACAATGAAAACATTGGCCGTCTTCTCAAAGGACAAGAGAGCAAGATCGGCTCGACTTCCAAACCAGCAGTAGAAACGGCACCCGAGCCGGACAACGGAGGCTCGTGAGCAGCTCAGCTCAATATAAAAGCAAGAGCCTCGCAGAGGCCGAGAAACTTGCATGGCTTCGGCTAATACGATCTGAGAACATCGGTCCGGCAACGTTCCACGATCTGATGGATCATGCAGGATCTGCCGTAAATGCCTTGGAGATGCTACCGGCACTGTCCCGTCGCGGCGGCAAGAAGGCGATCAAGATCTGTTCACTCGCAGAAGCTGAAGCCGAAATTTCTTCCCACCGCTCCAAAGGTGCCCGGCTTGTCGCTTATGGCGAACAGGACTATCCGCAGCATTTGATGCATATTGACGCTCCTCCCCCAGTTTTGTCTGTGAAAGGTGGAAACGCACTCGGTCAATCTCGCATGCTTGCAATAG
Source organism: uncultured Roseibium sp. (assembly GCF_947499295.1). Taxonomy (GTDB): domain Bacteria; phylum Pseudomonadota; class Alphaproteobacteria; order Rhizobiales; family Stappiaceae; genus Roseibium. Next base: position 114,343 of record NZ_CANMNP010000001.1, read on the forward strand.
TCGGCGCTCGAAACGCTTCGCTTTCGGGCCGCAAGCTGGCAGCAAGGTTTGCAAAGGAACTTGGTGAAGAAGGATTTGTCATCGCTTCGGGGCTCGCCAGAGGCATTGACGCAGCAGCCCACGAAGCTGCGACCCGGTCCGGCACGATTGCCGCCTTTGCAGGTGGTATCGACATTCTCTATCCACCCGAACATGACCGTTTGCTTGCCGGCATATTGGATGCTGGCGGAACCGCGATCAGTGAAATGCCTTTGGGCTGGAAACCGCGCGGGCGCGATTTTCCGAGGCGAAACAGACTAATTTCAGGGGTTTCCCTGGGTGTCATCGTGATCGAAGCGGCCAAAGCCTCCGGCTCGCTTCATACGGCGCGCTACGCTCTGGAACAGAACCGTGACATTTTCGCCGTTCCCGGCTCCCCTCTCGACCCGCGATCAGCCGGAACGAACGGATTGATCCGGCAAGGTGCAGCTCTTATTACTTGTGTTGAGGACATCCTGGAGGGCTTGTCGGGACGACTTGAGCCCGTCCTGCCGCTTCAGCCAAAACTGCTGGAACCCGGCAGACCGTCCCCAGCCCGGGAAGAGCCAAGTGGAAAGCTTAGGGACAAGCTTCTTTCGGCACTCGGTCCAACACCAGTCGATGTAGACGAACTCATCCGCTTTGCCGAAGTCGATGCCCGCACACTTCACGTCCTGCTTCTCGAGTTGGAGCTTGGCGGACGTCTTGAACGGCATCCGGGCAACAAAATCTCACTCTTGATGTGATAGGAAGAAATCTCTTGAATCTCAGTGGATAACCCGTATCAGCAGCGAATAACTTGACCGATGTGTCTCAAAGGTCCATTTGACAGGCGGCGCGCGATCCTTGATCGTCTGCGCCAACGCAGTATCTGAAAGATCTCCTTCTCCACCGGTCGGCAGCCCCGTTTCCGGCAAAAATTATTTGGGTAAGAATGAACGTCGTCATTGTGGAATCGCCGGCGAAAGCCAAGACGATCAACAAATATCTAGGCTCCGATTACACTGTTCTGGCTTCCTATGGCCACGTGCGCGACTTGCCGGCGAAAGACGGCTCGGTGCTGCCGGACGACAATTTTTCCATGAGCTGGCAAGTGGACTCCAAGTCCCAAAAGCGTCTGACCGAGATTGCAAATGCAGTCAAGGAAGCCGACCGTCTCATTCTGGCAACCGACCCCGACCGTGAAGGCGAAGCCATCTCATGGCATGTGCTTGAAGTGTTGCAGAAAAAGCGTGTCCTGAAGGACAAGCAGGTGGAACGTGTGGTCTTTAATGCGATCACCAAGAAGGCAATCCTGGAAGCGATGGACAATCCACGCGAGTTGGATGCCCCGCTTGTCGATGCCTATCTTGCCCGCCGCGCGCTCGATTATCTGGTTGGCTTCACCCTCTCTCCGGTCTTGTGGCGCAAACTGCCGGGCGCGCGCTCGGCCGGGCGTGTTCAGTCCGTTGCCCTGAGACTGATTTGCGACCGGGAAATGGAGATTGAAACCTTTGAATCTCAGGAATACTGGTCGATCTTCGCCAATATGAAGACGCCTGCCGGCGATATGTTTCAGGCAGGAGTGACCGGATTCGACGGCAAGAAAATCGGCCGTCTCGACATCAAGAACGAGACGGAAGCCACCACTATCAAGACCATGCTGGAAAGCGCCAGTTTCAGCGTAGACAGCGTTGCTTCCAAGCCCGCCAAACGCAATCCGGCTGCGCCATTCACAACTTCCACCCTGCAACAGGAAGCCTCTCGCAAACTCGGGTTTGCCGCGTCCCGTACCATGCAAGTTGCGCAGAAGCTTTATGAAGGCATTTCCATAGGTGGTGAGACATCCGGTCTGATCACCTACATGCGTACAGACGGCGTGCAAATTGCCGGTGAAGCAATTGCTGCGGCCCGCTCGGTGATCGGCAAGGACTTCGGCGACAAATACGTACCTGAAAAACCGCGTGTATATTCCTCGAAGGCAAAGAATGCCCAGGAGGCACACGAGGCGATCCGACCGACCGACCTTTCCCGCCGTCCCAAGGATGTTGCCCAGTTCCTCGATCCGGACCAGGCCAGACTTTACGAGCTGGTATGGAAGCGCACCATGGCGTCGCAGATGGAATCGGCTGTGCTGGAGCGTACGACTATCGAAATTGTCGCCGATGGCTCGGGCAAGCGTGCCAACTTGCGCGCAACAGGGTCCGTCGTGCGCTTCGATGGTTTCCTGGCTCTTTACCAGGAAGGCCGCGACGACGACGACGACGAAAACTCAAAGCGTCTGCCTCTGGTCGATCAGGGCGCTTCATTGAGCGCGACTTCCGTCGACGGATCGACGGAAGCGATTGAATCAAGCCAGCACTTTACGACACCTCCGCCCCGTTACACCGAGGCTAGTCTCGTCAAGAAGATGGAAGAACTCGGCATCGGCCGTCCGTCAACCTACGCATCGACGCTACAAACGCTTCGCGACCGCGACTATGTCGAGCTCGACAAGAAGCAACTGGTACCGCAGGACAAGGGCCGAATTGTTATTGCGTTCCTTGAAAGCTTCTTTCAGCGCTATGTTGAGTTCGATTTCACAGCGAGTCTTGAAGAGAAACTCGACAAGATTTCAGCTGGCGAGCTTTCCTGGCTCGACGTTCTGCGGGACTTCTGGACCGGTTTCTCCGGTGCGGTCGATGAAATCAAGGATCTGCGCGTTGCACAAGTAATTGACGCGCTGAACGAGCTGCTTGGTCCGCATATCTTCCCGCCCAAGGAAGACGGTACCGAACCGCGCAAATGTCCGTCATGCGACACTGGACAACTTTCACTGAAAGTCAGCCGCTGGGGCGCCTTTATCGGCTGTTCCAACTATCCCGAATGCGGGTTCACCCGCCAACTGGGCAAACCGAGCGGCGAAGATGGCGACGCGGATGAAGGCCCCAAGGTGCTCGGTGTCGACCCGGAAACCGGACAGGAAGTATCGCTAAGAACCGGTCGTTTCGGTCCATATGTTCAGCTTGGCGCAGAAGCCAAGCCAAAACGCGCCTCTCTGCCCAAGGGGTGGTCCGCGCCTGATATGGACCTGGACAAGGCTCTTCAGCTTCTATCTTTGCCTCGCGAGGTCGGACCTCACCCTGAAGACGGCAAGATGATAAGCGCCGGTATTGGCCGCTATGGACCTTTCGTTCTTCATGAAGGCACCTACGCCAATCTGTCCACGCCGGATGAGGTCTTCTCCGTCGGCATCAATCGTGCCGTCGACGCGCTTGCCGAAAAGCGTGCCAAAGGCGGTGGTCGGCGCGGTGCTGCGGCCACACCGTTGAAGGAACTCGGCGACCACCCCGACGAGGGCGGTCCCATCAATGTCTATGAAGGTCGCTATGGGCCTTATGTCAAACACGGCAAAATCAACGCCACTCTGCCAAAGGATTCGGATCCAAAGGCAGTCACGTTGGAACAAGCGCTTGAATTGATCGCCGCAAAGGCCGCCAAGGGCGGCGGAAAGAAAAAGGCAACTGCCAAGAAAAGCACGGCGAAAAAGACAACGACCAAGAAGGCCACCACAAAAAAGACTTCCACCAAGGCCAAAGTGGATGCTTCGTCGGACGAGGTACCCTGGGATGACGCCTCTTGAGCGCAAAACGCATTAACACGCGCAAACATACAAACCGAAAACACGCCAAGGTACCCGGCGAAATGCCCTCCCGTGAGGATATTCTCGCATTTGTCGCTGACAATCCCGGGCGTGCGGGCAAGCGGGAAATCGCACGCCACTTCGGGATCATCGGCGGCGCGCGCATTCATCTCAAGAAAATGCTCAAGGACCTGGCAGATGACGGTCTGATTGAAAAGCGCAACAAGCGCATGATCCGGCCAAGCGACTTGCCGTCCGTCTTTATCGTCAGCTTGAACGCCCGCGACAGGGATGGCGAGCTCCTGGGAACTCCGGTCGATTGGGACGAGGAAGCAGGTGCACCACCAAAAATTCTAGTTCTTACCGGCAAGACCAAGAATACCCAGGCCGGGGTCGGAGACAGAGCGCTCATCCGCCTGACTGAAGCAGAGACCGGCCCGGAAGCGGAACATGTCGGCCGTGTCATCAGAGTTCTAGAAAAACGGCAAGGCGCTATCCTCGGCATCCTTCGCAAACGCGACGGAAACCGACCGGCTTATCTGGAGCCGATAGACCGAAAGCAACGGGAACTGGATGTTGACCCGGCAGAGATGAAGGAAGCTGACGACGGCGACCTCGTCAGTGTCCAGGTGACGAGATCCGGTCGATATGGCCACCCGCGCGCATCCATCGTGGAGCGGTTCGGCTCCATGAACTCGGAAAAGGCTGTTTCGGAGATTGCACTTCAGTCGCTTGGCATTCCGCATGTCTTTCCGTCCGCAGTTGTGCAGCAGGCTGACAGCGCCAAACCCGTTGAAAAACTGGGTAAGCGCGAAGACTGGCGTCAGGTTCCGCTGATCACCATCGACCCACCCGATGCCAAGGATCACGACGACGCCGTCTATGCGGAACCGGACAACGATCCGCAAAATGAAGGCGGATATGTCATATATGTCGCGATCGCCGATGTGGCCCATTATGTCACGCCCGGATCGCCGATGGATCGGGAAGCACACTTGCGGGGAAACTCGGTCTATTTCCCGGATCGCGTCATTCCCATGTTGCCGGAGCGCATTTCAAACCAGCTCTGCTCCTTGAGGGAAAAAGAAGACAAGCCTGCGATGGGTGCGCGCATGGTCTTTGACAAGACCGGACGCAAGGTCAATCACACCTTTCACCGGGTTCTGATGCGCTCGGCCGCCAAGCTGTCCTACCTGCAAGCTCAAAAAGCCATAGACGGTGTAACCGACGAAAGGACAGAAACGCTCCTTGAGGGCGTTCTGAAGCCACTGTGGGCAGCTTACGAGGTCTTGAAGAAGGGGCGCTCGGCCAGGGAACCTCTGGAGCTTGACCTGCCTGAACGAAAGATCAAATTGAAGCCCGACGGCACTGTTGATCATGTCTACGTTCCTGAGCGCCTCGATGCACACAAACTCATCGAAGAGTTCATGATCCAGGCGAATGTCGCAGCAGCGGAAACACTGGAAAAAAAGAAGTCGCCCCTGCTCTACCGGGTTCACGATGCATCTACCCCAGAAAAACTTGAAAGCCTCAAGGAGTTTCTGTCAACATTGTCCATGAAGCTTCCATCATCCGGTGGATTGAGGCCCGCGGTGTTCAACGGAATATTGGCCAAGGTCAAAGACACGCCGCAGGCGCATCTGGTCAACGAGGTGATCCTGCGCAGTCAGGCACAAGCAGAATACACGCCGCAAAATATCGGCCACTTCGGACTGAACCTGCGGCGGTATGCTCATTTCACATCACCCATCCGCCGATACGCGGATTTGATTGTCCATCGCGGCCTCATATCGGCCCTGGGCCTTGGCAATGATGGTCTGCAAGACGGAATTGAGGCCAAACTCGAAGCTATCGGCGCAGAAATATCTTCTGCCGAACGCCGGGCGATGCTGGCGGAGCGCGATACCATCGACCGCCTGATCGCGCTTTGGATGAGCGACCAGATCGGCGCGACGTTTCAGGGACGAATTGCCGGTGTCGTAAAGTCTGGACTTTTCGTGCGCCTTGAAGACACCGGTGCTGATGGCTTCGTTCCCGCATCGACGATTGGTGTCGACTACTATCGCTACGACGAAGGGTCGCATGCCTTGATAGGTGACAAAACCGGCGAGACTTATCAACTTGGTGACCAGGTGGAAGTCAGGCTTGTTGAAGCTGCGCCATTTGCCGGAGCTCTCAAATTCGAGATTCTCAGCCATGGACGGATGGCAGGGAAACGTATTCGCAAAGCAACTCCCAAGGCGCGGCGCGGTCCGCCCAAAGGCGGACGCAACAAGACCTCCACACGGAAACAAAGCCGAAGGAGGGCCTCGTGACGGTTCGCTATGAGTTGAATGAAAACCTTGCTGCGCCGCCCGAGAAAGCAGCCAAACCGCGCCGAGCAGTCATGCCGGCAATGTTGCGGGGCGCATTCAATCGCTGCATGGCCTGCGGCGAAGGAAAGGTCTTTGACGGCTTTCTGAAAACACGCCATGCCTGTTCGAATTGCGGTGAAGAGTTTCATCATCATCGCGCGGACGATGCACCGCCCTATTTCACGATCACCATTGTCGGCCACATCATCATTCCAGCCCTTCTGGTTGTCGAGGTCATGTGGCGCCCGGCAATCTGGATCCACATGTCGATCTGGCTGCCACTCACCGTTTTCCTGGCACTCGCTCTCATGCGGCCCGTAAAGGGGGCATTGGTCGGTCTGCAATGGGCCCTCTATATGCACGGTTTCGATCCCGAAGCCGAAGACGACATGCCCGTTATCGACATGTCGGCGGGGCACGAAGGCACCCCATGACCGGTTCATTCGAAAAGCAGTTGGCAAAAGACGAAAAGGCCGGCGACTACCCCTATATCCGGCCGAAGGACGCTGCTACGCTGCTCATCCTCGACAGGGACGGATCGGGTGACGTCAGATTGCTGATGGGCCGTCGGCACATGCGCCACACGTTTATGCCCGGAAAATTCGTTTTCCCCGGCGGACGGGTCGATCCGGCAGACTCCAGAGTAGCAAATGTGCTTCCCTATCACCCGGACGTTCAGGCGCGTCTTTCAAAGGGATTGAAAAAGGTCAAGACCGAAGCACGTGTCCGTGCTTTCGCACTTGCCGCAATCCGAGAGACCTATGAAGAAGCCGGGCTTTTCATCGGCAAGAAGGACAGCGGAACCCCTCAACGGCTCGGCACAGGCTTCGAGGCTTTCGTGGAACGCGGCATTCAGCCGGACCTTGGCGGCCTGCGCATGATCGCCAGGGCGGTTACCCCGACGAAACGCCCTCGCCGCTTCGACACCCGTTTCTTTTCGGTCTGGGCCGATGCGATCGCCGATAGGCTGCCGGATGGGAAAGGTCCTTCCGGGGAATTGGAAGACTGTGCCTGGCTCACGCTTGAAGAGGCGCGAGAAAAAGAGCTGCCGTTGATCACGACAAAGATATTGGCCGACCTGGAAAGCCGACTGGAAACGGACCCGGACCTGTCTCCAGGCACTGCCGTTCCTTACTATTATTTTCGCAACGGTGCGTTTGTGCGGGACTTTTTGTAGCTGTTCGGAATTCAGCGCACCGTATCGCCTGCTGCGATGCTATAGTTGAACAGCTGCAACAGATGGAGCCTTGTTCCATGAAAGACCGCGCTATCATTCCTGACGAGTTGGAGGGGTATTACAGCGACTGGAAAATGTCGCCAGGACTGGCTTGCGGAGATTTCCTGTTCTTTTCAGGATTTACCGGTGCTGACGCAGACGGAAACCTGTCCGGTGATCCTGAAACACAGATTCGCATGGCCTTCCGAAAGGTGGGGCTGGTGCTTGCCAAAGCGGGCCTGAGCTATAATGCTCTTGTGGAAATGACGACCTATCACATTGGCCTGAAAGACCATCTTGAGCTTTTCAAGAAGATACGCGCAGAGTTTGTCGAGGAACCCTATCCCGCCTGGACTGCCGTTGAAGTGGCCGGATTTGTGCGGGACGGGGCTGTGATCGAAATCAAGGCGGTTGCCAACCGCGTACCGAAATCCGAGTAGGTTTGCCAGTCTTGGCCGCTCACTCCCCTACACGCTGGTTCGCGCGCATTGCCGATACCCGTTAAAAATCGTCCAGGACCGCACGCAACGCTTGACTTTGACAACCTGATGAGTACTTTGCGCGCTGATTTCAGACATTGGGGTAGAGTCACCGCCAGCCAATCTGGCCGCGAGAATTCTTTGCCCGACACAAGAGAACAGGATCCAAGGCCATGGCCAAGGCGACAACAATCAAAATCAAGCTCCTCTCCACGGCGGACACCGGCTTCTTCTATGTCACCAAGAAGAACTCCCGCACGATGACCGAAAAAATGGTCAAAAAGAAATACGACCCGGTTGCCAAAAAGCACGTCGAGTTCAAGGAAGCCAAGATCAAGTAATCTGGTTTTGAATGAAGCAACGATCGGAACCCGCCATTTCGGCGGGTTTTGTTTTTTTGACGTGACCTCGCGCTTGGCTTTAGACGCGAGAAGTCAAAAGTGTGATGTTCAGAGAGAATTTGTGGTCGGCGGGAACACGGCATTCGAGGAGGCCACTCATCGGCCGGTTCCCAACCGACCTGCCCCACGGACCCAGGAGATGCGGCGGACCTGAGCACTCCGAGGGGAAACTAAATACCAGATTAACGTCGCGGCAATCACAACCGCGTCAACAAGGCCATCAGGGAAAACCCTAATCTTCGGCCACAGTACCTTATTGTTGCCTGATTGCAATAAATTCCGCGAAATATACACAGAAACAATGCGGTTTTAGTAAATTCGTAACCTTAATGTGAGCTTGAAATTCGTTTTCATTGACCAGAGTCGCAGCTCATGAACGAGTTACGACAACTCGTGATTGCTCGAAGTCTTTGCGAAATCTTTCACTGGCGCAGTATTTTCCGGCACGCCGGTCAAGCTTCGCCGAGATAGGCGCGCACCGTCTCCAGAAACTTGGCGACTGAAATGGGCTTCGAGATATAGGCCTCGCATCCACCTTGCCGAATGCGCTCTTCATCACCCTTCATGGCGAATGCTGTCACTGCAATTACGGGAATAGACGAAATGTCCTCGTCTTCCTTGATCCACTTTGTGACCTCTAGCCCGGAAACTTCCGGGAGCTGGATGTCCATCAGGATAAGGTCCGGGTGATGTTCCCGCGCAAGCTTGAGAGCTTCAATTCCGGTCCGGGTCTGCAAGGTGTCGTAACCGTGCGCCTCAAGCAGATCATGAAATAATTTCATGTTCAGCTCGTTGTCTTCGACGATCAACACCGATTTTGCCATAAGTCCGGCCCTTCACCCGGCTCGGAGCCGGTCCCATCTTTCAATTTGCGGCAATTCTGATCCGCTATGGAACCCTTCCCCGGTCCGCATTAGGTTTCTTCTAACCCGGAATCGTTTCAGAAAGGCAAAAAAACACAATGAAAAATATACACGGAAAGTCATTATCCGTTGAAGAAGCACAAGGAATTGCCACTGAAGCACTGCTGCAGTTGAGCCGGGAGCCAGAACAGATAGGTCGTTTTCTGGCTTTTTCAGGTATTGGCCCAGAAATGATTCGGGAAGCAGCAGGAGAGCCAGGATTTCTTGCTGGCGTTCTGGAGTTCTACATGATGGACGAAGCTCTTTTGCTTGCCTTTTGTGAAAATGCCAGCATCCGACCGACCATGATCGCCGCCGCCCGGTATGCCTTGAGCGGAGGTGTGGAAGACCATGCCTGAACCGACACCGGTTTTACCCGAAGTTTTGGGTCAGATCCGCGCTTTGCCAGCGTCTGGTAGACCGCTGATTGTCTGTGATGTCGATGAAGTCATTTTGCATCTGACGACCCATTTGGAGGACTATCTTCATTCCAACGGTCTGATGTTCTTGAAGTACGAATACCGACTGACCGGAAACATCGGCGACAAGAAAACCGGCACATCACTGAGTGCGGCAGAGGTCAAGCAACTGCTGTTGAGATTTTTCGACGAAATCAGCCCACATCAGGACATGGTACCGGGCGCTGACATGGCGCTCCAGAAACTGTCCAACGATTGGGACGTTGTGTTACTGACAAATCTTCCAGGCGCGCACAACAAGCCGGTTAGAGAGAACCTGCTGGCCGCCAAGGGACTTACTTATCCGGTGTTAACGAACTCAGGACCCAAGGGCGGCGCGGTCGCGGCCCTCGCCGCGGGCCGACCTTCTCCCATTGTCTTCATCGACGACAGCCCAACCAACCATAGTTCCGTGAACGCCTCCCTGCCCTCGTCCATTCAGATCCAGTTTATCGCCGACCCGAGGTTCCTGACCTCAATGACACGCGAAGAGCATGTTGATCTGCTGACAGGGGATTGGCAGGAGACGGAAAGCTTTATCAGCAGTATTCTGTAGCCGGCGAAAACCAGATAGCTTGGCCCACAGCTTCCGCACCAGAGATATCCATGTCGACGGACGTCACGCGATCAACCACCGAGGCTCCCGCTCTTTGCAGAGACTGCGGCACCCGTCCGTCTGCGGATGTGAACCGGTGCCCGACTTGTGGAAGTCCGAGGCTCGTCAAGCATTGCGAGCTTGACCTGCTGTCCATTGCTCATATTGATTGTGATGCCTTTTATGCTTCCATCGAAAAGCGTGATAACCCGGAACTTCTTGACAAGCCGGTGATCGTGGGCGGCGGTCAACGCGGTGTTGTTTCGACCTGTTGTTACATTGCGCGGATATACGGTGTGCGTTCAGCCATGCCGATGTTCAAGGCCCTGGAAGCCTGTCCGGATGCAGTCGTCATAAAACCGAATATGGAAAAGTACTCCAAGATCGGAAAGGAAATGCGAGAGCGCATGCGTGCCCTCACCCCGTTGGTCGAGCCGCTGTCCATCGATGAAGCCTTTCTCGACCTTACCGGAACGGAGCGCTTGCATCGGGCAACACCTGCAGAAACGCTCGCCAAGTTCATTCGGGAAATTGAAGAAGATATCGGTATCAGTGCCTCAGTAGGCCTGGCACCGAACAAGTTTCTGGCGAAACTTGCCTCGGACCTCGAGAAACCGCGCGGATTTTCGGTGATCGGCGCGGTGGAGGCCAAATCCGTGCTGTCAGACATGCCAGTGGGCCGGATTTGGGGTGTCGGCAAAGTTTTTCAAAAGAAACTTGAAAAGGATGGCATTCGGACAATCGGTCAACTGCAAACGATGGATTCTGCCGATCTCGCGCGTAAGTACGGCTCCATAGGATTACGTCTGGCTCATTTGTCTCAGGGCGACGACAGCAGATTGGTGAAGCCCCAGCGGGGAGCCAAAAGCGTATCGACCGAAACCACTTTCAGAACGGACATTTCCAGCTTCGAGACCCTTCGCCCGATTTTGCGCGATCTTTCTGAAAAGGTCTCGGCACGTCTCAAGAAATCGGATTTATCCGGGCGAGGCATAACTTTGAAGCTCAAGACGGCGGACTTCAAGACGATCACCAGGGCCCGCCATCTGACAGACCCGACCCAGCTGGCAGACAGGATCTTCTCTGCCGGTGTTTCATTGCTCGAAAACGAGACGGACGGCAGGCGTTTCCGCCTGATCGGCATTGGTGTCAGCGATCTGGAAACAGCCGACAGGGCTGACCCTCAGGACCTGCTGGACGAGTCGGCCGAACGGCGCAAAAGCGCTGAACGTGCCGTCGACCGGCTCAGGGACAAATTCGGCAATTCGGCTGTTGAACTCGGACTGACGCACGCGGCCAAGGCTTCCAAGGAAGGCAAATAGCCTGAGGACTGCGACCTCGCGCGCCTATTGGCACTCCGTCTCGTCATAGAGTTCCAGGGACGTCATCGTGCCCTGAATTGTGAAGTCGCCGTAGTCCAGTTTCAGATGGCCACTGATACCGTTCTCATAAAGCCAGAAGGAAAGCTGGTAGACCGGAAGAAGTTCGCCGGATGCATCGTCCGTACTAGGGTCGAAATAGGCAACTGTCACCGGCCAATAATTCATACCGGACAGCGGAGCATCGGCACTACTGGAATTCGATTTGACCGAGTTGACCGCTTTTGTGCCGATCACAGACGTCGTGGCATAGACCTTTTCGCCTGTTTCCGCGCCATCATAAATATCGGCAGCGACGAAACGGATGCCGTCCTTCGCAGACTTCATGACCGACAGGAGGTGCTCGGTCGGGAACAGTACTTCGTTGCTTATTTCTAGGGACTTTTCGGAAGGTTGTTTCAGCTCAACCTTTTTCGCATCCGCTCCGGCATGTGCGGTGCCCCGCGTTTCCTCGACAAGTTTCTGGTCGACATATGTCTTGGACAGAAACTGGTAGCTCTCCGCTTCCGGTTCTTCAAAGGAGGTGGTTTGCAGATCGGTGATCTGAGATCCGCCGCTGGTGTCTTGAAACTCGGTCACAAACCGGAAATTGACGCTATAGCCTTCACAGGCATTTCCTGAAAAGTCATAAACCATGCGGCCCGAGAGCCCGGCGATACCAGACTGCTCTTCCGTGTCTCCAAGTTTCATGTCGTAGACGGCCCTGTGAGGGACCAGTTTTGTCCCGACTGGCGCCGCACCGGCAGCAGCTACAGGTGTCGCACCAAGGATCCCGGAAAGGAGCAGCAAAGTGGCGGCTCTGGACGAAAAATTCACGACAGTCTGCATCAAGAACCTCATGTTTCACCGACGGTTCGCTGGCCGCCAGTGCGTTTGCTCCATCATATTCGGGAAACGGTGCATTTCGCTATAGTGAATGCACAAATCTGCACGAAACTTGTGTGCTGCACATTCGGTTCTTAGCGTTTCGGTCCGTTGCGGCTCTGCAATTGCAGTTTGTTTCCTTGCAATTTGCCACCATTCACATCGTGGAATTTTGATCTTGTGCCGGTCGCCAAATTGAGCGAAGACACCGCGACAAACAACCGGATCGAAATCCTGCGGAGACATTTCATGAGCAGCACCATTGAAACACGGCTCGCGGACCTTGGCGTAACACTTCCAGAAGCAGCTGCGCCTGCCGCCAACTATGTGCCTTTCGTAAAAACGGGCAATCAGCTGTTTGTGTCCGGGCAGTTGCCGATGAGTGCAGGCAATATCGAAGTCACCGGCAAGCTGGGAGACGGACTGGGTGTTGACGAAGGCAAGCATGCTGCAAAACTTTGCGCCATCAATTTGCTTGCTCAGGCAAAAGCGGCCACCGGTGATCTTGAGAAGGTCGTCCGTCTTGTCAAGATCGTCGGGTTCGTCAATTCGACCGGCGAGTTTGCAGACCAGCCACAGGTCATCAACGGTGCTTCGGATTTCCTCGTGGAAGCCATGGGTGACAAGGGCCGCCACGCCCGCTCCGCGGTTAGTGCCGCCTCCCTGCCCTTTGGCGCTGCCGTCGAGATCGAAGCCATCTTCGAGATTGTCGACTAAGTCTCAGTTTACGCCCAAACGCCGAAGCGGTATTTCAATTCATGTCTCCCGATCTTGAGGCTATTTTCGCCCGTCCAATCGCCCATCGTGGCTTTCACGATGTGGATAACGGCATTATGGAAAACTCACCCTCTGCGGTGCGGGAGGCAATGGACAGGTCCTTCGGCATCGAAGTCGATATTCAGGAGACCGCTGACGGCGAAGCGCTGGTTTTTCACGACTACACACTGGATCGGCTGGCCGAAGGATCTGGAAAAGTCGTCGACTTCAGTTCGAAGGCACTCGAAAAGATCCATATGAAAACGGGGACCGACAAGCTTTGGCTGCTTCAGGATCTTTTTTCGCTCGTCGAAGGCAAAGTTCCGATTGTTGTCGAAATCAAATCGCTGATGCGCCGTGATGCTCAGGGCGATTTTGTGCGCCACGTTGTCGATCAGGTTGCGGCCTACAATGGGCCGGTTTGCATAAAAACCTTCGACCCGGACATGCTTTCGATAGCACGCAACCACAATCGGCAGGTTCTACGTGGCATTGTCGCCGACGGTGCGGAACCGGGACGCACTTATGTGAGCTACAGCCGTGTTGACCGGTTTATTCTGCGTCATCTTCTTCACGCGCCGCGCACACGCCCGGATTTCATATCCTATGGTGTCAAAGACCTTCCGAAAGCGGGCCCCAGCCTATTGCGGTCTGTTTTCAAACTTCCGCTCATGTGCTGGACCGTGCGCACACGCGAACAACGCGAGATCGCAGCGCGCTATGCAGATCAAGTTGTCTTCGAGGGGTTCGACCCCGATAAAAGCCTCGGGATTTGACTTCAAACTGACTTAAGCTCTTGCACCGCAAAAAGGCAGCGCTACATTTTGATCAAGGTTTCAAACTGTGGTTTTTTTTAACGTATGAGCTCCACTTCCACCCAAGGCGGCGACAGTCCTGCAGATGCCGGACAAGCCATTACCTTGCGCATCTTGTCTTCTTTGAAGGATGTTTCTCGAGAGTCTTGGGACCGGGTTGCAAATCCAGGCTGGAAGCTTTCAGGGCGCGGGTCCCTGACGACAGACGACGACTGCAAATCACTCAAGGACCTGTCCGGCGTGTTGGCCAGGGAGTTTGAACCAACTTCTGAAGAAACGTCGTTTAATCCTTTTCTTTCTTACGATTTTCTTGAAGCGCTTGAAAGTTCAGGATGTGCCACAAATGCGACCGGCTGGATGCCCCGGCACATGTTGCTTCAAGATGAAAACGAGACTGTGCTTGGCGCAGTGCCGGCTTATCTGAAGAGCCATTCACAAGGTGAATATGTGTTCGACCACGGTTGGGCGGATGCTTTTTACCGGGCCGGTGGCGACTACTATCCCAAGCTCCAGATTTCCGTTCCCTTCACTCCAGCAACAGGAAGACGGTTTTTGACCGGACCGGGTGTCAACCGGGAAGCCGGGCTTCAGGCCCTGGCAGCAGGTCTGGTTCAGGTTTGCCAGAAAACCGGCGCATCGTCCGTTCATGCGACCTTCCTCTCGAAGGGAGAATGGGACACTTTGGGTGACCTTGGATATCTTCGTCGCACCGACCAGCAGTTTCACTGGGAAAATCACGGATACGAAGGCTTTGAAAGCTTCCTTGCGGACCTGGCATCGCGCAAACGCAAGGCGATCAAAAAGGAGCGTAAGGAAGCCCTTTGCGCTGATGGCATTGAAGTGGAATGGGTCACAGGGTCGGACCTCACCGAAGCCCATTGGGACGCATTTTACGAATTCTACCTGGATACCGGGTCTCGGAAATGGGGCCGGCCCTACCTCAACCGAGACTTTTTTTCACTGATCAACGAACGGCTGGCAGAGCGCACGCTGCTGGTTCTTGCAAAGCGGCACGGTCGATATGTTGCAGGTGCACTGAATTTCATCGGCTCTGAAACCTTGTTTGGAAGACACTGGGGATGCACGGAGCATCATCCCTTCCTGCATTTCGAACTCTGCTACTATCAGGCCATCGACTTCGCCATCGCCAAGGGCCTGAAACGGGTCGAGGCCGGGGCGCAAGGCGCGCACAAGCTCGCGCGCGGCTATCTTCCGGCAACGACCTATTCGGCGCACTGGATCGCGCATGAAGGTCTTCATGATGCGGTCGCAGATTTCCTGGAACATGAACGCCGTGCTGTCGAACGGGAAAACGAAGCGCTTGCTGACCATGCCCCGTTTAAGAACCGCCCCGTTTAAGAACCGCGAAGTGACCTGAAGAGAAAGAAGCAACGGCTCAGTCCCCCATCAGAATGTCAGGCGCATTTCCAGCTGTTCCAGAAGGTCTTCAGCACCGGCCCTGTCCAGCAGGGCATTTGTTGCCATGTCCGACCTGTCTACATTGACGAACACAAGCTGTTCATTGTCGACAGCTTCGGCAGCAGCTGCGAGCAAGGCCCCACCGACACCTTTTCTGCGCTGGTCTTTCCTGACAACGAGCTGCGCAACCGAGCCGTCACGATAAAAAGCGACCCAACCCAAGACCTCTCCGTTGGCACGGGCGGAAATTGCCTTGCTCTTTCCGGCCAACGCACTCAGGGCTTTCTTGCTGTTTTGTGGTGTCGGCTGCCAATCGAAAAAGGCGGTTTCCTCGGAGGGAAGCGCAGTGATCTCAATCGGCCGCAAGTCCCAGCCAGCAGATGAAACCTCAATCCCTGCTGTTGAAAACTTGCAAACACGAAGTCTTCTTCCGGTTTGAAAACCCGCGTTTTCATAGGCTGCGACCGCCTTGTCGTTGGTGCTGATTACTTCAAGCTGCATACCGGACGCACCCTCCGCGGCAAGCTGACCGGAAACCACTTTTAGAAGCTGTGCGAACAGACCTTTGCGCCGATATTGTGGCTGTGTTCCAACGGATAGCGTATAGGTGCCACCTCCCAAATCCGGGTTCGGGGCGGATGAAAACCAGAACGCTGCGATTTCATCATTCGTCCTTGCGATAAAAGAGTGTCTGGATGAAAACCCGCGTTGTTTTTGAAAATCTGTGAACTTTTCAACACTCAGATGAAGCGGGACGACATAGTCGGAAAACGCCATGTTCATGGCCTCGCAAAGCAGGATCGGCTCAATGTCGGCGCAGTTGGAAATTTCAAGTGACATTTTGTGTGACTGGTGCCCCTAAAAGCGGTCCATGATTGCGGAATTCAGTTCGACGACGTGGCAATGATACGAGATATCCGGCCCCTTCGAACCCTACAACTCGCGCGCGCAAGGCAAATGCACTTTGTTCTCAAAGAGCCGTTCCAATTGACTGAATTGATCCTTGAATCCAGTCACAGCGCTGTTTGCGTTGATTAAGGCATTGGTTTTCCGCTTACGCAGAAGGCAATTCGGGTCGCTTCTTGTCCTAGTCGAAGCTTTCTGCAACGTCATACATGACCGGCTCAAAGCTCTTGCAAAGTGCGCTTATTCTACGGTTGCGCTCCCGCATTTCCTGCGTGCGCAGCATGGCGAGAAAGTCTTCTCGTTTGCGCCATTGGGAGTAGTTGGCAATACGTGTTTGAGCATCATTGACATGAAGACCGGCGCCGATGAAGCCCGGTTGGTGACGGATGAAATTCTCGTAGGCTTCCTTCAACTCGTCCAGAAGATCGAAACAAGTTCCCGGCGTCATTTCAAACGTGGTGATCACGGTCTGGCAGTCCTTGCCACTTGAAATCTCTGGCATCGTTCTTCTCCCGTATTCGCGTCGCCGAAAAGGCTGGCATGTTTTGGATGGCCCGGCAACAAGGAGAACGTTATTTGCCCGGCACCTCCACCCCTTTCACATTCATTGCCTCAACCGCCATAAGCGCAAGCTCCAGCAGAGTTTCGAAATGAGCCGTTCTCGAGCTGCCGCGCCGCCAGACGAGATACATGTGCCTGAGCATGGGAAGATCCTCGACTTTCTTCAGAAGCAAATCGGGCTCCTTACCGAATTCCGAAGCAATGTAGGCTGCCGGAAACAGCGCCAGGCCCATCCCCATTGACGTCATTTGCCTCAAGGCATCGAGGCTCGTTCCCTCGTATTCTTGCCGAAAATCCGCCCCGGCAGCACGTGCAAGCGCCTGAACATCGTCATGGAGACGGAACCCTTGGCTGAGAGACAGCAGCTTTTCATCACGCAGCATTGCAGTCGGAACAACATCAAGACCGGCCAGTGGATGCGATTTTGGAACCGCGAGCGAAACGTCCTCGTGACAAAGGACCCGTTCCACAAGCTGATTGCTGGGCGATATGTCCGGCGTGATGACGCAATCAAGTGCACCAGAGGCGATCCCCTCTTCCAACAGGTTGGGTCTGTCCTCGCGAATATAGAGTTCAAGCCCCGGGTAGTCGCGTTTTAGAATCGGCAGGAAGTGGGGCATGAAGTAAGGACCGAAAGTGGGAGACACTCCCAAGCGGATCAATCCACCAAGGTTGGACCGTCCGGCCTGTGCCGCCGTCACAATTTCGTCTAGGTTCTCCAAGGCCTGCCGGGCAAGAGGCAGGAGGTTCTCTCCCGCAGCCGTTAGGCTGATATTGCCTCCTCCCCGTTCCAGCAAGATTGCCCCAAGCTGATCCTCCAAGAGCTTGAATTGTGACGATAAAGTCGGCTGAGAGACATTGCACTTCTCTGCCGCTTTGCCGAAATGCATCGTCTCTGCAAGCGCGATGAAATACTCCAATTGACGCGGTGATGGGCGGAAGCTCATCTGGCCCTCGCATTCTATAGTTTTTTTCTATCGATTTAATACAAACAATGTATTTCTTCTATTTCGCCTTGTCACCATATCATTGTTGTCAACGAAGCAACCGAAGCGAAATGGAGAGATAGGCGATGTACAACCGGTTGAAATCCTTGCGCAGCCAGCACAACACTCTTGATTCCCTGATCCGCCGCGAAGAGTTGCACCCCTATCCGGACACTCAGCACATTCGATCATTGAAGAAATTCAAGCTTCGCCTGCGTGACGAGATTAGCCGTATCGAGGGCGCTCTCAGCGCAAGCCGCCTCGTTTACTAGTTTGCAGTAGCTGCATCACTTTCAAGGAAATACGACGATGAACCCGTTCTGGCCGTTCATGACTTTACCTGCAACGCAACCGCCTCTCTCCAGACAGAGTCGGTTGCAGGACCTCAACGCTCGGATGACGTCCTTCCTTTCGGAAAAGCAGGCGTCGGGCACCTCATGCCCCCAGGTGCTCGACAACATCAAGACCGCACGGTCTGAAGTCCAGCGCGAGATGGCCTCACGCACCTAAAGCCCCTCCGGACTTCCGCGGTCCGGAAAGAGCGCCCCAACAGCTGGACCAACCCGCCCGCACCGGCCTCGCGGGCGGGTTTTTATTTGCTGATCCGCACGCAAGCTGAACCAAAATCATTCAGCTCAACCGCCAATCTTCGACTCAAACCAGAGCTTCTTTTTTTTCAAAAAGCGACGATTTTTCCGACCGCATTTCGTTGAGAAATTGAGTCTGTTTTTCGGCACAAATCATTGAAAGATATATACTAAGGCGAATTTCTCCGCCTTAGTAAAGATGCGTTTCATGCTATTCTGCAGGCTGTGCGTCTATCGTCGCGTGAACCGTATCCTTGACTGGCAAAGCTCCTTTCGGCGCTTCCCTTGTCGGCTTTATACGGAAGAACAGTGCATAAAGAACTGGAGCAGCGATAAGGGTCAGGATCGTTGCAAATGCCAGCCCCCCCATGATCGTAACCGCCATGCCCCTGAAAAAGGCGTCCGACAACAACGGAGCCATTCCCAGAATGGTTGTGATGGCCGCCAGCATGACCGGGCGCATACGGGAGACACTGGCCTCAACGATTGCCGTGTATTTCTCCTTGCCCTCGCGGATCAAAAGATCGATCTCTTCCAGCAACACGATTGCGTTCTTGATCAGCATGCCCGACAGGGACAGGCATCCAAGCAGCGACATGAAGCCAAAGGGCGTATCTGTCGCCAAAAGCGCGATGGCAACGCCATTGATCGACATTGGCACCATCAACCAGATGATCAGAGGCTGACGGACCGATCCGAAGAGAAGGATCGAGATGATAAGCATGACCAGAAAGCCGAGCGGCAGTTGAGCACCCAAAGACGCCTGGGCATCGTTGGTGCTCTCATATTCGCCGCCCCACTCCAGACTGTAGCCGGGAGGCAAGGCCATGGCCTCGATCTGGGGGCGAACTCGGGCCAGTGCTGCCGAGGCTGTTTCACCGGCAGTCGTTTCCGCTTTGACCGTGAGCGTGCGAACTCTGTCGCGGCGGTGGATCACCGTGTCCTGTGGTTCCATCAGGAACTCCTGAACCACCTGATCAATGGGGATATAGCGGCGTTGACTGCTGCTCCAGATCAGCGAATCCGAAACGCTTTCATTGACCGAAATACCATCGGGGCCGGCTTTTCGCGCGACGATCGGTATTGATTCATCAACGTCCCGGTAAGCGCCCACCCGAACACCTTCCGTCGCGAATTGCAGAGAAAGCGATAGCTCTTCACGGGTCGCACCGGAAATCCGAGCGCGGTCTTCGTCGAAAATCGGTCTGACCACGAGCTCCCGCTGGCGCCAATCCGTATTAACGTCAGCCAGCCCGTTGTCCGGCAGATTGAAAATGGTCTGCGCCTCATCTCCAAGGCGCTTGAGCACGTTTGCATCCGGGCCGGTAAACCGGGCCTCGATCTTTGCTCCGCCTCCCGGACCGAACACGAGCCGTTTGGTAATCACCTGGGCTGCCGGAAAGCTCTCGGCAAACTGTCGCCGCAGATCCAAAGCCAGCTCGTCGATGACTTCCCGGTCCGTGGTGCGGACAATCATGTGCCCATAGGCCGGATTTGCATCCTCCGGAGAATAGGTGAGCATGAACCGTGTCGCACCACCGCCGGCAAAGCTCGTAACGGCTTCAACCCTTTCGTCTTCCAGAACAACCTTTTCCATCTCGGTCAGGTCCGCTTCCGTTGCCCGGATATCGGTGCCTTGCGGAGCCCAATAATGGACATAGAAAATGGGAGTGTTGCTGTCCGGGAAGAAGGCCTGTTTCACATTTCCGAAGGCCATGACGCAGGCCACTGTAATTCCCAAAAGAGCGGCCACGGTCAGCAAACGAAAATGCAGCGTGCCAACAAGGAAGCGACGATAGATTGTATAGATCAAACCCTTGTAAGGATCATGATCGTCCAGATTTCCGCTTGCTGTCCGAAAGAAGTATTTGCCGAAGAGCGGTGTGACCGTAATCGCGAATACCCAGGAAAGGATCAGGGAAATACCGATCACGGCAAACAGCGAGAACAGGAACTCACCAGTTGCGTCCGGCGACAGACCGATGCCTGAAAACGCCATGATGCCGATCACGGTCGCACCAAGCAGCGGCCACATGGTCTGCCTGACAACCTTGCTGGCAGCATCAATCGCTTTTTGGCCGCGCTGCATATTGATCATCATGCCTTCGGCGACAACGATGGCATTGTCCACCAGCATGCCCATCGCGATGATCAACGCACCGAGGGATATACGCTCCATCTCGATCGTAAAAATACGCATGAACAGAACGGTTGCCATGACCGTGAGCAGCAAAACCGTCCCGACTACGAGGGCTGCGCGCCAGCCCATGAACAGAGCCAGGACGCCAATCACGATCACCACAGAGGCAGCGAGGTTCAAAATGAAGCCGTTGACGGAATCATCGACGACCACATTCTGTTCGTAGATCGGGTGGATTTGCATACCGACAGGCAGTTGCTTTTCGATCTGCGCCAGTTTCTCAATGACGCCTGTGCCAACTTCAACAATGTTGGTGCCGTCGACCTGAGAAACCCCGATTGTCACCGCCTCATGACCGTCATGGCGGATCAGGCGATCAGGGCGTTCAGGGTCTCCCAGTTCCAGCGTCGCAATATCGGACAAGCGGATCATGGCCGTTGAACCCGGCCGGCCTATCACCAGATCCTGAATGCCTCTGAAGTCATCGAAGGCGGATGCCGTCATCAATCGGATGCGCTTTTGACCCGACACACCGGACCCATTGGACTGAATTCGGTTTTCCGCATCCAGAACACCTATGATATCGGTCATGGATATGCCCAGACCTGCCATCTTGTCCTGGTCGACATTCAGATAAATGACGTCCTCGGGCTCTCCCGCGACCTCTACCTTGCCGACACCGGGCACAGTCAACAGCTCCCGCCGAATGCGTTTCACCGTGTCGCGAATGTCGCGATTGGTGTAACCGTCCGCTGTGAAGGCATAGAAAAGTCCGTAGACGTCTCCAAAATCGTCATAGACAAGCGGCGTTCCGGCCCCAGCCGGCAAGTTTCGGACTTCGTCAGAAACCTTGCGTCTCAATTCGTCCCAAACCTGTGGCAACTCGCTGCCGTCATATGTTGGTTTGATTTCAACGCCGATGCGCGACAACCCGGGCTCTGAGACCGACTTGATCAAATCCAGCTGAGGCATCTGCTGGATCGCCGTTTCCAGGATTTCCGTAACCTCGTTTTCAACTTCGGCCGCAGTTGCCCCGGGATAGCCCGTAATCACCTGCGCTTCCTTGATTGTGAAGGCCGGGTCCTCCAGCCTGCCGACGGTGGAAAGGCCCCACAATCCACCCAGGAAAGCCATGATGACGATCATCCAGGTGTTGACCGGCTTTTGTATGGAATAGCGTGCGATATCCAAGTGTCTGATCCTTTTCCTGCACCCGTTCGGATCAGCGCAACCGGCGCACGACCTGTCCGTCACTCAAGTAGGCAACGCCCGCAGACACAATTTCGTCTCCTGCCGCAAGACCTTGGCTGACAGGCATGAAGTCGCCCATGACGGTACCCACTTCGATCATCTGTTTTGATACTGCCTCTGTGCCGTCATCGAATTTCCAGACAAAGGAGTTGCCATCACCGTCAACGGCGACTGCTCCGGTCGGCACCAGAAATTGTTCGCCCAGCTCTAGTCCCTGAGGCAGAAACTTGACGATGACCGAAGCCGTCATGCCTGGGAAAAGCTGTTCGGCCCCTTCCCTCGGCATCGCAAGCGTTATCCGGTAGGTTTGCGCAACATCATCAACCTGACTGGAGTGTTCACGGTAGGTCAGCGGGAAGACCTTGTCGCTATATGCGGGAAATTTCGCTTCGATGGAAGCGACTTCAGATTCGGTGACCCGTCCAAACAGCGCCTCTGCAACATTGATATCGACCTGAACCTCTGAAACGTCGTGCATACGCACGACGGGTGTGCCGACATTGACCGTCGTGAAGTTGTCGACCAGTCTGACAGAGACAACACCATCAAACGGTGCTTCGAGCGACGTGTATTCGAGGTTCTGTTTTGCCTCTTTCAAGCGTTCGACAGCTAAATCATAGGTGTTTTGCTGTTCGTCCAATGCTGACTGAGAAATGACCGATCGGTCCAACAGCGTCTTCAGGCGATCCAGCTCTCGTTTTTCCTGCTCAGCATTGATGGTCGCCTCACGGACAGCCCTGTCGTAGTCGGCGGTATCAAGCCTGGCGATCAAGTCCCCCTTCTTGACCTGCTGGCTTTCAAGCACCGGCAATTCGAGCAATTTGCCGCGAACCTGGAAAGACAAATCGACCGTCTGGACCGCTGCAACCCGACCGGCAAACCGACGCTCAAGCAAACCTATCTGATCGGTGACCGTGAAGATCTTTGCAGGTCTTGGCGCGGCATGCAGTTCCGCTTCGGCCTGCGCGATAGGATCCATTGCATCGTCCTGGCAAGCAGAAACAATGCCGGCCAGCATCAAAATGCCTGCCCAACGAAGTTGTGAGAATTTTGGAAACACCAACATTTTTTGTTCGCTCCAAATCTTAGTTTTCATCCAGGCGCCGGCGAAGCTCGGCAAGGACCGCAGCCCGCTCATCATCAGAGAGGATCGACACGCCGTGAGCCTCTGAAAAGTGAAGGCCCTCCAGACTCGCCCAGATTGCCCAGGCTTTTGCGAGCTCATCCGTTTCCTGTGTGATTGCATTTTTCAGGCGCTTTTTTACGACCATGAAGGGCTCGGCGAGTTCCGGCCTGTCGGCCTTGGTTGCCAGCATGGCGCGTGCGACGTCGCGGTTGGCGAGTAGCCAGCCTTCAGTCACGTCGATCATGGCGTACAAAGTCGGTGCTTTCGAGGTTTTGTGCGAAGTCCGTGCAGTACTGACCTCTGTCTCGAATTGGCCCGCCAGGAACTCGACCATCCCTATGATCAAAGCGTCTTTGGTTGGAAAATTATAGAGCACTCCTCCCTTGGAGAAACCGCTCCTTTCCGCGACAGCATCAATCGTCAGGCTGGCTGCGCCAGATTGCCGAATGAGATCAAGTGCCGCCTGCAGAATTTCGGACTTTGAGTCCTGTGCATGCCCTATAGCGCGCGCCGCCATTTTATACCGTCCAGTCAGTACAGTTGAATGGCGCATATAAACCGTCCAGTCGGTACAGACAAGAGATTTCAACTAAGCACGCGCAGGCAACCCCGAACCTCAGCAACTAAAGGCTTGGGGAAACAACAGTAATTTCCATTGGGGAAATTTTAGGCAGCAGATGCGGTCATCGCCGCTTCCGATGCGGCTTGCTCCGCCGCAGCTGCTTCAGCAGCCAGGCGTGCGCGCTCGCGGGCTTCTTCCTCGGTCTTTTCCGCGAAGGCAATAAAGTCTTCGGCCGACATGGGCTGCGCAAAGAAATAGCCCTGTGCTGCTGTCACTCCAAGTTCGAGAAGACGCTCGATCTGCTCTTCCTGCTCAACGCCTTCCGCAATGATGCCCATGCCAAGATTGTCGGCAAGTTCGACCATGGAGTCGACAATCGTCGTTGAATTGTCATCGGAGCCGATCGTGTCGATGAACATCTTGTCGATCTTGATAATATCAACACCGAGCTTTTGCAGATAAGCCATGCCGCCATGGCCCGTTCCAACATCGTCCAGTGCCACGCGTACGCCAAGAGCCTGCAGTTCGGCCATGATCTTGCGAGCCAGTTCCATGTCCTCAAGCGGGTGGCGCTCGGTCACTTCAACAACAATCTGCTGATAGGAAATCTTGGAATTTTCAAAGATTGACCGAATGTCTGAAATGATCTCACGATCAAGGAAGTGGCCGGCAAACAGGTTGACGGACATTTTCAGATCCGGGTTCTCGCCGTAAAGGTCGCCAACTTCTTCAGATGAGATGCGCATCATCTGACGCGTCATGTCGAAGATATGTCCGTTGTTCTCGGCATAGGCCATGAACTGGCCCGGCGAGACGATATTGCCGTTCGGACGGCGCCAACGCATCAGGATCTCACAGCCACGCAGACGGCCACTCTCGATGTCCATGACCGGCTGGTAATACGGAATGAACTCACCATTGCGAATTGCCGCAACAAACTCATCGTTGGCTTCACTCTCGGGCCGCCAAGACAGCCAGACACCAATCGCGACAAAAAGCACTGCAATGCCTGCACATGCCGCGGCCGCAATAACTTTAAGATCCTGAACCACAAATGCAGCAGCCGACACTGGTGCAGTCACAGTCGCAACAAGCGGATACAACTCGGATGCCACCTCGACATTGAGCTGTTCTTCCGGGGTTGTTGCTTCGGAATTATAGCCGCCGACGTCATACCAGAGCAGATTATCGCCCAAACGCAGCTCCGTTCGCCGATAGGACCGCAGGTATTCGGGTCCCGGGTCGAGCGCGATAACGGCCGGCGTCACTTCAGCAAATAGTCGTGTCTGGTTTTTCAGGTCCCAGCTGATCACAGCAGCGCGCGCGCCGAGATAGGCGCGATCCAGCATGCCGATGCCGACCAGCGGGCCATCCACCCGCAGCGGCGGGAGAACGACTTTGCCCGCCAGATCCCGGTCCGGAATGATGCACATGCGCTGACCGATGGCATCTACCAGACCGATGGCATCAATCATGCCGTGCTCGACAATCTGCTTTTCAAAGATGACACGGTCTTCAGCGCTGCAAGTCTCGATCTTGTCCCGGTCAAGCCTCTGCAACACGGCGACGGTGGCACTGATGACTTCTTCTGCCCGCTGGATCGAAGCTTTGCCCATCGCCTCCATTTCGGTGATGGCGCGGCGTTCGGCGTATTGATCCAGTATGATGTTGCCTGCAAACAGCGGAGCGGTCGCCAACGCGAGGGCGATCATCACCGTCTTTGCAAAACCCATATACCGGAAGGACAACGCTGGAACCCGTTCGCGAATAAACTCTTTCTGACAATCGCTGATCTGGGTAAACAAGGACTGAATGTGATGGAATTTCATCCAGATCAAAGCTGTCCGCCAGGCTGTTGTGTTTAGGTGCGGTTTGAACGCGGAACCTGATGAATGGAGGTTTGCATGCAGGCGTTGTTTATTGGACAGGCCTATATCGACGTCACTTTTCTGACCGACTGTCTGCCGACCGGCGACGAAAAAGCAATCGCCGAAGATTATGCCATCAGTTTTGGCGGCAATGCGGTGACGGCAGCATTTTGTTGCGCGAAGTTGGGTGGAAAACCGGATGTGCTGTGTTCTCAGGCCGACGATTGGCTGGCACGGATGTTTCTGGATATGGCAGCGGCCTACGGGATCTCCATTCACGGTCGGAAAGTGCGCGAGTCCTCCCTTTCCTTCATCATGCCCCACGGTGGAAAGCGTGCGATTGTTCGCTGTCGCGACAATGAATTTCTGCACCCCTTCCCGCCACTGACACTCACTGGGATGAAGGCTCTTCATCTGGACGGCCACATGCCTGATGCCGCCTTGCACTATGCCAAGACCTGCAAAGGCCTCGGCATACTGACATCTCTTGATGGAGGCGCTGTTCGAGAGAACACCGATGAGCTGCTGGAGTATATCGATGTGCCTGTCGTTTCAGAGCGTTTCTGCCAGCAACTCGGAAAGACGACCGGCGAGACACTGCAATACCTGAGATCCAAGAACTGTCCCGTTGGCGCAGTCACTCTCGGCGAACATGGCACGGTCTGGTATGAAGCGGGTGGCCCGGACAAGGTCCTGCCTGCCCTAGCTGTACCTCTGGACAAAGTGGTTGATTCCAATGGTGCCGGCGATGTTTTCCACGGTGCCTACATCGCCTCCTATCTGCGTTGGCCGGAAAACAGCTGGGACCAGCATTTCAGGTTTGCACGCGGCGCATCGACACACGCCATCCAACATCTTGGCAATGAAGCCAGCCTGCCGACAATTGAAGATATCGAACGCGCCAACGGAACTTTTCAGGAAAAGGCTGCCGCCTGAAGGCAAACAAGTCTTTACGGGCAAATGTGAACCATCGTCAGATCTGCTTACGCCTTGTTTCATGACGGAACTTGGAGCAGAGTGAGGCCGCCCTAGTTTGGTGGAGTATAAAAAGATGTTTTCGCGTTCAAACCGTTTGGCTGTCGGTCTGTCGACAGCGGTTAGCCTTATTGCCCTGCAGGCTGCTCCTGCACTCGCATTCGATCCAACCGGCAACGACGTTGCCGACGCCTTTCTGACACTGATTGATTCAGAAGAAGGAACCGTTGAAAGCTACGGTTCTGTTGACGTTTCAGGCGATACGGTCGTGATCAAAGACATAGTCGTTTCCAATGACGCGGATGAAAACGCAAAGGCGACCATCGGCGCAACAACGCTTGCCGGTGGCACCGTTCAGGGAGACGGACGGCTGAAGCTGTCAGGTCTTGATCTGGAAAATCTGGAACTCACGGCTGATGACGGTGGCATGTCCCTGAGCTCACTTACCGTTACAGACCTTCTTTTGCCGTCTCCTGATGAAGTCAAAGCCGGTACACCGCCTGTTGGCCCAGGCTACAAGACCTTCGAAGCCAACACGATTGAGATACGCGATGAAGACGGAAAGATCGCCGACATAACCAAAATTGCGTCATCCATTGACGGAATGGACGGAGACCTTCCCACAAGCGGCAGTTTCGCGGTCACGGGAGCGACAATCGACGTCAAACAGCTGGAAGCCAAGGAAACCAAGGCACTGGCTGATCTCGGCTATGAGACACTTTCCATGGATATCTCTGGCCAGGGTAAGTGGGATCCGGACGCGGCAACACTCGTGATCCCTGAACTCAAGATCGACGCCAAGGATGCGGCAAGCCTCTCGCTTTCCCTGTCTCTTGGCGGTGTCACACGAGATGTCGTCAATCAGCTGGATGAAACATCTGACAAGCCGGAAGAAGCAATGGCGCTTCTGCAGAATGTGACAATAGAAAATGCCAAGGTCCGTCTGGACGATGCCTCGCTGACCGGACGCATTCTCAATCAGGAAGCACAGAAGGCCGGTGTCGAGACCCCGCAATACGTTGCCGGCCTGACCGGTACATTGCCGCTCATGCTCGGGATGCTTCAGAACAAGGAACTTGAAGCACAGGTTACCGAGGCCGTTACTGAATACCTGACGACACCTGGTTCGCTCGAAGTCACCGCGACGCCTGGCGCCCCTGTACCGGTATCACAGATCATGGGAACCGCGATGCTGGCACCGCAAATGATCCCGCAGATCCTTTCGGTCGGCATCACCGCCAATCAGTGAAGCCGGTAATCGGATGAACAAGAACAACAATGGCCGGACAAATTTCCGGCCATTGTTGTATCAGGGAAGCTCCGATTTATTCAGCTGCCTGGTTTCGGCTCTGGAACTGTAACTCGCAAAGTCGCCGATAGGTACCATCGTGCTCATAAAGCTCATCGTGTGTACCGCTTTCGATGACTTTACCCTGGTCCATGACATGGATCTTGTAGGCATGACGCACCGTGCTGAGGCGATGGGCAATGACCAGGGTGGTCCGGCCCTGCATCAGAGTTTCAAGAGCCGCTTGAATTTTTGCCTCAGATTCCGCATCGAGTGCTGAAGTTGCTTCATCAAGCAGCAAGATAGGCGCGTCACGAAGCATGGCTCGTGCGATTGCAATACGCTGGCGCTGACCACCCGACAGATTGCTGCCTCCTTCGCCGCACCGCGTTTCATACCCTTCCGGCAATCGCGTTATGAATTCATGCGCGTTCGCTGAACGTGCTGCCGCCTCAATTTCCTCCTCCGTTGCCCCGGCTTTGCCGACAGCAATGTTCTCGCGAACGCTGATATTAAACAGGAAGGAATCTTGACCGACATAGGCAATCTGAGAGCGCAAAGAGGCAATCTTGAAGGATCTGATATCAACGCCATCAACATGAATGGCACCAGACGCCGGATCGTAAAAACGTTCGATCAGCGCAAAAACGGTCGACTTGCCGGCACCTGAAGCGCCAACAAGAGCCGTCATTTTGCCCGGCTCGGCAACAAAGCTTGTTCCGGAAAGCGCGGCACTTTCACCATAGGTGAAGACAACATCCTTCAATTCGATCCGGCCGCCGCTTACCTCAAGGTCCCGGGACGCTTCGGTGTCTTTCATTGCGGGTTCGCGGTCAACGAGCTCATACATGAGCCGAAGTCCGACGATCTGCTTGCCCAGGTTGACATTCAACCTGGCAAGACGCCGAGCCGGATCATAGGCGAGCAGAAGTGCCGTGATGAAAGAGAACAGCGCGCCTGGATCCTGATCGAGCTCAATAACTGAATAACCGCCGTAGAAGATCACCAAAGCTATCGCAAAACCGCCGAGTGTATCCATCAGCGGCGACGTTCTTGCGGTCAGCGATGCGATCTTGTTCGATTGTCTTTGGACTTCAAGGACGCCGACTTCCATGCGCTTACGCATCGCAGGTTCCATGCCAAAGGCCTTGACGATACGCACGCCAAGAACCGTTTCCTGCAAGGTGGCCTGGATCTTCGCGCTTGAGACAACCTGACGCTTGACATAGAGCTTGACCCGCCTCACCAGCACAGCAACGCCGACGACGGCTGGTGGCATGATGACAAGAGCGAAAACGCTGAGCAGCGGGTTCTGCACGATCATCACGAACACCAGTCCGATCAAGGTCAGAATATCCCTGCCAAGCGTAACGATAATCAGATCGAGCGTGGTTCTGGCGGCACCGACACCCTGAGCGACCCGCACACCGATTTCCGCGAGCGACATCTTGTCGAAATAGGTCTGATCCTGGCGCACCAGATGGTCGAACATCCGCCTTTGAAGGTCTGCGACGATGGCGTTCCCGACACGCGCCAGGACGACCATCTGACCGAATGTCGAGGCACCTTTGAGCGTGAATATGAGAAGGACAGCCAGAGCGATGACATAGACCATGGTGGAGTCTTTGTTGACAAAGACTTCGTTGACGACGTCACGCATGATCCAGGCGCTTGCCGCCGTTGTCGCCGCGATCATGGCCATGAAAACGAAGGCAACGAGATATTTCGGGATATAGGTTCTGAAATTCTCGCTGAACAGCCGCTTGATCAGCTGAACCGTGCCGTTCGGGTCCGTCCAGGTCTTCGATTTAAACGGGTTTCGCACGCCGCTTTGCCTTTTCATGGGGCTTTAGCCCGACTGAAGCGGGGCCGTCCCTACCGGCCCCGCAGTCCCTCTCGTTGCTAGAGGGGTACTCTTAAAGTGCGGTTTCCTGCAAGTCGCCCCTTTGCCTAAGCTTCTGGCAAATTAAGGCGCAAATGCAAATCTCGGAGCTGCGCAGGCGTCGCGTCGCTTGGCGCACTCATCATCAGATCTTCCGCTTTCTGGTTCATCGGGAAGAGCATGACTTCGCGGATATTGGCTTCATCCGCAAGCAGCATCACCATGCGGTCGATACCGGCTGCGCAACCTCCGTGCGGCGGAGCACCATACTGGAACGCGTTGACCATGCCACCGAACCGGTTGTTGACTTCCTCAGCAGGATATCCAGCAATCTCGAACGCTTTGTACATGATTTCCGGCTTGTGGTTCCGGATGGCACCGGAAACGAGTTCGTGACCGTTGCAGGACAGATCGTATTGCCAGCCAAGAACTTCCAGCGGGTCGCCTGCCAGCGCTTCCATGCCGCCTTGCGGCATGGAGAAAGGGTTGTGCTCAAAGTCGATCTCGCCGGTTTCCTCATCCCGTTCATAGATTGGGAAGTCGACAATCCAGGCAAACTCAAATCGCTCCTTGTCGGTATGACCGAGTTCCTCACCGATGATGACACGCGCTTTCGCGGCAACGGCGGTGAACTGCTTCGGCTTGCCGCCCAGGAAAAAGGCCGCGTCGCCGACCTCAAGACCCAGCTGAACACGAATGGCTTCCGTGCGCTCCGGACCAATGTTCTTGGCAAGCGGACCAGCGGCCTCCATGGATCCGTCTTCGGCCTTGCGCCAGAAGATGTATCCCATGCCAGGAAGGCCTTCGCCCTGCGCGAACTTGTTCATGCGGTCGCAGAACTTGCGGCTGCCGCCTTTCGGTGCCGGAATGGCACGAATCTCGGTTCCCGGCTGCTCCAGGAGATTTGCAAAGATTGCAAAGCCCGATCCGGCGAAATGCTCAGATACAATCTGCATCTTGATCGGGTTTCTGAGGTCCGGCTTGTCTGTGCCGTACCAGAGTGCGGAATCCTTGTAGGAAATCTGCGGCCAGTTGCGGTTGACCGGTCGTCCCTTTCCGAAACGCTCGAAACATCCTGCAATCACCGGCTCGATTGTGTCGAAGACTTCCTGCTGGGTAACGAACGACATTTCCATGTCGAGCTGATAAAAATCGGTCGGCGACCGATCAGCACGCGGGTCCTCGTCCCGGAAACACGGGGCAATCTGGAAGTATTTGTCAAAGCCGGAAACCATCAGCAGCTGCTTGAACTGCTGAGGAGCTTGCGGGAGCGCGTAGAACTTTCCCGGATGCAGACGAGACGGCACCAGAAAGTCACGCGCACCTTCCGGCGAAGAAGCCGTGATAATCGGTGTCTGGAATTCGTTGAAGCCGATATCCCACATGCGATCCCGAAGATCACGCACCACGTTCGACCGCAGGATCATGTTGTCGTGCAGCTTTTCGCGGCGCAAATCGAGGAACCGGTACTTCAGACGAACTTCTTCCGGGTAGTCCAGCTCACCAAAAACGGGCAGCGGCAGTTCCTTGGCCGAACCGAGTACTTCCATTTCGCGGATGAAGACTTCGATTTCACCTGTCGGCAGCTCGGAATTGATGGTTTCGTCTGTCCGCTTCTTAACATTGCCGTCGATGCGGATGCACCATTCGGAGCGAACCGTCTCGGCAAGTCCAAAGGCGTCCGAATCAGGGTCAACGACGCACTGTGTCATGCCGTAATGATCGCGCAAATCGATGAACAGCACCCCGCCATGATCTCGGACCCGGTGGACCCAGCCGGAAAGACGGATGGTCTGGCCTTCGTCGGTCAGACGGAGATCACCGCACGTGTGACTACGGTAGGGGTGCATTCTTGTTCCTCAACATTCTTCTTGGCATAGAAAATCATTACGGCCCGCCAGAGGCAGGCCGTGTCGGGCTGCACAAGCCATGTTGCGGAGCGAAAGTCAAGGGAGACACGGCCGTGGCCCCCGGGAGTTCCTGATCGTTTACCTCACAGCTTTCTCGCTGCTAAGTCTATTCCCGTCTTCTCACTCTTGCTGACGCTGTTCCAGGTATTCACGGGACCAGTCTTCCAACAGGTCCAGAATTGGCTTCAGCCTTCTGCCATGTGAACTCAAGCTGTATTCCACCTTGGGCGGAACCTGAGCATAGACTTTCCGTTCGATGATACCGCTCTCTTCGAGTTCCCGCAGCTGCTTGGTGAGCATGCGTTGTGAAATCGATGGAATCATCCTGTGCAACTCGTTGAAACGAATGGTTTTCCGGCAAATGCACCAGAGGATCATGCCCTTCCACTTCCCGCCGATAACGCCTAGTGCAGTTTCGGTCGGGCAAAACATCGGATCGGTCAGCGTTCCCATAACAAGTCCCAATAGTTACCCTTTTGTATGTATATGCCAAAATATTGCGTACTTGTCAGAAAATCATGCGCTTTCTACCTCTTGAGCATCACGTTCAACAGACGGAAAAATCATGTCCGACCAATCTGCACTCCTGAGTCCGGCAACTATCGGGTCAAAATCATTTTCAAACCGACTGGTGCTTGCTCCCATGTCACGCGCATCCGCTAAACCGGATGGTACTCCAACGCGTGAAATGGCCAACTACTACGCTGACTTTTCGCGCGGTGGGTTTGGTTTACTGATCGCTGAAGGAGCTTTCGTGGACGACATCTGTTCGCAGTGTTACGGCAATCAGCCCGGCCTTGTAACCAACAGTCATGAGGCTGGCTGGCAGACCGTTGTCGAAGCTGTCAAACGGGAAAATGGCAAGATCATACTGCAGCTCATTCATGCCGGTGCGGTGTCGCAATCCGTAGAGACGACCTTTGCGCCTTCGCCTGTGCGCCCCAGGGGTCAAATGCTGCAAGGGTATGGGCCCCGACAAGGACACTATGATGTGCCCCGTGAGCTGTCGGTGAATGACATTCTTTCAATAGGTTCCGCCTTCGTTGAGGCAACCATGCGGGCAGAAGCCGCAGGCTTCGATGGCGTGGAGATCCACTGCGCGAACGGATACCTCCTTGATCAGTTCCTCACACCGGAAACAAATCTTCGCAGCGATACTTATGGCGGGAAGCTTGAAAATCGACTGCGACTGACAACCGACATTTTATCGATGGCTCAACAAAGAGCCTCACCGGACTTTATCGTCGGTGTGCGCTTGTCCCAGGCCAAGGCAACCGTTCAGGACTATTTCTGGCCGAACGGCCTCGAAGATGCCCGCGTGATATTCAGCGAGGTTGCTGAAGCTGGAGCGGACTACATTCACCTTGCAAGCGAAAAAGGCGGATACACCTATCACAGTACAGCAAAGACAGGTGAGAACCTCACGGCCTTTGCACGCAGCTTGACGGGCCTGCCTGTCATTGCCAATGGCGGGCTTCAGGACATTGGTTTGGCGAACCAAATCATTGAAGACCAGCTCGCGGACTTTGTGTCCATCGGCAAGTCGGCCATGCTTAACCCAGACCTTCCGAAAAAGATTGCATCAGGTGCGCCACTTCGCGATTTCACGTTCGACATGTTCAAGTACGGAGTCTCGGTCAATGCACAGCTCAAATGGGAGGCTGAACAGCACGCATGACGCAATCCGCAAACTTGTTCACACACGTTTTGCGGTTTGTCGCCCAGGATCACACTTGCCCCGGATTTTTCCGGGGCAATGCTGTCATGCCTTACATCCATGCGAAAAACACGGCGGCTATCACAAAAGGAAGACGACACGTTCAGCTTGGAAAGCTCCAGACCGATAGGCTCGCAGCTCTGTTAAATTCATCGCCGCTCCTACCGGGATTGCGATGAGCACCAAGGCATTTCAGATACAATCGAAATCGCTTTCCGCGACTCAGCGGTCAGATGATTACGCGGCAAAACCAGAAAGCCCTACGTATCCACCGCCTGAAGAAGTGGATGCCATTGGCCACGGATTTCATGGGACTTGTTGTCCATCACATCAAAGACACCTGTCCCCGCGGCTGCGTGACGCGCATAAAGAACACGATCGGAAATTCTGGCCAACAGCGGGTAGCCCTTCTTTGAGAGGGTCTGTTCAAGGTCGGCGACCTGTGTTGACCGCCTGTTGATTCGATTGGCCACCACGAGAATCTCAGCTTTGCCTTTCCGAACACGTTTGATATCCGAAATTCCGTCGAGGAATTTCAGTGTTGCATTCCAGTCAAACGCGCTTGCCAGAACCGGGACCACAATGTCGGTTGCTTCGGCAATCAGGTTCTTGGCAAGTTCAGATCTCAGGCCTCCCGGCCCGTCGATCACAATCGCATCCAGGTTCTTGTCCTTTTCTCCAATCGCGCTTTCTTTTGTCCAATTCAAAGCTTCAATCTTGTTGAGATGTTTGGGACGGCGTTTCACCCAAGCCAATGCGGATTTCTGACGATCCGCATCGGCGAGCGCTACATCTTCGCCGCGGGCGGCGAGTGCAACGGCGAGATTCGTGGCGACGGTTGTCTTCCCGCAGCCCCCTTTGGAATTCACCACAAGTATCTTGCGCATATACACTTCCCAGTCCCGACAGGTTTTGCTTCAGCTCATGTCAACATAGGCGCACATTTTGCGCCTTTTCAAGTAGAGTGCTGTCCAAAAATGCCATTTCGTGGCGACAAAGCGGCAGAACTCAGGTATAGCTGAACGTCACCATGCATGTGATTACAAAAACAAAAGACCTCGCCGCTGCCTGCCAGCGCCTTGCAGCAAATGACTACGTTACGGTAGACACGGAATTTCTCCGTGAAACCACTTTCTGGCCCAAGCTCTGCGTTATTCAGATGGCTGGACCAGATATGGCCTTCATAGTCGATGCGCTTTCCGAAGGGCTTGATCTGGAACCCTTTTTCGAGCTCATGCGTGATGCAAGCGTGACCAAGGTGTTCCACGCAGCGCGTCAAGATATTGAAATCATCTACCACCTGGGCGAACTCATCCCGGCCCCTCTGTTCGACACTCAGGTCGCAGCGATGGTGTGTGGCTTTGGCGACTCAATTTCATACGATCAACTTATCTACAAGGTTACCGGTGCCCGGATTGACAAGTCCTCCCGTTTCACTGACTGGGCCCGGCGTCCTCTTACAAACAAGCAGCTTGACTATGCACTTGCCGACGTCACCCATCTACGGGACGCCTATCAGTTCCTGAAGGCGAACCTGGCCGAACAAAACCGCAGTCACTGGGTTCAGGACGAAATGGAGGTGCTGACGTCTGTCACCACCTACAGAACCGTTCCAGAACAGGCATGGAAACGGCTGAAGCTTCGGGTGCGCAAGCCCATCGAATTGGCCGTTATGATGGAAGTTGCAGCCTGGCGTGAACGGGAAGCCCAGTCCCGAAATGTGCCGCGCAGCCGGGTTGTGAAGGACGATGCAATCTACGAGCTTGCTGCACAGCAGCCACAGGACACTGAAGCGCTCGGCCGTTTGAGAACCATTCCCCGAGGTTTTGAGCGTTCCAAATCGGCCGACGAGATCCTGAAGTCCGTTCGCAAAGCGCTTGCTCTTCCAAAAGAAAAATTGCCAACATTGCCCAAGGGTCGCCAAGCGCCTGACGGATCTGCGGCGGCGGTCGACCTTTTGAAAGTCCTTTTAAAGCTTGTCAGCGAGGCCAATGGCGTTGCCGCCAAGGTGATCGCAACAGTCGATGATCTTGAGAAGATCGCGGCGGACGATGCTGCGGACGTTGCCGCCATGAAAGGATGGCGCCGGGAGCTCTTCGGAGAAACCGCTTTGAAACTTAAGCGCGGCGAAGTCGCCCTTGCGTTCCAGAACCGTCAGATTGTCGCTCTCGATCAACCAGCTCCGGCTGAGCCCAAAAGGCAAGCGGCGGAATAAGCCGCCGAACGCTGTGCCGTCCTACGAACGGCACAAGACCTAGACGGCCTATACCAACCTCAGCAAAATAGAACCTATTCGATGGATTTTCGGGTTCGCCGGCAAGGAGTGGCGCGCAGATCGGCCTGGTTGGCCGATCAAGCGGCGTGACGCAGTCCGGTGGACCTGAAAAACTACCTGAGGCCGCGACATGAGAGTGCGTTCCTATTTGTTTAGGCCGGTATCAATCTCAACTGTGGCGCTGATTGCCTTGCCAAGTTGAGCTGCACGCTTTCGCAGGCGTTCGCCCTCTAGATCCGCTAGTTTCTTGCCAAGGTCGAGCGAAATGCCTCCCGCGATGGATGAGATACCCACTTGCGGTAGCGTGCCAGCCATGGAGGCGCTCAGGAGCGATGCAACACGCAGCGTTGCACCCAGTACCTTGGCTCGAATACGCAGTCGGTCCGTGAACAGCTGCCGGATCACGGAAGACAGAGCTCCTTCTCTCAAGCCCTGGTGCCGGTAAAAGACAGCCGCCGCCAGATACGCCCGGCTCGCATGATCCAGCCCGACAAACGAGGCGTTGGAAATAATGTTCAAACTCTGCTCGCCACGATAGTCCGGATGTGCGCGCCAGCCGATGTCGGACAAAAGGCAGGCGGCGTGACGCAAGCGTGTCTCGTTGGCGGTTTCCTCGATCTCCAGAACCTTGAACAGCTTGTCTGTCCAGGCAATCAACTCCTCTGCATGCTCTGGCGATCGGGCACGCAAGACACAAAGTTCACGTGCTGCCTCGATGACAGGATCCTGGGACTGCATGTCTGCAGGCAAGGTTTCGTGCAGGAGACCTTCGCGCACTCCGGTGGCCGAGAAAATCACCCGCTCGGCCTTCATGGCCGTCAACACCTGTTCCAGTACCACTGCACCGATCGGCACAAGCGGTCGGCGCTGTTTAGAGATGATTTCCCCTTTGTCGACGCCGTCCAGATTAGGCACTGCAACCTTGCGGCAGAACTCGATCGCCTCTTCCGCAGCAATTTCGTAATTGTGCATAACGTGCAAGGGATAGTCATTCTGCATCAAATGCAGCCGCCCCAAAGATCGCCAAGTTCCACCAACCGCGTAAAAGGTGCGTTCACCGGGGGCAAGATCCGGCCAGTCGTAATCGCTCAATGCTGCTTCGGCAATCTTCACTGCTTTGGGTATCTTGCCATCCGCTTCTTCGGAAAGACGCAATCCGCCAAGCGGGAAAGTGGACCCTTTCCCCGGCAGGTTCTTGTCGATCTCAACGAGTTCCAGGCTGCCGCCACCCATATCGCCGACAAGTCCCCGAGGCTGCCAGAAGCCGGCGATCACGCCGAGGGCCGAGTAGTAGGCCTCTTCATTTCCGTCAAGAATACGGACCGGCGATTTCAGGAAGGCTTCAACTTCGCTCACAAACTCAGCGCCATTGGCCGCATCCCGCGCCGCGGCAGTTGCAACGACGTAGGTCTCCTGACACCCAGTGTGCTCGATCAATGCTTTGAAGCGGGCCAGTTCGTTCAAGGCCAGGTTCACGGAATCGTCCGCCAAGCGCCCTGTTGCAGCAACCCCTCGCCCCAACCCGGCAAGCAGCTTTTCGTTGAAAAGCATGGTGGGAGTGCGGGCCTTGCGTTCGTAAATCACGAGACGCACGGAATTTGAGCCGATGTCCACAACCGCGATCGGTCCGGACCCGTTGAGCCGACCTCGTGCCGGCTGAAACTGGGCGTTCATACTATCCTCGTTTTTGCCGTTCATTGAACGGCTTTGGACGATCGCTCTTCAACGACTTGCCGCGCCCAGACAGGGACGGATTCGTCATGAAATACTGATGGGCATTGAACGGGTCTTCATTTGCGCCCGGTACGATGCGCTCGTGCCGTCCGTTCGAAAGAATTCGCCAGCTCTGCTGGTTGTCTTTCAGATTGGCGACCATGATCTGGTCAAGCACCTGTTCATGAACGGTTGCCGTCAACAAAGGCGTCAGCACTTCGACACGACGGTCGATATTGCGCGGCATGAGATCAGCTGAACCGATATAGACATGTGCTTCCGGCGAAGGCAGTCCCTGTCCGTTGCCGAAGCAGAAAATCCGCGAATGCTCCAAAAAGCGCCCGACGATAGACTTGACCCGGATATTTTCAGACAGGCCCTCAATGCCCGGCCGCAGGCAGCAGATACCCCGGATGATCAGGTCGATTTGAACACCCGCCTGGCTTGCCCGGTAGAGGGCATCGATGATTTCCGGATCTACCAGAGAATTCATCTTCATCCAGATCTGCGCAGGACGACCAGCTTTGGCGTGTTCAATTTCCGCCTCGGTCATTTCCAGCATGCGCTGGCGTAAATTCACGGGCGATACCATCAGATGGTTCAATTCGGCCGGCTGAGCATAGCCTGTAATGAAATTGAAAACTCTTGCCGCGTCCTCGGCAATGCCGGGATCGTCAGTGAAGAACGACAAATCCTCATATATCCGCGCGGTGATCGGATGATAATTGCCGGTCCCGATATGGCAGTAGGTCTTGAGCTGTCCGTGTTCCCGCTTGATGACCATTGAGAGCTTCGAGTGTGTCTTCAGCTCGATAAAGCCGAACACGACCTGCACGCCTGCCCGTTCCAGGTCCCGCGCCCATTTGATGTTGGCCGCTTCGTCAAAACGCGCCTTCAGTTCCACCAGCGCTGTGACGGACTTTCCGGCCTCGGCCGCCTCGGCCAGAGCTTTGACAATCGGCGAATTGTTGGAAGTTCGGTAAAGCGTCTGCTTGATGGCGACCACATCCGGGTCCCGCGCGGCCTGACGCAAATATTGCACAACCACGTCAAAGGACTCATAGGGGTGGTGAACGATGATGTCCTTCTGATGAATGGCAGCAAGACAATCACCGCCATGTTCCCGGATACGTTCAGGAAAACGCGCCGTATAAGGCTGAAATTTAAGGTCAGAGCGTTCCAGGTCGACGATCTGTGACAGGTTGTTCAGTGCGAGCAAACCATTGGCAAGAAAGATTTCGCTTTTACCGACATCAAGGGCATCGGCTACAAACTCGCGCAAAGCCGGCGGGGTTGTCTCCTGGATCTCAAGCCGGATCACAGATCCACGGCGGCGCCGCTTCAGGGCGCTTTCGAAAAGCCGCACCAGATCTTCCGCTTCTTCCTCAATCTCAAGGTCACTGTCACGAATGACGCGGAAGGCCCCCTTGCCGCGGATTTCATAGCCTGGAAAAAGCCTTCCAATGAAAAGGCTGACCACTTTTTCGATAGCGATAAACCGGGCGGCGCCGTCCTCGCCTCCTGGCAGTTTGACAAACCTGTCCACCTGGTTGGGAATTCTGAGAAGCGCGATCATGCCCCGGCCACCGGACACAGGAACCAGTTCGAAGACGATGGAGAAGCCGAGATTGGGAATGAATGGAAACGGGTGCGCCGGGTCGATGGCCAGAGGTGTGAGAACCGGAAACACAAATTTCAGGAAATAGTCCTGCAGCCAAACCCGCTCGCTTTCACCGAGCGTATCACGCTGAATAATTTCGATCCCTTTTTCGGCAATCTCCCGGCCCAGTTCACCCCAGATCTTTTGCTGCGATGCCTGGAGTTCGCGAACGGCTTCGCTAATTTTTTCCAGTTGTTCGGTCGGTGTCAGGCCGTCATCGGACAGGTTGGTAACTTCCGCCCTTTGCTGTCCACGCAGACCGGCGACACGAACCATGAAAAATTCATCGAGATTATTGGCTGAAATCGACAGAAACCGAACCCGTTCAAGCAACGGGTGATTGGGGTTCATGGCTTCTTCAAGAACCCTCAGGTTGAACTGCAACCAGGATAACTCGCGGTTCATAAACCTTTTTGGAGAAAGCGCGAGATCTTGTCCGCTGCCTGCACCGTCCGACTTAATACGCGGATCGGGAACGACTTGAGACGAAGGCAAAATGTCCGAAAGATCCGTGGCTTCGTTCATGTCACTTTCCATCGTAAGGCATTGCGACACCCACATCCAACACGGGGTGCTTGCCTCTCGTAGCCGTGACTAACATGGACTGCTCCGCTCGCAAATGACAGTTCTTTGTGCTGCCCGCAGATTAATGGCCTTTATGCACATTTTCCAAAACCCTGCCCGCGAGCGGCTTGGTGATCTTCACCCGTCCCGCCAACGCTTCCCGATCAATAGCCTCAACAGCGCGCAAGGCCACTTCAAGCGACCGCTCCATTCGGACAACCAGATAGTCGATCACGCTGATTTCCACCGCGATCTGACGGTCGGCAAACAATTTCACGAGGACCCTGCGAAGCAAGTCATCATCAGGTTCCTGAATTTCAACGGGTGTTGCAGCACGCAGACGGGAAAGGAGATCAGGCAACCCGATTTTCCAGCTCGCTGGCCATGTCCGACTGGTGATCAGAACAGAGTTCTCCGCCTGTCTGGCTGCATTGAGAAGATGAAAAAGTGCGGTGTTGTCGACACCCAGATGTGCATCTTCAACGACCGCTGCAGGCGCGGACGCAAGCCATTCCACATCGTCTTCCTTCAGATCAAGCGCCTGAATGACAGCAGCGCCCGTCTCATCCCGAAAGGCATTGACCAGGTGGGTTTTGCCAGCACCGACCGGGCCAGCCAAAACGACAACAGGCGATGGCCAGTCGGGCCAGCGCTCCAAAAGCTCGAACGCAGCTCTGTTTGAGCCGCCGACCAGATAGTCGTCGCGGCTCAAGGCTGCTTCATGCGGCAGGTCCAGCGGCAGCTGGCGCGGAGGTTCCGCCATGTTCGGTTACTCTGATACCTTGTCGTCACCAACCGGCGTTGCCCGGCCGATGCCCTTGTACACCGGGCTAGCGAGATACTGCTTCAATCCGAAGCGCGCAAGCACACCGATCATTGCTGCTGCAGGAACTGCAACCAGCATCCCCACAAATCCAAAGAGATATCCAAAGGCAAAAAGCGCAAACATCAGCGTGACAGGATGCAATCCAGTGCTGTCGCCCACCAACTTCGGTTGCAAGATATTGCCTTCCAGAAACTGTCCGACCCCGAAGATTGCGGCAACTGCGATGATCCATGGCCAGTCCGGCCAGAACTGAACCAGCGCAACACCGATGGAAAGCACAAGACCCAGGCCCGCCCCGACAAAAGGGATGAAGCTCACGAGACCTGCGGCCATGCCAATCAAGAGGCCGAAGTTCAGGCCGACAACGGCAAGAGCGATCGCATAAAAAGCGCCGAGGATAAGGCAGACCGACACCTGACCCCTGACGAACCCGGCAACCGCGCCATCCATTTCTGCCGCAAGACCGCGGATTTCATCCAGATGATCTCGCGGTATCCACCCATCAATGCGCTCCACCATTCGGTCCCAGTCGAGAAGAAGATAAAACGCGACCACAGGCGTGATGACAAAAAGCGAAAGGATCGACAGCAAAGCCTGACCACCGCTCCACAGGGATTGTGCCAATTTGCCGACAAAACTCGCGCCCTGCCCGATGAGATCCGACATGGAAGACTGCAAATCTTCCGGATTGATTCCGGCCACGGTTGCCAAATCAGCTGGAAAATACTCCGACAGCAATGTCTGCAATTTGCGCACAAGATCAGGAAACCGTTCCAGAAAAAGTGCGAGCTGATTGCCGAGCAAGGGCAAGATCAAAATGAAGAAAAGCACCAGAAGGAAGACGAACGCGAACAAGATCGTCAAGGTGGCCCACATCCTGGCCATGCCCAGCTTCTCAAGCCGGTCGCACACCGGATCCAGCAAGTAGGCTACCGCCATTCCTGCCACGAACGGCAGCAACACACCTGAAAAGACATAGAGAAACAGGCAGAATACAGCGAGGGATATCAACCAGAACTGAACCTGACGGCGAAGGGTCATGAATGGCGCTCCTCAAACGGCACACTAGAAACGGATCAAAGCCAACTCAGATGGGATTATACGCCGGCAACGGTCAAGTCCAGTGGCGAGACCAGACGCTCCGTTCGCGTAATCGAACCCAAGCATTGGGGCAAAGCGTGGAGCAATGCCCCCTCACCTCTTGTGTTCCGCAGCGCCAGAGGGTAAGCCGCGTTGGCATAGCCACCTGCCTGAAATGTCTTGGAGCGCCTTATGAGCCAATCCTCTGGGTCCAACGGTCTGACCTATGCCGATGCCGGGGTCGATATCGACGCCGGAAACGAACTGGTGAACCGCATCAAGCCCTTGGTCAAAGCGACTTCCCGACCAGGCGCGGACAGCGACATTGGTGGCTTCGGCGGCCTGTTTGACCTGAAAGGCGCTGGATTTACAGATCCGATCCTGGTTGCGGCCAATGACGGTGTCGGCACGAAACTCAAGATCGCCATTGAAACCGGGCAACATCGCACAGTCGGCATCGACCTGGTTGCCATGTGCGTCAACGATCTTGTTGTGCAGGGTGCCGAACCGCTTTTCTTTCTCGACTATTTCGCAACAGGTGCACTTGATGTTGAAACGGCAAGTGATGTCGTTGCCGGCATCGCGGACGGCTGCAAGCTGGCCGGTGCCGCTTTGATCGGCGGTGAGACGGCGGAAATGCCCGGCATGTATGTCGAAGGCGACTATGACCTTGCGGGTTTTTCGGTCGGAGCAGTTGAACGAGGCGCGATCCTCCCACGCAAGGATGTTGCCACAGGAGATGTTCTTCTTGGATTGACCTCCTCCGGTGTCCACTCCAACGGGTTCAGCATGGTGCGAAAAATCATCGAACTCGCTGGTCTTACCTGGTCAGACGCTGCCCCATTTGCTGCAGGCAATACCCTTGGCGAAACGCTGATGGAACCCACAAAGATCTACGTCAAACCGCTGCTGTCAGCCTTAAAAGCCACGACTGGCATAAAGGCTCTGGCTCATATTACAGGTGGTGGATTGCCAGAGAACCTTCCGCGCGTACTGCCTGACAATTCTTCGGCGCGCATCGATCTTTCAGCCATCAACGCCCCTGCCGTTTTCAAATGGTTGGCCGACACCGGTGGTGTGGCCGAAAAGGAAATGCTGCGCACGTTCAATTGCGGGATAGGCATGGTTGTTGTTGTGGCCGAAAACGAAGCGGACGAGATTACGCGCGTTCTGCAGAGCGAAGGTGAACAGGTTGTGCGGATCGGCGGCATAGAAGCGGCAGGCAGCGCACCGGTCGAATTCGAAGGCAGCCTGGGCTTTTCTGCATGACCCGCAAAAAGACAGCCGTTTTGATTTCCGGTCGTGGCAGCAACATGAGCGCCTTGATTTCGGCGGCAATGGCGCCGGACTATCCGGCGGAAATCGCACTGGTCTTGTCCAATCGCCCCGAAGCCAAAGGGCTGCAGCACGCAAGCGAACTAGGTATTGCGACAGCGGTAGTCGATCACAAGGACTTTTCAGGAGACCGGGAAGCCTTTGAAAGAGACATCGATGCGGTTTTGAAGGATCACAAGATTGAGCTCGTCGCTCTGGCAGGCTTCATGCGGATCCTCACTCCCTTTCTGGTCAATGCCTGGTCGAACCGCATGATCAACATACATCCAGCGCTTCT
The DNA here is from genome assembly GCF_947499295.1 of uncultured Roseibium sp. GTDB lineage: Bacteria > Pseudomonadota > Alphaproteobacteria > Rhizobiales > Stappiaceae > Roseibium. The sequence goes on from NZ_CANMNP010000001.1 coordinate 157,089, forward strand.
ACCGTCCTTCAAAGGACTTGCAACCCACGAACGTGCATTGGAGGAAGGCGTCAAACTTCACGGCGCAACGGTGCACTATGTTTCGGCAGAAATGGATGACGGGCCAATCATTGCACAAGGCGCCGTCCCAGTCCTCGATGACGACACTCCTGATGCGCTTGCCGCACGTGTTCTGGAAGTCGAGCACCGGATTTATCCGAAAGCACTGGAACTCGTGGCTTCCGGAAAAGCGAAGGTCGCAGGCGCCCGCGTCACGACTGGAAGCACGAACGGTTCGCAGACCGACAAGCTGGTCTGGCCATAAACGCTTTCCCGGCCATTTCTCGTTGCCTTTATGTGTCTTTGGTTCGGTGAACCTCAACAGCGTTTTGGCCGGATTTCCCTGTCCGGTTCAAAGGTCGGCTGATCTTCTGCTCTTCACATTCTAAAGTTTTGCGTTTCCTGTCTTTCAAGACATCGGTTGATCGACATACGTTTGAAAGCGAACTGGTTTCGAAAGACCGGTGGTCTTTGAATTGAGCGCTAGGCCTTTAACCACGGGAGGCGGACATTGCCATTGCTTGAAGACGCACTTGTGAACGACTTGAAACCGGCTTTGTTGATCGGCAACGGTATAAACCGATATGGCGGATCGCAAGACGCAAGCTGGGAAGGCCTGTTGAAGAAACTCTCCGGTCAACAGGGACTTTCCCTGACTGAAGACGAGATGAGGGAGATGTCAAACACCGAGTTTTTCGACATCCTGGACCTTAGCAGACCGCTTGAAGAAAAGGTGTCGTTGCAAAAGACGTTTTGTGACCTGATGACGGATTGGCGACCTAGCGCGCATCATGCAAAGATTGTGGCCTGGGCGAAAGCCAAACGTGCACCCATCATTACCGTCAATTTCGATGAAAACCTATCCAGGTCGGTCGACGCCAAATTCATTCGGTCGAATGCGGGTTTCACCGACTACTATCCCTGGAGTTCCTATTTCTCGGACCAGGCAATCGACACCCCCCGAAACAGTTTCGCGATTTGGCATGCTCACGGGATGATGCGGTATCGCCGAAGCATTCGCCTCGGTCTGACACACTACATGGGCGCGGTTCAACGTGCGCGCCATTGGGTCTATTCTGGGAACGGATTACGGCGCAGTGCCAAAGACCAAACATCAACTTGGCGCGGTGCAGACACCTGGCTCGATATTCTATTTCATTCACCGCTGCTCATATTTGGGTTCGGCTTCGGCAAGGACGAAAATTTCTTCAGGTGGCTCTTTCTGGAACGCGCCCGGTTTCATCGTATGGATGAAAGTCTCCGTCAGCCCGCCTGGTTCATTGATGTTGAAAATGCAAGCAACAAGCACCGGCGTCCATTTTTTGAGCGCCTCGGCATGCAGTTTGTAACCGTGCCGACCTATTCTGACATTTACGACGCGTCTTTCTGGAACACTTCATCCACTTGAGCGAATAGGATTGCTCTGGGCGGCCCTGCTCAACAAAATCCTATGAAGACAGGGCGAGACCAGTCTAACCCTCAACGCGTTCCGACAAGATCGGGTGTCACTTCCCGCCCGAAAATGCGTTCGGCATTTTTATAGGCGATCTTTTCCGCAACTGACCTTGGGAGCATCGCAAGCCAGCGTCGATTGGATGCCATGATGTCGGAATATTTGTCCCATTGGGCGTTGACCCAAGTGTCGCTTCCAATCATCAAACGGTCTTGAAAATCAAAAACGATTTCCGCCCATTCAGGGTCAAGACTGCTGCCTGAACCTGCAATTTCCCATTCACGCAAGGATGTGTCTGCAAGCAATGTCGGAAAGTCCGACATCAACTTGTGCACATCGGGCGCTGCTGTACTAAGGCCCGCGTGTGCCCAGATAATCTTCACATCCGGATCGAGCGAATAAAGCCACCGCACCGGTTCGGCTCCTGAGTGAACATGCAGGTAAATGTCCCGCTCCCGCGCCATTTCGATGACTTTCCGAAAGAGCGCTTCATCAGAGGTATCCAGCCGATGGATGTGAAACTCGCCGATCCCTTCATGCGGGTACTGTTCCAGCCGGCGTTGAAGATAGGTATCCATGCCTTGCATTTTGGTCCAATTTCCGGACCCGGCGCTGCCGTGATAGGGCCTCAACTCCGGCACAATGCGGTTAGGCGCATGTTCCCAGAGCATGATCGTGCCCTCGTCAGGCGTTGAAGAAACCAGAGCCATTGCGACACCGTTTTCGTCCATCAATTCGATCACGCTTTCAACCGGATATCGCTCCCATGCAGGTTCCTTGTAATGCATGTGCGCGTCAAAGAGCGGGAGTTCCTTGACGGCATCCCCGATGGGTTCATCGGCCCACACGAGCGGGCCAAGGGCGAACATGAATGCAAGAAAGCCGAAAGCCGGGAGAATATTGCGGATCAGTTTCAGACACATCAGCTCAACTTTCGTGCATCGGTGCTACGGGAGGTCCAGCGTAAACACAAAGACCATCCAAGGTCACGTTACAGAAGTTTCTATCATGTGACGAAGACCAGTAGGTGCGTACGATGCGCTTCATCTTTTTCTTGTTTGAAGCGCAGGTCTTGTGGAAAAAATTCAAGCTGGCGGTTAAATGCTGCTAAACACGGTATCTAGTACGAACATTTTTTAATTGCACATTTGGAGCTGTCATGAGCGGATTGCTTGCCCTTCTGGATGACGTTGCCGGAATTGCCAAAGTTGCCGCAGCATCGGTTGATGACGTTGTCGGCCAGGCAGCCAAGGCCGGAGCAAAGGCAGCAGGCGCGGTCATTGACGACGCAGCGGTTACGCCGAAATATGTGGCAGGGTTTTCTCCGGCCCGCGAACTCCCGATCGTCTGGCGCATTGCCAAGGGATCGATGAAGAACAAATTGATTTTTCTTCTGCCCGTTGGCTTGCTGCTCAACACTTTCCTGCCATGGATCATCACACCCCTTTTGATGATTGGCGGAGCGTATTTGTGTTTTGAGGGAGCGGAAAAGGTCTATCACCTGTTCCAGCCCAAGCACCACGATGCAGATGAGCCGGAAGGATATGTACCTGATCCCGTCCATCTGGAAGAACAGAAGGTGTCAGGCGCAATCAAGACAGATTTCATCCTTTCTGCTGAGATCATGACGATTGCACTGTCAGAAATCCCGGACAGCAATATCTGGATGGAAGCCGCGACACTTGCCGTCGTCGCCATCGGCATCACAGTGCTCGTCTATGGTTCCGTCGCTCTGATCGTAAAGGCTGACGATGTCGGGCTTCACATGTCCAAAGAAGGCAGCCTGGCCCTTACCCGGGCCATTGGTCTCGGCATTGTCAAAGCCATGCCCGGCTTCATGAAAATACTTATGGTGGTTGGCACTGCCGCCATGTTGTGGGTCGGAGGTTCTATCGTGCTGCATGGCACCGAGGTCCTCGGGGTCGGAGGGCTTTACCATATCATCCACAATATCAGCCATGGCGCAGCCCATGCAGTTCAGGTTGCGCAAGGATTCGTGACCTGGGCGGTTACGGCTGCACTAGACGGCGTTTTCGGCCTTGCGCTCGGTCTGGCGCTGATCCCGGTCACAGACAAGATCATTCTGCCTGTTTTCAAGCTCTTCAAAAAACCGGCAAAGGTCTAAACTCATTGACGAATTTCATGCTGTTGCAAACTGCGTCGGTGACCCGGTGACCGTTCTGGACTGGGTCCAGAGCACCTGTTAGCCAATCGATGCAAAGATGGACAGGGATGCGCGCTCGGTGTCCATTCGATCAGGAATGCGGCTCTGTGAAGAGCTAGTCGTCTTGCAGCGCCTGACTGAGCGATAGACCCCGGTCTGACTTTGACCTGAGATCCAGGCCCGAATGCAGGTCGATGATGTGACTTTTCTGGATACTTTCGGCGGCTCCCGCATCCCGTTTTTCCAGAGCATCCATCAGCGCATGGTGGGAGTGACTTTCACACGCAGTGTCAGATCGTTTCCAGTAGAGCGCAATCACAAGCGAAGAACGTGAAATCAGGGACCTGACCATGCCGGCAAAAACCCTGTGATCGGCGACATCCGCGATTTCTGTATGAAAGCTGCCGGAAAGTGACAAAGCCTTTCCCATGTCTCCGTCATGAAGCGCTTGGTGCTCTGCTTCCAGATGCGCGTAAAGGCGCTTGATCTGTGCATCAGTGATCATGTCTGCGGCCAAGCGGGCAACCGCAGGTTCGATCAGGGCACGCGCCTGAAATACTTCGTGCGCCTCCTGGACCGAGGGTTTTGCCACAAAGGCGCCCCGGTTCTTTTCGATACTGACCAAACCCGAATGGGCCAACGCCTGAAGCGCCGCCCTTACGACAGTACGGCTGGCGCCATAGATCTCCCCAACCTCGTCTTCCGACAACTTCAAACCCGGCACCAACTTGTGCTCCAGGATTGCCGAATGCAGGCTGCGGCAAATTTCCAGCGCGCGCCCCGGTGGCAGGGCGATCACCTCGTGCAAATGGCTGCTATCGCTGAGAGCGGCGTTGGTCATGATCTTTGTCGTTGTTTGATTGGCAGGAAGGATCAAGCAATGAACCGATCCTACTCTTCATGCACATTCACCACAACGAAATATCGTATACAATTTTTGAGCAATATGTATTCGATTTGCTAATTTGTTGTGCACTCAAATTCATCACTCGTGAGTGTGCCTGTCTCTTACCCCTCTTTTTTGGCTGAATTCCGCCGCTCTTTGAGATTGGCACGACGCTTGCTGACTTCCTGTCCGAACACGACATTCACGCGGAGAAGCCCGGACATGGCAACACCCCTTGATCTGGAACTTGTGGCAGCAACCAAACAGTATGGGGAAACGGTTGCAGTCGACGCCCTCGACCACAAGTTCGTAGCTGGGTCATATTCCTGTCTGCTTGGTCCTTCCGGCTGCGGCAAATCCTCCACACTGCGCATGATTGCCGGGCATGAAAGTGTCTCGTCAGGTGACATTCTTTTGGCCGGCAGCAATATCACCGACTTGCCGCCGGCGCGCCGCGGCACAGCGATGATGTTTCAGAACTACGCGCTGTTTCCGCATCTCAGCGTCATCGACAACGTTGCTTTTTCCCAGAAGATGAAAGGGGTCGACAAGCCGGTGCGGCTCAAAAAGGCGCGTGAATTGCTTGAGCTGGTGGATATGGACGCCTATGCGGAGCGTCTGCCCTCGCAACTATCAGGCGGGCAACAGCAGCGTGTCGCACTTGCCCGCGCCCTCATAACCGAGCCGACGGTATTGCTGCTTGATGAACCGCTCTCCGCGCTCGATCCATTCTTGCGCATCAGGATGCGCCTTGAACTCAAACGGCTTCAACGTGAACTGAATATTTCGTTCATTCATGTGACACACAGCCAGGATGAAGCATTGGCACTTGCCGACGACATCATCGTGATGAACGGCGGCAAGATTGAACAAGCCGGACCGCCTCAGGTCGTTTTCAATACACCGGCGACCGAGTTTGTCGCGCGCTTTATCGGTGGTCACAACGTTCTGAAACAGCAGGGCAAACCGATTGCCCTGCGCGCTGACAGGTTGCTGGTAAACAAGTCGGCAGAGAGCGAGAGCACCCTTCTCAGCGCAATTGTCAAGGATGTCGAGTACCTCGGTTCAAGCGTAAATCTGGCTCTGGATGCAGGCGGTGCCGGTGAGCTGACCGCGGCTCTGACCGACGACGCATTTTTCAATGATCCAATCGAAATCGGCACAACCGTCTTTCTGACCTGGAAGCCGGAAGATGCTCACGAGCTGGCGGCGTAAAGCCACCAATCACGGCTCTTTTCGTCGGAGCCGAACAAAACTCCAGAGGGGAACAGGAGTAGGACTGATGACTAAGAAACTGACTGAAAAAGGTATTAGCCGGCGCAACATTCTGAAAGGTGGTGCCGCCGCGACCGGTGTAGCTCTTGGATCCGGAGCCATCACGGGCTTTCCAACCATCTGGGCACAAAACATCAAAGACGTGACACTGCGCCAGTTCGGCACCGGGGTCTCCAACCTCAACGAGGTTGCTCAGAAGGTGAAGGAAGATCTCGGCTTCACCCTGGAAATGACGGCGCTCGATTCTGACGCGGTCACACAGCGCGCAGCTACTCAGCCGGACAGCTTCGATATTGCCGATATCGAATATTGGATCTGTAAAAAGGTGTGGCCGACCGGCAACCTTCAGGCCATGGATACCACCAAGATCAAGAATTACGACAAGATTGTCGGTATCTTCAAAAGTGGCAAACTGACACCGGAATCGACTATTGCACAAGGCACCGCGCCGCATACGGTTGGCTTTGTCGATGGTCCGGACGGCAACACTTTTGCTACCGAAGAAACAGGTTGGATGACCCTCATTCCAACGATCTACAATGCCGATACGCTTGGCATTCGTCCCGATCTGATCGGACGCCCAATCGGTAGCTGGACAGAACTGCTCAACCCGGAGTTTAAGGGTAAAGCGTCGATCCTGGACATCTCGTCCATCGGCATAATGGACGCTGCAATGGTTTGCGAAGCCATGGGCGAAATCCAGTATGGTGACAAGGGCAACATGACGCGTGAAGAGATCGACAAGACCATGGCGATCTTCACCGAAGCCAAGAAAAACGGTCAGTTCCGCGCTTTCTGGAAAACATTCGATGAGAGCGTCAACCTGATGGCGTCTGGCGAAGTGATCATTCAATCCATGTGGTCGCCTGCAATCACAGCCGTGAAATCTCGCGGTATTCCGTGTGTCTACCAACCGCTGAAAGAAGGCTACCGTTCCTGGGGCGGTGGCATCGGATTGTCGAAGAGCCTGTCCGGCCTCGAGCTGGAAGCCGCCTATGAATACATCAACTGGTACCTTGATGGCTGGGTTGGCGGCTTCCTCATGCGCCAAGGCTATTATTCCGCTGTCCCGGAAACGTCCAAGAACCACATGGACGAAAACGAGTGGGGTTACTGGTTCGAGGGCAAGGAAGCCACTGGCGACATCACCAATCCGTTCGGCGATGTCCTGGCAAAGGCCGGCGAAACCCGCGACGGCGGTTCCTTCCTGGAGCGTATGGGGGCGGTTGCCTGCTGGAATGCTGTCATGGACGAGAACCAGTACATGGTTCGCAAGTGGAACGAATTCATCGCTGCTTGACTTTCGACCGGCAAATGCGCTCGGGGCCACGGCCCCGGCGCAATCTCCCTCAATCGGACCTGGGCTTAATGACAGACCAGACGCATCTCTTCATTCCCGTTGAAAAAAACGACAAGAAGTTGTCCAGGGGCACCCGCCGGCAAAAGGGCCTGCCTGACGCGGTATCCGGCTGGCTGTTGTCCTTGCCGCTTGCGCTGGTGCTTCTGTTTTTCCTTGTCCTGCCTATTGCGATGATCGTGGTTGTCAGTTTTTGGGGTGCCACCGAGTTTTCAATCTACCCGGCCTTCCTGTTTGACAATTACGAGTTTCTGCTGACCTCGCCTGTCACCTATCAGGTTTTCCTGAACACCGTGAAATACGCTCTGATCACCTGGGCCATAACACTGGTTTTGGGGTTCACGGTAGCCTATTTCCTGGCCTTTCATGTCCGTTCTTTGACATGGCAAATTGTGTTGTTTCTGCTCTGCACGATCCCTTTTTGGACATCCAACATTATTCGCATGATCTCCTGGATCCCGTTTCTGGGCCGGAATGGCATTGCGAATTCCACGCTGATTTCAATGGGTGTTATCGATGAACCCCTTGAATGGCTGTTGTTTTCCGATTTCTCGGTAATCCTGGCTTTCGTGCACCTTTACACGCTTTTCATGGTGGTGCCGATTTTCAACACGATGATGCGAATCGACAAGTCCTTGATCGAAGCAGCCTATGACAATGGCGCAAGCGGATTTCAAACACTCACCAATGTGATCATCCCGCTGACCAAACCGGGCATCATGATCGGGTCGATCTTCGTGGTCACCCTTGTCATGGGTGACTTCATAACTGTGCGCTTCATGTCCGGCAGTCAGAAAGCCAATGTCGGGCGCTTGATATCGAACGATATCGCGCTGCTTCAGTATCCCTCAGCCGCAGCAACAGCCGTGATCCTGCTGGTCACGGTGATACTTGTGATCGCAATTCTCTTGCGGTTCGTCGACATTCGGAAGGAGCTTTGAAGAGATGGAAAAACGCTCCCGAGCCTTTTACGTGCTTGCGACCATCTTCGCGCTTTTTCTGGTATTCCTCTATGGGCCGACTATCACGATAGCGATCCTCTCCTTCCAGGGGCCACAGGGCGGGCTGACCTTTCCGATGCGCGGTGTTTCGGTGCATTGGTTTGAGGATCTTTTCCGGCAACAGGCTGTCGGCGACATTTGGGGGAGTTTTGCCCGCTCGCTCACGCTCGGTCTGATGGTGATGGTCACAACTGTCATCGTTTCTGTGATGGGCGGTCTGGCGTTCCGCAAACGGTTTCCCGGCTCAAGTGTGATCTTTTACCTGATCATCACGTCACTCGTGATCCCATCGATCCTGATATCGCTTGGTGTCGGACTGATATTTTCGCAATCGGGCCTTGCGGTACACTGGTCGACGTTAGGCTTTGGTGCGCAGCTGACCTGGACTCTTCCCTTCGGCCTGTTGATCATGTTCGCCGTCTTCAACCGCTTCGATAAATCCTATGAAGAAGCCGCGCGCGACCAGGGAGCGAGCGCCTGGCAGACCATCCGATATGTCGTCTTGCCGATTATTGCACCCATGCTGATCGGCGTTGCCCTTTTCGGCTTCACCTTGTCCTATGACGAATTCGCGCGCACGCTTCTGACGTCCGGCAGCTACAACACCCTGCCCCTTGAGATATACGGCATGACCACGAATGTCACGACGCCGGTCATCTTCGCACTTGGAACCCTGACAACCGCATTTTCCTTTCTGATTATCGGTCTGTTTCTGGCAATCGTCATCACGCTGAACCGGCGACGCTCCAAACATGGGTCGGATGCCGGACAGGGTCTCGTTTGAGGCGGATATGACAGACGCGCATTTTCTCGTCATCAATCCAAATTCGACAGCCTCCATGACGGAGAAGATCGCGATAGCAGCAAGACAGGCAGGTGGTGCCGCAAGCCGGATAACGGCCGTAAATCCTGAAGACGGGCCTGCCGCCATCCAGGGTCCCGAAGATGGCACAGCGGCGCTGCCCGGTCTTTTCAAAGTGTTTGATCAGCACATTCAAAACGATCCGAGCATCGACGCGGTCATCATCGCCTGCTTTGACGATACGGGCCTGTTTGAGCTGAAGGAAAGATCACCGGTACCGGTGATTGGCATAGGCGAAGCCGCTTATCATATCGCGTCGGTCGCAGCGCCAAAATTTTCGGTGGTTACGACATTGTCTGTTTCTGTGCCTGTACTGGAACACAATTTGATCCTGAATGGCCTTGCAGCGCGCTGTGCCAAGGTTCGAGCATCAGACGTAGCGGTGTTGGAGCTTGAGGATCCGAAAAGCAACGCGCGTCACAAAATAGAAAATGAGATTGCAACAGCTTTGCAGGAAGACGGCATTGGCGCCGTTGCCCTGGGATGCGCAGGCATGGCTGATCTGGCGGATGATCTCTCCAGAAAGTTTCAGATACCGGTCATCGACGGTGTTGCGTCAGCTGTGCGCCTTGCACAGGCACTGCCACTGAGAAACCGCTGATGCCACGTCTGCATCTTTTTCAGCCAACAGAGCGCTCCCACTCGGAAAGCGTCACGTCGTAGAGGGCGTTAAAGCCCGCCTGAGGCACAGCTCTCTGGGCAAGTGTCACATAAGGAGCAACCGTCAGAGCCGTGCCGACAAAACCTGGCTCCATGATTGTGTAGGCATAGGCCATGAAGGTCCGATCATAGAGCACTGACTGGTCCTTGCCGCAGGCTACGATGCTCCAGGCGACCGACCTCTGGTGCTGATCAAGAAAGGCTTGAAGATCCTGAGGATTGTCATTTTCTGTCCAAGTTCCGGCGTCTTCGATGAAAAGATCAGCGGAATTCTCTCTGTCTCGCGTAATCGACAACGCGATGTAACACCAGACGCCGTAGGCTTCGCCTTTGGCCGGGTCTGGCACACCGGCCCTCGGACGAAGGTTGGTTGTGCTTTTGTTGGCACAGATCACATGCGCACCTGGCGCTGGTGGAAAGCGCCTTGATTGCTCGGTGCCGAAGAGTGCAATTCCAGCGTCAATCAGAGGGCCGGCATTGTAGACCGGCAGGTCAGATCCGTCATATTGCTGCGCATTGAACATCGGCTGAAGCGTGTCGATGGCTGAATTATATGCAAGGTCATACCCCCAGACATTGCCCGCAATGCCGCAAAACGAGGATGCAGTTTCCATGTTGATCTGGCCGATATAGGCATCATTGGCCTCGGCGCGATCATAAGCGACGATCCCGTCCAGAAGAAAATCGTCTGTTTTTTCAACGACGCCTGTAGCGACCTTTACAACCGAGACATACCCATTGCCGCTGTTTCCCGGGCGGGCATACCCGTCACAATATGTCGGATAGCCACTGATGGCGGTCCGGTCGATCATAGAAACTGTCTTGCGCATTTGCCCCTCCAAAAAACCACCGATGCACCTTTGAGGTGAAATCAGTTTTGCCTGGCCATTTAACACTTGAGGTCATTCTTCTGCAATTTATTGTTTATCTTTTTCACTTCACCACTTTTGAGATATCTGTCTTCTTCTCCGCTCCACGCGCCCAATTCACGTCCTTTGCGTGGTAAGATTGCCTATAAACCAGGGAGGTCGCGCGATGACGACGAACGAATTGACTGTTCTGGTTGGGACAACAAAGGGGGCGTTTCTATTGAACGGGGGCTCGGCCAGATCCGGCTGGTCGGTCAAAGGCCCCTATTGCGATGGCTGGCCCATCAACCATGTGGTCGGCCGGGCGGATACCGGTACTATCTGGGCAGGCGGTGGAGGAGACTGGACCGGAGCTGGTGTTTGGAAGTCACAGGACGGGGGTGAAACGTGGTCCTGTACCAAGCTGACGAAGGGCACGGTAGACGAGTGGGCGGCAAACGACCCGGATACGGCGCAGTTCTTCAACTGGACACCACAAAGCGCCCCATTCGAAGAAGATTTTACCCAGATCTGGTCGCTGGGTTTCGCACATGGCGTGCTCTATGCAGGAACCAAGCCCGCAAGGCTCCTCAGAAGTACGGATGATGGCGACAGTTTTGAGCATCTCGAGGGTCTATCGAACCACCCGTCCGCGAAGGACTGGTCGCCCGGTGCCGCTGGACTTGTACTGCACACGATCGTTTCCGATCCAGCGGATCCGCGAAAGCTCTGGATCGGGATTTCCGCTGCTGGTGTCTTTGCCAGCGAAAATGGCGGCAGGACCTGGGAGCGCAGAAACAGGTTGTCGAACGCAGCCAACTGTGAGGACCACCCTCACCCGGCCGCGCCGCGCGACGGGGAAACTGGACACTGCGTGCATAACATGATGCTGGCCCCTGGCAGCGGCGATGTGCTTTATCAGCAAAACCACCACGGCGTGTGGCGGACATCCGACGGTGGGCGCAGCTGGGACGATATCAACGAAGGTCTGCCCTCCACCTTTGGCTTTCCGATCCGCGTTCATCCACGCGATCCCGACACAATCTGGACATTGCCGCTCAATAGCGACGCCGGTGGCCGCTATCCACCCGATGCGGCTGCTGCCGTCTGGAAGTCCATGGATGGTGGCAAGAGCTGGCAAGCAAAGCGTCAGGGATTGCCTCAAGAGGCATGCTTCTTCACCGTTCTCAGACAAGCCATGGCAGTTGACGACAGAGATCCGGCCGGTCTCTATTTTGGCACGAATACAGGCTCGATCTTTGCTAGCCTTGATGAAGGTGAGAGCTGGCAGGAAATCGCAAGGCATTTGCCGACGGTTTTGTCCGTCGAAGTGATGGACCGTACCTGATCCTTTCGCCAAGGATCGAAAGTGTCGAACCTTAATTCTTCAATTGGCCGTTTTCTGCTCACTTTGAAAACGCGCCTGTCGTGCTGCCCACCATTTTTCGAACATCGCGTTGGTGCGGTCTTCCAGAACACCGCTGATGATTTCACCGCTGTAAAACGGCGCTGCACCGGCAACCGTCGGGGATTCTAGACCAATCTGGTTCAGGCCGATGTTTTTCAGTTTCCTGATCGATGTCGCATAGACCACTTTGGGAATGCGGTTCCACACGATTGCGCTCATGCACATCGGGCAAGGTTCACCGGTCGTATAGAGCGCCAACTTGGACCAGTCTATGTCCGGATGCTGGTTCGAGCAGTTGATCATGGCGTCCATTTCGCCGTGATATATCCGGTTGACTCTACCCCGGTTTACGCCCTGACACATCACCTCACCGCTTTCCTCATCGACAATGACAGCGCCGAAAGGCGCTCCGCCGCCCAGAGCGTCTATAGCCATTTGCATGTAATGCTCGTGGCGATCCCTTGCCTCAGTCGTGAGGTCGCCTGCCGACGTCACTTTAATTTCCCGGCTTGAGGCTGACACGTCTTTTGGCCTGAGAAACAGGGCGGCCAGCGATGCGGTCAATACATGTCTACGTCCACAGATCATGGTCAGTTCCTCACCTGTCGATACCTCACGCTACAAGCCTAGGCGCACCGGTTGAGGTGATCAAGTTGAGCGCGCTCGGAATACATTCATGATTGCCGATCGAAGCCCAGGCGCAAAACACTGAGGAAAGTCCATTTACCGAATGACTACATTTATCGGATCGTATATACAGTCAATATACAGTCATTTGAAAAGTACACGACCGTGACAAGCTGGATTCCAGACCTTTCGACGACAAACACACCACGCTACATGGCCATTGCAGACGCTATTGCAGCCGATCTTGCCGCGGGCCGGCTGACACCGGGAGACCGGTTGCCGGCGCAGCGCCGGCTCGCAGGTGAACTTGGGCTTGATTTCACCACCGTGGCCAGGGGATATGCAGAAGCACAGCGGCGTGGTCTTCTGGCTTCTCAAGTCGGAAGCGGCACCTATGTCACGGATCCCGGAAGTAAAGAGCATCCAAAGCAGGTAAAGTCGGACACGCGCCGTAACGGCCCGGCTGACTTTTCAATGAACCTGCCGCCGGAACCCGATGATGAGGCCCTGATGGACCGCATGCGCGCCGGCACTGAAGCCTTATCACAAGATCTTTTGTCCTTGTTGCGCTACCAGACCTTTCCCACAGACGGTCCTGATCGGGAGATGGCGTTGCGCTGGCTCAAAGGTGTCGGACTGAGACCGGCAGCGGACCGAGTTCAGTTCGCATCCGGTGCACAGGCGGCGCTCGCAGGCATCTTGTCCGTGCTCGCATCACCGGGCGACATGATCGCGTGTGAAGCCCTGACTTACCCTGGCATCCGCTCGCTTTGCAGCCAGCTCAATCTTGGCCTCATGGGGCTTGAAGAAGATGATCATGGGCTGGATCCCGCAGCCTTTGAAGCTGCATGCAAAGACAGAATGATCAAAGCGCTTTATCTCAACCCGACACTTCACAATCCGACAACACGCACCCTGTCGCTGCAACGGCGGAAGGAGCTTGCTGAGATTTCTGCACGGCATGGTGTCCCCATTCTTGAAGACGATGCTTACGGTCAACTTTGCCAAACAAAGCCGCAACCCTTTGCAGTGCTTGCTCCGGAGACGACATGGTATGTCGGTTCTCTTTCCAAATGCGTCGGCGCCGGCCTTCGCCTTGCCCATGTTGTTGCACCGGAGCGAAACGCGTCTATGCGCTTGGCGCGGGTCCTGCGCTCACAAAGCGTTATGGTCTCACCAATCATGATGGCACTTGCGAGCCGCTGGATCGAAGACGGCACTGCCAATGATATGCTTTGGCATATCCGCAACGAGAGCGCGGCCCGCCAGAAACTTGCTGCGCAACATCTGAAAGACCAGACCTTCCGAGCCGACCCGGACGGGTTTCACTTATGGCTGCAACTCGGCAATGGCTGGACCTCCACCGCCTTTGTAAGCCAGGTCAGAAACCAGTCGATCGGGCTGGCAGAGAGCGATGCCTTCGTTGTATCGGGCCAGTCGCCTGAAGCTGTGCGGCTTTGCCTGGGCGGTCCGCACAAGCGTTCACAAGTCGATACCGCACTCAGCGTCATTGCCGAAACGCTGTCTAATGCGCCCCAAGACGTCGCGACCTATTTCTAACTCGCCTCCCATGGCAATCCGTCGCAGGCAAACTTCTTGCAATCGTAAAAAATTGGCATATCTTTGACTGCATTCACTTGCAGTCAAAATTGCAAAGTGACTGGTTTTAGTCGCAGGACAGATACGCACAAGGATGCACCTGCAGAAAGAGCACCCGATGAGCACGTCAGAAAGTTGGCCAAAACTTCCCCCGATCCAGACCGGCATCAGGGGCAGATGCCCGCGATGCGGCGAAGGCAGCATTTTCGACGGCTTCCTGAAGCTGAAAAGTGGCTGTACGCATTGTGGCCTTGACTACAGTTTCGCGGACCCGGCCGATGGCCCGGCATTCTTTGTCATCTGCTTTGGCTGCGTTCCGGCTGTTGCCTTTGCCATCTGGCTGGAAATCGCCTTTACCGCCCCCTATTGGGTTCACCTTGTGACCACCCTGCCCCTGATCCTTTTGACCTGCATACCCATTTTGCGGCCGTTGAAAGGGTGGCTGGTCGCCAGCCAGTACTTCTACAAAGCTGAAGAAGGCAGGCTTGTGACGCCGGAAACCACGAGTTCAGAAAGCCAGACCTGAATACCGGGAGCCCCAAACCTGACTTGGGTTCGGCTTTTTGCAAGAGGGCGGCGCCATCGCGAGATCGATGCGCCGCTTTTCTTTTAGGCCACCTTCACCCAGACCGCCGTGTCGTGAAAGGCTGCTCCGCCATAGGGGGCGACCGGGTCTGCACTGGTCAGTGTGTTAATGCCTCTGCCGTCTTCAAAGGCATCGTTGGGCCAAAGACCTTCCGAGACAATTGTGCCGGGTGCAATGCTGTCTTTCAGGCGGGCGTGAAGCATAACCTCACCTCGGCGATTTCCCGTCTTCACCTTAGCGCCATCCTCGATCCCGAACCTTGCTGCGTCGTCCGGTCTTAGCCAGACTTCCGGCCGCCCTTCTTTTTTGCGCGAACTGTCGGTTTCGTTGAAGGTCGAATTCAGGAAAGACCTTGCCGGAGCGGTCACAAGACGCAAAGGATGTTCTTCATCGGCTCGCTCGATGATGTCCCACTGATCAGGCAATACAGGCATTTCTGCCACCGGACCGAAAACCGTGTCCCCATCCGGTTTGTTCGGTGCTGCAAATCGGCCCCAATCGGGTTTGAAACGGAACTTTCCGTCCGCATACGCAAACCCGTTCAGATAATGAGCGGTTTCAAAATCCGGCTGCAAGTCCCGCCACTTTCCAGCTTCAAGTTCATTCAAGGTGCCGTAGCCTGACTGCTGCAGCATCCAGTCAATATGGTCGCGTGCGCTCATGTCGAAGCCGACATGAGGTTTTGAGTCAACGCGCTTTGCGATCTCGCTGATAACAAAGAGATTTTCTCTTGATCCCGCGGGCGGTTCAACCGCCTTCGGACCAAACATGAGATACTGATGGCCACCGCCTTTATAGATATCATCATGTTCCAGAAACTGTGTGGCCGGCAGGACGATATCCGCCATCCGGGCTGTTTCGGTCAAAAACTGCTCGTGAACGACGGTGAACAGATCTTCGCGCGCGAAGCCTTGCTTCACCAGTTCCTGTTCAGGTGCCACCGACACCGGGTTTGTGTTTTGAACAAGCATGGCCTTGACAGGCGGGCCACCTTGCAGCGCGTCTTGATCGCCCGTCAGAATACGACCGATCAGGCTTTGGTCGAGCACGCGAACCGAAGGATCCTTCAATGACCCGGCTTCGATCATTTCCTTGTTGAGCTCATAAATTGCGCCGTTGTTGTGAAAAGCGCCGCCGCCTTCCAGCTGCCAGGCACCCGTCACCGATGCAATCGAGCATGCGGCATGCATTCCAACAACGCCGTTCCGCGAGCGGGTAAAGCCGTAACCAAGGCGAAAGTAGGTTCTTTTCACCTGTCCAATCAGTTGGGCGACTTCTTCGATCTGCGCTGTTTTGAGACCCGTGATGCCGGCCGCCCATTCCGGTGGTCTGTCTTTGAGATGTGCTTCCAGTTCGTCCGGACAGTCAGTGTATTTTTCCAGATATGCCCGATCGGCAAGGCCATCGCGAAAGAGCACATGCATAATTGCGCAAGCCAACGCCGCATCTGTTCCGGGCTTCAGGATCAAACCCAAGTCCGCCTGCTTCATCGTTTCCGTCTCATAGACGTCCACAACAACGATGCGCGCCCCACGTTTCTTACGAGCAGCTATGGCGTGGGTCATCACGTTAACCTGCGTGGCGACCGGGTTCGTCCCCCAGATGACAACCTGATCAGACACGGCCATCTCGCGAGGATCCGGTCCGGCCAGACGACCGGTTCCGGCAAGATATCCCGTCCAGGCCATGTTGGTGCAGAAGGTGTCGAATTGGCGTGAATACCCTTTTGCGTGCCGGAGGCGATGAATACTGTCCCGCTGAACCAGGCCCATGGTGCCCGCATAATGATACGGCCAGACACTTTGTGCTCCGAACTCGGCTTCTGCCTTGAGAAACCGTTCGGCCGTCAGATCAAGCGCTTCTTCCCAGGACACTTCCGTAAAACGGCCTTCCCCCTTCTTGCCGACGCGCAGCAATGGTTTGGTCAGGCGCTCTGGATGATAAAGCCGCTCTGCATAACGGGCGACCTTGGCGCAGATTACACCCGCCGTATAGGCGTTGTCTCTGGCGCCGTTCAGTCTTCGCACATCGCCATGCGGAGAAAAATGAACGTCCAGTGCACATGTTGACGGGCAATCGTGCGGACAGACGGAGTAAGTGCTTTTGGGTGGTTGCTGGTTCATATCGACCCATTTGGAGCGCAGGTTTCGCAAAGGCGAATTAGCCTTATGAAAAACAAAAAGAGGCGCCGTCAAGCGCCTCTTCCTGGAATCGAAGCCCTTCTGATCAGCTGCCGCTGCAAGGTCCCCTGCCACCGGGCTGCCCACCTGGTGGTGGCATTCCGCCCTGGCGCGGCCCCCGCCCTTGCCGCGGGCCGAGACCGGGAGGTGACGTTCGTCCACCACGGCGCAATCGGGGCGGATGTCCGCCCTGAGCCTGAATAAGCGTCAACGCCGCGTCGGAATTGTCAATCATCGCTGCAAAATCGACCGTCGACTCCAGCCCTTGCGTATCCACATCACCGCGCCGCCCTTTCAGGCGCAAGAAACTGCCATCAGGTGTTCCCATCCAGCAGCGGGGAATAAATGGAAATTCGTCCGTGAGGACATAGTGGTAGATACCTTCCGGGTATTCCGGCGTCATCGCAAATCGCCCGTTGCACTGATCGAGGTCGCCTGAACCTGATACAAACGCCCAATCCTGCGTAAATTTGCCATTGTGACGCCCGCCCGGACCGTCCGGTCTTGATCCGTTTTTAATACGATAGCTGGACTTCAATTTGCGAACTGCAGATTTTTCACCGGGATCAGAATATCCAAATGGCCCGTAGATCGGAAAACCATCCGCAGCGTAACCGATCATGGCCGGAACAGTGTCACCGCCATTGGCAGCCAATACACCAGTCGGTATGCCGTGGTAGTGGTATGTCCCGTTGGGTTGAACATGCGCGTTGTAACGATCCAGGCCAAGCTTGCACGCGCCGCCCAGCGCTTCATAATTCCAACCCGAGTTCCGATCATTTTGCCAATATTCTGCTGTGCCCGGATCCATAACAACACCGTTGATGGCAATGCCGAAGACAGCTCCCTGAGCAGACGTTGCCTTTCCCGTCGCATGCGGTTTGGCAGGAATTTTCAGATTGTAATTCTTTTTTGAAATCGAATGCGGATTGTTGCGATTGGGAAACTGGCCTGGAGCTTTGTCAGGATAACCGTTCGCACGAATGTGCCGATAGGCACCGTCGATCGTGATGTCCGCCTGCGCTTCAGCTTCAGGCAACAGCAGGTCCCAGATCTCATCGCCAATGTGGGTGTGTTCAACTGCTTCTTCACCGTGAAGCGGCTCGGTGCTGTCATGGGCGGTTGCTGGCACGGTTATCAGCACAACGGCCAACGCAAGACATAGTCGCATGTTTGTCTCCAAGTTGTCGCCCAGACAGGACAACTATGAGTCATTCGTGCTTTGAACGCTGTCTTCACTTCGTAAGAATGTGTAACGGGATGTATCAAATGCCCTGGCAGACGTAAAAAAGGACCGGCTCAAAGAGCCGGCCCTTTCAAATCTCAACGAGATTTATCGGTCTGTTCAGCCAACAATTTCAGTGCCGGAAAACCAGTAGGCAATTTCCTCAGCAGCTGTTTCAGGTGCGTCAGAACCGTGTACGGAGTTTTCGCCGATGGAAAGCGCAAATTCCTTGCGGATGGTGCCTTCGGCTGCTTCAGCAGGGTTGGTCGCACCCATGACTTCACGGTTCTTCGCAATTGCGCCTTCACCTTCAAGAACCTGAACAACGGTCGGGCCGGACGACATGAACTCTGTCAATTCACCAAAGAAGGGACGCTCTTTGTGAACGGCGTAGAAGGCCTCAGCTTCGCGCAGGGACATCCAGACGCGACGGGAAGCAACCACACGCAGGCCAGCTTCTTCCAGCTTGGCGGTGATGGCACCGGTCAGGTTGCGCTTGGTGGCGTCCGGTTTGATCATGGAAAACGTGCGTTCAATCGCCATTGTGTCGTCTTTCTTGTTCAATTACAGACCGGCAAAATGCCAGGTCCCGAATATCTGAATTTCGCGGCCTTAATAACGGCGCGCTGCCTCGCCCGCAAGGGGGCGGGTGTATGACATTTCCAAGTCAAACACTTGCCGCAGCGCGAAAGACGCTGGAAAAGCACTTTGTTCAAGCTTATTCTGCGCAGTTCAAGGAAATCAACGGCTGTCCAGGGACCCGGCAAAGGCTATCTTAGAATGTCATTCATCGCATCAGCGGCCGCTGCCCTGCCTTCCCTTTTGAGCACTGCCATTGCCGCCTTCGGTTTCGGTGTATTCCTGGGAGATGTCCCCGCTCCCCAAAGTGTCAGCGATGTGGCCGCTAGCTCCCTTGAACAGGAAATTGCAGCCCTTTCCCCCGAGGATCGGGAAGAATTGTTCGTCTTCGTAGCGGGCAATGTCCTTCATACGCTGTACCACGAGGGTGGTCACATGCTCGTTTCCGAACTCGAGCTGCCCGTTCTTGCGCAGGAAGAGAACGCGGTCGACAATCTCGCCACGGTCTCCATGCTGGCGGACGACACCGAAGACACCGACATTTTGCTGATAAGTGCGATGGTCGGTTGGTTTATGATCGCGGAGCAAGATGTTGAGAGCATGGTTTTCTACGATGAACACGATCTCAACGTTCAGCGTGGCTATCAGATGCTTTGCCTAATGGTTGGAGCGGATGAAGAAACGTTCCTGGAACTCGCCAACGATCTTGGTATGCCTGAAGACCGTGTTGAAACCTGCGTCGACGAATATGAACAAGTTGCCGATTCCTGGGAGTATTCGACCGAACCATTTTGGCGCGTCGAAAATGCAGGCCCCGGCGGTAAAATCTCGGTCGTTCATGAAAAGGCCCCTGATGAATTGAAGCCGTTTGCGCTTTTTCTGAAAGAAACCGAGTTGATGGAGAGGGTCGCAAAGGAACTCGACAGCCTCTACGAACTCCCTGAAAAAGTGACGTTTCGGGCTGATGTCTGTGAAGAGGAAAACGCCTTCTGGGATCCGGGCAACCGGGAAGTCATCCTTTGTCACGAGTTGGTCGCGGGATTTGCGGCCGTTTATCTCGCCGATCTTGCCTATGAAGAAGATCGGGCTGACCTCGAAAGCTCGGACTGAACCTTCTTTCGATAAGTCCCTGGAGCTTCACCGTACTGGTTTTGAAATTCGCGGTAGAAATTGGAGCGCGTCAAAAAACCGACCTCTTCCAGTATGGAGGACACAGGCTCATCTGATACCTTCAAGCGTTCGGCAGCTTCTTCCAGTCTGATACTGTTGACGAACTGACTTACATTCATGCCAAGTATGCGATTGACCGCTTGAGAGAGATCCCGTTCCGGAACACTCAATCGCCTGGCAAGGCGTGTCAGCGACAACTGCGGGTCCTTCGCGAACCCGCGGTCCTTATGCAATGTGCGTGCTTCATCAACAAGAGCACGGCTTTTCCCCTCATCGGTAGCATAAGATTCGGGCGTCTTTGATCGTCCCGGTTTCCACTTTGTACTTGCAGCAATCAGCGTAACCGCAGCAATCAAAAAGAAAAGACTGGCGAACGAAATCGCCAAAGCCGCCGCGTCCGGTCTGTTTTGGGCAAAAAGGATCGCAATCAGTCCATCGATGATTAGCGTCGCGATCATCACGGCGATTGCTGCCAAAAGAAACTTCGAAAGCAACGCTCCAAGTTCTATCGGAGATTGGGAGAAGACGTCCCTTCCCTGGCTCCACAGGCGTATCAAAGCCACGGAATAGACACTGAAGCTCGCCGCGATCACTGCATCGATATAACCGATGAAAGGGACTGGGAAAAACAGCGCAACGGACAAGCCAACCGAAATCACGCCATTAACCAGAAACCACTTGCCAAGCCGTGCAGGTGAGACTGTCAGCGAGGTGAAAGACAGGAAAACAAGGGGCGCTATCCAGACCGGGAGAACTCGCTGCAGCGGCAGGAAGGAATAGTTTGCAAATGCAAACCGCAGGCCGACCAGCACAGCCTCAAGGGACATCACGCAAAAAAGCGCAAGGAAAAGGCACCTGGTACGCATTGGAAGAACTTTCCGGGAAAAAACCAGGACACCCAGGCCGAGAAAGACACTGGCAAGCAAAAACGAGATGGGAATGCTGATCATGGGAACCCTAGACGGCAGTTCACGGCGTTGATCCTGTCCTTTATCACGATCAAGGACAGGACACGTGCCCCGTACCGATTGTCAACACGTATGGTTCAGCGCCAATTGACTGCTATTGCAATCAACCAGCGGAAGTCAGATGCTCCAGCCCAAACCCGATCCACGAAAGACAGTCAAAAGCCTTCTTTCTTCAGCCTTCGCGGCAGTTGCGCTTTTGGTTACCACTCCAGCCTTGTCGCAATCCGAAACGGCATCCCAACTGCCGTTCGGACCTGGCGTCACCAAGTTGGTGGTTCAAGACAATCGAGTTGATCGCAAGCTCGAAGGCGATCTCTGGTACCCGACCGGGACCCCGGGCATCTTTCAGCGCGCAGACAAAAGCAAAGTCTGGCAAATGGCTGATGCTGATCCGGAAGGCGAGCCCGCGGAAGGCACCTTCCCCCTCCTCGTCATTTCCCACGGAATGTACGGCAATACATTCAATCAGGCCTGGCTGGCATCAGAGATGGCTCGGCGGGGCTATATTGTCGCCTTAGTCAATCATCCTGGAACCAGCACATTCAAACGCGACGCCGACCAGGCAAGAGAGCTTTGGGAGCGTCCCGTCGACCTGAGCCGGTTGATCAGTTATCTGGTTGAAACCAGCCCCTACAAGACACGCATCGATCCTGAACGAATCTATGCGGCCGGCCACTCACTTGGCGGCTTCACCACCATGCTTCTCGCAGGCGCTCAGTTCGATACGGACCGATACCGTTCAGTCTGTACCGACGACGCGACGCCCGTTGCCTGCAGTGTCCTGAAAGGGTGGTCAGTTGCGGAGACACAACGAGACCAGAAGGAAATGGAAACGCGGCGCGAAGACGAACGTATCGCCAAATTCATCAGCCTGGACCTTGGAGGAACACCCGTCTTTTCGCGCAGCAGCCTCGCGGCCATCGACAAGCCCGTTCTGGTCCTTGGTTCCGGTAGAGCGGACATGCTCGATCAGACTATTGAATCGCGCGCCCTTTCATCAGCACTGCCGGAGAATTCTCATCGTCATGTGGAACTGAAGGATGCCGGTCATTTCGACTTCATGGGCGTCTGCAAATCGGCGGGATTTGCCATTTTGAAAGAACATGAACCCGGCGATGAAATGGTGTGCATCAATGGTGGAGCCGAGCGGGAAGAGCAACATCGACGCATTGTCCGGGAAATTGTCCACTTTCTTGAACAATGATCGGCCTGGGCCTGCTTGCCATGTGCATCTCTGCCACAGGCGGATAATCGTTGATCTGGAGGCTCGCTTTCTCCTTGCATCCGGGACACAGGTTCGCCAAACATCCGGCCCATGTTGCAAATTTCTGATCTAACTTACCGGATCGGGGACCGTCTCCTGATCGACAAGGCCAGCGTTACCCTGCCCGGCAAGGCCAAGACCGGCCTCGTCGGGCGCAATGGCGCGGGCAAATCAACGCTCTTCAAGATCATTACCGGAGACCTTTCCACCGAGACAGGCCATGTGCAGGTTCCCAAGCGAACCCGGATCGGCCAAGTGGCGCAGGAAGCACCTGGGACCGAAGACACTTTGATGGAAGTCGTGCTTGCGGCTGACACCGAGCGCACGAAGTTGCTCCAAGATGCCGAGATCGAAACGTCGCCGGAAAAGATCGCCGAAATTCATACCAGGCTCGCGGATATCGGTGCACACACAGCAGAAGCACGCGCTGGTGCCATCTTGTCCGGTCTTGGCTTCGATGCGGACGCGCAACTGAGGCCGTGCTCATCCTTTTCCGGCGGATGGCGTATGCGCGTAGCACTTGCAGCCGTTCTATTTTCCGAACCGGACTTGTTGCTGCTAGACGAACCAACCAACTATCTCGATCTGGAAGGCACTTTGTGGCTGGAAAATTATGTCTCCAGATATCCTCATCAGGTTCTCCTGATTTCCCATGACCGGGACCTTCTCAACAATTCAGTCGACAGCATCGTGCACTTGGACCGCGGCAAGCTGACCTTTTATTCAGGCGGCTACGACAGTTTTGACCGTCAGCGGCGCGAGGCCATGATCCTTGCCGAAAAGGCGAAGGAAAAACAGGACGCACAGCGAAAGCACATGCAGGCGTTCGTCGACCGGTTCCGCTACAAGGCAAGCAAGGCACGGCAGGCCCAATCGCGGCTGAAAATGCTTGAAAAGATGCAGCCCATCGCCGCCTTGACGGAGGAAAGCGGCAGGCCGATCCATTTTCCTGATCCGGAAAACCAGTTGGCTCCTCCGATCCTCAAACTTGAAAATGTTGCGACGGGCTATGGTGAAACCAAAATCCTCCAGCATCTGACGCTGAACATCGACACAGACGACAGGATCGCGCTCCTTGGTGCGAACGGCAATGGCAAGTCTACATTTGCGAAACTGATTTCAGGGCGGCTGGCAGCCATGGCCGGTGACATGGCCAAGGCCTCAAAGCTGAAGATTGCCTTTTTTGCGCAGCATCAGCTGGATGAGTTGAAACCGGCCGAGAACGCCGTCGCGCATGTGCGCACGCTGATGCCGGACGCTCCCGAGGCTAAAGTGCGGGCAAGAGTAGCCAGATTCGGATTGCCTACCGATCGAATGGACACACCGGCCAAGGACCTGTCCGGCGGCGAGAAGGCTCGCCTGCTGCTTGGGCTGGCGACGTTCGACGGCCCGCACCTGCTTATTCTCGATGAACCGACCAACCACCTGGACATCGACAGCCGCGAAGCATTGGTGATGGCATTGAATGACTTCCAGGGTGCTGTGGTGCTGATCAGTCACGACCGACACCTGATTGAAGCTTGCGCCGACCGGCTGTGGCTCGTCGCCGGCGGCAAGGTGGAACCCTATGACGGTGATATGGATGATTATCGCCGCCTCATTCTGCAGGGCCCGGAGGCAGCACAGAAAGCCAGAGACAGGGCAATAGCTTCCGAAGCCGAAAAAGCGTCCGCACAAGACAAACGGCGGGAGGCAGCTCAAAAACGCAGCCAGTTGAAACCGCTCAAGCAGAAAATCGATGCTGCTGAAAAGGAGATGGCAAGGCTGCAGGACAAAATCGGAAAGCTGGATGAAGCTCTTGCCGACCCGTCATTCTTTGCAAACGAGCCCGAGCGGGCCGCCAAATTCGCCAAGGAGCGTGCCTACTGCGAAAAAAAGCTGGTCAAGACTGAAGAAGACTGGTTGGAACTTTCCGCGGAGTTTGAGGAAGCAAGCTGATGGCCGGCATCACCACGCTCGGCTTTGACGCCGACGACACGCTTTGGCACAACGAACGCGTTTTTCGTTTGACACAAGACCGCTTCGCTTCGCTGCTTGCCGAGTTTACCGAAAAGACCCACCTCTCCGACCGCTTACTGGCTGCCGAACGACGCAATGTGCTGCACTATGGTTACGGCGCGAAAGGCTTCACGTTGTCCATGATCGAAACAGCTATCGAAGTCACCAATGGACGGGTCCATGCCGATGTGATCTCTGAAATCCTTGAGGCCGGCAGGGATATGCTGAAGCATCCCTTGGAGCCGTTGCCTCATGTCGAAGAAACGTTGAAGGCACTGAAAGACCAATATCGACTGGTGCTGATCACAAAGGGTGACCTGTTCGATCAGGAGCGCAAAGTTACTGCCTCCGGACTGGATGTCTTTTTCGATGCCATCGAAATCGTATCGGAAAAATCGGCGGCGACCTACCGCACACTCTTTGCCCGTCACGGCTCAGGTCCCGAGAAGGCCATGATGATCGGCAACTCTCTGAAATCGGACGTTGTGCCGGCACTGGAAGCAGGCTCCTATGGCGTCCATGTGCCTTACCACGTCACCTGGGCTCTTGAGGAAGCAGAAGCACCTCTTGGAAATGATCGATACCATCGGCTCGATCATATCGGAAAGGTGCCCTTGCTTTTGGCAAGGCTTGCCTGATTTGAAGGTTGTCGCGCCAGCACCAGAAACGCGCGCCTAAGCTTTACGTTCCCATCCTCCAGCCTGGGTTTGTTGCCAATAGGCAATTTCAAAACCCTCTGCCTTGGCTTCTTTCCAACGGTTTCGGGCTTCCTGCACGGCCTCCTGATCATTGCCGTCAAACATGTAGATTGCGCGTTTATAGGCGCTCAGTGAAGGCGGTTCCGCTCTATCGACCAGGAAACGAACATCTGCTTCGTTCGGATTGTCCTGTCCCGAAGTCAGATAGATCGGCTGGTGTTCAGCATTCCCATCACCCTTCGTTCCATGCGGAAGAAAGCTGTCGTCGGTGAACGTCCACAAATGGGCATCAAGTGCGTTGCAGCGTTCATCGCTTCCGGTTTGCACCACAACTTTCCAGTCTCGCTCCAGGCATTTCAGAAGCAATTGCGGCAAGGCCACTTCAAGCGGCTTGTGCAATAGGTGATAGAAGACAACTTCAACGCTCATCGTGCATTCCACTACTACGCCTCATTGATTGCACGGCTCATGCTCCAGCGAACCAGGGCATTGCCGTCGCGCGAGTGATGCAGGCTTGCAACAGCAGCGCCTTCAAATGGCCAGGACAACAAAACCGGCATAGACAGGCCACAAGACTCGTATCATTAACCCTTCGCAAATGTCGATTGACTAGGGTTCGTCCCCGGGGACGATCCAATGATCATTTTTATTTGGCTGGTGAACGGTATTCCCGAACCAGCTCACATAGGGGTTTGGTGAATGCTTGCACGAGTAGTTGTGTTTTTTGCGTTGGTAGCAGTTGTAGCAGGTGCCACCGTTGGAATGGGGCTTTTGGTTGAACCGGCAACAGCCTGTCAGGCCTACAAGACCTGCTGAACCAAACGCCAGGGACATAAAAAACCCGCCGATTGGCGGGTTTTTCTTTTTCTAAACAGCACGCTCAGTTTTCGTAGTGATCGGCCACCAGCTGGTTCAGAAGCCGAACACCGTAGCCTGAGGCCCAACTTTGACAGATTTCGTCTTTTGGAGCGCCAAATGCCGTGCCAGCAATGTCCAGGTGCGCCCAGGGCACATCATTGGCAAAGCGCTGCAAAAACTGCGCAGCCGTAATAGAGCCTGCCCAGCGGCCGCCAATATTTTTAACGTCCGCATTGGGCGTATCGATCATCTTGTCGTAGCCTTTGGACAGTGGCAGGCGCCAGAGCGACTCACCACTCGCCTTTCCAGCCGCCAAGAGATTGTCTGCAAGCTCATCGTTGTTGGAAAACAGACCTGCATTCAGATTGCCCAGTGCGACCAGAACAGCCCCAGTCAGTGTCGCAAGGTCGATCATGATCGAAGGCTTGTATTTTTCCTGCGTGTACCAAAGCGCATCGGCCAGCACCAAGCGCCCTTCTGCATCCGTGTTCAGGACTTCGATCGTGGTGCCGGACATGGCTGTAACGATATCACCTGGCCGCTGAGCGTTGCCATCGGGCATATTCTCAACAAGACCGATCACACCGATCACATTTGCCTTGGCTTTCCGGCCTGCAATGGCATGCATCGCACCGACGACAGCAGCAGCTCCGCCCATGTCGCCCTTCATATCTTCCATGCCGCCTGCCGGCTTGATCGAAATACCACCAGTATCGAAAACAACGCCCTTCCCGATCAAGGCAACCGGTGCAACACCCTTCTTGCCGCCATTCCAGCGCATCACGGCCAGTTGCGGAGGACGGACTGAGCCCTGAGCAACACCAAGAAGGGCTCCCATCTTCAGCTTTTTCATTTCCTTTTCGCCGAGGACATCAACTTCAACGCCGAGCTTTTCAAGCTCTTGGGCCTTCTTGGCGAATTCCACCGGCCCAAGCACGTTTGCAGGCTCATTGACGAGATTACGGGCGAGGATCACACCATCGGCAATTGCTTCGGACGCCGCCCAGGCTTTTTTGGCGGCCTTCTGATCAGCAACTGACAGTGTAAGCTTCAAGTCTTTCGTCTTTTCGCCGTCTTTTTTGACGGTCTTATAGGCGTCGAACTCATAGGCACGCAGTTTTGCGCCCATGGCAAACTCAGCTTCCAGATCTGCTGTAAGGTCACTGTCTTCCGGCGCATCCAAAAGTACGGTCGCAGCGCTCGCTTTCGCAGCTCGAAGGCCGGCCAGAACCGTGCCACCGAATGCACGCCAATCATCCCGGGTCAGGTCATCAGGTTTGCCGATACCGAGGACGATCAGCCGATCAACGGCGAGGCCGGCTGGAGCGACAAGATCCAACGTGGTTTTTTTCTTCCCTTCAAAGCCGGCTATCTCCGCGACACGTGAAAAGCCTCCCTCAAGCCCGGACAGGTGTTCACCGGCTATCTGTCCGAAGCTCAGATCTTCGCCGGCGAGGACAACCGCCACACCGCCTTTTGGCGCGGCTGCTTTCGTAAAGGTGATTTTTGCAAGTTTGCTCATGCGACGGTCCTGTAAAAATTTGGTATTGCTGCTGATTGATTAGGAGGCATATCTTGAGTTGCCATTGACTGGGGGCAGACTAGTCCCTGGATTGCTGAATTCCTTCCAAATCATGGGGTTTCAACAGCTTTTCGGCAAGAGCTGCAAAAATTAATGTATATTTACCATTCTTCTTCATGGGCCGTTCACCACATTTCGTGTTATTCGGACGTGGGCTGGAAGATCGTCAATTTTACAAGGGACAAGCTCCTGCAGCTATGAAGACGCTTGAACGGTACATTATCCGCCGGACGGTCTATGCTTTCACCCTGACCATTGCGGCCATGACAGGTGTTGTCTGGGCAACACAGGCGTTGCGCCAGTTGGATCTCGTCACGTCCAAAGGCCAGACCATCGTGCAGTTTATCGGCATCACAATGCTGGCCCTGCCCTTCCTGATCGTGATCGTTGCTCCCTTTGCTCTCATGATCGCGCTGATCCTCGTTCTCAACGCGCTTTCGGGCGACAGTGAACTGATCGTGATCGATGCAAGCGGTGGCTCGCGGTTTCTTGTGCTCAAGCCCGTCATGATTTTTTCCGTCATTGTTATGGCGCTGACAGGCACGATGGCGCTCTACGTCGCACCTCTGGGGCTGGCCCAACTCAGAACGGAAATTACCCGTGTTCGCGCCGACCTTGTGGCCAACATCGTCAAACCGGGCCGTTTCATTACCGTAGAAGATGGGCTCACATTCCACATACGAAACCGTTCGGGCAACGGCACCCTGGATGGCCTTCTTCTTCATGACACGCGCGATGAAGAAACCTCATTTACCTACCAGGCCGAAACGGGGCAGATCGTGGAAGCGTCCGAGCGGACCCTTCTGGTAATGCAGAACGGCACTATTCAGCGGCGTCCGAAACAGGACGGTGACATTTCCATCGTCCGCTTTCAGTCATACGCGTTCGATCTATCCAATCTGATTCCGGAAGCTGGCGAACCGGTATTCAAGGCAAGCGAGCGCACAACGGCCAACCTGATGGTGCCTGGTCGAAACGACGCATATGCGCTTAAAAATCCAGATAAGCTGGCCCAGGAACTGCACGAACGTTTCAGCCAGCCGCTCTACTGCATCGCCTTTGGTCTGATTGTGTTCGCATTCCTCGGTAAGGCACGCACCACGCGACAAGGTCGCGGTGCGGCTGTGCTTGGTGCCATCTGTTCTTGCGTGCTGCTCAGAACAACTGGATTTGGTGTCACGGCAATTGCGGGCGCTTCATCAGCAGTTCTAGCGCTGCTCTATGTTGTGCCGATCACGGGCGCTGCTCTTGCTTTGGTATCGATATTCAGGGAACGGAGTTTGGCAGAACCGAAATGGCTCACCAAACTGCAGCTGAAGATCCAGGATCTGATCGATGGCCTTAGCGACCGCCTCAACGGCCGGCGGACTGGAGGCGCAGCGTGATCCTGGGCCAAACTCTATCACTCTATTTTTCAGGCAGGTTCCTGAAGGCCATTCTTGGTCTTTTCCTGTTTGCTGCAGTTCTGATCTTCCTGTTCGACGTTTTGGAACTGGTCCGGCGCGGTGGCGACCGGGAAGGCTTTTCCGTCCTGCGGGTTGCCTTGATTTCGCTTCTGCGCGTGCCGCTCCTGCTTGAACAGGTTATCCCCTTCACCGTTCTGTTCGGCGCAATTGCTGCCTTCGTGACTTTGAGCCGCGCGCTTGAACTGGTTGTTGCGCGCGCTTCGGGTATCAGTGTCTGGCAGTTTTCCATGCCTGCGATTGTCGTGGGCATCGTGCTCGGCATTCTTTCCATCACGGTCTACAATCCGGCAGCCGTCTGGTTTCAGCAAAAGTCCGATGAAGTCGCTACGGGCCTTTTCGGCTCTGAACAGAACTTTCTTTTGCAAACCTCTTCAGACGTCTGGGTCCGCCAGGACGGGCTTGACGGAGAGTCTGTGCTCTTGGCCAAAAAGCTTCTTGAAGGCGGCACATTCCTCGTAGGCGTTACGATTTTCACCTTTGACAAGGACGGCACATTTAGAGAGCGGATCGAGGCGGAAGAGGCTCGTCTTGGTGATGAAATCTGGTATTTGAGCGATGCAATCGTCTACACCACCGAACAGGATCCGCAGACTTATGGACGTTACGAAGTCAGCACCTTCCTGACCGCCACCGAGGTTCGTGAAAGCATCGGCTCACCCGAATCAATTTCGTTCTGGAATTTGCCGCGCTTCATCGAATTGGCAAGAAATGCGGGATTGCCGGCCTATCGGTACAATTTGCAGTACCAGACTCTGCTCGCTCGCCCGCTTCTTCTTGTCGCTATGATTCTGATTGCAGCGGCAGTTTCCCTTAAAGTTTCGCGGTTTGGTGGATTGGGAAGTATGATTCTGGGTGGAATCCTGTCCGGGTTCGTGCTTTACGTTCTAACCGAGCTTGCGAAAGACTTTGGAGGTGCGGGAATCGTCCCGCCGCTTGTTGCTGCGTGGGCGCCTGGAATATTTGGAGTACTTATGGGGTTGACTATTCTCTTGCATCAGGAAGATGGCTAAAGCGATGTCTTTTGCAGCATTCCTGAACACAGAGATTTGGTCCAAGAAGGGCAACCTGCTGGCGGCGGTAAGCGCAGTCGCCATAACCGTTGCCGTCTGTTTTCCGGGAACTGATACCGCCAAAGCACAGGATCTCGTGTCCGGCCTCGCCGACGACGTAAATCCGGATGCGAACCTTCTGCTTGAATCCAGAGAAATCACCTACGACTTCGACCGGGACCTGATCGTCGCGACCGGCAATGTGCAAGTTTACTACGACGGCAACACCGTTCAGGCGCAGCAGATTGTGTTCGATCGCAAAAGTCAGCAACTGCGCGCAGCCGGCAATGTCATTTTTATCGAAGCAAACGGCACTGTTGTACGCACTGAAGAAATGGTGTTGTCAGAAGACTTCTCCGAGGGCTTTGCCAAAGCGCTCCAGATCGACACGACCAAGCGCACGCGTTTCATTGCCGAACAGGCGCGGCGCGAAGGCAGCAATGTCACCACGATCGATAATGGCCTCTATACGGTCTATACGAAACCGACCAACCCGCCGAACAAACCACCGCTTTGGCGCGTGAGAGCTGAAAAGATCATCCATAACCAGCAGGAAAAGGTGATCCGGTTCGAGAACGCAGCCTTTGAGGTCTATGGGCAACCGATTGCCTATCTGCCTTACCTGTCGATGCCGGATCCGACGGTCAAGAGAAAGTCGGGCTTCCTGATGCCCGAAGGTGTCATTAACGACAAGCTCGGCTATGGCGTCACGATTCCCTACTATTGGGCCCTCGCCCCGAACTATGATGTCACCACCATTTTGACCCCTTTGACCAAACAGGGTGTTTTTGGTGACGTCGAGGCACGCTATCGGTTTTCGTCAGGTCAGATCAGCCTTTCGGGCGCCGGTCTTTATCACGCTCAGCCGAACAACTTCACAACGTCACGTGCTGACGAACGCTGGCGCGGTGCCATCAATTCGAAGGGTTCTTTCAGTCTTGCAAAAGATTGGACGCTAGGCTGGAACGTGACCTACAAAAGCGATCGCCAGTTCTTCCAGGATTATTCCTTCACAAGCTTCAGCGGAAACGGTGATACCTCGGAGATCTATCTGGAAGGCAGAACGGACAGCAATGCGCTGACGGTCAGGGGCTATGCCTATCAAATCTCCCAGGAGGACTACACCGACAGTGAGTTCAATGCGAATGGCTTCTCCTCTGTCGGCAGCTCGCTTCAGGACAAACAGCCGCTCGTCCTTCCGGTGATCGATTATGATTATGTTTTCGCCGATCCGGTTCTTGCAGGTGAACTGGCACTCACTGCGAACTTCACCTCGCTGACGCGCGATGAGACCGATGCATTTTCGGTTGACGGTGGTACAACGCCCAAATTCCGAGGCGTTGACGGAACATTCTCGCGTCTCTCCTTGAAAGGAAACTGGCGCAAAACGTTCATTGACCCCCTGGGGCAGACCTTTACACCGTTCGCCTATATGCGCGGCGACCTGTTCTTCCTTGCCTCGCCTGATGCGGATGTGACAGCGCTGAGCGGCGAGAGTTTCGTCGGACGCGCCATGCCGGCGGTCGGCATGGAATACCGCTATCCATTTGTCGCCACCTTTAACGGCGGCAACCAGATACTTGAGCCGGTCGCCCAGATCGTCGCCCGTCCGAATGAACAGCGGATCGGTGAATTGCCGAACGATGATGCGCAAAGCATCGTCTTCGACACCACAACTTTGTTCGACTACGACAAATTCTCAGGCTTTGACCGTGCAGAAGGCGGAACGCGGCTGAATGTTGGCCTGAATTACAAACTGCAACTTGATAGCGGTTATTATGTTAGCGGTCTGTTCGGCCGGTCCTATCATATTGCGGGCGAAAACTCATATGCGACACCCGACATCCTCGGTGCAACGCAGGATTCCGGCCTAGAGACAGACCTCTCTGACTATGTAGGCAGTCTCTACATCGATACCCGCTATGGCGTGAAGGTCGGCGCTCAGGCGCGGCTTGACAAGGAAGACCTGACTGTCAACCGTGTACAGGCCCAGGCAAGCGCGATCTACGGTCCGGTAGTTTCGTCTATGGCCTACGCCTTCCTGAACGCACAGCCAGACATCGGCATTGACGACCCTCGTGAAGAATTGCTCGGATCGGCAAGCCTGCGTCTTGAAGAAAACTGGCGCGTTTTCGGCTCAATGCGCTATGACCTTCAAAACAGCAATATCGTGCAGGATGGATTCGGTATCGGCTATGACGACGAAGGGTTCTCCTTCTCCGTTTCCTACGCTGAAGACCGCAGCCGGAATGATGGCGATGAAGTGAACAGAACACTTTATTTCCGGATCGGGTTGAGAACCATCGGCAATACACAAGTATCAAGCGGTGCTCTTAACTGATACACGTTTACCGCTAGAAACGGTTGAGTTTTGACCATCACAAATGCGTTGGGTCATCTTACCGCCACGAATTGTCACCACATTTGCTGAAATTTTGAAATTAAGGCCATGATGTGCGAAACATCATGGCACTAGAAAACAAAGCGACAGGTGGTTTCTAAAATCCACCGAAATGCTTAAAACTTCGGTTCGGCCAAAGGCCAGCACGGATGGTTCATCAATGCGACTTCGTCTTGCCCCAATTTTCCTCAGCCTGGGTCTGATCCTGGCAGCGCCGTTGGCGATGCCGGCTCACGCGGCTATCAAGGTGATCGTCAACGACGTTCCGATTACCGATTACGACATAACGCAGCGTGCGCGCCTGATCACGCTCACACAGCGGAAATCAGCTTCAGTCGCTCGGCGTCAAGCCTCTGAAGAGCTCGTAGATGATCAAATCAAACTGGCTGAAGCGGATCGTGTCGGCATCGAAGTGACGCAAAGCGAAGTCGACGGTGCATTCAACAACATTGCCCGCGGTGTCAAAATGACACCATCGAAGCTGTCTTCGGCTCTGCGCCAGGGTGGTGTTCAACCCGACACACTGAAAAAACGCCTTAAGGCTCAATTGGCCTGGAATCAGTTGTTGCGGCGAAAGTTCAGCGGTCGTGTCGAAGTCGACGAATCCGACATCATCGCAGCGCTCCAGAAAACAGATGAGGAAGAACGCAGGACGTCTGTCGAATATGATCTCAAGCGTGTCATCGTTGTAGTCCCGAAAAATTCTTCCGGTGGATTCAAATCGAAACGCAAGAGCGAAAGCAACCAGATCCGTGCATCGTTCGACGGCTGCGATAATGCCGGAGCCCTGCTCGGAAAATACAGCGAAGTCGTCGTACAACCCATTGGCCGCAGGTTGGAAACAGAATTGCCGGAAGGCCTCATGGAAGAAATCTCTGCTCTGAAGCCGGGAAAACTGACCAAACCGTCCAACTCTCCTGTCGGCTACGAAATGATTGCGGTCTGCGGGAAACGGGAAATAGCTTCCGACATTGCCGTCAGAACCAAGCTTGAAAACGAAATTCGCAGCGAAGAAAGCCAACGTCAGTCCCGTCGGTATCTGCTTGAAGTCCGTCGCCGCGCGACAATCATTTATCGTTGATCTGATATGAAACCCACTCCTCTGCCGCTTGCGGTCAGCATGGGTGAACCGGCTGGCATCGGCCCGGATTTGGTTCTTCTTGCCTGGAAAAACCGCAAATCGCTTCAGTTGCCACCCTTCTATGTTCGCGGTGACCGTGCTCTTTTCGAGAGCCGTGCGGCTCGACTTGGACTGAATGTGCGTATGGACGATGCCAGTCCTGCGGAGGCTGGACACGCTTTCTCTAAGTCCCTTCCAATTGTACAGACGGGCCCTGCAATTGAAGACAAGCCCGGTGAAGAGCAGGAAGAAACGGCACATTCGATCGTGACATCAATCGAGCGCTGTGTGGAAGACACTGCAAATGGTCTGGCAGCAGCAGTTGTTACCAACCCGATCAACAAGGCAGCGCTCTATAAGACCGGCTTCAGTTTTCCCGGTCACACCGAATTTCTGGGTGATCTGGCAAAGAAACACTGGCCGGATCAACCTGCAAATCCTGTTATGATGATTGCGGGACCGGAACTAATGGTGGTCCCGGTCACCATTCATATCCCATTGAAAGACGTTCCGGAGAAACTCGAAATAGACCTGATCGTCGAAACTGCGCGCATCGCTGCTGGTGACCTCAAGACCCGGTTCGGCTATTCAGACCCGCATCTGGCGATTTGTGGCCTCAATCCACATGCGGGTGAAAACGCGACAATGGGAACGGAAGATCGCGATGTGGTCGCACCGGCAATTGCTAAGCTCGTAGACATGGGCATCACCGCCACTGGGCCCCATCCTGCGGACACCCTGTTTCACGCAGCAGCACGCAAGACTTATGACTGTGTCCTGGGTATGTATCACGATCAGGTACTCGTTCCCGCCAAGACAATTGGCTTTGATGACAGCGTCAATATCACGCTTGGTCTGCCTTTCGTACGGACGTCTCCGGACCACGGCACTGCCTACAGCCTTGCAGGCACGGGGTCCGTGCGGATTGACAGCTTTGCCGCCTCGCTGCGCATGGCATCAGTGCTTGCCAATCCAGAACGCTTTTAAACCGCAGACAGGACCTGATGGCCCAAATCGACGACCTGCCGCCGCTCCGTGAGGTGATTGCGAACCACAGCCTCAATGCCAAGAAGTCATTGGGTCAGAACTTTTTGCTCGATCTCAATCTTACATCACGAATTGCGCGTTCAGCAGGGAGTCTTGAGGACTGCACGGTTCTTGAGATTGGTCCCGGCCCTGGTGGACTGACAAGGGCACTGCTGGCGTCAGGGGCCAAAAAGGTTGTTGCGATCGAAAAAGACAACCGCTGCCTGCCGGCGCTTGCGCAGATTGCCGATCATTATCCCGGGCGTCTTGAGGTGATTGAAGGGGACGCACTTCAAATTGACCCGGTTTCAATAACCGGAGGCGACAAGGTCCGCATTGCTGCCAATTTGCCCTATAATGTCGGCACTCAACTCTTGATCAACTGGATCACCACGGAAACTTGGCCACCCTTCTGGTCTTCACTGACTTTGATGTTTCAAAAGGAAGTGGGAGAACGGATTGCCGCCGCCCCCGGATCCAAGGCTTATGGTCGGCTTGGCGTGTTGGCAGGTTGGCGCTGCAAGGGTGGTATCCTCTTTGACATCAGTCCCAAAGCTTTTACACCTCCACCAAAGGTGACGTCGGCGGTTGTGCATCTCACACCAAACTGCAGTCCTCTACCCTGCGATCTGAATTCCCTGCAGCGAATAACTGCGGCCGCATTCGGACAGAGGCGGAAAATGCTGCGTGCCAGTCTCAAGCCTCTTGCTCCAAACGCTGAAAGCCTGATCGAAAAAACGGGCCTGAGGCCAACGGCTCGCGCCGAAGAAATCGACATCGAAGGTTTCGTTGCACTCGGCAATGTCTTCAAGGACGCCGCCGCCTTTTGATGAACCAGCAAGTCGACCTGAAAGTCGATAACCGGTTGACGGCATGCTCGTGAGCACTGTTTTCAAGCCGCTTTCTGAGCGTTTCGGGGTCGTTCAAGCCAATATCTTTCTGCAAATGGGCTGATAGACCCTGACGGAAGCTACGCAGCGCAATCGACGCGCGATGTCTCCGGGTCTGCTGACGCTTGAGCGTTTCGAGCCAGGTGAAAATCATAATCTGCCTCCCTTGCGACAGTGGCAAAATGTCAGACAACGAAGCCGATGTAATTGAATGAAATTGCATGCTATTATTCATTTATGAATGACATAGATTTCGATTGGGATACCATTCGTGTGTTTCTGGCAGTCGCGGAGAACGAGAGCCTCAGCCGCGCCGCAGAAACGCTTGCCTTGTCGCAACCAACCGTTGGGCGGCATATTGCGCGACTGGAAGACCGTCTCGGCGTGCAATTGTTTGACAGACGGCAAACAGGTTATGTGCTGACGGAAGGCGGCATACGACTTATCAAAGTTGCAAGGTCCATGGCGCGTGGTGCCGCCGACTTCAAACGAGCCGTTGATTTTGAAAAAGCCGGACATGTTGAGCAAGTTTGCCGGATCACTTTGGGAGAATGGGGCCAACACTTTCTGTCCCGTCATGTCCCGGTGCTCGTTGAAGGGCTCGGAAACATCCGTATCGAACTTTATGCAGATGACACTTTTTGGGATCTCACTCGAAACTCGGCAGATATCGCGGTAGGAAACCTGCCTCCTACGCAATCGCACCTGATAGCGCAAAAACTCGGTGAACGCGGCTTTTACGCCTACGCATCTTCCGCCTATCTCAGAAAACACGCGGACGCCTACGATCCCGCATCCTGGTCAAACCAGGTTTGGGCAGGTTATTGCGGCGCAAGAGCCAAGCTGCGCTCTTCCCGGTTGCTCGCTGACATATTGGACGGAAAGCCCAGCAGATATGCCGTCAACAATTCTCGAGCCTTGTTGGACATTCTGCGAACAGGCGAAGCCATGGGAATCTTACCGGACTGGATCGGCGAAAGTGAAGATTTGCATCGTTTGAACGCAAAGCCACTTGGGCTTGGAAACTCCTGGATGAGCTTCCATGAAAGGCTGCGGCTGCACCCGGATCTTGCCAAGGTCAAAGACCGGATCGCAGCTCTCTATCGGCAACGCTATGCCGAAACATCTCAAAGCCTTCAAAGGCCCAACAATCCAAAATGAAAGAGCACTCTGGCCTTCAGGCTTTGACTTCTCCGAGTTCGGTCTCCAAATCGTCGACCATCCCCTGGATAAGCGGGCCGATTTTAGGTGACCTGAACTGTTTCAGTCGTTCTGCTTTCAAAATGGCGCGGACATTCTCATAGGCCCGCTCCAGATCGTCATTGACAACCACATAGTCGTATTTCGACCAGTGGCGCATTTCTCCGACCGCAGTTTTCATGCGTTTTGCGATAATCTCGTCAGAATCTTCCGCACGCCGTTTCAGTCGCGACTTCATCTCAGCAATCGATGGCGGCAGAATGAAAACAGACACGACATCGTCACGCATCTTGTCGAACAGCTGAAACGTTCCTTGAATATCAATGTCGAAGAGAATATCGCGCCCGTTTTCGATCGCGTTTTCAACCGGCCCTCTGGGCGTCGCGTAGTAGTTTCCATGTACCTCGGCCCATTCAAGCAGCTCGTCTGCATCGCGCATTTGCTCAAAGCGCTTGCCGTCCAGAAAATGGTAATGGACACCATCAACTTCGCTTGAACGACGCGCGCGCGTCGTCACGGAAATCGACAACGCCAGATTGTCCTCCTTTTCCAGAAGCAGGCGGGCAATCGTCGATTTGCCTGCGCCGGAAGGAGACGACAAAACAAGCATCAGGCCCCGGCGCTGTTGCTCAGCCTGTTCAGCACTGACGGTGGTCCCGCCGGTCGTCCCAACAGCTGCGTCGGTCATTTGGCTCACTCCAGGTTTTGTATCTGCTCGCGCATTTGATCGATGACCGCCTTCAAGTCCAGCCCGATCGCAGTCAGATCAACATCATTGGACTTGGAACACAAAGTGTTCGCTTCGCGGTTAAATTCCTGCGCCAGGAAGTCCAGGCGTCTGCCAATTGCACCGCCACTATCCATCAATTCTCTGACGGCAGCGACATGAGCATGCAATCTATCGAGTTCCTCGCGAATGTCCGCCTTGGTCGCAAGAAATACCGCTTCTTGATGAAGTCGCTGAGGATCCAGTTGCCCCTCGGCCGCATCCAGCAATTCGGTCAGCTGCTTTTTCAGTCTTGCCTTGATTGCCTCGGGCTTGCGTGCCGGCAGACCTTCGGCGGCGTGCGTCAAGTCGGCAATCCTGTCGATCTGGTTGCGAACAACTGACCCGATTGCCCTGCCTTCGGTGTGCCGCATGTCCACAAGGTCGATCAGGGCAGCGTCCAGTGACGTTAAGAGCGCATTATGCAGAGCCAATTGCGCAACCTCGTCGTCCTCTGGTTCCTTGAGTTCGAAGACACCTTTTTGAGACAGAATTCCGTCGACTGACGGAGGTGCAAGCTCAGGAACACGATTTTTCAGAAGCTCGATTGTAGTCAAAACCGCTTCCAGCGCAGATTCGTTCACCTGAAACTGTTGCTCAGACTGGTCCCGGTTCATCGAAAGGCCGATCGAGACGTTGCCTCGCCTCAGCACCTTTGCGCAACGTTCTCTGATCTTGGGTTCAAGGGTTTCGAGGCCGGTCGGGATTCTAATACGAAGATCAAGAGATTTGCCGTTAACCGATCTGAGTTCCCAGGTCCAGCGTACCGGACCGGATTCTCCAATCGACCTCGCAAACCCTGTCATGCTGGCTAGCGCCATTGCCCCCTCCGGATTTGTTGTGATCGGGCTCGCACCCCCGACTAATTCGATGTGCCCGGCTGGGTCGTCTGTTCTTGTTCTGCCTGCCGGCGTTCACGTTCGATCTCGCGCCATTTGCGAACATTCGCCTGATGCTGTTCATACGTCTCGGCGAAAACATGCCCACCGGTGCCGTCTGCGACAAAAAACAGATCCTGCGTTCGCGACGGGTTTGCCACCGCTTCCATAGCCGCTCGACCGGGGTTGCCTATCGGACCAGGCGGCAGACCGTCGATCTGATAAGTGTTGTAGTCGTTATCGGCACGCAGTTCTGATTGCTTGATAGCCGAACGATCCTTCAACCAGGCCTCACCACCATAAAGGCCATAAAGTATGGTTGGATCGGACTGCAAACGCATGTTTTTGTTCAAGCGATTGACGAAAACACCTGCCACGCGCGGACGTTCATCCGCCAACGCCGTTTCCTTTTCAACGATTGACGCAAGGATCACCAATTCTTCAGGCGTCTCAACAGGAAGGCCCTCGGTTCTGCGTTCCCAAACCTCGGCAAGCAATTTTTCCTGTGCTGCCTTCATCTGGTTCAGTACATCCTGACGGGCAGCGCCGCGGGCAAAAGTATAGGTATTGGGAAGCAATTCACCTTCGACAGGAACTTCCGTGATTTCACCGGTGAGGATCGGGTGCTCCCGCACGCGCTCGAGGATCTGTGCCGTGGTCCAGCCCTCAGGAATTGTCACCGAGTGGACAACTGCGTTGCCTTCGACAAGATCGGTCATTACCTGCTGCATCGAAACGCCAGGCGCAAACGCATATTCGCCGGCCTTCAATTTGGTCGCGTTCTTGTAGAACCGGATTCCAAGATTGAAGATCCATTCATCGATCAGGCTGTCGCCGATGACACCTTGCCCGGAAAGCCGATTGGTGATGCCCGTAAGGCCCGCGCCGGAGGATATGACGACCGTGGCGTCCTGTTGAAGCGGACCGTCCTCTTCGAACTTCTCTTTCCCGAAGTACAGGGCACCGCCAACCGCCGCGAGACCGAAGACCGCCAGCGTGATCACAAGATTAATCAAAATTACAAGGGGGTTGCGGACATGCCTCGACCGCTGCGGCGGCTCTGGCGCAGGTTCAGGCTGCAGGGCTTCACGCGGGCTTTTCGGCTTAATGCGCATGTTTAGCGGCACCTCCAGGATCGAGCCTCACATCCGGGATAATGAGCTCAATCGGATCAGTTGTCACAATCAATTTCCCGAGCCGGGATTTTGACGAATCGTACCCGGCTGGGGAGAATTTGAATGGGTTATGCGGCAACTTTGCGGAAGACGAGCGAAGCATTTGTGCCACCAAAGCCGAATGAGTTCGACAAGGCCACGTCGATGTCCATCTTCTTCGGCTTGTGCGCAACCAGATCGATTTCCGTTTCAACGGACGGATTGTCAAGATTGATCGTCGGCGGGGCCATACCGTCACGAATTGCCAGGACGGAGAATATGGATTCCACGGCGCCGGCAGCCCCAAGCAAATGGCCAATCGAAGATTTGGTCGATGACATGGTCAGACCTGAAGCATGTTCGCCAGCAAGGCGTGTGACAGCACCGAGCTCAATCTCATCACCGAGCGGCGTTGAAGTTCCATGCGCGTTCACATAGTCGATATCCGCAGGAGTAACTTCAGCACGCTTTAATGCTGCTGCCATGCAGCGGTATGCACCATCGCCGTCAGAGGAAGGAGCCGTGATATGGTAGGCGTCTCCCGAGAGGCCGTATCCGATGACCTCAGCATAGATGTTTGCACCGCGCTTGACCGCATGTTCGTATTCTTCCAGCACGACAACACCGGCCCCCTCACCCATGACGAACCCGTCACGAGCGACGTCATACGGCCGTGAGCCCTTTTCCGGTGTGTCGTTAAATGCGGTGGACAACGCACGACAAGCTGCAAATCCGGCAAGAGCCAGTCGGCAGACCGGAGACTCAGTGCCGCCAGCAACCATCACATCGGCATCGCCGAACGCAATCAGCCGGGAAGCATCGCCAATAGCATGTGCGCCCGTCGAACAAGCAGTCACAACCGCATGGTTCGGGCCCTTCAGGCTGTGGCGAATTGAAACGTAACCACCGGCCAAGTTGATCAAACGACCAGGAATAAAAAACGGGCTTACCCTGCGCGGCCCCTTTTCAGCCAGCAGATGAGCACCTTGTTCAATCCCCTGAAGCCCGCCGATACCGGACCCGATCAGTACGCCTGATCTGGCTTGCTGATCATAAGTTTCGGCCTTGAAACCGGAATCCGCCATGGCTTGATCGGCAGCTGCCATTGCGTAGACGATGAAGTCGTCGACTTTGCGCTGTTCCTTGACGTCCATCCAGTCATCAGGATTGAACGCGCCTTCTTCAGCAGTATCGCGCGGTATCTGACAGGCAATCTGACAGGCCAGGTCGTCAACCTTGAAATTGTCGACCTTGTTGGCCCCGCTCTTACCTTCGAGGATCTTTTTCCAAGTGACATCGACACCGCTGCCAAGCGGCGTGACCATGCCCAACCCAGTTACGACTACTCGCCTCATACACCCGCACTTACTGTTGAAGGGCCTGGCGGAGCATATCCCCGCCGGCCCGATCTTCATACATTCACAAAAAGAAGGGCTATGCCCTTACTTGTTGGCTTCCAGGAATTTGACAGCATCGCCCACAGTGAGAATGGTTTCTGCTGCTGTATCCGGGATTTCTACGCCGAATTCTTCTTCGAAGGCCATGACCAGCTCAACGGTGTCAAGGCTGTCCGCACCCAGGTCGTCGATGAAGCTTGCGCCTTCTACAACTTTTTCTGCGTCAACACCGAGGTGCTCAACGACGATTTTCTTTACCCGATCCGCGATATCGCTCATCTTTCACTTCCTTAGTTTTCTTCTAAACATATCTCGCGACCTGCCCCTGACCGGTTTTCCAAAAAGCGGAGGCGCGACATCGCGGTCTTCAAGATGCCAATACGCATCCAAACCGGAAAACCGGACTTGAATGCGCATTTCGTAACAATCGGCGGGTTGGTAACACACTTTGTTGACCTTTACCAGCCGGTCCAGAACGCTTGTCGGCGGCCCGGATTCATTTCGCCTTCTCGGCAATTTTTCCTTTTAAATCATTGCCATGCCACCATTTACATGCAGGGTCTGCCCTGTCACATAGGCGGCTTCGTCGCTGGCAAGATAAAGAGCGGCTGAAGCGATTTCAGCCGAAGTGCCCAGACGCCCGGTAGGGACACTGGTCAAAATCGATTCTTTTTGCTTGTCATTCAGCGCATCGGTCATCGCTGTTTCGATGAAACCTGGCGCAATTGTATTAACGGTGATGTTCCGGCTTGCCACTTCACGGGCCAGAGACTTGTACATGCCAATCATGCCGGCCTTTGCCGCAGCGTAATTAACCTGGCCCGGATTTCCCGTGACACCGACAACCGACGTAATGCCAACAATGCGCCCAGAACGACGCTTCATCATACCCTTGATCGCCGCACGACAGAGACGGAAACCGGAGGTCAAGTTCACTTCCAGCACCTGGTCCCACTCGTCATCCTTCATTCGCATGAAGATATTGTCCCTGGTGATACCCGCGTTGTTGACCAGAACATCTACCGAGCCCATCTTTTCTTCCGCAAGCGGTAGAAGAGCATCGACTGCCCCGCGGTCAGAAAGGTTGGCAGGCGTTACGAACGCACGTTCGCCGAGGTCGGCGGCGAGCGCCTCCAGTTTTTCGGCCCGTGTTCCAGACAGAGAAACCGTCGCACCTTGTGCATGCAATGCACGGGCAATTGCTTCGCCGATGCCACCGGTCGCACCAGTGACAAGTGCGTTTTTCCCTTCCAAACTGAACATTAGGGGTCCTTCCCTCGTCGGTCCTTGCCCCGCTTGGGGCACTTGATGGTGAAACCTACAGAAAAAGCGGCCTATCCGGAAAGCTTTTCCAAAAGCACGTCGATGTCTTCAGGAGTATTGACGGCTATCCCGGTAGCCTCTTTGGCAATCCGTCTGACCATGCCGGTCAGAACCTTGCCGGTTCCGGCTTCCACAAAGGTCTCAACTCCGTTT
Source organism: uncultured Roseibium sp. (assembly GCF_947499295.1). Lineage (GTDB taxonomy): Bacteria > Pseudomonadota > Alphaproteobacteria > Rhizobiales > Stappiaceae > Roseibium. Next base: position 199,199 of record NZ_CANMNP010000001.1, read on the forward strand.
TCAGAAAGCCAGGTGATGCTTTCACGCCAACGCACGGTTCCGGTAACCTGTTCAACAAGACGATCACGAATTTCAGCCGGATCTGAAATCGGTGCAGCAAGAACGTTCGCCACAAGAGGAACTGACGGTGCCTTGATATCGGCGCCCGCAAGCGCCGCTGCCATAGCATCGGCGGCAGGTGCCATGAGGGAACAGTGAAACGGCGCACTGACCGGCAACATCACCGCACGGCGCGCGCCCTTGGCCTTGGCAATCTCTACCGCGCGTTCAACGGCTGCCAGGTGGCCTGAGACGACCACTTGTCCTGGCGCATTGTCATTGGCAGCCTGGCAGACTTCACCCTGAGCGGCATCTTCAGCGACTTCCTGTGCAGTTTCAAAATCAAGACCGAGAAGAGCCGCCATCGCTCCCTGACCGACAGGAACGGCGTTTTGCATGGCATCGCCTCTCACCCGCAAAAGCCTTGCTGCGGTGGCAACGTCGAGGCTGCCGGCAGCCGCAAGCGCCGAATACTCTCCAAGCGAATGACCTGCAACAAACGCGGCTGTAGATTTGAGTTCGAGACCTTTTGCTTCCAGAACGCGCATCGTTGCCAGACTGACCGCCATCAGCGCCGGCTGGGCGTTTGCAGTAAGCGTCAGAGCATCCTCGGGACCGCTCCACATTATATCGGACAGTTTCTGGCCAAGAGCCTCATCGACTTCCTCAAAAACCGCTTTTGCTTCCGGAAAAGCATCCGCAAGCGCCTTGCCCATGCCAACACTCTGGCTGCCCTGGCCGGGGAATGTGAATGCAATCGTCATTTGAAATCGCCTCCGAGACACGTGCACGGGACCGGAATGCTTTCGCGTTCTGCGCCCGGCTTTAATAAGAAAGCGGCATACCAACCCGGGGATGGGCTGAAGTCGAACTTGGCGCGAGGCTATGATACGCTCTTGACCACACTGTCAAGGCCTTGTGCCATGATTTCTCAATTTCAGTCGGTTTTGCGCGATTTGTTAGTCCTCTACACATGAGCGACCCAACTTTGCATTCCCAACAAGCCGGAAGCCGGTGAGATCATCGCGAACGTGCGCCTCGAGATGCAGGGGATCAATGGTCCGCAGTTTTCTTTCAGCAAGACTTGCATTTTCCCCCGAAAGGAGTATAGAGCCCGCTTCATCCGAGGTTTGGCCGGGGGCTGAACGGAAGGGCGCTAGCCAGGATTTTCTCAAAAGGTCCGACTTCCCGTGTTCCCGCTCTCGTTAGATTTCTCGTGCCTTTCCGGGGTTGCGAGGAGGCTCTGCGCCAGATCTCGTGTTGTCAACTTGAGGAAAGGCTTGTTTCCATGCCTCTTTATGAGCACGTGTTCCTGGCGCGCCAGGACGTTTCGGCCCAACAGGTCGAACAACTTGTCGAACAGTACAAGGGCCTGATCGAAGGCGCCGGCGGAAAAGTCGGAAAAATCGAAAACTGGGGTCTTCGTACTCTCACTTACCGCATCAAGAAAAACCGCAAGGCTCACTACACCCTGATGAACATCGAAGCACCGCATGCAGCTGTTGCCGAGATGGAACGCCAGATGGGTCTGAGCGAAGACGTCCTGCGTCACATGACTTTCCGTGTCGACGAGCTGGACGAAGAGCCTTCCGCAATGATGCAGAAACGCGACCGTGACGACCGCCGTGGTGGTGGACGTGGCGACCGTGGTGACCGTGGCGAGCGTCCTGGTGGTAGCCGTCCACCGCGCCGGACCGAAGAGGAGTAAGAGACAATGGTTGATGTTGCACAGCTTCCGAGCCGCCGTCCCTTCTTCCGTCGCCGGAAGACTTGCCCGTTCTCCGGTTCGAACGCACCGAAGATAGACTACAAAGACATCCGTTTGCTGCAACGCTACATTTCCGAGCGCGGCAAGATTGTCCCGAGCCGCATCACCGCGGTTTCGGCGAAGAAACAGCGTGAGCTGGCCCGCGCAATCAAACGCGCTCGCCTTCTCGGCCTGCTGCCCTTCGTGATCAGCTAAGCGTTTCTGGCCATCAGAAATGCTGTTCTCCCGGGTTTTCCCGGGAGACCCGAATTGGGACCGCGGGAAAACGGTCTCTAACCATTGGATCTTCCAATGGGACAGTAGGAGATAGACATGCAAGTTATCCTTCTTGAGCGTATCGCCAAGCTTGGCCAAATGGGCGACAAAGTCCGTGTGCGCGACGGCTATGCTCGTAACTACCTTCTGCCGCAAGGCAAGGCACTGCGCGCCAACAAAGCCAATCTTGAGCGTTTTGAGCGTGAACGCACCCAGCTTGAAGCACGCAACCTTGAGCGTAAGTCTGAGGCAGAAGCAGTTGCTTCCAAGCTCGACGGCGAATCCCTGGTCATGATCCGTTCAGCGGGCGAGACCGGACAGCTCTACGGTTCCGTATCTACACGCGACATCGCTGATGGCCTTACCGAAAGCGGCTTCAGCGTTGCCCGCAATCAGGTTGAACTGCGGACACCGATCAAAACCATCGGCCTGCACTCGGTTCTGATCCAGCTTCATCCGGAAGTCGAGGTCAGCATCTCTGTCAATGTCGCCCGTTCGGAAGACGAAGCTGTCCGTCAGGCTGCTGGTGAAGACCTCACCACACCTGAACAGGATGTCTTCGAATTCGAAGAGGACGAAGAAGCAGAAGAGGAAGGCGCCGAAGAAGGCGCTGAAGCAACCGAAGAAGTTGCAGCTGAAGAAGAAGCCTGAGGGCTTTAATTCAACTTCACCGGCTAAAGATCAACGGCGCTGTTTTCAGCGCCGTTTTTCTTTTGCCAGCAGTTTATTTCCAATCATCTACAAGTCGCTTCATTTGGTGAATTCAAAGTCTCATTCAACGCCTTGAAACTCATGACAAAATTGTTAACTTTCCATTTACTTTTTCAAAAAATTGTTTGATTTCAAACACTAAGAGCTACAGCCTTGAGTCTTCAATCGACTTTAGAGTCAAGCAGGATTCGACTCTTTCCCCGTTGATCTGTGGATCTCATGAAGAATCAAAAACTGCTCTTTTTGGTGCTTGAGCGGCCCCTCAACAGAGAGTATTCCGAATGAACTTGGGTCATCGGGGGACGAAATGAAGGGCACGTTGCAGAAGGTCGAAACGGAAGAAGACATCCAACGCCTGGCGCCGCATAACGCGGAAGCCGAGCGGCAGCTTCTGGGCGCAATTCTGGTGAACAACGAAACCTTTTACAGGGTTTCCGATTTTCTGGAACCGCACCACTTCTTTGTTCCTTCACATCAGGACATCTACGAAAAGATCGGCCATCTTATCAGAGCAGGCAAAACCGCCTCTCCGATAACGCTCAAGACCTTCTACCCTGCAGACGCCAAAATCGCAGATCTGTCGGCCACACAGTTCTTGCTGAGGCTTGCTGGAGACGCAGCCTCCATCATCAACGCCGAAGACTATGGCCGCGCGATCTATGACCTCGCCATTCGCCGGAACCTGATCCGGATCGGCGAAGACATGGTCAACATCGCATTTGACGCCCCGATCGACGTACCGCCGGGACAGCAGATCGACGATGCCGAGCGCAGGTTGTTCGAATTGGCGGAGACCGGACGCTCCGAAGGCGGGTTCGTTGCCTTTGGCGATGCGTTGTCTGAAACCATCGAAATGGCGCATGCGGCCTATAATCGTGAGGGGGCGCTCTCGGGCATCTCCACCGGCTTACGAGAACTCGACAGACTGATGGGCGGATTGCAGCATTCGGATCTTATTGTCCTTGCCGGCCGACCCGCAATGGGCAAGACATCGCTTGCCACCAACATCGCCTATAACATCGCTCAGTCCTACAAGTCGGAAGAGCAGCAGGACGGTTCGATAAAAACCGTGAATGGCGGTGTGGTCGGGTTCTTCTCCCTCGAGATGTCAGCCGAACAGCTCGCAACACGTATTATCTCCGAGCAGGCCGAGATATCGTCTTCCAAAATCCGCCGCGGAGACATTACGGAGGCGGAGTTTGAAAAACTCGCAGCTTGCGCTCAGACAATGCAAGCCGTGCCACTTCATGTCGACCAGACCGGCGGTATCTCCATCGCGTCGCTTGTCGCCAAGGCACGGCGCTTGAAACGCCAGCGCGGCCTGGATCTTTTGGTAGTCGACTATATCCAGCTTCTTTCCGGTTCAGCCAAGAACTCCGGCAACCGCGTTCAGGAAATCACCGAGATCACCACCGGATTGAAAGCGTTGGCAAAGGAACTCAACGTACCGATCATCGCGCTGTCACAGCTTTCCCGTCGGGTTGAATCGCGAGACGACAAACGTCCGATGATGTCGGATCTGCGTGAATCCGGATCCATCGAGCAGGACGCCGATGTGGTGCTGTTCGTGTATCGTGAAGAATACTATCTGTCGAAGACCGAACCAGAGGTCGGATCACCTGAATATGCAGCCTGGGAAGCCAAGCACGATGCAGCCAAAGGCAAGGCAGAGGTGATCATCGCCAAGCAACGTCACGGACCGACAGGCTCAGCCAACCTGCACTTCCAGGGCGAATTCACCCGTTTCTCCGACCTTGCAGAGGACGACCACTTGCCGCAGAGGTATGAATAGCTTTGTCGCAAATGCAAAAGTCGATAGGACAGATGGCAGTTGGAAACAACTGCCATTGCAACAAGAGACAGGGGCAGTCAGGCCTCACCTGAAAACATCCGCAACTAGAAAGCGCGAATTGCAAACTTAAAGCGCTGTTAAACAACTATAGATATGGTTCGTTGCTGATTATTTCCCACAGTGCATTTCAGGCGAAACCACTTGTATTCTTCGAAACAAAAACTCCTGGAAGAAGCGAGGATTTTCCCCCGCAAAAGGTGCAAGTGGCCCGGGTTGCTCAAGCAGGAAGGAGCGCACCGTCCTTGCGTTGTGGAAGATATCAGCGTGGGTGGATGCCGCCTTGCCACGAATACCAAGGGGCTTGAGCCCGGGCAACGTGTCACAATTGAAGTTGAAAGCCGCAGACTGCGTTTTTACGCCGAAATTCGGTGGATTAGAAGTGGCGAGACCGGGGTCGAATTCCTCTACATGGATTGATGTCCATTTCGCCATCTTGCAGATCTCAGCAATGGCATTCCCAGTCTCTGATGCGCTAAACTCTCGTCTATTGAGCATTCACTGATTCTGGCTGGAGACCAAAGCGCATCGTGTCGCCGTATCACCATTCATCATTCCCTGCCGAACTTTATGGTGGCCGGTTGACAATCGATTTGAACGCCATTGCGGCAAACTGGTCAGATCTCAACAACAGGCTCATCGGCGAAACTGAATGCGCGGCCGCCATCAAGGCCGACGCTTATGGCACCGGCCAGGACAAAGTTGCCCCTTGCCTTTTCGAAGCAGGCTGCCGGACCTTTTTTACAGCCGTTCCGACGGAAGCTGTTGAACTTCGGCGGATCTTGCCTGAGGCAACAATTTACGTCCTTGACGGCTTGCTTCCCGGGACCGCCGAACACTTTCTTGACCAGAATATTCGACCCGTTCTGGGCTCTCTTGAAGAATTGGAAGAATGGGCCGGGATCTGCAGGTCCGCTTGCAAAAATCTTGATGCTGCAGTTCACGTTGACACCGGCATTCATCGCCTTGGGCTCTCGCCGGAAGAGTTTCGAACCTCCATGCAGGACAAGGATCTGCTTGGTCCCTTCAAACCGTCGCTTATCATGAGCCATCTGGCCTGCGGCTCTGTTCCCGACCATCCCATGAACCGGGAACAGCTCGATCGGTTTCGTAAACTCACCGCGCCCTTCCCGTCCATTCCGAAGTCGTTGGCAAACTCAGCAGGGATCTTGATGGGGCCGGAATACCACTTCGATCTGGTCCGGCCCGGTATCGCACTTTACGGTGGTCAGGCGATAGAGACAGCTCCCAATCCGATGAAGCCTGTTGCTAAGGTTGAGGCACGGATCATGATCGTGCGCGACGTGCCCGAAGGCGACACAATCGGTTACGGGGCAAAGCAGACGGCCCGTCGCCCGCTCCGGAGTGCTGTCATAGCGGCAGGATATGCGGACGGCATGTTGCGGCGCGCCAGCTCCAGCGATGATCAGCCAGGTGGGTTCGGCATGATCGGTGGCCACAAGACACCGATCCTCGGACGTATTTCCATGGACATGATTACGCTGGACGTCACGGACGTGCCCGAGCACCTTCTTCAACGCGGTGCCTTTGTGGAAATGCTCGGACCAAATGTTGCGGCGGCGGAGATTGCGGCTTATGCGGAGACCATCGACTATGAATACCTGACCAGCCTCGGGCGTCGTTTTGAACGCGTCTACGGGCCCCTCTCCTGATCGGAGCTTGATAAACGGCAATGGCGCGGCGCTCGACTTCCTTTGTTTGCCAATCCTGCGGCGCAGTTTCCGCAAAGTGGGTCGGCCGCTGCGAATCCTGCGGCGACTGGAACACGATTGTCGAAGAACAGACCGGTGGCGGTGTGGGCGGCGGCCCTAGCCGTGCCTCCCGCAGCAAGGGACGGGTTGTACCGCTGGTCGGTCTGACAGGAGACAGCAAGGAAGCACCGCGATGCGAGACAAAAGTCGCCGAACTCGATCGGGTCACAGGTGGCGGATTTGTGCGCGGTTCGGCATTGCTTGTCGGTGGTGACCCAGGCATCGGAAAATCGACACTCCTGATCCAGGCAGCTGCCCAGCTGGCTCATCTCGGTCACAAGACAATTTATATTTCGGGCGAAGAAGCCATTGGCCAGGTACGGCTCAGGGCTGAAAGGCTTGGCCTGGCCGATGCCCCTGTTGCTCTGGCGGCAGAGACCAGTGTGGAAGATATTCTTGCAACGCTTGAGGCCGATACCGCTCCTGCACTTCTGATTCTCGATTCAGTGCAAACGCTCTGGACCGACCAGGTCGATTCTCCCCCCGGTACTGTCACGCAGGTGCGTGCATCGGCTCAGGCGATGGTCCGGTATGCCAAAAAGAATGGAACCACGCTGGTTCTGGTCGGCCACGTGACCAAGGACGGCCAGATTGCAGGCCCCAGGGTCGTGGAACACATGGTCGATGCAGTCCTCTATTTCGAAGGCGATGGCGCGCACCAGTACCGGATATTGCGCTCTGTGAAGAACCGCTTCGGCGCCACTGATGAAATAGGTGTCTTCGAAATGACCGGCAAAGGACTGGTGGAAGTGCCAAATCCTTCTGCGTTGTTCCTGGGAGATCGCAACACCTCCGCACCGGGGGCCGCGGTTTTTGCCGGTCTGGAAGGCTCACGGCCTCTGCTGATCGAAATTCAGGCGCTTGTTGCCCAATCTTCGCTCGGAACACCACGCCGCGCGGTTATCGGTTGGGACAGCGCTCGTTTGTCGATGATACTTGCTGTGCTGGAAGCACGATGCGGCGTGCGTTTTTCGCAACATGATGTCTATCTGAATGTCGCTGGTGGATTGAAAATCAATGAGCCAGGCGCCGATCTTGCTGTTGCGGCTGCCCTGATCTCTTCACTCAGCGGGCTTGCCCTTCCGTCCAATTGCGTCTATTTCGGCGAAGTCAGCCTGTCAGGTGCCATCCGGCCAGTCGCCCAGGCCCAATCCAGGCTGAAAGAAGCGGAAAAACTCGGCTTCGATCAGGCCTATTGTCCGGAAGGGAACCTGAAGGACGGCGCCGCATCGGCTTTCAAAGCCACAGGGCTGCCGGAACTTGGGGACTTTGTTGCCAAACTTTCGGCGGAGGCTAGTGCTTCAGGGCGGACCTGACGCATTATGCGCCGGGTTTGAAAAAAGGTTTAGGCTCTTGCCAGAGCGCCAGACAGAGGAATTTCAAGGATCATGCCGATAACGCTGCTGGACGGACTGCTTTTGGCCATCATGTTCATTTCGGCGATCCTCGCGATGATCCGCGGATTTGTTCGGGAAGTTCTTTCCATCGTATCCTGGGTCGCAGCCGCAGCAGCGGCATTCCTGCTTTATGAGCGGGTCGTGCCTTACGCCAAGCAGTATATCTCCCATGACATCGTCGCCATGGGTGTTTCCGCGGCCGCTGTCTTCCTCGTGACACTTCTTGTTGTAAGCTACATTACGATGCGGATTTCGGACTTTGTTCTGGACAGCCGCATCGGCGCCCTCGACCGCACGCTTGGCTTTGTCTTTGGTGCTGTTCGCGGCTTGTTGCTGGTTGTCGTCGCCATGATGTTCTTCAACTGGTTTGTCCAGCCTGACCAGCAACCGCAATGGGTGCTTGACGCGAAATCGAGACCTATTCTCTTGTCGATCGGAGAACGGCTGGTAGCCGTGCTTCCGGAAGACCCCGAAAAGGCAATTCTCGATAAAATCCGCGAGAACAATCTGAGTGGCGGAGGCAATGCCAGCACGCCTGCCGAAGAACCGACTTACAGTGAATCCGAGACCCAAGGCCTCGAACAGCTGACTACGGACAGTAATAACTGACGCCGCCGGACGGCGCCGATCTTGACCATAGACGGACCGGTTTCAACAAACCGGCCGAACTCAAGGAGAGTTCGCCATGACTGGCGGAACTGAGATTCACGAGCCGTTTGACATCAATGACGACACACTGCGCGAAGAGTGCGGTGTGTTTGGCATTTTGGGACATGAGGATGCCAGCGCACTGACGGCCCTTGGCCTTCATGCCCTCCAGCACCGCGGACAGGAAGCGGCTGGCATCGTCACCTTCGACAATGACCAGTTCCGGGCGGAACGGCATCTGGGTCTTGTCGGTGACCACTTTTCCGATGCGGACACGATCGGACGGTTGACCGGCAAGGCTGCCATTGGTCACGTCCGCTACTCAACGACCGGCGAAACCATCCTTCGTAACGTGCAGCCGCTCTTTGCCGAACTCGATGGCGGCGGCATTGCGGTCTGTCACAACGGCAACTTCACCAACGCCCTCACCTTGCGCGCTCAACTGATCCGCGACGGGGCGATTTGTCAGTCCACGTCTGACTCGGAAGTTGTGCTGCAGCTGGTTGCCCGGTCCCGCAAAGGAAAGATCGTCGATCGCTTCATCGAAGCAATCACACAAATGGAAGGGGCTTATTCTCTCGTCGCCCTGACATCCAAGAAACTGATTGGTGCGCGCGACCCTCTTGGCATTCGCCCACTCGTTCTAGGTGACCTCAACGGTGCGCCAATTCTGGCGTCGGAAACATGTGCGCTTGACATCATCGGTGCCAAATTCATTCGTGAAGTCGAAAACGGCGAAGTGATTGTTTGCACATCCACCGGAATCCAATCCTACTTTCCCTTCGGCAAATGTCCGGCCCGTCCCTGCATCTTTGAATACATCTATTTCTCTCGGCCGGATTCGGTGGTTGGCGGGCGCAGCGTTTATGACGTTCGCCGGGAAATGGGCAAACAACTCGCCAAAGAAACACCGGCCGATGCGGATGTGATTGTTCCCGTGCCCGACAGTGGTGTACCGGCGGCGATCGGCTACAGCCAGGAAAGCGGTATCCCGTTCGAGCTTGGAATTATCCGCAACCACTATGTCGGGCGCACATTCATCGAACCGACCCAACAGATCCGGGCACTTGGCGTGAAAATGAAACACTCCGCCAACCGTTCCCAGATCGAAGGGAAGCGGGTCGTGCTGGTTGATGACAGCCTTGTACGCGGCACCACCTCGGTCAAAATCGTTCAGATGATCCGTGAAGCCGGCGCTCGTGAAGTGCATTTCCGTCTCGCAAGTCCACCTATCAAATACTCGGACTATTACGGGATCGACACACCTGTTCGCGAAAAACTGCTGGCCGCCAAATATGGTCTTGAGGAAATGCGCGCGTATATCGGTGCAGACAGCCTGGCCTTCCTGTCAGTCGACGGCATCTACAGGTCCATGGGCTTTGATGGACGAAACGACGCCAGCCCGCAATTCACCGACCATTGCTTCACCGGAGACTATCCGACACCCCTGACAGACCTGTCCGAAGACCAGGACTTCGTGTCACCCCCTCGCCTGGTAGAAGTCGGCTAAGAGCACATTATGGAAAAAGACTTTGACGGCCGGGTCGCGCTTGTAACCGGCGCATCCCGCGGTATTGGCTATCAAATCGCAAAGAAGCTGGGTGAACGCGGAGCTCACGTGATTGCTCTTGCCCGCACGGTGGGTGGCCTGGAGGATCTGGACGACGAAATCAAATCAGCCGGTGGGCAGTCGACACTCGTACCGCTCGACCTGATGGATTACGACGCTCTCGACAGGCTTGGTGCAGCCGTGTTTGAACGCTGGAAGAAGCTCGACATTCTGATCGGCAATGCGGGCATGCTGGGTGTCTTGTCTCCAATCGGGCATATCAGTCCCAAGGACTTTGAAAAGGTCATGTCAGTGAACGTCACCGCGAACTGGCGCTTGATCAGATCGCTGGACCAGCTACTGCGTCAATCTGATGCCGGCCGTGCGCTTTTCCTGACGGCGGTACAGGCCCAGACCTGCACCGCATTCTGGGGTCTTCACGCTATAAGCAAGGCCTCCGTTGAAGCCATGACAAAGACATGGGCCAATGAAAGCCTGCAAACTCCGATGAAGATCAACATGGCGGACCCAGGCCCGACACGCACGGGATTGCGAGCCAAGGCAATGCCGGGAGAAATTCCCGACAACCTCGCAACACCTGAGCTTGTCGCGGAAGACCTCCTTGAACTGGTCAAACCAGATGTCCTGGAAACAGGCAGGCTTTTCGATCGTGTCAGTCGAGAGTGGGTGTAGTCTGGCTGCATAGATCCGTTCACATCCACCACGCCGTGAAAGCCTTTCTCCCAGCAGATCATCGAACTTTGAAACAATGCATCAAAAGCTCAAAGCGATTGCCTGGGACTTCGACGGTGTTTTGAACCGAAACATCGTGAATGGCCGCTTCGTCTGGGCCGATAGCCTTCAAGACGACCTTGGCATTTCGTTGCGTGATCTTCAGAAGGGCATTTTTGACGACACGTTCCTGGATGTGATTTCAGGCAAGATCGATCTGAAAATTCATGTTCAGCGCTGGCTGGAGGCAAGCAATCACAAACTCAGCGTCGGGGCGCTTCTGGAATACTGGTTCCGGAAAGACGATCTGAAAGACCCTTATACCTGCGATTTGCTGGACAGAATGAACCTTCAAGGGGTGCAACAAGTGATCGCAACCAACAATGAACATCACCGGGCCAGCTATATTGAGCATGTATCCGGTTTTGGCGATCGCGTCAGTGAGATCTTTTCATCCGGACGTATCGGTCACGCCAAACCGGAAACAGCGTTTTTCGAGCATGTCAGCAACTCACTCGACCTCGCGCCGCAGCAGTTGCTTCTTATCGACGACAGTGCGGCCAACGTGGCAGCTGCAAAAGCGCTCGGCTGGCATGCCTATCACTTTACAGATGCAACACGATCAGGTCTTGCAACCTGTCTCGGCCTTTGACAGCATCACGGCTGCCCTGAAAACCGGGCTAGGAGGACGAGCGCATGAAACTTGGTGCATTTTCAATCAGCCTGACCGTGAAGGACATCAAAAAGTCGAAAGCTTTTTATGAAGGGCTTGGGTTTTCAGATCTTGGTGGATCCGGTGACGACAACTGGCTCATCATGAAAAACGGCGACACTGTCATCGGTCTGTTTCAAGGCATGTTCGACAAGAACATTTTGACATTCAATCCCGGCTGGGACCAGAACGCGCAGAAGCTGGGCAGTTTTCAGGATATCCGCGAACTTCAGAAGGATCTCAAAGGCAAGGGCTACGCCTTTGTCACTGAAGCAGATGAGACGACCTCAGGCCCGGCCAGTTTTACCCTTGTCGATCCGGACGGTAACCCCGTGCTTGTCGATCAGCACGTTTGAATGAGACTTGCTGTGCTAATGAAAGTTGGAGATGACGGCATGTGGCGAAGCATGCCGTCTCCGGTTTTTAAGCAGCTGCTATGCTGCTTCCAGCGGGGCGAATGAGCTTTCAGCGATTGCCCGCAATTCTTCGAAGACCCCAGGAGCTCCGACAACAACACGAGCACCGTGATGGAGCGCATGGTTGATGTCCTGCTCCATGACAACACCACCAGCTTCAACTGTCAGGAGCATGCCTGCGAGGCAGTCCCAGGCATTCATGTGCGATTCCACATATCCGATCAGCCGCCCTGAAGCAGCGTAGGCAAGCATCAAGCCGCCTGAGGCATTGCGAAAGAAAACGCCTCCGTTGGAAACAACGGCGCCAACAACATTGACTGCATCTGTAATTGCGGTTCGGCCATTGAAACCAACCCCCACAGAGCCAACCGAGAGGCTCTGGCTGTCGGAGATCTTGATCGGCTTGTCATTCAAAAAAGCGCCGCCGCCTGCGGCAGCCTTGAATGTTTCTTTCGCAACTGGGTCGTGAATGACGCCCACGATCACCTTGCCCTGATACACACAGGCAATGATGACGCACCATTGCGGGATACCGGTCACAAAATTCGCAGTTCCATCAATCGGATCCGTCACCCAGGTGTATCCGGACGAGCCGTCTTCCATGCCGTGCTCTTCACCCAGAATGGCGTCATCGGGATACGCCTTTGCGAGTTCCTCACGGATAAGCGTTTCCACATTCCGGTCAGCCTCGGAAACGAGGTCCTGGTGCCCTTTCTGAGTAATCGTCAGAGTGTCCAGCTTGCGAAAATAATCCAGCCCCAGGACACCAGCCTTCTCAGCAAGCGCCACGGCAAAATCAAGCCGCTCATTCGACATCAACACGTCTCCTTCAAAAAAATAAGGCACCACGCCGGTCCTTGATCACAAAGGCGCGACATGCAGGAAATGGCCGGAGCACTCCCCGGCTACTGTATCTTTCGTTTTTTCTTGGTCGCGTAAGGGTTTTCGCCCTTGCGGTAGGACAGGCGAATAGGCGTGCCGTGAATGTTGAACTTTTCACGAAGTGAGTTCACCAGATACCGGGTGTAGCTTTCGGGAAGCTGTTCAGGCCGCGAACAAAAAGCGATGAAATGCGGCGGCCTGGTTTTTGGTTGCGTCATGTAACGCAACCGAACGCGTCGCCCTGCAACGGCAGGAGGCGGATGATTGATCGTTACCCTGTCAAGCCAGCGGTTCAGCATGGATGTCGACACGCGCGAGTTCCAGGCCTCATAAGCGGTAAAGACGCTCTCTACCAACCGATCGATGCCCTGCCCCTGCAGTCCTGAGAGTGTCGCAATCTGTACGCCACGGATCTGATTGAAGTATCGCTCATTGGCGTCGCGGATCTTTTTCCACGCTGCTTCACGATCCTCCACCAGGTCCCACTTGTTGATTGCGATGACGAGGGCTCGGCCCTCTCTCGCGACAAGATCGATGATCTGCAGATCCTGCTTTTCAAAGGACATTGTTGCATCAAGCGTCACAACGACCACTTCAGCGAATTTGATGGCACGAAGCGCATCAGCAACGGAGAGTTTTTCGAGTTTCTCCTGAACACGTGCCTTCTTGCGAATTCCGGCTGTGTCAAACAACTTGATGTGCCGGTCACGCCAAGTCCAGTCAACAGATATGGAATCCCGCGTGATGCCGGCCTCAGGTCCGGTCAACATCCGGTCTTCACCAAGCATCTTGTTTATCAGCGTGGATTTGCCGGCATTTGGCCTCCCCACAATGGCAACCCGAAGGGGTCGCTCGATTGTGCCGACAGGGTCTTCCTCGTCGATGATTTCACCGTCCTCGTCGACATCGACGTTGGTGACGGCTTCCTCGCGCCGGGTTTCCTCTTCCTCGGTGACCCGATCGACATGAGGTTTCAGCGCGTCATAAAGATCGGCAAGGCCTTCGCCGTGCTCGGCGGAAATCGCGATGGGGTCCCCCAGGCCGAGCGAAAAGGACTCATAAAGTCCGCTTTCCCCAGCTCTGCCTTCCGCCTTGTTAGCCAGAAGAATAACTGGCCGAGTGGTCTTGCGGGCAACTTCGGCAAAATGAGAATCGAGAGGTGTAATCCCGGCTCTGGCATCTATGACGAAAAGCACGGCATCCGCGGTTTCGATCGCTTCTTCCGTCTGATGACGCATGCGTCCTTCAAGCGAACGCCGATCGGCATCTTCCAAGCCGGCCGTATCAACGATTGTAAAGCGCAAATCGCCGAGCCGCGCATCGCCGGGACGTCGGTCGCGCGTGACACCGGGCGTGTCGTCGACCAGCGCCAGGCGCTTGCCGACCAGACGATTGAATAGCGTGGACTTACCGACATTCGGCCGTCCGATGATGGCGACAGTTGCGCCCACAGCAGTAACTCCTGACGGGTGGGCCTCTTCGTGAGCCCAGCCCCTGATTGCTAGTTGTAAGCGGCTACGCCATCATTCCCGGTCAGCACCACAACGCGGCCGCCTGCAACGATTGGTGTCACGTAGACATCCGCATTTGTGCGTTGGGTCAGCATCGTGTTGCCGGACGCCGCATCAACAACGGCAATCTGACCATCGCTGGAAAACGCCACAAGCGCACCATTTGCAAGAATTGGCCCTGCCCAGTTACGGCGGCGCTTCTTTTTCTCCGGACGTGGAAGCGACGTCGCCCAAAGCGGCTCGCCGGTCTTCAGGTCGAGCGCGACCATCCGGTCATCCAGGTCCACCATGAAGAGCGCGTTGCCCGAGACGACAGGTGTATGCACGCTGCCCAGATCCTGCTCCCAGCGGCGCTGTCCTGAGCGAGCGTCAACAGCCACCGTGCGTCCGGCAACCCCAGTCGCATAAACCGTGTTGCCTGCGATTACCGGGCTCGCCGAAACATCGGCAAGGCCCGACAAGGCAAGCGTCCTAAAGCCTCGGGAAACTCCATCGATCCACTCAGGTTCACCGCTCTTGATATCAATAGCCATGATCTCGCCCGATGAGAACGGAACGATGACCTTGTTTCCGGAGATTGCCGGATTGGCTGCAGACAGCAAGCCTGCGGTTTCTTCAACGCCGGCATAGCTCCATGCCACCGAGCCGTCAGACTGAGACAGTGCATAGACTTCGTTTGACTGGGAAACGACAAAGACGTGCCCTGCCCCTGCAACAGGGGCTCCACGCGCGGGGGTGTCCAGATCCGCGCGCCAGATTTCACGTCCAGATCCGGCTTCCAGTGCGACCAGCTGGCGGTAGCTCGTTGCGGCATAAACAATGCCGCTGGCAACCGTTACGCCGCCACCGGGACCAACATCGCGTTCACCTTCCGGACGCAGATTTGCAGTCCACTGCCGACCGCCTCCGGTTGAGAGCGCCACGACCTCGCCATTCGGCTTGTAAAGATAGATCCTGCTGCCGTCGCTCACAGGTCTTGAGGAGATCCTGAGAGCAGATGTCGTGAGCCCGCGACCGGATGTACCGATCTGCGTCCGCCAGGCTCTGTTGCCTGATACGGAAATCGCGATGTTGCCCGGATCATTTGTCAGTCCGCCTCCGGCAGTGGTCCAGCTCTGCCCGCCGGTCGCAGGACCGACTTTCGCAGATTGTCCAAGAGCTTCAGACGCAGGATCCGCGCCGTCAAAGACGGGCTGGCGGTCGCCAGACAGAATTTTCTCGCGGTTGAACGGGTTTACGTTCTGCGTGAAATCGCTAACTGAACCGCATCCTGTCAACGCAAGAGACAGTGCAATAACAACCAGCGGCCCGCGCCCCAATGAAGAAACGACTGCTCGTGTCACTGGCCAGTTCCTTCACTTTCAGGAGATGCATCGCCACCGCTGGCACGAATGACATCGCTCAACAGCGAGACGCGCTGACTGACTTCAGCGGGCGTCTCCGGGTCGTCCTCAAGCGCGGAAATCCATTGTTGTGCCGTTTCAACCTCGCCGCTTTTCCAAGCGCTTAGCGCGAGTAGTTCACGCGCGGCTGCCCGAAATGGACCTGTGTCGGATGTCAATCTCTCGACCCTATCGGCCACACCGGTATAATCTTCGCTGTCGACCGCTAGGTAACCGGCGCGAAGGGCAGCAACATCTTTCAAGGCATCGGTAAGGCTGGCATCTCGCGAAAGCGCATCAAACTGCGCAAGAGCATCAGCAGCCTCGCCGGAATTTGCCAGGTCGGTCGCCTTGCGCAGCTTTGCGAGAGCCGGATATCCGCCAAGAGCCGATTCCAGTTCTCCATAAAGCGCCGCGGCTTCCTGGTAGTTTTCAGCCTCAGAAAGCCGAACAGCTTCAAAAAACTTGTCGCCAGCGCTTTGGGCCTGCGTTTCCTGCCAATAGAGCCAACCGCGATAGCCACCAGTACCAATAACGATCAGAACCGCGACACCGATTACCCATGGGCCAAACCGATCCCAAAGCCGACGGTATTTCTCCTGGCGGATATCTTCATCGACTTCACGAAAAATATCAGACATACGTGTCGTGTTCCTGCATTCACTCTACCGGCCCGTCGCCATGACCGGATCAACACCCCATTGCGCGGGGCGCACATTATCCATTTGATCCGTCTCGGGCAATTCCCAGGACGCGCTTAACATTCTTTTCGTGGCGCAAGTGGGGCAAACCTCGATGAATTGACAAATCCGCAGAGGTTTTTCATCAGCTGCCCGCGTGTATCAGACTATCGGGACGCCGAAAAGCCAACCATGCAACTTCCAGACAAATAGTCCATAGAGAACAATGCCGATCAGAATCACCACAATGTCGGTATGTCTTCCCGGTTCGGCCGTCGCACCGGCAATTTGCCCTGCTCCGGGTCCACGCCGTTTGACGGAAATCCGATCTGCAACTGCCCAGAGAAAGAAAGTGCCAAACAAAAGAACGGAGGCAAGATCACCGTTTGCCAGCAAGTGCGAGAGCGCCCAAAGTTTGATCGCGACAAGCATCGGATGTTTCAGGGCGCGTCTGATCCTGCACGGCACGTACGCTGCCACGAGAAAGATAAAAACCGGCACCATAAGCAACATGGTCACATGACGCAGCCAAAGCGGCGGATCATATAGCAGCGGCGGCCCTTCAAACCTTGCGACACCGTAGCCGTAAATTATCAGAGCGAAACCGGCAATCGAGACCAGCGCAAAGACGCCCTTGTAGGCATTTTCACCGATTTTCGAGATCAATCCCGCCCGCGTGGCAGGGACCATTGGCAAAACGTGTATTGCGAAAAACAGGACTAGTCCTGTTATCAAGATCGCCATGAATTCTCTCCCTCGAACCACCGGCAATTGGCAGGTCCGATCAGCAAAAGTGACAGGACCTCAGGCGGAACATAAGAGCCCCACAAAGCCACTGCAACCGCCGCTATTGCAAGAGTTGGTTTGCGGCGACGGCAGACAAGGGATCAGGACGCTCGGCAGAGTGCTCAATGCCAACAAAAGTGTCTGTTTCCCCGGATTTCAGGATTGAAGCCATGACATCGACCGCGTGCAGAGCACGGTCTAATGAGCAACGGAAATCACCGCCAAGAAGAATGGATTGAACCATATCGGCAAGGCCAGCTGATCGATAGTTGGCATGAGCGGTTTCGGTTTCCTTCACATTGGCTACAGCAAAGGGATGTCCGGATTGATCCAGACGCCTGATCCCGCCATCGGGTCCCGCCCATTCCACTTCACCGCCAAAAAAGTTCGGATCCGGCAGAAAGAGCGAACCTTTTGTGCCGTATATTTCCATAGGAGCATGACGATGGGCCCAGACATCCCAACTGGCTGAAAGTGTCACGGAAGCTTCATTTTCAAATTCGAGCAGCGATTGGATAGTGGTCGGCGTTTCAACCCGAATGCGTTCGCCAGATCTCGACCCGCTTTCGATGGTTCGCTCTTTGAAGGCGGAGGACGAAAGTGCCCCAACACGCTTAACTGGACCGATGAGATTGACCAGAGCTGCGATGTAATAGGGGCCCAGATCGAAAATCGGTCCACCACCTGATTTATAGAAAAAGTCAGGATTTGGATGCCAGCTTTCCATCCCGTGACTGAGAACATGACAAGTGCCTCCAATCACATCTCCGATCAACCCGCCGTCCAGAGCCGTTCTGGCTGTCTGTTGCGCGCCACCGAGAAATGTGTCCGGTGCACATCCGACTTTCAGGCCTTTTTTCTTGGCCAGGTCACCCAAGGCCATGCCATCCTTAATGGACAGCGCCAGGGGCTTTTCAGAATAAACGTGTTTGTCGTGGGCCAGGATCTCATGAGAGACAAGGTAGTGCGCATCAGGCACGGTCAGATTGACTATCAGGTCGATGTCCTCGGCCAGTAACAAGTCATGTACCGTCAAGGCGCGAATACCATAATAATCCGCCTTAATCTCAGCCGCCTCCCTACTCAGATCAGCACATGCCCGTATTTCTAATCCGGTAAATGCTGGGGCCAGATCGAAATAGGTTTTTGAGATATTTCCGCAGCCGATGATGCCAATGCCCATTCGGTCAGTCACAGGCGCCTCCCATATTCCGCGATTGGCTGTCGCGGAAAACAATAGGCGGTGCATCTGACACACATCAAGCGCTTAAGTTGTATCTTCGACTGTTCTGGTTGATGGCACTACCGGTAGAAGATCGAATTGGCGGTTCAGTTACTGGATGCACATGCCTTGCAGGTACCCCGCAGTTCAATTGTGGTGCGAGACAATCGAAACCCCTGCTGCTCCGTCCAATTACGTAGCAAGTCGATTGCTTTTTCCGGTGTAAATTCAGACACATCGCCGCATCTTTCGCAAATGGCGAAAGCAGCGGCGCCGTGGGCCGCGCAACCTGTATGAGCACAGGCCACAAAAGCGTTCAGGCTTTCCAGCCTGTGCACCATGCCGTATTCGACCAGCTTGTCCAATGCTCTATAGACCTGAAGAGGGGCGCGGAACCCGTCGTCGCGCAACTGATCCAGAATAGCGTAAGCTGTCAGCGGACCACCTGCGCCCGATAGAGAACCAAAGACCAGCGCCTGATTCTTGGTCAATTCAGGATGCGTTTCAGCGCTCACGGCTGGTCTCCACTTCTGTTTGTTCTCATCCACTTTACCAAAAGCCCACCGGGAACAAGGCTCAGCGTGAACAGGACCACTGCAGCCACGACGATTGAAGGGCCGGAAGGTGTATCATAATTGAGAGAGGCATAGAGCCCCCCGACCACCGATGCACTTCCGATAATGGCCGCAAGTACCGCCATTTGCTCCGGCGTGGCAGAGAGCCTGCGCACCGCTGCGGCGGGAATGATCAAAAGTGCCGTAATCAGCAACGCTCCGATGATCTTGAGAGAAATTGCGATAACAATCGCTGTCAGAATCATGAAGATCAATTCTGTGCGCTCAGGCCGCAGTCCCTCTCCGGCGGCAAGATCAGGACTTACTGTTGCAGCAAAAAGCTGCCGCCAGATGAGTGCCAGAACCATGAGCACAATTCCGCCCCCAGCATAGATCAGCGCAATGTCGATGCGTGTAACAGCCAGAATATCGCCAAACAGCAGTCCGAGCAGGTCGACGCGGACCCAGGTCATGAATGCAAGGCAAACCAGTCCGAGTGCCAGGGCTGAATGTGAAAGCAACCCCAGCAGGGCGTCCGACGACAGGGTGTCATTCCGGCGCAACAGAACCAAAAGCATTGCAATCACAACCGAAACGGCTCCAACTGCAAGTGTCGTGTTGATACTGAGCAATAAAGACAGGGCCACGCCCAGAAGTGCAGCATGCGAAAGTGTATCACCGAAATAGGCCATTCGACGCCAGACGATGAAACAGCCAAGCGGACCGGCAACAAGCGCCACCCCTATTCCGGCGACAAGCGCTCTTGTGAAAAAGTCATCGAGCATTTTGGCGCTCCAACTGCACTTCAGCGCCATCATCGCCATGATCGTGCTCATGGTGCTCGCCCAGACAATCCGAACAAAGAGAACCGTCGATGTGCTGCACTTTCCCGCCGGGTAGATGAACGTGATCATGATGATGTTCGTAAACGGCCAGCGCCGTTCCGGAACGCGCGCCGAAAAGAGCCTGATAATTGACATTCTGACTGACATCGGAAGGCGTTCCGCGGCAACAGACATGCCCGTTCAGACAAATGACCTGATCCGCCGCCGCCATGACCACATGGAGGTCGTGAGAGATCATCAAGATACCGCAGCCCAGGGTTCCTCGGATTTCGGAAATCAGATCGTAGATTGCGATTTCACCGGCATAGTCAACGCCCTGTACCGGTTCATCGAGTACAAGCAGCCCAGGAGCCCGGGCGATGGCGCGGGCCAGCATTACGCGTTGCAACTCACCGCCGGACAATGAGCGCATCTCTGCATCAATGAGCCGTTTCGCTCCTGTTTTTTCAAGAGCCTCAACGCATTCAGCATCAGTCAATGGGTTCGTCAGGCGTAGAAAACGCCGAACACTCAACGGCAGAGTCCAGTCAATTGAAAGCTTCTGGGGAACATAACCTACTGTGAGGCCTCGGCTTCTTACGGCACGGCCTTCGTTCGGCTTCATGATGCCGAGCGCCATTTTCGCTGTCGTCGACTTGCCTGACCCGTTGGGCCCGATCAGGGTCACGATTTCACCTGCCTCAACAGACAGATCGACACCCCTTACCAGCCAATCGGTGCCTTTCTGAATCCCTGCCCGGTCGAGCTTCACCAGACTGGTTTCTGATTTTGTCATGTTTTGAAGGCCAGTTCTGCTCAAAATGTGCGTCGTCCGAGGGCGTTACTTTATAACACAAATACCCGTCAACCCCATTGCTTGCAACTTCAACCTCCGCTGTTTAACAATCCAGTCAAATTGACGTTTTGCCGTGACTAGCCAAGGCACAGCCAGCTTCAGGATCAACCAATGATATTTCCATGCATTTTGTCGGGAGGCGTTGGAACGCGCCTGTGGCCCTTGTCGCGCAAGGACAGACCCAAACAGTTTTTGACGATTTTCGATGGTGACAGCCTGTTTCAGAAAACCTGCAAGCGTGTTCAGGCCTCCGGGTTCGCGGACCCGATCGTGATCGGGAGCAACAATCATCGCTTCCTGATTGGAGAACAGCTTGCGGAGCTTGGCATCGATGCGCAGTCCATTCTACTTGAACCAGTCGGCCGCAACACAGCTCCCCCTGCCCTGATGGCGGCGATGACAGCGGTTGAGACCGACCCGGATGCCCTTGTCCTTCTTTTGCCCTCTGATCACCTGATCCGAAAGGAAGATGAATTCATTGCTTCCGTTGTGAACGCCGAGGGTGCCGCCAGAAACGGCGCAATCGTTACTTTCGGGATTACTCCGACGGAACCTAATACCGGTTACGGCTACATTAAAGTAGTCTCGGGCAGTGACCCGGTACGACCGGTGGATGCATTCGTGGAAAAGCCCGACCACGCCCGCGCGGAAGAATTCTTGCGGGCCGGCGACTATTTTTGGAACGCAGGCATCTTTCTCTATTCGGCCAAGACGATGATTGCCGCGTTCAAATCGCTGCAACCGAAGCTTTTTGAAGATGTCAGCGCGGTAATGAAAACGCGGCATGCTGACCTCGACTTCACCCGCCTGGACACCGCCACCTTCGAAAAGCTCGACAACATTTCGATCGACTACGCGATTATGGAAAAGGCCAGCAATGTCGTTTGCGCTCCTGTTGCACCGGAATGGGATGATTTGGGTTCGTGGTCGGCCATCTGGACGGTTCTGGACAAGGACGGAGACGGCAACTCCGCTTTGGGCGATGCCCGGTTTCTCGGATCCAAGGACTGCCTTGCCTTTGCCGATAAAGGCCTGGTTTCGGTTATCGGACTTGAAAATGTGATGGTGATTGCCACTGCCGACAGCGTGCTTGTTGCACACAAGGACCGGGCACAAGATGTCAAGGATGTGGTCGAACAGCTGAAGTCCGAAGGCCGTGAAGAAGCCGAAAAGCATCCTCGCGCCTACAAGCCTTGGGGTTACACGGAACGGATCAGTGCGGGAGACAGATTTTCCGTACAATCCATGCTCATCAAGCCCGGCAAACAACTCAGCCTGCAGAGCCATCTGCACAGAGCTGAGCATTGGGTTGTTGTTTCTGGCACTGTGGAAGTCACGATCGATGGCGATACACGTCTTTTGACAGAAAACCAGTCCGCCTATGTCCCGCTTGGCGCTCGTCACACGCTCACAAATCCGGGTAAAATTCCGGTGCGGATGATCGAGGTGCAGTCCGGAACTTATCTCAGCGAGGATGACATAATTCGCTACGATAAAGCATCACGCATCGAATAGTATTTCGGACTTTTCTGTGATGCTTTCTTGCCTTCGGTGCTGAAATCCGGCAAGACTTCACGTAGTCCATCGCGCACTTTCCAATCACTGTGCGCCTAGAAAGCGACACGTTGGGAACTTGCCTATGCATCATGTCTATCTCTGTGATTTCGTCAGGACACCGATCGGTCGGTTTGGTGGAATGCTGTCCTCGGTTCGTGCCGACAATCTTGGCGCAATCCCGATACAGGCCCTAATGGAAAGAAATTCGGAAACGGACTGGACAGAAGTCGACGACGTTTTTTTCGGATGCGCCAACCAGGCCGGCGAAGACAATCGCAATGTTGCTCGGATGTCCGCTTTGCTGGCGGGCCTTCCCGAGACCGTCCCGGGAATGACGTTGAACAGGCTCTGCGGTTCAGGCATGGACGCGGTCATGACAGCTGCCCGGGCCATCAAGTCTGGTGAGATGGATCTTGCGATTGCCGGTGGTGTCGAAAGCATGTCCAGGGCACCTTTCGTGATGCCAAAAGCGGAAAGTGCCTATTCTCGGAATGCCGAAATCTACGATACGACCATTGGCTGGCGATTCGTAAATCCGTTGATGAAAAGCCAGTACGGCATCGATTCCATGCCGGAAACTGCCGAAAACGTTGCCGAAGACTTCCGCATCTCCCGGCACGACCAGGATGCGTTTGCGTTGCGAAGCCAACTGCGGGCCGAGGCCGCCAAGTTGTCGGGCCGCTTCGCAGAGGAAATCGTTCCGGTCATGATCCCCCAGCGCAAAGGCGACCCTGTCCTTGTAGATACCGACGAGCATCCGCGAGCAGGAACGACGCTCGAGTCGCTGTCGGCACTCAAAGCGCCTTTCCGTGAAGGGGGTACGGTGACCGCTGGAAATGCTTCGGGAGTGAACGACGGGGCTGCGGCGCTTCTGATTGCATCAGAAGCTGCCGTTACCAAGCACAAACTAACCCCGGTTGCTCGCATTGTCGGCGGTGCAACGGCAGGTGTACCGCCGAGGATCATGGGAATTGGCCCAGCTCCAGCCACCCGCAAACTTTGCGCCCGGCTTGGACTTTCGCTTTCTGAGTTTGACGTTATCGAGCTGAACGAAGCATTTGCGGCTCAAGCAATTGCAGTGATGCGTGACCTTGGCCTTCCCGAAGACAGTGACGTATTGAACCCGAATGGTGGCGCTATTGCTCTTGGCCATCCTTTGGGTATGTCGGGCGCAAGAATTGTCGGATCAGCTGCGCTAGAGTTGCGTAAGCGGGGTGGCAAACTGGCGCTGGCCACCATGTGCATCGGTGTCGGTCAGGGAATTGCCCTTTCCCTTGCCTCGGTATGACGCGTCCCACTCGATCGGATGGGGGCGGGACAAGTACTCGGTTTCGACCACGGATTCGTTCGCTTCGGTCCGCCTTGATGCGCGTTTGCGCTTGAGATCTGCTTCCACTTCGCCAAGACGGTCCGACAATCTTTCAAACAGCGATGTCGGCAACCTCATCGTTTCGACATATATCGAGACAAATTCGTCTGTTATTTCGCTCAAACTGACCGACCTGAACTCTTTGTGAACCTCTTTTGCGAGGTCGCCCAACTCAACAGCATCCTCAACCTGGGGTTGAATTTCTGCAGTTGTCCGATCCGTATTTTGAGCAACCCAGAGCGCTGCAAAGACAGATAAGAACGTAAAAACAAATATATGCAGATTTTTGATGAAATATCGCATTGCAACCCCGAGCACTCGTTAACAAATTGTTAACTTATCTCACTCGTAGCTGTCAAAACCCTGGGGTGCAACCTGACGCATTCAGTTTTAAGTTGTATATTAACGATCATAGTTAATGGGTGCGAACTGCCGTTCTCACGGTTCGAGACAATCAGGTTTTGTGTTTGAATGCATGAAACCGGCCGCGGCCTGGCCATTCAAACAGGACTTTCCTGACCCAAAATCAGTTCCAATAAAATTTTAGAGGACCTGTTACCGGGACCTTAGATGCTGGGTGCCTATAAGACGGTTGAGAATTGGGAGGGCGCAATGATCGACAGGACCGGAGAGATGAGGCTTTCATCTGCAGGATTGCTGCTTCTTCTTGCTGCTGCCGCCATGACCCTGTTCGCCGATTTCGGGCCCCGCCCTTCCGGCGGTGCACAGGCTGAAAGCTCATTCTATGGCGTGCACAGATAGCCTTTAACCTATCAGGCTATCAGCCATGATTTCGGCATCAGTTGTGGTTTTTGTGTGCGCCCGGCCCCGCCGCAGTCACCGCAATGGGCGTCAATTCAGCGGTGAAGCGCAAGGCCTCCCGCTTCCCACCTCCACCGCCCTCTCGCGGTTTGTCGCCGAGGAGCATGATCGCGGACCCCATCACCACCGATACAAGGGTAATTATCAGGCCAAATGCAAGCATGATCACTGGTAGGAATGGGTCGTCGGCGGCAAGCACAAGCTCTCTAAGATTTCCGATGTTCGCGGCGAAGATCCCTCCCAGAACGAGAGCAGCAATGCCAAGACCGGCAGCACCGTTGACTACAAGCAATCGAAACAACGGATCTTTGGGCAGTTTGAAGTACCGAGAATATTTGCCGGTCATGCCAGACCCTTTCGAAAAGCAGCGACGAGATACTAACGTTATGTCGCCCCTGCTTGTGTCAACAAGGTGTCAATTCCGCCAAGCCGGGCATATCTGGTTCGAATAGCGCTTAATCTCTTTAAAAAATTGTGCACCGCACTCTTGATTAGTTTCGATTTGATATATAACTAGTCGATATATCGAACCAGCATATGTTACTTTTTACAGGCTACGGTCAGTCATCCGGTATGCCCTGTCTGACGTAATGTGGTCGTTCGTCTCACAACCGTCAGACCGGGAGGACGCTTCCGGATACGGAGAAGTCAATGAGTGTGCGCAGCCTCTGTCTTGCGATTCTGTCGTTTGGCGATGCCACCGGATATGAGATCCGGAAGGAATCGACCGAGGGGCGGTTTAGCTATTTTGACGATGCGAGTTTCGGTTCGATTTATCCGGCACTTGCCCGGCTTGAATCCGATGGCCTCGTGACTGTTCGGGAAGAACCTCAAGCCGGCAAACCGGCCCGTAAAGTGTACTCAATTACGCAAGCTGGCCGGACCGAGTTCATCAATTCCCTATGTGAACCGCAAGCCGCAGACACTTTCAAATCGCCGTTTCTCCTCATTGCCCTCAACGCAGCACAGCTGCCTCCGGAGGTTATTCGTCGCGCGCTGGAGCGCCGTAAGGCCCAGGTGCAGGAAGAGCTGAGGCTTTTGACGGAGTGCGAAAACGAGGAATGCCGCCATCCTGGTTCTGATTGGACCCGGAACTATGGCATTGCCTGCATGAATTTCACCCTCGCCTACCTGGAAGAGCACGGCGGGGCCTTGATCAAGATAGCTGAAGACAGCGCCGAGCAGCTTGCAGCTGCCGAGTAAGCGAATATCGCGGAGTTTTAAGAATGCGTGTGAAGCTTTCATACATCCTTGCAGTTGCATTGGCGGCTGGTATCGGGTTCTGGATGTCGAGTGGCTCTGTAGTGGTTGGAGGCGTCGGCGACGGTGAAAACGCGACACCAGCCCCCGCCGAGAGAGTTGCAGCCAAAACCGGCGAAACATTCCGTGTTCAGGTCGCTCGGCTGAAAGCTCAAGACCGGCAGGCCGTGCTGGAAGTCCGTGGCCGGACCGAGGCTGAAGCCAAGGTTGCTGTCATGTCGGCGACAACGGACGATGTTGTCAAACGGCCTGCACGCGAAGGCGCGAGAGTTTCAGCCGGCGACATTTTGTGTGAACTGGACAGTGGCACACGCGAAGCACGCGTGCTTGAAGCCAAAGCTGCACTCACCCAGGCAGAACTGGACCACAGCGCAGCGACACAATTGGCCACAAAAGGGTTTACGGCGCAGACCCGCGCTGCAGCAACACAGGCCCTTCAGGACGCAGCGACCGCAAGACTGAAGGAAGCCAAGCTGGAGCTGGAGCGCACGATCATCCGCTCACCAATCGACGGCGTGATTGAAAGTCCAATGGCTGAAGTTGGTGCTCAACTTGAAAGCGGCAGCATCTGTGCCACCGTTGTAAATTCCGACCCTATGATCGCAATCGGTCAGGTTTCGGAAGTCAACATCGGCAAGATTTCCGTCAATATGGAAGCCGAGGTGGAGTTGGTTACCGGCGGAACGATCAACGGTGTCGTGCGCTATATCTCTCCTTCTGCGGATCCTGACACCCGGACTTTCCGCATCGAGATTGAGCTGCCAAACAAAGACGGCAAGGCCCGTGACGGTGTCACTGCAGTCAGCCGTCTTCCTCTCCCGGTGGAAAAAGCACACAAGATCTCACCTGCAATCCTGACCCTCAACGACGATGGGCAGGTCGGTGTGCGTACTGTTGGCGAAGACAACAAGACTGCATTCTACCCAGTCAAAGTTCTGGGCGGCGAATCTGACGGCCTTTGGGTCGGCGGCTTGCCCGAGAACGTTACGGTGATTGTCGTCGGACAGGAATATGTGGGTGACGGTGAAACCGTTCAACCGGTGTTTGAAACTGCGGAGGTCAGCCAGTGATTGACATGCTCGAAGGCGTCCTCCGACGTCCTAAAACGGTTTTCGTACTGATGGTCGCCCTGCTTGTTGCAGGGGTGTTCAGCTATATCAGCATTCCGAAGGAAGACAGTCCGGACATTGATGTCCCGGTATTCTATGTCTCAATCGCGCAACAGGGCATTTCACCCGAGGACGCGGAACGCCTGCTCGTCAGGCCCATGGAAACAGAGCTTCGCGGCCTGGATGGGCTCAAGGAAATCACGGCAATTGCGTCCGAAGGCCATGCCGGTATCGTCCTGGAATTCGATATCTCCTTCGACAAGGACGAAGCGCTTGCGGATGTTCGCGACAAGGTTGATGCCGCAAAGGGTGAATTGCCTGCCGATGCTGAAGAGCCGACGATCTCCGAAACCAACTTTGCGCTTATCCCGACGATTACAATCGCCTTGTCTGGAAACGTGCCGGAACGCACTCTGTATCAGCATGCGCGGCGCCTGAAGGATCAAGTCGAAGCAATCGACACAGTTCGCTCTGCCGACTTGAAAGGCCACAGAGAAGAACTCCTGGAAGTTCTGATCGATTCAGAGAAACTGGAATCCTATTCGGTCACGCAGCAGGAACTCCTGACGTCGCTGTCCAACAATAACCAGCTTGTCCCTGCCGGGTACATTGATGGAGGACAGGGCCGCTTCAACGTCAAGGTTCCGGGCCTGATCGAAAACTCCCTCGATGTTTATTCTCTGCCGATCAAGCAGTCCGGAGAAGGCGTTGTTACACTCAGCGATCTCGCCGAAATCCGCCGCACCTTCAAGGACGCGGACTCTTATACGCGTGTAAACGGCAAGCCTGCCATCGCCCTGGATGTGACCAAGCGGATCGGCACCAACATCATCGAGAACAATCTGGCGATCCGGGCTGTTGTTGATGAAGCCACCAAAGACTGGCCCGAGACGATCCAGGTCGACTACATGCTCGACATGTCTTCGAATATTTTCGAAGTGCTGGGCTCACTGCAGTCTTCGATCCTGACAGCGATCTTCCTCGTGATGATCCTGGTTCTGGCAGCTCTTGGGTTGCGGTCAGCCCTCCTCGTTGGTCTCGCTATCCCGACCTCCTTCATGGTCGGCTTCCTGATCTTGTCCGGCCTGGGATACACGGTGAACATCATGGTGATGTTCGGCCTTGTGCTGACAGTCGGTATGCTCGTCGACGGCGCCATCGTCATGGTCGAATATGCGGACCGCAAAGTTCACGAAGGCATGGAGGACCGGGAGGCTTATATCCGTGCCGCCAGACTGATGTTCTGGCCGATCGTTTCCTCGACCGCCACGACGCTGGTGGCCTTTCTGCCGATGTTGCTCTGGCCGGGCGTTGCCGGCGAATTCATGAGCTACCTGCCGATCATGGTCATCATCGTTCTGACCGCAGCTCTGCTGACGGCAATGGTCTTCCTGCCTGTGACCGGCGGCGTCTTTGCGATTACCACGCACTGGGTTGAGCGTAACGCAGCCCTTGTGCTTTCATTCCTTTTCGGCGTCATCGCGGCCGTATCTGCTCTTGCCACGTTCGGTGCCATGATCGGTTCTCCCGATTTTGCCGCGCGAATTGCAGAAGCTCCGCTAGCTGTTCCAGCGGCAATTCTGTCCTTCTTCGTCGTGGGTGTGCTGTCTTTCCTGGTTTTGCGCCCCTTCGTTCGCTGGCGCCGGCAGCGCGCTGCAAAGCAGGTCGAGCTTGAAAACGAAAAACCGTCCAAAAGTTTCCGGACTGTCACTTTTGTCTCTTTGATGTTTGAGATAGTGGCTGTCGGATTCGCGGCGTATTTTGCCTACTTCCTGGTCACAACAAGGCCTGAAATCATAACCGGATCTATCGGCGGGATCTTCACATATCTCTCCGGGCTGGCTCAGCCGCTTGCAATCTTCTCACATCCGATTGCCCTTGATGTCGGGTTCTACCTGACGGTTTGCGGACTAGCGTTTGTTGCCATCTGGGCCGGATACAAAACAATCTCCCCGCTCGTCCACTTCCTTGAGTGGGTGTTTGACGGAGTGCGCAAGCGTCTGGGTTTCGGCACACGCAATGGCGGCGGCCAGAGCGAAAAACCGGCGGAACTCACATTTGACGCAACGACGATCAAGGGTCTCACCGGTCTCTACGTTCGCCATTTGAAACTTCTGGCAGGCAACCCGATCGGCAACATTTTGACGATTGTGGTCGTTCTCGGAACGTGTGGCCTTATCTTCACGTCCTTTTCGTCCAATCCGACTGGGGTCGAGTTCTTCGTTGATGAAGAACCTGATCAGGCTGTTGTCATGGTTTCGGCTCGCGGCAACATGTCCGCCGCCGAATCCCTTGCGATTGTCCAGCAGGTCGAGGCTGAAGTTCTGCAGACGGCCGGTATCCAGAATGTCATCACCTCCGCCTTCCCTCCGGGTGGCGGCAGTGGCCCGCAATTCATTGGCGGGGTGCAGGACAAACCTGCTGACGTGATCGGTGAAATGTCGCTGGAACTGGCAAAATACTGCTGTCGGCGCAATGCTGCCGAGATCTTTGAGGAGATCCGTCAGCGCACTGCTTCCATCCCGGGTATCAAGGTTGAAACCCGCAAGATCGAAGGCGGCCCGCCAACCGGCAAGGACCTCCAGCTGGAAGTCAAATCAACCGAATACGACACAATGGTTGAACAGGTTGCCCGCATCCGGGCTCAACTTGACCAGATGGATAATCTGCTTGATCAGGAAGATGGTCGCCCTCTGCCGGGCATCGAATGGCAGATCACCATCGACCGCGAACAGGCAGGGCGCTATCAGGCTGGTATCGGCTCAGTCGGCAACATGGTTCAGCTCGTGACCAACGGTGTTCTGATCGGCAATTACCGTCCGACAGATTCCGAAGACGAAGTTGATATTCGTGTTCGATTGCCAGCTGACGAGCGCACGCTCGACCGGTTTGACCAATTGCGTCTGCAGACCAATCTCGGTCTTGTCCCGATTGCCAATTTCATAGACCGGGCACCGGAACAAAAAGTTTCTGCGATCACACGCAGGGACGGTCTTTATTCCATGATGCTGAAGGCTACAGTCGACCAGACAGCGCTGGATGCGGAAGGCAAGCCGGTGACGGTTGACGCCAAGGTTCAGGAGCTGAGTGAGTGGATTGACGCACAGACCTTCCCGGACAACGTCTACCTGCAATTCCGCGGGGCAGATGAAGACCAGAAGGAATCGGGTGAATTTCTGATGAAGGCGATGGTTGCTTCGCTCTTCCTCATGTTCCTCATTCTGCTGACGCAGTTCAATTCGTTCTACCAGACCTTCCTGACGCTCTCCACGGTTGTCATGTCGGTGATGGGTGTTCTGCTGGGCATGATGCTGACAGGCCAGAAATTCTCGATCATCATGACCGGGACCGGAATTGTCGCGCTTGCGGGTATCGTGGTGAACAACGCGATTGTTCTCATAGACACCTATAACCGCTTCAGACACGACGGGTTTGAACCGCTGGATGCGATCTTGAAGACCTCCAGCCAGCGTCTGCGTCCGATCCTGTTGACGACTGTGACAACGATTGTCGGCCTCATTCCGATGGCGACAGCGGTCAATCTCGACTTCTTCACGCAGACTGTCGCAGTCGGCGGCATTACGGCTATCTGGTGGATCCAGCTCTCGACAGCGGTCATTTCAGGCCTCGCGTTCTCGACGATCCTGACACTGGTCATGATCCCGGTGATGATCGCCTTGCCGAGCACATTTGTCCGCTCCGCCAAAGCTGTCTGGTTCTGGCCTGCAGAAAATGCAGCTCGCCGCAGAGAGCGCAAGGAGCTTCAGCAATCGGTTGAGGTGGAAACGGAAGCGGATCAGGATGTCGAATGGACAGATCCGCAACAGGAAAAAGAACGGCCAGCAGCCAAGGTCGTGTCAATGCCCAAGCCGGCACCACCAAAAGTCCCCCCGCAAGAGGAACTGCCGCACGCGGCCGAGTAACCTCCAAGCAAGACGAAAGGCCGCCACTTTGGCGGCCTTTCCTTTTTGAAACGCAAAACCAAAAACCGCTTGCTGTCCTTAGCCAATCCAATATAGTTGCTTAATACAACTATATTGGATTTTACAGATGACACCCGTTTCTCCATCCGTTGTTCAGACCGTTCGCTCCGCTTCACGTCAGCTCGTGCGGGAATTTGGTTTCCTGGACAAGGCAATCGCCGGAACAGACCTATCGGGGTCTGGCGTCCATGCGATCCTTGAGATCGGGTTGAACCCGGGGCTCACCGCAAAGGACCTTTCTGCCCTGCTCAAACTTGAAAAGTCCACGATCAGCAGGCTTCTCAAATCATTGGAACGACGTGGAGACATTGAACAGACACGCTCAGTGAGCGATGGCAGGGCCTTTGGTCTGAGCCTCACTGAACAGGGCCAGGCCACCTATGCTGCGATTGACCGTTTCGGAAACAATCAGGCACACGGCGCCCTTTCCCGTCTTGATGGGGAAAACCCCGAAGATGTCGCAAAAGCCATGTCTTTGTACGCTGATGCATTGAAAGGATCAGACGCAGGCAATGAGGCGCTGAGAACCAAGTATCCGATTGTGGATGGCTACCAGACCGGAATGATCGGAGACATCGCGGCAATGCATGCTCGGACTCACGGTCCGATAGTTGGCATGGGAGCAAGGTTCGAAAGCGTTGTATCAGCGGCAATGGCCGAGTTTATGCCCAGGATCGCGAACCCGCTTAACAACAGCTGGAGCGTGCTCGACGGCAGCGAAGTGATTGGTTCCATCAGCATTGATGGAGAGCATCTTGGAAACAACATTGCACATCTGCGCTGGTTCATTTTGTCTGAACGCCTGCGAGGCAAAGGGCTTGGAAAATCACTTCTGAAAAGCGCGCTGGATCATTGTGATCGTCACGCCTTTCGTGAAATACATCTCTGGACACTCAAGGGACTGGAAGCTGCACGGGCACTTTATGAAGCGAACGGCTTCGACCTTGCTGAGGAATATGTCGGCGACCAATGGGGCAAGGCCGTCACCGAGCAAAAATTCATTCGAAAGCTTTCCTGAGGGATCCTACAGCCCTACCCGTCAGAGATGGCAACGGTCACGCCTGTTTCTCGATTTTGGCCATGCTGAGCACCACAGAGAGCCTCAGCACAACCTTGTCTTCAACGCCAGCCCGTTGCCAATTTCCTTTATGCCTTGGTGATCGAGTTGCCGCCGTCACACAGCATTGCGGAGCCGGTTACGAACGAACCGGCATCGGAAAGCAGGAACATGGCCGCATTGGCAATCTCTTCAGGCTTCGCCATGCGTTTCAGCGCGTGCAATCCGGCGACATAGTCATGAAATGCCGGATCATCCCCTGCCATTTCGGTGCGTGTTCCGCCGGGTAGAAGCGCGTTGACTCTGATATTGTCGGGGCCATGTTCCACGCCCAAGACCTGCGTCAACCCGACCAATCCGGCTTTTGATGCTGCGTAGGCAGCCATGCCCGGCAATCCAATCGTGTGGCCCACAAAGGATGAGGTAAAGACAATTGCGCCGCCACCGCGGGTCTTCAAGGCCGGTATCTGATGCTTGGCGAGCAGGAAGGCGCTGGTGAGATTTGTGTCCATCACCTGCTGCCAGCTGGTGAGGCTCATTTCGGGAACGGGGCCCATGTCGCCAAGCATTCCGGCATTGTTAAAGGCACCGTCCAGACCACCGAACTTTTCGACGGCCATTGACACCGCCGCTGATGCAAAATCCGGGTCAGACACATCACCAGCCAATATTTCCACCTTGCCGGCGGCATCTGGTATCGACGTCCTCACCTCTTCCAACTTCTGCTTGCGACGCGCCGTTAGAACCAGATTTGCGCCAGACACGGCAAACAAACCCGCTGCTGCAGCGCCAATTCCGCTGCTGGCACCTGTGATCAGTATTGTTTTTTCATGCAACATTTTTAGCTCCTCATTTGAACGAGGCGCTTTAAGTGAACTGGTTTTTAAGACGTTGAAACCCGATTTGCGAGATCCGAAACCGGCCGCTGACTATTGGTGGTCAGCCACCGTGATCCTTATCCCGGTCTGCTATATTGTCGAGGTCGGTATCGCACTCATCACCATCGTCAACGAGGTGCATCGATGCATCCGCAAGAACCAGCTTTCTGTGTGCGCGCCAGGAAAACGGGATCGTGAGGAGATAAAGAACCGCCCCGCCGGCTAGCATGCGGAATGGATAGCTGACTGTCAGGGCCACGACCAGGACGGCGAAAACAAACAGGGGCAAAACGTAGTCTCGGCGGACGCGTGTTCCGAGCGTTTTGCCCGAATAGGTCGGCAGTCTGCTGATCAGCAAAAACCCAATGCAGATTGTATAAGCGGCGACGAACGCAGCGTCGGCAAACCAGTGCGGAAACAGTCCGAGAAAGTCCAGATAAAGAGGCAGGAGAACCGTCAACGCCCCTGCCGGCGCTGGAACACCGGTAAAAAAACGCGATGCCCAGGCTGGCTTGTCGGGATCGTCAAGCGCGACGTTGAACCTTGCCAGGCGAAGGGCAGCTGAAATCGCGAAGATAAGCGCAGAAATCCAGCCGAGGTTTCCCGCGTCTTTGAGTATCCAAAGATAGAGCATCAGCGCAGGCGTTACGCCGAAATTGACGAAATCCGACAGAGAATCCAGTTCCGCGCCAAACCGGCTGGTTCCCTTCATCATGCGCGCGACGCGTCCGTCCAGTCCATCAAGCACCGCCGCCACCAGCACGGCCCCGACCGCGAATTCCCAACGACCTTCGAAAGCCATACGCACAGCCGTCAGTCCGGAACACAGTGCGAGCAGCGTCACCATGTTCGGTACAATCAGACGCAATGGAACGCGGCGGAAACGCGGCGCAGAGCGGTTCTGGTCGGTGTCTGTTTCGGGGGCCTCGGTCACGTCTGGCCTCAGTTTACTCTGGTCAGCGTTTGTGCGGCTTCTTGCGGAACACTTAGGTCCGCCAGAACCGTTTCACCGGCTATCATCGTTTGTCCGAGCGCCACTTTCGGCTGCGTGTCCGCCGGGAAATAAACATCCAGACGGGATCCGAAGCGGATCAGTCCAAAACGCTCACCCGTGTTGAGCGTTTCCCCTTCCCGCACGAAACACACGATCCGGCGAGCAACAAGTCCTGCAATCTGGACCACGCCAATACGGGTGTTTCCGGTCTCAATGACCAGCCCGTTTCTCTCGTTGTCTTCACTGGCTTTGTCCAACTCGGCATTTAAAAACTTACCTGCCCGGTAGGCCACTCGGGTGATCTTGCCACCGATAGGCGCGCGGTTCACATGGCAGTTGAAAACATTCATGAAAATGGAGACGCGCATCAGGGGTTCGTTGCCGAGCTCCAGCTCAGCCGGCGGGCGCACCAAACCGACAAGGCTCACCACCCCGTCAGCCGGGGAAATGACCAACCCCTCGCGCACCGGCGTGACCCGCTTGGGATCGCGGAAAAAGTAGCAAACCCATCCTGTGAAAAAGAGCCCGATCCAGAACAGCGGATCGATAAACCATCCAACAACCAGAGTTGCGACCAGTGCAATGGCAACGAACGGCCACCCTTCGCGGTGGATCGGAACCATGGACTTGGTAACGCTATCAACAATCGACATTTTACATCCGCTTCACTGAACAGGCTTTTCGGGACCTGGCTTTATCGGCAACTCATCCCCTATTGATATGCACCTGTTGCGCTTCTCTTTCCCCGCTTCTAGAGGCTTTTTTCTACCAAGAGAACCGGCAAATCCCGTTATTCATTCGAATCTTGCCGGTCTCTCCCCAAGACTTGCGGCTGACGGAAGCTTGTAATCGGTCTCCCAATAAGGCGGTTTGCCATATTTTCCGATCAGGAAGTCCACAAAAGCCGTCACTTTCGGCGGAACAAACTGACTGGGTGGATAGACCGCCCAGATCGCGCCCGTTCGGGCGATCGAGTAGTCTTCCATGACAGCAACCAGCCGTCCATCGCGCAAGTCTTCCCAAACGTGCGCAAGTGATTTCAGACTGAGGCCAAGTCCGTGGATAGCGGCATCATAGGTCAGGTCTCCGCTATCCCCCTTGATCACCGGCTTTTTCAACTCGAACGCCATTTCGCCTTCAGGGCCGTTGAAATACCAGATGGGTACGGATGCCATGCTGATACAGTCGTGATTGGCAAGATCTTCCGGTGTGCTGGGGACGCCCTTGCGGGCCAGATAGTCTGGCGAGGCGCAAAGAGCCCTCGGATTGCCGCCCAGGCGTCGTGCAAGAAGGGAAGAATCGGCAAGTGGTGCCCCGCGAACCGCAATGTCGTAGCCTTCGTCGACGACATTCACCATACGGTCCGAAATGTCCATTTCGAGTTGGATGTCCGGATATAGCGACCGAAACTCCACCAGATGAGGCAGGATATGTTTTCTGCCGAAAAAGGTGTTGCAGGAGATCCGCAGCGACCCGCGAGGCGCTTCATTGGAAGCCTCAAGTATCGTTTTGGCCTGATCGATTTCTCCAACAGCCGCGCGCGCATGTTCCAACAACACGCGGCCCGCTTCTGTTAAAGTTGTCTTTCGCGTTGTTCTTGCAAACAACTGAGCACCAAAGACTTTTTCAAGCCCGGTCAGCCTTGTGCTGGCTGCAGATGGTGATAGTCCGATTTCCCGGCCTGCACTGGCCATGCTGCCAAGCTCAGCAATGCGAATAAAGAATTTCAGATCTTCCAGTCTCATTATTCGACTTTATAGAATAATAATTTCTATTCAAGCCATATTCTTCCAAAGATCGCAACATGAAATAACAGTCTCACCAACACGAAGGAGACCACCATGTTGCACACAGGCGATATCTACGAAATCAGGGCACGCGCTGCCCGGAGTGAAGGACTGCGGCAGTTGGCGATTGCTCTGACCGGTTTTCTCGTTCGTGCAAAAGGCAAGAAAACAAACAGAGCCGGCACATCACTGAATTTGGAGAATGCGAATGACAGCGTATTCGAGTTCAAGCGCGCGGCGTGAGCGCATGAAATTGGCTTCGCTCCGACATTAAACGGCCAGTTTCGATGCAACCGACCAGGCGGAAGAAGCACTAAAACCAACGCATGCTTGATACTTGAATATGCGCACAGGTAGCCAGGTGCCCC
This sequence comes from uncultured Roseibium sp., assembly GCF_947499295.1. Lineage (GTDB taxonomy): Bacteria > Pseudomonadota > Alphaproteobacteria > Rhizobiales > Stappiaceae > Roseibium. The sequence goes on from NZ_CANMNP010000001.1 coordinate 234,928, forward strand.
AATCAATTATTCGATCTTCTGGAACAAAACCTTCCAGAGAAGCCCAATTCTCCCAACTTTCTCAATGTGAAATACAGGGTAACAGACACACAAAGGAGACCATCATGTTGCACACAGGCGATAGTTACGAACTCCGCGCGCGTTCGATCCGCAATCAGGAACTGCGCCGTTTGGCAGGTGTTGTCTCGCGCTTCTTGTTCCGGTCCACTTCTTCGAAACACGCCCAAAAGCGCTTCGAAGGTTTGCAAGGCGCAAACGACCTCAATGTGGAAATCCACCGCGCAGCCTAATTGCTGCGCGGCTGCCCCTGCCATGCATTGCCGCCATTTCTCTATTTCGCTGGAATGTAGTCCGCAGTCTTGCCCCGGGTCACGACACCAAGATCGTCTTGCTCCCGCGCAGCGCGCAGCCGCTCCTCAGCTTCATCCGCCTCTCTCTGACGTGCCCACATGGAAGCGTAGAGACCGCCCTTTTCCAGAAGCTCCATGTGGGTGCCACGCTCTGCAATCTCACCGGCCTCAAGCACAATAATCTGATCGGCATTGACGACCGTCGACAGACGGTGCGCAATCACAAGCGTGGTTCTGTTTTTGGAAACCTGATCCAATGCCGACTGGATTTCCCGTTCCGTGTGGGTGTCCAGCGCAGAGGTCGCCTCATCCAGGATCAGAATTGGCGGTGACTTCAGAATTGTGCGGGCGATGGCAACACGTTGTTTTTCTCCGCCGGACAGTTTCAGTCCCCGCTCGCCAACCTCCGAGTCATACCCTTTCGGCAGTTTCTCGATGAAGTCATGGATCTGGGCCATGCGGGCAGCCTCCTTGACATCCTCTTCACTCGCGCCCGGCCTGCCGTATCGAATGTTGTAGGCAATCGTATCGTTGAAAAGCACGGTGTCCTGAGGAACCATGCCGATCGCATGGCGGACACTTTCCTGAGTGACATTGCGAACGTCTTGCCCGTCAATCTCAACAGAGCCACCAGTCACGTCATAAAAACGGAACAACAACCTGGAAATTGTCGACTTACCTGCTCCGGAAGGTCCGACGATAGCCACGCTCTTCCCGGCAGGAACTTCGAAATCAATACCCTTCAGGATCGGGCGGTCGGCATCGTAGTGGAACCTGACGTCCTTGAAGACAATTTTGCCCTCAACTGCCGAGAGCGGTGCAGCGTCAGGCTGATCCTTGATTTCAGCCGGAACAAGAAGAAGATCGAACATGGTTTCGATATCCGCCAGTCCCTGTCGAATTTCGCGATAGAGGAAGCCTATGAAATTGAGCGGAATGGAAATTTGCATCAACAGGGCGTTGATAAGAACAAAGTCACCTATGTTCTGTTCGCCGGCCAGAACGGCCTGCGCCGAGAGCGCCATGCAGACCGCCATGCCGATACCAAGGATGACGGCCTGTCCGAGGTTGAGCCAGGCAAGCGATGTCCATGTCTTGGTTGCCGCCGCTTCGTATCTGGCCATGGAAACATCAAAGCGTTCGGACTCCATCTTCTCATTTCCGAAATACTTGACTGTTTCGAAATTCAAGAGACTGTCGATCGCCTTGGAATTGGCTTCCGTGTCGCTTTCGTTCATTTCGCGGCGAATGCCGATACGCCAGTTGGTACATTTGACCGTGAACCAGACATAGGCTGCGATCATGACTGCCACAACGACAACATAGAAAAAGCCGAACTGGTACCAGATCACCGCTGCCATAATCGCGAATTCAAGGATGGTCGGCAGTCCGTTCAAGATCGTGAAACGAACTATGGACTCAATCCCCTTCACCCCGCGCTCAATGACGCGGCTGAGCCCGCCTGTCCTGCGCGAAAGGTGATACCGCAGCGAAAGCTGGTGCAAATGGCGGAACGTCAGATTCGCAAGCTCTCGCACGGCGTGCTGACCAACCCGCGCAAACAAGGCGTCCCGAAGCTGGTTAAAGGCAACAGATAGAATTCTCGCAGCATTATAGGCAAGAACAAGCATGACCGGCGCAACAAGAAATGCCGGAAGATCCGCCACCTCCCCTGTCAGTGCGTCGGTTGCCCAGGCGAAGAAATAGGGAGATAGCACAGTAACGAATTTTGCGATGATCAGCGCAAAGACCGCCAGTAATACGCGCTTTTTCAGATCAGGCCGGTCTGAAGGCCAGATAAAGGGCCAGAGATTGGCCAGTGTTGTAAGCGTGCTGCCCTCATCGGCATTGACCGCCTTGCGGATTTTGGGCTGGTCTGACTGGCTGCCTGCAGCCGCACCAGATGACTTGTGCGGCGAGGTGGCTGATTGATCTGTCACAAATTTTCTCCGGGTCGCGGTTGCGACCGTTCTTTATTTATTCGCCGGCGGAGCTCGCCGGGTCCTTGGTCGCGGGCGCCTGGTCGGACTGAACCGCATTAAGACAGGTCCAGAAGTCTTGTGAGCACCTCTCGGCCTGCGCGAGCTTGTCCCAATTCAAGATGTAATGACAGTTTCTGCCACGGGTGTCGCATGTCAGCAGGCCAACATCCTTCAGGACCTGCAAATGCTGGGAAACGGTGGACTGAGCCAGCGGCAGATGATCCACGATCTCGCCACAACAGGCTTCATTTCGAACGGCAAGCTGCTTGATAATCGCAAGGCGCGCGGGATGCCCCAGCGCGCGAAAAATTCCGGCAAGGTCCTCGCAGCTTTGCAAGCACGCGCGCGATGCTTCAAGGCAAGTTTTGGTTTTCACTTCCGTTTCGCTCATCGAGCATATCCCGGCTCACATCCGCGTGTTCCATCGTGAATATGCGATGAATGTATTCAAAAACAAGGCAGGAAACGAAAAAAGGCAGGAGAATGCTTTCCTCTCCCGCCTCTTATTACGTTTGCTTCAGGGCTGGATCACCTATCCGTTGCGCCCGTCGTCATCCGATCCATCGGACCAATTGAGATCGCCCTCAGGCGTCAGGAAGACCTGGCCAGGATAAATGAGGTCGGGATTGCGGATCTGGTCGGTGTTCGCCTTGTAAATCGTGGTGTAGCGAACACCATCACCATAGAGCCTACGCGAGATCCGCCAAAGGTTATCCCCTTTGCGGATGATGACCACAGGCAGCGACTTTTTCACTTGAGCACCCTGCCCGTCACCAGTATCGCCACTTCCGGTGGCCACAACCTTTGTCAGGACGATCTGCTTGTCTTCTTCCTTTTCGAAGGTCACCGCAGCGCGGGCGTCAACAGAACTGCCGTCGCCGGCAATCAGGTCCGCCCGAACTTCCACGTCACCCTCGGCGATGTTCTTGCTGCCCTGCACCAGCCATTTTCCACTGGAATTGACCTGGGCTTCACCCTGGAATTCGTCGCCAACATACACGCGGACTGAAGACCCTGGTTCGCCGGTGCCTGCGACATAAACCTTGTCTTTTTCAGATTCCACAGCTTCCACAGTTACCGTTGGAGCTGCTTGGCTCGGCGTCTCGGTTGCCGCTGAAGCAGCAACACTTGTTTCTGCTGGTGCTTTTTCCGATTTGCCCGCAATCGTACTTTGCGTTTCCGCCGTGACCGCGCCCTGGCTGTCTTGCTGAGAAGATGCAGCTGCTGTTTGCGTTTCCTCCGCTTTCACCTCGGGAGTTGCGTGATCGCCGCTTTCAGCGACAGCCGTTGTTTCTCCACTCGGCGCATCTGCGCTTTGGGCAGCAACCTGCGCTTTTCCATCTTCTGTAGCAGGAGCTGTTTCTTGCGATGCTGCAGCCGTCTGTTCTTCCGTGGCCTGCGATGAGGTCTCCGGTGCAGCTGACGCTGAAACGGCAACTTCCGCCGATGGATTTGAAGCTTCAGAGGACTTGGCTGAAACGTCTTCGCCAGCCGTTTCATTGGCAGCTGTTTCTGCCTCAACCGATGGCGTTTGACCCGTATCGGCCACTGAATCTTTTCCGGTAACCTGCGCGCTCGTGCTGGTCTGCGGCGCGGCGGCGATCACGGTTTCTGTTGCTGGTTTTTGGAGAACGTCTGAAGGACCATCGGGGGTATTCAAGACGACCAGTGGCTGTTCGTTTCCGCCTTCGGGAATGGAGACAGCCAACCTTTCAGTCGATTGCTCGACGGGCTGGCCCTTTTCGTCATGAACCTCTAGGCCAACATCATAGTCGCCCGGCTTGAGCGGTTCATCAAGAATAATTGTCCACTCGCCGGCCTCGTTGGCAATGCTTGTACCGACGACCTTGCCATTGGCCAGGAGAGCAACAATTGCACCGGCATCGGAACGACCTGCAACAACCGTTTCGCCGGTCGGCTCAACACCAACAACATCAAAGCTTGGCCCCTTTGGCGGTGTCCCACTTTCGACGTCCACACTCTTTTCGGCAGCCTTGGTCTCAACCGGACCGTCTGAGCCAGATGATTGCTGAAGCGATGAGACAGATTGCTCGTCCGTTTCTTGCGTGGCAGGTGCAGAAACAACTTCTGCAGGCTGCTGAAACGGCAACCGGCCGGTCTGGTTGTAAGTGTACCCGGTCACGACTGCGGCAACCCCGACCGGTACACCCACAATCAAAGTCCAGATCAATGTCAGCTTGTTCATTTTTTTTCCTGTCGGAAGCGCGAATTCTTGTCCGCGGCAATTCCGTGTCTGTTCCCTGCATCAGGCCCTGCGGCTTCAGCCACAGTCAGAAAAGTCCTGTCAGGGTCCATGCATAGCTGTTCTTTCAAAGCGCGGCAAGAAATCCCGCTTCAGAACCAAGGCCTTTCAAACAGAATGCTTGACCACATGGCAATCTGAATGCCACATCTTTGCGTCATGAATACGGTTTCTCAAAATCAGCTTAAGAGCGTCTGCGTTTATTGTGGTTCCAGCTTTGGTTCGGACCCGACTCACGAAGCAGCGGCAACCCGTCTTGGTCAGCTCATCGCCGACGCGGGGCTGCGTCTGGTCTACGGCGGCGGCTCGGTCGGCCTGATGGGCACGGTTGCAAAATCTGCGCTGGAGTCCGGCGGCGACGTCACCGGGATTATTCCAAAGTTCCTGGAAAAACGCGAAGTGATGCTGGACACGCTGGAAGACCTTGTCATCACCAGTGATATGCACGAGCGCAAGCATTTGATGTTCGAAAAATCGGATGCGTTCATTGCGCTACCAGGTGGGATCGGCACCTTGGAAGAAGCCGTGGAAATGATGACCTGGGCCCAGCTTGGTCAGCACCGCAAGCCCGTCGTCCTTGCGAATATCAACGGTTTCTGGTCACCACTTCTTGAACTGCTGGACCACATGCGTGCTCAGGGCTACATCCGTCCAGAAACCGAAGTCCCTTATCTGGTCGCCAAGAAGATAGAGGACATCTTGCCGTTGCTGCGCCAACAAGTTTCCGGCACCTCGCAGCAGGTATCAGATCACCTGGCCGACGTCAGAGAGTTGTGAACAAAGTAGTCAGGTAGAAAGATCTTTCTCCTGAGGTGATCGGAAAAACAACAACCGTATAAATTGCGGTTGGTGTCATTGAATAGTACCGTCCCGAAAGATTCGCTAGCAATAGGTCCTTCCATGCAAACGACCCTTTTGGTTGAAGACGCTTCGTTTTTTGAAAAAGCGATCGTTAAAAAACTGCACGAGGTCGGCAGAAACCAGATCATGGTGGCCCGAAACTATGCGGAAGCTGAAAGCTGCCTCAATCTGCCCATCGGCGAGCCGGACCTTGCCCTGGTCGATCTGACCTTGCCCGATGCACCTGATGGCGAGATCGTCGATCTTTGCGAAAAATGGAAAATTCCGACGATCGTCTTCACCAGCCGTTTCGATGCCAAAACCCGGAGCAAAATGCTGGAAAAGGGTGTGATCGACTATGTGTTGAAGGATTCACCGGGCAGTTTGAACTACGTTGCCGATCTGATCCGCAAACTTGCGAAGAACCCGAGCATCGGCATCCTGGTTCTCGATGATGCTGCGGTCGAACGCGATGCAATTTCCAAGATAGTCTCCAAACATCTTTACAAGGTCTATCAGGCCGGCTCCACGGATGAAGCCCTGGAGTGCCTGGCGGCCAATCCGGACATCAAGCTGGTCTTGGCCGACTATTTCATGCCGGACAAAGACGGATTTGCTTTTTTGAAAGCCTGCAGGCGGCTGCATGATGCTGAAAAAGTCGGCGTCATCGGCATGTCCTCATTTGCAAATCCGGACAATCGGGTTCGATTTTTGAAGTATGGCGCCGCTGACTTTGTCGACAAGAACTGTTCTCCGGAGGAACTGCTTCTCAGAGTGTCGCAAAATCTGGACTACATCTATCGCATTGAAGAACTGAACAACATGGCGATGCGCGATGCACTGACCGGGCTATACAACCGACGCTACCTGCTCGACGAAACAGCCAAAGTCATCAAGGGGTGGGCCGTGACCGAGGGCCGCAACCACTGGCTGGCCCTGCTGGATCTGGACTCCTTCAAGGACATCAATGATACCCTCGGCCACGATTTCGGGGACGCGGTCCTAAAGCGCTTTGCAGGTCACCTCGCCGAACTTACCAATGAAAACGACATTGTTGCCCGTCTGGGGGGCGATGAGTTCTGCATAGTCTTTTGCGACAGGTCGAGGGATGAAGTCGCTCAAAGTTTACAGGGGTTGCTTCAAACCATACAAATCGCGCCCGTCAAATTCGACGGTCAGGAACACAATATTCAAACAAGCATCGGAGCGTCGGTGCTTGAAGACGACAAATTCGACACCGCTCTCAAAACCGCAGATCTGAGGCTCTATACGGCCAAGAGAACCGGTCGCGGCCAGCTGGTAGCCGCAGACTGAGCAACAACAGGCGTGACCTGATCTCAATGCGCCTTTCGGTAACGATGCCAACTGTCAAAGGTAAAGACCACTAGCGCCACCCAGATGAGCGCAAAAGCCATCAGCTTTGTCGGGTCGAGTGGTTCGCCCCAAACATAGACTGCCATCAGAAAGTGCATGGATGGCGCCATATACTGCATCAAACCCAACATGAAGAGCGGCAAACGCCGAGCCGCAGATGAAAAGAAGATGAGCGGCAGAGCGGTGACAATACCGGTCCCTGCGAGTGCTGCGAGAACCGGCAGATCGTTCAGCACCAAGGCATCTTCACCCCAGCTGAGGCTCAAGAGAACATAGAGGCTCGCCAGCGGCATCAGCAAAAGCGTTTCCACGAACATCCCCGGCGTAGCCTTCACAGGCGTCACCTTGCGGACATAGCCATAACCGGCGAAGGAAAAAGCCAGAACCAGCGACACCCAGGGCAATCCGCCAGCAAGCACCGCCTGCATCAACACCGCCAGAGCTGCAATTCCAACGGCAATGCCCTGTCCTATCGAGAGGCGCTCATGAAGCACAACCAGACCGACGACGATGCTCACAAGGGGATTTATGAAATACCCGAGGGAAACGTCGAGAACCTGCTCGTTGGCAATCGCCCAGACGAACACGAGCCAGTTGACCGCAATAAAACTTGCCGAAGCGCACAAGCCCTTCAGCACATTGGGCTGTCTGAAAACCTCGCGCACTTCAGGCCAGCGGCCCCGCAGGTACAGATACAATCCGACAAACAGCACCGACCAAAGGATACGATGGGAGACGACAATGTCGGCAGGAACCGTGTCGGTCAGCTTGTAGTAAGCGGGAAAGAAGCCCCACATACCGTAAGCCGCAAAACCGAACATCAGTCCCCTGCGGAACTCCGCATGCGCTTCGGCGTCAGACACCGTCTGCGACATCAGATTGCCTTTCTGGCGCCTTGCCAGCGACGGACCTTAGTCAGACCCGTTTGCCTTTAAAAGCGCGAATGTGATGGAGTCGACAAGTGCCTGGAACGAGGCATCGACAATATTTGAAGAGACACCGATCGTGAACCAGCGGCGGTGGGATTTGGTATCATGGCTTTCAATGAGAACGCGCGTTACAGCGCCCGTTCCACCATTGAGAATCCTCACCTTGTAATCAATCAACTCCAGGCCCGCAATGTCCGACTGATACTTGCCGAGATCTTTGCGCAGAGCCATGTCCAGCGCATTGACCGGACCGTTTCCTTCGGCAACCGACATGCGGGTTTCGCCTTCAACATCCACTTTGACGACCGCCTCAGACACGGTGACCAGATCACCGATCGCGTTGAAACGGCGCTCGACCATCACCCGGAAGGAGTTCACGTCAAAAAAACGCGGGACTTCCCCCAATTCACGCCGGGCCAGCAGTTCAAAGGAAGCGTCGGCGGCCTCGTAGGCATACCCCTCCGCTTCCCGTTCCTTGACCAGAGCAAGCAGCCGGTCGAGCTTCGGATCGGCTTTGTCGACTTCAATGCCGACCCGGTTGAGTTCTCCCAGAAGATTGCTTTTACCGGCCTGGTCGGACACCAGAACGCGGCGCTGGTTACCGACGTTTTCAGGCGCAACATGTTCATAGGTCTGCGGATCTTTCAAAATCGCGGACGCATGGATACCGGCCTTGGTGGCAAAAGCCGTTTCGCCGACATAAGGAGCCTGTCGATCCGGGGACCGGTTCAGTATCTCGTCAAAGGCATGAGAGATGGCTGTGATCTCTTTCAGCTGCTCATCGCTGACACCCAGTTCGAAACGCTCATTGAATGCCGGCTTGAGCTTCAATGTCGGGATCAAAGTGATCAGGTTTGCGTTGCCGCAGCGCTCTCCGAGCCCGTTGAGCGTGCCCTGAACCTGACGAACGCCCGCATCAACAGCTGCCAGCGAATTGGCAACCGCGTGACCCGTATCATCGTGGGTGTGGATGCCGAGATGTGAGCCAGGCACGACATCCTGGACGCGCGCCACGATATGATAGACCTCATCCGGCAGGGTTCCGCCATTGGTGTCACAGAGTACTATCCAACGGGCACCGGCCTGATAAGCCGTGCGGGCGCAATCGATGGCGTAGTCCGGGTTGGACTTGTATCCATCGAAAAAATGCTCGCAATCGATCATGGCCTCTTTTCCTGCGGCCACGGCAGCGGTCACTGTTTCGTGGATCGAATCCAGGTTTTCCTCATTGGTGCACCCAAGCGCGACCTTGACGTGATAGTCCCAGGCCTTGGCAACAAAACAGCATGCATCCGATTTCGACGTCAGAATCTGCTGTAGACCAGGATCATTGGCGGCAGAACGCCCTGCCCGTTTGGTCATGCCGAACGCAGTGAAAATCGCCTTTTCCGTACGCTTTTCGCGAAAGAATTCCGTGTCGGTCGGATTGGCTCCCGGATAACCGCCTTCCAGATAGTCGACACCGAGGCGCTCAAGAAGTCCGGCAATCACAATCTTTTCGTTGACCGAAAAATCAATCCCGCTCGTCTGCGCTCCGTCGCGCAGCGTTGTGTCGAATAGATAAAGGCGATCCTTGGTCATATGCGTTTCCTACCCAGCGCGTTCGCTGCTTTTTATATGTTTTCCGTATGACCTGACTTAACCGGCGGCCAGGTTTCGGTGTCGTGATCAGGGTGCTGGTTCGACACGATCGAGGCCAGAAAGGCGAGTGCCTCAAAATCGTCTTCGGTCGTGCGTGCCGGAATGTCCGCCATGCGGTCAGTGAAGGGCAATTTGCCCTCGACCCCATATTGAATAACGGGTGCTATCGCTCCCGGGTCGTCAAATGCGCCTATAGCCAACGCTACCCCATCCGGGGCTTCATAGGTCAAAGGTGTGCCGCATTCACCACAAAACCCGCGTTTCACCGCGTTCGAGCTCTGGAACCGTTTCGGTTCCTGGCGTATCCAGCTGAGATCCTTTTCGTCCAGCACGCTGACGAGCGGACCGTAGAGCCCTCCGAAAGCCTTTTGACACATACGGCAATGACAAATGGACGCCATTCCCAGCTCGCCGGCAACGCGAAAGCGAACAGCGCCGCATTGGCAACCGCCGCTAAACCCGGTCATCGATGTCCCTCCGGCCAGGTTGTTGTGTCATGATCCGGGTGCTGGCAATTGGTCGATGAAACATCACTTGTGCCCCCTGGCAGGTCGTCGCGATTTGACACCGTTTCAGGGAGCGAGAAGAGTTTGTCATAGAAAGAAACGCGCCCCTCCACGCCGGATTGCTCAACCGGTGTGACGGCTCCGACATCGTCCAGGCTTCCATGGGTGAAGGAAATGACCGTGTCTCCCACTGTGTCGAACGCCAGCGGAGTGCCGCAGATGTTGCAAAAGGCGCGCCGGACAGGCTTGGAAGAATGAAACCAGGTCGGTTCTCCCCTGGTCCACTCGAAATCCTTTTTCTCTGTCCCTATCAACGGCAAAAAGAAATTACCCGACGCTTTTTGGCACATCCGGCAGTGGCACAGATGCGGATAGTCGGTTTTTCCGGTGACCCGGTAGCGCACCGCGCCGCACTGGCATCCGCCGCTGAGTGACTGATTTTCAACTACGCTCACCGCTTGACCTCCCATGTCGTAACCCGCTCGCCGGTTTCTGAGTCTTTTGAATCCTTTAGAAGAATTCCCTGAGACGTCAGTTCATCGCGGATCAGATCGGCTTCGGCCCAGTTCTTGGCCTTCAGTGCCTCCAAACGGCGATTTATGGATGACAGGATTGAAGTTTCATCAAATCCCGAGAGATCGACCTTGACTGGTGAAACACCAAGCAAGATCGCGGAGGCGGAATAGGCCTGCAGCTTGTCGGGGTTCCTTGAGGCTTCCTGCGCAAGCAAATGAAGTGCCTGAATGGCCGAGGCCGTGTTCAGATCGTCCAGCAGTGCATCGACGACCTCGTCGGCAGGCGGCGCATCGGTTTCAACGGGCTCCGGCCATTTTGACAACAGGTTCTCAGCCTCCTCGAGCTTGCGCTGCGAGAAGTCGATCGGCTCGCGGTAGTTGGTCATCAGCATGGCGAGGCGCAAAACTTCACCCGGCCAGCTCCGGCCGCCAAAACTTTCCGTTTCCAGAAGCTCCTGGATTGTGAAAAAGTTTCCCTCCGATTTGGACATCTTGCGGCCTTCGACCTGCAGGAAGCCGTTGTGCATCCAGTAATTGGCCATCAGGTCAGTGCCATGTGCGCAGCATGACTGCGCAATCTCGTTTTCATGGTGCGGGAAGATCAGATCGAGACCGCCACCGTGAATGTCGAAAACCTTGCCCAGGTGATGTTCGCTCATGACCGAGCATTCGATATGCCAGCCAGGCCGTCCCCTGCCCCAAGGGCTCTCCCAACCCGGCTCTTCCTCACTGGACAGCTTCCAGAGAACAAAATCCCCCGGGTTCTTCTTGTGCGCATCAACGGCGATGCGGGCACCGGCCATTTGCTCGTCCAGCTTGCGCTTGGAAAGACCGCCGTAGCTGTCCGTTGAAGAGGTATCAAAGAGGACTTCACCACCAGCCTGATAGGCATGCCCCTTGTCGATCAGAACGCCAATCATTTCGACCATTCCGTCGATATGCTGGGTCGCACGAGGCTCGAAGGTGGGTTCAAGAACGCCGAGCGCATCGATGTCCTTGTGATATTGATCCGTAGTTTTCTTGGTCACCTTCGCGATGGCTTCGTTCAAAGGCAAATCGGGATAGTCCCGCAGAGCCCTTGCATTGATCTTGTCGTCCACGTCGGTGATGTTGCGGACATATGTTACGTGGCTCTCGCCGTAGAGGTGGCGCAGCAGACGATAAAGCACGTCGAAGACAATGGCCGGACGTGCATTGCCGATATGAGCGAAATCGTAAACCGTCGGGCCGCAGACATAGAGCCGCACGTTGCCGTCATCGATCGCCCGGAAGTCTTCCTTCTTGCGCGTCAATGTATTGGTGAGCTTCAAGCCCTTGAAAGTGCCGGATTTCGCTGGTTCAGCGGCGCTCATGTCAAACGGTCTCCTGGCCGGCTGGCCGGGCGATCCGTCTCAGAGAAATTTTTGCCAAGAGGGAACGGCCACAGCCAGCGGTGTCGCTAGCTGCAAATAATGGTGATCGAAATGATGTTCCGTGTGGCCGTCATCATGGCCAGCTTTATGGACCGGAAATCGCGAGCCGGTCAAGGCAGCAAATGAGGTGGCCCGCCAAAACGTGAATACCGTAACGTTGGCGCATCACCTGACTTGTCTTAAACTGAGCGAACCGGGAATCAGAGGGGGTATTCCTTTGGAAAGCTTTTCATCATTTCGTTTTGTCTTCAAAGTCCTGATATTAGTTCTGGCTCTTAGCTTGCCGCACGGCGGTCAAGAGGCTCTTGCAAAGACCGAGGCACCGGCTGTCGAAGAGACGCAGATCGTCCCGCAGCCTCAGGTGCTCGATCCTCAAACGCCGATTGCCAAGGCGATCCAGTCCGCAATGTCAGATGATGACGAAGGCGGCCTGTTTTTCTATTACGGCGAACGTGCATTCGCTCCCGTCTGGTTCACGGAAAACGGGCTGACCGAGAATGCGCATCTCGTCATCGCTGCCATGGCCGAGGCCAATGACCATGCGCTCAATCCAAACAATTACGGCCCAATAGAATTCATCGAACGATCTGAAACCGCCCAGACAGCTGATGAATGGGCCGCGTTCGATTTGGACCTGTCCCGCCAGTTTCTGCGATACGCCACCCACTTGTCTTCCGGAAGGGTGCAGCCCAATGCAATCAACAAGGCGCTGAACCTGTTTCCAGACAAACCGGATGCCAAAAACCTTTTTGAGAATGCCGAGAAGGCAGTCGACTTCAGCGCTTTTCTGGAAGGCCTTGCGCCCCAGTCCGACAACTATGCCCGCTTGAAACGGCGGCTTGCCCAATATCGGGAAAAGGCCGCAAGTGGCGGTTTCACACAGGTCCCGGATGGTGAAGTGCTGAAACCGGGGATGCAGGATCCTCGTCTCGAAGCCCTTCAGCAAAGGTTGATCGAAGAGGATATTCCAGGCGCTGAAAATCACACCGGAGATCTATACGAAGGCGCGCTGGTGGAGGCGGTCAGAACCTTTCAGGAGTATCACGGACTTGATATGGATGGGGTCATCGGCAAGAGCACGCTAGCCAACCTCAACACCCCTATCCAGGAAAAACTGATCCAGATGGAACTCAACATGGAGCGCCGCCGCTGGATGCGGGACGATCTTGGCGAGTTCTATGTGTTTTCAAATCTAGCGGACCAGAACCTGAAGGTGGTGCGCAACGGAAAGACGATCCACACCGCCAGAGTTGTCGTGGGCAAGCCTTATCACGCCACTCCTGTCTTTTCCGACCAGCTGGAATATGTCGAGATCAACCCTTTCTGGAATGTGCCCTACTCCATCGCAACGAAGGAATACCTCCCCAAGCTGAAGCAGGACCCCTCAGCCCTGACCAGCAAGAAAATCAGGATATTCCGGGATGGAACTGAAATTGCCCCGACGCAAATTGCCTGGAACGGCTATTCGCGCGGCAATTTTCCGTTCCGACTGCGCCAGGACCCAGGCGATGGAAATGCTCTCGGCCGGATCAAGTTCATGTTCCCGAACCGGTTCAATATCTATATCCACGACACGCCGTCCAAATCCTTGTTCTCTCGGTCGGAGCGCGCGTTCAGCCACGGTTGCATCCGGGTCTCCAACCCGTTTGGGCTAGCCGACGTGCTTCTTGTCGATAGTGCCGTGAATCCGGGACACTGGGAAACAGTCAGAGACAGTGAAAAACGAACTGTCATCAAGCCCAAGGTGCCCATAGAAGTGCATCTGACCTATCTGACAGCATGGATGAACAAGGACGGGTCAACGCATTTCAGAAAGGACATCTATGAGCGGGACAAGGTTCTTCTGAAAGCGCTGCGAACAGCGATGACAAAGAACCTCTAAATGAGTAAACATCTGAAAACAAAAGATTAATTCAGCGTTTACGAAACTGAACGGTAGCTGAATGTGACACTCAGCATGGGTTCAAGGCCACAAGCCTAATCTCCAGTCAATCGATACGGATTGCCATCAGGAGATACCCATGTTGAACCGCCTCTTTGTCATAGTCTTTCTGGCCATTGTTTTTGGCGGCCCATTTGCAGCCATCGTCGTCATCACCGACGGCACCAAAGCTTTCGGTCAGGAAATGCAGCAGAAAAGCATGTGCTGGATGACAGGCACAGGTTGCGGAAACGGCAACATCATTGTCACGGTCGCCAGCCGTATTTAAAAGCGCCTGCACTGCTTTGGCCAAGCGCCTCACTTGCAGTGCGATCCTTTGTTTGGCAAGGTTACCTCATGGAATACAAGGCACTAGAAGAAAAAGCGGAATCTGCGGCGGAATTTCTAAAGATGATGGCATCCGCGCCGCGCCTGCTGCTGATGTGTCTGGTCCTGGAAGAGGAACGCTGCGTCAGCGATTTGGCTGAAAAAACCGGGTTGCGTATGCCTACGGTTTCACAGCAGTTGGCCTTATTGCGCGCACAGGGATTGGTGACAACGCGGCGCGAAGGAACAACGATTTACTATCGACTGGCAAGCGAACCGGTCAAAGACATCATGGCCATGCTGTACAAGCATTTTTGCGCCGATGCCGATCTTCCGGTCGCCAAGCATCTCGAAACGCTTGACGCGGACTGACCCGCGCCAAGGCCAATTGTTATCAAAATCAGTCGCTCAGGTAGTCACCGCAGTTTGGCGGCATTTGATCACCCCAGGGCATCAGCGGCACCGTCGAAGTGGAATTCTTCGGGCTACCTTCAATCAGCTTGTCTGAGTAGACCAGGTAGACCAGAACATTTCGCTTTGTGTCGCACCCCCGCACGATACGCATCTTCTTGAACATGAACGATCGACGCTGACGAAACATTTCCTCGCCCTGCTCGAAGTTTTCCTTGATCGTTACCGGCCCGACCTGGCGACAGGCCAGCGAAACATCGGAAACCTCTTCCGCAACACCCAGCCAGCCTGACACGCCCCCCTTCTCCGGAACCGTGAAATGGCAGGCAACGCCATCGACCAGTGGATCGTCGATTGCATAGGTTGCCAGCTTGTGATCCGGGGTCAAGAATTTCCAGACGGTCGATTTCTTGAAAATCAAATCGGGATCGTCGTCAGCGAACGCCAGGCCCGCACCGTGAACACAAACGGCCAGTGCAAAAGCGACGGCTGTCAAAAAACGCATTGATATTCTCCAGATCTTAGGAACGCCTCACATGTGGGGGCCTTACAATCATGATCAAGCGCTAGACAGAGAAAACGCGCGCTGGTCAAGCGCGCGTCAAACTCAAGAAGACCATATCTCTCGCTGAAATCAGCGAACTCCTTCCAGAACCTTTTCCTGGTTTTCACCATCACCTTGCCGCGATGCGACGGTTGTTTCATCGCCATCGTCGGCGATATCATCTGCAGTAAGGTCCAGATCTTCACCTTCGTCATCTTGCTCTGGTCCGGAGACCAGCGAAGCGGCAAAATCGGTGTCGGTGACAAGCTCAGACTGGCTGTCTTCGACTGTCTGATCCCCGTCGGCCTCATCGGACTGCGCTGCAACTGCCACCTGTTCATCGGAAGCTGCGTCGTCCGGCGTCGATTGAGATCCCCCCAAAGCATCAACCAAATCCGCACAACGCTCAAGGGTCCAGATTTGTGGTTGATCGAGCCCAAGCGCCTCATCATAGGCGCGTGCGACATTGAAAGGCAGGTGAAACTCAAAGTTCTCGCGCGACCCGAACTGAGGCTCCAGTGCGTCCTTGACGGCGAGATAAGTGTCCCGAAGACCGAGGCTCTGCTCCACACAGGCAGACGCTGCATCTCGAAGAGTAATGACGTAATCCCTCGTCATTTCTACGGCGGTCGCAACTGCCGGACCACCCTTGGCAGACTTTCCACGTCCGGGCATCAGAGCGTTCGGACGAAATGCGGTCACACGATCGAGCGCACGCGGCCAGTCCGTCAGATGAGCATCCCCGCAATAGGGAACACTTGTTTTTTGCACCAAATCGCCCGCAAATATGACTGAACTCTGCGGTACCCAGACAACCATATCGCCCATGGTGTGACCTCGGCCAAGGTGCATAAGACGAACTTCCATTCCGCCGAGGTCGATCGTCATTGAAGACGCAATCGTCATACTGGGCTGAATGACAGTGCTGTCTGCTGGAAGGTCTGAAAAAAGTGCCGAATCGCGGTCACACAACACACGGATATCATCGGATCCACGCGTATCGATCATCCGTCTTGTCAGGTCAGATGCAATGACATCCGCGGGCTCGAAAGCCGTTGCCCCAAGTGTGCTATCGGCATGAAAATGGGTCAGAACAACCTGCTTAATAGGCTTGTCCGTCAGTTCCCGTATTTTCTGGAGTACTTTTTCGGCAAGAGCAGGTGTTGCCTGTGGATCCACGACAAGAACGCCGCGTTCACCAATGATCACACCTGTGTTGGAACAACCGTCGGCGCCAAAAGCATAGCAGCCTTTTCCCAGTTCCTCGAACCGGTCATTTTTTCCCGGAACAGTCTCGGAAGGGTTCCTGATTTCCACCATAGCGGCCTCGCTTTCCTGCCAGCTGAGTGTCGGCGCTTGCGGATTTCCCGCATCCGATCTTGCGCTTTAACTATTGACTGTAGCGTCTCAGCTTACGTCTCTGATTCGCAATTTCGCCCCCACCAAATCCTTAACTATTCCCTCTTTATCAACAGATAGCTCCACGCATTTGCCGCAATTTCACTTCGATTGCGCAAGCTCTCCGCCACACTTGCTTACGCAACTTGTAATTTTCTGAAGAAGCTTCGAGTGTCTTTGCCGAAAACTTCAATTGATTATACTTGCTAGACACAGAAAATGGCCGGATCACGGCAGACCAATTCTGGCCGCGAAACAGGCTTAACGAAATTCGCAGGACGATATCGCGATCATGTCAGAACAATCGAAGCAACCCCAGCATGATCCAGGCCCGGATGGCGCGGAACACCGGGTCCTGAAGTTGCGGCACTTCATGCCCTACCGTCTCAATCACCTTGCCGAGACGGTTAGCCGATCTTTTTCAAAGATTTATGCGGACAAGTATGGGATCGGGATTCCGGAGTGGCGCGTGCTGGCCACACTTGGCGAACACGGGTCCATGGCAGCCCGGGATATCGGCCGCGAAACCTCAATGCACAAGACCAAGGTCAGCAGGGCCGTTTCTTCGCTCGCCGAGAAGGGGTTTCTGGAGCGCAACAGAAGCCTTGATGATCAAAGGGAACAATCGTTGCATCTGAGCAAAGATGGGTTGGCTCTTTATGAAGACATCGTCCCCAAGGCACTTTCCTATTCAGAAGATCTTCTCGATGCGTTGACTGAAGACCAGCAGGCCATGCTGGAGGATATTCTCGACCGGCTCGCGCGCGCCGCTGACCCGACTTCTATGGACCGAAGATCGGTCAAAAACCGTCGCCAGCATTAACCTAACGTGAGAGCTTTCGTTGCTATTGATTGATGTTGCAGTGATAGTGTTGCCTTAGGCAATAGCCGACACGGCGTGGTGTTGAACGCTGCTGGGGATGGGTCATGAGACTTTGCCGAAACGCCAAGTCCGGAAGTATTTTGCGCACGCTTATTGTGTGCGCAGCCTTTGTCCTGCCCGCACACGATGCAATAGCGGCCAGCTGCGCCAGCTTGAAATCAGAGCTGCGCCGGCTGGAGTCCGGCTCGGGCAACCAGAGCACCACAGCACGGAAATGGAGCGCTGCGAAGCAACAGCAGCAAAATGCGATTTCCGCAGCCGAACGCGACGCGCGTTATTTCAACTGTGCTCGAGGCAATAACCCCAACTGCGCTGGTTTGAACAGCAAGATCAAGCGCATGAAGGCCAATCTGGCCAAGATCGACAGGCAACTTGCCAGGTCTGGCGGAGGTTCGGCGAAGAACACGAATCGCATTCGGCAAATCAAGGCCTCACTCGCCAAGTGCAATCGACCCACCAATTCTCACGAAGCCAACAGAAACACGAATACCGGCGAAGACAAACCCCGCAACCTGTTTTCGCGCTTGTTCAACCCGCAGACAAGAGCCGAACCTGTTGCGGCCCATTCTGGCGACCGCGACATCCGTGCCGTACGCCGCAAGACGAGCACCAACCAGAGACGCACGCACTTTCCAACAGGCGGCACATTCCGCACGTTGTGTGTTCGAACCTGCGACGGGTATTTCTTTCCGGTCAGCTTTTCGACAGGAAAGAACCAGTTTGTGAATGATCAGGCCCGCTGCTCTGAGATCTGTCCTGCCGCTGAAACGGAACTTTACGTTTATCGAAATCCGGGCGGTGACCAGGCGCAAATGATGTCATTGGCAGGCGATCTTTATGCCGATCAGCCCTTCGCGCACCGATACAAGTCGGAATATGTCGAGGGCTGCAGTTGCCGTGCGACCGGACAAGCCAAAACGCCCTCGTCCTGGACAGAATTGTCCAGCGGGTCCGGCAATCGCATATTTTTGTCGGACATCAGTGCGGGTCTTCCGCGCCGCACATTACAGCCGAGCCGTGGCGGAACCTTTGAGGAAGACGAGAACGCTCCCTCTCCGTTTGCCCGCACACCACTGCGTCGCGCGCACCTGCCACGCTATGAAGATCCGGACACTCTTTTCAATCTGGAAAAGGGTTTTGATGTTACAGTTTCACTTGGTCGTCTGTCTGACACACAAGGTGCGGCTGGCAACGAGTTGGCCAAGGTCACCCAAAGCAAGGACGGGCTGCCTGTACTCTCCATACGCGCGCGTCTCGGCGAAGACGATGAAGGAGACAGCTCTTCGCCAGTGTTCAGAACACATGACGACGGTTTCCGACCGGCTCAGGACAGTCGCAAGGATGCCGTTAGGGTAGTCGGTCCAGAATATTTTGTCGCCCAATAAGCGGCAGCAAGGCCTTCATGTCTGGACCGTGATCCATCCCTGTCAGCACGCGGCGGAGCGGCATAAAAAGTCCACGTCCCTTCCGGCCTGTTTCCGCTTTCAAGGCTGACGTCCATGCACCCCAGCTGTCTTGCGTGATGTCGCCGTCAGGCAGGAACTCTTTTGCCTTCGCAATGAAGTCAACATCATCATCTTCAACCCGGCTTTCGACAGGACCGACAACGACCTGCCAATAGTGGCGGGCATCCCCGACTGTTTCACAGTTTCCGCGCACAGTTTCCCAAAAATCTGCACTTGGGCGAATACCCAGGTTGGCCAATCGGTCCTTCACAGCCTCAAACGGCAGTTCGTGGACCAGTCTGGCATTCAGGCCCTTCAGCTCCTCCAGATCGAATTTCGCGGAAGACTTCGACACGCTGGTGAGATCGAACTTCTCAACAAGCGCTGCCATTGTCGGGACTGGCTCAACTGCCTGGCTGGTGCCGGTCAGGACTGCAAGAGACGCAACGGCCATCGGTTCCAGGCCTTCCTCTCGCAGTGAACCGATTGACAGAGCGCCTTTTCGCTTCGACAGGCCTTCACCATCCTGTGTGGTCAACAGATTATGGTGACCGAATATCGGAGGTTCGGCATTCAATGCCTTGAAAATTGCTATCTGAACAGCGGTGTTCGAAATATGGTCTTCGCCTCTGAGAATGTGGGAGACGCCCATATCGATATCGTCGACGATGGATGTGAACGTATAAAGGTAAGAGCCGTCTGCGCGGATCAGAACCGGGTCGGACATGGAAGCAAGGTCAACAGCCTGATCACCTCTGCACAGGTCTGACCATGCAACATCGGTCCGCCTGGTTGAGAACGGGTCACCATCGAAGTTCGGCAACAGGAAACGCCAATGCGCCTTGCGCCCTCCGGCTTCCAGGGCTGCGCGTTCTTCAGCGCTCAGTTTCAGTCCAGACCGGTCATAAACTGGTGGCCTGCCGAGTGCGCGTTGCCGTGAACGCCTGCGTTCCAGTTCGTCCGGCGTTTCGTAACAAGGATAAAGGAGGCCGGCATCCCTCAGCCTTTGAGCAGATACATCGTAAGTCGTCAGGCGATCAGACTGTCGCTCAATGCGGTCTGGATCTATGCCGAGCCACCTCAGGTCCTTTTCAATCGACTGCGCATATTCCTGCTTCGATCGCACCGTGTCGGTATCGTCAAAGCGCAATATGAACTGACCACCCATCTTTTGAGCGAAGAGCCAATTGTAGAGGGCGGGACGGCTGTTGCCGATGTGGATGTGGCCAGTCGGTGACGGCGCAAAACGAACAGTTACAGTCATGCCGACTGAGTTAGCTTGGCAGCTTCCCTGCGGCAACCCCTAACTGGTGCAAGCCACATAAATGAGACCTTTGCGGCATCGTCGGATGGCAACCAATTCGGTGAGTATCGGGCAAGCTTTCCTTTGTCGAACTGATCAAAGGTCCAGTTCAGAAGGCGCTTGAGTTTTTTGGTCCCGAAGCATTCAATTTGCCGCGTGCTCCGGTCGATAAGCCTTGGCCATGATGGCGAGAACGCCACAAAAGGCAATGCAGTAGAGCCCTACCGCCATGATTTGTAAATCGAAGGAAATTCCCAGATCAATCAGCCACCCCATCAGGCCTGGGCCGGCTGCCGATGCGAACACCATAAAGGCAAACGCCACTGATCTGATCGCACCCATATTGGTGGTTCCGTAGACCTCGGGCCACAAAGCCCCGACCAACGTGCCGTTGAAACCGTTTGAGATCCCGACAAGACCCAAAAAAACAAAGGCCGCGGCAGGGGCGTGAAAGAACGCAAGCACAGCACAGGCAATTGTCAGGGGCAAAAGAGTGAATGGCAGAAGCTGGCGAGCGGAATACCGATCTATCAGCGGACCGATGACAAGCGCTGCGCAGACAACGCCCAGAGCCATGATGACAAACGCGCTGGCGAACACTTCGAGCGACCAACCTCGCAGCTCCACCAGATAGACCTGGTGAAAGAAGATCGCAGTACCAATAAACGCCGGTGCGTTGACGCCGAAGGAAACCAACCAGAACCTGGGATCCCGCAGGACCTCCGGCCGTGTCCATTGGCGTCCCTCTGGCCCCTTTTCCGCAACTTCCTTCGCGCTCGGCACTCTGTCTTTTGCAAGCAGCGTCAATATCACTGGCATGGACACAACAATCAGCACGAGTGCAGAAACAGTCCATGCCCCGCGCCAGCCGAACAGACCGCTCAAGGCAACAAAACAGATCGGAAACAGAGCCTCCGCCGTCGGGAATCCCATCGTGGCGATTGAAACTGCCCTGCCCCTTTGTGCGGAGAACCAGCGTCCTGACGCAGTGATCGCCGTGTGCGTCATCATTCCCTGCCCGCAAAGGCGAAGACCGTAAAAGGCAACAAAGATCATCCAGACAGACGTTGTGTTCGCCATCAAGACACAAAACAGCGCAAGACCGACCATCACGACGGCAGCAATCCGCTGCACCGGAAAATGATCCAGGCTCTTGCCCACATAGGGCAGCGTCAGAGCACTGCCCAAGGTTGCGAACATGTATAAAAGGCCGATGTCACCGTGACTGAGACTGAATTCGGCCCGCAAGGAGCCGGCGGACAAGGAAATGAAAAACGTCTGCCCAAAACCGGAAAACACAGCCATCAAATAGGAAGCCGAGAGCCAACGCGCGTTGTCACGCAGAAAACTGAAATAGCTCATGTAGCCTGCCAGGCAGAAAGATATAGAACCGGCGTCAGGTGCGGTCCCGGAACCTGTTGGTAATTGGGTAGCGGCGGTCTTTGCCGAAATTCCGCTCCGTGATCTTGACGCCGGGAGGCGCCTGACGTCGTTTGTATTCGGCGACATAAAGCAAGTGCTCGATACGATGGATCAACGCTCTGTCATGGCCGCGTTTTTCGATGTCACTAACGGACATTTCCTCTTCTACCAGACACTCCAGAATGTCATCGAGAACATCATAGGGAGGCAACGAATCCTGATCCGTCTGATTTTCGCGAAGTTCGGCAGTCGGAACTTTGGTGATGATATTGGAGGGAATAACCTCTCCGTCCGGCCCAAGCAGCCCGTTGGGCAGATGTGCGTTACGCCAGGCTGCCAAATGATAAACCTGTGTCTTATATAGGTCCTTGATGGGATTGTAGCCGCCGTTCATGTCGCCATAAAGGGTCGCATACCCGACCGACATTTCCGACTTGTTGCCAGTCGTCATAACCATTTTGCCGAATTTGTTGGAGACGGCCATCAAGATGACACCACGGGCCCGTGACTGCAGGTTTTCTTCTGTCGTGTCTTCCTGGGTTCCACTGAATAGAGCGGAAAGAGCGGAAGTGAACCCTTCCACGGGCTCTGCAATCGGAACCGTGTCATAGCGGATGCCAAGAGCATTGGCGCACGCAGCTGCGTCCTCGATGCTTTCCTCAGACGTATACCGAAAAGGCAGCATGATCGCATGCACCCTGTCGGCACCCAGCGCATCCACCGCCATGGCGGCACAAATGGCGGAATCGATCCCCCCAGACAGACCCAGAACGACACCCGGAAATCCGTTCTTGTTGACATAGTCACCAAGTCCCATGACGCAGGCACGCCAATTGGCCTCGTCAAGGTCCGGAAGTTTAGCGAATTCGCCATTTTCACAGACCCAGGTTTCACCGGACCTCGTCCAGTCGCTTATACCGATGCCGGGCTCAAATTGTGGCATCTGAAACGCGAGGCTTCTGTCCGCTGCCAAAGCAAAGGATCCGCCATCGAAGACGAGCTCGTCCTGCCCACCAAGCTGATTGCAGTAGATCAGAGGCAAATCTGTCTCAACAACCCGGGCGACAACCACTTGCATGCGTTCTTCGGCACGGTTCTCCCAATATGGAGACCCGTTTGGTACCATCAAAAGTTCAGCGCCAGTTTCTTCAAGGCATTCGCAGACTTCGTCATTCCAGATGTCTTCACAGATCGGCAAACCGATGCGAACACCTCTGAAATCGACCGGACCGGGCAACGGGCCTGCTGCAAAGACCCGTTTTTCGTCAAAAACGCTATAGTTAGGTAGATCGTATTTGTAACGGACCGCTTTTATTTCGCCAGCGTCAAGCAACACGACTGCGTTGTAGACCTGACCGTCGTCAGCTCTCCAAGGCGTGCCAACCACCAGTGCAGGCCCAGCATCGGCCGTTTCCTTTGCCAGCGCTTCCACACATTCCATGCACCGACTGACAAATGCCGGTTTCAGAACAAGGTCTTCGGGCAAATAGCCGGAGAGCACCAGTTCTGAAGTCAGAACGATATCCGCCTTCTTTGCGGCGGCTTCGGCACGGGCCTTTCTAACAAGGTCCGTATTGCCGGCCACATCGCCAACGGTCGGGTTCAGCTGCGCGACAGCCAGTCTAAAACGATCAGATATCATGGGAGCAATGCCAGGAAGTGTCATTCTTCCAAGATGTAGCCTGAAGAACGCCACCTGTCTATCTGATCTCGCGAACCTTCAGGTGTTCTTTGGTCTCGAAACGTCAAACCAGAAAACCGCTCTCACGCATGCGCTCAAAGGTTCAGTCTATTCCTTGCGCGATTGGTGGCAAAGAGTTTTGGTCCTGCCCTGCTGCGCTTGTTGCGCAAAACATGGTTCCTCTCCGCGCCTCTCTGCCAGAACCGGTCACGCCTAATCGGCCTTGATATCCACGTGCCACCATTTCGGCCGGCTGCTTCGAAACGAATGTGCGGTTGGCATGAGGTCCTTTTTGGCAGGCTTGTCAAAGGTTCCAAGAAGGAGTGCGATAGTCGGTGCGTCGTCGATTGCACCTATTGTACTGCCGCACCGCCCGCAAAAGGCCCGGCTGGAATTTTCAGATGATCGGAAAGTGGCCGGTTGGCCGCCCGGTCCAGTCCAAGCAATAGCGTCACTTGAAAACTCGGCCCAGGTCGCTGTGAGCGCCCCTGTGTGTTTGCGACACATCTGGCAAGAACAGGTGTGTGGGTTCAAGGCCGGACCTGTGGCTTCGAAACGAATGTGGCCGCAGAGGCAGCCCCCGGTGTGATAAGTTGACCTTGCCATCTACCTTCCTCTTTTGCCGAGCCTACCGCGCCGCAAGTGCTTTATTGCGATGTAAATTTCCTGAACTCAACACAAGACCGGCTGTTGGTTCGGGGCAGAATTCCTAAAGCCAATGGAATGCAATTGCATGCAGACCGTCGCGCTTCGCTTTGAGGGGAAACGAACAACTTTGTTCGCAAAATAAAAATAGGGTTTCGGTCTAAAGCAGCGCCAACCCCGAGGCGTCAAAATCGTCATACGGCTGCGCTGATGGCACTTCAAGTTCAGGTGCCTCTGACGGATTAAGATTTCGGTGGAGTTTTTGGTGGCCCGGTCCAAGTACCCCTTTGGACCGACCGTGCAGATCCTGACGCTCCAGTGTTTCGCCTATGTGATTATAGAGAACGGCTGGTGAAACCGGCTTGGCAACAAATCCATGGATGCCAATGCCAACCGCCTCCAGGATCGTGGCGCGTTTGGCGTGGGCGGTCACGATCAAAACCGGCGTCGTGCTGATAAGCGGATCTCTGTCGCCTCTGAGTATGCGCAAAAATTCATTGCCACCAAAAGGACACATGACCCAATCGCACAGAACAATGTCGGGTTTCCGGTCCACGACCAGTTCCAATGCTTCCGCGCCGTCGCTTGCCTCGAACGTAGAGCGAATTCCAAACCCGGTCAGGATTGAACGCATTATTGCGCGCATGTGGGCATTGTCCTCAGCAATCAGACAGGAATTCTTTGAAAGATCCCACCGGTCGCGCAAAGTCCACTCCCCCAGCAACTCGACAATCAACGCGACCGGCAACTCATAGCCGTCCGGTCGTACTCAAACTCTCAAACGTTCCATCCTCTCGCCGAAACGTGGCAACAGAAGAAACGCCTCCGATGCAGGTATGCGCCCGGAGCGTTAAATGAGGCTTACCAAATCTCTGCCCAGATGTGATTTTGCGCTTTGGAAACGAAAAAAGGCGGCCGAGGCCGCCTTTTGATAACGCAGCGTTAAGCAACAGATCCGATCAGGCGCTTGCCGCCAACGGTTCGGCTTGCTTGTCGTCACGTTCCTTCTTCAGATTTTCCGCAATCAGGAAAGCCAATTCCAGTGCCTGGTCGGCGTTCAGCCGCGGATCACAATGCGTGTGATAGCGATCGCCAAGCTGTTCTTCGGTCAACGCTCTTGCACCGCCGGTACACTCGGTCACATTCCGGCCGGTCATTTCGACATGCACACCGCCTGCATGGGTGCCTTCAGCACGGTGGACGGCAAAGAATGCTTCCACCTCTTTCAGAATACGATCAAACGGGCGGGTCTTATAGCCGCCAGCGGAAACTGTGTTGCCGTGCATCGGATCGCAGGACCAGACAACAGATTTGCCTTCGCGTTCCACTGCGCGCACCAACTGCGGCAGATGGTCGAACACCTTGTCCGCACCGAAGCGGGCGATCAGCGTCAGACGGCCAGGCTCGTTGTCCGGGTTCAGAACGTCGATCAGTTCCAGCAATCCGTCCGCCGTCAAGGACGGTCCGCATTTCAGGCCAATCGGGTTTTCGATACCGCGGAAGAATTCCACATGGGCGTGGTCCGGCTGGCGGGTCCTGTCGCCAATCCAGATCATGTGTCCGGATGTTGCGTACCAGTCGCCAGATGTGGAATCGACACGGGTCAATGCTTCTTCATAACCAAGCAGCAGGGCCTCATGGCTGGTGAAGAAATCCGTCCCGCGCATCTGCGGAACCGTATCGCCGCTGATACCGCAAGCCCGAATGAAGGCGAGCGATTCCGCGATCCGGTCAGCCAGTTCCTTGTAACGGTGCCCTTGCGGACTGTCGGAGACAAAGCCCAGCGTCCACTGATGCACCTGATCCAGGTTGGCGAAACCACCTTGCGCAAAGGCGCGTAGCAAGTTCAGTGTTGCCGCTGACTGCCGGTAGGCCATGGCCATTCGCGTCGGGTCCGGGATCCGGCTTTCAGACGTGAAGTTGATATCGTTGATGATATCTCCGCGGTAGCTCGGCAACTCAACGTCGTTCTTCTTTTCAATATTCGAAGAGCGCGGCTTTGCGAACTGTCCGGCAATACGTCCAACCTTCACGACAGGCTGAGCGGCTGCGTAGGTCAGGACAACTGCCATCTGCAGAAAAACGCGGAAAAAGTCACGGATGTGATCTGGATGGTGCTCGGCAAAACTCTCTGCACAGTCTCCACCCTGGAGAAGGAAACCATTGCCGGCCGCGACATCAGCGAGCTGTTGCTTCAGAGCACGCGCTTCACCTGCAAAAACGAGCGGCGGATAAGTCGACAGGCGCTGTTCAACATCCGCCAAAGCCTCTTGATCCGGGTATTCCGGCACCTGCAAGATCGGTTTCGATCTCCAGCTGTCCGGGCTCCACTTCTCCGCCATCATTCCTACTCCTCATTGGACCTGCAGGTTCGTTCCATTTGGCCAACCGCGCAGTCCACGACAAATTCGTCCGATTTTATTTGCCCAAATCGTGCAAACGTGCGGCCTTATACACGCCAAGTGCCGATTATGCCACAGGGCATTCCGCCAAATTTCGACTGAAATCCGGTTCTGATTTCCAAGAAATCAAACCCTGAATTGTTGCGAGCCTTGAGACGGATCATGGCACAGAACCCAAATAGCGCAGAACCTGAGCAAAATTCAGGATTTTTCTATGCCGCAGCCACGTCTCGAACACAGCCACCGGCCCCACGATATTTCCGTCCGCCTCGCAGCAGGTCCGGACACCAGCTACTTGCGGGACTGGATCTATGGCGGGATTGACGGTGCCGTAACAACCTTCGCAATCGTTGCCGGGTCCGTTGGCGCGAACCTCTCCACTAAAGTCATCCTAATTCTTGGAATTGCAAATCTGCTTGCAGACGGATTTTCAATGGCCGCCGCCAATTACAGCGGTTCCAAGTCCGAAAACGAGGACTTTCAGCGCTTGAGAGCGATCGAAGAAAAACACATCGAGATCGAACCGGACGGAGAACGGGAAGAACTCCGTCAGATCTTTGCCGGCAAGGGGTTCTCTGGTGACGACCTTGAGGACATCGTGCGACTTATCTCCTCAAATCGGACAACATGGATCGAGACCATGATGCAGGCCGAATACGGAATGTCGGACGGTATGCGCAATCCGCTAAAGGCAGCCCTTTATACTTTTGCAGCGTTTGTACTTTTCGGCGCGATCCCGCTGGTTCCCTTCATCCTGCCGCTTCCAGCCGATGCGGCAACGGCAACGATTTTGACGGCCATAGCTTTCTTCGCGATCGGGTCCTTCCGTGCAAAGTGGTCTCAAAGACACTGGATGTCCTGCGGAGTGGAAACAATGGCCATCGGCATGCTGGCGGCTGGCATCGCTTACCTCGCCGGACACGGTCTGCAAACCTGGCTTGGCTAAGTGCACAAGTTGTTCAATCGACCCATCTCAAGGCTGCATGTATTCGACGCCCTTGCCGGTCAGCTTTTCATCCACAAGAAGCGCAAGGTCTCTCTCAAGCCTGATACTTCGCGGATAATGCGGCTTGTGCCGGTCAGAAAGAACCGGGGCCTGCCATCCGTCCGTTGTTTCCAGAAAGTGGTCGATCCCGTCTTCTCCCCAGATCCCGAAGTAGCCTGCCAGAACACAATCCAGATAGCTTTGCAGAATGGGATGTGCATCGTTTCCCCATCTAAGGTGATCCGGCGCCGCCTTGAAGAGAAAGAGATCGGCAGGCCCAGGCTCGTTCTTTGCCTCGCAGGCAAAAGCGGTTCCGATGGCTTCAACCTTTTCATAGCGCCTTTCACGATGCTCCAGTTGGGCAAGCCCCTCTTTTGCCTCGCGCGCCATCACGCCCCAGATTTCGCTTCCTTGCTTTTTTCTAACACTCAAGGCACACCGACCTTGACCGTCCTCACCAATACCGCAAACACGCCACTCACGGACCCACCCGCTTAGACGGCCGGGGGTTACCTCCATTGCAGCGGGAATGGTGTCGACATTGACGAGAGAGCCATAACCAAAATAAGTGATTGTCATGATGAACCGGTCTTGAGTCTCCAGATAACTCTTGATGCCGCTTGAGGGTTGCCATGATTGTCCCTTCCCTGTCTCAACAAGACGTCGAGCTCTTGCGGGCAGACACACCCGGTGTAGGCCAGCGGATCCACTTTAACAATGCCGGCACGGGTCTGGCCCTGCAACCTTCTCTGAATGCTGTCAAACAGCATCTTGATCTTGAAGCCAAGATCGGAGGTTATGAGGCAGCAGCCGCCGCAATGGCTGACCTCGACGGTTTCTATATAGCACTGGCCGCACTCATCGGCAGCAAGCCGCATGAAATCGCCTACATCGAAAACGCCACACGTGCCTGGGATATGGCCTTTTATGCCATCGACTTCCGCGAAGGTGACCGCATCGTGACCGGGCGTTCGGAATATGTATCCAACTATGTCGCTTTTCTTCAGATGCAGCGCCGCAAAGGCATCGAGATCGACATCGTCGAGGATGACGCAGATGGGCAGATTGACCTGAAGCAGCTTCAGTCTACCATCACGCCGAGAACCCGGCTGATCGCTTTGACGCATATCCCGACCTTTTCCGGCTTGATCAATCCTGCCGAAGACGTTGGCGAAATCGCTCACAAGGCCGGAATTCTATATTTGTTGGACGCTTGCCAGTCAGCCGGCCAGATTCCACTCAGCGTCAACGAAATCGGATGCCAGATGTTGTCCGGCACCGGTCGAAAGTATCTGCGAGGGCCTCGTGGAACCGGTTTTCTTTACGTAAGCGACCGGGTACTTGATCAACTCGACCCACCATTCGTTGATCTGCAGTCGGCTGAATGGATCGACGAAAAAACGTACCGGCTCGTTCCCGGTGCTCGAAGGTTTGAAACCTGGGAAAGATATGTTGCAGGGCAAATCGGTCTGGGAGTTGCCACCACATATGCCATAGGGTTCGGCATGGAGCGCATCGGAAATCGCATTTGTGCACTAGGCGCACAATTGCGCTCTGAACTTAAAGGCATCGCTGGGTCAAACCTGCATGACAAAGGCGCCAGGAAGGGCGGTATCGTGACCTTCACGCTTGATGGAGAACAAGCGGAGCAAACCAAATCCCGATTGTCTGACTCATCGATCAATATCTCGGTCAGCACCGCAAGTTCGGCACGCATAGATCTCCCCGAAAGAGGGCTGGACTCGGTCGTACGCGCCTCCTTGCATGCATATAATACTGAAGATGAAATCGAACTCTTTGTTAAGGCTCTTCGAAGAATTGGGGAGAAGTCTCCCAGATAATCACGCTACGGGCAGACAGTTTTAAGTCTTAGAGGCTAGTGTAGTTGCGTTTTTAACGTAACAGGTGACCAGCCTTTGCTTGGCAAACGCGAAAATGATGGCGTTCCGCACAGCCTTTCCTCCACCGGTCTAAATGCCGGGCGGAAAATAACTGTCTGGATTTATGGGCTTGCGGCACTGCTCATCGTGCTGTCCGCGGCCTCGCTGACATTTATTGCCCACATGGCATGGCGAGAAGCCGACCGCAAAGCGCTGGAAAGCGAGCAAATGCGTATGGACGCAATGCTCAAGGACATTCACTGGCAGATCGGGCGCGACCAACTGTCCTTAGCCCAATGGGACAAAACCTTCAATGCCGTGCAGGCGCCTCTCGACAAGGAATTCATCGAAGACGAGCTCGTCGAATACCTCTGGGAAGACTATGTGCTGGATCGGACTTTCATTGTCCGAAAGGACGGCACCATGGTTGCTGAGGCTGTCGAAGGCAAAACCAGATTCGGGCCCAAACAGCTGCCGCCCGACAATCTGATAAGAGAACTGGCAGATCAAACGCGAGCTGCCTTTGAGGCCAAGCGTGGTGTTTCCGGCTCTGATTTTTTAAACTGGCACATGCCACAATCGGTTCTTCTTGACCTTTCTGCTGCAACATTTGCCGTTGTTGACGGTACGCCTGCGTTCTTGAGTACCATGCCCATTCTGCCAGACGACGGCCAGGTACAGTTGAATGAAGACTATCCACACGTACTCGTGAATGCCGCCTATCTCGATGAAGAGTGGGTCGCAGAAATAAACGACCAGCTCTCGTTCAAGGATTTGCGTTTTCAGCTGGGGGCACCTGCACAGGAAGATGCGCGCAATCACCTGGTCATGGCTTCCGACGGCTCGGTATTCGGATATTTTCGATGGATTCATGCCAAGCCGGGCCGTGAAATCTGGGTCGCCGCCCTGCCCCTGATTTTCGTCCTCGCGACGCTGATCGCGGTCGTTGCTTTCGCCGTGGCAAGCAAGATCAGCCGATTGTCGCGATCGCTGGAAGAGAGCGAGCGGAAAAACCACTATTTTGCCAGGCATGACGCCTTGACCGGCCTGCCCAACAGGCATCACTTTTCCGATTGCCTTGCCTTCGCTCTGGACAACCTGCCCGACTGTCCATTTGCGATACTCACATGCGATTTGGACCGTTTCAAACCGGTCAATGACACTTACGGCCATGAGGCCGGCGACACAGTGATCTGTGCCGTTGCAGACCGACTGCAAGGTCTCGTCGCAGACAAAGGTGTTGTCAGCCGGATTGGCGGTGATGAATTTATCATTCTGGTGACGAGCCTCTCTGACAAACATCCGCTGCACCTTTTGGCAGACCAGCTCAGATCCGCCATTGCACAGCCGATCGACATCGGCAATGGACAGCGCGTGGAAATTGGCATTTCCATCGGAATTGCGACTGCGCCAGACTGTGGCACTACGGAAAAGGACCTGATCCGCCTCGCGGACATGGCACTCTATCGCGCGAAAGATAATGGCCGGAATGCCTTTGAATTCGCCATGGCACCATCCGCGCCCCACGCGGAAGACATGTCGGGCTTCACCACCCAATCAAAGTTGCACTAAGTTCAATCTTTCCATTTTTATCCGTAATACTGGCAATGTGCACAGCACCGAAAATTGCATAAACTCATTGATACTACTCATAAATTTCAATTTTTCGTACATCTTATTAAGCAATCTCTGCTTAGAATTTCATCACATGCAGTAACCCATGGCGTTCATCTTGGTAGATGATGCCAAACAGGATCAAGGTGTGAGCGAGCCTGGCAAAAGATACAGCGACCGGACCTGGAAAGTTCCGCGGCAGCAGATATCGCGACTGGCCTTCCTGCTGGCCGGGCTGCTTATCGCCGTAACTGCGGCGTCGCTCATCTTTGTGGGGCTGGTCGCTTCTCACGCATCGAACCGGCAGGCTATAGCAAATGAGCAGCAATTGTTCGACGGCGCTCTAGCCTACCAAATGCGGACAATTGTACGGGAACAAATTAGTGTTGCCTCATCGGACGAAGCTGTGGCGCGTCTCGTCAACGCTCTGGACCCGGTTCATGTTCAGCTCAGCTTCGATACGCTGTGGACCGACTATCGGCACAATAAGGTGGTGCTGATCTCCGGTGGTGGCGAGGTTCTGGCAGAGTCCTTTGATGACTACATCCACATTATCCGGCGACCTGTCGCTGAAACGCCCGAACTCCAAACTGTTCATGAAAAGCTGAAACTGATTTATCAGCGAAACCGTGTCCGTGTCCCTGGCGGTTTCGGACACAGATCCTTGCAAGGCGTTGACCCGAGCGAATATGCGCTGATGGGTTTCACACGGATCGACGGCAAGCCGGCCATTTTCGGAGCAATGCCGATCGTTCCGGACAGACATGCCCAAACCCTGCCGGATGGACCTCCAACGATCCTCTTCTCCGCCCGCTATCTGGACAGTTTGCTGTTAAAACAGCTCAATGCCCAGCTCCGCTTTGACGCCTTTTCCTTCATTGAAGGCAGCGGCCCGGGCGCTCGGGAACCTTTTCATCTGGTC
Organism: uncultured Roseibium sp.; assembly: GCF_947499295.1. Classification (GTDB taxonomy): domain Bacteria; phylum Pseudomonadota; class Alphaproteobacteria; order Rhizobiales; family Stappiaceae; genus Roseibium. Next base: position 266,523 of record NZ_CANMNP010000001.1, read on the forward strand.
TCAGACCCTAACGGGGAACCGGTGGGCACCTTCAATTGGGCAAGCAAGACCGAAGGAACGTCCATTTGGCCAACGGTCATTCCGGTGATTGCTGTTCTGAGTGTTGCACTAGCCGCACTTGCATTCGGAATTGCGTGGCGCATCGGACAGCTGACAAGTTCCCTTCAAGCCAGTGAACAGCAAAACCGGTATCTGGCCTTGCATGACACCTTGACCGGGCTTGGGAACAGGCTGCAGTTCAACCGGTCGCTTGAAGCGTCCGTCGAGGCCTTACCGGATCAGCCCTTTGCCGTTGTCCATTGCGACCTCGACAAGTTCAAGGCAGTCAACGACACCTTTGGTCATGCCGCAGGTGACAAGGTCATCAGAACCATTGCAGAGCGTCTGCAGGACATCATCGCAGAACGTGGGCTTGCCTGCCGCATCGGCGGAGACGAGTTTATGTTGCTCTACAAGGGTACGCCCACTCGCGCCGAGTTGACGCGCTGTGCGAAGGCAATGATCAGAGCCGGAAATGAGCCGATCTCCCTGGACGCAACAACATCTGCTCAGATCGGCATGAGTGTTGGGATTGCGATTGCGCCTGATGATGGCGCGACATTTGAGCAGCTCGTGGCAAGGTCCGATGCCGCACTTTATCATTCCAAGAAACTGGGGCGCGGCAGATACTCGTTCTTTGAAGAAACCTTCTTCCAGGAAGAAGAAACCAGTCAAGCGACCGGTCAGGAGCACGCACGCCGTCCGGTTCGAAAATCCGGAACCGGCCCGGCAGCGTAAAGACCGCCGGGACTTCACATTTTTGGTGGCTATGACTGAACGCGATCAGCCCCGCAGCTGTTCTGTTGGCTCACGCATGGTGACCAACTCTTCCGCTGCGGTTGGATGTACGGCAATAGTCCGATCGAAATCTGCCTTTGTCGCCCCCATTTGCAGTGTAACGCCGAGAATTTGAGCCAGTTCTCCGGCGTCCGGCCCAACAACATGCACACCCAGCACTTTCTGCGTCTTCGCATCGACGATCATCTTCATAAGCATTTTCTCGTCGCGCCCGGACAAAGTGTGCTTCATCGGCCGGAAACTGGATTTGTAGATATCAAGATTCGGCGTTTTCTCGAGCGCCTGTTCCTGTGTCAGGCCGACTGTTCCCATTTCAGGTTGGGAGAACACGGCTGTCGCAATCAGGCTATGGTCGACCGTCCAGGCCTTGCCACCGAATATCGTGTCTGCAAAAGCATGACCTTCCCGGATAGCGACCGGCGTCAAGTTGGCCCGGTTGGTGACGTCGCCGACCGCGTAGATCGACGGGACACTTGTCTGAGAGTCATCACTCACCTTGATGGCGCCGATCTTGTCCATTTCAACGCCAGCCTTTTCCAGGCCTAGATCGCTGGTGTGGGGACGACGTCCGATTGCAAACATGATCTGACCGGCCTGGAGGCTGCGCCCGCCCTTGGTCGCACCGACCAGCGAGCCATCAGCCTGTTTTTCGATCTTGGAAAAAGTGTCATTTAAAATGACGTTGATACCCTTCTTTTCCATCTCTTCACGAACAGTCGTTCTCAGGTCACGATCAAACCCGCGAAGGATCTCCTCGCCGCGGTAGATCAGTGTGGTGTCGACACCCAGACCATTGAAAATGCCGGCGAATTCGACCGCAATATAGCCACCGCCCGCAACCACGATCTGGTCCGGCAATTCACTCAGGTGAAAGGCTTCATTGGACGTGATGACATGTTCCACACCCGGAAGATTGGTATCAACATTGGGTGACGCCCCAACGGCGATCAGAATGTATTTGGCCGTGATGGTCTGGCCGGTGGAGAGCAGACGAACCGTATGAGCGTCTTCGACAACCGCGCGGCTGTCATGTATGTCCACGTCGGTTCGTTCAAGATTGCGCCGATAAATGCCTTCAAGCCGGGAAATTTCCTGGTCCTTGGCTGCAATCAACTTGGTCCAGTCAAAACTGCGCTCGCCGACCGACCAGCCGAACCCCTCCGCGTCTTCAAACTCCTCAGAGAACTTTGAGGCATAGACAAACAGTTTCTTCGGGACACAGCCGCGGATAACGCATGTGCCACCGTAGCGATACTCTTCTGCGATCCCGACACGGGCACCATGGGTCGCCGCGATGCGCGCCGCACGCACGCCGCCGGACCCGCCCCCGATGACAAACAGATCGTAGTTGTACTCAGTCATCACAGCCTCTTCATTCTCAGCCTTGCCGGCTTTTGCTCTTTTGTTTCATTCGGTGCGCAAATAAGCGGTCGTGTTTTTCAAACAAGCCCCTGCGCGAAAACGGACAAATGCCAACAAAGAGAGTTGCCCGCTAACCCAAACGATTTGGGCCGCGTTCGCGGCCCTTCACGTCAGCCAGAGGGCCGTCGTCAAATCATCGTGTTTTTCATGTGTACACCTGATGCCAACCGGCCTTCCAGGGTACTCAGGATCACTGGGCGCTGTCGATGCGCTCAAGCTCCTGCTGGACCAGTGTTACCATTTCGGTAGACAGGGCATCCTGCCACTCGCGGGCAGACGCAACCGACTTGGAAGTGACAACCGGGATCGAGCGGGTCAGCTTTTGTCCAAGGTCAGTGCTGTAGAATTCAGCAAGCTGATCAAGTTCTTCTTCCGTAAAGCTTTCGGCCCACAGCGTATAAACTCTCTCGTTCAACAGCGCGCGCTTCGGTGCCAGTTGGAGCGCAATCTTCTGGGTCACGTCGATGACGTCTTCTGCACGAGTCGGCTGCGCCTGAATGAAGGCAGTCCGTGTCTGTTCCGCCAACAACGGCAGGATGTCATCAAACGGTTCCAGCATTCTCGTTGCGATTGTCACCTTTTTTGCCGCTGCCAGATGGCTCTCTGAAGGACCATCCTGTGCAAGTGCGGCTGTCGACAGGCAACCGGTAGCCATCATGACTGCGCCCAGAACAGCTGCCCGTGGGAATGATTTGATTAGCTTCATTTTTTACTCCTAGGCGGCTTCCTCATTAGCCTGGAAAGCCATATCCATACTACTTAGATGGGCAAGACGGTCTTTACCCCATCTGTGCCTGCCACGTAAGCTTTTGTTGCAAGTTCGATGAAAAGACCATGTTCGACCACGCCCGGTATGGCAACCAGTGGCGCGGCAAGAGCTTTCACATCGGAGATTTTTTCAAGGTGCGCATCTAGGATAAAATGCCCGCCGTCGGTCACGAATGGTTGTGAGGCCCCGCCTCGCAACACCAATGCCTGCGGAAGCCCCAGATCGCTCAGCACCGTGACGATTGCCCGTCGCGTTGCTTCCAGTCCAAACGGGACCACTTCTATCGGCAATGGAAACCGCCCAAGTGCGTCAACTTCCTTGCTGCCATCGGCAATCACGATCATTCGCTCGGAAGCTGCCGCCACGATTTTCTCACGCAACAAAGCACCTCCCCCGCCCTTGATCAGAGCGAGTTGAGGATCGAATTCGTCAGCACCGTCGACGGTCAGATCGAGCTGCGGCAATTCATCCAGGGTGGTCAATTTTATGCCCAGCCCGGTCGCCAGGTCTCGTGTGCGTTCGGACGTCGGCACACCTACAATGCTCAGGCCTGCTGCCACACGCTTGGCAAGTGCATGCACGAAGAACTCGGCCGTTGAACCCGTTCCAATGCCAAGCCGCATTCCTTCGGTGACATCTTCTGCCGCGCGTTCCGCTGCTTCCTGTTTAAACTGATCGCTCATTACCCATTCCTCCGGTCAACGCCCATTGACGTGCATGTTGACCGGCCGTCTCTTTTCTGGCCGCCGGGTGCTTAACATGGCCAGCCTCCACCGGTCCAGTGACATTCCCCTTTTCACGGGGGAACTGCCGTCAGACACTTACGGTGCCGTATGGTTAATTTGTTAACCATCATTTTAGACAGACCCTCGATAATACTTGAAATTATTCAGTGTTCGGAAAGCACAGAATCAGATGAACATCTTTCGACTGAAGCCGCGGCGCGATCGGCACAATAATGCTTTGTCGGACGACTTGGTTCGCGACGAGACCACTGAAATTGAACTTCCGGCCGAAACGGATGACCCTTCCCATGCCGACCAGATGGGGTTTGTGCTCGACAGCCTTGAGGACGATTTACAGGTCGCAGCAAAGTCGATCGATTCATCAGCACAAAAAGTGCAGAGCCGGCTCGACAGCCAAATGGAAACGCTCGCGACAATTCGCAGCGGCAGCCAGTCGCTCGCCGATCAGTCAGCCATTGCCGAGGAAAACGCCACCGGACTTGCGGCTTCCATCGAGGAGCTGACGGCATCCAGCGGCGAGATTGGCAATCAGGTCGGCGTTTCCAACGAGCTTGCCAACGAAGCGCGGGATGTTGCCGACGAGGTCAATCAGGGCGTTATGGATCTGAAGCAGGCGATTGATGACATTGCAAATGTAGTCAGCCTGATCTCCGACATCGCCAAGCAAACCAACCTCCTGGCGCTCAATGCGACGATCGAGGCAGCCCGGGCCGGTGAAGCAGGAAAAGGCTTCTCGGTTGTGGCAAGTGAAGTCAAAGCCCTCTCCGTCGAAACACAATCGGCGACCGAGCAAATCGTTGCCAATATCGATCGGCTCAATCAGTCTGCAGAGCAAAGCCTGGGGTCAGTCGGACAGATCATCGACGTGATCGGCAAAATTCGCCCGAGCTTTGCAGCCGTCGAGGAAGCCGTTCAGACCCAGATCGAAACAACGAACGTTATCGGTGGTCAGGCGCACAAAACCGCCGACTTCGTACAGGAGGTTGTCCACACGGCCCAATCCATCACCAATTCCGCTGCGAAGGCCGAGGAAGGTGGCACGCTGGCGCGCGAGACCGGCGCTGAAATGAGTGCTGCAACCCGGTCCCTGCAATCTCGTTTCACAATGATGATCCGTCAAACCGGGATGGGTGACCGCCGACAATCGGACCGACTGCCTGTCAAGATCCAAGGTACGGTCTCGAGCGGTTCAAAAAGCGTCCGCATTGAAACCCTTGATATTTCCAAAGGTGGACTGCTGTTCAAGCCGGATGAAAACAGTAAATTCTCCAAAGGCTTCACGCTACTTTTGGACCTGACTGGCATTGGCCAGGCCGAAATGAAAATCGTCGCGGTTTCGGAGAACGGCTGTCATTGCGCCTTCAGTGATCCAAATGACGCATTCAAGGCTGGGTTGGAGCGAAAGATCGCAGCCATACACGAAAGTCATGCAGAAGAAGTCGAACGCGCACAGTCCGGTGCCGCGAGGATCGCTGCCGCAATGGAAAACCTGCTTGCTGCGAACGCACTTACTCAAGACGATCTTTTTGACACGGTCTACAAGCCGATTGCCGGAACCAATCCGCAACAGGTCTCAACGCGCGCGCTTGCCAAACTGGAAGACATGTTGCCCGAGATCCAGGAAGACATTCTTGAGAACTGCAATGGACTGGCTTTTTGCGCAACCGTTGACCGGAATGGCTACTTGCCGGTTCACAACCTTGTTTATTCGAAGCCCCAAAACCCGGACGACCCCGTCTGGAACGCGGCCAACTGCAGAAACAAACGAATTTTCGACGATCGTGCGGGCCTGAGCGCCGCGCGTAACACCCGTCCTTTCCTGATCCAGTCCTACGCAAGGGATATGGGTGGCGGCAACATCGTCTGGATGAAGGAAGTCGATGCACCCATTATCGTGCAAGGCCGGCATTGGGGCGGTTTCCGCACTGCCTATAAGCTCTGACAACATTGAGTTCCAACACTCTGTCACCCATAGCGATTGATTGGCTTGCAGCATTTGCGTGATGCAGATAGGCATTGACGTTCTGCAACTCAGCTGAGGGTCTCATGTCTGTTCTGGTGTTTGATTTGGACGGCACCCTGGTGTCTTCCATGGAAGATCTTGTTGCAACGCTCAATGTTGTCATGACAGCAGCCGGCCATTCGGCCATACCCCAAGACGACGTCGCACATATGGTGGGAATGGGTGCAAAGGTGCTGATCCAAAGAGGTCTGGAGTTCAATGGCATTGACTGGACGGACGCAGACATCGAGCCGCTCTTTGAGCACTTCCTGGAACATTATGCCGCGAACATCGCGGTGCACACGCGCCCCTTCGATGGTGTCGTCGACGCACTCAAGGCATTTCGAGAGGAAGGCTGGAAGCTGGCGGTCTGCACTAACAAGGCAGAGCGCCTGACGCTACCGCTGCTGACGGAGCTGGACCTGTCTCAATATTTCGACGCTGTCATCAGCGGGGATACATTTTCCGTTTCAAAGCCGGATGCCGCACCGGTGCACGGTGCGATCAACCAGGCAGGAGGCACGGTGACCGGCTCTATAATGATCGGAGACAGCGTGACCGACATTAATGCAGCCCGCAATGCCGGAATTCCGGTCATTGCCGTTAATTTCGGCTACACACCTGTCCCTGTCGAGCAGCTCGGACCCGACAGGATCATTTCCCATTTTGACGAGTTGGCGGGCGCAGTGACGGCCTTGGCCGATGCGCCCTCTAAAACGTCCTGATAGCCTCGCCAAGCGTTGCTCTGATTTCTTCGCTCCGCTCCTTCATAGCGGCAATCTCAGTGTCGATTGCTTCGATGCGGGTCTCAGACTCGGCAAGCTTGCGGGCCGTTCGTTTATAGAGATCGGCACCGGTTTGAACGGCAGACAAGTTGGCTCGAAGCCGATCTTGGTCTGACGTCTCCTCATTCTTGCGGGCACGCAGCAGATTGATCTGACGTTCTACCTGGGTGATCTCGGACTGCAGCTTCGCCAGTTCCCTCAATTTGGTAGCTGTCTGCCTTTCAGGGGCGCGTGAAGCCAGACTGACCAGGGTCTGCGCATCGGTCGTGATCAGCGAATATGTTTCTGAAAGCGTACGTTGTTCGAGCACGGCCGCAGTTTCAGTCGCGCCTTCCAGAATTTCAATTTTCAGTCGATTGTGCGTGGCCGTATCGTCCATATGTTCCGATGAGGAAAACTCCCAGCCCGGCCGTTTGGGGTGTTCAATGACAACCGTCCGCGCATCATCAGGCGCGCCTTTGATGGCGTAGCGTGTTTCAGCGCGCTGGCGGACAGAGGCCGTCAAAAGGCCGTTTGCTACCTTGATCGTCGTGATTTCATTGTCAGATTCGGCCGATTGCGCAATTCTGACCTTCTTGTCGGTTGCAAAGCTCGCCATACGGCTTTCGCCTGATGGCATGCCATTGATCTGCGCGTCGCCGACATACCCTTCGCTTTCGTCATAGACCGTCAGGATGCCCCTCGGCAGGCTTGTGTCGGTTTCATTCTTGATCAAGATCGCCGCGATCGGATGCGCCAAGCCGCTTTCGGGCCGATAAACGGAAACAGTTTCTGCGGAAACGACCTTATCGACAATTGGAGCCGACAGTGTTTCACCACTCTCAAGGCTTACCGGCCAGGGCAACGTGAAGGAGGCTGTCACAGCTCCTTCACTTGCCTCGCCGACATTGGCATTTGCCATCTTGCGCGCCATGGGTGTCGGTGCAGGGGCCGCTGCCGACAATGCGGCGATCCTTGAACGGCCGTCGAACATGGCTTCGCTTTCCGCCACCTCAAATCTAGGTTCAGCGCCCGTGTCCGCCGGGGGCACATAACCGGCGGACACGTCGATCGGGACTTCGCGTCGCTGTTTCCAATAAAGATCATGCAAGCGTTGTTTGAGTGTTACCGGCGCACCTGAAGACAAGGTCACCGTGACATCCCGCCAATCCTCTCCACTGGCGTTTTCCAGAACCGCCCAGGCCTGAAGACGGGCCGTGTCGTCAGCGAGCGTCACAACACGGTAGGCAGTCTTCCAAATGGGAGTTGGCACCACATAGGAAACTGCCACTTCGCGAGCTCCCTCGCCCGCAACCTTCAGCGCCACACTGCGCGCGCCGTCGGACTTGCCTCTGCCGACGGCTCCGAGCGCCTTGGCAACTTTCTGCTGAATATCTTCGTCCAGAAACTGAATTTCCGTATCGGCGGTCAGATCGACGCTTGTGATGCCGCTTGCGCTCAGAACAGAGACGACGTTGCGTTGTCCGCTGTCTCCTTCGTCACGTACGGAAACGCCCAGCACCAAACCTTCAACGCTGGAACCGGCCTTTTCAATGAGCACATTGGTCCCCTGCAAAGCGGCCAAGAGCCGGGCCGGTGACTGGAGGTCATCAACCGAAAAGGGAAGGTTCTTGAACGTCTCCGCCAGTGGGTTGGGGCCAGGAAGCGTGATGCCCTCGACGACACCCTTTTCATCGAAGACAACAATGCTTTTCAAGACATCGTTCACCTGATCGAGCGGCACCGTCATGTTGATAAGACCGGTGCTATCGATATCCGCCTTGCGAACGACCTCCGCAAGACCACCAGAAGACAGTGTAATGCTGGTTATTGGACCGTTTTCTGCGGCAAGGACAGCAGCGGGAATACTAATAAAAAAAGCGAAAGTTGAAGTAAGTCGAGGCAACATGATTGAAAAACTCCGATCAGACGGCAAGAGGCAAATCGATAGGCAAACAATACGGCCATTGTGGGAATTCCATGTGCCCTACATCACCAATTTGCACTTGCCAAAGCTTGAACACTGCCATGGACAGCGCGCAGCCCAAACAAAAGTTTTCAAGCGGTCAACGCAGGCGGGGAGCATTTTGTATTTGCGCATCTGGAGAACACCACTTCATGAACAGGGGGACGTGAAATCACTGCTCGTTGAAAACTGTCAGCCCTCCGGAACCAGATTCAAATATTCTATAGATCCCGCTGCCAAAGCCACTGACAGCGGCTCCGTCGATCTCACGGTGCGCAGAGTTTCGTTAGTTGCCAGCAGAACGGTCTGGTGAACGGCATCACGCTCAATGGAAGCATTCAGTTTCAGGGTGATATGCGCCAGTTCCTGCTCAACTCCATTGCGGAAAACAAAATCGAGGGAACTTGGTGACATCATGCCGACATAACCATTGGCGGCGTATGCACAATCGAAACAGAGCCGCAGAACATCGATCGAAGGTTTCTCGGATTTCAAGAAAACTGGGCATAATTTCTTAATCAAATCCTTAAGAAAGACCGCGACTGTAAGCAATCTGTTAATTTGGAGCTTACAGGAAGAACGACTCAGTTACCGGTAGAGTTGAGTGAATGGCGAAGTGCCTTTCACAGTCACCGGCCAAGAACCGGCAGCACATGTTCATCACCTTCCTCAAATCCACCACTCTGGCAACATGCCTGATAACAGCGCTCGCTGTTGTTTGTCCCGCCCAAGCCCGTCAAAACGTTGACGTGACTTCAACGGACACTGCGCCTGTCAAAAAACCTCGTCAACTCATGCTCGCTTGGCCGAGCCGCTCATCGGCTGACGCTCCCTTGAGAGTTGCACAAAGCACAGAGCTCGAGCGGCAAAAGGAGCTGCTTGAATTGCAGCGCCAGTGGATACAGCAGGAACGGCGGCGCCTTGAACAACAGCGGGCCAACCAGAGAGCCCGCGAGCAAAGCCTGCAGCAGCGTGAGCTGCAACAAAGGCAAGGCCGGGCCGCACAGAACCGTCAAAACTACCAGCGCCAGCAATACCGCTCCCAGCAATACCGCCGCGTCCGCAACCGCCCTCAGCAGTATCGCCGCCAGCAATTCCAGAACCAGGGATTCGTGAGGCAGTAATGGCCTTAGGCGTTGATCGATTTCCGGTTGGCTTCGTCAAGCGCAAAAATAATGTGCGGACAACTCGAACAGACAACCGAGCTGTCATTGCAGGTATCTGGAAAGAAATTTAGTCTCCAGAAAAGATAAAACACCTGCCACGATCTTGTTGATCGATTGAGTTCATTGCCTGAATAGAAGTTGGTTAAAAATAGAATTTTGCCACGACGATAATCAATGAACTTCGGCTGCCCGGCGTCCAGCAGCGTACCGCGACTGTTTTACTTAACCTACCCGGGCTCAGAGGGAATGAGCAGCAAAATGACCAATATGAGCGGTGGTTCAAAACCGCAAAATGAATACTTGGACGTCACCTACGGTCAAAAAGCGTTCACCGGATACCCCTTTGTGATGACGGCTCATTTATGGGAAAAATGCAGTCTCTTTCCAGGTGCTAAATTGCTCGACCTGGGATGTGGGCGGGGCGAGTTTCTCAAAGGTTTTATGGCCAAAGGAGCTCTAGGCTATGGCTTCGACCAATCTGACTTGGCGAAGCAGCATTGTCCTGAAGCTGACGTTCGTGTGGGCGACCTAGAAGCTGCCTTACCTTATGAAGACAATTTTTTCGACGTAATATACAGCAAGTCCGTCGTTGAACATTTCTATTATCCGGAAAGAATACTCGCTGAAGCTTATCGGATACTAAAGCCAGGTGGAACAATCATTACGATGACGCCCGACTGGAAGTACAATGTTGTCGACTTCCATAGCGATTTCACTCATCGCACAGCATTTACGCTCAAGGCGATAGAAGACATCCACAAGATCACTGGCTTCAAGGAAGTCATCGGCGACAGATTCATTCAATTGCCTGTCTATTGGAAGCATCCTTGGACTGGTGCACTTGTATGGTTAGCCCGGAATTTTACACCAGATTTCATGAAGCCAAAAAACAAGTTCATTCGCTTCTCAAAAGAAGTAATGCTCATTTGTACCGCAACCAAATAGTCTTAGTGGACAATGGTACGTTTGGATTGGTTTTGTCTGGAGCATGCGCTCACCAGCCACTAAAGCCACCATCAACGTTGACCATCTGCCCGGTCATGTAACGTGAATTGTCAGAAACAAGAAATGTCATTGCATCTGCAATTTCCTCAGGCTCTGCCATCCGATCAAGCATGATCAGCTTACCTACCCTGTTTTGAAACTCTTCTGAGTGATCATTGAACACCGCTCCGGGAGCGATAGTATTGACCGTGCAGTTCCGTTTTGCCCAATAGCCGGCCAACCAAATTGTCAACCCGTGAATTCCGGCCTTTGTAGCAGAATATGCGCTGAAGGACTTGAAAGGCATACCTTCGTAGATGTCATGATGGGGCCCGTTCAGGGCATACATCGAAGCCACATTGATGAGTTTAGCGGGGTACTTACCCACAATGTCTATGTCCATCTGGCGCGCAACAAGAAACGCCCCAGTCAGATTGACCTTCAACGTTTTTTCCCAAGTATCTAGCTTGGTGTTCGCAAAATCTGGAAAAGATTCCCCTCGCCCCATCAACAATTCGCCGGTAATGGCTGCATTGTTGATGACAACGTTTGGAAATAAACTCTTTTCTGCGAGTGACTTGAATATTCCCGCGACTTGTTCCTCACTGCCTACATCAAGCTCTACACAGTGAAAGCAGTCATGATCACCGTATCGGTCCATTAATCCATCAAAACGATCACCAAGTAGTTCAGAGGCGATAACATCCATGCCGTTCTCTAGAAACTTCTCAATGTAGACCGTCCCAAGAACGCCCCCAGAGCCGGTTAGAAAGACTGTTTTTTTATCACCCATTTAAGTATTCCTTCATCAACAGCTCAACCAGCTTAAAATCAAATTCTGAATCAATATCCACACAGCGTTCCGGAGGCATCTCATACGGGATGACGCGCCCTTCAAAAAGTGAAGAAGCAGCCCGTAAATAGGCTGGTGAAACGACATAGGTCGAGGCAGCGTGTTCGTACACCAATGGAGCTTGTTGCCGTGCGACGACTTTTTCTGCCAACGGTTTGGATACTTGAAGTGAGCCGCCCGTATCGAGTTCGAGCAGATTGAAATAGGGATTTTTTCGAGCAACACAGCAAGACATGACCATATCGGGCATTTCCCGAAAAAATAGCTCTAATGCGTTGTCAATATCTTTTGGATCACGCAGTGGAGATGTGCAGTCCAAGTCGACAAATGCATCGGCCAAGCCAAGCAACTCTTCCGATTTTATTAGTGCATCCCGCCAGACATCCCATTTCGATGCATCGTCAGTTGCCAGATGAGCGGGGCGAAGTCCGATTTCCAACGCTCCTTTTCCAACTGCATATTCGTACAGCTCAGGATCATCCGTTGACACGGCAACCTGTTCGACACTTTCGTTTTGAAGGAGCTGTTCCAGAGACCAGTCGATCAAAGGTTTTCCGCAAAGAAAGCGAACATTTTTCCCAGGTACTCCTTTAGAACCCATTCGCGCACCGATGTGGCCAAGTATCATGTTAAGTCCGCCTCTATCTGGCCAACGAACCTTCGTTTCTCCCAAGCATCGGCTATTGCGTTGCAAGAATTTCGAACCAGGTCCATCCTCGGGAACAGCTTATTGAAAGGTGTGTCCTGCTCTTCAGCCAAACTTATGAAATCTTTCATTAAACTGAGAAAGAGTGAGTTTCGTTCCTGGGGTAGTTTTTGTTCGCAATCTGGACCGTTGCCTGAAACTACAATGGCGTTTTTTTGAAAGTCGTAATCAAAGCGCTCATGCAGACCTTCAAAACTTCCACGCCTGATCAACTGCGGAGCAAGGTAGTCCATGTGAATTGTACAAAGTCCCAGTCTGGTGCCTTGTGCTGAAATTGAAGAGGCAACATCCACACCTCCAAAGGCAGGATGTTCGAGGCAAGAGACGCTCGTCACTCTAAGCTCAGGGTCCAAAATACAAGCCATATCGATTTCATGACAAAGGTCCAATAGTACTCCGCCGCCTTCAGGATCTGACGCATAGCTTTCTGAAAAACTCCACTCCTTGCGCCATTGGTTTACATTGTGGCCGATTGCCAAGGTGGACCGAAAGGGACCGGAAAGCTTGAAGCCCGCCATCTTTTGAACAATCGGATGGTAGCGCATCATGAAGCCGATCACGGATCGCCGCTGTAACTCCATAGGTATAGAAAAGATCTGGCTCAGTTGATCCCTTGTGTACGCTAGTGGCTTCTCGATATAGAGTGGAACTTCATACTCAGCACATCGCGAGATAAGCTCAAGGCGGATGCCTGTGCCCGAGGCTATAACCACCGCGATCCGGCCTTTTTTCTGCTTCAGCGTCGCATCAAACATACCAACATCAAATTGACGCCAAGGAAGCAATTCTGCTTGCTTGCCAAGCACCTTTAGATTGTCGAAGTGTCTTCTTCCGATGGAGCCCGCGCCGACGACCAAATAGTTAAATTCCTTCATCTTATCCTCGTTCGATTCGGTCTGAGGCAGAATCGGTGCTTCATATCTAGATCATTTCATCAATGAAGCCTGGTTCGAAGCTGTGCATTCAGTCGTGTCACAGATTTTTTCGTCAGAAATGCGAATGTGGAGCACCTGAATTCTGTGCTCAATCAGGTTCAAACCATTGTTTGCAGAAACAACTCGTCCAACCTGCAAGAAAACTGCGGATAGACAGGCGAAAACTTCTCCAAAACTGTTTTTGTTTTTACCGTACTGGTAAGCTCCTGACAGCAAACGATGTTTCGTAAAATTACGGACCAGTCTCCCAAATGGCATTAAAAACTGCTCCAAATCCGACACTTGAAAAGCTGCATCGCGCTCTGGCTTTCCAAAAAGCCGGCGACCTTGAGAAGGCGCAGCGCCTATACAAACAAGTTCTGAAAAAAGCTCCCAGTCATCCGGATGCAAATCACCTTCTTGGCGTGACCTACCGCCAGCTTGGGGATCCCATGAAGGCGATCCAACAGATCCAGAAGGCGATCAACATCGCAAATGACCGGGGCCCCTTCTATGCCAACCTGGCACGAGCCATGTCAGACATTCCGAATGCAGACAATGAAAGCATTCTTGCATTGACCAGGCGGGCGCTGGATCTTGACCCCACACTCGTTGACGCCTGGAACCTGCATGCAATCAGTCTTTCCAAGTGCAATATGGAAGAAGAAGCCGAACTCATCTTCCAGCGCCTTATTCAACGCCACCCTAATCATCCCGACGGTTACCGGAATTACGGCGTTATGCTGCGAGATGCTAAACAGCATGAGAAGGCAATAACGTTCTTTTCAAAGTGCATCTTGATGGATCCGGAAGGTGCGGAAGCCTACGTATTGCTTGCCAAGTCCCTGCAAGACAATGGAGAATACGACAAAGCTCGCGACTTTCTGGAAAAGACCTTGAAACGCTTTCCGGAAAACGATGAATTGCACCACGAGTTTGCAAAAACATGCTTTCGCGACGGGAACGCAATTGACGGCCTTGCCTCGGCCGAATTCGCCTCCTCTGTCGCTCCAAGGAATCCAGATCGACAAGTTACTCTCGGTGTCTGTCTGCTTGCGCACACTCGCCATAAAGATGCCATCGAAGCCTTCAGAAAAAGCATCGATTTGGTTGGCGGAAATCACCCAACAGCTGAATGGAACCTCAGCTTGGCATATCTTGGTGCCGGCAATTTGAAGAAAGGCTGGGAACACCACAGGGCACGTTTTTCGGCAGACAATCTCCCAGTAATTTGCCGCAAATTCAATAAACCCGCTTGGGACGGTGAAAGCCTCAAAGGTAAAACCATCCTCGTCCATGCTGACCAAGGTGTCGGCGATGCGTTGCGAGCCTCCACTATCTTTTCCGAAGTCATTGCAGAAGCAGACAAAGTGATCATCGAGGGGTCTCAAAAACTTCTGGAACCCTTTGCTTACAGTTTTCCGGAAGCAGTTGTTCGACTGGCAAGCTTTGAAGCAGATACAATGGAAGCCACTATTGACGACTACGACTGCCACACCGCTATGGCGGATCTACAATGCTTCCTACGACCAACAATTGAATCGTTTAACAAAGCAAGATTTCCTTGCCTCAAAGCGCGCCAGGGTCGTGTTCAGGAGTTGTATGGTCGTTTGCCGGAAGCTGACGATAAGCCAATCATCGGAATTTCTTGGAGGTCACGGAACCTGGGTTCAGCCAGGGTGCGCAACTACTTTTCAGTTATAGATTTCGCACCCATTCTGGAGACTGAAGGTTGTATTTTCTTAAATCTTCAGTATGCCAGCCTCGACAAGGAAATCCGTTATCTGGAGCACAAAGCCGACCGAGGCCAGTTCTTCCATTTCCCTGACGTTGACCAGTTCAACAACCTTATGGACGCTGGAGCTATGACTGAGCTTTGCGATCTTGTGATTACAGCTCCCACCAGCGTGTCGGATATGGCAGCACTCCACAATGTGCCTTGCTGGAGCTTCGGAGACCCGCAAGCCCATTTCAAACTAGGACAGGAAATTTCTCCTTGGTACCCATCGATGCACCACACGGTAATAACGCCGGAGCAAACTGTGGTTGACCTCGTACCAGAGATTGTCGACCGATTGGAAATTTGGAAAAAGGACTTTTCACCTGAACCACGGCTGAAGCGCATTGGATTGTGACAATTAGGATGCCCCCTGTTCAAGCCGCTACTTTTCCAGGCAGCCTCCTTTTGGCGCTCATTTACAGGACACACGCAACATTGCCGAGCCGGTGGTACTAAGGGATTATACAGATGCGCATTGCCAATCGTGAAATAGGCCCGGAACAGCCACCTCTTGTGATTGCCGAGATCGGAATAAATCACGGGGGAAGCCTCGATGTCGCCAAGTCCATGGTCGAAGCAGCGTCACGCAGCGGCTGCGAGATGATCAAACACCAAACCCATTTTGTCGAAGACGAAATGACAGACGAAGCAAAGTCGATCTTTCCGCCCAACGCGGATGTTTCAATCTACGATGTAATGCGCCAATGCGCCTTGCCGCCAGAAGCTGAGAAAGAGCTCAAGCAGTTTACCGAAGACCTTGGACTGATTTATATTTCCACCCCCTTCTCGCGTGCAGCCGCAGATTTTCTTGCCTCAATTGACGTACCCGGTTTTAAGATCGGAAGCGGTGAATGCGATCACCTGCCCTTGATCAGACACATTGCCCGCTTCGGTAAGCCGGTCATCATGTCAACAGGAATGCAGACATTGGAGAGCATTCGTCCGTCCGTTGAAGTATTGGAAAAGTCGGGGAATTCTTTCGCTCTGTTAGAGTGCACTAACCTTTATCCCTCTCCTCCTGAAATCGTTTCGCTGCAAGGCGTCCGTGAACTACAAGCTGCGTTTCCTGAGGCCGTCATAGGGTTCTCCGACCATAGCATCGGCCCGGAAATGGCGCTTGCGTCCGTTGCGCTTGGTGCATGTATCCTTGAGCGGCACTTTACAGACACGAGGTATCGGATAGGCCCGGATATTTCTTGCTCGATGGACCCTTCCGAGCTGCGTCATCTGATTGATCGCTCTCGCGAAATTCATACCGCTCTCCACAACAGAAAGCAAAGAACCACACCGGAAGAAGATGTTTATCGGTTTGCCCGCGGTTCTGTGGTTGCCGACCGTGACCTGAAGGCAGGCCACATTATCGCCGAACAAGACATCTGGGCGCGGCGCCCTGGCAATGGTGAAATTCCTGTCCAAGACTTTGAAAAGGTGATCGGCAGGTCTTTGAAACGGTCTGCAAAGCGGAACGATCAGTTACGCTGGGACGATCTGGAAACGTAAGGCGGAGGTCTGCATGGAACGCAATCTTCTGTTTCTTACCGGTACACGCGCCGATTTTGGAAAGCTGGAACCCCTCGCGGTGGCCGCAAGAGACGCCGGTCACAATGTGACATTCTTTGTAACAGGTATGCATATGCTGGAGCGGTACGGGGCGACCCGTATCGAAGTTGAAAGGGTTCAAGGTGTTCGCAGGCAGGAATACATCAACCAACGTATCGGCGACTCTCAAGACATTATTCTTTCCAAGACAATTATCGGACTTTCAGACTGGTTGCACGAAAACCCCACAGACCTGACCATTATTCACGGAGACAGAATAGAGGCTCTGGCTGGTGCGCTTGTTTGCGCGACAAACTACATCAGATGTGCGCACATTGAAGGTGGCGAAGTTTCCGGAACAATCGATGAGATTTATCGCCACTGCAATACCAAACTCTGCACCTATCATTTCGTGAGTTCGCAAGACGCGCGCGAGCGCGTCATTACGCTTGGCGAAGATCCCAAGACCGTGTTCACCATAGGCTCTCCAGAACTGGACATTCACTTGCACGGCAACGGCATCCCAATAGCCGAAGTTAGAAAACGGTACGAGATTGAATTCGAGAATTACGGGATTGCAGTCTTTCACCCAGTGACCTCAGAACGCGATACGATTGGTGCACAGGCGCGAAAGTTATTTGAAAATCTGACGGCGAGTGGTCGGCAATTCGTCGTCATCATGCCTAACAACGATCCTGGTAGCGAAGAAATCTTCCGCGAGATCGACAAGTTGCCGAGTGAACGTTTTCGCTGTTTGCCGAGCATGCGGTTTTCCTATTTCTCCTCCCTGATGAAACACGCGAGTGTGATGGTTGGAAATTCTAGTGCCGGGGTTAGAGAAGCACCCTTTCTAGGACTTCCCAGCCTCAACGTGGGCTCCCGGCAGCATCTAAGGTCAAGGTCCAAGACGATTACGGACGTAACCGCTTTTGATTGCGACGTTATCAGGGACTTTTTGGCCGAAAAATGGGGAAAACGCCACGATGCAGATCCTTCTTTTGGCACCGGAAACGCAGCAATGCGATTTGTCGAAGTTCTTGAAAACGTTGACTTCTGGAACGTTAGTCAGCAGAAGTATTTTTTCCAGACAACCTGAGCCTTAACAAACAAAGCTCGGGCGTGTTCAATTTGACTTACGTTTGGCAATAATTGACCTCAACCGACTTTTCCCAGTCTACGATCTGTCGCGGAACAAGCTGATCTCCGGCACCTTTAAACAACACGACCGGTTCCCCCGAGAGATCAGAGTTGTTTAGCCTTACTCCAAAATGGACTCTTGAATTCACGGATTGAAAGGGGAAAAAATTGTTCGGGACAATCGTCTCGTTCTGATTGCAGTCTAAGGACTCAAATCCAGCTCGTTCGAATACAGCCACATCAATCCCGGCAACCATGATATCGACATGCCGACAGTGTTCAGCGAGAGCTTTTCGTTGAAGATATTTGAGAACAGCGTCAAATTTCTCAAGCTTACCAAAATAATCATAGAGGCGCAGAATTCGGCCTATCGGAGTTTCATACGATGCGGTGACAAAAACAAAAACTTCGTTGTTGCAAACTCCCTCGAATACTTCAAAGGTTTGAGACAAATTGTCTACATAACTCTTTTTCAAGAACCAGAAGTCTTTGCGTGGAAGAAAGTCGGAAACTGGAAAACGCCCTCTCAATTCTGACAGGTTTTCATTGGTGGAAATCAATCGAACGGAGAAATCGAAACCGACATCCTTAGACCTTAAATGTGTCGACTTCACAGGTTGCCAATAAAACTGACTAAAATGCTCGCATCGATGCTTCACCCGCCGGTAGAATGGCAAGAGCCGCTCTATTATTCCGGCAGTGAAATACCCTTCGGGCGCAACATCCTCAAGAAATGATTTCATGAAAGCCTGACCGACGAACGGAAGACCATCCATAGGCTTAAACAAAAACAGACAGCCCGCAGCGTCCGTTTTTTGGCGGTTGTAGTAGAGAAATGGCCATACGCCAATTAGCTCATCGTTTTTGAACGCCGCGTAGATGTTCAGATGCTCGCCATCTTCATAGAAATGGCGCGCCATTTGCGGATGCATTACATAGGAATGCGTTTCTCCATAGTTATCACGAACGAAATCTACAAATCGCGATAGTTCACTCACAAGGAGTAGCCGATGACTTAGACTGCGTTGCATCTGAGATACATTCCTCGTAAACTTGGCACCTCTACTTAAATTTCCGTCGCCAATGAAGATCGATAAAGCACATCCAAATGATGATAACTTACTTTTCCGCTCTCTGTTCGCGGAACCCTTCCCAGTCGGTGAAAACTGAAGTCTTTCATTTGAAATTTCAGGTTTAAAGCAAGAAAACGGGCTAACACTTCTGTATCTTGATCTTCCGAATAGAACACCACGACTTTCTCGTCGCATGAGATGCAAATGAATTGACCTGGCCACTCAGCATTAAGTAACGCTTCGATATCGTCTAGCGAAACGCTATGACCATAGAGTTTGACCATTCGTTTTTTACGGCCGGTGACAAAGACAAAACCATCGTCGTCCACAAATCCCGTATCACCGGTCAACAGCTCTCCGCACCAGGTATCGCCGAGAACAAGATCATCAGCTCCTTCCGCATACCCCATGCAGACATTTCGTCCTCGATAAACAATTTCACCCAGGACATTATTCTTAGACTTGACTGTTTTTTCGGATTGGATTCGTATTTCTCCACCTTTAAGCGGACGGCCAGCGCTTTGACCTTTTTCCGGGTGTTCGTTTAGGCAAAAACAGCTGATACGGGTTGTGGCTTCCGCCTGACCGTACATTATGTAGAACTTCTTTTTTGCCTCCTCACACCAGCTCGAAAAATAAGCGCTCAATTCTGGTGAAAGTTTTCCGCCGGCTTGAGCAAGTACACGCAAGTGATGCAAATCCTGTCGGTGTATTTTCAGCTTCTTCAACATTTCGAATGTAAAAGGAACACCGTAAAGAATTCCAACTTCACCTTCCCGCATTCTTAACCAGAAATCTTTTTGCATGATCGAACGAGACGTTAAGTGGATCGTCGACCCAACAGATAAATGGGTATGCAAAACGGACATGCCGAAAGTGTAGTTCAAGGCCAATGTCGTGATTGTCGATAGGTTATCATCAAGGTGGAGACTATCGGTGATTGCACTCGTATTGACCGACAAATTGTCCAGTGTCTGACGCACCAGTTTCTTGCTGCCTGTTGATCCGGAAGTCGTTGCCAGAAGCGCCAAATCAGAGTGTAGATCCAACGTGACAGTCTCGCAGCTGACCAAAAGATCATAGTCGTTCAGAGACGCTGCCAGCTTGAAGCCGGGAACGCTAATTGCTAGCGTTCGCGGCTTCCATAGATAGCGTGGCCGGTACTCACCAATGTAACCGACTATGAAAGAGGGGTCGATCTGTGCCCCTAGCATGATGGGCACTATACCGGTGTTCAGAAAAGCGAGATAGCCTGCAATGAAAGCGACGCTGTTTTCGCAAATGCATATTGCAAGGGTTTTCTGGACTTCCAGGTTTTTTGAAAACTCATCCACTGTACTGACGAGTTCGGAATACCTATAGCGGTCGCCATCATCTGTTTGAAACGCGACATTTTCGGCAAACCGGTCAATGCCGAATATCATTTCGCCGTCCCTTTTGTGAAAGACCCGATCAGAGCTCACATTGACTAATCCTGGCGCTGAATATCAGTTTCTTTGACAACCTCACCTTTTGCTATGTCCTTTGAGAGGACCATACCAAAATATGTTTCGATCCTGTCCGGTGGAATTCCTGTTCCGGGTCGCTTGAAAACAATATCGTCACGCCTGAAGCTATCCCCACCTTTGAGATCTCGAGCTGCAACTGCACTTCTTCTCATTTGAGCTCTTTGCTTGAGTTCGCTTTCAGTCAGCTGCCTTCCCGAACTTCCAAGGGCGTCAACCGTCTTGCGGCAAAAGGAGATCATCTGAGAAAACTCATCAGGCTCGGTTGCCATGTGATTGTCCATGCCGATTTGACTACTATCGAGCGTAAAGTGTTTTTCGATGACCCTCGCACCTAAAGCAATCGCGGCAACCGCGGCCTCCGGTCCTTTCGTATGATCCGAATACCCAATTATCGCATCGGGAAAGCGTTCCGCCAGCATCGGGATGTTGTTGAGATTGCAAATCTCGGTTGGGCAAGGATAGACGGACACGCAGTGGAGAAGGCAGAGGCGATCGTGACCTTCCTTTTCAAAGACGGCTACAGCTTTTTCAATTTCCTGTATAGTTCCCATGCCGGTTGAAAGAATGGTCGTTGCATGTTTGTTGGCAATATATTCCAGATAGGGAATGTTGTTCAAATCCATAGACGCGATTTTGATAAAATCGGCATCGCACTGTTCAATTAGAAAATCGACTTCATCTATTGAATACGGCGTTGAAGAAAATCCAATTTCGATAGACCTGCAATAACGTGAGAGTTCCCAGAGTTCTTCAGGGCCCATTGAATACTTTTTAAAGAACCGCTTTGCGATCGGATTTTCTTTGAAATAGGAATCTGCGTAAAGGCTTTCTTCCGTCCAAGATTGAAATTTCACGCAATCCGCGCCAATTTCCTTGCACTTGAGAACCATCTCCTGTGCCGTCTCGACCTTTCCAAAGTGACTGGTGTTCAATTCGGCGACAATATATGGACGGTTCTCAAAGATGGATCCAGCAGAGGCGTTCTTATTCATGGCAGCAGACGCTTTTCCTTATTGATCAATAACTGGAACGATCATTTCGTTTTTAAGCACGTCTCTGTCCATGAAGGGAAACTGGTCCTCCAATGGCCGCCGCACATACCTTCTTTCCTGGGTCTTGGCAAAAGAGACTTCAAGATAAACTTGGTCGGCCAGACCATCGATCTCGATCAACATGGCTTCAGGTCTTTGAAGCAACCCACCAAGATCTTGTTCCAATGTGTCAAGGTTCTCGATTTTGGCATACTCGATGCCAAAGGCAGCAGCGACCGAGGAAAACCTTGGCACTCCAACACCATTTGACTGATCCGTGCCAATTGTGCGCTTGCGGAAAAGTTCCTTTTGACGCCGTTTGATAATTGCATAGCCACCATTGTTAACAACGATGACTTTTACCGGCAGTCCATTGTGGACGATAGTTTGAAGTTCTTGCAGGTTCATCATTATCGAGCCGTCGCCAATAACAGCAACTGTCGGTCTTTCCGTTGCCAGCCACGCACCCATTGTCGCAGGAAGAGCAAATCCCATCGCACCTTGATAAACTGGATGCACGCATTTCTGCCCCAAAGAAAAGCGCATATTTGTTGGCAGGATTACATCGATAAATCCTGAATCACATATGAAATTTGCCCTCTCGGGCAGCACATTTGACAAAACTCTAGCGAAATTATGCAGGTCAATAGCTGTGTCTTGATTTTCCCATCCATCGAAGTCGGCAAACAGCGTTTTCCAGTGTAAGCACTTTTTGAGCCAATCACTGTTCGTCCTGAATTTCTTTGAAGATAAGATATTGAGCACCTGCCCCGGTCGGATTGGTATTATCCTTTTGAACAGGTCCTTATTCCGCTCGAACTCCTCGATATTCTCATCCACGACAATAATATCGGCCTTGCGTGCAAATTTGTGCGCATCTGCACCAATGACCGAAGACGGCAATCTGGAGCCCAGTACAAGCAGCAGATCTGAGTTTTGGACCGCAAATGCACCGGCTCTGGAACAGCCCATTACTCCAACTGACCCTATGGAATGACTGTTTGCCGTACCGTAGACATCTGTTGCTGATGACGTAAAAGTCACTGGTATGTCATTTCGTTCCGCAAAGGCCTTGAGGCTTTCCGCAGCGTTGTCGAGTTTGACACCACCGCCGACTAGGATGACAGGCCGCGTTGCGTTCTTGAGGCTCTCTTCAAGAAATGCAAGATCATCCCCGAAAACCTTAGCATTTTGTTCTTCGTCCGGTTCATACCCTTGCAGTGCATCCGGATCGACACGCATGTTCTGAACATCCAGTGGAATATCGATCCAAACGGGGCCAGGCCTTCCTTTGTTCGCGAGCGCTGTCGCTTTCTCCAGTTCAAAACGGATCTTGGCAGGATCACTGACAAATGCGGAATATCTTGTTATCGGGCTCACCAATTCGACGATATCCGCTTCTTGCTGGCCGTAGGTTCTGATCGGTTCACCGGTATGACGTCTGGCCTCAGCAAGGGTGTTTTGACCAGAAATAAAATAGCAGGGAATCCCATCCTGCCAGGCCGTAAGTACGCCAGTAATGGCGTTTGTCGACGCGCAACCGGTGGACGTTAGACAAACTGCAGGCAGATCAGAAACTTGAGCATAGGCAACAGTAGCGAAAGCAGCCGCCTGCTCGTGGTGCGGGCACACAGCGTGCAACGCATCGTTTTTCTCCACAGCATCCGTCAAAAACAAAGCGCCACGGCCGGTGACAAGGAAAACATGCCGTGCACCAAGGGAAGCAAAATAATCGAAAACGTAGTCAGCGACGCGCTTCAACTATGCTTCTCCCTCATTTTTTGGAAAATGGCATCGGTCGCGCTCCTGATCGAAACGACAAAATCTGCCGAACAAGCGAATTCGTCTTCGACATATGCGTCGGCTTTCCCTCTTGCTATGCCTCTTTTCAAGGAGGCAAGCTCAGCATTCACAACAAGCGTATCGCCAGGGATAATCTGCCTCCGGAAACTACCATTGCCGATGTTTAGGAAATTTGTTTTGCTGCCTTTATGTTCGGGCATGGTCAGAAACGTCATAATAAAAGTCTGAACCATCGTTTCGACCAAGATGAAGCCAGGCACAGAAGGCTCATCCTCATAGTGTGCAGGAAAAAACCACTCATTGTACGAAAATGCCTTGATCCCGGTTGCGCGTTGCTCGGGCACGACATCAACAACCTTATCTAGAAATAGGATCGGATGCCGATTTCTCTGGCATTCCTTGATGCCATTGATATCGAAATTGAGCTTGGGACTACCGGTCATTAAATTGAAATTTCGTATCTTGACAGGACTTCCTTGCCCTTTCGGAAGTCTGAGATATCCGTGATGTCGTCGATCTCCATTTCGATACCAAATTCATCTTCCAGCGCAGCGACAAGGTTCATGTGACCAATACTGTCCCACTCCGGAATATCCTGGTACTTTAAACCCTCCAGATCTTGCTTTTGGACGGGAAAAGCTTCCATGAAGCACTTCTGATACTTTTCGTTATTTTCCGACATTTCTGGTTGTTCCGCTCACTGCCTTCGGTTGAGCCAGTTCGATTCTTGAGTCATTTTCTGGCACTTACTCATTGAACCAAAACGAATTTTGACATCTGGCCAATCAAATCATATCCATCCCAGATGACATCAAACGCCGTTGCGTTTCCTATCTTTACCAACCTTTCCGCACTCAGTTTTGTGGGCACGCTGAGTACAAGCGCTTCAAGCTCGGTCTGTGCAAACCCAAAATGCGTTACGGTCTGTAGTCGATGGTCATTGATCACTGGCAAGGCCGCCAGGTGTTCAAACTGCACCTGCAAGAAATATCCGCCCCCAGTAAAATTATCCGCATTCTCCAACGCTTCTGGCATCGTGTTCACGATGACATTGCCCGTCATGTTGCTTCGCGACACTCTTGGCTCAAGTCCGCTGACAGCCAAACCTGCAATCTTGGTAAGCTTCTCATTTGTCTTTGAAGCAGGACATTTGTAGCCCTTGCGTCGCATTTGTTGATCCAGTTGGTTCCAGAACAACTCTTGAGCTCGCGAAACAGAAACCTGATCTCCGATCCAGAGGATAGCTTTTGGCGAAGAACAAGCATTTTGATCAAACACGAAAGTATCGTTGTAGAACGCTGTCGCAATACCTCTTTTATCGTTCTCCTCAAGATATTCCTTTGCTGCGATCAGGCAGATCGAATACCTATCGGGAAATGTGATATCGTAAGCATGGGGCTTCAATGAAGCCTTGCGAATGTCCCTTACGGTTTGATCGCCACCCCAAATTATTCGAATGTCAGCAATATCTCCCAGTGCTTGGTTTAGTTTGTCGTCCGCTTGGGACCGAAACAGAAAAATCCTATTGCGCAGAGCCTCAAATTCGGAACGCGACAAGATAGCATTCAGTTTTTCAACGACAAATTCGGTCACAACCGATGCCTTGTTCGAAAGGCGCACGACGCAGGAATTGCCGGCCAAAAGCGCGGCAATCATGCTGTAGCAGAAATTCAAAGGGACGTTTGATGGCGTGTAGTGAACAGAGTGGCCTCGTCCTATGCGAATTGCATCGTTGAGCGTATACCTGCGAGCGACAATCGAAAGATTGGCGCGTCGGCAGAAAAAACCAAGACTAACGACATCCGGATAGGCATGAGCCTCATCCTTCATGAGTATCTTGGAAAATGCAGACAACATTTCGACCACCATTGGGTCGAATATCCTTCTCGGACCCTCTTTCAGCAGATCGTCAAAGCTTTCAGCGCCGGCGATGCGACTATGATTGAGGGCTTGGAAGGTCACAGTGTATCGCTACAGCCCCTTATTTCAGCTTCTGCCAACCGACCCAGGACACGAAAATATTTTCCTTTCCGTCCACAAGGACAATCATCCTCACCGAGCAGCATGCCCAGGTCTTCGGTCAAAATCGAATGGCCAGGATAGGAGTAGGGGAATATCGACAAGGTCTGAATCAATCCCTCTTCGCCGAAATTTTTGTTTTCAAGCGAGATGACATCCTTGATCAACACATCGTTGAATACGCTGCAATGCAGGTGGCCCGCGTCGCATTCGACATAAATTGATCCGGTCTGCTCAACCATGCCGTAATAGTCGTGGATGCGTGAGATGTTGAACTGTTGCTTAAGTCGTTCTTTAAAGGCGGCAGGAGACACAGCCTTGTTGACCAGTTTTTTCCAACCGCCGCCGTGTAAAAGTATGGCATTAGACATGTCAATTTGTATGTCCAGCTCTGCCAAGGTCTCACACAAAGAAGTCCAAATCAGGAAAGTGAAACCAAAAACAAATACGGCTTTGTCTTTGTGCTGATCGAAAAAGCTCTTGATCCTCAGCAGGTCTGGTTTGAGGTCGTGGTCCAAAGCAAATACCGGACGACGTCCAAACATTGAAAACCCGCGAATTGCAGCACCGCGTGCCGAAAAATTCGCATTTGCGCCCAGAGCGTCTTCGCTGTCGACAACAAGCATTGGCAGGCGTTGACCACCCAAAACGCCATTAAGCGTTTTTGTGAGCCCCTTAGTCTGCAAATTGGCGGTCTTTTTATCTAAAACTATTTCCGAGGGGCGCTGACCTGACGTACCAGAAGAGCGCATGTATTTAAAAACTTCATCATCTGGAATGCTTTTCAGCCTGTGGTGCTTAAAGACACCCACCGGCAAATAAGGAAGTTCGTCCAAGTTGGTGGAAAAATCGCAGCCACCGAACAATGCATCAATCATCGCCTTATATTCGCTGCACCGATCATAGTGAAATTGGGTCAACTCACTCATACTACTTTGCAGGAACGCGACCTTTTCGGCGCGCGCCATAGAATATGGAGCGATATCAAAAATACTATCCATCTTGTCGGTCATTTGCTTGAGCTTACCATTGATGGACTCTGGAGGGCGACTGCCACCTACCGCAATTTAAACAAAAGACTTAAACTACGCCCGTTTCCTGGACTTATTGTGTATTGCTTATCAACAGAAATAATTTGCAAACGCTCTCCAACCAGATGCTTCCGGGATACAGTGTCAGGACTTGAGTTCAGTCGAATGACGGAGCAAAAGAACATGTATGCGTGCGCACCTTAGTCGACCTTACGTTCTTTCAGACCCTGGAACAGTGAAGAGGTGAAATTGCGGTTCGAACGCCCCACCGGTCTAATGTTCCATCATTTTCATGGACAAGATCATCCGCAGACCCAGGGAAGCATCAACGGCAATACCTTCGAAGCGATTCTTGAGTTCATCTCTCGAAAACACCGAATTCTCAAAGCGAAAGACTGGCTGGACCGGGCGAAAGCTGGCTCACTAGAACGAAACGAAGTTTGTGTAACGTTCGATGATACCCTCGCCTGCCAATATGATGTTGCGCTGCCTGTCCTTGAAAAGCATGGCCTGACAGGTTTCTGGTTCGTTTATTCTTCTATTCTCGAAGGTGGATTGGAGCCACTGGAAATCTTTCGTTACTTCCGGACAACCTGTTTTGACAGCATTGATGAATTTTATGAACGGTTTTTCGAACTCGCTCATGAATTGCTGTCGGAAGCTTATCACACCTCAGAACATAGGTTCGATCATGGAAGCTACCTTACGCATGCTACTTATTATTCACGCAACGACAGATGGTTCCGATATCTGCGAGACAATGTACTCACAGGTGAGAGCTACAGGTCGATTGTAGAACTTATGATGAAAGAAGCACGCTTTTCGATTGATAGCGCGAGGGAAAAGCTCTGGCTAACCGCTTCACAGGTCAAGCAGTTGTCGCATTCAGATCATGTTGTTGGGCTCCATTCTCACACGCACCCAACCACCCTGGCCGAACTTCCGGCTGCCGAGCAAAAAACAGAATACAAACGGAATTCCGACAGTCTCAATGCCATTCTCGGGTATCGGCCCGACACAGTCTCGCACCCTTGCAATTCCTACAATTGCGAGACACTTGAAATTCTAAAATCGCTCGGTGTGCAAATTGGCTTCAGAGCGAACCGGCTGTCGGTCGCAAGCCGGTCAGAACTCGAGTATGCGCGTGAGGATCACGCAAATATTTTACCTCTGTTATAGGGTTGCTGTCATCCTGGCCGTTACCGAATTAGACAACGAAAAACCCGTCTGAAAACAGACGGGTTCATTTCAAAACCACAACAGCTTTTTAACCCACGAATGCCCGTTCAACGACGAACTCGGCGGGTTTGTTGTTTGCGCCCTCGTTGAGGCCAGCGGCTTCTAGCAGTTGTTTGGTGTCTCGGATCATGTCCATGGAGCCGCAGATCATGCCGCGGTCGACCGCAGGGTCGAGTGGAGGTACACCGAGATCCTCAAACAGTTTGCCTGACTGGATCAAATCGGTAATGCGGCCCTGGCGCGGAAAGTCTTCGCGGGTGACAGAGGTATAATGCACCAGCTTGTCTTTCGCATACTCCCCGATCAGCGGATCGTTGATTGTTTCCTGAACCAGGTCTTCGCCGTATTTCAGCTCTGCCACCTCGCGGCAGGTGTGGGTCAGGATGACCTGATCGAACTTTTCATAGGTATCAGGATCCCGGATCAGGCTCGCGAAAGGTGCGATCCCTGTACCGGTTGAAAACATATAGACCCTTTTGCCGGGAACGAGCGCGTCGTTGACAAGCGTGCCGGTCGGCTTCTTTTTCATCAAAACCGCATCGCCCGGCTGGATCTTCTGGAGATGCGAAGTCAGCGGACCGTCCGGAACCTTGATGGAGAAGAACTCCAGTTCCTCGTCCCAGGCTGGGCTGGCAATCGAGTAGGCACGGTAAAGCGGCTTGCCGTCGATCATGAGACCGATCATGACGAACTCGCCGGAACGGAAGCGAAAGCTCGCCGGGCGGGTCATGCGGAACCGGAACAGCCGATCCGTGTAATGTTGTACAGTTTTCACTTCCTCGACGAAGACACCTGCCGGGGCGGCAGCTTCAAGATCAGCGGGTTTGGCAAGTACATTCATTTGAGTTGAGGTCCGTAGGTCATCGCACTGGTGGATTTGTGCCCCATGTAGCACCACTCCTACATTGACTTGAAGCAACCCGCATCCACGAAACAACCGAATTTCAAAAAAAACATTCTAATTTCGGTCAACTTTCAGGGTCCATGTCCCCATTTCGAAGAGATGTGTCCATTCGAGCCCGTGCCAGCCATTTCTCAACGCATAAAGTGAAGTTCATTCAAAGGGCAGAACCAGGTTATCAAAAGCCCTACTCTCGACCCGTTGCGGCCGGTGATTTCTAACAACTGAAAACCGGAAAATATTGTCATTGGCATCGCCAAATGGCGATCACGCATTCGCTCACAATTTGCAATCATTTGTGACAATTCAAAGAATTCGACAGTCTATGTCGCTTTTTATTTGACAGACCAAGACAAATTGAAAAATCTGTAGATAAACAAAGACAAACCTCAATAATACCTTCCAACGAGGTGAAGTAAATGTCCGGACGCACACACGAAGAAACAGGCCAGACGATAGCATTCGTTCTGTTGGACCGGTTCTCCATGAACGCATTCGCAAGCGTCATTGAACCACTGCGTATAGCAAATCGGCTGCTCGGCCGGGAGTATTACGCATGGACGACTTATTCCCTTGACGGGAATTCAGTCATAGCAAGCAACGGATGCGAGGTTGCAGTAAAAAAGTCTATTCGTGAGCTTCACGACGCTGACATTACACTGTTGTGTACTGGCATTGATGTGGAACGCTTGCCGCTCAATCCGGATCTCGGCAACAAGCTCAGGCGTTTAAATGCCATGGGCCGCACATTTGGCGCCATCTGCACGGGCGCCTATCTCCTGGCCAGATACAATCTGCTCGATGGCAGACGCTGCACCATTCATTGGGAGAACCTGCGGTCACTGCGTGAAGAGTTTCCGGACGTTGAAGTGACCTCTGATATCTTTGCAATTGACCGCAATTGCATCACCTGCGCAGGCGGCATGGCGTCGCTCGACATGATCCTGCGGCTGATTGCCATCCAGCATGGAGCATATCTTGCGCACGAGGTTGCCGAGGTCGCGCTTTACCAGAACATGCGCTCAGGCGAATCTGCTCAGCGTCATGACATTGAGGCCCGGACCGGTATCTCCAATGCCAAGATCCTCGATGCCATTCGCATCATGGATCTGCACATTGAAGATCCGCTCAGTTGCCAGCAACTGGCGATGACAGTGAACCTGTCCCCACGTCAGCTTGAGCGTCTGTTCCGTCGTCATTTCAATTGCACACCGGGCCAGTATTACCTGCGTCTGCGGCTTGAAACCGCGCGGGATCTTCTGCGCCGGACAAGCCGTCCGGTACTGGACGTTGCTCTAGCCTGCGGCTTTGCCTCCACGTCTCATTTCACCAAGTGCTATCGGGAACGTTTCCTGTGTACGCCGACGGAAGAGCGGCAGTCTTACCAATGGGCCAATACCAAATCCACGTCCGGTGTCGGGACTGCAACGCCTATGAGGCTCGTCGCAAAGTCCTGATGTGCTGTGTTGGTCTTTTCAAGAACGCCGCGTGATCGCGGCGTTCTTTGCTACTGCGCCAGCCGCCAGACACCAAGCGGGATCAGATAAAGGCCAAGCGCCAGTATGGCCGCCAGGATCAAACGCCTGAATGCAGCTTCTGAAACCCTTTTGCGCATTTTCTGGCCTGTCCAAACTGCAAGCAATGTCGGGATCACGAGTATGATGGAGGCCAAGGTTTCGCGCCCGCTTACGAGCCCGAAGCTGCCCAGAGAGATGCCGAGCGCAACCGTTGAGAACAGAAACAAGAGCCCCATAGCCTGAATTAGCTGATCTCTCGGCAAACCGATCGCCTGAAGAAACATGACGCCCGGTACCGTGTAAGATCCGGTCAGTCCCGAGAAAACCCCGTTGACCAAGCCTAGCCCAACACCGAGCGGCACTTCAATACGCGCTGGTATTGCCAGAACAACTCCTGCCAGCAGCGGCACGGCATAAGCCACCATCAAGATACCCAGCACCAGATCGGCCACTCCAACCGGGAGGCGTGTCAGAACCAAAGTGCCCGCACCGAGGACAAGGACAGCGGCACTCAAAAACGGCCACAGGCGTCGCAGCAAGACTTTCAGGTGACCGCCAAGAAGCCCCTGCCAGAGGTTGGTTAAAAATGCCGGCCACAGGACCAGCACCATCGCCTTTTCCACGCCGACAAAAACAGTCAACAGGCCCAACCCGATTGTCGGCAGGCCAAACCCAACAAGCCCTTTGACAAAACCGGCAATCAGGAATGCCGTGATTGAGATCAGTATCAATTCCGGGCCTGCATTCACCAGTCCGGTCAAGATAAGTCTCCCGGTATCATTCCTGCCCGCTTGCCGACGCGTTGAAAGCCTTCATCATGTTGGCGGCTTCGCCCGCCTCAACGCGCTTTTCCAGCTCATTTTGAAAGGCATTGATGTGTTTCAGGCAAGGCGACTTCTTTGAAAACATGTAGTGCAAGGAGTTTTCGAGCGCCGGCCAGGGCAGCGCTTCGACCTCGCCTTCCACCCCGAGATCTTTCAACATCATCTCGCCGGCCTGACGCGCGATGACCAGATAATCGGCCTTGCCATCGACAAGAAGTTCCATATTGGTCGAGAAATCATCGAAGGACTGACGACTGATGGTCAGGTGTTTGTTCGCGAAATCGTCGAACTCTTCACCGAAAGTCGCACCAAAGGGCGCCAACCCTTGCAAACCTATCAAATCTTCAAGCGACCCAGGGCGGTCTGACATGTCGGCGCGCACAAAAATCGCTACCGGCTCCTTGATAACAGGTGAGCTAAGCACGTAGTTCCGAGCCCGATCCTTGGTATGGTAAGCGCCGGCGACCATATCGATCTCACCGCTCTCGAGCTGAACAAACACGCGTTTCCAGGGCACTTTGGCACCAAACGCGACATCAACCTTCATCGATTGAAAGATTTCTTGCGCAAGGTCCGGAAAGACACCGCTCAGATCTTCAGCGTCCTTGTGCCTGATCGAGATCGGGAACCAGACATTTGACCCGTTTATCTTGATTTGATCGCAGCTTCCCGTACCTGCAAAACCGTTCGGCATGGCCGCCATGCCCGAAACCAAAACCAACGACAAATAAACAGCAGTTCTGCTGCAAAAATTCAGACACATTCGATCGCAACTTTGAAAAATTCACCCTTAAACATGCCAACCAATCAAGCGTCTAGCGGTTCTCCGGTCAATGAAAAAGCCGTAGATGCCGACCCTATTGCCCAACCAAATCGCAATGCATGACTGGATTGCATAAAAACCATTGTCATAAACACCAATTCAAGCCCCCATGTCTGGTCAGGCTGCACATTGAGATGCTAACACTTGGTCATGACGTCTTCCTCGATTTTCAAGATGCCGAACACAGTGGCTCGACATCTCTTCCTGCAAAAACATGGCCTTAGCGAAACACCGAGAGGCAGTGGCAAGGGCGAAGATCTGGCTACGTTGATCACGAAACTCGGGTTTACCCAGGTCGACAGCATCAACACCGTGGCGCGTGCGCACCACATGATCCTGGCAGCGCGCAGACCCGCCTACAAGGAGAAGAACCTCAAGCTTTTGCTGGAGCGGGACAGACTTGTCTTTGAACATTGGACCCATGATGCATCGGTCATTCCGACTCAATTCTTTCCGCACTGGCGTTTGCGCTTTCAACGGGACCGGGAAGCCCTTACCGGGCGTTGGCGCAACTGGCATGACAATGGATTTGAAGCCAAGATCGAGAACGTTCTCAAGCAGATCAGCGATCACGGTCCGGCAACGTCGGCAACTGTCGGCGAGGACGAAAAACGCAGCAGTGGCGGCTGGTGGGAGTGGCACCCTTCCAAAACCGCTCTGGAGTTTCTCTGGCGAACGGGTGAACTTTCCGTCTGTCACCGCGCTGGCTTCCAAAAGGTCTACGACCTGACCGAACGCGTCATACCACATGAGAAGCTGAACACCCGTTTTGATGCCGAGGAAACGATCGACTGGGCTGCGCGCTCGGCCATGGAACGTCTCGGGTTTGCGACCTCGGGTGAAATTTCGGCTTTCTGGGACCTGATTACCCCGAAGGAAGCCAAGGACTGGTGTCAGGTGGCACATGGCAGAGGCATACTGACAGAAGTTGAAATCGAATGTGCTGACGGGTCATTTCGCCGGGTGTATGCCTTTCCTGAAACGGTCGAGACCCTCAACACCGTCGAAACACCGCCTTCGCGTGTGCGGGTCCTATCACCTTTTGATCCAGCGCTCAGAGACCGGAAAAGAAGCGAACGGCTATTCGGCTTCAGCTACAGGATTGAAATATTCGTTCCGGAAGCCAAGCGCGAATATGGGTATTACGTCTTTCCGGTGCTCGAAGGTGCTCGCCTCATCGGTCGCATTGACATGAAGGCGCTTCGGAATGAGGACAGGCTGCATGTGCGTGCCTATTGGCCGGAAAAAGGTGTCCGCGCGTCAAAAGCGCGAACGGCAAAACTTGCGTCGGAACTCAACCGCATGGCCCGCTTTGCGGGGTGTTCGGAAGTCAGCTATGAACCCGATTGGCAAAGGACGCGCTGACGGCTCGTCGCAATGCAATCGCTCGCTCGCCTCTCCTGAGCCAATCTCAGTTTGTGCCTCTTACTCATTGCCTTTTCAGTATTTTCCCTGACAAAAAAGTTAAAAATAAACTAACCAATCAAGCGCATCATTTGCTATCGAGCCACGAGGTTGATGATGCGTTTGTCAAACAAGAAACCGGCTGTGACATGGCCCAAACTCAGCGGACCACACATATGTGTGGGGGCTGGACAAAAGGCGATGGATCTTGCACGCAAAAGCCTGATAAGCGCCGCGGAGCTTCGGGACGGCAAACTCAGCAAAGCCGACATCGAGGCTGTTTTTGACTTCCTGTCCGCCTCTCAGGACCTCTTCGACATCTATCGCTCCAATTACGAGGCCTGCGGCCGCATCCACAAGAAGCAGCCCTTCGTAGGGGCCAACAAGGACTTCTTCGCAATGTCGGTCCTAAGATTCCTGTGTTTTGATGTTGTGAGAAAAGTCTTCGAACCGCAGATCAAACGTGCGGACCCATCCTGGGAAATCGAATTTCTTCAAGCTTTCGCAGCTTATATCTGCCGAACGTCGGACGCTCAGTTCATTGACGAACTGTCTGAAGCCTATCGCAAACTTGCCAAATCACACGGTAACGAGATTACGGCCATAACGATTGCCAACGACAAGTCCATCAGAGAAATCGTTGGCCGCGTTTCAAAGCAGTTCCCATCAGAACATATTGATTTCGTGAACTTTTCAAATGCTGTGAACAAAGCTCTGTCGGACAAATACGAGACTTATGGCCCTTCGCCGATCAAAGTCTCAGAACCTGTGATTGAACTGTTTTTCAACACATTGAAAGACCCAGAAAAGTCCAATTTCTTCCGTAAATCGGTTATGGCCTAGGGAAAGCTGCATTATCTGCGGCTACAGAAAAGCAAGTCACCCACGCACCATTCTCGAGCGGTTTTGAAAAGAGAACACATTTACTTTAGATTGCATTTTTTCCTTGATCATCTTTAACGTGAGCTTCATGCTGCATCGCAAAAAGTCGATCGAGTCGAGACATGTTTCGTTTCTTCAACAGCCACCTTCCTGTGCTTGTCGTCGCCCTGCTGGCGTTCTGGACATCGGCCCAAACTGTTTCTTTCGCGTTTTCGGTCGGCAACGCAACTCTCGCCTATTCAACTGTCGAGACGGTCCCAAACTCCGCTGAACCTATTGAAGCTTCCACAAGGAACGCACCGTCAGGAACTGCGGAACAGCAAGGTCAAAGAGCCTGCTTTCTGACCTGTTTCTCCGATGCTGACTTTTGTTCAAGCCACTGTTCAGCGACATTGGCCATGGCCCCGGCCGAGAGGGCGCGCGATTGGAGAATTCAGCGCGCTGGCAGGGCGAAGCTGGATGTGCTTGACGGTGTTGAAGTGCCCGTCGACCCTGCACCTCCCAAAACCTTCATCTAGCTCCGCAACCCGGCCAAACCGGGACCTTGTTTTATCATCTTCGGAGTAAGACGAATGTCTTCCAATTCTTTGCATTCAAGCGGTTTTGCCGCGCAAATCGAACGTATCTTTTCCGCCGGACCCGACCGTCTGACCGTCCGCCAGAGTGACCAGGTCGCTTTGCTCCTGCGGCTTGGACTTGGGTCCGTCTTTGTCGTCGGCGGCTGGTGGAAGCTCCAACGGGCAATCGACGCCGGCAGAGCGAGCGAATTCGTTGAAAAATACACGGCTTCAAACGGCTACATAAATGATTTTTTCCAGTCGTATCTGTTCCGTGGCGACTGGTTGTCCGCTTGGGGCTTCCTGACGGCACTCTCAGCCTTCGAGCTTGTCGCAGGTATAGCGCTCGTAGCCGGTCTTCTTGTCCGGCCGCTTGCAATTGTCTTTGGCCTGCTGATGTGGTCGTTCGTTGCTGCTCTCCCCGTTTCAACTGTGCCTGGTCACGACACATCAGCCAGCACCTTCTTCACGCCGGCGATGATTGTCCAGATCCGCGACATCGGTCTGTCCGGAATGTGCTTTACACTTGCAGTTCTCGGATCAGGCAGCATGAGCCTCGATGAACGTTTGACCGGACGCGGAGCCGGCGCACAAACGGCGGACTGGTCGGCTCTTGGCCTGCTGCTGCGCCTTTCGGTCGCCGTTGCCTTTCTGGCTGGTGGATTTTTCTACGGACTCGATCATGTCAAAAGCTGGTCCGGATTTCCCCTGCTGCTCATTCTTGTCGGCTTGACACTCGCCTCAGGACATGGGGTCAGGATCGCGGCGGCGGCTGCCTTCCTGATCCTTGTGATTTATTGTTCCGGCAAAATCAGTTTGGACAAGACACTTTGGGACAATCTGAATGCCATCAAGCGTGAGTTTGCCTTCCTGGCAGCCTCATTGGTCCTGGTCCGCTACGCAGGTGGTGCAGGTTTCAGGGTTTCTGACTTGCTGTCTGCACCAAGAGAGGTGTTCTTCGGAAAGTTGCGCAACTGATCTTCAGGAGAACGCGTAGCTTCACGGTGCTGAAAAGCCAGGCGTCTTCGCTTTCATAAAAAACACAGGAGACGCTACAAATCGGCGTCTCCTCAGGCTGTGTGCCAGCTCCCGGGTTGCAAAGTCGCTCGCCCAGTGCTGGTCTTCGGCCCGTTTCAGCTACCCGGATGCCAGACTTTGTTTGAGACTGGCAATTGCGCGTGCACGCACATCATCAAAACTTGATGTTTCAAGCAGCTTCCCGTTTCGATAGACCACTTTCAATTGGTCATCCGACGGGTCCACCTCGTCGAATTTTCTGGCAACCAATTGACCGTTTTTGACAACGACCGCCTGACGGCCCGCCTTCGATGCCTTGTTCGGGTCGGAAACAGGCATCTTGAAAACGTCCTTCCATTGGACGTCCCCGGTTCTCATCGCATTTGCCTTCATCGCAAAACGCATCGTGTCCCGATTGACGTGCTGCAGCAGGCCGCCCCCCATGCCAAAGGCGATATTGTCCAGTGACCAGCGTTTCCGAACCATTTCATCGACAAGTTGCCTGATGGTCGCGAGCGTCATTCCATCACCCTGAATGACCCTGACGGCCGGATTGAGCACCCGTGCTCCCTTGGCGTTTTCCGTACCACCGTAGCTTTGCCAAAGCGTCTCAAGAACCTTCAGGGGGGTCTCAACCGGGCTTCCGGAATCCGGTCTGATGACAACCGTTGCACCAGATGACAGTACCTGGTCCTTCAGGGCACCGCACCAGATGTTCTTCACGGCGTTGTGGATGTCATAACTGTCCGAGACAACCGCGACCAACGCGTCCTTTTGCGCGAACTGATCGAGCATGTTGGCATAGGCAGCCGTCTCGCGCTCCGGGCCCCAGCTTGTCATTGTCGAGTGTTCGGCAGCTGGAATGGAAAAACCGGCAATGTCGGCATCATAGAATTCCGTGGCAGCTTCCAGAGCCTCCATCGTGTCGGTGCCGGCAAAGTTCACAAGGTGCGCCATGCCTCCGAGAGCAGCGCTCTCCGACGAAGAAACACCGCGTGCGCCAAAATCGTGCAGCTTGAACGGAATTTGCTGGTCCGGTTCATCAGAGGTTGCCAGCAATCCGCGATAGATAACCTGTTTGCATTTGAAGGACATTGTGGCGACCGTTGAGGGATACCAGACCGCGCGCAGCAGCGCGGTTTCGACCCACGTGGTCAACCAGGGCATGCGGTCATCGGTGTTTTCCAGCTGGACCAGCGGCACACCACTTGGCACCAGCGAGCCTTCGGGCAGCGCCTTGATTTCCAATGGCAGCAGGCCAGCGTGTTCGTCAACAATCTGCTGCCAGCCTTCCCGGTTGAACGGGACGCCGTGTGCCAAGCAGATTTGAGCAGCCCGCTCAATGTCCTTGACCGTTATCGGCCGTTGAAGCGCCTTTTTCAGATAGGCCTGAAGGCCGAAGAACAACACGTCGCCCGAAAATGGATTGGCGCGTGCCTCGACATAGGCCGAGATCTGCCGAGCCTCGGGCGGGTATTGCCTGTAGTGAGATTGCTTGTAGCTATCTGTTGCCAATAGTGGATTTGTCATTGTGAACTCCTCACGCGACAAGGTGAACGTGCCAGAGGGGCTCCCCCTCAGGCGAGTGAACGATCCAGCATCACAGATCTGCCATCAGATCGATGATGGACCAGTGATCTTCGAAGAACTGCTCGGGTTTCAGATCCCCCAGCCGATGCCAGTTCGCCGATCTGGCATCATCTCCGCCGGTGACCGAGAACAGCTCACGCCGCTCCGGGAGCCTGAAAAGGTAGGCATGTGTGATGATGCGGCCACGCAAAGACCTCTCGGGATGATCGAAAACCCGTGTTTTCGAGCCATCGATGAAAGATGCCAGCATCGCAGGAGGTATCTCGCCCTTGTGGTCGCTGATCCTGGTTTCTTCCTTCAACTCCCGAATGGCCGCATCGCGAATGCTTTCTTGCGGATTGAGAAAACCACCCGGCAATGCCAACAACCCTTTGCCCGGCGCTTCTCCGCGCTCCACCAGCAGAATATTGCCAGACTGAATGACCACCGCATCGACGGTCACAAAGGGACCGCGTCCCCATTTATCAGGGTAGGCGTCGAGAAACTCAGCCTCTTCCAGAAGCCCCCGAAATGGGTCCGATAGAGCGAAAGCCTTGAGCCATTCGGATACTTCGTCCGAAAGGACCGATTGCGAAATCACAGGAATGCGCTGGAAGAACTGTTTCCTGACATCTGTCGAGGAAAATGTTCCGTATTGGCTCGCGAGCTGAACATTTCCCCACTCGGGAAAGAGCTTCAGGTAGTAGCTGCTCCGATCCTTGCCGTAGCCAGCCAAGGCAATCCGCAAGTCCTGCAATCCGTGCAATACGACCCCGCCCTTGTTGTAGTGCTCAAGAACGGTTTCGTTGACCACGCGCTGCACCTCTGTGCACCACGCTGTGTCTGAATAGGGGTGATCCCGAACGGGTTTCAACACCAGTCGTCCGGTCGTCAATTCGTGCTTGAAGACCTTCGCGAACATGTCCTCGCGCTCGGAAAATGTGAAGGGATTGCGGGGGGTGCGTGCCTGCCGTGCAGAACCGATCAGCACGATCAAAGTATGGACCTTTTCAAGCGCTGATCGGATCACGGCCTCATGACCGATATGCAGCGGCTGAAAACGGCCGATGAATACGCCGTAGTCAAACTGTGACATTCGAGTCTCCCTCGAATTGATGGATGGTCAGTCGAACTCCTCGACTGATGAGATATTAATGCTCAATTTGAGCATATTCAAGAGATTTTGAGAAATTTAATGAAGAATGACTCAGGAGCAACGGTTTCTGACCAAATTTCCAGACAAGTAGCGAAGAGAGGTGCGGCTTAGGTCCAGCTCAAGACGACTTTCCCGGCCTCCCCCGACTTCATTGCTGCAAAGCCTTGCTGAAAGTCATCAACCGCAAACCGGTGCGTGATGACATTCCTGACGTCCAGGCCGTTTTGAAGCATGGCGATCATTTTGTACCAGGTCTCGAAAATCTCGCGGCCGTAAACGCCCTTGATCGTGATCGCCTTAAAGACAATGCGAGACCAGTCCACCGGAGATTTTCCCGGCGGAATTCCCAGAAGTGCAATGCGCCCACCCATCACAAGGTTTTCCACCATCTGGTCGAGGGCAATCTGGTTGCCGGACATTTCCAGACCGACATCAAAACCCTCTTTCATACCTAGCTTTTGCTCAGTACCTTTGAGGTCTTCCTCGGCAACATTCACCGGAACAACATCGGCGACCCGTGTTGCAAGGTCCAGGCGCGCTTGATTGACATCCGTGATGACCACATTGCGGGCACCGACATGGCGCGCAACGGCAGCTGCCATGATGCCAATCGGACCTGCACCTGTGATGAGTACGTCTTCGCCGACAAGGTCGAAACTCAGCGCTGTATGCACTGCATTTCCAAGCGGATCCAATATGGCACCAATTTCATCGTCTATCTCATCAGGAAGCGGCACCACGTTGAAAGCCGGCAGACGCAAATATTCGGCAAAAGCACCCTGTTCGTTGACCCCAATGCCACGGGTTTCGGGATCAAGGTGAAACTTGCCTGCGCGCGATTGACGAGAGTGCTTGCCAATCAGGTGCCCCTCACCTGAACAGCGTTGACCAATTTCGAGATCCGTTACTCCACTGCCGATCTCGACGATTTCACCGGCAAATTCGTGCCCAGTTATCAGAGGCACGGGAACTGTCTTCGATGCCCATTCATCCCAGTTCCAGATGTGGATGTCGGTTCCGCAAATACCCGTCTTGTTGATACGGATCAGAACGTCGTCCGGGCCTATTTCGGGAACGGGTGCCCGGGTCATCCAGAGCCCTTGCCGTGGTTCTGCCTTGCACAGCGCCTTCATCTGATTGCTGCTCATGACAAAACCCCTGTTGCCTTGCCGGCCTTGGCAAAGGCATCCAACGCCCGATCAAGGTCGGAGCGGGACAAAGCAGCGTTCATTTGGGTTCTGATACGTGCCTGTCCCCGTGGTACAACGGGAAAGAAAAAGCCAGAAACAAAGACACCCTCTTCAAAGAGCTCTGCTGCCATTGCCTGAGCGAGTTTCGCGTCACCCAGCATGACCGGCACGATTGGATGTTCGCCTGGCAGCAGCTTAAAGCCGAGGCTTTCCAGGCCTGTTCGCCAGTAACCGGTATTGTCGAAAAGGGCCTGGCGAAGATCATCCCCTTCTTCGACGAGGCGGATGGCTTCAAGTCCGCTCATCACGACTGCAGGCGGCAACGAATTGGAGAACAAATAGGGCCGCGCCCGCTGGCGCAACAGGTCGATAACGGGTTGCGGTCCGGCAATATACCCACCTATGCCACCGCCCAGCGCCTTTCCCAGTGTCCCTGTGAGAATGTCGACGTTTACACCGAAATGCGCTGGTGTGCCTTCGCCCCTTGGACCCATGAAGCCTGTCGCATGGCAATCGTCCACCATGACGACGGCGCCATATTTCTCAGCCAAGGCAGTGATCTCGGGGAGCTTGGCCAGATAACCATCCATGGAGAAGACACCGTCTGTGGCGATCATCATGTGCCGGGCACCGCCATCACGTGCCTCCTGAAGCTTTGCCTCCAGATCCGTCATATCGGAATTGGCATATCGGAAGCGTCTGGCCTTGCAAAGACGGATGCCGTCGATGATAGACGCGTGATTGAGCGCGTCCGATATGATCGCGTCCTCAGGTCCGAGAAGAGGTTCAAACAAGCCGCCATTCGCGTCAAAACAGGCAGCAAACAAAATGGCATCATCCTTGCCCAGAAAACCTGCCAAACGTTGCTCGAGTTGACAGTGGATGTCCTGTGTTCCGCAGATAAAGCGCACCGAAGCCATGCCATAACCCTTGGGTTCAAGCGCTTTTCTCGCTGCTTCCTCGAGCGCTGGATGATCAGCCAGGCCTAGATAGTTGTTGGCGCATAGGTTGATCACGTCACGTCCACCAACCGTTATCAGACCGCCCTGCGGCGACGTAATCTGGCGTTCGCGCTTGTAAAGCCCTTCCGCTTCGATCTCTTTCAGGGTCTCGTGGATATGTGACAGGAAGGCCTCGGACACGGCATTTCTCCGGCAAAATGGATATTTCATCCACTATGCCGGATTTTCACTCGTAATAGAAGAGAAGATTTCCGGTATCACGGATTTTTTGACACCTGCGCGAATTTTTCACGTCATCGGGGCATGGTTACCCCTGCCATTCGAATACCAGCGTAAAGCAATGCACCACCGGCACATTTGTTGAACAAGGAGACGATCCAGTTTTTGACCCCTCCCCTGGTCAGCCTGTCTCCCAGGAAAGCGTAGGCCGTGTAGGATGTCAGGTCTATCAGGAAGGTCACGCCAC
The DNA here is from genome assembly GCF_947499295.1 of uncultured Roseibium sp. GTDB lineage: Bacteria > Pseudomonadota > Alphaproteobacteria > Rhizobiales > Stappiaceae > Roseibium. The sequence continues at coordinate 307,080 of NZ_CANMNP010000001.1, forward strand.
CCATGATCAGGATCTGGGGTAGAATGGGTTGCTCGACGTTCAGAAACTGCGGCAGTATCGCTGCAAAATACAAGAGCGCTTTCGGATTGGCGAACTCGATGACAAAGCCCTTTGCAAACAGGCTCTTCAAACTCGACAACTGTTTGTCGCGCTTTACGCTGAGAGCACCGGCCGGTGCCAGAAGCGACGTCAGTCCAAGCCAGACCAGATATGTAACCCCGGCCCATTTGATGATTGAAAACACGAGATTGGACGCAACGAGCAAAGATGCGATCCCTGTCGCCGAAAACACGAAATAGATTGCATTGGCAAACGCAATCCCAAAAACACCGGCAAGCGCTCGTTTGCCGCCGTTTGCCGCCCCTTGCGCAGCGACGGCGACCGCTGCAGCGCCTGGTGTGAAAACGACCACGGCAGTGGTGATGAGGAAAACCAAAAAGACATCGAATTGCATTCCGATCTCCAATTTCTGCAAGAGAAAGCGTATTGGGTGCCGTCAGGCAGCTGCCACGATTTCGATCTCAACCAGCCAATCGGGTGTGAGCGTCCTGACGACGATGGCAGTTGTCGGCACCCGTCGGTCTCCAAGAGCCCTGACCCTTGCGTTCTGGTTCTTTTCTGCAAGGTCGGCGCTTGTCAGATAGCTCGTAACGCGCACGATATTATCGCACGTCATATCGGCGGCGTTCAGGATGCGCCGAAGATTGTTCCAAATCAGTTCAAGCTGCTCGTCCAGTCCATCCGGAGCGCGGCCCTTTGCGTCGAGACCCATCGTGCCACTGACAAAAAGCATGCGACCGGGGCCCTGAATTTCCAGCGCATGAATGTAGTCCGGTGTCGCCGGGTATATCCCGGATACGGGATTGATCATCCTTTCGTTCATGCCTCAACCTCGCTTGCTGAATTTCTTCTTCCGTGAGAGCATGAAGCTGAATAAAATTTTGATCAATGCGGAAGATGCCGAATGACATCAAATAGAGAAGACGTTCAGAAAAACAGGCTGTCGAAGAGGCCGCTGGATGCATTCGACCGAAAGATATTAGGCAAACTGGTAGGCAACGCCCGCCAGACCTATGCCGAAATCGGCGAGGAAGTCGGCCTTTCGGCACCGGCAGTGCATGAACGGGTCAAACGCATGACCGCTTCAGGAGTTATCAAAGGCACAAACGCTGACATTGACGCGATGGCGGTCGGCAAGCCTTTCCTGGCCTTTGTTCATGTCGATGCAAGCGGCTGGGGCAAGAGCGAGAGGATGATGCGTCTCAGGGACTTTCCGGAAGTTGAAGAGCTCCACTCCGTCACGGGCGATACTTGCGTGATCTTAAAGGTCAGAACAGCCAACGCAGACGCAATGGAGAACTTCCTGGCCCAGGTCTATGCCCTGCCCGGGGTCCGGGCGACGCGGAGCTACGTTGTTTTGACGACTTATCTGGACCGACCGGTCCAGGCCGAAGTGACCGAAGAATGGCCAGACGTCCCCTTGCCGAAGGATTAGAGTGGCCTCGACAGAACATGTGTATGTCTTGTTTGAAACTCTATGCTGACAAGGCTGCTATTGCGGTCCCAGAAAGTGCAAATTTTAGAGAGGGCGTTTCGGTTCGTCATGCATTAGCCGAAGTTAAGTCATGTGAACATCTTCGCCCGGGATGGTGATACGTTGGCAGCGTTTTATAGAAATGCATTTTGGAGCTTGAACAGTGCCATCAGTGAAAGGTCAACACGCCTCCAGGACGCTGCCCAGCAAGCCTCAGAACTTCACGACCATCAAGATAGCACGAGCTGTACCTGATATCGCTTCTATGCAATGGGGCACGTCAGCGGCATAGCGTGCAGTATCGCCCTTGTCGATGACGCCCTTGGCAACACCCGATGTCACCTCCAGCCGTCCTTCTTCCGCGATCAACTGCTCGCGGGTTCCGCGTTCGTGAGGTTTGCTCTCCAGTTTGCCGCCTTTGGCGAAAATAAGCTCATAGACTTCAAACCGGCCGGTGTCCTGTGGCGGTGACAGAATACGGATCTTGCACCCGTCTCCTGCCCTATCAAGCGCGGGCGTCTGATGCTCATGCAGAATTTCCACCCGGTCTTCTGGCGTGTCCTCGCCCAGAAGCCCTGCAAAATCGACATTCAAGGCCCTCGTCAGGTTGAGCAATGTCGCAACGGTTGGATTTGATTCCCCGCGTTCAATTTGACTGACCATGGATCGAGACACACCGGAAATCTTTTCAACTGCCTCCAGCGATAGGCCCTGGGCACGGCGCGCTTTTTTCAAGCGCTCTGGCAAACGTGAGAGAATTTCTGAATCAGTCATGACGCTGAAAGGATCTACGGAAAATTCCCGCTTGTCACGTCCGGTGTTAGCGAACGGCGAGATTGAACAAGTTTTACCTATGGAAGTGAAGCGCTTCTGTCCTACCTACCTGAATGAACGCGTTTTCACGTTAACAGACCGGACGGGCAGCAGGTGCTACGAGACAAGCGGATTGACCTCGATTCAGTCAAACGCAAGAAGCTGATCGAACGACTGCTGCAAGAGATCAGCCGCTCGCAGGGTGATCTATACTATCAATCAACGAGCACAATCGCGCTTCAGATAAAAGAATACGTCAAAGGCGATGCCAAGTTGAACGCCGAGGAAAAGGCCTTGCTGGAGCCACTCTCTCAAAGAGACATAGAAGTTCTGCTGAGCTTGCATTGACCCCACTGCATCCATAGGCAGTCTATTGTGTACCGGCGCATCTCCTCTACCCAAGCGCCCGCCTTCGGCACAAGGGTTCGGACTGGACTGCCTTTCGCTGGGCTGACTTAAAGTATCCCAATGCCGGACGTATGGCCTCGTGAGCCGGCTTGTGTTCCAGATAGTCAAGAATTCTGTAGAGATTGATCGGTTGTTTCTGGATAAGCGAAATAACCTTTTCAACAGCAAGGTCATAAGGATAGGCGTCGATGAACTGGCAGGCTGTCTGTGTTGGTGTGAGAATATAGTAATCCTTGTCCCGTTTGGGAGTATAGCGCGTCACATCAAAGGGAGATGCCCCGAGCACCTGAGGCTTTGGAATGTAGCAAGTAATGTCGGTTGCCTTGTTGTACAACACAGAACCAGACGTCTGTCTGAACCCCAGACTTGCGAGTTTTGATACGGCATGGCGCCGCATCGCGGGACTCATTATTTCGGCGTCGGAGCGGTCGTATTTCAGATCATCAAACACAGAAAATATTTTGAGATCGACATCAGCGAGCAGCATATAGGGGCCGAAATCTGTCGTGACAGCCGCGCTTTCATCAGGAATGATGTCCACCCTTTGCACACCAAAGGCCCTTCAATAAGTAGATACGCCAACCGCCTCGATCCGTGACTCCTTGTACGCGTCGACAGGATAACACCACACATCTTTTCGCTCAGTTGTTAGTCAAGACTTGGCGCTCGAATTTTCACAGTCAATACCAGGCGTCAGCAGCTCGATTAACCGGAGCACGGCGAATATTACCAATCGCTGTTCAGTTTCTGCTGCTTTTTCGCCCTCGCGTCCCCAAGCTCACGGGGACTGAATGCGTCGTCGTTTCCGGGGCGCATCCTGTCGTATTCGGAACAGTTCAAGTACCGCGCTCTCAAATAGCGTTCCCTCAACGACTTGAGCGGCAAATGCCTGCTTGAATAAACCGCAATATTTGACACGCCCGGAGACATGAAGATGGCCAGCGATATTGAGATTGCCCGCGCAGCCAAGATGAAACCTATTCAGGACATCGGCGAGCGGCTGAGCATTCCAGAAGAATCCCTGCTGCCCTATGGCCGCACGAAGGCCAAGATCGCAGCTGACTACATTGAAAGTCTCGATGGGCGCAACAGCGGCAAGCTGATCCTGGTCACAGCCATCAACCCGACGCCAGCAGGCGAAGGCAAGACGACGACGACTGTTGGTCTTGGCGACGGTCTGAACCGGATCGGCAAGAACGCCATGATCTGCCTGCGCGAACCTTCTCTCGGCCCATGCTTCGGCATGAAAGGCGGCGCTGCGGGCGGTGGTTACGCACAGGTCGTACCGATGGAAGACATCAACCTGCATTTCACAGGTGACTTTCACGCCATCACCTCCGCTCACAACCTGCTGGCTGCGTTGATTGAAAACCATATCTACTGGGGCAACGAACTTGGTATCGACCAGCGCCGGGTCACATGGCGCCGGGTGCTCGACATGAACGACCGTGCGCTGCGCTCCATTGTCTGTTCGCTCGGCGGCGTTGCCAACGGCTTCCCTCGGGAAGGTGGTTTCGACATCACCGTTGCTTCGGAGATAATGGCGATCCTTTGCCTGGCAACGGATCTGGATGACCTTCAAAAGCGTCTTGGTGACATCATCGTGGCTTATCGCCGTGACCGTACGGCAATCAGAGCACGCGACCTGGAAGCGGACGGTGCCATGACCGTGCTGCTGAAAGAGGCGATGCAGCCGAACCTGGTTCAGACACTGGAAAACAACCCGGCCTTCATCCATGGCGGTCCATTCGCCAATATCGCGCATGGCTGTAACTCTGTTGTCGCCACACAGACAGCTCTGAAACTTTCTGATTATGTTGTGACCGAGGCCGGTTTCGGTGCGGATCTCGGCGCGGAAAAATTCTTCGACATCAAATGCCGCAAGGCCGGCCTGTCGCCTGATGCAGTTGTCATCGTTGCCACGATCAAGGCCCTGAAAATGAATGGCGGCGTCGCCAAGGATGATCTCGGCGCTGAAAATGTCGATGCCGTCACCAAAGGCTGTGCGAACCTTGGCCGTCACATCGAAAACGTCAAGCAGTTCGGAGTTCCGGCCGTTGTTGCGATCAACCACTTCACAGCGGACACAGATGCAGAAGTTCAGGCCGTCAGAGACTACTGCGCCGATCTCGGCGTCGATGCCATCCTGGCTACGCACTGGGCCAATGGTTCTGCTGGAACGGAAGAACTGGCAAACCGCGTGGTTGAACTGGCTGAAAGCGGCGCAGCACAGTTTGCTCCGCTTTATGATGACAACCTGTCGCTGTTTGAAAAAATCGAGACCATCGCCAAGCGGATTTACCGCGCCGATGAGGTGCTGGCAGACAAGTCCGTGCGCGACCAGTTGAAGCGCTGGGAGGCCGACGGTTTCGGCGACCTCCCGGTCTGTATGGCCAAGACGCAATATTCGTTCACAACGGACCCGCAAATGCGCGGCGCACCGACCGGCCACAGCCTGCCGGTTCGTGAGGTTCGCCTGTCAGCAGGTGCCGGCTTCATTGTTGTCATCTGCGGTGAGATCATGACCATGCCGGGCTTGCCGCGCGTGCCCTCTGCCAACCATATCCGTCTTGACGACAACGGACAGATTGAAGGGTTGTTCTGACCGCGTCCGGATCGGAACGACAAACTGGAGGCGGATCACTCGATCCGCCTTTTTCTTTTTCAGGTAGCAAATCGGGTAAATCGCGGTTTCAAAACGCTAATCCGGCATACCAAACACTGCGAGACGCGCCCTTCCCGGCACTGCTGTCGCGTAAACGACTTGCCGTGTCGCATTGGAGATATCCAGGTTTCAAGCTTGAGGCATAAGGTTTTTTCTTAATCTGTTGGCCTTTCGCGCCCTGTATGCGCGCCCGGTGGAGCTGCCTTATGTCCGATGAAGACGATATCGATCTCGCCTCCCTGTCAGACGACGAACTCGTCGAACAGATGCATGATGATCTCTATGACGGTCTGCAGGAAGAAATCGAAGAAGGGGTGAACATCCTTCTTGGACGCGGCTGGACACCTTATGACGTCCTGACCAAAGCCCTCGTTGAAGGCATGCGTATCGTCGGCATCGACTTCCGCGATGGCATCCTCTTTGTGCCGGAAGTGCTGTTGTCAGCCAACGCCATGAAGGCCGGCATGGTAATCTTGCGTCCTCTGCTTGCCGAAACTGGCGCGCCAAAGGTCGGCAAGATGGTGATCGGCACGGTGAAAGGCGACATCCACGACATCGGAAAGAACCTTGTTTCCATGATGATGGAAGGCGCTGGTTTTGAGGTGATCGATATCGGCATCAACAATCCGGTCGAAAACTACCTGGCTGCCATCGAAGAGCATCAACCGGACATACTCGGCATGTCGGCGCTGCTGACAACCACGATGCCTTACATGAAAGTCGTCATCGACGAGATGAAGGAAAAAGGCATTCGGGACGATTACATCGTGCTCGTCGGCGGTGCGCCTCTCAATGAGGAATTCGGCGAGGCTGTCGGGGCTGACGGCTATTGCCGGGATGCGGCCGTTGCCGTGGAAATGGCAAAGGACCTGATTGCCCGGCGTCACAACCAGCTGGCCAAAGGCTGAGGCTGAGACATGTTCAAGGAGGCTGCCGATATGCAGGCGGGCGAGCCTCTCTTTCCAATCGAAACGGAAGGCGACGCGGCCAACAAGATCGGCCGCGTGCTCGTGATCGCCTGCGGTGCCCTGGCACGTGAAATCATCGCGATCAGAGAACAGAACAAACTCGATCATATCGACCTCACCTGCCTGCCGGCAAAGCTTCACAATACGCCCGACAAGATTCCTGAGGAAGTTCGCCGAACTATCCTCATGAACAACGATGTCTATTCCGAGATTCTGGTCGCCTATGGCGATTGCGGTACCGGCGGGCTGTTGGACAAGGTTCTCCAGGAAACGGGTGCCCGCCGTATCGAAGGCGCGCATTGCTATGCTTTCTTTTCCGGACTGGACACATTTGACGACATGGAAGAGGACCAGTTGGGCACATTCTACCTGACTGACTTTCTGGCAAGGCACTTCCAGACCATGGTTATCGAGCCGCTCGGACTCGACTGGCACCCGCATCTGAGGGACATGTATTTCGCGCACTATACGCGCTTGCTTTACCTTGCACAGACCGACGATCCGGACCTCGAAGCAGCCGCGAGACGCGCCGCAGATCGTCTGAAACTTCCTTTCGAAATCAAAAAAACCGGGTATGGAATGCTGGCGCCCTTTGTCGGCAGCGAACCGCCAAAGTGAATTCCGCCGTTCCCACCGTGGGATAAGTCGGTTTTTCACGTGCTGATGCCGCTATCAGGCGACCTGAAGATCAGCCCTTCCTTCAAAGATAGTTTGTCAGGTGGAGAAAGAGGCCATGGCGCAGAAGATCATCGTATTTTGGCGGGATATTCCGGCACAGATCCTTGTGAAAAAGGGACGGAAATCAGCCCGGAGGGAACTGCCTGCCATGTTCATGGAGGCAATCGACGCCTGCGCCATGAGGGTCGGTGCAAAGGACAGCGAAGCCTATATGGCCGAGTGGCGCCGTGCAGACCCGATTGAGGTTTCCGACGATCTGGAAACTGAGGCGGAAACGGCGTTGAGTGAGCTCGTGACGGCCTATCCGAAGGACCGTCTGAAAACCCTGTTGGCAAGTGGAGGCAGCGAGAATGACTGAACAGCGTCTTTTGGCGAATGGGCGGCTTCCCGCCTCGACGGAAATGTCACCCAAACAGGTGATCGAAAAAACGGAATTGCTTGCCAACATTCCCGTCGGAACGCAGGTCTATGTTACAGATCTCGGCAATGCTTCGGAAGATACCATTGTTGCTGCTGCCCGCACACTGACCAACCACAAGCTGACGCCGGTGCCGCATATGGCAGCGCGCCGGTACCCGTCCTATGAAGCGTTTGAGCGGCGTATCCACCGGCTCACGCAAGAGGCAGGCGTCACCGAAGTTCTGGCAATAGCGGGTGAAGCCGAAAGATCCGGTCCATTGACCTCGTCTGTCGCCCTTTTGGAAACCGGTCTTTTCAACAAGCTTGGTATTCAAAAGATTGCAGTTGCAGGTCACCCGGAGGGCGCTCCCGACATTTCACCTGACGTCATCAGGGAATTTTTGAACCGCAAGCATGAACTGGCGGCCCAAAGTGATGCGGAATTCCGCATTGTCACCCAGTTCGGCTTCGACCCTCACCGGGTCAGCCTCTGGCTTGACGAGTTGCGAGACTGGGGCAACCTCTTTCCGGTGCATATCGGGGTGGCTGGTCCTGCAAAGATGACGACGCTCTTGAAATATGCCGCCTTTGCCGGCGTCGAGAACTCGCTCAATTTCCTGAAAAAGCGCGGTGGAGCAGTCGTCTCAATGCTTGCCGGCTATGACCCGGACACCATGGTTGAGCCGCTTGAAAACCGTGTTGTCAGTCAGCCGTCCTGCCAGCTCGTTCAAATCCACGTTTATCCGTTTGGCGGGGTCCAGAAAACAGCGGATTGGCTCCACAACCGCGGGAGCTGGTCCTTTCAATCCCCCTCTTCCACACTGACAGTCAACGAAAGCGCCTAAATGACCCGCACTGTTGTCGCCTCCGCCACCAAGGAAATCATCATCGGCTTCGACCAGCCGTTTTGTGTGATCGGTGAACGGATCAACCCGACCGGCCGCAAGAAACTGGCCGCGGAAATGAACGAAGGCAATTTCGAAACCGTCAAAGCCGATGCATTGGCGCAGGTCGCGGCCGGCGCTACGATGCTGGATATCAATGCAGGCGTTACCGCGGTTAATCCGAACGAGACCGAACCTCCGCTTCTGGTTAAAACTCTTGAGATTGTTCAAGAACTTACGGACGTTCCTTTGTCAATTGATTCATCTGTCACTGCGGCCATTGAAGCCGGGCTGGAAGTCGCCAAGGGCCGTCCGCTTGTGAATTCGGTTACGGGCGAAGAAGAAAAGCTTGAAGCGATCCTGCCGCTTATCAAGAAGTATAACGTTCCGGTGGTTGCGATCTCAAACGACGAAAGCGGGATATCGGAAGACCCGGATGTGCGTTTTGCCGTTGCCAAGAAGATCGTGGAACGGGCAGCCGATTTCGGCATCCCGTCACATGACATTGTCGTCGATCCTCTGGTCATGCCGATCGGTGCGATGGGAACTGCCGGCTTGCAGGTCTTCAAACTTGTGCGCCGCTTGCGCGACGAGCTGAAAGTGAACACGACCTGCGGTCTTTCCAACATTTCCTTTGGCCTGCCGCACAGGCACGGCATCAATGCGGGTTTCATTCCGATGGTGATCGGCGCAGGCATGACTTCGGCGATCATGAACCCCTGCCGCCCGCAGGAAATGGAAGCCGTGCGAGCTGCCAATGTTCTGAATGGAACGGACCCGAACTGCCAGGAATGGATTATGACCTACAGAGACCACCAGCCGGCAGCAGCGAGCGCTGCATCCGCGGCTCCGGCGGATGGCGGAGCGTCTGCCGGCGGCGGACGTCGCCGCGGCGGTCGCGCCGCACGGCGGTCCGCAGGCTGACGTCTCCGAATGATCAGACAGGTTCGGTGACGAGATCGAAGCGCTGCTTCATTCCCCTCCCGTTTTCGGGAGGGGTTTTGTGCATCACGAGGGCGCAGGAATACGCATCTGGTCTCTCCAGGCCCCACAGGAGGTTTGTTGTTGCCAATGTGCATTCCTTCTCCCGCGGTCAACGGATAGAACAAGCTTTTGTCGAAAATTGAAAAATCCATATGGTGACTGAACCAAAGCCATGACCGACACACCCCAGAACGCCAAAGTTGTTTTTCAACCCAGTGGGCGACGTGGCACCTTTCCCGTTGGCACCCCACTGCTTGATGCCGCTCGCTCACTTGGCGTCTATGTGGAATCGGTTTGCGGCGGACGTGGCATATGCGGACGGTGCCAGGTTGCTGTGTCCGAGGGGAAATTCGCCAAGGAAAACGTCATAAGCTCGGCAAACCACCTGGAAGGTGCGACCGAGGCCGAAACACGCTATGCAACCTTGCGCAAACTGCCCGAAGATCGCCGTCTTTCCTGCCAGGCGAAAATTCTCGGGGACCTGGTGATTGATATCCCGACCGACGCGCAAACCAACCGTCAGGTGGTCCGGAAACGCGCGGAAGCCAAGCAGATCGAGGCAGATAGCGCAATTTCGCTGGTGAGTGTTTCCATTGACGAACCGGACATGGAAACACCACGAGGTGACATCGACCGCCTTCGCGAAGCACTGGTCGCCGTAACTGGTCTTGCAGACCTCGTCTTTGATCCCGCCCTGCTTCCCGGCGTTCAGGTTCTGTTGCGCAAGGCAGGCTGGAACGTGACAGCCGCCATTCACCAGGATCCAGGATCGTTGCCAACGCTGATTGCGCTTTGGCCGGGAGAAAAGAAAGCCGTCTACGGACTTGCGGTCGACATCGGTTCCACGACCATTGCGGCACATTTGTGCAACCTGCAAAACGGTCGAACGGTCGCTTCGGCCGGCACATCGAACCCGCAAATCCGGTTCGGTGAGGATCTGATGTCCCGGGTGTCCTATGTGCAGATGAACCCGGCCAAACTTCCCGACCTGACCAAGGCGGTTCGGGAGGCAATCAATGCCCTTGTCGGTAAACTTGTCGGCGATGTCGGCGCTGAACGCTCAGACGTGCTCGATGCGACCTTTGTCGGCAACCCGGTGATGCATCATCTGTTTCTCGGCATTGATCCCGTGGAACTTGGTGGCGCACCGTTCGCACTTGCCGCCTCCGATGCAATGAACCTGGTTGCGCGTGATCTGAACCTGGAGCTCAATCCAGGAGCACGTGTCTACATGCTGCCATGTATAGCCGGGCACGTTGGCGCTGATGCAGCGGCAGCAACTTTGTCTGAGAGCCCATATTCACACGACGAAATCACTTTGCTGGTTGACGTTGGAACCAATGCGGAAATCGTTCTTGGTATCAAGGATCGACTGCTTGCTGCCTCCTCCCCGACAGGACCGGCTTTTGAAGGTGCAGAAATCTCTTCTGGACAGCGCGCCGCTCCCGGCGCGATCGAGCGCATTCGGATCGACAAGCAGACGCTGGAACCCCGCTTCAAGGTCATTGGCGTCGACGAGTGGTCGGACGAGGAAGGGTTTGCTGAGAAAATCGACAGCGTCGGTGTCACAGGAATTTGCGGGTCGGGCATCATCGAGGCCGTCGCGGAAATGTTCCTTGCCGGGCTAATCACGGAAGACGGTGTCATCAACGGCAATATGGCCACACGAACACCACGCATCCGGTCACAAGGCCGAACCTTTTCCTATTCGATCGCCGAAGACGGGGTGGAGATCTCAATCCTGCAGACCGACATTCGCGCAATACAGCTTGCCAAGGGTGCTCTATATGCCGGAGTGAAGTTGCTGCAGGACAAACTCGGCACCTATCAGCTTGACCGTATTCGTCTGGCCGGTGCTTTCGGCAGCTACATCGATCCCAAATATGCGATGGTCCTCGGACTGATACCCGATTGCCCCCTTGAAGGTGTGACCGGCGTCGGCAATGCCGCAGGCACTGGGGCACGCATGGCATTGCTCAATCGTGGTTTCCGCCGGGAAATCGAACAGACAGTGCGTGATATCGAAAAAATCGAAACAGCGCTTGAACCGAAGTTTCAGGAGCATTTCGTCAACGCGATGGCATTGCCGAACAAAGCAGATCCCTTCCCGAACCTGCGCGCTGCCGTCGAACTGCCGGCGCGTCAGCAAACATCATCTCCAGATACCGGCACCGGTGAGCGGCGCAGGCGCCGTCGGAGAGGATAACCGGCAACGAGTGTTGGAACCTGACTATCCCGCGCCTGCCAAACGGAGGTCCCAGGCTGGTGCCTCCGTCATCGTCATGTTCAGGCGATCGGCAACGTCCTTGCCAATAGCTAAGCCGTTTTTGCCAGCAACAGCACTCAGATGATTGCCCCGTACGCTCGACCACTCTGCCTTCGGCAAAAACCGATGCCAAGTATCCCATGGATCGCAGCTTTGCGGCTTAAGGCCACTTGCCCTGTAGAAGACGAGATGCTCACCATAGGCTCTTGGCTGATAAAGACCGCGCATACGCAGCAATTGCTTTCCAGCGTTTTCGTATCTTGGTGTGTGCCCGTAGACCCACTCCGGAGCCATTTCCGGATACTTGAGAGATGTGGGCCTGTAAAACCTGAAAAGTATGGGGCTCAGCCGCCGCGCCAGGACTTTTCTGGGCAATGACACCGATGTGGAAACGGTCGGACCCGTTTTGCACTGACCTGTCGTCATAGCGGCCTTGACTTTTCCCAGACGGCTGAGAATTCTCTTGCCGACTACGCGAGCCCAGACCCTGAGTGGCCACGCATGTTCGCTTTGATGCGTGTCGATCAATCCCAGAAAACAGACTTCCGAACCTGCAGCCCTCAGCTTCCGGGCAAGCTCAAGAGCAACAACGCCGCCAAACGAATAGCCGAGTAACCGCACCGGCACGTCTTTGAACCTTTGTTCAATAATGTGACGGCAGGCCTCAACTTCGTCTGCAACAATCGCAGGCTCCAGATGATGCCTTCCGAATTGAGTCTGGCGGACACCATAGACAGCACCTCTGAAATCGAGGCCCGCCAGGATATTTTTTAATTCAAGAAAGCAGCTTGCCCCTCCGGCGAAGACAAAAAGCGGCAAGCTTTCGTCCCCTTCCTTGAGCAAAATCAGTTTTGGAATGTCCTGGTACTGCCTTTGCCGAATGGCCTCGGCGAGAGACTGAATGTTCGGCCAGACATAAAAACAATTCACGTCGAGTTCTATGCCGGTGCTCTTGTAGACACCTTGAATGAATTTCAGAACTTTGTTGATGTTGAAATGATCATTGAGGTCTTCACCAGACATGACAATGCGCCCAAGCACATTGGACGCTTCTCTGGTCAATATTTTTTCGATGTCGAGCGACACCCTTCCCCCTAAAACCAAAACGACCTGCCAGACCCCTTTTATGCATACATAGCACAACCCTCGCTAGAAATGAGGGTCGAGTTTCCGTTATGGTAAACAAATGGAAAGCAAGAACTGCCAGCCAGCGACTTGCGAATAATGAAGCCAAGTCTCAGCACATCAACTGTGAAGTATTTCGCCGCGTTCGCGTAGAATCCGGTCTTCACGGATCCCAAAAATACTGTTGGCGCAGCCGCCGCCAAATTTTCTCACCAATCAGACAATCATAGGGCTCCCCAAAGCGGATTTGCGCCTTGAGGACCTTCGGCACTTCAGCCGGCACCCGTCCGCCGATTTCCAGGATCAGCTTGTGGCGCACCGCATCTGGAAATTGAGCCCACTCGATTACAGGGATCACAAAACTCGCCGGGCCGCCGGTCACGCACCGGCGATAGTATTCATCTAGGTCAGGAATATTGAACTGAAATCCAATGCCGCCTTTGGTCATCAATGGAAGCCCGTTGATAACAAGCCCCTCCTCCAGTGCGGCATCTCTCACAGGCGTCACCGGCAACCCCTGATTATTCGGTCCATCACCTGAAATATCGATGACTTTGCGATACGTTTCGAAAGGCACATCGGCAAGTATGGCGGCAGCATGCCGGATAGCGCCCGATATGGACGTACGGCGTTGTCCGAATGATCTGTCCTTCAGAACCTTATCGGCGAAAACCAACGCATCTTCCTGCGTTTCGATAACAGACCAGCCGACGATCTCGCGGGCGTGGTTTTCGTTGGCCCATTCGAACATCATCAGTGCAATCCGACCGTGCGCACCCAGCTCGATCGCGCGGACGACCTCAGGGCTTGAGATTGCCGCAGCGTAGCCTTTGCGCTGAATGTCAAGTTCTTCCGGTGACATGGAGCGGGAAACGTCGACCGCCAAAACAAGCGCAACATCGACTTTTTCCTGCCCTGCAGCAGGAGCAAGAAGGGCAAGAAGTCCCAGCAATGCGCCGGTCCAGGACCGGAATGGGGCAATCTTCCACATCAAGCAAGGATAACTGATCCGGCGCAACCCGTCAGCTGCCCGCTTCAAAGGCCTGATAAAGGATCTGTGATCGGAAACTTTACAGGGTGTTCCAATCGAACACACTGCTATGGAAGCCAGGATCGGATCAGGTATAAGACCAACAAAGGATCTGTTCACGGAGTGCCCCATGTCCGAAGCCGCAGCGAATGACGACGCCCAAAAGCCCTTGCTTTCCACGCTTCTTCACGAAGGCGTTTACCGCATCGTTATGCAACGTCCGGAACGCATGAATGCGCTTTCACGAGAGATGATGAGCGCGCTGTCGAATGAACTGACAAAAGCAGAAACCGATCCGAATGCGCGTGTCGTTCTGCTGGGTGCGGAAGGCAAGGTGTTCTGTGCCGGTCACGATTTGAAGGAACTGACCGCCGCGCGGGCCGAAAGCGACGGAGGAAAAGAAACTTACCAGGCAATCATGCGGCAGTGTTCGGACCTGATGCAGCAGATCGTCCGGCACCCGAAGCCCGTGATAGCTGTGGTGACAGGCGTTGCGACGGCAGCCGGATGTCAGCTGGTTGCATCGTGTGATCTTGCGATTGCAACGGATACGGCAACCTTCTGCACACCGGGTGTCAATATCGGTCTATTCTGCTCTACACCAATGGTTGCCCTGTCGAGAAATGTGGCTCCGAAACAGGCAATGGAAATGCTTTTGACCGGAGAAAGCATAGACGCATCGACCGCCAAGGACTTCGGTCTGATCAACCGCATCGTTCCTGGTGACTATCTGGAGCAGGTCGTCCAGAAATACGCCGAAGTCATTGCATCCAAGTCAGCAAAAACTCTCAAGATCGGGAAAGAGGCCTTCTACCGTCAGCTGGAAATGCCGCTTGCCGAGGCATACGACTTTGCCGCTGAGACCATGGTTGAAAACATGATGGCAAATGATGCGGAGGAAGGTATTTCCGCGTTCCTGCAAAAGCGCAAACCTGAGTGGACCGACACTTAAGGTGACCGGTGTTTCAGTGAACTGGGAATGACCATGACACAAGCTGGCTATTCCGGCCGCCCCCTTGCGGCAAAGCTCGGACTGAAACCCGGGATGACTTGCTGGCGACAGGGAATGCCACAGGAAATCGCCGAGCTACTGACGGTGCAGGAGCCAGCCCTGATGCTGCTCACAAGCGCTGAACCGGGTCTGGAATGTGCCCATGTCTTCATAACCGAGCGCGAGGATCTGGAAACTCAACTCTCACAGCTCAGAGAAAGTCTGGCTCCTGACGGCATGATCTGGATCTCCTGGCCTAAAAAAGCCAGCAAGGTGCCGACAACCGTCACCGAAGACGTCATTCGTGATATCTGCTTGCCAATCGGCCTTGTCGACGTAAAGGTCTGCGCCGTAGATGCAACCTGGTCGGGATTAAAGTTGGTTATCCGAAAGGAACTGCGCGCTCAACAGGCGGAAAACCTCTCCTGAATGCTTGAGAGTGTACATCACTGCTGAAGCGGCAAATAAATATCCGTGATTGCCTCGTGCTCGGCCACATCCGGAAAAAAGCTGACCCGTTCGACAAAAAGTGGAAAGTCCCGAAGGTCTTCGCCGCTAGACGGAAGCCACTTCCCATAGAGTTCACGGATTGCGTTGTCAGCGTATTGCAGCGGACCCTTGTGCCGGAAAACCGCACAGCGCCCACCGGGAATACGACCGGTTTCGACCTCAAAAGGGTTTTTCTCAACTGGCTTGTCGACCTGGCAGCAAATGCCGAATCGAAAGGCCTCGGCTGGCGTTGTCTTTGGATCATCGTAACAAAGGTTATAGGTCGCACTCCTTGAAGGTGGCGTACCAAAATCCTTGCGCCAGGCAACAAATTTTCGAACGGACGCAGGAACTTGCGCAGGCGGTCCACAGTGCTCCAGAACTGCGATCCGTGTTTCTTCAAAGGTTATGATTCGCACTTGTTCGGCACTGAGTTCAACGCTCGACATGAATTCTCCTTTCAAATCCAACATCGGTTGATAGACACTTTGCCAGCTCGACCAATCGGGCGACTTTCGAAACGCGCTCGGGCTCTGACCGAAGACGCGCTTGAAGGCGCGGGAAAAGCTCTCCAGGTTTTCGTAATGGGTGTTGAAGGCAACCTCGGTGATAGGTGTCTCCAGTCGGAACGCGAGTTGAATACCGGCGCGCCGAAACCGCATAAGGCGCTGATAATCGACAACTCCCATACCGAATAACGCAGAGAACAACCGCTGAAAGTGGAACTTGGAATAGGCTGCATTGGCCGCCAATACAGCAATATCCAAGGGCCTATCGAGTGTTGTATCGATCTCTTTCAACGTGTCCTCAAAACGCTTTTTGATTGCCTTCATCCAAGTTTCCCAAGCCTGTACCTTGTCTTTGGCTCACCTTGTCTAGACTGCTTCGGACCGAGCTGCCTGACCGCGCGTGCGCTTTTTCGAAAATTTGACCTTATGTGCACTCTGTCGCCCTTGCAGCATCCCCCGGTTTCGCATTGGATGGCGCGATATAGAAAAGGGATACTTTGACGATGAATCACGACGGATATTCCGATGCCTACATCAAAGGCATCCTGGATGAGGTCAAAACTGTTGCCATGGTCGGCGCAAGCGCGAACTCAGTTCGTCCGTCATTTTTTGTACTCAAGTATCTGCTTTCAAAAGGTTATGACGTTTGGCCCATCAACCCCGGTCAGGCTGGAAAGGAAATTCTTGGCCAGAAAGTATATGCGTCGCTGGAAGATCTGCCGGCCATTCCCGATATGATCGACATTTTCAGAAATTCAGAAGCCGCGGGACAAATTGTCGACCAGGTCATTTCGAACCAGAAGTTGCCGAAAGTAATCTGGATGCAATTGACGGTTCGCCATGATGAGGCCGCAAAACGAGCCGAAGATGCCGGAATAAAGGTGGTTATGAACCGCTGTCCCAAGATCGAATATGGTCGGTTGTCCGGTGAGATCGGTTGGGCGGGCGTCAACTCAAGGACTTTGTCTTCGAAACGCCCTTCCCTGAAATCCGGGTTCCAGCACCGAGGACTGTCCGGGGACAAAGACGGTTAGAAAAATGCTGCCAGCTTCGACACTGCATGTAATTGGTTTGGATGACGTCTTGTCGACCAAACCCTTTCAACCGGACATCAAGTCCGGAAACATGTTCGAAGAGGGGACAGAATGCAGGAACCGACCCTATTTACGGCGTTTGAACTGGTTTTGATGGCGATGGCCGGCCTGGTGTCATTCGTTTTGTTTGTGATCTCAAACCGCGCAAAACCTGGGTCACCTTTCGCCAACCGCGACGAAAGCTGGACCGAAAAAGGGTTCCATCGGCAGGTCAAAGGGTCGGAAAGGCGTTCATCGCAAACCAAACGCGCTTAAAGATTTAGGCTTGTTTGACGCGATGTTTCCTTGATCTTTGCACAAATGCAAAGAACGAATTTTCCTGTTTGTCCATATTGGCGGGTCAACACTCGTGGTTGCGGGTCCGCAATTCATAAGCACAGGAGGTGCTCATGGTTCCCTTGGTAAGTGACACAGTCCTCTTGGCACTGTGCCTGCCCATTCTGGCGATCGCCCTGGTGTTCGGTGTCTATTTTCTAATGAGACTGAACCAGGGGGACGATATCTCCAATCAGTAGTCCGTTTTGCGCCTTGATCGCGTTTTCGGAACTTCAATTTTTACTCCCGTCCGGAAATCGGAAAATCCTGCTTTGACCTGCCCGAGGCCTTCGGTCAAACTGGCCGCCAATCCAAAAGGGAGGTTAATAAATGAGCGAAAACATTCCGGGCTTTTCCACGCTTGCCATCCATGCCGGCGCTGCGCCTGATCCATCGAGCGGTGCCAGGGCAACACCAATTTACCAGACAACATCTTTTGTATTCGACGATGTTGACCATGCGGCCTCCCTGTTCGGTTTGCAGGCCTTCGGCAACATCTATACGCGCATCACCAATCCGACCACTGCTGTGCTTGAGGAACGGGTTGCTGCTCTTGAAGGCGGTACTGCCGCCCTGGCAACAGCATCCGGCCACTCCGCTCAGCTTCTGTGCTTTCACTCGCTGATGCAGCCCGGCGACAATATCGTTGCGGCCAACAAGCTTTATGGCGGTTCCATCAATCAGCTCAACCACTCCTTCAAAAGCTTCGGCTGGGGTGTAAAGTGGGCCGATCCAGCAGACATCAACTCGTTCGAAGCGGCAATTGACGATCGGACCCGGGCGATCTTCATCGAAAGCCTGGCCAATCCGGGAGGTATCGTCGTTGATATCGAAGCCATTGCGGCCCTTGCAAAGGCCAAAGGCATTCCGCTTGTCGTCGACAATACAATGGCTAGTCCCTATCTCTGCCGCCCGATCGAGCACGGTGCAGATATTGTGCTGCACTCCCTGACCAAGTTTATGGGCGGTCACGGCAACTCCATGGGCGGCATTATCGTGGATGGCGGCAGCTTTGATTGGTCTGCCAGTGGTAACTATCCATTGCTCTCGCAGCCTCGACCGGAATACCAGGGCATCGTGCTGCACGAGACGTTCGGCAACTTCGCTTTTGCCATCGCTTGCCGCGTCCTTGGCCTGCGTGATCTCGGCCCTGCGATTTCGCCGTTCAACGCGTTCATGATCCTGACTGGCATCGAAACGTTGCCGCTGCGCATGCAGCGACACTGCGACAACGCCAAGAAGGTTGCTCTTCATCTGTCGGGTCACGATAAGGTCAGTTGGGTGTCCTATGCCGCCTTGCCCGAAGACACGCACCACTCTTTGCAGCAGAAATATCTGCCCAAAGGCGCCGGTGCCGTGTTCACCTTCGGCGTTGAGGGCGGCTATGATGCGGGCGTCAATCTCGTATCCAAGGTGGAGCTTTTCTCACACCTGGCCAATATTGGCGATACACGCAGCCTGATCATCCACCCGGCTTCGACAACGCACCGTCAGCTCTCCGACGATCAGAAAGTCGCAGCAGGGGCCGGACCCGATGTGGTTCGCATTTCTGTGGGACTGGAAGACGTCAATGACATCATCGCCGATCTGGACCAAGCCCTTTCGGGGTAGACTTCCCAACCGGATCAATAAAAAGCCCGCCGATTTGGCGGGCTTTCTTCTGTCTAGGGTTGGACTTGAAACTCCTGAAACATATAGCCCCCATCGTAGGTGCGCGTTGTTGTGTTGACCATCTCGCAACCGTCACCAACGCCACCAAACAGCTTGACGCCCCTGCCCAGAAGGATCGGGGCTCGCTTCAAACGAAGGGTGTCAATCAGGCGATTGCTCAGGAGGTGGCCTGCGAACTCCCCTCCCCCGCAAAGGTAAATTGGCCCCGGTGCCTTCGCCTTCAGCTCTTTGATCTTTGGGAGTTCGTCTATTCCAACCACTTCCACGTCACTTTCTTCCGGAAGCTCCAGCGAACGGGAAAAAACATAGGTCCTCATGTTCTGATACGGGTTGGCTCCCGGCTCAAGCCCAAATCGGTAGCCAAATTCGTAGGTGTTCCGTCCCATGACTGCGATGGCGTATGTGCAGAGGCGCTCAAAATAGTCCTCAACAACGGGGCCCTCATGGGCAAATTTCGTGATGTCGTCGTCCGCACCGGCAATAAAGCCGTCAACTGAGACAGCCACGTCATAGATGATGGGTTGCATGATGTGCTCCGCAAGTAAATCCAATTGGCCGAAGGCGATTTTTCAGTTGGCCTTTACTTGATCACTGTCGGAGCACTCCTCTTTGATGGGCGAGAGCGGATTGCGCTGCAATTGATAGTCGAAACGTCAACGCCGGAGATCCACTCTTTGCAGACTAGGCCTTGTTTTGCAACGGGTAAGGCCCCTTCAACAGGGCCAAGTGATCCACGGCAGCCGCCAGGACAATCACTGCAAACCCTTGGTGAACCAATGCAATTGAAAGCGGAACATGCCACATCAGCGTCAAGATCCCGAAGATTGCCTGAAGCAAAATGAAACCGCCGACATGTGCGCCAGCCCGGCGCAACGCTGGACGGCTGCTGACACGGAAGGTGGCGACCGTTAGCGCCAGGCCGATAAACACCAGAATATAAGCGGTAATCCGGTGCTGGAACTGGACCGTCATGACATTCTCAAAAAAGTTGAGCCAGATCGGGTCCATAATGAAAAGCCCCTTCGGGATCACCTGACCGTCCATGAGTGGCCAGGTGTTGAACGTCAGCCCGGCATTCAGGCCGGCAACCAAACCACCCAGGAATATTTGCAGGAAAACAAATGCAAATACGAGTTTACTCAGTCCTGATAGTCGCGCCGTTTCTGTTTCGGTTGGCTCCGAAAGTGGGGTCAAACGTCGCGCAATCCGGAATAGATAGGCAAAGATTATCAAGGCCAACGTCAAGTGCACTGCCAGCCTGTACTGACTGACATCAACACGCTCAACCAGACCCGAAGCCACCATCCACCAGCCGACAAAACCCTGCAATCCGCCCAGAGCAAGTCCCAACAGGAGCCTCGGCTTCAGCCACGGTTCAATCCTTCCCGCTGCCCAGAACGCAACCATTGGGACGAAGAAGGCAACCCCAATGAACCGGCCCAACAGCCGGTGTCCCCATTCCCACCAGAAGATGAACTTGAATTCTTCCAGGCTCATTCCCTTGTTGATGAGCTGATACTCGGGAATCTGCCGGTATTTTTCCAACTCTTCTTCCCATTCAGCTTCACTCAAAGGCGGAATGACGCCATGAATGGGCTTCCACTCGGTGATGGACAGGCCCGATTCCGTAAGACGGGTTGCCCCGCCGACAACAACCATCGCCAGGATCAAAGCGCACACCATATAGAGCCACCAGCGGATCATCGCCCGGCTTTGCTGGATCCTTTGTCTTCTGGCTGGAATCAATTGACCTGTGCTTTCCTTAGCGCTGTCTGCGATGACGTTCATAAACCAGCCCCGGCCCTGTCACGTTTCCAATAAATCCCTTGGATGCCGAAATATAGGGGCTGCAGCATGTCGGCAAGGAGCCTGAGACACTTTGTGCCAATTCCAATGACATATCGTGCGGTTCAGGCCTGACGCGCAACCGGGACGCGCCTTCGAACCAGCCGCAATTCAGAGTTCACGCCTGCCGAAAGGCCCACCAGCCGCTAGCGAATGGCATCGTAGCCCGCTTTGAGCTTCTTGATTGCGCTGTTCACCTCATCAGCGTTCTTAACCACCTCTTCGACAATTGTCGCAGCATCACCTTCAGTGAGGGCAACTCCTGCCTTCTTGAGGGACGAGACCAGATCCAGAGCAGCCTTTTTCTTTTCGGTCGCCGTGATTTTTACCGCCGCCGGAACAGAAGTCAGTGCCTTCATGACAACACTCGACAAAATGGTCCAAACCAGACGAAGTGCCGTCATGCGCGCGTTGAAGCCACTCTTGCCGATGGAGCCCAAAAGAGATCCTGCAAGTTTGGTGATCTTTTTGGTGTCCCCTGCCATCGCCTCCGGAATATTGCGAGCCACATCTTCTCCGAACATGGCAACAGCTGCCTTTGTTCCTTTCCATGCCGCAAAAAGGGCAGCGTCCACGATCTTGTCCCACAGGGTCGGAGCATACGTTTTCAGCGTCTTTCGCGCAGCAAGAACAAGGCTGACGGCCTTTGCCCATTTGGGAAAGTTGTCTTTGTTCTTGGCTGTCCACTCGGCAACCTTGAGCCCGGTATCGGCGGCAAAGACGAACGGATTGGCAGAAGCGACCGCAAGCAAAAACTCCATTTCCATCTCGATCAGGACTTGCGTGGACTTCAGTTTCTTCCCCGCATGCGCAATCCCTGCGTAAAGAATATCTGTGACAAAGCCCTCCCTGTTTTGCCGATAGATCACCCCCTCTTTTGCCGTTGCAATGTCGGATGTGATCTGCTGGTAGGTGATGATGCCGTTGGGTTTGAGTTTGCCGCCTTCCCGCGTTTCATACTCGATGGCATGGATGATCAGGCGTTTGCCTTCAGGCGCAAGCCAAGTTTCGCCAGCCTTGACGGTGGCAAACCCACCCGGCGAGGCCGCATCTGCGAACCTTAAAAACCCACCAGGCTTGGTCGCGGCAATTTCCTTGTCAGTCAACGCACGCGGTACCATTGTCGGGCGCGTTGCCGGTTTTGGCTCCTCTTTCGGCTTTTCCGATGATCCACCACCTGACGGGCCGTTGTCGTCCGGCAGATCGGGAATGCTCATCCTTTGCCACACCGACGCCGAGTTCGGATCATTCATTGCAATTATTGTGCGCCCTGCTGGATCAACACGGGAATCAGGATGCCGGAATCCGACCACGCTGATCTGAAAGTCAGCGATCATTCCGCGCGTCTTCCTTCCGCTGATACCATCAGGAACAAGGTTTGTGCGCGAACCACCCATGAGTTCATTCAGTCGCGTTTGCACTGCGACGACATCGAGTTGGCCGTTTTTTCCCCATCGCCCGACAGAACCTGTAATGCCTATTGAAGAATTGATCATGTCAAACACCTTGCCGTTGATGACTTGATCCGGGTCGCAAGGCCAAAATCAAATGACCAACGCTCTTCCACGCACATGAAAGCGCTTCTGCCCCTTCGAAAACGTTATACGGGTCAGCTCGCTCGGGCCCAAAAATAACCCTGCGCCAAGTCAGAAATTTCAAATGTCTCAATCTGGCGACGAACGAACCGGTCAAACAGTTCGGGCCGCTTGCCGCAAAAAGCAGATCCGGGCTATAAGCTGCGCCGGATGTCTTCCGTTATGAAGCAAGATTTACGGGACACTCGCGGAGCGTGTCTGTGACAGCCATCACAATCCATCGAAAGATAATGGAAACCCTTGCAAATGGTCCCCTCGTTCAGAAAATTCGTTGGCATGGTGCTGCTGGTCGTGTTCGTAGTGATTTATGCGCTCACAGCGATGGTGATAGGTGACATCACACTGCAGGGGGCCTCATCCATCGTACGACTGATCTATTTTGCAATTGCCGGCCTGGTCTGGGTGGTTCCGGCCGGTGCCATCATCTGGTGGATGGAAAAAGGCGGGAAAAGCCGGACCTGACCCCAAATCCAGAGGCAGCCCACCGAGCCGCCCGGTAAAGCGCGAAAGGTGCTCCCGTCAGATACTGATCAACGATACCGGGATCCTGGAACCGGCCGTTGAGCGACACCCGTGGCAGCATCATGGGGTCGCGTGCGTTGGCGGACTGAAGAACCCCCGGCAACGTTGTCACAGAAGAGGCAAAGCCAATTTCCCTGACGATTTCAGCGTCCCGCAGACTGACAGCGTGCGACTTCCCATAAGGGTAGGCAAAGTGCTTTGGACGCCGGCCAAGCTCTTCTTCAAGCCGCCCCAGACCTTTGAGAACATCAGCGCGAGCTACAGAGGCCTCAAGCCGGGCCATCGCATAGTGTTCATGTGTGTGAGCGCCGATCGAAACCAATGGATCGGAAGAGAGTTCTCGCACCTGATCCCACGTCATCATCAGTTCGTCCGCCATCGCGGCAAGGTCCAATCCGTATTTCTCAGAAAGGGCACGAATGATTTTCCGCTGGTCGTATTCACCTATTTCCAGGGTCAGGTAATCAACGATCTTGTCGAAACAGGCGATCTTGTCATCTAGACTTGCGCAGGGAAGACCGCTGGCCTCACCGGCCTGGCTGAAAATCACCTCATCGTTTTCAGCAATGATCTTTTCCAGCGCCAGCCACCATAACTCGCATGTCCGGTCGATCAGGCCGCTGGTGATGAAAACAGTAAACGGTGCTTCGAGCTCTTTCAGGATCGGATAGGCAACCTCAAGATTGTCCTTGTACCCATCATCAAACGTCAAAACGGCGTAGCGATGATTGCCGTATCCTGATTTCAACAGATCGACGGCCTCGTCCAGCGCGATGATCTCGTACCCGTTGGCCCTGATCCGTTCCACGGCCAGGCGCAGAAACTCAGGGGTGATCTCCAGATGACGATTTGGTTGAAACGCGCTTGTACGGGCCGGCCTGACATGGTGCATCATGAAGACTGCACCACACCCTTGCGTAAACGGCGCCAGAACGCGATCGAGTCCGGTCCCTTTCAGGACCCGGAAAGCGCGTGAAACTGACTTGTGCCGAACTTTCATCTGGCGTGATGCCCATTTGTGAAGAAGGTGCCAATTAGGCACCGTTTCTTTAACAATTATTGCTAAATCTATCGAGACTTAATCTGATCTTCTAGCGTGCGATACGGTCTAAGCCCCATGATCGTTCAAAATGGTTTATCCGAGTGTAACAATCGTGTTCAAACGATCTTTGATGAGGTCGAGGAAAAGTCTGTGACCTCAACTTCCAGCCCTTGGCACCTCACCGTTCTCAATAGCCTTAGCGAAGCGCTACCATACTGGCAACAATTAAGAACTGCAGATTGTAGAAACCCGTACCAGTCTTCCGAATGGCTTTCATCATGGATTGAAACCATTGGAAAAGAACGCAAGATCAAGGCCGCCATCGTCGTGATCCAGGTCGAGGGAAAGCCTGCCGCAATCCTGCCGTTTGCGCTGGAGCGCAGAGGACTTGCCAGCACCCTTACGTTTCTTGGCCATCAAAATGGCAACCAAAACACCGGTTTATGGGATCCAAACTTTTATAGCGAAGTGACCAGGACGCAGATCGCGGACATTATGCGAGACGTTCAGATCCAGACTGGAGCGGACGTAGTCAGTCTATCGAACATTCCTGAACACTGGCGCGGCCGGCCGCACCCTTTGCTCAACGCATCTGCGACACAAAGTCCAAGTCCCATCTTCGTTCAGGATCTTCCTGAGGCCTTCGACGCATTCTTTCGGGAAACGCACAGCAAGTCATCACGCAAGAACCTGCTGCGCAAGCAAAGACACCTGCAGGCAAGCGGCGACTATCGCGTTGGAAGGGCTGTCGAGCCTGAGCAGGTGGTTCATGCCTTCCAAGCATTTTTGGATCAGCGCGAAAAACGGGCTGAAGAGGCCGGAATTCCCAATGCATTTTCAAGCCCCGAAGCTCAGGGGTTTCTGGCGCGGCTCCTAGGATTGATACCATCCGCTTTGGGTGAACAAACAAAGTCGATGGATATCTGGTTCCTGGAAACCGGGGGCGCCATTCGCGCGACCTATCTGTGCGTGGAACAGGACGGCACGCTTTACGCCTATAGCAACAGCGTTGCACATGACGACATGTTGCCAAACAGCCCTGGCCTGGTGCTGATCAAGGAAATCGTCGAATACGCCTGCGGTTCTGAGCAATTAAACGTTCTCGACCTCGGCCTTGGAGAGGAACGATACAAAACAGCCTGGACCAAGGCGGTCCCGCTCAAAGACCTTGCAATGGCGTTTACCTGGAAAGGGATCTTGCAGAAAAAGAAGGATGCGTTCCGACTGCAGATCAAAGCGGGCATCCGTAACTCGGACGTTCTCTGGCCTCTGGTCCGGCGCCTAAGGAAATTGAAAGCCGGCGTGAGCAGTCGCGGATAGGACAATCCGCTGGAACGACTTCATCTTCAAGCCGCGTGGCCATCTCCGTTACGACGGGGTCCCTTGCCACCTGCAATCACCACTTCCACCTTTGCCCCGGTATTGTGCGCCAGGAGATTGGCCGCGCTTTGCAGTTCATGTCCCTGGTCAGGCGCACTGGCGGCAATCAGAACCCTGTCCGCAAAGCTCAACATACGGGCGCTGGCCAGGGTCCCATCGATGGCGCCCAAATCGACGACGATGGTTTCATAAGTTGAATCAATCGCTTCCAAGGCAAGCTTGAACCGCTCAGCGTTGACCATGTCGTCGGTAATGGCTTCACGCCCTGCTTCAATAATATGGGCCTTTGATCCTGCGTCACGGTAGACGACCTTTGCGAAGGCCGCGTGGCCTGCAACAATATCGGCGAAGCCTTCAGCAGCCTTCGGATTGGACTGTTCCGGAAAGACTTCCATAATCAACGCGGACCGGCTCGAGCCTGCGGCCTTGCGAACGAGATCAAACGCCAGGTCGTGAGACAGAGCGTCGTCATCGACACTCAGAACGACAATGCGGCCACTTGGTTCAACCTCGTCGGCATAAGTTGCTGGAAAGTCGTCTTCTTCGTTTTTCAAGCGGCGCTTTTTCCCTAGCGCTGCGGCAGCCATCGCTCCCTTCGCCGCGTCGAAAGCAGTCTTCGTCTCGCGCGCAGAGCCATCGTCAGTGACCGGTTCCGGTACTTCATTCGCCTCCTTGCCGCGCATGCTCCCGATCCAGTCGGGTGCAACGTCGTGATCATAGCTGTTGCGGTCACGCAGGCTGCGCTTCTTGCGCCCATGCTCGGTGCCTGACCGAGTCGATTTTTCAGGTGTGTCTTCGAACCGGCCTTTTCTGGCCTCGGCTACAGTGTGGTCGTCATTGTCACCGAGTGCGCCGGGTCGCTCAGCTTCACGGAAACCGGTGTCCATCCGATAGTTGGAAATGGTTTGGCTATACCCTCGCTCCCAACCCAAACTGTCGTCTGGTCCTGGACCGATGTTTCTCGAGCGGCCGGTTTCCGGTGACGCATAAGCGACGCGCTCGCCAGATTGATCCTGCGATGCACCGGCAAATGCCGGGTCGACCTGGTTCATGCGGTATAGGGCATTGCCGCTCAAAAACTCGCGCATCAGGACAAAGGCACAACCAAGAATGAATGTGACAAGCGTTGCGATAATCGTGCTGGACATGATTTTCGGAGAATCAGGCTCCACCGGGATGGCCGCCTGGGAAATGACCCTCGCGTCAGCAGGCTGCACCAGCGCCCTCAACCGCGAATCCGCTTCCTGATAGCTTAGCAACAGTTGATCAAGCTGCATCGCCTTGGCATTGGCCTCGCGCTCAAGTTCTGCCAGACGGGCCTGATCCGCATTGGATTTTGCGGCAGCCGTTTTCAGATTGTCCAAACGCGTTTCCAGTGCCTTGGCCTGCTGTTCTGCGACCTTGGCATCGTTTTCCAGTCCCTGAAGGATCTTGCGTGCTTCCGATATGATCTGTCTGTCGTAGTCACCCAGCTGCGACTTAAGCGCCTTTAGCTGCGGGTGGCTTGGCAACAGAGTGATGGACAGCTCGGCGATATTGGACTGAATTTCGACCTGCCGTTCACGCAAACGCTGGATCAGGGGAGAATTGAGAACGTCGCTGGCGGTTTCGAGCGACCCGCCTGAGTTCAAAAGCTCACGGATGAGATCTGCCTTGGCCTGCGATTCTGCCTTGACAGCCTGGGCTGCGGAATAATCGCTGCTGGTTTCGCCAAGCTGCTGCTGGTTCAACGGAATGTTGTCGGCACCAATGAGCAGATCCGCCCGCGCCCTGAAATCGGCAACCGCCTGCCTTGCCGCCTGCACTTCCTTGCGCAGCTCCAGGATCTGGGGCTCAAGCGCGGCTGACGCCTGTTCGGTGGTCTGGCGCTTTGCGTTTGATTGAAGCAGGAGGTACTGATCGACGATAGTGTTGGCTACTTTTGCCGCGAGCACCGGGTTTTCGGCTGTGTAATCGACGGCGATGACACGTGACCCGTCGAGACGATAGATGTCCAGGTTCTCATAATAGTGTTTGAGCACCCTCTCCTCTTCGCTGTTGCCGGCAGAGGTGCTGCCCAGACCAATCATCGACAGGAGACCTTTTACCAGGCCGCCCGACCGTTGGGCTTCGAATTCAGGTATTGCGGCCAGGTTGAGTTTGCTGGCGACACGGCGAGCCAGATCAGCGGACATGAGAAGCTGCGCCTGGCTGGCGACGCCTTCTGCGTCAAGCAGAGCTCTTTCTTCTTCCACACCACGTGAGGCACCCGGAAAATTGTTGTCCGTGCTCTCAATAATGATCCGCGCCTCGCCTTTATATTTAGGCGCAACGAACTGAAGTCCCAGGAAGACCGCAGCGGCAACGATCAGTGTCAGCGGCAAGAGCCAGCTCAGTGACCGTCCAATGGCACGCAATAGACCGCCCAGGTCCAGCGCCATGTCGTCGTCAGGAAGGGTCTGCCGCTCAGCATTCATCGTTAGAAACTCCAAGGTTCCGGCAAACTATGTCGAATTAGGGTAAGCGATCAGTTAAACTGTCCCAAATCCCGTCAGATCTGCTGTTAATTTTTTTCCGGGGGATTCATTCATCCCTCCTTTGAGTGTTTTTTTCTCTTCACCCTCAATTAACCATAACACGCGATGCTATCTCCGAATTGTAGGAGAGTCGTTGATGCGAATGAGAGCGCTACTTGTCCTGGGCATCTGCCTGGGCCTTGCTGCTTGCAGCGGGTACAGGCAGCCGCCGACAGCATTTCATGAAACACTGACACAGCCCTATCTCTTGGATTCAAGCGACAGGCTGCGCATCATCGTGTTTGGTCAGGACGACCTGTCCAATACCTATGTCGTTGATCAAGCTGGATATATTTCCTTTCCACTGGTTGGAAGCGTTGCGGCTCGCGGCAAGACCCAGCAAGGGCTTGCCTCAGAGATTGCCGGCAAATTGCGGCAAGGTTTTATCCGCGACCCGGATGTCTCCGTGGAGATCGACACCTATCGTCCGATCTTCTTGATGGGAGAGGTGCAAAATGCAGGCCAGTATAACTATGTGGCCGGCATGACAGTGCAAAATGCCATTGCCACTGCCGGTGGATTTTCGGCCAGGGCACAGCAATCGAACGTCGATGTCACCCGTCAGATCAACGGTGAAATCCTAAACGGACGTGTGCCCATTTCGGACCCTGTCCGGCCTGGAGACACAATTTATGTCCGCGAACGCTATTTCTAGAGATCCACGAAGTTAACCGCGGACTCACCTCCCTTTGCTAGTGTGCAGTCTCAGAGCTCCACAGGTTCAATAAGAAACCCGGGGGCGAGAACAGGGAAACTGCACCATGACAACGACTCCCATGCGGATCGTGCATTGTGTTCGCTCGCCTATCGGCGGGATCTTCCGTCATATCCGCGATCTGGCGACAGCCCAGGCGGAAGCGGGACACGATGTCGGCTTAATTTGCGATAGCACTACGGGCAGCGCTTTCGACAATCGAGGCGTGGAAGAGCTTGAACCAAAGCTGGCTCTCGGCCTGGCTCGCTTTCCAATGCAGCGTCAGCTGACCTTTAAGGATCTCACGGCAACGCTATCGCTCTATCGTCATATCCGGGACCTGAAACCGGATATCTTGCACGGACATGGTGCCAAGGGGGGCGCTTACGTGCGCCTGATCGGCAGCATCTTGAAGCTCCGCGGTCAGAAGGTGTCCCGCGTTTACTGTCCGCATGGCGGCAGCCTTCACTACGATCCGAACCGGTTCGAAGGCCGGGTCTATCATACAATTGAAGGCATGCTTGGGCGTCTGACTGACGGCCTGGTTTTTGTCTCGGATTACGAAGCTGCGGCTTACGAGAGCAAGGTCGGTCAACCGCGCGCGTTGTCACGGATTGTCTATAACGGGCTGACGCCCGCCGAATTTGCACCGGTCAGCGTTGACGAGAGCGCTGCCGATTTCCTCTATATCGGTATGCTGCGTGATTTGAAGGGACCGGATCTCTTCATTGAAGCGCTCCACAATATTCGCTTGAGGACCGGTCATGCCCCACGTGCGCATATCGTCGGCGAAGGCCCTGATGAAGAGCGCTACCGCAACATGGTCAAAAGGTTCGACCTGGAGCGTGCCGTCACGTTCCACGGCGCCCTGCCCGCCCGCGAAGCCTTCAAGCTTGCACGAAATGTGGTTGTCCCGTCCCGGGCGGAGGCAATGCCTTACATCATTTTGGAAACTGTTGCCGCGGAACGCCCGCTGATTGCGACCCGCGTCGGCGGAATTCCTGAGATCTTCGGCAGATATTCCAATCGACTGATCGAACCGGGCCACATTGGCAAGCTGACCGTTGCGATGGAAGCGGCACTTGAAAGCCCCGAGCAGATGGCAAACGGAGCAAAGGAACTTCGCAGCTGTCTGGCCGAGACTTTCTCGACCGAGCTGATGAATGATCGCATCACAACGCTTTACCAGGAGCTGAAAGGCATCAAACCGGCTGATCAGTCTGTTGCTGCTCCGGCAAACGGTCTTTCCGGTGTTGCGCGTGCGCAAACAGCACTGGCGAGGTCGAGCAACAGATCATGAGCAGCCACGCCCTAAAACCGACGGAGCCGATCGAGCCCAAGGCATTTGCTGCAAAGGCAGGTGTTGGTTCACGCGCTGACGACCTGGACGACCGGCTGGAAAAGCAATTCCGGGATTCTCTTCAGGGCATCACCGACCCCGACAACAATCAGAAACTGTCCGGGAATGGCTCCAGCTTGAGCGTGGAAGCAGCTGAAATTGCACAAGGCCTTGGTGGCAAGGGGCTTTCGGCGCCCGTGCTGTCAGGGTTTGTGCGCCTCACCGACATTCTGCTGGTCGCCGGGTCGGCTTTGGTCGCGGCAGTTGCAGGTCAGGAGCCTTCCGGTTTCGAGCTGGAAAACGTCTTTGCAATTGCGGCGGCGCTGCTGTTCACGCTGGCCTTTTTTCAGGCTGCGGATGTTTATCAGGTCCAGGTCATGCGCCAGGGCCTTTCACAGCTTGGCCGTGTCGCTGCCGGCTGGACCCTTGTTTTCGCGATGTTCGCTCTGCTTCGCTCCACGACCGGCGTCGGCATCGGGCTGGCGGAGGCATGGATCGGCTCGTGGTTTGTGTTTGGACTGACAGGGCTCTGCCTTTCCCGCGTCATCATCTCCCAACTTGTGCGCCGCTGGATGACGTCGGGCCGGTTGGAACGGCGGGCAATTATCGTGGGAGGCGGTACGGCTGCCGCGGAGCTGATACACGAACTTGAAGCCCAGCCGGGAAACGATATCCGCATTTGCGGCATCTTCGATGACAGGTCAAATGATCGCTCGCCGCCGGTGGTGGCGGGCTATCAGAAGCTTGGCAACATCAGTGCGCTTGTAGAATTCGCCCGGCTTGCCCGCATCGACATGCTGATTGTGTGCATCCCCTTGCGCGCTGAAAAACGTGTGCTGGAACTTCTCAGAAAGCTTTGGGTTCTGCCTGTCGACATTCGCCTGTCGGCCCATACGGACAAGGTCCGTTTCCGCAATCGCGCTGCGTCCTTTATCGGCACGGTTCCGTTTGTGGATGTTGTCGCCAAACCAATTGCCGACTGGGACATGGTCGCCAAGCGGATCTTCGATCTGGTGTTCGCGACACTTGCCCTTGTCGCCCTCTTCCCGGTGATGATCGCAGCGGCCGTTGCGATCAAACTCAACAGCAAGGGTCCGGTCCTTTTCCGGCAGAAGCGCTATGGCTTCAACAACGAGGTCATCGACGTCCTGAAGTTCCGGTCGATGTACACCGACATGGCGGATCCCGACGCAAAGACCGTCGTGACCAAGGGCGATCCGCGTGTCACCAGTGTCGGACGCTTCATCAGAAAAACCTCCATCGATGAGCTGCCGCAACTGTTCAACGTTCTGGCAGGCAGCCTGTCGCTGGTCGGTCCGCGTCCGCATGCGGTCAACGCTCATACGGACAACAAGACCTGGGATGACGTCGTCGACGGCTACTTCGCCCGTCACAAGGTCAAACCGGGCGTCACGGGCTGGGCGCAGATCAACGGCTGGCGCGGTGAAGTCGACACGCCGGAGAAAATTCAGAACCGTGTCGAGTGCGATGTCTACTATATTGAAAACTGGTCCCTGCTTTTCGATCTGCAGATCCTGTTTCTGACACCGTTCCGCCTGCTCAACACGGAGAATGCCTATTGAGCGTCATGGCTGGCACACATGGCGGCCCACCTCTGGTGCGTGCGTCTGTCGGCCTCCCGGCTAAAAGCCTGGGAAATGCGGCACTGTGGCTTGCAGCCTTCCTGTCAGGTTTCGTTATTGAAGAACCGGCACCTTACGAACTCTACATGGTGCTGCTGTCGGTCATCTGGCTGGCATTCGGACTGAAGCTGCGCCCGGAATTCGGCCCTCTGATCATCTGCATGATGCTTTATGTCGCCGGTGGTGTCGCCTCGATCCCGATGGCGCAGGAATTCGGCGATGCGGTGATGTATATCGCCGTCTCGGGCTTCCTGGCGATAACGGCGATCTTCTATGCCGCTATCCTTGCCGATGAGCCGGACCGCTTCCGTGTCATTCAAAACGGTTACACGATCAGCGCGGTCTTTGTGGCGATGATCGGGATTGCCGGCTATTTCAATCTGTTTCCGGGCGCTGAGTATTTCACGCTTTACAGCCGGGCACGCGGCACCTTTCAGGACCCGAACGTCTTCGGACCGTTTCTGGTGCTGCCGACGATGCTGATCATCCAGAAGCTGCTGCGCGAGTCCGTCATCAGGAACTTTGCGCTGCTGGTGCCGCTTGCCATCCTCCTGCTCGGCATCTTTCTCAGCTTCTCACGCGGTGCCTGGGGCGTTCTGGTGGCAGCCGTTCTTGTGGTCTATTTCCTTGCGCTCGTAACAGAGCAGAGCAACCGCCGGCGCGCGCGTCTGGTGTTTCTGGGCTTTGCCGGCATTCTGGCCTGTGCCGGTCTGCTTGCCGCAGCCCTTTCCATCGACACCGTGTCGGACATGTTTTCCCAGCGCGCGCGGCTCGTTCAGGAATATGACGGTGCCCGCCTCGGTCGCTTTGCCCGCTATGCGCTCGGTTTCCAGATGGTGATGGAATACCCGCTCGGCCTCGGTCCGCTGGAGTTCAACAAGTACTTTCCCGAAGACGAACACAACGTCTACCTGAAAGGCTTCACCACCTATGGCTGGCTCGGCGGGTTCGTCTATATCGCGATGGCGCTCTGGACAGTCTGCGCTCTGGTGCCGCTCCTGTTCAAGTCCCGGCCCTGGACGGCGTTCACCCAATGCGTCTTTGCGGTCTTCGTGGCGCATCTGATCCTGTCGGTGATTATCGACACCGATCACTGGCGCCACATGTACATGCTCTATGGCCTTGCCTGGGGCATGATCGCGACGGACAAGATCGAGCAAAAGCGCGCACGCAGACAAAGACTGGCGGTCGCGTAAAGCCCATTAGACCGGTTTCAAAAATCTCACAGGACGAGCGCAACAAGCTGCTTGCGCTTGCAAAGCGAACAAGCTAGGTAGGGTCCGTTCGGGCAGTAGCGCAGCCTGGTAGCGCACTTCACTGGGGGTGAAGGGGTCGTCGGTTCAAATCCGGCCTGCCCGACCATTTTTCAAAGACATGGATGTCGTTGAGATCTTTTGCTCGGTTGCCGAGCGAAAGGCCTGTAGTCATGCGTAAAGACTGGTTCGTGCTGTTGTAGCGCGCAACTTCATTTGGCCACCAGATTGAGGGCGAACCAAAGGCGCTTTCGGCCCTGAGCTGTCATTCGCATCGCTTGCGAAATTTTGTGGCTTGCCGAACCTCTAGTTGCAAAACGAGGTTCTGAATTCAACGATTGGAAATTGACCTTTTCCAACTAGTGATGTTCCCTAAGATTGGATGACAGCACGAGCTGACGCTCAAATCTTCGGTCAAGCTGCTAAACGCATCATTTCGACGGAAAAATAATGGCCCCATGAGAAGACAAGAACTCCTGACAAAATCGAGCGGACTACTAGCGCGATTTGCTTTTGATGTGCGCGTGAAAAACTCGATGGGGCTTTTCGACATAAACACGATATCTGAGGACTTACTGATACCAGTCTTTTCTGTCGTGTTTGATTGCCCAGAGCTCAAGAACCAAAATAAGATCCAGATGAATTTTCCGGCGATTGATCTGGGATGCTCGATAAGCAGGACTTCGCTGCAAATCACCTCTGATGCCTCAAGTGGCAAAGCCCTGAAAACAGTTGAGAAATTTGAGGAATTTGATCTTGGAAACGAATTTGACCGCTTGTTGATCTACGTTCTGACAGAGAAGCAGAAGAGCTATTCGTCAAAGAAACTTGTAGAAGCAGCATCAGGTTGTTCCATCAAATTCAGTCTTGAGCGAGACATAATCGATTACCAAAACCTGTCTCAGTTACTGAGCGAGCTTCCTGACGCAAAACTGGAGACCGTCGCTGATATTCTTGAGAGATTTTTTGTCGCCGAGGACACCAGTCGCAAGTTTCGAACAGAGCTGAACGCGTTCTTAGATGTCAGCGCCCAAAAAATAGAAGATGAAAAAAATTCAAAGAAGTACATTCCTTCCGTTTTTGTCGAAACGACGAAGACAAAAGAAGAGATGAGATACTTCGCGAACCCATTGTTTTTTTGCGAGAAGATTGACGATGCCCTAACTGAATTCAGTCTAGCGCAATACAATCGAATACTTAAACTGTCGCACATGGAGCCGATTGATTTCGATCTAGCAAATGCCACAGCATCTCCTTATCCCAAAACGATCCCGGAGCTTTATGCGCGCCTAGAAACGCAGCTTGATAGTATTTCTCGGGTGAAGGAGCATTTGTTCCCGTACACTTACGAAGGAGAAGCAGAGAAAAATTTCGCCTCACATGATTACTTGAGTGGTTATTGGGAGGTATTTAGGCACAGTCTGACATATGGCGGCATGGGCTTGGTTCGGTCTCTCGAAGACATCCAAAAAAAGGCTGAACTTGCAAACGCGAAAATTTTCCTAATTACAGGTATGGCGGGTCAAGGCAAGACGAACTTTATTTGCGACCTAGTTGAAAACCAATTCCGACAGTTTGAAATTCCAACTATATTTGTACCCGCGAGAAGGCTGAACGACTATCCCGGACCAAACCGTCTGTTGTCCTACATTGCGAACAATCGCTACTCTCCGGAGTTTGGTGACCCACATGACCTCTTTCAACTACTTAATGCAGTCGCTGCCGACTTTGGAAAACCATTCATAATCGCTATTGACGGTATCAACGAAGTTGGTGACCTGGATGGGTTTGTGTCTGAGCTGAGAGTCTTCTTGGAAGCCCTATGCCAGTATGAGTATATAAAGGTTGTTATCTCCTGTCGTAGTGAATTCTTCGATCATAAGTTCTCAGGCCTATTTGCCCCCCAGTTCTCAGAATTCATGCACCGCGTGCGAGACCTGAGAAGCAATATGTCTGACGAGAACAAGCTTCAGCTGTTTGCCTCCTATTTGGACCACTTTAAGATACGTGGTCATTTGTCGAATTACTCCCAAAGGGTGCTACAAGACGATCTAATCTTGCTTAGGATCTTCTGTGACATCAACGAAGGTCAAGAGATTGGTTTCGTGCCCGATATCTATAAGGGCGAAATCTTTGAACGATACCTTGTGACAAAGATTCAGGAGTTCCCCAATGACAAGCGACAAGAGGCTATTTCAACACTCTATCAAGTCTGTGCGAAGATGTTGTCGATTGAGGACTTCGCACAAATAGCACTGAATGGGTTTAGTAACGAGCAAAGACAGATCATAGATAAATTTATTGGAGAAGATATCGTTCTTCGCAGAGAAGTTCCTCCGACGGGGCTATCATCTTTGGGCTTATCTAACATCTCATTCACCTATGATGAGATGCGAGATTTTTTGTTGGCTCACTTTGTGATCAATCGATTGTCAAAGGACGACCCAAATGCGGTTGACACAATGTTTGAAAATATCAAAAAATGGCCAATTCATGAGGGATTCTTTAGGTACGCGTATCTTTTGGCCCGCAAGCAGGCCAACGACCATGTGAAGGCACTTTGCGAGAATAGTGATGATTTTCCACGTCATTATCTCAACAATCTTCCTTTGTTATCTCCGGAAATTCAGTCGGATGGTGACGTTAGTTGGGTTCGTGAGCAACTTAGGAATCCAGTCAATGATCGCGACCTTCGAGAGTTATGTTGGTTCCTTTTCAGGAAACGCATCCAGACTGATCATTTAAACATCCAGATACTCTTAGACCACTTACTTAGCCTCGATGACATGAAGCTGGAAGCTTGTGTGAAAGCTATGTTCTCCCGGTCAAGCGACTACCGAGGAGAAGAGTGGAGGGACCGAGCGAGTCATCTCCTGAATTCACTTCTCAAATCAAGTCACGAAGATCAAGCAGGAGTAGGCAAAACTGCGCTTGCTGTGTCTCTTTTCTTCGCCCCTTATGCACACTGGGACGAAAGTGAAGCTATAATGAACCTGTTTGCCGAGATGCAAGAAGTGCCAGAGTTCGTCGAAGCGTTGAAAAGCTGTGAAGATACCGCGTCAGTGCGTGTCAACGCATGTCTCGCAGAGATAGCGAAAGGCGTCAGTTAACCATGAGAAACCAAGTACTTTTGGCGTTACCTACATCTTGGGAACCAAACAGGCAGGAATTCCTTGCACAACTTGGAGTATCTGAAAATGGACTCGGCGAACAGCTATTTGGAAAGGTATACGATGCCTTGTTCGTGCACTCGACCGAGATGAAGCGGGAGTTTGAGCGATACTATTCCGTCGAGTACGGTTCACCTGAAAACTATGCCCGGATCGTATACGGGCTAGAGTTAGATGACGAAGACTTGGCACATGATCGAATTTTCTTGACTACTTGGTTGCCGCAGGTTGTCGACGACAATTATGAAGATAACCAGCTGGACAAAGTTCTCGCCTGCATTGAACTGCTAGGAAGGGCTAACAATGAAGCTTAAACTTGATTTCATTTCAAACAGTTCGTCGACATCCTTCGTATATATCTCGGATAGTGACTTCACTGAAGAAGTTTTTATGAAGGCCGTTGGGGTTGACCCGAATGGCCCGGTGGGGGACCTTTTTCGGGAAATGCACTGGGAGATACTCTCCGGTTTGCAAAGCGGCGAGACCATCGCAACATCAGATCAAGCTGACAGTCTGGCAAACAGACATGAATTTACACCAGACGTAATTGAAAAAATGAAAGAGGCCATTGATCAAGGGAATTCTGTCTACACAGGTTCTCTTAGTAGCGACGGTAAACTTGCTGAGTCTTTGCTATGTATGGAGATGTTTGAAATAAAATCTGACGAGTTTTACATCAATGCATTCAACAATTATTGGTAGATAAGTTGCTCAAAACCATACGTTACCGCAGTTTGGGGTACACGTCGTTCTTCAACCCAGAGACCGGCTTCTTTGCTAGACTGCCCGATAAAGGAGCGCGCGATCCATTCTGGTCACCTCACGGCCCTGAGCTAATGGACATATCGATAACCAATTGGTGCGATAAGGGTTGTGCTTTCTGCTATAAGTCTTCGACCAAACACGGGCAGCACATGGCGCTGTCAGACTACAAAAACATCATTGATCAAGCTTCCGAAATGGGCGTCTTTCAGGTTGCGTTGGGAGGCGGAAACCCAAATCAGCATCCCGATTTTGTCGAGATTTTAGAATATACCGCCTTGAAGAAAATTGTACCGAACTACACGACCAATGGGCGCGGGCTAAGTCGCGAAATTCTGGAAGCGACACAAAAACATTGCGGTGCCGTGGCTGTATCTGCCTACGAACCGTTCGATGAAACAGCTGAAACCATACAGACGCTGACAAAGTGCGGCATCAAGGTCAACGTGCACTTCATTTTGGATTCAGAGAGCATTGACCTTGCAATTGCATGGCTTCAGGAGCCGCCAGCTTTTTTGTCAGGAATCAACGCCATAATTTTCCTAAACTACAAACCGTCTGGCCGGAAAGTCTTTGAGAAGAAGATGTTAAGGAACAGCGATAGGTTGGATGAGTTTTTCGTGTTGGCAACCTCTAGTCAGCGAAAATTAAAAGTTGGTTTCGACGCTTGTTGCGTTAGCGGTGTTTTCGCTCGAACTAGTGCTAATCCCACTATGGTAGACGCGTGCGACGCTGGGCGATTTTCCATGTATGTTTCTGAAGATCTCTCGGTACATCCATGTTCCTTCCAAAGCGGCCTCGCAGAGGGTGATAAGCTGACAGATAGCACTTCACTGTTGGAGATCTGGACCAAGTCAGAGAACATGTCATCATTTCGTAGTTACTTCGCTTCTGACCGCTGCGGCGACTGCTCTCATCGGTCCACTTGCATGAACGGATGTCCATTGTTCGACGACCTAGTTGTGTGCGGTAACCGCTAAGCTGGGAATTCGCGACCAAGGCCGAAATCTACTGCAATCGATGAATGACAGCATTTTTAGTTGGGCGGGAGTTTCTTCGCAGCTACAGCAAACGTCAGCTTCCCGCCAAAAGCCGTCATTTTTCTTTAAAAGAAAGCAGCCTTGAGAGTTCGCCACGCATAAGCCGCGACCAGCGGGACAACCCTGTTACCGGCTGCGCGGGATCGCTCCACCCGATTGGCCAGTCCATCATTCAGTGCGAAAAATCCGGGTTGAAGGTCCAGATGTCCCGCGACGTTTTCACAGAACACCCATTCGGGGTCGTATTCTCCGATGACGCGGGCAACGTCCGAGAAAGAAGCTCAGGAGCCTCAGGGAATTCATCGCGCTGCAACGCGGGCATAACTACGGGCCCGACTGCTCACTCGGCTGTGCTGTCCAAAGAAAGAACCGGTGTCTCGAGCACGCGTCCCTTGAAGACATCAATGATGCCGACATCGCTCAGGCGTGGCCCCGCATTGCAGACCAAAGATGCGCCAAAGAGTGCCTTGAACACCAGATAGGGCGGCTCCCAGTCGACCAGGGCATCGAGAGCTTTGCGCAGAGCGGCGAAGCGCACGGCGATCTCCGAAAGCGGGGCTTCGCTCACCAGGCCCGCCAATGGAAGTTCAATTTTTTCAATGACTTCTCCCTTGGCAACCACGCACATTCCGCCGTTTGAAGACCGGACGGTATTGGCGGCCAGGGCCATGTCGGATGGATCACGGCCGAAGACCGTCAGGTTGTGGCTGTCGTGGGAAACG
Source organism: uncultured Roseibium sp. (assembly GCF_947499295.1). Lineage (GTDB taxonomy): Bacteria > Pseudomonadota > Alphaproteobacteria > Rhizobiales > Stappiaceae > Roseibium. Next base: position 345,465 of record NZ_CANMNP010000001.1, read on the forward strand.
GTTGTTGCAAATGCGCCGCGCCACCTGCCCCACTTTTCCAGAAAGGCGACCCGGACGGGCGCATTTTGCCCGTAGCGGTTCGCAACGGCCATGCGGATCATGTCGTCGGGCAGGATCAGCTTGCCCGCCTCCACATCGACCGTTCGTGACCCCCAGACCGGAAAACGCGGTTTTGAAAGAACCGCGATCTGTGCGCTGGAGCCGGGAGCCTGAATTTCAAGGTCATCAGCTTGAAATTCGGCGACGGACACAGAATTCCTCAACGCAGCCGGTGGCTCGGTGCTACGGCAGGGCATAGTCAAATTTCCATCTTCAGAGACAGTTTTGCCATCTGCAACAACAAGGCTCGGCTTCACCTGCGCAAGATCGTCAAGGAGAACGATGTCGGCGCGTTTGCCCGGCGCGATCAGGCCAAGGTCGGGTCGCCTTATGCGCGTTGCCGCGTTGAGAGTTGCTGCGCGGTAGGCCCACTCCGGGGGAAGTCCGAAACGGATCATGAGCCGGATGACGTTGTCGAGGCCACCCTGGCGCTGAAGATCGTCCGGGAAGACGTCGTCGGTGCAGAGTGTGAGCGTTTGCGGAAGATGGCCCAGGTCGAGAATGGCCTTTGCAAACTCCGGCAATAGATGTTCGTGCGAACCGCGCAATTCAACGGTCATGCCGGCTTCAAGGCGTGCAATCAGATCTTCGGCTGAAGACAGTTCATGGTCGGTCTCAACACCGGCTGCGGCATAGGCCGACAATGCGCCGTCGTTGAGGCCGCGCGCGTGTCCGCACACACGTTTACCGCTTGCCAGACCGGCATTCACGATGCCCTGGACCCTGTCGCTGCCATTCAACAGCGGCTGCATCGTCATCAACTCCGCAGCGCCATGGATGTCGGGTCTTGCCAGAAGCTCTGTCAGCAGATCCGGGTCAAAGTCGCCACCGCTGGCTTCAAACCCGGGCGCGGAGGGAACGCATGTGGGCGCAAGAGTAAGCAAGCGCAGCGGCAACTCCTTGCCAGCGTCAATCGCATAATCAACCCCGGCAAGACCGCATGCGTTGGCGAATTCATGCGGATCCCAGACAATGGTGGTCACGCCGCGCGGAACCACGGCAGCTGCATATTCGGCCGGTGTCACCATCGAGCTTTCAACATGCATGTGCGTGTCGATAAAACCGGGCACCACGAAGCGGCCTCCGGCATCAAGACTTGCAATTGCATCGGCCTTTGAGCCTGCTTTTCGAACGCTGGCGATGAGCCCACCGACAATGCCAATATCGGCGTCCCGTTCCCGGCCCGTGACCATGTCCAGCAGGCGCGCGTTCGATATGAGGAGATCGAACGGTTCAAGACCCTGGGCAGCCCTCACAGCGCGGGCCCGCAATTCCGGCGCGTTGATGTTGCTATCTTGGGCCATCCATGGCCTCCCGTTTCAATGCACTCAGACAGAGCCGGGCAAGATCGGTTCCGGCTGTTGTTGCAAGTCTCACTTTGGACGCTGCGACGTGCGAGACGTTCGTTGCGCCATAGCTCTCGTCAGATTTGGTCGAAACCTCAACGGCGCATGGCGAAAAGCCAATGCAGTCCGGCTGCGCCGCGGCCAGTGCGGCGAGAGGATCGTAGATCGCCATTGCGGACCGTCCGCGCTCCAAGGCAATATCGAGGTAACCCCCAAGAAGGTCACCGGTCAGCTGGTCCGTCAGGGGCATGTCCTTTGCTCCAAAGGTCACTTTTCGGCAAAATGACAGGTCGACAATGTCGATCCGAATGCCAGTTGAAAGCACATAGGCCAATGCGTCTGCGTCCGCAAAGGCATTGTACTCTGCCAGAGGCGTGTGGTTTCCCCTGCCCGCGCTTCCTCCCATCCAGATCAGCCGCGTTGTCCGATCAGCCAGTTCGGGCGACTGCTGCAGGAGCAAAGCAATATTGGTCAGTGGCCCAAGCGCCAAAACCTCGCGCTCAGCACCCGCGCCATCTGAAAGCCAGTTTCCAAGAGCCTGCACAGCGCCTTCGGAAGGCGCGTTCGTATCCGGCTTGGGCAGCACCATTCCTCTGGTTCGCATGCCTGTCGGGCCCAAAATGCGCTCAGCGGTTTCCAACGGGCGCTTCAGCGGCTTGGTTGCTCCCTGCCATACCGGCCAGTCGAACCCGTAAGCAGTCTTGGCGCCCATTGCGTTGACTGTTACCTGAGCAAGCGGTGCGTTTCCCGCAACAAGGGAGACGCCAGCCACATTCCGCCCAAAGTGCCTCAGCACGAGAAGCGCCCACAGGTCGTCAAACCCGAAATCCGTATCGACCCAAATTGCTGTCACAGTGCCAATTGCCGCGCGGTTGCCTGGGGAAGGTCAAAAGCAACCTGCTCGCCTAGCGGCACTTCGGGAAGCTCGATCGAGGCATCGGCCTTGATCTGACCCAGCGGACTGTCGATCACGTATTCCCGGTGTTCGCCGGCAAAACTGCTTGCGATCACCCGGCCGGTGTGTGGCCCCTTCCCGACCGCGACACCGCTTGGGCGCCAGGCGAGCATGGGGGCGGCAACGTCAGTGCCAAGCGGCAGTCGGCCTTGGTCAGAGACGAGATCCGTTCCCTCCATCCGGAAGATATTCTCAAATCCCATGAAGTTTGCGGCAAACGCTGTGCTGGGTTCGGCGTAAAGCTCTGCCGGCGATCCAAGTTGCTCAATCCTGCCATCCTTCATCAACACGACCCGATCGGCCAGAGCCAGTGCCTCTGATTGGTCGTGAGTCACAAAAACCATCGTAATTCCGGTGTCCTTTTGCACCCGTTGCAATTCATTGCGCATCTCCAGCCGAAGTCGTGCATCCAGGTTGGACAGCGGTTCATCAAGCAGGAGGACCTTGGGTTCCATCACAAGAGACCTGGCGAGTGCCAATCGCTGCTGCTGCCCGCCGGACATTTCAGCGGGCTTGCGCGTCTCGAAGCCCTTCAGGCCGACAGTTGCCATACCGGCTTCCGTTTTGGCCCGCACCTGAGCATCCGGCAGTTTGCGAAGCCGCAGCCCGAACGCGACGTTCTCAAAAGCACTGAGATGAGGAAAGAGCGCATAGGACTGGAAAACAAGACCGATGCCCCGCTTGTTTGCCGGTGTCCGGGTCACGTCCGCACCGTCGATCATGATTTTGCCGCTGGTCGGTGTCAAAAGCCCGGCGATGGCGCGCATGGTGGTTGTCTTGCCGCAGCCCGACGGTCCCAGCAGCGCGATCAGTTCGCCCTTTCGGATATCCAGATTGAGATCCGGCACAGCGACCGTCTGCCCGTAGGAGAGCGTCAAATCCGACATTGAAACGAATGCGTTAGACATAACGAGAGAACCCCAGAAGTCGTTCGGCGGCAAAAACAATGGCGACCGACATGAAGGCCAGGAGAGCCGACAGCGCAGCGACCGACGGGTCGAATGTGATTTCCATATAGGACAGCATGTCGATCGGCAGCGTGCGCACGCCAGGTCCGGACAAGAACAATGAGGCCGGCACCTCGTTGAAGCTGGTGACGAAACCCAGAATGAAGGCGGCGAGAATACCGCCCCTGATGTTGGGCAGAACGACCTTGGTGAAGGCCTGCAGCCGGGTGCAGCCGAGGATGACCGCAGCCTCTTCCATATCAGCACGCAGATTGTTCAGGCTCGAAGACACAACACGCACCGCATAGGGCAGCACCAGAGCGGTGTGTGTCACAAAAAGCGCCATGGTGATTGTGACATCAAGCGGCACAACGAAGTATCGCAGAAGCGCCAGCCCAACGATGATGCCGGGCACGATGATGGGTGCGGCAACAATCGTTCGGATGGTCTCTGCACCGGGCAGATCGTAGCGGTTGAGCGCATAAGCAGCCGGGATGCCGATCAGCAGGGCTGCCAACGTGCCAAAGATCGCAAGGAACATTGAAAGAGCAAAGCTGGCCCGGAAGCTCTCCACCGTGAAGACCTTGGCGTACCATTTGAGCGACAGGCCCTGAGGCGGGAAAGACAAAGCCTCTCCAGCCGAAGCGCCAGCCAGAATAACGATCAGGAACGGGCCGATCAGGAAAGTGAGCGTTGCACCCAGAATAAGCCAGACAGTTAAACGGGACACGGTCTACCTCCTCACCGAGGCAATGCGCTTCAGGACCAGATTGGCCGAGAAACACATGACGATCACGATCATGGCGATCACGCTTGCCGACACGAAGTCGTTTGAAACATTGACCTTCTGGTAGAGCAATGTTTCAAGCATAAGGACCTTCGACCCTCCTAGAATGGCCGGCGTGATGTAGGCCGTAAGCGCTCCGGTAAAGACCAGCGTACCGCCGATCACCAGCCCCTCCTTGGTCAGCGGCAGGATCACCCGGAAAAAGACCTGGAACCAGCTGGCGCCCAGCACACGGGCTGCCGGAACAACATCGCGGGGGATGTTCTCCATGGCGGAAACCAGGGAAATGATCATGAGCGGAAGGAACAGTTGCAAAAGACCGATGAAGACAGCCGTTTCGGTGAACAGCAGGCGGATGGGCAGTTCCGACAGGCCGAGCCCCACAATCACATCGTTGACGATGCCGGTCCTGCCCAGAATGACTATCCAGGCATAAGTCCGGGCCACCGGAGAAATCATCAGCGGCAGAACAACGAGGCCGAATATGCGCCCTCGCGATGTTGCCGGCAGATTTACGATGCAGAACGCTGCTGCATAACCGATCACTGCGGAGGTCCCGGCGACCAGAATTCCGAGTTTGAGCGTGCGGAAAAAGACGCTTTGGTTCAAAGGTTCGGAGAAGAAATCAACATAGCCCTGCAGGCTCCAGGCCCCGCTCTCGGCCTGAAAGGCAACCGAGAGCAGGATGCCAACCGGCACCAGGAATACAAGAAAGGTGAAAAGCGCGGCAGGCAGGGCAAGCGCCAGTCCTTCTGCGCGGTTGAGAAACATGAGGAAGCTCCGGGCGAATGGGCGTGGGAGGGCGGCCGGTCTGACCGCCCCCGGGTCGTCTTTAACGGATGACCTCATTGTTCCATTGGTTTACCCAAGCATCGCGATTGGCGATGATGACGGCTGGGTCAAGAATGTTGAGCGAATTGATGAGCTCGGCCCCGTAGGTCAGGTTTTCCGCCACTTCATCACTGACTTTGACGTCCATATTGGCCGGGCTGTCGATCAGCGCTTCGGCAACCCGGGTCTGAACTTCTGTCGAAAGCCAATAGTCCATGAGCTTGTAGGCCAGTTCTTCATTGCCGTTGTTGGCGGTCATGATCATCACATTCATGCCGCCTGCCTGGCCTTCTTTCGGATCGGCCCATGCAAACGGAAGCGGAGAACTCTTGAAGCGGCTCCAGGCGAAGCGGCCGACAGGTGCTGCAATGACTTCTTCCTGGTTCATGAGCTGCGCAAGCTCCGAAGACCGGGAGTAGAAGGTCACGATGTCATCGGCGTGTTTGCCGATTTCCGAAATCGTTGCGCCAAATTCACCCGGAGCGCCACCCTCGGCCTTGTTGAGCATCATCAGGGTGAGCGGCCCTTGTGTGCCGGTAATATTCGGTAGGGAAACATTGCCTGCCAGCTTTTCACCCAGCAGGTCGTTCCAGCTCTCAATGCTCACCAGGTCTTCACGATAAACGATTGAACTTGCATAGAAAGTGTAGCCAACAGCCATGCTGTCGCCAATCGGATCCTGGGCCGCCGGGTAGAGTTTGTCGAAGCTTTGAAGCTTTGAAGTATCAATTGGCTGAAGAAGACCCTTGCGCGCGAGGCTTAGCGCGTCGTGGGAAGAAATCACCGCCATATCGATCACAGGATCCGCAGCATTTGCCTCGATCTTGGCCATGCGCTCCACGGAGTTGCCGGTTTCAATCACCAGTTCACATCCGCACATCTCCTCAAAAGGATCGTACAGCGCTTCCTTGTAAGCGTCCTGAGCGAAGGAATAGACCGAGATGGTAAGCTTGTCTTGTGCTGCCGCACCGGTCGCAGTGAGAGCTGCACTCAGCGCAAGGATGGGTATGTACTTGGTCATTGAGGTCGTCTCCTTGTTAAAAGCTGGCTCGGGATGGATGTTGATTGCCGCACCACCAATCGCATCGGTACGGTTTCCCCTTCTTGAGCCGGTGTATCGCCGCTGATTTTGGCTGAGATGATGTCAATCGCGCGGCTGGCGATTTCGTCGACATTCTGGGCAACCGTCGTAAGCGCCGGATGCATGATTGAAGAAAAGGACATGTTGTCGAAGCCCGTCAGACTGACTTGATCCGGGACGGAAATCTGCCTGCGCATCAATTCGGTGCGCACCTGCAGCGCAATCAGGTCTGACGTGGTCATGATCGCTGTCGCACCCGCCTGCACCTTGGCGGCCGCCAGCTCAACGCCTGCTTCGCCCCAAAACACATCGACTTCAATGTCCGAAGGCAGGGCACCACGCATTCCGGCAATGCGATCACGCTGCACCTCGGAAACCTTGTCCCCTCCAAGGATCACGAGCTTGCGATGTCCGATATCCAGGATATGCCGTGCAACCAGAGCGCCGCCGCCTGCGTGATCCGCAGAGACTGAATTTCCCGGGTCAGAAGCCGTGTTCAAAACCGCAATCGGCACGGGCACCGGGTCGGGCGTTGTTCCCTTTTGCGGTACAACGATAAGGCCATCCACGCCCCGATCCATCAGTCTCCGCAATGCTTCGGTCTGCTCGTCCGCGCTGCCCCGCGAATCCGCAATCAGAATACCAAGCTTCCGTTTGTCTGCTTCCATCGAGAGCGTCTGGGCAATCCGTGGAAAAAGCGGGTTGGTCAGGTCGGGCATGACAAGACCGAGAATGCCGGTCTGCCCTGTCTTGAGGGCACGGGCCGCCGTGCTGGGACGATATCCAAGTTCGTCCGCTCTTGTCCGGATACGCGCAGTCAATTCCTGCGAAACCCGTCCCTTGCCGGTCAACGCGTTCGAAATCGTTGCGGTCGACACGCCCATGTCATTGGCAATTTGCTTGATGCTGACCATCATGCCCCCTTGCTTTAACGATTAAGCAAGTTAGCCGACCTCAAGTCAACGCTTAAGTTAATCGATTAATCAAAATTCTGGATTGAGAAAAACGGTCGAGGAGTCTTTCCAGGATTTGAGGACGTGCTGCGACCGGTCCAAAAGCTCTAGCGGCAACACCTGCGGGCCAGAGCGTTACACCGACGAACATCAATCACACTGTCAGTCGGGAATCGCTGGCGGGAAAATTTTCTGTTGGTCACCCCAGCAGCCGCAAGACCCAAACGACAGCCGGTCGAGCCGGAATCGACGATCGGCTGAATTCCGTTTCGTGCCAAAGAATGGACACTTTGTGCCCGACCCGACAACTATCAAACACACCGGGCAGGACAAAGACGACAGTTTCCATCACCGTCCAAACAGCCCTCAAAACAGGACCTTAGGGCAAAGCGCTCAACGCCTGGCTTATTTGACACAAGACAAGCAGACACAAAGCAAGCTGAAAATAGATCTAAATTAATTCCACAATTTTAGCTCTAAATTTTCAACTTATCGACGAATTCAAATCCTAGACTCCCAACCATAATAACAAAGACGGGGCGGGAACTCTCAACGAACGCGCTTACAGGGATAAATACTTGTAAGCGCAGACTTAAGGAAAGATATTCCAGATGAAAAGCGCGTTCATGGTTGTTGTTGCTGCGTCACTACTTGGACTAGCCGCTTGCAATGGCGAAAATTCCAATCAACCCGATGGGGCTTCACAAGGGAATGAGAGTGTTGCTCCCCAGAGCTCTGCCCCAAGCGACGGCGCGCCGGCCGTCGGCGATACGGACACCACCCAGTCATCCGCTCCAACGGCGCAATAGTCCATGCGCGTTCTTTCAAGGTGGCCGGTACCGGCCACCTTGCTCTAACAAGAACACCATTTTCGAAACGACACCAGCCGGCGCTGCAAAGAGCGCGCAAAACCCCCGCGTCAATGCTGTCTGGACTTGTCCCCTCCTACCCCTTTTTGAAAACGTGCTGAACTTGCAGTTGCTCAAAATATGGCGGCCTGCAAGACGTCATCATTCTCCCATCGATTGAGAGACAGCCCTGGGTGCTTTTGCACATCAGCGAAACTTGGCGAATGGCCTGACATCGGCTTTCCTGATTTGATAAATCCGATACGGAACGCTATTCTTGCGCCCCCTTCATGAGCACGCCCAGCACAATCGCAGTGTGCCCAATTTTCTTGTTTTTCACTCAAACACCGATGCCATCCGGCGATGCTGTGTGATGTTTTCCAGTCATGAGCAAATGCGGATCCTGGATTCGAGGATGTTAAAAGATGCAGTACAAAACACTCGGCCGCACAGGCGTCAAAGTCTCGCAACTCTGCTTTGGAACCATGTCATTCGGCGGCGATGCGGACGAAGCTACTTCTGCGGAGCTTTACAAGGCGACACGCGACGCGGGCATCAATTTTTTCGATTGTGCGGATGTCTACAGCAATGGCCTTGCCGAGGAAATTCTTGGCAAGTTGATCTCTCATGAGCGCGACGATCTTGTGATCACCTCGAAGGTGTTCGGAAAAATGGGAGAAGGTGTCAATGACGGAGGCACCAATCGCAGACACGTGACAAAAGCCGTTGAAGCGAGCTTGAAGCGATTGAACACCGACCGTCTGGATGTCTATTTCGTTCATCGATGGGACGAAGATACGGCGCTTGAAGAAACCCTGCGCGGGCTCGAGGACCTCGTACGATCGGGCAAAGTGCTTTACCTCGGCGTCAGCAATTATGCAGCCTGGCAAATCGCCAAGGCGCTCGGCTTGAGCGCAAACAAAGGATGGTCTCGTTTTGAGGTCATTCAACCGATGTATAATCTTGTGAAACGGCAGGCCGAGGTCGAAATTCTACCCTTGGCACAATCAGAGGAGATGGCCGTCATCTCCTATAGCCCTCTTGGCGGTGGTCTCCTGACAGGCAAATATTCCGGTGCGTCGACAAAGAGTGCCGGACGCCTGAAGGACAATGACATGTACGCGTCCCGGTATGGTGATGACTGGGTCTACGATGTAGCCGAAGCGTTCACGGCTTTTGCACGTGAAGGTGGGTATGATCCTGTCAGTCTTGCTGTTGCCTGGGCCGGTGCACACGAAGGCATAACCTGCCCGATCATCGGTGCTCGAAACACACGTCAGCTTGACCCTGCGCTGCGGTCCATTCACATCGAGATGACACCAGAGATGCGCAAAGAAATCGCGGCTCTTTCCCGCACGCCGCCGCCCGCAACCGATCGCTCGGAGACCACGTGAGAACTCCCAAGTCTTCTGTCCAAAGCGCTATTTCTCGGCGTCTTCAATGCGCTAGGCACAAATCGGCAGCCAAGCTTGAGGTCAGCCTGAACTTCTGTTGCACCAATTCAGGCCTTTTCTAGCGCACCACGTAAACCGAGCACTTTGCGTGGCTGGCGACGTACCCTGCATTGGAGGAAAAGATGTGATCCAGGAAGCCGGGGATATGAGACGCCATCACGATCAGATCGACGCCCATGTCTTCTGCGGCCTTGATAAGCACATTGCCAAGGTCAACAGCGACGTCGTTGTCGATCATCGAACGGGTCTCAACTGGATGTCCGATTTCTTGCGCGACGTCGCGCGCATAGGCATCCAGGTTCTTTTCAAACTCGGCGGGATTGTGTGCAGCTTCAGTCACCGCAGAACTTGTAACGCCGATCAGAGTGAGTTTAGTGCCAACACCGAGTTTCGCCAGTTCTCCTGCCACGGAAACAGCTTTTGACAAAGCGTCTTTATGGGCAAGATCAACGGGAATTAAGATGGATTGAGCCATGACTGGCCTCCCTTAATTGCAAGACCCTAGGTTGACGGATATGCGGCTTGCCTGCCTTGATCTAAGACAATGGCTGGAAGCGGTCATCCCGCCTCACGTGACCCAAGGCCACAGAGAGCCTGAGGGGTATCTTTGGATGACAGGATCGACACACCCCGAACCATGCGGGTGGGGCTCACCCTGATCCGGCAACGTCTCCAATGATATTGACCTTGATGTTCAACTCGTGCGCCAGATGCGCGCGCGTCCAAAGAGCTCGATCTGCGCCGGATGCAGAATTCGCGTAGACGACCTGGATGTGGTTGGCTTTGTGGCGTCCCATAAGCTGGTCGCGACTGACGCCATCAAGAACCCCGTGCATGATCGGCCATTCCGGGGTTGTGCTTCGCCGCCGCCGCTCCGTCTCAACTTCAGGAAGCTCAATGCATCGTCCGCGACCGATGTCCATATGCAACGCACTTTCCTGCACGTAGATGCGCGACCAGATTATCTCACCCGGTTTGGCGACACCGCTGAGTGTGCCACCGCCTGAGGGAAAATACATTGCCGGCTGGCGCAGACTTTCGCTGCCCGTCCAGCCACCGAGATGGTGAGCTGGTGGCGCAGCACCGGAGATTTCAAAAACCCAGACAAATTGGTCCGTCGTTCCGCTGGCATCCAGATCACCCCATCGGATATCGTGGAGTGTTGTTTCCAGGGGTTCGCCAAGTGCGGAATGTGTTCTGTTAATCAGCAAAGCATCCAAACCGGCACATTCATCCACTTCATTGAAATGGATAACCGGCTGGCCGGGCCTGATCACGTTGCCATTCGCACGTACGACATCCGGACGGTCGGCGTTGTTCAGCATTCCTTCCACCAGATCGGAGGCCGGCAGCAGATCCTTGAGGCCCTGTTGGTATTGTATTCCGATAGTTTCGCAATCAAATGCATCCGCCATCCGCACGGCTGCGACATACATCCGGCATTGCATCAGGACCTGGTCTTCAGTCAGTTCCGTCGCCTCGTCGCGGCCGAGATGGAAAGTCATACCCCTCGCCCGCATCCAGTCGTAAACGGCCCGGGCCTCGCCTTCGGATATCTGAAGCGTTTCGTGGTAGAGGGCCGATTGCGAAAGGCGTTCCTTGAACACTCCCAGAGGCATCAGCAATTCATCAGGAATGATCGCGTTATACATGCCCATGCAGCCTTCATCGAAGACACCCATGATGGATTTGTTCTTCCGTAGATCCGCTGCAATTCGGCCAACGGTTACCTTGTCGGGATCCGGGGTCAAATCAGGGTCATAGTCCGCGACGTGGCTATCATCGTGGCTGATTTTGCCGGTGGACAGCCATGCCTTTAGATGATCGCGAAAAAACCCGTCATCAAAATCAGCGCTCCAAAGGGTCGAATAGGAGACCCCTGCCTTTGAGAGGGAGCCATTGAGATTGAGCATCCCCACAAGACCGGGCCATTGCCCGGACCAGTTTGCCAGTGTGAGAATGGGGCCCTTGTGACTGGTAAGGCCGGGAAGTATGTGGTGCGAATACTGCCAGACGGCCTCTGCGACCACGATCTTTGCATCGCTCGGAACAGACGCAACAGCATCCATGCCGTCGCGCTGCGAGGACAGGAATCCATGTCCTTTGTCCGGATCGACCGGGTGCGCACGATTGACATCAAATCCGAGTGCCCTGCATTCTCGGGCAAACGCCCTTTCCATGGCTTCCTGGGCCGGCCAGCAGGTTCGGTTCGCACTTTCCCGGCTGTCACCGCTGGCAAACAGATAAACAGAGTTCTCGGACATGTTATCGGGCCTTAGTCGGACATGATTTTTCGGTAGGTTTCAAAGTCGTCGTGCATGGCGCGGAAGACACGGTACTTCCTGTCGTGGAAAGCCCTTGTCCTGGTGTCCGGCTGGAGAACCTTTGCAGGTCCGCTCATTGCGTCCATGGCATTGCGCAGGCTTTCAAATTTTCCGGACCCGACAGCTGCAAGCATCGCAGTCCCAAGCAGAACAGGCTCTTCCTGATCAGGCAAAAGCACGGGCAATCCGGTGACGTCCGCATGAGTCTTACAATAGAGACTGTTGCGTCCAAGGCCGCCGCTGACAACAATCGCATCCGGTCGAACGCCGTTCTCGGCCAACTGGTCGAGAATATGCCTTGTCCCATAGGCCAGTGACTGGATACAGGCGAGATAATCGCGCGCGAGATCCTCAATGTCGGAAACCGCGGTCTGTCCCCAGGTCACACCCAATCGTCGTGGGTCGGCGAGTGGCGCCCTGTTCCCGTTGAAATCCGGAATAATGTGACGGTCGACAGACAGAAATGATGGAGGCTCATTGGCCGAAAGACCGGACAGGAAATCATCCAGGAAGTCATAGACGTTCTTGCCCTGCCCAGTGGCCATCGCTTTTGCATCTTCAAAAGCGCTGTGTCTCTGCAGAACCGTGTCGATTGCTGCGCCGGCCATGGATTGACCGGCTTCATTTGCCCAAAGGTCAGGCAATACAGCACCATAATAGGGTCCCCAGACACCCGGCACGAAGGCCGCCTGCTGTGCAACAGTGATATGACACGCGGAGGTGCCGGCTATTAAAGCCATACGATCCGGACCGACAGCTTCAGCCGTAACTCCGAGCGTTCCCATGGCACCTGCATGGGCGTCAATCATACTTGCTGCAACAAGGGTCGACGACGTCAACCCGAGCTCTTGCGCCGCCTTTTCACTCAACTGGCCAAGGGGGGCTGCGGGGCTCAAACATTCAGTTCCAATGCGCCCGAACCCCTCATCTGCGAGGTCTTTAAGTCCTGCAAGTGCAAAGAATTCGGCATCCCAGCCTTCACCGGTCGTGCCGGCTTCGCCCTGATAGGTCCATTTGCATACCGTGCTGCACAAGGATCGCGTCAGGTTTCCCGTGGCCCGCCATGTCAGCCAGTCCGGAAGGTCAAAGAAGTGCCCGGCCGCCTCCCAGATGGAAGGAAGATTCTCCTTTATCCAGAGCAGCTTCGGCAATTGCATTTCAGGAGATATCTTGCCACCTGAAATACTCAGTCTCTGGTGACCGGTTTCATCGATCCGGGAAGCTTCTGCGATCGCCCGGTGATCCGCCCACAAAACAATGTCCTGCTCTCTTTCACCATCGGGCGAAATGCTGAGTGGTTCGCCCTGTCCGTCGGCCACAACAAGGGAACAGGTCGCGTCGAACCCCAGTCCTGCGACGTCCTCCGGTGCGACGGAGGCCTGGCTCATTGCGGACTGCACGGAAGCGCACACCGCACCCCATATGTCAGCACTGGACTGTTGTGCAAAATGGGGCCTTGGGTGCCAGGTTCTGATTTCTTGACTGGCCTGCGCCAGCAGCTGCCCATCCTGGCTGAAAACACCTGCACGCACACTGCCGGTTCCAACATCCACCGCTAGAAACAGGCTCATCGGTCAATCAATCTGTTCAAGGTCATCTTCAAGCTCGCTCATGTCTTCGCCTCCGGCCATGAGATTGAGAACTTCCTCACGAGACTTCTCGCCCCGCTTGAATGACGCTGCGACCTCTCCCTGAATCAGGACTACAAATGTGTCGCCAACGCTCATGGCGTGGCGTGCATTATGCGTTATGAAGACAATGCCCGCACCGTTCTGCCGGGCGATTCTCATCATTTTAAGAACCATCGACGCTTCCTTGACGCCCAGGGCGGATGTCGGTTCGTCGAGGATCAGCATCTTGGCACCGAAATACATTGCCCGTCCTATTGCCAGAACCTGGCGTTCACCGCCGGACATCGTTCCAACAAGCTGATCTCCGCTGGTCACCCGGGTAAGCCCGAATTTCTGCATCTGTTCCACAGCGACCTCGTTGGCGAGACGTGTGTCGATGCTTCGAAACGGCCAACGGCCCTTGGCAGGTTCAGCGCCCAGAAAGAAATTGCGGCCAACGCTCATCAACGGAATAGAGCCAATGTCCTGATGAACTGTTGCAATACCGCGCTGACGTGCTTCGCGTGGCGTTGCAAATCTGGTTGGCCTGCCCTCGAAAAACACCGTTCCTGATGTTGGCTGGTGATACCCGGAAAGGACCTTGATCAGGGTTGACTTGCCGGCTCCATTGTCGCCGAGCAGGCAAAGGATCTTGCCTGGTTCGACCTGCATGGACACGTGTTTGAGCGCTTTGGTGGACCCGAAAAACTTGTCGACGTCGCGCAATTCCATAAGGGGCTGAGACATGACGGATCCTATTTGCTTGAGAGCGCCAACCGGCGAACGTAGTTGTTGGCAAGAACGGCTGCCGCAAGCAAAAGCCCAAGGAACAACTGGATCCAGTCCGTGTTCCAGCCGGTATAGAAAATTCCGCTTGATATGACACCGAACAGCGCCGTGCCGAGTACAATACCGGTGACACTGCCATACCCGCCAGTTAGCAGAACGCCGCCAATGACAACGACAATCGGAGCCTGGAACACAAAGCCCATACCGTAGGTCGCGTTGCCTGAATTCCATTGGACGCCCTGGAGGATACCGACAAGGGCGGCGGCGAGTCCGGTCGCTATGAACAGGCTGATCTTGACCTGCTGCACCGGCACACCTGCCCCTCGGGCAGCATCCAGGTTGCCACCGGTTGCATAAATCCAGTTACCGAAAATGCTGCGGCTCAAAATCCGGTAACCGATGAATGCAACGAGCAACCACCAGAGGATGGAAATATTGGCCTGGCCCCAGCGCGCCGCGAACACGAATTTTGCACTGTCGGAGGCAACAATCGAACTTGATGTGACATTGGCAACCAGACGCGAAATGCCCATGGTTGCGCCGATCACGATGAAGTTGGTTGCCAGGGTGACTATGAAAGAGGGCAGTTTGGTCTTTACGACAGCAAGTCCGTTCGCCAGACCAATCGTGGCGCCCGCGGCCAGTGCCAGAAAAACCATAGGCCAGATCGGCAATCCGTATTGGTTGGTTCCAAGCGCCAGGATCATGGACGAAGCCCCAACTGTCGAACCAATCGACAGGTCGAACTCACCTGAAATCATCAAAAGACCTACCGGAATCGCGACAATTCCCAGTTCAGCGGCCAGATTGAGCCATCCGGCAGTCCCGTTCACTGAGATAAATCCGGTTCCCTGTGTGGCCAAGGCAAAGAAAAGGTAAGTGATGACAAAAGCCGCGAAAGCGCCCGCTTCGGGCCGCTTCATGAAATTCCTGAGCACGTCATTCTCCAGGCAAGCTAGGTTGGATACGCGGACCGGGCCTTGCGGCGCCTAGGAGGCGCCGCGAACTCCTGCGTGTTCCTTGTTGACCTTCAGTGTTTCTTCCACATTGGAACTGTCGATCACCAATGGTCCGGTTTTGACATGCCCAATCGGATGCAGACCGTAATTCAGGTATTGGTGAGCGATCTGAATAGACATGAACCCTTGCAGATAAGGCTGTTGATCCATGGCAAATGCAAGGTCACCATTCTTGATCGCAAGGAGGGCTTCATTGGACAAGTCTGCCGTTCCGACCATGATATCGCCTTTACGTCCGACCTCATCCACCGCGCGCAATGCGGACATTGCGGGAACCGCATTCAATGTATAGATCCCGTCGATCTGGGGATTTGCCTGCAGGCTGCCCTTGATTGCCTGCGTCATCGCCTGTGGGTTTGTCGCATCCCCCGTGCCGATGGTCTGATAGATCGTTTCCTTTCCGGCTTCCTTCATGGCAGCGACATAGCCATTGCACCGTTCTTCAACAGTCGGATTGCCGGGCACCTGGTTAAAGCAAAGACCTGTGGTCACACCGGCGTCCGCCTGGATCTGCCCCGCTTTGTACCCCATCTGATAAGGGTCTTCGCCGACAAATCCGATTGATCCGTTGCCCTCCCAAAGGGTCTGGCCGGAATTGTGAATGAGGACAGGAATACCGGCAGCCGTCGCCTCCTTGATCAACGGGTCCATGCCGTCTGGAAAGAATTCACCAACGAGAAGCATTCTGGGCTCACGGCTGATCGCTTGCTGCAAAAGCCGCGGGTAATCGCTCGTCATATTCGAGGTGTCCGTGACCGCGATATACTGGTAGTCGACATCGAAAATTTCCGCAGCATCGTCGAAGCCCTTCTTCACCGCGGCGAAAAACGGCCAGGACAACGGCCCGCTTACGACCAGGATCGGCCCCTCTTCATTGGACAATGCAGGCGAAGCGGCACCAAGGCCCAAAGTGACAGCGGCAGCCGCCAGAACTGATTTCATGAGTTTCATTTGATCCTCCCGTGATCTGACGACACGAACAAGGCATTTTTGACCGGATCCGTGTGTCTGTTCATCATGATGAGCACGGAAAATACGCCCTTGTCAATAATTATTCACGATGAATTACTATTGACCATTGGAAGATCCGCTTCTAGGCTGGATCACGTTGGCACTCACGATCTGACTGCCTATCTTGTTGAAAATAAAGACACCTTGTGGAGGTTGTATGCGATCAGTGTTGTGTTACGGAGATTCCAACACGTACGGACAAACGACCGCGAACAAACCAGATGACCGATATCCGCATGATGTCAGGTGGCCGGGAGTTTTACGCGGCCTCATCGGCAACGAGTGGCTTGTAATCGAAGAAGGTTTGAGTGGCAGAACCACCGTCAGTGATGACGAGATTGAGGGTTCTGAGAAGAATGGCCGAACCTATCTTCGGCCTTGCATCATGAGCCACAAGCCACTTGATCTGATCATCATCATGCTCGGCACCAACGACCTGAAGGTGCGCTTCAACAAGACCCCGGGTGAAATCGCCATGGGTGTCGGAGCGTTGGTCAGCGACATCAAATCCATGCCTGCCGGTGTCGATGGGAAGATCCCTGAAATACTGATTGTCGCACCGCCGCCAACAGCCCTTGATCTGAAAGAATGGTCGGATGTGTTTCTCGGTGCACAGGAAAAATCGCGTGCGCTGGCACGTGAATATGAACGTATTGCCGAAGCACATGAAGTGCATTTCTTCAATGCGGGTCTTGTCGTCAACTCAAGTGATGAGGACGGCTTTCATCTCGACGTTCAGGCCCACAAGGACTTGGGCCACGCCATTGCAGAAGAGATCGCGGCCATTGGCTGGCCGGAGCAAAATGACTAAACCATGGGGAGTTAATCTCCGGACAAGATATACGCATCCGGTTCCCGACGCCCAAACGTGATAACCCATAACGTGAAGCCGTGCCTCGAACACGAGGTGAGCATCGCTGACCCTGACTTGAAAGCCGGAGGCTGTACTTTTGCCGGATATGCGTTTTGCCCCGCCACCAACTGTTCGTGTCGCAGAACACCCAGGCGGTATGAATCAGGTTTTGGCGCGCAGCTTCAACGAACGATTGATCATGTCCCTTCTCTTGCAGCATGAGGGCATGACTCGGCTCCAGCTCGGACAGGAAAGTGGGCTGTCCGCGCAGACGATATCTGTCATCGTCAGAGCTCTGGAACGTGACAATCTGGTCAGTAAAGGCGAAGCGGTCCGCGGACGGATCGGGCCTCCGACCACGCCAATCAGCTTGAACCCAAATGGGGCTTTTTCAATCGGGCTTCATGTTGACCGTCATGCAATCGAGGCGACCATCATCAACTTCGTCGGTGAGCCGGTCGCTCAAAGCCGCAGCCCCTTAGCTGTGCTTGATGTCCAGACGGTGCAAGACACGCTGACCGGAACAGTCGACGCTTTGTTGTCGGAACTGGGTACTGAGCAAAGAGCGCTTATTGCAGGAGTTGGCCTCACACTTCCCGGGCGTTTTGAGGCCGGCGGACCTGAGGAACAAGCAGTTCTTGCACATGACTTTGAAGAAGATTTGCGCGCGCATACTGGTTTTGAGGTGTTCATCCAGAACGACATAACCGCGACCGCCAGTGCGGAGACCTTGTTCGGTCAGGCCAAACGGATTGACGATCTGCTTTTCTGTTACGTCTGTGAGGACCTGAAACCTCGGCTAATTCTTGGTGGCCGCATCTATACAGGCGCAACTCCGCAGATTTCCATTTGCGACAGCAAAGCTTGGCAATTGACGCATGACGCAATCGCGTCTGGCGCGCTAGACGACGATCCGGCTGTCAGCCAGTGGCGTGGTACAGTCGTCGAAAAGCTGGGCAGTCTCGTTCAGAGCCTCGGCACGTTCGCAAAGGTCTCTGAATTGATTGTGTCGGCCCCGGTGCCAAAATCGATCACCGATGTGCTGGTGTCTGATTTGAAACTGAAGGTCTCGGACGATCTATCGGTAACTGGAAGCCAGTTTGGGCCGAATGCACTTGCCTACGGAGCGGCAACCCTTCCGATCCATTCCAGGTTCACTGCGGAAAGCCCTTAGGCCCATTTGGCAAATCATTCCATATCCAACGGCAAATGTGCGTGTATCCTGACCTCAAACAGACCAGATTGGTATAGACAAAAGACCATTCTTTTGCGCATTCGGTAGGGTGAGACACAGTCACGCCACCCGCCGTTGACCCTCGAAAAAAGCTTCAAGCCTCTCAAACGATGCCGTCCATCCGGCTGCGACCACGTCTTTCAGGCCACCGCCAATTTCCGACTGCTTGAGAACGACCCGCGTCCCCTTTCCAGTCTGTTCAAAACTCACCGAGACAAGCATTTCGGGCGCAAAGTCATTTGCCGGGATTGTGTATGCCAATTTGTTTGGCGGATCATAGTCGATCAGTGTGCCTTCGATCGTATGATCTCCGACGCCTTCAATGGACATTGTGTGCCGATATGCGCCTTCCACTTTGGGCTCGACTGTGGAAACAACCCTGGTCGTATTTGCACATCCCCACCAATGCGTTGTTTTTGCCGCGTCAATCCAAGCATCGAAGACTGCCTCGATCGGTTGAGGAAACTCCTTTGTAATCGTCAGTATGTTGTCGGAAAAGCTTGTTTCAACGGCCATCTGGTCGCTCCCTTTGCTTTGTCAGAATGACGTCCATCTGATCAAAATGTGCAGTCCAGAAATCCACGTAATGCGTCAGCCAGTGCGCAGCTTCAGCTGCAGTTTCCGTGGCGGCCGTCACAATGGTTTCTCGCCCCCGCTTTTCTCGCCTGACAAGCCCCGCGCTATCCAGCACACGCAGGTGCCGAGACACCGCGGGCTGCGAAATGTCGAAGTCGGATGTCAGTTCGTGCACTGTCCGCTCTCCCGAAGCCAGACTGGCCAGAATTCCCCGGCGTGTCGCGTCAGAGAGCGCTGAAAATACGAGATCAAGGTTTTTCGAATCCATAACAAAATGGTTATGGATTTTCTCGATCAAGTCAACATTCGTGCCAAAACCAATGGATTTTGAATGCAGATAACCAGTCGATGTAGAAAACCAAAGGCGTTTGCGGCAGAGACCGGAGCGCGTTTCTCAGGACCTCACACAGCATCGCGTGAGCGTGTCAATAAGCGCTTGGTAAGCGCGGCCCTAATAACTTCGATCAATACAACTCGAATTCAGACATGAGAAGCATCAGAATACGTCGATAGCAATCTCATGCCGTTTCCCTAGAAGTTCGGCGAAACGAGAGCAGTTGGCGTCGCTATGATAAGAAGTGAACTTTTGCGCTGGCGTTGGCGCGCTGTTGTTCAAGCAGCCTCGCGATTGGCTTTCCTGATCCGGCCTATGAAATCCGACAGCCAGGCTATTTCCTTCAGGTAGACTTCCATGCTGAGCGAGGCGAGTTCCATCAGGAGCGCCTGCGGGTTCGGATTGTCGAACCCGGTCTCCTTCAAGAAGGTCTGATACTCGTTGATGAAAGCCTTCGGCACTTTCATGTCGATCTCACGCACTCCAGCTTGCAATGGGGCCTTCCAAAAGCGTCAGCCGCCATTTCGCGATTTCACAATCGTTAAGAACCCAGCCCTAAGGCGGGTATCGTCAGTTTTGCCCTTTCCTCGCTATCCCCAAGCCTCAAGCACCAATTGCTGAAAATCGCTCAAATTTGCTGATATCGGCACACTGACAGCGGATTTTGCTTGCACTTGGCCAGCCAAATCTTCGACCCTGCCAAGAATCACAATTTTACCGCAATGAGCGGCTTCTCATGAGTGCCTGATGCCCCCGTCCACAGACCTTTCCTTTGAGCCACTGTCAGACGCCTTTGCGCAAGACCCCTATCCGACCTACGAGGCTCTGCGTGAAAGCGAGGGTTTGACCTATTACGAAGACTTTGATGTCTGGCTTGCCGCACGTTTTGAAGATGTCATGGAAATCGTCATGCATGACGATATGGTCCGATCCATGGAGCATGTTGCCAGTCCGGAAGAGATATCGGCGCAAAAGCGAGCCGGTAACTGGCACGACATGCCCCATCATTCCCGTTTCGTGCAATTCTCGTTGCTGGACAGTGACGGTGAAATTCATGACAGATTGCGCAAGCAGGTGTTCAAGCTGTTTACACCTGTCATGGTGGGCAAGCTGCGGGATGAGATACAGGCCTATGTGGACAGCCTCTACGACGGGTTACAGGATCACAGCGAAGTCGACTTTGTTGCCGATCTTGCCGCCCATGTGCCCGGCCATGTGATTGGACGGATCATCGGAGTTCCCGACGAAGACTGCCCGCAACTGCGGATCTGGTCGGAAAACATCGTGCAGTTTTTCGATATTGAACGGTCCGATGAACGCAAGGAACTCGCGGAACGCAATACGACCGAGTTTTACGAGTACCTCCTGAAGCTGAAAACTGAACGTGAGGCGGTGCCCAGGGACGATCTGCTGTCCGTGATGATACAGGCTGAACGCGAAGGGCACATGAACCACGACGAGTTCTTTTCCACTGCCATGCTGATCCTGATGGCAGGCCACGGATCGACAATTGATGTACTCGGTTCCGGCTTGCATGCGCTTTTGAAATTTCCAACGGAAATGCAGCGCATGCGCAAGGAGCCCGGCATCATGAAGACGGCTGTGCAGGAAATGTTCCGGTATGAATCGCCCCTGCCCTTCTTTCATCGCTATTCGACCAAGGAGATGAATGTGTGCGGCAGCACGTATCCCCGGGGTACGAAGTTCGGTGTGCTTTACGGTGCTGCCAACAGAGATCCGCGACAATTTCCGAATGCAGACATCTTCGACGTCGGACGCTCCCCCAACTGGCACACCGCTTTTGGCAGAGGTGCACATTTTTGTCTGGGCAATCATCTGGCGCGGCTGGATATGGACATCATCTTTTCAACGCTGTTGAAGCGTTTTCGATCCGTTGAGCTGGCAGAAGAGGCACCCAAATACAAACGCGGACTGTCCGTCCGGGGTCCGCAGGCTCTCAAAGTTGCCTGGAAGCCAGCTTGACCTTTTCCTGATAACCTACTGACCTAAAATATCTTCTGAAGCCACTTAAGAATTTGATTCAAGAACCGGGATAAAGACCATGCGTATCAGTCTCTCACTTTCGATCCTTCTCGGCTTCGGCTTTGGCGCGACAGCATTTGCTGAAGGTGTCGATCTGGGACCACGACCTGCCTATCTCGTTTCTCAAATGAACGCCGGCCCGTTGAAAGACAAGCTCGCCGCCTGCATCGGCAAACCTGCAAAGCCGTCGCTCTTTTCCATCAGTCACCGAGGCGCACCGCTGCAATTTCCCGAGCACACCGAAGAAGGATACCGAGCCGCTGCGCTGATGGGCGCGGGTGTGCTGGAATGCGACGTGACCTTTACCGCAGACAAGGAATTGGTTTGCCGTCACTCCCAGAACGATTTGCATACCACGACCAACATTCTTGCGACGAACCTTGCAGCCAAGTGCACCTCTGGATTTGAACCGGCCAGCGGCGGCGATCCCGCGTCCGCCGAATGCCGAACTTCGGATATCAGTTTGGCTGAATTCAAGTCCCTGAAGGGGAAAATGGACAGTGCCGACAAGCAGGCACAGTCGGTTGAAGACTACATGAACGGCACGGCCTCATGGAGGACGGAGCTTTACGGGGCGACCGGCACATTGATGACCCACGCTGAATCCATCGCCTTATTCAAGGACCTCGGTGTCAAATTCACGCCGGAACTGAAGTCGCCGAAGATTGACATGCCCCATGACGGTTTTTCACAAGCAGACTACGCACAGAAGCTGATCGACGACTACAAGGAAGCTGGTGTTCCACCCGAAGATGTCTTTGCACAATCCTTCCGTCTCGATGACGTGCTTTACTGGATCGAAAACGAACCGGAATTCGGCAAACAGGCGGTGTTCCTGGATGGCCGGCGCGACGTCAATCCACAGGATCCGTCGACATTTTCTCCCTCGATGCAGGAATTGAAGGACAAGGGCGTCAACTACATCGCACCGCCGCTCTTTGTGCTGTTGAGCGTCGAAGACGGCAAAATAGTTCCATCAGCTTATGCGAAAGCCGCAAAAGACGCCGGATTGGACCTCATCACCTGGACCCTGGAGCGTTCAGGACCGCTGAACACGGGCGGCGGCTGGTACTATCAGACCGTCAGCGACGTGATCAAGTCAGACGGTGACATGCTGGAAGTCGTGGATGTTCTGGCAAAGGATGTTGGCGTGAAGGGTATCTTCTCGGATTGGCCAGCAACCACCAGTTTCTACGCATCCTGCATGGGTCTCAACTAAATGCGCAGATAGGGCAAATTCAATTTTGCGTTGCAAGGCCGCGTTTACCGTTTGTCATTAGACCTAACCCCGTAGCAATTCAATTGGGGGCGGCCTTGAAAACCCATCCGTTGCGCAGTGTCGATTGTCAGCTGCTTTATGAAACCTATGCACCGCTCGACAGCGACGCGGTTCAAACGCTCATTAGGAAGACGATCGGGCATTTTGGGCTCGACCCGGTTGCTTGCCGGCTTATGGTGACCAGCACGGAGGCGGACATCTACATGTTGTTCGGTGACATGCAAATCATGGTCACGCAAAGTTTGCCGCTTACCCAGAAGACCCACCTTACCGGTTCAACAAGTGATCTGATGACCCAAAACGTCTTTCCAGACGCTCCCGAGGTCATTGAGCAATGCCACGCCGTCACGAGCATTTCCGTACGCAAGTTTGGTATGGGCGGCGTCGACCTGCCCGAAAACATTGCCAAAGTGATGGGGCCTGATTTCGAGGCTTTCTGCGACAGCAAAAAGACCAGGTTCGCCATGGACCTGACCAAAATGCTCGCAGCTCAGATAGGCTTGAAAACGCCGTGCAAGGGTGTGTTTTGGGGACCAAACAGCTATTTGTTACCGGTAAAGACCTTCTGCAATTTCGCAACCGATGACAATCCGACCACTTTATTCATCCGCTCTCATTTCTATTCTCCGATTCAGTCCGTGTCAGACAAAAGGGCTATCGGGGTCGCAGCAGCGGGTTCTGAATATCTGATCGGCTATCAGGTGCAATTCGATCCGTGCACCCTGCCGCCGGAATACATGGTCTCCAACCTTCTCGCATTCGTTGGATTTTGCTATCAGCGCGAAGAAGTCTTCCCCGATGGCGACGTCTTTGGCATGACCGCTGATGAAAAGATCAGAATCACTTACGAAAAAACAGACGAAGATTTCCCGGACCGCATTGTCCTATGTGTGCAATCCAGTGCCGAACTTGGCATCTCAGGCGGTGATCGTCCAACGATCCAGAATCAATACGATGAAAGCGGCGAAATCCAGTCGTCAAAAATCAGCGATGTCGACGTCAGCGACCTGGATCCTGACGATCCGGTAGACGCTGCGATCTTACAGCGCCTGTATGAAGTCAAAAAATCTTCTCCGCAAAACCCAGATAGTGCGGGTGCGTCCGAGCCGGAACAAAAACACCACGACAAAACTGCCGTGCAATCCTCTGACGAGACTGCATGGCGTGACGATGTTCGCGAGACCGGCCTAACCGGAACCCCTCGTAAGAGGGTGCCTCCTTCATCGCGCCCGTCAATGAGTGAACTCAGAGAATTTGCCCGCCAAGCTCAAGTTGCCGGTGAGCCGGAAAGGTTCCAAAAAACAAGTTTTTTGCAAAAATTTCTGGGCAAGTTTCAGAAGTCTTAGACCTATGCGGAACGCTAAGACTTATCGCGCCTGATCGAGCGTGCGCTTGCATTCCAGCAGTTCAAAGAGCGTTGCCTGCAGGCGCCTGATGTCCTCTTTGGTGACGGAAGCTTTGCCGGCCGGGGCACTTGCAGCAGGCTTTTCGCCTCGCAGTCGACCCAGAATGTTCAGACCGCCGGATTGTGAACCCCTATCCGTTTCGGGGGCATCATCCGGCAACAGACCGCTCGGCAACTTCTCCTGAGGTCCATACCCATTGTCAGTGTACACAGGCGCCGGTGACGAAGACGCCTCTGGCGCTGCAGAGACAGGTTCAACAGCCTCCGGTTCCATATGGATCTGCGCGATGTCTTCCTGCCAGGCCTGCATGACGAAACGCGGTCCCTGCTCCTTCAAAATGCGCTGGACACCTTTGATGGTGTACCCCTCGCCATAGAGCAGATGCCGGATGCCTTTTAAGAGCTCCACATCGTCAGGCCGGTAATAGCGGCGCCCACCACCTCGTTTTAGCGGCTTGATCTGCGAGAATCGGGTCTCCCAAAAGCGCAGCACATGCTGCGGCAAATCAAGGTCTTCTGCGACTTCGCTAATGGTACGAAAAGCGTCTGGGCTTTTATCCTGCGAGCTCATCCGGTCTTTTTTGGTTATTTACTGGCCTGTCCTGTTAGCGCATCATTGATCCGCTGCTTCAATACATTGGACGGTTTAAACACCATCACTCGGCGCGGTGAAATCGGTACTTCCTCGCCAGTCTTCGGATTGCGTCCTATACGCTCCCCTTTGGAGCGGACCACAAATGACCCGAAGCTTGATAATTTTACCGATTCTCCCGTCACAAGACAGTCAGAAATTTCAGAAAGTACACGTTCGACCAATTCAGAAGATTCGGTGCGCGAAAGCCCGACTTTTTGATAAACGGCTTCGCACAAATCCGCGCGGGTAATAGTCCGGTTGCCCATAACCCCTCCTCAAGGACGCCAGTGATCTGGCTGATTTTGCAAGAGAACTTCGATGCAAGGCCATACGGTACGGCCTCAAGGCGAGCCGGTCAACCGGAACTCCTTAACAAGATCGCATTTGTCGTTTTTTGAATGAAGACCGACTACCAGCGCAGCAGGACCGAACCCCAGGTAAAACCGCCGCCCATCGCCTCCAACATCAAAAGATCGTTCTTTTTGACACGTCCGTCCCGAACGGCCGTATCCAAGGCCAAAGGTATGGATGCGGCAGACGTGTTGCCGTGCAGCTGTACCGTTGTCACCACTTTCTCAGGCGCGATATTCAATTTCTTCGCACTGGCATCAATGATGCGTTTGTTGGCCTGGTGCGGTATGAACCAATCCAGATCATCAGAGGACAATCCTGTCGCCTTGTAAGCGTCCTCAATCACATCGGTGATCATGCCAACCGCATGTTTGAAGACTTCGCGGCCTTCCATGCGCAAGTGTCCAACCGTTTGCGTTGCCGAAGGACCTCCATCGACAAACAGCTTTTCCTTGTGACGCCCATCCGAGCGCAGATGCGACGTGAGAATTCCACGGTCTGCATTGGTTCCGGCGCACTCTTCAGCTTCGACCACGACAGCACCTGCTCCGTCGCCAAAAAGCACGCAGGTGGTGCGATCGGTCCAATCAAGTATCCTGGAAAAAGTTTCCGCACCGATCACAAGACACCGCTTTGCCAATCCAGATCGGATATAGGCATCAGCTGTCGTAAGGGCATAGACAAACCCCGAACAGACGGCATGAATATCAAAGGCAGCACCGTGGTAAATGCCAAGACCGCTTTGAACGGTCACCGCCGTTGCAGGAAACGTGTTGTCGGGCGTTGCCGTGGCAAGAATGATCGTGTCGATGTCCTGTGCATCAAGACCTGCATGCTCAAGGGCTCTTTTTGCAGCACCGAGTGCAAGGTCGGACGTCACCTGCCCTTCGGCCGCTACGTGCCGTTGTTTGATGCCGGTACGCTGTACGATCCATTCGTCTGAGGTATCGACCATCTTTGAAAGGTCGTCGTTGGTCAGGATCTTTTCCGGCAGGAAACTGCCACAGCCGGTCACGGTCGAACGGATAACGCTCACAAATCACCTTCCGATGTGGGCCCGTCTTCAGCGAAGCGACCCCGATGGTAGTGCACAAGATCCTGAGCGATCTTGTGAGTCAGTTCATTTTTAACCATGTCATAGGCCAGATCGATCGCCGAGGCATAGCCCTCGGCATCCGTGCCGCCATGGCTTTTGATCACAATGCCGTTCAATCCCAGGAACACACCGCCATTGACCTTGCGCGGATCCATTTTCTCGCGCAGCAGGTCAAAGGCGCCTTTGGCGAAGAGATAACCAATTTTGGACATAAAGGTCCGATTCATAGCCGAACGCAAGTAACTGCCGATCTGTTTGGCCGTACCTTCTGCTGTCTTCAATGCGATGTTGCCGGCAAAGCCTTCGGTCACGACGACATCCACGGTCCCTTTACCGAGGTCATCACCTTCCACGAAGCCAGCGTATTCGAGCGAGCGCAGAGGCGTTTCCCGCAACAGACGTCCAGCGGTGCGGACCTCTTCGAGCCCCTTCACCTCTTCAACACCTATATTGAGAAGGCCAACGCTGGGGCGTTGCACCCCGAACAGGGCACGCGCCATCGCACCGCCCAAAATGGCGAAATCAATGAGCTGTTGAGCATCAGCGCCAATCGTGGCCCCCACATCCAGCACAACGGACTCACCGCGTGTCGTCGGCCATATCGCCGCAATTGCGGGCCGCTCGATGTTTGCCATCGTACGCAGGCAAAATTTGGACATTGCCATCAATGCACCGGTATTGCCGGCAGACACGGCAACTGAGGCTTCGCCCTGTTTGACAGCCTCGATCGACCGCCACATGGAAGACCTCCAGCGGCCTTGGCGCAGCGCCTGGCTCGGCTTTGTGTCCATGGCGATGGAAACGTCGCAATGATGAAAAGTCGAAGCGTCGCGAACGCGCGGATACTCTTCGAGGAGCGGACCGATGACCTTTTCATTGCCATACAGGATGAAATGAATATCAGGATGCCGGACAAGCGCGATCTCGGCGCCGGGAATGACAACCTCGGCCCCGTTATCGCCGCCCATGGCGTCCAGGGAAATCGGTATAGTTTTCGCCATCTAGAATGTCTTTTGACGTTTCGCTACCAAGAACAGCACCGGATGGCGCCCCCCATAGTCCTGCCACCACGACAGAGGCCCAGACAGGAGTGCCAAGAACGGGCGCGAACATAACGGTTTTGGCAAGAGTGACAACCGTTTTAATGAACGTGCACCGAACTGACGTTGAAAACCCGCTCACGCAGCCGAAGGGTCCACACCGACCGGTGTGGGTTACGGCACGATCATTTGTCGGCCGGGTTGTCCTTCAGTGCCTGAAGGGCGGCGAATGGCGAGGGCTTTTCCTCCGCCTGTTCACCGGCGTCTGGGGCCTCCTCCTCCCCGGTTTCAAACTCTACGCCTGGACGACGCGGAAAGGGATCCAGTGACAAGGCAAGCTCCTCGCAGATGACCCCACCCAGATCAAGCACACCATCCTCGATCACGTCGGGTGGATCGAGCGATTCCAAATCAATTTCGATTTCGCCGTCGTCATTCAGATCTCGAGCCTTGCGTGCCCGGGTCGAGTGTGGCTCGAACGTACGGTCCACGTCCAGCTTGAGACTGCTTTGGAAGGGTTCAAGCGTTACCACACAGGTTTGTGTCACAGTTGCCGATATAGGCCCGACTACCCGCAATCCGGCTTTTCTGTAGGGCTTGAGAGTGAAATCTGCCTTGAGTGTTTCGATCCCATCCAGTTCATAGGTTTTGGCAATGGCGGCCAACTCAGCCTGATCCGGCTTCACGACCACCGACTGTTCCTTGTCGACCACCTTGCTTGCATTCACCTTGAAGGAATAGGGAAAACTGTTCTGTGCCATTGTTCTTCTTCTAATTTTTGCGTTCGCCGATGTTGTGTTTCTTTTCGAAACAGGAGTTCAGACTGGCAAGGTCTTGAAGGCATTTGGATCTGGCCAGCGAACATCGGTGCGCATAAGATCCTGCGCAGACTGTTCGTTTAACAGCCTCGCAGCCTCCAGAATATAGGCAGCAAGTCTCTTTTGAGCGACCGGCTGCGCATCTTCTGTGAAAATATTGCGCCCGATAGCGTCAGCAAGTTCGGCAACATTGCCACTATCGATGGCGGAGATATAAGCATCCGCCCGGCCATAGAAAGCCTCGCCCATCACTTTCACTTTTTTGGGAACGCGTGTGTCGCTTACGCCCATCTCTCTCAGAGACGCATCCATATCCTGAAAAAACAGATCAAAGACGTTTTGCGCAAATTCCGCCACATCAGCGCCCTCGGCCCGCATACGGCGGAAATACAGCACCGCATGAGCAACGATCATGTCAAATCGGCCATCCACAGTATCGGGGACAAGTAACCCTGAATAAAAGACCGGTTGCCGCGCTTGAGCCACGATTTCACAATAAACCTTGTGCTCGGCATCGCGGGAACGGCGGCGGAACAGCCCAAAAAGCATGACGTCTCCATAAAACCAAGTGTTGCCTTGTGCCCTATCCCACGATAGTGAATTTGCCAAGCAACGAAATTCAAGGAAGCCAGCAGATCTGGCAAGATGGGACTTCTTAAATGAACTTCAAGGCAGGCGCCCTGATCCTTCCGCTTCTTGTAACACTGCCTCTCGGCGGATGTTTCACGACCACCTACACGCATGGTCATGTCATCACAAGCGACATGATGAGTCAGGTGCAGGTCGGCTCCAGCCGTGAACAGGTTGAACTGGTCCTCGGCTCACCCTCCACAACGTCGAGCCTTGCGGGCGATGCCTACTACTACATTTCCCAGAAGACCGCGACCACGGCCTTCATGGCCCCTGATATCGTCGAACAGCGCGTCGTGGCGGTCTATTTCGATGAGGACGGTTTCGTCAAGGACATGGGCAACTACTCCCTCGAAGACGGCAAGATCGTCGATATCGTGACCCGCAAGACACGGACAGGCGGTGCCGACTATGGCTTCCTGACCCAGATCCTGCGCGGCGCGACAAACCCGAACTTCAGTCTCTGACCTATTTCAGTGGCTCAAACAAAAACCCCGGCCTGACAGGCCGGGGTTTTCTCTTTTCATTTCGCTCTCCTCAATGCGCGAGGATCGCCAACAGCAACAGTGCCATGATGTTGGTGATTTTGATCATCGGGTTCACCGCCGGGCCGGCAGTGTCCTTGTAAGGATCACCAACTGTATCGCCGGTTACCGATGCCTTGTGCGCGTCACTGCCCTTTTCGTGGGTCACGCCGTCCTTGTCGGTGAAACCGTCTTCAAACGACTTCTTCGCGTTGTCCCATGCACCGCCACCGGCGGTCATCGATATCGCCACGAACAGTCCAGTGACAATCACACCAAGCAGCATGGCTCCGAGGGCTGCGAACGCATCCGCCGGGGTTGCCACCGCACGCACCACGAAGAAGACCACGATCGGTGACAGCACGGGAAGCAGCGAGGGAATGATCATTTCCCGAATGGCTGCCTTCGTGAGCATATCCACCGCCCGGCCATAGTCCGGCCGCTCCGTACCCTGCATGATGCCCGGCTTTTCCTTGAACTGACGGCGGACCTCTTCCACAACTGCCCCGGCAGCCCGGCCCACAGCCGTCATCGAAATGCCACCGAAGAGATATGGCAGCAGTCCACCGAACAGAAGGCCGGCGACGACATAAGGGTTGGAGAGCGTGAACAGCGTGCTGACATCAATGCCGTAGAAGATCGATCCTTCTTGCGCATTGGCAGAGAAGAATTTCAAATCTTCCGTGTAGGCGGCAAACAACACCAGGGCACCGAGACCGGCAGAACCGATTGCGTAGCCCTTGGTGACTGCCTTTGTGGTGTTGCCGACAGCGTCGAGCGCATCCGTCGTTGTGCGGACTTCAGCAGGCAGGTCAGCCATTTCAGCAATACCACCGGCATTGTCAGTCACCGGACCAAAGGCATCAAGGGCAACAACCATGCCTGCCAGAGCAAGCATCGTCGTCACCGCGATTGCGATGCCGAACAATCCGGCAAAGGAGAAGGTCACCAAAATACCGGCAATAATGATGATTGCCGGAAGGGCTGTTGCCTCGAGCGAAACCGCTAGCCCCTGAATGACATTGGTGCCGTGACCTGTAACCGAAGCTTGGGCGATGGATTTCACCGGGCGATACTCAGTGCCCGTATAATACTCGGTCACCCAGATGATCAGGCCGGTAACAATCAGCCCCACAACGCCGCACACGAACAGATCAAAGCCGGAGAAGGTTGTTCCGCCTGAGGTCGTGTATTCGGTGCTGCCACCAAGCCAGCCAAAAATGATCACCGCAAGTGCGACTGCCGACAGGACCGAAGTTGCAATGAAGCCCTTGTAGAGGGCCCCCATGATCGAGTTGTTTTCGCCAAGCTTGACGAAGAACGTGCCGATGATGGAGGTGACCACACAGCTGGCGCCAATAAGGAGCGGCAACAGCATCAACTCAACTGCCTGGGCGCCAGTGAAGAAGATCGACGCCAGAACCATGGTGGCGACAACGGTAACCGCATAGGTTTCGAACAGGTCAGCAGCCATGCCGGCACAGTCACCGACATTGTCGCCGACGTTGTCCGCAATGGTCGCAGGGTTGCGGGGATCGTCCTCTGGGATTCCGGCTTCTACCTTACCAACGAGGTCACCGCCAACGTCAGCACCCTTGGTGAAGATACCGCCGCCGAGACGCGCAAATATCGAGATAAGAGAGGCACCGAAGCCAAGGGCCACCAGAGCATCGATCACGGTTCTGTCTGACTCTGCATAGCCCATCGGGCCTGTCAGAATTGTAAAGTAGACGGCAACACCCAGCAGCGCGAGGCCGGCAACCAAAAGGCCGGTGACGGCACCGGCCTTGAACGCAATTTCCAACCCTGCCCCTAGGCTTTGGCTTGCTGCTTGAGCAGTGCGGACATTCGCCCGCACGGAAACCATCATGCCGATGTAACCAGCTGCGCCGGAGAGGATGGCGCCAATGGCAAACCCGATTGCCGCAGGTCCGGAAAGCAGTATCCAAACAAGTACAAAAACAACCGCACCAACGATCGCGATCGTAGTGTATTGCCTGTTGAGATATGCGCTGGCTCCTTCCTGGATCGCTTCCGCGATCTCCTGCATACGGGCATTTCCCGCGTCCGCCGCCATAACGGACTGAATGGCCCAAGCGCCATAGGCGATGGACAAGAGACCACAAAAAATGATGACGACAAGCTCGATCATACTTCCTCCCAAGACTGTGGCGGCATGATTTTCTTGTTGTTTTTTCGCCGTACCGCAATTCACGCCATTTCCGCAGCGTGAAGCATCGACACGATAGCAGCAAAGCGGAGCGCTTCGTCAAGCTCTCACATTGTTTAATTCGGTACTTCCGTTGCGGTATTGTTTGGTGCAGTGCGGTATTTATGCTGCAATGACGAAATGAATTTTCGCAACGACTTTAAGCGGTTGTAACTTCTTTTCTTTCAGCCCAGACGAGCCAACCCAGCAAACCGAGACAAAGTGCCACAAATGGAAAGACCAGAATATTGACGGTGCCCCAGCCGAAGGCGTTGAGCAGTGCACCGGAAGAAAACGACGCCGCAGCTACGAATCCGAAAACCAGAAAGTCGTTTGCGGCCTGCACCATATTGCGTTCTTCGGGCCGATAGGCTTCGGTGAGCATTGCTGTTGCGCCAATGAAACCGAAGTTCCAGCCCAGTCCCAAAAGGACGAGAGCGGTCCAGAAGTGCGTCAGTTCAATACCCATCAACGCTACGACCGAACACCCGGCAAGAAGCGCAAGGCCAATGGAAACGACCCTTTCCTTGCCGTAGCGCGCGATCAGACTGCCGGTGAAGAAACTCGGACCGAACATCGCCAACACGTGCCACTGGATACCTAGCGCCGCGTCGGTCTCCGTCAGGCCGCAGGCAATCATGGCAAGGGGCGTTGCCGTCATCACGAGGCTCATCAGAGCATAAGAACAAATCCCGCAAGCAGCAGCGACTATGAAGCGGCGCTGCGCCATGATCTCAAGAAGGGGACGACCGCCCGCCTGGGCATGACTGATCCGGGGCGGTTTTGGGATCTTGATGAATAGAACCAGGACAAAGGCAACAAGCGCGAGGCCTGCCTGTGCAAGGTAGGTCCCGGCAAAAAGAATTGGTGAGAAAAGGTCCTTGGTGGCGATGACAGTTTGAGGCCCGACAATTCCGGCCAGGACACCGCCTGCCAACACCCAGGATATTGCTTTGGGTTTGAATGCATTGCTTGCCGTATCTGCGGCCGCGAACCTGTACTGCTGGACAAATGCACCGGTAAAGCCCCCCAGACAGCAGGCCAGGGAAAACAGCAGGAAACTGTCTCTGAACACTGCAAATGAGGCCAGCAGGCCTGCAAGGACACCAAGAAGAGAAGCGCCTGCAAAACCCGCACGGCGCCCGTAACGTCGCATGATCATGCCGGCAGGGATGGTACCGAACGCTGTGCCGAGAACCATGGTCGATACGGGCAAGGTTGCCAGGGACTTGTCTTCGTCCAGCATCATGTACCCGACAAGCGGGCCTGTGGCGATCACGATCGAAGCCGATGCACCTCCGACAGCTTGTGCAAGAGCAAGCAACAAAGCGTTGCGCTTGGCCAATCGGTCATCAACAAAGGCTTCCGTCAGAGCGGCGGTCATGGCTCAAGTCTCTGGTTTCAGATAGTCAAGAAAGGCAGGAATCAACCGGTAACATGAGCGCGGCCGAACACAAAGCCATATGCAGGATCACATTTCCAGGATCAGATGATGACCGGATCAAAAATGGCGGAAACCGCCCGGTTCATCCAGGTGAAGTGGACTTCCCTTTTTTGTCACCGTAACAATTCCTGTTCCCGGACCGGCACGACCGATCAATGTCACCGGACAGTTCGCCGCAGCGGCCTGATTTGAAAACTGCCCGGCATTTTCTTCAGAAACACATGCGAGGATTTCGTAGTCGTCGCCCCCGTCAACGCAGCGCAGGAAATCATCTTGCGAGTTTGCTTTTATCCTCTCAATCGCCCGCGATACCGGCACCTTGTCCAAATCGAGCACAATGTCGACGTCGGACGCTCGTCCCAGATGACCGCAATCGGCAATCAGGCCATCGGAAACATCCATGGCTGCATTTGCGTATTCAAGCAGAACGGGAGTCAGGGCTGTTCTCGGCCTCGGCAACAAATATCGATCGCACAGATATTGACTATCAGCAGCCGATAATACGCGTTCTTGTCCAAACGCCGGATCCAGCCGCACCTGAAGTCCTGCCGCCGCATCGCCGATCGTGCCGGTTACGAAAAGTAGGTCACCCGGACGCGCACCCGTGCGGCGAACAGCCTTTCCGGAAGGCACCTCACCCAGTGCGGTAATGGAGACCAGCAATCCACCGGAAGAGCGGATCGTGTCGCCCCCTAAGAGTTTGAAGTCATAAGCCTTCTGGTCGTCTGCGAGCCCACTGCAAAAACGTTCCAGCCAGTCGGGCGACCAGTCGGACGGCAAAGCAAGACCCATCAAGTAGCCGCGGGGTTTTGCCCCTTTCGCGGCCAGATCAGAGAGATTGACCCTCAATGCCTTTGCAGCGATTGCTTCCGGCGGATCTTCGGAGAAAAAATGAACATCTGCGGCAAGCATGTCTTTGGTGAGCACAAGATCAGAACCTGCGCGCGGTGTCAGCACGGCCGCGTCGTCGGTCAAGCCCAGACTTCCCGGATCTTTTGCCAGCGGAGCGAAAAACTCCCTGATGAGATCAAACTCGCCAGGCCGATCCGCATTCATCGTCAGATGGCACCATCAGCCTTTTTGTCGCCGAACTCAGCATCTCGCAGCTCATGCGCCAGACGGTCAAGAACGCCATTGACGAGACCCGGTTCATCGTCCTCGAAAAAGGCTTTGGCTACGTCGATATATTCAGAAATGATCACCTTCGGCGGCACATCCTTCCGGCGCAGAAGCTCATAAGAACCGGATCTCAATATTGCACGTAAAAGGCTGTCGATGCGTTTCAGCGGCCAGTCTTCAGTGAGCGCTGTATGAATGAAAGGATCGAGGAACTTCTGGTCTTCAACGACACCGGCAACGATTTGCTTGAACCATTGTTCGTCGGCATCACGGTATTGCGCCCCGTCAATTTCCTTGCCCAGTCGAAAAGCTGTGAACTCGCTGATCACACTGGTCAGAGGGGCCCCGCCCACCTCCATCTGGTACAGAGCCTGGACGGCAGCCAGCCGGGCAACGCCCCGCTTGTTCGCAGGGCGCACAGTTTTGGCAGCCGGGTTTTCCGGGTCAGCCTTTCCGGTCATTCGTTATACTCCGAGGCGTTCACGCAGGGCGATCATGTCCAAGGCCGCCTGAGCTGCAGCTCCGCCTTTGTTCTTGTCGTCTACTTTTGCACGCGCCCACGCCTGATCGTTGTTTTCAACGGTCAAAATCCCGTTTCCGACTGCAAGATCAGCATCGACGATCAGATCCATTATCACTCGGTTCGATTCATTGGCGACGATGTCATAATGTGTGGTTTCCCCTCGGATCACCACGCCAAGAAGCACGAAACCGTCATAAAGAACACCGTCGTTCTCCATTGCAGTCATGGCCATGGACAGAGCTGCCGGAATTTCCAGGACACCTGGAACCGCGACCCTGTCATAGGTGGCACCAGCCGCCTCAATCGTCTTTATGGCACCCTCGGCGAGCGCATCGGCAAGATCGTCGTAGAAGCGGGCTTCGATGATCAGAAGTTTCTTTGCAGCGCTCATGGGTCGTACAATCCTTTATAAGGCCGCGACAGGAACCATGTCTGCCCCGGTTTGTCCAGTCTCATTCGAGCATGATCGCAAAAACCTGGCGAAATCTGCGCCGCCGGGCACTCGCAATCAGGGAAGAACAGTTCTTTTAAGAAGGTATTAGGTCCGTCCCCTACCCGGTCTTGGAGAATTCCGCAAGACGCGCTGCATAGCGCGCCATCATATCAACTTCCAGATTGATCTTGTCGCCGACCTGGCGTTCGGACCAAGTGGTCACTTCGAGCGTATGCGGAATGAGAAATACTGAAAACAGTAGCCCATCAACCTCATTGACAGTCAACGAAGTTCCATCAAGTGCAACCGACCCTTTCTTGGCAATGAATGGCGCGGTCTCCCCAGACGCCTCAAACTGAAAATAGACGCTTTCGGGGTGATTTTCCCGCTTTGTGACGGTTGCAAGTCCGTCAACATGACCCAGCACCAGATGACCGCCGAGTTCTGCGCCAAGGGTCAGCGATCGCTCAAGGTTGATCTTCTGGCCAGCGGTCCACGCTGACACATTCGTAAGCGCAAGAGTTTCTGCTGCCGAAACAACTTCAAACCAATTGCCGTCTGAAGAGTTTTGTTTTGCTGTCACCGTATGACAGACACCCGAACAGGATATCGACGCTCCAATGTCAAACGTGTGCGTGTCGTATGTGGTCCGTATCCGTGTCTGCTTGCCGGCTGGAACATCTTCAACTGAGAGAATTTCGCCAAGGTCGGTCACAATGCCGGTAAACATGTCAGGCTCCACGCCGTCTGAGATAAATGAATGTGTCGTCGCCATAGGAACCGGCCTCGACCCGCTGAAACTTGGGGTCTGTCAGCACATTCTCAAGATCAAGATCATGCAGGGCCGGTATTCCATTTTCACCAATCACGAGATTTCCCGTCACCACGCACAGATCGTCGACAAGATCGTCCGCAAGAAATGACGACGCCATTCTTGCCCCGCCTTCCACCATGACACTGGTGATGCCGCGAGTGGCCAAAGCGCTCAAAATCACGGCCGGCTTGATGCTGCAGTCGCTTGCCGGGACCCGGATCACGTTAACTCCCGCAGCTGCCAGAACCTCGATTTTGTCGGCATCAGCATCGTTGCCACAAATCAGCCAGACGGGAACGTCAACGCAGGTTCTTACAAGCTTGGATTCCAGCGGGAGGCGCGCACAGCGATCAATGATAACGCGGACAGGAGACCTTGCCGCCAGTCCCGGCAGTCGGCAATTCAACAATGGATCGTCAGCAAGCGCTGTACCAGACCCGACCAGGATTGCATCGTGTTCAGCTCTGAAACCGTGCACCTTGCGCATGGACAAGGGGCCGGAAATCTTGACCTGCCCCTCGCCTGAACGGCCAATGAACCCGTCTTGCGATGCCGCCAATTTCAGAAATACGTGCGGCCGTTGCTTGAGCTGACGCAGAGTGAACCCGTGATAGAGATCCTCCATCTCGGATTTGTGCACTCCAATCGTCACGGGAATCCCGGCATCTTCGAGCATTTTGGCACCCCGCCCGGCAACACGTGGATTGGGGTCGAGCATCCCGATTACGACACGGCCAATACCAGCCTCAATCAATGCAAGCGCGCAAGGTGGTGTGCGCCCGTAGTGGGAACAAGGTTCGAGCGTCACATAACAAGTCGCACCTTGAGCCTTGTCACCGGCTTCGGCCAGAGCATTGACTTCCGCATGGGCCATTCCCGGCCGGGAAGTGACGCCTCGGCCAACAAGGCGATGACATTCTTCCCCTTGCCTGACAATCAGAGCTGCCACCGAGGGGTTGGGCCACACACGTCCGAGGCCCCGCCTGGCAAGACGTCCTGCGGCAGCCATGAAGCGCGAATCGAGATCGGATACTACTGACATGAAAAACCGGATACGAAGGAATTATGTATTTTTTACAGGCTGCCCATCGGAATCACTGAGTTCGTCCAAAAGGGCCTCGAAATCCTTGGCTTCGCGGAAATTCTTGTAGACAGAAGCAAAACGCACATAGGCGACATCGTCTATGCCCTTGAGGCCTTCCATGACGTGGTTGCCAATTGTTTCCGCGGTAATTTCGCTTTCGCCCGAACTTTCCAGCTGGCGAACAATGCCACTGACCATGCGTTCAATCTTGTCCGGATCAACAGGCCGTTTTCGAACGGCGATCTGAACCGACCGCATGAGCTTTTCCCGATCGAAAGGCACCCTGCGATTGGAGCGTTTCAGCACCATCAGTTCGCGCAGCTGCACCCTTTCGAATGTGGTGAAACGGCCGCCGCAGGTGTTGCAGATCCTGCGGCGGCGTATAGCGGTATTGTCCTCGGTCGGGCGGGAATCCTTGACCTGGGTTTCGTCGCCGCCGCAAAAAGGACATCTCATTTCTTGTAGCTCCTGACCGAGCCCGCGATTGTCAGCCCCCGTAAATCGGGAAGCGGGCCGTCAGTGCTTCTACCTTGGCTTTGACGGCTGCTTCAACTGCCGCGTTGCCCTCTTCACTGTTTGCGGCCTTCAAACCGTCCAACACTTCCGTGATCAAGAGACCAACTTCGCGGAATTCAGCCACGCCGAAGCCGCGCGTCGTTGCTGCCGGTGTTCCAAGACGGATACCGGACGTAACAAAAGGTTTTTCCGGATCGAACGGAATCCCGTTCTTGTTGCAGGTAATGTTGGCCCGTCCGAGCGCCTTTTCGGCAACTTTGCCGGTCGCGTTTTTCGGACGAAGGTCGACAAGCATCAGGTGGTTGTCGGTCCCACCGGATACGATATCGAGCCCCTGTTCTTTCAGGGCCTCGGACAATGCCTTGGCATTTTCCGCAACCGCGCGCGCATAGGCTTTGAATTCGGGCTGCAATGCTTCCTTGAAGGCCACAGCCTTGGCGGCGATCACATGCATCAGCGGGCCACCCTGAAGTCCGGGGAACACGGCGGAATTGATCTTCTTTGCGATCGCTTCGTCATTGCTGAGAATAAGCCCGCCACGCGGGCCACGCAGGGATTTGTGCGTAGTTGAGGTCACGACGTGAGCATGAGGAACCGGTGACGGATGGACGCCACCGGCCACGAGACCGGCAATGTGGGCCATGTCCACCATCAGGTAGGCACCGACGCTGTCGGCAATCTCGCGAAACTTTTTCCAATCCCAGATCCGAGAATAGGCGGTGCCGCCAGCCAGGATAAGTTTCGGCTTGTGCTCATGCGCAAGACGTTCGACTTCATCCATGTCGAGCAGATGATCGTCCTGACGAACTCCATAGGAAACGACATTGAACCACTTGCCGGACATGTTGACTGGAGATCCATGTGTGAGGTGACCGCCAGAATTCAGATCAAGACCCATGAATGTGTCGCCCGGCTGCAGAAGCGCCAGGAAAACAGCCTGGTTCATCTGGCTACCTGAATTCGGCTGCACGTTGGCAAAGTTACAGCCGAACAACTCCTTGGCGCGCTCGATAGCCAGCGTTTCGGCAATATCGGCAAATTCACACCCGCCGTAGTACCGCTTGCCCGGGTAACCTTCCGCATATTTGTTGGTAAAGATCGAGCCCTGAGCTTCCAGCACCGCACGAGAAACGATGTTTTCCGATGCAATCAATTCGATTTCATGCTGCTGACGACCCATTTCTTTTTCGATCGTGCCGAAAATGTCCGGATCAGCCTCTGATAGACCGCTGGTGAAGAAACCGGACTGCAGGGATTGACCAGAGCTTTCCATCAAAGACATCGCATCATCCTTGTATTCTGTGCGAGGAGCAGAAGGCACCAGCGGTACGGTCCTTTGCAGACCTTCATCGCAACCGTGCCAGCTTGACGCGAGGGATTAACACAGCGTTCGGCAAGAACCAAGGGTCATAGCGACGCGACCCACTTGGAAAACGACACCAATGTTCCGCAAAATCAAAAATGTTCCGCAAGTAAATCAATCAAGTCGCGTAAGATCACGCGACGACGGTTCTGCCGTTATCAATACAGTGTCGGATCTGGTCGAATAGTTTTGGCCGCGGCTTCTTGTTCAATGCGACGCTGCAGCTTGCGCACCACAATCCGCTTCAGGTCTTCCTGCGCCACAGACGCCGGACCAAAGGTCGACACCTCGATACCGGTCGCCGCATCAATGGCGGTTACCTTGACCTGTTTCCCGACCGGCCTGAATTCCAGATAGATCTCGCCCGGCCGCGGATCGCGACTCATTGCCCTGCTCCTTGCTCAACAAGGACCAGAAGACACGAAACGCCGGCCTGATCAAGGCCGGCGTTTCTAATGAACATTGCCATAAACCTGGAGAAACAGCTTCAGAGACGGGCCTGCGACCCGGTTCCATGAATGTCGTCCCGGTCGTAGATGTCTTCACGGAAATGCACGACACCGTCGGCATTGGACCAGGCTGTCACATATGTCAGATAAAGCGGAATGGACTTCTTCAGCTTCACGTCTTCACGCTCACCTGTACGAATAACGGAGTCCACCTTGTTCCGGCTCCAATCCGCGTTTGATGACTGCAGCATCCATGTTACCAGCTCACGCACGTTCTGAACCCTGACGCAGCCGGAAGAGTGGAAGCGGTTGGCTTCACCGAACAGCGTCTTGGAAGGTGTATCGTGCAGATAAACCTGGTGCTTGTTGTGGAAGTTGATGCGCACGTTGCCAAGCGAGTTTTCTGCGCCCGGATCCTGCGTGAAGCGGTACTGTGTCGCTTCGTCGGTATTCCAGTCGATCTGCTGCCAGCTGAGTTCGTTGTTACTCCAGTCAAAGATCCGGATGTTGTTCTTTGAAAGATACTGCGGATCCTCTTTCATCTTCGGGATCAGATCCTTGCGGATAATCGACTTTGGCACCGTCCAGTATGGGTTGAAGTTCAACTCATAGATCTTGCTGTTCAGGATTGGCGTCTGACGATCGATCTTTCCCACAACAGCGGTATGGCGGGACCGGACCCGGCCATTTTCGACGGCCTCGATCTCGGCTGCCGGGATATTCACCATCACGTACCGATCGCCCTTGAAGCCGGACATGGACCGCAGGCGGATCATGTTGGTCTCAAGCTGGCGCAGGCGGACATGTGCCGGAACGTTCAGGGCGGCAACGGTATCTGCGCCCATGACGCCATCCGGAATCAGGCCATGACGCAGCTGAAAACGGCGCAATCCGGCGTCGACATAAGAATCGAATGTATCGCTGAGGCCCGCTTGCTGCTCAAGATCACCTGATGCGATCAGACGGCGGCGCAATTCCACGACACGTGGGTCGCGGGAGCCGATGCGAAGGGTTTTGCTACCCCCGCTCACCGTGCCCCAGCCGCCAGCCTGGACAATTTGCTGATAGCGGTTGATCGCAATCGCATTGTAGTCAGCCGTGTTGGGTGACAGCGTCGGTGCCGACGACTTCACTTCCGTAATGTTTTCGGTCGCAATGTCGAAATTGTCTGCCCATTCAACGGTCTGACCGCCTTGCGCTGGAGCCGGTCCGCCCAACACAAACGGTACCGCCAAACCGAGCGCGCAAAGGCCCATTAGCGATTTCCCAGTCGTCTTATTGACGTGAAGCTTTATCCCGAACGGTCCGGATAAAAGGTTCATTGCCGACCCCATGTTGCTGCGACGATGCGCGGATGTTTTCGTGTTTCAGGCCGGTTTGCCATAATTAAACCGAGCCAGCTATACCAATTCCTAGCGGAAGGGAGTTAACAAATCGCTTGATTTTTTAACCATCTTTTCGTTTGGAATACCGCACAAAGCCATTCCAATGTGACCACAAGATGTCAGCTTCTTGCCGCTAGGTCTATCTGAGGCGAAGACATCAGCTTTTTGAGCTGAAATCAACAATTCGGCAGCGCAATTCTGCGTGAGGTCGACAAAGCGTGCAGCGTTTGTGGTTTCGGAGCTCCGCGCAGCGGCAAATACCCTTGAAAATCTGCCCAAAAAGAAAGGCACCGCCCCGAGGGCGGTGCCTTGTCATCTGAATGTACCGCGAAAACTTACAGACGGTAGAGAATCTGGTCAGTCCAGAACCGCTCTAGACGGCGCAGAGACTTGTTCAGAGCAACAAAATCCTGCGGCCCGATCTCACCAACCTGTTCGACAGACAGAATGTGGCGCTCATAAAGATCATTGACGATCTTTGCCACTTCCTGGCCCTTGTCCGTGAGGCTTACACGGACGGACCGACGGTCCATGCGAGAACGCTGGTGATGAATATAGCCGGTTTCAACCAGTTTCTTCAGGTTATAGGAAACGTTTGATCCCAGGTAGTAACCGCGTGTCCGCAGTTCACCAGCTGTCAATTCAGCATCGCCAATGTTGAACAGCAGCAAAGCCTGCACACTGTTGACATCGGAACGACCCATGCGATCGAACTCATCCTTGATAACGTCCAAAAGACGTCTATGCAGTCGCTCGACGAGCGTAAGTGCCTCGAGGTAGAGTGGCTTGATGTCCACTGCTTCCTCTTCACCTGGTGCCACAGCGTCGACTGCCCTACTTGCGGTGATCATTTGATTGCGCCTCTTATAGTACCTGTCTTTCGGCGGATATTTTCCCGCCTTGACCTGCAATCTAACCGAGCGATTCTAAAATCCGCTTAAGAGACACGCTGAATCATAAGTTAACTTTTGAAGGGTCATTTAGGGGTCCGATTAATGTCTTGTTTACCCTGCCCCCCTGAGGAAGTTCACAATCCCGGAGAAATCCGTCTCATTACCGCCAGAGTTGCAGTACAATGCATACAAAGACGAAGCTTCAGCGCCAAGCGGTGTTGCCGCTCCTGCAGAATTTGCTGCTTCTTGGGCGAGTTTTAAATCCTTCAGCATCATTGCAGCGGCAAAGCCCGGCTGATAATCGCGATTTGCCGGCGATGTCGGCAATGGCCCTGGAACCGGACAATAGGACGTCAGCGACCAGCACTGACCCGACGCAGTCGACGAAACATCGTACAACTTTTGCGCGTCCAAGCCGAGCTTCTCCGCAAGAACGAATGCCTCGGAGACCGCAATCATCGAAATACCGAGGATCATGTTGTTGCAGATCTTTGCGGCTTGGCCGTTTCCAGCCCCCCCTGCGTGAACGATTGTCTTGCCCATGATGTCGAGGAAGGCTTTGGCTTCCTGAAAGGCCTTGTCCGGTCCTCCCACCATGAAAGTTAGCGTGCCGGCAGCGGCACCAGCGACACCACCGGAAACCGGGGCATCGACCATGAGCATCCCCTTTTCCTCTGCTGCACTACTGACCGCACGAGCACTATCGACATCGATCGTGGAAGAGTCGATCAACAATGTACCGGATCTGGCGTTGTCGAGGATGCCGCCCTCGCCCTGATAGATCTGCCGCACATGTTTGCCCGCCGGC
This sequence comes from uncultured Roseibium sp., assembly GCF_947499295.1. GTDB lineage: Bacteria > Pseudomonadota > Alphaproteobacteria > Rhizobiales > Stappiaceae > Roseibium. The sequence goes on from NZ_CANMNP010000001.1 coordinate 387,376, forward strand.
AGCATGGTAACAACCACATCCGCTTGCGCAGCAAGGTCTGCGACACTGCCGGCCTTTTCGCCGCCTGCATCGGTCAGGAGCGCCACGGCTGCTTCGGAAAGATCAAATCCAAGAACCCTGTGTCCGGCCTTGACAAGATTGATCGCCATCGGTCCGCCCATATTGCCCAGACCGATGAATCCGATAGTGCTTGGCATGGTTTCCTCCCAAACTGTTTTTACGTTGATTTTGAATCGGTTGACCGCTTGTCCTGAACCGCTTTGAAAAGCGGTTCAAAGAATGATTCAAGTTCTGGACTCTGCAGGTCGACCCGCAGCCTCCCGGTTTTCCTTGATGGTCAGATAGTGAAGTGTCACGTAGATCGCGATCGTCAGCAGATAAAATGCAATCTCATATGGCCGGCGACCGTATAGGTCGGAAAAGGCGGTATGCATCACGATCTGGCAAAAACAGCGAAACAGCCACATGACTGTGCCCCAGGATACCGTCAGCCAAAGCCCGGTTGCAGCCACAAGGTCCAGAACGGCGAAAAACACAATTGCTCCCTGAAGGGCAATCGGCATTTCCCAGAACCAAAGTCCCCGCCACTCGACAATACCTATGATCCGCGCCCAGTAGATGACGCCGCCTCCAATCAAAATGATCGCGATGACACGCAGATACCAGATCAGCAAAGTGCTCCAGGGCGGGCGCGAGTCGATCAGGTCCTGAAAGCTGGTGATCATATTCAGCGAGTGTCCAATGGTCAGTATCAAAGAGGCAAATCGCCCTCAGGCGGTTCTTCGAAATACGATGCCAGCGTCGCGCTGTCTACTTGGCTGAACTGTGTAGGGCTCCACGCAGGGTTTTGATCCTTGTCGACAACGGCTGCCCGGATGCCTTCAAAAAAGTCATTTTCCAGCAAGATACGCGACACGATGCGGTATTCCAGCTTCATGCACTCATTAAAGGATAACTCGGTTCCGCGCTTCATCTGTTCAAAGGCAACCAGAACACTGGTCGGCGATTTAGCCCGAATTGCACTTGCGGTTTTTCGGGCGAACTCGTCGCCGGAGCCATCCAGCCTGTCAAGAATGTCGCTCACGCTGGAGGCTGAAAAGAGCTTTTCGATCAAATCAGCCTGTTCGGTGACCGGTCCTTTTTCGGGCGTGACCAGAAATGGTGCCAGTGCTGTGTTGACATCTTCTGCACTTTCAAGCGCAAGAGCGACGTCGCCCAGACTTCGTTCCTCGATTGCGTGGGTCAGGACACCCGTCGCCAATGCATCTGCTTGCTTCAAACGGCCGGCACTGAGAGCACAATAGATGCCTGTCTTCTTCGGCATGCGCGGCAGAAAGTACGTGCCACCGACATCCGGAAAGAAGCCAATCCCGGTTTCCGGCATTGAAAAGAGCGTCTTTTCAGTGCCGATCCGGTGGCTTCCATGCACTGAAACACCAACACCGCCTCCCATGACTATGCCGTTGATCAACGCTATATATGGCTTTGGATAGGCTTTGATGTGCGCATTGAGCAGATATTCTTCACAGAAGAATTCTGCCAGGCCGTCTGCCTTCCCGGCCATTCTGGCATCATAGATGCTGCGGATATCGCCACCGGCACAAAAAGCCTTTTCACCCGAACCGGTGATGACCACATGCGCGACTTCCCGATCGTCCGCCCAGCGCGTGAGTTGCTCCTCAAGCAAGCGAACCATTGCTTGGCTGAGTGCGTTCAGCGCTTTTGGCCGATTGAGGGTAACAAAGCCGGCCCTGCCGCGCTTTTCAAACAGAATTTCGTCGCTCACTGGGCGCCTCGCAAGAAAGAGGAGTCATTTCAATTTCCAAGCAGCTTGAATTCACTCAGTCTTTCAAGAGCTGTCGGGCGATAATCAGGCGCATGATCTCATTCGTGCCTTCCAGGATCTGATGCACCCTGACGTCGCGAAGAAAACGCTCGATCGGATAGTCCCGCAGGTAGCCGTAGCCGCCGTGAAGCTGCAGTGCTTCGTTGACGACCTTGAACCCGGTGTCAGTTGCGAGCCGCTTCGCCATCGCAGCCAGCCGCGTTGCATCTGGAGACTTGGCATCGACCGCGGTCGCGGCCTTGTGCAACAGAAGGCGCGCGGCTTCCAGTTCAGTGACCATGTCGGCCAATCGGAATTGCAGCGCCTGGAATTCGGCAAGCGGCTTGCCGAACTGCTTGCGCTCTTTCATGTAATTCACTGCAAGATCAAGACAGGCTTGTGCGCCCCCTAGAGAGCAGGCGCCTATGTTGAGGCGTCCCCCGTCAAGCGCAGACATAGCAATCTTGAAACCCTGTCCTTCTTCACCGATCAGATTGGACTTTGGCACACGGCAATCCTGAAAATTGACTTGCGCTGTCGGTTGGCTTTTCCAGCCAAGCTTGATTTCGTTGGCACCGAAGCTGAGGCCTGGTGTGCCCTTCTCAACCAGAAGACAGGAAACTCCGGACGGCCCCTCGCCGCCCGTGCGCACCATAACCGCATAAAGATCGCTGACCCCACCGCCCGATATGAAAGCCTTGGATCCATTCAGAACGTAGTGGTCACCATCGTCCTTAGCGCTTGTCCTTAGGGACGCGGCATCAGAACCGGAACCTGGCTCCGTCAAGCAGTAGCTTGTCAGCAATTCCATCGTGCAGAGCCTGGTCAGATATTTTTGGCGCAACTCCTCCGATGCGAATGTGTCGATGATCCAGGCCACCATGTTGTGAATGGAAAGATAGGCGGCTGTCGATGTGCACCCCTTGGACAGCTCTTCGAAGATCAATGCAGCATCAAGACGGCTGAGCGAAGAGCCGCCAACGTCTTCCCGGACATAGATGCCACCAAATCCGAGTTCTGCGGCCTTGCGCAAAGTTGGGATCGGAAAATGGCTTTCCTCGTCCCATTCCTTGGCAAAGGGAGCGAGCTCATCTCTTGAGAAGCTTGCTGCCATATCCTGAAAGGCGCGCTGATCTTCGTTCGGTGAAAAGTCCACTTCGTTGTCCTCCCATCGCAGGCGATGACACAGGCCCCTTCCCCGGACACACCCGCCGCTTTCAATTGCGGCAGCACTAAACCATATTTGACGCAAACGTCAAACAATCTCTTTTTTGTTTTTATTTTCAGTTATTTTACAGAATGTTGGACTGCGTCAAACTGCGTGGTAGATTGTCGGCTCACTCCCGGCAGAATGCAAAAACGAACTTTCCTCTAATACAGGCTGCTGAAATGCCGTCCAAAACGTCCCTCCCGAAGATCACATCTGACCATATGGATACACTGCTTGCGGGCACCCGCATGCGCCGCAATCGCCAGACCGACTGGTCCCGGCGTCTCGTGCGTGAAAATGCGCTGACCGTCGATGATCTGATCTGGCCGATTTTTCTGGTGGACGGGGAAGGTATCCGGCAACCGGTTCCATCCATGCCCGACGTTGTCCGTTTGTCGGTGGATGAAGCCGTGCGCGAAGCCGAGCGTGCCGCAAATCTCCACATTCCCGCGCTTGCTCTCTTTCCATATACGGATCCTTCCCTGCGAGACGACACAGGATCAGAAGCACTGAACGCCAACAATCTGACCTGCCGCGCCCTGCGCGCCATCAAGGCAGAGGGTTTTAACACTGGGCTGATGACGGACGTCGCGCTGGATCCATACACCAGCCATGGCCACGACGGCCTGATGGAAGACGAAACCATTCTCAACGATGAGACAGTCGATCAGCTCTGCCGGCAGGCTCTCGTTCAGGCCGAAGCGGGGTCGGATGTGATCGCCCCCTCAGATATGATGGATGGCCGTATCGGCGCTATTCGGCAGTCGCTTGACGCCCAAGGGTTTCGCGGCACGCAGATCATGGCCTATTCGGCCAAATACGCTTCGGCGTTTTACGGGCCGTTCCGCGATGCTGTTGGGTCGTCGGGCACATTGAAGGGAGACAAGCGCACCTATCAGATGGATCCCGCCAACACGGACGAAGCCCTGCGCGAAGCCGAACTCGACATCTCGGAAGGTGCGGACATGATCATGGTGAAGCCAGGCATGCCCTATCTCGATATCGTCCGCAGGCTCAAAGACGAATTTCAGGTTCCAACTTATGCCTATCAGGTCTCAGGTGAATACGCGATGATCAAGGCGGCCGCCGCAAACGGCTGGCTTGATGGCGACAAGGCCATGCTGGAAAGCCTGTTGGCGTTCAAGCGCGCCGGTGCCGATGGCATTCTGACCTATTTCGCGCCGAAGGTGGCCGGAATGCTGGCTGAGCGTTCATGACACTGGCTTTCAACGACCCGCAGCAAGTTACTGTCGATAAAATCCACAATGCTGCGGAGATCATCAAAGGCGCGGTTCTTGAAACGCCGTGCCTGCCTGCGCCGCGTCTGTCACAGCTGACCGGTGCGGATATTTTTGTCAAATACGAGAACATGCAGGTTACCGGCGCTTTCAAGGAACGTGGCGCACTGGTCAAACTCACCAGCCTGTCCGAGCACGAGAAATCACGCGGCGTGATCGCCGTTTCTGCGGGCAACCATGCGCAGGGGGTTGCCTATCACGCTGGCCGGCTTGGCATTCCGGCTACGATCGTCATGCCTGTCTTGACACCTTTCGTGAAAATTGCCGCCACGCGTGGATACGGCGCCGAAGTGATCCTGGCCGGCAACACGCTTGCCGAGGCCAAGGAAGAGGCCGATCGTCTGGCGCAGAAGAAGGATCTTGTCTGGGTTCATCCATATGACGACGCGCAAGTCATTCACGGCCAGGGAACCATTGCTCTGGAAATGCTGGCGCAGCAACCCGATCTCGACGTCTTGGTGATCCCGGTTGGCGGTGGCGGCCTGATCTCCGGCATTGCAACGGCGGCCAAGGCACTGAAGCCGTCAGTGAAGGTAATCGGCGTTGAGACGACGCTCTATCCTGGCATGTGGGGAGCTTTCTACGGCAAGGAAGTGCGATGCGAAGGGGCAACCATTGCCGAAGGCATTGCGGTACGGGACATTGGTCAACTCACGACGGAAGTTGTCAAGGACCGGGTCGATGACATATTGCTGGTTTCAGAAAGCAGCATCGAACAGGCGATCAACGCCTACCTGACCCTGCAGCGGACAATTGCAGAAGGTGCCGGTGCTGCCGGACTTGCAGCCCTGTTGAGCGATCCGGCCAGGTTTGCCGGTGAAAAGGTCGGACTTGTCCTTTGCGGCGGCAACATCGACCCACGCCTTCTCTCCAAGATCGTTGTGCGCGAGCTCGCCCGCGATGGCCGCCTTGTGTCAATCCGCATCGACACGCCTGACCGCCCGGGAACGCTCGGCGAAATTGCCACCGTCATTGGAGACATGCAGGGCAATGTGGTCGACGTGGAACATCACAGGCTGTTCCTGAATGTGCCCGCCAAAGGAGCAACCCTCGATGTGACCTTTGAGGCCTTTGACCGCCCGCACGGAGAGCGGATTGTGGCGGCTTTGCGTGAACGTGGGTTTGTTGTGCGCTATCTGGAAATCGGCGACAGAATGGATTGATTCCCAGCCTCAAATGTCAACCTGTCACGTCACTTCCGAGTAGTGTTCTGAACTTTTTTCTTTTGAGCCCGCACCTCAACGGAGGCATTGCCGTCTGCAGTCCGATTTGCGAAGTCGGCATCCAATCCCCACATCTGGTTCATCACATTCTTGGGAGCCTGAAAATGTCAGCTGCAAGCACTGCCGATTACACACGCCAGGATGTCTTTGATCCGATGGTCAACCCGGAGCTCTTTGCCGGTGTTCGCAGCCGTCGGATATTCGCGTTCTGTATAGACGTGATTGTGATTGCGCTTTTGACATTCGGTGCCGGCGTACTCGTGTTCTTTCTTGGAGTGTTCACGCTTGGCCTGGGCTTCCTGCTATACGGGATCCTGCCGGCGGCGGTCGCCCTGCTTTATGTTGCCTTCACACTTGGCGGGCCACAGGCTTCAACGCTTGGCATGCGTGCCATGGGGTTGGAAATGCGCTTGTGGTATGGCGCAAAGCCCTATCCGCTACTGGCAGCAGTGCATGTTTTGCTCTTCTGGTTCTCCATATCCCTGCTCACGCCCCTGGTACTGCTGGTTTCGCTCTTTTCGGATCGCAAACGCCTTCTGCATGACTTGATCCTGGGTGTTGTGGTGATCAACTCGGCTTATCATCAGCAGCATGTCGGTGATCACCACCAGGGCTAAACCTTCAAGGTCTGGCAGATCTATCTCACGGCCAAGTGCTGCAGTTCATCTTCAGCGCCGAGAGGGTCTCCCAAACCGGACGATTTCAACCAGGCTTCCAGGGCATCGAGCGAAGAAGCTGGAGCGTAGTGGTTCGCCGCGTCTCCGGAGGCCGCAATAGCGATCTTCGGTTGCCACTGGCCACCATCGCGACAGGCGACCGACACGACAGAGTGGCCATTCGCCCCTTCATAGTCGAATTCGCGGCAAAGCACCCCGGCTTCATCCATGAACGATGCGATCAGGTTGAGCGTCGCCCCCGACGACAGCACGCTGCTTTCGCCAGAAGGCGTTGACGCCAGCGCCCCTTCAATCCCAGGGTCCGCAAGTGCTGCAACCCCAAAGGGTGACCCTTCGCCTGCCTGATCAGGCAGATTGAGCGAATAGCCTGTTCCAAGACCGATCGCGAGTGCCAGGCAAGCAGCAATTGCGGTCGGAACAAATCCGGAGCGTCCAAAGCGACGGAACGGCACCACATTGTCTGCCTCCGCAGGTGCGGGTTCATCGTCCTTATCTCCGATCAACGCGTCGATCCGACGTGCCAGATCATCCGGTATAGGCGGAGCTGTTGCTGCCTTCAGCTGGTCAGCGGTCTCTCGAAACATGGCAAGCTTGCGCTGCGCGGACTGGTCTGTTTTCAGGGCTTCTTCAACCCTTGCGGCCTGGTCTGCCGTCAATTCGCCATCCGCATAGGCCATAATGAGTTCATCGGTCATCTCGGTCTGGTCCATAGTTAGCCTCTACTCTTTCGGAATACGGTTTGAAACCCGATTTATTCCGAGGACAGTCCAATTTTGGTTGCGAGTGCGCGGCGGGCACGGCAAAGCCTGCTCATGATTGTTCCCATTGGCACGTCGAGTATTTCTGCAACTTCCGCATAGCTCAGCCCTTCGACGCTCACCAACAAAAGAACTTCCCGCTGACCCTCGGGAAGTCGTTCGACCGCTGCCATGACACTGGAAACCATCAGGCGTGCATCACCTTGATGACACACACTGTCTGCGATTTCGGGAGCGTCGTCATACTCCAGCTCGTGGCCCCGAACTTTGTTTTTTCGGATGATATCAATCCACGCGTTTCGCAGAATTCGGAACAGCCACGCTTCTATCTTGCTTGCCGGATCAAAACTGGATCTCGCCTTCAAGGCGCGTTCAACGGTTGATTGGACAAGATCGTCAGCTTGGTCTCCGGATCGACACAGTGACAGAGCATACCGTCTCAAATTCGGCAGTTTCTCAATCAACAATCCACAAAACGGGTCAGTCATGCATGTACCATTTTAAAAGCCTGAGGAGCGGAATATTCGAGCCGTTTTCACGTTCTTCCTATGAGTACGAAACAAGCAGGCGGTTTATTCCGCAACCGATGTATGAAAAGGTGACGCTATGAAGAAGCTGTTTTTTGCGTTTGTCGCAATGCCATTTTTCCTCCCCCTGACCGACGCCTTCAGACAGGAAAGCGCATCGTATCTGTTTTTACAGTCAGCCTATGCTGACGACGACGACAGCGACAGCGATAGCGATGGGGGAGACAGCGACAGCGATGATAGCGACGATGATGATGATAATGACGACGACGACCGAAATGACAGCCAAGGCCAACGAGGCGGTCAGAGCAGCCAGGGAGGCCGGAACAGCGGATCTGCGTCAGGTCTTTCACCATTGCGCCGGCTCTTTGGTGGTCAGAACAGGCAACGTCAGGAACAAACTTCACCCAGACGGGTAGTTCCGACTGCGCCTCTGCCTCAATTCGCATCTTCGGAAATCATCGTTTTCAATATTTCACCGCAGGATTTGCAAAATCTTCTGGATAACGGCTTCGGTATCTTGGAAGAACGCTCGGTTCCTGGCGGCACCGTTCGCTCTCATCGCCTTAGCCCACCATCCAATACCAGCCTGGAAGATGCGCGTGACGCGGTGCGGGCGCTGCCTTCAGGCGGAAATGCCGATTTCAATCACTTCTACCGCTTGGATCGCGGCGACAACACATGCACCGGACAGCACTGTGCTGCCTTCACACTGATAGACTGGCCAGGTCAGGTTGCCGAACTCGCAAACAAGTGTGAAACCGGGATCCGACTTGGCATGGTCGATACCGGCCTTAACGAGAATCACTCCACCTTCAGCGGTGCCAAGATCAAGGTATTGCGACTGGCCGACCAGGAGCGACCTGCCTCCAAGGCCAGCCACGGCACTGCTGTCGCGGCAATCCTGATCGGGCAACCGGATACACGCACTCCTGGTCTTCTGCCTGACAGCGAGCTGATCGCCGTTGATGCATTCTATCGAAGTGGGCGGGATGAAAGAGCCGACGCTTTTACCCTTGTTGAAGCTCTATACAGGCTCGCCGAAGAACAGGTTTCGGTGATCAATCTCAGCCTTAGCGGGCCTGAGAACCGTGTCCTTGCGCTGGCGGTCGATGATATCAAGGAAAACCGCGGCATCGCGCTGATTTCCGCAGCCGGCAACAACGGCCCCAGTGCAGACCCGGCTTATCCCGCAGCTTTTCCTGGCGTGTTGGCGGTAACTGCAGTCGACAAGAACAAGCGGATCTACCGCCGGGCAAATCGCGGCAGTTATGTCGATCTGGCAGCACCAGGTGTTAACGTGTGGTCGGCGGCCTCGGTCAAGGGAGCAAAGTGGAGAACCGGAACATCATTTGCCGTGCCGTTTGTGTCCGCCGCTGCGGCGATTGTCCGCCAGACCAATCCGGACCTCTCCGTCGATGATGTGTTTGAGCTTCTCAAGTCGAACGCTGAAGACCTTGGTGAACCCGGCCATGACCCCATATTTGGTTCGGGGCTGCTTTCGGTCTCTGCACTTTGTGGCAGTTAGGGCTTCCTTGCTCAATCGGTCTTGGGCGCTGAGAGAAACAGAAGTGTCGTTCCAGCGTCTTCTGCCAACTGGCGAGTTTTCTTGCCGGTGCAATCCGTCCGGCAAATTCCACTGTCCTGAATAATGAGGAGTTTCGGCCGGCGCAAAAGTGCGCGAGCAAGCCTGATGTTCAAGCGATCTGCGTCGGACAGTCGAGTTGCAGTCCTGCTGTCCCAGTCCAACTGAAGTTCGAAGATCTCCATTAGGCTCTCCGGCACCTCATCGGATACACCGGACTTCATGCCTAATTGTACGGCCTGCTTGTCGCCCGTTTCTTCCGGAATTCCATTCGCCGGGGAAACCAAGGCAACAGCCCTCCAGATCTCCTTAGCACCCAGAGACGCATAGTCGATTTCGCCCAGAAGAACCCTCCCTTCGTCTGCCCGCACTGTCAAACCGGCCAGGCTAAGCGCAAGAAAATGCCGATCTTCCGGGTCAGTCAGCACAATGTCGTTGCTGACACCCGGCTCAATCCGCGCAGACACGCTTTCTCCGGATGGCAGCTTCAGGCCGGAAATCACAAGCGGCGCTTGCCAGTCAACCTTTTTGCCGTGGGAAGTCGATTGAGGTTTCAAAGCCGTTAGACCAAAAACTCTTGCCAGTTTTTCACGAGCGACCTTGTTGGCTTCATAATATTCAATACCCGCTGCCCCGGTCTCAAGCTGCGTTGCCAAGAACGAAAACAACATCAGGAACAAAACGATCGTTTCCGCGCCGTCCAGCGATGTGAGCACAAACAAGCCAACCGCGACCGGAAATGTTGCGCGACTGCAGGCTTTCAGGACACCGGACCATGTCGCGCGTTGAATTAGATAGCTGCAAACTTTCTCACTGCGGCGGGCAAGTCGTCTCAGAAGCGGTTCAAGCCGGCCATGAAGCAGTAACGGCAACCGGTCAGGCAACGCCCGGCCAAGAAGCAATGCCATCCCACCACGTTTTTGCCTTGACCTGCGAATGCTGTGTCTGAGTGGCCGCAATGTTGCCAGAATGGCAATGCCCCACATGAAAATGACGGCGCAAAGCGGCAACAAGAGCGTCGGTTCCGCCAGGAAAATCCAGGTCCCCAGCGTCGCAACCGTCGGAACAAGAGCAATCAGTGCCAAAAGCCCTCTGGAAAGCCACAGCTTGATTGCCCCCAGGTCGTTGACAAGCCTGGTCAGCGACAAGCCGACACCTGGAGCCTTACCGTCAAAGGGTAACAAAAGGGCGTGGCGTGCATAGGCCAGTCGCACTTCATGCACGTAAGACAACGCGAATCTTTCGGCGTGCCTGTTTTGAAAAATGAAAAGCCCGAGCGCAGAAATGGCGGCAAATATGAAGACGGCCAGAACGGGTTGCCCGAACAGGTCCGCGTCCTTTCTGAGCAATGAACTTGCGCTAAGGGAAAGGATGATTGCGCCAACTGCCTGGGCGATACCGGCGGCCACGAGAGCCATGCACATCACCGTCCGGCGAGGCTTCCACAATCGTGGGAAGCCCTCGCCTGTGCTTGGTTGAAATTGGCTCATCCGGTTGCCGCGTACCGAGGCGATACCACGGTATCCATGATTTGAGAGACTTTCTCTGCCTGGTGAAATTCCGGCAGGTCATAGGCCGGAAGGCCGAGATTTGCAGCGGCTTCCCGTGCAGCAAGCGGAGACCGCAACAAGGCGCCGGAAATTGCGAGCACATTATATCCAAGGTCAGTCAGCTGCTTTGCGCCTGCGACAGCACCCAATGCGTCTCCTGAGGCAAACACAACGCCGTCGAAGACGGACTGGATCAGCTTGCTTTCCGCAATCTGCCGTGTTTCGTCCTGAAACAGGCCGTCTGCAATTTCCACCACAGCAAGATCACAATTCGATCTGCTGAGAGACCTTAGAAGATTGCGGGTCGAGGCCACCAGGGTGTCGAGCGGAACGCCAAAGGTGGTTGCCATTCCGGCATCGGTGAAATCAAGAACCTCGCTTGCGCCTGAATCGCGCATCAACCAGGGATCCCCGCCAGCAGCGGTGCCTGTGATCTTGAGAGCTCCGACGCGATAGCCGTTCAGCGCAAAGCCTCTGACGAGCGCCGCCGCTGTTGCCGTCTTGCCGGAATTCATCGACGTTCCGAAGACGCCGAGCACGACGGAAGGCATTGGTCCGGCCAATGTTGGAAGCGCGTAGGCGTTCAAATTTACCGGACGGCCATTTGACAGGCAAAGAACGCCGACCGGTTCTATTGCAGTCGGCCCGGAGAGCCTGTTGTGCCAGGAAACGGCCTTTGATGCGATGCCGCCGGCTGCAACCATGTGACAGGTTTCCAGACTTTCCGGGACATAGGATTCATATTGGTCGGGAGCATATCTGTTGCCATAAGCCAGGATCACTTCGTCGCCAATGTTAAGCTTGGCCTTGCGGCCGTTCGGCAATTCGATACGGCCGTGGGAGCCGATTTCAGAAATACGAGCCAGAACAAGGTCGCCTGCTTGCGGTTTATAGTCAGCTGAAGACACTGCTGCACAGTCTTGCAGATCGACGCGGCGCACGGCATATGAGGGCTTTGCTGCCATAATGCGGGCGGGTGAGATATTTTCCATGTCCGTTTCCTCTTCTGGTCAGACCGCTCTGGCGCGGTCATTGAGAGAAACGGGACAGAGCTGAGGTTATTCCCTCGGACATTGAGATTTAGATATTTCCATTGCATCGATTGGGCAGTTTCTAGCGGAACCAGCAACTTTTAACCGCATTCTGGCTAGCGTCCCCTTCCAATCGACCGACCGGCTGTTTTAAACTATGCCTTGAAATAGATTGGCCACTGTGGCTTTGGGCAGGTGAATGCATTCAGTTGATATCGCGATGGCGCTTACCTTTCTGGTGATCGCGTCAACCGTCTTTCTTTACGCCCTTGAACGTTATCCGATTGAAACAATCGCGCTAGGATCCGTTTCCGCGTTTATCGTAATATTTTCGGTCTTTCCGGTCACGTCGCCGGACGGCGACCCGATTACGACGGCAGACTTTCTGACCGGTTTCGCCAATCCGGCTCTCATCACGGTCATCTGCCTCTTGATCATCGGACAGGGTCTGTTCCAGACAGATGCTCTGGAAGGCCCAGCTAAAATAATCGTCCAGATGTCCCGGGGCCATTCGGCACGTGCTGCCATTCCAATCCTGATCATTGTTGCTGTCTTGAGCGCGTTTTTGAACAACACGCCGGTCGTGGTGATGTTCCTGCCCATATTGACAGCCGTTGCAGCGACAGTCGGCCAATCCCCTGCCCGGGTTCTGATGCCGCTTTCCTTCATTGCCATCCTTGGCGGCATGACGACATTAATCGGCTCGTCAACCAACCTTCTGGTAGCAAATTATGCGGCTCAAACATCCGACCTGAAGCTGACCTTCTTCAGCTTCACGCCCATCGGAATGATCGTCGCAGGGACAGGTGCCATCTATGTTCTCTTCGTGATGCCTCATCTCATGCGTGCGCGCAAAACAATGGCTGAAGAGTTTCAGGCAACATCGGGCAAGCAATTCATTGCGCAGATCGAGATCACCCACGGTCACCCGCTGGTTGGGGTTGAATCTGTGTCCGGCATGTTTCCCAAGCTCAAGGACATGACGGTTCGACTGGTTCAACGTGGTCAAAAGCCAATTCTGCCCCCCTTTGAAAATGTGGTGCTGACACCCGGGGACACGGTGATCGTTGCCGCGACGCGTGCAGCGCTCGCAAATGCGCTTGCCCGCCGCCAACCGTTGATGGAGACCGAGAGCGAAACCCCAAGCAGTGCTGAGCGCGAAACCACGGCTGCGCAGCCAGGGTCGATCAGCTTGTCGGAGGTGGTTGTCGCTCCAGCGTCACGCCTGATGGGCAGGACGTTGCCCCAATCCGGCTTCTATTCGGAAACCGGCTGCCTGGTGATGGGCATTCAACGGCGCAGCCGCATGCCCCGCATGGCCATGAACGATATCCGCCTGGAAGCTGGCGATGTCCTTTTGGTCGCCGGAAACGAGGACGAGATCGCTCGACTGCGCGGCAACAGGGATGTGCTGTTGCTCGACTGGTCAACAACCGAGGTCCCACGAAGGCGTTATGCCCCCCGGGCCCTGGCGATTTTTGCGATCGTCGTCGCGCTTGCGGCAACCGGCATCGTTCCGATCGTGACCGCAGCAGTCGCCGGCACCTTTGCCATGATCGCTTCAGGTTGCCTGAACATTCGCCAGGCCATGCGTGCCATCGACAGCCGGATATTCATGCTTGTCGGAGCTTCTCTTGCCGGAGCTGTTGCTTTGGAAGGCACTGGAGGGGCAGTGGCGATTGCTTCCGGTCTTGTCGATGTATTGGAGGGGGCATCGGCATCTGTCGTGCTGTCCGCGTTGTTTTTCATCGTGATGATTTTGACGAATTTTCTGTCAAACAATGCGGCGGCCGTCCTGTTTACACCGATTGCGATCAATCTGGCAGAGCAGATCGGTCAACCGCCCGAAGCCTTTGTCGTTTGCTTGATCATTGCCGCGAACACCTCGTTCGCAACGCCGGTCGGTTATCAGACAAATCTGATCGTCATGGGCCCCGGACATTACCGTTTTGCCGACTTTGTGCGGGCTGGTACGCCGCTGGCTATTATTTTATGGTTGACCTTCTCTTTGGTGGCTCCATGGTATTATGGATTGTAAGGCAACAGATCAGGGACATATTTTGAGGTATCGCGGGACAACACGGTGACACGGCACCCAACAGATCATCCGCAGTTTTATCTTACAGCGCCTGCGCCCTGTCCCTATCTTGAGGGAAAGCAAGAGCGAAAGGTCTTCACCCACCTTGTTGGCCATGGAGCACCTGCTCTAAATGAAGTCCTGACACAGGGCGGTTTTCGTCGCAGCCAGAATATTGCTTACAGGCCGGCTTGCGAGCGCTGTCAGGCCTGTGTCTCCGTGCGCGTGCGTGTTGACGACTTCAAGTGGAGCCGTTCTTTCCGAAGGGTCTGGAAGTCGGGTTCAAACCTGATCGGAGCACGTCTGCCACCGAGCCCCTCAGCCGAACAATACGATCTATTCCGGGACTATCTGGAAGAACGCCACGAAAATGGCGGAATGACCGAAATGAGCGTTCTCGACTATGCAATGATGGTGGAAGACACGCATGTGGACACGCTGCTGATCGAGTATCGAAAGCGAGGCCCGAATTCCTTCATCACCGGCACGGGCGACGGGCCGCTTCTTGGCGTTGCGCTCAGCGATCAGCTTTCCGACGGCCTTTCCATGGTCTATTCGTTTTATGATCCGGACTACGCCGATACGGCGCTCGGGACCTATATGATCCTCGACCATATTGAACGCGCAAGAAAGCTTCGCCTTCCCTATGTTTACCTTGGGTACTGGGTCGAGGGATCTGAAAAGATGGCCTACAAGGCGCGCTTCAAGCCTCAGGAACATCTGGGACCGAACGGTTGGGCAATCGCCGATGCAGAAGACTACAAGAAGTCTCCGCATTCCGTTGAATGAGGTTCCAACGCTCTTCCATTGCAGACCTCATTGAGGCACACGAGATCATGACGATGCTGGCGAGCACCGGAAAGCATTACGCTCGGAAGTTTGCAGCAGGGCACTTCGCCCGATGTTGCCGTTTATGCTCCCTCAAACGAATTTTGCTCGATCGGATCAGGGAACGGTCTTGCGGATCTTGTCAAACACCGATCTGAACATGTCTTCCGTCAGTCGGCCTGTGTTGGTGTTGTACCGTGAGCAGTGATAGCTGTCGAAAAGCGTCATGCTGTGGCCAGGCAAGTCGTGTTCGGCGCAATGTGCAAAGGGAAAGGCGGACCGTTTCAGCTCAAGCGCCGTCAGAAACGTCTCGTGGGCAATACGGCCAAGTGCGAGAACAGCACGAATGGAAGGATTGGCGGCCAGTGTCGACAACAGGTAGGGGCGGCAGGTCTTGATTTCCGCACCTGTCGGCTTGTTTTGCGGCGGCAGGCACCGCACCGCATTGGTGATCATGGCGTCTTTCAGCTGCAGACCGTCATCGGGTCGCGCCAGATAAGTGCCTTCGGCGAAGCCATAATCAAGCATTGTCTTATAGAGGAGATCACCGGCGTAATCGCCCGTGAAAGGCCGTCCGGTACAGTTGGCGCCTTTCATGCCAGGTGCCAGGCCGATGACCAGCAGGCGGGGCTTTTCCGATGTGAACGAAACAACAGGTGCGTTGTGCCAGTCTGGATGCGCGGTCTTGAGCTCTTCGCGAAGTGCCACCAGACGCGGACAGGCCGGGCAATCCAGCGGTGGATCGACCGGCCCGAGAGTTTCGTTCTTCCAATTCATCGTCAAGACAGACCTGAACTCAGTAGTCGTCTTCCTCGTCATCGTCATCCAGATCCGCAGGAGCTTGCGGGCGTACCGGACGTTCTGAGGGGTCACGGCCGATTTTGTTGGCAAGATTGGCGAGGTCTATGAAATGGTCAGCCTGGCGGCGCAGGTCGTCGGCGATCATTGGTGGCTGCGTCTTCAGCGTTGAGACGACGCTGACCTTGCGCCCCTTTCGTTGCAACGCCTCGACGAGCGAACGAAAGTCTCCATCGCCTGAAAACAGCACAACGTGATCGACGGATTCTACGAGTTCCATCGCATCCACGGCGAGCTCGATATCCATGTTGCCTTTGACTTTGCGACGGCCAGCGCTGTCAACGAATTCCTTCACGGGCTTCGTAATGACCTTGTATCCGTTATAGTCCAGCCAATCAATCAAGGGCCGGATTGAAGAATACTCCTGATCCTCGATCAATGCCGTGTAGTAATATGCGCGCAGCAGATAGGCTTGCCCTTGGAATTCTTTCAGCAAACGCTTGTAGTCAATGTCGAAGCCGATAGCCTTGGCAGTGGAATACAGGTTGGCCCCATCAATGAACAAGGCAACCTTTTCACGAGCGTCAAACATTTTATTTGAAACCTTTCCAAGTCATATGCGCAAAGAAATAAGATGTCTTCAAGTACCAGGCTTCCCGCAGCCAGGCACAATTCACCAGCTTTCGTCATCAATCAGCGCATACTTTGCTGTGGCGATGCTACTTATAAGGCAACGTCAAACAGCTTATTGTTTTATTTTCCCATCGGCCTTTTGATTCTTTAGTTAAGGGCCTGCCAGTGCCCTACACTATAATATCGGAGTGCCGCAATGCAAAAGCGAGAGCCACTTTCGAAAAACCGACAAAAAATCAGCGAAAATTGACCGTCCGTAACGTCAACACAAGCTTCCGCTTCCAAGAATTGACAAGGGGTTGCTTTTTCTAAACGCGACTACTATACGCTGGTTCTTCAAGTTCCTGAAGCCTATGGAGACGTCGAATGGCGCGCGTGACCGTCGAGGACTGCATCGACAAGGTCGAAAACCGGTTTGAGCTGGTGCTGCTGGCTGCGCACCGGGCTCGCATGATCTCAAGCGGTTCGCCGCTGACCATCGACCGTGACAACGACAAAAACCCTGTTGTCGCGCTTCGCGAGATTGCCGAGCAGACCGTCAGTCCGGAAGATATGAAAGAAGACCTGATCCACTCCCTGCAAAAGTTTGTGGAAGTGGACGAGCCGGAGGCAGAAGCCGTGCCGGTGGTACCTGCGCCCGGACAACAGCAGGTTACACAGGTGAACAGCGTCGATGACGGTGCTGTTGAATTTGACCGCATGTCAGAAGAAGATCTTCTTCGCGGACTGGAAGGCCTGGTTCCGCCAGAGCGGACCGACGACGTCTGATTTCACGTCACAAGCTCGTTCGAAGCGCGGCTGGCTGCAGCCCGCGCTTTGAGCGTTTTTTTCTTTTTCCAGCTGAAGTCTCAGCCGGTTTCCAAGGTCGGTTGCGGCCATGATGCGTCAATACGAACTCGTTGAACGGGTTACGCGTTACAATCCGGAAGCTGACGAAGCCTTGCTCAACAAGGCTTACGTCTATGCCATGCAAAAACATGGCTCCCAGATGCGTGCATCGGGCGATCCCTATTTTTCCCACCCTCTTGAAGTCGCCGCCATTCTGACCGACCTGCGCCTCGACGACGCAACGATTGCCGTTGCCTTGTTGCATGACACGATCGAGGACACGGATGCGACACGATCCGAGATCGACTCTCTCTTTGGAGAGGAAATCGGCAAGCTTGTTGAAGGCCTGACCAAGATCAAGCGGCTTGACCTTGTTTCGCAGAAGGCCAAACAGGCAGAAAACTTCCGAAAACTGCTGCTTGCCATTGCCGATGACGTTCGGGTGCTTCTGGTCAAACTTGCAGACCGTTTGCACAACATGCGAACGCTGCAGCACATGCCGGAACACAAACGTGGCCGGATTGCCGAAGAAACCATGGAAATCTATGCGCCGCTCGCCGGCCGCATGGGCATGCATGACATGCGTGAGGAACTGGAGGACATTGCCTTCCATACCCTCAACCCGGAAGCTTATGAGACGATTACCAGCCGGTTGAGCGACCTGCGGGACCGCAACGCCGAACTGATCAAGGACATCGAAACCACACTGACCGAACGCTTGAGCGAACGGGGCATGGCAGCTGAAGTCCGAGGACGGGAGAAACGGCCTTATTCGATCTTCCGGAAGATGCAACGCAAGGCAATCGGCTTTGAGCAACTTTCCGACATTCACGGCTTCCGGGTCACCGTCGGAACAGTCGAAGCCTGCTACCGCGTGCTTGGCGTCATTCACACAACGTGGCCAACGGTGCCTGGCCGGTTCAAGGATTACATCTCGACACCCAAGCAGAACGACTACCGTTCGATCCACACCACCATTGTCGGACCTTCCCGCCAGCGCGTTGAACTTCAGATCCGAACGATTTCGATGGACCGGGTCGCAGAATACGGTATTGCGGCACATGCGCTTTATAAAGACGGCGAGTATGGCGGTCGCAACATCGCCCGCCACACGGAAGACTGCCGGGCATTCGAGTGGCTGCGCCGGACTACGGAACTTCTTGCGCAAGGGGACACACCGGAAGAGTTTCTGGAGAACACGAAGCTCGAATTGTTCCACGATCAGGTCTTCTGCTTCTCCCCCAAAGGCCGCCTGATCGCCCTGCCCAGAGGTGCCACCCCTATCGATTTTGCCTATGCCGTTCACACAGGGATCGGCAACACATGCGTTGGGTGCAAGGTGAACGGCAAGATCATGCCGCTCGTCACCGAGCTCAGAAACGGTGACGAAGTGGAGATAATCCGCTCTCCGGCTCAAACCCCTCCGCCGGCCTGGGAGGCAATTGCTGTCACGGGAAAGGCAAGGGCTGCCATTCGACGCGCGACACGGGAGTCGGTTCGCAAACAATATGGCGCTTTGGGTGAGCACATTTTGAAACGGGCTTTTGCACGCGCCGACAAGGCCTATTCGGAAGACCTTCTGGAGGCCGTCCTTACAGAGCATCATCAGTCCAGCGTTGCCGATCTGCTGGCCTCAGTTGGTCGAGGGGACCTCAGCGCACAATTGGTGCTTAAATCTGCGCATCCGGACTATCAGGATGAACGGGTCGCAATATCAGGACCGTTGACCGAAGAAGGCTGGTTCGGGCTCAAGCAGGGCCAAGGCATGAAATTCCGAATTCCGCCCGACGCGCTTGAGGCAGAGAAAAATGCCGCTGAGCACTCGGATGATCCAGGCGAAGGTCCCGCGCTCCCGATCAGAGGTCTATCCGGTGACATTCCCGTTACTTTTGCACCGGATGGCGGCGCCGTTCCGGGTGACCGCATCGTTGGTATCTTGACCCCGTCGGAAGGACTGACCATTTATCCGATACAGTCGCCGGCATTGAAGGAATTTGATGACCAGACGGAACGCTGGGTAGATGTGCGTTGGGATATCGATCACAACAATCCGGAACGGTTTCCGGCCCGTCTGGACATCTCTGCTGCCAACGAACCAGGGTCTCTGGCGACGATTGCACAGGTAATCGGTGAGAATAGCGGGAATATCGACAATGTCAAGATGGTACAGCGTGCACGCGATTTTCATCAGATGCTCATTGACCTGGAGGTCTGGGATCTGAAACACCTGAACCGGATTATCAACCAATTGCGTTCCAAACCGAATGTTTCAAGCGTCAACCGTGTAAATGGATGAGGCGCAACACACCCGAGGATCCAGCTAAATGACACGCGACGAAGTCTTGTCCTTGTTTCGCGAAGCCGGTGCCTACATGGAAGGGCATTTCATTCTGACCTCCGGGCTTCGCAGCCCGGTCTACCTGCAAAAGGCGCGGGTATTCATGTATCCCGACAAGACCGCGACGCTGTGCAAGGCGCTGGCGGACAAGATCAGGTCTTCCGGACATGGACAGGTCGATTACATCATTTCCCCTGCGCTTGGCGGCCTTATCCCCGGTTATGAGACCGCACGCCATCTGGGCGTCCCCGCAATGTGGGTGGAACGCGAGGATGGCGAGTTTCGCCTGCGCCGTTTCGACCTTCCGAAGGGGGCAAAAGTGGTTATTGTCGAAGATATCGTCACAACAGGCCTTTCAGTGCGCGAGACGGTAACCTCGCTGAAAGCTCTTGGTGCTGAAGTGGTTGCAGTGGCTTGCCTGATCGACCGGTCTGCGGGAGAGGCGGACACATCCGTGCCATTGATTGCCTTGACGGAATACAAGGTGCCTGTTTACGAACCGGACAATCTGCCTCCGGAACTGGCGGCCCTGCCCGCGGTCAAGCCAGGCAGCCGCGGACTGAGCTAAATAGAAGTAACGGAGACGAAGCCCACACGATGCTGTTCCGCCGAAGACAAATACCAACACGCATTGAGCGATTGCGCGTTGCCGTCTGGCCACGGAACAGCTGGTCACGATCCACCAAGTATTTCGGCAAACGGGTTTTGCGGCTGACTGCAACACCACACGCAATTGCCATAGGGTTTGCAGCTGGTGCCTTTGCTTCATGCACACCGTTGGTCGGGTTCCACTTCCTGACAGCATTCGGCCTGGCCTGGTTGCTTCGCGGCAATTTGATTGCAGCCGCGCTCGGCACTTCGATCGGGAACCCGATCACCTTCCCGTTTATCTGGGCATTCACGTTCAAAATCGGTCAATGGATCCTGCATGGACGCGCGCCTAAAGCAGATCCTGCGCATGTCCATCAGCAGTTTCAGCACGGACTTCTGGAAAAATCGATGGATTCTCTCTGGCCAATGCTCAAGCCGATGTTCATAGGTGGCCTTCCTCTCGGATTGGTCATCGGCTCGGTGTCCTATGTGATTGTCTATAAGAGTGTCGAAGTCTATCAGCGGCGGCGCAAACGCATTCTCGCCGAACGGGGCGAGCAGCTCTTCCCAGCACCAGGGCGCACGCTGGAAGAAGACGGCGGCGCTTGATTCCAGGTCCGGCATGCACCACCTTTTGCCGATACCCCTCAGGGACGGAATTCAAGAAACATGATTTTGGGTATTGGTAGCGATCTGATCGACATTCGTCGGATCGAAAAAACACTGGACCGTTTTGGCGAACGCTTCACCAATCGGGTCTTCACCGACATTGAACGAGCCAAATCCGACAAGCGCGCCGAGAGAGCCGCTTCCTACGCCAAGCGTTTTGCGGCCAAGGAGGCTTGCTCCAAGGCGTTGGGAAGTGGCATCCGCATGGGTGTCGCGTGGCGGGAAATGGGTGTGGTCAATCTGCCATCGGGAAAGCCGACAATTGCATTGGCAGGAGGGGCTGCCGAACGGCTTGCGGCGATGACACCTGAGGGCTTCAAAACGACCATCGATCTCACGATCACGGATGATTTTCCGCTGGCGCAGGCCTTCGTCGTCATTTCCGCATGGCCCCAGGACTGGCCGGAACCACCCCAACCAGGATCAAACTGAAAGGCATTGGGCATTGCGCCCTCGCCTGCATTGCTTCCGCAGACGTGAACAGCTAAAAGTCGCGCAGGATTGCAGCGTCGCCCTCCGGATCAACGGAAAGTTTTTTAAGGGAAATTATGAGCGTGACCGAAAACAAAAAAGAGAAGGAAAGCGGCGTTGGCGAAACCATAAAGGTGATCGTCCAGGCGCTTCTGCTTGCCCTTGTCGTGCGCACATTTTTGTTTCAGCCGTTCAACATTCCATCCGGATCGATGAAGGACACCTTGCTGATTGGCGACTACCTGTTTGTGTCCAAATACAGCTACGGCTACTCCCGGTATTCGTTCCCTTTCGGATTGGTGCCGATCCCTGGCCGCGTTTGGTCGGCCGATCCTGAACGTGGCGATGTCGCTGTTTTCAAACTGCCGACCGACACGTCCATCGATTACATAAAACGGGTTATCGGCTTACCTGGCGACACGATCCAGGTGCTGGAGGGTGTCGTTCACATCAATGGCGAACCGGTTAAACGCGAGCGCATCGACGACTATATAGAGCAGTCTGAATCGGGTGCTGTACGCCGGGTGCCTCGTTTCCGAGAAACGCTGCCAAATGGCGTTTCCTACGACACGTTGGACTTGACCACCAACGGTCAGCTGGACAACACGCGCGAATACAAGGTTCCGGAAGGCCATTACTTCATGATGGGCGACAACCGGGACAATTCTGTCGACAGCCGCGTTTTGAGCAAGGTCGGCTACGTGCCAATCGAAAACTTCATGGGTCGCGCGGAGATCCTATTCTTCTCCATCAAGGACAAGACCCCGGCCTGGCAGATCTGGACCTGGCCCTGGAGTGTACGCTGGGAGCGGCTTGGCCGGACCCTTTAAGTCCGGATATCAGGCCAAACGCATGACCCTAAAACCAAAGAACCCAATCTCAGCACTGAAGTCGGCTCTTGCTTATGACTTCAAGGACCTGGAACTTCTGAGAGTGGCGTTGACGCACGCAAGTGCGCTGAACCCTTCGGACACCGTTGCGGGCAGCTATCAGCGACTGGAGTTTTTGGGCGACCGGGTTCTTGGCCTCGCCATTGCCTCCATGCTGCACCAGCACTTTCCGAAGGCAGACGAAGGCGAACTTGCACGGCGTTTCAATCATATGGTCAAGCGCGAGACCTGTGCCGAAATCGCGCAGGAGCTCGGCATCGGTGACGCAATGCGCATCGGACTTGCAGAGGCACAGACTGGTGGGCGCAAGAAAACCGCCTTGCTTGCTGACATTTGCGAAGCGGTGATTGCAGCCATTTATCTGGACGGTGGATTTGAGGCGGCCCAGGAATTCGTGAGACGCCTTTGGGAACCGCGCATGCTATCTTGGTCCGGTCCGTTAAGAGATGCCAAGACGACATTGCAGGAATGGGCACAATCCAAAAGCCTGCCCACCCCTCGGTATGACGTGATAGGCCGTGATGGCCCAGACCATGCTCCCAGTTTCACGGTTGCCGTAACCGTTCAGGGCCTGGCACCGGGGGAAGGCAAAGGTGGCTCAAAGAGGCTTGCCGAACAGAATGCGGCCGAAGCCGTTCTGCGCCGTGAAGGCGTCTGGAAGGAATGATGACACCGTGAGCGATGAGAACACCAACGGCGAACCGGACGATGACGACAACGGGTTCGTTGCCCCGAGCGGTCGTTTTGACATGCCGCTTCCAGAACCTCTGGCAGATATGCCGGCCGATACGAAAGCCGGCTTTGTTGCACTGATCGGAGCTCCGAATGCGGGCAAATCAACCCTGATCAATCAGCTCGTCGGCACCAAGGTGTCCATCGTTACCCACAAGGTTCAGACAACGCGTACCATTGTGCGCGGTGTCGCAATGCATGGGTCCGCCCAGCTGGTATTCATTGATACGCCCGGCATTTTCAAACCCAAGCGGCGGCTTGACCGCGCAATGGTCGACACCGCCTGGGGCGGTGCGAGGGACGCAGACGTCATTGCGCTTCTGATCGATGCACGTAAAGGCATCGATGAAGAAGTGGAAAACATATTAAAACGACTGAGGAACCAGCCGGCTCCGAAGGTTCTCATTCTGAACAAAACCGACATTGCCAAGCGGGAAAAACTGCTCGACCTTGCACAGAAGGCCAACGAATACATTCAGTTTGAAGAAACCTTCATGGTTTCCGCACTGACGGGCGACGGAACCGACGCGATACTGGACTATTTTGCATCCAAAGTCCCTGAAGGACCCTGGCTCTATCCTGAAGACCAACCGTCTGATCTGCCGCTGCGTATCCTTGCGGCCGAAATCACGCGCGAAAAGCTGTTTGAACGCCTACATCAGGAGCTGCCCTATATTTCCACAGTGGAAACCGAGCAATGGCAAGCTCGAAAGGACGGTTCCGCCCGTATCGAACAAACGATCTACGTGGAGCGTGACAGCCAGAAAAGCATTGTGCTCGGCAAACGGGGCCAGACGATCAAGGCAATTTCCCAAGCCGCACGAGAAGAACTCTCTGAGATCATTGATGCGCCCGTGCACCTGTTCCTTTTTGTAAAAGTCCGCGAGAACTGGGCCGACGACCCTGAACGCTACCGCGAAATGGGACTCGAGTTTCCGAAATAACTGGCACTTAGACCAGAATCCGCCAAAATCGGCGAAACAGTTCCAGACCTAATTGTCATCCAAACACAGGACCTGAGACGTGGAGTGGAGCGGACGCGGCGTGGTTCTGACCACCCGCAAACATGGCGAAAACGATGTCATTCTGGAAGTCATGACGCTGGACCAAGGACGGCATCTCGGTCTGGTGCGCGGCGGCCGGTCCAGACGCCATCGCCCCATGCTGCAACCAGGTAACGAGTTGGATTTGACCTGGAAAGCGCGTCTGTCAGACCATTTAGGTCAATTCCAGATTGAGCCGCACGCCTTGCGTGCTGGAGACCTGATGACAAATTCGGTCGGCCTCGCTTCTCTTCAACACCTTGCTTTTCTGCTCAGGCTTCTGCCTGAACGCCATCCTTATCCGAAGCTGTACTCAGCGTTGTCTGTTGTTCTAGACCATCTGGAGAGTTCCGATGCGGCCGCAGCACTGCTCATCCGTTTCGAGCTCGAGTTGCTTCGCGACCTCGGCATTGGCCTGGATCTGACCTCCTGCGCTGCAAACGGGTCTCAGGAAGATCTGGTCTATGTCTCTCCAAAATCAGCTCGTGCAGTGAGCCGTCAGGCCGGTCTGCCTTATCATGACAAGCTCTTGCCCCTGCCCTCCTTCCTGCTGGATGGGCAACGCCAGAAGGGAAGTGAACTGACCTGGAACGACGTGACCGAGGGATTTGAACTGACAGGCTTTTTCCTGAACCGTCACCTGACGGAGCGAAACGGTGAAGACAGCGGCACGCGGAACATGCTGCTCGGGGCGCTCGAAAAACGGTTTCGCACCGACTTTCCCTGGAATTTTCAATAAGGCATTTCTCTGAACTGTCTTAATTCGCTTCCAGGGAGCGCCACACAAATCCGGCTTCAGGGCCTGAGAAATAGATATGACGGGCGATACCAGTGACATTTTCGATCGGTACAAATCCAAAATGTTCTTGCATACGGCTGTCGATCGAATTGTCTCGGTTGTCACCCAGCACAAACAAATTTCCCTCGGGGACTTCGAATTCCGGTGTTTCGTCGAACCTGCTGTCAACCTGGAGGTCGATGACCTCGTGTGATCTGCCGTTTGGCAAGATCTCACGGTAAGTCTGAACCAACGAAACCTGTCCATCTCTGGACTTTTCCTCGATCGCTTCCGCTTTCTGCCGATCGAAGGGCTGACCGTTCAGATAAACTTCCCCATTTTTCATCTGAATGCGCTCACCCGGCAGGCCAATGACACGCTTTACATATGTAACGCCTTGGTTCTGGGGATGGCGGAAAACGACAATGTCTCCGCGTTCGGGTGCATATCTCTCACCAATGATTGGAAAGATCTGACTGACAAGAAAACTGTCTCCCTGCTGAAGAGTGGGGCGCATGCTGCCGGCAGGCGTTTCAAATGGTTTGGCACGCAGATAGTAGAAACTTGCTGAGAAAAAAATCGCGGTTATCGCCGCTAAAATTCCCAGGACCAACCCTGACAGCAGGAGTGTTCTCGCGGTTCGGGTCAATTTTGGATCCTTGATTTCAAGAGCTAAAATCCTGAACGAGGGTACAGAGCAACATGACCACTTCGATGTATTCAGTATCGGCAGAATTTCAACCATAGAGGATCAATTGCCCCCCTTCTTCCCGGGTTGAGTGCATAGTTTCCGCCCCGAGCGGCTATCTGACCTGCAGGTCCGACACACAGACAGAAGTCAGGTCGACCAATTGGCTTCATGCCAATCCGGATGGCCCACTGAAATTGTAGAGAATTGCTCACAGCACGTTCGATTTCCGTTGAAAATCCGCCGTTCGTGACTGCAAAAGACTGCAATCGAATTGCGCCGATTGGTGGAAAGGTTTAGCAAGCAAATATGGGAAAAGAGACGACACCTCCACCAAGCGGCGGAATCGAAGGCATCAATCTGAAAGATGCGCTGGAAGAGCGCTATCTCGCATATGCCCTTTCAACCATCATGCACCGGGCATTACCGGATGTGCGCGACGGTTTGAAACCGGTTCACCGGCGCCTTCTTTACGCCATGCGGCTTCTGAAGCTCGACCCGGGCGCCGGTTTCAAGAAATGCGCACGCGTCGTCGGTGACGTTATCGGTAAATACCATCCGCATGGTGACCAGGCTGTCTACGACGCTCTTGTCCGACTGGCACAGGATTTTGCGCAGCGCTATCCACTGATTGACGGTCAGGGCAATTTTGGCAATGTCGACGGCGATAACGCGGCTGCCATGCGTTACACCGAAGCCCGAATGACTGACACGGCCAAGAGATTGCTCGATGGCCTGGACGAAAACGCTGTCGATTTCCGGGAAACCTACGATGGCGAAGACAAGGAGCCGATCGTGTTGCCCGGCGGGTTCCCTAACCTGCTTGGGAACGGATCGTCCGGCATTGCGGTCGGCATGGCCACATCGATCCCGCCGCACAATGCCTTTGAGCTTTGCGAGGCCTGCCAACACCTGATCAAGAACCCGAAGGCGGAAGCCGACGAGCTGCTTGAATACATCAAGGGACCGGATTTTCCGACAGGCGGTCTGCTGGTGTCGGACCAAGGCTCAATTCGCGAAGCTTATGCAACCGGCCGAGGAAGTTTCCGTATCCGGGCGCGTTGGGAAGTTGAGGATCTGGGACGTGGCCAATGGGTCATTGTGGTATCTGAAATTCCCTATCAGGTCCAAAAATCGCGGCTCATAGAGAAGATTGCCGAGCTGCTGACAGCACGTAAACTTCCCTTGCTGGACGATGTCCGTGACGAATCAGCGGAAGACATCCGCGTCGTGCTGGTTCCCCGGTCCCGTAATGTCGATGCCAATCTGCTTATGGAATCCCTGTTCAAGCTGACGGACCTGGAAAACCGCTTCTCGTTGAACATGAATGTTCTGTCCATGGGCAAGGTGCCGATGGTCATGGGACTGAAGCAGGTCCTTCGCGAATGGCTGGACCATCGCAAAGTCGTTCTGATACGCCGCTCCGAGTACCGTCTTGGTCAGAAAAATCATCGACTTGAGGTCCTTGCCGGCTATCTGATCGCCTACTTGAACCTTGATGAAGTGATCCGCATTATCCGCGAAGAGGATGACGCGAAAGCAGAATTGATCAGGACGTTTGAGCTGACCGATGTCCAGGCCGAAGCCATTCTGAACATGCGCCTGCGGTCCTTGCGCAAGCTGGAAGAACTGGAAATCCGCAAGGAACACGACAAGCTTACCGATGAAAAAGATCAGCTGACCAAATTGCTCGGTTCAGACGCTCGCCAGTGGACCAAGATATCCAAGGAAATCTCCGAAATTTCCAAGGTTTATGGCCCGGAGACCGAAATCGGCCGTCGGCGTACGGACAAGTCCGAAGCTCCGGAAGCCGACCTTGTCGATATCCAGCAGGCAATGATCGAGAAGGAACCGATTACCGTCATTATCTCTGAGAAGGGCTGGATACGCGCGCTCAAAGGCCACCAGACAGACATGTCGAGCCTGTCCTTCAAACAGGGAGACAGTTTGAAGCTATCTTTCCATGCGGAAACGACGGACAAGATCCTGGTTTTCTCAACGGGTGGCAAGTTCTTTACACTTGGTGCGGACCGGCTTCCTGGTGGACGTGGCCATGGTGAACCCATCCGTCTGATGGTTGAGATGGACGAAGCGCAGGATGTGGTGACCGCGTTTGTTCACAAGGCGGGGCGAAACCTGCTGTTGTCCAACAACGAAGCGCGCGGATTTGTTGTCTGTGAAGACGACGTTATTGCCAACACGCGTAAGGGCAAGCAGGTGTTGAACCTTTCTGCACCTTCCGAGGCTTCGCTGTGTGTCGAAGCAACAGGCGATCAGGTCGCTGTCATAGGCGAGAACCGCAAACTTCTGGTGTTCCCCTTGGCGCAGATACCGCAGATGGGCCGCGGACGCGGCGTCCGGCTGCAACGCTACCGGGACGGAAACATCTCTGACTTGCGGGTCTTCAGCGCAGAAGAAGGTCTGACCTGGACAGACAGTTCCGGAAGGAGCTTCACACGGTCGCTCGATGAACTGGCGGACTGGTGCGGAGAACGCGGAAACGCTGGCCGCTTGCCGCCGACCGGCTTCCCACGGTCGAACAAATTCGGTCCAAACAAACTATAGCGTTTGATCTCCGGCGGCGCGCAGGCGCCGCCATTGCCCCGGAGACATACCGAAGGCACGCTTGAAGTGTCGGCTCATGTGGCTCTGATCGGAAAAACCGCTGCCAACGGCAGCTTCGGCAAGCTTCTCACCCTTCTGCAATTTCGACTTGACCCGGTCCAGGCGCCGCATGACCAGATACCGATGTGGACTGGTCCCGAATGCATGGCGGAACTGACGGGCCAAAGTATAGCGGTCGATTTGCGCGACCGCTTCAAGGTCCGCCATCCTCACGTTCTGATCACAGCACTCCTTCATCAAATCGCTGCATTCCTTCAAGGCCCTCAGGTCAAGCACCGCCGGTTTTGACTGGCTGGTATCTGCATGTCGTTTCAGACAGGCAGCAAGATCTGCAATCAGGCAGTCCAGTTTGAAATCACCGATTTCACACTCGATATCGGTCAGGGACTCAACAAGTTCCTTTCGAAATTCAATGTCGGACAGCACTGGTGAAGATACGAAAGGAAGTCCGTTGTCCCGGTCTGCTGTGAGTGCGTCCGATATCTTTTCGGGTGGAACATATATCATTCGATAGCGCAGACCCTGCTCATCACCGGCGCCACCATCGTGGAGTTTGTGCTCATGTTCGAAACCAAATTTGTTGTGGTCGTACGCGATGACCTTGCTGCTTGGCAAAAACTGAATGTCACTGCTTTTCTGGCAACCGGCATTGCCGCAGCAAAGGCCGAGATCATTGGTGAAACCTATCGTGACGCAGCTGACAATGTCTATTATCCAATGAGCGTCCAGCCGATCATTGTGCTGTGCGCGGACGCTCAAACACTTGCCAAGGTACAGAAGAGAGCGCTCAATCGAGGCGTTTCTTCCAGTATCTATGTCGAAGAGATGTTTACAACGGGACACGATACCGCCAACAGGGAAGTGTTCTCGAAATTTTCTCCAGACAACGCCAATGTGGTCGGCATTGCCTTTCACACCGACAGGAAAATTGCAGACAAAATCTCAAAAGGAGCTCGCATGCATCCCTGAACAGACCGACTTCATCTAAAGTCTGGTCCATTGGCCTCTCGACGGATTGCGTTTTGAGGGGCAATCTTCAGGCCACTGTCAAATGGGGAAAGCAATGATCGGTGCATTCACGTTCAACACCAGCCAACGCATCGTCTTTGAAAGCGGCTCGGCAGCTCAGCTGGCGGATCACGCTGCTGATTTTCTGGGTGAGCGCCCGTTTCTTGTCACAGACCCAGGCATCCTGTCGCTTGGTTTGCAAAGTTCTTGTGAGCACGCCCTTGTTGAAACCGGCCGCAATCTCGGCCGTTTTGAGAAAGTTGCCGCCGATCCGCCGCGAGCGCTTGTCGATGAAGCCGTGGAAGCGGCGAAACAGCATCGCGCGACCTCCATCATAGGCTTTGGCGGCGGCTCATCTCTTGACGTTGCCAAACTCGTTGCGCTTCTTGCCGGCAGCAATGAGAACTTGGATGAAGCCTGGGGCATTGGAAACGCCAAGGGACCACGTCTACCGCTCATCCTGATACCCACGACGGCCGGGACAGGTTCCGAGGTGACGCCAATCTCAATCATTACTGTTGGCGATGAGGAAAAGCGCGGTGTCGTCTCGCCGATCCTGTTGCCAGACATTGCCGTACTTGACCCGCTTCTGACTCTCGGACTGCCCGGCCCGGTGACAGCAGCCACGGGCATAGACGCCATGGTGCATGCCATTGAGGCCTATGCCTCGAAATCTGCCAACAACAATCCTGTTTCCAAAACTCTTGCAATTGAAGCATTGCGACTATTGGGAGCAAACATCGAAACAGCGGTCTTTTCACCACAGGATGAGAGCGCACGAGGTGCAATGCTGCTTGGCTCCATGCTCGCAGGCATGGCATTTGCCAACGCGCCTGTGGCCGCCGTGCACGCCCTCGCCTATCCGATCGGCGGAACTTTTCACGTCCCTCACGGCCTTTCGAACGCACTGGTTCTGCCGCACGTTTTGAAGTTCAATAACCCGGTTGCGGCAGAGCTTTACGCTGAAATAGCGCCCGTCTTGTTTCCGGATCTTTCATGTATCGAAGATCCAGTGAACCGCGCAGACGTATTTGCGGAAAGGCTTGCCAAACTTTCAGAAAAACTCGGGCTGCAAACAAGTTTGCGCGACGTCGGCATCGGTGAAGACGATCTTCCCAAAATGGCGCGCGATGCCATGAAACAGACTCGGCTTCTGATCAACAACCCGCGTGACATTGCTGAAAAAGACGCTCTTGAGATCTACATGGCTGCCCTATGATGACAGGTGTCCATCCACAAGCTGCCCGCCCCGTCCCATTAAACCGTTCGGAATTCAAAGCTTTTCAACAAATCCCCACCAGGTGGATGGATGTGGACATCTATGGCCACGTCAACAATGTCCAGTATTTGAGCTTCTTCGACACAGCTGTGAATGGCTGGTACGTGGCCAACGGCCTCCTTGATCCTGTAAACAGTTCCGAGATCTTTCTAGTCGTTGAAACCGGATGCCACTATTTTTCCGAGCTCACCTTCCCCAATGGGGTCTCCGCCGGTCTCAAAATCGAAAAACTTGGCGGGAGTTCGGTGGTTTTCAGGGTCGGTCTGTTTTCTGGCGACGCCAGCGAAACGGCCGCACATGGACGTTTCGTCCATGTTCAGGTGGATCGAAACAGCCGAAGACCTGTGACAATTTCCCACCGGAAGCGAGGCATTCTAACGAGTTTGATGGCTTAAAAAGGTATCAATCACAAAACTTATGGAAATTCTGTCACAGACCACAAGCTTTCAACAGGATTGCCGGTTGAAAGAGAAAAGGACAAACCACAGGAAAGTCACACGCCGTTCACAGCTTATCCTCAAGCTGATAACAGGTTGCGCACAGGCGTCATTCCAGTCCATTGAAATGAAAAATACTACCGCTTAGCCCAAGTTCTTCATAAGACGGGACTTTTCCCGTTGCCAATCACGCTTTTTCTCAGTCTCGCGTTTGTCATGAAGCTTTTTCCCGCGCGCAAGGGCCAGTTCAAGCTTTGCCCGGCCCTGAGCGTTGAAATACAGCTTGAGCGGGACAATGGTCTTGCCTTCCTTTTGAACCGCTCCTGCGAGTTTTCCAATTTCACGCTTGTGCAACAATAACTTACGCGGTCTACGCGGCTCGTGATTGAAACGGTTGGCCTGAAGATATTCCGGAATATAGACGTTGTAGATCCAGATCTCTCCGCCATATTCAGCCGCGTAGGATTCAGCAATATTCGCCTTGCCGTTGCGCAGGGATTTCACTTCCGTGCCCTTCAGCTCAATCCCCGCTTCCAGCGTGTCCTCAATTTCAAAATTGAAACGGGCTTTCCGGTTGTCGGAGATAATCGTCCGTCCCGGTACGTCCCCCTTTTTCGGAGCCATTGTGTTCTTTCCAGGTGCGCGGCACCTTGTCTGTTACTTCCGATCAGTTGATCAAGCCCGCATGTGCCATTGCATCCCTGACTTCTGTCCTTGCGCCTTCCGATATCGGAACAAGCGGCAAACGAAGTTCCTCATCGATCTTGCCGAGCAGCGACAATGCGTATTTCGACCCGCCCGGGCTCGGTTCGAGGAACAACGCGCGATGCAAAGGAGCCAGTCGGTCTTGTAGCTCCAAGGCTTTCTTGTAGTCGCCTGCGAGCGTAGCTGCCTGGAATTCAGCGCACATACGCGGAGCAACATTGGCGGTTACGGATATGCAGCCGACGCCTCCGTGGGCGTTGAATGCAAGAGCAGAAATATCTTCGCCGGAAAGCTGAACGAATTCCGGGCCGCACAAATGCCGCTGACGGCTTGCCTTTGCCATGTCCGCAGTTGCGTCTTTGACACCTTTGATGTTTTGGCAGGTTTCGAAGAGCTCAGCCATTGTTTCCGGGGCCATGTCGATGATGGAGCGACCCGGGATGTTGTAGATGAAGATCGGAATACCGACTGCATCATTGACCGCTTTGAAGTGCGCTTTCAAACCGGCTTGATTTGGCTTGTTGTAGTAAGGCGTTACGACAAGGATTGCATTGGCGCCCGCCTTTTCGGCATGCTGTGCAAAATCAATAGCTTCAGTGGTGTTGTTTGACCCAGCCCCGGCCATCACAGGAACGCGGCCGGACGCTGCTTCGACACAGAGTTCAATCACACGCTTGTGCTCTTCATGAGTGAGCGTTGGGCTTTCACCTGTCGTGCCGACAGGAACAAGACCGGAGGAACCTTCCGAAATTTGCCAGTCGACAAAGTCCTGGAACCGTTTCTCGTCGAGCGCTCCATCCTTGAACGGCGTAATCAATGCTGGAATGGAGCCTTTGAACATTTCGGTTTCCTCTTGAACGGTCTGGTCAGACTTTCCAGATCGTACACTTACTGTTTTGAATGGAGGCGCAACATACTCATCTGCACGTCAAGGAGCAATGCTTGCCGCACCATTCCCAGCCTGCAAAACAACTTTTCTTGCCGCAATTGGATACTTCCAACTCATCAGGCGGTCAAAAAATTCCGAACGATTTCCAAATGAATGGAAACCCCAGCCCGGTAAGGCGCAAATCACAACCAAATTTCACCTGAAAAGAGCGCGGTCCCATCGTTGGTCTTTCGTTTGTCTGCTGGCAACTTCATTGAAAGGTCATTATCTTTCGCGGCAAACAGAATTGGAAACCCAGCAGGAGACGCTCATGGCTTCCGTGCCGCAAGAAGCACTGAATGGCGAGAATAATGATGATGCGCCTCAGCCCGACGAATTCTTCTGGAAGAGCCCTGATGGTTTGACGCTCGCTGGCAGAGAATGGCCACCATCTCCCAAGGCGAATGAAATGCACAAAGCACCCATACCTGTTCTCTGCCTGCCTGGCCTTTCCAGAAATACCCGTGATTTCAATGAGATTTCCAATTTCCTTCAAAGAAAGGGACATCGCGTTATCGCGCTCGACTATCGCGGGCGGGGACAAAGCGATTGGGATCCGGATTGGCAAAACTATGCTCTTCCGATCGAGGAAAAGGATATCGACGCCGCCATTGACCACCTCAAGTTAAAACGTTTTGCGTTGTTTGGAACATCTCGTGGTGGCCTTCATGCGCTCGTTTTGGGCCTTCGCTACCCGGCAGATCGTATGGCAGCGGTCATCTTCAACGATGTTGGACCTCATATCGAAATGCGCGCAATCCACCGCATTGCAGCAACACTTGGTCACAACATGACCAGCGCCACTCTTGACGGGATCGCAGATGTGCTTACACGAACACTTGGACCACAGTTTCCGGTGTTCGGAAAAGAAGACTGGCTAAAAATGGCGACGCAACTGGCCTCCGAACGCAATGGCGAGTTTGTTATGGACTATGATCCGGCACTCGCACGCCAGTTTGCAAGTCTGGACGATGCCGCTCCGGTTCCAGATCTCTGGCCTCTTTACGAAAACCTGTCAGACAGACCAGTTTTGATCCTGCGGGGTGAGCATTCAGATCTCCTGAGCACCGAAACATGCAAACGCATGCTCGATGTGCACCCCAACTCTCAGCTCAAAACGATCAATGGCCAGGGACACGCCCCGGTTCTCTGGGAACCGGACACTCACGAGACCGTCGCAGAATTTCTGAGCACGATCTGAGTTCTATTCCGGTCGGCAGGACCAAATTCGCGTAGATCTGTTACGCAATGCCATCTGACTGGAAGAGATCTGCACAGACTGGTTTTGATCAAACGTTCAAACAAAAAGAAACCCGGCGTTTCCGCCGGGTTTCTCATCAAACCTCGAGAGAGGGTTGATTAGAAGGTGCGCTGCAGGCGAACACCGAAGAGGAGTTCGTCAACATCGGAACCAGTGTTCGGGTCAGTGTTGGCGTAACCAACGTCAGCACCCATGATGAAGCCAGATACCGGCTCCCACTGTACGGAACCATCGATCGCCCAACGGGAGAAGTCGGTGAAGCCGTTAGCCTGATCGACGTCCATGTAAGAACCGTCGAGTGCCAGACCGATAGTGGAAGTTGCCTGGACGTATGCACCAGCTGACAGGGAGTAACCAGTGGAAGTACCGCTAGTTGCGCCGAAGTCAGAAACAGTCACGCCGCCTTCAGTGCTGCCTGCACCGATGTAGGACAGAGCGCCGTCAGCATAGAAGCCCTGGAAGTAGATGTTCGAACCGGAGTTGATCATCGGCAGGTTGAACTTCACACCAGCGCCGATTGCCCAACCGAGCTGATCGTCAGCACCGTTGTTGGTTGCGCCAGTCTGGTGAGCAGCAGCTGTGCTCGGGTAAACCTGGTGCAGAGCACCGGACAGCTGTGCAGAACCCCAGCCCTGGGAAACGCCAAGAGCAGCAACGACGTCCGGCATGCGGGTGCCGCCGTAAGAACCGACCTGACGGCCAGCCTGATCTTCAAGAGCGATCGTAGCGGAGAAACCGTTGCCGAAAGCTGCTGTGTAAGCGATCTGGTTCAGAGTTTCATCGGACCAGTCACGACCAACAACACCGACGAAAGCCTGACCGGTGAAGATGTCGAAGTTAGAACCGAGGTAACCAGCTGTGAGGCCGCCCCACTGGATGTAAGTGGAACCGAAGTCGAATACTTCGACGTCGTTGTCTACACGCTGAGACAGCTCAACATATGCACGCAGAGTACCGAACTCGGTTGCTGTACGAGCGTCGAGGTACAGGTAACCCTGTGTACGCCAGGAGTAACCGTCAGAGTCGCGAGTGCCCCAGTTACCATCGTCGAGAACGTTGTTCACGATGAACTGAGTACGAACACGGCCACCAACACGCAGGCAGGTTTCTGTGCCCGGGATGTAGTAGAAGCGTGCGCCGTATGCGTCACAGATACGAACGTAGTCGACCGGCTCCGGAGCAACCGGAAGATCGGCAGCCTGAGCGGTGGCAGCAGTTGCAACTGCAGCAGCGCCGAGCATCATGCCCTTAAAGAGTTTCATTTTTGACCTCCAATCAGTCATATCAATCGGTACTAAACAGAAGCACCATTGTCCCCGCGAATTATGTCTGTGTTTGCTACCGACCGGAGGTTGGACGTCCGAGGTGTGCAAACCAGTGCGGCGCGAAGCCGCTCGCAAATGTGACCATACGCATCCAGCATCGCGGTTCAACACAGAATGCGGTTCCCCCAACCCTCTGAGCCTGTTTTCAAAAACCGGTGTTGCGCGAATGTCACAAAATCGGTGGTGAAATTTAGGAACTGTTAGGAAATAGGCGCGGTTCCGCCCCTAAAATGGGTTTTCAATGAGCAAGGCTTCTAAGGTGGTTTCGGGATTTTCGGTCAATGCGGGGAATCGAATCCGCTTCAAACAGGCCATCGTCACCCACGGGAACCACACGAACAGAGCCAGAGCGATTCACGCAGCAACACAATTGGCTGTCTCAGAATCAGAAAGCCGCGCAGTCCTCGGATCGAACGGGTTCATAAGTTGCGCGTGACACCAGCGGCTATCGAAGCAGAACCGTCACCTTGTCACTGTGACCTGATCTGTCCAGAACGGTCACCTCGGTAAAGCCTGGTCCATCCGGTTGCCAGACCAGCTGTTGGCGACGCATTTTTTCCGGCAATGGCCGTCCATTGATCAAGACCGAATAAGGTGCCTTGCCCCCTTTCAGCTTCACCACCAAAGGCTGAACCTGCAAACTTGGCACCCCGTTCCTGGTTAAGCCCAGGTCCAGCTCCGCGCCGTCCGGCGGAAAGGCGATGCGAAGACCTTGGTTTCTAGAATCGCGGTGTTGAGAATCTGGCAATCGCGCATACCGCAAAGGCACGGGCACTTCGCGTTGCGCTAGCCGGGCGACGTCTGCCGGGGCATCTCGCATCGGAACTCTATCAGGCCCCAGCTTCTGAAAGACCTCAAACAAGATAGGGACCGCCGCTGAAGCGCCGGTTTGACCAGGCACCGGCGTGCCATCCGGTCGACCAACCCAAACGGCCACAACATAACGACCGTCAAATCCTGCCGCCCAGGCATCCCGGTATCCGTAAGCCGTCCCGGTCTTATAGGCGATGTGAGAAGTCTCGGCGCTTTGTGTCTGAGGAAGACCTGTCAAAATATCGCTGACCATCCAGGATGCTTTCCCGGACAGGAACCTCTGTGTTCCCTGAACACTGCTTTCAGCCTTGCAATCTGTTCGGCAGGTCGTGAGTTCAATGGGAACTCCTCCCCTTGCCAACGCTGCATAAGCCTGGGCCAGGTCCTTCAGAGTGATGCCAACCCCACCCAGACTGATCGCAAGACCTGGGGCAACATCCCTCTTCAGCACAGGACGAACACCTGCACGTTTCAAACGCGCGATCAACCGTGCCGGACCGACCGCCTCGAGCAACTGAACGGCCGGAGTATTGAGCGACAGCTGTAATGCTTCACGCAATGTGACGGTGCCTTGATAGGCCTGATCGAAGTTTGTCGGCTGATAGCCGCTGATATCGATTGCCCGGTCCACGATAAGGCTTTGAGGCAATCCGATGCCTTCTTCAAATGCGAGTCCGTAAATAAAGGGCTTGAGGGTCGAGCCTGGTGAGCGGACAGCTCGTGTCATATCCACGTGCCCGAGACGCCCGCCGTTGAGCATATCCGGAGCACCGATCCGGGCGACGATCTCGCCACTTTGATGATCTGCGACAATAATCGACGCCGAAATTGGCGCCGGTAATGCCGTCACCTTTCGGCGTGCCAGTTTTTCAAGTGCAGCCTGAAGATCTCTGTCCAGGGTCAGATTGTGCTCGGACCGGGCCGGATTGCCGGATCGTGCTTCCCTGCTCTCGTGAGGGGCCAGAAACGGCATGTCGTATCGCCTGGCGCGAACAGGCTCGGCCATCGCCGACACCGTTTCGTCCCTGGTTAGGACGCCTGCCTCAAGCGCTCGCCTCAACACTCTGTTGCGGGCTTTCATTGCATTTTCAGCAAAGCGGTCCGGACGCCGGGCTTCAGGGCTTTGCGGGAGAGCGACCAGCAGGGCGGCCTGCGCCGGCGTCAACCGCTTAGGTTCCTTGCCAAACCATGTCAGGCTTGCAGCCCGCACCCCCTCAAGGTTGCCACCGAACGGAGCCCTGAGCGCGTAAAAGTGCAGGATGTCTTCTTTTGAATAGGCCTGCTCGAGCTGCACTGCTTTCAAAAACTGCTCGTATTTGCGCTTCAGCGACCGTGTCGGTCTTTCGTCCAGCAACCTGGCAACCTGCATCGTCAAAGTGGAGCCACCGGAAACAATTTGCCCCTGGCGCAAGCTTGCAAGTACCGAGCGCAACAGAGCCCTGACGTCGATCCCGTTGTGCCGGTGGAAGCGCTGGTCTTCGAATGCGAGCAGCATCTTGATGTAAAGCGGGTCGAGGTTTTCAAGTTCGACCGGTAGCCGCCATTTGTCATCAAGGCTGGTAAAGGCCCTCAGAAGCCTGTCCTGCCTGTCCAGCACGACAACAGAAAGCGGCAGGTCACCCACTGCCGGCAATGGCGGCAAGGCTCGATAGTCGGCCTGGACTTTCAAAATCCCGCACATCGCGAGTGACGCAACACCGATGCTGGCAGCAACAAACCGCTGCCCGGCTTTGCGCCAGGTTTGTCGATGGCGAACGTTAAGCAAGCCAGGCATGTTCCTATCGCCCTGCCGCCAATGACTTTGTCACCTTGTTGGGCCCAGAACGGTGAAGCGGCCTGTTGCCGTGACCGCTCGGCGATCCGGCCGGTACATATCCTCAACGGACGCCGGCGGGTGAGCAAATTCACCCGGCGTTGCCGCGCGCGCCAGATAGGCAAAACTCATTTCCTGACCATTTTGCCGTGTCTGGTCGATCGCAACTTCGAACCTGTCACTATAAAAAGCACTGTGCTCCGGCCGATCAATCATCGAAAGGAAAGACAGGCCACCGAGATCGCCTGAACGGACAAGTCTGGGATTGTCGATCGCCAGTCCCGCAGGCAACCTGTCAACCACCATCAACCGGCCCGGCTGATCAGTCAGCGCACGAACTGTGACGACGACGGCAACACGGGTGTTTACGGGGACAGCTGAAGTATCGATCTCATTGCCGTCGAGATCATAGATCTTCCGTTCGACCGCGTAGTCCGTGCCTCCTGCAGGTTCCGGCGTCAGAGGCTGTCCTGCAACCGAGACAAGCAGATCTGTTTCATCGGCACCGTTGTTAGTAACATTGACGGGAGTGTTGGAAATGGCGTCGCCCGCAAACGACCATGCCAATCGGCCGGGCGTTTCATTTCCATCAACGGATATCCGGGCCTCTTCAGCCGACTGGTTCAATGCCTGGGCTGCAAGCAGCAGCCAGGCCATATCCTGGGTCGAGCGTCCACCCGTTCGTGCCTGCGCTGATTTCAGCGCAGCCAATGCATCTTCCTTCAGTTTTTCTCCCATCGAGGCCGAGACCACGTAGTCGGTGACACCTGCACTGTCACGCAGGATTGACCCGTAGTCGGACCGGTAAGTCTGCTTCTTCTCGCGCGGAAGTGCCGAGATCGCGGCAAGAAAACCCGTCGCAGCCCGTTCCTGCTCACCATAGAGGGCAAGGCTTGCGGCCACCTGAGCCTTGGCAAGCGGCGTGGCGAAGCTTTGCAGCTTCGCATCGAGGTAATAGCGAAGGTCGCCCATGGAAGCCCGTCCGTTCCGCGCCAGGACATAGAGCGAATAAGCAATGCCCTCGCCGCCGTCCTGGAAATCGGAAGCATATGCCAACTGGTTCTCCAGATTGTCGAGCGAGGTCGTGAAGGCAAGATCAGGAACCCGGTAGCCTTTCTCTTTTGCGCGCGTCAGGAAATCTGTGACATAGGCATCCAGCCAGGTATCGCCGTCGCCATAGCTGTTCCAAAGCCCGAAATCACCGGATGCGGATTGGTTGGCCAAAACTGCGGCTATCGCCTTCACGACACGTTCCCGGATGGCACTGTCACCACCAAGGCCGGCCGCTTCCGCCACTTCACTCAGATAGAGCAAGGGCAATGCGCGGCTTGTCGTCTGTTCGGTACAGCCATAGGGATACCGATCGAGCGCCGCCAGCAATCCTGCAATATCAATGCTTGCAGCGCCGCCGGCACTCAGCGTGACATCGACCGTGTCAGCGCGCAAACCGTCAAACGTGTCCGGGCTGAGTGTCAAACTGCCACCGGACGCCAGCTGAAACGATGATCTGCGAACCACTTCAGGCTGAGTATCCTTCACGTCCAGACCGAGGCGTTTGACATATACCTTGCCGTCGGGCCCCGTAAGCGAGGCGACAATTTCCGATCTGATGGGGGATGACCCGGCAGACACAGGCAGAAGCGAAAGTGTCTTCTTGCCGGTTTCAAGATCAATGGTGCGTGTCTGACGGTCAGTGCCGCCTTCAAGTGCCAATCCATCGGCAACGGAAACGTCCAGTTCATAGGAGCCGGACACGCCGTCGACATTGTCAATTTCAAGTGCGAGACGCGATTGATCGCCGGGTGCAAGGAATGCCGGTGCGCTTGCAGTCATCACGACCGGTGAGCGGACCTCAACTTCCTGGTCCGCGTGGCCAACGCCGTCCTTGCTCCAGGCAACCGCCATGAGTTTGAGGGCACCGTTGAATGCCGGCACATCGAACGAAACAGTGACTTCACCGTCCGCGCCAACTTCAACCAGACCGGAAAACAAAGCAACCGGTTCATCATCAGGCGGCGGCGCATCCAGGCGCAGGGCCATGGCATCGCCGCCCGACCTCACCCGGCCAAGCGTGCCGGCAGTCCGGTCAATAAGCTGACCATAAAGATCTCTGATATCCGTGCCGAGACGACGTTGGCCGAAATACCATTTTTCCGGATCCGGCGTCTCGAATGCAGTCAGGTTCAAAATACCGACATCCACCGCCGCGACAGTGACATAAGCTTGCGTACCTGCCTGAAGATTGGCCAGTTTGATCGGTACATCCAACGTCGTTTCCGGCAGGATCCTATCGGGCGCTGAAAGCTCTACATCAATTGCGCGCGCACCTGGATCGACTTTCAGCCAGGACAGGCCCATTGAACGCGAAGGCATCCGGTTCTGATCGAGGTCCATGGGCCTATAGAGACTTGCCGTGACATAGGCGCCAGCACCCCAGTCATCGCTGACAGGTATCTCGACTTCCGTTTCAGCCGCGTCGACTTCAATCGATCGGCTGGATACAAGCCCGCCGGAAACCACATTAATGACGGCAATCCCTGACGTTTGAGGCTTCAGCCTGAGCTTTGCGGTGTCGCCGGGCCTGTAAGAACTCTTGTCGAGGCCGACATCCAGATAGTCTGGTGTCTCCGAAGTCGCATCTGCTGTGTACCAACCAGCATCGAACGTTACAGAGCTTGAGGTTTGCAAATCACCACCGCCCTGGATGTCGAGACTGTACTCACCCCACTCAA
The DNA here is from genome assembly GCF_947499295.1 of uncultured Roseibium sp. Lineage (GTDB taxonomy): Bacteria > Pseudomonadota > Alphaproteobacteria > Rhizobiales > Stappiaceae > Roseibium. The sequence goes on from NZ_CANMNP010000001.1 coordinate 427,350, forward strand.
CCGGGAGCGACAACCGTGCCGGCTGTCCGGCCAGGACGTCAAGATAACCGCTGGACACACGCCGTGTCGTGGTGATCGGCTCATAATTCCACCGACCGTCAACACGGTACCACTGGTATCGACGATCTACTTTCGAAAGCGTCCAGGTGAGACCTTCCGCGCTTTGTTCCGCGCCATCGCCATTGACCACGATGACTGTGAAGTCCGCAGGTCCGCCTTCATCGACACCGCCATCGAAGGCGGGCTTGATTCCAATGCGCGGTCCATCGAGCGCGACGGACAATTCAAGATCGCGCTCCACATAGCGACCACCGGCCTCCACCAGTCTGGCGACCAGTTGGCCGTCATACAACTGCGTGGTATCCGCCAACTCCGGAAGCGTCACATCAAAGGAAAGCTTTCCGTCAGCGTCGGTCTTAAGGCCCGAGGGAAGGCTGCGGCGTTGCGTGTAAACCTCGCTGTCTTCCAAACCAAAACGATACCCGGGGAAAGCCTTGAGTGATCGTGTCGGTTTGACAATGACATCGCCTTCCAGCGTCTGACCACTTGCCGGTGAGCCATAGAGGAATTTGGCATCAAGCGAGACAGCCGTCGGTTCGGTACGACTGAAGGCTGTTGCCGAAGTCGAAAGGTCGAAATCGACCCTTTCGGGCTGGTAGTCCTCAACCAGGAAGGTCTCCTGGCTCAGTGCGCTTGCCTTGGGGTCGGAAAAAACCTCCCAAGACCAGATGCCCTGCTGGGCCGAAGCACTCAAAGTCAGGTCTTGAAGGTGCCCGCCCAATCCGCTGTCATTGACAGTAAAGCGAGCATGCTCGACACCGTCCGGACGGTTGAAGACAAAGGTAAGTGGGAATTCTTCCTGAGCGACGGCTTTGGAATTGCGCAAGAGCGCCTGCGCATGGACGGTTTCACCGGCTTTGTAGATGCCGCGTTCTGTCCAGGCGAAAACGTCCAATGGCCCTGGCGCAGGCCGACCTTCAACGCCGCGGTCCGACAAATCGAAAGCCGGTTTGCGTAAATCAAGGAAAGAATAATCCCCTTCGTCGGTCTCCGCGACCAGAACACCGGGTGCCAGCCCCCCGCGTCCGCGGGTCAATCCCGCTTCAAATTCAGCAAACCCGTCGGCGTTGGTGACCACCTCACCCAGGATTTCGTTGTTGACGGCGAGCAGGCGCACCTTGACGCCTTCAAGCGCGGCAGCCGTGGTCAAGGAACGGATATTTGCGGCCACACCATTTTCGCCACTTAAAGCCGTCAACCCGAGATCGGATACCAGAAACCACTGTGTGGCCAGAGCACTCCAGCGGTTTTGAAGATCCAATTTCGAGCGGGCTGTCATTGCGTAGACACCCGGCTCCAGTTCAATTCCGGTCTCCGAAAGAGGAATGGCAGTCGTAATATCGACATTCAGTTCGTTTTCAGTCTCGACAATTCCGGTCCAGACTTTTTCACCCAGCTCGTCTTCAATCTGCTCGGCTTGATAGGAATCGAGCTGGCGCAAAAACTTGTTGTCTCTCAGAATGTCCGCGATCGTCCTGTTCCCGACCCGGTAAACTGACGCCTCAACCTCCGCAGTATTGACCGAAATGATCGGGATCGTCGGGTTGCCGCCAGCAGGCAGGACGTAGGAGCGGCTGAGGAAATTGACCGACGGCGACCGGTCTTTCACATAAACGGATAGATCTGCGGATCTTTCCAGTTTTTCTCCGTCAGCGGCAGGCAATCCGCTACGAGCCGTAATCTTGTATCTTGCACCGTGCTTCAAGCCGTCGGCACAGATCTGATTGTCGTTTGCTTCAATCGAAGCAGTCCCCTCGCCGATGACGCTGACATAAGGGCTCATGTCTTCGCCGAGAGCCAGCTTTTGTGAAAAGACGAGGCAGATCCTGGGTGACACGCTGTCGGAATCAACCACGTGATCGACAATCCGGAAACCATGTTTGGCAATCAGGTCATCATAGCGGCGGCGCAGATTAGCGTTTTCTTCGAGCGCCAAGGACGCACGAAGGGCCTTGATTGCTGTTTTGAATTCGTTGCGGCGCTCAAATGTTCTGCCTAAGATGTCGAGCGAGAACGCCCTTTCATTGGTGCTGACAGAGCGCAGATACGCATTGATCGCTGCCGAGATGGCGTTCTTCTGTTTGGTTTCCTTTGTTTGCCAATCTTCCGGGTTCTGCAGCAAAAGTGCCGTCGTCAGGCTGGTCCAGCCCTCGTAGTCACCCGGCTCCAGCAAAAGCAATTGAAGGAAATCGCTTTCCGCCAACGCGCCATTTCGGTTGTTCAGCGCAGCAAGTCCGTTGCGACGATTCACGTCAGCGCTCTGGCCATTGCCACGGACCGAATTTTCAATCTGCAGCGAATAGGTTTTTGCGCTCTCGAGTTGAGATTGCGGCACGAAATTCAGTTCCGCCCGACGATCGGCACTCATATCGGCTCGCGGTGCCTGCACCGCCACCACACGCCCGGCGATCGCACCTGAAAAACTCTGGAGTTCACCGAAATCTGTCTTGAGGAAACACCAGCCTGCAGAGGTGTTGAATGTAAAGGCCCGGCACTGGTTGTCCTGCAGACAAGCCGATTTGCATCCGTCCAGATCGACGTCTTTGACCGTTCGGTAATCGCTGCCGAAGAAGTCGGCATCATCGATTGTGACGATGCGTTTGTCCTGGGCACTTGCTGCGTCCGGCTGCAATCCGCCAAAGAGCAGAAGCGTTGCCAAAACAGCTGTTCGGATGCGGGCAGTATCTTTGTTTGATTTCAGAAGTTTATGTTTAAAAACAAGCGAAAAAATAGACATGGCCAATCCTCCGGGGCCTATAATTTTCTCTATCAAGGCACCGGAACGTGACAAGGACAAGGCAAATTTTTGAAGAGTGAAGACTGACAAGGCCTGCGTCAGCCGATCCTGTTCACGAGTTCCTCAATCAATGAAGCAACTTCTTGTGCCGCTTTGCTGCTCGGCGCATCTTCAGTTACGGCACACCCCCGGCCCATGGCCGATGCAAAAACCGTCCGGTTTCCCAGACGGGCACTCAGTGTGTCGTAACCTGATTCTGCAATCGCCTCGGCCATCTCGCCTGTCAGCGAAGCTCGTGGCGGCACTCTGTTGAGCACAAGCAGTGCCGGTGTGTCTTCTCTGGCTGCCAGTTCAATCGTCTGTGATGTCGCCCACAGGTCCACCGGCGTTGGCTGTATCGGAACAATAACAAAATCAGCGGCGTCTATGGCCGGCTTTGCGTCCGTGTCTGTTTTCGGAGGTGTATCGATGATGACATAGCCATGCGATCTTGCCAGAGACCTTGCCTCCCGGCGCGCGCCCCACCCGGAAGCAGTGCGAAACTCCAGACCGGTCTCATTCTCGCCATAAGATTCCTCCCGGGCTTCATACCAAGTTCCAAGAGTTCCCTGCGGATCCACATCCAGAATTGCAACCGGCTCACCAGATTGTTTTGCCAGAGCAACGGCCAGGTGAGCTGCCAGTGTGGTTTTTCCCGAGCCGCCTTTTTGTTGCGCAACTGTCAATATCCGACCGGACATGGCGAACCTCCAAGTTTCCGGCTCAATATTGCGTTGCAAAATACTGCAGCGCAACAAGGCAATTCGTTTTAGCGCTGAACAAACGCCTCGATCTAGCGCCCGCCAAGTGCGTAATAGACGTTCCAGGACGGACGACCAGTGACAGGCATACCGTATTTAGCTTCGGCTTTGCGGATGCCTTCGCGGGTGGCCGGACCGACTTTTCCGTCTGCCTCACCTACATTAAAGCCGTTTTTGTTCAAGAGCTTCTGAAGCTCCAGCCGCTGCGCCCTCGACAATCCCGGATTGTTTGTCGGCCAAGGTGTCTTGAACGGGTCACCACCAGCAACGAGTTCCGATAGCAGGGCAATCGCCATGCCGTATGACGTTGACGCGTTATAAGATCGCAGTGCACGAAAGTTCCTTGTGACGAGGAAGCCAGGCCCTTTGGCACCCGCTGGCCGGATAAGAGCTGCCTCCAGCTTGCCGGACAGTTTGCCACCATCAATCCTTGTTAAACCGCGTTTGTTCCAAGTTGCCAGAGACGCATATTTTTTACGGCCCGAAGGACCGGAATAGCTGCTCGGCACCTTCACTTCAATGCCCCACGGGCGGCTGTCGCGCCAACCGGCGTTCTTCAAGAAATTCGCAGTCGACGCCAATGCGTCCGGCACGGAGTTCACGAGATCCTTGCGGCCATCCCCATCAAAGTCCACAGCCAGGCTGTTGTATGTGCTCGGCATAAACTGTGTCTGGCCGAATGCACCTGCCCAGGACCCCCTGAAATCGTTGATCGGCACGTCCCCGCGAGACGCGATCTGCAGGGTCTTGATCAGCTCACCACGGAAATACTTTTGACGGCGTTTGCCCGCGCACGCCAGTGTCGCCAAGGCATGGGGAGTATAAAAATCTCCTCTGAACTGGCCATAGTCGCTTTCGATGCCCCAGACGGCGAGCACCACATGACGGTTGACGCCATATTTTTTCTCAATGGCGGACAAAGTATTGCGGTGTTTCTTGAGGTTTTTCTTTCCGTCGTCAATCCGCTTGGCGTCCACCAGAAACGCCATATAGTCCCAGATCTCGGTCTTGTATTCCGGCTGTGACGTGGAGAAACGAATGACTTTCTCGTCGTAATTGGCGCCGGAGAGCATACGTTCGGCAATTTCCGGTTTAACGCCAGCTGAAACAGCCTGCTTTTTCAAGGATGCGACACAGCTCTCGATCGCATGTGCAGAGACGGTCATGCCCGTCACGAGTATTCCGGCCCCAACAGCCGCGCTTGTCCAAGTCTTCCAAAAACCTTGCTGCATCGCCCGCTCCGCCAGCTCTGATTCCTTAAGGGAACGCTGACACGGTAGCGCAACGGAAATGCGGCAAAAAGATGCGAACAACAGTTTTCAAGCAAAATCAGGGCATACAACGCCATCAGTTGGCCGACTTGTCGTTCTTCTGTGCCGGCGTCCGACTATTTTCCTTCGATCAGTTTTCGCCGGAGCCAGCTCGATGTCTGGTCCATGATGATCACAACGACTATGGTCAAAATGATGATATAGCTTGTATTTTCCCAGTCTCGTGACGTTTTCATTGTCTCAACGAGCATCAACCCGATGCCGCCTGCCCCAAGAGCCCCGATGACCGTTGCCGAACGGGTGTTCGATTCCAGGTAATAAAGGACCTGTGAAACGAAAACCGGCAGGATCTGCGGGATCACCCCAAACCGGTAGCGCTGTAACTGACTAGCGCCTGTCGCGCGCACGCCTTCCACCTGCTTGTTGTCGATATTCTCAAGCGCTTCTGAGAAAAGCTTTCCAAGAGAGCCGGTGTCGGTAAACGCAATAGCCAAAGCACCTGTGAGTGGACCAAGGCCAAAAGCGCGAATAAAGATCAGCGACCAGATCAGCATGTCGATACCTCGCAGGAAGTCGAACAGCCGGCGAGTACCGAAACGAAGGATCTTGGAGGGCGTGAAATTCCGGGCAGCCAGAAAGGCCAGCGGCAAGCCGAAAAAAGCTGCCGTCAAGGTGCCGAGCACCGCCATCATGATGGTTTCAAAAAGAGCTATAAACACTTCACCATGCTGCCAGTCCGGATTGTCCAGGAATTCGTGCATGATGTACGACATGTTGGACTGAGAAGGATCGAGACGCTCGTTCGACAGGGCGATTGCCCAGAGCTGACTGAACGGCATGCCATGCAGTTCCGATGTGAACGGGAACCAAAAATTCTCCCAGCCACCGAAATAATTGTGCACCTCAATCTTGGTTCGAGTCACCTGCACACGCCGGTCGAGGGTTGGTCGGGCGTCGAACTTTTTCGGATTGTCCCTGAGCCACTCAGGCACGGGGCCGGACGGTAGCTCGGTGTTGACACCGCTGTTGGTGGCAGTGACCTTGATAACGCCATAGTCCGGGACGTCAAATTCCATCACCTTGCCGGTGATAGCGACCGAATAGCCCTCGCCCAAATCAACGAAAGCATTTGTCCCTTCAACCTCGACCCAATCGGGTAGCTGGTTGATTTCATACGTTGCGCGTCGTTCACCTTCTATCGAGACTTCCATGATGTCACGGCGAAGCAGCTTGGTGACGTGAACTTTGTAGGCCACCGAGTCAGTCGCCAGGATTGCCGCCCGCTCGGGCTGAGCCTTCGACAACAGTTGCGGGACACCGAACGCAAACCAAGTGTAAACGAGGTAAAGACAGACGACGACAGGAGCGGCGACTGTAATCCATGCCCTTCGGCGGACATTCTGAAACACCGTGTTGCGATCAAAAAACGGTTCGTTGAACGTGTCGTAAGCCATCTTCAACCTCCTCAGTGCGCCCGGCCTGCGCCGACAAGCTTGCCGCGAAGGTAAGAGGACAGTTGGTCAATCATCATGATCGTGAAAAAGAGCAGAACGAAAATGGCTGCTGTCTCGTCGCCCGCTCCCTTACCCCAGCCGATTGTCCGGCGTAACTCCTGTCCGATGCCACCTGCACCGACAAAACCCAGAATTGCCGATGCACGCACATTGATTTCAAGACGCAACAGGAAATAGCTGAGATAATTCGGTGCGACTTGCGGCAGGACAGCAAATCGAATGCGTTGAAGCCAACTTGCGCCGCAAGCCGACAGCCCTTCGATGGGCTTGCGGTCAATATTGTCATTCACTTCCGAGAACAGCTTGCCGAGCGCACCTGCCGTGTGGAAGGCGACAGCAATCATGGCAGGCACCGGACTGGAACCAAGCACAAAAATCAGAAAGAGCGCGATAATGAGTTCTGGAAAGGCGCGCATGATGTCCATCATGCGGCGCACCACGGGTATGAGCGGTCCCCAGCTGTCGACATTGCGTGTCGAGGTCATCGCCAGAACCACGGCCATGGCGCCGCCAATCAGAGTGGCAACAGCCGCGATATTGAGCGTTTCCAGCATTGCGGGAACGAAATGCACGATCAGCCCGAAAAAGGCCGGTCCGGCTTCCCATGCCTCAAGAACGATCTCGCCCGGATAATCGAAGAATTTTGTCAGGCCCTGCAAGAAGCCGCCGGAATTCATCTCGTTCGATTTAGAGTATCCGGACATCAGTACGGCAACGACCAGCAGCAGCCCGATCAGGGAGTAAAGCTGGCGTCGTTTGCGCAGTGTCAGGATTTCCTGTTCGAGTGCGGCAACAGCCATTTCAAGATCCTTCGAGGAAGTCATAGAAAACGCAGGCCGGAAACCGGCCCGCGTTCGGGTTCAGAAGAACCGCTTAGTTCTTGTTCTTGGCCTTACGAGCTTCAACAATGTTCACGTAAGCTTCGTGTGTGATCGGCATGAAACCCTTGGTCTCACCGGCAGCGATGTTGTAAGCGCAATCCGGGTCGATAGAGTTCAGGGACGCGATCAGACCGGTCATCTTGATCTTGACGTCTTCCGGCAGTTTCTTGGACAGAACGATCGGGCCTTCCGGGATCACCGGGGACTGCCAGATCTGACGCAGTTCGGTCATGTCGACCAGACCGGCATCGGAAGCCTTGCGCAGAGCGCCGGAGTTGTAACCGTCTTCCCACTCACCGAGGCCGTCAGCCCAGGTCACACCGGCATCGATGTCACCGTTGGAAACAGCAACGATGGTCTGCTCATGGCCACCCGTAAAGACGACGTCACCAAAGTATTCGCCAGCCTTCATCGGATAGCCTTCCTGCGGAATGGCGATGGAAGGGATCAAATAACCGGAAGTGGAGTTCGGATCACCAAAGCCGAAAACCTTGCCCTTCATGTCTTCGAGCGAATTGATTTCGCTGTCGTTGCGGGCAAATCCGATCGAATAGTAGCCGTAGCCGCCGTCGACATTGACTTTGATGAGAACCGGATCAACAGCTTCCGGATCAGTCAGGTAAACCTTTGCATAGCTGGAGGCACCGAGCCAGGCCAGGTCGAGATTGCCTCCAAGCAGACCTTCGATCACTCCATTATAGTCGGCTGGAGCGAAAAGCTTGACCGGAACACCGAGAAGGTCGGCGGTTTTCTGCTCCAGACACTCATAGGCGCGCAGACGGTCAGAGGCGTTTTCGCCACCCAGGATGCCGATGCGGAATTCGGTGATTTCTTCAGCACCTGCGACAGATGCATTCAGAGCGATCATGCTGACTGCAGCAAGCGCAGCAACTTTAGCAACGATTTTCATGTGGGACACTCCCCGAGAGTTCTCGATCTTGATGACGTTTAAGGGTGTGCAGCCGGTTCAGACCGCTGCTGCCGCCGGGGTCATCGCTCCAGCGGATTCTTTGTCGCCGGCTTTACCGGCATCGATGGCAGTGGAGGTCGCTGCCTCGTTGAAACTTTCATCCGCGCCGTAGATTTCGCGTGCAACGGTCGTGGTGAGCTCTTCCGGCTTGCCGTCGAACACAATGAAACCGTCACGCATACCGATCACCCGGTCGCAATAGGTGCGTGCTGTGTCGAGCGTGTGCAGATTGCAGAGGACGATCTTGTTGTCGCGTTCATGGATTTCACGCAGCGCATCCATGACAATCTTGGCGTTCATGGGATCAAGCGAGGCAATCGGCTCATCAGCCAGAAACATGTACGGGTCTTGCATGAGCGCTCTGGCGATGGCGACGCGCTGCTGCTGACCACCGGACAGTTCTTCAGCCCGTTTGGTCGCCTCCTGGGCGATGCCCAGACGGTCCAGGGCCGCAAGCGCAGTATTCACATCGCTCGCGCTGAAAACATTGAACAGGCTTTTCAAAGTGCCGTGCCCGTTAAGGCGGCCCAGCATTACATTGGTGCAGACATCAAGACGCGGAACCAGATTGAACTGCTGAAACACCATGGCGCAATCACGCTGCCAACGGCGCATCATGCCGCCCCGAAGGCCAAGGATGTCGCGGCCGTCAAACAGAATATGGCCGGACGTTGCCGGGGTCAGCCGGTTTATCATGCGAAGCAAGGTCGATTTCCCCGCACCGGAGCGACCAATGATGCCGACCATTTGCGGCTCATCGATATTAAAGCTGACCTTGTTGACAGCGGTCCGAGACCCGAAGGTCTTGGTAACTTCCTGAAACTGAATCACGCGCCGACCCTGTTGGTTTTGTCCTGTGGTGCCCGGCGCACAAGAGCCACTGGATCATTACAAAGGGATGACAGCTGTTTGACTGTAACGTCAAAGATTTATGACAGATCAATGACATACATGATCGATCAACGCTCAATCACACGCAACTCCCTGAAAACCCGTAATAGGCTCAATCCCTTCGTGCTTTGGCCAGCGCTGGCGGAGAGTGACTGCTTTTTGGGGAAACCGTTTGCTCGGAGCGAAAAATCCCTGAGCAAACATCAGTCCAGTTTTGAAAATCGGCCAGCAGGAAAACAAAAAGGGTCATGGCAATGTCATCAAACCGTCACCAAGACCTGTTGCGCAAAGACTAAACCGGGTCCTCAACCACCCTTGAGCCGATGGAGATAAAATGTCCGCTCCCACCCAGAAACAGTCCCTGAACGAGGCCCCGAACGTTCATCCCGAAGCGAATGTCACCAATTGCGAACTTGGCATATGGACGGAAGTTGGGGCGCGGACAGAAATGCGCGAAAGCCAAATGAATGACTACTCCTACATCGTTCAAGAAGGAGATGTCGTCTGGACTACTATTGGCAAGTTTTGCTCCATTGCACGCCGCGTGCGCATCAATCCCGGCAATCATGCGACCTGGCGTGCTTCACAACATCACTTCACTTATCGCGCGGCAGCTTACGGACTTGGCGAGGACGATGCCGAATTCTTTGAATGGCGAAAGAACGACTGGGTCACCATCGGGCATGATGTTTGGATCGGTCACAATGCCACGGTTCTGGCCGGCGTTCATGTTGGCACCGGTGCCATCATTGCGGCGGGTGCCGTAGTCGCCAAGGATGTGCCCCCTTACACGGTGGTAGGCGGCGTCGCCGCAAAACCGATTAAACAACGTTTTTCGGAGACCCAGGCCGACGCTCTGATGGAAATTGCCTGGTGGGACTGGAACCATGAAACGCTGAAGCAGCGCTTGCCGGATTTCCGAAAGCTGGCAATAGATGCCTTTATTGAAAAATATCGATAGGTCTCTTCGAAAAAAACCATATTGAATGCCTCCCCTGCCGGTGCTTTTGTGAACGGCAAACTAAATTGGAGGCACTTGATGGCGACACGAACTGCGACCTGCCGATGCGGGCAATTGCGCGCCGAATGCGAGGGTGATCCGGTGCGCATCTCGGCTTGCCATTGCCTCGAATGCCAGAAAAGAACTGGCAGCGTGTTCGCTGTTCAGGCCCGCTGGCCTGACGATAGAGTGTTACTTGCGGGAGACTACTCCGAATGGCAGCGGGAATGTGACAGTGAGCATGTGGCGACTTACCGGTTCTGCCCCAAATGTGGTTCCACACTTGCGTTCGTGATTGAAGGCTGGCCCGGCGTCATCGCAATTCCGGTGGGCGCATTTGCAGATCCCGAGTTTCCGTCACCTCGCTTTTCGGTTTACGAGCACCGAAAACATGCCTGGGTTACGGTGCCAGGCGACAATGTCGAGCATTCGTCAGACCCTTCGATCGCTTTTACGCAGGGCGAACTCAGAAAATGAGTGAGCTTGACCCCGGTTCAATGCAACACACCCAAACCACAGTTGGCGCCAGCCTCAACCGTATCATCCTCTATGCGCGCGACGTCGATATCAGTGCATGCTTTTATTCATTCTTTTTCGGCTTCAAGGTTGTGAGAACTCCAACGGACCGATTGACCGAACTCGTGCCGGAAAATGGGGGAGCGCACTTGCTGCTTCACCGGGCCGGTAAGGCTCAAAAGCTCGGCCAGGCGTCCGTCAAACTTGTCTTCGATGTCGAAGACGTGCAGGCCTTTCGCAAAGAGGCCAACAAGAAGGGGTTGAAGTTCGGTCCCGTTCACAAGGCTGACGGCTATTCATATTCAAACGCCAAAGATCCGGATGGAAACTCCGTTCAAGTATCCAGCCGTGCATACCGGGACCAGAACAAAGGCAAGTAGGCCTCCCTTTTCTGGCCGATAGCCTGTAACCTTTGCCGCATGAAAAACGTTCCGGCCGTTATTCCTTCCAGCTTGGGTTTGTCGCTGCGTCGTTGGCGAGTGCTGAACCGCATCAAACAAGACGTTCTGGCACACGAGCTGGGTGTTTCTCAAAGCCGAATTTCACGATGGGAAAGCGGTAAATCGCACCCAAACCACAAAGACTGCCTCAGGATTACAACGCTTCTGCGCGCTCGAGCGGACAGCGCGGCCGACAATGCGCTTCTGCATTTGGTGTCCCGGTCGAGCGACCCGGTCCACCTTGTCTGCGATCTCACCCACCGGCTTCTGGCCATGTCGCCTGCACGGGAGCGGGAATGGCGCGCGCCCGTCTCGGAGTTTCTCCACCGTCCGCTCTGGCGCTTTGCGACAGATGAAATTCGCGATGTTGAGCACCAGCTGGCCGACCTTGGCTGGTTCGAACCGCGCAACGATGACATCATCTATTGGACCGAAGCTGCCGTATTTCCGGAAATGTCCATTCCGGAAAGCCAGATCCGGATTTCTAGACTTCAGTTGTCAGACGGCAGTTTCGCGCGGCTTGTCAGAGAAGAAACGGCCAGAGCTGCATAAATTATTCAGGCTCTCGTTGGGACCGGTGTACAGCGCTAAACTGTGGGTATGACCGATCGAACCAACACAGCCAACACAAATTCAAGTCTTGCCCGGATGGATACCGACCGACTGTCGGGTCTTCTGTCATTTCTCCAGGCCGCAGAGCAATTGAAAGACACGTTGCGGTCAGGCACCACGCGAGAGAAACGACCTGAAAGCACAGCGGAACACACCTGGCGGCTCGCACTCATGATACTGATTTTCGAGCGAGAGCTTGAAGGGATCGATTTTCAAAGACTGCTTAAACTCTGCCTCATCCATGACCTGGGCGAAGCTATTTCCGGGGACGTGCCAGCCCCGTCCCAAAGGCAGGATGACGATAGACAGGAGCGGGAGCGGCGCGACTTTGAAACGCTCTGTGCGCCGCTACCGGAAGACGTGCGCGACCATTTGATGGCGCTTTGGTCGGAATATGCGGCAGCAATGACCACCGAGGCACAATTGGCAAAGGCATTCGACAAGCTGGAGACCATGCTTCAGCATCTCCTGATGCCCCCGGGAGACGTGATCTTTTATGAATTCAATCTGACGTACGGTCGTGACCGCACGGATTTTTCTCCGCTCACCCGGCAAATTCGAGATTTGGTGGATAAAGGCACACGCCAGATAATGGAAGATCTGCAAAAACCGGCATCCGATACCTGAATGGACTTTGCAGGACAGGAAGTCTTCGCGAGCGAACCCAAGCATTTCTGGGGCTTGGACAACTGGATTGTGGCCCCTTAAGCTCATGTGAAAGGATCGATTGACCCTCACATCCGGAGAAAAAAGACATGTATTCAATCCTGCCCCGCAGCCTGGGCCCTGTCCTGGGTGTCGAGATATCCGGAAAAATAGACATCGCTCAAGAAAAAGAGCTGATCGCCAAGGCCGAAGAACTGATCGAGATACATGACAAGATCAACATACTTGTCACCCTTGGTGATCACGTCGGCACCTCGTTTGAGGCAGTTGCTGCCGACATCAAATGGATGCTCACTCACTTGGCACATCTCAACAAAATCGCCATCGTGACGGATAGCAAACTGCTTGCAACCCTAGTTGCCGTTGATGCGACCTTTGCCAAGCTGGTCGGGATCGAAGAAAAACATTTCGACAGAAATGAAATTGAAATCGCCTGGCATTGGATTGAAAGCTAACCGGCGGCGACTTCGGCGAGTTCCTCGTCGCTCACGAACGCCATCTCGGTGACTGTTCCATTTTTCACTTCGATCATGTGTCCCTGCTGAACTTCAACCCAGCAGTTTGGTGCTTCATCAAGTGGTTCGGAAACAACCATGACCCCGTCCGAGAATTTTCGGTAAAAAAGGGTCGGGGCAAATCGATCCGATGCATAGCGTGCCGCATAGAGTGTTTCGCCGTTCGACCAGGCGGATGCAAACCGCATATGCGGAGCGGTTCCGGCATATTTGGAAACCGCTTCAGCTTCGCTCACTGTTCGCGCCATTGCGGCTCGAGGGTGCAATTTCAAACCATAGGCCAAAGCGATCAGAAACAGGCTTTCGCTGTCAGTGCCCCCTGCCCTGTGGCGGTAAAGGTCATCGGGGATCATGTTGTCCAGACGCCGCCTCACGGTGTCGTATCCGCCGACCTGGCCATTGTGCATGAACGTCCAGCGCTCAAAGGTGTAGGGATGGCAATTGTCGCGCGTGGTCGCCGTGCCTGTCGACGCGCGCACATGGGCCAGAAAGTGTCCGGAGCGAACGTGACGGGCGATCTGAAGAAGGTTCGGATCCGACCAGGCCGGGCGCACGTCCTTATAGAGACATGGCGTTTCACGGTCACCATACCAGGCGACTCCGAACCCGTCCGCATTGACCGCCGTCTTACAAGAAAGCGCATTCCGGCTTTGATCGATGAGGGAATGCTGCGGGTCGCAAATCACTTCCTCCAGATATTTGGGAGCTCCACTCCAAGCGGCCCAGCGACACATATGGTCTCCTTTAAGCGGCGTCCCGCACAGCGTTGAAGCGCGCGGTGGTCGTGTCACAGTTATAAGAGTCAGCGGCCGGGTAAGGATTGAGTGCCAGTTCCTCAACTGCTGCGATGATTGCGTCAGTCTTTTCGTCACTCATCAGCACGGAAAAGTTGAGTCTTGTCCAGCCCGGCTTTTTAAGTTCTTCACCGGACAGAATACCTGCTCTCAGCATTTCCGACTCGTCCCTGTCTATGCCCAAGAGGCGGTGGGCATAAGGTCCGGCACAGGCGCAGCCTCCACGTGCCTGAATACCGTAAAGATCAGACAGCATCCTTGTAATCAGTTGCTGGTGGATATAGCCACCACGTTCGGTATCCCTGATGCGGAAGGAAAAAATTGGAAGCGTGTGCCTCGCGTTCGGATTTCCCAGAATTTCAATCGCCGGATTGTGCTGCCAGGCCGAAAGCGCTTTCGCGCGCGCCACCGCATTGCGCTCATCCATGCAGCTCTGCCCGATTGCCTCTTTGACGAGAAAGGCAAGCGCTGCACGAATGTCTCCCACCACATTGGGCGTTCCGGCTTCTTCGCGGACTGCAATTTCCTCGCAGTAATCGTGTTGCCAGGGAGATACGAAACGAACCGTACCACCACCTGGAAAAACAGGCGTGCCCAGCGAGACTGCAGCCTTGCGCACGATCATCACACCAGAGGCTGCGGGGCCACCAATGAATTTATGCGGTGAAACCACCACGGCGTCTATCTGCGTTTCCTGCCCGGCTTTGACGTCGATCGGAAGGTACGGTCCTGAACCTGCGCAGTCCCAGACACTGAGCGCGCCGTATTTCTTTAGGACACGTGTGACCGCGTCGCTATCGGTCACAATACCGGTGACATTTGACATCATTGAAAAGGCACCGACGATCAACCGGTCCGATCCCGCGTTTTTCAGCAAGGTTTCCAGCTCATGGAGGTCCGGACCGCCATCTTCAGCTTCAGAAACCTCGACCACCTCAGCTCCGCTTTCGCGCCAAGGTAAAATGTCTGAGTGATGTTCATAGGGGCCGATGACGACCAGCGGACGATGACCTTCTTGGACCGCAGCTGACACGCCGAGAAGATGGACCAGCCTGTTCAAACCGGCCGTTGCACCCGAACCGCAAAAAACGGTGGCATACTGTTCATTCGCGCCGCAAATCCTCGCGATTTCAGAGCGTGCTGCACCACGCATACGTGTCATGGCGCTGCCACAATACGACGCTTCTGTATGAGAATTGGCGTAGACCGGCAGTATCTCTTCAAGGACGAAATCCTCGATCTGACGCAAAGCGCGCCCGGACGCGACATAGTCGGCATAGATCATTTCCCGTTCGCCGAACGGGCCTGCAATGGTTGTCCCTTCGCCAATCAGACCTGCCCGAAGCCGATCCATGAGGTCGTCACCCTTGAGTTCGTTCTTGAAGCAATCGAGCGCCGAATCGCTTGTTTGGGTCATTATGTGCTCCGAATCCGATTTCTCAGATCATACGACCCATCAAGGTTTGGTTTCTTCACCTAATGAGATTGTTTTTCTGCTTATTTTGTGTCAATTGACCCGATATGGAGAAAAAATTAGATCAAATTGATCGTGCGCTTGTCAGGGCACTGCAGCGTGAAGCGCGTCTTTCGCAAAGGGAACTTGCTGACGAGGTTGGTCTTTCCCAAAACGCCTGCTGGCGCCGATTGAAGGCCTTGCACGAGAGTGGACTTATCGAAGGGCATACCCTGCGCCTGAACCCTGCCCGGCTCGGTCTCAATCTTACAGTGTTCGTAATGGTCCGAACACGGCACCATTCCAAGGATTGGCTTAAAACCTTCCGCGATGAAGTTGCGTCGATCCCGAATGTGATCGATTTCTATCGCATCGCCGGGGACTACGATTACATGCTGAAAGTCGTTGCGGAAGACATGAACGCCTTTGATCGCATCTACCAGCGCCTCATCGAAAAGGTCGATCTGGACACAGTGACATCCTACATGACCATGGAAGCGATCGCGGACGCCCGCGATCTTCCGATTTAGTCGTTCGCTAACCGTCAGGAGTGTTCGGTTTTCTTCAAGACGACGGTCAGGATGGTTTTTTTCTCAAGGTGGCGCCGATTTGGTCCTCTGCATGCGTCGGCCCATATGGCTCTTTCCATGCGTTCGTAGAAGTTCTCCGCCAATTGAGCCGCTTGAAGAGGCGTGTCGCAAGACGGCCCGAACAAGTGCGTCTTCAGCGCGCTGTGAAGCACGGCGCGAGCTGCCTTGGTCTTTTTTCGAGCATAAAGGTGCGGTGTCATCAAAAGACCACCCAAAGGGTCAGCTTCCTGATCATCGCTGGACTTGATGTCCAGACACTCGACCTCGCAAGCTGTTCCCTGCGAAATTGTCTGATGAATTGCCAATCGAGCATCATCTGCCGTCAAGAACCAAACTGCGACGACGAAGTTATCGACCAGAGACCGCTCCAGAAGACCATCCTTGACCATGGCGTAAGCCGTCTCGGTTGCGAAGGGCATCAGGATACTTCGTGAAGGTGCAACCCCATTCCTGGTGTTCTTGGCTACGGTAGACCCCATCGTAGACACGATCAGACGTCCACCGGTTGCGAGCTCATGCATTCGGTTTTTCACGAAAAGGGCAAAATCGTTCAGGGCTTTCTGTCTCAGAACTGCATATGCCGGCGCAGGCAACTCATCAAACCACAACGTGCCCGGCGACAAAGCCGTTACGGGCCGGCTGAGCCAGTGGGTCGCGTAAAACGCTGTCGATAGTGAGAGCGAGCTTTTCGGAAAAATCTCCTTGTAGAAATCACGCGCGACGAGCTGAACCTGTGGTGGATTTGGTTTGGAATAAATACCTTCCTGCCCGAACAATCGGCTTCTCAGGGCCGACCAGTCATTTCCGGGTAGATCCGCAAAACAGGCTGAAACGCGCCGCTTAGGCACCGATTTACGCCAAACATCAATGACGGGACGCACAGTTCTGAGAGACCCCATTCCAGGCCCACAGCCAAAATCGGCAATGGCAGGCACTTCGTTTAAGGAATGTGTCCTGCCTGCATATTCTCGTATCAGCGTTTCGTGATCTTCGATGTTTTTGATCTGATCGACGGAATTCAGGTCGTAGTCGATCATGCCGTGCGTTGCTCTGGCAGGCTCCATCATGTCTCTGCTCCTCTCTTGCACCCAGTAAACTGCCTGTGCGCATGAGGTAGGCATGCCAAGTTATGCAAACAAATTAAGTCTTTGTAATGCCGTTACGAACGCAAACAGCCGATGTCCCCGGGGAACATCGGTTGTTTCACTTCAATCAGGATTGCCGTTAGCGACGACGACCGCCTCCGCCACGGCGATGGCCGCCGCCGCCGCGCTGTGGGCGCGCCTGTTGCGGACGCGCTTGCTGTGGTCTCGACCGTTGCACATTGCGTTGCCGATTGACCTGACGATTGCCCGCATCTCTCGCCCGGCGGTCCCGGTTCAGGTGCGCCGGTGCCTGCTGAGGGCGCTGCGCCGGGCGCGTAGCAGGTCTCTGCTGAGGCCGTTGCGCTGGACGCTGGACATTGGGTCTTTGGGCCGGCCTTTGGACATTGGGCTGCTGGGCGGGCCGTTGGACATTCGGTCTTTGTCCTGCGGGAAGGTTGGCAGGTCTTTGGACGTTGGGACGATTGCCCGCATTGGGCCGGTTCTGAATTCTGTCGCCAGCAGGTCGGTTCGCTATCGCTGCGCCCGCACCTGCACCAATGGCAGCCCCAGCACCGATGTCTCCAAGTCTGTTCTGAAGGTTGTCGCGTGAAGGTGCGGCAACGTCACCCCAGCGGCCACCTTCGAATTTCTTCCAATTCTCTCCATCGCGCCGATAGACCGATCCGTCGCGCCCGGCAAAGACATCGCTACGCCTGTCGAAACTGGCGACACGACCAAGATTGCCATCCTGCTTCCAACGCTGGGCTGCGTTTGCCTGCAGGTCTCGCGTCCGGGACCATTGCGGTCCCGAGACGACTGCTCCACCCCAGGAACCGTAAATTCCCCTGGCACCTCCGGCGACGATCCGGTTGCCGGTGCGTGGATTGTAGGCGCTTATGAAACCAGCACTGCCGCGTGGTCCACTGATCGCACCGCCCCTGATATAACCTCCAGTGCGCGGATTGTAGATCCCGCCTCCGGCAATGCCGCGGCGCGGTCCATAGGCATAACCATAGCGCCCGAAAGTCCCTCGTACCGGATTGTAAAAGGCACCGATTCCATAAGTAACCGGTCGCCGGAAGTAGATCGGGCGCACACCCGGGCGCCACCAGGGACGGTAGTAGTAACCTGTTCCATAAACGAAGACGCCCCAGGCAAGAAAGCCTGTCAGGTATCCCATTGTGTAGCCGTACCACACCGCATTGGGTTCACTTTCATAGACCCGGACATAAGTCACGTTATAGACCGGCGAGGAAGGTGGAATTGTGTAGATTTCATCCGGAACGGCCGTTGCAACAACAAACGGACCATCGGGATTGTCGCTGACAAACCAGACCCCGTTCTGCAGCACATAATACTTGGCGCCGACCTGGATCACCTGTTCGTTGGTGTTGACCGCATAAGACATGGATGTGCCTTGGATCGGCTCAAACTCAGGGTCTCCCGCATAGGCGACATCTGCACTCACCGAGCCCACTTCGACACGCGCAGTTGTCGGAATGCTGGCCTTCAGCCGTGCCTGGGAGGCTTCCGAAGTACCTGGGATTGAAGAGCGTACTGAGTAGTAAGGCGCATTTTCCGGAATGTTCTGAAAATCGGAAGGCATGTCCTGAGTTGTAAATGTCCAAGGCCCATCAAGGGACGCGGACTTGAACCAGCGGCCTGAAACCAGGATGTACCAGGTGGATGTGGATTTCAGGAAAAAAACATCGCTGTCGGTGTTGGAAGCCCATTCAAGATCTGTCCCCTCGACAGGCGCCAGTTTCGGTTCACCGTCAAACACGATCATTTCCGCAGGCTTGTCGGAATAGACTACCTTTGGCGGCTTGTTGTCCGCAAACGCTTCACCGGGAATGGCTTCACGCGTCTCCTTCCAGTTGTCGTCATCCGGAAGGGCTTTGATCAGTTCCGGAAGTTCTGAAGCGGCTTCCCATCCGGCTGAAACGTCCTTGGTCTTCAACCAGGATTTTTCATCACGCAGGTAAAGCTCTTTCGTCTCATCGATCTTCAAAATATCCCAATTGGTGTTGACGACGAAGCTGAGGCCCTGATCGCCCTTAACCGGCGCAAAAATGGGTTCGCCTTCGGTTTGAACCAGAATGGCCGGTTCCTTGGATATGAAAATCGGTGGAGCTTCCGAGTTCAGCCCCTGAACATCATCCATGCGCTGATACTCGGCGAGACCCGCAGTAATGCGATCTTCTTTTACCGTGATCATCCCGGTTGGCATGATCTTGCCAATTTGCAGCGAGAGGTCACCGAGCGAGCTGCGATCAAGCGCCGAGAAATCCAGCTGGGTAACCTGAATGTTGCTGACATCGACGACACCCTTTTCAGGGTCCGCGACAGTCTCCCCATTTACGCCGATGACACCAAAAACGGGTGTTGCATCCTTGTCCTTTATGTATTCGGCAGCAACAAGTGCTTTTAAGGTTTTGAAATTGTCCCACTCGGTAAACTGGGGCTGATAAAGGACCAACGTTGCGCCGGCGTCCGTTTGAAACGATCTTGGCCACCCTGTTGTGTCTTCAGATTGGCTCAGCTGAAGATATTGCCCGCTGACAAAGCCGTTCTGCCCGTTGTAACTTACCGAACACCATGCACCCGTGTCGTCGCAGTTTTGAAGATCAACCTCCGCGCCATTTGGTAACGTTCCCAACGATCCGAAATTGGTTCCAGGGCCCTGACGGAAGTTCACGTTTGCCGTGGTCACGGCCGGAGCTGCAAAAACACCATTTATAAAAACTGCCTGAAAAACCAATGCAGAAGACAAAAGAACGGATAAGGACTTGCGCATAGGGCCCTCCTAAATGTGAAAAATAAGGGAGCCGGCAAACACCATCACATTGTCAAAGTTGCCAATATAGATTTTGCAACCCGGTCCAATAGTTATCCTGCACATCGCTTGAGCCAAATGTCCAGCTCGTCACAACAGCACAATGAAGCGGAACATAGTCTGAAAGCTAAAATTAATGCGTTTCAAACACATGACCTCACTGAACGAATGGAGTGTATCAACATGCAGAACCTGAAGAGATCGGTGGTTCTCCTGCTGACGGTTCTTGGATTCTCCGCATTCTGGCCGTTCACCTCTTCAACTGCACAGGCGGAAATCTTCTTTTGTCAGAGCACGCGCACTCCGAAGGGCTCGGCCAAGTACTGCAATTTTCTTCTGTTCGACAATGCCTTCACCCGCCATCGTCAGATCATTGTCGCTCAAGGCGCGCGCCGCGAAATCGCAATCAACGGCCGATATGACCTTTTCTGCGTGTTGGTACAAAACACCAAGGATGTTCCGGAAAACATCGCCTATCGCAAGCAGCAATGCCGGCAAACGGATACAGGAAGGGAATACAAGGTGCCGATCCGAACGCTCAACATGCGCAGGGGACGGGACGGCTTCAGTACAAATGCGGTCATCGATCACCTGCCCGCAACGCGCTGGTGATCGATAAAAATGCCGGCGCGACAGTGTCACGCCGGCAGTTGCCCCGGAGGAAACACCTTTTAATTCAACAGGCGACCGAGGAAAGCTTGTTGCTCATAAGAATTACAGCCTGGCCCGTGCGTGCTGACTGTTGGGCAGCAAGGCCCATTTCCACCGCGCGGCGACCGTCTTCCAAAGTTACTTCAGGAACTTGCTTTTCGCCCCGTACCACGGCAACGAAGCCTTCATGCTGATAGAAAGTCGAGCCGTTGTGGTCTCCAGCATCCAGAATTGTCGGGTCCACGGGAATGTCAATCTGGCGCGGTCCCTTGGGTTTCCGCGGGGACACGACCAATTGGGGTACCGGAGGATCGCCGAGATCCGACGGCCAGAAACGCCCTGGGCCTGGTACGAAAGCTTCGATCTTGCCTTCAGATCCGATTGCGACCACTTCTTCCTGATAACGTGAGCCTTCTGCAAACATGCAAAGTTCAAGCATTGCACGTGAGCCGTTTTCGAAATCGACAATCACATAGCCGTTGTCCAAAATGTCTGGCTGTTCGCCGTCATAAGTCTCATCCTTGTGATTGGCGTCCTGACCGGCGGAGGCCATCACGCGCACAGGTTCGCTTTTGATGATCAGGCGCATCAGATCGAAAAAGTGACAACACTTTTCAACGAAGGTGCCGCCGGAATATTTGTTGAACCTGTTCCAAGCGCCAACCTTGTCGAGAAACGGAAACCGGTGTTCCCGAATGGTGAGCATCTTGATCCCGCCGGTCGCCTCCTCAGCCTGTTCTATCAGGGCTGCAATCGGTGGCATGTAGCGGTATTCCATGGCGACCCAAACCGGAGCCGGATAAGCCGACTTGAATGTTTCCAACTCCGCCAGGTCTTTCGGGTCGGTGAAAAGCGGTTTTTCGACCAACAAAGGCAGTGGCCGCTTTTTCCGGATCTCCTCCATCTGCGGCACATGGCAATGGTTGGGGCTCGCAATCAGGATGCAATCAAGCTCGTCTACCTCGAGGAGTTCCGCAACGGACCCGACAAACTTTGCGCCAGGTGCAAACGCTGCTGCCTCACGGGCCATGTCAGCATCCGGCTCAAACACCACGGTCACTTCGGTGTCGGCAAGCAGGGCGATATTGCGCAAATGCTCCTGGCCCATCATTCCGCAGCCAACAACCCCGTATCTTACCTTTGCAGGCATTTCCTTCTCCTAGTTCCGGCGGCTTCTTGCCGTCCGCCTATTTCAACCGTTGTACGTAATGCGCCTTGTCCGTATCAAACCAGGTCCGTGAATACTCGACCGGCCTGGCTTTGTCGGACCAGCTGAAACGCTCTATATATCCGGTGAGTGTTCCAGGTGTTTTTGAGAATACGTCCGGAGCCCAATCCGGGACCTTTCCGATTGCGACCCTGTCTTCGGCGCGAACAATCCAAAACCCAAGATGCTTCTGGTAGAAGCGATACAGAGAATCTGAAAGCAGATCCTGCCGCACCATGCCACAGTCTCCGTCGAGCCAGATTTCCTCCACAGCGATCATGACCTCATTCAGGTAGCGGAGCCTGCGAATGCGAGTGCCTTCCCGGCCTGTTCCGAAGGCTGGCAGCTTGTCCGGCTTAGGCAGGCGATCCACGGTGAGTATGTCGGCCCTCGGCAGACCACCTCCGGACAAAAGCTCCAGGCGGAACATCGCATAGACGCTTTCCTGTGTGCCTCCTTGACGTACGTAATTCCCCGAGCCCTGAATTCGCTCAAGTAAGCCTTTATCCGTAAGGTCCGCTAGCGCTTTTCGCAAGGTGCCGATGGATATCCCAAGCTCTTCCGCCATGTCACGTTCAGGCGGCAGCCGCTCTCCATCGATCAGCCGTCCAGCCGCAATATCTCTTATCAAAAGCTCGCTGATCTGCACATAAAGCGGCAGCGCTCCAGACGTTTGCGAGGCGGTTGGCATGATGTTTTTGTTGCCTGATCTTCAAAATTGATACACTATTGATTTACATCAAAACGGGTGATATGCAAGAAGAAATCGAAGGCAAAATGAAGCCATTCGAAAACAAACGAAAACACCCCGACAGCCAGTCAAAGGCAGTATCAGAGGGTTGAAATGGTCAGTCCCAGGGAGGCACTTTATGACCGTAGTCCCAGTCACTTCGCCGGACCTTGATGCAGCGGAAGTTTCCTGGTTTGCCGCACTTTGCTCCGACGACTATCAGTTTATGGGCGTACCGGAGGGCGACCTGCGCTCTTCGTGGAAGCATTGCTCGTCAATTGTGAAGACGGCAGAGGCTCAGGGCTTTCGAAACATTCTGTGCCCGTCCTCTTATCAGGTGGGTCAGGACACGCTGAGCTTCGTTGCTGGCTGCGCACCGATTACCGAAAAAATCAATCTCTTGGCAGCCGTGCGCTGTGGCGAAATGCAGCCGATCATGCTGGCGCGGACAATCGCGACGCTCGATCACATGCTCGAGGGCCGCCTGACAGTGAATATCATTTCGTCCGATTTTCCGGGCGAACAGGCTGACAGCGGTTATCGTTACCAGCGCTCACGTGAAGTGGTTGAAATCCTGAAACAGGCCTGGACACAGGACGAAATCAACTACGAAGGCGAAATCTACAACTTCAAGAACCTGACGACGGATCCGGTCCGGCCTTACCAGACAGGCGGTCCCCTGCTCTATTTCGGCGGCTACTCGCCGGCAGCACTGGAGCTTTGCGGCCAGCATTGCGACGTCTACCTCATGTGGCCCGAAACAATGGGGGAGCTGGAAAGCCGAATGAAAGCGGTCAATTCCGTTGCTGAGAAGTACAACCGCACTCTCGATTATGGCCTGCGGGTTCACATGATCGTGCGGGATACGGAAAAGGAAGCGCAGGAATACGCCGACTACATCGTCTCGAAACTCGACGATGCACAGGGGACGGCAATCCGTGAACGTGCGCTCGACGCCAAGTCTCTGGGTGTCAGCCACCAGGCAAAGAACCGCGAGGTCGCCGACGAGTTTGGATACATCGAACCAAACCTTTGGACCGGCGTTGGACGTGCCCGCTCGGGCTGCGGCGCAGCACTGGTCGGTTCCACCGATCAGGTCATGTCGAAGATTGAGGGCTATCAGAAGATGGGCATTCGAGCTTTCATCTTCTCAGGTTACCCGCACCTTGAAGAAGCAAAACATTTCGGCGCCCGTGTATTGCCGAATTTGAAAACATGCTCGCTGCCCCATGCCTATGGCCGCGTACCTGCAGAAACACCGGCAACACCACTCGGCAACGGAGTCCGCCGCTGATGAACCGCGTCAAACTTACAGATACCCTGGAATTTTCCCAACTGGTCTACGGCATGTGGCGGTTGGGTGACGACACAGATACTTCTCCTGCTCATGTCGAGCGGAAAATCCAGGTTTGCCTTGACCAAGGTATTACGACGTTCGATCAGGCAGACATCTACGGCGGCTATGCTGCAGAAGCGGTGCTCGGCGGCGCATTGAAGGCAAACCCATCGCTGCGCCAGCGTATGGAAATCGTCACCAAATGCGACATCGTTGCACCGGCAGGCCGATACGCCGATGCCAAGGTGAAATACTACGACACCAGCCGCGCTCATATCGAGAAGTCCGTCGACATTTCGCTCTCCGAGATGGGTATCGAGACGATTGATCTTCTTTTGATCCACCGCCCGGACCCGCTGATGGATCACCATGAGACCGGAGCGACGCTAGACGATCTGATCAAAAGCGGCAAAGTAAAGAATGCAGGCGTCTCCAACTTCCGGCCCTGGGACTGGGAGCTGCTGCAATCGGCTATGTCAAACAAGCTGGTGACCAACCAGGTCGAGATCAGTCTGAAGGAAATATCACCCTTCACAAACGGCGACCTGGCATTCCATCAGCGACTTGGTACAAAGCTCATGGCCTGGTCTCCCCTAGGTGGTGGTGCACTGATTTCCGAAGCTGGCCAGCTTGGAGCAGTGATGGACGAGATTGCAGGCGCACATGGCGTTGACCGCTCCGCGGTGGCAGTCGCATTCCTTTTGGCGCATCCGGCCGGACTGCTGCCGGTGATGGGCACAAACAACACCGACCGCATAGCAAAAATCTCCGATGCCCTGAAAGTCTCGATAGATCGTGAAACCTGGTATCGGCTTTATGAAGCCGCTCTTGGCAACGAGGTGCCTTGATGACCATGCAAAATGCCAATCATCCCGTAACCTTCGAGCCGGATTCAGACAATACACGGCTGTTGCGCGACGCTTTCGGGCGTTTCGCCACCGGGGTTACCGTCGTGACCACGCATTCGGCGGATGGTCCTGTCGGCATCACCGCCAACAGCTTTTCGTCCGTTTCTCTGGAGCCGCCGCTTGTGCTCTGGATGCCGGACAAGGGATCGCGGCGTTTTCAGTATTTCGAAGAGGCCGAACATTACGCCATTCATGTCCTCAGCCACCATCAGGCGGAAGTTTGCAATGGCTTTGTGCGCAATGCGCACGCATTCGATCAGCTGCCACACAGAATAGACGAAAAAGGCATACCGCTGATCGAGAATTGCCTTGCGCGTTTCGAGTGCAAGCGTTTTGCTGCCTATGAGGGAGGCGATCACCTGATTGTTCTGGGTCAGGTGTTGCAGGCGGAAATGCGCACCGGTGACGCTTTGACATTTTTCTCGGGCAAGCTCGGGCAAATCGCTCCACGGTAAGGGCGGACTGCGGGGCGATACTGAGCCCCGCCGGGAGTAAAAACTTGGGAGGGGCCCTCATGGGCATTTTGCTTGCGGTGTTAGCACCGTTTGCTTTCGTCAATTCGTATTTGTTGCGTCTTGGCCGAGCTATTGGCGTCGTTGCTGTCGCCCTGATGGTTGTTGCGATCCTGATCCAGGTCGTATTCCGCTACGTTTTCAACAACGCTCTTCCATGGCCTGATGAGGCCGCTCGTTTCTGCATGCTCTGGATGGCAGGCCTTATGGCTCCGACGGCCTTTCGCCGGGGTGGCTTTGTTGCCATTGACATGCTGGGGCAGGCCCTTCCTGTTATGATGGGTAAGGTGCTGACACTGTTCCTGCTGCTCATTTCACTGGCCGTTCTGGTCGTTTCCGTCCAAATCGGATATTTCGAAGTGACCGGATTTGGCGGAAAATTCGCGACCGCCTCTCTTTACGTTCCGGGCAATTTCACACTGACAGAGTGGATCAGGGTTCCTCGCAGCTGGATGATGCTGTCCATGTTCGTGGGCGTGATCATGCTGACGCTGGTCAATATCGAACTGATCCTGAGAAATCTTATCTCTCTCTTTGGCGGCGATGACCGGATGCCGGTCATGCCCGAAGCAGACATGGCGGGGGCAGACTGATGCTTATCTGGTTCCTACCTGTCTTCCTTGTTTTCCTGATGATCGGATTGCCGGTCTTCTTCGGTCTCCTGGCAGCGCCTGGCATCCTGCTTTGGATGAACGGCCAAGAGCGGGATATCACCCTTCTCTACCGTAACGTTTACAACGGTATGGACAGTTTTCCTCTGATGGCGATTCCGTTCTTCATGCTCGCAGGCGAGCTGATGAACAAAGGCGGTATCACCATGCGCCTTGTGGAGTTTTCGCAGGCGCTGATGGGACACCTGCGGGGTGGTCTTGCCCATGTGAACATCCTGTCTTCGATGCTGTTCGCCGGGCTTTCCGGTTCTGCGGTCGCTGACACGTCAGCGCTCGGGTCAATGCTGATTCCGGCGATGGAGAAACAGGGCTATACGCGAAAGTTCGCAGCTGCGGTGACGGCTGCTTCGTCAGTTATAGGTCCGATCATTCCGCCATCCGGCATCATGATCATCTATGCGTATGTCATGGGTGAAAGCGTCGCCGCGCTGTTTCTGGCCGGTATTGTTCCAGGCGTCATGGTCGGCATCGGCCTGATGCTCATGGTGCGTTTCATGGCGGATAAATACGATCTTCCGAAAGCGCAGCGGATCGTCAATCCAGGCCAGTCCATGGCGCCAGTCGAAAAATGGTTCTCGTTCGCCGTTCTCCGGATCAACGTCGCAGGTCTTGCAACCGTGACAGCGACCGGCATTGCGTCCACGCTCGGATTTGAACCCTTCTCCTACACCGTCACACTCCTGCTCTTTGTCGTGATGATGGTGCTGGCGCATTTCCTGCTCGTCAGCCTGCGCGGGGTGGTTTCAAGTGATTTCCGGGTGGTGTGCAAAAAGGCTGTCGCACCTCTGCAAACGCCGATCATCATTCTGGGCGGTATTTTGCTCGGTGTCTTCACGCCAACCGAAGCAGCGGCTGTCGCCGTCGCCTATGCACTTCTGATCGGTTTTTTCGTTCTTCATTCCCTGAAGATGAAAGAAATCCCGGGTGTTTTGAACAGGGCCGGCATTACGTCTGCCGTTGTGCTTTTGCTGGTTGGCGCTGCAATGGCTTTCAAGACGGTCGTCAGTTTGAGCCATGCCCCGGAAACGATGGCAGCGTTCGTTCTCAGCCTCTCTGAGAACCCGTTGATCCTGCTTTTCCTGATCAACATGCTGCTATTCGTCGTCGGCATGTTTTTGGATGCAGGTCCGGCCATCATCATTCTCGGCCCGATCCTCGGACCCATCTTCACGTCCATGGGTGTCGATCCGATCCA
Source organism: uncultured Roseibium sp. (assembly GCF_947499295.1). Classification (GTDB taxonomy): domain Bacteria; phylum Pseudomonadota; class Alphaproteobacteria; order Rhizobiales; family Stappiaceae; genus Roseibium. Next base: position 454,191 of record NZ_CANMNP010000001.1, read on the forward strand.
TTTCGCCATTATCATGAGCGTAAACCTGACCATCGGTCTGGCCACTCCGCCAATGGGCCTTGTCCTCTTTGTCGCGGCATCGGTCTCACGAGAACGGGTTGAGACCATCGCCAAAGCAATTCTGCCGTTCCTGGCGGTAGAGATCGCAGTGATCTTCTTGATCACTTATATCCCGGCACTTTCCATGACGATTCCGCGTCTGACCGGATTTGCCAACTGATTATGAGCTTTTAAAGGGAGGTAACTAATGCTCAAATCTGCACTGAAAACGCTCACCGTTGCGGCGATGCTCGCCGGATCGGCCTTGAGTGCCGTTGCCGCGGATTACACTTTGCGTGCAACTGCAAACTCCAATGAAAACGACGAGGACTATGACGGCCTGATCGTGTTCAAGAACTTCGTGGAGTCCGCCTCGAACGGCGCCATTGAAGTTGAACTCTTCATCGGCACGCAGCTTTGCTCCAACGGTGCCGAGTGCCTCCAGGGTGTCGCTGGCGGTGCGATCGACATCTACATTTCGACGTCCGGCGGCGCTTCGGGCATCTTCCCGTATGTGCAGGTTCTCGATCTGCCTTACATGATGGCCGACGACCGGATTGCCGAGCATGTTCTGTCCGGCGACTTTGTCCGCACAATGCGCGCCATGGCACTGGAAGACAGCCAGAACGCCATTCGCCTCATGACTGTCGGCAACACCGGCGGCTGGCGTAACTTTGCCAACACCAAGCGGCGTGTTGCAAATCCGGCCGATATGGAAGGCCTGAAAATCCGGACCGTCGTCGCCGACCTTCCGCAGGAACTGGTCAAAGCCCTTGGTGCTTCCCCGACCCCGATTCCGTGGCCGGAGCTGTTCACATCCTTCCAGACCGGTGTTGTTGAAGGCTCCAAGAACGGTATCACCGACATCATGGGCATGAAGTTCCCGGATGCCGGTCTGCAGTATGTCACTTTGGACGGCCATGCCTACATGGGTGCTCTCTGGTGGATGAGTAACGAGAAGTTCCTCTCCATGCCGGAAGACATGCGCCGCGTTGTTCTTGACGGGTTCTATGCCCTGCAGCAGGCGACCTTCGCCTCTCCGAAGCGTAAGTCCATCCAGGCTTATGAAGACTTCGTTGCCGGTGGCGGCGATCTCTACGTACCGACCCCGGAACAGAAAGCGGCCTTCAAAGAAGCGGCTTCTCCGGTCTACGACTGGTTCAAGGATAACGTGAACCGTGGCGGCGAAATCTTCGGTGCGCTGGAAGAAGCGGTTGCTGCAGCTGAAACCGACATCAACGGTGCGCGCGACGCAGACCTGAACTGATCCTTCGGATCGCAAAGGGAGCCCGGCGATTTCATTGCCGGGCTCCCGCATTTACGAAGCTTTCCAGACGCTTGAATTGATAGTTTCAGGTATTGCCTGGGAAAATAAGCTGGCCAAAGCGTTTGGCCGGTTTCACGTCATCGGAACGGATACATCCAAACCTTGTAGTCATCGACCAGGATATGCGCTTTCTCAATTTCATCCGTCGTCATTTTCTTGACCACTTCCTCAAGCGAGATCGCCGCATCAGGATCGCCGCCGATCGCGGACAAGGTGTACCACATATAGGCGCGTACCAGGTCGGGTGCTGGCATTCCGCGACCGATTTCATAATACCAGCCGACGCCGGACTGAGCTCCCGGGTGCCCCTTCATTGCGCTTCGGAGATACCATTCAAACGCCCTCTGATCGTCCCGTGCGACGCCAAGCCCCATGGCATACATGATGCCGATAAGCTCTTCGGCATCCGCGTTGCCGGACCGCGCAGCCGGCCAGAGTTCCTTCATCGCCTCTTCGTAGCGATTGGCCTCCATGAGGTCGCGCGCTTCCTCGATTTCGGCGAGCGCAGGTGTATTCATCAGCACAAGCCCCAACAAGGCGGCTTTCAGGGTTTTCGTCATCGGCTCTTGTCGTTCCCCGTTGTTCTTCTCATGTCAGCCCCGGCGTATGCCACGGAATTGCCAGCGTCACTCACTTCAGACGATTTCATCGCCTTCGACCAAAAGCAGGCGGCGCTCGGCCAGCTCCTGTTTTACGACAAGATCCTGTCAGGTAACAGGAATATTGCCTGCGCCACGTGCCATCATCCAACGCTTGGAACAGGTGACCGGCTGTCGCTTGGCATCGGCGAAGGCGGATCCGGTCTTGGTACAGAGCGCACGGCCGGCAAAGGCGGTGACCTAATTAAGAAGCGGATTCCACGAAACGCGCCAGGCCTTTGGAATCTCGGGGCAAAAGGCCTTCACACGCTCTTTCACGACGGGCGTTTGTCAATCGCCGAAACATACGAAAACGGCTTCAATTCTCCTGCCGAGGAATGGCTTCCAGAGGGCCTTGAAACACTGCTGGCCGCTCAGGCGATCTTTCCGCTTGTCGCCCAGTTCGAGATGGCGGGAAATCCGAGAGAAAACGAAGTTGCCGGCGCAGTACACGATCGCATCGACGCATCCTGGCCAATCCTTGCCAAACGCATACGCGTCATACCCGAGTATGGTCGCCTGTTTGTCGAAGCGTTTGATCACATAGATACGCCGGATGAGGTCACAATTGCCGAAGTTGCCAACGCGCTTGCGGCTTTCCAGGCTGTGGAGTGGGAAAGCTTCGACAGTCCCTTCGACAATTATCTGGCTGGCGACAAGGCGGCCCTCTCACCCGCTCAGGAACGTGGCCTTGAGCTTTTCTATGGAAAGGCGCAGTGCTCCAGCTGTCACTCTGGAAGTCTGCTCAGCGATCAGAAATTCCATGCTATTGGCCTGCCGCCATTCGGGCCGGGCAGAACCCGCCGCTTCGATCCCATGGTGCGCGATGTTGGCCGAATGGGAGAAAGTGACCGGCTGGAAGATGCCTACAGGTTCCGCACCCCGATGCTGCGCAATGTGGAACTGACTGGCCCCTATGGTCACAATGGGGCTTATCCAACACTTGAAGGCATTGTTCGCCATCACCTGGATCCGGCTGGCAGTCTGGCCTCTTGGCGGCCTGAAACTGCCTCACTCCCGAATGCACCCTGGCTGGAGGCAATTGATTTTGTCGTCTGGAATGACAAACGGGAAATGGCACGGCATGCTAGGTTTAGAGACATTGCCCCCATTGCTTTGAGCGACGACGAGATTTCCGATCTGGTCAGCTTCCTGAAAGCCCTGACAGGAACAGCCTCGGTTGCCAATCCCCCGTTCGGTATTCCGAAAAGCGTTCCGAGCGGCTTGCCGATAGACAAGTAATTGTTCAAGCAACGTCCTTTGGTGCATCTGCCCGATCAAATGGCCTGCCATGCTTTTCACCAGCCAGGGCTTTCAATGGGCACATGAGTGTGAAATATAGCTTCGACTTCATATATTCGGCACAGACGGTCGCTTGCGCCCGATAACACTGTCGACAGACTGCCACTACAGGCCAAGATTTCGAAAGCGTTTGGATGAAAAGCTACATCACCACTCCGATCTACTACGTCAATGGGTCCCCGCATATCGGTCATGCTTTCACGTCCGTGATGGCTGATATCCTAAAGCGGAACCGTCAGGCGCTGGGGTATGAGCTGATGCTGTCCACCGGCGTTGACGAGCATGGCCAAAAAAATCAGGAAGCAGCGAGCGATCTCGGCATGCCGGTCGAAGAGTTTCTCGATATGCGCTGCAAGGAATTCCGCGACGTTTTCGACAAGCTTGACGTCCGGTACGACTATTTTGTCCGGACAAGCCGCGAAGGGCACAAGGTGGCTGTCGGCGGCATGGAGCAGTCGATCTTCGACAAGGACCTGATTATCAAGAAGAATTACACCGGCACCTACTGCAAGGGCTGCGAGGAGTTCAAGAAGGAATCCGATCTCACCGAAGAAGGCCAGTGCCCTCTGCACCCGACCATGAAGGTCGAGCATACGGAAGAAACAAACTACTTTTTGAAGATGGAGCCGTTTCGCGAGCGGTTGCTGAAGCACATCGCCGACAACCCGGACTTCGTACAGCCGGAAGCCTTCCGAAACGAGCTGAAACAGATGCTGTCAGATCCGCTCGAGGATCTTTGCATTTCGCGTCCAAAATCCCGCGTAACCCTTGGCGTCGACCTGCCGTTCGACACCGAGTTCGTTACCTATGTCTGGTTCGACGCGCTTGCCAACTATCTGACCAACATCGACTGGCCCGACGCCAAGTATGAAACCTGGTGGGCAGAATGCGAGCATTTGATAGGCAAGGACATTTTGAAACCACACGGGGTCTACTGGCCGATCATGCTGATGGCCGCTGGCCTACCGTTGCCAAAGAAACTCTCCGTGCACAGCCACTGGGTTGGGGCTGGAGGCGTGAAAATGTCAAAATCCATCGGAAACGTTGTCGACCCGATCGAAGTGATCGAGAAACTCGGCATTGATGCACTGCGCTGGTATCTGGCCCGTCATATGCGCGCAGATAGCGACAGCCAGATTTCAGTCGAACTGATCACACAGACCTACAACAGCGAACTGGGTAACAAGATCGGCAATCTTCTGTCGCGCGCCGCCAAGTTTTCCAAGGCGCGGTTTGACGGCACGTTGCCTGTGCCTGGCCCACTGTCGGCTCAGGACGAAGCCATTCGTAAAGCAGTCGTGGACGCCACAGCTGGTTTGGGTGAATGGGTCGATCTCGCCGACATTCCTGCAAGAGTGCAGTCGATAATCACTGTCGCGGACGAAATGAACAACTATTTCGCTGAGCAGGCTCCCTGGGAACTCATCAAGAATGATGACACCAGGGAACGTTGCCAGACCGTGATTTATGTGACGCTGGACAGCTTGCGCATCGTTATGGAAGCCCTGCTACAAGTCATTCCCGCATCCGCCGGTCGCGCGTTGAACATGCTCAACGCACCTGAAGCTCCACAGCCCTGGAAGCCTGAACTGGACAAGCTTCAAGGTGGCGGCGAACTTGGCGAGATAGAGACCCTATTCCCGCGCGTTCAATAGCAACAGCAAAGCAGACATCGTAAAACGCCCCCACCGGGGCGTTTTTTCTGCCGGTTACAATAGCCCTGCCGCTCCCATTGCCTGATTGAGTGCTTGCTTCGTCTCGTCAGTGACTGGTGTCAACGGCAATCGCACCTCATCGCTGCAGCGGCCGAGCCTGGACAAGGCATATTTGACGCATGCTGCCGGCGGCTCAAGGAACACAGCGCTATGGAGAGGCAATAGCCGATCTTGAAGCGCACGTGCACGGCCCAGGTCTTCTGCCAGCGAGGCTTCCTGAAATTCGGCACACAGGCGCGGAGCAACATTGGCCGTCACCGAAATGCACCCGCTCCCGCCATGTGCATTGAAGCCGAGAACCGCTGCGTCTTCCGCACTGAGCTGGATGAAATCAGTTCCGCACTTGGCGCGTTGCTGACTGACCCGCTCCATGCTGCCGGTCGCATCCTTGACGCCGATAATCCGCGGCCAGCTGGCCATCTGAGCCATTGTTTCCGGCAAGATATCGATCACGCAACGCCCGGGAATGTTGTAGAGAATGATCGGCAGATTGCTGTTGTCATGCAGAACCTGGTAGTGGCTTAAAAGGCCCGCCTGGTTCGGCTTGTTGTAATAGGGAGTAACAATGAGCGCTGCGTCGGCGCCAACGCTTTCTGCGTGTTGCAGCATGTCCAGGGACTGAGCGGTCGCGTTCGAGCCCGTTCCCGCGATCACCGGGAGCCTGCCGGCCGCGAATTCTACGACGCGTTTCAAGATTTCCTTGTGTTCCAGCTTTGAGACTGTCGGACTTTCGCCGGTTGTGCCCACAGCGACAATTCCATGGCTGCCTTCTTCGACATGCCACTCAACAAGGCCTTCCAAAGTCTCGTAGTCCACCTTGCCGTTCTTGAAAGGGGTCACAAGAGCAGGAATGGATCCTCTAAAGTCCGGCATTCTGGTCTCCCGCCTGCAGCAAATGTCTTCGCGCCGCTTCGTATCTGGTCATCTTCAAGAACGAAGCTGTGACACTAAACGGTGCGCAATTGCAACCTGTGCAATATGCTGGTCACGTCTCTCCCAACTGCAAATCTATTGCCCGCCGTGTCCGGAAACAGGCCTGTGCGGATTTAAGCCGCCAAAAAGTTCAGCCGCTCATCCAGTCTTGCCGGTGTGATTTCAAGGATGTCGGCACTTACCACCTCTTCCGCAACAAAGGGGTCACTTGAGACAAATCTCTCCAGTTCTTCACGCGAAACCCGGTGTGCAAGGATGCCACCGCCCTGATTTGGCTGCAGGCTACCCACCATCAGAAACATGCCCTGATCGAAACCTTTCTGGATCCAGGCTTTATGGTCCGCGATAAACTCACCTGCCCGCTCCCTATTCTTTGAAAATCTCAATGTGACAACAAACATCGGTCGTTAACCTCGCAATAATGATTGTTTCGTTCAGGTGGATGAAGGAATTCGGCGACCTGTGACAGCGATCTCATGCAGCCAGTCGGTGATCTGTTCGACCTCACGGCGCACATACACTTCGTCACCAAACGCTTGTGCAAGGCTCGCCACACCCTGGCTCCAACCCAGAACGTGAAGCGCATGCAGCTCAGCGTCCTTGCCAAAACCCAGCGCTCCGAACTGACGCTGAAGCCAATTGCGAAAGAGAGCCATGATCTGGTTGGCCCTGGTCCTTGAAGGATGGTTCAGCTTCGCAAGTTCAGCCGTCATCGTGCCGACCGGGCAGCCATATGCCATGATCTTTGATTGGTTCACGATGACAATTCGGATGAAACAAATGATGCGCTGGACGGGGTCGTCAGCTGTTTCGTCCCATTTGGCCAACAACGTCTCGCGGTCAGCCAATCGCTTGTCGATCACCGCATCGAGGATCTCGTCTTTGGTCTTGAAATGATAGTAGAAGTTGCCTCGCGAGATGTTCACAGCCTTGGCAATGTCGGCAAAGGATGTCTGCACAAATCCTGCGCTGTAGAACAGATCATCAGCTGCCTCGACAATCTGCTGGCGCGTATCGATTGCTGCCATTGCTTTGCTTTCCCATTTGGTGACTTCAGTGTCCTAAAGGGTCATTAGGACAATTGACCTAAAAATTAGGACAAGCATCCTAATAAGTCAAGCCTCGAACCTGATCGTCCGAATTTTCATCCGCAGTTTTTACCACTCGACACTCAGGCTCATTGGTTGGCGAACCGCGTTCAGGGCCGAGTGGGAAATCGAACATCAATGCTCACGCCAATGTGAAGAGATCCCATCGGCAATCCTGACAGCAGGTTGTCAGGATGGTCTCCCTATTTTCTCCCTGTCAGCAGGCACCAGCCTATTGGCTCCGTCGTACAAATTGCCTTTGATAAAACAATGCGATGGGGAATATTAATCACCTTTTCACGTAATCTGGAGCTAACTTCATCAGTGTTGATTTTCCTAAACAATGAGAACTCAGCCCGATTGTCGGCGCATTTTTGCACCGGTGCGGTGCAATTCCCGACATTGGAAAACCAGAAAGCTCTCTTACGTTCAAACCGCTTGGTGGCATTCACAGGCTCGGTCGGGGGCAAGTCGACCGGGATCCGCGTGGAGGAATTGATATGACAAATTTGGACGGGCAGATACAGCCGTCACCGGTTGACGATATTCTGCATCTCTTCAATCAAACCAGATCTCAAACTTTGAAATTGAGCACTCCTTTGAGTGCTGAGGACATGGGCCTTCAATCGATGGAGGACGCGAGTCCCCCCAAGTGGCATCTGGCTCATACGACCTGGTTTTTCGAAGAGTTTATCCTGAAGCCATCGCTCCCTGGCTATCAGCCAATAGACGATCGCTTCGCCCTGCTCTTCAACTCCTATTATGTACAGGCCGGCCCCAGGCACACACGTTCCAAGCGCGGACTTTTGTCCCGCCCCTCGGCAGAAGAAGTGATGAACTACCGCAATCACGTCGAAGATGCCGTTCGTCACGGTCTGATGACCGACGCGTTCGACCTTGACGAACTAAAGCTTGAAGAACTTGTCACGCTTGGTTGTCACCATGAAATGCAGCATCAGGAACTTCTGGTAACCGACCTTCTGCACGCCTTTTCCTATAATCCGTTGCTTCCGGCCTATTCCGAACCGAAGCCGCTCTCAGTGAGGGCTGCACGGGACTTGAGTTGGACCAACTTTGACGGCGGACTTCTGCAAATCGGGCACAATGGAGACGGATTTGCCTACGACTGTGAAGGGCCCCGGCACAAAGTCTGGCTCGATCCGTACAGGCTTGCCAATCGGCCCGTAACCAACGGCGAGTGGATCGCCTTCATGGAAGACGGCGGCTATGAAACACAAACGCTCTGGCTGATGGAAGGCTGGGCGGTCAAGGAACAGAACGGTTGGGACACGCCGCTTTACTGGTGGCGGCAGGACGGTGAATGGTGGACCTACACATTGCAGGGTTCACGCCCCGTCGATCCGGCTGCACCCGTTGTTCATGTCAGCTACTACGAGGCCGACGCGTTTGCCCGTTGGGCAGGTCAACGCCTTCCTACCGAAGCAGAATGGGAAGCGGCCGCGGAGCCGACGGTAGTTGACGGCAACTTTCTGGATAACGGCGTGCTTTTGCCGACCGGGCAAAAAGACGGTCTTTGGGGCGATGTCTGGCAATGGACCTCAAGCGCTTTTTCGCCCTACCCCGGCTTCAAGCCGCCGGAAGGTGCAATCGGCGAATACAACGGCAAATTCATGGTGAACCAGATGGTTCTTCGAGGCGGCTCCTGTGCAACGCCCAAGCAGCAAATGCGCGCCTCTTATCGCACTTTCTTCTATCCACACCAGCGTTGGCAAATGCTGGGCCTCAGACTGGCGGCTGACCTATGAGCAAACACGTTCCCCCTGTCTCTCACAATGATGCGTTCCGATCCGATGTCTTGTCGGGCCTTGGCGCAGATCAAAAGCAGCTTTCCAGCAAATGGCTTTACGATGATGTCGGCTCGCATCTCTTCGAAGCCATAACAGAGCTGGACGCCTATTATCCAACGCGCACGGAATTGACCATTCTGGAAGAGAATGTCGACAAATACCGGAGACTGCCCGGCGCACGCGGCGCCATGGTCGAACTGGGTAGTGGTTCAAGCCGAAAGACCAATTTGCTGCTTGGCGCCTTTCCGGATCTGTCGGTCTATATGCCAATCGACATTTCGGCCAATCACCTGAAAGAGGCCGCGGAACGCGTTCGAAGGGCGTTTCCGTCCCTCGCCGTTATTCCTGTGGCCGCGGATTTCACCGAACCTCTGGGTCAGCTGCCGCTGTTGCCGGAATTACCGGTTCTGGTGTTCTTTCCCGGGTCAACCATCGGCAACTTCGAAAGAGCGGACGCAGCCAGCCTTTTGAAGAATATTCGGACAGTAATGCCGAACGCGACCATGATTGTCGGCGTGGACCGCCCAAAGGCACAGCACGTCCTGATCGAAGCCTATGATGACCCAGCGGGGGTTACAGCCGCTTTCAATCAAAATATTCTGCAGCGCATCAATCGCGATCTGAATGGTCGGTTTGACCTCTCATCTTTCAAGCACAAAGCTGTCTGGAACGCTGAAGACAGCCGGATCGAAATGCATCTTGTCAGCAAATGCACACAATCGGTCGACGTCGGAGGGGTAACCTTCGCGTTCCAGGAAGGCGAGACAATCCACACTGAAAACTCACACAAATACAGTGAAGGCGCGTTTGCCGAGATTGCTGATGAGGCCGGCTGGCGGATCTTGAGTTCCGATACCGATCGTGAGGGCTATTTCGCGGTCTACACCATGCAGGCTTTGTGACGCGGCATCTTCAAAAGAATATTGCCGTCAGCGCTCGGTGACCGCCAGCCTGACGGCAAGTCCGACGAAGACGATGCCCGCAAGGCGATTAAGCCAGGTCTGAGCGCTTGGAGACTGCCTCAAGTAGGTTCCGATCAGCCCGCCGCCAAGGGCCACGGCACCGAAGACCAGGATCGTCGCAACGATGAACAACCCTCCGAACAGCATGATCTGAACCGGCACCGATCCTCTGGCCGGATCGGCAAACTGCGGCAGGAATGCCAAAAAGAAGATGGCAACTTTTGGGTTGGTGACGTTCATGATGATGCCGCGACGAAAAAGTGCGGGCAGCGGCAAGGATGGCGTGCTTTGCATTTTCAGGTCCGCACCTCCTGCCCGGAAAGCCTGGAACGCCAGATAGATCAGGTAGGCTGCGCCAACAAATTTCAGCAATGTGAAAGCCAGCACCGAAGTTTCGAATATTGCGGCCACACCCACCGAAACTGCAATGCTGTGAACAATCAGTCCCGTGCAAAGACCAAGTGTGACGACCAGGCCAGCAAGCCTGCCATAGAGAGCAGACTGGGTGAGGACAAAAATATTGTCAGGCCCTGGCGCAAGGCCAAGCGCGATCGCAGCAGCAAAAAAGACCGTCAGAACATCGAATGGAATCACAACCGGTTCCCCCTGGTGCCTCCAAGCTTCAACGGTGAAAGCAACCGGCGTCAAGAGCGGCGTTCAATGAGCTGCAGAACCGTGGAGCCGATAAAGGACAACTGACGAGTTGGCACTTCCTTGGTGTGGTTCGAACACTGAACAGGAATGGCTTGAAATCTCGCAGATCTGACAGCCGTAGAAGAAACAATAGCTTCCGCAAGGAAACATTTGTTTCATGGTTTGACTTTCGAAAAAACAAATGAAACAGTAACGAAATGGAAACTATTTCGCCGCCGCAGATAAGGACAGCGATCTCGGCGAATTACGCCGAGTTGAGCGACACACTTCGTGTTGCGGCGGATTATATTGCCGAAAATCAGGTTGAAATCGCAACCCGCAGCCTGCGATCGGTTGCGTCCGCAAGCGGCGTCTCTCCAGCGAGTTACACCCGTCTTGCGCGGGCATTGGGTTTTTCCGACTACGAGGCTCTCAGAGAACAGGCCCGCTCGGAAATCAGCCGACGCGGCGGCGGTTCCTTTCAGGACAAGGCCCGGAAACTGCAATCCTACGCGGACCAGCCATTGCTGCCGCGTCAGGTTTCTGCCTGCATTGACAACATCAAGGCACTCGTTGATGACATTGATCCGTCCATGCTGGACGCAACGGTTCAGCAGCTGGAACGGTCACGCAGGATCATCCTGATCGGCGCTCTCGCCTCGGCAGGGTTCACCGACTACTTCGCCTATCTCGCCAAATGGTTTGATGACAGGTGGATCGTCGCCGGCCGGAACGGCGCCACGCTGGGAAGTACGCTTGCCGGAGTGTCTTCCAAGGACACTGTGATTGTCATCTCAAAACATCCCTATGCACATCGTTCTGTCCGTGCGGCAGAGATCGCAGCGGCAAGCGGCGCAAAGGTGATCGTCCTGACAGACAGCCATGCGTTTCCGGGACTACAATTCGCCGACTTTCATTTCATACAACGCACTGAAAGTCCTCACTTTTTCTCATCTTACGCGGCCACTCTCGTGCTTATAGAAACCATAACAGGCATGTTGGTCGCGCGAGCCGGATCCGATGCAGAAGCCCGGATCCAAGACGTCGAGAAGCACAACCGCTTACTCGACGAATTTGAAAACGTCTAAGGTGGCAACGACCATTTTAGGCTTAGAAAACTTGAATTAAGAGGGAAGCCTAGTCAAATGATGATGAAAATGAACCTTGCAGGCGCTGTGATGGCGACCAGCATTGCATTCACGGGCGCCGCCTCCGCAGAGGAATTCATCACCATCGGCACAGGTGGTGTGACTGGCGTTTATTACCCGACCGGCGGCGCAATCTGCCGATTGGTCAACAAGGGCCGAAAAGATCACGGGATCCGTTGTTCGGTCGAATCCACTGGTGGTTCTGTTTACAACATCAACACTGTTCGTGAAGGCGAGCTGGAATTTGGTGTGGCACAGTCCGATTGGCAGTATCACGCTTACAACGGCACTTCCAAGTTTGAAGAAAAAGGTCCGTTTGAAGGCCTTCGTGCCGTGTTCTCCGTGCATCCGGAGCCGTTCACGGTTGTTGCACGCGCGGATTCAGGCATCAAGAACTTCGAAGACCTGAAAGGCAAGCGCGTCAACATCGGCAACCCGGGTTCCGGTCAGCGCGGCACCATGGAAGTTCTGATGGAAGCGATGGGCTGGACCACGGACGATTTCACGCAGGCTACTGAGCTGAAGGCTGCTGAGCAGTCCGCTGCGCTTTGCGACAACCAGATCGACGCGATGATCTACACTGTGGGTCACCCGTCCGGTTCTATCCAGGAAGCCACGACTGCATGTGATTCCGTTCTGGTGAACGTGGGTGGTGAAACTGTCGACAAACTGGTCGCAGACAACAGCTACTACCGTACAGCCACCATTCCAGGCGGCATGTATCGCGGCAACGATGCAGACACCGGCACCTTCGGTGTTGGCGCAACCTTCGTAACCTCGGCAGACGTATCGGAAGACACAGTCTACACGCTGGTGAAGTCAGTCTTTGAAAACTTCGATGCGTTCAAGAAGCTGCATCCGGCATTCGCCAACCTGAAGCCGGAAGAAATGGCTCAGGACGGCCTGTCCGCACCGCTTCATCCGGGCGCTGCGAAATATTACAAAGAGCAAGGCTGGATCAACTAAGCTCCTGTCTTTCAAAAATACGGGTCCGGAATTTCCGGGCCCGTTCTGTAGCGCCGGTCCAATTTCAATTCTTCACGACCGCTTGCGCTCTCCAGAACTAAAAAGTCTGATCTAGGCGCAGGATTGCGTCCTGCCCGATCGTTGAATTTGAACAGTGCCGGCGCTGTTGATCAGCCGGATGACCGGGGGAATTTTAATGTCAGAGCAGAACCAACAGAACGGGCAGGCAAAGGGGCAAGGCCTTTCTGAAGAAGAACTTCAAGAACTAGTTGCCGCCTCTGATTCCGGATCGAGAAATCCTGCCGGTGCGGTCGGTCTGCTGATTGCGGGCATTGCCCTGACATGGTCATGCTTTCAGGTCCTGCTGGCATCTCCGATTGTCTACAATGTTCTGCCTTCGGATCTGATCAACAACAGCCGTCAGTTCCACCTGGCGTTCTCCATGTTTCTGGCTTTCATGGCCTATCCGGCGCTGAAATCGAGCCCCCGCCATCATGTCCCCATTCAGGACTGGATCCTTGCCCTGTTTGGGGCGTTCATCGCGCTCTACGGCTTCTTCTTCTATGAAAAGATCGTCAACAATGGCGGCCTGGCCGACCACACTGACAAGTGGTTTGCGCTAGCCGGGGTCATTGTCCTGTTCGAAGCGGCCAGACGCGCGCTCGGCCCGGCAATGGCGATCGTGGCAACGATCTTCCTGCTTTATGTCTTCTTCGGTTCCTCACCCTGGGTTCCGGAAGTTATCCGCTGGAAGGGTGCATCCCTCCAAAAGGCCATGAGCCACATGTGGATCACATCCGAAGGCGTCTTCGGAATTGCGCTCGGCGTTTCCACCAAATTCGTATTCCTGTTTGTGCTGTTCGGTGCACTCCTGGATAAGGCGGGCGCAGGCAACTACTTCATCAAGATGGCATTCGGTGCGCTTGGTCACCTTAAAGGCGGTCCGGCAAAGGCTGCTGTCGTGGGCTCAGCCGCGACTGGCCTGATTTCAGGTTCCTCTATCGCCAACGTTGTCACCACAGGCACATTCACCATTCCTCTGATGAAACGGGTCGGCTTTACTTCCGAACAGGCCGGTTCTGTCGAAGTCGCCTCTTCGGTCAACGGTCAGATCATGCCACCGGTTATGGGCGCTGCGGCCTTCCTGATGGTTGAATATGTCGGCATTTCCTATGTTGAAGTGATCACCCACGCATTCCTGCCAGCTCTGATTTCCTATATCGCGCTGGTCTATATCGTGCATTTGGAAGCCGTGAAGCGAAACATGCCGACAATCGGTCACAAGGCTGTTTCGACGCTGCGCACCGTACTTGGCATGTTCTTCTTCTTCGCCGGATTTGCCGTGCTCTGTTACGTCATCCAGTTCCCGATCGGCTGGATCGTCGCACTCGTGCCCGCCGGGGCCAATTGGATACTTGCAGCACTGGTTTTCGTTGCTTATCTGGCACTTCTCAAACTGGCAGCCAGCGTTGACGACCTGCATCCGGACGATCCGAATGCCAAGGAAATCACGCTTCCAGAGATTTCCGAGATCTACAAGGCCGGCCTCTACTATCTGTTGCCGATCATTGTTCTGGTCTACTTCCTGATGATCGAGCAGAAGTCACCGGGCCTCTCAGCCTTCTGGGCTACTGCCCTGCTCTTCGTGATCCTGCTCACGCAACGTCCGATCAAGGCAATTTTCCGCGGCGAAAATGAAATGGTCGAAGCGTTCAAGGAAGGCGTGAGCGACCTTGTTCACGGCATGATTGACGGTGCCCGTAACATGATCGGCATCGGTCTTGCTACGGCGACCGCGGGTGTGATCGTCGGAACCGTGACGCTGACCGGCATCGGTCAGGTCATGGCAGATCTCGTGGAATTCGTCTCCGGCGGCAATCTGGTGCTGATGCTGGTATTTGTCGGCGTGCTTTCGCTGGTGCTTGGCATGGGCCTTCCAACAACCGCGAACTACATTGTCGTGTCTTCGTTGATGGCCGGCGTCGTGGTCGAGCTTGGCGCCCAGTCCGGCCTCATTGTGCCGCTGATTGCCGTGCACCTGTTTGTGTTCTATTTCGGCATAATGGCGGATGTGACGCCACCCGTGGGACTTGCCTCCTTTGCCGCGGCCGCGGTGTCGGGGGGCGACGCGATAAAAACGGGCTTTACGGCTTTCTTCTATTCGCTCCGGACAGTTGCGCTGCCATTCGTGTTCATCTTCAACACCGATCTCCTGTTGATCGATGTCGGCTGGATACAGGGCATAATCGTCTTCATTGTCGCCACCGTCGCAATCCTGGTGTTCACGGCCGGGACCATGGGACACTTCATTACGCGCAACAAAATCTACGAGAGCATTGCTCTGGTTCTGGTTGCGTTCGTGCTGTTCCGTCCGGACTTCTTCATGAACAGGATCCAGCCTCCTTTTGAGCAGGTTCCACCAACCGAATTTGTTCAGGCTGTCGGCAATGCACCTGCAGGAGAGGAAATTCGTGTTGAGGTCAGCGGTCCCGACTTCGATACCGGTCTGACAACGGCAACGACCCTTGTCCTGTCACCTGGCGGCGAGGATGGCGGCGACGCGCGTCTGAGTGCGCTTGGCCTGACCGTTCTGGAGGAAGACGGCGTTCTCAAGCTGGAAGAACCGTTCCCGGGAACACCATTCTTCGAAGCCATGAGCAACTTCGACTTCTATGCCGATGAACCCGTTATCATCGACACTGCACAGATTGAGGTTGCCCAATTGCCGAAGGAACTGATTTTCATTCCCGGCTTCGCACTTCTGATCCTGATTTATCTGGTCCAGCGCGCACGTGCTGGCCGCCTGGAAGGAGCACCGGCATGACCGTCAAATCCATTTTGTGCGCTATCGATGTCTCCCACCAGGACGACATGAAGGTTCTGGAAACCGCGGACAAACTCGCGCGCCTCGACGAAGCGCAGCTTGATGTGATCACTGTCGTGCCGAACTTCGGCGTGACTCTCGTCAGCTCCTATTTCGACGAGAATTTCCAGGGTGAGATGGTCTCCAAAACACGCCAGGCATTGACCGACACGGTCGGCAGGGTTCTCGGTCCGGAACGCAACAAGGATGTCAGGCATCTGGTTGCGGCCGGCTCCATCTATGAAGAAATCCTGGAAGCGGCGCGACAGGCCGGTTCGGACCTTATTGTGATCGGAGCTCACAAACCGGACCTGAAGGAGTTCCTGCTTGGACCGAACGCGGCCCGCGTTGTCCGGCACTCCAATTGTTCAGTCTATGTCGTACGAGGGTAGTGCGCTTGGCCGCAGTCATTTGTAGTACCTCACACAGCGTATATTCCGGCTGAACCTGAACAAACCCAGTTTCAGCCGGGATGCTATATGCGATCTGCCGAATTGGGCATCTGCGCATCCGCTGGTCAGGACCGGTGTTCTGCCGGGATCGCTTTGACCGCTCTGGGGCGGTGGCATGGCGGTGCGTGGAGCTACCTATCCAGCGTCTTTCTCAATGAAATTGAATTGCCCTCTAGGCAATTCCGACATGACACCCTATTTGATCGTAAGATTGCGATGGATTCCGTTTTCAGGCGGAAGTCCGATGATCTGAATACACTATCGTCAATTCCGTTCCGGAGGCCAATTCACATGAGCGACTCTTCCGAATACACGCCACCAAAAATCTGGACCTGGGAGCAACCCAGCGGCGGCCAATTCGCCAACATCAATCGACCAATTTCGGGTGCAACACAGGAAAAGGATCTTCCTGTCGGCAAACACCCCTTGCAGCTGTATTCGCTTGCCACGCCGAACGGGGTGAAGGTGACAGTCATGCTGGAAGAGTTGCTTGAGCTCGGACACAAGGGCGCGGAGTACGACGCTTGGCTCGTTCGCATCAATGAAGGCGACCAATTCACCAGCGGATTTGTCGGCGCCAACCCGAACTCCAAAATCCCTGCCCTCATGGATCACAGCACCGGAACACCAACCCGCGTTTTTGAATCTGGCGCCATCCTGGTCTATCTCGCTGAAAAATTTGGTACGTTCCTGCCGAAAGATCCTGCTGCGCGCACGGAAACCATGAACTGGCTCTTCTGGCAGATGGGGTCAGCTCCTTATGTCGGAGGTGGCTTCGGTCACTTTTATGCCTACGCACCGGAAAAATTCCAGTACCCGATCGACCGCTTCACCATGGAAACCAAGCGCCAGCTCGACGTGCTCGACAAGACGCTCGCTGAAAGACCCTTTATTGCAGGCAATGACTATTCGATTGCCGATATGGCCATTTTCCCCTGGTATGGCGGTCTGGTGCTTGGAAGGCTTTATGACGCCGCGGAGTTCCTGGCGGTCGATGACTACAAACACGTGAAAGCTTGGGCGGAGAAGATCGATGCGCGTCCCGCGGTTGATCGCGGACGCCGGGTCAATCGTGTTTGGGGCGAGGAAGCCGAACAAGTTCCGGAGCGCCACGATGCCTCTGATCTTGATCTCAAACCGGCTGCCGAGGCAGCAGCGGAGTAGGCATCTCAGTTCGCCGCGGCCCCTGAAAACGGGGGCGCGGCGAAAAATGTCATATTAATTGCCGTGTAGTGAGCCAACTGTCTCACAGATTGCGCAGCGCAAAAAAATACTAATCAATTCGAAATTCTTAGTAATTCGGCAAAGGAATTGCGTTGCAAGCAACGTCGTTTTCTCATTTCCGCACCCGAGCTGTGCGATAAAGTTTAGCGCCTTTCATAAAGCTGCGCGGAAATACCGCCCAATTCTAAGGCAATCGCACCTTGTCATAAGTAGTTTTTTTGTTTCTATATGCGCTGCACACATGCATGCCCCCCGGTTTGTCGACGTCCTCAACGTCTGATCGCGTGGGTAAATTTTCGATTGGCCTCTCCCGGTCACCATCTTGGAGCGACATATGTCAGAAGCGCTGATAATCGGCACACCGAAGGAAACCTTCCCCGGGGAGGCCCGTGTGGCAATGACCCCGGAATCGGCTAAGCAACTCCAGAAACTCGGCTATTCTTGCGTGATCCAAAGTGGTGCAGGCAAAGCAGCAGGGTTCTCGGACGAGGCTTACAAGGAAGCCGGTGTCGAGGTTATCAAGACCGCACCAAGCCTTTGGAAACGATCCGATATCATTTCCAAAGTGCGCCAGCCGGATGACAAGGAACTTGGTTACCTCACCAAGGGCAAGACCCTGATTTCCTTTTTCAATCCGGGCGGAAACGAAACCGGGATGGAAGCTGCCAAGGACAAGGGCGCCAACGTCATTGCCATGGAAATGGTGCCGCGCATTTCGCGTGCCCAGAAAATGGACGCGCTCAGCTCCATGGCGAATATCGCCGGGTATAGAGCCGTTATTGAAGCCGGCAACAATTTCGGCCGCTTTTTCACCGGCCAGATCACGGCGGCGGGCAAGGTTCCTCCCGCAAAGGTTCTTGTTGTTGGCGCCGGTGTGGCTGGGCTTGCAGCGATCGGCACCTCTACGTCTCTCGGCGCAGTGACCTACGCCTTTGACGTTCGTCCGGAAGTCGCCGAGCAAGTGGAATCCATGGGTGCTGAATTCGTTTACCTGGATTTCGAAGAAGAACAGCAGGATGGTGCGGCGACCGGAGGATATGCCAGCGTGTCGTCGCCGGAGTTTCGGGAGGCCCAACTTGCCAAATTCCGCGAACTTGCTCCCGAAATGGACATCGTCATCACAACTGCGCTGATTCCGAACCGGGACGCTCCGAAACTCTGGCTTGAAGACATGGTCAAGGCCATGAAACCAGGCTCTGTCATTATCGATCTTGCGGCCGAACGCGGCGGCAATGTCGAAGGAACCGTCAAGGACGAAAAAGTCGTTACGGACAACGGTGTTACCATTGTCGGCTACACCGACTTCCCTTCAAGGATGGCGTCCCAGTCTTCGACGCTTTATGCCACCAACATTCGCCACATGATGACAGATCTGACGCCGGAAAAAGACGGCCAGATCGCCCACAACATGGAAGATGACGTCATCCGTGGTGCAACTGTTGCCTTCGAAGGGGAGATCACCTTCCCCCCGCCTCCACCCAAGGTTCAGGCGATCGCAGCAAAATCGAAGGAAAAGCCGAAGGAGCTGACACCTGAAGAAAAGCGTCAGCAGGAGGCTGAGGCATTCAAGGCACAAACCAAACAACAGGTCACGCTGCTCGCAGTCGGCGGTCTGGCGCTGCTCCTTGTCGGCCTTGTCGCGCCGGCAAGTTTCATGCAGCACTTCATCGTTTTCGTGCTTTCGGTCTTTGTCGGGTTCCAGGTTATCTGGAACGTCAGCCATTCACTACACACACCGCTCATGGCGGTGACGAACGCGATTTCCTCGATCATCATTCTTGGGGCCTTGATGCAAATCGGGTCTGGATCCTTCCTGGTTATCCTGCTTGCCGGCGTCTCCATCTTCATGGCGGGGATCAACATTTTCGGCGGTTTCCTCGTCACCCGGCGCATGCTCGCCATGTTCCAGAAATCTTAAGGAGGCCGAACGATGGAATTCGGTTTTACGACTGCCGTCTATGTTGTCGCGGCTGTTCTTTTCATTCTGTCTCTTGGCGGTCTTTCGGGTGAGGAAAGTGCGAAACGCGCTGTGTGGTACGGCATCGCCGGCATGGCGCTGGCTGTTGTCGCGACACTGATTGGCCCAGGCTCGGGCCTTTGGCTCCTGTCAGTCGCGTTGATCGCTGCAGGCGGCATCATCGGCTACTATGTCGCTCAGCGCGTTCAGATGACAGAGATGCCGCAGCTTGTTGCCGCGATGCACTCGCTGGTGGGTCTTGCAGCCGTCTTTGTGGGCTTTAACGCCTATATCGAACTCGTGCGTGTCAACGGCATGAGCGAAGAGGAACGCCATGCGCTGGAGGGTTTTGCCGCTATCCTCGCCCACAAAACGCCGATTGAGCAGTCAATCCTGCGCGTTGAGGTTTTCCTGGGTGTGTTTATTGGTGCTGTGACCTTTACAGGTTCGGTCATTGCCTTCGGCAAGCTGGCAGGCAAAGTCACATCGAAAGCCGAAAAGCTTCCGGGCGGTCATATGCTGAATGCGAGCGCGGCTGCTCTCAGCGTCATTCTGCTCCTTCTTTTCCTGAACGGAGCCGGAATCTGGACGCTGATCCTGATGACATTGCTCGCATTCTTCATCGGATATCACCTCATCATGGGCATCGGCGGCGCCGATATGCCGGTTGTGGTGTCGATGCTGAACTCCTATTCAGGCTGGGCCGCTGCCGCCATCGGCTTCTCGCTCGGCAACGATCTGCTGATTGTCGTCGGTGCTCTTGTCGGCTCGTCCGGTGCGATCCTCTCCTACATCATGTGCAAGGCGATGAACCGCTCTTTCATCTCGGTGATCCTTGGAGGCTTCGGCAACACGACCGGTCCTGCCATGGAAGTGGAAGGCGAGCAGATCGCCATCGATTCCGACGGCGTTGTCGCGGCGCTGGACGATGCAGACAGCGTCATCATCGTCCCGGGTTACGGCATGGCAGTTGCCCAGGCGCAGCAGTCGGTCAGCGAGTTGACCAAGCGCCTGCGTGGCAAGGGCAAAGACGTTCGATTTGCAATCCACCCGGTTGCCGGCCGCTTGCCCGGTCACATGAACGTGCTGCTGGCTGAAGCAAAAGTGCCTTATGACATTGTGATGGAAATGGACGAAATAAACGATGACTTCCCATCAACGGACGTCGTCATCGTTATCGGCTCCAACGACATCGTCAATCCGGCGGCACAGGACGACCCGAACTCACCGATTGCCGGCATGCCGGTGCTGGAAGTCTGGAAAGCCAAACAGGTCTTCGTTTCCAAACGCGGCCAGGGCACCGGGTATTCCGGCATCGAAAACCCGCTCTTCTTCAAAGACAATACGCGAATGTATTACGGCGATGCCAAGGCCAGCCTCGACAAGCTGCTGACACAGATCAGCTAAGGTCCTCAAGACAGACAACCCCGGCCACGAGCCGGGGTTGATCGTTTCAACGCGACGAAAAAGAGCTGTAACCAGGCGTTCTATTGCCGGGTGTACGACACTCCGTTCTGGCCACTGCTATTTGTCCATGTGAAGGAGTTCGGACCGGTCACGAAGATCCTGTGTCCGGAAGCGGAATTGTACTGGCTGGCACCACTGCGGATATAGCGGGAGGTCTTGCCATCCACGTCACCACCAGCCATCCGTGTGATCACGATCTCGCTTGGGGAAGCATTGACGCGTTCGATCATCTGGCGCCCGTCTTTCCAAACGCCAAAATAAAGCCCGCTCTGCAAGGCTGGAGCATATTGGGCAAACATCAAGTCTCCTCTTGGACCCGTGTGCCCCGTGCAAATCATCTGGCTGCCGTGGCTCGCACAGAACTGACCAGGGGCCGCCGTCGCAAAAGCCGGCAGTCCAACGACAGCTCCAAGAAGGCATAGTGCAGCCAGGGCGGCACTCAACATTTGCCCGTGCCCCGCAAGCGGTGACATTTTTTCACAAAGGACTTTCAAATAAAGGTTCGGCATCTCCTTAATCTCTCTCTTCCAGCAATACATGAGCTTGCGTCAGCTCCAAGCGCGGTGAACGCCATGAGAAAGAGGTGAGATCCGTTCCCCCAAGCCCCTATGAGGTTAAACCCCCAATGTGCTCAGCAGCGATGAGCGCTGAAGCCAGAACGGATCTACAGACAGCATGAAGCCGCCCACTAGGGGCGGCTTCGGATTTTTTTGGCTGAGCTGCTGCGCAGTTAGCCGTACTTCTTGATTTCACCGGATTTCAGACGGCTCAGGTAGCTGTTGACCTCCCGCTTGACGATCGGCATCAGCGCATAAAGCGCGATGATGTTGACAACCGCCATTGCGAAGATCGCTGCGTCTGAGAAGTCGATCACCGGGCCCAGGCTTGCTGCTGCTCCGATAACAACGAAGATGCAGAAGATGACCTTGAACACAAGCTCTTTGGTCTTGCCTTCACCGAACAGGAAGGTCCAGGCTTTCAGGCCGTAGTAGGACCAGCTGATCATCGTCGAGAAAGCAAACAGGACAACCGCAATTGCGAGGATGTACTGGAACCAGCCGAATGAAGCGGAGAAGGCCGCCGATGTCAGAGCAACACCTGAGTTGCCATCAACAGTCTGAATGGCGGTTCCGCCCTCATTGAGAAGGTAGAGACCCGTTTGCGGATCGGAAACCAGCTGACCGGTGATGATGATCACGAGGGCCGTCATCGTACAAATCACAACGGTGTCGATGAATGGTTCCAGGAGAGAAACGAAGCCTTCCGTGATCGGTTCCTTTGTCCTAACCGCGGAGTGTGCGATCGCCGCGGAGCCGACGCCGGCTTCGTTGGAGAATGCAGCCCGTTTGAAACCCTGAATAAGTGCACCGACAAAACCGCCGGCAACTCCAAGACCTGTAAACGCCCCTTCGAAGATCTGACCGAACGCCCAACCGATCTTGTCAGCATTCATCAGAATGATAACCAGAGCAGTGATGACATAAAGAACACCCATGAACGGCACGACTTTTTCCGTCACTGATGCAATGGATTTCAGTCCGCCGACGATGACCGCAAATACGATTGCTGCAAACACCAGACCGGTGATCCAGCCAGGATAGTCGCCAACGACATTTGCGATCTGAGCATGAGCCTGGTTGGCCTGGAACATGTTCCCGCCGCCAAGCGAACCGAGGATACAGAAGATCGCGAACAGAACAGCCAGGATCTTGCCTGCAGGCAGGCCGCGTTCCTCAAAACCCTTGGTCATGTAGTACATTGGTCCACCGGAAACGGTGCCGTCGGAGTACTCATTCCGGTATTTGACGCCAAGCGTACACTCGGTGAATTTGGAGGCCATTCCCATCAGGCCCGCAAGGATCATCCAAAAAGTCGCTCCCGGCCCCCCGATGCCAACGGCAACAGCAACACCGGCAATGTTTCCAAGTCCGACAGTGCCGGATAGCGCCGTTGCAAGTGCCTGAAAGTGGCTTACCTCACCCGCGTCATTCGGGTCTGAGTAATCGCCTTTGACGAGGGCTATAGAATGCGGGAAAGCCCGAAACTGAATGAAGCCGAAGTAGATTGTAAAAACTGTCGCGGCGATCACCAGCCAGGCAACGATCCAGGGAAAGGACGTTCCCGGAAACGGGCTGAAGATGAAGCTGACGAACCAGCCGGTGGAACTTGCAAAAACTGAATTGATCTGTTCGTCAATCGATTGAGCCATCGCCGGCGCGGATACGCAAAGCGAGGCGAATGCGGCCAGAACCGCAGCACTGATGTTTTTCATTTGAATTTCGCCTTCCAAGACTTACGGAACGATGGTGACCGGAACAGGCGCTGCCTGTGCCAGACTTCCGGCAACGGAACCGAAGATGCGTGATGACAGTTTGGATTGGCCGGTACGACCGATCACGAGGTGATCCACTCCTTCTTCTTCCGCAATCTTGATGAGCGTTTCTGCGATGTGACCGTAGCGCAGCTCCGAGGCAACCTCGAGCCCGGTACCGGCCAGTTTGGTCAGAACGGGTTCCAGTACGGCAGTTTGCGCCCGTTCCAGTTCCTCGTTCCGTCTCGCGTGCCGTTCTTCAATTTCCGTAGGTGTCAGGAAAGTATAGGGCGACCACTCGAGCACATGGGCTAACACGAGCCCTGCTCCTCCCGCCTTTGCCAAACCAACCGCGAACTCCACTGCGTTCATGGCGTTTTCGCTGCCGTCATATCCGACGACGATCCTCTTAGACATGATTATTTTCCCCTGTCGTGCGGCGTTTTGCCGTAGGTAAATTTAGCCAGCACTCGATCATAAAAGTTCTCGAATTTCGGCAAAATTAGGATATTTTATGAATAATTATCGAAATTAAGCGGAGTTTTCGGAATATTTCTCATGGATGCCATTGACCAGAAAATTCTTACAGCCTTGCAAATTGACAGCCGCATCTCCATGGCCAGGCTTTCTGAACAGGTTGGCCTGTCCCTTTCGGCCTGTCACCGACGGGTCAAACTGCTGGAAGCAAATGGCGTGATTTCAGGCTATACGGTGCGGCTGGAGCGAAGTGCGCTGAATCTGGAGATCCAGGTCTTTATCGAAGTCAAACTGACAAGCGCGCGCACCGACGACATCACGGCCTTTGAAAGCGCGATCGCGAAAATGCCCGAAATTCTCGAATGTCATCTGATATCGGGAGAATTCGACTATCTCATTCGACTTGTCGCGAAAAACACCGCTGCTTACGAGAAGCTCTATCGGAACAGGCTCTCGCAGATCCCGTCAGTGTCACAAATGAAAACGCTGCTTAGCCTCAGCACGGTGAAAGAATTTCGCGGCCTGTATCTGGAACCGTGAAAAGCAACGTATGACCTGCGCTCTACCTGAGCGCAGGTGCGGGCGTGCCAGCCCTTCAAACGCGATAGGGCTTATCGTGTGCAGAAGTGGCTAAATTGCCGGGCCTGGCGTCAGACCGCTTACCTTTTCGACAATCGAAGCGGCATCGATGCCAAAATGACGATAAAGATCGGAGATCGTCCCGGTCTGACCAAAATGCTCCACCCCGAGCGGGATTGTCTGATGCCCGGCAACTCCGCCAAGCCAGGCAAGCGTCGCAGGATGCCCGTCGATAACAGTGATCAGGCGGCAGTGGGCCGGCAAATCGCCCATGAGCATCTCAATGTGCGATCTTGCACCGGCATGGCCGCGAGACCGAGCTCGCTGCGCTGCTGTCCATCCGGCATTCAACCTATCTGCGGACGTAACGCTCAGAACGCCGACATCGCGTCGGTTTCCTGCAAGCAACCCAGCCGCCTTGATGGCCTCGGGCGCAACGACACCCTGGTATGCAATTACCACTTCACAGTTCGGCCCCGGTTTGCGCAGCCAATATGCACCATCGATTGCACCTTGTCTGAAAACGTTGTCTGCGCGATTGACCGGCTGCTCAATCGGATTGGTAGAGAGCCTCAGGTAGACCGAACCGCCGGTTTCGTCGCGAAGCCAGGTACGCTCGTCCGGGTCCCCTTCCCCATCCCGCTGCAGATAGTCGAAAGACCATTCCATGATCACGGCCAGCTCGTCGGCAAAAGCCGGCTCGAAGGCAGCCAACCCATCCTGGCTCATACCGATCAGCGGTGTTCCGATTGACTGATGTGCGCCCCCTTCCGGGGCCAGAGTAACCCCGGACGGCGTACCGACGATCATGAAACGGGCATCCTGGTAGCAGGCATAGTTGAGTGCATCGAGCCCCCTGCAAACAAACGGATCGTAGACCGTTCCAATCGGAATCAACCGCTCACCAAAGAGCGAATGCGACAAACCGGCTGCGCCCAGCAACAGGAACAGGTTCATCTCGGCAATGCCAAGTTCGATATGCTGACCTTCCGGTGTAAATTCCCATTTGGCGGTCGATGGAATCCGGTGTTCGATAAAAGCGTCGGCCATGGCGGTACGGGCAAAGAGTTTGCGCCGGTTTACCCAAGGTCCAAGATTGGTGGTCCCCGTCACGTCCGGAGACGTTGTCACGATCCGCTGCGCAAGTTCGCTGTCACCTTTCGACAGATCGTCGAGCACTTTGCCGAATGCCATCTGGGAAGAGATTTCCCGATCTGAACTGAGTTCAATTGGCGGCACATCGATCCTGTCAGCGGTGAAACGCCTTGGTCCCTTGGCAAAGAATGGGACTTCATTCAAAAATCCCTTGAATGCAGCAACATCTTCAACCGTTGCAAAGGGCTCCCATTCATCTCCTTCGCCGACCCCCATATGAGCCTGCCAAGCGGCCATCTGGGTCTTGTTCATCAAGCCGCCATGGTTGTCCTTGTGACCGGCAATCGGTGTGCCCCAACCCTTGATCGTATAGGCGAGGAAACATGTCGGACGGTCGTGGTCAATCGCGTCAAAAGCCGCGGCCATTGTCTCGGTGCAGTTGCCTCCAAGGTTTTCCATCAGTGCGGCAAGCCCGTCATCGGACCGACTGTCGATGAGAGCGCTCACTTCGCCCTGGTCGCCGAGGTCATCCATGAGCCGCTTGCGCCAGACAGCACCTCCCATGAAGGTCAAGGCCGCATAGTCCTGGTTGGAACACGCATCAATCCATTGCTTCAGACTGGCACCACCAGGTTCATCGAAGGCTGCCTGCTGCAGAGCGCCGTATTTGACGCGGACGACATCCCAACCAAAGGCGTCGAAGATCTTCTCGACCCGGTCAAACAATCCTTCCCGGACAATCCCGTCCAAAGACTGTCGATTGTAATCAATGATCCACCAGCAATTCCTGAGGTCGTTCTTCCAACCTTCCTGAAGTGCTTCGTAGACATTGCCTTCGTCCAGCTCAGCATCCCCAACCAATGCCACCATCCGCCCCAAGGTCCGGGCCTTTGACCAGTTCTTTGCAGCTATAAAATCCTGAACGAGAGAGGCAAACGACGTGATCGCGACACCCAAACCGACTGAGCCGGTTGAAAAATCGACATCATCGATATCCTTTGTGCGGGAAGGATAGGACTGGACACCATGAAACCCCCGGAAATTTTTCATTTTTTCCAGGTCTTGATTGCCCATGAGATACTGGATCGCGTGAAACAGCGGCGATGCATGCGGCTTGACGGCAACGCGGTCTTCGGGACGGAGCGCTGAAAAGTAGAGCGCCGTCATGATCGACACCATCGATGCCGAACTTGCCTGATGCCCACCCACCTTGATGCCATCAGCCTTTGGCCGAACGTGATTGGCGTTGTGGATCATCCAGTGAGACAGCCACAAAAGCCGCTGCTCGATCGTCTTGAGATGCGCCGTTTTCGATGTCATGCCGATTTCGTCCAATTCTCTTTTGACGACCAACCTAACGGTCAGTTCGGGCTGGTTTCTTGCTTTTTCATAGTCACCAGGGCTAGAAAATAGATGTATTCGCTTCAAAAACGGGAAAACCTAGTGGTTTCAGTTAATCTCGATCAGTTTGATATCCAGATCCTGCGTGAATTGCGCGAGAACGGGCGAATTTCCATACAAGACCTGTCCGAGAAAGTCGGCCTCAGCCCGACACCGGTTGCGCGCAGGCTGCGGCACTTGGAGGAAAATGGTGTGGTCACCGGATACTGCGCCCTGATCGACGAAATGAAACTGGGCTACGAAGTGTCGGTGTTCGTATCGGTTCAACTGGACAAACAGGTCGATGTCAGCCTTGAACGCTTCGAGACAGCGATCCAGGGATTTCCCGAAGTTGTTGATTGCTGGCTGATGACCGGTAACCGCGACTACCTTCTGCGCGTTGCAACCACCGGCCTGGCCAGTTTTGAGACATTCCTGACAGGCAAGCTCACACGTGTGCCCGGTGTGGCGAACATTGAGAGTTCCATCCCGCTTCGCCGGGTGAAATCCGCTGTTGCCCGGACACCTTGACCGTCAGGCGGCGTCAGCCACGGTTTCTCTCGGCAGGGCCTGCTGCAAATCCTCCAGAATGTCGTCAACCTCTTCCAACCCAACCGAAAGACGAACCAATCCGTCGCTGATGCCATGAGCCGCGCGTTCTTCAGGCGTATAGGTCGAATGCGTCATGGAGGCCGGATGCTGGATCAACGTTTCGGCATCCCCCAGCGACACTGCCCGCTGGATCATCTTCAGAGCGTTCATCATGCTGGTGCCGGCATCCAATCCTCCGGTCAGTTCGAAGGCGATCATGCCACCGGGCTGCCGCATCTGCGTTTTTGCAAGATCATGCTGCTCAAAGCTCTCAAGCCCCGGGTAAAACACCTTGGAAACTGAGGGCTGTGCCTCCAACCAACGGGCCACTTCTATCGCCGATGACGAATGCCGATCCATACGTAAAGCCAGCGTCTTCAGCCCTCGCAAGATTAGCAGTGCGCTGAATGGTGCCATGACCGCACCCGTCATATCCTTCATACCGACAAGCCGGATCTCCTGGATCTGTTCCTCCGAGCCAACCACGAGACCGGCAACAACGTCCCCGTGACCGCCCAGATACTTGGTTGCCGAATGCAGAACGATGTCTGCACCCAGTTCGATGGGACGTGTCAGATAAGGGGTCGCATAGGTGTTGTCGACAATCACGGTCGCACTTGCCTCATGGGCGATTTCGGAAATCTCCTTGATGTCGACGAGACGCATATTGGGGTTCGCCGGTGTCTCAAAATAGACAATCCGCGTCTTGTTCGAGATCGCATCGCGCAGTTTCTCCGGATCGGTCATATCCACGTGCGAGATCTTAATTCCGAACCGAGTCAAGCCGTGGCGCATGAATGCAAATGTGCAGCCGTAGAGCGTCTCATCAACGATGATTTCGTCGCCTGGTGAAACGAGTGTCCAAAGAGTTGCGGTAATCGCGCCCATGCCGGAAGACAGCGCCAAACCTGCCTCCGCACCTTCAAGATCGGCAATCCGGCGTTCAAGGAGATCAAGGGTCGGATTTGAGATGCGGCTATAGATATGCCCGGGCCGTTCGCCCGCGAACATCTCACCGCCTGCTTCTGCGGTTTCAAAGACAAATGTGGAGCTCAAGTGCAGTGGCGGCGTGAGCGATCCCTCGTTGTCCGAAGGCCGGTAAGCGTGGTGGATCGCTCGGCTGGCAAAACCCTTGTACATGCTCATAGTGTTCTCCCGAATTGCTTTGAAGCAACTTAGGAAAGATTGAGAGGCATTTGATTTCAAAATATGCTAATTTGGAACATAGAATTAGCATTTTCTGCCAGAAAAGACATTCATGGACGCCAAAGACCGTCAAATCATCCGGGCACTGCAGCGTGACGGACGCATGACCAATCAGGACCTCGCGGACACCGTCAATCTATCGCCGTCTCCTTGCCTTCGCCGCCTTCGCAATTTGGAGAATTCAGGCGCGATCCGCGGTTTTATGGCCGATGTGGACGCGTCTGCATACGGGCTGCCGATCACCGTCTTTGTCCGGATCCGGCTGGAGCGCCACAATGAAGAAGACGTTCAGCGTTTCGAGCGGCACGTTCAAACCATCCCGGAGATCCTGGAGTGCCATGTCCTGACCGGTGCAATGGACTATCAGTTGCGCGTGGTGGTCTCTGATCTGGAAGCCTACGAAACCTTCATTCGAACACGCATCCACCCTATCGGCGGCATTGCCTCGATCGACACAAGTTTCGTCTACGGAACGGTGAAAAGGACCGCCGTCTTTCCCCAACTGGACTAACGCAAAGACCGCCCGTCTTCTGCGAAAAGATGAACCTTTTCCGGATCGATGAAGAGACCGACCTCATCTCCTGTGTTGACCGGCACGTGTCCATGTTCGCGAACAAGAAACGGTCCGATCCCGTCGACCTGAACATGGATATTTGTGTCCGAACCGAGATGTTCGACCAGTTCGGCCCTACCGCTGAATTGAGCGGCTTCCGATCCTGCCACGTGAATGTGTTCCGGGCGTATTCCAAGCTCGCTCACACCGGATGCAGGCACGTCTCCTTCGACTTGAATTCTGGTGCCACCGGAAAGTGCAATACTGTCGCCTTTGGCTTCGGCCCGCAGCACATTCATGGTCGGAGACCCGATGAACTGCGCAACAAACTTGTTTGCCGGCCGCTCGTAAAGGTCGAGCGGTGTTCCGACCTGTTGAATATCGCCTCCATTCAGAACCACAATCCTGTCAGCCAGGGTCAATGCCTCAACCTGGTCGTGCGTAACATAGATCATCGTCGCTTCAAGGCGCTGGTGAAGGCGAGCGATTTCAAGACGCATCTCAACACGCAAGGCCGCATCCAGGTTCGACAAGGGTTCATCAAAGAGAAATGCGCTGGGGTCGCGAACTATTGCGCGGC
Organism: uncultured Roseibium sp.; assembly: GCF_947499295.1. GTDB lineage: Bacteria > Pseudomonadota > Alphaproteobacteria > Rhizobiales > Stappiaceae > Roseibium. The sequence goes on from NZ_CANMNP010000001.1 coordinate 483,485, forward strand.
CCATTGCAACACGCTGACGCTGGCCACCCGAAAGCTGTTTTGGCAGGCGCTCCTTCAATCCCGTCAGACCCAGTGTCTTCGCAGCGCCCTGTATCTTGGACTGACGATCCTCAGCCGCCGCTTTCCGTATTTCAAGCGAAAAGCCCATGTTTCGAGCAACGTCCATATGCGGATAGAGCGCATAGGACTGGAACACCATGGCCATGTCACGGTCGCGGGGCGGAACCTCGTTCATGCGCCTGCCATCGATGGTGAATTCACCGCCCGAAATCGGTTCCAATCCGGCGATCATGCGCAACAAGGTAGACTTGCCGCAGCCGGATGGACCGACCAGCACGATAAACTCGCCGTCTTCGATCGTCAGGTTAATGTCACGCAGGACTTCAACTGAACCATAGGACTTTGCGATGCTTTGCAGTTCGATACGGGCCATTTTGAGCTCCTATCCCTTGACGGCGCCAGAGGTAAGCCCCTGGACCAGGTAGCGCTGAATGAAAATGAAGAAGAGGCAGGATGGCACAAGCGCCAGGACACCGGCGGCCATCATCTGTCCCCAGTCGACCGAGAACTTCGAGACGAACGTCAAGAGCCCGACAGGGAATGTCATCGTGTCATTGGAGTTGATCAACATCAGCGCAAAGAGCAATTCGCTCCATGCCGCTGTGAAGATGAAACCAAGTGTTGCTCCCAGTCCAGGCAGGGTCAGGGGCAGAATGATCTTTCGCAGCGCTTCAAACCTCGTGCAGCCGTCAATCATTCCGGCCTCCTCCAGGTCCTTTGGAATGCCGTCGAAAAAGGACTGCATCAGGAATGTGGCGAAGGGAACATTGAAGGCCGTATAGACGATGATCAGGCTTGTCAGCGAGTTCAGCAATCCGACGGCAGCCACGATCTTGTAGATCGGTGCAATGATCATCAGCAGCGGAAACATCTGGGTGATCAACATCAACGCAATTACAAGGCGTTTGCCCCGGAAGTCAAAGCGCGAAAATGCATACCCTGCCGCAGCTGCCACGCAGGTGGTGATGGCCGCGGTCCCAAGGGACACGATCAGGCTGTTCTTGAAATAGGACAGGAAGTCCGTTGCGATCAGGACCGTTCTGAAATTCTCGAAAGTGAAACTGCTGGGAACCATCGCGGTTCCTTCCGAGAAAATGAGCTTGTCCGGTGTCACCGCGATTTTCGCCAGCCAATAAAGCGGGAACAGCGCAAAGGTCAGATAAAAGGCCAGAGCCAGATATTTCCCGGTCACGGCCAAGGGTGAGGACTTGCGAAGCGCACTCATGACGAACCTCAGATCTTGACCAGTCTGCGGCGCAGAACCAGCAGAATGACAGCGTAAATCAGCAAAAGTACCAGCAAGGCGACCGCAATCGCCGATGCGTAGCCGAAATCGAGTTTCCGGAATGCCGTTGTGAAGATGTAAGTCGACAGAATCTGCGTTGAGTTGGCGGGGCCTCCACCGGTCATGACAAAAATGAGATCGGCGAAATTCGCGATCCAGATCGTTCTCAGCATGACAGTGATGGCAATCATCGGTGCCAGGAACGGCAGGGTGATTTTGGTGAAGCTTTGCCAGGCGGTCGCTCCGTCGATTTCGGCTGCCTCATAGAGTTCGCCGGGGATCGACTGCAGCGCTGCCAACAGCGTGATGGCAAAAAACGGAATCCCGAACCAGACATTCGCAGTGATAGGGCCCCACATTGCCAGATCCGGATCGCCCAAGATATTGTAAGGCTCAGACAAAATGCCGAGCGCGGCCAGCCAGTGCGGCAGCGGCCCAATTGTCGGATTGAACAACCAGGCCCAAGTCAGAGCTGAAAGAAATGTTGGAACAGCCCATGGCAGGAATACGAGCGCCTGAACCAGCCGTTTGCCGTAAAAATGGGTATTCAAAAGAAGTGCCAGGCCCAAACCGAGAAAAAACTGAAAGAAGATCGAACCAAGGGTCCACCAGAAGGTGTTTTTAAGCGCCAACCAGAATTTCCTGTCCGTCCAAAGCGCCTGAAAATTCTCAGTTCCGACCCAACCGGTCTCGAACGGGCGCAGCAGCGAAACGGATTGAAAGGCATAAGACACGCCAATAACCAATGGCACCAGCATCACAAGTGCGATCAGAACAAATGCCGGCGAAATATAGAGATACGGTTCGACCAGGTATCGGAAATAGAAAGAAGGCCGCGCCCGGGGTTTCCCGGGCGCAGGTTTAGTAGTCGACATCATTGTGCAGCTTTCCAGCGGGCATATTCTTCGGTCAGAAATTCAGCCCATTTGTCGGCGACTTCCTGAGCGCTGATTTGGCCCAACAAAGCTTCCTGACTGCTTTCCAAGGCGATGGAATCCGCAAAATATCCAAACTGTTCCAGGTAGGTCGGCATTACCGTCGGCACATACTGGTCACCGTTCAGTGTATCGAACCAGCCCTTGAACTGTTCGGTCTTGAAATACGGATCCTGCTCGGCGCCCTCATGGATCGGGATAACGCCCACACGCTTTGCCCATTCCTTGTTTGCCTCTGGGCTGGCCAGATGCGCAATCAGCTTCCAGGAAAGGTCCTCATTGGACGTCGTGTCAAACATTGCCCAGCCGGCGAAACCGATGGTCGGGAAGGCTTTGCCTGCCGGCCCAACCGGCATTGGAACAACCGCAAAACTGTCGGCCTCCATGCGCTCGGCCACTGCGATCAGAGCATCAGGATCCTGATCGAGGAATGCGCAGGTACCCGAATAGAAACCGGCCACAATCTCATTAAAGCCCCAACTCACGGCATCCTTTGGCGCATATCCGTTCTGGTACAGATCGATCAGAAATTGGATCCCTTCCACCGAACCGGGCTGATTGAGGGTGCTCTTGCCGTTCTCGTCGAAGAAGGTGTTATTGCCGTTCATGGTGGCGGCCATCATGATCCAGCCATTCAGACCACCCGGTCCACCACGAAGACAATATCCGTATTTTCCGTCAAGTTCGGACACGGCCTTTGCCGCGGACATGAATTCCGCCATGGTCTTCGGCGGCTCACCGACACCGGCCTCTTCCAGTAGCTTTTTGTTGTAGAACAGGGCGCGAAGGTAGAAACCGTAAGGGATCATTCGCGCGGTTTTGCCGTCTGTCTGCCGTCCCATGTCGATTGTTTTTTGGGTCAGCGTTTCGCCGTGCTCCCAATCGGCAATCCGGCTGTTCAGATCGACCAGCTTGTCCTTGTAGATACCGGCCCAGCGATCCGGCATTTCAACCACGTCAGGAATGTCTCCTCCAGCAACCATGGTTGCAAACTTCTCGAACGCCTGCCCCCAGGGCAGCGACACGATTTCCACCTCAGTTCCAGGATTGGCGGCTTCGAAAACCTCAACCTGTTGCTGCAGGACCTTGGTTCGCTCCGGGCTGGTGATCACTTCCACCAGTTTCAGACTTTCCGCGCTCACCGCTGAGCTCGCCATTATGGCAAGTGCGCTAGTTGCTCCTATCAATCCCCTCATGATCAACTCCACTGTTTGGGGTTTCGTCATAGACACGCCGCTTATCGGTGGGCGCTTGTACTCAGGGCCGCTTCGAAGTCAGCCCAAAGGTCATTGGGGTCTTCCAACCCCAAGCTCAGGCGAACAATTCGGTCGGAGACGCCAAAGCGCTGCATTGAATTTTGTTCGCCCGCCTGTTCGAGTGCGATTTTCGTCGGCAGGACCAAGCTCTCAAATCCACCCCAGCTCACCCCGAGACGGAACAGTTTCAGGGTGTCTGCGAACGCAGGAATGTCCACGGCTTCATCGAGCTCCACCGACATCAGCCCCGAGCGGCCGGTCAGTCCGGGAACAACATTCGGGCCAGGTGAAAGAACTCTTTTGACAAGCGCGTGTGCGGACAACTTGTCGACGAAATGATTTGCAGTGGCCTGATGCTGGCGCATCCGCGCTGTCAGCGTCCTCAGTCCACGCGTTAGCAAGAAAGCTTCAAATGGTGCCAGTTTGCCGCCCAGAAGCGCCAGCGAGAGCTCACGGATCTGGTCGATCAGGTCCCGCTTCGCCACCACAACACCCGCAACTGTATCTGAGTGCCCTGAAAGGTATTTCGAAGCCGAGTGCAAGACGATGTCGATGCCGAGCGTCAGCGGTTGCTGAAATAGCGGTGTTGCCCAGGAATTGTCGATCATCGTGAGTGTTTGATGACGTTTGGCATGGGCTGCGACAGCTGGAAGGTCCATTGCCTCAAAAACAACTGTGTTCGGGCTCTCCAGGTAGGCAATGCGTGCACCTGCAAGCAGGTTCTCGTCCGTCTCGAATGCCGTTACAGAGTGATAGGTTACTTCCACCCCGAACGGGCGGAGCATCCTTTCAAAGAACCTGTATGCATCCGGATAGACATTCTCGACACATGCAATCCGGTCGCCGGGTTTTATGAATGCCATTACGGCAGAAGAAATCGCCGCCATTCCGGAAGCAAAGGCAACTGCAGCTTCCCCCTCTTCCGCCTTGGCGATCAGGTTTTCGAATGCGGAGACTGTCGGGTTCTGAACGCGGGTGTAGAGCGGGTCATCGGAGCGCCCGGCCATCCGCTCCGCGAAAGCGCGGTAATTGTCGAATGTGAACAAAGAGGTCTGCATGATTGGTGGCGTCACGGCCCCACCAAACTCGGTTGCAGCAGCAGCAAGTAGTGTCTGGATGGAATAATTCTCCGGCACTGAGTCAACCATTGTGTGCCTCGGAAAATTTCTGCGTTGCAGTACAGACCATGTCGATGATGGTCGCCGTCAGGTCCGCAGCCTTGTCCTCATCTCCGGCAATGATCGCGTCAGCGAGCGGACGGTGAAGAGGAATGGTCTCTTGCCCCAGATGAGGCGTACCAAAGGGCGTTTCGTAAATGTCGTGAAAAGCTTTCTGGATTTGTTCGATAAACTGCTTGAAGAGCGGATTTCCAGTTGCCTCGTGAATGGCATTGTGAAAACGGCTGTCGGCGGGCCGCCAGTCTTCGCCAACTTCGTAAATCGCCATAAGCTCCGCAGCGCGAGCACTGATGATCCTGCGCTGCTCGGGCGTGGCAAGCCGGGTCGCGATCCTTACGGCCTCAATTTCGAGCGGGCGACGCACCTGCTGCATGCGCAGAAGGCTTTCAGCTTCGTGCTTGATGGTCAGAGCGACCCTGAGCGTATTTCTCGAAATCTCGGAAATTAGCCGGGTGCCGGCGCCCTTGTTTCGGCTGACAACTCCCATGCTTTCCCAGGTTTTCAGGGTTTCACGGATTGTGGAGCGACCAAAACCAAGCCTTCGAACCAGCTCAAGCTCAGGAGGCAACCTGTCTCCAACCTGCAGCCCTTCGTCCTCAATCAATCTGATGAGAGCCCGGGGCACATCACGAGGACCGTCTTCGTCGATATCAGCGTGCACTTTTTCTGGGTCTGCCGACATGAGTCGATGCTGCCTTTTCTCGTTCATTTAGAAGCAACGCAACTTTGTCTGACATAATACGAACAATGTCAGACATTGCAAATTCTTTGTCTGACATTGTTAAATTTTGTCGGACAAAGAAGCTTCAAGTAGCGTACAAACCGCACGTTTCCGCCTTTTCACTGTAAAAAGACACACACAAGTCCAGCGGGACGATCCGCGAGAATCAGGAGAAATTCGGACACACATATCCGTCGTGGCACCAAACAGCGCCATCGCGGACCAAAGCATTCAATTGGATCAGGACGTTAGCGGAAGGCAGGTATTCCAGTTCAGCAACGGCAAGTCAGATACAGCGACCGCCATCGACTTCCATGGCAACACCTGTAACCATGCCGGCTTCATCCGAGCACAGGAAACATGCTGCGTTGCCCATGTCTTCAGGCGTCGAAAAGCGGCCAATTGGAATGGTCGACAGGAACTTTGCGCGAATTTCAGGGGTGTCCTCGCCCATGAAGCTTTTCAGAAGCGGCGTTTCCCCTGCAACCGGGCAGATCGCATTGACCCTTACCCCGGCGGGAGCCAGTTCCACGGCCATTGTTTTGGTTGCGGTAATCATCCAGCCTTTTGAGGCATTGTACCAATTGAGCTTCGGGCGCGGGCTGAGCCCGGCGGTCGAAGCCACATTCAGGATAGCGCCCTTGCCGGCTTCGGTCATGGCAGGAACCAGGTGCCGGGCCGTCAAATAAACCGACTTGCAATTGACGGCCAGCACCCGGTCGAACTCGTCTTCCGTCACATCCTGCATTGGCTTTGGAAGATGAGTGATGCCGGCATTGTTGACCAGAATATCGACCCGTCCGAGTTCGGCCAACGCAGTTTCGGCAAGTGATCGAACACTGTCGTTGCTGGCGACATCGACCTTGACCGCTTTGCAACCTGTTTCTTTTGCGACGTCCTGCGCGAGAGCCAAATTCAAATCTGCAATCAGGACACTGGCACCTTCGGCTGTGAATTTTCGCACAATTCCGGCTCCAAAGCCTGAAGCACCGCCCGTTACGATTGCCGTTTTTCCCTGAAGTCTCATATGTGCGTTTCCTTCCAGTTCGATGTCCTGCAGGGGCATGTTTCAGCCATGGTAGGCAGCGACGGTTTTGAGCGAGGTGAAGCCATAAAGGGCTTCAAACCCCTTTTCTCGTCCATGGCCGGACTTGCCCATTCCCCCGAACGGAAGTTCGACGCCGCCACCGGCTCCGTAGTTGTTGATGAACACCTGACCGGTCCGAATTTTCTTTGCCATACGCATCTGGCGCGCGCCATCGCGTGTCCAGACACTTGCGACGAGGCCGTAGTCCGTGCCGTTGGCGATCGCTATCGCTTCATCTTCGCTATCGAAGGGAATGATCACCTGGACGGGACCGAAGATTTCGTCCCGTGCCAAAACATGAGAGGGATCGACACCGGCAAAGAGCGTCGGCTTGACGTAATTGCCTTCTTCAGGCGCATCCAGAAACTGGCCCTCCGCGATCTTCTCCAGATCGGCACCGCGATCCAGAAAGCTGGAGACGATGCCTTGTTGCCTTGATGAAATCAGAGGACCGACATCAAGATCCGCCAATGCCGGTCCGACTTTCAGGACCCGGTATTTTTCGGCCATGCGCTCGGCGACTTCAGCAAGGCGGGATCTATGCACCAGAATACGAGAAGATGCTGAACAGGTCTGGCCTGCATTTTGGATCCCTGCGTTCACAAGAAACGGCAGGGCAGCCTCAAGATCTGCATCATCGAAGAAAATCTGGGGCGATTTACCGCCAAGTTCCAGCGTTACGGGTATGACATTTCGCGCAGCAGCCGTCTGGACATGAACCCCCGTTGCCACAGATCCTGTGAAACTGATGTGTTGAACGCCCGGGTGGCCTGTGAGCGCGGCTCCGGCCTCAGACCCAAGACCGGGCACCACATTCAATGCTCCTTCCGGAAGACCGGCTTCCTTTGCAAGATCAGCAAAAGCCAAGGCCGTGAGACAAGCATCTTCCGCCGGTTTCAGGACACAGGCATTTCCGACAGCCAGGGCTGCACCAACCGAACGTCCAATGATCTGCATGGGGTAATTCCATGGCACGATATGGCCTGTCACCCCGAAGGGCTCACGCAAGGTGTAGACCGTGTAGCCATCCAGATAAGGGATAGTCTCGCCATGGAGTTTGTCCGCAGCGCCGCCGTAAAACTCAAGATAACGGGCGAGAGCGACCGCATCATTGCGCGCCTGTTTGAGCGGCTTGCCAACATCGAGTGCTTCAATGCGAGCCAGATCGTCAATGCGCGCCTCGACCAGTTTGCCGAGCCGAAACAGAAACCGGCCGCGTTCAGCGGCTGTTGTTTTTCCCCATTCGCCGTTGCGCGCTTCGTGCGCTGCTGCAACTGCGGCATCGATGTCAGGGACCCCTCCCCTTGCGATTGCCCCTATCCGTTCACCATTTGACGGGTTCATGAGCGGAAGGCTGTCGCCGCTCGCGCTGGAGATCCATCTCCCAGCGATCAGGCACTTTTCCGGATCGAACCAGAGATTAAGGTTTTCAGTCATCATTCCCCCTCACGCGGCACCAACTGGCAGAACCGGCGCCGCGGCAACAAGCTGTTTCGTATAGTCGTGGTTTGGATGATCGAAGACCGCATCTGTCGGTCCGCCCTCCACGATCTCTCCCGCCTTCATCACCAGCACCCGATCGGTGATGGAGCGCACGACGCTCAAGTCATGGGAGATGAAGAGATAAGTCAGATTGAAGCGATCCCCGAGATCAGCAAGAAGGTCGAGCACCTGGGCACGCACGGAAACGTCCAGGGCGGACACCGCTTCATCCAGGATGATCAGGTCCGGCTTGATGATCAAGGCTCGTGCAATCGCGATGCGCTGCCGCTGACCACCGCTGAATTCGTGTATGTACTTGTGCCGGTCTTCTGCGCCGAGACCAACACTTTCCAAGGCTTCCACGACAGCGTTTTCCCGTTCATGCCCGTGAAGAGGTGTCTGAAGCAGGTGAAACGGTTCGCTGACCAGCTTCTCAACGCGCCAACGGGGATTGAAACTTCCATATGGATCCTGAAAAACCACCTGCATCCTTCGCCGCACATCCTTGTTGGCGTGATGGTGTGTGAACACAGGCTGACCATCAAAAAGAATCTCCCCGCCTTGCACCTCTTCCAGACCGAGAATGGCACGGGTCAGCGTGGATTTTCCGCAACCGGATTCACCGACAAGGCCAAGGCTTTCACCGCGCCGTATGTCGAAGCTGACATCATTGACGGCTCGAAAATGAGTTGTCGCTCCCCACCAGCCATGAACATGTTGCTGATAATCGCGCACGACATTGCGGACCTGAAGAAGCGAGGTCTTGTGCGCTTCGCCCAGCCGGTCCGGTACATGGCTCGACGCTTCCAGCAACGCTCTCGAATAAGGATGCTGCATGGCACCGAAAAGAGACCGGGCGGGACCATTCTCCACCACCTCTCCCTGCTGCATGATCACAAGGTCATCGGCAAGGTCGGCAACGACCGCCAGATCATGGCTGATCAGCATCAGGCCCATGTCGTCTTCCGCGACCAGACGCTTCAATAGATCCAGGATCTGCGCCTGTGTCGTCACGTCGAGTGCTGTTGTGGGTTCGTCGGCAATCAGCAGCTTTGGTCTCAGGGCGATTGCCATAGCAATCACAACCCGCTGGCGTTGACCTCCGGAAAGTTCATGCGGGTAGCGCGACAGAGGAAACTTCTCCTGCGGCAGCTCTGCCCGTTGCAAAGCCTTTGCCGCGCGTGTCATCGCTTCCGCCTTCGACACGTTCTCATGCACCAATATCGTTTCAGCGACTTGTGCGCCGATGGTCTGTAGTGGATTGAGGGCGGTCATTGGCTCCTGGAACACCATACCAACCTCGCGGCCTCTGATGCTGCAAAGTTCTGTTTCGCTGCAGGTCAGGATATCCTTGCCGGCAAGACTGATGTTGCCGGTACATTCTGCCCCGTTCGGCAATAGCTGCAGAACACTGAAAGCTGTCATCGACTTGCCGGACCCGCTCTCGCCGATCACGCCCAGGATGCGTCCGGGGTCAACGGCAAACGACACGTCCTTCAGGATGGGCGTGCCATGGATCTTCAGCGACAGGCGATCGATCCCGAGGAGGCTCATGTTCTTGCCCTCCTCAATTTTGGGTCGAGCAAATCACGCAAGCCGTCGCCCAGGAGATTCAATCCCAGCACGGTCAGAAGAATGGCCAGTCCGGGAAACAGGGCCAGATGCGGTGCGAAGGATATCATCGTCTGGCTGTCTGCCAGCATACGGCCCCAGCTGGCTGTCGGTGGCTGAGCGCCCAGGCCGACATAGCTAAGGCCAGCTTCAGCGAGAATGCCCAGCGAAAACTGGATGGTACCCTGCACAATCAAAAGGTTGGCAACGTTCGGCAGGATGTGCTCGACGGAGATGCGCGCCTGTCCCTTTCCGGCGACCCTGGCTGCCAGAATGTATTCCCGGTTCCAGAGCGTGAGCGCTGCACCGCGCGTCAACCGCGCAAAAACCGGGATATTGAAAATACCGATCGCAATAATGGCATTCAGCGCCGACGCTCCGAATACCGCGGTGATCATCACGGCAATCAATAGGCTCGGAAACGCAAAGACGAGATCATTCATACGCATGATGACTTCATCCAGCAGTCCACCCTTGCGAGCCGCAGCTGCCAGGCCAAGCGGAACACCGGCAATCATGCCGATGCCGACCGCCACCAACGCAACGGCAATCGACGTTCTCGCCCCCACCATGATCATACTGAGGATGTCACGCCCGAACTGATCTGTGCCAAGCGGGTGGGCCAGGTTCGGCGGTTTCAATTTTTCGGCAATGTTCAGAATTGTCGTGTCGTATGGAACCCAGACCAAGCTTATGAGCGCTGCCGCTGCAAAGACGGTTGTCAGAATGATCCCGGGTAAAAACGAGCGGTTGTAGAACAGAAGGCTCATTCAGCGGCGCCTCCGCAACCGCGGATCAACAAGCGCATAGGCAAGGTCCACGGCGAAATTCACAACAATCACCGCAAAGACCAACAGCATCACAACGCTTTCGACCACGATAAGATCGCGCGCGCTGATCGCCTGAAAAACGAGGCGTCCCAGGCCCGGCAAATAGAAGACGTTCTCGATAATTATCGCGCCTGCGAGTAAGAACGAGAATTGCAGACCCATGATGGTCAGAACCGGGATTAGTGCATTGCGAAGCGCATGCCGCCACATAGCCTGAGCACGGGTCAGGCCCTTAGCGCGGGCAGTCCGGATAAAGTCTTCGCTCAATGTGTCCAGCAGGCTGGAGCGCATGACACGGGTCAGGATGCTTGCCTGAGGCAGCGCGAGGGCTATCGCCGGCAACGTCAGTGATTTCATCCCGGCAAGGAACCCTGCCTCCCATCCGGCAAAACCACCAGCGGAAAACCAGCGCAAATTGATGGCAAAAACCAGAACCATCAGCATGGCGAACCAGAAATTGGGAATTGCAACACCAAGCTGGGTTGCTCCCATGACACCGGTATCAACGTAGGAACCACGGCGCGAAGCTGCCCAGATACCGGCAGGGAACGCAATCAGCGTACTCAAAGTCAGCGCGTAAAGTGCAAGTGGCAGCGAAACCCAAAGCCGGTCTCCGATCATCTCCGAAACAGGCGTTCGATATGTGTAGGAAATTCCAAAATCGCCTGTGAGCAGACCTCCTGCCCAGGAGAGATAACGTTCCAGGATCGTTCCGTTCAGGCCAAGCTGCTCGCGAAGCGCGTTCAGCGTGTCTTCCTGGGCATTCAATCCGAGCATGTAGGCAGCCGGGTCTCCGGGAACGACTTCCAAAGCCAGGAATATGACCACGGACGCCGCGACCAGGCTGAGCGCAAGAGACAGCAGTCTTTTCAGAAAATACCGCAGCATGAGCCTGTCACACGCCGACCGGCGACATCCAACCGGGGCGATTGCAATAAAGTGTGTCTGGAAACGGGCGCTTGACAGTCGTGCAAGCGCCCGCGTTGCGAAGTCAGATCAGTCTTCCCAATAGACTGCCGTCAGGTCGGTTGCCTGCGTGGGCTGGTTTTTCCAAAGTCCCATGATCTTGGCATTGGCAACAGTCGGGAATGCAAGCTGGAACAGGTAACCGTTGACATAGTCTTCGGAGATCATTTTCTGCGCTTCCTTCAAAAGCTCAGAACGTTTGTCCGGATCGTTTTCAACGGTCAGCTTCTCGAACAGTTCCTTGAATGCCGGATTGTCATAGTTGAAGTAATAGTCCGGACGGGCATAGATGCCGATGTCCATCGGCTCCGTGTGACTGACGATGGTCAGGCCGAAATCCTTGCCCTTGAACACCTGTTCCAGCCACTGGGCCCATTCCAGATTGCTTATTTCGGTTTCGATGCCGACGGCGCGCAATTGAGAGGCGATGATCTCGCCGCCGCGCCGGGCATAGGAAGGCGGCGGCAACTTGAGTGTCGTGGTGAAGCCGTCAGCCAGTCCCGCCTCCGCCAGAAGCTCTTTAGACAACTCCGGATCGTACATGCTCAGGCCTGTCAGATCGACATAGTCCGGATTATGGGGGGCGAAGTGCGTGCCGATCGGCGTTCCGTAGCCGAACATGGCGCCATCAATGATCGCCTGCCGGTCGATTGCGTGGGCAATGGCCTTGCGAACCTTGGGGTTGTCGAGTGGCGGTTGCTTGTTGTTGGTCGACAAAATGGTTTCACCTTCCGTCGAACCCACCAGCACCTGAAACCTTGGATCGGCTTCGAATTGCGGCAAATTTTCAGGCGCCGGGAAACCCACAAACGCATTCACATCTTCCGCCATGACGGCTGCGAAAGCTGCAGTCGGGTCCGAAATAAACTTGAAGGTGACGTTGTCCAGCTTGGCGGGCGTTCCCCAATAGTCTGCGTTTTTCTCCAGATCGATCCTGTCACCCTGGACCCAGTTGGAAAACTTGAATGCACCGGTCCCGATCGGCTTGGACTTGATGTCGGCAATGGTTTCAGGCGCAACGATGACCGCGTCACCCCATGCCAAATTGAACAGCAAACTCCCGTTGGGTTCCTTCAGCGCGACCTTGACCGTGGTCGGGTCGACGGCCTCGACACTTTCGATGCCGGCGAAAAGAGCCTTTTGAGCATTTGCACTGTCTTCACCGCGAGCACGGTCCAGACTGAATTTGACATCCTCGGCAGTCAAGTCGGACCCGTCATGGAACTTCACACCCTCATGAAGTTTGAACGTATAGGTCTTGCCGTCTTCGGAGATGCTCCAGCTTTCCGCCAGCCCCGGGTTGACCGAACCATCCGGTCCGAAGCGCGTAAGCCCCTCGAAGACATTGGAATAAAGAACGGAATCGATTGCTCCGGCAGCAGCACTGGTCGGGTCCAGATGCGGCGGCTCCAGTTGCATGGCAACGACGATGTCGCTCTTGGCATGTGCCATGGAAATACCCGCGGCCAATGCCAGGACGCTGATCAGTCCACTCCCTAACTTCGTCAAACGCATAGCTCTCCCCTTTTTCAGTGCCGCAACGAACGTTACGGCCTTGCAAGAAGCTCCAACAGCGAAAGGCCCATAACCTTTGCTGAATCGAGCATATCTTCCACGCCTACATATTCATCCGGCTTGTGCGCCAAATCCAATATTCCGGGCCCATAGGCAATGCAGTTTTTCAATTTGCCGATCCGGTCAATGTGTTTTTGATCGTAAGTTCCTGGACTTACGACATATTCCGCTTCCTTCCCCATTGTCTGCGCGATCGCCTTTGCGACCGTCTTGACCACAGGTGCGTCCTTGTCGGTCATTGTCGGCAGAACACGATGCAACTCTTTCAAGTCATATCGAAAGTTTTCTCTTTTCTTTTCAACGCCTTCAAGTAGGTCTCTGATCTCAGCCTGAACATCTTCAATATTTTCTTCAAGCAAAAAACGACGATCTATCACTACGCGGCAACTGTCCGGCACACATGGGCTCGGAAGGCCCGTGAAATCTTCGTCACCTTCTGACTGACCACCATGGATGGAATTTATGTTGAGAGTCGATTGCCGCGCCCCTTCGGGAACTACCGGCATATCGGTTCGTTTCTGGGCAAGAGCAGGAAAGAGGTTCTCTTCCATCTCCTCCAGGACAGCGCCCATATGCCGGACGGCACAGTCGCCGAGAAACGGCATCGATCCATGTGCGATCTCGCCGTGCGTTTCGATCTCCGCCCACCACACGCCCCGATGCCCAAGGCAAATGCGATCCTTGTTGAGCGGCTCTGGAATAATCACGTGCTGAACGCGTTCTGGGCTGAAATATCCCTTTTCAGCCAAATAAGCGACGCCCCCATAGCCACCGGATTCTTCATCCGCTGTTCCACTGATTTCAATTGAGCCTGAAAAGTCGGGGCTAACTGCCAGGAAAGCCTCCGCCGCAACAATGCTTGCGGCCAGCCCTCCTTTCATGTCGCAGGCTCCACGCCCGTAGATTTTTCCATCGACGAGTTCGCCGCCGAACGGGTCTCTGGTCCACCCGTGCCCGACATCCACGACATCGATGTGGCTGTTGAAATGAACGCATTCGCCAGGACGCTTCCCCTCGCGACGCGCAATCATGTTCCAGCGTGGATACTTCTCGCTGTCGCCTGGAGTTCCATGCGCACGGATCAACTCGACCGTAAATCCAGAACCTCTCAATCGGTTAGAAAGGTATTCGCAAATTTCCAGATAGTTTTCGCCAGGCGGGTTCAGCGTCGGTATACGCAGCAGATCCTGGGTCAATGCAATCAGATCTTCACGTCTGGCATCGATTTCCGCGTTCAGCTGATCCGGCAACGGCATTCAGGGTTCATCCTTTGCTGGTCCTGTAAAGTTTTACTATGCTATCGTCTGACTACGGTGCCAATACCGTAGGAACACGGTAACCATGAACCTTCTTGATGAACTCGCCTTCGATTGTGCCCCAATGGGTCTGGCCTTGACGGAGCACCGCGTTATCCGCACATGCAACGACACATTTGCCCACATGTTCGGCTATCAAAAACCAGATCTGGTCGGACAAAGTTTCCGTCTGCTTTATGGAACGGATCAGGAGTTTCATCAGATCAGAGACATCGGGCTTGAACCCTTGCGCCGGTCCCTGCCTTATACGGATGAGCGATTGATGCGCCGCGCGGACGGCTCAGCCATCTGGTGCCGATTTCGTGCCCGAACACTGACACCGGAGACCCCTCTCGCTCGCATCGTCTTGAGCTTCGCACTCATCGACAACACACCAAACGGACCACAGCTGACGCCTCGGGAACGCGACGTTCTGCTGCTCCTGTCACAAGGTCAGACGAGCAAGGAAATGGCGCAGGTTCTGGGCCTCTCACCCCGAACTGTCGAAGATGTTCGCGCCCGCCTCTTGAAGAAGTTTCAGGTCAAGAACGTTGCGGTTCTTCTCAGCCGATTTTCCGGCAGGCAAAGTCACAAGGCGGCAGGCTAGATACTTTGTATCCAGCGAAATTGAGCGACCTTTGACCCGGTTTTCCCTGGATTACCAAGTGATGTGACTACATCACGGCACCGATCTGCCAGGGAACGAATTCGACACCACCAAATCCAAGTTCTTCGCTTTTCGACCTTTCGCCTGAAGCAACCCTTATGATCGTTTCGAAGATCTCGTCCCCCTTGGTCTCCAGACTGACATTTTCAGAAACGATGTCACCACAATTGATGTCCATGTCTTCAGACATCCGGCCATACATCTCGCTGTTTGTCGCCAGTTTGATGCAGGGCGTGGGCATATACCCGGAAACAGAGCCCCGACCGGTGGTAAAGACGATGATGTTCGCACCCGATGCGATTTGCCCCGTCACCGAACAGGGGTCAAATCCAGGGCTATCCATGAAGACAAAGCCCTTCTTGTCGATGCTCTCACCGAACTTGTAGACATCGACCAGGGGGGCCGCTCCCCCCTTGGCTGCAGCGCCGAGCGACTTTTCAAGGATGGTCGTCAGCCCGCCGCGTTTGTTGCCAGGCGACGGATTGTTGTCCATTTCACCACCGTTTCTGGCTGTATAGTCTTCCCACCAGCGCACGCGTTCAATCAGCTTTTCGCCGACATCGACGGAGACGGCCCGACGCGTCAAAAGATGCTCCGCACCGTAAATCTCCGACGTTTCCGACAAGATCGTCGTACCGCCATGGCGCACCAGCATATCGGAGGCCAGCCCGAGTGCCGGGTTGGCCGTTATGCCGGAATAGCCATCCGATCCACCGCATTGCATACCAACGGTTATCTCTGAAATCGGAGCAGGCGAGCGAACGGCCTCGTTGGCAAGTCCGGCGAGCGCCTTCAATTCGGCTAGCCCTGCTTCGATGGTCTTTCGGGTTCCGCCGCTCTGTTGAATGGTCATGTAACGGAGATCGCCACCCGTCCGTATTTTCCGATCACCGATCAGGTCAGCGATCTGCATCACTTCACAGCCCAGACCGATCAAAAGAATTGCCGCGAAATTCGGATGCTGGGCGTAGCCAGAAAGGGTGCGGAACAAGGTTGCATAGCCTTCATCGCGTGAAGACATGCCACAACCGGTACCGTGCACAATCGGCACGATGCCATCGACATTCGGGTAGGCGTCCAGCAATCCGGACTTTTCGGCCGCCTCGGCTATGAACCTTGCGACCGACCCTGAGCAGTTCACCGATGTCAGTATGCCAATATAGTTGCGTGTGCCGACCTTGCCTGTCGAGCGCCGGTATCCCATGAACGACCGCTCGCTGCTTGCGGCAGGGAGCGGCTGTGACGCTTCTGCGTGCTGGTAGTCTCGATTGTGCTGACCCATTCCAAGATTATGGGTGTGCACATGTTCGCCGGTTCGGATATCCCGCGTTGCCTGCCCGATGATCTGGCCATAGCGGATGATGTGGTCACCCGAAGAAATATCCTTGCAGGCAATCTTGTGCCCCTGCTTAATCTGACCAGGCAGCGGTTTGTCGACATGTGTTGCCAAATTCCCCGCTTCAATGTCCTGCAGGGCAACAACGACGGTGTCCTGGGCGTTTAAAAGGATCGTATTCGGCCGAGCTTGCGCCACGATTGTCTCTCCAAGTCTTCTCAGGCGTGAACACCTTTCGGTTTTGACGGTTATCTTGACAGAGCGGCCGCGTCAACTAACATGTTAGCATTCAAATACGGAACTCTCATGTCCCCAAACGCTGAACGCGACCTGCCGCCTTACATCCTGCCCGATATCAGAAAGCTCAGAGGTTCATTGGCCCAGCGCGTTTATGAAGCCCTGCGCACTGCCATACTGGCCATGGAGCTGCCGCCCGACACGCTGTTGAAAAAACCGGAAATTTGCGCGCAGCTTGGCGTTTCCAGGTCACCTGTGACCGAAGCGATTACCAGGCTCGCCGGTGAAGGGCTGGTGGAGGTGGTGCCCCAATCCGGCTCGCGCGTCACCCGGTTTTCCATGCCTGAAATTCGCGAAGGTGCATTCCTGCGCGAAGCGATAGAACTCGCCGCCGTTGCGCGCGTTGCCGCCAGCCGAACCGAGGAACAACTCTCGGAGCTGAACAGAAATCTCCGCCTTCAGTCACTTTGTCTGGAAGACAGGGATGAAGCTGGTTTTTACCGGGAAGACCAGCAGATGCATGATCTGATTTTCGAATTTACCGGCTATCCGAAACTGAATGCGATTGCAGCTTCCGGATGGGTTCAGGTCAATCGCGCACGCCGCTTGCTGCTGCCGATCCCGGGCCGCTCGCGCCAGGCATTTGACGAACACTGTCAGATCATCGAAGCAATACAGCAACGAGACCCTGAAAAGGCCCGCAACGCGATGCTGAAACATCTGCGCGATCTTGTGGCGCGACTCGAACCGCTCAGGCAGTCGAGACCTGACCTTTTTGATTAGATTGCACCAATTCAGGGAACCCGCTGGGGCGCTCCCCTCTTCCGCTTGTCTTTACGGCATTTCGGCCAAGAGGTTACAGTTCGTGTGATGTCAGACCAGATCTGGCGCGACCCGGATCAAACACGCTTCGGAAGTTCCTTTGTCCAACTGACGAAAAGCTTCCTCCACCATAAGGTCTGCGCGCTGGCGGACCATGCGCAGCGGAAACCGCGACAGTGTTGCGAAAGGGTCGTGGTCAAAACAGCCGAACGTGGATCGAGAGATATCCCCCTCCGGCAAGCGCGAGAGAAAACGCAGAACTCCTTCAAAACAGCCGATCGAATTGACAAAAAGACCTGCAGGCAATTGCCCGAGCCTCGAATAGAGATCGGAAAGTGCCTCCTCGGCCTTTTCGCTTTCATAGCCGCAGGCCAAAATCTGGCCCGGATCAAACAGAACTTTCGCTGCTTCAGCTTGCTGGCGGAACCCATGGATACGGTCTGCCGAAGCAGGAAGGCTCGATTCACCACCGAGAAAATAGAGCCACGTCGTCGGATCGGTTTCCGATGGCATGTCCATCTCATCCAGAAGCGTCTTCGTGAGCATTGCAGCACCACCCGTGTTGTCGGTGACAATGGAGGGCGCTTCGCTGCAGGGATGGTCGACAAAAACATGTCTTATGCGTGCCTTGCTGCAGGCACTGGCCAAGCTCAGAGGTTCAGTCGCACCTGCGATCATCAGCAGGTCGACAGAATAGGCAATCAGGCTTTCGACTGATGTGAGCTGAGCGTCCGCATCACGTCCCGCATGCACAATTGCCGGGCATAGACCGCGCGCATGCGCCTCTTTCGCAAATTGCTGACTAAGCTCTGCAAAAAACCGGTTTTCATGGTCCGGCAAAACCATGCCGGCAAGCCCGGACTCCGCTTTCCGCAACCCGCGCGCCTGAAGGTTGGCCATATAGCCCTCTTCCTGCGCGATCCGCTGGATCCTGTCGACTGTTTCTTTCTTCAGTCGTCGCTGTTTCCATTTGCCATTCAAAGCTGCAGACACCGCTGACGGAGAGGCGCCGGCTTTCTGTGCGATGTCGTAGATCGTGCTCTTCTGCCTGGATTTCACGCGACAGTGCCCTTCAATTATTGCGTCACGAGCAGCTTGACTGAACTTTTCTTTCTGCCTAACATTGCTACATCGATTGAGCAACTTGTTTTTTGCCCAGTCGAGCTCTGGCCCAATCGGATTGGACCGGATGACTTTGCGGTACCCGCGTGCCGCGCATGGGAGGAAAACATGAACAAACTAAAGTACGTCACAGCAGCGATTGCCTTGGTGGCCTGCGCAAGCACTGCCAATGCAGAAACTTCGATGGGTATCGTCGTCAAGATCGGTGGCATCCCCTGGTTCAACGCAATGGAAGAAGGCATCAAAGAGCGCGCAGCAGAACTTGGTGTCAGTGCGGAAATGATCGGGCCAACCTCGGCTGACCCGGCGCTGCAAGTCCGTGCTATCGAGGATCTTATCGCCAAGGGTGTCGATGTCATCGGCGTGGTGCCGAACGACGAAGCCGCACTTGAGCCGGTTCTGAAAAAAGCAATGGATGCCGGTATCAAGGTTGTCGCGCATGAGGGACCCGGCCTGAACAATGTCGACTGGAACTTCGAGCTGGCATCGGCAGACGGTTTTGGTGAGGCCCATGCCAAACTCTTGTGCGAAAAGACAAATGAGCCAGGCACATACGCAGTATATGTCGGATCCCTCACCGTCCCCCTCCACAATGCTTGGGCCGATGCCGGAATCAAGTGGATCGCCGAAAACTGCGCAGACAAGCTGCAGCCGGTCGGTGACCGTTACGGCGTGGCTGAAAGTGTCGATGACAGCCGCTCGACGGCACTCGACCTGATCGCGGCCAACCCGGATCTGCGTGGCTTCCTTGCCTTTGGCAGCCAGGGGCCCATTGGCGCAGGTCGGGCCATCGAGGAGCGTCGACTGGGCGGCAAGGTCCATGTCATGGGACCGTTCTCGCCCGGCCAGGGCCAGAAACTCCTCAAGGACGACGTAATCTCAGGCGGTTTCATGTGGAATCCGGCTGAAGCCGGTCGAGTGTTTGTCACGATGGGCAATATGCTGGTCAACGGTGACGAAATCGCCAGTGGCACCGAAATCGAAGGCCTCGGCGTTGTTGAGCCCGACGCGGAAACCCGCAACATCATCACGGACAACCTGCTTGAGATCAACAAAAGCACCGTGGATGAGCTGGCCGCTAAGGGTCTTTAAGACCTTTTGACGCTGAACCTGGGGACCCCGCGCAAAGCGGGTTCCCCGTCAGGCGCTGAAAACAATCATGACAACAGTTTCCGATACAGCCCACGCGCTGCGGCTTCGTTCCGTTTCGAAGACCTTCGGCGGCGTGAAAGCCCTGCAGTCTGTCGATTTCGAGGTGCGTGCGGGTGAGGTCCACTGCCTTGCCGGTGAAAACGGCTGCGGAAAGTCGACGCTGATCAAGATCGTGACCGGTGTATACACCCCCGATGCGGGCGGCGAAATCGAGCTGTTTGGCGAACGCGTCGGCACAACCTCGCCAACCAAGGCCAGAGCCCTCGGGATTGCCGTAATCTGGCAAGACCTTGCCCTTTTTCCGCACATGACCGTTGCTGAAAACATTGCGTTCGACGAGATGGTGGGTGTGGCGCCTCGCCTTGCCTTCGGTGGGCGCTACAAGGGCCGCGTCAGAAAGGTTCTGGACCGGCTGAATGTGTCACTTGACCTGGACACTCGGCTTGGCGACCTGCCGATTGCACAACGCCAAGTTGTTGCAATTGCCAGAGCATTGATGGGCGATGCCCGGCTTGTCTTCATGGACGAGCCGACCGCGTCCCTGACGCAAAGCGAGACCGACGCGCTTTTGAAAGTTGTGCGTACGCTTTCCGCGCAAGGTGTCGCTGTGGTTTTCGTCAGTCACAGGTTGGCAGAGGTGATCGACATTTCTGAAAGAGTAACCGTCCTGCGCGATGGCAAGCTTGTAGGCGTTTATCCGACTGATGGCATGACCCAGTATCGCCTTGGAGAACTGATGACCGGAGCTCAGTTGGAAAATGTCGTCCGGGCACAAGACCGGTCGACCGCCCTACCTGTTTTGGAAGTCAAAGCCCTTTCACGCCATGACGAGTTCAAGGATATAGATCTTATAATTCGACAGGGAGAAGTGCTCGGCCTCACAGGGTTGATCGGAGCCGGTCGGAGTGAACTGGCACATGCCCTGATTGGTATGAATGCACCCGACAAAGGCGAAATCCGTCTTGGGGGATCCCCAATCCGCCTCCGGTCGATCCGCGACGCAATCGCACGCGGTGTGGCCTATGTATCGGAAGATCGATTGTCTCTGGGGCTGATCCAGCCGCAATCAATTGCCGACAACACCGTCATTTCGGTGCTTGATCGCATTCTCGGTGCATTTGGCTTGATCTCTCCAGCGCGACAATCACGGCTGGTGCGGCACTGGATCGAAGAGCTGGCCGTCAAGATCGGAAAACCGGACGACGCTGTCTCGACCCTTTCGGGCGGCAACCAGCAGCGGGTCGTACTCGCCAAATGGCTGGCGACCGAACCGCGCCTCCTGATCCTCGACAGCCCGACTGTCGGTGTCGATGTGGGGGCACGGGCAGGAATATTTCGTATTGTTCGAAGGCTCGCAGATGAGGGTCTTGCGATACTGTTGATCTCTGACGAGGTGAGCGAAGTCATGTTCAACGCAGACCGCGTTTTGCACATGGCCGACGGCAAGATTGTGGGAGAATACGATCCTCACGCTACCAGTGTGCAAGACCTGGAGGCGCTCATCTATGCGTGACCTCTTCCGCATATACCCTGTTGAAGCCCGCCTTTCGGTTGTCCTTTTTTTGATGATCCTCGGCCTCTCGCTGGCAACAGACACATTCCTGACACTCGGCAATATCACTTCGCTTCTGAACAACAACGCCGTCAATCTGATCTGGGCCGTCGGCCTTCTCGTGGTTCTGATTGCGGGAGGCATCGACATCTCGTTCGCGGTCGCTGCCTCGGTTGTCCAATACGTCGCGGCACAGATTTTCATGGGGATCGGCGGTGGCAGTTGGGCCATCGGCTTTTTGGTCGCGGCGGCGTTGGGGATTGGCCTGGGGATGGTCAACGCTCTTTTAATCCATGGTTTCCGCGTGATATCCATCGTCATCACCATTGCGACGTTCAACGCGTTTTTCGGCCTCTTGATGTTCTTCACCAAGGGGCGAAACATTTACAATCTTCCCGATTGGTGGACTGACCGCATCTTCATTTTCGAACGCCAGGCACCGGATGGAAGCTGGTCGGAACTGAACCTGTCTGTTGCGGTCATGATCGCTTGCGTTCTGGCAACATGGGCACTGATCCGGCTGACAACACTCGGTCGTCAACTCTACGCTTTCGGAGACAATCCTGAAGGGGCGCGACGCTCCGGCGTCAACATCTGGCAAATGCAGATCGTGGCCTTCGGCTGGTGCGGCATGATGGCGGGAATTGGCGGACTAATGCAGGTTAACATCGCCCAGGAAATCGTGCCCAACGCGCTTTACGGCCGGGAACTGGACGTACTGGCGGCGGTCGTTTTGGGCGGGGCACGCCTTGGCGGCGGACGTGGAACGGTTGTCGGCTGTGTATTGGGTGTGATGTTCGTGGCAATCACACAAAATGGATTGAACCTTCTCGGCATATCTCCCTTCGCGTTCCAGATGATTATCGGTGCCACAATCCTGGTGGCGATTTCGTCTTCAAACTTGTCCTTCAAACTCTGGAACAGGTCTCGAGACACCGAAGCGCGCTTGAAGGAAAACACCACATGAGCCTAAGAGAGCGCATTCATGCCGTCGCCGGCGCAGAAACGTTGCCGCTTCTGATTTTTCTCGGAATAGTGTTCCTGGCATTCTCATTGGCAACACCGTTGTTTCTTACCGGGGCAAACCTGAGATCCATGGCATTTCAGATGCCAGTGCTGGGTCTGCTGACACTGGCCATGCTGGTACCCATTCTATCAGGCGGTCTGAACCTGGCGATCATCTACCAGGCCAACATTTCCGGCCTGGCTCTTGCATGGACGTTGATCCAGTTCGGCGGACCCGATGCGGGCATCGGTGCTTTTATCCTTGGTGTCACGCTTGCCGTACTTGCCGGCGCCTTGTCTGGCGCCGTCATGGGGGCAGTCGTTGCCTATGTGGGCGCACATCCTATTCTTGTTTCGCTTGCCATGATGATTTTTCTGCGCGGGCTGGGAGAGTTCCTCACAAGAGGCGGCGACATTTCAGGGTTCCCGGAATTCGTGAACATCCTCGGTCACGGCAGCATTGCCGGTATTCCGGTTCCAATGATCATCTTCATACTCGCCGCGATCGTCTGGCACATCATGTTGAAGCGCACGCGGCATGGGTTTTCGGTCTATATGGTCGGCTCGAACATCAAGGCCTCCGAATATTCCGGCATCCATACCCGCAAAACCCTGGTCACGATCTATGCCATCTCGGGCGTAATTTGCGCGATTGCCGGGATCGTGATGGCGGCACGTTTCAACTCGGTTCGTGTCGGCCATGGCGAGGCTCTTTTGCTTGTTACGGTTCTGGCATGTTTTCTGGGAGGCATCGATCCCTTCGGTGGCTTCGGCCGCGTCCTCCCCGTGGCCGTTGCCCTGATAATCCTTCAGGCGCTGTCATCAGGTCTGAACCTGATCGGGGCAAACCAACATCTTTCAACCGCAGTCTGGGGCTTGTTTCTGATCGGCGTTATGGCGCTCAGGTGGGTCGGGTTGCGATGGCGGAGCAGACAACGAAAAGGAACATGACCGTGGAAGGTTTCGGCGTACATACAAGCATGTGGACCATGCATTGGGACCGCGCGGGCGCAGAAAGAACAATACCGGCTGCCGCGGCCTACAAAATGGATTTCATCGAGATCGCGCTTCTGGACACAAGCGTCGTCGACGCGCAGCACACACGCGATCTTCTGGCCAAGCACGACATGCGGGCCGTCTGCTCGCTGGGTCTGCCGCAGGAAAACTGGGCCTCGGTGAACCCGGACGGTGCCATCGAGCATCTGATCGATGCAATGAACATGACCAAGGCCATGGGTGCGGAAGCGCTGTCTGGAGTGACCTATGGCGGGATAGGCGAGCGCACCGGCGTGCCGCCAACCCAGACCGAATACGACAATATCGCCCGTGCCCTGGAGGCCGCGGCGAAACATGCCAAGAACCTTGGTATCGACTTCGGGATCGAACCGGTGAACCGTTATGAAAACCACCTGATCAACACGGGCTGGCAGGCGAAGGACATGATTGAGAAGGTGGGAGCCGACAACATCTTCATTCACCTCGACACGTATCACATGAACATTGAGGAAAAAGGCGCGGGCAACGGGATCCTCGATGCGCGTGACCATCTGCGTTACATCCACCTGTCGGAAAGTGACAGGGGAACGCCGGGCGAAGGAACCTGCGACTGGGATGAAATCTACGCCACTCTGGCGGCGATCGGCTTCAAGGGAGGGTTGGCGATGGAAAGTTTCATCAACATGCCGCCCCAAGTGGGATACGGCCTTGCTATCTGGAGGCCTGTCGCCAACTCTTTCGAGGAAGTGATGGACAAGGGCCTCCCCTTCCTGCGCAACAAGGCAAAGCAGTATCGTTTGATATGAGCGTGGAAATCTCAGAAGCCGCCCTGGCAGACCATCTGCTGGGCATGACCTCAGGGCAACGCATCATCTGCGCGGTTGCCGGTGCACCCGGATCAGGCAAATCGACACTGGCACAATCCCTTGTTGATCGCATGAACGCAGGCCAGCCCGGTATTGCTGAAGTGTTTCCAATGGACGGGTTTCACTATGACGACCTGTATCTCGTGCCGGCTGGCCTGCGTCCGCGAAAAGGCGCTCCAGACACCTTTGATGTCGGCGGGCTTGCTTCCATGCTCGCCCGGCTCCGTGACAACAAAGAACCGGATGTGGCAGTTCCCGTTTTCGATCGGGAGATTGAAATCGCACGCGCAGGAGCGCGCCTGATTGACAATTCGGTTCGTATTCTGGTGGCAGAAGGAAACTACCTTCTTCTGGACAAAACTCCGTGGAAAGACCTGCTTCCCTTTTTCGACGTCACGGTATCGCTGGACGTTCCTGAAAGCGAGCTTCGCAAAAGACTCAGCGAACGCTGGCAGGCTTTTCAGCTTAGTGAGGCCGAAATCGATGCCAAAGTCGAGGAGAACGATCTGCCAAATGGACGGCTTGTTCGGGAGCATCAAACTTCAGCCAACTTCGTAATTCGATATCGGGAATGACCGGCAAGGGCAAAATCGCGGTCCTCGATGTTGGTAAAACCAACGTTGACCTTTGGGTGGCGGATCCAGCGGGACACTTGCTTGAGAACCGGTCGACGCCGAACAAAGTATCGGACGGCCCTCCCTGGCGGCACCATGACCTCAAGACACTTGGCGATTGGTTGGGAGAAACGCTTGCAGCTATCTGCCTGCACCACCCGATCGAGCTCCTGATACCGGTCGGACACGGCGCGGGAGGTGTTCTTGTGGGTGGGGACCCTTCTAGCGAACACATGGGCGCGATGCTGCCCATGATTGACTATGAAGAAAGCTGCCCGGAAGACATCAACACTGAATATCTCGGCATAAGCGGCACATTCGAGGATCGCGGAAGCCAGGTGATGATGGCCTCGACCCACGCGGCGCGGCAACTGCTTCTTATGCAAAGGGCAAATCCAAAAACCTTTGCAAAGGCAAGCCACTATTTGAACATTGCCCAGTACTGGGGATGGTGGCTGACCGGCGTTGCCGCTTCGGAATTTTCTGCCATGGGGGCTCAATCGCATCTGTGGAATGTTCCTCGACGACAGTGGAGCCCCATCGTGGATGCCCAGAGCTGGCGCGGGCTTATGCCCGACTTCCGGCCGGCATGGTCAAAACTCGGCAATATTCGCCCCGAGTTGCAGAGCCGATACGGCTTGCCAGACACAATTGGCGTTCTGACCGGTGCTCATGATTCCAGCTCGAACTTTTACCGTTACATTGCCGCTGGACTTGAAGACTTCACACTGGTTTCGACCGGAACCTGGGTCGTTGCGATGTCGAGGGAAGCCAACACGGCAACACTGAATCACGATCGAGGCACGACGATTAACGCCGACATGAGCGGAATGCCTGTTGGCGGTGCACTGGTGATGGCAGGACGTGAGTTTTCGGCAATTGCCGGCCCCACCTGGCACGGCGACGGCGCGAAGCTTGAGGCGCTCGCCCATATCGTGAATCAAGGCACTTTGGCCCTTCCCAGCTTCAGCAACAATGACGGCCAGTTTCCCGGCAGCGCCGGCCGTGGCAAAATTATTGGGCCGATGCCGGAAACCGCAGCAGACCGAACGGCTCTCGCGGTGTTGCAGGCTGCCCTGCTGACGGTCAACTGCGCGGATGTTCTGGACGGTGGTCGCCGCTTGATGCTCGACGGCACCTTTTTGAAGGAACCTTTATATGCGCCACTGGTCGCAGCTCTGCGCCCCGATGACAAAACAGAGCTGTCAGAAGAAAAAAATGGTGTCGTGATAGGTGCGCTTTGCCTGGCAGCACAAGAATTGGGTGGGCAGCCCATTGATCTCAGCCTGAAACCGGTGGAACCCGCGGTTATTCCAGGTCTTGCGACCTATGCCAGTGACTGGCGCACGGCCGCCGAGGCAAACGCCAGCAAGGCACAATGAGCGGATTTTCATTTTCCGGTATTGTGACATCACGACAGAGTTCACTCGCCAAGTGATGCGCTACTGACGCTTTTAAGCGCCGCATTAAAAGAGAGGTGCGTATTTCCAGTTGTCTGCATCTGGCGTGACCTCATCAAGGTCATAACCTGCTCTTTGCAGACGTTTGGTGATCTCCAGACCGTCACAGCTTGAGTTAGGCAAAACGGATCGCCGACACATTCGAACGGTTCAATCGCCGATGAGACTGTGATCGGACGCCGGAACGGCACTCTTGAGCGCTGTTCCGGCAATTGGCGTTAGGCCGGAACCTTGGTTTTGCGCAGGTACGGCAGAACGGTCTCGAAAGAACCGAATTTTGCCTTGGCATCTTCGTCACTTACGGTCGCCGGGATAATCACGTCCTGACCAACTTCCCAGTTGGCCGGTGTTGCAACACCCTTGCCTGTTGTCTGCAGTGCATCAAGCGCACGCAACACTTCGGCAAAGTTACGGCCGACAGTCATCGGGTATGTCATCGACAGTTTCAGCTGCTTGTCCGGTCCGATAATGAAAACCGAACGCACAGTCGCGCTGTCCGCAGGTGTACGGCCATCCGGCAGATACGCTTCTGACGGCAACATGTCGAAGGCCTTTGAAACTTCCAGCCCCTCATCGGCAATGATCGGAAATCCGGCAGCGGCACCGCCAACCTTTTCGATATCGGCTTTCCACTTCTTATGATCGTCTGCGCTGTCTACCGACACGCCGATCACCTTCGTGCCACGCTTTTCCCATTCCGCAGCAAGCTGCGCCACTGCGCCGAACTCAGTCGTGCACACCGGGGTAAAGTCTTTGGGGTGACTGAAGAGGATCGCCCAATTGTCGCCGATCCAGTCATGGAAAGTGATCTGACCATGGTCGGTTTCAGCGGTGAAATTCGGAACAATATCGTTGATGCGAAGCGACATGTGATGTGTCCTTTCAGTCTTCGGGGATCAGGGGCGGAAGGCGGATGTTCAGCCCTGCGTGATGAGCTCAGCTTGATGTTTAGTGCATGTTCGGCACTTGGTCCAATGCGGCAATGAGTACCTGTACAGACAAAAACTCTGCCGCACTGAAGTACCCAAGGAACTGGCTTTGGTCCGTTTCCCCTCGATATGCTTTCTCAGCCAAACACTTTCAAGGAACCAGTCGCGCAAAGACGACGATTTAAGAGCGCCCGGCCGATTTGAACCAGCAACGGCAGCCGAGACCCGTGAAGAGAACCCAATAGGCTCACGTTCGCGCCTTTTCGAACGCGGTCCATGCTGCTTGAAATTTCTCGAAATTGAACCCTGGTTCGCGTGCAGGGCCCAAAACCAGCATTTCAGTCTCAAGGAGCTTTCGGATGGCGCCGGCAAGGTTCGGCACGACCGCGTCCGGTATCACAAGTGCACCGTGGCGATCTGCGTGCACAAGTTCACCGGGGTGAATTTCAAGGCCGAAGATCTTCACCGGAGTGTCGATTTCTTTCACATGCACATATCCGTGGCTGGGGCCAATGGATCCGGCGACAACTGGAAACCCTTCTGGCAAGTCACCGAGGTCGCGCATGACGCCATTGGTGAGCGTGCCGGCCAGATCAAACCCCTTGTGTACCGTCGTGTTGATCTCGCCCCAGAAGGCTCCAATTGCATTTGGATAGTCGAGGTCCTCGACAACTGTAATCGCCGGGCGTGGACCTTCCGACATATAGCGGTAGTAGTCCATCCGCCGAGCCTTGATAACTTCAGCCGGCTCTGTTGGCGGCGCCAAGGCGGAGATCTTTGCCGTTCTTGCGATCCCGACCATTGCACCATCCTCTGGTGCGGAACACAGCATTGTGCCGCGCGTGAAACGATTGAAACCGCGCCGCCCTTCGGCGACTTCAATTGCGTTGCAGACAGTCGGTGTGTCGACGGATTTCAGGAGGTCGATGAGATCAATGTCCATCAGAGTTCCAGCCAGGTTTTGAACGCCTCATTGACAGCGTCAGGTTGTTCAAGTGTCGGGAGATGCCCAGCGCCCTCCACGATCGTCAATGTCGATCCGCTTATGAGGTCATGCATCAGTTCATGTCGATCGAGCGGGCAAAGCCTGTCCTCGGCACCCATGAGAACGAGGGTCGGACA
The DNA here is from genome assembly GCF_947499295.1 of uncultured Roseibium sp. GTDB lineage: Bacteria > Pseudomonadota > Alphaproteobacteria > Rhizobiales > Stappiaceae > Roseibium. Next base: position 511,646 of record NZ_CANMNP010000001.1, read on the forward strand.
TGTGACCCCAGCCAGAGTGTCCTGCTGATCGGGCCGTGTCTGCAATGCCCGCGACTGACGCTCGAACACACCAGCACCAAGATCCAGCGCCATGTCCATGCACAAGTCCAGGACATCCTGACGGCGCGGTCCGTTCGCCAGATAGTTGGGCTTCAATTCGTCTCTCATGACGTCCTTGAGGCTGCCGGCCCGAACCTTGTCTATCTGCGGTTCCCGGCCTTTCTTGACCTCATCAAGTTCGGCACGCGGATTGGTGTCGAGCAACGCAAGCCGGACAACGCGCTCAGGCGCTTGGCGAACGACTTCCATCGCCACAATGCCACCCATTGAAAGGCCGGCGAGCGCGAAGCGAGGAGGAGCATTTTGCAGGAGATCTTCCGCAAGCTCGCGAATGCTCTCGTGCCCGGTCACGGGCGCCAGATGTAACGGCACTTCACCGGACAATTCTGCTATTTGCGGCCCATAAAGGCGTGCATCACACATCATGCCGGGCAATAGAACCAAAGGGGTCACGCACGCTCTCCAGCGATGGCAGCCCCTTCAGCAAGAGCGCCGAGCTTGGCATACGCAATCTCAGGATCAACGGCGCCAAAACCTGCAAATGTCCCGAAACCACAATCGGAGCCTGCGATCACCCTGTCAGCGCCAACAATGTCGACAAACCGGTCGAGACGCTGTGCAACGGCCTCCGGGTGTTCGACAAAATTCGTCGTGGTGTCGACAACACCCGGCACAAGGATCTTGTCTTCGGGAATTTCTGATTTTCGATCCCGGAAGACGCTCCATTCATGCGCGTGGCGCGGGTTCGACGTTTCGAAGAGAACATACCTTGCACGTGCGGACATCAGCGTGGAAAAAACCTTGTCCATCGAAATATCGCACACGTGCGGTCCTTCGTAGTTGCCCCAGCAAATGTGAATACGCACATTCGCCGGATCAATGTTCTGAAGGGCATGGTTCAAGGCCTCGATATGGCTTGCGGCAATCTTGATAAACTCTTCGTCGGACAGGTCGGTGAAGAGCATGTGCCGCGACAGGGCGAGGTCGGGACAGTCCAACTGCAGATCGAGCCCTGCTCCAACGATTGTCTCGTATTCCGCTTTCATGACCTCGGCCAGGGCTTCAAGGTAAGCCTCACGCGAAGGATAAAAGTCGTTCTGCAAAAAGAGTGAGATCACACCAGGAGACGCTGCATTCATAAAGCCGCGCTCGACCCCATTGGCGGCCATCGCCGCCTTCAGATTGGCGATGTCCTTTTCCAGTTCCCCCTGCCCTTTTGAACGAACTTCACCAGTGCACATCGGCCGGGCGTATTTTGGAGTGCCGCCGCTTTCTGCGATGCGTTTCAGGAAGCTCGGATAGAGCTTCAGATCCGCAGGCGCATTGCGCGGACTGTCACCTGAAAAGCCGGTGTATCGATCCTTCACGTAAGTTGCGTAAGATATCTTGGAAGTCTCGCCGTCGCTCACAATGGAGACACCGGCGTCCACCTGTTTGCGCACGGTTTCATTGACGGCTTCCGTCATTGCCGCGTCAAACGCCGCAGTTTCATAGTCGTCACCATTTTCCCGGGCGAATATGTAGTCGACGACTTTTTGCGTGCGTGGCAGCGATCCCACGTGCGTGACTTCGATTTTGCTCATGTGCATTTCCCCCTTGCGGAACAGGTTGACCTGTCCTTCAAAACCCTTGGTCAGCCGATCCAGGTTGGACCTGCGGGGTCGTCTGTGTTCATCACTCTGAAGAGGCTGGCTTCTCCGCTCATCGAGGGTTCCAGACTATGCTCCAGTTCCGGCGGAACAGCGCAGGTGTCCCCCGGGGCCAGCACCTTTTCGCCACCCGTCCAACTGAGTTTCCAATGGCCGCGCATGACCATCAGGATCTCGTGGCAGTTCAGCCTGTAAGCGGTTTCGGGGATCGATCCGCGGGTCAGGAATTCGACTTCAAAACCTGGCTTGTCCTTGAGCAGCGCATTCTCACCAATCACCTTGCAAGGATTGCCCGCCGCAAGCGCCATCATGTCCCAATACCGGGCGATATAATCCCGAACGACAATGTCGTTGCGCAGTTCCGGAAACGCCTTCAGCTCTTCTTCACTCAAGAGCGGCATCGGATTGACTTCAGCAGGCAGAGACTGACCCTTTTTTGTGTCATAAAGGACGCCGTTTTCCCCCAGCACAAGGCCATGATCTGCGGCGTCTTCGATGACCTGCGGCGCCCATGTCACCCCTCCGCCGGCATCGTCACCACCCAGGATCGCCATGATCATTCCGTAGTCCGTGCCGATATTTTCAAAGCCTCGGAAAATCCCGGTGGGGATATTGAAGATGTCGCCTTCTTCAAGCACCATTTCTCCGGCCTTGCCCCAGCGGCCCCAGAAGAAACGCCACCGCCCTTTCAAGACATAAAAGACTTCGGCCGTTGTGTGCGAGTGAAGTGAATTCCGGCATTTTGGCGGTTGTCCGGCCGCACCGATGTTAAAGCCCGGTGTCTCCTTGATATGGACGTGCTGGTCCGGGCTTTCGGAAACACCGCCACCAATGATCGTGAAGTTTTCCTTTTGATCGGACCCGGGTGTATGAGCATCGATAAAGGCCGTACGGCAGGGTTTCAAATCGCCGTATCGGACGATCCGTGTTTCCATTTGTTCAGGGGTCATGACGGAACCTGTTGGTGTTGCGGCTGGCTATCAGCCTGTTTTCAGGACAATCTGTTTCCAGATCGCCGTTTCATCAAAAAGTACGTATTCCCGGCGCAGACCCCATGGACCGAATTCGGCATGTGCGGCACCCATCACGTGGACGTCGGCACCAGATGGTTCGCCGAAGGCACCCCAGCCGTCATGGGTGCCGTGGAGCGACCAACGCAGCGCCGCGCGCGGCGGCATCATCGGGTCATCGCGGCCAATCTGATGCTCGATCTTGAATTCTGCAGACGGAAAGCTTGCACGCAGCCCCATCCAGAACCGGTCTGCATCACTCCAGGAACAACCGGCAACACCACCTGGATAGGCAAGCTGGCAGGCCCGATCATATTCGGCTTCAATTGCTGACATGTCGGCGTTCATAAGGCGGGCTAGAATGTCGGCGTATTTAGCGCCCCACTCATTGTCATTGCCCTTGCCCTTGTATGGGCCCGGTTGATCAATGGCAGGCGTGAATGGCCGCACGCATTCCTTTGGGCCACCCTCGCGAGTGATGAGGTTTCGCGCATAGTCCGCCGGATCCCATCCCATCTGACGCACGATCGCACCCTGGTCCCGGATCAGCCACTCGTCATTGATCTGATTGTTGATCGCGTGGCAGTCGGCAATGATCCGGTATTGCAGTTTCTTGCCGCTCGCCTTGCCGTAGACACCGTCCCCGAGATGGGTCGCTGTTGAAATGATCCGGTGAGACGACAGCATGCCTTCTTCAGGTGAACCGGACCAAATGACATCTTCGCCCAGAAGCGTGCGATTGGGAAATTCGGCAAGTGTCGCCATTGTCGCCCCGATGACGTCCTGGTTGCCTACAACGAGTGAACCAGGCGAACGAACGACGATATCGTCAGAATAGTAGTGATGAAGCGTGGCGATCTTTCGCTCTTCCCAGATCTCTCGGGTGATCCCGATAATGTAGTCGGGAAAGTCCTTCCAGTGCGGGTCAAAGCCTTTCATTCGGCCATCCTTCCGGTACACGTGCGGACCCGCGGATCATGAGCGGCCCATCTATCTTGATTTTCTGAACGTCCTTGCTGCCTTCCTCGATCCAGCCAAGCAGCGTGGAAACCGTCGCTTCCACCATCCGGTTGGAAGGCTGGCGCAACGTTGTCAGGTCGTAGGCGGGCCAGGACGAAAGAGGCACATCATCGTAGCCAACGACCGAAACATCGCCCGGTACATCCAGCTTCAACTCAAACCGCAGGACATCCATGACAGCGAAAGCCATGTGATCGTTGCCGACGAAAACCGCGTCAGGGCGATCCCCGCCCTTGAACATGTCGAGCGCTGCAGCGGCAGCGGTCTCGCGCCTGTACATTCCGTCAACACAGGCCAAAAGTTCCTGACCGGCTGCTTCCAACCCGGCACGGAAGCCTGCTTCACGGTCTCGCCCCGTTGAAGACCCAGCCCATCCGGCAATATGCGCTATGCGCTTGTGACCACCGGCCACAAGGAATTCGGCAATCTTTCGGCCGCCCTCGAAATTGTTGGAGGTCACCTGATTAAGGCGCTCGTCGTCCTGTCCACGGTTGAAAAGCACCACCGGAACCCCGGCGTTTGAGCAACGTGAGGCAAGCTCGTTCGACATGCCGACCGAGGCGGTGATGATGCCGTCGACCTGGTAGTCGAGCAATTCACCCATCACCTTGTCGATACCAGCATCATCATTCGACACCATGAAAACCAGAATGTGATACCCGTGAGCCTGAAGGGCATTTGAAAGCTTTTCCAGAGCGTCCGGGTAGAACTGGTTTTCCAGATAGGCCACAACGAGGCCGATGATGCGAGAGCGCCCCGTGATCAGTGAGCGGGCGAGAACATTTGGCCGATACCCAAGCTCTTCAGCTGCCTTCAGGACCTTGTCCGCCATTTTAGGAGACACGGAGGCACCCGGTGTGAAGACACGGCTGACCGCCGACTGGCTGACACCGGCATGCCGTGCAACTTCAACGGATGTGACTTTTTCGCTGCCCATCAGTCTGCCGTCCAACCTCCGTCAACCAGAAGGGAGGTTCCGGTCACGAGGGACGAGGCATCACTTGCCAGATAAAGCACTGCGCCCATGATGTCTTCCACAACACCAGTGCGACCCAGCTTGATCTTTTGTTCGATCCACTTGACCCGCTCGGGATTGTCGAAGGTCTGTTCGGTAAAAGGTGTTCGTATGAAGGTTGGGCAAATAGTATTGACCCGCACCTGTTTCGGACCGAATTCCAGGGCCATCGCCTTGGTGAACCCTTCAACTGCAAACTTCGATGCGCAATAGACAGCACGATCGATGCCACCGACATGGGCCATCTGAGATGACATGTTGATCAGGGAACCGGGTCTTCCCGCCTCGATCAGCCCCTTGGCGACACACTGCGTGATGAAATAGGCCCCCCTGAGATTGACATTCATCACCGCGTCAAAATCTTCAGGCGTGGTTTGTGTCGCCGGGGTGTGCCTTGCAAGGCCTGCACTGTTTACGAGCACGTCAAACGGCCCGTGTCTTTCCACGCTCACCTGCACTTCCAGCACATCGGCAATATCGAGCTGCAAGGCAGATGCCTTCCAGCCTCGTCCATTGAGCGCTGAGACTGCCTCTTTCAGCTTTTCCTCACGCCGGGCAGCCAGGACAACCTCGCCGCCAGCTTCCGCCAATACTGTGGCACAGGCCAGCCCGATACCGGAGGAAGCACCTGTAACAAGGACGCGTTTACCGGCAAGAGAAAAACTTGGGGTGGAAGGAAGCTCGATCATTGAAAGGCCACTCCGGTGTCTGGGTCAAAGCCGGCGCGGGCCTTGTTGAATTCCCGGAGCCTCTGGAAAACGTCAACACCGAGCTGCGCATAGGCGTCCAAGAGGTCGACCAGCACCCAGTTTTCACGGATCAGGCCGTTCTCCAGTCTCCAGAAATCCAGACTGCGCATGGTGATCTTCTTGCCAGATGGGGCAATTCCCATCCAACCGTCGTGCGAAACGGTCTGGATCATGTTCGGCCAACCAGTCACGGCGGCAAAATTTCTGTCGCCAAAGAAGTGATACTGGACCTGATCCACGTATTGTCCACGGTCCGGCATTCCGTTCAGGAAGGGGATCTGGTGCCATTTGCGAAATCCCTCGATGCCGCGCCCAGTCCCGATACCGGAAGGACCGTACCAGCTCATCCTAGGGTGCCAGAACCTTGGCATTTCCATGACTTCAGGGCCGCCTTGCGACGGATGCCGCTTCATGTATGTGAGCATATCGATAATGTGCTGACAGGTGACTTTGCCGGCACCTGCGTCGTAGGGACCTGGTACGATGCCATCGGCAGTGGCAGGGCCCGGCACTTGCCACTCCCGACCAAGGCTTGGAGCCATTGGCCAGGCGCTGGCCTGCATCATGACTTCCGGAATGTCCCAAAGCGCCTGAAACTCGACCACCTTGCCGTCGGCAAAACGAAAAAACTCATGAAAACGCATGGCAACCTGGTGCCTGGTCGCCGGGATATCGAGCCATGGATTTTCGAAGGAACCGGTGTAATACCCACCGCATCCGACCCAATCATTGCCTTCCGGTGTCGAGCCGGCCATCACGATGGTATCCCGGCGCTCCAGATCAGGTATTGCCTTGAACAAGGCCGCATAGGCCTTGTCATAAAAAGCGTCGCTTCCTGTCGTTTCGCCAATTGGATGGCAAAGACGAAACACGGCATCCGGAGAACAAAGCTCGGTGAGTGCCTTGCGGACACTCACCTCCTCAAAATCGTACATCGCTTCGCGCAAGGAGGCGATGCGCGCTTTGTGCTGCGTATGCGTGTCCAACGTCATGCGCCGGGCACCTTCATCGGCCAGAAGTCGATCATGACATTCTTCTGATAAGCAGGTCGTTCACACAGCCTGTCGTAATAAGCCTTGAGCCCCGGCAGGTCCGCGCGGTCGAACTCCAGCTCATAGTATCGGTACAACAGACCTCCGATCTGAAAATCGGCAAGGTTGAGCGCATCGCCGCCGATATAAGGACCCTTTATCAACTGTTCGACAATTGTCATGGCTTGTTTGAGAGCTGCCTCGGCAGCGGCGATTGCGGCTGAGTTCCGGTCTTCGACAGTGGTGCGCACGAACTGTATGAAAATGGTCGGGATGAGCGGCACATAGATGTGCTGCCTCGACATATCCGCCCAGCGCTCGATCTGCGCTGCAGCCATGGGATCGGTGGGATGATCGCCATATTTGCGTATCAGGTACCGCAATATGGTCATGGCCTCAGAAAGGGTTTCGCCACCATCTTCCAGCACGGGCACAAGGCCCAGCGGGTTCATTGAAAGAAATTCCGCAGTGTCGTTGCCGCCGAACGGCCCGCCGACATCAAGACGCTCATAAGAAAGGCCCAGCTCTTCCAGGCACCAGACGACGGGCTGAACATTGGCGGATGTCAGGCGTCCATGGACTTTTATCATTCTGCTGCTTCTCCATAAGGTACATTGCCGCCTCCATAGCGGCGCACCCGGATATTGGCCTGTTCGGCATGGCCAACGAAACCCTCAAGCATGCAAAGACGGGAACAATAGGCACCAATTTCAGCCGCAGCCTCGTCCGTCAGTACTTTTTGGTAGGAGTGCGTCTTCAGGAACTTCCCAACCCAGAGACCTCCTGTGTAGCGGCCTGCCTTCTTTGTCGGCAGCGTATGATTCGTTCCGATAACCTTGTCACCATTTGCAACGTTGGTACGGGCCCCCAGGAACAGCGCACCGTAACAAGTCATGTTTTCCAGGAACCAATCGTCCCTGTCCGTCATCACCTGCACATGTTCGGAGGCAATATCGTCAGCGACCGCCAGCATCTCTTCGTAGCTGTCGCACAGGACAACCTCGCCATAGTCTTCCCAGGATTTCGCTGCAGTCTCTGCAGTCGGCAAGATCTCAAGGAGGCGGTCGATTTCCGCCAAAGTCTCTGTGGCAAGCTTGCGGGAGTTTGTGACGAGGACAGCCGGGGAATTATAGCCGTGCTCTGCCTGCCCCAGGAGATCCGTCGCGCACATTTCCGCATCAACTGTTTCATCCGCAATGACCATAGTTTCTGTTGGTCCTGCAAAGAGATCGATCCCGACACGGCCGAAGAGTTGCCTCTTGGCTTCGGCGACAAATGCATTTCCAGGTCCAACCAGCATATGCACAGGGTCAATGGTTTCGGTCCCGATCGCCATTGCGCCGACCGCCTGAATACCGCCAAGCACGTAGATCTCATGAGCACCACCCAGATGCATGGCCGCGATGACCGCAGGGTTAGGCGCTCCTTTGAAGGGGGGCGTCGCGGCAACGATACGTGGCACTTTCGCCACGGATGCGGTCGCGACGGACATATGCGCTGAAGCGACCATCGGAAACTTGCCGCCCGGCACATAGCAACCGACCGACTGCACCGGGATGTTCTTGTGACCGAGAATGACACCGGGCAGCGTTTCCACCTCGATGTCGAGCATGGAATCGCGTTGTGCCTGAGCAAATTTCCGCACCTGCTCTTGCGCAAATTTGATGTCAGCCATGTCGCGTGGCGACACTTGATTCATCAAGGCTTCAATTTCAGACGGAGACAGGCGGAAGGACGGTGGTGCATAATTATCGAACTTCTCCGAAAGCTCGCGCACGGCGGCGTCGCCTCGTGTCTCGATTTCGTGCAACGTTCCCTCGACGATTGAACGAACCTTGGCGTCATCCTCAGACCGTTCGGCTTCAGGCTTGCCACGCTTGAGATATTCAATCGCCATGTTTCTTCCCTTTCAAAGCGCCGGCGAAGGTCTTGTTCCGGCCTTCTACCGCTTGCACAAAATTGTCAATTCTCAATTTGCATACGTATGCAGAACAATCAAGACGCTTATTCAGATTGCTCTGGAAGTTGTCTGCGGCCCGGTTAGGCCGCCTTGCCAGGAACGGGGGGTTGACGGTTTCCGCGGTCGAAGGCCTCCCACCCTTCCCCGTTGAAAACATCTATTCCGAGCTGAGCCAGGACATGCGGAAAGTCGACCATGACCCAGTTGTCGACAATCTTGCCGTCTACCACTTTCCAGAAGTCCATATAGCGGATCTCAACCCGTTTTCCGGTCGGCTCGACGCCCATGAATGCACCGGAATGTGTTGCTTCCTGCCTCCCGAATGCAGCCGCCCACTCGCCCATGTAGAGCCGTGCTTCGTCCACGCAAACCTTTTCCGAAAAGGCCGCCTGAAACGGCTTTTGCCAGTTGTCCTGAAATTCCTTAAGTCCGGTTTTGGTGCCGCAGCCGGTGTTGCCGAGCCAACGAAAACCTTCGGAGAAGAATTCTCCAATGTCGGCGATCCGGTGGTCATTGAGGCCATCTACCATTGTCTCGATGACACGTTTCGTCTCATCGGTTTTGCTCATATCCGTATCGCGGCTCAAAACAGCCTGTTCAGGACGAGATCCCTTCATGTCCGGCCTCTGTTCATTTCTTCAAAAACATCAAAACCCAACTGCAAAAGCACGTGTGGCACATCGACAAAGACCCAGTTCTCCATCAACTTGTCACCTTCGCGCCGCCACCAGTCGCACACGCGCATATAGAGACGATCTCCTTTGGACGGCTGCCCCAGAAATGGCTTCGCCTGAACCGCGTTCAGTGACGGCCATCCGCCCGAGCAGACATAATTGCCGTCGCCAAAACGCGTGAAATGCCGGGTGCGGCTGCCTTCGACAGCTCCGCCGATCCATTCACTGAATGTGTTCTCGAAAGGCACCTGAAATCCGGCAAAGCCTTCCAGACCCGCAAAGCTCCCGAAGGCTGCGGGGCCATACCAGAGCATGTTTTCGTGCCAGTACGGCCGCCACAGTTCGTCCTTGGTCGCGAGCTTGCGCAGCATGTGCGTAACCATCTTCAAGGAAACCGCACTTACCGCCGGATCATTGTGGTGCCACTGCAAACCATCCTGGGTCACAGGGCCGGGCAGATACCCGGTATATCCGCGGGTTGCTCCCGGTGAAACGGCAATTGGCCATTGACTGGCCGCAATCATCAGCTCTGGGATATCGAGATAGATGTAGCTCTCGACAGCGCGCCCATTTTCCATTCGGTGGAATTCCCCAAATCGGAGATAAGCTAGCGCTCCCGTCGGTCTGATGCCAAGCCAGGGTGACTTGAAATTCCCAAAATAGTAGCCTGTCGAAGTTACCCAGCCTGCCTCCTCAAAGCTTCCACCGAAAGCGATATAGTCGGACCGCCCAAGTCCGCTGAAAGCTTGTTTGAGGGGCCCCAGGAACCGATCGACATAGTTGCCCGGTCCGACTATCTCGTTCAAAGGATGCACAAGATTGATGACCGCATCTTCAGCGAAAAAACGATGCGTTGCTGCAACTGCCCCACCGGCATGTCCCAATCTGCAGGCGTCCACATACGCCTTCAGGGCAGCCTTGTTTGCCGGTATGGGGGACACCTGGTTCACCGATCAGCCCTTCACCGCTCCGGCGGTCAGTCCGGAGACAATCTGACGCTGGAACAGCATCACGAGCAGGAACAACGGTGCAGTGGCGGACACAACAGCTGCAACAGCGAACATCACGTTACCCTCGGTATAGGTCGTTCCAAGGAACGCCGCGATTTTCGGCACCATGGTCCGGTTCTGCTCGTTCAGCAGCATCGTGGTTACAGCAAAATCGTTGTAAGCCAGCAGGAAACTGAACAATCCGGTCGTGATTACACCGGGCCACATCACCGGAATGATGACATAGCGAAAGGCCTGAAACTGCGTGCACCCATCAACCTTCGCGCTTTCATCAAGATCGATCGGGATCTTCTTGAAGAACGAATGCAGCATCCAAAGGGTGAATGGCTGATTGATCGCCACAAGCACGATGATCGCTGTCGGCAGATACCCCCAAAGGTTCCAGGCAAAAAACGGTGGCAGATACCCCGAAACCAGTGTGATTTGGGGCATGGCGCGGAAAATCAGCGCAGCTATCAGGAGCCAGAAGACATAATTGTAGTTGGAGCGGCTGAGCGCGTATCCACCAAGCGTGCCAATCGTCAATGAGGTGACGACGACAAATACGCAGACGATGCCGGTATTCAACGCAGCGCGCCAAAACTCTTCCTGTACCCAGGCACCATAGTATCCGGCCCCGGTAAAGGTCGAACCATGCGTTTCTTCGGTCAGCTTGCCGGTGATGGCATTGGTCCAGTCGGCGATCGAAAAGAAATCGAGTTCGACCTTGAAGGATCCCCACAGCGTCCAGAAGAAGGGAAACGCTGCCAGCACAAGCCAGAAAACGATGAATAAGGTCGAGGCAACCTTGAGGGAAACCGGTGCCTGTCTGGCAGATGAACTCATGGCTCAAGCCTTCCCTTTAAAGTCGCGCCAAGTGCGCACAAGAACCGGCGACAGCAAAATGGCCACCCCGATAATCGTCAGAACGGACGTGGTTGCAGCCGCTGACAGCTGGTTGGTCTCTCCGCTTAGATCGTTGAAAATGATCCACGAAAGCGACGTCGCATGAGCGGAGGCATTGAAACCGATGATCGGCTCAAACACGCGGAAATTGTCCATGAGCTGGATAAGCGCCACAAATGTCACGAGCGGCGTCAGATGCGGAAGCACAACATATCTGGTCTGCTGCCAGCGTGTTGCGCCGTCGATCTGCGCGCTTTCCAGCGTGTCTTGCGGCACGGTCTGTAGTCCGGCGTAAAAAACAACGAATGCAAAAGGTGCCGAGTGCCAAATGCCGTAAACCATCAATGCGATCCACATCAACGGTGTCGAGGCCTTCAGCGAAAGATCCGGGCTGCCTGCAACATATTGGATGAACTCACCAATGACGCCGCGACTGTCGATCATCCAATAAAGGGTCAGCGATCCGATCAGCGGTGTAACGATCATTGGCAGAAGCGAAAAGAAGATGACAAAGCCGCGAATTCTGCGGTTCAGCGAATTTACCGCTAGCGCAATCACAAATCCGAGGGCGATGAGCAGAGGCGTCACAACAAATGTGTAAGTCAGCGTGAACGCCATTGCCCGATAGAAGGGGAGATCGCCGACATCGCTAAAGAACTCGCCGATGCTCTGGCTAGTGGTCCAGGCTTCGCTCACCTCTGCAAAAGCCAGGTGCCCGCGATCCAGATAGATCCCAAGTCCCGCAAACCGCCCAAGCGGCTCGGCTTCACGCAGTTCAGCTGTTGCTTCCTGGTCGATCACCACACTCTTGGTGCAGCCAAAGGGACCACAGTTTTCCGTCTCAACCAGAACGGCTTCATGAGGTACGAACAGCGACTGGATCACGACCGACCCTATTGGCGCTGCGATGAAGATCAGCATTGCAAGTGCTGTCGGTAGAAAAAACCAAAAGAAGGTCCTGTGTTTCATACCGTTGCCCGATCATCTGGTTGATTGGAGAAAATGGAGTGCGTCCAGTTGGACGCACTCCAGGCGGTCCCGATTAAAGGAAGCCTTTTTCCTTGGCAGCAGCTGTGTAAGCAGCTTCCACATCCTTGAGCGCCTGCTCAGCGCTTTCCTTACCCTGCATGAAGTCAGTCAATTCAGCGCCAAGTGCTGTGTGCATCAGGCCCATGTATGGGAAAGTCGGGTAAGGGATCGTACCCTTGTTGGCGGCATCGAAAACACCGGTTGCTGCAGCTGTCGGCTCATAGCCGTCAATCAGCCATACGGCCTGGATCGCAACACCGTCGTCATTAAGAATGGACGGATCGATTGCATTTTTCATTGCAACGAAAGTCGCCTCTGCATCTTCGTCGGAAATGTTCTTTGCAACGGTCCAGCCATCCCACCAAAGTGTCGAAGCCGGCGTTGAGCCACCGCCAACGGTCATCGGACCGGAAATGGCGAAGCCGTCAACAACTTCCTGTGGCACACCATCCGCTGTGGTCAAAGTAGCTGCGCGCGACCCCCACATGTTCATCAACGCAACGTTGCCGGCACGATATTCGGCATTTGTGGCGTTTGAATCATGGGTCAGAAAGTCCGGGTTCATGTATTCGCTGAGTGCCTTCATCATTTCCAGAGCCTTGACGCCGGCTTCGGAATTGACGTTCGGTTCTGCGGTGCCCGGTTTGAAGAACTCACCGCCAAAGCCCAGGAACATGTTGTTAAATTCCTGAGCAAGGTTCCAACCCGCGGCATAGGCACCGCCGACAGGGTTTTCCATGATGCCCTTCTCGCGGATCATTTGCGCGATGCCGAGCATGTCTTCATAGGTTTTCGGCGGCTCGACGCCAAGTTCATCAAGGACGTCCTTGCGGTAAACCAGATGCTGCGCATTGGCCATGAAGGCAACTGCCATGACCTTGCCGTCGATTGTGATCAGCTGGTTCTTGCTCAACCCGTCGCCATGCTTGGCAACAAGATCGTCCAGCGGGCGGATAAGATCATCGTTCATCAAGGCGACGATGGACGAGTTGGCAATGATGGCTGTGGTGTACTCGGCCGGATTTCCGCTCATGCCAGCAACATTGAGCTTCTGATGGTCGGCTGTAAGGTTCGATTTGACTTCAACCGTGTCCGAAGCACATTCCTGAGCGCCCGCTCCAACGGTTTGAATTGCCGGGAATTCGTTGCCGATGATACTGATCCGGCCGTTTTCGACGCCGCATTCAGCATATGCAGCGGTTGCCATCAATGACATGGCACCTGCCAACAATAGTCTTTTCACAAGCATATTTGTCCTCCTGCTATTCCTTGCGCCGATGACGCATCTCTGGAAACCGGCTGTGCCGGGTATGGACAGGCTTTAGGCGTCGAGACGCGCGCCTGTCTCGTGATGAAAAAGGTGACAGATCTCCGGCGGAATATGCAGACCGACGGTCTCATCAATCTCAATTCGATAGTCTTTGCTTGCCTTCACAGAGATCAGCGCACCACCCGCCTTGACCGTGATCATTGTGGCGTCGCCGAGAAGCTCCATCGTGTAGACCGGCGCGTTGATCTCCGCTTCAGCGCTAGACTGAGCAACGGCTGCATCTTCGGCGCGAAAACCCAGGGTCACGGGTCCGTCCGGGCCGTTCAACCCGCCAATTTCGACATGCTCACCGGAAAACGTGCCACCCTTTAACGTGCCGTTCATGAGGTTCATTGCGGGGGAACCGATAAATCCCGCCACGAACGTATTGGCAGGCTTGTCGTAGATATCAGTGGGGGTGCCAACCTGCTGAATGATGCCGCGCTGCATCACGACGACCCGATCGGCAAGCGTCATTGCTTCGATCTGGTCATGTGTCACGTAGATCGTGGTGACCTGGAGCTCGTGCTGCAGGTTCTTGATCTGTGCCCGTGTGGACACACGCAACTTGGCGTCAAGGTTGGAAAGCGGCTCGTCCATCAGGAAGACATTCGGTTCGCGCACAATGGCGCGGGCAAGCGCGACGCGCTGACGCTGACCGCCTGAAAGTTCCGCCGGCTTGCGATGTAAAAACTCCCGCAGCTCAACCATATCGGCAGCGCGCATGACCCTTTCGTCATGCGTCGAGGGATCGACCTTGCGCACTTTCAGCGGAAAGCGAATATTGTCATAGACATTCATGTTCGGATAAAGGCCATAGGACTGAAAGACCATGGCGATATCCCGGTCCTTGGGCTCGAGATTGTTGACCACCCGGTCACCAATAACAATTTCACCGCCCGAGGCATCCTCAAGGCCGGCGATCATCCGCATCGTTGTGGTCTTGCCGCAACCGGAGGGCCCCAGAAGCACAAGGAATTCTCGATCCGCGATCGTCAAGTTGAAGTTGTCGACGCCGACAAAGGCCCCCCAACGTTTTGACACGTTTTTCAGCTGAATCTCAGCCACAGCGCCCCTCCCGAACCGTTCGCAAACTCATTTTTGCATTCCTATGCAAAATAAGTAGACACACTTATCATTCTTTGGCAATGATTTTTTGCATACGAATGCAAAAATGACATCAAGCCACGTTCAGCTCTTCATCTCAAAGGTTTGGAAATGCCCGATTTTCGGATACCCCCGCATCAATTTCTGAATGCGGTTCATACGGTCTCGGCTTCTCAGGCAAAGGACCTGTTTGACCGTCATCTGGCAGAAGACGCTGTCTTTGACGTCGCCTTTCCGGTCAACCGCCTCAAAGGCCGCGATGCCGTTGTTGCCGGCTTCTTCGATCCGCTGACAAACGCTTTGAAAGATGTTCGCCGCCGCGACGAAATCTTCATTGGAGGTCCAAACGGGCGTGCGCCTGGAGGGCATTGGCTGGCAAGTGTTGTGCATTATGTCGGCAATTTCGAGGAGCCGCTTTTCGGTGTCAAACCGTCAGGCCACCTCGCCTTTCTGCGCGCGGGAGAGTTTTACCGCGTGGAGCCTGACGGACGAATATCGGAAGCGAAGATAATCATCGACCTGCTGGACCTGATGCGCCAGTCGGGCGGATTGCCTCTGCCGAAGATGCTGGGTACGGAAATGCTGTTCCCGGGCCCGGCCACGCATGACGGTGTGTTGCCCACCGAACAGGCTGACGGAGAAAAAACGCTGGACCTGTGCGAGGCAATGCTGGCCGACCTCAAGGCGTTCGACCCTGATACTTTCACATCAAAGGGCCAGACAGGTGACGACGGCTACTGGCATGACGACATGCTCTGGTACGGACCCGGTGGAATCGGTTCCAACTATCGCTGGAGCGGCTTTGAAAAAGACCACCGGGCGTCTTTCCTGACCGCTTTTCCAGACCGTGTTGGCGGTGATCACTATTGCCGGATCGGTGATGGCAATTACGCAGCTGTCAGCGGCTGGCCTTCCATGACGATGACGCATGCAGGCGACTATCTGGGCGTAGCGGCCTCCGGTCGGTCCCTCACCCTCCGCGTCATGGATTTTTATCGCTGTGCAAATGGAAAGATCATGGAAAACTGGGTCTTGCTGGACTACCTGGATCTATTTCAGCAAATGGGCCGGGACTTGATCGCCGAACAGTCCGGCTGACGTTTGCTTTCAACAAATCGGAGGGCGCGTTTGTGCGCTTGAGAGCCTCCCAGCCGTAGACTGCAAGCAGGGCATGAGCCTACCTTGCTATGGTCACCTCGGATCTGCAGGATTGGTGCAGATCTGAGGAAGAACGGTCTTGTGGGAGGGGCTTAGTAGGCAGAAAAGACCGTCATTTCAAAGTTCATGCACGAAGCAGCTCTTGAGGCATTTCGCCCGGCAATTGACGTTTGCTATGACCCGACGTTGGTTGACGATACCGAGCGTCTGCACCGGGACCTCGCGCAAGCAGATGCATTGATCGTGAGAAATAGAACGCGGGTTGACCTGGCTCTTCCGGACGCCGCACCAGGCCTTCGCGTCATTGGCCGTCTCGGGGTCGGACTGGAGAATATCGACTTTGAGGCTTGTGCAGAGAGAGGCGTCAGCGTCAAACCCGCGACCGGCGCCAACACACAGTCGGTCGTGGAGTGTGTGATCGGCGCGATGCTGGTTCTCCGGCGGGGCGTCTTCGCATCAACTCCGGAGTTCTGGCAGATGATTGGCAATCTCTGGGGACAATTCTTCGGGCGTCCATTGTCCATGGCGATCATTGCGCTGACGCTGATCACATTTTTCTAATCCTTTCTGCCGCGTCTGAAGCATATATTCTCCCGATGCGAAGTAAGGCCTGCACATGATCGCGAACGCGCAGCAAGACCCGCAATAGTGCGCGATCTGATTGCGCTTCTGGTTGCGCTTCTGGTTGCTGGCGGGATCGCCCTGCTCACTCTTCAGCAGTCGGCGCATCTCAATCCTGAAGCCGCCGTGTTCCGCCCGAACGATCGCAATGGCAATGACAGCGCTCGTTTGTTTCGCTCTTCTCCGGCTTGCCCTAACAAGGCACGTAACCGAGTTCGATGTGGAAGGCTCCTGGCTCCGAATAACAGCGTTGCCCATAGCCATGCACGGCGCGATGTTCCTCTTTCCCATACTCGGATTTGGAATTGCGGCAATTCTCCTTGGCCTTGTTCTGACAATCATTGCACAGCACGACCGGTACTCGGCGAAGAGGTGGGCGATCCTGCAATTGAGCGTCACCGGAGTTATCGTTTCATGCATAGTGGTGTTCAGCGAGGTTTTGTCGGTGCCGTTGCCGGAATTGGGCACTTGTTGCGATTGGGGGAAAAGACTGAGATCCCAAAGCTGCATGTCGCTGCTGGTGCGATCACCTCTCCGCACCGCATTCTCGTTCACGAAGCGCACAGCTGTTCGACAGGCGCATTCACACTGGCAAACTTTGGCAGGACACCATGTCCGTGTCTGATCCTCCATCTTCCAGTTGCAGAATGCAAATGCGGAATTTCCGAAAGGCAGCCAAAAATGCGCGAGAAATTCAAAGAAGGCTCCACTTTAGAAAAGTGGAACCTTCGACAGGTGTTCTTGAGGTCTTCCGGCGTTCTGACACGCCAAGATCTACTGCCGGTAAAGAACTTCGGGCAGATAAAGCGTCAGCGAAGGCACGAAGGTCAGAAGGAGCAACACGCCTATCAAAGGCACCAGGAACGGCACCGTTGCTTTGACACATCTTTCAAATGGTACGTTCGAGACCTTCGAGAGGACAAAAAGCACCATGCCAACGGGCGGTGTCAAAAGTCCGATCATCAGGTTCAAAATTACAATGATGCCCAGGTGCACAGGGTCGACACCAATTTGCTGTGTTACGGGCAAAAGAACCGGAACCAGAATGGAAATAGCCGCAATCGTTTCCATGAACAGGCCGACCACCAGGACGACCAGAGTGATCAATAGCAAAATCAGGTATTTGTTTTCGGTCAGTGACAACAGCCCTTGCGCGAAAAGGGCCGCGGCCTGATTGGCTGTTAAGATCCAGGCGAACACGCTTGCCGCGCCAACAATCAGGAGGATGGAGGCCGTCATTTCGATCGTTTCCATCGCGGCCGTGGCCAAGCGCTTGGCATTTAGTGTGCCGTAAACAAAAAGCCCCAGTCCCATGGCATACGCAGCAGCGCAAACCGCCGCTTCCGTTGGCGTGAAAGCGCCCGAGACAATGCCACCAACAATAATGACCGGTGTCATTAGCGGCAAAAAGGCACGTTTGAACGTTTTCCAGACATTCCCCAGCCGGAATTCGGTATCCCTCGGATAGTTCCGACGGCGCGAATAGAACCAGACCATGACCATCAGTGACAACGCCATCAGCAGCCCTGGTACGATGCCTGCAACAAACAATTCGCCGATTGAGACGGACGCCATCACGCCAAAGATCACAAGCGGAAGAGAAGGAGGAATAATCGGGCCGATTGTTGACGAAGCTGCCGTCACACCAACGGAAAAGTCGTCGTCGTAGCCTGCGTCCCGCATCGCGCGGATTTCAATTGCGCCGAGCCCACCAGCATCGGCAACGGCGGCGCCTGACATCCCTGCGAAAATGATGCTCGCGCCGATGTTCACATGGCCAAGGCCACCATGCATCCATCCGACAATAGAACGCGCGAAATCGAATATGCGTGAGGTGATGCCGGCCGAGTTCATCAAAGCCCCGGCGAGTATGAAAAATGGAACGGCCAGAAGGGGAAAACTGTCCATACCAGCGATCATGTTGTGCGGTAGGACGACGGATGGCAGCCCTTCAACCAGAATGTAGCCCAGAGACGACAGTCCGAGCGCGACGGCTATCGGTACGCGCAACAGCATCAACGCGAAAAGGCTCGCAAACAAAAGGATGATTGTCATTTGAAGAGTGTCCGAAAAGCCCTTGTCAACTGCACAAGCTGGAGGCAGACGATGGCGACGATTGACGCCAAAAGAACGTAGTAGAGATAGTATTTGGGGAACGGCAGCGACACCATGTGCTGAAAGCTCGTCTTTTCGATCAGTTCAAGCAGGGAGTAGCCGCAGAAAGCAAAAAACACCGTCGTGGCAATCAGTGCAAAAAACTTCAGATACTTTGCTTGCCTGGGTAGCCAGTGATCGACGAATTCCAACCTGATGTGGAGGTCGAGCTGTTGGCACTTAAACGCTCCCGCAAATCCGAGTATGATAAGCAGATAACGCGCAGCTTCCTCAGTCCAGGCTATGGAGTCGTTGAGGACATAGCGGGTGAAGAACTGCAGAAACACAACAACAAACAGCGTTAGGAAAATGGCCAGAAGCACGTAGTCTGTCAGGGAAAGCCGGTTTCCTTCGGCAGCTTTTGTCTGTTCCGCTTCCTGTTCCTGTAGCAGCTTTTCAATGCTTGCCGGGTCCACAGCCATTTGCCGTCCTTTCGCTAGTTGGTTTGCCCCAGTTGGGGCAAACCAATACTCGCTACCATAATCCCGGTTGGGTTATTTGATCGCCTGAAGCTTGTCGTAGAGCTCCGCCGAGAACGGTGTTTCATCGCCCTTCAGGTGCGGCGCTACTGCTGCGATAAAGGGCGCCCGGTCAACTTCATTGACTGTTACACCCTGTTCGCGGAACCAACCGGCAAGGTTGTTCTCTGATTCAACAATTTTTCCCGACGCCCAATCTGATGATTCACCCAGGATCTTTTGAAGAACCGCATAGTCGTCACCGAGTTTCTGCGCAGTAATCGGCGAGACCAGTACAGCCAGAGAATTGGTGATGTGCCCGGTCAGGTTGATGTTCGATTGAACCTCGTAGAACTTTTTGAACTGAATCGTCGGAAGTGGGTTTTCCTGAGCGTCGACGACACCTTGCTGAAGCGCGAGATAAACCTCAGAAAATGCCATCGGTGTCGGGTTTGCGCCGGTTGCCTTTGGGAACAACTGGTATGCAGGTGCATTTGGCGTACGGATCTTGAGACCGGCCATGTCTTCAGGCTTCAGGATCGACTTGTTCGACGTGACGTGACGTGCCCCATAATACGTCATCGAGGCAACCAGATTGCCCGTTACTTTCGTATATTCGCCGGCCAGCTCACGGAACAAATCCGAAGTGGCATACGCCTTCCAATGGTCATATCCACGCAGTGTAAAGGGATAGTCTGAAATGGAGATTGGCGGGTAACTTTGGCCCATGAACCCCATGCCGGTGTAGATAATATCCACGGTACCGAGAGACAATCCTTCGTTCAACGCGACTTCTTTGCCGAGCTGAGACGCAGGAAACACTTCGATTTTGAACCTGCCGTCAGTCGCCTTTTCAAATTCGGCTGCGGTCCGGAGCGCTGCTTCATGGTACGGAGTGGCCGCCTCGTAAACGTGTCCGAACTTCAAAACGTCTTGAGCCTGAACAGCGCTTGCCCCCAAAGCAGCAGTTGCACTGATTATGGACGTGGCCAACAGGCGATTCATAGATTTCTTGAACATTGTGTCTCCTTCCTCGACCAGACCTCCATCCAGCCGCACACTTCTATGTTCAAAATTTATAAAAGACACACACCCCTTGAGAAGATGTTTTTAAAAATATAAAACAGATATTAAGAACACTCAGAATTCCAGCAGCGGAGCTTGGAATGGCACGAACCGACAAAACATTTAAGCTGTCATACAATGAATCGCTGAAGTTGTGCCGGGAAGGAAAACTTCCATCGACCATTCAAGGCCTCGCCCTAACTCTGGGAGTAAGCCGGACGACAGCGCGAAAAGTGTTGGCCCACCTGGAAAAAAACAAAATCATCGCAAGGAGCGATGATGGAGTTCATTTCTTACAACCTGTCAAAGGCTCCGATTTTTTTTCACCCGTTTTGACGAAGCCCACGCGCGAAGTCGCTGAAACACGGTTTTTCAATTGGCTTTTGGATGAGAAGATCGCGAGAGGAGCCCGGATCGCCGAAAATCACGTCGCCGCTCAGATCAACGTACCGATCGCGACACTCCACCAAATCTTTGTAAGCTTCAGCCGTTTCGGGTTTCTCAGCAAGGAGCAACACAGAAACTGGACTTACCACGGCTTCACCAGAGAACTGGCTGATACCCTTTTTGATTTTCGGTATTACTGCGAGATGTCGGCATTGGACAAACTTGTCGAGTTGCCAGACGACTCTGAGTTCTGGCAACATCTGGACGCAGCGCAACAGCTGCACAGGTCCTACCTCGATGCACCCGAAGAGTCGTCCCAGAATGTTGCCGAGATGGATGCAGCCTTCCACCGCCTGCTGTTGCGGTACTCAAGCAGCATTCTGTTACTAGTCAACGAAGCTGCTTTGTCGCTGATATTCTATTTCAGGTTCCACGAAAGCTGGCGCGAGCACAACACGGAACGGCGGCTTATTGCACTCAGCGACCATCTGGAAATCATTGACGCTCTTCGGGCACGCGAATGCGGTGCGGCCAGGGCTGTCATGCGCCGCCATCTCGAGCATGCATGGCACTCAGTCCTCGAACGTTTCCAGGAAAAGCCGCAGGTATCCTGATTACCCGCCCGAAGTTCGGCTTGGGATCGTTTAGGAACATCTTCGGTTTGCAAGAAAACTCTGATCTGCACAGCAGCGATCAGGCTATTCGATCCCGTAAAATTTCCGCGCCGTATCGCCCATTATCTTGTTCACGTCGCGCTCCGGCAGGTTTGACAGGAGTGAACGGGCAGTTGTTACCCAGGATGCATAATCACTTGCAAGATTTACGACCGGCCAATCGCTCCCGAACATCACCCGATCAGGCCCAAAGCAATCAAGGACCGTTTGCGCAAATGGCTGCAGGTCCTGCAATGTCCAGTCGGGTCCTATTTCCGTAACCATGCCAGAGAGTTTGCAAAAGACATTGGGCCTCGCCGCGAGGTGCTCCATGCCCGTCCGCCAGAAATGATCAGGTTCGCGCCCTTCCCCCATTTCAGGTTTGGCCAGATGGTCGATTACAATCGCCAAATCCGGGTGGCGTTCTGCCAGTTCGTGCAGATGCGGCAGATGACGCGGCTGGATCAACGCATCAAACCGCAATCCGACACTGGCCATATGCGTCAGAACGGTTGCAGCACGATCTTGCAAAATCCAGTCTGCCTGCTCAATTCCCTGCAGCATGGGTCTGAGCCCCTTGAGCTGCGGGTTCTTCGCAAGTTCCTGCACCGTGCTGACCGCCTTATCCGACGCAAAGTCGACCCATCCGACCACAGCTGCGATGCGATCTGATTTGTCTGCCAAATCGAGTAGAAACCTTGTTTCATCGACACTATCGGTCGCCTGGACCAAAACTGTGCGGTCAACGCCGGCGGCGACAAGCAACGGCTCCAGATCTTGTGGTGAGAAATCCTTGAAGATCGGTGCGACGCTTTCATTCGGCCAGGCGTAGTCCCCTCTTGCCAGCGACCAGAAATGCTGATGGGCGTCAACAATCATTCTCTCTCTCCAATGAAACCGGCCTGCCTCAGATCACCCCACAAAGACTCGGGCAAAGGGGTCTTGAATTGCTCGATGTTTTTCATCAATGAACTTGTCCTGGCCGTCCCGATCAGGGTCGACGCAACCAGGGGATTGCGTGCTGGATACTGGAGTGCGGCCGCAGCAAGCGGAACATTGTGGCTTTTACAAATAGCTTCGATTTCAGACACCTTCTTCAACACGCGGTCCGAAGCCGGCGCATAGTCATAGTGCGCGCCCTTTACCGGACCTGTTGCCAGAATTCCGGAGTTGAACACACCGCCAACAACCAGACGGACGCCTTTCTTTTCAATTGTCGGAAACAGCTCATCCCGTGCGGATTGATCCAGCAGAGTGTATCGGCCCGCAAGCAGAATTTGATCAAGGTCCATCTCCGGGACAAGCTCACGGCAGATCGCCGTGTGATTGACGCCCAGTCCAACAGTCTTGACGACGCCGCTAGACTTTAATTCGTGAAGAGCCACCTGCCCTCCGTTAAGCAGCTGCTTCTTGTGACCGGCCGTGTCGGTACCAGCGTTTGGGTCGCCAATATCGTGAACATAGAGCGTATCGATCCGGTTCAGGCCCAGCCTGTGAAAGCTTGCCTCGACGGACCGCATAATGCCCTCGTAGGAAAAGTCGAAATGCTGGTCGAAAGGAAGTGGATTGTGGAAACCGTTGACAACATCGGCTGCATCGGCGGCAGGTGTCAGGACACGGCCGACTTTTGTTGAAAGAACCCATCCCTCCTTCTGCCTGAGGAAATCGCCAAGGCGCCGCTCGGACATTCCATTTCCATAGTGGGGAGCCGTGTCAAACGAACGGATGCCGTGTGCCCAGGCCGCCCAGAGCACTGAGTTGGCGGCGTCCGTGTCGCAAGGACGATAAAGTCCCGCGAGTGCAGAAGCGCCAAAAGAAAGAGCGCGAACAGCCTCAGTCACGGCTTGATGCTTCGGGTTGCGCTATGATGAACTTTGTCACCGCATTGGGGTCGTCTTCCCAAAGCTGAAGCGCGGTATCGGCATCTTCGAAGTCGAAAACTCTGGTGATGGTCGCATCAGCTGGATAGCTACCCGCCTCAACATAGTTTACCGCGTCCTCGAAATCCTGCTGCAACGCTCCGCGGGACCCCATAATATCCAGCTCCTTGGTCAGGATTTTTTTGGTGTCGTAAGACACTGGCGCCTGGGAATACCCGATATAGACCACGCGCCCGGCCGGAGCGGCCACATCGACGCAATCAACAAATGTCTGGGGGTGGCCCACGGCCTCGATTGCAAGATCCATCCCGTCACCGCGGGTATAATCCTTTGCAAATTCGATGACATCCTGAGACCTGCTGTTGATTGTCGCGGCAGCCCCAACAGCATGTGCAATTTCCAGTTTCCGGTCGACAATATCGACCGCCACAACCTCTGCGCCCGCCCGCACGCAGCCGGCAATAACCCCAAGCCCGATAGCACCGCAGCCGAAAACGATGACCTTGTCCGTCTTTCGGGCCCGACCGCGCCGGACTGCATGAAAGCCGACGGCCATCGGCTCGATGAGCGCAAGATGATTTAGCTCCTTGACGGATGCCTTTATGATCCGCTCCCAGGGAACCGCGATGACTTCAGTTAAGGCACCTTCGCGCTGGACACCCATGGTCTGGTTGTTTCGGCAGGCATTGATGCGCCCTTTGCGGCATGCCGGGCACTCACCACAATTCTTGTAAGGGTTCAAAGTAACAAGTTGACCGGGTTGAATTGAGCCCGGAACCTTTGTGCCGACCTTCACGATCTCACCGGCGATCTCGTGCCCTGGAATGCGCGGATAGCTGACAAGCGGATTACGGCCTCGGTATGTATTCAGATCTGATCCGCACAAGCCAACCCTTTGAACTTTCAGAAGAACCTCGTTCTCTTTCATC
The DNA here is from genome assembly GCF_947499295.1 of uncultured Roseibium sp. GTDB lineage: Bacteria > Pseudomonadota > Alphaproteobacteria > Rhizobiales > Stappiaceae > Roseibium. The sequence goes on from NZ_CANMNP010000001.1 coordinate 535,459, forward strand.
TCAGGCGGTGTTGCGGTCCCGAAGCGGGTAACTCCGGGGCTGTCAATGTAAAATGCTCTCATTCTTTAAAATCCGCTAAGGGCTCCACCATCGACGACCAGCACATGGCCGTTCACAAAGGCTGCGGCATCGGAGACCAGATAAGTCGCTGCCCAGCCGATATCTTCCGGCTTGCCCATGGTCTTCATCGGTGTTCTTGAAATAATCTTGTTCTTGCGTTCCGGATCGTTGTCCAGTGCCTTCGCCGTCATGGGCGTCTCGATCCATCCTGGCGCAATTCCATTTATGCGGATGCCTTGCAAGCTGATTTCCGCCGCTATTCCCCGGACAAGCCCGAGAACGGCGGATTTTGCCACCGTATATCCGATGACCTGCGGTACGGAGAGATATGAAGCCATCGATGCGATAAAAAGGATGGAGCCGCCCCCCCGAGCGCTCATAGCCGGAACCGCACTGCGGCTCAACTCGAATGCCGCCAGAACATGGGTGTCCAGAATGGCTTGAATATCCTCCACTTCCGTTTCAAGGAGTGGTTTCTTGACGTGGTTTCCAGCGTTGTTGACCAGTATGTCGAGGCCCCCATAACGCTCAACACAGGTGCTGATCAATTCGCGTGCCGCACCTTGTGAGGTAATGTCGGCAACATGATAGGAGGCGCATTCGCCAAGTTCCGAAACCGCAGCCTGCAGCTTCGCCTCTGTCTTGCCCGCGATCAGGACCTTGGCACCGGAAGCAACATAACAACGGGCCATGGCCAACCCCAATCCGCTTCCCCCGCCCGTGATCAAGGCTACTTTCCCGTCCAGGCGGAAAGGCGTTTCAATTGTCCTCATGCCATCAATCTCCCGATCCCACGGCTCAAAGTGTCGTAGGTCTGCCCGGGCTCAGCGATGCCCGGAACCACGCCCGTAATGCGCTTTTCCTTGAAAACTAGTATCCGGCTGGCCAGTGAAATCATTTCCGGCATGTCTGAGGAAATCAGGATAATCGATTTCTTCTCAACTTTGGCAAGATCCCAAATGAGCTTGTGAATCATGGCCTTCGCGCCAATATCGACGCCAACCGACGGTTCGTCGATGATCAGGATATCGCAATTGGCGGCAAGCCATTTTGCAATCGATATCTTCTGCTGATTGCCCCCGCTCAGATTGCCGACGCGCTGGTCGATGCCCGTCGCGCGCACATCCAGCGCCGTCATCAACCCGTTTGCGACATTGCGTTGCTCAGTCATGTTGATGGCGCGCGTTACCGGATGCTGGATTTTCTTCCAGATCGCCATCGTCATATTTGTTTCGATATCAAAATCGAGAAAGAGGCCGTCTTCCTTGCGGTTCTCCGACACGTAACCGATGTTGTGCACTTTGATGCAGTCCGCGACGCTTCGGATCTTGACATCGCGTCCATGGACGGAAAGCGCTCCGGCACTGACGGGAAAGTGGCCGATAATCGTCTTGGCAAGTTCGGTTCGCCCGGAACCAACCAATCCGTAAAAGCCCAAAATCTCACCGCGCCGAAGATCGAACGATGCGTTTTCGAACAGACCTTTCGACGACAATTCTTTTGCCTTCAAGACCAGATCATCTGGATCGGTATCAAGTCTGGCGAAGTTTTCGATCTGAATTTTCCGGCCGATCATCAATTCGATGATCGTTTCCTTGTCCAGCTCCGAGATACATCGCGTCCCGACATGGCGGCCATCGCGGAGCACGGTTACCTGATCACAGATCTCAAGCACCTCCTCAAGCTTGTGGGACACAAAGATCAAAGTGTAGCCCTTGGCCTTGAGGTCTTCGATCACCTCGAACAGTTTGGTGACTTCATTTGCGGTAATGGATGAAGTCGGTTCGTCGAACAAAATGACAGTCGCCTTGCTGGAGAGCGCTTTGGCAATTTGTACAAGTTGCTTCTGCGCGGCACTCAGCCCCCCAATGGGTGTCTCCGGGTCGATCTCAAGTCCGACCAGCTCTAGATATTCCAGGGCATCGGCATTGAGACGCTTCCAGGAAATCCCGCCAAAACTGCGGTACTTTTCAAGTTTGTCGATCATGATATTTTCGGCGACGCTGCTCTCCGAAAACACCTGGATTTCCTGGTTCACGATAGTGATGCCGTGACGCATACCGTCCTTCAGGGACGACAGGTTGAGTGGGACACCTTCCAACGAGATCGTGCCTTGGTCGGCCCTTTGAATGCCGCAGATGGCCTTGATCAAGGTACTCTTGCCCGCGCCGTTTTCACCGAGCAACGCATGAACCTCGCCCGGTTTGAATGTGACCGACACATCGTCCAAGGCTCTCACACCGGGAAAGGACTTGCTTATGTTTCTGAGCTCGAGCGTCATGACTTTCCAGCCTTGCGGCTCCAGACCTCACGTGCCCGGTCGAGCAATATCGTCAGGAGGATGATCGATCCCAAAAACGCCTGTTCGAAGTAGACATTTGCCTGTACCAGGATGAGGCCATTCTTGATCAGTACCATGATCAGGCCGCCACAGAAGAGGCCGATGGCAGTGATACGGCCACCAGCAAGCGCTGTTCCACCGATGATCGCGACTGCAAATGAAATCAGAAGCCAATTTTGACCGATGGCGGGCTGAGCCGACCCTAGTCGGGACACCCAAAGCAACCCACCGACGCCAGCAAAGAACGCCGACAGGAGATTGGCTCCCATGATGATGCGGCCGGTGTTGATGCCGGAGAGTTTTGCGGCTTCCAGATTGCTGCCTGTCGCAAGCACCTGCCGCCCGAAAACAGTGTACCGGAACATGTACCAGACGGCGATCAAGGTCCCGACCATGAGGTAGAACAGATAGGGCAGCCCCAGAAAGTTGCCGCGGCCAATCCTGACAAAATCCGCCGGGATCTCCCGGTAGGAATAGCCTTCCGAAATTCCATAGACGAACCCGGTGAAGATGAAGAGGGTCGACAAGCTCACGATAAATGAGTTCACACCGAGAACGGTCATGACGAACCCGTTAAAGGCACCTGCGAGCAAGGCAACGCCCAATGCAATCAGCAGAGCCAGCGGCCATCCGAGATCGAGCGTGTCGACGGAATAACCGAATATCACCGCAGTCAGTCCTGCAATCGCCCCTACTGAAAGGTTCATGTTACCGGTGGCGAGCATCACCGCCTGAGAAAGAGCGACAAAGATGTAAAGTGACTGCGTACGCGTGAGATTGAACAGATTGTATTGGGTCAGAAAACTGTCTGAAGAGAGCGTGAATAAAATCACCAGGATCAAGGCGGCACCAATGATGCCTGACTCTGCTCCCGTGATGATCTTTCCCGACTTTAGTCTGGTGAGAAACACAGCTGGGGTCCTGTCGTTGACATATGAGCATGGCTCGCGGAACCGGAAGACCGGCTCCGCGAGGTGTTTCAGCTGGATCAGTTGGTCAGATATTTGCTGTCGAGATTGTCGATGATGTTTTTGGTCAGTGCAGAGATATCTGCCTGATAGGTATCGATGTTATCAGCGGTTACAGGGACGACACCGGCATCGATTGAATGCACGCCTTCACGAGGCTTGTAGCCTTCGGACAGTTTTTTCAGCAATACCATTGGAATGTAGCCATGCCCGAATGGGTTTTGCGCCATCGTGCCATCAATGTGGCCGGCCCGGATCGCGTCGAGAACAACGGCATCCGTGTCGATACCGTAGAAGTGGATGCGTTCGCCGCCATTTTCATGGTACTCGGTCAGCAACTGGGCGATTGCAACGGTCGGCGTGTAACCGGTCGCGATCATACCATCGATGTTGCCAAGATTTGCGGCAATGGCGTTTTGGACCTTCTCGACACTGTCTTCAATTGAAGAAAGGTCACCGACAGTCTGGATAATCTTGACGTCGGGATACTTGGCGACGACCTCCTCGACGCCCTCCTGACGCAAGCGGGTGTTGTCCCCGGGAACTTCCAGAACGTTGATGATGTTGCCCTTGCCGCCCATGGATTTGATCAGCTCTTCAGTGGCGAGCATCGCCGCCTCTTTCAACTGGGTCCCGACGTAAAAGGCAGCCGGTGTAGGCTCCTTGGTTGCCTGGCCAAAATCCACGATGGTGACGCCTTGCTCGGCAAGCTCTTCATAAAGCCCCCTGGCGCCTGACACATCCGACGGAAAAATGCTGAACGCATTGAAACCCTGCGCCGCCATGGCAGCAACGTTTTCGTTCTGATTGTCTTGCGTCCAATCCTGACCGAGGCGCTTTGTGACCTCGACGCCGAAGTCTTCGGAAAATTTGTCGACGCCTTTTTGCACCTCGTCGAAATAAGGATGCACTGTTGACGCATACCAAGCGTAACGGGCGTCTTCAGCGGCGGCTGAAACTATGGTCATTGCGCTCAGCGCGGCACCAGTTACGAGTTTTGCGATCAGTTTCATGGTTTACTTCCTCCCTTTTCGATTATTCCGTCCGCTTCCTCCTGCGTCGGCGATAATCAGTTGCTGTAGCTGCGATGAGATACGCAGTTTTCATCGACGAGATCCCAGTCGATATCCACGCCAAGCCCATGCCCCTCAGGAGCATGAATGTCGCCATTTTCGTCGATGAAGTCGTAGTAGCTCTGGCGCATGGGAGCCTGAAAAATGTCTTCTGGAACAAAGAGTTCGAAGAAGTCGCAGTTTCGAACCGCGCAAGAGACATGAACGTTCGCCATGTCCATGGGTCCCATAGTTGTTGTATGCAGCTCACAGTTCATCCCGTGAGCCTCAGCCAGATGACAGGATTTCAACGTCCCCGTGATCCCTGCTTTCCAGGAAACATCTGCACGGACGGTGTTAACCGCATCGAACTTGATTGCTTGAGCAATTCCCCAGGGGCCACCCCGAGTGGTTTCGGTTCCAACGATTTCAATATCAGTGGCGCGAGTAAGCTTGGCGTATTTGTCGAGCTCGTAGTCACGGAATGGCTCCTCGAGCCATCTGTAGTTGAGATCCTCGAGTTGCCTGGCCACTTTGATCGCTTCGGAGAGGGTGTATTCGGACACCGGGTCGGACATCAGGATCATGTCCTCGCCAACAGCGGCGCGCACTGCTGTGTGAATTTCCATGTCCATATCGGACGGACCGCAAGGATGAACCTTGTAGGCCTTGAAGCCTTTCGATTTGTATTTCAGCGCCTCATCCACGTAAGCCTGGACCGAATCCAGCCAAAGACTGCTGGCATAAACGGGAAGTTTCTGCCGGTAGCTGCCGATAAACCTGTGCAAGGGGAGTTCTACGGTCTTTGCCGCCGCATCCCAGAGAGCAACATCGATGGGCCCCGGCAGGAAGACGGGAAAAAAAGCTCCGTGCCGGTCGATGTTCCAGAAATCGTGCCAGATACGTTCGCGGTCTGAAATGTTGCGACCGAGAATAACCGGAGCGATTACGTCCTGCAGGTACGCATCGGTAACAGCGCCGGAGCGTGCGGCCCAGAAGGTAGCGAGGCCCTCGACACCGTCGCTTGTCACAATTTTTCCGACACCATAGTCCCAAGGCATTGGGGCAGCGCCTTCACGGGCCTCGTCGAACACCCCGTGCCCCCGCTTGCATATCCAGGTCTCGAATTTCTCGATCCTCATTGGTCCTCCCAGAGCGTCGATGCCTTCAAATACTTGGAAAATACAGCCTGCGAGACGCCTCACTGTCTATGCATCAATGTTTCATTTTTTTGCACCTATTTCCCATTTTTGAAAAAATCTCTTTATTTAAAACCAATTATCATTCACTGATGTGATCTCTTTTATTCCAAATGTGAGCAGATCTTTGGATATCAGCGGCCTGGAAATCGTGCTGTTTCACTCCGACAACTCGGACTACCTCACCGAGTGGAACGGCACCCGTCTGAATGACGACTATCACCGGCTCTATTTCATTGCCGGAGGCTCTGCTGAGGTGACTTACGACGGCCACCATTGCCAGCTTGCAGAGGGGCGGACTTATCTCTTCCCGACAACGCGACGTTTCGACTATTCGTGTCCGTCGCATCTCAGATTGTTAAATGTTTGTTTTAAAATGACTGTTCAGGGCGGCATTGACGTGCTGGACCTCTATCCCTGGAGCTTCGAAATTCAAGCGCAATCAGCGTCGGAAACATTTCGGTCCATGACGATGATTGACGAAAATCTGACCAGCGAATTCTTTGCGGATCAAATCCTCGTCCGCAGCCGGATTCTATCCCTGCTCTCTCCCCATTTCAGAACCCGTGCGAAACACCGGGATCTCAAGCGCCAGCGCGACGTCCGGCGCATGGCGCCGGTGCTCCGGCATATCGCAGACAATCTCCGCACGGGTGTGAAAATCTCGGAACTGCACCTTCTGGCTGGCATGAGCCGCTCGCATTTTGTCCGGAAATTCCAGGCAACATTCGACGTCTCTCCGCAAGATTATGTCCGGAAGAAACGGATTACATTGGTCAAGAACGAATTGCACTCATCAGACTTGCCACTATCGATCCTGGCCGAAGACCTTGGCTTCAGCAGCTCGTCTCATATGTCACGGGAATTCAAGCACTACACCGGCTACTCGCCCAAGAAATTCAGAGCTCTGGACAAGATCTACGGCTAGGCCTGCGCAAACACCGATAAAAATCAAATAGCTGTCAAAAAGAAATGGCGGAGAGGAAGGGATTCGAACCCTCGATACCGTTCCCGGTATACTCCCTTAGCAGGGGAGCGCCTTCAGCCACTCGGCCACCTCTCCGGTAAGCTCCGTGTACGAACAAAAACCTCGGAGTTCAAGGCGTTTTTTTGAACGCCCATTCGTTTTCCCCATTGGCTACCATGGGCTTGCATGTTGGATAGCCCGTCAGAAGTGAGCGCGGCAATGCGGATTGGTCTTTGTCTCGCAAGCAAGGCAGGCGCCCGTCAGCTTTTGGAATTGAGCGCAATTGCCTTTTCGTGAAAGGCAAACATTTTGCACAGATAAAGGTTGCACGATATCCAAGCCTTCCATACTTCAGCCGCACTCCTTTGGTGAGCTTGCCACGTCTTTTGGTCAGGTTCGGAGCGTGACATTTATAGTCCACCTGCCCCTGCTGCACTCTCTCATCTCATCGCAACCCGGTTCGACTGGGTCTGCGCCGTATTGTTGCATCTTGCTGTTTTTAGTTTTCTGACAGGAGCCGGCTACTGGCCGCCCCAACAGACCTCTCCCCAAGAAACCGTGGAAGTGCAATTGGTTCGAGCGCCAGCAGCGGCCAGAGGAACCTTGGACATCGCAGGCCTTCCAAATGGAAGCGCTTTGACGGGTGAAAGCGAAGAAGGCGTTCCTGAAACGCCTCAAACAGAACCAGCCAATCCTTTGGCTGACAGCTGGGTTACCGCCACATCTTTCCTGGCTGCGGATGTCTTAAGAAGCCCCCGGTCCAGCCAGGCGCGCGTGGCACTTGCCTCATTGACGGGTGCCGACAAACACGAACAGGTATGCGCGCTTGAAGCGATGGAACAACTCCGTCAAGACAAGCCGGATTTTCGTCCGACGCGACTTGCACCGCATGCTTTCAGGAACGGATTTTCAAAAGGAAATACGCTTCATGTCACGGCAGGAGCCGTCAGAAGCAATCGTATCTGGTACGAAATTGCCTATCGGTGCCGCCTTGAAAAAGGCAGTCAAAAAATCATCGGCTTTGAATATGCACTCGGTGCGGAAATCGAAAGATCGCTCTGGGATGAGCATGGGCTAGCGCCAGTTCACTAACCCCATTCCGGCTGAGCTTACGACAATTTCGACCAAGATCCGGACGCGGCAGACTGAAATGCGACTGCCGCGTCAGATGGGTGTTTGCGGTTGAGGTGCCGTATGGCCGGCAGCCTTTGACCAGCTCAATGCATTGACAGCCATTCACGGGCGGAGCGCTGAGCTTCAGCAATTTCTGATGGGCTCATTTCACCGGAGATTTCCTTACGGTACTGAACCGCATCCCGGTTGCCTTTGAGAGCTGCAATGTTGAACCACTTGTGTGCGGTGACCAGATCAGTCGCGCCGTTGCGGCCGCAAGCGCTGTCCAGACCCATCTGAAACAGAATGTCAGCTGTAACGGGCTTGCCGCCCATGATGGCCATATCAGCCGAATGAATTTCAAAACGAGCCATGATGCTCCCCTTTCCTACTCTGTTTTTCCAGAAGCTTCTCTTGGTTCCGTGGAACACCAGATGCTTCCCCCTGCTTGCCGGTCGGACCGGAGCGAAAACACTCCTTTATTGCGACCGAAGAAACGTAAGCTTTCTTGTAGCTTTCCCCTTCGTTTCTTGAGGTGTACTTCAGCAGGAGCAGTTAAATGGCCAGTTAAGATACAGGTTTAACGTAATGCGAACAAAAATTTAAATATCTCTGAAATTTACTTGCCGGTAAGCATGCAGTTGCGAATTCCTCTTTAATATCAGTGACATTCTCACAAAATTTGAAAGGACCTCTCAACGTTCTGTTCACCAAACGGGAAATTCAGTGCAGTCTTGGCTGAAATTTTTGGGAAAACCATCGCTGCTTCGGAGTGAAAGAAAATGCCAAAACCGCCAATCGTCCTCCTGCATGGCACCAATGCCCAACCCTGGACCATGGAAACGTTCAAGTCTTATTTTGAGAACGCAGGATTTGAGTGCCATACGCCAAGCTATCGTGGGCATGGGCTTCCCGAAGGGGACGCCAGGAATGATGCGCTGACGGGGGCCAGCATTGCGGACTATGTTGAGGACATTGCCCACTACATTAGGGAGATGGAGCAGCGCCCCATTGTCATTGGTCACTCTCTCGGAGGACTGATTGCTCAGCTGTTATCCCCACGCGAACTAATTGAGGCCGGCGTTCTGATAAACAGCAGCATTATTCACGGCACTCTGCCTACGACCGAAATGGAGCGGGCACTTGGCAAGATGTTCATGTCGGCAGGGCGTTTTTGGGAAATGGTGCCGGGGCAGGACTTTGAATTGCTTGCCGCTTATGGTCTCAACACCATGCCGGAGCGAAAACAGCACGAAATTTGCGATCGGTTGGGTACGGAGTCCGGAGCCGTACTCTTCGAACTGTTTTTCTGGATGTACGATGTCAACCAGACCACCAAGGTCGACTTCGCCAACGCAAAAGCGCCATTGCTGTTTTTGTCCGGAAGTGAAGACAAAGTCGTTCCCCCCTCCACCGCCCTCACCATGGCTGACCGATATGGGAGCCTGGCAACCTTCGAAGTGATTGAAGGACGCTGCCACTACATGCAGCTCGAAGATGGCTGGGAAGACATCGCCGCCAAAAGCATGAAATGGATTGAAAACATGCCCCGGGTTTGAGTTCACAATTTGTGAGCAGATGGAAAAAGTCCGCCAGGTGACGTGGGGACACGGGTTTTCAGCAGGCTTTCAAAGCATATACATTCCGTTTCCGTAAACGGAAGCTTATTCCGCATTGGGAGGACTTAATGCTGAAATCCATGATCGCGGCGGCTGCCTTGGCCGCCGGTGTTGTTGCCGCATCTTCCACGCTGTCTCTTGCCGCAGACGCGAAGGGAGACTGGGTGCGCCCGAACGGGGCCTCAAAAATCCGCATCAGTTCGTGCGGTGCCGCTCTTTGCGGCAAACTGATCTGGCTGAAAACGCCACGCAAAGACACCAACAATCCCGATACTTCTTTGCGTGAGCAGCCCTTGCTCGGTGCTCAGATCGTCAAATCGATGATACCCACGGCCAAATTCAACCAGTGGAAGGGCAAGGTTTACAACGCTGAAGACGGCAAGACATACACCGGTTTCATTGAACTGACCTCAGCCGACAAGCTGAAACTTGAAGGCTGCGTGATGGGCGGGTTGATCTGCAAGGGTGAAACCTGGACCCGCGCCAATTAGACAAAACTGTGCTGTTTGCCAAATCCTGGTGATTTGGCCATTGCCCCGTCGCATTTGCTGGTAAAAAATTGTGGCGCAATCTTCATCGGCATCGCGGCGGGGTATTTCCGTGACATCTCTTTCATATTTCAGTTTGCTCCGGTTTCTATTTAAATCCGCATTCGGGATCGCAATCCCGGTTTTGTTTTTCCTGGCAGCCCCTCCTGCAACTGCAGCTCCCGACATATCAGGTAATTGGAAGACACCGGCCGGGGCCATCATCAACATCAGCACCTGCGGCAGTGCGCCTTGCGGGAAAATCGTGCGGTTCACGCCGCCCAAGGGCTATACGATGAAAAACACGCCGGATCTGAAAAACAGGGATGCCAGCAAACGCGGCCGCAAGATCCTGGGACTCAAGGTGCTCTGGCGGATGAAGTCGCAGCCCAACGCCTGGAAGGGGCGGGTCTATGATCCACGCAGGGGCTTCAGCGCCAACGCGACCATACGCAAGAAGGGTGGTTCAGCGCTCGAAGTTCAAGGCTGTGTTCGGGTTGTATTCAATGTTTGCGAAAAGGAAGTCTGGCGCAAAGTCAATTGAGTAACAGGCAGGACCACTTTTATTCGATCAGGTAGCCTTACCGCGCCTTTTGCCCGAACAGGACGCTTTGGGCCGCCTTGTCCTTCTCAATCACCAGCGTTTTCTGCTGATCTGCACCGACAGCGAGACCGCGTTGAACGGCGTCGCGCGCCTCCAACCGCAACCGCCAATCTCTGACATTGGGAAACTCTTCCAAGTCGATATTCTGTCGTTGCCAGCGCTGCGCCCATCCGAAGGTTGCAATATCCGCAATGGTATATTCGTCAGCGGCAATGAACGCCCGTCCTTCCAGCCGCCTGTTCAAAACGCCATAGAGCCGATGGGTCTCATTGGAGTATCGCTCGATCGCGTAAGGCACTTCTTCCGGCGCATAATGGCGGAAATGGTGGTTTTGTCCCAGCATTGGCCCAAATCCGCCCATCTGCCACATCAGCCACTCTTCCGTCTCCACGCGCTTGCGTTCGTCGTCAGGATAGAATTTCTGAAACTTCCGGCCGAGATATTGAAGAATTGCGCCGGACTCAAATACGGATATCGGTTCACCGCCGGGACCTTCTGGGTCAAGAATGGCCGGCATCCGGTTGTTGGGGGAAATCGCAAGAAATTCGGGGGCGAACTGATCGCCCTTGCCGATATTGACCAGGTGCAGGTTATAGGGAACCCCGAGCTCCTCTAGCATGATGCTCGCTTTCCAGCCATTCGGCGTCGGCCAAAAATAGAGCTCGATCGGTTGTTCCTGCGATATGGTCATGGAAGTTCCTGTTTGAAGGTAAGATGCCGAGGGCACTGCTACCACAGTGAAGCAACTAGGGTTTGTTCTGGCAAGCCCGTTAGCTGGCGATTGCGATTTCGGCAGCGAGCATCTTTGTGAGCTGCCTCACATCATCATTTTCTTGTAACCGAGGTGGCTCTGGTCGTAGCCGAGCTGACGGTAGAAATGATGAGAGCCTTCACGCTCCTTGTTGGAGGTCAGCTGAATGATGCAGGCATCCACCGAGCGCGCCAGGTCCTCCGCATGTTTCATCATGGTGCGGCCAACGCCTTTGCCACGCTGATCGGCGCGCACATGAACGCTTTCCAATTCCACGCGTGGCCGACCCTTGAAGGCAATGCCTTTCAGGAAATGGATTTGATAGGTTCCGACAACCGCACCCGCCTCATCCAATGCCACGTAGATGTCGCACTCAGGTGCGTCCCTTAAAGCATCAAAGGCGGAGCGATAGTTTTGCCATTCTCCAAATTCCTTGTTCTTGCGAACGGAAGTCGCCCCGGCATTGATGATCTCGACAATCTCCATCAAGTGATCAGGAGACGCTTTTTCAATTTGGATCGTGGAGCTCATACTGATTTCTCTGTCCAGGGCATGTTTCAGTTGGTCGTAGCAGGTCACTATCTGCAAATCGTCTGATCCGGGTCCAATTCAGCAACGCCCCACCAGGTTGTTCTCCAACCCTGACGCTTCCAAAGATGAGGCCAATTGCCGGTCAAATAGCGCGCTGACTTCGGATCCGCCGCATCCCAATAGGCGTTTTTGCTGAAACGATCCTGGGAAGGCAACTCCGGCTCCCGGTCACCTTCCTCCCAGATATAGAAACACTTTCCGCGCGGCGGCACCCGCGCCGGTATGGCTTTGGTGACAATTCTCGCATCAGGGAAAAGCACTCTCATGTTGCCGCCCGTATATCCGTCGTCTGCAATCAAGGTCGCTTCAGCTGCACCCAATTCAGAGAGCGGCGCCTGCAGATCTGCATATGGCTTCATGTGCCGGCACTTGCCGCCGCACCAGAACTTGTCGGGCGCGATGAGGCCTGGAACACGGGCGAGAAACGCAACAGCCACCACGGCCAGCATGACAACCGCAAGCCAGCGCCAACGGCTTTTGAATTCAAAACGCTCCAGGTCGGCAAACAGATAGATCGGCAACAGCAGCAACAGCGGATGCATGTGCCGCTCTTTGACATAGGTCGCCCCGGTCACCACGATCAGCAAAGCTGTAAGTACGATCATCACCAGCACGGTCCGCCCGCACAGGCGTGCGACCGCGTTGAGTGAAGCTCCGTCAGGCTGGATACGCCGCAGATACCTCGGCCAGAACAACAAGATCAGAAGCGGGACGAGCGGCACGGAAAACCCAACAAGTCCGAAAGTGAGTTTTCCCAGCCCTTCGCCTGCCCTCGCAATATGCGGAGTTTGTGCGGTTACCCCCATGGTGTCGGATACGGAGGCGAGCAACTTCAAGCCTTCGCTCAAGATCCAGAGAGCATAGGGGCTGTAGACAAATGCCGCAGCGACCGGCACCAGACACAAGCCAGCCCAACGGAACCGCCCGCGCCAATGGGCGTCGCTCAACGCGGCAAGAACAAGGGCAAGTGCGAAGAGCGGATAGGAATGCTTACCCAAAAGCCCGGCACCGGCAACTGCTCCGAACAGCAGGTAAAAGGCCAGCTTTTCAGTTTCCAGCGCCTTAAGAAAAAAGAACGCGCTTGCCGCGCAAGCTGTTGTCAGAACGACAGTGTGGGTCACACCCTCATGAAGGTTCCAGCCAAATTGATAGTAAAGCGAATAGGAAAATGCGCAGAGCGCGGCCAATCTCGGATCAAAGAGCGCTTTGCGTGCGATCAGGAACAAGAACAACGCCGCTAGTGATATCAGTCCATACTTGATGAACAGCGCGGCCCAGATTGTCGGTCCGAAAACCTGTTGTGCCGACCACAAAAGCCATTCGTAAAGTGGTGGCTGGCGTAGCATGTAGCCAGGCTCAAGCGTCTGAACCAGCACGTTCTCGAACATATCGTCCGTTCCGAGAACCGGTGTCGACAGCGCGCGCAACAGCAGGTGTGACAAGCCCCAGAGAGCCACGATAGCCCACACGCCCACGGGTGTGGCATAGAATGGCGCCTTAGAAGAGCTGGTGTCGAAACGAGCGGTCATGCGGCTCAGCGGTTTGATCAAGACTGTCAGCCGTTTAGCCTATTGAGACTTGGTTGCCTAGCGATCAGCTGCGATAGGTCGCCAGCTTGAAGGCAGCAAAGGTGAAAAACACGCCGAGCCCAGCTTCAATCACACGGCGTGAGCGACGATAAAGCGTAACGACCGGCTGCGTGGAGAAGGTGACAGCATACGCCAGATGAGCCAGAACGGACATGATCGTGCAGCTAACGATGAGCACGAACCCGACCCAGAGTGGCGCGTTCGGTCCCAGACCGACGCCAACAATCGCGATCCAGTGCAGGGCTGCTTTGGGGTTGGTCATCTGAATGGCCAGTCCTTGCAACAGGAGCCGGTCACCTCTGGCTGCTTTGACGGCGATGTGACCGTTTCTACTGGCGGCAGAACGGAACGCTTTGAAAGCAAGCCAGATCAAGTAGGCAGCGCCCAGAATTTTCAGAACGGTGATCGCATAGGCAAAGGCGGCAATCAGCGCGGTAAGGCCAGCAACGGTGAGTGTTGCCCAGATGCCGGACCCCAGACCAACGCCCAGCGCCAAACGGGCACCCGACCGGCGCCCACGTTCCATGGACGTGCCGATGATGGCGAGAATGTTGGGGCCAATGCTCACAAAGCCAACGGCGAATATGCCAAGGGCCAGCAGCAGGCTCGAAAGATCCGCGTTCATCGAAGCTCCTGGAAATCGCGACAACCGGCAGAACTCAGGTGCCCTGCTTCAACTATCAAAGACAAAGGATATCAGGTGAAACCGTCAAAGCTCAATCCAGAAACGTCCAGGTTTCCGCCCCATCGAATTTGCGATGTCCGATGGCTTCGATTGTTCCGGGTTCTGCAAGGCGCAGGTTGACTGCCAGTCGGCCCAAGGCCTCACCCTTCACGGCTTCCCAATGTGTGGTCGAACCGCAAGTCCTGCAGGTGTGGAAAGCCAGTTCTTTCTCGCCACGAAAATATCTGATTGTCGCTTCAGGGGCGGCGTGAATGGTTGTTTCGGCCCCCTGCCCGTGCCCCCAAACTGTTCCAAGACTTCTGCAGATCGAACAGTTGCATTCAACCGCGTATCGAGGAACAGCGTTCATTTCAAAAGAGACGGCACCGCAGTGGCACGAACCGGTAATCGGCAATGCCACATTCGATTGCGGAGCATCTGTGGACATGGCTTATTCCAGACCGATTTTCTGCTTCAGCAGATCGTTCACTGCCTGCGGGTTGGCCTTGCCTTTCGAGGCTTTCATGACCTGACCCACAAACCATCCTACGAGGTTCGGCTTTTCCTTGGCCTGTTCGACCTTGTCCGGGTTCGCGGCGAGGATTTCATCGACAATCGCTTCGATAGCGCCAAGGTCCGTAACCTGCTTCATGCCCCGATCTTCAACGATCTGTGCGGGATCACCACCTTCTGTCCACACGATCTCGAACAGATCCTTGGCAATCTTGCCCGAAATCGTTCCGGCCTTGATCAGATCGACAATCCCGCCAAGCTGCGCAGCGGAAACGGGGCTTTCGGAAAGATCCTTGCCTTCCTTGTTCAGTCGGCCAAATAGCTCGTTGATCACCCAGTTGGCGGACAGTTTCGCATCGCGTCCCTTGGCAACATCCTCGAAGAAATCAGCGGATGCCTTCTCGACGACAAGAATATCCGCATCATAGGCCGTGAGCCCGTAGTCAGCCACGAAACGGCTTTTTTTGTCATCCGGCAATTCCGGAAGGTGGCCTGCCAGTTCATCAACAAAGCCCCGGGTGAATTCCAGCGGCAGCAGATCCGGGTCCGGGAAATAGCGATAGTCATGCGCTTCCTCTTTGGAACGCATAGACCGCGTTTCACCCTTCACGGCATCAAACAGGCGTGTTTCCTGATCGATCTCGCCGCCGTCTTCCAGGATCGCGACCTGGCGGCGGGCTTCATATTCAATGGACTGACCAACAAATCGGATCGAGTTGACATTCTTGATTTCGCAGCGCGTACCGAATTCACCGCCTGGGCGGCGAACAGAAACGTTGACGTCAGCGCGCATGGAACCCTGGTCCATGTTGCCGTCGCAGGTGCCGAGATACCTCAAGATTGTGCGTAGCTTGGTCAGATAGGCCTTGGCTTCCTCCGAGGAGCGCAGGTCGGGTTTGGACACGATCTCCATCAAAGCAACACCTGATCGGTTCAGATCGACGAAGGACATGGAGGGATGCTGATCGTGCAGCGACTTGCCGGCATCCTGTTCCAGATGAAGGCGCTCAACACCAATCTCGACTTGCTCTTCCGGCATGTCCAGCAGGACTTGCCCTTCGCCCACGATCGGCTGCTTGAACTGCGAGATCTGATAGCCTTGCGGCAAATCCGGATAAAAATAGTTTTTGCGATCAAAAACCGATTTCAGATTGATCTCGGCTTTCAAGCCAAGACCAGTGCGGACCGCCTGTCGCACGCACTCTTCGTTGATGACCGGCAACATGCCTGGCATGGCCGCGTCAACGAGGCTGACGTTGTTATTGGGATCCTTGCCGAATTCAGTAGAGGCACCGGAAAAAAGCTTGGCTTCGGACGTGACCTGGGCATGAACTTCCATGCCGATCACGATTTCCCAGTCGCCGGTCGCGCCCTTGATGAATTTCTTCGGATCGGGTGTGCGTACGTCGACAATCGTCATTTTCGTCAAGAATCCTGTTTTTCGGTTGCGCCCTTTGAAAAGCAGCCCGGAAGACTATGCTGCGGCGCGAATATGTAGCTGTCTTGTTGACCTAATCGGGAATTGCTTCTGCTGCAAGGTTTTCCTTGCTCCAGCCATGCGCTTTCGCACAGTCGGTCACGAGGTGAAGAGGAGACCCGTTGGACTTCAGGACGGTCCGGGTTCTTCAGGCGGGTTCTGCGCTTGCCCGGTGCGCATGATGAAGCCAATCATGACAGCGACCGCCTGATATAGTTCTATCGGAATTTCCTGGTCGATTTCTATCTGCGAGAGTGCCTCGGCCATCATCGGGTTTTCCTCAATGGGGATGCCTGCCTCCCGCGCGATCTGTTCAATTTGCTCGGCAACCGTTCCGGCACCCTTGGCCGTGACTATGGGCGCACCCTCATTTTCGTACTGGAGGGCAATTGCCAGCTTTTTATCTTTGCTCTGATCGCTCATCGGACAGCCATCCTCAAGACTGACGATCGATCAACGCGCCGTAGCGGGCAGCAGTTCTCGGCGGCAGTCCGCGGATAAGCCGGAATTCCTGAAGATCGAGCCCGGCATCGGCAAATGCGGCTTCCATGGTCTCCCGCAACGAATTCAGATTGTCGAAGGTCTCCTTGCGGTCAACCCACAAGCTGGCGTAGGTGCCGCCACCACGCAGACTGATCGCAGCCTCCAAAGGTCCGGTTGCAGTTAAATCCAGCGCAAATCGCAGCCGCCATGCCAGCTCATGGTCGTCTTCCTGGTGCGAACCATTTCCATCCCTGCCAATTTGCATCTGCATGATGGCCGTTTCCTGTCCCAGTGCGAGCGGCAGTTCCAGCACAACATCCATCGGGCGTGAAGCTGCCCTTGGTCCCTCCTCGCCTGCAAGGCCCGAATTGACCAGCTGGTTGAGCCGAAGCCGAGCGAGCGAGGCATCTGTATCCTTTAACAAGGCCTGCAAGTTCTGCGCAGCTGCACCAGCCCAAAACCCGCTTGCGGCTTGCGGTGCCTGCCCCTGCGGTGAACCGTGCCGCGCAGGCGGCGCCGCTTGTCCGGCAGGTCTGGAAATCTGCTCCTCCGCTCCCATAGATCGCAACAGCGACTTGAAGGACAAAAGTACTGATTTCAAATCAGGCAGAGGCATATTTCCACCGACGGATCTGGCCAGGCCAGCCTCATGAAACTGACCAGACTGGCTCACGGCCTGCTGCAAAGACTGCGCAGTCGGCGGTTGTCCCGCATTCAATCGCAAGCCCAAGATCTGTTGCATCGCCTTGACGACCGCATCCGGCATGGAAACTTTGCCCGCTGTTTGCGCACTCATGAGACTGCCAATTTGCGCGAACAGTGCGCTGTAGCTGGCCTGTTGTTCCGTCAGCGGTTTTTGCAGTTGAGCAGCGGCCTGGACCACAGGCTGCTGAAAAACCCTTTGTTGAGTGGCAGCGGTCTGCCCTGCCGGTGATCCGACCGTCGCCGTAGCGTAGGCTTGCGATGCGGGCGTACGCGATGCTGCTGCTTTCGTATTGGTTCCAAGGCTGGTGCTTGTTGCCACCTGTGACGGGACTGAATTCGGATGGGCCGGCGCACGTCCTCCTGAGACGGGAGCAGAGGCGGACTGCGCGCGTGCAGGCACAGTTGGGCCAACCTGTCCCGATTGAGGCGTGTTGCTTGGCAAAGGCGACGCGGGTAGCACCCCTCCGGCACCTAATTTTGGCGCAGACGACAGACCCGAGTTTATCGCGGCGGAAGCGGTTTGAGTTTGTACCGTTTGACCGGTCAGTGTTTGTCGTGGTTCCACCACATTGGGGATAGGCACTCCTTGGTTGCCGGTGGCAGCCGGTTGGGACGGTGTCGCTTGTGTTCCCTGCCCACCTGGGTTTGCGCCTGCCGTCTGAACCTGCTGAGGGTTGGCCGACTGTTGACCTGTTGCCTGAGGTGCGCTCAAAGACTGTCGTGGCGCACCCATGACCTGTTCGGAACCGAATACCTGTGCAGGGCTTTGAGCACTGCCGGGTGCTGTGTTTACCGGTAGAGACGGCGGGGCAACCGTTGCCAACTGTCCGCTTGCCGGACCAGCCAATTGACCGGAAATCTGAACACTGGACCGGCCGCCAACCTGTAAAGAGCCCGGTGCCCCGGCACTGGGTGTGGGCGCGTTTACGGGATTTTGAGCTCCTGTCAATTGACCGGTGCCCGGAACCCGGGGCGATACCTGAAATGATGTGCCCGATTGCGTCGTTGTGAATTGCGAAGAGGTGCTGCCGCGAGGTTCCGCGCTTGGTAACGATCCAGATGCCGACATTGGCGGTTTCACACCGCTTTCTGAAGGTTGCAGCTGAAGCGGTGAAGAAATGGACGGACGAGTTCGAGGAGCGGTACTTTGCGCCAGTGGCGGTACACCGGGTCTCAACGCTGCGGAACCGGCTTCAGATTGGGGCGCAGGCGGCGCAACCGATTGCAGCATATGAGCCATTGTCGGAGCAGGTCGCAGCGCCGTTCCGATTGATACACCCGACCCCTGAGCTGTCGGTGGTGCAGAGGCACCATTGCCCGGCGTCGTCGGCTGTTGTCCTGTAGAATTCGCAACCTGTCCGCCCTCCGGAAGGGTCGATATCTGGATCAAGGGTTGCTGACGGCTGCCGGAAACTGTGACTGTCACATCCGCACCAACAGGAAGCGGAGCCGGCACACGAAGGTCCAGTTTCGTTTCTGCCGTAGCCAAACGAACAACGCCCCCAGGCATGTTCTGCTCGACTTTGGCTTTCAGCTCGGTGCCTGGCTCCAGCCCTTTGGCAGATGATGAACCGCTTGCACCTTGTGGGAGCGTCTGCGCGCTCACCGTTTCAACCATCACACCATCTCCTGGTGTTGTGTGCCGAAAAGATTCTCAAGAGCTGATTATGGCCGCAAACAAGTTGCCTGCCCAGCCTTGATACGGATCAAGGCCTATGTGGCGGTGATCAGGCAGTGTTTGCCAACTTGCCGGTCTGCGCCTGCCACCGCCCGGCCTCAAGAACAATAAGCGGCAAATGTCCGCTACGAGTCCCGGCAGAAGGAGACAAAAGCGTGAACTGGATGGACCGTTTGAACGAACGCGCTGACCTGATGGGAAGAATGCTGGAAACCATCGGCGCTATGAAGAAGATACCCGCTGGCCCCCCGAGCAAAATTGCAATCCGGTCTGCTGCATTCCGATGTATCAATTGCTCGGAGACTGAAAAATGCAAAAACTGGCTGGATAAGCACACTGACGGTGCTGACAAAGCCCTGTCCGAATGCCCGAATGCGCATCTTTTCAACAGCTGGCTGGACGACTGAGTTCCGCTCAGCTCCTTTGACGATGCCTGCCGATCCAATAAGTGAGTGCACCGGCTAGGGCACCACCGACAAAGCGGAACGGAAACATGGCCAGCGCGCCGGCGTCCTGCGAGACCGGCAGCGGTATCTGAAGCATTCCGACTGCGGCCTCAAGTATCAAGGAGAGTGCTGCGGCGGCAAAACCAGCGATCCACAATTTGCCAGTGCGATCTGCGCGCCATCCAAGATACCCTCCAATCAGAAGTGCAAACGGATTAAGCAGGCCTGACAGACCGAGCAGGTCGAACCAAGTGTCTGATAGCATTGTCATGTGCTCCTCTTACTTCCGCCTGTCAAAAAAAGCGAGAGGCATCTCGTATACAAAGACCTTGGATTTCAAGCGAAAACTGGCAACACATTCATTCTTCAATGTTTCAGGCGTCTCAAGGCAAATATGGGCCGCCAAGATCACCCTTCGTCGAGTGCTTTGCTAAAGCCGTTCGTAACGAAGATTTCTAATTTGCTATTTGTTGGCGCAATTTTCTGAACAGATCTTATCCTTGCCGCAGAGCTGGTTAGTGTCATGTCCATGAATTGTTATTCATTATTTACATCAGTTGACGGAGAACCGACGTCGCGCGATCTGGAATTGCGCATTACAGATGATATGCGCCTTGTCTGGGGCAAGGACCCGGTCCGTGACGCGCGACCGCTTGCCGAGGTCATAGAAATCAGGCTCTGGGCGGAAAAGCCGAAGATCGCCGATCCTGCAGGCCGAGCCCTGATTAAGTTTACTGACGGCATGTCAGTAAAGGTCAGCGGGGCATTTGCGACCGGCGCACCCGACACGATCCGCGCTCGGACATATCTTGAATTCCTGCGTCACCTGCATCGTTGTCTGGCCCCGGGGCATAAAAGAAACATCCGGTTTTTGCGGGGGACCGCAAACGGTTCTCCAGCCAAAGGGTGGACGGTGTTCGCCGTCAGCGCTGGTATCGATGTCGCACTCTTTGTATTTCTCTGGATGAACATGCGAGCCGATGCACAATGGTTCGTGCGCCCCGGTCTTATCATTTTCGCGCTGTTAGGTCTGGTTGCCGCGGCAAGCTTTGGTCAGGCCACTTACGGACGAAGATACGATCCCGACAGGATACCCCGAGACCTTACTCCGTCGTGATTTGTTGAGTTTCACTCGGTTGAGCGAAGAACCTCTTTGTACACCAAACGCCGGTAAACACTGCCGAAAGGATCGAAGCAGGGATGGCGTCGTGTGCCCATTGAGATGATATGACCCGAGACCGCTAAACGAGGCGCTTATAAAAACTGAGCGACCTGCCGCGTAGCCCGGCCAAGTGTTACAAAGCCGTTATTGAGCGCGATTGTGCAAAACACCACTCATCCAACCCACGAATGCTTCGAGCCGTCCTGCAAAATACTCAGGCTCCGCTACGGGTTCCCGGGCCTGCTGAAAAAAATATTGCAGTTCGTCGCGATGATCTGGAAAAAGGCCCTGAAAGCGGGCGACATGCTCCTCAAGCGTGTCTGGCCAATCGATGTCCCGATCTTTCCTGAGCATATTGGTTGAACGTATCAATTTGCGCGAGGCCTCTCTCACGAGCCTGCCGTTGTTGGACGCCGGTCTAGAGACAAGGAGCAAGCGGTGATATTTTCCCAGCACCTGTTCAAAATCGCCGTTCACCTCAAGGGCAAGCGACCGAGACGGCCGGAACAGCGGGATGTCTTCAGCCAGGTCCTCGCCTGCGATGCACCGACAATGATGTTTGAGCCAATAACGCCACGCCAAACTTGCATCCACCGACACAATGTCCTCAAGAAATCCGATACCGAAATCGACTTTACTTACAATGGGATTGGCAATCTCAAAATTTCGCCTCTTGCTTTCGATTAGGTCACTGTCGTGCTTCGATGGCGCTTTGTTCAGGATCAATGTCAGATCTAGATCGGATCGACCCGCAACAGCCTTTCCAGTCGCAATACTTCCGTAGATATAGACGCTGTGGACTAACGTAAGGGTCTGGGGAGAAAACCTGTCCCGCACTTCTTGCAACAAAGAGTGGAAGTCTGTTTGGAAGGGCTGATCTCCCACCACACCAATATATCCATGCTGGTCAACACTCATCTGACAACGAACCTTCCGGTCCAACGCCGGGCTGAGTGTGCATGGTCATCAATGGCGTCTCGGAACGCACAGCATTTGCCTGTTATCGTTGCAATCATTTACGTGCCTCAAGTCAAGGCATCCATTGCATCCCAACACACCTTATTCGGTGCTAGAAGACTTGATTCCGGGAGACTTCGAGGCAGAACCGAACAAAACTCAAATAGTCGCATGAACCCCGGACCAGATATTGGGCAAACTCCAACGTAAATTGCATTAGTAATCCATTTGGATCACCAAAGTGGAGCAAGTGGCAACTTTTCTAAATCAACACAGTGTGCTACCTTGAATATCCGGATTTTTACCGATCCCATGCAGATTTTCAGCTAGACAAGTTTGTTACCATGGCATTGCGCGCTACCGTCGACGCCGACGATCCCACTATTGACACCTTGGCTCAGTCTGACAAGCGGCTTGGCATTCGGTGCGACTATTGCGGTCGTTTTCGCTACTTGAAGATCTCAAAATTTTCCGGTTCTCAAAAGGTCTCCGATCTTAGCAGCGGTTTGACTTGCGCCAAATGCGGAGCGGCAGAAGTCAACGCAGTTGTCGTTTCCAGAGATCCAGAAAGCGGCTACTGGCCTGCCGAAAGCAGCTGATCTGATTGCTGATTTGCAACAGCTGCTTCAAATCCGGCCCTTCTTTCAATTCCGACTTGAGCTCCTGATTGTCTTGAGCGGCATGGCGTGCTAGGCGCAAGCTTCCAATTGAGAGGTTTTATGCGCGGATTTTCAGAGTCCCGGTAATCCCCGGCTGATCTTTGCCGGGGTCATGCACACCAGCACTGCAGGCGTTTTGCGGCAGTGACTGACTAACTGCATCAAAATTCAGGCTTCTCACTTCAATGGACATTTCGAAAGCCGAGCAGCGGGTTCTTCACCTGCTGGCTCAAGGTGGCTGTATTCTCGTGGAAAAGGACGAGCACGGTCATATTCTCAATCAGGAAACGGTTACGCGGGACGGATGGTATTGGGGCGGGTGCTCTTTGCGACTTTTCCGCAAACTCAAATACAAGCGCCTTATCGCATCCAAGAACAGTGGACCATATCGTATTACTCAGCTGGGTTTAAAGCGTGTCCGTTCACAACTGAACAATCGATAAGGAGAGTACCTCTGGTACGAGAAACAAAAGCGCGCCGGTTTCCGGCGCGCTTCTTTTTCACGCTGAGTTTGTCCGGCGCTAGCCGATCAGCGCATTGTCTGCACGCTTTACCGCGATGACGGACGAGCGAGCCAATTTGCCTTCACCGTCAGGGAACGGTGCTGCTGGGTGCTGCACGCCGACAAAGAGCGTACGCCGGTCGGCCGACCATGTAATTCCAGTGACTTCAGATCCATAAGGAACAGTCATGAAGCGCTCGATCTGGCCGGTAACCGGATCGCCAACCAGCATCTGGTTGTTGCCCATGCCGGCAAAGTCGCCCTCATTCTTGTAGTTTCCGTCAGTCTGTATCCACAAGAGACCGGAAGAGTCGAACATCATGCCGTCCGGCGAGTTGAACATGTTACCCGCGTTGACATTGTCCGAGCCGGCATATGGGGTTCCGGCATGGACATCCGGGTTCCCGGCCATAACATAAAGATCCCATTTGAATTTGGTATCTGCATGATCATCGTTTTCGGGATACCAACGGACGATCTGGCCGAAGTTGTTCTCCTCACGCGGGTTCGGACCGTTAACCGCGGTGTCGTCACCGCCGGCATTCGGCTTCACGCCCCTGTTCTTGTTGTTGGTCAGCGCGCAATACGCTTCAACGGCAACCGGATTGACGGCAACCCATTCAGGACGGTCCATTGTTGTCGCCCCCACCTTGGAAGCGGCCATCCGGGTGAAGACCGAGATTTCCTCAAGACTCATTTCGGTCGTTTCCGGGGTCAGGGCCATCCACTCGCCAGTTCCGTCATCTGCAAATTTGGCAACGTGCAGGACACCATCATCCAAAAGGCCGTCTGTCGGCACGCCCGGTGTGTAGGTGCCGTTGGAGACAAACTTGTAAAGAAACTCACCCCGCTCATCATCTCCCATATAGACGATGACCTGGCCGTTGGGTGCCAGCGCACAAGCCGCATTTTCGTGTTTGAAACGTCCAAGCGCCGAGCGTTTTACAGGCGTTGATGCCGGATCAGAGGGATCAATTTCGACGATATAGCCAGCACGGCGCGGCTCGTTGATGTTTTTGGAAATGTCGAAGCGATCATCGAACTTCTCGTAGGAATAGCGGCTTTCCGCTGCAATACCATAACGTTTGAAGTCTTCGGGAAGCTCAATCTCAGGATCTGTGGACCCGAAATAGCCGTTGAAGTTTTCCTCGCAGGTCAGATAAGTGCCCCACGGCGTCTTGCCTGCACCGCAATTGTTGAAGGTTCCGAGAGACCGGGTTCCAGTCGGATCGGCCTCCGTCTTCAATAGATCATGACCAGCAGCCGGACCGGAAATCGCCATTTCCGTGTTGTGCGTGATGCGGCGGTTGAACGGGCTGTCGACGACCACGCGCCAGCCATTTTCGTCTTCTTCCACCTCCATTACGGTAACGCCTTGGAAGTTTTGAAGCATGCGGACATCTTCCGCCGTTTGCGGTGTGCCATCTTCGGTATGCGGCAGATTGATCTTCGGGTTCACATACTCGCTGTTCACCGCGATGATCTGCTTGTCGCCGATGGCAAAAAGCTCCATGCCATCAGTGTTTTCACCGAAAACCTTGTCAGAAGAACTGATCGGGACACCGGCCTCATGCGAGAAATCATGCGCGTCGGAAACGAGCTTGTCTCCCCATTTCACCAGAATGTCCCATGTGTAACCTTCAGGAACATGAACCGTGCTGTCGGTCGCAATGCCAACCGGGCTGAATGCGAAACGTCCGGCATCCTGTGCCCTTGCGGAGGTGGAATTCATGAGGCTCGCACCAGTGCCAAGGCCCATGACGGCGGCGCCGGACCCGAATGCCACCAGGCCCCCGAGAAAACCGCGCCGAGAAAGACCGGATTCGACGACCTTGTCAAAATCTGTCGTTTCAGAGGTAGGACGAACCATTTCGTCCCATTCGTCCCAGGAAAGATCGTCCTTGTTGATATGATCCATAGTGGCTCTCCATCGGATGGCTAAAGTGAAACGCATCGTTGCGCACACCACGCATTAAATGGGTCCACGTGACAGAGCGATGACGGGCAGATGACAGATGGATTACAACGGTGATTTGGAGTTGTGGGACGCAGCGTGGCCGCCCCTCAAAGCGTTGATAAGGCCAAAGAAATGTCTTTAGCCCGCCAGAGAAACACTGATGCCAAATTATTTTTTCTGCCGGCCGGGTCGGTTCAGGCCGGCGGCTCTCTCAATGACATCGGGATCAGGCAGATCTCCCAGGAGATAACGCGGTCCCCGGCCATGTCGGGACGCGGCATCACCGGCGTTGTAAAGCTGGCATGACTTCATCGACAGGCACCCACATCCGATACATGCATCCAACTTGTCCCTCAACGTCGTCATGCGCTCAATCCGATCATCCAGGTGCCGGCGAAAGTCCCTTCCGATGCGTGTCCAATCTGCCTTTGTTGGCGCCCTGCCCTCTGGTAGCCGTTTCAGCTGACCAGCGATTTCTCCAATTGAAAAACCGAATTCCTGTGCAACCAGGACAAAGGACAGCCTTCGGATATCCGCGCGCAAGAATCGCCTTTGCCCACCTTCATTTCTCACGGGATGTACCAGTCCCTTTTCCTCGTAAAACCGGATCGCCGACACCGAGAGACCGGTTCTGCTCGCAAGTTCACCAATACTAAGAAGATCACTTCCTCGCATAACCCTATTCAATTTTTTCTCTTTTCTCTCTTGACCTCAACTTAACTTGAGGAATTATCTCCAGTGTCCCGATCAAGTCAATCTGAGAAAGGACACCAGATGAGCACCCCCTTTTTGGAACATGTGAACGTCACCGTGAGCGATCCGGAAGCGACCGCAAAGCGGCTTGAAACGTGGTTTGGATGGAAAGTTCGCTGGAAAGGTGCAGCGAAAGACGGTGGCACCACCTATCACATAGGCAACGAAACCAGTTATGTGGCGGCCTATACACCTGCGCACACGACAGAGGCGGTGAAGGAAAGCAGCTATTCCCGCCATGGCGGCCTCAACCACATTGCCGTTGTCGTGGACGACTTGGATGCCACGGAAGAGCGCATAAAGGCTGGAGGTTACAAGACCCGCAATCACGGTGACTACGAACCGGGCCGCCGCTTCTATTTCGACGATGATGACGGTATCGAATTTGAAATCGTCAGCTATTCCAGCTGACGCCCAGGACCGGGATCGGGCGGTGAGAGCCGCCCGATCCGGACTGCCTGTTTAGTGCCCAGACAGTACAAGTGTTCTGATCGGGTACTGGATAGCCTGACTGCGCAAAATGATGGCATGCACCAGTCCAACAGTGTCGACCACATGCAGGAAAACATACTGCGCTGTCGTCAAATCCTTGTCCTCCAGAAGCCTGTCGTGATTGCTGGTATAGGCATTCACTTCACAACTTGCGCCCGGTGGCAGCTTGTCGAGACCGCCTTCATACAAGGGCTCAAGGATCGCTGTAACGGTCGATGTTTCCGACGCCTTGGTCGCATCCACAAGCTGGCTACCCGTGCTGACCTGACCAGCAGCAATTTCAGACTGAACATCAGCCACGACCAACGGGATGATGGTGAATGGAACGGCGGGACAAAAAGCTTCTGCAACCATTCCCCGTTTGATGACCTGAGCCTCGACCTGCCCGAAACCGGCAACAATCCGCTCCTGCACTGAATCGTGGGGAATGAGGATTCCCGCCGGGCGCATCAAAGGATTGACGATCTCGCCGGGACGCAGCACGAATTGGGTGACCATGCCGTCGACACCGGCATAAACGGTCATTTTCCCCAATTCGACTTCAGCTTCTTCAAGCTTTGCCTCTGCGCTTGAAAGCTTTGCGGGAAGCGCAACGTTGATCTTGGTTTCAGCAAGGTCCTTGTTTGCTTTCGCAGCCTCGAGTGCACCCGTGCGGGAATCAACCGTGTTCTGCAGCTTTTCCAGGTCACGCTCACTGACGACATTCGCATTGCGTTCGAACAATTCCTGTCGTGTATCAAGCTCGTCCTGGGCCTGTTTCAATGAAGCTACAGCCTGGTCAACCTGTGCGGACGCGACCGCAAGCTCGCCCTCTGCCAGGGCGATTTCACCCTTGATCTCCTCAACCTGCTGCTTCGCGGTTACGACATCGGCTTCCTGCCGACTGCTGTCCAACTTGAAGATTGGTGCACCCGCCTTGATCTCCGTCTCAAGTTCGTTGGGAACGAATATCTCTTCGACCCGACCAGACGCTTCCGGCAGGATGGGAATTGTGCGGAATGTCGACACCGCGCTTGTTGCTGTTGGGTGGTAGTAAAAGATCAAAGTGATCAGGGTGATCGTGAGCATCAGGCATGTCACGATGCCAAATCTCAGCTCATACCAGACCGAATAGAGTGTGATTTCATGACCAATTCGTTTGCCCTGCACATATCTGCGAAACAGGTAGTCAGGAAGAATTGTAATCATCGCACTGAAAAGCGTCTCGAACATTATTTGTCCTCCTGCTTTTCTGTTTGAACAACCGGAGCATCGGCAGCTGCTTGTGTTGCCATTGCCGGTCCGGGATCCGTTACAGGTTGAGAAGGCGCTGCCTCAGACGCAACGGTCGTTTCAAATGGTTCCGGGTTCTCCTGTGCTGGTTCACAGGACTCATTTCCAGAACGCTTCGCGAGTTTGCTCATCGAGTTTGCTATCGATTCCAGTGGTGTCATGAAGTCAGGCATCTGCACGAAAGCCAGAACGAGCGCAGCAACCCAGAATATCTGGTTATGGGTGAACAGCGCCAACAACCCAAGCACCGCAACAAGTTCGAATTGAATGCGGCCGTGCTTGTGGGCAAGGCGTTCAGGCAATGAATGCAGATACAGGTAAAAAGTGCCAAGAAGCACCACAATGACGATCAGACCGATGAGGACACTCGTCATCATCTGGTCGCTACCGTCAGCAGCTGGAATAAAAAAAGGTAGGTGATGGGGCGCTAATTCGTGCGCGTTTTCGGCCATTGGTTTCTCCCGTGCGTACCAGGGCGCCGGGAAAAGTCCGGCAACGCTGCGTCACATTAAAGTGGAAACTGAACCGACCGTGTTAAAAAAACAAGCCAACTGAAGATCTTGCAGTGGAAAGCCGCAACCTGGAGCGCTTCCACAGGTCACGTCCAGGGTGCGGATCCTTAAAATCACACTCTCAGGCGTCAATCAGGCGGAGATTTGCGGGAAAAGCCTGCAGGCCATGTTTGCTGAATGGCGCAAAGGCTTTGACGCTGCAACTCAGGACCTGATCGGCATCCTTCGGATCGACAGGGACAGGATCGTACAAAATTCCAGGTTCGCGCCCTAACGCGGCGCCATGCGAATTGCACCATCCAGACGGATGGTCTCGCCGTTGAGCATGTCGTTTTCGCAGATCGATTTTACAAGCTTGGCATATTCCGACGCCTTGCCAAGCCGCGAGGGAAACGGCACCTGCTGACCCAAGCTGTCCTGAACCTCCTGGGACAGTCCGAGCAGCATCGGCGTTTCGAATATGCCAGGAGCTATCGTCATCACGCGAATGCCGGACTTTGACAGATCGCGCGCCACCGGGAGCGTCATGCCTGCGACACCGGCTTTCGACGCTGCATAGGCAACCTGACCTATCTGACCGTCAAACGCGGCGACCGAGGCCGTCGAGACGATCACACCGCGTCCGCCGTCGGGCGTCACAGGCTCCAGATCAGCCATTCCGGTGGCTGCCAGAGACAAACAGCGGAAAGAACCGACCAGATTGACGCCAATCACCTTTTCAAACATGTCGATGGGATGCGGCTTACCACGTGACGTGGTCTTGGCGACCGGAGCAATACCGGCGCAATTGACAAGGATACGTTCCTGACCATGTGCTTCACGGGCTTTTGCAAATCCCTGTTCCACACTCACCTGATCCGTCACATCAACATTGACGAACAAGCCGCCAACATCAGCAGCCATATCCTCGCCTTGTTCAGTATTGCGATCGAAGAGAGCCACTTTGACGCCTTCGGCTGCAAGCATGCGCGCCGTCGCGGCACCGAGCCCGGATGCACCGCCTGTAACAACAGCGGCCAGTGAGGAATCCAATTTCACCTTGCTCTCCCAAATCATAATTCATTGAAAACAATGAATTTAATTTACTCTATTGACGATATGGTCAATTTACGCGCCAAAGTGACCGAGAAATGCTCTCCGGTCAAGCATTTCCGCGGACAATCAGTATGAAGGAGACAGGAACGCCGCGACTTGCTTCAACGCGCCAACACAACAAGATCCAGCGGCTTCAAGACACCCGATACGACGGTATCACAACGAATTTCCGCATCCGGGCCCTGATACCCCTGGCTCTGTGCCAGTTCCCAGGTGCTTTTGTCTGTCAGCGCTTTTGTCAATTGCGCCTTGTTGGCGTCTTCCATCTTTGCCGCGCGGTTGACGGCATCGCCGATAACGGTGAATTCCAACCTGTTTTTTGAACCAATGACGCCGACCGTCACCGGACCGGCAGCAACCGCTGTTCCAATTGTCAGAGTTCCAGGCCAGCCTGCGGTGCGGAAGCGCTGTTGATCTGACCTGACGCTTTCCACAAGCGTGGTTGCAGCTACTAGTGCATCGGCTGCAAAACTCTCCGAAGGCTGTACCGCTCCAAAGGTCGCCAGAATGCCGTCTCCCAAAAATTTGTCGACCCGGCCCCCGGCCTGATTGATCACTTCAACCGCCAGGTTCTGATATTCGGCAAGCACCTTTAAAACCGCTTCTGGAGGAAGAGAAGATGACACCGACGTAAAGCCGCGGATGTCCGCATAGAGGATCGCCGCCTCACGCAGGTTGCCTTCTCCCGCCTGAAGCTCTGTATTGGCATCTGTAATAGACGCGGCAACTTCAGGCGCGAAGAAACGCCGTAAGTCCATGGCCGCAGCGTGATCGCGCGTTGCCTCGAACAGCATTGAGCGTCCCCGATAGAGCGCAACCGACAGGATGACGGTGACGGCTAAGATCACCATGGTCTTGTCCAGCTCCGCGCCCACCAAGATCGAGTTTCCGGTCAGGTATTCCACATAGTTTCGGGTGACCCGCATGGAGTCCATGTCTGCAAAGGCGGCATAGAATACCAGGCCAAGCCAACCGGAAACGGCGACAAGGCCGGTGGTCAATACAAAGCGCGGATCAAAACGAAGGGCTCTCAAACCAATGAAAATGAAAACATACATGAGTGTCGGCGTCTTGAGATAAAACGCCGGATGCTGGTCGTACTGAATGTGAAACGAAAAAATGAGCCCGACCAACAGCGCCATGTCGACACCAATGGAGATCAGCAGATACCACTGTGGAAGCTCGAACCGGTACGACAGCAGCAATCGAAAGATCGTGAACAGGAAGTACGCGCCGAGCGCAATCGGCACAAAATTAAATCCGGCCGACCCCTCCGCACGCGGCGCGATGATGTAGAGCGTCGAAAAAAACAGCACTAGACCCAGCTGCACCCAACTGATCAGGCGCTCCGAGGAGGCTTCATGAGCACGGATTTCGGCGCGCACACGGTCAGGAATGCCGGATTCCGGCGGCCCGCCACGCAATATGTATCGCATTTTGTCCGAAAGTGAGCTCATGTTGACCCTTCAATCCAAGGCCTCGGAGTTTCCACTTATATGCTGCGACGCGCAATAAGACCTTCGGGAATGTGAGTCAAAGTGAAGAGCTGCGGACCGGTCACACACTGCCACTCAGGCGCAAATGCTCGATCTTGCAGACAAGTTCGCTCTGTCGATGGCACCCTGACTTCGACAAGGCTGCCTTGATCTGATTGCGCACGGTATGAACGCTGACGCTCCGGTTTGTGGCAATCTGCTTGATGGATTGTCCATTTGCCAACATCACGGCAGCAGTTGCTTCAGTCTTGCTGAGGTCAAAACAATCTTGAACCTGTCGCTGCAGTGTTTCCATGTCTGCTTCAGGTTTGATTGCGACCAGAAGAGCTGGATTGTTCTTGGAAACAAATGCCCTGAACGGCGTTCTGTCCAATTCATCAAGCCGCACAGACATTGCCCGGCACGTCCAGCCTTGACCTTTTGGATCCTTAAAGTTCCAACTGCCAAAAGGCGCCTGCCTGCCATTGCCTTGGAGTTGGGCCATATGACTGAATTCAAATTGGATTGCATCTGAGCAAAACCGGACCCGCTCGCCAAATGCAGCCTCGATGACACTGCCTTCGGAGAGCAGCTCCTGAGCTTCGCTGCTCGCGTAGTGGATCCTTCTGCCGGCATCAACAAGCAGTATGGCAGTCCGCGAACCGAGCCTGTGCTGTTCGGCGGCCCACTTCTCAAACGACAAGCCTGCGATCGTCCGATTGATTTCAAGCGACTGCCGAATGATCGGCGCCAGATCCCTGCAGAGCTCAAGCCAGTCGCTTTCATACTTCGCCCGATCCTTTTCCCTTATGTTGCCGCCGATCAGAAACATGCGGTCCGCGTCGTTGGCCAGCATGGCACCCCCACCGCCCCAAATGTCTTCCATGGGCTGCAGAAGATCCGCATAAAAGGATGTTCTTTTGAGTTCGCAAGGGACAATCATCTCGTCAGAGGAAATGGTATCTCCAACAGCGCATTTGGTGAAATGGGCCGCATAAGGGTTCTTATCCGAATAGTGCGCTTCGTATAATTCAAGGATCCCCGGATCATAGCCCGAGGCAAATGCCAGCGGTGCAACCTTGGTCAGCTGATCGAAGCCAATCAGTTGTGTGCAGATGCGCGTGCCTTGCACTGTTCCCAATTCATCGAGAAAAGACTGCCAGCAAACCGGGTCCATTGCAGCAGCCACCGCAAGATTGGACAAATGCAGGAATTTTTCCGCAGAAATGACCACCTTTGCCCCCCAAGGTTCTCACATACGCGACGTCAATTCGGCATTTCTCACGTGCGGTCAGTAAAAAAATCCGGCACGCTTAGCCCAAATGGACCATGCACTTAATGTATACACCCTGTAAACAACTTTTGATCGCAAAGGTCATTCGTTCTCAACGTGTTTGGAAGTTGAGAGCGTCTGAATTCCGGGTGCAATCAAGGAATTCCCGCACTCCTGTAGTCGGCAGGCGATCAATAGTTTAGCACGTATTATTTTTTTGGCGGCCGTTTGGGCCGCCCTTTTTAGTTTGACGGTTCAAAGAAGCAAGGCGCAGCGAACCAGAGCACATCCATCTAGTGCTGAATCATTGAATGGATGTGCTCTAGGGCCGCAGCACCATGCCTTCACTAGCAACCAGCATACCTGGATAGCTGTTTTGTGCAGCAAGCCCGATTTCATCGAGCTCATCATCAGAACGGCGCGGATCGTGGTGGAACAGGACAGGCGTCTTCACATCACCGTCCTTGGCCAACTGGACAGCCTTTTCCCACGTCGAGTGTCCCCAGCCCTTGAAGGAAACATATTCACTATCCGTGAACATGGCATCGTAGATCATGATGTCGGCGCCACGCACGAAATCAGGCAATGCCGCATCGATTTCAGGATCGCCATGTTCGTGGTCCGTGATGATACAGATCGACTTGTCATGATAGTCAAACCGATAGCCGCAGGCACCGCCCGGATGGTTCAGTTTCGTGGTCCGAATGACCAGATCGTCTTCACTCGGGATGTTGTCGCCTGCAGTGAACGATTTGAATTCGACGGCTTTCAGCGTCTTGGCTGCGACCGGAAAGATCGGCGGTGACATGATCCTGCTGACGATATCGACAAGGCTTGTTTCATCCTGAAAATGGCCGGCCCAGGCAGTCACTTCAAAACTCGGGTCATAAGCAGGCTTGAAAAACGGCAGACCGCAGATGTGGTCGAGATGCGTGTGCGTGAACAGAAGATCGAAACGGCGATGTTTCCCTTTGAGAAGCTCCATGCCGAGGTTTCGTGCGCCTGATCCGCAGTCAACGAGGACGAGCGCGTCTCCCGCGTGGATTTCGAAAGACGCCGTCTCGCCGCCATACCGGAGAGTGCTCGAACCCGGCGTTGGAGTAGAGCCTCTGACTCCCCAGCATCGAAGCGAAAATTCCTCAGCCACGTGTTACTCCCTAACCACCGGAGGACCCCCTGCGCGCATCCGCAAGGTCACGGGTCGTGCGCTCAAGACGAAGCGCAAGCGTCCGCATCACTTCCAGCGATATATCCGGAAATTCTTGCAAGAGTTTCAAGAAATCATCTTTTGAGACAGTAAGCACGTCCATGTTGTTGGCAGCGACAAGTGTCGCTGTTCTGGGAACATCACACAAAATAGCAATTTCACCGACGATGGAGTTTTCCGACACTTGAGCGACTTTCTTCTCGCCTTCCGGGGTCTGGACCAGGACATTCGCGTCGCCGGACAAGATGATAAAGGCGCAGTCACCTTCTTCACCCTGGGAGCAAAGACGCTCTCCTTCCGGATACTCGGTCCGATCGCTAATGAAGGCAAGGAGACGCAGCTTGGTCTCGTCAATACCGTGGAATAGCGGAACCTTACGAAGGGCTTCGACTTCAGTTTCTAGTGTCATGTTCGCCTCCCCGGCATTTTGGGCCGCTGCTTCGCGGCCTTACCGTGTTTTCCGCCATTGTCCTACCCTTTGTCTGCAATACGTCCCTGATCCAAAACGAAGCGCTTTTCAAATTCACCGGCAATATCCATGTTCGATGTACCGAACAAGAACGTTTTCCCGGCTAGTATTCCCCGCAAACCACTGCGCAATTCTTTGTCGTCATCTGTCATACCTGTAGCAATATCATCCAATATGGTGATTTTTGCGTTCTTCAGTAGACCTCTAACCAATGCGATACGCCTGCGCTGGCCCGCTGACAGCCGCGAACCCGAAACGCCCACATGGTAGCCGAAGCCGGCATATATGATCGGATGGCGCAGTCCTGTCTCTTCCACGATGGCACGGATAACGTCGTCGATGCGCCGTCGGGCGTCCCTGCGGTCAACCCTCGCGCGACCGAACAGCAAGTTGTCTTCGATTGTGAGCGGCGGCAAATAAACGTCAGGATCGAACGCGACGAACCCATCGCTGTTCTTGACGACGCCCTCCAGGAACCGCTTGCGGGCCGCCACAACTTCATCCTTCAAGCTGTCGTCCATAACGCCAAGACGGTGTCTTGCGGGGACGAGCTTGAATGCCAACCCGGTCAGACGAGATTTGTCCGCTTCTGTCAGACCCGGACGCTGGTGCCCAGACTTCGCGATCCTAACAATCCGTTCAAACTCGGGCAGATCATCCTGATTGATGAAGGAATAGGACCCCAGAAGACCACTGTCGCCAGAAACATTGGAGAACAGCTCCAGCATGGTTTCGGCGATCTTCAGGCCAATCTGCTGCAGTTTGACATCAAACCCGGTGTCGGCCAGGAACGATTTCACCTCTTCGAGGTCGGGCACCTCGTCCATGGTGATATCCGGATCTGAAGGTACGGCAAAGAACAGGTTGTCGGCCAGACTTGCGCTGGCGTTGAAACGGTCCTTGTGCCAGAGCTCGACCAAACCACCCAACGCGGGTTCGCTGGCAATGCGGCCAGCCAGGTTTTTGCGCACATTCAGGATCTTGTCTGCAAAGGCGTCGTTCATGGAAGGATCAAAGCGCGATTGCAAACCGAGCCGATAAATATCCTTGTCGAGTTTAACCGCTTCAAGCAATTGCAGCGCCTTGGCGTCGAGTTGCTCCTCGTCGTCAACGCCAGCTGCAGACAGGTCGTCCCAGTCTGCTGCTAGGTCATAGACCGGATTGCGCGTCTGGTTGGCTTCGTTGACCCTACGCTTGTAATTCTTGAGGTCTTCCCCTTCCCGCTCGGGCGGCACAAGAGGACGGTGACGCAAACCATAATAAAGGTTGTCCCGGATCGTGCCGGTCCAAACGTGAACAGCACCGCCGACATAGGCGATTTCGCGGCCAAGCGTTGAATCGGTCAATTTGTCGAGGTCATGCTCGCCGATACTGACTTTTCCCGAAGAAGCCGAAACCAGGCCAGCCGCAAGTTGCAGCACTTCTGAACGACCTGACCCGTCGGGCCCGACAATCGCGCATGTGCTGTTCGCAGGGACCGTCAGCGAGATATCCATGACTTCCTGACCGGCCGCACCGCCGGAGAAGCTGACACTTTCAAACTTCACATCACCCGACAATTCAACCTGATCGTCATCGGTCAGGCGCTCGGTGTCATAGATGTCCGGCGGGTCGAAATTCTCGACAACGGTCTGGTACTTGACGCTGACATCAGCCGTCATCTGATAGAAGGACAGCAGCAGCTTCCATGGTCCTGCCAGATCCTTGTAGGCGGCGATCACGGCCAGCAAAGCACCTATACTCAGGTTGCCCTGAATGACCAGATACCCGCCGATCAGGTAGAAGAAGAACGGCGTCAGCTGGTTCATGAAGTTGTTCAGGAACTTGATGAGGAACTTCCGGTTAAAGATCTCATATCGGATCTTGAAGTTCTCATAGAGACGGTCGGAAAGGTCCGCCGAATGCCAGGCTGCAGCGTCATTGGCGTGGATCTCTGCAACACCGGTGATGCTCTCGCCGACCTTGTCTGCGATCAAGCGAACGTTCTTCACCCGTTTGCGAGAGAGCAGAATGACTTTCTTCTGCAGCATCGGGATGATGTAGCCCTGGATCGGGTACGAGCTGATCGCGGCCAATCCCAAAAGGGGATCCTGCATGAAGATAAAGCCCAACTGAACGATCAGCATACCGCCCTGGTAGGCGGGCAGAGCAAAGGCTTCACCGATATAACCGCCAACATCCTCCACTTCAGACGTGATCATCGGAATGATCTCGCCGGAACTCACTTTCCGGAAATGCGGCAACCGAAATCTCAAGACCCTTTGAAAGAGCTCGAAACGCAGACGGCGCAACATGCGCTCACCCAGGCGGCCCTTATAGACATTCAGATAAAATTTAAGCCCGTTGGAGACCACAACGAGCGCAAGAAATGTCAGGCAAAGGAGAACCAGATACGGGATCTGGTCAAAGTCGAAACCCAGAACGGCGCGCGGGAAGTTATCTCCCTGGACGGCATCGTTGACAATCAACTTGGGCAATTCGAGCAGGAAATAGACCACCGGATAGGTAAGGACGGTGACCATCAAAATAAAAATCTGCTGGCGCGAACTATACTTCCAAATGAAGCGGAAAAGGCTTTTTTCCATCAGCTCATCCAAACAGAAATGGATCAAAAATGTGCAAGCAGATCATATTTGGTATATTAACGATCCGAATTCGAAGTGCTAGCCGGGTTTAGCATTTGGCACAACCGTATTGAAAGTATCAGTTGACCGTTCCTTGTCGAAAGATGTCTGTCAAGACAGATCGGAACGTGACAAACTCCAGTCAATTGAGACATAAGTGCCTCGGGGCAAATTTACAAATTTAGGGGCAGTATGAGTTCCGGAACGCCTAAGATACTGATCTATAGCCATGATTCGTTCGGATTAGGCCACTTAAGGCGCTGCCGTGCAATCGCTCAGTCTCTGGTCGGAGACTTTGACACTCTTTCTGTTCTGATCCTCTCAGGTTCACCGATCATTGGCAGTTTCGAATTCAGAACCCGTGTCGACTTTGTCAGGATTCCGGGTGTCATCAAGCTGCGCAATGGCGAATACACACCTTTGTCGCTGCACATCAACATCGATCAGACACTGGCGATCCGTTCTTCGATCATCGAACATACGGCCGAGATATTCGAACCCGATATTTTCATTGTCGACAAGGAACCGCTCGGCCTGAGAGGCGAAGTGCTCGGCACATTGGAAGCGCTCAAAGGCACCAACACCCGCCTCGTACTGGGCTTGCGAGACGTGATGGATGACGCAACCGTCCTGAAGGAAGAATGGGACCGCAAGAACGTCTTCCCGGCGCTGAAAGAACTCTACGATGAAATCTGGGTCTATGGCCCTGAAGATATCTGTAACCCGCTGGAAGGCATGGAGTTGCCGGAAGGTGTGCAGGAAAAACTCCGATACACGGGTTACCTGCGCAGGGAAATGCCGAATGCTGCACTGGAGAACCCCGCTCCTGCCCCGTTCGACGAAGAACCCTATATTCTGGTGACCCCGGGCGGGGGTGGTGACGGTGTTGAAATGGTGGATTGGGTCATGCGGGCCTATGAAGCGCGCCAGCGACCTCTTTTTCCGGCATTGATTGTGCTTGGCCCCTTCATGCCGGCTGCTTCGGCAGCGCAATTTACCGAACGGGCAGAGCATCTTCGCGACGTTGAGGTTATTCGTTTCACGCCTCAGATCGAACCCTATCTTGCCAATGCCACGGCAATTGTCGGCATGGGGGGCTACAACACCTTCTGTGAAATTCTGTCTTTCGACAAACCCACTTTAATGGTGCCGCGTGTCGTCCCGCGCCGCGAACAGGCCATACGCGCCGAGCGGGCGGAAAAGAGCGGCCTCTTGAAGGTCCTGCCGATAGACTGCTATCCGGATCCCGATCTTATGGCGACGGCTTTGTCGGAGCTCCCAAACCTCGCGCCACCCTCGGCCGCAGGTGTCGACAATCTGCTTGGCGGACTGGAGGTTATTTCCGGACGTGTCGGCGAAATCTTCGATGAGCAGTATCCGGCGGATAGCAATGTCAAACTGGCTATAGTCTGATCGCTATCGCGATTCGCAGCTCTACGACCAACCCTTTCAAAGATCGAAGTAATGTCCAGAATTGCCGTTGTGGTCAAAGGCTATCCACGCCTGTCTGAAACTTTCATTGCACAGGAAATTCTAGGCCTTGAGCGGCGTGGAATAGGCATCTTGATCGTTGCGCTGCGCAAACCCTATGATCCCTTTATTCACGACCTGCACCGACAGATATCCGCGGACGTTCTCTATCTTCCCGAATATGTAAAGGACGACCCGGCGCGTGTTGCCAGGGCCAAGCGTTGGGCTGAAAAGCGACCAACCTACGAGAACGCCAAAGCGCTCTTTGAAGCCGACTTTGCCCGGCAATCCAATGCGGACCGGCAACGCCGCTGGTCGCAGGCCTGTGTTTTTGCTCACGAATTACCAGATGACATCGCCTGGATTTACACCCATTATCTGCATACTCCTTGTTCCGCAGCACGCTATGCAGCGCACCTGTCCGGTCGTTCCTGGTCGTTTTCCGCCCATGCGAAAGATATCTGGACCAGTCCGGAATGGGATTTGAGAACCAAGATCAACGACGCGGCCTGGGGTGTGACATGCACGAGCGTCAATGCCACTTTCCTCAAGGGACTTGCCGAGACACCCGGCAAGGTCGAGCTCCTTTATCATGGGCTCGATTTTTCCGGATTTCCGGAGCCTTCCAGGGAAATTTCAAAGCGCGATGGCAGCGGAAGGCCGGTTCGGCTCGTATCCGTTGGACGTGCGGTTGAAAAGAAGGGGTATGACGATCTGCTGAGTGCACTTTCAAGGCTGCCGGGCCACTTGAACTGGAGCTTTACGCATATCGGTGGCGGCGATCTCTCTGAAGTGCTGAAGCGAGAAGCCGAGCGGCTTGGTGTTGCAGATCGCATTACCTGGCGCGGCGCCCAACCAAGGGAGGAAGTCATCGCGGCTTGCGCGGAGGCTGACCTGTTCGTTTTACCATCGAAACTTGCAAAGTCCGGTGATCGGGATGGACTGCCCAATGTTTTGATGGAAGCTCAATCCATGGGGCTTTGCTGTCTTTCAACCCGTGTCTCGGCAATACCGGAGCTTATCGTTGACGGTGAAACGGGTGTCCTTGTGGAACCGGGTGCCCCAGATGAACTCGCAGATGCCTTGAGCGGGTTGATTGCAGCCCCGGATCGCAGGCGCACGCTTGGACTTGCCGCTGCAAGCCGTGTTCGCAAAGAGTTTTCAACTGACCCAGGCCTTGACCGGCTGGCAGAGAAGTTTCGTAAGGTGCTTTGATCCGCCAGCAGGACTTTTCATGAAGATCGCTTTCACAGCTCCGATGAAACCCCTTGATCATCCTGTCCCATCCGGTGACAGGACGATGGGACGTCTGATTGTAAAAGCCCTCCGGGCAGCAGGGCATGAGATTGAGGTTGCAAGTACATTCCGGTCCTGGCGCAAGGATGGCAGCGACGAGCTTCAGTCAAAGGTGAAGGCCGAAGCTCTTAAGGAAGTCAGCCGTATTGCCAACACCTGGAAATACGATGGGAGCAAACCAGACCTGTTCCTGACGTATCATCTTTATCACAAGGCTCCCGACTGGATTGGGCCCGCCCTCGCCGAACGGTTTGATCTGCCTTACGCCATCATCGAGGCAAGTCGCGCACCGAAACGCAAAACAGGCAATTGGGCATTCGGCTTTGCTGCAGCCGATACGGCACTGCGACAGGCCGACGCCGTTGCCGCCATTCACAATGCTGATGCTGAGTGCCTGCGAGAGGTCGTCCCAGCAGACCGTCTTGAAGTTCTTTTGCCTTTTCTGGATGCAGAGCCTTATCAACAGGCGGCATCAACAGCCAAACCTCCCGCAGCTGCGCCCTTGAAGCTTCTTGCTGTCGGAATGATGCGTGAAGGTGACAAGTTTCGTTCCTATCAGGTTCTTGCCGGAGCCCTTGACCGCCTTATGCAGCTTCCATGGCATCTGACCCTGATCGGTGACGGGCCTGTCCGCTCCCAGGTGGTTGACCTCTTCCCGGCAGACAGGATCACCTATCTCGGCGCTCTCGGGGCGAAGGAATTACCGGCGCAATATGCTCAACACGATCTTGTCGTCTGGCCTGCAATCCGCGAAGCATTCGGACTGGTGTTGATGGAAGCACAAGCGGCTGGTACCGGCGTTGTCGCCGGTAATACGTTTGGAGTTCCCGATATCGTCCGGCAAGGCGAAACCGGATTGCTTTCGCAGGAAGGCGATGTTGAGGCCTTTGCCGCACATCTGGAAAACATCATCAAAAACCCAGGCATTGCCGATCGATTGGGTATGGCAGCCAGCGCATATATTTCCGCCAACCATTCACTGGAAGCCGGGGCTGCCCGGTTGGACTTGTTTGCCCGCAAGGCCGTCGAAAACCATAAGCGGACCCAGAAAGATCAAGGAATATGACCCGCAAGGCCTTCATTCACGTGCAACATCTATTGGGAACAGGCCATGTGGTCCGGGCAGCTGCAATTGGCAAGGCGCTGGCCTCCGCAGGTGTTGATGTGACACTGGTCAGCGGCAACAAGATCCCCCCGACCCTGGACACCGGCCCGCTTCACATCGTTGAACTTCCCGCCTGTAAAAGCCCCGATGCCGCGTTCAAGCGGCTTGTTACTTTAGACGATGAAGATATTGACGATGAATGGAAATCAGCGCGCGTTAAAGCATCGATTCAAGCGTTCGAGCAGGAAGACTTCGATCTGCTTTTGACAGAGACCTATCCATTTGGGCGGCGCCAACTGGACTTTGAACTGAGCCCCCTCCTCGGTGCTGCGAAGGCACGGTCCAGCCCTCCTGTTATTGCAACATCCATTCGCGATATTCTGGTTCGCAAGAAGGAACTGTGGAAAGAGGAGTGGATGGCTGATCAGGCACTGAACAATTATCATCGAGTGCTGGTCCATTCCGACCCGGATTTTGTCCAACTTGCCGACAGCTTTCCATTTGCGGATCGGATAGAACATCTGATCCGCTATACCGGTTATGTCGAAGGGAATGCCCTCACCGCCTATGGCGGGTTTGATGGCGAAGACGAAGTCATCGTTTCCTGCGGTGGCGGTGCGGTCGCTGAAAACCTGCTGACAGCTGCCCTGGATGCCCGCCCACTTTCCCGACGTGCCGGAGACACCCATTGGCGGGTTCTAGTGGGTCACGACGTGCCGGATGACACCTTTCTTGCCTACCAGAAACGCGCGTCGACCGGTGTCAGTGTTGAACGGGCCCGCCGTGACTTTCCCGACCTCTTGAAACGCGCCCGGCTCTCCGTCAGCCAGGCTGGCTACAACACGGTGCTTGATGTACTGACTGCAGGCGTCGCCGCAGTATTTGCGCCGTTTGCCCAGCAAAACGAGACGGAGCAAACACAACGCGCGGAAGCATTGGCACGACATGGAAGGGCAATTGTTACACCCGAAGTGGGTTTGACACCTGAACGGCTTGCCGTGGCAGCGGATGATGCTCTGGCACTTCCCCGCAGTCATCATGCGGTTCTGCTC
Source organism: uncultured Roseibium sp. (assembly GCF_947499295.1). GTDB lineage: Bacteria > Pseudomonadota > Alphaproteobacteria > Rhizobiales > Stappiaceae > Roseibium. The sequence continues at coordinate 576,138 of NZ_CANMNP010000001.1, forward strand.
GGCGGTGCTGACAAAAGCGCCGAAATTCTCCTCACCGACCTTAAAGAGCGCGCCGCATGACAACGGACCTGCAACGCTTCAAAGACGAACTGACGGCTCATCTCGACTGGTTTGCAGAACGTGGGCGCAAAGTAAGGTTCTGGTGGCGGGACGATGACGCAGTAGAACCGACGCCAGAACTTGAGCAGATGCTCGCTCTTTGCAATCGCCACAAGGTCGATGTTGCGCTTGCCGTTATTCCGAAGAACGCGACTGAAGACCTTGCAGCTCGGCTTCAAAACGAGCCGCATGCATGGGTGCTGCAACATGGCTGGCAGCACAAGAACTTTCAACGCAAGGATCTGCGCGAAAAGGCTGCGGAGCTTGGAACCCGGCGCGACCCGGATGAGTTGATGGCGCAGCTTTCCAACGGCAAAGCGCGGCTCGAGACGTTGTTCGCCGCCAAATTCATCAAGGCTATGGTGCCTCCCTGGAACCGGATCGCGCCTGAAATTTCACGCCGATTGCCTGGTATGGGACTTGCGGGTCTTTCCACCTTCACTTGGCACAATTTCCCGCGCGACCATCAGGTTCAGTCACATATCGACATTATCAAGTGGAAAAAACAGGTTCGCTTCATCGGCTGGGAAAGTGCTCGGTTACGCTTTGACCTGCAGCTCACGCGCCGCCGCAACACTGGTAGCGAACCGATCGGCCTGCTGACGCATCATTTGGCGCATGACGAGGGATGCTTTGAGTTTCTGGAAGAGTTTCTGGCCATTGCCGCCCACCATGAAGGTGCGGATTGGCCGGGCGTGAAAAGCCTGTTTGACTGAAGCTCAAACCACAAGACTTGTCATTCCTATTGGGCAGCTTCGACGCGCTGTTCCCTCAACACCTTCGAGAATTCCTTTCTGAGGAATGCAAGTTTCGGATCAATGTACGTCTTGCAAAAAGGACGCTCGGGATCCTTCTCATAATAGCTCTGAAAACGTTCATCGGACGTCTTGAAACCGGCGAGTGTCATGACATTGGTGATCAAGGGTTCATCGAAATCACGTTGAAGCTTACGCAGGATTCGGCCGACTTTCACGCCTGTTCCTGCATCATACACGTAGACGGCGCTGCGGTATTTACCCCGCATCTTGTGGCGGGAGGTGCTTGAATGGGTGCGCAAATGGATTTCGATCAAGACATCCATAGGCAACAATTCAGGATCGAAGGTCACGATGACTGCCTCCGACCAGGCGTCCTCTGGAGGATCAGAGCGGATAAACCCCTGCTCCACCTTCGAAATGCCAGCAATTGCCTGAAAGACGGCTTCGGTGCACCAGTGGCACCCACCGCCCAGCCCGATTTTCAAGAAACGTCTCCAAAGTTCCGTCGAATGCATGCCATTTTGACCTCTGGAGGGAAATAATCAAAATGGCTTGGCAGAGATTCCCCCAGGGGAGTTCGCACCGTCGTGGCAAACGTCATGGATCTCTGGACATATGATTATATGATCAATGACTTACAGGACTTACGAGAGGCACGCGACGCAATATCCCGCAAATTGTCGATGTTCCAAGGCCGTCGACCCTCGCGTCAGCAAGAGCAGAGCTCGGTCCACGATTGACAGTCAGGGTGGCCCAACCTCAAATGAGGCCGGCCACAAATCAGGAGAATTCCATGTCCGGTCACGACCACGATCACGACCATTCAGAATTGAGCGACATCGAACTCCGCGTTCGAGCGCTGGAAACGCTCTTGACGGAAAAGGGTTATGTCGATCCGCCTGCCCTGGATGAGCTTATCGAGACTTATGAGACCAAGATCGGTCCTAAAAACGGAGCACAAGTGGTTGCAAAGGTCTGGACCGACCCGGACTATAGAAGCCGGCTCTTGAAGGATGCGACGTCGGCCATCGCCGAGCTCGGCTTTACCGGCCGTCAGGGCGAGCACATGGTGGCGGTTGAGAATACTCCCGACACACACAACATGGTCGTTTGCACACTTTGCTCCTGTTATCCATGGACGGTGCTCGGACTGCCGCCTGTCTGGTACAAATCCGCGCCTTATCGTTCCCGCGCAGTGCGTGATCCACGCGGTGTGCTGGCGGAATTCGGCATCACGTTGCCAGCGGTCAAGGAAATTAAGGTCTGGGATTCCACAGCTGAGGTCCGCTATCTGGTCATCCCCGAGCGCCCAGCGGGTACAGATGGCTGGAGTGCGGAACGACTGGCGGAGCTGGTCACCCGCGACAGCATGATCGGCACCGGGCTTGCAGCATCTCCACAGCAGGCGAAGGAAAGCGCATGAACGGTGCACACGACCTTGGCGGCCAGATGGGGTTCGGCCCCATAGAGTTGGAAGAAAACGAACCCAACTTTCATGCCGATTGGGAAAAGCGGGCTTTTGCGGTGACGCTTGCCATGGGCGCGACTGGAACATGGACGCTCGATGCTTCCCGTTTCTCACGCGAGTCTCTTCCACCTGACATCTATCTTTCGTCCAGCTACTACGAAATCTGGGCCAGGGGACTTGAGCGACTGGTAGTCAAATACGGCCTCGTTACAGAAGACGAGCTGAAGGAAGGCCGCCAGAAAGCCGTTGTCCAACCGGTCAAAAGAGTGCTCACGGCAGCCGACGTTGCCGCAACGCTGGCGAAAGGCGCAGCTGTCGACCGTCCTCAGTCGGAAGTTGCCCGGTTCAAGGTTGGAGACTTGGTGCGAACCAAAAGAATGCACCCTGAGCATCACACTCGACTGCCCAGATATGCACGCGATGCCATTGGAACAATCGAGGCCATCCATGGTGTTCATGTTTTTCCGGATGCAAATGCACACGGGAATGGCGAACAGCCTTGCTGGCTCTACGGTGTGGTCTTTCGCGGGCCGGATATCTGGGGCGAAGACAGCGATCCAACGCTGACGCTTCGTATTGACCTTTGGGAGCCATACCTTGTCCCAGCCTGATCATAAGAGTTCAACACCGCACCTTCCTCTTGACGAAGATGGGGGTCCGGTCTTTTCAGCTCCCTGGGAAGCGCGTGTCTTTGCCATGACGCTCCAGGCCCACGAAGCAGGCGTCTTCTCGTGGAGCGAGTGGGCAGACACACTCGGCGCTGAACTTGCAGGTGATGGTGACGGCTCAGGCGATACAAAGGGGTACTACGATCATTGGCTGAATGCATTTGAGAAACTGTTGGCCAAAAAAGGCGTGGTCGCAGCGGACCAGCTTTTCCACCTAAAGGAAGCCTGGGACCAAGCCGCTCGGGCGACGCCTCATGGCCAACCTATCGAACTTGATCGGTGACGGCATCATGCATCTGAAGGTGCCACCACCGGTCGTCGTGTTGATTGGCCTCGGCCTGCTTTATTTAGGTGACCGTCAGCTACCAAGCTTTAGCCTGGCGTTTCCTGGTCAGATATCACTCGCGATCGTGCTGCTGGCATCCGGTCTTGCAATCGGATTTCACGCTCTTTTTCGTTTCATAATGGCAAAGACAACCTTCAATCCAACAACGCCGGACAAGGTCAATGTCCTGGTGACGACCGGGCTCTATCGCTTCAGCCGAAACCCGATGTATGTCGCCGATGTCCTGCTTCTTTTGTCGCTGGCGGCCTACTACGGAACGTTGACCGTTGCTGCTGTCGTCCCTCTCTTCATCTGGTATCTGACAGAATTTCAAATCAAGCCTGAGGAAGATCACCTCAAGCGCAAATTCGGAAAGGATTACCTTGCCTACAAAGCCCAGGTCCGGCGCTGGATCTGATGGGTCAGGTTCGCCCCAGATAAAGATCGCTGCTTGCCTTGAATGCATCGGCTGCGAACCGCAGAAATGTCCGAATTCTGGTGACGTTTTTTAGGTCGGGATGGGTCAGGACCCAGATATCGAGATATCGGCTCGGCTCCAGGCCGGGCACCCTGACCAGTTCAGGGTCGGGATCGCCCAAGAAGCATGGCAACCTCCCAATGCCCATTCCAGCTCTAACAGCTGCCAGCATGGCTATCATGTCATCCGACACCAGACTGACATAGGCTTTGGGGTAGCGCGCCCGCATCTCTTTCGGAACGCCTCGGCCCCACCATTTAAAGACAACACATGGCAAATCCGCATTGTCATGGCTAACGTCCATGGCCTCTCGATTGCGCCGCGCAAATTCCTTGGACATATAGAACGTCCGGTTTTGCCCTGTCGCCTGCCTGCCGAATAGACTTTCATCTGGATTGTTGGTCACGCGAATTGCAACATCCGCTTCGCGCCGATGCAGGCTGAGTTTTTCATTGGCCGCGATCATCTCAAGCTCAATGCGGGGATGCCGCTCTGAAAACTTTTGCATGATCTCCGCGACCTGAATCTGGAAAAGCAGTTGTGCGGCAGTGACGCGAAGAGGGCCTTCGAGATCCGTGTCCTGTGCGGTGATCCTTGTGTCGAGCGCGAACACTTCTGTCTCAACACGCCGCGCCGCCGACACAGCTTCCTCACCCGCGACGGTTGGCTTAAGCCCATCAGGCAGTCGGTCGAACAGCCTCGTCCCGAGGCGGTCTTCCAGCGCCGACAATCTGCGAGACACGGTGGAGTGAGTTACCCCGAGTGCCCTTGCCGCCTTGGTCACATTGCCAGCGTTTGCAATGGCGAGCACAAACTTCAAATCATCCCAGTTGTCCATGCCGTGCATTTTTGCACACTAGCATTCCAAATTTGAATATTTTTTCGCATGGAAACTTGATGCAGTGTTGCGCCATCTCTTCAAAAGGAGTTTTGAGATGACTATACAGGCTCTTGCCATGATAACCGTCACCGACAAGGAAACACTCGGCGCTTACCGTAAGAAGGCTGCCGATGCGCTCGCCAAACATGGGGGAAGCGTGGTTGCCGCTGATCCAGAGCCGTTGGTGCTGGAAGCTGCCATAGACGCTCCGAATATCACTGCACTGCTCTCGTTTCCGGATACGAAGGCAGCTCAGGCATGGCACGCGGATCCGGACCTCGCCGAGATCCATGCACTGCGCAACAAGGGCGGTAAATCGACCATTGTCGTGCTGCCGGGTTGATGTTTGAGCCAGCCCTGATTTCAGGGCTGGTTGTCTCCGTCGGCCTTTGCTACGCCTTCGGCGATTTCCGGCTATTAAGCCATCTGGGCATTACATCCGACTTTGTTGGGCAGCGACAAAAAAGCAGCCAGCATCAAACTCAACTCAACGGCTTCACAAGGCGCATGCGCCAGGTCACACCCTTCTTGTCCGAGACAAGACGATAGTCATCCAGAACTTCCCAGTTCGCCTCATTGTCCGTCGCTTCCCAGAGCCGGTTGATCAGCTTGTTCGCGCCTGATTCCGGCCGATTCGGCGAATACATGGAAAGCGCGATGACCCCGTCCTTTTTCAGGAACGGCACATAGCGGGCAACAAGCGCTGCTGGATCGTCCGCAAAGTGCAGCACTTCATTGAAAACGATGGCGGAAAAGGTTTCGCCATCCTGTGGCTCAAATGTGTGCATGTCACTGGCACGCAAACTGGCGATAGCCGCATCGACATTGGCGATTTCCAGCGAAGCAGGAGAAAGATCCATGCCCACATAGCGCTTGATGCCCATGGGCTGCAGGCGTTCGTAGAGCAGGCCTTCACCGCAACCAATGTCGAGCACCTCGTCCATGGATCCGGTCAGGCTGAGCCACATGCCGATAATGCCGTAGCGTCCGCTTTCCGGCAGTGAACGCAAGAAGGCCCAACGGCCTGCTTCATATTCTTCATCCCAACCTTCGGCAGTTGTGGCATTTTTCGACATGGATCGCTTCCTAACACTAAAGACGGGCCAGAACGGCCCGCCATGTCTTTTCAAAATTGTGCTGCATCACTTATAGGGATCTGCCGCGTCGCGCAAACCATCGCCAAGGAAATTGAACGCCAGCACCACAATGATGATGGGGATTACCGGAGCCATAAGCCAGGGATAAACTGTCACTACCGAAATGTTCTGTGCTTCGTTCAGCAGGACCCCCCAGGAAATCGCCGGACGCCTGAGGCCCAGGTTGAGGAATGACAGCGCTGTTTCCCCCAGAATCATCGATGGGATCGACAGCGAAGCAGATGCGATGATGTGGCTGGTGAAACCGGGCAACAGGTGCCGGGTGATAACCCGTTTCGGTTTGGCGCCCATCAATACCGCAGCCTTGGCATATTCTTCCTCACGCAGAGACAGAAGCTTCGATCGCACGGCTCTGGCAAGCCCGGGCCAATCCAGAAGCCCCAAAATGATCGTGAGGCCGAAATAGATCCAGACCGGGCTCCAGGTAACCGGTAGCGCTGCGGAAAGCGCCATCCAAAGCGGCAACTCCGGCAAGGACCGGATGATCTCGATAGCACGCTGGATCACGCTGTCGGCCAGACCGCCAAAATAGCCGGCTATGCCACCGAAGAAGAGACCAAGGACGATTGAAATGGTAACGCCTATTAGACCGACCGTCAGAGACAGGCGGGCACCGTAGACAAGACCGGAGAACTGATCGCGGCCCAGACGGTCCGTCCCCAGCAGGAACATCGTGCCGCCTTCAGCCGGACAGACCAAGTGGAAAGACGCGTCGAACAGGCCCCAGAATTCGTAGTCGTCACCGCTGCAGAAGAACCTCAGTTTCTGGACTTGCGACGTGTCGTCCTTGAACACCCATTGCAGGGTCTCCATGTCGATTTCCGATGTCATGCCGTAGACGAAGGGCCCGACAAAAGAGCCGTCATGGAAGAGATGGATCGGTTGGGGAGGTGCATAAAGATGCAAGCTGTCGCGCGTATTTGCATCATAAGGTGCAATCAGTTCGGCAAAAGGCACCGTCAGGTAAAACAGGATCAGGATGACACCCGACCAGACCGCAACCTTGTGGCGCTTGAATTTCCACCACATGATCTTCCACTGGGAAGCCTGGTAGTAACGCTCCTGCTCAGGCGTCATCTCCTCGGCAACGGTAGGGTTGAACGGCGTGGGATCTACATAGTGTTCCACTTCACGGACGGGCGCGCCGTTGTTGGTATCCGTGGTCATGACGAAGCCCTCCCGCCGAGACGAATACGAGGATCAAGCACCGCAAGCAGCAGGTCGGATATCAGCATGCCGATTAATGTCAGGACGGCGACGAAGAGCAGAATGAATCCGGACAGAAACTGATCTTGAGACTGAAGTGCCGAGACCAGAACAGGCCCAACCGTTGGAAGGCTCATCACCACGGACACAATCACCGAGCCCGACACCATCGACGGGATCAAGTTGCCGATATCGGCAATGAACGGGTTGATCGCCATTCGAAGCGGATATTTTACCAGAAGCTGATTTTCCTTCAGCCCCTTTGCCCTGCCGGTGGTGACATATTGCTTGTGGAGCTCATCCAGCAGGTTGGCTCGCAGACGGCGGATCATGGCCGCCGTTCCAGAAGTTCCAATCACGATCGTCGGCACAATCAAGTGCGCCAACACCGACATCGCCTTATCAAAACTCCAAGGCTGATCGATATACTCTGGCGCCATTAGCCCGCCCACGGAAAGACCGAACCAGCGATTGAAAAAATATAGAAGGATCAACGCAAGCAGGAAATTCGGTGTGGCCAATCCGATATAGCCGACAAAGGTGATGCCGTAATCGCCCCATGAATACTGCCTGGTTGCGGAATAGATGCCGATCGGAAATGAAACCACATAGACAAAAAGGATCGTCGCGAAATTCAGGACCACCGTGAGCGGCAATGTCGGGCCGATTACCTGATCGACCGGCTTGTCAAACTCGAAAGACCATCCCCAGTTGCCTTGGATCAGACCATCAAGCCCATGGGGTCCTGGCCATAGACCGACCCAGATCAGGTATCTTTCGAAAAATGGCCGATCGAGCGAAAACTCCTTGCGCAGGAACTCCAGCTTGGCAACAGATGAACTTTCCCCTGAAGCCTTCAGAGCTGCAATCTGGTTGGAAATATAGTCTCCAGTCGGAAGCTCGATGATGAGAAACGTCAGAAAGCTGATCACCAGCAAAGTCGGGATCATCATCAATATCCGACGTATTATGTAGTAGAGCACTTATTCCCCCTAAGCCCCAACTGCGTCTGAATACGAGCTGTCACTGCACCAGTGACAACATGAATTTTACTCCAGCATCAGCCCGCCTTCAGCGCAAGCGTCAGGCCGTCTGAAAACGGCAACATTGAAATCACCACCCGTTCGTCGTCCCGCAAACGTGCATTCAAGGCGCGAATTTCATCTACAGCCGGGTCCTTGATTTCCGGATCGATGACGTCACCGAGACGAAGCATATTGTCAAACACCATCATCCCGCCGGTTCTGAGCAGTTTCAAGGCAAGCTCGTAATAGGCGGTGTAACTCTTCTTGTCGGCGTCTACGAAAATCAGATCGAATGAACTTCCCTCACCTTCCTCGAGCATGTCCTGCATAACCCCTTGCGCTCGTCCGATCCGAAAATCGATCTTGTGGCGGACTCCAGCTTCCTGCCAATGGGTTTCAGCCAACTCCTGCCAATTGTTGCGCTTGTCGATGGCGACAACACGGCCATCATCAGGCAGAGCGGAGGCCATCCAAAGCGTGCTGTAGCCGGTGAACACACCGAGCTCCATAACCCTTTTGGCAGACATGGCCTTGATCAGGAAATACAGCAACTGGCCCTGCTCCTGCGGGACGCGCATTTCGGCGTCCGGCAGGATTTGAGTGTGGTGGCGAAGTTTCTTAAGTGATGCGGTTTCCCGGGTTCCGTGCTGGCAAACATAGTCGATAAGTTCTGCGGTAATCTCCAGCCGGTCAGCCATATTTCCTCCGTACGAGCCCCGGAAATCACTTTCGGGTGCGGGTTCAGTTCGTCAGATAGAACTCATCCATGCGATGAATTCCAAAATGCGCACCCGGGTCCCAGCCATAGATACCTTCAAGCGGGACATTCTCCACATTCTTGATCGCTACGGGCTGGCGAACGCCGGAAACAAGTCCAATGCGGATTGTCTCGTTTGCATGGATCTGGAGCATCTCATCCCAGATTTTGGTCCGCTCTTCCGGTGTCTTGGAAACGAGCCAGGAATTGTAGAGTTCCATCAAACGCTCGGCAGGCGCCCAATCCGGCTTTTCGCCGCCCTCACCCTTTGTTTCGTAGTAGTCGCCCCAGGAATGCCAAGACAAAACATCTCCGTGAACCGGCGCCAGGTCTTCAGGCGGCATTTCTGAAGTTGGAATACCGTTTTCAAGCCCCCACCAGACCGACATTACCAGCTGGCCGGTGATTGCCCGTTCGCGCAGGTTGTCGCGCTGGCTTGGCTTGGCGAACAGTTTGATGCCGAGTTCGCCCCACATCTCGCTCACCAGTTCCAGCGCGTCGTCCTGCACCTGGGCTTCGCCTGCTGTTTCCACGATGATTTCGATCGGCCTGCCATCAGGCAGAAGGCGCGTGCCTTCTCCATCGCGTTTGGTCAGACCGATTTCATCCAGCAGTTCGTTCGCCTTGTCCGGGTCATACTCAGCCCATTTGGTCGTGTATTCGGGCTTATAAAGCGGGCTTGCCGGAAGAATCGTGTCGTTGCCGGGTGTACCGAGACCGAAGAACAGAACACGATTGATCAGATTGCGGTCAATGCCGAGCGACAATGCGTGGCGGAAGCGATTGTCACGGAAAAGCGCGCGCCACTCGGGATCCTTCACTGTGAAGTTCGGAAGAATGGAGATTTCAGAACCCTTGGTATTGGACCAGAGCGCTGTCACGTAACCGTTCTGCTTCTCGCCTTTTTTCAGGACGGTGATATCAGAAAAACTCAGGTTTCTGGCCTGAAGATCGCTTTCGCCAGCCTGAGTTTTCGCCGGGATAAGCTTGCCGTCCGCAACTGTCATGATGACGTTGTCGGTATAGGGCAATTGTTGTCCGGTGCTGTCGACCCGGTGGTAGTATGGATTGCGTTCAAGAATGAACCGCAAATCGCTGTCGTCACGCATGCGCACCCAGGGCTGAAGGCTCGGAAGCCTGACATTCCGGGCGTTGTACATGTCATCTTTTTTGGCGTGAAGCGGCGCCCAGCTGCGCGCCTTTACCTTGGCGGCCTCCTTGGTGATGAAGTCCGGATCGCCATATTTTTCGTGAAACTGTTTCAGATAATGCGCAGGGCGATAGATAAACGGAGGCCGGGCTTTGGCAAGTTCCGGCAGGAACAGCGGATTGGGGTCGTCCCAGGTAAACCGAACAGAGGTCTCATCCACCACCTCGAATTTCGGACCTTTGCCGTTCACAACGAGAAACGGCGGCAAACCGGAGGGGGTCAGTTTTTCGTTGCTGACGATGTCCTCGAAATAGTAACGGAAGTCTTCAGCTCCGAAAGGATGTCCATCTGACCATTTGTGGCCTTCACGGGTGTGAAACGTGAAAATGCGTCCGTCTTCCACTTCGACATTTTCAAGAATGTCGGGCAGCAGCTCCAACTTCTCGTTATAGCCGACGAGGCGCGCATAACCCCAGACATTGATCAGACGCACATCCTTGGCGCGGCCGATGAGCGTGTCGATGGCACCGCCATGCTTGCCGACGGTGCGGCCCTTGGCTTGGAGGTCCACGACCAGCGGTTCGGATGGCAGCCTTTCGGCCACCGGTGGAAGTGCCGGGTCGAGACCTGGCGTTTCCTTCAGTTCAAGCGCGGCCAAAGGCCCCGCGAACATGACGGCGGTCACAAACAGACCGGCCCTTACGGTGTTCACAAGCATTATGCAGCTGTCCCCTCTTGCGCCCCGGTGTTCTTTAGGCCAGGTGCGCAGACAAAGTGATCCGGCTCCATTTCCACCAGCAACGGCTCCTGACCGTTCACAAGGCGGAATGGTTCCGGCCAAAGTTGCGGCTCTGACGCGTTGTTCGCATCCAGAGCGGCAAAATCAAGCGGCGCTGACAGGTCCGGTTCCGGTACCGCGGACAAGAGCGCTTTTGTATAAGGATGAAGCGGGTTGCCAACCACTGTTCGGGTCTCACCAATTTCAACCAGTCGACCGCGGCACATGACTGCGATCCTGTCGGCAACATAATCGACAACGGCAAGGTTGTGACTGACAAAGAGATAAGTGAGATTGAGATCCCGCTTCAGGTCCTGAAGCAAATTGAGGATCTGCGCCTGGACAGATACATCCAGGGCCGACGTCGGTTCGTCACACAAGATGAATTCCGGGTTGAGCGTCAGCGCTCTGGCAATGCCGATGCGCTGCCTTTGCCCGCCGGAAAAGGAATGCGGATAGCGCCTCAGGAAGCGCGGATCGAGCCCCACAAGGTTCATGAGATTGCGCGCGCGCTCCGCGCGCTCTTTCGGCGTGCCGACACCATGTACTTCCATGGGCTCCATCAGCGTATCGTTGATGGTCATGCGCGGGTTGAGCGAGGAAAACGGGTCCTGGAATATCAATTGCACCCGGCGACGGTAATCCATGAGTTCCGCGCCGCTCAGATTGGCAATGTCTTCCAGACCGTTGCCGCGGTTATAGAGAACCTGACCACCTTCAATACCAATGGCCCTCAAGATTGCCTTTGCAGCTGTGGTTTTGCCTGATCCGGATTCACCGACCAGACCCAGGCATTCGCCACGGCGAATGGTCAGGCTGATATCGTCCAGCGCAGTCAGGGTCTTGGCCTTGGACCCGAAGAATGATCCCTTGCGCAGCGTGAACTGCTTGGTTACGTCCCGCATTTCAACCAGAGGCTCACCCGGAGCCACATCACAGTGGGGCCTGTTGCTCGTCAGCTCTTCCGACTTCAAAACAATGGGCCGGATCGGCACCAGCCGTTCATCCTTGTCCATGTGAAAGCTTGGAACCGCGTTCAAAAGCGCCTTCAGATAATCGTGCTTCGGATCGGAAAAAAGCTGCTGTGCAGTGCCTTTTTCCATGATCCGGCCATGATAAATCACCGCGATCTCGTCAGCCATGTTGGCAACAACACCGAAATCGTGAGTGATCATCAAAACGGACATGCGCAGTTCCGACTGAACTTCGCGGATCAGCTTCAGAATTTCCGCCTGGATCGTGACATCGAGAGCTGTTGTCGGCTCATCGGCAATCAACAGCGCCGGCCGGCAGATCATCGCCATCGCGATCATGGCGCGCTGGCGCAGGCCTCCGGACAATTCAAAGGGATAGGTTTCAAGCGCTCTCTCAGGATCGGGAAACTTGACAAGACTAAGCATGGTCTTGGTCAGTTCGCTCGCCTCGGCCCTGGATACATTCCTGTGCAACAGGGCGGCTTCGCCGATCTGGTCGCCGATCGTGTGGAGCGGCGACAGTGATGTCATGGGTTCTTGAAAAATGATCGCGACGCGGTTTCCGCGCAGATGCCGCATTTGCGGCCCCTTGCGCTCCAGCGCCGCGATGTCCACCGGCGGTTCTTCGCCTGTTGGATCTGCAAGGATTACATTGCCGGACGAGATCTCAGCTGCCTGAGGCAACAGCCCCATAATCGTCTGCGAAATAACGGTCTTGCCGGACCCCGATTCCCCTACCAGCGCGACAGTCCGGTTTTCGGGAACGACAAACGACACATCATCGACAGCACGCACGCGGCCTTCTGCTGTATTAAAGTCTACCGTCAGTCCCTCAATCGAGAGAACATTCACTGCGCTTTTCCTCCCCGGCAAGGATTGTCTGCGAGAGGCTTACTAAGCCCTTATTGCAATAGAAAGACAACCAAATTCGCCGGTCGATAGCAATGCAGAATTCAGTGATAATCGACTGTGACGTTCGTCACATTCTCAAATTTTTATATTGCGGTTCATGATCTTGGCCTGCCGAGAGGCCGGAAACAGGGCTTATTCTGCCGCACTGACGGGAAGGTTTTTGGCTTGAACCGTGCCAACCGGGAACGGATCGAGCCAATAAACTTCCATAAGACCGCTGCGTCCGCGCAGGTGGTGCTCCCCCACAGCCCGCTGGTTTTCTTCTTCCGGAAGCCTGGCAATCGTATCCGCGCTCGCCAGAATTGTAACGTCCGGATGTCCTGGAACCTCCTTACCAAGGGTCTGCAGACGTTCGGCTGCATTCACGGTGTCCCCGACAACAGTATAGTTCCACCGATCAAGGGCACCCACGTTGCCGACAACGGCCTGCCCTGTGTGGATACCTATCCGCAGACACATCTCCGGCTTTCCATTCGCCTTGGCCCTGGCATTGGCCTCGCGCAACGCCGACGCAATCCGGCGGGCCGTTCTGACGGCAGCTTCGGCGTGATCATGACGTGCATCGGGTGCGCCCCAAAATGCCAGCATGCCGTCACCGAGAAACTTGTCGACCGTTCCCCCCTCACCTTCAACCGCCTCCACAAGAATGGCGAAATGATCGTTCAGAAGGCCTGCTGTTTCCTCAGCGCTCAGATGCTCGGAAAGCGCAGTGAAGCCGACGATATCGGTGAACAGGATCGTGAGTTCTGCTTCTCTTGCCTCGGCAGCTTCGCCGCCTCCAAGGCGCATCAGTTTGATAAACAACGAACGCGGGACATAGGTGTTCATTGCCTTAAGGCCTTCAACCATGGCGTTGAAGGCAAGGGCAACCTGGTCCAATTCGGCGACCCGGCTCCGCGGAAGCGGTTCGACTTCGTTCAAGGACAGCGTTCCGACACGCTCCGACTGAACGGCCAGTGTCCGCAAAGGTCGCGCAACCCTGCGTCCAATCCAGAAAGCAATCAGAACCGAAATGACCAGTGCTCCAAATCCGACGAACATGGAACCGGCCAAACGCTCGACCTCGCGCGAGACGGTGGCTCCCAGAAAATACTGTCCGATTGTAAATGGCCTTTGGCTGAAGCCGGATAACGGGGCCTTCATAAGGATGAATTCGGCGTCTCCGACCTGGACGAATGAGACCTCGATACCAAGGTCTGCCGCCTTTTCAAATTCCGTAAGCTTTTCCTCGCCAGACATGCCGGCCAGCACCGGATCGCCGGCAGTTCTGAGCGAACTGGGCAGTTTCGTCCTGATTTCGCTGCCGGTCTGCAAGCCGCTGGCATCTGAGTGCATGATGACCCGATTGTCGCCATCCAGAATGAATACCGTATTGTTCCTGCCTTCGTCCTGAGAGGCCACGATGTGGGTCAGGTCTCGCATGGAACTGGCAGCCGTCAGAAGACCCTTGACCTCGCCGTCCTGCACGATTGGAACCGAGACATTTGCAAATAGCCCAACTTCGTGTTCCACCAGCGGCCCCCAGCTCGGCGGACTGTCGGCGTCAAGTTTCGGCAAGTCCCTTGAAGTCATGCCAGGCGGTGGAACATCGCTCTCGATGCGCCACATTTTTCCATTTGGCGCGCGGTAGATCCCCATGCGTTTGCCTGAAGGGTCTGTTACCGCAAGTGTCGTAATATCGTTGTTGGAGCCGAGTGCTATCTTGAGGTCTTCAAGCGTGCGTTCCGGGTTCTCAAACCCCAGAGTACCGTCGTCGAAATAGGGTTTCAGCCCGACAACCGCGCTTTGAACCGAGCCAAAATGCGTGCGCAATTGTTGTTCGAGCGCTTGCGTGCTCAAAATCGCCTTGTCGTTCAAAAGTGAAAACGTGTTCTTGAAATTGGCGGCAACGGAGAGACCAAGGACGAGGCCGATGGCGATCGCGACAAATGCTCCAAATCCAAGCCCAACGACGGTGGCCAAGCGCAGCTTCAATCGCCGGTCATTCCGTGCTGGTTTTGCCATTGGCCCTGATCCTCGATTTACATTTGGCAGCTTACTTGCCTGAAAGGAGCCGTCAATTTAAGAGATGTAACAGTGTTATCGACGCAATCCCCAGCTCAATCTTTGCTCACAGAAAACTGTCGAAGTGCCAGTTCCTGCAGCAAAATAATTGTCTTCGCATCCCTGATCTCACCCGACCGCACCATGCCTAGCGCGTCAGGCAAGGGAACATGAACGACCTCGATGTCCTCTCCTTCGTCTTCAGCGCCTCCACCGGCGGCCACCTTGTTCTTCAAATGGTAAGTGCCAGTGAAAAATGCCAGATACTCGGTGACGGACCCTGGGCTCATATAAGCATCGAAAAGATGATTGAGTTCGGAAACCTCAAATCCGGTCTCTTCGATCAGCTCCAGGCGCATGCGTTCTTCCGGCTGGGCTCCTTCAAGCAACCCAGCGGGTGCTTCGATCAAAAACGGATCTTCGCCGCCCAACCAAACCGGCAGACGGAATTGTCTCGTTAGCAGCACGCAGTCCGTATCGGGATCGTGCAGAAGACACGCCACGCCGTGGCCCCGATCATAGGCTTCACGGATCTGCTCCTGCCATCTTCCATCCTTGCGGCGATAATCGACCTTGAACTGGGTCAGCGTGCCCCATTCATTGGACAGAACCCTTGTGTCCTTGACCTTAAGATACTCTGTGTCCTTCACGCATTTCTCCAATCGTCAGGATCCGGATTGCAGACCGAGTTCCTTAAGGATCTCTTCTGTATGTTCTCCCAGCGCAGGAGCCGCCTTCTCAAGAACGAGATTGCCATTCTTGAAGCTGATAGGTGTACGAACCGATGAAACACTACCTGTCGCGGCCTGCGGTGCCGGAAGTTCAACTTTCAGCCCCCTGTGCCGAACCTGTTCATCGTTGAAGACATCTTCCACGGAATTGATCGGACCGGCAGGCACACCTTCTTTTTCCAGTGCGTTCAAAAGGTCATCGCGACGATAACCGGCCATAGCCGCCGTCAAGAGTGGCACCAATTCATCCCGCGCGGCAACGCGTGCCGCATTGGAGGCAAATTCTGTGCGCTTCGGCAGTTCAGGGCACCCCAGAACGTCACACAGCCTTACAAATTGGCCATCATTGCCAACAGCTATGATCAGGTGACCATCGGCGACTGGAAAGACCTGGTAGGGAACGATGTTGGGATGCGCATTGCCAAGACGCTTCGGCGTGTTGCCGGAGACAAAGTAGTTCAGTGCCTGATTGGCGAGCACCCCGACCTGAGCATCGAGCAGAGCCATGTCGATCCACTCACCTTCGCCGGTCTGATCCCGACGCCTGAGCGCGGCCAAAACGCCGACGACACCGTAAAGACCCGTGAAGATATCGGCAAAGGCAACACCTATCTTCTGGGGGTCGCCTTCAGGGTCGCCGGTCAGATCCATGATGCCGCCCATGCCCTGGATCATGAAATCATATCCTGCCCGGTGGGCATATGGCCCGTCCTGGCCGAACCCGGTGATCGAACAATAGATCAGCTTCGGATTGACCTTACTAAGGCTGTCATAGTCGAGACCGTATTTCTCAAGACCGCCGACCTTGAAGTTTTCGATCAGAATATCGGCCTCGGCCACAAGACGCCGAACAACGTCCTGTCCTTCCTCGGTCCGGAAATCGACGGTTATGGAGCGTTTCCCCCTGTTACAGGCGTGGAAATAAGCAGCGTCACTGCTCTCGTCTGGATCGCCATCGACAAATGGCGGCCCCCAGCCTCTGGTGTCATCGCCTTGCGGACTTTCAA
Source organism: uncultured Roseibium sp. (assembly GCF_947499295.1). GTDB lineage: Bacteria > Pseudomonadota > Alphaproteobacteria > Rhizobiales > Stappiaceae > Roseibium. Next base: position 592,554 of record NZ_CANMNP010000001.1, read on the forward strand.
CCTTGATGACATCGGCACCAAGATCGGCCAGCGTCTGACCCGTCCAGGGACCGGCCAGAATTCGGGCGAGTTCAACAACCTTGATGCCTTCCAATGGGGCGCTCATGTCTTGATATCCTTGAACGGTCAGGAACGATCAGGCTTCCGAAACTTTCCGGTAGATGTGATACCGGCCTGGATGAATGCCGTCCGGTTTGTCGAGCGTTTCAAAATTCGAAAGCTCCAGTTTCAATGCGGTCAGGACGAAACCACCAACCGCCATGCGTTCGTTCAAAAGAGGCGCGAGCCAGTGAACAATGGCAAGGTCATTGGTCGGATCGGCTGAACCGATATCGATATGGGCAAACGAGGCCTTTGCCCCAACGCGAGGTCCGCAAAAGGCCAGCGTGTCGCGGATATCACCGAGGATCATATGGTCCGCATCCGGCGCGCAGCTCGGATGGCAATTCATGGCAAAATCAAATACGAAAATTTCCTTTTCAGGATAAATTTCCCGAAGATGGTCATAGGTCCGGCCGTTGCCCAACCCCAGCTCCAGGACCGGGCCATCGACCTGATTGACCTTTTCGACAAGATACTCAAGCAAGATTTTCTGCGAGGTCATGCGGCGGATAAAGCTGTCCAGACGGCTCATTCAAAATGTCCCTTCAAGTGACGTTGCCCCTCACATAGACAAAGGCCAGAGCCGCGTCAAAACTTGAGCTTCGATTGCCTTCACCAGCTGCTGGAATTGGGGATCAACTGCCTGCCATGGAATCTAGACTTTGCCATGTTCCGCGATCATGTTAACGCGGGAGCCTAACCCTCTGCCATCGCTTGGCCATTGTCACTCGGGAGATCCAGATGCGTTCTGAAACGGCGCCAGCCATCCGGCTGGAAGACTATCAACCGCCTGCATACCGCATTGGAACGGTCGATCTTCGTGTCGAACTTGCGCCAACCGAAACCATCGTACGGGCAGTGCTGTCCATCGCGCGGCAAGACGGGACGCATCCCGGTGCCCCGTTGGAACTGGACGGCGACGAGCTGACACTCGTGTCCTTGACCATTGACGGACAGGCCCCTGCCCAGCACGAATTCAGTGTAACAGCGGATCGACTTGAGCTTTTCACGCCACCGGAGGAGCCGTTCGAACTTGAGATCATCACCCGCCTCAACCCGGATGCCAATACCAAGCTTATGGGGCTGTACCGTTCGTCCGGCACCTATTGCACGCAATGCGAAGCAGAAGGGTTCCGCCGCATCACCTATTTCCTCGATCGGCCTGACGTCCTTTCCGTCTACACAACCCGATTGGAAGCCGAAAAAGACGCATGTCCGGTTCTGTTGGCCAACGGTAACCTTGTTGAACAGGGACTATTGGGTGACACGGGACGGCATTTTGCAGTCTGGCACGACCCGCATCCCAAACCCGCTTACCTTTTCGCGCTTGTGGCTGGTGACCTTGCCCGCGTCCCTGCCCGTTTCACCACGCAATCCGGCAACGAAGCGGAACTCAACATTTATGTTGAACACGGCAAGGAAGACCGGTGCGCGTGGGCTATGGACTCGCTGATACGCTCCATGCGCTGGGATGAAGAAGTGTTTGGCCTCGAATACGATCTGGACGTCTTCAACATTGTCGCAGTTTCGGACTTCAACATGGGGGCGATGGAGAACAAGGGCCTCAATATCTTCAATGATAAATATGTTCTCGCCGATCCGGAAACAGCGACTGATCAGGATTTTGCAAACATAGAAGCCGTGATCGCGCATGAATATTTTCACAACTGGACGGGCAACCGCATCACCTGCCGGGACTGGTTCCAGCTGTGCCTGAAGGAAGGTCTGACGGTTTTTCGCGACCAGGAGTTTTCTTCCGATATGCGTTCGCGCGCCGTGAAGCGGATCGCAGATGTCAGATTGCTCAAGTCGCATCAGTTTCCGGAAGATGCAGGCCCGCTCGCGCATCCGGTTCGACCAAGAACTTATCATGAAATCAATAACTTCTATACTGCCACGGTTTACGAAAAGGGCGCTGAAGTCGTCCGAATGCTGAAAACGCTAATTGGTGATGATGCCTTCAAGGCAGGACTGGATCTCTATTTTGAGCGGCACGACGGTGAAGCCACCACGATTGAGGCCTTCCTGGCGTGCTTTGCCGAAGCAGCGTCAACCAATCTCGATCAGTTTTCGCGTTGGTATGAACAGGCCGGCACGCCGGTTGTAACGGCGGAAACCGACTACGATGCAGGTTCAAAGACATTTACGGTGTCACTGTCCCAGGAAATCCCGCCTGTTCCCGGTCAGAAAACCAGCAAACCAGCTGTTATTCCACTGCGTTTCGGATTGATAGGCGCAAATGGCAACGACCTTGATACGGTCGCTTCCGAGGGTGCACGCGTTCAAGGCGACGTACTGATACTCGACAAGGCACACCAGAAGGTCACCTTCGGCAATGTCGCCTCCCGTCCCGTCCTGTCGCTGCTCAGGGGGTTTTCCGCACCGGTCAGGCTCAATCAAACCCTGTCGCAAGACGAACTTGTGTTCCTTGCTGCCAATGACGGCGATCCCTTCAATCGGTGGCAGGCCGTTCAAAGCCTTTTGATGAAGGATCTCGTTCGCCTGACCGGCGACACAAGGCAGGGAAACTGCGCCGCACCGTCGACGGATACGATTGCTGTGATCGGCAATGTTTTGACCGACGCCTTGCTGGATGAAGCACTGCGTGCACAGGCCCTGGCCCTGCCCAGTGAAGCCGACATCGCTCAGGAGATCGGCAAGAACGTCGATCCAGATGCCGTTTATGAGGCGCGCCAGCTGCTGCGAAAGGCCATTGCAGCTGCACACGGGGCTGAATTTCAGTCGATTGCCAAGTCTACCACGCCAAACGGTTCCTTTTCTCCAGATGCGGTCAGCGCCGGCAAGCGCGCACTCGCCAATCGTGCGCTTTCATTTGTCGCCGTGTCTGAACTGGCAGGGGCCGCAGAAACGATCTGGGAAGGGTTTGCAGCTGCGGACAACATGACCGACAGAATTTCCGCACTGACATTGCTTGTTCATGACCACCTTGCCAAGGAAGACGAGGCTCTTGCCGCTTACCTCAATCGCCATGAGGGCAATTCTCTGGCCATGGACAAATGGTTCGTGACGCAGGCGACAGCCCCTGGAGAAGATGCCCTGGCAAAGGTTCGCGCGCTCAAATCCCACCCGCTCTATGATGCCGGTAACCCCAACCGGGTGCGCTCTTTGCTGCAATCCTTTGCCACAGGCAATCCGACACAGTTTGCACGAAGCGATGGTGCTGGATTTGAGCTTGTTGCCGAATCAGTATTGGAGATCGATCGCCGAAATCCACAGGTAGCTTCCAGGCTTTTGACCAGTTTTCGTTCGTGGCGCGCACTAGACCCACAACGTTCTGCCCTTGCTGAAACTGCCCTCTTGAGGGTTTCATCATTCGAAAATCTGTCAAGAGACAGCCGCGATATCGTCGACAGAACACTGCAATAGTGTGAAATACTGGAAAAGGTTAACGCAACAGCGCGTAAAGCGGCGCGGCGTTAACCATTTTCTTCTTGGCAAGGTCTGGACAAGAACTCGTGTTTTGATTCAAATGGAAGTGATTCGGGGCCGACCCCGAGACGGCGGTTTTTGAGGCACACTTCCTATGGCGCGAGCATTGGCTGGCGACGCATCTGCGCGGCGCGGCGATAAGGAGTCAAACGGAGAAACAAGAACAAGCGACACCAGCTTGTCTCTCCGCTCTCTGCTCACTGCCCTCTCTTCGGGTCTGGCGAGATCAGACAGCCTGATGCGCCGTCTTATTCCGGGCCTCGCCATCATTTTCATCATCGTCCTTGCGATATTTCGGGCCGGTGAACTGGCAAACGGATATACAGACACGCAGCGCTCGGCGCAGACAACACTCAGCCTGATGGCAACTGTTGTTGCAAGCAGTCTGGAAGCATCTGAACCGACCTTGCCGGACACCGGCTACAGGACCACCCTAAAACGTATTCTTGCAGACAGCCTGCCCGCGGGCGCTACCAGCAAGGGACGTATTTACATTGTTGCCGACAAATCAGGCACCGTTGTTGCGACCGCCCCCATTCAACCTGGCCTTGAGAGCCGGCCAATCACCGACTTGCTCGGCCCGTCACAACCGCTGACGGTCTTTGGTGCTCGAGCCGGCGTTCTGTCCATTCCCGTGGACATCGGCGGCCTCGACCAGGAAGAGCAAGTCTTCGCGACCGTCCATCACTTGTCCGGCCGTCTCGGCATGATCGCCGTTGTTCAGCCGGAAACGGACATCTATTCGAGCTGGCGCAATGATCTTTCGGCCAACGTAACCTTGTTCGTCGGAACATCCCTGGTTCTTTTAGCGGTGATCTACGGATTCTTCAGTCAGGCAACACGTGCGGAATCCGCTGACGAAATGTATGCGACCACAAGAGGACGGATCGACACCGCCCTCACCCATGGCCGCTGCGGTCTCTTCGACTGGGATCTTTCCAGGGGCCGGATGTTCTGGTCGTCTTCACTCTACGAGCTGCTTGGGCGGGAGCCCAAAGACGATATTCTGAGCTTTGCAGATGTCGCAGACATCACCCACCCGGATGATATCGACCTCCTCGGCCTTGCCGAGCACCTGCTTGAAAGCGGCGAAACACTGGTCGACGAGACCTTTCGCATGCGGCATTCAGACGGAAGCTGGATCTGGCTCCGGGCTCGCGGTGAAATCCAGTCTGAACCCGGCCGCGCAGAACCGCATCTGATCGGTATTTGCATCGACATCACCGAGCAGCATGAGCTGGCAGAGCAAAGCCGGATGGCCGACCTGCGTTTGCGCGATGCGATCGAAACCATTTCAGAAGCGTTTGTTCTCTGGAATGCCAAGAACGAACTGGTCATCTGCAACTCCAACTACCAATCGCTGCACAGCCTGCCGAGCGCGGTCATCAAGGCCGGAACGCCATATCAGGCAGTCATGGAGGCGGCTTCCAATTCAGAAGTTGCTCCGAGGCCTATCACCGTGACACAGCGCGGCGGAGCGCCCGAAGGGTCTTATGAGGCGCAGCTGGAAGACGGGCGCTGGCTGCAGATTTCTGAGCGCCGCACCAAAGACGGCGGCTTTGTTTCTGTCGGCACCGACATTACCGCGCTGAAGAAACACGAAGAAAAACTGATGGAGTCGGAAAAACGGTTGAAGGCGACGGTTTCCGATCTGCAGAAATCCCGTCAGACGCTTGAGATCCAGGCACGACAGCTCGTGGAAATGGCGGACAAGTACCAGGAAGAAAAGACCCGGGCCGAAGCTGCCAACCAGGCCAAATCGGAGTTTCTTGCAAATATTTCTCATGAACTCCGCACGCCTCTCAACGCGATCATCGGCTTCTCCGACATCATGACGCAGGAGATGTTCGGGCCGCTTGGTACTGATCGCTACAATGACTATTGCAAGGATATCTATTCCTCTGGAACTTACCTGCTCAATGTGATCAACGACGTCCTCGATATGTCCAAGATCGAGGCTGGGCGCATGTCCATCGAAACCGAAATTGTCAGCGCAACGGCGGCGGCAGCAGATGCAGGCCGGATCGTCACCGGTGCTGCGACCGAAAAGAACATCACTGTGGTCGAGGACGTGTCGGACGATTATCAGGTCCTGGCGGACAAGCGGGCGCTGAAACAGATCCTTTTGAACCTGCTGGCCAATGCGGTGAAATTCACGCCGGACAACGGCACGGTCACCTTGCGGGCCATCCCGCGTGGCGACAAGCTGCGCTTCGAGGTGACCGATACAGGCATAGGCATATCGGAGCGCGACATAGAACGCCTTGCGCAGCCGTTCGTTCAGGTGGAAAACCAGTTTACCAAAACCCACCAGGGCTCCGGTCTTGGACTGGCCATTGCCCGCTCACTGGTTGAACTGCATGGCGGCAAGCTGACGATTGAATCTAAGGTGAAAAAGGGTACGACCGTCAGCTTCACGCTCCCGATTGCCGAGGCAGAAGCCGCGTAGTCGCGCAAAACTGATCATTCCTCGATCTCGACTTTTCCAATCAGTCGCACGAACACCGAACGAACCTTGCTTTGCAGCTCCCCCAGTTCGATTTCCAGGCGTGCAAATGTCGGGCTCGAAGACGCTTGCACAAGCAGATCAAGCACTCCGCCCGGAGCCTCGGAAGACACAAACTTGCCGGATAGCACGAGCCGAAGGATTTGCGTAAGCCTGTGGTAGAGGCGCAGCGCCTCCAACAAAAGTTCTGCATCGTCCAGTGCCAGGAAACCAGCGTCCCGCAGCTTTTCAAGAGCTTCTTCGGTCCCCTGCGCCAAAATTTCCTTGCTCTTTTCTGCATTCGCCAACTGCAGGAACTGAGCAATGAATTCAATGTCGACCAACCCACCGGCAACCTGTTTCAGATCCCAGACATCTTTGGTCCCCTTTTCCTTTTCGATGCGCGCCCGCATTGCCCGCACGTCGTTGGCGAGTTGCACGAGGTCACGTGGTTTGGTCAGCGTGTTGCAGATACTCCCGATGATCTTGGCTCTGAATTCCGGCGACGATGACGCAATCACTCTGGCACGGGTCAAAGCCATATGTTCCCAAGTCCACGCATCCCTCTCCTGATAGGCAATAAAGCCGCCCAGATTTGTCGCCAGTGGACCAGCGTTGCCGGACGGGCGCAGCCTGAAGTCGACCTCATAAAGGGAGCCTTCTGCTGTCGGTGCGGAAAGAGCGGTCACAAGCCTTTGGGTCAGGCGGGTGTAATATTGTGAAATCGCCAATGGCCTTCGACCATCGGACTCTTTGACATCTTCAGGAGCTTCATAGAGCAAAATCAGATCAAGATCAGAGGCAGCGGTCATCTCCCGCCCGCCAAGTTTGCCCATGGCAAGAACTGCGACGTCTCCCCCTGGAACGTTGCCGTGGTTCTCGCCGACATGGACCATCACCTGCCGCAGGATGCGGTCAACAACAACTTCCGCCAGTCTGGCCAGGGCAAACCCGACCCGGTCGGCAGAAAGCGTGTCGGAGATCAGCCTCAAGCCGATCAGAAACTGTTGTTCCTGAGTAAAGATGCGCGCCCTGTCCAAGGCTTCTTCGTAAAAGCGAGACTGAGCAAGTGTACGGTCAAGTCCGACACGAAACTCCTGAACGCTCGGCATGGCGCCGAAAAAGGCCGGATCAAGAACGGCGTCCAGAACGTGCACACGCTTTGAGACCGTTTCGGCCATGCGCGGGGCGGCTCCCATCGTCGTTGCAAGAAGCGAGAGCAATTGCGGGTTTGATCTCAAAAGCGAAAACAGCTGCACGCCAGCGGGGAGTTTTGACAGAAAACTGTCGAATGCTCTGAGCGCTGCATCGGCGTTATCAGTTGCCGCAAGCGCTCCAATCAGAGAGGGATGCATTTCTGTCAACCGTTCACGGGCCTTGGTTGACCGGGTGCAGGGGTACCGGCCGAAGTGCCACGATTTGACAATGTTGGCGGCTTCGGACGGTTGCTTAAATCCGAGCCTTGCCAGCGTATCGAGCGTGTCCGGATCATGATCATCGCCGGTGAAAACCAGATTGCCGAGTTCAGACGACAGGCCAGGCTCATCTTCGAAGAGTTCAGCATAGTGATGCTGCACCTTGCGCAGATGATCGAGCAAGACCTCCTCGAAGTCAGGCAGGCTTTCAAATCCCATCAGCGACGCGATACGATTAAGGCCTTCGCTGTCTTTCGGCAGAAGCTGGGTCTGCTCGTCATTCATCATCTGGATGCGATGTTCGACATCCCGCAAGAAGCCATAGGCGTGCCTCAGCTCATCTCTTGCACGCACCCGGATCCAATCCGCATCACAAAGCGCATCGAGCATTTCAAGTGTCCGGCGTCCGCGCAATTTCGGATTGCGCCCGCCTGCAATCAGCTGCTGTGTCTGAACGAAAAATTCCACTTCTCGGATACCGCCACGTCCGAGTTTAACGTTGTGGCCGGCAACCGCGATAACGCCGTGACCCTTGTGCATGTGGATTTGCCGCTTGATCGATTGCACATCCGATATCGCTGCAAAGTCCAGATATTTACGCCAGATGAAAGGTGCAATTTCTCTGAGAAACTCCTCGCCCGCCGGAATGTCCCCAGCGCAGGGGCGTGCCTTGATCAGAGCTGCTCGCTCCCAATTCTGCCCAAGTGACTCGTAATAAACCAATGCCGCGGGAACAGACATTGCAAGCGGCGTTGCTCCCGGATCGGGGCGCAGACGCAAATCGGTTCGGAATACGTATCCCTCAGCCGTTCTGTCCTGCATGATCTTTACCAGGCGCCGGGTCATGCGAACAAATTCCACAGGTGCTTCAGCATTGCCGGACATTGGCGCCTTATCCGGGTCATAGAGCACGATCAGATCAATGTCCGAGGAGTAATTGAGTTCGTTTGCACCGTGTTTGCCCATTGCAAGCACGATCACTCCGCTGTCGATCTCAGGCCGCTCGGCGTCAACAGGTAAAAACTTGTTGCGGCGGGTCAGATCCGTGAGACAAAACCGGATAGCAGCAGTCAGGGCAGCGTCGGCAAAACCGGCAAGCGCTCCTGTTACCCGGTCCAATCCAATCACTCCGCCGACATCCGCCAGCCCCAACGTCAGGGCAAGGTCCTGCTTGAACAGTCTGAGGGCCTGCATGATACCGGCTTCATCTTCCGCAACCGCATTTTCTGCTTCTGACAGCAGCCGACTGATGCGCGCCTCAGGCACTTCTTGCAGCAAGGCCAACAAGCGCGGCGGGTCAGCAAGCATCAAATCGCGCAAATAAGGTGAGTTGGAAATTATGCCTGAAAGAAAACCTCTCAGATTCGGTTTTTCCCGGGACAGGTCTTTCAGGCTTTCGCCCGCCTCGGGATGGTCCAACAGGTCTTTAAGGAAGAGGTCTGCACGGTCCGGATCTGGTGTCCTTGGGACAATGGTTATCCGGTCAGCAAGACTTCCTCTGGTGCCGTTCTCGCCATCAAGGGGCTTCGTCTCCGGTTTTCCCGCCTTGTCCATTTCCGCTCCCGCTGCCATCCGGCTCCGCCCGCTTCAAGTCGATCCGGGCGGACAGGCCCGGTGTCTCATTCTTGAAGCGCAACTCTCCTCCATGCAAGCGGGCGACTGCCTTGACAAGGCTCAATCCAAGTCCGGTTCCAGGTTCTGAACGGCTTTCTTCTAGACGCACGAACCGCTCTATAACCCGTTCCTGATCCTTCTCCGGAATACCGGCACCGTTGTCGCTTACCGACAGCTGTACACGGCCGTCTTCCAGGCTTGCCGACATTCTGATCAAGAGGCTTCCCTCGTCGGGTCGGCCATATTTCAATGCGTTTTCTGTCAGGTTGACCAGAACCTGGCTGATCAGGTCCTTGTTGCACTCGGCATAAAGGCCGGAAGGCACATCAGTCTCTAGGCGGCCCCCTTCATCTTCGATAAGCGGTTCATAGAGCTCGGCGATTTCCGCGACCATTTTGTTCAGGTCCGTTGGTTCCATAACCGTTCCAGGTGCCATCGATTCAATTCTGGCGATCCTCAGCAACGCGTTGAAAATGCGAAGCAGGTGGTCGGTCTCGTCAAGTGTTGCTTCAAGGGCGTCGCGATACCCTTCCTCTCCCTTGGAGTCGCGCAGAGCGACTTCGATGCGTGTCTGAAGACGCGTGAGAGGTGTTTTCAAGTCATGAGCAATGTTGTCTGTCACATCCTTCATCGACTGCATGAGCAACTCAATGCGTTCCAGCATGGTATTGAGATTGACCGCGAGCCGATCGAATTCATCATTGTTTCCGGCAACGGATAGCCGGCCAGTCAAATCGCCATGCATAATCGTCCGGCTCGTTGCCGAAATATCGTCGATGCGCTTCATCACGCGGCTGTTGACAAAGAACCAGGTGATCGCCCCCATCAAAACAATCACGACGAGCCAGAGCCGCAACGCATTCGCCAGAAGATTGGAGAATTTCAGCTGATCGCCGAGATCCCGTCCGACGAGAAGACGAAAACCGCCACGCAGCTCAAACGTGCGCACCATGGCCTGACGTTCAATGTCTTCGGTGTTTTGACCAAGCCTCGTGTAGCGAACGCGGCGCAGTCCGCCATCGGCTTCTTCGAGCACGACAGTCGGAAGGCGGGCAATGTTTCCGACAAGGGCATTGCCGGCAAAGTCGGTCAGCAAATAGAGGCTGGCATCGGGATGTTTGGATCGACGGTCGATGGTTTCCACCAGGTCACGGACGCCGCCGCGAACGTAAACATCCGCCAATCCCTTAAGCTCGGAATCAACGGATTGAACGACCTGTTCGGACATCAAGTGGTCGGTATTTTCAGCCACATAGACGACAAGAAAGCCGGACATGACCGTGAAAACACCGACATAGAGCAACGACAGCTTAAATGCCGTCGTTCGGGTGAATCTAGTGAGCCGTGTCACGGATCGTGTATCCAGCACCTCTGATTGTGTGCAGAAGCGGTGTGGCGAAGCCCTTGTCTATCTTGCTACGCAAGCGCGAGATATGAACGTCGATCACATTGGTTTGCGGGTCGAAGTGATACTCCCAGACATTTTCCAGGAGCATGGTGCGGGTGACCACCTGACCGGCATTCTGCATCAGGTATTCCAGCAAACGGAATTCTCGCGGCTGAAGTGGAATTTCGGTTTCGCCCCGGCGGCAGGAATGCGCCATACGGTCAAGTGTCAGGTCACCGACAGTATAGGTTGTTTCGACCTGGCTGGCGGATTTCGGACGCCTGGCAAGCGCTTCGACACGGGCCTGGAGTTCGGTAAAGGCATAAGGCTTGGGCAGATAGTCGTCACCGCCGGCTTTCAGACCCTTGACCCGGTCATCCACCTGACCGAGGGCGGAAAGGATCAACACCGGTGTGTGATTGCCTTCGTCGCGAAGCTGCTGGATCACGGACAGTCCATCCAGCCTGGGCAACATGCGGTCGACAATGAGGATGTCGTAGTCGCTGTCCAGCGACATCTGCAACCCTGTCTGACCGTCTGCGGCCTGGTCGGCCGTGTGCCCGAGCTCGGTCAGACCCTTCACTAGGTAGCTGGCCGCTTCGGGATCATCTTCGATAACAAGAATCCTCAACATAGCTTCCTTTTACCGTGAGTTGCGCTGAATGAAAATGGCTGGCGGCGGCGATGGATGTGAGACGCCACCGCCAGTCAGTGCGGGTTTAGAGGCTAAACCCTAGGCAAAGACCGGCCTGTCGGGGTTTGGGGGCAGAGGGCAGGCCGGTCTTGCCACACAGGGGCCGGTCCGGGGCGGGACCGGATCCTGATCAGGCAAGGTTCATGGGAAGCGCCACGAACCGTGTTGAGTTGTTGGTTTCGACCCTGAAGAGAACCGCCTTGCGGCCATCCTTTTCAGCCTTGTCGAGTGCCTTGAGAACATCTTCCGGGTTGCTCACCTGCATCCCAGCGACTTCAAGAATGACGTCGCCAGTGCTGAGGCGTTTTTCGGCCGCAGGACTTTCCGGATCGATCTCCGCAATCACAACGCCCTTGCCTTCCATGCCAGCTTCGGACTTGGTGGTCAGAACCAGACCCAACTCATCAAGGCTGGTTTTTGTTTCTTCGACCTGCGGCTGTTCGACAGCAGCCTGTTCCTGCTCCTTCAGACGGCCGAGTGTAACGGTTACGTCCTGTTCTTCGCCGTCTCGCCAGATGGTAACGTCAACCTTGGTGTCCGGCTCATAGGCAGCAACAATCTTGGACAGATCACGAGGCCCTTCGACGCTGGTGCCGTCCACCGCGAGGATGGTGTCGCCTGAGCGCAGGCCAGCCTTCTGAGCCGGGCTGTTTTCCTGCGCTTCCGCGACGATGGCGCCGCGGGCCTGATCAAGGCCAAGGCTTTCCGCGATGTCATCGGTCACGTTCTGGATCTGAACACCCAGCCAGCCGCGTACGACTGTGCCGTCGTTCTTCAGCTCCATGATGACATCTTGCGCGGTCGAAGCCGGGATTGCGAAGGCAATACCGACATTGCCACCAGACGGCGAGAAGATCGCCGCATTCACACCAATCACCTCACCCTTCATGTTGAAGGCCGGACCACCGGAGTTTCCGCGATTGACGGGTGCGTCAATCTGGATGAAGTCGTCGTAAGGACCAGCTCCGATATCGCGTCCACGAGCGGAGACGATGCCTGCGGTCACAGAACCGCCGAGACCGAACGGATTGCCGATTGCGACAGTCCACTCTCCGACTTCCGGAGCATCATCAGCAAAATCGACATAGGTAAAGTCGTTGTCGCTTTCGACTTTCAACAGCGCCAGATCTGTGCGCTTGTCCGCGCCGATCAGGGTTGCGTTGTACTCATCACCATTCTGATCGATGACCGTAAATTCGGTACCGCGATCAATCACGTGATGATTGGTGACGACAAACCCATCTTTGGAGATGAAGAAGCCGGAGCCCTGGGACATGCCGAACTGACGCGGATTGCGACGCTCGCGCTGGCCTTCTTCACCACCACGGTTTCCAAAGTCACGGAAGAAGCGTTCAAACGGATGCCCGTCTGGCAAGCCTTTAAAGAATTCCTGGGATCCCTCTCCGCCGTTGAAGTTCATCATGCGGGGCTCGGCTGCCTGCTTCACGCGCACGCTGACAACGGCAGGGCTTACGGTGCTGACAACGTCAGAAAAGTCCGCCGGAGACGCTGCATTCACGCGTACAGCCTCGGCGTGCGCCAACTGGCTGGGGACTATGGTTTGCGCGGTCAAAAGACCCGCAGCGCCGAGCGCGAATACTCCTGCCAGTAATTTGGCGCGGCGAGACCGCAAGGGAGAAACTGACCGACCGTTTTGCATATTATCTTCCTCTGTAGACTTTCAAATTGAAGGTCGTTGCAGGAACGCTTGCGGGGACTCACGTTCCGGTTCGAGAAAGAACTTAGGTAATCGTTCCTTACAGCCGCCTGTCGGTAGCATTACGTTTTTGTAAGATTGTGCTGGAGGCGCGCAGCTTCGGCAATGAACCGCTGACTTCTGCGCTGTGGTTCATACAAAATAGAGTATCGGCAAATGGTCTCTTCAGCCGGAGACAACCTTTGTAGAGTTGCTTCTCACGACGAAGGAACTGGAAACAACACTGGCGCGTCCCCCGCCTGCCATCTAGACCATTTGGGCATTACGGCCTGGAATTGTTCAGAAGTCTCAAATGCACCAAGCCATGCCTTGATGGCATTCCAAGCCTCTCCGTCGAACCATGTTCGGTCGCAATTGGCAAATTGGCGGACAAAAGGAAGAATGGCGTAATCGGCAAGTGACGCACGTTTTCCCATCAACCAGGAGCCTTGCGACAAGCGCTTTTCCCACCGCCAGAGGATATCGGAGGCAGCGCTGCGCTCGGTTTCTCTGTCTGCGTCCTGATAACGGGTATCGTATTTGTAACGGTCAAGATGGTGCTTGAAAGGACCGTCACATATTTCGATCAATTCAAGTGCGTCATCAAGCGTCCCAACTTCGGGCCGCAACCAATGCTCCGGATCGGATTGACGCAACGTCCACAACATGATGTCCAAGCTTTCATCAAGCACGAAGTTACCTTCCTTGAGGCAAGGAACTGTTGCTGATGGCGACGTTTTCAGAAAGTCCGGAGCCTTGTCGCGCAGTACAATCTCGCGCAGTTCAACTGTTTTTCTGCTTGCATGAAAAGCAAGACGCGCCCGAATTGCATAGGGACATCGCCGAAAGGAGTACAGAATTGGGTAGGTATTCATGCTTATTCTTTATTTCAATCATAAAGTGCAAAAAACACATTATGAAACCAAGCGATTGCAACTTGAAGGCTTTTTCTTCACCGGTTGTAAATGAATTGCAGTGATACTTTTGACTTAGGGTATCAACATGACTGAGTCGCTCCTTCAACTTGCAAAAGACAGTTCCGCAGACAAGAAACACGAGCTTGCAGAGCACGTGACCGAACTGCTTGTAGCACGGGCAAGTGACACTCAATCAGAAGAAACCAGTCTCCTGAACAATATGCTCGAAGGCGTTTACGATTCTCTGGAATTGGAAGCCCGGAAAACAATGTCCGAACGCCTTTGCACTGTCGAGGCGACTTCGAACAAGCTTGCCGTAGCGATGGCAAGCGATGATTTGCCGGTCGCCCAAGCGGTTCTGGAGCGCTCCAATTGCCTTCGCGAGAAAGATCTTCAAAATATCGCCGCAACCAAGGACGAAGCCTATCTGCTTGCGTTGGCCAAACGCGACCATATCAGCAAGGATCTGGGCGGTATCCTCGTCAATCGCGGCAGCAAAAAGGTTAAGCATGCGGTCGCCGCAAATCTGGGTGCCGAGATCACCCTGCCGGTGTTCGAGTCCCTGGTCAAAGACATGCCCAAACAGCTGGGAGACCGCATCCGGCATCTGCGCAAGTCGAATGACGAATTGATTGAAGACCTTTTCAAGGACGACGGAGATATCGCTGCCGGCAAAGAGCTTGTCAAACGCCCGTCAAAGATCAGCCCGAAGGCATGGCTGATGGGCATCAGGCTAAAGAAAACCAACCTGAACAAGGCAATCTATCAGCTCTCCATCGAGCATAATCTTCTGGATGCCGTCGCACTGTTGTCCTTTTTCTGCGGACTGGACATGAAATATGTTCACAACCTGATGGTTCGCTTCGATTCAACAGGCATCGCCACAGTTTGTCGTGCAACCGGTATTGGCGCGAAGGAATTTCAAGCCATCTGCAAGGAACGCTGCAAGCACCTGAAGTTTCCAGAAAGCACCGGCAGCAAGTGGCTGACCAACTACCACATGCTGGATGAAACCGATGCCCGGCGCCTGCTGTCGCTCATGAAGATGAAGCTGAAGGCAACAAAGCAGAAAAAGGCTGCCTGACATTTCTTGAAACGTCGAGGGCTGGCAGCAGTCAGGTCCATCCGGATTTCAATTCCCAGCACAGCGGGCCCACAAAGATCAGCCATCTCTCCAATTTGCATCATCGCCAGTCTGCTGCACCGGCGAGAGTTGTTTCAATTGCCTTGATGGTTGCCTGAACTGACCCGGGCAACAGCTTTTCATAAGCATGAAGAGCATATACGGGTGTTTGTTCGAGCGCGTGTTCTCCGAAAAGAGGTACAAGTCGTCCTGTTCGCAAGTCTTCAACGACCCCAATGTCAGGCAGCAACGCAACGCCCAGGCCTTCCCGGGCGAGCGCTGCGATGGCCTCGACCGTGTTGCTTCTGATACCTGGTGTGAAATGAAGGTGTATCGGAGTGCCGTCCTTTTGAGGTTGAAGGATGTGCTCAAGATATTCCGGCTCGCGCGCATGAGCGATATAGGGGAGCGACTGCACCCATTCCTGGAAGGTCGGATTGTCACGGGAAGGTGCTGCATCGAGCAGGCCAGGTGCAACGCAAAGCATATCGTGCAAGGCTCCAACACGTCGCGCCCTCAAACTGCTGTCGGGCAGGTCTCCAACGGTCAGGGACACGTCAATTCCTTCTGCAATCAGATCAAGCCGTTTGTCGTCAGCGATAACCTGTGGCTTGAGATGAGGAAACTGCCGCCTCACATACGCCATTGCCGGCGCTATGACGGTCGAGATCAATGCATGGGGAGCCGTGATCGTAATTGGCCCGGATGGCCTGGCGCCAAAGGCTTCCATTTCCGTTTGTGCAAGTCGCGACAACGCAATCAGTTCTTTGCATTTTTGGTAGTACCGCTTTCCCGCCGGCGTCAGTGACAAACGCCGCGTCGTGCGCACAGCGAGCTTCACGTCAAGTTCCGTCTCAAGCCGCTTCAGGTTTTGACTGACGGCGGACTTGGCCAAGTTCATCTCATCTGCGGCACGCGTTATCGACCCGGTCTCGACAATGGTGACGAACGTTTGCGGCAAGACGGACAACATTGATTATTTATTCTCCTAAAATGAACAGTATTTTCTTTTTTATACTCTTTTTAGAACATTAGAACCATCTCAAATTAGCGGCACCGGAAATCATCACGGAGCCGAGCATGACCCGCCTTGTTACCTTTGA
The DNA here is from genome assembly GCF_947499295.1 of uncultured Roseibium sp. Classification (GTDB taxonomy): domain Bacteria; phylum Pseudomonadota; class Alphaproteobacteria; order Rhizobiales; family Stappiaceae; genus Roseibium. Next base: position 608,540 of record NZ_CANMNP010000001.1, read on the forward strand.
GTTAACCTCAGCCGACCGAGCCGCTGACAGCCCCGCCTCCTTCCTGGAAACCATCGTGCCGCAGATCCGTTGTTTCGAGCGCCGCAAAACGGCTGAATTTGCCGTGTCTGAAAACGCGCCTTTCCCGGCTTAGCTTACTGAAAAGCGGCAATCAAAAGCAGGATTTGAAGCTTGTCTGAACTGGCATTTTGAACGCGGCGACTACGCATGAATGCACCAACTTCTCGCCACCGAGCCTGCCTCACTCACCTCACCCAAGCCTGACACATGCATTAAGGAACCAAATCAATGAAACTGAAACACTCGCTTACCGCCCTTGTCGCAATTCTCGCTCTCACGTGCGGACAGAGCTTCGCGCAGGATGCGGAGACACGTGCTGCCAGCGAATATGAACTTAGCACCGCCGTTGCGAAAGCCAGCCGTGCCTGGCGCGATGCCTTCAATGCTGGCGACGCAGCCGCTGCGGCAGCGCTTTATGAAGAAGACGCTGTCATGGTCGCTAAACCGTTCGGTACGTTCAAGGGCCGGGCCGCCATTGAGGGGTTCTGGACAAAACTCATTGAAGATGGATTTGATGATGTCGTCTATTTCAACACGTCAACCACAATCGTTGACAAAGGCCTGACATCCGCGCGCGTTGCAGCGGATTGGCAAATGAACAATGCACAAGGGATCATCACCAATGAGCATTGGGTCCTTCAGCCTGACGGTAGTGTCTTGTTGCGCGAAGATCACTTCGAGGTTGCACAGTAAAACCGGCGGCCCCATCCGCTACCTTTAAGCGACCCCTTTCTTCCGTTGAAAGCCGCAACTCCGACCTGCGTGTTCAACATCGACGCGCAGGTCTTTTCAAACACATTGCCGCGACAGTGAACAAAGCTCTGAACACTTGCATTTGCTGCAGCGCACGGTCCATTCACTGTGATTTTTCACAATGCACCCAAGATTAATTGAATTTTTTCGGTGCGTTTTATCCAGTTGTAAACGGTCTATACGGTAGTCCTGAAGGTCAAAAGAACGGATTGGCCCCGATATGATCGAAGATATTCTTAATCTCGCCCAGGAAACGACGCCGGAAAAACGCCATCAGCTCGTCGAACACGTCACCGAGCTGTTTGTAAATGGTGCGGACAGTTACCAGACCGAAGAGATCACCCTCTTCAACACGGTGCTTGAAAAGATGTTGCCGGCAATGGAGCGGGAACAAAAGAAAGACGTATCCGAACAGCTAGCTCCAATCGACACGACATCATCGGAGATTGCCAACCATTTGGCCCGAGAAGAAATCGATATCGCGCGTCCAATGCTTACCCAATCCAAAGCGCTGGCGAGCGAAGACATTCTCCGTTTGGCCAAGACAATGGGGCAAGGTCACCTGCTGGCCATTTCCAAACGCGACAACCTTGAATCGAAAGTCACCGACGTGCTTCTGGAGCGCGGTGAAAGCCCGGTCAAACAATCCGTTGCCGCCAACTCCGGGGCAGAATTTTCCGATTGGGGCTCCCGCCTGCTCATCAAGCTCGCCGAACGTGATGACAAGATCCGTGATGCGCTGATGGAGCGTGCAGACGTCAGCGAAGCGGACTATGAAAAGCTCATCGCACAAATGCCGAGCGAGCAGCAAAAGCGCATACGCGAGATGCGATCTCAAAATGAAGAGCTCATTCACGACCTCTTTCACAAGGCAAGCAAGGTCGTTGCCAGCTCGAAACTGGAACGCAAAGCAACCCGGATCGACTCCAAAGCTGTCCTGAAGGAAATCCGTGCCGGTCAGCGCACTCTCGGCAAGGCCATTACCAAGTTGGCTCTGTCAAACAACCTATTGGACATCTGTTTTCTGCTCGCAGAAATGGCTGGGCTGGAGCAGAAATACGTCACCAATGTCATGGTTCGATACGACGCAACAGGCGTGGCCGTTCTTTGTCGTGCACTGGGCGTGGACAACACCGACTACAACGCATTGTGCAAGGCGCGCGCCATGCATAACAAGCAACCGCAATCGACCGTGGAAAACTGGATAAACGATTACCAGTCGCTCACGGACCGGGATGCGCGCCGTCTGCTGTCTTTCATGAAAATCCGCCTTTCATCGCTCGAAAGCGAGGCAGCTGCCTAGCACAGTCAGCCTGCCTCTTTTCGCGTCGACGCTATTTCATTTCTTCGCGGGTCACCACAGCAGCACCTGCTTCCAGCGTCCGATGGACCGGACACTTGTCGGCTATCTCAAGCATGCGAGCACGTGTTTGGGCATCCAGATCGCCTTCCAGAGAGATAACGCGCTCGAAGCGATCGATCTTGCCCCCCTTGGCCTTCTGCTCCTCAGAGCACTCCTGGCAATCGGCCGCGTGGACCTTGTCATGAAGCACCCGCGTTCCGATGCGGTCAAGTTGCAGTCCCTTGCGATCGGCATACATGCGCAACGTCATCACCGTACACGCGCCGAGAGCTGCCGACAGGTAGCCGTAAGGAGACGGACCGCTGTCCAGACCGCCATAGGAAGTCGGTTCGTCGGCAATCAACCGATGATGCCCTGTGGCGACCATTGCCTGGAATTTGCCCTGACCTGTCTCGACAACGTCAACGCCTTCCGGGACCGGTTCGTTCTGCGATCCTTCGTCCTTGTCGAGATATGCGCTCGCCCAGCCGGCAATCACACGAGCCGCATAAGCAGCGTCCTCGCTCCGCGTTAGCAGATGATCCGCCTTGTCCAGCGATACGAAACTCTTCGGGTGTTTGGCGGCAACGAAAATACTGGTCGCATTGTCAATGCCAACCGTTTCGTCCAGGGGCGCGTGCATAACAAGCAGCGGTTTGCCGAGGCTGGCCGTTTTCGATTGAACGGATTGCGCCTCCAGGTCCTCCAGGAACTCCTTCCGGATCGTGAAGGTGCGGCCCGCGAGATCAACTTCGCCAAGCCCATTTTCCCGAATTTCGTCTTCCGCCCCTTTGAAGTTGTGGATCACATGATCAGCATCTGAAGGCGCGCCGATTGTAACCACGGCACGCGCTTCGGGTATGTCACCGGCAACGCTCAGGACCGCAGCTCCCCCGAGGGAATGGCCAATTATGAGCTGTGGCGCTTCGTAGTTCTTGCGCAAAAAGTCAGCGGCCAACTTCAGATCTTCGACATTCGAAGAAAAACCGGTGGAAGAGAAATCGCCACCACTGCCGCCAAGTCCGGTGAAGTCGAAGCGAAGAACAGCGATACCTTCGGCGGAGAGAGCACCGGCGATGTGGCGCGCGGCAGGAATGTCCTTTGAACAGGTAAAGCAATGAGCGAACAACGCAAATGCCCGAATTTTACCAGCTGGAAGATCCAATCGGGCCGCCAGCTTCGCACCATGTGCGCCGTCAAATTCCAGTTTCTGTGGTCGACTTGCCATATCCAGGCCCTCCAGCGTTTGTCTGCGCCAGAGGTAAGCACGCCCAATAGCCATACAAGTAACGCCTTGGTGTGAACAATGTGATCCGGCCTTGCTGGTGTTCAGCTGGCCGCAGGTTCAATCCGTTTTTTCAAGCAAGGCCTTCAGGCGTCTCTCTTCCTCAGCCGACAGTTTCGTCTGCGCGGAACCTGCCTCGGCCTGTAAACGTTTCGGGCGCCCCCGTAGTGTCACAACAATTGCGATCATGCCGGCGACCAGTGAAATTGGACCGGCTGCCCACAACAAGATCGTGTGCCAGGCAAGCCTCGGCTTCAGCAATACAAATTCGCCGTATCGCGACACCAGATAGTCGATTACCTGCTTGTCGCTGTCGCCGGCAACAAGCCTTTCACGGACCAGGACACGCAAGTCTTTTGCCAAGGGTGCATCGCTGTCATCGATGGACTGGTTCTGACACACCATGCAGCGGAGTTCAGCTGAAAGCGCCCTTGCGCGCTGTTCCAACACCGGATCATCCAGAACCTCGTCCGGCGTAACCGCATGTACGGAGGGAACCATCAAGCAAATACTCAGGACAAAGGCTGAAAAGAACGTCTTCCACATGGCGCTACTCTGCCGGTGCCGGCGCCGCTGCAGCGGTGCGTTTTCGTGAGGGTTTGGGCGCGCCGACACGAAGGCGCCTGTCGGCCATCGAGAAAACCGCCCCAATTGACATGATAACGCAGCCAATCCAGATCAATGTGATCATGGGCTTGAAATAGACCCTGACATCAACCGCGCCATCACCACGACTTTCGCCCAGCGACAAATAGACCTGGGAAAAGCCGGTCGTGTAAATTCCCGCTTCTGTCGTCGGCATTTGCCGCGCGGTGTAGACCCTTTTGGATGGATCAAGTTCACTGACAACGACCCCACCCTTGCGGATCGTGAAATGACCAACTTCTTCGGTGTAGTTCGGTCCCCGTCTGGGAGCGGCTCCGTCGAAGGTCACCTGGTAACCGGACAACTCAACCGAGTCGCCGGGACGCATGGTCTGAATGTGTTCCTCCTGGAAAGCGGATGCGGTCACAATACCGAGAACCGTCACCCCGACGCCGAAATGGGCAACAGCGGTTCCCCACGCCGAGCCTGGAAGTCCCCAAAGTCGAGAGATCCCGCGCTTCAATCCGATTTCAAAAAGCTTCACACGCGTCAGGATTTCAGAAACCGCACCGGCCATCACCCAGACACCCAGGCCCACACCGAGCGGTGCCAGGACCTTTTCCATGCCCCAGAGCCAGAATGTGAACAGGGTCATTGCCAGCGCAATGCCGAGTGCAACGTAAAGCCTCTGACAGGCCGCCAGAAGGTCTCCACGTTTCCAGGAAAGTATCGGTCCGAACGGAACCGCCATCAAAAGCGGTATCATCAACGGTCCGAATGTCAGGTTGAAGAACGGTGCTCCGACGGAAATCGTTTCACCCGTAATCGCATCGAGCACCAGGGGATAAAGCGTGCCAACAAAAACGGCTGCGCACGCGGCTGTCAGGAAGAGGTTGTTCAGGACAAGTCCGCCCTCCCGGCTGATAGGGGCAAACAGTCCGCCTTGCTTCAACATCGGTGCACGCCAGGCGTAAAGCGCCAGAGAGCCACCGATAAAGATACACAATAGGCCAAGGATGAAGACACCACGCGCCGGGTCGGTTGCAAAGGCGTGAACCGAGGTCAGAACGCCCGAACGGACAAGGAAGGTTCCAAGAAGCGAGAGCGAAAAGGTGAAGATCGCCAAAAGGATCGTCCAGACCTTCAGCGCTTCGCGCTTTTCCATGACGATAGCGGAATGCAACAGCGCTGTCCCGGCCAGCCAGGGCATGAAACTGGCATTTTCAACCGGATCCCAGAACCACCAGCCACCCCAGCCGAGTTCATAATAAGCCCAGTATGAGCCCATCGCGATGCCGAGTGTGAGAAAGCACCATGCAAGCAATGTCCACGGCCGCACCCAACGCGCCCACGCCGCGTCAGTCCGCCCCAGGATCAAGGCGGCAACCGCAAAAGAGAAGGTGATGGAAAAACCGACATAACCGACATAAAGAAGCGGTGGATGGATCGCCAGACCAATGTCCTGAAGGATCGGATTGAGATCCGCACCTTCCAGGGGCGGATTTACGACCCGCTGGAACGGGTTTGACGTGGCCAGAAGGAAGAGAATGAAACCTGCGGTCACCCAGCCTTGAACGGCCAGCGTCAGAGCCCTGAGATCGGCCGGCAGATTGCCACCGAAAAAGCCGACCAAGGCGCCGAAAAACACCAGGATGAGCACCCAGAGCAACATCGAGCCTTCGTGATTGCCCCAAACGCCTGTGAACTTATAGAGGAACGGCTTTGCCGAATGAGAATTCTGCACGACGTTCAGAACGGAAAAGTCAGAACTCAGATAGGCCATGGTCAGGACAATGAAGGATATCAAGACCAGGATGAAAAGCATCACGGAGACTGGAGAGGCAACCGCCATCAGCCGTTCATTTCCCGTAATACCGCCCCAGAATGGGATGATGGATTGCACCAGCGTAAGAGCGAACGCGAGTACCAGCGCATAGTGTCCGAATTCGATGATCATCGTCGGCCTTTAAGTCCCGTCCATTTCGACCGCCAAACTAGTTTGCAGTCGCCTCACCACCTTGCCAATGCCCCTGATCCTTCAGGGCTTCGGCAACCTCCTTGGGCATGTAGTTCTCGTCGTGTTTTGCCAGAACGCTGTCTGCGACGAAAATACCATTGGTCCCGATGATACCTTCCGTGACAACACCCTGCCCTTCACGGAAGAGATCCGGCAGAATACCTTTATAGGTAACTTGAACCACGTTCTCCATGTCGGTCACGCGGAATTCAACCTGAGCGTTGTCGGAGCGAACGATGGAACCTTCTTCAACAAGACCACCCAGTCTGATGCGTTGTCCGTCGGGGATCGTGTTTTGCGTGATGTCCGTTGGACTTTGGAAAAAGACGATTTGGTCGTTTAAGGCAAACAGGATCAGCCCAAGCGCAACAGCCAGAACGGCACCAGCCGATCCGATCAAGGTCAATCTCATCTGTTTTCTTGTCATGGCATTGCGTCCGAATTTCAATTGCGAAGTCGTTTGGGCCCCCAAATGTCCCTCACCCGGCTCCGTTCATGATCCAGTTAAGCCCAACTGATCTGCAGCGTCCTTGATCAGAGACAAATCATCCGGATTTTCAGCATAAGCCGCCAGAGCGTCATTCAAGGCTGTTTCCGCCTTCTGTTTTTCGCCAAGAACCATGTAAGCCCGCATCAGCTGGTTCCATTCATCCACGCTTCCGCCTTCCGCAGACAGCCGCTCAGCAAGACCGGAAACCATACCCTGGATCATGGTCTGTCGATCTTCGGCTGTCATGTCCGAAGTTACGGCAATATCTTCTTCAGTGGGTCCTGGCCGATTCGCCACCGGCGGCGCGGTTCCTTGAAGTTCGGCAAGTTGCGCGCGCGCAGCGCCAACCCAGGCCTGCGTTTCATCCTCGCCTTCAAGAAGCTGTTCCCAGGCGGCTACAGCTTCATCCGTCCGGCCTTCCTGCCCGAGTGCAAGCGCCAGGAAAAACCGTGGCTTCACCGCTTCGGGCTGCAGGCTGACGGCCTGATCAAATGCCTTGCGCGCATCTGCTGTCACCAGTCCCTGATTGGCAATTGTGAGCGCTTCGCCCATGTCCGTCAGCCAATCGGCGTTCGGACCGACAATGCGAAGCGCGTTTGCATAGGCTCTTGCCGAGCTTTCAGGTTGCCCGATGGTCATATAAACCGGAGCAATAACCGCCCAGCCTTGGCCGTCTTCGGGATTTTCCGCAAGGTGCCGCTCAACGCGCGCAACCAGCACATCAACTGATTGTCCCTGCGCAGGTCCCTCAAGACGCGCCGAAAGCGGCTGATCCGGCTGATCCGGAGATCCCAGGAAGATGTAAAGGCCGAAAGTCGCGGCAGGCAGAAAGACAATTGCCAGACCGATTGCAATTTTGTTCTGGAGAGACCTCTCGCTCTTTTCGACCGTTTGTGTCTGCCGTTCGCTGGCCGACAAGAGACGGCGCGCGATCTCCGTCCGGGCTGCCTCGGCAGCCTCCGGCTCGATCAGCCCTCTTTTCAGGTCGCGATCCACTGTTTCAAGCTGTTCGCGGTAAACAGCCTCATCCGCCTTTGAAGCGGCAGCGCCGGCTGGCTGCCGGTTTCTAGAAAGCGGGACGAGAACCGCAAGCGTTGCGGCCGCCGTCAATGCAGCAATAAGGATCCAGAACATCATGGGCGCACTATAGACTACCGGCAGCAGACAAATGCAAGGCAGCTGTCCTGTGACCGGCGGTCGCGGCTGACCAACCGGCAACAGGATACGCCGGGCCTAAATTCGGAGATGTTTTCAGCGCCTTCCAAGGGCGCTGGCGACGAGCTTTCGTTCCGGATTTTTGGGTGGAGCACCCTCTCTCGAAGCTCCCTTGCCAACCGCGGATTGTCGGCTGCGCCGCAACTGTGCGGCATAGTCAGCACCAAAATAAATTTCGGAGAGCATGATCGCAGCATCTGCCGCAGCCGTACTGGCCTCCAACTGCTGCCCCTTCGCCTTACCCAGGTCGGTGATCAGCGAACGTGTCATGATTTCCAGCGTCTGCTCGACTGCCTGGCGCGTCCGTTTTCCGATCTCGTTGACTGCAAAGGTCTCGGACGCATTGCGCACCATCCCCACGACCCGAAGCGCCCGGACCGCGTCGTCGATGGCGGACTGGTCCACCACGAGTTTGCCGCTCTGGTCATGTTTGGGTAGCCGCAAGGCGCGTCTTATAGCGCCGTGGGCCCCGTCAAGTTCGCGTGTGACTACACCCGATATGCTGCGTTTGGTTTCCGACAGCTGCTTGTGCCACTTGCCTGTAACAGTCAGATCGATGTCGCGTTCCACGCCACGAACCAGAGTGTGATACTCCGAAAGCGCTTGAGAAAACGCAACCGGATCCGGATTGTGATTGCGGTGTTCGAACGCAAGGATCTGCAAGCGTTCGGCCTCGCTCATGACCACATCGACAAATGGGGCGAATTGCGAGCTTGCGATGGCTTTGGGATCGTCGTCTCCCACGAGCCTTCCGGCAAAGGTGCACAATGCGGACGGTGTTTCGGATCGCTCAACAAGCGCCGCGGCCAGCACAGGCACGTGATCGGGGAAACGCGCAGAGCATTTGTCGACCAGACGCAGGACATCCATGTCCTTTTTCAAGCGATGTTCGTTGATCCGGTCGGGGATGCTTTGCAACAGCGGCGAAAGCCACTTCTCGGCAGCAAAGACCTTCAGGATATCCCTGACTTCCGCGATACCCCGTTCACCGCCAAGTTCAATGCCAATTCGCCGATGCGCCTTCTCGGAGATTTCGGCGCGGTGCAAAGCGTCACCGATCAGCTCGACGGACCGGCTTCGCAGGGCGTGGACAAGAGCGTCAACCCTTTCACCGCTGACTGTCGCATTACCGGCCTGTTCCAGAACGATCCTGACATCAGTCGCCAGAACATCCCGGCAAAGCCATGCCCAGACCTTGTCCAGGATACCTCGGTAAATGCGGCCTTCCTGCCTGTTCGGCAGAACCTCGTTGATCAGGAAGTCATCCAGCGGCGAAAAGAACATTCGCTGGATCTGGCCGCGTCGTTGCTCCCCGCCCTGTATATCGGGCGTCACCTTTTGAGGTTTGCGAAGTAGTTTTACGGCTGCAGCAAGAATAAATTGGATGTTGGGATCTGCGTTTTTTTCGGTCTTGGCGCGTTCCAAATTACGGACCAAAGCCTCAACCGCCTGAGGACTGAGGCTGCCCAAATATGACTTCAATTTGGTTTCAAGCTTGTCCGAATATACCATTCACAGGGTCAACATCGCGATCTCAATTCGAGCGATGGTACCCGCAGAGACTTAAGCAATTGTTGAGATTGCAAGTAGCTGATTGATAGATATCGGGAATTGCGTTTCGAGATAAAGACCGCAAAGAGGCTTCAACCGATGACTTGCCACTTGCCGCGATCGGTTTCACAAGCTGTTCCGCGTGCCTGCAGGATCTGCCCTCGCAATACCATTTCATGAGTGAACTCACGGCAGCCAGTCTCATTCACGTAATAAACAGGACCGGGACGCACCTGGCCACTGCGGCCGGTACGGTCGTTTTGCCAGGCCACCGATACACCGACACCTTTGGCCCGCAACGCCCGGTTCTGCGCATCTTCTGCCGCGCGGCGATCCGAAGGCTCCAGCGCATCTCCGAACTCGTTGTTCACGAGCACCGAAATTGCAGCATTGGCTTCAGTCCCCGCAACATTTGCGTTCGGATCTCCGAAGAACGATCCCAATCCGCTGGTATCCTTCGTGCCGGATGTCATGGAACAGCCGGCAAGAGCGGTGAACAGAGCAAGACAGATGGCACTGCGAAAACGCATGCGTTGAAGCTCCCAGAGCACCGGAAGGCGGCATTTGTGCCGACCGCGGTGCTGTTGCTCGATTTCCAGTTACCAGAGCATTTTTCTGGTTGTCACCTGAAGGCGACATGCTCCAGTGGGTTTGAGAACCGGCGTGAACCGGTGGGTGAATCATTGATATTTTCAATTTGTGGCCGAACTTGGCCACAAACCGGAATATAAGCACATGATTTGCGATTCAACTTATCACAGTCACTTCATCAAATTGGCATGGAACACTTAAAAATTCGCCTATTCCCTGGTGAGTGACGGCAGGATCAGCTTTGCCTTCAAACCGCCCAAATCCGACCCGTCCAACGTGAACTTGCCACCATAAAGCGCGGCAAGATCCGCAACGATCGACAGGCCCAGTCCGGTCCCGGGGACAGTTTCATCCAGCCGACGACCGCGCTTGACGGCTTCTGCGCGCTCTTCGGGCGTCAGTCCAGGACCATCATCCTCGACCGTAATCGAAAACATGTCCCTGTTGGTGGTCGGATCCTGAAGCGTTTCAACTTTGACGGCGACCTTTGAAACAGCCCATTTGCAAGCATTGTCGATCAGATTGCCGCTCATTTCTTCGAGATCCTGGCTCTCGCCGCGGAACCGTATCTCGGACGCTTGATCGAACGTCACCGCAATGCCTTTTTCGCGATAGATTTTGCCCATGGCTCGGATCAGACGGGACAGAACCGGTTCGGTCTCGCACGAAACGCCGATCACTCGCCGCTGTGCCGCCATGCGCGCGCGCTCCAGGTGATGCTGTACCTGCGTCGACATGATAGCGGTCTGTTCCGAAACCTTGTCGGCAAGCGGACCGCCGGACGCTCTTGCTTCATTGGAGATCACCGACAACGGGGTTTTAAGCCCGTGTGCAAGGTTGCCGACGTGGGTACGGGCGCGTTCAACAATCTCCCTGTTGGAGACAATCAGAGCATTGAGCTCCACCGCAAGCGGGGCGATCTCGCGCGGCAGAGCTTCCTCAATTCGGTCCGCCTCTCCCTGCCGCACTGCACTTAGAGACGCACGCAAACGGGACAGCGGCCGCAAACCGACGCGAACCTGAAGGAAAATAGCCAGGATCAAGCCTAGTCCGACGACGCAGAGCGTGATTGCGACCATGCGGCTGAATTCGGAAACATCGGCCCAGAAACCCGCCGTCGCGGCACCAACAGCAATGATGTAGGGCACGTCTTCTATGGAAATTCTCTGCTGCATCACCCTGATTTCGTCGCCGGTCGGCCCGGTGATGAAGCCAACCGCACTTTCCGCGTCTCCAATTTCGGGGACGTTCAACGGGTCACCGACAAGCGATTCAGAGGCATAAAGAATGGCTGGACTGTCGGCTCGCCTGACGGTCCAATACCAACCTGATAGTGGCAGCGAAAATCTTGGATCTCCGCGATAGGTCGGTGCGGTCACGCGTGCTGCAGCTTCAGGCGCGTCGGCATCGGTCTCCAGCATTTCGGATATCAGCGCCTTGATATGAATTTCCAGCTGCGTGTCGAACGCACGTTCGCTTGCCCGCTGATAGAGGCTGACGAGAAACACACCTGCAAGGGCGAGAGCAATAGCGGACCATACAGCTGCGACAAGAACGAGCCTGGCTGCTAGCGACCGCTGCGGCGGCGCTTTCACGTTCGGTGCCACCTCAGCCGATTCAGCTGTCACTGGCATCTCCGAGACGATACCCAAGTCCTCTTATGGTTTCGATCAGGTCCGATCCGATTTTCTTGCGAAGCCGGCCGACAAAGACTTCGACCGTATTTGAGTCGCGGTCAAAGTCCTGATCATAAAGATGTTCCGTCAACTCCGTACGCGAGATGACCTTGCCCTGATGATGCAGCAGGTAGGACAGGAGCCTGTACTCATGAGAGGTCAGTTTGATGGGATTTCCGTCAACCGTAACCCTTCCAGCCCGCAGGTCGAGCCGTACCGGGCCACACGTCAGTTCGTTGGAAGCATGACCGGCGGCGCGCCGTACCAGGGCTCTGACGCGGGCAAGGACTTCCTCCATGTGAAAGGGTTTTGCGACATAGTCATCAGCGCCTGCGTCGATGCCAGCCACTTTGTCGGACCAGCGGTCACGTGCGGTCAGAATCAGAACTGGCATCGTGCGTCCGTCGCGGCGCCAGTTTTCCAGAACAGAAAGACCATCGAGCGTCGGCAGGCCGAGATCGAGGACAACTGCATCATAGGGCTCCGTGTCGCCCAGAAAGTGTCCGTCTTCGCCGTCCGTGGCACTGTCGACCACATAACCTGCCTCTTCGAGAGCGGTAACCAGTTGACGGTTCAGATCCGTATCATCTTCAACAACGAGAATGCGCATGCGTTTTGACTTCGGGCTTTCAAAAATGGAACACTCCGGCAATTCTCAGACCAAGCCGCCGGACAACAGTGAATATCCTCTAGCGACTGGCGTTGACTGTGACCGTCGTCACCTTACCGCCCTTCAGAACCGACAACTTGTAAACATAGCCGCCACCCTGTTGGCACAGCTGTGCCTTGACGATTTCCCCGCCGGCACGGCCGGCGACCGCACCAAGTGGTGCTGCTTTGCCGCTCGCCACCGCATCGCGGGCCTGCGCCTGAGACAGGCAGGCCGCGCTTGCCGGGGTCACGGCGGCAAAAAACACGATTAAAAGGGCAACGAGCTGTTTCACGTTTTCGGTTCCGGTTCTGCCTACGATTTGATCATCAACGTGTAATCAAATTCACATGAACGCAAGCTGAACCATCCCTTTAGAAAACGGAAAACACCTCCTTCTCAGAAATCCTTAGCCGAGAAGCATGTCTTCAGTCTGCAGATCGTCATAGCGCCCCTTGAAGTGCTCAAAGACCTGCAGTGTCCGCCGGGCGATACCGGTCCAGCCAAAAACACGCCGGGCAAATCTTGCGCCTTCGACGGCGAGCGTTTCCCGGATCCAGGGATACTGCATCGGCATGTTGACCATGGTCGCAAACTCTTCAGGCCTTTTGGGATCTGCGATTAGCGCATGTTTTCCGAACTCGATTTGTTCAAAAAGGCCGCCGTGAACAGTGACAACTGTCGGGGTTCCGCATGCCATGGCCTCAACCGCGGTCATTCCGAATGGTTCGTAGCGCGACGGCAGGGCAAATATTCCCGGGGCACGATAAAGATCTGCAAGGTCTTCGTCTTCGACATATCCGCGCCAACTAATCCGTTCGCCAACCCCCATGTCGGCAGCCGTTTGTTTCCATTGGTTCAGGAGAGCGATGTCGCTTTGAGAATTCGCGCCTGCGGCCAGAACAAGTCTTGCTTCCGGTTGAAGTTCCAGGATTTTGGGCAAGGCTTCGATGATGAGGTCGTAGCCTTTGTTTTCTGCAGCTCTGCCGACCACATAGATGTCGGTGTCCTTCATGTCGTGTCTTGCCCTGGCATCCTCAACCTTGCCTGGCGTTGCCGGCATGAACCTGCCCTCGTCAATCCCAGGCGGGATCATGGTGATGTGTTCTTTGGGCAGCTGATAATGTTCAACGATGAGATCGGTTTGCTGCTCTGTCGTTGAGATCACATGATCGCAGTTTCTGTAGAGAACAAATTCCCTCTGGATGCGCTCCTCGAACCGATAGCCTGCCATCTCCTCCTCACCGGCCCCGGTCATGTCGTGTTCTTTCCACCAACCGAGCGAGTGCGGTGTGTGGATGTGTGGAATTTGCAGTTCTTCAGCGATTTTCTGTCCAGATACGCCTGCATCCCAGTAGTGACTGTTGATCACGTCATAATGCAGGTTCTTTGCGCGTATCATGGCCAAAGCGTTCGTGACAAAGTCGCCATACCAGTCGTGCATGTCTTCCTTGCGCACGAACTCCTTGCCCGCAAATGGCACTCTGACAACCCGCAGATTTTCATTGAGAATGTCTTCAGCTGGCTGGTCTTCGAACTGGCGCGTCATGACATCCACCCGATAGCCGAGGCGTGCGAAGCGCTTGGCCAGTTCCAGAACGAAAACAACCTGACCACCGGTGTCGGGTTTGCCCAACTCAGGCGAACCGGCGACATAGCCATGTAATGAAATCATCAGCAGTGAACCGATGTTTTGCTTAGTCATGAGAGTTGGCCTTCTTTCGTGTTTGAGACTTCATCCCTCCCAGGCATTCTATTTTTGTTTGCGAAGGCTTTTTCAGCATTCTTCTTTGGTCAGCAGTCCAAATTCTATCAATCCCTCCATCACGCCAGCTGCATGAGGAGCTATAGCGTGAAAGGTTTTTTCCGTCGGCATGGCGGCAATCAGTTCGCTGCGCGCGTTGCCCACGGCAATTGCCTTGCCTGCGGCATTAAAGAGCGCAAGGTCATTCCCGGAGTCTCCGGCAGCAATCGTATGAGACGTTGCGACCTCAAGAATACCTGCCAAATGCATCATGGCAGTGTCCTTACCGGCACCAGGCGCCAAAATGTCCAGATCGCTTGTTCCCGAGTGGACCGAACGGAACGGTATTTCCTGATCCGTCAGAGCATTCAACACACCTTGGACCGCATCTATGCCAGCAACTTCAAAACTTGCCTTCCCACATGTCTGGTAGGCACTTGAATGAGCAGCGTATCCCATATCTGTGACGAGTTTGCGGACACGCCGGTCCGGCCACTCCTTGAACTGCTTCTGCCAGCTGTCGAGCCAGGCACCCCTTAAGCGGATTTCCGTACCAAGTCCGGTAATGATCGCTTCAGGTTCAAAATCTTCGGGGAAATACGTCGAAATAGTTTCATCAACGCTTTGCCACGGTCTGCTGGAGTTAAGGGCCAACTTCAAGGTTTTCCGGCGTTTTTTCAAAGCCTGCCAGAGCTTTCTCAGGTCCTCCCTGTTCCCGGTCAGCGTATCGTCGACGTCGCAGACCAGGAGCCACGGCTCCGACTCATCGGGAGCCTCACTCATCGCGTGTCCGCCTCGTCTTCTGGCGCAAGATAAGTGGTCGTATAAACCCGTTCCGCGGTGTCTTCACTGACCGGTCTTCGCAAGGTTTCAATTACGAGATCTTTCACGCATACCGCTGCGCTCTCCACGTAAAAGCCAATGCCGCCTTCATGGAAGCTGTCGTCGACCAGACTTAAGACGACGTATCCGTCGATCGAAAATTCGATGTACATGCCATGCGCAACAACTTCGATCTGCCATGGTCCTTGGTCGCTGCCGCGGAAATGCGCCTCCTGAAGCGGCTCATATCGGAATGCGTGTTCAAATTCCGGTGTCGGATTTGCGCCCCAGGCGCGCATTTGCGCAATACCATTCACCAGATCGAGGGAAAGATAGTATCCGTCTCCCTCTTCGTTCATCCGCAACACGAGGCCCGTTTTTCCAGACCCTTCAAGCATCAGCTGCGTCCTCAGCCTGAAATCCTGGTGCTGACCTGGAAACAGGTATGCCTCGTAGCCGCTTTTGCAGGCCAGATGGAGCCCATCAGGTCGATCTATGGCCGTGGCATAGTTGTTGTCATAAAGTATCTTGCACTGATAGGAGGCTGTAACGACCTCTTGGCCCGTCACCAGATTGTCAAAACTCCTGTAGGACCTGACTTTCAAACGTCCTGCCTTATCGGTGTCCAGTTCCTTTGGAGGCGGTAGAAGTTTTTTGACCACTTCGCGACCGTAAAAATTCTCGGTCTTTGAAAAGAAATTGAATAGGAGCAATCGATCTTCGGTTTGACAGATGCGGCCGGCGTAATTTCCGGAGGGAAGCAGAACGTTGTCAAAGAAGTTCTCGTATGGCCCGTCCCAGGATTGCGCATACCAATAGTGGATCTTTGTATCTTCTCGGATCGAGCCCATCAGATAATAACGGTCGTGAAGCTTGAAGAGGTTGGGAACCTCAACATCATCATAGAGGCCAGGACGATGCAGCGGGGCCTCAAACGAAAACCTGTCAGGTGCTGTTTCCCGCGTAAGACCGACGCAACCGCGCCGGATGACTGGCCCGTCCTTGACGCGTGCTGCGCTCAATAGCAACCGGTCTCCGGTTTGCCGATCATGATAGAAAAACGGATCCCGAAAGCTGACCCAGTGCCGTCCCTCGTCAATCGAGCTTTCGTAGTGTGGCGCTGGAATCTCGAGTGGATAAACACCCTGATTGCAGCGTTCCCAGTGGTAAAGGTCACTCGAGCGCGCCAACCCAACCCTCTGAACACGGCCAAATTCAGAACGGGCCAGGCCCGTATAGAACATGCGCCACTCTCCCGCTTTGTCGGGGTTCGGCGTGACGTGCATTGTCCAGAGCATGTCGTCGTCCCACTCTCCCGGTTCTCCGACAAAAAGCGCGTTCTTTACGCGGCGCCAAGTCATGCCGTCGGAGCTGACCGCGTGGGCAATGAAATCGTGATTTGGAAGAACGAGATGAAACAGATGGAATAACCCATCGTGATAAACAACATCGACGTCGCCGATGTCCGACCTCAAAAATCCATGGGATGCATACATGTCCTAAGCCTGCCCCAGGTGCTTGGACGGCTTCAAGTCCTTCAGCAATATTTTTTTTGCAGCGCAACAATTTCGAGGCGCTCCGCACAGGACCTGGCAGCTATCAACTCGCGCTCTCAGAAATTGTTTTCAAATGTCGCCTTTGTCCGTTCACTGGCGAACGACTTCAGGTGCAAACCGCCCGCAAACGCATTGCGGGCGGCGTGAGAGCATCCGTTCGTCTTTATTGCATCGCAAATCGCGCAGACATGCAGCCCCTTAATAGAGCCGCCTGGAGCTTTGGACCTTAAGTGCGTCTGCAAACTCTTCGACGCTCATGCGCTCGCTCACAGCTCGTAGCATGAGCTGTTTCTGTGTCTCTGGCGCAAGGCCGCCGGTGGGGGGATCGCTGTCAAGATTGGTGGGGAACGAATACCCTTCCGCGCAGGCGGAAATTGCAGCCTCAAGTTCTGCCTGCCCCAAGTCTCCCGCTTTCACTCTTTCTAGCAAAACGGGATAGAGGACAGTACACATCGACTGCCGGTCAATGTTCTCCATGGCTCTACCAAATGCAGACGAAATCTGCAGCAGATTGGCCATGCGTTGGATATCGCTGCTGATATTTGCACCTGCGGCATGAAACAGGGCTGGATTGAAGAACAATGCATCACCCTTTTTCAAGGGCAGCTGAGCATAGGCTTCTTCAAAAAACTGCTTGAACGTCTCCAGCCGGTAGGCCGCATATCCCGGGCGATAGAGTTGTGAAAACGGCAACAACTTTGTCGGACCACTCTCGACCGGCATATCCGTATGAGCGATGCCGCCCTGCAATGTCATCACTGGTGACAGGTCATGCACATGTGCCGGATAACGTGCGCATGTTTCAGCAGTCTGGAAACCCAGGTGATAGTCCCTGTGTGCCTGCTGCGCAGCGCCTCCCGGCCGCACCACGTTGACTTGCGCCGTCATCTGATAGTTGGGGCCAAGCCAGGCTTCACAAACCGCGTCGATTGCCGTGTTGGCAAAATAAGTGGCGAACACCTCCGGCGAAGCCATGCACAGCTTTTGCAAACTGTTCCATATCCTGTCATTTGCCCCGCTTGCGGCAAAATGATCTGCCCCTCCGCCCGTGGAAATCTTCTCCGTCTCGATGACCCGATCAAAAATGTCGGTGGCATGATCTATGGCCGTGACATCAGCATAGGCTCCATCAAGGATGAGCACTCCAGCCCCGTGCATCAGCACCCTGGCCCATTCGGCCATTAGGCGCCGGCGTGATTCTGTCTCGTTCAACACGTCTTGCAAATCGGCAACCCGATAAATCGGAATGTTTGATGTCACCTTTGCAGCATGCGGCACAGCAGCCGGGTCCAGTTGCTGCCCTACCAGTTCTTTAAACTCTTCGATGTCGCAATCAGCTGCATCGAAATAGCCGCTCAGGGCCGCTCTCTGATCCATGTTTTCCTCCCAGGCATCGGTCAATCTGCCAGAACCCGAAGATTATCAGAAATCGCTCTTGCGTCGCTGTGATAATCCATCAAAAATCCATCAATGACACATCGATTTCCCATCAAGGAGATCGCACTGCAAGCCGGTCTGAGCACGGCGACAGTAGATCGCGTTCTCAATAGACGGCCCAATGTCAGTCCCCAGACCCATCGTCGCGTTCATGACGCAATGGAAGAACTTGGCCGGCAAGAAGGCCAACTGGCGGCGAAGGGCCGGCGTCTATTCATCGATGTGGTTATGGAGGCCCCTGCCCGCTTCAGCCGGGAAGTCCAGCTGGCCAGTGAAGACGTCCAGAAGCAACTTGCTCCAGCGGCGCTTAGAACGCGCTTTTCAATTGCTGAAACGATGACCTCAGCCACGTGTGCGGCAACGCTTGACCGGATCCGCAAACGTGGAAGTCACGGTGTGTGCCTGAAAGCCAGAGACACTGCTGAATTGCGCAGTGCCATATCTCGCCTGACGGACAAGCGGATTCCGGTCGTCACAATATTTACCGACATCACCGGTTCGCAAAAACTGGCATATGCGGGTTTGAGCAATGAGAACGCGGGGAGGACCGCGGCCTATCTCATGCTCAAACAGCTTGGCCCCGCGGACCGCGTTGTTCTGACAATCCTCAGTCAACTTGCCTTTCAGGGCGAAGAAGAACGGTATAACGGCTTCCGATCAGAGTTGAGCCGCTCGCGGCCTGATATTGAGGTTCTTGAAGCCAGTGGTGGCGGCGGCCTGAACACGGCGACAGAGCGCGCAGTTGCCGAGAAAATCCAGTCCGCCCCCAAAATTGCCGGCGTCTATTCCATGGGCGGTGGCAATCAAGCTGTATTGAAGGCTCTGGAACGCGCCGGAAAGACCCCATCGGTCTTCGTCGCGCATGATCTTGATGAAGACAATCTCGAGCTGCTTCGCGGTGAGAAGCTGACTTTCGTCCTTCACCACGACCTGCGCTCCGACATGAGAACGGCCTTTCGGCACATTATGGCATTTCATGGTATCGGGCCCGAGCCAGCCGCATCCCTCAGCGACATTCAAATCGTCACACCGGTCAATATTCCAATGGCTTTCAAGTGAGTTGAAGCTTTTTGTGCGCTCGAAAAACATGAAGAAATGTGTATGGCGGGAGATCGCAACTTGTCTGAGGTTCAACCGGACTGGAAGCGATTTGATGCGCAGTTACCGTCCCGGGTCCTTGCTCTCCATGGAGCGATAGAAGTCCTTCAAGGTCTTGCCGGGCTCCGCTTTGAACTTGTCGCCGGTCTCCCGCAATTCGGAAATACGATCGAGACGGAACATGCGGAAGTCATGGCGAAGTTCGCACCAGGCTACAAGTGTCCATACCTTGCCCCAGAACCAAAGGCCGAGAGGACGGACCACCCGGTCAGAGGCATCGCCTTTTCCATCGCGATAGGCGATCGAAAGGCGCTTGCGTGTGTCCGCAGCATTTTCAAGAAAATCGATATGTGACCTGACCTGTGGGGTCATCTCTGGCGCAAATGCGTGGATTTGCACCTCATTCTGCCTCACCCGCAGTTTGTCTGGCATGACGGCATCGATCTTGATCATGGCCTCTTCGGCAGCCCGGGCCATGGCTGCTCCACCCCAGGCGCGGATCAAACGTGCACCGGCAAGCAAGGCAACGATTTCATCTCGTGTGAACATGAGAGGCGGCAACTCGTAGCCATCTCGCATGATGTAGCCGACACCTGCAGCGCCCTCGATGGGCACACCGGAGGCCTGCAAGTCGGCAACATCGCGATAGATGGTGCGTTCCGATACTTCCAGCCATTCGGACAACTGTCGTGCCCGGACGAGCCGCCCGCCACGCAGATATTGAACGATCTGAAAAAGGCGGTCGGCACGTCTCATGCTGCAAGACCCTTAAGCAGCGAAAAGCCCGATGGAATTGCCATCCGGGTCGATACAATACGCAAATCGGCCTGCCGGAATTGCAATCGGGTCGGAGACGACTTCACCACCTGCTTTCGCAAAACGTTCCATGGTTTCCTCAAGCGTGTCAGGGCATGCAATATGTACAGTGGGCCCAGAGCCGTCGCCTGCCGGTTTGCCGGGATAAAGATGTCCTGCAATGCCATCCTGCTTGTTGGTCGTGAACATCGCGATATGGTTCGGTCCCATATCTGTAACAAGTTTGAGTTCGGTTTTGAAAACGTCATTGTAAAAACTGATTGCCTTGTCCAGATCCGTAACCGGAATCTCCATCCAAACAGTGAAATTGTCAGGAACAAATGTCATTGAAAGTCTCCTTGGCTGCAGTGACGTCAGGCACTCTAGCAAAGGGCTCCTGACAGCCTTCTGTCAGGAGAAACCGACAGGAACATCATTGGCAAGATTTTGTGTTCAGGCCCGAAAACGGGCCTCGTTCTAATGTGTCCCGTGCTGTTTGTGACGGTTCAACCACAATATGACATTGCGTGCTTGCGAACTGAAATATAACTTTAACGCGAATGCCAATCTTCCATCACCGTGTGCTTGCAGAGTGCCCTGGCTGATCTTCAGCTCATTCCCTGCGGAGGCTCTCATGAGAAAACTTACCCAGGTCCTGCTTTTGGCGGGCACCAGCGTCATGGCATCCAGTGCGATTGCCAAGGACGCCGGATATACTGGCGAAATTGATGTCGTGCATGGCGACAGTTCTGCTGACATGGCAACCGGAAGAGTATTTTTGGATACCAACCGCAATTCCAGACTGGACGCTGGAGAGACCGGACTGGCCGGCGTTCTAGTCTCAAACGGGCGCGAGGTCGTCGCAACCGGTGAAGACGGTTCCTACTCTTTGCCCGCCTATGACGACATGAACCTTTTCATCACGAAACCGGCGGGCTACATGACGCCAGTCAGTGACGACATGGTTCCGCAGTTCAGCTATGTGCACAAGGTCGCCGGTTCGGCCGATCTGCGGTTTGGCGGTATCGAGCCAACGGGGCCTTTGCCTCAATCGGTCAATTTTCCGCTTGTGGAAAATCCGGTCGGCGATGAATTTCAGTGTCTCGTTTTCGGCGATACACAGCCGTATTCCAACCAGGAAGTTTCCTATGTCCGCCAGACGGTGGGCAAGCTTTTGGCTAACCGTGACAACAGTGCCACCCAGTGCCTGCTGTTTCAGGGTGACGTCATGGGTGACGACCTTTCGCTTTATCCGCGCTTCAAAAAGATTGTCGCCACGGGCGGCGTGCCGCAATACTACGTTGCCGGCAACCATGACCTTGACTTTGATGCCAAATCCGATGCCGACAGCTTTGACACCTTTCGCCGCGAATTCGGACCCGAATACTATTCCTTCGACATAGGTCAGGTGCACTTCGTCGTTCTCGACGACGTGCGCTACCCCTGCAACGGTTTTGACGCCCACGAATTCTGTGACCTGTCGGCCAAGCCTTCCTACAACGGCGTCATCTCCGAACGTCAGCTGGAATGGCTGAAAAACGATCTTGCCAATGTGCCGGAAGACAAGCTGATCGTTCTAAGCGCTCACATACCATTCGTGACCTATACGGATGCAACCGCCCAGAAGCACCAGGTCGACAATCTCGACAAGCTCTACGAGCTGATAGGTGACAGACCCGCGCTCGGGCTCTCGGGCCATACACACACAACAGAACAGATCCTGCCGGGCGAATTTTACAAAGGCTGGGAAGAAGCTACAGGGACCGGGCCGGCCAAATTTCATCAGATCGTCACCGGTGCGGTCTCCGGCTCCTGGTGGGCAGGTGACCTGAACAACAGCGGAATTCCCCACGCGACACAGCGTCTTGGCTCCCCGCGCGGCTACTACGTGCTGGATTTCGCAGGCTCTGACTATGTCGATACCTATATGACCTTCGAAGGCGAGGAAGACGATCAGCTTCACGTCTCTTTCAACACACCCCGCTTTCGTGATTGGGCAGAAAAGCTTGTCAGCTTCACGAACCAAAACGACATCCCCAGCGACATCACGCCTCCGGTTACCGTCAATGACCTGGGAGACATGGACATGTTGACGAAGGAGGACCTCTCCGGAACGACGTATGTCGCTATCAACGTCTGGAACGGTTCAAAGGAAAGCCAGGTATCCTTCTCCATCAATGGTGGCGACCCGATTGAGGCAGAGCGCACGCAAAAAGGTGAAGGAGAGGAAGCATTCGAAGGTCCGACCTATTCCGACCCTCTGGCGATGGCCAAGCAATCCACCAATGGACGTCAGGCCGTACGCAGCACAGACGGGGGCGAAGCAACCGCCGGCTACCGCACCTGGCAGGGCCTGCAATGGGCAGGTATTGCCGGCCCGTTCCAGGACTGGATGCTCACCACAAAATCAAACCATCTCTGGCGAGCCGAGTTGCCCACGGATTTACCGGCTGGCGTTCACACGCTGAACGTTCGCACAACAGACCGTTACGAGCGCACGTTCAATCAAACCAAAACCTTCGAGGTCGTGGACGAATTGCCGCAAATGACCTGGCAAGAGAAATTCTGGAATGAATAGCCGGTAAAAACCGGTAAGCTGCAACATAGACTGCCCGGGTGCCGTTGAAGCGCTCGGGCCCATTCGACGGACCGCCCCGATGCCTCAGAGCCACAAGTGCACCAGCGCGCTTAACTTTGTTTTCTTCAGCCTGTTTTTTGTCCTGGCGATACTGCTGACGCAGCCCGCGAGCGCGCATTTTTCCGAAGGAACAAAGGTCCGCACAATTCTGGTTGCTGAGCAGAACGGCATTCTGGTTGTTTATGTCAGGGCGCCAGCGCCACTTGTTTTTTCCGATCTGGTTGGAAAAGCACAGGTTGATCAAACGCCCTTGGAATCGCCTTTCCTGCACTTTGAGGCAACCGGAACCGGCAACCGCTACCGACTGAACATGAGTGCAATTGCCCAAGACAGGAGTTCGTTCGAAACACGATTAACCGAAGCTCTGGTCTTTTCGCAAGCAGGCCTGGATCTTTCCGCAAAGATTGCGGGCTTCACCGTGCACATGAAACAACCGCAATCAGGGTTCAATTCGCTGTCCGCGGCCAAAGCAGCGATTGCAGAACCTACACCGCGCCTCGACCCGCTCTTCGGACAGGCCATGGTCGATTACGTGGTGCATTTGAACAGTCAGGACCCCATGGGGATCCTCAGTGTACACGCAGGGTATGACCCGCTTGTTCCGGGGCCAGGCGTTACACTCGACAATCATCTCATCGACGCGCGCATAAGCCCGCCTGTCTCACTGACCGCACCTGGACAGCTTGAGACGCCGGTAGTGATTGACGGATCGCCTCTTTCAACTTTCGGTCATTTCGTTTTTCAAGGTGCCTTGCACATTCTGGAAGGTCTTGATCATGTGCTTCTGGTGATTGCCATGGCCCTTGGTGTCGGTGCCACACGTAAACTAATCTATTTGGTGACTGCCTTCACCCTCGGGCATTCGGTCACGCTGATTGCAACGTTTCTTGGCGCGACACCGTCCTGGCCCTGGTTCATTCCAGCCGTGGAAGCTGCGATTGCTGCCTCGGTTCTTTATGCGGCCATTGCGGCGATGATCCAAAGATCCGGCTCGCTTTTAGTCTTTGCCGGTATCGGACTGCTGCACGGATTAGGATTTTCCTTTGTGCTCGGAGATATTCTCGGTCGTGATGCACCGGACCTCGTTCCGGCTCTCCTTGCTTTCAATATAGGTATAGAACTTGGTCAACTCGCGATCCTGGCCGCCACGTTGGGCATTGTCTTTTTGATGAAGCATCTCGCTGAGCCAGCACTCAGGCCCGTCAGATTGGGAGCCCTGAGCGGGATCGCGATACTGTCAACTTGGTGGATCGCGGAACGGATCAACGGGCTGGTGTATTCGGTCTGAACTTATTTGAGTTCCGGATCGGACGGAGAGCCGCAACACCGTTCTCTCGAAGGTATTGCGGATTTTCTTTTCAGCACATGGCAGTCATTTGCCAGCATAGCAGGGTGTGCGGCGCGCAATCCAGGCGTCCAGTCCTTCAACGATATCCCGTGTTGCACACATCCTGGCAAACTGTTCCTGTTCGACAATCAACCCTTCACCGATGGTCATGTTCAATCCCCGCGTAACGGCAGTAATGATACGCGCGGCCGCCAAGGGCGAATGCCTCAGAATCCGCTCCGCCAACTCAAATGCTGCCGGTAATAGATCATTGTGCGGCACGACCTTGTTGACGAGACCCAGCTCATAAGCACGTTCAGGCCCAAAAGTGTCGCCGGTCAACAGAAGTTCCAATGCACGCTTGCGCCCAGCCAAGCGAGGCAGACGCTGAGTGCCACCAAATGTCGGAGGAATTCCGATGTTGATCTCAGGCTTGGCAAAAACAGCTCTTTCAGAGGACACCGCGAGATGGACCGCCTCCGTTATTTCGCAGCCACCTCCAAAAGCGATGCCGTTTACTGCTGCTATCACCGGTTTGGGGTATGTCTCAAATCTTGCTGTCATGCGTTGTCCACGACGGCAAAATTCCCTTACAGCCTCGTCTGTCCCGCTTTTGATGCTATTCGTGAATTCATGGATGTCGCCGCCAGCGGAGAAGGCCCTGTCGCCTGCTCCGGTTAAAACGATGGCGCGGGCCGCTTCATCTTGCTCTATCTGATCGAGAAGCGAGAGGAGCCGGTCGTTCGTTTCGTAATTGAGTGCGTTGAGTTTTTCAGGGCGATTTAACGTCAGCAGAGCGATTTTGCCGCGCATTTCGAGTGTCACTGTAGTGTCCAAAGCGTTTCTCCTGTTCGGTTGACAGGCACGCTAGCGAGAGACAGAATATCAGTACACTCACTAGTTAGTATACTTTTGGTAACTAACTGAAAAAGAATACAAAATGAGAAAAGAAACACGAAACAAGATTGTTGATGCGGCAACGAGGCTCTTCTACCGGGAAGGCATTCGAGCGGTGAGCGTCGATGCGGTTGCCGCGAAGGCCGGTGTTACGAAAAAGACGCTCTATTATCACTTTGAAAGCAAAGATGATCTTGTTGCAGAGTATCTTTCGTCTCGCGATCAACCCAACTTGAGACTCTATGAAACCTGGTTTGGGGCTGCGCAAGGCAACGTCGCCGACAAGGTTGAAGCTATCTTCCAAGAATTGACGCAGGCTGCAAGGCATCCGAAATGGCAGGGTTGCGGTTTTCTGCGCACCACCGCAGAACTCGCCAATCAGCCAGGCCATCCAGCTCTGCGCATTGGTGCTGCGCACAAAAAGAAATTCGAAGACTGGCTGACAAACTCACTGGCGTCTCATGGATGTACCCAGCCCGGAGCGGTTTCACGTCAGGTCGTTCTGCTGATGGATGGTGCATTTTCCACCATGCTTGTCCATCGGGACCCTAGCTATATTCAAGAAGCTGGGCGTGCCGCCAAGACCCTGGTGAAAGGTGCGCTCAGGCCACTCAAGGCCTGAGCAGACGAAGTATCCCTTGTGTTGACAGCCTTCGGCGTTGAACCGAATTCGTCACCCTAACATGCCAAACGTCTGGGCTCCGCACCTCTCTTGTCGGGTGTTGATCAGGTCTTGCAAACAGCCCCATGAAGCCGGTGCAAGGCTCACACGCATGGAGCCGAATCCACAGAAGCTTGAACTTCTCAGGGATCGCATACCGTTGTTACCGCTGCGGCAAGCAAACTCATCTGCTCAAATGCCCCCAACATTGATCTTGCTCAAGGTAACCGCTCCGGCTTGGCGGCACTTTGAGTGTCTTAAAAGGAGGCAAGAATGAGCCACGTCCCACACGAGCTGCACGAAGAATTTCCAGAAGCGGCTGAAAAACTGCATCAACTGAAAATTGGCGACAGTCATTTTGCGCGCCTCGCAGACGAGTACCACAACATCAATCGAGAAGTTCATCGCATCGAGACCGACGTGGCACCCGCCTCGGACGAGGTATTGGAAGATCTGAAAAAGAAACGGCTTTTTTTGAAAGACCAGATTGCCGCCAAGCTGGCGGCGACCGAAAACACCGTGTCCTGAGCCCCTCCTTTTCAGGCCGGTGTTAGCGCCCGCGCCGTCCCCGTCCGACGGCGCGGGCCACCTAAACGATCTTTGATAAATCTGGAAAGATCACGATACCGCGGTTCAAAAAAGGCGGCACCGGCTGCACTGCCTACGAGGGCTTTTGGAGAAATGCCGCAAGGCCGGTTTCCGAAAGCTTGCATAAAGAAGGCGCCGAAACTTCCAGGAAGTCCGGCGCCAGTCTGGGGAGGAACGACCCTCATCGTTCTTGGGACATGTGGGTCCACATCGTTAAAATTGCAAGGCAAAAATATGTGAGCATGACGTGAATCCGATCCGTTACCTGCGTCAGAATTGCACTACTGTCTTGTTGCTTGATCAGCTTTTCCAACACTACGCGAACGAGAGCTGAAACACTGTTCCTCCATTTCCAGTTGATTTCACCCTATTAAGTTTCTCGCCTAGTTATCTGAAAAATATAACTCTTTTCTTCCTGAGAAATTGATTGAAGAAATTCACAAGCTGATTCAACACGACATGCTGGTGTTCTCACGAAGCCGCCTGTCAAAGAAGTTGGGCATTTGTATGCCTTATCCGCCTTGACGGCTCATCGACGCTGCGGTCTTCTTTCGGAAAATCGTTCTCTTGGAATTTGTCATGCGTTTGACCCGCCTGTCCGTCTTTCTCCTCTTCCTTTTCCCAGCAGCTGCAGAAGCAGCTGACTTCTGTATCGATGTTCATTCCAAAAAAGGTTGGCAAAGACTCAGTTTGCCCGACGGAAAAATAAGTCGTGTCAGCTTCAAAGGCGGCTGGAGTGTCATCAACGGCATCTACGCGCCAGTCGGGCCACGCGGATATTCGGGCAAGGATGCGAAGAGCCTTGGCCCATTATATGGCTATAAATTTGACCAGTCCTATTCCTTTGGCGAGATGCTTGTCAGAGACCAAGCTGGCAGGATCATTCCCTTTGCCGAGTTTGCGGCCTTGGCGGTCAATGCACCGGACCCATCAGGCACCTATAGCTTCAGGATCAACGACAAGGACGTTGCCCTTTGGGACAATGCAGGGGCAATCCGTGTATGTATCTCAATGCGTTGAAGCCAGAACTTATCAGTCGGGAAGCACATGACGAATAAGGTTGTTCTGATCACTGGTGCGGCCAGAGGCATCGGTCTTGCCACTGCGCATCTGATGATGGACCGTGGCTGGCACGTTGCAATGCTGGACAGGGACGGTGAAGAACTGCTCAGGGTCGGGAGTGACCTCGAGAAAGCGGTCCCTTTCATCTGTGACGTCTCAATTCCGGAAGACGCGGCAACCACACTGCCGCAAATTCTCTCCAGATTTGGACGTCTGGATGCGGTCGTGAACAATGCGGGCGTTGCCGAATTTGGACCAATCGACCAGACGGACTTCGCAGTTTGGCGACGTGTCATGGAGACAAATCTGGATGGCGTTTTTCTCGTGTCTCAAGCGGCTGTGCCAGCTTTAAAGGCGACAAGGGGCGCGATCGTGAACATTGCCTCTATTTCCGGTCTGCGCGCTTCAACGTTGCGCGTTGCCTACGGCACTTCGAAAGCTGCAGTGATACAGCTTACAAAGCAGCAGGCAGCAGAACTCGGAGAACACGGCATACGAGCCAACTGTGTCTGTCCCGGACCTGTGAGAACCAAACTCGCCATGGCGGTTCACAGCCAGGAAATCATCGATGCCTATCATGATGCCATACCGCTGAATCGATATGGCCAGGAGACTGAAATTGCTGAGGTGATTGCGTTCATGTGTTCCGATCAGGCAACGTATGTGACTGGCCAAGTGGTCGCCGCCGATGGTGGGTTCGAAAGCACGGGCGTCGGCCTTCCCGCGCTTCGAGACCAGTAAGCCCTAGCCCTACTTTCGAAACGCCCCTTCCGGGCGATACGTGTCCTAGACAGCATCAAGCCGGTCATTTGTAATGGCAGGGTTTGCCTTTTGCAGGCAAGGCAGAAGAATCGCCTTATTGGCACGCTGTTCCGCGCCGCTTGGAAATTTGTCAGGTTCCGGATTGACCGGTTTGAAGCACTCGATGAACACCGCCTCCTCGATTTGGAGGTCCTTGGCAATCTTTCCAGTCGGCCTGTTGGGGTCCTGGTCAGCAACGGCAGACTGGGAAAACAGCAGAAAGAAAATCACAAGGCTTGATCGCATTTCATTGCTCCCATGATGGCTGATCACCTGTGCGGCAAGCGCGTTTGGACAATGTGACCACTCTATGGGGTTGGAATTTTTCATGTGTGACGATCGTCACACCTGTTTCCAATTTCCCTTTATTTTCAACGAATCTTAGTTGTCTGAAAGGAAATGAGCCGCGATTTGACGCTGGTGCGGGCGTGTTCTGTGCTCAAACAGATAAATGCCTTGCCAGGTGCCCAGAACCATTTGGCCGTTTGTCACCGGAATGGACAAGGAAACAGGCAAGAGCGCCGCCTTGATATGGGCCGGCATGTCATCCGGCCCTTCAAATGTATGAACCAGATAATTCATGGACGGATGATCCGCAGAGGGCACCAGACGCTGCAAATAAGCTTTCAGATCACCTTGCACGTCCGGGTCGGCATTTTCCTGTATCAACAGTGAGCAGGAGGTATGACGCACGAAGAGCGTCAACAACCCTTTTTTGCCACCTTGATCGGAGACCCAACCGGCAACGTTCCGGGTGAACTCGTAGAGACCCTGACCTTCCGTGCGAATAGAAAAAACGGTATGCATTAAGGGCTTTCAGATAGAGAAACGAACGATTTCGAACAGGCTTATGCCATTCGCTTTTTTCTGGCAATCACCCCTTGGACACCAGCTTTCCAGCCAGGCACGAAAACCAAGATACAGTTAGGTGCTTGCAACCGGGACTGGCAACCGCCATCTCAGCTAAGGCCTCTCATCGCCGCCCCCGGCGTCACCGCTTCCGGAAGTCCTTATGTCCAATGCTGCGAAACGAATACTAATTGCCTCGCTTGGTACGCGAGGTGATGTCCAGCCATATGTCGCGCTCGCAAATGCTCTGGTGCAGCAGGGTGCCGAAGTAACGCTTTCCACCGGCGAAGGCTTTGAGGACATGATCGAACAGACGGGAGCAAAGGCTCGTTCCCTGCCGATCAATTATCAGACACTTCTGCAAAGTGAAGAAATTCAAGAGGCACTCTTTTCACTGAAAGGGAAAATCAGAGCGGCAAAGCAGAACCTTGCACTTCAGAAAGAACTGACGAGATGCCTGTGGTCGATAACGCTCGATGAGCAGCCGGACCTGATCCTGTTCAATTTGAAAGCGACTGTCGTGACGCTTGCAGCACGGCGTCTTGGTGTCCCCGCTCTCCCGACTGCGCTCCAACCCGTTACCGCTCCGACAGCAGAATTTCCATTGCCGCTCTTCGGCATTCCCAACCTTGGCGCTTACTTCAATCGCAAAAGCTATCTGGCCGGACGTTTTTTGATGAAGGCCGGACTGGCGTCACTCATAAAACCGATCAAACCGGAAGCAGAAGCAGAATTTGGAATGTCCGGTGCTCTCATGGACGGTCATTGGCCGAGTGGCGGCATGGCGCCTGCGTTGCAAGCCTTTTCCAGAGCGCTGGTGCCGACACCGGAGGACTGGGGCGACGAAAATATTGCCTGCGGCTATTGGCTCACAGAGCCGGACGCAGCCTATCAGCCCCCAGCCGATCTACAGCAATTCCTGAAAGACGGCAAAGCTCCCGTCTATCTGGGCTTCGGTTCAATGCCGAGCCAAGATCCTGAAAAGCTGACGGCAACAGTTCTTGAAAGTCTTGAGAACACAAGACAGCGCGCAGTGCTTGCCACCGGTTGGGGCGGACTTGTGAAAGAGAAACTGTCCTCTGAAATGGCGGACCGTCTTTTCCTGATCGACAAGGCCCCGCATAGCTGGTTGTTTCCGCGGTGTTCAGCTGTTGTCCACCATGGCGGAGCCGGCACCACGCATGAAGCGCTGCGCTGGGGCAAGCCCTCTCTCATTTGCCCGGTCTTTGGCGATCAGCCATTCTGGGGAAGCCGTGTGCACAAGATTGGCGCTGGCCCCGCCCCGTTGCCTCAAAAGAAACTGACGCCGGAACAACTGACGGCTGCCTTGAAAGCCCTTGAAAACCCCAAATATCAAATTGGTGCTGAAAAAGCCGCGGAAACGATGTCGAAGGAACCCGGCTCAGCCGGGACAGCAAAAATGCTGATCGGCATTCTTAAGACCGGCCAGAAAGCGCCTTCATAAAACGGGTCGCACCAGACCGTCACCGGAAACAAACAAAGATCAGCCTAGGCCTCGAGAGCCTTGCCGATTTCAACGTTGGTGACCCAGCCAACAACAGGCTCGGTTGACTTTCCGGTGGCCGTTACAATCACATCCTGACATCCGTCCTTGTTTTCCATATGCATTTTCGCGTCCGCGAGCGTTCCACCCGCCCGCGCAAAGGCTACATACCCCGTGATGAATGTTCCAAAGGTTTCAGGCGCCCGCGACTCGCTGGCAAGGTCGTGCACCTTCTCCAGTTTGTCCGCATTCTTCGGGTCATTCTTGAAGTTCACGGTAACATTCGACGGAAGGTCGATAGCGCGCATTTCGCTCCAAAGACCGCGATGAAGCACACCGACGCAGGCCTTGCCCGGCGTCAGGATGACTACTCTTGAAATCGGCCTGCCACCAGGGAGTTTGTCTTCAAAAGCTTCCGCCAACTTCTGGATCGGAACTTCCTTAAGGTCCCCATTCGGCGCTTCAACTGTCCCAACAATATTTCCGACAGGAATCATGGCTTCCTCGATAGGAACAGCTCGGAGCTTTTGCCCTGACAACTTGACGAGACTCTCTGTCGCCTTGCTGGCCGCTTCGAAGTTCTGCTTGCTGAAGTAATAGGCGAGAACCGTGCCCACCCAGGTTGCGAACAGGGGCAACAAGGCTGCGAATACATACTGACTGTTTTCAACTGCATCACTGTTCGAAGCACCAAAAATACCAACACCCAGTACGACCACAGAGACAAAAATCAACCCGACAATGGAGAATTTGACGATGTCGTCAGCCAGCATTTCTCGAAAACCAGAAGACGCTTCAGAAGCTGGAGCAGGTTTTTCAGCTTCCTTTGGCTTCCGATAAAAGGCGATGTAAGCAAGCACACCGGAAATAAAGACCAGAAAACACAGAATTATAATCAGAATGGCGTTCAAACTAAGCATTACCCCACCCCTTTTGCTATTTTTAAGAAAATAAAAACTTGAAATTACATTGATATATTAAATTGACTTATCGTCAGGGACTACCAACCGATACACACCTCTTGGTTGAAAATGGTTTTTGTCAAACCGAAGCCTGGCGCCGAGCGATGAAGCATTAGGTACACTTGTGTTTCCTATCTCGCCTGACAGGTGAATACCGGCAGTCAATCCCGATACTTTAGGCATCTTGGACGAACACCAATTCTTGCGTTCTCAGGGCCGCTGGAGAAACAGCATTTCAATCGCGCAGCGGGATCTCTCTTTTCTTTTCGACCTTTGCCTGACACAACTATGAATGCCAATTTGATTGAGGAGTCACCAGCCTGTGTTTCCCGCCCGTTATTTCGTTTTCCTTCTGTGCCTTTTTCTGACTCTTGTCAGCTTCATCTTGATCTTTGCCTGGAACGTTCACTTCCTCTGGCCATTTGCCGTCTTCACAGCTCTTTCTGTCACAGGTGTGCTGGATCTCTCGCAGTCCAAGCATTCCGTCCTTCGAAACTATCCGGTGATCGGTCACTTCCGGTTTCTGTTCGAAGCCATCAGGCCGGAGCTTCGGCAATACTTCTTTGAAAGCAACCAGGACGGGCGACCTTTTTCGCGGGAACGTCGGTCGATGGTCTATGACCGGGCCAAGAACATTGAAGATGTGCTGCCCTTCGGCACGGAACTGGATGTCTATGACAACGCGTACGGCTGGGTGAACCATTCAATCAACCCAAAACCCGAAACGCATGACGACCTGAGGGTTACAATCGGTGGACCGGACTGCAAGCAGCCCTATTCGGCATCCCTGTTCAATATTTCCGCCATGAGTTTCGGTTCGTTGTCGGGCAACGCGATTCTGGCTCTGAACAAGGGTGCCAAGGCAGGCAATTTCTATCACGATACTGGCGAGGGCAGCGTCTCGCGCTACCACCGGGAGGGCGGCGGTGATCTGGTCTGGGAACTTGGCAGTGGATATTTTGGCTGCCGGGCGGAAGATGGCACCTTCGATGCGGAGAAGTTCAAGACACAGGCCGCCAACCCTCAAATCAAGATGATCGAGATCAAGATGAGCCAGGGCGCAAAACCTGGCCATGGCGGCGTATTGCCGGGCCCCAAGGTTACGGAAGAAATCGCAGAGGCGCGCGGCATTCCTGTTGGCAAGGAATGCGTTTCGCCGGCCAGCCATTCCGCATTCTCAACGCCGCTCGAACTCTTGGATTTCATCGCCAGACTTCGCGAACTGTCCGGCGGCAAACCGATTGGCTTCAAGCTCTGTGTTGGGCACAGATGGGAATTCATGGCAATCGTCAAGGCTATGTTGAAGACCGGCATAAAGCCTGATTTCATCGTTGTGGACGGGGCGGAAGGCGGAACGGGCGCGGCGCCCGTTGAGTTTGCCAACAG
Organism: uncultured Roseibium sp.; assembly: GCF_947499295.1. GTDB lineage: Bacteria > Pseudomonadota > Alphaproteobacteria > Rhizobiales > Stappiaceae > Roseibium. The sequence continues at coordinate 640,881 of NZ_CANMNP010000001.1, forward strand.
GCTTGGAACACCGCTTCGTCAGGGGCTTTCCTTCGTACACAATTGCCTGGTCGGCACCGGACTGCGCGACGACATCAAACTGGCAGCCAGCGGCAAGCTGATCAGCGCCTATGACATAGCTGGCACAATGGCACTCGGGGCCGATTGGGTGAATTCGGCGCGCGGCTTCATGTTTGCCGTCGGCTGCATTCAATCCCAGAGTTGTCACACCAACCGCTGTCCGACCGGTGTTGCAACCCAGGACCCCAAGCGTCAGCAGGCGCTGGACGTTCCCGATAAATCCCAAAGGGTCGCGAATTTCCATCGCAACACACTCAGGTCCCTGAAAGCCTTCACGGCGGCTTCCGGCTTCGATCACCCAAGCGAATTCGAGCCGGAGCATTTTTACCTGCGCGAAGGCAACCGCGCGATCATGCCTGCAAGCGCCGCACTCACCTGGCTGAAACGGGGAGAACTGCTCGACGAAGCACACAACATTCCCGCCTATTCAACCTATTGGGAAATGGCCGTAGCCGACAGCTTCCACCCAGCCAAATCCCTGGCAACCGCAAAAGCACTGCAGCAACACAAGGTTGGCCACTGAGACAGGTATCCAAATCCCTGTATCTAACCTTGATCAAGGATCGATCTGAACGTTCTCAAAAACGACTTGTTGTCCGTCAATGTTGAGTTGCAATGTCTTGTAGCGGGCAATTCCTGAAGGGGGATCAAAGAACCGGAAACCGACGTTCAATGGTTTGCCTTCCTCAAGAAATGCTACTTTGTGGTGATAATTCTTGCGGTCAGCTCCATTGATCGAGAAGCCCGAGACGCGGTAAGTCGCATTCTGAAATGACGTGACGAAAGACTTGTCTTTTGTAATTATTACGTCACGCCCAATGGGGCCGATATTGGTCAGTTCCAGACTGCAATAGAAATACTTCCCACGCCTCTCACAGTACTGAAGATCAGCAGAAACATTGTTTACAATTTGCTTCGGCCTTTGCGAGTGAGATGGTGGCAGTGTCGGCTGCCGCTCCTCAGGCTTCTTACTGGTCAAGCCCCCTTTTGCCGCAGCACTCCTGAACTCGAATACCTCTCCATCAACATTAAATTCTGCACCTTTCAATCCCTGAATTTTCGTCCGAGGATTGTAAAATCGAAAACGAAGCGTCAGGGGATGAGCTACACTTAGAAAAGCTTGATAGTTATGGTGCAGTTTGTGGCCAACTTTCCCGATCGAAAATGATGTTGCTGGTAAAACCGTATCGTTTTCGTCTCGCAGGAGTGAGTTTTCGTAAGAAACGCTGATACTGCGGCCTGACGGCCCCTGGTTGGTAAGCAACAGGTCACAAAAGAAATAGCTTCGCGCGTCGCCGCATCCCAGAACATTCGCTTCAACATCACCAATCACGACAGGGCCGCCGACAGTGTCGAAAAATGGCCTGAATGTGTAGCTCAGATCGTGTTCAGCGAAATCCCGTCCCTCATCAATTGCAGACGGAGAAATGCCTGGTTCTAAGTCAACCATTATACTGCCGAAAACAAAAGTATTTCCGCCGATATTGAAGTGTAAGGACTGCAGTGCTGGCAAAGTGGATGGAACGCTTTGAAACTGAAATCGGACGTTGAGTGGAACGCCATCGATCAAACTCACCTTTGATCTGTTATATTGTCTGTCGTCTTGCTGCTCGGTCTGAAATGACGAAACTCGATATTTGGCGTTATCAAAACCGACAGCAAAAGTGCCTTTGTTCGAGATGACAACATCTTTCAAGGACTCACCGTCAAGTAGAATCTTTACTTCGCAATTGATGATTTTGGCGGTTTTTGTGCACCTTTGAACGTCCACAATGGTGCTGCCTATCTTGAGGCCTGTGTTACCTGGATCGGATCTTGGTGCGTTGCCAGGATCGGCGACATCCGCGCTGATCGAATTGACTTTTTTGGTGCCGAAGTTTGATAGCCCTTCGCCCTGTTTCGAAGTGGGCGCCCTGCGCGTTTCGATGATTGTACCGTCCGGGCGCACTTTGAACGTTTCAATTTTTTTCGGCTCAATGGACGACCATCTGCCGGTTAACTCTTCATGAGGATTTTGATGTGTTGCCGTCTTGGCAGCCGGTTCAGGCTCAGCTCTGGTAACCACCTGGCTTTCAGACGGCTGATAACTTTGAAACAACTGCTGCTCGAGCGCGGCAATGCGACTTGATAGAAGTTCGGTCTGCTCGCTTAAATTCGAAAGCTTTTGGAAAAACAAGTACATTGCTAAACCAAACAGGGCCAACACCAGTACGGTCGCAAGGATTGCGATTTCCATCGCCTCCCTGCCTTTAGCTCGTTCTCCGGTCCATTTCTCTTCTTGATTCATGCTTTTAACGGAGTTCCAAGAACAAAGGATGCGTATGACAGCATGATCTACAACTCAACAATTTCGATTGTTGAATTTCGGGCACGCCGAAAGGTTCTGAATCTGGAGCATGAAAGCATCCGCACCCGTCGGTCTCTGCATCAGATCGGTTTGAGGAAAAGGTGGCCCGGCAAATACCGGGCCTTTGGTTGTTCAGTCAGTGGATCTTGAAACCGGAAGCGAACCATCTCCACTATCCGCCTTGACCGGATCCGCTGTCACTGCGCCTGATCCGCTCTCGGAGAAGGGCGTATCCTTTACCGCTGCCCTTTCATCGACAACCTCTTTTGGCGCTATCTCCATGTTCGCAGTCAAGCCTGACAGACCTGAGCCGTCCAATCCGACTTCCTTCATCATCGCGTCAAGAAGAGGCGCTTGGGAACGATACTTCAAAGCTGAGGACACCATCTGATCGGCGAGATTTCCGCCGCCGCCATTTCCGTTCGCTCCGCTTGCTGAGCTTCCTGCACCAGCCATTCCGTCAACCTGGATGATCTTGATGCCATCGATTTGCTCAAGCGGCTTGACGCTCTCAGCAATGATCTCGGGCAGCTGCTCAAGCAGTTTCATGCGTATCTGCATGGCAATCTGATCCGGGGACAAAAGGTTTGCAGCCTCATTGATTGCCTGCTGACCGGCCGCTTCTACAGCATAAATGGCCTGTTGAGCGTCCGCACGCAGCTTTTCCGCTTCGGCGAAACCTTGTGCCTCGATACGTGACTTGGCCGCTTCCGCTTCAGCAGCGACACGAATAGCTTCAGCATGGTCGGCAGCTGCCTGCTTCTGAGCTTCAGCGCCGACTGTAATAGCAACGGCGTCCATTTCGGCTGCCTTTCGTGCCTCGATCAGCTCGATCTGCTTGTCACGCTCAGCAACCTCGGTTTCGCGCGCTGTGGAAACCTGTTCCTCGGCACGCGCCGCAATCGCACGGGCCTGGTCAGCTTCTGCCTCGGCTTCCGATTTCTCGCGGGATTTGGCGGCAACCGCAATATCCCGATCCTGCTCCGCAAGTTCGATCAGCTTCTGTTTTTCAACATTTGCCGCTTCAACGGAACGTTCTTTGGAAATTTCACGCTCACGCACCTGTTGGTCCATAGCAATCTGGCGCTCTGTCACGGCCTGATCGGACTCAATGCCAGCATGTCGCACTTTCTGATGTGCAATAATTTTGGCTTCTTCGGCCTCGCGCTCTCTTTCAGCTTGCTGCTTGGCAATTAGGGAAGACTGTTCGGCGCGACGTACTTCCACTTCGCGCTGCTGTTCCAACAGTGCAAACTGATTATCACGTTCAATCTGTAATTTCTCTTGTTGAGCTTCCAGATTCTTCCGCTGAACCTGCACTTCGGTCTCTTGCTCGATGTCATTCCGCTTTTTGCGGCGTTCCTCGATCGCTTGCGTAAGTTTGGTCAGACCTTCCGCATCAAAGGCATTTTCCGGATTGAAATACTCCCTGTTGGTCTGGTCCAACCCTGTCAATGACACTGATTCAAGTTCCAAACCGTTCTTGAGAATGTCTTCGGAAACTGCTGCCTGCACTTTCTGAACAAAGTTGACGCGTTGTTCGTGCAGTTCTTCCATCGCCATCTCTGCAGCCACAGCGCGCAGCGCATCAACAAACTTACCCTCAACAAGTTCGCGCAAAGCCTCCGGTTTCATGGTGCGCTGACCAAGGGTCTGGGCAGCATTTGCGATCGACTCGATGGTTGGCTGAACCCTGACATAGAACTCAGCTAACACGTCCACGCGCATACGGTCCTTGGTGATCAAAGCCTGTTCGTTGGAGCGGCGAACTTCCAGGCGCAACGTATTCATATTGACGGGAATGATGTCGTGCAGAACCGGCAGCACAAGCGTCCCGCCATTCATGACGACACGTTGACCGCCAAAGCCGGTCCTAACAAACGACACTTCTTTGGATGACCGGCGATAGAGCCGAGATATGATCAAACCAATGGCGAGCAGAGCGACAAAACTGATGCCCACAAGAATGACGATGCCAACTATTTGTTCCATAATAAGGCACTCCTTTATTCAACTTCTTTGAAAAATTTCCGCTAACGGCACAGGCTTTCAAACAGCCCCGGAGAGCGTCTCGTTGGTGTTCCTGATTGCCGTGTAGGTGGCTCCGAGCTGGCGAACAATAATGACCTCCGTCCCTTGCTCAAGAACCTCGCCGTCAATGTCCGGCTCCACCTGCAGGTAGTGACTTTGGCCAGTCGCATCCCGCAAGCGTGCCTGCGCAGGCAAGCCACCAATCGCATTTCCCTGAACGATCAGCGCAGGACGGCCAACGAACGTTGCCCGAGAAACCGCATCACTTTCATCCTTGGGCATCACTTTTGAGAGACCCAAGGCAGTGACCCTCGTCAAGGGCAATGCGCCGGCAAATGCGGCAGCAGAGGCTACGATGCCGGGCAAGAGCCACCCAGTTAAAGAATGAACAATCGCTTGGACCAGATATCCCGCGATGCCGAAACCGGTCAGGAAAATCACGAGAATGATCAGAGCCGGTACACGCCCGAAGCAGAGCCATCCAAGGATCCTGCCAAAGAGCCCTGGACCTGCGACTGCGGTTTCCGTTGATGCGCCAACGACTTCCAGATCAGCCGGAAGTGCTCCACCCGACACGTCCGCATCGAATTCCGGCACATCGACATCGGGCAAATCAACCTCGGGGAGCAGGCTATCGACCATGCTCGACAGTCCAAGCCCCATCAGGGTGCCGACACCCTCCGCCATTGCGATTGCAAGCATCAAACCGAGGGCAACCGCGAAGGACGTGTTCTGATCCGCGAGAATGAAATCAATCATGCTTAACTGTCTCTCGCAGAGGCTTTCAAGGCTGCCAGGCGCTCGGAAACCCTGTTTTTACGTGTAAGTTCATCCAGCTCGGCCAGCTTGCCCGCGTTTTCGAGGTCCGTCACTTTGCCCCCTGGCAGACCGGTCGCATTTTTCATCACCCTGTCAAAAGTTTCCTCAGCTTTGCGGGTCTTGCTTTCGACGCTGTTTTTGGAGGCAGCGGCACCCGAAGCCGCGGCATCCGCTGTAGTTTGCTGCATCGACTTGCGATAATTGGCCAGCTCACTATCCATCTCACGCTTACGCGCCTGAAGGGCTTCAACATAACCCTCCAGCTCCTTTTCCTCACGGCTGGCTTCTGAGACGGCAGTTTCCAGAACCGGGATCTGGCTTTCAAGATCCAGCTGGCGCGCAATTGCCGCTTCCGCCAAATCATCACGGCTCTCATTGATCGCAAGTGCTATTTGGCCCTGCAACTCTTCATGACGACTTGTGGTGTCACCCAAACGTGTATTTGCCAAGTGCTTGTTGGCCAAAACGTTTGCCAACTCGTCTCGCACTTGATCGATGGCGCGCTCAACTTCGCGTATAGCTTCTGCCATTACGGTTTCAGGAGAGGCATTTTCAATGGAATCAACAAGTTGATTCACACCACCCGAAACCAGGCGTGTCACCCGTGCAACAAGACCTTCTGACATGATTTGCTCCTTTTCCGCTTCAACTAGAATAAAAGTCGTTACCCGAATTTCAGAAAGACAGCTGCCAAAACTCTGAAATCAAGTGATCAAACATCGCGCGAACGTAAATTGCGCAAAAGCGGCCCTGTCGGCAAAAACCGCCTAATAGTATATCCACTCAGGTTTCGGACTGCCGGCGCTGGTCGAGAATCTTGGCAATTTCCAAAATCGGCGTCAGCCTGTTGTCCATTAGATCCGGGTCGTATGTCCGGCTTGGCGAGGTCAAACCCAAATCGAAGACTTCTTCGATCAAAGAGAACAATTCCGCCGCCAAGTCCGCTTCAAATCGGCGTAACTCGCTTTCGTCTCCGCCCGGCCCAGGCGCAGCCGCAATCAACTCTGCGAGCATTTCAGGCAAGCGCTCGTACAGCTTAAGTACAAGGTCGGACCTGACTCCGGCCGCTCGCTGTAATTGGCGCAACTTTTTTTCACCCGGCCGCACCATTAGTCGGAGCAAATCCTCACAAGATGAAACATCCTGCGCTCCTCGCTCTCGCTCTCGAGCCGTTTTCAGAATTTCACGGAGCTTGTCGCTTGGAGTGCGCGCGCCCTGAACTTCATAACTCGCCAGAAACGCAACATCATCGTCACTTAATCTGACACTGATTGGAATGCTTTTGGGCACGATAGTCACTCGTCAACATTTGGCTTCTTTCGTTTACAAATGTATTCACTTTTTAATTTTTGTCAACAAATTTCAATCAAAAATTAGCGCACATCAGTGAAACCAACCCAAGCGAGCACGCAGGCAATCTGGAATTTTCAGTATTTGGAGATGGTACGAGCATGGCCGATACGATGTCTGGGGACAACAAGTGATGGCAAGCGCTCATGCCCCTTCAAATAGCGCTATAAGTCGCCCCCAAAGGTTAGAAAACATATGAAATTCAACACGTTTCTTTGACAAAGGCGCACCACGTTAGAACAAATGTTCAACCAAAAGGACGACCGGCACCGTATTGCAACATTCCACAATCAAAGGCAGGATTTTTGAGTGCTGTTCCAGTTTCTGCATCAAAAATGTTCTGAGTTGATGGTGGTGTCTTGAGCTTAGATGCTCTTGCTCAAGTCCAAAACAAATTGGCCAGCCTCGTGCGAGCGGATCAGTGCGTGCCGCACCAGGTCGTCGAAATGGCCGGAGAAAAGCTGTACATGGCGGGTGTTGGAGAAAGCGAGATAGCGTTGGCCTAAATAGAGGGCCGCCCATTTCTTGCCGAAGACCGTGAAGGGGGCGGAGAACCGGTCGTTCGCACCAAACAGATGCAGCCGGAGAGACGGATAAAGATCGTCCAGGATCCGTCCCATGGTTTCGAGCTGTTCTTTGCGCGTTTCTGGCGGAAGGCCGGACCAGAGCCCCTCACCCCGTGCAAAACCTTCCAATGCTTCCTTGGAGAGCGCAATTTCCATGTCGGTTTCAGCCCGCCCCAAAAGAGCGCGTTGATCCTTCGTACCTGTGATCGCCTGATCCGCAGTACGCAGCGTTTCACCGGCATATTCATATGCCAGCACGGCTTCGGTCTTTAGAACATCCGGCAAATTGGCCGGGACATGCCGGATTTTCGCACCAACAGCATCCCTATACCATGCAAGCAGATGCTCATCGACGGGATGGCGCTCCGTTTCTGCCACCTGGACGGCCTGATCGAGGATTTCAGCCGCGGCCCCCCGATGGGTGGACAAGCCAAGCAGCCAGTCGGAAGACACGCTCAATGCCGTTGCGATGGCAGCAAGAGCTTGTCCGTTCGGCAATCGCGGCGCGTCTTCGGACAAAAGCTGCGAGACCGTGGAGCGATCAAGTCTGGCTCCGCGCGCAAGATCACTCCGGTTCATGTCCCGGCTGCGCAAAGCGTCGGAAAGCCTTTCGCGAAATAGCTCGGCGCGGTCTCTTTTATCCATAGGGGAGTTTTGTCATTCAGATTTCGAAAAATCAACAGACTTACTTCCTGTAAATCGACCGCTCAGCCACATGGGCATCTGCGGCCCGAAGGGGATTGGGTACGCGCACCCTATCGAAGAACCGGACATGGCTGCTCAAAAGGAACCAAAAGGATGCTGCTAAGCATCTTTCATGCCGTCGCGGAGGCATTCCTCCAAACCGTTCAGCGCCAACGCCTGGCACCCAATGACGCTGGCCAAAACGACCCTTAAAACTTAGGCTGAACTGTGCAAATCCTTAGGGCATACTGAAAATCGTGGGAACGCCGGAGATTTCTATGAAAAGTGGCAAGGCAGTAAATCGCACGACCGACGGTATGGTCGACTACGATGCGAATTCTCGCGCACAGCAAAGCAATGCTCTCGCAAACGCCAGAGTTATCAGTGAACTTGCCCAGCGCGTCTCCTCACATGCTGATGTCCTGAACATGACCGATTTTGGTTGCGGCCCCGGGCAAAGCGCAATTGAAACCGTAAAACCGGCCCTCTCCTGCTGGCACGATTGTGCACCCAACAAGATGGTCTCCGTGTGTCATGCCGACCAGCCTGGCAACGACTGGAACGCACTCATGCATCGGATCTTCGGAGACAACGGGTATGTGCAGGGCACAAACCCGGCGCAGGTCTCAACGTCCGTTGGTTCATTTTATGAGCGCATGCGGCCGGACCGGTCCGTTTCTCTGGCGACGTGTTTCTTTGCAAGCCATTGGCTTCGCAGCCCCGCTTCATTGCGCGCTCCCGACACGGTCTGGTTTGCCGATCTTACTGGCGAGGCCAGAACCAGAATGTGGCAAATCGCCGAACGGGACTGGATCAGATTCCTACGCCTGCGCGCGGAAGAACTGCGTCCGGACGGCTACCTTTTTGTCTCGACCATCGGCGCTGTCTCAGACAAGGGAGAAATCAATGGCACTGCGGCTTCCGGGCGGACGCTTTACAGAGCAATGCAGGAGGTGACTTCCAGCATGACCGAAGATGGTCTGCTGGACCGAAAAGCTTCAGAAACCTTCCTGTTCGGCCTTTGGTTCATGACTGCGGAAGAAGCGCGCAGTCCCTTTGAGATCCATGCCGATCTGAATGAAGCCTATGAAATAGATACAATCGAGGTTGTCCCGGATCGGAACGGTGACATCTTCGCCGATCACGTCGATGAACCGGAACTCTATGCACAGAGCTATGCCGGATATACACGTGCATTTGCAGCCAGCTCCCTGAGGCATCAACTCTTTCGCCCGTCTGAAACGACTAAGCGAACCGCTGAAGCACTGGAGACAGAATTTTTCAAAAGATATGAAGCACTTTACAAAGACAAGGCTTCTGCACTTGCACTCGAGCAATGGCACTTGAATGTTATCTTACGAAGGCGATAAGTCCGACTGTCTTGCGATTTTCAAAAGTTTCGGCGAAGCGACGCACAGGCTCCAGCGGTTCCCGGCACACCTTGATCAGAACCTTGTTCCCTCGCCCGGTGGACTAACGCTGCGCCCTTGATCATTTTTCTTAAGTCGTTCGAACTTGCCGTCGGAAGGTACCAATTCTTTGAGTTTTCCGGATTTGATCTCCATGATTTTGGAGCCGCTTGTTTTGTTGGCTTTCCTGCCCGTAAAGACAACGTCGTCGAACTCGAAAGTACCCCGTCCAAAAGCCGCAAGCGCCAGCTGAATTTCTCGGTACTTCAATCGGTCGAACGGCACGCGCGTGATCTCGATACCATTTCCTCTGAAAACCAGTTCGTTTCCCAAAACCCTATAACTTATGCGGTTTGGTCCACGCCTTTTCAGGGCAGCGTGTGCGCCGCTATAGGCCAAAGTCAGTTTGCCGCGTTCCTTTCGCAGAACGTGGTATTTTCCCTTGCTTGCAACAGCAAATAACCAGTAGTCGCCGTGTCTACCCGTCAGCACCGCAATACCGGCGCCGCCCCTGCCAGAATTATCTGAAATCACCGTGACGGCCATTGCCCTGCCGTACAAGCGGGTTAGACTGTTCGTTCCTTCAAAGCGTGCCCAGTTGATAATGTCATAGTGGGCGGCTTTGGGGCTGGCATCATTGACGAAAACAAGCTTGCCTCCGTCGACTTTTTTCACCCAGGGCCGATCAGTTTGATCAAACTCAATTTGGCCACCCAGCATCAGCTCGGTATCGTCACCGTTGAAGTCTTCTTTGTAAGTGAGTTTGCCCGACGATCTGTCCGAACCTGCCTGAGCCCTGGCAACGCCAACCGCGACAGCACCGGACGCAAGCATCAGAACGATAGTAAGGAAGACACTTTTCCAGACCGGCATCCACCCACTCCAGTTTCGATACAGCAGGTTGTCTATAGGTTGCATCGAGCGGAGAGCGAAGCAGGAACTCTACTTAGAGTTAATTTTACTCACGCCACACCTAAGTCTGCTCTGTTGAATCAAATGCCAGAAACCCGCCGGATTGCCGTTCCCAAAGCGTTGCATATAGCCCGCCGCGGGTCAGCAAATCGCGATGGCTGCCTTCTTCAATGATTTTGCCTTTGTCCATCACAACCAGCCGATCCATTGCAGCAATGGTCGACAGGCGATGGGCAACTGCAAGCGTCGTACGTCCTTCCATCATGCGTGCAAGGTTTTGCTGAATGGCAAGTTCCGCCTCGCTGTCGAGTGCCGAAGTTGCCTCGTCCAAGATCAAGATTGGAGCATCCTTCAAAAGGACCCTTGCAATCGTGATCCTTTGTCGCTGGCCGCCTGAAAGCTTGACGCCGCGATCTCCTACGTGCGCATCAAGCCCTTGCCTGCCTTTGCTGTCTTTCTGATCTTCAATGAAGTTCAGTGCCTCTGCCGCCCGCGCCGCTTGCAGAATTTCGGCGTCCGTTGCCTCAGGCTTGCCATAGCGGATGTTGTCTCGGATAGAGCGGTTCAAAAGCGAGATATCCTGGGTTACGACACCGATCTGACTGCGCAGGGAGACCTGAGTAATGTCCCTCACATCCTGGCCGTCGATGGAAATGCTGCCGGCGGACACGTCGCGCAGTCTCATGAGAAGAGAAATGACCGTTGACTTGCCTGCCCCGGACAAGCCGACCAAGCCAACACGCTCACCAGCGGAAATTCTGAGATCGAAGTCTTCCAGAACCGGTTGACGGTCCTCCTGATAGGCGAAGGAGACCCTATCAAAGTTGATTTCTCCTGTGTCGACACTTAATTCGACCGCGTCGCGTTTGTCCGTTATTTCCGGTCGGCTCGTCATGATCGGCATGGCATCCTTTATGGTGCCAAGCGTGCTTGTAACCGACTGACCGACGCCGATAAAACTCGAAGAAGCAGCTGAGAGTGAACGCGTTACGGTCAGGCCGGCGACAAAGTCTCCGATCGAAACCCAGCCTCCGCTCATACCCCAAAAACCTATGGCGACAACGGCCAGCACCATTAGAACGTTAAGAAAATGGACGCTGCTATCAGTCAGAATGTAGGAACGATTTTCGTTGTGGCGCGTATCGATGGTTTCACCGATCACCTTCCTGATAGCGCCGGCTTCAGAATCTTCAGCCGCAAAAAGTTTCACCATGGCAATGTTGGAGTAAACGTCCGTCATGGCCCCGGTCGCGCGCGAGTTGGCCGCCGCCACTTTGGCGGAGCGCTGCAAATAGGCCGGGATCGCGGCCCAGGCGACCACAATATTGGCACCAATCCAGATCAACACCGGGATAGCCAGCGGCCAGGCCAATGCCAGCAGCAACAGAAATGAACCACCAAACTGGATCGCAAGGAAAGGGATGGTTTCGATTGCCAACATCATCTGCCGATGAACGGACATTGTGACTTGAGCAATCCGCGAAGCGACCTGACCGGCAAAGGTATCTTCAAAAAATGCGAGATCCTGCGCTTCCACCGCCTTGTGGGCCTGCCAGCGCATGGCCGCTGGAAGCAGTATCCGGACCGTTTGAAAGGCGAAAGTCTGCCGCAGCAGAAACACGACCGGATCCACCAGAACAAACAGAACGAAAATGACAGTTAGAAACCTGCCATGTGTTTGCAGGAACGCTTGAGGCCCCTGCCCGGTCACCCCATCCACGACATAGGCAATCGCCCAAATTCCAGCCAGACCCAGCGCAGATGAAATCATGGCCAGAACCGACACAACAACAAGCTGCCACCGGAACATCTTGGCAAAATGCCAGACGAGAAAGAGCGGACCTTTGTCCGGCAAAGGCGCGACGGGAAGCTCCAAAGGCTTGAAATGTGTCTCGAACGGTTGAAAATACCGATCGATCAACCGCGCCAGGACCGGTTTCATGAACGACATTGCCCGACCTCCTTGCAACGCGATGGGGCTTGTTGGTTTTGATGGTCACACAAGACTGGATCTGCCAGGGAAATCTTCTGACACAGACGGCAGAAAACGGTCTCAGGCACGTGCCTCGATGCGGTAGACGCACCGCCTGTCGCCTGAGAGTTGGTGTTCAAGGCGCTCAACGTCAACATCGGGACCAAGCACATCCTGAAACAGCTTCAGTTCCGATCTGCAAAAACCCTGGCAGGCAGTTGCAGCGGCACAGATCGAGCAATGGTTCTCGATAAGCAAAAATCCGTCACCCTCTTGCGCGACATCCGCCATGTAACCTTCCTGCGTGCGCAACTCGGCCAGAACACCCACCTTCTCAGACAAGCTGGACGTTTCGCTCAAGGCTTCCAGATAGGCGATCCGGCTATGCTCCTCGCGATGAGAGATCAGTTTCTCCAGTCCATCGGCACCGTAAAGATCAGTTAGGCCGTTCAGCAGCCCCAGCACCAGATTGGAGTGATTGTCCGGAAATTGCTGATGCCCCTGGGGTGTCAGATCCCACACTCGTTTGGGACGCCCGACCGACCCTTTCAGATCCTCAAAAGCCACCAGATCATCCTGCAACAACCCATCAAGGTGCTGACGAACGGCGACTGATGTCACATTAAGCCCTTCGGCAAGATCGGCCGCTGTTTTGGGTCCGGATGACTTCAGAGCGTTCAGGAGCCGTGTTCTGGTTCTATCTGCCATGGCTGGATATATAGCGCATTTCGCCGATAAAAAAATAGTTCGCTTTTCTTATTAGCGGCGGTTTACCCGCAATCCATCGCTGTCCTGTCTTGCGGTCAAGAGGCGGCGAGCCTGCAAACGAGTACGTGTGTACGTCGCAAGGCCCGGATTTGGAAACAGAAATCACAGAACAATGCAACTCGAACCATCAGGACGCACACTTAAAAGTTGCTTTTCCAATCGCCGCACCGTATTAACGCTTCGTCATCCATGTGATCTTTTGGCGCAAATTGTCAAACGCGTTAAGTAACGCGCTTTTACATCTATAACTTTTCTTTCATCTTCTATCCGATAGAAATAAAGCATGGCAGAGGAGAAGATGAGCAAATTTTCGGCGTTCGTGAGATGGATGATGATCGATCCTCGCCATCCGGAGATCGCGCAGGCTCAATACAATGAGCTGAAGTCGCAAATTCCTTCCCTTTATGCCTTGCTGATGGTCAACGCGATTGCGGTTTCCTACACGCATTACGATGTTGCACCATTCTATCTGACCGTCGGCATTCTTGTTCCGATGCTGATCTTCACGTCGATCAGAATGGTGACGTGGCTGCGTGCGCGCAGAGTGGTTCTGGGGCCGGACCAGGCCATCAAAAAGATGCGCCAGACGGTCATTCTGGGCAGCCTCGTCGCAGTCATCTACATCGCCTGGTCTTTGAGCCTGGACGGATATGGCGGCCCTGCCGAAAGAGGGCATATCGCGCTCTTCATCGCCATCACGGTCATCGGTTGCATATTCTGTTTGATGAACCTGCCGCAGGCAGCTCTCATGGTGATGATTATCGTCACCGTCCCCTACCTCTTTCACTACATCCGCCAGGAACAAGACGTTTACATCGCCATCGCGATGAACATCTTTCTTGTCTGCCTTGTTGTCATTCAGGTTCTGCTCAGCGGTTACAAGGGGTTTTGCAAACTCGTCCGTTCTCAGGCCGCACTGGCTGCCAAGCAAAAGGAAACAGAACGACTGAGCGCTGAAAATGCTCAGCTCGCACAGACCGATGCCCTGACCGGTCTTCCCAACCGACGCTATTTCTTCAACAGGCTCGAAAGCCTGATTTCTGACGTGAAAGGAACCGACGCTGTTTTTGCCGTCGGAGTTGTTGATCTGGACCGGTTCAAGCCCATCAACGACACATATGGTCACAAGCTTGGCGATCAGCTCCTCACCGAGGTCGGGAACCGGCTGAAAAGCCTCGGTATGTCGCAGTTGGACATTTGCCGGCTGGGTGGCGACGAGTTCGGTTTTCTTTACCGGGGCGATCTGGAAGACGCTGCACAGACCGGTCAAACCATCTGCGAACAAATCAGCGAACCCTATCGCATCGGGGATCTGCAACTAACCGTCGGAGCATCTTGCGGAATTGCTTATTATCCGGAAGCCGGCACGAGCGCGCATGTTCTCTTCGACCGGTCGGACTATGCGCTCTACAATTCCAAAACGGCCTCACGCGGTCGAACGACCGTTTATTCAGCTGAACATGAGGCACGCATCCGTTCCGAGCGGGCGATTGAAAACGCTCTGCAAAACGCAGATCTAGCTGAAGAATTTGAGATTTACTTCCAACCGGTCATTTCTCTGCCGGAACGTGAAGTTGTCGGCTTCGAGGCCCTTGCACGCTGGGACAGTCCGGTTTTGAGCCGGGTTCCACCCGATCGTTTCATTCCGATCGCCGAGCGCACCGGCATGATCCATCGGTTGACTGTTCACCTCTTCGAGCGGGCCGTGGAGCAGATCAATGGCTTGCCGGGTTCGCTCAGTCTTTCCTTCAATCTGTCCGCCCACGACGTCACCTCGGCAGAGACGGTTGCTGCGCTCCTGGACATCATTCGCCAGAAAAAGATTGATCCACGCAGGATCATGTTTGAAATCACCGAAACGTCGGTCATTGGCAGCTATGAAGCCGCAGAAACTTGCCTCAAGACGCTGCGAGCTGCCGGGGTAAAACTGGCCCTGGACGATTTCGGAACCGGTTATTCCAGCCTCGGCTATCTGCACAGACTGCCCATAGACTGCGTCAAGATCGATCGCAGTTTCGTTTCCGGCATCGCGGACCCTGTCGCCATTGGCGTCGTCAACTCGATCGTCAATCTTTGCCGCTCAATGGAGATCTTGTGTGTGGTTGAAGGCGTTGAAAAGCCGGACCAACTTGAGGTTCTGGAAGCACTGCAGTGCCATCTGGTCCAGGGTTTTCTGTTCGGCCGCCCGCAACCCTATGAAACAGTTGCAGCCAGTGCCATTGAAGCCGGGACGGTCGACGGCCTCTCCTTGTCGAACGGCTCCATCAGCGGAAAAGTTCTCCATTCGAACGGCTGATCGTTTTTGTTGCTGATGTAGAGCCACTCGCCGTGCTACCAGAAGTCATGACTGGCGGTACGAAACGACAAAAAGACATGCGCAAGGCCTTGCGGCTCTTGTTGCCGCACGTACCGATGCGTGACGCCGAATCCATCCTCACAGCATCACTGGCAGGGCATCTCAGGCACCTGCCGCCTTCCATCGCGCTCTGGCAGGCAACAACGAGTTATGTGCGGCACGAACTGACAGACTACGACACGCTTCTTGACGATGGTTACGACAAGGATGCCGCCAGGTTCTTTGTCGTAGACGACATGAACACAGTCCTGGAAGGCTGGGGTTGCAGAAACCGTGTCTCAGCGGAAGACGACGCTGTTTCTTGAAGACTTTCCTTGCCGAGACAGACGTGCTTGGAGACGAGCTGCCTAGGGACGCCGTGCGACAAGGTCGATTTCAACCAGGGCATCGACCGCCAGGCCCGTAACGCCAACACATGTGCGTCCTGGCAGTTTTCCTTTTTCGAAGAATTTCTCGTAGGTCTCTTTCATGGCCCGATAGTCGCGTTTGAACTCGGTCAGATAAACTCTCATGAAGGTAACGTTTTCCAATCCAAGGCCGAGCCCTGCCAAAACAAGTTTCAGATTTTCCATCACTCGTTCGGTTTGCGCCTCAACACCGTCAGGCAAAGGGGCATCGGGCGCATCGGGTGCCGTCGGCATCTGGCCAGTGACGAAGATCCAACCGTCGATTTCAACGGCATGGGAAAACGGGGCGACCGGTTCGGGAGCCTGATCAATCATATGATGGATGGGCAGCATCGTGTTCTCCGCGTTGTTGAAACTCTTGCACCAGGGTACGGCCCCATAGAATTGGGCATTCAGGAGCGCCGGTAAATCCATTGCTCAGGAATATGCGCCACCACCCCTTCACCCGAACGGGCAACACCGGGTTTTTCGACATAACCCACGAGGCCACGCAATCCCCGCGCTTTTTGTGCGAAAAGGAGATCCAGCCCTTCCCGGTCAGGGTAGTTTTGCGCAATCGTGGCCCCTGCAAAGCGACACGGCAGATTGTCACCGTCGACGCGGACCACAAGGCCACTTTCGAAAACCAACCGAGTGCGCGCCGGGACCCTGGTCAAGTCAGGAATGCCGGAGAGAAGAAAATTTGCTCCGATCCACTCAGGCTTCAGCTCCTCGATCTGCATAAGTGCAGCAATCTTGATGAGCTCCTCGCTGGAAAGAATCGATACCTGCCGTTCGTTGCACATCTGCGTGCCACGTGGATACCAGGGCTCCCGCCCACCGGACAGCCTTGTAAAACCGGCATGTCGGTCGCCGGGGATACCCTCGAAAGTCAGTTCCAGAAAATCGACTGGATCTGTTCGAAAGTCATCCTTGTCGGACGTTCCGAAAATACCTTCGATACGCCCGGAGACTTTAAATTTTGGCGTAGTCTCGAAGGTGTCGGGAAGGAGCGAAAGCTGGTCACTCATGAAGGCCTCCTGATGGCGATTTCGGCCAATCTAGGTGCGGAAGTCTCCCTGAACCAGCAAATCTAATTGATGGATTGATCAAGAATGCCGATTGATGCGTCCCGCCAAAAGCCGGTTGCACGATGGCGCTATCCGACAATGCCTTCCGTGTCCTGGGACACGGAAGGCAGTCTTTCAACTATTGAAGCTTCACAGTGCAGACCATTTGCGTGTGCTGCGAATTGATCCAGCAATTCGACGGCAGCGGTCCTGTCGGGATCGGATAGTAGTAATAGGCAGGCTGCTTGTTGGCATTGGCGATCGCAGCTCCCGTTGCCACACCAGCAGCATAGGCTCCTGGATGATAATAGGGTCCATACGGCGGATATGGCGGGTAATACGGGTGATGGGGCGGGTAGTAGGGATGATAAGGATGGTGCCATGCGCGGCATCGTGGATCCTGGGGCGAGTGATAGCAGTAAGGACCGTAGGGCTCAAACCCTACACTTCCCGGGGCGGCTGCTGTCGCGCCATGACGCTGCGCGCGATGCGGTCTTGAACTGCGGTCAATGAACAGCGCAACACCTTCAGCGCTTTCCGGTAGCTCACCACGCAACAGCGTGACACCATAAACCATGGTTGAGCCTTCGGTTTTAGCCGACGTCAGCTCGACAAGTGCCGGTGCCTTGTCGGTCTTGCTAAGGATACTGACCACCGCGTTTGGCGGGTCGCCTTCGAAGCCGTCAGCAGATGTCCAGAAATCCGCAAACTGTGCGTTGGTAATCTGGCCGCCAACGCGATAGGGACGGTCGCTGAAATAGAGCACACCAGTGTTGGCATTCGACAAGGTCAACGTGCTGCCGTCAAACGTCATATCTCCGGCTTGCTGCACAAAATCATATGTCGGCGGCGGTGTTGGATCCGCATTAACTGGTTGGGCGTCCTGGGCCATTGCCTGGCCGGACATCATGATACCGGCAAGACCGGCTGCAATCATGAAATCACGCGCTGAATGAAGTGTCGTCATTATCCATACCTCCTCCGGGTGTTACCCGATCTTCAGCTTTTTACACGGGTTGCGAATTTCAATTGTGATATGGAACACACTGTGCCGCGCCAAATGCAGCTGGATGAAGGCCACAGGGTGAAATCTTGGTAACGTTGCCCCTCCTATGTCCGCCGATGGCAACCTTCTCGTTTCAACGGACCGCCGGCGCCATAGAGGTTTCAAATGCCAATGACCAAAGATTGTCTTCTTTCAAAGCGTTGAGACAATAGATCACCTTTCGTGCGTGATAGAGCATGGCAACCCAATCGGTGATCAGATCAGTGTCTTTGCCTGCAAGATCAGGCAAAACCGCTAGCCAATCGTCGGCAATCTCTGTCCCACGCTCAGCCAGGATCTCATCAAACACACTCAAAATGCGGGTATTGAGCCTGTCCGCAAGCTTCTGAAGATCGACGCCATCCGGAACCATGGACAATTCCTGTTCCACCGCCATTCGGGCTTGATGGTAGAGAACCACATAGTCGGCCAGAACGATCACCAGAACATCAAGTCTGTTGGCCGCTCCGGAAAAACTCGACCAGGGAGCCTGTTCGGCACGATAGGCACTTGCGGTTGTCACCAGCTTGCCGGCGGACACGCGCAATGCGGAAAAGTCTCCCCAGTCGTCCTTTGCCCTGTCCCCGTCCGTGCGCAGATAATCTTTACAGGCGCTCAGATAGTCAGCAGCAAGCGCGCGGATCCCCGTGTCAGACCGTTTTGGAAAGAGAACAAATGCAACGCCCAACCCGATACCCGCGCCAATGAGCGTGTCATAGAGCCGTGACCAGAGCTCCAAAATTGGAAGGTCTTCGAGGGTCTGAAGCCCCATGACCACCAGAAAGCTTATGATACCGGACGCGACCGCATAGTTGCGTTCCATGAAGACGATTACGACAGGAATCGATACCACGACCAGGCCAATTCGGAACTCCGACACCGAAGAAAGCAAAGGATCAACGGCCATTGCGACAACAACACCGGCTGCTGTACCGAGGCTTCGCTGAATGGTGCGCTGAACTGTTGTTCCAAGCGTGTTGCTCAGAACTATGACAATTGTCAGCGTCACCCAATAGGCGTGGCTCAGCTGAAAATAGACACCAAGGCCATATCCTATTGCAGCTGCGACCCCTGCCTGGAGCGCGAGCGGCCAGGACAGGCGGGTCAACCAAGCCGCCTTGCTGAGTTCCGCCGCTGCGGGCGGAATTTTGGGGACAGGGCTGCCCCTTCGCGACAACGCGCTCAATCTCTTGAACGCTTGAGCAATCCTAAGGATTTGGAACTGATCACTCACCGGAAGATCCGTATCCGGTATCTCCCAGCTTTTTCTGCACTCCTCCGACTTTGGCACGCTACCGGATTTGAGCGCTGCCGCGAGTTCATCGACCGAGTTTTTGAAAGCCGGTGTTGAGGTTAGCCGCACTTTGCCAGATTTCGTCAGGTGGGCCAACGCATCCCGAACCACCTCCAAAGCAAGTTCGATCATGGTTGCATTTTCCGGCGAGAGGCCTCGAACTGAGGGCTTTGCCCCCAGAAGCTGCGTACAAAGTCGCAGTTCCCCGCGCAAAGCCGCCAGATCCGCCATAGCAGCGGCAGCACTCTGGCGATCTTCCAGCAAACCGGTGGCTGCAAGATTTAGAAATCCGGCCATAGCCTCCCGGTTGGCCGCCTCCACGCGAAGATAGGTCTTTTCGGTTGAAGGTCGCCACACGCCTACGCGGATGGCCATCGCAACGACTGCTCCCAGGACGGCCATTGCCGGCATCCAGATGCCGGGAGAACTTGGCAAGCTGCCCATGATCACGAACAACCAGCAAATCGCCATCATGCGACCGGCGCGCTGCCAAAATCCACCGATCCCGTCCAGCGCGAAACCAAGCGCGATTACGGCAACCCAGATCAGTTGCAAAACCAGTGAGCCTGATGCTCCTGCCAGAGTTCCGGCAAGCCCGCCAATACTGAAGAGAAGTACCAAGACACCCGCCATTGCAGTCAGCGAGGCAATTTCCTGACGGCGCGTCGCAACGGGTGTGAAGATCAGGCAATGAGCACCTGCTGCCGCGGCAAGCACGGCCAGTTTGAAGCCAGAGACATTCTCGACAAAGCCGCCGGCCATGTGCCCTAATGTGGCAGCCACGAGAACGGTCAGCATCAAATGCACACCGCGCACAAGTCTGAGTGCGCCAGGGTCATAGGTCAGCAATCGAGATAGTGTGTGAAACAGCTTTTGAAGCATTGGCCTAACGTGAACTGCCGGTGTCAAATCATTGGTTTTCTTATCAAGACCCTTTAGTCGATCAGAGTCAGGCAACAGCAAGTCCCAGAATGCAGCCGAATACCGGTTACAGCAAAGGAAAAGACGAAACTCGTCTCCTGGGGTTGATCTCAAGGCACCTTTGTCCGTTGCCATGAGACGCTTCGGATATCGGACATCGCAGCACCAGAGCAAAACGGCGCAGACAGTTTGTTACACTTTTAGGCGTTGAGCGATGTTGCTCGCATTGCCTGTCAACTTTAGCCTACCGAGGATTTCAGCTTTCTGGAGACACAGCATGATCCGCACATCCTCAATTGCAGCGACCGCTGTGTTGACCCTTGCGACTGTTCACACAGCCACCGCTGCTCCTCCTGATCTCAAAACGCCGGCGCCCGTCATCTTTTTGGCCGACAATCTGGATGAAAACCAGAACCTCGGTTTCTGCATAGACACGGTCGGACGCGGCTTGTCGGACCGCCTTCACGCCCATTCGTGCAAGCCGCAAGGCGGCGATGTGCAGTTCCTCTTCCTGGCGGACACTGGAAAGATCAAGTCCGCGACATTTGAAAACCTGTGCGCCGAACTGCTTGCCCCGGCGGCGGCGGGTGTAACCCTTGGGCTCCTACCCTGCAGCGACAACCCGATGCAGGCCTTCGCTTACGATCCAGGCAAGCAGGAATTCCAACCTCAAGGCACAAGCGACCTTTGCCTGGTCAGCCCGGGAGATACACGCAGCGCAGGACCGTTCGTTTCACGCGACCTTGCCCTTGCCAATTGCGCCTCAACGCCTCCTGCTCAAAAGCAATGGGTCATTCGGGAATAACCAAATTCACAAAGGTCCCGGCTCAGTGCCATTCACTCGAGCGACGCGGGAAACGTTCTGCACTGCACGAATGTCCGAAAGGCGCTCAGGATGTGCAACACAGTCTTCGAATACGGCTAAGAACGTTTTACAAGCCGTTCAAAGTGGAATCTAAACCCAACCAAGCGATTTGTTTACAGAGCAGACTTGTTCACCCAATACCGAACAATGGAGCGTTCAACTAAGGTGAATTTATTTCGTCTCTCAAGTAATTTTCTAATACTTACAAAAATCCAGTCAATTACTCATGGCGAATACGGCAATGATGAGTGATGCAGGTTTATTTTCAAATTTCCATCAGCATCTCTCAAGTAACCAAACGTGTATTCTACTTTAACTTCCTCTCCATCAGGATCAGTGAAGAAGTAGTTACCCATTGCCATTGCTACTTCGTCACTCGTAAAAATTCCATTGTTTTCCCAACGTACATTTGTCCACCCCTTGGTAGCAAAACCACTATCTTCTGTACCATCAGCGCCAATGAAATAGCTTAGTGCTTCATCAAATGTTTCACGGAATTGGTCTTCAGCTGCCAACGTCGGTTTGAACATAACGTCCGTGTCGCCATAGGCATAAAGTTTCTGAATATGATCGGTCGCACGGGTTTTGAAGTCACCGCCGTTTGCGTACAGAGCAGCTATTTCAACGATCCCTTTGCCCCAGCGTTCCTGGGCATCGATAACGGCTTGCTCCGAGATCTCTCCACCAAGAGCTGCGCCGGAAAACATCAACGAAAGCCCGACACTTGCCGCGATGGTATTTTTGATAGTCATTGCTTTTCCTAGAACCAAGTTGACATTCGATTTCGTACTCAAGGCCCGCCCTTGAGGGAACCTCCATATTGCAGCCTATGAATGCTAATTCTTGATATGCAATCATTGAGTTCAAAAGAAGGTTGGAACGGTTTCGTTCAGTTTCTCAACTTTTTCTGTGATTTTCGTGAGGCGGTATCGGTAGGCCTTTCTGACCCTACTGTAGAAACGAGGACAGAGCTTACACTGAACATGCAGGCTCAAAGACTGCCGGTAACAGCGATTTTGCCCAATCATACGCACGCCATTCTGACCACTCGGCAGGCAACTGAATACACCTGCAAAGTTGCAAGCACTCCGGATTCAGGGTGACCGTCCCGCCGGGACACTGTGACGTGGTGTTGCTACGGACCGTTAAGTTATATCAGCGGTGTAAAGTGAAGGGCGAAACCAGTCGAGACGGCTGTTTTTTGATCGGCGATCAATGCAAGGCTCAAGAACTGACGATGGTCTGACACCCAAGGTGTCCGCCCAAACCAAACTCGAGACCCCAATACCCGATTGGAAATACAGGCAAAAACAAACCCGCCGGAATTCGCGGGTTTGTCAGCAATCTGAGGCGCCCCGATGGAACGCCTTTTTCGGTCACGACCGCTTTCCAGGGTCAGCGCGTCAACGGCTTGTACTTGATCCGGCGCGGGTCGGCGGCATGAGCACCAAGGCGGCGGACTTTGTCCTTCTCGTAGTCTTCAAAGTTTCCTTCGAACCATTCCACATGGCTGTCGCCTTCAAATGCCAGCATGTGTGTCGCCAGGCGGTCGAGGAACATACGATCGTGCGAAATGACCACGGCGCAACCTGCATAGTTTTCAAGCGCATCCTCGAGGGCGGCAAGCGTCTCGGTGTCGAGGTCGTTGGTCGGCTCATCGAGCAGGAGCACGTTGGCCCCCTGTTTCAACACCTTGGCAAGGTGTACCCGGTTGCGTTGACCGCCTGACAGGTCTCCAACCTTGGCCTGTTGAGCCGGACCCTTGAAGTTGAAGGACGAGCAATAGGCACGAGAGTTGATCTCCTTGTCATCCAGGTAGATTACTTCAGCACCACCGGAAATCTCCTCCCAGACATTGTTGCCGGGATTGAGCGCATCGCGAGACTGGTCGACATACCCCAGATGCACGCTGTCACCGACGACCACCTCACCGTTGTCAGGCTTTTCCTGACCGGTCAGCATCTTGAACAGTGTCGACTTGCCGGCGCCATTGGGACCGATGACACCGACGATACCGCCGCGCGGCAGTTTGAACGACAGATCATCGATCAGAAGACGGTCTTCGAAACCTTTCGAGACATTCTTGACCTCGATGACATTGGCGCCGAGACGCTCACCCACCGGGATCAGAATCTGTTCGATTGATGGCATACGCTCTTCCTGAGCGCTGAGCAGATCATCAAAGGCCTTGATACGAGCCTTGGATTTGGTCTGGCGACCCTTCGGGCTCATACCCATCCATTCACGCTCGCGGGCAATCGCGCGTGAGCGGGCCATGTCCTCGCGGCCTTCCTGCTCCATACGCTTGGTCTTCTTCTCCAGGTAAGCGGAGTAGTTGCCCTCATAAGGAATACCGGAGCCGCGGTCGAGTTCCAGAATCCAGCCGGTCACATTGTCCAGGAAGTAGCGATCGTGGGTGATGATCAGGACGGATCCCTTGAATTCACGCAGATGCCGTTCAAGCCAGTGGACGGTTTCAGCGTCAAGGTGGTTCGTCGGCTCGTCAAGCAGAAGCAGGTCGGGTTCGGACAGGAGCAGCTGACACAGCGCGACACGGCGGCGCTCACCACCGGAAAGATTTTCAACCGAAGCATCGGAGGGCGGACAGCGCAAAGCTTCCATCGCCATTTCAACCTGGCTTTCCAGGTTCCACAGGTCCTGGGCGTCAATCTCGTCCTGAAGCTGAGCGCCCTCATCCGCGGTTTCCTCGGAGTAGTTCATCATCAGTTCGTTGTAGCGGTCGAGTTTCGCCTGTTTGTGAGCGACACCTTCCATGACGTTTTCCATCACGGTCTTGGTTTCGTCCAGTTTGGGCTCCTGCGGCAGATAGCCGACTTTGGCACCCTCTGCAGCCCAGGCCTCACCGGAATACTCCTTGTCGAGACCGGCCATGATCTTCAACAGAGTCGACTTACCGGCCCCGTTCGGCCCCAGGATGCCGATCTTGGCGTCCGGGTAGAAACTGAGATGGATGTTGTCGAGCACTTTCTTGTTGTTATAGGCCTTGGAGAGGCCATGCATGTGATAGATGAACTGGCGCGCCATGGGGCTCCGCTTCTCCACTTTCGAAAACTGACGGGAATCTTTGGAATTCTGCCGGGTCTTTTAGGGGAGTTTTGACCGTGGGGCAATGGGGGCAATTGCCTGCCTCGGTGCAATCAGTTTCCAGTCCCATCATCTCAAGTATCGACCACTCGGCGCACAGGCGCTTGAACGCCGAAATCGTTCTAGGTTCTTGGTAGTGATTGCAACCACTTAGGTTCCAGTCCCGGCTTGCACCGTTTGCTTGAATTCACTGTCAGACCGGTCCTAATCTTCAACGTTTCGGGCGTTTTCACTTCCCAAGCGAGGCCCAACCTTTCCAGCGTTGTCACCAGCCACCAGCCCGGATCGGTCTGACCCGGCAAAATGCCCAGCTTCGCAGAACTCGGAAACGCGTGATGATTTTCGTGGAATGCTTCCCCGAATGTGAGGAAGCCAAGCTTGGGCAGATTGTAGCCTTGAACGCAGGCGCCTTTGACGTAAAGCAGGTGGTCTTTGGGTTGATGCGCATAATAGCCCACCAACCAGTGACCGATGAGAGACACCGAGACCCGAACGCAAACGCCCCAGACAACAAAAGGCAACCCGCCCAGAAGGTAAAGCGGCACGGCAACGACGAACTGCTGAGCCATCCAGGTAGCCTCAACACGCCGGTAAAACGGATCATGTGCGACCTCGTCCTCGATCTTGAATTGAGGCTCTTGCTTCAGGTGTATGCCACAACAAAGCTGCAACCAGGCGTCTTTCCAGAAACCAGACCGGTGGGAAAAGAAGTCGTGACACCCTGACTGGCGCTGGCCCCAGTCCCTGAAATCATGAAGCCGGATCATACCAAACGGACCAGCCATACCAACCAGGACACCCAGATAGACAAGCAGTCTCTCGATGTTCTTGTAGGTCCTGAAGGACCGGTGGATCAGAAGCCGATGCATACCGACCGAATGGCCACCGCAAATGGTGATGGCCGTCAGGACGACAAAGACTGCGACAGCAGCGGGCGTTGCTGTAAATGGCCCCGCAAACAGTGCTATCGCGGTCATGCCACCAATCCAGAGAGCTTTGACGGGCTTGAAGACGACTTCACCTTCCAGCGGATTGGCTCCGCATTCGGAAGACACACGTTCCGTAGAGATGGTATTCACCGAATGATGTGGAACTGCAGACATGGTACTTCCCTCCGGTCCGAACGGTGGACACAGGTTCTTGTCTTCCGAAGGCCTCTTCGAAAACATGGTGGATTGGATGACAGCGGGACCGCCGGAACCGACGAACACTTGCCTTTAGCGCTGTTGTTCACTATTTAGGCTGTAAGCTAAATACCATCAGTTAGATAATTAGGCAATCACCTAATTACTGATTTTTATGCATTGCATCGGAGCGCGACGACATGAGCGACCTGCAAGACTCTCTAAACGCTGCAGAAACCGGCGGGATTCAGAAAATCTTCGAAGCGCTTGCCTCTGCGCCACGCCGCAAGATCTTGGCCTATCTGTCACACAGCTCGTTGACCGCCGGAGAAATCGCCGACCGCTTTGACATGTCGAAACCGTCGATCTCCCAGCATCTCGGCGTTCTGGAAAGTGCTGGACTGGTGCACAAGGAAAAGCGCGGTCAATACGTGCATTATTCGATTGTGCAGGAGAGCCTGACCAACACGTTGAACAGCTATGTTCAAGAGGTCTGCCCAGTTGCAAGGCCACTCAAGAAAGAAAGCGCGGCGCTTAAGGGCGGCTCTGAATAGAGTGACACTTAGCCTTCGCTCCCTCGCATTACCCTTATAATCCGGCAACACAGTTTTTTAGGTTTCGGCAATTCAAGCCGAACGCCTGCAATGGATAAAAACAAACTGGTCTCTCAGGGCAAACCATTTGATGCCCACCAAGGCTTTCTTGCTATAAGCCTAAATCGTATGGTCTGCGCCACTCGTTCTTTTTCCAAATGGATTTCCCATGACCGCCATCGACATTCTCCTTCCCCGTCCAACCTTGCCTATTGTCGAGGAGCAACTGGATGCAGCTTTTACGGTGCATCGGCCCTACAAGGCCGAAGATCCGGAAGCCATGCTGCGTGAACTGGGTAACAAAATCCGTGGGGTTGCCATGGCGTTTGGCACGATCGACGCACAGTTGCTGACGAAGATCCCGAATGTTGAAATCGTCTCCAGTCTCGGGGTCGGATACGACCACATCAACATCCCAGACTGCAAGGCAGCAAATGTGATGGTGACACATACCCCGGACGTACTGTCCGATGAGGTCGCCGATACCGCCATCGGGCTGATGATCATGACGATCAGGGAACTCGGACAGGCCGAACAATGGGTGCGGCAGGGAAACTGGGTTTCAAAAGGCCCCTACCCTCTTACTCAGGCTACACTGCGCGGGCGTACACTCGGGGTGTTCGGATTGGGCCGCATCGGCAAGGAAATCGCCACGCGCGCGGAAGCCTTTGGCATGTCCATCCGCTACCACGGACGGAACCAGCAAAAGGACGTTGCCTATCCCTATGACGCCAGTCTGGAAGATCTGGCCGAGGCTTGCGACACACTGATGGTGGTCGCCCCGGGAGGTGCTGCCACCGAACATGCGGTCAATGCCAGGGTGCTGGAAAAACTGGGCCCTGATGGCATCGTCCTCAATATCGGTCGGGGCAGTGTCATTGACGAAGCCGCTTTGATCGAGGCTCTTGATAAAGGTACGATTTACGGGGCCGGTCTTGATGTCTTCGAATATGAGCCGCAAGTGCCTGAAGCCCTGTTGAAGCTGCCGCGCGTCACTTTGCTGCCTCATGTGGGTTCGGCTTCGCAAGCAACGCGCAACGCAATGGGTCAGCTTGTCGTCGACAACCTGACCAGCTGGTTCAAGTCCGGCAAGGCGGTTACGCCGGTGCCCGAGATGCGTTGACAAGACGACAATCGATTTTATTGCCTTTTCAAGACCTTGGGAATTGGAGCAGACTTCAAACCTTACTTATGGTAATCTTACGTCCTTTCAGAAATGACAATTCAACTGACCGTTTCGCGGCCACATTTGTTTGGATTGGACTTAATAGATGGCCGAAGTCGACGATGATGCCCTTCCTGCGAGTGTAAAACTTGTTGATTGCCTGCCTGACTTGGACAATCTCCTGAACCGCCACATTTCCAGTGCGCGTTGGGATGGTATTACCGGCGAAGAATTGGTCGAATATATATTCGATTTATTTGGGGACGCGCCCAACATCGACGCCCCAATCGAAACCTGGATCAAGAGTAACCTTCCAAAGGCGACTCCCGGAACACCCGGTAAACAGTTTCAGGCCGACCCCAAGAAAACAAAGTACAGAAACACTCTAAAAGCCGGTTCCAACAGCATGGCTTCGATCATCCTGTGTAATCGCATATTGATGGGCGGAGACAAGGTCGGCCACTTCTTTCAGCTTGGCTACCGGATTTACCACCGGAAGAAAGGTAACAATCCAACCCACACCCGCGAAGTTATAGAAGATCAGTCGATTGCTGCATGGCGGGCCTACAAAAATTATGAGTTTGGAAAAATTTCCGACGCGATCCTGGACGGAGGAGCGCGCATTATCGCCCGAAAGACGGGGGTAACATCGCCTCCAAAATTCGTTCAGACCCAATGGAACCATGGCAAAGAAATGGGTTCGTTTGGAATTCGTGCGACCGGTGTCTATTCACCAGCTGACATTGCCGCCAACAACGCCGGCGCAAGATTTTATACTGACCTTGCCAAGCTCAAAGGCGGCAAGATTTCACTCGCAAGATACATTGACCGTACATGGAATGAATCGGTCAACTGCAACAAATACGCGGCGAACGTCGGCACGCGCGTATGGGAGAACCTGCTCCTGCACCGGAATTGGGTGTTGCAGATGGACACTGCTTCCCACGACCGAAAGGTGCACGCAAATTGCACGTTTTTGAAGAAGGCCAATACATTCGAGGCCGCTTTGAGCATCCTCGGCAAACCCCCGGAAGGGTCGTTGACCCTTTCACCAGTTTACAAGAAAGACGCCAAAGGCCTCATCGAAGGTATCACGCTAAGCGGTCCCTGGTCTTACAAAGGCGAAAGCGGCCTGATGACTATCAAGTCCTCGAGAGAATGCTGGATCAAAGGCACTTGGGGAACAGGACAATCCAACCAAAACGGTGGAGACTGTCTGCTTTTTATGTAAAACGTGACAGAAGAAACGTGCTCGCCAGGCGCTACGGTAACAGCCTTGCGAAGAGGGCAGCCCAGCTTCCAGATATTTTTCAAAAATTGATCTAATTTGCGCGGGACTGCTCTTCAACCGGGCACCGGAAGGGCGTGAAAGTGCTGCCCATGTTTGCGCTCACGCTCATCATGATCATCAGATCGGCGAAAGCGAAATCCGCTTCCGTCCTCGGGCAGGCAGGCTTGTTTGAAAGACAGCCTGCCTCGATGAAGGCATTGCTGTCTTTCAGGAATTCAGGCGTCAAATTCGGCTCACCGATTGAGGCCAAGGCCCGCGCCGACATCTCTTGATAATGAGCGCAGTTCCGCTGCCGCCGTTCGTCCCGGCTTTCCGCCCACGCATCCGTGGCAACACCTGTTCCCAGGCAAGCAACCACACAAAACACCGGAATTGCTGACAAGAACCTGATCACAACATGATCTCCAAGCGACAGCGGGAACATGAGCTTCGGCCTCCGAATGCCTTACGGTTTCAGAGCCGAGGCAACGGCGCGGCCGATATCGGCAATTGCCTGGTTGCGTGCCTTGAAAGAGGCCTGCGTCTCGGTGATATAGACCGCTACCACGACAGGAGCCCGGCCTTCCGGCCAGATGACGGCGATGTTGCTGCGCGATCCGTTCCCTCCTGCCCCGGTCTTGTCAGCCACCTTCCAATTTGCCGGCAACCCAGCTCTCAGCGTTGAATTCCCGACGCGATTGTCTTCAAGCCAGCTTTGCAGCTGTTTTTTTGCATCAGCGCTCAGAGCGTTTCCCAAAACCAGCTTTTGCAAAGTGGCGGCCGCAGCTGCCGGTGTCGTCGTATCCCGTTCATCTCCAGGCTGGCCATAATTCATCTCAGGCTCGCGTCTGTCGAGACGTGTGACGGTGTCTCCGATCCCGCGCAGGTAGCGGTTCAGTGCGTCAGGTCCACCGATATCGTCCAGAACAAGATTGGCCGCTGTATTGTCGCTTTTCGTCACGGTCGCCTCACAGAGCTCCAGAAGGGTCATACCATCGGTTCCAACCTTGGTTTCCGTGACTGGAGAATAGGATACGAGATCCGATCCTCGGATCTCAACGCGTCTGGTGGGATCTGTTTCTCCAGCTTCCCCCTGATGCAACAACGCAGCACAAAGAAAAGTCTTGAATGTGCTGTTGAGCGGAAAACGCTCCTGCGCACGGTGTGTCCAGTTTTCTCCGGTCTGTCTGTCGACAACGACAACGCCAATGCGTGCCGAAAGACGCGCCTGTGCATCCTTGACGGCTCTCTCGATCGGTGCAGGGTCGAATTCTGCTGCGGATGCCGCCTGGTGGTGACCTGTCACCCCAATGGCAACGAGTGACAATCCAAAGGCGGCGCGGCGAATAAGATGGTTCATCGGTAAAACTCTAAGATTTCGGGTTGTGTTTCGGACTTCCTATGCGCGCCCCAAAGCACTGTCTGTCCGGCAAGGTCTCTACGATGCCTCAGCAATAGACATCAAACAAACGATGATTTATGACGTCTGACATGAGAAAAACTTAGTCACCTGGAGGCCAATATCGATATTTCACAATTGCCTCTCAACGCTCTCAGGGCATTCGAGGCTTCCGCCAGGCTGCAGAGTTTCACAAGGGCGGGGCTGGAACTTCGTGTCTCTCAGACTGCCATCAGCCACCAGGTGAAAGCGCTGGAAGAACGGCTTGGCGTTGAACTCTTTGAGCGTTTGCCCCGGGGTGTGAACCTGACAGAAGAAGGTCAGGCTCTTGTACCTGTCCTGAGCGATGCGTTCCGCCGCATGAGTGCCACCCTCAAAAGGTTCGAGGACGGCAACTTTCGCGAAGTGCTGACGCTTGGCATTGTCGGAACATTTGCCACCGGATGGCTGTTACCCCGCCTGGAGGCCTTCTCGGCGGCCAATCCGCAGATCGATTTGCGACTGCGGACCAACAACAACCGCGCCGACATTCTGGCTGACGGTCTGGACTGTTTCATCCGCTTTGGAGACGGGGCCTGGCACGGCACGAATGCAGTCAGGCTGATGTCGGCATCAATGTCGCCTGTCTGCTCTCCCGCAACAGCAAAGCGCGTTGAGGCGCCCGGTGATCTAGCTGACTTTCCGCTATTGAGATCCTATCGGATTGATGAATGGGCATTGTGGTTCCAGGCTGTCTGCCTGCCTCCGCCCAGAACACGGGGCTGGATGTTCGATTCATCCCTGACCATGGTTGAGGCCGTTGCTCAAAACGCGGGTGTCGGGCTTGTCCCGGTCGGAATGTTTCTCTCCGATCTTAGAAGCGGCCGCATCGTTCAACCCTTTCAGGCAAGCGTCAGCACTGGCAGCTACTGGCTCACCTGGCTGAAGTCGCGTGAGGAAACGGGCGCCATGCAAAAATTCCGGCACTGGCTGGAAACCGAAACGAAGTCCGAAAACGCCCAGGACTAAGCCTTGCGGCCGATGACCATTTCCCGTTTACCAGCGAAACCGCTTGTCTTTTCAATCAGAAATCCGGCGGCCTGCAAGTTCCGCCGAACCCAGCCCGCAGCCGTATAGGTGGCCAAGGTCCCCTCAGGAGCGGTCAGGTCGGCCGCAGACCTCAATAGATCCGCATCCCAAAGTTCCGGATTGCGCGCCGGGCTGAAGCCATCAAGAAACCAGGCATCGACAAGTGGAATGACAATACTGGTCGTATCGGCAGCCTGAGTTTCAGGCTTCAGGTCCTTGATCAACTCCCGGGCATCTCCCACGCCCAGGACCAGGTTTGCTCCGGCAACCCTGAACTGCGACCAACCGGCACATGGCTGCCAATATTCAATAAGTTCATTTGCCAGATCGCCAAGCTCGGGAAACGCGCTGAGAGCCTTTGCAAGCTGATCGGGTGTCATGGGAAAAAGCTCAAACGACACGAAGGTTAATTCCGGCGGGTTTTCAAGGGTCCGCCAAGCTGCGATGGCAGTCAGAAAATTAAGTCCCGTACCGAAGCCGAATTCCGCAATGGTGAAAGCAGTCGTCGTCGCAAAACGATCAGGCAGCTGGTTTCCGGCCAGAAAGACATGGCGCGTTTCAGCCAAGCCACCAGCCTTGGAGAAATAGGTATCTTCAAATCCCAATGCTTTCGGGACATCTCCGTCCAGCCATTGCAGTTCAGGTGGATTTGTCGACATATCTCTTCACATCAATTGGTTACGGTCAGCGACGGGCTTCACATTCGCCGCAATTGCCATTGCCTGACGCTTCTCATATGAGAGCTGGAAGGCTCAATCAACCAGCAAGGTTTTCCAAAATGGCACAAGGCCAAGCCGCCTCATACGACATCGCAATTGCCGGTGCGGGCATTTTCGGTCTGTCAATTGCCACCGCAGCAATCAAGGCTGGTCAGCGAGTGGTCGTATGCGAAGCAGAAACAGTTGGTTCCGGCTCCAGCGGAGGACTACTTGGCGCTCTGATGCCTCATATGCCGGCACGCTGGAACCCGAAAAAAGAGTTTCAGTTCCAGGCGCTATTGAGCCTTGAAAACCATGTTCGGCAACTCGAAGCCGAAACAGGTCAATCCGTTGGATACAGTCGTTGCGGGCGCATTCTGCCACTCACGACAACGGATAAGCTTGAGCATCATCTGGAACGCGCAGAAGAAAGCAAACTTCGTTGGCACCCTGACAAAACCGGCTTCACCTATGCCGTTGAGCCGGCGGGCAGCCGCGCAGACTGGCTTTCTGCAGACGCTGCACCATTCGGCATTGTTTATGAAACCCTCGCCGCGCGCGTTTCACCCCGGCAATATCTTTCAGCTCTCAGCGCTTTTGTTCGCA
Source organism: uncultured Roseibium sp. (assembly GCF_947499295.1). Taxonomy (GTDB): domain Bacteria; phylum Pseudomonadota; class Alphaproteobacteria; order Rhizobiales; family Stappiaceae; genus Roseibium. The sequence goes on from NZ_CANMNP010000001.1 coordinate 672,764, forward strand.
AGCACGCAACTCTCGTGGAAGGAGCAAGGGTTACCGGCTTCGACGAGGTCGCAGGTCGCGTAGAACTCGAAGATGACCAATCCACACTCCAAACCGTCAGCCTCATCCTTGCTGGAGGATTTTCAACCTTCGAGCTTGTCGAGCAGTTGACCGGAGAACGCATAGGACGCGGTGAAAAGGGACAGGCCTTGATCCTGGACGGCGCGGGTTTGGAGGGCTATCCGGCAATCTATTGTGACGGCCTCTACGTCGTGCCGCATGACAATGGAACGGTTGCGGTCGGCAGCACATCGGACAGGGAGTTCACAGACACCCACCCGGCACCGGGCAGGAGCAGAGAGCTTATCGAACGCGCCACTGCCTTCTGTCCCAAACTCAAAGATCGCCTACTGATCAAGGACTGGGCCGGCATTCGGCCCCGATGTCACAAGCGCGACCCGCTGATCGGCAAACTTCCCGGCTATGAAAACCTTTTCGTCGCAACCGGCGGCTTCAAGATATCTTTCGGCATCGCCCATCAGATAGCAGACGCTCTCATTGCAGAGATCATTGGTGGATCAGCGATGCATGAATTGCCCGAGACATTTCAACCAGCACACCATTTCGGCGTTAACCGGCTGGAGGCCGATGGTTGATTGGATTCATTTGCAATATGCTTGGGCGGACTTGCTCACAGATCTAAGGCGCGCAAGCTTGACGAGAGGAGACTTGTCGCTCCATCGCAGTGAACGAATGAAGCGCTAGAGCGCGGCAACCACAGCGTAAAGAGCGTAAATGGTCGCCGAAATAGAGCCCCAAAACAGCAAGTTTTTCGCCAACAAAACGGGCATATTCACAGTCCCACCCCGATGAACCGGCGTTGCAGACCGTTTGCGATCCCCACCCCTGGCGTCACAAACGTCGGACATTGCTGATGCCGTCCTGGCCATACCGGCTACCTTCAAACATGGTGTTCAACGGAACGATTGGATTTGCAGTTCCAACCCCGCGTCATACCGTTTAAAAGGTAAATAGTTAATTACCACTTAAAGTCACTACGGATACATTAACAAAATAAACCATGATGAAAACATGACGCTAAGCAAAATATTCCCGTATTTTTTGAATTTTCGCGTCAAAAATCAGAGATTTCCACTTGGGCAAAAGGTTCCGTGATCACAATGAGCTTAGAAAGTGTTCGAACCCACTTTGAAAATGTTGCGCCTGATCTGGAGGTTCTCGTCACTGACGAGAGCAGTGCAACCGTAGATCTTGCAGCTCAGGCTCATGGTGTCGCGCCGGGTCAGATTGCCAAAACCCTGTCTATCCAGCTCAAGGAGAAGATCTTTCTTGTGGTCACACGCGGCGACGTCCGGCTGGACAACAAGAAGGCAAAGGCGGCCTTTGGCGGAAAGGTAAAAATGCTTGGTCTTGAGGACGTAGAGCGACTAACAGGCCATCCGGTTGGCGGTGTCTGTCCCTTCGGACTGGCTGAGCCATTGCCGGTCTATTGCGATGTGTCGCTAAAGGACTTCGATATCGTCATTCCCGCTGCAGGCGCAACCAACGCCGCCGTCAAGATCTCGCCCGAACGTATGGCGGAGATCACATCAGCCGAATGGGTCGATGTTTGCCAACCGCCGCTCAGTTCCTGAAGAAATCAGAGTGTCAGATCCGGTAGTAGTCGCGATACCACTCGACAAATCGGCGAACCCCGTCCTGTACCGAAGTGACCGGGCGATATCCCGTCAGACACTGTAGCAGATCCGCATTTGCCCAGGTGGCTGGCACGTCGCCCGCCTGCATGGGCATCAGATTGCGCTCTGCCTTCTTACCGGTTGCATCTTCAATCGCCTCGATGAACTCCGTCAGCTGAACGCTGGTGGAGTTGCCGATATTGACCACACGCCAGGGGGCAACAGGAGACAGGCTGTCACCTACCGGCACTTCTTCATCTTCCCCAAGACGAACCGGCGCTGCGTCCATTAACAAACGAATGCCTTCGACGAGATCTTCCACGTAAGTGAAATCCCGTTTCATGTCACCGTGATTGTAGACATCTATCGGCCGCTCTTCGAGGATTGCCTTGGTAAACTTGAAGAGCGCCATATCCGGGCGCCCCCAGGGACCATAGACCGTGAAAAACCGGAACATGGTCACAGGCAGATGGTAAAGATGGGCATAGGAATGCGCCATCGATTCCGTAGCTTTTTTCGTGGCTGCATAAAACGAGAGCTGATGATCTGCCTTGTCGGTTTCCGTATATGGCATTTGCGTATTTGCGCCGTATGCGGACGAAGTCGATGCCAGCAGCATGTGCTCCGGTGGATGGGCACGAGCAGCTTCCAGAAGTTCAAAAGTTCCGCAAATATTGCTCTCCAGATAGGATCGCGGCGCTTCGATGGAGTATCGAACCCCAGCCTGGGCAGCAAGGTGAATGACGAAATCAGGTGTTTCGGTCTTGAACAAGGACATGAGCAGTTCAGGTGTTTCCACCCGGTCGTTGACTGCCTTGAAGTGCTCGTGCTGCAGCAGCATCTGCTGGCGCCGCTCCTTCAACCGCACGTCATAGTAGTCGGTCATGGCGTCGAGCCCGATAACCCTGAAACCGTCCGCAAGGAGGCGCGTACACAGGAAATAGCCGATAAAGCCGGCAGATCCGGTTACAAGAACGGTTTTCATGCTGCGCTCGAAGCCTTCCATCGATGACTGATTTAAAACGCGTCTTAAAGGGCTTCGTATGACCGGGCAATGACAAAGTCCGTATTCGAACCTGCTTGAGCATTCTCTGACCGGGCGCTAAGAAATTGCCATTGTCTTGATGACTTCAGTGAAAAGGCTCCAACACTCATGTCCGTTCTTGTCACCGGCGGTGCCGGCTACATCGGCAGCCACACAGTGCTCAACTTTCTGGATGCGGGTGAAGCACCGATCGTCGTCGACAATTTGAGTACCGGGTTCGATTGGCTGGTGCCCGAGGGCATACCTTTTTACAAGCAGGACATCGCAGACAAGGATGCCGTAACCGCCATCATGCTTGAGCATAAGGTGGATACCATCATTCACTTTGCCGGATCGATCATATTGCCGGAATCGATTGAAAATCCGCTCAAATATTATCGCAACAATACTGCAAACTCACTCGGTCTGATGGAAGCTGCAGTTGCGGCGAATGTGAAGCATTTTGTGTTTTCCTCAACCGCCGCCGTATATGGCTTGCCGGATAGCGTGCCGGTAGCCGAGACGGCCCCATTGAGGCCCGAGGCACCATACGGCACGTCGAAACTCATGACCGAACAGATGCTTCTGGATGTCGCAAACGCTCACGACCTTACGATTACGGCGCTGCGTTACTTCAACGTTGCCGGTGCCGACCCGCGCGGACGCGCCGGCCAGGCCACTCACAACGCCACAAATCTTATCAAGGTCGCCTGTGAGGCGGCTACCGGCAAACGCTCATCGATGACCGTATTCGGCCAGGACTATGACACCCCCGACGGAACCGCTATCCGTGACTATATTCACGTTTCCGACCTCGCTATGGCGCACCGCCTTGCCGTGGAGCGCATGCGTCAAGGCGGAAGCAATCTCATCGTCAATTGCGGCTACGGGCGTGGGTTTTCCGTATTGGACGTTGTCCGTGCCGTAAAAAAGGCCTCAGGAACCGATTTTGCCGTCGAGATGGGGGAACGCCGCCCCGGAGACTGCCCTGAAGTCGTTGCGCAAAGCTCGCTTGCCCGTGCCGAGCTGGGCTGGAGACCGGAACTGGATACCATTGATCAGATCGTAGGAGACGCCTATCGCTGGGAAGACAGTCTTACCCGCAGGAACCGGGTCTGACGGTATTGCCCTTTTCAGACGTCTCCCCGAAAGATTTAGATCCCGTCTCCATGGGTCCCTGCAATGGACAGGAAGCCATGGTTGCGCAGGTATTCGATGATATCTTCTGCAACTTCCTCAGGATCATGCCCGACGTTTCGAATATGTAGTTCCGGATTTTCCGGTGCTTCATAAGGACTGTCGATGCCGGTGAAGTTCTTGATCTCTCCGCGGTCTGCCTTGGCGTAAAGTCCTTTCGGGTCGCGCTTGCGGCACTCCTCGATCGGCGTATCGACAAACACCTCGATAAATTCGCCCTCGCCCATCAGATCGCGTGCCAGCCGGCGCTCCGATCTGAATGGCGAGATGAACGAAACCAGCGTGATCAGACCGGCGTCTGTAAAGAGTTTGGCGACTTCCCCGACCCGGCGAATGTTTTCCACGCGGTCAACGTCGGTAAAGCCCAGGTCCTTGTTGAGACCATGTCGAACGTTGTCGCCATCGAGCGTATAGGTATGGCGTCCATCGATATGCAGTTTCTTTTCAACAATCGAGGCGATGGTCGACTTGCCAGAACCGGAAAGACCCGTAAACCAGAGCACCGCAGGTTTCTGGCCGAGTTTTTCCGACCGCGCGCTTTTGTCGACATCCAGAGCCTGCCAGTGAATGTTGCTGGCGCGGCGCAATGCAAACCAGATCAAGCCGGCACCGACGGTCGCATTGGACATGCGGTCGATCAAAATGAACGATCCTGTGAAGCGGTTTGCCTCATATGGATCAAACGGGACAGCCGAAGACAGCGCGAAATTACAAAAGGCGATCTCGTTCAACTCAAGCGTTTTGCCGGCGATATGCTCAAACGTGTTGACATTGATCTTGTGCTTGATCTCCGAAACGGTCGCCGTGACTGTTCGTGTACCAAGCTTCAATAGGTATGGACGCCCAGGCAACAGCGGCTCATCCGACATCCAGATGACATGCGCCGCAAACTGGTCGGCAACGTCTGGCCGGTGCGCGGCAGAGGACAAAAGATCGCCTCTGGAAATGTCAATTTCATCTTCGAGCGTGATTGTGACCGCTTCACCTGCTCGCGCTTCGCTGACTTCCCCTCCGGCACCAATGATGCTTTGAACCTTCGACGTGGTTGCCGGGCCGGCAACCACCAGTTCCTCGCCAACCGCTACGCGGCCACTGGCCACCGTGCCGGAATAGCCCCGGAAATCGAGATTGGGCCTGTTCACCCATTGCACCGGGAACCGGAACGGGGCCTCAAGGGTGTCTTCGCCAACTTCAATCGTCTCCAGATGCTCCAGAAGATGCGGGCCGGAGTACCAAGCCATCTTCTCGCTCTTCAAGGTGACGTTGTCACCGTAGCGCGCGGACATCGGGATCGCTTGTAGCGTCTCGAAGTCGAAACCGTTTGCGAATGTCTCGAACTCCTTGCGGATTTCCTCGAAACGATCCTGCGAATAACCCACGAGATCGATCTTGTTGACTGCCAGCACCACGTGCCGGATCCCCAAGAGCGAAGCGATGAATGCATGTCGGCGTGTTTGCACCATCAGGCCGTTGCGCGCGTCTACCAGAAGAACGGCGAGATCCGCTGTGGAGGCTCCGGTCGCCATGTTGCGCGTGTATTGTTCGTGGCCCGGCGTATCGGCGACAATGAACTTTCGCTTGTCCGTCGCAAAGAAGCGATAGGCGACATCGATGGTGATGCCTTGCTCACGCTCGGCCTCAAGCCCATCGACAAGCAGGGCAAGATCAATGTCCTCACCAACCGTGCCGTGCTTTTTTGAATCCCTTTCAAGGGCCGCAAGTTGATCCTCGAAGATCAGCTTGGTGTCGTAGAGCAAACGGCCGATCAAGGTGGATTTGCCATCATCGACGGAGCCGCACGTCAAAAACCGAAGCTGGTCCTTGCTTTCCTGGGCAAGGATATAGTCCGTGACAGCTGTTTCAGTTGCTTCCTGAACGTCGAGAGTCGTCATCTTAGAAATATCCTTCCCGCTTCTTTTTCTCCATCGATGCGCTTTCGTCCTTGTCAATCAAACGTCCCTGACGCTCAGACGTACGGGCAATCAGCATTTCGCGGACAATGGCCGGCAGAGTTTCGGCATCTGATTCAATTGCACCGGTCAGCGGGTAACAGCCAAGGGTGCGGAAGCGGACGCTCTTTTCTTCGATGACTTCGCCAGGCAAAATCTTCATCCGATCATCATCGACCATGATCAGCATTCCGTCCCGCTCAACGACAGGACGTGTGGCGGCAAAATAAAGCGGCACCATCGAAATGTTCTCCGTCAGGATGTACTGCCAGATATCCAGCTCGGTCCAGTTTGACAGCGGGAACGCGCGGATGCTCTCTCCTTTGGCAACACGCGCATTATAGAGGTTCCAGAGTTCGGGACGCTGGTTCTTCGGGTCCCAGCCATGGTTGGAATTCCGGAAGGAGAACACCCTTTCCTTGGCGCGAGATTTTTCCTCGTCACGACGCGCTCCACCAAAGGCGGCATCGAAGCCATACTGGTTCAAGGCCTGTTTGAGCGCCTCTGTCTTCATGATGTTGGTATGGACCGAAGACCCGTGATCGAACGGGTTGATGTTCTTCTGCAATCCCTCCGGATTGGTGTGAACGATCAGATCCAGCCCCAGCCGCTTGGCCGTCTCATCCCGGAATGAGATCATGTCACGGAACTTCCATGTGGTGTCCACATGCAGCAGCGGAAACGGTGGCTTGGCCGGATAAAACGCTTTCATCGCCAGATGCAGCATCACACCGGAATCCTTGCCGATGGAATAGAGCATCACAGGATTGGAAAACTCCGCAGCCACTTCACGGATGATGTGAATGCTTTCTGCTTCCAGTCGCTTCAAATTGCTTAGGCGCTCGGGTGTGATGCCCTGAGATTGCATGTTCATGTTCACTTTTCCATTGTGGTCGCTGGCGACCAAACACTTTGTTTCGTCCACTCGGCTGAGGTCAGTCTGACAAGGCTAGATCGGCCAATACGGAACGGCAGCCAACGGCGAGAAAATGAGGATTAAGCAAATCGTCTTTTATCGCCTGAGTTGGCACCTGGTAGGTGAAGTCCTTGCCTGTTTCAGCATAGACCAGCGCACCACCTGCAGCACGCAGGACAGCATCACCGGCTGCAATGTCCCATTGCATCGTCGGTGCCATACGTGGATAAAAATCTGCCTGGCCGGCAGCAAGCCAACACAGTTTCAGGGACGATCCCACAGACAGTTTTTCTGCAACGCCCAAACGGCTGATCAAGGAAGCCGTTTCTTCCGACATATGCGACCGGCTGGCCAGGACACTCAGGCCCGACTGAGGCGGCGTCCGCACCGAGATCGGTTCAACGTCCACGATTTTTCCGGTCTCAATCCGACCCTTGAAAGCGCTCTTGTGTTGGTTTGCAGCTATCGAGCCACCCCAAAAGATTTCACCTAGCGCCGGTGCGGAAACAACACCGAACACCGGGTTGCCGTCCTCGATAAGGGCAATGTTGACCGTGAATTCTCCGTTCCTTTTCAGGAACTCCTTGGTACCGTCAAGCGGGTCCACCAGAAAGTACCGTCCCTCGACAACCGGCAGTATTCCAGCCTCGACAGATTCTTCCGCAACCACGGGAATTTCTGGAAAAACCTGTGCCAATCCAGCCAGAATGACTTTCTCGGCAGCCGCGTCAGCCACGGTAACTGGCGATCCATCCGACTTTTTTTCAACGTCGAACGGCTCAGCATAAACTTTCAGGATCTCCTCACCAGCCTGCACGGCAAGCTGAGTCAATAAGGATATCTTTTCTTCCGTCATCAACACCTCTTCAAGCGCTGTTCTGCCCGAACTTTGCGCTTATCCCGCTTCATGAGCGTGGACGTAAATAAAAGGAACAATGTGTATCAATTCAAGGAATGGTGTTCCACGAAACCGGCAGAATGGAAAACACGTGAAACTGTCTCGCCCCGACTTATGCGGTTTTGTTCCTCTGCTCAAGAAAACCTTCCCGGCAGTGGGTGTCTTTCAACGATCAGATTCACTTCTTGGCAAGGGCTTTTGGCTAAACTCACAGGGCAAAGGTGGTAAAAACCCCGAGTTATTGGAGAAGTTAGTCGCCATGTCGGACACCGGTCCCTCACTGCAGGCAGAGTCGGAAGAAGCCACGGAAATCGTTCCGCGCGCCCGTCGTGCACGTGTGTACAAAAAGGGCAAAATGGTATTCCAAAACGGTCTGCGTTCCATTCCCTGCATCGTGCGCAACATATCCCAGGGTGGCGCACTGCTGGAATTTGAGCAGGCCTACATGCTTCCAAAGCACTTCGAGCTCTACATCGATCTTGAAGACTATGAAGTCAGCTGCGAGCGCCGTTGGGAAGAGGGCTTGCGCTGCGGTGTCATGTTTGTCGGTGAGAAGCGGCAAGTGGCACAAATGCGGGCACAGTCGCTGAAGACGTCCGAAGAAGCATTGACGAAAGACGACGACCCATATGTCGACAACACCGGTGGCTTTTTCGATCGGCGCAAGGCTGACGACAGACGCCTGGTCAAGCCGGGCGAACCTCTGAGCCGCCCGCGACCCGGTTCGGCCAGCGGAAAACCCTCCTTCGGCAAACGTCGCTAGAAGCATTTGAGGTCAACTGACCTGAAAGCTCCTTCAGATCCACTGAAGGGGCTTTTTGCTGCTTTTCTCCTTGCGTCGAACTGTCAGCGGCTCCCAATTCAAAAGAGACCACGGTCACTACAATAAGAATTGCCGGTAACACCATGCCCTGCTGAAATGCCGGCGGGATTGAAGCAACTCGGGCAGCTATTCCTGACTGTCCAGGAAGGCTTGTGCCGATTCCCGTGTTTCGTAGATGTGAGCAGCCCCTTTCAGGGTCTCGCCGAGCTTCAGACGCATGAAGGCCGAACCGGAATACCGGGTCACGGTGCTGTAAAAGCGGCTTTCAAGATCGGCGACCATTTCCGCATAGTCGTTGGCAATGTCATCATCCAGATGAAAACCATCATAGTTTACAATCACATCGACACGCTCGCCCAAGGGACCACAGACCCGCTCCACTTGATCGCGAACCTGCGCCACTTCGGTTCGTGTGCGAATACGCATTTTTTCGAAGTTGATGAAAAGCCTGTCGTGAGAAGGATCGAGGGCGATGCGTTCAGGCAGATCGAGATGCAACAATTCGCGCCTCAGATCCATTGGCCCTTCAGCAAAGAGACGTGCATCCATCTCCTGGAGTTCACCGATGATCGGCCGGAACCCCATTTGCTCCAGAATGTCGTGATCGACATCGATACCTGGTGCGACCTCGGTCAAGACGAGCCCTTCTTCGCTCAGCTTGAAAACGCAGCGCTCCGTTACATAGAGCACCGGCTGCCCGAGGCGCGCTGCCCGTCGCCCTGAAAATGTAACTTGTTCCACATCGCCCAAGAATTTCCGCGACGCTCCTTCATTCACGACCTCCAACCGGCCAGCCGTCAGCCTGATCTGCAAACCTTTGGCCGTGAAGGTTCCCGCAAAGACAAGCGACTTCGCGTTCTGACTGATATTGATGAACCCACCTGCCCCCGCCAAGCGCGGTCCGAAGCGGGAAACATTGACGTTGCCAAGTGCATCGGCCTGGGCAAGTCCAAGACAGGCCATGTCCAGTCCGCCGCCATCATAAAAGTCAAACTGCACGTTCTGAGGAATGACCGCGTCGACATCCACGGCAGCACCGAAATCGAGACCGGAAGCCGGTTGACCTCCAACAACCCCGGGCTCGGCAGTCAAGGTAACATGGTTCAACATGCCTTCTTCTGCGGCGACCGCGGCCACGCCTTCCGGCATTCCGATGCCCAGGTTTATGACGCCGTTGACGGGAAGTTCAAACGCACAGCGCCTAGCAATGATCTTGCGTGGGCCAAGCGGCATCGCCGGTATCTCACCGGCCGGAGGACGAATGCGGTTGGTAAAGGCGTGGGAAAAATCGGTCTTGTAGGTCTGCATATGGTTTTCGGGCTTCGCCACCACCACGGCATCAACCAGGATACCGGGTATCTGGACGTCGCGCGCCTGAAGACTGCGCCCGCGTGCAAGACGTTCCACCTGAACAATCACCACACCGCCTGCATTCTTGACTGCCATGGCCTGCGCCAGATTGTCGATCACCAGGGCTTCGCGTTCCATGGTGACATTGCCGGCTTCATCCGCCGTCGTGCCACGCAGCAGGGCAACGGTGAGCTTCGGGGCCGGGTAGAACAGATACTCTTCACCATCCACTTGCATCAGGTCAATTTGCGGTTCGGTGGACATGTCATTGATGGCGCCGCCGCCATTGCGCGGGTCGACGAATGTCTCGAGCCCGACTTTGGACAACATGCCCGGTTTGCCTGCTGCAGCGTCCCGATAGAGCTGGCTGATGCAACCCTGAGGCAGATTCCAGCCCTGAATTTTACCCGAGACAGCAAGCTCGGCTACTTTCGGGATCAAGCCCCAGTGGCCTCCGACCACCTTTTTCAAAAGGCCATCATGACCGAGCCTGTTTAAGCCCCTGTTCTTTCCATCTCCCTGGCCGGCAGCAAAAAACAACGACAGGTTTCTGGGAGTGCCATGCGCCAGAAATCTTGCTTCGATTGCCGCAAGCAGCTCGTCGGGAACTCCAATACCGACAAAACCGGATGTGGTGATGGTGTCGCCGTCCTTCACCAGGGCAGCGGCATCCGACGCAGATACAACCTTCCGCCGCATGAAATCCTCCCAGTTGTTTTTTGCCAGTTTGGAACGGGCAAGGAGGCGGCGTCCAGTAGCAACCTTCCTTCTTGTTGCTGTTCTTCGGTCTGGCGGGCAAGGAAATGACGCACGCCTTTGCGGCGCGGCGGTGAACTCAGAGCTCCACGCAAAGTGCCTGTAGCATTGTACGTCGTGCGACAGTCAGACCAACGCGCCGAGATCGTACCAGCAGGTGAAGCTTGTCTCCGCCGCGCCATAAAGCAGGCATTTCGATCAAGAAGTGATTGCACATGTGGCTTTCAGGCACGGGAACTTCACCGGTTCATTCTTCAGGTGATGCGTGCGGAAAAACCTTGAGAAACAGAGATTTCGTGGACAGGCATCCTGACATCAGCCCAAACAAAAAGGGTGCCGGTTTGCACCAGCACCCCCCTGTTTGGAGCAAGACGCTCGTTTCGGCTACATTTCCGAGGAAACGCGATGCCAAATCGATCCTGGTCTCCAGACTTTCCAGCTTCCTTCCAGAAGCCTTTCAGCCCGTGTGTACGAAATCTGGCGGATTTCGAACCCACGCCGGTTACACGGATAGCCCGCCGTTACCGGTTTGCCGGAGCGCCAACTGCGTCACGTGGCCGCTGAAAGCGCATCCCATGCGGTTTCCCAAAACCTTCTGGTAAGTCATCCCTAAGGAAAACCCCCAGTCAACCTGGGCATGGGCTACTGATTACCCAGTTTGGCGACCCGCTTACCAGGGCGGAACCTGTCTGGCTCAGTAGTTGATATGATAGTGATCAAATATTTAATTGCTGTCTACTGAGATATTTACTTTTCAACACCTACGGAATAACTCTGTTGACAATTTGTGAATAAGTCCGATCTTGAGTAATTTTTCTATTTTAACTACAAAATCTTAGCCGTGTTAACGTTTTTTACTTCTGCAACGCAGCAAATCGCGACAGCTTTTGCGGCAACGCGGCAATTCATGACTGATGCGATCAGGCGCTTCAACAGGAGGCAACTGAGGCCTGATGAGGCGAGTTGAAAGGCTTCAAATTGTAAAAGAGATAGTTGGCTGGGGTGGCTGGATTCGAACCAGCGCATGGCGGTACCAAAAACCGCTGCCTTACCGCTTGGCTACACCCCAAGGCCGTGGGAGAGGTGTATAGCGGGGCCGGTTCTGAAGCGCAAGCCTTGCCGGGCTCAATCTTTGAGCTGTTTGAAGTGGTTTTCCCCAGAAGGCTTTGCACATGAATTGACCGGACAATACAGAGCATATCGGGAAGCACATCATAGGGCTGTATTTCCCGGGATTTCTCGATGCTACCTATTCCAGTGAATTTCCGGCGTTTTGACCTAACATTCTGAATTTGTATCGAAAACCAAAAAAAATCTGCCCGCTTCAGCAATTTTCTTGCGGGAACAAGTCAGCTTTGCTAAATGACCCTCCACGCAGCGGGCCCTTGCCACGCTGTTCCCGATGGATCTAGTCTTGTGCGATCCAATCAAGTGTCGGAGTGTAGCGCAGCCTGGTAGCGCACCTCGTTCGGGACGAGGGGGTCGGAGGTTCGAATCCTCTCACTCCGACCAATCTTTTCAATGACTTAGCGGCTAATCGGGAGCACTAAACTATGCCACCCGACAGATTACCCGACGGAAAAAGCACCAAGCCACTCACGATTGCCGATGCAAAGGAGCACTGCGACGGCGTTCAGGTTCACTGTTTAAGTTGCTCAAATTTTACCGTGCTCGGTTTTGAAAACTTTCGCGATACGGCCGTCATTGCTGAACTTTCCAAGCGGCACAAGTTCGTGTGTACCCGCTGCGGCCATTCGCTAGCTGAGACCCGACCAAACTACAATATCAAAGACGGCCAACGGGCTTGGTATGGACTTACAAAACGAGAGAATGACTAGCGCGCTTTCAGGCGGCGCGCGATCTCTTCCTGTACGCGACGTTCTATTTCCTCGCGATAGTCCAATTCTTTGAACAAGCCAGATCTAACGACATCCAAGTCGTCTTCGCCAGGGCGCTTTACGGCCTTGATGCGCTCGCCAGTACCCTCCGGCAAAGTGAGCGTTTTTCGCTCTGGAAATTCCTTAGTGCGCCCCATGTCGCCGAATTGAACTTCAATTTCGAGCATCGTCAACCAACCCTAAATAACGTGTATATGATATTGACACGCAACCTTAGTTTATGCGCTTTATCATGTATACGATTTATCTTGAGGTTTTTGACCATGCAACATTTCCTAGATGGCCTGGTGCGTTACGCCCGAATCCCGGCCAGACGATTGAAACGACCAGACGGCCCCGTGCCCGCGTATCTTGTCGGTTTCAGCAGATGGAAAACGTTCATGCCAGATTGGCTGCATGGCAGACAAATCAGGATGCTCCCCATGAAACCGACAGAGCGACAGTGGCTGCTAAAATGGCAACCGTGGATTCTATGGGACAAAAGATCTGAGATTTACGTCTGGAGCTACAATGACAGGCCGTTCATTCGGAAGTTTCTTGAAAAACGAAGTTATCCGGTTGTTCGTGTCGAGGACGGGTTTTTGAGGTCTGTAAAACTCGGCGCTGAACACTTTGAACCGATTTCAATGGTGTTTGACCGGTCAGGCGGGCTCTATTTCGATGCCACTAGACCGAACGATTTGGAGAACCTGATTCAGTCTTTTGACAGGGACAAGAACCAACTGCTGATTGCGCGCGCAAAAAGCGGGATTGAACGGCTCTTGGAAACCCGCTTGTCGAAGTACAACACGTCGAACGACTACAATGCAGCAGAACTCTATGGCCCCAAACACCGAAAGCGCGTTCTTGTCGTCGGCCAGGTCGAAGGCGACATGTCAATGAAACTCGGCATGGAACGCCAGATGACCAACAATGAGCTTGTGTGGTACGCGGCGCGAGAGAACCCGGATGCGGAAATCATCTACAAGCCACACCCAGAGGTTTTGCGCGGCATCCGAAAAGACCCACCGCAATCAGACCCTGCGGAGGTAAGGCGCGTTGCGCGAGTATTGACAGAAGACGTGACACTTGCCGACGCATTCGAAACCATCGACCACGTTTACACGATGACATCACTATCCGGCTTTGAAGCTTTGCTAAGAGGCATCAAGGTCACCTGCCTTGGCATGCCGTTTTATGCCGGATATGGTCTGACCGACGACAGGCAAGCCTGCGGGCGAAGGACAGCACGGCCGACGGTCGAAGAGATATTCGCCGCAGCCTACATCCTTTATCCGCGCTACTTTGATCCTATCCTGAAAGAGCCAATCAGCTTTGAACAGGCTCTAGACCTGCTCGCATTCATGCGCGACAGGCTGATGGAAAACCGAGAAAAACAAGAGCCGGAAGTAGCACCGCTAGCGGCGCTTGGCTAGGCTCCTTTGTTAAAGCCCCAATTTCCGAAGTCTATCCTCGCGTAGATTGAAATCTATCTTTACGCCTTCCGACATGATCGCCTCTTTGTTCAACTCAAGAAACGCCGGGACCCAATCGTTACCGACGGACGCGCCGGGGTGCCGTTCACGGTAGGCAATCAACCATTGAGCGGCCCGCCGTTCCCATCCATAGAACCAGGTTCGCGGGCCAAGAGGGTTTTCATAGGCGCGCTGCATTTCTGTCGTAAGCATTTCGCCCAGGGCCTCAGCAGCCTGTTTTTCAATCTCAAATTCCACGCATCCGCTCCTTATGAGTCACAGTTTTTCGGCTCGAAGGCGTACACATCAGCCGGTTTATCGAGCGGTTTCCATGCCACCATGTAAGGCCACTCGTGCTTGATCTTTTGCTTATGGGAATAGTCCCGGAACTCGTCACCATCCCACCAACAGATATCAATCTGCGGCCCTGCGGTCGTGATCAAGAACGCCTCACCGGTTTTTGGTGCGGTCGATATGTCTTGCCAATCACTCACGGCGTCCGCTCCTACTCTGTTTCGTCCTCTTCGGCCATTTTCTCAAAGATCGCATCGCGTTCTTCCAAGAAATTCTTGCGTAGCGTCGTGACGCTATGGCCGTATTTGTCCTTGAGCTTTGCCCAGCTCATTTTCGGGTTTGCCAGATCGGCGCGGATCGCGGCCAACTTGGCGGCGGGTATCCGGTCCTTGAGCATCTTCGGCCCAGGCGACCAACCCCGTTTTTTCTTCGCGGCTATCCCGGCCTTTGTTCGCTCCGAAGTCAGATCCCGTTCCAACTGAGCCAATGACGCCAAGAGGTGAAACATAAAGTTTCCCATGGCGGTGCGCGTATCGATCTGGTCGCGAAGGCTTACGAAATTGATGTCTCTATCCTTCAGAAAACCCATGAATTTGATCAGATCGCCAACATCACGGCCTAACCGATCCAGCTTCCAAACAACGAGCGTATCTCCCGGCGCAAGACTCTTTTTCAACCATTCAAGTTGCTTCCGTTTCACCCGATACGCAGACTTCTTTTCCTTGAACACAAAGGTGCAGCCGTACTCTTCAAGAGCCTGTAGCTGCATATCAAGGTTTTGGTCTTCAGTGCTCACTCGAGCATAGCCGTAGACCCGCGTCTCATATGGAAAGTCGCCGCCTGACTCAGTCATAACCCTGTTCGATTTCCTGAATTTCCAAAGCGTTTTTCAGCTTACAACTGAGTCAGGAACTCTGTCAGGATTTTTCGGTCTCTCCGATGAACTTTTTCAAGGCGGCCTCAAGCACAGCAGTCTTGGACGGCGGGACCGGCTGCGCCGCAATCCACTCGTCCAATTTCTTCAAGATCTCAGGATCAAGCGCGAAGCTGACCATTTTTTTTCTGCGTGCCATTTCCATGGTTAAGCACATACCTGCTGAGTCTGCAAATGTCAATACACGATTATAAATGTATTGACATTTGTTAACGTGTCGTTACACTATCCTCAGCCACCTGGGTATGTGGCAACTAAACTGCCCGCAGATTTCAATGAGGAAGGCCCGGTTGATCATGAGCATTGCAGCAAAAAAGCACGATTGCCCAACCTGCCGGTGCACAGAGCCGGTCGACATTGATGCGATGATCAAAGATGCCAAGCTGCTTGAACGGGCACGCGACATCCTTGCGACGCATCACAAGTGGCAGTGCGAGGCCGAAGGGCTGACTATGGAATATGAGCACGAGGGAAAAACAGAGCGCGTCGATATCTCTCAAGAATACGGGGACAGCACGCTTTGCGAAGAGACTGCCGAAGTGCTTTCCGCCCTCAATCGCAAACTCAACAATTAGAGGCCCCTGACCAATGGTGATGGTTTCAATAGAGATCAGGCAAACCGCAGAAGAGCTGCCACCGAAAGGCGTGCCGGTTATCATCGCGGGCGGTGTGGCAATGATGAAAACAGGCAATGAATGGTTCACCGGCATGGAAGAGCCGTTGTTTCAAAGGCCGCTCGAATGGACACCGAAATGGTGGATGAAAATTCCAACCGAAAACAAGTAAGCGGAAAGGCGCGTCATGGACAGCAGCGCATTCAATCATTGGGGCGATGGCCTCTCAGGAAACCAAGCTCTCTGGGGCTTGTTTGGGATCCCGGCAATACTCGCGTGGATCGGCGCTGGCCTTGCTTGGCTGCTTGCACCTCACCTCGCCATTGATCCTGAGCCGCTTCTTTGGGCGCTCTATTTCGCAGGCGGTTGGTTCGGGCTTCTGATCGTCATTTTTGGCGGCTGGCTCGGCCTGCTCGCCGTCACTGCAATGATGTAACCAGGAAGGCCCCTCAATCTAGGGACCATTACCCAACGACTGCTTGATTTCGGCCGCCAATCGCGTCGGCATTGTTTCTAACTTTGCGGTCAATTTCTCTATCGCATCGACCAGGCGGCTTTCAACTTCCTTCAAATGATCGACAGATGCATATTCACGCGCCACAGATAACTTGTAGTCAGTGAAGTCCGCGCGAAGTACCTTCACTTCCTGCAATACCTCTTCTTTGACACGGCTGATACGGTCATGAAGTTTATTCTCTGCGTCCCGCTGTTGCCGTGCCTGAGCCCTGTCTCGGGCCAGAACTCCGCCGACAGCCGCAACCGCTGTTAGCGCAATCCCAATGAGCCAAACGTCACCCGAATCCACGCCGCTCATTTGCAGCCCGCGTCTTTTGCGCACTGACTGTTGTGAGCTGCGACTTGCCTAGCAAAAGGTAAGTCGCTTTTCAGGACATGCTTTCGCGTCGAGGCGTTCGGCGTGAGTTTGGAGTATCCGGCACCGTCACTCACATTCCCCGTCGTCTCGCATGCTACCACCAAGCCAACCGCACAGCTCAGAACTATCCATCTCACGAATTTCTGCATTTGTCTCAGCCCTTTCTGTGAGCTGGTTTATTGTGGTTTGAAGTGATTTCTTACGCTCACTGGCGACACCATTGGAGTATCCCGCCCAATAGATCCCGCCAGCGACGATTGAAAGCGATATCAGGCTGATTGCGATGATTTTGAGATTGAAGCCAAACATCACAACCCGACCATGCAAAAGGCTTGCTCATCCGCTCGCCTGTTGACCAGGCCACGAACGACCCGGCCACCGGCCTTGTTCCACCACGCTAGCGCCTCACAGCCGCCCACGATATTCCCAGCATTCAACCGGCGGGTTGCCGTCGAACGCCCCGCACCGCGTATACCGACATTGAAGGCAAGTGACGTATAAGCCGTGTCGCGCTCAGGCGTTAGCCGAGCTGACTTTGTGGCGGCGTTGAAATAGCCATGCAAACCGTGCCGGTATTCCGCGACCTCTTCGCGCAACAATTCGGTGCATTCTTCATCAGTCTTGAACATGCCCTTTTTGGCCGTCCGCGTATGTCCATAACAAATCGTCCAGACGCCGACGATGTCTTGGTAAGCATGGTTGCGCTTGCCTTCCCATTTCGCAATCAGCGGAACAGCCAGCTCAAGCGTGCTGGCTTCTGCGGTCTTTGTTTCTGGAACCTTAATCTCAGGAGGCAACACCCGGGATTGTTCCTTGACTGGCGCGGGTTCCGGCTCGACCAAGGGCGCTACGGGTCCGCTTGCCGCAAGCAGGAACGCGGCAAGCGATACGACGATCACCACCGCCGCCAAGCGCAACCATTCCCACCACCCGGAAAGATCCTGGCGCACCAGGCGCCCGGCCAGTCCGGCAACAATCAGGAAAAATCCAAGCCACCAGACAAGTAACGGATCAGAGTCGATACCGGTCAGCGCAAATCGAAGCTCTGGCGCCACCATCACGATCAGCCCGACGATGGGCATCCAAAAGCTGAGCGAACGCGACACCACGCGCCGCCATTCGGGAATGATCTGCATAAGTCACCTATTCCGGCATTTGCGCCGGTTCTCTGGACATGAAAAAACCCGCCTTGATGGCGGGCCGGTTGGGATTAGATCGCTGGAATTGAAAGCCTAGTCTTTGAAACGGTCTTTTGGTCTCTTCTTGATACTCAAGCTCTTTATGCAAGTCGGCGCGAATGACGCCCCATAGCATCCTCGCCAGGACGCAAGACAACGAAAATTCTGTCTCAGGACGGGCAGGAATGCTGATCTGAAAGTATCAGTCTGGTCAATAGATCGTTGACCAGACCACCGGTATACGCATCGCAACGGTGTGTTGTTTGTCAGCATCAGCCCCAGCAAGGTCGTATGTCCGAATATCAAAGACATTGTTCTCGACCGCAGAAGTTCTTGCGATCCCCGGCGTTTCCCAGACGGTGATCAGTATTTCGGGCTCGTCCGTGCCGTAGTCTATTGTATTTCCATCCTGATCCTGAAACGTGTAACGATAGTGGCCGGTCCCTTGCTTTGACTGCACAGGGGTGTAAACCTGATGTCTCTGCGACCCTCCGTCATTACGCGGAACAACAGTTCCGGTAGAGCTGCAGCGCCATGATACTTCGATGAACCGCGTTTCCTTCTCAGGCGGATTCACATACTCCGGCGACCAAGGACCAAGCGAAATCGGGTCGTTGTGGTTTTCCAGCAGGTCATAAATCAGGTGCAAGTAAATATCCGGCTCACCATCTTCGTCCAAAAGCGTTCCAGGGTTTTCTGACGACGCCAATACCGCGATGACACCGTTTCCAAGAACGCAGCAGGAGCCGACCCCGACCGCGCTTGTATCCGTGCCTGCGAACGTATCCGCGACCCAATGATGTTTCGCAAACTCAACCGCACGAACGTTGGTAAATCCATTGGCAATGAAGTCGGCCAGTGTATCCCAGATCAGGATATAGGCACCCACATTGCCAGCGGGATCAGTATCCGTGTCCCCACGCGTACCATTCACACAGGCAACCAGCTTGCCGTCATAATAGTCACCGGACATCACACACTTGACCGCGAAGTCGGTATCAGAAAAGTCGTGCGTCGTGACGGCATCCTCGGATGCGTCATAGTGGAACAGCTTCAGTGCGGTTGAATTGCTCTGATGCCGTATCGCACCGTAAATGTCCCCATTCGCATCGACGTGAAAGATCGTTGGCTCAACATAGTCCACATTAGAGGATAGCTGGATCAGGTCCGCGATAATTGCATCAGCAAGCACATCTTCTATTTTGACGAGCCAGGCCCCGGATGCATTGCCGGACCCACCATGGATGCCGACATAAATATGATCGTTGTCCTGAACCTTGCCGAAGGAATGAAACTCCGTCGCTTGGTTAGGCCAATTGACCGCATCGTAATCCGCCAGCGCGTCCCCCAGGGAAACCGCGCCAGCACCGCCGTCAACGAGGATCTCGGAGAACTCATCCTCCACGAAACGAAACCTTGTCGTCGTCACAGCGGCGGCAATTTCAGTGCTTGAGGCGTTGCCGCCAGGATGAGACAGCCTCACCTTTGCACTATTGATGACGCTTGCCACAGTGTAAGTGCCGGAAAAAGAAAGACCGCCTACAGATGACGGTGACGCGCCCGCAATAATGAATTTGTCTCCAGCCTTCATGCCGTGACGGTCGCCGTCATTCGCTCCTGTAAACTCTATATCAACGACATCGCTACCGGCGGTCGTGGAGATAAGCAGCCCCTGAGAAATACGGTTTTCCCAGATGCGCCTGCCCATGAGGTGATGATCTTGCGTGACGTTTGAGCTGTCCTTTTCACGCTCGATAATTAGCTCTTGACCATACACTTCACCAGCAGACCATGAAGAACCTCCAGCACTTGTGCGCTGAAACAGGTGCTCCCGCTCCGGCCCCATCCGCATGGCTGTACCGCGCATGTGGACCGTATGAGTTGCCGCGTTACCGTGACCGCCAGATTCATTCCAAGGTGCAAACAAAACTTCAGCCGCGTTCGTGTTTGTCGGCCCTTTCGGTTTCCACGGGAAAAGCTTGTCTTGTGGCCAAGAGGAATAGAACCTGTCTGCCGTCAATCGGATCGTATTGACGCGGATCGTTTCAGGAGCAGGAACATCAACGGTCAAGCCGTCGTCATAATCTGCGATGCGCCAAAACAGGTTCCGATAAATGGATGCTGTACGGGCTGCCGTAACCGGATAGGATTTCTTGCCGCCGTCGATCAACCGATTTGGCAGGCCGCTTTCCAGGGATGCTAGATTGCTATCATTGGTCGCCGCAGCGGTCCCTGTCGTGACAGAAAATGCCTCCAGAAAGTCATAGGCTGTGCTCGACAGTTTATCGAACGTGATGGCCCCATCCGGCACCCCGTCAAAGACTTTCAGCCAATCGCCAGACCCGCCCGAAACAGGGTCATCACCTGTCGCAGATGCAACTTTCAACTGGTACCAGGCATCATCAGACCCCGATACGACCTGACCTTCGGTGTATGTTGTGCCGGCCGCATAATCTCCCTGATGATCGAATGTGGCTCCGGTTCGCGAGGAGACAAGCTGCCGCCACTCTGACCCGAACCGAAAGAAGACTGCGCCGACACCCGCCACGATATCCCCAACGGCAAGATCTGTCCCCGACGTAGCTTTCACGCTCTCAACGGCACCGCCATTGAGCTGTAGAGTTACCGCTGCCGCAGTGTTAGTTCCAGGCGGATCGGGCAGGATCAGCAGCTGCACTTCAGCAGGATCAACCCCAGTTTCAGTATCCGCTGTGATCGCATTGGCAGTGCCGCCGATGTTGGTCAGAACGGCTGCAGTATGAGGCAAGCCAGCAAGCTTGACCCACTTTGCCGGCGAACCATCTGCATCCCATGCATAAACACCATTGCTCGTCGCCGACGCATCGCCCCAAACAACGCCACCCTGACCATTTGTCGACCCGGCGACCGCAGTCAGTTCTGCAAGCGTAGCAACATTGATGGTGTTTCCCGCGCTAAGCCGCCCAAGCACCTTCAGCGTTTGACGCAATGAAGCCTTGAAGGGCTTATGCGCATCCGTATTCGGGTCACCCTGTACAACATGATCACGCAGGAAGACGTCGGGGTCCAATGTCATTTGGATCTCCATTAAAAAGCCGCCGTACGGACGGCTGACTGGTCGTTTGAATATTAGCTAGCTGGTCGTGCGCTCGATCGGCGGGTCTGGCTCATACGGCGATTGCAACCCTGAGGCCGTCACGGCTTTGGCCTGAAACTGATACTTTGTTGCTTCAACAAGCGTGATATCAATCGCTGAAACACCAGGCTCCAGGGTCGCATAGGCATAGTTCCCGTAGGTTTGCGGAGTATCTTCATTGTCCACCCGATAGCGAACGACGTGATAATTTGCGTTCGACTGACCTGAGATCGAACATGTTGCAATAGGTACACCACTTGATCCCCCAGGCGGCTCAACAACAGTGACCGCAAGCGTCGGCGCGTCCGGCGTCAAATCATTGTCCGGGTCAGGCTGTACTTCAGGCGGCGCTACACCTTCCGTCGTTTCGTCATAGGTGACTTCGGCCTGCGTCAGAGCGATTGCGGCGAACTCAACACCATTAACAACCCCTTCCTGATCGAAGGTCATGACAGGATCGCCAACAATTTCAAAACTGCTGTCTATGTCGCCATAGCGCACGTTGATGTAGCGTTCACCGAGGATCGCAAGACCGTAAATATTCGTACGCACTTCCAGGCTGGTCGGCGTGTTGATCCGGCCCGCACCGATCTTTTGCAGGTGCCGGCACTGGCCGTGATCTGCGGCCATGATGAAATCGAGCGACTTAACCTTTCGGCCCAACTCCGCAAAATTTGCGTGCTCATACTCGATCGCGTCTTGCTCGATGTAACCATGCGCTGGCGACAGGTACCGGCTTTTGATCACCGTGGCCTGATCGGCCTCGTACTTGCCTTCGGTGCGTTTGAGTTTGGTGATGTGGTCGCCGGTCAACGTAACTGTCGGCTCGATCCAGCCGCCAAGCGCAAGGCCGATCTTCCCGTTTGACGTCAGGACCAGGCGCGCGTCGCAGCTTTCAAACATGCGCTGCAGCGCGGCCGCTGGCGTCTCGCCGTAATTGTTCCAGCCGTGCAGTTCCCACTGCGCTCGCATCGTCGCTTCTGGTCCATCGACCTGAACATCCGCAAGGTTTGCCTGCGCCTTGAACCCATAGGTTTCGTGGTCGTCGTCGATGAACTCGACAGGGATGTTGTGCCCGTTCTCTAGCGGCCCTGCGGTTAACTGATCGCGGATCACCAGCGCCGCGTTGGCCGAATAAGCGGTTGAGGCATCGCGCGGATCATAGACTGTTGAATATTCGGCCACCGCACTGATTTCAGTCCGAATGCCGTTCGGGATCATGTTGAACGTGTTGTTATCGCACAGAAACCGCGCCAAAATCATCGCGGTCCCCAGCCCCCGCCAGTCGGTGTCTATTTCGTCTGGAAACTCACTTGTCAGCTCTGAAAACGCCGCCTGGCTGTCTGTACCAAGTCTAAAAGCAAACTGCGCCTTGCCGGAGAATTGCGCCGTGGTGACATTCAGGCTGCCGTCAACTTCGACTTCCGATCCGTCAATGTACCAGTTGGTTATGGCGTTGATCGGCCCATCTGCAACAGCAACAACCATCGACATGTTGTTGCCACTCTGCCCTGGAAAGACTGTCGTATTGGCTTTCACAAGCTGCGCCAACAGATGACCGCCACCGCGCAACTTGCCCCAGCCCTTGCGCCGGTATCCAACGGCAGCGCGCGAAATCTGTGTCTGGGATGACGGCAGCGCCGCAGGCGCAACACTTGGCTGAGACGTACGCCCGAAGGCCAGGGAGGCAACACCCAACCCGAGCGACACCAAGGTGCCGACACCACCAATCGCCGTAATGAACCCGCCAATAGCAAAGCCGATCGAGGCACCGGTCGCATAAGCCCCGCCTGCCGCCAACCCGGCAAGCGACAGCGCACCGCCGACACCGGCCGCAGCAGAAAGACCCCCGACAAAGGCGCCGACAGCAGCAACAACAGGAGGCATTCTAGAAAGTCCAGGCTCTCAAAAGGCGCGCGCTGCGCACAGGGAATTTACCTTGCGGTCCGAGCACCCACCAAAGACCGCTTTTCATGATCGCGCCGACGGCAACACCATCAATTGCGACACACCCGACATCGCCCTCGCGCGGCGCACGCGTGCGTTTCATGCCTGCGCGCTTCAATCCCTTGTCCATGATTTGCGGAACCCCGCCGCAGTCTTCGACAAAGGCCAGCGCTTCGGATTCGGACTGGTACCGCCCGCGCCATTCCGCAACGGGATCAATTCCCGTTTGCGCCCAAACCCAGCCACCCGGAAAAGCGCAGCAGTCATTACGGACATAGTCGCAAGGGGCTGCTTGCGCGAAATAATCGTCAAGCGCTGTCATCACACCAGCTGAATTGTCTTGCCGCGCGCCAGGATTGGCACATAGTTGAACATCTTGTCATTCGATGACGGATAACGGCCATTTTGGTCAGCCTGCGTATAACGTCCGAACCCGGCCTCCGATCGCTGGCTGAAGAGGCTTTCCACCATCAGGTTCAACGTGTAGTTCGGCTGACCACTTGCCGTTGCGCCCTCTTGATCGGACTGAACGCCGCGCATCACGTAAATCTGTGAAAGCACGGCCGGACCAACCAGGGTCAGGTCATCAGCAGTCAGCAACATGAAATGCTCGATGATATAGCGCCCGAACACTTCCGCCTTTTCATCCCAGATCATTTCCTCGATCTCGCCGGGCAGGCCCCGGATCTGAAACAATCCGGTTTCGTTTTCCGCCTTGCCCGAGAATGAGAAATCCGGCGCTGTCAACTGGCCACGCAAACCCTGATAGGTGTTGCTGTCATGCAGTTTGCGATCGACATTGCCGTTCCAGATGAAGAGCGTTTCACTGGCAAACCTGACCTCCCAGGCACGCGCTGCACGTGCTTTCTGCGTGGCCAAGACTGCAATCTGATCTTCGTTGTAGATACCCATGAGACTTGCCGTCAGCTGATCGTTGGGGACGTGTCTTCAATGAATTCGATTGTAGGGAAAGCCCATTGATTGAACTGCCAAGACACCGACAAGACAGACGGGTCAATCAACCGGCACTTCACGGCCGGAAAGACGAAATCGACTTCATCACGCGGCAAAACATCGGTGCGCAACTCCGGCGCAATCAGGAACGTGGCTTCACTGTCTGTCTGGTCATCGACAACCGATCGAACCTGATACTGATGCAGGCCAATGGAAAACACGTGACCGGTCTGGATTGTCCCGCACGCAATTTTGGTAACCGTCAACTGTGCAGTTCCGGCAGCAGCAAAGGTTTTGACAACCACATGCGTACCGGATGACAGCCACTCCGAGCCGTCGGAAAACGTCGCATCATCAGAAAACGGGACGTCTTCCGGCTCCGACGCCTTGGGATAGAACCCGTTGTGATAGTACGGCACCATGATCGGCAGCGCCCGGCCAAGCACCTGGCCTTCAATGGCAATGAAACTGTCACGGTACCGGTGCACCGGCGTTTCCAGGAACCGCGGCTTCCAGATTCCGAATCCCGGAACGCCGCCATTGTTCAACCGGCCTGAAAGGGACAGCTGATTGCCGCCTGCCGATTGCGGCGTCAGACCACGATCGAAATGCCGCGCTGGCAGAAGACAACGCGGCCAATCAAGATACGTCGTCAGCGTCATCAGGTACCCTTGTTCACTTGATTGCGCTGCTGGTAGGAAGAGAAGTTTCGCGACATGTCATTCGCAGCCATGGCGTACCCGGTTGCCGCCGCTTGCTGAGCCTTGCCGTCGACGATGACGTCAAACATGTCGGACGGCACCACCTTGACGATGGTTGTTGTCGACCCGCCAGCCTTTGACATCGGCACGACATTAGCCGGCCCTTTGATTAGCTCCGGCCCGGCTTCACCGGCAATCCCGTATTTGCCCGCGCCCAGATGACCACCATCGGCAAAGAACCCGCCAAACAGCTTTCCAACACCACCTAGCAGACCCCCGCCCCCACCGCCGAACAGGCCAGCAAGCGGACCCTGGCCCAAAAAGGCGGCCTGCGCACCGGTTTCGATCAGCGTTGAAAGAAAACGGTCAAGGGCAGCATTGCCGGTGTTAATCTGACTGGTGATCACGCCGAAAGCGCTCGAAGCAACGCTCTGAAAGCTACTTGTCGTGCTATTCAGATCTCGTTGTGTCTTGTTGGCATCTTCGAGGCTACGGGTATAATCACGCACCTGCTTGGTTCGGGTCGAATCCTCACCAGAGCCGCCACCATCGCCACCGCCCCCACTGCGATTTGATCTCAAGAAAGTATCCCGAGTTGGGACAACGGTTGGCCCGCGATCGATTTGACGACGCAACAGCTCTTTTTGCAGTCGGTCTATGTCCGCTTGAATATTTGCCTGAAACGTTTCCGAACCAAATCCAAAAAGCGTTTTGCCCTCTGCGTCGATCAGTGCTTGTTGCTTCTCAGCAATCTGCCTCCTGATCGCACCTTCCTGGCGATTTTCGACACTGTCGAGCAGCTTCAGCATATAGGAAAGCTCATCTGCCGCAGAGACAAGCGCGCCTTTGACATTTGTTGAAATAGTTTTGGCAAGCGCTTTGAATTCACGGTCAACGTCGGCGGCCTTTTGGATCATTTCTTCGTCCATGACGAAGCCAAATTCATGCGCCTCGCTGATCATGTCACGGATGCCATCCGCACCTAGATCAAGCAATTCGACAAATCGTTCTCCTGCTGTGCCGCCGAACAACTCATCAGCAACACGGATCTGAGCCGCAGTGTCCAGTTCTTGCAGCCGCGCAATGATGTCGATCAGCAGTTCAGAAGGGTTTTTCAATGCTTCTTTGAGTTCATTGGCCGTGAACCCGAGACGCTGAAACGCCTCTGCAGCAGGACCCTTTCCCGTAACAACGAACTCATCAGCCCGAAGGTTGAGCTCTTTCATGCCGTCGGTAAGCGCATCAACCGGTATCCGGTTCTGCTCGGCCACATAACCCAGCTCCTGAAAGGACCTGACATCCAACCCTGCCCTCTGTGCGGCGTCACCGATAGAGGCAATGCTCTCGGCAGCTTGTGCAGCGCCAGCTGCAAGACCGGCAAAGCCGCCTGCCAAAAGGCCGCCAGCAAAGGCCGAAACGAAGCCTTTCACGGCTCCGGTCGCTTTATGCATTTCGCCGCGAAACCCCTTCGCGTGCTTTTCAAGCGAACCGAAGCTCTTTCTGGACTGGCGCTCCATTTGATTGAGCTTGCGCAAAACATCCTTGTTCTGCGCCTCCAACAAGAGAACCAGCTTTTCAGTGTTGTCAGCCATACTTCGCTTTCAACTTTTCGACCTCTTGACGTTCTTCGTCAGAGAACCCGCGTCGCAATTCGGTGTCGTGCATCTTGTTGAAGCCTTCAACACATCTCAGGAAATCAACGAGCGAGGCTTTCCAGAACACGTCCGGCGTCCAACCGATCGCCGGGCAACGCTCCAACCAATCCCGGAGCGGAAACCGCTTTAGCGGCTCTCCGCCCCGGGTTCGGCGTTTCCCTCCGGGTCAGGCAACAAGGCTTGAGAAATCGCATCACGGACTGGGTAGTGATCCTTCACACCAACCTGCTTGTACCAGGCCGCCTCGGCGTCACCTTCAACGCAAAGCGCAATTAGTCCGGCCTTGACGACAGACAATTTCATGAGCTGAAGCGCCCGCGACAACTCCACCAGGCTTAGGCCGTCTGTTTCTTGCTCAAGCCGATCAAGGTTTTCCATGGTGGCGCACAAGATCAGTTTCTCACCCGCCACCGTCACGCCGACTTCACCGCGTGATTTGTTCGGCTTCCTCATGTTTCAGCCGTGAACGTAATGGCGCCAGTCATGGTGATGTCGCAGGAAAACTCCATTGTGCCTTCGGCTTCACCTGAGAATTCAAAGCTACCGATCAACGTCGCACCTTCAAACGTGCCCCAGCCGGGAACGACCACCTGCTGGTTCAGGTCGGTTTGCTCTCGGGCGGCATTCATCAACCGTTTGTTCTGCGTGTCATCCGAGCTTTCACCGGAACCCGAAAACGTCAGGGTTTGAATACCGTATTCGCCTGAATACCTGACCGTATCTCCGGGAGATGCACAGTCCGGCTTCGTGGTGTCCACGACGTTGTTGTTGATCGTGAAATTGCGGGCACGGAACCCGCAGCCATTGGTGAACGCTTCCGTTGGCGTCGCACCATCTCCGATTTTCAGGAGCAGCAAACGACCTTTGCTAGCCATTGTTCAAGCCTCTCGACAATAGATCCGAAGGGTTGTGACGCCGTGCCGGGTTTTCCCGTCCGGATCGTCCAGAATGCGTCCGCTTTCAACGAACACGTGACACGACACCAGACCGGGAACGGTCAGCGCCGTATTGTGGAGAGCGTCGTGAATAGCGCCCATAATCTCTTTGATTTGCTTCTGCCCACGCGACCGCGACCACGTGTGCAGGTTCAGGATTTCCTGCGAACCATCCGCGCAGCTGACGTCATCTTGAAGCGACTGTCCGTCTTCACCGATCTGCACATACGGGAAATCGTTTGACTTCGGTCGCTCGATCCGATGATCGACAATCCGCACCACATGAGGAAGCGCAGCGGCCACAAGCGCGGCATATACCGCCTGCTGCAGCGGCCAGACGTAACTTGTCACGACTTCAAAGCGTCCTTGACCGCCTTGCGAAGCGCACGGTTAGCGCGCCCCTTTATTCGCTTCCTCAACAGACGATAGATCGGAAAGAAGACCGGTCTAGCTGCTTGATGAATTGTTCCAAATTCCTGGAAAGTCCAATGGAAAGCCGCCCAGATCCCATACGAGACCTCAGCGGACACCAACCTTGTTTCCGTAACCGTTCGCCTTTGCCCATATCGACGAACAGATTTTGCTGACTTTCCGCCTTTGGTTTTTACGTTGTCGAAGCGCGCGAAACCTGAAACGCGTTCAGCGCGGACAGAGTCACGAAGCTGACCTGATTTGAAAGGGAGAGCTGGCTTAACCAACCCGACGTACTCATTTGCAGATTTCTCAAGAGCAGCATCAAGCTCCTGATCTGCATTCGGCGCTACCCGCTTCAACTTTCTAAGCATTAGATCTAGGTTTCGGATCTTGATCTCGACACCGTCAGCCATCAGGTTGCGACCCCGCGCTCGATCACGAATTCAAGATCTTTTTTCCGCTGATCGGGATTTGTGACCGACCGGATGTTGTAAGGCTCACCGTCAATCAGCACCCGCGCATCAGACGCAAAACCGGTGACATCGGACGAATAGCGCACATTCAAAGTACCTCCGACCGGTGCCTCAATCCGCCCGCCTTGCACCTTTTCACGCCCAAATTCAGGAAAGAACGCACCCCAGACAGTCACATCATCGCCCCAGGTCACCTCAAACCCACCGCCACCGTCCGACACTTCCACCGCCGCCTGAAACGTCACGCGTTTTCTGCGCTGGCCGATCCGCATCAGATCCTCATCATCTGATAGGGCGCAATCAGGCTTTGCGCGCCAGCAGGTAGCATGCCGCCCTTCCCGGACATCGTGACATCTTCGCGATGCTCATAGAGATGACCGACAGTCAAAAGAATGGCGGCCTTAATCCCGGAAGGCACATCATCGGCAGCTCCAAAGCCCGCCGCGAACTCGACCGAAACTGCGTCGGGCCGGTCATAAACAGTTGGCCAAATGACATCAGAGTTCCTAAGAACGAACCCGCCGACCTCATCTTCATGCACTGAATAATTTGCAGAGGCGTATGTTTGTTCAACATTGTCCACGTCGAAATATTTGAGCACGACACTGGCGGCGTCGACATCTGGAAACGGCAACCGGATTGCGCGATGTCCTTGAAACGAAGATTGCTTGACTGACCAGGTCTGCGTCACCAGGCAGCGCCCAAGCAGACCTGTCCGCCCGTCGAATTTTTCGACCGCTGCGTTCAGCAATGAGAGGATTAAGACATCCTCATCACTGGAATCGACACGAAGATGGGCCTTCGCCTCCGCAACCGAAACCGGCGCCTCAGCAGGCGCCGTTATCCGTTTTGGTTTCAGCATGAGAACTTATTACTTTTTGTAACCGAACACGGTCACATCCATGCCGCGCTGCTTAAGTTCTTTTTCGGTGTAGCGGGGTTTACGATCCGGCTTCTTTTCCGCCTTCGTTTCAGGTGCGTTTCCTGATTTCGCCGGTTGATTGGTTTTCGTTGCTGCTGTCATGATCTTTCTCCAATGAATGGAAGCGCAGTGACGCGCTTCCACAGTTTGCCCAGTAAGGCTTACGCGTTGCGCGCAACCTTGATCGCCTGCGGATCAACGACACCGCCGCCAACACGCTTGGTTGTGTAGAACATCACGTATGGCTTGTTGGTGTAGGGATCGCGCAGAACACGGATGCCGGCACGATCGACGATCAGATAACCGCGACGGAAGTCTCCGAATGCAATTGGTATCGCTCCCGTTGCCATGTCCGGCATATCGGCCATTTCACTGACCGGATAACCGGCAAGTGTCGCTGGCTGACCAGCCACAAAGGTCGGCTGCCAGAGGTAATTGCCTTGACCATCCTTAAGCTTCCGCACTTCGCCTTGCGTGGTCCGGTTCATCGCAAAACGTGCGTTTTGCGTATAGGCAGATGGCAGCAGATAAACCAGCTCGACAATTTCGTCGGACGTAATCGCCGCAAGTCCGGCCAGAGCCTGGACTTCGATTGATCCTAATGGGTTTCTTGCCGCGTTCGCTGCACCGGTTGCAAAGGTCAGGAAGCCGTAAGGTTTGTTTGTCCCATCACCCGCAATGAAGGCTGCGCCTTCCTGAACAGCGAACTCTGTTTCAACTTCACCAGCAAGCCAAGCCTCAACATTGACTTCCCCATCGTCAAGGATCTGCTGAGTTGCTGCCGGATTGGCATAGATCTCACCGGTCGGGAACTGCATTTCACCGAAGGTCGGTCCGGCTGTCTCGCCTCGTGCCGTCGTTTCACCGACCCAGCCTGAAGCGGTCCCGCGCAGGTTGAAAAGCTTGCTAAAAGTCGTGCCGGAAATCCGTTGAACGGTTGCGACTTGGCGCATCGGCGAAACTTCAACGAGCTTGTCAGTAATCGTCCGGTCCCATTCGACCGGAGCAAGGTATCCACCTTCAGAAGCCGTTCCTTTGTTCAACGAAGCCTGAATGTCACCAGACCGGAAATGCGCGGAAAACGCATCGGTGTACTCAGCATCGACAGGCTTCGTTGCGCCGCCAAGACCACCCATTTCAAAGGCGGCAATCTGAGCATTGACCTTGTCGACAGCGGACTGAAGATCGCCAACGCTGGCATTGATCCGGTCAAGCTTTTCCGTTGTGACGACGTCGTCAAATTTCTTCGCAAGCTCTTTGTCTTTTTCTTCAAGCGTTGCCTTGAAATCGGAAAAGTCCTGATTGAGCGCTGTGATCAGTTTGGCAACATCACCAGTCGCATCAGCGCGCACAGCAATGAGGCCCCGCGCGGAAAGCCGCGCCGGTACAATGTGTTTCATGTTCGTCTTCCTTCTAGGAGGCTATGGTCTCGCGGAGCGCCTGAATGGCTTCGCGTATGGTGTCAGCATCTCGCGTGACGTCAGCCGAAGCATCTCGCGTACCGGCCTTAAAATTGGAAACGTAGGCTTTCGCCTCTTTGGGTGACATGTTGCACCCGGTGATCAGAGCGTTTTCAAGAACGCGTTCCGCTGGCGCGGGCTTGGGTTCTTCAGCGCAGGCAACAACGGCGGCTCTATCCATCTTGCCCGTCGCCAGACCTTTTTCGAGCGCGCGGCTGACATTGAAAAAGGTTCCCGACCCCTTGCCGCGATCCATCCAAGCTGCCGCCTCGGAAACTTCCACCCCGGCACGGGCTGCATAGATTTCTGCCATTCCGGCGTCAATTTCGGTCAGGATTTCGGTGGCCTCGGCCGTATCGAACTTGTTGCCAACAATGACGCCTGAGCCATTGTGCACCATGATCTGCGCACCATCTGCCATTAGGATTTCATCCCCGGCCATTGCAACAACGGACGCCGCCGATCCCGCCATACCGATCACATTGACGGTGACTTTCGCCGGATGCATGCGAAGCAGGTTGTAAATCGCCAAACCTGAAAAGAAGTTTCCCCCTGGCGAATTGATGTTAACTGAAATGTCCTTATTGCCAATTGCGCGAAGCGCCCTCGAAATACGGCGCTCCGAATTGTCGACTGACGAAAAAGGATCGACGCCAATCTGACCGTAAAGCGCGATAACCGTATCGTCTTCGGATTCCGCCGCAACCATGGACGGGTCAAACTGTTCAACGCTCTGCTGTGGCGCCTCAAAGGCAAGCCAGGTTGGCCGCTGAAAAGCCCGGACGTCAGGAAGATCAAGAAGGCTCATTTTGTGCTCCTGTGCTTTGGCCCGGTGCGGGTGGAAGATCAACGCCTGGCGGCAAATCGCTCAGATCCCGGATTTCGTCGGAATTCATCCAAGGCTGATGGCCGCCAGACCCCAGGGCTTTGGCGAAAAACTCGGCTTGGTCCTTCATCGAACCGCGCAACAACGCGCCTGCATTGAATTTGGCCTCAAGCGTGTCGGCCTCTGCGTCCGTCAAGATGTCGCGTTCTATGGCCTGCTCCCAAGCAGTGAACCATGGGTTCAAGCCATAGCGGACAAACAGCTGCCCGAGCACATCAACGCCAGACCCCCACGAAGTATCGTCAACGGCAAGTAGCGGACGCGGCACGCCGAACGGCCTTGCGACCTCTTCAATCTGATGCTTGCGGGTTTCAAGGTGCTGGTTGTCCCGCCCGGACTGTGAGCCATCCTTGTAGTCCATGTCCTCTTCAAGGATCATGTCACGGTGCGCATTGGCAGCACCGCGCCGTTCTTCAAGGCTTGTTTTCAACCTGTCATAGGCTTCATCAGACAAGCGCTTTTTCATGGATAGAACGCCGCCAGCAATCACACCGTTGCGAAACAGCCGCGCGGCTGCTTTCTCTGTCTGGATCGCGAGGCCGATTGCCTCGGCCGCTTTGTTAACAAGCGACAACCCTTCATAGCCGTTTTCCGACAAACCGAACCGAAGGTGAAAAACGTCCTTGGCCGCCAAGACGGTTTCACCGCCTTCGGGTCGACGGTATCGATATTCAAGCGACCAATCCGAATTCTGCTTGATGGTCGTTCGGGCCGGATCGAACGGCACCAACTGAACAATTCGATTTCCTGATCGAACGATACGGGCATAGGAATTGCCATGCGTCAGCGCTCGTTGCTGCATGAGGCTCCGAAACTCGAAGGCGGTCTGCCAGGCATTTGGCCGACGGTGGAGAACCTGAAACGCTGAGTGCTCAGTCGCCTTTTCTTTGCTGTCCTTGAGCCGAAGGTGCAACGGCAGCATGCCAATCGCAAAACTGATCAGGCATACACACCGGAAAACCGTCGTGTTCTTGAGCGCCTGATCCACAGTGACTGTAACACCGGACTCCGTCAGACCACCGCCTCCACTGCGAACGAATTCAAGAAAGCGCGGGTCTTTGAGATCATAGAACTCGGCAACCTCTCCGGCCATGGCAGCCACTTGGGAGAGTGCCACGTCCTCGCCGGAGACAAGAGAAGGTTCTGTCCGCGTCTGTGTGGGCGCAGACCGAAAAAGATCGAGTATGGAAGCCATTAAGCCAGCAAAATCCCGCGTTCTTCATAGACAGAAGGACCTCCGGCCGCTTCCGGGTGACGGCTCATAAGGTCAAAGGCGTTGAAGGCCGCAATGAGCGGATCGATTTTCATCGAGCCGGACGCCTGCTTGGTGACGTAATCTGCGTTTCCGCGCTTTTCGGTCTTTGCGTTTCCAACACACCAGGCCATCAGACCGGTACCGCCATGCACGAACGACCCATCATCGACCTTGCGGGCCATCCCCTTGGTCACCCCTGAAAGCTTGTAACCTTGCGGCACGCCAACCAGCATGTCGTCAGGTAGGTCGCGCGACATCAGTTCATCCATGATCGCTGCGACGCCAACCGGGTCCAGTCCGATCGCGTTCTTTTCAGGGAAAAGCCCAAGCCCCCAAACCTTCTCGATCACGTCGGCAACAGCAATGATGTCCTCTTCACCCGACTTGCAGATGATCAGCTCTTCCCGCTCCTGAAACCCGAGAAGGGCGGGCGCGATTTCCTTGCGCCGTTCCAATGCCTTTTCATGACAGCAGCCCATGATCCAGAGCATCCAGCGCTTGGTTTCCCTCTCGCGGCCGATCAGGCCGAGGCCCAAAAGATCGTCCAGACCGCCGCCGTCAATCCCGGCTGTAACCACTTCCGCACGGGTCAGCATCTCATCAAGATCGGCAAGGATCGGGTCCGCAGCGCTGTCCCACGCATCGGCGCCCGCCCAACGATCACGACGCAAGCGTGTGCCGATTTCAACGTTCAGATGCTTGGCAAGGAAGGTTTGCAGATCCTCCCCCTCGCCGCCGCGCTGCGCTTCCTGCAATTTGTCTTCAAGCCAGTCGCGCTGGACGGAACGGTCGATGTTCGGATTGGTGATGTAGAAGTTTTCGGGATCAAGGAAAGCTTTCGCCTCAAGCATTTTCGGCGGGAATTCATAGAGAACACCCAAGCGGCGCGGATCGACGATTTCCCCGTCGCGAACGTCTCGAAAATAGTCGAGCTTGGTTTTCATCACCCCGGCTGGCGGTTCGTCCGAATGCGTCGTCAGGAAGACCGCGAATCCTTCCGGCCTGGCCGACATTCCGCCGAGCGCTTCCTGAAGCATCTTCGCGGCGTTCGCCTTCTTGCCGAAGAGCCACACCTCATCAACCAGAATGAACCCGGCTTTCTTGCCGGAAACCGTTTCACTGTCAGCGGCGACGATCTTAAGCACCGCGCCCGTGACTTCGTGGGTAATGGTCCGGCTATGCTCCTGCACCTTGAGGATGGCCTCAAGCTCCGGGTCGTTTTTCACCATGTCGCGAGCAGGAATGAACGAGTTGTTCGCCACCTCGATCGTTGGCGCCAGCAAAAGCAGTTCATTGGAATGCCGCCAATTGCGGATCAGGGCCGTTACCATAATTCCGGCTGCTATGGTGGACTTGGCATTCTTTTTCGAGATCAGCAGGAAGAACTCAGTGATCAGCCGTTTCGCATTCTTGGCGTCGTACGCCCCGAATATGGCGGTGACGAAATCGAACACCCACTGATCGCAGCAGTCGGCAAAAGTCTGCGGACGCAACTCACCGTCCTGATCTCGAATCCAGGGAATGTCCGCAACAACGAGCGACTTGAAAACTTCCAGAGCCGATTCTGCTTCGGACGGAAACAACGGGTCAAAGGCGATCAGGGAGCGGCCTTCAACAATCCGTTGTTCCCAATCAGTGCAGGCTGTCGACCAGGCGATCAATTCAGCAACTCCGGCGCAGCCGGTGGCGCGAACTTACCGGTCACTTCACCAGCTGCCTTTTTCCGGGCTTCCTTCTTGCCCAGCTTCGGCGCTGAAGAGACTGAACCACGATTTGCAACCCGGTCGGCCAACTGCTTTTGATCACCTTTTTCCAGACGCTTGAACAATTTTTCGATTGCCCCGTCCTTGCCTTCTTCAGCACCCGCCATGAGCTTGCCCAAAAGCTTGGCCTCCACCCTTGCGCGGGCTTCTTCCCTGTGCTTCAGTTCCCGAAAATAATGTTTGCGCAAAGTCGGCGGCGTGCAGTTCAATGCAGCCGCGATCTTCTCCATAGACCAGTCAAACGCCAACAAGACTATGATAAGCCTACGCTTTTCCTCAGTCGGTATATGCTCTGGCCGCCCGCGCTTCCCTCGCCCTTCCGGGATCGGGTCGCCAAGCAGATCAAATTCAAAGCTCGCCAAAAAAAAATCTCCGAATGAGATACCTCACCGGTCCCGGCTCGGCGTCCTGTCAGACTTTTGATACCCCCACCCCCTCACGCTCGGCGCGGGCTTTGGCGGTCTTGCGATTGTGGCAGTAGATGCAAAGACACCGGATGTTCAGCGGATCGAAATCAGAGCCGCCGTCTTTGCGTTCAATAATGTGGTCAGCGATGAGCTTGTCACGACGACGACTGAACTGGCCGCCACACTTCTCACACTTGAAACCACGCTGTCGCTTGATGTCCGATGCAAAGGACCGCCAGTCTGGCGATTGGTAGAATGGATCTACCAGCTTGATTGGCGGCTTGATCCGTCCTCTGATCGCCTTCGTTTGCGGCTTTATCATCTTAAGCGGCATTGAGATCCAGACACGAAAAAGGCCCGCATCTCTGCGGGCTGGACAAAAAGTAGAACCTTGCAACAATAAACTGTAAGACGGACTAGCGTTTGAGGTGTCAGCTCTGTCAGTCTGCAGGCGATGATGGAACGCCGGGTAGTGTATTTCCTTCAACCAGTGAAGGTGCAAATGTAACCCAATCCTTTGTTAGAACATCAAGATTTCTATCATTGACGGCATCATAGCAGCTCAGAATGTACTGTACTTCCGCCTTCTTAGGTGCGTCGTTTGTTTTGACATGAACTGTTTCGTTCTCGGTGCTCTCTTGCGAACGAGAGGAATTGTCTTTGGCCATCAATTCGGTTTCAGACGCCGAACCACTATTGTCTTCAACACCAACTGGAAAATGCGCCCATTTGGCATTAGGACCGTTCGTTATGCATTCAAAAAGATCCCTTTTGCTTTCATTCGATGGCTTATCTACGTATTGCTCAGCAATCGCTGTGCAATCGTCAACGTCTCTCAATGTGTGCGTCTCTTGAGCCAAAGCTGCTTGCAAGGTTACAGTCATGAAGACAACGAAAAGAACTTTAAACATAGTTATACTCCGCCAAACACCTTCTATGTCTCCAATTTTTCGGAATACAAGAAATAGGTCCAGCAATTTTTGCCATTTCAATCGATCCGGCAATAGAAGCCGTAGGCCGTGCGTTCTTTGCCATTGACCTGGTCTGTTGCCCTGGCCCGAGCTAAAATATGAATTGTGTTAGCTACATCTACACAAGACCTTATTCTAAGATCGAACTCTAACTTGCTGTTTCCCGGATCCTGCACAATTACCGCATGCTCTGTTGCGGACCAATTGCAAACTCGATAGGTACCGCGACTACCTTGACCGGGATCGATGGTACTTGTGAGGATATTCGCAAACCTGATCTCGCCCTCACCGTTCTTTGCTGACCACAATGCCGCGGGAGCATCTCCGCACACGACTCTTATATCCTGCTCGAACTGTACCATCGCTGAATGATGACCACTTCCAGGCACCGCTTCCGGCCGTTGTTCCAGTGCCTCAACGCGCTTTTCCAGCTCCTTGATTTTTTCATCTCGAGGATCTTCAGGTTGCGCCAGCGCCGATGAACAAAACGACGCAGCAACTAATGTAGACAACAGCCTAATCATCATCACCCCCCATAAGTGCATTTTCTAAGCTACACACTCATGTAAAAACCTATTTGACGTAAAGTAAAGCAAAATCCCGTTTGGGTTGAACAAGAGGTTGAGTGCCCATCCATCCAGACACGAAAAAGGCCCGCATCACTGCGAGCCGCATTTGAATTGATATCGGCGCTTGCGCCATAGAAACCCATCGCACCAACGCCACCTATCCGGTGTTTCAGTTGGCTGGGTCCATCGCTTCGGTCGCCTATTCGCGTCTGGCCTTGCGCCAGCATCAGGTCCGAAAGCTTCGACGAATCGTCCTGCAAACAGAGATACGCTTAGCGGCCCAGATCGTCAACAGAGGCCGTCAGAGGTGTTGACCTTCCAAAGACTGAAACTTCACCACGAAACGTTTCTGATGCCGCCTCATAGGCCGTCACGCGCACATCAAAACCAGAGAACGGCCCCTTCACCAATTGCAGCACCTTACCGACCTGAATGAACGAACCGTCGGCAATACGCTCACCTGTGTTGAGCCGGTCAATCAACGACACCATGTCGAGACGATCGATCAGGTAAGGACGCCCTGTTCCATCAAGGGAAACAATACCTTCCACGCCGTCACACGCCTGTACTTTTGACCAATCCTGACCGTTGGCCGGATCAATGCCGGCGAACAAATACCGGGTGAATATCGGCTTGCGAACAGTGAACTTCTTTTTGGATCTCGGCTGCTTGCGCTCAAAGCTTTCTTCCGGCAAATGCGCAATCACGCCTGCTTCCATCAACCCCATGAAAGCCCGCCGCTCACACTTCGGATTGGCAAAGACGACACACCACAGCAGTGGATAACTGCGCACCAGCGCCTTCAAAAGCTCGACTTCCGTATTCAGCTTTTTCTTCTCAGCGCTCATTCCGCCTGCCTTTCCGTGATGGGGTTTCGTGCGTTCGTCAGTGATCGGTTGGCTGGCTGAGCAGCGCTTTCATTTCGGCCTTGATGCGTTCGCGCTTGGCGTGGATACCGTCGATCATGCGGGACAACAGCGCATCAACAGAGCCACCACCGGCACGGGCGCAATGGTCCTCAATGTTGGTATCGGTTCTGGATTTCTGCGCTCTGCAATCGTCAATCTCGCGCCCTGCCGGAACACGCTTGTGCTCTTGCACGAATTCCAGGAGACACACGATCCAGTCACCATCGCAGGCACTCAGCGCCACTTCCGGTGCGTTGGCCGCCAACACCCGCAGTGCCGCTGCTTCGGGCATGCGCCCTGCTTCAGTCGGCACGGGTATGTTGGTTTTGCCGGTTTCCTCTGCCAGCCGTTTGGCGCGCGCTTCCTCACAGGCTGCGATACAGTCCTTGAGCAGCGGCCAGGTTTGCTTGGTCGCAGTAGTGGCCAACTTGTCCGAGGCCGCAGCCAGGTCAACCGGGTCGTAACGGGCCAGCTTCTCGGCAAGCAGCTTGAAATACCCGTTGTCATCAGCGCCGGGCGTATTTCGGAACACCGCCAAAAGCGGCTTGATAAACTGCGATTTCACGGGCGAAATGGTCATGCATCATCCTCCGGGAAAGCCTTGTCGATGGCAGCTTCAATGTTCAGCTTTTGCTCAAGGTAGAAGTTCGAAGGCCGCGTCAGCTGCGTGTCGGTTGCCAGGTCGGGCGGTGGTGCCAACCGGCGCTTTTGCGCCTTGCGGATTTCGCCGGTGAAGTAGTTCAGCGAAGAAACCGGCCCTTGCGAAAGCTGGTTGCGCCGTCGGCTGATGTCGGCAATAACGGGCAACACATCCAGCTCAAAATCGAAGCCTTGCGCATCCCAGGTCACCAGAACCGTGAAATCGCCTTTCCATCCGGGATCGTCAAAGGCGATTCCCATCGCTTCGCAAACACGCTTTCCACGTTCCAGCAGATTGGGTCTTGCAACGGGTTTTATCGATGGATCGTTTTTCCGTGAAACACCCTCTCGCGCGCCTGCACGCAAGTCATCATCATCATCATATCGTTTATCTTGGGTCGTTAACATTGGTGCGCATCCATGGGTGCGCAGGGCCTGCGGCATGGGTGCCGCAGGGGGTGCGGCATGGGTGCCGCAGGGGTGCGCATCTTTGCGCAGGGGCGTTTCACGGATATCCACAGGCTCGGAAGGTGCATTTTCAGCCTCATTTTCGGCCTCCATGTCGTCCTCAAAACCGCGCTGGCAGTCCGGCTCTGCCGGGTCGATCACCACGCGGTAATCATGCGCCGCAGAAGCACCGGACGAGCGCTCATTGACCCGGTATTCCAGATAGCCGGACTCATATAGCCGCTCCAATGACCTCTGCACCGTTCGCCGGTCGCAGATCAGCTCTTTAGCCATCTTCACCTGGCTGCGGCAGCACCAGCCGTTGTTATCTGTGTGCCGGCCAAGCAGGCACAGCACCTGCAGGTCACGCGGCTGCAGGCGGCGGTCTGTCACCGCCTGCGCCGGAATGATGGAAAAGCGTTGCCGTCCAAAGCTCATTCAACGCCCTCCAACTGGAAATCGCAGCCCAGCTCGACGGACATCAGCCCGCCGATGCCTTCCGCGTGGATCAGCCCGGCATCGCGCAAGTCCCAGAGGGCGGTAACGGTCGCATAGTGGTTCATCCCTGCCCTGCGGCCGACTTCGGCTGTCGGCAGGCACAAACCGCCGTCCGAATGCGCCTCGGCCAGCGTCAACAGGACGTCGCGCGCACGGCCGCTTTTGATGTTCTGAAGGATGGCCCAATCCAAGGCAAAATCGCTCATGCAGCCCTCCCCTTCGCCCATTGCGCACCTGCATACCGGTTGAACGTCGCCGCACGCTCTGGTTTTATTTCTCTGTTGTTTGATATTTTTGGGATTTTGAGTTGATGCGCCCGAGTGTAAGCCACCCACCGATCCGCCAACGCCTCGCACGGCGCCCCGTGCCCAAATTGCCGCCAGAAACTTCTTTTAAAGATGCCTTTGTCGAGGCTTTGCAGGAAGATCGCCGTCAAGAAGAAAAGAAAATTGGACCTCTTCGCCGTGGTGTTAAACGACTTCGATTTTCTTGGTTTGTTGTCGGACTGGAAACCGTGGGACTGATTAGTCTCATTTTTGCCGCTGGTTTGTTCATATACGAACTTCGTGAACGTCAGGAGGAGCGCATTGCCCGCTCCTGGCAACTGGCAACAACCCCCGCACCCGGTAACAGCGGCAAACGCGAAGCGCTCGAATATCTGAATAGCCAGTATGGCTGCTTTCCTGACGCTATTGTCTATTTGTTTGGCCTGAGGTGTTGGAAGGAGCGCACTCCGCTGCAAGGTATCGACATGTCTGCAAGTGCCAACGGTGGTCAGGTTTTTTTGCAGGGGGTCAACTTGTCTGGTGCAAACCTTGAAGGCGCCAATTTGTCCGGTGCGAACCTTGTGAGTGCAGACCTCTCCAAATCCAACGCAAACAATGCCAATTTGTCCGGCGCAGATCTTTCCAGAGCTACGATCACCTGGGCACACCTCAGGTCTGCAAACCTTAGGGGTGCGACGCTTGCACATACCAAGCTGGCGTTTTCGGACTTGTCCTCCGCCAACTTGAGCCAGGCAAAACTTATTAGTGCCGATCTGTTTTCTGTGTCGCTCTGGTTCGCAAATCTTTCCGGCGCGCACCTCCAGTACGTAAATCTCTCCGACGCAAGTCTTTCTCAAACCAAATTTGACGAAAACACAATATTCAGAATTTGGGCGTTTAGGGACCAACCTCCAACAGCTGAAACACATGAGATTGTCAGATTGGTTGCCACGCGAGAAAGAGACGAACTCTGGGACACTTTTCACAAAAGGGTCTATCGAGATCGACCGGACTTGCGCTGGCCTTCGACCCCTCCGGGCGTCACGGTTCACTCGCTTGTACCAGAAACGCTGCCATCGGCTTCTGACTAACATCACGCCGCCCTCCCCGTGCCGAAGCGGCACATTTCGAGCTGTTCCAGGGTGGCCCTGTGCCGTGTGTTGGCGGTTCTGAGAGCGTCGATCAGGGCGTCGGCGGCGAGCAAGGCCGGGTGCGGGCTGATGCCGGGGGTGTCGCTTAAAATGTCGATGACGCTTGAGAGGGCAAAGGTCAACCCCTCGGCGGTGTAGTGCTCGCTCTGCAGTTTTAAAACGAGCGAAAAGGGATCATCGGATTTTTCGGGGGTGTCGCGGGGTTGTGCTGGTGCACGTCTCCCCTCGCCTGTCGTGGACATGGCCGGTCTCCTTTGGGTTCTTAGACCCGGCCAACAGCTTCCACCCTGGTGGCCGGACGCACGGGGTTGGAAGACCGGCCCAAAGGTAACCGGCGCACCCGAAGGTGCCCCTATACGCCCGACCATAGGAGCGCACACGCTCCTATATGGGAACGCGCACGAAAAAACGCGCCCCGAAAGGACCGTGGCGCGTCGAGCGCCTTTGGACAGTCGGGCTTCCACCCCCGATCCACGCTGTTTTTGCGTGAACCCCATCATCTTGCGCTTGTTCGGGAATTTCGTCAAGTTGTGCCCGGAACGGGGGACAACTGGATGAATGTCATTCTGGATTGGGTAGCTAGGAATCGCGAATCCGTGATCAGCACCTCTATTGCACTCGTTACCTTGATAGCAGTAGTCACTGCGTCTTTGACTGCGTTGTGCGGCTCGGCTGTCCCTCTGCCCGCAGGCGAGACCTGCACGCAATGTGTTCGAAGTTGGATCGGAGCGCTCAGTGGCTGGGCCGCCGCCTGTGCAGCAGCGGGTGCAATTATCTTCATGAGGCAAGCAAACAAGCTGCAGCGTGAGGCACTTGTCACGCCGGAACTTGACAGGCTGAGCAGAGAAATAAGGCTTGGCTATTTGGTATCTGAAGACCTGCTTAGATGCGGAGCGGAGTTGAGACAGTTTGCCAATCCCGGAGAAAGCGAGAAACCGCAGACGTTCGCAGACCTTTGGTCCGTAAGAATTACTGGAAAAAACATCGACGAAGAAATGGACTTCGATTGCTTCCGAGAGGTCGAGTCTTGTTGGAATGAGGTGTCGGAATATTGTAGGGAGCCCAATTTCAGTGACACCGCCAAAAGCCGCCGCGCTGCTCAGGTTTTGCCAGGCACAGAAGCGCCCAAGTTTCTTAACCTGTATTCGACTTGCTTCACCGCGTCGAAAAACGTCTATGAGACGTTTATTCTTCCGCGGCAAACTCGGATAGCGGAACTCACCGACTACATGGAGTAACATCACCCCACCTCCACGTCTGACGACTGACCCGCGCAGCGGCTCGCGTATTTCAAAAGCACATCTGCGTGGCAGGGCGCACCGGGTGCGCACCAGCAGGCAAGGTCTTTGCCGGTCAGCTCATGCACCGGCAGTGTGGGAATAGTGAACAGCTCGAAACACTGACACGCGTCCTCCGCGCCCATCGGCACACCAGGCACACCCGGCATATTATCGCCGATCCTGAATGGATTGCCCCACTTGGTGGACCGGTCCACCTTCACTGCCTCTGGCGCATCACACCGCCAGGGCTTGTTTCGCGTCATTTGAATGCGTTTCGGGGTCATGACCGCACCTCCGGGAACCCGTCATGGGTGACGCCGTCGAGCACCCGGCCAGATGTTTTCTTGTGCGTGCGCGCCACGCGAACCACACTCTCACCGTGGAAGCCCTGGCCGCCAGACAGGTTCAGCCATTGGCCGTTTGGCGTCTTGCGATCAATCGTTCCGCATTCCCGCCAATCCGGGTCATCGCGGTCACGGTCATAGACAACCTGCCAAGACCCCCACTGTTTGAACAAAAAAGGCACCTCAGCCGCCGCGCATTGGTCGCGCAGGTCCCGCACCCATTGCGGGTGCATGGGGCGCGCATTGCGTCCGCTCTCGCCACCGGCAATCACCCAATCTATTTCAGGCTCTTTCCAAGAAGGTAGGTCATTCCAAAGGGGGTTGGGCATGTACTCGGGGATTTGAACCGGCCCCAACAGCGGCTCAGCCGACAGGAACCGCACCGCCGCAGGCGTATCCAGCAGATACGGAATCCGCGTGTCGGCAGTCACCTGATCTTCAACAGAGACACCAAGCCAGACATTTGCCAATGGCCAGGCGAGCAGGTCAAGCGCAGGCGTATCCCAACACCCGGTCACGGCCATCAAAGCCGCGTAGTCCATGGCCGGATGATGCGCGTTGTCATTCCGCCGCTGCATGTACTTTTTCATCCGCTCCGGCCGCTTGGTCAGCACCTGAAACGTATGCTGCGGGCACAGTGCCATGACGGCGAAAATCTTGTCGATCCAGTCATCCGCCACGTTTTCATGAAAAAGGTCCGCATGCGCACAGACAAAGATCATGCGCGGCTTGCGCCACCTGAGCGGCTGGTCAAGCCAGTCATCATTGAACCGAACCTTGCCGTTGAACTGCACCACCCCGGCCGCGCTTTTCTTCGTCAGGCCCACCCGTGAGGGATGGTTTTTCAGCCGCGTCGCCGCCAGCTCGGCCGCATAGCAAAAGCGGCACCCTTCCGACATCAACGAACACCCGGTGATCGGGTTCCAAGTCGCATCCGTCCATTCAATCTTGGAATGATCAGCCATCACGAATCCCCCTTGTCCGGCGCCATGCCGAGCGCGTGCACGTAAAGGTCAAAGACGGCGTCTTCCTCTTCGCGTTTATGCGGTTCTTTCCGCCGCCAGGAGACAACGCGTTTCAAAATCTGCTTGTCGAAGCCCGCCGATTTCACTTCGGCATAAATGTCTTTCAAGTCATCGTTGAGGGCCTTCTTTTCTTCCTCAACACGCTCGATGCGCTCGACAAACGCGCACAACTGATCGGCCGCAACGCCGCCTGGATCGCTCATTGCAAACTCCCATGGCCCGCCGCAGCGGACCCCATGTAATCGGATCTCAAACGCTCAACAGAGGCTTCCAGCGTCAATCCGGAATCTTCGGCAGCGATGGCCGCAGCACAAAGCAACATGCCGGCGGCCTCCTGATCGTCCGCATCGGTCACGCAACGCGCAGCCAAGATCAGAGCCGCAACCTTGTCTTCAAAGCTGCTTCCGTTCACGCCACCCTCCCGTGAAAAATCGTGCTGCACCCGGCCCGCCGCTTGTCGAAGCGGTACCAGGCGCAGTTTTCCTTTGCGTCCTGCGTGGTGCAGGGCATGAATTTGAGACGGCCGACGCTGACGACATCGGTGCAATAGTCCATGAAAGGCGCGGATTGCTTGGTGTGCTTCCAGTCGGCCTCAAACAGCAGAAAGGTCGGCGCAAGGCCCGCCAAAACATCAATCAGCGAATGCAGGATCATCCGCAGCCACGGCGGATTGGTAATGATGTCGCTGGCGCCATTCAGATCCGCCGCCTGCAACAACCGCGCATCGGCATAGGGGATCCCCGGCCGTCGCGGGTTGATGTCGTAAAGCGCACTGCAAATCAGGCCGAAGGCTTTCAACTGCCCGACAAGGTCTTTCAGGCCCACACACGGCTCGCAGTAGCTTTTCACGCCATAGTGCTGCAGCAACGGCTTGAG
Source organism: uncultured Roseibium sp. (assembly GCF_947499295.1). Taxonomy (GTDB): domain Bacteria; phylum Pseudomonadota; class Alphaproteobacteria; order Rhizobiales; family Stappiaceae; genus Roseibium. The sequence goes on from NZ_CANMNP010000001.1 coordinate 716,460, forward strand.
CGCCGCCCCCGCACGCGGGTCAAAGGTGCGGTAATACTCGTTTTTCATCCGGGGAAAGTCGGAGCGTTTACCCATTTTTCGCCCTCGCCAGTCTGACGCTTCGGCGCTTCGCCCGTAATTGCCGTGATTTTTCAGATGGTTTCACACCCTGTAGACTGTGAAACACCCTGTAGTCGCCCGTATCGCCGCACGATGTCGCCGCGATTGAACTTGGCTCCATTGGGCGCAGAAGCTCAAACGGGTTCAGGTCGGCCCAAATACACAGCAGCAAAAGCGGCCCGGTTGAAATCTCGATGCCTGCCGTTGCGCGGCTGACGGACGCGCGCGAAATCCGGGTTTGCTGCTGCACCTGATAAAGCGTGCAGCCCCGCGCCTCGATCACGGCTTTCAAAGCCAGACCAAGCCGGGTATAGTCAAGCTCAGCCCCGTTGAGCAAATGCGCATAGTCAGGGTTCATGCCGCTTTGCTCCTGCCATTCACGCGCCGCAGCGCCTCTTCAATTGAGATCGGCGCAGCACCCGCGCCCGGCCCTGCCCCCGTCCCAATTTCGAAACCAGAACGGGGGTCCAACACCAGCACGGGCTGCCCGTGCTTTTGGGCCAGCTTCAGTCCGTTCCAGGCGGCAAGCCGTGCCTGCATGTCCTTGCTGGAAAACCCGCCTGCCAGCGCCGCCGCTGCTGTTCTCACCGGCAAGCCCGTGTCAGCGCTGATCATTTCGGCAATCGCGGCAAAGGAAACCGGTGCGTCCTCACAGCGCAGCCGGTGCTGCCCCCGCGCCCAACTGAACAGGCGCAACCGCTGGCGGATGTCGGCGCTCATCGGATCGCGCCCCGCTGCACCCGCACCACCGGCAGGCCGTTGACCATGTCGGAGCGCACGCCGTATTCAATCGCAAAGCCTGGATCGCGCGGCGCGGCTTCAATCACTTCCGTTGAAACGATCATCTGCCGCGCCATCCAGAACCGGCGGATCGTGTCGGCCGCCTTCACGGCCTGGCGGTAAGCGGGAACCTCTTCACTCGTCACCGGCATCGGCACCTCCCGAAGCTTTCTTGCGGCCACGGCGCCAGGTGATCGGCAGTTGATGGCGCTCGGCATGGCGGCGTGCACCGGCCATAACGGCGGGATGCTTGCGTCGCATCAAACGGCCGACGTCAACGCCGGTCAGGCCGCATGCCGTAATCAGGACGTAATAGGTTTCCTGCCGCGCCTCCGCGCAATAGCGCCCCGGCCCACTCATCAATTCAATCGGCGAAAGCCCGTAAACGGCACATATTTCAAACAGCACCGCGTAGACATCGAGGCTCAGCCCTTCGCTAGCAGGGGTTGGCTCATAGCCCGCAGGCCGGTCGGGTGCCGGCACCGCGTTCGGCGTGCCTTCCGGTGTTTCCGGCATGCGCCCCACCAGGCCGCGCGGCTGGTTTTCCGGGTCGAAGAAGAAACGGGAGGGTTTTTTCACCGGGCGCGGCTCTCGCACGTGCACGCGCGCGGCCAGCCTTTGACGCCGTTCAGGGTTGCGCGGCGTGCGCAAACAGGCAAACAGCAGCTCTTCGCCGGGCCGCCGGGTTGGGGTCAGGTTGCTCATGAGGTTTCTGCCCTTTTCGCTTCGGCCAGTTCCACCAAAAGGTCGGCGGCCAGGGTCACGTCGTTGCTGTCGTCAATGAAGGATCGGGCGGTCTGAAGCGCGGACTTGGTGTCAAAGACATCGTCCGACATTTGACCAAGCGTCACACTCGCCTTGGCCGCACTGGTCTTTTGCGCCGCAATGCCACGCAGGCGGCCCGCCAAAAGCACCAGTTGCTCACCGCTGCATTTATCCAGAAGGCTCATGCCGCAACCCTCCACTCGACTTTTGCGGGTGGATTTGCTCTAGTGCATCCACGTGACGGAGACTGCGATTGATGAAACTGAGAATTGCGCTGCTCAGCGCTGTGTGCGCGCTTACCGGACCCGCGATAGCCGCCGATGACCTCGAAACATGCGCTCAAATACCGACCGACAAATACCGGTTGGCCTGCTACGACCGTGTCATGGGCCACACGCCCACCAAGAAATCTGAAAAGACGGACATTGCCTGGCGAAACAGCTGGATCAGAAGCATCGATAAATCTGAATTCAACGACACCACGAATGTGTTCTTGCGAGCCAGGTCCAAGCAGAAGTACGAGAGCCGCTTCAAAAGCAACTACATCACGCTGATAATCGCCTGCCGCGAAAACAAAACCAACTTGTGGTTCAATTTCGGCGGCCTGTTCATGTCCGACCTGAACCACAGCAAGATTGAATATCGGATAGACAAGCAGAAACCTGCTTCCAGGCGCTTTCGCGAGTCCAACAATCATGAGGCGCTCGGGCTTTGGAGTGGCGCGAGCGCAATCCCCTTTATCAAGTCCTTGTTCGGATCTGAAACACTGCTGATCCGCGCCACGCCCCACATCGAAAGCGCCGTCACCGGTCATTTTCAGATCAGCGGTCTTGAGGAAGCCATCAAACCCTTGCGTGAAGCTTGCAACTGGTAGGCTCATTCCACCGCCTCCCCGTTGCTGACACGGTCGCGAAGCGTTTCAACATTGCGTTGAAGGTCATCAACAAGCGCCAAAAGCCCATCCCCGTGCACGCGCACGAAGCGCCCACCGGCCAATTCACACAGACGCTCAAGGATCGGCGCCACTTCGCCGCGCTCTGCGCAATCGACGATCAAATCGGCCAGCACGTCGGCGGGTATGAACGTGTCTTCGTGCCGGTCGTTGCCGGTGTTGCCATAGTCGGAAAGTGTTTTCAGGTGCACGCGTGTCACGGCCGCTGCGCAGTCATACCCGCCACACATTTGCGCGGTGCGCTGCGTGGCAATCTTCAAAGCCCGCCGTTGCTCTGAATTGGTCGCCCGTCCGATGCTCACGACCCTACCCCCAAATTTTCACGGTTTTTTGGGGATGACAGATCGGTTTCCGCCAAAGATGATGAAATCAAAAGGCACGGCGCAACATCATCGACGCCGTATTGTTTTACTAACCGCAAGGTTTCTTGATGGATGAACTTCCGAATAGCCCTCGCCTTCTTGGTGACGATGTCGCCACCGCCGACAAGACGTTCGTGCAATCTCCCATCCTGAACAGCCACTCGCCCGAAATGATGGGGCGACATGCGCTCGCCGCATCGCTGCTTGAGCGCCAAGAAAGTTTCGATAGGTTGGATCAACTCATGGGGCATGCATCGGATAATGCACGCTTATGCGTTCATGTCAATCATGATGAACGCTTTTACGTACGTGCTATCACGCACGAAGAACACTATAAATCCTACATGAGTGCACGCCCGATAGATAGAATTGCCGCTGCCATTCTGCTGAGTGGTAAGAGCAACCGAAGCATCTCCAAGTCCGCGAAACTCGGCGTGAATGCCGTTTCTCAGCTGTTTACACTGGAACGCATGCCGGGACAAAAAGGGCTAGCGCAATTGTGCGATGCTCTCGCCATTGACGCTGGTTGGGTCCTGACCGGAAAACCGGCAAATCCTAGAATCGACGAGATACTTGCGATTACAGATGCACTCTCCTTTGATGAAAAACGAACGTTTTTAAAGTCGTTGTCTCAGGGCGAACAGCTTAGCATTGACGAAATGAAGCACCTGGCGACTGACGCACGCGTTTCTTTCGAAACATTACAGAATTGGATTCTTGGCGGATCTAACGGCGGCACAACACCTGACAGTGTTGCGGCCTTTGACGAACTAGCCTCAATTGCGAACGGCAATGAATTGGACACCGACCTCTTAATGGCGTCGCTCGAAGAGGCATACGAGATAGAACGTCAAGTGTATGGGAAGCTCGGGCCAGCGAGCACCCGTGCAAAACTTGTGAAAAAGATTTACGCGCTAAAGTTAGCCGACGCTTCGGATAGTTAAAAAGACCTATACAACTACAACCTTTACGATATCAAGGGTTGTAAATTATGTATTCTGCGCTTCAACCGCAAATTGATCTTTACAGCTCATTAACTTTATCCTTTAAATGACTGAACGGCAGTTCACATGCTGCAAAAACAAATAAACGTTTGTGCACCTTGGGGCGATACATGGCGAATTCCAAAGACCGTGAGAAACTTGTTAGGTTCGCCAAGGAACTTTACTCGGAACTTGAGCCTATGACAGAGCACGAAAGTTTGCAGGTGTTCCTGGATGATTGCGCCGACTACAATCTAACCGTCTTCTTAGGCTCATTTGTATGTCACGACCTTTTTGGACACAGCCAGCCTGATACTTTGACCGGTAAAGATGTTGAACTTTTCATGAAGCATGCTGATTTCTTTCTTCAGACTGCAATGCTTCAACAGAGCATGAAGCCATGAAGAATCACGCAACTCGCCTTGACCTAGACTTCTTGGCCACCGCCGATGATCCAATCGCGAAGCATCTCATTTCCGATTGCATCCGAAGGGACTATTTGATTGACGAGAAGTTAGGCCGCTACTCCGAGCGCCTTGTGCTCCTTGATGGCAATCCTCTCACCTTAGACTCTCCAAGAATTTTGTTCGGTGGCAGCGAGACCCTTGCCTCTACTGAATTTGGATTCGATTGGCCGAAAACGCCCGTTTCTCCAGGTTCGGTGTTCAGTGACACTTACAGAAGGCTCACGGCTGAAGGGTACAAAGACTGCATCAACTATACGCAAGTGGTTGTTGAACACATTGAATGCCGCGACGCCATGGCAACGGACGACCGGCCAGTCTCATATTCGCGGGCAGTTTTTCCGATTACAAACGGTCAAGGCGCTTGGTTCATTGGCGTCTATTCATTCAATTCTCGTCTGGCCCGATATCCAACGGCCTTTGAAGAAGCTGAACGACACCGGCAGGATCGCATCCTAAGAAACACAAATCTTCATAAGCCTTATTTGCCGGTGGCAACTTCCATTTAAGCCCGCCACCATAACAAGCCGGGTAGCCCCACCGAAGGAAAAGCGCTCTCTGATAAGCATGGTGCCTTGCCATCCAGCCATATGTATAGACTGGCGCCCACTTGGTGTTGGCGATTACTAGGCACAAGCGAACCAAGTACGCTGCAAGATTGTTTTTGCGCCAAGCTTCTGCGACATATGTATCGCCAACATATGCTATCTGGCCTGTTATCCCTTTTGCGAACGCAACCGCGTCGTCCGCCAGAACAACTGGCTCTCCGGCCTCCGTCCTATACGCCCGCTCCCAAAACTCCCGAATGTATCGGTCCAGATCCCAACCAGCAATTTCATCACACCGAATAGCCGAAGTTGCAATTACCTCCCCAGCTTCGGAACGGCACGTGACCCCCTGAAACATAGAGGGTGGCAGGGTGTTTATTGAGCGATGGAAGTATTCGCCGACGTAACCCTTGTCGGAAAGGTCAACGCTCTCGTGGTACTTGCGCACCTCGTCATGCAACTCGATGTGCGCAACTCCATAGGAGCGCAGTTTCGCCTCTAGCTCAGCGCCAGCCCTCATCAAATCAAGAATTGAAAATTGCACGCCCGCCAAAACAACGCCCCTGTCGAACATTTTCAACACCAATCTAGCTAGTTTCACCAATATTGCGCGGCAAATTTAAGCCCTTAGCAACATTGGCTTCAACTTTTTTACGTTCATTTACTTGATTTGAACGCTTATGCGTGCAAATATCATGTGAATTGCACGCACTTTCGATTTTCAGGAGCGCCCGATGCCCAAAAACACCCGCAAGACCGCCAAGCCGGAAGCAGCCAGCATCGCCGCGCTCGAAAAACGCATTACCGACCTGGAACGCAAACTTGAGCAGGTCGGAAGAAACCAGGGTTACGCCGATCAGGCGCAGGAACGGATTCAGAAGGCGCATTGGGACGTTGCTGAGCAATGCAAGGACAGCGCCGACAAACTTGAGACCGTTTTGGCGGTTTTGACTGCGCTCGACAAAGCCTTCACCCAATACGGGGAAGCCTCAAATAAGCTGCGTGAAGACGAACGGTTTGATGCTGTCGCCACTGCACACAGCGAAAGCCTTGGACCAAATGTCAAAGTCCTGCAAAAACGCACAAAGGCACTCACCAGACTGGCCGCAGACCTGAATTCCGCCATTGCCGACTACACAACTACCCGCCGCCAAAAGGCGACAGGTGCGTGGCTGGGACTTTAGAGATGTGTCAGCCTTTGAAAAAGGTGTCGAGAGCCTCTTCCAGCACCCCATCGACCGTGGTTCCGCGCTGTTTCGTGGTCCTGAGATCCTCACACGCCTCTGTTGCGGCCTTAGCAACGTCTTCGCGACTGATGCTGGCTGGCATGATGCGCTTTAAGACTTCGCAAATAACGATGCGGTCAATATTTGCCCGCAAAAGCGGTATGTCCATTTGGTTGATGCGCACTTCAGCGTCAATTAAGCGCTTTTCCAAAGCCTCTTGGCTCATTCTGTTCATGTCTTTGCCTTTCTCGGTCATGAGTGGAATGCCGCGCACCGGGTCCCACAACCCGGTGCGCAACTCCTACAATCTCAGGTTCAGTAGACCTGAGAAAGCAATGCGGCGCGTTTTCCCCGCTAACTTTGCGGGAGCGGGCGCATGATCCCGCAACAGCCCCTAGTTTCTGCTGTCAAAGAATTGCAATCCCTGAGTGCGGGTCATGGTGAAAGGGACTTGCTAGCGTTTCCCCGGAAAACACAATCAGGAGACGCAGCCATGACCGCCAGCATTCAAAACACATGGTCATCCTTCAAGGTTCTGCTTGCCGGGCTGAAAGCCTTCCGAAACGCGACGCACCTGCCCGTTGAAGACCGTTTCGAAATGCTCTGGCCGCTGACCGACAGCTTTCACAAATGCCTTGTCAGCCTGTCCGCGCAGATCCGGTTCTACCAGTCCGCCAAAAGCCCGACCCGTGCGCTGATCGTCACCCATGAGGACGGCCGCCAGGAATATGTGCACGGCCAGCAGGTTCAAACGCTGGTTCTGGCGCAGCCGGACAAGGCGGAAGACGTCGTCATTTACGGCAAGCCCGAAGCCCTGAAAGCTATCCGCGCGGCCCTGGCCGCAAACGGCCACACCGTCACCGGCCCGGCGAACATTCACGATCTTTCAGCGCAGGTGGCCGAAGCCGCCGTTGCAAGCATTGATCCCCCGGATAGGGGCAAAGACAAGGACAAGGCCCATGGAAACGCTAATTGAGATCATCCGCGCCATCGCGCCCTGGCTGCCGATCCTGATCGGCCTCTGCCTGATTGTCCTTGTGGTCAACATGATGCTTGCCCGCGCCGCGGCCCTGAAAGCCGCCGACAACGAATTCGGCAACTGGCCGGACAAAGCCCCTTTCAAAAAAACCCAGAACCTCCCCAACACCCGCAGGTTCAACAGTGCAGCGCCTCTTGGCCGGCGCCGCATCGCGGGTGTCACTCGGCCTCGCCGCCAGCATCCCTGTCGGCGAGGCCCTTTTCTGGCTTTTCCCGAGGGGGTTTTGATGAAATCCGTGGATCCAGCAGTCGGCTACACCGGCCGCGAGCGAAAGTTTCTCGGCTTTTTGTGGACTCAATATGAGTACCGCACGCGCGTCTATGTCGGCCGCAAGTGGCAGAATCCCAAGAACATAAACGAATGGCCGCTTGGATACTTTTGGACAAGCACACCACCGCTCGATCCGGCGCAGATCACCGCCAATTACGTCTCTCGAATGAACGGCGCCGCTGAACATGCAACGAATGTCGGAATGCCTGACAAGGCAAAAGACATCCGCGCCGTCATCAACGCCACCAAAAACTGCGCCGACCTGCGCCTGAAGGATCGCGGCTAAGATGACAGACGCCGCCCGCCTTGCCGATGACGATCCCGTCACGCTGAAAGAGGCATGCACGCTGTTTTTGCGCGGCGTTGTTCAGCCCGACACCTTGCGCGAGGCGATCAAGGCGGGCAAGCTGAGCGCCGAACGCATAGGGCGCGGCTATTGTGTCACCCGTGCCGATATCAGGGAGTGGCGCGAAAGATGTCGCGTAAACGCAAAGGACCAAGGCTTTGGCTGCAACCCGCAAGGGCCGGCCGTGAAGGCCGCACCGCCGAAGCGGCAGTCTGGATCATCCGGGACGGAAGTCGTAAACATTCCACTGGCTGCGGCGCGGATCAGCTTGCAGAAGCTGAAAGAAGACTCGCGCACTACATCGCGGAAAAACACGACCCGTCGCTAGCAAGACAGTGCCGACCGGATCAGATCCCCGTTGCTGACGCCATATCCCTCTACTCCGAAGACGTAGCCCCAACCCACGCACGCCCAGCCGAAACAGCAACCCGGCTCGGCCGCTTGCTCGACCATTTCGGAACAATGATGCTGTCAGATATCAAGGGCAAGACCTGTCGGGAATATGCCGAGGCGCGCGGCGCACCGTCTAGCGCTCGCCGCGAATTGGAAGACCTGCGCGCGGCGCTGAAGCATGCTCACAAGGAAGGGATGGTAGACAGACCGATCCCTGTAACACTTCCGCAAAGAGGACCATCGCGCGAACGCTGGCTGGAACGGAGCGAAGCGGCCAGGCTGATCTGGGCGGCTTGGCGCTTGCGTCAAAAATACAAAGGCCAGGACACCGAACGACGGACGGCTCAGCATGTTGCGCGGTTCATACTTGTTGCCCTTTATACCGGCAGCCGCGCCGGGCCGGTTTGCGGCGCCGCCATCCGCCCCACCCTGCATTCCGCCTATATCGATCTCGACGCCGGGCTGTTCTACCGCAAGCCGCCAGGTGCAAAGCAGACCAAGAAACGCGCGCCACCGGTCGCGCTGCCTGACAGGCTTCTAGCTCACCTGCGCCGCTGGGAAAGGCTCGAACTATCGAAAAATCATGTGGTGGAATGGAACGGCAAGCCGGTCACGAAGATCAATAAGGCGTTTCGCGCCGTGCGCGAAGCAGCCGGATTTGACGACGACGTCATACCACACACGCTTCGCCACACGGCAGCAACCTGGCTGGCGCGCAACGGCGTGCCACTGTCCGAAGCGGCCGACTATATCGGCATGTCGGTTGAAACCTTTGATCGCGTCTATCGCCACCATTGCCCCGGCTTTCAAGAACAAGCCCGGAACAACATCACGGCAAAAGCCCCCGCCCGACTTTTACCCGACAGAAACGATACCAAACAACACCAAAAAGACCTGAAATAACAGGCGAAAGCCGCAGAAACCTGCGACCCCTTTTCGCCACAACAGTGTTCGGGACGAGGGGGTCGGAGGTTCGAATCCTCTCACTCCGACCATTTTTCTTTCTTCCACAGCGTTGATCTACTTTGGTATTCAGTTTCTCAGCGGAACAGGCTTTTCGGAATTCTGAAACCGGGAGAAAGTTGAGACTATTCTAGGTCGAATTCACGATCGCAATCATCGACTTCATTCCGTTGCAGTTGCATACTTGGGCCGATTTCGAACTTGGGCAACGATCATGAAGCTTGTTCTTTCCGTGGTTTTTCTTCTTTTTCCAATTTCGCTCTCTAACGCTGCAGAAACGCTAAGCCTTCAGGAAGCGCTGGAAGCTGCCGGGGCCCTTCATGCAAAAAACGCGGTCGTTGCCGGGATGATTGCCCAGGCAAGTGGCGCGCCGCCAAATCAACAAAGAGACACCTATCGCGCGGGCATTCTTGTACTGCTTGACGCCAGTTTGAAGTTTCAATCGAAATGGTCAGCCGACACGTTGGCAGCAAGCAGTGCCACACCGCCCAGACTAAGCGAACTGAATTCATTTTCGCCCTGTCTGTGGCTTGCAAATACTCTGACCGAACTGTCGTTTGAGTTGGCTGAAAGCCGGCAGTGGAAGGACAGGTTTTCAGAGGCAGTTGCCGAACACACAGGCGCTTGCGACGCTGCCTTGGGTTTGCGGTCTGATGCACAGTGAGCAAAGTCAGTCATGCAAACCAGTTGCATTTCAACCGCGCCAAACGCGTTTCCGTCCTGCATGATCCTGGTATCAGACAATCGAATTTCTCAAGTCATACAGGCACTTGGTGAAGGCTCTGACCAGTTTCGACCTTTGTATGTCCGGACGAAACAAGAGGAACGAGCGAAAGTTTACCGCAGGGGCAAACGGGCGAATTACCAGCCCTCTTGCAACAAAACCTTCCACGACAAGCGGATTGACCAGTCCAACTGCGTCCCCGGCAAGCGCCAAGGCACATGTCGTCGTTGAGGAAGGTGTCTCCACCACATATTCCGGTGACACGCCTGCCTCGGACAAAATGGCGTCAAACCTGTGGCGTGCGCGATCTTCCGGGGCAAGGCCGATCATCGGCTGGCCGACCAGATCCTTTGGTCCAAGACTGTCTCGCGTGGCCAGTGGATGGTGGGAGGACATCGCGATGACACCGGAATAGCCGCCGAAATGGGTCGTATCGACGCCTGAGCGGTCAATCTCATCGGCGGCAAGGCCAATGTCAAAGTTTCCATCGACGACCTGATTGCGCACCTGGGCTGAAGGCAAGATCTGGAGCGTTATCCTGACGCGAGGATTGCTCTTTCTGAAATCCTGAATTGCCTTTGGCACCACTTCCGCGCCGAGGGCGGAAAGCGAGGCAATTTTCAGGTGCCCAGAACCGAAGTCCCGGATTGCGGCCGCTGCAGAGCGCAATCGGTCCATGCCTTTGAAACTTTCTGATACCTCGCGAAAGAACAACTGTCCTTCTGTGGTTGGCACCATGCGCCCGCGCACCCGGTCAAAAAGTATGAAACCGAGAGACGCTTCCAGTTCAGCAATGCTTCTGCTGACAGCCGGTTGCGTGATCTGCATGAGTTCGGCAGCACGGACTGTCGAACCCGAGATCATCAGGGTGTGAAAGGCTTCAAGCTGCCTGAACTTCATGATCTGCACTCACTTGATATAATTTTTGTGCATAGAACTATGCCGAACTATTAATTGTTTGCCAGTCTGGATTTTGCTGTAGTTGGAAAAACTTCAGAGGAGTTCACATGCGCGACGCGACAAACTGCACGATCCATCCCGCCGTTGACCTTTCGGAATTTACAAGTTTGGCGGTGCCGACCTACCGCGCATCCACAATCGTGTTTGAAAATGCCCAAGCCTATACAACGCGTTCCCAGAGAGATCTCGACAGCTATTTATATGGCTTGTACGGAACACCAACGACGCGCACGCTCGAAGCGCAGATCACTAAATTGGAGAACGGCCTTCGATCCGTCATCGTGCCTTCTGGCCAGGCCGGGGCAACGATCGTCTTCTTAAGCGTTCTGCACCCGGGAGATACGGTTCTTGTTCCCGACAACGTTTACCCACCCGTTCTGGATTTCTGCGTCAACTATCTGGAACCACGCGGCATTCACCACAAGATCTATCGGCCCGATGGCGAAGGGATGGAAGATCTGATCGATCCTTCAGTCAAACTGATCTGGGCGGAATCGCCCGGGTCGACAACCATGGAACTGCAGGACTTGCGGATGATTGCCGCCTTTGGCAAGAAGCATGGAGTTCTGACCGGAGCCGACAATACCTGGTCAACCCCGTTGCTTTTGAAGCCGTTGGATCTCGGCATCGACTTTTCCATGCAGGCGCTGTCCAAATATGTGGGCGGGCATTCAGACATTCTGCTCGGGTCCATTTGCGTCAACGATCTGGAGCTGCGCAAAAAGCTGCGCGACACCATGAGAATGCTCGGCATCGGCGTCTCACCCGATGAGGTGTCGCTTGCCTTGCGGGGTATTGAGACAATGTCCGTGCGGCTTGCGCATGTGGGAAAAGTCGCGCTGAGCCTTGCTGAAGAGCTGGCTTCCCGTCTTGACGTTGAAAAGGTGCTGCATCCTGCACTCCCGGATTTTCCGCAGCACGCGCTTTGGAAACGAGACTTTTCCGGTGCGAGCGGAGTTTTCAGTGTTGTCCTGAATGAACGTCAGGAACACCGACTGGATGAAGGGCTTGATCAGCTTAAAGTCATGGCGATTGGCGCGAGCTGGGGCGGGACGCGCAGTCTGATCGTTCCCATGTCGGTCAAAAACGCAAGAACGTTCGAGCAAGCAGAGCATCAGCGCATCTTTCTGCGGATCAATGTTGGCCTGGAGGACCAGGAGGACCTGCGTACGGATCTGAACAATCTGTTCGACATTCTTTCAAAGTAAGCTGATCATCCACTTTCTCGGGCAAACCGAAAATTTTGAAGGTAAGGATTGGGCCTGAATGACCCTGTTAGTGACCACTCCCACAGGACAACCCGCTATCGTTCACATTCGGTGGTGGGAGCGGTTTGGCGGAACGAGGCTGTCCGGTACTTCAGATGGCCCGAAAGCAAAAACAATGGGTCTTGTCGCCGGAGCCGTTGTTTTGTGGGCGAGTTGGCCAGCACTTGCAACAGCGGTCGGTCCTGCGCCTCCATTTCTGACCCTGGGCGCATCAGCGCTGATCGGCTTTCTGTTCTCTCTTTCGCTGGCTGCTCGAAAGGGTGCTTCCCGCACCTTTCTGTCCTTGCCGTTGAGGACGATGGTTTTCGTTTCCCTTGGGCTGATGGGCAACAACGCATTCTACATTGCCGCGATAGCGAGGATCGGTCCGGCCGAGGCCAATGTCGTGCACTATCTCTGGCCGGTCTTTCTTGTACTGCTCGCATCCATGCTGCATCGACGCTTGCCTTCTTTGTTTCAGGCGCTTGGCATTGCTTGCGGGTTTCTGGGCGTGGCCGTCGCCCTCTATCCTCAGATGGCAGGAAGTCTTGATGGCGTTGGGGTTCTGCTTGGTGCCTGTGGAGCGATGACTTTCGCGGTCTATTCTGTCGGCCGCTCTATTGCCAGGGTCGAAACAAATGTCGTCGGTCCATCGCTCGGGCTTGCCGGGCTTGCCGCACTCTGCGCACATTTCATCCTCGAACCTGCCTACTGGCCGTCTACCCCGGAATGGCTCGCGATCATTTTCATGGGGATCGGCCCGTTTACGGTCGCAAATATGCTGTGGGACAAAGCCACGCGATCGGGCTCGGCAGCGGCAATCTCCAGCTTCGCCTTTCTGACCCCACTTGTCGCCATGGGCCTGTTGGCGACATTTGGACTTGGCAATGTCACCCTCAACACCATTGTAGGGGCGCTTTTGGCTATTGCCGGTGCCTTGTTGAGTTCGACATCCAAGCGAGGTTCAAGTTCTGCCCGGCGTTCCCGTCAAGACTGAAGACTTCCGGCTTCAGATCCGGGTGACCGGTCATTCGTCTGCTTCAAAGATGTCTTCAATTCTTCTTTCAAACAGGCGAGCAATCTTGAATGCCAGGGGCAGCGACGGATCATAGCGCCCCGCCTCGATGGCGTTTATCGTTTGCCGGGAAACACTCAGATATTCCCCAAGGACTGCCTGGGACCAGCCTCGTTCAGCCCGCAGCGCCTTCAGGCGGTTTTTCATTAAAAAACGCCTTCACGTTTCGATATCAGCGTGGTTGCCAATCCTTGTGCTGCCCAAAAGATCGGCAGCAGCCAAAACACCGGCAGTCTCGGGACGTCGGCCAATCTTTCCATCTGGCCCCATCCCGATGCGATCATCATCACGCAGGCTATTCCAACGAGGGTGCCCTTGATTTGTATCAGGCGAAGAAACTCATCGAGTTCCATCGCAAATCGCCATTGCGCCCAAAAAGCTACGAAAATTGCCACTATCGGGATCAGGACCAGTGCGTAGAGCGCGTAGGCAGGAAGAGTGCCGCTGTCTGTGGACCACCGGATCCCAGCCGATCCGGCAATGTAGACGATCATCGCGGGGATAAAGATCTTAAAAAAGCGGGACGTTGCGAGTTCCGTCGTCATGTTGAGTACTCCAAAGAAATGGAAAGCTTCCTTTACATAAACGTATCGCAACCAATTGTAAAGCTTGCTTTACATCTCTTCGATGCGGTCGACGCTTTTGTCGCGAAGCGTTTTTCCGATGCATTTGAGGAATTGCCTCTATGAGGCGTTATTGTTCTGGCCTAGACTTTGAAGGCAATCAGCTTAAAGCACGGCAGGACATGCACATTCCAAATCTAAAACGCGTCAAGGTCTCGTCTGTTCAAGAACTGAGAAATTGGCTCGGCAAAGGCCCTGACCAACATCAAAGGGTCATGATCGTTACATGCAACAAGACATCGACCGGCAAGTTCTTAAACCGTGAGAGCGTGCAGAATACGCTGGCCGAATATGGGTGGGCAGTTGAAACGCGATATACACTGAATGGCAACCTGGTTGGTCACGTCGCCTCGCCCTCTTGATGTCCGTTTTGACGAAGACGTCAAAAGTACTGCTTATGAAGGTGCCTATGTTAAAGTCATTTCGATGCTCAGCCGTTTACCCGACACTTGCCGTGCCGAGTGTTTTGGACACGTGTAACTGGTATGTCGACAATCTCGGCTTTTCCATCAGGTTCGTCTGGGGAGAGCCGCCAACGCACGGTGCTATTCTGCTTGACGCAGCCTGCGTGCACTTCTGGCAAGGTGAGCCTCAGCTCGGTGCGAACTGGCTCTATTTTGACGTGAATGACCTGGATGTTGTTTACGACCGGGCAATGGCCAATCAGGTGGAAATTACCCGCGCTCCGGAGATCTATCCCTGGGGCATGCGCGAATTCAACGCAGTCGATTTGAATGGGTACAATATTCGATTTGGGCAGCACATGGGCTCTGCCGACTGACCGCCGTGAGCTGAGTGGAAGAATTCGCATCCTTCTCGTATCCGGTCACAATCCATGCCAATCGTTGGATGCTATTTTGGAAGATCGGCAGCCCTCGGCCGCTAGGGTGCTTCCGGGAGATGACAAACGGCCTCGATATTGTGCCCGTCAGGATCGAGAACAAAAGCTCCATAATAGTCAATATGGTAGTGGGGCCTCAATCCAGGCGCACCATTGTCCGTACCTCCGGCCCGAAGCGCCGCGGCGTAAAACCCGTCAACACCCGCACGGTCAATCGACCCTAACGCTATGTGAAGCATTCCTCTTGTCGCGTTCTCTTCTGCAAGCCAGAACCAGGGTCTGTCATCGCCGTAACCAGCGACCTTCACTCCGCCTGTGTGTTCCAACGGCACTTCAAACAACCGCTTCACCCCAAGCGGCGCGAATGCCTGATCATAGAACTCCACCGACCGGTCGAAGTCAGTCACACCAAAGGTTACGTGGTCTATCACGATGCATCTCCCGCCCCCTGCGTCGCGCAATGTTTAGCACTTATCGTCCCCAAAGCATCCTCCAAACACCTTAAATGGAAAACAAGCAGACGATCGCTTTGACCGTTTTGCAGCAACGTCAAAATCCGTATACAGCTAAATAGGTCTCGACACGGGTGGAGCCTAGAAACGCAACGGCACGGCTCGATGAGTTCCTATTGCAATCACCAGAGGTTACTGGTTGCTCATCGCCTTCAGTGGCGGCGAGACGTCATCAGGGATCGGGCAGACATAAGGGTCTTGCTCCAGAGTGTTCTTGTGAGCTTCGATTGCGTTTTGAAGAACCTGGGTGTCTTCAAACAGGTCGATTGCGGTTCCGGCCATGATCTTTGCCGCTTGCGTCATGCCCTTGTGTGCCGCCGGTGCCTTGCCTTGCGCGGTCAATTGCCAGGTGTGGAAGGGGGTTCCAACGGCACAGGTTGCGACACGTGCCTGAACCGTCGGGACCGCCCAACTGACATCGCCGACGTCGGTTGAGCCCTCCCCGCCTTCGCTTTGCCGGTCGAGCGGAGCAATAAAATCGCAAAGCGACAGATCCGGGTCGACTTCCGCTCCAATCCGGCGGAAGGAGACGGTGATATTGTCCTCGCTGAGTGTCGCACGGATCTTTTCGGCAAACTCCCGATCGCTGTCGTCGAAGTCCGGTGCACCGAGCCGTTCCATATTGCGTTGCATGGTTTCTTCCAACGGGCGATTGCCGAGGAGGTTCGAGACACCGCTGACCACACTGGTTTCAACCCGTGTTTCCGTCATGAGCGCAGCGCCTTCGCCGATTTTGCGC
Source organism: uncultured Roseibium sp. (assembly GCF_947499295.1). Classification (GTDB taxonomy): domain Bacteria; phylum Pseudomonadota; class Alphaproteobacteria; order Rhizobiales; family Stappiaceae; genus Roseibium. The sequence continues at coordinate 732,371 of NZ_CANMNP010000001.1, forward strand.
ACACGCTCTATCAGACCGCGCAGCTCCTTCAGATTGCGGGCCCGGACAAGCTGGCGCACAGTTGCCTTGGACTGTACGACATTTGGTGCAATGCCTCCGGCGTCCAGATAGGCGTAGTGCACCCTGGCATCATCGGGCATGTGCTCGCGCATGTAGTTGACACCGACGTTCATCAGTTCGATCGCATCAAGTGCGCTGCGGCCAAGTTCCGGCGCTCCGGCGGCATGCGCCGCGCGTCCGTGGAAGGTAAAATCGATCCGGGTGTTGGCGAGAGAGCGCGCTTCGTTGACCGCCGTGAAGGTTGCCGGGTGCCAGGAAATTGCGGCATCCACGTCGTCGAAAATGCCTTCACGCACCATGAAGGTCTTGGCGGCACCTCCCTCTTCTGCCGGACAGCCATAGTAGCGCACGCGTCCCTTGAGCCCGCGTTCGGCAAGGTAGTCCTTGACGGCGGAGGCTGCCAGGAGTGCGGCTGATCCCAATAGATTGTGCCCGCAGCCATGACCCGGACCACCTGCTTGGATCGGCTCATGCTCGGCAACCCCTGCGACCTGTCCAAGCTCGGGAAGAGCATCGAATTCCCCAAGAATGGCGATCACCGGACCTTCTTCGCCCGCCTCACCGACAATCGCGGTCGGTATTCCGGCGACGCCTTCGCTGATCCGGAAGCCTTCCTTTTCAAGCATTTTCTTGTGTTCGACGACCGATTTGAATTCGGTATAGGCGATCTCAGGAAGGTCGAAAACGCGGTCTGACAGGCCGATATAGTCTTCACGGCGTGCATCCACCAAATCCCAGACCCGATCAGTGTTTTTCATGTTTTCCTCCAAGACTTGGCAATAGATCTGTGCCGCCGCAATGACGCGGTCGAGCATCAATTCGATAGGTTCTGTCGTCGCCCGTCTGACCGGCCGAACAATGCGGACGTGTTCGCTCGCCGTCTTCGGTCAGATGCGGGACAAACGGCCCGGACTTCCGGTATCCGGGATCATGTGTCTTTCCAATAGTGGCAGGCGACCGAGCGCGCGTTTCCGAAACTCTCAAGACCAGGTTGCGCCTGGCGACAAAGGTCCTTTGCGTGCGGACAGCGAGGGTTGAAATAACATCCGTCCGGCGGCGCCAATGGGGATGGAATTTCACCTTCAATCGGAGCGAAGTCGCGTTTGCGCTGATCCAGGCGCGGAGCTTCGGCAAGAAGCGCCCGCGTATAGGGGTGCTTGGGTGCACTGAAAATGTCTTCCGTTGAAGCGCTTTCCACGATCCGGCCGAGATACATGATGGCAACACGGTCGGCGATATGCTCAACGACGCTAAGGTCGTGACTGATGAACAGATAAGTCAGTCCGAACTCTTCGCGCAGATCCATGAAAAGGTTGATCACCTGAGCCTGGATGGAAACATCCAGCGCGGCGATCGCCTCGTCACACACGAGAAATTTTGGTTTGACTGCAAGCGCCCTGGCGATACCGATGCGCTGTCGCTGCCCGCCGGAAAACTGGTGGGCGTAGCGCTTTTTCAAGGAGGGGTCGAGCCCCACTTTCCGCATGATATCGTCAACATAGTCAGACGCTTCGGCACGGGAGACAATGCCGTGGACCCGTGGCGCTTCGCCAATGATATCCTCAACGCGCATTCTCGGGTTCAGGCTGGCAAACGGGTCCTGAAAGATCATCTGAACGGCAAGCGTCGCCGCCCGTTTGTCGGCACTCGACATGGTTGCGACATCGTTGCCCTGAAAGAGAAGCTGTCCAGCACTTGGTGCGTGAATGCCGGCTACGACACGGCCAAGGGTCGATTTGCCGCAGCCGGATTCCCCGACCAGTCCCAGGACCTCTCCTTCACGGATCTCAAGATTGACCTCGTCCACGGCGTGAACGACTTCCTCGTGAATGTCGGCACCGAGTTTTTGCGCGATCTTTCCGGCAACGTCGAGCCGCTTTGCGAAGCGTTTGGAGACGTCTTTGATCTCTACCAGCGGGGCCGTCATTCTGCGGCTACCTGTGACTGGGGATGGTAACAGCGCAGCTCACGGCTTGCCACCTGCTCTACCGGAGGCGGCACCTGACAGGCTTCGCTGGCGAACCCGCAACGGGGTGAAAAGGCGCATCCTTTTGGAAGCGCCAGCATATTCGGGGTCATACCCTCGATCTGGAACAAGCGTTCCCCCCGGTTGTTCGCAGTTGGGACCGATCCAAGCAAGCCAACCGTATAGGGGTGAAGCGGCCGGTCGATAACGTCGTCAGTCTCTCCCTGCTCGACAATCTTGCCGGCATACATGACCGAAATCCTGTCGGCGAGACCGGCCACAACCGCAAGGTCGTGCGTAATCCAGATCATTGCCGTCCCGGTTTGTTTCGTCAGTTTCTGGGCCTCATAGATAATCTGTGCCTGAATGGTCACGTCGAGTGCTGTGGTCGGTTCATCGGCGATGATCAGATCCGGCTTGTTCAAGAAGGCAATGGCGATAGACACACGTTGGCGCATGCCGCCTGACAGTTGATGCGGATAGGCCCGGAGACGCTCCTCCGGCGAGGGAATACCGACCAGTCCCAGCGCGTCGCGGCAACGTTCCCAGGCTTGCCTTTTCGGCATAGCTTCATGCGCCAGGATCGCTTCCATCATTTGCGTATCGATGCGCAGTACCGGGTTGAGCGTCATCATCGGATCCTGAAAGATCATCGAAATCCGATTCCCGCGTATGGATTTGAGTGTTTCCTCGGGAGCCCCGGCAATGTCGTCGCCATTGAACCTGATGGCGCCTTCGACGATCCGGCCAGGCTGGTCAATCAGGCCGATGATGGAAAAACCTGTAATCGATTTGCCAGAGCCCGATTCGCCAACGAGCCCCATGACCTCGCCTTTGTTCACCGAAAAATCGACCCCATCGACGGCCTTGACGACACCGGCATGGGTGAAGAAATGCGTCTTTAGACCGCTCACTTCCAGGACAGCAGTCATTTCTTCATCCTCGGATTGAGAACGTCGCGCAACTGGTCGCCGACAAGGTTGATCGATGCAACGGTTAAAAGCAGTGCGATGCCGGGAAAGACTGAAATCCAATACCGACCCGACAGCATGTACTCAAAGCCATTGGCGATCAGAACGCCAAGCGATGGCTCGGTTTGCGGCAGTCCAACGCCAAGGAAAGACAGGGTGGCTTCAAGAGATACGGCATGCGCGGTCTGCACCGTGCCAACCACGATCAGCGGAGCAAGGCAATTGGGCAATATGTGCCTGAAAACAACGCGCACCCTGGAAAGGCCAAGGCATTGCGCCGCTTCCACATATTCCTTGCCGCGTTCCACCAGTGCTGTCGCACGGACGGTCCGGGCATAATAGGCCCATTGTGCAACCACGAGCGCGAGGATGATCTTGTCGACGCCTTTGCCGAGCGCGGCAACCAGCATCAGGGCAACAAGGGACGCGGGGAAGGACAGTTGCAAATCCACCACCCTCATGATGACCGCTTCCGTCCGGCCACCTGAATAGGCCGCAATCAGTCCAACGACCATGCCAATGAAAAGAGCGATAACGCCTGAAGCCAAACCAACCGAGATCGAGATCCGCAAGCCGTAAAGGATCGCCGAATAGAGATCTCTTCCCGCGCCATCCGACCCAAGCCACATGGTATAACCGGCAAAGGCTTCAGACCCTGGCGGCAATCGGCCGTCCATGACATCGACCTGCCCCAGGTCATAGGGGTTTTGAGGTGTTATCCAGGGCGCCAGCACCGCAAGCAGAATAATGACCATCAGGACTACGAACGCCGTAGCCGCAATGCGGCTTTCGAAGAACTCGGCCCTGAACCGCTGAAACGGCGTTTCGACTTTGGCCGCAACCTGTCCTGAAGTCTGGATCGTTGTATCGGTCATGCACCCTGATCCTGTAGGCGGACCCTCGGGTCCAGAATGGAATAGAGAATGTCGACGACCAGATTGATCAAGACAAAGAACAGAACCATGATCATCAAATAGGCCACGACCACAGGGCGATCGAGCTGCAGGATTGCGTCAATCAGCAACTTGCCCATGCCTGGCCAGGCGAAAATCGTCTCCGTCACAACCGAGAACCCGATCAGACTGCCGAATTCCAGCCCCATCACGGTCACCACCGGGATCATGATGTTTTTCATGACATGCACAAAAATAATGCGACTGGTCGAAACGCCCTTGGCGCGGGCATATTTGACGTAGTCCTGGCCCATCGCCTCGCGGACCCCGGCGCGCGTCAGCCGAATTGCCAGGGAAATCTTCAGGAGCGACAGATTGAGAGCCGGCAGGAAGATGTGCCGGATCCCGTCCCATGTGGCCAGGCTCGTCTGAATTCCGAAGATTGATGCCGTGTCACCGCGGCCCGTTGATGGCAGCCATCCAAGTTCGACCGCAAACAAGAGTATGAGCATCAGACCAACCCAGAAGGTCGGTAGGGAAAAGCCGAGAATGGACCCGGCCATGACGCCTTTTGACACCGGGTTGTCCGGATAGAGCCCGGAGAAAAGTCCCAACGGAATGCCGATTACGATGGATAGAAACAGCGCACTGAATGCCAGTTCCAACGTTGCCGGCATGTGATGAAGGATCAGTTTCAGGGCTGGCTCACCGAAGACGAATGAGTCTCCGAGATTGCCCTGAGCTGCGCCTTTCAGAAATAGGAAGTATTGCTCCCAAATAGGGCGGTCGAGCCCCAATCGGCGAATTGCCGCTTCAATGTCTGCCTGATCTGCATCGGGACTGACGAACATATAGACCGGGTCGCCGACGATATTCACGCCGAAAAAAACGATGACGGACATGAGAAAGACGACAAAGAACGCCTGCATCAACCGACGGATGACGAAAACAGTCATGGGGGATTCCCGACTTTAGGAAGGCCCGGGCCGCCATTGGCGGCGGCCCGGAAGGATTGACTATTCCTTCACGACACCCGTTGCGAGGGTGTATTCGTCGGTCCGCGGAATGTACTTCAAGCCCTTCTTGGCTGCCCAGGTATTGACCTGGAAGTGCGTCGGGATGATAGCGACATCCTCAATGGCCATTTCGGTGGATTTGGCCAACAGGTCCTGACGCTTCTCGTCGTCCACGGTGCTCAGAGCTTCCTCGATCAGCGCATCGATCTCCGCATTGGAATGCCGTCCGCGATTTGAAGAACCGAAACCCTTGTCCTTGTCGTAGGTGTGGATGAGTGACTTCAGAGGTGAAGACGCTTCGCCCGATCCTGCACCCCATCCGACGAGAATGAAGCTGAACTCAGGCAGTCCGTCCGGGCTGCCACGAGAAGCACGCCCGAAGTACACGGAACGCGGCATTGTCTCGACTGCTGTCTTGATGCCGATTCTTGTCAGCATCTGGCCAATTGCCTCGGCGATCTTGGCATCGTTGATGTAGCGATCATTCGGGCCATGAATGGTCATCTGAAAACCGTCGCCATAACCGGCTTCTGCCAGCAAAGCCTTTGCCCCTTCCGGGTCATAGGCAACAGGTTGCAGTTTGTCAGAGACACCGAAAAAGCCTTCCGGCAGCAGCTGTCCAGCAGGCAGCGCCACACCTTCCATCACGCGTTCCACGATAGCGTCACGGTTGATGGCCTTCGAGATTGCCAGCCGAACGCGCTGATCCATGAGCGGGTTCTTGATAGCGCCGCCATCATTGCTCTTCACAAAGGGAGAATCTTCGCGGAACTGATCCATATGCAGGTAGATAACGCGGTTTGAAACGCCCTGGCTCAGCTGAATGTCGTCTTTTGACTCAAGCGTTTTGATGTCCGTTGTCGGAACGCCCGCGATCATGTCCACGTCCCCGGCCAACAACGCCGCGACACGGCTCGGCCCGGACTTGATCGGACGGAATTCCACTTCGCTCCACACAGGAGCATCGCCCCAATAGTCGTCATTGCGAACGAGCGTGATGCTCTCACCGGGCTTATAGTTCGAGAACTTGAAAGGACCCGTTCCGACCGCTGCGGTACCAGCGTTGAAATCTTCCGTTGCGGCCCCGCATCCGGCGCTGTCGGAAATGACCGGAATGGTCGAAATATCGTTTGCCATCAGCGGGTAAGGCGCTTCAGTGACGGCATGCACCGTGTAATCGTCAATCTTCTTGAAGGTCTTGCCTTTCAAGTAGGTCCCATAACCGGATGGCGAGTTCGGCACATCCGGTGCTCGTTCCATGGTGCAAATGACATCGTCAGCGTTGAAGTCGCTGCCGTCGTGGAACTTGACGCCTTCGCGCAGTTTGAATTCCCAGGTCAGATCGTCAATCGGTTTCCAGGAGACGGCGAGGCCCGGAGAAAGGCGTTGCTTCTCGTCCTGTGCGATCAGGCGATCGAACAGGTGAACCGACATTGCGTTGTTCGGTCCCAGATTATGAAAATGAGGATCCATCGACGTTGGTTCGGACGCCAGGCCAATAGTGAGCTTCTCTGCAAAAGCCGCTCCGGTAAACAACGCCAGAGCGCTTACTGTAGCCGCTGCTGCGGCTGTAAGTTTTATCATGACTGTGTAACTCCCTCGGAAGGTGCGGTGTCCTTTTCCGGACTTTTTGCCGCACGATGAAAAGGATGTTAGCTTGCAGAAAATTCATTGCCAACAGTAAAGTTAATGCATTTTTGCATAGGCCAATTCAACATAACCAACCGCCCTCTTCACGCTGGAAGCACCACTTACATGGCAGAACACCGCCACAGACTGCGAGAAATGGAAGCGCTCAGAGCACTGGTGACGACTGGGACAACCATCGGAGCCGCACGACGACTTGGTGTGTCGCAGTCTTCCATAAGCCGGGCACTGGGGCAGCTGGAACAGCGCGTTGGACGCAATCTCTTTTTGCGCAGCTCCGGCAAGATCGAACCGACGGCTGCTGCACTCAGGCTGAATGAACAGCTCGATCCACTCTTTGAAACACTCGCCCAGATCGAAGGAGCAGAATGGGCGGCGGCAGACGAAGAGCCCTTGCGCCTTATCGTGCCGCCCACCCTGGCGCATAATTTTGTCATCAAGCAGGTTGCGGCCTTTTTAAAGCAGAACCCGGGCAAGAGCCTTCAACTGGATATTCAGGCGACAGATGTGCTTGTCTCCGGCATCCTGGACCTACGTTATGACCTTGGCCTGACCAGCGCCATGATCCAGCGTTCCGGCGTCACGCTGGTGCCCTGGCGGCGGTCGCAGGTGGTGTGCGCCATGCCGACCGGCCATCCACTAGAGCAGAAAGAGATCATCACACCGTCCGACCTTGAAGATGTTGAACTCATCGAGTTCTTACGGCGGCTTGGAACACGGGCAATCACCGAACAGGTCTTCGCCCGGGCAGGCGTTCGCCCGCGCACCGTTGCTGAAACCGCAACAAACATGGCAGCGCTTGAGCTGGTTCGGGAAGGTCTTGGCGTCACGCTGCTCAATCCCTTTCCGGTATTGTCCGGGGGAATGGCGGATATCACGGTCAGGCCGTTCGACGCGCCGATCACCTACAACACCAGCTTCGTCTTGCCGACCGGTCGGCAGCCTTCCGAACTCGCGCAGCAATTCATGGAGTACGTCAAGGTCACCACTCCGGCGGACGAATACTCGGAGATCGTTTAGTTTTGGCCGGCATTCTCCCAATTTGTGTCAGGGTCCAATGGGAAACTCGGACGTGGAAGAAACTCAAAGGGCCAGCGCTCAAGCACCGGGCTGGTCAGGCCAGCGGTGTCGATTTCGAAAACCTGATCGGGCGCGAACCACTTCGCAAATCCGGCACGGAAATGTCCTCGGGACTTGACCACCACGCATTTGGCACTGCCGACGTCCAGCCCAAGCATATGGAAGAACACCGGGTCCGCCGTCTGTGTACGATCGGAAATGACAACAACGCGGACCCCGCCGAGATCGAGAGCTGCACAGGGCCCGAGATGAAGTCGGCGGCCCTTGGTCATGCCGCGTTCCCCCACAACACTGCCGTCATGCAAGGCAAGTACCTTGGCCGAAGCATCGAACGGCCTGTCCCATTTCTCCCAAACCTCAGCGCCCGCGCTGCGGTTGAACTTCGCAGTAAAACTGGCACCAACGCCAACCTCATGAGCTTCACGGGCAAGGTCAGGATCGAAAAACGAACCATAAAGAACGCGATCGGCACCGCTTTCCTTGAGCGCTGCAAGAAGCTCAGTCGTACGCCCCGATCCACCGCCCCCTGGATTGTCGCCGGCGTCGGAAAAGATCACCGGCAGTTTTCCAGGATTGAGCGCAAGCGCAACAGCCTGTTGTACCGAAGTCAGAGTGCGCGAGAAGCTTTCTCGTTGGTTCCAGGCGCGTTGCGCAATTTCCAGAGCCAGATCATCTGCGAGCTTCTGGTCCTCGCGCGCTGTCACGACCACGCTCAAGCCGTTGTCCGGCGTGTCGGAAAATACAAAATTGCCGAACACCGAGACATTGATAATCGCACTGCCCAGCTCTGCCTGTCTTTGCTGCCCGAAATTGATCAACTCACCGTAAGGAGCCTCGGCACTCAAGAGGGTTACGGAGGCCGGAACGATCGGTGGTTTCTGAAGCGCTATTTTCGGCCTGCTTCCGCTTGCAAGGCAGCGCCGCAACGAGAAGGCCGCTTCTTCTCCGCGTTCTATCATGTCGACATGCGGATTGGTCCGGTATCCAACGATCAGGTCGCAAGCATTCGCCATCCTTTGCGAAATGTTTGCGTGAAGATCGAGCGTGCTCACAATAATCGGTTCTTGACCGACGGACGAGCGGACACGCTCCATCAATTCGCCGTCCGGGTCATGAAGATGTTCGGCGACCATGGCACCGTGATTGCAAATGTAGACTGCATCAACAGGACCCGCCGCCGTCAATTGAGCGATTACACTGTCGGCGATCTTCTCAAACACCGCCCGTTCAACGGGTCCCGCCGGGTGACTGGCTGCGAGCGTACAGGGCACGGGTTGCCAGGGTCCCGTCGCATCCATGGCGCGGACGAATGCAGCGAATTCGGCAGCAAGCGCAGGTGTTTCCAACCGGGATTCTTCGAGCAGTCGTTCGCCATCCAGCCATGTCAGCGAACGAAAGTCGTCTTCCGTGGCGGGGCGCGAGAAGCGGTTCGATTCCAAAATCATACCCAGCAAAGCAACCTTGGGTGTATGCACCAGCGTCTCTCCCTAATCTGGTTTCAATGAAAAAGGAGCACGTTCCAGTGGCCGAAATCAACATTCCAAACGAATACCCGGTCGAACTCAAAGCTCCTGATCTGTCGCCGTACAAGTCCGGAAATACTGGCATCCCTTACATCTGGCGGTTTGACAGCGGCAAGCCCGGAGCAAATGTCATGATCAGCGCAATCGTTCATGGCAATGAGCCTTGCGGGGCGATTGCGCTCGATTGGCTGCTGAACAGGGACGTAAGACCAGCAGCCGGCAGCCTGACCTTGGCTTTCATGAACATTGCTGCCTATGAAGCCTTCGACCCGGCAGACCCGAATGCAACGAGGTGGATTGACGAGGACTTCAACCGGGTCTGGGATGTCGCAGTGCTTGAAGGAGAGCGAGACAGTGTCGAATTGCGCCGAGCACGGGAAGTCCGACCGGCGCTGAATGACATCGACTGTCTCCTGGACATTCACAGCATGCAGCATCTTGCGCCTCCCTTGATGATGTCGGGACGCCAGAAGCGCGCAAAGACACTCGCAGGGTCTGTTGGCGTGCCGGAACGCGTCGTTGGCGATGCCGGTCATGCCGAAGGCCGGCGCATGCGGGACTATGGAGCCTTCGATGATCCAGATGCGAGAAATACGGCACTATTGATCGAATGCGGCCAGCATTGGCAAGCCTCGGCGGAGGATCTTGCAAAGGAGGCTGCTATCCGTTTTCTGGTTGCCACAGGGACACTTGGCAAGGAGGCACTTGCGGCATTTTCCAAACCGAGTGTCACGCAATCCGCATTCACCGTCGTGGAGGCAATCACCATTCAAAACGAAGGATTCGTCTTTGCAGAACCGTTTTCAGGGGGAGAAGTTATCGCGCAGAAAGGAACACTCATCGGATACGATGGGACAACTCCCGTTCGAACGCCTGAAGACGATCTCATGCTCGTGATGCCTTCCAAACGGCTCTGGCGCGGGCAAACGGCAGTAAGACTGGCAAGACGCGATACCTGACAAGATTTTTTAACCGAGGGAGGTCGCGAATGGCGACGCGCGAGGCGGCGATCAAGGCCGTATCCAACTATTTCGAAACCGGTGGATTTCAGACCGAACTGGCCGACAGGGTGGCGGTTCGAACATCGAGCAGGGAACTCGAGCACCAGAAAGAGCTGACACGATATCTGGATGACCTGATGCGGGCCCGCTTTGAGGCGATGGGATTTACGGTCGAGATATATCGCAATGAAATGCTGGAGCGCGCGCCGTTTCTGGTGGCAAAACGCATTGAAGACCCTTCCCTGCCCACTTTGTTTTGCTACGGACACGGTGACACAGTGCCCGGTGAAGACGGATGCTGGAGCGAAGGACGCGACCCCTGGGCCCTCACAGTTGCCCAAACGCCATCCGGTGAACGATGGTTTGGCCGCGGAACAGCGGACAACAAGTCCCAACATGCCATCAACATGGAAGCTATGCGCCACGTTCTCCAGACACGCGGCAGACTTGGATACAACGTCACCTTTCTGATCGAGACGGCGGAGGAAATGGGGTCTCCGGGCCTTGAAGAGTTCTGCCGCAAAAACCGCGATTTGCTGGCGGCGGATTTGTTGATCGCATCCGATGGCCCTCGCTTTTCGACGGACGGACCGGATATCAAGCTCGGCACCAGGGGCGGCCTGAATCTTCGCTTCAGACTGGAGTATCGCGACGGCGGACATCACTCCGGCAATTGGGGGGGGCTGCTTGCCAATCCCGCAATTGTGCTCATGCATGCTCTCACCACTCTGGTGAGCCGAAACGGTGAAATCCTTCATCCCGGTTTGAAGCCTGGGCAGATCAAACCTTCAGTCAGCGCTGCCTTGGCCAACGTGACGGTCACTTCAGGACCTGACGATCCTGAGATCGATCCCTGGTGGGGTGAACCCGGCCTTAGCGGGGCGGAGAAAGTGTTCGGCTGGAACACGTTCGAGGTGTTGTCTTTCATCACCGGCGATCCTGTGAAAACTCAGAATGCCGTGCCGCCCTTCGCAGAAGCCATCTGCCAGATACGCTTCGTGGTTGATACAGATCCTGACACTTTCCTTCCGCTGATCCGCGAACATCTTAGAGCGCAGGGTTTCGACGGGATCACCGTTGAACCGGCCCGCATGTCGATGCTGCGAGCATCCCGCCTGGATCCAGAGCACCCGGCGGTGGCTTGGGCCGTCACCTCAATCGAAAAGACAACAGGCAAACCCGTTACGGTCATCCCAAACGCGGGCGGCTCCTTGCCGAACGATATTTTCCTGAACATCATCGGCATGCCCACGATCTGGGTTCCGCACAGCTACACGGGCTGCTCCCAGCATGCCCCGGACGAGCATGTCCTGCCGCATTTGATGAAAGAAGGCCTTCAGATGATGACCGGCCTGTTCTGGGATCTCGGCGACGGATTTCCCGAGAGCTGAGGCCAAGGGCAAAGGATCTTTCAGCGTACGAATTTCTAGACTTTGATCTCGGAAATGAGGGCAATTTCAGTCCTCATTTCCGCGCGTTGAATCGCCACCCCCAAAAATTGCAGCAGCAAATTGATACACCTCAATGCCGACGTGCCGGATTTTTTTGTAACTAGTTACATCGCATGACTTCTGTGCGAGGTGCCCCAAGGTTTTCTGATGAAAATTGAACACGTTACCTCAGCCTCGGATTGATATCCGGGCGCAATTTCGTGTCTCTGCCTTGCGGCGCAAATTCCTAAATCAACAGGACGATGATGATGTCTGTAACTCTATCGCGTCGAAACTTCTTGAAATCGACTTGCTCAACTCTTCTGGTAAGTATGTTTCCGATCTCGGCGCATGCTGCGGCGAACCGCGGTGTGACATTCGTTCCCCATGCCGGTCAGGCCGGTGCATTTTGGGGCATGATCAAGGATGGCCAGCTGATCAAGGCGATCCCACGGACAGAATTTGATCCACGCCCGACAAAAATGATCAGCGATGGGGTCGTCAGCCGAACCTATCACCAGACACGTGTCAAATATCCACATGTCCGCCGGTCTTATCTTGAAGGTTATGAAAACGGCGATGTACGGCCGGATCTGCGTGCGCGGGAAGACTTTGTGCGCGTGGATTGGGACACTGCGCTGTCTTTGGTGGCACGTGCGATCCTCGATACAATCGATGAGCACGGCAACGAGGGTCTGTTTTCAACCTCCTACGGGGGCTGGTCTCATGGCGGCGTTCTGACGCCCAATGTTTTACAGGGCCGTTTTTTCAATCTGATCGGTGGTGCGGCTGTCACCGTTGGCGACTATTCAGGTGGCGCTGGACAAATCATCATGCCGCACGTTCTGGGCGACATGGAGGTTTATTCGCGCCAGACTTCCTGGTGGCAAATGTTGCAGCATTGCGAGACCTTCGTGATGATTGGCACCGATATGCATAAAAACGGCCGTGCAGAGGGCCGTACGACCGATCACTCCATGTATCCGAGATGGGAACAGATCAAGGAAGCCGGTGTCGACTTCATCTCGATCAACCCACAGCGTACAACCACCGACGAGTGGCTGAATGCAGAATGGATCAAGATCGTTCCAAACACGGATACGGCGCTCTTCCTTGCCATGAGCTATCACGTCCATGAAAACGGCAGCTACGACCGGGAATTCCTCGACAAGTACACGGTCGGTGCAGACAAGTTCATTGACTACCTGACCGGCAAGACCGACGACCGTCCCAAAACACCGGAATGGGCAGCAGCGATCACTGGCATCGATGCTGATCAGATCCGCGCCCTCGCCGATCGGTGTGCCACCACCAGAACCCAGTTTGCAGGCTCCTGGGCAATCCAGCGCGCTCAGCACGGTGAAATGCCGTATTGGGCGATAACGGCCTTTGCGGCAATGACCGGCCAGATCGGCCTTCCGGGCGGCGGCGTCGGTTTCAGTTGGCACTGGGGCCAAGGTGGCGCCCTGTTCGCCCAAGCGCGTGTTCCAGGCGGCTTGCCTCAGGGACGAAACCGCGTCATCGGCATCTGCCCTGCGTCAAGGTTGAACGAGATGCTGCTCAATCCGGGCAAGGAATTCACTCGAAACGGCAGTACTTTCAAGTTCCCGGATGTTCATCTCATCTACAATTCCGGCAACAACTTCGCGTCGCACCAGCAAGACACCAATGAACTGCTGAAGGCAATGGAGAAGGTGAAAACGGTCGTCTGTCAGGACCCCTGGTGGACTGCGGCCGCCCGGTTTTCCGATATCGTCCTTCCGGCAACATCGCATGTTGAGCGGGATGAAATCAGTTCCGGCGGCACCTATTCCAAGGACAAGGTCTATGCCATGCGCAAGCTCATAGACCCGGTTGGTGAATCTCTCGATGATTTTGAGATATTCCGGCGCCTGGCGGAAAAATTCGGTGTTGAGGGCCCGTTCACCAACAACATGGAACGCATGGACATCATTCAGGAGTCTTATGAGAAGTCTACGGCGGCTGATCATATGGATTTCGATGAATTCTGGACCACCGGGGTCGCCCGTGTGCCTCAGCCGCAGGAAGAATTCGAGTGGGTCCGTCATGGCAAGTTCCGCGAGGACCCTGACGCCAATCCGCTCAGAACACCTTCCGGAAAGGTCGAAATCTACAGCGAGACAATCGCCAAGATGAACATTCCGGATTGCCCGCCAATGCCGATGTGGCTGGAGCCCGACGAATATCTGGGTAACAGTGAACCGGACGATATTCACGTCGTCAGTCCGCACCCCTTTAACCGGATCCACTCGCAGTTTGCTCAGTCCGATCTGCGGCACGAATTGAATGTCCAGGATCGTGAATTCCTGCTGATCAATTCGGAAGATGCGGCTGAGCGCGGCATCGAGGATGGGGATCTCGTTGAGCTTCACAACGAGCGCGGAGCGCTGATAGCCGGAGCGCGCGTTTCCGACAACATCATGCGCGGTGTCGCATCGCTCTATGAAGGGGCCTGGCTGTCTTTCGACAGCAAGGGTCGCTGCAATTCCGGTGCGATCAACATTCTCACGTCCAGCCGGGCCTCCAGCGGCTTGAGTCAGGCAACGACAGCCAACACATGTATCGCCAAAATGCGCAAGGCCACGGATGTTGATGGTCCGAACCAGGCGTATGAACCTCCCAAGACCACGACTGATGTCGTCTCTCTGGATACATCGGGGTTCGGACTGGAGCGTGCAGATAATCTTCAGGAAACCTTCACCGCGAACATGGAGCCAGGTGAAAAACTCTTTTACGAGTACTGCACCTTGTGCCACGTGCCTCAGGATCCGGCGTCGCACACAAAAAATCAGTGGCGCGGTATTACGGAGAGCATGTTCGTGAATGCAGGCGTCACGGAAGAGGAAGGAGCGCTCATTCTTGAGTTCCTTGATCAGTACGCAAAGCCTGACTGATCCGACTGCATAACAACAGAGAGGGCGTGGCTGAAGTCCCGCCCTCTTTCTGTGTTCGCGCATCACGTGCGCGAAACTTTGCTGTATCCCAAGGCAACCGCTTCAGGAAATGATCAATCACTCCGCCGTTGAAGGGATTTCCATGCGCTGCCGAGACATCTTCCGTGTCAGCAGCATACGGCGGATGAAAGCAAGCACGAACAGTGCAGTCAGGATCAGGATGATTGTCGGAGCCGGAGCGCTATCAAGGAAGAAGCTCGCATAGGTTCCGGCGAGCATGGATGCCATGCACACACCGACGGCAACCCAAAGCATTGTGCCGAATGTTCGCACAAGCAGGAAGGCGATTGCACCCGGCGCAATCAACAAACCAATCGCAAGGATCAAACCGGCTGCAGACAAAGTTGCGACAATCGTCAGAGACAAGGCTGCCAGCAATCCATAGTGCAATAGATTGACCGGCAAACCGGATGCCTGTGCCTGGGCTGCATCAAAGCTGTGCAGCACGAGGTCCTTCCACTTCAATATGAGGGCGGTGCCGACAAGAACGGCAATAATGCCGGCCGTTAGGAGATCCTCCTGCCCGACGCCGAGCATGTTTCCAAAGAGAATATGGTCAAGATGGGCGTTGGTCTCAACGGAAACATAGAGCACGATCCCGAGACCAAACATGCCGGAAAACACCACGCCCATGACGGTGTCCTGTTTCACCCGGCTGTTGCCAGACAGGTACCCGGTCGCGAGCGCGCAGATCATTCCGGCCGCAAAGGCACCGACCAAAAGGGGAAGTCCGAAAATATAGGCAACCACAATGCCTGGCAGGATCGCGTGGCTGACCGCATCCCCCATCAAAGCCCAACCCTTCATGACGAGAAAGCAAGACAGGAGCGCTGTCGGAACGGAAACGATGACGCAGATCAGAAGTGCGTTCTGCATGAACGGGAACCGAAATGGCAGAAGAACTGTCTCCAGATCCATCAAACAGCTCCTTCCACCTTCTTGGAACGGTGCGCGCCATTACCTGTATCATCCAAGGTTGCCAAATCTTCGGGCGGTCCCTTTAGCAGCGCTTGAGCGGCCTTGCGTTTTGCCGCCAGCAATCCGTGCTTGGGCGCAAACATGAACACAGCCAGGAAAATCAGCGTTTGCAGAGTGACAATGATGCCGCCGGTCGCACCATCCAGAAAATAGCTGACATAGGCGCCTATGAAGCTTGTCGATGCGCCGATCACGACCGAAAGTGCGATTAATCGCGGGAAGCGGTCGCAAAGCAGATAGGCGGTGGCACCTGGTGTCACAACCATGGCGATGACAAGAAAAGCGCCCACAGTTTGCATCGCGGCGACCACGGATGCCGACAGCAACACAAAGAAAATCGCTTTCAGCAAACCGGGTCTGAGACCAATGGTCCGGGCGTAATTTTCGTCGAAGAAGGTCACCATCAGATCCTTCCATTTCGTCAGCAGGATAGCCAAGGAGACGAAGCCGATGATCGCCAGCTGCATCGTGTCTTCCGGCGTAATGGCAAGGATATTCCCCATCGTGATGGTCTGGATGGAGACGGATGTCGGATAGATCGAGACCACAAACAGTCCAAGTCCGAAGAAGGACGTGAAAATCAGACCAATGATGACATCGACTTTCAGTCCCGACCTTTCGGACAGGAACAGCATGGCGGTCGCCGCAAGCCCTCCGGCCAGAAACGCACCAAGCGCGAACGGCAAACCAAGTATGTAGGCACCTGCGACACCCGGCACGACGGAATGCGCAAGAGCATCCCCGATAAGCGACCAGCCTTTCAGCATCAAATAAGCGGACAGGAAAGCACAAACACCGCCAACGAGCGCGGAGACCCACATGGCGTTTGTCATGTAGTTGTAACCAAATGGCTCCAGGAGCACTTCCATCACCCAGAAGCCTCTTCTGCACCGGTCTGCCCTGGTGTCTTCTTGGCCGTCTGCACCTGGTCGCCATATTGAACGAATGGCCGTTCGTCGTCTGTCAGAATGGTGACCTTGCGTTGATCGCCATCGGTGTGCAGCGTCTCGTCGGAGATCGTGAAATGGCGCAGAACACCACCAAAAGCGAGTTCCAGATTGTCGCGCGTGAACGTTGTGTCGGTCGGCCCAAAGGCCAGAACAGTGCCCTTGACCAAAACCGTCCTGTCGCAAAACTCCGGAACAGAGCCCAGATTGTGAGTGGAAACGAGCATCACCCTGCCCTCGTCGCGCAGTTCCTTTAACAGCGCGATGATCTGTTCCTCGGTCTTGACATCAACGCCGGTGAACGGCTCGTCGAGAAGGATCACCTGGCCGTCCTGCGCCAACGCTCTGGCAAGAAAGACGCGCTTGCGCTGCCCTCCTGACAGTTCGCCAATCTGGCGATGACGGAAGTCCTGCATGTTGACCCGCTGCAGCGCCAGGTCGACGGCGTCGCGGTCAGCCTGTTTCGGCCGTCTCAGGAAGCCCATGTGGCCATAGCGCCCCATCATCACGACATCTTCGACAAGCACCGGGAACGACCAGTCGACCTCTTCGGACTGCGGCACGTAGGCCACCTGATTCCGGCGCAGGGCCTCCTGAACCGGCTGACCGAGGATCCGGATCCGCCCCTTGGCGGCTGGCACAAATCCCATAATCGCCTTGAACAGCGTGGACTTGCCCGCTCCATTGACGCCAACGAGAGCCGTTACGGTGCCACGCGGTATTTCAAAACTGGCATTCCAAAGCGCGGTATGTCCATTGCGATAGGTCACCGTGACGTCTTCGGCGGTTATGCCATCACCGGCTGCTTGAGCGGTCATGTCCATGTCCGGGTCCTTGAGGATTTGAAGCATCACGAAAAGCCATTAAAGAACACTATTGAAACGATCACAATTGCGGCCAACTCTTGACCGCAATTGCAGTTTTTACGCGGCGAGGCAGTGGTTAGTTTGCCGCCGACTTCAATCCGTCCACGACTGTTCCGGCAGTCACTTTTAGCAGGTCAAGGTAAGTCGGCACCGGTCCGCCGGCTTCACTAAGGGAATCCACATACAGCACGCCGCCATAGGCAGCACCGGTTTCCCGTGCAACCTGTTCCGCCGGTGCGGTGCTGACTGTGCTTTCGCAGAAAACGACCGGAATTTCGTTTTCGCGTACGCCATCGATGACGGCACGCACTTGCTGTGGCGTTCCCACTTGATCAGCGTTCATCGGCCAAAGATAGAGCTCCTTCATGCCGAAATCCCGGGCAAGGTAGCTGAAGGCTCCCTCGCAGGTTACCAGCCAGCGTTGTTGTTCCGGAATTTCCGCAACGGCTTCGCGAAGCGGTTCGATCGTCGCGCGCAACTGCTCTTTATAAGCTTCGGCATTTTTCTGATAAGCGTCGGCATTGTCAGGATCCTGGGCGGAGAATGCATCGACGATGTTGTCTATATAGATCAGCGCGTTGTCGAGACCCATCCATGCATGCGGGTTGGGTTTGCCTTCATATGAGCCGGAGCGGATCGAAATAGGGTCAATGCCATCCGTCAGGGTCGCTGACGGAACATCTCCCAGATTGCCGAGAAACTGTTCAAACCAGAGTTCAAGGTTCATACCGTTCCAAAGGATCAGGTCGGCGTCAGACGCACGGACGATATCCTGCGGGGTCGGCTGATATCCGTGGATCTCCGCACCCGGCTTGGTAATGGAAACCACTTCAGCCGTGTCTCCAGCAACATTTTGCGCAATGTCTGCAAGAACAGTGAAGGTCGTCACGACCTTCATCTTGTCGTCAGCCCAGGTCGCTGTCGATGAAAATGACGCCAGCGCCGTCGCCAACACGGCCGCTGTCATTGAAAAGCGCTTGCTACCGGTCATTCAATTCTCCCAAACAGAAAAGTATCTTCTTGCAAGTGATATTGCAACTCATTCGCAACTGTCAAGCTTGTTGCGAATGAGTTGCAATATTAAAAACCTGTCAAACTGAATTCAGCCTCGGCAAAAATAAAACCGCCGGCCCAAGGTCCGGCGGTTTCTGCAAGCCAAAAAGACACCCAGCGTTGTTGCCTCAGGCGGCTGAAACCTTGTCCAGGAAGGTTTCAATCCCCTGCTTCAGTGCAAGACTGCGGTTGCTCAGGTCATCGGAAGCCGCAAGCACATTGCCTGAAGCATCCTTTGTTTCGACCACCGCTTTTGCCAGCCGGTCCATGTTGGATTTCACCGCCATCGTGCTTTGTGCGGCCCGCTGTACGTTTCCGGAAATCTCGTTAGTGGCCGAGCCTTGTTGAGAAACAGCAGTTGAGATGCCCTGCGTATAACCATTGACCTCTTCCATCGTGTCAGAGATCTCGCCAATCGCAGCAACCGCTTCAGTCGTGGAGTCCTGAATGGTTTGGATCTGGGAGGAGATTTCCTCAGTCGCTTTCGAAGTCTGGTTCGCCAGCTCCTTGACCTCGGCGGCGACAACCGCAAAGCCCTTGCCCGCCTCGCCGGCGCGCGCGGCTTCAATGGTGGCATTGAGAGCCAGCAGATTTGTTTGTTCAGCGATGGCCTGAATGAGGTTGACCACTTCGCCAATCTTGGATGCGGCTTCCGCAAGCCCCTGAACTTTGCCGTTGGTCTCGTGAACGGCTCCGGTTGCCTGCGTCACGATATCTGATGACCTTCGTACCTGTTCACCAATTTCGGCGATCGAGGCGGACAGTTCTTCGGCGGCACCCGCGACGTTTTCAACGCTCATGGAAGCATCTTCACTAACGCGCGATGTATCCCCGGCCTGCTCCGCACTGTTCCTTGCAATGCCGCCGAGCGAAGACGCTGTGCCGCTCATGCCGGCCGCAGTTTCGTCGAGTGCGCTCAAAAGTCCCTGAACTTCTTCACGGAACCCCTGGATCAGACCTTCAACAGCCTCCTGACGGGTAAACTGTTCCTGCCTGTGGTCATCAGCCTCGATTTCCAGGCGAAGACGTTCGCGGGCATTTTCCTGGAAGACCTGCACTGTGCGGCTCATGTCGCCGATCTCGTCGCGTTGATCTGTCGACGGAATTTCCACATCCGTGTCACCTTCCGCGAGACGACCCATCGCAGCTGTCAAAGCTCTTGTTGGCTTGGTAATGACAAGCGAGACGACAAAGGCCAGCAAACCGCCAACCAGCACCGCCGCGAACAGCGCGACAGCAATCAGACCGAGAGCCGTGTCGGCGCGCGCATATGCGCTGGCCGATTGTGCTTCGGTCAATGCCGTGATGACGGACCGGACCTTGTCGGAGATCGCCGCAAGTTCGAGCCTTTTGGTGTCAAACACCTCCTTGGCAGAGACCATATTGGCAAATTCTGCTTCGTAGTTGTTCACCTCCTGCTCGATAGAGGCAACCGCATCGGTTATTTCAGGAAAGGCAGCGCTGTCGGCCTTGAGCGTGTTCGCAAGATTGCGAAGAATTCCGATGCGCGTTGTAACGTCATCTGCGCCCATGGATTCAAAGCCGGCGAAAAACTCCATTGTGACCGAGCGAATCTCGAGTGCCGCCCGCTGAAACTTAATGGCATTGACGTTCACTAGATCAACGATACCAAGCTTGGATGACGCCTTTCCAGCGACCTTTTTGGCGTCGTCGCTCGCCGCGTAAACGACTTTACGCAACACAGCTGCCTGATCATGTATGCTGTGGAGCCCGACAACCAATTCGGCGGCAAGATCAGCTGACACCAGTGCAGCCGGAGCGCTTTCCCCCTCGATCTTCGGCAATTTTTCTTTTAAACCAACGGCAAGCGCTGAAAGGCCTTTCATCTTTTCAGGATCCAGGCCTTCAACCTTCAGTTTGGCAGCTTTTTTGGCCCATTTGGCAAGAGACGAGACACCATCGGATAGAGCTGCAGACACTTCAACAGGCAGATCTGCATTCTCCCCGACTTCGGCCACTGACACCGACAATTCAGAGCTGGTGTCTTCCATATCGGAAAGCATGCGGCCAACCTTGTCGGCCCGGTTTCGGGTACCGGTCGCCTTTTTTGCGGCGCTTCCGGCATCCCTTTGTATCTTGTTCATCTGGTCAGTGATCTGAACGGAAAGCGTCTCCAACCGGACAGCGGACTTCAGAAGACTGTCCACCTGTGCCTGCCGGCTGTCCACTGCCTCCACAAATCCGGAAAATTCTCCACTCAATTGTCCCACAAGCGCAATAGCTTCTTCGGTCGCCTCACCACCTGCCCCGCTTTCGGACACACTGTCCAAAGAAACCAGTGCCTGCTCCAACTGTCCGATCCGGGCGGTCGCTGACTGTGCCAGGTCCGGGCTGCTATCGGCCAGGTAGGCCTCCTGCGCCTGGGCAACTTGCTGTAGATTTGCCATCGCCGCCGTGGCCTTGGCGCTGACATCCGATTGAGCCCGCAATCCAAGAATTGCAACAGTTCCGACAGCACCAACTGCCGCTGCAACAAGTATCATTGTGACAAACCCGCCCCCGACTTTAGCCGAGAAGCGCGCATTCTTTAATGGTGTAAGTAACTTGGACATGTGAACCCCGCACTTTCTTTCATAGAATGCGGGGCAGATAAACAATTGGTGAAGAGATCAGGCCGTCGAAATTCCATTCGGACGGTGAATTAAATCGAAGACGAATGTGTGATTTTTAACAATAAGATAAGGGCAAAAATTCATTCAATTTTTTTTGCCTAAATTAAATGATGCATATCTGCCAAAGCACGTCAGAGCTCGAATATGACCTCTGAGTGCTGATTGCTATGTAGTTATCCGTAGAACGATTCTATACTTTTTTCCGCTCGATGAATGCTTGCCGCAGATCGTTTCATTCACCAACGACCTCTTTCAGATGTGCAGCGTCCAATAGTTTCTTCAAAGTTGCGCGTTCACCGATTTGATTTGCCATCAACAAGATGAGGCGCGCATTCAAGGCATCGCTTTCCTGTTGGGTCAGGCCTTCATGAGCCGACAAAAGATCAGCATAAAAGTCGTCCGGCGCTTCCAGATTGAGCCCAATTCCCTGCCTGCTCATGCGCTTTGCTCTCCCTTGCCGATCGCCTTCTTGAACGCGATTGCCAATTTGTCCGCATCGAAGTCGCGCCACCTTGCGGCAACGTGCTGATCCGGTCGAAACAGATAGACTGCTGCCTCAAGGTCGCCCAGGTACCGCTCTTTGATTTCGGGGCCGATTTCAGTTTCTGGCAAGCTCCTGCCTTCTATCTGAACACCCAGGACATCGCACTTTTCAGGTACTTCCACTCCGAAGCCCAGCAGTACAAATCTGTCTCCGAGACTGTCTACCAGCCAAGATTTGCCCAATGGAGCATCAATAGCAGGACTGCCGGGCCTCGTCCGAGCGGGCAGGTCAACCTGGTCCTCACCGTTCAAAGACGATCCATCGTAGATCGCTGGCACGGACAGGCGGCCTGAATTTACCAATGGCCTGGCAAAAGAATGGTGTTCGGAAAGATCCAGAACAGCGTCCCTGAATATCCTGCTCATTTCCGACTTGGGCGTTATGAAATCCGTTGAGCGCGAGCTTTGAAGGATGTTTTCGTCAGCGGCCAGTTCGCGCTCGAAACCATAGCTGTCCAGCAACGTTTCCGGAGCCTTGTCCTGAAGCACAAGTTTCAGCTTCCAGCTCAAGTTGTCGATATCCTGAAATCCGGAATTTGCACCCCGAGCACCAAATGGCGACACCTGATGCGCGCTGTCGCCGGCAAAGAGGACGCGGCCGTGCCTGAATTTCTCCATCCGCCGACACTGGAACGTATAAATTGAGACCCACTCCAGATCGAATTCAACGTCCGGCCCAAGCATCTGCCGCAGCCTCGGCACGACGTTTTCAGGCTTTTTTTCCTCGTCCTTGTCGACTTCCCAACCAAGTTGAAGGTCAATGCGCCAAACGCCGTCTGGCTGCTTGTGCAGCAGAGCCGACTGGTCCTTGTTGAACGGTGGATCAAACCAGAACCAGCGTTCGGTCGGGAAATCCGCCTTCATAACCACATCGGCAATCAGGAAGTTGTCCTCAAAGACCCTGCCGACAAAATCAAGATCCAGCATGTGCCTTGCCGGTGAGCCGGCACCATCGCAAGCGATCAACCAGTCGGCCTCAATGTTGTAGGCGCCTTCGTGGGTTTCCACGGTCACAAGTGTATGGTCATCGTGGTTTTGAAGGTTCGCAACCCGATTGCCGCCGCGGATTTCAACTGGTTTTCCCTCAGCCTGCAGTGCCCGGATACGCTCAACAAGGTAGAGCTCGCAATAGTACTGCTGGAGATTGATGAAAGCTGGCCGTTTGTGACCTTCTTCAGGCAACAGGTCGAACGCGTAGACCTGCCTGTCGCTGAAAAACACCTTGCCGGTGTTCCAGACAACGCCTTTCGAGACCATCTCGTCTCCGCAGCCGAGCCGATCGAAAATTTCCAGCGAGCGTTTGGAGAAACAGATGGCGCGTGAGCCGACGCTGACACGTTCGTTGTCATCCAGCACCACAACGGGAATGTCAGACTGGGCCAGGTCGATCGCCATGGCGAGCCCGACCGGTCCGGCGCCGATGATGACGACCGGATGGCGAACGGGTGCCGCAGCCCCCTGATCATCGCTCCACTTATAGGGATAGAGCGGCACCTCGAACAATTTGGTCACAAGTCGTCCTCCCGCTCCTGACCTTATAAAAACTTGGCGGCAATCGGATGCCGGTCGAAATCTAAATAGAACTCGTCAAGCTGCGGCGGCGCAACTTCAGTCCCAGCCAACATGGCGTGAACCTGCCCACGATGATGTATCTGATGCTGAAACAGGTGCAGCATAGTGCTGCCAATTGTTTCTTCAAACCGACCGTTCTTGCCCCGGTCCTGCACAACCTTGCGATCCAGATCCTCATCCTTGAGCGCGTCACAAAATCCGATCAGCTTCAGATCTTCCTTCCCCTGAGCAATCCGAAGCTCTTCCACTGTCTCCAAATGAGGAACTGAGAAAACAGCTCTTCCCTGCCCCACCTCCTTCAGCGCATCAATGTAGTAGCGATCGACCTCCCAATTGTGGTTGAGCGTCTCCCGGATCGACGGAAAGAAGTTGGTTCGTTCTGCCTCAAACGCGTCCTGAGACAGCTGGCAGCAGGCCTCGAACAAACGCTCATTTGCATAAGCGTTGTTACGTGCCATGAGGCGGAGTTGATCCAAGGCACCTGTCATCGCTCACCCTTGCAGATCCGCCCACATCTTTGCGTCCCGTTCCGCCGTCCAGATGCGCGGCGTGTCTATGCCGAGCGCTTCGTCATAGGCCCGGGCGACGTTGAACGGCAGGCAGTGTTCATAGATTGCGTAGTCCTTGAACTTCGGATCACATTCGGCACGGCAGGCGTCCCAGGCGTCCTTCAGCGAACCACCCCCTTGGGCGATCCGGGCCACAGGCCTAAAGGTCGAAGACACGAAATCGGCGGTGTTGGTCAACGCCTTGCCGACCATCTCCCTGCCGACCAGCGCTTCGCCGCGGCCAGGCGCTATGGCTTCCACATCAAAGGAACGGATGGCCTGAAGCGTCGTCGGCCAGTCGTTGAAATGGCCGTCACCGCAGTAACATGCAGAATGGTATTCGACGATGTCACCGGTGAACATGACGTTCTCGTCCGGTACATGAATAACGATGTCCCCCGCCGTATGGGCGCGGCCAAGGAAGCGAAGGTCAACCCGACGTTTGCCAAGATAGACGGTCATGCGGTCGTTGAAGGTGGTTGTCGGCCAGGTCAGGGGCGGAATATCACTGACGTTGTCATAGCCCATGAACAGACGCGGGAAGCGCATGAATTCAGATTCCCGGTCTTCCGCGCCGCGTTCCACAACCATCGAACGAGCCTTCTGGCTCATGATCACGGTCGGTGCCTGATAGGCGGCAGCCCCCAGCACACGCACGGCGTGATAGTGGGTCAACACAAGATGACTGATCGGTTTGTCGGTTACGGAGCGCACCTTCTCGATCACCTTGTTGGCGAGTTCAGGGGTCGCCTGCGCCTCGATGATCATGACACTGTCATCGCCGATGATGACGCCGGTGTTCGGGTCACCTTCAGCGGTAAAGGCCCAGAGGTCCCGGCCAATCTCGGTGAACGAGATTTGTTTTTCTGCCATGTCTCCGGCGGATGCGAATTGCTTGCTCATCTCATCTCCCAATCTGCACCCTGGCAGTCTGTTTCAATTTGTCTTTGATCAACCGAACAAAAAAAGAAAGGCTAGGCCCCATCCGACACTTCAACGGTCTGCTCGATGGCACCGAAGATCGAATGGCCATCCTCATCAGACATCTCAATGCGTAAAGTGTCGCCCGACTTCAGGAATGGCGTTTTGGCTTCGCCGGTCTCGATCGTTTCAATCATGCGGACTTCAGCGATGCATGAATAACCGGCACCACCTTGCGCAACAGGCTTGCCCAGACCGCCGTCCCGTTTGTTGGAGACCGTTCCAGAACCAATTATGGTTCCCGCGCACAAGTCTCGTGTCTTTGCCGCATGCGCAATGAGTTCGCCAAATTCGAATGTCATGTCGATGCCGGCATTGGCGCGGCCGAAAGGCTCGCCATTGAGATCAACATGCAAGGGCAAATGAAGTTTCCCGCCTTTCCAGGCATCGCCAAGCTCATCGGGCGTCACAGCAACCGGTGAAAAGGCCGAGGATGGTTTTGACTGGAAGAAACCGAAGCCCTTCGCAAGCTCCGCCGGGATCAGGCCCCGTAACGACACGTCGTTGACCAGCAGGACAAGCAGAATTGCGTTGCGGGCCTCTTCGGGACTGGCGCCCATGGGAACATCGCCGGTGACAACTGCGATCTCGCCTTCCATATCAATGCCCCAGGCCTCGTCCCGCATCCTGATCGGGTCACGCGGCGAGACAAATGTGTCGGATCCGCCCTGGTACATCAGCGGATCCGTCCAGAAGGTTTCCGGCATCTTTGCGCCTCGTGCACGGCGCACCAGTTCGACATGGTTGACATAGGTCGACCCATCCGCCCACTGATAGGCGCGCGGGAGTGGCGACAGCGCGTCGTGTTCATGGAAGCGAAGCATGGGAACGGCTTCGTGCGACAGGCTTTCGGCAAGCAATGCAAGCTTCGGCGCGACCTTAGCCCAGTCATCGAGCGCGGCCTGAAGCGTGGGTGCAATATGGCCGGCCTCCGTACAATAGGTGAGCCTTTCATTCACGACGACAAGTTTGCCGTCCCGGGTGCCGTCCTTCAGCGTTGCCAGCTTCATTGACTTTGTTTCCTTGTGATCGTCAGACCGTCATGGCCAACGATGGTTTCCCCCGAAAAGGCCTTGGTTGCCTCGATCCATTCCGCGTGTTCAAAGCCCGGCAAATCCGCCGGGATAAGGTGGTTCAAAACAAGTCTTCCCGCCCCCGCTTCTTCGGCGATTTTCGCAACATCGGGTGCCATTGTGTGGCTTGCCAGCAAGTGCTGGCGCAGCCTGTCTCCATTCCCCGTGATTTCAACGATCTTGTCTACCCCACGAGACAGCATCGCTTCGTGGACCAGCAGATCACACCCTTTCGCAAAATCGGCCAATGGGGGAAAAAAAGTGGTGTCGGCAGAGAAAACGACAGACCAGTCTTCCGTCTCGAACCGCAAGGCAAAGCAATCAACGACCGGAGGATGGTCCACTTTGAACGCCCTGACACCAAGGGTTCCGTCCTCCAGAGCGACCTCGCCTTCCTTCAAGAGATGAATTTCCACCAATTCGCGCAAATCCGGGCGGCCTTCATCTTCGATCCTGAGGTCGATATCATAGCGCATAGATGCCAGGAAACCGTCCCAATACTCCATGAGATCGGGCGGACCATAGACTTTCACGGTGCTGGAAAGACCCGTGGTCCAGGCTGTATGGAGCAGCGGCCCAAGTTCCAGCACATGATCTGAGTGCATGTGAGTTATAAAAACGAGATCGAGCTGCTTCAGAACAATGCCGGCTTCCACAAGCCCGCGTGTTACGCCGAGCCCGCAGTCGACGACGCAGCGACGACCGCCAATCTCGAGCAGAGAGCTGGTTGGCGACGGCCCACCTGGCCGAATTGCCGGACCGCCCTTGCACCCGAGAATGACCAGCCGGTCCTGAAGTTCAGGCAGTTTCGTTCCGCTCATTCTGCGTTCCAGGTTCCTTCCGGCGTGCCGTCGAACTTCTTCGCAAGCGTCTCCCAACAGTCGATATAGTCGTCCTGCATTGGTGCTTCCTTGCCGGCGAATTCCGTCAGATGCTGAGGGAAACGGGTCTCGAACATGAAGGACATTGTATTGTCGAGCTTCTCCGGCTTCAAATCGGCATTCGAAGCCCCTTCGAAGGCATTGTTGTCGGGCCCGTGCGGCAGCATCATGTTGTGAAGGCTCATGCCACCGGGTACGAAGCCCTGAGGTTTGGCGTCATACTGACCGTATATGTTGCCCATCAATTCGGACATGATGTTCTTGTGGTACCAGGGCGGGCGGAACGTATCCTCCATCACCATCCAGCGCTCACGGAACAGTACAAAGTCGATATTGGCGGTACCCGGCACTCCCGACGGAGCTGTCAGTACAGTAAAGATCGACGGATCCGGATGGTCGAACAAAATGGACCCGATCGGGCAATAGTTTCGAAGGTCATATTTGCAAGGCGCGTAGTTGCCATGCCAGGCCACGACATCGAGCGGTGAATGCCCAATCCTGGTTTCATGAAACTGCCCGCACCATTTTACCGTGACCGTCGAGGGCACTTCCTTATCCTCGAAGCTGGCGACAGGTGTTTTGAAATCGCGGCGGTTGGCCATGCAGTTGGCACCGATGGGGCCCCTGCCCGGCAACTCGAATTTTTGGCCGTAATTTTCACACACAAAGCCGCGGGCCGGGCCCTCCAAAACCTCAACCCGGTAGACAAGACCGCGCGGCAGGATCGCAATTTCCTTCGGCGCCAGCTCAATGACACCGAGTTCGGTTGCAAAGCGCAATATGCCTTCCTGGGGAACAACCAGCAGCTCGCTGTCGGCGGAAAAGAAATAGGCATTTTCCATCGACCGGGTGACCAGATAGATGTGGCTTGCCATGCCGACTTGGGTATTGACGTCGCCCGCGGTCGTCATGGTTCGCATGCCGGTCAGCCAGGTCAGTTTCTCATCGGAATGAGGCACCGGATCCCAGCGGTATTGTCCAAGCGAAATCACATCCTCAAGGACATTCGGAGCGCTTTTCCAGTAAGGCAGATCTATCTTTCGGAACCGGCTCGTATGCTTGACCGAAGGCCTGATCCGGTAACACCAGGTACGCTCGTTCTGGTGGCTTGGCGCTGTAAAGGCAGTGCCGGACAATTGCTCGCCATAAAGACCATAGGCGCATTTTTGAGGGCTGTTCATGCCCTGTGGCAAGGACCCCGGCAAGGCTTCTGTTTCGAAATCATTGCCAAAGCCCGGCATGTAACCCAGATCCGAAGAATTGTGTCCAGCGCTCCGGGACCCAGCCGAACTGTCTGTTCTCTGATCCATGATGACCTCCCGGTTCAGTTTAAATTTAGTTACAGATGTAACTTTTCACCTCTACGGCGTCAAGCTGGATTGGACACTTCCACGTGGCGTTACGTGCTCTTTTACTCCAAACATCTGAAATGCTTTCAGTTTTCACAATTTACTCAAACAGCTCTTTCGAGGAGAAAAGTATCTGTCAGGGCGGCAAAGATTCAGTCTTGCCAGAAATTTGATGAGCTGATACACATGAGAACATAACATGAACACTTGAGGTGACCAATGCGGTTTGCAGATCCGATCCGTGAGCAATCGTCCGTGCTTGTGGCTTCACACACACCACAATTGGACACTCAGTCGACAACTGATGTCACTGTGCAGGATGTTCGAACCATGATGCTTTATCTGAGAAAGGCACGGGATCGAGCCATCGACATTCGCGATCGCGCTCCGGCGGGAAGTTATCTTGAAGGTGTGCTGAAACGCACGATCGACGGCATCACACTGGAACTGTCCCAACTGGAATATCTGCTTGCCTGCAAGCCGGCCGACGCGTCCTCAGACAAGAAATCAAAACGGAGAATGCGCCCGGCTATCTGATACCTGTTCGCACGTCGGTCAGCCTCGTATCGGTGCACACTTTGAATTCAGTGTCTGAACGTCAGCGGTACTTGGCAGCCGTGATGAATTCGCCAAAGGCCTCGCACCAGACAAGAACAGTGGTGTAGTCATCGATATTCACGTCATCGGGCACATCGACAATAAACCCATTGAAGGTCTTGATATCGCCAAGTCTGAGGGCGCTTGCCTTGATGGCCTCAAACCCGGCTTCGTCCTCGACAAATTCTTTGGCAAGATAAAGCTTGTAGTCGGGGCCTGGCGACAATTCACCTTCGTGAACAATCTGGTTTTTCGACAGGCTGATTGTGCCTTCCCCCCAATGCAGAAGATCACTGCCTTTCAAGTCTCTGGTCAGTTCGGCTTTGTATTGCGCCTGTTCGGTTGCAGCTGACAGAGAAGCCGCATCCGGTCCTTCAGGAGCTGTCAGTATGGGCAGGAAATAGACACCAAGCGCAAACCCGGCGGCAAGCATCGCGCCATGGGAACACAGAAGCAGCAACCAACGAAACATGGTTCATCCTCATATAAATCGATCAAAGCCAGACGTAGGGTGCTTTTCTGTAGGCACAACTAACGATCAATGACATTCCCGTTCCAAAGGGTTTACCGACCAACTCGCCCGCAAGCATTGCAGCAGAATGGGCAAGTCAAGCACTTAGGTCATCCCAGCTTGACACTTTTCTTCACCGGGCGTAGCACGCCGTCCCTTCTCCTCCAAGGCCAAGCAAGGTTGATCATGTCCTCAATGCACACCGGCTCCTGCCTTTGCGGCAATGTTTCCTTTCAGGTCGAGGGAGAGTTTGAGAGCTTTTTCCTCTGCCATTGCAATCACTGCCAGAAGGACAGCGGCTCGGCACATGCCGCCAACCTGTTTTCAACGACAGCCCGGCTGACCTGGGTGTCCGGCGCAGATAGTGTCACCTGCTTCACGCTTCAGGGCTCGCGGCACACCAAGGCGTTTTGCAAGACCTGCGGTTCCGCCGCTCCGTCATTGCAAATGGATGGAAAGCTGCTTGTCGTTCCCGCAGGCAGCCTGGACACCAACCTCAACCTGCAACCGAATGCGCATATCTTTGCGGCAAGCCGGGCCGCATGGGACAAGGATCTGGAGGCTCTGCCTGCGTTCGAAACATTCCGAGGTTGACGCTAAATAGCAGGTTCAGATCCCGTCCTTGAGCGGTCCGAAGAACCCGAGTACCGTCTTCAGTTTGCCGGATTGCTCATCGACCGACACGATGTCCAGACCTTCCGGCAGTTCCGTTCCATCGGCCTTGACCAGCCGCCAAGCAAAACGGGCCATGTAATGATGCGCATCAATGTCACTACAACGGACGATCTTGGCCCCGACGCACCCAGCCAGCACATCCGAAATGTGATTTACCAGGTCAGCCCGGCCGTGAACGTCCGTTTCCGGATCGGTGTAACGAATGTCGATTGTAACAACACGTTCGAGCAGCTCCCGGCGATGGGTGGGATCCCGCTCCGACCAGGCAGCGCAATAGATGTCGATGGTCTCTTCAAGAGTCACTCTCGCCTCCCTTGAAACAAGAATGCGCGAAAATCGACGAACTTGCCACAATTTCCGGGATCAGATCGAGATCCTGGCCCGTCAGGCAGCCGCCTCATCTCCCGGCTCGGTTTGCCAGCCGAGATCGGTGAGCGTCACGATACGGTTGCCCCGCAAATCGGTGGCGCAGACTAGGAAACCGCGCTCTTCCATGTGACTGAGAAGCCAGCGGGCACGACCGGGTGAGCGTGTTCCATAGGCTGTCGCGATTTCCAGATTTCCCGGACAGGGAGCCTTGGCAAGTGCAGCCTTGGCCAGTAGCAAATAGACACCGCGCATATCGTCGGGCAGTTCGGCTGCTATCAACTCGGCCTGTGTCCAGGCACCATCGTCCACTTCACCCTTTTCAACCCCGGCCCGTGCTACCGATAGCTTTTCACGGAAAGCTTGCAGATCGGGTGCTCCACCCGGCAATTTCGCAATCCGGCAGCGAACCTGAAAATCCTGATAGAGCGATGCGATCGGCTGAAAGGCAGCATCGTCGTCTTCAAGAATGCCGGCAATGATCTCCGATATTTTCTCGTCCCGTTCGCCAAATTCCAGCAGGCTTTCAGCTTGTGGCGTTTCAGCTTCACTAGCCCGTTCCGCACTTGTGAGGCGGTCCAGCACCTCTCCCGTCGACGCGACCGGTTCGATATAGCGCTGGCGCACGGGCCGTACTTCGTCAGCACCGGGCGTGAAAATCAGGTCCTTTGCCTCTTCTTTTGGCTGCTCTGGAAGTGGCATCAGCTTGTGACTGCCTCCCCTTCCCGCGGTTTCGACCGGGCCAATCTTGACCGGGATCGGACGCCGTGACATTGCCGGGCCGAGCGCGATGAAATGACCACGGTCCAGATTGCGGAAACTTTCCGCCTGACGTCTCTCCATTCCGAGCAGGTCGGCTGCTCGTGCCATGTCGATGTCAAGAAAGGTCCGGCCCATCAGGAAATTTGAGGCTTCCGCCGCAACGTTTTTGGCAAGTTTTGCAAGACGCTGTGTTGCGATGACACCGGCCAAACCGCGCTTGCGGCCACGACACATCAGGTTGGTCATGGCACCCAGCGACCGGCGCCTGGCTTCTTCCGTCACTTCTCCGGCTGCGGCCGGGGCAAACAGCTGTGCTTCGTCGACGACGACGACCATCGGATACCAAAGATCCCGGTCCGCATCGAACAAGCCGTCCAGAAATGTCGCTGCTGCCTTCATCTGCCGGTCGGCATCCAGACCTTCCAGATTGAGAACGACCGACACGCGGTGCTGACGCACGCGGCCCGCGATCATCTGCAGATCTTTTTCCGTGCCGACGGCGTCGACCACCACATGACCGTATTTTTCGGCAAGCGAGACAAAATCGCCTTCAGGATCGATGATCGCTTGCTGAACCCAGGCTGCTGACTGCTCCAGCAAACGGCGCAGCAAATGCGACTTTCCGGACCCGGAATTGCCCTGCACCAACAGCCGGGTCGCCAGGAGCTCTTCAAGATCAAGCTCGGCGCGTGTCCCGCCCCTAATTTCCCCGATATCGATCTGTACTGTCATACGATCACTTGAGACACCGCTTCTGCCGCGCCATTCATTCCCCAGACCATGTTTCCTGCAGTGCGGTAGTCAGCACGATTCCTCTGACGTTGCAAAGCCGTGGACCTTCGATAGCCGGGTTTTCCCAGAATTCCACCGGGCGCCAGAGCTGAATGCGGCGGGTTTACAGATGTTGTCTGAAGCGAACGGGTGCAAATAGAGGAATCTATGGCGCTTGACCCGGATGTTCCGGGGGAAATAAAGCCTCCCTATTTTAAATAAGCGCGCCAATCGTTCGGCCTTCTTTGATGACCTTTACGAACCCAAAGAAATAAAAATTACAAAAAAATATCTTTTTTCAAAATCTTACGGCTCACACCCACCTTCTTGTGAACGCCGAACGAAAATTCACCGCTCCATGAGTCCAGCTTTTCGACATTGGATTCTAACTTAAGTTAAAATCCACGATCTCTCGCCCGCGCATCTTGCAGTAGGCCTTCACCACCTTTGATTCATCTTTGATCCGATAGTCGATATCTACGTTCTTGCGATGTGATCCAAGGGATCTTGAACTTGAAATACGCTCAATTGGCTTGAAGATGGCTTTGCGCGCGAAATCATTACAAATCTGGATCGCAATATCGGCGCTCATTACTTCTTCTTCTTCTTTTTGTTTTTCTTGTTCTTTTTTGTAATCAGCGAGAGATTCGCTTTGTGCCTTCAGAAGAGCCACGCATTGCGAAAACTCCACGGTGCCTGGAGTGAATTCCCCAGCGCATATCCGCTCAGCTTTTTCAGACTTTGTCTCTGAAACAGACGTGTCGGACACGCACCCTGCGAGAAAAGGAACAAATACGGCAAAAACCCAAAATTTCATGTGGTCCGCCCCCGCGCGGCAATAGGATGAGGAAACCAGTCAAAAGATTTCACACCTGCAGTAAATCTAATAACACCAAAAAAATATTCTCAGATTTTCAATCTCAACAAATTCTTCAAGCGCAACAGCAGAGTTTGTAAATTTAGGCATCTCAATTTTTTCTATATTACTAACGTCAACTGTGAGAGATTGTTTAATCGCCTCTTTCTATCTAATACTAGCAGGCATTTAAATTTATTTTATATCAGACAAATATTGATAGTAATTTTTAGTCGTTGCAGTAAAAATTCCATCTAGTTGGTCGCAAATATGAATGCAAAAATACCGAATATGGAAACGAGAAATACCCAGCGATATCTTTTGATAGGTCGGTTATTGAATTCTTCTATGAATTCTTGCGGTGGATTATTTTCCATATTTAGGTGAGTATTGAGGCCCATATTTCCTTCATTTACCCATTTTTTATCTTTAGCATTCCACTTGATCAACAACTTGTCCTGCGCGGTCAAGCATCCCAACAAGAACAAACCTGAGGCAATCCAAGCAATTAAACCAACAGCCCCTATGAAGTTATCTAAGCTCATTTTACTTCGTATACTCTTTTTTATACAAAATTTTCATTGCTAACGAGTTCATTTGGCGTTTTGACCTTCTGACACAAGTTCCTGCTGACGAAGTCACAATGAATCGAAAACAAAGCTCCCTTCGTCGAACTCAGGTCCCGATCCCTAAGCTGCAAGGTCTTCCTCAATGGCTGTGTCGAGCACAGTTGCAGCGATCTTTTTGTGGAAGGGCAAGATCAGCGCTAGGTAAGCGTAGCCGAACAGGTTGTGCCGTTTGCAGCAGGTCGTGGCATAAACGCGCGGGGTCTTCCCAACGCTGCGGAAGATGGACAGGCGAAAATCCTGGTGCCAGTCGTCTTCTCCCAGAATGATCTCATTCTGCCCGACACTGTAGATCTTGAAAAACCCGACCCTGTCTCCGGCCTCACGCTCTTCCAAAGGTATGTCTGACTGCTCTTTGAGAAGATCATCGGTTGTTTTCAGCCCCAGTGGCTTGACCACCGCGTCGCGGGCCGCCAGAAGCTTGTTCATCCAGCCGATATCCGCATTTAGCATGTGATCCGCGAGCACCCTAACATCGACCGACTGCAGGTCTGGACGCCCTCTCAGTGAGACGGAAAAAGTGTCCATATAGTCGCCTTTCGAATGATAGGCGTTGAGGCGACTGTCTTGAGGAAGAGTGTCGGCAATGCTCATCTTCAGCTCCGGATCCATTGATAGAACGTAAAGACATTACACCAGGATCTTGCCGGAAACGCTGAGCAGATTGCCGCAATCAGCGTTTCCAGCACATTTGTTCTGACACCAGAAGGCGAACGTTTCTCCGTCAGGTCCAGCGACCAGGGAAGGCGATTTCCGTCAGCGGTTTGCGGCCACTTGGCGCTTCCCTGGACTGCAAGCTCTCCGGCAATTGGTTGGCATTTCCGCGCCGGCCAACGGCAAAGGCTATTTCCGGCTTGAAACGCTCAGGAACACCGAGTTTCTCGTGGATCTCATCCTTCAGGATACCGGCCATGCCATGGGTGTGATAACCAAGTGCCGTTGCCTGGAGGGCCGCATGCGCCCAAGCAGAGCCTGCATCAAATGAGTGCGCGCCATTGGCCCGGTTCGGCCTGCCATCCTTGCCGTCAACTTCCTGATCTGTGAAGAGAAAAACAAGTGCGGATGCATGTTGCGCCCAATCACGGTTAAACGGGTTCAGCAACTCGACCAATGGCTGCCACGCATTCTCGCCCCGCAATGCATAGACGAAACGCCATGGCTGTATATTGAATGCGGAAGGCGCACAGCGCGCGGCTTCCAAAATGGTCTTCAGATCCTGCTCGGGCATCGACGATCCATCAAAGGCGCGCGGTGACCAGCGCTCGACAAACAGATCCGTTACCGGATGATCAGGTGTTCTGACGCTCATATTCGTTACTCCAGCTCTTTCTTGGGCTTCTATCCGCCCTGTCTTGCCCGAGATAGTCAATCTTTATCTTGATATCAAGATTCTTTTATAAAAGATAATTTGCATTTCCGAGCACGTTCGAAGAAGCACACGGATCAAAAAAACCGGGTGCAAATTGCCGAGGTGACTTAAGGTGGTGGAAATTGCTTTTGCAGGTTGGGGGACGGCACGTGGCAGGACTATCTGAAAAGGAGCGAAAGCGCGGTCTTGTACTCGCCGTCGGCGGCCTTGGAGGGCTTGTCATGCTGGACGAGACCATTTTGGGCGTGTCGCTGCCAGCAATACGAACCGAACTTGACCTTTCGCCGACAACCGCACACTGGATCATCAACTCCTACATGCTCACCTTCACATGTTTTGCTGCCATTGGCGGCAAAGCAATCGATCTGTTCGGGCTGAGACCAGCCCTGATCGTGAGTTGCACTATTTTTGCGATTGCGAGCCTTCTCGCCGGATTTTCCGACAGTGCGGCCATGCTGATTTCAATGCGCGTGATCCAGGGTCTTTGTGCGGCGATCATGTTCCCCATGTCGCTTGCAGCCACAACACTGTCTTTTGGTGAAAAGGAACGTGGGCGAGCCATCGGCATTCTGGCCGGGATGGCGACGATCTTTCTGGCAGCAGGCCCGATGCTTGGCGGCGTCCTGACCGATTTTCTGTCCTGGCGCTGGGTTTTCTGGATCAACATCCCGATTGTCGTGGCTGGCGGTAGTCTCGCCTGTGTGCTCTGGCGCAATCCGGAGCATCCCCGGCCTCGGCCTGTCATTGACCGTATTGGCCTTGTCCTGCTCTTGATCGGTCTAACCGCATTGATTTTCGGCCTAATGGAAGGCCCCGATTTCGGCTGGGCCACACCGGTTATTCTCACCAGCCTGGCGGGCGGCATCATTGGTCTTGTTGCGTTTGTGCTGTTTGAAGCAAAGCAAAGCAAACCGTTGGTCGATGTCTCGCTGTTCCTGCTGAAACCCTTTCATGCCAGCGCGGCGGTGATCCTTTTGACACAGATGAGCAAGATCATGGTTGCAATTTTCGTTCCGCATTTTCTCCAGTTGGAACTCCATTTTGCGGCCCTTTGGGCCGGTATAGGGACCGCAATAGCCGTGCTCCCCTTCCCGTTCCTGGCGGCACCTGCGGGCAAGTTTGTCGACAAACACGGGTCACGACGACCGGTGGTGATTTCTCTATTTCTGATTGGTCTTGCCTGTATCCTGATTGGCGCGCTGATGCATTTCAACAGCTACTGGGCCATTGCGCCGGCCCTTATTCTATGGGGCACCGCGCTGCCGATTGCCATGATCCCCGCAACACGTTTGAACGCCAATGCCGTGCCGCAAGACAAACAGGGCGAAGTCAGTGGCGTCGTGATTACTGTCAGGCTGGTCGGGGGAACTCTCGGCGTCACTCTTGGCAGCGTGTTATTGGCCATGAACGCCGGCTTTCCTGCCATTTTCTGGGTGACAGGCGCTCTGATCATTTTGTGTGCGCTCTACGGTTTGACCGCATTTACAGATGATGCGCCGGAAGAACAGTAGTTCCCGGCGCAACCTGTCAGCTAGGACCGATGCTTCTCAGGCGAAGTCGTCCTGAAACTGGTCTCTCAGAACATTCTTCTGGATCTTGCCCATCGTGTTTCGCGGCAGTGTCTCCAGAACGTGGACCCGTTTGGGCTGCTTGAACTTGGCCAATTTGCTGGAAAGCGCCGATTGAACGTCTCCACTCTCCAGACTTGCTCCAGGTTTTGGGGCCAATACCGCGACAACAGCTTCTCCAAAATCGGGGTGCGGTACTCCGATCACCGCGCTTTCCGCCACACCTGGCATCTCGTCCAGTGCAGCCTCAACTTCGGCGGGATAAACATTGAAGCCACCGGAAATGATCAGATCCTTGGAACGGCCGACGATAGAGATGTAGCCTTCTTCGTCTACGCGGCCCATGTCGCCGCTGATGAAGAAGCCGTCGACACGGAACTCCTGAGCTGTCTTTTCCGGCATCTGCCAATAGCCCTGGAAGACATTCGGACCCTTGATCTCGATAATTCCGACGTCGCCTTGCGCCACCTCCCGGCCGGTCTTTGGATCGGCGATCCTGATGCCAACACCAGGCAACGGAAAGCCGACGGTGCCCGGCCGCCGATCGCCATCATAAGGATTGGAGGTGTTCATGTTGGTTTCGGTCATGCCATAGCGTTCCAGAATGGCGTGCCCGGTGCGGTCCGAAAATTCCTTGTGAACTTCCGCCGAAAGCGGCGCGGAACCGGATATGAAAAGCCGCATATGGGCCACAAGATCTCGCCTAAACTCGTCCGATCCGAGCAATCGCGAATAGAATGTCGGAACCCCCATCATCGCTGTGGCACGCGGCAACAGTGCAAGCATCCTCTCCAGGTCAAATTTGGGCAGGAACAAAAGCGAGCCACCTGCAATCATCAGGCAATTCGTTGCAACAAAAAGACCGTGCGTGTGAAAGATCGGCAACGCGTGCAGCAGAATGTCATCTTCAGTGAACCTCCAAACCTTGACCAAAGTCTGGGAATTGGAGGCCAGGTTTCCATGGCTGAGCATCGCTCCTTTGGATCGGCCAGTCGTGCCGGAGGTGTAAAGGATTGCGGCCAGATCGTCTTCATCCCGAGGTCGGGTCTCGTAGTCGTCCGCCATTTCATCAGCCAACTGCGCGAGCGTGCCGCCGCCCTCAGCATCAAGCGTCTGCAGCTTGGCGCCGGATTTTTGTGCCGTTCCGGCAAGCGCATCGGCTTTCGCAGGATCGCAGACAAACACAGCCGGTTCGGCGTCACCGACAAAATAGGCAATTTCAGCTGCTGTATAGGCTGTGTTGAGCGGCAGAAAAACACCGCCCGCCCTAATGGTGCCGAGATAGAGCATCAATGCGTCAGGCGTCTTTTCAACCTGAACCGCAACCCTGTCGCCCGGTTTCACGCCCAGCTTTTGCAGCGCCCCTGCATATTGCGCCGAGCGAGCAAGCACACCTTGATAGGTCAACCGATTTCCGTCTCCGGTTTCCAGAAACACTTTGTCCGGATCCGGAATAAAGGCGGTCAGCGCGTCGAAAAGGTGATTGCTCATCAAGAAATCCCAAGTTTGCCATCAAGTGCCGAGGCTATATGCCGATCGGGGTGACAGTTAAAGCAAGTCTCTACAGTTTCAGCAAGGTCACATTCCTTGGCTGAACTGCCAATGCTACTTATGAAGTCTCTGGCCGTTGTGATGGTCCTTTCCTTGACTTACCTCAATTTCGACCAACACCTCTTTCAAGTTATGATGGGTATTGCCGAAACTTCGGCCACGGAAAGCAGCGAGGATATCCTGGATGCCTGAAATCAGGCGGCTGACAATGGCAGAACTGATCGCCGACGGTGCCGTTCATTTGGTCGGCATATGTTTGGGCATAACGGCAACGGTCATACTGGCCGTGACGATGTGGGACGTTGCGGATCGCGCACGCCAGGTGACGGTCATGATCTATGCCACCTGTCTGATGACGATGCTGATCTGTTCAGCGCTCTACAATATGTTGGCCAAGGACCATAAGTCCGGCATCTTGCGCCGTCTCGATCACGCAGCAATTTTCCTCATGATTGCAGGCACATATACACCATTGGCCGCAATCATCATCGGAGGATGGACGGGAAGCATATTGCTGGCCATTGTGTGAACCGGTGCTGTGGCGGGAGCTATTCTCAAGCTGGCACACCTGACCGGCCTGGACCGTTTGACGGTACCAATATATCTCGGCCTGGGTTGGGTGGTTGTTTTTGCGGCCCAGCCGCTGATCGAAAGGGCCTCGAGTTTCGGCTTTTTAATGATCCTGGCCGGGGGGCTGCTCTATACGATCGGAACCGTGTTTTATGCCTGGAAGAAACTGCCATTCCAGAATGCGATCTGGCATGCGTTCGTCCTGGCAGCAGCGGTCTGTCATTTCACAGCCGTCTTTCATGACGTAGCACTGGCCATGACCCCATAATGACAGCGTGACAAATAAAAAGTGCAGCCTGCAATCAGCAAGCTGCACTTCTGTAACATCGCATTTCGTCAGGCTTCGGCGTTCGGGTCTTTCGTCAGCACAACGACCTTGGTCCTGAGGGGCACTCGATTGAACAGGTCAATCACGTCCTGCTGCCACATGCGGATGCAGCCGGAAGAGACACTCTTGCCGATGGAATTCGGCTGATTTGTGCCGTGAATCCGGTAAAGCGTGTCTGTTGCACCCTGCCACAAATCCATGGCGCGGGCACCGAGCGGATTTCGCAGCCCGGCAGGAAAGCCTTTTTCCCAGTATCGCTCCAGCGATGGCTTGCGCGCGATCATTTCACGAGGAGGGCGCCAGATAGGATGAGGGCGTTTCACCCGAATCAGAGCCTCGCCTGACCATGCAAACCCTGCACGCCCGACACCGATGCCATAGCGCAGAGCCTTGTTGTTCCCAAGCGTCCAATAAAGAAAGTTATTGTAGGGGTCGACGACAATCGTACCTGGCTTCTCTCGGGTTTTGTATTCAACCACCTGACGCCAGTATTGCTTGTCGAATTTCTTGTAGTTGATCGCAGGCCAGGTGAAATCCCCGTCTGGCAAGGCTGCATAGGCCGAAGCATAGTCAAATTCTTCATCAGGCAGTTCTGCCTGGTCCGGCAAGCCGACGATGGTTGCAGTCTGGCAACCGGCGAGAGCGGATCCGGCAAGCGCAAGACCCCCGGTAAGAAGAAAGCGGCGGCTGAGAAAGCTTTCTTGCGCCGAAACAGTATCATTCAGCGATTTGGTACGCTTCATGGGACCTCCTGAAATTCAGGCTTCTTCTTGAGACAGCTTTTCAACAGTTGCAAGTCACATTCTGCCGATCTGCCTTACATTCTTCGCATGATTGCCTAGATTAACGGAGCCTGTTACCTGAGCGCCTCACTTCCCTGCCGTTTATTGCCATTGCTTGAAGGACTTTAACTTGCAAAACGAGACGACCAAGTCCCCCTTTCCCGTGTTCGACGGTCACAACGACACATTGCTCAAGTTGGAAATCGACAAGATAAAAGGCAAGGAACGGAGCTTTTTCGAACGTTCCGAGACCGGCCACATCGATATGGTACGCGCCGCGGAAGCTGGATTTGCTGGCGGCCTTTTTGCAATGTTTGTGCCCTCCAATCCCGACCAGGATTTTTCAAAACCATTCAACCCGAAAGACCCGGCCAACTATCAGCCGGTCCCGCAAAAAGAAGCCCTGGATTTCACCTACCGGTTGCTCGAGCACGCCGAGCGGATTGTCGAGGATTCGTACCAACGCGTTGCTATATGCCGAACACCGGAAGAAATCCGCTCGGCAATCGAAGCACAAACCATGGCCATCAGCCTCCATATGGAAGGCGCGGAGGCAATAGATACACAATTTTATGCCCTTGAGGACCTTCACAAGCGCGGTCTCAGGTCACTCGGCCTCGTCTGGAGCCGAGAGAACGCGTTTGGTCATGGTGTTCCGATGGCACATCCCGCGTCACCGGACATTGGCCCCGGGCTGACAGGCCCAGGACGAGACCTGGTCCGCGCCTGCAATCAACTGGGCATCCTTCTCGACGTCTCACACCTGAATGAAAAAGGTTTTTGGGACCTTGCCCGCATCACGGACCGCCCCATCGTTGCCAGTCATTCCAACGTTCACGAAATTTGCGCCAGCAGCCGGAACCTGACTGACAAGCAGCTCGATGCAATCAAGGAAAGCGAAGGGCTCGTAGGCATCAATTTCCATATTGCATTCTTGCGTCCCGATGGCGCTTACGCCAGAGACATGCCGCTTGATGTCATGGCCGATCACGCAGCTTATCTTGTTGATCGTGTTGGCGAGGACTGCGTAGCGCTCGGGTCCGATTTCGATGGCTGCATGCTTCCCAAAGACCTCAAGGATGTCACCGGGCTTTATCGTCTGATGGAAGCTTTTGATGCCCGTGGCTTCAATGCCCAGCTTCTGGAAAAAATTGCGTACAAAAACTGGCTCTCCGCTCTTGAGAAGGCAGCAGCTTAAAGATTGTCCCGGCGAGCCACTGACGCGGAAGCCAAGTGGTCGCCGAGCCGAGCTGGAAAGGTGTCTTGTCCAGCGCTGCATGCGGACGCGCTTTTCGAACCTGCTCTCATTTTTGTTACTAATGCTGTCGAAATCGCGATTGCAATTGCTTGCCCTAAACGGAAGAATGCCTGCACTGTAATTTCTAACAGCCATTATTCTGATTTTGCATCGTAACTGCGCATTTTTGCTCTTGTCGTTGTTTTGCAGGTAGAGACGCAGACAGGTGCTTCCATTGGGCCATTGGCTGTCCATGACTGACATGCCCCATCGACCGGCTTTCCTAACTTGGAACACCGGGTAGAGACTCGAAAAAACAGTGGCCTGAGATTATTCTCCGGCGACAGTTTTTGTGGTGCTGCCAGTCTTATTCGCTGCCAGGGGGAGGCAACGGCTTGGACGAGATTGTAATTGCGGAAAACGTGCCGCAAGCCAAGACAAAGGTCAGTAAGAAACGAGCGCGCAAATCAGATGCCGTCTACCAGGATCTCAAACGCAAGATCCTGACGGGAGCGTTAAGCGCCGACAGTCCAATCACCGAGCAGTCTCTTGCCAGCGATTATGCTTGTTCGCAGAGCACGATACGCGAAGCTTTGATGCTGCTTCAGGAATACGGACTTGTGGTCAGGCGCGGTTACCAGGGCACGTTTGTCACGAACCCGACACCGCTTGAAGCAAAACTGATGCTGAAGCTGCGCTTCGACATTGAATCCACCGGCATTCTGGAAGCAGCCAAACTGGTCACGCCAAAGCAGATCGAGGAACTCAGGGAACTTGACCGGGACTTTGAGGAATACCGCGCCGTGCGGGATGTCTTTGGATGCGCGGAAGTCGACAGATACCTGCACTTAAAGCTCTTCCGGATTGCACAAATGCCTGTTCTGGAACCTGTACTGGTCCGGACAACAATGATGCTGCAGCGTGTGATGCTACCGACCCCCAGATCGGAAAAGGCATGGTCGAGGCCAAATGTGACCCCTCACAAGGATATTTTCGACGCGCTGCAGGCACGAAACGTCCAAGGGGCGATCAATTCGCTGCAGGCGCACATTCTCTCAAGCGCCGTTCTGCTCGCGCCACACTTCTATGGTTCAGATCTCGGCAGACTCAAGAATGAATACGACCATGAACCCGTTCAAGCGCTCGGTCTGACCGGGTTTTAAGCTCAAGTCTGCGCCGTAACGTCAGGCGCTCTCCATCATTTGCTGTTGTGTCAGCATGGCCGCACCGATCAGTTCTTTGGTGTAATCGCACTTCGGCGCTTCGAATATGTCGTCGACCGAACCGGCTTCGACCACCTTTCCGCGCTGCATGACCATCACCGTATCTGAGAGAGCGCGCACGACCGCAAGGTCGTGACTGATGAAAAGGTAGGTCAGATGATACGTGTTCTGCAGATCTCTCAGCAATTCAACCACCTGCTTCTGGATGGTTCGGTCTAGCGCGGATGTCGGCTCATCGAGGACAACCAGCTCCGGTTTCAACACCATCGTGCGTGCTATTGCGATACGCTGGCGCTGACCGCCGGAAAACTCGTGGGGGTAGCGGTTGCGCATTGCGGGATCGAGCGAGACTTCTTCAAGCGCCTGGCAGGCGCGCACGTCCCTGTCTTTTCCGCTTAGCGACGGTTCGTGCACCAAAAGCCCTTCAGATATGATCTGTCCAACGGTCATGCGTGGACTTAAGGAGCCGAACGGATCCTGGAAAATGAGCTGCATGTCCTTGCGCAGCTCCCGCATCGCTGCTCGATCTCTGCCGGTAATCTGCTGCCCCTGGAACACGACACGCCCACCTGCCGGAAGCAGGTTGAGAACCGCCCGGCCCAGAGTTGACTTACCGGAACCGCTTTCTCCAACGATCCCGAGGGTCTGGCCCTTGCGCAGCGAAAAGCTGATGTCGTCAACTGCCCGCAGAACATGCTTTGGTTTCAGGAACCCTGAATCCAGTTCAAATTCCACCTCGACTTTCTGAGCTTCCAGGAGAACAGGAGCAGTGTCCGGAACCGGCGGTTTATGACCGGTGGGCTCTGCGTCCAGCAGCATTTTCGTGTAGGGATGCTCTGGTTGCGTGAAGATGCTGTTCGTCTCTCCGTTTTCAACCACCTCACCCGTTTTCATCACATAGACCCGGTCGGCGATGCGCCGGACAATACCCAGATCATGGGTGATGAAGATCACCGCCATTCCAAGCCGTTTTTGAAGATCGGCCAGAAGGTCCAGGATCTGCGCCTGCGTCGTCACGTCGAGCGCCGTAGTGGGTTCATCCGCGATCAGAACATCAGGATCATTCGCAAGTGCCATGGCGATCATGACACGTTGGCGCTGGCCTCCGGACATTTCATATGGATACGCTTTGATCTTTCGCTCAGGTTCGGGAATGTTGACGAGCTTCAGAAGGTCGAGCGCCTTTGCCTTTGCGGCCCTCCAGGACAGGCCGCCATGCACGACCATGGGTTCCGCCAATTGACGGCCAATGGTGTAGAGTGGGTCCAATGACGTCATGGGTTCCTGGAAGATCATCGTGATCTTGGCACCGCGTATGCCGTTCAGTTGCCGGACCGGCAACCCCAATATGTTACGGCCTTCATATATCACTTCACCCTGGGTCTTGCCGTTGGAGGCCAGCAGGCCCATGGCAGCCATCAGTGTCTGGCTTTTGCCGGATCCACTTTCACCAACGATGGCAACCGTTTCGCCAGCATCGACATGAATGTTGACGCCGCGAACCGCGTTGACCGTGCCCGTTGCCGTCTCAAAGTCGACAACGAGATCCTTGATG
Organism: uncultured Roseibium sp.; assembly: GCF_947499295.1. Lineage (GTDB taxonomy): Bacteria > Pseudomonadota > Alphaproteobacteria > Rhizobiales > Stappiaceae > Roseibium. Next base: position 775,704 of record NZ_CANMNP010000001.1, read on the forward strand.
GAGAGCACCGTTTTGGTCGTTGTATCTGTCATGGCCCTCTCCTTACCTATCCTTCGGGTCCAGCGCATCGCGCAGACCGTCGCCGATAAAGTTCAGCGCAAACAGCGTCGATGTCAGGAAAATGGACGGGAAGATTAGCATCCAGGCAGCCCCTTGCAGATTGCGCGCGCCCTCAGAAATCAGGACACCCCAGCTTGTCATCGGTTCCTGAATGCCCAGGCCCAGGAAGGACAGAAAGCTCTCCAGCAGAATGACCTTGGGCACGAGCAGTGTCATATAGACAACGACCGGTCCCAACGTGTTCGGAATGATGTGGCGTCGTACGATGCCACCATCCGCAACGCCCATCGCCTCGGCGGCCTGCACATATTCCTGGCGTTTGATGCTAAGCGTTTGACCGCGCACGATACGTGCCATGTCAAGCCATTCGACAGCGCCAACGGCGATGAACATCAAGATGAAGTTACGACCGAAAAACACCACCAGCATGATCACGAAGAAGATGAAGGGAAGTGAATAGAGAATATCGACGACGCGCATCATCATCTGATCGACACGTCCGCCAAGATATCCGGAAGTAGCGCCGTAGAGGACGCCAATGCTGATCGCAACGATTGTCGCCAAGAGGCCAATGGTCAGCGACACCCGGCCGGCAATGAACGTCCGCGTCATCATATCCCGGCCATTGGCATCCGTGCCGAAATAGAAATGGATATAATTGATGTCAGCGCGAAGCGTTGCCTGTTTCTTGTCGGCCGAAAACTCATCAATCTCGGCATTTTTGAACAGGTCACTGCGGTCAATGTAACGCGTCGTTCGCGGGTCGATTTCGCGGCGAGAGCTGATGCGCGCAACCACCCGATCACCCACTTGCTCATAGCTGTCCAACGTCACGCGAGCGCGCTTGACTGCCCTTTCAAAGCCCGGCTCGACCTGGTCCTGTCGCGGGTAGGCTTCAAGGCTGGCAGGCACTTTGACGTAGTCGCGGTAGACGGTATCAAATTTATGGGGTGACAAGATCGGCCCAAGCACCGAAAGCACCGCGATGATCACCAAAACAATCATTGAGGCGACGGCAGCGCGGTTGGCCAGGAGCCGGTCGCGAGCATCGTCCCAAAGAGATCGGCCCTTGGCAGGGGCTTCGTTGTTTGACATGGCAATGGTCATTGAAACGCCCCTCCTCAATCGTAACGCACGCGTGGATCAAGCAGTGCGTAAAGCAGATCCACGACGAGATTGAACAAGATGACGAAGCAGGCCACGACCACCACGGTCCCCATCACAAGCGTGTAGTCACGATTGAGTGCTCCTTGGACGAAGTAGCGACCGATACCGGGAATGCCGAAGATCGTTTCGATCACCACGGATCCGGTCAACAGGGCCGCTGCAGCCGGTCCCAGATAAGAGACAACCGGCAGGATTGCCCCCCTGAGTGCATGCACCACAATGACCATATAGCCGGTCAGGCCATAAGCACGTGCGGTGCGCACATGATTTGAGCGCAGCGCCTCGATCATCGAGCCGCGTGTCAGACGCGCGACCACAGCAACCTGTGGCAACGCCAGCGTCACGACCGGCAAGATGACATTGACGAAAGCGCCTCCATTCCACCCCCCCACCGGGAGCCAGCCGAGCCAGACCCCCAGGATCAGCGTGAGAATGGGGGCAACGACGAAATTCGGGATCGTCACACCGAGGGTTGCCGCCGCCATGATCGAATAATCCGCCGGTTTGTTCTGGCGAAGGGCAGCCGCCACACCGAGCGTTCCTCCGACCACAAGCGCCAGACACAGCGCGGTCAGGCCGAGTTGGATCGAAATAGGCAGGCTTTGGGCAAAAAGCTCATTGATTGTGAAATCTCTGAAATAGAAGCTCGGCCCGAAATCCAGTTGCGCAATGCTTTTCAGATAAAGCAGGTACTGGTTCCAGAGCGGTTCATCCAGGTGATAGATCTTGTTGAGATTTTCCATCACCTTGGCCTCTAGCGGGCGCTCAAGATCGAACGGGCCACCAGGCGCAATCCGGATCAGGAAAAAGGAAATGGTCACGATCAAGAAAAGAGTCGGGATTGCTCCTAGCAATCGACCGAGCACATAGCGGTGCATAGGTTTGCCCCTGTTGTTTTGCCGGCGGTCTTTGCTTGCCGCCTTGCAAAAGACCGGCAGGGAGTTCCCTGCCGGTCCTGGCGTTATCGATTATTCGGAGATGCTTATGAAGCGGGTCGGATGAACGTTGAGAAGATTGTTCTCAAAGCCGGAAACCTTGTCGGAAACAAGGTTCATGGAGCCGTAGTACATCAGCGGGATGAACGGCAGGTCACGCATGAACATTTCTTCCGCCTGCTTCAGGATGCCGGCACGCTTCTCCAGATCAATGGTCGCCGCGGCTTCATCCATAAGCGCGTCATACTCCGGATTCTCGTAACGAGCGTAGTTGAAACCGGTGTTGTCGCTCTCGACCATGAACAGGAAGTTCTGAGGGTCGGAATAATCACCAATCCAGCCAGCACGGGCAACGTCGAAGTCCTGACGATCGCGCAGCATGGCGTAGTGGGTCTTGGTGTCGGTGTTGACCATCGAAATTTCAACACCCAGTGGCGCCCACATGTCGGCAATCGCAACAGCCGTGTTCTTGTGGTTTTCCGAAGTGTTGTAGTTGATAGTCAGCTTGAGCGGATTGGATTCACTGAACCCGGCCTTTTCAAGCATTTCGATCGCTTTTTCTTCACGATCGATCTGGGACATTTCCTTGTAGTCGGCATAGGCCGGCTCGCCGTAATTGCCGATGCCCGGCGGTACGAAGGAGTAGCCCGCAACCATCGTGGAGCCCCAGATTTCGTCAGCCAGAAACTCCCGGTCAATCGCCATGGACAGAGCCTGGCGGACGTCAGGATTGCTCAGCGCCTCATCTTCGTGGTTCAGCGCGTAGTAGTAGGTTCCCAGATACGGTGCAACGCGGAACTGCTCGCCCAGGTTATCCTTCATGAAGGCAACCTGCTCGGTCGGAGCATCGTTGTTTGTGTGCAGTTCACCTGCCTGGAAGCGGCGGAGTGCAGCGCCACGATCTTCTGTCGGGTAGAAGAAGACTGTGTCGACTTTGACGTTGTCGGCGTCGTGGAAGTTCGGGTTCTTCGTCGCCTTGACGTGCGCGTTCGGAATGAACTCAGCCAGTGTGAAGGCACCGTTGGTAACGATGTTTTCCGGCTTCACAAAATCAGAGCCGTGCGCTTCGACGGAGGCCGGATGAACCGGCAGGCCGGTCTGGTGCGTCAGCTGATCGATGAAATAAGGTGTCGGAGCTTCAAGCGTGATCTCGAGCGTGTGGTCGTCAATCGCCTTTACGCCGATTTCTTCCGGCTTCAGATCGCCTTTGTTGACCTTCTCCGCATTTTTGATCGGATAAAGAATGTTGGCGTATTTGGCACCCGTTTCAGGCGTCATGATACGCTGCAACGAGTAGACGAAGTCACCAGCTACGACCGGGTCGCCATTGGACCACTTGGCATCGTCGCGCAATTTGAAGGTATAGACGGTACCGTCATCGGAAATCGTCCAATCGGTCGCAACGCCCGGGATCACCTGACCGTCGGCACTGTAGGCAACCAGGCCTTCGTAGAGGTCACGCAGAATATGCGCTTCGTATGTGGTGGAAGTCTTGTGCTGGTCCAGTGTTTCCGGGTCAGCAGTGTTGCCGCGGTGGTAAACCACTTCAGCAAAGGCGGTAAGAGATGTAGCAGCCATCAGAGCAGCCGCAAGCGCAGTCACGCGCATAGACTTGATCATATCGCTCTCCCCTCGTCGGTTATGTTTGAAGTTACAGGAACGATACCGGACAAGATTCCACGACCTTTGCGCGCAATCAAGCATCCCCCAACGGCACATTTCGACGAAGGTCGAAAATAGGCTATGTTTTTGCGGGAAACGCGCATCAACCGGAAAAAAATTCCGCTCTTTTCCGATATTGCCAATGGATCACCCGCAGAGATGGGCAACATTATGCCGGAGTCATCGGCAAAATCGATATTTTCCGCTATAGGCCAAGTAAGTGCCCGTATTTGGATTGAAAGACTTGAATTTCCGCGAACAATAGGCCACCCACTGGGGCGTAAACGGGGCTAATCCGGTCTTCGTGTAAGGAACACGCTGTGGTTGTCCGTAGGCGCGTCTCGGCGGGTTAACATAGACCCTTGAGCGGTACGGATAAGCCCGCCTGTCATATGGATGATAGTAGTAGGGAGCGCCATAAGGTCTGAAGGGAGGGCCTGAAAATCCGTATGGACCGAACCCATAATAAAATCCGCTTCGATAGCCGCGATACCCTCGTGTCCCAATCGCAATGCCGACACCGCTGCCGCCAAAATAGAACGCATCAGCGCGGGCCTCACCAGCTCCGGTCAATACGGAAGATGTTCCTGCAGCCACAGTCAGGACCGTTGCTGCGAGGCAGGATTTGAAGGTCGTTTTCAGGCGTGCGGCCCAGTTCGGGCCAACTAGCCGATAAGACATGATGCTCTCTCCTGTCAGCCGTTTTGGCTGAACGTTGGTGGTCGCCCCTGTCCACGTCGGGTAGATCATAACCGAATTCGAACCGAAAATCTCGGGTCGTTCCGATCAAAATTGGCCAACGGGTCGTTCGGTGCGCTTGCAGTGCGCTTGCTCGACCAGTAAACCGGGCGCCGTTCGTGATCCTTGAACCCTGACCGACAGGCACACATGGCCCCACCGCTTCTTACGCTCCGCGACGTCCACCTGACTTTTGGCGGGACACCGCTTTTGACCGGCACGGACCTGTCGGTTTCCGAGGGCGAGCGCCTGTGTCTTGTTGGCCGCAACGGCTCCGGCAAATCGACGCTTTTGAAAATTGCTGCGGGCCAGATCGAGATGGACAAGGGCGAACGTTTCTTTCAGCCCGGCCGCACCATTCGTTACCTGCCACAGGATCCTGACCTTTCCTCGTACACATCTGTTCTGGACTATGTGAACGAAGGTCTCACGGAGGGTGATGATCCCTATCGCGGTGCCTATCTGCTTGGGGTTTTGGGCCTGAGTGGAGAAGAGACCCCACAATCCCTGTCTGGCGGGGAGGCGCGCCGGGCGGCGCTTGCGCGCACGCTGGCACCGGAACCGGACATTCTGCTTCTGGACGAGCCGACCAACCACCTGGATCTGCCTGCCATCGAATGGCTCGAGGAGGAGCTCAAAAGCCTCAAATCGGCTCTGGTCCTGATCTCTCACGACCGCCGCTTCCTGGAAAATCTTTCACGTGCAACGGTCTGGATAGACCGCGGTATTGCCCGGCGCATGGAAAAAGGTTTCTCCCATTTCGAAGCGTGGCGCGACGAAGTGTTCGAGCAAGAGGAAATCGACCAGCAGAAACTCGCGCAAAAGATCAAACGCGAAGAACACTGGATGACCTACGGGGTCACCGCGCGTCGCAAACGGAACATGCGCCGGGTACGCGAACTCGCCGATTTGAGAAAGCAGAAGCGGGAGCATCGCGGACCACAGGGCACCGCCAAACTCAGCGCAACAGAGGCAGAGGTTTCCGGCAAGCTTGTCGTGGAAGCAAAGGGTATTTCGAAAACTTATGGTGACCGGCGGATCGTTCAGGACTTTTCTACGCGCATCCAGCGTGGCGACAGGATCGGTTTCGTCGGCCCCAATGGTGCCGGCAAGACGACACTCCTTAAAATGCTCACCGGAGAGCTTGCACCGGACAGCGGCACGACGCGTCTCGGCACCAATCTTGAAATAGTAACCCTCGATCAGAAACGGGAAAAGCTCGATCTCAGCGAGACACTTGCCACGGTTCTCACCGGTGGCCGTGGGGACATGGTCGTCATTGGTGACGAAACCAAACACGTCATGTCCTATATGAAGGACTTTCTGTTTTCACCCGAACAGGCGCGAACGCCGGTCGGTGTCCTTTCCGGCGGTGAACGGGCCCGCGCCATGCTCGCGCGTGCACTTGCCAACAAGTCCAACATGATGATGCTCGACGAGCCGACCAACGATCTTGACCTGGAGACGCTGGATCTGTTGCAGGAATTGCTCGCGGATTATCCCGGCACAGCCCTGATAGTTTCGCACGATCGCGATTTCCTCGACCGGGTGGCCACTTCGGTTATTGTCTCTGAGGACGGCGGCGTCTGGCGCGAATATGCCGGTGGCTATACCGACATGCTGGCTCAACGCGGTGAAGGCGTGAAGGCGCGCAAGGACGAAAAACCCGCACCGGCAAAGAAGGAAAAGTCTTCTTCTTCAAACGGTTCGGTTCAAAGGCCGCAATCGAAGTCGAAGCTCAGTTTCACCCAGCAGCATCTTTTGAAAACGCTGCCAGACACAATCGAGCAACTTGAAGCAAAACTTGAAAAGCTTCAGGCGGAAATGAATGACCCGCAGCTTTACGTCAAGAACCCTGATAAATTTGCCAAGTTATCGCAACAAATCACTGATCTTACAGAAGAAAAGGATGCTGCCGAGGAGCAATGGCTGGAGTTGGAAATGCTGAGTGAGGAAAGCTAGAAGCACCTTTCAGTTGCCTGGTAACCTGCCTCTAGCCTCCCCCTGTTGCGAATATCTTCAAACTGTCTCGTGCGGATGTTTTCCCGAAGCAGGCTTTTAAGCCTACAAAATGCTGATTTTCCCGTTTCAAAACATTAAGGCGAAACTTGTCGAGACCTGCCAAAGCCTTCGACAAACTTGGCTGGTTGGGTGATCTGCCCTCCCCCGTTACGATTGACGCAGATCCTTGTAAAAAACCGTTGTCGCGTCCAGGGCACCGCGGCTCCCAAAAGCGTAGTCCGGTATGATGCCAACCTTGTTGTAGCCGCATGTCGGGTAGAGCAATTCCGCCCGGTCTCCTGTTACCGTGTCCAGAACGAGCAGCCAGCGGTCAATTGATAACGCCAAGCCGTCGACAGAAGCCATCAACCTGCGTGCCAGACCTTTGCGTCTGTGGTCCGGATGCACCATCAGCTTGGCGACGTCTGCGCGATGTGAACCATTGTCTTGTGCTGCGGGCACCAGCATGACAACACCAGTCACGTGCCCATGATCACGGGTGACCATCAGGAACGCTTCGCCCTTCTCAATCGCCGCCACCTGTTTTTTCCAGAAGATTTCCGCTTTTTCGGATGACAGGGGCAGAATAAAACCGATGCCCGCACCATCCTCGACGCAGACTTTGAGAAGGTTGGAAAGTTGCGGCAAGGCAGCATCTGCTTCACCAGCAGTCAGAAGGGCAACTGGCGTTTCCGGGACAAAGTTTATGGAACTCATGGCGTGACCACCGTCAGAAGATAACGCGCCGGCTCAGGACCGGTTGCATGGTAGGAGTTCGCGGCGTTGAGACGAAACCGCAGACAGTCTCCGGCGGTGAGTTCGTGACGCTCATCGCCAATAGTCATTACCAATGCTCCTTGCAGAAGCACCAGGTGATGCTCGAGATCCGGAAGCGGTGGCACCGAATAAGAGATTGTCTTACCGGCAGGCAACTCACCTTCAATGACACTTCCACGAAACCCGCTGCAGGCCGGCGACACAGAGCGTCTCAGGAATCCGGTTTCCGGATCCTGCCAAACAGCCTGTTCGGTGCGCGCAATCTTTGCATCCAGCACGGGCGCTCCGAAACCGAACACTTCTGCCATTGTAATCTGAAAAGCCCGGGCAAGTTGCCCGAGCGAGGCAGCCGTCGGACTGGTGTCGCCCCGTTCTATGCGTGACAGCGTGGCGCGACTGATGCCGGACTTTTCAGCAAGCAGGTCCAGGTTCCAGTCGCGAGATTTGCGCAGCTCGGCAATGCGGCGCCCCAGGTGTTCTTCTGTATCGGTCATCGATTATTCCCATAAATGATACTTTTCTCATATATGGGAATAATCTTCTTATCAAGTCATCCGATGGCCTCAGACTTTCGAGAACACCGCGCTGGCATTGACGCCACCGAAGCCGAAACCATTGGTCAGGACATGATCCACCTGCCTCGAGATTGCCCGGTCCGGGATCATCTCGAATTTCGCCATGCCTTCATCCGCATTTTCCAGGTTCCGCGAGGGCGGCAGCAAACCACTGAGAAGTGCCTTGACGCAGGCAATTGCCTCAACCGCGCCTGCTGCCCCCAGAAGATGGCCAAACATCGATTTCGACGAAGAGACAGCCAGATCCTTGCCTCGCCCGGTGAACAACGTTGTCAAAGCCGCGACCTCAGCAGCGTCTCCGACCGGTGTCGAGGTCGAGTGTGCATTGACATAACCAATCTCTGCCGGTTTGAGATTTGCCGTAGACAGGGCCTGCCGCATGGCCCGCAAGCCACCTTCACCGTCAGGAGATGAGGCCGTTACGTGATAGGCGTCCGCGCTGGTGCCGTAACCGGTCAATTCCACCAGCATGTTCGCACCGCGCGCCTTGGCGTGCTCATAGTCTTCCAGCACGAGAATGCCGGCTCCTTCCCCCATAATAAAACCGTCCCTGTCCTGATCGAATGGCCGGGAGGCATGAGCCGGATCATCGTTTCGTTTCGAAGACATGGCCTTGGCCGCGCAAAATCCTGCATAAGACACCCGGTCGATACAAGCTTCCGCGCCGCCGGCGACCATAACATCGGCTTCACCTGCACGGATCAGCCTTGCTGCATCACCAATTGCCTGCAGGCTGGCCGCGCATGCGGTAACCGGCGCACCAATCGGCCCTTTCAAACCGTGCCGAATGGAAACCTGACCGGCTGCGAGATTGGCAAGGAATGAAGGAACCAGAAAGGGAGATGCCCTGCGCGGACCTTTTTCGTCCACCAACCGCGTGCCGGCTGTCATTGCCGGAAAGCCACCGACCCCCGTGCCGATGATCGTACCGGTTCGCTCTTTCTCCCCATCTGTCTTCGGAGCCCAGCCTGCATGAGCCAATGCCTCCTGAACGGCGCCCATGGCAAAGTGAATGAAGCGATCGGAACGACGCTGTTCGCGCGGCTCCATGACAGCATCAACATCAAAACCAAACGTGTCTTCAGCGCGTGTCGGCACTTCACCGGCAACCTGGCAAGCAAGATCACCGGCTTCGAAGTGGCTGATCTTTCTGATGCCATTGTATCCAGAGGTCAGTCGTTCCCAAAAGCCTTCGACCCCTGTTCCGACCGGTGAGACAACTCCCAATCCTGTAACGACAACGCGGCGCATATCTGACCTCTACTGGTTGATGGATTCGAATGTGTAATTACACATCCAACGTCGGCAACTCAAGCGTCAACTGTCCAGCGCGCTTTAAAAAATTCAGGGATTTGAGTTTCTGCCAGGCAACTTGGCGAAAAAACGCGCCGCACAACTCCTGGTTTTTCAGTTTGAGAAACGCTAGGCCAGTCATGAAGCAATGAAATACCCCCAACAAAAAGAGCTTTCGCGCAACCGGGGTGGGGGGAAGGTTGCGCGAAAGCAGTCCGCTGGAATGCCAGAACCCGGCTCCATTGCGGATGTATCAGCCCATTCGAACCTGGGAGATGAACGAACCGACTGCCTGTTTCAGGATCTCGGATTGACTGGACAGTCTGTTGGCAGAATCTGTCAGGCCGGTCGTTGCAGAACCTGATTCTTTGGCCGCCTGCGTCACACCGGAAATATTCTCAGAAACTTGCGCGGTGCCATTTGCCGCTTCATGGACATTTTGAGAAATCTCTTTGGTGGTCGCGCCCTGCTGTTCGATCGATGCCACGATAGAGGCCGAGGTTTCATCCAGCTGGCTCATGACCTTCGACACTTCGTTCATCGAGACAACGGCTTCTTTCGTGGAAGACTGAATTCCTTCGATCTGCTTGTTGATCTCCGCCGTCGCACTGGCTGTCTGGCTTGCAAGTTGCTTCACCTCACCGGCGACAACGGCAAAGCCTTTGCCGGCGTCCCCTGCCCTTGCAGATTCGATCGTTGCATTCAGGGCCAGCAGATTTGTTCTTTCGGCAATTTCGGAAATGATTTCGACAACTGCGCCGATCTTTTCCGCGGTTTCCGCAAGTTGTGCAATCCGGGAGCTGGTCTGATCGACTGTTGCAAGTGCGAGCTTTGACGCGTCCGATGCCGAAACAACCTGACGATTGATTTCACCAATCGAGCTTGCCATTTCCTCCGCCGCGGTTGCGATGGTCTGCACGTTCATGGACGCTTCGTGCGACGCCTGGGACACAGCTGTTGCCCGGGCTTCGGTTTTTGCAGTCGTTTCAGCCATGAATTTGGCTGAGTTGTTCAGGTCGGAAGACGCGGAAGCAACCGTGTTGATGATTTCGCCGACATTTGCATCGAAATCATCGGCCAACGATTCAAGCAGCGCCTTTCGTTCCTGTTCCGCGTGTTCCTTTTGCTGTTCCTGCTCCGCCTCAAGCTCTTTGCCGCGCAGTGCATTCGATTTGAACACCTGAACAGACGCAATCATATCGCCGATTTCGTTCTTTGTGCTCTCAGGCAATGCCACATGAAGATCGCCCTCCGACAGCCCTTTCATGGCCGAGGTCAAAGCTCTTAGCGGCGAGAGAATCTGGCGGAACAAAACCAGATAAACCAGAAGCGACAAGACAACAGCGGTGACAATCGCAATCCAAACAATGCTTCTGGTGACTTGTGCAACTTCATATAGATTTTGGGACAGTTGCTGACCTGCCGTCACCGTGTCTGCACCGGACTGAAGTGTGAGTGCCTGCAATCCTGCAAGCGCCGGACCGTCATCCACCTTGATGACCTGATCAATCTGCTCGGGCGTGTTGCCCTGCTTGACCAGTTGGATCGCCTGATCAAGACCGGCGGCATATTTCTGCACAACGGTGCGAATATCTTCCAGAGCTTCCCGTTCGGCCGGCTCCACAGGACTTGCCAGAAACGCATCTATCGCGTCGAGCGTTGTGTTAAGTCCGGTTCTCACCTTTGCGATGCGCGCATCATCTTGCCGAAGCACATAATTCTTGAACTGGTGAATCATGCCGCCGTAACCAAGCGAGGCGCGAATTTGGCCTCGAAGCCCGGTTTTGGTAATGGCCGCATCGTCAGGCTTTGCTCCACTTACGGAATTGGTCAGCGTCGCAATTGCATCCAATGCAGGTGCGTCGTTGATTTTGACAGCCTTGTCTATTTCCGCAGCGCTTTTGCCCTGGGCGACCAGTTCGCGAACATCTTGGAGTTTCGCTGCATAGGAGTTCACGGTTTCGCGCAGGACATTGAGCGCTTCAACCTCGCCGGGCGTGGGCCCGCTTGCTGCGTAGTAATCAATTGCAGCCATGACAGCGCCATTGGCCGATTGAACTTTTCCAATCCGTTTTTCATCGTGGCGCAGAACATAATTCTTGAACTGGTGGATCATGCCGCCATAGCCGATGTGCCGCTTGATCTCGCTGAGCGCTTTGGCCTTTGGCTCGTTTTGGGCCTTGAAGGCCGCCCAGGCCTGCTCCGATTGCGTAACATCGTGATCGATCACAAGAGACGTGCCGACGAATACGGCACCGGTTGCGATCGCAAAGACGATCACAACAACCGCCAGCGTTCGAACTTTCAGATTTGACAGATAATTCATAGCATCACCCGAGTGCACAAAATCATTTTTGTCGCCCGCATTTGCGGGTCTTCGATCGGGGTGATTGCTCTTTGAACCGATCCTTACTAGCGCCAAGCGCGTAAAAATACGTACTACCACCCGTCTCTATAAAGGTGATCTGAATTCAAATAAAATTGGTCAACGAGGAGTGAGAGGTTTTGACCCCTTAAAATTGCGGGATCGAAATTAGCAGATTGTTAACCTGACATACTTTGCGAGTGATTTGAAAGTCATGCTTTTATTTGATCAGTCCAAGTCGAAGTGCTTGAGCGACGGCATGTACCTTGTTAGATGCATCAAGCTTTCGGCAAGTTGAGGTTATGTAGCCTGAAACCGTATTTTCTGAAATTGACAGAATAACTGAGATTTCAGCATTCGTTTTGCCTTGAGCCGACCAGCTCAGGCATTCGAGTTCCCTTTTTGTCAAACTGGGTCCGGTATCGTCCTCTTCTTCGAGGAAAAGCGAGAGTTTCTTGAACACAAACACGGAAATGATGTGAAGCACGGCAATTTCGTTCATCTGCAGCGGCGCGCGTTTTCCCGCAAAAGAGACGGCACCTTTCATTCCTTTGATATCGTATGTCGGAAAATACACGCCGTTATGCATGTCGAAGCTTCGGAACAGCTCGACACTCCTTTTCAACTCCGTTTCCGAGCGTTCAAGATTCAGCTTCTCGAGTTCCCATTCAAGCGGCTTGTGAGACTTCCGAAGCATCCTGATTATTGGACTGTTTGAGAGCAGCTTCATTTCATCATAGGCGCGCAGCAATTCGGGCTGCCAGTTGCTCAATACGATCTTGCGGCGGAGCTGTTCTTCTCCGAATACAGGTATGTAAAGCACCGAGAAATGAGAATAGTCGTAACTTTCAGCGACAGATCTCAAGAACTTAAATATCTCATAAGCTGATTTGATATTTGCCAGGCGCTCATAAGACTCGCAAACAAAACCCTCTGTCGCCGCGCCGTCTAACACAATGATTATCCTCTGAGATCAACAATTTAAAATTGGCCACCGATCAGATTCAAATTTAGTTAGACTAAAGCACAACTAAAATGACCCTCGATTGCGACTTAGTACAATCACGACGCCACCAGTACTTGAGATAAGACTTCGCAGGAACATCTACAATTGTATAAGTGGTATTATTACTTATTCTCTTAAGTTGAAAATGAACTGTCTTTATTTCCTAAAACGCACAGCATGGCTATTTAGTTGAAAACCGAACTGGACGAAACACACAAGCAGCGGCAAAACGCTTCGCTGGCTCAATTGGCCGCATGTTTCAGTCGCAACTGTCAGGACATCGGCCCTGGCTCAGCAATCCCGCGCAAATTGATCAGAGCTCCGAAAGCTGTTTCAAGGCATCGATCGTCTTCGTGAAGTTCTCTTTCCCCAGAAGAGTTTCCACGTCGCGTTGAGCCTGCCGCCAAAGGGGCAAGGCCTGATCGAGCAATTGAGACCCTCGTGTCGTCAGCAAATAGGTTTTGCCGCGTCCTTTATGCACAGGGCCCGATGCGACAAGGCCTTTGCGCTCAAGCAAAGCGACATTCCGTACCAGTGTTGTCCTCTCCATGGAAAGCCGGTCCGCAAGCTGCCCAGTCGTTTCCTCCTGCGTCTGGCGTATCGCGACCAGAACGGAAAACTGGCCTGCAGTCATACCAACCGTTCGCGCCAATCGATCATAGTGACGGCTGACGGCACGCGCGGCCTTCCGTGCGTTGTTCACTACACAAAGAGAGAAGTCGTCTTCTTCCATGTCTTTTACTGTGCAAATACACACTAACTGTCAAGTTCGCACGTCGAGTAAGGTTGCCATCGGGTACAATGACCTGCAGTTTGCGTTTTCTCCAGAAGCGATTACCGTCAGCTTCGACAACCGGAACGATGCAATCTGAGGAGATCCAAATGACGGACGCGTTGCAAGCTGTAGAAGACATGAAACAGAAAATTCAGGAAAACTGGGGGTGGTTTCTGACGCTCGGCGTTGCTCTCGTAATCGGCGGCATGATCCTGATTGCGGCCCCACTGGCAACTTCAATCGCCGTCACCGTTCTGATTGCAGCCGTCCTGTTCATCGGCGGCCTTGTGCAGATCTATAATTCTTTGAAAACCAAAGGGACTTCCAGCTTTCTCTGGAACCTGATTACAGGCATCGTAGCGGTGATCGGCGGGATCCTGATCTACGTCAATCCGATTGTCGGTGCCTTTACCTTGACGCTTCTTCTTGCAGCCATTTTTGCGGCACAAGGTATCAGTCAAATCCTGCTGGCCTTCAAACTAAAGCCACACGAGGGTTGGGTCTGGGTCCTCGTTGCCGGGATCGTGTCACTTGCCGCAGGATTGATGATTGCAATCGACCTGCCCGGTTCAGCAAGCTGGGCCCTCGGCCTGATCGCAGGCGTCTCCGTGTTGATCAACGGCTGGAGCTATATAGCCATCGCCCTCGCAGCGCGTGCCGCCAAAGGTTAGATACGCATTGTAACCACCGGATTTCCAAAGATTGTTTCACCCGGCAAAATCTCTATTGCCGGGTGTTTTGTTTGATGTCACTTTGCTCACGTGTTTAATCGCAGGTATTCCCTGCAAAAGGCTTACGTTGATGTTTGCTATTCTCGGGCGCAACCCTGGCAATCCGCATAACAAAGCCTACTGGTGGTGGCCGCCCCCTCTCCAGCCGTTGAAGCGCGCCAACAGCGCCGCCTAACCACGACCAAAAGACATCAACGGAACTTTAGAATGACCAGCATATCCCTGCGCGGTGACGACCGCGTGCTTCATGTTGCCTGGGTTGACGGTACAAGTGCAGACTTTCCATTCGTCTGGCTGCGTGACAACTGTCCAAGCGGCTTTCACCCGCAAACTCAGGAACGCGAATTCGACCTGACAAGTATTCCAATGGACATTTCGGTCTCCAATGCCGATCTGGAGACAGAAGAGATCGTTTTGACCTGGAATCACGGAGACCATGTCAGCCGGTTTGACACTGGCTGGCTGCACAAACATCGGCCCGGGATCGGATTGAAAGACCCGGCAAAGATCGAGCCGACACTCTGGCGTGGAGATCTGCCGCCGGCCAGCCTGCCACGGGCCGATGCGCAGGATCTTTTGGCCGATGATACTGCCCTTCTGGAGTTTCTGAGAGAAACCAAGAAAACCGGCCTGTCTATCGTTACCGGTATGGCCGATGATTCTGAAGCCGGCATGACGGTCGCAGGCCGGATCGGCTTCCTTCGGCAGACCAATTTCGGCACGACCTTTGAGGTTATGTCCAAGCCGAACCCGAACAATCTGGCCTACACATCGCACGCACTTCCCCTGCACACGGACCTTGCCAACCAGGAACTCCCTCCGGGCTTCCAATTCCTGCACTGTCTGGCCAATGAGGCCGATGGCGGTGGCTCGACCTTCTGCGACGGTTTTGCAATAGCCTCCGACCTTCTGGAAAACGACCCTGAAACATTCAAGCTACTGGCCGATACGCCGGTGCCTTTCCGGTTCCACGATGCGGATTTCGACATTCGGCGCCACCAGACAGTTATCGACCTGGATCCATTCGGCAGATTGCAGGAACTGCATTTCAATGCTCATCTGGCCGGCATTTTCGACCTGCCGGCAGATATCATGGAAACATATTACAGAGCCTATCGGACAATCATGCAAATGACCCGCTCGGACGACTACGTCATCACCACACGCCTCAATGGCGGCGAGATGGTCATCTTTGACAATCGTCGTGTGTTGCATGGCAGGGCGGCATTTGACCCAAACACAGGCTTTCGCCATTTGCGGGGCTGCTACGTCGATCGGGGAGAGTTCGACAGCCGGATTCGGGTGCTCAGCCGCGAAAGCTGACCTCAGGAATGGACCCAATTTGAATTGAAAGACAAAGTGTCCGGCAAGTTGCCGGGCACTCCAATTTTGCGGGATTACTTGAAAATCGCGGCCTTGCGCTCATCGGTGAGTGCCTGCCAATTGCCTTCTTCAACGCCATCAAGGCCAAGACCACCTATTGCGCTGCGTTTCAGTTCATTGACGTGGTTGCCAACACTTGCAAACATGCGGCGCACTTGATGATACCGACCTTCGTGCAGCGTCAGGCGCGCATGAGTTTCATCCACAATATCCAGAAGAGCCGGTTTCAGTGGCTTTTCCTCGCTGTCCAGCATCATTTCACCGGATCCGAAAATGTCAGCTTCATCGCCTTTCAAGGGGCGATCCAGAACAACATCATAAATCTTCGGGACATTTGATTTCGGTGAAATCACCTTGTGCAGAAATGTCCCGTCATCGGTAAACAGCAAGGCGCCTGATGTTTCCTTGTCCAGACGCCCTATTGTCGACAAGACGGGTTTACGCATCCGGAACCGATCAGGCAGCAGATCATACACGAGCCTACCTTGATCCTTGGTTGAGCACGTGTATCCGAGGGGCTTGTTCATGAGCAAAACAACGCCCTGTGCCGGATCCAGCGGTTCATCGTCAAACAGGATGTCTTCATGGCTGACGCGGCTGTCGGCTTTCAGGGCATTGCCTGCCTTGTCTGTCACCCATCCATTCCGGATCGCAAGCTGCATTTCCTTGCGGCTGCCATAGCCCAGATTGGCGAGAAGCTTTACAAGATGCACGCTATCGCCCTCCCTTTCCCTTTATGGCCCGGATGACCTTGTATCCGCCCTCGTCAGCCAATTGAACCACGCTGGCGAATACATCGGAAAGTGTCTGCTCATAGGGCAAGTGCCTGTTGGCCACCATGAAGAAATCTCCACCCGGTCTCAGCCCTCCGGCTGCAGAGCGGATAAAGCCTTGCCCGACATCGGCCCGATCTGCCCTTCCAGCCTGGTGAAACGGGGGATTGGAAACAATAAAATCATAAGGACCCTCGACGCCTTTTGTGACGTCCGACCAGACGCCGTTCAGGGCGCGCTTTCCTTTGAAGGCCGAGAGGTTTCGCTCCGCAAGATCCAAAGCCCGTTTCTCGGCTTCATAGAGATCCATTGCCGCAACTTTCGGAGCTTTTTCCAAGACCGCACGGCTCAAATAACCAAAGCCTGCTCCGAGATCCGCACCCCGTCCCTTCAGGGTTTCCGGCAGATAACTGACCAGCAACGCTGAAGCCGGATCTATGCGGTCCCAGGCAAAAATGCCTGGCCGGCTGACATAGGCCCCCTCCAGAACCGGTCTGGGCTGATCCAGGATTGACCATTCTTCCAGAAGTTCCTGGTTCAGATCCTCAGGCTGCACAGCTCCCCAGACGGCGCGGCACTTGTTCTTTGTCAGTTTTTCTGTGTGCCCAAGCAAATCAGAAAGGTCGCTTTCAAGCGTCTTTGCGCCTTCCGTATTTGCGGAGCAGGCAATCACCACACCACCGGAGACTGCCTTTGAAACAGCCCGTGCCAGCTGCGATCGCGCTTCCTGGCGCTGGCGCCCCGGCAGCACGAGCACCAGATCAAATCCGGTTTCGGCGACCTCGGCCACAACCTCAAGACCCGACTTGTGCAAGGCGTCGCGATCCGGAGCAAAGCTCTGCTCGCAAACGAGCTTGTTCAGCGCCAGATCTGTCAGTGACTGCCCTGCGCGTGCGCGCAGGAACAGAGCCTTTGGATCGGATCCGGGCACCACTTCACCGGATGAAAGAGGTAGCAACAGTGTTTCGAGCGCGAGATCGGACATTTAGAACCTGATTGAGGGACGACGATACCCAGCGCTCTTAACGTCTGACGGCCTCCAGGTCAAAAGGCTGCGTCAGACTGAAACGCCTTGCCGTCAACCAGCAATGTAAGCGGCAGAGACCGACCGTCCTCCGTCACAGCGATTTCAAGCAGAACACGGCTGGTATCAAGACGTTCAATGACCCTGCCTTCGCCTTCGGGAAGGAAAAAAGCATCTATGCCATAGTCAATCCGGATCTCGTTTTCAGTCACCGAACGCACGGTGCCAGACATGGCGAGATTACCAGCATTGTCCCGCTCTAAAGTCACGACAATTGGCTGCGCAGCTTTGCCTGCACCTGCCCTCAGACCGACAAAGACCTTGTCTCCGACTGCGATCTCACCGTCTTCGCTTAGATCTTTGGAGAGATTGTTGATCGCGAGATTTATGATGACATAGTCGCCTCTGAGGAGATCCCTCGGATCCACGGGCACAAGTTCCAACGGCACCACCTGCCCGTTGCGCTGGACGTCAAACCTGTCTGCAAGTGGAATTGCAATCAGGAACAGCTGCACGACGGCTACAAGTCCCCACCGCAAAAACGGAAGTCGAAGGGGTTTGGGTCGGGTTGATGGAAGTGTTCCGGCAACATCGCTCATGTCGGCAGGACCTCCTCGTTCTCCGGTGATTGTTTTACCTGCCCGCTCCTTCTGAAGACGCGCGCCAGCCAAAGCGCTACTCCAAGCAACAACACGCCCGCGACCAGGAAGAACAGGGATTGCCCCAACAATGACCCTATGGTGACTTCAAGCAGCCAAAGGGCAACGGCTGTTAGCCCGAGATAGGCGCAGAGCATCCAGAACCGGTTACTGTACCAGGTACCAAGCGCACAAAGGCCGACAAGAGCGGCCAGGCTGAATGCTGATAGAAGCAGAACATTTAGAGTGGTCAAGGGCATCAGAACCGCCAGAAGCGCAAATCCCACAGCGGCAAAGAGTGCAAGGGCCTTCGTAGTCTTGAAAGAAAGAACCAGGCCGACCACGCATAAGAGTACCGCTAGTGTGAGCGGTACCAGGGCAGGAAGTGCCAGAAGGCCTGCCGAGACAAGGCTGTCGGAAATCTCGGGCACTAGAATAAGCGACACAACCAGCAAGATGCAAAGGATCATTATACCGGCATCTTGAAGCGACCGCGCCATCATCCAATGGCCATGGTTTCGCAGCGGTCGGTCGCTCGACCATTTGACGAACAGATCTGCAACCGGGTCGAGCTGAACCATGAGCGCTGCCACGCCGCCGATGCCAGCTAAGGCCATCGCCAGAACAATGTCGTCCCCGCCTCTGAGAATTTCAGCTGTTTCGGCAAACCAGCGGCCATAGGTCACCCAAAAGATCACGATCGCGGCCCACCTTGACAGGCGTGCCGGATAGACCACCGAATGTGCGAAAATCGCAACAAGCAACGCCAGTCCAACAAGGCCGGGAAGCAGGCCAGGTTCACCGAAGTCTTCCCTCATGACCTGCCATGTGATCGCGGCAACCGCAGCGACTGCCACAGATGCCCTGGACCCTGTGATCCAGGCTGCAACAAGCGCACCTAGACAGACCAGTAGAGCACCGCCAGCCCAGTCGGAAGGTAAATGAAAGATCTGGCCGACAAGAGCCATGCCCCCAACAAAAACAAGCGTAGCAAATCCGGTCGCCAAATCCGCAATGCCTCTTTTTCCACGCTTGGAAGCCAATGCCGCCAGGCTGTGGCTCGCTACAATGAGACACGCTATGCCAACGAGCTTGACCGCTTTCGGGATCACCCCCCAATTAGCGGCGATAAAAGCGAATAGGGCCAATGCTACACACACCATGCCAATACCCGCGAGTACCATCGGCAATCGGGACCGGCCATCGCCCTGCTCTTGCTCTTTGAGGATCAGCGCCGCTCCATCCGGGTTAACCCATCCGTTGGACACCCAGATCTCCAGGTCGTCTTTCAGTCTCTTCTTGTACGCCCAGTCGAACATTCCGCACTGCCACCGATTTTCGTTGTGTTCCACCGTAGCAGTCATTCGGCTGCCAAAGCACCACTCGATTGTTGGAAGAGTTGACCGCAAATTGGGCCAAAGGTTTGGCAGCGGTTCTTTTCCGATGAAGAGACAGCCCCTGTTGACCTTTGCTCCCCATGCGGAAGTCACACCTTATGGTTGCAGCCATGCATACTTTCTATGCACGGTCACCAAAAGGACAAAATTTAATATTTGCAGGGCGCTTCAGGTCTTGCCGAGCGTCGTTGTCTTGGTATTCTATTTCGCAGAATCTGTACCGAACGACCGTTCCGAGACGAGCCGATGTGCCGAATTTCGGAACTTCAGACAAGCTTGGCATTTCCTGCCACTGCTGTTCAGAGCCAAACTCCAACAACAATCCAGGGGGGCTCTGAGGGGCGTCCGAGAGGCCCGGACGCCCTTTTTCATTCAGCCGGCTCTTGCGATTTGCCGACGGCGCGACGCGGCTTGCGCGCTGAAGTTGACTTTTTGGCTGTTCTATTTCGTGCCGGCGCTTTACGGGTGGTCGACTTTTTTGAAGCCACCTCTTTCGGTCCGGAAGATCCCGACATTTCGGTGCCTGAGCCCTTCAATGCCTTGGCGTCAGCTGCTGCTCGTTCCCGTTTCACTTGCGCTTCCAGCGGGTTTTCAGTGATGTCATCCGAGACCGGCGGCAATCCCAAAACCTTTTGAAACTTCTGCAAGGTCTCCAGAGTATGAGGCGCCATTTCCTTCAAGGCACCCGGGATATATCGAACCACATTGGACGCAAGCTCTCGCTCTTCGGCCGTTTTTAGCAGTTTCGGCAGGCTTTCTATCGCTTTGTCGTGGGCAAATTCAACGATCAGCGTCTGTTCCTGAAGGATAAAGCTGCGCTCATCGGGGGCCAGTGACTTGAAGGGCTCATCCTGCGTGAGAACCCGGGCCGACCGCTCCAGTCGATCCTTGCGCACTGCTCCGCGGCTTTCCGCAAGCAAGATCAGCATGCGAATGACTGCATCGCAGAAGCCACCCTCTTCGATCCGCATCAAGGCGGCCTGAACCGGTGGCAAGCTGCGCAGGTCTTCTTTTCGTTTCAGCGTGCGTCCCGGCAGTCTGCTACGGCCGAACCACCGCATATAGGGCGAGCCCCAAACGGACAGGAACAAGTTCTCATACATGGTGTCGCGAAGGTCCCGGAAGAGATCCATCGACTGTTCGACGAGCGCCGCATTGAGGTGCTCAAGTTCTATAAACGGGTTTTCAGGGGCCGCAGGCGTCCGGCTTTCTTTCACTTTTTCCGCCCAACCCGGTAAAAGTCCAAGAAACGGATTGAGGCTGGATATCATGGACCGCTGTACGCGAAGCGGATGCAGCCGGCGACGCAGGTCCGCGCTTTGCTCAGTCACGCCGGACTGTACAAACGGCCGGATACAGACGTCGTAAAATTCAGACTGCTGTTCCGAAGCGCGCGCAACTGCCGCAAACGCGTGTTCTTCATCCCGGCCATCGTCTATCTCTCTGAGGTCATCCATTGTGCGTTCATGAAAACTCACGGTGAACTCACGCTCCAGGATGTCGCCGGCATAATCATCTATCGTCATTTCATAGAGCCCAGGCGGCAGAGCTTCGATGGTTTTCAGGGTCGATGTGACTTCCGTGTGTTCTTTCTTTGCGATCTTTGAAGAAACAAAGATGCCCAGGTGGCCGACCTGGTCGTGCACCATGTAGATGATACGCTGTCCCCGGATTGCGATTTCCCGTTCGTCCGTGTAGCTGTCGACGATCCAGTTGAGCGCTTGCTGCGGCGGCGTGATGTTGTCTCCCCAGCTGGCAAAGACAATGATTGGTGCCCTGATCTCCTTGAGATCGATATTGCGGCCCGGCTCAAGCTGCGCCTCATTCTTGGCAAGTCGGTTACCGACAAACAGCTGTTCGACGATCCATTTCATTTCCGCTTCGTTCAGCAGAAAATACCCGCCCCACCAGCGTTCGAAATCCAGAAAACGCTGCGGTTCCGTGTCGACCTTCGAATAGAGGTCATAGTATTTGCCGAAGTAATTTCTCGCCGGATTGAGCAATTCGAAATTCTGGACGATATCGGCGCCATCAAAAACGCCGTGCCCAAGATCGGAATAGTACATGGCGTTGTAAGTTCCGCCGAGTATCCCGCCATTGTATCGCATCGGGTTTTCCCCAACCCGCCCGGACCAGGTGCTGACGGGTGCGCCGTTGAGGACGATTGGCCCTGTCAGATCGGGATTGGTGGCAGCCAAGAGAAGTGTGGCCCACCCCCCCTGGCAATTGCCGGTCACGATCGGATTTGGCGCTTCCGGGTGCAGCTCTTTTACCTTTCGAACGAAAGCAGCTTCAGCGTTGGTGACATCGGCGAGCGTCTGACCTTTTTCAGGCCAACGCTTGAAAGCAACGAAATAGACGGGATGGCCGTCACGGAGCGCGACACCAACTTGGCTATCGGACTTGAAACCGCCTATGCCTGCACCGTGGCCCGCACGCGGGTCGATGATGATGTAAGGCCGTTTCCAGGGTTGATGGTCACGAAACTTGGAGTCGTTTGGAGGGGTAATCTTTAGCAGCATGTAGTTGCATGGGCGCGGCAGATCGGTACCGTCCACCACAAGCTCATAGTCGTAGATCAGAACCGGCGGGCAGCCAGCGGCTTCATGTTCCACAAATACGTCACCGCGCTGGCGCAACGTGTCCATGGTCAGCACGGTACGTTGCACCGCGTCCTGCCAATAACTGTGCCAGTTATCGAGGAGGGCGCCTGAATTGTGCGCTTCGCCGAGATCTTGAACGGACTTGTTGAAAGCTGACAGGTTCTTGTGCCAGTGGTCCTTTTGAACATCGGCGATCCTTGTCATGTGCCGCGTCAGACCAAGGGAGATGAGTTCTGTCATCTTGGTGAGCTCTGTCGCCTGAGCCTGCATGCGAGTGTAGTGCGCGGAAGGCGCCCAGGCAGTCGCATCGGACAGAAGGTCCAGGAACTGGTTTTGTCCCTTCTCAAGAGCGTCGAAAATGTCCTTCATCAGAACCTCCTATCCTAGAATGCTGTAGCCACCGTCGATCGGATGAATACCGCCAGTTACATTGAAGGCTTCGCGGCTTGCCAGGAAGGCCGCGTAGGCGCCGACGTCGTCGATGGTTGCCAGTTGATGCGTTGGCGCGCGTTCGGCGGCGTCATTGAGAAGTGCATCGAACTCTGCAATTCCCGAGGCAGCGCGGGTCATCAACGGACCAGGCGAAAGCGCGTGAACCGATATGCCTTTCGGGCCCAATTCGGCGGCAGCATAGCGCGTTGCGGATTCAAGTGCAGCCTTGACCGGGCCCATGAGACCGTATCGGTCGACCACGCGCTGTGCCCCCATGAAGGAGACTGTCATACACGTGCCTCCCTCCGTCATCAGGGGTTCGGCCTTCCGGATCAAGCGCAAGAACGAGTGAACGGAGACATCCATCGCAAGCGCGAAACCCTCTGAAGAGCAATCGACAACCCTGCCATGGAGATCTTCCTTGTTCGAGAAGGCGACCGAATGAAGAAGCGTGTCGAGCCTGCCCCAGCGTTCGGCGATCCTGGAAAACAGATCATCAAGTTCACCCTCTTCACGGACGTTGAGCGGTGCGATGATCTCTGCCTCAAGTGCTTCGGCTAAAGGTCTGACAAAGGGTTCGGCCTTTTCGTTCGCATAGGTAATGGCAAGATCAGCACCTTGCGCCCTGAAAGCTTTGGCGCAGCCATAAGCAATGGACTGCTCATTTGCAACACCAACAACAAGGGCTTTGTGACCTGTCAGATCGAACATGAAATCGAATTTCCCACATGGAAGTCTCAGCTGCTGTCAAAACTGACGGCTGACTGAAACTCATTGACCAGGACGGGACCCGGCGGCACTCCGCAGTGCAGCATATCCGTCATGACGACAGCATAACCATGCAGGGAAAATAGGTGTTTTTGGCGACCAATGCCAGTTGTCGCAGCGCAAAAAAGCGCCCCGAATTGCTCCGGAGCGCCACATTTAACGTTTGACGTCGATTTATCAGGCCAGATCGAACCGATCGGCGTTCATCACCTTCACCCAGGCAGCCACAAAGTCCTTTACGAACTTCTCGCTGTTGTCGTCCTGAGCATAGACCTCAGCGTAGGCCCTCAGGATGGAATTAGAGCCAAACACCAGGTCAGCGCTGGTTGCGGTCCATTTCAACGTTCCGAGCTTCCGGTCGCGGATTTCATAGGTACCGTCCGATACCGGAAGCCAGCTATTGGCCATGTCGGTCAGGTTGATGAAGAAGTCCGGGGAAAGCGCACCCTCACGATCCGTGAAGACACCATGTTTGGTGCCGCCATGGTTCACGCCAAGAACACGCAAGCCACCGGTAAGAACCGTCATTTCCTGAGCGGTCAACCCAAGAAGCTGAGCACGATCCAGCATCATTTCTTCCGGGCTGACGACGTAGTTTTCCTTTTCCCAGTTCCTGAAACCGTCAGCAAGCGGCTCCAGCACATCAAAGGATTCACCATCCGTCTGCGCGTCCGTCGCATCGCCACGACCGGGCGAGAAAGGAACCGTCGCACTCAGACCAGCGGTCTTGATCGCCTGCTCGACACCGACATTGCCGGCGAGCACGATCACGTCCGCAACGGAAGCACCAGCTTCGGCAGCAATCGGCTCCAGTACTGCCAGAACCTTGGCAAGCCGCTCCGGCTCATTGCCCGCCCAGTCCTTCTGCGGCGCCAGGCGAATGCGTGCACCATTGGCACCGCCACGCTTGTCTGAGCCACGAAATGTGCGAGCGCTGTCCCAAGCCGTTGCAATCATCTCAGCTGCAGTGAGGCCGCTGGAAGCAATCTTGGCCTTGACCGCATCGACATCATAAGACGTTGAACCAGCCGGGATCGGATCTTGCCAGATCAGGTCTTCGGAAGGAACATCCGGACCGATGTAGTTGGCCTTCGGCCCCATGTCACGGTGGGTCAGCTTGAACCAGGCGCGAGCAAAGCAATCGCGGAAGTAGGCTTCATCGGCCATGAATTTCCGGCAGATTTCATTGTAGACCGGGTCCATTTTCATGGCCATGTCCGCATCGGTCATCATCGGGTCGTGACGGATCGACGGATCGGAAGCATCGACGGGTTTCTGATCTTCCGGCATGTCCACCGGCTTCCACTGCCAAGCACCTGCCGGAGACTTCGTCAGCTCCCATTCATAGTTGAAGAGATAGTCGAAGAAGCCCATGTCGAACTTGGTCGGCTCTTTCGTCCATGCGCCTTCAATTCCCGAGGTGAAGGCCTTGGAAGCCTTGCCGTCCTGGTCCGGATTGGCCCAACCGAGGCCCTGAGCCTCAACACCTGCCCCTTCCGGCTCAGCGCCGATATGGTCTCCGGCACCTCCGCCGTGAGCCTTGCCGACTGTGTGGCCACCGCAGGTCAGCGCCGCGGTTTCTTCGTCGTTCATGGCCATGCGCTTGAAGGTTTCACGCACATGGGCACCTGTCTTGACCGGGTCGGGCTTGCCATCAACACCTTCCGGGTTCACGTAGATCAGACCCATGTGGACAGCTGCCAACGGGTTCTCCAGCGTTTCCGCATTGTCGGTGTCGTCGTAGCGGTTTTCAGCGGGTGCCAACCATTCCTTTTCAGAGCCCCAGTAGACGTCTGTCTCCGGGCCCCAAATATCGGCGCGGCCAAAACCAAATCCGAAGGTTTTGAACCCCATGGACTCGTAAGCCATGTTGCCGGCGAGGATGATCAGATCCGCCCAGGAAAGGGCGTTGCCGTATTTCTTCTTTATCGGCCACAGCAAACGGCGAGCCTTGTCCAGGCTGGCATTGTCGGGCCAGGAATTGAGAGGGGCAAAACGAATGTTTCCAGAACCGGCGCCGCCACGGCCGTCCTGCATGCGATAGGAGCCAGCTGAGTGCCAGGCCAGACGGATCATGAGACCGCCATAGTGGCCCCAATCGGCAGGCCACCATTCCTGACTGTCGGTCATCAGGGCACGCAAATCGGCTTTGACACCTTCATGATCGAGGCTCTTCACGGCTTTCTTGTAGTCGAAGTCCGGGTCCATCGGGTTGGTGCGGGCACCGTGCTGGTGGAGGATGTCCAGATTCAGAGCGTTAGGCCACCATTTGGTGACGGGCTTGTCCATGGCCGTATTGCCACCGTGCATAACGGGACAACCACCTGATTTATCGACCTTAGCGTCCATCTTCCTCTCCAATTCTAAACTCGGTGCCTTGCACCGGCTTACACAAACCAGACCCTTTGTCGGCAATTTGACATCGGGCTGGAACTATCTTGCGAAACTCGCTGTATGCTCTGGAAATAGTGACAGACCACACCGTTTCAATTCTTGGCTGAACAGACTGCAGACAATACCACCAAAGGATGCACAGTCATCTGTCTAGTCTGTTCTGATTCTAAACTAGCAAACTGCAATCATCAGAAGAAGTTGAATTTTCTGATCGCTTCGATAAGTTTAGATTATGATCAACATCACTTTGAAGCAGCTCCGCTATTTTGAGGCTCTCGCACGCCATGGGCACTTCGGCAGAGCTGCGGAAGCCTGCGCAATTTCGCAACCAGCTCTGTCCATGCAGATCAAGGAAATGGAAGATGTTCTGGGTGCAACGCTCTTTGAGCGGGGCGCACGTCAAGTCAGACTGACTCATTTTGGGGAAGTGGCAGTAGAGCGCGCCAGAGACATTCTTCGTTCCGCTGACGAGCTTGGCGATCTCGCCCGCGCCTCCCGTGAACGGCTGGTCGGCCGGTTCCGCATCGGGGTGATTCCCACAATTGCCCCTTACCTGCTGCCAAAGGTGATCGGCAATCTCAAGGAAAGCTATCCCGAACTCGATATTCATGTTCGGGAAACCGTGACACCCAAACTGATACAGGAGTTAAAGGAAGGCCGGCTCGATACGGCAATCGTTGCCTTGCCGGTCTCGGAAAGCTCTCTTGAAGAAATCCCGCTCATACAGGAGAGTTTTGTCCTGGTGCGCACCGCCGGTGAAGCCAATCTTCCACTGCCCAACGCAGACAGTCTTAAGGAAATGCGGTTGCTGCTGCTGGAAGAGGGTCACTGTTTCCGCGATCAGGCGCTGTCATTTTGCAATCTGCCCTCCGGGCCGCCCAGGGAAGTGCTGGACGCAAGTTCCTTGTCGACGCTCGTCCAGATGGTCAGCGCAGGAATGGGGGTGACACTCATTCCGGAAATGGCCGTTCCGGTTGAAACCAGATCGGCACCGGTCTCCGTATCCCGTTTTGAAACACCGGAACCCAACAGAACGATCGGTATGGTGTGGCGAAGAAGCAGCCCGCTAGCCAGTCAGTTGACGGAGATTGCGGACATTGTCCGCCGGTCAGCGGAACCCATGCCCCATCAATGAGAAGCGGTTATCTTGCGCCGGAAAGTCCAAACGCCAATAAGCGCCATGATTGCAGCCAACCCTAAAAGAACTGCTCTGGCGTCATCCCCGGCTGCAAACAATGCCACCATGAGCCCTGCAAGCGGTTGCGACAGGTTGTTCAGGCAGATGATTGCTCCTGTGGTCTTGCCGAACTCGGATGGCGGAATGATTTCCTTGCGCAGGGTACGAACATAGATGTTGAACATCTTGTCGAAGCCGGCAATCAACAGGAACCCGATCGCGTAGACCAGCGGATGAGCGCCGAGACCGGTCAAGACAGCACCAAGACAAATGAGTGCATAGGCCGTGCGACCGAGCGTGTTCAGACCAAAATGGACATGTGCTGTCAAAGTCAGAACGGCGAGCGTCGCTAGTGCTCCCCCTACCTGCAGCCAGGCGTATTCCTGCTCGGACCGATCGAAGAAACCCGTCATCATGGCTGCCGCAGTTGCTAGCGTTGCACCGATTATAAGATTGACACCCGCGGCCTGAAAAATAGCGCGCAAGAGATCCGGCAACTGCCAGATCAGCACGAAGGCATGCTTCAGATCGGCGAAAGGGTGACGCTCTTCGAGGGGCGCAGGAGGATCTACCATGCGCACCTGGCCAGGCCAAAGCCGAAACACGGCGTCCGACAGGACAAACAACCCAGTTGCCAGGATCACCACGGTTTCCCAAGGCCACAACACCATCAGATAAGCTGCCGTCAATGGTCCAAGTACGACACCCATTTGTGAGGCCAGTTGACTGTAGCTCGCCACCTTTTCAAAGCGTTGATCCTTGAATGCGCCGACCAGAACCATTTCCAGTGCGAGCAGCCCCTGTGTCGTCAACACGCCGACAATCGCGGAGAGCGCAATCAGCCACCAAACACCGCCGAAAACGATCTGGCCTGTGATGCCGATCAGGCAAACAAGGGCTCGCAGCACGCGACTGACGCGCAATAACATGATCGGGGAATACCGGTCACACAAAATCCCTGCGACCGGAAATGTCAGGTATCGAGGCAACGTTTCAAAGAAAAACGCCAAGCCGGACCAGGCGACATTACCGGTGATCTGGAAGATGACCAGCGGCACCAGAAAGAGCAGGATCTGATCGGCCAGAACCGTCAGAAACATGGACGCGAAAAACGCGCGGTCGCGAACGAGCATCAGATGCTTTCAATGGACCATCATTGGCGGGACGACTGTCGTATCACCCGCCATGGAGCCCTGCAACTGCAGCTTGCCTCGAACCGCTTGTGTTTACCCGGTGCAGCACAATCCAGTGATTCAAGTTTTTCTGGCAACCACAAACCGGCTGTAAGGCTCCGGATAGGTGCCGGTTTCAATGATTTCAAAGCCACTCGAGGCAATCATTTCTTCCAGGCCCTGAAAGGACAGCATGCGCACAAAAGGTGCTTTGCCAAACAGCTGCATCACCTTGATCATCGGTGTGAACAACCAGGCCTTTTTCTTCAGGCAGACGGTCTTGGAAATATAAAGGCCACCCGGGTTCAGAAGGTCCCGCACTCTTTTCAAAGTGTCTTCCGGGTTTTCAACCAGATGCAGGAAATTGTAGGCCAGTACCGCATCATACCCCTTGCCGTCCCGGGCTTCGATCTCCTCACTGAAAACATCAGCAACCGCAAAGCTCAATCCGTCTGCCGAGGCGCTGTTCCGTTCTTTCTCTGTGAGAAGTTTTTCGTTGGCAATGTCGATCATTCCGCCGGCAAAGTCGGTCGCGAGATATGTGCTGACATTTCCGGAAAGAAGAAGCGCAGTTGAGCCCGTACCGCAACCAAGCTCGAGTACCTTGTCCTGCGGGCCAAGATGTTCAGTTGTCCGTTCAAGCGTCTTTTCGTAAGCCTTCTGGTCCTTAATCGGAGAGGCAGCGTATTTCTTGGCAGCCTTGCTCCAGAAACGGGTCGAAGGGGTCATGTCGTTGGTCCAGGTGATCGTCATTATCGTGTTATCCTTATCATGCTGAGCAGGGCAATGCGCATGGCGCATTGTCTTGCGCGACACATAAAGCCGGCAGCTGCTTTCGGCCCGAGACCGCCGTACTCCAGAGCCGCGTCCAGCGGCCGGTGCCCACCGGCATCGTTTCAAGGTCGCTCAGGCCGTTC
The DNA here is from genome assembly GCF_947499295.1 of uncultured Roseibium sp. GTDB lineage: Bacteria > Pseudomonadota > Alphaproteobacteria > Rhizobiales > Stappiaceae > Roseibium. Next base: position 804,467 of record NZ_CANMNP010000001.1, read on the forward strand.
TGCTTAAGCCACTGTCTTAGGGTCGATGAGGTGAGCCGGTGAGTTCGCCATTTCAGGTGAATGAATGCACCGAAGAGGGTTTTGCGGGTGGTCACGACAAGCAGTGTGCCACCAGGTTTCAAAACCCGGTACATCTCACAGATCGCGGCTTGCGGGACCTCCAAGTGCTCAACCGCATGCGCGCACATTACGAGGTCAAAACTCTCAGATGCATAAGGCAACGCCCTGATGTCGGCGACCTGAAGCTGACAATTGATGCCCATCTGCTCAAATCTGCTGTTCGCCTCTTCAAGCATAACCGGAGAGATATCGACTGCCGACAGCTCGAATGCAGCGTCCATTTCCGCAGCCAATGCGAGCGCCATCGCCCCGGTTCCGACACCGCAATCCAAAACCTTCACCGGGCTCTCGCGATGGCGTTTCAGTTTTGGCACAAGTTGGCGAAGAACTTGCCGATACGCCAAGGGGAACCCGAGCCGTTCGATGGTTCTTTCCCAGGACGGTGCGCAATCGTCATAAGCGCGACGCAGCTGGTCTTTGGCAAGACCCTGTCGACTGACGGCAATCTGCCAGGATCCAAGATGGCGTTTGAAAACAGGGATATGAGGCGCATGGGTATCAAGTGTCATTTGCGTTTCCCCGCACCGCCCCAAAGCCCAATGCGATCAAAAATAACGCGGCCGATTTCCCGGCCGCCGCTCGGCGATGCAAGGAAGCACAAAACCAGCTCAAACGCTCTTACCAATGTCACTGTCAGCCATTGCGGATTCATGGGAACCACTCCTTTGAACCGCTAGTTAACCCCTTCAGAATTTAATGGGAATTGCCGAATTTCCACTGGGTGATATACATATTTGCATGAACTGGCAGAGTATTACGTTTGACTGGAACCAGGCACGTGCCTTTCTTGTCACTGCAGAAGAGGGCTCGCTTTCGGCGGCCGCGCGAGCTCTCAAGCTGACGCAACCCACATTGAGCCGACAGGTTGCCGCCCTTGAAGAAACACTTGGCGTGACCTTGTTTGAACGTGTCAACAAGAGCTTGATACTCACTGAGGCAGGTGTCGAACTCGCCGAACACGTGCGCGCCATGGGTGAAGCCGCTAGCCGCGTTTCTCTTTCGGCCTCAGGTCAATCGCAGCAGATCGAAGGACTGGTTACCATTTCCACGACCGATGTGATGGCTGCCTATCTTTTGCCGGACATCTTGCGGGACCTGCGCCGGAAAGCCCCCGGCATCGAAATCAAGGTCGTCTCCACAAACAGCGTCAGCGATTTGCGCCGCAGAGAAGCCGATATCGCAATACGCCATGTCGAACCCGACCATCCGGAACTCTACGCCCGCAAACTGCGCGATGCGCGCGGCCAGATTTTTGCCGCCCGTTCCTATCTTCAGCGGTTCGGCCGTAAGCTGACGAAGGAGGATGCGCCCAAGCTCGACTTTCTCGGCTATGAAGACAACGAACAGCTGATCGGCTATCTGCGCGCTATGGGCCTTGACGTGACCCAGGCTAACATCAAGCTCAGCTCACCAAGCCTGATTGTCGCCTGGGAGTATGTGCGCCTGGGATTTGGCCTCGGTGTGGGAGCGGACGAAGTCGCCGATCGGTGTCCGGATATCATTCCCGCCTTCGAGGACGTTGCTCCGGTCACCTTTCCCATCTGGCTGGTGACCCACAGGGAATTGCACACCAGCTTGAGAATTCGGACCGTGTTCGATCATCTGGCTGAGGGGTTGTTGAAAGTTCGTGCAGGTACCAACGTTTAAGTTTGCCGCACAAGTGTGTAGCGGCGACTTGCAAGAAATTCCATTTGGCTGATTGGCTCAAACGAGGGCGAGCAATTGTGAATCAGTTTGCAACGAATTCAAATCGTCAGTTTCTCACCCCAGCATCCAGTTCAACACAAGCCGCCAATCCGTCATGCGAATGGGCGTTCCGTGGGTGCCGGTGTCGAACAGAGTGAACTTGATTGGATAGTTCGGTGCTCTGGATTTGATCTGCTTGAAAAAATTCGCCTGGTCTTCCCAATTATAGACCCGATCCAGCGTGCCCTGCCCCATGTAGATAGGCACATTCCGCGACAGCGCACTGGACCCGAGGAAATTCGGATCCTTGGGCGAGCCAAGCAGCATGATGCCGCTGAGCAAACGCGAGTAATTGCCGTTTCTCACAAGGTTCCAGCAGATAATCCCACCCATTGAACCGCATGCGACAACGACCTTTGCGCCTGGTGAAATCTGTTTCTGGTATTCGATCAATGCGGCGACATCTGCCGTTCCGCGTTTGTCGAAGTTCTTGATATCAACCGTCAGATAAGCGCCCCCGTTGCGCACCATGAGGTTCTGAATACGGTTGAAGTTGCCACCAAAGGACACATCGTTCATGCCCTGAAAGCGGTTTCCGCCCTGGCCATGAATGTAGATGACAATAGCCTTTGCACCGCCCTTCCATTTGCCGGTTCCCATATACTGGACCGTCCGACCGTTCGCGCTTAACTCGGCGCTGCCGCGCCCCCTTTTGGGCTTATAGGATACGTAGTTGCCATAGACCCGGCGTTCATCGACTTCGTCCCGGTCACGCAGGTCTCTCTGCTTTGAATATTCAACGACGATGAAGTCGCCATTATAAAGCGTTTCATGGACTTTCTTGTAACGGAACAATCGGTCCTTATAAGGTTTCAACGCTTCGGCATTTGCAGCAAGAGACCCTGTCACCAGGAAAGCCGCCGTCGTTGCAATCGTCAAAAGTTTGTGCCGAATTGTCATGTCAGTCCTCAAGGAACCCTGGAAAAGTTTCGCAACAGAATCTTAGCGCCAAGGTAGCCTTTCGGTCCTTTTGCCGCAATCGTGCTCAGACCGGCGGCATGATAAAGTTTTCCTGAATTAGGTCTGCCAACCGCCTGTGCGCAGCGCCAGGCTGCGGGTCCAGACCAGGCAAAACCCTCTCGAAACACGGACCATCGTCTGGTCTCTGATCTTGCTAGATCGGTTACCTGAAAGAAACGCAAAGCAATGCAGTCAGACCAGTTCAGACCCAAATGCCTTGAAGGATTTCAGAGCGTATCGCTCCCCAAGGGTGCATCGGTGTTTCGGGCAGGAGATCCATGCCGCAACTTCTATTTGATTGAAAGCGGTTCGGTACGCGTCGATCTTGTTAATTCGGAAGGCAAATCGATCCTTCTTTACCGCATTGGCGCCAACGAGACCTGCGTGCTGACCACATCATGTCTGATGTCGCACGAGAACTACAGCGCGGAAGCGGTGACCGAGACTGATGTGACTGCTCTGGTGGTCCCAAGAAGCGAATTCCAGGCCCGTCTTGCCTCATCGGAAGAATTCCGGGATCTGGTTTTCAGGTCCTTTTCCTCGCGTCTTTCCCGCTTGATGGCCAAGGTCGATGAAGTCTCGTTTGCGTCCCTCAACAGCCGCCTTGCCAAGCGGCTGCTGGAATTGGCAGGCAAGACAGACCTTGTCGAGACCACGCACGAACGCCTTGCGCAAGATCTCGGGTCTGCCCGGGAAGTGATCGGCAGAAAGCTGACGGACTGGGAAAAACGGGGACTGATTGCCCGACACAGAGGCAGTATCGATATTCTGTCACGCCCGGCGCTCGCCGTTCTTTGCAGCCAATGTGACTAAGTCACAGACACCTTTAGGCACTCAGATTTATGTCTGACTCATCTTGAAGTCAGGAGACATTCCATGAGCATTGCCAACGTAGGTTCACTCGACCGCATCGTCCGTATCGTCTTGGGCGCCGCACTCATTCTTGCCCCCTTGCTCGGCTTCATCGCCGCTGCTTCGTCAACCCTCGGGATTGTGCTGATGATTGCAGGTGCGGTTCTGATTGGGACGGGTTTCATCAGTTTTTGCCCGATCTACCGGATCATTGGTGCCAGCACACGGTCCAACTCCTAAGCCGTCGTGAAAATTTCCGAACTCTTTAGCCTCTTTGCAAGGTTCGACCGGCTATCGCCTCGAGACGCCTACGAAGGCAGTCTTCGGGGTGACGTCGTTGTCATTGATGTTCGAACGCCAAACGAATGGCAGGCGACGGGAAGTCCAAAGACAAGTCATCGCATTTGCAAGAATGACAAGGACTTCGAGCAAGAGGTCTTGAAACTCCTTGAGCCCGCCCCTGAGACCACCCTGGCCTTAAGTTGCCTGTCTGGAAGCCGCGCAAAGTCGGCAGCTAAGCGTCTCCAAAAAGCGGGCGTAAAAAACCTGAAGATTGTCGAGGGAGGAATTTCCAATTGGGTGAAAGGCGGACTGCCCGTCGACACTTGAACCGGGCTTCGGTTTTGGGAGTGCGTATCAGACTTCCCTCTTTCAAGATCCATTTGATCCATGACGAGATCGACATTCCTTGAAAGCACACTCGGTTTTCTGCCTTGGGGCAACTATCAGCCACCCGAGTTCCGAAAATAGTTTTCTGTGAAATACAAGCGAACTCACGGTTTCTTTTTGGAACATGGCGATTAATCACGATGCACCCCTGCAAATTGTAACTAGAGTTTTTACCCCTCTTATCCACATTCATTAACAGCCACTGAATAACTCCGTCGCAAAATGCGAATTTAAGAATTTGGTAACCATAAAAATCCAAGACTGCCAGATAGATAGGACCCCATAAGGCCCGTCTTAGAGACAATGCACGGCAAGTTCAGGAGAACCCAAATGCCAGTCATTTCCTTCGCAAACGCAAAGGGCGGCGCCGGGAAAACCACAGCAGCGCTTCTACTGGCGACAGAAGTCGCCGCCCGGGGAAAGCGTGTCACGATCTTCGATGCCGACCCGCAAAAGTGGATCTCGAAATGGCACGAGCTGCCGAAGAAATGTCCTGGCATATCGGTGATCAGTGAGATCTCGCCCGCCTCCATTACAGAGCAAATCACCTATGCAGCGGAACATTCCGATTACGTGGTGGTCGATCTGGAAGGTACAGAGAACCTGGTCGTTGCAAATGCGCTGTCTGTCTCGGACCTTGTGGTTGTTCCAATTCAAGGCTCTTCCATGGATGCGCGCGGCGGGGCCAAGATCCTGACGCTGATCAAGAAGCTTGAAAAGATCGTTCGTCATGACATCAAGCACTGCGTGGTTTTGACACGCACCAATGCCGCGGTTACGACCCGGGCCATGAAAGCGGTACAGGATTTTCTGGCAGCCCAGAATATCGACGTCCTGATGACGCCGATTGTTGAACGTGCGGCCTTCCGCGACCTGTTTGAGTTCGGTGCCGGTTTGGCGGAACTTGATCCATCGGTGGTCTCCGGCGTTAAAAAAGCTCGCGAAAACGCTGCCCTTTATGCGGCCGAAATTCTGGAACGCGCAATCACGGTGCCCAAAAAGCGTTGGTACAACATCTTCAAACGCGCCAGCTGACCTCAGCCAGTCTAATGAGAAACCTGAAGCCGGGCTCACCCGGCTTCTTTGCATCCAGGACCTGTCGGTGATTGATCCACATTGCCCGGGAAACCCGCTTGCATTGGCCCTCCTCCCACAGTCGCGCTAAGGTTTGACCCGACTCAGATCCGTTTGGCCAAATGCCAGCGATCGGACGGGAGGAACGTCATGACTTTGGCTCGACTTCGCACAAGCCTTGCTCTGGCCTGTTGCGCTTTGCTGATCGCTTGCAGCCCCGATGAAGGCAACATAGCACTCGGGACCCTTGAACGAGACCGTGTAGCGCTGACTGCCACTGCCAATGAGGTTCTGGTTTCCCTGCCGGTTGCACAAGGGACCTTCGTCGAAAAAGGGACGATCCTGGCGCAACTCGATCCGGGAGAGCAGCAGGCGATCGTCAACCAGGCACGTGCCGAGGTTCAAAAGGCGCGCGCCAATCTGATCAAATTGGAAAACGGGGCGCGTGAAGAGGAGATCGCCAAGGCCCGCGCCAATGTTGCCGGTGCCAAGGCCGAGCTGGTCGATGCGGAAGCCTCATTCAAGCGCTTTCAGGATCTGACCCAAAGGGGGACGACGAGCCAGGCGCAATTTGACAGTGCCAAGGCCACGCGAGATGCGGCCAGCGCCAGCCTGCAAAGCGCTGAGCAACAGCTGAAAGAACTGGTGACCGGAACGCGTCCAGAAGATCTCGATATTGCTAGAGCAGAACTTGAAGCTGCGTTGGCGAGCCTTGCCACACAGGAAAAGATCCTGTCCGACCTGACCATCACCGCAAGCCGCGACGGCGTGCTGGACAATCTTCCCTGGAACCTGGGTGAGCGCGTGACGGCCGGCAGTCCGGTCGCAGTCATGTTGGCAGGAGCGGCTCCCTTTGCCCGCGTTTACGTGCCGGAGCCGCACCGGGTCAAGATCAACGAAGGCGACAAGCTGGAGATCAAGGTGGATGGCCTTGATGACCCGATAGAAGGTCACGTTCGATGGATCAGTTCCGAGCCGTCCTTCACACCCTACTATGCGCTTAATCAGTCGGAACGCGCACGGCTGATGTATGTGGCAGAAGTTCAACTTCCCGACAGTGCAAGCGATCTGCCCAATGGCGTGCCTGCACAGGTCGTGCTGCCGTGATGGTCGCAGACACCGATATTGTCGTCCGTGCCGAGGGACTTGTGAAAAAATTCAAGGACTTCCGCGCGGTCGACGGGTTAGATCTGACCATAGAACGCGGCATGATTTATGGATTTCTGGGTCCAAATGGCTGCGGCAAGACAACCGCCATGCGCATGTTGACCGGGCTGCTCACACCGACCGAAGGAAGCGTCGAAGTCCTTGGACTGTCGGTCCCCAAGGATGCGGAGGCCCTGAAATACAAAATCGGTTACATGACGCAGGCCTTTTCGCTTTATGGCGATCTGACGGTGCTGGAAAATCTCCGTTTCATGGCCACCATCTACGGATTGACGGGCGCAAGGCGCAAACAGCGGATCAATGAGGTCATGGACCGCTATGAGTTGAGCGACCTCAAGAACCGATTTGCCGGCCGGATGAGCGGTGGCCAACGTCAACGCCTCGCATTGGCAACCGCTGTTTTGCATGAACCTCAACTGCTGTTTCTGGATGAACCGACCTCAGCGGTCGACCCGGAATCCCGTCGGCATTTCTGGGAACAGCTCTTTGACCTGATTGAAGGCGGAACGTCTATCGTCGTTACCACCCATTTCATGGATGAGGCAGAACGGTGCCACAAGATCGCCATCTTGGAAGCCGGGCAAAAGCGGGCTGACGGCGCTCCCAAGGACCTCATGGCCGAAATGGGTGCCAACGTGGTGGAAATCGAAGGGCCCAACTTGCGCGACATCCGGCGTCACCTGCTGGGTGCCGATGGCATCGTGGCCGCTGCACAATTGGGTGCGCGCCTTCGTGTTCTTGTCGAGACAGGCATTGCGGATCCTGAAGCCTTTTTGAAAGCCAGGCCCGAAACCGACGGTGCAACTCTGATCGAGAGGGTACGCCCGAACCTTGAAGATGTCTTCGTAACGGCGACCGGAGAAGGCCGCCAATGAGACCGCTCTCCCGCATTGCCGCAATCTTCTTCAAGGAACTCAATCAGTTACGGCGAGACAGGATGACCTTTGGCATGGTGATCATGATCCCGCTCATTCAATTGGTTCTCTTTGGCTATGCCATCAACACGAATGTCCGAGATATCCCCGTTGCTGTAGTCGATCACAGCCAGACCGGGCTCAGCCGGGTTCTCATCCAGATCGTTGAGGCAACGACAGTTGTGGAAGTCACAGAACGGCTGAATTCGATCGAGGAAGCAGAGCAGGCAATCAAGTCAGCGCGCGTACGAGCAGCCTTTATCCTGCCCGAAGACCTCTCGCAGCGCGTTGCGAGATCGCCTGCGGCAGGACTTGGCACACCAGCCTCAACGGATGAGGAAACCAGTCGTCCGGTCGCCCAGTGGATCGTCGACGGATCTGACACCATGATCGCCGGCGCTATCAAATCCCTGCGCAGCATGCCCTTGTCCGAGCTCAACCGTCAGCCCCCGAACCGCTCGACACCGACCTTCGAAGTGGCTCTTTTCTTCAATCCCGAACAACGCACCGCCATCAATATTGTGCCGGGTCTCGTCGGGATCATCCTGACCATGACGATGATCATGTTCACCTCTTCAGCCATCGTTCGCGAGCGCGAACGCGGCAATATGGAAATGCTGATCAATACGCCGGTTCGGCCGATGGAATTGATGATCGGGAAAATTATTCCCTATGTTTTCATTGGCCTCTTGCAGACGGTGATCATTCTCGGTCTAGGGCACCTTCTGTTCAGTGTGCCATTCGGTGACAAGACGCTGGACCTTTTTATCGGCACGTTGCTGTTTATCGGCGCCAGCCTTTCTCTCGGCCTGGTAATGTCGACCATCGCCCAGAGCCAGCTCCAGGCAACACAGATGACCGTATTCGTGCTGTTGCCCTCGATCCTGCTGTCCGGTTTCATGTTTCCCTATGAAGGCATGCCGCTGGTCGCGCAATATATCGCAGAGGTGTTTCCCGCGACCCATTTCATGCGCATGATCCGGGGCTTCGTACTTCGCGACGCAAGTCTATTGGACCTGCACCGCGATGTGATCTGGATGTGCGGTTTCTTCGTGCTGGGCATGCTTGTCGCAGCCTTGCGTTTCAAGAAGCGGCTGGACTGACGGCCGCGATGTTATTTCGGCTGTGGACCGGCGTCGAAACGGGGGTTGGCTGACTTGAGGACCGGTGTCTTGTCGGAAACATTTTCACGGCTTTCGCGCCAGACAACGAATATGCCGGACAAGATGATGATCGATGAACCGATGCCGACGTAAATGTCAGGCGTTTCGGCGAAAAACAGCATGCCGAACATGGTTGCCCAGAGGATCTGGCTGTATTGCAACGGAGCAACCACAGCAGCGGGGGCGGCCTTATAGGCGGAGATCATGAAGAACTGCGCGATCACAGACAAAAAGCCCACGGCTGCCATCATGGCCAGATCCGGAAGCTGGACCGGAACATAGACGACGGGCAGTGTCATGGACATCGCCGTCATTGCCAGGATCATCGGATAGAGGATCAACACGGCCGGACGTTCGCGTCCACCGATCTTACGGACCAACACCGTCGAGAGCGAGTTGGCAAAGGCAGCGGCCAATGCTGCTCCATGGCCCAGTGACAGCTCGGTGACACCGGGACGCAGCACGACAAGAACCCCAATCAGGCCGACAATCACAGCGGCCCAGCGTTGCGCCCGCACGGTCTCACCCAGCAAAGGGACGGAAAGCGCCGTTATCAACAATGGCATGGCAAACAACAGCGCGTAGACTTCGGCCAGAGGCAGAGCCGTGAACGCGTAGAAGCCACAGGACATAGCGATAATTGCAAGCCCTGCGCGGGTTGCAACAAGCAGCGGATGCCGCGGCCGGAAATTGTCGACCGCCTTGTCCGCCAGCATCATCATCGCCATTGGTACAAAAGCGAACAGCACAGAAAAGAAGATTATCTGAAAAACCGGATAGTCAGCACCCAGCGCCTTGATAAGCGCGTCGTGAGACGAAAACACACCAAATGCAAGCAGCGCGGCAAAAAGGCCCTTGAGCGTTGCAGACATGGCAATGCCCCTTTCAGATATCTGACTTCAGCCTGCGACTCTGCAGGCGTCGCGATTTAGAGAAAGTCGGCGCTGTACGGCTGAGCCAGTCTTGCGCCAGAGGCCCTCCGAATGCTGGCCTTGAAATTGATATCAGAAAGCGCCGAATTCCCAAAGGGCAGACCATTTGAATTGCCTGAAAGAAACTGCCGGATAGAGATCGCGGCCTTCAGTTTTAGACAAACACTCGGGCAAGTGCTGCCACGGCAAGTGCTGTCGCAGCCCGTTTCGGGCCGGCAAATTCAGCCGCGGTCTGACCTGGCACCGTCAAATCAATCCGATTCAGATCAGAAGCATCGATATGGTCGAGATCCGCGGATTTTGCCGCTTCTTCTGCGGAAATGCGGATTTCGTCAAGCATGCGTACCAGACCCTGCCAAATATGGATGGGCGGCGCTTCGTCCGTGCTGCACCAGCGAACAATTTCATTCTCAGATACATCAAGAGCCGCCGCGGCCTCAGACGGCGTCAAGCCGATGTAACTCACCATATCACTGAAATTACTCATCTTTGTCCCCAAGACGCCATTGCGCCCCAACACCTACCGCACCATACTGCACTGCAATATGGCAAAAATCCAGCGCTAAGCTGGAAGTCAGTTAACTCCTGCTCCGGCAAAGGAATTTGGGGCAGCATTGCCGGTTCGATTCTTGCAATCGGACTCGGTACTTCTAGCAGGTCGCTGGTGACGGAATCCCAAGACAGACTCCGCCGAACAGCCAATTATCTGAAATATCAAACGAAAATTGATATCGGTGGAAAACGATCACCCGCGTAAACCTTCCGTTCTGTTGATGATACCTTTGAAAAAGCAAATCAACCTGAACCACCACGGGCTGGAATCCCCTCCCCGATCACTGAAGATGCTGCCGGACCTCTGAATGAAATTCAAAGGAAAATCCTTCATTGCGATTGTGTTGTCGCCGGAGCCGCCCTTTGATGCCTGGTTCCAGGAAATCGACCGCATCATCGCCCGCTCACCGGGCTTTTTCATCGACCGGCCTATCATTCTGGACGTTCGAGGCAGCAAGATCCCGATAGATGATCTGGAAGAGCTGCTGTCGGGGCTGTCGGAGCGATCCGTCAGGGTCATGGGCATCGACGGGGTGGCCGGAACCCGGTTGAAGCCCGGTATGCCGCCCAGCTTTTCCGGTGGCCGGCTGGCATCCGATGTCGAAGTGCCTGAGCCTTCTTCGGCTAAAAACCCGACAATGAAAGCAGAAGATACGAAAAAGGCGGCATCCGCGACGTCGGAAACCCCTGATGCGCAAAAGTCTGCTCCGACGGTTCAAAGCAAAGACGCCGCTTCTTCAGGTGATGAAAAGGCAAGCGCCGCTGCAACAAATTGTGCTGCCGAGAAGATGACGGGTCCGGCAAGCATTCCCAGCGGATCCTCGATTGTCGTGACCGAACCAGTACGGTCCGGTCAAAGCATTCTGCATCCGGAAGGAGACGTCACTGTGATCGGGTCCGTCAGTTCCGGCGCTGAAATTATCGCAGGTGGCTCCATTCACGTTTACGGAGCGTTACGGGGGCGCGCACTTGCAGGCGTATCCGGCAAAGACTGCGCACGCATCTTCTGCTCGAAACTGGACGCGGAGCTGGTCTCCATCAATGGACTTTACAAAGTCGCGGACGATTTCGACGGAACCTTGCGCAACGCGCCAGCTCAGATCCGCTTCGAAAACGAAACCCTGGTCTTTGAAGCACTGAACTAACCACGGTGCCGCAGTCCAATCAGGCGCGGCGCAGACAACAAACGGGACGAACACCATGAGCAACGCCACTGTCGTTGTGGTCACGTCAGGCAAAGGCGGAGTGGGTAAAACCACCACAACCGCTGCTATTGCTTCGGCGCTTGCCAAAGAAGGCTACCAGGTCTGCGCGATCGATTTCGATGTCGGTCTGCGCAATCTGGACCTGATCATGGGGGCCGAGCGCCGCGTCGTCTTTGATCTGGTCAATGTTGTACGAGGCGAAGCTTCGATCAAGCAGGCCCTGGTGCGGGACAAGAAACTCAACAATCTCTATCTGCTTCCAGCTTCGCAAACGCGAGACAAGGACGCGCTGACAGAAGAGGGCGTTGCCAGCGTCATCAGCGAATTGCGGATGTATTTCGACTGGGTGATCTGCGACAGTCCGGCCGGCATTGAGCGCGGCGCGACCCTTGCGATGCGCCACGCCGATGAAGCAATTATTGTTTCCAATCCTGAAGTCTCTTCCGTGCGCGACTGTGACCGGATCATTGGCTTGCTCGATGCAAAAACAAAAATTGCCGAAGACGGCGGCCGGATGCCAAAGCATCTCATGATCACACGCTATGATACGGAACGTGCCAAGTCCGGCGATATGCTGGAGACAGACGATGTCGTCGACATCCTGTCAGTGCCTCTCATCGGCGTGGTGCCGGAGAGCAAGGACGTGCTCAAGGCTTCCAACGTCGGATTGCCGATCACCGTGTCGGACGAAACCTCACCGGCCTCCAAGGCATATATGGAAGCCGTGCGACGGCTGCTTGGCGAAAACATTCCGGTGACCATTCCCGAAGAGAAGAAAAGCTTCCTCGGCAAGCTCTTCAAAGGGAGGGCCGCATGAACCTTCTGAGCCTCTTTGGCAAAAGAGGCGCTAGCGCCTCGGTAGCCAAGAACCGGCTGCAAATTCTCCTCGCGCATGAACGGGCGGATAACGGTTCAGACGCGGCACTGATTTCCAGTCTTCGGGAAGACATTCTTGCAGTCGTCGCCAAGCGGGTCGACATCGACCCGGACTCCGTCAAGCTTGAAATGGACAGATCCGGAGATGTCACCACACTTGGTATCGACATCGAACTTCCGGCGGCGCGCGCCTCTTGAGGGCATCTTCATGACCAGAGACTGACCGGCCCTTCCGGCCGGTTTTTCTGTTCTGCATGAAGCATTGTTTTTGGTGATGAAGACAGCATCCCACATCGGTATCCGGTCGACAGAGACCACTGCGAACTGCCTTTCCAGGTGTTACCCACATTTACGTCGCTAAAGTTGACCAGAGACGGGCAACCAGATCCGGATTGCCGCTCGTTTGACGAAGGAAGTTCACCCTTCACTTTCCATGCCGCGCGGCAATGCTTGATCCTGCTGAAAGACCGCAACTTAAGATGCCGAACACTTCCAGCAAGCACTTCATTCAAATGAGCCCAAGATGTCGTTTGGATTTAGACACTGGACCATCTTGAAACGACCGCTATACGATCGTGTTTGTTTCGACATTGCCACTTTTCAAGCCCGCTTGCACAGCGAAATGCTTCCGAGATACAGGAGCGAAACTTCGACTTGTTCTTGAGACTGCGAAGGGCGAAAAAATACTGTTGCAACGGCCAATCGAGGTTACCCGGTGGCAGCTCTGGTCTGGTCTGCCCGAAATTTTTCCAGGGGCGTACGGCTAGCTGCAATGCCCTCACATATTCTGGTGGGTCCAGCCAAACGAGTGCGTCAGCCTGTGCAATAGCTTGTGATAAAAAGCCAGGGCCTCCTTCAAGTATCCATGCGTCTTTCTCAAGCGCTCTCGCAAGGGCTGTTTCGATTTCGATTCTAGTTCGTTTCTGCCAGTTGGTTTGGAGCTTCATTTCATCGATCGAGATCACTGGGACATCTGGACGGGCCTTAGCCAATTTGCTCGCGAAGAGGCTTTTGCCAACGCCGTTGGCTCCGGTGATGATGATCTTCTTCAATGAAGTCTCAAGTCTTTGGGAAATTGAGGTGCAACAAAGCGGTTGGCCCTTCAAATGCAAACTGCATCTTTGTCCGCAAATGAGACATAACCCACCGCGTCGTACATGAAAGGTAGCAGATCGAAGGTGGCCATCACAAATGTTGAAAACGCGACTTCGCCAAAATGAGCTCATTGATGCAACCGGTTTTGCATTCTCCGTCGCCATGAAAACAACGCGCCCACAGCTGTTCGATCGTAAAGACATGAGTCGCTCCAAACTGCCCGGCCGCCAGGACCTTTGTTGCACTGCGGAACCGAAGGTGTATGTTTTGCACCTCAAGTTCAAAACAAAGGAGTGAATACGGCATGCTGGTCCAAGACACCGCGGCGACGAGTGCACACACAATCGAAAGCGCGGAGGACCTGTCATCGATCGCATTCGGATTCATGGCATCCAAGTCTCTGTTTGCCGGACTGCACGTCGATATGTTTTCAGTTCTCGCAGACGGTCCCAAAACGGCCGAACAATTGGCTAAAGCCACTGATATACCGGTCAATCGCATCGTCATTCTAACGACAGCGCTTGCCAGCATTGGCTTGCTTGCAATCGGTGACGACAAAAGGATCTCAAATTCTCCTGCAGCGCAGAACTTTCTCTCCAAACAGTCGCAATATGACTTCGGAGACTATCTTCGCCATCAGATCGACCAGCAGATGTATCCATTCCTGCTCCAGCTGAACGCCGTCATAAAAGGCGATTTGTCCGACGATGCCATCGCTTCCTATAGCCACTGGATGACGGACGAAGAGCAGGCTTCTGTCTATTCTGAAAGCCAGCACGCAGGCTCGCTCGGACCGGGTCGGACACTTGCACGGAAAGTGGATCTTGGTGACACGGAAACCCTGTTAGATGTTGGCGGCGGGACCGGCGCCATGACGATAAGCCTTTGCAACGAATATGAAAACTTGCATGCAACGATCATCGACTTTCCGAACGTCGCTGAAATTGGCTGGCGTTTCATTTCCGAGGCCGACCTGGTTGATCGCGTCCGGTATATTCCTGGCAATGCCATCGATGTTCAATGGCCCAGCAATCAGAACGCCATCCTGATGTCCTATCTCATGAGCGGTGTGCCGGGTGACGATGTGGAAGGGCTGCTAAAAAAGGCGTCCAATGCACTGTCTCCAGGCGGCAAGCTGATGGTGCATGATTTCATGGTCGAAGAAGACCGGCGTGGACCCGCCCTTGCCGCTCTCTGGCAGCTGCAGCATATGGCGTTTACTCCGGAGGCCCGCTCGCTGTCTGTCGGATGGCTGACGGACGCAGGCAAAAAGATGGGCTTTGAGGTCGATATCGTCGACAATCTCATTCCCGCGATGACCAAACTGGTTGTTTTTGTGAAACCCTCTTGATCCAGAGGCACCATGGTGACGTTGCAACTGCACGAAGAACCACTACAGAACAACTGGCTGGATGCTTATGGCCACCTGAACGAGGCCTATTACCTGGTCCCGTTCAGCAATGCGACGTGGAAGCTACAAGATCACTTTGGGTTCGGAACGGACTATTTCGACAAGACCGGTTGCGCACTCTACACGCTCGAAACGCATTTACGGTATGTTGGAGAAGTCCGTGCACCTGCAACTCTCAAAATAGAGACCGCCATACTGGGGGTGGACGCTAAGAGATTGCATGTTGGTCACACCATGCTGTGCGACAGCCGTGAATGCGCCACGTTCGAATGCATGCTTTTGCACTACGACACAAAGGCAGAAAGGTCTGCTCCCTTCCCGAACGCAGCCAGAAGTGCCCTGCAGGATTCAATCCTGATGCCAACGCCTGATTGGGTTGGTCAAGCCTTGCGAAGACTGGTCTGAAGCTCGCTGGAAGTACACATCTGCATCGACGACATTCCGCAATTTGTTTCGTTCCGTGCAAATTTACATGATCAGCTTTGCTAACCGCCCTTCAGCTCAAGCAGTTCATCGGTATAGACAGCCATCTGACCCCGACCGCGCCTCTTTGCAGCATAAAGGGCCACATCAGCTTGTCTGAGCAATTCAGAAGGTTGCGTTGCAAAAGCGATGCCTATGCTCGCTCCAAATTTGCAGACCACATCGTTCAATTCCATGGCTTCGCTGAGGTGCTCGATTATCATGCGCCCGAGTTTATTGATCCGTTCTTTATCGGCCCTTGAAAAGACGATAACGAACTCATCTCCCCCGATGCGCACAACAGCGTCATCATCGCCGGCAAATGCACGCAGTGACTTGGCGACGTGTTGAAGCACCAAATCCCCCATTTCATGTCCGTGCTCGTCGTTGATCTGCTTAAAATCATCCAGGTCGAGATAAAGGAGCGCGTAACCATCGCCCAAGACCTCCTGTGCCTGCAATTCGGACATCTTCTCATCCAGGAAGCGCCGGTTCCCAAGCTTTGTCAGAAAATCACGCTGCACCTGCTCGGCAAGCAGTTCCCTTGAATGTTCCGCCTCGTGTTTGGCCTCTGCCAAATCCCGTACAATTGCCGTCGCCCTGTGAACATAGAGCCGCGCAGTCAACAATGTACATATGAAGACCAGAAGGACACCGATGGCCATCAAGGGCAACAATCGGATGCCTGGTAATGCAGGGTCCCAAATCAGATATCCCAGTTCAGTTCCGTCAACCGTTGAGAGTTCGAAGCCTCCTTGCCAATAGGTCGGCATGGAAGAGGACAAGCGCAAGTTTGGAAGGCCGTACTTTTCACTCAACGCGGCCAGTTCGTTGCTATCAAGCGGTTGCACAAAGACAAGAAGGTGGTCTGTTCGAATATCCACATCGTCATAAGTCGTGAGAACAATCGCACTGGCCATTGAGAGGTCGGTCAGATTTCCAATTAACCCGGAAACTGGCTCGGGTGCTGTAAACGCATTGCCCCGTCGCGCTTTTTTCAGAAGCGGCGTGAGGCCGCTCTCGTACTGGGACAGATCAAATTCAGCTATCGCATCATTCAAGATTTGAAGTTTTGGACGGTTGTCACCATCCAGTACATGCAGAGCTTCGACCTGAAGATTTTCCTGAAGATAGTCGACAAAGGTTTGATCCACCCACTGAAGATTCAAATCCTTCACCAGGTTCTCGACGGCACTGTCCCAATACCCATACTCAAGGACTAATGTTTCAAGCCGTCCCATGCGGTCGATCAGCAAAGCTTTGAAGACTTGCTGAGACTGTTCGACAGAATTCCGGTCGAGCGACCGTGTCAGAAACGCGACAAAGACCAACAAACTGACAGCACCAATCAAGACCGTCGCCCAAAACGGTCTGGACAGTCGGCGAATTTCTGCTGCCTGGGCCTCAACTCCAACTGATGGAGTTGCAACAGTTGTGCTGCGGCCGCCTGATTGGTCAGAAAGAGACAAATTCACTCTCTCTACAGATCTCATTCAACCATGCTCGGGATTTAGTCCCTAAAGCTCACTCAAAGTAAGAATTCTTAGACTTAGCATGATTTTTTATCTAGTTAATTCAATCATCTTACTTACTAACAGAGGACTTTCAATAAACTCCAGCAATAAGAATTACTAACAATACTTGCCTATGAAAATTAAACAAAATAATACGTATTATTACCAATAAAGTGACTTTTAGTTTTTAGCGAAATCAACATCGCTACAACTTGAAATTACGATATTGGTTGAAAGGTATCTCTTTAAGCCGAGCATGTGGGCTGAGAGCAATGCAATTCAGCGCTGCGGTCCCAGGAGCGCGATGTCTCTCTCCGCCAAGAAGAGATTTGAATAGAGGTTTGCAATCCACTGGCGGCCGGACGCCGTGATTTTCAAATACTGAATAGCCTTTTGAATATAGGGCGCGACGCTGTTCCAATAGAATTGAGGATATTTCAGAACCAGATCCGCTGGGGTGTCGTAGCCGAGCTGTTTGTTAAGGCCCGCCTCTTCAAATTCGAAATAGAGGGCATTGGCCTTGCGGATGTAATGCGGATCGCCCAGCTGACCGATGAAATCTGCAGCGCGCACCAAAGTGGCATCTTCACCGAGCGTTTCATTGTCGTCCGGGAACTTGCTTGGAAATCGTGATCCCTCAACCGCATCGGCGATCCGTTGAGGATCGAGCAAACCGGTGCCGGAGATCCGTTCAAAGATATATAGCTGCGACCGGTCAACGTGGTACGGCGTCAGCGCAGCATCAGACGCCCCACGCGCCAATTGAACCTTTTTCCCTGTATCATCTACGACAAAGCCCTCAGCATCGTCGCCTGGCAGAATGCCGCGTACATAGCCGATATCATGCGTCAGGCAGGCAACAATCACATGCGCATAGTCTGTTGGCGCCATGTGGGTGTGCAATGCACGCCCGCGCAAGATGTCATGACCGGCCAAAGTGACCAGCATTGTGTGTTCAATATTGTGGTAGAGCGCATCGCTGTTGCCGATGCATTCCATGGCAATGCGAGCAATGGAGGGCACCAACTCGGCCAGTTCCGGATCTGACTTGCCGAAACGGCGCTGCACGTAAGCGGTCAAAAAATCGCCGAGCGCGTCGGCCGCAAGTCCCGGCACTGTCAACATTGGAGGCGCTTTCCCTGCCTGATAATGTCGAAATCAATTCATGCACTACAGTTTGGCACGTTGCCGCGCTGTTATGTCAAGCAAATGTCGGCGCTTGGGTCATTGTCAGGCGAGACCAGCGCCAACCTTGTCTTGCTTCCACGCGGCCTGCCCGCGATTTCCTATAGTTCCTCAAACGTCCGAAAGGCCTTCCGATACCGGTTCAGATTTTCCTCGGCATAGGCCGCAAAGTCGAAGTCGATTTCAGAATGATGCTCAGACACCATGGACCACATTGCTTCTCTCATGAGCGCTGCGCATTTCATCGCGTGATAACGCCTGACAAGCAATCCGTCCGGCGAATGGCCATAGTAGATCTCAAGCGCGAGCGCTTCTTGTTGCGGCAAAAGTGAGTTGTTCGAGGCAAGCCCAGCCAGATCGAACAGAGGTGAGTTAAATCCGGCATAATCCCAGTCAATCAACCAAAGGCGTGTGCCGTCATCGATCAAATTGGCCGCCAGCAGATCATTGTGACTGAAAACCATCTGGATCAGACCTATGGTTTCTTCCAGGTGGCTCGCCTGCCACTGCAATTCCGGCAGCATCGGCACATATTTGCTCCCGTCATCGCGCAAGATCCGGTCATAGTTGCGAAGGATGTGAAACACCCAGAAGGCCATGACCGGCCCTTTCAGGAACCGGGGCACGTCGTGGTGACAGCGGCGCAACAGATCGACCGCGCGCTGCAGCATCATCGGGTCTTGCAGGTCGTCGACCGCAAGCGTGCGCCCGTCGATGAAATCAAGGACGATGGCATTGTCCTGTGCATAGTGAACTGCCGGCGACAAGCCGGCATCGAACGCAGCACGACTGGCGGCTATGTCATTGAAGCGCATGATCTGGTGCACCGGGATATCGCCGCCAATCCGAGCAACGAAGGTGCGCCCGCCGTCCTTCACCTTGTAGCTCGTATTGGTGATCCCGCCGGAAAGGGGTTCCGGGTCTATCGGCCCTGACCAGCAAGGCAGATCGAGGACGATTTCAAACGGCTGTTCAATCAACGCAATCTCCAGTCTATACCAAGCGTATCGAAGGCGTCCCGCGGTGGAAATGATGTGCCGCAAATCCGGCTGGCAAAAGTTGCTTCCTCTGGCCCCTCGATTTCGGCGGCCATTCTCGACGGTTGCTCAAAACAGCACCTCCCGTTTAAGCTGATTTATGGGGGAGTGATCACGTGACTGCACGGAAACAGGAATTTGATCTCGCTGAACTTGAAGCCTGGCTTTCAAAACAGCCCCGACACGTTGCGGCGGCTATCGCCCTGCGCTGTTCCCTGCGTGCAGTGCCGCTTCTCCTTTTGCAGCTCGAAAGCGACGAGACTGCCGATGCAGCAATCCTGAAAGCCTTTCGCCAAAACAACGCTGTGTTTGCCTTTGTCTGTTCCGGTGGCGATGTCGGCCGCTCTTCAGGGCTAACCTCTGCCGGTCAGGACACATCAAGTGAAAACCCTGCTGTCCTGAGTGGATACCAGAGCGCAGATTCAGCATTCGCCTCGCCGGAAATAACAAAGGGTTCGATCGATCCCCGGTTCGAAGAAACGGCAGATGACGCGGCCCGGATGCTGGCCATACGTGCCGCATTGAACGCAATCTACATTGATAGCGACTATAATGGTTCGGCATATGAAACAGACGTTGAGCAACTTTACGAGGGGCTACCTGCCGACGCCCTTGTGCAAAATGCGCTCTGGCCGGATGGACGCATGCCAGATGACGTCCTCAAAATGTGGGAAGAGCTGAAGGCATGGCTCCTGGAAAATGGTCCCAACTGGGACGTCTGGACGCTTTGGTACGAACAACGTCTGGCAGGTCAGGCGCTGCGCGACCTGACGCTTGAGATTGCGCGCATCGCCTTGCCTGAACCGATGTGGGCAGATGGCGCAAGAGCAGTCAATCCTGAAATCGCGAACCTGCAAGAGCTCTACGACAAAGACGGTCCAGAAGCCGTTGAAGCCCGCATGATCGAGCTTCATGGCCGGTCTTCTGCCGAGGGAAGCCAATCAACAAACAATGAGACGCAGGACGAAGCAAAAGCCACGTTCAAGGGGGAAAACGGCAAACAGGGTGCAAGCAATGGAACCGCCGCCCTTCCGCGGGTCTGGATCCTGCAGTTCAACCCGGAGGACTGGACATCTGCCCCGGATGTGATCAACACAGGTGAAACCTTACCCTGGAAGACCGCAAAAGCTCTTCCGGCGGAGATGCAAACCAATGATCCGGTCATCTATTGGAGAACCCGGTCGAACGGAGGGTTGGTTGGCACGGGCCATGTTACATCGACAGCACAGGATACACAGAGCAGAGATGACGGCCAGCGAACATTCGAGACCGAAGTTCACGAATTCGATCAAACTCGTCTGATTTCCCGGAAATCTGTCATCGAGGCAGCCGGAATAACCCGCAAGAACTGGCAAGGTGCAGTTCTGGCTTTGCCGGAAAGCCAGGCTCTTAAACTCGACGCATTTCTGCGGACACAAAACCGCCCACCATTGTTCAATGACAGCCAGCTTCAAGCAGTTGTTCAATCCAGCCCAGTGCAATCCGATTCAGAAGGATCAAATTCTCAAACGCAGGCCGGTCAAACAGGCACGGGAACCGGGCAAGGAGATGCTCTTGTCGAATCTGAAACAAGTTTCGCACCCGATGACGCTGAAACGGAACGTGACGATCTTGGCAGAGGCATTCTGGCAATTGCACTGGCACGGCGGCTCCACCTGATCTGGTG
This sequence comes from uncultured Roseibium sp., assembly GCF_947499295.1. Lineage (GTDB taxonomy): Bacteria > Pseudomonadota > Alphaproteobacteria > Rhizobiales > Stappiaceae > Roseibium. The sequence goes on from NZ_CANMNP010000001.1 coordinate 825,067, forward strand.
CCGTCTCAACGATGCCATGTGGCGGGAGGAGAAGGAAGCTGCCGGGTTTCCCCGTCGTCCGGTTTATTCCTCGGCATATTGGACAGGTGAAGGCGCTGAAGAATTGAGCGGCGCCGGCAGTGGTGCGGACCCAACTGAGCAGGCGGAAGGTTTTTCCGGAGACCGGTCACGCAACAACACGCGCGCGGGATTTGTACTGCACCTGGACGCGCCCTGGGGCGGTGGCAAAACGACGTTTGCCAATTTCCTTGCAAGGGTTCTCAACCCAACCGGCTACCGGCACGGCAAGAACTCGTTTTTATCCAAGAGATACGGCCATGCGGACCTGACCACCATTTTTCTCAGCGACCCGTTGCCGAAGGACGGCTCCATCACCGGGGATGGTCGGGATTGGCCGGACAGCGCGCGCAGACCCTGGATAGTGGTGCCTTTCAACGCGTGGCAGGCACAGCATGTTACACCTCCCTGGTGGGTCTTTTACCAATCCGTTCGCAAGCGTTGCTTTGATTCCGTAATATATGAAGGCTGGGACCCTGAAATCGTCGATGGAGAACCCGCCCGAAAACCGGACTGGTGGCAACGCCAGTATCTGCGTTTGCGGCTCTGGCTGCCGGAAATATTCTGGCGCCTGACAAGCCCGAAAATCGTGGCCTTGATCTCAACCGGGTTTGTCAGTCTGCTGCTTTTCTGGCTGCTCTATGTTTTTGGCATTTTGGAACTCAACACCAATGCCAAAGGTCAGGGCAGTCTTATGTTCAGCGTCGGGTCGGACAAGGGTTTCGGCATTGCGGACGGCATTGGCCTCATGCTGACCGCTCTGACGGGATTGAGTTTTCTCTGGGGTATAGGAGCGTGCTTCACAGAGTCCATTCGACCTGGCACCGACACACTTGCCGAGCGCCTTTCCCTTGGCAATGGCGACCCGTTCGAACGGTTCCGGCGGCATTTCTACAAGACAATGAAGCGTCTGAAACGTCCTGTCCTTGTGGTGGTCGACGATCTCGATCGTTGCAGCCCGGAATTCATTGTCGACCTGGTGCGCGGAATGCAGACGCTGTTGCGCAGCCCGCGCGTCGTCTTTGTCATTCTAGGTGACCGTGACTGGATCGAGCGTGCCTTTGAAGTCCATCACAAGGACATGAACAAGGTTAGTGTCGGTCCTGAACAGACTTTCGGTGCGCGTTTTGTTGAAAAGGCGATCCAGATGTCCTTTATCCTGCCGGGCCTTATCCCGGACAGGCAAAAGGACTATGTCCGGCGCCTGCTCCTTGGTTCCAAGGCCAATCTGGACGAAGCGCAGATCAAGACTTTTTCCAGCGAAACAACGCAAAGCCTGCGTGTCTTCTTTCAACGCGCCGTTCAACAGCCCACCGCGCCGGTGCTCGACAGTGAAGCCCTCAAGGCACAGGTTCGCAGCGAAGCGGCAACCGCATCGACCGGTTCTGGTTCTGGAGAAGAAACTGACGCAGGAGAAACCCCGACCACGGATTTGAAAAGTGCCCTTGAAAACACCGAGGCGTTCGATGAGTGGTTCAAGGACGAATTCACAATCCACGCGGCCTCCGATGAAGATGTTGAGGCAGAAATCTCCCACAGGCTCGAACCTTTGGCTGATCACCTTCCTGCGAACCCGCGCCAGATCAAGCGCATTATCAATGGCGTGACAATGTACAATGCTGTCGCGTTCAGACAACGCGACTGGCCACCTGACGATGAACGCTGGCTGCAGCTTGCCCGCTGGATCGTGATCATGACCGAGTGGCCGAAGACCTGGCGGCTATTGGCCTCTTATCCATCGCTGCCGGACCTGCTCGATGAACAAAACCCCAAACAGGCCTACAAGAAGCTTATGAAAAACAAGCTTTTTGCAGCTGAACTTCCAGGTTCTGAAGATGCAACGCTGGCGGAGATTGAGCGCATCAAAGGCGACGCCAAGTTGCTTGCTCTGATCCAGGGCGATGGCGATAGCGAAGAACTTAACCGCAACGCCATTGTCGATCTCGTCAGTCTCACACCGCTGCACAGCCGTGCCGCCAAGGCGGATGAGAAGTAGAATTGATTAGGCCCCGTCGCCCCTCAGCCCTCTTTCCTCGCGGTCATTACAATGCAGCTTGCGTTGTCAAGATACCAGGACCAATCCGATGCCAGATCTTGCCGGTCCGCAGGCAGCTTGAGCGGGTGCCAATTGATATCGGTGAGCCCCCCCGCCCTTAAGGCATCTTCGTGGTTCTGGCGGCTCCATTGCCAGATCGGGACTGCAAAATCCTTGATGACGAGCGCGAATTCAGGCGGATTGACGATGTCGTAACGGAAGCCTATCCGCCGCTCCATGTCATCTGGTGCATCGGTGAAATCATAGTCCGGGCTAATCGTGTAGGTGACAAACCGACCTCCAGGCTTAAGGTTCCGGCCGATGAACCGGCCCATTGCAGTCAGCTCTTCCACGCTGTTTGCATAGTGAAAGAGATACATGGCCGTGACGATGTCAGCCGGATCGGCCAGTGCGAAACCCGTATCCGATGCGCTGACCTGTTTATAGTCGACTATGTCGGGAAAGGCGTCCGGTTGGCCGGCTTCGTTCTGAGCCTTAGCACGGTCTAACATTTCGTTTGAAACATCCAGCCCCAGCACGTTCGCGGCACCGCCATGGGCGAGAACACGGGTCAGCCTGCCGTCGCCACAGGCTAGATCCAACACCTTCCTGCCTCGAACCTGACCGAGTTCTTCCAGGAACACCGTCCATTCCAACAACCGGTACGGGTTGTCGGAAAAGGCCTGTTGCAGATAGGGTGACGGGTTTTTGTCGTAGTCGGCCATGGTGTCCTTGCGCTACACGACTGAGAACATGACAGTATCAACGCTTCATGTTTGAAACAACACTCGTCACCTTGGCGCGATTTGACTTTCGCAGCTTGTCAGGGCTGGATTCGAGCCAATCTGTTATTCTTCGTGCACGATTTCCCGTGTCTCACGGAAAGTGACATCCGGGAATTTCTCGGTGACATGGCCGATCTCCCAGGCATTCTTGAAGAGAAACACCGGCTTGTCGTCGCGGTCGTTTGCCACAGACATGCGGTGACCTTCGATGATCTTCTGCAAGGTCTGGCTGTCGGTTTCAATCCAGCGCGCTGTGGAATACGGCACCGCTTCAAAGCCGATTTCTGTCCCGTATTCCGCTTTCAGCCTGTCGACGACGACGTCGAGCTGCAGCGCGCCCACGACGCCGACAATCCAGTTTGAACCAAGGTCCGGCTTGAAGATCTGCACAAGACCTTCTTCTGCAAGGTCCTGTAGGCCCTGGCGCATCTGCTTGACACGCATGGTGTCGGAAAGGCGCACCCGGCGCAGAATTTCAGGGGCGAAGGCGGGCAAACCGGTGACGTGGATGTTCTCGCCCTCAGTCAGGGTGTCGCCGACGCGAAGCTGGCCATGGTTGGGAACGCCGATCACGTCGCCTGGATAGGCAAGATCCGCAATCTCTCGCTCCTCGGCAAAAAAGAAGATTGGAGAGGAGACGGCAATCTGTTTGTTGGCTCGCACATGTTTCAGCTTCATGCCACGCTTGAATGTGCCTGAACACAGCCGCACGAAGGCAATCCGGTCCCGGTGCTTGGGATCCATGTTGGCCTGAACCTTGAAGACGAATCCCGTGACCTTGTCTTCTGCCGGCATGATCGTGCGCCCGCCAGTGGCCGGTTGTGAATGGGGTGCCGGGGCAAATTCGGCGATGAAATCGAGAATTTCCTCAATGCCGTAGTCGCGCAGAGCGGATCCGAAAAAGACAGGGGTCAAATGGCCCTCAAGAAAGCTTTCCTGGTCGAATTCGGCATAGCCTTCGGCACCGAGTTCAACGTTTTCCGTCAGCTCTTCCATGATCCGGTCAAAGACAACATCGGTCAGAGCGCCATCATCGAGACCTGAAACCTCCTTCGTTAAAGCAAAAGCGCCACCGCGCTCGCCATCTGAAGTGTGGAATTTCTTGTGTTGCCAGTCATAAACACCAAAGAAATCCGATCCCATGCCCACCGGCCAGGTCTGCGGGCTCACGTCCAGTGCGAGTGCTTCCTGCACCTCGTCAAGGATCTCCAGCGCATGGCGGCCTTCACGGTCGATCTTGTTGACGAAAGTGATAATCGGAATGTCGCGCAAGCGGCAAACCTCAAACAGTTTTCGGGTCTGGGTCTCAATGCCTTTCGCGGCATCGATCACCATGATCGCCGCATCAACGGCCGTTAGGGTGCGATAGGTATCTTCCGAGAAGTCCTCGTGGCCCGGCGTATCGAGCAGGTTATAGACAATTCCCTTACGCTCGAACGTCATGACGGATGACGAAACAGAGATGCCGCGTTCCAGCTCGATCTTCATCCAGTCGGACCGTGCCCTGCGTCTTTCGCCACGCGCCCTCACCTGCCCCGCAGCGCGGATCGCACCACCGGAGAGCAGAAGCTTTTCGGTCAAGGTTGTCTTACCGGCATCCGGGTGGGAAATGATCGCGAACGTGCGTCGATCCTGAAAGGGTGCCTTGCCGTTGAGGCTGGACATAAAGAACTCCTGAATGCCTTCTCCGGCGAGGTTGCGCAAACGCATCGGTTGAAACCGGGGCGCAACTTCAATCAAAGGGGCCGGAAGGATTGATGTTTCGTTGGCGCAAGGTCATAGAGAGAATCCGGCAAAATTTCCAGTCTTGATTCATTGTCGACCAAGTTGCACCGGGGAGAAACGCGTGAGCCGAACCAAATGCCTGATCATCGGGATCGCGATGACCGCCGCCACCGCAGCCATTCTTCTGGCTATGGGGCGTATTCCCATTTGCGAATGCGGCTATGTTCTGTTCTGGACACCGGCTGATGATGTTGCGGGGTCGTCTCAGCATATCGCGGACTGGTACACGTTCTCGCATATTATTCACGGCTTTATCTTTTACTGGCTGCTGTGGCTGCTCTTCCGCCACAACTCGGTTGCCGAGCGGGCGCTTGGTGCGATCCTGATCGAGGCAGCCTGGGAAATCGCAGAGAACAGTCCCTGGATCATCGACCGCTACCGCGAAGCAACCATTGCGGTCGGATATACCGGCGACAGTGTCCTGAATTCCGTATTCGATATTGTTTGGATGCTGGCCGGGTTCTTCTTTGCAGCCCGGATGCCCGTTTGGGTGACCATCCTGACTGCCATCGCTTTCGAGCTGCTGGCGCTTTGGGTCATTCGGGACAACTTGACCCTGAACGTGCTGATGCTTGTCTACCCGGTTGAGGCCATCAAGGTCTGGCAAGGCGGGTAAGCGCTTCGTGACGGCTCCCCCTGCAACAAAAAGGGGGAAGATATGCAAGGCTCTAAAGCTGAAACAGCTTGTGTTTCTTCAAAAGCTCGATCAGCACTTCGCGGGCGTGCTGCCGGTGACTTCTGTGGCGTTCACGCGCCTCGTTGGCAAAGCCTTTCTTGATCGCGGCATAGACCGCCCGGTGGTCCTCATTGGACTTGACCGGAAGGGGGCGAATATAGAGCGTCATGGCGCGGGCCCGGCGGACCTGGTTCGCCATCATGGACACGATGGATTCCACGCGAGAATTACCGCCCAGCCTGACGAGCTCGTCGTGAAAGGCATCATCCGCGATCGCCCAAGCTTCGCGATCTTCACGCCCCAGCGCTTCTTCCATGGCTTCGATCGACTGTTTCAGTGCACTGAGATCCTCATCGGAATACCCCTTGTCGGCGGCTTGTTCCGCAGACAGGCTCTCCAGTTCGGTCAGCACAGCATAGATTTCTTCCATGTCTCTCAGCGACAGGGTCGAGATCCTCACGCCCTTGCGGGGCCGTACTTCCAAGAGGCCTTGCTGGGCAAGCATGAGCGTTGCTTCACGCACCGGTGTTCGGGACATGCCAAGGCGATCCGCCAACTCGCTTTCCAAATGATCGGAGCCGGCTGCAAGTTCACCGTCGAAAATCAGCTGACGGATTTTTTCCATCGCCTGGGTGGTGATTGTTTTTGGTTTTGGCGCCTCAAGCATGGGCAAACTCCCGGATTTTCGTCCCCAGGCGATCGGATTCATAAATCGCCTGTTCGATCGCGATCACCTTCAAATACGCGCGCGCCTCGTTTTCAAGCGGCATTCCGTCCAAAAGACCGTCGACAACATGGTCTATCAGATTCTTCACGCAATCGCCGCCAAAGCCGTTCCAGGTCTGAGCAGCCAGGAGAACGCTTGGCTTTACATTGCCAAAATGGCGCAACCTGACGGCTCCATCCCCCGACAAGGTCAACGTTCCCCCGGTGCCTTCGATCAGGGCTTCCCCGAGTGTGGTCCGGCAGTTTTCGGCAGCGTGATCCAAAAGACGGTTGCCATCAAAGAGTGCGCGAACGCCATCGGCATAGTCGAAGACGAAATAGCCCGCATCTTCTCCCTTGATTGCCGGGTTGAGACGACGCAAATCCGCGTAAACGGCCTCGGGATCGCCGAGCAGATACTGGAAGGTGTCGACCCAGTGCACGCCGGTTTCATGAATGAGCAGTTTCGGCATTTCCTGGAAATAGGGTTGACGGTCGAGGTACGCGCGCGGCCCCTGCCCGTCACCTGTTCTCAGCCGGAACGTGACCTGTAGAACGTCACCGATCAGACGATCGTTCAGTGCCTGATGGATGGTTCTATACCAGGGTTGAAAGCGGAAGTTTTCGTGGACAACGACCGTGACGCCGGCAGCCTCGGCCAGTGCGGTCGCCTCTTTCGCTTCTTCCAGAGAAGTGCAGAACGGTTTTTGACAGATTATCGCCTTCACACCCTTTGCGATTGCCAGTCTGATGGCCTCAAAATGGGTCGGTGGCGGCGTGATGATATCAAGCAGGTCCGGTTTGGCCATCTTGAGCATGTGCTCCAGATCGCCAAAGGCGGTCAGACCGGTGGCCTTGGCTTTTTCCCGGTCCCGGTCGCAGGACCCGACCAGACGGACGCGCGGGTTCCGACGCCAGGCATCATAATGAAATTGAGCAAAGTAGCCTGCGCCAAGGCAGGCAACACGCAATGCTTCACCACCGTTTTTCGTCAATTGCTTCCTCCCACCGGCTAACGCCCGATGTCCCAAGGTGCCGTCTTCTGGCGGCCACGTCGATCAGAGCCGGCATTCGCTGGCCAAACAAGCTCAGTGCATTCGTCGTTGGATTTTTGATAGTCGACATTTCCCAAGTTGACAAGGGATTGATTTACGTATACGCAATCGAATGTGTAAATCGATACGGCCTTCTGGAGCGGCCGTGGGAGGAGACCAAAATGCTTGATAAGAAGAGTTTGAGCCGTCTGTTGCTGAGCGCGGCAATCCTTGCTGCCGGTATGGGTGGCGCACATGCTGTGGAAACCCTGCGTTTCAGCCACACCGATAATCCGGGCGGTTCCCGCCAGGCGGCGGCAGAACTGTTCGCTGAAAAGGTTGCTGAATATACGGACGGCCGTTACGAAGTTCAGATCTTCCCGTCAGGGCAGCTTGCCAACGATCCGAAGGCGATCGAGCTGCTGCAGCTGGGCGGCCTGGACTTTACCGTGTCCGCGACAGGTTCCTATGCGACGCATATGCCGACCCTGAACTTGACGGCCATGCCGTTTCTGGTCGACACCTATGAACAGGGTTGGGAACTTTATGACAATTCCGAGTGGCTGCAGGGTGAGTTCTCAAAGCTTCCGGAAAAGGGTTTCCGTGTCCTGAGCACTTGGGAAGCCGGCTTCCGAAGCTTCACGACCAATGAACCGCTGGCGTCTCCGACCGATGCGGAATCCATGAAGATGCGCGTCTTTCCGAACGACATGATCCGCTGGTCGATGGAAGCCATCGGTTTCCAGACAGTGGTCATGCCGATCACGGATGTTTACCTCTCCATTCAGCAGGGCATCGTCAACGGCCAGGAAAACCCGGTCGACACGATTAAATCGCTCCGCTTCTATGAGGTCGCGCCGAACATCACGCTGACGCGTCACGTCTATAGCCCGCTGCCTTTGACAATTGCGGAAAAGACCTGGCAGTCCTTCTCTGACGAAGACAAGGAAGCTGTGTTGAAAGCTGCAGCTGAATCCGCAACTTTCAGCCGCAACCTCGTCAAGAGCTCCGTTGAGAGCCAGCTTGCTGAAATGACCGAAGAAGGTGCAACGGTCAGCGTTCCGGAAATCGGACCGTTCCGTGATGCCGTCCAGTCGGTCTATTCAAAGGCCAAGGACGTTTACGGCGACGAAGCAGTCGACAAGATCCTGGCCGACGCGGCTGCGATCCGCGAAGCACTCCCAGCCCAGAACTGATCAAGTACTTCGGGCAACAACTAGCCGGGACTTATAAAGTCCCGGCCCTTTCCTAAAAGAGAAGAGCCTTGGATTACCGAGAGCATTATCCGGCTGTGCTGCGCTGGCTCAGCCATATGGTCGATATTTGCCTGGCGCTTGGCGGATTTGCGATCGTCACACTGGTGTTCTGCAACGCTTCCCTTCGTGGATTTGCCGGCTTCGACCTGGCGTGGTCACTGGAAGTCACCAGCTTCCTGTTGCTGTGGAGCACCTTCTTCGGCTGTGCCGCGGCCATTGCGCGCGGCGCGCATATGCGTGTTACCGAAATTGTCGAAAAACTGGTTCCCAGACCCGGTCAACGCGCCCTTTCGATCGCGATAGATGCCATTATCGCAATTCTGCTGATCAGCCTGATCTATACGGGTTACAACATCTCCGTTCATACCTGGGCGCAGAAGACCACCGTGCTCTATTGGCCCGTTGGACTGCTGTACGCATCCATGCCTGCCGGCATGGCCGTGACGCTGATCTTCCATCTATTCAACATGGTGTTCGATATCAGAAACCCGGTCGTACCCCATGCATCTCACTCTGACGGCGGGGAGGCCCTTTAATGATCCTGCTCTTTGTTGTGGCGGTTTTCTTGACCTCCGTCTTCATCGGCATTCCGCTTGTTTGGGCAATTCTGCTCACCGCCGTTCTGCCCATCATCGTCTTTGATCTCGGATATCCGCTTCAGGCGTTGTATCTTAATTTCATTGGCGGCGTGGAACCGAACCACTTCCTTGCCATTCCACTTTTCATTGTGGCTGGCGAAATGATGAGCCGTGGCGGTGTCGGCCTGCGCATCATCGGCTTTGCACGTGCGGCCTTCGGCTTCATGGCGGGCGGGCTCGGCATGGTTGTCGTTGGCGCTTCCATGATATTCGGCGGAATTTCCGGATCGGCAATTGCAGATTCTGCCGCCATCGGCTCGGTGATGATCAAGAACATGTCCCGCGAGGGATACAACACCGCGTTTGCAGCAGGCCTCGTTGCAGCAGCTGGAACCATCGGCATCATCATTCCGCCGTCCATTCCCATGCTTATCTACGGCTTTGTCGGCAACGTTTCCGTCGCGGATCTGTTCCTTGGCGGCATGATCCCCGGCGTATTGTTCGGCGCACTATTCATGGCGGTTTGCTACTATGTGGGCAAAACAACCAATTGCGATCCGGGCGGGCGAACAACAACGCTGAAGGAGCTGACATCGTCCTTCATCGGCACGGCCCCTGCGCTCTTTATGCCAATCCTGATCCTTGGCGGCATCTTCACCGGCTGGGTCACGCCGACCGAGGCTGCCGCGCTGGCCGTTGTCTATGGCCTCTTCGTGACGACAGTTGTCTATCGCGACTTCAAGATCAAGGATCTGCCGCGCCTGCTGGTCGATTCCTTCGTCACCAGCTCAGTGGTGATGGTGGTGATCGGCGCAACCACCGTGCTCGGCTGGTTGATAACCCTGGAACAGATGCCCCAGATCCTGGTTGCCTTCGTTCAGGAGTTTTCCTCCGGCCCATGGATGTTCCTGTTGCTGGTCAACATCGTGCTGCTCATTCTGGGCCTGGTGCTCGACCCGGTTCCCGCCATCCTGCTGACCGCGCCCTTGTTCCTGCCAACGGCCAAAGCCTTCGGCGTCGACCCGGTGCATCTTGGCGTGATCATGACCTGTAACGTTGCAGTGGGCCTGTTCACACCACCGGTGGGCGCGACGCTCTATGTTGCCTCGCGGATCTCGGGTGTGGGTGTGCTCTCGATTGCCAGAAAAATGGCACATCTTTACATCGCGGCAATCATCGCGCTCCTTGCAGTCACCTACATTCCCGCCGTTTCAATGACTATGGTGCATCTGTTCCGGTGATGAGGAGTTGAAAAGATGTATGCAGTGACCGTGCTGTTTCGCATCAAGGAAGGGCAGATGGAAGCATTCATGCCCCTGATGATCGCAAATGCACAAACGTCGGTGAAAGACGAACCAGGGTGCAGACAGTTTGATGTCTGCACCGATCCGGATCTGCCGGGTGAGGTTTTCCTATATGAAATCTATGAAGATGCAGCTGCGTTCCAGTTTCATCTTGCGACTGACCATTTCAAGGACTTTGATGCCAGGGTCTCCGACATGATCGCCGAAAAAACCGTCAAGACATTTCAGAAGGTGGACGCATGACACCCTGGGAAGTCTTCGCAGTTAAATATGCCGACCGGAATGCCAGGACGCGCAAGGACAGTTTTCTGTTCGATGACAATCACAACCAGCCCCACGACATGGATTATTTCATCTGGGTGCTGCGCCAGCGTGACGAAGTCTTGCTTGTCGACACCGGCTACGATCAGGAAGAAGGCGATCGGCGCGGACGGCCAGTTCGGCTGAACCCGGCAGAAGCTCTGGCGCCTCTGGGCATCGTTCCTGAAGACGTGACAACCATCATCGTGACTCACCTTCACTACGATCATGCTGGGGGCCTTCGGCATTTTCCAAATGCCACAATTCATCTCCAGGCAGCTGAAATGGCTTATGCCACGGGCCCCTGCATGTGTCATGGAACCTTGAACGCACCCTTCACGGCTGATCATATCTGCGAAGCCGTCCAAAGGCTTTATTCCGGACGTGTCGTCTTTCACGAAGGAGATGGTGAAGTTCGCGAAGGTGTCACGGTTCACCGGACGGGAGGTCACAGCGACGGATTGCAGGTCGTACGCGTCCTGACCGAAGCAGGCTGGTTGTGCCTCGCCTCCGACGCGTCCCACTACTACGAGAACTTTCTAGAGGAAAAACCGTTTCCGATCGTGGTCGACCTTGGTGACATGCTCAACGGATTCAAGACCATTCAGCGTCTGGCCAGCTCGAAAGAGCTTGTTATTCCTGGGCACGATCCACTGGTACGCCAATTGTTTCCCTCACATGGCCCGGACCACATCGTTCGCCTAGACCGGGGCCCGGAAAAGGTGTTTCTGCCATGAAGCTTGGTGTCATTGCAGACGATTTTACCGGCGCATCCGATATCGCGCTGATGCTGTCTGAAGGTGGCATGCCGACCGCACAATTCGTCGGCGTCCCGGAGCACAGCATTGAAGATCATATCGAGGCAGGAGTTGTCGGACTCAAGTCGCGCACCATTGCGGCTGCTGATGCCGTTGCGATATCGCTGGAAGCCTGCGACTGGCTGTTGAACCAGGGCTGTCAGCAGATCATTTTCAAGATTTGCTCCACGTTCGATTCCACCGACGCAGGCAACATCGGCCCGGTGACCGAAGCTTTGGCGGATCGGCTTGGTGAAGACACAGTTCTGGTCTGCCCGGCCTTTCCTGAAAACGGACGCTCAGTCTATCAGGGCCATCTCTTCGTCAATGACGTTCTGTTGAGCGAAAGCGGTATGCAGCACCATCCGCTGACGCCCATGAATGATCCCGACATTCGACGTGTACTTGCGCGGCAAACCTCGCGCACCGTGAAACACATCTCGATATCCGACGTCTGGGCTGGCGCAGATGCTGTTGTTCAAAGCGTTTCAAAGGCCGGCAAGGCCATGGTGGTCGTCGATGCCATCCGCAACGAAGACCTGATAACCTTCGGTCGTGCGGCAGCATCCCGTAAACTTCTGACCGGCGGCTCGGGCATTGCGCTTGGCTTGCCACAGAACTTCGGGTTTCAACCTGAAACATCTTCCTGGGCCGGGGTTTCCGGCAAGGCCGTCGTCCTGTCCGGCTCCTGCTCGACAGCCACGCGCGGTCAAGTTGAGGCCTATAAGGCCAACGCACCGTCGCGGGAACTCAATGCAGACGACATTATGGCTCAAAAGCTGTCGCTGCAGGAGATTGTCGAATGGGCGATCCGACAGGATACCGCACCTCTTCTTTATTCCTCTGCTGATCCGTCGATCGTTGCCGCCGCTCAAGACAAATACGGCCGCGAGAAAAGCGCGGACGCAATCGAGAAGGTCTTTGCCAATCTTGCTGCAGCCTTGTCGCACGAAGGGGTCAAAAGGATCGTGGTTGCCGGAGGAGAGACCTCCGGTGCAGTGGTCTCGGGTCTTCAGGCCGACACGCTTGAGATCGGACCCAAGATTGCTGCGGGCGTTCCCGCGCTCAAGGTTGCCGGACGCCCCCTCGCCCTTGCCCTCAAGTCCGGCAATTTCGGCGGACCTGATTTCTTTTCCGAGGCGCTTTCCGTTCTGGAGGGCCGCGAATGAGCGAAATCGCCTCGGCACGCGAGCAGATCTGTCTTATGGCGAAATCCATGTTCGACCGTGGTTTGACACACGGATCGACGGGTAATATTTCGCTGCGGCTGTCCGACGGCACCCTGCTGGTCACGCCAACGGGGTCTTCCATGGGATTTCTGAATCCGGCGCAGATCAGCCATCTATCAGAAAAGGGCGAGCTTTTGTCAGGTGACAAACCGACAAAGGAAATCCCGCTTCATACTGCTTTTTATGAGACCCGCAGCAACACTGGTGCGGTTGTTCATCTTCATTCCTGTCATTCGGTCGCGCTCACGCTTTTGCCGGACATCGATCCGGAAAATGTCCTGCCGACGCTGACACCCTACGGGATTATGCAGCTCGGCAAGGTACGGCTGTTGCCCTTCTTTGTGCCTGGTGATCCAGCCATGGGAGAGGCTGTGCGAGGCCTGGCGGGAAAACGATCGGCTGTCCTGCTTGCCAATCACGGACCTGTGGTCGCCGGCAAGGATCTGGAGGCAGCGGTTTATGCCATGGAAGAGTTGGAAGCCACGGCCCGGCTGGCGCTGCTTATGCGCGGAACCGGGGCCATTTCTCTCACACCTGATCAGATTGGCCAGGTGGTAGAGCGTTTTGACGTTGATTGGAATTGAGGAAGTTACCGATGAAAATAGCACTGATAAAAGGTGACGGGATCGGCGTCGATGTTGCAGAAGCGGCCATGGCTGTCATGGAAGTCGCTCTGCGGAAAACCGGTCAGGCACTGCCGGCCTATGACGAAATTCTGGCCGGAGCCGGCTATTTTCGGGAGACCGGGACCGACATTGAACCAGACGGCGAAGTGCGGGCAGGTGAAGCAGACGCCATGTTCCTCGGCGCAATCGGCATGCCGTCGATCCGTCACGCCGATGGAACGGAAATTTCTCCACACCTGCGGCTGCGCGATCGCTTTGAGCTGTTTGCCGGGGTCCGTCCGGTCAAAGCTTATCCGAATGCACCGCAACGGCTGGCAGATCCGCGTGCAGCAGGCATCGACCTGATTATCTTGCGGGAATCCACAGAAGGGCTTTTTTATTCGGCCGCTGCGCACAAGCGCACGCTTGTGGCCAACAACGATGAAGTTCAGGACGTGCTTCGCGTAACGCGCAAGACAACAACGAAACTGCATCATTTTGCCTTCAACCTGGCGCGCAAGCGCAGAGCCAAGGGCAAGAACGGCACCCTCACCTGCGTCGACAAGGCCAACGTCTTTACATCGCTCGCTTTCTTCCGCCAGATCTTCAACGAGGTGAAAGAGAACTATCCCGACGTTCCCGTCGGCTATAACTACGTCGATGCGCAGGCACTTGATCTGGTCCGCAAGCCCTGGGAATTCGATGTACTGGTGATGGAAAACATGTTCGGTGACATCCTGTCCGATCTTGCAGGTGGTCTGGTCGGCGGCATGGGAATGGCGGCCTGCGGCGAGATCGGCGATACGACCGGTCTTTTTCAGCCTGCCCACGGAAGCGCGCCCGACATTATGGGACAGGACAAGGCCAATCCTTTGGCGGCAATCCTGAGCGCAGCCCTGATGCTGGACTACCTGGCTGAGAAACTTGGAAATTCCCACCTGGCCGATGCTGCCGACCTGATCAATTCATCCGTTGATGAGGCTTTTGAACAAAACGCCCTGAGACCGATGGAATTCGGCGGCGACATGGGCACCAAAGCTGTGACCAACCAGCTGTTGACTGGAATCGCGGAACTTGCACCTGCAAAGGATCGTGTCAGCGCTTAAGAGCAACGCTGTCCTGGCACTACCCCAAGGTTATCCGGACTTATCTGCCGCGTTTGCTGACGCCCGCGCAGCTTTCCCGGACGATCAGGTCCCCATGCAATAGGTGCGTTCTGGTTTCAAGTGATCTGTTAGCCAAACGATCCAGAAGGATTGTCATGGCCTTTTCGCCAATGTGGTGGCGCGGCTGGCGAATGGTCGTCAGCCCCGGCGTGAAATTGTTGGCAAAGGGAATATCGTCAAACCCCAAAACAGAGAAGTCTTCCGGCACGTTGTAACCGCGCAGCTGGAGCGCGGAGATGACGCCAATTGCGGTATTGTCGTTAAAGCAGAAAAACGCGGTAGGCAGGTCATCCTTGATAAAAAGGCGCTCTACCGCGGCTCGGCCACTTTCCGCCGTGCCGTCACCTTCGACACGCCAATCTCTCGGCGCGTCCGGTGTCTCTTTCAGGCCCTGGCGGTATCCGGAATGCCTCAAATCACTTCGAATGTCCGCAGGTCCCCCGGAAATGAAAACGATTTTCCGATGACCGAGTGAGATCAGATATTCCGTCGCCATCTTGGAAGCTGCAACGTCATCCACCCCGACATAGCTGATATCGGAATGCGCCAGAGGCCGTTCAGTCGCAACGACTGCCGGCAGGGAGCTCAATGGCGTCTGCGGTTCACCGGCGACGGGAATGTGGCCCGTCAGAAGCACCAGTCCATCCGCCATGCCGGTCGACAAAAAGCGCATGTAGGTCTGCTCTATACCTGTAGTGCCTTCCGTGTTGCCGATCAGGACGCCATAGCCTCTGTCGGCCGCAGCCTTTTCCAGACCGATCAAAATGCCGGCAAAGTTCGGATCAGCAATCGAAGATGCCAGGACCAGGACCATCTGCGAACGTTGCATGCGCAAATTCTGCGCCATGGCATTGGCGGTGTAGCCTGTTCGCGCAATCGCGGCAGTGACCTTTTTCCGCGTGCTTTCGGCGACCTTCTCGGGCGAGCGCAGAGCCCTGCTGACGGTGGCAATCGACACGCCCGCAAGTTTTGCAACATCTTCAATTGTGGCCGGCCGCTCCAGCGGTTCGCTCATTTATTGATCCAGACATGTTGCAGCGCGAAGACCCATTAAGTTCATGAATCTACACGCCCTCTACGCTGTATAATGCGCATTGGCTCTGATGAAAAGGTTTACAATGAGTAATGTAAAGGTTTACATCAATCGTGAAAACGTTTACATCCAAACATGGCGTCAGTGTGGAGGAAACATGTCGGCGCCTGGGAGGAAGACATAAATGCAGATGGAAACGACCGCACAAGCGGCGATCATCGAAGCTGTCAACATCAGCAAATCTTTCGGTCCGGTGCCGGTCCTGTTCAGCGTGAGCATGGATGTGCGCTCAGGAGAGGTTCATGCGCTGATCGGCGAAAACGGCGCCGGTAAATCGACACTCATGAAGATTCTGTCCGGTTTCCACGACCCTACATCCGGTCAAATCCGGCTCGACGGCAAAAAGACAGATCTGCCTCCAAATGGCGCAGCCGAATCGCTTGGCATCGTGCTCATTCACCAGGAACTGAACCTCGCCGAGCAGATGACGGTCGAAGAGAACGTGTTTCTCGGGCGCGAGGTCAAATCCAAAGGATTGCTTGACAAGGCAGCAATGCGTGCGGCCGTGCAGGGCTATCTCGATGAAATCGGCCTGGATATTTCTCCGACCGACCGCATTTCCGACTTGACGATCGCGCAGAAGCAAATGGTCGAAATCGTCAAGGCAGTCAGTCGAAACGCCCGCATTCTGATCATGGACGAGCCGACCGCGGTGCTGACCGAAGAAGAAACGGAAGTCTTCTTCCGGCAGGTTACGAAGCTGAAGGAAAGCGGCGTTGGCATCGTTTTCGTTTCCCACAAGCTGAATGAAGTCAAGGCAATCTCGGATCGCATCACCATCTTGCGGGACGGTCAATGGATTGACACCCGACATGCGCAAGATCTGACACCGGATCTGATGGCTCAGATGATGGTGGGCCGTGAACTGTCGGACCTCTACCCCCCGATGCAGGAGGCGGATTTCGACGCTGACCTTGTTCTGGAAGTCGACAATCTTGTTGCAACGGGTGTGAACGGGGTCAGCTTCGGACTACGCAAAGGTGAAATCCTGGGTTTCTCGGGGCTGATCGGGTCGGGACGAACTGCTGTTTTTGAAGCAATTTGCGGACTAGCGCCGACCGACGGTGGAACCGTCAAGCTGTTCGGACGCGATGCCGGCACGATGACCGTGGCCGGAGCACGAGATGCCGGACTTGCCTACCTGACCAAGGACAGGAAGGAAAAGGGGCTGCTGCTCGACAAGAAAATGCAGCCAAATCTGACCCTGTTCGCGCTCCCGAAATTCGTGAAGAATTTTGCTATCGACCGCAAGCGCGAAGAAGCTGCGCTTGAACGCGCGATCCGCCGTTTCGACGTCAGGGCCAAGGACAACGATATCACCGTCGGCAAACTGTCCGGCGGCAACCAGCAAAAACTGCTGCTCGCCAAGATCATGGAGTGCGACCCAAAGATCGTCGTTATCGATGAACCGACGCGCGGCATCGATGTCGGGACCAAGCAGCAGATCTATCATTTCATTGCTGCGCTTGCCGCCGAAGGCGTTTCGGTCGTCGTCATTTCCTCCGAAATGCCGGAGATCATCGGCATTTGCCACCGGGTGGTGGTGATGCGCGAAGGCAGCATTACGGGCGTTCTGACCGGTGATCACATCAACGAAAACGAAATCATGCGTTACGCCGCCGGGCTGAAACGGGAGGAACTTCATTGACCATGGTCACCTCATCGACCGAGACGACTGCCAAGCGGTCTTCAATCGATTTCAAGACGATCGGACCGGCCCTTGCCCTTCTGATCCTGTGTATCATCGGCTTTTTGCTGAACCCGTCATTTGTCAGCGAAGGCAATCTGACCAACCTTTTGACCCGTTCCGCCTTCATCGGCATCATCGCGGTCGGCGCTACTTTCGTCATCACGGCCGGCGGTATCGACCTCTCGGTCGGTTCGATGGCCGCGGCGATTTCCGGTGTCATGATCATCATCATGAACAACGCAGTCGATACGATGGGGACCGGTGTCGCAACGGTTCTGCTCGGCTGCGGCTGTGCCGTGGTACTCGGCATCGGTGCGGGTTGGATCAACGGTGCCCTGACAACCAAAGGCAAGATCGAAGCGTTCATTGTCACCCTTGGTACAATGGGTATCTATCGTTCGCTCGTGACCTATTTCGCCGATGGCGGGACCTTGTCGCTCAACTTCGATATCCGCGGCACCTACCGACCGGTCTACTATGACAGCTTCCTTGGCCTCCCCTACCCGGTCTGGGTATTCATCGGAGTGGCCATCTGCGGCTGGCTGCTACTAAACCGGACCGCATTCGGGCGCTACTGCACGGCGATCGGATCAAACGAAGCCGTTGCCCGCTACTCTGCGATCAATGTCGACCGTGTGAAAACGCTTACCTATGTCATCCAGGGTCTGTGCGTTTCGTTCGCTACGATCATTTATGTTCCGCGGCTCGGTTCGGCGTCAGCCTCGACCGGTGTTCTCTGGGAATTGGAAGCAATTGCGGCTGTGATTATCGGGGGCACGGTTTTGAAGGGCGGATACGGCCGTATTGGAGGCACGATTCTGGGCGCTTTGATCCTGACGACCATCGGCAACATTTTGAACTTCACCGATCTGATCTCGAACTACCTGAATGGAACCATGCAGGGCTTGATCATCATCGTTGCGGTTCTACTGCAGCGCAGCGACTGGAAACTTGGCAAGAGCAAGTAAGTCGATGCGCTGAACTCAACGGAATAGGGACCCGTCCCCAATTTAAAGACCGGCTCGCACCGGACGGGAGAGGTGCGTCCAAGTGAAATGCATTGGAGGAGGAAACCATGCTTATGAAGAAAGCCTTGGGAGCAATGGCAGTGACAGGGATGCTTGCCTTTGCAGGCTCCGCAGTTGCCGACGAGAAAATCAAGATCGGCGTCAGCTATCCGACACCGACCCATGCCTGGGCTGCAGGTATGAACTGGCACGCGGAACAGGCTGAAAAGAGGCTCGAAGAGCTTTATCCTGATGTTGACCTTATCCTAGTCAACTCTCCGGACCCCGAAGCACAGGCCAGCGCCCTGGAAGACCTTGTGTCCGTCCATCAGATCGATGCTCTGGTGGTTCTGCCGTTTGAATCCGAGCCGCTTACCGACCCTGTGCTGAACGTCAAGAAATCCGGCGCCTGGATCACAGTCGTCGACCGCGGTCTCAGCCAGCCGGGCATCGAGGACCTTTATGTCGCCGGCAATAACCCGGAACTCGGCCGTGTTTCGGCTCAGTACATGAAGACCCGCTTGAAAGACGGCGACAACATTGTTGTCCTGCGCGGTATTCCAACAGTGATCGACAATGAGCGTTTTGATGCGTTCATGGCGGAAATCGAAGGTTTCGGCATCAATGTCCTGGATCACAAACACGCAAACTGGAACCGCGATGACGGCTTTGAAGTGATGCAGGACTTCCTGTCCCGCTTCCCGGATATCGATGCAGTCTGGGCACAGGACGACGATATCGCAATCGGCGTTGTGGCAGCGCTCAAGCAGGCAGGACGTGATGGTGACGGCATGTTCGTTGTCGGTGGCGCGGGCATGAAGGAAATCATCAAGGGCATCATGGATGGTGAAACGTTGATCCCGGTCGACGTGCTTTATCCGCCCGCGATGATCGCAACGGCCATGGATGCAACTGTTCAGGCATTCAAGTCCAACGGGCCAGTGGCCGGTCGCTACATTCTCGGTGCGACCCTGATCACCAAAGACAACGCAGAAAGCTACTACTTCCCGGACTCACCGTTCTAAGGAACAAGTAGCCACTTGGGCCGGGGTCTTGCGATGGGGTCCCGGCCCATTTTTGTCCCTACTCTGGAGAGAGAAAATGAAAACCATCAAGGGTCCTGCACTGTTTCTAGCCCAGTTTGCCGGGGATGAAGCGCCATTCAATTCCTGGGATTCAATCACAAAGTGGGCCGCTGATTGCGGCTATCTCGGTGTGCAGGTGCCGAGTTGGGACGGGCGCCTTATCGATCTGGAAAGGGCAGCGAGTTCCAAGACCTATTGCGAAGAGTTTGCCGGGACCGCAAAGGAAAACGGAGTTGAGATCACGGAACTCTCGACTCACCTTCAAGGCCAGCTGGTTGCCGTACATCCGGCCTATGACACTGCCTTTGACGGTTTTGCAGCGGCCCATGTGCGCGGCAATCCAACCGCAAGGCAGGCCTGGGCTGTCGATCAGGTGAAAATGGCGCTCGCCGCCAGCCACAATCTCGGCATCTCGGCTCATGCGACCTTTTCCGGTGCCCTTGCTTGGCCCTATCTCTACCCTTGGCCTCAGCGTCCTGCAGGCCTGGTGGAAACGGCTTTTGACGAGCTTGCAAAACGATGGCGTCCCATCCTCGACTATGCCGAGGATATGGGTGTCGACGTTTGCTATGAAATTCACCCGGGCGAAGACCTGCATGACGGCATCACGTTCGAAATGTTCCTTGAGCGGGTAAGCAATCATAACCGATGCAAGATGCTCTACGACCCCTCGCACTACGTGCTGCAATGCCTGGATTACCTGGACAATATCGACATCTACAAGGACAGGATCGGCATGTTCCACGTAAAGGACGCCGAGTTCAATCCAACCGGTCGGCAAGGTGTCTACAGCGGCTATCAGCCATGGGTTGACCGGGCGGGACGGTTCCGCTCGCTCGGTGACGGACAAGTCGATTTCGGTGCGGTTTTTTCCAAGATGGCAGCGAACGACTTTGACGGCTGGGCCGTGGTTGAATGGGAGTGCTGCCTGAAACATCCGGAAGACGGTGCACGGGAAGGCGCGCAATTCGTTAAGGACCACATCATCCGCGTCACAGAAAAAGCCTTTGACGATTTTGCTGACGGAGGTACCGATGACGCCGCCAACCGGAAAATGCTTGGAATAAGCTAGTCAGAGCACGCATTTCATTGCCGCACGCCATCCTGCCGGACATGTCATTGATGACGAATTCAATGATCTTCTCCGGGATGGCGTCGGCACGCTTCCTCCCGGCAGCGTTTCTTTGTAAAGAGTATTCAATCGATTTATGAAGCGCCGAGATGGGTGCTTGAAGAACAAACTGGAGGACCAGGATGGCCATTGAAGGAACAGACAGCGCGCAAACACGCCCGATCCGCCTCGGCATGGTGGGAGGTGGCAAGGATGCCTTTATCGGAGCGGTCCACCGGATTGCCTCCAGGATCGACGGTGCCTATGACCTGGTTGCCGGTGCCCTTTCCTCCACGCCGGAAAAAGCGCTTGAATCCGGGCGCGCACTCGGTCTGAAGGAGGATCGGACCTACGCATCCTTCGCTGATATGGCCAAACGCGAGGCCAGGCTGAAGGATGGCATCGAGGCCGTCGCGATTGTAACGCCCAACCACGTGCACTATCCGGCAGCCAGGGAGTTTCTGAAACGCGGTATTCATGTCATCTGTGACAAGCCGCTGACGTCTACTCTTGCCGACGCCAAGAAGCTGGTCAAAGCGGCAGAAAGCTCAAGTGCCCTGTTTTTCCTGACGCATAACTATACCGGCTATCCGATGGTCCGTCAGGCACGCGAACTCGTTCAAAGTGGTGAGCTTGGTACAATTCGTGTGATCCAGGTCGAATATCCGCAGGACTGGCTCACGATTGAACAAAACAACAAGCAGGCAGAATGGAGAACCGACCCAGCGCGGACCGGGCTGGGCGGCTCGACCGGCGACATCGGCACTCATGCCTATAATCTGGCAAGCTTCATTACCGGTCAGCTGGCTGAAAGTCTCGCGGCCGATCTCCAATCCTTCGTGCCGGGCCGACAGGTGGACGACAATGGCCACGTGATGCTTCGCTATGCCAGCGGTGCGCGAGGCATGCTTTGGTGTTCGCAGGTCGCACCGGGAAATGAGAACAATCTCAAGATCCGCGTCTATGGCGACAAGGGCGGTCTGGAGTGGCATCAGGAAAACCCGAACTATCTTTACCTGACACCATTTGGCGAACCGAAACGGATTATCACCCGTGGTGGTGCAGGCATGTCGGAGAGTGTCGGGCCTTCAACCCGCATTCCACCAGGACATCCTGAAGGATACCTGGAAGGCTTTGCAAACCTTTATAAGGACGCGGCAGATGTCATCCGTGCCCATCAGCGTGGGGAAAACCTCCCGTCGCTCGTGCCGAATGTGGAAGACGGTCTGGCCGGCGTTCGTTTTATCGATGCCTGCGTAAAGTCGTCTTCAAGGAATGCGGCCTGGGTCAAACTCGACGGCTAACGCTGCCAACGTTCCACAAAAAGCGCCCGAGCACGCGTGTCTCGGGCGTTTTTTTCTGAAATTTAGACGTTTGGATCAGCTTTCCGGCAGCAGCGTGCCGGGCAGGTTCTGATAGCAAACCGGCCGCAGGAACCTGCGAATTGCCAGCGTGCCAACCGAAGTCGCACCGAAGTTCGTCGATGCCGGATATGGACCGCCATGAACCATGGCATCAGCGACCTCAACACCTGTTGGAAACCCGTTTGCCAGGACACGGCCCGCCTTGCGTTCAAGGACTGGCATCAACGTGCGTGCAAGCGCGGTGTCCCCCTCTTCCAAATGCAGCGTGCAGGTCAGCTGACCATCGAGGCTCTTGGCGATCTCAACCATCTGCGCGTCATCTTTCACGCGCACGACAATGCCGAGCGGGCCGAAAACCTCTTCCCCGAGCTGTTCGTTTTCCAGCCAGGCTTCACCTGTCGTTTCAAAAAGATAGGGAGAAGCTTCCCGGGCATCACAGCTGGTACCCATCAACTCCCGAACGCCGGTGGTACCGGCAACAAGCTGACTGCCTGACCGGAAGGCTGCCGCGATTCCATCCGTCAACATGGTTTGCTTGCCAACCTCATTTAGAGCCGCAGCCGCAACTTCGACGAAAGAATCGGCATCAGGACCGTCAACAAGGATGACAAGACCCGGATTGGTGCAGAATTGACCTGCTCCCATGGTCAGCGACCCCGCCCATCCCTTTGCGATGGCCTCACCTTTGCCCGAAAGTGCCGCGGGCAGCAGGAACATCGGATTGACAGATCCCAGTTCACCGAAGAACGGGATTGGAACCGGGCGCTGCGCGCAAAGATCAAACAACGCGCGGCCACCCCGCAAGGAACCTGTGAAACCGACAGCACTGATCAACGGGTGCTGCACCAGCGCCTGCCCGACTTCGTAGCCGTCTCCCTGGATAAAGGAAAACACGCCAGGATGCAGGCCGCACGATTTGACCGCAGCCGAAATCGCCTCAGCGACAATTTCACCCGTACCCGGATGCGCCGGATGGCCCCTGACCACAACGGGACAACCTGCTGCAAACGCAGATGCCGTGTCGCCACCCGCAGTCGAAAAGGCCAGAGGGAAATTGGATGCACCGAAAACCGCGACCGGCCCGATCGGTCTTTGCACCAGTTTCAGGTCAGGGCGCGGCAAGGGTTGACGGTCTGGAAGCGCCTCGTCGTGGTGCTGATCCAGGTAATCACCTTTGAGAATATGTGCGGCGAACAAACGAAGCTGACCCGTTGTGCGGCCACGCTCCCCATTGAGGCGCGCTTCAGGCAGCCCAGTTTCGGATGTCCCGATCTCGGTGATGGCTTCGGCCCGCACTTCGATTTCATCTGCAATTGCATTCAGAAACTTGGCCCTGTCCTCACGCGAGGAATATCCGAAGGTCCAGAACGCTTCCTCAGCCGCGCGGCAAGCCGCATCCACCTGAGCAACCGTACCTGTGGAATAGCTATGAGGTGTCCCCTGCGCGGGCTGAGACAGGAACGAAGCGTCGCTCCCAACCCATTGACCTGCAACGAGTTGCTTTCCGTGAGGCATAAAAGTCATGTCAAACCTTTTGGTTTTGTAACTGATCAATAGTGAAAGGCGTCAGTGGTGAGCCTGCGGCCCAGTGAAAACGCATCGCAGACATGGATCATAGGGTAAAGATCCATATCACTGTTACCGTGTCTGATCAGTTCTGCCATGCGGGCATAGAGATTGGCATATTCGTGGTCCGCGCCTTGTTTCACCAATGTGCCGTCAATTTCGAGCTTTGCACCGCCATCTGAAAGCTTTGCACTTCCCTGGTCGGTCTCCACATCGATATCCCAGGCCTGCGGCCCGTCTTCTCTCCAGTCGAAAACTGCGCGCATGTCTGCGCCGGTGGGGTCGACGAAGGTCAGGTCCGCTGCAATTGGTGTCGACCTGTTCTCCGGAAATTCAAGTGCGGCTTCGCTCAAATGAACAGGATACGGCAAGATTTCAGTCAGGATCGACAAGGCATTGATGCCAGGATCGAACACCCCCATGCCACCCGGCTCCCAGATCCACTCCTGACCTGGATGCCAGCGGCGGACATCTTCTTTCCAGGTAATCATCAGTTTTCGGATGACGCGGTTCGACAGCCAGGACTTCAAGTCCGGTACACAATCGGAATAGCGTGAATGCCATGTCGCGAAAATCGAAACCCCTTGTTCCTTCGCCAGGTTCTCGAGCGTGAAGCACTCGGCAAGGCTTTGTCCAGGAGGCTTTTCCAGCATCACATTCTTGCCTGCATGCAGCGCCTTGGCCGCGTACTCAAAACGAGGCTGAGGCGGAATGGCCAGGAGAGATCGTGGTGATGTCGGGCCTGCGGTCCAGCAGCTCGTCAAGCGTTTCGAAGTTATCAAGGCCATCAATGGAGGCATGCCTGCTGACCGCAGCTTGCAGCGACCAGTCCGGATTGTTCTCGATTGCCGGAATATGCTGGTCCCGGGCAATCTTGCCAATGCCAACCAGCGCCAGTTTTTCTGCCATCAGTGGGAGTCCTTTGGCACCGCGGAACCGCGGCAACCTCTCAGAAAATCAAAGTCAGCGCCTGTGTCTGCCCCTTCGACATGGTCGTGAAACAGGCGGGCGTAGCCGCTTTCCGGGACATGGTGCGACGGTGTCCAAGCGGCCAACCTGTCTACTAGCTCAACCTCGGATATGTCCAGATGCAATCGACGGTTTGGAACATCCAGTTCGATCATGTCGCCTGAGCGAACGACGGCAAGCGGGCCTCCGGCGGCAGCTTCGGGCGACGTATGCAGCACGACTGTTCCATAAGCCGTCCCGGACATGCGGGCGTCGGATATGCGCACCATATCCGTAATTCCTTTTTTCAGAACCTTAGGGGGAAGCCCCATGTTGCCGACCTCGGACATACCGGGATAGCCCTTTGGGCCGCAATTCTTGAGAACCATGATACACGTTTCATCGATGTCGAGGGCTTCGTCGTTTATCTTTGCCTTGTAGTCATCAATGTCTTCAAACACCACGGCCCTGCCTCTGTGCTGCATCAGGTGCGGAGATGCTGCGGAAGGTTTAAGGACCGCACCGCTTGGGGCCAGATTGCCTTTCAGAACGGCAATACCGCCTTGCGATGTAAGGGCGCGGTCAACCGGCAGGATGACGTCTTCATTCCAGTTTCGGGCGTCTTTCACCTGGTTCCAAATCGGTTCGCCGGCAACTGTTATTGCCTCCTTGTTTAGCAGGTCTGCATCACCAAGACGCTTGAGGACGACGGGGAGACCACCTGCATAGAAGAACTCCTCCATCAGGTATTTGCCGGACGGCATCAGGTTGACGATCGTCGGAATGTCCTTGCCGAAACGATCCCAATCCTCAAGCGACAAATCCAGACCAACACGTCCGGCAATGGCAAGCAGATGGATCACCGCGTTGGTTGACCCCCCTATTGCGCCATTGGTGCGGATCGCGTTTTCAAAGGCTTCTCGTGTCAGGATGTCCGACGGTTTCAGATCGTCTTTCACCATTTGTACGATGCGGCGACCGGACAAATGCGCCATCACCCGGCGACGGCTGTCGACAGCAGGGATCGCCGCATTGCCAGACAAGGCCATACCGAGAGCTTCCGTCATGGAGGCCATGGAGGATGCCGTTCCCATAGTGTTGCATGTTCCCGGAGAGCGGCTCATAGCCGTTTCTGCTTCGAGAAACTCCTCCTGTGTCATCTCCCCTGCTTTGACGGCTTCTGAATACTTCCACAAATGTGTTCCTGATCCGACCCGCTCTCCCTGGAACCAGCCGTTCAGCATGGGGCCACCGGTGACCACAATGGCCGGCAGGTCGACAGACGCCGCCCCCATCATCAGTGACGGAGTGGTCTTGTCGCACCCCACAAGCAAGACGACCCCATCCAACGGCGCACCGCGGATGGCCTCTTCGACGTCCATGCTGGCAAGATTGCGGAACATCATGGCCGTCGGGCGCAGAGTGCTTTCGCCTGTCGAAAAGACCGGAAATTCGACAGGAAACCCTCCAGCTTCGTAAATCCCGTGTTTGACCCGTTCTGCCAGATCCCGCAAATGCGCGTTGCAGGGTGTCAATTGCGACCAGGTATTGCAGATGCCGATCACGGGACGGCCATCGAACAAGTCATCAGGCAGGCCCTGATTTTTCATCCAACTGCGGTGATAGATGTGATCGCGGCCCGTGCCGCCGAACCATTCGGTCGAACGCAGTTTGCGCGGCCACTTTGCGGGTTGGAAAACCATTGGCTAGAGAACTTTCACAAGTGTGGCTGCGTTTTCGTCCGCGCGAAAAGCAAGACGGTTTTTGAGGGGAACGCCAAAACCTGGCGCGGAAATCTCAACTTCATCGCCTTCTTCGCAGGAAATACCGTCGGCAAATGAAAGCGTTGCCGTACCGAACATGTGC
Organism: uncultured Roseibium sp.; assembly: GCF_947499295.1. Lineage (GTDB taxonomy): Bacteria > Pseudomonadota > Alphaproteobacteria > Rhizobiales > Stappiaceae > Roseibium. The sequence goes on from NZ_CANMNP010000001.1 coordinate 851,109, forward strand.
ACATGAACATCACCAGGCTGACAAAACAGCTCATATTTGAAGTGATGATGTTCCAGATTGGCCAACGAGTGAGACATGTTCGCCTCACCCGACAGGAACGGTTTTTCCCAAAGGACATTGCCGTTCCGCAATATCCGGCTTGTCCCCTGGACCGTTTCCGGCAATGACCCGACCAGCAGCTCCGGCCCGAAGGATGCAGGTCGCAGTTTGGAATGCGCCAGATAAAGGTAGTTCTGCCGTTCCATCACATGGTCGGAGAATTCATTCGCGAGCGCAAACCCGACCCGGTAAGGCGTGCGGTCTTCTGCAATCACGTATATGCCGGCAATTTCAGGTTCCTCGCCACCATCTTCGCTGAAGCCTGGGCTAACCAGTTCAGCCCCCGGCGCGACGGCAGCGCTGCCATTGCCCTTGTAGAACCATTCGGGTTGAACACCCACGTGTCCCGGCATTGGACGTCCGGCTTCCAATCCCATGTGAAACATTTTCATGGAATCTGTAAGGTTGTCGGGATCCTCTTTCACCTTGTTGTGCATCGCATCGCGCGTTGACGCAGACCCAAGGTGCGTCAAACCCGTACCGGTCAAATGCATGTGCGCAGCGTCCGGATGGTGGATCGGCAGCAGCAGCCGGTTTTCTTCCGCAAGCTTTTCAAGATCGACAGCAGGTCCAAGGTCATGTGACCTGATACACGATGTCAGGCTCTGCTCGCGGCTGATTGCTTCTTTCACCAGGTGGTAACTTGATGGCACATCTTTCAGGATCGAGGCTTCGCTGCCGTTCCGAACGACAACGGCAAGTTCACCTGAATCGTCCCTAATTTGCGATATCAGCATCACCTATCCCTGCTTGTTTTTGTTGTAGACATCGAAGATGACGGCAGCGAGCAGTACGAGGCCCTTGATCATCTGCTGATAATCAATCCCGATGCCCATGATCGACATGCCGTTGTTGAGGACACCCATCAGAAACGCGCCGACGACCGCCCCGACGATGGTGCCAACCCCGCCAGACATCGATGCGCCGCCGATAAAGACCGCTGCAATCACATCCAGTTCCAGTGCAAATCCTGCCTTGGGCGTTGCCGTGTTGAGCCGCGCTGCAAACACCAGACCTGCAGCTGCCGCCAGAACGCCCATGTTGGTAAAGGCCAGAAAGGTAAGCCGTTCAGTCTTGATACCGGACAGTTTGGCCGCTTTCTGGTTGCCTCCGAGCGCATAGATACGCCGTCCGACAGTGGTGGTTTCGGTGATGAAGGCGTAGATGATCGTCAGAACGCCCATCGTGATCAAGACGTTTGGCAACCCCCGGAACAGGGAGAGTTTGTACATCACGAAAATGAGTGCCGCGGCGACAATGACATTGCGCGCAATGAAGAAGCTCTTGGGCTCATCTTCAATGCCGTAGACCTTGTTCTGCGCCCTCTGCCGCAGACCAAGCCAAACGACAAGAGCTGCAGCAACAAGCCCGGTTGTGAGTGCCAGCACATTGACTTGCCGGGCTCCGAACAGATCAGCCAGTCCCTGACCAAGGACTGCCGGAAAAACGTCAGGCACAAACCCCGTCGCGATGATCTGGAATTCCTTCGGAAACGGTCCGACCGACTGCCCCTGCAGGAGCCAGAGCGACAGCCCCCGAAACACCAGCATTCCGGCGAGTGTGACGATGAAGGACGGGATCTTCCAATAGGCAACCCAGTAGCCTTGCGCCGCGCCAATAAGACCGCCGGCGGCAAGACACGTCAGAATGGTAAGAAAAATGGGCTGCTCAAAGTTGACGATCATCACGGCTGCAAGAGCACCGATGAACCCCATGACAGACCCCACCGAAAGATCGATATTGCCGGACACGATCACGACCAGCATACCGAGCGCCATGATGATGATGTAGGAATTCTGCAGCAACAGATTGGTGATGTTCACTGCGCGCAATAATGTGCCGTCCGTAACGATCTGGAAGAAAACCATCACGGCGATCAGCGCGAACAGCAAACCATACTGTCTTAAATGAGAAGACAGATATTCGCCGATACCCTTGGTTTCCACCGTCGTTGTCGATTGGCTATCGTTTTTTGCCAAGTCCATGGATAATGCTCGCTATTCGTTGACAATGAGCGACATGATGCGCTCCTGGCTTGCCTGGTCGGCGTCGAGTTCACCCACCAGAGCCCCTTCGTTCATGACGTAAATTCGGTCGCACATGCCGAGCAGTTCAGGCATTTCCGATGAGATCATCAGCACGCCCTTTCCGTCCGCCGCGAGGTCGTTGATGATCGTGTAGATCTCGTATTTCGCGCCGACATCTATGCCTCGGGTCGGTTCATCCAGGATCAGAACCTCAGGCGATGTGAAAAGCCACTTCGCCAGAACCACCTTCTGCTGATTGCCTCCTGACAAATTGACCGTTTTCTGAAACACCGACGGCGTACGGATCGCCAGAACTTCGCGATACCTTTCAGCGATGCTGGTTTCCTCGTTGCGCTTCAAAATGGACCCGGTGGATACGCCTTTCAGATTGGCGAGCGTTGTGTTGAAACGGATCGTTTCATCCAGCACCAGACCCAGCGCCTTTCGGTCTTCTGTGACATAAGAGATGCCCGCTGCGATGGCGCGGTCGACCGAACTGACGTCGATCTCACCGCCATGCAACTCGACAGATCCTGAAATATTCCGTCCATAGGAGCGACCGAATATCGACATAGCGAGCTCTGTACGGCCGGAGCCCATCAGGCCGGCGATCCCGACCACTTCGCCGGCACGAACGTTGAACGAAGCGTTTTTGATGATCTGGCGTTCGGCATGTTCGGGATGCCAGACGTTCCAGTTCTTGACTTCAAAAAGGCGTTTTCCTGGCGTTCGGTCGTGATCCGGAAAGCGATGGGTCATGTCCCGCCCGACCATGTCCCGAACGATCTCGTCCTCGCTAAGACCCGCTGCTGCATCCAGATTTGAAACCGTCTGGCCATCGCGGATGACAGTTACGCTGTCGGCGACATAACGCACTTCATTGAGTTTGTGCGAAATGATGATGCTCGTCACGCCCTGCGCCTTGAGCTCAAGCATCAGATCCAGCAGTTTACGGCTGTCATTTTCCTGAAGCGCTGCAGTCGGCTCGTCCAGAATGAGCAACTTCACATCCTTGGAAAGAGCCTTGGCGATCTCAACCAGCTGCTGCTTGCCAACGCCGATGTTGTCAACCTTGGTGGTGGGCGCTTCGCTCAGTCCTACTTTTTTGAGAAGCTCCTCGGTCCGTCTGTTTGTCCGGCGCCAGTCAATCACTCCCCTGGAAGCACACTCGTTTCCGAGGAAGATGTTTTCCGCGATGGAAAGTTCGGGCACCAGGGCCAGTTCCTGATGGATGATGATGATGCCTTGTTTTTCACTGTCGGAGATCCCCCCGAACCGGGCCGGCTGCCCGCCAAAAACGATCTCACCGTCATATTGGCCATGAGGATAAACACCAGAGAGCACCTTCATCAGGGTCGATTTCCCTGCACCGTTTTCCCCGACGATCGCATGGATCTCACCCGCCTGGACGTCGAGACTGACCTGGTCGAGCGCCTTCACGCCTGGAAAGGTCTTGCTGATGTTTTGCATGGAAAGGAGTGCCATTGCCTCTGGTCTCCAACTTACGTGACAAACCCGCCCGCGAGCACAAGCTCGCGGGCGACCTGGTTGCTGTGTCGTCCGGTGATTATTTGATCTGGTCTTCGGTGTAGTAGCCGCTGCCGATCAGAATATCTTCCCAATTTCCTGCATCGACCGCGACCGGTTCCAGAAGATAAGACGGCACCACCTTGACACCGTTGTCGTAGGTTTTTGTGTCGTTGATTTCAGGCTCTCCGCCATCAAGCAAGGCATCCACCATGCCGACTGTCACGCGGGCAAGTTCTCGGGTGTCTTTGAAGACTGTGGAGTATTGCTCACCTGCCAGAATGGACTTCACCGAAGGCACTTCCGCGTCCTGACCGGTCACGATTGGCATTTGCTGATCGCCGGAACCGTAGCCGACGCCTTTCAGCGACGACAGAATACCGATCGACAAGCCGTCATAAGGGCTCAGCGCGCCGTGCAGGGGCTTGTCCGTGTAGTGGGCGGACAACAAGTTGTCCATGCGGGCCTGCGCGACAGCACCGTCCCAGCGCAGGGTTCCGACCGTGTCCATGCCCATCTGTCCGGACTGGACAACAACCGTGCCGTCGTCGATCAGTGGCTGCAGAACGGACATGGCACCGTCGTAGAAGAAATAGGCATTGTTGTCGTCGGGTGATCCGCCAAAAAGTTCGACATTATAGGGGCCATCGCCAAAACGCTCTTTAAGGCCGCCAACCAGAGACGTCGCTTGCTGAACACCGACCTTGAAGTTGTCGAATGTTGCATAGTAGTCGACATCCCCACTGTCGCGGATCAGCCGGTCATAAGCGATAACTTTAATGCCGGTCGCTGCGGCGTTTTCAAGGGCATTGGACAGTGTCGTCCCGTCGATTGCTGCGATCACCAGCACATCCACACCTTTGGTGATCATGTTTTCGATCTGTGCCAGCTGGTTCGGAATGTCGTCCTCAGCGTATTGCAGATCAGCGGAATAGCCTGCCTCCGTGAACTGTTCGACCATCGAATTTCCGTCGGAAATCCATCGCGCCGAAGACTTGGTCGGCATTGCGATACCTATGGACCCTTTATCCTGCGCCAGAGCAACGCCGGACATCACGGTAGCAGCAGCCGCTGCCGCGACGAGTGCCTTTGAAATGAAATGCATCTTTTTCCTCCCGGGCCGGATCCCAGCCGACCACAATCTGTTTCGGTCCCCAAAAGAACGACCGGCTTTGTAGATGTGAGAAAAATTACATGACCGTCAAATTATTATTCGTTATTCTCTCATACCAGAAAAGATATGTATTGGAGTGAACCTTCAAATGACACTGGATCTGTTACGACGCGGTCTGAAAATGTCTCATTTGCGCCTGTTGTCGGAGCTCTCCAATCAGTCACGCCTAACAGATGCCGCCATCGCGCTCGGCATGACACAACCGGCCGCTTCTCGCCTCATTGCCGAAATCGAACGGATTACAGAGGCTGAGGTCTATGTACGTTCGGGACGTGGGATCGAGCTGACGGATGTTGGCCGCAAACTCGCAGAACGCTGTGTCCGCATCCTTCAGGAATTCGCGGATGCCGGGCGAGATATCGAAGAGCACAAATCGGGTCAGAGCGGCCATGTCACAATTGGTTCGGTGACCGGGCCTGCCATCGAATATGTGCTTCCTGCACTGCGCCACATACGCCTCAGCTACCCGGACATCTCCATCTCTGTCGAAGTCGGGCCCAGCAACACGCTTGCGCCAATGCTTGAAGATGGTCGGCTGGACTTTTCTTTCAGCCGTGTACCTGCAGAGCTGGACCCTTCACTCTTTGAGGAAAAGCCGCTGCTGCGCGAGCCTGCACTTATGGTCGGCCGTATTGGGCATCCCCTCACCCGCAGCCAGTTTCCATTGGAGCTCGAGGCCTTTCTTGGTTTCGACTGGGTACTGCCACCGGTCGGGTCGCCGATCAGGGCGACTGCGGAACAGGCACTGCGCGACAAAGGCTTGGCGTTGCCGTCTCGTGTTCTGACAACTTCCTCATTCCTGTTCACACTCGCGAGCGTGCAACAGACCAACGCAGTGGCACCTGTTGCAAGATCGGTGGCAAACAGCTTTGCGACCCGGCCGGATGGCTCGCCTGGCACGGTAACGATCTTGGAATGCAGCGTATCGCTGTCCGTTCAGACCTATTCATTCCTGATGCGGAAAGGCCAGGTTCTGACACCGGCGGCCCAAATCGTCGCCCGAGAGGTTTTACGAGCTGTAACCGGACAAGAAAGGTATCCCTGAGCACTCCATCGCTGTTTGATCTGAAACGTTGATCCGCAACAGATGCCCGATAAGTCAAATCGGCGACCTACTTCTGGTTCAGGCCCGCCTCGCATATCTCTTAAAACTAGCGCCCAAAAACACCCCGATATCACAACCGAAACACAACCATTTTTGGTTCGCGAAAGTTAAGCTCAAAACAAAATTTCAACGAAAAAGATTTATTCGAAATACTGTTCCGCGTCAGCACCTATGGGTCCAGATTGGCTGATTGCTTAAGGGAGTGATTTTGGCTCATCTTCACAGATCAGGAGTGAAGCATGAGACAGAAGAATGAGCGTCATCGGGATGCAGCCGATCGCACGGTGAAGGACATTCGCCGCAAGACGCGTAAACGGTATTCCTCTGAAGATAAGATACGGATCGTGCTTGCCGGCCTTCGCGGCGAAGACAGCATAGCCGAGCTGTGCCGCCAGGAAGGCATTGCCCAGAGCCAGTATTACAGCTGGTCGAAGGAATTCATGGAAGCTGGCCGCAAGCGTTTGGCTGGCGATACGGCACGGGAAGCCAACACAGGTGAAGTGCAGGATCTGCGGCGTGAAGCGCGTGATTTGAAAGAGGTGGTTGCCGAACAGGCTCTGGAACTCCGTTTGCTCAAAAAAAGCATGATCGGGGATGGGGGCGACGACGAATGAGGTACCCCGCATCGGAGAAGCTTGAGATCATACGGCTGGTGGAGCAGTCTCATCTCCCGGCCAAGCAGACCCTCGATACGCTCGGTATCCCCCGCACCACATTCTACCGCTGGTACGACAAGTATCTGACAGGTGGTCCGGGAGCCTTGGAGGATCGTTCTCCAAAGCCATCAAGGGTTTGGAACCGCATACCGGATGATATTCGAGGGCTTATTGTTGACCTGGCATTAGCAGAACCCGAACTCTCACCTCGAGAGCTGGCTGTTCGGTTCACCGATACGCAGCAGTACTTCGTGTCAGAGGCCTCTGTGTATCGGCTGCTCAAGGCCCATGATCTCATCACCAGCCCGGCGTTCGTGGTCATCAAGGCGGCGGATGAATTCCGGGACAAGACCACAGCCATCAACCAGATGTGGCAAACGGACTTCACCTACAGTGCGCCTCGTCCCGGATGGTCCGGGGTGCATATGACTGGAATGCATTGAGAAAGGAGGAATGGAAGATTGCCTTGTCCCCTGCTGCAAGGGGGCATG
>NZ_CANMNP010000002.1 GCF_947499295.1 uncultured Roseibium sp.
CCCGTGTAAAACCTGTCCCATAGTGCATCCTTCCATTCGGGAGAAAAGACTGCACCATCAAAATCTGGGATCAAACATCTAGTTCGCCGGATTTGAACTGTTTCTGAGGATGTCATTTATCTCGTATTCACATTCGATTTGCCTGGTGTGAAAGGCATTCGCCAGATCGCTTCATTGTCCAATCAGGCAAAACGTTTGTGCCGGAAAGGCACCTTGTGCCCCCATTTGTGAGCCCGTACGATCTGCCAGCGATTGTCGAAGGCGAGGGACACAGGAACGCGATGCAGACAAATTTCACTGCAGAACAGCTGAAGGACCGGCACGTTGCGGAATCTGAAAAAATTCTGCGCAAATGTGTGCATTGCGGTTTCTGTACTGCGACCTGTCCAACCTTCACATTGCTGGGTGATGAGCTCGACAGTCCCCGCGGGCGGATCTACCTGATCAAGGACATGCTGGAGAACGACCGTCCGGCAGACGAGAAGGTCGTCAAGCATATCGACCGGTGCCTGAGTTGCCTGGCCTGTATGACCACTTGCCCTTCCGGGGTGCATTACATGCATCTGGTCGACCATGCCCGGGCGCATATTGAAAAGACCTACAAGCGACCCTTGACCGACCGTCTGATGCGTTCGGTTCTTTCGTTTGTGCTCCCTTATCCCAGAAGGTTCCGGTTCGCTCTGATAGGTGCCTATTTCGGACGGCCGTTGGCCGGACTTTTGAAGTCCTTCGGTGGCCCCTTCGCCAAAATGGGCGCAATGCTGGAACTTGCACCGTCAAGAGCACCAATGCGTGGCCAGATGGAAGGCCCGGGTGTCTTTGCTTCTGAACAGAAAAGCCGCAAGGGACGTGTGGCATTGTTGAGCGGATGCGCTCAGCCAGTGCTGAACCCTGGCATCAACGACGCAACGATCAGGCTGCTTCGACGCTCCGGTTATGAAATCGTTTTGCCGAAGGGCGAAGTCTGCTGCGGTGCTTTGGTGCACCATATGGGCAAGGAAGAAGCCTCGCTCGAGAATGCCCGTCGTAACGTGGACGTCTGGTCGGCGGAAGCCTCGGGCGAGGGGCTTGATGCGATCCTTATCACCGCATCAGGCTGCGGCACGACGATCAAGGACTACGGCTATATGCTGAAAGACGACCCCGCCTACGCAGAAAAGGCTGCGCGGGTTTCAGCTCTTGCAAAGGATGTGACCGAATTTCTGACCGGAGTTGATCTTGGCGAGCCTCGGTTACGACCGGATCTGACGGTTGCCTACCATTCGGCCTGTTCCATGCAACATGGCCAGAAAATCACGCGCCAGCCAAAGGACCTTCTGAGCGCTGCGGGCTTTCAAGTGAAAGAGGTGCCGGATGGGCATCTGTGTTGTGGGTCGGCTGGAACCTACAACATTCTTCAGCCGGAGATCGCCCAGAAGCTGCGCGACAGGAAGGTGGCCAATATTGAAAGCACCCGACCTGATGTTATCGCAACGGGCAATATTGGTTGCATGACCCAGATCGGTCTGGGCACGCAGATACCCATCCTACATACAGCGGAACTGCTGGACTGGGTTTACGGGGGTCCGGAGCCCGAAGATCTCGCAACGGTTCTGCATGCACCCGAGGCCGCGGAATAGGTGAGCCTTTTTAGCTCTCGCGGGTGCCGAGCTGTACCGGGGTTTTGTCTTTCTCGTCATCGACGGTTTCACCCGCCAGTCTGAGTGTCCGTTCAAGAAGCTGTTCGTAAATGGGCCGGCCACCGAGATGGTGCGCCGTCAACGAGGCCGTTGTGCAAGTCACCAGAACCGGCATGATCAGCGCATAGGCGCCCGTCAATTCCATTACCAGCACAACGCCGACGAGCGGAGCCCGGACCGACGCGGCAAAAAACCCGCCCATGGCGGCAACTGCACAGGCAGCGCGGAAGTCCGATTCGATCGGCAACCATTCAACCGATGCGACACCAAATGCGAGACCAGCACATGTGGCGATCGATAGCATGGGTGCAAAAATTCCGCCGGGGACGCCGGATGCATAGGAAAACAAGACCCCGCCGAAGCGCAGCAAGGTCAGCAGCAACAGTGCGTAGACGCCGTAATTGCTGGCAATCAGATGATGAACAAGATCCTCGCCGCCGCCTGTTGCATCTGGAAAGGCATTCAGGAGAATACCGGTCAGCGCGCCGATGGCCAGGGCGGGAAGCCAGCGCAACCCTCTGGGAATGCGCAAGAAAAGATCCATTACCGCGATCAGCGCATAATTGAAAAAGACACCGAGCGCGCCGAGAAAAATCCCTAGAAGGCCAAGCAGCAGATAACTCCAGACGGGTATGTAGCTGACTTCGACCAGAAGAATGGGGCCTATATGGGTCAGCTCCTCCATCACGGCTGCGCTGAGGATCGACGCAATGATAACCGCCATGTAGGTCCGGTAAGAAAAGGGAAATTGCCGTCTTGTCTCTTCCACAATGAATAGGATCGCCGCCAGGGGCGCGTTGAAGGCGGCTGCCAGTCCGGCGGCCGCACCGGCTGCCAGCAGGCCTTTGTGTTCGGGAGCGGTCACGTTGCCCGATCTTGAAATCGCCTCGGCTGTCATTGCCCCCATGTGGATGGTGGGGCCTTCGCGCCCCAGAACCAGGCCGGAACCAAGCGCCAGCAGGCCGCCAAAAAACTTGGCCACGAGAACTCTGGCCCAGTTCAGGGGCCGTTTGTCTTCCATGGCGCCTTCTATTTCCTGAATGCCACTGCCCGCTGCTTCAGGTGCGACACGCTGAACCAGCAGGAACGCACCCGTTACACAAAGAGCCGAAATGCAAATCGAGACCAGATACGGCAGATAGCCTGACCCGAGCAAAGCTCTGAGGTTACCATATTGGGCAAAAATAAATTCCAGTCCGGAATGAAAACCCGTGGCCAATCCGCCGACAAGCAGACCGACGAGCGCCGCCTTTACGAAATAGGCTGCGTCGGAACGGGCCGAGAAGGATTTGGAAAAGTCTGTCATGCCACGGGCCGGGATAACTTCGGTTGTTGCTCAATGGGAATGAGCTTTCTGGAAAGATAAACTGCAGACAAACCCGTGTACGTGCAAGGCTTGAGCAGATTTGCGAAAAGAAAACGCGCAGGAAAAGACCCGCGCGTTTCTTGATCCACTAACTCTTGTCGGAGCCATCCGTGCTCAGATTACGTGCACCCTTGTGCCGACTTTCACCCGCTCGTAAAGGTCCATCACGTCCTCGTTTCGCATGCGGATACATCCCGATGATACTGCATGTCCAATGGTCCATGGCTGGTTTGAGCCATGAATACGGTAAAGTGTCGATCCCAGATAAAGTGCGCGGGCGCCGAGCGGGTTTTCAGGCCCACCAGCCATGAAAGCAGGCAATTCCGGGCGACGTTTGCGCATCGCTGCAGGTGGGCGCCAATCCGGCCATTCGGCCTTTCGGGTTACCTTGTGGGAACCGGCCCACTCAAATCCCGGTTTGCCGACCCCCACCCCGTAACGGCGGGCAGTCCCGTCATTTTGCACCAGGTAAAGGTAGCGTGCGTTGGTGTCGATCACGATCGTGCCCGGCTTGTGCTTGCCGTGATAGTCAACAACGGTTGGCAGGAATTGCGGGCTAACCTGTCGGCTTTGCGGCTGACGCACCTGGCGCTGCGGTTGCTGACGAACCGGCTGCTGGCGTGGTGACCACCAGTTTGCGCGGCGAACCTGCGGCTGAACCACCTGACGACGTTGTACAGGCGCGGCCACACGGCGCTGTGCGCGTGGCTGAAGTTGCAGCACCCAGGGTTCAGTCAGGTTCGGGCTCAATACCAGCGGAGGTGGTGACACCTGACCGGCCAACGCTTGTGCGCCCGGAATACCGGTAGCAACGACCAGGGCGCTTGCGGCAACCAAAGCCAGACTCGTAACTTTTTTCAAAAAGAACATGGCAGTACTCATAAACTTGTGATCGACCACGTTCACCGGCATTTACAAGCGCCGGTTAACGGATTGGCAAGGATGATAAGCGCTGCCGCTCAGTCAAAAGTGAATCTGAGTCAGAGAAACGAAGTAATCGTTTCTTATGGTTATTTCTTAGTTGAAGAACAGGCTTAATAAAATACTATCTATCGTGCTGCGACTATGCGCACGAATTCAATCGATATTGAATTTTTTGCTCTTTTGAAGAAACTTTGGTTAACGAACGCGGCGTCGTGCATCCCGCGCGACAATCGGCAAGATGTCCTTGGTCTGTTGTTTTGACATGCCGGGTCTTATGCGCGGGTCGTAAAGCATGTTGAGAATCAGCTGGTCGAAAACCGTAAACCTGCTGTGCCGGGAAGAATCGTTAAAGACGGAGTGGGTCAGTGCAGCGTCGTCATTCATGGGACCAAGCCCTTGAAGGATTTCTTCGACCAGACAGCGTCGGAACAAGAACTCGCCCTCGTCTGAAACGATGACGGCTGCCGACCTCTTTATACCGTTGCGACCTGAGACAACCCGGACGAGACATCTGCCGGGGACACGGGCGCGATCATTTTTATAAATGTCCTTGCGCACGACCGGTTCGTACTGAACCCTGTCGACAACGTAGACCTCAAAATTAGCGCTTGCCCGGTCATTGGTGATCGCAGTCGTCAGACCGCCCACTCGTTTGCCAATTTCCTTTACGAACCGGTTCACGGTATTTCGACGGTCACGGGCGGAAAGATTATGAACATAGAAAAGCACAGGCCGGGTGAATTTCTTCACCAGGTATGGCCGCCAGCTCCAACTGCGATATTCAAGGCCGAAAACCGTCTTTTCAAACCCATCCATGATTTCTTCCATGGAAAAGGATTCACTCGCCGCCTGCACCGGAGACGAACAAAAAAATCCGGTCATCAAAAGAATCAGCAAATTGGAGCGCAGGATTTTCATAAGGGAATCTAACGCTTCACCATCACATTGGAGCGGGCAGTAGCCGGGCAGGCTCTGCGGTTTCGTGTGTTGTCATGCGCCAGGCCATTCCCTTGTTCTTGTCGCGGGAGGATAGCCAAAGCACTTCAATGAGGGAAGCGATTAAACTGTTTCCAGAGTGCAAAGCGTCGGTCCATTTGCTCCGAGAACTGAAAAAACAATTCTTTAAACTTCCGCTGTTAAAGATGGTTCTCGCAGCGATTTCAATCGCCAAAGGGGCTAGGGACGGGAGTAAGCATGGCCGCGGTGAAAAGATCCTTTCGAGCGGAAAGCTTGATACGTATGAATTCAGGGGCAAACGATGACCCCGGATATGCAGAAGAACGCCGTCACCAGGAAGTCTTGGCGGAGATTGCCAGCCTCAAGGCCATGATGGGCAAGGGTGCTGGAGAACAGCAGGCCCTTGACCCGGAGGAAATGGGCGCAAAATTCATGTCCGAGTTCCGCAAGGAGCTTTCGGAGGCTGCCAAGCTGAAGGTCGAGCTGGACGCCATGTATGAAGCGATTGCTCAGACCAAAAAGGAAATCGCGACACTGCATCACACAACGGGTTCCAAGGGTGAAGAAATGACCCGGGTGACCAATGAACTTGATGCTGTTGTGGTTGGAACGGAAGGCGCAACCGAAACGATTCTTGCCTCGGCAGAATTTATTGACGAGACCGCCAACACATTGTCTGCGCGGGTTGGTGCGGAGGATGCCGAACTTGCGAACGACATCCAGGAAAAGGTCATCAGCATCTTTGAAGCCTGTAACTTCCAGGATCTGACAGGACAGCGCATCACCAAGGTGGTCGCCACACTTCGATTTGTGGAAGACCGGATCATCCAGATGATGGATATCTGGGGTGGCATTGAAACCTTCAAGGAACTCGAAATCGAAGAGCGAAACCTCAAGGAAGGCGACGCTGCGCTTCTCAACGGGCCGGCACTGGAAACGGATGCCGATGTTGCGACGCAGGACGACATCGACGCACTGTTCGCCTGATCAGCAATCGTTCTGCAGGAGACCCAAAAAAGCCTGGCTGTTGCCGGGCTTTTTTTTGTTTGCCTTCACCAGCTTTTTTGCTGCCTTGCCAACACCGTCAATTTGGCCTAACAGATAGAGAACAAACAGTGAATATTGAGTGGGTCATGACCGAGCAGAAAAGCGCGCCTGCAGCAAAAGCCGAACCGGATCCTGACACTGGATTGCTTGTTGGTTCGGACGGGCAAAGTCGTTGCTGGTGGTACGGCGGTTTGGAGGATTACCAGCGCTACCACGATGAAGAGTGGGGCTGGCCGGTTGATGAAGATCGTCGGCTTTTTGAAAAGGTCTGCCTGGAGGGGTTTCAGTCAGGCCTTTCCTGGCTAACCATTTTGCGTAAGCGTGAGGGGTTTCGGGCGGCATTTGCGAATTTTGAGTTCGAGCGTGTGGCAAAATTCACGGACAAGGATGTCGAGCGCTGTCTGAATGACAGTGGAATTGTTCGCCATCGCAAGAAAATCGAATCCACCATCAACAATGCCAATAGGGCGCTTGAACTCAGAAAAGAATTCGGTTCTCTGGCAGCCTATTTCTGGTCATTTGAGCCAAAGACGGAAGATCGACCGGAAAAAATTGATTTTCCAACTGCAAAGACGCTGGGCAAGACAGCGGAAAGCACGGCGTTGTCCAAGGATCTCAAAAAGCGTGGCTGGAGCTTTGTCGGCCCGACAACGGTCTACGCTTTCATGCAATCCATGGGTATGGTCAACGACCATCTGGAAGGGTGCTGCTGCAGGGAAAAGATCGAGAAGGCACGGGCAGGCTTCAAGCGACCAGTGTAAAGCTGGCTGAACTTATTTGCCGACTTTTTCCTGCAATGGCGCGAACAGCCGGTTTTCCTTTGAGAAAACATAGTCCAGCGTTTCGACAGTGACAGTGTCGGCACCTTCCGCGATCAGCAATTGTGCGCAATCCGCAACTGCATCTTTCGGGCACAACACACTGACGTGGTTCATGTCATCGCTTTCAGAAAAGCGTTGCAAAGCACCGACATGGCTCACAGCTCTAAGGGCCTGCGTCCGATCGTCTACAACGGCTTTGACCAACTTGACGTCGCGGGCAGCCTCTTCCGCGGCAATCCGGTCGAGAATGGCCCGGGCACCTGTCAATGCCTCGTCTGACCAGTCTGCGCTCAGGGATGCCACCAGATTGGCCTGACTTTTCAGCATGACACCGTCTGAGAGAATCTTCAGATTATTGGCCTGAAGCGTGGAGCCGGTGGTTGTGATGTCGACGATAAGTTCCGCGGATCCGGCCGCTGGCGCGCCTTCGGTCGCCCCAGCGCTTTCCACGATCCGGTAGTCGGCTATTCCGTGATTTGCAAAGAATGATCTGGTCAGATTGACGTATTTTGTGGCGACCCGAAGCCTGCTGCCATGACGGTTTCTGAAATCAGAGGCAACATCGGAGAGATCTGCCATCGTCTCAACATCAATCCACGCCTTCGGAACGGCGACCACGACATCAGCTGGCCCGAAACCAAGTGGCGTTACGATGTGCACGGTCACGCCCGGATCTGCAATATTCTCGTGCACAAGATCCAGGCCGGTGACGCCGAAATGTACTGCGCCGTCTGAAAGCGCTCGTGCGATCTCCGAGGCAGAAAGAAACGCAATCTCGACACTGTCGAGGCCTTTGATCGCGCCGCGGTAGTTGCGTGCGCCACCTGGTTGCACGACCTTCAGACCTGCGCGGCCGAAAAAGTCATGCGTTTTTTCCTGCAAACGACCCTTGGAGGGGATGGCGATGATCAGTTTGCTCATATGTCAGCCCTCAACGCTCGCTGCAATCCGGTCCAGCCACATGGAAAACCCAATGGCTGGAACATCTTCCTCAGCACCAAGCAGATTGACCAGCTTGTCATAGCGGCCTCCACCCACCAGCGGACCTTCCACGGTTTCCTTCGAAGCGTGGATCTCGAAGACGAAGCCGGAATAATAGTCCAGACGCCGGCCAAATTCGGCTGCAAAGTTCAGGCGAGAGAGGTCTATGCCCTTCTGGTCAACAGCCATCATCCGCTGCTCGAACGCAGCAAGCGGTTTGTCGAGGCAAAGTCCAAATTCGTTGCCGAACTGCCGCAGGTCCGATGCGGCTCTCGCACCGTCTGATGTCAGCGAAAGATATGCGGAAAGGATTTCGGCTGCTTTATCATGACCGCGTGCGCCGCTTGCAAGCGCAGCCTGCTCAAGAAAACGGTCTGCGATTTCACTGGGTGTGCGCCCACCGACAGCAGATATCCCGGCTATGGAAAGAAGATCTTCGACCACCGCGTGCGCCGCTTCAGGGTCTGCGCCTTCCAGAGCGGAAAGAAAACCAAGGCGGACATCCCGGCCTTCGTCGTCGGAAACAGCACCACCCGCCATCCGCTCGATTGCAGTCGAAAGCTTGTCGGTTTCGCCAAAGAGGTCACGCAGACGGCGACGCCAGACGTTTGGGAGGTCCAGACTTTCAAGAACGGCAGCAAAAAGGGTCTCGTCACCAACCCGGATGGAGTTTTCACGAACTCCGAACGTTTCCAGTGCATTGACAGAGAGCGCCAGCAGGTCAGCATCGGCTTCGCTGGTATCGGTCCGCCCGAGGCTTTCTGCGCCGAGTTGAGGAATTTCACCGAGACCGGCAGGTCTCTGCCGAAACACGGGGCCGTGGTAACAATAGGCGGCTGGAAGGCTCACTGTGTCTTGAGCCAGGTGATGACGGCAAACCGGTATGGTGAAGTCGGGCCGGAGGCAAAGATCATGACCGTCCGAACCGCTTGTGAGATAAAGCCGACGGCGAATATCCTCGCCTGTCAGATCCAAAAAGACATCAGCGGGCTGGAGGATCGGCGGGTTGACTTCCGCATGACCTGCCGCCTTGAAAAGTTCAAGCACTGCTTCGATTTTCGAAGGAACCGGTCTGTTCATCTGTGCCGAGCCATCCATGGCTTACTCCTCGCGCGCCCGTCTGCGATCATCAGCCTGCCCGTCCAATAGACCCTGAACAGTCACGACAAGGTCGGGTTCCTTGACCGTGACCTGGGCCGGACGGCTTTCGCGCCAGGTGATGTTGTCGGTGATTTCTTCCGACAATCGTTTGCCTTCAATCAGGTCCTTGATCTGGATTTCCCCCGCGTCGCGCTCGTCTGAGCCCTGGATAATCGCGATTGGGCAGCCGCGCCGGTCGGCGTATTTCAGCTGATTGCCAAATTTCTTCCAATTGCCCTGATACATCTCCGCGCGTACACCGGCGGTGCGCAGATCCTGAACCATTTTCTGGTATTTCCCGAGGGCTGCCGTGTCGCCATCCATGACAGTCACCAGCACCGGAGCCACCACATCAGCGGTGCCGAGCTTGCCTAGGTTTTTCAATGCCGTCATCAGTCTGGAGACACCGATGGAGAACCCTGTCGCCGGAACATCGCGCCCGGTGAAGCGTTTGACCAGTCCGTCATAGCGCCCGCCACCGCCAACGGATCCGAACTGAACGACTTCGCCCTTTTCGTTGGTCACGTCAAACAACAGCTCGGCTTCATAGACAGGGCCGGTATAATACTCCAGGCCGCGGACAACGGATGGGTCGATCTTGATCCTGTTTTCGCCGTAGCCACAGCTGGCAAAGATCGCAGCCATCGTGTTGAGTTCGGTGATACCGTCGTTTTCGATGCCATCTGTTCCAGACAAAAAGGCAACGAGCGTGTCTATCGCAGCCGGCTCCAGTCCAGCACCTTTGGTGAAGTCGCCGCTTTCGTCCTTGCGGCCTTCACCAAGTAAAAGACGGACGCCTGCAACACCGAACTTGTCAAGTTTATCGATGGCCCGCAAGACCGTAAGGCGGCGTTCCTCGTGTAGTTCGCCGCCAAGGCCCACACTTTCCAGAACGCCGTCCAATACTTTGCGGTTGTTGACACGGATGACATAGTCGCCGCGCGGAATGCCAAGGGCTTCCATCGTATCAGCCATCATCATGCACATTTCCGCGTCGGCCTGTACGCCGGGAGCACCAACTGTGTCGGCGTCGAATTGCATGAATTGACGGAACCGGCCTGGACCGGGCTTTTCGTTCCGGAAGACCCAGCCGGACCGGTAGGTACGATATGGGAGTTGAATTTCATTGATGTTTTCGGAAACATGCCGGGCGAGCGGCGCCGTCAGGTCGTATCGAAGGCTCATCCATTGCTCGTCTTCATCCTGTACGGAGAAGACACCGGCGTTTGGCCTGTCGGTGTCGGGAAGAAATTTTCCGAGACAATCAGTGAATTCAAAGGCAGGCGTTTCGACTGGGTCGAAGCCATATTGCTCATAGACCGCACGGATATTGGCCAGCATCTCATCCGTCGCACGAATGTCGTCAGCAGTGCGGTCAACGAAGCCGCGCGGCAAGCGGGCTTTCAGTTTGTTCGGTTTTTTGGCCATGAAGTCTTCTGATCCTGGCGAGTTCCCTGCGGGCCGGCGTCAAACGGCAAACCGCCCGGTATTTGTGATGTTGCGGTTGTCCTATAAGAAACAGGTCACAAGGGCAAGACGGGCGAAAGCGCCAGAAGTCACAAGGATTTGCTCATCTTAGGTATCGGAATGGTGCAAAGCTGCCGGATTGCCTTGTTTGCTTCACAGTTGCCGTTAAAAGGTCTCTGCCGGGACCGGGGCAACGCCGCCAAGGGCCGAGAGTTCCAGTTCGTGTTTTCGAGTATTTAATCTCTGGCGGGCTATGGTCCCGGGCAAATTGTGAGAATTGCGGCTGCTTGAACTGCCAAGGCGGATAAGATGGCAGCGGATAAGGTTTGAAATGGACAGCGCAGTGCAAATGGAAGAGAGCAAGGCCCAGGACGTTGATACGCCGGCAACTGCGCGGTCCGCCGAACTCAGTGTGATCCTGCCGAGTTTCAACGAGGCTGCCAATATTCCGATCCTTGTCGGTCTTCTGGAAACTGCGCTGAGCGGCATTCGCTGGGAAGCGATAGTCGTCGATGACAATTCGCCTGACGGAACAACCGAGGTTGCGCGCAATATTGCTGCAAGAGATGCCCGAGTTCGGGTGATCCGCAGGATCGGAAGACGGGGCCTGTCTGGAGCCTGCATTGAAGGCATACTTGCATCTTCAGCTCCATTCGTTGCCGTGATGGACGCCGATCTCCAGCATGACGAAACCATGCTGCCCAAGATGCTGGATGCCCTGAAAAAGGATGACACCGATCTTGTGGTTGCCAGCCGGAAGGTCGATGGCGGAACGGTTGGCGAAGGTTTGTCTTCGATACGAGCCTGGGGTTCCAATATTGCCAATGGTCTGGCGCAAAAGCTTCTAAACGTAACGCTGAAGGATCCGATGAGTGGCTTCTTCATGGTCCGGCGCGAAAAGGCGGAAAGCCTGGCACCACAGCTTTCGCCACAAGGTTTCAAGATCCTGCTCGACCTCGTTTCCAGCGCAAACGGAGCGTTGAAAATCAAAGAACTTCCGTTCACTTTCCGTGAGCGGCAGCACGGCGAAAGCAAGCTTGATACGCTCGTGACGCTTGATTATTTTGGCCTGCTGCTGGCCAAGTATTTCGGTGACGTCGTCTCTGTGCGTTTTCTGATGTTCGGACTTGTCGGTGCCAGTGGCCTTGTGGTTCACCTTGTGGCACTGCGGCTGTTTCTGCTGAGCGAACTGGAGTTCAATCTTGCTCAGACAGCGGCATCCTTTGTTGCGATGACGTCCAACTTCTTCCTGAACAACCAGCTGACCTATCGCGATCGGCGCTTGAGCGGTGTGCAGGCCGTGATTGGCCTGTTTACTTTCTATGCCGTCTGTTCGGTCGGCGTGTTGGCCAATGTGGGGGTCGCAAACCTGATGTATGCGGACCCGGCCTATTGGTGGTTTGCAGGCACGGCAGGCGCAGTCATGGGAGCTGTCTGGAACTATGCGGCCAGCGCGGCTCTGACCTGGCGCAGAAACTGACCCGGTAAAGATGACTTCACATATAGACCCAAAGAGCGAGCCGATCTTTCTGAGGCCGGCCGGTCTGGTGATTATCATTGCTTTGCTGACAGCCATGAAGCTGTTCGCTGCATCACAGGCTCATTTCGTAGAAGACGAAGCCTATTACCGGATCTGGGGTCTAAATCCAGCGCTCAGCTATTTCGATCATCCTCCAATGATCGGCTGGTGGATTGCGATTGGGCAAGCTCTGTTCGGAGACACGGTTTTTGCAGTCCGCGCCCTGGTGGTCCTGTCCGGCCTCATCGGTTCTCTTGCTCTTTGGCGAACAACCTCGATTTTGTTCAGCCGCAATGCCGCCGGTTGGGCCGTCTTGTTCCTAAACACCAGCCTGCTTGTGGGCATCGGCGGTATTCTGGCAACGCCGGATGCTCCCTCGGTCTTGTTCTGGGGCCTGAGCCTGTGGGCGCTGGCCGAACTCAATCGCTCTCAAAATGCAAATTGGTGGCTGGTGGTTGGCCTGATGGCCGGCTGCGGTCTCCTTTCCAAATACTCGGTACTCTTTCTGGGTGCCGGCATTGTGTTTTGGCTCATCTGGGTGCCGGGTGCACGTCGATGGTGGGGGTGTTGGCAGCTTTGGGCAGGAGGACTGACCGCTCTGTTGTGCTTTGCTCCTGTGCTCTACTGGAACCACGCGCACGAGTGGGCAAGCTTCTATAAGCAATTCGGCAGAGCGGGCGGAGGCGGTTTCACTTCGAAATATGTCTTTGAATTGTTTGGTGCGCTGGTCGGTCTGCTCAATCCGTTGATTGCTGTTCTCGCCGGTTTCGGCGCTTACCAAATGACGAAGGGCTTAAAAGCGAGAGAAAACGCACCATCACTGATGCTCTTGAGCGTTGCCCCGTTTTTGCTCTATCTGCTTTATCATTCCTTTCACGCGAGAGTGCAGGCTAACTGGCCTGCTCCCCTGTTTCCCGCCTTTGCAATCATGGCAGCCGTATTCGTGGCCAACGTTAGAATGCGCGCATTATTGTGGCAACGGGTTGGGGCCATCGGGGTCCTGTTGGGTGTCGTTGTTGCTCTGACTGTTCAATTGCATGCAGTTGCTCCCATCTCCGGACAGTTCGCGCGCAAGGATCCGACATTTCAATTGCGCGGCTGGACTGAAATTGGCTCTTCGGTTCAGGCCATTGCGGACGCCGAAGATGCCGCCTTCATTGCGACAACAAGCTATGGCCTGAACGGGCAACTCGACTTTCTTTTCAAAGACAAGCTGCCGGTTTTCCAGGTGACGGAACGCGTGCGGTATCTGATGACACCACCACCCGACAACAGCCTGCTGGCAAAGTCCGGGCTCTATGTCACCGAAGATCGCCGTAACAAGGCGGACGACCTTCAGAAAGTTTTTGAAAGGGTCGAAGAGGTTGCCGAGCTTGAGCGCAAGGTTAAAGGTGTCAGCCTTGAAAGGTTGATCGTCTACAAGGTTGATGGTCCGATCGAGCCGGTTTTTGAGCCGGTCCGTTTTAGATAGGACAACTGCGGCATAGTGCTTGAGTTCACAACGGACTTGCATTGCGCGGGCGAATGACGCAGGGATGTGCCTGAATAATTGCTATTTGCCCGCCGGATTTAGATGAAGCGAATAACACTTGGTGCCTTGGATTACGGTCTCGCTTTCGGGGTTGACCGCGCCCTGCGCGAGCTCGCCGAAAAAGGGCGCTTGAGTGCTGTCGGCGCTCTTGTAGCTACAGAACTATGGCCCCGTGAGTTTCGCCCGCTGCAGGAAACGGCTGAGAAAGTCGGCAATCGGGTTCTTTTCGGCGTAACGATTGCTTTCAGTGGAGATCGAGTGTCACCGGTCAGCTCGCGTATGCAGGAAGTCTACGGCGAGAGGATGTTTAGTCGGGAAAAGCTCAATTTCCGTGCCTTGACCCGCTTGATGCCGGATGAACTTATGCTGGAAGAAGCCAAGGCGCAGCTGGCAAGGTACAGCGTGTTGATGAAGCGCCAGCCTGACTTCATCGCCGTTCGTGAGGGTCTGCTTTCAAGAATGTCGATCGCGCGCCTTGTTCTGAAGGCCGTTGATCATGCGGATTTCGAAAAACCGCCCCTTTTGATTTCGCCTGTTCAGCCCGGTTTGAAAGCGTTGAGATTGTCCCATCTCGCCAAGGCCCACAATATGAAGGTTTTGCCGAGAGCCGAGCCTTTGCCGCAAACGGACGATCGCGAAGAGCTGCAGCGCCTTTTGCACAATCACTTTGACGGTATGAGCGATCTCAGCTTTGTCGCTGCAATTCCCGGACGGGCCGATGATCGTCTCAGACGCGAAGAGCCGCGTAAAAAAATAGCGATCAGGGAATGTCAGTACGAGGTTTTGGCCAGTACGAGATTTTTCCATACTCTGGACAAAAAAGACGTATTTTTAAACTAGAACTCTATTTCAACGAAAAAACGGCCCTGCGGGGAACAGAGCCGTTTTTCGTGGAGGCCTGGAAGGAGGGAGGGGCGACCCCGCTTCCATGACTTTAGATATAGGGTTATTTTGCTTGATTGCACGTGATGAACATCACAGGATTGCGTCTGATCCAAAAAAGTTCGTCGCGGCAACGCTGTTGGCAGGGGGTAGGTGTGGCGGAAATTAAAGACTTTTTGAAGAACAGCTTTTCACTTGAGGGGCTGGATCCGGAATTGGCTGTTGGGCTGTCACGGCTTGCGCGGCCCATGAAGATTGCTGCTGGAACAATTCTTTTTGAAAACGGAGACCCAGGCAACGGTTGTTATGCCGTGCTGGAAGGGTCGTTGAAAGTGTCTCTTTTGTCCGTTGAAGGCGACGAACAGTTGCTGGCCGTTCTCGGGCCAGGCGATCTTGTTGGCGAATTGGCACTCTTGGATGGCAGGCCCCGATCGGCGACAGTGAGCGCGTTGAAAGAGGCGCAACTCGCTTTCATTGACAAGGCGGCATTCCAAAGGTTCTCAGACGAGCACCCGGCCGTCTATCGTCATATGCTATCCATCGTCGGAAAGAGACTGCGTCACGCGAATGATGTTTTGGCCGCGCGCTCGTTCCTGCCTCTTCCAGGCAGGGTTGCGCAAACGCTGCTCCAGTTGGCAGAAACGTTCGGCAAACCTCTCGACGATGGCCGGATGCTGGTGCACTACAAGCTCAGTCAGGCGGATATCGCCAATATGGCCGGTGCTGCGCGCGAGAATGTCAGCCGTGTGCTCAACGATTGGAAACGGGCCGGAACGATCAGCCGGATTTCAGGCTATTACTGTCTTGAACAGATCGAGTTTCTCGAGCAGGCCTCAACGCTTTAGCCAGTTGCGTCAAAGAGCCTGGCTTTCTGCGTTCCAACCAGAATCGAAGCCAGTGTCTGGCCATTCAGGCTGTCAAGAAACGCTTCGGCAGCCTGTGCCATTGCACCCTTCAACGCACAGCGTGGCAGGAAAGCGCAGGACACAGTTGATCCGGGTTTCAGGCAGGCGACCACGCCAAGATCCGGCTCAATCAATCGGACAACATCGCCAAGCCTGATTGCGTCTGGCGATTTTGCCAGCCTGATGCCGCCACCACGACCGCGAGTGGTCTCCAGATAGCCGCCCTTTGCAAGATGCGCGACGATTTTCATCACGTGAGATTTTGCCAGCCCGAGCTGGTTGGCAAGCTTCTCGACCGTCTGTGGATGGTCGGACTGTCCGGTGGCCATGAGAATTCGTAAGGCAAAATCACTGGCCTGACTGAGGCGCATAGCAGCTTCCCGTAAAACATTCATCTCAGATGTTGATTTTAGTACGAGCTTGTGTCATTTAAAAGATGCATTTTAAATGAATGTTTGGAGAAGGCGATGCAATCCGGTAAATTCTCAGGCCGCCGTTACAAACTTGGCCGCCGGCCGCTGATCGACAAGGGCGACCGACTGCAACGTTATGAGCATGTTGACGAGCAGTCGATCCATGTGATGGTCCAGACATTCTATGGCTGTGTGCGCGCGCATCCGCGACTTGGTGAGATTTTCAACCGCCGGCTGGATGGCAAGTGGGATGAGCATCTGCCGAAAATGGAAACGTTCTGGCAGTCGGTACTCATGAAAAACGGAGCTTACAAGGGCAAGCCGGTGCCGGCTCATCTTAAACAGAAGGAGCTGGTGAGTGCGGATTATGCCTTGTGGCTTGGCGTATTCCGTCCCGTTGTACGGGAGCTGTTCGTGCCCGACATTGCCGACGAAATCATCGCTGTTGCAGAGCGTATCGCGCAAAGTCTGTGGCTGGCGACTTTTGGGGTTGCCGGCGCAGTGCCACCTCCAGAACTCAACTCGAAGCAGGACTGGATAGGGACATGTTGATTGCAATTGTGCTCGTCGCCGAAGTGCTTGTCGTTGTCTGGTTCGCCGTTTTTTCGCTGATGTTGCTGTCGATGTATCTGGATTCGCGCGACTTACCGATGCCACGGCTCGACACGGCAGGCCGGTCCCTGATTGGCAGTGCCAAGGCAGCATTCATCACCGGAATGCTGGCACTCGCAATCCTGACGGTGATTGAGATCCCCGGCTTTGCCTGAAAAAGGAGTTTCCTTCATATGCGCAAGAACTTGCTGCAGCGCGGCCTCCCGATTGTTCTGATCTGGATCGCTGCACCACTACCCCTCTGGATCATGGCAATCATGATGCTGGTGATTTGAGTGACTTTGATCAAGTAGGACTTGTGATCTGTGCCGCGGTGGGTAGTCTCGACCTGTCTGAAAAAGGAGGGGCTCGGCCGTGACCGAAATTAAACCGAATGGCGATCTGACATTGCGAACAATGGCGATGCCGGCAGACACCAACGCTTCAGGTGATATTTTCGGTGGCTGGGTTTTGTCGCAAATGGATTTGGCCGGCGGCATCGCTGCCGGTCAAAGGGCAGAGGGCCGCGTTGTCACGATTGCGGTCGACAAGATGAAATTCATTCGTCCCGTGCACGTGGGTGACGTTTTGTGTGTCTATACAGAAGTGATCCGGGTTGGACGCTCATCCATGGAAATCAGATTGGAAGCCTGGGCCTTGCGGCACCGGTACGGGCATCGCGAAATGGTCACGGAAGCTATCTTCACAATGGTGGCCGTCGATGATGGCGGCAAGCCGCGCCCTGTGCCCAACAATGACTAACCAAATCTAGCGATCAGACAGGTGACGGTTGACAATGTCGGCGAACAGATCTTCGTCGACAGCACATGTGCAGCCATTTGCCCAAAGCTGAAGCTGGCTCTTCAACCTGTCCAGGCGTTCGTCCGGATGCAGGGCAGCCTTGTGCCTGGGCAGTCCACCAACAATACGCAGTGATTTGATACGCGCCAGAACACAATCTTCGGCAGCTTGCTGCCAGATTGACGTTTCGGCGAGTTCGGCATGGGCGCCAAGATGATGCTCGATCAGGTCTGCCGCACGACCGGCAAAAGGCTGTTGAGACAAAAAATCCTCCATCGGTTGCCCGAGGAGGACTGGCGCATGCTGTGAAACCGCTTGATTGCCGGATAGCCTCTTTGGAGGATCTTTCCAGCCGCATCCCTGTTGCGGAAACCACCTTGCCCGGTTCGGCAGGTTGGCGAGGGCGCCAGCCCTTCTCTTGATGATGATGGGCTTATGACATGTCTTCAAACCAATGGCAAGCGGTGGACCTATGACAAATTCACTTGTGATTTCAATGTTACCGACACCGAAAAGGTTGTTGAGGTTTCGCTATTGTTTGCGGTCGTAGTCAATTTGCCCGTCGACCAGGTGAACACGCCGTTCCATGCGATTTGCCAGGTCCATATCGTGCGTGACCGCAATAATGGTTGTCTGCTGGGTCTCTACGATTTTTTGCAGGCTTTCGAAAACCTGTTCGGTGGCAACGGAATCGAGGCTCCCCGTGGGCTCGTCGGCGAGGATCAGGTCCGGCGAATTTGCGAGCGCTCTGGCGACAGCCACACGCTGGCGTTGACCTCCGGAAAGTTGCTCTGGCCGGCGGTTCAGGAAGTCCTCAAGCCCAAGCCCGGCCAGCAGACCTTCCGCGTGTTCATGCTGCTCCCTCGACGGCAGCTTTCCAAGCCGCTGCATCGGGATCATGACATTCTCCAGCGCTGTGAATTCCGGCAAAAGAAAATGAAACTGGAATACGAAGCCAATCTTTTCCAACCGTATGTGCGCAAGCTCGCCGGAAGACAGACGGTCGGTTTCTGTACCGGAAATCCACACCTCGCCCCCTGTCGGTCTGTCGAGCAGGCCGAGCAGATAAAGCAATGAGGATTTCCCGGAACCGGAAGGTCCGGTGATCGCGACAAACTCCGAATGACCGATCCGCAAACTGACATCCTTGACCAGCGTGACAGGAACAACAGCGGGCAATATGCGGGTCAGGTCACGTGTTTCCAGCAGCGGATGTTCTATCGGTGCGGCAGCGGGAGCAGTCACGTGGCCCCCCGGATAATGTCAACGGGATTGAGACGAGCGGCCTTGCGGGCAGGTATCAGGCCGGCGATTGCAGAAGAAAACAGCGCCAGAAGGCAGGCGATCGCGTAGTGCAAAACCGAAAAATAGATCGGCAGGCGGGTCACCTCGACATCCGTCGTGAGTTCGAACTTGACCGTTGCGAGATAGCTGGAAAGGCCAAAACCCAGCACTGACCCCGCGATCGCGCCAAGCACGCCGATCACGAGGCCTTCAAGGACAAAAATCTGCTGGATGTCCGTTTCTGGAAATCCGAGCGATTTCAGAATCGCAATGTCCTTTGCCTTTTCATGAACGATGGTGGACACGATATTGAAAATGCCGAAGCCTGCCACAACCAGTATGGCGCCGACGACCGTGTACATGATGACATTGCGCACGAAGAAGGCCTCCATCAGTCCTTCATTCGCTTCCTCCCAGGAAACCGCCTTGTATCCGAGCTGCCGTTCGGCGCGGGAAGCGACATCATTTGCCTCGCCAATATCTGAAAGACGAATGGAGATGCTATTGATGATGTCGGGTTTTTCCAGAAGGATCTGGACAGCTTTCAAGGGCGCATAAGCAAAGCCTTCGTCGCTGGCGGTGATGCCTGTATGAAAAAGGCCAACGATCTTGAACCTTTTTGCCACTCCGTTCGCCGATGTAAGTGTGACGGTGTCCCCGACATCCGCGCCAAGTCTTTGGGCAGCTTTCCTGCCGAGCACGAGACCATTCGACGTCACTTCAAGATCCTTGAGCGAGCCCTGGCGCATGTCGTCTTCGATCTTGGAAACGTCAAGTTCGTCGCGGGGCACCACACCGGTCAGAGTCAGCCCGATGTCCTGTCCGCTATAACGCAGCACGGCCTGGCCGCTCAGTCGCTGTGTCATGGAACCGTTCACCCAATCGCGTAAGGACGCCAGGGCCTCTGTCGGATTGCGAATACCGCGCAGATCCTCCTTCGGTCTCAGCCCGTGAAAAGCGACTGCGTCAAATCGTTCGCTGGCGGGCTGCAAGGCCGGAGCACGTTGTTCGTCCTGGATCTCGACATGCGGAATTGCCTCGATCAAGGTCGACATGAAGTCCCGTTGTGAACCCTCCATCAAACCTGCCATGGCAACGGAAAATCCGACCCCAAGCGCCACGCCAAGCGTTGACACAACAGTCTGTCGCATGCGGTTGCGGACATGGGTTGCCGCGATCCTGAACAAAAGAATCATGGCTCGCTCGCGGCCTCCGGCCTGACAGTCTGTCCCGCTTCCAGATCTGAATTGTAGGGAAAGACAACTCTTGCACCCGGCTCCACACCGGCCAGCACTTCAACGGCACGTGTGCCCCTGATTCCGGTATCGACCTGAAGAAGCGAGACGGTGTTGTCTTCAGCAATCGCCTGCACGTGTGCACCATCGAAGGCGGCAAGCGGCAACAGCAAGGTGTCTGCTTCTTCATCTGTGACAATATTGATTTCAGCGGTCATGCCGATGCGCAAGGGTGTGTCGTCCGGAAGGTCCAGATAGACGCGGTAGTTCTTCAGCACCGGATCGCCCTTGGGTGTGATCCTTGAAACGGTTGCCACAAGGTCCCGTTTTGGAAATGCGTCTGCCTTGATGAGCGCTTTCTGGTCTTTGGCGACTTTCGGGATGTCTTCTTCATTCACCTCGGCAATCAGCTGCAGCGGCTGGGGTTGGCCGATCCAGAACAGAACATCACCTGGCTCCGCGACTTCACCAACTGCTCCATCCTGACGCAAGACCACGCCGTTCATGGGAGCAACGATGCTGTAATCGCGCAAACGTTCCTTTTGTGCCGCGATCATGGCATTGACGCGAATGAGTTCGCTTTGGGCCTTGTCGTAGACCTGCTGGCTGACCACCCGCCTTTCCAGGAGTTGCATTGCGCGTTCTCTGTCGGACTTGGCTAGAACCTGACGTGCTTCCAGCTCGGCCAGTGTTGCAAGGGCATCGCCACTGTCCAGTTCGGCCAGCTGGTCCCCCTTGGCGACTTCCATGCCTTCGCAGCCGCATAGCGAAGTTATGCGCTCACGGATGATGCTGGTGACTTTGGCCCAACGCACGGGTTCTACAACAGCCGTTGCATAGACGACTTCAGCCGCACTGCCTCTATAGGGCGTAACGACTTCAACAGTGGGAGGGCGCGTATTCCACCAGGAGATGCCGGCAATGCCGGCAATCAGCACGAGCAGGAAGCCCAGATATTTCAAGACACGCATGAAGCACCTTCTTTGAAACTTCCGTCAGCATAGTGTTTTTGACAAAACCGGCTTTGGAATGGATCAAACGCCCAGGATGCCTTCAGTAGTGAGGCGGCTTGTCGATCTGGTGACCAGGCAGCACGTTGTCCATCAGCTCCTCGACCTGATCGGTCATGTTTGCAAGCACACGTTTCATCCGCTCTATCTGCTTGCCTTGCTCAATTACAACGGTGTTGAGTTCATCGATGGTGTTTGTCGCATGGGCGAGATCTATTTCAAGCTTTTCAATCCGCGTTTCGGTATCGTCCGCCATCAATATCTCCTTGAAAAGGTCTGACCCTGGTTCGGCTCTCCGCTTGAGCGCGCGAGCTATAAGGTGTTTGCGCGCTTGTGTCTTCCCCAATTATTCATCGGCGAAAAACGATGGGTTTAAATGCGATGACGATGTCCTATATGCGCAGCGTAATCCGGCAAAGACCTTCGGAACAGAAATAAAAGAGAGTATCTAATGTCTGCATTGACCGACTACCCAATCACCAGAAAATGGCCTGCTCAACATCCTGAGCGGATCCAGCTTTATTCGCTGCCGACCCCGAACGGCATCAAGGTGTCGGCTATGCTGGAAGAAACGGGATTGGCATATGAAGCTCACAAAGTCGATTTCGCGACCAATGATCAGATGACCCCGGAATTCCTGTCGCTCAATCCGAACAACAAGATCCCTGCGATCATCGATCCCAATGGGCCGGGCGGAAAGCCTCTGGCTTTGTGGGAGTCGGGTGCCATCCTGATTTACCTTGCAGAAAAGTCGGGCAAGCTGCTTCCGGCCGATCCGGCTGCAAAATATGAGACGATCCAATGGCTGATGTGGCAGATGGGCGGGTTGGGCCCGATGACCGGCCAGCTTGGCTTCTTTCACAAGTTTGCCGGCAAGGAGTATGAGGACCGTCGCCCGTTTGAGCGGTATCGCGACGAAGTCAAACGGCTTCTCGGCGTTCTGGACCGCCAACTCGAAGGGCGGCAGTTCATCATGGGTGACGACTATACAATCGCGGATGTCACCAGCTGGCCCTGGGCACGGAATATCAACGGGTTCTATGAAGCGGCTGAAGTAACCGGATATCTGGATCACAAGAACGTTGTCCGATGGGTCGAAACCTGCCTGAAACGGCCTGCAAGCGAAAAGGCGATCAATATTCCGCCGAGGAACTAGCTCGCTGTCCACTTTAAGATAGAAGGCAATCAATCACCCGGAGCATTCGTGGTTCCAGACCTGCCGGGTCTCCACCTCTTTCGGCAGACCGGGTGGTTGAGATCTTTCAATCTGGAAGTAGATGACAAAGGATTTCAGCGCAGGCATGGCCGGGTCAAAACTGGCCCAGGTCCTGCAAAGATATTGGCCGTAAGTCAGTGCGAGAAATTGAGGGCTGTCGTCGTAGGTCTGGTCTTCAAGGTTCGAAAGGAATTTGCGCCACCTGTAATTCTCAAAGACGGTTGAAACCACGGCGGGTTTTTCAAAGTCGGCCAGTCCCACGTTGCCGTAATAGACATCAACGATCGTGCCATCGGCAAGTTCGCCCTCAATGACTGGCCAGGGACTGGTCATCTCCGGAAAGGGCGCAAACATTGTCCAGTGCTGAAAAAGGCCAAGTGCCTGGCGAACCATTTTGAAAGAAGCAGGCAGCGGAGAAACGCCGCTCCATGGCAAGGTGGCTACGTTCTGCACCGTGATGAAACACAGGAAAATCGCAGCCAGCAACTGGGTCACGACGCCGAACCGGGGAGGTGAGGTCCGCCACGCAAACCAGTTGCGGGACACTTTTGAAAGTGTTTTCCGGTTGCGGCCCACCCAGTCATAGATCCGATTGCCGGTATTTCGAAAAATGGCGCGATTGAGCAACCAGCCGACAGGAAAGAAGACCGGCGACGCTCTGACAACCAGAGCAAGGGCTTGGAACTTGTAGTGGCGTTCATTACCGTTTGTGACAACCCATGAGTTCCGTGCCTCCAGCTCTGCACCGATGTCTGGGTCGTCCTGCGCAGGACGGATTTGTGTTGCAGGCAGAAAAAGAAACACCCGCAAGAAACAGCAGGTCTTCTCGCAGAAATCGCATCCATGATCGAACCACATGTGAAGGTCGGCTTTGGTGCGTCGAGGAAGCTTCCTGGCGATAGCATCCCACATCCAGCCCGGCAGGAAAGTCAGGTTCATGATGATCGAAATGAGCGGGAAAAAACCAATTTCAAGAAATAGAAGAAACGCCAAATGCATGGTCATGAACGCCACCATGAAAACCATTCGCAGCGTTCGGTGAAACAAAGGTGAAAAAATAAGGAACGGACCAACGAGCTCAAGCAGATAGACGTAGTAGGTCAGGCCTGTCATCAGACCTTGAAATTGCCTGAACCAGAGCGAGAAAGCGGTCACGAGATAGTCAAGCTGAAGCGCATAATGAACTGCCGTGCCGTCTTTGAACCAGATCGGATGTGTCTTCAAAAGCGCGCTGAAGAAATACATCGACATGCCTTGCAGGAGCAGGGCACCTGTGGCGATTGAGGCATATTCATTTTTGACAAAGTATTGCGTTTTGTCCAACGCGGCATCAACGGAGTACCGGGCCCCCAAAGGCAAGAACAACGCCCAGAAGAGTAGAAGAAGGGCAAGATTGTCTTCGCCGGAGAGCACAAAGGTGTTTCTGTTCTGCACCGACAACATCAGACCCCAGGAAACGGCCGTCATGAAGCGCGTGCGCCAGCCGGCGATCAGGCAGAGAGCCGCAAGGCCTGCGATCCCAAACAAAAGTCCTTGAAACCAAGCCGCCCCATTTGCCAGATGGAGCGACCAGGTGGTGACATAAAGATGATCGATCTGAACGGATCGCGGCATTACACCCGCATCCGTATAGTGTGCGATCAGATCGCGGCTCCGCATTGCGAGATCAATCAGGATGTAAACGCCGAGAAGAATGCGGAAAAGGGCAAGTGTGCGCAGATCAATGCCGAAGATCGTACGAATTGGCGCGAGTTCGATTTTCAAAGGGGTCACCGCTGCCGAAAGTCGTCGTCACCTATAGTAAAACCGGAACAGATGATGGCAGGGTATGGTTAACAATCTTGAATTTGGGCTGTCCCTATCCTTATTCGCAGAAGGATCCGCTGCATGCTGAAGCTCGACCATCTAACCGTCATCGCTCCGACGCTGGCGGAAGGCGTCGCGCATGTCCGGGACTGTCTTGACCTGGACGTGCCATTCGGCACACGGCATGAGTATATGGGCACTCATAATCATAGGCTGTAGCTCGGAGATCGCGTCTATCTGGAAATCATCGCGGTTGATCCCGATGGACGCCAACCGCACAGGTCCCGATGGTTCGGACTGGATGATAATGAAAACGTCAGGAAGAACTGGGACGAAGGCCGCCGCCTCAGAGGTTGGGTCGCCAGCACCAAAGAAATAGGCGCTGTTCTTTCACAATATGGAAGACTATTTGGAGACGAAGTTGCTCTTCCCTTCATTGAACCCGAATTTGCATTTTCAATTCCCCAAGATGGAGCCTTGCCGCATGAAGGCGCACTGCCATCCTTGATCGATCACCGCGATGATCCGACTTCAATGGCAGAGATACCCGATATGGGAGCCCGGCTTCTATCATTTTCCGTGCGGCACCCCGACCCTGGAAATCTTGAGATGCTCTATGAAATGCTGAACATCGTCTCATCGCCCACGGTACAGATTGGGAAACACGTAAAATACCGTGCAGAGATTGAAACACCTGACGGGATGAAAATACTATTTTGAATCAAAGAGATAGTTGCAAGGGTGTTGATCGGTAATTGGTCACGCGAGGCCCGAGGTATTCGTGTCCGGCAAAAAAAATTGAGGAATGTCCATCGCAAGCCAGGCGGTTCGTCATGTCAGTGAAAGCAAAGGTGCTTTCAAGAAAAGACTGAGAGGACATCATGACGATTTGGACTTTTTTGGCCGGCGGTGTCGGTGCACTGACATTGATTGCTGCTGGAACTCTGCAGCTGCCAAGACAGATACATGTTGAACGCCAGGCCGTGATGGCAACTAGCCCGGCAACAGTCTTGTCCCTGGCGGCTTCCAATACCGGATATCAGAAATTCAATCCGTATCTGACCGCCGATGCCAACCTGAAAATCACCGCCTTCGGACCAGAAAGTGGTGTCGGCTCGGGCTTCCGGTTCAATGGCAAGGACGGAAAGGGCACTCAGACCGTAGCTGCCGTGACCCAAGATGCCGTGCGGTACGACATAGATCTTGGCGCGATGGGCAAACCGGTCCAGGAAATCTCGGCTGTGGGAGCACCCGGCGGAACGCTCGTCACTTGGCGCATGGATATGGACCTTGGCTACAATCCGGTCTTCCGGGTCTTTGGGCTCTTTATGGACGGCATGGTAGGCAAGACCTTTGAACAGGGTCTCGACAACCTGGCATCCGCTGCGTGATCATCAGCTTGAAAATTTGAGGAAACAAAATGCGTTACACATTCTTGCTTTATACGGACCCGGCCGACCTTGCGCATATGACTGCTGAAGACTGGGAAGCTGAAAAGGAAGTTTACGGGGCCTATATCGGCGCATTGCAGGAAGCTGGTGTCTTTGTTGATACCGATTGGCTGCAGCCGGTGCAGACTGCGACGACCCTATCGCTGAAGGCGGGGGCGAAGGAAATTCAGGATGGTCCCTTTGCTGACACCAAGGAAACACTTGGTGGATATTTCGTCGTAGATGTTCTGGATCTGGATGCGGCAATGGTTTGGGCCGAAAAATGTCCGGCTGCCAAAACCGGCAAGGTGGAAATCCGGGCATCCGCGATGGGCGGCAATTGAGCAATGCGGCCCGCGCAGCCGAAATGGCGGCGCGGGCTTCTTATGGCCGTTTGCTCGCCTTTCTGTCAGTGCGCACGAGTGATATTGCGCAGGCAGAAGACGCTTTGGCGGATGCATTTGCCAAAGCGCTTGATCATTGGCCTGAAAACGGAGTTCCCCGCAATCCGGACGCGTGGCTTTTGACGGTCGCGCGCAACCGCTTGACGGACGTGCAAAGGCGCCAGACACGATTTCCAACCGAACACGAGCTGCCCGACATGCCGGAAGAAGAAAGTTCAGGTCGTGAATTTCCGGATCAGCGCCTGGCTCTCATGATGGTCTGTGCGCATCCCGCCATCGCGGCAGACCTGCATCCACCCTTGATGCTTCAAACCGTCCTTGGACTTGATGCCAAGCATATTGCGCGCCTCTATCTGATGTCCCCAGCCGCACTTTCAAAGCGGCTTGTTCGTGCCAAGACAAAAATCCGGGACGCAGGCATTCCGTTCAAAATCCCGGATCGGGAGGTTTTGCCTGAGCGGAGCACTTCTGTTCTTGAAGCGATTTACGGTCTGCATGCTCATGATTGGCTCGATCCGGCAGACACCCTGGGTGAGGAAGCACTCTACCTTTCGGATCTGTTGTGCAAGTTGCTGCCGGACAGCGCAGAAGTTCTTGGCCTTTCCGCGCTGATCGCCTTCAGTCATGCCCGGGTAAATGCGCGCATTGTCGAAGGCATTTTGGTGCCGACGGATGAACAGAACACCAACCTTTGGAATGACGGGTTGATCAACTATGGCAAGCGGCAATTGTCGCGCGCTTATCGTCTGGAAGAGGTTGGCCGGTTTCAGATTGAGGCGGCAATCGAAGCCGTTCACATTGAAAGAAAACAAAGCGGTGAAACGGACTGGGAAGCGCTCAACAAGCTCTATCATGCCTATCTGACCAAAGTGCCAACGGCTGGCGGACTTGTTGCACAAGCTGCGATTACCGGCCGATTGCATGGTGCCGAAGCAGGGCTTGCGGCCATCGAGGCGATTGAGGAAACCGTCGGACCGGCATTCCAGCCTTTCTGGGCCGTCAGAGCCGATTTGTACGCCAGATCGGGGCGAAACAACGAGGCTGTTGCCTGCTATGAAAAGGCGATTTCCCTGGCAACTGACCTGCCCACCATTGAATTCCTGAAGCAGAGGCGGATCGCCGTGCTTCCGAACTGACCCTGCCGAAGAGACCCGGAAAGCCTGTTGCACAACCTGACTAAATTCGCCGGCGTCAAGCTTTGCAAGCTTGACGCCGGCGAAAGTCTTCGGAAAGTACAGATTACAGCGCGCCGATTTCCTTGTAATAGCGCTCTGCGCCTGGGTGCAGCTTGATTGTGCCCTCTGCCTTTGCGGCATATTCGGGCGTCAGCGCTTTTGCCCAAGGCGCATCGGATGCGATACTGTCGACATTCTCCCAGAATGCCTTGGTCATGTTGTAGACCAGCTCTTCGTCTAGATCCGTGCGAACGGCAATGCTGACACCGGTGTCGTTGGATTTGACGGGACCTTCGTTGACCTGATTTGCGTAAAGGCCTGCTGGAACCTCAGTGCGATGGCGGAACTTGCCGAGAAACTTGTCAACCGCTTCACCGCTATCGTCTTCCGGTCCGATGAATCGCACTTTTTCAGTCTCAGTGAATTGTATGAATTGCTGACAGGGGTCAATGCAGCCATTGACATACATGTCGATCTTGCCATCTAGAAAGGCCTGAAAGCCTGTTTTCCAGTTTGCCTTGATTGCATCATAGTCTTCACCCGCAACGAGGCCTGTTGTGGACTGGATCCAGCCTTTGGCGGCGTTGTAGGCTCCACCTCCTTGCGGGCCCAGAAACACGGTTGTCCCCTCAATGTCATCGAGATATTCGATCCCGCTGTCGGGGCGTACGGCAAAGTGATAAGCCCCCCAGGGAAAGGCCATGAGCTGGCTGATGTTACCGGCCAGCTCCTCGTGGTTTTCCACGTCCTTGTACATCGCCCTCTTGTTGCTGAGCAGCGAGTGGATCGTTGGAGAGCCCATCGACATATCGAGGTTGCCTTTGGCTACTTCCAGCATATGGACGGTCGCAGCACCGCCAGCAGCAACCTCAATCGTGACGTCATCCAAATTCTCGGTCACGATGTTGGCAAAGGTAGCCATCGTGATCGCTTGGCCGAGGCTCGGTGCGATCGTGGCCATTTTTAACGTGACGTCCTCCGCCCAGCTGGATGAAGCAATAAGGGTTGTGGCAAGAACAGTCGCAAGACTTAGTCGGCGCATGAGGTTTCCTCCCTTGGTCATGCAATTTCCTTTGGTGCGTTTGGTGTTGAATGCCGTGACAGATGAAAATGCCGGGCGAGCAGTGCGATGCCGGCGACAGTTGCCAAAACGGCCACCAACAGGCTCGGAACGAGCGTAAGCAGACCGAGTGCGGTCCTCACCAATCTTTCGAGCGGGCTGAGGCGCGCGCGGTCAAATCCCGTCAATGCGGATGCGAGCATCCACATGGCGAGCATGAAGGCGACAATGATCCAAGCGAATTCGGACCATCCGACCGTTGCAACATCAAGCATGGCGTGGCTGGTCGGAAGGTCTTCTCCGAACCAGACAAAGAGGACTTGCAGCTTGTAAAGAACAGCAGGGTGATAGACGAAGACAAACGGGATCAGAAATCCGGCGATCCCGATGCGCGCCGCCTCAAACCCCGTCCGCACGGGATCTGCGCCCGCAATGGGGGCCGCGGCAAATGCAGCCAGCGCAACCGGTGGTGTCACTGTCGACATGACGGCAAAGAAAACCACGAACAGATGCAGTGTGAGCGGTGGAATGCCGATTGCTTCAATGCCGGAGCTGAGCGCAATCACTATGATGAAGTAAGTCGCACCCGGCGGCAGGCCCATTCCAAGAACGATGGAGCCGAGCGCAACGACCAGCAAGACAACCGGTAGCGGCCCGCTTGCCATTTGGGTCAGCAACAGAGCAAGTCTGCCTGAAAAGCCTGACACCTGGATCAGCCCAACGATGAGGCCGATGGCGGTTACGATGACAACGATGGCGGCAGACATGCGTCCCGCGCTGACGAATGCAGACCAGAGGCTTCTTACGGACCGGAACGCGGGAAAGAGAACCAGTGCCGTCCCAAGGGCTGCAGCCAGACCGTAGAAACCTGCTTTGGGTACGGACGGCTGGACGAAAAGGAAGTAAGTCAGAACACCAAGCGGAATGATAAACACCAGACACTGGAATAGTTCCATGCGATTTAGCGAAGGCCGGTCTTCGGCTCTGAGTGTTCCGATCCCCTGTTTTCGGGCCTCGAAGTAGATGGTCAAGAAGGTGCCGAGGTAATAGAAGATCGCCGGCAGGATCGCCGCGACCACTATGTAGCGATATTCGAGACCGATTTGGCCGGCGACGAAAAACGCGACAACGCCCATGACCGGTGGCATCACCTGCCCACCTGTGGACGCGGCTGCTTCCACGGCGCCGGCAAAGGCAGGCCGGAAACCCGATTTCTTGATAACGGGGATTGTCATCACGCCAGTGGAGACGACATTTGAAATTGCAGCGCCGGAAAGCGTTCCGAACAGCGCGGAACTGGCCACCGCAGCATGTGCGGCACCACCAACAAAACGGCCGGTCAGGCGATTGGCTATCTTCAAAAGCAAATCGCCGGCGCCCGAGGCCATCATCACGGCGCCGAACACGATGTAAATGAGAACGTTTCCTGAGACGACCTGAAGTGGCTGGCCGAACATGCCGCCTGTCTGAGCCCAGAAGTTCTGCACCATTGAGCGCAGATTTTGACCAAAGGTTGCATCAGATCCGGCAAGGATCCCGGTCCAGCCGGGCAAATCGCCCCGCACAAAGAAATACACGATCCAGAAGGCGCAAAACGCCACGATGAACCCGCCGAACATGCGCCATGTCAGATAGAGTGTGATCATCGTCGCGAGCGGGAACATCACGTAGTCGATTGGTTGCGCGGAAGGAAGCGCGCCGCCATCAGTCGCAAAGATCTTGACGATCCAAGCAGAAAAGGCGGCAACGGCCAACAGTGTCAGCGCCCAGTTCAGCCACTGCAAAGTGCGGTTGCCGTGAAGCGTGAGAAGTGAAATCGCAAAGGCAAACAGGATCGGGAGGCCCAGTATCAGGCCGGTGGGCAAGAGGAAGGTGCGTTCAAAACTTCGATAACCGCCGCCAAGCCAATGCTCGCGATAAAGCAATCGCTTGTCGCGTCTGGAGAGTTCATCGAACCCGGGCGTAGTCACTTCTATGATCCACCGGACAAACTCGGAGATCGGACCCGAAGCCGCGTAGATCAAAATCACCATCGCAAAACAGAATGCGAGTGTTTCCGACAGGCCAGTCGCGATACGGCCGGAAGGAAGGGCCTTGGCGTCTATGCTGTCGGCCTGGACTGCACTCATCTCACTCTCCCGCTTCCTTGCGCTCATTGAGATGATTTTGAAGGACAGGACCGCGGTAGGCCTGCGTCAACTCGGCCGGAACTTCGGTGCCATCCTTTAGAAATGGAAGAATTCCCTTTCGCCGCGAGCGGCCACGCATGGCCTTGATGTCGTCTTCGGATTTGGTAACTCGCTGAGCCAGCCTCCGGCCCCACTGGGCAAGGTAGCCATAGAGACGATCGATTTCCGCGGCGTGTTCATTGTCTTTCGCGAGATCGACAAATTCCTCAGGGTCGGACGCAAGATCAAACAGCATCGGGCGAAAACCGCCTTCTGCGTGCATGAGTTTGTAGCGGCCATCGAACACCATAAAGAGGCGCGCGTCTCTGGGCTCGAGCTCTAGCTTCACACATTGAGGCGTTGGTGAATAATCGAATTCGCTAATGACGAAGTCACGTGTCTGGGTCGCTTTCCCGTGCAGGAATGGTTCCAGGCTGCGACCTTCAAGAATGTGGTCCGGCACTTTACCGCCCGCCGCTTGGACAAAAGTCGGCAACAGGTCTATGGCTTCCACCAGGGCATCGCATGTCGTCCCGCGGGTTGCTTGAGCTTCTTCGCGAGGGTCATGGATGATCAGCGGCACTTTGACCGACTGCTCATGAAAGAGATCTTTCTCGCCCAGCCAGTGATCGCCAAGATAATCGCCATGGTCGGACGTGAGCACGATCATGGTGTCTTTCAGCTGTCCGCTCTCTTCCAGATAGTCGAGCAGCCGGCCCAGCTGATCATCGCACTGTTTTATCAGCCCCATATAGGCAGGGATGACTTTTTCACGAACGGCGTCCTGCTGAAACGCTTCCGATATCTTGCTTTCCATATATGCCGCATAAACCGGATGAGCGTTCTCGCGCTCAAGCGCGTGGCGCCGAGCCTGAGGCACGTGATTTTTGCCGAACATTTCGTGGTAGGGAGCCGGTACAATATACGGCCAGTGAGGCTTGATGTAGCTGACATGCGCGCACCAGGTTCCCTTGGCCTGTTCCATGAACTCGATTGCCTGAGAAGTCAGCCAGGGCGTTTCGCTGTCTTCTTCGCGAATATTGGCGGCCTTGTCGGCATTGTCGAACATCCAGCCGCTGGCGATCTGATCGTCACTGATCCCGGCATTGGCGAAATCTGCCCATGGGTTGGCGCTGTCGTAACCTTTTGACTTCAGATACTCGTTGTAGGGCGAACGTTTTTCGTCATAAAAGCCATCCGGCCCTTGGCCCCACAGGCCGTCGTCACGGACCCAGACATCGAAGCCGCATTCTTCCTGGCGTGCGCCAATGACGCTGTCCGGGCTGAGGCCGAGACGGGACATGCCTTCCTTGTCGGCTTTCATATGGGTCTTGCCGATAAGCCAGCACTCCATCCCAAGACTGCGCAGGTGGTCACCCATCGTCATTTCGCCAATGCGCAGAGGAAACCCGTTCCATTGCGCGCCGTGTGACGATGCATAGCGGCCGGTATAGGTGCTCATCCGGCTGGCACCGCAAATCGGTGATTGCACATAGGCGTTGGTGAACCGGACACCCATTGCCGCAACACGATCGAAATTCGGAGTATGAAGATGGGGATGACCGGCGCAGCTCATGTAGTCAAAGCGCAACTGGTCATACATGACAAAGAGAATGTTCAGCGCTGTCCCTCCCAAGATCGCCTGATAGGAGAGAATAGGGCTAAGTACTCATAGCTTTCAAATCACCATTTTTCTCTTTCGGTAATTTTAGTTATGAGCTAGCTCCACCCTTTGCAATGCTCATGAACGAGGTCCGAGAAAGCGAAGGCGGCCGGGGTGAGTATTCTGTCTTTTGCGCTGGTGATGGCTATGGAGACTGTTGGCAACGTCTCCTCAATCGGCACAAGCCCTAAGTCCCATTTCGCACGGAGTTCTGGTATCGGCAGGCTTGGAAACGAGCATAGCAGATCGGTTCCTTCGAGCATGGAAAGGATGCTTAGAACGGAATCGGATCGGGCAAAGGGTTCAGGCGGGCGCACGCCCTTTCTTTCAAAGATCTCATAGTAGACCGGGCGGCGTTCTTTCGGTCCGATCATGATCCAGCGACCGTCTCTGAGATCAAGCGGATCTGTCACGCTCAGATACCGCGAATGACTGCCGGTAAGGATCGAAACTGGCGTTGAGAACAATTGCGTTGCCTGAAGCCCTGGAAGGTCGCTGGGAGATGGCGAGGGACCCAGGACAAAGTCGGCCTCCCCGCGCCGCAGGGGAGAAAAGGCCGCAGGGGCATGACCGCCAGTGATGCCGATTTTCACGTTTGGAAACCGGTGTTGAAAGCGGCGCAGGACTTCCGGGACAACCTTTAGCGCAACAAGCGGCGATACGATAATATCGATCGTTCCGACATAGTCCCCCTGGATCTGGGCAACCTCTTCACGAAGTTTCTTGATATCGCCGAAGATCTTCCGGCAACGATCGACGATGAGCTGTCCTTCACGGGTTGGCACGACCCCATAGGACGCTCGAAAGAAAATGGGTGTTCCCAGTTCCGTCTCTGCGGCTTTCAATGCCTTGGTAATCGCTGGCTGGGTCTTGTTCATGCGGGCAGCAGCTGCCCCGAGGCTGCCAAGCTCGGCGATCGTGACGATCAACTCCACATGCTGGGGTTTCAACAAGCTCTCCACGGCTCAATCACTTTGGCACCGAGACTAGAAGATCGCGGTGGTCAAAGCAAAAGGGCGAGCCAATGGCTCGCCCTTAAGTCTTGGATCGTCTGGAACGACTGGCTTAGAAGCCCATGCCGCCCATGCCGCCCATGTCACCGCCCGGCATTGCCGGTGCTGCATCTTTCTTCGGCAGCTCAGCAACCATGGCTTCGGTTGTGATGAGCAGGCCAGCAACGGAAGCTGCGTCCTGCAGAGCAGTACGAACAACCTTGGTCGGGTCGATGATGCCGGCTTCGATCATGTTGACGAACTCTTCGGTCTGAGCGTTGAAGCCGAATGTGTCGTCATCGTTTTCCTGGATCTTGCCAACAACGATGGAGCCTTCGACACCAGCGTTTTCGACGATCTGACGGATCGGAGATTCCAGAGCGCGCAGAACGATCTTGATACCGGCTTCGATGTCGGAGTTGTCGGAAGACAGAGCAGCGACAGCTTTCTTGGCACGCAGCAGTGCTGCGCCGCCACCCGGAACGATGCCTTCTTCAACGGCAGCGCGGGTTGCGTTCAGAGCATCGTCGACGCGGTCTTTTTTCTCTTTCACTTCGATCTCGGTTGCACCACCGACGCGGATGACTGCAACACCGCCGGCAAGCTTGGCAAGGCGTTCCTGAAGCTTCTCACGGTCGTAATCGGACGTGGTTTCTTCGATCTGTGCCTTGATCTGACCAACGCGGCCATCGATGTCTTCCTTGGAACCTGCACCGTCAACGATGGTGGTGGTTTCCTTGGTGATGGACACTTTCTCTGCAGTGCCAAGCATGTCGAGGGTCACGTTTTCCAGCTTGATGCCGAGATCTTCAGAGATCACGGTGCCACCTGTCAGGATCGCGATGTCTTCCAGCATGGCCTTGCGGCGGTCGCCGAAGCCCGGAGCCTTTACAGCAGCAATTTTGAGGCCGCCGCGCAGCTTGTTGACAACGAGTGTTGCCAGAGCTTCGCCTTCAACATCTTCAGCAATGATGATGAGCGGACGGGAAGACTGAACAACAGATTCCAGGATCGGCAGCATTGCCTGCAGGTTGGAGAGTTTCTTCTCGTGCAGCAGGATATACGGCTTTTCGAGGTCAGCCAGCATTTTGTCAGCATTGGTGACGAAGTACGGAGACAGGTATCCGCGGTCGAACTGCATGCCTTCAACGACTTCCAGCTCGGTTTCCAGAGACTTGGCTTCTTCGACGGTAATGACACCCTCGTTGCCAACTTTCTGCATTGCTTCTGCAATGTCTTGACCGACCTGCTCGTCGCCGTTTGCGGAGATGGTGCCAACCTGGGCAACTTCTTCAGACGTGGTGATGGTCTTGGAAGCAGCTTCCAGCGACTTGACAGCTTCAGCAGCAGCAAGATCAACACCGCGCTTAAGATCCATCGGGTTCATGCCGGCAGCAACAGCCTTGGCGCCTTCCTTGACGATGGACTGTGCCAGAACCGTCGCAGTCGTGGTGCCGTCACCAGCGATGTCGTTGGTTTTGGAAGCGACTTCACGCACCATCTGTGCGCCCATGTTTTCGAACTTGTCTTCCAGTTCGATTTCCTTGGCAACGGAAACACCATCCTTGGTGATACGCGGTGCGCCGAAGGCTTTGTCGAGAACAACGTTACGGCCTTTCGGGCCAAGGGTCACCTTTACGGCGTTTGCCAGGGTGTCCACGCCTTTGAGCATGCGCTCACGGGCGTCGGAGGAGAATTTTACTTCTTTAGCAGACATGTGGTCGTCTCACTTAAATTGGAATGATGATGAGATCAAAAAGCGGTTCGCTGATTTAAGCGATCACGCCCATGATGTCGGATTCCTTCATGATCAGGAGGTCTTCACCGTCGATTTTGACTTCGGTGCCGGACCACTTGCCGAAAAGAACACGGTCGCCAGCTTTGACGTCAAGAGCAACGATCTCGCCATTGTCTTTGCGAGCGCCTGTGCCGACGGCGATGATCTCGCCTTCCTGCGGCTTTTCTTTTGCGGTATCCGGAATGATGATGCCGCCAGCGGTTTTCTCTTCAGAGTCTACGCGGCGAACAACGACACGGTCGTGAAGTGGACGAAATGCCATAAGACTAGTTTCCTCTCATGAGCGCGCCCCACGCAATTGGCAGCGCGCGAGACATGATTTCTAGGTTGATTTCGCATGAAGGGCCTTCCCCTCATGAGGCTATTAGCACTCCTCGAAGGCGAGTGCTAACGCGCCCACGATTTATGTACCGAAGGCCGTCTTGTCAATGCTTTGTGATGATAAATCGTGCGCTCTTGAGTGGCAGACCGCCCTTGCGGTTGAAGGCATGCCCAGGCAATGGCATCTCAAGCCTCAAAAAGCGGGCCGCAGAGAGACTTTGGCCCGCAGTTTTCAGCGGTCAATTGGCCTCGACGACCGTGAAAGGCAGGTTAAAGGCAGCCTTCTT
Source organism: uncultured Roseibium sp. (assembly GCF_947499295.1). Taxonomy (GTDB): domain Bacteria; phylum Pseudomonadota; class Alphaproteobacteria; order Rhizobiales; family Stappiaceae; genus Roseibium. The sequence goes on from NZ_CANMNP010000002.1 coordinate 34,874, forward strand.
CCCACCGAATTCGTCGCTGAAGCTCGTTTCGAGTTGATAATCGCCCGCCGGCAACCCACTGAACTGGAAACTCAACGCAGCAGAGAGCTCACGTTTCTTGGATCTGCTGTTCCCGGAAAAAGAGGCGAAATTGCTTTGTTCGGCAAGGACCTGTCCGGACAGGTTCAGGAGACGGTAACTTGCGGTGAGCTCGTAGGCGTACCCGTCGGCGCTTTCTTGAAATCCATAGCCAACGGGCTCTGCATAAACGTTGATCGTGTCCCCATCTGCAAACTTGGCTGCGTCAAGCGGCGTATATTTGCCGTAGCCGGTGCTTGCATCTTCGGAGAAGCTCACGGTGGTGAATGCAAGCTCCGAAGCGTTCCAGGCTGAGTCCAATGTGTTGAGAGCCTGGAGAAAAGACTGCGAAGGTTTGGCGACTTGCTCCGATTGAGCCTGCGCAGCCAATGTGCCGGTCAGCGTCCCGGTCGCAATCAGGATTGCTGCTGCGATCCGCCCGGTTGCACGTCTACCTGCCAGTATTTTCATAAGTTCCCACACGCCCTTTAGTCTTGTCTGTTATCAGGGTTGTGGCCGATATAAACTGACTTTACCCGATAGACAAGAAAATGTGTGCAATGCGGTAAATGTAGACGGTTAAAGACTACGCGCCGTCCAGGATTGACGTTTGCGGTAGATAGTTGAAGGGCTGATCTCAAGGGCTGCTGCGGCCATTGCGATGTTACCGTCAAAGGCGTCCAGAGCATCTTCGATGATCCGCCGCTCCTGAGCCCAAAGCGGCTCGATTGCGCCGAAAGGCCGACTTTGCACCGGCACCCGTGCTCTTTCTCTGGACAGATCAATAATGGCGTTCGGACGGCTGCTTTGGTCTCGGATCACAATCGGCAGCATATCGAAAGTAACCGCTGCTCCGTCGTTCATGACGACGATCTGCCGAATGGTGTTTTCCAGCTGACGCACATTGCCTGGCCAGGGATAGGTAACGATGCGTGCTTCCGCATCCGCGTCGAACCCTTTGAAAGAACGCCGTTCTTCACCCGAATATCGGTCAAGAAAGGCAGCCGCCAATGGCAGGATGTCGTCTCGTCTCTCGCGCAAGGGAGGCAAGTGGATCGGCAACACGTGAAGTCTGTAGTAAAGGTCTTCGCGGAACCGGCCAGCTGATATCTCTGCAACCGGATCGCGATTGGTCGCGCAGATTATCCGCGCATCGACTTTTCGGGTTTGGGTATCGCCCAGTCTTTGGAATGTGCCTGTTTGCAGAAACCGGAGCAGCTTGCTTTGCAAGAGCAGATCCATCTCGCCGATTTCATCAAGAAACAGGGTGCCGCCATCTGCTTGTTCCGCTGCACCGGCCCGATTGTCGGTAGCGCCGGTGAAGGCTCCACGCATGTAGCCGAAGATTTCGCTTTCGATGAGATCGCGTGGGATGGCTGCGCAATTCAGGGTCACGAACCGGTTCGACTGGCGCTCTGAAAGATCGTGGACCGCGTTGGCGCAAAGTTCCTTGCCGGTACCGGACTCGCCTGTAATGAACACTGGCGCTTGGGATGGAGCCATGCGGCTTATCTGTTCGTGCACATCCCGCATTTTGGCCGAAGCACCAATCAACCGCGAAAGGCCGGTAACTTCAAGATCTTGTACATTAACCCGTTGAACCGGAACAGGTCTTTCAACTACTGCGGGGGCTGGCATCGGCTCGATCGGAGCCGGTGCGGTCCTCGTGACCGGGCGGCGCTGTTCCAGTTGGAAGGAAACTTTCGATGCCAATGCGTCGAGCGAAAAGGGTTTCGTCAGAAAGTCATGAGCACCCGCGCGCATTGCGCTGACAGCGCGCGACACCGACCCCTTTGCCGAGACAGCCATGATCACCGACTTCGGACAGCGAACAGCATAAGCCTCAAGAGCTTCGTCACCGCCAATAGTCTCAAGGTCAATAATAAGGATGTCGGTTGATTTGTCTGCGAGATCCTGAAGGCAGGAGGCAGAATCCGTATAAAGGATAGGATCGGAGCAGGCATGAGCCAGTTTGGCACAGACAGCTGCCGTTCGGGCAGCTTCCGAAGCTGATGCGTCCAGGACACGTACAATTACAGGCAACTCAGTGCCCTCGTTACTCCCCATTACTGGGCAACTCCCATCGCTCGATCCGGCACTTTCGAATATCGAAAGATTCGTCAACCTGATAATTCTCCGAACAGGGTAAACAAAGCGTTGTCAGATGACGCATTTTGCAGTTTCACGGCGAAATGGGTCATTTAATGCGCTAACGCGCGGACTGAATGGCAACGATTGCGAAGGAAAACGCTACGTCAAAGGGTTGCGGCCAGGACACCAACCAAAAAACAGGCAATGCCGATCACCATCACCATGTGAAAGGGAACATGGCTATGAAGGAGTCGCCGGTAGGAGTCTTCCAATTCACTCAATACCCCTGATTGGCCCGCAGACGGGCCCGTATTTGCGCCTGAGGCAGGCTCGACCAGGTCCTGACGTCTTATCTCTGTTTCAAGGGAGTTCGAAGCATCGGTTCCCAGATTGTCGAACTGGATAGTAAGCGTGCGAACACCCCCTGATCCCGCCTTGTTTTTGTCAGCCGGTTCGGAAAACTGCGGCGTATAACTGCCCTTTGGGATGGTAATCCGGACCGGGTCGGTTGAGCCGGAACCTTCATAGTATTTTTCGAGGCGTCGCCGCAGTCTGGCAGCCTCAACGCGCACAATCGGATCGGTAACCGGATTGAAGTCTTCGGGCCGGCCGAGTGCCTCGACAGCAATAGTATAGCCTTTGATTTTTTCCCGCTGGTCATTGAGCGTGGCGCGGACCACAAAGCCAAGAAAGGACCTCAACTGTGGTGCGGATTGAAATTCCGGGCTTTTGAGTGCTTTGACGAGTGCTTTTTCAATTTGATCGTCAGAATGACAACCCGGTCCGCTTGCTTCGTTGCGCAAAGCCGATTGTTGGCTGCGCTGTGGTGGGCGATCTGCTTCTTTGGCCGCAATAGCGCCGGGGCCTCTGTCTGGAGCTCGAACGGCATGCGGCAAAGGACGCCTGGATGTTTGCCCGGAAGCACGCATGCCAGCCCTCTCTTCAAATGCACTATATCAAACGCCGCGACACCAAATTTTACCCAAGTTAACTCTAACGGAAGCCTGGAGAAATGGAAAGACCAAAGGCGCTTTGCAGGCTGGGCGGCAAACCCTTGCCCGGTTAAATGGTTTTCATCGGTTTGGAGCGCCTGGCGACAAATTGCCCGCCAGTTTTCAAATCACGCAGCGCATAGTCGGGGACAAGTTACGGATTCTACGTCAGAAAGCGGGTTGCGGATTCGGTGTCGGCTGTTTCTTAAGGCATGATTAACAAGTAACTCTTGATTCGGATCGGAACATTCGTACGCCATGGGTCGGACAGGGACCATATTTGTTGCAGTATGCATGGCCGTGATCGCATTGTCCTCTGCGACCGTGCTGATCTTCCAGTTTGGCAGGCCTTTCGGGGAGGCTGTGTCTCTTTCCCTTGCGCTGATGTGCACAATGATCCTGATCCACCTGCTGATCGGGCGCGCCCGCGATCGCGGTGCTGTCAGCGAAGCTGTCGATCGCCTTGAAGAGCGCATGTCCGATATCGATGAGGATGTGGGCAATCTGGAAGGCCGTCTGACGGGCATGGAGCAGACGGTTCCGCGCCGGACGCGAGCGGAGATCGATCCGCTTTTCGCTGAGGTTGAAGTTCTTGGAACTCTGGTGAAGCAGATGGCCGAAGCGATGGCTGATCTGGAGACCAGAGTAGAGGATCAGCAATCCTTGGCACCGCCGCCATCCATGCAGCAGCTGCCGCGCTATCCGCAATCACAGCCGCCACAGCGTAGCCCTGGCGGAGAGGTGCCGCCGCCTTATCAAATGTCACCGAGCCAGCCTCGATTGCAGCAGCCTGGTGCGCATGCGCCCAGACCTGAGCCAACAGCGCCATATGCAACAGCTCCTGCGCATGCCTATGCACCGATGCATGGCGATGCGTCTGAGCATGACCGGAACTATGGTGTTCAAGCGCCGAATTCCGGTGATGTGCCCTCACACCTTGGGCAACCGCAAATGGGTCCCGATGGAGGTTATCCGGCCGAAGCTGGTCTTCCAGGTGAACCAAGCGGCCTGCCGCAGGAACAACCAGCCTACCAGCCAAATATGGTAATGCGTGAGTTGATCGCCTCGGCTTTGAACGCAAACCGCGTGGAGTTGCATCTGCAGCCAATCGTGTCGCTGCCGCAGCGCCAGGTAAAGTTCTATGAAGCATTTACCCGACTTCGCGATGTGGACGGCAACACTATCGAGGCGGCAGTGTTCCTGCCGGAGGCCGTTCAGTCCGGCCAGATCGCGCGCATAGACAATCTTCTGCTCTTCCGCTCCGTGCAGGTCATTCGACGCCTGATCTCACGCAACAGGAACGCTATCCTCTTCTGCAACATCTCCTCGCTGTCGCTTGTCGACGAAACGTTCTTTCCAGGGTTCCTTGAGTTTGTGAAGGCCAATCAGGACCTTGCAGATGTCCTGGTGTTTGAATTCGCGCAGCCGGACGTTGCCGTCATGGGCCCAAGTGAACTGGAAGGCCTGAGTGCGCTCTTCGAAGCAGGTTTCCGTTTTTCCATCGACCGGATCTCCGACATGAAGATGGATTTCAATTCACTGGCAGGGCGCGGGTTCAAATACGGTAAGCTGAATGCGGACTATTTGATCGGGCGGCGTGAAGCAATCCACGGTCACATACACCCATCCGATTTCGGAGACTTGCTGCATCGCTACGGTATGCAGTTGATTACCGACCACGTTGAAACGGAGAGCCAGGTTCTCGAGTTGCTCGATTTCGACGTCAAACTGGCCCAGGGCAATCTGTTCTCGCCGCCTCGTCCCGTACGCGCTGAGGTTCTGCAAGGAGCACCCGCTCCAGGTCCGAGAAAATCGGCAGCGGGCTGACCCCACTGCCGTTTATATTTTCAGCCCTGTTTAGGACCCACGGTGACAACGGTCGGTGCTTTTTCTGCAAGCAACCGTTTTGCAACTCTGCGAACGTCTTCAAGCGTGACTGCATCGATTTCGCTGTTCCGGCGATCGAAGTAATCAATGCCCAATTCAGCGTTCTGCAAAGCGACTAACTGCCGTGCAATCTTGCCGGAACTGTCGAAGCGCAACGCATAGGAACCGGTAATGAACTGTTTTGCGCGACGAAGTTCATCATCCGTCGGACCCTCGTCGGCCATGCGGCGGAATTGGTCGAGCATGACACTCACCGTTTCACCGGCCCGTTCTGCCTTGGTCGCAGCGGAACCGATCAGCAGGCCGGAATGACGGTAGGGCGAGAGGGAAGTGTTGGCACCATAGGAAAGGCCACGCTTCTCGCGCACTTCCTGATACATCCAGGAGGTGAATGTGCCACCGCCCAAAATGTGGTTCATGACATAGGCGGCCTGATAGTCCGGATCATCCCGTTTCAGACCGGGCAGGGCGACCAGAATGGTCGTCTGAGGCACGGCCAGTTCTTCGGAGATCTCGTCGCCTGCTGTCGGTGTCAGTTCGGCAACGGTTTTCAAATCTCCGCTCTCCGGTAATCCGGCAAACACCTTGTCCAGCAACGGCTCCAGCGTTTCCGCACTAATCGCGCCGACTACACCGATTGTCAGGCCTTGTTTTGCAAGAAGTTTCCGGTGCTGGCCGGACAGATCGTTCGCGTTCAGCGCACCGATGGTTGCCGTAGTGCCGAGCGTTGGCCGCGCATAGGTATGGTCACCAAACATGGCTGCTACGAGAGATCTGCCTGCAATCGCGTCTGGATCGGTTTCGCTGCGCCTTGCCCGTGTTTGCAGCCGGGTCTTCATCCGTTCGATCGGCGCTTCGTCAAAACGGGGCGCATTGACGGCCAGTGCAAGGAGATCGCCTGCTTCTGGAAGTTTCGAGGTCAGAGTTCTGAGGCTCCCGTAAAACCGGTCCTTGCCGGTGCTGAAGCCGATGCTGATGGCCAGCTCCTCAAGTTTTGCCTGAAAGTCTTCCGATGAGAGGTCGCCAGCGCCTTCATCCAGGGTCGCAGCCAAGAGCCGGGTCAGGCCTTCCTTGCCGTCCGGATCTTGCGACGATCCACCGTCAAAGGAAAAGTTGACGGCAACGATCGGGACCGTGTGATCCTCGACCAGCCAGGCTTCAATGCCTTGCGGGCTGGTCACCCGTTGAATTTCGACAGCTTCTGCAAACCGGACAAGGGCAAAAAGTGTCACGAATGCAAAGGCGATGGTGGGCAACACGCCCTTTGAGATTGTGTTCTGCATCATGGTTCAGGACTTGTCCTTGAGTAGTTCGTCGTCGCTGAGGGCTGCTGCGGGTTCTGTTGGCGTCTCGATGCGCAGTTCTCCAACAACCGGTGTGCTCTTGAGGTAGGTGCGTGCAACTTCCAGCACATCATCAATGGTGACGGCCCTGACTTGTGACGGCCATGTCTGAACATCTTTGATGGTCAGGCCGGTGGTCAGCGCGCTGCCGAAGAGGCGAGCCAGCCCGGATTGGCTGTCCTGGGCATAGATAGCGCTCGCAATCATGCTGTTTTTGGCACGATCAATTTCTTCTTCGGTAACTCCGGCGGCCAGAAGCTTTTGCAGTTCCAAAGCAATCAGCTGCTCCATTTCCTCCAGCGTGTGGCCGGGGCGGGGGGACGCGAAGAAGCCGAAGCGTCCGTCATCGAGAGCACTGCTTTGATAATACGCACCTGCGCTTATCGCGACTTCCTGATCCAGAACCAGCGATTTGTACAATCGGCTGGAAGGCCCCTGACCGAGAACATAGGCTAGAATGTCCAAAGCTTCCGGTATACGGCCTTCGCCTGTCGACTGGCTTGGGACGACCCAGGTCTGCGAAATCGATTCCTGACGCACACGTGGATCCGAAACCGCAATCCGGCGTTCTCCTGACAGCGGCGGCTCCTTGGGACGCACACGTTCTCCAGGTTCCGCGCGCCTGGCAATCTTGCCATAAGTCTCGTCAGCAAGCTTGCGCACATCTTCAACGGTAATGTCACCGGCGATCACGACAACTGCGTTGTTTGGCGTATAGAACCGGTCGTAGAAAGCGATTGCCGCCTCTTTGTTAAGGGCTTCAATTTCACTCTGCCAACCGATGACCGGTGAACCGTACGGGTGGTTGACGAAGGTTATTGCATTCAGGGCTTCGCGAAGGCGCGATCCAGGTTCGCTGTCGACGCGCTGTCGTCGTTCTTCCAGCACCACTTTGCGTTCAGGGGTCACCACCTCGTCCGACAGCACCAGATTTTCCATTCTGTCCGCTTCAAGAGCCATCATCAGTGGGAGATGCTCCTTGGCAACCCTCTGGAAATAGGCCGTATAATCTGTGCTGGTAAAGGCGTTTTCCTGTCCGCCGCGTTCCGCGATCATTTTTGAAAAAGCGCCGTCAGGGTTGTTTTTCGTACCCTTGAACATGAGATGCTCAAGGAAATGGGCAACACCGGACTGTCCTTCCGGCTCATCCGCCGACCCGACCTTGTACCAGACCATGTGTGTGACAACCGGTGCGCGCCGATCCGGTATGACGACGACCTGGAGACCGTTCTCCAGAGTGAAGCTTTCCAGATTGGGCGCAATCACCATGCTTTCAGCTGCGCTTGGATTTGCGCGCGCGCCGGTAACCGGCAAAACGGCAGCCGTACTGAGGAGCACTGCTGGCAAAAGCAGCAATTTGAGTGATCGTTTAAGGCGAAAAGTAAAAAAATCCGGACGCTGAATCTCGATGGGGTTCACGTGCAACTCCGTGTTTTTTAGGGCCTTCAGACGCAAAAAGACCTTCGGACGTCTCCATCCATATAGGAAGGAGGTCCCGAAGGTCCCGTTACTTTTTCGTCATCAAGGCCTTACGGCTGCATGAACTGTGGGTACTTAACCGTAACGTGTTCTAGTTACAGTAACTTGAGTCCCCTTCCAGGCACCGAGGATCTATCGGTGCGGAATCGTATTTGTCGAAGTTGGTCGGCTTCCGCTTGTTCTTCTGCACGACGTCCGGCATCGGGGCGTCAGGAGACGGCGTTGAGTAGTCTGTCGGCGGCTCGGTCAGGTAACGACGGGTCGCAAGCCCGTTCTTGTCGAGGCCAGCCTGCTGCGCCTTAAGCTTCTGCAGGCGTTCCCATTCGTCGCGTTGTTCCTGACGGGTAAGCTTCTCGCCTTCCGTTATCTCGTTTTCGCGCCGTTCAGCAGCAAGATCACGATTCTGGCCTGTGACGCCGGTCACGGTAAAGCCGCGCATCTGTTCCGGGGTCAGCGGCTCACGTTGCATGCGGCTTGACCCTGCGTAAAGGTCCTTCAACTCTGTGAGCTGTTCGTTGTCTTGCTGCTTGGGCCAGTTTGCATCGTTCACGCCGGCCACGTTGGTTTCCGGTTCAGGCAGATTGGCGGGCTCGGATGGCATCGCCAATGGGGCTCTCGGCTTGTAGTCGATCGGTTTTTCATTCGGATCAACGGCTCCAAGCCCTTTCATGACCGAATTGACCAGAGCCACATCCGGAGCCTGGGTGGTACCGTCAGCTGCCTGACATGCCGCCAGTCCGGCAAGCAGCACCAGAACAGAAGACTTCTTCGCCAAACCAAAAATCGTCCGCACCACAGCAGACTCCCCGAATTTCTCGTCTCATTGAATCGGCAGCGTCCCGCCGAGATTGCGTCCGTCCTGCCTTAAACCGCTATTTTGCGGCTGAATTAGGACCATTTCGAAAACTGTCATACAGCAGACCGACAACACCCGCAACGATCCACACGTCTGCCATGTTGAAGACGTACCAGGAAAAGGTGCCGACATGGAAATGCACGAAGTCGACAACCGCACCGTAACTGAGCCTGTCGATACCGTTTCCAACGGCGCCACCGATGACCAGAGCCAGAGCAAGGGCCACCAGTTTGGTGTCACATCTTGTTGACCAGATCCACAATCCGATTGAAACGACGACCGTCAGCCCTGCGAGAAGCCAGCGGCCGAAATCGCTGTTTTGCTGAAAAAGGCCATAAGAGATGCCTCTGTTCCACACAAGAACGATGTCCAGATACGGCAGTACTTGCACCGGACCATTCGCCGCAAGGTCGAAACCATGCACCAGCCATATCTTGGTGCCTTGATCGACAAGAACACAGATGAGCACAACAATCAGGACAAAGGCACTGAAGCGGCCCCAGAAGAGGGGCCGCTTGCTGGTGTTCAGTGACGTGTTGTCCAGTTCGCTCATTTCAAGTCCGGTGCGTTGACGTCTCAGGCAGCTGCGTGGGCGGCATCCCACTCACGCAAGGCGGCTGCATCACGTAATGTGACGTCCGGATAATCAGCATCGGATCCAACTTCCGGGAGGATTTTCCACGACCTTGCGCATTTCGTGCCTTCCGCAAGCGCCGGAACAACCGCCACACCTTTTGTATCGTCCAGCGAGAACGCGCCTGCAGGCGCGGCCGTGTCGGTCAATGTCAGCTGACTGGTGATGGCAATATCGGCCATGTCCTTGCCAGCAAGCGCCGCCATCAGATCCGCGTCTGTAACATGAACCACCGGATGCGCTTCCAGAGACGAGCCGATGCGTTTTTCACGGCGCTCGATTTCCAGTGCGCCCGTCACGACACGGCGGACCGTTTTGATCTTTGCCCACTTTGCCGCCAGCGCGTCGTCTTTCCACTCAGAAGCCACTTCGGGGAACTGTTCCAGGTGGACGCTAGCGTCCTCACCATAGCGGGACACCCACGTCTCATCCATGGTGAAAGGCAACATGGGGGCTAGCCAGGTTACGAGACAGTTGAACAGTTTGTCGATCACGAAGAGCGATGCCTTGCGGCGGGTGGAAGAAGCCGGATCGCAATAGAGCGCATCCTTGCGAATATCGAAATAGAATGCGGAAAGTTCCACTGTCATGAAAGTGAACAACTGGTGGAAGATCTTCTTGTAGTCGTATTCCCAATAAGCCTCGCGAACCATTTCATCCAGTTCGACAAGCCTGTGCAGCATCAGCCTTTCAAGTTCGGGCATGTCCGCAAGCGAAACGTCTTCACCTTTCGCGTGGGCCAATGAGCCCAGCATCCAGCGCAACGTGTTGCGGAGTTTGCGATAGCTGTCGACATTGGTCTTGATGATTTCATTGCCGAGGCGCTGATCTTCCCAATAGTCGGTGGAAGCGACCCACAGGCGCAGGATATCCGCACCGTACTGCTTGATGATGTCTTGCGGGAACACCTGGTTGCCAAGAGATTTGGACATTTTGCGCCCATCCTCGGCCATGGTGAAGCCATGTGTCAGAACCGCGTCATAGGGCGCATGCCCCCGCGTTCCGCAGCTTTCCAGAAGAGAGGAATGGAACCACCCGCGATGCTGGTCGGACCCTTCAAGGTAAAGCACGTAGTCTTTGCCGCCATCGACTTTGCGTTTCGGTGCAAGATCTGACCGGTCTTCCAGAACGAAAGCGTGTGTCGATCCGGAATCAAACCACACATCCAGAATGTCGGTGACCATGTCCCAATCGTCAGCTTTGAAGTCGTTGCCAAGGAAGCGTTCCTTGGCCCCTTCTTCAAACCATGCGTCGGCGCCCTCAGATTTGAAAGCCTCGAAGATGCGCTTGTTAACAGCCTCGTCCTTGAGGATCTCGGCAGTCTCCTTGTGAATGAAGACCGTGATGGGCACACCCCAGGCACGCTGGCGTGACAGGACCCAGTCCGGGCGGTTCTCGATCATCGACCGCAGACGGTTTTGACCTGCACCTGGAACAAAGCGGGTTTCATCGATCGCGGTGAGCGCACGCGAACGCAAAGTGTCGCTTTCGCCATTCAACGCCTTGTCCATATAGACAAACCATTGCGGCGTGTTGCGGAAGATCACCGGTTTTTTGGAGCGCCAGGAATGCGGGTAGGAATGGTTGAGCCGTCCCAGACCGATCAGATTTCCGGCCTCTTTGAGTTTTTCGATCACCGCCTTGTTGGCTTTGCCCTTTTCACCCTTGTGGGTGATCACTTCGCAGCCATCGAAACCCGGGGCATCTTTGGTATAAAAACCGTCATCGGCGACTGTGAAGGGGATCGCGGTGCTGATGCCGCGTGCTTCCAGTTCGGCACGCTTTTCCATCCAGATTTCAAAGTCGTCGGCACCGTGACCCGGCGCGGTATGAACGAAACCCGTACCGGCATCGTCAGTCACGTGATCGCCATCAAGCAGTGGCACGTCGAAATCGTAGCCGCCAAGGCCCAACTCCGCCAGGGGATGGGCGCATGTCAGCGTCGCCAGTTCGTCGGCGGTTACATCACGCAAGCGTTCAAAATCGGTGATCCGCGCGTTCTTGAAAACGTCACCGGCAAGAGCATCCGCCAGGATCAACAGATCGCCTTCCTGGACCCAGTTGTCATCCGGCAATCCGTCCTGAGTGACCTTGTAAAGGCTATAGGCGATGCGTGATGAATAGCAGATAGCCCGGTTTCCGGGGATCGTCCAGGGAGTGGTGGTCCAGATCACAACAGACGCATCGAGCAGCTGTTCGACAGCCGTCTGATCGTTTCCACCGGCAGTCTCTATCGGAAATTTCACCCAGATCATGTCGGACTTGTGATCGTGGTATTCGATTTCGGCTTCCGCCAGGGCTGTTTTTTCGACAACCGACCACATGACAGGTTTGGAACCGCGATATAGCTGACCGGATGTCGCGAACTTCATCAGCTCTTGCGCGATCACCGCTTCACTTTCAAAACGCATGGTCAGATAAGGATTGTCCCAGTCGCCTTCGATACCGAGGCGCTTAAATTCCTTTTTCTGAACATCAATCCAGTGCTCTGCGAATTCACGGCATTCCTTGCGAAATTCGTTGATCGGCACTTCGTCCTTGTTCTTGCCCTTGGCGCGGTATTGCTCTTCGATTTTCCATTCTATGGGCAGGCCGTGGCAGTCCCAACCGGGCACATAATTGCTTTCATAGCCCAGCATCTGCATCGAGCGTGTAACGATGTCCTTGAGCGTCTTGTTCAGCGCGTGGCCGATATGGATGTGACCGTTGGCGTAGGGGGGGCCATCATGCAGGATGAACTTGTCCCGGGTCTTTCCCTGCTCGCGCAGTTTCTTGTAGACGTCGAGCTTCTCCCAACGGGCCAGGATTTCCGGCTCTTTCTTGGGAAGCCCTGCACGCATCGGAAATTCGGTCTTTGGAAGGTTGAGCGTTTCTGAATAGTCGCGTTTATCTGTCTCGGTCATCGTAAGGTCGATCCGGTCGTTCGGGCACCAGCCCGCAGTCATGTGTCAGGAAGATTGCAGGTCCAATAAGGGGCTGCAACTTGAAACAGGAAGATCCCGGTCCCTGGCGCCGCGCGGTCGCGTCAGCCGAGGGCCGGGCAGGTAATTCGCGCAATCGCGTTCATCGGTGCGCAGTGAATTTTGTAAGCCTGAGTGTGCATGGAGTGGGACATAGCAGCACTTTGGCCGCGAATAAAGACAGATTGGGAAATGTCCGCGCAATTTGCGCCTCGAGGCAATTCATCCGCTGCCAAGTAACCGAATATAGACGTCTTTCGGCCATTGTCCGGACCAACACCAACATGCAACAGGTTTTGGATACCGGAAGGTCATGACGGCTCAGACTGAGATCAACAGTGAACTGGCTGCCGCCGGCACGCGTAACCCGGGACTTTGGTACCGCGGTGCCAACCGTGGCGATTGGCTGACCTGGGACCGGATTGGCTTTGCCTGCCTGTGTTCTGCCATCGGCTATTCCCTGGCCCTGGCCTGGATGCTCCTGATCCCCAACAGTTTCGGTTCAGCCAACGGCACCTTGCTGATGGATTACCTGAGTTTCTGGCTCGCCGGCAAACAGGTGCTGGCAGGTGCACCGGAACTTGTTTATCTGCCGAAAGAGTTCGCGGCCTTGCAGGAGGCTTACACCGGGTCTGACACGGTTTTCGGTTTCTTTTATCCGCCGACATTCCAAATGCTACAGAGCCCTTTCGCACTATTGCCTTACAAGGTTGCCTTTGCCGCTTTCGTCGGATTGACCACCGGATTGCTGTTTCTCGCGTGCCGGGTAATTACGGGGAAATGGCTGCTTGCTGCCTGCCTTATTCTGGTTCCTGCCTGTGCCAACAATGCGTTTCATGGGCAAAATGCAGCTTTGACAGCCGCGCTCTATGCCTTCTTTCTGATTGGCATCGAGAGGGGCAAATTCGTTTGGGCCGGTGTGGCTCTTGGTCTTTTGACCATCAAACCACAGCTCGGCATCCTGGCTCCTGTTGCGCTGATCGCCAGCTTGAACTGGCGATCTTTTGTCAGTGCCTCCGTAACGACACTTGGCTTTGCCGGTCTGAGTGCTGCAATTGTCGGTATTGGCGTTTGGATCGTGTTCTGGCAGCAGGCCCCGGTCGCGGCGGCAATGATGGAACTGGGCGGTGTCGAGTGGGGCAAGATGGTCTCGACCTACGGCAGCGTCCGGCAACTCGGTTTGGGGCACACTGGCGCCATGAGTGTGCAGGCAATTGTGGGACTTGGTGTCTTGGCCTGTGTTTGGCACGCCTGGCGAAAGTCCGAAAACATGACCGTTCGTGCCTCGGTTCTTGTCGGTGGAGCGCTTTTGGTAACGCCCTTCGCTCTTTCTTATGATTTTACGCTGCTGGTTGTTCCTTGCGCTTTCTTGATCCGGGATGGAATGAAAACCGGATTTCTGCCGTACGAAAAAGTCTTGCTGGCAAGTGTCATTGCTCTTTCAGCGTCCACAAGCCCCTTGGCGCTCTATGTTGGATTGCCGGTCGCACCGCTATTGCCGTTGATTGTGCTTTGGCTCGGAATGCGACGCCTCGGCCATGATCTCAATTCCAGCGGTGTGTCGGCCGACACCTCTAAGATACCAGCAACAGCTGCCTGATCTTTACGTCCGGCCGGAAACGATGGCATTGCGGGCATCAACAAAACACGGCAGTGCTGCTCAGCTTGTGTGAAGCGCGCACACCCAATTTATCAGTGCGCAAGGTCCAGCAGTTTCATGTCAATGTCCGATAACGGTTGCATGGATGCCAGTGCGGCGCGGGCCTCTTCGCTGTCCCTGTCCATCTGGGAGACGAGCGCCTCCACGCTGTCGAACTTTTCTTCACCCCGAAGGTAAGCGATCAGGTGCACGCGCAGGGTTTCGCCATACAGGTCACCGTTGAAGTCAAACAAATGCACTTCAAAGAGAGTTGCACCATTGTCGAATGTTGGTCGGCGTCCATAGCTGGCGACGCCTTCATACCACTGGCCGCCCGTATTGACCTTGACCGCATAGATCCCGCGCTGGAGGGGCGTATCTTCTCCCAGATTGAGATTTGCGGTCGGATAACCAAGGTCCCGCCCGCGTTTGTCGCCGTGCTGAACCGATTTTTCGAAGAACCAGCGATAGCCCAGAAGTGCGTTGGCCTGAACGATGTCGCCGCGTCGCAGGCTGTCACGAACCCGCGTGGAGGAAATTACCTCTGCACCTTCATCTTCTTCCCTTTGCACAATCGTGACACCGAAGCCGTGATTGGCCCCGGCGTTGCGCAGGTAGTCGGGTGTTCCCTGCCTTGCGCGGCCGAAGTGAAAATCGTAACCGGTTACGGCGTGAGAAATGCCAAGCGTGTCGATCAGGATTTCCTGAACAAAGGCATTGGCTTCAATACCGGCAAATTCCTTGGTGAAAGGCAGAATAAGCGCACCATCCAGGCCGCAGACCTTCAACAGGTCAAGTTTCTGCTGCGGTGGCGCCAACCGGCTGACAGGTTTGGCCGGATTGAAAACCGTGCGGGGATGTGGTTCGAAACTCATGGCAAAAACCGGATGGTGCGTGCCGTGTCCGAGACCGAGAGCTGCGCCGAGCACAGCACGATGACCTCGATGAACACCATCGAAATTTCCGATTGCAACAATGCCGCCCTTGAGTTCTTCCGGGAAGGTATCAAGGCTGTCGGCAATGAGGAACTTTGACGGATCTTTCAGGCTCATCAAGCTAACTTTCGCAAAACTTTTCGGCAAGAACAGCCGGAAAGGCCGGCTATCAGCAAAATCGGCGGTCGGGAGAGCAGCGAATTAGCCAGGCCGACCACGTGTTCGGCGAGGAACCTGCCGCCAAGAAATTGAAAGGTCAAGATGGAGCAGAGTGCGACCGGTTCGCGCTGTCCTCAAAGGCCTGAGCGATCTTCGTCGCGGCTCGGAACTTTCACCAATGCCTCACCTTCCAGCACGACTGTGTCGTCCACGCTGCAGATGCATGACAAACGGGCACGGTTGCCCTTTTCCTTGAGCTCCTCGACGGTCACGGTCACCTTGACGTCGTCACCGATCTTGACAGGGGCCTTGAAGTTCAGTGTCTGCGACAGATAGATCGCGCCCGGACCAGGCAAACGGGTCCCAAGGACCGCAGAAATTAGACTAGCGGTATAGAGCCCGTGCGCGATTCGGGTCTTAAAGGGTGTTCTGGCTGCAAAGTGTTCGGAAAGATGAATTGGGTTTCTGTCGCCGGATACTTCGGCAAAACCGACAACATCGGAAGAACTGACATGTTTAACAAGTTCTTCGCTCATCCCGGTCTTGAGATCTTCAAAACAGAGTTTTTGCAGTTCCAACATAGGGTTTCCGCCTCGAATTCAAGTTTTTTATGTTGGCAAGACGCTAGGCTGACCAAGGTTTTCTGGCAATTGTGCTTTGGGCTGAGAAAAAAAACCTGCGTTATTAACGGTCTTTTCAGGGGCAGCGTCTAGATTGCGTGGAGTGTGGGGAGGTGAGGACACAGACAAATGTGTCGCTCTCCTTCAAAGTCATAACGCGTATCCACCGGCCCACGGCCAGGGGCCGCGCAAATTGACAGTATGGAGTAGACAATGGCCCTTGATCTTCAGATGCCGGTCCTCGTGGTCGATGATTATAAGACCATGATTCGCATCATTCGGAACTTGCTCAAGCAGCTTGGCTTCGAAGACATCGACGATGCCGCGGACGGTACCGAAGCATTGGAAAAAATGAAACAGCGCCGTTACGGCCTGGTGATTTCCGACTGGAATATGGAGCCCATGACTGGCTACGAACTGCTCAAGCAGGTTCGTGCCGACAGCGGCCTCAGCAAAACACCGTTTATTATGGTGACAGCGGAATCCAAAACCGAGAACGTCATTGCCGCTAAGAAAGCCGGTGTGAACAACTACATCGTGAAGCCGTTCAACGCGCAGACGTTGAAAGGCAAGATCGAAGCCGTTTTCTCGGACTAATCTCTCGCATATGGCGGGGGAAGCGCCTTCATGGTGCGTCTCCGCCAGTGCCAGCCGATGGTTGTGGCACATCTCGATCTGCTGGGCAGGTGGATCGGGCGTGGAATGCCGCACCTTGTCGGACGAGCGGGCCTTTGGGGGGCTCCGCGCATCGACTGATGCCGTGAAAGAAAGGCGCGAAAAAAATGAAACAAGAAAACATCGCCCGCGTTATCGATTTTCTGCAGGAAAACAAAAACCGCGAAAGTGAAGTTTCCCTGACAGACGTTATGCATCTGGCTGAGATGATGTCCGGTTCGATGCATGATTACCTTGAGACAGTTCAGCCGGCGGTCACTGACGAGCTGACGATGATCGCTAGGGAAATCAAACGCATGAAGGAGGAAATCTCCCAATTGCGTGCCAATGACATGACCGGCAACAAAATCCCGGATGCCGGCCGTGAACTTGATGCGATTGTTGAGGCTACGGAAGAGGCCACCAACTCCATCATGGAAGCTGCAGAAGATATCATGTCTGCGGACACCAGCGATCCCGAAGCCTACCAGGAGCTGGTCTCCAACAAGATGATCGGGATCTTCGAGGCATGTACCTTCCAGGATATTACAGGCCAGCGAATTTCAAAGGTCGTTTCAACGCTCCGTTACATTGACGAAAGAGTAAGCTCTTTCATCGAGCATTTGCGTCTCCCGGAAGATCTGGATGCCGATGTAGCCGAGACTGACGAAGAACGCCGTCAACGGGAACTGATCCTGCACGGACCGCAACACAGTGGCCAAGGTGTCTCTCAGGATGACATCGACGCGATGCTAGGTGATGCGCAGGCAGATATCGACAAGCTCTTCGACTGATCGAAGCATAAAACGAGTATTCAAAAAGGCCCTCCATGCGAGAGCCTTTTTTTTCACGCCTGTGGAAAGAAGACACCACAGCCGTTCGTTGTCTGTTGCTCGCTTTCGCTGAGGTCATCGAAACGCGGTCGTGACTTTGAAAACAACTTCCGACAACCTGGAATGAAGACTGGCAATTCGATGCCGGTCTGCCTCCTACCACCACAAGCGTGGAAGGGCGGCCCGGGCGCGCAATCCTTCTTCGGTCAGGCGGCGGCGGATCAGGTGTTCCTCGGGATCGTCGCTCGGGCCGAAGTCGGAAGCGTGAATGCCGGCTGTAATGAACAGCACGTCTATGTCTTGCGAAACCGCACCGCGAATGTCGGTTGGCAATCCATCACCGATAGCAAGAACGTCTTCTTTTGCAATCGTCGCGCCGGCGAGTTCTGACAGCCGGTCCAGCGCAGCCTTGTAGATCGGGCCATGGGGCTTGCCGAGTATGGCAACCTCACCGCCAAGATCTTCATAAAGCCTTGCCAGAGCACCTGCGCACCACACTAGACGGTCGCCGCGCTCAACAACAATATCCGGATTGGCGCAGATCATGGGCAGCTCGCGGTCCACCAATTTCTGCAGGCGGTCGCGATAATCGTCCGGTGTCTCCGTTTCATCATCGGTCAGTCCGGTGCAGCTGATTGCTTCAGCCTCGTCGTCATTTTGCGTGAAGGTCGCTTCGAGGTTCCAGTAGAGCGGTTGGTCTCGATTAGGCCCGATGTGCAACAGCGTCTTGCTGCCTTGTGCTTCCAGAACACTGCGCGTGACGTCGCCTGAAGTGACGATGCCGTCATAGGCCTCTTCCGGCACGCCCAGGCTGGCAAGCATTTCACCAACCTGTTTGGCCGGACGGGGAGCGTTGGTGATCAGTACGACTTTGCCGCCGGTTTCGTCCCTGTATCTCTGGAGTGCCTTATGGGCATCTTCAAAGGCGGCGACACCGTTGTGCAAAACACCCCAGACGTCACACAAGATGCCCCGGTAAGAAGGGGCAAGGGCGCGGAGCCCGTCAACAAGAAGCGGTGCAGAAACGGTCATGGCGGGTCACTCGGATCACGGTGTGTCTGATAAGCTGATGAAAGAATCGAGGCAAACTCGGCGCGGACCATATAGGATCGCAGCGCGGTAAGAAACCGAGTAAAGGGAGTTTCATGAAGGTCAGGCAACTTGGCGAACAGGTGATCAACCAGATCGCCGCCGGGGAAGTGATTGAGCGTCCGGCCAGCGTCATCAAGGAGCTGGTTGAAAACGCGGTCGATGCCGGAGCCGGGAACATTGAAATTGTCACGGCTGCCGGTGGCAAAACCCTGATGCGCGTGGCTGACGATGGATTGGGGATGAGCCGCGAAGATCTGGAACTGGCTGTTCGGCGGCATTGCACTTCCAAGATTTCGGATGATGACCTCTTCGATATCCGGACACTTGGGTTTCGCGGTGAAGCATTGCCTTCGATCGGATCTGTCGCCCGCCTTGCCATTCAAACGCGACACGAAACGGAGGACCACGCCTGGGCTATTGCCGTTGAAGGCGGCAGGCATCAGCCGATTGTTCCGGCCGCCAGAGCCAAAGGCACCCAGGTTGAAGTGCGTGATTTGTTCTTTGCGACACCTGCGCGTCTGAAGTTTTTGAAATCCGATCGCGCCGAGGCGGCAGCGATCACCGAAATCGTGAAACGCATCGCCCTGGCTTATCCGACAGTCGGGTTTTCTCTTTCAGGAGCAGACCGCCAGGCGCAAAGCTGGCCGGCAGCTCGCGGAGATGACCCGCACCTTGCTCGAATTGCACAGATCCTCGGCCCGGAGTTCGTCGACAATGCGATGGAAATCGATGCTGAGCGGGAAGGCGTCAGATTATCAGGGTTTGCCGGACTGCCGACACACCACCGGGGTAATGCCCAGCACCAGTTCTTTTTTGTGAACGGCAGGCCTGTAAAGGACAAGTTGTTGTTGTCCGGTCTGCGCGGTGCTTATGCAGATGTCCTGGCGCGCGACCGGCATCCGGTCGTCGTTCTTTTCGTTGATCTCGATCCCGCTCAGGTGGACGTCAATGTTCACCCCTCAAAGGCGGATGTCAGGTTCAGGGATGCGCAATTGGTGAGAGGTCTGCTGGTTGGCGCCATAAAGCGCGCGCTGGTTGATGCGGGTCACCGTGCCTCGACCTCAAATGCAGCAGTTGCCCTGGACGCAATCAGAGTTCATGCCAACCCTCACGCTGGATATGGAAGTGCCCTCCCAGCAGCTGGTGCAGTAGGAAACACCGGATATGCCGGGCGCGGTAACGGTCTTGCCCGGGCGGCTGCCGCCCCCCACTGGAACCCAGAGGCTTTTAGGCCGCTAGAGGAAAATGAGGGACCGGCACCCGGATTTGCCGAGAGCGCCCAAAGAGCGTTTCAAGGCTCGGAACAAGATGGGTTTGCAGGTTTTGCAACGCCTTCTGCGGATGCCAGGGCGCACGACACTCCGGTGGAGACGGAAAAGACTTTGCTGCCGCTCGGAGCAGCCCGGGCACAAGTCCACGAAACCTATATCATTGCCCAAACGGGCGATGGGGTTGTCATTGTGGATCAACATGCTGCCCACGAGCGCCTGGTTTATGAACGTTTGAAAGAAGCGCTGGCAAAGAAAAGTGTTGCACGGCAAATGCTTCTGATTCCCGAAATCGTCGAGTTGCCGGAAGAAGATGCTGCCCGGCTTGCCGAGCGTGCAGACGATCTGGAAGCCGTCGGCTTGTCGCTCGAGGCATTCGGCCCTGGCGCTATCGCTGTCAGGGAAACGCCGGCGATCCTTGGTGACATGGACATTCAAGGCATGGTTCGCAATCTTGCTGACGAACTTGCCGAGTGGGATACGGCAGATGGTCTGAAGGACAAACTCGACCACGTTGCCGCCACGATGGCCTGCCATGGCTCCGTTCGGGCCGGACGGCGTATGCGCGCAGAAGAAATGGACGCCTTGTTGCGCGATATGGAAGCAACACCGCTTTCCGGGCAATGCAACCATGGCCGGCCAACCTGGGTTGAGCTGAAATTGACAGATATTGAGAAACTCTTCGGCCGCAAGTGAGTTATAGGCTGGAAACAGTACAAACACCTGATTGATAAATCCGGGATTCGATTTGAGATACGCCCATGTCCGAAACTGAAGACCATCAGGCCTTGAAAGCCGGCGCAACGCCTTCCGGTACGGGAAAGCGTGTCCGAAAGTTGTTGATCAATCTGATCGTCGTCTTTGGGATCGCCTACATAATGGCAGCTGGGTTCATGTATCTTAACCAGCGCAATTTCCTGTTTGTGCCCACAGGTGAATTGACGGATCCTGCGGAGGCCGGGCTCGACCAGGTAACGGTTGAAACCGTGACCATGGCAGACGGCACACAGATCAGCGTTTGGTCAGCTACCCCAGCGGTCGAAGGTGCTCCCACAGTACTTTATTTTCACGGAAATTCCGGAAATGTGTCCACGCGAGCGTCTCGCTTCAAAAAAATTCTCGACAGTGGGTTCGGGCTCTATGCTCCCAGTTATCGGGGCTATGCAGGCAGCGATGGCAGCCCGACGGAAATCGATTTGATTTCAGATGGCCGGGAACATTTCGAGAGCGTCGCGGGCCGCACAGATCAGATCATCATCCACGGCGAAAGCATGGGAACAGGTGTCGCAACTGCGATAGCCGCGGAACGGCCTGAGACGGGATTGCTTGTTCTCGAAGCGCCCTATACCGCATTGGTTGACAGGGCATCTGAACAGTATCCGTGGTTGCCTGTCGGATTGCTCATGATTGACCAGATGCCGACGCGGGAACGCGTTGGAAACGTTCAGGCACCGATCCTGATCGTTCATGGCACACAGGATGTCGTCATTCCCGTTGAACATGGAAAAAAGCTGTATGAACGTGCAGAAGATCCCAAAGAGATCCTGATTGTCGAAGGCGCGGCCCACAACAATCTCTGGTCACAGGGTCTGTGGCCGGCCGTTCTTGATGCCTGGCGGAAGGTCAATGCCGAGGGGTAGCACCGTTGCGTCGGCAAGTCCGACACGCATTTCTGTCAACGCCTTGAGTTGAAGAAAGCTTTCAGGAGTTTGGCGGCTTGAACCTCGCCTATGCCGGAATAGGTATCGGGAGCATGATGGCAGGTCGGCTGGTCAAAGAAGCGAGCGCCGTGATCAACCGCGCCACCCTTCTCGTCGCGGGCAGCGTAGTAAAGCCTGCGAATGCGGGCAAACGAGATGGCGCCTGCACACATGGTGCAAGGTTCCAGTGTCACGTACAGGTCGCAATCCGGAAGTCGCTGCGAATTCAGCAGCGCACAGGCTTTGCGGATAACCAGAACTTCTGCATGCGCCGTGGGGTCGTTGAGCTCAAGGGTTCGATTGCCGTCCCGCGCGAGAATGCTGTTTCCTCTGACCAAAACGGCACCGACCGGCACTTCTCCGCGAGCCGCTGCGTTTTCCGCCTCTTCGAGTGCAAGATCCATGAAAGTCTTGTCGTTTCGGGATTGCTGGCCGGTGGTCATTGAATGTCTCAGGGCCCTTTTGGAGAGGCGAAGAAAGTTCGTGTTTAATCGCAAAAGCCGATACAGTCAGCCCCGTAATCTCTTCTCTTCTGACCAAGCTATGCGTTTGGGTATGAGCGCCGTTGCGACCAATGAATGCAACAAGCGATTTCAGAATGGGCAAAGCTCTGCTATGACGCGGCCATGACGACAAGAAAAACTCCCCCTAAGCGCCCTGGTTCGGTGAACCCACGGGCGCGCGACAATCGTGCACCTGCAAAACGGCGTGGGCCACAAGGTGCGAAGAAAGACGGTCCAAAGAAAAGCGCGGTCGTGCCGGCACCGCGCAGCATGACCGACGAGACAGGCACACGAGGCGAACGGATTGCCAAGGTCATGGCGCGTGCAGGCTTGTGTTCGCGTCGTGAGGCGGAGACCTGGATTGCCAATGGCCGTGTTGAGCTGAATGGTCAGGTTCTCACCACACCGGCAGTCACGGTGACGCCGGACGACAAGGTCCTTGTGGACGGCACAGCTCTGCCTACCCGTGAAAGAACAAGGCTTTGGCTCTATCACAAGCCGCGTGGGCTTGTGACGACGAACAAGGATCCGGAGGGGCGTCCCACTGTCTTTGACAGGTTGCCGGACGATCTGCCGCGGGTGCTGACGGTTGGGCGGCTTGACATCAACACGGAAGGCCTGTTGCTCTTAACGAATGATGGCGGGCTCGCAAGGGTTCTCGAACTCCCTGCCACCGGGTGGCTGAGGCGTTACCGTGTTCGCGCCTTTGGCAAAATCACGCAGGCTGATCTGGACGGGCTGCAGGACGGTGTCGCAATCGATGGTGTTCTATATGGCGCGATCGAAGCTGTGCTCGACAAGGAGCAGGGTGGAAACGTCTGGATGACCGTCAGCTTGCGGGAAGGGAAGAACCGGGAGGTCAAGCGGGTGCTTGAACATCTCGGTCTTGCGGTGAACCGACTGATCCGCGTGTCCTATGGGCCGTTTCAGCTCATGGATCTGCCGGAAAATGACGTCCGTGAAATTCGGGGTCGCGTATTGCGTGACCAGCTTGGAGAGGCCTTGGCCGAAGAAGCGGGAGCGGATTTCGATGCCCCGATTTTTCATACCCCCAAACAGGAAATTGAAAAGACGTCCGCTACAAATCGTGCCGGTGGCGGGAGAGATGACCGCAAATCCGGTGATCGCAAATCGGGTGATCGTAAATCCGGCGGCCGCCGCGAAGAGAGCCAGGGCAAGTGGTTGACGGCGCGCGAAGGCAAGACAGAAACCGACCGGAAAAAGGCTGCCAAGAGTGACCGCTCAGATCGCAAGCAAGGCAAGGCTCCGCGCAAGGACAGCGGTCAACGACAGGAAAAAGTGTCTCCCCGTTCCCGTTTCCGCATGACCTCAGCACCCAGGCCCCGCAAGGACATCGAAGAAGGTCGACGCAGCTCACCGCAGCGCCGGATCTGGAGCGACGATGGCCTTCTTGACGACAAGCAGCAGGAAAATCGAAACAATCGCGACAAGGATGAGCGGCGTGGTCCACCCAAGGGCGGCCGGGGACCGCGTCGCGGAGACCGCTCGTGAGAATAGTCGCAGGGCGCTTCAAGGGGGCCGCAATTGCGGCACCCAAATCCCAGGAAACCCGTCCGACAAGCGACAGATTGCGCGAGACAATCTTCAACATTCTCGCGCATGGCGTGGGAATGAATCTCGAAGATGCGCGTGTTCTGGACTTGTTTGCCGGAACCGGAGCGCTCGGCTTTGAAGCCATCAGCAGAGGAGCGCGCCATTGCACTTTTATAGAAGAAGGGGCTGAAGCGCGCGGCGTGATCCGGCGAAATATGGAAGGTCTGGGGCTCAACGGGGCGGCAAAAATCTTCCGCCGGGACGCAACCCGCCTGGGCGTTCCAGGCACGATCGAACCCTTCGACCTTCTTTTTGCCGATCCGCCTTATGACAAGGGGCTTGGTGAAAAGGCATTACATTCTGCTGGTGTCGGAGGCTGGCTCAAGCCGGACGCAATCTGCGTCCTGGAAGAGCGTGCAAGTGCCGACATAGAAACACCTGAAGGGTTTTCCGAAGTCGACCGGCGGCAGGCCGGGGACAGTCAGGTTCTCTTTTTGCGCTTTGCGCCTCATATCAACCTCACCAAATAAAACCCACCCGAGGCCGCGACATGGGAGTGTTCCCCAGCGTCGCGCGTGTTGGACGATGCCTTACATCGCCCTGCGACACGCTCCTCTCGGAACACACTCATGTCACGGTCGAATGGGTTCCTATTTGTTGAGGTTGGTATCAGCTCACGCGCCGCCGGGCATCATAATGTATGCGGTTGGTTTGGCAGGTAGGCTGGCGCGGCTGACAATCAGTTTGGCGGTTTCTGCACGAACAATCTCATATCCAGCTTCCGTGGCGCGCCCTGTAAACGCTTGAAGCGCGCCTGAAAAGTGAAAATGCATCGGTATCACCAAGGCTGGTCCGATGCTTTCCAGCACATCCATGAGACTGTCCAGACGCAATGTCGACGTGTTGTCCACCGCGGCGAACACGATATCGATCTGCCCCAGTCTGGTCAGGTCTTCCTTGGTCAGTCTGTGGTGCAGGTGACCGAGATGGGCAATACACAGGTCGGCGACCTCAAAAACGAAGATGGAATTTCCGAGCCGCCGGGTTTCGCCGTCCCATCCGCGTATATTGGTCTGGATATTGCGGATCCGGACATCTTCAACCGTCATGTCGTGATCCATTACGCCGCCCTCTGGGTTCCAGCCATAAAGAAGGTGCTCGATGCTCGGGTCTGGGTTGAGTGAATAGTGTGTGCTGTGAGCACCGTTCATGGTGGCGACAGTTGGCGGAAGAAAAGGACGAACGCTGTCGTTGTAGTCCGTCGCTATTCGCACGCCTTTGGGGGTCTCCAACTCGAAAGTGGAATGCCCGATATAACGGATCTGAACTTCCCCCGCTTGCAGCGATGCATTCCATACCCTCGCTTCACCAGGGAGCAATTGCCGGTAGGGGGCGTCTGCAACCAATTGGCAAATGGCCAAAGCAGGCTGAACAAATGCGACCGCGAAAAGGCACCCGAGCAGCGTCGAAGCTGTGCGGATTCGGCAAAGGCCGTGTGCCAACAACTGAAATGGGGCCGGAACGTCCCGGGTCATGATGCGCTCTCCCTGAAGACTGCCATGACCCTAAGTTAGCGGGTCGGACTGTCAGGGCAAGCGACTACGGACGTTTCTCTGTTGCTTTGGCCAGAACTTGATCGTTTTTACCCAAAGCTGCCAAAAGAAAAGGCAACCGTTCGCAGCGTATTTGCGAAGGCGGTTGCCTGAGGTGGGGGCGGGTGGGAGGAAGGACCTGCCCCGGTATGAAATGTTCAAACCACGTACAGGCTGACAGGGGCCTTTGCCCCTTTAGGCGTGGAGTGCCGCTCGATTTCTAGCGCCTTTTTGTCATCAGTTGCCTGCATGTGGATCATCTCGCCGGCATGGCCGGCTTCCAGAATCATGGCTTGCTTGCTGCAATGGCTTGCGAGCGAGAGTCCAAGCTTGCGAAAATGTGACCGGCGATAACAATAAACAGCCAGCGCCGCGCGTTGGCGTTCCGGCAGCTGATCGCCCACATCTGAGACTGCGCTCAGCGTCGCTTCGAGCAAACGCTTCAGCAAATCTTCGGAAACAGGGCAGTCTTCCAAATCTGTAGAACCAACTGGCCGCATAGACCTTCTCCTAATAAGATAGGAAAAGTATTTACGGGTTTTATTAATGAACTATTAAATAAAGTAATTGTGATAACAAGAGTGATCGTTCTTGTTAATTGTGCTCATGTTGCTTTCAAGTAACGAGTGACGTTTCTTTTATCAATGCTGACAGTTGTTCCTTTGTTTGATCTCGCAATGGCTCTGCCTTGTCCAGAATGCGGTCAGCTTTCATGAAATCAAGCACACGGATTGTGTCGTGTGGCGGACGAACCAGCATATCTGGCTGATCCAACTTGAGTTTTTGGTTTGTGATCGTTTGCATAAGGATCTGCGAGGAGCCAAAAAGGCTGTCCAGCATGTTGATGTCGTCGCTGTTTGGGCGGGGAACCGGTGCTCCGACGACATCGACGGCGATGACAATGTCACACCGGTCTCGCAGGCCATCAAATGGTAACGGGTTCACAACGCCGCCATCGATCAAGTGACGGCCTTTATGACGTACAGGCTTGAAAACGGCGGGTATTGCAATCGAGGCTGCAATCGCAGGAAGAAGAGGGCCCGAATCGAAGTCGACCTCGCGACAGCCAAAAAAGTCGGTCGCGATCAGTCTGAGGGGGATATCCAGGTCTTCGAAACTGTCAGGGAGAAACTCGGAAATGAAAACTTCCAGGACGCGTTCTGGGTCGAATTGAACCGGTCCTGAGCGGAACATGTCTGCAAACTTCTTTGGCCTGAGTTGCCAAAGGCGCGAAAGAACCGTGTTTCTATCCGAAAAAGTTTTGAGGGTGATTTCTCGAATTTGCTCTCCGCTAAGGCCGCTTGCATAGGCGGCACCCATGATCGCGCCGATTGATGTTCCAGCGATTTGTGCCGGTCTCAAACCGAGATCGTCCAGGGCTTCCAGGACCGGAATGTGTGCGAGACCACGCGCACCGCCGCCTCCAAGCGCAAGGCCAATCCTGGGAAGGGGAGTGTCGGATTGCATGAGCATCGTCCTGTTTTGACTACACTCAAGCAGATGGGGAGTGGCTCATGCTTTGCCAAGCCATCGACCTTGGCGCGCGAGCAGGAACGTTCTCAAAGAACGAAGTATAAGTCGTCGCTCGATTCGGAAATCCAGTTTGTCACCTGGTCGAAGACCATAGGTTTGGCGATCAGGAAACCCTGAATGGAGAAATCGCCCATCATGCGCAACCGGTCATATTGCGCCTCTGTTTCGACGCCCTCGCAAACCACGCCGATATTCAAAGAGCGGGCCAGGTGGATCAGCTGATTGACCACGGCTTCCTTCTTCGCGTCCTGAAGCATCTGGCGCGTAAAGGACCGGTCGATCTTGAGGCCGTTGATCGGCAGATCAGCAACATGCGTCAGCGATGCGTAGCCAGTGCCGAAATCGTCAAGTTCGATGTGGACGCCGAGATCATAAAGTTCTTTCAGCGCTTCAAGGTGTCCTGAACCATTGTCATTCAGAAACACTGATTCCAGAACTTCTGCGGTGACCTTGTCCGGGCTGACGCCATGGCGTTCCATCGCGGCGCTGAAGTGCTCGACCAGTTTGCCCGAGGCGAGATGGGCCGGGGACACATTGAT
The DNA here is from genome assembly GCF_947499295.1 of uncultured Roseibium sp. Taxonomy (GTDB): domain Bacteria; phylum Pseudomonadota; class Alphaproteobacteria; order Rhizobiales; family Stappiaceae; genus Roseibium. The sequence goes on from NZ_CANMNP010000002.1 coordinate 61,794, forward strand.
GGAAATACGGCCAAAATTGATGCCGCCATCGAGCCAGCTCTTTGCCGCCGCCAGCGCCTTGTTGATGACGATCTCGCCAAGGACAGGGGCAAGGCTGCTTTTCTCGACAACCGGCAGAAATTCGCCGGGCGAGAGCTCGCCTCTTTCGGGATGTGTCCACCGTAACAGCGCCTCAACGCCGGTAACCGCCTGGCTTCTCAAATTCACCTGAGGCTGGAAGACAAGGTAAAACTGATCGTGTTTGACGGCATCATGAAGCTCAAGCTCGATTTGCGCCTCGGTCTCGCTTTCCGCTTTCATGTTGGTTTTGAAGAACGTGTAGCGGTCTTTGCCGTTTTCCTTTGACTGATAGAGCGCCAGATCCGCGTTCACGAGGAGGGCGTCGAAAGTGTCCGCATCTTCCGGACAGAGCGCAATCCCCATACTGACGGTTGGCCAGAAGCGATTGCCATTGAATTCCATCGGCTGGCGCATGAGGCGCCGAGCGCGCTCGCACAGCTGATTTGGATCAGATGTGCTGCTGTTGGCCAGAATAACAAACTCGTCTCCGCCCCACCGGTAAGGAGTGCCAAGGCCGCGGCAGACTTCCCGAAGCCGTCTGCCGGTTTCCTCAAGACAATGATCACCGGCAAGATGACCGAGCGTGTCATTGACGCGCTTGAAGCCATCCATGTCCACATGAATGAGAAAAGACGGCTTGTCGTCCTTGGCAAAGAGCAACTTGGCGTCCCGCTGGCATCCAGCACGATTGGACAGTTTCGTGAGCGGATCGAAATAAGCCAGACGCTCCGCACGGTTCTTGGCCTCTCGTGTTTCCCTTTCCCGTTGGACCCGGTCCGAAACATCGTTGGCAATCGCAACAAACAGGTTGCGGTCGTGGTCCTTCAGGATCTGAACCCGTAGGTCAACCGGGTATTCGCTGCCGTCTTTGCGTCTGTGCTCACTTTCAACCGACAGGCTGCCGCGCGCACCCTTGAGCAGGGGTGTTACATGCCTGCGAACAGTATCCTGATCATAAAGCGGGTTGATATCCCAGATCCGGCGTGACTTCAGCTCGTCGAGATCAAAGCCAAGATTGTCGATCGCACATTTGTTTGCGTATTCGATGCGGAACGTATCGGCGTTCAGAATATAGATCTCGTTCAGGGACGATTCCAGAATGTTGGCCAAGAGCTGGCTCTGGCGTTCAGCCTTCTGGCGGTCGGTTATGTCATGAATGATCCCGACGATTTTCGCGGCTTCGCCATTCGGTCCGGCCAAAACGTAGCCGCGAACATAAATGCTGCAGCAGTCGTCCGGCGCAAATACCAGGGAATGTTCAAATTCGAACTCGCTGCGGTTTTCGATTGCCTCTCGGACTACCTCGAGGTTCCTTAAGCGTTCCTTTTCAGGCACCAAATCGAGCAGTTGCCTGCGGGTTTCGCCTCCCGGCAAATCGGGTGAAAGACGGGTAATCCGGAAGAACTCTTCAGACCCGATGAATTGGTCGGTCGTCAAGTCCCGTTCCCAGCTGCCAACTCCGGCAATGCGCTGGGCCTCGAGCAATTGCGAAGCACTTTCTTCCAGTTGCCGTGTATTTTCCGCGACCATGGCTGTCAGGCGCGAATGCGTGGTTTGCACAGAGGCTTGCAGCCTGGAGAGCAATCGGCGGATCGCGATCCAGGCAAGAAAAGCGATGCCGCCACCGGCTGAAAGCGTGAGCAGGGCCCCTTGAAGAAAGGTCCAGAAATGACCGGTGATGTTCTTCACCAGAATAAGTTTGACGTCGTGTCCGGGCATGGCAGCGCGTATGGGCAGCTCGTGGACAATGAAAACTTGCGAATTTTGGAAATAGAACCGGTCCAGTCTGTGTAGATCGGTTGCTGAATTGGTCAATTCATTGAAATTGAATTCGGTCTTCATCGGTTCGCCAAGAACGCGATAACTGATCTGTTGACCATTCAGACTTTGAGGAATGTCTATGCTGCTCAAGTTAACGAGTTCAGCGTCGACTGCAGCCCCGGCAACAACAAGTGAGCGCTCAATGTCGACGGCGAGTTTCAGATATCCGACAAGGTTGCCTTCGACGGTCCAGGCCTGGAAGACACTGACCACGAATTTGCCGTCGACACTCAATTCAATGTTGTTGGTGTTGCGTGTCAGGTTTGCATTCAGGTCATTTTGAAATGCCAGGTGGGCCGGCTCTGCAACGACAGGGCTTCTCGAGCTGTAAATCGGCTTCTGATCCGCACCATAGATTGTGAATTCCGCAACACTGCTGCCTTCCGGGGCAGTCAGCATAATGTTGTCCGCGATGGTGCGGATTGTGCCGGTGTCACGCAGCTTGATAGCATTTTGAAGGTTTTTATCGGCACTGATCTCGCGAACCGCGCTATCAAGCACCTGTGCGCCAAAGGCGCGTTGCTGCGTCAGCAGTCGCTCGGTGGTCCGGATGACGACTTCTTGAGGCTCAAGCAGGTTGCGATAGCCCGTGGCGATGTTTTGAATGCAAAGGACGGCGACGATCAGGACGAGGAACGACAGGAACACACCGCGCAACGGTTTTTCAAACTGGGAATCGTCCACGCTCCATTTCGCAAGGAGCTGATCCAGGCAAGCACTCAGACCGCGTCGGCAGGGTTTGCCCGCACGCAGCTGTTCCTTGTCCCTATTTACTTGCTCGCCCACACTAGCCACCCACACCGCCGGTTTTGAAACCGCACAATCCCCCGGCTGCGATGTTCGAATTTGAAGTAACTGCAAATTCGCAGTCTGTTTTTGTGAACACTCACCGCCTATTTCTTCAATAAACACTATTGGTTAAATAGTTTTGAATGCATTTGTTAAATAGTGTTAAGAGCAAATGGCCCTTAACCGAAAAATTTCACCCGAAAACTATCTTGAAATGAAAAAATCTAGCGGCAATCTAAAGTAGTAATGCTGCCGATCCTGCGTTTTGCTCAGTGTGCGAAGAATTTCTGTAACTCTTCTGCGGTTTCTTGCCAGGCTTCTTCTGGAAGGAAGTGGCCGCCTGGAACGGAGCGGCCCTCCGCATATGGGCACCAGGATCTCCAGACGTCGAGCGGGCTCTTAACGCTGGTGGCAATGCCCTTCTCACCCCAAAGTGCAAGCAAGGGAATCAGGATCCGGTTGCCGGCCTGGTGGTCAAGATTGTCGTGCTCGAAATCGATTGTGGCACCGGCCCGGTAATCCTCGCAGGTTGCCGAAATGCGATCCGGATCCCGGAACCAGGCACGGTTGTCGTCCAATGCTTCTTCGGAAAAGCAATCAAGGTTCTTGCTTCCGGTCCAACTGGCAAGTGTGTGCTCCAGAAAGCGGACAGGAGACGCAGCAATGAGCTTTTCAGGGAAAGGGGCTGGCTGAGCCAGAAACATCCAATGGTAAACCTTGAGCCCAAACTGCCGGTCGAGTTTTTCCCAGTAGTCGAAGGTTGGCAAAATATCGAGTACTGCTACGCGGTTGACTGCGTGCGGATGGTCCAGGGCCATACGGTATGCAACCCGTCCACCGCGGTCGTGGCCGGCCAAATGAAATTTGTCGAAACCGAGAAGACGCATCAATTCAACGATGCCATCTGCCATGGCCCGCTTGGAGTAGGCCTGATGATCCTGGCTGAGGGGCGGAATGGACGATTTCCCGTACCCCGGCAGATCGGGGAGCACGAGCGTAAATCGGTCAGCAAGAAGAGGTGCAACCTTGTGCCAACAGGTATGTGATTGCGGATAACCGTGCAAAAGCAGCAATGGAGGGCCGGATCCGCCAATACGGCAGAACAGCTGTGCTTCTTCCGTTTCCACAGTTTCACTCTTGAAACCTGGAAACAGGTCAGGAAATTCGCTAGCCAAAATGAGTCCTCCGCCTGCCGGGTTAAGCTAGCGGAGGTGGGGAGTGCCTGCCAAGTCCAATAAAGTGACGGTTTTGCAACTTACGACTTGGTTTCGCGGTCGACCGCTCGCCAGCCGATATCGGTCCGGCAAAATCCGTCTGGCCAATCGATCTGGTTGACGGCTTCATAGGCATTTTGTTGTGCTTCGCGGACATCGCCGCCAAGTGCAGTTACGTTCAACACCCGGCCGCCAGTGGCGCAAAGCGTTCCGTTCTTCAACTGCGTTCCGGCATGAAAGACTTGAAGCTTCTCACTTCCGAGTTTGTCCAGGCCGCGAATTTCGGTGCCTTTTTCATAAGAGCCTGGATAGCCTTTTGCCGCCATCACAACAGTCAGGGCAACGCTGTCGTGCCAATCCGCACTCGCTTCGCCAAGTGTCCCGTCGGCACTGGCCTCCAACAGATCCAAAAGATCGCTTTTCAGGCGCATCAATAATACCTGGCACTCCGGATCGCCAAAGCGCGTGTTGTACTCAATCAGCTTTGGGCCGTCGCTTGTAATCATCAATCCCGCATAAAGAACGCCCTTGAAGGGAGTGCCGCGTCCCGCAAGCGTCGAGATGGTCGGTTTGATGATCCGCTCCATCACGTCCGCAACAATGTCATCGGTCAAAACCGGCGCGGGTGAGTAAGCGCCCATGCCACCGGTGTTCGGGCCTTCGTCGCCGTCAAAGGCGCGCTTGTGATCCTGCGCCGTTGCCAGAGGCAAGGCATTGGTCCCGTCGGAAAGAACAAAAAAACTTGCTTCTTCGCCGTCCAGGAATTCTTCGACAACGACTTCCGCACCCGCATCGCCGAATGATCCATCAAAACAGGCCTTCACGGCTTCTTCTGCGTCTTCCAGCGACATGGCCACGACCACGCCCTTGCCGGCTGCCAGTCCGTCAGCCTTCACAACAATCGGAGCACCCTGCTGTCGAACATAGTCCAGTGCAGCTTGTGCATCGTCAAATCGGCCATACGCCGCTGTCGGGATGTTGGCGTCATCGCAAACGCCCTTGGTAAAGGCTTTGGAGCCTTCAAGTTGCGCTGCGGCCTTTCTCGGCCCAAACGCTTTTATGCCGGCGGCTTCGAGGTCATCAACAAGCCCGGCGACGAGGGGAGCCTCTGGTCCAACGACAACCAGGTCGATGTCGTGTTCCTGGCAAAACGTGATAACTGCCCGGTGGTCGGAAACATTCAGATCGGTGAGCTCTGCGGCATCCGCGATACCGGCATTGCCAGGAGCTGCGTAGAGTTTTGTCAATCTGGGAGACTTTGCCAGTGCCCACGCAAGAGCATGTTCGCGGCCGCCGGATCCGATCAGGAGAAGTTTCATGAATTGCAGGTCTCTGAGAGTAGGTGACGCTTGAGCGGCGACTTGCCTGAAGGGCCCGTCGCCATCATGGGGCGGGGTCTAGCATGCACGGTGAACGCCTGCAATCGAACCACGCTACCACGACCGGACACTGACCGGTTTTCAAGCGTTGGAGGGCAGCCCAGGCACATATTACGCCTGGGATGACCGAATGAGCGTCAGCCGCCGACTGTTGCACGGCAATAGACGATGTTGTCCTTCTTCAGGTCCTTGCCCCAGATAAGCTCCGCAGAACTGTCCCATTGGATCTGGTTGTAGCCGTCCTTGGGGCCGACGTCGCGGGCGCTATAGACACTGGCCTTTGGCCAGTTGCTGTCGTCGAACCCTGGAGCTGTCCAGTTTTCCGGAACCTCAACGCGTGTCTGTGCACACACGGCTTGAGTCACATCGGGATTGCGTTCGCGCGCACAGGACGCGTCTGCCGGAGCAGCTTGAACTGTCAGGCATCGCCAGTCGCTTCCGGTTGCGGCAATCAGCTTCCCGCTGGCAGCGTCCTTGAATTGCGCGATCGCACCTCCATCGCCTAGTTGCTGGCGCCGCGAACCGATATACTCAAGTCCGGTGTCGTTCTCCATGAAGTCGCGAAACTCGAAGGCAATCGTCATCGGGAAGTCTGAACCGAATTCAAAACGCTCGGCATTGAAAGAACGCTCGGTTCTGATCGAAACGCTGTCTTCCAGCAGCGGCTCGCCATTGATGTAAAGCTTGAACCAGTTGTCGACCCAGACTTCACCGAGCACTTGTCGGGATCCACCGGAATTGATCTTGCTTTCGTTGACTTCCTTGCCGCCACGTTTGGGTGGCCGGTCGTCACCTGGACGCGGTGGTGGGTTACCGTCCCCGCGTTTAGGGGGTGGAGGAGGCTTTTGAGCGAAAGAGCTGGTCGGGATGGCGCTGAGGCCGACAACTAGAGACAGGAAAACACTAACTGCAAGTTTTGGAGAAAAATACACACTGCACTCCTTGGCTATGGCGAATCGGTCTCCACAAGTCTTCCATGAACAGAGCAATTCCGCCGATTTTCAACAAACCCACACCAAGACAGTGTCACTATGACCCCTTGCAGGATGAATTTCATCCAAATAATCGGTAGAAATGCCGGGGATGACCCGGTCCTGTTGAATGTTCGTGTTGGGCAACGGGTCTAAGCAAATCGAGTGTGAAGTGTCATGATTTTTTCCACCAAGGATACAGGACCTGTCGCGGATGCAGTGAAAAAGCACTGGGTCGATACAAGTCTGCCATCCTCCTTGCGACCGTTCGCGCGGCTCGCGCGATGGGAGCGGCCGATCGGCTGGTGGTTGCTGCTTTGGCCCTGTTGGTGGTCTGCAGCGCTTGCGGCGATCGCGGCCGGCCAGGGCTGGCCGAACCCGTGGCATCTTGCCCTCTTCTTCATCGGAGCGGTCGCAATGCGTGGTGCAGGCTGCACTTACAATGACCTGGTTGATGTTGATATCGACGCAAAGGTGGAGCGGACCCGGTCAAGGCCGATTCCTGCCGGACAGGTCACAAGACTGCAGGCGAAGGCATTCCTGTTCCTTCAGGCACTGGTTGGCCTGATCGTCTTGCTCCAGTTCAACACGTATTCAATTGTGCTCGGGATCGTGTCATTGCTACCGGTCGCGATCTATCCCTTCATGAAGCGGTTTACCAATTGGCCGCAGCTTTTTCTGGGCCTCGCCTTTTCCTGGGGGGCATTCATGGGTTGGGCCGCCGAATTCGGTTCGCTCGGATGGGCTCCGGTGTTCCTGTACGCAGGCGGCATTTGTTGGACAATCGGTTACGACACGATCTATGCGCATCAGGACAAGGAAGACGATGCCCTGGTTGGCGTGAAGTCCACCGCACGTCTTTTCGGAGCGCGCACCAAACCTGCGCTAATTGTTCTATATGCGCTGGCCACCCTGCTTTTTGCGACCGCTGCTGTCATGGCGGACGCCGGGCCGGCTGCCTTTATCGGCATTCTTGCCGGCGTCATTCACCTCGGCTGGCAGATCGTCACGCTGGACATTGATGACGGTGACCAGTGCCTTCGCCTGTTCCGTTCCAACGGAACCTATGGCTGGATCCTGTTTGCCGGGTTTGTCATCGATGCCTTTGTAGCCTGGCTATAAATGAACAGAGGCTCCGCTGTGCGGAGCCCTTTGCTCTCTATTCCAGCCTCTGCGGACCAGAGCCTTAAGTGCGGGCAATAATCTCGCGTTCACGGCTGTGGCAGACTGATGTTCCAGCCGGTTTGCCAACCGATCTTTTGTTCAGGAACCTTGGTCTACGGCCTGTCAACATCCGCAATTGGCGGCGAGGGGCCGGTTGCGCGGCGGGAACGGCGCGGAAGGCATCAATCGGTTTAACCTTGCCGCCAAGGTCGCAGACAAGCATGGGCAAGTTGAACACCTGCGCCCATCGGCTCCAGAGGACGGCAAGATCATCGGAGTTCTCGGTCTCCGCAAGCGTAATCGACAATGCGCTGTCGTGATGCTTGAGGATCAGCGCAGCCTGGATTTCACCCGGTACATCGCCCGGAATAATTCGGACCATCACGCCATCGAACGCTTCCGTCGGCACAACAAGGTTGACCGGAACACCCGCGACACGACGCTTGATGATTGCCCTGTCGCGATCAAGAAGAATGTCAGCGGGAAGAGAAGGTGTTCCCGGACGCGCTTCCAGTCGTTGCTGAAAGCGTACCGGAAGACAACCGGGATGCGGCATTGTTTCTGCCGCTGTCCCGGTTGCTGCCATTTCCTGTTTTTCTGTTTGACGTCTCAAGTAACTCTCCACCGGACCTTTTGGTCTCTCGATGTCTTTCAATCTAAGACGGAAAGGTCGTAAAGCGCTTAAGAGACAGAGTTAAAAAAGTCTGTTTTTAAAGAGGGTTACTGGTTTGTAAGTGGCTCGGTAAGACCTGGTTCAGACATGTGTCGGGAACGTGTTGATTCTACTTTAGCGAGAGAGTGGGTGGTGCCTAAAACGCCCAGTGTTTCTGCGGACTTCCATTGATCTGCCCCGGAAGCGGCACACATAGGAGGTGTCGAACCGGTCACGCTGGTGCAGCAACGGGGTATTGCGCCGATGTGAAGGCCTCGCGGCTTTTCTGGTTCGGAATGAAACAGATTGTTGGCATCTCAAGCTGGCTGTTGCAGCTGAACGGTGCGAAGCGTAAACAACAGCCAGAGCTGATGGCACAAGAGCGGACCAAATGTCGGAACTGATCGATCAAAGTGAATTGCAGTCACGCGCAGCACGGCTCGTCGAAGCTGCGCGGCAAGCGGGAGCCGATGCCTGCGACGCTGTCGCAGTAACCGGAGTATCGCTCTCCGTCGACGTGCGCGAGGGCAAGGTTGAAGAAACGGAACGTGCCGAGGGTGACGATGTCACATTGCGCGTCTTTGTCGGCAGACGCACTGCCGCCGTTTCTGCAAACCGTCTCGACGATCCGGACAGTCTTGCCGAACGAGCAGTCTCGATGGCCAAGGTCGCACCGGAGGATCCTTTTGCCGGGCTTGCTGATCCGGAGCTGCTGGTGAAGGAATTCCCGGTTCTGGAGCTGCTAGACGACAAGGAACTGACAGCCGACGAATTGACGGACATTGCACTTGAGGCGGAAACGGCCGGTCTCGAGGTGGACGGCGTCAGCAAGTCGGGAGGCGCTTCAGCGTCTTGGCGACTTGCCGGAATAGTGCTTGCTACGAGCCACGGCTTCGAAGGGTCCTACATATCTTCGCGATACGGCATGTCTATGACAGCGGTCGCAGGCGAAGGCACCGGCATGGAACGGGACTACGACTTCGACAGCAGGACTTTCTTTGCGGATCTGGACCGGCCAAAGGAAATTGGACTGCGCGCTGGTGAGCGCGCGGTACGCAGGCTGAACCCGCAAAAGCTTTCGACCCGAACAGCAAATGTCATTTACGAGTCCCGTGCAGCGCGCAGCATCCTCGGTCACCTGGTTGGCGCAATCAACGGTGCTGCAGTTGCTCGCAAAACAAGTTTCCTGAAAGACAGAATGGGTGAAGCGGTGTTCGCACCGGGCATTCGTGTTGTCGATGACCCCTTCAAGCGACGTGGTGCTGCCACCCGGCCTTTCGATGGAGAGGGAACACGCGCTGATCAGCTCGAAATGGTCAGTGACGGCGTGCTGCAACACTGGTTCCTTGATGGCGCTTCGGCACGCGAACTTGAAATGAAACCCAACGGCCGTGCTCATCGAGGTGGCAGTGGTACATCTCCCGGCCCAACCAACATCACCTTGATGCCGGGCGAAAAATCGTTGGAAGAGCTGATGGCGGATGCAGGCGAAGGTCTGCTGGTCACCGATCTGATTGGCCATGGTGTCAATGGCGTGACCGGTGACTATTCCCGCGGGGCCGCCGGTTTCTGGTTCGAGAACGGTAAGGTTGTCGAACCGGTCAGTGAAATCACCATCGCAGGAAACCTGAACGACATGTTCAAGCGCCTTGTGCCAGGCAATGACCTGGACAATCGCTATTCGAGTGCCGCCCCGTCTGTCATGATCGAAGGGATGGCACTTGCTGGAAGCTGATACGGGCAACAATCACTCCTGGCTCGACCTTGATCTGCGTCTGTTGGAAGACGCAGCGCGCAAGGCTGGAGAATTGGCGCTCAGTTATTTCGGACGCGACCCCGAAACCTGGTTCAAGGGGAACAACCGCTCTCCGGTCTCTGAAGCGGACCTTGCCGTTGACAAGTTGCTTGCCGACGAGTTGCGCGGAGCGCGGCCTGAATATGGCTGGCTTTCAGAGGAAACGGCAGACGACAAAAGTCGTCTGGGCTGCGTCCGGACATTCATCGTCGATCCGATAGATGGAACTCGGGCATTTCTGGCAGGGGGCGACGAGTGGACGGTCTCCCTGGCTGTTGTCGAACAGGGCCGCCCGACCGCTGGTGTCGTCTTTTGTCCGCGCCGGAACGAATTGTTCGCTGCGCGCGCCGGAGGCGGAACCACTTTGAATGGTGAAAAAATTTATGTTTCGCCACGGCAGGGTGTCGAAGGCGCGACCTTGTCTGGTCCCCATTCCATTGTCGCCAATAAAGATGTGATAGCAGCTGGATTTAGCGGTACGGAAATCTTGAGGTCACTGGCTTATCGCCTCGCCATTGTGGCTGCTGGGCGCGTCGATGTCGGCGCAGCGCGTGGTGGGCCAAGCGACTGGGACCTTGCAGCAGCTGATCTTTTGGTGCAGGAAGCGGGCGGCAGGCTGACCGACCTTTCCGGCCGGAACCTTGTTTACAACCGGACCAAGACCGGACATCCCGGACTGATTGCAGCACCGGACGCGTTGATCGAACCGGTTCGCGCAGTTCTTGGCGAAATGATCAGATCCTGAACGGATTGCACCGACAAACAATGAGGATATCCATGAGCGAAACCGACAGCCCCAAACAGCTGCTGCATCTGGTGTTCGGCGGTGAGCTGGAGTCGCCTGAAGGACTGACCTTCCGGGATCTGGATCAGTTGGATATTGTCGGCATCTACCCGAACTATGCTGAAGCCTCCAAGGCCTGGAAGGCCAAGGCACAGGCGACGGTCGACAACGCGCATATGCGCTATTTTGTAGTCCACCTGCATCGCTTGCTGGACCCGGATACAACGGCCTGAACGGTCGTTTTTAGGCGACAAGAAAAATGATCAAACGCCTCGGCCGCCAACCTTGGGTTCTTTCTGCAGTCGGCTCCGTGCTCGCCGGCTATCTCAAGCTCGTCTATCACACCAATCGCTTCACGATTGAGCCACATGGCGTTCATGAAGAAACGGAAAGTGATCTTCCGGTGATCGTCGCAATGTGGCATGGCCAGCATTTCATGGTGCCGTTTGCCAAGCCTTCCAGCTGGCCGGCGAAAGTCATGATTTCGCGATCTGCAGACGGTGAAGTCAATGCGATTGCTGCGCGCAAACTCGGGCTTGGTCTTATCAGGGCATCGGGCGGGCGAAACGCGCGCCAGATCAAGAAGCGGGGAGGCATGCGCGGGTTCATCGAAGCTCTGCGCGCTTTGAAAGACGGCTTCAGCATTGCCATGACTGCTGACGTTCCAAAGGGACCTGCGCGCCATTCCGGCGTCGGCATTGTTCAGCTGGCAAAACACTCGGGCAGACCGATCCTGCCTGTGGCGGTTGCCACGAGCCGCAGTATTGAACTCAACAGCTGGGACAAAGCCAGCGTGAACTTGCCGTTTGGGCGCGGCGCAATTGCAACGAGCGAGTTGATCTGGGTGCCTTCGGAAATCGAGGATGATGCGCTCGAAGTCTACCGGCAACAGGTCGAGGACGGCTTGAACAAGGCGACGACGCGTGCCTATCAGCTTGTCGGAAGGGCCGATGGCTGATCGCCGTCCCGCTCTTGTGACAGCCTATCGGGTCCTCGCGGTGGTCCTGACACCCTTGTTTCACTTTCTCTTCTGGTTGCGCAGCCGGTCGGGAAAGGAAGTCCCCCATAGAAAGTGCGAACGGTTCGGCAAGGCCGATGTGGTCCGTCCTGAAGGTCAATTGGTCTGGATCCATGCCGCGAGCGTGGGTGAGACTGTCTCGGTGCTGCCATTGGTTGATGCGTTGATCGGCAACGGCAGCAAAGTATTGTTGACCACGGTGACAGTTACGGCCGCGGAATTGGCGGAAAAACGATTGCCGGCCGATGCGATCCATCAGTTCATGCCTTTCGACGCACCGGCACCAATTGCAAGGTTTCTGGACAGCTGGCGACCGGACCTGGCCATGGTTGTAGAATCTGAGATCTGGCCTTGCCTGTTCGACGAACTGCGCCACCGGCCCATTCCCTTTTTGCTTGTGAATGGACGTCTGTCAGACAAATCGCACCGGAACTGGTCGATACTACGCGGCGTTGCCCGGTATTTGTTTCAGTGTCTGGACTTTGTATTGGCGCAGAGCGAGGCAGACGCCGACAGGTTCCGGCACTTGGGATGCAGCAATGTCGGAATGCCGGGCAACCTCAAATTCGATGCGGAAGAACCGATCCTGGATGAGGCCACCTTCGAGACAATGAAGGTTCAATTGGGTCAACGGCCGGTCTGGCTGGCAGCACTGACCCATCCGGGCGAAGATGATTACGCACTTGATGCGTTCGATAAGCTTCGCAGCGTCTACCCCGATCTTCTTCTCATCCTTGTTCCTAGGCACCCAGCTCGAGCCGACCAGATATGCGAAATACTGCAGAGCAGGGGCCTGACCTATTCCCGCCGCAGTTCCGGTGGAAAAATATCGCCGGAAATACAGGTTTATCTCGGCGATACACTTGGCGAGATGGGGCTTTTCTACCGACTGGCACCAGTTACATTTCTCGGAGGGTCTTATACTGAAGCAGGAGGGCATAATCCTGTTGAGGCCGCTTTATGCGGATCGGCTCTCGTTACCGGTCCAAGGGTTTCCAACGCCAGAGCCGTCTATAAAGACTTCTGGAAACATGGGGCAGCATTGAGAGTGTCTTCACCGGAAAACCTTGGCGCAAGTGTCGAGGATCTGTTTAAAGATCCGGAAGCTGCCGAAGGTCAGGCAGCAAGAGCACGTGAACTGGTCGAGGCAGGACGGGGCGCTCTGGACAAGACGCTTGAAGCGCTGGGACCCTATTTGAAGACGACGGATACAGCTGGAGGTGCGGCGTGAGCAAAGCGCCCGACTTCTGGTGGCAACAAGGGTTTTCTGTTGCAGGGGCTCTCCTTGCACCGGTTGGTTGGATCTACGGCCTTGTTGCGGGACGGCGCATGCTGGCAAGGCCGAAAGCGGAAAGCCGGCTGCCAGTCATTTGTATAGGCAATTTTGTTGTCGGTGGTACCGGGAAGACACCGTTCGCGATCGAGTTGGCCTTTCGGCTGCGCGAAGAAGGCTATACACCCGGCTTTCTGCTGCGCGGCTATGGGGGCCGGACCAAGGGCCCGGTTCTGGTAGATCCTGACCGGCATGATGCCGCCGATGTTGGCGATGAAGCTCTGCTCCTCGCCCGCCACGGTCCAACGGTTGTTTCGGCGCTCCGCGCGCAAGGGGCAAGGCTTGCCGAAGAGCAGCCCATTGACATTCTACTGATGGACGACGGGTTTCAGAACCCTGCGCTCAAAAAGGACCTAAGTTTAATACTGGTGGACTGTACCGTTGGCTTCGGCAACGGCCGCTGCCTGCCTGCAGGTCCTTTGCGGGCCCCGGCGGAAAAGCAGATCATCAAAGCCGATTGCCTTGTTCTTGTTGGGGATGGGAATGCAGCTGAAACCGCTATTCATCTTTCGGGGCGCAGGGGACTGCCCATCTTGCATGCACATATTCGCCCTCAAAAGGACACAGCGCTGGAAGGTCAGAAGCTCTTCGCTTTTGCCGGGATAGGGCGGCCGCAAAAATTCTTCGAAGCGCTGAAAGACCTTGGTTATCTGGTAAAGAAGGTACGTGCCTTCGCCGACCACCACCTCTATAGCCAGGCCGATGTCAGAGCGCTGCTGACTGAAGCCGAAGAGGAGGGACTACAGCTCGTGACCACGTCTAAGGACATGGCAAGACTGGAGACGACTGAAGGCGAGCTCTTTCACTGGATCGCATCGACGGCCATTGTCGTGCATGTGCGCATGGACATCGACGACGAAGACCGGTTGATGAACCTAATCCGGGAAAAACTGCGACAGCGGAGTTTCAAGAGCTAGGGGCGGCGCGTCTAGCGCGTCTCCAGATACCGCTTCATAGACGCTTTGGCATCGACATAGGCTTCCTGCCGATCCACGGACCAGTATTTCAACTCATCAAGCGGAATCGTCGTTCCGGTCACAGCACATCGCACGAATGTTCCGGGTGTTTCCACCTGGTAGTCACCATCCAGGTAACGGACGCGGGCTTCGCTTGGAATTCGCGGATTTTCGTAACGGTTCATCATTGCGTCTGCTGCTGTGTTGCAAGGTCATGTGTGCCTGAAGACTTGTACGGTAAATTGACCGCCAAGGGCAAGTCGGGGCTTTGTTCGCTTGCATGGCATCAGAACATCGGCGCGGTTCGTCGATCTCTTCCAACGAGATATCTGCAGCGGGACATGACCACAGCCCATTCCGGCAGTTCTTCCTGTGCTTTTTGCATTTCATGGTCACGGTCGTTTTGACAGGTTCCCATGTCCTGCCAGCGTTTGGCGTCCATCGAAACATCCTGACAGATGAGCAGGTCGGGCTCACAGGCAACCAGATGCATCGCGATGAGCACGGTTTTCATGAGGCTGCCTTGCCGTTTTTAGAAGCCGATGGTTTGGCCCGACTGAAATCGATAGGCACAATCATATCGTCGTTTTGTTCAGAGGGCCGCGGAGGGCCGGAAACACTTCCTGACTTGCTCAGTGCTTGAAGAATAAGCGGATGCAGTCCGTCGCCTCGCTGGGCAGCCAGATCATGAAAAGAACTGTAAGTCCCGCCAATGAGATCCTTGGGTCGCTTGGGCATGCGCATAGGTCTTTCTGTTCGCGACAAGTGCGAATTTGAATGAGGGAATTTTTGAGAGGGCTGGCGAGGCCGCTTTAGAAGCGGTCAGGCTGACAGAGGATGTGAAGAATCCATAAAGATGAGTTTTAGAGTCAAGTTTAAAATCTCGCAAGTGGATTTCGAGGAATTCGGGGTGAATTGCGCGCCAAAAACCCTATGTTGTGTGTAACGCCTTGCTTGACGGTGGAAGCTCTTCCGGAAAGGCAATGGCCTCAAACGATTACGCAGGAAACAACGATGACCATTTCCACGGCAGATCTCATTGAATCGTCAGGCCTTGGGCTGGAAACAGCAAAACGCCTCACAAAAGACGCCCTGGACGGTGCCGATGACGGTGAACTGTTTGTGGAATACCGGCAGACGGAAGGGTTGGTATTCGACAATGGACGCCTCAAGGGAGCCAACTACGATACGGCTCAGGGGTTCGGCCTGAGAGCCGTCGCCGGAGATGCGGCGGGATATGCCCATGCCGGAGACATTTCAGAAGGTGCCCTGAAACGCGCGGTCGATGCAGTGAGCGCAGTCAAGAAGGGCTATTCGGGCAGCTATGCTGCGGCTCCTGCAAGAACAAACGTGTCGCTTTATTCTGATGCCAACCCGCTCGGCGGCCCGAGTTTTGAAGACAAGGTCAAGCTTCTGCAGGAAATAGACGCCTACGCAAGGTCGGTCGATCCGCGCGTGCGGCAGGTGACGGCGTCACTGGCCGGGTCCTGGCAGGTTGTTGAGATCCTTCGTGCAGATGGTCATCTTGTCCGCGATGTTCGGCCGATGGTGCGCTTGAGCATATCCGTTGTCGCGGGAAATGAGGACCGACAGGAAAGCGGTTCGTTTGGATGCGGCGGCCGCGAAGGTTTCGACCGGTTTATCACGACGGAAAACTGGCAGGGCGGTGTGGACGAAGCCTTGCGCCAGGCCTTGGTCAATCTGGAAGCCGTACCGGCGCCGGCAGGCACGTTTGACGTTGTTCTTGGGCCTGGGTGGCCGGGTATTCTGCTCCATGAAGCCGTCGGTCATGGTTTGGAAGGTGATTTCAACCGAAAGAAAACATCCGCATTTGCTGGGCTCATGGGCGAAAGGGTTGCATCTCCAGGCGTCACCATCGTCGACGACGGCACAATACCGGATCGCCGTGGCTCTTTGACCGTAGATGACGAAGGAACGCCTGCCAGCCGCACCGTTCTGATCGAAGACGGCATTTTGAAGGGATACATGCAAGATCGCCAGAACGCCCGATTGATGGGAATGGCACCAACCGGCAATGGCCGGCGTCAATCCTATGCTCATATTCCAATGCCGCGCATGACCAACACAGTGATGATGGCTGGCGACAAGGACCCGGAAGAGATCCTCGGTTCTGTGAAGGATGGTATCTACGCCGTCTCGTTCGGTGGCGGCCAGGTGGATATAACGTCGGGCAAATTCGTCTTTTCCTGTACGGAGGCCTATCGGGTCGAAAACGGCAAGGTCGGCGCACCGGTGAAAGGGGCAATGCTGATCGGCAACGGCCCGGACGCACTGACACGTGTTTCCATGATCGGCAATGACATGAAACTTGATCCGGGCATGGGCACTTGCGGCAAGCAGGGGCAAGGCGTGCCGGTCGGTGTCGGTCAGCCATCCATGCGCATCAACGAGTTGACGGTAGGAGGGACTGCGGTCTGATCCGGAGTGTGAAGATGCCGGGCATTGAATTCGTTATCTTCGACATGGATGAGGTTCTCTATGACTACCGTCATGAAACGCGACTTGAACTGCTTGAGGAGTTGACCGGAAGACCGGCTGCTGAAATTGATACAGCGGTCTGGGGCGGACCTCACGAAGAAGCCGCAGAAGCTGGCGAACCGGGAACTGCTGAAGCCTATCTGGCTCAATATGGCAGATTGCTCGGCTACCCGATCGATTTTAACACCTGGTGCGATGTCCGACGCCGAATGATGCGGCCGAGGTTAGAAGTGCTTTCCTTGGTGCAACGGATCACGGCCAAGGCCGATATCGCGCTTTTGACGAACAACGGCATGATGCTGAAGGCCGCGCTTCCTGTTTGTGCACCGGAAGCGTTCGAAATCTTCGGCGGTAAAGCCCATGTTTCAGCAGAGTTTGGACTGCGAAAGCCCGATCCGCGGATCTATCGGGCCATTTGCGAGAAATATGAGCATCAGCCAGACCGATGCGTCTTCGTTGATGACAAGTTGGAAAACGTCTCCGGCGCTGAAGAGGCTGGCCTTGTCGGACACCACTATTCATCGTGTGATGCGCTGGAAGCTTTTCTTTCAAGCCATGAGTTGATCTGACGACGGCAACGCAGACAGACCTGGCTTTTCGCAGGTGATAAGACGTTTCTGAGTGGCAGAAATGGTTTCCCGGGCAGCGAAATTCTGCGCATACCGCCAAGCCGATTGCTTTGCGCAGGGCATTTTGACTTAGCTCTTGAATGAAAGCAGAGGTCGGAGCTTGCTTCAGCGGCAGAAAATGCGAAGCAATAACCTGTATTGCAGCCATTTTGAGACAGGTTAAAGCCTGCAAATTTGCTACAGTTAAAAATGTCATCACAGTTTAACTGATTCCGGTCGCCGCAATCCGGTTTAGGAGAAAGAATGGCCAGCGAGGCAGCACCTCCGTTTTTTGCTGAATCTATCGTGTTTCTGGCTGCGACCGTTGTGGCCGTTCCGATTGCAAAACGGTTGGGACTGGGATCGGTCGTTGGCTATCTGGCCGCCGGCGCGGCGATCGGGCCGCATGGGTTGCAGCTTCTGGGCTCTGGAGAAGACGTCCTTCATGTGGCCGAGCTCGGTGTCGTCTTGCTGCTTTTTGTCATTGGCCTGGAGCTTGACCCCCAGAAACTCTGGCGAATGAAGCGCGATATTTTCGGTCTCGGATCCGCCCAGGTGATGCTCACCGGCCTGACGTTGCTGGGCGTAGGGTTGATTTCGGGAGTATCATTCTCCACTTC
This sequence comes from uncultured Roseibium sp., assembly GCF_947499295.1. Lineage (GTDB taxonomy): Bacteria > Pseudomonadota > Alphaproteobacteria > Rhizobiales > Stappiaceae > Roseibium. The sequence continues at coordinate 79,457 of NZ_CANMNP010000002.1, forward strand.
CCTTGTTGCTGGCTTTGGGCTGGCGCTTTCTTCGACAGCCTTTGCCCTGCAGATCCTGCAGGAGCGCGGACAGTTGTCCTCAAACTACGGCCAACGAGCATTTGGCATCCTGCTCATGCAGGACATTGCGATCGTTCCTCTTTTGGCAATGGTGGCCATATTGGCGCCGGGCGAAGGGCCATCGACAGCTGCTCAGATATTCAGGGAGATCATTCTCGTTCTGGCAGCCGTGGCCGCAGTTATTCTCACGGGCCGGTATCTGATCTCGCCGATATTCCTGTTTCTCGCCGCCAGCCGCGCGCGCGAAGTCATGCTGACGGCAGCGCTTCTGGTTGCCCTGGGCAGTGCGGGGATCATGCATACCGTTGGCCTGTCGATGGCGCTCGGTGCATTTCTGGCAGGTGTGCTTCTCGCCGAATCGAGTTTCAGGCACACGTTGGAAGCTGACATTGAACCGTTTCGCTCCTTGTTGATGGGATTGTTCTTCGTCGCCGTTGGTATGTCGCTGGACGTTTATCTTGTCATGGAGAACTGGGTCATCCTGGCTGTTGGGGTCCTTCTTGTCATGGGCATCAAGGGTTTGTTCCTCTGGGGCCTGTCCCGGGGGACGGGATCACCGAACTCCGATGCAATGCGCATAGCTGTGACGTTGCCTCAGGGCGGTGAATTCGCTTTCGTTCTCTTCACGGCTGCCGTCAGCAATGCTCTTTTGGACTATCAAACGGCAAACCTTCTGAATGCCATCGTGATCCTGACAATGCTGCTCACGCCGGTGGCCTGTCTGGCCCTGGACAAACTTGCGGCCCGGGCCAAGGCGAAAGGTGTCGAGAACCCGTCGATTGAAACCTTCGAGGAGGCGACGCCGACGGTTCTTGTTGTTGGTTTTGGCCGGTTTGGGATGGTCGCCGCTCAGATCCTGACGTCTGAAGGCCTTGAAATAACGGCTATCGACAATCGGCCCGACCGTATCGATTACGCCCGCAAACAGGGTTACAAGGTCTATTACGGCGATGCGACGCGCGCAGACGTCTTGAGTGCTGCCGGTGCCAGCAAGGCTGCGCTGATTGCCATGTGCATTGAAAATGACAAGGTAATGGGCAAGGCTATCGATCTTATTCGGAAAGACTTTCCGGAAGTTCTGATTTTCTGTCGCGCGACTGACCGCGCCCATGCCCTTGACCTTACAAAACGTGGCGTCGACTTTCAGATACGGGAAACGTTCGAATCAAGTGTCGTGTTCGGCAGAGCGGCTCTGGAAGCGCTCGGCACACCTCTCGACCGGATTGATCAGATCGAGGAGGACGTGCGCCACCGGGATGAAGAACGGCTGGCCATGCAGCTGACAGAAGGCATGTATGCCGGAATGGACCGTCTGCATAAGGTCACTCCGCGCAAGACGGTCTCGGATGAACATGACGAACCGGCAGAATAAACCGGCAGAATAAAAAAGCGCCGAGCGGCGCTTTTTTGTGATCGTTGAATTCGGCGGAGGTTCGCTTGCGGCAGCCTTAAGGCAGAGCGTCAAACCCTGCTGAAAAGCCGTTCAGCGAAATCGGGATGCCGATCCCTTCTTCCGGTGTCTGGAAAATGATGAAAGTGGCCTGTCCGCCCCCTTGCAGTTTGGACAGCAGGTCTTCTTCCAGGATGACTTCGGCTATGCAGCCGTTCGGCAGGCAGCGGACAAATCCGGCGCGTCCGATATCGGCATTGTCGACCCGCAGCCCGAGGCCGGAAGGCAGAAGCACGCCGAGCGGTGCAAGAACACGCAGGATACGTGCCTGCTTGTCCGCGGTTTTCAGAATAATCACTGACAGGCCGACATTCTCGCGGTCGGCGGCCGTCACATTCTGTATCAAGGCACACTGTTCGCCGGTCGACCCGGGAGGCGTATCGCAGCGCATTTGCCAGTCGCCATGCGCAGAGCGAACCTCGCCTTGAGCGGACGCGGGCAACGTAGAGTGCGAAATGGCGCTGAAAAGAAGTCCGGCAATGGCGGCTAACTTGGCAATCGACAATTTGGAGCGTCCGGTCTTGCGGGCAGCCAGGGACTGCGTCAAAAGGGTTGACAAGAAATCCTCCAGTCAAGCGTTATATGATCCGTGAGCCGCTCCCCGCATCCGGAAACCGGCTGGCCTGCGAATCATGAATGTGATCCCGAGCCGACCTTGCCGCATGAGAGCGTGTGATTCCAGTCCGGCGGGGTTTCAATCGGCAGCGATAGTTGCATTTTTTGTCGAAAATCAGCCTGTCCTTGACCCTTGTCAAATGGCCAAAGCCTTTCAGGGGCTGTGAAAAGTTGGAAATTCCGTTGCAGCACGGCGTTTCTTGTGGTTTTTGTGCGACAGCAGGGTGTTGGTGGGGTGATGCGGCACATCGCCGCTCTGCACGCTAGAAACCATCGCCCTCAATACCAGTTTGTGGTTATAGTCCGGCCATCAGATAATCCTGTCGGGTGTCCGGATGCTGCAGATAGGGGCTTGCGAAGCTGCGCCAAGCCCGCTACTGCCGCACTGGATTGGGCCGGAGTGTGTATCCGGTATTGATGCATGTGCCGCGTGAAGCGGCTGAGGGAAGGGAGCGCAGACGTGAAGGCAGTCTTCAAGCGTCTCATGACTATAGCCGGTATGGCGGCGACATTTGCTGGGGTGTCCACTGCGGCCCTGGCTGCCGAATCCGGCATGACGAACTGGCAGCTCGGATTTCAGCGGTCTGTCACTGAAGTGATGGACGACATCACATGGTTCAACAGCTTCACGTTGATAATCATCACCGTCATCACACTTTTCGTGTTGGCGCTGCTGCTTGTCTGCATGTCGCGCTTCAGTGCAAAGGCGAACCCGGTTCCCTCACGCACGTCGCACAACACGATGATCGAGGTCGCGTGGACGGTTGTCCCGATCCTGATCCTTGTTGTGATCGCCATTCCGTCCTTCCGTCTGCTTTACAAGCAGCTGGATATTCCCGAGTACGACATGACCATCAAGGCGATCGGTTATCAGTGGTACTGGGGGTACGAATACACCGATGAAAACATGGGCGAACTGTATTTCGACTCCTACATGGTAGGGGATGTACAGGACCCGGTTAAAGATGAAGAGGCAAGGCGCGAGTTTGCCGAAGCGCGGGGCGTTACCCTCAACGAAGTTCCACGCCTTCTAGCAGTCGACCAAGATTTGATCGTTCCTGTAGATACAACGATCCGGCTGCAAGTGACTGCCGAAGATGTGATTCACGCATTTGCAATGCCGTCCATGGGTCTCAAGATCGATGCGATCCCCGGCCGCCTGAACGAGACATGGTTCCATGCCCGTGAAGAAGGCGTTTTCTACGGACAGTGTTCCGAGTTGTGCGGTATCAATCACGCCTTCATGCCGATTGCTGTTCGCGTGGTCTCTAAGGAGCAGTTCCAGACTTGGGCGACTGCGGCCCAAGAAGACTTGGACACCGCCAACGAACAGCTGATGGCGTCCATCGCCGAAGCGAAAAAAGTCGCTGAAGGCGGCAAAGATAAAGAAGTCTCGGTCGCAGCGAAATAACGCTGCGGCTTTTCTTGTTTGGCGATGCGCGCGATGAGACGCAGCGCCGCTGAGAAAGTTTGAAAGAGGGAGCCCCAAATGGCTGCGACCGAAGCACATGCGGCACATGACCATCCCTACGGATGGCGTCGCTGGGTCTATTCGACCAACCACAAAGACATTGGCCTGTTGTATCTCTTCTTTGCGATCTTTGCCGGGATCGTAGGCGGTGCACTCAGCGTCGGAATGCGCATGGAGCTGCAAGAGCCGGGGATGCAGATCTTCGCAAATGCACACATGTTCAATGTGTTCACGACGGCCCACGGTCTGATCATGATCTTCTTCATGGTGATGCCTGCCATGATTGGCGGATACGCCAACTACTTTGTTCCGATCATGATCGGTGCGCCTGATATGGCGTTTCCGCGCATGAACAACATTTCCTTCTGGCTGCTTCCTCCGGCATTCCTGCTTCTGGTTCTGTCTCTCTTCGTTGAAGGGCCTCCGGGCGGAAACGGTGTTGGTGGCGGCTGGACGATCTACCCGCCATTGTCGACCTCCGGCCAACCTGGCCCGGCGATGGATCTTGCGATCCTGTCCCTGCACATCGCAGGTGCATCTTCGATCCTGGGTGCGATCAACTTCATTACCACCATTTTCAACATGCGTGCTCCGGGCATGACGCTGCACAAGATGCCGCTGTTTGCCTGGTCCGTTCTGATCACGGCGTTCCTGCTGGTTCTGTCGCTGCCTGTTCTGGCCGGCGCCATCACCATGCTTCTGACCGACCGTAACTTCGGAACGACGTTCTTCACGCCGTCAGGTGGTGGTGACCCGATCCTGTTCCAGCATCTGTTCTGGTTCTTCGGCCACCCTGAAGTGTATATTCTGATCCTTCCGGGCTTCGGTATCGTCAGCCACATCATCTCGACATTTTCCCGCAAGCCGATCTTCGGCTACCTCGGCATGGCCTATGCCATGGTCGCTATCGGCGTCGTCGGCTTTATCGTGTGGGCACACCACATGTACACCGTTGGCATGTCTTCCGAGACCCAGGCCTATTTTGTGGCGGCCACTATGGTGATCGCGGTTCCGACAGGAGTGAAGATCTTCTCCTGGATCGCGACCATGTGGGGCGGTTCGATCGAGTTCAAAACTCCGATGGTCTGGGCTGTCGGCTTCATCTTCCTGTTCACCGTCGGCGGTGTGACAGGTGTGCAGCTGGCTAACGCGGGTCTCGACCGTGCGTTCCACGACACTTACTACGTTGTGGCTCACTTCCACTACGTTTTGTCACTCGGAGCCGTCTTCGCGATTTTCGCGGCCTGGTACTACTGGTTCCCGAAGATGTTCGGCTACATGTACAACGAGACGATCGGCAAGGCGCACTTCTGGATTACGTTCATTGGCGTGAACCTGGTGTTCTTCCCGCAGCACTTCCTGGGTCTGAATGGCATGCCCCGTCGCTATGCCGACTACCCTGACGCGCTGGCTGGCTGGAACTATGTTTCCTCCATCGGATCGTACATCTCGGCCTTCGCTGTCCTGGTGTTCATCTACGGTATTGTCGAGGCGTTCTCCAAGAAGCGCGCTGTCGGCAACAATCCGTGGGGCGAAGGGGCGACAACCCTGGAGTGGACACTGTCTTCTCCTCCGCCGTTCCACCAGTTCGAAACGCTACCGCGCATCAAGTAAGCGCGGTGTGGAGGATAGCCTCCATCGCACGATCTGCACCGCGCCGGTTCCCGGCGCGGTGCCAGTTTGAAAGCCTGACGGTTCGGCAGATACTCGAAGCCAACTGAAAGAACAGGCGAACATGGAAATCAAAGGACGCGCCTATGTCGCTCGTTGAGCGCCAGGAAACGATGAACCAGGACAGCGCCGTTTGGAACGGTGGAATGGGATCTGTGAGCGACTATGTGGCGCTCCTGAAACCCCGTGTCATGTCGTTGGTCATCTTCACTGCATTTGTCGGTCTCATGCTTGCCCCCGGCAACGTGCACCCTGTGCTCGGCGTTGTCGCGATCTTGTGTATCGCAATCGGTGCCGGCGCATCCGGCGCTCTCAATATGTGGTACGATGCTGACATAGACGTCGTCATGACCCGAACACGCAATCGGCCTATCCCCGCAGGCAAGATTACGCCTGACGAAGCGCTGGCCTTTGGCATCACTCTGTCGATCGGTTCGGTTCTGACGCTTGGTCTGTTGGTGAACTGGTTTGCCGGCGCTTTCCTGGCCTTCACAATCGCCTTTTATGTCGTCGTCTATACGATGTGGCTGAAACGCTCGACGCCTCAAAACATTGTCATTGGTGGCGCAGCCGGGGCCTTTCCGCCGATGATTGGCTGGGCGTCCGTGACTGGCAGCGTCAGTCTGGAAAGCTTTGTACTGTTCCTGATCATCTTCATGTGGACACCGCCGCATTTCTGGGCCTTGGCCCTGGTCAAAAACGGTGACTACACGGCTGCAAAAGTGCCGATGCTTCCGGTGGTCGCGGGACCGACCAGCACGCGTCACCACATTCTGATCTATTCAATCCTTCTGGCGCCTGTCGGTGTGGCGCCCTATCTGCTCGGGTTCGCAAGCCTCTTTTACGGTGCAGCGTCCGCATTTCTCGGCGTGATCTTTGTTGCCCTTGCCGCCGATATCTGGCGCAAGCGAGAAGGCGATGCCGCCAAAGCAGCTTGCTGGCGCCTGTTCAAGTTTTCGATCTTCTATCTGTTCATGCTGTTCGCCCTTCTTCTGGGCGAAAGCCTGATCGCGGGGGCCTGATCGCATGGCCGCCGAAGAACAGGGCATCAAGCTGACGGACGAGCAAAAGAAAAAGCGCCGTGCGCGCTCGATTGCGATAGCAGCCGTGTTGGTTGCCATGGTTGTGCTCTTTTACATCGTTACCATCATCAAGCTGGGACCGAGTGTAATGGACAGGGCGCTCTGATGGAGGAACGCATGAGCCGGGAAGCGGATCAGGATCTGGCCCGTAAGAACCGCAAAGTCGCGGTCATTTGCGTCGGGATGTTTGCCTCGATGGTGGGTATGGCCTATGCAGCCGTACCGCTTTATGACCTGTTCTGCCGGGTCACCGGATTCGGTGGCACGACACAGGTTGCAGATGCCGCCAGCGATGTCGTGATCGACCGGAAGATCACCATCCGTTTCGACGGCAATGTGAACCAGAGTCTTGCCTGGGCATTCAAGCCTGAGCAACGGTCTGTAACCCTCAAGATGGGCGAGTCGGCGCAACTTGCTTACCTCGCTACGAACACTGGCGTGGGACCGAGCGTTGGCACATCCACCTACAATGTGTGGCCACCCGCCGCTGGAGCCTATTTCAACAAGCTGGACTGTTTCTGCTTTACAGAGCAGGCACTTGAATCCGGCGAAACTGTCGAAATGCCGGTCGTCTTTTTTGTCGACCCTGAAATGGACAAGGATCCTGAACTGAAACACGTGAAGGAAATCACTTTGTCCTATACCTTCTTCCCGGTAGAACAACCGGAACGCCCTGTAGCAGCCCGAGCCGAACAGCCCGGTGCTGAGACGAAATTGTGAGAATGGCGCTTGAGCGCGATTGAAATGACTGTGTTTGGGGAGCTTGCCGATGGCTGAGGCACATACCAAAAACCACGACTACCACCTTGTGGAACCAAGTCCGTGGCCGTTTCTAGGTGGAGTGGGCGCATTTGTGTTTGCTCTTGGAGCCATCGGCTTCATGAAGTCGGCACAGGGCACGGAGTTTGTTCTGTTCGGAATGAACCTGACTGGCTGGGGCCTGTTCGCCATAGGCCTTCTGGTTATTCTCTATGTGATGTTTGGGTGGTGGCGCGACACCATCAATGAATCGCATCAGGGCCACCACACTCGGGTTGTTTCCCTGCATCTGCGCTACGGCATGCTGCTCTTCATCGCTTCTGAAGTGATGTTCTTCGTAGCCTGGTTCTGGGCCTATTTCGATGCCGCGCTTTTTGCGGGAGAAGCGATCCAGTTCGCAAGGGTAGAAGCGACAGGCGGCCATTGGCCACCCGATGGCATTGAAACATTCGACCCCTGGCACCTGCCGCTGCTCAACACGCTGATCCTTCTGTGCTCAGGCACCACGGTGACCTGGGCGCACCACGCTCTGCTGCACGAGGACCGCGAAGGCCTGAAATGGGGGTTGACGCTGACAGTGATCCTCGGCGTGCTCTTCACCATCTGCCAAGTCTATGAATACGGCCACGCAGCATTTGGCTTCAGCGGCAACATCTATGGCGCGACCTTCTACATGGCCACCGGCTTCCACGGCTTCCACGTGATTGTCGGTACGATCTTCCTGGCTGTTTGCCTGGGCCGCGCACTCGCGGGTCAATTCACCAAGGAAAAGCACTTCGGGTTCGAAGCGGCTGCCTGGTACTGGCACTTCGTTGACGTTGTCTGGCTGTTCCTGTTCGTCGCCATCTATATCTGGGGTGCGGGTACGCCTGCCGCCCACTAGGACGACACACAAAGAACGACACTTGCGCCCGATCCGGCCAACCGGGTCGGGCGCAATCGTTTGGTGCATGGAGTAAGGCAGACGATGGAAGTCAAGGCACATTTTCCTCCGGTTAATCCGGTGTCTGCCGGGCTGTCGGGCAAGTGCCCGCAATGCGGCCAGGGCAATCTCTTTGATGGTTTCCTGAGCGTGAAGAAATCCTGCATGTCCTGTGGACTGGACTATAGCTTTGCCGACAGTGGCGATGGGCCAGCAGTGTTTGTCATTATGCTGGTTGGTTTTGTCATCGTCGGGCTGGTGCTTTTTGTTGAACTGTCCTTCCAGCCACCGATCTGGCTACACCTGTTGCTTTGGCTGCCGTTGACCGTCGTTCTTGCCGGATTGGTGCTTCGTCCCCTCAAAGGCCTTATGATTGCCCTGCAATTTCGCCACAAGGCCGCGGAAGGCCGCCTCGACGACGACCAAAACTCCTGACTGAAAGGATTGTCCCTAAGATGGGGCCCATGAGGAAGCTCATTTTCCCGACCCTTGCGACGTTGATAGCGCTGGCTATCCTGCTCAATCTTGGCTTCTGGCAGCTCAACCGATTGGCCTGGAAAGAAGCTTTGATCGACAGAGTGAAGGCAGGTGTTGCCAGTTCCCCGATTTCGGCACCTGGTCCAGCAGCTTGGGACGCCCTTACCGAAGACGACGATTATCGTCATGTTGAAGTCCGCGGCGTGTTCCAGGGAGGCTCTGCCTTTTATTACACCGCACTGACAGATCCTGTTGGCACCATTGGCGGGCCCGGACTGATGGTCTATGCGCCGTTCAAATCAGATGAAGGTTGGACGGTCTTTGTCAATCGCGGCTTTCTACCCCAAGGGCTTGATGGCGATCGCCGAACTGAAGCACTTGACCTGCCTGAAGGTGAAATCACCCTAACGGGGTTGTTGCGTCTCAGCGAGGAGCCAAATTGGACGACACCAGAACCGGACAAGAATGATCTCATCTGGTTCGCGCGCGATACGGCATCGATGGCTGAGCTTCTGGGGGTCGAAACCACAGGCCTCGCGCCCTATAGCGTCGACTTGGATGCGGCATTTACGCCTGTCGCCGGATTGCCTCAGGCTGGCGAAACGATTGTGCGCTTCAAAAACGACCACCTCGGCTATGCTCTCACGTGGTTCGGTCTCGCAGCGACATTGGTGGGCGTCTATTTGACGTGGGCCGCCGGGGTGATTTGGCCACGAAGGCGCACGGACAGCACATAAAAAGAGAGCCCTTGCGGGCTCTCTGAATTTTGACGGCTATCGAAAAACCTTAACCGAGCGCTTCCAAAATAGCGGCGGCACCTGATTTGGTGGCGTCACCAGGGCTGTCTTCAACGGCGAGGAACGTTACTTCTCCGTCTTTTGCGATGAGCGCGAAGCGCTGTGAGCGCAAATGACCGAAAATTGGTGCAGGACCGAGCCCGAGACCGACAGCTTCGACGAATTCAGCGCCGGTGTCGGCCAGGAACGTGATTTTGCCGCCTGTGTTTGAGCCCTTTTCCCAGGCATCCATCACAAAAACGTCGTTGACGGAAACAACGGCGATCTCGTCGACGCCTTTGTTCTTGAGCGTCTCGGAGTGTTCGACAAAGCCGGGCAGATGATTCATGTGGCAGGTTGGCGTAAAGGCACCCGGCACTCCAAAGAGTACCATCGTCTTGCCATTCGTCAGCGCGCTTGTTGTCGTCTCGCCCGGACCGTCCGCGGTCATGATCTTGAACGTGGCCTCTGGGAGGCGGTCCCCAACCTTAAGTGTCATAACTAAAATCCCTTGTCCGTTGGCTGCCGAAGGAAAATGCAGCCCGGGCCAGAGATAGGGCGGAATGCTGTTCCAGTCGAGGGACACGGCGCCAAAAACGGAAACTTGAAGCTTGACTGCGAACTATTCCACCCAGGCGGGATCAATCGGTTGCAATACTTCCGTTGCCTTGCCGCCAGAGGTCAGCACCAGCCGGAGTGTCGTGTCCTCGTCATGTGTGGACAGACCCTTGGTGGAGAGGTGCCAGGTCGCGGCATCCCCGTCGTGGCTGGCCAGCTTTGGCAAGCCGATGAAAGACCCGTGCGGACCGGCGGCAAAGAGATCCGGTTGTTCCTCAGTGCCAACGGTGGCATCGATGACAAGCAATGTCTTGTCCTCAGACAGGCTTACATTCTCGATCTTCAGCGTATCGTCGCTGGACGAAGCCGGCACATTGTCGAGGTCTCGTTCGATCAGTTTGGCCGCGAGCTTGTCTTCTTCCATGTTCGGGCCGAAATCGAGACTGAGAACAGCATCACCCGGAACACAGATGTCCTTGCAGATACCGAAGAAAAGTTCGATGGAAAGACGAACCTCACCAGAAGGGTCCTCAGGCGTTACCTTTATAGGCAACACGATGCCATCGTGATAGACGATTGATTCTGAAAACCCGTCATTGTAGCGCTCCGGCACCGGATAGAGGACTTCAATGTCTTTCAGGTTTTCGGTGTTAGAAAGCGTGATTTGCGGCGGAATTCCAGCTTCGCCAGGGTAACGCCAATAAGTATGCCAGCCCTCTTCCATAAGAAATTCCAGGCCCGCCAGATAGGTGCCGTCTTTTAGCGGGGCGGAGGCAATCAACCGCACAGCACCACCTTGAACCTCAGTCCAGTCGGTCATGGCGGCACGCGCCGGAGAAAGGGCTGTCAGGAGGGCGAGCGAAAGAAAAAGGGCAAATCGTTTCATGCTCTTTTTGCTACACGACTTTCCGGAGGAGGTCATCAGCCGGTTGCCTAAATCGGGGTCATATCCTTGTGACGCCGCCGTGAACCCAACACCAGTGAAATTGGAAACTGACATTAACAAACACAACCAAAGGGGCTACACTTCAAGGCGGCAGGGGGCATCAACGGCAAATGAGGTACGAATGGCTGTAACCGAAGCAACAGATACCCTCGAAGGACAGTTTCTGATTGCGATGCCGAGCATGGCAGACAGCCGGTTCGAACACTCTGTAATTTATGTATGCTCCCACTCGGATCAGGGGGCGATGGGTCTGGTTGTAAATCAGGTTGCCAGACACCTGTCACTGGAAGAACTCTTAATACAATTGGATATCGTCAACGACGACAGTGCCATTCGGATGCCCGCCAGCGTACGCGGCATGAATGTTCACAAAGGTGGTCCGGTTGAAGTTGAACGCGGATTTGTCCTGCACAGCGACGACTTCATGCTCAACCAGTCGACATTGGCGATCGACAACGGCATTTGTCTGACAGCAACGCTTGAAATACTCAGAGCTCTTGCACAGGGAACCGGCCCGGAGCAGGCCATGTTGGCTCTGGGTTATGCCGGCTGGTCACCGGGCCAGCTTGAGAGCGAGATACAATCCAATGGCTGGCTTACGGCACCCGCCGACTCAGACATTCTGTTCGATCGGGAATCCGATAGAAAATGGCACCGTGCTCTCGGCAGTCTGGGCATCGACCCGGCGATGCTGTTTTCTGATGCTGGCCACGCCTGATCCCTGTCCCACTACAGTCACGATTTTAGCCAAAAGCGACTTGCGCTTGATTGTTATGGCGCGTAAGTCGCATGTTTGGCATGGTTTGTTTCAAATCCGCCGGCTTTGAAGTAATCTTCATTTCTGGCAGATCGGGCAAGGGGCTTAAGGGCGTCCCGAAACAAGATCAAATCGAAAGGGAAGTTGCGCGGTGAAATACACGAGCACCCGTGGTGAAGCACCAGTTCTGGAATTCTCCGATGTCCTGCTCCAGGGGCTTGCCCGCGACGGTGGTTTGTATTTGCCGGAAACGTGGCCGCAATTTGATGCCGAAACCATAGCGTCCTTCGCGGGCAAGCCCTATGAGGACGTTGCCTTCCAGGTGATGCAGCCGTTCGTTGGCAACGACATCCCGAATGACGATCTGAAGTCCATGATCAAAGAAGCCTATGAAGGCTTCCGGCATCCAGCCGTAACACCATTGGTCCAGACCGACGCAAACACTTTTGTCCTGGAACTCTTTCACGGACCCACGCTGGCGTTCAAGGACGTCGCGATGCAGTTGCTAGGCCGGATCATGGATTATGTCCTGGCCAAGCGCGGTCTCCGCGCAACGATCGTCGGTGCAACTTCGGGCGATACTGGCGGCGCTGCAATCGATGCGTTCCGGGGCCGAGAGCGAACAGACATATTCATCCTGTTTCCGGACGGCCGGGTATCGAATGTCCAGCGGCGGCAGATGACCACGCCTGACGATGCCAACGTGCATGCCTTGGCGCTGACCGGGAACTTTGATGACTGCCAGGCAATCGTCAAAGGCATGTTCAACCATTTCTCGTTCCGCGATCGGGTCGCTTTGTCGGGTGTCAACTCGATTAACTGGGCGCGCATTCTGGCACAGATCGTCTATTACTTCGTCGCCGGAGCTGCGTTGGGTTCTCCGCAAAGGAAGGTCTCCTTTACGGTGCCAACGGGCAATTTCGGCGATATCTTCGCTGGCTATGCGGCCATGAAAATGGGACTTCCAGTCGAAAAATTGATAGTTGCGACCAATGTCAATGACATTCTGGCGCGCACGCTTGAGACCGGACGCTATGAAAAGCGCGGCGTGACGCCAACGATTTCACCGTCGATGGACATTCAGGTTTCCTCCAACTTCGAGCGCCTTCTTGCGGAAGTTTGCGGCAGGGATGGAGCAGTTGTTCAGCGCATGATGAACCAGCTTATGCAGTCCGGCAGTTTTACGATTGATGAAGGGCCACTCGCCGACATGCGGAGCTCCTTTGGAGCCGGGCGGTGTGATGAAGCACAAACGGCCTCAACAATTGCACGGGTCTGGGAAGACGCGGGATACCTTCTGGATCCGCACACCGCTATTGGTGTGCACGTTGCAAAGGAGCAGAACGATAGTTCTGTTCCCATGGTGGTTCTGGGAACGGCTCATCCGGCCAAATTCCCGGATGCAGTCGAAAAAGCGGCTGGCATACACCCGGAATTGCCGGAAAATCTTAAAGACATGATGAGCGCGGAGGAGCGCCAGCAAATATTGGCGGCAGATCAGGACGTGGTGGAGCGATATATCGAAGATCACGCCCGGGCCGTCACCGCTGGGGTGTGACTATATGAAAGTACAAACAACTGTTCTTGAAAACGGGATGACGGTCGTTACCGACCAGATGCCTTACCTGAAAACCGCGGCGCTTGGAATTTGGGTCCGCACGGGCTCTCGAGCGGAACTGGTGAACCAGAACGGCATCACCCATCTTCTTGAACACATGGCTTTCAAAGGCACCAAATCGCGCACCGCGAGAGGCATTGCCGAGGAAATCGAGGCCGTCGGAGGAGAGCTGAACGCCTCGACCAGTATCGAACATACCAACTATTACGCCCGTATTCTTGCTGAAGACATGCCCCTTGCAGTCGATATACTGGCAGACATTCTGCAGAACTCTACCTTTGACGCCCAGGAGCTGATGCGTGAACAGCATGTGATCCTGCAGGAAATCGGTGCGGCCAACGATTCACCTGAAGATCAGGCATTTGATCTGTTTCAGTCGACCGCTTGGCCCGACCAGCCAATCGGACGCCCCATTCTGGGCACACCGGAGACGGTGCAGGGGTTCAATCGGGACGCGTTGAACACGTATCTGGCGGAACGGTATCGGGCTCCGGACATGGTTCTGGCAGCTGCAGGCGCCGTCGATCATGACGAGCTGGTTGCAATGGCTCGGGAAAAACTGGGCGGTTTCAGCAGCGAAGCTGCGTCGCAGGAATCTGAAGCCACCTACCGGGGCGGTGAAACCCTGCGCAACAAGGATCTCATGGAAGCCCAGGTACTAATGGGCTTTGAAGGCAGACCCTATAAGTCCAAGGATTACTACGCCATTCAGATCCTCGCCTCCGTGCTCGGTGGCGGGATGTCTTCGCGGCTGTTCCAGGAAATTCGCGAAAAACACGGGCTGTGTTACGCAATCTACAGCTTCCATTGGGCTTTTTCCGATACCGGCCTGTTCGGCCTTCATGCTGCAACAAGTCATGAAGACCTTGGCGCTCTGATGCCGATGATTGCAGATGAGCTGGTGTCCGCCACCCAGACGATTACGGATGATGAGGTGGCCAGGTCACGGGCGCAGATCCGCGCAGGCCTTATGATGGCGCTGGAAAGTCCCGCAGCGCGTGCCGGGCAGATCGCGCGCCAGATCCTCGTTCATGGACGCGTCCTGGGCCCGGACGAAATCTCTGCCAAAATTGACGCAGTCACCGCTGCAGATATCCGGCGGGTGGCGCACGAAACCTTTGTCGGCGCAACGCCGACACTGACTGCAATTGGGCCGGTTGATGGCATCATGACCGCAGCAGAGCTTGCGGACAGGCTTCAGCAGGGACCCGTTCTGCAGGCAGCTTCCATGTAGTTTGGCTGGAGGCGCGCGAGGATGGCATTGCTACGGCCGGGAACATCGCCTGACGCCGAACTGCTGATCGAAGCCGGCGGTTACTTTCTGCGTCCTCCGATCATGTCCGACTATAAAGAGTGGTCGGAGCTGCGTGCAGAAAGCCGACGGTTCCTGAAACCCTGGGAGCCGTTATGGCCTTCCGACGATCTGACGAAGTCAGGTTTTCGCCGCCGTCTGCGCCGTTACGCGAAGGACCGTAAGGAAGGCCGCAGCCTCTCTTTTCTGCTGTTTCGTGCCAAACGACACGAGATACTCGGTGGCTTGACGCTGAGCAATATTCGCCGCGGTGTAAGCCAGACAGCAACTCTCGGCTATTGGATGGGGGAAAGGCATGCGGGGAAAGGCCATATGTCTTCCGCGGTCGCCATGATCTTGCCGTTTTGTTTCGGCGTTTTGAACCTTCACCGAATTGAAGCGGCGTGTCTTCCGACCAACATGCCGTCCATCCGACTACTCGAGAATGCAGGCTTCCACAGAGAAGGCTATGCGCGCAACTATCTGTTAATTAACGGCACCTGGCAGGATCATCTCTTGTTTGCCTGTTTGGCGGAAGATCACGCATCACGGCTGGAAAAGGTGGCGCCGAGTGTTGACGGTATCTTGAAAGAATTCTTGTGAGATGCGCAACAACCCGGTAGTTCTTCGCCCCATGTCGCATACGTTACCGGAAACATACGTCAGCGTTCTGAAACGCATTGTCATAGGACTGTGGTTGATCTTCGCGATGCTTGTTGCCTTCCCGGCGCAAGCTCTCGAACCGATCCCCGTGCCGATTGATATCGAAGCGCTGGATATCACCAATTCCGTTGAGCTTCACAGGGACGCCGGAACACGGCTGCAGGTCTCTACGGCGCCCGGTGCTGACGGCATCGTCCGCCGGATCGAGGTTCCGTCGCTTGATGGTACCAACACAAACTGGGCCGTTTTTGCCCTGGCCAACACCAGCGATGAACAGATAGACCGTTTGATCGTCGCGCCGAACTACAAGCTTGTCAGCTCCGAAGTCTTTTGGCCGGACCTTGGTTCCTCGCGTATCGCCACAATCACCCCAAGCCAGGGTATTGCCCCGCAGCGTCAGAAAAGCCTGGAAGCAGATGTCTTCCTAGTGACGCTCGACCCGGGCTCCATCGTGACTTTCGTCGCGGAACTGACGACGCCCAATCTGCCTGAAATCCGGATCTGGGAACCGGATGTTTATAAGGAAACCATTAACGCCTACACTCTTTACCGGGGCATTATTCTCGGTATTTCAGGCTTGCTGGCTCTCTTCCTGACGATCTTGTTCGTCGTCAAGGGCACCGTCATGTTCCCGGCAACAGCAGCGCTTGCCTGGTCGGTGCTTGCCTATTTGTGCATCGACTTCGGCTTCTGGGGCATGGTGTTCAATCTGGGCGGCGGTGGCAGCCAGCTCGCCAGGGCCTGTGCGGAAGTGATGCTTGCGGCCAGCTTGATCATCTTTCTTTATGCCTATCTCAATCTTAATCGCTGGAACATTCACTATTCTCACCTCGCGCTGACGACATTGATCCTCATATTGGGGCTGTTGGGCGTGGCGGTTTGGGATCCGTCGGTTGCGGCCGGCATTGCGCGGCTTTCATTGGGAGTAATTGGCGTACTGGGCTTCGTGACCATCGCAGTGCTGGCCTTTCAGCATTACGACAGGGCAATCCTGCTCATCCCCACCTGGTGTCTGTTGATTGCCTGGTTGATTGGCGCAGCCATGTCCGTGACCGGATATCTTGGCAACGACATCGTTCAACCGGCACTTGGCGGCGGTCTGGTTCTGATTGTTCTTCTGATCGGCTTTACGGTGATGCAGCACGCCTTCGCAGGTGGCGCTATCGCACAGGGTCTGATCTCTGACGTTGAGCGCAAGGCCTTGGCGCTGACGGGTGCAGGCGACATCATCTGGGACTGGGATATCGATCGGGATCGGATCTTTACCGGCAACGAAGTCGAAGACCTTCTGAGCCTCAAACATGGCACGCTGGAAGGACCGGCGCGGGACTGGCTTGATGTGTTGCACCCGCAGGATCGCGACCGGTTCCGCGCGACGCTGGATGCGGTGATAGACCAGCGCCGCGGGCGTGTGATGCAAACGTTCCGGCTGAGGTCTGAAGATGGCCATTTCCGTTGGTTCCGGTTGCGCGCGCGGCCCATCATCGGGTCTGACGGCGAGGTCATACGTTGTGTCGGGACGCTCCTGGACGTCACCGAAGAACGCACGGCTGAAGAGCGACTTCTGCATGATGCGGTCCATGACAATTTGACGGGATTGCCCAACCGCGAGCTCTTTGTCGACCGCCTTCGTACAACAGTGGTCCGTGCGAAGGCTGAGGAAACGTCCAAACCGACAATTCTGGTTTTGAACCTCGACCGGTTCAAGCAGGTCAATGACAGTATAGGTCTGTCGGCCGGCGACAGTATTCTCTTGACGGTTGCGCGGCGCCTTGGCCGTCTGATCGGCCAACAGGACACATTGGGCCGACTGTCGGGCGACCAGTATGGTCTGGTGCTCTTGTCGGAACAGGAGCCAGACAGAATTGTCGCGCTGACCGATGCTCTGCGCAAGGCAGTTCGCGCCCCGATTACCTTTGGAGACCGGGAGATCTTTCTGACTTGTTCGGTTGGCATCTCGTTCTTTGAGGGTGGCAAACAGGGCGTTGAAGACATGCTCACCAACGCTGAGATTGCGCTTAATCACGCAAAGCGTCTCGGAGGGGACCGCCAGGAAGTCTTCCGTCCGATTCTGCGCCCACTCGACAAGAATATCGTTGATCTGGAGGCAGATCTCAGAGAAGCGATCAAGAAGGAGACACTTGGTGTTTTCTTCCAACCGATCATTCGTCTGGAAGATCAGTCTGTCGCTGGATTTGAGGTTCTTGCTCGCTGGAACCACTCAAAACGCGGCAAGATTTCTCCGTCCGAATTCATTCCGGTTGCCGAGCAGTCTGGTCTGATCAATGAACTTGGCATGTACATGCTGGACAAGGGCGCTCAGCAGCTTGCACATTGGCAGCGCGAGTTTCCGATGCAACGCCCGCTGTTCGCATCAGTCAACCTATCGTCTCGCCAGCTGCTCAAGCAGGATCTGATCAACGACGTAAAAGCGGTGCTGTCCAGAACGTCATTGGAGCCGGGAACGCTCAAGCTCGAGTTGACCGAATCTCTGCTCATGTCCAACCCGGAATACTCCGCGAAGGTTCTGGAGCGTTTGCGGGGCCTTGGGGCAGGGTTGTCGCTGGATGACTTCGGTACCGGCCATTCTTCGCTGTCTTACCTGCAGCGGTTTCCGTTTGACACCATCAAGATTGATCAATCCTTCGTCAAACCCAACGGATCTTCTGCGCGGCCGGTGCTGCTCAGGACCATTGTTGCCATGGGACATGATCTGGGCATGCAGGTGGTTGCAGAAGGTGCGGAGAGCGAAAACGACGCTCTGGAGCTCTATCAGCTTGGCTGTGAGTATGCGCAAGGTTTCTTTTTCGGAGAAGCTGTCTCGGCCTCTGAAGCCACGAAGATCTTGCGGAAAATGCCGGCGGAAGCCGAAAGCGCCTGACAGGTGTCCGCCATTGAAGCGGTTGTCATCGGTGCGGAGGCTAAGGCACGAGGATTGGCACAGTCTTGTCCGATGCCTGGATTTCCAGCGGCGTCGCGCCAAAGGGATCGCCGTCGATTTGGGCCGCGACAGCTTTCATCGCCTTGATCGATGCAATTTTGAACGGTCTTACGGTCGCGCCTTTCGCCTTGTGAATGCGCCCGCATAGGAGAGCGATCCCATAGCGCAGGGACGACCAAGGGTCGTCTTTTTCCAACACCAGCATATGGAGACCGGGATCGGTCGCTCCGCCAGGAGAAATCACAAATGGGCCGCCATAGTGGTGCGCATTGCACGCAACGGCGAACTTGCCTCTCAGGGTCTCGCCGTCCAGCGTGACGTCCAAGAGGGCGCCTTTGCGTTTCAGTCCTATTCGGATGGCTGTAATCACATAGGCAAGCCTGCCGAATCGGCGTTTCAGAGCAAGCGGGACGCCGTGGACGACTTCAGCATCGAACCCGGTTGAGGCCATAAGCGCGAAAGGCCTGCCATTGGCAATGCCGAAGTGCAAAGGCTTTGTCTTTTGGGCGAGGATCATATCGGCAACGGCAGCAGCAGACCGCGGTAAGGACAGCTCCAGCGCGAGCACATTCGCCGTGCCGGTGGGGATCACAGCCAGTTGCGGCGGGGCGGGATGATCTTGGAAACCGGTGAGCGCTTCGTTGATTGAACCGTCGCCACCTGCGACCACGAGTGTCTGAACGCTCAATGCAGGGTCAGCACATGTTTCACCGATTTCACCGGCACGTTGAGTCAGGCGGATTTCCGTCGAACGCCCTTGGCTTTCCAGCCGCTGTCGAACGTCTTCGAGAAACTGGTCGTCATACCCGCCTGACGTCGGGTTCGCCATTATCAGCACCTTGCCGGTTGAATGCGGCTCGGTCCGGCGTGACGCTGCCGGTGCGGACCCCCTGATATCGCTCACTCGAAATCCTCTGTTGCACGAACAGATCTTGTTATTAGCCGCCGCTCTTATAGGGAGCCATGCCCCCACGCGCCAGCTCATCTGCACGCTCATTGTCGGGGTGACCGGCATGTCCCTTGACCCAGTGCCAGGTCACGTCATGCCGTTCCCTTGCTGTATCAAGGGCTTGCCAGAGGTCTGCATTCTTCACGGGCTTGTTCGCAGCGGTCCGCCAGTTTTTTCGTTTCCAACCCTCAAGCCATTCTCGAATGCCGCTGCGCACATAGGTGCTGTCGGTATACAGATCGACGGCGCAAGGGCGCTTAAGCGTGTTGAGCGCTTCGATTGCTGCCATCAGTTCCATGCGGTTGTTGGTGGTTTCCGTGTCGCCACCCTGCAGTTCCCGCTCGTGACCGCCAAAACGCAATATCGCTCCCCACCCACCTGGTCCGGGATTTCCGGAACAGGCACCGTCGGTATAAATGGTGACGCGGTTTTCGGTGCTCATCTTTCCAATCCGTAAGCCTCTGTGGAACTGACCGTTTGGTGAAAACGCAGTTTCTTTATGTATTCCATCGGATCTTTCGGAGTGACCAATGCACCGGGAGGTACGCTTAACCAGTCATAGAGCCGGGTGAGCAAGAAGCGCAGCGCAGCACCTCGGCACAGGATCGGCAACGCATCATACTCGGCCTCGTTCAGCGGCCGGACACCTGTGTAGCCGTTCAGAAGCGCCCTGGCCTTGGTCACATTGAAGGAAAGATCTTGCTCGAAGCACCATGCGTTGAGGCAGATGGCAATGTCGTAGGCGAAAGCATCGTTGCACGCGAAATAGAAATCAATCAGGCCCGAGAGTTCGTCGCCCAGAAAAAAGACGTTGTCGGGAAAGAGGTCTGCATGAATGACGCCGCTTGGCAGGTCCGAGGGCCAGATGGTTTCGAGATGTTCGAGTTCGGTGGCAAGTTCGGTTGTCAGGCCTGGATGAACGCTGTCACTGCGGTCCCCGCATTGATCGAACAAAGGGCGCCAACCGCTGACATCCAGAGCGTTTTTTCTGAAACCGTCATAGTCCCGCCCGTCGAGATGAAGCTCAGCCATGGCTTTGCCGAGTTCACCACAATGCTCAACGCGGGGCCGCTTGACCCACATTCCTTCCAGAAAGGTAACAAGCGCGGCCGGACGCTCGGCCAGTGTGCCCAGAAGCTTGCCTGACCTCGAGGCGACCGGTGTCGGGCAGGACAAACCCTTTGCCGCCAAGTGTTGCAATAGGTTCAGGAAATAGGGCAGGTCGTCCGGATTTACCCGCTTTTCGTAAAGGGTCAGAATGAAGGACGCCTTGTCCGTATGTACCAGGAAATTGCTGTTTTCGACGCCTTCCGCGATGCCCTTGAACGAGAGCAGGCGCCCGACATCATATTGGCCGATGAAGTCGCTCAGCTCTTCATCGGTGACTTCGGTATACACAGCCATAGTCTTACCCGGTGGCTGCCTGGGCCGGGGCAATCATGTCCCGCAGTTCCCTTGGCAGGTTGAAGGAAATCGTCTCCTCCGCCGTATGAACGGTCTCAACTGTCACATCGAACCGTTCGGCGAAAGCAGTGATGATTTCCTCTACCAGAGTTTCGGGAGCTGATGCACCGGCCGTCAGGCCCAAAGTCCGAACGCCTTCGAATTCCTGCCATTGAATG
The DNA here is from genome assembly GCF_947499295.1 of uncultured Roseibium sp. GTDB lineage: Bacteria > Pseudomonadota > Alphaproteobacteria > Rhizobiales > Stappiaceae > Roseibium. Next base: position 100,085 of record NZ_CANMNP010000002.1, read on the forward strand.
TCGCTTGCACGCTGGATAAGCACAGATATCTTGCAACCTGCGCGCTCTGCGACCTCACGCAGCCGCTGCGAATTGGACGAGTTCGGCGCGCCGACAACAATCATCGCATCCACCTTGGGCGCGACGTGTTTGACGGCTTCCTGACGGTTGGTCGTCGCGTAACAAATGTCTTCCTTGTGCGGTGCCACTATATCGGGGAACCGCTGCTGCAGGACTGCAACAATGCCGGCAGTGTCATCGACCGAAAGGGTCGTCTGGGTGATATAAGCAAGGGGCCGATCGCTTTTGGGCACATAGGCGCGGGCATCGTCTTCGGTCTCGATCAAGGTGACCGTGCCCTCCGGCAACTGACCCATGGTTCCGATCACTTCAGGGTGGCCTGCGTGTCCGATCAAGAGAACTTCGCGGTCACGGCGGAAATGGATTTCCGCTTCCTTGTGCACTTTCGAAACAAGCGGACAGGTGGCATCGAGATAGAACATCTTCCGCGCCTCGGCATCCTGCGGAACGGATTTGGGAACACCATGTGCTGAAAAGATAACGGGTCTGTCACTGTGTTCTGAAGGGATTTCCTCCAGCTCTTCAACGAAGACCGCCCCCTTTGCCTTCAGACCGTCCACCACGAATTTATTATGCACGATTTCGTGACGAACGTAGACCGGACGACCGTACTTCGTCAGTGCCAGTTCGACGATCTGAATGGCCCGGTCCACGCCTGCGCAGAAGCCGCGCGGAGCGCAAAGCTGAAGGCTGAGAGGCTGTTTTTCGTGTTTGGTCTCGGTCATGGTCCACTTTCGACAAACCCTTATGGCCGCAATAAGGGCTTCACCTCCCTCCCTGTCAAGGGAGGTGCGCTCAAGTGCGCATAATTTCGGCCATAATCTCCTGCTTCATGCATTGTCGCCATCAAGTCTCGCCAAGCATTGCGGGACCTGCTAATAAGCCCCGCCAAGTCGCGTTGCATTCGAATGGGAAAATGATGATCAGAACGTTTCGAGCCGTGTCCGCAACCAAGATAAAGCTTGCCTTTGGGGCTGGCCTGTGTGCGGTGGTTTTGAGTGGCTGCGGTGGTGCGGACAGCGTTGCTGGCAAGGTGATTTCAGGCGGTCGTGCGCCAATTGAAGTGACCCCTGAAACGTTTGCCCCGCCTGTACCTTGCCCGCCGATGCAGTTGAAGCCCAACACCTATCTGATCATGAATTATGTGCGCGGCAAACAGAACGAACCATCGGGTTTGCGCTATCAGGCCACGGTAGAGGAATGGGCTGTCACCTGCACAAGTGAAGCGGATGGCGGGCGCCGCATGAAGCTCGGTTTCTCAGGTGATGTGACCCCGGGCCCTGCCTGGCAGGGCGGAGACATTGTCTTGCCGCTGCGTGTTGCTGTTGTCCCCGGCGGAGAGGACGAGAAACCGCTGAGTTCCGAGATTCTCAAGATCCCGGTTTCAATTGCGGCTGGAGCACCTGCCGAAACCTGGACCTTGATTGAAAACAAATTCACGATTCCCGCCGGCGCAAGCGTCAAGATCGTCTTCGGATTTGATGAAGGCCGCCGTCGCTAAAAAACCTCGTTGTGAGGAGAAGACAAACAGATTTTGCACGGGCAAACATCAGTTGCGACACGTCGCATATTGACAAGAGTATGTCCGGCTCGCACAATCGCGCCCTAATCAGGGTCGTCCCCTGATTGGTGTGGTGACACGCTAAAGCTTATGCGGGAGAGGCCGGATGTTTAGATGCCGGCGCCGAAGGAGCAACCGCCCCGGAAACTCTCAGGCAAAAGGACCGCATAGGTTAAAACGCTCTGGAAAGCAGTGATCCGTTCAAGCGGACTGCTCACCGAAGGAGTAACCGCTCGGCCGTCTGAGGCGGCTAGCGGGAAATCTCTCAGGTACTCGGACAGAGGGGGTGCAGACAAACCATTGCCCACGATGGGCGGTTTGAGACTGCGCAACCCCGAACTCGAGGACCGTTATGGCGGAACCCGTTACAGAGTCCGATCTGAAACAAACGCCTCTTCACGACCTTCATGTGGAACTTGGCGCACGAATGGTACCCTTCGCGGGTTATTCCATGCCTGTGCAATTCAAGGCCGGCATTATGGCCGAACATCAGCATACCCGCTCAAGGGCCGGTTTGTTCGATGTGTCCCATATGGGCCAGGCCTTTCTAATCGGACCCGATCATGAAACCACCGCGCGCGCGCTGGAAGCATTGACCCCGTCGAACTTTGTCGAACTTGGGCTCGGCCGACAGCGTTACACCGTCCTGTTGAATGACGAAGGCGGAATTATCGACGACCTGATGGTCACCCGCTCGATCTCGACCGATGATGATGGTCGGCTCATGCTTGTCGTCAACGCCGCGCGCAAGGATGTCGACTACGCGCATTTTCGCGCCAGACTTCCGGAAAATGTCAGGCTCGAAGTGGTCGAGGACCGTGCGTTGATTGCGGTGCAGGGTCCAGAAGCTGTCGCTGCGGTCGCTGCGCACGCGCCCAAAGCGGCAGAACTTGCTTTCATGAGCGCGTCTTCCATGGAATTCGACGGAATTGACTGTCACATCGCGCGAGCTGGGTATACGGGTGAGGATGGCGTCGAAATGTCCGTTCCTGCTGGTGCGGCCGAGGCAATAGCCCGGGCACTTCTGGCAGATGACAGGGTCGAGCCCATCGGACTTGGCGCACGCGACAGTCTACGTCTTGAGGCAGGCCTTTGCCTTTATGGCCACGATATTGATGAAACGACCTCTCCTGTCGAAGGCAATATCACGTTCTGTATGCAGAAACGCCGCCGCGAAGAAGGCGGATTCCCGGGTTCAGATCGGATTCAGGCAGAGCTCCGTGACGGCGCTGACCGCGTACGCGTCGGGTTAAGCCTCGATGGCAAAGCGCCTGCTCGTGAAGGTGCTGAAATAGCTCTGCCGGGTGCAGATGTGATCGGAACCGTGACTTCGGGCGGATTCGCGCCGACTGTCGGTGCCCCGATTGCCATGGGCTTTGTGCCACGCGCGCAGGCCGAAATTGGAACTCAGCTTGAACTTATCGTGCGAGGACGCCGCTTGCCCGCCACCGTGGCGGACATGCCTTTTGTGCCCAATCGCTATTACCGCAAACCAAAATCGTAAAAAAGCTCCAGAGAACGGACGAGAATTATGACCACTTACTACTCCAAGGATCACGAATGGATTGCCGTGGAAGGCGATGTCGCCACCGTTGGCATCACTTCTTATGCCCAGGAACAGCTTGGCGACGTTGTCTTTGTCGAACTGCCGGAAGCAGGCAAGGCGCTGTCACAGGGCGATGAGGCCGCCGTGGTGGAATCTGTTAAGGCCGCAAGTGAGGTTTATGCACCGATCGACGGTGAAATTGTCGAAGCGAACGACGCGCTCGCAGACGAACCTGCCAAGGTCAACGAGGACCCTGAGGGCGCCGCCTGGTTTCTGAAGATGAAGGTCGGCAATGCAGACCAGTTGAACGAGCTTATGGACCAGGCGGCCTACAAGGCATTCGTGGAGACACTTTAATTCATGGCGGGGCACCACTATTCAGCTAAGATTGAATGGGCATGTGACGGTGATTATGCCGCCAATGCTTATTCTCGTGGGCATATCTGGCGTTTTGACGGTGGCTTGGAAGTTCCGGCAAGCGCGTCGCCCACGATAGTGCCCCTGCCTCATTCCATCGAAGGTGCGGTTGATCCGGAAGAAGCCCTCGTGGCTGCCATTTCGTCTTGTCACATGATGTCGTTTCTGGACCTCGCCCGAAGGGCGGGTTTTAACGTAGCGAGCTATCGTGACGATGCACGCGGTGAAATGAACCGCGTGGCCAGAGGCAAGATGGCGATTACCAAAGTGGTATTGAAGCCGGAAATCACTTTGATTGCAGCGGAAGCCCCGGATCCGACCTGGATGACGGATCTCCACGAGAAGGCGCATGATATCTGTTTCATCGCCAACTCCGTGAAATGCGAAATCGTGGTGGAGCCCGAACCACTCCGATTGACGGCGCCATGACAACGGGGCGCACGGCCAGCGAGGCTCAACGTGTTGGCGCAAGCTGCACGAGTGAGGCAAAGGTCGAACGCCCGTAGACCGGTACATGCAGCAAGGGTGGTTGAAACCTGAAATGCCGCATGAACCGCAGAAATTGAACCGCTCTGCTGACGAGTGGACGCGGCCGGTTGATCAACTGGCCGGGACAGGGCCGGAGCAGGATCCGGACACCGTTGGCAGGGTCTGACAACTCTTGGGAGCTGCCTGATGCGCTATTTGCCATTAAGCAATACCGACCGCGGCGACATGCTTGCGCGGATCGGTGTCAATTCGATTGACGACCTGTTTGCCGACATACCGGAAAACGTTCGTCTGGACGGCCTCTTGGACCTTCCGAAACGTGCAAGTGAAATGCAGGTTGAGCGCAAGCTCTCTGCAATGGCTGCGAAAAACACGTCGGCCGGGTCAGTACCATTTTTCGTTGGAGCCGGGGCTTACAAGCACCATGTTCCTGCAACCGTTGATCATCTCATTCAGCGGTCTGAGTTTCTGACCTCCTATACGCCTTACCAGCCGGAAATCACCCAAGGCACTTTGCAGTATCTGTTTGAGTTTCAGACACAGGTTGCCCGATTGACAGCCATGGATGTTGCAAATGCATCCATGTATGACGGTTCCACCGGCACAGGTGAAGCTGTTCTGATGGCTCACAGGGTCACGAAACGCAACAAGGCGGTGCTTTCCGGCGGTCTTCATCCGCAATATCGAGAAGTCGTCGAAGGCCTGTCTAACATGTCAGGCGACAGGGTTGTCAGTCTTCCCGCAGATCCGATGGGGACCGAAGATATCCTCTCGCAGATCGACGACGAAACATCCTGTGTTGTTGTGCAGTCGCCCTCATTCTACGGCCAGCTTATCGACCTGAAGCCGATTGCTGAAAAGGCGCATCAGCACAAGGCGTTGCTGATTGCAGTGTTCACGGAAGTGGTTTCCCTGGGACTAATCGAACCTCCCGGAACACAAGGTGCCGACATTGTTGTTGGCGAGGGTCAATCGATTGGCAACGGCCTCAACTTCGGTGGCCCTTATGTCGGTCTCTTTGCCACTCGCCAGAAATATGTTCGCCAGATGCCGGGCCGTCTTTGCGGTGAAACTGTCGACGCGGAAGGCAAGCGCGGGTTCGTGCTGACGCTTTCAACGCGTGAGCAGCATATCCGTCGTGACAAGGCAACATCCAACATCTGCACCAACTCTGGACTTTGCTGTCTGGCCTTCACCATTCACATGGCGTTGCTGGGACAGGCGGGGTTGACAAAGCTGGCCAGGATAAACCACGGCAATGCCGTAAAACTCAGGAAATTGCTCAGCGCCGTGCCTGGTGTTGAAGTCTTGAATACGGCCTATTTCAACGAGTTCACTCTGTCTCTTCCGAAAGTTGCCGAAGACGTTGTTGAGCGCCTCGTCGAGCGCGGGATCCTTGCAGGTCTGCCGGTATCGCGCCTTGAACCCGAGAACCGGGACCTGGCCAATCTGCTGGTTGTTGCTTCGACAGAAGTCAACACGGATGAAGACCGGGCTGCCTTCGCAGCCGCTCTGAAGGAGTTGCTGGCATGAGCATGAACACACAAGGACGCCCGACCGCACCTGGCAACGCAGGAGAGAGCTTCCGGCCAAAAACCTTCACCGGCAATCGCGCTCTCGATATGGAAGAGCCACTGATCTTCGAATTCGGGTCGCTTGAAACGACCGGCGTCGATCTTGACGAGGACGATGGGATTGAGTTTGAGCTCGGTGCGTTTGAACGTAAGGCCGATATCGGTCTGGCTGGCCTCGCCGAGCCTGAAGCCATGCGCCATTATGTTCGCCTGTCGCGCAACAACTACGCAATCGACAGCGGTCTTTATCCGCTCGGCTCTTGCACGATGAAGCACAATCCACGGCTGAACGAGAAGATGGCACGTCTGCCGGGCTTCTCCGACATTCATCCGCTGCAGCCGGTTTCATCTGTACCCGGCGCGCTGGAACTGATCGACGAACTCGCCCACTGGCTGATGGTCTCGACAGGGACACACGCGGTCGCCATGAGCCCCAAGGCCGGCGCACATGGTGAACTCTGCGGTATGATGGCGATCAAGGCCGCACATACGGCTGCCGGCCGGGATCCCAAGATCGTGCTGGTGCCGGAAAGCGCCCACGGCACCAATCCGGCGACCGCGGCACTGCTCGGGTTCAAGGTCGTTTCCATCGATGCCAAGGATGATGGCACCGTAGACCTGGCAACTTTGAAAAACAGAATTTCAGAGCACACAGACAACATTGCCGGGATCATGCTGACCAATCCGAATACCTGCGGATTGTTCGAACGGGACGTTAAGGAAATTGCCGACCTGATCCACGATGCAGGTGGCTTCTTCTATTGCGATGGCGCTAACTTCAACGCCATTGTCGGCAAGGCCCGTCCCGGTGATCTTGGTGTTGATGCCATGCATATCAACCTGCACAAGACCTTTTCGACACCTCATGGCGGTGGTGGTCCAGGTTCCGGTCCGGTTGTGCTGTCGGATCGTCTGGCGCCCTATGCGCCGCTTCCCTTCATCCGCAAGTCCGATGCCGGACTTGAATTGGTTGAGACGAATGCGGCAACGTCAGAGGACGAGCAGCCTTTCGGTCGCATGACTGCATTTCATGGGCAGATGGGCATGTATGTTCGGGCACTGTCCTACATGATGAGCCACGGTTCTGATGGCCTGAAACAGGCTTCCGAGGATGCTGTCCTCAACGCCAACTATATCCGTGTCGGCCTTCAGGATTTGATGAGCCTTCCTTTTGGCGTCCGCCCCTGTATGCACGAAGTGCTCTTTGACGACAGTTTCCTGAAAGACAGCGGAGTGACTACGCTCGATTTTGCCAAGGCAATGATTGACGAGGGCTATCACCCGATGACCATGTATTTCCCGCTGGTTGTCCATGGCGCGATGCTGATCGAACCGACGGAATCTGAAAGCCGGGCGTCGCTCGACCTGTTCGTCGCCACCATGCGCGATCTCGTCATGAGTGCGCAGCGAGGTGAGACAGAGCGCTTCTCCGGAGCGCCGTATCTTGCTCCACGCCGCCGTCTCGACGAAACCGGCGCTGCCCGCAAACCGGTCCTGAAATGGACCGAACCGGAACCAGCTCAGGTGACGCCGGAAGCTGCTGAATAGGTTGGACATCAGTATTCTGAGACGCGAGAACCCCGGCGCTTTGCCGGGGTTTTTGTTTGTTCAATTTTCCTTGTTGACAATACATATGTCAAAATGACAATATTATTGTCAAAGAGAGTTTCATGGATAAATCAATCGAACTTTATGAGATCATCCGTTTGATCCGACCGGTGCATCGGCGCCTTGCACGCGCCGTGGAGGCAAAGCTTCAGGGGACGGATGTGACCGTGGGAATGCGTGCCGTTTTGGAAGTGCTTCAGGAGGCGGGTCCGCTTTCGGTGCCCGAAGTTGCCAGAACGCTTTTCCTCGCCCGCCAACAAATCCAGTTGTTGATGTATGCGCTGGAAGATCAACACCTGGTGGAGCGAAAACCCAATCCGGCGCACAAGCGCTCACCGCTTTTCTTACTGACCGAGGCGGGTGAAACGGTGTTTGGCGACATCCGCACAAGGGAGAATGGTGAGATCGATGAGGTCTGCGAACTGTTCTCCGCACAGGATCTTCAATCCACCCAGCGGGTTCTGTGTGCCATGCTCGATCATTTCGCCGAGTTCGAAGACGATCCGGATCAGCCGAAAGCGCTTGAATGAAACGACATCAAGGAGGTCAATCATGTCCTTAGTATTGAGTATCGTCGGGTTGGTGATCCTGGGTCTTCTGGGGCTCTTTCTCTATATTGCCTATTTCGTCCGCAAGCTTGGAACGCCGACCAAAGGGGCCAAGATCGACAATAGTGTTCGGCCGAACGAAGCGCTGGTCGTTATTGATGTGCAGGAAGACTTTACCCGCAACACCGGTAAGAACGCATTCGATCCGAGTGTGCGCGACGCCGCTCTTGATGAAATCAACAGGATGATTTCTGCCGCGCGGAAAGCTGGTCACGACGTGGTTTTTGTCAGGAACGTCTTTCGTGACTGGCCCATCATCCAGTTGATGAAGCTTGTCGCCGGAGGCATAGGAACGCCAGGACGGGAAGAGTTGAAGTTCGACCGCAAGCTTGAAATTCGTGATTCTTCCGTCTTTGAAAAATCGATCGGTGACACGTTTTCGAGCCCGGATTTCGAGAACTTTCTTGCAAAGCGGGACATCGGCCGCTTGACGCTTGTCGGTCTCGATGCTTGCCATTGTGTCCAGTTAACGGCCAAGGGAGCACTGTCTCGAGGATATGAAGTTGAAATCCGCGAGCCGGCAATATTGACCGCGACGCCGGCCAAATGGCCATCTCTGAAGCAAGACCTCACCAGGGCCGGAGCCGCGATCGCCTGAATTACGGGCTGCAAGTCAGTGTTTTGCTGTTGCCGATGCTGCAATGTCAGACTGTTTCAAGAGGTAGGATAGCCAACTGTCGCGTCTGCGCAGGAATGCTCTGAGGTCCTCCTGATAGGTTTCGGCAACGGCGGTCACCACCGAGGGGCGCTTGGCCAGATGCTGTCGCCATTTCTCAGTATTCTCCAATCCATCCAAAACCTTCAGGTCCACGAAGTCATCAAGCACATCGAAATATCTGAAAACCGGCGCAAAGGCCGCGTCGACGAGCGAAAAGGGGTCGCCTGCAAAGAAGGGGCCCTCGGGATCAATTTGTTCTTCCAGATGGCAGAAATTCAGTCTTAACGCTGCCTTCGCTGCTTCGAAATCCTGCTTGTGTTTCGCGTTGTAAAGCGAGCCGATGCCGTTCAGGACTTGCGAGGCAAATTCGACATAGGCCCGATGTCTGGCGCGTTCGACAGGCTGGTCCGGGTGAAGTCTGCCCGGTTGGGTTTCGTCCAGATATTCGACGATTGGCGCGGATTCAAAGAGGTAACGCCCTTCTCCGGTCTTGAGCAAAGGCACCTTTCCAAGAGGCGAAGCCTTTTGAAACCATTCAGGTTTGTCTGCCAGATCGATGTAAATCCGGTCGAACGGAGCGGATTTTTCAGAAAGAACAATGGCCGCCCGTTGAACATAGGGGCAAAGGGTATGGCTGATGAGAGTTTGAACTTCGCTCATGTGATACTCCAATTTTATGCAGTTGCATCTAGTTAGATGCATTTGCATGAAAAATCAAGATTGATGCATCTGCATTAAAAAGGCAATGTCAGTCCATGACCGAGAAATCAGAAGAATTGCCGGACGAAATGGCGATAAACGCGTGGGCGCGGCTACACCGTATAAGCAACATTGCTCTTGAGCGCGTCGAAGACAGATTGAAGAAATCGGGTCTACCGCCTCTTGCCTGGTACGACGTACTGCTTGAACTGCGGCGGGCAAAGGGACAGGGATTGCGTCTGATTGAGATTGAAAAACGCACCTTGCTTGCCCAGTACAACGCCTCACGGCTTGTCGATAGGATTGTCGCAGCTGGCCATGCGGAAAAGCGGAAAGCGCAGGAGGATGGGCGTGGCGTCCTGGTCTATCTGACGTCATCAGGGGGAAGACTGCTTGATGAAATGTGGCCGACTTACCGCACTGCGATCAAAGAAGATTTCGCCGACCGATTGACCGAAAGGGACATCGAAACGCTCTTCAAGATCCTTGCAAAACTTTTGCCCGACTGAGACGGTTAGCGGATAAGCCACTTGACTCATCCTTCGTCATCTTGCATCAAGCTCCCATGATCAAGACCAGCGCATCCTTTGTGTATTTTTATTACGTCACCGACATACCGGCGGCTGCGTAGGATCTTGCTCACAACATAGACACCTCAAAAGCCGCCGCGTCGGGCGGCTTTTTGGTTTCTAGGACCCAAGCTTCCTGGCGGGGGAACCGGGAAGCGAACCATGACCAAACATATGATCGAAGCCGGGAAACCTGCTTCAAAACTCAAATCGGAAGCGCTCGCTGTGCTTCTTGAGCGTGGGCTCGTGCATCAGTGCACGGACATCGAAGCCCTCGACAACACCCTGTCGCAGGGGGCTATTACCGCATACGCCGGTTTCGATGCGACGGCAGCCAGCCTCCATGTCGGACATTTGATGCCGCTCATGACGATGCGTTGGCTGCAAAAGCTCGGACATCGTCCGATCGTCGTTCTTGGCGGGGGCACAAGCCTGGTTGGAGATCCGAGCTTCCGCAAGGACGCAAGACCGATGCTGGAAGAACGCCAGATCGCCGCAAACATTGCCTCCATCAGGCGCTCGGTCGAACGGCTGGTCGACATGGATGGACCGGATGGGGCTCTGTTGGTCGACAATGCGGAGTGGCTGAACGAATTTCGCTTCCTCGAATTCCTCCGCGATTATGGCTCCCAGTTCACCGTCAACCGGATGATGACGTTCGATAGCGTCAAGTCTCGCCTTGAGGCACAAATGCCGCTGACGGTTCTGGAGTTCTGCTACATGATGCTGCAGGCCGTTGATTTTCTGGAGCTTTCCAAACGTCACGAGTGCCGTCTTCAGGTCGGAGGATCCGATCAGTGGGGAAACATCGTCAATGGTGTTGAGTTAGGTCGTCGCGACGGCCGCAAGCTTCATGGACTGACGGTACCGCTTCTGACAACGGCAGGTGGGTCCAAGATGGGCAAGACTGCGGCCGGTGCCGTCTGGCTGCATCCTGAACACCTGTCGCCTTTCGGGTTCTGGCAATTCTGGCGCAACACGGCAGATGCCGATGTCGGCAAATTCCTGCGTCTCTTCACTGAACTGCCGATCAAGGAAGTCGAGCGTTTGTCAGAGTTGCAGGGCGCTGAGTTGAACGAAGCAAAGAAGATACTTGCCACGCAGGTAACGACCATTGTTCACGGTCCGGAGGAAGCGCTGAGTGCTCTGCGGCAGGGGGATGCGCTCTTCGCGGGTGAAGGCGACATTCTTGAGCCGACCCACAAGTTGCCGCTCGCCCGATTGGCCGAGGGCCTCGGCCTTTTGGAACTGGTCGTCGCCCTGGGGTTTGCCGGCTCGAACGGCGAGGCCAGACGGTTGGTCGAAGGAGGAGCCGTGCGTCTCAACAATCATATTATTGACGATGCGCGCCGTCGTATCGGCACGGGTGATCTGGGCGCAAATGAGCGCTTGTCCCTTTCGGTCGGCAAACGACGCAAGGCTCTGGTGGAGTTTGAATGACCTGTTCAGGCTTTCCTGGTTTCGTCCAGAAGCACGGAGGGCTCAAGCCAGCCCGAATAGCCAAAGACCTTCCCGACAATTGGGAAGGTCACCTCGACGAAAAACGAGTACTTTCCGTTTTTGACCCGCTCACGGCCAATCGCCTTGGGGGAAAGCCACAGGGGAATGGAAAGTGGTCCGAGATAGACTTTCTCCGGTGTCAGGTCGACACCGTCTGGTGTCGCGATGACGCGCATTTTGAACAAGAACGGCCCAAGACGTTCTTCCATGCAGGGAAAATTGTCTCGCGTGCCAACCATCATATCTGTTTGAAACGGTTGTTTGCCAAAAACGCGCGTCCACCTTTCACCTCTTTCTATGGGGGCAAAGCGTGTTTCAACGGCGACGCCCTTCCGTGCCTCCGGGAGCCTCGCGAGATAGCAGATCAGTCCGGCAACCAGCGAGCGGCCGCGTGTCACATCAGCAGAACCGGTCGCCACACGGGCAAAGCTGTGCATCCTTCGGATTTCGGGAGGTACCTGATCGAAGTCGGCACCAAGAATTGTCTGGTAGAGCGTGCGGGTCATTGTCTTGATTTTGACAGCAATAGAGCTTCTTGATTGAGGTGCTGAATTGCTACAGCTTTGGAGCGATCTTTGCCAGGCCTGTCTCGGATTAGGTGTCTCCTTCTGTTCGCAATTGGCAATGAAGCCGGAACAGATCCGGCTTCATTGACTTAACGTTGCGTTTGCCTTGCGCGGTACTCTTCAACGGGCAGGCCGCCAATGCCCCAGTTTTCCATCTCGACTTCCTCAATCACCACGAAGGTCGTCGAGGGGCTTTTGCCGAGAATGTTGACCAGCAGGTCTGTTGCGCCCTTGATGAGTTCAGCCTTCTGATCAGGCGAAACTCCCTCGCGAGTGACTTGAATATTGACATAGGGCATCGATCATTCGGCTCCTTCTTCCCGGACTTTGATTTGAAATATTTTGGCCATGATCTTCCATGTGCCCTGGTCTCGAACGAGGGTTAGTAGATCCACGAAATCCTTGTCGCCGATGGTACAGCGAACTCGCGCGAAGGCGGTATTTTCTCCGGCGAGCTGGATTTCGTCCACGGAATCATTGCGCTCTTCGCCGCGCGATGCCGGCGACTGTCGCCGTGCGACCACAGGGACGTAGTCGCTCATGGTCCTGTAGAGCAGGGGTGTTTCGTCCGCAGTTGCGTAGATTGCCTTTGAGTGAAACACCTTTTGCAGCAGCACGGTGTCGCAAAAGTAGAGCGCATCGAAATAATCGGAAAGAACGGATTTGATGGGGCTGGTGGCGTCGCTCATGCTGCAAGGCCTTCTTCTTCAAACGTCCTTTGCGCAGCTGGCCGGGCTTTGATCCGCGCAACATAGTCCTGTGTCGCCGGCCAATCGGTCAGGGGAACGCCGATGAAGTTGCTCCAGTTCAAGATGACAAAGGCATAGGCGTCGACGACCGAGAACGCATCGCCCAACAGGTAGCGGCCACTACCGACTAACAGACTGTCAAAATCCGAAATCTTGACTTTCAGTTTTCTCAGGTTTTCCCGTGTCTCCGCTTCTGAAAAGTCCTTGCCGGAAAAGTAGGGGCTGAAGGCCTTGTGCAGTTCTGAGGACAGGAAGCTCAAGAGTTCCAGCTGCCGAAAGCGGTCCAGAGGATTTCCGGCACTGTCTGATGAGAGTTCCGGAAAATTTTCTCCGATCCAATGAAGAACGGAAACATTCTCGGTCAGCACATAGCCGTTTTCGAATTCCAGGGCAGGCACATAGCCCCGAGGGTTGGTCTCGGAAAAGGAAGCGCCGCTTTGCGTCAGGCCAGCCTCTGTGTCGACCTTTTCAAGACTGTAGTTTGCATTGGCTTCATTCAGCAGCAGGTGTGCAGCCATGGAACAGGCACCGGGCTTGTAAAAGAGTTTCATGTTTCAGGTTTCCATTTGAGGTTTCGATGGCCTGAAGGTGTGGAATTTGATATCTGTTGACAAGTAGGTAACTACTGGTAACTTGCATTATCGAGTTACCGCCGGGAAACCTGATTTCGCCGCCGTGACCTGGAAACCCCGACAAGTGAAAGACGCGTTATGCCGTTGAAAATGCGCAAGAATAAGAGCCCCAGCCCACCTGAACCCTGTATGCTGACTGAGTGCATGCAAGTGATTGCCGGGGCTTGGGCGCCGAACGTGATCTGGAGCCTGCGTGCGGGACCAAGACGCTTCAACGAGCTGAAAAGTGATATTCCTCCAGTCTCTTCCAAGGTCTTGTCTGCACGCTTGTCGGAACTGGAAAGCCGGGGTGTTTTGCTCCGCCACGTGCGCCCGACGTCACCGCCGTCCGTCGAATATGAGCTGACCGACCTGGGTCTGGAGCTCATTCCAGCTCTTGAAGCGATTGTGCAGGTGGGGCACAAACTCAAGCAGTTGCAGGGGTATCAGTTTGAGCAAGACGCGGCCGAATAGACCCAGGATAACCATATGACTTCCAGAACATATGTTTTTGTGCACGGCGTTTGGCATGGTGGTTGGTGCTGGTCACGCGTTGCGGACATTCTGCGCAAGCGCGGTCACAGCGTCAGTACGCCAACCCACACAGGTCTGGGTGAAAGAGCGCATCTATTGTCAGCGGACATAACCATCCAGACCTTTGTTGAGGATATTGTCGCGCATCTTCAGTTCGAGGACATAAGAGACGTTGTCCTGGTCGGTCACAGTTTCGGAGGAATCCCGATTACCGGCGTTGCCGATCTCCTTCCGGACCGCATCGCAAAACTGGTTTATCTTGACGCGATCATGCTGAATTCGGGTGAAACCTGGATGGATCTATTGCCTGAGGATATGGCGCGCGACCGAACGGAATTGGCCAGACAAACCAGTGGAGGTCTGAGCCTGCCTCCCGCACCTCCCGAGAGTTTTGGTGTCACACACCCGCAGGACGTGGCTTTTCTCCAATCCAGGCTGACCCCGCATCCGTTTCGAACCTTCACAACCGCGCTGAAACTCAACAATCCGATCGGCAACGGCATTCCAGCCGCATATATCGAGTGTACTGATCCGCCATATCGACCCGCGAAGGTTGCCTTGGAACGGGCTAAAGGCTTCGGATGGCCTGTGGTCCAGATTGCATCCGGCCACGATGCGATGGTGATAGAGCCTTTGGCGTTGGCGGATATTCTGGAGAATGATCTGCCCTAGGCTTCCCGGAGCGCAGCCGCCAGCATACTTGCCTGCGTCTGCAGCACAGTCCTGCTTGCATTTTGCCCTCTGACGATCATTCTCCAGTAGAGGGGAGCCGGCAAGGTATCCAAAATCAGGTCCCGATCGACAGTTTGACCAAGCTCGCCCCGCAACACGGCCCGGTCGATCAGATCTTGAAATCGCGCGCGCCGTTCTGCGGCAAGATGATCGAGCACGGAAGTGATCTCGCCTCCGCGAGCGCGCTCTGCTTCCAGGTCAGGCAGGATTTTTCTTACAAGCGGATGTCTCAAGACCCGTCTGAGATTTACAAGAAATGCCTGAACGTCTTCCTGCAACGATCCGCAATCCGGAGTTTCCACCAAGGGAACCGCGGTTTCCTTGATTGCATCGCTACAAAACGAGAGCTTTGACGGCCAACGTCTATAGATAGCCGCCTTTCCGGCCTGCGCCCGCGAGGCGACCCTTTCCAGGCTGATGGCCGCGTATCCTCTTTCCGCCCATTCTTCGAACAACGCTCTGTAGAGGGCCTGCGTCAGTTCAGGCCTTTTCAACGCTGCGCCGGCAGGTTTTCGAGGTTTTTTTTCGTCGATACGGTTGCGTTCCATCGAAACTCTCCTAAATAGGATGAGACGGTAGCGTTCCGACGTTGAAAGGTAAAGTCAGATGACTACGCAACAACCTCAATTGACAGACTTCGCAGCCCTGTTGCGCAAGGCACTCGGTGATGCGCTCAATCCGGGTTCAGAAACGCTTCTCGATATGGTCTGTGAAGAAATCGTTTTTGAATTCCCCTATGCACCAGAAGGCGCAATTCGAAGACTGGATGGCAAGGCGGCGCTTGCGCGATATCTGCCGCGGGTTGGCAAGCTCGTGTCATTGCACACTCTGATCTTACATCAGGTGACCGCCACTGCGGACAAATCGCGATTTGTTGTTGAGTTCAGTTGCACCGGAGAAAGCAATGTGACCGACGCCGGATACGATCAGGACTACATTTCGGTGATCGAACTGAAAGACGGATTGATCAGCTCATACAAGGACTATTGGAATCCACTTGTGGTTTTGGCCGCAGCTGGAAGCACAGAGTCGCTTCGTCAGATTTTGCAGAACGAGGCACAAGATGAGCGCTGAGTATCTTGTGACGGGTGGCACCGGGAAAACCGGCAGGCGGATCGTCAAGCGCCTGCAGGAAAGTGGCCTTGCGGTTCGTGTGGGAACGCGAAAGCCCGAAGAGACGAACCACGTGTTGCATGACTGGGAAAACCATGACGGTTTCACTGCCGCATTGGCTGGGGTCACTGGCGTCTATCTACTGGCACCGACTGACCGCGCAGATCATCTCAAGGTCATGAAGCCGTTCATTGATCTGGCTCTTGCAAAAGGTGTGCGCCGATTTGTGCTGTTGAGTGCGTCATCACTCCCGTCAGGCGGGCCAATGATGGGGCAGGTGCACGACTATTTGCAAAAAGTAGCGCCGGAATGGTGTGTCCTCCGACCGACGTGGTTCATGCAGAACTTTTCAGAACAACAACACCTGAGAACCATCCGCGAGAATGATGAAATTTATTCTGCGACGGCTGAAGGACGTGTTCCGTTCATCGATACGGACGATATCGCTGAAGCCGCTTTTGCTGCACTCACCGCGAGTTCTGCCGTGAACAGTGATGTGTTGCTAACGGGTCCCGAAGCGCTTTCCTATGAAGATGTGGCCAGGATCCTCTCATCTGAGACCGGGCGAGAAATTCGTTATGTCGAGCAAAGTGAAAAGCAGATGATCGATCGCTTTACCGGTTTGGGAATGCCTCGCAACTACGCCGAGATACTGGCTGGAATGGACGTCAGCATCTCACAAGGCAGCGAAAACAGAGTGACCGATGAAGTTCAGAATTTAACCGGTACCCAACCTCGCACGTTTGATGAGTTTGCACACGTTAATCGACAGTCCTGGATCTGAGTGTTGCAAATTGGGGGCGCCTGATCCGGGCAAAGGTTTGCGACCGGTGCAAAAAAATTCGGCACGCACAAAAAGAAAAACCCGCCCTCATTTCTGGAGGGCGGGGAAGTGGGATCCCGCGGGGAACGCGAAGTCTCTTCTGCTTTTTTATTCGTCAGGCCTGCAGCCTCGATCTGATTTCCTTGCGGAGGTCGTCAATCGGGGCTTTTCGAGTGCCTTTTATTGTATGCCAGAACGTCCAGCCATTGCAGGCTTCCTGGCCTTGGACCAGGGCACCCACTTTGTGGATGGATCCGGTGTGATCTCCGGACTTGAGCGAGCCGTCTGCCCGCACGATCGCCAGATGCTTGCCTTTGGAACAGGTCAGTTCAGTGCCCGGTTGCAGGAGGCCGTTTTCGAGAAGGGTCCCGAAAGGAATGCGCTTCAGGGCACGTTTGCCCTGCTGCATTTCCAAAGCACTCGCGTCACCCGTCTCAATGGCATCGATGCGCTCCATCGCGGCATCGATGTAGTCCTGTTCGCGTTCAACACCGACAAAGTTGCGGCCAAGTTTCTTGGCAACAGCGCCTGTGGTGCCGGTGCCGAAAAACGGGTCGAGCACAACATCGTCCGGTTTTGAAGAGGCGGTCAGAACCCGATAGAGCAGCGCCTCCGGTTTCTGGGTCGGATGTACTTTCTGGCCGTCGGCACCTTTCAAGCGCTCCGCACCGGTGCAGAGCGGCAAGTGCCAGTCTGAGCGCATCTGGAGGTCTTCGTTGAAGACTTTCAATGCATCATAGTTGAACGTCGGCTTGGCATCCTTGGACCTGACCGCCCAGATCATCGTCTCGTGGGCATTGGTGAACCGCTTGCCGCGAAAGTTCGGCATTGGGTTGGATTTCAGCCAGACAATATCATTCATGATCCAGAAGCCGAGATCCTGCAGGATCGCGCCGACACGGAAGATGTTGTGGTAAGAGCCGATTACATAAAGCGAACCGTCAGGTTTCATCACCCGGCGAACCGCCAGAAGCCAAGCTCTGGTGAAGGCATCATAGGCCTCGAAGCTCTCGAACTGATCCCAATGATCGTCGCACGCATCCACCTTGGACTGATCCGGCCGGTGCAGATCGCCACCCAGCTGGAGATTGTAGGGTGGGTCGGCAAAGACCAGGTCGACAGACCGGGACGGCAGCTTCTCAAGGGCGGCTACGCAGTCGCCCTTCAGGATCGTGTTCAGCCAGGAAGCGGATGCTTCCGTTGAATTTGTTAGATGGGGTGCCGCGGAGGACACCCCGGTACTCAGTACACTCATTGCGACGCAATACCTCACGCAATTTCGAGTGTCATGGTTACCGGGTTTGGTAAATCAGCGGTTAAACAATCAAAACAAAAATTCTTATTGAATCAATGCTTTGTTTACAATCGTAAAAGTTAAATGAGAAGTTAATGGCCGCTTCAGACCGAAAAGGCCAGAATTCTGCTGATTTCATTCATGCTACGACCGGAAGTTGCCTTCCATTCGTTAAAGGCAACCTGTGCGGCATTTAGATTTTTTTTCGACATGCGGTCATTCTCAATGACATTTTCACGGATAAGGGCATTAACCACATCACCTGTGAGGATGAAACTTTCCTTGCCCAGGAAGCGCAGGGCGATTTGCCCCGTACTTCCTCCCAGGCGGCTGCCGCGCTTCTTGATCGTCTCCATCAACCCGACTTGATCGCTTGGCGGATATTGAGCAAAGAACCTGGATGCGCTCCCGTGTTCGGTGGCAAGATCCTTCAGGAAGATGGCGTTGTGCTGTACTGATTTGATCTTGGCAGCATTTCGGACAATACGAGCGTCCTTCATAAGGGCTTCATAAGCCTCGTCCGGCAAGAAGGCGAGGCGGGCGACATCGAAGCCATCGAAAGCCTCTTCGAAACCCGGCCATTTCTGGTCGATGACCTTCCAGCTGAAACCTGCCTGAAATACGCATTTTGTGAACATGGAGAGCCAGCGGTCATCACCAAGCTGCTCAAGTTCTTGTTCGGATTTGGGTTGATTGTGCTCACTCAGGAGCTTCTTCAAATTGTCCGGGCCGCCCTTTTTTTCCTCTGTCAGCGCTACAATTTCGTCAAAGGAACGCATTCTGTTCTCCCCCCGCTACAGCATATTTCTCAAGCCAGACTAAGATTCCACAGAACCGAACGTTGGCAAAGCGGGGTATGCGGTTTCGAACCTGACCCTGCTGAATGTCGATGAAGGTATCGTCTTCAGAATGAGCAAGAGCTGGAACTAGACAACAAGTTCAGAACCAGTTGCCGTGATCGCTATATGAGACTTACCGCTCTCCGACAGTGCGTGTGCGCTCAAAACGGCGCAAAGCCAGTGAAAGGGTTATGGTCATCATCAGGTAGATCAAGGCAACGATATTGTAAGTTTCGAAATACCGGAAAGAACCGGCGGCATAGACCTTGCCGAGCTGGGTGATGTCGGCAACGCCGAGAACGGAAACCAGCGAACTGTCCTTGATCATGGCGACAAAATCGTTTCCGAGCGGTGGCAGAATTGTTTTCAGCGCCTGTGGGAACACGATCAATCGAAACCTGAGCCACCGGTTCATGCCAAGCGCCTCGGCCGCCTCGATCTGTCCCTTGTCGACTGCCTGAATGCCAGCCCTGAAAACTTCGGCGATAAAAGCGGAATAACCGATGGTAAGCGCCAGGACAGCGCGCCACAAAAGGGGGAAGTCGCGCGTGCGCAGGGGGTCCTGGCCTAATGGTTCCAGCACCGCATTGACGAGTGCTATCAGGAGCGGGGTCCCGACAAAGGCGATATAAAGCAACAACACGATGATCGGCAATCCACGCACGATCTCGACATAAAATCGCGCCACTTGCCTGAGGATCAGGGAAGAGGACAATGAGGCCAGCGCCAAAAGAAGACCAAGCACAGACGCCAGGAAGAAACCGACAAGCGTGACGAAGATCGTCAGGCCGATCCCGCGAGAAACCGTTGCCATTACCTGGCTGTAGATATCGTCCGTTGCGATTTGTATCAGCAGGAAAACCGCTATGCCGCAAGCGGCCACCAACCAGTATGGGAAGTCCTGTTTTGAGGCGCCGGTCTGTTTGGATTTGCGGAACATGGCTCGGTCTTTGTTTGGATTTGGGAGATGTGCCACCGGCCAGGAAAGATTGACAAGTCAGCGGATAAAAAACAGCCGGCACCGGAAAACTCTCCCCGATGCCGGCCCAACGGCGGCGTCTCTGAACGATCAGAGAGCGAACAAAGTGCTATTGCCCCACTTTGTAGTCAAAGAACCACTTCGTGTTGAGCGCATCAATGGTTCCATCGCTGCGCATGCTGGCAATTGCTGCATTGAAGGGGCCAACGAGTTCGGACCCTTTCGGGAAGATGAAGCCGAAGTCCTCTGTTCCCATCGGATCGCCGATCAGTTTGAACGTGTCCGGGTTGGCTGCGACATAGCCTTGTCCGCCGGTGCTGTCTGTCAGAACGAGATCGACATCACCGATCTTGAGTGCCTGAACGGCGGCGCCGAATGTTTCAAAGAGTTTGATCCGGGGATTGGCCTCGTCTCCGTCCAGTACGTCATAAACAGTCACGTAAAACGGTGTTGTGCCTGGTTGTGCTCCGGCCAGAAAATCGTTGTTGGCAGCAAAACTTTTCGGATCGGTGAAGCGGTCTTCGTCTTCTCTTACCAGCATGAACATTTCGGAGCGCATGTAAGGATCTGAGAAATCCACTTGCTGTGCTCGATCTTCACGAATGGTGATGCCGTTCATGGCGAGATCATATTCACCAGCGCTGATCGCAGGGATCATGGCGTCCCAACTGGTGTTTTGAAAGGTGACTTTCATGTTCAGACGTTTGGCGATCTCGGCAATTGCGTCATATTCCCAACCGATTGCATCGCCAGACTTGGGATCAACGAACTGGAGAGGCGGGTAGGTGTTTTCCGACGCTATGACGACTTCCTTGCCGCCGAGGTCGGGAAGACTATCGGCAAGGGCTGCGAAACCGGTGCCAACCACCACCGAGGCTGCAAGCGCAAAAGAAACTATGGACCGTTGCATGGGAAACTCCTTGTAAAAATTCATGATGACAATACCGGCTTCGCATCGTCGGGAAAAGTGCATCAGATTTGCCTTGAACTATAAGCGCAGAATTTTTCTCTCTGCGAAAAAAAATTCAAAAACAGATGCTGGATCTATTGACCAGGGCATGAGTTGGCAGGACTGTGTGGCCCATAACAACAATAAGGAGACGGTTTATGTCCAACAGTATCAGCAAGAATTTGCAACCCGAAGTCCGGCGCGTTCGGCTGGCACCCTCGCACCCGCTAGAGGTCTTCACCGATGCCGGCAAGGCGGTCGACAGGCTGATTGAAATCTTTGAAGACAACACTGCATTCTTGCGATCCCAATTTCAAAATCTTCTTGAAGGCAAGGAAATCACTGAACGCGTACGAGCGTATTATCCGCAAGTGCGGATCGTGACCGACAGCCATATACGTCTCGACAGTCGCCTTTCTTACGGTTTTGTCTCCGGGCCGGGGACCCACGCCTCAACCATCACACGGCCGGATCTTTTTCGAAATTATTTGTGTACGCAGCTTTCGCTTCTGATGAAGAACCACGATGTGCCAATTCAGGTTGGCGACAGTGAAATGCCGATCCCGCTGCATTTTGCCTTCTACGATGGAACGCATGTGGAGGGCGGCGCGGCAGCGGCCAATCTGGATCGTCCGCTGGCGGACATATTCGACTTGCCTGATTTGACCGTGATGGACGATTCCATCGCCAATGGCACTTATGAGCCGAGTGACGGGATCATGCCGCTTGCGTCCTTCACGGCGCCGCGTGTTGACTATTCATTGCACCGCCTCCAGCACTATACGGCAACCGCAGCTGAACACTTTCAGAACTATGTTCTTTTCACGAACTATCAGTTCTATATCGACGAATTTTGCCGCATGTCCCAGGAACTCCTGGCAAATCCGGATAGCGGATACGAGGCCTTTGTATCACCGGGAAATCTGGTAACCAGGGCTGGAGACTGCGAGCCCTGCAGCGGTACTGAACCTGCAAAGCTGCCGCAGATGCCGGCCTATCATCTGAAGCGGGCCGATGGCAGCGGCATCACAATGATCAACATTGGCGTCGGCCCGTCCAATGCCAAAACCATTACAGATCATGTCGCCGTCCTGCGGCCGCATGTCTGGCTGATGCTTGGCCACTGTGCCGGTCTCAGAAACAGCCAGACGCTCGGCGATTATGTGCTTGCACATGGTTATGTGCGAGACGACAACGTCCTCAATCAGGATTTGCCGGTTTGGGTGCCGATCCCACCTCTTGCGGAAGTCCAGGTTGCGCTTGAGGATGCGGTTGCCGAGATTACCGGCATTGATGGTTATGACCTCAAACGTGTTATGCGAACCGGCACAGTTGTGTCACTGGACAACAGGAACTGGGAACTCTGGGATCAGCCCGAACTTGTCAAAAGGTTCTCACAGTCCAGGGCGATTGCGCTTGATATGGAATCGGCGACAATTGCGGCCAATGGCTTTCGTTTCCGGGTTCCCTACGGAACGCTTTTGTGTATCTCGGACAAACCCTTGCATGGTGAGCTGAAGTTGCCGGGCATGGCTACCGATTTCTATAAGCGGCAAGTTGCCCAGCATCTGGAAATCGGCATCAGGGCGATGGAAAAGATGCGCGACATGACGGCCGAGCGACTCCATTCCCGCAAACTCAGAAGTTTTGCAGAGACAGCTTTCCAGTAGGTAGCGAAAGGTTCAAAGGACCAGCTCGGCATATGACCGGACTGGCTGGTCGAAAAAAGTTTCAAAAATGAACTAAAACAACGGCCACGCGATATCAACGCGTGGCCGAATTTGCGTTACTCGGCTTCGTCTGCAGGAACGGCATTCAACATGCCGTAGCGCTCGACCCCGATTTTTTCCAGCAGGTCCAGCTGAGTTTCCAGAAAGTCGATGTGACCTTCTTCATCTGAAAGAAGTTCTTCGAACAGCTGCATGGAGACATAGTCACCTTCGTCTCGGCAGATGTCGCGCGACTTGGAATATGAAGTGCGAGCGTCGTATTCGCCCGCCAGATCGGATTCCAGGACTTCCTTGATATTCTGCCCAATCCGCAGAGGCGCAACCTTCTGCATGTTGGGGTGGCCTTCAAGAAAGATAATACGATCCGTGATTTTGTCGGCGTGCTGCATTTCTTCAATGCTTTCCTCACGCTCTTTCTTGGCCAGCCGCGCAAAACCCCAATCGGCAAGGAGGCGGTAGTGCAGCCAGTACTGATTGATCGCGCCGAGCTCCAGAAACAGAGCCTCATTCAAACGCTCGATGACCTTCTCATTTCCCTTCATGGGATGCCTCCTGTAATTGAATCTTGGCGCACTTTAGAATTATTCTAGGGTGCGTGTCCAGACAATCAAAGCTTGAATTCGGAATAAAATGACGCATCCCGAGTTTATGAGTGGAATTGCATCTCCGGTAAAGTGAGACCAACACCTCGAACCGCCGAAAATCAAAAACAAAGCGCGGTCTTTGAAAAGACCGCGCTTTGTTTTCTTGGACCTTAAAACTGGATTACGACTTCGGCATGATAACCGTGTCGATGACGTGGATGACGCCATTTGAGGTTTCAATGTCTGCAGTCACGACGTTGGCGTTGTCGACTTTTACGCCGTCGGTTGCGTCAACGGAGATCTCGCTGCCTTCAACGGAAGCAACTTCGGCTTTCTTGCCGGCGATATCGGATGACATCACTTTGCCCGGGACAACGTGGTAGGTGAGGATCGCAACGAGCTGGTCTTTGTTTTCCGGCTTGAGCAGGGTCTCAACTGTGCCTTCAGGCAGCTTGGCGAATGCTTCATCTGTAGGTGCGAAGACGGTGAACGGACCTTCGCCTTTCAATGTGTCAACGAGACCGGCTGCTTGAACTGCAGCGACCAAGGTGCCGAAGGAACCTGCGTCGACTGCGGTGTCAACAATGTCCTTCTGACCGGCATTGGCAGCAGATAGCGGCAGGACGAGAAGTAGAGCAAAGACCAGTTTCTGAACGAATTTCATGACGCACTCCCATGGTTTCACAAAGACACAGCTGTCCCGTTCCCGGACATTTCTTTTTCCGAGATTTTTCAGGTGCTTGATCGAATTCTGTGTCGGTCTTGGTACGACGGCCAATGCACATTGGATGAGGAAAAAATCAGGACGAATTTATCCATGTTTTTTGTTGATCCAGAAGTGGTCGTAAAACGTGGGCGCTCTCGGTTTGGTTGTGGGTGGTGCGACGCTGCCTGCCCAGGGGCATTTGATAACGCCACCTGTGACGGGGCAAAAGGGTGCAGTTTGCCGGGCGCGAGCTGGCGCGTGAGAATTACGAAAGGGCTGCTGCCAGCACTTTGCGCATAACAGTGGGGAGCGCTTCTGTTTCAAGCGCGTCGGGTTCGGACCACCAACTGGCTTCAAGCTCAGGCATAGTGTCACCGAAAAGGTCGGTGCGGAAAACTGTGAGGCGCAAATGAAAATGAGTGAACGTGTGTTTGACCTCGGTTGGCCGCTTTCGCCAGTTTGCCGCGAAGGGAACATCTTCCAGGGCCGAGTCGGCTTCAAACTGCTCAGTCCAGTGTGTGCCGGGCACTTCGGTCATACCACCAAGCAGACCGCTTGGAGGCCGCCGGCGTAGCAATACTGCGCCGTTACCAGAATTGACAGCAACGAATGCCGCGCCAAATCGGGTCGGTTTTTGCTTCTTGGGGGCCTTTAGCGGCAACGTTTCAGCAATTTCGGTTCCCTGGACCTTGCAAATTGAAGTCCATGGGCAAAGCGCGCAGGCTGGTCGTCTCGGTGTACAGATAGTGGCGCCAAGGTCCATTACGGCTTGAGCGAAGTCTCCTGGGCGTACAACGGGTGTCAATTCACCCATCCGGGCTTTTACAAGAGGTTTGGCATCGGGCAGCGGCGTTTCAAGCCGGTCCAGCCTCGTTATGACGCGTTCAACATTGCCGTCGACTACAGCCGCGTGTCTGTCAAAGGCAATAGTTGCGATTGCCGCCGCGGTGTAGGGCCCGATTCCAGGCAGTTTCAGAAGTTCCGCCTCGCTCGCGGGAAATCGCCCATCCAGCTGGTTGGCGACAGTGTTTGCACATTTTTTGAGGTTGCGGGCACGGGAATAATAGCCAAGACCGGCCCAGGCCTTCATCACATCTTCCTCGCTTGCAGCAGCGAGGTGCTCTACGGTCGGCCAGATTTTGACGAACTTTTCGAAGTAGTCCTTCACGGCCGCAACTGTGGTCTGCTGCAGCATTATTTCCGATAGCCAGACGCGATAGGGGTCTGGAACTTCACCAACAGCGCGGTCCTGCGGTGAAACTCTCCAGGGGAGGCGCCGTGCATGGCGATCATACCAGTCGAGCAAGGTTGAGGCAGGAGAAGCAGATGTCATGATATCACTTGGGCTAACAAGGCATTTTCACAGATTGAACCTTTGGAAAGCCTGGGGACAACTTTGGCGGTAAACATCCGTGAATTGGATTGCACCAAGTATTCGTCGTCATTTTGTCGTATTCTATTGGAACACTTCATCCCAGACCCCAAGCTGAGTTTTGAAATCTGATTTCATCAGCTTGGTGAGGAGGTATGTCATTCGCGTGGTAAAGGCAATCGCTCACCACAAGCCCAAAGGGGCTAAACCGCTTGCCGATCTTGTCGGCAAGGCGATGACGCCTGCCTGCAGAAAGCGAGGGTTTGCGTCTGTCGATATTGTGGCCGCGTGGGCAGATATCGTTGGAGAACGGTATGGTGGCAGGGTTCAGCCGGATCGCCTGATCTGGCCAAGAAGGCCGGACCTCAGCGACCCCGAAAGACCGCCGGAACCGGCGATACTTGTCGTCCACACTGATGGGGCGACTGCCCTGATGCTGTCCCATGACAGTGCGCAATTGATCGAGCGCATCAACACCTTCTATGGCTGGGCAGCCGTTGGCCGCCTCAAGATTCTGCAACGACCGGTTCAAGTCAGGCGGCAAGAACAGCCCAGGCGACTTCGCGACCTGACGCAATCGGAGGAAAAGCGGCTGGAGGAGCGCCTTGAAGGGGTTGAAAACGACCGTTTGCGGCAGGCACTCAAGAAGCTCGGCGCTCAGGTGATCGCCCGAAACCCGGACAAGGCTGCTTGAGATTTAAGGCTCGTTTGTGGGCGAAATCCCTCATTTCACGGCGATTTGCGATAACAACACTGTGATGCAAGCGCTTGTTACGTCCTCTCTCTTGCCACATTTGATAAGCCTTGTTGACGCGGAGTGCTCGAAGGGGCACATGAGATGTTGGAACAGGCACTTGCGAGTGCCGCTTTGACTTTTGACAGGACAATGTTCGTGACCCAGAACCGTAGACAGTTTCTAAAAACCACTGCCTTGGCGACAGCCGCATTCGGCCTGGCCGGCAGTCTTCCGGCCCTTGCACAGTCCGTCGATGTGGACGAACTCATGAAACCCGGTCCATTGGGTGAAAAGGCTCTGGGTGACGAAAACGCACCGGTGACCATCATCGAATATGCGTCCATGACCTGTGGTCATTGTGCAAGTTTCCACAAGCGCACCTGGCCGGACCTGAAAAAGGAATATATCGAGACTGGAAAAGTCCGTTTCGTATTCCGTGAATTCCCGCTGGATCCGGTCGCTGCGGCGGCCTTCATGCTGGCCCGCTGTGCGCCTCAGGACAAATATTTCGAGATTGTGGATACCCTGTTTGAAAACCAGAGATCATGGGCTTTCACCGACAATCCGTACCAATCTATGCTCGATTTTTCGAAACAGATCGGATTTACACAAGAGTCCTTTGAGGAATGCTTGACAAACCAGGGCTTGCTTGACGCAGTTAACGCTGTGAAAGACCGTGGTGCAAACGAGTTCGGTGTAAACTCCACGCCAACGTTCTTCATCAATGGCGAAAGAGTGTCCGGGGCACTGTCGATTGAAGAAATGGGCAAACTTATCGAGGAAAACCTCTAAGCCGGCTTTCAAACAGCCGAAGGCGAAAGCCTGCCTTGATCTGATCGTGTTTGCATCGGCGCCTACTCCTGAGGAGTGTTGGCGCCGATGAAGTTTTCGAAACTCCGTATCGTCGGTTTCAAGTCCTTCGTCGAACCGATGGAATTCATCATCGGGAATGGCCTGACCGGCGTGGTTGGGCCTAATGGTTGCGGTAAGTCCAATCTGGTGGAGGCGCTCCGCTGGGTGATGGGCGAGAACTCCTACAAGAATATGCGTGCGTCCGGAATGGACGACGTCATTTTCTCAGGAAGTTTGAACAGGCCTGCGCGCAACACCGCTGAAGTCACACTGTTTCTGGAAAACCCGGATCGCACGGCTCCAACGGCTTTCAACGACGCGGATCTGCTTGAAGTCAGCCGGCGGATCGAGCGCGAGCAGGGCTCCAACTACAAGATCAATGCAAAAGACGTGCGTGCACGTGATGTACAGCTGCTGTTTGCCGATGCTTCAACGGGTGCAAGATCACCTGCAATGGTTCGTCAGGGCCAGATTGGTGAACTGATCGCCGCCAAGCCGACATCGCGTCGGCAGATTCTTGAGGAAGCGGCTGGCATTTCCGGGCTTCACTCACGTCGGCATGAAGCCGAGATTCGTCTGAGAGCGGCAGAGCAGAACCTTGAACGGCTTGAGGACGTTCTGGTTCAGATCGATGGTCAGCTCGACAATCTCCGTCGGCAGTCGCGTCAGGCGACGAGGTACCGCAACCTTTCTTCCGAAATCAGGTCTGCCGAAGCCTCGATCCTCTACATTCGATGGACCGAATCCCGCGATGCTCTTGCAACGGCCGAAAGCCATTTCGCTGAAGCGCAGAAGCAGGTCAATGAAGCAACGGCCCTTCAAGCCGAGAGCGCGCGCGTTCAGGCAATAGCGGCTCACAAACTGCCGGAACTCAGAGATGAGGCCGCCAGGGCCGGAGCTGCCCTGCAGCGTCTTGTCCTTGCACGGAATGAACTGGATGCAGAAGAGCGGCGGGTGAAAGAGCGTCTGCAGGATCTTGAACGCAGACTGGTCCAACTGGCTGAGGATATTCGCCGCGAACAGAGTATGGTTTCTGAGAACGATGAAGTTCTTGAGCGTTTGGGCGAAGAAAGAGCAGAGCTTCTTGAAGAAAACGAGCTTGTTCAGGAGCGCACGGAAACTGCCCGCGAGAAGGTTGCCGAGGCCGAAAGCTCCGTTCAAGAGCTTGAAGCCGGCCTTTCAGACCTGACGGCCGCTGAGGCACGTGCACGTGCGGAGCGGCAACAGCTGGAAAGAGCTGTCGCAGATAGCCGCCAGCGTTCCGATCGCTTGCTCGCGCAAGCTCAGGATGCGCAGCAAACCTTGCAAGAACTCGATGCTCAAATGGCCGAGAAGGACGGAGTTTCAGAAAATCGCGAGGCGCTTGAACTCGCTGAGGAAACACTGGTCGAAGCTGAGACGGCAGTGGAGGAAGCTGAAGCCTCAACCCGCGCAGCACGTGAAGGCGAACAGGCCGCACGTGGCCCGTTGGGTGAAGCGCAACAATTGCTGCAGGGGCTGGAAACGGAGGCGCGTACTCTTGAGCAGGTACTGAATGTTCATTCCGAACAGGATCACACACCTGTTGTCGAACAGATCCAGGTTGAACAGGGTTTTGAAACCGCACTCGGCGCCGCACTTGGTGAGGATCTGGACGCAACCCTGGAAGAAGCGGCTGCTGTAAAATGGGGCCAAACCCTGTCAGGGGAAGGTGATCCGCCGCTGCCTGATGGTGCGCGTCCATTGTCTGCACTTGTTGTTGCACCGGTGGAGTTAAGTCGCCGCCTGGCGCAGATAGGCATTGTGTCTCAGGAAGAAGGGCCGCGGCTCCGCGCCGCGCTCAAACCCGGACAGCGGCTGGTCTCCGCAGAAGGCGATCTTTGGCGTTGGGATGGATTTGTCATTGCAGCCAACGCTCCGACACCGGCTGCACAAAGACTTGCCCAGAAAAACCGGATAGCGGAGCTGGCGGACGAGATTGAGGCTGCAAGACGGTTGGTTGGGCAGCACCAAGGGGCACTCGAAGAAGCGGTAAATGCGATTCGTCAGACCGTGGAGCTTGAACAGGCTGCGAAAGGCAAGGTTCGGGATGGACAGCGCCTTGCGGCGGCTGCGCGGGAAGCCCTGGTTGCGGCAGAACGGGCAACCTCGCAACTGGCGGCCAGACGGGAAGCTGCCCAGGAGAGAGCCGAACGCCTTGGCGAGGAAGCCGAGATGGCGCGGGAGCAGGCCATAGAGGCCGAAGAGCGGTATGAGGCCGCGCCTGAGAGCTCCAGCTATCGAGAGCGCATTGATGAGCTGCAAGCGAAGGTCAGCGCTGCCCGGAGCGCTTTGGCGGAGGCGCGCGCCGTTTCCGAAGGGCTAACGCGTGAACAGCAGATGCGCGACAGGCGTCTTGAATCGATCGCCCGCGAATATGATGGCTGGAAAACCCGGGCTGCCAATGCCACGAGGCAGATTTCCACTCTGACCGAGCGGCGCGAAGAGGCCGAAGAAGAACGGGCGGAGCTCATTGAAGCGCCGGAGGATATCGAACTCAAACGTCGTGAATTGTTTTCCGCAATTGCCAATGCGGAAGAGGTCAAGAAGGCAAAGGATGACCGCCTCTCCCAGGCAGAACTCGACCTGTCGGACGTCGACCGGGCGGCAAAGGTCGCAATGGAGGCAATGGCGGGCGCAAGGGAAGAAAAAATCCGCGCCGAAGAGCGATTGGAGGCAGCGCGCGAACGCAAAGGCAATCTTGAACGCAGGATTGATGAAGATCTCGAAGTCACAGTTGCGGCCTTGCCGGAAATTGCGGGTCTGAAAGAGGGAGCTCCCTTGCCGGATCCCGAAGCGATGGAACGCAAACTGGAGCGGCTGAAGGCCGAGCGTGAGCGTTTGGGTGGTGTCAACCTGCGGGCGGAAGAAGAACTCAAGGAAATCGACGAACAGAAAAACACACTGACATCTGAGCGTGACGATCTGATCGAGGCGATTCGCCGTCTGCGCACCGGCATATCAAATCTAAACCGCGAGGCGCGCGAACGTTTGCTTGCTTCATTTGAAGTCGTCAATGGGCATTTCCAGCGTCTTTTTACCCATCTGTTTGGCGGTGGCACCGCAGAACTTCAACTCGTGGACAGCGATGATCCGCTTGAAGCTGGGCTCGAAATTGTCGCACGCCCGCCGGGCAAGAAGCCTCAGACGATGACTTTGCTGTCCGGCGGTGAGCAGGCGCTAACTGCTATGTCCCTGATTTTCGCCGTTTTTCTGACGAATCCGGCTCCGATCTGTGTTCTCGACGAGGTTGATGCTCCGCTCGATGATGCCAATGTCGAGCGTTACTGCGATCTTCTGGACGAGATGTGCGCGAGCACGGAAACCCGTTTTGTTGTGATCACCCACAACCCGATCACCATGGCACGCATGAACAGGCTGTTCGGCGTGACCATGGCCGAAAGAGGTGTGTCGCAACTGGTATCCGTTGATCTCGAGACAGCCGAAAGGTTTCGCGAAACCGGCTAAGGCCTTGGCGGCAAAAGGTCTGTTCACCTGCCGGGCATTTCAACTGCCTGATTGTCTTCTGATCCCTCAATACCGCATCGCATCAATTCGCGGCGGTTCAGCGATCTTGTGCTTGTCTCAGCAACAACAAATGATTCATTCGGCGTTGAAATCGTCCCTGAAACGCATTTGGTGCGCACTGCCGCGGGATCGGCATGCAACTTAGGTCTGGGTAATTTGATGTGACCTTAAAAAGATAATATTTTTCAACTAGATAAGGATTGTTGATGGCTTCTTGACACGGCATGAGGTGCCGACTATGGTGCGCGCGGCTTACGGGGCTCTCCCGTTGTTGTATCTGACATGTCGGCGTGGTGGGGACTTAACAACATGTCTTCGCAAAACGGCGGTGACGAAGATCAGAACGGCGACGCACCGGAAGCAGGTCTGTCGGAACGGCGGGCTCAATTGGACCGGATGCTTGATGACCGGCGTGTCGAGGAAGAAAAAGCCGCGCGCAAGTCACAGAGCAACTCATCCGGATACGCACAGGCGATGAAACTGTCTTCAGAATTCATCGCTGGTGTGTTGGTGGGGGCCGGGATTGGTTGGGTGGCCGACCAATGGCTAGGAACAACGCCTCTAGGGCTGATTGTGTTCTTGCTGTTGGGCTTTGCGGCCGGTGTTTTGAATGTTCTGCGCTCGGCCGGTGTTGTCGAGCAGCCAGGGGCTAAGGGCACCAGCAAAGAAGACGTTCACAAGAACAGGCCGGACTAGAATTTGTCGCGCCTTATCGGCGCTGTGATAATGAACGAACGAAGAAGGCTGGCCGGTGGCGAACGATCCGATCCATCAGTTCCAAATCCAGAAAATCTTTCCGATTGAAGTCGGAGGAATGGATTTCTCTTTCACCAATTCTTCGTTGTTCATGGTTTTGACCGTGGCAGCGACATCTGCGTTTCTGATCTTCTCGACCAGCGGTCGCGGCCTGGTGCCGACCCGAGTACAGTCGGTCTCGGAAATGATGTATGAATTCATTGCCGGAACGCTTCGAGATGCGACAGGAACCGACGGGATGCGATTCTTCCCGCTTGTGTTCTCGCTCTTTATGTTCGTTCTGGTCGCCAACCTCTTCGGGATGTTCCCGTACTTCTTTACCATCACAAGCCACATCATTGTCACCTTCGCCCTCGCGATGTTGGTGATTCTAACCGTGATTTTCTACGGGTTCATGCGGCACGGAATGAAGTTCCTGAAACTCTTCATTCCAAGTGGCGTTCCTGGCGCACTGATCCCGCTGGTGACCATGATCGAGGTTATCTCGTTCCTGTCCCGCCCGATCAGCCTTTCTGTTCGTCTGTTTGCGAACATGCTTGCCGGGCACATTACATTGAAGGTCTTCTCCGGCTTTGTCGTCAGCCTTAGCGCTATGGGTGCCCTTGGCATTTTCGGCGCGATTCTGCCGCTCGCAATGACGGTCGCCTTGACGGCGCTGGAATTTCTTGTCGCTTTCCTGCAGGCCTACGTCTTTGCCGTTCTGACCTGCATGTATCTGAACGACGCAATTCATCCTTCACACTAAGGGTAATCCAAATCACACGGCGATAGAGCGCCGTGCGTGAGAAATCTGCAAACACATCTAGGAGCACGTGTCATGGAAGCAGAAGCAGCAAAATACATCGGTGCGGGTATCGCATGCCTGGGCATGGGCGGCGCTGGTATCGGCCTCGGCACCATCTTCGGTAACTACCTCGCAGGCGCCCTGCGCAACCCGTCCGCTGCCGATGGCCAGTTCGGCCGTCTTATCTTCGGCTTCGCCGTGACGGAAGCTTTGGGCATCTTCTCCCTTCTGATCGCCTTCCTTATCCTGTTCGCTTAATCGCTCTCAAACAGCGACATTTGATGCGACTCCGGTGGCGGCGCTCCAATAGCGCCGCCTAGCCGGATTTAGGAGACAGGAAATGGCAGGCGAAACGACCACTGAAGGCCATGCGGCCATCGCGGAAGCAGCCGGCGAGCACGGCGTGGGCTTCCCGCCGTTCGATGCGACGACTTTTGCGTCCCAGTTGTTCTGGCTCGCAATCACTTTCGGTATTTTCTACTGGATCATGAAGAACGTGGCGATGCCGCGGATCGCAGGGATCCTGGAAGACCGGAAGGACCGCATCGCCGGAGATCTTTCCGAGGCCAACCGCCTGAAGGCAGAAACCGACGCAGCGATCGCCGCGTA
Source organism: uncultured Roseibium sp. (assembly GCF_947499295.1). GTDB lineage: Bacteria > Pseudomonadota > Alphaproteobacteria > Rhizobiales > Stappiaceae > Roseibium. The sequence continues at coordinate 132,238 of NZ_CANMNP010000002.1, forward strand.
CGAACAGGCACTAGCCGAAGCTCGCAACAAGGCTCATGGGATTGCTCATGACACGCGGGCAAAGTTGAAGGCCGAGCAGGATGCGCGCCGGGAAAAAGCTGAGACCGAACTCGGCGAAAAGCTGAAAGCGGCGGAAGCACATATCACCGGCATCAAGACTGAAGCACTGTCCCAGATCGAAGAGATTGCCGGAGACACCACATCAGCTCTCGTAGAGCAGCTGATTGGTAAGGCTCCGACCAAAACCGATCTGAACAAAGCGCTGAAGTCGGCGATGAACTGAGGAGACGATCATGGACGCAACATTTTGGGCCCTGGTCGGTCTCGTTCTCTTCTTTGCACTGATCGCCTATCTCAAGGTGCCCGGCAAGATCGGCGGATCGCTTGACGATCGCGCCGATACAATCCGCAAGGAACTGGAAGAAGCACGCAAGATGCGTGAAGAAGCCCAGGCTCTTTTGTCGGAATATCAGCGCAAGCGCCACGAAGCTGAGGGCGAGGCAGAAGCCATCATTGCTGAAGCCAATTCGGAAGCAGAGCGTTTGACGGTTGAAACCAACCAGGCTCTTGAAGAGATGATCGCGCGCCGCACAAAGGCGGCGGAAGACAAGATCGCTCAGGCAGAAAGCCAGGCAATCTCTGAAGTTCGCGCCAAGGCAGCCGATATCGCCGTTGCAGCAGCCGAGGAGATCCTCGCTGCAAAGGTTCAGGACAAAGTCGCCGACGACATCCTGACCAAAAGCATCGCGCAGGTAAAAGAGCGCCTGAATTAATACTTGGGAACTTCCGAGTTGAGATAAAAAAGCGGCCTCTCGAGGCCGCTTTTTTCATGCGTTTTTTACATTCGCACTGCACATCAATCACTCGACACTTCCGCGGCCAGCCGGACGGGTTTGAAGCTCATCCTGTGATGAACTGTCGGGCCAAGTGCCTCAAGCGCTTCCTGATGCCTGGGCACTCCATATCCCTTGTGTTGGGCGAAGCCATATCCCGGAAACCGGTCCTCCAGCCGGACCATCATTCTGTCCCGTGTAACCTTGGCCACAATGGACGCGGCAGCGACACAAAGGCAGCGGCCGTCGCCCTTGATCAATGCCTGGCCCGGTTGCGATAGACCGGGTGGAATGTCTCTGCCGTCGATCAAGGCATAGCTGGGGCGTTTTGGCAATCCGTTGACGGCTCTCACCATTGCGGAAAGTGTCGCCGCGCGGATGTTGAGACGGTCAATCGTCGCCGGTGAGGCACTGGCCACACAAATCCAGGCGCTGGAAACGATGTCCAGATACAAGGCTTCGCGTTTGGCCTCGGAGAGCTTCTTGGAATCATCCAGCCCATCCGGCACGCGCTCGTAGTCAAGAATGACAGCAGCAGTGACAACCGGCCCGGCCCATGGCCCGCGCCCGGCTTCGTCAACACCGCACAAAAGCCCGTCAAAATCCAAGGCGTACCTGCGCTCAAGAGATAGGTCTGGGCGATCGGGAAAAGCCAGATCGAACAGGGAAGGCGTGCCAGTCATGTCGATCAACCTGCCGTTTGCAAGAAATCACTTCAAGCCGGGACTTCAAAAGAGGTCCAGTTGCACACCACCTTTTTGAGGTTGGCGGAATTCATTCAGGTTCAGTTTCTTTCTGCGTAAGCTGAGGCCCAGACGTTTTGCAGCAAGCGAATAGCGTTTGGAGATCTGATCCGCATAGGGACCTCGACCTCTCATGCGTTCCCCCCATTTGGCGTCATAGTCTTTGCCGCCACGCATGGATCTGATGAGGTTCATGACGTGCCTGTATCGGTCAGGGCGATGCCTGAGCAGCCAGTCGCGGAACAGTTCGGAGACTTCAAGGGGCAACCGTAAAAGGACATAAGCAGCTTCCTGTGCACCGTGCTCGGCAGCTGCTTCCAATATGTTTTCAATCTCACTGTCGGTCAGAGCAGGGATAATGGGTGCCATCATGACCAGCGAGGGAATGCCTGCTGCGTTCAGGGCCTTGATAGCACCAAGACGTTTGTGAGGTGCGGACGCGCGGGGCTCCATGGCACGGCACAACTTCTTGTCCAGGGTGGTGACGGAGAGCGCGACCTTGACCAGATTGCGTTCGGCCATCCGCGCGAGGATGTCGATGTCCCTGGTCACGAGTGCTGACTTTGTCACGATCGCGACCGGATGAGAACAGTTGTCGAGAACTTCCAGGATTTCCCGCATCAACTTGTATCCGCGTTCCAGCGGTTGATAGGGGTCGGTGTTCGTGCCGATGGCGATCACGCGCGGAATGTAGCCCGGTTTGGACAATTCCCGCTCCAGAAGCTGCGCCGCATTGGGTTTGGCGAAAAGGCGGGTTTCAAAGTCCAGCCCGGGAGACAGTCCCATATAGGCGTGGCTTGGCCGCGCGAAACAGTAGACACAACCATGTTCGCAGCCGCGATAAGGGTTAATCGAACGGTCAAAGGAAAGATCGGGCGAAGAATTGCGCGTTATGATCGTCCGTGCACGCTCTTCTTGTACCTCGGTTTGCAATGGGGGCAGATCTTCAAGAGTGTCCCAGCCATCGTCAAAGCTTTCATAGGCTAGGGGTTCAAATCGGCCGGACTTGTTAAGTGCTGAGCCCCGGCCTCTTGTTCTATCCTCCTTCAACCGGGAAGCACTGTCTTCGGGAATGTCGGCCGTTTGCTGCGCTGCAGCGAATTGCGTAGGCGCGTTCATGATCGTTTCAGGCGAGTAAATGAGAACATAAGTAGAACATTAGCCAATTTCCGCGCGTTCTCAAGCCCATTCACTCGCACTTTGAAAAAAAATCCTGTAGAACTTCGGGACATGATTAGCGTCATTATTCCGACATACAATTCCGAAACCGAGCTGGTCCATGCCCTCTCGGCGCTTGTGCCCGCAGCAGCGGAAGGCGTCGTGCGCGAAGTCGTGATCGTGGACGGTGGCTCATCGGACAATACCGGCAAGGTCGCGGACGCGGCCGGTTGCCACTGGGCGGTCTTGAAGAAATCAAAGGCTGAACGCCTCGCGTTGGGTGCTGAGATCGCCAAAAGAGGCGACTGGTTGCTGTTCTTGCAGCCTGAAACGCTACTTGAGAGCGGTTGGCACCATGAAGCACAGGCATTTGTCGAACGGGCAGCCCGCGCGCCAAACGGACCCCGGACGGCGGCCAGCTTTCGGCTGCGATACGAAGCCTTTGGGCCAGGTGCCCGTCTTGGGGAATCCGTCGCGGCGTTCCGTTCCCAGCTGCTTGGCATGCCTTACGGAAATCAAGGGCTGCTGATCTCACGTCAGTTCTATCAAAAGCTCGGTGGTCACAGGCCTTTGCCGCAGCTGGAAGATCTCGACATAGCAAAGCGCATTGGCCGCGGCCGAATGGTGTTTCTGCGGGCAGCCGCGGTCACATCCGGCGAACCGCAGCGGGAGGGCCTCATTGCAGGCTTGCGCCAATCATTTGCCCGGTTCTGCGTTGGGATCCTGCGCATTCCGGCAAGGGTCGCGATCAAACTCCACGGCTAATGACAGGCAACGGCGAGCCAGGGAACGTCCCCTTATGATGGTGCACTCCGACATTGATCGGAGCCCCTAGAGCGGGACTGTCATCTGTGTTGCAGCAGCTCACAAACCGTCTGGGTTTCCCTTGCCTTTGCACCTTGTATGCAATCCAGATTGCGAGGGATCTGAGCGCATAGTTTCTTGGGACCGTGCCCGAGGACGTATACTTATAATTGAAGAGTGGCCGATGCCCGCTTCTGGTATAACTGCCGGGGTTGATCCATCTGCCGCGTCAGGCGGCTACGCGGACATAACTGCCGTTGCTAATCCGCAATTACGCAGATAAAATGCGTGCATGATTGCCTGAGTATTTCCACGCAAACCGCTCTTTGGTTTTACAGCGCGCCGCCTCATAGGGCGCAACAATTACTCATGCAAAAAGAAAAATCATGATTAGCTACATCACTCTTGGGTCAAATGACCTTGCTGCTTCCGCAACTTTTTTCGATGCGTTGTTCTGCGCAATAAACGGTACACGCGCCTTTAGCCTAGACAACATGATCGGCTATAGCTTTGGGCCTGAAAAACCCAAAATAGTAGTGACCACGCCCTACAATGGCGAAACTGCGTCTCACGGAAATGGTGCCATGGTTGCGCTCGCAGCAAAGGATCAAGATCAAGTCGATGCCGTTCATGCTCTGGCAATTGAACTCGGCGCAACCGATGAAGGAGCCCCGGGTCATCGAGGCAAGAACTTTTACGGTGGTTATTTTCGTGACCCAGACGGAAATAAGTTCAACATTAGCTTGACGGTCTGACTGTCTTCAGCGCTATGGACCATGAGAGGCAACTCAAAGGGTGCCTCTCAGGGTCACTCTGGGCTCAAACCCGCCATTCGCTGCAGTTGGGGGCTGTCAGGTTGCAATGCGCCCCCGGAACGGGCCCTAACTGTTTCGCTCTCACCTGCCGAAAACAATCGCTCTCTGCGATTGGGTCAAACGGTCTGGCCGCGGGCGAAGGCAACCCTGATCGTAACTTGTTCAACGATCATTTCATTCTACTTGTGTCTCCTATCGTGCCCAGGTGTAGACCGGAAACCGGCGCTCTCCCGCCAGGATCAGAATGGCAACCCCGAACACCAAGGACGGGATCAGAGAGATTTCCAGCCAACCAACTTGTTCAGCGAACCAGCCACCGATCATAGGCAGCGGGAATGCGATGCCGTAGCCGATGAGAGTCATTCCTGCAGACAGCTGTGTCACAGCTCTTCCTTTTGCAATGACGGCTGGCAGCGATACCAACAGAATGAGTTCTACCGATGCTGCGAACCCGGTGAGCAGGGCACCCAACCAAGAAGCCCATCCGGAGAAGAAGGTAAATAGAGCAAGCCCGAGCACGGCCAATCCCGCAGATGCCGCTATGGGCATTCGCCTGCCAATCCAGCCTGGCGCTGCCAACACTGCGAACGAAGCCATCAATGGGGTCGCGTTGTAGAGCAACAGTAACCAGGCAAGTGCATCACGCTCACCTCGTGCATCCAGTATCACGCCGATATAGGAGTTGATGACATAGAATAGGACAATCGATCCGGCCAGGAGCAGCCCAAATTGCCAAACGCACGCGTCGTTCCAGTTTGGCAGTGATGCAGTCGATGCCGGATCCCGCGTACCGACTTCGGGTGCATCATTGGTTTCTTTGGGCGCACGCACGAACGTCGCGGCCAACGATATGAGCAAGATGGGAACAGACCACAGGAACAACGCCATGCGCCAGTCTTCGCCGGCCAGTGGCAGCACCAAAGGCAAGGTCAATCCTGCACCAGACACTTCCCCAACCATCATACCGTTCAGATATACGGCGTTTCCGAGTGCAATGTGTCGAGGCGTCCAAACCCTGGTCGCCGCGGGTAAAGCAGTCTGGAACAGGGCAACGCCAAATCCCATAAGAACAGAAACCGAAAAAAGCATCAGACTCGAAGGCGCATATCCGCGCGCGGTGGAGGCCACCGCCATCAGCAAAACACCAAAAGCAATTGCAGCTTTCAAACCGAAGCGTCCGATTAGGAAAGTCGCGGGGATCGCGCCAAAGGCAATGGCGACCACAGGCAACATGGTCAAAGCTCCGATCCCCATAGCTTCCAGCCCATAGGATTCCGCAATGCGGGTTGCCAATGGAGGAGTGGCCAAAACCGGTACACGCAGTGTCCAGCCGACGAGCCACAAGATAGCCAGTGTGAAAATCGGAAGTGTATGAAGGCGCCGGCGCAAATTTTGCTCCTCTGGTGGCAATTCAAGAGCGTGGGTCGGCTGAATATATAATTTCTAATAATTTTCAGTAGATGTGTTATTTTGAAATCTGATATCTAATTTTTGGAAAGCAAATGAATCGATTTGCCGAGATTGAAGCATTTGTGGCCGTTGTCGAGACTGGCTCGTTTTCAGCTGCGGCTGAACGCCAAGGTGTGGCGATTTCAGCAGTCAGCCGCAGGGTTGACGAAATGGAAGCACGCCTTGGCGTCAGACTTACACTCCGCTCGACGCGTGGAGTAAAGGCCACCGAAAGAGGCCGGGAATATTACGCTCACTGTCTGCGGCTCTTATCTGATCTGAACGAAGCAGACAGCGCGATTTCCGGTCAAGACAGACCGATAAAAGGTCTCATACGCGTCGCTTGCCCACCCGCATTCGGTCTGCGCTATCTGGCACCACTCGCCAACCAATTCGCAGCGTCGAATCCCGAGATTCATTTCGACATGGAATTAAGTGATCGGCCCGTCGACCTGATCGAAGGGGGATTTGATTTTGCAATACGTCTCGGGCATTTGGATGATCCGGCGCTGACCTCGGAACCCCTTTTTTCTGTCCACTATGTCGTCGCAGCCAGCCCGGCCTTTTGGGATCAGTATGGCCGCCCAGGTACACCAGAAGATCTGACTGGTTTTCCGGCGCTCGCGTATCGTGTTGGACCGGATCCCGCGCGCTGGCGATTTTCGCGCCCGAACGGTCAAAAACTGGACGTGCAACTGTCACCGCGCATTGTCACCAATAATGGTACGGTCTTGGTTGACGCGGCTAAAGCAGGTCTGGGCGTTTGTCTGGAGCCCAGTTTCGTTTGTAACGATGCAATTCTAGAGGGCACTTTGGAGACAGTGCTGAACGATCACCGCACATATGGACGAGACGCAAAACTGGTTCGGCCGGCTGCCCGGCCGCTGTCTCGGCGAGCCGAAGAGTTCGTAGATACTCTTCGAGGCGCATTCGCGACAACAGCCCCATGGGAGATCAAGGACTAGAAATTCTCCTGCTGCTTCATCAATCGGCCTGACGTGTATTGCGGACATTTGCCTGGAACGCAGCATCGGACACTCTGGGCTCTAAGACGCCGGCCGACCAAACGGACCAAGCCGCAGTGTTTTGGGCGCAAAGCAGACATTGAAGTTCGGTATGTCTGTACGATTGAAGCTCTACAAACGAGCGCTGAGAATGAGACGGCCTTCTCCGACGCCGAATGGCGGTTAGAAGCGCCAATTCTTCCTCGCCTTCGTCAAGCCTGTTGCCATCCTGCTTTGGCAACGCGCTAGAGAGGCTGCAGCCTAGGCTGCCTCAAGCGGCTCTGAAAAGTCGACAATCGGTCCAAGCGGCACGATGCCGTTCGGATTTCGCAGCTCGCTTTTTGAGTGATAGCCTCGCCTGTAAATGTCGAGCTTTACCGTGTCGGCGACGCCTGGAAGGGCAAAGAACCGGCGGGCATAGGCCCACAGATGCGGGTAGTCGATCAGCCTGCGTTTATTGCATTTGAAGGCGCTCCAATAAGCGGTATCAAACCGCGCCAGTGTCGGAAAAAGACGAATGTCGGCCTCCGTGATGCTCTCCCCAGTCAACCAGGAACGTGTCTCAAGCACGCTTTCGATCCGGTCCAGCGCTTCGAAGACCTCGGTAACGGCTTCATCGTAAGCTGTTTGTGAGCGCGCAAAGCCTGCACGATAAACGCCATTGTTGAGTTCCGGATAGATGAAGGCATTCCAGTCGTCGATGTCGTTCTGCAGCTCGCTTGGGAAATAGTCGGCCGGGTTTTCGGCAATGCCCTGGAAGGCACTGTTGAGCATGCGGATGATTTCAGCCGACTCGTTGCTCACCAGAGTATCGGTTCTGGTGTCCCACAGAACGGGCACTGTGACCCGCCCTGTATAGTCAGAGGTGCCTTTCGCATAGATCTGGTGCAGGGCCGCAGCGCCAGCGAGGGTATCGGTATAGCCGTTTTTCGGGTCAAACACCCAACCATCTTCTGTGCGTTTCGGCGCAAGGACAGATATTCCAATGTGATCCTGAAGACCCTTCACCGCACGCATCAACAACGTGCGGTGCGCCCAGGGGCAGTTCCAGGCAACGTAGAGATGGTAACGGCCACTTTCAGCGCGGTATCCAGCTTTCCCCGTTGCGCCTGCGGAGCCGTCTGGTGTGACCCAATTCCGGATCTGTGCTTTCGATCTTTCGAAGCGATCGCCATCAACGCTGTCTCCTGTTGCATCGGAAACCCAGTTGCCATCGACGAGCATACCCATTCTTTTCTCCTTTCCGGCTGAATTAGGCCGTTTCTGCCGAAGTTACAGAGGACAGGTCATGCGGATGGATGGAAATTCGACGTTCCCGGGCAGGAGAACGAGAAATCGTTCGATGCTATTGAAGCCGCAGGCGCGGTAAAAACTCTCGCCATTCAGCGTCGAATAGCAATTAAACTCTGAAAGGCCGCCAGATTTCGCGTCCTCGAAGCAACGTTGCATCAACAAACGCCCAATTCCCCGGCTGGTAAATTCTGGATCTGTGCCGAAATGGCGAATGTTACCGTTGTTTTCCGTCTCGTCGAGCCCTGTCGGGGATGCCTTTGTCCAGCCTCCTGCGCCGACCAGCTGGCCGTCTTCAGTTTCCGCCAGATAATAGCTGCCGGAGGTCAGGAGCTCCGGTCTTGAACGCGTGATCAATGGCAGAGCCTTGGCAAGTGTTGCTGCATCGTAAGCACTCTTGAGCAGCGCTGTGTAGCTTTTGAGGAGCAATGCCGAAACAGCGCGCTCATCGTCCAGGACTGCTGATCGAATGAGAAACGGCAATTCTCAAGCCTCCTGGAGTTTGCCGCGTTTCAAGTGTTCATCGAGCCGCGGCATGATTTCAACGAAGTTGCACGGCATGTGGCGATAGTCGAGCTGCCACTTCAAAATTCCGTCCCACGCATCCTTGCAGGCCCCTGTCGATCCGGGGAGCACGAAAATGTACGTTGCGCCGGCCACTCCGCCTGTTGCCCGGGACTGGATAGTCGACGTTCCAATCTTGTCATAGGAAATGCGATGGAACACTTCGGAAAAACCGTCCATGCGCTTTTCAAACAGCGGCTCCATGGCCTCAGGTGTTACGTCCCGGCCGGTGAAACCGGTCCCACCTGTAGAGACAATGACGTCAACTCCCTTGTCCGCAATCCAGGCTCTTGCGATCTCTTGAATGGCCGGAACGTCGTCCTTGACGATCTTGCGGTCTGCCAGGGTATGGCCAGCGCTTTTGATCCGGTCTGCAAGCGTTTTGCCCGACTTGTCTTCATCCAATGAACGTGTGTCGGACACCGTCAGAACGGCAATATTGAGCGGAATGAACGGGCGGCTTTCATCGAGACGTGACATGAATAACTCCTTTGCATCAACACTTAGGCACTCAGGACCCTCGGGTCCAGCTCAGCCGTATTTGCGTGGTTTGGAAGATTGTTTACGCAATAAAATTACAAAAAATAAAAAGATTGAGACACTTGCAAAATATATAGGTCAGTATTATTGACTTAATTTGTCTCTTTTGAAAGCCAGTGAGCCCGCCATGACCACCTGGGAAAGTCTTTACGCCAAGCGTGCCAGTCGAATGCGCGCGTCGGAAATTCGCGAACTGCTGAAGTTGCTGGACCGCCCGGATGTGATTTCATTTGCAGGCGGTATTCCCGACCCCGAGCTGTTTCCCACAGAGAGTTTCCAGAAAGCCTATGAGGAGATCCTGGGCGGTCCGGAGGCATCCAGGGCGCTTCAATACGGAGTGAGCGAAGGCAGCTTGCGCTTGAGAATGTGGATTGTCGCCCACATGCGCGAACTCGGTGTGGAATGCGCACCTGAAAACATTCTGATCACCTCTGGATCGCAACAGGCACTGGACTATCTCGGCAAGCTGTTTTTGTCCCCGGGGGACACTGCACTTGTCCAATGGCCAACCTATCTCGGCGCGGTTCAGGCCTTCAACGCATATGAGTTGCAATTCGACCGGCTGGATCCTGGAACCAACCGTGCCGCGGAAGACTACACAAGAAAGGCTGATGAATTCGGTGGGCAGGTCAAGTTCGCATATCTGTCTCCCGATTTCGCCAATCCAACGGGTTTGACTGTTGGCCTTGAAGACCGGCGCCGCATTTTGGCTTTGGCTGAGAAATTATCCTGCGCAGTTGTCGAAGACGCTCCTTATGAAAGTCTGCGATATGACGGTGAAGCCGTTGAGCCGATGCTGGCTCTGGATTGTCAAAACTCCGGCGGTATCGAGAACAGCCGGACGCTTTATTGTGGCAGCTTCTCCAAATCCCTGTCCCCAGGTCTGAGGCTTGGCTGGATCTGTGCGGCCTCTGAAGTGATTTCCAGGCTTGTGTTGATCAAGCAGGCAAGCGATCTCAACACGCCCGTTCTCAACCAGGATGCCATGGCACGCGTTGCTGAACGCGACTTCGCCACCCACACGGCCCGAACAAATCGGATCTACCGGGCGCGGCGCGATGCCATGCTGGAAGCATTGGAAAAGCACATGCCGGCGGAGTGCCGTTGGGCCAGACCGGAAGGCGGCATGTTCATCTGGGTGGAATTGCCGACTGCGTGTGATGCTGCCGAACTGCTGCAGAGCTCTGTTGAAAAGGCCAAAGTCGCCTTTGTTCCCGGAAGAGCGTTCCATCCCGATGGAAGCGGTGCCAACACGATGCGGCTGAGTTTTTCCTGCGCTGATGAACGGAAAATTGAAGAAGGTGTTTCGCGATTGGCCCGCTTGATTGCTGAAACTGTCACGTCCAGGCTGTAGTTAGATCTGAAAAGAAGCAGCAGATTGGTGCGTTGCAGATGGCATTGAATGAACAGGTCGACAATTATTGCGAGCGGGTTGGGCCCGATTTCTGGTCTGAACCGGTCAACGCCATCACAAACGCTGCCTTTCTGGTCGCCGCAATTGTCGCGTTTTTCTTGTGGCGGCGAAAAACACCGGATGACTGGCCGGCGTTTGTTTTGATTGGCGTTGTTTTTGTAATAGGTGTCGGCTCATTCCTGTTTCACACCTTCGCAACCAGATGGGCAGCACTCGCTGACATATTGCCAATTGCCATATTCATTCATGTCTATTTGTTTTTTGCACTGAAACGGTTTCTTGCAGTCACCTGGTGGCTCGCATTGTTGATTGTTGTCGGGTTTTTTCTGGCAACACCGTTTGTCGCTCAAGTGATCGCACCTTTGGTCGGCTCTTCTGCGGGATATGTGCCGGCGCTGCTCGCGATTTTCGTCGTGGGCGCTTTGTTCAGAAGGCAAAACAGCCGCCTCGGCGCACAGGTGCTGATCACGGGCATTGTCTTCGCGCTTTCATTGACTTTCCGCATGTTGGATGAGCCAATCTGCAACCAATTTGCCTTGGGAACGCATTTCCTGTGGCATATCCTGAACAGCATTGTGCTCTTTGGACTGTTGCGGGTTCTCATTTTGCATCGCGCCAGATAAAGCTCAGAGACAATTCATCAAATCGCTGCAATAGTTGGCAGGGGGCCATGCCGCCGCGAATTGCAGAAAAAGACTACCTAACGGAATATGCCAGGGAGACAGGGACAGTCATGAGCGACAGCAAATCCAACGAAAGCGATCTGACAGAAGCCGCCCTGTATTTTCACGAACATCCAAGGCCTGGCAAACTCGAAATCCAGGCCACCAAGCCATTGGGCAACCAGCGCGACCTGGCGCTCGCCTATTCTCCGGGCGTTGCCGCACCCTGCCTTGAAATTGCCGAGGATCCCGCGAAGGCCGCCAATTACACGTCCAGGGGCAACCTTGTCGCTGTGATCTCGAACGGAACCGCTGTTCTTGGACTTGGCAACATCGGACCGCTTGCCTCAAAGCCGGTGATGGAAGGCAAGGCGGTTCTTTTCAAGAAATTCGCCGGCATTGATGTGTTCGACATCGAAGTTGCGCAAAACAATGTCGACAAGTTCGTCGATGCCGTTTCGGTTCTGGAGCCGACGTTCGGGGGCATCAACCTGGAAGACATCAAGGCGCCTGAATGCTTCATGATCGAAGCCAAGTTGCGCGAAAAAATGAACATCCCGGTTTTTCACGACGATCAGCACGGCACGGCGATCATCGTTGGAGCGGCGGTTCGAAACGGTCTGCAGCTGGCCGGCAAGAAGATTGAAGATGCCAAGATCGTTGCCTCCGGGGCCGGTGCTGCCGCGCTCGCCTGTCTGAATATGCTGATATCCCTTGGCGCAAAACGTGAAAACATCTGGGTCACTGACATTGAGGGTGTCGTCTATGAAGGACGCGAAGCTCTCATGGATGAGTGGAAGTCCGCTTTTGCGCAAAAGACAGATTTGCGCACGCTTGATCAGGTGATTGATGGTGCGGATGTCTTCCTGGGATTGTCCGCAGGCGGTGTTTTGAAACCACATATGGTTGAGAAGATGGGCAAGGGACCCTTGATCCTTGCTCTTGCAAACCCCAACCCGGAGATCATGCCGGAAGAGGCGCAGAAAGTGCGCAGTGATGTCGTGATGTGCACCGGGCGCTCCGACTATCCGAACCAGGTCAACAACGTTTTGTGTTTTCCATATATCTTCCGTGGTGCGCTCGACGTTGGCGCGACCACGATCAATGAAGAAATGAAACGTGCTGCAGTTGAGGCAATTGCGGGCCTTGCGCAGGAAGAACCCTCCGATGTGGCCGCGCGTGCTTATGGCGGCAAGACCGAAATCTTCGGCCCGAATTATCTCATACCGTCACCATTCGACCAGCGTCTGATCCTGCGCATTGCACCAGCTGTTGCCAAGGCAGCCATGGACACCGGTGTTGCAACGCGTCCGATCGAGGATTTTGCTGCCTATTATGACCGGCTGAACCGCTTCGTGTTCCGGTCAGGTCTCATCATGAAACCGATCATCCACAACGCTACCAAGGATCCGCAAAGGATCATTTACGCGGAAGGAGAAGACGAGCGGGTATTGAGAGCCGCGCAGGTTCTGATTGAGGACAAGATCGCGAAACCCATTTTGGTCGGCCGGCCCGATGTTCTTCAGCAGCGCTGCGAACGGTTTGGATTGAAAATCCGCCCGGAGGTCGATTTCGAATACGTCAACCCGCAGGACGATCCCCGTTATCGCGAATATGTCGACGAGTATTTCGAATGTGTCGGCCGCCTCGGTCTGCCGCCTGATGCGGCAAGAACCGTCGTGCGCACGAACGCCACAGTCATTTCCGCACTCGCGGTCCGGCGGGGTGAGGCGGACGCCGTCATTTGCGGGCTGGAAGGGCGCTACACTCGCCATCTGAGAGACATCAAGCAGGTCATTGGTGTTTGTGAAACGGCACGCGATCTCTCGGCCATGTCATTGTTGATCAACAGCCAGGGCGCTCTGTTCCTGTCCGATACCTTTGTGACCGAAGATCCGACGGCTCAGGAGATCTCCGAAATGGCAATCCTGGCAGCCCAGGAAATTCGCCGGTTTGGTATCGAACCCAAAATCGCTCTTCTGTCGATGTCCAATTTTGGTTCTCGTGAAACAGCGTCCTCGCGCAAGATGCGCGAAGCCCTTGAACTTATCTGGGAACGGCATCCGGAACTGGAAGCCGACGGTGAAATGCATGGCGATTCTGCTCTGAGTACCGATTTGCGTGAACGTGTCATGCCCAACAGCAAGCTTACGGGCGAAGCGAACCTCTTGCTGTTTCCGAACCTCGATTCCGCCAACATTGCCCACAATCTTTTGAAGGTGGCCACGCAAGCTCTCCACGTTGGGCCGATCCTTCTGGGAACTGCGCGACCGGCTCATATTCTGACGCCGTCCGTAACCTCCCGGGGTGTCGTCAACATGTCAGCGCTTGCCAGCGTGGAAGCGCAGACCCGGACGAGCTGATCGCTGCTTCAATTTGCGCATTCCCTTTCCTGATGCGAACCGGTACACCCGGTTCGCTTCTGTTCTGTCCACCAAAGCGTGAACCAAGTGAAACACCCAGCAGATTGCGTCAACAAATCCGACATCCGCACAGCCATCGACAGGCTTGATGAAGACCTCCTTCAAATTTTTGCCCGCAGGCAAGAATATGTGCGCCGCATGGCGGAATTGAAGAATCGGCCTGAAGAGGCCTTCGACCATGAGCGTATTGAAACCATGGTTGCAGCAATCAGAGCGCGGGCAGCGGAACTGGGTCTGGAAAGTGACCAGGCCGAGCTCATCTGGCGCACTCTGATTGATTGGAATGTCGCTTATGAAAAGCGGGCAATTTCCGCGCGATTGGAAGGCGGCGCTATAACCTCCTGAAATGACATTTCCGTTTTTTGCACGTTTGACGCTGTCAACCGCCAGCAAAGTGCCTACCTATGTGGTCACTTGTTGGTCAGCTCAAGGACGGAACACCTCATGAATTTCAGGACGTTTTGCCTGCCTGCAATTGCTGCAATGGCCCTTTCCATGACAGGTGCCACGATGCTTCCAGTGGCAGCTCAATCTTCGTTCAATCTGGAGACGGTTACAGAGGGACTTTCCTATCCCTGGAGCGTTGCCATGCTGCCGGACGGCGGCTTTTTGGTAACTGAGCGCGACGGTGTCTTGAAACACGTCGATGCAGAAGGCAATCAACAGGTGGTCGAAGGCGTGCCGGACGTGTTTGCGCAAGGTCAGGGTGGTCTTCTGGATGTTGTCCTCAGCCCGGATTTTGAGAACGATGCCACGGTATACCTGACCTTCTCGCAAGGGTCTCCGGAAGGAGCCGGCACATCTTTGTTCAAAGCGGTGCTGGGTCAATCGCAAGGCGGCGGATATGCGCTCGAAGGCGAGACGATCTTTGCAGGCAACAACAAGGCGTATGGCGGGCGACACTTCGGCTCCAGGATCGCTTTCGCGCCGGATGGCACGTTGTTCATGACGATCGGCGACAGGGGAGACGGCGACAGGGCTCAAGTGACTTCAGACCACACAGGTTCCGTCTTGCGACTGACCTCAGACGGCACTCCGGCACCTGACAATCCCTTTGTCGGCGACGACAGCTACAAGCCGGAAATCTGGTCAATTGGTCATCGCAACCCGCAAAGTGCTGCGATCAACCCCGCAACCGGTGTTCTTTGGACCGTCGAGCACGGAGCCCGGGGAGGGGATGAAATCAACATTCCTGAGGCGGGCAAGAACTATGGCTGGCCGATTATTTCCTACGGACGGCATTATTCGGGCGGCAAGATTGGCGAAGGCACCTCCAAACCTGGTTTGGAGCAACCCATTCACTATTGGGATCCGTCCATCGCGCCTTCAGGCATGGCCTTTGTTACGAGAGATACCTACCCTGACTGGAAAGGCGACCTTCTGGTTGGGGCGTTGCGTGGCCAGCATCTTTCCAAACTGGATTTGAGCGGAAACGAAATTGTTGGGGAGCAGCAGTTGCTGACGGATCTTGGCGAGCGAATCCGTGATGTGCGTCAGGGTCCTGATGGTTTCATTTATGTTTTGACCGACAGCGATGAGGGCCGCCTTATCCGGCTGGTTCCCTGACACGTTAACGAATGGTTTGATCATTAAAGGGATTTCAAGCTGCTTGGCTTGACTTTTGCGGCTGCTAAGACGATATAGCAGCCAGCAATCGCTGCCGCGTGAGCAGACAGCGCGCCGAAAAATTTGGAAACCGACTGGTTTCCTGGCTGCCGCTTCCGATTGTCCAAACATGAGCCTAATGAGGGGCTCAAACAGTTCCCAATTCACGCGAGGGTCTGGCGGCATGGAGCCTTCATTGTATTGATTCCGGCTGCCGCGCTTCATAACAAACCGCAGGGCAGGTGCCGTGCGGTACCGCAAGCGTGTTTCGTAGCGCTTGCAGTCAAGGAATTCAATTTGACCGATTTTCACAGCCTGGGACTTTCCGGCGACCTGCTTACTGCCGTTTCTGAAAATGGCTATGCGACACCGACGCCGATCCAGCAAAAGGCAATCCCGCTTATTCTTGAGGGCAAGGACCTGATGGGTCTTGCTCAAACGGGTACCGGCAAGACTGCCGCTTTCGGACTTCCCCTGATCGACCAGCTCGTGGCCGATGGAACCCAGCCTCGCTCGCGGGGAACGCGCGCGCTGGTGCTGGCGCCGACACGCGAACTTGTCAATCAGATTGCAAAGAACCTGATTTCGTTCCTGAAGAAAACGCCACTTCGGGTCACCTCTGTTGTCGGTGGTGTGTCCATCAATGGCCAGATCAAACGCCTTTCCAGGGGAACGGACATTCTTGTGGCGACGCCGGGCCGTCTGCTTGATTTGGTGGACCGTGGAGCCGTTGATCTTGGTACCGCGTCCTATCTCGTTCTCGACGAAGCAGATCAGATGCTGGATCTCGGCTTCATTCACGCGCTTCGCCGGATTGCCGGCCTTGTGGCCGATGAACGCCAGACACTGCTGTTTTCCGCCACGATGCCGAAACAGATCAATGAACTTGCCCAGTCCTACCTCAGAAATCCGGAGCGGGTTGAAGTCGCACCGGCTGGAAAGACAGCCGACAAGATCACGCAGTCGGTCCACTTCATGGACCAAAAAGCCAAGGGCGATTTCCTGGTCGGTCAACTGAAAGCCAAGCCGGATGGCATGTCTTTGGTTTTCTGCCGCACCAAACACGGTGCAGAGCGCCTGATGAGAAAACTGGCGCAGTCCGGCATTTCCGCAGGATCCATCCATGGCAACAAAAGCCAGAACCAGCGCGAACGCGCAATCCGGGATCTCAAGTCCGGCGCCATCAATGTTCTCGTCGCAACGGATGTTGCTGCAAGAGGGATCGATATCCCTGGTGTCAGTCACGTCTATAACTTCGAGTTGCCTGAGGTTGCCGAGGCCTATGTGCATCGGATCGGCCGGACAGCACGTGCAGGCGCGGAAGGTGAAGCTGTTGCCTTGTGTGCACCGGAAGAAATCGGTCTCTTCAGGCAGATCGAGAAACTGATCGGTATCGAGATTGCGGTGGCTGGTGGAGAAGTTCCCCCCATGTCAGCAGCAAGCAAAGCGAAGCGTGGTGGAGGCAATCGGGGCAACAAGCCTTCGGCCAAGAAGCCGTACCGCAAACAATCCGCTTCAGGCGATAACGACAACAGGGCACATTCCAGGCGTTCACGCCGTAGACGGACGTCAAATCGGCAAAACGCAGCCTAGTATTCCTGTCTTGGGAATTTGTGTTTGCGCCAAGATGTCTTGATTTCATGAAAAAGCACCGGGAAGTGGCCTTCCCGGTGCTGTCCTTGTGGTCGATGGGTTTCAGAAGAGCACAGGCTTTTCTGAATGAAATTGTCGGAGTTTCTTAATTCCTGAGCCAGAACCGCCGCGTCCTTGCTCGAGACTTAATGTCCCTCCTGTCCACAAGGTATCCAACCGCATTGTGCGGTCCGACCTCTTGATCGTATTTGGGGATTGCCGCGGGAACACCGCGAGGAGATTGCTGGTAACGCTTTGAACGTTATTACAAATCAAATTAGCCCCGTTAAAAGTAAAACTAAATTAACCATCCCAACTGCGCAATCATAACTATTCCACGATGCCTCTGGGTGTGGATAAGTCTAAAGATAAATAAAAACAAATAGTTATAGTGCGGATGCGCGTCATTATGGTGAAGTGCGTCACGCAAGCAGGCGACTTGCGAGCGTTTCTACATTGAATAAGTGCTGTAAATTCAAAGAATTGCACTTAGTATTTCTGTAATCTATTGTGATATAAAAAAAATTTATGGGCAAAACATGCGACATGCATTTCTCTATGTGATTGTAAATTAAAGGGAAAAACAGTTGTGCGTACTGTAAATAGTGCCAAGTAACCTTTACGGCAGCTTTTCGCCGGGAGCTTCAGATGCAGAGAAGCAGGAGGTCATCTCACACTTGGTCAGGAGCAAAATTTGACCAATTGGTATAAAGAGACTTTCTGGGGTTATAATTAGTTTTTATCCCGTGAAATTTCTGGTTGACGTTTCCGTAACGTGAAGCTACATCAGCGCCCAATGAGGTTTGGTTAATCGAATTTAATTATTCGGCCAAACCCAAATAATCCAGACAACATCTGGGATATTGTGCACGTTGGCTCCATCAGGACCTTCGACCTCACGACATAATCGCCTGTCGTCATGAACGCTGGCGAAGACCTTGTGGCGCGGGCGTTTGCGTGACATGCGAAGGAGTGGGCTTTCCGCTCCTCAGCGTTACGCAATGGACAACCGCAACAAGCCGGACCCCCACTGATACCGGCTTGATACGACCCATCGGCCGCAAGACTGCAGCACCGGAAAGACGTCTTTCCGGTGCTGTTTTGTTTTTGGGAAAAGGGTCTTCGATAAAAAAGAAAAGCCACGGACTTGCCGTGGCTCAACCTTGGTCATCGGAAATCACACCTACATGTTCGGGTAATTGGGCCCGCCAGCTCCTTCCGGTACGGTCCAGGTGATATTGCCGTTCGGATCCTTGATATCGCAGGTCTTGCAGTGAACGCAGTTCTGCGAATTGATCTGGAATCGCGGAGCGTCTTCACCTTCTTCCACCCATTCATAAACGCCGGCCGGACAGTAACGGTTGGAGGGCCCTGCAAAGATGTCATGCTCGGAAGACTTCTGGAGGACGTCGTCCTTCACCTTCAGGTGAATCGGCTGATCTTCTTCGTGGTTGGTATTGGACAGGAACACAGACGAAAGCTTGTCGAAGGAAACTACGCCGTCTGGCTTCGGATAGTCGATCTTCTTGCAGTCTTTGGCCGGTTTCAGTGTCTCGGAGTCTTTTTTGCCGTGTTTCATTGTTCCGAAGAACGAGAAACCGAACAACTCGTTGGTCCACATGTCCAGGCCACCAAGGCCAATGCCAAGCCAGGTGCCGAACTTTGACCAAAGTGGCTTTGCATTACGTACCTTTTTCAGGTCGTCGCCAATCGGGCTGTTGCGCCATGCCGCATCGTAATTCGTCAGTTCCGAATGAGCTTCCCCGCGCCCGATGGCCGACATCACTTCGTCCGCCGCCAGCATTCCGGACAGCATCGCGTTGTGTGAGCCCTTGATCCTGGGCACGTTGACGAGGCCGGCCGAGCATCCCATCAGCAGGCCTCCTGGAAACGACATCTTCGGCACGGACTGAAAGCCGCCTTCCGTGATCGCGCGTGCGCCATAGGAAATGCGCTTGCCGCCTTCGAAAGTATCGCAAATGGCTGGGTGCGTTTTGAAACGCTGGAATTCGTCGAACGGCGAGAGCCATGGATTTTCGTAGTTGAGATGAACCACAAAGCCGACCGCCACCTGGTTGTCTTCCAGATGATAGAGGAACGAGCCACCACCGGTCTTGCCGTCCAGCGGCCACCCAAACGAGTGCTGAACCAGGCCTGGTCGATGCTTCGAAGGGTCAACCTGCCATAGTTCCTTGATGCCGATACCGAATTTCGCGACGTCGCTCTCTCGGTCGAGATCGAATTTCTCAATCAGTTGTTTGGCAAGCGATCCGCGCGCACCTTCACCGATCAGCGTGTATTTGCCTCTGAGTTCCATGCCGCGGGTGAACATGGCATTCGGTTTTCCGTCGCGGCCAATACCCATGTCGCCAGTGGCAACACCGACAACGTTTCCGCTCTCGTCGTAAAGCAGCTCCGCGGCGGCAAATCCGGGGTAAATCTCCACGCCAAGAACTTCCGCTTTCTCGGCAAGCCAGCGGCAGACATTGCCAAGCGAAACAATGTAATTGCCGTGGTTGCCCATGAGTTTGGGCATGAACATATTTGGCAAACGCATCGAACCGGCCGGTCCGAGCACCAGAAAGTGGTCTGCGGTGACGGGCGTTTTTATCGGCGTGTCCTCGTCCCGCCACTCCGGAAGAAGCTGGTCCAGCGCGACTGGGTCGATCACAGCGCCCGACAAAATATGAGCGCCGACTTCCGATCCCTTTTCCAGGACCACGACACTTAGTTCCTCGCCTTTTTCGTTGGCGAGCTGTTTCAGTCTGATTGCAGCTGCAAGACCTGCAGGGCCTGCACCCACAATCACGACATCGACATCCATGCTCTCGCGTTCGCCAAGCGCGTCTTGTTCGCTCATCTTTTTCTCCCTCCGCCCAAAAGGGGCACGGCTTCGCCCATATCGCCCTTTTGCCTCATTTTGCAGCGCAAAACACGACAATTTTTGTCTTTAAGAGGCAATTTGAGTTCAGTTCTCACCATTTGAGGTTCAGATAGACCAAAGCGGGGTCTGGGCGTCAAGAGTGGAAAATTACGTTTACGTAAACGTAATAAACAAATTTGGCCTGAGATTGTGCAAACCCGTTGGATAACGATGATCGGCCCTCGTTGTGGCGAGGAGCTCTCTTGTTCTATTGCATTAGCTGATTAAACTCGTCCGCCGGAGGTAGTGGTAGTGCAGCAAAACCCAATCGACATGTCTCACCTGGAAGCCCTGCTGGATTTCTATTCCAGCGCCGGTGTGGACTGTTTCATGGGTGACAAGCCACTTGACTGGTATGAGTTGACCAACAAGCAGGCGGAGCAGTTTCGTCAAAAGAAAACGGTCGCAGGTCCGCCAAGTGTTGCGCCCACCCTGGTCGCTCCGGAACGACCGAGGGACGCACGTCCCGCCCAGCCGCCAGCAAGTCCAGCCGCACCGGCGGCAACGCGAGGTGAGCAGCCGAGTGCTGTGCTGCCTGATGCTCAAATTATTGCGGCAGCCAGGGATATCGCAGCATCCGCGACATCGCTTGAGGAGTTGCGGGCCTGTCTGGAAGCCTTTGACGGGTGCAATTTGAAACTGACAGCCAAGACCCTTGTGTTTGCCGATGGTCACCCTGAGGCGAGGCTTATGTTCGTCGGTGAAGCACCTGGACGGGATGAGGATTTGCAGGGCAAGCCTTTTGTGGGCCGGTCTGGACAGCTCCTTGATCGCATGCTTGACGCGATCGGCATGGAGCGATCGTCAACCTATATCGCCAATGTAGTGCCCTGGCGCCCACCTGGAAACCGGACGCCCACACCTCAGGAAACCGAGATCTGCAAACCGTTTATCAAGCGGCAGATTGAACTTGTGAACCCGGATGTGCTCGTGTTCCTCGGAGCGGCCTCAGCCAAGACCTTGCTTGGCGTTCAGGAGGGTATTCGCAAGATGCGTGGCCGTTGGATGGCTTATCCCGGAAGCGGCAAGGAAATTGCCGCGATAGCGACTTA
Source organism: uncultured Roseibium sp. (assembly GCF_947499295.1). Classification (GTDB taxonomy): domain Bacteria; phylum Pseudomonadota; class Alphaproteobacteria; order Rhizobiales; family Stappiaceae; genus Roseibium. The sequence goes on from NZ_CANMNP010000002.1 coordinate 153,149, forward strand.
TCATCCGGCATATCTGCTTCGCAGTCCCCTTGAGAAGCGTCTTTCTTGGCGGGATTTTTTGGCGATCAGTCAGAGCCTGAAAAAATAAAGTCAAAATTCAAATTTGAGTGCGTTATTCCCTAGGTAAATCTTCTAGTTAAAAGTTGGTTGAACGGATCAATTTGAAATCGTCTTGAAGGAATCTCTGTAGGGATTCGTATTTCGTCGCAATTTGCCAAGTTTAACTGTCCAGTCCGCGAAAATATTTAGGTCCTGTTAAATCGGATGTGACCTAATATTTGACGCTTGAAACTCTTCCGCCCGCGCGCGGCATGCTCGTGCGCCAGGACTAGGGAGGGCACGTTGTCTGAGACAGTCAAAGACGGTCCTGAAGTCACAGGTCAGCCGGTTCTTGTTCTCGATTTCGGCACGCTCGCATGTGAGGAAACCACCGCGTCGAAGTTCAACAAGTCCGGTTGCGAGATCCGCTCGGGCAAGCTGACCGAGATCGGTCAATTGGTTGGAATTCGCCTTGCCGACATGGAGCAGATGATCAAAGGCCGCGTCGAGAAAGTCGAAGACGGCAGCGTTTATGTATCCTTCAAGGTTGAAGACAAGAGCCAGGTGGAGAAACGCAGGGAGCCGCGCAAGTCGGTATCCATTCCTGCTTGGGTCAGCGGTCATAAGTCTGATGATGGCGTCAGATGTGACATTGTCGACGCCAGCAAATCCGGATGCCGATTGTCGAGCACAGGTCTCGAAGTTCTCCCAGAAAACATCAAGCTGCAGATTGCCGGCCTCGATATGCCCGTCAAAGGCGAAATTGTTTGGCGAAATTCCAGCTTTGCCGGAGTGAAGCTCACTTGGCAATTCGCCAATGACGGTGACAACACTGAAACGCGTATCAAACCGCCGGATCTTGCTGGAAAAGCGGGTGTTAAGGACAAAGCCAAAAGCAACTCAAGTGGTTTTGGGGTCAAGCGCCGGAAGGGACCTGACTGAGGTTTTTTCGTCCCGCAGTCGCTTGCTGAACAAAGGGGAATTGCGGTGGGCCGGCTATATCTGAAACGCGGTGCTTGAACCGAATGCACCAAGCTCAGATCAGGCTTGAAAGAGTGTGTTATCTCCTTGCGTTAACTCGGAATTCAGCTTCGATTTGTAACATCCCTGTCAATATTGCGGGGGATAAATTGAACCATTTGGCCATTGCGACGAATGCTGCGGAAGGCATGTCTGCACTCGTCGTCGATCTTGCAGATATGTCTTGTTTCGAAGTTGCTGCTCGCGAGTTGACGGACACCGGTTGTTGGATCGTTTCAGATAAGGTTGACCTTCTTAAGGAAGAGGTCGGGCTTCGCATCGACGGTTTTGACAAGCTGTTGCATGGTGCGATTATCGCCTATGGCGACAACGAAGCGCAGATCTCGTTTGAGGTCAACAAACCTGCCTCAGATGACAAGCGCCGCGAAGTCCGTCGTCCGGTCTGGATCACCGCCATAGTTTGCGGCAAGTCCAACCCTGTTTCAATGAAGTGCCGGATTGTCGATGCCAGCCGGTCCGGCTGCCGCCTGGAAGGGGAACATCTCACCCGTCTGCCCGACAACATCGACATATCCATACCCGGTCTGGATTTGCCGGTAGCGGGACGGATAGTGTGGCACAAGAACGGGCAGGCGGGGGTTCAACTCAGCTGGCCATTTGCCACTGAACCGGCCCCTCAGCCGAATGAGCTGATCCGAAAACTTCAGGAAGAAAAAGCCGAGCCGAAACCGAAACCGGTTCGGAAAAAGAAGATCAGTGCATTCGGTGCATGAGCCTAAGCTGATACTGTCCTGCTGATTTTCCCGGCATCACAACCTTTGAAAGTCAGTTCCCGATACATATATCGGGAGGAGTTTGTGAACTCTGTCAGGACCAATTGCGCGTGCTTTCTTCTCTTCGCCGCTATCTCCCCAAACGTTTCCGAAACGAAAAGCTGGTTGTTCCGGTCGTCCGCCTTCAAGGGGCCATCGGAATGAACAGCCCGATGCGCACTGGCCTTTCTCTCGCGACAACCGCATTGCCGCTGGAAAAAGCCTTTTCGTTCAAGAAAGCACCCGCGGTTGCCATAATTGTGAATTCGCCTGGCGGATCTCCGGTTCAATCAAGGCTGATTTTCAAGCGCATTCGCGATCTTGCGAAGGAAAATGAAAAGGACGTTCTGGTTTTTGTCGAGGATGTTGCCGCCAGCGGCGGGTACATGATTTCACTGGCCGGCGATGAAATCTTTGTCGACCCCTCTTCAATCGTCGGCTCGATTGGCGTCGTCGCTGCCGGCTTCGGCTTTACGGAATTGATCAAGAAAGTGGGAGTTGACCGCCGGGTTTACACAGCCGGGGAAAAGAAGGTCACGCTCGATCCCTTCCAACCTGAAGTGCCTGAGGACATCGAATATCTGAAGACACTGCAACAGGAAATCCATGACACCTTCATCGACATCGTCAAGTCGCGCCGGGGGGATATTCTGACAGACGATCCGGATCTGTTCAGCGGCAAATTCTGGACAGGGCGCAAAGCGGTCGAACTTGGCCTGGTCGATGGAATTGGCGATTTGCGCAGCGTTATCAGGGACCGGTATGGCGACATGACCGAGCCGAAACTCGTGGCAGCACCGCGAGGACTGTTCGGAAGGAAAGCCGGACTGGGTGTCGCCCTGTCAGGTAAATCTTTGACGGAAGGGCTCGGACAGGACCTTATTTCCGCCGTTGAGGAACGAGCGCTCTGGATGCGCTACGGCCTTTAAAAAGGCACAATACAAGTGTGATCTTCCGGGCAAGAAGGGGAACAGAAGATGACGGAATTGATTGGAGTGGCAGCTTTGGCCGTTGGCGGCTACTGGATTGTTCAACGGGTCAAGCGCAAGATGGCCGAAGTTGAAAATCAGATCTCCAAAGCTGCTGCCAACGCAGATCCGAATGGACGTGGTACCAAGCTGGTGCGCGACCCGGTGAGCGGAAAGTACCGGCCCAGCAATTAGAGAAAGCAGGCGGAGCGAAATACCCCGCCTACAATTGGTCTTGACGTTATTTTGCTGCCGAAGCGACAAACAATCCCCAGCGCGTGGAGTTTGTTCTGGCAGTTGACCAAAGAACGGCTACCGTCAGCAAAAGCAGCAGACATTCGGCTGCAGGACCGGCGAGCCAGATGCCGATTTCTCCGAAATACTGAGGTAACACGAACAACAGCGGCAGAAAGAAAAAGTAGGGCTTGATCAGGCTGATCAATGCTGCGCGTCCAGCATCGCCGAGTGCCTGGAAATAGGTCGCAATAACGAAGAATGGCCCTGTTACCAGCATCATCGCGATGTTGATCGGCATGATCCTGTCCAACTCGCCAACGATCCTCGCATCCTCGACAAACAAGAAACCTATTTGGCGGGCAAAAAGTGTCAGCAAGACCTGGGCACTAAGGCAATAGAAGAACGCAATCATGAGCCCCAGACGCAGTGTGTTGTCCGACCGCTGCCACTTTCCAGCACCATAGTTGTTGCCGATCATGGCTTGCAGCGCTTGGGTCAACCCCAGAAGAGGCAAGAACACGAACGTCATGATGCGGGTCATGAGACCGAATGCGGCGACAGTGGCTTCGTAACCCGCCGACCCGAAATGCTGAAGGGAAGCAAAGGTTGCAGCCGATCCGAGGGCAATTCCTGCAAAGTTGAGGCTTTGCGGAGCGCCGAGTTTGAGAATTGAAACCCAGTGTGCAGTCAACGAATGACTGCGAAGAACCTGAGGTTTCAAAATGCTGTTGGTGCGCATGCGAAAGCCAATCACGAAGACAAACGCCAAAACTTGCGCCATCGCTGTTCCACACGCCATTCCGGCAACGCCAAAGTCCAATATAGCGACCAGCAGAAAATTGAACGCGATATTGGACAGCGAAACAAAGAGACTGACGCCTGCCATTTGAATGACATAGCCTTCGCACCTCAGGGCATCTGACTGCACAGACAGTACAAACAGGAGAGGCGAGGTCCATATTGTAATCGCGAGATAAATATGGGCCATCCGGGCTATCGGCTCAGATCCTTCCGCCGCTTTGAGAATGAGCGGGTACCCGATCATTGTGAAAAGGAGGAGCGCCGTCGCGCCCGCAAGCAGCGAAAGACCGTGGGCGCCAACAAAAACGCCTTGGGCGAGACGTATTTGCTCACCCCCGAGCGCGCGGGCGAGGACACTCGACATTCCGCCTGAAATAAGCGTCGCTGCTGCGACGAGCAGCATATAGGCCGGAAACATCAAAGTAACGGCACTAAGCGCTTCCGGTCCGACAAAGTGGCCAAGAAACATCGCATCGGCAACGGTCAAAAGCCCGTTTGTGCTCATGACCAGAACGATTGGTAAAGCAGTTTTCAAAAGAGTTGGGACAAGGGGCCCTTGCGTAAACGCATTGGTCTGGGACATGTCGGTCGACATTCCGTTCTCCAAAATCTGGCGTTTCACGGGAGAGGGGAGCTCGCATTGCCGCCTTCACGAAACGCGCGGAGGAACGAAAGTCGTCTGTTCCAGATCTTCACCAAGACATTTAGTCCGCGAGCAGCTGGCGCCTGGAGCCGGACCCGTTGGTAGTTTGTCCGCCGGGAACCGTCAACCCCTGGTAAGGGAGGAGCGTCCCGTTGCTCCATAACAGCTGTGTTGCACTCACCTTGACCTAGAGGTCACATCGTGGCACCTCTCGCACCGCATCGGCGGGATGTCCTGCCGCCAAAAGCCTCTTGCGGAATGAATATCCAATGTCGACAGAAACCGTGCCGGCGCACATGCGCCCGGAAAATTCCTTTCAAGGCCTGATCCTGACTTTGCAGCGCTTTTGGGCAGACCAGGGCTGCGTGGTTCTGCAGCCCTATGACATGGAAGTCGGCGCGGGAACTTTTCATCCGGCAACCACTTTGCGTTCGCTTGGACCACGGCCCTGGAAAGCTGCCTATGTGCAGCCTTCGCGCCGGCCAACCGACGGTCGTTACGGAGAAAACCCGAACAGGCTGCAACACTATTACCAATTCCAGGTTATCCTCAAACCGTCTCCCGACAATCTGCAGCAGCTATACCTGGACTCGCTTTATGCGATCGGGCTCGATCCCAAGATACATGACATTCGCTTTGTCGAGGACGACTGGGAAAGCCCGACATTGGGCGCTTGGGGTCTTGGTTGGGAATGCTGGTGCGACGGCATGGAAGTCTCGCAATTCACGTATTTCCAACAGGTCGCCGGTTTTGAATGCTCGCCTGTTTCCGGGGAGCTGACCTATGGTCTTGAGCGTCTCGCAATGTATATCCAGGGCGTCGATAACGTCTACGAGCTGAACTACAACGGCATGGAAGGCGACCAAAAAGTCACCTACGGGGATGTCTTCCTGCAGGCGGAACAGGAATATTCCCGGCATAATTTTGAACACGCTGATACGGAAATGCTGTTTAGGCACTTCAAGGACGCGGAAACGGAATGCCGATCGCTGCTCGACGCGGGCGCGAAGGCCCGTGAAGAGGCTGGAGCCAATGTTCATCAGGTCGTGCTACCGGCCTATGATCAGTGCATCAAGGCTAGTCATGCCTTCAATCTTCTGGACGCACGTGGTGTTATTTCCGTAACAGAGCGCCAAAGCTACATCTTGCGCGTTCGCGAATTGGCCAAGGCATGCGGTGCTGCCTTCCTGGAAACAGAAGCCGGTGGCGTCGGCTATCACAATCAGGCTGCCGAGTAATATTTCTCTGCGTCTGCAAGACAGGGATATCAGAGCGGATGGACGAATGATCACGCGTTCTGGCCAGCTCGTTGGCAATTGCTATATGCCGATGCCGAATTGAGGCTTCTTGCTGGCAACAGAATGCATCGGCTGCATCCCTGTCCATTCACTCTGCGTGATGACAATCCGTGTCGCAACGGATAGCCTCCGCGAGACTTTTTAGGAGGTTTTGAATATGGCCTGGTTTTTCCTGGCGCTTTTGATCGCGCTGTCTGTACTTGTCATCTTTCTCTACAACGCGCTCGTGAAAAAGCGTCAGATGGTAGAGGAAGGCTGGAGTGGTATCGAAGTCCAGCTCAAGCGCCGCAGCAATCTTATTCCAAACCTTATTGAGACGGTCAAAGGCTACGCATCCCATGAACAGGAAACGCTCGACACCGTGACGCAATTGCGCACGAGCATAAGTTCAATTCCGGCGGGCAACATAGCAGGCCGGGCAAAGGCGGAAGGCGAGCTTTCGAAAGCATTGGGGCGATTGTTTGCTGTTGCGGAAGCCTATCCTGACCTGAAGGCGAGCCAGAACTTCACTGATTTGCATCAGTCACTGGATGAGATCGAGAATGCCATCCAAATGGCACGCCGGTATTACAACGGCGCGGTCAGAGGATTGAATGTCGCTGTTGAAAGCTTCCCGTCGAACCTGATCGCCAGCCAATTCAAGTTCGACAAGGCTGAATATTTTGAGATCGAAGATGACGCCGAACGCGCGGTTCCCAAGGTTTCTTTCTGAACCGTGGACAGGATGATGAAGAGCCTTATTGCTACCGGTCTTGCATGGGTCGGGCTTCTTGTTGCAATGGCGAGTGCCGGTGCGGACGAAAGAATCCTGAATTATGTCTCAGACATAGAAGTTGCAGCGAGCGGCAACCTGACCGTGACTGAAACGATTACGGTGCGGGCGGAAGGTGATCAGATCAAGCGCGGCATTTTCCGGGACATCCCACTGACTGCTAAGAGCGCAGGAGGGCGCAGCTACAGGGTCGGTTTCAAGCTGCTTTCCGTTATGCAGGATGGACGTTCAGCAGCGCATTTTACCAAGGAGAATGGAGCCGGGGTCCGGATCTATATCGGTGAAGAGAGCATCCTGCTAAGGCCTGGAACCTACACCTATACGATCCAGTACGAAACCGACCGGCAGATACGCTTTTTCTCATCTCATGATGAGCTCTATTGGAACGTTACCGGCAATGAATGGGCATTTCCAATTGACGAGGCATCGGCACGCGTCGTTTTGCCGGAAGGGGTCAGGGCCACCGACTGGACCGGGTATACCGGTTTCTTCGGAGCAACCGGACAGGACTATTCGGCACAGCCAGGCGATAATGGCCATGAGATAGTTTTCAGCACGACGGCCCCGCTTTCACCTGAAGAAGGGCTGACGGTCGTGGTGACCATGCCGGTCGGGTCTATAGCGCAACCAACCGGAACCCGGAAACTGCTGCAGATTGCCGGCGACTTCAGGACCGAGCTGATCGGCGGTGCGGGCGTATTGCTGGTGTGGCTCTATTACCTTTGGGCTTGGTTAAGGGCTGGGCGTGACCCGGCTAAGGGCGTTATCTTTCCCAGGTTCAAGCCACCGTCAGGAATGTCTCCAGCGCTTATGAGATATGTCTATAAGCGTGGTCTCGGTGGTGGTTGGGTGGCGCTGTCTGCAGCCTGTCTCAACTTGGCCGTGAAAAAGCGTTTGCGGCTTGATGATAGCGACGGTGACATGACGATCTCTCTGATATCGGAGGGACCGGAAGGCCGAAAGCCGGGCGAAGGACTGCCAAAGGGGGAAGCTGCTCTTGAAAAATGGCTGCATCGCAGAGACGCGCCACTCGCGCTGAATGAGCGGAATGGCAAATCGATCCAGTTGCTGGGCAGCACATTTACAAGTGCTATCGTCTCCGAGAACCACAACGTCTACTTCAGGAATAATGGTGGCTATCTTTTTCCCGGTGTTCTTTTGAGCCTTCTCACCATTGCAGGCCTGTTTGTGTTTGTTCCGGTTGCAGAGAACGAAAGGGAATTCCTTATTATGCTCCTTTTCTTCTCCGTATTTGCCACGGCGTTTGCCGCGGTCATCGGTCTGCTTGTCTTGGAGGGGGCTCGGCTGATCTGGAGATTGATGCTCACCTTCGCGATATTGGGCGTGGCTCTATTGGGCGCATCGCTTTTGGCGGGTCTTGTGACCGGCGCATTGGGTACCATGCAGGCCGTTCCCGTCGTCGTCGCACTCTTGATTTCAGGAAATATTCTTTTCTTTTCCATAATCGGTGCGCCAACGCGGCAAGGTCGCGCCATGCTGGATGAAATTGAAGGCTTGCGGCTCTATCTGACGGTTGCTGAAAAAGACCGCCTCAACATGTCAGGCGTTCCGGATATGAGCACGGTGCACTTTGAAGCGCTCTTGCCCTACGCAGTTGCTCTGGACGTTGAAAAACCCTGGGCCGAGGCGTTTGAACGCTGGCTTTCGAGCGCCGCCGGTTCAGCAACTTCCGCGTCCTATAACCCTCACTGGTATTCCGGCAGAACCTTTGACGCCCATGATATCTCTAGAAGCGTCGGAGCTACTGCAAGCGCAATGGCAGGGTCCTTCCAGTCCTCATTGCCTGCCCCTTCTTCGTCGAGCTCCGGTTCGTCCGGTGGGTCGTCTGGCGGCGGTGGCGGTGGCGGCGGCGGCGGTGGCTGGTAGCCAAACTTGACTTCACCTCCGCAGAGGTTTGAATGAAATTACATCTCGGGCCGTCAGGTCTACTAGCTGTGCAGGGAATGCAATGACTGGCGACGCACTGTCATTCGACGAATTCGTAAGTTTCAATCTGGCTATCCTGGTCTATTTCCTGGGTGTCAGACTGAACAAAAAAATCCCGTTCCTGCGCCACTACAACATACCGGAACCTGTCTCTGGAGGACTTCTGGTCGCCGCATTGGCGTTGATTGTCTATCTCGCCTTCGACAAGGCAATCGGGTTTTCGCTGCAATCCAGAGATTATCTGCTGTTTGTCTTCTTCACTGCAATTGGCCTGAATGCTCGATTTGCCGATCTGGCCAAAGGCGGCAAGCCGCTGTTGATTTTGCTCTGCCTGACCGTCGGCTACATGTTGCTCCAAAATGCTGTGGGGACCGGGATTGCAGCCGCACTCGGGCTGCCAACCGGGTTTGGGCTGCTTGGCGGAACGATCTCGCTTGTCGGAGGTCACGGCACAGCCATCGCCTGGGGGCCGAAACTGGTTGAAGACTATGGCGTTGTCGGCGCCGTTGAAATCGGTGCAGCGACAGCTACGCTCGGTCTCATTGCGGCGAGTTTGCTCGGTGGTCCGGTCGGCAATTATCTGATTGAACGAAAAGGTGCAAAGCCAGATCCGGACCGGCCGGAAGAAGCACCGATGATCGGCATTGAAACCGAGCGGGAAGCCGTTGCGCAGGTTACTCACACCGGACTTATGCGCTCATTGCTTGTCCTGAATATTGCCATTGCCTTGGGTGTTGGTCTTCAGGAAGCACTAGTGACCGGGATCGGTCTCGATTTGCCGATTTTTGTTTGCTGTCTTTTTTGCGGCATCGTTCTTTCCAACACCGTTCCATTGGTATTCAAGAAAATGACCTGGCCAGCCAGAAGTCAGTCGCTGGCCGTCCTTTCGGACCTGGCGCTGGGCATATTCCTGACCATGTCGCTCATGAGTTTGCAGCTCTGGACGATTGCAGGTCTCGCCGGGCCCATGATGCTTATCCTCGCGACGCAAATTGTGGTGGCTGCTCTCTTCATCGTTCTGGTGGTCTATCCGATGATGGGGCGGAACTACAATGCAGCCGTACTGGGGGCAGGATTTGCCGGATTTGCCCTCGGCGCTACTCCAACGGCGATTGCCAACATGACAGCTGTAACCAAACGCTATGGCCCGGCCACACAGGCGTTCTTGATCTTGCCTCTTGTGTCGGCTTTCTTCGTCGATCTTGCGAATGCGGCGATTATCATCCTGTTTCTTGGCGGATGATCGCCGAGGTGGCTGTGCATTGAGGCGTCAAAGGGAGTTGGATTCAAGCCGCACTTGTTTTGCTGGTGAAGGGCAACCGTCCATCGGTCTGTGATTCCAATAGCGAAGCAGCGTTTTCGGCAGTTACTGCAGCTGCATAAAGAAACCCCTGGCCATAGTGACAGCCATTGGAGTTGAGGGCTTCGTGGACGTCATTTTCCTCTACGCCCTCGGCGACCGCATCGATATCGAGCCCTTTTGACAGCACGAGGATTGCCTCAACAATTGCCGCACACTGCTTGTCGACGAGCATCCTTTCCGTGAAGGACTTGTCGATCTTCACCTTCTGGATCGGGAAGTCACGCAAATAACTCAGACTGGAGTGCCCGGCCCCAAAATCATCCAGGGCAATGGAGACACCGGTCTCGGTCAGTTCTCCCAGTATCCGCTTAGCAGACTCAGGATTTTTCACCAAGGACGTTTCCGTGATTTCCAGGACGAGGCTCTTGGGAGGATAATCCGAGGCCTGGAGGATCGAATGGATCTGGTCCGGCAAGGCCGGGTCTTGCAGTTGCACGGGAGAGAGGTTGAAAGACAGGTAAAGGTCTTCCGGCCAGGTCTTTGCGACACTGCAGGCTTCAGCAAGCAAGTGCTGTGTCAGCTCTGAGATGATTCCGCAGTCTTCAGCAATAGGAATGAATTGCAGAGGCGGAACTTGTCCGAAGTCCGCATCTGTCCATCTGGCAAGGGCTTCAAAGCCTGCGATACGACCAGATGTCATTTCCAGAATAGGCTGATAGTGGACTTTGACTTCCTTGTCGGCGATTGCCTTGCGCAAGCGCTGTTCCAGGAGTGTCCGATGCAGGATGGATGCATCCATATCGACTTCGAAGAAACGATAGGTCGAACGGCCTGAGGACTTGGCCCTGTAGAGCGCGATGTCGGCCCTGCGCAACAATTCCGTGATGGCGTGCCCGTCATGCGGATAAAGTGCAATGCCGATGCCGGACCCTATTGAAATCTGTCGTTCACCGAATTCAAACCGGTCGTTGATGCGCGTCAGGAGCCGGCGGGCAAAGCCTGCTGCTTCCGACTTGTCCTTGAAGACAGGCGAAACAATTGCAAACTCATCGCCGCCGATACGGGCTACAATCCCATCCTTGCCGAGCGTTTCGGCCAGCCGGTCCGCAAAGCTGCGCAACAGCGTGTCGCCGAATGCATGACCATAGACATCGTTGATCGGTTTGAACCCATCCAGATCAAGCATCATGATCGCGCGGAAACTGTCCGGTTTAAGGTCTCTGCTGAGGTCGCTGAAAGCCTCCAGCAACCTGCGGCGGTTGGGAAGCCCTGTAAGGGGATCGTGCTGCGCCAGAGCCAGGGCTTCACTATGTGCGGAGGAACGTGCTTTCAGTTCTTTGCGCAGACGGCGCGTTGCCCAGGTTCCAACGGCAAGTCCGACAAACGCGACGGCCAACAGGGAACTAGTGATGATCTTGAGGAGAAATTGATCGTTGTTTGTTTCCAGATTGAAAAAAATATCAGGAAAAATTTGCAAGGAAATAAAACTCGCAAGTACAAGTGCAAGTAATACAACCATTGATCGTGCCAGGTAACGGTTGTTCGCAACTTCTCGTTTTATCACTTGAGGAGCCTCAATACATCAAATTCTTTAATGCAGCTCGAGTTTCACATGCATTTCTTGAAGAAGAATGAAGCATTTGTCTGGAAACACTCAATGCTCGTCAGAAGTACTTAGGATACGTTTGCCGGGAAAAGGGGTGACAAGAGGCTGCTGTCTTGCTAACGGACGCTCACACATGTCCGGTGATGTCTCACCAATGCCAAAGGTCCGAAATTCCATGCCCGATCTTCTGCTTGAGCTTTTCAGCGAAGAAATCCCAGCCCGTATGCAGCGTAAGGCGGCTGAAGACCTGAAATCCCTTGTGACCAACGCTCTGGTGGAGGCCGGTCTGCCCTATGAAGGCGCCAAGGCATTTTCGACGCCACGCCGCCTGGCATTGCATGTGGCCGGTGTGCCGGTCGGATCAAAGGCGACGCGTGAAGAACGCAAAGGTCCGCGCGTCGGGGCACCGGAAAAGGCATTGGAAGGTTTCCTGCGCGGAGCAGGACTGTCTTCAATTGATCAGGCTTCAATTCATAACGACCCGAAGAAAGGCGACTTTTACGTCGCCGTCATTGAAAAACCGGGCAGGACCGCGCTCGATATCATTGGCGAGTTCATGCCGGGTCTTTTGAGAAATTTCCCGTGGCCAAAATCCATGCGCTGGGGAACTAGGTCGACACGTTGGGTCCGGCCTTTACACTCGATCGTTGCAACATTTGGTCCCGAAACGGAAGAACCGGATGTCGTTCGCTTTGAATTTGACGGCATTCGATCAGGTCAGACCACACGTGGCCATCGTTTTCTGGCTGACAAGCCGTTCGATGTGCGCAGGTTCGACGACTATGCGACCGGCCTTGACAAGCACAAAGTGGTTCTGGAGGCAGACCGCCGCAAAGAAATTATTCTCAACGATGCCAAGGACCGGGCACTGGCGCTGGGACTTGATCTTGTCGAAGATCCTGGACTTCTGGAGGAAGTCGCGGGGCTTGTTGAGTGGCCCGTTGTTTTGACGGGTAGTTTCGATGACGCATTTCTGGAAATCCCAGATGAGTGCATCCAGCTTACGATCAAGGTGAACCAGAAGTGCTTTGTCATGAAGGACCCGGGAACGGGGCGACTGGCGAACCAATTTGTTCTAGTCTCCAACATTGTCGCGGAAGATGGCGGCAAACTGATTGTTGCGGGCAATGAAAAGGTCATCCGGGCCCGTTTGTCGGATGCCAGGTTCTTCTGGGAGACGGACTTGAAATCCAAGCTCTCGGATAATTTGCCGAAGTTGGGTGAAGTCAAGTTTCACGAAAAACTGGGCAGCGTTGGAGACCGGGTCAATCGACTGATGACTTTGTCGTCTCAACTCGCACCGATTGTCGGCGCCGACGACGCCAAAGCAAGGCGGGGTGCGGAACTGGCGAAGGCCGATCTCGTTTCGCAAATGGTGTTCGAGTTTCCGGAGCTGCAAGGTCTGATGGGGCGCTACTACGCGGAGGCGCAAGGTGAGGACGCATCGGTCGCCGCGGCAATCGAGGAACACTACAAGCCGCAGGGTCCAAGCGACACAGTGCCGACGGACCCGGTGGCGATTGCTGTCGCTCTGGCGGAAAAGCTCGACCTGCTCGCCGGCTTCTGGGCGATCGATGAGAAGCCAACCGGATCCAAGGATCCCTATGCACTTCGGCGCGCCGCCCTTGGCGTGATCAGAATTGTGCTGGAGAATGGCATTCGTGTCAGACTTGGCGAAGCAATCCTGTCAGCGGCTGGCTTGAATTCTGTCCCGATCAGCGATCCTGACGGTATGACGGAAGATCTGCTGGCGTTTCTCGGCGACAGACTGAAAGTTCACTTGAAAGACGAAGGGGCCCGACATGACTTGATCGACGCGGTTTTCGCGTTGGAAGGCCGGGACGATCTTCTGATGGTGGTAAAACGTGTCGACGCGCTGGGTAAGTTCATTTCATCCGACGATGGTACCAACCTGCTTGCCGGGTATAAGCGCGCGGTAAACATTCTGCGTGCGGAAGAGAAGAAGGACGGAACACCGGTTACCGGAAAGCCTCATGCGGATCATCTTCAGGAGCAGGCCGAGATCGACCTGGCTGCTGCCATCGACACGGCCCGCGCCGATGCGGCGAAAGCTGTCGCACACGAGGATTTCGAAGGTGCCATGGAAGCGCTTTCACGGCTACGCGCACCGGTAGACAGGTTCTTTGAGGATATTCTGGTCAATGCGGAAGATCAGGTCTTGAGAACCAACCGCTTGCAGTTGCTCGCCGAGATCAGGGACGCGACACACGTTGTCGCGGATTTTTCGAAAGTAGCTGGATAAAATCTCCGATTCCTTTGTTGGAAAAGGCGGGCCGAGGCCCGCCTTTTTTCATTCTGCGGCTTCCTGTGCCAGACGCTGCACCGGTTTTTCTTCGATGGGCCAATGGACGATGGCCGCAAAAATACCCAGTGCGATACCGCACCACCAGATTGCATCATATGAGCCAGTCTCATCATAGAGTTTGCCGCCCAGCCAAACCCCCAGGAATGAGCCAATCTGGTGAGACAGGAAGACAAAACCGAACAAGGTCGCCATGTAACGGGGACCGAACATCACGGCTACCAGCCCGGATGTCGGCGGGATCGTTGAAAGCCACAGCAGCCCCATGACGCCCGCAAAGACCAAAACCGAAAACGGTGTGATCGGCAGCATGATGAAAGTGAAAATCGCAATGGAACGACCGATATAGATCAGCGATAGAAAGATCGGCTTCGAATAGCGTCCGCCAATATACCCGGCCGCCAAAGACCCTACGATGTTGCACAGTCCAATCAACGCAATGGCCGTCGCGCCCCACGCCGGATCCAGGCCAAGGTCGGCAATATAGGGAGGCAGGTGCACGGTGATGAAGGCAACGTGGAAGCCGCAAACAAAGAAGCCGATGGTCAACAAGATGAAACCGCGGGTTCGGAATGCTTCGGCAACCGCGGCGCTCAGCTTCTGATCACTCGCCGGGTTTTGTTCTTGTGGCGGATCTGACTTGCCGCGTAACGCAATGGCCAGCAGCGGGACAAGCGCAACCAGGCCTGCGAAGACAAGCAATGTCTGTTGCCAGCCGATATTTGCGATGAGCGCCCCTCCAAGAGGTGCGAACAGAAACTGTCCAAGCGAGCCGGAAGCCGTTCCAATTCCGAATGCGAGAGATCTTTGTTCGGGTGACACCGCGCGTCCAAATGCGGCCAGGACAAGGGAGAAAGACGAAAACGCAATTCCAAGGCCGATCAGGACACCAGCAGAAACATGAAGGGCGACTGCGCTTTCAGCATCTATCATCATAAGCAATCCGCTGGCATAGAGCAGTGAGCCGAATGCCATCGTCTTCCAGGTGCCAAACCGATCGGATACCATTCCCGCGACCGGTTGAGCGATGCCCCACATGAGGTTTTGAATTGCAATGGCCAGGGCAAAAATTTCCCTGCTCCAGTCGCGTGCTTCCGTCATGGGTTGGAAAAAGAGCCCCATGGCCGAACGCGGACCAAAGGAAAGCAGGGCAATCAGGCAACCGCAGGCAATGATCAGGGGAATATTGGGACCCGATCGGGGCAAGCTGGATGTGGCAGACATGGACACCTCATATCGTGAGTTTACGATAGGATAAGTGAGGGGTTGGTCATCGCAAAACGCGTATTTTTGATAGGTTGATCAATGAGCCGAATGTGTCCTGAAACGGATACAACTTGGCTGTCAGGTGTTTAGCTGGCTACTTGTCGCAGCGGGAGAATTGTTGATAACGCTCTGAAATCTAACAAGAATGAAATTTAGTTCCGGTTTTTGAGGAAAAACGATGGATTTGAGAGTAAAACAGGCCTATATAAACTCCGAAAGAGCAAAAGGGTAAGGGTCACCGTGCCCGTTTTCTTTTGCGAGATATATGCTCATATTGAGTATAATAGAGGGCGGGCAAAGTGCTTATGCAAGACCCGCGCATTAGGGAGGTCGCCATGACCATCGCCCAGACATCTGCACCGGTCGGAACACCGATCGCAAATGGAACGACGGCATTGGAGCGTTTCGGGAAGATCGAACGCCCTGATTTGAGCTATACACCTGAAGTCGCGGAAGCGACCGCGCCGATCTATGAAAAGGTCAAGCACATCATCCCGGCCATTGAGTGGCCGGCCCTGGCTCCGACAATTCATGCGATCAATCAGCTTAAGAAGCAGCGCAACGCCGTCATTCTCGCACACAACTACATGACGCCTGATATCTTTCACGGGGTCGCGGACATTGTGGGTGACAGCCTGCAGCTGGCGATCGAGGCAACCCGGACGGACGCCGATGTGATCGTTCAATGCGGTGTGCATTTCATGGCCGAGACTTCCAAGATCCTCAGCCCGGAAAAGACCGTACTGATCCCGGACATGCGCGCCGGCTGTTCGCTTGCCGAATCCATCACCGGCGCGGATGTGCGCGCGCTTCGGGAACGAAATCCAGGTGTGCCGATCATCACTTACGTGAACACGTCCGCAGACGTGAAAGCCGAATGCGACATTTGCTGCACATCCTCCAACGCACTGCAGGTCGTCGAGAGTTTTGGTGTCGACAAGGTTTTTCTGATCCCGGACAAATACCTGGCGGCCAATGTCGGTAACAAGACCGATGTGGAAGTCCTCATCTGGGACGGCGCTTGTGAAGTCCATGAACGCTTCACTGCCGAGGAACTGCGCGACTACCGCAAGATCGAGCCGGGTGTGAAGATCATCGCGCACCCGGAATGCCCGCCGGAGGTTGTTGCCGAGGCCGATTTTGCAGGTTCCACGGCGCATATGATCGACTGGGTGAAAACCAGGCAACCGGAAAAGGTCATGATGATCACCGAGTGTTCCATGGCCGATAATGTTGCCAGCGAAACGCCCGATGTGGATTTCATTCGCCCGTGCAACCTGTGCCCACACATGAAACGGATCACTTTGGACAAGATCCTGGAGTCTTTGCTTGAGATGAAGGAAGAAGTCGTTGTGGATCCGGCGATTGCGGAAAGAGCGCGGGTTGCGGTTGAACGGATGATCAACTTGAAAATCTGACCCGCTTCGGTCTAAACCGCATAAAGCGTTCTGCTCAGGATCGGCCGGCGTAACAAGCGATGGCCGATCCGGAAGCTTTTCGGGCCATGCCCAATTTGTTCCAGGAAGTTCCCATGGAAGTGTCGGTTGAGGATTTTGCACCTGCCTATATTGGCAAGGATGTCGATGATGTCGTCATTCTCGGCGGCGGCCTAGCCGGTTTGTTTTGTGCGTTGAAACTCAGCCCGCGCCCGGTAACCGTCATCACCAATGCCCCCATCGGGCAAGGCGCTTCGTCTGCCTGGGCGCAGGGTGGCATTGCCGCGGCAATATCAGAACCGGATTCGGTTGAAGAGCATCGCGACGATACGCTGGCGGCCGGTTGCGGCATTTGCGAGGAGAAAATCGTCGAACAGATGACCCGTGAAGGCAGCGACCGTATCCACGATCTGCTCTCCTATGGCGTGCCATTCGACAAGGACTTGGAAGGACGTTTGAAGTTTTCGCGCGAAGCGGCCCATTCCCACAGCAGGGTTGTTCGGGTTCGCGGGGATATGGCCGGCCGGGCAATCATGGATGCGCTCATTTCAGCCGTACGCAAGACGCCGTCCATCCGTATTCTTGAAGGCTATATCGGCGAGAGTTTTCTGGGCAAAGGTCGTTATGTGACCGGTGTCCTAGCACGTCGGCGCGGCGGCATTGAGCGTTTGGCTTTCCCGGCCAAAGCGGTGGTGCTAGCCTCCGGTGGGGTCGGTCACCTGTTCGGCCTGACCACAAACCCTTACGAGGCCAATGGGCACGGACTTGCGATGGCAGCAAGAGCTGGAGCTGTTATTGCAGACGCTGAATTCGTTCAGTTCCACCCCACTGCTCTTGATGTCGGCAAAGATCCTGCCCCTCTTGCCACGGAGGCCCTTCGTGGAGAAGGCGCTATTCTTGTGAACAAGGCCGGTGAGCGTTTCATGGAAAAGGTCCACCCTAACCTGGAACTTGCCCCTCGCGACATTGTTGCCCGGGCAATCCATGAGGAAGTTTCGGCTGGGCGAGGCGCGTTTCTCGACTGCCGCGAGGCGATCGGCGCAAAGTTTCAGGAAGAGTTTCCAACGGTTTTCAGGGCGGCTGCGGCCGCCGGCATCGATCCGTCAAAAGATTTGCTGCCCGTTGCGCCGGCGGAGCACTATCACATGGGTGGCGTCCTGACAGACGCAAATGGGCGGACATCGCTTGACGGTCTGTGGGCGGCCGGTGAGGTGGCCTCAACCGGTGCTCACGGCGCCAATCGTCTTGCTTCCAATTCTCTGCTCGAGGCCGTGGTGTTCGCCGCCAGGATTGCAGAAGACATCCAGGGATTGATGCCGACGCCTCGAAGCGCTTATTGGAACGAAATGGACGACGCTCCTGGTCTTCCAAGTCAGCGCAATGTTGAAGAACGCGACGCCATCACCGTTCTGCGAACGACCTTGTCCAAGAATGTCGGGGTCCTTCGCGATGCTGGCAGCTTGAAAGAAGCCTTGAGTGATATTGTGCGTGCCGAGAAGATCTGCGTACGTCAATCGATCAGGAACATGATGGTCGCCGGAAAGATTATTGCGGCCGCGGCGCTGAAACGGGAAGAGAGCCGGGGAGGCCATTTCCGCAAGGATTTCCCTCAGGAAAATCCGGATCTTGCCAAGCGCTCTTATACCACATTGAGCGAGGTCGAGACCTTGACCGCCGAAGCTCTGGAAACTGTTTGACCGGAGGAGCGCATGTCTCGCGCCACACTGCCTGAACTCCCGCGTCTCATGATCGATGAGGCGGTCAAATCCGCACTGCTTGAAGACTGGGGCAGGGCGGGTGATGTCACCAGTCAGGCGACGCTGCCATCCACCTCGACAGCCCGCGCGGTGATAGCAGCGCGAAAGCCAGGTGTGCTTGCAGGCGTTGGATGTTCAGAAAGTGCGTTTCGGCAAACCGATACAGCGTTGCAGTTTGAAATTGCCCGCAATGACGGCGATCGGCTGGCTCCGGGAGACATCGTTGCGCGTATTGAAGGACCGGCACGGGGGCTGCTTGCCGCGGAACGGGTTGCCTTGAATTTCCTCGGGCATATGTCAGGAATCGCAACGGCAACATCCTTGTTTGCCGATCAGATCACCCATACGAAAGCCGATATTGTTTGCACACGAAAGACCACGCCGGGTCTACGCGCCTTCGAAAAATACGCGGTCAAATGCGGCGGGGGTGCCAACCACCGTTTTGGTTTGGATGATGCCGTATTGATCAAGGACAACCACATTGCGGTTGCCGGTGGGGTGACAAACGCCATCAAAGCAGCCAAGGCCTTTGCCGGGCACCTTGTCAAAATCGAGGTGGAAGTCGATACGCTGGAACAGCTTGAAGAGGCCCTCGCTGCAGCGCCGGATGTCGTCATGCTCGACAACATGCCGCCCGAAACGCTTGAAAAAGCCGTCGGAATCGCAAACGGCAAGGTGCTTTTGGAAGCATCTGGCGGCATAGAACTCGACACGGTCAGGGCGGTCGCAGAAAGCGGTGTCGACTTGATTTCTTCAGGCTGGATCACACATTCAGCACCGGTCCTCGACCTCGGGTTGGATATCGAGCTGTCCTGATCCCGACAGGCACTGGTTGATCGGCTTGAAAAAGCACTCTAGCGTGCGTTGCAATAAGTCAGATCCGTTGCGTCAGGGCGCATGATGAGCGAAGAGCATAATCACAACAACAGCACGGTAGAAAAAGACTTCGTCATCCGGCTGACACGTTATGCGCAGATCCCTATGCTTCTGGGCCTTGCGGTTGGCATGGTTCTGTTTCTGATCACGTTCTTCGTGGACATCTACCACGCGGTCGAGACATACGAGTTTCTGGATCGCAAGAAGACGATCCTGCTGATCCTCAATCTTCTCGACATGGTGTTCATCGCCAATCTTCTGATCATGGTCGCAACCAACACCTACAACACATACCGGCTCAAGAAGTCGGTACACGGCGACGACTACATTCAGCAGGGAGAGCGGGCCTACCGGCGGATGAAACACCGGATCGTCTCGACGATCATCATTATCTCGTCGATCCACGTCTTGAGTGAACTGCTGGAGTTTTCGCAGATCAGCATGCTGCAAGTTGCAGCGCTGCTCGGCTTTCACATCGTCCTGCTTGCCACTTATGTGGTCACAAATGTTTTCCGGTCAAACGACTGACGAGGCTGAGCGTCCGGATCAGTTCCAGCCGCCTGCATAGGTCTTGTAGAAAATGTGCAGTCCGACCTGGCCGCGTTTGGCCATGGATCGTGCCCACCGTGGACTGACGTAAGTTGCGTGATAGTGCGTCGAGGCATCGACCATCTTCAGGTACTGCTTGCCGTTCAAAACGTCCTTGGTCAGGCGCTGTGCCGTCTTCCAGGCAGCCGGACTTGAGATTCGATCCTTGATCCCGTCACAGGCGAAGGAAAACTGGCAACGATTGCGCTTGTGCTTGTTCTGGTAGACCACGCCGCAGATGGAATTCGGATAGGCCGGGTTCTTGACCCGGTTCAGAACAACCTGAGCAACTGCAACCTGTCCCTCTTCGGACTCGCCGCGGGCCTCGAAATAGATCGCCTCGGCCAGGCAGCGCTGCTCCTTGCGTTGACCGACGGAAAGAGGCAACGGCTTTTGGGCCCACCAATGCGGGTTTTCGGGGTCTTCTGGAGGAGGGAGTTCCTGTTCGTATTTCGCCGCGCCAAACAGGGCATTAAAGGGTTCTTTGGTCTCTTTGACACTGTCCGGGGCGTATGCAGAAACGAGCGAGAAGCTGGCTGCGGCTGCATTGCGTGCCATCATGACACGCTGCAGATCTAGCGGTCCGTCTTCCAGGAGCCCATCTTCGCTGGCTTTGGCCAGCCGGGTGGTTTCCTTGCTGTCGAGCGGTTCCGGTTTGACGAAGGCTACGCGAGGCAGGTCTTTGTGTTTTTTCTCGGTCGAGATCAGGCTCGACATCGCAAAGACATTCCCGGCGGCCTGATCAACCATTTGCCGATCGGGAGCCATGGTGATCAGCCGGTCACCCTTGGAGGACTCATTGGTCTCAATCCGGTCTGGAATTTCAGTCGGTTGCACGCTTCTGGCAACCTCTTCAAGACCCATAACCTGTTTGGCCTCGAATTCCTTGTCTGCTGATGTCAGCGTCAGAACGGGCGCACTGGTGTGGCTCGGTGGAGGCGTCGTTGCCAACGACAGCTGCGGTGAGACCTTGGAGGTGAAGTTCCCCGGTTCCAAAGCCATCATCCAGCGTGGGGAGGCTTCGTTGCGGGCATTGATGAGTGCGAAGATGTCCTGCTCGGCAACCGACCCGCCAAGCCCGATGAACAACAACGGGCTGGCGACAAGAACATATTTGATCCGCCGCATGCGCGCACGGACCGGGCCGTATTCCTGAGTCACTTTTGCAGAAAACCGCTTACTGTTGCGGGACTTTGGGCCAGACATACGCAGCCAACTCCAACTCGTTACACATCATCCCGGTTCACCGGATGATTGGTGCTAACGCCGTGTAAACGGCAATACTGCAATTGAAGATGTCTGCTTAACCTTGAAAGAGCGTTAATAAGCGAAGAATTCGCGGAAAATCTCGGCGTTTGAAATCAAAAGCGCGAAGTTATGGTTAATATTACTAAGTAGTTTTCAGAGCTGAATGTCGGAAATTGACCCAACCCGTCAAAGTCTTAGGCACAAATGAAAATACGATTCGATCAAAAGGCGGCTATCGTCCGCCACCAACGCGCAATCCAGGTGCAGGGCGCTCGCTCATCAATTGATGTCGAAAACGGAACAAGGCAGCCGGTCTCCCGCCGGTCGCGGTAGAGGTTGCTCCGGTTGGCTCAACCAGATCGGCGTTTTCTACAAGCCGTCTGAAATTCTGTTTGTGCAGGTGACGCCCGGAAATTGCTTCAACCGATGTTTGCAGGTCTGTCAGAGTAAAAGTTTCCGGCATGAGCTCGAATATAACCGGT
Organism: uncultured Roseibium sp.; assembly: GCF_947499295.1. Lineage (GTDB taxonomy): Bacteria > Pseudomonadota > Alphaproteobacteria > Rhizobiales > Stappiaceae > Roseibium. The sequence goes on from NZ_CANMNP010000002.1 coordinate 174,532, forward strand.
CGGTATTTCAACTTTCCTCGCAGGCGGGAGATTGCCGTTGCCAGGACGCGTCGATGGTCGAACCTCATGGGCACGCCAAGGAAAGGCAGATCGCCACGGGCTTGCGCCGCGGCGCGACCGTCCGTTCGGGCCTCTTGCACCAATCCGGCTTCATAAAGCAGCTCGTAACGCTCGAGCGCACGTTCCTCGTCCCAGCTTGTCGTGCCGGTGCCGAAGGCAAGATGAATACGCTCGCTGCGGGCAAGTGGCCTTGGCGGTTCTCCGGCCGCCGGTGGTTCCTGGGCCCAAGCGTCGAGCGCTGGCAGAATTTCATTGTCGAGCAGCGCAGGGCGTCCGCTTCTCCAGTCTTCCCAAGGAAAATAGTCATACCAGGAATGCCAGGCGGAGTTGTGCTTAGACAGTGTTTCCTCAGAATCGGGTGTTTGACGCGTCAAGGCCAGGTACCCGACGGAAACAACATGAGGTCCTTCATCTCCGGCAACGCGGTGACGGCCCCGGTCGCCAAAAGTGTAGAGTTGTTCGACATAGCCAAGCCGCAACGCGGTCTGCTCTTCCACCCAGGCCCTCAGGCCGATGTCAAAGGTGCGATGCCGTATCGGGTCAAACGGTCCGAAGGGTAGTCCGTTAAGGGGTGAACCCACCGTGTCGTTCACATGGACGATCTGAGGCATGCCGTTGGAAACCGACACGATGACGGCGTTCAATCCGATTTCGATGCTGGCTTGCCGGTGCGGCATGGCTACTCCTCAGAATCGATGGGCATGAGAAACGGTGTTCCTTCAAAGGCGTTGGCACCTCGTCCAATTCCACGAATGGCGTCGATCATGCGCCCGTCCCGGCCCAACAACTTGTCGGCCATGGCCACGATGCGTGCATTTGGCGTTGCAGACGGCGAGCGCTTCCGCAGCAATGCGGCGAGCGCATATTCGTTTGCCGTTGGATTGAGAGCGCAGGCCGTAACGTAGGCACCTGCCGTTGACCGGCTGATGCCGGCCCAGCAATGAATAACCAGCGGCGCTTGCCTGTCCCAGGAACCGACAAAAGCAATCAGGTCTTCAACATGTCGTTCGCTTGCCGGGATCAATCCTTCGACAGGGTCGACAATGTCATTGAAAGCCAGGAAGAGGTGCTTGCCGGGATCAATGCCCGCCGGCGTCGGTACTTCCATTTCCGCATTGATTAGCGTGACCAGTGTTTTTGCGCCGGTCTTATTCACCGTATCCGTCAACTTGGATAAGGAGCACACGTGAAGCATGGCAAAACCTTTTTAGTATCTGCCAACAAACTAGGGTCATTCGCGCTCAAGGTCACCCGTTTGCTTCGCGTTCGCTCCGTTTGTTCCCAGCTTCACGCAGGGCTTCGATCTCGTTGAAACGCTCCATGAATTTTTCCTGGGCTTTTGCCACCGATAATGGTTCCAGCCCATAGTGCAGCTTGCCATCCTTGTTGAGTGGAAAACCACGAGGCCGTCCAAAGATCTTGGCTGCTTCCTGTTCATCGAAACCGGCAAGTTCAACAGCCTCGAAATACGCGCTGATGATATCCGCCCGTTTGGCGAGTTTCTTGACCGTCACAGGAATTACAGCAGGCAGTCCGAAGCGCAGGTGAATTGCGCCTTGCAATCGGGTTTCAACGGCCTTGTATGCTTCGCCGATAACCGCTTTGAACGGTGATATCATGTCCCCGATCACGTATTCCGGTGCATCGTGCAGCAACACGGCGAGCCGCCAGTTCGCTGTCAGGTCGGGCCTGAGTTGCCGCGCGATGTCTTCTACGATCAGTGAGTGTTCGGCGACTGAAAATGCATGATCGCCAAAGGTTTGGCCGTTCCAGCGTGCGACGCGGGCAAGGCCGTGCGCAATGTCTGAAATCTCGACATCGAGGGGTGAAGGGTCCAACAGATTAAGGCGTCTTCCCGACAACATGCGTTGCCAGGCACGAGGGGGCTGATCGGAACGGGCAGCGGGCATCGGTCCTCTGGACAAAGAGCGGTTTCAGTCCACGGCGCTCGTTTCAGGCCACGTGAATTGAGCCCAGTCAGGCAAAGCCACGCCGACTTCCACATCGCCGCATAGAAGTGGGCTGCCGTTGTCCTTGGCCTGCGCAACCTTGTCAAGGCGGATCAGCGCCAACCCAATCGACCCATTCTGACTAATGGCTGTTGACCCCAGCGTTCCCACACTCTTGCCCGCGGCGGTAAGGTCTGTTCCCTTGGCAGGAAGATCAGAGCCGCTGGCGACCTTGACGAACCGCTTGCGCGCCGTGCCACGGTGCTGGACCCTTGAAACAACTTCCTGGCCGACATAGCAGCCCTTTGTAAATGAGACGCCGTTCAGCTGGTCGAGGTCGGCGTCATGAGGAAAGATGTCGGAATAGTCATAGTCTTTCAGCCCTTCCGGAACGCCAAGTGCGATCCGGTGCGTGTCATAGGCAGCAAGATCGGCAGGAGCACCGTCAAGGGAATGCGATAGAAGATCGACCTGACCGACGACACGTTGACCGAGGGTCTCCAGACGCGGATCGTTGACCGTAAGGAGACCTTCGTTTGTTGTGTTTCCATCTCCCCAAAAAGCGAAGACGCCAATTTCTGCGTCGACAGCTTCAAGATCGACTTTCGCCCGCAAGCGGTAAAAAGTCAGACGCTTGAGCAGATCGGGGGCTATGGAACTTGGCGCGTCTACGTAAAAAACATCGTCGAGTTTGTAGATCAGGAAGTCGAAGAGGATCTTGCCCTGGGGTGTCAACAGAGCGGCGGAGGCAGCACCGAGCTGACCCAGATTGTCGAGGTCCGACGTCACCAGGTTCTGTAGAAAATGCGTCGCCTCATCACCGGCGACCCTGATCAGCGAACGATCGGTCAGATGAGCATAGGTTGCAGACGGCACGGCATCTTCCTTTTGTCGGACATGAAATTAGAACATTCGCCCTTGCCCCAAATAGGCTCTCTCAATGGTGCCGGCAAGAGTGGAAACCGGGCACCGTGTCTGGCTCTTTTAATAGGGTCCGCGTATAAGCCCCATGAGACCAGTTAAAATGCCCCGAACGCGATACCGGAGGAGCTCAATGAGCGCGACGTATGACCTGATCCTGCAAGGCGGAACCGTAGTCAACCAGGACGGCGAGGGGGTTCGGGATGTCGGGATTAGAAATGGTCGCATCGCCGGCATCGGCTCATTCGACAGCGCTCAGGCTGGAGAAGTGATTGACTGTACCGGATTGCATGTCTTGCCAGGGGTGATGGACACACAGGTTCATTTCCGCGAACCCGGTCTTGAGCACAAGGAAGATCTTGAAACCGGGTCGCGCGCTGCCGCGATGGGCGGGGTAACAACAGTCTTCGAAATGCCCAATACAAACCCCTTGACCACAAGCGAAGCGGCCCTTGCCGACAAGGTCAGCCGTGGGCACCATCGCATGCATTGCGACTTTGCGTTCTGGGTTGGCGGTACCCGCGAAAACGTGAAGGATATTCCCGAACTTGAACGGCTCCCGGCAGCAGCAGGTATCAAGGTCTTCATGGGGTCCTCCACCGGAGATCTCTTGGTTGAAGACGATCAGGGTGTCAGAGACATTCTGTCGGTAACAAGGCGCCGTGCAGCGTTTCACTCCGAAGACGAGTTTCGCTTGCGTGAGCGACAGGGGGAACGCGTTGAAGGCGATCCGAGCTCGCACCCCATCTGGCGGGATGAAATTGCAGCCTTGAAGTGTACCGAACGCCTGGTCACGATCGCCCGGGAAACAGGCGCAAAGATACATGTTCTGCACCTTTCGACAGCGGAGGAAGTGGACTATCTGATCGCGCACAAGGACGTGGCTTCTATCGAAGTAACTCCGCATCATCTGACATTGACGGATGAGGCCTATCATCGCCTCGGTTCATTGGTTCAAATGAACCCGCCGGTGCGCGCACCGCATCATTCGGATCGTCTGTGGTGGGGGCTGCAGCAAGGCATTCTCGATATCCTCGGGTCTGATCATGCGCCGCATTTGCTGGAAGAAAAACAGAAACCTTATCCAGCCTCTCCGTCGGGCATGACAGGTGTTCAGACCCTGGTTCCCATCATGCTCGATCATGTGAACGCCGGTCGATTGAGCCTCGCCCGATTTGTCGACATGACAAGCGCAGGCCCACTCAGATTGTTCCAGACTGCCCGCAAGGGTCGGATCGCGATCGGCTACGATGCGGACTTTACTGTCGTGGACATGAAGCTCAAGAAAACCATCAGGAACGAATGGATCGCTTCAAAGTGTGGTTGGACACCTTATGACGGTAAGGAAGTAACCGGCTGGCCCATTGGAACCATTGTGCGGGGACAGCGTGTCATGTGGGAAGATGAGCTCACAACACCGTCCCGTGGTGAAGCAGTCGTCTTTCAGGACGGCCTCAGGAAATAGATCGGAAACGCGTGAAGTCCCGCGTCTCAGGTGAGGCAAACCTCACCTCTTGGAGTCAGAGCTGTACAATTTGTGATGTGAATAACAGATCGAGTCCCGATAGTGTGCGACGGATTGGGGGAAAGGGTGAAGGAAACCAATAAGTAACCGTGTTTCCTAACCCGATCTAAAAAGATCTCGGTTAAACACTAGGTCGAGCTTGATAGGTTTTGCGTTGGGGAGCTCTGGGATGTCGTCTTTTAGTCAATATAGCCGCGGAAGGCGGACACGCGCTCTGCTGGGTCTGGCAAGTGCAGCACTTCTGTCAGCTACCGCCGTATCCGGTGCATGGGCACGCGATACTGCAAAGGATGCCGAAAAAGCGGCAACCGAGCCACCGTTGCATATGCTGGTGTCGTTGAACAAGCAGCAGATTCAGGTTTATCGCGGGCTCGATCTGATCGAAACGTCGCCGATTTCTTCGGGGAAGCGTGGGCACAGCACGCCCACGGGTGTTTTTTCGATCCTGGAAAAGCGCCGCAAGCATTTTTCCAATCTTTATGACAATGCGCCAATGCCATTCATGCAGCGTCTGACCTGGTCAGGTATTGCGCTGCATGTGGGAAGGCTGCCCGGTTATCCGGCTTCGCATGGCTGCATTCGAATGCCACGTCCCTTTGCCAAGTCGCTTTACAGCATGACGGACAGAGGCATGCATGTCGTCGTCACCAGGGATCCGGCAAAGCCGCAAAGCGTCCGTCACAGCGTCCTGCCGCAGCCCTTCGTTCCCGAGACCAAGGTTGCAAGTCTGTCCGGCAAGAACATTCAGGCAGACCCCGCCCTGCGGGGCGCTATTCAGCCCGCGAACCTGCAGGCTTCTTTGCCTGTTGCCGAGCTGGAAAATCCGTATTTTGACAAGCCTTTGAGGATGATCATTACACCTCAGAAAGCGCCGAGCCGCACGAGAGTACTGCAGCGTCTTCTGAATGAGATGGGCTACGACGCAGGTCCGGTCGATGGTATCTTCGGCCGCAAGACACGGGCTGCTTTGAGCCTTTATCAGGAAGGTGCCGAACTGCCAGTGACCGGCAAGGTGACCGATGCGCTTGTGGCAAAGATCTACGCAGAGGCCGGATATGAAAAGCCGCAGAATGCGATGCTTCGCGTACGCCGCAAGTTCCGTGATGTGTATTCAGCGCCTGTAACACTGAAGAACATAGACAAGGATATCGGTACGCACGTCTATACCGCGCTTGATTTTGAAAAGGGCGACCAGACCGTCGACTGGATGGCTGTCTCAGCAGAAGGCGACCGCGGCGGCGACTCAAAAGACTTGCTTGACCGGGTCGTGATGCCGGAAAAGGTCGCGCTCGAGATCTCCAAGATGCTGACGCCAGGGACATCCCTGACCATCACCGACCGGACTTTCAAGCGAAACACGGGCCTGGGCACAGACTTTGTCGTAGTCACCCGCTAGTCGGCTGTCCGATCAGATCCGAAACCGAAGATCCCCGCTCCGGCGGGGATTTTTTATTGCCCGGACAATCGAATAATTCTCCAGGAACGTCACCAAACTGTCGTGTCTCTGCCGTATCGGAAAGCAGGTTCATTTCACAGGCGACTCGGGAGAGGGCAATGGCGAATGGCACGCTATCGGCGTCCAAGAAACGGCTAAAGAACGCGGTTCACCGATCCGGGGCAACCTCTCGCGAGGGAATGCTTGAGCGCTTGTTCACCTTCGCCTTCAAGGGCCTTGTCTATCCTCAGATCTGGGAAGATCCGGACGTGGACATGAAGGCTCTGCGACTGACCCCTGATAGCAGAATGATCACAATCGCTTCGGGTGGCTGTAATGTCATGTCCTACCTGACTGCCAATCCGGCTGAAATCACCGCGGTTGACCTCAACCGCGCTCACGTGGCTCTCGGCCGGTTGAAACTGGCCGCAGCCAAGTATTTCCCGAACTACGAAACGTTCTACCGTTTCTTCGGCGAAGCGGACGAAAAAGCCAACGTGGCGGCATATCGTCGTTTCCTCAAAGACAACCTTGATCCGGAAACCATCGCTTACTGGGAAGGACGCGACCTGGCCAATTGGGGCCGGAAACGCATTACGCTTTTTTCCCGTGATCTCTATCATCACGGTCTCCTCGGATACTGCATCGGCTTGGGTCACCTTGTGGCACGGCTATACGGCATCGACCCCAAGCACATGGTCAAGGCCAAATCGCTTGAGGAGCAACGTTCGTTCTTCGATACGGCGCTGGCGCCCCTCTTTGACAAGCGACTTGTCCGTTGGGCGACCTCGAAAAAAATGTCCCTTTACGGGCTGGGTATTCCACCGGCACAGTATGACGCGCTTGTCTCAGCCAATGCGGAAGGGGACATGTCAGCGGTCCTGCGCCAGAGGCTCGAAAAGCTTGCCTGTGATTTTTCCATGCAGGACAACTATTTTGCCTGGCAGGCATTCGGGCGCGGATATGCATCGGATAAAGATGGGTCCACTGGAGGATCGGGGCCCTTGCCGCCCTATCTGAAACGAGCGCATTTTGAAGAAATTCGCGAACGCGCCGGCAGGGTGAGGGTCCTGAACCGGAACTTCACCGAGCACTTGCAAGGCGTCGATGACGACATGCTGGATGCTTATGTGCTTCTCGATGCACAGGACTGGATGACCGATCATCAATTGAATGCCCTTTGGAGTGAGATCACCCGCACCGCTCGACCGGGGGCCAGGGTCGTGTTCCGCACGGCTGCTGAACCCTCTTTGCTGCCGGGCCGCGTTGCTGATGCGATACTTGATCGTTGGACCTATGAAGAAAGAGAAAGCCTAGAACTCGGTCGGCAGGATCGTTCGTCAATCTATGGCGGGTTCCATCTTTATGTGTTCAACGGGTAGTCAGCTGATCCGGAAATGACAATGAGAGAAGCCGTCGAAACTGCCCGTTTGATGGATGCTGTCTATCGTAACCAGCGCCACTTTTATGATCTGACGCGAAAATACTATCTTCTCGGGCGCGATCAGCTAATCAGCGATCTGCAACCGCCGCGAGGCGGCACGGTATTGGAGCTGGGATGCGGCACGGGTCGGAACCTGGTGACAGCTGCACGGAGATATCCGGATGCGAGATTTTATGGCCTCGATATTTCCAGAAACATGCTGGAAACCGCAGAGAAGAACATTAAAAGAGCCGGTATCGGCGATCAGGTCCACCTGATTAAAGGCGATGCAGCCGATCCTTTCGTTACAGAAGGTCTGGGTATCCCGGCATTCGACAGGATTATTTATTCTTATACACTGTCGATGATCCCGGTCTGGCGAGAAGCGCTTGCCGCCGGAAGCAGGTGTCTCGCGGAAGGCGGGCGAATTCACGTGGTCGATTTCGGTCAGCAAGGACGACTTCCAGCCTGGTTCCGGAAAGCCTTGTTCAAGTGGCTGCGGTCATTCCACGTCAGTCCGCGCAGTGAGCTGAAATCGGAACTTGAGGCTCTTGCAGAACGAAAAGGTGCTGGCCTTGAATATCGCCAGCTCTATCGCGGATATGCAGATTATGCAGTAATCACAAGCGCCGAATAGAAAACAATCAATCGATCCTGAATGGCTCTCGCACAGGCCTATTCACATCCGCTGCGTGCCCAGTCTCTAAGTGCCGACTTAAATCCGCCGCCATATGGGTGAGCTTTGTCGGCTGCCTCGGAGTTTTCTTTCAAATAGGTTTGGGCCTGTTCGCAAAGGTTGGCCTGTTCCCACTGGTGGCAGGAAGCGCAACTCTTGTTTTTCCAGGCGTCTTCCGGCAGGCCCTCGATCGGTGGGAAGCGAGGAGATCCCTGAATGAGCTGGGCTATGCTGCGGGTGGCGATTTCGGCATCGCCAATGCCCAGGGGAGCATTGAATGTGATCCGTGTCTCCTGATCAGGCGCTGGCTGCTGAGGCTCTTGTGTCACGACAGGCTGAGGATTGGAGATCGGGTCCGTGCGTTGAGCGTTTGTCTGAATTGACTGCAACTCCAGGCGGGCCAGTTCGGCAAACGCGCCCTCGGGGTAAGCGTTCAGATAGTTCTCATAGGCTTCTGCGTCGCCGGTTTTGCGCGCTTCTTCAATAAGATCGCGCTCCGATTGGCCCGGCGAAACCGGTTCAGGCTGTACGGCCGGTTTCGACTGCTCGGCAGTTTCCGTTTCCGGTGCGGGTTTCCCGGCTTCCGCCTGCAGCTCCTCCAGCATCAATTCCTGTAGCAGTGCCCGGGCATCTTTCGTGAAGACGCTGTCCGGATTTGCGCGCAAAAACAGAAGAATTTGAACAGGGTCACGGCTCAGACGAACCGAGTCCCAAAGCTGGCGCATTTGCAGGAGTTGTGCCGGTGGCGCTTCAGCGGTGACGAATTGAAAGTCGGTGGTGAGTGAAGAGGTGTCCCATGGGGTCTGGAGCCCGCCGGTTTCGCTGAGAACGTCGACACGCACCTTCTTGAAAAGTGCCTCGACCGGGAGCCCCGGTTCTGTCATTCGTTTTGCTAGCGCTTCGGTGAACGGGCTGTTTGAACCGACACCGTCGATTGCAATTTCACCTGGGGCGGTTGAGTAGGAAAGGAACGTGCCCTTGGGCGCTTTCATCTCCGCAAGACCATTGTCGTTCAGATCCGCGATTGTCGTGAACGGGTTGTTCCGACACGCGTCGAGAATGACGATGTTCGTTCGGTTTTTTGCAGAAAACATCTGCCACAGCACTGCTTGGGCAGGCACGCCAACGAGACTGAGATCGGCGGCATCGTTGAGCGCGATGTCAACCGGTAGAAGAAAGTTGGAGCCAAAAGATTGCACGCCGTGACCTGCGTAATAAAACAGCCCCGTCGCGTCTTCGCCAGCGTCACGCAGTTTACTGCCGAAGCTTGCAATTGCCTGAACCATTTCAAGCTGTGTTGCTTCGGTGACGAGAATGACTTCGAAACCGACGGCTTCGAGCGAAGACGCCATCAGCTCGGCATCGTTGAGAGGATTGTCCAGCGGCGTCACATTGCTGTAGCCGGCGTTGCCGATGACAAGCGCAATGCGTTTTTCTTCCGCCTTTGCAGGCAGGATCAGGGCCAGCAAGATCATCAAGGTGGCCGAAACTAGCGAAGCTGAGCTGACTTTGTTTCTATTCAACAATGGAGAACTCTATTCGGCGATTTCGACGTTTGCCTTCCGGCGTGTTGTTGGACGCGACCGGTTGGGTTTCTCCATAGCCGACGCTTCTGATCCGATTATCGGGAATGTCCTTCGAGACGAGATAGTCCATGACGGCTGTTGCCCGGCGTTGTGACAATCTCATATTGGCTGCTGCGCGGCCGACGCTGTCGGTATGGCCGGCCACTTCGATCACGAGACCCGGGCAGCGGGCGACAATGTCAACAAGACTGTTCAGGAAAGGCTCACTTCTCGGGTCAAGACCGGAACTGCCGCTGGTGAAGTAGATGTTGTCAGTGCGCGACAGGATTTCAAAACGTCCGGTGCATGCCTCAAGATCAAAGTCGCCCTCTGGTTCCAGCGCTTTGGCGGCTGCTAGCTCCGATTGTTTGGCGGGTTCGGCAGAAGCTGTACGAGCTTCGTCATCATCCTGGTTCTTGGCAAAGACGAAATCGAAGGAAACCGTAGCCGAAGGTACGATCACGACATCTGCTGCTTCTTCCAGCTTCTTGACACCGCTATCCAGACCAAAATCGGAAGCTGCGACGGAGATCGGCGCTGTGCTCGACACGGCGACCAGATCGTCGCTCATCAGCGTCACGGCGACTTCGCTCGTTAGGGTCTTCTCGACACCGTGAAGCTTTAGGGAAAAGGTCAGCGGAATAATCTTGCGCTTGCGCTCGGGCAAATCGCTCAACACCGTCGGATCGATATTTGTTGAGATGACCGCCGAGGGAAACTCGAACGTTTCAAAGAAAAGGAAACGCATTCGCACGTTTCTAAGATCGATCTTGGTATCGATTGAATCAAGAAAGATGCGAACGGAAGCGTCGCCATTCTCTTCGATCTTCCCTTCAAACTCAGCAAAGCTGCTTGATTCAACCTGCGTAAGGTTTTTGACGGACTGGAATCTGAGCGACGACGCGTCGGGTTGAAGCGTCCAGCCGTCATCGAATATTCCGTCTGCCTGAGCACGGACGACGGGCGATGCCAGGAACGCAATGCCGGCTAGCAACAGAACCGCTAAAACGGCTCGTAACTTTGACATGTTTCATTCCTTCCTTGGTCGCACGCGCAAGCGCGCTATCCATAACATCCCTTCCCTAAGGAAACTGTAATAAGATACTGGAATAATGCAACTCTTCGTGAATGTATCTGAGGTTGCATGACGGATCTACGCATCATTTGGATGGCGAAGGCCGGGGCGGTCGGATACTGATGGGGTCAGGCCGACGGCAACTGTTGTGTCGCACAATGGATGCCACCACCGATCTCACCCAGAGCATCAACGTTCAGCGCGACAATCTGACGGCCAGGATAGTGTCGCTCAAGCGCTTTGACGGCGATTGCATCGGTTTCCGCGTCACCAAATTGAGGGGCTATCACGCCGCCGTTGCAAACGTAATAATTTGCATAAGAGGCGACGAAATCAACAGTTTGTACCCTATGGTCATATGGCTCGGGTATGACATCCACCTGCAGCTGAGCCGCAAGAAGCCGGTCGTGAGTATCAAGTGCAGCCTGATGAAACGGATCGGCCTCATCCGGCTCGTCAGGCAGATTGATCAGTACGCGTCCAGGACCAGTGAACCGGGCCAGGCTGTCGATATGATAGTCAGTGATGTCTTCCCCCCAGACGCCAGGTGACCAGATGAACCGTTCTGCGCCATAGGCTTGCAACAACAGGTTCTCAATCTCGGTCCGGGGCAGCCCCGGGTTTCTGTTGTTGTTGACCCAGGAACTCTCATGGGCGATCAGCAAACCGTGACCGTCGTGTTCGATCCCACCAGCCTCTCCGGTCGCCCCGCTGGAAACCAGCTCCATTGCCAGCCGCTCGGCGACCCGGGAAGCAATTTGGCCATCACTCTCATGAACCTGTTTGTTGCCCCATCCATTGAACTGGATGTGACTGACAACGCGTTTCCGCGTGCTATTGAAAGCAAATAGGGGACCGGAATCTCTGCACCAGAGATCCTCTGTCGGAATATCCCAAAGTTCAACAGCCGACGACAGGAGCTTGCGAGCCTGTGTGTGGTCTGCCGCTGCAGCCAACATCACGACAGGCTCAAACGCAGCGATCATATTGGCAATGTCAGCAATAGTTTGCTTGAGGTCACGCAGAAATGCCGTATCCGGGTGTACCCGTCGGCTGACTGGCCATTGCATGAAAGTCAGTTCATGTGGCGCTTCTTCCGGTGGCACGTACAAATCGGGTTTTTGCATTGCCAAGAGTGGCTGTCCTGTTAATGCGATCGTGCTCAGCATTGCACTCGTTTTGAGAAGTTCCCGACGTCGCATGCCGTTTTTCCGTTCGTCCTCATCGCGACCTGTTCTAGCAGATCCGGGCCTGAAATACGTCTGAATTTGAGGTTTCAGGCCCAGCAATTGCTATCGGTTCTTTTCCAGAAGCAAAACATCACCTGTGTAATAGGGTTGCACCGGGTGCAATCTCACACGGGATCTTGCTGTTTCTCGAAAGCCAAGACGCTTGTAGAGTCGTGCTGCGCCCGAGTTCTGCCCATAGACTTGAATGCTCAAGCGCGAAAATCCTGATGTGCTTGCGGCCGTATCAACTGCCTCCATCAACAAAGAGCCGAGACCGGATGAGCGATGACCCGGAAAGACGGCAAGTGCGTTGATGTACCAGGTTTCGACAGACTTCATTTCAAGTTCGACAAATGGGGCGATTGGGTCCGGCAGACTATCAATGTCTTCATCAGGGGCTTCAGCAATCGGGTAACTCAGCACCATACCGAGCACTTGTCCGGCATTCTCTGCCACTATTGCGTTTTTGTATGAAAACCCGCCGCTCTCTCTTTGCGCCCGCTCTGTTCCAACCTCAAGTGGTGTGCGGTTCTCAGCTGTATTTTGTGACCACAGCCAGTGGGGAATGCCTTCGCCAGCGATATCAATGAGTTTGGCAAGGTCCTGCGCGTCGGATGAGGTCGCAGGCCGAACAATGATTTGTTTCAAGTCGATCATGGTTTTTGTGTCCGTATGTCGGTGTTGATTGAAATTGCTGAAAAAATTCAGTTTCGCTCGGTTCGAATTCAAGCCGCCGGCGGAAGTAGTTCTTGTTTCGAGATACAGGTGACGTGGCGATGGTCGGTGCCGCAGCAACCTCCGATCAGGCACAGATTTGGAAGTGTCTTGAGAAGTTGAAGGTTCAACTGGCCAAGCTCCTCAGGGTCGCCATCATCCAGAATTTCAGCTGCGTCGAGTTCTGCATGGCTTTGCCGCGAAGCATTCGCCCGAACCCCGCCAATTCTCTCGAGCCAGGCGGCTTTGGTGTCGAGTGCATGCTGAAAATGGTCAGGATGTGCGCAATTGATCATGTAGTAGACCGGTGCTGCATCGGTAGCGTGATCAACAGCTTCGATGGCCTCTCCCAAAGGTTGACCAGACGGCAACCGGCCATCTGTTTCCAGGGTGAAAGCGATGGCAACTGGTACGTCGATCTCTTGTGCGGCTCGGGCAATCCCGATTGCTTCGCTTGAGTGCGTGAGCGTCATTGCACTGATCATGTCCACGCCGGCACGCCCGAGTGCATGGATCTGCGGTGCATGGATCATGAACGCATCTTCTGCCGTGAGTTCGGACGAAGTGGCGTAGGCATCTCCGCTTGGGCCAATCAGACCGTTGATAAGAATTGGCAATGCTTCCGTTTCGTGCCTGTTGCGAATATCGCTCACAAATTCAACAGCAAGGCGATTGGTCTCCATGATTTCTGCCACGGAAGTTTGCAATGGGCCTGCCCAGGCCAGGCCCGCCCGCCAGGTGGGGGCATCCAGAACGAACCCTCGACCGGATTTCCGGGCCAGATCAATAAAAGTCTCATAATACGCGGTCAGGTCATTTCGACCGGGCTCTGTATCCAACAGTACGGCAGCGGAGAAACAGGGGAGCTCATGGCCCTTGTCAAAAATCATGAAAGTCTCAAGGCCGCCGTCGGTCAGGAAAAATCGATCCGTCTCGGCAAGTAATTGAATTCGCATTTATTCCATCCTTTGTTTGATGGACAAGAAGTATGCTGCACGCCGATCCGTCGGTAGTTGTCGCGTGGTCAGGTTGCTCAAATTATTTTTGTGCAGTAATTTCAATGGCTAAGGCAGATTGATGTCACAGCGATAGGTGTAGGAAACGCTTGAACTGGACTCACGGTACAGTTGGGAAGGGGCAGATGACCGAAAAATCCGACACACGTACCCGGATCCTGGATATTGCAGAAGCAGCAGTGCTTGAAAAAGGCTTCGAGGCGACGTCGATCGACGAGATCGTTGCCGGCGCACAGATATCCCGCGGAGGTTTCTTTTATCACTTCAAGGACAAGAACGCGTTGGCACGCGCAATGCTTGAACGATACATCGCTGTTGAAGACGCACTTTATGACGACTTGTTTGCCCGGGCGCGCGAACTGAGCGACGATCCGCTTCATTCAATGCTGATCGGTCTGAAAATGCTGGCAGAGATGCTGGCCGATATGCCCAATGGCCATCCTGGCTGCGTAATCGCCGCGACCGCTTATCAAGACCGTCTGTTCGACAACGGTGTCCGGGAGCTGAACCGCCAGGCAATCTTGAGCTGGCGTCGGCGCTTCCGCGGCATGTTTGAAGAGATCTCATTGGTCTACCAGCCAAACGAGAATGTGAATCTTGATGCTCTCGGCGACATGGTTTCAAGCGTTGTCGAAGGAGGGCTGGTTCTTCAGCGGGCCCTTCGCGAGAACAACAGCGCTTCGGAACAAATCATGTTGTTGCGCACCTACCTGAAGCTACTGTTCTCGCCGCGCGCAAACTGAAGGCTCGGCAACGGGGTCATGATGACGTCATGAATTGGTCTGAGGCACCCTTAGCTTTGCAGACTTGCCATAAGCTAAACGGCCAAAATCCTGGCTTCATTTACCGGAAGTCTCAGCCTGACTTTCGTTGGTCCGTCTGAAACTGACCGAAATCATGGCCGCACTTGCAATAACAACAGCGGCAAGCGGGAAGACCCAGGCACCAGCCCAATTGTAGAGCAGGCCACCTGCAAGCAAGCCGAATATGCTGGCCGCGGCCCCGAGGCTGCTGGCAAAGCCCTGGACAGCGCCCTGGAGCGAACGTCCGGCGAATTCGGACAGAACCGCGGTGAAAGTTGGCCACATCAGCCCATTGCCAATGGCGATGAAAAGGGCGGCAAGATAAATCGTGATTGGATTTTCCCAGAACAGGCATACAAATCCGAGGCTCAGTATCAGTCCGCCCGCCAGAAGCAGAATATGCTGGGGTATCAATCCAGATACCCGAGAGAGCAGGGGCCCCTGAACGAGCATCATCCACAAACTGAGGACAGCGAAGAAAACCCCGGTTTCGGTCACCGTCCAAGCGAGCTGTGTCGCGGCGTGAACCGGAAACGCGATATAGAAGAAACTGAACCCCAGCATGACCAGAAAGTTGACGGTCAGGAGTGCGGGCATCAGCGGCAGACGAAGAATATCCTGGTTCGAGGTCTCCTCGCGGCCTTTTAGTTGGTAGACTTCCTTTGTGTCCTGTCCGAACACCTTGCAGGCATTGCGAAGGCCTGGCTTTGATTTCAGGACCTCGGCATGGCTTTCCTTCAACCCGAGAAGAATGAGGACGCTGGCGATGATCGAGATTGCCAGCGCTGCGACCACGGGCAAGATCTCGCCAAGAACGGTTGCTCCCAGAAGACCGGCCAGAGCGGGGCCCAGAATAAAACCGGCATTTGTCGACATTGCCATCTTGCCGAAGTCTTTGGTGCGGTGCGCGTCATCGGTAATGTCGGCCAGATAGGCATTGGCAACAGAAACGTTGCCTCCGGTAAGGCCATCGGCGGCTCTTGCAAGAAACAGGATGATCAGGGGCAATGTCAGACTGAACTGTCCAAGAAGGGCATTGTCCACATCAAGAAGTGAGTCGGTCGGCAATGCGAAGGCAGTTAGAAAAATGATCCAGGACAGCATCGTTCCAAGCTGACTGAGCAGAAGGACCTTTCGGCGGCCGACCTGATCGGACCATTTTCCAAGAATAGGGGCTCCGATCAGCTGGAACACGGAATAGGTTGAAGCCAGCGCCCCATATATGATGGCATTGCCGCCCCATTGGGCCACAAGAAAAACCATGAACGGCACAACAATTGAAAATCCCAGCGTGCCGACAAAATTCACTGAAAGTATCGGAACAAGCGAGGCGCGATCGTGCGGCTCATAGTCTGCGGTTTCGATAGCCAAATCTGCGCCTCGTGGCCGATAGCAGGAAGGTCGCGAGTATGACCAAGGACAAGGTGCATGGAAAGCGTGTGTTGAAGTCAGCCTTCCGGGGATATCCCAGTTAATCCCCTGCAACGAAATAGTGCAGTGTGCCGTCAGGGCCGATGCCGACACGGTAAAAGCTCCAGGCTCCGAAGTCCTGCATCTCGGCAAAATCACCAGCCGTCACGATGCGGAACAGCTCGACTTTCTGTTCAGCTGTCAGGTCATGCAGCGGGAAGCGGGCAAAATAGGGCCAGACATACATTTCCTGGGGCGTGCCCTTGTCGACGTGAATGAAACCGGCATCCAGAACATCGGCCAGGATGGCCAGGATTTCAAAACCCTCACCGTCGCCCGAACTCTGTTTCAAAAACTCGATCGGATCACCGATCTCGCCAAAGGATAATGTCGGCGGCAGTTCGTTGCTTTCAAGAACCATGCGCATGCGTTTCATGTCGCCAAGCAGTGCGGCTTCTTTCAACTGTGAATGCATGCGCGCGACGGGCTTTGGCAGATAGTCCGTGCTGTAGAGAACTTCCGGCAGCGGGGCCTGTGCACCTGCATCGGTTGATTTGACCTTCGGATCGTCGGACGGTGGCGGGCTACTCGACTGCGGAACCTTAACGTCGTCTTCAGAAAGCGGTGCCGTGTCGGACTGAGTGCCGGATGTGACTGGTATGGTTTCCGTCTGCACTGTGAGCGCCTTGGCCGCCATGGCGCCGTTCGCGCCCAAAGCAGCGAATAGGGCAAGACCTGTTGCCGAGAATATCCGTCTCATTTTTGACTGTCTCCCGATGCCGCCCTGCCCGAATTGAATAGGCCTTTCATTAAACAATTCATGCGAGTGTGGAAACAGCGCCAATGTGAATTTCTCGCGCCTTGTCATCAAGCTGATGGATGTTTATCGAAAAGTGCAATCTTCACGATAGCGAGATCAGAGGTCTGGGGGTTAGACCGGTTGTGTCATTTTTTGAATATGCGCTGATCGGGTTTGTTGTCGGCATACTCACAACAGCGCCTGTCGGCCCAGTCAACATCATGGCGATCCAGCATGCCGTTCACAGCGGTTTCCGCCAGGGTGTCTTTGTTGGTCTTGGCGCAGTCGTGGCCGACACGATTTACGCAGCCGCAGCCATTTTCGGTGTGTCAGCGGTCATTAATTTCATCAAGGGTCAGTCGGGTTTGATCGAACTTGTCGGCGGAGCACTGCTGATCATATTCGGCTTCAAGATCTGGCACACCCATCCGCACCTGAACGGCAAGGGCAACGGGTTCGAAAGAGGGTTCCTGGGAGATGCCGCAGCCGCGTTTTTCATGGCAATCACCAATCCGGGAGCGATTCTGGCTTTTATTTTTATCTTCGGCAGCCTGGGTGACTGGCGGCCGCAGCACGGCGATCATATTGGTGCATTGATTATGGTCGCCGGCGTTGCAGCGGGAGCAACGTCATGGTGGGTGTTCATATCGGCAACTGTATCCCACTTCAGACAGTCGATTGATGACAAGTGGCTTGATCGGGTGAACCACATCGCAGGTGTCTTGCTGATCTCTTTCGGTCTGTTGCTTTACGCGAACCTGGCGTTTGACGCGTTCGGATAGGGACTTTTCGCCAGGTAAGACAGAATCAAAAAAGGCCGGACTGTCCGGCCTTTTTCATTTTCTAATTCCTGGCGGACTATTGAAGAACGCGGTTCACAGTGTAGTCGCCTTGCAGGATGCGATCCGGCAGTCCTTCGGCAAGCTTGGCAACAGCGTCTTCGCCATAGGCGGCTACGAGATCCGCGAGAGCTGTGAACATTGCCGCATGCGCTACTGCGTCAGCGTCGACACCATTGGCAATTGCTTCTGCCCATGCGTCGGAGATGAAGCCCAGAGCAGCACGCCTGATGTCTTCGTCTTCGGCAAATTCGGCTTCCATTGCCGCATCAGCATAATCGTCGTTTATCATTCGCTTCCTTACCGGTTCTCTCCGTACGCTGCGTAACAACTCCAGCGTGTTCCTGCCCCGAATCTTGTAGTCCGATCCTAGCACGGCGGACCGCGCTGATAAGTAACCGTGAACGCAAACTTAACGTCCACCCACAAATTTGATGGAAAAGGTTTACGAAGTCGTAACTTTTGAAAGTTTTCTGTGGAATTATCGGCCGTATCGACTGGTGACGTCGGTAATAATTGTTTCGCCTTCGCTCAGGTACTGTCCCATTGCGATACGCGCCGCGTCCGTGCAGTCCCGGTAAGCAACTGAAAAGCCACGATAACCTTGGTTAAAACGTTCGATAAAACGTCGGCGCCGGTTTTCGTCCAGTGTTTCAGCGTCCAGAAAGTCTTCCATCTGGTCCCGCCAGCTTGGGGTGTCATCTTCGCCGCATAGCGGTCTGAGAAAATGAAGGGCACCGAAGATTTCTGACAAGCGCATCAGCTGTTGTTCAAAGGGCGGTTCGTCCACAGAACTCTCCTGCGCCAATACAACTTGTGCAGGTAGCGACAGCATTGGAATCGCAAAAAGGGCAGCGCGGGCCGAGGCAAATCGCTTGCATCCATTCTTCATGAGCGGATCATGCGCAAGTGAGCTGCATGCTGCAAGCGCTATGGTGACTTGATCCCAAGAATTGGCAGTTCAGGGTGAAAGGCGTGAACCACGAATGCGAAGGTTACGTCATGAACGAGCGGCACTTCATCAGATCCCGAGGTCTTCACCGCGTCGACAGAACCGATAGAGCGGCCTGCGTCGGTTTTGCCTTTGTCCAGGATGGAGGAAATTTCACCTGTCCAGCGCAACGACACGCCGTCTTCAAGCTCAAGCGCGCCATTTTGGCGGATGTGTTCCAGCGTTGCCGCAATGAGCGTGTCACCATTGCGTAGGATCACTACCCTTGCCATCGGATTGATATCGCCCGGCAAGTCGCCTTTATAGAGTGGATAAGGTGCGGAGCGACTGTCATACCCGAGATAGGGATTGTGACCATAGTTGCGTCTTGCAGGCACGGGCCGGGCAAGGACCTCGGCATTTGGGTGCGCTTTCTTGAAGTCCGCAAAAGCAACGACCCTCGACGGGATCATTTTCAGCTCCCGGCCGGCATGCGTTCCAACAATGCCTTCACCCGTAAACTGCTGCCACCAGGTCTCCGATTGGCGGTCGTACATAACAAGGTCAGAGTTGCGCAAAAGTCCGGTTGTTCCGAAATCCAGTAATTCGCTGTCGAGCCTGCGGTCGAAGACGATGGAGGAGTTGCAGAGCGGGCAATAGGTAACGGCGACCGGGAGATCGTCAATGCGATCGTTGACAATTTCGTGCCAGATGAGGATCTGCAGCGGATAGGCCTTGATAACGTCGCCTTGTTCCAGACGGATCACCGGTTCTCTGCCGTCCAGCCAGGTTATCGTGCTGGCCGTTTCAAATTGCGGCTCATCGATCGATGGTATCCCGTCCTTTGGTGGGCCACCGGAAAAAATATCTTTGAAGTCGACGGTGGATTTTGAAAAATCAGTGATGAAACCGCCCCGCTGCCATCGTTCGGGACTGGCATGACCTGAGCTGGCGAAGGCGAGGGCGAGAAGGCTGACAAGTGTCATGGATCGCAGGAGCGCTGCTCCAGTAGTTCCTAATGGCCACATGGTCGTGTCTCCGAGACGCAAGTTGTTTCTGGGCCATCGTCCAACATTTTTCAGCGGAAATGGAATCACAGTCTTTGCAAAGCTGCGTGAAGCGCATAGGCGATTGTCAGACCTGCATGAGCCGCCGAATTCGTTTTGGTGTACCTGGCGTTGTCGGTCGGTCATCCAGATCGTCGATGTGAACCCACGCAACATCAGCGGCGTCATCGCCGGCCAGAGCCGCCCCGGAGAGATAACTGCCCCGGAAGACGGTCAGGATGAAATGGGTCACTACCTTTCCGTGCTCGTCCCGGACTATGGAGTCGAAGGTTTCAACCGGTTCACCGAGAATGGCTTGAACGCCGGTTTCTTCACGCAACTCTCTTTCGGCAGCTTGTTTCAGGGTTTCACCCAATTCAACAAGGCCTCCGGGCAGACTCCAATGACCAAGGTAAGGCTCCTTGCCGCGCTTGATCATGAGCGCCTTGTTGTCCTTAAAGCACAGTACACTGACACCGACACGGGGCGCATCTGGATAGAAACGGGACATATACCGGCCTGGGAAAGTAGTTCGGATCAGGCGAACAGGGCGTCGATTTCCGCCTGGGCACCATCGCCTTCATGTTGCGTTGCTTCTGGCTCAACATGACCATGGATCACGGCGCCGGCAACAGAAATCAACGGTTTGATCTCATGGGTTGCTCTGTCGGCGATTTCCGCAGCAACGGTGGCAGGGTCGGCAGCTTCGCGAAGCTGCGTCTGAATTTCACCAACCAGGTTGTTGATGTCTGCAACCTGGGCTTCCAGATGTTCACGCAAGTAATTGGGCGCGGCGTGATAAGCCGCAATGGCCAGATTCTTGTCCTTGAAGGTCGAATTTTCAAAATGACCTTCATAGTCCAGAGGTTCCCAATCGAGAACATCTTCTGCGCAATCAGGCATTGCCGGAAGCATTTCCAGCAGCATCATCACTTCGTTGAAATGATTGAGGTAGTCCGTTGCCAGACCAGTCTGGGGATTGATATTCGCCTGCTCCAGCCTTTCGGCTGCCAGATCCCCGGCGCCCAAAACTGGATCCAAACACTCCATACCCGTCCCCCGTTATTGACTTGATGATCAGACTACTTCTTTTTTGTTTCCAATTGCCTAACTTGGCATCAGCTTGTAGCGCCGAGTTCTGAACGCGAACCGGTTCCGGATAGGGGATACCTAAAATGTGCGGCCGACTTGCCCTCACTACGCCGCCGGACGCTGTTCGGAGTTTTTTTGAATATCTGGACCAGCCGAACTTTCCGCCCAGATACAACATCGCACCAACACAGCCCCTGGCAGTCGTTCGCCAGGACTTCGGTAAGCGCAGATTTCACCTATTGCGCTGGGGGCTGATACCTTCCTGGGTCAAGGACCCTGGCAGTTTTACGCTTCTGATCAACGCAAGAGCGGAAACAGCCGCTGAAAAACCCTCGTTCCGCGCAGCGATGAGGCATCACCGCTGCCTCATTCCAGCGTCGGGTTTTTATGAATGGCGGCGGACGCCGGAAGGCAAGCAACCTTATTGGATCCACCCTGCCAACGGTGATCTGATGGCATTTGCGGGCCTCTGGGATACCTGGTCAGACCCTGATGGCGGCGACATGGATAGCGGTGCAATTCTGACCATGCAGTCCAATGGGATGATGTCCGGTATTCATCATCGAATGCCGGTCATTCTGAAACCGGAAGTTTTTGATGTGTGGCTTGATACGGCAAATGTGGATGTGCGTGAGGCGAAGAAACTTCTGGTTCCAGTTGAGGATGACTTTCTGGTCGCTGACCCTGTTTCAACGCGGGTGAACAAGGTCGTCAATGACGATGAAGACGTGCAGCGTCCTGTCAGCGAAGATGAGATGGTCCTGGCCCATGCAAAGCCAGTGGACTCCAGGTCTGGAAAACCAGCCAAGGACGACAGCCAGCTTGATCTTTTTTGACGAGATTTCCCGTGCAAAGCGCAATGGATGCTTGTAGGGGAGGGGCTCTAAGGAGATCCGATGAGCGATGATGACGACGCACCGTCTCAAGGCAACGAGACAGACAATGAAGCGCTGGCTGAGGCGTACAACAAAGGGCTCGAGCTTCAAAAGACCGGTGATCTGACCGGGGCGGAAGAAGCCTTCCGGTTGGCATTGGCACTCGATCCGAAGGACACGGGAGGCGTCGCGATACGTCTTGCGGCCATAGGTGTTGAGAATTCTCCCGAAAAAATGCCTGATGCCTATGTGGCAACACTCTTTGATCAGCATGCAGATGTCTTCGACGAGATCCTGGTTGATGAACTGGGGTATTGCGTGCCTTTGCTGGTGCGCGACCTGATTGATCGCCTGGCCATTGGCCCATTCGATCGCATGCTCGACCTTGGCTGTGGCACCGGGTTGACAGGTGTATCTCTCGCGGATTGCACGCATCATCGGACAGGGGTCGATCTGTCGGAACGCATTGTGGAATTGGCCTATGATCGAGAGGTCTATGATGACCTTTATGTTGGTGAAGCCGTTGAGTTTTTGAAAGATTTTGAAGAAGAGGACGGTTCCAGGCCACATTGGGATCTGATCGCCGCCACGGACGTGCTGCCTTATCTGGGAGCGATCGAACCGTTCCTGAATGGAGCGTCAAACCGGCTGAATGCACGCGGGTACCTGACTTTTTCCACTGAAACCCTCCCCAAGGAGACCCTCTCAGGCCGGTCATATATGGTCGGACCCAAGAACCGGTTTGCGCAAGGAGAGGCTTACGTTCTCGCCGGGCTTGGCGCTGCCGGATTTGAGGTCCTTGCCATGGAACCGATCACGGTTCGTCTTGAGGAAGGTGAACCCGTCCCCGGGCATCTGGTGATGGCACGCTTGCGCTAGGCCCCGGCATTTTACTTTGAAAAATAGAATTCACGGCGAAGTGCCGAATTGTGCCAGGGAGATTGAGAGCCTTGCGTGGAGGCATAGACATCGGCCTTGACGCGCTTGAGCATGATTTCAATTTCCAGAGACGGCGTTTCGATATGTTTCAGTAGAGCCTCGGTAAACGGACTGTTCTGGCCTTCCCCGTCCAGAGCGACATCGCCGGGGGCTGTTGCAAATCCGATCAGGATATTGCCATCTCCCGCGCGCGGTGCTGCGAGGCCGCGGCCAACAGAGGCACTTCGGCTAAGGGTTCGAAACCGCCGGGACAGTGGGTTGTCCCGGCAGGCGTCGAGCAAAGCGATCGACAGTCTGCCGGGGGCGTTCATGTAGTTCAGGACCGTGCCGAGTTCGATTGTTTCGAAATCGACTGCGGTTGCGTCTTCCAGCTTGGCATCGATCGGAATAAGGAAGTTTCTTCCATCCATCTGCATGGCATGACCGGCATAGAAAAAGAGCGCAACATCCGCGTCCTGAATGTTGCGCACAAAGGATCTTATGGTGCTCTCCATGGCCACCTTGCTTTGGTCGAGACCAAGGATAACCGTGAAGCCAAGCCGTTTCAGGGAGGCCGTCAGACCTGCCGCATCATTCTTCGGATTGGGCAAGGGTGTCGTGTGCTCATAGGCCGAATTGCCGATGATCAGAGCAACACGCTTTCCATCAGGCAAAGATGACAGGTCAGGCAAATTCGGGGATGAAGCAGGTGGATTTGAGTTTGCATCAGGTCCGATGGTCGGCACGCCCGGCGAAACAGCCCCAGACGAGGATGGCTTGGCAGCTGCCAGATAACGGCCGTGCGCCCAGCCTCTCATGCCGTTGGTAAGCTCAATTTCGAACCAGGCGCCTTGCTGGGCAAGCATTGAAACCTCGGTTCCCTCAAGCAAGCGCGCAATTTCCGTGTGACGGGATCCTGCACCGGTCCGCAGCGACAAAAAGCTGTCGCCACTGTCGCTCAGATCGCCGACAACGCCAGGGCGGGGAGGAGCAATCGACCGTTTTGCAATTGTCGGTGACGTGACCGGAGGAGGCGCAATGACGGGCGTTTGCGGTGAAGGCGCATACGAGGGCGCAGAGGCTACGTACTTGCTGTAGGCCCAGCCGCTGCGCCCGTTTGCCATTGCGACATTGAGCCAGGAACCGCTGCGCCCCAGGATTGTCAGCGGAGTATTTGGGGCCATACGTGCGACTTCCTGATAACGCGTCCCGGGACCTGTACGCAGCGACAGGTAGTTGTCGCCACGCGGATCCAGGCCACTCACATAAGCCTGGGGTGGCGACCGTTCGGGCGATGGACTGGTTCCTTGTTGCAGGGCGGTAGCGGCAAACAGTGCCTGCGAAGCCGCGCCTGTCATGCCGGTGGCGGACCAGACCGCATATTGAAACCGCTGACCGTTGTGAAAATAGCTATCACCGGGAATGATCCCCGTGGAAACCAGCCGGGCCCTGTATGAATTTCCGGCTGGCTGTCTCATCCAGCCCAGTGTGACGGCATACCAGCCGTTGTTGGACTGAAAGACAGTAACTTGCGGAAATCGTTTGGCAAATCCACTTGCCAGCGAAATTGCGGCATTTGCGTCAGGCCGGCTGGCGACTACCAGCCAGCCGGAATTTCCGCCTGGCATGACAGAGGCAGACGCGGTGGAAACCAGGGTTGACGCCAGCAGCGCGAACAGGATGCATAATAAGCGCAGCCGGTGAAAGGGCTTCGAGGCAGCGGCGATCTGCTCGGTCATGTCTGACGTCCTTGGGTCACGGGTACGAACCTGGCCCAAGACGCCGCTGCCGGCGGGTCGGTGTGCCAAGCCCTTCAACTTGTCTGAATTGCTACTATGCCATGGCTTCCGCCGGTTTTCATGATTTTACGAAACGGCGAACCTGAGTGTGGAGGAGGACGCGGTGCTGTCCTCACGCGAACGCAAGGCCAGCACCGCGCATTGGAACCGGACATCAACCTGATGTCTTCAGTCGCAGATATGGTTCACCGTTGGAGGTTTTTTTGACCGCGATACCGTCAGCCGTGATCACGCAGGTAACGCGGCTGCGCAACGCGGAAAAGCTGTCGAATGTTACCACGTCGACCGGTGTATCGAACTGGAGGGTGATCCGGTATTGCCCCGATGATCCCAGCTTGGAAAGCGACAGGATTTCGCCTTCAAAGGGCTGGAGCATGTATGTCCCTGTCACCCGGTCCGAGACGGAAAAGGAAACGGAGTTTGGCTTCGAGAGTGCCGCGCAGGCAGTGTTCCAGTCCTTAAAGCCATGTTGCACCGACAAGATTTCCAGTGCCTGGCTGTGGGAAACGATTTGGCCTTTTGCAGCGAGCGCGGTACGCAACCGCTTGGCCTGAGTTTTCAGGTCGGCGACGCTTGGAGGCGACATGAGATGTACCTTTCAAGAAAGGCAGGCGATGTCGACGGGGCCCGCATTGCCATCAGCCTGCACAGTCCTGTGGAAGCTCATGCATGTCCGCGAATGGATCGCGCGAGAAACTTCACCAAGGGCAAGTGCCCGCGGGCGGCCGGTGCTCTCGAACCGGAGCCGTCAATAAGCGTCGACCTCGATTGAGTCAATGACCAAAAAAGAAAGCCGCTATTGCGGCTTTAAGGAGAGGGAGGTTTAGATGAACCGGCAGGCGGTACCCGCCGCCGGGAGTTTGTGCGCAATCGGATGGCCCCGATTGCGCAGTCAGCCGGGAGCGACCCCGGATCGGGTTAGGTGTGAACCAGACGCTTCAGGAGTTCGACTTCCTGAGCAAGCACGGTGTCGTGCTTCACCATGGATTCAATTTTACGGACTGCGTGCAGCACCGTTGTGTGATCGCGATTACCGAACCTGCGGCCAATTTCCGGCAAAGACCGCCCGGTCATGACCTTTGCGATATACATCGCGATCTGACGTGGACGCACCAGCGTGCGAGCCCGGCATGACGACAGGAGATCTGCCTTGGTGACACTGAAATGCTTGCAGACCACCTGCTGAATTTCTTCAACCTTGATCGAGCGTGGTTCGCCGATGCGTACCAGGTCGTGCAGGGTTTTTTCCGCAAGCTCCATCGTCACGGATTGCTTGGTCAATTGGTTGTGTGCGAACAGCCGGTTCAGAGCGCCTTCCAGGTCGCGAGCAGAAGAGATGACGTACCGTGCTATATAGTCGGTAACCTCCTCCGGGACGGAAAATCCCGGGTGCGTCCGCCGTGCGGAAGCGGTACGTTTTCTCAAGATATCATGACGTAAGGCGTAGTCCGTAGACTGGATGCCGACAACCTGGCCCCTCTGGATCCGTTGCCGCAGGCCATGTCCCAAAGTATCGAGATCTTCCGGCGCACGATCGGATGCCATGATGATTTGTGACGGAGCTTCCATCAGCAGTTCGAGCGTCTTGCTGAATTCCTCATGGGCTTGCTTGCCATGGAGAAACTGAAGGTCATCCACCAACAGCAGATCGATGGATCTCATCGCCTGACGGAGCACCGGAAATGCCGGGGTCCGCAGAGCAGGCACCAGATGGTACATGAAGAATTCTGCGGACAGATACGCGACCTGGCGTCCGGTTTTCCGGGCCTCGGTTGCCGCCGCCTGTAGCAGATGAGTTTTGCCGATCCCGGTTGTTGAATGAATATAAAGAAGGTCCAGCGTGCCCTCGTGGCCTGCTGCTATCTGGCGCACTGCAGCACAAGCCAGGCTGTTTGAAGCGCCTTCAGCGAACGTATCGAAGGTGAGCTTCGGGTTCAGGGCCGCACCGCTCAGGAAATCGGTCGCAGCTTCTTCACCGCTGTCTGCAAGACAGGGAATGGCGGCAGTGCCGACAGCCGAGCCGAATTGTGGTGTGCTGCTGAATGGAGCCGGTCGACCACTGATCCTGCGAGCCGTGATTGCCTTTGGTGGGGTCTTGCTGATCTGACGGGGGCGCAATGCTCCGCGAACGGTCAGTTCAATGCGGTTGATTTCGCCTTGCTCGCGTTTCCAAAGTCCAACGAGTTGCTTTTCATAATTGCTTTGGATCCAGCTTTTGAGAAAACGGGTCGGTACTGACAGCCGAACTGCGTCGCCTGTGGTTTCTTCGTGTTTGACGCGTCCGAACCAGTTGGAAAAAACATCATCTCCAAGTTCGTTTCTCAATTCCTTTTTTACACGATCCCATTGATCCGAGCTTGCTAGGTTCTGAACCTGCATAGTGGCCTCCATTTGAGGGAACATGCATCTTGCTCCCCCCCGTGCACTGTCTAATGGGCTGCGATATTCCGCCGTCGCTGCCCGTTGCTTTTGTTAGGTCTTTGGACCCTTTTTGGGCCTCCTGACCGGTGGCTTTTTTACGCCTATGAAACACCATTAACCTTTTACTTACCATGTTTACAAATAGCTTATTCTTATGAGGTCATAGACGTTTCATATTGTAATTTTTGTAGATGACGATTGCGACGCATGTAAATTTTACATGGCGAATCTTGCATTACGTTTGCGTCAGGGAGTTGTTTTAAGTCCTGACCGAGTTGATCTCCTTCTGCATCTTCAAGAATGCCTTTGGGCATAAAGACAGTTTTAGGAAATTATTAACTTTTCGGGATTTTTTCTCAAAGTTTTCAAACGCTGCTTGTAAAAATCGGGATTTTAAGCAGTGAAAATCTGGCGATAACGCAAATGAGCTAGCGAATTTTAACGATAGCTCATTCCAGGTGTATTTCGCGCTAGGAGGCGAACAGCCCGAAGTTCTCAACCTGCAGACCGCGAAGCGGCGACTCGTTCAGACGAAGTTGGGGACAATTCCAGCCGCTGGGTGGGACGTTTTTGGGCAACGCGAGTGGGGAATCGAACTGGGCAGCGTTTGCAGAAACTTCAGTAGGATCAGCTTTCTGCGCGCCGGTGCACAAGGTATTAGGGGTGTTGATTTCCGATTGGCGCGGGAATTTCTTATCCCCAGGCCGTTAGATAATTAAGGTGTCTCGCCAGTATTACCAATTGATCGTTTGTCGTTTTGAACGGTTGGTGCATGTCCGGTCGCTTTCTGAAGTCTTGAACGGCAAATCGTGTTTTTCCAAAGGACAGAGCCAGTAATTCGGCGTGACTACTGTCCGTCTGGAACGGTACTCACGCAGTTCTTGTTTCGTTGGAAAGAAACAGGAGCTCAAATTGAAAACAGCTGCCGATGGGACCGGCAGCTGCTGACATGCGAGTTCGAATTGATTTCAGTCAGGCGTCACAGAACCCGCTCAGGATTGAGAAGACCCTTTGGATCGAACGCCGACTTAATTCTCTGCATCAGATCCAGCTCGATATCCGCTTTGACTTCCTTCAGCAGCGACCGCTTCAGCCTGCCAATCCCGTGTTCGGCTGATATGCTGCCGCCAAACTCCTGAACAATGCCGTGAACGATTGCATTCATGTCATCCCAGTTCGCCAGGTAGGCAGCCTTGTCTGCACCGACTGGTTGGCTGACATTGAAATGAATGTTGCCATCCCCGATATGGCCGAATGGCACAGGCCGGCAACCAGGCACGAAGGCTTCAACGGCTGCGGCAGCTTTGTCCAGGAACTCCGGGATCGAGGCAACTGGCACCGACACATCGTGTTTGATCGATCCGCCTTCTGCTTTCTGAACCTCTGACATGCCATGCCTTATGTGCCAGAAATCTTGTACCTGGCTGAGGTTCTGCGCAAACGCTGCGTCTTCCACCAGTCCGTCTTCGAACGCATCCCCCAAAATGCCTTCAAGCAGGTCGCGCACCGGAAATGCGTCTGACCCGCTGGAGAGCTCCATAAGCACATACCATGCGTGAGACCCTTCAAGGGGATCACGAGCTCCGTCCAGATGGCTCAAGCAAAACTCAACGCCGATACGCGGCATGATCTCAAAGCCGGTCAGGACGGGTCCTGCCTGCGCTTTGGCTAGCGTGAACAGCCTGAGAGCCGCATGAGGGTCCGGCAGTCCAACGAATGCTGCTTCCATTTTCTTGGGCTTCGGAAAAAGCTTCAGGGAAGCTGCGGTAATAATCCCCAGGGTGCCTTCGCCGCCGATAAATAATTGTTTCAAATCATAACCGGTATTGTCCTTGCGAAGGGTCCTGAGCCCGTTCCAAATCTCTCCCGTCGGCAGGACGACTTCGAGCCCGAGAACAAGGTCGCGCGTGTTGCCATATGCCAGTACGGAGGTGCCGCCGGCATTGGTGGAAATGTTGCCGCCGATCTGGCAGGAGCCTTGTGCACCGAGTGAAAGCGGGAACAGCCGGTCGACTTTTTCGGCCTCGTTTTGCAGCGTCTCGAGAACAACTCCGGACTCCACAATTATGGTGAAGCCGACCGGATCGACAGCGCGCACCTTGTTCAGCCGCGACAGCGAAAGGACGATCTCATCCCCGGTTTCCTGCGGAATCTGCCCGCCGACCAGGCCTGTGTTGCCGCCTTGCGGAACAACCTTCAGGTTATTTTGATAGGCATAGGTCATCACCGCGCTCACCTCTTCGGTGGAGCCGGGACGCAGCACCATCGTTGTGACGCCCTGGTAGAGATCGCGCCACTCTGTCAGGTAGGGGGCTTGGTCGCTTTTGGCGGTCAAAACATTTGCTGCGCCGATTATCTCGGCGAAGCGATCGGCGTGGGGGGAACGCTCCATGCGCGGGTTCCTCGTTAAGTTTGACAGTAAAATTTGCGCGCCAACATAGTGGGTGATCGGGCCGCCGTCGACGCCTCATTCCGCTGCCGGGTCTCTTGAAGGAAGAAATCCCTTGTGCCATAGGATGCCAGCCCATTCGGGTGGTAATGAAATCCTTTTCGGAGATGACGATGGCGGAAACGCGCGGACTGATGAATGGCAAACGTGGCCTGATCATGGGCGTGGCAAACAACAAATCAATCGCCTGGGGCATCGCCAAAGCTCTGGCGGATGCAGGCGCGGAGCTGGCTCTTACCTATCAGGGTGATGCCTTGAAGAAACGCGTTGAGCCGCTGGCAGATCAGTTGGGTGCCATTGTTGCCGGACATTGCGACGTAACCGACGCAGCTTCGATTGATGAAGTCTTCAAGACGCTGGAAGACAAGTGGGGCAAGATCGACTTCCTCGTACATGCTGTCGCTTTTTCCGACAAGGCTGAGCTGACCGGGCGGTTTGTTGAAACGAGTTCGGACAACTTTGCACGCACCATGGACATCTCCTGCTATTCGCTGGTTGCCGTGACGCAGCGAGCAGAGAAGCTGATGGCCGATGGCGGGTCGATTCTGACACTGACTTATTATGGCGCTGAGAAAGTCATGCCGCACTATAACGTCATGGGTGTCGCAAAGGCTGCGCTGGAGACGAGCGTCAAATACCTGGCAATGGATCTCGGTCCGCAGAACATCCGTGTCAACGCGATTTCGGCAGGGCCAATTAAAACGCTTGCTGCATCTGGTATCGGTGACTTCCGCTATATCCTGAAATGGAATGAATACAATTCACCGCTGCGCCGCACTGTGACGATTGAGGAAGTCGGCGACAGCGCTCTGTTCTTGCTGTCCGATCTCGGTCGCGGGGTCACCGGTGAAATCCAGCACGTGGATTGCGGCTATAACATTGTTGGAATGAAGGCGGTGGATGCTCCAGACATATCGGTCGTAAAAGACTGAACTGGTTCAATGGCCGGCCCAGTCCGGCCATTTCTTTGCGCGGTCTCATGGCTGCCAAGCCTAGTCTTTGTTCTGGATCTTTTATGACAACCGCCATCCCAAATCCGGCTTCGAGTGAGCTGCCCAGGCTACATGACCCCGAGTTACTGGTTTTTGTTCGACATGGACAGACGGACTGGAACTTCGAAGGTCGTATGCAAGGTCATAAGGACATTCCTCTCAACGCAACGGGGAAGGGGCAGGCAACCGGCAATGGCGTGCGCTTGAAAACCTTTTTGGAGGCCGAAGGCATCAGTCATCAGTCTCTGGATTTCGTTTGTTCGCCACTCGGTCGTACCAGATCCACCATGGAGTTGATGCGTCAGGCCATGGAGATCGACTCAAAAACCTACAGGCTTGATGATCAGCTGAAGGAAATCACCTTTGGTGCCTGGGAAGGCTTCACCTTGGAAGAGTTGGCTGATGAAGAGCAGGACCTTATCCTTCAGCGCCGGGCCGACAAGTGGAGATTTGTTCCCCCCGATGGTGAAAGCTACAAAATGCTTTCAGGGCGGATCGGCACCTGGCTGAAAACGGTCGACCGGCCAACGGTCGTCGTCTCGCATGGCGGCGTGTTCCGTGTCTTGCGCGGCCATCTGGAAGGGCTGGACACCAAACGGATCCCGAAACTGGATGTGCCTCAAAACAAGGTCTTTGTCTGGCGCCGCGGCACTTTTGAGGAAATCTAGCTCTCAGAAGTGACAGGCCAGATCTTGCGGCGGGCAAGACCAGAATTGGACCCAGCTCTTTCGAACGAAATTCCTGTCCGCGCATTCGTCAAATATCGAATGCCGAAACACAAATAATTGACCACGGCCGGGTCGATCGTCTGATCGGCAACGCGCTTAGCAACGTAGCCTATCAAAGGTTACAGGGGCAGAAACCGTGTCTGCAGATGATTTCTATAGTGAATTGCCGAGTTTTTCCGACTTCAGCACCGTTGGTGATCTGCAGGATTACCGCCCTGTTCCAGACGACTGGTGCGTTCTTGCAGCAGATATCGTCCGTTCAAGCGATGCTGTTGCAGAGGGGCGTTACAAGGACGTCAACATGGTTGGCGCTGCTGTCGTAGCTGCTGTACTCAATTGTGTCGGCAGAGAGCGGGTGCCTTTTGTCTTCGGTGGCGACGGCGCGATGCTTGTTGTTCCGGCAAGTGAAGTCGCGGCCGGCCGGGAAGCGCTGGCAGGAGTTGCGGATCTTGCCAGACAGGTCATGGAACTTGAACTGCGTGCGGCAGCGATCCCCGTTGCCCACATCCGGAAGCTCGGAGGCGACATTCGCTTGCGTAAATACCGGCTGAGCCCAGGCAATCATCTGGCGATGATTGTCGGTGATGGTCTGGCAATGGCCGACCGGATCCTCAAGGATCCTGACGCTTGCACGCCGTTTGCCGTGTCGCAGGAAAACACGCAGCTGCCACAGCTGGAAGGATTGTCCTGCAGGTGGGAACCGCTTCCTGCACAGAACGGTCACATCGTGTCGCTGATTGTCAAACCAACCGGGCGCAAATCACTCCCGGATATCATGAATGATCTTGCCGGCGTCATCGGGTTCAATCCCTTGATAGATGACGCGAGGACAAAACTTGCCGAGGGGCCCCGACTGAAATTCAGGTTTCCTCCGCGCGGTCTCAATCTGGAAGTCAATCTGACATCTGCTGGCAGAAAGGTCAGGGGATGGTCGATGGCACTCGTCGAATGCGTGTTTTTCGTCTACGGCTATGCCACCGGCAGGCGGGTGGGGCCTTTTGATCCGAAAAAATACTTCAACGAACTCAGCCTGAACTCCGATCATCGCAAGATCGGGGATAGTCTGCAGCTTGTCCTGGATGTCACTGCCGAACAGTTGGCGGCAATCAGGGACAGTCTTGCAAAAGCCTACAACGCCAAGGAAGCTGTTTTTGGCATGCACGTCTCGGATGAAGCTTTGATGACCTGCTTCGTCGAGGACATAGGCAAAAGCCAGCACATCCATTTCATTGACGGTGCAAATGGCGGATTTTCCATGGCAGCAGCCGAGTTCAAGAAACGTGAAGCGGCGCTCGGCTCTACCTAGGAACCTCTAACGGGAGCGGGCCGAACGGATCGAGTTCTGGTCGGGCAGTTGTGTTTTGAGAGAGAAGTTCCGCCTGAGGATGAGCGTCGCCAGCTCGTCTTCCGGAACGGCCTTCGAAATCAGGAAGCCCTGGATGACATCGCATCCGTTTTCCAGGAGCCACTGTCGTTCCGCTTCCGTTTCGACACCCTCTGCCAGGACGCTGATATCAAGGCTCTTGGCAAGGTTTATCAAGGCGCTGGTAAATTTCTGCAGTGCTGGTTTGTGATCAACTCCGGAAATGAAGCTTCTATCGATTTTTACGCGATCGACCTTGAGATCCCTCAAGCTTGAAATACTTGAGTGCCCGGTACCGAAATCGTCCAGTTCGATGTGAAAGCCGAGGTCTGACAGGCGTGCGATGTTTTCCTTGATAGGAGCGGCGGTGATTTCGTCGATCATGACCGCCTCCAGTATCTCAAGGCTGACGGTCGCTGGTTCCAGCCCCATGGCACGGACTTGTCTGTAAAGTGCGTCGACCGCCTCCGCACTGGCAAGAAGGCTGGCGGATACGTTCAGGCCAAGGTGGAAATTCCGTTGTGTTCGGCCACTGAGGCTGTCGGCGAGGCGCAAGGCGTTGGTGCGTACCGTCGCTTCGATAAGCTCCATGTAGCCGGCCTCGACTGCTGCAGGCAAAAACGAACCTGGATAGCGCACCTCGTCGTGGTCGATCCAGCGGACCAATGCTTCGGCACCGACGATTTCACCCGTGCGAATATCGATTTGCGGCTGGTACCACGGCAGGATGACACCTTCTTCGATGGCCTTGAGCAACTCCTTGGCAATTTCGCCGTGTTCCTCGAAGGCTGCGCGCATTTTCGGAGTGAAGAGATCGAAGGTACTGTAGCCCTTCTGTTTGGCTGACCTTAGCGCAAGGGCCGCATCAGTCAGTGTGTGGCTTGTGAGGCAATCGCCTCGCTGGCTGATAAGAAGGCCGACATTTGCTTCGATCTTGACCTTCTGATCGGCAACAAACCGTTCTTTTCTAATTTCCTGAATCAGTTCTTCGGCAAATTCTTTGAACTTTCCTGCGTCCTTCAGCTCTGGTCTGAACAGCAGGAATTCGGTGCCACCTGTGCGGCTCAGGAAATCTTCCGGGTCCGCGATTTCGCCAAGCTGCCCGGCAACACTCCTCAGGATCGAATCCCCGCATTGATCACTGAAACGATCGTTGACCTTCTTGAATTGCCGCAAATCGAGCAACAGCAATCCATATCGCGCAGTCGGGGCCGGCTCGGGAAGTGTCTTTATTCTTTTGAGAAGAGCACGACGGTTTGGCAGGCCTGTCAGCGGATCATGATAGCCGAGGCTTTCGATTTCCTGTTGGGTCCGTTCCGCGAGGGCTCTTGTCAAGGCAACGGAAATTGCAAAGGCCGCGACAATCACAAGTGCACCGATCAGTCCGGCGAGAAGAACGTCGAGCTGCATTTCGGTCCGTCGCTTGACCAGATCGCCATTGAGATAGTCCAGGCTCGACTGCCAAAGTGCCAGTGTTGCAAGCATCAGTTCCGGGTGCACTTCGGCAATCGGACCTGCAGCGACATCCTTGCCGGTCTTTGCAAGGATCGTAGATCGAAGAAGCTTGCTGCCTTCAGATTGAAAGGCAAAATTCGCCTGCCGGAAGAGTTGCGTCTTGCTTTGCAGCACCGCGGAACCCGGTCCTTCCAGCTTGTCGATGAAGTTTGCCGTAATTTGTGACGCCGTATCGGCAGCAGCCTTGAACTTTCCACCCTGAACGGTGATCAGCATCTTCTCCCAGACGTTGACCTTCTTGCGTGTGTAAAGCCTGCGAGCATCATCGGTCATCTTGGAGGACTCGATGATCACCGAAAAAAGCAGGTTGTTGACAAGGTTTGGCAGCGTCGAAGCCTCGTAGGACACCGACATGTCGAGCATTGCCACCCGGGAAATGCTCACGCTCAGTTCCTGTGCATACCCGAGAGATGTCTTAACGTCGGGTTCGTTGAGGAAAATATCGAGCTGGCTTGTAAGAGGGTCGGCAAGGTTTTCACCGCCGAAATCGATCAGCTCTTGCCTGAGGTTGGGAGGAACTTTACCGAGAGAGCCAGTGACGGATTTTTCTTGCACAAGCGGGCCAAGCGCTTGAATGAGGTGCAGTCCGCGCAGGCTTCGATCAATGGCTTCGACGTTTTCGAATTTGTTTTTGAACCACAGTGAGGCGAACAGCAGGCAGGGCGCCAGCAGAAAAACCATTAAACCTGTTAGCCAACCCCGAATGCGCACTTCTGTGTCTCATATTAGCCCCAGTTCCTAAAGGTAATACCGATAGAGCCTTAAGGATTGGCAAATCTGTAGCGATTTTTTTCCTGTGCAATCAAATGCTGTAAAACCATAGATTGAGAGCCGCAATGAAACGCAATGTGATTTTGGGGCAGAAAACGGTTTTCAATCGATTTTGAAGCAGCCAGTGGCAATTGCGCGAAATCGCCTGTTGTCTTGGGGCATGGGCTTGAGCTTGATCTCCTGATGGCGTATCGCTCAGCGCCTGACAACTTTCCTGATATTTTCGGATGCTGCCCATGTCACATAACAGTTTTGGCCACCTATTCCGTGTCACAACATGGGGCGAAAGCCATGGACCGGCAATCGGCTGCGTGATCGACGGCTGTCCGCCGCTTGTCCCGCTCACCGAAACCGACATTCAAGGATATATGGACCAGCGCAAGCCCGGTCAGTCCCGCTTCACAACGCAACGACGCGAGCCGGACGAAGTCAAAATCCTCTCCGGTGTTATGGTCGATGAGGACGGTGTGCAAAAAACCACCGGAACACCGATTTCCTTGATGGTTCAAAACATGGACCAGCGGTCAAAGGATTACTCTGAAATCAAGGATCGTTTCCGGCCGGGACATGCAGATTTCACGTATGACGCAAAATACGGGATCCGCGACTATCGCGGTGGTGGCCGTTCCTCTGCGCGCGAGACCGCCATGCGGGTTGCCGCCGGAGCGGTTGCCAGAAAGGTGTTGCAGGGCGTTACCATTCGCGGCGCGTTGGTCCAGGTTGGGCCCCACAAGGTTGATCGTAAAAATTGGGATTGGGCGGAAACCGCAAACAATGCATTTTTCGCTCCCGACAAGCAGGCGGCTGAATTTTGGGCGCACTATCTTGATGGAGTTCGAAAAGCCGGATCCTCGGTCGGTGCAGTTGTAGAAGTGGTTGCCGAAGGTGTTCCGGTTGGTTGGGGAGCACCGATCTATGGAAAACTCGACACTGATCTCACCGCTGCGATGATGTCCATCAATGCAGTCAAGGGTGTTGAAGTCGGCAATGGGTTCGATGCGGCTACTTTGACAGGGGAAGAGAACGCTGACGAAATCCGCGTCAATGACGTCGGGCAACCGGTATTCCTGACCAACAACGCAGGTGGTGTCCTCGGGGGAATTTCCAACGGCGATCCTCTGGTTGTGCGATTTGCCGTAAAACCGACATCGTCTATCCTGACCGAGCGCAAGTCGATCACCCGGCGGGGTGAAGAGGTAGATGTGATGACCAAGGGCCGTCACGACCCCTGCGTTGGCATTCGTGCGGTCCCCGTAGGAGAGGCCATGATGGCGTGTGTTCTGGCAGACCACTTTCTGCGGCACCGGGGCCAAGTGGGCTGACTTTTTTCTGATTCTGTCCGCTATGCGAGAAAAAGCCTCAGGACACCCGCGCAGGACAGCATGATCAAGAGCCCGAGACAAAAGCTTTTATAGGCACTTTGCAGTCTTTGACTGAAGAGGCGGCTTCCCAGAAAGACACCAGCCAAAACGGCAGGTGCCAACGCAATGCCGCGTCTGAGTGCGGTCTCGTTCAGCACGCCAAAATAGAGCAGCGCAATGAACGACACTGCCATGCTCGCAAACAGATACAGCACCAAAGAGGCGCGCATTTTTCGAGCCTCGTGCGCAGTGCCAAGAACGTAAAGCGCGATAACCATACCGCCAACGGATGCAAGCCCGGTGGCAATGCCGGCCAAAATCCCCGTTGCCGGAAGCGCGCCGCGTATCTCGAAAAGCTTCAGATTCACTTTGAAAAACTGAAAGACCGATAGCGCCAGGACAAGCGCAAGGGCAACTGCTTTTGAAATTTCTGACGGAATTGACGTCGTCGCCAAAAGTCCCAGAGGTGTACCAATGGCACTGCCGGCAGCAAGAGTGAAGGACATACGCCTGTCTGCATCTCTGAAGCCGCCGCGGAACATCACGAGGCTTGCGGCAGTCTCAAGCAGGAAGCAGATCGGAATAAGGTCAACGGGTGGCAGAAACACCACCATACTTGCCATCACAACAGCAGAAAGCCCGAAACCGGTAAATCCACGCACGGCGCCGGCAAGGAAAGCTACGGCCAGCGAAATCAGAAAGAGAGACGGTGGTAGTCCGATCCAGTCGGCAAGTGCCTGCATCTTGTTCCAATCCTTCAAGTGATCATGAGTACTGAGGCATGCAAAGACGCAGGTAAATGCTCGATTTTGCATAGTAGGTCTGCAAGTATGCAGGCATGAACTGGGAGAACCTGAAATACTTACTGGCATTTTATAGAGCCGGAACACTCGTCGAAGCCGCCCAAAGGCTCGGGGTAGATGCAACCACGGTCTCTCGCCGCCTTGCTGCGCTTCAAGACGAAGCCGGTGTTGCATTCCTGGAGCGTTCGTCTGGAGGGGCTCTAACTCTGACGCGTGCTGGCCAAAAAGCGGTGCAGCACGTGGAAATGGCCGAAACGGCCCTGGTGAAACTGGATGAGGACCTGACCGGTGCGCGGTTCGCCGAGGAAGGCATTGTTCGAATTTCCTCAGTCCCTGTGGTGGTCAACAGCTTGCTGATACCGCGCGCAAGCGCGTTTGCGTCCAAACACCCTGGTATTGAACTGCACCTTGCATCCGAAGGTCGCAATGTCAGTTTGCCGAAGCGCGAGACCGACATGGCAATTCGGCTCGGTCGTCCGGGTGAGGGCGGGCACAATGTCAAGGCAAAAAGGATCGCTGTGCTGGATCATGCGGTCTATTCGCCTGCACATATGCGGTCGACGGACTTGCCCTGGGTTCAATACCACGAAGACATGAGTTTTCTGCCTCAGGCGCGCTGGGTGGCCGAAAACGGTTCTTCGGCAAAAAGCGAGCTTTCTAGCGTGCGTCCATACGACCTTGAAGGTGTGATTGAAGCCGTGGCAGCGGGATTGGGCAAGTCTGCATTGCCAACACTTATCGCGGAAAAGGACGAACGTCTCTTCAGGCTGTCGAAGACCGAACCAGAGTTGTTGCGCGAAGTCTGGCTGCTGCAGCACGCTGATCAGGCATCGCTTGCACGCATGAAAACCGTCAGCCATTGGCTGGAGGAGATTTTCAGCGTCAAACCTCGCATTTGAATTTTGCTCGCAGTCGCCAATGGCTCGTTGGAGCCCTGACTGATACAAAGCGTTACACAATTCTTTGGTGCGCAAGCTGGATCTCAAGAAAGAGGCTTCTAGTTGCCTGAGGGCAGAAAACCCGAATTTTCAGGGAGCATGGACATGAATGACATGACACCGGTGCGCCGCATGACGGCCAAGGACTTCCCGCAGGAATTGCTGGACCTTTATGATTATTATGCTCACGGCAAGATCACCAAGCGTGAGTTTTTGAGCGGAGCGGCCAAGTTTGCCGTTGGCGGCGTAACCGCGACGATGCTGCTTGGTCAGCTTTCGCCCAATTACGCGCTTGCGCAGCAGGTGGAACCCGATGATGCCTCGATTGTGACCGAGCGCATCACCTATCCGTCGCCGAACGGCCATGGTGAGGTCAACGGCTATCTGGTTAAGCCGGCCGGAGCAACCGGCAAGCTTCCGGCCGTACTGGTGATCCACGAGAACCGAGGTTTGAACCCTTATATCGAAGACGTCGCCAGAAGACTGGGCAAGGCCGGCTTCATGTCGCTGGCACCCGACGGATTGACTTCTGTCGGCGGTTACCCGGGCAATGACGACAAGGGGCGCGAACTGCAGCGCACGGTCGACCGGGAAAAACTGCTCAATGACTTTTTTGCCGGATTTGAGTTCCTGCTGAACCACGATGACGGCACAGGCAAGGTCGGTGCGGTTGGCTTCTGTTATGGTGGCGGTGTCGTCAATGCGATCGCGGTCGCTTATCCAGAGCTTGCCGCTGGAGTGCCGTTTTATGGGCGTCAACCTGATGCTGCCGACGTCGCAAAGATCGAAGCACCTTTGATGGTGCAACTTGCCGAGCTGGATGAACGCATCAATGCGGGCTGGCCAGCTTATGAGGAGGCTCTCAAGGCCAATGGCAAGGACTATGTCGTGCATATGTATCCGGGCGCAAATCACGGCTTCCACAACGACACGACGCCACGTTTCGACGAAGCCGCAGCAAGGCTCGCCGAGGACAGAACGGTGGCGTTTTTCAAAGAAAAGCTGATGTAGGTTTTAGCAAGGACCCAAATCCTGAACCCGGGCAGCAAGCCCGGGTTTTTTTTAGTCTTGTTCAAGCGTATCAGGCGCTATTTCAGGTTCGCCTTTTTGTGAGAAAGACCAAATCGAAAATATTGCAGCCAAGAGCACCACGCCCGCTCCCAGGTAATAGCCGGCAGCAATGGCTTCCGTTGTAATGTCTTTTAGTTCGTCGAGAGCCCGCGGCCAATGTGCACGGAGCTGATCGGTTGCCGTGGCCTGAGCCTGCTCCGATTGGAAAAGAAGAACCTGCAGATCGTAGCGTTTATCGGCGAGCGGCTCCAGTTTGTCCGCAACCATCGAAATACGGTCCTTTTCAATAAGGTTGATGACGGAGCCGATACAGGCAATTCCGAAAACACCGCCGGTTTGCCTCAACGTTTGCAATATCGCTGATGCAGTGGCGCGCTGTGTCTGGGAAACGTGCGACAATCCTTCCGTCGTGACAGTGCTTGCCAGCAGACCAAGCCCAAAGCCAATCAGCATCATGCCCGGGACCAGCCAGATGATGTTGTTCTGCTCAAGAACGACAGCTTGTGAAAAGAAACCAACCGAGATGGCAAGCGTCCCCGCGACGGCAAGAAGCCGGAAGGGGACTTTGTCAAACAGATACCCCGAAACCTGCGCCATCACTATGATCGTAAGCACAACCGGCATCATGGAAAGGCCGGTTTGAAATGGGGAAAAGGCAAGTACGTTTTGGATGAAGACCGCGCCGTAGACAACCTGTCCAAGCATCGCGAACTGGATACAGAACAAGACAATGCCACAGCCGAGAAAAACACGGCTCTTGAACATAGAAAAGTCGATGATCGAGGCCCCTTTCGCGGGTTTGCGAAGAGGCAGAACGCCGAGAGCGAGCAGTCCGGCAACCGCAAGGGCGAGTGATATCGACACCGCCATGGTTCTGTCACCGAAGCTTTGAATGGCAATTGTCAGGGTAAGAATTCCGGCGACAAGCAAGAATGCCCCTTTAAAGTCAAATGGTATGTCATTACCTTTGGGAGCGTGTCCGCTGAACAAGACTGCGCTTGTGAACGTCACCAGTCCAATTGGAACATTGATCAGGAACACCATGTGCCACGACAGGTGCTGGACGAGAAAACCGCCAAGCAGCGGACCGGCGGCCAGAAACAACAATCCGCTGCCCACGTAGATCGACATAGCTCTGCCGCGCAGTTCCGCCGGAAAAATGCCGAAGACAATTGCGGTTGCGGCTGGCTGCATGAGGGCAGCTCCAATGCCCTGGCCAATCCTTGCAAGAATGAAAACCTCACCGGTTGGCGCGATCGCGCAAAGAAGGGAGGAGGCTGTAAAAAGGCCAACTCCCGCCGTGAATGAGCGGTAGTGACCAAATCTGTCGCCTGCCCAACCGGCACAGATCAATGCAGCTGCAAGTGCAAGCGTGTACCCGTTGACAACCCACTGCAACTCCATCGGGCCGAACGCAAAGGCACGTTGCAATGGTGGGAGAGCAATCCCGATCACCGTTTGGTCGATCATGATCATCCCGATCGCCCCGGTCATGTTGACCAGGATGAGATACCGTTTATCCATCGCCAATGAGCCTTACCGGAGCTTAAATACCGTTCATGAAGTGAACAATGGCATGTTGAGAGGCTGGTTCGTCAAGGATGGGGCAGTGGCCCCGGCCCGAAATTTCCGCAGCGGTCATGCGCGGGGCGATGTCCTGCATCTGTTTGATTGTTGCAGGCGCGGTTACATCGGATAAAACACCGCGAATTGACAGAACCGGCAGGTTCAGTTCTGCCGCTTTTCTGTGTGCGGCCCAAAGATCACGTGGTGTCTCTTTGTTTTCGGCAAGGGCCTTTCCAAGGTTGTCGTCATAGCGATGATGCCACTTCCCGTCCTTCAGGCCATACATCGACACAGCCATGCGCTCATAGTCCGCGTCGCTCAAGCCTTGAAACTGAGCGCCGACATGCTCTTTCAAGGTCGCCACAACTTTCGACAGATCTGATTCATCGGGAAGCTTGCCTGCATAACCGAATATGCGGGCCATGCCGGCAGTTTCAATCGTGGCTCCCAAATCATTCAGGATGGTTCCGGCCAGCATGTCAGGGTGATCTTCGACCATGAGCATTGCGAGCAGTGCACCAAGTGAAGACCCGAGCAGAACGACGGGCTCTTCTTCAAGGTGCCGCCAGAACTCGTAGATGTCACGGATGTAAACCACAGTGTTGTAGTTGGAATAGGCCGGGTCGTGATCCGAGGTGTCCCGTCCGCGCAGGTTTAGCGTGTAGATCCTGAAGGTGTCTGCCAGCAGGTTGGCGGCGGGATCGAGATCGCGGACATTTCTAGTCAGGCCCGGAAGAGCGATGATTGCCGGTTTCCCGGGAACTTTCTCTCCGTATACGCGATAGGCCAGAGAGAGGCCGTCAGACGTTGCGAAGGTCGTGGCTTCGTAATTGCCGGAATCGTGTTTGCTCTCAATTGAGCTGGTCATGTCTGTACTCCTGCCGGAAACGCAAATGTGCGGGCTGAATGCACAAATAAATGAGCCCGTGTCCTAGGCTGCCGTGTTCCGGCGTCGAGATTTGCTATCTTTCTTCGCTGCTGACGCAGCATCGACTTCACTTTGAATTCGATTATGGATGATGTAGTTGATTTGAAAGGCGTTTTTGTCCAGCGCGTAGTCAGCGGATTTATAGCCGCTTTCGATTCTCTTCCCGATTGTCGTAGGACTGAAGTCGATCACATTGCGCAGCGCTGCTCTTTCTGCGGGTATTGTGAATATGTGGGAAATTGCTCGAAGGCGCATGAGGCTCTTGAAGGTATCACGCTCCCGGAGAGGAGAATCTTCCGGCAGGTCTTGTTCAAGGTCCCAGAGCATCTCTGCAAACTCATATGCCTTGTCGTGACCTTCGAAGGTCTTCCAGAACTTGTCTTCGTATACAAGTTCGGTCATTCGGTCGATGGACTGGCCAAGATCCTTCGGCACATCCCCAAGAGCGCCGAAAAGCTCGATCACGAAGATCGGCAGATGGGCGGTCTCATGCTCGTTTAGAATGCGCACAAGAGACTGGATGGGGGTGTTGTCGTAAATACCGCCGTCCCAATAGTGCTCGCCGTCAATTTCAATCGGCGGGAAGCTCGGGGGCAGAGCACCGCTCGCCATGATGTGCTCCGGTGTCAAAGTATGTGTCCGGTTTGAAAACCGCTCAATTTCACCGGAGACCACATTTGTTGCCGTTACGACCACCGTCGGCGCTTCGGGCGCGTTCAACCTGTCGAAGTCGATATAGCGCCGCATCGTTTCGAGTGCGGGCGAGATATCGTAGATGCTGGGCCGCCGCCCCATGCCGAAAAGAGTGCCATGCAGTTTGAAGAAACGCGGGTGACCCAGACTTGTGTAGGCGGTGTTGTAATTCTGGAAGAGCGGAAAGGGGTGCTCGTGGCCCAGATAGTCCCACATTTCCAGAAGCGTTTCATGTGCTTCGCCGTATAAGGGAGCTGCGAGCACGGCTGCGTTCAGTGCGCCAATCGACGTCCCGGTCAGGATCTCAGGTCGGTAGCCGAGTTCGTAAATTCGTTTGATCGCGCCAGCCTCATAGGCCCCGAGTGCTCCTCCGCCCTGGAGGACGAGACCAACTTTTTTCGCTTTATCATTCATGACTGACCCATTCGGCAACAGAAGACGCATTGGCAGCGGTTGCTGCAGCGCAATAGAGTGAGGGTCAGTCTGCGCGAGCAATATGGATGGCCTGTTAACAGCTAAGGTAAATTTGACTTAACCTAAGAGAAAAACAGGAGGAATTTGGATAGAGAATTGAATTCTATGAGTAAAATCAGGATGCGCAACTAAGCAGATTTATAGCGGCGTAGTCGCTGAAAGATCTCATCGGGATCGGCCGCAAGCGTATGCAGATTGACTATGACCGCATCGCAGTTGGTTTCAGATCGCACGCGACGCCAGTTGCGGAGCATCAGGTTCTTCCATGGCGGCAGGGCCTGATCTTTGTTGATGGCCTCACCGAGGGGACAATTTAACAGGATTTCCAACCGTACAAGAATGATATTTCGAACCGAGGTGCGCTTGATGTCGATCTCGCTGACGGCGGCCCAGTTTATGAAACCAATTCGATCGACAAAAAGTCCATCCTCATTCGCACCGAGTTGAGGTTGTCCCTTTTCGACCATCGGATAGTGCCAAAAGGCGATGCCAAGGGGCAGAAGCGCTGCAAGCGATAGCAGCGGCAGGCCAGCGACAACGCCAACAACTGCCATCATCAGGCCTAGCAACATACAGCCATAGACAAGACCTTCGCCCTGGCTGCGATTGTATCCGATAGCGAATGGAACAGGACCTGTGGTTTCGTGCAATTGCCTTTAAGCCTTTTCCTGCTTGCCGGATTGAGAACCTGGAAGCGGAGCTTCGTTGCGACTAAGTGTCGAGAATTTCCGTCTCGTCGATCTTGATGTCAAAGCCCTCCAGCCCGACATAGTGCCGTTCCCTGGATGACAATAGACGAATTGACGTGACACCGAGATCTTTAAGGATTTGAGCGCCAAGGCCAATCTCCCGCCATTGCTC
This sequence comes from uncultured Roseibium sp., assembly GCF_947499295.1. Lineage (GTDB taxonomy): Bacteria > Pseudomonadota > Alphaproteobacteria > Rhizobiales > Stappiaceae > Roseibium. Next base: position 217,566 of record NZ_CANMNP010000002.1, read on the forward strand.
CTGCCTCGATTGTGCCGAACTGTGTTCTTCACTGTCGGCGGCCTCAAAGTCCAGCCGTGTCCGTTTGGACTGGCGTGCGACGCCTGCGGAACCTTCCCGCAAATAGACGATAATCCCACGCCCGCGTTCGGCGAAGTGCTCCATGATCTGATCGAGAGGCTGTGTTTCGCCGAAGACATCGTCGAGCACGGATTCCAATTGCAAACGTACCGGAACGTTGCGCCCGTCAAGAATGTCGCCATAGACGATCGCCAGATGATGCATCGGGTCGTAGGGTGTTGAAAACGTCATCGCATAGGCCGGACCGGCGATGGTGTCGACCGGTTGCTCGTTCACCCTTTCAACCATGCGCTCGGTCCGCTGGCGCCAGGCGATGAGATCGGATACCGAGACCATCTTGAGATCGTGTTCGGCCGCAAATTCGGCAACCTGCTGACCGCGTTTGACTGTGCCATTGTCATTGACGAGCTCGCTGATCACGCCGACTTCCTCCAGCCCGGACAAACGACACAAATCGACAGCGGCTTCCGTGTGGCCAGAGCGTATCATCACGCCGCCCTCCTTGGCGACGAGCGGGAATATGTGGCCAGGTCTCACAAAGTCCTCTGCAGCAGCGTTCGGATTGGCCAGCGCGTGCACGGTGGAGCAGCGTTCCTCAGCGGATATGCCCGTCGTCAAGCCGTGACGATAGTCGACGGAAATTGTAAAGGCGGTCGCAAGCGGCGCGTCATTTTCTGCAACCATCGGATCAAGCCGCAAGCGCCTTGCATGGGCAACCGTCATGGGCGCGCAAATGATGCCGGAGGTATGCCGGACCATGAAGGCCATCTGCTCCTGAGTAATCTTGGACGCCGCAACAATCAGGTCGCCTTCGTTTTCGCGATCATCATCATCGGTCACGACCACCATTTCACCACGTTCGAACGCGCGGATTGCTTCTGCGACACGGGCCTGGGACACGGGATGCTCCTTGGTTGTAGACAGTCCGAGAAAGTCGTTGGGTGTAACTTCGCCATTGGTGGCAATGGCGATCTTGCGGGCCATGTCCCGCGAGACCCAGACATTCGGGTCATTGCAAAGGGCTGTTACTGAAGCGGGAGACAAGTTAGCCCGTCGCGCAAATGCGCTGCGGTTTTCCCCGGTCTGCAAGAGCCATTGATCGAGTCTCATGCTCGAGGATATAGGCCAGATTTCTTTCAGTCACAAGGTAATGAACGGCAAAAATTCAGTGAGCCTGAAAAGCTAGGTGCCTTTGACGAATTCTGCTACACGCGACACGAATGCCGGAACCATCCATTGCTCCTGCAAGCCCTGTGCTGAGCACAGCCCAGTCAGGTCCTCTGTCAGATAAGAGGAATAATAGGGCTCATGGAAGAGCTGCGGAAAGAGCGACAGCAACCCGTCATAGTCCGGTACATCACCGGTTTGAAGACTGTCTACAAAAAGGAACGATCCGCCAGGTTTGAGCACTCTTGCGACTTCCGAAACGACTTGCCGCCGTATCTTTGGGGGCAATTCGTGAAAGAGAAAGACGCAAGTGACGATGTCCAGAGAATTGTCTGCAAAAGGCAGCTCTTCAGCCATCGCCGTAACGTAGCTGGCCCTGTGGGTCTTCGCCCGGCTGCGCGCGACATTGAGATAGGGCTCCGACAGGTCCAGCCCGGTGCCCTTCAGGCGCGGAAATGCTCTGAGTGCCGGACGCAGGAGGCCACCGGTACCACAGGCCAAATCCACATATGCGACCCGGCGCTGGTCCTTGCGCCTCAGGATGTGTGCGAAGGGAACAAGCGCCCGGCGGCGCATGGCCGCGGTTGCACCGGAGAAAAGCACGTCAACCTGAAAATCATAAAGTTTGGCGCTGTCCTCAGAAAGCCAGCCATCGGTCTGAAAGTGAAAATTCTGACGGTAGTAGCGGGGCAGCGCAGCTGCGAATCCTTCCGGGCTTTCATTCACTTCCTGATGTGCACCCGTGGCGCGCCGGCGTGCGACCTCTGGAACATCCTTGAAAAACGCGCGGCTTGTCGCGATCAATTCGCCGGGTGTCATGGTGCCGTCCGATGGCAGTGGGTATAGCCCGTCTTCTACGGCTCTCATGTCATCTGCGAAGAGCCGCAGGATATCGGCAAGCATGCGCCTCTGGCTCGGCACCGGCCCTTCTGGCGTGACTTTAGGTGTGTCAGGCAGGTCCTTCTGCAAGCGCCGGTTCATGCGCCGCATGGCTTCCGAGTGGAGCGTATAGAGCGCGACACGGCTCCCCTGGGTAAGGGCGTAACGTGATCTGCGGGCGAGGGTTAAAAAAGGTGGACGTGACAGATCACGGCCTCTCGATCTCAGTTTCTCATCCGCTACGCTCATTGCTCACTCCCGTGTCAGCACCGCCACAACTTCAATATGGGGCGAATAGGCGAACTGGTCCACTGGTGTGACGGTTTGCAGCACAAATCCACCATCGATCAGGATCCGGAGATCGCGGGCCAAGGTCGCTGGATTGCAAGACACGGCAACCGCCTTTTTGACCTTTGATGCTGCCAGTTGTTCAGCCTGCGCCTGAGCACCGGCTCGCGGCGGATCGAACACGACTGCGTCGAAAGGTTCGAGTTCGTGCGCAACCAGCGGGCGTCGATAGAGATCGCGTTTTTCGAAAGTTACTTTCTTTAGCCCTTGTGGTTTTCGAAGCGCCTTGTCGAATGCGGATATGGCTGCTGCATCACCCTCGACAGCATGGACATTGGCGCCCCGTGCCAGGCGAAGCGCGAAGGTTCCGACGCCCGAGAAGAGGTCCGCGACCGATTTTGCCTTCCCAATGCCTTCCAGCACCAGTTTTGAAAGTGCCACTTCGGCTGACCGTGTCGCCTGAGTGAAGCCACCGGGCGAAGCCACAATTCCAACGCCGCCCATGTCAAGAAGTGGAGGGCGCGTTTCAAGAAGAACCTCTCCGTTGACGGTCAGTCGCGCCAGGTCCAGTTCCACGGTTTTTTGAGACAGCGAGGGGATCTTGCGTTCATACGTCTTGTCCGCCTTTTCAATGGAGACATCGAGTCCGGCCGTTGTGGAAAGAACGGTCAGTCGCAGATCGCCCTTCTTGGGCAAGAGTTGCGCAGCAAGGGATCTGAGGCCGGGCAGGGCACGCACGATGTCAGGGTCGAGGACAGGGCACTCGTGAACATCTACCAGACGGTGACTGGACTTCTCATGGTATCCCAAAAGAGTGTGTCGGCCGGCTCTGGTTGCGGTGAAGACCGCCCTTCGGCGTCCGTCCGCCGTCGCGGCGATCACGTCACGAACTGCGAAGTCTATGCCGCGATCGCTAAGCGACTTTTCGACAAGGCCCCGTTTCCAGTCGAGATAAGGTGCCTCCGACAGGTGTTGCAAGGCGCAGCCACCGCACGCCTCATAGTGGCGGCAGACTGGATCTATTCTGTCCGGGGACGTCGATTGCCTGCGCGGATTTTTTGCGCGGCCATTGACCACTTCCGCCAGGACTGTTTCGCCGGGCAAAGCGCCCGCAATGTAGACCTGCCCGTCCTCGGTTGCCGCAATGCCATCGCCGCGATGACCCAGGCTTGAAACTTCAAGTTCTCTCTCACTCATGGCTGAGCGATAGCGCCAACCCATCCTGGGAGCAAGCCCCGAAAGCTTTGCAGGAATGCAGAACGAAGACGAAGATCAACAAGCGTGCGTGCTCAAGGCCAGAGAAGGGATGGGTTGCATCCGAAGTGCGCGGTGTTCAGGTCGGCTCTCCGACCTCCAGAATGTGCCGATCCGGGTCATGGAAACGAAAAACCCTTTGTCCCCAGGTCTGCCGCTCTATCCCGTGGATCAGTTCAACATGCGGTGCGATGCGGTCAAAGGACGACCAAATATCCGGATCCTCGAAATAGAGTACGAGATTGTTCCTGCCATAAGGTTCGTTCACTTCCGGGTTTCTGGAGAATACGGTTTGCAGCAGCGAGCGCCCTTCATGAAGTGCAAAGCCATTTTCAAAGCGGACAAAATTGCCGTGATCTTCGATGATTTTCAGGCACATAACATCGCGATAGAAAGCCTTCGATCTTTCCATATCCGTCACAAAAGGCAGCGGGTTGATGAACTTCATGAGGTTTCTTGAGATCCGATTTGCAGGGGTGCGACCCAGGCTTGGACCGCCTGAATCGTCATGACTGCTTTTGACCGAAAAGCAGAAACTCTGCGTTTCCATCTCCACCCTTGATGGGAGAAGGGACCATGTCCAGTGCATTCCACCCATTTTGGACGGCAAGCCAATGCTGAAGATCTTTTGCAGACCGGGCTGCAATGCTTGGGTCCACCAGTCCGCCCTTGCCGATGTTGTCCTTGCCGGCCTCGAATTGCGGTTTGACCAGAAAGATGCCTTCTGCACCGGGGGCGGCGAGGTCGAGAGCACGTGGCAGGGCGAGTTTCAGGGAAATGAAACTGACATCAGACACAAGAAGGGAAGGCATGTCGCCCAGAAGATGGTCGCCGGTGAGGTCGCGTGCATTGAGGCCGTCAGTTGCCGCAACACCTGGGTTTTGCCGCAGGCTTTCGTGCAACTGATCGTGTCCGACGTCAATCGCATGGACCTTGGCTGCGCCGCGCTCCAGGAGAACCTGTGTGAAACCGCCTGTAGAAGCGCCGATGTCGAGACAGATCCTGCCGGTGGGATCAACGCCGAAAGCATTGAGACCTTCGATGAGTTTCAATGCCGCACGTGAGACGTAAGTCGCCGCCGGATCGTCTACGGAGACCTTCGCATCCGGACCTATTTTTTGGGCGGGTTTGATGCAGACAGCATCATCAATTGACACGGTTCCGCGCAAAACCGCATCGCGCGCACGGGCCCGGCTGGGAAAGATACCGAGGTCCACAAGTTGCTGGTCTAACCGCTGTTTTGACATGCGCAGCTATTCCGCGATGTGTCGGAGGAAAGGAAAGTCACCGCTCTTTGATGGGCGGTGACGTCAGAAACAATTGGCGATCATGGAGATCAGCCTGTCAGCGTAGACCCGCTCACCGGAATAGAGCCACAATCCGATGGCGAGCACGACGAGCACCGTCGCGCCTGTTGCCAATCCGAAATAAAGAGGCATCCGCATGTGGGTCCGTGAGCTCCTGTGGCAACCCTACGAAGTTGCAGGAGCGTTTTTGATCAGACGCTGCAGCTTACTAAGGGCGTTCTCTTCTGCTTCACCATAGGCGATCGTTCCGACAAATTTATTGTCAGCGTCCATCAGGTAGACAGCAGCTGAATGGTCCATGGTGTAGTCGCCGTCGTCAAGCGGTACTTTTTTGGCATAGACACGATAGGCCTTGATCATGGCATCGATCTGTTCGCGCGAGCCGGTCAAAGGCATGATGCGCTCGTCAAAAGCCCATACGTAGTCCCGCATGACATCAGGTGTGTCTCTTTCCGGGTCGACGGTAACGAAGGCATAATTCAGTTTGCCCGCGTCCTCACCAAGTGCCTCGAGCCATCCCTGAAGCTCGGCTAGCGTTGTCGGGCAAACATCCGGGCAATAGGTGAAGCCGAAAAACAGCACAAGCGGTTTGCCGGCGAATGTTTCGTCGGTAACCGTTTCACCCGAGCCACTGACGAGCTCAAAGGGGCCACCAATGGCGGCCAACGGCTCGATCAGGCTGCCAGAATTGTTGTTGCCTGCGGTCTGCTGATAGACGAGTGCTCCGGATACAACGGCGAGGACGGCAACCGCCGCCCAAGCCAGATACCGGAAGAGTTTCAAGCCAGACATGGAATGTCCTCTTCTTCAAGACGCTTAGTTCTTGCTGTGATCCATTTTGCCATGGTCCATATGACCGGCTGCCATGGTTTTCGCACCCATTTTCGCAATCGCCAGCTCAACGGCAACCTCACCGGCTTTTTCAAAAGTCAGGACAACCGGGACGGTCGCGCCTTCTTCGAATGACTGGTTTAGACCCATGAACATGATGTGCAGACCGCCCGGCTTCAAGGTGACGGTCTCGCCTGCAGGGATTTCGATGCCGCTTTCAAGTTCACGCATTTTCATGACGCCATCCGTAACGGCCATTTCATGCAGTTCAACTTTGCCCGCAACATCGGACGATGCCTTGACCAGTGTGTCGGCTTCGGTGCCGGAATTAACGATTTCGACAAAGCCGCCACCGGCCTTTGCTTTTGGCGGAGTTGCCCGTGTCCAGGCCTGGCCGATGCTCAGATCGCCAGCCGTGTAGTCGCCTGCTGTCGCTGCAAGCGAAACAAGTGTTAGCGCCGTCGCCGCGGCGATGGATTTCCAGAATTTCATAACGTTTCCTTGAGGTCTGAATTCGTGTTGATTTTCAGATCAAGGAGACTGGTGGTGCACGGATTGAATTGAACCGGCCGACGTCGGATTTCCAGCTGTCCTGATAGGCCTGAACCCAACCCGGGGTGCCGGATGCTTGAATGGGCTGGGGGAGGCAGGCATTGCCGGCGAGACAAGGGCCAAGAGCACAGCCATGAGCACAGACCGGACCACACTGACAGGAGAGCGCGTCGTGTTGTCCGGCTAAGTTTTCATGCTGACCTGATGGCTGACACAAGCTCGTAAAGCCTGCCGCTGCCGCCGCATTCGGCGATAAGGCGGTCGCAAGGACGGTGATGCAGAGCCGCATGACAAAAGCAAGAGCGGCAAACGCGACCAATGGGTGGCGTTCCTGGCGCAGCACTTGCAGTTGTGAAACACGCGAGCTCATGCTTCGGCTATACGCCTAATTTCTGGTCAAGTCGAGGGACGAAACAGCGCAGGTCATATCGCCATCAGGTTGGCGGTTGTGGCTCTGTCACCTTGCCTTTTGCGGTCGCGGTTGCTTGTTGAGCTTCTGCATTTTGCTCCTCTGGAATGCCGGCAGCCTTTTCCGCTCCTTCGGATCCGTCTCCTTCCTCGGAGGGTTCGAAATTGTAGATGTCATCTTCATAGGCAGGGAATTCTTCCGGCGGAATGACGTATTCCTCAGCTTCGGCATCCAAAGGCTCGGATGAAATGACGGTACCAACTTGTGCGGTCGATGCATATTCGAAGTCTGTCTTCTCGGCCGCCGGAAGCGCTCTGCGGGCGACAACGCGAGTCAACAGGAAGGTGACCATGATCAGATTGGACCCAATCACCATGTAGAACAGACCGGACGGGCCGGTGTTGCTCATGACAACGGATGCAATCAACGGGCCAGCGATCGAGCCGATGCCGAAGGAGAGCAGCATGCCGGAGGAGGTTTCGACAAAGTCTTCCGCGGCGGCATGGTCAAAGGCATGCGCTACGGCAATTGCGTAAAGCGGTTGCGCTGACATGCCGATCAGAATGCCCATCAGTGCAGCCACGACAAAAGTGCTTGGAGACACCAACACAATCGCAAGGGATGTGGCCGCTGTCGCAACACCAAGGCCGATCAGGACGCGGCGACGGTCAAAGAGGTCTGAAAGCCGTCCGACAGGCCACTGGGAAATGAGCCCGCCGCCAAAGAGCGCTGCTGCGAACAACGCCGCTTCGTTTGTCGTCAAACCGATCTGAGACCCGTAAAGAGGTGACAGTGTGAGGATCGCACCCTGTGTTGCGCCGATAAAGACGACGCCGACAAAGGCCGCCGGTGAGTTCTTGTAAAGCTGGATCGGACGGAAGCGGACAAGCGTGATCGGGGCAGGCTGTGTGGAGGTCGTCAGCGACACGGGCATGACAGCGAGACTGACCGCGACCGAAGCAATCGCAAAGGGAACAAAGGTGGCAATGTTCATGGTCGCGATGGAAATCTGACCTGCCATCAGCGCTCCGAACAGAACGACAATGTAAAACGACATTACCGTGCCGCGGTTTTCGTTGGTGGCACTCTCGTTCAGCCAGCTTTCTGCAATCATGTAAAATCCGGCAAGGCTGAAACCGGAAATCATGCGAATGACGATCCAGGCGTATGGGTCAATGAACACCGGATGCATGATCGCAGCGGCAGACATCAGCGAAACCAAAGCAGCAAATGCGCGGATATGGCCGGCTCGCATAATAATCAGGGGAGCGCCCAGACAGCCAAGCACCATGCCGAAGAAGTAGGCAGATGACATTGCCCCGATTTCAAAATCGGAGAAATAGTATCGGTCAGCGGCCAGAGGCAGCAAAGTCGTTTGAAGCCCGTGCCCGAATATGAACAGGGCAACGGAGAACATGAGTGCGGACACTGAAAGAAGTGTCTGAACCATGGCTGCCTCCCGCGTGCTGAAAACAATGCAAAACGCGCCGGGCGAAACCGACGCGATAACTACTTGCATCCAGCCTTTTCAGTTCTGAAGACGCGTGTCAATCAAGATTCATTTCCGGCCCACAAGCGCATCACCCGGATGCCGGAATACCGCTTCGCAGTGACGCTTATGCGCGTTGCGGTGCAGTCAGGGCTTCGGTTCCAAGAGCTGCGAAAACCGTGCGCATGATGCCGTCGCAATTCAGGCCCGCTGCCGCATACATGGCATCGGGTTTGTCCTGATCCAGATAGGTGTCTGGCAAGGCAAGCGTGCGAATTTTAAGCCCGTTGTCGAGCAGGCTTTCTTCAGCGAGGCGGGTCAGAACATGACTGCCGAAACCACCGTTTGAGCCTTCTTCAACAGTAACAAGAACCTCATGTTCCCGCGCCAGGCGGCGGATGAGGTCCATGTCGAGTGGCTTGGCAAAGCGCGCATCCGCAACGGTTGTCGAGAGGCCTGCGGCATCAAGTTCATCAGCTGCTTTTAGGCACTCGCTCATGCGTCCGCCAAAGCTCAGTAGGGCAACCTTGGTTCCCTCGCGGCGGATGATCCCTTTGCCGATTTCAAGCACACTGCCGCGTTCCGGCAGATCAAGTCCAACACCTTCGCCGCGCGGATAGCGGAAGGATATTGGTCCCTGGTCATAGGCGACAGCAGTCGCCACCATGTGCCTCAATTCCACTTCGTCTGCAGCTGCCATGACCACGAAGCCTGGAAGACAGGACAGAAACGCTGTGTCGAACGCACCGGCATGTGTCGGACCGTCAGCGCCCACCAGGCCAGCACGATCAATCGGGAAGCGAACAGGAAGCCCCTGGATTGCCACGTCATGAATGACCTGGTCATAGGCCCTTTGCAGGAACGTGGAATAAATCGTTGCGAAGGGTTTGAAACCTTCCGTTGCCATGCCGGCAGCGAAGGTTACAGCATGCTGTTCGGCAATGCCGACATCATAGGTTCGCTCAGGAAAGGCTTCGCCGAAGAGGTTCAGGCCTGTGCCGTCGGGCATTGCAGCCGTGATCGCAACGACCTTTTCGTCTGCTTCGGCTTCCTTGATCAGGGACGTGGCAAATACATTTGTGTAGCTGGGCGCGTTTGCCTTCGGCTTGGCCTGCTTGCCGGTTACCACATCGAACTTGGCAACGCCGTGATACTTGTCCTTGGCGCCCTCGGCCGGGCCATATCCCTTGCCCTTTTGCGTGACGGCATGGATGAGAACGGGACCGTGATGCGTATCTCGAACATTTTTCAGGATCGGCAGAAGGTGATCCAGATTGTGGCCGTCGACCGGGCCGACATAATAGAAGCCAAGTTCTTCAAACATGGTTCCGCCTGTCCAGAAGCCGCGTGCATATTCTTCAGCGCGGGCAGCCTTTTCAAAGACAGGCTTCGGCAGGTTCTTGGCAAGGTTTTTGGCAGCGTCCCGCAAGGTCTGGTAGGTCGGGCCCGAAACGAGCTTTGCAAGATATGCGGACATGGCACCGACCGGTGGTGCAATCGACATGTCATTGTCATTCAGGATCACTATAAGGCGGGAGCCGAGATGTCCGGCATTGTTCATCGCCTCGTAAGCCATTCCGGCGGACATGGCACCGTCACCGATCACCGCGATGACATTGTTGTCTCCACCTTTCAGGTCGCGTGCGGCCGCCATGCCGAGCCCGGCTGAAATCGACGTCGAAGAATGAGCGGCCCCGAATGGATCGTAAACACTTTCCGCCCGTTTGGTGAAGCCGGAAAGGCCTTTTCCCTGACGCAGTGTGCGAATGCGGTCGCGTCTTTCCGTCAGGATCTTGTGCGGATAGCACTGGTGTCCAACGTCCCAGATGACTTTGTCGTCCGGTGTGTTGAACACGTAGTGCAAGGCAACTGTCAGTTCCACAACACCGAGGCCTGCTCCCAGATGACCACCGGTAATTGAAACCGCGTCAATGGTTTCCGAGCGCAATTCGTCCGCGAGCTGAAGCAAATCCGCTTCATTCAACTTGCGAAGCTCAGCCGGCGAAGAAATTTTGTCGAGCAATGGGGTTTCGGGTCTGGAAGTCACTACTAAGACGGCTCCAAGATTTCAGGCATGGCGGGCAGGCATACACCAACGGGATATAGCGCGCAAATGGTGGTGTTGGAATGCGCCATTTTGGCCTTGTGTTTCCTTCGGGTGAGATGCTGTGTCTATCGATCTTTGAAAATAAGGTGGCACTGGTGCAAATGCTGCGCAACTTTTGACGAAATTATACGCAATCACCCGTTTGGGTGATGCATCTTTGGTGGATCTGGCCTAATGAATTTATCGTGGTCGATGGGGCCACGTGCACAGTGATCAACTTGGGGTCGCATCTCGCGGCCCCATTTTTTTGTTCAAGGCAATGTCCTGTCATCGTTTTTCGCTTGTACGTTCAACCAGTTAGGCGGTGTTTAGCGCCGATTTGCTGAGCTGTCCTAGAACAGTCCGGCGAGCCTGTAGATCAGGCTTGCGAGTTGCAGTTGTGTATGAGCGCCTGTCTTTTCATAGATACGCCTGAGGTGGGTTTTGGCCGTGTTTCGCGTAATGCCGAGCTGTGCCACCGTCTCGTTCATCGACCCGGTCATCGTCAGGTTCCGGGCCAAGTGAGCCTCTGACTGGGACAGATCGTATCTATCCTGCAGAACCTGCTCGAGTTCTTCCGGCAAATCCGCCGGTTCGCTGACACTGACAAGAAACCAGGGTGTCGATGTAGAACTACTCTCCGTCAGTGCTGGGGGGACCATTTCGATGGCAACCCTGCGAGGCGCATTGTCTGCCGCCGTTACATAGACCGAGCGGGTCTGATCTGCGATGCCGGAAGACTTGAATGTTTGCTGCGAAGAGTTGCACTCCGCAGATAGGTCTTGCAGGGCCGCTTCGATCAACTTGTTTTTGATGACAAGTTTGCCGCGCCTTGGTTCGGCTGCGTCGATGTCGGCAAATGCAGTTGAACCAGTGGGTGTTGCTGCAAGGATATCTCGATCTGCGCTGATGAGAATGACGGAACGGTCCAGGGAGGAAAGCAGGACCTGCTGCATCAGATTGCCGACGCGTTCCTTTTCAAGCTGAAAGTGCAGGCTGAGAGCCGGTGAGATTGCTTTGGTCAATCGCCGGAACGTTTCGCTGGCAACGGCAACATCAACGGTTTCAGGCGTATGTTCCAGGAAGAAGCATCCGAATAGGATGGTGGTTCGGTCACCACGCCAGACAGGAGAGATCAATCCGGGAGCTTGTTGAAGGGGCGCTACCGTGTCCACTTCGGACACTTGATCCATCGCACCGGCCTGATCCACCCGGGAAACGTCATCGGATGCAGAAGCGTGCCGGTTCAGGGCTGTCTTGCAATAAGGATAAAAAAGAGACGCTTCGCTGATCAGGAACTGGAGCGCAGTTCGCCCGCCCTCTGTTTCAATGCGCTCTAGCACGGCTCCGAAATCTCTTGCGGGTGCTTCGCCGCCAAACCCGGAAAGCGGATCGCCGTCATCATCAAACTCGGCGAGAAAACACTTGCAGGCAAGGCTGGAATCGATTGCCTCCAGAATCCGGGGCCATGCTTCCGATTGTGTTGAGCACTCAAGGACGCGTAAAAGTAGTTCGACTTCATCTGTTTTGCTAAGTACAGGCATACAGTGTTTGATCTACTAATTATTACATAGAGTCCTCTTGAGGCTGTAAATATTGATATCAATACAGCCTAAAAAAGGCAATATAAATCGCCTGTTTTGACTGTGAGCTCTGTTGAGAGCCCGCATATCGGTGTATGAATCTGCCGTTGACTCAAGCAAAGTTATCAACTTTGCATGTGTCTCTAGGCGAGCCAATGTCTCCGGAGTTTCAGGTGCCATATGAGCCAGGCAACCGGTTAGGGGGAAACCAGCAGTGTCGCCACGAAGGCTTTTGTACAAGGATTGAATTCTATTGCGGATCGAGTGTCTCGCTGCCGCTCGGCTCTCCGTTTTGTCCGAGTTGAATTTTTTCAACCTTGGCTTCTGCAGACTTCAAAAGCGTATCGCAGTGTTTGCGCAAAACGTCTCCGCGTTCATACATCTCTATGCTTCGCTCGAGCGGTACGTTGCCCTGTTCCAGTTCTCTCACGATGGTTTCCAACTGCTTGAGCGCCTCTTCAAAAGAAAGGCTGGCAATGTCGTTTGCAGCGTCGGTCATCAGTGCGGTTCCTGGTTTGCGTCCAGCGCCAAGAAGCGCCTTGGTGCAAACTTGCGGGCTTGGAGGTCAACGTCAAGACCCCGTGCAGCTATGACATGAAAGATCCCCGTGCTTTTGAGGCCGCTGGTCAGAAACACCCGTCAGCCCGTCATCAGGGTCATGACATGAGCAGCGGTTGATCGGGCCAGTCCTTCAAGATCATAGCCCCCCTCGAGTACGGAAATCACGCGACCGTCGCAGTGTTTGTCCGCGACATCCATAAGCGCCCGCGTGGCCCAGGCGAAGTCGGCTTCAACCAGATTGAGGCCTCCCAGGGGATCCCGCGCATGTGCATCGAACCCGGCTGAAATGATCACCAGTTCAGGCGCATAGTGATCAAGCCGTGGAAGAACGATTACCTCAAACGCTTCCTTGAAACCCGCACCGTCTTCTCCGGGAGCAAGCGGCACATTGACAATTGTGTTTGCCTCACCGGTTTCGGACGCGGCGCCGGAGCCCGGATAGAGCGGCATCTGGTGTGTGGAGCAATACATGACACTCGGGTCGTCCCAGAAGATGTCCTGGGTTCCATTTCCGTGGTGCACGTCGAAATCGATGATTGCCACCCGGTCGATGCCGTATTTGTCCTGCGCATATCGGGCAGCAACTGCAACATTGTTGAAGAAGCAAAAGCCCATCGAGCGGTCTTTTTCCGCATGATGTCCCGGTGGGCGTGAAGCCGAAAAGGCGTTGTTGACCTTTTGGGTCAGCACTTCGTCCACCGCCCGGCAGGCACCGCCGACGCCGCGTAGTGCCGCTTCCCAAGTACCTGGCGACATGGTCGTGTCGGCATCCACTCGCGCGGTGCCTTCGGTAGGAGCGAGCCGGTGCAGCTGATCCACATAACTCATCGGGTGCGCACGTGCGATATCTTCAACAGCACCCATCGGTGCAAGATCCCGCTCAACGGACTGAAACTTCTCATGCTCCAGAATGCGATCGATCGCACGTATCCGGTCGGGGCGTTCCGGGTGCCCAACCGGGGTCAGGTGATCCAGATAAGATGTGTGATGCAGGATGAGCGTGGACAAAGGGGCGTTTCCGGACGTTATTTGATTAAATTTTGTCCGGGTATCAGAACGGTTGTGTTTGAAGCTGTCAATTGACGATAGGTATCAGGGCGTGCAGAGGCATGGAGGTGCTTAGCGCCAAAAAAAGAGGCCGGCAATTTCGCCGGCCTTGGTAAAGGTGCGAGCACCGCAATGCCCGAGGGGAGGTCCGCTGCATCTCAATTCTGATTGTTAAACTACGTGATTCCAGTAAGGGAATGCGAGCTTTTTACCGTAATCCCTCTGCATGCCGGTGTTGATAAGTGCGTTGGATACCCAATTTTGACCATTCTTATTGGGCGATTTGCTTAGGAGAAGTTACGTCATCACGCGAGCGTAACTTAAAAACTGGCTGACGTTTCTTGCCGCATCATGAACTTAACTTAAGTTGATTAGACACGTTTTCCCGCATCAGGAGATGTTCGGGAGCTGCTGATTTTTAAGGCTTTTTTAACAAGTGGTAAAGAAAGCGGCAAAATTTTCATCGCCAGGTTGCTGACCCTTCTATGTGAAAGTCGGGCCTTCAGCCGGTTCCGCGCGGAGCGGCCGCACGGCGCAGTCGGTCGTTGATTGCCTCGCCCAATCCAAAGTTGGGGATAATTTGTGCGCGAATGACGTCAGCACCGCTGGAATCGAGCGTCCGCATGGCGTGGAAAAGGTTTGCAGCAGCTTCGGCGAGGTTGCCGGACGGACTCAAATTAATGTCAGAAAAGGCTCTTTCTGCACCCGGCAATGGATCAGGACCGAATGACAACAATGCGTCTGCTGGGCTGGCCTCGGTCGCGTTCATCACCAGCTTTGCATCTGGTGCGTAGTGCGACGACAGCATTCCCGGAGCCGTCGGTGCATTTTCTGTCCCGTTGCCTTCGGCCCATTCAAGTTGCTCACCGAGAACCGCCTCGATATCTTCGCGCGCAAGGCCGCCCGGACGGAGCAGGAGTGGTTGGTCGTCCACAAGGCCGACGATCGTGGATTCGATCCCAACGGGACAGGGGCCAGTGTCGACAATCGCTCCAAGTGCCGGGCCAAGATCCGCGATAACGTCTTCGGCCCGTGTCGGACTGATCCTGCCTGAGCGGTTTGCGCTTGGTGCAGCAAGTGGTCGCCCTGTCTTTTCAGCGAGGAAGCGCATGACCGGGCCTTCTGGAACACGAAGCGCAACCGACGCAAGTCCGGCGGTCGCCAGATCGGAAATGGATGACGATGCTCTCCGTGGGACAACCAAAGTCATAGGGCCTGGCCAAAAAGCTTTCGCAAGGCGGATTGCCTTGTCACTGAATGCCCCGTGCTCAAGCGCTGCTTCAGTTGACGGCAGATGAGAGATCAGCGGGTTGAATTGCGGTCGCCCCTTGGCCTCAAAGATTTTTGCGCAGGCCAGTCCATTGGTCGCATCTGCTGCCAGTCCGTAGACCGTTTCCGTTGGAATTGCAGCAAGGTTGCCGCTCAACAGCACTTCCGCGACCGCTTCTGCCTGCGGTGTGGATTGCCAGTAGGGCAAGTCGGTATCGAGGGTCCATCGCTGCATCCAACACCCAATGTTCCAATGATTTCAGAAGCCGGCGAACGGTTACCACAAAAAAGACGAGGACCTGCCGCTGCGGCATGGGTTGACGTTAACGTCAACTGGTCTATTGTCCTGTCCAACTGCTGTACACACGCGCCTTTTGCGGAGAAGCCCGCCTCGCGTCAAGCTTAAAACAGCGAAAAACAATACCGGACGTCGTAAACCCGGCCGTTCGTGGGAGGACCTGAATGTATCGCGCACCAGTAGAGGAAATTGCTTTCACCTTGAAGCGTGTCTGCGGCCTGGATGATCTGCAGGACAATCCGCATCACGCTGAGTTGGGAGACGATCTTGTGGATGCGATCCTGAATGAGGCCGGGCGGTTTGCAGCCGAAGAAATTGCCCCACTCAACACAGTTGCCGACAAGCATGGCACACCTTTGGTGGATGGAAACGTGTCGACGCCTCCCGGATGGCGCGACGCATATCATGCATGGATCGAAGGCGGTTGGAATGGCCTGACGGCGGCACCCGAACATGGCGGGCAAGGATTGCCACAGATGCTTTCGGCAGCGGCGATGGAGATGTGGAACTCCGGTTCAATGGCATTCGCCATCGGTCCGACGCTTACAATCGGCGCTGTTGAAGCGATGGAAAAGCATGCTTCCGATGCGTTGAAAGCCAAGTATCTTGAGAAATTGGTTTCAGGCGAGTGGATGGGCACCATGAACCTGACGGAACCTCAGGCAGGGTCGGATCTCAACGCGCTCAAGGCCAAGGCGGAGCGTGCCGATGACGACAGTTATCGCATCTTTGGGCAAAAGATCTTCATCACCTATGGCGATCATGACCTGACCGAAAACATCATTCACATGGTGTTGGCACGTTTGCCCGACGCTCCCGCAGGCACCAAGGGTATTTCGCTGTTTCTGGTTCCAAAATTCCTGGTCAATGATGACGGCTCGCTAGGCGAGAGAAACGACGTCACAGTCGCGGGCGTTGAGCACAAGATGGGCATTCACGGTTCTCCAACATGCACCATGGTCTATGGTGATGAAGACGGCGCGAAGGGCTGGTTGATCGGCGAAGAGAACCGGGGTCTGGCCTGCATGTTCACCATGATGAACAATGCGCGTTTGGCAGTTGGGATTCAGGGTCTCGGTGTTGCCGAACGTGCTTATCAGCACGCCCTGGGCTACGCCGTCGATCGGCGGCAGGGCAAGGCACCCGGTGACAAAAGCGAAGGCATGAGCCCGATCGCGCGTCATCCGGACATCAAGCGCATGTTGCTCGGCATGAAATCGCGAACGCAGGTCGCGCGCGCCGTTTGTTATGCCTGTGCACATGCGATCGACATGTCCAATGTCGTGGACAATGAGGTCGAACGGGCATTCTGGAACGATCGCGCCAGTCTGCTGACACCAATTGCAAAGGCTCTGTCGACGGATTTCGGTGTTGAGGTCGCCTCACTCGGGGTGCAGATCCACGGCGGTATGGGCTTCATCGAAGAAACCGGCGCTGCACAGCATCTTCGTGATGCCCGTATTGCTCCGATCTATGAAGGAACGAACGGGATTCAATCCATAGATCTGGTTCTGCGCAAGCTGCCACTTGCCGGTGGGGAGCACATCAAGGGCTTTATTGATGAACTCAATGGGATAGCCAGCGATGTTGCCGCATCCAATCGCCCGGAATTCGGAGCTGCATCGGAGCGCCTTTTCGCCGGCATCAAGGATCTGGAAGAGGCAACAGACTACATGCTTACCGCATTGTCGGAAGGCAGGGTTGCCGATGCGCTCTCCGGTGCTACGCCTTACCTGCGCATCGCTGGGCTGGCACTTGGTGGCGCATTGCTTTGCAAAGGTGCTTTGCGCTCTTCAGAAGAACCTGCTGCCAGGATGGCGGAACGTACGCTTCTGGCACGAAGCTACTGCGAAACGCTGTTGGGCGAAACTGCGGGCTTGAGATCCGACATTCTGCTGTCAGCCGAGGCAATCACAGCCTTCGACGCAGAAGCCTTGGCCTCCTGAACGCGCCGATTGGAGAATTTGGGTGATCCTGAAAACACTTGAGAACGGCGTTCAGACATTGCGTCTGAACAGGCCGGAGAAAAAGAATGCCCTGACCGGGCAGATGTATAGCGACCTCGCGGAAGCTCTGGAACAAGGCAACAGCGACACGAATGTGCGCTGTCACCTGATTTGCGGTCAGCCTGAGGTTTTTACCGCGGGAAACGACATCGGCGATTTCCTGCAATATGCGGGCAAGGTCGCTATTTCAGACACGCCGGTTGTCCGTTTCCTGCGGGCTTTGGTTCGAAATCAGAAGCCTGTTGTTGCATCGGTCGACGGCATTGCCATTGGCGTTGGTACGACATTGCTGATGCATTGCGACATGGTGTTTGCAAGCCCGCGTGCGCTTATCCGTTCACCCTTCGTTGATTTGGGCCTTGTGCCCGAGGCCGGATCCAGTCTGCTGGGTCCGCAATTGATGGGGCATGCGCGCGCATTTGAACTGCTTTGTCTGGGCAACGCGTTTTCAGCAGAAAAGGCGGTGCAAATCGGCCTGGTCAACCAGATTGTTGAGGACGATGTGGACGCGGTGGCGCTCGCCTGCGCAAAGGACATTGCCGCAAAACCACCGGAAGCCATGGCATTGTCCCGCAAGTTGTTGCGCGGCAATGTCGATGAGCTTTCCGAGCGGGTTGAAGAAGAGATTCAGATTTTTGCAGCCAGATTGACCGCACCGGAAACGATTGCTGCCTTTCAGGCATTCATGATGAAGAAGAAGGCCTGAGCTTACACCCGACCCACATTTGAGTTTGGGTCAAGCTTTGGCTGACACACAGGAGGAGGTCTTCATGTCCCTGAAGGGAAAGACACTATTTGTCACCGGTGCTTCTCGTGGCATTGGAAAGGCCATCGCATTGAGAGCAGCCCGTGATGGTGCAAACATCGCGGTCGCCGCCAAAACCGCAGAACCTCATCCCAAGCTAGAAGGCACGATATTTACAGCTGCCGAAGAAATCGAGGCCGCCGGCGGTAAGGCGCTGCCGATCGTTCTCGATGTGCGCGAGGATGAGGCGGTCAAGGCCGCGATCGACAAGACGGCTGACCATTTCGGCGGGCTCGACATTCTTGTCAACAATGCCAGCGCCATACAGTTGACGCCTCTTCAGCAAACGGACATGAAACGGTTCGATCTGATGCACCAGGTCAACACACGCGGGACGATGGCTTGCTGCAAGCATGCAATTGAACACCTCAAGCATGCCGACAATCCACATATACTTATGCTGTCTCCGCCACTCGACATGAAGGAAAAATGGTTTGCGCCCTTCACACCCTATGCGATTGCCAAATATGGCATGAGTCTGGTGGTGCTCGGTTTGTCGGGAGAACTCCGGTCCAAAGGCATCGCCGTCAATGCCTTGTGGCCGCGCACTACGATTGCGACTGCTGCCATAAAGAACATTATCGGCGGCGACAAGATGATGCAGCAAAGCCGGACACCAGACATCCTCGCGGATGCCGCCTATGAGATTTTCACTTCGCCGTCGAGAGACTTTACCGGCGAGTTCCTGATCGACGACACCTTCCTTGCAAGTCGTGGTGTTACTGATTTCAACCGCTACCGCGTTGACCCGAGCCTCTCGCTGGCGCCCGATTTCTTCGTTCCAGATGACAGCGAAGCACCATGCGAACTCGGACCACTCGCTAAGTGAACCTGACTTGATCATTGGCCTGAACGGGGTTGCTTTTTTGGACCCGTTCAGGCAGTTTTTCGGAGCCGATGAGGGCGGCTGCCGGATCCGCGGAAAGCGCAAGCACCCTGACCACTGACAAAATAAGCCGGTTTTTCACCTGCGCCCGAAAACAGCGGATCGTCCGGGCCTGAACCAGGAGAAAAGCCATGTCCAATGGACCTTTGTCTTCCCTCGATAGCTACAAGAAAGCTGCAAGGCAGCTCAAAAAGGCGCATACCAATAGTGATGCCGACGCACTTGCACGCGTTGCCGCGCACGTTGACCCGGCAAAGGCGCTCCGGCATGCGGATTTTCTGCATGTGATCGCGTGCGAAGCGGGCCAGAATAGCTGGCCGAAGCTAAAATTCGCGCTGGAAAGTGCGGCTATGAGCAAGGCTGAAAAAGCCGAGCGGCTCAAAATGGCGCTCTATTTCGGTCAGCATTGGATCACCGAAAAACTGCTTCAGGATGCCCCTGATCTCAAAGACGAGAACTTCGGACTGCAAGTTGCACTCTACGATCTGGCGTCTGTGCGCAGCGCAATCGAGGGCGACCGGGATGTTGCAACCCGAATTGTCGGCATTCGCTCGCCCCTGTTGCATCTCGCGTTTTCAAAGGAAATCCATCGCCGCCCTGAGAAACTGAATGACATGATGTCCATAGCCGAACTGCTGGTCGCAAACGGTGCAGATGTCGATGACAGGTATCCGGCACAGCCCGGCCAAGAACACAAGCTGTCGGCACTGTACGGTGCGATGTGTCATGCCGATAACTTCGAGCTTGGAAAATGGCTGCTGGATCGCGGAGCTGATCCGAATGACGATGAAAGCCTGTACCACAGTACCGAGCTTGGTCAGACGAGGGCATTGTCGCTGCTGCTGAAGCGCGGCGCCAAACCAAACGGTACAAACGCCTTGCCGCGCGCCCTGGACACGGAGAATGTGGACATGGTGCGTCTGTTGCTGGAGGCGGGGGCCGACCCGAATTTGTCAGTGCCGGATCATCCGAGCGGAGAGCCTATGGACACGATACCGTCCCTTCATCAGGCGGTTCGGCGCGGGCGGTCGGTTGCGGTGATCGAGCTGCTTCTCGAATTCGGAGCCGATCCGTCGGGGATCTGGAAGGGGCACACTCCTTATGGTCTTGCGCGGATCTATGGAAATCGTGCAGCCGCCAGATATCTGGAGTCTCGGGATCATGCACCCGAGCTGTCGGCAAACGAGCAAGTTCTGGCCAAGTGCGCGGATGGGGCACCTGAACCCGGCCAGCTGATTGTCCAGGACTTGAACGACGAGGACAAATGCCTCTTAACCAATCTCGTCGGCGAACCTGGAAGGCTCGACCACGCGAAAGCGCTGGTGAAGGCCGGGCTTGACCCGAACGCGATCGACAGCATGGGAATGTCACCGCTTCACATCGCCGGTTGGAATGGTCTGGTTCCTGAGATCACATTCTTCCTTTCCTTCAATCCGGATTTGGATAGGACAAACGGATACGGAGGAGATGCACTCGATACGGTGCTACACGGATCGGAATTCGCACCACAAAGATCGGAAGCTGACCACATCCAGTGCGCGCGGTTGCTGCTTGAAGCTGGCAGTGTTCTTCACCCTAAATTCCTGACCAATTGCGGCAATGAGGAGATGGCGCAGTTTCTTGAGGACTGGGCCGCACGGGGTCACAGCTGACCGGCGGGCCATTGGTGCCCACTTGGCGGTCAATGAAGAGGCGCAAAAGGTGCCTGAAGCCAACAAAACCTGTTGCAATTGCCAAGCACATGTTCTGGAAACTTGGCAATTGCACTGCTACTAGTCACGGTTATTCAAACCGATTGAATGAAGTGGAGTAATACCGATGGAAGGTGCAATGGACCAGATGGGCGTCTACATGCCGCTCATCATTAATGCGGCGAAAGCCCTTGTTGTCCTGATTATCGGCTGGTTCCTGGCCGGTTTCCTGGCGGGCATTGTCAGAAAACGGATCGTCAGTCACCCGCAAATCGACGACACGATTGGTGGATTTGCAGCTTCCATCGTTCGCTGGTTGGTGCTTCTGGTTACCATCATCGCGATCCTTCAGCTGTTCGGCATTGAGGCAACCAGCCTGGTTGCGGTTCTCGGTGCAGGTACTCTGGCCGTCGGTCTGGCCTTGCAGGGAACGCTCAGCGACATCGCGGCCGGTGTCATGCTGATCATTTTCCGGCCGTACAAGATCGGTCAGTTCGTTGACATTGGTGGCACATCCGGAACCGTGAAGGACCTCAATATTTTTGTCACCGAACTGGTAACGCCGGACAACGTTCAGATCATCATGCCCAATGGCAAGGCGTGGGGCACGGTGGTGACCAACTATTCTGCACACGAAACACGCCGTCTCGATCTGACCTTCGGCATCGACTATGGAGATGACGCAGACAAGGCCACACAGATCATTCTGGATGTTGCGAATGCCGACGACCGTGTATTGAAGGAACCTGAGCCCTGGGTACGCGTGACCAATCTCGGCGACAGTTCAGTGGACCTGGGCGTCCGTATTTGGTGCAACGCAAGCGACTATTGGGAGCTCAAGTTCCACATGTTGAAAACAGTGAAGGAAGCCTTCGACGCAGGCGGCATTTCCATTCCGTATCCGCACGCGGTCGAAATCCAGAAGGCCGGTTGATCCGGAAGACCTGGTTCGCTCAAGGAGATCGCATCACCCGGATGCGGTCTCCTTTTTTAGTGTCTGATCTGATGTTTCAGGCTCTGAGGTTTTGGAAAGTTCCTCAGCATTGGCGGTCTTTTCTGGCGAAGGTTCGATAGACGGCTGTCTGGCGGCCGTAGCGTCATTTGCAGGCTCCGGTGCGGCACTTCCTGCTTCGGCCAATTCAGGGTTGGCATCACCGGCTACAATATCGACTTTGTCGATATGGTCTGCTTCCGGCTTTGCCAATTCCGAAGGTTCTGGCGTTGCGACTTGCGCGTCATCTTCCTGTGGCGTGTCCGGGTCTTTTTTGGTGAAGACCGGAAACACCGGATCCTCAACGTCGTGCTCAGGCTCGTCGACGTTCATGAGTTGACGTTCCTGCGCCAGGCCGACCACGTGATCGCGCAGATCCGGGTGCTGCTCCATCAATGCCTTGAAATCATGGGCTTTGAGGTAAAGGAGCTGACAATAGCCAAGGGCAAAAACATCCGCGCTGCGACGACCGCCGGTCATGAGCGCAATTTCACCGAAAACATCGCCACGTCCCAGGCGCACATTATGTGTCGGCGCGCGCACTTCCACGGCACCTGATGCGATGAAGTAGGCGGCGTCACCTCGGTCACCCTTTCGGATCAGTCTTTCTCCGGGCGTTGCAAATTGCGGCCGCATCATGCGCCGGATCGCCTTTTGCTGCTTGCGTGGAAGATCTGCGAACAGCGGATGAGCGCTGACCAGTTCCCGGGTTTTCAGCCCGAGGTCGAGTTTCGGTCGCGTGTGGCTGGATCGGCGGGACCGTTCAACATCACGGAGCAGGTTCCGATGAAGCTCTGTGCCGATCAGCATCTGGTCCCGGGCATTATCGAGTGCCGTTTCTTCCAGACGCACACCGGCCTTGCGCAGGAACTGATCCTCCAGGGCGTCTGCATAGTCCGGGTATTGAAGACGCAGGGCATCGATTGCCTGCATGGTCTCGTCCTGGCGAATGGCCAGTGTGTCCTGCAAAATATCCGCGACACGTTCGCCGAGCAGCGGTCTGATATGCAGATTGTTGAAGTCGATCAAGTCGTCAGCAAGGATACGGTACACCAGCAAAAACTCGAACCGGTCGGCAAGCCGGTTTGCCAAGGGTCTTGCAATGCGCAGACGCCGTTGAAGCATCTGTGCAAGTCGAAATCCGAGGCCGAATTTCAGCGGCTTACGAACTGCTTTGTTATATCCCGAGCGACCGTCGCTTCGGGTAAGGTCGCCAACGCGTCCGGTCAATGTCAGAAAGCGCGAAACTGAACGGCCTGAAATCGTCTTTTCATGAAAATGCTGAAGAACAAGTTGCTGTTCGCGATCTGCCAAAGCGATCAGCCCGATACGCACGCGATCCCAGTCGCTGAGTTCTTCCAGCTTGTTGGTCTCGGCTGCCGCAGCCGCAGCACGCTCCTCATAGTCCTGAAGGACCTTTTTGGTGACACGCGGTTCGATGTGATAGTTCTCTGCCGCTTCTTCGATTTCCTGACGCACATCAGATAGCGACAACGCCAGAAACTGTGTTCTGACCGCTTCATCGAGCGCATTCAATTTGTTGAGGCCGAGCAGGCGGATCAAAGGTTTCAAGCTGGTGCCATAGACCAGCAGTGTGAAAAGAACAAAGCCGGTCGCCAGCTTCGTTATGAATGTCGAGACCTCCTCACCCAGCCCGGTATGTTCGGAGACACTGAGTGCGAGCGTCAATGTGACTGCGCCGCGCATGCCTCCCCAGAGCATCACCGTCTTGTAACGATTGTTCACCGATTGCCCGGCTCGCAGTTTGCTCAAGACCGGTAACAGTCCGAAGATCACCACTGCACGTGCGGCAAATGCAGCAAGCACGACCACCACCAGAAGCAGGATATCGATGGGTGTGAAGCCTTCGACAAATCGCGGGATCAGAATTGCGGACAGCAGGAAGATGAGGGACGCAGCCCAGAACGCAATCTGTTCCCAGACCGAATGCAGGAACCGCCAGTTGGCAGGCTGTATGCGGGCAGGGCCATAGAGATTGAAGACTGTTCCTGCACAGACAACAGCAACAACTGCGGAAACATCTGCGAACTGGTCGCTGAGGACATAGGTCCCATAAGGCAGAGCAAGGCTGAGTGTTACCTGCGCCAGAGGAAGGTCACGCATAAGCGGCAGCAAGGAGACCGCTATTCGTGCGAGTACAGTGCCGACGACAATGCCGCCAATGAAAGACCTGACAAAGGCCACAAGCGCCTCGTTTGCCGACATGGACTGATTGCCGGTGAGAATGTCCAGAATGATGACGAAGATAACGATCGCGGCAGCATCGTTAAGCAGGCTTTCGCCCTCAACAATCCTGCCGAGTCTGGGCGGCGCGCCGATATCCCTGAAAATGGCGACGACCGCGACCGGGTCTGTCGTTGCAACGATCGCTCCAAGCAACAGGCAGGCGAGCAGGGAGATGCCGGCAATATTGGCGAGGCTGGTCAGTGGATAAAGCGCGAAACCTATAAAGGCCGTTGCCACGAAAACCGCGACGACTGCCATGACCAGTATGGGGCCGATATCTTCGAACATGCGCCGCACGTCCAGCGTCAGCGCCGTCTGAAATAGCAAAATAGGCAGGAAAATATAGAGAATCATCTCCGAGTTCAGCGGAGGATCTACGAAGACTGCCGCGATTTCGTTGAGTGCATCCGTATGGGCCGTATAAAGCAGATAGGTAGCGAGAATACCAATCAGCGTTCCGACCATGGCCAGAAGAACACTGGGCGCAAGTCCAAGGCGTCGTGCGATCGGCTGAAGCACGGAAATCGTAATCAATAGCAGCGCGAAGACGCCTGTAATCAGTGGGGTATCCATTACGGCAATGTGCCCCGCGAATGCGGCAATTTCAAATAACCGGTCGAATTAATTTATGAATTTCAGTTAAGGCGACGCGGCGCTGGCGGCTTTTCGCTCCGAAAGCCAGATGCCACCGAGGACAAACACCAGTGCGAGGCCGTGATGCCATTTGAAGGGTTCGTTCAGGATCGACACTGCCAATACGGCGGCAAAAATCGGGACCAGGTTGATAAAGACCCCGGCCCGAGCCGGACCGATCAGCTCCACACCGCGCATGAAGAAGATCTGCGACAGGCAAGAGGGAAAGACGGCAATGTATAGCACCACCAGCCATCCCTTGGCGGTGGGCCACTGCACCGTGCCTGCACTGATTTCGTAAAGGAGGCCCGGGATTGAGGTGGCAACGGCAATGCCGGACAGAATTGCAAAGAACACCAGTCCGGAAACCTGCGGCCTGTTTCGGAGAGCCAGGGTGTAACCGGAGTAAAGAACACAAGCGATAAACATGACGCCGTCACCGGGATTGACGGCGAGTGCAAGCAGTGTCTCCAGTTTGCCCTGCGCGGCGATCAAGGTGACGCCGGCCAAGGTCAACAGGATGCCGCACACCTGCAAAACCCGAACCTTTGCTCCAAAAGCAATCACGGAACCGATCAGAACCAGAATGGGCATGGAACCCTGAATGATGCCGAGATTGACCGCTGTCGTTTGACCGGCAGCGATATAGAACAGCGAATTGAAGGCCACAAACCCGAGAGCTGCCATGAGCACCATGCGCGGAAAGAAAAATGGTTTGATGACCGGCCAGTCTGCCCGGATGCGCGGCCACAGCAGCGGCAACATGATGGACGCGACAATCACCCAACGCAGGAAGACAACCGCCATGGGAGAAACTTCACCGACTGCCAGACGGCCGGCGACCGTGTTTCCACCCCAGAACAGTGTGGTCAGGCCGAGCATGACGATGGCATTGCCGAAGGTCAGGTCGCCAAATCGTTTTGCGAGAGCGCGCATGAGGTCCTGTGAGGAGTGAGCGGGAGAACGAGAGGTAGCGGATCAAAGGACATTGCGAAAGCACAATATCTTCGAATGCAGTTCTATATTCTCGGAGATAATGAAAATGATTGTTTCTAAAAAAGAAAAAGTGATGCTTGGAGGACGGCAATTGACGATCGGGGCCTTTGACCCCAAAACACTGGGTAAAGCAAAACACGCATGTTCTGAGCGGAGAATACGAATGACAGGCCGGATCGACGTCCACGGGTTGCAAGTTGCCCAGGTTCTATATGACTTTGTCAATGAGAAAGCCCTGCCGGAAAGTGGTGTCGAACAGGAGCATTTCTGGAAAGGTCTGTCTGCACTGATCCATGATCTGGCGCCAAAGAACAAGGCACTGCTCGCGCGGCGCGACGAACTGCAGGCAAGGGTTGATGGCTGGCACAAGGCCAATTCCGGAACTCCGGATATGCCCGCATATAAAGCGTTCCTGAGTGAAACCGGATACCTGGTGCCGGAAGGGCCGGATTTTGAAGTCGGTACGCAGAATGTCGATCCGGAGATTGGTGAAGTTGCCGGACCCCAGCTCGTGGTTCCGGTCATGAATGCGCGCTATGCGCTCAATGCCGCCAACGCGCGCTGGGGGTCGCTCTATGATGCACTCTATGGCACCGATGCCATGGGGTCGCGCCCGCAACCGGGCGGCTTTGATGCCGCGCGCGGCGCAGAAGTCATTGCATATGCGCGCCGTGTGCTGGACGAGACCGCACCGCTTCTCGCTGGAAGCTGGTCGGATATCACAGGCCTTGCAGTGAAAGACGAAAATCTGTTGATCTCGGTCGACGGCGGTTCTACCTGCCTTGCAGACAGGTCCCAGTTTGCCGGCTTCGCCGGCGACCCTGCGGACCCCTACAAGGTTCTGCTGGTAAAGAACGGTCTTCACCTGGAAATCAATGTCGACAGTCAGCATCCGATCGGCAAAACCGACAAGGCGCGCATTTCGGATATTGTCCTGGAATCCGCAATGTCGACGATCATGGATTGCGAAGATTCTGTCGCTGCCGTTGACGCCGAGGACAAGGTTGTCGTTTACACCAACTGGCTTGGACTGATGAAGGGGGACCTTCAGGAGACCTTTGAAAAAGGCGGTGAAACGGTGACGAGGCGCTTGCATGGCGACCGGAATTATTCGGCACCGGATGGCAGCGCACTAAAGCTTCATGGTCGTTCCCTGCTGCTGATACGCAATGTCGGTCACTTGATGACGATTGATGCCGTTCTCGATGAGCATGGAAACGAAGTGCCTGAGGGTCTGCTCGACGCCATGATCACGTCGCTGATTGCACTTCATGACATTGGCCCCAACGGCGGCGGCACCAATAGCCGCACCGGCTCTGTCTATATCGTGAAGCCAAAGATGCACGGCCCAGAAGAAGTGGCTTTCGCGTCGCAGATATTCAGCCGGGTGGAAGACGCACTCGGGCTTGAGCGAAACACGCTCAAGATGGGCATCATGGACGAAGAGCGGCGCACGACAGTAAACCTGAAGGAATGCATCCGACAGGCGAAGGACCGGGTCTTTTTCATCAACACAGGTTTCCTGGATCGCACCGGCGATGAAATGCACACCTCCATGGAAGCCGGTCCAATGATCCGCAAGGGTGACATGAAAGCTGCCACCTGGATTGCGGCCTATGAAAACAACAATGTTGATGTCGGGCTCGCCTGCGGATTGCCGGGGCACGCACAAATAGGCAAGGGCATGTGGGCCATGCCTGATCTGATGCACGCGATGCTGGAGCAAAAGGTCGGGCACCCGATGTCAGGTGCGAACACGGCCTGGGTTCCCTCGCCAACGGCGGCAACCCTGCATGCCATGCACTATTACAAGATTGCCGTTCAGGATAGACAACAGGAATTGAAGTCACGGCACGCGGCCAAGCTGGAAGACATTCTGTCTATTCCCGTCGCTGAGAGGCCCAACTGGGCGCCGGACGACATTCAGGCTGAACTCGACAACAACGCGCAAGGCATTCTTGGCTACGTCGTCCGCTGGGTAGAGCAGGGCGTTGGCTGTTCCAAGGTGCCGGACATCAACGATGTCGGCCTCATGGAAGATCGCGCAACTTTGCGCATTTCCTCCCAGCATATCGCCAACTGGCTGCATCATGGCGTTGCCAGCAAGGAACAGGTTCTGGAGACCATGCGGCGCATGGCAGCCGTCGTGGATGGTCAAAATGCCGGCGACCCGCTCTATCGTCCGATGTCTGCTGATTATGACGGCTCGGTCGCCTTCCAGGCAGCGTGTGAGCTGGTCTTTGAAGGCACCAAGCAGCCCAACGGCTACACAGAGCCGGTTCTTCATCGCCGTCGGCTTGAGTTCAAGGCCAAGACAGCCTGACACGCGATCATCGTCCAATGCGAGCAGTTTGCGCGCGGCCAGCCGATGAGGCAGGGGCTGCGCGCAGGATATTATGTGCCGACGGGAGAAAGCACTCCCGGAGGTACGCTTTGCTTCTCGAAGTTCCACATTCTCGGCGATTGATCCAAACGCAAACATGCACCATTCATCAGATCAAAGCGGCAAAGACAAGTGTCGTTCTAGCTGTCAGGTATTGAGCTGGTTTCGGGCTCAAAGCCTGCCGCCAAAACAGCCAATGTCGGGCGAGGCGTAAGGACCGTAACCTGCAGGCTGTCAAAGGGGCTCTGAACTGCCGTGCCATACGAGCCGGATTCAAATGGATAAAGCGAACGTTTAAGCACCAGGTGCGGGCGATCCCGATAAAGAACAAATGCGTGATCTGGAACGTCACGCAGCAAGGCCTCATGACGGACCTGGGTGCGCATGCGTGTTACTCTGGCAGAATGCAACGCGGTGTCGATTTCCTTGTGACCAGACGCGCCTCCATGCGCCTTGAACCAGGCCTTGACCCATGCGCGGTAGGCTTTCGGCCTGCAATAGGCGCAGGGCCGGTGACCCGCGGCAAGCGCAATCGCTTCGTCAAAGAAAAACAACGGTGTCCATCCGCGTGCTGGTCTTGGCCCGTGATAGCGTCCGCGCGGATGAACGAGATTGCAAATGATCCAATGCTTGTGTTTCCAGCGACTTGTGCCCAACCGGCCTTGCGCATCGAGATCAAGAATGCCGCGATTGCCGGTGAATGTCCCCCGGAAGGAAGTTGAAACGATTTCTCCTGTCGGCAAGACTCGATTTTGCAGCGGTGCGTGTGTCACTAGTGTTTGGCCCATGATTGAAAGACGAGGGTGAAGACGGTGCCCGTCCCGGTAGGGTCGGTGTATTTTCCGCAAGTCTGGCACATACCGGAACATTGTCCTGAGCAGGATCAAATTACCAGAGAAGAGGTACATCCCCCTTCAACCGGTCCTTTGAATTCCAACTGGATTTGGTTGGACTTGACAAACGGACAAGTGTCCACTTAAGTAAGAGAAACAGATGACCCGAAGCGACGCGCAGGAAAACCGAGGCACAATACTTCAGGCATTTGCCAGTCTCTTGCGGCCGGGAAATGCCAAGCTTCCAACAATGTCGGACGTGGTCCGGCAAAGTGGTTTGGGAAGAGGGACTGTCTATCGCCACTTTCCGGAAATCGGGGATTTGATCTTTGCTCATTTGGACGAGGGATATCGCGCCGTTTGCTCAAGTTATGAACCGGAATGGATCAAGGGAGATGCGAATGCAATTCGAGCGAAATGCGAAACGTTTCTTCTGAGTTACTACAAATTCAATCGCGACAATCACAGCATTCTGGCGACGTCCGAGTGTCTGATTTCTGAAGGCCGGCAGCTTGCCAAAACGGAACTTCGCAGAAAAATCTATGTGACGCTGACACGCATGTCGGAAACGCCAATGAAACCGATTGAACTGAACAAATGGACGGATGTGGTCGCCTGCTGCGTCGAAACGGAACATATCGGCTCGAGTTCAATGCTGGAAGCGAGGCCGGACATTTCTGTCGGTATTGCAATGACACTTCTGGATGCCTGCCTGAAGTGAACTGACGGCAATCTCCTGATTGATTTTTTGAAGCCTGGCTCTGTCGCCGGGACGGGGTTCTTTTGCCTGGAGGAGGCACAATGAGAAGCTGGTATCCCATATTTTATGCAGCTTTTGTGCTGCTCCTGGGGGGCGCTGCCAATGCTTGCGGGAATGCAAGTGATTGCAGGTTGGAAACAGGTACCTATCGCTACGAGGCACCTGACATCATCGGCTCCCAATTGCCTGTCGTGGTCTACTTTCATGGTTACGGCAGCTCGGCAGAGAACACGATTGAGGTGGATCGCAATCTTGTCAACGCTGCGTTGGAGCGTGGATATGTGTTTCTCGCGCTGAACGGAATGACCCGGAATTTTGAGGGAGCCAAGAATGGTTGGTCGGTGCGCGACGGGCAACACCCGTTGCGCAACCAAGCCGATTTTGCCAGAGCGGCGGTTCAAGATCTCGCCGGCGAATTGTCCCTGGATTTGAGTCGCGTCCTGCTTGCTGGATACTCAATGGGAGGTTCCGCCGTTCTGGATACAGCCTGCCATTCGCCACAAGGCTTTGCCGGATTTGTCGTTCTCAACGGCGCTATGTGGACGCCACTTCCAAAGACCTGCGTCGAACCCGTTCAACTTTTCCAGATCCATGCCTTCTCAGACACCGTTATGCCGCTTGAGGGTTTGAGTTACGGACCTGTCAGCACTGGTGACGTTTTCGCAGGGCTCAAGTTGGTGCGGGAAGTTGCGGTTGACAGCCATACGCCGGACGGGTTTGCCGTCTCGAATGAAATGAGTTGCCGTTTCTGGCAAGACAGCGCGGTTCGTTTCTGCCTGTATGATGGTGACCATACCTGGCCGACCGACTGGATGCAGAAGGCTCTCGATTGGTTTGAGCAACGGTCAGGCAAGCCGTGACAAATGTCTCAATGGCTGCTGGGCGCGCTGAACGTCAGACGGTTTTCCGTTCTTTTCCCTCCGTGCCACGAAATGTGAAAGCCTATTTTTTCCTGGCACCCGCGGTTATGGTTTTTTCCGTTCTTGTTCTTTATCCCATCGCGCATTCGATCTGGATTTCGTTCTTCGATATGACGGGAGCAGATCTGTTCAGCGCATCGAACAAAGCCGAGTGGGTGGGGTTAAGCAACTATCTGGAACTCCTTGAAGATCCCAGGTTCCATGTGTCTGTTCAAAACACGCTGCTCTGGTTTTGCCTCTTCATGTTGGCGTTGCCGGCAGGGCTAGGGATCGCTTTGCTTGTGAACCAGACCGCTCCAGGCGTTTGGCTCTACAGGTCGCTCTTTTTCTTTCCCTTTGTGATCTCTCAAGTCGTTGTCGGCCTGATTTTCACTTGGTTTTACGACCCCCGCTTTGGGCTGGTCGGCAAACTTTGGGACAGGATGGGGGCAACACCCCCTGCAATTCTGGGAGAGCCAGGTCTCGTCAATTTCGGCCTGATTGCAGCGGGCCTTTGGCCCCAGACCGCATTTTGCGCCCTGATTTACCTGACAGGGCTCTGCAATCTGTCACAGGACCAGATCGAAGCGGCAAGACTAGACAATGCAAAGGGATGGAAACTGCTGCGTTATATCATCCTTCCGCAATTGCGTTCGGCGACGTTCATTGCCTTCCTTGTGACGGCTATTGGCGCACTGCGGTCATACGACCTCATTGTGATCATGACAGACGGCGGGCCCTACGGCTCATCACGGGTGCTTTCCTATTTCATGTATGAGCAGGCCCTGTCTGAATACGGCACCCGTCAGGGATATGGAGCAGCCATAGCCGTTGTGCTCTTCCTGCTGACCATGACCGTGCTCAGCATCTTCATCTGGCGAACGCTCAAGTCAGAGGCGGAAGACTAGGCGATGTTTCCAAAACCCATCGAACATGCGCCGCCGGTGACAAGATACCTCTACAATCTGCTTTTACCTGTCTGCGTAATTGTCTGGTTGCTGCCTCTATTGGCTGTGTTTGTGACGTCTGTTCGCTCACAAGCCGATATCACGCGCGGCAACATTATGGGGTGGCCATCGGAGATCCAGATTTTTCAGAACTATGGTGCTGTCCTGACTGAGTCCGATTTTGTCTCCCATTTCCTGAATACGATCAACATTACCGTACCAAGCGCGCTCTTGGCTGTCTGCATTGCCACCCTGGCGGGATACGCACTTGCAATCCATCGGATCCGGATTGGCGCGACAGTGTTTTTGCTCTTTCTGGCCGGAAATTTTGTCCCGTTTCAAATCCTGCTGGTCCCGGTCCGCAATCTTGCTCTGGAGACCGGGCTCTATGACACTGCGACCGGTCTGGTCTTGTTTCACGCCGCGTTTCAAACCGGATTTTGCACCTTGCTGGCACGCAATTTCATCAGGGAACTTCCGTTTGAGCTGATCGAGACCGCAAGGCTGGACGGCGTCGGCGAAAGGCAGATCTTTTTGCGTATTGTATTGCCGTTGATCAAGCCGGTCCTGGCCGCAATGATGATCCTTGTTTTCACATTCGTCTGGAATGATTTTTTCTGGGCGACTTCACTCACCCAGAGCAATGATACGCGCCCGATAACAGCTGCAATACAGTCCTTGAATGGACAGTTCGTCAGTCGTCATCATCTGGTCTCCGCTGCCTCGCTCCTGGCTGCTTTGCCGCCGGTCATTTTGTTTTTTCTGATGCAAAAACACTTCACGGCCGGGCTCACACTCGGGGCGAGCAAGGGGTAGCACTCGTGCCGCGTTGAGGTAGCCTGCGTTTTTCCAAATGTGCTCTCAACCTCTTTGGAGCGGGAGCGCTTTGACGACGTTGGTCTGTCAGCCTCGCACTGGACTGCAGATAATCCATTGCCTTCAATGCAGTCTCATGTGCCGCTCATGAACCTTGCCGACGTCGAAAGCCGATGGAGAAGATCATCTACTCTCTAAAAGCATGTCAGAGACTAATGGCGGTTTCTTCCTTGCCGGTCTTGATGACCACCATTGTAAAGAAGCGGGCGACGTTGCTTTGGTCGCGAAACAGACGCTCGCACAGACGGTCATATTCCTCCATGTCCCGCAATCGAAGCATCAGGACGACATCGCTTGCACCCGTGACCGCATAAGCGTTGGAGACGGCTTCTTCTGCCGCCACGCTGTCCAGAAAGCGGCGCATATGCTGTTCGCCGTGCAGTTTCAGTTCAACGGTTACAATAGCCTTGATAACCCGTCCGGCTTTGGCTGGGTTCAAAATGGCGACCACGCGATCGATAAAACCGTTTTTTCTGAGCCGCTGCACGCGGCGCAGACAGGTAGACGGCGAGAGACCTACCTTGTCTGCCAGTTCCACATTCGTGCGCGAAGCATCGTGCTGGATGAAGTTCAATATTTTGCGGTCTATTCGGTCCATCTGAAAAGCCTATTCATTCAGCAAATCTTTGCAATAAAATTGCAAAACCATGCAATTTTAGACCACAAATTCGAAGCGAGCCAAGCTAGGACTGAGGCAACTTTTTAGGAGCCTTGAATGTCGGTCATCGCAAAAATATTCCGAAAAACGCTTGAACCAATTGAGATCTACTGGGTACTGGCGCGTGTTATGATACCTATAACAATCGGAGCCGAGGTGCTCTCGAGACTGGGTGTGATCGAAGTGGTCGCGCCAGTCTTCGCACCTGTTATGAACCTTGTCGGCCTCCCTTCAGAGCTTGGCCTGGCTTGGCTGACCGCCATGCTGGTTGGGATCTGGGGGGCTGTGCCGCTTCTCTTCACACTGGTGCCCGTCTCGTCCTTGAGTGTTGCGGACGTCACAATTTTTTCTGCGCTTGTCTTGTTTGCGCACGGGTTGCCCGTTGAGCAGAAAATCATCCGGATGGCTGGCCCCGGCATGACCGTCACGACAACGCTGCGCATTGTGGGAGGGCTCCTCTATGCATTTCTGTTGCACACGGTACTGCAAATGACGGGATGGCTGTCTGCTCCGGTTGCACCTGCCTGGATACCCTTAAGCACCACACCGGACTGGTTCGAGTTTTTCTTCGGATTCGCCCAGGCCATGATCTGGATGCTGGTCGTCCTTGTCGCTCTTTTCTGGTTCCTGGAAGTCCTGAAGGTGACCGGGGTTTTGCAATGGATCATGTCCGCCTTGGCACCGGTTCTGCGCCTTGCGGGCATTCGCGGTGAAGCCGGATACCTGACTGCGGTGGGTCTGTTTTTGGGCATCTCTTATGGCGCCGGCCTGCTGATCCGGGAAGCGCGGTCAGGCGCGGTGTCACCGCGGCAGGTTTTTGTGTCTTGCGTGTTTATGGGGTTTGCGCACAGCGTTATTGAAGACACGCTTTTGATGATCGCTCTAGGGGCCGATGTTTATGGTGTGCTGGTCGGACGGCTTTGCTTTGCCATTGCGGCCACCGCCATCATTGCTGCTCTGCTTCGTCGACTGTCTGACAATGCCTTCTTCCAGCACATGTACCGGCTAGAGAGGGCAAAAACTGGGTAAGCAAACCTTTGTCGGTGTTTGGCAATGGGCCTGAAGAAGAGGTGACAAGGCATGCCTGTCCCTGGAATGGGAGCGCCCTTCCAAGGTTGGGCGATGACATGCCGAACAACTCCCGGGATCGGGCAGTCCCTCATTGAGGTCGGTTGGTTTTCAGTCGAACAATTCGCCCGCTCATCTGATTGCCTTTCAGGGGGCGCAGCTGTTGCGTTCAAACGGGTGAACCTTGATGCATCAAGGCCCTCAGCCTTACCAACTGCCGGATGCCGGGCGGTGGTAGCCTCATCTCCTGGTAATGAAATTCAGCTTTTATATTTTGCTTACTAATCTTTTTTTTATAAGAAACTCAGTGTTTTGGATAAATTTAGTTGCAAAGCTTTCAAGCTGGTGCTGATAATCGATGCCAGAAAGATGTGTCTGTCAGAAAATTTTTAGGCATTCGGAAAACAGCGACGCATCCAGGGTGATTGAACAAACAACGTCGCCAAAAAAATGTCGGCTTCAGGGACGGATGACAAGGGAGAAGTCCCAAGACGAAGGCGTTGAAAGCAGTGACTAAACTCCGGGTTTGCGGAGCTCTAACCGCCGTTCAGGCAAAGACGATCGGGAGGGATCCGAAAAAGGACGGAGGTCCAGCAAGAATGACCTGTCTCTTGGGTATTCAACCGTGAAG
This sequence comes from uncultured Roseibium sp., assembly GCF_947499295.1. GTDB lineage: Bacteria > Pseudomonadota > Alphaproteobacteria > Rhizobiales > Stappiaceae > Roseibium. Next base: position 251,956 of record NZ_CANMNP010000002.1, read on the forward strand.
ATTCCGGAAACCCTAGGTCTGACCAGCGTTGGGGGTGCTGTCTGAAAATCAAGGAGAATGCTCAAACAGTTGGGTTTTACCCAATTGCCCGCAAGCGGCTCACAATATCGGTTTTACCGCAACGAAGTGTGGAGACATCGATCCAAATTGGCGCTTGCCTTGCCCCGTGAGACTTCGCGAAACGTTGTTGGGGTCCAAAAGAAAGCCGGAAAACCGGTTGGAATACAATGTTCAGGGAGGAACAGAAATGAACAGAAAAGCCGCAGTTTTTGCAGGTTCGCTTGTGGTGTTTGCAGCCAGCGCATCGATGGCTCACGCCGACAAACTCACCCTTTACTGCAGTGCGCAGGAGGACTGGTGCCAGTTGATGGCGCGCAGTTTCGAAGATGCAACCGGCATCGACGTCAATATGACACGCAAGTCTTCAGGTGAAACCTTCGCACAGATCCGCGCCGAGTCTTCCAATCCAAAAGGAGACGTTTGGTGGGGTGGCACCGGTGATCCGCATTTGCAAGCTGCTGAGGAAGGCCTGACCGCCGAATATGTTTCTCCCATGCGGGATCAGCTGCACGACTGGGCAATTAGCCAGGCTGAAAGCGCAGGAAACAGGACAATCGGGATCTATTCCGGTGCACTCGGATACGGCTACAACAGCGATCTTCTGGCCGCAAACAATCTGCCGGAGCCGGCATGTTGGAAGGACCTTCTGAAACCCGAATACAAGGGTCATGTCCAGATGGCAAACCCGAACTCTTCCGGCACCGCTTACACGACGCTTGCCTCCATGGTGCAGATTTTTGGTGAGGACGAGGGCTTTGAATTCATGAAGGGCCTCCACGCCAACATCAACCAGTATACCAAATCCGGTTCCGCTCCGATCAAGGCTGCCGGTCGCGGCGAAAACACCATTGGTATTGTTTTCATGCATGATGCCGTCAAGCAGGCCGTCTCCGGTTTCCCGGTGAAAGTCGTCGCCCCGTGCGAAGGAACCGGCTACGAGATTGGTTCGATGTCGATCATTGACGGTGCCCGCAACATCGACGAGGCAAAGAAGTTTTATGACTGGGCGTTGAGCCCTGAGGCCCAAAACCTTGCGCTTGAGGTGAACGCGTTCCAGGTGCCGTCCAACAAAAGTGCGGAGACCTCCGAAAGCGCACCTGACATGAGCCAGATCAAGCTGATCGACTACGACTTCAAGAAATATGGGTCGTCGGATGAGCGTAAGCGCCTCTTGCAGAAATGGGACGAGGACGTATCCACGCTGCCGCAGTAAGTGACTTTGACCAAACCAAATAAAGCTCCCCCGGTTCTGATCTTCTGGATCATTGCCGGGTGGGTAGGCTTCTGTCTGCTGCCCTGGTACGGCATCGAGGACGGCTTTTGGTCGTTTGAGTGGCTGATCGACGGCTACCCTTTCGACGACGACTATGCGCCTGCCGCGTTTTTGATCGCACAGGGCGAAAAACTGTGGCTGGCACCCCTTTTGATCCCGCTGGTGCTTCCGCTGTTTGCGTTGCGGTGCTCAAAGTCGGATCCGGCCTATGCCCGTTTGCTTGTGCTTGCCGGATCGATCGGCTTTGCGTGGATGATTGCCCAGGGTTTTTCCATTGGCATCCGCGGGTACAATTTCGAATGGATGAATGCGGCCTTCGGCCCGTTGGACGATCGGCAGTTTGGCATGGGATACGGCGCGATGCTTTGCGCGTCAGCCTACCTTTTTCTGCTGACGCAAGGCATCGCGGCGCGCGGAGCTGTCAACGGCGATGTCTTTGTCGTTAGTGCCATTGGTGGCGTCATCGCAATTGTCACGGCATTTGTCTTCTTTCCAATTGCAAAAATGCTGTTTGCCGCCTTCGTCACAGATGACGGCGCTTACTCGATTTTGGTCTTTTTCGACAAGTTCTTCAACGACCGGATCTGGGGCCTGGGCTGCCTGGCTGGCGCGCGTTGCGGAGCAGCATGGAACTCCCTTTTTCTCGCTGTTCTGGTTGGATTGATCACAACGCTTTTGGGCCTTGCGTTTGCGCTCGTCGTGACCCGGTCGGGCTTCCGTTACAAACGAGTGATGCGGGCACTGACGGTGTTGCCGATCATCACGCCGCCATTCGTCATTGGACTAGCGCTAATATTGCTCTTTGGTCTTTCCGGCACGATTACGGTCTATGTTTCCGAATTGTTTGGCGTGCAGCCGACGCGTTGGCTGTATGGTCTGCCTGGAGTGCTTATTGCCCAGACGCTTGCATTCACGCCGATTGCCTTTCTGGTCCTCATCGGTGTTGTTGAAGGCGTCTCTCCTTCAATGGAAGAAGCCGCGCAGACGCTTCGGGCAAACCGTTGGCAGACCTTCAGAACTGTTTCCTTACCGCTCATGCGTCCGGGGCTCGCAAACGCATTTCTGCTCGGTTTCATCGAAAGCATGGCCGATTTCGGCAATCCGTTGGTTCTGGGCGGAAACTTTGATGTTTTGTCGACCGAGATTTTCTTTGCCATTGTCGGCGCGCAATATGATCAAGGGCGTGCAGCGGTGCTCGCAATGGTTCTGCTCTTTTTCACGCTCTCGGCGTTTTACGCCCAACGGGCCTGGCTGGGTAAGAAGAGCTACACGACAGTCTCTGGCAAGGGAGATGCGGGCGTACACCCTTTGATGCCAAAAGGCCTTGCGGTCCCGGTTCTGACCCTTGCGCTTGCCTGGGCCGCTTTCACCGCCGTGGTCTATGCGATGATCATGTATGGCAGTGTTGTTGAGCTCTGGGGCGTCAACAATTCTCTGACATTCAAGCACTATGTGACAGCGTTCTCGGTTCGGTTTGCCGAAGAAGGGATACGATGGACCGGCGCTGCCTGGGACAGTTTTTGGACAACAATTACCATAGCTGCCATTGCGGCACCGCTGACGGCGGCCGTTGGATTGGTGACAGCCTATTTGCTGACCCGGCAGAATTTCGCCGGCAAGAACTCGTTCGAGTTCGGCACGATGCTGTCCTTCGCCATTCCCGGAACGGTCATCGGTGTGAGCTACATCTTGGCCTTCAACGTGCCTCCGATAGAAATCACCGGGACGGGCATTATCCTCGTCGTGAGTTTCATCTTCAGGAACATGCCGGTCGGCGTGCGAGCGGGGATCGCAAGCATGTCGCAGATCGACAAGTCGCTCGACGAGAGCTCGCTCACGCTCGGAGCCAATTCATGGCAAACCTTCCGAAGAGTGATCCTGCCCTTGTTGCGACCAGCGATCCTGGCCGCTTTGGTCTACAGTTTCGTGCGGGCGATGACTGCCATTTCCGCCGTAATTTTTCTGGTTTCAGCAGAATATGACATGGCGACCAGTTACATTATCGGGCGGGTGGAAAACAACGACTACGGTCTCGCCATTGCCTATTCCACGACACTGATCTTTGTCATGCTGGCAGCCGTCGGCCTGCTGCAGTTGCTGGTAGGCCGTGTGCAGATCGGGCGTCGAAAACACGTCGAAATGAAGGGGGCGACATGAGCGAAACACACATTCGCAGCAAGGCCGCGCCGGTCAGGTTCGAAAAGGTGTCCAAGGTTTTCGGGAAGGATGTGGTCGCAGTCGACAACATCGACCTGGATATCGAAGCGGGAAAACTTGTAACGCTTCTGGGCCCATCCGGTTGTGGCAAGACCACGACGCTCCGCATGATCGCGGGACTGGAGATGGCCAGTTCGGGGCGCATTCTCATCGGGGATACAGAGGTCACAAGGTTGCCGGCAACGGATCGTGATGTGTCGATGGTGTTCCAGTCCTACGCACTGTTTCCACACATGAGTGTTCTGGAAAACGTGATGTATGGCCTGACATTTTCAGGTTTCGACAAGGCCGAAGCGCGATCCCGGGCGCTTGAAGGGCTGGAACTGGTCGGTTTGAAGGGCTTCGGCGAGCGTTTGCCAAGCGAATTGTCCGGCGGTCAACAGCAACGTGTCGCGGTCGCCCGTGCTCTTGTTCTGGAGCCTCAGGTGCTGCTGTTTGACGAACCCTTGTCGAACCTTGATGCAAAATTGCGCCGACAGGTCCGCGAAGACATTCGGGCAATCCAGCAAGATCTTGGCTTGACGGTGGTATACGTCACGCACGATCAGGAGGAAGCACTCGCGGTTTCAGATGAGATTGTCGTCATGCGCAATGCATCGATTGCTCAAATAGGCACGCCGCGGGCGCTCTATGACCAACCGGTTGATGCATTCGTTGCCGATTTCATTGGTGAAGCGAATTTGATCCCATGCGAGATCATGGACGTTCAGGGCGAAACCGCAACTGTGGATGTTTGCGGGTACCGCTACAAGCTGGCCTCGCGCGGTTTGTCAAAAGGCGCTGCATCCATTGCTGTGCGACCGTCACGGCTGGTTTTGGGGGAAGCTGCAGGCATGCCTGCGCGCGTTGCCAAGGCGACCTATGTCGGCGTTCGAATGGAATACACACTTGAGGGCGAGTTCGGTCAGGTCTTTGCGGTGCAGGACAATGTGGATCAGACGCTGGAAGTGGGGTCGGACCTGAGGCTTTCTTTCGCAAAATCGGGTCCTGTGCTCTTGGCGGCTGAATAAGTCTTTCCTTGCGATCGATTGAACCGTCTTTCCATCGAAAGTTGGACCAAGGCATATTGAACAATCTATTCCGTCAGGGTCTGTGCGCGTCGGCCGTTTCGAGCGCGCTTGGATTGGTGTTGGGATTAGGTGTCCTTGTCGGTATCGGTCTCAGCGCAACAACATATGCTGTGGTCCTGGGCGCGGTCGGACGCAAATTTCCTCCAGAACGACGTACCTCGGCGCTCGGCATTGCCTCACTGGGCGGCTCCTTGGGGATCTTTCTAAGTGTTCCCGTCACATTGAGCCTGATCGACAGCGTGAATTGGTCCTTAGCATTTGTCAGCCTGGGTCTTGTCGCAGTGACGATCTGCTTGCTGGCACCGATGCTGTCCGGGCGCACTGAGGCTCAGGGGACAGAGCAGTCGCTCACCGAAGCACTCTTCGAGGCGCTCAGGCATAAAGGTTTTGTATTGCTGGTACTCGGTTTCTTTGTTTGCGGGTTCCAGCTTGCATTTATCGGGACACATTTGCCGGCATACCTGTTGGACAGAAATCTGGGAGCCTGGCTTGGTGGCGCTGCTCTTGCGACGATAGGTGCGACCAACATCGCCGGAACGTTCATATGCGGTGTCGTTGGCGATCACATCAGCAAGAAAAAGATCCTTGTAGGTCTTTACCTGGCCCGGGCCGCCGCTGTTGCCACCTTCGTGCTGCTGCCGCCCTCTGATGTCTCAACTCTCTTGTTCGCCGCGGTGATGGGTTTTACCTGGCTTGGAACAGTACCGCTTACCACCGGCATCGTTGCCCAGGTCTTTGGCCCCCGGTATCTCGCGACACTGATTGGCATCGTATTCTTCATGCACCAAATTGGAAGCTTCCTGGGTGCCTGGCTCGGTGGGCTCGTATTCGAGCAGACAGGCAACTACGACATCATGTGGTGGTGCGTGGTTCTGGCCGGCATCATGGCTGCCTTTCTGCACCTTCCGATCGATGAGCAACCACTAACTTCCAAATTTAGCAGAATTCAGGGAGCCGTGAGCAGTGCCTAACAGGTCCCTTATTCTATGGGGCGTGGCCTGCCTATTCGCGGTTTTTGCCCTCCTCAGTCTTTGGACCGCTTTAATCGCTGTTTACCAGAGGCATTTTCTTGACCTTTCGATCATGCAGTTCATTTGCATGGCGGGTTTGAATTGAGAACAGGATTTTTTCGTCATCCGGCAAAGAAAAAGGAAAGTGCATGGCCTCGAACAAAACTCAGCAGGGCCCGATTTTGCGGTTGTTCCAAGTCAGGGTCAAAGATGGAAGTGTAGACAGCCTTCTTGCAAAGTTTGCCACGACGTCAGCTGATGTCGTCCGCAATGAGCCGGGAAACAAAGGATACTTCTTCGGTCGCGAGGTAAGCGTGCAGGAAAACAGGCTCATATTCGCGTCTCTTTGGTCGGACATGAAGTCCGTCAAACAACGGTTTGGCGATCAATGGGATCAGTCCTTCCTGCCGGAAGGTTATGGCGACATGATCGAAGACCACTCCATTCAACACATTGATTTATCATCCGGTTGGTGTTTGCCACCGGCAGAACAGGATTGACTCGCAGTCGATAGTGGCGGCCAAACGGACCAGGTCAAAGAGGCAGCGCTGGAACTTCCTGAAGGCCGAGATGCAGTTCGTTGCCCTCGTAAGGGTGTGATCGCGCGACGTCTTCATTCAGGTCGTGTCCAAGACCCGGTTCGGTTGATGGGATTACATAGCCGCCGTCCCAACAGATCGGCTTCGTCAAAAGATCAGCATAGAAGCCATCGAATGTGCGGATCGACTCCAGGACCAGAAAATTGGGGCTGCAGGTGGCCAGCTGAATGTTGGCAAGTGCAACAAGTGGCCCACAGTAAAGATGCGGTGCCACCTGGGCGGAATGGCACTCCGCCATGGCGGCGATTTTCTTGCCTTCCAGGAGCCCGCCGACACGGCCGAGATTCATCTGCAATATGCTGGCTGCGCCTGTCTCCAGAACGCGTGAAAACTCGTACTTCGTGCAAAGACGTTCACCGGTTGCAACAGGGATCGACGTGAAACGGGCAACCTTAGCCATGTCTTCCGGCTTTTCAGGCGGGATAGGCTCTTCGAACCAGAGTGGATCATAAGCCTCTATGCGCCTGGCAAGGCGTTTGGCTCCCGAGACGGTAAATTGGCCATGAGTGCCAAAAAGCAGGTCGGCCTTTGAGCCGACAGCCTCACGAATGAACTTGCAGAAGGCTTCGGATCGGTCCAGGTCATCGAGGCTCGGCTGATGACCGTCAAAGATCGTGTATGCACCGGCGGGATCGAACTTGACTGCCGTGAACCCCTGTTCAACGGCTTTGCTTGCCGCGTCCGCTGCCAGAGCCGGATCATTGTAGACATTCGGCTGCTCGGGATCTGGATAGACGTCACCGTCGGCGGGATAAAGATAGGTATAGGACCGAAGTCGCTCGTGAACTTTCCCGCCGAGCAATTCATATGCGGGTTTTCCGGCTGCCTTGCCGATAATGTCCCAGCACGCCATCTCGAGGCCGGAGAGTACTCCCATGACGGTGACATCAGGTCGCTGTGTATAACCAGCGCCATAGGTCTTGTGCCAAAGCTTCTCAATATGATGCGGATCGGCGCCCAGGAATTGGCGCTCGAAAACATCCTTCGCCATCGCAGCCACCAGGTGAGGCCCGAAGGTGGCGTTATAGATCTCGCCGTAGCCTGTGATCCCGCAACCGGTGACCAGCTTGACGAAAATGAAATAGCGGCCTCCATGACGGGGAGGAGGATTTGCGACGACAAATGTCTCGATTTGGTCGAGTTTCATGGATCTCGCCTAGCTGGCATTGCTGATAGTGATGGATTTCACTTTGGTATAGGCGTCGAGCCCTTCCCAGCCTTTTTCACGGCCATAACCGGATTTTTTATTTCCTCCGAAAGGCAGTTCCAGTCCGCCGGCCCAATAGTCGTTGATCGAAACCTGGCCACAATCCATTGCGCTGGCAACGCGCATCGCGCGACCGACATCTCTTGTGTAGACACTTGAAATCAGACCGAAGTCGGTGCCGTTCGCAAGTGCAATCGCCTCATCTTCCGTGTTGAACATTTGTACCGAGAGCACTGGACCGAAGATTTCCTCCTGCACAGCGGGGTCCTCAGGGGAAAGGTCGGCAATAACCGTCGGCTCAAAGAACCAGCCTTTCCCGGTTCTTTCATCCGTCGTGACGCTGCCTCCGGTCAGGATATTGGCTCCGCGTGCCCTGGCCGCTTCAACATGACGCTGGATCCGCGAGAGGTGCAGGTCGGAGTTGATTGCGCCCATGTCGGGATGCGACAGGCCGTGTCCGGGTTTGATCCGGGCAGCTCTTTCCATCAGCAGGGCCAGCACCTCATCGCGCAAGGATGAATGCAAAACAAGCCTCGATCCAGCTGAACAAATCTGACCCGAATTGGAGAAGATTGCCCAATAAGCGCCGTCGGCCACCTTTTCAGGGTCTGCATCTTCGAAGGCGATCAACGGCGACTTGCCACCAAGTTCCAGCGTCAGGCGCGTGACATTCGGTGCCGCGATCTGAGCAACATTGACACCGGTTGAAACCGAACCTGTAAAGGTAAGCTGTTTGATGCGCGGGTCCCGTGCCATCATTGCACCGACATCGGTGCCGAGGCCTGTCACGACATTCACGAGCCCATCGGGCACGCCTGCTTCTGAAAGCAGTTCTGCCATGACCAGTGCGGTGAAGGGTGTTGTTTCGGCAGGTTTGGCAACAACTGAGCATCCGGCCGCAAGAGCAGGAGCAACACCGCGGGCAAAGGTCGAGGTCGGGTAGTTCCAGGGAATGATATGCCCGGTCACGCCGACCGGTTCACGCACCGTAAAAGCGGTCTGGTCTGGACCCAAATTGACAGATCTGCCATCAAGCTTGTCGGCTGCACCTGCGTAATATTCAAAAAGGCGCGCGGATGCCTGGACGTCACCGGACGCCTCCGAAAGGGTCTTGCCGCTGTCGACAACTTCAATCACCGACAGCCGGTCGGCATTATCGCGAAATAGGCGGGCAACGTTGTTGAGTACGCGGCAGCGCTCTGCAGGTGTCACTTTCCGCCAGTGTCTGGCGGCCTTTTCAGCGGTGTCAATCGCGTGATCCAGGTCCTGAGCACTGCCTAGTGAAAACTCGGCAAAGGGTTCGGCAAGTCCTGGGTCGAAGCTCTGCATCTTCCGGTTTGAAGCAGGCGTCAGCTTTCCGTTTATGAAATGACCTTCGGGCAGCGCTCTCAGCTGTCCGCTGGAAAGGTAGTCGTCGGCAATTGTTTGAGCTGTCATCAATTGGCTTTCTTCTGATCTTCAAGAATGAGATCGGCCCCCTTCAGGGCCAGCATCATGGTCGGGGCGTTTGTGTTGCCCGAAGTGATATTGGGAAAGGCCGAAGCATCAACGATACGCAGGCGCTGCACGCCGTGAACCTTCAAGCGGCTGTCGACGACGCTCGTTTCTGAATTTCCTCCCATCCGGCACGTGGAAACCGGGTGGTAGACAGTGCTCGCGCGGGACTTGAAATCAGCAAGAATGCCCTCGTCATCGAGCATTCCGAGATCGGGTGCAACCGGGCCTTCGACAAGTCCGCTCAAGGCGTCGCTTGCCATCAGCCTCTGGCAGAGCCGGCCGCCATCGATTACGGCCAGGCGGTCTTCTTCGGTTGAAAGCGAATTCGGTTGAATTGCAGGTGGAACAGCGGGGTCAGCGCTTTTGATGGCAATATGCCCCCGGCTGGTCGGACGGGTTGGCTGCGCGCAGATAATGAAACCGTTGAACGGGTCGATGGCCAGCCGGGTCTGATCCTTGTCTGCCACCAACTGGTAGCTGATCGGGTTGAAATAAAGCTGCTGGTCCGGCCGGTTCAATTCGCGGCTTGAGCGGAAGAAACCGCCGCACTGATTGACCGAGAGCGATAGAGGGCCTTTGCGCGTTAGTGCATATTGGATTGCCGCGAATGTCCGACCGAATGCCGGGCGCAGCACTGCGTTTAGTGTCGGCTCCTTTGCGCGGAACGTAAACTTCGAGGACAGGTGATCTTGCAGATTGCCACCGACATTGTCGTTGGCCAGGATGATTGGAATGCCAAATTCGTTCAGCAGTTTGCCCGGTCCGACACCGGAAACCTGAAGAAGCTGAGGTGAGCCGATCGCTCCGGCTGCCAGGATGACTTCCCGTCGTGCAAAGAACCGAAGGCCATCAAGCAGTTCAATGCCGGTGGCTTTTGTGTTTTCAAAAAGAATACGTTTGACCTGTGCATTCGTGCGCAAACTCAGGTTTCGGCGTTTTAGGGCAGGGCGCAGAAAGGCCCGCGCAGAAGAGCACCGCTGTCCGTTGCTGGTGTTGATCTGATAGACACCGCCACCTTCCGGATTGTCACCGTTCAGATCGTCACACCAGGGCAATCCCGCCTCCTGGACCGCGGTTCGAAAATGGCGGTTGATGCTGTGGATCTGATCGGCGACGTTCTGCACCTTTATGGGGCCGTGCCCGTGCTTCTTTCCGTCCGCTGACACTTTGGTTTCGAGCCGCTCGAAGACCGGTTTGACGCTTTGCCAGCCCCAACCCTGCGCGCCTGCTGTTTCCCAATCCTCAAAATCGCCGGGCAGGCCCCGGCAATAAACCATCGCATTTATCGAACCCGATCCACCGACAATGCGCCCCCGTGGCCAGCATGCGCTGCGACCGTCGAGGCCACCGTCAGGTTCGGTCTGATATTGCCAGGTGCGTTTGGCGTCCCCGTTCAACTTGCCGTAGCCAAGGGGTATCGACACCCACGGCGATGTATCGGAGCCGCCAGCCTCTAGCAAAAGCACAGAGACGTTGGGATCCGCGCTCAGGCGTTCGGCCAGAATGCATCCGGCGGATCCCGCCCCGACAATGATGAAGTCAACCGTTTGCATGCAATGCGCCGTCGGCTTGTTTGCTCGTTCGATAAATTTCGGCGAGAGGATAAAAAAAATGAAGCGAAAAATTATTTGGTGTAACTTCGAAAAAATTTGTAGGAAATCAAGTATTCGCACAAGTCTGCACATTTACCTGTCGGGTCCCTCTTGCGTCGAGGTGCAGCGAACAACGGATTGTTTGGATGCCGTATGACCTTCCGCCCTTGTCCTGGTTGCGGGCTTTTGAAGCGAGTGCGCGTCTCGGAAATTTCACACGTGCCGCGGAAGAGTTGCTGATCACGCCGGCTGCGATCAGTTATCAGGTGCGCCAGCTTGAACAGCAGCTTGGCTATCCGCTGTTTGAGAGACTGCACCGCACACTTGTGTTGACCCGGTTGGGTCAGACCTATTTGCCCACAGTCGAAAAGGCCTTCTCCGATCTATCGATAGCCACCGTCTCCGTGTTCGGCGAGCGCAACAGGCAACCGGTCCGGTTCCGATGCCTCAACAGCTTTGGCCAGCTCTGGATGATCCCGCGCATCAAGCGCTTCCGGGAACTTCATCCAGACGTTGATCTCCAGATGATTTCGGCGTCCTGGGCTGAAACGCTCAATCCGGAACTGTTCGATATCGATATTCGTTTCGGCGACGGAACCTGGACCGATGGTATTGTGGAGTTTCTACAGAACGACCCGATCATTCCCGTCTGCCATCCCGACTTGTCGATTCCCGCGACCAGACACGACCTTGAAGCCCTCGGAGCTGCACCACGCCTCGACATCATGGGGGTAATCGATACCTGGGAGAGCTTCTTTCGCGGCTACGGGCACGAGGTGCCAGCGCGCAATGGCCTCCAGGTTGATCAGACGCTGTCTGCGCTTGAACTCGCAGCATTGGGGCACGGTCATGCGCTCGTCCTGGAAACGCTTGCACAACCCTATCTTGATGGCGGTCGCTTGGCTCGTTCCTGCGACCGGCGGATCAACAGCCGTCACAGCTACTATCTGGTCACTTCCGGACCTCGAAAGGCACTTGCACCAGCAGCCCAGAATTTTTGTAACTGGATGATCGATGAACTTCGCAGTTTGTAATTGCTTTCATTCAGAGGCGATATCAGTCAACGGAAAACGTGTATTCAAACAGCCGTTCGATCGGATCAAGCGGCTTGGGATCACGATAGCGGTTGATGTCCAGTAGACCGGCCTGAATGGTGTCCTGGGCATCAAGACCTGCCTGGACCAAATCAAGCATGCTCCAGAAACTTGGATCGGTGCGCCGGATGCCGAACTGTTCGACAACTCTCAAATAGTCCTTTTGTGTTCGAACGTCTCTTGCAGCATCCACGAAGGCAGCAACATTGGCGTCTGAGACCTTGAAGACAAAGTTCGGATAACTGCTGAACTGGCCCGGAAGAACTGTCAGGCTGTCATTTTCCGGGTCCCTGCGAAGATCTTCGTTGAAGATAAAGGCGACATTGCTGTGCGCCTTGTCATGCACGAGCGTGAAAATCTTCGTCTCTGCGTCCGTTTTCACCAGCAACAAGGCGATATCCGGCAGGAATTTGGCAAAGGGAGCCGGGGTTGCTGTAAGTGGGCGCAACCGGCCCTCGATTGTATCTGTCGCTGCGCACTGACCGGCCGAGCACCGGTTGATCGGATCACTGACAGGCCAGAGCCGCGGTTCGATCTGCAAAAGCCCTGTCAGGAATTCGCTCTTTGGCTGACCTGTCTGAAAACGAATTCCGGTTGGTGATGACGTATCAAGCTTACGTTCTTTCCACCGGTCAACAAGCGAAACCAGAGGCCCCTGATACCAGCTCTCATGAAGGGGATCACGCAGGTCGCGGGGCAGAAAGGCCAGGAAATTGCGCTCTCCTTCACGGCGCAGGCTGTCCATATAGATCCGTGTTGTCAGCTGGTGTTCGACATTGCCGAACACATCAAAGCCAGCCACCAGGTTGTAGTAGATCCGTTCAAAGAGTGGAAAATCGATCACCCAGGCAGTTTCCGGAACAGCACCGCTAAACCCGGGGACGACCGACGCGGAAGAGAAGTTTCTAAAAACGGTCAAACGTGCATCGATGTTGTTGCCGTCGCCGTCCCAGATGTCCTGGTAGGTTGGCCCGCCATTTTGAGCGGTCTCGGCCGCATAGCGTGACTGGCGCAGTTCCTGGTACTTGATTGGGCCGAGTGTCAGAAAGCTTTTCAGCCGGTCCGATATCTTGCCTTCAACCTTCGCAAGCGGAAGCTCAAGGATCGGGATTGCTTCCTCAAGATAGGCGTTATCGGTAACCGACAGATCCGCGTCCGGAGCAAGAAAGGTCACCCAGAACCGGTCTTCAATCACATTGACGGCGACCTGTCCGTAGCAGACCGGACCCCGGATGAAAGAACGGACGAAATAAAGCGCATCGTCGAGCAGAAACTGATAGCGACTGCGGGCCGGAATGGCGCGGAATGTGGATAGCGGATTTCCACCCGCGTCGATCGAATAATGAGGAAGCGCGTCTATTTCCCAGTCGCTTGCAAGGAACAGGCTTTTATAGCGCTCCAAACGCTTCGGACCGATCTCGTAGACAATATGCTCCTTGTGGAGGATCGTGTCACCAAGAGGAACGAGCCTGTAGAAGAAGTCTCCACCCGGGTCATCAAATGGTCGGCGCGAGGCTATTTCATCCGGTGGCTCGCCGGTTGGCGTGCGCGAGCGGATAAGCCGGAAGAAGGTCCTCGACGTGTCATCTTCCAGATGCAGGTGAGCCAAAAACAGGTGCTCGTAAATATAGCGAGCGGTCAGTTTTGCCTTCAACTGTCCGTTGTTCAGAAATGTCTCGATTTTTTCGATGTGTTCGATGCTTTTTTCTGGCAGGACGGTTGGAGTCTCGTCCGGCGGTGCACCCGCCTTTGCCCACGAGAGCAGCTTTTGATAGTCCGCATCCGGAAGAGGCGCTGTTGCAAACGGCATTCCGCCCAGAGGGTGATCATCCAGATAGTCGCCCATCTCCGACGGCATCGGGCAACTGTTCTTGCGAAGCGGACTGATGTTCAGCCGATCAGGCAAGGCGGCACCGAGTTTAAAATCGTTGTTGCGCCCTGCACGCAGCAATTGTTCGAGAACCGACTGCCCATTGTTGCTTTCGGTGATTGCAAAAAAACCCCTTTGCCGCCATTCGGGAGCGGTCTTTGCATCGATCTCGAGGCGTGTCATGGGGGCATCGTCAAGCCGTGCTGAATCGTAGACCTTTGTTTTGCTTGCACCTCTGGACAAACCGTCAGAAGAGGAAAGCTTGAGCTGACAGGGCGCGTCATAGCAGCCGTGGCACACCACACAGCGCTTGTTCAAGACATCCTGAATGGCAGATTTAGGCGCATTTGTCTGTTGTGCCTGAAGCGGCGCCGCCGTGAGCGGTATCACCATTAATACCACGGCCAAAAGCCGGGACTTTGGCAGAAGTGCGTTCAGGTGACGGAAACAGATCTCGATCATCAGGGGGTTACCCGTCGTTGTCATCCATACGCGGTCGTGTTTTGCGTGAGGGGTCGTCTGGTTCCTTGTATCCGATCAGATAAGCCCAAGCTGCATAACCCGTGATCGCGCCAATGATATAGACCCAGGTTATGTTCCCAAGATAATACTCCATTCCGGCCCAGGCACCGCAAAAGAGAACCAGCAGGATCCTTCTCCAGAGAGGGTCAAACCAGGGATGCTCAACAGGTCCAAGCACAATTTTGCCTTTCCTTCGGATAAAAACGCGACGGGCATCGCACACATACCGTTAAGGGAGCCTCAAGAGCTTGCAAAATCAAGCGAAACCTGAGCCTGGTGCCGCTATTTGGTCTTGAAAATGGTCACTGAACGAGAGATGTTGACGTAACTTGAGGCGCTACAACCAACACGTATCCAAGAGGAGCCTGCGTTCGGACATGTTGACAGCGCTTGACCTCCTGACAGCAAATGACAACCCCGGTCAGCATGCGCCTTCCTACTACGCGGCAACAGCCAACAGGCAGACATCACACGCACCGCTGGAAGGCGCTCGGACATGCGACACCTGTGTGATCGGTGGCGGTTATACCGGTCTTTCCGCGGCACTTCATCTCGCAGAACGCGGGCAAAACGTGATGCTGCTGGAGGCCAACCGTGTTGGTTGGGGCGCCTCTGGCCGCAATGGCGGACAGGTCGGGTCCGGACAACGTGTTGAACAAACCGTTCTGGAAGACCGGCACGGAAAATCTCACGCCAGATTGCTTTGGGATCTTGCCGAAGAATCCAAGGCCCTTGTGAAAAAACTGATCGTGCGCCATCAGATCGCCTGCGACTACGCTCCTGGCATTCTGCATGCTGATCACCGGAAGAGCTTTCTGGAAGAGAGCCGGGACTATGTCGAACATCTGCGTATCCAATACGGCTACGAAGACATCCGATACATCGGTCCGGACGAAATCGGAGCGCATGTCGGTAGTCCCAAATATTTTGGCGGCACACTCGATCAGGGAGCGGGCCATCTTCACCCATTGAATTTTGCGCTCGGACTGGCCCGCGCCGCGGAGGCTGCGGGGGCATTGTTGTTTGAAGAGACCAGAGTGACAGAAATTGAAAGCCACGGACAACCGCGCATATTGATCAAAACAGAGCGTGGTGAAGTGCGGGCGGACAATGCCATTCTGGCTTGCAATGGTTATCTCGGCGGTCTTGAACGCAAGACGGCAGCGCACGTAATGCCGATCAACAACTTCATCATCGCTACCGAACCACTGGCGGCCACGGAGGCCGAGCAGATCATTCGCGGCAACCTTGCCGTTGCCGACAGCAAGTTCGTCATCAACTACTTTCGACTGTCCAGTGACAAACGTCTTTTGTTCGGCGGAGGTGAGAACTACGGCTACCATTTCCCAAAGGACATCAAATCGTTTGTGCGCGCACCCATGCTGGAGATTTTCCCTCAGCTTGAGGATGTCGGCATCGATTACGGTTGGGGCGGAACCCTTGCGATTACACCGAAACGCATGCCCTTTTTTGCCCGACCGGCGCCAAACATGTTCACAGCCGCAGGCTATTCCGGACACGGTGTTGCAATGGCAACGCTTGGCGGTCAGATCCTTGCAGAAGCTGTCAGCGGTATTTCAGGGCGCTTTGACGTGTTTGAGAAGCTTGACGTTCCCGCATTCCCGGGAGGAGACAAGCTCCGCTTTCCCTTGCTTGTTCTGGCAATGACCTGGTTTTCATTGCGCGACCGACTGGGCATTTGACATGGACATCAAGCC
Source organism: uncultured Roseibium sp. (assembly GCF_947499295.1). Taxonomy (GTDB): domain Bacteria; phylum Pseudomonadota; class Alphaproteobacteria; order Rhizobiales; family Stappiaceae; genus Roseibium. Next base: position 267,685 of record NZ_CANMNP010000002.1, read on the forward strand.
ATCCCCTGTTCAAACAGATGGACGCCGAACAATTGGAAGCTATTGGGAGGCAAGCCTCCCTCAGCCCAGACAGGACCGGCAACTTCACGGCAACGCCTTCTTCGATGTTGCGGTCATTGGTGCCGGGTTCGCAGGCCTGAGCGCTGCCTTGCGGCTTGCTGAATTGGGTATTTCGGTGTGTGTTCTCGAAGCTGAACATGTCGGCTACGGGGCGTCGGGGCGCAATGGCGGGTTTTGTTGTCTTGGCGGCACGAAGCTCGATGCGCGGCAGCTGGTCAAAAAGTTCGGTTTGGAAGAAGCGCGCAAGTTTCTGGCTTTTCAGGTGGCTGGTATCAATCTTGTTGCACAGCGTCTGGACAGTTGGGGTGTTGATGCCAGCCGTCATTCAAAGGGCGAGATCTATTTGGCGCACCGAGCGAAGGACGTTACCGGCCTCAAGTCGGAAGCCGAGTTTTTGAGAGCCAACTTCGGTATCAGGACCAGGTTGTTGTCTCGCGAGCAATTGACTGAGGAGGGCTACGGCGGGCCGTCATTCCATGGTGGTCTGCACGTGCCTTACGGCTTTGCCCTGAACCCGATGGCCTACGTACAGGCGCTCGCTGAACGGGTGCGCAGAGCCGGGGGTAAAATTTTCGGCAAAACGCCAGTTTCCGCAATTGACCGGGACAGTGACCGTTGGCGGCTTGAGACGAAAAACGGGTTTGTGCGGGCCAAGAACGTCGTGCTGGCCAGCAATGGATACTCAGATGAAACCGTCCCTCCTTGGCTTCACGGGCGCACGATGCCGGTTATGTCGTCTATTCAGGTCACGCGCTCCTTAAGTGAAGCGGAGCTGGCAGGACAGGGCTGGACCTCCGACACGATGGCCGCCGATACCCGGATACTTCTTCACTATTTCAGGCTCTTGCCCGACAAACGGTTTTTGTTCGGAACGCGGGGTGGCATTTTCGAAAATGCACCCTCGTTAAGTGCCATGCAGAAACGCGCACGCGCTGATTTTGAATCTATGTTCCCTGCCTGGTCGAATGTTGAAACAGATTTCAGCTGGCACGGTCACGTCTGCATAGCGCGCACATTGACACCTTTTGTTGGAGAGGTGCCGGGCATGGATGGTGTTTACGCCGCGATGGGCTGGCACGGTAGCGGCGTCGCCATGGCGTCAATTTCAGGCGAAAAGATCGCGGGGTTGATAACAGGCAAGTTGCGCCAAACGGATTTGCCTGCCCCGCTACAAAGACCCTTCACAAGGTTTCCCTTACCGGCGCTCCGCAAACTGTACCTGCAGGGTGCCTATTGGCTTTATGGTTTGAAGGATCGGTGACTAAGTTGGCTGTGATACGTGCCGCAAAAAAGTCTGACATGAACGCTGTCAGATCTATCTGCTTGCGAACGGGAAACGCGGGCAAAGATGCGACCAGTCTATATCAGGACCCTGATTTGATCGGCTTGATCTATGCAGCGCCTTATCTTTTCGTTGATGAGGCGATCTGTTTTGTTGCCGAAGATGAAGAAGGTGTCCTTGGTTATGTGGCGGGTGCGACAGATAGCCGATCTTTTGAGCGCCACTTGGAACTGAATTGGTGGCCTCAGTTGCGCAAGCAGTATGCCGAGCCACAAGGTGATCCGGCGATGTGGACGCCCGATGACCATCGAATAAACTTTTTCCATCACCCGCGACCGGTACCTGCTGACATCGTGCAGGCCTATCCTGCGCATATTCACATGAATTTACTGCCTCAAGCGCAAGGTCAGGGGATCGGGAGCCAATTGCTGGCGTCCTGGGGGGCGAGTGCGGCGGAAAAGAGTGTCCGCGCAGTGCACGCAGGTGTAAGCGCAGCCAATGAGGCCGGATTGAAATTCTGGACTGCGCGTGGATTTGAACCTGTTCGTGAAGACCCGCAAGGCGGCTCGCGCGGCACGGTCTGGTGCGGCCGAATTCTTTAGGCTCGATTGTCCTGCATCAAGGCCCGGTCTGTGAAGTTTTTCGAATATGCATGCAGCCCTGAGGAGGTTGTCATGGCCGCAGTATCAAAACAGCAACTACTCGATCTCAGCACCAAGGAATGGCAAAAGCTTTTGAAAATCCTTGATGAGCTACCCGCGATCTTGCGTCTTCAAAAAGACGAGGAAGAGACCTCGCCGAAGGATATCATCGGACATAGGGCGCACTGGATCGAACTGTATCTTGGCTGGTTCAGGGATGGGCGTGCAGGCAAGGAGGTTTTCTTTCCGGCGAAAGGCTACAAGTGGAACGAGACCAAGCGCTTCAATGCCGATCTGAGGCAGCAGCAGTCCGGGCTCACTTGGGATGCGGCGCGATCCATGCTTGAATCCAATCACGCCGAGCTGCTTGCCTTGATTGAAAGCCTATCGGAAGAAGAACTATATGGTGGCCCGATGAAAGGCGCGAACAACAACTGGACGGCAGGGCGCTGGGCGGAGGCCGCAGGGCCCAGCCACTACAGGTCTGCTGCCAAATATCTGCGCCAGAGAATGCGCATCGCCGCGGTCAAGTAACGCCTTGTGGATCGACAACACAGTGTGCGTACGCCGTCATACCTTGCGGGACAGCACAATGCCTCTTAGCTGAGAACTATCGAGTGTTCTGATAGGTGCATTGATGGCCCATGGTGATTTTGTCTGGTGTGATCTCTCGACGTATCGATCTGATGTTACCAAGGGCTTTTATGAGGCCGTGATCGGCTGGAGCTATGTTCGAGACTGGCAGTCGAACGGAGATCCCTATTTCATTGCTTCTAATCGAAACCGTCAGCAGTCCGGATTGTTTGACATGCCAGCGAAGTACCGGGAGATCGGACTGCCAAGTTTCTGGATGTCCTATATCGAGGTTTCCGACATAGAAGACACTGTCGCGCGCGCAGAAAAACTTGGCGGCAAAATCGAACTGAAACCCACGCCTTTTTTCAAAACGTCGCGTATTGCCCTTATCCGGGACCCGTTGGGTGCTGGTTTTACGGTGATCGAGAAACCTGCCTTGCCTGTTAGAGATAACTTGGCCAGTGCTGGAAGCATGGTTTGGAATGCTCTTTATGTCTCCAATGCCGCTGCCGTCATTCCATTTTATCAAGCCTTGTTTGGCTGGATCTCTTCGGTTGGAGATCAATCGGGCCGCTTTGCCATGAAATTGGCGAAGCGGCACATTTCAGATGTTGTCGAATTACCCGAGGAAATCCGGGGAGCTTCGCAGTTTTGGGGAGTTTTTATCGGGGTCAATGACCTGACGGTCGCCAGGGACGCAGTCGAGGAAATGTGCGGCAAAATCCTATACGAAACATCGGAAGATCGAAGTGTGCTCATTCAGGACCCTGATGGCGCTGCCTTGTTCCTAAGGGAGACCGGCTCGGCAGCCACGGTTTCCGAGGGACAAAACGTCCGTGAAACCGCAGGCTGGAAATGGAAGACCCTTCTGGCACTTGCCATCCTGTGGATTGGCGTCGTCTTTGAGGTATATCTGATCTGGGGAATTCTCTTCCTGCTTTGGGTCATTCCGGCATTAAAGTCTGGAAAAACATATCTGGTCGAACCAATCAAAAAGTTGGAACACCCGGTTCTCTATTGGGCGCTTGTTTCTACCTGGATTGTTTTGAGTGCTGTGATGATCGCGTACGGCCTTTGGCCAGCAACATCTTAGTCTGCACTGCCCTCCAATCGCCGGACTACGGCAACATTCACCTCACTCCAGATCTCAAAACCGAGTTTCCGGTAAAGCGCGATGGCGCCGTCATTGTCCGCATAGGCATGAAGGAAAGGCGTGTCGCCTCGCTCTCGAATTTTGGATGCGACCCAGATCGACAAGTCTGATGCAAGACCACGTCCTCGAAAGTCCGGATGTGTGCAGATGCCGCTGATTTCGGTAAATCCGTCGAGGTTCAGGCGCGTTCCGGCCATTGCGGCGAGCCTGCCATCCAGTCTGACACCGTAAAACTGCCCGAGTTCCGGCGTGCGCTTGGTGAACGGTCCGGGTTTTGTCAGGTCGGCAAGGCTGACCATCTCAACAATATCCCGCTGCTGCAAGGGGACAATCGGGGCGTTTGGAATTGCTTTGGATTGAGGGGTCTGCTCCGTCATCAGAACACCGAGTGCCGTCATCTCAACATTCAGGCTGGACGGTAAAGCAATCTCATCGGCCTGAAGCAGATAGACAGGTGGATCTTTGGGCGACATCAGATCGGCGAGTGCTGCCAGCGCTTCTGGCGAATTGTCCTTGGATGCTGCGAACGGAGATACGTCTGGATCGAACTTCAACGCTAGGTTCCCACCGCGTGAAAACCGGTGTTGGCGAGATGTCAGAGCCGACCAGACGACTCGGCTTAAGAGCGTGTCCATGTCATTCCTTGTGGCTGCGTTTGGTGCATAGCTCATAGTGTTGCGCTGTCTGCTCCCATCTTTTCAAAACTGTCCGGGCGACGTCCGGTACGTAGGAACGCTCGTAGTCCTGACCCAAAAAGGCGATGATGTCGCTGCGCGACCGAAAACTCATGATCGTAATGAATTCGATCTCCGATTCCAGGTCGCGCCTGAGAACCTCAATTCCAAGGTACCCGGCTATCGCCTTGGCTTCGATCGCGGGAATGACCACGTTTGTTAGGATCTCGGAGTAGGTCTCTGCATTTTCCGGCGTTGTCCAGCCATGCCATATGCGTTTGATCATTCTCTTTCTTCCGATTTCTGCATGGTGTTTCAGTCTGGAAAGGGCGGGGGAGGATGGCGGTCGGCAAGTGAAAGCTCGGACAACCGTTTTTCAAGTTGAGTGAGCTGTTCCAGAAACGAACCATGCAGGTCACGGCAAGCGTCTTCCACAGCCAGGGTGACTGCAGGCCAAAGCTTGCCCTTGAGTTTTTCGACCAATTTGTTGCCCTCTTCGGTCAACTGAATGGCGTTGACCCGTTTGTCGGTCGGGTCAGGTCGTGGCTCAACGAGACCTTCATGTTTCATTTTGTTGATCATGCGCGTGATGCCGGGTTGGCTTTGTCCAAGGGACTTAGCCAGATCACCAATGCTCATCGGCCCGTGCAGATCCAAGGCCGCCAAAACCGGGTTGTATGGCGTTGGCAAATCCTCGCCGGCAAGCGTTAGTGTCAGGTCCTGAGTCTGGGACTGCAGCTTTTCACCAATCCTTTTCAATCGGCTGCCAAGCGTTGCATATCCGAGGGTTCGGACGATGTCTTCAACCATAGATGCCTCCATTTAGATAACAAGATATATAACTTGTTATCTTTTTCAATGGTTGACTTCTCACTGAATCGAATATAACTCTTTGGTTATGGAACAAGTTGGTTATATAAACGAGCCCACGCAATTGGACACTGTCTTTGCTGCCCTTGCTGATCCAACTCGCAGGGCGATCCTGACTCGATTGGCGAGCGGTGAGGCATCGGTCAATGAAATCGCTGCACCATTTGAAATGAGCCAACCCGCAGTTTCAAAACATCTGAAGGTTTTGGAGCGTGCTGGCTTGATTATGCGAGGCGCAGACCGACAACGCCGGCCAGCGAGATTGAACGCGGCACCAATGAAGGAGGCGATTGCCTGGCTGGAAGAATTCAAGGAGTTCTGGAGCTCAAGTTTCGACCAGCTCGATGATCTTTTGATGGAACTTAAAAACGCCGATTAGTTAGGGAGTTAGGCAATGGCAATGCCGGAATTTATACTTGAAAGACGTTTCAATGCACCGCGCGACATGGTTTGGCGGACATGGACCGAACCTGAATTGCTGGCTCGCTGGTATGGGCCGGGCGTGGAAACTGTGGTGCATAAATTGGATGTCCAGCCAGGCGGGCTCTGGTTGAATGAAATGAAATTCGGCAGCAACTCGCACTTTCAGCGTGTGGAATACACGGAAGTCGTTGCGCCCGAAAAACTGGTCTGGCTTCACTCCGTCTCGGACGGCGAATGGAATGTGGTTTCAAACCCGATGATGCCGGATTGGCCGAAAGTGTTGCTGACGACTGTAACCTTTTCGCAAACCGGAGATCATACGGACGTTCGGCTGGTCTGGACACCGCATGAGGCAAATGAAGCGGAAATAGCTTGTTTTGCCGGTGCGATCGACGGCCTCGACAAGGGCTGGGGCGCAGGTATGGATTTGCTCGCAGAAATGCTTGCGGAAATGCAACGCAAAGTTTGATCACAACGGATGTCGAGCAGACAAATTTTGCTCGACATCTACCTTATCAAGACGTCAGCCAGATCAGGATTGTTTTTCCTGGTCTGGTTTTTCGCGCTTTAGATGCTGTGCCCAGGTCATAGACCACATGCCAAATGGCTCCAGCATGCCGAACAGTTCCAGACCCAGTGGTGTCAGTTGATATCCTCGCTCTCCACGCTCGATGAGCAAGCTGGCTCTCAGTTCCTTGAGCCGACGATTGAGCACAGTCGGAGATACGCTCTCACATCGGTCCTGCAATTCTCTGAAGGTCATCTGTCCCTCCGAAAGCTGCCAGATGATGCCAAGCGCCCAATTGCGTCCTAGGAGGTCAAAGAGTGCCATGATCGGCTTGCCGGAGCGCGAGCCGCGCACAGGTTGGCCTGGTTGAGGTGACGATACCGGCAAATTATCCTCTTGCTATCTTTTGTGTAGCAAACTAGTGCTACGTAAAGAATAGCACGCGGATAATTGCCATGCTTGGAATGATAGCGGCATCAACGGCTCTATTTGCCTCCATAGGGTGGGCAAGCGGGATCGTGATGGCTCAGATGCCCGCCAAAGCCCTGGGGGCGTTTGAGTTTACCCGCATTCAGCTCATATTCTGCGCGGCTCTGATGGCGGCGCTAAGCAGTTTGCTCGGCCTCTGGCCAAGCATTGACTGGCATCATTGGCCAGCTTTTCTGGTCAGCTCTCTCGGTGGAATACTGCTTGGAAATCTTGCGATGATCGAGTGCCTGCGTCAGGGTGGGCCTCGTCTCACCGAGCTGATTTTGTGTTTGAAAGCACCCGTGGTCGCTGGATTTGCCTATATTTGGATTGGTGAAACAATCGGGCCGGTGGACTTGCTGGGCGGTGTGATCATTCTTGCCGGTCTTGTGATTGCCATTCGATTTGGCAGCCAGGCTGAGCGGGAAGACGGCGTTGCCGGAAAACGCCTGTTTGGCGTTGTGATACTGGGGCTGTTGGCAGCAACTCTTCAAGGGGTGGGCTTTCTCGCGGTCAAACCGGCTCTGACCGCAGGCGCTGAACCGGTTGCGCTGACCGCCATTCGTCTTCTTGGTGCTGCAGCCGTGATCTCGCTGGTTGGCATCTGTCCATCTCGGGCCGTGAGGGCGCAAACGGAAACCTCGCCCTATCTTCTTTTCAGAACGATCCTGCCCGGTGTTATCGGGTACGGGATTTCGTCGTCGCTGTTGCTCTATGCTTTTGCCAATACGCAGGCAGGAGTTGCCGCTGTTCTAGGGTCGCTTTCACCCTTGTGCGTGCTTCCGATCCTTTGGGTCACAAAGGGAAGAAGACCCAGCCTGGAGGCGATAGCGGGAACCATAGTCGCAATCATCGGCACAGCGGTTATTGTGCTTTATTAACGGCAGACATGAAAATGCCGCCCATAAGGCGGCATTCCTGATCGGTTGCAACTGCTCGCGAAGACATGGGGTCGGCCTCAGTCGAATTCCGGGCCACGGGCCCGATAAGGCGTGATTTCCTTCCAGGCTTTCATGAGTGTTTCCAGCTCTTCGTCATTGTGAGGCGGCATTACGATTTGCAGCTTGACCAACAGATCGCCATGACCTCCGGTCTTTGTTGGCAAGCCCTTGCCTTTCAGCCGCATGGTTTTACCGCTAGACGCGTTTTCTGGAATAGTCAGATTGACCGCGCCCGTAAGCGTCGGCGTACGGACTTTTGCTCCCAGAACCGCTTCATAGAGCGCCAGTGGCAAATCAAGATGCAAATCCGAGCCCTTCACTTCGAACAGCGGATGTTGCCGGAAACGGATTTCGACCATGGCATCGCCGGCAGGTCCGCTGTTCTCGCCTGGATGTCCTTGTCCCTTGAGACGGATCTTCTCACCTTCGACAACCCCTTTGGGCAACGTAACATTCACGGTCTTGCCATTGGGAAGCGTGACCTGCGTCTTGCCGGAATTGACGATATCCTCAAGCGACGCCCGCGCGACGATTTCAGCGTTTTTGCCCTTGGCCTTGGATGCGGTCCGGGTTTGCGCACCGCCAGCAAAACCACCGCCGGGGCCCGCTCCAGCGCCGGCGCGGCCACGAGAGCCTCCCTTGCCAAAGCTGCCAAAAATGTCGTTCAAAATGTCATCAAAAGCGCCGGAGCCGCCCGCGTTCTTGAAGCCTCTGGAACTGCCGGCGGAGCCGAAGTCCTGGTGTCCGGTAAAGCCTTCAAAACCACCGGCGTGGAATTTCTGCTTGCCCTCTGCATCAATCTCTCCGCGATCGAACTGGGCGCGTTTTTCCTTGTCACCGACAATCTCGTATGCCTGGTTCGCTTCGGCAAAACGCTGTTGAGCACCCGGATCGTTTTTGTTTTGATCAGGGTGGTATTTTTTGGCCAGTTTCCTGAAGGCCTTTTTTATGTCGCCCTCGCTGGCGGATTTCGCCACCCCGAGGACGCTATAGGGATCACGCATTCGTCTCACCAGGTTTCTAAAGATTTTCCGGCCTACCAACCCACGCTAAAACGCTCCGGACACAGTGCCTGCTCCGAAGCGCGCGATACCAAGGGGTCAAGTCCAACCGGACTTATCTCTTATATCGGAACGAACAGGAGGAAATTCCACCCCTGTCCATGTCTGAAGCTCTTTGCTTTTAGCGTCTTTGTTCGAAGGATCAAGCACCTGCAACGGAAAGAGTCGTTACGGCGAATTTCTCCGTGACATCACGGCAGGCGGTTCCGGAGTAGAGTTTTATACCTGTAATGGTGTTCGCCGTGGTCTTGAACGACAGGCAACCGGTCTCATTCAGCCCGGATGTTACGATGCTGGAAAGTGTGCCGGAATTTCCACTCACCGAATTAAGCCAAGGCAGTGTCAGGCCGTTTGTATCGTCGCTTGCGGTCAGGTCTGGTCCTATCGCATCAAGGTTTTCTGCAATTATGGAACGATCGTCCTGGTTAATGTCCGAATAGGCTTCATCGGCCGTGGAGGCGATCGAGCCGGTCAATATCGTAGGGGTGTCGACATTATTGCTTCCGACTGGCACCGACACCTGGCTGCAGCCTGCAACAGTTGCCCCAGCCACGAACAGAGCGGCGGCAAAGGGCTGGATCTTGATGTGCCTGGCAGTATATGAACGCATACGATACATCTTTTGGACAGCCCCCACGTGATGGCAGTCTCATGCCGCACTTCAGGCTGTCGTTTCCTTCGACAGGTACCCATGACAAACCTCAAAGATCCTCATGAAGAGTTAACAAATGGTGACTTCACTGAAGTCACGCAGCCATTTGATCTTTTTTCTGAATGGCTTGAGGATGCCAAAGCGTCGGAACCGAACGATCCGAATGCCTTTTCACTGGCAACGGTCGACCAAACCGGGCTGCCCAATGTACGGATGCTGTTGCTGAAGGGATTCGACGAACGCGGGTTCGTGTTTTACACCAATTTTGAAAGCACGAAGGGCAAGGAGCTTCTTCAGGCAGGCAAGGCGGCCATGTGCTTTCACTGGAAATCCTTACGCAGGCAAGTGCGCATTCGCGGTCCGGTTGTTGAAGTGCCTGCTGACGAAGCTGACTCATATTATCAGTCGCGGCCGCGTGGCAGCAGGATAGGCGCCTGGGCCTCCAAACAGTCCCGTCCTCTGGAAAGCCGGTTTGCACTTGAAAAGGAAGTTGCCAAATTCACCGCCAAATTCGGCATTGGCGACATCCCCCGTCCGGAACACTGGTCCGGAATGCGGTTGGAGCCAGTCTCCATTGAATTCTGGCATGACCGGCCTTTCCGGCTGCACGACCGGGTGCTGTTGACGCGAGAGGTTCCTGGTCAGAAGTGGAAGCGGGAACGGCTATATCCCTAAGGTCATAGCCGGCTCCCTAAAGCAGCTTCTTCCATCGGAAGACAAGAAAGGTTGCCACGATGGAGAGCAGCATGAGCCCGATTGAAAACGGGAAGCCAAGTTCCCATCGCAATTCCGGCATCTTGTCGAAATTCATTCCGTAGATCGACGCGATCAGGGTCGGGGGCAGGAAAATAACCCCGAGGACCGTGAAGATCTTGGATATCTGGTTTTGTTCCAGCGTTACCAGACCAACCGTTGCGTCGAGCAAAAACGCCAGCTTGTTGTCCAATGCATCACCATGCTCCTTGATGGAATGAATGTCTCGGCTGAACATCTTGACTTCAGCAACTTGGTCTTCGCTCAGATCAAACCGCTTTGCATGGGTGTTCATGTAGATGAGCATCCGGGCAAGGCTCGTACAAACATCGTGCATCTTGGTGACGTGAAGGCCGATTTGGCCCAGCTGCCGTATGGCATCCTGGTAGCTGGCGGTCTTCCGGGTGTTCAGTCCATCACCGAACACCTGAACAGCGAGCTCGTCATATCGTGCGGATGCTGCTTCCATTTCGTCTGCACAGCGGTCGACGATGATGTCGAGCATCGCAAATAGCACCGCGGGTCCACGATGAGCGATCGTTCCATCGCTCTGAATTTTGCGGGAGAGCAGGGCAATGGATTTGGGTTCGCCATAACGGACGGTGACCAGGCGTTTCGCGTTGGCCACAAAGGTAACGGACGAGAGGATGGGATCGATTGTGCGGGTGGCGATCGGAAGTTGGGCGGTCATGACAACCGCTCCAGGCTCCAGATAAAGGCGCTCAGACGTTTCGATCGAGGCGATCTCTTCGCGCGTCGGTATTTCCGCTCCCATCAACTTCTCGGCGGCCCTTTGCTCATCTTGTGATGGAGCAACCAGATCGATCCAGATGGATGTTGTTGGCAGCGGTGTGCCCGGAGCAAGTTCTATACGCTCCAGGCCGTTTACCGACGGGCAGTAGGCAATAATCATTCAAGCTGTCTCCGCTGGAACACATATCGTGTCCGGATCAGCGGCAGTTTGCCCAAGTGATCATGCGGCGGCAACCTTGTTTGCCGAGCCCAGATCCTCAGATGAGGACGTTGGCGACATCGTAGGCTGGCGCTTGCAGTGCCAAAAGCTTACTTTTTCTTTTTCTCTGCGCCTGCGTTTTTGCAGATAGCAGCTGCAGTAATCGCGGCAATGCCGACCGGCTTGTACTGATTGACAAGTTTCGCTCCAGAAGAAGCGATTGTGGACGGCCGGGAGATTTGTTCAGACATTTGTCAGGTCCGTTGTAGTCCAGTGCCCGCGATACTGGTTTACACATTGATTTTGTGCGGGCGCGCTGCATTTGGTGTCCAATTGCGGCAAACGGAAGGCAGTTTGAAAAGTCGCCCACATTTGATGCCAGGACCCAATAAGTATGTGCTTATTGCCGCGTTCGGGCCAGTCAAATACCATAACAGGATGTAACGATAATTCTGCGAATTTGAAGAAGGCGGGTAATCTTTTATTTACTTGTTTCCGGTTTGGCCAAGTAAAGCGCCATAGGCGCAAGTTGGACGCTAAATAAAATAGGTTCTGTGGTTCCTCAGAGTTAGGCCGCGCGTCGTGCAGATCAAACCATGGCTGCAGCGCAGTACCGTCAGAACCAGTGCGGCACCTGCAAAGGCAAGACCAGCAAAAATGAGGAGCGACGACAGGGAAGCCCCCAATACAATCAACAGGCAACCGGTCAGTGAACCGATCACCAAAAGCGCAATGGTTGTGCGCAGATAGTGGTAGTGAGCTTGAAATTCTTCGTTTTGCGTTTCAGCAAACAGGATTGCGAACAAAAGGGCGACCGGACACAACATGACCGACAGTGTCATCAGGTAACATAGAAAGATGTTGCTACGGCTGGACAGGAAGAACGAACGCAACCGCATACCTGGATTGCGGTTCTTATCGTCAGTATTTTGCACCAGATTTTCCACCGGATGACCTGAGCCCATACCGGGCATCCCTACCTTGAAGTCTTTTGTCTTTTTTCAGCGGTGCTGAATCAGACGTTTACTCAACCCTGTTTCTGCAAATTTATGCTTTGCTGCCCCGGAAAGTGAAGTTCATTTTTGACATTTGGTCTGTAAAGAAAGAAACAATCAGAACTTCAGTGTTGGCTTGCACCGCTTTAGGGCCAACGAGTTGGAAAGCTATGAAACGTTACGCCGCCTATAAAACCAGGTCAGCACCCGCAAGCCGAACTATCGGCGCGGTTGCTGTTGCATTGGCAGTAACCGCTTATCTGTCCAAGCGCTTCGGTTTCGTCGATGCGGATGTGTTTGCGCTTTCTCTTGCGGGAGCCGGGATAGCAGCGCTTCTCGCGGTCGGCCTCGCGCTGATTGCCTTTCAACGAATTTGGGCGCATGGCGGACCGGGCCTTCCATCCGCATTGACGGGTATGTTTCTGGCCACCATTGCTCTGGTCGCACCTGGTATCATTTTGGGTATGCTGGTGCTTCAAGCCGGTCCAGACGACTTGTCGACCAACCGCATTGATCCGCCGGATATGAAAATTCAAGCTCTGTCGGAAGAGCAACCATTCCTTGGCTGGTTCAACACGTCGCTGGACACGCATCTCTGGCCCGCGATCACACAGGTGACCGGTTCAGTGCCGGAGACATCCGGGGGATCCAGGCAATACCCGGATATCGTGCCGCGAAGATACCGGATACCGCCAGCGCAGCTGCACGCAGCTGGTGCAAAAGCCGTCGATACTTTGGGATGGATTGTTGTTGATGAACTGCCTCCTGATCTTCTTGATGCCCCGACAAGATTGCAGGCCGTTGGAACCTCACGGCTTCTGGGCCTCAAGCATGACGTCAGTTTGCGCATACGTCCGGACCCACTCGGTGCATTGCTGGATGTTCGAGCCCGGTCCCAGACGCCTCTCAAGGATCTGACCGGAAACGCGGACAATATCAGGCTGGTATTTGCCGAGATCGACAAGGTTCTGCTGGAGACATATGGTGATCTTGCCCGTCTTTCTGTCGATGAAGGCGAGCTGGAGGACGAGCCTGAAATCGTGCCGCTGCAGGAACCGCGTGACACGATACCGCTGCCCGGTTTCAAACCCTACTTCGAAGAGGAAGAGGCTTTGGAAGTTGACGATTTCGGTCTGACTGATCTGGAAGGCTGATCTAAGCGCACTTGCTGTAACGGCTGTTGAGGCCGAGCCCGGGTGATGGTGTTACTAAGCCACGCTCTACCAGATCTTCCAGTTGAGCAAAAACCGACAGTCCAGCGGCAGGATGCAGGGCCGGGTTCACATCGGCATAAAGCACGGCCACAATTTCCGGAATGCTCTTATCGCCATTTGCCAACTGGATCAGGATTGCTTGTTCACGCGCAAGCCTATGCTGTTTCAAGTCCTGCACATACTGAATTGCATCTCGAATAAGACCGCCATGACCTGGACAATAGAGCTGTTCTGGACGCGCCAGAAGCCTATCCAGAGATGTCATGTAGTCGCGCATGTTGCCGTCCGGCGGTGCCACGATGGATGTCGACCACCCCATCACATGATCGGCCGACAACAAGAGGTCGGCGCCATCAAGTGCGAAACAGAGATGATTGGCGGTGTGTCCTGGCGTTGAAATGGTTTCCAGCGCCAGGCCTGCTGCACGAAAGACTTCTCCATCCTCCAGTTGCCGATCCGGCGCATAATCCTTGTCGCCGCTGGCATCCAGCGGATTGACTTCGTTTTCCAGCAGATCTCGCGCGGCACGGTGAACACCGCACCCGACAATCTGAGCACCTGTTCTTTGTTTCAACAGTCTCGCGCCAGGTGCATGATCGACATGGGTGTGGCTTACAAGGATAGCTTCTATGGTGGCGCTGTCCGCAGCTTTCAGGATCGCCTCCACTTGCAGTTCGTCCGCCGGACCAGGGTCGACGACAACGAGCCTGTCAGTGCCAAGCAAATAGCAGTTTGTTCCGAAAAACGTGAAAGGCCCGGGATTGTTAGCCGTCAAACGCCGGACACCGGGGAGGAGTTCAATGGCCTGTCCGTAATGGGGCGTGAAGTCTCTATCGTGCCGCAAATCCGAGGTGCCTTTTGTTTTGAGCTTGAACAAATGATTACATGCGTCGCTTTCCGCCCCAATTCAACGACGAATTCGGCCCGGCCCATCGGGAATAATCCGGGACTTTCACACGTCATCTGTCTGACGTTTGAATCAGCTAGGCAAACCGGACTTTGCCAATTTGGGCATTTCTATGAAAGATTGTCACTTGAACAAGATTGAACAGCCTTGGCGGAGCGTGATGTCGCACGAAACTGAATGCCGGTTTGACAGCTTGCTGGACATGCCGAGGGAAAAGGCATTTTCCATGCTTGTCGATCGGCTGGATTTGTGGTGGTCATCTCCGTTTGCAGAAGACGCGCAAGGAGATGTGGAAGCTGGTGTTGAACCTTTTGCCGGTGGCAGTTGCTATGAGATCGACAGTGCAGGTCAGCAACGCGTCTGGGGCACCGTCCTCTCGATCGAGCCACCGCTTTTTATTCGTATCTCCTGGCAGGTCACGATGGAGGGCACGGAAATCGCGGATCCGGCGACGGCGAGCCGTGTCATGATCAATTTCCGGGAAGCCGGCGAGGCAACACGTCTTGAAGTGGTGCATAGCGAGTTCTTGAGGCACGGAGAGAGCGGCGCTGAATATCTCGAACGAATGCGTAGGCCGGAAGGCTGGCCGGACACGATCGCCAGATTGAAAAATGCGGCCCGTTCAGGTGCCTGGCGATGATGAAGTTTCAATCTGCGGCGGTAGATCAAAGTATTGCCTCTGTCGCCGGAATGACATGTTTGCCGTGCTAGACGGTGCACAGACCAGTTCTTCAAATTTCTGATTTCGACCTTGTCAAACTACTACGACGTCGAAATAGTGTCGGCAATTCGGGACGCCGATCTCAGGTTCACAATCACTTATCGAATTCATGACCGATTCCCATTCGTCTGAAGAGGAGGCCGCCGAGGCCAAAGCAGCAGCCTCGCCGCTGACCAGAATTGGTGAGGCGCGCTGGATCCTGGTGACCGCTGTGAGCGCGGTTCTCTATGGCATGTTCACTTATGGTGTTTCACTCTGGTCCGGCATCGTTGCAATGCTCGCGCTGACCTCGGTTGCAGCCTTCGTTCCAAGGCGTTCAGTGAACCGGCGGGTCAAACTCAAGGCCCAGCGTGAAATCCGAAAAATGTGGCCCGGTACGGGAATGAAGGTAACCGTGGACGCCTTGCCAACGCCCTGTTTCGTAGCGGATGGACGTGGCATAACACGGTATGTCAACGCTCAAGCGCAGTCCCTTTATCAAGGCGTCAAGCCGGGGGACCCGCTTTCGTTTTCACTCAGGGCGCCTTCGCTCCTGGAGGCGTTTGATCGGGTCTGCAGCACTGGACGAACCGAGCGGATCAGCTGGATCGAGAAAGTTCCGACGGAGACCTGGTATGAAGCTCACATTGCGCCGATCTATATGCCAGGCAGCAACACTGCCGAACGCTCGCGAAGCCTGCCTGATTTCATATTGGTCGTTATCCAGGATCTGACGGAAAATCGCCGCCTGGAGCGCATGCGCAGTGATTTCGTTGCAAACGCAAGCCATGAATTGCGGACCCCTCTTGCTTCCCTTACCGGGTTTATCGAGACCTTGCAGGGGCCTGCGAAGAACGACCGTGAGGCACAGGACCGTTTCCTGTCGATCATGCTGGACCAGGCCGGTCGGATGCGGCGCCTGATCGATGACATTCTGTCTCTGTCGCGGATCGAACTGAAGGCCCATGTCCGTCCTGACAGTGTTGTCGATCTATGTGAGGTCGTGCGCCATACCTCAGATGCCTTGTCTCCACTCGCAAGAGATCTCAACGTCACGATCAGGCTCGATGTGCCTGATCAGGCGGCCAGGGTGATGGGGGAGCGGGACGAACTTATTCAGGTCACTGAAAACCTTATCGAGAACGCTCTCAAATATGGGTCGGAGGGCGAGTTCGTGGACGTCTCGTTGTCCAACCGATCAGATGCAGAGGAAGCTGCCGGCTGGGAACTTTCTGTTCGTGACTACGGCGATGGTATTCCAACGGAGCACCTGCCGCGACTGACGGAAAGATTTTATCGCGTGGACGTTGAATCCAGCCGTGCGCTGAAGGGAACGGGGCTAGGCCTGGCGATTGTAAAGCACATCTTGACCCGTCATCGCGCACGCCTGGACGTTGAAAGCGAACCTGGAAATGGCGCCGTGTTCAAAGTGCGGCTGCCATCGATAGCAGAAGGCGAGGGCGCTGAAGAGGCTGCGTCAAGCTGAGGACCGGCTTGTGTCAAGAAATTAGATTTGAGCCAATTGTGCGCATTGCGGTGCTGCCGGTTGGTCTTTTCAGCAAATCTGCAATGGCTTGTCCGGCGAAGACAGATCTCTCCAAAGGCTGAGATGAAAGCGGGCTCTTGAACCCGATTGTCCAAGTGTTGGCTTTGGCGCAAACTGGGTTGGATTGCGCTTCCAGTGTCGCGTCATTCAAAAATTGCAAGGAATGTGGCTCGCGACAAAAGCCAAGGTATCCATTTTGGACGGGCGCCGAGTCGTAAAATGACGGTCATATTGACACAAAACTTTGACGAAACGAAAAAATGTCTTTTTTTTCAGTTGTTTAAATTGTCACAAAACTGAAAAAGAACTGTCATAGAACTCTCATCCATGGGCCCTAGGGTCCCGGCATCGCTAGCGCATTTCTGCGACTTGCGATCCTCTACAAACCTTGACATTCAAAGGGAGTGGTCAAGTGAAATTTACGACCCTCGTAAGCGCAACTGCTCTGGCTGTTGCTTCTACTGCATTCGTTGGCGCAGCTCAGGCTCGCGATCAGGTTCAGGTTGCTGGTTCTTCCACAGTCCTGCCGTATGCTTCCATTGTTGCTGAAGCTTTTGGTGAAAACACCGACTTCCCGACACCGGTTGTTGAGTCCGGTGGTTCTTCCGCTGGCCTGAAGCGCTTCTGTGAAGGTGTTGGCGAAAACACCATCGACGTGGCAAACGCTTCGCGCAAGATCCGCGAGAAAGAGATCAAAGCCTGTGCTGAAGCTGGTGTTAAGGACATTATCGAAGTCCGCATCGGTTACGACGGCATCGTCTTCGCGTCTCAAAAAGACGGTCCGGCCTTCACTGAGTTCCAGGCTGCTGACATCTTCAACGCTCTCGGCGCCAAAGTGCTGAAAGACGGCAAGATCGTAGACAACCCATACAGCAAATGGGCTGAGTTCAACGCTGATCTGCCGGACGTTGATATCGCTGCCTTCATCCCGGGCACCAAGCACGGTACGCGTGAAGTGTTCGAGGAAAAGGTTCTGGCTGTAGGTTGTGAAGCAACCGGTGCTCTGCAGGCGATGCTCGACAGTGGCATGTCTGAAGACGACGCCGAAGATGCTTGCATCGACGTGCGTGCGGACGGCAAGTCCACCGACATCGACGGTGACTACACTGAAACGCTTGCACGTATCGACTCCAACCCGAACGGCATCGGTATCTTCGGTCTCGCATTCTACGAGAACAACACCGACAAGCTGAAAGTTGCGACCATGGGTGATGTGGCTCCGTCCACCGAAACCATTTCTACGGGTGAGTATCCGGTTTCACGTCCGCTGTTCTTCTACATCAAGAAGGCGCATATCGGCGTTATTCCGGGTCTGAAAGAATACGCTCAGTTCTTCACTGCTGACGAAATTGCTGGCCCGTCCGGCCCGCTGGCTCAATACGGCCTCGTTGCCGATCCTGAGCTGGCTGCCACGCAGGCGTCTATCGAAGCTGAAGAAACAATGAAGTAACAGAGCTTCGGCTCTTTACGAAAGGGGCGGCAATTCCCGTCGCCCCTTTTTCGTTTCCGGACATACACACTCTGGGGGACCATATGTCCTTGTTCTGGCTCGTCGTGATCGTGCTTGCCATTTCTTTGGCGGGCTACATCGTGGGGCGCGCACGTGCCTTTTCCAGCGCTGCTGGAGAAATCAGTCAACTGCACTCTCTTCCGTCTTATTATGGAGCAAACGTGGCCATGAAGGCCGCTGTTCCTGCGTTTCTGGTTTTAATTGTCTGGCTGCTGGCGCAGCCATTTTACATTAACAGTACCGTTTCCAGCACTATTCCGGATACCGCTATTCAGGAAGGCTCATCTCTGGGCCTTGTCATGGCTGAGGTGCGCCGCGCCGCGACCGGTCTGGACAATGCCGTGGCAGCTGGTCAGATGAGTGAAGAGTTTGCGCGAAACGCTCGTGCCGATTTCACCGACATTACAACTCGCCTGAAAGAAGCCGGGCAGATCGTGACATCCGACATCACGCAGCCGGTCATGCGGGCTGCGCAGTCCTATCGGATCATGGTTGCGACCGGCAATCTTTACATGTCGATTGTTGTTGTCCTTATAGCGGTTGCGGGTGCGCTTTGGGGGCTGAAGGAAACAAACAAGGATTTCCGCGCACGAAACACGGTGGAAAAGGGGATAAGGGTCATCCTGTTCTCTGCGGCCCTGATCGCCATTCTGACAACCGTGGGGATCGTGCTGTCTCTGGTCTTCAACACGATTGAATTCTTCAGGCTCTATCCGGCTACGGAATTCTTTTTTGGCCTGACCTGGTCGCCGAGTTTCTCCGGTCGTGGCGGTTCATCGGAACTTGGTATCATTCCACTGCTTTGGGGCACATTCTATATTTCGATTGTCGCTCTTGTCGTGGCGGTTCCGATCGGCCTCTTTGCAGCAGTCTATCTGTCTGAATATGCCAGTTCGCGGGTTCGCTCTGTTGCCAAGCCGCTTCTTGAGATCCTGGCCGGTATCCCGACCATTGTTTACGGTCTCTTCGCATTGCTGACAGTCGGGCCGCTTCTCTTGTCGGTATTCGGCGACAATGGGCTTGGTATCATGCAAGCCGGAACGGCGGTCATGACAGCGGGTCTCGTGATGGGCATCATGCTGATCCCGTTTGTGAGCTCGCTCTCCGACGATATCATCAATGCAGTTCCCCAGGCGATGCGTGACGGCTCCTACGGTCTTGGCGCAACGAAATCGGAAACGGTAAAGCAGGTCATTCTCCCTGCAGCTCTTCCGGGTATTGTCGGTGCAATCCTGCTCGCTGCCTCGCGTGCAATCGGCGAAACGATGATCGTTGTACTCGGCGCTGGTGCAGCTGCGCGCCTGAGCCTCAATCCTTTCGAAGCCATGACGACGGTGACCGCGAAAATCGTCAGTCAGTTGACCGGCGATGCCGACTTTGCTTCCCCGGTTGCCCTGGTTGCCTTTGCCCTCGGCATGACGCTCTTTGTGGTGACACTTGGACTTAACATCGTTGCACTCTACATCGTGCGCAAGTACCGGGAGCAGTATGACTGATGACCGACGCAACACTTCCTCCCGCAACATCTGAGCCCTCCAGCGCGAAGCCTGCGCAACCGAAGTCTCTTTATGCGATCGATGAACTGACCCGCAAACGAAACGCAGCGGAGAAGCGCTTTCAAGCCTACGGGATAGGGGCGATTGGAATAGGCCTGTTTTTCCTCGTTGTCCTGGCCATTGCCATCATTTCCGAGGGCATTCCCGCCTTCACCAAGACGATTGTCGAGGTGGAGTTCACGCTGACGCAGGAGCAGTATGACGAAGCCGAGGGCCAGCTCTTCAAGACCAAGGCCTACGAGCAGATCTTTATCGGCGCGCTGCAAGGTCAGCTTGAGGAAAAGGGCCTCGACGTTCCCTTCGACGCCAGCACGATTGAACGCATCGTCGGCAAGCCTGGTGGCGACATCAGGTCGTTTTTCAAGGCGGATGAGAGCCAGCTTGGACAGCCCGTTTCGTTCGAGTTGGCAGCTTCCTCCCGCGTGGACGGATACATCAACGGACGCGTGACACGCGAGAACATGACCGACAGCCGCTTCTTGCAAAAAACGGATCTGGATCTCGTCGACATTCTGGTTGAAGCCAGTATCATCAGGTCTGTCTTCAACTGGAGCTTCATAACCGGAGCAGATTCTGGCGTTGACAATCCGGGAGGTGCCGGCATCGGTGCATCGGTGATTGGCTCCTTCTTCATGATGCTGGTGGTTCTGTTTCTGTCGCTCCCCATTGGCGTGGCTGCCTCCATCTACCTTGAAGAGTTCGCACCGCAGAACAAGTTCACTGATCTGATCGAGGTGAACATTTCGAACCTGGCTGCCGTTCCTTCCATTGTGTTCGGTATTCTGGGTCTGGCCGTTTTCATCCAGTTCATGCATCTGCCGCAATCAGCACCGCTGGTCGGCGGCCTTGTGCTGACACTGATGACGCTCCCCACGATCATTATCTCGACACGTGCCTCGCTGAAGGCGGTACCTCCGAGCATCCGCGACGCGGCACTTGGTGTGGGCGCGTCGAAAATGCAGGCGATCTTCCATCACGTCTTGCCACTTGCGATGCCGGGTATTCTGACAGGCACCATTATTGGTCTGGCACAGGCACTGGGTGAAACTGCACCTCTGCTTCTGATCGGTATGGTCGGCTTTGTTGCGCGCGGATATCCGGACGGCTTCGTCTCGGGTTTCCTGGACCCGAACTCTGCCATGCCGGCGCAGATCTACACCTGGGCAGCCAGGGCGGACTACGCATTCTACGAAAAAGCCTGGGGCGGTATCATCGTCCTGCTGATCTTCCTGCTCACAATGAACATTCTCGCGATCATCCTGCGCCGCAGGTTTGAACGCCGCTGGTGAGGATTGATGCGATGAACGAGATGCCGAACATTGAACAGGCGATTAAAATGACCGATAGCAAAATCTCTGCAAACAAGGTTCAGGTCTATTACGGCGACAACCAGGCCATCAAGGACGTGGACATTGAAATCCAGCCACGTTCGGTGACGGCCTTTATCGGCCCATCTGGTTGTGGCAAGTCGACGTTTCTGCGGACTATCAATCGTATGAACGACACCATCGACATTTGCCGTGTCGAAGGCTCGATCAAGATTGACGGCGAAGACATCTACGATCCCAAGGTCGATCCGGTGCAGTTGCGCGCCAAGGTCGGCATGGTGTTCCAGAAACCGAACCCGTTTCCGAAGTCGATTTATGACAACATCGCCTACGGTCCGCGCATTCATGGTCTGGCAAAAAACAAGTCAGAACTCGATGACATCGTCTCTTCCAGCCTGCAAAAGGCAGGTCTCTGGGAAGAGGTGAAGAACCGGCTGGATGAGCCCGGAACCGGCATGTCCGGCGGTCAGCAGCAGCGTCTATGTATTGCCCGGGCGATTGCCGTCAGTCCTGAAGTGATCCTCATGGACGAGCCGTGTTCGGCTTTGGATCCGATTGCGACCGCGAAGGTGGAAGAGCTGATCGACGAACTGCGCGAGAACTATACGATCGTGATTGTGACGCACTCCATGCAGCAGGCAGCGCGTGTGTCCCAGCGTACGGCATTCTTCCACCTTGGTATTCTGGTTGAAGAGGGTCCGACACAGGACATCTTCACAAACCCTAAAGACAAGCGTACTCAGGACTATATAACTGGCCGCTTCGGCTAAGAAATTCTTTCGAGATTACTAAAGAGGACAAAGTATGTCTGAACATACAGTCTCTGCCTATGACGAAGAACTGACAGAAATGGCTGGCAAGGTCGCTGAAATGGGCGGCTTGGCCGAAAAGGCTTTCGCCGATGCCGTTTCTGCTCTGGTGTCACGGGACCTGGAATTGGCCAAAACCACCATTGCCCAGGATGAACGGCTTGATACGTTGCATCAGGAAGTGGAAGCAAAGCTGATCGAAATGATCGCGCGCCGTCAGCCCATGGGTCAGGATCTGCGGGAAATTACGGCCGCCACGCGTATTGCCAATGATCTGGAACGCGTTGGCGACCTGGCCAAGAACGTTGCAAAACGCGCCATTGCAATTGACAACAGCCTCGGTTCCAAAAAGCTTGCGATTGGTGTCGAGCACATGACCGAGCTGGCGCTGAACCAGCTGAAGCAGGTCCTGGACGCCTATACCCGCAAGGACCCGGAAGCCGCGAAACGCGTGCAGGAAGCCGATGCGGAAGTGGACGCAATCTATACATCGCTGTTCCGCGAGCTGCTGACCTACATGATGGAAGATCCAAGGGTTATCACGCAGTGTGTCCATCTCCTTTTCTGCGCCAAGAACATTGAACGCATTGGTGATCACGCGACCAACATTGCTGAAAACGTCTTTTACATGGTGACCGGTGACCGGCTGCCGGAAGAACGGACCAAGCTGGACGAAACCACCAGCGTTTCTTAGTCGCCGAACGAACTTGCGGAAAAATGATCCAGCCGGCGCGGCTGCGCCTGCTGCATGACATGGAGCGAGATGTATGCCGAAGGTGCTCATCGTTGAAGACGAAGAACCGCTTAGTCTTCTGTTGAGATACAATCTAGAAGCCGAAGGATACACGGTTGAATCGTGTATTCGTGGCGATGAGGCAGAAATTCGGTTGCGGGAAAGCGTGCCGGACCTTTTGCTGCTCGACTGGATGCTTCCGGGTCTGTCTGGGATCGAGTTGTGTCGGCGCTTGAGAGCCAGGGAAGACACCGAGCGATTGCCCGTCATAATGCTGACGGCGCGCGGTGAAGAGGCAGAGCGTATCAGAGGACTGTCGACAGGGGCGGACGACTATGTGGTCAAACCGTTTTCCGTACCTGAATTGATGGCGCGGGTCCGCGCAATCCTGCGCCGGGCAAGTCCTGAAGTTGTGTCTACAATGCTCCGGTCCGGAGATATCGAACTGGACCGTGAAACGCACAGGGTTCGCAGGAATGCGAAAGAAGTCCACCTTGGGCCGACGGAATTCCGTCTGCTGGAATTTCTCATGACCTCACCCGGACGGGTTTTCTCACGAGAGCAACTGCTTGACGGTGTTTGGGGGCATGATGTCTATGTCGACGAGCGGACCGTTGATGTTCACGTTGGCCGCCTCCGCAAGGCTCTGAATAAGGGCAAGGCAAGAGACCCGATCCGAACGGTCCGCGGTGCCGGCTATGCATTCAACGATCAGTTTTCGGTGGTTGCATGATGAAGTGACGAATTCCAGGTGCAAAAATCACAACAAAAAAGCCCGCCATTCTGGCGGGCTTTGCATTTTCGCTGCTGCTTGACCGCTATCCTGCGCGGGCGATCACTTTGCGATCACGGCGGCGGTCTGCAACCGGTTGATAGGCGATTTTACAATGGTGCGCGCAGTAGGGAACACCTGCGTCGGATTGGCGGCCGCAGAAGTAAAAGTCATCGGTTGCCGGATCGCCAATCGGCCATTTGCATGTCCGTTCGGTCAGGGTCAGGATCGACGCGCGTTCGGAAATCGGGATCAGCTCTGCGATCGGCTCAAGGTCAGGCTCTGCCTCGACGATGGGTGTTGGTGCAATGTCGGCCTTCAGCGCCGTCGCCCCAATAGTCTGTGGTTGAGGTGTCGGTTTTTTGGGTGCCGAAGTCCCGGCTGCGGGCGCGCTTGTGCGCGGACGACGAGGTTTGCTGCTGGACGAGGAGGACTTTGCGCGACCTGACAATCCAAGTCGGTGTACTTTGCCGATGACGGCGTTCCGGGTTACGCCACCCAGCTCACCCGCAATCTGACTTGCACTCAAGCCATCGCTCCAAAGCTTTTTGAGAAGCTCAACCCGTTCGTCTGTCCAACTCATTGCCGCACCTTTTCATTTGACCGTTTTGCCGGCCATTAACCCCGTGCTTGGCATGCGCAGGCACGCCTGATATGGCATATCTAGTGCCTAAGAATGATTAGCCCCACGAGATCTCGTGTTTGAATATCAAGAGGTTACAATAACGTTAGTTTGTCAGGCAACCATTCGCCCAAAACCAATTGGGGATGAAGCGACTTTTCCCCAAGTATGGCGAGACCCTTGAGACTTTTGCTGAATCTGCGCTCAGGGGCTGCAGGTTGCGTAGAAGCGCCATTTCCATTGACAGGCCTTGGGGCCGGGGGTGTATAAGAAAACCGCAGCGTGCCGCCTCTTCGGGGCGGCATGTTGCATTTTGGCCTGACACCGTAACTGTGACATCGTTGCTCCTGTCGGGCGCGAACGTCACCTTCGTGCAGGCGTTCTTAAGGAGACAAAAGAGGTTATGTCCAAGACTGCATTATTCGGTAACTACGCAAGATCGAACCTGTCGTTTGATCATGGGGAAGGTGTCTGGCTTGTTACGAAAGACGGCCGACGATTCCTCGATTGCGGTTCCGGTATTGCTGTCAATTCCATCGGGCATAGCCATCCGCACCTGGTGTCGGCGCTACAGGAGCAGGCCGCAAAACTGTGGCACGTGTCCAACCTTCATCAGATACCGGAGGGCGAGCGCCTTGCGCAGCGCCTTTGCGACGCTTCTTTTGCCGAAAAGGTGCTTTTTGTGAATTCCGGCGCTGAAGCGATGGAAGCCGCCATCAAGTGCGCGCGCAGGTACCATTTCGACAAAGGACAGCCGGAACGCTACCATATCGTCACTTTCGAGGGAGCGTTCCACGGCCGGACACTGGGGACCATCGCCGCGGGCGGCCAAGCCAAATATCTGGAAGGATTTGGCCCGAAGGCACCGGGTTTCGATCAAGTGCCTGCAAACGATCTGGATGCTCTCAAGGCGGCCCTCGGACCGCAGACGGCGGCGATTGCGCTTGAACCTGTCCAGGGTGAGGGCGGTATTCGGGAGATCCCGACGGACTTCCTGCGTGCCGTGCGCCAGCTGTGTGACGATCAAGGTATCTTGTTGATCCTGGACGAAATCCAGACAGGCGTCGGGCGAACGGGCAAATTTTTTGCTCATGAGTGGAGCGGCATCGAGCCGGACATCATGGCTGTTGCCAAAGGCATTGGCGGTGGGTTCCCGATGGGTGCCTGTCTTGCGACCGCGGACTGCGCGGAAGCACTTGCACCGGGAACGCATGGAACGACTTTCGGCGGCAACCCTCTCGCGATGTCTGTCGGCAACGCCGTCCTGGACGTCGTGCTTGGTGACGGCTTTCTGGAAGATGTCCGACACAAAGGGCTCCATCTCAAGCAGAAGCTTGCGGGCCTCGTGGACAGTCATCCCAAAGTGCTGGATCAGGTGCGAGGCAACGGTCTGATGTTGGGCATACGGTGTGTTGTGCCCGTTGGTGAATATGTGGGTGCCGCGCGCGAAGCGGGCTTGCTGGCGGTGCCTGCGGGCGACAACGTGGTGCGCATCATGCCGCCGCTCACAATTAGCGAAGATGAAATCTCAATTGCCGTAGAGCGCCTTGAAGACGCCGCGCTGGCGATCGAAGCGAAACTGGTGGAAGGAGCGGCAGAATGACCGCGAACGGAAGCTACCGGAATTTTCTGGATCTGACTCAATTTGAAGGCGACGAACTGCGCACCATTCTCGACACCGGTCTCAAGATCAAGTCCAGCCGCAACGGTGTACGCCGCGGCGAAGGTCCGCTTGCGGGCAAGGTGCTGGCCATGATCTTCGAACAACCCTCGACACGCACGCGCATATCCTTTGATGTCGGCATGCGTGAGCTGGGCGGTGAAACCTTGATGCTGACCGGCACTGAAATGCAGCTGGGCCGGGGAGAAACCATTGCAGATACGGCCAAGGTTCTGTCGCGTTTCGTCGATGCCATCATGATCCGTATCCTCGATCATCATGAACTCAATGAACTTGCCGAAAACGCAACCGTTCCGGTTATCAACGGGCTGACCAAAGTTTCACACCCCTGTCAGATCATGGCCGATGTGATGACGTTTGAAGAACATCGCGGATCTATCAGGGGCAAGAGCGTTGCCTGGACAGGCGACAACAACAACGTTCTGGCGTCGTGGGTTCACGCAGCCCCGCGTCTCGACTTCGAACTGCGCATTGCAACACCAGCCGAATTGGCACCGCCGCAAGACCTTATCGATGCTGCCCGCGCCAAGGGTGGTTCAATTATCGTGACCACAGACCCATATGAGGCGGTCAAGGGGACCGACTGTGTCGTGACCGACTGCTGGGTGTCCATGGGCGATGATGATGCGGAATCGCGTCACAATCTGCTCAGCGCCTATCAAGTGAACAAGCGTCTGATGTCGGAAGCGAACAACGACGCTTTGTTCATGCACTGCCTGCCGGCTCATCGCGGCGAGGAAGTGACGTCGGAAGTGATGGACGGTCCCAACTCTGTGGTGTTTGACGAAGCAGAAAACCGGCTCCATGCCCAGAAGGGTATTCTGGCCTGGTGCTTCGGCGCAAGTTAAGGCAATTCCATCGTGGCATTGAATCTTGATGAATTGGGCATCACGCCCGCAGGGCTGGATGCTGTCCGGCCCTTTGCTGTTGAATCTCTGGACGTCCGGGGTCGTGCTGTTGCGCTCGGTCCGGTTTTGCAATCCATCCTGGACCGGCATGACTATCCGGAGCCGGTCTCTCGCCTTCTGGCCGAAGCGATCGTACTGACCTGCCTGCTGGGCACGTCGCTCAAGTTCGACGGGCGCTTCACCCTGCAGACACAGACGCAAGGGCCGGTATCCATGCTGGTTGTCGATTTTGCATCTCCAGATGCAATTCGTGCCTGTGCGACCTATGACGCTGACAGGGTCGAGGCGCTCATGGAAGCAGGAAAGGCGGCACCAGAGGCCCTGCTTGGCCACGGTCATCTCGCCATGACAATCGATCAGGGCCAGCATATGCAGCGCTACCAGGGCCTTGTGGAGCTGGACGGTGTCTCGCTGGAAGAGGTTGCTCGGCGGTATTTCGAACGGTCTGAGCAAATCCCGACTGAAGTCCGTCTTGCTGTCGGCGAACTCTTCACCAGACAGGAAGGCGAAAGCCCCGACCAGAGCTGGACCGCAGGCGGGGTGGTGGTGCAATTTCTGCCCGAGTCTCCCGAGCGGATGCGCCAGGCGGATCTGGATCCAGGCGATGCTCCGCATGGCACCGAACTTCACGAAGTTGAAGAAGACGACGCCTGGGTTGAAGCCAAGCTTTTGGTCGAAACAGTCAAGGATGTCGAGCTGACCGATCCGGAGGTCAGTGTAGAAATGTTGCTGTTCCGACTGTTCCATGAACGCGGTGTGCGTCTCTTCGAGCCTCAGCCCCTGTTGGACAAATGCCGCTGTTCGCGCGAGAAGATCGAAGGCGTTCTGGCTGGCTTCAGTGCTGAAGAAATCGAGCAGATGACAGTTGATGGAAAAATCGTCGTTACCTGTGAGTTCTGCAGCACCAAATACGAGTTCGACGACTGAACGAATGCAGGAACTGGCGCTCAGTTAATTGTGTGCCCGTTCCCCTTTCCGAAACGCAATCGCCGCTTTCAGCAACATTCTGTTACACTTTTCAACGTGCCAAACGTCATATCCGCGCTTATGTGACTCTTGAATTTTGCATCGCGAAGGAAATTTATCCTTCGAACCGGCAAAGCAATGCTTGGCCTTAGAAGCGTCTTGACCTCCGGGTGCACAGAACATGCTGCAGTCTATTAAGTCCGAAACCGCCAACACGCAGGTCTCTGAAGTCCTGCCACCTGAACACAGGGAGCAGGACCGGCGGCCCGGACGGATCGCGACTGTGCTAAAGGCCCTACTTCAGGCTTTACTTGCATTTGCCATACTGTTTGGTGCGGTGACAGGCATGAACTCGCTTGTTGCAACCAAACCCGATGTTCCCAAGCGGCCTGTCCAGGAAAAGAGTTACGCCGTTACCACGGTTGAAGCCGTGCGCGGCGATTATGCTCCGATGATCAATGTTTTCGGCGAAACAATGGCCGGACGTGAAGTTGATTTGAGGACGCTGGTTGCCGGTGAGGTGGTTGAGGTTCATCCGGACCTGAAAGCGGGTGGCCAGGTTGCGCAGGGTGAAGTGCTGGTCGCAATCGATCGCTTCGACTACGAGGGCGCGGTGACCGAGGCGGAGGCCAATATGGCAGAAGCGCAGGCAGCCCTGGTGGAAAGCGAAGGCCGGGTTCGGCTGGAAAAGGCAAATGTTATCCGGGTCAAGGAACAACTGGATTTTGCTGCGCGTGATCTGGAACGAGCACAGGAGCTTTTGGGCAGAGGGGCGGTTACCGAGCGGACCCTCGATGAGCGAAAGCTTCTTGTCTCTCAGCGGCAGCAGTCGCTGGAACAGACCGAAAATTCTCTTGCCTTGGAAGAGGCAAAGGTGGTTCAGCAAAAGGCTGCCATCAAACGGCTGGAATGGCGCATGGAGAATGCAGAGCGTCAGCTGAGCAACACAATCTTGAGGGCTCCGTTTGACGCGATTGTGCGCTCAGAGGAAGCGGAGCCTGGTCGGCTCGTCAATGTCAATGACGCCGTTGTCTCGCTCTATAGCAGCGACGAATTCGAAGTGCGGTTCACTTTATCGGACAACCAGTATGGTCGTCTGCTCACTGAAAGTGGCACGGTTGTCGGGCGGTCTGTGGAGGTGACCTGGTTCCTGGGCAATGTTCCTATCAGCTATAGGGCCGTTGTTACGCGCATCGGTGCGGACGTTGCCAGTACCAGAGGCGGTGTCGACTTGATCGCCTCTATTGAAAGTAAAGGCGTGGATGTACCTCTTCGCCCTGGCGCATTTGTGGAAGTTTCCGTACCTGACCAGACCTATGCCGACAGCTTCCGCATTCCCGAAACCGCATACTATGGCGAAGGGACTGTCTACGTCGTCAAGGATGACAGGCTTGAACGGCGCGCGGTGATGGCGCTTGCCATTGATGACGGCTTCATCCTGGTGAAAGGGGATCTTGAGCCGGGAGAAACGCTGCTCGTGACACGTATACCCGAAGCTGGAGAAGGCCTGCTCGTGCAGGACATCGCATCCGGTGACGAGGGCACTGCCTCGCAGAATGCCAGTCAGACGGACGCCGCTTCCGGCGACAATCGGTAAAGGGACGGCTGATGGTTTTTGAAGGAAAGTCCCGCGGTCTGCTCGAGGTCATTGTTCGTCACCCCAATGCGGCCAATCTCATTATGGCCGTCATGGTGCTCTTCGGTGCGTATGGGCTTGCAAAGCTCAATACGCAGTTTTTTCCGACCGTCAAGACAGAGATGATCACTGTTTCGATCACCTGGCCTGGCGCAAGCGCTGAGGATGTTACATCGAATATTTTGGAAGTGGTCGAGCCGGAATTGCGGTTTTTGGACAGTCTCGATGAAATCATCTCCTACGGACGGGAAAGCAGCGCGACGATCAGAATGGAGTTTCTGGAAGGTGCCAACATGCAGGTGGCACTATCTGACGTCGAACAGGCCATTTCGAACATTACGACGCTACCAATAGATTCAGAAACGCCTGTCATATCTTCCAATACGTTTACCGATGGCGTTGCTACCATCGCGCTGCGAGGTCCGTTCTCTGAGGACGCGTTGAAGGTGTTCGCCCGGCAGATCCGGGATGACCTTCTTGCGCGCGGGATCGACAAGGTGGAGTTGAACGGCTACCGGTCACCGGAATATCTCGTTGAGGTACCAGAACGGGAATTGCGTCGGCTGGACCTGACCATTTCCGACGTTGCCAGTCAGATTTCCGGAAACACTATCGATCTTCCTGCGGGCAGTCTTGACGGCGCCGTGGAGCGCCAGATCCGCGCATTATCGGAGCAGCGGTCACCAGAGGCTGTCGGTCGAATTGATGTAAAGTCCTTCGCAACGGGCGAAAAAACGCTGGTCAAGGACATTGCAGATGTCAGCCGCGATTTCGATACGGGTGAAGATCAGGGGTTTTCGAACGGAACCCGCGCAATAGAATTGCAGATCCTGCGGGCGGAAAACACTGATACCTTGAAGGCAGCACAGATCGTCGACGACTATTTGGCCGAAATCAGCCCGCAACTACCGCAGTCGCTCGAATTGTTGAAATACGATGTCCGTGCCGATGCGGTCAAAGGACGAATTACACTGCTGGTCGAAAACGGTCTGACCGGCTTGGTGCTTGTCGTCGGGATCCTGTTTCTCTTCCTCAATTCCAGGATTGCTTTCTGGGTTGCCGCCGGCATACCCGTTGCAATGATGGCCACACTCGGGATCATGTGGCTGATGAGCGAGAGCATCAACATGATTTCCATGTTCGCGCTCATCATGATGTTGGGTGTGATTGTCGATGACGCGATTGTCGTTGGCGAACACACTGCAACGCGGCAGGCCATGGGCGACTCACCCGAAAACGCGGCAATCATCGGAGCCTCGACCATGTTTGCTCCGATATTTGCTGCCAGCGCCACAACCATTGCTGCCTTTCTGCCGATCCTCCTGATCAGCGATGTGCTTGGGCAGATCATGGGCACGCTGCCGGTCGTGGTCGTCGCGGTGGTCATTGCGTCGGTGATCGAATGCTTTCTCATTCTACCTGGACACCTGTCCCATGCGCTTGGAAGTCGGCCGGGTTGGAGCTGGTGGCGGGTGGCAATTCTGGCTGCAGCACCGGCATTCTTCCTGACAGGCCTGGTAACGCAGCCGGATCTTTCAGTGCCGCCCTTCCTGGATGTGATCGATGATCCGTTGCGCGCCCTGAAAGACACTGTCGGAATATTCGCCTTCGAAGTCATTCTGATCGCCTGCTGTTTCCTTCTCGCTGTTGCGGTTGAGACCCTTCTGGCAGCCTTGCGGCGCAGCAAACGACGTGATCAGGGTGCAGAAAGACCAAGCTTGTTCCGGCGCGGGTTTGACGGCGGGTTCAACTGGATCCGGGATTATCCATTCAGAGCGTTGGTGTCTGCGGCGGTTCACTGGCGCTATGTGACCTTAGCCATCGCGATTGCTGCCTTGATACTTGCCGTCGGGCTGGTGCGCGGCGGACGTGTCGGTTTCACGTTCTTTCCCTCTCCTGAGGCTGAAAACCTCACGGCGTCCGTGTTCTTCCATGCCGGCATTCCCGAAGAGCAGGCCATCGAAGGTATTTTGATCATCGAAAAGGCCCTGAAGGAAGCTGAAGCCAAACTGACCGAGGGACTGGATCAATCCCTTGTCAGGGCAACCTATGTCACGCTGGGGTCCGCTGGAAACAATCGCGGCGACAATATTGCCAGCATTTCGGTTCAGTTGACCCTTTCGGAAGAAAGAACCGTGCGAACACCGGAAATCGTGCGTGCCTGGCGAGCGGCACTTCCCGCCATCCCCGGCACCTCACGGATCGCGATTGCGGAAAGACGCGGCGGGCCTCCTGGCAGGGACTTGGATATCCGCCTTACCGGAGCACCTCTGCAGGATCTGAAGGCAGCCGCTCAAGAGTTGCAGCAGGAACTGTCCGCTTTTCCCGGCACAAGCGGCGTGGAAGACGATCTGCCCTATGGCAAGCCTGAGCTTCTGGTCGAGTTGACCCCGCGCGGCAGGACGCTCGGATTTACGGTCGAAAGCGCAGCACGACAGATCCGCAACGCGTTTGAGGGAAATATTGCCAGACGTTTTGCGGAAGGCGATGAAGAAGTTGCCGTCCGGGTGAAACAGGTGTTTGACCAGAACGGTACGGCGGCGCTTCGTCAACTTTCGCTCAAAACACCAGCTGGTGAGTTCGTGCCCTTGACCGAAGTGGTCAATCTGACAGATGCGCAGGGCTTTTCAGTGATCCTCAGGCGAGATGGCAAGACGGTTGTCACGGTTGTTGCCGATGTCGACAGCACCATCACTTCCAACAACGAGATTATCGCCGAACTCAATAAGGCATTTCTGCCGGAACTCGCGCAGAATTACGGTCTTGAATATTCCTTTGCAGGACGTGCCGAGGAACAGTCAAACGCCTTTTCGGATCTTCTGACCGGGGTGATGATGGCGGTTGCCGGTATTTACATCATCCTGGCGGCGATCTTCGCCAGCTACTCCAGACCGCTTGTGGTCATGTCGATCATCCCCTTCGGTATCGTCGGGGCGATTGTCGGCCACTATCTCATGGGCTTCAATCTCACAATCTTGAGTATGATCGGGTTGCTCGGGCTGGCTGGCATTCTGGTCAACAACTCGATCATTCTCGTTGCCCGGTTCGAAGAGCGCCGGAAGCTTGGAGAGGAGCTCTATTCGGCAGCAGTCGGATCCAGTTGTGATCGATTGAGGGCGGTCCTATTGACATCCATGACCACAATCGGAGGCTTGCTTCCTCTGATGTTCGAAACCAGCCTTCAGGCCCAGTTCCTGCTGCCGATGGCAATTACCATTGTGTTCGGACTGGCAACGGCAACCGCGCTTGTGCTTGTTCTGGTGCCCGCCCTGATCAAGATCGGAGATGACCTTGCCGGGCTGGTTCAGATACGTCGCAGCCGCCGGCAGTTGCCGGCACCGGCGCCGGGTGGGCGCGGGATCACTCCCGCCGAATGATCAAAGGTCTTGGGCGAAGTTTGCCGTTGCCTCGGCCGCAATTTCGATATTGCCGTCGAGCGTTGCCGGGGATCTTCCGCGCGGACCGAAATCGTGGTTTCCGTCCTCCAGATAGGAGAGGGACACGTGATCCGGCAGCTTGATCTCGTCCAATTCAGCTTTGTTGCCAAACGGATCCCTCTCTCCCTGCAGGATCAGAACGGGTCGTTTTGCGTCTTCGATCGGAGACATTCGCCAGTCCGCATCCGGTTTGCCTGCCGGATGGAAGGGATACCCGAAACAGCAAATGCCTTTAACCCGTGTAGGCAAAGACCCGCCGCCGCCCAGCATCGCAGCGACACGCCCACCCATGGACTTGCCACCAATCAGCAAAGGGCCTTCGGTTTCCGCCAGGGTTGCCTGTAGTGCCGTTTGGAATTCACTGATCAGCTTGTCCGCGCGCGGTGGCGGACGCTTGGAACCGCCGGTCCGGCGTCCGGCCATATAGGAAAATTCGAACCGCGCAACAGCCACGCCTTGCAGAACCAGCGCTGTGGCGAGCTTTCCCATGAAGGTTGAATCCATCGGTGCACCGGCGCCGTGGGCAAGCAATAGGCTGGCGTGGGCGGGCGTGTCGGGTCGGGTCCAGAGAAAGGCGCTCATGATGATGTGATCTGTCGCAGGGGTATTTGATGTAAAAGGCGGTAGTATCTGGCGTATAGAGCCGGGGACGCCTTTGCAAGGCGCATGATCCATTCCGCAATGACGAGGCCCAATGTTTGAACAGCTGGATATCAATCAGGTTCGCATGGCCTGTTTTGCCGGCATTTTCCTGCTTATGGCTCTGCTCGAAGCGGGTTTGCCACGTCGGCAGATGAAAAGCAGCAGGCTGAAGCGCTGGCCAACCAACTGGGGCATAATCTTCCTGGATGCGCTGCTGGTGCGCCTCATCTTCCCGATCGGCGGTGTGGGTCTTGCCCTTCTGGCACAGGAACAGGGATGGGGGCTCTTTAGCCTCTTGGGTTGGGGCGGTCTCGTTGCCGGCGTGTTGACATTTCTCGTACTTGATTTTGCTGTCTGGGGCCAGCATGTCGTGTCACACAAAGTGCCGATTTTCTGGCGAATCCACCGGATGCACCACGCTGACAGCGAAGTCGATGCCACTACGGCGCTGCGTTTTCACCCTATAGAAATCCTTCTGTCCTTTGTCTGGAAGGGGCTGGTGATCGTCGCGCTTGGCGGTCCCTGGGAAGCCGTCCTGATCTTCGAGATTGTGCTGAATGCTTCAGCCGTCTTCAGCCATGCCAACTTTCGTATCCCCGCAGGACTGGACAATATCCTGCGCTTCGTCATCGTCACGCCGGACATGCACCGCATCCATCACTCGGTGCTGCGCCGGGAAACCGATTCCAACTACGGTTTCTATCTTTCTATCTGGGACAGGCTCTTCGGCACCTATGTGGAAGAACCGGAAAAAGGCCATGACGGCATGGAAATCGGTCTTGGACCGGCGCTGACGCCGCGTGCGCATTCGTTTCCCTTCAGCCTCGCAATTCCTTTCCTGGCAAATGGCGACACCAGGCCGGAAAGAAAAAGCGGACTGAAAAAGAAGGTGGACCGTCAGTAAAAGCTCTGCGGGAAGTACCGCAGATAAAGCTCGCGGAAGATACCTTTTTGATGCAGCTGGCGGAGCGCATATGTCAGGGCGGCGGCGCGCTCCGGATCGTCTGAGCGTGTGGCGATTGCCAATCCTTCATCGAAATAGCCGGGCTCCAACCAGGGACCGCCCGCAAATTTGCAGCAACCATCGGCGGCCTGGCTCGGAAGCCAGAAAGAAAGGCTGAGCCCATCGCCGAAGTGTGCGTCTGCTTCGCCTGATATGATTGCTTCTCGGGCTGCTGTTTCCGTCTCCAGGCTGACAATCTCGGCCATCGGCCAGAACCTGTTGGCGAAGGCTTCGTAGCGTGTGCCGGTTTCGACGCTGATTTTGACGCCGTCCAGCTTCTGCTCGTCAAATGTTGCCGCCTTGTCGGCAGCGACGATGAACCGGGCGGGCAGCTTCATATAGTCTTCAGTGAAATTCAGGCGCCGCGTGCTCGCCAGATTGCGCGACAGGCCGGAAATGATGGCATCGCCTTCGTCCTCATCAAGCGCCGGCAAAAGAACATCGAAGTCCTTGATCCGCAGCGCGCAGGAGCTGCCCAATTCCTGGCAGAGCGCGCGCGCCAGGTCGACGTTGAAACCTGTCAGACGGCCCTGCGGATCGCGAAAGACAAAAGGTGGATATCCATCCGTTGCAAGAAACTGGATCTTGTCCGGGATCGTACTCGGGCGATCATGCACCGCTTTAGGATCCCAGAAATTCGGCACCCGGATCGCCTCATCCTGGGCACTCGCGGATTGGCCCATAATAGCAAGAAGGCAAAAGCAGGCGCACAGAAAACGAATGGAAATTGGTTGGTCTATCCTCACGCGGAATTCCCGATGCCTCATTTGCTACAGCGCAGTGGCTGCCTTGCTGCCAAATCAGTCGTGGGTGCAGAGTATCGTGTTCAGGGTCAGCTTGTCAGCACGCAATGTCATTTCATGACCAGACAATCAGTCCAGTCGACAATGGCTCTTTAAGCAGCTTCGGTCTCATGAGGATTTTCGACGATCGGCCAGATCGGGCGTTCCAGTCTTGTGTAGGCGTTGTTCCTGGGGTCGCTCGGATAGGGCCCATCGACGGCACAGTATAAAATATCCGCAGCAATGGTTTCGAATGCGCTGTGAAAATGGTTCGTGGATTTCACAACAAGTGTTTTTTGAGCGGTGATGTCGATGCCTAGATTGGTAAAGAGATCCGGCGAAAAGGTCTGTGCCCGGTTCGAATTCAAAACCACAACAATGCCATTGATATCAATAACCGCGCTGTCTCCAAGGGGAACAACGGACTGACCAAAGCTTTGCACAGCGTTGCGCTGTGTCTTAAGCACCCTAACGTTGCCGTCGACAGGGTCGCCGGCGTCTGAGGCGGTTTTCCCCCCGAACCTGAGGTCAAGACGCGCGCCTTCTCCGGCTGCATGGCACAGACGGACAGCCATAGGGTCCCAGATCGTGCCGAACGCAATCTCCGTCAATCCCAGATCAAGTGCCCGGCGCAGCAATATGGTTGAATCGCCTGCTACCCCACCGCCGGGATTGTCCCAGACATCGGCAATGACAACGGGTCCTTGCGGATGTGCTGCTGCCTTTGCAAGGGCCGCACTTGGCGACAGAAATTCCGGCCGGGTCGTTCCTCGAAAGGAAAACAGTTCCAGTCCGAGTTTTTCAGCCAGCAAATCGCCTGCTTGCTTCGAGTTGTTGGTGGTCACGAGAACCTTGGCACCGAGATCGGGCGAGTCTCCTGCCATGAAGCCATGGATGACGGACAACGACAGGGCTGTTCCGGACTGTTCAAGGTGCACCATCTTGTCGATGAAAGCACGCATGGGAGCACGACTTGTCGGCAGAATTTCGATCATGCGCACATCGAACACAGACAGGACCGGTTCAATTTCGCCCCGCGCTGCCCGTAATGTGAGGTCCACACATGCTTCGCCCGTCTCAGCAAAATCCGTATGCGGAAATTCCTTGAACACCGTAATGATGTCGGCGTTCCGGACGCGCTTGTCGCTGAGGTGACTGTGCGGATCAAAAGTCACGCCGATCTTGGTCGCAGGTCCGGCAATCTGGCGAGCCGCAGCGATCAGATCGCCTTCGCAGTCGACACAATTGTCGGCGATCATTGCTCCGTGAAGACCGAGGATGATGGCGTCAAACGGCAGTGCGGCATGAAGCTGCCCGAGAATTTCCTCGCGCAATCGGGTCCAGGTTGACGTGTTGACCAATCCGCCTGGTTCTGCCCAGGTTGCAGTGCCTTCGATCAGAGTGATCTCACCGGCACGTGCGCGTTTGCGAAGCGCTGGAAAAACCCCGCTGCACAGGGTTGGTGTCTCGGGATGTTTCCCGGGAGGGGCATAGAAGCTTTCTTTAAAGTCGGCGAGATCCGTTCGGAGCGGAGAAAATGTATTTGTTTCAGTCGCGATGGAAGCACAGAAGACGCGCATTGAAATGTCCTGTCCAATGAGAGGCGTTTCTTGTTCTCGTTGTCGGAAGATGGCCGGCAGGTCGTGGGTCCCCACCGGCCATCCTTGATTAGTCGAGGTAGGTTTCAGCGTTTGCCTTGGCGACTTCCGCCTTGAACAGGTTCAGGAGCTCAACCGCCTTTTCATCGAGGTTTTCATTCACGTGGCCTTCAAATGCAGGCTGCGTCGCCGCGGCCATCGCCTCGCGCTGAGCATCGTCCAGAGCGGTGACTTCCATGGCATCCATGAGACCGGCGAGACCGCGTTCTGAGGACTCGATTATGCGGGACAGGCCCCGGCTTGCGGTGACACAGTTTTCCGCCGCTGCATGAAGCGTAGCGCGCTCCTCATCGCTGAAACCTTCATAAAAAGCGCGGTTGATCATGAACGTGTATGGCGAGAACAGGTGGTTGGTGAGCGTCAGATACTTCTGTACCTCGGAAAAGTTGGCGAAGGAGATGATCGGAACGGGGTTCATCTGACCATCGATCACACCAGTCTGCAGACCGGAATACACCTCACCCCAAGAGAGCGGATAGGCCTCGGCACCAAGCGCTTGAATAATTGTCTGGTGTGAAGGAAGGGTCATAGTGCGGATGCGGATGCCTTCGAAGTCTTCAAGGTTTGCAATTGGCTTTTGCGAATTTGTCACAGCGAAAAAGCCGCCCGTGTCTGGGAAGCCCAGGACGACAACATCACCCAATGATGCTTCGATGTCGGCTGCGAGCGCTTTGCCGAAGTCGCCGTCAAAAACCTTGTAGGTCGCTTCGTTGCCTGCAAACGCAAACGGAAGGTTCAGAACATCAATGCGCGGATAGTAACTGGCGAGTGCCCCGGTAGACGTAAGAGTTGCCTGGATCAGTCCGTCACGAACCTGCTGAACGTGCTCTGCGGCTGAGCCGAGCTGGTTCGAGCCAAAAACCTCGACATTTACGCTGCCGTTGGTCCCCGCCTGAACCAGGTTGGAAAACACTGCTGTGCACGCATGTGCCGGATTTTCAAATGGGTCGGTCTTGTTGTCGTGGCCGAACTTGATGGTACCGCCAGCACCGAGCGCGGTACTTGCTGTCATGGTCACGGCTAGGGCCAGTCCTGTTGTAAGTAGTCTCATTTTTTCAGTCCTCTCTGGTTTCTTATGACGTCAGTTGGCAAATCCAAGGAAACGGGGCAGCATCAACGCTGCGTCTTCCCAGAATGCGAAGATGAAAAGGATGCTGATTTCGGCCACCAGGAACGGCATCAGCTTGATCGATATGCGTTCGAGCTTTTCCCCCGTCACAGAGGACAGGACGAAAAGGCAGGCGCCGACCGGCGGTGTCATCAGCGATATGTTCAGTGCAAGAACGAAGATGATCCCGGCGTGAATGGGTTCCAGACCGACCTGCTCGGTCAGTGGCACGAGGACAGGTGCAAGGATGATCAGGATCGCGGTGATATCCATCACCATGCCCACAAGCAGCAAAAGCCCGATGATGATTGCAATGACCGCGTAGCGGTTGTCGGACAGGCTTAGAACGTTCTCGGCGATCAGCTGCGGAATACGTTCAAAGCTCATCCACCAGCCGAGAATTCCGGCAAAGGCGATGATGACGAAAATGACGCCGGTGATCCGGGCGGTGCGTACCAGCATCCGGTAGAAGGCTTTGAGCTTGAGCGTGCGGTAGACGAAAACACCTATGAAGACCGCGTAGGCCACTGCGATGGAGGCCGCTTCCGTCGGCGTAACGACACCACCCAGAATGCCACCCAGAATAATGATCGGCATGGCCAGCGCCGTAAGCGAGCTGACAAATGTCGACCAGACTTCCTTCAAGGTGGCGCCACGCGCCGCCTTTGGCAGGTTTTCACGGTTTCCGCCAATCACGATGACCGCCATGCAGACCAGGCAGATGACAAGACCAGGCAGAATTCCGGCTGCAAACAGACCGGCGATCGAAACGCCCATGAGTGAGCCATAGACAACCATGAGCCCGGAAGGGGGGATGGTTGGA
Organism: uncultured Roseibium sp.; assembly: GCF_947499295.1. Taxonomy (GTDB): domain Bacteria; phylum Pseudomonadota; class Alphaproteobacteria; order Rhizobiales; family Stappiaceae; genus Roseibium. Next base: position 306,035 of record NZ_CANMNP010000002.1, read on the forward strand.
CCGATGATGGAACCGGCTGCGGTCACAGCACAGGCATAGTCGCGCTTGTAGCCTTCCTTGACCATGGCCGGCACGAGTGTTCGTCCGAAGGCGGCCGCATCTGCAGTCGCCGAACCGGTCAATCCGGCAAAGAAAACAGAAGCCAGCATGTTGGTGTGAGCCAGACCACCCCTGAACCGGCCTACCAGAACCTGCGCCAGGTTGACGAGCCTGTTGGTGATGCCGATGCCGTTCATGATTTCACCGGCAAGGATGAAGAACGGCATGGCGAGAAACGGAAAGATATTCAAACCGTTGAAGATCTTGCTCGGTCCGATGGACAGGAACTGGGTGCCGCCCATGTCGATCAGACCGACAACCCCGGCAAGACCAATGGCAAAACCGATCGGCATGCCGAGCAGGATCAGAAGAACAAATGCAATGCCCGCCCACATCAGACAGCTTCCTCTTCGGCAGGAAACTCCAGGTGTGTGCCGAGATCCCGCACAAGAACGAGAGCGAGCTGAGTGCTGCAAAGCGCGGCAGAAACCGGTATGGCTGCATAAAAAGGCTCGAGACTGAGCCCGAAGATCATTGCCTGCCGGCTGGCGCCGCTTTGAGCGAAGCCAAGGCCATACCAAAGAACATAGAGAAAGAGGCTCAGAGCGAGCAGGTCCATGACAATGAGGACCGTTCGCTGCACTGGCTTGGGCCACAAATTCAAAAAGGCTGTGAGACCAATATGTTCCCGCCGGGCAATACCGCAGGAAATCGCCAGCATCGCCGCCCAGATCATCAGGTAGCGAGCCATGACCTCGGGCCAGGGGAGTTGCCAATGAAAGTAATAACGGTCGACAACGCCCAGCCAAACATCAAGCACCAGCAGCAGCATCAATAAGGCAACCACGGCTTCGGTGATTGTGTTGATCCGTGCGATAGCGAGACGTGCCCACGTTTGCATTCTACCCTCCCAGATACGTAACTGAAGTACATTGTGTGGAGGTAAAAATACAAAATCAAGCAAAATTTCTAACTAAAGTACAAATTTTCGGCGAAGCAAGCTCAGAATTCTGTATCTTGAGTCTGGATTTCGAAAAGAAATGTACTTAAGTTACAAATCAAAATGAAGGCGTGGGAGCAGGAAATGTCGGATGGTGAAGGCGCGGAAACAGAACTTCCCAAACGTGGTCAGGGTGCCGTTGCAGATCTGATTTCCGCGTTGGACCGCATAGACGGTCAACTTGCTACGCGCGAACAACGTGTTGCAGATTACGTCAAGGCCAATATCGACCGCATCAGCACAATGACCATCGCAGAGCTTGCTGGGGCTGCCGATGTTTCCACCCCGACCGTAATCCGCTTCTGCAGGTCGCTGGGGTGCGATGGATTCAAGGAATTCAAGCTGCGTCTGGCGCAGAATCTGGCGGTAAGCCTTCAGTATATTCGACCGGACGTGGGTGAAGAGCCTGCCAGCATGGAGAATTCGATCGACCACGTTCTGGCAGCAATCTACGCGACGACCAACGCTATGCGCCATCAGCTCGATCCGGCGCAGCTGGAGCAAGCCAAGACAGCGATCGTAGGCAGCAAGCAGCTGCTTGTCGCTGGTATGGGCGGAGGGTCATCCGTGCTTGCGCAGGAGGGGGCCAACCGCTTTTTCAGGCTGGGCATCACGTCAATGGCTGTCAATGACAGTTACATCCTGCAAATGAGGGCCGCGACGCTGGGGCGCGGTGATACGCTGCTCCTGTTTTCGGCAAGTGGCGAAACCGATGCGATTGTCGCGGCCGCAAAGGTTGCGGAAGCCTATGGTGCAAAGACAATCTGCATTTCAAAGCCCGGCAGCCGGCTTGCAAGCGTCGTTTCCATCCCGATCGTCGTCGATCTGCCGGAAGACCCGCATATCTTCAAGCCGACTGCAAGCCGCTATGCATTCCTCGCCGTTTTGGACGCGATCGCCATGTCGGTCGCTTACGAGACAAGTGAAGAAACAACGGAGAACCTGCGCCGGATCCGCTCGTCCCTGACTGCGTATCACGGGCGCACTGCTCCTCAGCCATTGGGCGATTAGACGAGGTGGCGACAAGGCCTTTTAACGGACCGGTTTCAGATCCCTGGCGCATAACTCCCGGAATATGAAGCCCGTGATGTGCGATAGACATTACTCAAGGACACAGCGCACTTGCCGGCTTTGGCAAGCGCGGTGTCAGTCCTCCACCTCCGGATCATAAGATCTCAGCACAACGATCGTGTCGAAGCCCTTGATTTCCTCAGCATAAAAGTGCCTTTCGGTGAAGGCGGCATAAGCTTCCATGGAGGCGCATTCGATGGTCAGCACCAGGTCGGCCTTGCCGGTGACATGGTAGAGCTTTTTCACTTCCGGCAATTTCAACAGCGTCTCACGGGCTCTGGCATTTCTTTCCGGCTGGCCACGCACCATTTCCAGCATGGCGAGCAGGGTGACGGTGGTGCCGGTTACCTCGGGCGCCAGGATGGCAATTTCCTTACGGATCGCGCCGATCTCCCGGAGCCGCTGAACCCGTCGCAGACACGCTGCAGGCGACAGACCGACCTTTTCGGAAAGTTCCTTGCCGGTTTGGCGTGCATCGAGGCTCAACAGACGCAGCAGGCGGTGGTCGAAGTCATCTAGTGGGTCCATGAGAGTTATCTCGTCAAAAAAGAAATCAGGTGCGAGAAATTATCACAATCTTCTATTTTTTGCGATAAATTCTTGTTTAAGTGAGATGTTTGCGCACCGAGTGCAGCGATGCTCCCTAGTCTTCAATACAGTCAAGACAAAGGAGCACTCGAGATGAGCGATCAAACAACAAGTCAGAGCCCACTCCAATTCACCTGGGCGTCTTTCCCGGAACTGTTGCAGATTGTTGTTCGAAATCTTCAGCTCCAATCGAAGCGCCGGAAGGACGCGCAAAGCCTGGCGCAGATGCCGGATCACTTGCTGCGCGACCTCGGCCTAAGCCGGACAGATGCCTCAAGAATGCTGAGGAGCGAACTGACCATTGTTCCAACCGATTACAGCGAGACCGAGACGCAGAGGATTTTAAGGCGGCTGAATTGCTGGAGCGGGTGAAGGGAATCGAACCCTCGTCTTAAGCTTGGGAAGCTTCTGCTCTACCATTGAGCTACACCCGCGATGGCTCCGGGAGCTTTCTGCGCCGAGTGGACGGGTCTGTCAACTCAAGAAGTTGGATATCGACGTGCTGTTGATCTTGCACTGCGGCAAAGAAATCGCCATGTTCGCGCGGGCGCAAACTGCGCCAATGATGATGGCACACTCCAGGTCGGATATATGCGAAACAAGGTCAAGGCGCTCGTCACTTCGCGCAATTGGGAATTCTGTATTATCGGGATTATCGTCCTGAACGCCATCACGCTGGGGTTGGAAACCAGCAAGTCGGTGATGGACCAGGTTGGCGGAACGCTGGTGTTTGTCGACAAGGTGATCCTCGGGATTTTCGTCGTCGAGCTGATCTTGCGCCTCTATGCGCATGGCCTGAAATTCTTCAAGGATCCCTGGAGCATTTTTGACTTTGTCATCGTGGCGATTTCGCTTGTGCCGGCCAGTGGAAATCTCTCGGTGCTGCGTTCGTTGCGCATCTTGCGTGTCCTGCGCCTGATTTCGGTCGTTCCTTCGCTCAGACGCGTGATCGGCGGCCTGATTGCAGCCCTTCCAGGCATGGGCTCGATTGTCGTCCTTATGGCGTTGGTTTTCTATGTTTTTGCCGTCATGGCGACCAAGCTCTTCGGAGAATCTTTCCCCGAATGGTTCGGCGATCTTGGAGCCTCGCTTTATACGCTCTTCCAGATCATGACGCTGGAAAGCTGGTCCATGGGCATCGTCCGTCCGGTGATGGAAGCTTATCCCTATTCCTGGCTGTTCTTCGTGCCCTTTATTCTGTGCACGGCATTCACGGTGCTCAACCTCTTCATCGGTATCATCGTGTCGGCCATGCAGGAAGAACATGATGCCGAAGCCGATGCAAACCGGCAGGCGATCCATGACGATACGGGCTTGATCCTGGAAGAAGTGAAAGCCCTTAGAACCGAACTGAAGGCGCTCAGAGCCGAGGTCGACAAGACCAGATCCTAGAGGTCCTCGAGCGTCTCCTGGGGACCTTCAACGAGAAGACGTACACCGTTTTCCGTGTAATCGCGCGCGACAACGCTGAGGCCAAGCACCTCAACGCGTCGCTCCAGGTCTGAGCTGTGGGCGAAGTCCGCACTGAACTCCCTTTGCGCCATTTTTCTGAAAGGCACGAGATCGGCGTTGTTGATGGCGTCCTGAGCTGCGCCGGAATAGGCCCGCGCGAGGCCACCGCCGCCTAGTTTGGTGCCACCGAAATAACGCACAATCAGCACCGCGCAATTGATGAGCTCCGCCCCTTGCAGAACGCGCAAGGTCGGCATGCCGGACGTGCCGGCCGGTTCGCCATCGTCCTTGCCGCTTTCCTCTATCTGGTCACCTTCAAGAAGCCGTCTGTGAGCCGTGACCACATGATTGGCCTTGCGATGTTCCTTGCGAAGGTCGTCCAGCCGCTGGTCAAACACTTCAAATGGAACCAGATGTGCAAGAAACCGGGACTTCCGGTCCTCCAGAAAACCTTCGAACTCCCGCGTGACGGTCCTGAATGCCATGCCGGTCTATGCAGGCGACCTGAAATGTTTGGAAAGTTTGAGCGCCTGGCCCTGATAATTGGAGCCGATCCCTTCGCCATAAAGCGTTGCCGGGCGTTCTGCCATGTGTTCATAGACAAGGCGGCCAATGGTCTGGCCATGTTCCACAATGAAGGGCACGTCGTGCGACCGGACTTCCAGAACAGCGCGCGAGCCGACGCCGCCGGCTCCGGAATGACCGAAACCGGGGTCGAAAAAACCGGCATAGTGGACGCGGAATTCGCCAACCAGCGGGTCGAACGGCACCATTTCCGCAGCGAAGTCAGGTGGTACGTGCACGGCTTCCTGGCTGACCAGGATATAAAACGCATTGGGGTCGAGGATCAGCTCACCGCGTTGGCGGCGGTGGATCGGTTCCCAAAAATCGAGCGGGTCCTGCGCGCCGACAACATCGACGTCAATCAGGCCGGAGTGATGCTTGGCACGGTATCCGATCAGGCTGTCGGGACCATTGCCTTCAAGATCGATTGAAAGTTGAACGCCATTGCCGATACGCTCATTGCCACCGCTCATAAGCGTATGGGATTTGTGCACCTCTTCCAGAATGTCGTCAGCAATCAGGAACTGGCCACGCCGGAAACGGATCTGGCTCAACCTCGAGCCCGAGCGGACCAGGATCGGGAAGGTGAGGGGTGAAATTTCGGCGTAGAGCGGGCCTTCGTATCCGGCAGGGATAGTGTCGAAGGCAAGGCCGTTGTCGGTGATAACACGGGTGAAGACATCCAGTCGGCCCGTGGAGCTTTTCGGATTGGCGGTCGCCGAAATGTCCGCTGCAAGGGCAAGGCTTTCCTGCAGGGGAACGATATAGACACATCCGGTTTCAAGAACAGCGCTTTCCGAAAGGTCGATTGTATGAAGCTTCAGCTGCTCCAGCCTCTCGGCAACCCTGATCTCCGGGCCGGGCAGAAAGCTCGCACGAACCCTGTAGGCTTCGCGTCCAAGCCTCAGATCGAGGCTTGCAGGCTGGATCTGACCGGTGACTGGAGGTTCGGCAGCCGATATTTCGCCGGCTGCGAACATCTCCTGAATGATGCGTTCGGGCAAAATGCCGCTGGCTGAAAGTGCTGCGCTACCGTTCAAGACCTGACCCGCCGTGACGTTCATATGATTTCCCGCAAATTCCTTGCCTATCGTCCTTAGCGGATAGGGCGGCCCGCGCCAACAGGCTTTGTAGCCGATGGCAGGCTTTTCGCCGAAGGAGATTGACCTTCGAAACGTTTTCACTTAACAAACAGGCTCTTCGTGGTGATTTGGGCCGGCCGGCTTGCAGCCACGTTAAACAAGTTGCTAAATAGGCCGGAGGTGCAAACCCCGGTCTTGAGGCTGGGGTTTTTTGCGTTTGGAGCAATGGAAGACATGACTGAGACCACCAAGACCGGAAACAAGAACTGGCGTCCTGCAACCGCACTGGTGCATGGCGGTACGATGCGGTCACCTTTTGGTGAAACCTCAGAGACCATATACCTCACACAAGGGTTCACCTATAGCGGGGCCGAAGCGGCTGAAGCGCGCTTCAACGGCGAAGATCCAGGCTATGTCTATTCCCGTTATGCCAACCCTACTGTCAGCATGTTCGAGGACCGGATCAAGGGGTTGGAAGGCGCAGAGGCTGCGCGCGGGACTGCAAGCGGCATGGCAGCTGTCAATCTGGCGCTGATGGCGTCGGTCAAGGCGGGCGATCATGTGATTGCAGCCAAAGCCCTGTTCGGATCATGCCGATACATTTGCGAGACACTCTTGCCGCGGTTCGGGGTAGAAAGCACGCTGGTTGACGGCACCGACATCGATCAGTGGAAAGCAGCAGTTCGTCCGAACACCAAGGCGCTGTTTCTGGAAAGCCCGACCAATCCGACGCTCGAGGTGATCGACATTGCTGCAGTCGCCGACATCGCCAGGGAAGCCGGTGCGCGGCTGATTGTCGACAATGTCTTTGCAACACCACTCTATCAGTCGCCTCTTAAGCTTGGTGCCGACGTTGTCGTTTATTCGGCAACCAAACACATTGACGGTCAGGGCCGTTGTCTGGGCGGGGTCGTTCTTTCAGATGAGGAGTGGATCACTGACGAGGTAATGCCCTTTATCAAGCATACCGGGCCACACATGAGCCCTTTCAGTGCCTGGGTTCTCCTCAAAGGACTGGAAACGTTGCCGCTACGCGTGGCACGCCAGACCGAGAGTGCCGGAAAGGTAGCCGATTTTCTGGCGGACCAGTCCAAGATCAGCCGGTTGATTTATCCTGGGCGCGCCGACCACCCGCAAGCTGATGTCGTTCAGCGTCAGATGACAGCCGGATCGACAATGGTTGCCTTTGAAGTCAAGGGTGGTAAGGAAGCAGCCTTCCGTTTCACCAACGCGCTGGAGACGATCAAGATCTCCAACAATCTTGGAGACGCCAAGAGCCTGATCACCCATCCGGCCACCACGACCCATCAGTCGATTGGTGAAGAAGCACGCGCGGAGCTGGATATTTCCGACGGCATCTTGCGGCTATCAATCGGTCTGGAAGATCCGCTGGACCTTCTGGAAGACGTTGAAAAAGCGCTCAATGCAGTTTGATGAGCGCGTGAAATTAGACGTACGAGCCCGGCCAAGTGCCGGGCTTTTCATTTGAGATGCTGTCCAGGGCCGTTGTGAAGAGGCAACACAGTAAGCCCGAACCGTTGCGAAAGGAGCAAAACAGCGTGAACTGGCGCGCCAGTTGTGCCAAGGAAACCCTTGGATGGGCCGAAGAACGCCCATCGAATACCTGAGGGCAGGAAGTGGCTCAGATGACGGTTCAGTCCAAATTCGGTTACCAGGCCTATATCATTTGTACCTCACCCCGCAGCGGCAGCACCTTGTTGTGTAAATTGCTGGCGGCAACAGGCGTCGCCGGAAAGCCGGAATCCTATTTCCACGTGCCGACACTTGCGGCTTGGCAGAAATCCCTGAACCTTCAGTCCCGTGACTACAAAAAAGAAGTTTCGGCTCTCAAGGCAGTATTTTCCGCCTCCCGTTCCAAGGGTATGGGAGGAAGCAGTCTTTTCGGCCTGCGATTGCAGCGGAAAAGCGCAAGCTTTTTCTTTGACCGGCTCGAATTTACGCACCCGGACGCTTCGAGCGATCTGGCGCGCTTCGAAGCGGAATTTGGAAAAACATGCATCATCCATTTGACGCGGCAGGACAAGCTTTCCCAGGCGATCTCATTGATCAAGGCCACGCAAACCGGCCTTTGGCACAAAGCTCCCGATGGAACAGAGCTGGAAAGAACATCCGAACCGAAAGAACCGGACTACGACAGAGAGCTGATCCGCCAGACGGTTGAGGAAGTCACACTATATGAAGACGAGTGGAGCAATTGGTTTTCCCGGGAAGGGCTGGATCCCTACCGGATAACCTATGACGGATTGGCCAATGATCCGGAGACTGTCCTTGTCGATCTCATTTCGCATCTCGGTTTTGATGGCGCGGTTGCAAAGGGGATTCCGCTGCCTGTTGCCAAACTTGCGGACAAGGTGAGCGAGGAGTGGAAGACACGATATCTCCTGGACGAAGGTCTCAAAGGTAAAAAGCCAAATGAAATGAAACCCTAGTCTCTCAAGGCGGCGACGCCAATCAGGACACGGGCAGCGGCTGAGACGAAACACACAAAAGCAAATCCCCAGGCCAAAACGGGGAACCAGGCGGGAAGAAGAGCCATCAACAGGAACAGGGCTATGGTTTCTGCCCCTTCAGCCAGGCCGCCGAGATAATAGAGAGACTTGGAACCGCGCGCGTCCGTCGTCAGCTGTTTGCGTTCCGCCATGATGGCGAATGCCAGAAAGGCTGAGCCGTTGGCGTAGAAGCTGCAGAGAAGGGCTGCCGCAGGGAGGGCGTTGTTGGCAGGATCCAGCACAGCGAAGGCGAGCGGAATAGCGCCATAGAAGAAAAAATCGAGCGTGATATCGAGGTATCCGCCAAGATCGGTCTTGCCGGATGCGCGTGCAATCGCGCCATCAAGGCCATCAGCCAGCCTGTTCAGTCCAATCAGAAAGAAACCGGCAAGCGTTGCGCCGCAAGCAATTGCCACGGCTGCGACAAGACCCAAGGCGAAGCCGAACAGGGTCACCGCGTTTGCACTGATGCCGGCAGCCGCCAACGCCTGACCCATTCGGTTCAGGGGCGGATCGATCAGAGGACGAATTCGGGCATCGAACATGTTGATGGTCACATAATTGAAAAATTCAGCGGTCTACATGCAAAATCCACTCGGAAATCACAAGTCAGTCCCTTTCACGCTTACGTCATACGCCTTATAAGCCCGTTTTGAATGAACGGGTCCTAACCCGGAAGCAAAAGGATTAAACGTGTCGGGCAGTTACAGCGCCACAACCGAAGGAATCGAAGTCTCCGTCGAACCTTTTTATCTGGACGATGAATCGCGCCCGGAAGAAAGTGAATTCATCTGGGCCTATATGGTCGAGATCCACAATGGCGGCAGCGAACCGGTTCAACTGAAATCCCGCTACTGGCAGATCACTGACGGTCTTGGGCGTCAGGAAGAAGTGAATGGTCCGGGGGTCGTTGGAGAACAGCCGGTTATCGAACCCGGGGAAACCTACGAGTATTCTTCACACTGCCCGCTGGCGACAGACAGCGGTATCATGGCTGGTGCCTATGAGATGGAACGGCCTGACGGAACGCTCTTCAACGTGACGATACCTGCGTTTTCACTGGATCTTCCCGACAGCATTCGGAGCTTGAACTGACGCGGCCCTTCGGCGCTTGAATCCCCAATTCAACCGAACTGTCAGTCTCCGGTTCGTGAGGGCGCGTGCTGCCTCGTCCATGTCGTCAGCATATCCAGCGCTTCGGGCGCATAGGCGTATCGTCCCAACGCGAGAAATGCTGCCTGAGACCACCATGGCATCTGGCTTTCAAGCTGGTAGTTGAACAGTTCCGCGCGCAAAAGACTATGCGTACCACCTTTGATTACGCCACTTCGATTTGCAGCGTGCCCGGATTTCAAGAGAAACCGATAGCGACTGGAATTGTAGTCAGGGTCCACATTCAGATCTTCGCCACCGTGCAAAGTCAGTACCGGAATTGTGATCTTGGTCAGATGACCGGAAGAGTCTGCCAACACATTTTTCCGAACGAACTGGAAGCGGCTTGAGCTCATTGGATCTGGCCCGGCAATTTCAAGGTAGTCCTGATAGTCGAAGTCTTTGTCAGCCATTTGGTTATTGGCGGCGGCACTCTTCGACAGCGCGGTTTCTATCTCGCCCTGGGTGGCACCGTCGTTTTCAAGACGGCGACGCTGATAATATTGGCCTTGCCGAAGCCAGTTGACGGCACCGCCAATGATGATTGCGAAATCTGTGCTGGTTTTGCCTGCGGCGAGGTCCGCAACCACCCAGCCGCCCTGAGAGAGGCCAAGAACGCCCTTGCGAACCTCTGAGAGGTCTTCTTCCGCCGCCAAAGCAATCAGTGCCGCCTCCGCAAGGCGCGCGCGCTCGGCGAGCGAATACTGCAGCCAGTCGCCCTCGCTTTTACCTATCCCTGGTTTGTCCCAGCAAAAGACTGCGATACCACCATCAAGGAGTGCGTTGATGAGCGGCAGATAACCGCCATTGGCAAACCTGTCTGCCGGTCCGTCGCCGTGGATCAGCAGTACAAGCGAAGTCGGGTGTTCAACCGGCAAGATCAACGACCCGGAAATCTGGTGCCGTTCGTCCTGAAAACTGAGCTCGCGTGTTTCAAACTTTGAAAGCTCAAAGTCTTCAAGGCCGGAAAGAAAGACCAAGAGTGCAGCTAAAATGATCGCCGCAAGACCGGCAAAGAAAGTCGGGAAGATCCAGTTGCGCCTTGGGCTCGGCTTCTTCAACCCACCTGTCCGCCCTGCTTAGACCGAGCGATGGCGCGCAATTGCTCCGCGTTCGATCGCTGCCACGGTTAGCTTGTCGAGACTGAAGCGGTCACGAAGCAGCTGGAGAATGCGCAGCTCTTCCTGTTCAACGTGAAGATCGGCCGCTGCAACTTCGACAGCAAGTGCGTACGCCGTATCGTAAAGCTTGGCCGGAAGCACGTCGCCGACCAGTTCCAGCACCAGTTTGAGACCATCGTCTTCCTGCAAAATGTCGCCGCAGCGCTGCGCAGCCGGGATGATCCGCGTGCTGTCGTACCCTTGGAAAACCGGGAGCATCTTGACCACATCGCCAATCGTCGCCAGTTCCATATCGGTCATTTCGTTGTCCGACGCCGAAACGATGACCATCACATAGATGAGGGCTTCCTGTACGCTGATCGGCTCATTCTTAGTCACTATGCATTCTCCAGTGGCGCCGGTTATTTTCCAATTCGAAGGCCCGGTGTATAGGCTTGGCGTGAAAGCTTCAAGTCATGGACTTGCGACATGTGATTGCACATGAATGCTGCTTGATCTAGTGTCGCGCCGCAGCATTTGGCCTGAAGTCTCAAAAAGCCTTCCGTTATGCTGCGCAATTCATCCAAACAAACAGAACGAATTCAAAAAATGACCGACCAATCCCTGCCTCCGCTTGACCTTTCGCAAGACTTTGTCGAGGCGGCCCGGAAATCGAAAGCCTGGCCGTTCGAAGAAGCGCGAAAACTGGTCAAACGTATCGAGAAGCGGGATCCGGAAAAGCCGGTTCTGTTTGAAACCGGTTACGGTCCGTCCGGTCTGCCTCATATAGGAACCTTCGGCGAAGTGTTGCGCACAACCATGGTGCGCACAGCTTTCCGTTTGCTCACCGAAGACAGGATACCGACGCGTCTTCTGTGCTTCTCCGATGATATGGACGGCATGCGCAAGATCCCGGAAAGTGTTCCGGATCGGGCGGCACTTGAACCGTATCTGCAAATGCCGCTGAGCACCGTTCCCAATCCGTTCGGCGGGGACTTCGACAGCTTCGCTGCTCATAACAACGCGATGTTGCGCCGGTTCCTCGATACATTCGGTTTCGACTACGAATTCGCGAGCGCGACGGAGTATTACAAGTCCGGAAAGTTCGACGAAGTGTTGATCCTGGCAACTGAAAAATATCAGAAGATCATGGACGTGATGTTGCCGACGCTGGGGGAAGAGCGACAGGCAACCTATTCGCCGTTCCTGCCGATCTCGCCAAGTTCAGGGCGCGTGCTTTATGTGCCGATGAAAGAGGTGAATGCAAAAGACGGCACCATTACGTTCCAGGATGAAACCGGTGACGACATCACCTTGCCGGTGACCGGGGGACAGGTGAAACTTCAGTGGAAGCCGGACTTTGGCATGCGCTGGGCTGCGCTCGATGTCGATTTTGAAATGTTCGGCAAGGACCACATGACCAATGCGCCGATCTACGACAAGATTTGCAACATTCTGGGCGGAAAGGCTCCGGAACACTATGTCTATGAGCTGTTCCTGGACGAAAAGGGAGAAAAAATCTCCAAGTCCAAGGGCAATGGTCTGTCCATTGACGAATGGCTGACTTATGCAGCGCCTGAAAGCCTTGCGTTGTATAATTATCAGAAGCCCAAAACGGCAAAGAAGCTCTATTTCGACGTCATTCCGAAAGCTGTCGACGAATACTATACGTTTGCTCAGAAATACGAGCAGATGCCGGTGGAGCAAAAGCTGCAGAACCCGGCCTGGCACATCCACTCCGGTAACATTCCGAAGATCGATTTGCCGGTGCCTTTTGCCATGTTGCTCAATCTGGTGTCGGCCTCCAATGCGGAGAACAAAGACGTCCTGTGGGCCTTTATTTCGCGGTATGCGCCGGGCGTCACACCCGCGACGCATCCGGACCTGGATGCGCTTGTCGGCTATGCGATCCGTTACTTTGAGGACTTCGTTCGACCGACCAAGTCTTTCAAGGCACCCGATGAAACTGAACAGGTGGCGCTTCGCCAGCTGGACGAAAAACTGGCCGCCTTGCCACAAGACGCCGACGGTGCAGCCATCCAGGATGCAGTGCTCGATGTTGCGCGCGCAATTGAGCGATACCAGGATCCGAAGAAAAAAGGCCCTGACGGTGGTCCCGGCGTTTCGGTTGCTTGGTTCTCCGCGCTTTACCAGCTTTTGCTCGGCCAGGAAAAGGGCCCGCGTTTCGGCTCATTCGTCGCTCTTTACGGGATCGCCGAGACCCGGGAAATGATCCGCAAGGCACTCGCGGGCGAACTCTCGGCCTAAACAGGAAAGGCGGCGCAACTGCCGCCTTTCAAAGCCTTAAGTGAATGGTCATCGGGCTTATTGCTGGGGAGCAATGGCGGGGTCGCCTAGGCCGAAGAGAGAGGTGTCGTCTTCCGGTGCTTCAGGGTCGGCTCTGAGGCTCCATTCGACGATTTCAGGCTCGATGACCTCGAGGCCGGGCAATGCCGCAGTCGGGTCATTTTCCCATTGTGTTGCCGGCAGGTCTTTCAGCCATTCTGCCTGCCATTTGCCGATCTTTCTTTCCTTGGCCTTGAGAGCCAGCTCCTGCAGATTGTCTGGCGCATTCTCAAGCGGGTCCGCCCATCCATAGCGGACCAACCGGGTGCTGAGATCTATCTTGCCCCTGCTGCAGGTTGCCAGGATTTGCCGGGATCCGAGGTCTTCGATCTTTTCGCAGCTGACCTTGAATTGACGGATCAAACCGCGCAGGAAAGTTCTGGCACGGGCTCCGCAAGGCCAGGTGCCGCCAAGGCGGGAGACACAGGTCTCTTCCGGCTCTAGCGGAATAATGTGAGCCAGCTTGACCGTAATTTGGTTCGCACGCAGCCGGCCACCATCAAGAACCTGCACCCTGACAAGTTCCAGGGGGCCATCCGGGATCGGCTCAACCGGTGGATCCTTGAGTTCCAGATAGCGTTTGGAAGGCGAAATGCGTTTCAAGCCGCCGCTCACTTTTGGCGCGCTGACGCCGTCGGGTGAGACATCCCGGATGTTTCCTGGAAGAGGAGCAGGTGTTGCCGGGGCAGGCGTAGATGTTTGCGCACCAGGTGTGTTGTTTTGGTCGTCTGCCACCAATGCCTTTGCCAGCTGACCATCATGGCCACCGGATTGCCGATCGGCGGACAGGTCGGGCGGATCAGCCAACAACAGCAACGCAAGCAGACCGCCGGCGGCAGTCAGCACGAGAGCAGGTACCAAGACTGGCCTGAGTTTCATTCCGTTGTTACTCGCTTTACTGGCACGGTGAATGATACCGGCAAATGCTATGAATGCCGAGTGCGCAAATTAAAACAGAGGCCTTCAGAGCGGTCAGGTTCGAATTTCGCATATTGCGGTGTTGCGGCTTCTCTCATGGCTCAAGTGTCAGCGTTTATCCTTAAAAAAGTGACGCGGTGCGAACAAGGAACCGTTCATCCGCTTGTTCGACAGAATTCACTTGAGTAGTGTCCTGCCGGCGGAACTAACGGCAGGATTGGAATAACCCGCACTGCTGTCGCGCGAAAAGGCACACGGATGACGCTGATTTTCAAGATCGTTCCTCAATCTCTTTGGCAAACCGCGATCCAGGAGGGATGCTTTAAGGGTGCCCCTGTGGATCTTTCAGACGGTTTCATCCACTTTTCTACTGCAGATCAGGCGCGCGAAACGGCGCAAAAGCATTTTGTGGGTCAGGAGAACCTGCTTCTGGCAGCTTTTGATGCCGGCGTCCTTGGAGATCAGCTGAAGTGGGAACCTTCGCGCGGTGGCGCTTTGTTTCCGCACCTTTATGCAGACCTGGACCCTGCGACTGCGGTTTGGGTCAAGGAACTGCCTCTCGGCAAGGATGGTGACCATGTCTTTCCGGAGATGGACGAATGAGTTTGCCTTGGCTGGACAAAGCAGCACTTAAGGTCCTTCACGCTCTGGATGCAGAGACAGCGCACCGGATGACGATACTTGCGCTGAAGTCAGGCGTTCTGCCCGGTCAAAGACTTCGTTCCGATCCGCGCCTTGCGGTGAAACTGTGGGACTTGACCTTCCCTAACCCGCTCGGCATGGCAGCAGGTTTCGACAAGAATGGTGAGGTGCCGGATGCGCTCCTGAAGCTTGGGTTCGGTCATGCCGAAGTCGGGTCCGTAACTCCAAGGCCCCAGCCTGGTAATTCGCGTCCGCGCGTCTTTCGATTGCCTGCCGATCAGGGTGTTATCAATCGCTACGGATTTAACAATGAGGGCCACGAGGCTCTGCGCAAACGCCTTGATGCCAGAGGGAACCTTACCGGTATTGTCGGTATCAATGTTGGGGCGAACAAGGATGCTGAGGACCGGATCGCCGATTATGTCAGCGGCATTTATGCCTTTGCCGACATTGCGACTTATTTCACCGTCAACATTTCATCGCCGAATACGCCCGGCCTTCGCGACCTGCAGGCGCGTTCGGTCCTGGCAGAGCTCCTGACCGGTGTGATTTCTGCGCGTGACGAGTGCACGCAGAAAATTGGCCGTCACGTGCCCGTGCTTCTCAAGATTGCACCCGATGTTGCTGATGAAGATCTCTCCGACATTGTCGAGGAAGTACTGTCGAAAGGCGTTGATGGGCTGATCGTTTCAAACACAACAATAAGCCGCGATGGCCTGAGCGGATTTGGGCCTGCAGAGGAAGCCGGAGGTCTCTCAGGCCGTCCACTCTTCCGTAAATCGACGATCATGCTTGCAAGAGCGCGCAAACTCGCCGGACCAGAGCTGCCAATCATCGGCGTGGGCGGAATTGACAGTGCTGAAACCGCGTGGACCAAGATCACTGCAGGAGCTGACCTCTTGCAGTTCTATTCCTCGCTTGTTTTCAAGGGACCTGCATTGGTTGGCGACATTCTGGACGGGCTATCAGACAAGCTCGAAGAGCAGGGTCTTTCCTCCTTGCGGGAGGCAAGAGATGCCAACATGGAAGCATGGGCAAGCGAAGAAGCGTGACATCAGCCTTCATTGAAGGTTTCAGCCGCGCGTCTTTGGCAGACGGCAAGCAGCGTGAAGCCACGTACGCTGAAGAAAAGCAAAAGGGCCAGCCATAGGCCGTGGTTGCCCAGATACGGGAACAAGGCGTAATAGGCAGTAAGATAGAGCCCCAGCGACAGCAACATCATGTTGCGCATGGTGGCGGACCAGGTCGCACCAATAAAAACTCCGTCCATCTGAAATGCCAGCACGCCGAAAAGGGGGGTGATCACCGCCCATACCAGGAAGGTTGCGGCCGTCTGCCTGACCTCGGGCGATGTGGTCATGAAATCGATCATGAGGGGACCGATTGTCCAAAAGAGCAGCGCAAGAAGCCCAGCCAGTGCATAGCTCCAGAGCGCCGTCAGTTTCAGTGTCCGGTCGAAGGCAGGTCTGTATTTCGCACCAACGGCGCGCCCGGCCAGTTGTTCCGCAGCTGTTGCCAGGCCATCCAGAAAAAACGCGGCGACCATGACGAACTTTTCTAGCAACGCATTGGCAGCCAGTACAATGTCGCCCTGATCGGCCGAACGCGCCATGAAAAAGGCAAACGCATAAAGCAGCGTGAATGAGCGGATCATGATATCGCGGTTGATAGCCATCATGTGCGAGAGCAGGCGGCGATCGAAAACGATGGCAGCACCCGGCCAGCTTCCGTTCCTTGTTGCTGCAAGAATCAGAACAAGTCCAAAAATCGTTGCCGATATTTCGCTCAATACGGTGGCAAACGCCACGCCCTCCACACTCCATCCGAGCCCGACCACGAACCACAGGCTGAGAATGATGTTGAGACCGTTCAGAACCAGTTGCAGCAGCAGTCCGGTTCCGGCGCGACCAAGTCCGATGAACCAGCCCAACATCGCATAATTGGCCAGAAGAAAAGGCGCACTGTAGACACGTACGTCGAAATAGCGTCTGGTCGCAGATTGCACATCCGGGCTGCCGCCCATGAACCAGAGCCCGAATTCTTTAAGGGGCAGTTGGGCGATGATCACCGCCAGGCCACTCAGAAGAGCAATGACAATGGCCCTGAGCAACGTAGCCCGGACTTCTCGCTCGTTCCCGGCGCCAAATGCCTGTGCCGTCAGGCCGGTCGTGCCGGAGCGCAGGAAATTGAAAGTCGTGAAGACCAGGTCGAAAATGATCCCCCCGATCGCAATGCCGCCCAGAAGCGCCGCGTCACCGAGGCGCCCGATAACCGCCATATCCACCAGCCCCAGGAGCGGCGTCGACAAATAAGCAAGTGTCATCGGCACAGCGATCGCCAGCACCGATCGATGCGTTACAGAAAATGCAAATTTGGGCGGCTCGGGCGCGGCACTTGGATGTGACATGGAGATCTCTGATTGGACTGACGCCTTCTTTGTCCCGCTTGACCGGTTTCGTCAATCCACGAGCCTGCATACCCGTTATTCCAGGGCGTTGTAATGAATGAGAACCCTTTCACGCAGGGGTGTAACGCCTGAACGTCTGGCCTATATTGCGACCCATGCCGCTGCCGATTGTTCATCATCCTGCCTATTGCGCTGATCTGCCTGCAAATCATCGTTTCCCGATGGACAAGTTTCGGGCCGTGGCCGACTTGATCCGGCACGAAGGATTATTGGAGCAGGGTGACTTCTACCGGCCACGGCCGGCTCCGTTCGAGTGGGTCGCTCTCGCTCACGATCCAGCTTATGTGGATCAGGTCTTCAATGGAAAGGTGCCGGACAGGATTGCACGGGAAATAGGGTTCCCGATGCGGGAAGACATTGCGCTGCGCGCGCGCTGTGCAACAGGGGGAACCGTACTGACATGTTATCTGGCTCTCGAACATGGTATCGCGTGCAATACCGCCGGAGGCAGCCACCATGCACGCCGCGCGCACGGTGCCGGTTTTTGTGTTTTCAATGATGTGGCTGTTGCACTCAAGGTGATGCAGGCCGATGGCGCTATCGGTAAGGCATTGATCGTTGATCTGGACGTTCATCAGGGCGACGGAACCGCGGACATCTTTCAAGGTGATCCGGATATTTTTACCTTCTCCATGCATTCCGAGAAAAACTACCCTGTTCGAAAGGTGCCTTCTCATCTCGATATCGCACTGGCCGATCTGACCCATGACGACGCCTATCTGATGAGGCTCGCCGAACTGTTGCCCGATTTGTTGGAGCGCGAGGCCTGGGATCTGGTTGTCTACAACGCAGGTGTCGACCCTTATGAACATGATCGTCTGGGCCGGCTCGCACTGACAAGGGGAGGATTGAGACGGCGTGACAGATTGGTGATTGAAAGCACACGCTCTTTCGGAATCCCGATCGCAGGTGTGCTCGGCGGCGGTTATTCAACAGACATCGATGAACTTGCGGATAGGCATGTCACCCTGCATCGCACCGCGAGCGCGGTTAGTTCCTTGTCCGGCCCATTGAGAGAAGGCGGGATACCAACCAGATCGGAACGACCACAATTGCGCCGATGACAAGGTAATTTCCCAGCCTGCCAATCGCGTTGAAGCCCATATCCCAGAGACGCTCAAAAAAGTTGAGAACCATGTAGACCAGGTCGATCGGGTCCAGGTTGAGTGCGGACAAGACGATCCCAACCACGAAGGAAAGGAAGACAAGCCGCAACAGCACCTGAGCGGGAGAGCCTCCGAGAAAACGGCTCAAGCCGGTGTCTGACATGCGATTCTCCTGATCCTGCGTTAACGTCTGAATTGTTCCGAAAGTTAGGAACAATCGTTTCGGATTACAATGGCAGGGCATCGGATGGGGTCAAAACCCCGAATAATTGTATGTGGTGGCGTAAATGGTAAAATCCTTTACGCGTCAGGCCAATTACTTACTTGGCATAATGGGTAATGATGATTCTAGGTTGGATAAATCGGTAGCAGAGCGAAATCCCACAATCGCGGCACGCTGACCAACCTCTACCTGTGGTGAAAGATATTCGCCGGCCCGGCGCGGAAAAACGGGTTTGGCAAACAAAACGATCACACTGCGGGATGGGCCGAAAAAATATCGAAGGCGGATCGGTCTCTATGCACGTCGTAGTCCGAAACCGTTTTTGGAGACAGGTAGCTAAGCGGGAGTTTTTGGTACCTGGCGGCAAAAAGAATGTTCTTAGGCACGGTGGCTCACTTGCCCGAAAGTACCACCGTGCCACAATTCTTCCATTTCTTATCAGTCAGCTGTAATCGCTTCCCGCAGGCGTGGCTGGGATGCGGACGCACCTTTGTTTTTCAGCGCAGGCCGTGAGAATTGTTTGACGCGCTCGTCAGAAGCCGGATCTCCACTGATCGAAAGCGGCTTCTCCGGAGCTTCCCGAACCTTGCGGGGAGATACTCCGAACCACGCCTTCACGGCGCGGGAGAACGTGCTGAGTTCTGAAAAGCCCAACAGGTAGGCAATTTCCTTCATGGGCAGATCCGTGCTGCGGAGGTATCTTTCTGCTGCCGATCTGCGGATTTCCTCGCTAAGCTTGCGAAAACTCGTGCCTTCCTTTTCCAGAAGGCGCTGCACGGCACGTTGCGACATGCCGAGTTTTGCCGCCACATGCGGCAAGGTACAGGAGCCGTCGGCCAGGTTGGATGCGACTTCATTCGCAATTCTGGACAGCGGCGCTTCCAGCTCACCGAAACGGTCCAGTTCGCCCAAGGCCGATTTCAAGATGATATCGTAAAGATGCGCATCGTTGCGGCGAAGCGGGCGTGATAACAGAGCCTTTGGCAGAGCGATCCTGTTATGGGGCGAATTGAATCGGATACGCCCCTGGTACTTTTTCTGAAAAGCGGATCTGTTTTTGGGTTCCGAAGTCGCCAATTCGATCATGATCGGTGGCGTTTTCATATCGAGAGCATGTTCCAGCTGCTGCGTCGCCCAACCCATCCGCGCGAACATGTTCTGCCGCCATTCACCGCGTCCTTCCAGGATTGGCCACTGAACGTAGCCGCCGGTCTCATCTTCTTCAAAGGTCATCCGGTATGCATTGGTGCGGATCGAAATAAACTTCACCCAGGCCTGACATGCATCACGCAGAGTAGGCGCACAGGCAAAGAGATAGTCGAAAATGGAAAAACAGCCGATGTCGACATTGTTGAACAGGTCGAACATGACGGCATCGTTGCCAAGTTTTTCGGCAATATATTCAAAGACCCCGTGCCACGCGGTTATAGGAACCACGCCTTGAGGGTCTTCCAGGCTCGCAAGGTCAAAGTTGTAACGTTGCGCCAGATAGGGCCAGTCCAAATCTTCGTTTGAACAAATATCACGCAGTACGCGGAAAACGTCCGCGCGCGCCCATTCGCCATCAAGCGACATTCCCAACTCCAGCCGACGTGCACAGCTCTTTTACGAAATGTGCATGACAAGTCGTGAAGGATCAAGTTTTGACGTGATTTGCTAACATATATCACGTGCGATTTAGGTAAAAATGACAATACCGCCTCAGAAAAGAGGCGGTATCTGCGTGAAGTTTAAGCGGCGTCCTTGTCCATTTGAGGCGCTTTCGGCGGGAATCTCCCGTAAAAGCTTTGGTTGTCCTTGGCCATGTCGCGGAGCAATTTGTTGGGTTTGAAACGCGGGCCCCATTTGCGGGTGAATTTTTTGCAAAGCTCCACGAATGCGGGCGTGCCCATCATGTCGATATAAGACAGGGTGCCGCCGGAATAGGGTGCGAA
Source organism: uncultured Roseibium sp. (assembly GCF_947499295.1). Classification (GTDB taxonomy): domain Bacteria; phylum Pseudomonadota; class Alphaproteobacteria; order Rhizobiales; family Stappiaceae; genus Roseibium. The sequence goes on from NZ_CANMNP010000002.1 coordinate 326,229, forward strand.
CCCGAAGCCAAGGATCGAGCCGACGTCAGCTTCGCGTACATCGGTCAGGCATTTTTCCTCGAATATCCGTGCAGTTTCCAGAGCCTGCATCACCAAGAGGCGCTGCTTCAGTTCTTCAATGTTGAAGCTTTCCGCCGGCTTCGGCTGGCCGGTAACCTCCGGAATGCCTGGCCACAGGCTCTTCTCCTTGCCTTTGTAATCATAGAAGCCCTTGGCGTTCTTGCGTCCGAAGCGTTCGCGCTTGACCACCATTTCTTCCAGAATGTTGTCCAGAGGTCCTTCGACGTATTTGACGCCAAGGTCCTTGCGTGTCGCCGAAACGATCTTCCAGGCGAGATCCAGTGCGACCTCGTCGCCAAGCGAGAGCGGGCCAACAGGCATGCCGGCCATCTTGCCCGCATTTTCGATCATCGCCGCCGGAACACCGTCGGCAAGCATCATCAGGCCTTCGCGGATATAGGTCATGACAACGCGGGAGGTATAGAAACCACGGCTGTCATTGACCACAATGGGTGTCTTCTTGATTGCCTTGATGTAATCGAGCGCCAGTGCGAGGGCCCGGTCCGATGTGCGTTTTCCAAGGATCACTTCAACCAGCATCATCTTGTCGACGGGAGAAAAGAAATGGATGCCGATGAAGTTTTTCGGTCGCTTGGAGGCCTGGGCGAGAGACGTGATCGGCAGTGTTGACGTATTGGATGCAAAAATTGCGCGAGATTTCATGACCGCTTCGGCCTTTTCCGTCACGGTCTTTTTAATATCCCGGTCCTCGAACACCGCTTCAATGACGAGGTCGCAGTCGGCGAGGGCGTCGTAGTCGGTGGTCGCTGCGATCTTGGCCAGCAGCTTTTCTTTTTGGTCTTCACTGGCCCGGCCACGCTTGATCGCCTTGCTCATAAGCTGTTCGGTATGGGCCTTGCCCTTGTCCGCGGCTTCCTGATCCCGATCGATCAACACGACATCAATTCCGGCCTGAGCCGATACATAAGCGATGCCGGCGCCCATGAACCCGGCTCCAAGAATACCGACCTTCTTGATCTTGTTCGGGCGCTGGTCCAGCGGGCGGCGTGCCAGCTTGTTGAGTTCCTGCATCGACACGAAGAGCGACCGTGTCATGTTGGCGGCTTCAGGCGTTTGCAGCACCTTGGCGAAATACCGGCTTTCCACCTGCAAAGCGAGGTCCATCGGTAGCTGAAGTCCTTCAACGACGGAGTGCAGCAGATAGCGCGCGCCGGGATAATTGTCGTGGGTCTCGCGCCGGTAAATTGCATTGGCCGCAGGCCAGAACTGAAAACCTGCGGGAGAGTAGATCTTGCCGTTGGGCAGCTTGTAGCCCTTCTTGTCCCAATCCTTGACCGGATCAATTCCAGCTTTCAGCATCTTTTTGGCAGCGGCGACCAGTTTCCTGGTGCCGGTCACATCATCGACCAGTTTCATTTGCTTGGCCTGTGGAGCGCGCAATGTACGTCCCTGCAACAGGAATTGCATGCCTTGTTGGCCATCTGTCATCCGCATGACGCGCTGCGTGCCGCCAGCGCCAGGGAACAAGCCGACCTTTACTTCCGGCAAACCCATTTTCAGGCTCTCATCGACGACCCTTGCGTGACAAGCAAGGGCAAGCTCCGTTCCACCACCCATGCAGGTGCCGGCAACAGCGGCCACGAACGGCTTGCCGCAGGTCTCCAGTTTCCGATAGGCCAGAGACAGTTTGCGTGAGCCTTCAAACAAGGCCCTGGCTGCCGCTTCCGGATCGCTTCCGCGTTTGATGTGGAAATCCCTCAACAGGCCCTCCAGCATCGTCAGATCCGCACCTCCCGAAAAGGCCGTCTTGCCGGATGCAATGACCGCTCCCTTGATGGCGTCGGTACCGGCAACTTCGTCGATCAGGGCATCCAGCTCGTTCATGACCGATAGATCAATGACGTTCATCGATTTTTCCGGCATGTCCCAGGTGATCAGCGCAAAGCCGTCGGTATCGGTCTCAATGGTGAAATTCTTGTAGTTCATCTGACAATCCTCCTCGGTCTCAAGCGCCGTTGGTCAAGTGGGCGCGCTGTTGCGCTGCCGACTTCGTGCCTTCCACGACCACGTCGCCCGTGTGTTTGGTTTCTGCGGGTTCAAAAAGCATCACCCAGCATTCGTTCTCAGCCAGCGGGTTGTGTTCAACGCCTTTGGGAACCACATGCAGGTCACCGGCGGACAACACCACATCTTCGCGATCGCGGTACTGAATGGTCAGACTGCCCTTGACGATGAAAAACAGTTCGTCTTCGTCGGCATGATCGTGCCAGACGAACTCACCTTTCAACTTGGCGAGCTTGACGCTCTGATTGTTGACATCGGCAACAACCCGCGGCGACCAGTAATCGGTAATCCGGCCGAACTCCCTGTCGAGATTGCTGATCATCGCTCAGACCCGCTCGATGATGGTAGCCGTGCCCATACCCGCGCCGATGCAAAGCGTAACAAGGGCCGTGTTGAGGTCTCTGCGCTCCAGTTCATCAAGTACGGTTCCAAGGATCATGGCCCCGGTTGCGCCAAGAGGGTGTCCCATGGCGATGGCACCGCCATTTACGTTGACGACGTCTGGATCGAGATCGAATGCCTGCTGATACCGCAGGACAACGGAAGCAAATGCCTCGTTGATCTCAACAAGGTCGATGTCCTTCATATCCATCTTGGCGTTTTTCAGAAGTTTTTCGGTAACATCCACCGGCCCGGTCAGCATCAAGGCAGGCTCGGAACCGATATTGGCGAATGCCTTGATGCGGGCACGCGGTTTAAGTCCGGAGGAGCGGCCCGCCGTGCTGGATCCGATCAGGATAGCGGCAGCGCCGTCGACAATGCCGGACGAGTTGCCGGCGTGGTGCACATGTTTGACGTTTTCGATTTCCGGATGCGCCTGGATGCCGACCGCATCAAAACCACCCATTGCGCCCATCAGTTCGAAGGATGCATTGAGCGCGGCGAGCGACTGCATATCCGTTTCTGGCCGCATGTGCTCGTCCCGATCGAGAATGGTGATGCCATTGATGTCTTTTACCGGTACTACCGATTTGGAGAAGCGTCCTTCGTCCCAGGATCTCCCGGCACGCTTCTGGCTTTCCACGGCATAGGCATCGCAATCGTCACGAGAAAAGCCATATTTGGTGGCGATCAAATCGGCAGAAACACCTTGCGGCATGAAATAGGAGGGAATGGCGACTTGCGGTTCGATCGGCCATGCGCCTCCAGACGCGCCTATGCCAACGCGGCTCATGCTCTCCACGCCGCCGGCGACCACCAGTTTGTGTTGACCAGCCATGACCTGGGCGGACGCCATGTTGACTGCGTCCAGCCCGGAGGCACAAAAGCGGTTGATCTGCATACCAGGAACCGACGTCGCATAACCGGCGGCGAAGACGGCGGCACGGGCGACGTCGCCGCCCGCTTCTCCGACCGGGTCTACGCAGCCGAGCACGACATCATCGACTTTGGACGTGTCCAATGAATTGCGATCGCGAATGGCTTCCAAAGCCGTTGCTGCAAGACGCACGGACGGTACTTCGTGCAAGGCGCCGTCCTTTTTTCCGCGGCCGCGCGGCGTACGCACGTGGTCGAAAATATAGGCTTCGGGCATCAGATCCTCCTCAAGATCAGACGATCCTCACTTGGCGTCCGGCAGGGGATGGCCGGGCATGAGGTCATAGGGATGTTTCCAACCGGGCAGGGCCTTGATCCGTTCCAGCCAGGCGATGACGTGGGGGTAGGGTGCGAAATCAATGCCGGTCTCGTGCCTGACGTAAAGATATCCGCAGAGAGAGAAGTCGGCTGTCGTTGGCTTCGACCCGATAGCGAAAGCGTTGTGTTCGAAGTGCTTGTTCATGATGGCAAGAGCAGACTTTGCCCGTCCGTCTAGCCAGCCGGTAACTTCGGTTTCGCCGGTTTTGATCAACGCGCGCAGGAAACGCAGCGGTCCGATCATGCCGGAAACCTTCTGGTTGTCGAAAATGGTCCAGCGCAGAACTTCGCGGCGTTCTTCTGCCGAGTCGCCGCCGAATTTTCCGAACTTTTCGGTCAGGTAATCCAGAATGACGCCGGATTGGGTCAGTACATTCGATCCGTCGACGAGAACCGGAACTTCACCCATTTCATTCAATGTGGTGCGAAACTCTTCCGTACGGGTCTCTCCATTAAAGAAGTCCACCCACTTGGGTTCCCAGTCGGCACCGCACAATTCCAGCATCAGGGCCACTTTGTAAGAGTGACCCGATTGTGCCATGCAGTGAAGAACGAATTCAGCCATAACTTGATTATCTCCCTGGCAAATCAGTTGAGGGGCGAGACTAGCGCGCCGCGTCGCGATTTGCGCGGGTGAATTACCGGCCCTCACAAAGAGGGCCGAATGAGATCAGAACGCCTCTGCGGCAACCGACATCATTGTGTCGGAGCCAGTTGAGATTCTGTCAAGATGTGCCGTCGTTTCCGGCATTGTCCGTTCCATGAAGAAAGTTCCGAAGGCAAGCTTGTTTTCAAGCCAACCGGCCTTGTCGCCTGCGCCGTTGGACAACTGCTCTTTCGACGTTTTGGCAATCTGGGCCCACATATAGCCAAGCGCTACCAAACCGAAGAGGTGCATATAGTCGACCGAACCGGCACCGGCATTGTCCGGATTTTTGGTGGCGTTGTTCATGAACCACATCGTGGCCGCCTGAAGATCGTCGACGCCTTTCTTCAATGGTGCGGTAAAGCCTGCAAGGTCTTCATTGTCTTTGTTTTCCTTCAGGAACGTGTTGACTTCGTTGAAAAAGCTCATGATTGCACGGCCACCATTCGCCGGCAGTTTCCGGCCGACGAGATCAAGTGCCTGAATTCCGTTTGCGCCTTCATAGATCATGGCAATGCGGGCATCGCGGACGAACTGCTCCATTCCCCACTCGCCTATATACCCATGCCCGCCATACATCTGTTGGGCGTTGACCGCATTGGCAAATCCGGTGTCGGTAAGCACGCCTTTCAGGACCGGGGTCATCAGGCCCATCATGTCGTCTGAAAACTGCTTCGATGCGTCGTCGTCCGAGCGATGTGAAACATCACCGTGAAGAGCTGTCCAGATGACGAGAGCCCTTGCAGCTTCGTTGAACGAGCGGATCGACATCAGCGTCCGGCGCACATCCGGGTGTACGATAATGGGATCTGCCGCCTTGTCAGGGGCCTTGGGGCCGGTCAGTGCACGTCCCTGCAAACGGTCGGTGGCGTAGGTGGCCGCATTTTGATAGGCGACTTCCGACTGGGAAAGACCTTGAACCGCCACGCCGAGGCGCGCCTCGTTCATCATGGTGAACATGGCCCGCAGGCCCTTGTTCTCCTCGCCGACCAGCCAGCCGGTCGCATCGTCGTAGTTCATTACGCAGGTTGCGTTGCCGTGAATACCCATCTTGTGCTCGATGGATCCGCAGGAAACGCCGTTGTTGTCGCCCACCGATCCGTCTTCGCCAACATGATTGCGCGGCACGACAAACAGCGAAATTCCTTTAGTACCATCCGGTGCGCCTTCAATCCGTGCAAGCACAAGGTGAACGATGTTTTCAGCCATGTCGTGTTCGCCGGCCGAGATGAATATCTTGGTGCCGGAGATCTTGTATGAGCCATCTTCTTGGGGAACCGCCTTGGTACGGATCAGGCCAAGATCCGTGCCGCAATGAGGTTCAGTCAGGTTCATGGTGCCGGTCCAGATTCCCGCGATCATGTTCGGCAGATATGTCTGTTTCTGTTCGTCGCTACCGTGGAACGTCAATGCAGCGACGGCCCCGGCCGTCAGTCCGGGATACATGGAAAAGGCCATGTTTGCGGATGATGCGAATTCATTGAAAATGGTGGCAAGCGTGTGGGGCAAGCCCTGGCCGCCATAGTCCGGATCAGCTGCAAGAGTGCCCCAGCCGTTTTCGCAGAATGCGCGGTAAGCGTCCCCAAAACCCTTTGGCGTTGTCACTGTTCCATCTTCATTGCGTGTGCAGCCTTCCTGGTCACCGCTCTGATTGAGGGGTTGAAGCACTTCTTCGGCAAATTTGCCGCCCTCGCGCAGGATCGCTTCAACCAGATCCAAAGGAGCGTCACTGAAGCCTGGAAGGTTGGAATAGCGTTCGTACCCGAATACGTCTTTTAAGAGGAAGAGTGTGTCATCGACGGGTGCTGTATAACTCGGCATGGAAATCCTCCCAGATTCGCCGGAATGCAGTGTGAGCTTACGTTTCCGTAAACGTCATCTTAAGACTTATATACGCGTCTTGATTCCGTCCGGCAAGTGGTGTCCCAAGGGAAGCCATGACAAAAAAATACGCCCAAAACATGCTAATTGGAATGATTTTGAGGGTTCGTCAGCACAGATCTGTGTTTCGATGACTTATTTTTGAGGTCTTCGCGACTGCCTTTCACCAGCAGGTCATAAACCGGGAAGAAGGCGTACCGGCATAATCAAGGATCAAAGGAGCAGATTGTCGTATGCCCAAGATTGAATGGATCACGCTGACATGCCGGGCCCCTGAAGCACAACGACGCTTTTATTGTGATGTCCTTGGAATGAAGGATTGGGGGGATGGCTCTGTCGGCTATGGCGGTGAAGAGGCAAGGCTCAAATTCGAGCAGGCAACCGTGTCCTATTGCGGATCTGCCGACGATCTTTATTGGAAAATTGCCTTGGCCGTGCCGAATCTTGACCTGGCCTGTCAGCAGCTCGCCGGAAAAGGCGTGAAAGTCAGTGCGCCCGAACAATTCCGCGATATTGGCTATCTGGCCCATTTCGAGGATCCGGAGGGGTTTGCGGTCGAGCTGATTGCGCATTGTTTTAAGGGTGAGCGAAGCCCTAAAGATACAAAACCAGGCAAACTGGGTGGCGGTCCAGCCTTGAACCTTTTGACACTGCGTTGCCGGGAAACAGCGACAATGTTCGAAAGCTGTGACGCCCTGGGCATGAAGCTGCTGGCAATCATGCCGGTAGAAGCTTTTGGTTTCACGCTCTATTTCTTTGCTTTCACCGAAGAAGACCCACCATCATCTGACCCCTTGGCAATTCAGAACCGCAGTTGGCTTTACCAAAGGCCCTATACAGTCCTGGAATTCCAGCACCGTCCTTCACTTGAAACGACAAGACTTCCAGGTGCCGGACAAGCCGGCTATCGGGAATCAGTTGTGACTGGCTTGAACAAGGGCCCTGTGGCTAACGAGTTTCGCATTCGCAAGTCTTAGGTTCTGTTTCGATTCCAACTGATTTGGTGATAACTCTTCTTCGGAAAGATTATTTGTGTCGCGCCGAAGGGAGGCCGCTTTGTCACAAGTCGTGCTGACAGTCTTGTATCCTTGGCCGTCTGATGCCGAAAAATTCAATGCCGACTATGAAGCCCATTTGGAATTGCTGAATGAAAAAGCCGGAATTCCGTCAGGCCGGAAACCCTACTCTGTGGTGAGGTTCCTTGCGGGCCCTGACGGCAATCCGCCCTTTTACCAAAGCTTTTCAATGGAATTTTCATCAGCTCAAGCACTGCAAGAAGCCATGTCTACCGCCGGCATGCAGGAAGTCGCAGCCGACGCTGAACGCATCTCGACAGGTGGAAAGCCAACAATTCTAATTGGCGAACCAAAACACTAGAAGCTCTTGCGCAAAGAGACGCAAAAGCAGACGGGACGCTTCCATCGGAGCAGAATAGAGAAAGCCGCCGGCCCTAGGCTCGACGGCTTTCCAATTCGTTTGAAGCTTTGGGGCTTAGGCCTCTTCAGCTTCTTTCTGCTTCAGCATTCCGGAAACGATCTCGACAGTCCGGGACAATTCCTCGATTGCCTGCTCGATGTCTTTGCGTTGCTCTTCCAGAACGGTGATCTGTTCGTTGAACTTTGACAGTGCCACACGCAGCTGTGTGACCTGGCCGTCACGCAAGTCATAAAGGTCAAGCATGTCCCGGATTTCAGACAAGGAAAAGCCAACGCTCTTGCCCATCAGAACCAGTTTGAGGCGTGCACGGTCGCGGCGGTTATAGATGCGGTTCATGCCGTCGCGTTTCGGATTCAGCAATCCCTTGTCTTCGTAGAAACGCAGGGTCCGCAATGTGCAGTCGAATTCCTTGGCCAGATCGCCGATCGTAAATTGCGTTTTCTTGGTGCTGTCGTCATTTGCGGAAACGACGTCAACCAGATCGTCCTCGTTGAGGATCGAAAGCGCTTCGCTCATAGCAGTTTGTACTCTTCAGTGTCGCCGTTTGCCGGCTCATTGTTGATGCTTTTTCGAAAGTCGCCCGGCAGATTCGGGTGGCCGTGCGACTTCAGGTGACGCCCGGAGGACGGGTTGAGACGGGTCACGGGACCAAGACCCCGTTGAGGATTTCGTTCCCGAATGCCCATCCGCACAAGCAGTCAGCCTGATTGATGGCGCACTCTTTACCTTACGTTTGCGTCAAGGTCCAGTCGCGTAAGGTCATCCGACAAAAAAACGTTAACGGTTGTTTAGGCGATTCGGCACGAATCCTTGGTTTGTCCTCAGTCTTTTCAATCGAAAACAGTCGGTTTTTGCATTTAGCAAGGCCGATTAACGCCCTGTTTACCCTAAGTCTACAAAGTCTTTCAAAACGCTGCGCTTGTCCCGTCTTATGACGGATTCCCGGTGCAGCCTGCTCCATCAGCGGCCTGAATGGCCGTAAGCCCAGGGTCAAGATATGCCGGCTTGGAAGAAAAACGAGGCAGGACGCCGCGGACGTGATGTGTATGAGAGCGACGACTATTACGACGCTCCCCGCCGCGAGCACGCAAATAGCAGAATTGAACGGCTGACACGCACCGCGACCGCCTTGGGTAACCGATACGATTCACAGATGATCGATGAGCGGGACGAGGATCTGGACGCTGTGGCAGATGAACTGGATCGTCTCTTGTCGGATCAGGACCGCACGACCGGCAGGCCTGGAAGAGCCGCAGCAAAGCCCCGCCGTACTTCTCGTCCGGCGCCGCGCCGTCAGTCCCGCCCACCTGAACCCGGCCTGGATGATGTTATGGTAGCACTGGACCGGCTGGATGAACAGGTCCAGGGTCTTTCAGGCTACGAGGCTCCGTCGGACCCATATCGTGATGCTCCGCGTCCGCAGCGCCGGCCAGGCCGGTACGCCATGGACGCACTTCGTGAAGAAGACGCGTATTACCATCACGAAGACGAAGACGATGATGACGGCTACGTTGACGAACACGACTACGTTCACGAACCCGCCCGCCGCCGCAGAGGCCATCCGCAGCGCGATGCCTCCATGCATATTTACAAGGATCTTGGTCGTCGTATCGACGCTTTGAGAGCTCCTCATGAGCAAGCGCTCAACCAGGTGCGCGAGGAACTGGGATCCCTGCGGGATGCTCTCAGTGGAATTTCGCGTGGCACCAGCGAAACGGTAGGCCGGCAAAACGCAGAGCTCCGGCGTCTGTCCGATATGGTCGAACGCATGCGCGCCGACAAACGGAACGACTTGCTTGCAAAAGAGATCCGTAAGGAAGTTGCCGACCTCAAATCGATGGTTGGTCGAACCAATGTCGAAGGCGCACTGGAAACGCTCGAGCACGGCTATGCGCACATTCTTCAGCGCCTTGATGAGCTGTCCCGGGCTTCCGTTGACCCAAGAGTATTGCGCGGTGTCACCGCACGTCTGAGTGAAATCGAAGACGCGTTCGCGGCCCTGCCTCGGTCAGAGCACATGGTGGTGCTTGAGGACCGTGTCGTGAGCATCGCCGAGCGCATGGAAGAACTGCTTCAGCGCAAGGGTCATGCCGAAATCGAGCCTTTGCGTGCGGAGTTGCGTGAAGTCCGCGGTTTCGTTGAGCAAATCGACATCAATGGCCTTGTCGAAGGTATCGACGACAGGATGAAGTTCGTTTCCGGGCGGCTGGATGACCTTGAGGTCCTTGCGCGCGAGCAGCGAGGTCTCGACAGCCGTCTCTCCGCGATGGAAGAGCGTATGCCTGAGCCGGAATCCATTTCCCGGCTCCAGGGACGACTTGAAGACATTGTCGGCATGATGTCCGACGACAGGGCTGCCCCGGCCAACCATGAACACCTGTCTCAGGTCGACAAGCGCCTGAACGAGATCGTTGATCGGCTGGAGCGCATGGAACAGGCGCCGCTGCCGGCAACCGACACTGGAGCGTTTCAGTCGCTGGAAAGCCGGCTTGAAACGATATCCGGCAAGATCGACGCCATCGAAAAGAAGGCGTCCCGTCCAGTGCCCGTTCTGGATGCGGCCAATATGCGTACAGGCGGCGCAGGCGGTCATGATGACAAGTTCATGACCCAGCTACAGGATCGGTTGAACGATCTGACCGCACGTCTCGACCAGCCGACAGTGGGTGTAACCACATCCGATCTGGACAAGCTGCGTGAGGAAATTGGTGCAATGCGCGCCTCTGTGGAGGCTCCGGGCTCCACGGAAGCTCTGGAAAAACGTATTTCCGACCTGGCGCAGATTGTCTCCAAGGGTGCGGATGGAGCTGACGACAGCCGTTTCGATCAATTGAGCTCCAAGGTGGCTGCGCTTGCAGAGCAGATTGAAAACACCTCCATCAATGCGGCCAACGGCGATCACCTGTCTCCGGTGCTGGAGCGTATTGAAAAAGGTCTGGAGCAAAGCCGCGACGACATTGCGGGAATTGCCAGGCAAGCGGCAGCAGAGGCTATAGCAACGACGCCCGCGCCGAAGAACGAGCAATATGACCAGGCAATCAATTCTTTGCAGGGAGATCTGAGGCAGCTTCTCGATGCGGCGGAAGGCAGCGAGGAGCGCACCCGCAATACATTCGACGGCGTCAAATCCGTTCTCGGTTCCCTGACCGAACGTCTGGATAATCTGGAACGTACGGAAGCGCCGGATCAGGGCGGCCCCATTCAGAAACCTGCGGGTTCGAGAGCCACAGCTGAATTTTCACCGCTCACGCTTGACGACACATCCACACTTTTCTCAGGACCTTCTAAGCCGAAATTGAGCGAGCCGCCGCAAGCCGAATTTGCCAACAGGGCTGAAGAAAAGGCTAGTCCTGAAGAACGGGCTCGAGACCGCAAGGCGGATTTCATTGCTGCGGCCCGGCGCGCTGCGCAGGCAGCATCTGCCGAAGCGGCTCAGCTTGAAAAAAGACAGAAGAAAAGCGCTGAACCAGATCCTGCCGATGAACAACGCGGAAAAGCGCGTGTCGGCTGGCTCCGCAATGTCCTGAAGCGCGACAAGTCCTCTGCACCGGTCGAGGAAAAGGGCGAACAGCTTGATGATCTGGAGCTTGGTACGGAAGATATCGCCGACCGGGACTTCGAAGCTCAGGACACCACTGTGCTGCCGGGCGACCGACCTGCACCCGAGACACCGCAAGGATCCGGTTTCCGCCGCCGTGCCATTCTCTATGCGGCTGCAGCTGTGGTTCTGGTTCTTGGTATTCAGGTCTACCGGATCGCAACGACGCCCTCAGATGACGGCAATCAGCTTGCCGCAGTGCCGCAGGAAACACAGGAGCGCGTTGATACGCCTCCCGTCTCCGCACAGGCAGAGGCTGTTGCTGCACCGGCAACGTCTGTCGCAGATGCAGCTGCCAATCCCGAGGGCGGAGATCCACCGGCTGTCGCGACCCGTTCAGCGGGGGACGCCTCGACAGAAGCACCTCCTGCGGAAGCAAATTCGGTGCAACCTGAGGTGCCCGCGATCGCAGCTGCGACACCGGCCCCTGGTACAGCGACACAGGCCGCGCCGGCAGCCACACCTCGGAACGTCCAGAGTGCCGTTTCACAAGAGCCTATGTCCGCGGACGCAGAACTTGCCTTTGCACCGCCTGCAGGTGTTGCCGGCAGTTTCGGTCAGCAGACCGTTGATAACTCCACGGGCTTCAAACCCGCACCTCCTTCAGCAAGCGAAACCACAAACGCGCCTTCTGCGCTCATTGCAAGTCTCCCGCCTGAAGGGGTCGGCCCGATGGCACTGCGCAGTGCCGCAGCCAGCGGCAATCCCGCAGCTGAGTTCCTCGTCGGTGTGAAATACACGGAAGGAAATGGCGTTCCAGCCGATCTTTCTCATGCTGCAACCTGGTATCAGAAAGCTGCCGACAAGGGTCTGGCACCGGCACAGTACCGTCTCGCCAGCCTTTACGAGAAAGGCCGTGGGGTCGACAAGGATCTGCCGAAGGCGCAGGCCTGGTACGTCAAGGCGGCTGAAGCCGGCAACGCAAAGGCCATGCACAACCTTGCAGTTCTTTACGCCGAAGGCGGCGGCGGACAGCCCGACTATGCGGCCGCTGCCAAATGGTTTGAGCAGGCAGCCAATTTCGGCGTGAAAGACAGCCTGTTCAATCTCGGCATTCTTTATGCAGGCGGCATCGGTGTCGATAAGGATCTGGTTGCCAGCTACAAATGGTTTGCAATCGCTGCTGATCAGGGAGATCCGGAAGCCGCCAAGAGACGCGACGATGTCGCAAACATGATGGATCAGGAAACGTTGGCAAATGCGCGGCTCGCGGTTGAAAGCTTCAAGCTGGAAACGCCGAACCCGGCTGCAAACAAGGTCACCATGGAGCAGGGATGGGCGGACAATGCATCGCTTCCTGCAGCACAGGCCGCCGTTAAGGCCGTAGACAACACAGCCATGGTCCGCGAAGCACAAGACAAACTTAATTACCTTGGCTTCGACACCGGAACACCTGACGGTCAGATGGGGCCACGCACCAGAAGCGCCATTCGCGCGTTTCAGCGTAGCCTTGGGCTGCCGGAGACCGGTGAAGTGGACAACAAGCTTATCGACGAACTCAAGAGCCAGGCGATCTAAAACGGAACTTTACCGTTTCCGCCATAAACTGGCCTAATATAGCTCTATCGAACCGAAGAAGCCTGTTGCCCGGTTGACACACCGGGCAGCACGGGTCTTTAACCAATTTAATGTAGTTGATACGCAGTTTTACCTGCAATCTGTCCTGGCGTTGACCCTGTGCAATTATACCTGCCGATAGCCGAAATACCGGTCAATATCTTCGTGATATTTGCCATGGGCGGGGCAGTGGGTTTTCTCTCTGGCCTCTTTGGCATCGGTGGCGGCTTTCTGCTGACGCCGTTGTTGATCTTTTCCGGCATTCCCCCCGCGGTTTCCGTCGCGACAGTGACGACCCAGGTCGTGGCGTCCTCTGCTTCAGCGGTGGTCACCTACTGGCGGCGAAAAGCGATCGATTTCAAACTGGCGGGCATATTGCTGGCGGGAGGTGTGTTCGGTTCGCTGATTGGCGTAATCCTGTTCGACGTCCTGCAATCCGTCGGGCAGTTGGACCTTGTGATTTCGCTGTCCTACGTGACCTTTCTGGGTGCAATCGGCGGTTTGATGCTGTTTGAATCCGTGCGTGCGATCCGTCGGCGCAAGTCCGGTTCCGCGCCAAGCGCGCGCAGGCCGGGGCAGCATAATTGGATCCACGGCCTGCCCCTCAAGGTGCGGTTTAGGCGGTCCAAACTCTATGTCAGTGTGATCCCGGTTGTGGGTCTCGGGGCGATCATCGGTTTCCTCGGAACAATCCTCGGCATTGGCGGCGGCTTCATGATGGTCCCCGCGCTGATTTATCTGCTGCGGGTCCCGACCAGCATTGTCATCGGGACATCGCTGTTCCAGATCCTGTTTACGATGGCCGCAGCGACAATTTTCCACTCCATGGGAACCAAGACCGTCGATATCGTCCTGGCGCTGACATTGATGATCGGCGGTGTAATAGGCGCACAATTTGGCGCTCGCATGGGACAGAACCTGCGCGGTGATCAGCTTCGCCTTTTGCTTGCGCTGCTGGTTCTGGGCGTTGGATTGCGTTTTGCTGTCGACTTGTTGCTTATTCCCGATGATTTCTATTCCATCGCCATCCGCAAGGGGGCCGGGTCATGAGGTGCCTGGTTCTTCTGCTGGCCCTAATTCTGGTGCCTGTTGGTGGGCACGCGCAGAGCGTTTCCAACGAAGACCTGGTAACGGCGCTGTCCTCCGATGTTGTGTCGATCCAGTCCAATTTCACGGGAACTGAAATCGTCATTTTCGGACAGGCAAGCCATATCGCCCGTCAGCCGAACGACCCGAGCGGCTATGAATTGGCGATTGTCGTTGAAGGGCCTCCTCAGGACATCACCACCCGTCGGAAAGGCCGGTTTCTGGGGGTCTGGGTCAATCGAGAGGCCGAGCGCTTTCAGGCTGTTCCGTCCTTTTATGCAGTGGCAAGCTCAGTCGATATCGGAATGATGGCCGACAGGACTGTCCTTGATGAACTCGGTATTGGTCTAAATCACATCAATCTGGCAGTTTCAGGTGTCTCGAACGTGCCGCTCTCTGATCGTGACGACTTCCGCAAGGCCTTTATCCGTCTGCGCGAGGAAGCCGGGCTCTACTCGGAACAGGAAACATCGATCGAGTTTCTGACCCATACGATGTTCCGCACCAACATTCCTCTGCCGGCAAACATTCCCGTTGGAGACTACAAGGTGAAAAGCTTCCTGTTTCACCATGGAGAGGTGGTCTCGCAAACCGAGGAAAGCCTCGCGGTTGCCAAGATCGGTTTTGAGCAGATTACGTTCGAGCTCGCCCAGCACTACCCATTCTTCTATGGTGTGCTTGCGGTCATGCTGGCGATATTCACCGGTTGGCTCGCTGGTGTGATTTTCCGCAAAGACTAATTTTTGGTCCCCCTGGCACCTCTTTGGGGTGGCGCTGCGCATTGGCGTCGGTATTCTCAGTTTTCGGTGGAACAGCCAGTAGCGTGAGTGGGGCCAAGATGAGTGATGAACCTTCGACCGAAACACCGGTCGGCACAGATGCAAACTCAAATCCGTCGGTTGATTCCAGGGTAATCGACATCGCCATCCGGCTCGGTGTCCTCGGGCTGTTTGCCTATTTCTCACTGCAATTGATAGCGCCCTTCTTTCTGTTTCTGCTTTGGGCAGTGGTTCTGACCGTGGCGCTGTACCCGGTTTACGCCTGGCTGTCCGGCAAGCTCGGCGGGCGCAAGGTACTTTCCGCCGTACTGCTGACGTTGTTCTGCCTTGCCGTTGTCATCGGGCCTGTTGCGGTGCTGGTCGTCAGTCTTGTCGAAACCTTGCAGTCCTGGTTTGAAGCGGTGTCGGGCGGCCAGCTCAATTTGCCCTCACTACCGGAGCGGATTGCAGCCCTTCCCCTGGTCGGCGAGAAGATTGCCGAGTTCTGGGGGCTGGCGCAACGCAGTCTTGAATTGTTCCTGACCAAGGTTGGACCAATGCTTGTACCCGCTGGCAGTCGTATTCTGTCCGTGCTGGCATCCCTGAGCGGCAGCGTTCTCTTTTTTGTAGTGTCGATCATACTGGCCGGATGTCTTTTCGTCCCAGGGCCCTCGCTTGCCAAGGGAGCTAAACGGTTCGCGGACAGGATTATCGCCCCGCGCGGCGCGGAATTTGTGGATCTTGCAGGCGCGACCATCCGCAATGTTTCTCGCGGTGTCATCGGCGTTGCCGTCATTCAGGGGCTTCTGACAGGTGTTTTGCTCATCGCATTTTCGGTGCCGCTTGCGGGCATCCTGACATTCATTGCCCTAGTACTTTGCATTGTCCAGATAGGGCCTGCTCTTGTCATCCTGCCGACAATTATCTGGGCATGGAGCGCTTGGGACCTTGTCCCGGCACTTCTCTTTACGGTGCTGATGGTTCCCGTCATGCTCGTGGACAACGTACTGAGACCCATCCTGATGTCCCGCGGGCTGGATACACCCATGCTGATCATTCTGATCGGCGTTCTTGGCGGCACGATTGCCCACGGTTTATTGGGGCTCTTTCTCGGGCCTGTCGTGCTGGCTGTGTTCTATGAACTGGTAATCGCCTGGGTGAAAGTGGGTGAAGACGAAGCCACATCCGGTGCGTAAACAACTTGTTGCCGGGAATTGGGTTTTGAGGGCAGTTTTATGAGCAAAGAACTCGACAGTTTTGTGCGCAAGGAACTGCGCAAGAACCTCATTCTGATTGTTGTTGTGATCGGCATTCTGATTTTCGCCGGTTACCGCTTTCTCTAGGCCGGTTACTATAGAAAAGTCCGAATAGTGTACTTCCCGCCGGCCAGAAAACACTTGCGAGGCAGCAGGTGGTGTCTCAATTCCAGGCGGATATGCCGTTCGACCTGGTAATGAATTTCCGAAGAACCGCGTAATCCAGAAAAAAGGGCACCGCAAAAGGTGCCCTCTCACTAAGGCAGTCGTACTGTCGATAGCAACGCGTCAGTTCAGATTGATTTCCTCGATGTCCTGTTCAGTCACACGATCCAGCGGCATCTTGGTGAGCGTGTCGAGAGTTTCAAAGTCGATCTTGTTCATGTCGAGCATGCGAACGCGGCGGTTGTGCATGGTGTGGTAGTACACCTTCATATTCTGGCTATCCATCGCATTGGTCCAAAGCGTGGCCGATCGCATGCTGTCATCGCTGCCTTCAAGCGCGTCGCCTTCTGCGGCTCCAAGGGGAATGTTGAAGTTGTCAAGGATACGAAAAATCTCGTACACGGTTTCGTCGCCGGTCGAGGTGGGGCGCGCCGTTTGCGTGGCTGCAACTGCCCGCACAAACCTCGACACCGGAGTGTTGTCACCGGGCAGGCCGATCATGCCGCTGCCGCCTCCCAGTGGTGCAAAATCCAGATCGGCAATCTCACGCGTAGGGAGTGCGACCGGCGAGAGATTGATGTAATTCCTCAGGTTGGTCATGTGAAAATCGTAGGACGGCGCGTTCGTCATGACCCTTAGCGGCGCGTCAAAGATCACGGTTTCACCCTCGAGAAACTCGATCACGATGGTCTCGCCGCTTTTGTCGCTCACCATTATATGCGCAGGTGGCGGAAATCCGAGTTTGGGCTCTACGACGGCCACCACGCGCAAGTCGGCAAGGGCGTTGCGCACCTCGTCGACCGTTGCAAAACTCGTGGCGATGTAGGCCATCACGTCGATGGCTCCGATGGAGGTTTCCATCATCGTCTCGTCCACCTCGAGATACTCCGCAAAGCCCGGGTGGTAGTTGGCACCCACCATGAGACCGACCTCGTTCATTCCGTCGAGCCAATAGTCCTGATCGAAGCCATTGAACGCGACACCGCCATACCGAGCCGTCCATGAAAACCCCTCACGACCTTCTCCAAGATCAGAAACAAACTCATGTCCACGAGGGACAATCATGACTTCCGTGTTGATGTCATACGCGCCCCATTCAAGGGTCCGCCCCCATACATTCGAGCCGTCCTCGGCCGTTAGAATGATCGTGGTGCAGGCATTGGCAACCTGCGTAAATGTCAACGAAGCCGCCACCAAAGCGGCGCTGGCGATCTTGGTAATTTTTGGCATTTCAGAGATCCTTTTCTAAGGCATGTCTGCTGAATACTGTGGTCGGCAGGTCTGGATTTTCGTTCATCCTTCGATAGCTGGAGGTTACCACGTCTTCAAATTTTGGCGGCGACCAAATCGACGGGATTTCATTCACTGATTGTATCCGTTCCCATTGAGCTCTTTGTCTCAAAACAAGCGACTTCCGAACAGTTAGCCATCAGCGGTGACCGGTTGCCCTGTCCACAAATGCCACGATGCGATCTTCAACCGATTGGATCGAGCCATCAGCACCGAGCGACGGAGCCCCTGACGGATAGAAATGTCCAAACCCCGGAACCCAGGCGAATTCGTAGTCAAGACCGACGTCATGGTAGTGCTGCAGCAAACCTTTGATGCTGGCGAGCGCACCGGACAGATCGTATTGGCCCGTGAAAATAAGAGCCGGGGGGGCGCTTGAACCCTCCCTGACCGTTTCAAATATGTTGAGCCCGATTGGCGCCGTTGACAGCATGAATGCACCAGCGACACCCGCATCCGTCCCGTGTGCCACGTTGAGCGAGGTCACCGCTCCTGCCGAGAACCCGCCCAACACGATGCGGTCAGGATCGACACCGAAATCGATGGCGTTCGAACGGACAAAGTCGATCGCGCGCCAGAGATCTTCAGTCGCGCTCAGAACCGTGTCGGATAGCAGGAGTTCGTCTTTGGGATCACTCACGTCGAGAGGTCGCATGCCTAGGTTCTGTCGAATGATGCTCACCCGGTCCATCATGAGTGCGATGGTGTCGCGTTCGACACGCTGCTCGTCGTAACCAATCCCCGAAGCGATCGGTTCTTCCGGACCGAGCCGGTAGTTTATCGCGAAACAGGCGTACCCCAGTTCGGCGAACAAGCGGCAATAGTGTTCCGGGGAGGTGGAGAGTGCACCGTCGACCCTGTATCCGGTACGAGGTGAACCATGGTGGAACGCGCCGCCGCGTGTGTAGATTACCACCGGCAAAGGGTCCTCTCCAGCACCTTTGGGAAGATACGCGTCCATCCAGAGGTCTCGGACCGCTTCCTGACCGTCGACGCGGATTCTGCCTTCAGCATAAACGATATCCCGCGTAACCTCGACGCGATGAAGTGGTTCCTCTGTCATCTGCGCCGCCAAGGGAGAGGCTGCCAACAGAGTGGCAAACGTGATCGCAAATGACGAAATACGAGTGCGGAAAGAAGCCATTTGATTTCCTCTTGCAGTTTTAGCGACGTGACGCGGAAATGCAGTATGACAGCAGTTGCTTCTGAGGCGTAGGAGTGCTGCCTACAGCATACGCGACGACTTCCAAATTGGGCTCACCGCAGACAATCGGCCTGCTGTGCACCATGCCGGTTTCTAACGGGGAAAGAGACCTTGACCGACGGACTGTTGGCATGATTCAAGATCTGAAAAGGAGCTGACCAAATGCGTTTTTCCCTCACAGCAACCGAGTGACCTCTCATCAAACATCAAGTGAAATCGCAAAGGCACTTCGCTTGATTATTGGCGCAGTTTTTCAATGAGCCGGTCGGCTTCAATGCCGAGAGATGATGGATCTGATACGTCTATCAAGGTCAACCCATGATGTTTTGACGCTTCGACGATGCTGTCGTTGTCTGTAAGCGAGCGTTGAATGAACTTTTCTATCAACTGTTTCGTGTGCATATCCTGGTTTTCATAGAGACTTTCAGCCTCCATGCGTTGCCTCAGAAACGCGTTGCTCGCATGAAGCCCGACAGTGAGGGTTCGGGAAGGTTGCAGGTCGGCAATGAATTCCGGGCGGAGCGCCGATCCCTCAATCACGCACCCGGAATTTGATTGGCTGGCGGTGCTGATCCTGTCTCTGAGATGTGGCCACATGTTTTCATGATGAACCCTCAAGAACCAATAGATGGTTTCTACTGACAGTTTCGAATAATACTCGGCGACCTGCTTTCTGACACTGGGCCAGGGTCTGCCTGGATGCCTTCCCATTTTGTCCGTAGACAGAACAGGCCACCCGACTTCCTTGCCAATGCGTTTGGCGAGCGTCGATTTACCGACGTGAGATGTGCCGAAAATCAGCAAGGTTGAGTAGGCGCTGGTCACCCTTTGATCATCAGTCCCCGACAAGCCGCGACGCAGTAAAGGGAAACAGTCGGTCATTGCCCAACATGAAGACTGAAAACTTCCTGCGCTTGAAAACCAGGGCGTAAGCTTCGTCGGTCACGTTAAGTCCACCTGTCAACGCACCGAATGCGGGCAAAACCAGGCGGGCGCCATCGGTTACAAAGCAGGCTCGACGGATCGAGCGTCCGAACCGTCGGACCCTGGCGGCAGGGTGCAGGTGACCACAGATCTCACCCACGGCGTCGGCCGCTCCAACGCCTTCAATCGGCTCATGCCGGAAAGTCAAAGGTCCGATGGAAACATCGTCAACCGTTTCACCGCAAAGCCGGACAGGGGCTACGGGATCGTGATTGCCTGTGACCCAGATCCATTCCCGACCGAGCTGCAATGTTGTCAGCATGGCACGGTAAGGTGCGGGCAGACGGTCAGACCCGTCCGGATCATGAAAGCTGTCGCCGAGACAGATCACGCGGGCCGGATCGAAAGCGTCGATAACACCCGCGAGCTTTTCCAGCGTGACGCCGGTGTCGTAAGGCGGCAGCATGATGCCTCTTCGGGCATAGCTTGAGCCCTTTTCAAGGTGCAGGTCAGCAACAACGAGCGTTGCTTCGTCCGGCCACCACAAAACACCACTGTCGTGAAGGCCCACCAGTTGTCCATTGATCTGAATGTCATGACACACTGGCGCAGCTGTGTATTTGCGCAAATGTGACGTGAGTGCACTCATTCCATGGCCTCCAGAACCAGCTCCTCTGCCGTCTCTTCCAATAGCGAATCCATAGCTTCTCCGTAGACCGGTTCCTTGCCTATTTCCAGAAGAATGGGGACGGCGAGTGGAGAGACGTGCTCAAGGCCAGTATGCGTGATTCGTCCCTGGATACGTGTGAGAAGTTCCCCCAGACGCGAGATATCCAAAAGTCCTTCGGCAGCATCGTTCCAGGTTGCTTTCAGCAGGATGTGATCCGGTTCATGAGCGCGCAGGACATCGTAGATCAAGTCGGTCGATACGGTGACCTGCCTGCCGGATTTCTCCTTGCCCGGATGCCTGCGCTCAATGAGGCCGGCAATCACCGCACAGTTGCGGAATGTGCGTTTCATCAGGCTGGATTCAGCCAGCCACGCATCAAGATCGTCGCCCAGAATGTCTTGTTCGAACAATCTTTCCAGCGGGATCTTTCCCGATGAGAACAGAAGCGACAGATCGCCAAGCCCCCAAATGGACAGCGCATAGTCATTGGCAACAAATCCCATGGGTCTGGCACCCATCCGCTCTAGCCGTTTGGTGAGCAGCATGCCAAGCGTCTGGTGCGCCAAACGGCCTTCGAAGGGATAGCAGACCATGTAGTGCTTGTTGGATCTGGGGAAGGTCTCGACCAGCAATCCGTCCTTGGCCGGAAGAACGGACTTTTCACGCTGGATCTCCAGCCAGTCGCGCACCTGGTGGGGCAACTCCTTCCAGGATGGCGGATCTGCCAGCATCGCTCTGACCCCTTCGGCCAGATATGTGGAGAGTGGAAATTTGCCACCCATATAGGATGGGATCATCGGGTTTTCGCTGTTGGACCGGGAAACATAGGCTTCGGTTTCCCTGATGCCCTCGAACCGCACGATCTCGCCGCCGAACAGGAACGTGTCGCCCGGTGTCATCTGGTCGATGAAGTATTCCTCGATTTCTCCCAGAATACGGCCACCGCGTCCCACAGGCGTGCGCCGGCCATTGGCTTTCGACCGCACCAACCGCACTTTCAGCTTGGGAGCCTCGACAATTGTGCCGACATTCAGCCGGTATTGCTGCGCAATCTTCGGGTGTGAAATGCGCCAGAGCCCGTCCTTGGACTTGCGCAACTTGGCGTATTGCTCGTAGCTTTTCAGCGCGTAACCGCCGGTGGCAACAAAGTCGAGCACCCGCTCAAATGTCTCCCAGTCGAGCTGTCGATAGGTCTCCGAAGAGCGGATTTCGTCAAATACTGCAACCGCATCCAGCGGATCGGCGCAGGCAAGGCCGAGCAGATGCTGGGCAAGCACGTCCAGAGCGCCCTTGCGCAGCGGAGGCGTGTCCTGTTCCCCTCTTTTGGAGGCTGCGAGCGCTGCCTGGCACTCCAGCACCTCGAACCTGTTGGACGGGATCAAGATGGCCTTGGAGGGGTCGTCCATGCGGTGGTTGGCACGTCCGATCCTCTGGGCAAGTCGGCTGGCTCCCTTGGGAGCGCCGATATTGATGACAAGATCGATGTCACCCCAGTCGATGCCCATGTCCAGCGAAGACGTGGCAACAACTGCCCGCAGACCACCTGACGCCATTGCTGCCTCGACCTTTCGCCGCTGGCCGACATCCAGCGAGCCGTGGTGAAGCGCGATCGGCAAGGTATCCTCGTTGATCCGCCACAGTTCCTGAAAAACCATTTCGGCCTGGCTGCGGGTGTTGACGAATAGCAGCGAAACACTGTGCGCCTTGATCATCTGGTAAATGTCGGGGATGGCGTATCGCGACGAATGGCCCGACCAGGGAAGGCGCTCCTCTGAATCGAGGATCGAAATATCCGGTTGGGCTCCGCCGCTGACTTTAACCACATGCGACAAATTCCGCCGTTTCGGATCTGCCTGATCGACAAGATAGGCCTGAAGATCCTCAGGCTCTGCCACGGTTGCAGACAAGCCGACTGTTCTGAGGCCTGGTGAAAGGCGCCGCAATCGGGCAAGTCCCAGGGACAGCAGATCGCCACGCTTGGAAGTCACCAGCGCATGAAGTTCGTCCAGGATGACCGTTTCAAGGGATCCGAACAGCCGCGCGGACAGTGGATCCGACAACAATAGGGCGATCTGTTCTGGGGTCGTCAGAAGAATGTCCGGCGGATTGAGCTTTTGTCTCTGGCGTTTGTGAGAAGGCGTGTCACCGGTCCGTGTTTCCAGCTTGATGGGCAGGCCCATTTCCGCGACCGGTGCTTCAAGGTTGCGGGCAATATCGACAGCGAGGGCCTTGAGCGGTGAAATATAAAGCGTGTGAATACCGCGTCCAGCCTGGCCGGGCTTGCGTTTGCCCTTTCGCTCCAGTTCCACCAGGCTCGGCAAGAACCCCGCAAGCGTCTTGCCCGCGCCAGTTGGTGCAATCAGCAGAGTGGAATGACCCTGCTCCAGATGGTCGATCAGCTGCAACTGGTGCGCACGCGGCGCCCAACCGCGCGAAGCGAACCAGTTGTGGAAGCGGTTGGGTAGGAGAGCGGCGTCCATGACAACGTTTTAGGATAGGCCACCAAAAAAGGCGAGTGGTCCGCCTTGAATTGTTCAGCTTGTGTTCAGCTTCCCAATGGTCAATTCTCACTGCGAAAATTCGATCAGGAGGGTTAGTTGAAATCGTTTGTTTTTATGGGGTTTTTGGCCGCAGGATTTTTCTCAACTCACGGCATTTCAACGGCATCGGAAAGTCTTGCTTACCAATGCAATCTCGGTGACGGGTTTGCCTTCGTGCAGACTATTCCCGAAGAGGGGCGTGCGCTTTATCAAGGTGACACTGGTAACCTGAGCCTTGTGCCGGACGGGCGCGGTGGATATTTCAATGACCGCGAGGAAGTGTCTTTCGCCGACCATAACGGCCAACCGGCACTCTATCTCGGTGACGTCGCTTATGCCTGCCAGCTGGCGGCTCCTCGCCCCTCGGGCGGTCAAACCCACGCAGGGGGTGCTGTCGGCGGCAATGAAACGCGCCTGAATGCGCAAGGTCAGTCGCTCGGTGGCAAACTTCGCGATGGGCCGGGCATGAATTTTCGCCAGACGGGAAGTCTTACCGAGGGAACATGGATCACCATCCTGGCAAACACCGGCGTTCGGTTTAATGGCTACGACTGGTTTGAGGTTGCAACTGATCGTGGTCAGCGCGGCTTCCAGTGGGGTGGTATCATGTGCTCCAACGGTCAACAGCTCGCGGGCATTTTCGAACAATGCGGTGCCCGTACCGTGCAAAAGCCCCAACAGCCTGCGAGTGCCGCTCAGCAATTGAATGTTCAGGGACAATCTCTCGGCGGAAAACTTCGTGGCGGTCCGGGAACCAACTATGCACAGGTTGGAAGTCTGACCGAGGGTACCTGGGTCACGATCCTCAGGAACACGGGTGTTCGGTTTGACGGCTACGACTGGTTTGAAGTTGCAACCGACCGTGGCCAGCGTGGTTTCCAATGGGGTGGCATCATGTGCTCCAATGGACAGCAAATAGCAGGCATATATCAGCAATGTGGCAGTCGGCCGCCGCAACAGCCTGTACAAAACAGTTCAACCGGCTCAGCAGGTGGCTGGATGGCGTTCGCGCTTGCACCGAACGGTGCGTATGGTCACGGAGCGGCGCCAACAAAGGCCGGGGCTGAGCAGTTTGCCATGAACTATTGTGGAGGCGCGCAGTGCCGGATAGCCGACGCAACGCAGGCCAGATGCCACGCGCTTGCAGTCGCGCCCGGCAGCAACGGCATCGGAGCTGGAGAAAGCGAGCAGGCAGCCCAGAACTTCGCGATGGGTTGGTGCTCCAACAGCGGCGCCTCCGGCTGCCGGATCGAATACACCTATTGTCAGTAGTCTTGAATTCCAGGCGGCTTTTGGGCCGCTTGGATATGGCTTTGATGACGGGCGAACCTAGTTAGATCCAGATGTCAGACCTCCTCACTCTCACTCAAGAAGGGCTCTATTGCTCACAGGCCAGTGCGCATATCGACCCGATAAAACCAGTTCAAAGGGCCATTATCACGCACGGGCATGCCGATCATGCTCGGGCAGGCCACGGTGCTGTCCTTGCTACGCGTCAGACACTGGAAATCATGGCAATCCGTTACGGTGAGAATTTTTGCGGCACGGCTCAGCCTGCAGATTACGGCGAGAGACTGACTATCGGTGGGGTCTCTGTGTCGCTTCATCCAGCCGGGCATGTTCTTGGATCCGCTCAGGTTTTGCTGGAAGCCGAGGGCCGGCGGACAGTGGTCTCCGGAGACTACAAAAGACAGAAGGATCCCACCTGCGCCGGATTTGAACTCATTCGCTGCGACACTTTCGTGACCGAAGCAACCTTCGGGCTTCCGGTTTTTCGCCATCCTCCTGCTGCTCAGGAGATTGCAAAACTCCTGTCCTCCCACGATCTGTTTCCCGAACAGACACATCTTGTTGGTGCCTATGCTCTTGGTAAGGCGCAAAGGGTCATCGGAGAGTTGCGTGCGGCGGGCTATGAAAAGACGATTTATCTTCACGGCGCACTGGAAAAACTGACCGCGTATTACCAAAGCCAGGGCATTGATCTGGGCTCTGTAGAGCCGGTCGCGAAACGGGGCAAAGAGCTGCAAGGAGAGATCATCCTGTGCCCGCCAGGTCAGCTTGCAGACAGATGGGCGCGACGTTTCGGCGACCCCGTCACAGCCATGGCTTCCGGCTGGATGCGTGTTCGTGCCCGTGCACGCCAACGCGGGGCCGAACTGCCCCTGATCCTGTCGGATCATGCCGACTGGGACGATCTTTGCCGGACCATTCTTGAAACAGGAGCGGAGCAAATTTGGGTAACACATGGCGCGGAAGAAGCGCTTGTCCACTGGTGCGAATTGAATGGACGAAAGGCACGTCCACTCAATATGATAGGGTATGACGATGGCGAGGATGCCGACAATGCGGCGACAGCTGAGGTGTAATGCCAAGCAAACGCAGCGGGCAGTCCTTCGGGGAGGCAGTCATGGCGGATGACGGTGGTTTTGCGGGTGCCGGAAACGACCCGACCAATGAGGCAGGAGCCGTCGCGAACGGCGATGCCGAAGTGGCCATTGCCGAACTCTTTGACGATTACCAGTCAGGTTTCAACGACTACGACGTTGATCGCATCTGCGATTGCTTCGCAATGCCTGCAATCATCTGGCAACATGAAAAGGGACACGTCTTTGCCGATGAAGATGAGCTGATTGAGAATATTGAAGCACTTCTGAAAGCCCTCGAGAAAGAAGGTGTCAGTCACTCGGAGTTTCATGTCGCGTCCAGCCATGTCAGCGGATCGGCAGCTCTGGTGACGCTGGACTGGACGCAGGAGAACTCGGACGGTGAGCCTGTATTTGAATTCACTTGTCACTACCAGCTCATTCAGGACGGCTCGGACTGGGTGATTGCCTGCATAATCAATGATTGAGTGCTTCTTTCGTCCGGTACTGCGCTTATCTGCGTGTGTCGTTTTGCTGCTTTGCCTGTCCGGTCATGCGCAGGCGGACGATCAGGTAGAAACGACATTTGGTGCACTGACCGGAGCCCCACCAGAACTTCGGGATTGCGAACTGCCCGAAATCGGTCCTGGCACGGTTTTCCTTGAAAACGGGTGCCGTTACCGCCGCAGTATCACGATAGAACAGAGCGATGTTGTGCTCGATTGCAGGGGCGCAACAATCACCGGAATGCACCGACGCGGCATCGTCATCCGCCCGGGACTTCGCAATGTCACGATCCGCGACTGTCGATTGCATGACACCGGTGGCATCTTGATTGAAGGCCAAACGCCGGAAGATGACGCGCCAGCGCGCGATGCTGCCCGAGCCGCTTCGTCTAGCGGCGTTGTGCTGGAGCATCTGACGATTACCGAATCCTATATGACCGGCGTCTTTGTCGATCATTATGTCGTTGGCGCAACGATCCGGAATTCCATTGTCGCGGATGGACATCATGTCGGCATCTACCTGGAACACGGTTCACAAAAAAACACCGTGTCGGGAAACCTGATACGCAACAACGGCCTTTTCACCAATCAGGGCATTCGGCGGATCGGCCCGACACGGCGCGAGGGTCTTTCGGTCGACGGATCCGCCTTCAACCTGATTGAGAACAATGTTTTCGACAGCAATGCCTTCGGTGGTATCTTTCACTACAAGAATTGCTGGGAGTTTCACACGACCAACCCGGAAAGCCGGCCACGCCTGCAAGGCTCTGATGGCAATATCATCCGCGGGAACATCTTTAAAAACATGGATATCGGTATCTGGGTGGCTTCACGCCAGGCGCGGGACCTGGTGATGTGGGACTGCGGTGACGAAAGCCCTTATGAAAACCCGGTTTCACTGGAGCTCATGATGGGTGACAGATCCTGGGGCAAGTCCGACGAATTCCTCGGCTACCGTTTCAACCCGGAATTGATCGCCGGGTTTGTCGACAAGCGTGCGCTTTCGCCTCGCTGGCCGTTTCCGATGAAACTTCGCCTCTTTGAAGACTTTGCGAAGGACAATCTCTACCAGGGCAATTGTTTTGAAAACCTGCAAACCGGCATTCGTATCGAGGACGACGGCAACGTGGTCGAGGACAATTTTTTTGTCGGGGATTTCGAATATCTGTATCTGGGGAGCCCGTTTCGGGCAAAATACTTGAACAGACCTGTTGTCGGAACGGTTATTGAGAACAATCGAAACTATTCACCCTCAGGCCGAGATTTCATCCAAAACAGTTTCCTAGCGAAAGGGGAGCACAATCAAACAGTGATCCTTCAGCCAAAACCGTCAGAAGCCGGCGCTGGTGCAGAAACGTCCTGCCCAAGCGGCTGAACGACGGTATTCAGACTGCCATATATACCTGCACACAGATGGTCGAGCATTTGTTCGCGGCTTTCAGCATCAGAAACGCTCCCGACAGTGGCATGCAGGACCGAACGGACCATGTTCATGATGACAATGACCGCTGGTTTCAGTTGATCTCCCTTTTGCAAGTCAGGCCTTTTTGACAGGAAGTTCAAAACGATCTGCGCCATTTCGTTCTGGAAACCGTCTTGGTCGACCAGTTTCGAGCGGGCAGGGATCCATGCGTCAAATTCTGTGTGAAGGCGCGGCGTTTTCATATGCATTTCCAGGTTGGCAGCAATGATGTGCCTGATTGCATCCTTCAGCGGCAGGTGCTGACTTCTGTCCATAGCTCCCTTGACCACGGCAAGTACCTCTTCGTGGTGCTTTTTGTGAACTGCCAGAATTAGGGAATCCTTGTTGGGGAAATACTGGTAGAGGGACCCGATGCTGATGCCGGCCCGGTCCGCGATCTGGTTTGTCGTTGCTGCTTCAAACCCGTGTTCGGCAAAAACCTGCCGGGCAGCCTCAACAGTCGTTTCCACCATCATTCGTGAACGCAATTGTTTGGGCTGACGCCGCGGTTGCGGATCCGTTTGCAAAGGCACAGACAACTCCTTCTTCCTGTCGACCGTCTCTAAAAGGGAACGAGATTGGACAGAAATGTGACGGGAACGCGAGTAACCTGAAGGTCAATGCTCGCCGAATGCCGTTAAGTGGGAATTTAATCGATAAAAATCAACCGGTTAAATCTAGATTGCTGAAAATTGAGACAGCGAACCACACGATTGGGAACGCGAGTATCTGAAAATCCATTCTGAAGCCAAAGTCCTGCTGCCAACCGGCGCTTGTTCGAAAAGCGCCACATCTATTGACTTGGACGGAGGTTACACAGTTGCGCAACCGCAAGGATTTTCCACTGACAACCGGATTGATGCTGGCCTTAACCGGTTGCTGCGCAGCACCGGCATTGGCCGCGGATCTGCAGGCAGACGTGCCTGAAAACGTCATCCTGGAGGACGATGAACAAGAGGGTTTTCATGGCATTATAGTCCTGGGCGGCGGTGTCCAGCCCGACTTTGAAGGGGCCGCTGAGTATGCCGCCGTACCTCTGCTTTACGCCAACTTGACCGCATTCGGCCTTGGGCTGGAAATCGAAGGTCCTGAGGTTTCGTTAAATCTCAGACCCGACGCGGCCTTCCAGTTCGGGCCTTCAATCGGCTACGACATGGGCCGCGATGGAGCTTCCAACAAAGTGGTTGATCGTCTTGACAAAATTGACGCTGCCTTCGAAGTCGGCGGCTTTGCCGCCTATCAGTTCAGTTCACTTTTGGCCCAATCAGACGTCTTTGAAATTTCTGCCGAGTTGATGGCCGATGTCTCAGGTGTTCACGAGGGAGTGTCTGGCTCCATTGGCGCAAGCTATATGTACGGTGTTACGGATCGATTGCGTTTGGGAACGGAGGTGGCCGTCGGATTTGCAAGTGACGGTTACATGGATACCTATTTTGGTGTGACAAGCGGCGGGGCTGCACGTTCTGGCCTTCAGTCCTACACCGCGGGAGGGGGCGTGAAGGACGTCAGTCTGGGTGCGACCGCCAGTTTCAATGTGACGGAACGTTGGGGCATCGTAGGAAAGGTGGGCTATTCCAGACTTCTGGGCGATGCTGCCGACAGTCCGATCGTAAAAAAGGAAGGCTCAGCCGACCAGTTTTCAGGCGGCATTGGAATTTCCTATTCGTTTTGATGGTGATGCGGAGGCGGTTGCCTCCGCTTCCCACCAGGCCAAGCCGAACGTTCAGCTGGCGACATGGTGAAAGAGGTCACCGGTGCATTTGTAGTCAGTTCCTGAGACGCGGTGCGTAAAAATAATGATCGTAGGGATGACCGGGATAGTCCGTTCTGAGAGCCCCGACGTCTTCTTCCGCCACTGGTTGCACGTAGCACGCGCCATTCGTACGGTCGAAATCAATGCTTTTGCACCAGGGACGTTGAACGCAGATTGATTTGCAGATTTCGATCGTCAGGGCAGGGTAGGTTTCCTTGTTGTGCCCGGGAATGCCGGCGTTCGCAACAAGACCGAATCCATCGGAGTCTACAGGCGCTGATTTTTGCACAAATCCTGGAGCATCCATGTGGTCAAGCTCCTGCTGCAAATACGCGATCCGGTCGCTGTACATTCCGGCATTGCAGAAATAGTTGTCTTCGCAGTCGTCTCGGGTGGCAAGCCATTCTGCGAATTCCCGCGCCATTTCGGCGCGCGCTGGCGCATCAAGGACAGCATAAAGCTTGTCGGACACTTCGCCCATTTGAGCATCGCGCCGCAGCAGATCTTCATCAGCGCAAATGAATTGCTCATTGTTCGTTCGGGCTGCGTGGCAGTCCATGTGAAAATCGGGTTGATCTGAAGCGTTTGAGATAGAAAGTCCGGCCCCGAACGTCAGGATCAACGAAACCAATACGGCAACAACAAATTTCATTGGACCCCCCATTTTGAACCAGCGTACTGGACGAAACGGGGGACCGCAATTTGGAGAAATTGACAGAGGTTGTGGCCCAGTCGACTGTGTCTATTTGTTAGTTGCCTTTGATGCCTTGCGTGTGGCGCGAGACGGCTTGTTCTTCTTGGAGGCTTTCTTTTTCGTCTCGGATGATTTGGCAGCAGATTTTGACCGGGGCTTGCCGCGTTCCTCGCCTGCTTTTGGGCTGCGCCGAGATTTTTGCTTTTCGGAATTGTCAGCCCCATCGAGTTCGCGTGCGAGTGCTTTCATGTCCAAAGGCTCATATGCCGGATGGTGCGGGGCTGCGTCGTCATCTGAAGAGCGCCGGCGCTTTTTGTTTCTGGGGGCTTCATTGTCCCGCTTCGGGCCGCGCTTTGGGCGCCCTTGCTTCAATGTGTCTTCCCGGCCCATGCTCTCATAGTCGGGAGCGTCAGCATTTCGAGGCTTGCGCCGTGGTGGTGCGTTCCGGCTTCCGCGCGAAAAATCCTCTTTGGGCGGTGACGGCACTTTACCGCCTCGCGCATCGAGAAGCTCGATGACGACATTTTCTTCGCCCGTGCCATCGCGTTTGATGACTTCGGAGAATCTCTGGCCGTGGCTGCCTGCAATCTCAAAATAGAGTTGGTTCTGGAAAATCTTGATTGCGCCGACTTCCCGTTTGGTGACGTGACCGGCGCGGCAGATCATGGGCAAGATCCAGCGTGGTTCAGCACGTTGCCGGTGTCCAAGTGACAGCGAGAACCATACACCATCTTCAAACTTGCCGGTGATCTCAGCGCTGCGGCCGCCGCGCGAACCCGCGTCCCGGCCTCGGAGCGCGGTGTCCTGAAGGTCCGAAACATCTTCTGGGGCCGGTAGGCGAGACTGCCGCAGCTTGACGAACGCGGCTGCCAGTTTCTCCGGGCTATGGAGTGCCAGAAGTTCCATGGCAACGGCCTGTTCTTCTTCTTCAAGTTCTGCGCTCAGAACCGGATCGGCAAGAAGTCTTTCCTTGTCTTTCTGGCGGATATCATCAGCTGTAGGCGCGCCTTTCCAAGTCGCCTTGATGCCCGCAAACTGCAGCACACGTTCGGCCTGCCGCCGGCGCGGAAATGGCACCATGAGCACGCAGGTTCCTTTGCGGCCCGCGCGGCCCGTCCGTCCGGACCGGTGCAAAAGAGCAGACTTTCCTGTTGGAAGATCGGCATGGATAACCAGATCAAGGTTGGGCAGGTCGATACCGCGTGCCGCCACGTCTGTTGCTACACAGACCCGCGCACGGCCATCTTTCATCGCAGCAAGCGCATTGGAGCGTTGTTCCTGGCTGAGTTCGCCGGAAAGCGAGACA
Source organism: uncultured Roseibium sp. (assembly GCF_947499295.1). GTDB lineage: Bacteria > Pseudomonadota > Alphaproteobacteria > Rhizobiales > Stappiaceae > Roseibium. Next base: position 357,045 of record NZ_CANMNP010000002.1, read on the forward strand.
ATTGAAAAGCCACGATTTGCAAGCCGCGAAGTCAGACGGCTTACAGCTTCGCGCGTGGAGCAGAAGACGATTGCCTTTTCCGCTTCATGGAGACGCAAAACGTTTATGAGTGCGTTTTCACGTTCATTTGGTGCTACGGGATGCGCGACATAGTCGATGTCGCCATGCTGTTCTCTTGAATTGATTGTCGAAAGGCGCACGGCATCCTTCTGGAACCGCTTGGCAAGCTCGGCGATCTGCTTCGGCACGGTTGCAGAAAACATCAGGGTGCGCCGTTCTCTCGGCGCGGCATCCAGTATGAATTCGAGATCTTCACGGAAGCCCATGTCGAGCATCTCGTCGGCTTCGTCGAGTACGACGGCCTTGATCTGCGAAAGATCCAGCGCACCGCGTTCGATGTGATCGCGCAGGCGACCCGGTGTACCGACCACAATATGGGCGCCACGCTCAAGTGTGCGACGCTCTGTGCGCGGGTCCATGCCACCAACACAGGACGCCGTCACCGCGCCTGCTTCCGCATAGAGCCAGGACAGTTCCTCTTTGACCTGAAGCGCAAGCTCGCGAGTTGGCGCGATTGCCAGAGCAATAGGAGACGATGCAGGGCCGAGGCGTTCCTCGCCTTCAAGCAGGGTGGGTGCAAGGGCCAGCCCAAAGGCAACCGTTTTACCGGAACCTGTTTGCGCTGAAACAAGAAGGTCTGCTTCTGGCGGCGCTTCGCTCAGAATGCTTTCCTGTACGGGAGTGAGGCTTTCATAGCCCCGTTTCGCCAGCGCGGCCGACAGGGCCGGGGCGAGAGACGTCAATTCGGTCATCGAGATCTTTCAACTGCTCCGGATCATCTGCATGCCAGTCAGCAGTCTACCGGATCGGGCCGATTTTGCATCGGCCAAGGGATGGGCGCGGCTTATACAGCGAATTTCCATGAGCGTCCATCCCGGTAATTCAGTCGGATATTAAGAAGTATCCAGATTTTTCCCGATGTGAATTTGAGTGCAACCGGCAGCACAACCGTCAAAAATACCGTAAGTTAGTAAATTAGAATCTCTCAGCTTCTGGTTATATCAAAAATTAACCAGCTCAGGCGCAGATTTACCCCAGGGATTGCTGTATTTGGGGAATTGCGATGTTGAAATCGATTCGCGTTCAAATTGCGTTGTTAGCTATTGTGCCGTTGTTGGCCTACGTGTTTGCCAGTTTTATAGCGCTGCAGGAAGCGGGACTGGAACGCACAACCGCTTCCGAGATTTTGCCAATTGCCAAGGTCGCCGAAAAATCGGAAGCACTCTTGCATGAACTGCAGAAAGAGCGGGGTCTCACAGCTGGCCTTCTCGCTTCAGAATATGGGGCAAAAGAAAGTGGCCTCCTGTCAGCTCAGCGGTCTGCAACCGACATAGCCTTGAGCGAACTTGGCAACATGGTCGCGGAGTTTGATATTACCCGCGAAAAACTGCAAAGCGAAGTTGAGCATATCGTTTCAGGGATGGATGAAATCAGTGTCCATCGTGCCGGAATAGACGGGAAATCGATCACCGGGGGTGACAATCTCAAGTTCTATTCCACCAAGGTTCGGGATCTCATCACCATTGTCCAGGAAGCGCAGCACGCAAGCGCTGACGCCGAGTACGCGAGTCTGATGACGCCTTTCCTCTTGTTGACGGAAGCGACAGAGGCTGGTGGACTGGAGCGCGCTATCGGCAGCCAATTGTTCACGACTGTCGCCAAAACCGGCGAGGTGCCGGCTGAAAGGTATCTGGCCTATTTCGAACGCCTGTCGATCGAATCCGCCTTCCTCGACAATTTCAAGCGTATTGCGACGCCTGAAGAGCTGGAGGCATATAACCAAAATGTGTCCGGACCTGTTGTTGCCCAGGTTGATGAATGGCGCGAGATCCTGCGTTCGCTGCCTGACACAAAGGACGGACAGAACATCGATGGTTTGGTTTGGTTCGGGAAAGCGACCGAGCGCCTGAACCTGATCAGGGAGACAGCGCTTGGGATGCTGTTTGCCGCAGAAGACCGCGCTGCGGAGATGGCCAGCGATGCCTCGTCTCACTTCATGTATGTGCTCGCAGAAACCGTCGTTGTCGTTTTGATCACACTGGCAATCTGTGTCTGGCAATTGCGTAGTGTCGACAAGCTATTGGCACAGCTGACCCAGAACCTTGTTCGCGTTGCCAAGGGTGACACGGAGTTTGCGATGCATTTTACCGAGCGCAAGGATGCAGTCGGCGATCTTGCCAGGGCAGGCAGTGTCTTCCAGGAAAATTCCCGCGTGCGCACCTCGCTTGAAACGGAAGCAGTGAAGGAACGGGATCGCGAGCGGATGCGTCAAAACCACATCGAGGACCTGATCAACAAGTTCCATGCACTGATGGAGAGCGTTACCGCCGATGTGAACACCAAGACCGGTGAAATGACCGAGATAGCCGCCAAAGTCCGGGATATTTCACAGGATGCTTCGGGCGCTGCGACCCAGGCAAAGGATGCCTCGACATCTTCGTCGAACAACGTGCAGACAGTGGCTGCGGCCGCAGAGGAAATGTCGGCCGCTATTCAGGAGATCATGAATCAGGCAGATCGTGCAAACACTGTCATTGGTGAGGCGACCGACGTCGCGCAGCGCACCGATACGAATGTTTCAAGTCTCGCTGACGCGGTTGATAAAATTGGTACGGTTGTTGAAATGATCCGCGCCATTGCCGAACAGACCAATCTTCTGGCGCTGAATGCAACCATCGAGGCAGCACGTGCCGGCGAAGCAGGCAAAGGGTTTGCGGTTGTCGCGGCGGAAGTGAAGGAGCTATCAACGCAGACTGCGCAGGCGACCGAAGAAATTTCCAACCAGATCTCGTCTGTTCAGGGCCTCACAAATGAAGCGGTAGAATCAATCCGGCGGATATCCGGCTCTATTGAAATGATCAATGACGTGACCGGGGCAATCACCACCGCGGTTGGTGAGCAAAGCGTTGCGACCCAGGAAATATCACAAAGCATTACCATGGCGGCGACGGAAACCGGCAATGCCGTGAAGAGCGCCGAGACCGTGGATGAGGCAATCCATATCACTGCAGGTGAAGCAGAAGCCGTCGACCGTATCGCGGGTGAGGTCAAACGCGTCGCCGCAGAAATGGCCCAGGGCATCGAAGGCTTCCTGCAGGAAATGGCGCACGATGTCGAGGAGCGTCGCCGTGCAAACCGAAAACAGGAATCCGGACAGGAAGTTACGCTGACGACTGAAGAGGGAAAGCAATACACCACGAGACTCATGAACAGCTCGGAAGGTGGCATAGGTGTCATGACTTTCGACGGCGCCCATGCAGGAATGCAGGTGATGTTTGAAGAACCCTCAGGTGACCGCTTCCCGATGGCCGTCAAATGGGTGCGGGACGATGTTGCAGGTCTGCAATTTCTCGAGGCACAAGACCTGAATGCGGTGGCAGCCTGACAGTCTTGAAAACTTGACGCTGTAACTGATTGAGACACTTAACCGGGAAAGACTTGCAACACACAAGCTTTCCCGGTTGGTATTGGTTTTATGCGTTCCTTTTCGAAACTGCTCGACAGGCTCTCGTTAGAGCCCAGACGTCTCGCAAAAGAGGCGTTGCTGGTCAGATATTTCCAGGAGACCTCGGACCCGGATCGCGGCTATGCGCTTGCGGCTTTGACGGGCGGACTGACATTCAAGAATGCCAAACCGGCTCTCCTGCGTGCGTTGGTGAGCGATCGCACGGATCCAGTGCTCTTCGCGCTTTCCTATGATTTCGTTGGAGACTTGTCGGAAACCATTGCGCTTATGTGGCCTGCACCTGAGAAATCGCAGACTGATAGCAAAAATGCTCCTGCACCCGACATTGCCGATATTGTCGACCAACTTGAACACGCCGGCAAAACAGACGTTCCCCGCCTTTTGATCGGCTGGTTGGATACCCTTGACGAAACCGGCCGATGGGCCCTGCTGAAACTCGTCACCGGTGGTTTGCGCGTTGGTGTCTCGGCGCGCCTTGCAAAATCATCGGTTGCGAAACTGGGCTCGTTGAATGTCGCGCAGGTCGAAGAGGTCTGGCACGGCATGGCACCCCCATACGAAGCACTTTTTGCCTGGGCGGAAGGTAAGGCCGAACAGCCTGACATTGATGATCCCGCACCGTTCCGGCCGGTTATGCTCGCGCATCCGCTCGACGAGACCAAAGACCTTGAGCTGCTGGCAGCAGCGGACTTTGCCGTTGAATGGAAATGGGACGGTATCCGGGTCCAGGCGTCGTCGGGTACAAACCGTCAAGGTGAACCGGTGAAACGCCTGTACAGCCGAACCGGAGAGGACATTTCAAAGGCATTCCCCGACATCATGGACATCCTCGCGTTTGACGCCTGCATTGATGGCGAGCTTCTGATCGTGTCGCAGAACAAGGTGCGTCCGTTTTCGGATTTGCAAAAGCGCCTCAACCGAAAGACCGCCGGCCCAAAATTGTTGCGGGACTACCCGGCCGCTATCCGCGCATACGATCTGCTTTATCTTAAGGGCGAAGATCTACGCAGTTTGTCCTTCCGCGAACGGCGCAAGAAACTCGAAGCCTTTGTTGCCACGTTGTCGGAACCGCGGGTCGAAATCTCCGACATGGTGCCTGCATCATCCTGGAAGGAAATAGCTGAAGCCCGTGCAGAGCCGGCGGAGTTGCTGAAGGACGGCAACGCAGAAGCCGTCGAAGGTGTGATGCTCAAGGGATGGGAAACGCCCTATGTAACCGGGCGGCCAAAGGGCCTCTGGTTCAAATGGAAACGGGAACCGAAACTGGTCGACGCAGTGCTTATGTATGCACAGCGAGGTCATGGCAAACGGTCATCGTTTTATTCAGACTACACATTTGGTGTTTGGCGCCATGGGGATGACGGACCGGAACTTGTCCCTGTCGGCAAGGCATATTTCGGGTTCACTGACGAGGAACTGCGTGAAATTGACCGGTTTGTCCGCAACAACACAATCAATCGCTTCGGCCCGGTTCGCGAAGTCAGTCACGATCCGGAAAAGGGATTGGTTCTGGAAGTTGCTTTTGAGGGATTGAACCGCTCAACGCGCCACAAGTCTGGAATTGCCATGCGTTTTCCGAGAATTTCACGGCTGAGATGGGACAAGCCCCCTTCCGAAGCAGACCGCATCGAAACCCTCCAGGCGCTGCTGCCGGTGGAAGGGTAACTCCCGGTGTGCCGAACGGTCCTGGTGGTTTGAGACGGATGAAGGTCTTGAAATATCGGCAATTGGCCGTGCTTTGGACACGGAATTGTGGCACCTGTTGAGTGCGCGGGTGTCAGAAGACGCCGTGTTCTGTAACTGGAGACACATAATGTCAAACCGCAACACGTGGTTTCTTTCCCTTCTGAGTGCCATTGTGGCCGCAATGATTTTCGCCACTTCAGTCGGTGCCGAGAGCAGGGTCTCTCCGGAAGATATCGAAGCGGTTACAGGCGGCGCGGCTGATCGCTATTCGCTGGTCGCCGTTGACGATGATATTCTGAGGGTTGATCGGCAAAACGGCACTGTGTCGGTCTGCAAGGAACAGAGTGCCTCCTGGCGGTGCAATCCGGTGCCCCTCGCGGAAGATGCGTATCTTGCCGAGATCAACGATCTTGCGGAAGAGGTTGACCGTCTCACGGCACGGCTTCAAGAGTTGGAAGACGGGGCCGGCGATGGCGCAATAGTGCCGCCGGGAAAGGCACCGGAAAAGGCGGATCCGGAGACAGGTTCTGAAAATGAAACCTCGCGCCTGAACGAAAAGGACGAGAAAGAGCTAGAGCAAATGATGACCTTTACCGAAAGCGCGATGCGCAGGTTCTTCGGTATGGTGCGCGAGCTTCAGCGCGATTTCGAAGGTGAAGGGAACTAATTTTCCTTCACTCCCATTTTCGAGATTTTCAGGTTTTACCGACGTCAATCGATCAGCATCTTGTTGATGGCCTGATGTGCCTCTTGGGGCAAAGAAACGGCTTGCCGTGCCTCTAGATCCATAGTGAGTGCAACAACGTCAAGTGTGGCTGCCAGGCGGCCGGTGCGGCTTTCGAACAGATGGTGGCGCATCGAGAACGTTTTTGGACCCACACCGGTAAATCCAGTCGCCACGATCACTGTGTCACCCGTTTTTAAGGGTGTCGCCCATGTGAGTTTCATTTCCACCGCAACACGACCAAAACCGTTTTCGGAAAGATATGAATGCGTCATCGGTGTGCGTTGCCAAACATGAGCAACACCGTCGGTACAACATGACAACGCGAACTGATCGTCTGCCTTGTTGTCAATGCCGATATCACGCGGCAGGACGGTGCCCCGATAGCAGATCTGAGCGCCCTTTGACTGCACTCCGGGCAACGTCGTTCGAAGGCCGGCAGGGCCGGCCGAGAGGCCTCTTGGTGAGGCCTCGGAAATCATCGGTGTCTGATAATCCGAAAATCTCTGGCGGAGGTTCTTGGCTGAACTTGCATTTGGCTCATAACCATCGAGTGCCGTCGCGGCCAGCATTCCGGTGCCACCATCCCGCAACTCGTGAATGACGGTCAACATATGTGGACCGTCGAAGGCAACACTCGACTGAACGGTGATGAGGTCGCCGGTGCGCAGCTCTTTGTGAAATCTGACGTGTCGGACCCTTCTTGCGCCGACAAGGGTTTCGCTCAGGCCCGAGATGAGTCGAAACTGACGATCCGCCTCTTCGAACCGGTTGAAGTAGAACTGCACGTTAAGATGGTCGTTTTCATCGCATTCCCAGCGATTGACAAACGAAAATAGCGTTGCCTGAATTGTCATTATTTAAAATCGTATGCCCAGTGATTTTGATTATGTGTGCAATCGCTTGCAAGTTCATTTGTTGCTGTCTTTACGTAAATTATCAACAGCAAATGTAGTCTGTGGAAAAAATACGCTCACGGGTGAATGGATACTGCATCCATTCATAAATTCACTTCGCATAAGTGAAATAAACTCTGGGTTGTTTGGGGAGCTGTGCTGCATGGTGCAATTAATACTTAGGTTATTCAGCGTAAGGTTAGGTCATTGTTCCTTGCCGCGGTGCATTTGCGAATAATACGGGTTCGCCAAAAGCATGGTTTGACTTGCGAGTTCTCCTTGTTGCAAACATACTGAACTAAAGGCCGCAAGAATGAGTGTCACGCTCGATAACCAAATGGTCTAAGGCACAGGGATGTCCCAATTCGTTGGACGGGGGACTGTGCTGCAAAAGGACCGTTGAGGGAGGAAAACAACGTGTCGGCGACAACGTACAAGTTTATCATCGCAGACGATCATCCCTTGTTTCGTGGCGCCCTGCGTCAGACGCTCGAGACCCAGTTTCCAAATGCCTCAATAGAAGAGGCTGGTGCGCTTGAAGACGTCACAACACGCCTGGAACAGGACGGGGATGCGGATCTGATTCTCCTGGATTTGACCATGCCGGGCATGCGTGGCTTCTCAGGTCTCATGTATTTGCGGGCACAGTTTTCTGGAGTGCCGGTCGTGGTTGTTTCCGCCAATGAGGATCCTCAAGCCATTCGGCGTGCGATTGAGTTCGGTGCATCAGGTTTCATCCCGAAGTCGCATGGTATTGAAGTCATCCGGCAGGCGATTTCCGAAGTCATGAACGGGAATGTCTGGACACCGCCGGATGTTGATTTGTCAGCTGATGACGGTGGCAGTGATCTTGTGCAGCGTTTGTCCACGCTCACACCGCAGCAGGTGCGGGTTCTGATGATGCTTTCTGAAGGACTTTTGAACAAGCAGATCGCCTATGAGCTGTCGGTATCAGAGGCAACCGTGAAAGCCCACGTTTCAGCGATCCTGCAAAAACTGGGTGTGGAAAGCCGCACCCAGGCCGTGATTGAAGCGTCGAAGATTGAAGCCGGCCAGTGGCAGCTTGGCGGCGAAGAAGAAACGAAAGCTGCAGAAGCGCGCTAAAGCGGTCAGCGCTTTGGCAAATAGACCCGAATTCTGCCCGGTTTCTGCCAGTGCAAGAACCACCCTGTTTGCGCGCTTCCCCTAAAGTAATTTGAAATTCCTGTCGATTCTATTCGGGCGTCTTTACCGGACCTTCAGGGTATTCCCCTATAGCTCGTCCTGCGGGGAGATTCCGCGCTCAAGTTTCGAGTAGCAATCGCGGAGACAAAATGCGCTTTAGCGCCCACTGGAAACTGGTCTTGCTGACGATCGGCAGGGCATTCCTTTCGACTGGCAAGACAGTCCAGGGAGAGCTAAAAGATCGCACGGTCACCCCGACCGGTCAGCAGGATTCCGATCCAACCAGGGCCTTTCTTCTGTCTTTCGGGTATCCGGTCGTTGAGGAGGACGTTGCACGCAAGGTTCGCGCGGCGCAGATCTCCAGTATTGCTCGCCTGACACCTTTCACTGTGTTGGCGAACTTGATCAATGCCATTGTCATTGTCCCTGTCTTCTTGGGAATTCTGCCGAACGTGGTCGTCTTTGGCTGGCTGGCTGCCGTCGTCGGACTTTTGACGCTCACAACGAGCAAATGGATCAGTGCCAGCCGGTCTCCCATCGAGTCGGCCTCCCGGCGGGCACTCGACAAAGCGGTTTCCCATGCCACGATCTTCAGCGCTTTATGGGCCGTTGTGCCGATCGCTGCGTTTTCGAGCGGTGATGCAAACGCTATCTGGATCGCCTCTTGTGTGACCACCGGCATGATCTGCGGTGGCGGGTTTGCTCTTGCGACTGTTCCTCAGGCAGCCATTCGATGGGTGGCCATTATTTTCATTGCCTCAGTCCTGTCGCTTTCCATCGATCCGAGTGCATCCACCTGGCCGTTATTGTTTCTGCTTTCGAGTTATGCGGTCGTGATCGTCTGCAGCGTGGCGTCCGCAGGGTGGCTGTTCGCATCTCACTTCCTGGCGGAGGCCGAACTTGAACACCGCGGAGAGTTGATCGCTTTACTTCTTAATGAATTTGAAGAAAAGGCCAGCGACTGGATCTGGGAAGCGGACAGCCAGGGCACGTTGCGCAATATCTCTGAGCGTTTTGTTCACGCCAGCGGCAGAACACAAGACGAACTTGAAACATTGCGCATGGTGGACCTCGCTTATTCGCTCGACGAAAGCGAAGCACGTGATGTTGTCGGCGACCTGGAAGAAGCGCTGGAACTTCAAAAGACATTCCGCGACAGAGTTATCGGGGTGGATGTAAAGGGCGACGAGCGCTGGTGGTCCCTGTCTGCCCGCCCGGTTTATGACGATCATGGGTTCTTTGCAGGATATCGCGGCGTGGCGTCAGATATCACCGAGACACGGCGGGCTAACGCACTTGTCTCACATCTTGCCGAACACGATTCCCTGACTGGAATAGGCAACCGAAGCTGGTTCCTGAAACAGGCTGAGCAGTTGCTTGAAGAACAGTCAAAAACCGGCCGGACGACTTTGACGCTGTTCCTTATCGACCTGGACAACTTCAAGGTTGTCAACGATACAAGCGGGCACCCGGCCGGAGATGAGTTGTTGCGACAGGTCGCGAGCCGCTTTTCCTCAATCAGCGAAGGCAGAACGGTCCTTGCAAGATTTGGTGGTGACGAATTTGCCGCCCTTGGGCAGTTCGTGAGCGATCAGGCAGCAAGTGCATTCGCCGAGGAAATGGTCAATGTGACCCGCAAGCCATTTCGGATTGGCCGCCGAGATTTTGCTATTGGCGCAACGGTTGGTTTCACGCGCCTTCGCGATGACGCCGACACAGTCGATGATCTGATGCGCAAGGCGGATATTGCGCTTTACAAGGCCAAGGAAAGCGGACGCGGCAGGGCACTTGCGTTTGAAGCCGACATGGAGCGGGAAGTCCGTGAGCGCCGGGAAATGGAAGCCGATCTGCGCGAGGCGTTTGAATACGGCAAACTGGCAACCGAGTTCCAGCCGATTGTCGATGCGCGCACTGGCAAGGTCGTATCCAGTGAAGTGCTTGTGCGCTGGTTCCACCCGACGCGTGGCGAAATTGGCCCGGACACATTCATTCCTATTGCTGAACATGCGGGCCTGATCTTGCCATTGGGGAACTGGGTTCTCAAACGTGCCTGCGCCGCCGCAGCGCAGTGCCCGGAGCTGAACAGTATTGCCGTCAATTTGTCACCGGTTCAGTTTATGGATCCAAATCTCGTCGAGCAGGTTACAGCTGTGCTGGCTGAAACCGGCTTCCCGCCCGAGCGGTTGGTTCTGGAGATCACGGAATCCGTCTTCCTGAAGGATTTCGGAACAGCTTCCACCAAACTTGCGAAACTGCGCGAACTCGGCATTCACATTGCGCTTGACGATTTCGGAACGGGCTATTCGTCGCTTTCGTATCTGCGGCAGTACAAATTCGACAAGATCAAGATAGACAAGTCATTCGTGGACGAAATCGGTGAGCGCAGCGACGGGCTGGCCATCATTTCGGCGGTGATTGCACTTGCCCACAATCTTGGTCTTGAAGTGACAGCGGAGGGTGTCGAGCGCAAGTTTCAGGTCGACGCCTTACGCACGCTTGGATGTGACACAATGCAGGGCTACTATTTCGGCAAGCCGAATGCGAACCCGATGAAGATCACCGACGTTGTGAACGAAGACTGGGACCAGCCTGTTTCTGAAGAGAATTCGCCGGTGGCCGGGCTTTTGAAGCCGGCCAGTTGAACAGCGTCCTGGCCACAATACCTTGTAAGTTACTCTGCTGCCTGACCTGCCTGACAACGCGCCAGATGTGCCCTTAGTGCAGCCGGCTTGACCGGTTTGTTGAAGAAGCTGATGTCTTTTTCGCCAGCTTCCGTTCTGACGGCCCGGCTTCTGTCTGCCGTGATCAGGATCGCCGGGATCTGGTTTCCGAATTTCCATCTCAATCTGACAATGGCTTCAATGCCGGTCCCATTGTCCAGGTGGTAGTCGGCAAGGATCACATCGGGTGTCAGGCCGGCTTCATTCAGTTTGGCTGCCGCTTCTGTGTCGTCCGCGGCGGTGAACACTCTGCAATTCCAGCTGGAAAGCAAGTGCTGCATTCCGCTGAGGATATCGGGTTCGTTGTCGATCGCAACCACGCATAGGCCGTCCAGCTGTCCCAATGATGCGGGCATCTGCTGAACCGGTGTGAGATCCGGCAAGGCTGCCGAGCGAGGCAATTCGACCGAAAAACAGGAGCCTTTGTAGGCCTCTGAACGCAATTCCACGGGGTGTTGCAGTACATGGGAAATTCGTTCGACGATTGAAAGTCCGAGCCCGAGACCCTTTGCCACGCGCATTCCGTCATCCAGTCGATGGAATTCCTGAAAGATCGCCTTTTGCTTGCTTTTGGGAATGCCCATGCCGGTGTCGTGGATTTCAACCAGAATGCGTTTGCCGCGTCTGCGGCAGCCAACGAGCACGCGGCCTTTCTGCGTGTATTTCAACGCGTTTGAGACGAGGTTTTGGAGCAGCCGCCGTAACAGACGGCGGTCCGTCCGAACGGATAGAGACGTTGGAACAATTCGCAGCTCCAGCCCTTTCTCCTCAGCAACAGGCTGGAAGTCCAGGGCAATTCCCCGCAGGATTTCATCCAGCCGAAAGACGGTTGGTTCCGGCTTCAACGCTCCTGTATCCAACCGGGAAATATCGAGCACCGCACCGATGATATCTTCAACGGATTCCAGCGCTGTTTCGACATTGCGGACAAGTGAACCGTCTTCACCGTCCTTGAGTTTGTCCACCAGAACAGAGGCATAAAGACGGGCGGCGTTGAGCGGCTGCAGGATGTCGTGGCCGGCTGCTGCAAGAAACCTCGTCTTGCCGATGTTGGCTTCTTCTGCGGCGTGGGTCGCTTCAACGAGGCGTTCATTGACAGAGGTCAGCTCTTCTGTGCGTTCGCGCACGCGGCGTTCCAGTGTTTCGTTAGCCCGTGCCAGCGCATCTTCCGCCATCACCCGCTCGGTAATGTCCGTATAGGTCGTCACGATGCCACCATCGGGCATTGGACTGATGCGCACTTCAAATACCGTTCCGTTGGAGGCCAGTCTTTCTTGAAAGGTCTCCTGCACCAGCACCAGTTTTTCCAGGCGGTCTGCAACAATTGCCTCCACCGGACCCGCCCCGTGCTCGCCGCGTTCGGCATTGAACCTCACGATTGCATCCAGCGTCGTGCCGACCTGCCCATATTCTGCTGGCAATCCGAGGAGGTCGCGGAATTGGCGGTTCCAGCAGATCAGCCTGAGATCCCGGTCGAACACGCCGATGCCCTGCCGAACCTGATCAAGCGCCGTTTGCAGCAGATCCCTGTTGTATTGGATCGCCATGGAGGCATCGTCGAGCAGCTTGACCGCACCCTTCGTGGAGGGGTCGTGCCGCTTCAACATCAATGTGAGTACTAGGCGAGAGGAGGCAGCTCCAATCGCGCTTGCCAAGAGCTGCTCTGAAAATCTGAGCAGGTTGGCATCGGCCATCATATTCGGGTCCAGCTCCTTGCCACGTTCGCTGGCGAACCGCTGAAAGGAACGTTCGGTTCTCACGTCGCCAAGATAGCGCGCAACAGTTGCCTGGAGATCGCCCGCCGTCACGGAGGTGCGCCAGTACCGCAAGTTGGGCGAGGGGGCCAGCTTTGCCGGGACGAACACGTTTGCCTGGATGGTTTCCGCCGGGAGCGGCTTTCGAATGAAAGAAGCGCCGACAAAAAGGCAGATATTGACGGCAAGGCTCCAGAGCGTGCCGTGTATGAACGGATCGATCTCAATGCCGAGAAGCGCCTGGGGTTGCAGCCATCCAATGCCGAAAGGGCCGGTTGCCAGGAAACCGTCGGAAAAAAGGCCGGACTTCGCAAAAGTCGGCAGCAATAGCGTATAGGCCCAGACAATGAAGCCGCCGCAAAGACCGGAAATAGCACCGAGCGAGGTTGCCCGGCGCCAAAAGAGGGCACCGACAAAGGCCGGTGCAAACTGTGCAATCGCCGCAAATGACAACAGGCCAATGGACACAAGAGCTGCGGTATTGCCAGCCGCTTTGTAGTAGGCATAGGCAAGCAGCAGGATGCCGAAGATCGCCAGACGCCTGATGGTCAGGAGCCGTCTGCTCATGTCGCGGCCGTTTGCGTTGACAATGTCCTCTTCGCTGTGACGGCGCAGCAGCAGGGGCACCACAATGTCATTTGAAATCATGATGGACAGCGCAACAGTGGCGACGATCACCATGGCGGTCGCAGCAGACAGACCGCCAATGAACGCAAACATGGCCAGCCAGTACTGACCTGCATCTATCGGCAGTGCCAGAACATAGGTGTCAGGGTTGATGTCCTGGCCGAACCTGAGCATGCCGGCAGCGGCAATCGGAATAACGAAAAGATTGATCAGCACCAGATAAAGCGGAAACATCCAGGTGGCCCGGCGCAACTCTTCGTCGGAATTGTTTTCCGTCACGGTGACATGAAACTGACGCGGCAACAAAATGACGGCAAAGGCCGACAGACAGGACATGACGAGCCAGTTGCCGATATTGATGGGTTGGTCGAAAACCTGAGCGACTTCCGGAGCTTCCGAGATTGCGCGGACGAGGTCGAGCGGACCTTCGAACATGAAATAGGTGACCCATATGCCGACCGCCAGAAAGGCGAGCAACTTGACCACCGCTTCAGCCGCGATGGCCAGCATCAGTCCTTCCTGGTGCTCGGTGGCGTCTATGTGCCGTGTGCCGAAGGCCCAGCTGAAGATCGCCATGCCGAGCGCGATCATCAGGGTTATGTCGTCAAAAATCGGCGCGAAAATAAAGCCGGGCGAGATCAGAGATCCGGCCATCGTGGTGATCGACAGTGACAGGGCTTTGAGCTGCAGAGCGATATAGGGAATGACACCGATGACGGCGATCAGCGTGGCGAGAGCGGCAACCGACTGGCTCTTGCCGTATCGGGCGCCGATAAAGTCGGCGATCGAGGTGATGCTCTCTGTCTTGGAGATCTGGATTATCCGCTGCAGCAACGGATAGCCGAGCGCAAAGACGAGCAGTGGGCCGATATAGATCGTCAGGAATTCAATACCGGTTCGGCTGGCGTTGCCAACAGAGCCGAAAAATGTCCAGGAGGTACAGTACACAGACAGCGACAAGGCATAGATAAACGGTCGGCCGCCAGAGCGCGACGAAAAACGCCGTCTCATCCGGTCGCCGTAGCTTGCAATCGCGAACAGACACAGGATGTAGGCCGTTGCGGTTAAGATCACGAGCCATCCATGCAGCATGGTCTGGTTTTACCGTCCTCCCGTCCGGTTTGGCATTACGCCAGATGATGATTGCCCTTGCGTCTCTGCGCAGTGGCATTCAGCTTCGCAATTTTGTGATCCGACCACAGCTAAGTGGTTCTGTCCATTCGCCTTGTGAACAACATCGGCATTCCTTGTATTTTGCACGGATTGTTCGAGCGATTGATCACCATTGGTGAAGTCTTCTTCACATCCTTTCATGAAACAAATGGCGGCAAAGTAAGTAAGCTTGGTGCAAGGAAAGCAAGGAGTCGGCGTGACCAGCCTGATAGACCAACTGAGCCCGGAAGCCAGAAACGCTCCGGAAAGCGGAATTGTTGAAGTGTTCAATGCTGGCCGGGGCCGGGAAGATCTGATCCCCCTTTGGGCAGGAGAGGGAGACTTGCCGACGCCCGCATTCATATGCGACGCGGCAAAAGCTTCACTGGACCGCGGCGAAACCTTTTACACCTACCAGCGCGGCATTCCGCAACTGCGTGAAGCGCTGGCCACCTATCATTCAGATCTCTACGGTCGATCATTTTCTCCGGAACGTTTTTTCGTGACCGGGTCCGGCATGCAATCCATCCAGCTCGCCGTTCAGGCTGTTTCGGGCGCAGACCAGGAGGTGATCGTTCCGTCGCCGACCTGGCCAAACATCACTGCCGCGGTGGAAATTCACGGTGCTCAAGCGGTTCGCGTGCCCATGCGGGAATCCGATAGCGGGTGGCAGCTCCACCTGGATGACATTGAGGCCGCCATCACGCCAAGAACATCGGCACTCTTTTTGAATTCGCCATGCAATCCAACCGGGTGGGTTGCAGACCGTCAGCTTCTCAAGGATTTTGTAGCGCTTGCAAGAAAACATGATCTCTGGATCATCGCTGATGAGATTTACGCCTTGTTTTACTATGGAGAGGGACGTCGGGCCCCCTCATTCTATGATGTGGCGGACGAGGAAGACAAGATCCTGTTCGTCAACTCCATGTCCAAGAACTGGGCCATGACCGGATGGCGTATTGGATGGATCTCGGCTCCGCCGGTCCTTGGCCAGGTGATCGAAAACCTCATTCAATATTCGACGTCCGGTGTGCCGTCCTATTCTCAGTGGGGCGCGGTCGCTGCTTTGAGCGAAGGACATGATTTCCTGAAACAGCAGGTGGCAAGAGCCGAAAGAGGCCGACACTGCGTTGTTGAAGGGCTAAATAAGGTTGACCGAGTGAACATTCAGGCGCCGGACGGTGCGTTCTATCTGTTTTTCTCCATAGACGGTGTTGAAGACACTCGCCAGTTCGCCCTCGACCTTGTTCGTCAAACCGGCGTCGGTCTCGCGCCGGGCACCGCCTTTGGTGTTGGCGGTGAGAACCATCTTCGCCTGTGCTACGCCCGCCGCACAGACCATCTGGAAACGGCCATTGACCGAATTAATTCTTGGCTGACAGCGATTTAGGTGCCGGGTGGGTTGTTCGGATACGTAAAAGCCCCTAAACCTTAAATGGCGTGGAATCCATTTGAGTGTCGGTATGGGGCAGGACGGCGTAATAGAGCGGGAAGAGGAAAACGCAGCCGTATCGGAAGCGCGTCTTGCAAGCGTGTTCGATACAGCCGCAGACGGCATCGTGGTCATCAACGAGCGCGGTCAGATTCTTGCTTTCAACAAGGCCTGCGAACAGTTGTTCGGCTACGAGGCCGCGGATCTGCTGGGCCGGGATGTCAGCCGCATCATGCCCCATCACTACGCGAGCCAGCACAAGCAATACATGCACAACTACATTTCCACCGGTGAAAAGAAAATCATCGGCATCGGCCGGGAAGTACAGGCGCAACATAAGGATGGCACGGTTTTCCCAATCGAACTGTCCGTGGGTGAAGCCGGGAC
Source organism: uncultured Roseibium sp. (assembly GCF_947499295.1). Classification (GTDB taxonomy): domain Bacteria; phylum Pseudomonadota; class Alphaproteobacteria; order Rhizobiales; family Stappiaceae; genus Roseibium. The sequence continues at coordinate 373,113 of NZ_CANMNP010000002.1, forward strand.
GCATTTTGGACGCCAGTTCATCGGTATCTTGCGGGATCTGCGACCGCGCAAGGCAATGGAAGACCGCTTGTCCAAGACACAAGCGCAATTGCTGCACATGACCCGGATCAGCGCTCTGGATGAGATGGGCGCAGCTATTGCTCATGAACTCAATCAGCCTTTGACGGCTGTCCTGCTTTATCTGCAGTCCGTTTCCCGCAAGGCCAATGCCGAAGACTCACTGGATCCGCTCATTGTTGATGTGATCGGCAAAGCGGTGCGTGAAGCCGAACGCGCCAGCGAAATTATCCAGCGCATGCGCCAGCTGGTGGAAAAGAAAGCTCCAGAACGGCAGACCATTCAGGTTGAGGACTTCATCAAGACCTGTGTGGAAATGGCAGAGCTCGGGAGTTCCGACGGATACGCCTATCTGCAGGCGAATGTTTCCAAAGAACTGCCAATGCTGCAGGCAGACCCTGTTCAAATCCGTCAGATTTTGATCAATCTTCTTCGCAACGCACGCGAAGCAGTGATAGACGTGCCGCAGAAAAAAGTTTTCCTGTCCGTTTCCCGGATTGGCGACACCTTGGAGTTTCGGGTCACAGACAATGGCCCGGGTGTTCCTGAAGAGCTTGCAGGCAATCTCTTTCGAGCCTTTTCAGGCGCAAAACACAAGGGTGTCGGTCTGGGATTGGCAATCTCCCGCTCAATCGCGCAAAATCACGGCGGTGATTTGAGACTGGAGAATAACAAGGATGGTGGAGCGTCATTCGTTTTGACCTTGCCGGTCGAACCGAAAGACGAAGATATGGTCGAGCCATCCGGTTCTGCCACGACAGAAGATTAAGAGCGAGGAATACGTCCACATGAAAGCTGACGCGGAGGCCATTTACATCGTTGATGATGACCCTGCGGTGCGAGACGCGCTGTCTGTTCTTTTCAATATGGAAGGATATGTGGTCGAGACATTTTCCGACGGCGACACATTTATCGAATCGGCCAGCAAGGCTGTTCCGGCATGCGTCATGCTGGATGTGCATATGCCAGGCCGTTCGGGAATTGAGATCTTGAAGTCTCTCAATGCTGAAAACTACCCGGCACCGATTTTTATCATCTCGGGCCAGGGCGACATCCCGATGGCTGTTGAAGCTATTCGCAACGGCGCTTTCGATTTCATCGAAAAACCCTTTTCTGCCGAGACGGTCTTGGAGCGTGTGCGCGACGGGATCTCCCGTATGAAGAAACAAGGGGACGTTGCAAGCCCGACATTCCAGGGCGCTGAACTTCTGACACGGCGTGAACTTGAGGTACTCAAGGAGATCACCGACGGCGCCTCGAACAAGGAAGCCGGCCGGACACTGGGCATCAGTCCGCGGACTGTCGAAGTACATCGTGCGCGCATTATGGAGAAGCTTGGGGCTCGGAACGCGGCTGATCTGGTGCGCATTGTACTTGGGCATCCAACTGCGTAAAGCGTCGTTAAGTTCGAAGAATTCTGCCTTTTGCTCTCAAAGCTGTGATGCATGCTGGTATTTGTGCGTACATCCCGAGCTGTAAATTTGGAGTATCTGTAAGGCAAGGTCAGGTAATTGTGCCTGACCATGGGATTGCAGTACGTGGTTGTTCATATTGTAGAGGATGATGAAGCGGTTGCAGATGCGCTTGCCATGGCGCTCGAAGATCTCGATCATCGTCCCAGAACATATCCGGACGGCGAGACATTCCTCGCCCGGGCGCGCATCGCAACGGATGACTGGGTCTTTGTTGACCTGGGACTGCCGGGCAGGAGCGGTGCAGACGTAATCCGAGATCTGCTGGATTCTGGGCAACCTCCCAATATTGTTGCAATTTCCGGAAAGTCGCGAACCAATCTTCTGCGCCAGTTGCGAGAGTTGCCAGACCTGAAAGTTTTGCGCAAACCGCTGTCGATAGAGATGATTTCGGACGCAATGGGATAAGAAGAAATCCCTACCCAGCGACAAAAAATCGCGCGTCTTTTCACCTCATATGTAGTTCCTCTTACGCAGTCGACCGAATTTCGTCCCTCTACTTCTGTCTCTAAAGTTTGATCATGCAAACGGCGAGCGTCGGACGGGGCGCTTGCATCGGCAACGGGGCGGTTTGGGGTTCGGACGATTGGATCCCCTTACAGGAAAGCACCTGCTGGTTTGCGGATCAGATCCGGGCATTTCTGCTCGAAGGAGGGAAAATGGCATATTTCGACGCAAGCAATCCGAGCCAGGGTGCATCTTTCGCGCACAGCGCCGCACCGGTCTTCTCCTCGGAAACATCCTCCTTTTCGGCTTTCGGTGCAAAGGCAGCTCAGTATGACACCCATTCGGTGGTCTACTACGAGGGTGACCCGAGCAAACGGCTTTATGAACTCGTCAAAGGGTCGGTGATGCTCTACAAGCTCCTGCCCGACGGTCGGCGCCAGGTCGTTGAAGTGCTACGTCCGGGCGACATTTTTGGCCTGGCCGGTAGTGACGAATATGATTGTACCGCCGAGACACTTACCGAAGCCGAAGTCAACGAAATCGACCTGAAGCAAGTCGAGCGCTCCAATGAACTTCAGCGCACGCTGAGCACCTGCCTGACAAACCAGATGCGTGTTCTTCACGAACATGCCGTGCTCCTTGGGCGCAAGTCGGCAGTTGAGCGTGTCGCAAGCTTCCTGATGCACCTCGTTCCCGACCGTGGTGGTATCGGGTGCGTTGGACCGGACAATGAAGAACAAGACGGGTTTGATCTTCATCTTCATATGACCCGGCAGGAAATCGCAGATTATCTCGGACTGACCATCGAAACAGTCAGTCGTGTCGTGTCCGACTTGAAACGCCGCGGCGTCATCAGGGTCGACAAGGCAGACAAGATCCATCTGAACAAAGTTTGCAGCCTTTGTCAGATGACCGGCATGCACTAACTCCCACTTGGCATGTTCCTCCCTGGGCTGCGGTTTCCGCAGCCTTCTTTTTTGTTTTTTTCAAATAATGACTTGAGCCGAACCTACGGTCATAGCTTAGGGAGCCTGTTCAGGAGGTTCCCATGGATAAGACAAGCCCTCAGGATGTGTTGTTGACTGCGGCGGAGTGCGCCGCACGAACCGGAATCTCAGTGAGAACTCTCCGGGTCTATGAAGCAAACGGTCTTCTGTCACCTGTTCGCTCACAGAAGAACTGGAGGCTGTACAGCTCTGGAGACATAGCCAGGCTGAACGAAATCCTGAGCTTGAAACAGCTTGGCCTCAGTCTGTCGGCCATTGCCGAGATTTTGGAAGGGCGAATGACGGATGTCGGCCGACTGCTGGACATTCAAAAAACAATACTGACCGCCCGTCAGGAACAGGCTGAACGCGGCCTCCGTCTCGTTGCCCAGCTTCAATCCAAGAACCTGGCTGGAGAAGGCTTGTCTATGGGTGATCTCCTTGATTTGGCAAAGGAGACAAAAATGAACGAAGCAGCGGATGAATATGCTTGGAAGCGATATGACCAGGCGCGTCCCCGAACGGAGATCGAGCCTGATCGGGAAAACCTGCAGGCTTGCGCTGGCGAATATCGTTTTGAGGACGGTATTGCGATCAGGATCACCTCAACCGGCAAGGCACTGCGTGGAGAGTTGCTTGGCCAACCGGAGTTCGATCTCTTTGCGGAAGCACCGGACAGGTTCTTTCTGAAGGTGACACCGGCACAGTTCACGTTTTCACGAGATGCGGAAGGCGCGGTTGAAGGATTGGTCCTGCACCAAGGTGGTTTCGAAATGAAAGCTGAAAGGTGCGCCGAAGGTGTCTTTGCGACGGCGAAAGCCAAACTGGAGGACAGAATTCGGAACAAGACGCCCTTTGCCGGTGGTGAACAGAAACTGCGTCGGCTGATTGGCGAACATCGCGAGGGAAAACCGGACTATGTCGAAATGACGCCTGTTTTGAAGTCACTTGTCGAGGAGCAACTGCCGGTCGTGGTCAAAGAACTTGAGCGTCTTGGTCAGATGAGATCGGTCGAGTTCCGCGGTGTTGGGGTCGATGGCTTTGACATCTATATCGTCGAATTTGAGAACGGGCGAATGGAATGGGGCTTGTCGCAATGCCCGGATGAGACGCTCAACGGCCTCTTTATGAGGCCGGTTCCTTAAGTCCTACGTGAAAGAAAAGCCCGGAATGTCCGGGCTTTTCACGAATATTCAGATGGCTGCAGAATGGCGGGCCTTGCCCTCGGAAAGGTAGGCATCGAAGGCGGCTGCCGCGAGCCTGACATAGGGGCGGCCCGCATCCGTTACCTCAACCTTGGCATTGTCGTTTGCACCGAGGTCCAGCCGAACAAGGCCATCTCTTGCAAGATCTTGAAGAGCGTCGATAGCGTCTGAAAGATCATGGGTCGACAAGCCAAATGCATTGCAGGCGGGCTTGAGATCGCAGGAATAGTTGGTCATCAACTCTTCAATGATGTGACCGCGCAACCGGTCGTCCGCAGAAAGTGCGAGTCCCTTCGACACCGGTAGCTTGCCGGCTTCAACACTGCGGCGCCAGTTGCCGACATCCGGCATATTCTGAATGTATCCGTTCGACACCTTGCCGATGGAGGAAACGCCAAAGCCGATCAATTGTTCGCCCTGATCCGTCGTGTAACCCTGAAAATTCCGTTTAAGCGATCCATCCATCAGGGCAATTGCCATGCTGTCATCGGCACGTGCGAAATGGTCGAGACCGATGGCAACATAACCGGCTTTCAGCAATTCGGCTCTCGCCAGATCAGCCAGTGCGATGCGTTCAGCAGCTGTCGGCAAGGTGCTTTCGTCAATCAGCTTTTGGTGCTTGCGCATCCAGGGCACATGGGCATAGCCGAAAAGCGCAATCCGCCCCGGCGCCAGCGCAAGGGTTTTTTCAACCGTATCGAGGATGGTTTCACTGGACTGGCCTGGCAGTCCATACATCAGATCGAAATTGAGGTCGTCTAGACCGGCTGCTCGGAGATTGGCCGTTGCGCGCTCCACGATCTCAAAGGGTTGAATTCTGCCGATCGCTTTTTGCACATCCGGATCGAAATCCTGAACGCCAAGGCTGGTCCGGTTGATGCCGATGGTGGCCAAGGTCTCCGCCAGACCGGCGGATACCAGACGCGGATCCAGTTCGATTGCGTGTTCAAGGTCGGGAGCAAAATTGAACATCACCCGCAACAATCCGGCCAGATCCACAAGGCTTTCTCGCGGAAGCAAGCTCGGGGTGCCACCGCCCCAATGTATGTGCCTGACGTGGCCAGCCTTTTGAAGTTGCGCACCGACAAGAGAAATTTCCTTCCCCAATGTCGCGGCATAGGCCTTTAGCGGCGCATCTTGACGGGTTGCTTTGGTGTGACACCCGCAATAATGACAAAGCTCCCTGCAAAACGGCACATGCAGATAAAGCGAGAGCGAGTCAGCCGGCGTGACCGCCCGAAGCCAATCTGCATAGGTCTCTGCCGTGACGCCGTCATGAAAATGGGGCGCAGTCGGGTAGCTCGTGTAGCGCGGTACATTGCGCAGTGCATAGGAAAGCGGATCTTTCATCATGGTTCTTGTTTCTGATATTTCGCCGATCCGTTCCTTGATCTTGCTCAAGCGTCTGTTTGAAGTCAGGCGAGAATTTCCGGGAAGGGGCACTGCTTGACTGAAATGCTCACATCAACCACGCCCAAACGCTCCGATAAGCCCGCCGCCGGCACCTACCGCCTCCATGGATCTCCTGACAGCGCCAATCTGGTTGTGCGGCTTGTGCTGGAAGAAATGGAGACGCCCTATCAATATGTGCCGGTTGACCGGCTTCGTTCAGAGCAGAATTCCGAAGCCTATCTGAAACTCAATCCGCAAGGCCTTATTCCGGTATTGGAAGTGCCGGGGCAAGATGCCCCGCTTTTTGAGACCGGTGCCATTCTCCTTCATCTCGTCGAGACGCATGGCTGTCTCGGTCCGGCTGTTGGCTCCTTGGAACGGGGCCGGTTCCTCAAGTGGCTTTTCTTCATTTCCAATACCCTTCATTCGGAACTGAGGATTTCATTCAAGCCGTACAAATATGTTGCGGAAGGAAGGGCGGCCGAAGATCTGTCAGACGGGCTCATCTTGCGGATTGCGCGGAGCTTTGACCTGCTCGACCGCGAAATCTGGGCAAGCGGCGGTCCGTATCTCATGGGACAGGAGCTGACTTGTCTGGATCACTATGCAGCCTGTTGCGCGCGTTGGGCGCAGATCTATCGCAACGACGGCAAATGGGCTCCGCTTGGCACACCCTATCTTAAACGCATGATTGAGGAGCTGGAGGACCGCCCTGCAGTCAATCGCGCTTGCAGTCTCGAAGGCATTAAGGGGTTGCCCTTCAGCGAACCGAAACCTGTCACCTTGCCCGGTACAACGGCTTAAGTCTGACAAATTGGCCGATCTGCCATTCAGCTTATGTTGATTGAAGCAATCAAGCATGCCAAAGCTGTAGGACGGTTCTATAGGGTATCTTCCCTATCAGAAAACGGTTGCTCATGAATTCGATGTCTATCGAGACGGTCTTCGGCCGCGTTCTCCTCACGGTACTGATTGCCGCGTTGGGAGGAACAGCGTTTTATATTATGGACCTTCCGGCCGCGTGGCTTTCTGGCGCGATGGTTTTTGTTGCGCTTGCAACGCTGGCGGGTGCGCCAACATTGCTGCCCGACAAGCTTCGTGACGCGCTGTTCGTCTTGATCGGCCTGTCAATGGGAGCCGGCGTCCGTCCCGATGTCCTGGAACGGATAGGAGAATGGCCAGTTTCCATGGCCTTGCTGGTTGTTGTTGTGGTTGCCGTGACAATGGCAGGGTATGTCGTGCTGCATTTCGGCGCCAAATGGTCACGTGATACGGCTTTTTTCGGAGCAATCCCCGGCGCGCTGAACTACGTGATTGCGTTGGCGACAGAGCGCGGCGCGGACCTGCCGCGCATTGCCTCCAGTCAGTCTCTCCGTCTTTTTGTGTTGGTCGCAATATTGCCCTTCGCTGTCGTGACATCCAATGGTGAACCGACAGGGCAGGGAATGTCGGTCATTGTTTCCACGCCTCTGGAAATCCTTTTGGGTTTGCCGCTTTGTCTGGCAGCCAGCTTTTTGGCCGTAAAGCTTCGGGTGCCTGGCGGGTGGATGACCGGTGCCTTTTTTATGAGCGCGGGGCTCAACGCGACAGGTCTTCTAACCCTGGCTCTACCTGAATTTGTTGTGCTGCCCTGCTTTGTCATGATGGGAGCGATGATCGGTTGCCGATTTGCCAACATGACATTTCGCCAATTCATGAGCGTGTTGGGCGCATCGATTGCCGCGTTTTGCGCCGCCTTTCTGACGTCGATTGCCGGAGCACTGCTCCTGTCGGAACTGGCCGGCATTCCCTTTGGTCAGGCGCTTCTTGCCTATGCGCCCGGCGGACTGGAAGTCATGACGCTGCTTGCCTTCATGCTCGATCTCGATCCTGCCTTTGTCGCCGCCCATCAGATTGTCCGCTTCACAAGCATGGTTCTGTTGCTGCCGCTGATAACCGTTCTGGTCCTGGGCAGACGGCCAACCTGAAGCGTCAATGAGGGAAAGACAGAAATCGCAGTCTTGTTTGAACAGTTTGTTCCAGGCTTGCGCGGTTCTCAATGCGAGCAAGAAAAAAGGGCCGTTTTGCAACGGCCCTTTTGATTTGCGAAACGGTCTGTCTCAAGCGGCTGTGCGCAGGCTCAGTTGTTCCAGCTGGAACTTGATATCGGCAATATGGTCCAGCTTCAGCGGGAACTGCAGCGTGGTGCCATGATCGTCCGTTACCGAGACGCGCGCCTGAACAGGCTCTTTCAGCCACTCCGTCTCAAACACGACAGGTGTCCCGGCCGGGCAATCGAGTTTGACATCGATCACGCAGTTGGCCGAAGAGATGCTAACACATTGTGCGGTCATCTGGTTGTCGCCAACGCTCAGATTGGCGGCCCAGTCGACAGCATAGATCCGATAGGTCTCGTCATCGGACCTGTTGCCGATCGCGCCGAGGAAGGTTTCGACCTCCGAGCCCAGGAGCACGGCCTCATCATAGACAACGGCGCTCCCTCTTTTGACAAGAAGCGACGAAGACGCGCAGTTTTCTGCGTTGTCGCGCATGACGGAGACGCTATCACGAACCCTCATTGCATTGCTCGACACGGTTTCCATGCTCTGCGCGATTTCCGAGGTTGCGCTTTGCTGTTGCGAAACCGAGGCTGCAATGCTGTTGGCAACTTCGCTGATTTCCTGAACAGTCTCGTAAATCTCGCTCATGTGCTGTTCAGCGCCCTGGGCAGTGCGCTGAACAGCGCCAACCTGATTGCCGATTTCACCTGTGGCGCGCGCGGTCTGTGCAGCAAGCTCCTTGACTTCGGAGGCAACCACCGCAAATCCCTTGCCCGCTTCACCTGCACGCGCGGCTTCAATCGTCGCATTCAGGGCCAGGAGGTTGGTTTGGTCCGCAATTTCGCGAATGAGATCGACCACACTTGTGATCTGGTCTGCTGCGCTGACAAGCTCCGCAAAGTTCGAGCGCGTTTCTTCCGCCTTTCCGGAAGCTTTCGTGGCAATTTCCGCCGAGTGGTCGGCGTTTCGCTGAATTTCCTGAATGGAGGAAATCAGTTCCTCGGCGGCGGAGGAAACCGTTGCGACCATGCCGGAGGTTTCCGAGGCGTCCTGATCAAGTGTCAAAGCCTGCGACGTTGAATGATCTGCATTCTGGGTCAGGTCTTCGGCGGTCGTGGACATTTCGGTGGACGATTCTGACATACGTTTGAAAATGCCGCGGATGGTGTTGCCGAAGATTCCGACCATCTGATCGAGTTCGTCCCTGCGCCGTTGCGAAGTCTCGCGGTCCCTTTCCTGCTCTTCACGCATTTTGTGGCGCTCGATCAGACCGTCCCGGAACACGATGACCGAACGGGTCATATCTGCGACTTCGTCCTTGCCACGCGGTTCAGCGACATGTGTGTCGAGCCTGTTTTCAGAAAGGTCGTGCATGGTGCCCGAAAGCTGGACGATGGGGCGGCTTATCATGCGTCCGAGGACAATGGCGGCTGACAGGCCAAGGACCAATCCAACCAGCGTTCCAGCAATCGAAAACAGAACTGCGCTGGATGTCTGTGCGTGAACCAGATCTTCGATCTTGTGTTCGGCCTCGATTGCGAAGTTTTTGATCAATTCCAGATCGTCAGTGATGATCTTCACCTCGGCCTGCATGACATCCTTTTCGAGCCGTTTGATGTCCTGATCAAGTGCTCGGTAGTCGTTCAGGGCCGCGACGTAGACTTCTATCTGATGAACGGCATCTTCAACGAGTGCTTTGTCTTCACCTTTCAGCGCCGCCATGGAGTCGCTCGTAAGGTCTTTCTTGACCCGCTCAATCTCCGAAAGAGCGTAGTCGAGTTCGCTCTCATCGTGTGAATAGACATATCGGTTGGCATGATCGCGGGCGATCAGCAGGTGAACCGTCGCATCCGTGACGAGATCAAGTGTCTCGCTTGGGGTCTCGCTTGCGAGCTCGCCTTCCAGTTTATGCTTGAAGACCGTCAAAATTTCCGACTGCAACTTGTCGCCTGTTTTGTGGAGCTGATTGTCCACAATAACGAGCTGCTGTTCACGCTCCTCGGCGAGTTTCTGGAAGTTTTTCCAATAGATTTCGATATGTTTTTTCGCATCCTCGAGGCGTTTAACCTCTTCCGGCACATGCAGTTTTTGCAGCTTTTCGTCGATCATGAAAGCGACACTAGTGTGCGCAACATCAACCTTCTCGAGATTTTCAGGAGTTGGATTGGTGACGTATTCTATCGCCGAGATCTCCATCTCTGAAAACCCTTGCGTGATGTCCGCCGCGGCAGCAAGAGCATTGCCGTGCTCGGAGAATTCGGAGAATTCGTGATCGAGTGTTTGAAACATCAGGGCGGATTTTCCGCCGAGAAAGAGCATCACGACAAGTAATGTACCGAAGGCAAGCAGAAGTTTCTGCGTAAGCCGCATATTGTAAAACCAGGCCACGATAACCCCTCCAGAAGCGTGGTTGAATGTCTAGATCAGCTCGAGGTGAGATCGCGCACTGTGTCGATCAGAACTTCGTTTGTGAAAGGCTTCTTCAGAACTGCGTCGGCCTGCGAAGACGGAAGATGAAGTGCTTCCTTCGCAGGAATGCCGGCCCCCCCGCCTGACATGGCGACCACCTTCGGCCCTGCCGGTGCAGACTTGAGCGCAAACACGACATCTGTGCCGTCTGTTGCGGGCATCATGATATCCGTGATCACGAGATCGAATGTCCGGCTAGAAGCGATATCGAGACCTTTTTGACCGTCCTCGGCCTCGACAACTTCATGCCCAGCTTTCCGCAAGGTAGCCGCAATCGCGTGGCGAACCGGCTGCATATCGTCAATCAGCAGAATTTGACACACGGTATTCCCCTCCAAGTACGACCTAGAAACAACCTTACGTAATGTTGGGCAGATCTAAAGTAAACATACAACCGTATCCATGTCCGTCTGGTTGTATTAAGCCCTCACTAAGAATAATTATTCCACCAATATTATTAATAATTTGCAAAGCGACAGGAAGACCAAGTCCGGAACTATTTTTACTTAGACTTTTTGAGTAAAATGGTTTGAATATTTTATCTCTATCAGACTTTTCAATACCTGGCCCATTATCGGAAATGGAAATCTGGAGTCTGGTGTTTTCAGTTTTCTTGAGTTCTATACGTATTATCCCTAGATGCTTTGTCGCTTGGGACGCGTTGGTGATGATATTGATCAATACTTGTGCAAACAGAGTTTCATTGATCGGTATAGCCAAATCTGCTGGAACGTTCCGAAAGTCGGTTTGAATACTGACAGTTGCCGGCAGCATGAGCTGCACCAGTGAGATTGTGCGGATCAGGGCGTCAGGCAGGTGAGTCGATTCGGAACTGTTTTGAAATTCCCCACGCGAAAGGCCGAGCAAGTTGTTGGAGAGGTCCGCAGCCTGATGCGCGCTATAGCGTGCCATATCCAGATCGGCCCTGATCGCGGGGTCGGGGATGTCAGGCAAATGAAGTGAAATCAGGCTCTCTATGGGATGCAGCAGATTGTTCAGCTGATGGGCGAGTGCACCTGACGCAGTCCCGAGTGTTTCAAGACGGTTCTGCGTCTTTTCCTTTTCTTCCCTAAGGCGTTCCTGGGTGATGTCGCGTTGAATGCCCAAATAGGCTGAAAGCCGTCCTGATTTGTCGAAGATCGGTGCCATGCGCAAAGCGTTCAGGAATGGCTCCCCGTCTTTCTTGTAGTTCAGCACGATGATGTCGATTGGTTTCTGGTCTTCAATGGCCTTCCGAATTCTGGCGACATCGTCCCTGTTGGTGCTCTCGCCCTGCAGAAACCTGCAGTTCCGACCAAGGGCTTCATCTGAGGCGTAGCCGGTTGTTTTCGTGAATGCCGGGTTCACATAGGTGAGCGGCAAGTCCGGCTGGCTTACATCGGAAACGCTGATGGTGTCCGGAGAACCTTCAAGGATCGACTTTAAGAGATCCGGGGCTCCTTTGATCAGGTGCCCCAGGGCTGCGTATCCGTCGTTGCTAGAGTCCGGCATATCCGTGTTGCCCCCGGTGCATTGAAGAACTTGCAATGCAAAAGGTATTCACAGACTGGAAAAAACGGAAGGCACTTGATGCGGTAAAACCACAGTCTTGGTTATGTCAGCACATAGTGCAGTGCCCCGAAACTGCCCCGCCATTCCGCTACACGTCCGGCCATTGCTTCGGGATCATTTGACCGCAGAGCCTCAGCGATCAGATGCGCCAGTTGCGGCATATGGATATCGTCCATACCCCAGCGCACAAGTTCAGGAGTGCCAATTCTCAAGCCGTTCATGTCACCGGCAACATCCGCGGCAGGCAAGCCGATGCCGCAAGCCAGGAAGCCTGCCTTGCGGAGTTTTTTAGATGCAGTCTGCCCACCGCCAAACGCAGCTGCTTCAAGAGCAAATTGGTGTGAAGCGGTAAATCCGTTGCCGGTCTTGAAGACAGGCATCCCTTCTTCAGCAAGTGCCGCGGCAAGTGCCTGTGCGGTGTCTGCCATTTTCCGGGCATAGGAAGTCCCGAATTCGCGCCAGTCCAGCAATGTGATGGCCAGTGCGGCAGATTTGGCCACGTCGAAATTGGCCGTCATGCCCGGAAACGCGATTGCATCAAGCTTCTGCGCCAGGTCCGCCTCGTTTGTGACGATCAGGCCACCGGCGGGGCCGCCGAGGCTTTTGTAGGTGCTCATCGTCATCAAGTGGGCGCCCTCCGAAAGCGGGTCTGCAAATACACCGCCGGCGATCATTCCGCACTGATGGGCCGCATCGAACAGGACCAGGGCGCCGACTTCGTCCGCTATTTCCCGAATGTCCGCAACAGGATGCGGAAAGAGGTTCAAACTCATTCCGATGGTGATGAGCTTCGGTTGCTTCTCGCGGGCAAGCCGCCGCAGGCCGTCAATGTCGAGTGTGTAGCCGTCAGCATCGACCGGGGCCGTGTGGATTTCAAGACCGTAGAGACCGGCGCATCCCGGTTGGTGGTGGGTCACGTGGCCACCGACCGATGCCGGTGGAGCGATAATGACATCGCCCGCACGCGTGGTAGCCATGAAGGCATAAAGATTGGCCATTGCTCCGGAAGCGACCCGGATTTCCGAATGGGTAGATCTGAAAATTTCGCAAGCCAGTGCGCTCGCCAAAACCTCGATCTCTTCAATGGCTTCAAGACCCATTTCATATTTGTCGCCAGGATATCCGAGCGAAGGCCTGGAGCCGAGACCGCTTGCCAGCAGTGCTTCGGCCCGAGGGTTCATGACATTGGTCGCAGGGTTGAGGTTGAAACAGTTCTTTTCGTGGATGGTCCGGTTTTCGTCGGCCAACGCTTCAATGCGTGAGACGATCTGCTGCGAATTCAGTTCGCAGGAAGCATCCTTGATGCCGTCAATCCGTGAAATGGCTTCAGCAGGCAACCAGGGATGTGTGTCTCGTGCACTCATGTCTCAACTCCAGTTTCTCGTCTGCACCAGGTTGCCGCGGAAACTTGCGCTAGGACAAACAAGATTTTAGAAATTTAAGGGCTAGAAAAATTAGGTCTCAGATCATGTCAGTTGCCCCTCCGGTCCCCCGGCTGCCGTCTCTCAATGCCTTGCGGGCGTTCGAAGCTTCAGCAAGGTTGGGTGGGTTCGCACAGGCAGCACAAGAACTGAATGTGTTGCCTGGAGCTGTTGCAGCCCTGGTCAAGAAATTGGAAGAAGACATCGGGGCGCCGCTATTTGAACGCCATGTGCGTGGTGTGCGTTTGACACCGCTTGGTGAAAGAGCATTACCCGGTTTTGTCACCGTTTTTGACGATCTGGGCCAGACCGTCCGCGAGCTTCGACGCGAAGCAGAACCGCGCAAGGTTCACATCGCGGCATTGCCAGCGCTTGCGGAACTCTGGCTGGCACCCCGTCTGCCCGCTATCCGGGCGAAATATCCGGACATGGATATTTCTGTAACGGCTCTGGAGGTGCCTCCGAACCTCAAGCGTGTTCCCTTTGATTTGTGCCTTTTCTATGCGGACGCGCAAGATCGTGGGGCAACCGTCATTTCGTCAGATGAGTTATTGCCTGTGTGCACCCCAGCGATTGCCGCGACGCTTAGAACACCTATGGATCTCGATAATGTCACCTGCCTGACTGACAGTGCCTGGTCGGATGACTGGCGCAATTGGGCATCCCGTTCGGTAGACGGCTGGGAGTTTGTTCCCAAGGGACCGGTCTATTCCCTCTACTCGCTGGCGGTTCAGGAGGCTCTTAGCGGCGCCGGTGTTCTGATGGCGCACAAGCGCCTGATTGAGGAACACTTGCATTCAGGAGATTTGGTGGCTCCATTCGCCATATCCACGCCGCTCGAGATGCCGATTTGTCTGTGGAGCCTCCCGGGTGGGCAAGGCAACAAGGCGGTTGACGATGTGACGATGGAACTGAAAAGACTGGCCGACCAGACCGCTTGAACAAGATCAGACTACCGCAGCTGATCAGGTGTTGCCGCGCACTTTGCCACCGCGCCATAAGATGAACAGCCCCGATCCGACGATGACGCCGCATCCGATCAGCATTTGCGCATCGATTGTTTCTCCAAACCAGACAACACCCAATAGGACACCGAATAGAAGCCTGGAATAGCGGAAAGGCGCGACCGTGGCGATTTCACCTGTCCGCATCGCTTTCATCAGCGCGGTATAGGCAAAGATGCCGAAAAAAACGGCGGCCAGAAGAGCGAAAACGCTGTTGGGGGGAGGAGTGACAAATACCAGTTGTTCCCAGAGACCGAACAAGAGCCCGGCGATGAGTATGGTCACGAAGCCGTAGAATCCCAGCACATTTGTGCTGAGCGATGCCGGAGCTGCCCGGCTGGCCAGATCACGGCCGGAAAAGCCGAGCATGCCGATGACCGCAAGCAGTGACAAGGGCGTAAACGATCCGCTGTCAGGCCGCAAAACGATAATGACGCCGACAAGACCGACGAGAATTGCTGTCCATCGACGCCAGCCGACTTTCTCGCCAAAGAAAAGCGCAGCGCCCAACACAACAAAAATCGGTGTGGCCTGAAGAATGACTGTTGTGGCCGAGAGGGGCGTGAGGGCCAGAGCGAGAATATAAAACAACCGTCCAACGAGCTCGAAACCGAAACGCACCTGCATTACGGGCGACAGGGCTTCGCGCCTGAACACGCGCTCACCATTAAAGACTGCCAGGGCCCAGAACGCCAATGCACCGCCGATACCAAACAAGACAAGTATTTCGCTGACAGGCAGCTGTAGCGCCGCCTGTTTCACAAACGCATCCTCCAATGCGAACGCCGCCATGGCAGCGATCATCCAGAGGCTACCGGCAAGGTTCGCTGGCAAAGGCGTTTTATTCTCGTGCGACGATGACAAGAAGCATGTCCTGATTTGGAGGCACCGGCCCCACTGAAACCGGTGCCGACGTGAGGAAGGCAGAGACGAAGTAGCACAGCTTACCTGCAGGTGCGCTTAAAATTCGTGGTTCAGGGACGTAAACGACCGGCAATTGCCGGTTGGAAAAATGGGCAAATCAAGGGCCTTTGCGGGGATCGGGCCGAGAGCTGCGACATTGTGCCGATCAGGTGCGACAACCTGCACTCAACCTTTTGTCTAGAGGGACTGTATGACCCCATTGATATGAATCAACGCGGCTCGGGAAAAGTCGTGTGCATGGTCGTGCCATCGTTGGCACCTTGTATGGATTCTAAGGACTGGGGCGCTGAAATGGCACAAAATAAGGCCAAAATGATCTCGCTCGAGGAAGGCGGTTTTGCGATCTTCCTCGTGGTGCTTGCTTTTGTCTGCTTGATCGTAGCAGGCAAGACATTTGATCAGGTCATGGCATTTCACGCTGGCATCGGCACATTGTTTGCCGCTGTGGGCGTGTTTTTTATCTTCAAAAACTACTTCGACGATGGCGGGGAACCGATCCCGGCTGAAATCGACGGAAAACCGAACTACAACATGGGACCGGTCAAATTCGGGACCATAGCAGCAGTATTCTGGGGGCTGGCCGGGTTTACGGTCGGGCTCGTGATCGCATTGCAGCTGGCATGGCCGGCCCTGAATTTCGATCTGCCCTGGACCAATTTCGGGCGCTTGCGTCCCTTGCACACATCAGCTGTGATTTTCGCCTTTGGCGGCAACGTGCTGCTGGCCACGTCAATGTATGTGGTGCAAAGGACCAGCCGGGCCCGTATGCCGGGCAGGATCCTGCCTTGGTTCGTCATTCTCGGTTACAACGCATTCATCGTGATTGCGGGCACCGGGTACCTTCTGGGCGTGACCCAGAGTAAGGAATATGCGGAACCGGAATGGTATGCCGATCTGTGGCTGACCATCGTCTGGGTCTTCTACCTGTTCCTGTTCCTCGGCACGCTCTGGAAGCGGAAAGAGCCGCATATTTATGTGGCCAACTGGTTCTATCTGGCGTTCATCGTCACGATTGCCATGCTTCACATCACCAACAACCTGACGATACCGGTGTCGATCTATTCGACCAAGTCCTACATTGTCTGGTCGGGCGTACAGGACGCGATGGTGCAATGGTGGTACGGCCACAACGCGGTCGGGTTCTTCCTGACAGCCGGCTTCCTGGCCATCATGTACTACTTCATTCCGAAGCAGGCTGACCGGCCGGTCTATTCGTACCGTCTGTCAATCGTCCACTTCTGGGCGCTGATCTTCCTCTACATCTGGGCTGGACCGCACCACCTTCACTATACGGCTCTGCCGCAATGGGCATCGACCCTGGGTGCAACCTTCTCCATCATCCTGTGGATGCCGTCCTGGGGTGGCATGATCAACGGTCTGATGACCCTTTCGGGTGCTTGGGACAAGCTGAGAACCGATCCGGTTCTGCGCATGATGGTTGTCTCGGTTGCATTCTACGGAATGTCGACCTTTGAAGGTCCGCTGATGAGCCTGCGCTCGGTCAACTCGCTGTCACATTACACCGACTGGACCATTGGCCATGTGCATTCCGGTGCTCTCGGCTGGGTGGGGTACATCTCCTTCGGCGCGATCTACTGCCTCGTTCCATGGCTTTGGAACAAGAAGCAGCTCTATTCGCTGAAGCTGGTGAACTGGCACTTCTGGCTGTCGACGCTCGGTATCGTTCTCTACATCACCGCGATGTGGGTGTCCGGTATCATGCAGGGCCTGATGTGGCGCGCATACGACAGTCTCGGCTTCCTTGAATATTCGTTCGTGGAAACCGTGGAAGCGATGCATCCCTTCTACATCATCCGTGCTCTCGGCGGTGCGCTCTTTGTGATCGGCGCTGTGATCATGGCCTATAATCTCTGGATGACCGTCCGTCATGGCGAGGCTGAAGAAGCCGACGCTGCGCCGGCTGGCTCCCTGGCTCCGGCCGAATAGGGGAGGGACAAAAATGTCTGCATGGAAAAAACACGAAGTCTTTGAGAAGAACTCCTTTGTTCTGCTGATCGGCATTCTGGTGGCGGTCGCCATAGGCGGTCTGGTCGAGATTGCGCCGCTCTTCTACTTGAAGAGCACGATCGAGAAGACCGTCGGAATGCGGCCCTACACGCCGCTCGAGCTCAAGGGGCGTGACATCTACATCCGTGAGGGATGTTACCTCTGCCACTCGCAGATGGTGCGCCCGATGCGGGACGAGATGGAACGCTATGGTCATTTCTCGCTGGCGGCGGAGTCAATGTATGACCATCCGTTCCAGTGGGGGTCCAAGCGTACAGGCCCGGACCTTGCCCGCGTTGGCGGCAAGTATTCCGACGCCTGGCACACTGAGCACCTGATCGACCCAAGGTCTCTGGTTCCCGCGTCTATCATGCCCGGCTATCCGTTCCTGGCGGAAAACAAGCTGGATACGCGTGACACTCAATCGGCCCTGACGGTCAACAGCATCGTTGGTGTGCCTTACACCGAAGAGCAGATTGAGAACGCCGCCAGCGACCTGATGGGACAGGCTCGGCCGGACACGGATGCAGCTTATGCATTCGAGGAACGCTGGCCGACGGCTCAGATCCGTGATTTCGACGGCAACCCTGACGCCGTTACCGAGATGGACGCACTCGTCGCCTATCTCCAGGTGCTCGGCACGATGGTGGACTTCTCCATCTACGACAACAAGGCAAACTCGAGGTAAGGGCGATGAACGAAACGTATACCGCTTTCGCAGGCTTCGCACAGACCTGGGGCCTACTCTACTTCATGATCCTGTTTGGCATCGTCCTGGCCTATGCGTTGTGGCCAAAGAACCGCAAAAAGTTCGACGATGCAGCTCAGATCCCGTTTCGGGAGGATTGATTGATGGCTGACGCACACAACAAGGAAGTCGACCAGGTTTCCGGGGTCGAAACAACCGGTCACGAGTGGGATGGCCTGAAGGAACTGAACAATCCCTTGCCGAGGTGGTGGCTGTATCTCTTTTACGTCACCATCGCCTGGGCGGTTGTTTACTGGATCCTTTATCCGGCCTGGCCGTTGGTAACCAGTTACACCACAGGTGTCCTCGGCGCCAACCAGCGCATGGAAGCGATTGCCGCTTATGATCAGGGTATTGCCGACCGGTCCGAGTTTGCCGACAAGATTGTCGCAACTTCGCTACAGGACATTTCGGCTGATCAGGATATGCTGCAATTTGCATTGGCAAACGGACAGGCTGCCTTCGGTGACAACTGTGCACCTTGCCATGGCAGCGGCGGCACGGGTGCGGAGGGTTATCCAAACCTGCAGGATGACACCTGGCTTTGGGGAGGCACATTGGATGACATCCAAACCACCTTGCTCCATGGCATCCGCACAACCAATGACGACACCCGTTTCGGTGACATGCCGGCGTATGGCCGCGACGAGCTTCTGAGCAAGGACGAGATCAATCAGGTTTCGAACTTCGTCGCATCCAAAGCTGGACTGGAAACGGACGAGGGTGTTGATCTGGCCGCTGGGCAGACGCTCTACGAAGACAATTGCGCGGCATGTCATGGCGACAACCTCGAAGGTATCCAGGAAGTCGGAGCACCGAGCTTGATGTCGGCCAACTACCTTTATGGCAAATCGCTTGATGCCATCAAGGCACAGGTCACGAACCCGCGGAACGGTGTGATGCCCGCATGGGCGGATCGTCTCGATCCGGCGACCATCAAGTCGTTGACGGTTTACGTCCACTCCTTCGGTGGTGGTCAGTAAAACTGTCAGGCCGGGCCTGCAATTCACAGGACTGATGCGACAAAAACGCCAGATGGCCTGAATGATTTGATCCGGCGCAAAGTGTGACGCTTTGCGCCGGTTTATTTTGAGATACGGATGCTAAAGATCATGAGCATCTGAAAGTTCAGATCCTATTGGGGCAGGATCGCGTTTAAGAGGACGGGCGGCATGTCTACGGACACCGAAACGCATGAAGGCTCGCAATCCGACGAATGGTTTGCGTCAGCCAAAAAGATCTATCCCATGGCGACCCACGGTCTGTTTCGCAGGATCAAGTGGGCACTGCTATTCATTACTCTGGGCATCTACTACTTTCTCCCTTTCATTCGGTATGACAGGGGGCCGAACGCACCGGGACAGGCTGTTCTGGTCGATATGGAGCACCGGCGGGCATATTTTTTCTTCATCGAGATCTGGCCGCAGGAAGTCTATTACCTCACCGGCCTTCTCATTATCGCAGCAGTGGCCTTGTTTTTGATGAACGCCGTCGCTGGCCGGATCTGGTGTGGCTATCTGTGCCCTCAGACGGTTTGGACGGATCTGTTCCTGTGGGTCGAGCGACAGGTCGAGGGTGACAGGCGCGAGCGCATCGCGTTCGACAAACAGCCCTGGACCGCCAGCAAGGTTGGCAAAAGAGCGACAAAACACTTCTTCTGGCTGATGATTGCCTGGTGGACAGGTGGAGCCTGGGTTCTTTACTTCAACGATGCCCCGACGCTGGTCTGGCAATTGCTGACGTTCCAGGCACCCATGATTGCCTATATCTGGATCGGGATACTGACCACGACGACGTATCTGCTGGCGGGTTTCATGCGGGAGCAGGTGTGCATCTATATGTGCCCCTGGCCACGGATTCAGGCTGCACTGACCGACGAAAAAGCCCTCAACGTCACCTATCGTTGGGATCGTGGTGAACCGCGCGGATCCCTGAAGCAAAACAAGAAACTCGTTGATCAGGGACTTCCCGCAGGCGATTGCATCGACTGCTATCAGTGTTTCCAGGTCTGTCCGACAGGGGTCGATATTCGCAAAGGGATGCAGCTTGATTGCATTCAGTGTGGCCTCTGCATCGACGCGTGCGACAACATCATGAAGAAGGTCGGAAAGCCAACGGGCCTGATCGCTTATGATACTGACGAAAACATTGAACGCCGGATCGAAGGCAAGGAACCGGTCTACGAGATTGTCCGCGTCCGAACCGTTGTCTATGCGGCAGTCATTGCGCTGGTTGGCGCGATCATGCTGTTCGTGTTGCTCAACCGGGATTTTGCCGACATCAGCGTTCTGCACGACAGAAATCCGGTCTTTGTGGAACAGTCCGACGGATCTGTGCGCAACGGCTATTCGGTTCGTCTTTCGAACAAGCGTCGCCACGAGCGCCACTTCATGCTTCACGTGGAGGGCATGCCGCCCGAAACGCTTGTTGAAGCTGTAGGCGTCGACGAAACCTTTGCCGGCCGGCCATTTATTGAGGTTGGTCCGGACACCACGCGGGAAGTTCGGATACTGGTGACATCGCCGCCAAGTTTAGACATGCCTCATTCGACACCCGTCATCTTCCGGATCACGGAAAGCGTGATGGGTGAGGTTGTGACAGCCAGAGACACGTTCAAAGCCCCGGGAAATCCTTGAGGAGATAATGATGACCATGGTCCAGTCGAACATGAAGGATCCAAAGGCTATTACCGGCAAGACGGTGCTGGCCTGGCTGATAGGGTTTTTTGGCGTCATTTTTACCGCCAACGCGATTTTTCTTTACCTTGCATTCGGATCATTCCCGGGCGTGGTCGTGGAAAGTTCCTATGAGGCCGGGCAGGCCTACAATCAGGAAATTGCGGCTGCAAAGGCTCAGGAAGAATTGCACTGGCAGGTGACCAATGAAGTTACCCGGACGGCTGGTGCAAGTGCCAAGGTTCAGGTCACGGCATTGGATGCAAAGGGGACGCCTCTCTATGGTGTGGATGTCAAAGCCGCGCTGCGGCGCCCCGCTCAGGGTGAGGGGGATGTCGAGCTCTTCCTGAATGCAGATGGCGGCGGCCGGTATACGGCTGACGTCTCCAGTTTGCCTGCCGGCAATTGGAACCTTGTGTTGGTAATCGAGCAGGACGGTAAGCGGATGTTCAAGTCCGAAAACCGGGTTTTCCTGACGGATTGAGGCGACTGTCTTGACGGTTCATCAGCGCGATTGGCAGGCTTTTGTCACCCCGGGAAAGGACGGCGCGGTTCATATGGACCTCGCCGTCGACGGTATCACCTGTGCTGCCTGCATGGGCGAAATTGAGCGTGGCTTGCGCCGGCTTCCGGGAATTCGCAATGCACGGGTCAACCTGACCAGCCAGCGTCTTGCAGTCGACTGGGTCCAGGATGAGACCGGAGCCGACGAGATTGTTGCCGAGTTGGAGCGTCTCGGCTATGCGGCGCATCCCTTCGATCCCGCGAGTCAGCGCGAGCGGCAGGACAAAAGCGGCAAACAATTGTTGCGTTGCCTGGCGGTTGCAGGTTTCGCCGGCATGAACATCATGCTGTTGTCCGTTTCCGTCTGGTCCGGAAATGCAACTGACATTACCCCTGAAACGCGTGATTTCTTTCACTGGTTGTCAGCTTTGATTGCGCTGCCGACCGTTGCCTATTCGGGCCGGCCTTTCGTGAAAAGCGCGTTCAAGGCGCTCTCCGCGGGGCGGTTGAATATGGATGTGCCGATCGTGATCGGTGTCTTTCTTGCGGTTGCTCTCTCAGTCGTGCAAACGATCCAGCATCATCATCATGCCTATTTTGAATCTGCGGTGATGTTGCTGTTCTTTTTGCTGATTGGCCGATATCTCGACCACAATATGCGTGGCCGCACGCGTTCCTTCGCTGAAAACATTGCCGCTTTGAAGGCTGAAGTCGCAGCCCGGATCAATCCGGATGGCAGCGTCCGCGAAGTTCCGCTTTCCAAGATTGAGACCGGTGACCTTGTCATGGTCTCGGGTGGTGAACGTGTTCCCGTTGACGGAGTTGTCGAAACAGGCGCTTCGGAAATCGACCAGAGCCTGGTGACGGGGGAAAGTGTTCTTGTTCCCGTAAATCCGGGGCAGCGCGTTTACGCTGGTACTTTGAACGGAGCAGGAGCCTTGCAGGTGCGCGTTGAGGCCGCGTCCGGTGCGACGCTCCTGGATGAGGTCAATCGGCTTCTTGAAACCGCGTCACAGGCAAAGTCGAAGTATGTTCGCGTTGCCGATCGGGCGGCCCGGCTTTATGCGCCACTTGTGCACGGTGCAGCGGCAATCACCTTCCTTGGCTGGCTACTGGCAGGACTGGCTTGGCAGCCCGCGCTTGTGATTTCCATTTCGGTTCTGATCATTACCTGTCCCTGTGCGCTCGGGCTTGCGGTGCCCGCGGTCCAGGTCGTTGCCTCGGGACAGTTGTTTCGATGCGGTGTCCTTCTGAATTCAAGCGATGCGATCGAACGTCTGGCCGATATTGACACCATCTTGTTCGACAAGACGGGTACTCTAACGCTGGCGGAACCGGAACTTTGCGGTGAAATAGACCTGTCAGACGACACGGTGCTTCTGGCCGGCCGGCTTGCTCTGGCCAGCCGCCATCCTCTGTCGACTGCACTTGTCAAGGCAACAGGTGCGATCACACCGCTTGCTGAAGTAACCGAGGTTTCCGGCGCTGGACTGGAAGCGGAAGTTGCCGGCAAAACGCTTCGGCTCGGCAGCCCGATGTTCTGCGGTGCGTCTCGCCAGCAGATCGAGCGAGCCTTGTCCGAGACACCGGGCGCTTCGCTTCTTGCGATCCGGCACGGTGATGCACCAGTTCGGCTTTTGACCTTCCGTCAGAGCCTGCGTCTTGATGCGCGTGCCGTCATTGATCAGCTGAAGGCGCAAGGGTTTGCACTTGAGATTGTCTCAGGTGACACAGAGCCGGCCGTCGCCGCATGCGCGAAGGCTCTTGGTGTGGATGCCTGGCAAGCAGGCATGAAACCGGCCAGCAAGATTGCCCGGTTGGAAGCACTTCAGGCTGAAGGCAGGAACGTGTTGATGGTGGGGGATGGTCTCAACGATGCACCAGCGCTCGCCGGTGCAAATGTTTCGCTGTCTCCGGTCTCGGCTGTGCATTTGAGCCAGGCTGCCGCAGACGCGGTCTTTCTGGGCGATAAATTGCAACCCGTTGCGGACGCACTGCGACTTTCAAAGCGAGCCCGTGCTGCGATCGAGCAGAACCTTTGGATTTCGGTTGTCTACAACATCATTGCGGTACCGATCGCAGTCGCCGGTTTCGTGACACCGCTTATGGCCGCTGTTGCCATGTCTGCGTCTTCATTGGCAGTGACGGCAAATGCGCTGAAACTACGGTTGGGTGAGGACGCCAATTCACGTGAACCACTGCCGCTTCGCAAGTCCGAAGACCAGCTGGCAAAGGGATAACGCTCATGGATGTGCTCATTTTCCTGATCCCGATTGCCTTGTTCTTGGGCGCGCTCGGCTTGGGCGCGTTTCTCTGGTCCCTGAAGAGCGGTCAATATGACGACCTGGAAGGTGCTAAATGGCGCATCCTGGACGATGACGATCTGCCCGATTGAGCGGTGCTCTATTCGTTGGCGCGAGCGTGTGCAGATCATTACACTGCTAGGATGTGGTGTGGGCGGTCAGACTTGAGATCTCGTGCGTGGAAAAGTTTCCCGAAGAAAACAAACCCGGTTACGCGGTCTATTCTCGCAGATCTCTAGCGATCTACGACACCTTGGTTCTGGGACTTTCCAATCGTTTCATCTGGCGCTGTCCAAGCCGGCATCTCATTAGACATCACGAGGAAAATTTGGCAGCGTGCCATCTTGATATCGGCGTAGGCACCGGTTTCTTCCTCGACAAGGCCAGGTTTCCTGAAAGGTCACCGCAGATTACTCTGCTTGACCCGAACAGGGATTGTCTGGAAATTGCAACGGAACGCATCAGCAGGTACAAGCCGAAATCCGTTCACGCCGATGCATTGGTTCCATTCCCGCGCACTCTTGGTCACTTCGACAGTATCGGGCTGAACTATCTTCTTCATTGCTTGCCAGGTTCGATGACCCGAAAGTCGGTCATTTTCGACCACCTGAAGCCTCACCTTTCCGAAGACGGGATGGTTTTTGGATCGACCATCTTGCAAGGCGTAAATCCGTGCCCGCCGGTCGCTCGCAAGCTGATGAGTATCTACAATTCAAAAGGCGTTTTTGCGAACGCCAACGACACTCTGGAAACATTGCGAGCTGAACTCTCTGCGCGGTTCGCCGAAGTGTCCATTCAGATGATTGGATGTGTTGCCTTGTTTGCTGCCAGATCTGCAAAACCATGAGGGACAGGCTGTCAACTCAATGCCGGACTGCAGGCCTAGGCCAGTGCACTTGACATCGCCATGCCCGCTGCCAGCAACACCAGCGCTATACCGGCAATCAGCAACATGTTGTCTCGCTGAAACGATCCTGCAGGTATGTCGACGTCCGGCTTGTCGGCAGCAAACGTTTCTTCGTTTTGGAACATTTCTTGATGCAAGGGCATAGAGCGGACAACCGGCAGAATGTGTGTTTAAGGCATTGACGATACAGCCTCACCATGACGCTCAGGATTGAATCCCGCGTTAAAGCGATAGGCGACAAAAGATTAATGTGCCGCAACATTACCGAGAGGTGAAAGGGTCTGTTTGCATCCCGGGAGTTTTGTAAACACCTTACCAATCCATGCAGGCTTTCCGGTGCCTCCCTGGACGCTGCAAATCAAGACAAAACAGGCGAAATTCACTGGCTAACTCATTGTTCAGACTTTCATGTCAACACTGTCGGGAAACATGGAGGACTAGGTGAGCCTGGATCTTGCCTCGCTGACATTTTTGTTGGTCGAAGACAGTGCATATATGCGGACGATCCTGCGCACGATGCTGCAGGGCTTCGGTGCGCGTCGAATTGTTGAGGCCGAGGACGGTGCATCCGGCCTCGAGGCCATGGATCGTGCCAATCCCGATATCTTGATCCTTGATTGGGTCATGCCGATTCTGGACGGTGCTGACATGGTCCGCATGATCCGCAGTCCCAACAATCCGTTCGCTTATATCCCGATCATCATGGTGACAGCGCATACGGAACGCAGCCGGATCGTTGAAGCGCGCCGGCTCGGTGTTCATGAGCTTTTGTCCAAACCAATTTCTGCGAAGTCTCTTTATCAACGCGTCTCGAGCGTCATATTGCATCCGCGTGACTTCATCAAAACCGCCACCTATTTTGGGCCGGCGCCGCGGGAGATTCGCAACCGTCAGAAAATCTGGCAGGGAGGACCGGGTCAGCCGCAAGGTCAACCACCTGGTGAGGAAGGTCCCGTCGAAAACATCACCGCAATCGGTTGATTTTCAGGATTTTTGCGCTGCCGACTTGGCTCTGGTTAAGCTGCAGCACCAGCTCTTGCCGTCTGGAACGTCTCACCGCCCTTCGCAACAACGGAACTGCTGTTTTCCGCGGCGTCGGCAAATTGGGCCAGCACATCAAGATCGACGGTATAGTGGTCCAGAAGGAATTGAGACAGAACGTCAATCGGGAGGTGCTGATAGCCCTCAATGGCTGACATCAGAGCTTCTAAAGTGTCCAGCCGTTCACGCAGCTTGATCATGATTTCTCGCTAAGGTGATTTTCATACACACTGGAGATTTATGGTTAATAGTACGTAAAATTGGTCGGTGCAAGTGAACGTCTGGTTGTGCTTGGTGTAATCGGGAGCCGTCCACAATCTTTTGTGGTAATTCACTTAATTGCGCAGGAAAACTAGCAAGGGGCTTGCCGTTTTTGACGGTGAACAGGGAACTTCTTACATGGCGAAAGTTGTCTACATACTGAACGGACCGAATCTCAATCTTCTCGGCAAGCGCCAACCGGAGATATACGGCTCGCAGACGCTTGATGATGTTTGCCGGCTTTGCGAAACCATGGGTTCGCAAGTCGGGGTCGAAATCGTATTTCGCCAAAGCAATGCTGAACATGAACTCATTGACTGGATCCATGAGGCCCGTGAGAAGGCTGATGGCATTATCATCAACCCGGCCGCATATTCACACACGTCAATTGCAATCCTTGATGCGCTCAACACGTTTGACGCACCTGTTGTCGAGGTGCATATCTCGAATATTCATAAACGTGAGGATTTTCGGCAACATTCCTACGTTTCGGAACGTGCGGAAGCTGTGTTGGCAGGGTGCGGCGTCGACGGATATCAGTTGGCCGTTCGACACATCGCGGGCCGCTTAAGTCAAAAGTCTGACTGATCCATCTAGAATGTGAGATCTGACGGTTTAGGTCAGTACAATCAGTAGCCTTTGCCACTGAAAAATTCGTTCCGTATGGTTTCGAGAATGATCTTTATGTCGAGCAGAAGAGACTGGTGCTCGACATAATGAAGATCATGCTCCAGCCGCATGCGGGCCGGATATTCTTCGCGCGTTTCACCTCTGAAGCCGCTGATCTGCGCCAGTCCCGTAATTCCAGGAAGAATTTTATGGCGATCCATATATCTCGGATCAAATTCTTCGTACGGGACACCGGCGGCGAGCATACCGGGCACGTGCGGGCGAGGCCCCACGAGAGACATGTCGCCCCTAAGCACATTGATCAGTTGGGGTAACTCGTCGAAATTGCTTTTCCGCAGGAAGGACCCAACAGGCGTCACTCGTGGGTCATTCTTAACGGTTTGCACGACACCGCTATCGTCGCACATTTTCTTGTACATGGTCCTGAACTTCAGAACCTCGAATGGTACGCCGTTCAAGCCATATCGCTGTTGCCTGAAAAAGACCGGGCCTCGACTTGTCAGTTTGATTGAAAGGGCAATCAGCACAAACAAAGGCATTAGCAATACGAGTCCGATGCTGCCGGCGATAACGTCGAAAGATCGCTTCAGGAAGCGCGACGGAACCTTTCGCGCGGATCGGACCCGTTTCGGCTGCAGACCGGAAATTCCGGGCAGCTTGATTGGTCCGCTGCGACGATCGTCAGCGTCATATGAGACAGTTTCGTTTGCCAAAATCCGTCAGCCTCACGCGGTCACGTGCATTCGAGGAACAACGGTTACATCGTACCTGTTGGGTCCTGTGCGCGCCACGATATCGTAAACAATTGGTTAACAGAACTCGTAAAAGTTCTTGCTGTTAAGGATTTGGTTACCACGCAGAAATTGATCGCGCAATAATCCAAAGTTAAATGTGATGTGAAATTTTGGTAACGTTTTCAAAGGTGTGAGTCAGAGTGCTTGCAACCTGTCTACAACCATTCTGAATACTGTCACCGTCAATACAACTTAGTAGCTTCTACCAATACTTGTGTATTCGAAGCCACGACTACCCATGTAGTCAGAGGTGTAAATGTTGCGTAGGTCCACCACTTTCGGCTCATTCAGCAGAGTTTTCATGCGTTCCAGATCCAGTGCCCGGAATTGATCCCACTCAGTGACTATGACAACAGCGTCCGCGTTTTCGATCGCGTGATAGGGCCCATCGCAGAACAACACGCCCGTCATGAGCTTCTCTGCTTCTTCCATACTTGCGGGATCAAAGGCGCGGATATTGGCACCAGCCTCTTGCAGTTTCGCAACAATGTCGAGGCTGGGCGCTTCACGCATGTCGTCGGTGTTCGGCTTGAAAGCCAGTCCGAGGAGGGCAATGGTCTTTCCATTGACATCTCCGCCTAGGAAATCGATGACCTTGTCAGCCATCTTCTTCTTTCTGGCTGAATTCACCTCGATCACGGAATCGACCACTTTCAGGTCGGACTGGACGTCTGCGGCGATCTTCGACAGAGCAAGTGTGTCCTTGGGGAAACAGGAACCGCCGTATCCCGGGCCAGCATGCAGAAACTTTGACCCGATACGGTTATCAAGTCCGATGCCACGCGACACTTCCTGAACATTGGCACCGACCTTCTCGCAAAGGTCTGCAATCTCGTTGATAAAGGTGATCTTGACGGCGAGAAATGCGTTGGCGGCATATTTGATCAATTCGGACGTGCGTCTGCGCGTGACAATGATCGGTGTTTCGTTGAGATAGAGCGGGCGGTAAAGCTCACGCATGACTTCCACGGCCTGCTCGCTGTCGGTTCCCACGACAACGCGATCAGGACGTTTGAAGTCATTGATTGCGGCGCCTTCGCGCAGAAACTCCGGGTTCGAAACCACCGCGAAATCGGCATCGGGGTTGGTTCGCCGAATAATGGCTTCAACTTCATCTCCCGTTCCGACCGGGACGGTGGACTTGGTGACGATAACGGTGAAGCCTTCGATCAGGGCCGCGATTTCCTCAGCTGCGGCATAGACATAGGTTAGGTCCGCATGACCATCACCGCGCCGGGTTGGTGTGCCGACGGCAATAAAGACCGCGTCCGCCTGTCTGATTGCTTCCTCAGGAGCAGTCGTGAAAAAAAGCCGTTCTTCAGAAACGTTCTTTGCGACAAGATCCTGAAGGCCCGGCTCGTAGATTGGAATCTCGCCGTTGTTCAACGCGTCGATTTTGGAAGTGTCCTTGTCAATGCACGTAACAACGTGACCGAAATCGGCAAAACAAGTTCCGGACACCAGACCGACATAGCCGGTTCCAATCATTGCAACGCGCATTGTTCATTCCCGCATTTGGATGCTTCTCGGCGAACGCCAATCATCGTAAGTTGCGCACCGATTACATCCTGTAGCCGGAAAAGGCCAGACCTGAATGGGCCAACGGTCAATTTGCCCTGGTGTTTCGCTGAGGTGGCTTTGCGATTGACCGGTTAGCCTGCTTTCAAAATCTCAGACCGTAAGAAAGCGTCTAACCTCCGCCTCACAGAGATCAGCGCCAGTCCCGGAAAGAACGATTTCGCCCCGGTCCATTACGGAATAGTCATCCGCCAGATCGCGTGCGAATTCAAAATACTGTTCGACCAGCACGATGGCCATGGTGCCTTGATCCCGCAACCAGGAAATTGCCCGTCCGATATCCTTGATGATTGACGGTTGAATGCCTTCGGTTGGCTCGTCCAGAACCAGAAGCCTTGGTCGGGTTACGAGTGCACGGGCAATGGCGAGCTGCTGTTGCTGACCTCCAGAGAGATCTCCGCCGCGCCGGTTCAGCATGTCTTTCAGAACCGGAAACAGTTCGTAGATCGTCTCAGGGATGTTTCGATCCTGGCGTTTCACCGGCGCGTAGCCTGTCTCCAGATTCTCCTTTACCGAAAGGAGCGGGAAGATCTCGCGGCCTTGGGGTACAATCGCAATTCCGCTTTTCGCACGCGCGTGCGCAGGCAGTGTGGAAATGTCGGTTCCGTCCCACACGATCTTGCCCGAGCTTATGCCATGCTGGCCGGCAACCGCGCGCAAGGTCGAGGTCTTGCCGACACCATTGCGGCCCATCAGGCAGGTTACCTTGCCGATTTCAGCGTTGAGCGACACGCCCTTGAGAGCCTGAGCAGCGCCATAATGAAGATTGATTTTTTCAACTTGCAACATGGTTCAACGGCCCAGATAGACTTCGACAACCCGCTCATCCGCGGATACATGATCAAGTGACCCTTCCGCCAGCACCGAGCCTTCGTGAAGTACGGTTACTTTGACATCCAGGGATCGCACGAAAACCATGTCGTGTTCGACGACCACAACGGAATGGTCCTTGGCGATATCTTTCAGCAGTTCTGCGGTTTCTGCGGTCTCTGCATCGGTCATTCCGGCAGCCGGCTCATCAACCAGCAGGAGTTTCGGGTCCTGAGCAAGCAACATGCCGATCTCGAGCCATTGTTTCTGTCCGTGACTTAAGTTGGCGGCCAGTTCATGGCGTTTTGACCCAAGCCGAATGAGATCCAGAAGGTGGTCGATGCGCTTCTTCTCGCTCTGGGCGATAACGTGAAACAGTGTTGAAAACGGACCGCGTGGAGCTTTGAGCGCGAGCTCAAGATTGTCCCAAACCGTGTGGCTTTCAAACACCGTTGGTTTTTGAAACTTGCGGCCGATCCCAAGTTCGGCAATCGATGCTTCGTCTTCACCCGTCAGGTCAATGGCACCGTTGAAAAAGACTTCTCCCGTGTCCGGGCGGGTTTTGCCTGTAATCACGTCCATCATGGTGGTCTTTCCGGCTCCATTCGGACCGATGATGGCGCGCATTTCTCCAGGGGCAATAATCAGTGACAGCTCATTGAGTGCCTTGAAGCCGTCAAAGGAAACGGAAACACCGTCGAGATAAAGGAGACTTGTTGCTCGGGCCATCGACTTACTCCGCAGGCTGTGGTTTGGCAGCGCCGGATGTGCTTGACGCGGTGTTTTCGGCTCTTGGTGAGATATTTGCGGCTGCGCCCGGCGAATGGGCGGCAGGGCTCGGCGGTTGGTCGGAACCGGCTTCATATCTGGCGGAAATCTTGCGTTGCCTCAATGCGGTCCAGCCGGAGCCAAGTGTGCCGATGATCCCCTTTGGCAGAAACAGCGTGACCACGACAAAAAGGCCACCAAGTGCAAACAGCCAAATGTCCGGCAGTGCCGCGGTGAACCAGGTCTTGGCAAAGTTGATCAATACTGCACCGAGAACCGCGCCCACCAGTGTTCCTCGTCCGCCAACGGCCACCCAGATCACCACCTCGATGGAATTTGCGGGCGCAAACTCGCCTGGATTGATGATACCGACCTGCGGCACGTAAAGTGCGCCGGCAATTCCGGCCATCATGGCGGAGAGGGTCCACACAAACAGTTTGTAATGTTCGACCCGGTAACCCAGAAACCGTGTTCGGCTTTCGGCGTCGCGAACAGCTACGAGAACCTTGCCGAGCTTGGACCGCGTGATCGAGCGGCAAATCAGGAAACACAGGACCAGCGCAATGCCCGAGGCTGCAAACAGGCCGGCGCGGGTCGTATCGGCTTGAATGTCGAAGCCGAGAATGTCTTTGAAGTCTGTCAGGCCATTGTTGCCGCCGAAGCCCATGTCATTCCGGAAAAAAGCGAGCAGGAGGGCGTAGGTAAGTGCCTGGGTAATGATGGAAAGGTAAACACCGGTGACACGCGAGCGGAACGCAAACCATCCGAACACGAAGGCGAGAGCGCCTGGTACCAGCAGCACCATCAACGCGGCGAACCAAAACATGTCGAAGCCATACCAGTACCAGGGCAGATGCTCCCAATTCAAAAACACCATGAAGTCGGGGAGAACCGGATCGCCGTAAACGCCACGTGGACCGATCTGGCGCATGAGATACATGCCCATGGCATAACCACCGAGAGCGAAAAATGCCGCGTGACCGAGCGAGAGGATGCCGCAGTAACCCCAAACCAGATCAACTGCCAGGGCAAGCAAGGCATATGTCAGGTACTTGCCCATAAGCGTGACGGCATATGTCGGCACGTGGAAGGGCGATGTCTCCGGAACCAGAAGGTTGCCAGCCGGAACGAGGACAATCGCAGCCCCTAGAATGGCCAGGAATATGCCGGCTTTTGCGTCCATCGCGCGGAAGAGAAAGGAAGACATCATGCTTCGACTGCCCGGCCCTTGAGGGCGAAGAGGCCTCTCGGACGCTTTTGAATAAAGAGAATGATGAAGACGAGCACGAAGATCTTGCCAAGCACTGCGCCGGCATAGGGCTCCAGAAACTTGTTGACGACCCCAAGCGTCATGGCGCCGACCAATGTGCCCCAGAGATTTCCGACCCCGCCGAACACGACAACCATGAAACTGTCGATGATGTAGCCCTGACCGAGATTTGGAGAGACGTTGTCGATCTGGCTGAGGGCAACACCCGCTATCCCTGCGATGCCCGATCCGAGGCCGAAGGTCAGAGCGTCAATCCATGGGGTGCGAATGCCCATTGAGGCAGCCATGCGCCGGTTCTGGGTAACTGCACGCGTGTAGAGGCCAAAGGGCGTTTTTTTGAGAACCAGCATCAGTCCTGCAAAAACCAGCAAGGCAAAGACAATGATCCACATCCGGTTATAGGTGATTGTCATTTGCCCAAGCTCGAACGCTCCAGACATCCAGTCGGGATTGCCGACTTCCCTGTTGGTCGGTCCGAAGATCGAGCGCACGGCCTGTTGCAGGATCAGCGAAATGCCCCAGGTTGCGAGCAATGTTTCGAGCGGTCGACCATAGAGCCAGCGTATGACGCCGCGCTCGATCGCAATTCCGATCAAACCCGCAACGAGGAAGGCAAGTGGAAGTGCGATAAAGAGAGAGTATTCAAACAGACCTGGCATGGAGGTCCGGATCACGTCTTGAACCACAAAGGTGGTATAAGCGCCGATCATCACCATCTCGCCATGCGCCATGTTGATGACACCCATCACGCCGAACGTAATGGCAAGGCCGATTGCCGCCAGCAACAAAACCGATCCCAGAGACACGCCGTACCAAATGTTCTGGGCCGCATCCCAGGTGGCAATTGACTTTTCAATCTTTGTGATGGCTTCGCTTGCAGCGGAGCGGACCACGCCTTCTGACGAAGCCCTGACACTCAAAAGCAACGAAAGTGCATCTCTGTTGCCCATGTCCGAAAGAGTGGCGACAGCGTCAAGTTTTTGCGTTTCATCGAGGTCTGAATTCAATACGGCTGCGGCACGCGCCTGCTCCATGACACGGCGCACGCCCTCGTCTTCTTCAGCAGCAAGCGCTACATCAAGTGCTTCGATACCCTCGGGATCCTTGGCCTTGAAAATCGCCACAGCCGCCAGCCGCCGTACGTTCGGGTCCGAAGCCATCAGCGTTAGGGAACCGAGTGCCGACCGGATCACACGGCGTAGCTTGTTGTTGACCTTGATTTTTTTGACTTCGCGTCTGCCGGCTTCTCCCGCTGCCTCGAGCGTTAGTGGGTCTTTCAGATTGTAGGAGTTGCCTTGCTTCTCAGCGATGAAGACTACACCGTCGGACTTGCGAAAGAAGAGATCGCCTTCGCTGAGTGCTTTCAGTGCCGGAGCCACAGCAGGATCGCCCGTTGCAGCCAGGGCGCCAATCTGCTGTTCCGTTTCGGCATATTTGCCTTTGGCAAGCTCGTTGATCAGCGGGCGGAGCGTTTCCGGCTCGGACTGGGCAACAGCAGGGCTCACAAAGATACCAAAAATGAGGCCCAGAATCAGGAAGAGGGATTTCAAGAAGGACATGTGTCCACCGGCGTTGTGAGCTTGACGATGGCGGCCTCTCGTTAAAGAGCCGCTTGGTGGTGCCCGCAAGGCGGGAAACCGGTGCTTTTAGTGTCGGCCTGTTCGTCCAGACGAACGTGTTGGCTATCGACCAGGAGGAGGAGATCCTTCAAGGACATTTATCGTCCACCGTCACGAACCAAGCCATTCGGGACGGGCCAATTTGCTGGCCCGCCCCGGTTTTGGTTAATCCGTTAGGAACCGGAGCCGGTGCACTCGCCAGTGGCGGTGTTGAAGCTGCCGCATGACATCGGTGCGCGCCAGTCGGAAATCAGGTCCTTGGAGCCTTCCAGGTAATCGGACCATGCGTCGCCGACCACGAGGCCTGAGGTTTCCCAAACGGTTTCGAACTGACCGTCATCC
The DNA here is from genome assembly GCF_947499295.1 of uncultured Roseibium sp. GTDB lineage: Bacteria > Pseudomonadota > Alphaproteobacteria > Rhizobiales > Stappiaceae > Roseibium. The sequence continues at coordinate 406,337 of NZ_CANMNP010000002.1, forward strand.
TGGATTTCACCGATCAGGACTGGTTTGGTGATGTGGTGGTTCGGCATCATTGCGCTGTAACCGCCTGTCAGGTTCGGAACGGTCACACCGACGATGGAGTCGATCACGGCATCCGGATCGGTGGTGCCGGCCTTTTCAACGGCCTCGACCCACATGTTGAAGCCAATGAAGTGAGCTTCCATCGGGTCGTTTGTTACGCGTTCTTCGTCGCCGATATAGGCGTGCCAGGCGTCGATGAACTCGGCGTTGATGTCAGTGTCCGCGGACTGGAAATAGTTCCAGGCAGCCAGGTGGCCGACGAGCGGCTCCGTGTCGAGACCTGCAAGCTCTTCTTCACCCACCGAGAAAGCAACGACCGGGATGTCCTCAGCCTTGATGCCGGCATTCGCGAGTTCCTTGTAGAAGGGAACGTTGGCGTCACCGTTGATGGTTGAAACCACAGCAGTTTTCTTGCCGGCGGATCCAAAGGTCTTGATGTCGGAAACGATCGTCTGCCAATCGGAATGACCGAACGGCGTGTAGTTGATCATGATGTCTTCTTCAGCGACACCCTTCGACTTCAGGTAGGCTTCCAGGATCTTGTTGGTTGTCCGCGGGTAGACATAGTCTGTGCCGGCCAGGACCCAGCGCTCGACGCCTTCTTCATTCATCAGGTAGTCAACTGCCGGAATGGCCTGCTGGTTCGGTGCCGCACCGGTATAGAAGACGTTGCGCTGAGATTCTTCACCTTCGTACTGAACCGGATAGAAGAGCAGTGAATTCAGTTCTTCAAAGACCGGCAGCACGGATTTGCGCGAAACGGAAGTCCAGCATCCGAAGACAGCGTCAACGCCGTTGACTTCGATCAGTTCACGCGCTTTTTCCGCAAAGAGCGGCCAGTCGGACGCAGGGTCGACGACAACGGCTTCCAGTTTCTTGCCGAGAAGACCGCCCTTCTTGTTCTGCTCTTCGATGAGCATCAGCATTGCGTCTTTGAGCGTCGTTTCCGAAATCGCCATCGTGCCGGACAAGGAGTGCAGGATGCCAACCTTGATGGTGTCTTCAGCAGCTGCGCCGCCGATCATGGTGGAGGCCATCAGACCTGCCAATGCGAGTTTGGTAAAAGACTTTTTCATGTGAGTTCCCCTTTTCGATGACGTCGCCGGTTCCCGGCCGGCGAATGGCGGCTGGAAGGACTGCCGCTGTCGGGGAAGGATCGTGCGCCGGAACTGTTGCGGCGCAACATACGTCAATTGACGTAAGTGGCGAAAACGGGGTTGCGCCAAAGCGTAAGCCAGTTCGGCACGAAAAATGCTGAGTGTTTTGGCTAACCAGAGTAACGGGGCGGAAAATCGGGCTGATGAAGACGGGTGTTTGCCGAAAAAGCAGGCAAATGATGATTTATGAGGCATTTCTTGGCTTCATGACGTCGCAAACGCACGCCAATTCTGAACTGAGGAAGCCGAAGATCACCTTGGCCGCGGGGCCAGCCAAATGAATGCCCGTCAACGCATTCTGCCCATTCGGCGCCAATACAACAAATGGGTCAACAACCAGACGCTTGAAGATTATGCGCTGCGCTTCACGGCAAAGAGTGCACGCAAGTTCTCATCGCGTGCGATCTCGCAAACTGCAATCGGAGCCATTTCCTTCCTGGCGCTGGAGGCTATCGGTGGCGCCATCACGCTCTCGTATGGGACGGCTAACGCCTTTCTTGCCATTCTGGTCGGCAGCCTCGTTCTTCTCGTCATAGGGTTGCCGATCAGCCGCTATGCCATGCGCTACGGTGTTGATATTGACCTTCTGACCAGAGGTGCGGGTTTTGGCTATATCGGTTCAACGGTCACTTCGCTCATCTATGCCAGCTTCACCTTCATTCTCTTCGCCATTGAAGCGTCAATCATGTCGAGCGCGCTGGAATTTGCATTCGGCGTACCGCTATGGCTTGGCTACATCATCAGCGCGGTTGCGGTCATTCCGCTGGTCACGCATGGCATTACCTGGATCAGCCGGTTTCAGCTGGCCACGCAGCCTTTCTGGATCATTCTCAACATTTTGCCCTTCGTATTCATAGCTTTCACCGATTGGCAAGCCGTCGGTGAATGGCTGAGTTTCTCCGGGATCGATCCATCAACCGGTGCGCCGGCAACATCGGGAGGAGGCTGGGATAACATCAGTCTCGTCAGCTTTGGTGCAGCTTCCGCAGTTATTTTGGCGTTGATGGCCCAGATCGGCGAACAGGTCGATTTTCTTCGATTTCTTCCAGCCCAGGATTTCGTCCGAAAGCGGCACCGCCTGGCGCTGTTCCTGGCCGGGCCCGGCTGGGTCGTTCTGGGCGCTCCAAAAATGATCGCAGGGTCCTTCCTGGCGGTCCTTGTTATGTCTCATGGTGTGCCTGTGGAACACGCGGACGAACCGGCGCGCATGTATGCTGTTGCCTTCGGCTACATGATCCCCAATGAAACTCTGGTGCTGCTCTTGATGGCGGCCTTCGTCGTCGTGGCGCAGCTAAAGATCAACGTCATGAACGCCTATGCGGGGTCGCTTGCCTGGTCGAACTTCTTTTCACGCCTGACCCATTCTCATCCGGGCCGGGTGGTCTGGTTGGTCTTTAATGTTGGAATTGCGCTGCTCTTGATGGAGCTCGGCATTTACGGACTTCTGGAAGAGACACTCGGTATCTTTTCCATCATTGCCATGGCCTGGTTATCCGCCATCTCGGCAGACCTGTTCATCAACAAACCTTTGGGTCTGTCGCCGCCCGGCATTGAGTTCAAGCGTGCACATCTTTACGACATCAATCCGGTCGGGACGGGGGCCATGTTTCTGGCGGCCGGGTTGGCTCTTGCTGCCCATTTCGACATGTTCGGTGAGATCGCGGCAGCTTTGGCAACGTTCCTGGCGATGGGTATTGCCTTTGTTGCCGCACCATTGATCGCCTATTTGACCAGGGGCCAGTACTACCTGGCGCGCAAACCAAGGCAAAGTTGGCAGAGCGCCGATCAGATAGCCTGCTCCATCTGCGAAAACCCATTCGAACCGGAAGACATGGCCTATTGCCCGGCCTACAGAGCGCCAATCTGTTCGCTGTGCTGTTCGCTGGATGCACGCTGTCACGATTCCTGCAAGCCGAAAGCCCGGCTTTCCCATCAGGTTGGCTCAGTTGCCGGAATGATTTTGCCGGAAAGGATGCTTGTCCATTTCCGATCCCGGCTGGGACGCTATGCGCTGTTTTCGTTCTTGTCGGTGACCAGCATCGGCCTGGTGCTCTGGATTATCTATGCACAGGCCGCAAGCCGGCTTGGCGACCCGACCGGCATTATCGCCCAAACCGTTGCACTGATTTTCTTCGTTTTTGCCATCGTTGCCGGCATCGCTTGCTGGTTTCTGGTTCTGGCCCACGACACCCGCCGGGTCGCGGAAGAAGAATCTGTGCGCCAGAACGCGCTCCTTCAAAAGGAAATCGACGCCCACGGGGTGACGGACGCGGCCTTGCAGAAGGCAAAGGAGGACGCTGAGGCGGCCAATCTTGCCAAGAGCCGCTATGTGGTCGGCCTCAGTCACGAACTCAGGACACCCCTGAATGCGGTCATGGGCTATGCGCAGGTTCTGGAGCGGGATGAAACTCTTCCGCCTGCCCGCAAACCGGCGGTCAGCACTATTCGCCGAAGCGCCGAACATCTTTCCGGTCTAATCGATGGTCTTCTGGATATCTCCCGCATCGAGGCAGGCCGCCTGCAGATCTATTCCAACGAAATCAACCTTTATGAATTTCTCGACCAGATCGTCGACATGTTCCGCATGCAGGCTGCTGCCAAAGGGCTTGGTTTCAACTATGTCAGGGCTCGCAATCTGCCGGTTTTTGCTCGAACAGATGAGAAGCGGTTACGGCAAATTCTGGTCAATCTGCTCTCGAACGCGATCAAATTCACCGATGCGGGCGAGGTTTCCTTGTCCATCAGCTATCGGTCCCAGGTCGCGAGCTTCGTCGTGAGCGACAGCGGCCCCGGCATCGCTCTGGATGAACAGGGAAAGATTTTCGAACCCTTCGGCCGCAGCAAGGCAGCCAGTGGCGCAAGGACGCCGGGTCTTGGGCTTGGATTGACGATTACCAAGTTGCTCACTGAAACCATGGGAGGTGCGATCGCCCTCGCCAGCGAACCGGAAAAGGGCGCTTCTTTTGAAGTCAGGCTCATGCTTGCCGCAGTGGATCGCCCAGTGGACACCGTTCGACTTGAACGCCAGGTTCGTGGTTATGAGGGCCAGCACCGCACAATCGCGGTGATCGATGACAATCCGGACCATCGTGCTTTGGTCAGCGATATTCTCAAACCAATAGGTTTCACCGTGTTGGAGGGCGAGGACGCAAAATCCTGCCTCGGTGAAATCGTTGAGCACAAGCCGGATCTTTATCTCGTCGATATCTTGATGCCCGGCATGAATGGGTGGGAACTGGCAGAGGCCTTGCGGGACCGGAATGTCATGGCACCGATCGTCATGTTGTCGGCCAATATCGGCGATCAGGCTCTACGCCCCGATGGCCCATCCCATCATGATGCGACACTTGCCAAGCCATTTGATATCGGCCAGTTGTTTGACCTCCTGCAGAAACATCTGTCGCTGAGTTGGACCGAAACCCCAAATCTTGAAAACCGGGGCCCTGCGCCCGTGACGAAATTTCGCTCACCGGGAGCCGATCAGGTGGCGGATCTGATGTCGCTGGCAGAGATCGGATATGTGGAAGGCATCGAGGCGAAATTGAGCGAGCTTGCCGAAATGCCGGAATATCGGCCACTCACCGAAACCTTGCAAGGACATCTCACGCGTTTCGACTTTAAAGCCTACAAAGACGTGTTAAGCGGATTGGAAGTACATGACGGATGAGCGCCGGGATACAGTTCTGGTTGTTGACGACAGTCCGGAAACGCTGGGTTTCGTCACCGAAGCGCTGAAACAGACCGGAATTGCCGTGCTGGTGGCGACAAGTGGTGAGGCGGCGCTGTCCGTGTGTGAAAGGGTGACACCCGACACGATATTGATGGACGCTGTCATGCCAGGCCTTGACGGTTTCGACACGTGTAGCAGGATCAAGGAAAATCCTGCACTAAAGCATGTCCCGGTTATCTTCATGACCGGTCTCTCTGAGACCGAACACGTGGTCAAGGCACTGGAGTCGGGCGGGGTGGACTTCCTCACCAAGCCTATTGATGTTGATGAATTGAAGGCACGCATCAAGGTGCATCTGAAAAACGCACGCTCTGTACAAAGCGCGCATGTTGCTCTGGATGCGGCGGGCCGCCATCTTATTGCTGTGTCGCGAGAAGGGGCAGTCCTCTGGTCGACGCCGCAAATCCAGAACCTTCTTGCGCGTACGGGCATTGCAGAAGACAGTCTCTTCCGACTGGGCAGGGCACTGGGGGACTGGTTGGACGGTGCCGGACAGGCAAACGATCGGCGCAAAAGCTTCATGCTTGGTCTTTCGGAAGACCTGTCTGTACAATTGCATCCGCTTGGCCGTGTCGGACCCGACGAAAACCTGTTCCGGGTGACTGCTGAAAACGAAGCCGGACAGATAAGTGCCTTGCAGGAGCGTTTTGATCTCACAAATCGGGAAGCCGAGGTCTTGATTTGGATATCCAAAGGCAAGTCGAACAAGGACATTGGTGAAATCCTTGGCCTGTCGCCGCGCACGGTCAACAAGCATCTGGAACAGATCTTCGTCAAACTCGGCGTCGAGAATAGGGCTTCTGCCGCCGTCAGGGCAGCAGAAGTGATCTATGCACTTTAGACAGGTGTCATTCAGACGGATTGCCATTGAAACATACGGGTCGCCCCTAGCTCGACAAGCAGGCACCCTTCGCCTATGCATACATTAAAGTCGTGAAAAAACGACACAAGACAATGCAGGGAGGAGCGGTGATGCCGCAATTTCGGGAGGTGCAGCGGGCGTCTCTTTTGCCGGATCAGATTGCTGCTGACATCATGGCCAAGATCACCGATGGCGAATTGGTACCCGGTGACACATTGCCGACAGAGCACAGCCTTGCCGACACCTTTGGCGTCAGCCGTAACGTCGTGCGTGAAGCCATCGCCAGGCTGCGTTCCGATGGCGTCATTGAATCCCGGCAAGGACGCGGCGCGGTCGTCAAACCGGTGTCGGAGCGTGAAACATTCCGTGTCGATATTCGTGCCCTCGGCAAGTCGGACAATCTTGCTGATCTGTTCGAATTGCGAGGCATCCTGGAAATTGAAGCGGCGGGACTGGCAGCTGAACGCCGAAGCGCCGACGATCTTCAGGATATGCGAAATGCCATCTCCGAGATGGGTGGACAGGAGCAATTTGATGACGAGCGGTTGGAAGCGGACGCCGCGTTTCATCGCGCACTCGGAAATGCCACGCGCAACACTTACCTTTCCGCCATCATCGGATATATTTCGTCTCGGTTGAAAGACACCACCCGGGCGACATCCGGCCTTCACGTAAAGAAGGATCTCGTCGGTACCACGATTGCAGAACACCTGAAGGTTTTGAATGCCGTCGAGGCCTCCGACAAAGCCGCCGCGCGCGATGCCATGGCCGCTCATGTCCGAGGTGCAGCTGGACGGCTGAAGGTCAAATCCAAGCTTGCGGGCAAGGACTAAACAAGTCCTCTATGTGCGAGATGCATAATCTGCTTGCACATCTCGCAGGTCCCAGCACTATTCGTTTTCAATGATGATCATTCGCCGGTCATTTGACTGACCGCTGACGGGGCGAGGTGGAGTTTGAAAGCGTTCACGGGGCAATTCACGCAACAGGAAGCCATTCCTGACGAGGCGATCGCGGCAGCGGTGGAAGTTCTGAAATCCGGCCGCCTTCATCGCTACAATACGCTGGGCAGCGAACCGAGCGTCACGAGTGAACTTGAGCGGGACTATGCCGTCTTTCAAGGTGCAAAATACTGCCTTGCCTGCGCCTCCGGCGGTTATGCCATGTCGATTGCGCTGCGTGCTACCGGTGTCGCCCCGGGTGACAAGATCCTCACAAACAGTTTTACCCTTGCCCCGGTTCCGGGCGCGATTGCATCTGTTGGCGCGGTTCCGGTTCTCGTTGAGATAACACCGGACCTGGTGATTGACCTGCACGATCTGCGCAAGAAAATTTCGGGCTGCGGTGCGAAGCATCTGCTGTTGTCGAACATGCGCGGTCACTTGTGCGACATGGATGAATTGGTTGGGGTTCTGAACGAGACGGGTGTGACCCTGATTGAAGACTGCGCCCACACAATGGGTGCGCGCTGGAACGGGGCTTTAAGCGGAAATTTCGGCCTGGCGGGATGTTTCTCGGCACAAACCTACAAGCACATCAATTCCGGAGAAGGGGGGCTTCTGACATCTGATGATCCTGACTTCATGGCCCGGGCCATCATGCTCTCAGGCTCATACATGCTTTATGAGCGCCACGGTGCAGCACCCGCAGAGCACCACTTTAACGATGCGCGCCTTGATACCCCGAATATGTCCGGACGGATGGACAATCTGAGAGCAGCGATCCTGAAACCTCAAATTGCGGTATTGGAAGAAAACATTCAGCGCTGGAATGAACGATATGATCTTGTCGCCGGTCACTTGAGCCGTTCGGCCACAATTGTTCTGCCGGAGCGCTCATCGAAGGAATTCTATGTCGGCAGTTCTATTCAATTCCGTATTCCCGGAATTGCCGAGCCCGAAGCAAGGCAGTTTGTGGCAAATGCCAAATCACTGGGAGTAGAATTGAAGTGGTTCGGCGATGTGGACCCTGTTGCCTTTACCTCAAATCATCACAGTTGGCGGTATCTGGAACGCCAGAAACTGCCGCAAACCGATGACATCCTTGCAGGTTTGTTCGACATGCGGATCCCGCTTACGTTTTCACTGGATGATTGCCAAACGGTTTCGGAAATCATCGTGCACTGCGCGACCGGGCTCGTCCTGGACGGTGCTGCCTGACACTCGACGTTGCAAGAACATCCGTCTGAAATCGCAACACCCGGCCCGCAGCCATGTCCTGAGGGTCAGCCCCGCATGAGATCATGCCCGGGATCATATGGAGAAGGTGGAATGACGGTCGCAGCGACCGGCTCGCCACACAGATCGAGCAACATGGTTTGTCCGACTTCTGAATAGACCGGGTCAACAAAAGCATAGGCAAGGTTCATTCCAACCCTGTGTCCCCAGTCGCCAGACGTCACAGTGCCGATGACAGCCTCGCCCTTCATCAGCGAGGCTCCAGGTGGTGCCGGGGCATGTTCGGCGTCAATTCTCAGCGTCACAATCTTTTTGGTTGGCCCATTCTCTACATGTTTTTGAAGGGCAGCCTTTCCTATGAACGTGTCCTTGGACATTTTCACAAATCGATCGAGGCCGGTCTCAAAAGGGTCGAACTCAGTCAAAAGATCCGCTTTCCAATGGAAGAAGCCTTTCTCGAGGCGCATGGCCTCCACCGCGCGTGCTCCAAACAGCTTCATGTCAAGCGGCACCCCTGCCTGGCGAAGCGCAGCATAAGCCGCATAAAGCGACGCATTAGGGATGTGGATTTCATAGGCCAACTCGCCGGAAAAGCTCACCGACATGACGGTGGCTGGCGCAAAGCCGACAAAACACTCGCGAACGCCAAGCCATGGAAACGTTTCGGCGGACCAGTCGCCTCGCGCACACTCGGACAGCACCTTCCTAGCATTCGGGCCGGCAAGAACGAGGATGGTCTGATCATTGGTCAGGCTTTTGATCTCAACATCTTCGTCGTCTCGAAGGTTCTGCCTCAACCAGTCCATGTCGTGATATTCACTTGCCGCTGCAGAGCCATACCAGACGCGGGCAGGGCCACGATCGCTCCGTGGCAAGTTCGCAAATGTTGCTTCGCATTTGATCCTGCCGTGATGATTGAGAAGATAGCCAAGACCGACGCGGCCATCGCGCTTTGGCACATTGCCGCAGACGAGCCGATCGAGAAACGTATGCCGGTCGGCACCTGTAATCTCAATCCTGTTGAAACCGTTGACTTCGCATAGGCCGACATTGTCCCGAACATTCTCAATCTCGCGTTTGACCACACCAAAAGCCTCATCGAAACCGTAACTGAGCGAGGGATGAAACTCTTCATTCGGTTTGATGTAGTCGACGCGCTCCCAGCCATTGATCACGGTGAACTCTGCGCCCTCTGCCTTCAAATGGGGCGTGAGCGGTGTTGTCTTGGCTGGTCGTCCCGCAGGCCGGTGTTCATGTGGGAAGTGAAAACGGAACTCGTTTTGATAGTCTTCGATCGCTTTGACTGACGTCAACTCGACATTGGCATGCCCCGTAAATCTTCGCGGGTCGATGCACCAGGTGTCGTAGCACGCTTCGCCATGAACAATCTGCTGGGCCAGAAGCCATCCGTGGCCGCCACCTTCTCCAAGGCCAGCTCTGAGCCCGATTATGCAATATGCGTTTCGCTTGCCTGGAATGGGGCCGACAAGTGGTGCCCCGTCAATCGTATAAGTGATGGGACCGTTTATAACCGAGCGGATGCCAGCCTCCGTAAGGGCGGGCATTCTTTCAAAGGCGCCCTCCAACACATCCATAATGCGATCAAGGTCGTCCGGGCACAAGGCGTTGACGAAGTTCGGGTCGATGCCATCCATGCCGAAGGTCTTGCAGTCCTGTTCGTAAAAACCGATCAGCAAGCCCTGTTTTTCCTGCCGGCAATAATAGTCGCTGATCGGGCAGCGAATGAGCGGCATCCGGTGGTCTGCTGCAATAATTTCCGGAATGTCTTCGGTGAGAAAATACTGGTGTTCCATGGAGGCGACCGGGTGGTGCACATCCATCATGGCGGCGACTTCATTGACCCGGTAGCCGCAGGCGTTGACAACGACATCGCAGTCAATGTCCCCGTGTTCTGTGTGTACGGTCCATGTGTCGTCCCGGTGCTGGGTCAAAGCCGTCACGGGTGTGTTGCGGTAGATTTCAGCACCTGCCTTGCGGGCGTGAAAGGCGAGTGCCTGGCACAACTGAGCGGGGTCGATGTCGCCGTCCAAGGGGTCCCACAGCCCACCTAAGAGATTGTCCTTGGAAACCAGCGGGTGACGGCGGGCGCATTCGTCTGCGTCAATAACTTCGAAATGAACGTCCATTGCACGCGCCATGGAGGCGAAATGCCGGTAACCCTGCATCTGGGCGTGTGTGTTCGCGAGCCGCATACCTCCGTCGCCATAATGATAGTTGATCGGGTATTCAGGGTTTTCCGCCAGGTCCTTATAAAGGCGGATGGAGTGGCTTTTCAGGCCGACCATCGTTTGGTTCATGCCAAAATTTGTCACCTGGGCTGCTGAATGCCAGGTTGTGCCGCTGGTCAACTCGTTACGTTCGACCAGAACAACGTCGCTCCAGCCTTCTCGCGTGAGATGGAAAAGCGTTGAGCATCCGGCAATGCCTCCGCCGATGACGACGGCCCTGGTACGCGACTTCATGCGTTTCGACTCCAAATTCGATGGAAGGCCCATAAAGCCGAACCGCGCGACAGCCGACAACGCAGGGATCACTAAATTCGAAAAAATAGAAATATTAAAACGAAATTCTAAAATACATCTCAATTTCATTGCGCCGGCTTTGTGGATCTTTTGAAATCGACCGCAAAGGTTCTGGAGGATCCGTTTTGGCAGGAGGTCTAAAAAAGAGAGGTGGCCGCAAGGAGCGATTGGCAATGCGGGCCGCTAAACCTTTGATCGACCCGTGTCCGCCCGGTCAGCCGGGAGGGCGGTACAGGCCCCTCGACGAAACCGATCTTTGCCGGATTTTTCAAACTGCCCTGGACCTGCTTTCAAGTCTTGGTATGGGAGAGGTGCCCGCCCGGCTTCGAGCGGATCTGATCGCTGCGGGTGCATCGTCTGGAAGCGGCGACAGACTGTGCTTTCCGGAAAGGCTTGTTGAGGCCGCGATCGCTTCGGCAGCTAAATCCTTCACCTTTCACGGGAGAGATGAGCAACGGTCCATTGTTGTCGGTGCGGACCGGGTCTATTTCGGGACCGGAGGTGCGGCAGTTCAAACGCTTGATATGGAAACCGGCCTCTATCGACCGTCAACGCTTGCGGATCTGCACAATTTTACCCGTCTACAGGACGTACTCCAGAATGTCAGCTGGTTCACCCGCTGCTGCGTCGCAACGGATGTTCCCGATAATTTCGATCTCGATGTGAACACGGTCTATGCGCTACTCAAGAACACCACCAAGCCGGTCGCGACCTCCTTTACTTTACCGGAGCATGTCAGCCCGATCGTGGAGATGTTGGATGTTGCTGCCGGTGGCAGCGGTCAATTCGCAAAGCAGCCGTTTCTGAAAGCGCATATCAGCCCGGTAATTTCGCCGCTGAGATATGGCGAGGACGCCGTCGGAGTGGTTTATGAATGCATCAGGCACCAGATACCGATGACGTGTATCACGGCCGCTCAGGCAGGTGCGACGGCACCGGCGACGCTCGCCGGTTTTCTGGCGCAGTCACTTGCCGAAACACTTGCGAGCCTTGTGATGGTGCACGCCATTTGCCCGGGATTTCCGATGATCTTTTCCAACTGGCCACTGGTTGTGGACTTGCGCACGGGTGCCTTTTCAGGTGGTGGTGGCGAAACAGCCCTTTTGAACGCTGCTTCCGCGCAATTGACGAACTGGCTTGGGCTCCCGTCCGGCGTTGCCTGTTCAATGACCGATGCCAAGGCTGTCGATGCGCAGGCCGGCGTCGAAAAGGGGATCACATCGCTTGCAGCAGCACTGGCTGGTGGCAATCTCATCTACGAGAGTTCGGGCATGACGGCATCCTTGCTTGGGGCGAGTTTTGAGGCTTTCGTGTTGGACGATGAAATGCACTCACTTACCTACCGCACCTTGCGCGGCATCGAGGTGACCGAAAAAAGTCTTGCCTTTGAAACCATTCGAGACGCGGTTCTGGGAGAAGGGCATTTTCTGGGGTGCGAAAACACTTACCAGGCTATGGAACGGGATTATTTTTATCCCGCGCTTGCTGACCGGGACGAGCCGAGAACCTGGGCGCAAAACGGCGCTCGGGATGCATGGGGCCGGGCGCGCGAAAGAGCAATGGACATCCTCAAGAGCCACCATCCTGTTTATCTCGAAAAGGACGAAGACCGGTATATTAGAGACCGTTTCAAAATCCTTTGAAAGCGGGCGGTCACTTCCCGGTCGTCAAAGTCCTCAGGTCCGGTCCAGAAGCCTGAAGCTTTCCGCCAACCAGGGCGCATCTCGTTGAGTGGGTTTGATAAGGGTTTCCTGGATGAGATCGCGTAGGGATCCCTCCACCAGATCCAGCACGGAACGCGAACAGTCGTCGTTTGCCAGCACCGCCAGATTGCGCGCAAATCCTTTTCCAGGGAAACGGTGCATCTCAACATGGGTGTGAAAGCGCCGTGCTCTTGAAAACAAGAGGGGTGTGGTGACGGCCCAACCCGTTCCGGCTGCAACCATCGCAAGCAGGGTCTGGTTGTTGTCGCACTCGAACCGGTGTGCGGGCAAAACGTTTATCCGCCGCAGCTGCGCTTCGATCTGCCGTGCAATCACGAGATTGCTGGAGAACCTCAGAAACGGCAGGTTTGCCTTGCCGTTCAAAACCTCGGCGGGTCGCCAGTCCAGGTTCTTCGGCAACACCATGACAAACGGGTCGCGCAGAAGCGGTCGCTCAACGCAATCTGGAAACCGCTCATTTGACGTTGCGGTTATGCCGATATCAAGGTCCCGGTTCTTCAGCATCTCCATAATCCGGTGGCTTGAATCTGTGTGATAGACGAAGTCGCAATTCGGCATGCTTTCAAACAGCGAGACAGCGAGCGCGGGAATGACGTCGCTGTCAAAGTCCTCAATCGCTCCCACCCTCAGATAACTTGCATCAGACATATCCCCGACAGCGGCCTCGGCTCTGGCCTTGCGCAATGCATGCAACGCATCATCAATGTTGCGAAGGAAAATCTTGCCCTTTGGTGTCAGAACAAGCGGGCGCCGTGAGTGGTCTATCAATTGAACGCGCAAGGAACTTTCAAGGTTGCGCAAATGGTGTGAAACCGTACTTGGCGAAAGGCCGGTTTCAGTTGCAACGGCCTGAAGAGACCCGCGGCGGGCGCATAGTTGGAAAAGCTCCAGGGCCTTCAGGCTGAGATCCTTGATTTCCGGGCGTTGAGGCATTGGTCTCCAGGTGTCGGTTCATCAAGGTCAATTGATCCCGACAATCAGACTAACACCGCATTGCCACCGATGGTGCGCTCGAGGTCTCCGAAAGCCCAAAAAGCTGTTCAGAAGCATACGGAAACCTAGTCGATCACACGCAGGCCGATCAAAACGTAGCCTCCCAGGAATATCGTTTCTGCGACGATAAGGGCGATGGCAACGCCGCCAACATCGAGCATCTTTTTCAAGGAGGTCTTGAGACCAACCGCTGCAATGGCAATCAGAAGAAACCATCGAGACAGATTGCCGGCAGCTTCCGAGACGAAGGACGGGATCAGGCCAATTGAATTCAAAATTGCGAGGATCAGAAAGCCAATGACGAAGCCAGGAAGCAGGGGAGGCTTCTTGCCGGTCGTTGCCTTGCTGCTGGAGCGATAAGCAAGTGAAAAAATCAGGACCACCGGTGCCAGCATGGCAACGCGTATCAGTTTGACCAGAGTGGCGTTTTCCCCAACTTCAGGGCTGATCGAAAATCCGGCCCCGACAACTTGCGCAACGTCGTGGATGGTTCCGCCCAAAAAGACACCGCTGTCACGGGGACTAAAGCCGAACAGGTTCGACAGCATCGGGTAGAGCACCATCGCAATCGTCGACAGGACTGTCACCGAAAGCACGGTGAAGACAAGATCCCGCTGGGATTTGTCGTGTTTTGGCAGAACCGCAGCAATGGCCATGGCCGCCGAGGCCCCGCAAATTGCGACCGACCCACCGGTCAACAACGCAAAGCCGATGGACCGTCCGACTAGACGGCAGACAATCAGCGCAAACACGATTGTCACGAGCACGCCTGAAATCACGAGCGCGATCATCGGGGTGCCGAGCCCTACCAGCATGTCGGCACTTATTCTGGCGCCAAGCAGTGCCACGCCGAGCCGCAGCACTGTGCGTGCGGAAAGCGAGATCCCAGGCTCGGTGCGCGTGCCCTCTTCCGCAAGAAAGTGCAGGGAAAGTCCCAGAAGCAACGCCATGAGCATAGCTGGTGCGCCGTAATGCTCGGACAGGAACTGCGCCGATATGGCAATCAGGACGGAGACGGCGATGCCGGGAAAGTGCGACTGCATCTGCGCAGTTGTCGGGACAAATGATTTCATTGCGCCAATCCTTGATTGCGCATGCGACAGAAAATGAAGGCGCGGCGGCGGTGTCACCGCCGCGCGTATTGTTTCAATGGGTCAGGCAGCGCCTTGCTGCGGGCGCATGTCGGCCTTGTCGATGCCGGCGACAACAACCGGTTTCTTCATCGCATCCCGCCGGAACGGTTCGCCGAGCTCCTGGTTGAGCAGCACTTCAATGAAGGTGGTCTTGCCTTCCTTCATCTGACGTTCAACGGCCTTGTGCAGTTCGTCCGTCAGTTCCTCTTGCGACTTGACCGATACGCCTTCGGCTGAACAAGCCCGTGCGATGCCGGCATAGGATGTGTCGCGGTCTAGCTCCGTGCCGACAAAGTTGTTGTCGTACCACAGCGTTGTGTTCCGCTTCTCCGCACCCCACTGGTAATTTCGGAAAATCACCATGGTGATGGGCGGCCAGTTGTCTCGCCCGCATGCAGTCATCTCGTTCATCGAAATACCGAAGGCACCGTCCCCGGCAAAGCCGATAACTGGCGTGTCAGGATTGCCGATTTTTGCACCGAGAATAGATGGAAAACCATATCCGCAAGGACCGAACAGGCCAGGTGCCAGATATTTCCGGCCTTGCCGGAAGGATGGATACGCATTGCCGATAGCGCAGTTGTTGCCGATGTCCGAGGACACAATTGCATCCTCAGGAACAGCCTGCATGATTGCACGCCAGGCCTTGCGTGGGGACATCAGATCGGCGTCGCGTTCGCGCGCTCCGACATTCCATTCGGTGCCGGGATCATCATCCTCGTGATCGAGGCTGGAGAGTTCCTGCGCCCAGGATGACTTCGTCACCGCAATCAGGTCACGTCGTTCCTGCCGGCCCTTGTCGCCTGCATTCGGAGCCAGTTGTGCCAAAATTCCGCGTGCAACCTTGCCCGCGTCTCCCTGGATGCCGACAGTGACCTTCTTGGTCAAACCGATGCGGTCGGCATTGATGTCGACCTGGATCACCTTCGCCTGTTTCGGCCAGTAATCGATGCCATAGCCTGGAAGTGTCGAGAATGGATTGAGCCGCGTGCCGAGTGCGAGCACGACATCAGCCTTGGCAATCAGTTCCATGCCCGCCTTGCTGCCATTGTAGCCAAGAGGACCAGCCGCCAGGGGATGCTGGCCAGGAAAGCTGTCATTGTGCTGATAGTTGGAGCAAACCGGGGCTTCCAATCGTTCGGCAAGTGCAACGACATCCGGGATCGCACCGCCCAGTATCACACCGGCACCGGACAAGATTACCGGAAATTCGGCCTCCGACAAAAGTTTGGCGGCTTCGCTCACCGCTTGTTCTCCACCGGCAGGACGTTCAAATGCGACCACTTGCGGCAGATCGACGTCAATCACCTGGGTCCACATATCTCGCGGAATGTTCATTTGTGCCGGTGCGCTGCAGCGCCAGGCCTGCATTATGACGCGGTTGAGAACTTCCGGTATCCTGCTTGGGTCACGCACTTCTTCCTGATAGCAGACGCTGTCGGCAAAAAGCCTCATCTGCTCCATTTCCTGGAAGCCGCCCTGACCGATGGTCTTGTTGGCTGCTTGTGGTGTTACCAGCAAGAGAGGGGTGTGGTTCCAATAGGCTGTCTTGATCGGCGTCACGAAACCGGTCACACCTGGACCGTTCTGTGCGATCGCCATCGACATCTTTCCGGTGGAGCGGGTAAACCCGTCCGCCATCAGACCGGCATTCGTCTCGTGGGCGCAATCCCAGAAATTGATCCCAGCCTTTGGAAACAGGTCACTCACTGGCATCATCGCGGACCCGATAATACCGAATGCCTGCTCGATCCCATGCATCTGCAGTACTTTGACGAATGCCTCTTCCGTGGTCATCTTCATAGTGCGTCTCCTGATATTATAAAAATGATGATCAGATCGAACCCGCGTGGTCTTCCAGGATCATGTTGCTGGCTTTTTCGCCGATCATGATGGCGGGCGCGTTGGTATTGCCGCTGACGATTTCCGGCATGATCGAGCAATCGGCGACCCTGAGACCGCGAATGCCGTGAACGCGAAGCCGCGAATCGACGACCGATCCCGGTCCTTGCCCCATCTTGCAGGTCCCTGTCGGGTGATAGATTGAGGAGGAATTGCTGCGTGCCCAATCAAGGGTCCCCTCATAATCCTCCAGATCGAGATCCCTTGTCGGACGGAATTCCTCGGAAATCTTCGATTTCAAAGGGCTGTGCCGGGCGATTTTCCGGGCCACTTTCACACCCTCCACGATGGTACGGCAATCCAGCTCCGTCGACAGGTAATTGGGATGGATTTTCGGATAAGTCCGCGGGTCATTGCCATTCAATTTAATCTCGCCACGGCTCTCCGGGCGCAGTTGACAAACCGACATGGTGAAAGCTGAAAACGGATGCACTCCTTCGCCGGGGCTGTCCGCCGACCAGGGCTGAACGTGAAACTGGATATCGGGCGTTTCGACATGCGAGCCTGTTCTCATGAAGCCAACGGCGAGACTGGCAGCCATTGTCATGGGGCCTGCGCGGAACAGTGCGTATTTGGCAAATATGCGTGCCTGATTGAAAAGGCTGCGCACTTCGTCATTCAGGGTCGGCTCATTGCACTTGAATACCAAACGGGCCTGCAGGTGGTCCTGAAGGTTCTTGCCAACGGCTGGCAAGTGGTTCTGCACTTCAATGCCGTTATCTTTGAGTTGTTCGGCATCTCCGACACCCGACAGCATAAGAACTTGCGGCGATCCGATCGCACCGGACGAGAGAACCACTTCACGAGAGCAGTGGACGGTATGCTCTTTGCCGGAGCCGTTCAGATACGTGACGCCGGTGGCGCGACCGTCCTCGATCTCGATCCGGCGGACCAGAGCCTTGGTGACAATCTGCAAGTTCGGTCGCTTGCGGGCGGGTTTGAGGAAAGCGGCCGCAGAACTGCAGCGCCGGCCATTGCGGGTCGTCAGCTGAAAATAGCCGACGCCTTCCTGGGTTGGGCCATTGTAGTCGGGGTTGAACGGATAGCCGGCTTCCTGGGCAGCTGCGACCCATGCGTCGCATATCGGCCGTTGCAGGCGCATGTTCGAAACGGAAAGTTCTCCCCCCACGCCGTGATAATCATCTTCTCCACGCTCCTGATTTTCAGACCGCTTGAACAGTGGCAGAACGTCATCCCAACCCCAGCCTTCGTTGCCCATCTGGCGCCAGCGATCATAGTCTTCCTTTTGACCGCGCACATAAAGCAGGCCGTTCAGCGAAGATGATCCCCCAAGCACCTTGCCGCGTGGCCAGTCGATGGTTCGCTTGTTGATTCCCTCATCCGGTTCAGTGCGATAGCACCAGTCAACGGAAGGGTTGTGCATTGTCTTGAAGTAGCCGACCGGCACGTGAATCCATGGGTTCCAGTCGCGCGGACCGGCCTCAAGCAGGATCACGCGGTTCGACGGATCTTCGCTCAAACGGTTTGCCAGCACACATCCGGCAGAACCGCCGCCAACGACGATATAATCGGCTTTTTGCGCTCCCATCTATCAGGCCCTCCAAAAGACGCGAATTGGAACCGAGTGAAGTTTTCCTTGCGGTAGCAACAATAATGATTAAAAATGATACTGCAAGTCTCAAAAATTGCCGAATATGAACACGGAGGAGGAGTTCATGAAAATTTCGGATAAGCTTGATGGGGTCTCTCGTCGGGAGTTTTTCCAGGTTGCCGGACGATACGGTCTGTCGTCCACACTGTTTGCTGCAAGCGCTCTCGGAGGCACGGTTTCTCTGAGCGCACTCGCTTCAGCCGCGGAGTCCACTTACGAAAAGCGTTACAAGAAGGAAGCAAAGCACACTCTCAAGTTCGGAGCTTCGGGCTTCAATGCACGCAACTTGTTGATCGAGCGGGCAGGGTGTCTGGAATTTGCGCGTGACCTGGAAGAGCGTACCGATGGTGAGATCAGAATTGAATTCATCGGTGACAACCAGATCTGCGGTCAGTTGAACTGTGTTGAAAAAACACAGAACGGCATCGTGGATATTTACGCTGCTTCAACCCAGAACTCTGCTGGCGGCGCACCTTACCTGAACGTTCTCGACTATGCCTATGTGTTCCCGGGCCGCGCGTCGCAGTATCATTTCCTTTACAGCCCGGAGTCCCAGAAGATCCTGCGTGATCCGCTCGAAAAACGCCATGGTCTGAAGTTCCTCTTCAGCCACTGCGAATTGCGAGGTATCCAGCTTGGTCAATCCTTTGCGGACAAGCCGACGGTTACGAAACTTGAAGAGCTGTTCGGAACCAAAAACCGCGTTACCGGCACTCAGCTGGGTCGTATTGCCATGCAACTCCTGAACCTGAATCCGGTTCCTGTTGCCTGGGAAGAGACGTTGGATGGCTTGAAAACCGGCCTGATCGACGGTGCGGAAACCTGGGCTTCTGCCGTTGCCTACGCCAACATGTCGCCGGTCGTTTCGCAATCGGTCGACCTGCGCTTCTTCTGCGGCACTGAGCACACTGCCATGTCCGCCAAGGTCTTCGACAGCCTTGAGGCAAATCTGCAGGATGCGGTTATGGAATCGGCCTATCTGGCGCAGGTTCATGTTCAGGCCGCCAACGAGGCGGCGCTGGTCAAGACCGTCGGTTTCTCTGATCCGGTCATGCCGGGTACGCTCTTTGCCGAGAACGACGTTCGTCCGGCCTTCCTGTCTGATGATCAGATCAAGATGGCTGAGGAAATGTGTTCGCCGGAATTCAATCCGGAGCCATGGGCACAATGGCGCGAGCGCATCAACAACTGGGCTGGCGGCATGGATACCTACGCGGAACTCTATCGCGTGGCCCGCGAAGTGCCAGCCGACATGAAGCCGGAAAACGTAGAGCCTCGCCGTTGGTGGAAGGGCTGACGAGAAGAAAACAGTGGCGGCGGGGTGGAGGACCCCGCCGCCCTTTTCACAGATGGGGCCTGAGGGGAACTTCATATACGTTTCCAGGGACTGCGTTTTCAGAAACGTATTTCAAGAACCCCATGGCACGCGCCGTGGGCTCCATGGGTTACGTTGCAGATCTGGTGCCCGGACGAGCCGGCATTGAAACGGAGTGGTCACCAGCTGCAAAAGTCCAGACAATGTCTGGCTTGGGAGGAGACATGTCATGAGTATCGTCAGCGAAGCTGCCGAGATCTTCAGTGCTGTTTTGTCAAACGATGCCTGGATGATCAGTGAAGCCCTGAAAACCGATGCAGCTTGGGTTGTCGGAGCCTTTGTTACCCTTATTGGCGGCGCCCTGATCGTGCTTGTCTATCACTATGTGCCGTGGATCGAGCGGAGCCTCGAAGCCACAATCATGACGTCGACCTATCTCCTGATTGGCGCGATCATATTTGTTGAGGTCTTCCGGCGATTTGTTTTGAACGTGCAGGCACCCTGGTCGACCACGCTTCCTCCTTTCCTGTTCCTGATCATGACGTGGATGGGCTGTGCCTATAATGTAAAGCTCCGGACGCATTTGGCGTTTTCTGAATTTCGAATGGCTATGCCGCGTCCCGCACAATTTATGTGTCTTACCTTGGACGCCCTTTTATGGCTCGGCTTTTCCTGGGTTGTTGTTGTCACCTCCACACAGGTTGCGGCGAACTCTGCTGCAAATTTCCAAATCATGCTCGGCACCGACAACGTGCTGCAGTGGTGGTTCCTCATTTCCGTGCCGCTCGCATTCTTGCTGATTGCGGCCCGGGCAATGGAGAACTGGATGATTGACGTGAAAAACCTGATGACCGGAAAGCCGCTTACCGGCGCCGTCGCGATTGGCTCAGACTGAGGAATTCAAGACATGACTGACGGTACCTGGACCACTCTCATCTCAATCGGCGTCACAGTCTTGTTCATGCTGGGCGTGCCTGTGTTTCTTGTCATCGGATACTGGGTGATCGGCATGAGCTTTGTGCTGGGCCTTCCCCTTATCAACACCGGTGCGGCGCTTGCCGACGTGTTCACGGACGGTTTTGCGCTTCTTGCCATGCCGCTCTTTATTCTGACAGGAGACCTGATCAACCGGTCGGGGATTGCCAAGCGGCTGTCCGACTTTGCTTATGCCTGCCTTGGCTGGCTGCGCGGTGGTCTTGCGATGGCCAGTCTTGGCGCTTGCGGATTGTTTGCCGCCATATCTGGCTCCAACTCCGCGACGACAGCAACGATCGGTTCGATGCTGCACCCGGAAATGGTCAAGGGTGGGTATGACGAGCGCTTTTCAGCGGCGACGGCCGCCGCCGGTGGTACGGTCGGGATTATCATCCCGCCGTCGATCATCTTCATTGTCTATGGTTTCCTGCTGAATCTGCCGATTTCCGAGTTGTTCCTCGCCGGAATTGTTCCTGGCGCGATGATGGTCGGCGCCATGATGCTGGTCGCATTTGTCATTTGCAGCAGAAATGCCTGGGGTCATCTCATTCAGCTGGATTTCATCCGGGTGTTCAAGACGGCAACCGGTGCCTGGCTGGGCTTCTTTGCCATCGGTCTCGTGCTCTGGGGCATTTACACCGGCAAGTTTTCACCGACGGAAGCTGCGGGCGTCACGGTCGGCTTCTGCGTTCTGGTCGGTTTCATCAGTTTGCCGCTGTTCAAGTTGCTGGGCTCACCTTCAGAAGAACGCAGCTACAAAGAACGAAACATCGCAGAATATCTTGTCGTCAAAGGCTTCGGCCCGCTCGAGCTGCCGCGCATTACGATGCGCTCAGCGCAGATTGCCGGCATTCTCGCACCGCTGATCGCCGTTTCAGTGGTGATGCAGCAAATTCTTTCCGTGCTCGGTGCACAGCAGATCATTGGCGATTTCGTGACGGGCATGGGAGGTTATTATGCCGTTCTGTTCACATCGATGATGATCGTTTTCGTCGCGGGAATGGTGCTTGAAAGTCTTCCTGTGACGATCATCCTTGCACCCATCCTTGCGCCAGCGGCCCACTCGGTCGGTGTTGATCCTCTGCAATTCGGCGTCATCTTTCTCGTTGGAGCTTCAATAGGCTTCGTCACCCCGCCATACGGACTTAATCTCTATGTTGCGTCGGGCGTAACGGGCGTTCCCTATTTCCGACTTCTGAGGTACACGGTGCCTTATCTGATCTCGCTTCTGGTGGTCTGGTTTATTGTCGCCATGGTCCCGACCCTCTCGACAATGCTGGTCCCAACCGGTTAAAGCGGAGGCAGTACAGGGGGAAGGGGACTGCATGGTGGACGAAAACGGCAGGGAAAATGCAATTCCAACCAATCTGCGTTTGCTGTTCGTTCTCGAAGAATTGGCCGAATCAGGCGTTCCGGTCACCCCCACGGAACTGAATTCCAAGCTCGGTTTGCCAAAGCCGACTATCCACAGGCTGTTTACCACGCTGGAAAGCGAAGGTTTCATCCAGCGGGAAATTGACGGAAGGGGTTACTCGCCCGGTCTTCGCTTGCGGAAGATGTCGGCTGGCATCCTGTCGTCGTTGCGCATTCGTACCGCGCGTCTGGCAATCCTGGCAAAGCTTGCAGAAGACATCGGCGAGACCTGCAACATTGCCATCCCTGACCGCGATGCAATGATTTATCTGGACCGCGTGGAAACCAAATGGCCTTTGCGCATTCAGCTGCCGGTTGGCACAAGAGTGCCGTTTTACTGCACAGCAAGCGGCAAGATGTATCTGAGCAGTCTTGATCGCAGGCACCTCAGGAACTACTCGGCCTCGACGAAACTGGACGCCATGACTGCGACGACGATCACGGCCCCCCAGGTTCTGATTGAAGAGGTTGCGAAAGTTCGGGAGCGCGGTTTTTCAACTGACAACGGCGAATTCATGGAGGGCATGATTGCCGTTGCGGTTCCAATCATCGAAGCCAATGGCCGATTGGTTTCGACCCTTTCTTTTCACGCCCCGGAACAAAGACTGCCGCTCAATGATGCGATCAATCATGTCGACAAGCTGAAATCAGCCGCGGCTCAACTTTCCAGCCTTCTTGCAGGTTGAAATTCATTTCTCAGTCTTTTGAATTCAACGTCGGATCCGTTTTTGGTGTCAAAATTGAAGTATCCTGCCTTGCAACGAAGCTGCATTGGATCAGGTCAATCGGAACTCGATGGCTTCAAAATCTGAAATCAGTGGGCATGCAGGTTTTGTATTGGTGGGACTTGCACAGCCGATGGCAATCACATCACTTCCAGCGTTCATCCCTGCCTGAATTCCCGCCGGAGCGTCTTCAAAGACAAGGCACTGGTCGGTGGTCGTACTGAGCTTTTTGGCAGCCAGATGATATCCGGAAGGATCCGGCTTTCCGTGTTCGATGTCTTCAGCAGTCACGAGCACTTCAGGTATAGGCAAACCAGCAGCCGATAACCTTTTGATAGCGAGGTCGCGACCCGCAGACGTCACAATGGCCCAACGTTTGGGCGGCAAACGGCTCAAAAGCTCGACTGCGCCCGGAACAGGGATGATGCCACGCACATCGGCAGTTTCCGCCGACTCAATTTTTGCAGCTTCCGCCTCACAATCGGTGCCGGCATTCGCGAAGTCCTTTAGAGTGTCGATTGTCCTTCGACCATGTGAAACTGCGAGCAAGGCATCAGGATCAACTTGATTTGCAACGGCCCATTCCGTTAGGATCCGTTCGATTACGACACGCGAATCCAGCAACGTTCCATCCATATCGAACAGGACAGCTGAATAGGCTCGATCTAGCTTCATCATTTTTGACGTTTGGTCCTTCTGCAATCATTTTCGAGTTTTCGCTTGAACAACTGCGCGGCATGAAATCTTGTGCTGACGCTAACACATGTTCTGTCCCGGGGAGCCTTGAAAGTGAGACGCTTCCTGCCGGACATCGAATGGATCCCGATAGCAGCTGTGTCGCCAGGTAAAGCGAGGCGCGCGCCTTAGGTGAGATGGCAATCAGACATTGCTTGAGTTGAAAAACCTAATTCGCTGCTGTCGATTGTGGGATGGACGTCTCTTCAAAGAAAACGCCTTTGACGCTCGTCAAAGAAAGACGGACGGGTCTGAGTTAGCTTTTCTGGATCTTGAAAAACCAAGCAACAACTCATTCCGGAATCAAGTCCATGGAAAGCAAAGCCAAGTTCGATTGTTGTGACAATAGCCAGGAAAACCGCCTTTCGAGCGTTAATGATACCGTGTCACGGGCTGTCAGCCTTTGCAGCAAAATCACAGAATTTGAAGATGTGCCTTTGCCAGGCGCCGCCGGAAGGGTCAACTTTGGCGAAACGGTTTCGCTTTTCTCCCTGCCAATTCATGATCACTCAGCCGTTGACGGATATGCGCTGGGCGGAAGTGGGAAAAAAGCGCTCAAGATTGTCGGACGAATGATTGCCGGAGATTGCCCGAAAGGCCGAATTGCGACGGACGAAGCCGTCCGCATCATGACCGGCGCTCCAACGCCAAATGGAACCAGGTCCGTTGTCATGCAGGAACACGCGACCGTTTCGGATGGCTGCGTTGTGCCGAATTTCGACGTCCCGGAAGGCGACAACATTCGCCGTGCTGGCGAAGACGTTCAAGTCAACCAATCCCTTGTCCGCAGCGGCACGCGCCTTGATGCGCGCCACACTGCGCTGATGACTGCCAGCGGCTATCAGACAGCATGTGTTGTCAGGAAAATTCGGGTGGCTGTGCTGTCGACCGGCAATGAGCTGCGCGATACCGGTGTAGGAATGGGGCCTGGCCATATCTTCGACACCAACCGGCCGATGCTGCGCACGCTTCTCAATTCGAATGCCGTGGAGACGACTGATCTGGGGATCATCAAGGATGATCTCGGCGCGATCTCGGAGACGCTGCGGGAAGCTGCAGGGGATCACGATCTCATCATTACATCAGGCGGCGTCTCGGTCGGCGAGGAAGATCATTTGAAGGCTGCCGTAGTTGCCGCAGGTGGCAGCATAGAAGGCTGGCGCATGGCAATTAAGCCCGGCAAGCCGATCGCGCTTGGAAAGATCGGCAAGGCGGTATACCTCGGGTTGCCGGGAAATCCGCTTGCCTGTTTTGTTGATTTTCTGCTGGTCGGCAGGCCGGTTCTTGAAGCGCTTGCCGGTGCCGTGCAGCGCGCGCCGTTGGTCCTGAACGCCAGAGCTGCCTTTGGCTGGCAACGAAGACCGGGACGGCAGGAATTCTTTCCCTGCAACATCGTCGGCACGTCACAAGAAGGTTTTCCGCTTCTTGAGAAGACGGGCAGAGCCGGCTCCGCTCGTCTCATGCCTCTCATTGAGGCAGACGGTTTGGGTGCGGTTACTGCAGGCTGTTCAAGCATAGAACCGGGATCTGAGCTGAAGTTTTATCCGTTCAGAGCAGATATGGGACTTTAGGAAGAACGCAGCCGGTCCTTGAGAAGCCTCAGGACTGGCTGTTTTTTGATACTGCTCTTGGCAAACGCGCAGCTTTGCTGCTGATCTGGAAGCCACAAGAAAACGCGAAAGAAGCGGTTTAACGCGGGAATTTTGCGTCCAGCTTTGCCAGCAGTTCCTGGAGCTTTTCATCGTGGCGGCCGGAGAGTTTCCTGGTCCAGCTTTCCGGTGGATTTTTCCAGGCGTCGGGTTCTCCGACAGCCAGCAGCATGACCATCCCATACCGGCCATGAACCTTGCAGGTCAGGACATAAAGTCCCGGCACGTCCATTGTCAGGGTTTCGGATGCGGTGTTGGCCACCGAGATCTTTTCAACACCGTCTGGTATCAGTCCCTTGACGCTGACCACCGTGTGCTGACCCCTGGAATTGTTGAAGGTGACCCGTTCACCTGTTTTCAGGGCAACGAAATTCGGCTCAAACCGAAACATGTCCAACACCCGGTCAGCCAACGGGTCGCTGATTTGATCGATCTTCGCGCTGGAAGATGTGCCATCAGCAAAGATTGGCGATGTCGCAAGAAGTATGGCGGCCATGACGGAAGCCACCGCAGCATATTTGAAAAATGCGCTTGGCATGGGTTCACTCCAGGTTGACCTGGCTACCGGTCCGAAAGTGGCGTTTACGACACCTGTTGACCGCGATGGCTCGGCAGTTTGAAATTTGGGAACGAAAGGCAGCCCAATTGGGTGCCATGAGTGAGCGACACTAGGCGCCGCGTTTTCTGGGACGCCCCCCATTGGCAATCAGACGCAATCGGCGAACGTCCTCGATGGTTACCAGCTCGGCCTCGGGAAGGCTGATAACCCCTTCATTTGTCAGCGTCGTAAAACCTCTGCTGACGGTTTCAGGCTGAAGTCCGAGATAATCGGCGATGTCGCGGCGCCCGAATGGAATTGTGATCGAATTGAACTGATGTCCACTTCGCGGCAGCATCCGGCTTTTGAGCTCAAAAATGAATGCAGCAATGCGTTCGATAGGCGTCTTCTTGGCAAGATCATTGCTGTGATCGAGCAAGCGGAAAAGAAAATTGTTTGTCTGATCGATAAAGTGGTCTCTGGCTGTATCGGACCGACTGAGAAGTTTCTCGAAAATCGGGTATTCCATCAACTGGACCGCGCTGGGCGTAAGCGCTGTTATCGAGCCGTCGAACTGACGTTGCAGTGTCGCAAGATTGATGTAGTCGCCCGGCAGGAACAGACCGGTGATCGTTCTTCTGCCATCGCTGAGGTGGGCAACGATCCCGACCGCACCGGTCAGGATGCCGATAACAGGTGAATTTGGAAGTGTCTCGGGGTCTATTTCCTGTCCGGTCGCAAGCGCATATCTATGCGCACCCTTCGGGAGATCTATTCCAAAGGTCGTGCGAAGAGCGGCGCAAATACAGTTTTGAGAATGAAAACCGCAGCTGTGTTCCAGACTGCACAGATTGCCGGCATCTTGATCTTCAGTATAGCTCTCCGCCGATAGTCCGTTCATTGGTCTCATATCAGGCCCCTACTGTTGAGGGGACTATATGGTCTGTCTCCGAATACATAATTGAGCAATATCAATCGTCACAAATGTTTGATAATTATATAATTTCGAATGTTTGAATGTTCGGTTTTACTTCAAATCTCTACGTATGATTACTCAAAAAAACGGACGATTGATTGCAATCAGTGCTGATGATTTTCACAAGTGAATACTCGCCGTGAGGGGGGAGTTGAGCGGTCGCCGGATTCAGTGGTGATCGCGTTCTAATACTCCTCTCCACTACGGAGGGTCCTATGCGCCTAACTGCAAGTATTGCAGCTCTGCTATTAGCCACCACGGCTGCCTGGTCCGCAGATCAGGGTCCGGTTACGCCGATGGAGGTCAATCCCGAGCTGGCCGAACTCGGCAAGCGTCTTTTCTACGACACACGCCTGTCCGGCGACACCAACCTTTCCTGTTCATCTTGCCATCAGCCGGATCTCGCCTTTTCGGACGGTGAGGCCCTTTCAACGGCCTATAGCGGGTCGGAAGGTTTTCGAAACACGCCCACGCTTGCCAATGTCGGCCAGCGTGCGGCCTGGATGCATGATGGCCGCCTCGGCACGAACCTGAACGACGTTTCCCGTGAAATGATCACGGAAGACTACATCATGAACATGGACATGCGGATGATGCAGGAGCGTCTGAAGCAGGATCCGGTCTATGTGGAAATGTTCAAGGCTGCCGGCAAGGGTGAACCTTCAAACGGCGGTGCGCGCTCAGCGCTTCAGGAGTTCCTGAAGTCGATCGCCTCTTCAGGTTCTCCGTTCGATACCGGTGAAATGAGCGAAGCTGCGAAACGCGGCTACGTGAACTTCAAGGGCAAGGCCGGCTGCACGGCCTGTCATTCCGGTGACCGTTTCACCGACGACCAGCCGCACAATATCGGCGTTCCCGACAACCCGGACATCTGGTCCGACCCGCTGCGGCATCAGACATACGTTGCCTATGCGAAATTCATGGGTGTCGAAAACTACATGAACGTGCGCACGGATCTCGGAGCCTACATCCGCGATCACAAGGAAAGTTCGAAACGAACATTCATGACGCCGACCTTACGCGAGCTGACTTACACCGCGCCGTACATGCACAATGGCACGCTGGCAACGCTGGAAGACGTGGTCGAATTCTACAACCAGGGTGGTGGTGATGACTTGAACAAGGATTCTCGTTTGAAGCCGCTTGAACTAACCCGCGGCGAAAAGGCTGACCTGGTTGAATTTCTGAAAGCGCTTTCCGGCGATAGCTACAACCAACCCGCCTATGTCTGGGAACAGGATGACTACGCATATGAAGTCGTTCCCGACTGGAAAAACGCGACCAATTGAGGAGACAGGATCATGTCAAAAGCCATGAAGAAAGCCGTCTCCGCATGGGCTCTTGCAGGCGCATCAGTGCTGGCAATCGCCACCGGAGCAATCGCCGCAGATCGGCCGGCAGACCTTGCACCGCTGGGTGACCCGCCCATTCCGGCAGACAACCCGCAAACACCGGAAAAGATCGAACTCGGCAAGATGTTGTTTTTCGATCCGCGTCTTTCCGGCAACAGCGCAATGCCATGCTCGGCGTGCCATCTACCCGACGCCGGGTGGGATTTCCCCGACAAGATCTCGCTTGGATATCCGGGCACGGTTCACTGGCGGAACTCCCAGACAATCATCAACTCGGCCTATTACGGCAACCTCTTCTGGGCGGGATCTTCCAAGTCGCTGGAAGCACAGGCCAAGTCGGCTGCCAAAGGTGCGGTCGCCGGGAATGGCGAAGATGACATGCTTGAATCTCGCCTGGCATTCGTTCCGGAATACCGCGAGCGGTTCAAGGATGTCTTTGGAACCGAGTATCCGCGCCTGAGCCACGCCTGGATGGCAATTGCCGCGTTTGAGCGCACACTCGTTCAAACAGACACACCATTCGACACCTATATGCGCGGCGATGATGCGGCTCTGGATGATGCCCAAAAGCGCGGTTTGGAACTGTTCACCGGCAAGGCAGGATGCTCCCAGTGTCACAACGGGGCGCTGCTGAGCAACCAGAAATACTATAATCTCGGTGTGCCTGCCTATGACGGTTGGGAAGCCGACGAGCTTGCCCAGATCACCTTCCGTTACGAGCTTTATGCGAAGGGATCCACGGAGGAAATGTACCGGTCCTACAAGGATGATCCGGGCGTCTATTTCCGTGCAAAGGACAAGAACCACCTCGGCAAATTCCGCGTTCCGTCGTTGCGCTACACAAAGTACACGGCGCCATACATGCACAACGGCATGATCGAAACGCTGGAAGACGTCATCGAGTTCTACAACCAGGGCGGCGGTGAAAACCAGTTCGCTGAAACCAAAAGCGAACTCATCAAACCTCTCGGCCTCAATGACGACGAAAAAGCCGATCTGCTGGCCTTTCTGGAAAGCCTTTCCGGTGAACGCATCGTGATGGAGGAGCCTGAGCTTCCCGAATACGACGTCCTTCCGGCGGCTTCGAACTAAGGAGACGGATTATGACGAAACATCAAAAACCGATCGATCCGGCTCTGATCGAAGCCATCAACGGCCCGAAGGACGTTGCCAAGACAGGCAAGCGGTGCCTCATGAACAGACGTCAGTTTCTTCTGACGTCGGGCATCACCACGTTCACGGTCATGGTCGCTCTGAAGGCTGGCCCTTCATCTGCAAAGGTTCCGGCGGTGGTTTCGACCTACGAACGCAAGCTGATCGGCAAGCTCTCGGAGCTGAAAGAGGACGAGCCTCTCGACTTCACCTATCCCGATGACGGCGCTTATTCGGAATCCATGCTGGTCAAGCTCGGCCGTGAAGCCGGCGGAGGGATCGGACCCAATAAGGATGTGGTTGCGTTCAACTACACCTGTACCCACCAGGGTGGACCGCTTCAGGGCACTTACAAGTCCGAGGACAAGGTGCTGGGGCCGTGCCCGTTGCACCTGACCACATTCGATCTGACACGCCACGGTATTTTCATCTCCGGACAAGCTTACCAGAGCCTGCCTCAGGTGCTGCTCGAGCTGGATGGAGATGACATCTATGCCGTTGGAATGTTCGGCCTGATCTATGGCCGTTACAACAATCTCAAGGGCTGAGGAGACCGATAATGTCCACACCCTACTATATCCCAGAGACAAATATTCCGCTGCCTCCGGTGGATGCGGATGTGATCTCGACCGCTTGCGACTACTGCATTGTCGCCTGCGGCTACAAGATTTATCGCTGGCCGGTCAAGGGCGGCAAGGTTGGCGGCGAGAAGGCCGAGGAAAACGCTTTTGGCGTCGACTTCCCGGTCGACCCGCTCGGCCCATGGGTTGCACCGAACCAGTACAATGTCGTGCTGCATGATGGCGAGCCACATCACGTCATCATCATTCCCGACAAGGATACGGAGCACGTCAATCTGCTCGGCAACTCCTCCATCCGCGGCGGGGCTCTGGCGCAGAAGGTCTATAATCCGCAGACACCGACCCGTGATCGGCTGAAATCTCCGATGATCCGCATGTTCGGTGTCCTGATGCCGGTCACCTGGGACTTCGCGATGGAAATCGCAGCAGAAGTCGGCAAGCATGTGATCAAGACTCACGGCGAAAACGCCTACTGCGTCAAGACCTTCTCGTATGGCTATATGGAAAACACCTATGCCATCACGAAATACGCCTTGAACAGCGTCAGCACTGCCAACTTCACGTTCCACGACACGCCGTCCGACGTGACATCCACACCCGGTTTCCGGGATGCTGGCTTCGACAACTTCGGACCGTCCTACGAAGACTGGAGAGACGCCGAAACGCTGCTTGTTTGCGGCACCGACCCTTATGAGACCAAGACCATCCTGTTCACCGACTGGATGATGCCTGGTATTCAGAACGGGCAAAAAGCGATCTTCATGGTTCCGCGCAAGACCGGTGGCATTGCCTATGCCGAAAAGAACGGCGGCATGTGGCTCGACATTCAACCGGGCACCGACCTTCTGGTCGTCAACGCCATTGCCCGCGTCATCGTGGAAAACGGTTGGGAAGACAGCGACTGGATCCAGAAATGGGTCAACAACAAATGGGAAAGCTCCTCAGGCTTCGGTCAAGGCACCCGGAACACGCCGTGGCAGTGGCGCACCACCTGGGGCAAGTTCCAGACCGCCGGTTTTGAAGACTGGAAAGAATGGCTCCTGTCTCAGGACGAGTTCGCACCGGAAACGGCTGCCGAGATCGCCCAGATCGACGTTCAGAAGATCTACACCGCCGCTGAATGGATGGCCAAACCGAAGGAAGACGGATCACGTCCGAAGACATCGGTCATGATCGAAAAGGGCTTCTACTGGTCGAACAACACCGGCAACACCCAGGCCATCTCCGCACTCGGCATCATCGTCGGGGCCGGTGGTCGTCCGGGGCAGGTCATCGGTCGAGCCGGTGGTCACCAGCGTGGCGGTCTGCGCGGCGGCAAATACCCACGCAACAAGTCGCCTGAAAAACTGCCCGGCCGCCGTCGCCGTGCCATGGATACGGACCGGTATCTGATGTCCGGCCATACGCGCTTTGCGCATGTGATCGGCAACACCTGGATCCAGTCCATGTGCGGATCGCAGTCTCTTGCGGCGAAGTTCAACGAGCTGACGGTGCAAAATCCGCATCAGATCCGTTCGTTCGACAAGCAGGAGATCATCGATACGCTGAAGCGGCGCGTTGACAGTGGCGGCATGGTCGTCGTCAACCAGGACATCTATCTGGTGGACCCGATCGGTGCACGCTATGCGGACATCGTTTTCCCGGCTGCCGGCTGGGGCGAGGATACCTTCACCCGCGCCAACGGCGAGCGTCGCATTCGGCTCTATCCGAAGTTCTACGATGCGCCGGGTGAAGCCAAGCCGGATTGGTGGATCATTGCCAAACTGGCGACCGCCATGGGCTACAAAGGCTTTGATTGGAAGAATTCCAACGAAGTGCTTGAAGAAGGTGCCCGTTTCTCACGAGGAAGCCGCAAGGATTTCTTCAACGTCAAGGTTGTTGCACAACGTGAAGGCAAAACCCTGCATGAGAAACTGGCCGAGTTCGGCACCAATGGCATCCAGGGCCCGGTCCTCTTGCAGGACGATGGCTCGCTGGTCGGTACCAAGCGTCTGCATGACACTGAACGCAAACTGCCAGCTGACGGGCCGTCCGGTGCAAACCGCCTTGGCAAGAAGCTGACGCACTTCAACTCGCAGACCGGCAAGTGCAACATCCAGAAGTCACCATGGAGCCTGTTCTCCGACTACTGGGCATGGCTGAAGCCGAAGGACGACGAGTTGTGGGTCACGTCCGGTCGTATCAACGAGCGCTGGCAGTCCGGTTACGATGATCGCCGTCGCCCGTACATCGTTCAGCGCTGGCCGGAAAACTGGGTGGAAATCCATCCTGACGATGCGGCGGCCAGAGGGATCGAGAACGGTGATTACGTCATGCTCTATTCTGACCGGATCCCTGTTCAGAAGGACACCATCATCGGTGTGGAAGGCGATGACTTCCAGTTCGAAAAACTGATGGAGCATGGCCATATCGAGTTGACGGAAGCCGCGATCACAGCAGTCGCCATTGTGACCCCCGCCGTCAAGAAGGGGCTCCTTTACATGGACTTCCTGCACACGGCTCAGCCGGCCAACGCCTTGTCCGGGCGTGTGGTCGACTGGATCAGCGGTAACTACAACTACAAGATGGGCGTTGGCCGGATCCGCAAGATCGGCACATCGCCTTACAAGACCAGCTACCGTTCGATGTCCTTCGCACGCCGTGACATCGCATAAAGGCGTCGCGATAGACTGATCAAGATCAAGGCGGGGACGAGAGTTCCCGCCTTATTGTTTTTCCAGGCATTTAACGAAAAGGTTCTTCAGACATGGCCCAGCCTAAACCCTCGATTTCCATGCAGCCTGAGGCGCTGGTGCTTGGCAGCGATCTTGAAAACACCATGCTTCAAATCGTGCAATCAGGCTCACCTGCGGAGCAGTGTCTGGCCATCAAGGCAGCCGGCGAATGGAAACTTCCATCAGCGCGTAATGTGCTCCTGGAGGCAACTCGAAATGGCGATCCCGATATCCGGGTCGATGCGCTGCAAACGCTGGTAAAACTTGGCGGGAAGGGCTTGGGTGAGACCTTTCTCTGGAGCCTTCAGAATGATCCCGTGAGCGAATCCAAGATCGCGGCGCTCAATGGTCTTCAACCGGAAGACCGCGAACTGGCCGCACCGCTATTGCGCAAGCTGGCAGTTGAAAGCTTCGATGACGAAATCGCCTGGGAAGATGAAAACGCCGATTGGGATGACTGGCTCGATGTCCAAAAGGAAGCGATCCGCACAATCGGTCGTCTGGGGATCGAAGAGGCCCTCGATGACCTGCTGACGGCGGCAAAGGATGAATTTGGTCAAGAACTCTGGCGAGAGGTTTTTGAAGCTTATGCCGGTCTTGGCCGCCCTGGTTTCCTCGCGCTTCTGGATGCGGGGCAAAGCTCGTCGGACCGTCAGCGCGCCCGCGCTGCCCGGGCGCTTGGTGCATCCTCTGACCCACATGCTTTGAAGGCCTTGGATGGATTGTGTCAGGACAAGATTGTTGATGTGCGTTTGGCCGCGCTGGAAACCATGTTGGAGCGCAGCGCTCCCGTGTCTGACACCCGATTGATCGAAGATTCATCTGCGCTCATTCGATCCATGACGGCCGCAAAATCGCCCACGATATCGGTCGATGATCTGATTGGTCTGGTTTTGCATGACGACGACAGGACCGTGAGGCTGGCAGCGATCAACCGACTGAAAGATCACAAGCTGAAACCATCCCAGCTTGCCAAGCTTCTGGATCTCGCCGGCGCGAAACTGCGCGGCGAACGGGAAGATTTTGTTTCTAGCCTGGTGGACGTTCTGGGCCGTAGCGAGAGCGACGAAGCATTTGAAGCTCTTCTGGAAATCAAAGCGCATAACCCGAAACCGGAAGTCCAACGGGCTGTGTTGTCGGCGTTCGAACATTTCCGAAAGCCTGAAGTTCTTGAACAACTGGCCGATGGCATAACCTCAAAGAGCCAGATGGTCCGGCTTTCAGCGCTTGCCACGGTGGCGGCCCTGTCTGAAGGGGAGGGAGCGGTCGCTGATAATGCCGCCGCCATTCTTCTTTTGGCTGCACAAGGCGACCTGGTGTCTGAAGAAACGGACGCCGAGAATGAAGAAAAGGAAGGCGCTGAAGAGGAGCATAAACAGTTTGGCGCTCGTGCACGGGACGACGACGGAGGCACGAAAAATCGCATCGTGCTGGATCGGGAGGGAAACATTGTTCCTCAAGACGAGGTGAACGAGACCAACGAGTCGGGTGAACCGGTAAAGCTGAGCGACTATCGCAGACCCGAAACGCAGGGTGATGATGCTGACGACCCCGACCAGAGCCAGGCGCAAAGTGCTGGTTCGGATGCAGCTGCAGGCGAAACGCCTGAGGAGACAGCTGAAATTGTCGTTTTCCCCCAAAGCACGCTGGCAGCAATCCTGCAGGGTGATGTGGAACAGGCCGAATTCACGGAAGAGAAGATCGACCTGTCGGACGAGGACCTGAAATTTCTGGAACTCGCACAATCCACATTGAAGAAGAAGCGCGTCCGACCGGACGTGGCACCAAATGCGGGCCTGGAAATTCGTAGAATTGCCGTCAGACTGATTGGCGAGCAAAAACTGACAGTTTTCACTCCGGTTTTGCTGGCTGCGATGGAAACCCTTGACGATGAATTGCGCGTTGCCGCTTTAACAGCGCTTGCAACGCGAAGCGGCAACGGAGTGACCCTGTCTCATTCGGATTGGTCGTTTCTGGTGAACTTGGCACCCGACAATTATGCGCCGTCAAGGGCTGCGCTTCTCGACCTCCTGTCGTTTGCACCGGACGCAGTTGCGGCTCCTCATTTTGAGGCAGCCCTCAGCGGCAACGACCCTGCCGATCAGGCGGCAGCACTGAAAGCCTGCATGACAATGCAGACCCTCCCGCCGCAAATCGGCGCGTTACTTCAATCTGATGATCGGACGACACGGCGGGCTGCCCTGAAAGGACTGTGTGCATCTGCTGATGGGGATGCTGCTGATGCTCTGCTTGAGGCAGCATTCAGAGAAAGCGGCGCGCTCTGGTCAGAGCTCTCGGGCGCTGTCGGAAAACGGGGGGCTTGCGATCTCACAACCAGGATCATGGGCAAACTTCAAGACGCATGTGAGGTCAGCGGCGCAGGCCGTATCATCGCGCTTGAAATACTGGCTGACCTCGGCAAATCGACCCAGCCTGCATGAACCTGTAAGCCAAGACACAAACGCCCGCGGACCTGAATGGACCGCGGGCGTTTGTGGCTTTTGGACCTATGTGCCGGGACGGTGGGCCTTCAAAATAGATGGATCGGTTTCGACGTAACCTGCCCCGATCAGGTCAAGGCAATAGGGAACTGCCGCAAAGACCGCCGTCAGACAAACATCGATGCTGCCTGGAGAGCCTGGCAGATTGAGCAGAAAAGTGTTGCCCCGAATTCCGGCAGTTTGCCGGGAAAGGATAGCCGTTGGCACAAAGTCCAGACTGCGTCGGCGCATCAATTCGCCAAATCCTGGCAGTTCCTTTTTGATAACGGCCTGTGTTGCTTCCGGCGTAAGATCGCGGGGAGCCGGACCGGTGCCACCTGTTGTCAGCACCATGTCGAATGCCTTGGCATCGCACAGATCGATCAAGGTGTCGCGAACGCTTTCAAAACCATCCGGAATGATGATCCTTTCGCATTCAAACGGTGTGGTGACGGTTTTTTCCAACCATGCCTGAATGGCAGGCCCACCCCGATCTTCATACTCGCCCCTTGAGGCGCGGTCCGACACCACGAGAATGGCAATACGCATCGGCTTACCCCCCAAGGGTCGACATGGAGCGAACGATTCCGCTAACCCCGGTGTCGTTGATTTGAAACGCATGTCCGAGTGGCTTGTCGAAGACCTTTTGTCGAATGAGCTGCGCCACTTTTTCGTTGCCGTTGGATTGACGCAAAGGCTCCCTAAGAGCCAAGCCGCCTTCGTGCCCCATACAGGTGTAAAGATCGCCGGTGCAGCTCAATCGGATGCGGTTGCAGTCAGCGCAAAAGTCGCAGGACATCGGCGTGATGAACCCCAGCTTGCCGCCAGTCTCCTTTAGCCGGACATATTTTGCGGGACCGCCCGTCGTCTCCGACAAGGGTTCGAGCGTCCATTCCGTTTCGAGTCGTCCGCGCAATTCTGCAAGACAGAGGAAACTTCGACTGCGACACGCTGCAGCCCCGCCAAGTGGCATTTCCTCAATGAGGGTAAGATCCATCGCCCTTTCATGGGCAAATCGGATCAAGTCATTGAGTTCGCTCTCAAAGACGCCTTTTTGGGCGACGGCATTCAGTTTGACTTTCAGGCCAGCCTGTTTTGCTGCCTCCAGCCCCGCAAAGACGCGCTCGATTTTGCCCCAGCGCGTGATGGTTCTGTACCTGTCGGCATCTAACGTATCGAGGGAGACATTGACCCGGCGCACACCACAATCCACAAGCTCACCAGCGTAAGCTGCCAATAGTGATCCGTTCGTGGTCAGGGTGACTTCATCAAGTTCCCCCGTCTCCAGATGTCGGGACAGGTTCTTGAACAGGCTGGTCACATTCTTGCGGACAAGCGGTTCCCCTCCGGTCAGTCTGATTTTGCGCACGCCATGACCGATGAAGACCGTCGCAAGCCGATAAAGCTCTTCAAGCGACAACAAATCCTTGCGTGGAAGGAAAGTCATGTTCTCTGCCATGCAATAGGTGCATCGCAGGTCACATCGGTCGGTTACAGACAGGCGCAGATACGTCGCGGTCCGGCCGAACTGATCGTTCAACGTACCGCAGGCAGGATCAAGACTAACCATTGGCCGCCACCGCCGCCGGTTTACCGGAAACAGTCAGGCACCAGGCCACGGTTGCATCCAGGTCAGCTGGAAGATCGACAGCCAATTCGCCGGCAAAGCTACGCCAGGCCTCCAGATAGGGCTCTCGGACGACGGTCAGAACCGGAATTGAAAGCTCCATGGCCTTACCGATCAACTGACGAAATCCCTGGCCGTCCTGTTCGCCTTTTCCGAACCGGTTCAGGACAAGGAGATCGGGTTTCAGATCGATTTCTGTCTGCAAACGAGCAGTGATGTCGGCCAGACTGCGCGGATCGAGCCTGCAGCCTTGCGACCCACGCCCAAGCGCTTGCGATATTTCTATGGTTTCACCGCTCGATATGAGTTCCAACCCCATATCGGCGCAACAAGTGTCACCATATTCGGCGCGGCGCTGAACGACCCCGGAAACACAAAGTCCTTCGGCCTGAAGCAGTTTGACAAGCGCTTCGAGGAGGCGGTCAACGTTTTCGCCTCGTTCCGATCTAATCGCTCCGCAGAGCGGTGTGTCTTCAAGCATTTGAATTGTCCAATGAGACTGTCAGCCTGTTGTCGAAAGCTGACGGATTGCGCTCAAGTTCAATTCAAGTTGTGGGCCGCTTCAGCCTGTGTTGCCATGACCTTAGTCAAAGTTGAGAAATGCTCTAGTGGCTGATCATCCATGGTCTTTTTGATGGAAATGTCTTGCTGCCGTCTGCCTTGTAGACAGCACTTGATCGAAAGCTGTTTTTCGAACCGGAACAGCAGGAACAGCCGGCCGGATGACGTTTCCTCTGCTCTTTGGCCCCATCTTGCCTGTCCGACTTGGTCGAATGAACGGGATTGTGGCGTGACGTTTCGTTCCGTTGGTGCGCTGTCCGATCGCTTGTTGAGAGCGTCGACATGTTCGGTGCTTGCAGGAAAGCGCGGGGCGCTTCCTGCTTGCAGGCCGGACATTCGATCGGTTCTGAGTGAGCCGACATCGGGCGCAGTGCCGTTATTGGCCCACACTGCGCGCAAAGGTAATCATAAACCGGCATAGTTTTCTCCTCACAGGTCTGGAGCCAGAGGAATATCCACGGACCCGTCAATGAGTTTCGTCGGCCCTTCTGCACCTGGCATCATGTCAAAGTCGAAGATGTCGGTCGGCAGCCACAAGGTGGCGCAGGCATTTGGAATGTCGACCACGCCGGAAATGTGCCCCTGAACGGGTGCCGTACCCAGAATGGCGTAGGCCTGAGCGCCCGAGTATCCGAATTTCTTCATATATTCGATGGCGTTAAGGCAGGCCATCCGGTAAGCGATATGAACATCCAGATAGTGTTGGGTTCCCGCTTCATCGACCGAAATACCTTCGAAAATCAGGTAGTCGTCGTAGCTTGGAGTGATCGGGGACGGTTTGAAAATCGGGTTTTTGATGCCGTATTTCGCGACACCATCCTTGATCAGACTGACGCGAATATGCAACCAGCCGGCCATCTCGATTGCACCGCAGAAAGTGATCTCGCCATCACCCTGGCTGAAATGCAAATCGCCCATCGACAGGCCTGCGCCATCGACATAGACCGGGAAGTAGATTTTTGAACCGCGCGACAGATCTTTGATGTCGCAGTTGCCGCCATGCTCGCGCGGCGGAACGGTGCGTGCGCCTTCTGCTGCAGCCTTTTCCTTTGCTTCGCCTTTCAGTTGGCCCATGTGAGCCGACTGGGTGTTGGGAAGCGCAGCCAGCGGCGGAACACGGTCGGGGTCCGTGTCGAAAAGGGCCTTTTCGCGGGAGTTCCACATGTCCAGCATAGAGCGGTCAGGCAGACAGCCGATCAGTCCGGGATGAATAAGCCCGGCATAACTGACGCCCGGTACGTGCCTGGAGCGCGTGAACATTCCTTCAATGTCCCAGATCGATTTCTGCGCCTCCGGGAAGTGTTCTGTCAGAAAGCCTCCGCCGTTCTGTTTGGAAAAGAAGCCGTTGAAACCCCAAAGCATTTCCTCTTTCGCACCGATATCGAGAATATCGACGACGAGAAGGTCTCCAGGTTCGGCACCTTTGACCCCGATGGGGCCGGAGAGGTAGTGAACCTGTTCAAGTTCGACATCCCTGACATCGGCTGCGTCATCGTCATTCTTGATTTGTCCGCCGGTCCAGTCATAGGTTTCGATCTTGAAATCGTCACCCGGTTCCACCCAGACCGCCATGGGAATGTCCGGGTGCCAGCGATTGTGAACTTTTTCATTCGTATGCGGAGACTCACTCAAATCTACCGAAATCAGCGTATCAGCCATGGGGTTCTCCTCTTGGAAGTGCGCAAGCATTGGCGCGGTTGGAAACGGAGTTAGACGGAAAGGAATGCGGCGACTTTGTCCTCATCGACACTGTCACGGGGTTCATCGTGGACGAGCCGGCCATTCTCCAGAACGAGCACGCGGTCGGCGACGTCCAATGCAAAGGAGAGCACCTGCTCGGAAACAACGATGGACAGACCGCGCTCATCTCGGATGCGCCTCAAGACCCGTGCCATTTCCCGGATGATGGACGGTTGAATGCCCTCCGTCGGTTCGTCCAAGAGAAGCACTTTGGGATTGGTTGCCAGTGCCCGGGCGATAGCCAATTGCTGTTGTTGACCGCCGGAAAGATTGCCGCCACGGCGTCCGTTCATTTCGAGCAACACCGGGAACAGTTCGTAAATGTCGCCAGGTACCTTGGATTGGCCGCTGATCGTCAGTCCGGTTTCGATGTTCTCCTGCACCGTCATGGTCGGAAAGATCATCCGTCCCTGAGGCACATAGGCGATCCCGCTGGCGACTCTCTCGTAGCTTCTCATCGAAGTGATATCGATGCCGTCAACGGCGGCAGCACCGTCCTTGGTCGGAACGATCCCCATCAGCGACTTCATCAGCGTGGTCTTGCCCATGCCGTTTCGACCCATGATGGCAATGATTTCGCCGGGGGCCACCGTGAAATCGAGGCCATGCAGGACCTCGCTCTGGCCGTAGGCCACGTGGT
This sequence comes from uncultured Roseibium sp., assembly GCF_947499295.1. GTDB lineage: Bacteria > Pseudomonadota > Alphaproteobacteria > Rhizobiales > Stappiaceae > Roseibium. The sequence continues at coordinate 445,382 of NZ_CANMNP010000002.1, forward strand.
ATTGCGCTACATTCAGCATGTGAGCCTCCTAGTGACCGAGATAGACATCAATGACCTTGGGATCCGCCTGGACCTTCGCCATTGATCCTTCTGAAAGGATCTTGCCCTGGTGCAGAACGGTGACGCGGTGGGCGATGTCTTCAACGAACTTCATGTCGTGTTCGACCACCATCACCGAGCGGCCTTTGGTGATTTCATTGAGAAGCTTTGCGGTCTGCTTGCGTTCCGAGACGCTCATGCCGGCAACCGGTTCGTCCAGCATCAAGAGTTCCGGGTCCTGAATGAGGAGCATGCCGATTTCGAGCCACTGTTTCTGACCGTGGCTCAGAAGAGCTGCCTGCATGTCCAAAAGTGTGTCCAGGAAGACCATTTCAGCGATCTCCCTGACGCGTGACCGGACTTCCTCGTCACGCTGAAAGGTGAGGGCACCAAAGACGGTACGTCCACGCGGAAAAGAAAGCTCCAGATTCTCAAAGACCGTGAGATCTTCGTAAATGGACGGATTCTGGAATTTTCTGCCGACACCCTCCCGCACGATCTCGTGCTCGCGCATGGCAGTCAGTTCCTTGTTGCGGAACTTGATCGAACCGTCGGTCGCCCTGGTTCTTCCGCAGATGAGATCGAGAACCGTTGTCTTGCCGGCCCCATTCGGGCCGATGATGACGTGAATTTCGTTCTCGTCGATGTAGAGATTGAGATCGTTGACCGCCTTGAAGCCGTCGAAGGAGACGGTCAGGTTCTCAATGGAGAGCAAGAAATCCGTGTTGTTGTTGAGCGTGTTCATGACTGCGTCCTACTCCGCGGGTTTGGCTGTTGTGTCCGCACCGAACGGCGCCGCCGGCGTTGATTTGTCCGGTTCGGCCTTTCGTCCCTTCGGAACGATGAAGCGGTCCACAATTGGTGCGAGATAGCTGCGGTAGAGGCCTGACAGCCCGTTGGGAAAAACCAGGACGACGGCAATGAACAGAGCCCCGAGACCGAACAGCCAAAGTTCGGGAAACGTCTCGGAAAATGTGGTTTTTGCCCAGTTGACGAGCAGCGTTCCATAAACGGCCCCAAAGATCGAAAGCCGCCCGCCAACTGCGCAAAAGATGACCATTTCGATGGATGGAACGATGCCGACGAAAGATGGCGACATGAACCCGACCTGCAAGGTGAACATCGCGCCGCCAATCGCTGAAAGAACGGCCGCGAAGCAGAAGACGAAGATCTTGATGTTGGACACGTCGTAGCCGGAAAACCGAACGCGGTCCTCCTGGTCCCTGACGGCGACCAGTAGCCGGCCGAGCTTGCTCTTCAGAACGATTTGGCTGAGCAGCAGGACTGCGATCAACAGACCGCCATTGACATAATAAAGGATGTATTTGGCTTCGTCGGTCCGAATATCCCAGCCCTTGAGAGTGCGCAGATCCGTGATGCCGTTGACACCGCCCGTATAGCCCTGCTGACCGATGATGAGGATGGTCAGGATTGCAGCGATTGCTTGCGTGATGATGGCAAAATAGACCCCTCCCACACGGCGCTTGAACATGGCTGTGCCGATGATGAAGGCAAAGAGGGCGGGAACCGCGATGATCGCGACTATTGTGAAGGTGAGGCTATTGAACGGTTGCCAGAACCAGGGAAGGGCCGTGATCTGGTTCCAGTCCATGAAATCGGGAATGCCCGGTGTCGACTGGATGGCGGTTGCCTCGGGAGTCGAGGCCTCCAATTTCAGATACATGGCCATGCAGTAACCGCCGAGGCCGAAGAAGACACCTTGCCCGAGGCTCAATATGCCGCCCTTGCCCCAGCAAAGGACAAGGCCGATCGCGACAAAGGCGTAGGTCAGATACTTGCCGAAGAGGTTCAGTCTGAAGATGTCCATGGCAAGCGGCATGACAACGAACAGCACCGCTGCAACTACCAGGAGGCCAAGCATTTCCTGCCGGGACATGAAGGATTTCAGGTTGGTCATCGATACCTCCTCAGCGGCGGATTTTCAGGGAGAAAAGCCCTTGAGGGCGCAACATCAAGATGCCCACAACCGTCAACAGGGTGAGCACTTTGGCCATTGAGCCGGACAGGAAGAACTCCATTGTCGACTGCGCCTGACTGATGGCGAAGGATGAGGCAATCGTGCCCAGAAGGCTGGCTGCGCCGCCAAATACGACGATCAGGAAGGTGTCGACGATATAGAGCTGGCCTGCAGTAGGACCGGTTGAGCCAATCATTGTGAAAGCACTCCCGGCTATGCCGGCTATGCCGCAACCAAGGGCAAATGTATGACGATCGACTTTCTCGGTGTTGATGCCGACGGCACCGGCCATGACGCGGTTTTGCACCACCGCGCGCGTCTGCATCCCCATGCGGGACCTGAACAGGATGAAATAGACGCCGATGGCAATGAAGAAGGTCAGCACCATCACGAAGATCCCGTTGATCGGGATCTCGATTATATCCGTCAGCGGGACCGATCCGAGAAGCCAGTTCGGAAGAGTGACACCCACCTCGCGGGCGCCGAATATCGACCGGTACGCTTGCTGCAGGATCAGGCTGAGGCCCCAGGTTGCCAGCAACGTGTCGAGCGGTCGCTTGTATAGGTGTCTGATGAGCGACCATTCAACCAGGGCGCCAAGCGATCCGGCGGCCACAAAGGCAAGTATCATGGCAAAGAAGAAATACACACCGAAGAAGGACGGCGCGTAAGCCTCGACAAAGTTGGAGCACAGGTACGTGACATAGGCGCCGAGGATCATGAACTCGCCATGAGCCATGTTGATGACGCCCATCTGGCCGAAGATGATGGCCAGGCCGAGGGCCATCAGGACAAAAACGGAAAACAGGATCAGTCCGGCAAAACCCTGCATGGCAAAGATGGACCCGAGTTCTGTCCAGGTGTAGTCGGCGAACATTGCGCACGTCTCCATGCTTGGGGGCGGCGCAAGTGCCGGTACCCCTGCTGTGGGAATGGGTTGATATGAAATTGCTGATGCGGCGCTGCGCAGGCTGCATCCACGCAGCGCCTCTGGATCGGCCCGTCATTTAAGCGGGCGTTTCCGTCCCTGGGGAACAGCTACCGGCTTACTGATAGCCTTCCGGGAAGGGATCGGGTTCCATCAAATCCGCGGTTTCGTAGATCATTTCATACTGACCGTCGGTTTTGGCGAGACCAATTCTGGTCTTGGACCAAAGGTGATGGTTTTCATGGATACGGACATATCCTTCCGGCGCAGTCGTCAGCTCGATACCAGGTGAGGCAAGGCGAACCTTGTCGATATCGAAGCTGCCCGCCTTCTCAACGGCGGCTTTCCAAAGCCACGGGCCGAGATATGCTGCCTGCGTGACGTCGCCGATCACGATGTCGTCTCCCCATCTCTCCTTGAAAGCCTTGACGAACGCCTGATTGTTATCATTGTCGAGAGACTGGAAATATTTCATCGCGGCGTAGGCACCTTCGATGTTTTCGCCGCCGATGCCACGAATTTCATCCTCAGTCACCGAAATGGTCAGAAGCAGAGGCTTCTCTTTTGTCATGTCGATGCCTGCGGCCTTAAGCTGCTTGTAGAACGCGACATTGGAACCGCCGACCACGATTGCATAGATCACATCAGGCTTCTTCAACTTGATCTTGTTGATCACCGAATTGAACTGGGTGTGGCCGAGCGGATAGTATTCCTCACCGACAACTTTGTGGCCCAGCTTTTCGATGTGTTTGCGTGCGATCTTGTTGGAAGTGCGCGGCCAGATATAATCCGAACCGAGCAGATAGAAGCTTTTTGCGCCCTTTTCCCTGGCGACCCAATCGATGCCGGCAATGATCTGCTGAGTGGCTTCCTGGCCGGTGTAGATCACGTTTGGTGACTGCTCCAGGCCCTCATAGAAAGTTGGGTAGTAGAGCATGCCGTTATATTGCTCAAACACTGGCAGAACGGCCTTACGTGATGCGGACGTCCAGCATCCGAACACGGCGGCAACCTTGTCGTTGACCAGAAGTTTCTTCGCTTTTTCCGCAAAGGTCGGCCAATCGGAAGCACCATCTTCCTGAATATACTCGATCTTGCGGCCCAGCACGCCGCCCATTGCATTGATTTGTTCGATTGCCAGCTTTTCCGCCTGCACAGAACCGGTTTCGGAAATTGCCATTGTCCCGGTAACGGAGTGCAGGATCCCGACTTTCACGGTGTCTTCGGTAACAGCAAGGCCGGTCGTGTTGACATCCTGCGCGAAAGACGGCGTCAAGGCACCTGCCATCGCGAGTGTTGCAGCCGACACTGTTCCGGCGAGAACGGCCCGGCGGGAGAGCCGGTTTTCAATCAGGTTTTTCAGGCGTCGCATCAGATGACCCCTCCATGTTTGAGGTTGGAGCAGGGCACCTCATGGCGCCACCGCATGGAGGGAAGGCTCACTTGAATTTGTGCACTGCCGCAATGCGTCAGTTGCTGTGGGTCAATTGACTGATTCCAAGCGTTGAGAAACTGTGAGATCGTTTTACGTTTGTATGGACTAAATTGTTCAGGAGTTAATACGTGAAAGTTTTCCATTTTTATTGAGTTCTGGAAATTTTCAGGAGGAAAACGTAAATAAAATTTTGAATACAACTTTTGATGTAAAAGTTAATTTCAAAAATTTTAGGCACGTATTTTGCTTTTAGGAGAGGTGAGGGGACGATTTGTTGTTTGTTAGCGCGCTCTGCTGTGAGTTTGTGCGAAATCAGCAGGTCAAATGATTGCGTTGCACAAATACTAAGCGCGACTAACTGAAGCAGTTTCGCAAGGCGGGGTATATGGCAGGTCATCAGCGGGTCGTTCGATTGCGTCGAACTTATAACCAGTGGGTCGCGAACCAGACCCTGGAGGATTATGCCCTGCGCTTTACCGCCAAAAGCGCACGCAGGTGGTCTCCGGTGTGGGTGGCCAACACTGCACTTGGTGCGATTTCGTTCCTGGCGCTAGAGGCGATCGGAGCGGCCATCACCTATAATTACGGCTTCACAAATGCCGTATCGGCCATCCTTTTGGTTGGAGTGCTGATTTTCATCACAGGATTGCCGATTTCTTACTATGCGGTGAAATACGGTGTCGACATCGACTTGCTGACGCGCGGGGCCGGTTTCGGTTACATCGGATCCACGGTCACCTCGCTCATTTATGCGAGTTTCACTTTCATCTTCTTCGCTCTTGAAGCTGCGATAATGGCAACAGCGCTTGAGCTGTTCCTCGGTATTCCGCTCAACATCGGCTATCTCGTCTGTTCGCTCGTTGTCATCCCGATGGTGATCTACGGCATCACTTTGATAAGCCGTTTGCAAGTCTATACGCAGCCCGTGTGGATCGCCCTTCAATTGCTGCCATTCGTGTTTCTGGCCTGGCAGGGTGTCGCTCCGATTGAAGACTGGCGGAGCTTTTCAGGGCGGCTCGGCAATGAAGAGGGGCAATTTGAACTTCTGCTCTTCGGCGCGGCCAGCGCGGTTCTATTCTCCTTGATCGCGCAGATTGGCGAGCAAGTCGATTTTCTGCGGTTTTTACCCCGTCAGAGACAGGGACGTCGTGGCAGCTGGTGGCTCGCACTGCTGGCCGCAGGACCGGGATGGATCATCGTTGGAGCCATCAAGTTGCTGATGGGCTCGTTTCTGGTTGTTGTTGCCCTGCAAAGCGGACTGACACCGGACAAGGCTGTCGAACCGACGCATATGTATCTGGTGGCCTTTAGCAAAGTTACAACACCGGAAGTTGCCATTGCCTTGACCGGCATATTCGTCATCGTGTGCCAGATCAAAATCAACGTTACCAACTCTTATGCGGGCTCAATCGCCTGGTCCAACTTCTTTTCCCGCCTGACGCACAGCCATCCTGGACGGGTCGTCTGGCTGGTGTTCAACGTGGTGATCGCACTGACGCTCATGGAATTGGGTGTCTATAAGGCGCTTGAACGAACCTTAGGTCTTTATTCCATTGTTGCAGTGGCCTGGATCGGTGCGATCTTCGCTGATTTAGTGATCAACAAACCTTTGGGTCTGAGCCCTCCGCATATCGAATTCAAACGGGCGCATCTCTACGATATCAATCCCGTCGGACTTGGGTCGATGACCGTTGCAAGCGTGGCCGCATTTATCGCATATGCGGGCTTCTTCGGTCAGACAGCGCACGCGCTTGCAAGCTACATCGCGCTCCTCACTGCAATTCTACTCGCACCGCTCATTGCCTATCTGACGAAGGGCCGGTTCTACATCGCCCGGGAACCTGAAGACGTGGTGTCTGAAACAGGTGTGAAACAACACCGTATCCAATGCTGTATTTGCGAGCACACGTTTGAACATGAGGACATGACCAATTGCCCGGTCTATTCGGGACCGATCTGTTCACTCTGTTGCTCCCTTGACGCGCGCTGTGAGGACGATTGCAAGGAAAATGCTCGCCTGGGGGATCAGATTTCAATGTTGCTGCATGCCCTGTTGCCGGCAAACGCTGCAAGCAGGCTTGGATCGCGGGTCGGCAAATACCTCGGCGTCATGCTGATCGTGATGGCATCACTGGGCGGCATTCTCTCGCTCGTGTTTATCGAAGCAAAGTCCGTTGATCAGGACGGCGTTGCAAGGGCGTTGACGCAGGTCTTCTTCATTCTCCTGGTGATCTCAGGGGTCATGGCCTGGCTCTTTGTTCTTGTTCATGAAAGCCGGAAGTTCGCGAACGAGGAGACCCGGCGGCAGACCAGTCTTTTGATGAAGGAAATCAGGGCGCACAAGCGCACGGATGCAAAGCTGCAAAAGGCAAAGGAAGCAGCTGAATCGGCCAATCAGGCGAAAAGCAGGTACGTTGTCGGGATCAGTCACGAGCTGCGGTCACCGCTGAATGCGATCGCCGGCTACGCACAGCTTATGCGCAAGGATCCGACGATCCCGGCTCATCGCCGTGATGCGGTCAAAGTGATTCAGCATTCCGCCGATCATCTCGCGGGACTGATTGAGGGTCTTCTCGACATCTCCAAGATCGAGGCCGGGCATCTCACAATCTATCGCGAGCGCTTCAATCTGCACGACTTTCTCAATCAGATCGTCGATATGTTCCGATTGCAGACCGATGCCAAGGCGCTGACCTTTTCCTTTCAGCCTGCGGACAATCTTCCGCTCTTCGTCTTCGGCGATGAAAAGCGACTGCGCCAGGTGCTGATCAATCTGCTTTCCAATGCAATCAAATGGACTGATCAAGGCAGCGTTAGCCTGATCGTCAACTATCACAGCCAGGTGGCGGAGTTTTCGATTGTTGATACCGGTATCGGTATTGCGGAGGAAAATCTCGGTCGGATCTTCAATCCCTTTGAGCGGGTGGAAGAAGAAGGACAGGCAGGGGTGCCGGGAACCGGTCTCGGCCTGACGATCACCAAGCTCCTGAGCGAAATCATGGGCGGCGATATTCAGGTCGAAAGCGAAGTCGGCAAAGGCAGCACCTTTAAAGTGCGCATGTTGTTGAGCGCAGCCGCCGCACCGGCCAAGGTGGCACGGGCTGAAATGCGGATCAATGGCTACGAAGGCCCGGTTCAGACGGTCGTTGTGGTTGATGACGACGCCGCACAGAGAACCCTTATCGAGGATTTTCTGAGCCCGCTCGGCTTCAAGGTCCTTTCCGCTCCAGGCGGTCAGGCATGTCTGGCAATGGCGGAGGTTGAAAAGCCGAACGCATTTCTACTGGATATCAGCATGCCGGGCATGAGCGGGTGGACCCTTGCCAGAACGCTACGGGAGAGGGGCCATAGCGACGCGGTGATCATCATGATCTCGGCGAATGCGGATGAAAGCGGGCGTGAGCCGTTGCACCGGATCTTTCACGATGACTATCTGGTCAAGCCCGTGCGGCTGCAAAACCTTCAGGAGAAGTTGCAGCAGGGCCTGAAAATCGTTTGGCGAACCGTTCCGGCAGAGCCCCGCATTAAGCCGAGTTCCTCGAAATCGGACTTTGAACCGGTTTTCGAGCAGGGCCGTTTGCCGTCGGTGGAAAGCCTGGAAATGCTGAAACAATTGAGCGGGCTTGGATATGTGCGCGGCATTCGCGCCAAGCTTGATGACATTGAAGCACACGAACCCCACGCTTCGGAGTTTGTGGTGCACATGCGTCGCCTCATCCGCGAATTCGATCTGACACAATATGACAAGGTTCTTGAAAGGCTCGGACATGATCATGAGTGCTCCTAGTCCAAGCGAAACGGTGCTGGTGGTCGACGACGCACCGGCATCGCTGGGCATGCTGACGGACGCGCTGGAAGAGGCGGGCTATACCGTGCTGGTCGCTCAGGACGGTCGCAAAGCGCTCGACATCGCCTCGCGGGTGACGCCGACCGCAATCCTGATGGATGCGATCATGCCGGAACTCGACGGGTTCGAAACGAGCAAAAGGATCAAAAGACTGGATGCGCTCCGGGATGTTCCGGTCGTCTTCATGACAGGGCTGAGCCAGACGGAACACATTGTCAGGGGACTGGAGTCGGGAGGTGTCGACTACATCACCAAGCCGGTAGACCCGGAAGAGTTGATTGCAAGATTGCGCGTCCACATCTCCAATGCCCGCAATTCCCACAGTGCCCATGTGGCTTTGGATGCGTCGGGCAGGTTCCTGATTTCGGTTGATCTTACCGGAGCAATTTGCTGGGCGACACCGCAGGCCATAGTGCTGATCGACGGCGGGAACCAGAAGGAGCCGGACCATATCGGCCAGTTGCCCGCAGAAGCAGTCGAATGGTTGCGCGGCTATCTCGTCAACGTCAGCAAGTCAGCGAACAATGACAGCAATGTCGTTGCCAGCATGGGAGGCCTTTCGCTACGTTTCAGCTATGCAGGGCAAATAAGCTCGGGTGAGCACCTGTTGAGGGTCGCTGAGATGGTCGACGGCAACCCGACCGATGTTCTACGCAGATCCTTTGATTTGACCGAGCGCGAAGCAGAAGTGCTCATGTGGATCGCCCACGGAAAATCGAACAAGGAAATCGCGGCCATCCTGGAAATGAGTCCAAGGACGGTGAACAAGCACCTGGACCGGATCTTTGGAAAACTTGGCGTCGAAAACCGAACCTCCGCCGCCGTCGTCTCGCTCAAGAAAATTCTGGAGCGTTGAACAAGGCCGCCACGCTGCTGCGTAAGGTGCGCGAAAAGATAGTCAGGAGTGTTCCGGGTGAAAAACAACTCAAAAACAGACTGAGCGTTATATGACGCTTACTCTCCGAGATAGGTCACAATTCCTCCTTGGCGCATGCTGACCGGGTTGCCGTAGACGCATTCCGAGCGGTGAAGATCGAAAGATTTTTCTCCGCCTGCGTCCAGAAGCGGCTGGAATTCGTTGGGAGGAACGGATGAAGAAGCAACTCCTGGCCGCGGTATCGGCGGCTGCATTTCTAACGACAGGTGCCGCCTATGCGGCGGATCCACTGAAAGTCGGCGTTCTGGCCACCTTGGAAGGAACCTATACGGTTCTTGGAGAAGATGGCGTGCGCGGTCTGAGAACAGCGCTGGCCGTCCGCGGCGAGCAGGCAGGTGGTAGAGATCTCGAACTCATCATCCAGTCGACCGATGCGTCACCGGATAGTGCCGTACGCGGAGCCCGCAAGCTGGTCGAGCAGGACAAGGTGGACATTGTTATCGGTCCACTTTCAGGATCGGAGGGGATCGCGATCCGCGACTACTCGAAAACGCAACCGCAGGTGACTTTCCTGAACGGAATTTCCGGCGCACAGGAAACAACCTATGTGACCCCGTCGGACAATTTCTTCCGTTTCAATACTGACGGCGCGCAATGGTCGGCCGGCCTCGGCGACTATGTGTTCAACGACAAGGGATGGAAAACGGTCGCCACGATCGGTGAGGACTATTCCTTCATCTACACACAGGTCTTCGGATTTGCGCTCGAGTATTGTCAGGCCGGTGGCGAAATCACAGATCGCTTCTGGGTGCCGCTTGGAACCAAGGATTTCGGTTCGATCATTGCCTCGCTTCCTGATGATGTGGATGCAATTTATCTTGGCTTGGGTGGGGGCGATGCCGTCAACTTCCTGAACCAGTATCAACAGGCCGGCGGCGATGCCAATCTGATCGGTGGATCCATCATGGTGGACGGCACAGTGCTGAACTCCAAGGGAGACGCCAAGAAGGCTCTGATCGGAACGCCGTCTTCCGGACCTCAGGCTGACACCTGGGACGACGAAGGCTGGCAGGCCTATGTGAAAGCCTATCAGGACGCGTTCCCGCCCGACAAACGTTTCCCGAGCCCGTCTCTGCTGGCGACCGGCTATTACAATGCGACCACGGCGGCCATGACCTGTCTCGATGAGGTAGGTGGCGATCTGTCCGACGGGCAAGCTGCGTTCCGTACCTGCCTGAGCAATCTTGAACTGGATGCTCCGAACGGCAAGATAAAGCTTGATGAAAACCGTCAGGCCATCGGCGCCAACTTCGTATCGGAAGTGACCGAACTCGACGATGGGTCGCTGGTCACGAAGTTGGTGAAAATAAAGGACAATGTCCCTCAGACGCTCGGCATCGATCCCGGGGTCTTTGCAAAGATCGGCCTCCCGAGCCGCGACGTGCCTGAGTGTAAGACTTCTTACTGACGGCGACTGCACCGGGCAGGAGTTTCTGCCCGGTGCCTATATCTTTTCGCGCTCCAGTGCAGCGTATCCTCGAGATCAGGCCATGACGCTCATCACATACGTCACGCGAGTTCATTTCGCCGACGGCGTTTTGGAAGAAGCGCTTTGGTCTGAAATTGAAGTCAATCGCAAAAAGCGTCCCCTGATCATCACGGACGAACATCATCTGAACAGCGAACTTTTTGAACGTTTGTTGGCCGGTTTGCCGGTGCGCACTTCCCTTGAGGTGTTTAGCGATATACCCGACATTCCGAACGAAACAGCCGCCAAGGAAATTGCGACGGCGTTTCGCCAGACGGAGCGCGACCTATTGATCGCCTTCGGCCGCAACACGGCGATTGACCTGGCCAAGATTGCAAGAATTTCGATCGCCCATACCGAGCCGCTGGAGACCTTTTCCTATGCCAGTGGCGGATCGAGGCGCATCGGTACAAATCTGCCTGATTTATATGCGGTGCCGAGCATTCAAGGGTTTGGTGCAGCTGTAAGTGCTCATGCGCCGGTTATTCTGACAAGCGGCGAACGCACCCGCCTCATGTGCAAGAAGCTGGTGCCGACCATGACGATTTGCGATCCGACGCTGACCTTGGGCGCTGGTCGGATTGAGAGCGCCAGCGCCGGGGCTGATGCCATGGGCCGGTGCATAGAGGCTTATCTCTCTCCCGGGTTCAATCCGCCCGCCGACGGCATAGCTCTCGACGGCCTCGGCCGCGTTGTCAGCAACCTTCACAAGGTACTGGACAAGGACTCGGTTCAGGCTCGCAGAGAGTTGATGGCCGCCAGCCTGAATGGTGCGCTGGCTTTGCAAAAGGGCCTGGGTACGATCCATGCAATTGGATGCGCCCTGGAAACGGTGGCCGGCAGGCGGCTGGATCCAGGTGCCCTCAGCAGGTTGCTGCTGCCGGCGGTTCTGCAGTTCAATGCAGATGCCGCCCAGGAAAAATACATAACGTTGAAGCAGGTTCTCAAATCGGGAGAAGACAGGTCGCCGGCGCGCTGCGTCGCGGACTTTCTCTATACGCTGCCACTGCCGGAGAGCCTTGCCGAGATGGGCATCAACGAGCAAGAAATCAAAATAGCAGCCGAACTTGCCGCATCGGACCTGGCAGCGGTGCAAAGCCCGAGAGCCCTCAGCAGTCCGAGCTTGTTTTCGATCATGAAGTCGGCTCTTTCGAACGAAATTCAGGTGAATTGATGAAGCCTCTCTTGATCGACGGAGCATGGGTCACGACGGCACATGCCGAGGAAAATCGCAATCCGTCAAACACGAGCGAAGTGATCGATCTTTACGCTCACGCTGGTAGAGCCGAGACGCAGGCGGCAATTGAGGCGGCTGCCCGGGCTTTTCCGGACTGGGCGTCGAGCATCCCACAATTCAGGTTCGAAATCCTGAACCGGGTGGCAAACGAACTGATCGGACGGAAAACAGAAATCGGGACGCTTCTGTCGCGTGAGGAAGGCAAGACGCTGCGCGAAGGAATTGCGGAAACTGAACGGGCAGCCAATATCTTCCGCTTCTTTGCAGGTGAATGCCTTCGACAAGCCGGCGAGCTTCTCCCGTCCGTCCGCCCCGATGTTTCAGTTGAGGTAACGCGCGAGCCGCTCGGCGTTGTCGGGATCATCACACCCTGGAACTTCCCGATTGCAATTCCATCCTGGAAGATCGCCCCGGCTCTTTGCTATGGCAACACTGTTGTTTTCAAGCCGGCTGAACTTGTCCCGGGATGTGCATGGGTGCTGGCTGACATCCTTCAAAGTGCTGGAATCCCAAAGGGTGTTTTCAACCTGGTTACTGGGAAGGGATCGGTTGTTGGAAATACGATCCTAGAAGCCGAAGATGTTGAAGCTGTTACCTTCACAGGTTCTCAAGGCGTGGGCTCTCACATCGCGCAGGCCTGTAGCAGGCATATGCGCAAACTGCAGTTGGAAATGGGTGGGAAGAACCCCCTCGTCGTGCTTGACGATGCCGATTTGGATCTCGCGGTCGACTGTGCTGTCGATGGGGCCTTTTATTCAACGGGTCAAAGATGCACGGCCTCTTCCCGGCTCATCGTTACGGAGGGTATCTATGGGAGGTTTATTGAAAAGCTGACCGAACGATGCCGGACACTAAAAGTTGGCGATGCATTGGACGCTGGAACCGATATCGGGCCGGTGGCTAGCGCTGCGCAACTGGAAACGGACCTCAAATATATCGAAATTGCGCGCGCTCAAGGAGGCAACCTGCGCTGTGGCGGCGATCTCGTCAATGGTTCGAATGAGGGTTATTTTCTGCAGCCCGCGCTTTTTACCGATACCACCAATGACATGCGCATCAATCGTGAAGAGGTGTTCGGGCCGGTTGCATCCGTCATCCGCGTTCGCGACTTTGAAGAAGCATTGGCAACATCCAACGATACAGAATTCGGACTTTGCTCGGGCATAATGACAACGAGCCTCAAATACGCATCCCATTTCAGGAAGGACTCCCAAGCCGGAATGGTGATGGTCAATTTGCCGACGGCGGGCGTGGATTACCATGTCCCCTTTGGCGGGAGGAAGTCATCAAGCTATGGCCCAAGAGAACAGGGACGTTACGCGGCTGAGTTTTTCAGTACAGTAAAAACAAGTTACATACGGGCGTGATCGCTGCATTGCAGCATCAATTATTGTCTTCTTCCGTAACTCTAAGTCTCTTTGTGAGTCATTTCGTATTGCCAATATCGATTTTTACGGAGGATACTTAAAAGAAAACGTTTACATCGATAAACGTGCAAGTCATCGGGAGGAATGATGATGAGCGAGGCGATCTCCGTTCACCACGGTGAGTTCGGTCGTGCGGCGCTTTACAAGCTGGACAAGCCGATCGTGACTCACGCACATCGAGAAGGTCATTTGATCTTCTATTTGAGCGGTGCCGAAGCAAAGGTCAGCGTATCTGGAAAGTGGGTGCCAGCGGATAAACACGTCGGAGTGGCAGTCAGTCCCTGGGAACAGCACAGTTTCCATCTGAAAAATGCATCAACTGCAGAAGCATGTCTGTGTCTCGTGCTCTACATCAAGCCAATCTGGTTTTTGGAAAACAGCCAATCCGCGGAGTTCGCACTGAATTTCGGCAGGTCTCATGTCGCCATGACGCCGGATGTTGTGAATTGGGTGAAGCGGCTGACGTCGCTGCTGCTGGATGGTGGCAACGATCACCTGTTCGATGGATATCTTTACCGCACGACACTGCAGTGTTTCGAGCAATCCTGGCGGAATGCCGATCGCAATTCGGTTCTGGAAGACAGCAAACGCCGTTTTACGGATTATCGCGTCCGTCGCTCACTGCGTCTTATGCAGGAAAACTACACTGAAGAAGTGGAAGTGGAATGGCTGGCCCGGGAAGTTGGCTTGTCGCGTCCGCATTTCTTCAAGCTTTTCAAGAAGCAGATGGGCATCACACCCAATCTTTACTTGAACACGCTAAGGGCGGAACAGGCGATTTCGGATCTGATGACGACCGACAAATCGGTCACGGAAATCAGCTACGACCTGGGCTTTTCCTCGCAGGCAAGCTTCACGCGCTTCTTTTCTTCCAATGTTGGCATCCCGCCAAGCGACTATCGCAGGGTCGCACATGTCGAATAGCGCCTGAACTCCAATCTGCATCGGCAAAAATAATGCCGATGTTGGGCCATCCGAGAAGACTATCGGGTACGCCGATTTCCGAAACTAAGCCGTAGCCTTTCTTCAAGAGCGGAAGACTTTGTCGTCAACAGCGCTTTGGGAGGGTGTCGCATTATGCGGCAATTTGAAGACAGCACCGGGGCAGGTCTCATTTGTGAGTTTCGCACATGAGGGCCTTGGCATCACGGCATCCTGGTTGGACGATTGTCATCCTGCTGGCGGTCGCAGCCCTGATCTGGCTGATTTTTGCAATCTGGCCAAAGGGACTGGTCGATGTGATCGGCCGCAAGAAAGTGTTTCTCAACGCCTTGTTCAACGGCATCACGCTTGGTGGTCTGTATTTTCTTGTCGCCAGCGGGTTCACGCTCATCTTCGGTCTCATGCGCAACGTCAATCTTGCGCATGGATCCCTCTATCTCCTTGGTGGATACATCGGCTACTTCGTCGCGTCCTCGACAGGGTATTGGCTGTTAGCCTTTCCAGTCGCGTTTGTGCTCGTGGCGGCTGTCGGTGTTCTCATGCAGATTTTCATCTTCCGCCGTATGGAGGGACAAGACCTCAGACAGACACTCGTCACCATCGGAATTTCGATCGTCATGGCGGATCTGATGCTTTGGGGCGTCGGTGGCGATTTTTACAACATTACGCCGCCTAGCTGGTTGAGCGGTCCGATGGAAACGCTTCTGGTAACCGGTGTGAAGCGCTCTTCAGGCGATCTCATCTACCTGAAATACCCGGTGGTGCGCGTAGTCATTTTTCTGGCCTCTGTCGTCATCGGAATTGCCATGTGGCTGATCCTGAACCGGACGCAGATCGGTATGATGATCCGTGCGGGCGTCGATGACCGGGACATGCTGTCGGCAACAGGTGCACGCATTCAACTGGTTTTTGTCGGCGTCTTCGCTTTTGGCGCAGGCCTTGCGGGTATTGCAGGCGTGGTCGGTGGCACATTCCAATCCGTGGCACCGGGCGAAGACATTCGCTTTCTGCTGGCCTCGCTTGTGGTGGTGATCGTTGGCGGAATGGGGTCGATCACAGGCGCTGCGCTTGGGGCACTGCTGATCGGTCTCGCCGAGCAGTTCGGCTCAGTTTATTTTCCAACTTATGCAGTTGTCCTGACCTTCCTGATCATGGTGCTTGTGCTTGCATTCCGCCCGCAGGGCCTCATGGGGAGGTCTTGATCGATGGCGCTTGCGGAAACCAATTCAACACGCAGGACACACAATGCACAGGAGAGGGTCTGGTTCGAGCGGATCCCGGCAAGCTATTGGGTCGTCGGTATCGTCCTCTTGATCATGCCCGCATTTGCAAGCGACTTCGCGCTTTATCAAGTCTTCGGCTGGACCTTCATCCTCGGCATGATTTCGCTCAGCCTGATGTTCCTTGGCGGCTATGGCGGCATGGTTAGCCTGGTTCAGATGTCCATCGCAGGCCTTGCCGGCTATATGGTCGCCATATTTGGTGACAGCGCCATCACCGATATCAGCATGGGTTGGCCCTGGTACGTCGCCATCCCTCTGGCTTTGATCGTTGCCATGTTTTTCGGCACGATTGTCGGCTCGCTCGCCGTGCGGACCGAGGGCATATACACCATCATGATCACGCTCGCGGTGGCTGCTGCGTTCTTCTATTTCACGCGTCAGAATTATGTCGTGTTTAACGGGTTTTCCGGGTTCAACGGCGTTCTGCCACCAGATCTCTTCGGTGTCGACTGGCGGCAAAGCAAGCCATTCTACTACCTGACCCTGTTCTGGGCGACCGTTGCCTATTTTTCCGTGCTTTACATCTCCCGGGCTCCCTTCGGGCTCGCACTACAAGGTGTACGGGACAATCCGCGCCGGATGGCGGCGTTGGGGTACAGCGTCAACGCGCACAGGATTGCGGCCTATGCATTTGCCGCGCTGATCGCGGGGACGGGAGGCATTTTGCTGACCTGGCAATCCGCGCAGATTTCGCCGGGGACGGCGGGAATCGGACCGGCAATCGATATTCTCGTGATTGCCGTTATCGGCGGTATGAGCCGGCCGATCGGCCCCTTTATCGGAGCGTTCATTTACGTCCTTCTGAAGACCTTCGCCATTGATGTTCTGCTGTCCGTCGGATTGAGCGGAGAACGCTTTCAGCTGCTCATCGGTCTCGGTTTCCTGGCAATTGTCTTCTTTTCGCCGGACGGTCTGCTCGGACTTTGGGATCGTTGGCAGGAATACCGCAAGCGCGACCCACTCCTCGATCGGCGGGAGGACATGCGTTGACCCTGCTTGATCGTGCCAGCTCTTCAGTTTCCGACCGCTTGAGTGCAACCGGCACAGCCAATGCGCTGGAGCTTCGCAACGTCAGCAAGATGTTTGGTGCATTGGCAGCGCTTTCCGAGATCGACATGACGGTCAAGCCCGGTGAGAGGCGCGCAGTGCTGGGATCCAACGGCGCTGGCAAGACAACGCTGTTCAACTGCATTACCGGTGACTTCGCCCCGACAACAGGTTCCATCCGCTTTTTTGGCGAGGAAGTCGCAGCGTTCCCGGCTCAGGAACGGATCCGGCGGGGTTTGCGCAGAACCTATCAGATATCTCTGCTGTTCACCGGCTTGAGTGTTTTGGACAATGTCTATCTGGCCTGTTGCGGCGTGTCGCGCGGGCGGTTCTCGTTTGTGCGCCCCGGACGGGACGACGCCTTGATGGCAAGCGCGGAAAACCTTGTTCAGGTGGTTCATCTGGATGAGCTTCGCGACACCAAGGTGGCCGATCTTTCCTATGGGCAACAGCGGCAGCTGGAAATAGCCATGGCACTTTCCGGCGCACCGCGTTTCATCCTGTTTGACGAGCCTGCCGCAGGATTGTCACCCACCGAACGGCGCGAACTGATCGAGATACTCACAGGTCTTCCCAGCCATATGGGTTTCATCATCATCGAACACGACATGGATGTCGCCCTGCGTGTCGCCGAATCCGTGACGATGATGCACAACGGAAGGATCTTCAAAGAAGGCAAACCGGCTGAAATCGAAGACGATGAAGAGGTGCAGGCTCTCTATCTCGGTGGCGAGGAGGGACTTGGGCATGGCTGACCGCTCCGCACCTGCGCTCGAGATCAGAGACCTGAATGTCTACTACGGTCACTCGCATGCCTTGCAGGGTGTCGACCTGACACTTGGCAATGGCGTTTTGTCCGTCGTTGGGCGCAACGGCATGGGCAAAACGACAACCTGCAAGGCGATCATGGGGCTTGTGCCGGTAGCTTCCGGCACAATCAGTCTGGCGGGCCGCAACCTTGCCGGTCTGGGCCCGGCGGAAGTCGCCCGGTTGGGTGTTGGATATGTTCCGCAAGGTCGCCGGTTGTGGCGTTCCCTGACGGTAGACGAACACCTGAAACTGGTGGCGCGCAAAGGAGGTGACTGGACCCCAGAACGCGTCTATTCGGTCTTTCCGAGGTTGGCCGAACGCCGCTCGAACGGAGGTGCGCAGCTTTCCGGCGGTGAGCAACAGATGCTGGCAATCGGACGGGCGCTGCTTCTCAACCCGAAGCTGCTTGTAATGGACGAGCCGACAGAAGGCCTGGCCCCGGTCATCGTCAATCAGGTTGCCGAGATGCTTGTGCGTCTCGGCCAGGAAGGTGACATCGACGTTCTAGTTATTGAACAGAATATCGGCGTTGCCTGTGCGGTTGCCGATCAGGTGGCCATCATGGTCAACGGCAAGATCAACAGGATCATGCCATCAGCTCAACTGGCGGCAGATCGGGACCTTCAACAGGCACTCCTGGGTGTTGGTCGCCATGCGCACGACGAGACCCCGGCACCTGCAAGGGTCTCGGAGACACCGGTGGGAACACCTGCCACCCCTTCCGTTGCCAGGATTTATGTCTCCAACCCGAAGATCCCCACACGCTGGTCAAAGCCGGTTCCGATCAGAGTGATTGAAAGTTCTGCACGGACAAGCACCGCCGCGGCGATTCCCTCTGCAACCGTGACACCATTCTCCGCTCAGCGGGCGAAGGCCGGGGCGACTGTCTATGTGGCAGGAACGCTGGACACCAAGGGTGCGGAGCTCCGCTACCTGCGCGATATATTAAAGGCGGAAGACCTGTCCGTTCAGATGATCGATCTTTCGACGAGTGGCAGGCCATCAGGTGCCGAGGTTCCCCCTCATGCGGTCGCAGCATTTCACCCGCGCGGTGCGAGTGGGGTTTTCACTGGCGACCGCGGTTCTGCTGTCGCTGCCATGACACTTGCATTCGAACGTTGGATGGAGGCCCAGTCGAGCGTTGCGGGGATCATCTCCGCGGGTGGATCCGGAGGAACGGCCTTGGTCACTCCGGCGATGCGCACGCTGCCGGTGGGCGTCCCAAAGATCATGATTTCAACGGTCGCCAGCGGGAATGTCGAGCAATATGTCGGCCCGTCAGACATCATGATGGTGCATTCGGTTGCCGATGTTCAGGGGCTGAATTCAATCACTCGCGAAGTGCTTGGCAATGGTGCCGGTGCGCTCGCAGGAGCCGTCAAGGCGAGCGCGAAACGCAAGCCTGTTGTGGATGCCAAGCCCGCCGTTGGCCTGACGATGTTCGGCGTCACGACACCTTGTGTGCAACAGGTCACCGCAGCCTTGGAATATGACTTCGACTGTCTGGTCTTCCATGCCACGGGCGTCGGTGGCCGCTCCATGGAAAAACTCATGGACAGCGGCATGCTGGCCGCCATTGTCGACCTCACGACAACGGAAGTCTGCGACAAGGTCGCCGGTGGTGTCTTTGCCGCCAGCGAAGACCGTTTCGGGGCTTCGATCCGCGCAGGCCTGCCATACATCGGTTCCTGCGGTGCGCTGGACATGGTGAATTTCAATGCACCTGACACAGTTCCGGAAAGATATCGCGGACGCACATTCTATGAGCACAATCCGCAAATCACCTTGATGCGGACAACGGTTGAGGAAAACGTCGAAATGGGACGCTGGATTGGCCAGCGTCTCAATGAAATGACCGCACCAGTCCGGTTTTTCATGCCCGAAGGCGGCGTTTCCCTGCTCGATGCTCCAGGCATGGCCTTCCATGACCCTGCCGCCGACGAAGCACTATTCAGATCCCTTGAAGACACTGTGCGGCAGACGAGCGAGCGCAGGTTGATCAGGGTGCCCCACAACATCAACGACCCCGAGTTCGCTGATCTGATCGTCACGACGTTCCGGGGCTTTTATTCCAGCCGGCGCAGCCGAGCAGCAGGAGACTGAACATGTTTGATCGCAGGAAACTTGTTTCCAGGTATCGCGACATGATCGCCAGGGGCGAGCCGATCATCGGTGGTGGCGCAGGCACCGGATTGTCAGCCAAGGGCGAGGAAGCAGGCGGAATTGACCTGATCGTTATCTACAATTCCGGCCGATACAGGATGGCGGGCCGCGGCAGTCTCGCCGGGCTGATGCCTTATGGCGACGCCAATTCGGTGGTGATGGAAATGGCGGGTGAAGTCTTGCCGGTTGTGCGCAACACACCGGTTCTTGCCGGCGTCTGCGCTTCGGATCCATTCAGGCTCATGGACAAGTTCCTGGACGAGGTCAAAGCGGCCGGATTTTCCGGGGTTCAGAACTTTCCGACGGTTGGCCTGATTGACGGCAACTTCCGTGCAAACCTGGAAGAAACCGGCATGTCCTATCAGCTTGAGGTGGACATGATCCGGATGGCTCACGAAAAGGATCTTCTGACCACGCCATATGTCTTTGCAACCGAGGATGCGGCCGCGATGGCTGCTGCGGGAGCCGATATCATCGTCTGTCACCTGGGGCTGACGACTGGCGGCAGTATTGGTGCTGGAACATCCCTCAAACTGGCCGATTGCCCGCAGATCGTCGATGAATGGTCCGAGGCGGCTCTTGAGGTCAATCCGGAAGCCATTGTTCTGGTCCATGGCGGCCCCGTTGCCATGCCGGACGACGCGGAATTCGTTTTGAAGAATACGCGCAACTGTCACGGGTTCTACGGCGCGTCTTCAATGGAACGCCTGCCGACCGAAATCGCTCTTGTCGAACAAACCAAAAAATTCAAGGAAATCCGCGGCTCTTGAGCCGGGGAGGGAGGATCGAAAATGGCTGGTCAGCTCATCGGACAACTGGTGCTGTGGCTCATTCTCGCAGTCATTGTGGTCTTCATCCTCTACTGGGTGATGCATTGGCTCTATCGGCGGTCGACCAAGGAAGTTGCCTTCGTCCGAACGGGATTCAGGGGAGAGAAGGTCGTGATCGACGGAGGTGCATTCGTCTGGCCGATCATTCACGACATCACACCGGTCAACATGAATTCGCTTCAGATGGCGCTGACCCGTGCAAAGGAAGATGCCCTGATTACCAAGGACCGCCTGAGGGTCGATGTCGATGCGGAATTCTATGTCCGTGTGGGCCAGACAAAGAAGGCCGTCAGTCTGGCCGCGTCCACATTGGGCCGCCGGACACTTGAGCCTGAGCGCATCCACTCGTTGTTGACGGGGAAATTCATATCCGCGCTGCGCACCGTTGCGTCCGAGATGACCATGGAAGAACTGCACGAGAACCGGCACGTCTATGTCGACAGGGTTCTTGAAGCGGCCCAGGTCGGTCTCGACAAGAACGGCCTTGAACTGGAAAGCGTTGCAATCACAGACATCGACCAGACCGGTATTGAATATTTCAACCCGTCGAACAGGTTCGACGCTGAAGGTCTGACGACTGTCATCAGGGATATCGAAGACAGAAGAAAGCTGCGCAATGACATCGAGCAGGACTCGATGATCCGAATTCGTACCCGGAACCTGGAAGCGGAAAAGCAGGTTCTCGATATCGAACGAGAAAGCGAGAAGGCGCGACTTGAACAGGAGCGGGAAATTGAGTTCAAGCGGGCGCAGCAGCACACCGATCTGGTGCGAGAGCGATCCGAGCGAGAAAAGGAAGCTGAACAGGCTTCACTGTTGAGCCGCGAAGCCATCGAGACGGCGCGGATCGAAAATGAAAGGCTCATTTCCGAGGCACGGATCGCATCGGAACGCGAAGTCAGGCAAAAGGAGATCGAACGTCAGCGGGTGATCGATGAAGCGGAAATAATAACCCGCGAAGCTGTTGAAAAAGCCAGGATCGGTCAGGAAAAGAACCTCACCGAAGAACGCATTCGCACGCAGCAGACCACGGAAGCAGCCGACATCGCGGCAAAGGAAGCCGTTGAAAAGGCGCGTATTGCTCAGGAACGCACCCTGACCGAAGCCCGGATCGCAAAAGACCGCGAAACCGAAGCGCTTGAAATCGAACGCCGTAAAACAATCGAGGAAACCGACATAGCAGCGCGTGAGATCGTGGAGAGGGCAAAGATCGCACAGGAAGACGCGATTACGGAAGCACGTATTGCCTTCGAGCTTGTTACGCGTGAAAGGGAAATCGAGCGCAATCTGGCAATTGAACAGGCGGAAATCGCGTCGCGCGAAGCCGCAGAAAAACTGCGCGTTGCGCAAGAGCAGACGGTCAATGCGTCTCGTATCGCGGCCGATCGCGAAACACGCCGCCTTGAAATCGAGCGGCAAAAGGCCCTCGAGGAAGCAGAGATCGCAAGCCAAAAGGCAACCGAGGCCGCTCGTATCGCGCGGGAGAAATCTCTTTCGGCAGAGCGTATTGCATCCGAACAGGCAACACGCGCACTCCAGATCGAGCAGCAGCGCGAAATCGAAATCGCCCAGATTGCTGCCCGCGAGGAGACCAACAAGACACGGATTGCCCAGGAAGAGCGGATCAGAAATCTCGAAATTGCCTCCAACAAGGCGATAGACGAGGCAGAGATCACCGCACGCGAAGCAGTCGAAAAGGCGCGAATTGCCCAGGACAAGCAGCTCGCCTTCGAGCGGATCGCAGCTCAGGAAGCAACGGACGGCCGCGACGTTGAACGTCAAACGGCATTGGATGCCGCCACCATTGCCGCCAAGGAGGCAACGGAAGCCAAGCGCATTGCGCAGGAGAAAGTCATCGCCGCCGAACGGATCGGTTTCGAGCAGGAAACACGTGCTCTTGAAATCGCCCGCAACAGGGCTGTTGAGGAGGCTGAGATTGCCGCACGCGAAGCTGTAGATGCCACGCGCATCGCGCAGGAAGCCAAAATCGCGTTGCAGCGCATCGAATGCGAAGAAGCCACCAGAGAACGGGATGTCGCCAGAGCGAAGGCCGTTGAAGCAGCAGAGATTGCAAAAGCCGAGGCGACCGAGGCAGCCCGCATTGCCAAGGAGAAAAAGGTCGCTGCAGAGCGCATTGCCTACGAACAGGATTTGAGAGAACGCGAGATCGCGCGCAATCGTGCTGTCGATGTCGCCAATATTTCTGCGCAGGAACTGGTCGAAGCCGCTCGCATTGCGCAGGAGAACAAGTTGCGCACGGCGGAAATCTCCAAAGAAGCCGAAGTCAGAAAACGGGAGATCGAACGCACCGAGGCGATCGAGACTGCAGAAGTTGCCTCACGCAGATCCGTCGAACAGCTCCGGATTGTCAAGGAGCAGGAAACGACTGCGGAGAAGATCGCCCGCGACGAGAAGATCCGGGCGCTCGAGATCGCTCGCAACCAGGCAATCGACCAAGCCCAGGTTGCCGCAGATCAGGCAATCGAGGCTGCAAAGGTCGCCAAGGAAAAGTCCATCGATGCCGAGCGTATCCTTGCCGAGCAGGAACTCGATGCGAAGAAGCTGGAGCGCAAGAAAGTGCTCGAGCAGCTCGAGATCTCACGCGTTCAGGCTCTGCGCGAAGCCGAAATCTCCAGCCAGGAAGAGATCGAGCGTGCACAGATCGCATCCGAGCGTGGTCTCGACGATGCCAGGATTGGTCATCAGACGGAGCGCAGGCGCCTTGAGATTGCGCGCGAGAAGGCCGTCGAAAGTGCCCAGATGGACAAGGCCATTGAGCTCTACAAGAAATCGCTCGATGAAAGTGCAGCCGCGGTAGAGGCCGAGGTTGCCAAGGCGCGGGCGACGGAAGCTGCTGAAAAGGTCAAGACGGCGCAGGAAACGGAAGTCGCAACACGCCGCAAGTCGGTCGATGTGGTTCTAGCGGAAAAGGAAGCAGAGGAGACACGTATTGCTGCCGACGCCGAGCGTGTTCGCAAGGCAGTGGAGGCCGAAGCTCAAAAGCTCATCAACGAGGCAGAAAACGTCCTCACCGATGCAGCACGCCACTCGCTCTTCAAGCGCAAGATGCTGGAGCATGTGGAAGGAATTGTCTCAGCGTCTGTCAAGCCGCTTGAGAAGATCAACGATATCAAAATCATGCAGTTGGGCGGAAGCGGAACTTCCGGCCTTGGCTGGGCGGACGGAAATGGCACAGGTACCGGCACCAGCGGTGGTGGAGGTGGCGGCGGCAGTCCGACAGACGAGGTCATCAACTCGGCACTCCGTTACCGGGTGCAAGCGCCGATGGTGGACAGTCTGCTCAGCGATATCGGGATCGATGGATCCAATCTCGCCAAATCGGACGTGATGAGAACCGCCAACGACATGACACGCGCCGCCAATGAGATGAAGCGGCTGAAGGCGGATGACAAACCCAAAGGCCAGACCACTTCCAAGGAGGGCAAGTGAATGGCGCGGGTCTACACCTCATCCGTGATTGATGCCCCCGCAGACAAGGTCTGGGAGCGGATCCGGGACTTCAACGGTCTGCCAAAATGGCATCCGAGGATACGAGAAAGCCGCATTGAGGAAGCGCTGCCAGCCGACAAGATCGGTTGCATCAGAAACTTCAATCTTCAAAACGGCGACAACATTCGAGAACAGCTGCTCGGTCTCTCCGACTACGACCTTTTCTACAGCTATTCCATGCTCGAGGGGCCCATGCCGTTGAGCGAATATATCGCGACGTTGCGTCTGACGCCGGTCACCGAGGGTGACCGCACATTCATTGAATGGTCGGCGGAGTTTTCCTGCGAACCGGACGTGGAAGACGAGTTGGTCGCCGGCATCGGCACCAATGTCTTTCAAGGTGGCTTTGAAGCGTTGAAGAGACATTTCGGAGGCTGAGTAGCAGGTTCCGCTGTCAAAATGGGAGGAAAGAAGATGAATTTCCAGAAAGTGGTTTTCGGGTTTGGCTTGATCCTGGGAACATCAAATGCATTGGCGCAGGATCTTCCGCCACTCGAAATTCAACCCAACGCAGAACGGGTAACCTTTGAGCATATCGATGCGCTGAACGCCTGCGACTGGAACCGGCTCATGGCGCAATATCCGGAAGAGGTTCTGTTCATTCTTCCAAATGGGGTCTGGATCGAAGGACGTCGCAACATCGGAGACGTCTTCGCGGGGTTCTGCAAATCTCGCGAAGATGGTGGCTTCAAGGGCGCAACCTTCATCGCGGAAAAGGTCAAGACCATTGGCGACACTGTGAATGTCTCCTGGCGTGTCGAGGCAGACTATCTGGCTGAGCCCTACAAGGGAGCGGATGCATATGTAACGCGCGATGGTCTGATGTATGTGCAGGTCACAACCTTTGATCCGGCTGACATGAAGTTCAAGTGAAAACAGAAAGTTAGCGCCGTGGTCAAGGTTGTTCGCAGCACAATAGTGAAGGCACCGATCGAAGCTGTGTGGGATGTCCTGCGCGATTTCAACGGCCACGATCGCTGGCATCCGGCAGTGGCGTCCAGCCAGATAGAGCGGGGTGGGAGTTCCGACAGGGTTGGCGCTGTCCGGCGCTTCAGGCTGAAGGACGGATCTGAACTCAGAGAGCAGCTTCTGACACTCTCCGATCTGGAACAGACCTTCTCCTATTGCCTTCTGGATACGCCCATTCCGCTTTTCAACTATGTCGCCCATGTCCGTTTGTCACCGGTCACGGACGACGACACCACGCTTTGGGAATGGCAAAGCCGGTTCGACACCCCGGCGGGCCGCAACAAGGAGCTTGCGGCCCTCGTCGGCGATGAAATCTATGTCGCCGGCTTTAAAGCCGTATCGGACTTTATGGGACTGGAGGCCTAACAGATGGTGACGATTACAACGGTCGAAACGCTCCAGGATGCAGCTGCAAACAAAGGCCAGGGAACTGCGTTCCTCGGTGGCGGCACTTTGCTCATGCGTGGTGTGAATTATGGTGATCAGAATGTGTCGCGCATCGTGCGGCTGCGGCAGCCCGAGAGCCTTGCGGGCGTGTCGTCGGAAGGAGAACGTGTCCGGCTTGGGGCATGCGCGACCATGGCAACAATTCTGAAATCCGCAGATGTCGCTTTTTTGCACGCTGTGGCGCGTGCCGTCGGCGGTCCGGCGATCCGCAACATGGCAACTGTCGGCGGCAATGTTTTTGCCCCGCATCCTTATGGTGATTTTGCCGTCGCCTTGCTGGCATTGGACGCAAAACTGCGCATGTCGGATGGCAGTGAATTGGAGTTGGAGCGTCTGCTCGCCGCGCGCGAGACGGAAACGCGTCTCATTGAATCTGTTTCGGCTATGCGCCCTGCCGGCGATGATTTCCGGTTTCTCAAAGTCACCCGGGTTAAGCCGCGAGGGGCGTCGGTGCTCAGTATCGCCGCGTGGCTGCCCAGACGGGCAGGCCGTATCTCCGGTGCACGCGTTGCGTTTGGGGCCATGGCGCCAACACCGGTTCGTACCCCAGCCGTCGAAGCCGCGCTCGAAGGTGTCAGTCTCGACCAAAACGGCATTGATCGCGCGCTTCAGAGTGTCGCCAACGACCTGAACCCACCAGACGACAGTTTGGCCTCCGGTTGGTACCGCAAGGAAGTCGCACCCGTGCATCTCAAACGTCTGCTTCTCGGGCAAGGAACGCGCTGATGTCCAAGACACCCGTACAATTCTCACTCAATGGATCTCCGGCAGCGGTCTTTGTCGATGACGCACAGAACCTTCTTGATGTTCTCAGACGCGGTGTTGGCGACTTGTCGCCGAAATACGGCTGCGGACAGGGCACCTGTGGGTCCTGCACCGTGCTGATCGATGGCGAGCCGCATTTGAGTTGTCTGACATTGGCGGAAACCGTAGAGGGCCGCGCCGTTGAAACGACAAACGGCCTGGCCGAAGGTCCGCAGCTTCATGCGCTCCAGGAAGCGTTCATGGAAAATTTTGCAGCTCAGTGCGGCTACTGCACGCCGGGTATGCTGATGGCAGCCAAGGCCTTGCTAGATCGAACACCAAGGCCGAGCCGCGAAGAAGTCATCGAAGCCATCTCGGGGAACATTTGCCGATGTACCGGTTATGAACCCATAATCGACGCCATCCTGGCTGCGAGCGGTCAACCGACACGGAGGACCGGCTGATGTCATCCGTGGAATTCCGCAAGGATCTCTTCAACGACGAACGTGACGATAATCTGCAGGAGATCGGCAAGCCGACACGCAGGCAGGATATTCTGGGTCACGTAACGGGCCGCTCACCCTACTATGATGATCATCTCTTTGATGGCCTCTTGCACATGCGGTGTGTCCGGTCGCCCCACCATCATGCGCGGATCAGGTCAATCGATACTGGCATGGCGGAGCGCATGCCCGGTGTCATCAGGGTGGTTCTCGCCCGTGATGTTCCGAACAATCTCAACACCTTGTTGTCGTTGATCAATTTCGGTAAAGACGAAGAGAAACTCATACAGGATACCAAGGTCGCCTACATCGGCGAGCCCGTCGCGGCCATTATTGCCGAAACCGACCGTCAGGCCCGTGACGCCTGCGCTGCAGTCAAGGTGGACTATGAGGTTCTGAACCACGTTCTGGATCCCGAAGAAGCGCTGTCTTCCGACGCACCGGTTGTCAACGAGATCTATCCGAACAACACGTTCGATTATCACGACCTCTACGATCATCAGAAACTCAGGTTCGGAGACGTCGAAAAAGGTTTTGCTGAGGCAGATCATATCGTCGAGGGCGAATACCAGATGTCGCCGATTGAACAGGCTCCGATCGAGACCTGCGGTGCCATTGCAGCCCCGGAAACCAATGACAGATACGTCTGCTACACCTCCACGCAAGCGCTGTTCTTCTCACTCGGGACGACCGCAAAGCTCCTGAATATGGCTTCGTCACGGCTTCACTTCATCGGCGGGACTGTCGGCGGTGGTTTTGGCGGCAAGGTCGACAGCATTGTGGAACCGCTGTCTGTCCTTGGAGCTGTATTGACCGGACGGCCTGTGAAATTCATGTGGGACCGCACCGAGGAAATGCAGGTCGGAGCCCCGCGCGGAGCGGAGCGCTGGCGGATCAAGGATGGCGTTGCAAGAGATGGCCGTATTCTGGCCCGGGCCTTTACCGGTTTCTTCGATGCGGGCGCCTACACCCGGCTCTCTTCATACGCGATCATCAAGTGTTCGGCGCATTTGCCCGGGCCATACACCATCCCCAATGTGGCCTCGAACGTCTTTTGTGTCTTCACAAACCGCACGCCCGCGACCGCAATGCGCGGCTTCGGCATCACAGGTGTCGACTTCGCCATCGAATGTCACATGGACAAGGTTGCGGAAACGGTCGGCCTGAATCCGATCGAGCTTCGGATCCTCAATGCCTATCGCGACGGCGATATGAAGCCGCACCGCAGGTTGGCAAAGAACACGGCCCTGATCGAGTGCTGCCAGGTCGCGGCACAAAAATCCGGTTGGAGCATCGGGGCCGATGCCACACGGCAGTCATCCCTTTTGGGTGGCGGGGGGGCAAGGGCGGAGATCCCGGAAACGGTAACCGACAGTGCCGGGCGAATAGGAGAGCGGAGGCGTGCACCTGTCCCGACAGCGCCGGGAGAAGGCGCTGCCAGCAAGGGGCATGTTCGTGCGGGGACACAAGGTATACCAATCGTTGCTGCCGCTCCCCAGGACGAAGACATGGTCATCGACCCTGCCCGCACGGGCTATAGGGGACCATCGTCCACACCGACAAGAATTCCCGATGCTGCGATGACGCCAGATCATTCGCTTCAGCCTGCGGCAGCCGCGGCAGCTCCGCCACCGGCAAGCCGGCCCGGCCCCGTGGCACCTCCAAGCAGCTCGCAATATCAGCAAGCAAAGCCACCTCCTCCTGCAGCTCAAATGGCTCCTGAGCCACCTGCTGCCCAACCCCCGGCAGTGCCGCAGCAACCCGCATCACAGCCCTACAAACCGGAGAAACCATTTTCACGCGGTGTCAATCGACCTGGCGTTTCCAGGTTCTTGTCCGGTTCAAGGAGACGCTGATCATGACTGTTCACAAGGGCCGCGGTTTTGCCTGCATCAACTATCCGATTGGCATGAACCTTGGTGGTGACCCTAGTCAGGCACTGGTTCATTCAACACCGGACGGCAAGTTCATGGTGTCCTTGTCCTCGATCGACCTCGGACAAGGTATGAAGTCGGTGACCCGTCAGATCGCGGCGGAAACGCTCGGGGTCCCGGTGTCGGACGTCTATGTCGATACCGCTGACAGCGACACGGGCCCGCATTGCATGGGCTCCTTCGCATCCCGTGGTACGCACCGGGTCGGTAATGCCGTGATCCGGGCGGCGACGGAAGCTCGAAAGGCGCTGCTGGAAGCCGCCGCTGAAGAACTTGAAGTCAACGCTTCGGACCTGGACACCGACGGTCAGGGAAACATTCACGTCAAAGGTGCCCCCAGCCGAACCATTACAGTTGCCGATACCGCAATTGCTGCGCAATTCAAGCAAGGGCGGACGTTGTCGGGCAGGGGGATTTTTCTGATCCCCCCTTCAGATGTTGACCCGGATACAGGTGAAATGACGCCAGTATCGTGTTTTGCGCATGCCGCATTGGTCGTTGATCTGGAAGTGGATGACGAGACCGGCGAGGTCACTGTCAGAGAAATAAACTCCGCTTATGAGGTGGGCCGCGCGCTCAATCCGCGTCTTGTTGAACAGCAACTGATCGGCGGTGCATGGATGGGTGTTTCCCATGCGCTTTATGAAACGACGGAACCCTACTATCCGGACAGGAGCCACGCTCCCACAGACTTCAATGCCTATCTGATGCCTGGCCCGGGTGAAGTGGTTGATCACAACATTGCCGTCCTGGAACGGCCAGCTGAAGACGCGCCATTTGGCGGCAAGGGGCCTGGTGAGATGTGTGCCAACCCTGTTCTGCCGGCTATTGCCAACGCCGTCTACAACGCTGTCGGCGTGCGCTGCGACACGCTGCCGATCACGCCGGAAAAGGTACTGCGCAGATTGATCGCCAACGGTGGTGCCCGCCCACAGGGAGTGCGGTGATCCATGCCCGTGAAGCCGTCCATCGTTGGAATTGATGGTCCAGACCGCCTGAGGGACGCGCTGAATGCCGCGCAGTATATTGCAGGCGACGACCTGTCGACGGCGGCCTATCTGGCCTTGGCCCTTGGAAAACCCTTGTTGCTCGAAGGAGCACCCGGTGTCGGCAAGACGGAAGCTGCCAAGGCCATTGCCTCGGTGCTTGGACGCCGTGTCGTGCGGCTGCAATGTTTTGAGGGCATAGACGCAGCATCCGCTCTCTACGAATGGAACTACACGCGGCAAATGCTCGCCATTCGGCAGGCCGGTGATGATTACATCAACATCTACGACGATCAGTTCCTGTTGCAACGCCCCATGCTGGAAGCACTACGCTCTCCTGAGGATTGTATTCTTCTGATCGACGAGATTGACCGATCCGACCAGGAATTCGAAGCCTTTCTTCTGGAGTTTCTGTCCGATTTTGCCATCTCCATTCCGGAAACCGGAACGGTGAGGGCGCTGCGCCCACCCGTTGTTGTTCTGACATCCAACCGGACACGCGACCTGCATGAAGCGTTGCGCCGGCGTTGTGTCTATCACTGGATCGACTACCCGGACATTCATCTGGAATCGCGGATCGTGATGGCGCGGGCCAGCTCTGTCGCTGAAGCAACTGCCGCGGCCGTTTCAGCAGCGGTGGCCAAACTCAGGACGGAGCCTCTTGCCAAACCGCCCGGCATTGCTGAAACGGTGGAGTGGGCCGAGGCCGCCACTCTGCTTCATGATCAGGGAGCAACTTGGCCCGAGGCGTTCCGCCGTGCGATCGGCGTTGCACTCAAGGACCATGACGACCTGGCGTTCCTGGAAGAGCGTATGGACAGCTTCATGCCGCAGGAGGCCGCATGACGCTTCCTGCCGCAACCAGACCCTTTGTCGAGTTTCCCGCGATCCTTCGTGCGCATGGATTTCCTGTCGCACCCGATCAGACGATGGGCTTCGTTGAAGCTGTGGGTCTGCTGGGGCCAAGAGACATGCGCGATATCAGAAACGCGGCAATTTCCATGCTGTCGGTGCCCAGAGAGCGACACCTTGAGTTCGATGCTTTGTTCAGGGCCTATTTCCTCGGTCAGGGTCTTGCCACGTCGATTGAAGATGGCGACGAAGAGGACGATCTCGAAGCCTTTGAGCCGACCGGAGCGCGGGTGGATGTTGAAGAGGGGGCGGACGAAGACGAAACCGGCGACCTCGCAACATCCGCAGAGCTTCTAAGCCGCCGGCAATTCGTTCCGGCAGACGCAAACGATGCCCTGAGACACCTCGCTCGTCGGGCGGAGAGGGATCTGCCCAGACGCCTTTCCTATAGGCGGAGTTTTTCGCAGCGTGGCGACCGCATCGATATGCGCAAGGCATTGAGACAGGCACTGCGCCGGGATGGCGAGGTCTTCGACCTTCCGGTGACCCGCAGGAAAACACGACAGCGCCGTATTCTTCTTCTGGTGGATGTCTCCGGGTCTATGACGGACCAGAGCGAAGCGACAATGCGGTTTGCGCACGCGCTGACCCAGGCCGCTGATCGCGTGGAAACATTCACATTCGGGACCCGGCTCACGCGCATCTCGCAGTCTCTGCGCATCAGAAATGCCGATCAGGCTCTTCAAACTGTTGGGGCCAGCGTTGCGGATTTTGATGGCGGTACCCGCATTGGCGATGCGCTTCAGGCGTTTCTTTCAGTGCCAAGGTTTGCGGGTCAGGCGAGAGGAGCAGCTGTGCTGATCCTGTCTGACGGACTGGAGCGGGGTGACCCTGCATCGCTTTTTGAAGCGGTCCGGAAGCTATCACGCTTGTGCTGGCGCCTGGATTGGCTGACCCCTCTGGCCGCCGATCCGCATTACGAGCCGCGAACCGAAGCATTGTCGGCCTGCCTGCCCTATCTCGACAGCCTAGTCCCGGGCGACAGGATCGAGGTGCTTTGCACTCATGTTCTCAGCCTATCGAGGTCTTCATGATAGATGCCCATCATCATATCTGGTTGCAGAAGGATCTGCCGTGGCTTCTGGGCCCGGAACAACCGCGCATTTTCGGACCTTATGAAGCGATCAAACGCGACTACCTTGTCGATGAGTTTCAGGCCGATCTGAGCGGAACCGGGATAACCAAGTCGGTATATGTGCAGGCCAACTGGGCGCCGAACTGGTTTGAGGACGAAGTTGCCTGGGTGCAATCGGTTGCCGATGCTTCAGGGTGGCCGCACGGCATAGTCGGCTATGCCGATTTCACGGTCGAAGATGTCAGGCCGCAATTGGACAGGTTGAAACGCTACCCGCTCATGCGCGGGCTGCGTCAGCAGCTGCACTGGCACGAAAACCCGCTCTACAGGTTTGCCGCCAGACCGGACCTGCCTGCCGATCCATTGGTTCAAAAGAACATTGCATACCTGGCCGACTACGACTGGAGCTTCGATTTGCAGGTGTTTCCTTCGCAAATGGACGATGCTGCCGATATGGCGGAGAACTGTCCCGATGTTCAGTTCGTGCTGATGCATGCGGGCATGCTGGAGGACACCAGCCAGAACGGCCTCAAGCTGTGGCGCAAGGGCATGCGGCGCTTGGCCGAGTGCGACAACGTTGCGACCAAACTATCGGCATTCGGCACCTTCATTCACCAGAACGATCCGGAATTTATCGCCTTCATGATCAAGCAAAGCGTCAGCCTGTTCGGTGCAGAAAGATGCATGTTCGGATCGAATTTCCCCATCGAAAAACTCTGGACCACATACGCAGATCTGTTTGCCGCCTTTCAGGACGGAGCAAAGGGACTGACCAAGGCAAAAAGGCAGTCAATTTTCAACGATACGGCCGAGCGGATCTATCGGCTTTAGCCGTTGTCTGCCGTCCGGTCTTTCATTCCATGGGAGTAATAGAAATGGCCCTTACCATCCACGTTCTGGACTACGGAGACATAGAGCTGGAGACATCGTTTCTCGTGCTCGGTCACGAATGCGGCAGAGTCCGCAGAGTGCCTGTCTATGGATTTCTGATCCTGGGCGGCACGCATCCTGTTCTCGTAGACACAGGCTATCGTGACAATGCGATCATGGAAAGCCTCGGCATGCGAGGGCTTCAGTTTCACGACAACATGATTGAAAACCAGCTTGCCAAACATGGTCTGAAACTGGGCGACATTCGTTACATCCTGCACACCCACTTGCATATCGACCATGCCGGCAAGGACGACAAGTTTCCGATGAACACCACTGTTGTTCTGAACCGGAAGGAAATGGAATTCTCTGTCTCCGGCATCATGTATCCGCAATATCCGAAGCCCGATATCATGCATCTTGTCGAACGGATTTACGAACCGGAGGCGATGCGCTTTCTGGATCTGGAGATCACCGGCGCGGAAGAAATCATTCCGGGTGTCTGGTGTGAAGCCGCAGGTGCGCACACCGAAGGGTCTATGAATGTCATCGTTGAGACCGCGGAGGGGCTCGCCTGCATCTGCGGCGATGTCATCTACGACTTCAACGATCAGATCGTGAACCACGTTTACACCAACAACTGGATGGAACCCCGTGTGACCGGCAACCACGCCGGGTCGAAACGTGAGGAGAAAGGCGCCATCAAGAAGCTCCTCAACAACTACACCTTCCTGCTGCCGGTGCATGACAAGCCCGCGAAAATTCAAAACCAGCAGGTGGTCGGGCGGCTCGGTATGAGCGTGCCGGGACCAATGACGGAAACCGTGCCGGAAAGGCAATGGTTTCCGATGTGATTTGGGCTGGCGAGAACGGCTTTGAAAGCTGTGCCGGCAAACGGGTGAAATTGGGAGGAGCCCATGGGCCACACTGTTGTTGACCCGAAATTCCGGGACCTGATCGACGAATTTGCACCGGTCAATCAGATCGGGACGGGATTTGTGTTCACCGAGGGGCCGATCTGGCACCCTGTGGAGAAGTTTCTCCTGTTTTCCGATATGCCCGGAGACGTCAGGCGAAAGTGGACGCCGGAAGCCGGTGTAAGCGAATACCTGCGGCCCTCCAACAAGGGCAACGGCATGACCTATGACGCGGAATTGAACCTCCTCGTCTGCGAACATGCGACAAGTTCCGTGGCCCGGTTTCGAAAAGACGGAACCCGCGAGGTTCTTGCCTCTCACTTTGAAGGCAAGGAACTCAATTCACCCAACGACATAGTGGTCAAATCCGACGGGACGATCTACTTCACCGATCCGACCTACGGACGGCTTGAACACTTCGGTGTGCCCCGGCCACTTCAGCAAGGGTTCCAGGGCGTTTACATGCTGCCAGCTGACCATCGGCCTGGCGATGAAGCGATCCTGGTGTCTGATCGGTATATGTTCACGCAGCCGAACGGTTTGTGTTTTTCACCCTGCGAGCGGTGGATGTGGGTCAATGACACGGAACAGGCGAATATCCGCATGTTCGATGTCGGCGAGGATGGCCGGCTCAAAAATGGCCGCGTCTTTGCCTCCGGCATTAAGGACGCGCTCAAAGCCGGTGTTCCGGACGGCATGAAGGCCGATACCAACGGCAATGTCTGGGTAACGGCACCGGGTGGGGTTTGGGTCTATTCGTTTGAAGGGCTGCTGATCGGCAAGGTGGAGGTGCCTGAAATGGTGGCGAACCTTCATTGGGGAGGTGACGACTGGCAAACCCTCTTCATGTGCGCCTGCACGTCCGTTTACAGCGTCCAGACCAGGGTCAGGCCGCGCAATGAGCCTTTCATGTATCCAAGGCCCTCGGGCGCTGGCAGCAATGCTCGGCCAGGGGGCTCCGAAGCAGCCCCGGTAAGCACAGAGAACGGCCTTCAGGTCTCGGGATGTCCGGCAATCGACCCGAAGAAAACCGCGCTTCTCATTCAGGATTTGCAAAACGATGTCATGATGGACGGTGGTGCCTTCGCCGAAACCGGCTCGCCGCAACATGCGCGGGATCAGAATGTCGTTGCCAACGCGATCGCGCTTGCAGAAGCCGCACGCCGAAAGGGCATTCCGGTCATTCACATCTGGATGGTCTGCGAGCCCGGCCACCCGCTTCTGTCCCAGCATGCGCCGCTCTTTCAGGGGTTAAAGGGGGAAAATGCGCTTGTCCGGGGAACTTGGGGTGTTGCGCCGGTGCCGGGGCTGGAACCACGACCGGGAGACCTCGTGTGCGAAAAGATGTCCATGAGTGGTTGGGAGACGTCACGTCTTGAAAGCTATCTTCGCCATGCCGGCATCGACACGATTATCAACACGGGGTCCTGGACAAACATGAGCGTGGAACATACGGCCCGCACCGCGGCAGACAAGGGGTTTCAGGTCATCGTGCCGGAAGACGCCTGTTCCACCATGAACGCGGACTGGCACCGGGCCTCAATCAACTTTGCCATGCAGAATGTCGCCAGTGTGACACGCACGTCCTCTGTGGTCTCGGCGCTGTCATGAAGATAGTCTCGCCATGAAGCCAATCGACCAGATCATGGCGGCACGGGTGCCGGGTTCAGGAGATCAACATGCAGGAAATTGCGATTGTTACGGGCGGCGCCCAGGGCATTGGTCTTGCATGCGCCAAGCGCTTGCGGGAAAAGGGCGTTGAAATCGCATTGTGGGACATCGATGAAACTGTGCTGAAACCCGCAGCGTCAGAGATCGGCGCTGTTCCGATCTGTGCCGACATCTCCAATTGGGCCTCGGTCACCGCGGCGATGGAAGAAACCGTGTCAAAGGCAGGTGAGCCCTCAATTCTGGTGAACTCGGCAGGGATCGCAGGCCCGAATGCGGTGATCGAAGACTACCCGCTGGAAGACTGGTGCCAGATTTTTGACGTCAACACCACCGGCTCATTCCACATGTTGAAGGCCGTTCTTCCGGGAATGAAGCAACGCAACTATGGGCGTATTGCCCTGATCGCCTCTGTTGCCGGCAAGGAGGGCAATCCCAACGCGTCCGCCTACAGCGCATCTAAAGCTGCGGTGATGGCTCTCGCCAAGAGCGCAGGCAAGGAATGCGCGTCATTCGACATTGCCGTCAACGCCGTCACCCCGGCCGCCGCGCGCACGCGCATTTTCGACCAGATGAGCAAAGAACATATCGACTACATGCTGTCCAAGATCCCGAGGAACCGGTTTCTGGAAGTCAAGGAAGCAGCCGACATGATCGCCTGGCTCTGCGACCGCGAAAACAGCTTTGCAACCGGCGCCGTGTTTGATCTGTCCGGCGGAAGGGCAACTTACTGACTTTCTGCGATGATGGTATCGCGCCCCGGCGGTTGATTGGATGTTGCCTGCTTGAGCAGAGTTAGTGCGCGTTGACCCCGGCGGGCCGGGCCAGCTGGCTCTCTAACCGAATTGTTTCTACTTCAAGCTCTTGATGTGGGCCAGTTTACACTGATGAAACAATAGCTGTTTCGCTTACTAACGAATACTGCAACTTCCCGTGGTGGCTGTGCTTTTCGAGGTGTAACGCCATTTTGTGGAGCCGCCATAAGCCGAGAGGCAAATGCCGTCGCAATAGGCGTCCGTGGCATTTGAGGAAGAGGTATAGCTGACAAACTTGCAGCTATTGCCGTCGAAAGAGAGTTTGTAGCTGCGTTTGGTCGTGCGGCTTTCAGCGGGGTCTTTCTCTTCTTCAGTGATCTCGATAATTCCGTTTCGATAAGAGTAACGTGAGCAGAGATCGCGCCTGTAGCCTTCTTCGATCTGCAATTCGACGCAAACGGTCTTGCCCTTGCCGGCAATGCTGCCGGATGAATTCACGCTGCGCCCGTTCACGAAGACAACGCCTGACGGTGTGTCCGGGTCGGCGATCAGGAGCCTATCGTCATTCTGCCGGATAAGAACGGCTTTCTTGGAGGTTCCGCGTTGCGTTTCGGTGAACGAACCCCTGTCGGTTTGCGAATAAGAATCTCGCCGTTCGAAATTTGTATTGGCGACGAAAAACAAGGCCTTGCCATTGAGATCAAGAGACTGAGGTGTTGCGCGCGCTGTATTCTGAGTGGCGGCTCCACCATCATCTGACGTTGATTGGCAGCCGGCGAGCGACAACGCGATCCCGATAAAGATCAGTGCAAATGTGGATTTTGGCATGCGATGCTTCCCTACGAGGTCTTTGTAGCCAAAGCCTGGCTCGAGTGTTTTTGTCGATTGAACTAAGGTTAAGACCCAGGAGGTCCGTTAAGAACGCTGCAAATTGCCTGTTTTGCGGCCGTATAGGAGAGCGTCTTGCCACCGCTTGACACATTGTCCGCATCAAAACGTGTGACCTGACAGGAGTTGCCATTCAGTCTGATCTTGGAAGTGAACTGGACTTTAAACTGCATTCCGTTGACGACACGTTTGTCGATGTATTTGTGGACTGCCGTGAAGCCGTTGCCGGAAACCTTCAGTCGCGCCTCGGTAATGGATCCGCTGGACCGCTCAACACCCTTTGACTGCCCTTTGCGAATGCGAATGCCGCCGCCGTCGCCAGTGTAGTAGAAGGCATCGCCGTTCTTGGCGAAATAAACCTGATAAGGCGTTTTGAACGTTCGGCGTTTATAGCATGCACGTACGCCTACGGGATGACTGCAGACTGTGTAAGAGACCACCCATTTCACCGTTTTTCCGGATGGGGGTGCCGCTTGCGCCGGCAAAGCCAGTACGACGGCAGCAAGAAATAGCGCTGACACGCTTGTCAGCCAATAGAATGTCTTTCTCATATAAAAGCCCCAAAACCCCAATACTGTTTTTGATGCGCCCCGGTTGACGGTGGCGTTCAGTCGCAAAATTGCTCTCCGTTGAAAACGAAACAATTGGACCCGCCGCTGCTTGCGGGCCGTGTCGTCTGTGTTGTTGTTCGTTGTGGCGTGTAACACACGCCCTTGCTAGACAGTTTCTTGCCGCTCGGACATGACTTGGTGACACAGGTATTGCCAACAAGGTTTTCGGTCACCTTGCAGACAAGCGGGCAGACCCTATTGTCAAACTCCCGCAATTGTCTGAGAAACTCGCCGTTGGGTTCTATCGAGGCCAGGCGCAGGTTTGAGTGGCGGTTGAACAGGTCGGCGGCGGAACGACTGCCACGACCCCACACACCATCTGGCGATCCGGCATTGCAGCCCAGTCTGTTCAGCTCAAGCTGAACGGCGCGGGCAAGTTCTTTTGGGTCGCTTGGCACCGGCTGATTGTTCTCGGGTGCGACAGTCTCCGTGGGAGCCGTCGTCGCCGGATTGAGGTTCGCTTGTTGCTGGGGTTTGTTTTCAAGTTCTTTCAGACGTTTGGCGGCAACCGCGGCGAACAGTCCGTTCGGGAATTTTTCAAGATAGGCACGCAGTTCGCTAGTAGTCGGGTCGTCTCGAACGGCTGACCAATAGGCCACATCAAGATCGGACGTGCTGACCGAGGGGCTCAATGCGCTCGTCTGTGCGTCTTCGTCTTCGGGATAAAAGTAAAAGTCGCCGGTAATCGAACTCACCTCCCAAGGCACCTGCCGATCACCGGTTTCCTGAAGCACATCTCGGCGAGCCTGCTTGAAGACGGATTCGATCGGTTTGCCTGGACTATCCACGATGGCGCGGCTCAGTGCAGCCGTGTAGGGGGAGTTGTTGGTGGCACCATCAAGGGCGACCTGGCCTGGCGAGGTCGCATAGGCGATCAAAGTGCCCATGGGCGCGTCGACGGGCGCAAGTCCACGTGTTGCTGACCGAAAGGCTCCTTTGAACGGGTTGTTCCTACACGCGTCCAGCACAACGATATTGACGGGGCTGTTGGATGAATTCATCACGCGAAGAAAGTCATTGACGTTGATTCCCTCCAGGTCGACTTCATCTTCGTCCGCAAGCGTGGCATTGACCGGAATAAGATAGTTTTCACCGCGCACCTGAACGCCGTGTCCGGCGTAGTAGATTAGGCCCGCCTCAACATCGGAATTGCGCAGTACGCGGCCGAACTCCAGCAGCTCTTTTTTCATTTTCCGATAGTCGGCGTCGATCAGCTGCCGCACTTCGAACCCCGCCTCGATCAGCGTTTCAGCCATCAGGCGTGCGTCGTTTTCCGGATTGGAAAGAGATTGGATGTTTTCGTAATTCGAGTTGCCAATGACAAGCGCCACCCGGCTCGCAGCAAGTGCGGCCTGCGTCGACCAAAAAACCTGCAAGACCAAGAAAGCAAAGAATATTTTTTTTAAAATATAAAATCGCCCCGACAGATGACCTCTCACCCGACTGCTCCTGTAATAAAAAGCTGGCTGCTGAAAGCGCTTTCAAATTCCCCTGGGGCATACTAGGCAGACGATTTTGCCGCTGTCCAGCAGGACAGGTTGTAAAAGCGCCTGTTTCTGTTTTTCATCGGGATATCGTGAAAAAATCCGCAGGTCTCTACTTAGCCGAATGTGAGCAGCCTCCAGCTTTAGGGCTTGATCTGGTAATCCTCATATCCGGAAGCCCAACGGACACTTCGGTTGCTGGCATCGCGCGTCCAAGGCTGATTGAGACGTGCGGAGAGCTCTTTCAAAAAGATCATCTTGCCAGAGATTGGTTCAAGCTCGCCATGTTCGCGAAGCAGATCTTCCAGTTCGACGGGGTCCTCAGTCACGATGGCGAGAAGCCTTCCTGTACCCGCAGGCGCTTGTGCCTCGAAAACAAAGCCGTAGGTGGGATCAGGAACCGTCAATACTGAACCGGCTCGAATACGTCCGGTTTTGCCAGCCTGCCGATCCTCATCGGTTGGAAACAAAAGCACAAGTTCTTCTTCGGCGGTGATATCCAGAAGAGTCAGGTAACCGTCAAGTCCGCTGGTCAGCCGGAACTGGACCTCATCGCCAATGCGATGGGTATTTCCCGGAAGAATATCCACGCGGATTTCGGCCGAATTCAGTTCAGGCACCACGTCAGAAACGTCTTCTGCGGCGCTCCATTCGACAGCCTGGACCGGCGCGCCCGCCAGCATTGGCTGTAAGATGAAAGCTTCGTTGCGGGGCGATATGTTGGGCGTGAACTGAAGTTCGCGACACTGCGCGACCTGTTTGCACCACCTTTCCGTCTTCGGTCTGATGTAGTTCATGAGTTCTGCACTGGTAATTCTGTTGTTGCCGTTCAAGTCAGCAGCGCCAGTGCTCAATCCCTCGATAAGATTGCGAGTGAAGATACCATAGCCACGAGATTCCCAGGCCAGTTGGTGGGGAAGTGCGGCGGAAAAAGTTATGTGCGAACCGGCGTCGCGAGCGAGTGGATCTTCTGTCCGGGACGTCTGCGGAACAGACCTTGCCCCGCTACCAAATGGCAAGTAGCGCGCTCGCACGTCGGCCTCGTTCGCGGGTTCCTTGCCGAAGATATCCCGATTGATGGTGCCGGAATGGCAGGAATCGGCGATCAGGATCACTTCACGCCCCGGAAGCGCTGACAAGGCTTTGCCGATTTCGTCGTCCAGCACCATGTCCTCTGCGACATTGCCTCGGCGCCCGTAGTCATATGGAACAAAGGTCTCGTCTTCGCCATCTTCCTCATCGCCGTTCCTGTCGGGTACATGGGACCCGTGACCGGAATAGTAGATTACAACTCTGTCGCCCGGGCTGGTCTGATTGGCAAGCCAGCCTGAAATGGATGATAGGATATTGTTCTTTGTGGCGTCCTTGTCCCTGAGGATGCGAATGTCCGATGGAGTAAACTTCCAGTGGCTTTGCAGAAAGGAGGACATGGCGCGCAAATCATTTGCCGGCCCGATCAATTGTGCGCTTGGCGGAAGATGTGGATAGTCGCCGACCCCAATCAGCAGTGCCTTTTGAGCAGCCTGTGCCGCTGGAAGCAGGAAGAAGTAAAGCACCAACGTTGCCAGAAAAGGGCCGGTTTTTGATGTCACGGGGTTTCATCCTTTTCGCGGGTGTAAAGACCGACCCAATCAAGCCCGAATTGCTGGCCGTCCAGAAGCACTCGAAAGTCCTTGGCCAGATTTTCAAGGTCTGCCGTTCCGTTTGCCAGTTTGATCAGCGACACCAGACCAGTCATCGGTGTCGGCGATGACAAGGC
Organism: uncultured Roseibium sp.; assembly: GCF_947499295.1. Classification (GTDB taxonomy): domain Bacteria; phylum Pseudomonadota; class Alphaproteobacteria; order Rhizobiales; family Stappiaceae; genus Roseibium. The sequence goes on from NZ_CANMNP010000002.1 coordinate 485,785, forward strand.
AATCAGGTGGTCTGCTCCGAGCGGCGGAACGACTTGTGAGGTAAAGCGTTCCGTCCGCTCAAGCCGTAATTTGCCGGCTGCCAGACCGCGCCCCCCGGAGCGAACGGGAGCGACCAGCTGGATTTTCCCGGTCGCAGCCAGATTAAAAAGCAGAATGTTTTCGTGAGAGCCGGAAACCATCTGAAAGGTCACGCGTTCTCCAGCCTTGTAGACACGGCTTCCATCACGCAGCGAAACGTCCGGATCTTCCGTGGATTTCAATTCGGCTAGAAAAGCCAGAAAGCGCCACTTGTCTATCGCACCTTGCAAGGCTGCTGCGCTCATCTCATCCGAAATTCGAGTGACCCGATCACCAGCTCTGTTGTAAAGCCAGCCCGCTTCTCCATCCAGGATCAGATCGGCCCGGGTTTTGTCTGCGACTTCCTTCACGCCAATGAGTTGTGGCAACCGAAAATCTGGCGTCCGGTAAAGCGAAAGGCCTGGCAGTCCAGTGCTCACAGGTTCCGTGCCACCACCAAATGCCGTCGGAATCGGGATCGACAATCCCCGGGAACCTGCATTGACTTCGGGTCGCTGGCGGCGTTCCGAATAGCGTTTGACCGTGCGGTTGATGTACCGCTTGAGCTCCGCAGTGCTCAGGACGGAATTCTTGTCCTTATCGGCAGCTCCTTCCAACGCACGCGAAAATGCATAGGAAAGCGCCCCTCGAACCTGGTCCTTTATCCGATATTCCTGGGTAACCTTGTTTTGATCCTGGGCGTAGAGCCAGACGACGCGTTCCAGCGCCTTCTCGCTGACTTCGCCAAGTGCCTCGACACGTTGTGGAATAAGGTCCTCACTAGGGTCAAGTGAGACCTGTGCTACCCTGGAGTTTGCCGGCAGACTGGGATCGATATCGCGGGTCATTCCGCCCGCAAAACAACTGTCCGCGACGAAAACGACAGTTGCTTCGGCTTCTTCAGCCAGCAGATGGCCGATCTCGTTGTCGATCAGGCGCTCGTTGACCCCAGGGCCGGTTTCGTTGAACCCCGACAACAGGAACATGTTGTCGAATGCCTCGTGGCCATCAAGGATCGCCGGCTGTCGGGCACCGTGTCCGGCATAGTGAAAGATCAAAGTGTCATTTTCTCCCGCGCGTTCGGTCAACGCGCGCCATGCAGAGAAGATTGCTTCACGCGTCGCGTCCTCGTCGGTGATCAAGGTAACTTTCCTTGCACCGATCGCCTCCAGGGTTTGCGCAACATCTTTGGCATCATTGGTTGCACCCTTGAGGTCGGAAAGAGTGCTGTACCGGTCAATTCCGATCACCAATGCATAGAGATCGCCGGCTGCTGCCGAGGTTGGAGCGATTGCGATCGCCAACCATAAGACAACTTTGAAAATGTGTGTCCGCACTTGCACACGAGGTCTTTTGACAATGGGTTCCTTCATGTCAGTTGCGAACGAACTCGACCCTGCGATGGGCCTGGTTTCTCAGATCTTCTGAATAGAGTGATGGATCATCAAACCGAAAGGGCTGCGCTTCTCCTTTTCCGTCCACGTCGATCCGGCCGGAATAGCCCGTATTCAAAAGTGCTTCGCGAATGGCTTGTGCTCGCCGCAAGGACAGGTCGAGATTGTAGGGGCCCGAGCCCGCCGGGTCTGTGTGTCCGACCACACGAATGTCCGGGTTGCCTTGGGCCTCCAGCGTTTTTCTGACGTCTTGAAAACTGAGCCTGCCTGCTTCGGTCAAGATGGCTTGGTCATATTTGAACTGGATCGGGACAAGAGTCTTCTTTCTCTTGTAACCGCGTGTTGAAAAGCTGTATTGGGAGATCGTCTGGCCACTTCTGGTGGTCGGTATTTGAGCGTCTTCAGGTGAGTTTGAGACCTGAGCCCCCACGACGGAAAGTTCGTCCAGTCTGTCCCGCAGCCGAGCGATCATTCTGTGATCGGGCTCGTTGGGTGTCAGCTCTTCATCGTCGACCAGTCCGAGCGCTTCCTGGTAGGCTCTGAGAGCCGGCAGCACCTGCTGCTGCTGCCGGTAGATTTCACCTAGGAAATAAGACAGCCGCCAGTGTTCGCCAAACTCCTGCAGGTCGAGCAGTGTCTCCTTGAGTTCTTCGATGTTCCCTGAATGGGAGGCAAGGCTGTCAAAAGGAACGACGCTGTCGAGCCGCGAATGGATGATGTCTGCACCAAACGCCTCTACCGTCACGCCATCGCAGTCGCTGTCGTTGTAGGCTTGGTCATAGAGACTGGCTTTCTCGTCATAGGAGGCATCGCTCGAAATACTCGACCAGGCTTTCTTGAGAGCTTCGCAGGACAGAAGGTCCGCATGCGCTGGTGCCGCGGCAAACGATGATATGCCCAAGGCCAAAACAAGGACGTTTATTCGAGCGTATAAACTTGAGACCAATGAAAAAGTATCGAGCCGTACAGCCATATTTTTCCTATAGGAAAGGTTTTGGATTGCTTCATCTTGAATCGGAAATATGCCGATCCATCCTGAAATTTGCTTCTAAATACCCTTAACTTAACGGAGAATGACTCATCTCGCTCGCGGCGGCAACTTCTGAAATCTTTAACTGGGACAATCTGAGCAATAAGAGTGCGCATTTGACAGCGTGTCTTCTTACCATGGGCATAGTAGTCAAATCGTCTCAGGCCAATGCCGGAAACAGTTTAGACCGCGGGTAAGTTGCTGAGAACGAGAGAGCAAAACAAACAAAAATCGGTTTGGGTTTTGTGTGATGCATCCAGCAAACAGGAGATTGATAGCTGCATGTTGCTGCAAGAGTATGCGAGGCGCTGAACCAGTAGTGTCGCATTCGTGCAGACTGAATGTGAGATTTAATGGTGCCGCTAGAGCGAAAAACTCTAGACGACATTTTCGATACTTTAGAAGACTGGAATAGCGTGCTTGAAAGCGCGGGTTATTCGAAATCTGATCTGCAATTTCCGAAGCCCAAAGGACCGCGCCCATGAGCGGTTCTTCTTCTCCCAAATCCAAACCAAAGCGCCCGTCACCATTTCCATTGCGATTGTCTGACGCGGAAAAGAGCGAGCTTCTTGCTCGGGCGGGGAATATCGCTCTTGGTGCTTACATCAAGTCCCAGCTCTTCGCCGATGGTTCAAGACGTATCCGTCATGCCAATCGTTCACCTGTGCAGGATCGCACGAGCCTGAGCCAAGTCTTAGCCATGCTCGGACAAAGCAATGTCGGTGATCGACTGGGTCGATTGGTCAATGCTGCCGAGAGCGGAGCGCTGGTGTTGGATGATGACACAGTTACAGTCATTCAATCAGCCTGCACAGAAGTGCATGCCATGCGCATGATGCTGATGAAAGCCCTCGGTTTTCAAGTTGATGAGGCGGAGCTATCGCAATCCCTGCGCCAAACCTTCACCCAAGCCGCTGCGTTGGAGGATTGATCCTATGATCCTCAAAGGCTCTCAGCGCGGCGGAGCGTACAATCTCGCCGCGCATTTGATGAACGAGCACGACAACGACCACATCACGCTCTATGAAGTTCGCGGCTTTGTTGCTCGTGATCTGCATGGTGCGTTGTCTGAAGCCTATGCGATTTCCAAGGGGACGAAGTGCGAGCAATTCATGTTCTCGCTCAGCCTCAATCCTCCGAAGGACCACACGGCCACAGAGCAAGAACTGATCGATGCAGCCAATCGCGCAGAAGAAAAACTCGGGCTGAGCGGACAGCCCCGCGCCATGGTCTTTCATGAGAAGGAAGGCAGACGCCATGCTCATGTGGTGTGGAGCCGCATTGAAGCCAGTACCATGAAAGCAATCCCGCTGCCGCATTTTAAAAACAGGCTAATGAGTTTGGCGCGGGAACTCTATCTGGATCACGGCTGGGAACTGCCCGAGGGCTTGCGCCGTGACGGCGGCAAGTCTCCTCTGAACTTCTCCCTCGCCGAATGGCAGCAAGCCAAACGATTGAAGCTTGATCCACGCGAGATCAAACAGAGCTTTCAAGAGGCTTGGAAGCACTCGGACAATGCCAAGGCGTTCAAACATGCCCTGGAAGATAAGGGCTACTTCCTTGCCCGAGGGGACAGGCGCGGCTTTGTTGCTCTGGATATCAATGGGGAAGCCTTTTCGGTCCCACGCATGCTTGGGATCAAGACACGCGAGGTCAAAGCCAAGCTGGGTGATCCTGCGGCTCTCAGCTCTGTTGATGAGACCAAGCAAACCATCACGCGGAAAGTCACGGATCATATCCATGATTATATCGATCAGGTGGATGCGCAGCAGGTGAAGGACATGGAACCGCTTGGCGAGGAACGTCAAAGGCTCAAACAAGCGCACCGCACCGAACGGCAATCCTTAAAAACCAAACAGCAGGCACGATGGAATGCAGAAACCCGTGAGCGATCAGCGCGGCTCAACAAAGGGCTTAAGGGGTTGTGGCAACGCCTGTCAGGGAGCGCCAAGACCATCAAGAAGCAGAATGAACGTGAGGCGTGGCAAGCTCTTCAGCGCGATCAGCAGCAACGAGATGATTTAGTCAAAGCGCAGATGCAAGATCGCCGGAAGCTCCAACGTGAAATTGACAAGCTGCGACGGAAACACATCAAAGACCGCCAAATCCTTGCTCGCGATATCGCTCAGACCATGCGGATGAGCGATCAGATCGAGCGCATGCAAAGTCAGGAGAGAGAGCACCGCCAAGACAAGTCTCGAACCTATCGAGGGCCGTCACTTTAGGGTTTTCGTATACGCCCTGCAGAATTACTTATAAAGTAAATCTATGAGCTTTTGGCCCGTGATTTTCTCTTTTGTGTCTGATTTATTTTTTGAGAAAAAGGAAGCAACAATAAAAAAAGGAAGAAACAAAGGATTTTCTTCGCGATAAAAGTAGCGGTCAAAAGGGAAGGACTCCACTTTGTGATGATCAATGCCGAGTTTTTCGGAGAGTTCGAGAACTAGGTTTTCGGCTTCTTCACCTTGAATGCCGTTCTCGCCATTTAGGACGGTGTCCATACTCTCCGGAAGACCCAGATCTCTGAGGGTTTCAAAAATCAACTCCTGTGCGGTGCAACCATTGTCCATCTAGTGAGCCGACTTAATACAAAATGGGGTTAGTTCTTCGCAAACAGCGCGTAAGAATGACCTCTCTCCCGAACAGTCTGCTAGGCACTGATCCAAGACAACAAGATCCATCGCAAGAAGTCCCCATCCAATTCCTGGAATCCGGCGTCCCACAAAGCGCAACAAGGATTTCGTGCTCGACATCTTTACGATGCCAGGCCCTCCAAACACTGGAGCCTTATTTGGAATGGATTTCGGAACTGGCACATTACCAAGCGAAGGAACCTTGTGCGCAATGATCGAAGTTACGGATGTAAACCTACTTGCACTAGGTCCAGCGCCCCTTGGGAGTCCTACCCAGCTTTTTGGAATAGAACCACTGCCAATAGCGGCAATGCTTGTGAGCGCTATTTCAGGAACTGCACCACTTGTCAGACACTTCCACAGGCAATTCTTTTCCTCACTATCCTGAAGAGGCAGCGCAAGTGGTCTGTGAATATGGCTTTGTAGCGATTGCTCATGCTCACTGGTGCTAACGATACGATAATCATCTGGCATCGGAGGCGCTGCTTCATTTACATCGGCAACGGTTATGCTTTCTTTGTCATAGAATTCACCAAACATTACTGGGGAAGGTCTTGTTTCAATCAACGGCACGAGGAGAATCCAAATTAGAAATCATATCTGATTCAGTTTAAGGGAAGTGGAATGAAGTGCAACCTATCGTTTAGATTTGTGTGCATTGAAGTTGCAAGATGGTGCGATTTTGGTGTATAATTACATCAGATAGACGTAACCATATTGGAGGACTTGAAGATGTCGAGACAAAGCATTTCACTGACCCGCCCGAACGATGAATGGCTTAAGGCGCAGGTCGATAGTGAGGAATATACGAGCAAAAGCGAAGTGGTGAATGACCTCATACGTAAGGCACGGGAAGTCGAAGAAATTCGCAAGAAGCTGATTGCAGCCGAGGAGAGTGGATTTTCTGACCGGACGCCGGAACAGATACGCGCGCAGGCCAAGAAAAGACTGAAGAATGCCGCGAAAATATAGACTTAAACTCAGCGCATCGGCAGATCGTGATCTTACTGCCATTTATGACTACGGATTTATCCAATGGGGAGAAGAGCGCGCCGATCTGTACTATGACGCTTTGATCGACCATCTTGATCAGCTTTGCGATAACCCGTTCTTATACGCCGCCGTTGATGATATCCGACCAGGTTACCGCCGCAGCATTTTTCGAGCGCACACCGTTTACTACAAGGTGAACGACACCGCAGTCGAGATCATGGCGGTGATCGGACGGCAAGATTTTTAAGCGCTTTCCTATCGATCATAAAACGGTGTTTTCGTGAGGTATAGAACAGGTTTGTTTGCCTCACGGGTGGATGAATTTACCCACTTTACCCCATGCAATACCGGCCACTTACGCCTGATTGATTGATATTTGGACCGGGTTTGTCACTCAAACCCGAGAAGGTATCTCTCATGTCAAAACAAATACCCGAACCATCATTTTCGGATGATTTGGAAACCCTCAAAACGTTTTTCGAAAGCGGACCAGGATTGTTCTGGATCGGCACTCTGGCAGGCCTTGCCAGTTTAGCATTTCTCGCGGAAACGCCATTGTTGCAAGGATGGCTTGTTACTCAGGTGCCATATTATGGATTTGAGTTGACGGCGTATCGTCTGAGTATCGCGATCTTGCCTGGGATAGTTGGTTTTGTCTTGGGATGGTTTTTCTCTCCCGAAGGCTCCAATGCCCGCCAGATTGCGATGGGCGCGGTGTTTGGCGGGGCAATCTACATTGTTATTGTCGATCACGGTATGCTGGGCTGGGGCACGGCGTTTGTTGCAGCGTTCTTCGCCTTTTTTGCTGGGTTTGGTTACTGGGCACGTCATTTCATCCAACGGCTTGGACAAACCCCAACCACCTTTGGCTCTGCCGCATGGGCAAGCTTCAAAGAGATGTTCTTGAGGGGCGTCATCACGCTCGAGGGCTTTCTCTTGGGCTATGTGCCTGATGCCAGCGGCGCAATGCAGCCGCTGTCTTATATTGGTGTGCGCCATCTGCTGACCGTTGCGCCAAACAGATCGGGCAAAGGCATCAGTGCGATTATCCCAAACCTGTTGCGTTATCTGGGCTCGGTGCTGGTCATTGATCCCAAGGGCGAGAACGCCATGATCACCGCCAAGTGCCGTGCTGCTCTGGGACAAGCGGTCCATGTGGTTGATCCGTGGGGGATCACGGGCATGGCGGTGTCGTGCTTCAATCCTCTGGATTGGCTCATTCCCGGTGACATCGACATTGCCGATAATGCCATGCTGCTGGCGGATGCCATCATCATGTATTCGGGTGGTGATGAGCGGTTCTGGGATGAAGAAGCTAAAGCCCTGTTGCTCGGTGTGATCCTCTATGTCGCTTTGAGCAAATCAGAAGCCAAGAACCGCAACTTGGGCCGTGTTCGGGAACTTCTGCTGCTGGATGGGGACGAACTCAACACGCTGTTCAAGAACATGTTGAAGATCCCGCATCGTGCGGTTCGCTCAGCAGGTGCGCGATGCTTGCAAAAGGAAGAAAAGCTTCTTTCTAACGTTATGGCATCCGTGCAGGCCCAGACCCATTTTCTGGACAGTGAACGCCTGAGAGACAGTCTGGCAACATCAGACTTCAAGTTCGAGGACCTCAAAACTACTCCGATGAGTGTCTATCTGGTGCTGCCTGCCGATAAGCTGGAAAGTCATGGGCGGTGGTTACGCCTGTTGATCCAGCAAGCTTTGACGGTGAATGCCCGCAATATCGAACTAAAACCCAAAAAGCCCGTTCTGTTCCTGCTGGATGAGATGCCGGCGCTCGGCAAGCTCACCATGTTGGAACAAGCCTTTGGTCTGATGGCGGGCTTTGGAATCCAAATCTGGGGTATTTGTCAGGATTTGAGCCAATTAAAGCGCATTTACGGCGATGGCTGGGAAACCTTCATCTCTAATGCGGGCATGATCCAGTATTTTGGCTCGCGCGATAATCTGACGGCGGAGTATTTTTCCAAGCTGTGCGGTGTGACGACCGTCTGGGATTGGTCAACGGCATTGGCCCGTGCTGTGGGTGTTTCTCGCGGCAAAGACACCTCGCACTCGGAAACCACGACCAACACGGATACGGCATCGGCCAAGCAGCGCAAGCTTGCTTATCCCGATGAGCTGATGCGCATGGACGACGCCAAGCAGCTTGTGTTCATTGAGAATATGAACCCGATCCTGGGTACCAAGCGCCCATGGTTCAAAGATGATGAGCTCAAATCCCTCGGCGTCAATCTGCATGATCCGCAGATTGAGGAAGCTCCCGAGCAAATCGCGGCTGAATAACGCCGAGCGGAGGGGCATTGGCCCGCAGCAATTTCTCTTCTTCAAATCAAAAGCAGGAAAACGCTATGACCAAACGTCCTGTAAAGCCGTTCCATGATGCCGTTCACAATATCGACCCGGAAGAAAGCAAGGCGGAGCCCTATAGCAATCCCTATCCGGCGCGTGACAAGGACAACACGGCGCATACGATGAAACCGCCCACATGGGGAATTGCCGGAACAAACCGTCAGGGGCCAGCCGGAACAATTGGATATCGCGGACCGATGCCTGAAACACCCTCCCAAAAACCACATATCGAAATCACCATGGGTGATTTGAATAAAGACCTTTGGATTCATGGGAAGATCGCCACGATGGAGGGTTACAGCTTCCGTATGCGTCTTGAGAATTTGCCATCCGAACAGGGGCTGAATCATGGCCGCATCACAGGATTGGCAATCAACAAGGATTCAAATCTTGTGGCCTTTTACAGTCAGGGTTGGGCGATGAGACCGGAAACGGAAAAGCACATGCAAGCCTTGGATAAAATCCAGCAGCATTTTGATCCTCCGGAAAAAGAGTTCAAGCCGATTGCACCACCCTCACAGGACAAAGATCACGGACGTGATCTCTAGGAATATCTTCAAATAGCAGAGCGGATACCCGCTCTGCTATTCTGGTCTTATGGATCAATATGAATTTGAAAAGTATCTTGAAAACCAACCCAAACTGAGCGGCACGGAAGCGGTGGGACGATTTGTCAAGAACGCGTTTGGTGTCGATGAGAAGCTTGTCTTGCCACAGAGCTATTGGCGTTACGTAGATTGGCTGGTCGAAGCAGAGAACGTCGAGATAGACCGCTATATCGTCGATTGCGACAATGAGCGCGGTGACAGAACCCTCTCTGAAAATCTGATGGAGTGGCTTTACTTCGATATGACCGAACGCAAGAAAGCCATTGATCCGCTCCCCGATTGGATCAAGTTTATTTGAGATATCACTTTATTCAACTTGATCAGTAATGATCGGCATCGCACGAGTATTGATATGAGCCTCGAATAAATTCGCAGCGGGGTTCTGGGATGTAACCATTTCGTTTGAGATGTCGAAATCAAAAACCAAGGCAGAATTCGTTTGGCCAGCCGAAAACCGAAACGTCTGTTCATCTCTCCAGTCTTCAAAGTTATGCCATAGCGCAGTTGGAAGTGATTTGTTCTTGACCCTTATCGTGAGAGGTTTGCGCTCACTTTTCATATCCGTCATTGCTGTTTTCGACGAAAAAACAACAAACCCATCTCCCCGCCCCAAAGGTAGCAGTAAGTATTCACCGTCGGGTGACCAGACGTTGATGAAATAGCCACCGGTCTGCTCAAGAGTTTCCGGATCAAAGGGCTCGTATCGGATGACAGTAGAATCGGAGTGATCATGTAAGTTGACTGACTTGATGATCTGATGCTCCGGCACTGCGTTGTCATTCAAAACGCGTTCACCGAAAAATTCTACCGATAGGCCATACTTTTCATTGTGAGAAACATGTAGAACTTCATCAGAGGTCTGCTCTTCAAAGTAATAAGACATATAATACAATGCCATGAAAAGCATAATTGCTGCCGCGGCTAAAAAACCTATTTTGTGTCTGGTTATCCCTCTCAATCAAATATTCCCTTTAAAAACTTTGAAACGTCATCCCAAAAATCTCTCTGATCAAAATCGGCTGCGGTGTAGGCATCAGGCGGAACAATTATCGCCCCAGACAACCACTGAAAGTCTTCCAGCTTTGTTGCTTCATAAAGACCGCTTCCAATGCGTTCCCAATGAACCTCATAAACCTTTCCTTCAGAAAAAAGCCAAGTATGTTTACCTCCCCTTGACAAACCAAATGCGAACTTGACCTTTTTAATCTTCTCAAGATTCTTCAAATTTAACTTAGTTTGCTCTTTACTTCCACCAATACGTGGAAATGACGTGTAATTTGAGTTGTTTTTTGGTGTGGGCGCGTAGTTAATGACGTGGTTGCTTATTGAAATGCCGTAATACTTGTTTCCAGTGAGCACTCGTTTGTAGAATGAATATGTGTGTTCATAATCGCCGTCACTGGGGTGATTGACATCTTTATTGTAGTAATTACCGATCCACTTGTGTTCATCGACGAGATATTTGGCAAGCTCTGTTCCATATTCTCCAAGCGAACGACCTCTATCTGCCGCCGTTTTTTTTCCCGTTTGCTCGAACGCATATGTAAGAACATTGATTACATAAGTTATACAGTCAGTCGGTGTTTTTCCTGGTGGACGGGGGAAATATTGACTGCCAACTTCGTGGCTGTGGTTATGAAAGAGATCAATCATCTTCTTATGAGCGTGATAGGAAAAACCAGTCATTATCACCTCCGAAAAATACCAACATGCAATTTATAATTGAGAGCCTTAGTTATGCTCGAAACCATTAAATTGTAAACTGACAAAACCAAACCGTTGCCTTACAGTTTGCGCGCAATAAAGCAATCCCTCAACTCAACCGATACACATAGCTGTCACCATAAATACTCACTTCGTCGTAATCGTGCCTCAGATCGTCAGCGATGGCGTCATAGTCGATATAGTTGGCAAGATGGTCGGGGATGTCACCGAATAGCCCTTCATCGACAAACTGATAGGCAAGGTCTTTCAAATCCATATCTGGGTAGAGATCAATCTCGATGTCATCGGGATCATCTGCGGTGATATCGAAACGCGCTCCACCTTCATGAACGGCAATCACGACTTTGAGCTTTTGCTCTTCCGTCCATGTCGCCATGGCATCCATCATGGCGATGATGTTGCATTGGGTCGGTTCAATCGCCTGAGCAAGTTTACTATCCAGCACAAGGCCATTGATGAATTGAATCTCAAACTCTTCGACCTTGTCACCGTAATCATCGGTGATGCTGTTGATCTTCTCGCAATAACTGGCTTCGTCCGTAAAATAGAACCCCGTTGCACTGATATTGTAGGGCTGGGCGTAAAAAGTCACTGTCATGTTGTCCTCCTTTGGAAAGTGGGTTGCGCCATGCAACCTTGCCTTCCGGCTGAGGACGGAGATGGGAGGGGATAAGAGGAATCGTCATGACTGGCGCGGGCCAGTGGGTCACCACCACACGGGTCTGACTATTCCTCTTGTGGGGATGAGAGGAGGCAGAGCCTCCCGGCCTCCCCATTGCCCCGTGGGGCAAAGCCTAGAACGGATGAATTGCCAGCAGAAATCCTCCGGCAATTAATGCAAACACTGCTGCTGCGGGGATCCACGCACTTTGGCGCTTCTCAATATTCACGTGATCTCTCTCGCGGAACTGCTGTGCGGTCAGAACGGCGTGAACTTCTCTCGGGATATGGACAAATGATCCGTGCATCTCTCCCAGCTGAAACTGTGTGAGTGCTTGATGAGCTATGCTGCGTTCTTGAGTATCTGGGATATGCATGAACCAATCGGGTAAATCGATGGCTTTCATCTTGATGCGGATGCCTGCTTTGGCGTGTGCACGGGCACTATCCATTGAGTTTTTCAGAGCAATGCCAACTGCCGGACCGATACCAACATTTGTTAGGGGAACAATTTGGTCGGCATTGACCGCAGTTGCGGTTATGGATGCGACCTCCAAGCGCTTGAACAGCGCTGTATCCCATGTCTTCTCAAAGCGTTCAAACAAGACAAGCGTATCTGAATTTTGCGGAATTACGATCCCTTTGTTGTTTGAGAAGAATGCAAAGAATGACCCTTCGACCTGCTCAATTGGAAGTGTTAAGGGGTCTGTTTGTTTGTCCGCGAATACCTGAGTTTGCATGCCACTTCTCCTGATTGACGAAATTTTTTGCGAGGAATTTGCGTCATTTAGTGAATATCAACTCCAAAAAGCAGGATGAAAATTCCAGCGAGGATTGAGCCGTTATAGGCAACACCAACGATCAGACTAAGCAGCCCATGCCCCATAAAGTCGGCGAAGCCAGATACTCGGACCACACCAGCTTCGCTCGTGCGGCGGACATTCAAATAGTAATGTGTCGGATAAGCTGCCAAGATCGGCAGGATGATCATGGCAAGGCCGATAACAGTCTCGGGACGCCACGCCCAGAGTTCCGAAACGAACTCAAACAGCCCCGCCCAGAAGCCCCAACTCAGCCAGAGTAAAATCAAGACCGCAATAGATAAAAAAATCGAAGCTTTGTGCTTGAGAAGGGCAGACATATCAAAAGGCTTCCCTATTGATATCATTACCATATTTTCGCATTCGGCGCTTGATTTTCAGCTAAGTTGTTGATTCAATGAATGCCGTAATTCGCTCAAATCCCGTGTCACCAATGCGTTCAGAAAGGAACCCTTTTGATGGGTTTCGCGTGTATGCGCGATCCTTGCGCATGCCGCTGAAAACGTTAGGATTTCGGCGATGAAGAAAACAAAAGCCCCATCGAAAAAACGACCACAAAAAATCGGTTATGTCCGCGTTTCAGACAAGGAACAGACCGAGGATTTACAAATTGATGCCCTGAAACAGGCCGGATGTGACGTGATCTACGGAGATCATGGCGTGTCGGGTGCGATCACAAAGCGGCAGGGTTTGGACGAACTGCTCGCCTCGCTTCAACAAGGCGATACGCTGTGTGTCTGGAAGTTAGATCGGCTGGGGCGATCAACGATTCATCTCTTGCAGATGCTGGATGACCTTCGCAAACGCGGTGTGGATTTCCAGGCCATCACGCAAGGCATCGACACGACCACCGCTGTTGGACGGATGCTCTATGGGCAACTCGCTGTCTTTGCGGAGTTTGAACGGGAACAAATCTCGGAGCGTACCAAGGCAGGCATGCGTGCCGCCAAAGCCCGTGGCAAACATATCGGCAGGCCACGAAAACTCACGGATATCCAGATTGCCTACGCCCGCAGTCAGATCATCGCTAAGCAAAGTACCATCACCCACATCGCCCGATCATACGGCGTTGCTCCGCTCACGCTGTCTAGGGCAGTGCGATGAAAACTGTTTTATGCGCCCCCAATCTATGTATTTGCGCGGCTGCAATCCGATAAGATAATTCTTTTCACTTGCCCTGAGGCAGAAAGAACTTTTTCCGCAGAAAGCCTCAGTTTCTTGGGTAACTCCTGCGTTCCACCCACACCAGAGTTACTCCCGTGCAAGGACCAAGTTAGAGCCCCAATAACACCTAGTGGAAAATTTTCCCCTAGCCTGAACGGAACGATACGGCTCAGTTGATCAACATAAACCCTGCCATTTCTCGTAACTGAGTTATACCGAGTTACATTACCCGACAAATTGTTCGTCACAGGAGTAATATCTCTCGTATTTACCCAATCCTTAGAGTGTTCGTTCAGAACAATCAGGTTTGATCTTGGTCGACCAATACGAATCTGATCAATACCATCTCCAATTGGACGATGTGTACGTTGTAAGCTACCCTCCATGACTTCAGCAACGTCATCAAAAAAGGGCTCTTGCCTTTCCAAGGCTCGGCGCACCGCTGGAGTGTCTGGTTCTTCGTCTTGCATTCCATTTGCTTTTCGAAAAATCATCTTGACGAAGTCATAGAATGGCGCGGCTGTATATGCAGCAAAAATACCTCCCAGTGCTAGTGCGCGCTGAGGATCCTCAGTTATTAATACTCCTAGCTCTACTAAGAAACTTCCAGGTTTTGATGGTTTCAGGTAAAGTCTAGCCCCTTTTATCGCAGGAGCTTTCGTAATCAGTTTACCGTTTACGAAAGCATGTGTGGCGATTTGCATGGCCTGAGCGACACCTTGAATAGATGTACTCCCATCGTACAAATCCAGCCGATTTTCATCAGCGATTCCACCCTCATAGCTAACCTTTATAGAAAACATGGTTTTGCAACTTTAAATTTCAACAAGCTTCGATTTACACCGCACTACAACAACATCAATTTTGGCGATGGTTGTGCACTATGAAGCACGCAAGAATTAACCTGCTGCTCTTAGTAGGTCGAAAAAGTCAGGCTGTTTTCCGCTTAACTCTGCCAAAATTTTATCTTTTGTCTTTGAGGAGCGGAATATTTGATAGTGAGAAACCAGCTTGTTTTTGCCGCACGCTAGCGAGACAAGCCTAATTGCTTCCTCGACAACTTCTTCGAAACTAAATTCTGAAGTCAATCGATAATCCGACCTAGTAATAAGAAGTCCGCAAGTATAAAGTATAAACCACTGACCATAAACTAGGAATTTGTGCAGATCTTCGCGTTCGGCTGAGGTGCCATGCTTGCCTATGTAGCCTTCACGGAGTGTTTCAATGAAGCGATAAAGTTCCCAGACACGACACAGTTCTTCAATTTCATAACCTTCATGAAATATTTTTTGAAACTGAGCGTCAAAAATGTCATCTGAACCAGCACGGGCACGGTCGGGCTCGCGAAGGTAGTATGTCTGGATGACCTGACCAAGTTTTAAGGCGTCAATTCTTTTCGTTGCCAATTGGGTTGCATGCATATTTTTCTTTCGTTCGAAAAAGTATCCTCTTTGCTCAAAAGCCAACTCCATCTTCTTAAGGACCTCGCTATTCGCGCGAAGGTCTCTGTTTTGGATTTTAGCTTGACTGTTGGTGGCTACCGCGACTCTTTCGGCGATGTCGCTTCTATCCGTTGCGTAGATCCTTATCATCACTACAACATCTTCTAAGGCGTCTTTACTCAATCGATATGCTTCCAACAAAGAATGAGAGGTTTGTGCCCCGTTCACGATCTGAAAATCGTCGATTTTGATCGTCGGGTTAGTATGCCCTTTGTTGTACGAGAAATTTTTGCAAGTAATAGTTATCCCGTTATTTAGGTACCAAAACAAATAGCTACTTTGAGAAGTCGCTGTACTAATAATGGAAGAATTATAACCACCTTTCGCACCCAAAAAGACTCTTAAATTATCATCAAATACGTGTCTCTTTATTGTTTTTCCATCTTCACCACAAACCAAGTCAATATAGGATCTAGCATCTACGGAAGCGATTACGCCCCTAACGTCGCCATCGGTTCTTTCAAAAATCTCTTTGCCAACGACTTGCAAGTGACCGTTTGCAACGGTTCTGCCTTTCAGAGCTAAATCGCGAATGAACTCGGACGGTCCATAGAATTCATAAGTGACTTGAGGATGGTTTTGGCAATAATTTGAAACAATATCTTCGGCCGTTTTTGACAGGCCAGAGTCGTTTGAGCAAAAAATGATATGATAACGACAAATCTTACCAAGTTTATGTATCTCCCAAATTCTTTTTACATTCTCTGAAAGCTGAATATTGGAAGTCAATAAATCTTCATTTTGATTGAAAATATCTTCAAGGAAGAGTGAAATCTTCAAAACTTCGCTATCATTTATTGTTTTGTTTGTCGTTTTTACACTCTCTCGGTACTTAGCCTGAAAGATAAAAACCTCAGCAGTATCATCATTCTCGATAATGTGGATCGCATCAACACCGCGATCATCAGGACCATCAGTTATGGTTTCCAGAGCTTCATTCTGAAAGGAAGGAAATATCTGTTCGAGGGCTAACCAAAGTAAGCCCTTTGATTTGGTCGCGAGCTGTTCTTGTTTAGAAACAGCTTCCACGCGAGCATCAATAATATCCCAATCGACTTTTGATATTGTCAAATTATACAACCGTAGTTTGTTCGCATGGGTGCAATTATACAGATCGTTCAGAAAAAATTAAGAAATACGCCCATTCTAATCACAACTTTTTGGTGACGACTATTTCACATAGCTTCCTATTTTGGACCGAATTTGGTCCAGGGCGGGTATACCCTTCTGTGATTATTCTACGAGGTAGACCTGCATTCGAGTGTATATTAGAAGCGATCGCAGGAGGTGACCCACCCACTCGGTGGTTAGGCAACTCCACCAAGAATGCAACCGACGCGCATAGGTTCGACTAAATGCGTCCTTTGGATAAGCTCACTAATTTTCTGTACTGGGGTGCTCCAACAGCCCTCTGTTGGCCGGGATGAAACGCCGGATCGTTTCGATGGCACTGATGGGCTCAATGCCGATCAGTGCCAAGAGCTTGAGGGGATGCAACGGGGACGCGCAGCGAGTCCCCTTGCCAAGTGGCGCGGTATTACCGCGCACATCTTGCAGTATCACTTTATGCCGTTACATGCTCGTAGGGTCGCAGCGGAAACGAAAGTTTTAGGTGAACAGCCTCGCCTCTGCCTTGGGCGAAAAATCGCTCAATTCAGTTTCATCTTTCACACTGAAATTTTGGCTGTATCGCGAGTGCACCGCTACCGGGAAGCGGATCCAATCTGTATGTGGCCTGAGCTTGCCAAAACCTGGATTGCCTAGAGATTTGGTAATCAGCAGTCTGGTCTCACGCTTCAGCTTGACCATGTCATTCACGAATTTGATCGAGACATCGAGCTGTGCCGTTGCCGAAGTATTTGAGTTTTTCGATGTAAGTTGCGGAACAATTCGTTGCCGCTGTTTCAGCGCTTATTGCATCCAAATGCGATGTTTAAAGGCGAAATTTGCCACCAAAAGATGCATTGCAAAATTTAGCTACCTTTAGTTGACTCTCGATTTTTTTTGTGGAACAAAAATGGCGCGTCGCCCGTAAGAATTACGCGCTACGTAGTTCAAGCTACCCATTAAAAAGGAGAGAATTATGTCCTATAGCAAGCCCGCCATTAGAGACGGCATTGGTGTCGGAGCCGGTGGTCTCGGCAGCACGTGTTACAAAGCACCTGCAAAAAAGTCGAAAAAATAAAGTAACAATTTAATATATACTGCTGCGCCTAAACTGGCGCAGCATACAAATTCTGTAGTTTCGCAATGTATCATATTGATAGTCGCCAAAATACAATTCGAAAACTCCCATCAATGGAAGTTCTAGAGTTGAATGACACGGCAATTACTATTCTCCGGGATATGTACGTGCATAACGAGGATGCTAACAAAATTGCCGCCAAATTTGATATAGATGCGGAGGTTTTGCAGAAGGATATTTATGATTTAAAGGTTGACTTGGGAAAGAAAGGTTTCAACCTGAACAGTGATTTGGTTCTGGATGTAACCGAAAGTATTGATGATCTTTCAAAAGTTTGGACTCCGACCACTCCAATTATTCACATCATTCAAAACTGCAACAGTCCTTGCATCATGTGCGATTGTTGGAAAACGCGTCACAAGGTCTCGCATAGCCTGAACGCCCTAAAGCCTCTATTTACAGATTTGGCAGATCGCGGTGTACATTCGCTCATGATTTCCGGTGGTGAACCTTTGATGCACCCCGAGTGCCGGCAAATCGTTCAATTCGTCAAGTCTCTAGGTGTGCGTGTTGAGCTAAACACGAATGGTATACTGCTTCACAAGAATATGTGGGTGATCGAAGAAGACATTGATGAAATTGTTGTGTCGATGGATGCAACAAATAGAGAGAACTACAAGCTAATTCGAGGCGCTGATAAGTTCGATTTGGTCTGGAAAAATATTCAACGCATAAAAGAGACCAAACCAAGTCAAAGTATCGGCGCAAGAGTTACGCTGACCAAAGATTTTTTAAGAGATCTGCAAGGCTCTATTTCGCATCTTTTGGAAAAAGGTGTCAACTTCGTTGGCTTTAGTCCTCTAGACCAATTCTCTACCAGTTTTTCGAGGTCCGACAATAGTGTGACGAACGGCACCAAGCTCGGCGAAAAACTGTTGCCAGTTGAAGCCGAACTAAAAGCGATCAGAGGCGAGTTGAATGAGCCCACGAGCAAAATTAGCTGTGCTGTCAAAACCTTCTATGACCGGCAGGAAATCTCTTGGAATGTCAGAAATTTCGTTGACTGCATAGATTTGTATTTAGGCGAAAATAATCCGAAATTAAGATCCGCAGACCTCTGCAAGTTCCCATTTATTTCTTTGGTTCTGGATTATGATGGAGAGCTAAAGTGCTGTTTCTATTCCAAATCCTTTGGAAACATTTACAATTACGATCAAATCGATTGGACCGCTAAAAACACCGTTGCTGACTTGCATAATAGTGGCAAATGCAGGAGCTGTCGCGGAAAGGTGTTTTGTGGATAATATAGGCCTGTTCAGATGGTACGCTGTCTGTAAGTCTACAGCAATCGTCGTTCCTGTTTTGCCTTTGCTTCTATCGGAGGAAAAGGGATTAGATGCTGGTAACATCGTTTTTATATCTGGCATATTTTCTGTTGTTGTGATCCTCCTTGAAACTCCTCTCGGTTTATGGGCTGACAAGGAAGGGAGCAAAAAAGTCATCAAGCTGGCGATGGCTTCGATGATTGTAGGGTTTTTTTGCCTGATTTTTCTGCCTGGTGAAATCTCCTATTACGGTTACATGGCCGCAATTGCTTTTGCTGGGGCATCGCTTTCCGGCGCAGAAGACAGTTTGCTGTTGCGAGTATGTTCCTCGAAACATGAGTTGTTTGAGGTGAAATCACGCATAAGCACCCATGTGTACATGTGGACTATTGTATTACTTCTGGCCGCTGGATTTCTTTACCAAATAAACGCGCTATTGCCGTTCATTGCACAGATACTTTTTTTGGTGATGGCTATCTATCTATGCCATCTGATCAACGTCGATAGTGAAGTGCACAGCCCCAAAAGCACCAGCGTTGCGCAACTCCTACGATCAAGTCATCAAGAAATACAAAGACCCTATATTTTGATATTGATTGCCATTAGCTCAGTGAGTGCCTTCGCAGTCAGTCTTGCGAACCGAACCGGCCCTTTAGTTTTTGCTGATGTCTTTGGTGACGACCCGGCGCTGGTGTCATCGGTGATCTTTGTCATCGGGAATCTCAGTTCTGCACAATCGGCTGTGCTGTTCCGGCGGACCTTTAAAGCGTTTGAGTCTCCTGTCGTGCCCATTCTCTGCTTGGGCTTCATGGCTGTTCTTTCTTGTTTGATGCTAGCAGGCCAGAACATTGTAGTGGTTGCGGCTGGTTTCATTCTTCTATCAGCTTTCAAAACCGGATATCGAAACTACATTTCCTCATTGCTCATTTTGAGCTTGAGAGATCGGGAAAGCATTGCAACCACTTTATCGATTTCTTCAATCATTAGCGCCGTTGTTGCCTTTGTCTTGAGCATGATCATTGCCGTGCTGTTCTCTAAGGCATCCGAAGCCAACCTGTTCATCGCCGTAACACTTTTGATAGTCTACGGTGTAGGGCTAATAGGCTTGGTCAATTTTCGGACAGAAACCATATACGTAACACCGACAAACGCTGTTGCCGGCAAAGAACATTATCTCCTGCGCGAACATTGCAAGTGGACTTACAAGCAGATCTATCCGGCACCTGATTTGATCAACGAATATGTTCTATCGGGAAAGTTTCGGGAAACGCGATATCCAGCGCCAACACTGGTCGCCTCTGGGGAAAGCTCATTAGAGTGGGAGTATCTACAAGCCGCCCCACTTTCCAATTTGGATGCAGATCAACAATTAAAAGCGCTGCAGAAGTTCTCCGAAATCTTCAAGGGAAGATTCCAAGATGACGTCCAAATAAGTCACGGAGATCTACACCCAGATAACATTCTCGTTGCAGACGATGGTACGTTGACGGTCGTGGATTGGGATCTTTGTGGCCCACATCATTTAGCTTTCGATCCGCTTACACTGTTCACGAGCCCCAAGTTAAAAATCTCGATTCATGATCGCTTGCAGCTATTAACCGCTTCAACAAGCATGTCACCCAATGAAGCGCTTAACGAGGCAATTGGTTTTTCTCAACGGAAAGAAAAAGAGTTATCCCAATTCTCCGGTGAATTTATACGAGGGATTTCAAAGGGCTATGGGGCGATAGCTGAAGAGTTCAAAAGTGTCTGAGAACCTTGTCCTCGTAAACGGTTCTTGCAATGCGCGCTGTTGCCATTGTCCATATGCAAGTAACAGCGCTACCGCGTGTTTATCAGGCGAACCTTTATCATACATAGAAAATGTACGGTCTGATCTCGTAATTCTTTCTGGTGGTGAACCATTCGAGTCCAGGATTGATACCCTCTTCAATTATATGAAAGCTTGTGTCTCAGCAGGAAAATACTTCCGCGTTGCCACTGGTGGCCATGTGCGCCTGCACCCGTATTTACCTTACATGAAATCAATGCCTAGGTTTGCCGGAATTCAATTGGGTACGGATGTTTTGTTGCCGGAACGCAATGCAAATAGCCTTCGGCATCGAGCAATATGGAGAGAAAATCTCTCGCAGTTAAATGACTTAAACATAGGATTTGGAATCACGATGACCGTCGATAACGATGTCGAGTTTGAGCCTGTTTTCGATTTATTGGGTGACGTGCGCCCTGATTTTTTCCTCACAAATACGATGAATGATGGCGCGGAAGATTTAGAAAAATTGCGTTCCTCCTTAAAACTTCGATATCCAGAGGTCAAAATTGAAACAGGATATACAGCTTGAGGCCTACGCATCGGAATTCGTTCTTAAGCAGCCATTTCAATCAGCTTCTTCTGAGGTAAAGCGGAAGACAGAGTTGGTGATAGCGGGTAGGGACCCTGCGACGGGCGATCTTATCTATGCGATGGAAATGCCCCTGTCGCCCAGCTCGGGCGAAAGTGTGCAGAATGTGCTCAATGCCCTTAAAAATGTCAGCGCGCCACCGTCACCAAGCGTGCTGAGGTTTATTTCATACCTAAATGGGCTCTGTCACAAAGGAAGCTGGGCTAGCTTATCGAACCTGAAATCCAGGAGCGAAAGAAACGCGATTGACCTAGCGACCTTTGACACAAAATCGATTTTGCATGTTCCTCCGGATTTCAACGGCATTGCAAAACTTAAGGGAAGTCCAAACAATATACCAACTCTTATTCGAGCTATAAATAAGTATTCTTGCAGCTTTATTGTAGATTTTAATGGGTCGCTTACTTGTAACCAATATGAAAACTTTGCCCAGTCTGTTGATATCGACAACATCATCGGCGTTGAACAGCCGACACAGCAATTTGCGGAAGGTGTAAATTTTGATCTGCCTTTGATTGCGGACAGTTTTCTGACAACTCACGGGTACTCAAAAATTGTGGCAGCCGGATACAAGGGATTTGTATTCAAGCCCTTTCTCAATGGGTTTGATGCTTTGAAAATCTGTATTGAAAATCCAGATGGGCTTTGGGGGATCGTGGGAACCAATATATCCGGTCCCATAGATATTTCATTGGTTCGTTGGATCAACGATTTCATGCCGATCAAACTCACCAAATCGAACGCAAGTTTTTATAAAGATCATCCACTGAATGACGTGAATGAGCCGCTTCATATTATGACGGATGAAGGATTAATAATGTCACCGCTCGTGGACGCCTATCTAAAAGAGTATGCCGCTTTGCGCGCCACACGAGTTTTTGAGGGATGTGTTAATGACACATGATGTCCGAGGGCACGCAGAAAATGTGTGATTTTAGCGAATACGCAAACCGAGACTTTGGTAAGGGCCAGCAGTTTCTATTTTGACAGAGCCAAAAACGCCGCCATACAAGACAGCAACGGATCAAGGCAGCCTTGAGCATAGCGGCGAAGGACTTCGACTATGGACGATCAAAAGCAAGACTTGGAATTTATCGAGCTGACAGCGGACATTGTTGCCGCTTATGCCGGTAACAACACAATCTCATCGGCGGACATGGTTGAGCTGATCGGTTCCGTCCATACAGCGCTGAGAGGTGTGGTCACCGCGTCATACGTGCCTGAACCAGAGCCTTTAACGCCTGCCGTGCCGATCAAGAAGTCCGTGACGCCGGATTACATCATCTGTCTGGAAGACGGAAAGAAGTACAAATCTCTGAGACGTCACTTGCGCACGCACTATGATCTGACACCTGATGAATACCGAGCAAAATGGGGATTGAGCGCAGATTATCCAATGGTTGCCCCGAACTATGCCGAAGCGCGGGCAAAGCTTGCGAAAGATATGGGGCTCGGAAAAGCCCGCAGAGGAAAGAAAAAGAAGAAGTAACCGCAAGCGATAAGATCAGCCCACACACTCAAGTCGAAAAAATGAAACGCTCAGTGCGGGCACAATGAGCGTCTTGCAGTGATCTGTTCCGTCACCAGGTTTGAGTGTGGGCCTCGTCCCGGTTTTCTTATTGGGGAACACATTCAAAGAATTTGCGCCCCTCCTGGCCGGGAGGTTTAGGCGGAATGCCAATCACCGTCAATCTTCGCAATTCTCTCAAATCGAGAAGCAATTGCCCCTCAAAAGAGGGACAATTGCCGAGATTGGGCAAGGTAGGTTTGCCATTGTTTTGATAGCGCTTCGGTATTGAGCCATTCAATGACCATGGTCTGAACCTCATCCATTGTCAGGATTGGGTCATACGGTCCGAAGTAGTGCGACTTGAATCCTGTCTCTGTTATCGGGAGTGGATCGCCGTCTTCAGACTTGATCGTGACGTGATCAATGGCTGACCAGCGACGGGGTTCGTAGATGAGCCGAACGGATCGATCTTGCCATGTGAAAACGCGTTCTTGCGGTTCTGGTTTCGCGGCTTTGTCTTGAGAAGGAAGGTGGCTCATTGCGAGCCACCATTGTTTGCGGTTTCAGTGGGAACCAAGAACATCACGCCGTTATGGTTCATAAGATCCGTTGGGATGATATCGAACTGCACAATCGCGCCTTGTTTGTCGCCTTTGCGTTCCCAGGCTGCGCCGATTTCTTTGGGACGTCCGAGGATATCATTGCCCTGATTGTCTTTCCCGGTGATGCGGGAGAAGCTGACGCGATAGAGCGGCTTTGGATTTGAGTTTGAAGTTGTCATTGTTTTGTCCTTTCAGTTTTTCCTCAGCCGGACCATCCAGCCGATGCGCCTGAAAAACCGAACGGTTCTGACATGCGGTCAACGCCACACGTTTATGCGGGCCGCGAATTGACCGTGTGTCAGGTTCTTCGGTAAGCGCTTCGGATACTGGATGGATGGTGCGGGGCTGAGGAAAGTGAAAAGGTTAAAGTTGAGCGAGAAAAATAGTATTACTTTGGAGCGGCGACGATGCCTCGCGGAACTACGATATTGTTTACTGCAGACAGATTTTCACTGGGTAAATCGAAGGAGTCTTTTGCGTTGGCTTCAAGTTGATTGAAAATTTCTGTCGGGTTCGCATTCAGTGGAATTGGTCTATTATTCTCAGGAGAGCTTGGGGTGTAACTTATACAAGCGTAGAGTACCAAACCGGTGACTGATGCTGGGTGAATAGAGCATAGAAGGAACAAACAGTCTTCGAGGCTCCAATTAGAAGAACGGGTTTTAGTTTTCTTTGTGAGATTATTCATGCAAAATCCTAGTAAAAATAACTTAAAATATTATTTATACATAACATCAACAGCAATTGCAACAATATTATCATATACTATGGGCATAATATCTTTTATACAGCCTAATATAATATTGGAAATATTCCCCATAGCCAATAATCCTTTAGTTTTTGGCATGGTTTGTTGGGTTTTTGGTTCTGTGTTTCTTCAGTTTTTGCTTTTGACAGAGATCAACTATCGGCGAAAAAAGGAAGTTCAAGAACTAAAACAGTCTTTCAAGGATTCTGCGAAAGGTCGAGGATTTATTCAGTGTTTAGGAGTAGCGAGTGAATGTACACAACTGATTGCGAATAGAATATCTCAAGCAAAATCAGTCAGAAATACTTTTGTTGGTCTATATGATTCCGACAATCCCAATATAGTAAAATCCTATGAAAACTGGCTTGCAAATCCAGGTAAAGAGACTTGGGAAGATATAGTAGGAGTTAGAGAATTTTTCTCAGGAAGGTATGCATCGATTGTCGCGGGACACGCAATTAATTCTCACGAGGTGTATGTTTTAAGGCACTATATGCCCATTCTGAATTTTGTAATACTTAAATACAGCCAAGACGTGGAGGAGGTCTATTGGGGTTGGGAACCTGGACAGCGAGATCCTGAAATATTCCGATCCTATGAAACCACCCTAATAAATAGTTTCAAAAGCTATTTTCAGGAATTGAAAAACAGGACTTGGAATCAAAAAGTCAACAAAAACAAACCATTTTTTCTTGATTTCAGTAAGGTTGGGGCTGAGCGACTTCCGGGAGCTGAGCTGGGATTGGTCAACAAAGAGGGAATATGGATTACACTTAGTTATCCAAAAAGAAGACGGCGAGGTTCATCTGATGTTAGGGCGATTAATCGTTTTGGACTAATAAAATTTGAAATCGATACTTCTGAAGTTAAAGTAAGAGCTAAAATATACGAAAGTGACGGTACTTTTAATGGGACAGCAGGGGTAAATCATGAAGACGATATTCCTCGACCTGTAATCGCTCACTACACAAATAACGTTTTTGTTGGGTATCAACTTGAGGGAACAAACAGTACCGCTGTCTGTCACTATCAATTTCGAAGAAAAGACAACATAGATATTATTCAGGGCTTATATATTGACAGAAAAAACGGCACTAAAAATACTATACTAGGTGTCAGACTCTCCGCAGAACAGGCTCCTGAACTCTATAATGATTTCAAAATCAATCCGGACAAAGATCGTCTTTTTAAATTTCTGAACAGTTCAGTGGCAAAGATTTCTCAATTAAATAATTTTGAAAATCTCAATCAAGGCGCAACATTCGATGAATAGAAATTTGAATGTTGAGAGATTTTCTTACCGCTCTGTAAAAAAACATTTAACCAATCTTTCAAGTATACAAAAACTGCCAGCTTTTGCTCCTGAAGATAGCAATCAAAATGATCAGCTCTTTGTCACATCGCTCGCGAGCATTCGCGCGCAGCTGCAAGCAGAGCCAGTGCGGAAATCCAGGTTCGCGGGTTCTGATTTCTCAATCGATATTGGCTTTCTGGAGTCCGTGCACCCCAACGCTCTCGCGAACAAACAAGACCATAACCATATCGCGGCGATGCATACGGGGCTCGCGATGGTCATCCTTGAATTCGCTTGGTTTGTGATGGCGCAAGGAGAAGTGTTTCCAGAGCTCGGGAGCATTGAGCAGGAAACGTCCCCGACTGCACTTGATGGTATTCCACCGGGGCTATCCGTTCTCTTGCAAACCTTGGAGATCGGCGGTGTTGCGGAAACCGCAAATCTCACGGCACCGATCATGCCGAATGATCCGCATCGTTCAGCCGCTGCTTACTATCTTGCACTTTTGATGATGCGGTTTGTTTGGCTTCATGAGCTGGCGCATTGCCAGCTTGGACATATTGATTTTCTGCGTGACGCCGGAGGACACGCCGAAAGCTCGTCTCTTGGGTTTGATGAGCTGAACCTCAATGAATTGGGGCAGATGGCACCATCGCTCGATAGTCGCATCCTTCAATGCTTGGAGTTTGAAGCCGACGGTTATGCGCTGGGTCAATCCATCGCTATTCAAGTTGAGAATAAAGAGAACATCGATGGAATTGCGGCGTTGCCGCGTGACCTGCGCCTGCGGATGGCGTTGTTTGGGATATGCGCCATGAGCTGGCTTATGGAGGCCATGGCCTCAACATTCACCCGTGGGCGATTGGCGATTACGCACCCCGCACCGATCCGTCGCCTTCAGATGGCGCAAAATATGGCGGTGTGGGAACTAACAGACCTTGGTTTGGACGCTTCCGAAGTCACACGTTCGACATTGCGCGAATTCGAATTCGTGCTTGGACAAATCGGAAGGCAATGGCTTCAAACTGACAAGTTTGATCCGATCAGCTATCGCACCGTGTTTGAGGAGACCCGCGTTAAGCTGGAACGCTTTCGGTATATTGAAACTTAGCAACAATAGATTTTGGCTATTTAAAATTGAATGTGAAGATCTATTCTCTTTTAGATTGCGAATAAGTTCATAAGTCATTAAGAAGTACAGGGTCGATTTACTTCTTTTGAAGACATGATGGATTTCGTGATGGCTGAAATATTTTTTTATATTCGTGAGGGATGGTTGGTAGTAAAGCACAACAAAAAAACTAGAAAAATTAGAGCGACAAGCGGTCGACCACCGTCAATGAATGACCCACGCAAAACAAGTTTGAAGAATGAAGGTCCAATACCGGTTGGGACGTACCTTATCAAACCCTCAGAACTTAGCGACCCAAGTTCATTTTATGATGTCTTACGTAGACTTCATGGAGACTGGGGAGACTGGCGCGTATCACTACGTCCATTGCCTTCTACTGACACACTTGGGCGTTCGGGCTTCTTTATTCATGGCGGGGGAACGCTCGGTAGCGCTGGTTGTATTGATATTGGAGGTGGGGTGAGTGGGAACGCAGATACGAATTACCTCAAAAAAATCATCAAAAATTCAAAATCCAATATTCAGTTAAACGTTATTGAGTCAATGAATATACTTTGGGATGCTTTGCCAGATCATCTTCAAAATAAGCAAAATCGGTATGCCTAAAATAAGATTCCTAAGAACATTTATTCTTGTGACATTTTCCCTGGCATTATTTGCTGTTTTGAGATTGCAGCACATGCCAATGGTTTTCGATCCAGTTTTTGCAGTAATGATGATAATAATTTTTTCAACCTTAAGGACTAAATTATTAGAGTTGATATTTTCTATAGTTCTCGTATTCGCTTATATATTTATTGATTACTATTTTCAGATATCATTTATTCTATCAAAAAAGATTATTTTTGAGGGCGATATTGTAGTTGCGATACTGAATGGGTGCTATCTTTCTCTTATATTATCGGTCGCATATCTATTTTCTCTTATTTTGCTGAGATTTAAGAAGAGTGGCTCTGCAGGTGGATAGCTCTTAAGAAAATTACTCGAAGATGACGTTTTCGAGCAAGACCGCGACTTTGGATTGTTCGAGTTCCATCAGCCTTTTTGCCATTTCATCGAGGTTGGCTAGAGACACTTCGGTTCCTGCAATAAAGCGGTCTGCGTAGTAGCTCATCAAACCGTGCGGGCCGATTAAGAAACAGTGCCCATGTTCCCCAGGGTATTCGCTTTGTCGCATCGGTACGATTTGCGAGAGATCGCCTTCACGGATCGGGAAACCATATGGCTCTGGCGTTATGGGTATCGGGTCGAATGTGCCTTCAGCCCGCAACACCATTGGGTAACATTTTGCCCGATAACGATCCAAAGCAATAACTGATCCGGCAATCGAGCTATCCACCTCTATCGTAAAATCCTGATCCAGCTTGATCCTTGTATGGATAGGTCGTTGTGCGCTGATCTCGTGAAGCTGCCCCGTGTGAAACGGTTGTGAGTGAACACGATCATATTGCCCACGTTCCTCAAGCAAGCCCTGCCATTTGGTTTTGAGGGAGCGGGGAAAGTGCTCAGGATACATCCCATAAGCCAAGTCAGGCTCATGGGTGAGTATCCAGTTTTTGATTGCAGCGGTTCTTTCCGGTCCTGCATTGCGACCCAAGTTCTTTTCGTACTCATCTGAAACACCGAGATTCATTCGGTCATTGAAGAGATCAAGCCAGCTGATCTTGTGCTTCTTGCAAATCGCTTGGCAGACAGCCTTTAGTATCCACGCCTTGGAGGAAACCCCTCGTCTTCAGACGAGCCCGCTTTAGCGTGAAGTGAATAAGAATGACC
>NZ_CANMNP010000003.1 GCF_947499295.1 uncultured Roseibium sp.
GACTGAGCCGAACTTGTTGCCTTGTCGACAATTTCCATCGTGCGATTGACCTGCTGGGCAATCTCTTGAATGGACGCACCGAGCTCTTCTGCTGCGGATGCAACCGACTGAACATTTTCTGATGCATTCCCGGAGGAAGTTGCTGCACCATTTGCCTGTCCTGAGGTGAGTTCGGCAATATCTGCCAGGTCACTGGCCGTGTTGTTCAGTTGATCCATGTTGTCTGCTACTGAATCGAGCAACCCTCCGGATTCGTCCCTGAACGAGTTGATCAAACGGTCGATCTTGCGTTGCCGTTCAACCCGCTTCGCAGTCTCTTCGGCAGATTCCCCTTCCAGCCTCTGGCGTTCAACGGCATTGTCCTTGAAGATCTGAACAGCCTTAGCCATTTCACCAATTTCGTCTTTGAAACCGGTCGCCGGGACCTCGGTATCGATACTGCCATCGGCCAGCTGCTGCATTGCAGCAGTCATGGAGTGGATTGGTTTGACAATGGATTTCGCAATCACAGTCGCAGCAAAGACCGCGATCAACAGGCTCGCCACACCGATCGCAAGTTCCATCCGTTCTGTGGCCTGTATACTCGCAACGGCTTCCGGCCCAAGCTGATCCTGATCGGCTTTCACGCTGAGTTTTACGTCTTCTACCGTTTTGGCAATCTGCGGTCCGATCTTGTCCAGCGTTCCTTGGATGATTTCGTTTCTCGCCGTGATGTGCTCGACGACCAGTCCAAACGCTGAGCGGTACTCTTCAAGGCCAGACTGTGCGGCTTTTGCTGCGGCAACCCGATTGGGGTTCTGTAGCTCTCCAAGCAGTGTGGCGAGCTCCTCAGCCGTTTTCTCAAACTCATTTTGAGTGCGCTCTGCCGATTCAGCATCATTGACGATCAGAAACTTCTGGGCATAGAGCCTTCCAAGCAGAAAGCTCTCCTGAACACGCCCGGCCCAATAAGTTGCCGTCGCATCACCATCTTCAAAAGCGCTCACCGCAACTTTGGTGATTTCCTTGCGAATTGCAGGACCTTTGTCGTTCAGGATTGCCACATCTTCGTTGCGCTTGGCTTGCAGGGCGATTACTTTTTCGAAACCGACGCCGTACTCACCCAATGCGCCGCCGATCGACAGAATCCCCTTGGCACGCTCTGGATCCTGTATTTCGACTTCAGCTTCCTTGTGGAAAGACTGCGCCTTGGCGAGGCGCTCTTTGACGAGGTTAATCGCTGCCTCATCGCTTTTGATGACAAAGTCTTTCACGCCAAGTCGCGTCATCAACACGTTTGCCTGCAGGCGTCCTACCAGGTTGGTATCGCGAGCCAGGCCCCGATATTCCGAAAATGTCGTTTCTGAATTCGATAGACCGAAGTAACCCGTTCCCGCCAGCAGAGCCAGCAGAAGGATTATGACGCCAAACCCAGCATAAATTCTTGGTCCAATCCTGACCGTACTCAAAAGTCGTTCCATGCCCCACACCTCTTAGCATCACGAACTGCAAATAAAATCTTGAGGTGATTAAGAGTTTCTGGGCTTAACAAACTGATAAATTTGATGTTTTTGGCTTCAGATGCAACCCAGACGTTATCTGGGCGTACGATTTCTCAAAAATCAAATATCAGAGGGTGTAACTGGTTACGTTGAATTGCCTAAGTATTAGCACTTAGGCAAAATCGGTTTTGGAAACCCCCGACCGCCAATCTGGCAAAACCATCAATTTGACCGGCTCATTTTGCGCGAAATCGAATCAATCGGATTGATTGTTTTGAAGGAAATGGCCTGGATCGAGCAGGCAGGCTTTTGTGCTGGTTCGAGCTCGAGAGGCTCAAACAACAAACAAAAAGGGCCGCGATCCGTGGCCCTTTCCGTTCTATTTGTTCTACTGGCTAAACAGCAGCAAGAGCGCCGGGGTTGCCGGTCTGTTGGCGCAGAGCCAGTTTGTTGACGGCCGAAACGTAGGCACGGGCGGATGCTACCAAGGTGTCTGTGTCCGCTCCCTTGCCGGTCGCGATGCGACCATCGGCTTCCAGCCGGACCGAAACTTCCGCCTGCGCGTCTGTTCCTTCAGTCACGGCATGCACCTGGTAGAGCGACAATGTCGCCTCATGCGGCACGATCGCCTTGATCGCGTTGAAGGTCGCATCGACAGGCCCGTCACCGGTCGCTTCCTTGGTGATGTGTTGACCGTTGACATCCATCGTCAGGATTGCCTTTTGCGGCCCGCCTGTTCCGGCGATGACCGTCAGGGCAATCACTTTCGTGCTTTCGCCCAGGATGTTGATTTCATCCTCGACCAGTGCCTCGATGTCCTCGTCATAAACATGCTTCTTGCGGTCGGCCAGGTCCTTGAAGCGGCGGAAAGCGTCCTGCAGCGCATTGTCGCCCAGCTCGAAGCCCAATTCGCGCAGCTTGTCGCGGAAGGCGTGACGGCCCGAATGTTTGCCCATGACCAGGGACGTTGCTTTCACCCCGACATCTTCAGGGCGCATGATTTCGTAAGTTTCGGCATTCTTCAGCATGCCGTCCTGGTGAATGCCGCTCTCATGCGCAAAGGCGTTCTTCCCGACAATCGCCTTGTTGTATTGCACGGCAAAACCGGATGCTCCGGCGACCATCTTGGAGGCTCGAACCAGGAATTTCGGATCAATCTGCGTCGTATAGGGCAGGATGTCACCGCGGGTCCGAACGGCCATCACGATTTCTTCCAGTGAGGCATTTCCTGCCCGTTCTCCGAGGCCATTGATCGTGCACTCGATCTGGCGAGCACCGCCAGCGACACCGGCCAGCGAGTTGGCGACTGCCAGCCCCAGGTCGTCATGACAATGGACGGAGAAAATCGCCTTCTCGCTGTTGGGAACACGTTCACGGATCTGCTCGAACATGGCCTTGTATTCCTCCGGGGTAGCATAGCCAACCGTGTCGGGCAGATTGATCGTGGTAGCGCCGCATTTGATCGCGGCTTCAACGCACCTGCACAAATAGTCGATCGGGGTGCGGGTCGCGTCCATGGCGGACCATTCCACATCTTCGATCAGGTTGCGGGAGCGGGTCACCGTGTCGGTGATGATCTCCATCACCTCGTCTTCCGTCTTGTTCATCTGGAACTTCAGATGAATAGGCGATGTGGAGACAAAGGTATGGATTCGGCCTTTTTCAGCATGTTTGACCGCTTCCCCACAGCGGTCGATATCGGCATGGACCGCTCTGGCGAGACCTGCAATGACGGAGTTCTTGGAGCGCTTTGCGATCTCGCTGACGGCTTCAAAGTCACCATTTGAGGCAATCGGGAAGCCCGCTTCAATGATGTCGACGCCCATGTCGTCGAGGATTTCAGCGATCTGCAGCTTCTCTTCCAGTGTCATCGACGCGCCGGGCGACTGTTCTCCATCGCGCAAGGTGGTGTCGAAGATGCGGATTTGATCCTTCTCAGGAGTGGCAGTCATGTCGTTTCGTCCCAGTCTTGGATCGGGCCGTTCTGCAATTGATGGAACCTGGGCGCGCGATCCGGATTTCGTGATGCGTTTTCAAAGTGTCTCCCCTAAGTGCCCGTTCCGCTATTTACCTGCGGAGCAGCCGACGCTCAGGGGCATCTAAGAAGGAGGAGATCGCCAAGTAGAAGGAGGCCGCGCGCGGTCCGCGCGTTAACAGAAGAGCCGGAAATGTCGCTTGCCGCGATCATGGATCTGTCTTTGGCCTTTGATCATCTTCAAATTGCGTCTATCGAGGTTCGCTTAAAAGCGTGACCTGACAGTTAACGAAATTCGTTCTTAAGGCAGGTTTTCATCCGATGCAACAGAGTTTTGCCAGGCGGGAAACAGGAAGCTTTCCTCCGTCCGGCAATTGGACACGCCGTCACCTGCCATTTCCGCCCTTGGGTTGTCCGTATTCATCGGCAAAGTCGTGCATGACTTTTTGGAATTTTGCACCATCGACGACTTCATCGAAGTTTTCCAAAATTATGCTCAGCAAATAGTTGTTGCCGTAGTGCCATTCATCATTCAGTGCGCGTAGGCGGCGATAAGCCTCCGCCGTCAGGGCCGCATTGAAGCGATTTGGCAATGGGAGGCGCTTAGGCTTTGCTGGCATCTTCATTTTCTCCACATCCTGAAAGGGGTTCCACTGAGCCTTCTCCAGCATCCTCAATTTGCTTCGTCCGACGCCAAAAGATGTCATGGAGGCTCGACATTGTTCCCGGTTCTGCAGCGCGCACAACAGCCATTCGATCTGCAAAGTCGTCAATTTCAGGAAAGAGTGTCTTTGCTCCCGTTGCGCCTGCCGCCATTTTAAGTCCCGCGCACTGGTGGCAGATGCCTTTTTTATTTACGAGGGCGCAGAGCCCTTCGAACTTGTCCTGCATGGCCGTTCGAGCCGCGGACAGGCGATGACGCAATACACTATCGGACACTCCAAGCACTGTCGATGCTTCGCGAGAAGACAGATCAAGAACGTCTCGCAAGACAAGCGCGGCCTGTTCATCTGCAGGCAAGGACCTGCCGACACAGGTAAAGCAATAGGCAACATGCTGCTGAACGTCGTAGGAAAATTCCGGATCGGACAGTGCTGTCATCACTTCGCCTGACAGATCCTGCGAACTGGCACAAAGGTTCGCATAGGCAACCTGCGCTTCGGTTCGCCAACGTTTTTGAGTGCGTAAATGGTCAACGGCTGCGCGGGTGGCGATGGATGTCACCCAGGTTGAAAACAGCGATTTTTCTTCAAAGGTCGTGATGCGTGTCCAGGCCTTCGTTACGGTTTCCTGGAGAATGTCCTCACTGTCTTCCGGATGCCCTATCAGCCGCCGAACAATCCTGCGCAACTGGGGAAGTTCGGCGCTCAGCAGTTCCGTGAAAGCTTGCCTGTCACCTTTTTTTGCCTTTTTGATCAAGCTGTCACACATGACTCGGATCCCTTCTACAGGCGACGCCGCCGAATATTGCAGCAAACCCGAACAGTCCCAAGCCAGGCAATGCGTCGGCAATGGAAAGATAGCCCGGCAAGATGAGAAACAAAACGAGCCCGAGTTCAACCGCCGCAACCAGCATTGTGTTCAGCGTCAGCCCGACTTGGGAGTTTGACCAGTTGAATTTCAGCGCGACAAAAATGGATGTCAGCCCGCTGATTGCCAAAAGATAGGCGAAATAGGAAAGGATGCCGCCAGCAGCGGCAGGTAGTGCGGCACCGTCATGACCATAGATCATGTAACCGGCTCCAGGTCCTGATGTGTGGGTGGTGATCAGAATGTAGGCTGCCCCGACAACATGAAGCAGTCCCCAAAGACAAAAGCCGATCGCACCAAATCTTGCGTATGACATCATGAAATCTCCAATTGGTTTCATGATGTTTGACGTTGGCAGCTTGAATTTCCGCCAACGCATTGATTTCATTTAATCCCATGAAGAGGGTGGCTTGCCGAACTGGTGCTAATCCCCTGTTCCATAGGTGTCGCGCCGCTTCACCCAGGCCTGCGCGTAAGGCAGGTCGTCTTCATGCCGGCCCAGATGGGTCAGATCCAGCAGATTGTAGGCCATGTTCAAGATGTCGAGGCCCCGCCCATAAGTGGAGTAGCTATGGGCGACACGACCATCTTCGAGCTTGATAAAGGAACTCACACCCGGCAACTCCTCGGTGCCCACGGGTTGGCCGGAATAGTTGTAGCCGCGTCCTGCCGGATCTTCCTTGCCGGGGAACGTCACTCCGAAATCGTTGTTGAAGCTGCTCCCCTGGGAAGAGACCCAGTCGAACGTCCAGCCCATACGTGTTCGGTAAGCTTCGAGTTTTTCCAAAGGTGCACTGGAGATTGAAATCAGTGCCGTGTCCCGGGCTGCCAAATGGACATCGAGCCGCTCGTAATTGTCCGCCCAGAAGGAGCAGCTCGGGCAGCCTTCCTCCCAATTCTCGCCGAACATGAAGTGATAGACAACGAGCTGTTTTTGCGATCCGAACAGGTCTGACAGGCTTTTTTGACCATCCCTTGTGTCAAAAACGTAGTCTTCATTCACGAGTACAAGCGGTAAGTCGCGGCGCGCAGCTGAAAGCCGGTCGCGCTCCCTGGTGAAAGCCTTTTCCTTTGCCAGTAGCGCCTTGCGTGCTTCAAGCCATTGGTCTCGATTGACGATCTGTGGTGATGACATTTTCATTCTCCCGGTATGTGTTCCATTTCCTTGACGAAATCAGAGAGGCGCTCGAAACATCCGTTCCAGCCGCCACCAACGCCGTGTCGCGCGTCTTCGGTCTTGATGGCTTCATGAGAAAGCCTGACCTCAGTGGCCTTGCCTGCAGCCGTGAAAGTTACGGCAACCTTTGATGTGTCGGTCGTTTCGCGCGTGCCGTCGGCAAATTCCTTCACGTGACGCCAGCTGAATTCGAGCCGGTTGGGAGGGTCGATGACAAGATATTCACCCTCGAAGTGAATCTGCTTTTCGTCGGTTTTATCAATCACAAAGCACCATTTGCCGCCGATCTTCAGATCGATCTCGACCTGCTCAAGCGCGCCGGCTTTCGGAATGAACCAGCAGCTGACATCATTCGGATCGGTAAAGGCTCGAAAAACCCGCTCCGGAGCCGCCCTGAACAAACCCTCCACGATGATCGGATCCCGCCCTGGTTCCGACTTCAGAAACTCCTTGGCAGTCTGTTGGACAGTCATCTCTTTCAATCCTCTTTGGCAAGATGGCGGGCAAGGGCATCGAAGCGGTCAATCCAGAAGGCTTCGTACTTCTGAAGCCAGTCTACGGCTTCCTTGATCGGGGCTCCGCGGAGCCGGCAATGCCTGGTTCGTCCGCGCTTTTCGACTTCGACCAGCCCGGCATCGGACAGGACCCGCAAGTGTTTGGAAACCGCCGTCAGCGACATGTTGAACGGCTCGGCAAGGTCGGAAAGTGTCGTTTCACCAGTTGCCAACCGCGAGACAATGGCACGCCGTGTGCCATCGCTGAGTGCAGAGAAGGTAGCGTCTAATTGGGGCATCTGAAGCGCAGTCATAAAGTGAACCTTTTGGTTGACTATCATCTAATTTCATTATAGTCAACTGATTGGTTGAGTAAAGGCGCGCTGAATGCCGAATGCTCAACAGGGTCAGCCCGGAGTATGTTGAGAGCGACCCGACAAAGGAGTGGATGAGATGAAGCTTTATGTAACCGACCTGTCTCCCAACAGCAGGCGCGTGATCGCTGCTGTCGGTCATCTTGGTTTCGATGGAGAGACCGAGATCCAGAAATACGACCTGATAAAAGGGGAGCACCGCTCAGATGAACTCAAGGCGGTCAATCCCAATCAAAAAGTGCCTGTTCTGGTCGATGGCGATTTCAGTCTCTGGGAAGCCAACCCGATCATGATCTACCTTGGCGAACGTGCGGGTGACGAGGCGTTTTGTCCAACAGACAGCCGTGGCCGCATTGAGGTGCTGCGCTGGATGTCCTGGGAAGTTCAACACTTCAATCGTGCTCTCGGAGACATTGTCTGGGAGACAGTCGCCAAGCAAGTGTTTGGCTTTGGTGCGCCCGACACTGCCAAGATTGAGGCAGGTCAGGAGAATTTCCGCAGGTTTGCTGAGGTCTTGGAAAATCACCTGGTGGATCGAAATTTCGTCCTTGGGGATGATTTGACGATCGCCGACTTTGCCGTCGGTAGCCATTCCGCCTTGGCAATGCATCCTCAATCCCAGGTGCCTCTAGAGGAATTTACGAGGGTCAACGCTTATCTTGAACGCCTCGAGGCCGTTCCGGCATGGGCTGCAACCGCTCCCAAGCCCCGCGCGGAAGCAGCGGAATAGCTCGTTTAAACGAACAGCCATTGCTGCAGTCAAGGCCAGCCTCTAGGCTGGCTTTGTCATGAGCCGCTCCTACCTGATCGCACTCTTTCTGGGCGTCGTCGCAGCATTTCTCCTCGGAATGAATTCCGTGTCCGTGCGCTTTTTGACTTCGGACATGCACGGGTTGCAGATTGCCGTCTTCCGACTTTGGATCGGATGTACAACGATCTTCGCTCTGCTGATGCTGTCAGGGTACCGGTTCAGGCTGTTTCCCTATGATCGGTATCAGTGCCTGGCGATCGCCGGGTTTGCGCTGAATTACATCACGTTTCACATTGGCCTTGAAAAGACCAGCGCAACCAACGCAATGGTGCTTGAAAACACAGCGCCGTTCTTTGTGCTTCTAATTCTTGTCGCGACGAAGGTTGAGCGTGTCAGATGGTCTGACGGCGTTGCCACTATGATGGCCCTGGCTGGCGTTTATCTGACAGTCCGGCAGGATCTGGAAGTCGGTGCCAACGGTCTTGAAGGTGATATCTGGGAGATAGGTGCGGGTATCAGCTGGGCAATGTTTATTGTCGGGAGCGCGGCATCCGTCAAAAAGACCCGGTCCAGCATGGACCGCATGGCGGTTTTGCTGAAAATCTTGCTGCCTTGCGGTCTGGTTCTGACGCCCTCGCTGTTCCTTTTTCCGCTCCAGGTGACAACAGTAGACATTTCCGTTCTCTTGGCACTCGGTGTCTTCTCGACAGCTCTTTGCTATTACCTTTGGTACGAGGCCATGTCCGAAGTTTCCACCGTCACGGCATCATTGTTGATCGCCTTATCCGTTGTGTTTGCATTCGTTGCTGCTTTCTTCCTATTGGGTGAGACCATTACGCTGGACATGTTGATTGGGGCCACCCTGATTGTCGTTGCCGTCGTTCTTCCGGGACTTGTTGATACGTTTACAACCAATGCGAAAGCTGAGACACCTGATTAAAGGTTTGTGTTACCGGCCAGAGTTGCTGCGGCGGAGAAAAACCGCCGCAACGGCCTGGCGCTTTGGCCCCTTTACAGGCTCTGACCGCCGGAGACTTCGATACGCTGTCCGGTCATCCATGCCGTATCACCTGTAAGGATCGCAGCGACAGCGCCTCCGATGTCATCTGGCATTCCTGCTCGGCCCATGGCCGTCATGCCTGCGATCATATTGTTGAGCTCCGGAACATCCCTTACCGCGCCGCCGCCAAAGTCCGTTTCAATCGCACCTGGAGCGAGCGTGTTGACGGCAATGCTTCGCGGGCCGAGTTCCTTTGCGAGATATCGCGTCAGTGTTTCGACTGCGCCCTTCATTGTCGCGTAGGCCGCATATCCGGGCATTGTAAAGCGTGCAAGACCGGTGGAAATATTGAGGATCCTGCCACCGTCCGGCAGCATTGGCAGAAGCTCTTGGGTCAGAAAGAAGACGCCTTTGACGTGGACGTTCATGAGGTGGTCAAATTCATCCTCGGTGGTGTCCGCAAAGGATTTGTGGACACCAGTTCCTGCATTGTTGATCAGAATGTCAAACCCGTCACGCCGCCAGGTTTCCTTCAATGCGGCTCTCAGGTCCGAATGGAAATCCGTGAACGTCGATATGTCGCCTGTGTCCAGTTTAATTGCGACTGCGCGCTGACCGAGCGTTTCGATCTCTGCAACGGTTTCTTCCGCCGACACCTTGTTGGAATGGTAGGTCAGGACGCTGTCGATGCCATGCCGCGCCAGGTGCAAGGCCATGTTCCGGCCAAGGCCGCGGCTACCGCCGGTTATGAGGGCTATTTTCTTGCCAATGGTCATTTTTTGTCTCCAAACTGAGTTCACGGGACTTGATGACCCTGAGATAGCTTCTCATCGGCTGACGCACCTGCCGGTTTCTCCACAATACTTGCCTAATTCTCCTGAAGGTTATGGTAGCGTGATTGCCAGTTCGAAGTTTTGCGTTTATCCGCAATGAACCAGGAGAGTTTGATGCAGACAGACCAATTGACGCAAAATCTGGTTGATTTCGCTGATGAACGCGGGGCGGACGGTGAGCCATTCGACATCGGTATTCCCGGTGTTACTTTGGTGCGCCAACGGCATAAGACGCATGTTTATCCCGTCGTCTTCCACCCGATTTTCTGCCTGGTTCTCCAAGGCGCGAAACAAACATATGTCGGCGGCCGCACCGTCAGCTTTGCCAGTGGTCAATCGTTGATCGTCGGTTTGGATCTGCCGGCCGAATCCAGAGTGATCGAGGCAAGCTCCCAAAAGCCATATGTTGCATTGGCACTCGATCTGGACATGGTGTTGCTGCGAGAATTGTCCGGCGAAATAAACCTTCTGGAACAGGGAAACGAGAAAACTGTGGCGGTGACGAGTGGCAAGGCCGATGGTGCCATTGTCGATGCCATGAGGCGGCTGTTCGAACTGACGGAAATGCCGGAGGCAACAGCGGTGTTGGAACCCTTGATCAAAAGAGAAGTGCACTTTTGGCTGTTGAAGGCTGCGCATTGTGCGATCTTAAGGCAATTGGTCAGACGAGACAGTCGCGCTGCGCGCATTTCGACGGCTATTGCCAGGATCAAAAGGGAGTTCGCGACGGCCCTTCGTGTCGAGGATCTCGCACAGGATGCGGCCATGAGCGTTTCGGCATTTCACGCCGCGTTCAAGGATATCACCGGTACAACACCGCTGCAGTTCCAAAAGATGCTACGCCTCATGGAGGCAAGGCGTTTGCTGCAAAATGAAAAGCTGCCCGTCTCCAACACCGCGTTTCAGGTCGGGTATGAGAGCCCGACCCAGTTCAGCCGAGAGTATTCCCGGCAATTCGGGCAGACGCCCCGCGCTGACAAAGTCGGTTCTTCTGGAGTGTCAGTCCGTTAAAGGAACAACTCGCCGCGGGCGACGAGCGTAGCCTGGCCGCCAATTCGAACTGCGTGCATGTTGCCGCCATCAATATCGATTTCCAGATCGATCAAGGACGGGCGCCCCATTATGAACCCCTGTTCGATCCGGATATGGTGAGTGCCGCTTGGAAGGTCGTCGTAATAATCGACGACGCCGGCAAACGCAGCAGCAGCAGATCCGGTGGCAGGATCTTCCGGGATGCCCATGTCAGGTGCAAACAGGCGGGCCTGGAAGGCGCTGTCATGGGACCGGGTTTCACGGCAATAAACATAGGCATCATTGTGCCCGTCCTTGCCGAAGCCTGCTTTCCACATGGATTGAACAGGTTTGGCACGCGCCAGCGCGTCAAGGTCCCGCACCGGTACGAAAGTGAAGGGCGGACCTACGCGGAAACGGGAAGGGGAATGATTTTCGAAGCCGATATCCGTTGGCTCCAGGTTGAGCGCGGCGGCGATCAATTCCACATTGTGGGTGGGGCCAGCCGGTTCCGGCAGGCTTGGAACGTCAAATTCCGCGAAAGCTGCCGCATTTTCACGCAGGATCACCGCACAACGAACCGTGCCGATATTCTGTTTCAGAACGACAACCGCGTCCTGTTCGTTGGTTACCTCGCCAAATCGTTCCTTCGCCATCAAAATGGCGGTTCCGACGGTTGGGTGGCCAGCAAAGGGCAGTTCAAGCTTGGGCGTAAATATCCGCATGTTGGCGGAGTGTCCGGGATTTTCCGGTGGAAAGACGAATACTGTCTCCGACAGATTGAATTCGACTGCAATTTTTTGCATCTGCTCGTCACTGAGACCTTCGGAGTCCAGAACAACTGCCAGAGGATTACCGGCAAGGCTTGTGTTGGTGAAGACATCCAAGATCGCGTAGCGACGGCTCATATTGTATTTCTCCCTAGAGACTCACCAGTCATCTGTTCCTGAGGTGAGCGGACTTTTGCATGTCTCAGCAAGTGCTGCCAGTGATTAGTGCTCATTCTTGGTGAACAAAGGGTTGCCTGGGTCAGGCCGAATAAGGGGTTCATTCAGGCAGCAGGTGCTCTGCAAAAGCACGTGCATAGGACACGACCGCAGGATCGTTCAAATCCGCTCGCTCGCGAATGATCCTGATATCTGCAAGTTCACGTTCTTCGGTGCTGTCCGAAAAGCGCATGATCGAATGACGCAGTTCTTCCGCAGACTGATCTAGATCGAAGACCCGTGCGATGGAAATGCGAGGTCCATCAAAGGCGATCAGAACCTCTCCAGCTGCGACGTCCTTTCCATTCAGGCCGGTTTCTTCTTCCAGTTCCCGATAAATTGCCCCCACGACATCCACCTTGCCTTCTGCTGAAAGGTCGGTCGGGTCGAGATTACCGCCAGGTGGATAGATTGCACCTGCCGTCGCCGTGTGAGCAGCCATCACGCCAAACAGAAGAGCGCCGTCAGCCGATCTCAGGATGGCTGAGCCAAAGACGTTGTATGCAGAAGGGTCGGGTGCGCCCCAATCGCGCCAGGCAAGAAAAGCGGAATATGAACATTCTGTGCAGCTGCCCTTGAATACACCGTCTTCAAAGGAATAATCGGTCAGTTTCAATGTGCGGCCGTTCCAAAGCAGGCCAATTCGCTTCTTTGCCTCTTCAAAGTGCTCGACGATAGCGGTTTCATTTGCTTGTTCGAAGGCCCAATGATCAGGGGACAGACTTAGATCAACCCCTCGGACGGTATGCACCGGAGATTGCAGATACTTTTCCATCATGGGCACAGTGCGGCCAGCCGACATTTCACTTGGCCGTTTTGCGATGGTCGTAAAGCCTTGCCGCGCATAGAAAGCTTCGGAATGGGTGTCTGCTTCCAGGTAAAGTCTGGATAACCCGAGTGTGCGGGCACGGTCGTGTGCCCTGGTCAGCAATAGATCTCCAATTCCCTGGCGCTGGGCTTGCGGGGCAACAAAGAGATAGTCGATCAACAACGTGTCTTTGCCGTCCGCTGCAAGACCCGAAAAAGCAACCGCTCTGCCATCCCTTTCGGCGACAGTGACAAACTGACTGCTGATAGTCTCTTCGGTGATGAGCCAGTGTTTCCTGAACTCAGCCATTTTGTCATCCGGGTATCCCCAGGACGCTTTAGCGCTGTGCAAAATGTCGGTAAGTACCGAGGCATCGGCTCCGGTTGCGGGTCTGAGTTTTAAGGGCATGGCTGTCCGGTTGGTTGTCTACCCGACAGCCCTAGCCAGATATTGTGAACGTTACAAGGCAGCCGGATCCTTATCGGATAAACGTGCCGTTCTGAAGTTCGGCGACCGCCTGAACCAATTCGTCGCGTGTGTTCATCACAATCGGTCCGTGCCAAGCAACCGGCTCCTTGATTGGAGCGCCGGAGACCAGAAGGAAACGGATGCCTTCATCGCCTGCTTCAACGCAGATCTCATCGCCGCTGCCGAAAACAACCAACGACCGATTGCCAGTCTGATCCCGGATCTTGAGTTCTTCGCCTCCAAATTCCTTCTCAGTCAAAATTCCAAAAGGTTCCGACGCACCGTCAAAGGTTCCAGATCCTTCAAAGACATAGGCAAAGGTCTGTTTGTAAGTGTCTACCTTGAAACGTTTTTTTTGTCCTGCAGGCACATGAATGTCGAGGTATTGCGGTTCTGCGGCGATGCCGTCAACCGGGCCGCGTTTGCCCCAGAACTCGCCGCAGATGATCCGCGCGGATGTGCCGTCGTCGTCAATGACAACCGGTATCTCCTTTGCCGCGACATCCTGATAGCGAGGTTCGGTCATTTTCAAAGACGAAGGCAAGTTGGCCCAGAGCTGAAAGCCGTGCATGCGGCCTTTGTCGTCGCCCTTGGGCATCTCCTGATGCATGATACCCCTGCCGGCAGTCATCCATTGGACGTCACCCGCACCGAGGTCACCGGTGTTGCCGAGACTGTCACCATGTTCGACAGTTCCGGCAAGAACATAGGTGATGGTCTCAATGCCTCTGTGCGGATGCCAGGGAAACCCTGCCAGATAGTCCTCAGGCCTTTCATTGCGGAAATCGTCCAGCAAAAGAAAAGGATCCAGCATTTCCGGATCCTGAAATCCGAAAACCCGCTCAAGCTTGACACCTGCGCCTTCCAGCGTCGACTGCGTTGCACCAATATGCGTGACTGGACGGACTGACATGACCAAACTTCCCGAATTGAATTTGTTCAGACCGAAAATAGAGACAATCGACCGAATTCCCATAGCCTGCCAACGAACGCAGTGTTCAAGTCCAGGAAACAGTACACTTGCCGGCTGAAGGAAGTGCCGGGTCTTTCAGGCAAGGGTGTGTCTATCGGATTGCCGGAAACAGATTTCGCGTCAGGGTTTTGATCTTTGATCCTTCTTTCCATTCGAGATTAAAACATTTGTTCCAGCCGAAGGGATTGACAATGATTGCAGAAATGATGAGCGTACCTCAGAATTGGAGCAGAAGTTTCGGTGAGTGCACCGCAATAGCCTGTAGC
Organism: uncultured Roseibium sp.; assembly: GCF_947499295.1. Lineage (GTDB taxonomy): Bacteria > Pseudomonadota > Alphaproteobacteria > Rhizobiales > Stappiaceae > Roseibium. The sequence continues at coordinate 14,128 of NZ_CANMNP010000003.1, forward strand.
GTATTTCAATCCGGTTGCTCGTTCAGCAAAGGGTGATTGAAAAACCATCGATTCAATCGCTCGCGCTCGGGTGCTTAGGCCAAATAGTGGAGGGATAATGCAGAAGTTCTCGCTCAATCCGGACTTTGTCCTGCAGGACGAAACATCTCTGCGTGAGCTGTTTCCCGCCACACACGATCTTGCCGTCCAAAAGTGCCAATCGACGCTCGACAAACATGCGCGAGACTTTATAGGCCGCTCGCCCTTCCTTTGTTTGGGAACGCAGGGACTGGACGGCAAAGCCGATGTCAGCCCTCGCGGCGACCCGGCTGGATTTGTGAAGATCCTGGATCAGGAAACACTGGCAATCCCCGATCGGCCAGGAAACAATCGCCTCGACAGTTTGAGCAATATTCTGGCAAACCCGAGTGTCGGTTTGCTGTTCATGATACCGGGTTTCGACGACACTTTGCGCGTCAATGGCACAGCCGATCTTGTTGTCGATCCCGAACTGCTCAAGGCCATGAGCATCAACGACCGCGCGCCTAAAGTTGCGATCGTGGTCAAGGTGACATCGGTCTTCATGCATTGTGCCAAGGCGTTCCGCAGATCGCATTTATGGGATCCGTCCAGGTTTCAGGACAGAAGCGAAATGCCGTCGCTGATCAACATCATAATGGATCAGACAACCGGAGCACCGGACGATGCTACGGATATGAAGGCCTTGGACGACAAATTGGAAGAAGACTACAAAAGGACGCTCTACTAACGCCGGAATTGCAATTCAGTGCGGAGCTTCAGAGCCGTGTGAAACTCGGGTTGCACGCAATGAACACAACCAGTCAACGACAGTATTGAACGTCATGCGTGGATCGTCCGCAGAGGTCGATCATGGAACTAGATACCTTGCATCTTGCGGAGGCTCTGCCCACATGCGAGGGTGCTTCGTCTTTGGCCATCCGGTCAAAACTGAACTGTTCGATCCGGTTTAGGTCTTCATGTCACCAATACTCTCCGTCCGAGACCTGGAAAAAACCTATGAGGGTGGTTTCCAGGCACTTAAGTCCGTTTCGCTTGATATCAGCCAGGGCGAGGTCTTTGCATTGCTCGGGCCCAATGGTGCGGGAAAAACCACGTTGATCAGCACGATTTGCGGTCTCGTTCAGCCAACCGGAGGCAGTATCCATGTAGGCGGGCACGATGCGATCAAGGAGTACCGGGCTGCCCGACAATTGATCGGTCTGGTTCCACAGGAAATGCCGACCGCGCCATTCGAAATAGTTGGTGACACCGTTGCAATGAGTCGTGGTCTTTTTGGCCTGAAAAGAGACCCGGCGCTGATCGAGCGTATTTTGAAAGATCTGACGCTTTGGGACAAAAAAGACAATCCGATCATGGCGCTCTCCGGCGGCATGAAGCGACGGCTGCTCGTTGCCAAGGCCCTTGCGCATGAGCCCAAGATCCTTTTTCTCGACGAACCAACTGCGGGTGTCGATGTGGAGTTACGTCACGACATGTGGCGGATTGTCGGCGAGCTCAAGGAAAAGGGTGTCACGATTATCCTGACCACGCACTACATCGAAGAGGCTGAACAGATGGCCGAGCGGGTAGGGGTGATCAATAAGGGAGAAATTATCCTGGTCGAGGAAAAAGAGGAGTTGATGCGCAAGCTTGGTCGCAAACTGCTGAAACTCAGTCTTTCCGAACCCCTTGACGCAATACCTGAAGAACTCAAAGGCTACGAACTCATTCTCGAGGATGACGGGACCAGTCTGACCTACACTTATGACACACACGCAGAACGCACGGGGATCACGTCGTTGTTGACGGATCTGGCGAGCGCCGGCGTAAGGTTTCAAGACTTGCAGACAGACCAGTCGTCACTGGAAGACATATTTGTCGGTCTGGTTAGAGAAAATCGGAACCAAGCATGATGACGGACTATTCTATCCGACGCGCGAAAGCTGAAGACCGGGACGCCCTGACAGATCTTTGCCTGCGCTCCAAGCAATCTAACGGTTATGACGATGATTTCATGGCGCAGTGTACCGAAGAACTGACGGTCCGGGACAGCTGGATAACCGGCACAGAGTTCTGGTTGGCCGAAGACATCACCGGAAAGCTTGCCGGCTGTATTCGTCTGTCTGTTGAAGAAAATGGGGCAAGCGGTGAACTTGAAACGTGTTTCATCGACCCGAGCTGGCAGGGAAAAGGTGTTGGGCGAGCGCTTTTTGATAAACTATATGCTCAGGCAAATTCGCTGAAGCTGGAACGCATTGGTCTGGATGCGGACCCCTTTGCGGAACCATTTTATGCGCGCATGGGCTTTAGAACCGTCGGGCGGACGCCGTCCGGGTCCATTCCTGGACGAACTTTGCCCAGGATGGAACTGGAGCTGCAGACAAGGCGGATCAGCGCATGAATTTTGAAGCCGTCAAGTCTATCTATTTTGCGGAAATGGCGCGGACCAAACGGACGGTCTTTCAAAGCGTCATCTCGCCAGTGATCTCCACGGTACTTTATTTCGTGGTCTTCGGAGCTGCTATCGGCTCTCGCATCACGGAGGTTGATGGTGTCAGCTACGGTGCCTTTATCGTGCCAGGCCTGATCATGTTGTCGCTCATGACGCAGAGCCTTTCAAACGCTTCCTTTGGCATCTATTTCCCGCGCTTTACCGGAACGATTTTTGAAGTGCTGTCAGCGCCTGTCTCTTTTCTGGAAATTACCGTCGCCTATGTTGGCGCCGCGGCAACCAAGTCAGTCATTGTCGGGTTGATCATTTTGATCACCGCCAACTTCTTTGTGGATCTTCAGATCCAGCACCCGATCTGGATGGTTGCCTTCTTCATTCTGACAGCGGTTACGTTCGCACTTCTCGGTTTCATAATCGGCATCTGGGCGGACAATTTCGAGAAGCTGCAGTTCGTACCACTGCTGATCGTGACGCCACTGGCTTTTCTTGGCGGAAGCTTTTATTCCATCAATATGCTGCCGGAGTTCTGGCAGAAAGTGACACTCATCAATCCGGTGGTCTATCTGATCTCCGGGTTCCGGTGGAGCTTTTACGGGCAGGCGGATGTCAGCCTTTGGCTGTCTTTGCTGGCAACCATGATTTTTCTAGGCGGCTCATTGGCCGTTGTACATTGGATATTCAAGACCGGTTACCGCCTGAAAGCCTAGGCAAAAGTGCGCCGGTCATGCGTGAGACAAACAATGCTCTGGTCTTCTTTCGTTAAAAAGACGTCCGTGGTCCTGCTGGCCGGCCTGCTCGCCGGCTGTCAAACCGCTCAAGGGCCGTCATCGCCGTCACCTGCAGCGAGCAATGCAGCATCGGCTTCTGTCCAGAGCGTCTCCTTACCCGTCGTCAGTTATGCACCGGCCACAGCCGTTGAACGTGGTTTTTCTGCGCTGGTGCTGAATGCGACAACGGGTGAACAGCTTTATGATGTCGACGCCGATGCGCCGCGTTATCCCGCTTCGCTGACCAAGATGATGACGCTGTATCTGCTGTTCGAAGCAGTCTCCGACGGTCGTTACTCCCTGTCATCTCCGCTTGAAGTTTCGGCAAATGCCGCAGCGCAACCTCCCGCAAAGATCGGGCTGAAGGCGGGGTCAACGATAACCGTTCAACAGGCTGCCCGTGCGCTTGCCGTGAAGTCTGCCAATGATGTTGCCGTTGCTGTTGCAGAGAATATTGCAGGTAGTGAAGCGGCCTTCGCGCGGCAAATGACCCAGCAGGCACGTGCGCTTGGAATGGGAAAGACGCGTTTCGTCAATGCAACCGGGCTTCCGGATCCGGCACAGGTGACGAGCGCCCGCGACATGGCAAAACTCGGGCTCGCTCTCAAGCGACGGTTTCCGCAGTATTCCAGCTATTATCGCCAGAAATCCTTCACCTATAACGGCCGGTCGTTCAGAGCGACCAATAATCTGATTGGCAAGGTTCCAGGCGTCGACGGGTTGAAGACCGGATATATCCGAATGTCCGGCTACAACCTTGTCGCCACGGCAAGGAGAGCTGGAAAGCAATTGATCGTCGTCGTGATCGGCGGAAAAAGCGAAACAGCACGCGACCAGGAAGTGACCCGGCTGATCGAAGCCAATTTCTGACGTATCGGCGTCGAAAAATTTGGCAGGTCACAGCGTAAACTTGTCCTTTCGCAGGAGGTGAACTTCCTCTCGTCATTGCAAGATCCCTCCGTTTTCAAGAGGGACATGCACATGACTTTGGCTGAGCGATACGAGAAGGGTGCGGACCGGTGGGCTCTGACCCTTGAACGTCTGGGTTTTCCCGCTGCCTATCGTTTCCTGTTTTCCAGGCTTGGCCTGACATTGCACGACAAGGACGTTTGTGACGTCGGCACGGGCTGTGGGGATTTTACGGCCGCCTTGTTCGAAGTATCCGGTCAAGCGAAGTCGCTGACATTGGTCGATCCCTCATTGACCATGTTGCAAAGGGCGCGCAAACGACTGAAATTTGCCGGACGTCAGGTGCAATCAATGCCGGTTCGGCTGGATGAACTCACCTTGCAGAAGACCCATGACCTGGTCCTCGGTGCCCACGTGCTGGAGCACCTTGATGATCCCGAACATGGGCTCAGACACTTCTACGATCTGCTGAAACCCGGTGGCCGTCTGGTCCTTTCGGTAAGCAAGCCACACCTTTGTCAAGGGTTTATCTGGTTGCGGTGGCGACATCGCTGGTACCACGAAGATGACGTTTGTGATCTGCTCCAGCGCGCGGGTTTTCAATCCATCGAAGTGCATCGTTTTCCCAATGGTGTGCCGGCGCGCTGCAGTCATGCCTACTCGGCCTTTCGGGGTGTCAATCAGGACCTGTTTTCGAACCAAGCTTTGGAGAGTTGATCATGCTGGTAGCACTTGTCGATTTCACAGTGGATCCCTCGCAGCGGCAGGAGGCGCTGCATGTGTTGTTGAGTGAAGTTGCCACGGTAACCGCGATGCCGCAGTGCCGGACATTTAGACCCTATTGCGACCCGGCCAGCGAAAGTCATGTCGGCATCGTGCATGAATGGCAGGACGAGGCCGGATTTGAAGCATATCTCAAGTCCGAGGACTTTGCGAAAATCGGTGAAGTGCTCCGCCCGTTGATGACCTCGGCTCCGTCCAGCCGCCGCTATAGGGCAACGCCACTGGAATCGTGACATCTCCTGGCTTTCGCGCGCGCGACTTCGCGATAAGGTGGTTTGCATGACAGAGCTTCCAGCCTATTCCGTTGCACAATGTTTTGGCCCGGCGCCGAAACAGCAATTCAAGTTTGACCGGCATTATCTGCTCTATTCCGTGAGCGGAGGACTGAGACTGGAAGCAGAAGGAACCATATGGTCTCAGCCCCCAGCAAGGGCGGCTCTCATCAGGGCAGACAAGCCGATCGAGATTTCCTTGCCCGTGAAGATTGAGTGCCGGTCGGTGCTCTTTGCAAAGGCGTTTGTCCCTGCGCCTCCAAATGTTCTGAGTGTGTTTGAAATGACACCGCTGGCACGGGAACTGGTTTTGGAATGCGCGCAATGGGGCGAAACGGAATGCAATCTTTCGAGCTATGCGCAGGGGCTCTTTGGCACCCTTGCATCAGTCATATGGAAGCTTTCCGAAAAGCCGAGCCGCCTTTCCATGCCGGCACCAACGTCGGCAGCGGTCAGGCGTGTTCTGGATCGGACAGAGCAGTCTCTCGCGAACCCGCCGACTTTCGAGGAACTGGCTGCTCTTGTTGCGATGAGCCCACGTACATTGGCCAGAAAACTGTCTGATGAGCTTGGCCTGACCTGGCGCCAGTGCCTCCAGAAACTGAGGATTATCGGCGCGGTGGAAGCCTTGTCGCAGACAGACCTGCCTGTGACGGAAATCGCTTTTGCCCAAGGCTACCAAAGTCTGTCGGCCTTCAACTCCGCCTTTCGGGAGCTGACCGGCAAGACGCCATCAGCATATCGTGCCAGTTTCAACGCAAGCCCATAGGGGCTCGAAAAAAAGCCCCGCTGAAATCAGCGGGGCTTTCTCTTTGGCTGTCGATGGGGACTTGATTAGTTCTTGGTTTTGTCGACGAGCGCGTTGGACTTGATCCACGGCATCATGCCGCGCAGCTTTTCGCCAACTTCCTCGATCTGGTGCGCGTCGTTCAGACGACGTGTCGCCTTGAACTTGGCAGCGCCCGCACGGTATTCCTGCATCCACTCTGAAGTGAACTTGCCGTTCTGGATGTCTTCCAGAACACGCTTCATTTCCGCCTTGGTTTCAGCAGTCACGATGCGCGGTCCAGTGACATATTCACCCCATTCCGCCGTGTTGGAGATGGAGTAGTTCATGTTGGCGATACCGCCTTCGTAGATCAGGTCCACGATCAGCTTCACTTCATGCAGGCACTCGAAATAAGCCATTTCAGGTGCATAGCCTGCTTCGACCAGAGTTTCGAAACCGGCACGGATAAGTTCTACGAGACCACCGCACAAAACGGCCTGTTCGCCGAAGAGGTCAGTTTCGCACTCTTCCTTGAAGGTCGTCTCGATGATGCCGGAGCGGCCGCCGCCAACGCCACAGGCATAGGACAGACCAAGGTCTTGCGCATTGCCGGAAGCGTCCTGGTGGACTGCGATCAGGCACGGAACACCGCCGCCTTTTTCATATTCGCCGCGCACGGTGTGGCCAGGGCCCTTGGGAGCAACCATCAGGACGTCAACGGTGGATTTCGGCTCAATCAGGCCGAAGTGGACGTTGAGACCATGCGCAAACGCAATCGCGGCACCGTCGCGGATGTTGTCTGCGATGTGGTCGCGATAGATGTCTGCCTGGAGCTCATCCGGCGTTGCCATCATCATCAGGTCGGCCCAGGCAGCAGCTTCTGCCACTGTCATGACCTTGAAACCATCGGCTTCCGCTTTCAAAGCGGTTGTCGACCCGGCGCGCAATGCGACTGCAATCTCTTTTGCACCGCTGTCCTTGAGGTTCATCGCATGGGCACGGCCTTGTGAGCCGTAGCCGATGATGGCGACTTTTTTGGTTTTGATCAGATTGATATCTGCATCACGATCGTAATAAACGCGCATGGGTTCCTTTCTCCCGTTTGCATTCCGTTTGCTTGTTAAAGCCGGATTTTGATCCGGTCTTTGTCTTTTGAACGTGTTCTGACCGAGGTCGGAAGGCCGCTGTTTACGCTCCGAACAAACGATAAAAGCGGTCGACTGCCGTTTCGGCCTGAGTCCTGAGATCCTGCTCGTCGGGGCTTGCGGTCTCGCCGAGCAAAAGACGGATGTGAACATCGCGGATCGCCAGGCCATAAAGCACCTGGTATGCATCTTCCGCTCTGTCGAATTTTAGCAATCCGTGGCGCCTGCCGCTTTCCAGCATGGTGCGTGCACGCGATGAAATCATGTGTTTGCCGCGCACCAGCAGCAAATGGCCAAGTCGGTTTGAGTTGGTGTTGCTTTGGCCGATCGAAAGCCGGTTGAGCGCAAGCGATGTTTCGGAAAAGAGAACGCCGAGCAGTGCCTCGACGAAGGCGGATACGTGGGCGCGAAAGGTTTCCGCGTCAGCGGTTGCTCCTGCCTCTGAAGGGAATTGCACCTGGCTGGCCTGGAACGCGACAACAGCTGCCAGCAGGCCGTCTCTGTCACCGAACCACTTGTAAAGACTTTCCTTGGAGCAGCTTGCCGTCCGTGCCAACCCGGCGGTTGTCAGAGCCTTTTCGCCTCCGTCCACCAGCAGCGTCAGCGCGTGTTGCAACACGACCTGCTGGCGCGGCGAAAATTCTGGCGCGGCGTCCGGGCGGGATGTGGCAATGTCGTAGGCGGCTGCTGGCATGGGACTGAACGTGGCCTTCAGAGGCTCTTCCTGATAGAACTTGAATGAGAACCGTACGGTACGGTTCGGATGAGGTTATGGCAAAGCCGACTCAATTGGTCAAGAGGGATTTTTGCCCACGGGATATTCAAGTTGGGTGGGAACCAGGCGGAGCGCCGTGTCGGGCGACCCAGAGGCCGGGAGTTGATCGCCGGCAGGTTCTCAAATCTCAAAGACGATGCTTTCGGCTTGTTCAGACGGCCCGTGTCTGAGGACTATTCACTTGCCACCTGTTTGAGCCAGGATACGACGAGCTCGGCTGTCGCCTTGTTTCGGCTCCTGTGCGACAGAACCGCGTGATAGGCATCTTTCGGAGTGAGAGGCGGTAATCCAGCCGGTGCCAGCAGCCCTTTTTCAGAATAGTCCCCTGTAATTGATCGCCAGCCCAGCATGATACCGTGCCCTGAAAGCGCGGCCTGTGCCGCCTGCACATAATTTGTAAATCGGAGACCCTTGGCCGAACCAGCAGCCTTTAGGCCGGTTCTGTTCAGGTAGTCTGGCCAGGAGACCCATCGCCGGTCGTCAGTCTCCACATGGATCAGGAAGGAAGAGGCAAGGCTGCCATCATCGGCTTTGATCCGTTCAAGGTATTCGGGCGCGCAAACTGGTTCGATGCGCTCTTCAAAAAGCAATTCCACTGCGCCATCACTCCAGGCACCGTCGCCGTAGCGCATGGCAATATCGACCCCCGGGCCGAGACGCGGCACTTCCTGCGAAGTTGATTGAACATTCACGGCAAGGTCGGGGTGGTCGAGGTAAAAGGCCTCCAATCGTGGCATCAGCCAATAGGTGGCAAAACCGATGGTGCAGGCGAGCGTGACCGCAGCGCTGGACGGGTCCGACAGTGCGCGTATGTCCTCAAGAGCGTCATTCAGCCTCTCTCTGTTTTCAACAACGGCATTCAAGAGGATTTCACCAGCTTCGGTAAATCCGGCCGGTCTTGTGCTTCGATCGAGCAATGATGTGCCGATATGATCTTCCAGTTGCTTCAACGACTGACTGACTGCAGACAGGGATACATTGAGCTCTGTTGCAGCCCGGCTGGGGCTGCTGGTTCGGTGAACTGTTTCGAAAACGTGCAACAGTCTGAGTGGTGGAAGTCGATCCATGTGCGTTTTATCTTAAGTTTCTGCTTAAATTAACTTGCGTTTTTATCACCTTTTCAAATCAATTCCTCAAGTGCATCTTTCTCAAAGTTCCGGGAGTTTCTGAGATTTTCAGCTACTCCCGTGGCCTGCACGATATGACAAGAATGATTAAGTTAAGGAGCTGTTGGGATGCTCGGGACCGGCGAAACCGGCGTGGTGCTGAAAGAGCGGGGCATGGATGTGCCGCTTGAAACCGGCGAGACCGCCTACTTCAATTATTTCTGGCTGCGAGACAATTGCCCCAGTTCCTTCGATCAAGAAACTCGGGAGCGGGCCTTTGATATTTTTGCTGAATCTGAAGCGCCATGCGCGTCTTCCGCAGCAATATCAGGGGGCGTGCTGAAAATTACCTGGGCTGGAGCAGGTCACGTCACACGGATGCCGCTGTCCTTGCTGGCAAGCTACGCCAAGGGTGAAAAGCGGGCAGATGTGGCAAAAGTGAGCCGAACCCCCTGGTTCGCTGATCACTATGACCATATGGCCCGCTTCTCTTACAGCCAGCTGACGGAAAGTGAGACCGAGATCCGCTGCTGGGCAAAAGCCATGCTCACCGATGGCATCGCGCTTTTGACCGGTTTGCCTGATACGGATGCAGCTCTTCTCGACACAGCCAGCCTGATCGGTCATGTCCGGCCAAGTTATTTCGGTCAGGTTTTTGAGGTCAAAACCCATATCAAACCCACCAACCTTGCTTTCACTTCAAAAGCCTTGCCCTTGCACACGGACCTGCCGGACGAAGATTTAGCGCCAGGGATCCAGTTTCTTCACTGCCGTGCCAATACCGTTGAGGGCGGCAACAGTCTCTTTGTTGATGGGCTGGCGGTAGCGGAGGACTTTCGTCTTGCCCATCCAGAAGACTTTGAGTTGCTGGTTGCGACTGACGTGCCCTATTTCTGTGAGCACGAACGGTTCGACATGCGCTCTCGTCAGCATGTGATCGAACTCGATGAATATGGAAATGTTTCCGGCGTTACCATCAGCCAGCATCACGCCGACATGTTCGATCTGCCGCAGCAGGAACTTGACCGGTTTTACCCGGCTTTCTGCCGTTTCGGGCAGATGATGCGCCGTGAAAAATACCTCATGCAGTTCCGGTTGAATGCAGGCGAGTGTATCGTTTTCGACAATCACCGGATTGTACACGGCAGGGCGGCCTATTCAGCCAGCAGTGGGGACCGGCATTTGCGTGGGTGTTATACTGATCGCGGCGAATTGCGGTCTACCTTTCGGGTGCTTGAAGGTAAGAAGGAACGAACGGAATGAACGTTGTCACAGATGTCGATTTCGGCTGCGAGGCGCGCCAAAGCGAATTGGAACTGCGCGAAGACCTCGCGGCGGCTTTCCGCATGGCGGTCAGGTTCGGCTGGCACGAATCTGTTGGCAATCACTTCAGCGCCGCGGTGTCAGAGGACGGTTCAAAGTTTTTAATGAACCCGAAATGGCGGCATTTTTCCGAGGTGAAGGCAAGCGATCTTCTCCTTCTCGATGCCAATGATGACACTGTCATGGAAAGACCCAATCCGCCGGATCCATCTGCCTGGTGCATTCACGGAACCGTTCACCGGATGAACCCGAAAGCCCGGGTGCTGTTTCACTGTCATCCGCCGAATGCGACGGCCCTTGCAACGCTTCAGGACCCGGGCATGAAGCCGATCGATCTCAACTCCGCTCGATTTTTCGGCAAAGTGGCCATCGATCTTGGCTTTGGCGGTATGGCGGATGAGGCGGAAGAAGGACGCCGGATCGCACAAACACTTGCAGACAAACCTGTACTGATCATGGGCAACCACGGCATTTCCATTTCCGCAACGACCGTTCCAGAAGCGTTTGAGAGCCTCTATTTTTTCGAACGCGCTGCCGAGACTCTGTTGAAGGCATATGCAACAGGTCAGCCACTAGCTGTCATGTCAGACAATCTGGCAGCCAAGACCGCTGCTGAATGGGAGCCATATGTTGGAATGGGCTACGCTCATTTCGACTACTGGAAACGAGAATTGGATCGAACAGAACCTGACTACCGCGACTGATTTCCGAATATTTTCAATCTCTTGGCGTCGAAAGTATTGCCGCATCTCGGTACGGGATATCAAAAAAATATCGTGTAGTAGTCCCGTAATACCCACGCAAATCCTTTGCCTGTTAGCCTTTCCCTATCGTCATTTGCTGATGGAGGATGAAGCATGAGCGCGAAGAAGATCCTTATGATCACCGGAGATTTTACGGAAGACTATGAAACGATGGTGCCGTTTCAGACGCTGCTCGCAATGGGATATACCGTTGACGCCGTTTGTCCCGGAAAGAAAGCCGGAGAAACGGTGGCCACGTGTATTCATGATTTCGAAGGCGATCAGACCTACACGGAAAAACGGGGGCACAATTTCACGTTGAACGCAACCTTTGCGGACGTGGATGTTGCCGACTATGACGCGCTTTTGATACCGGGTGGCAGAGCTCCGGAGTATCTTCGCCTCGAGGCTGAGGTCATCGACGCCGTGAAGCATTTCATGGACGCGGCAAAACCGGTTGCTGCCATTTGCCATGGGGCACAGATCCTGACAGCTGCCAAAGTTGTTGAAGGCCGCACGGTATCGGCATACCCCGCATGCCGTCCGGAGGTGGAGCTTGCCGGAGCAATCTATGCCGATATTGCCATTGATGCCGCTGTAACGGATGGCAATCTGATCACGGCACCAGCCTGGCCGGCCCATCCTGCCTGGATGGCCCAGTTCCACGCGGTGCTAAGCGGTTCTTCTATTGGAACATTGGCTGCCTGATATCGACACAGGCAGACGTCCCGGACACGTCGACGTGAGACGTGTTTGGGATTTTGCTTGCCAGGAAGTACTCTTGCCTGAAGCTCCCAAGAGGACTTGATTTGGAGTTTGCAAGGAGGCGTGCGCGTGGTGTCGGCCTTGAAAGCGTGCTTGCAAACTGAGCTGGAGGAAAACATGTGCAAACTCTTTATTGAAGCAGACCCGGCGCTTTGGGAAAGCAGCACCAAGTCCCTGCGCATTGACGGCATGGTGACATCAGTTCGCCTTGAAGCTTTCTTCTGGAGCGTTTTGGAGGAAATTGCTGCCAGGGATGACATGAATGTGGTTCAGCTCATCACCAAGCTGCATCAGGAAAGCATTGATGCCGGTCATGACCTCGGCAACTTCACGAGTTTTCTGCGTGTCTGCTGTGGCCGCTATCTTGCCTTGCAGCTGTCCGGAGATGTTCCGACTGACAAACGTCTTCCGATCGCTGCACTGGATGCCGATGGCATTTTGGAAGCGGAAAGCGAAAGAGTTCACTGAAGTTCAGCCAAGACGGGCTTTTACTTCTTCTGCAATTGCCAACGCGGCTGTCAGGCCGGGTGATTCAACACCGTAGAGCGCAACCAATCCATGAAGGCCATGCGTGTGTGATCCCTCTATTCTGAAATCTGCAGCCGGTTCCCCAGGACCGGCGATTTTCGGCCTTATGCCGGAATAATCTGGCACCAGCGATCCGTCCGGAAGGTCAGGCCAATAGGAGCGGATGGCACTATAAAAACGGCCGCCGCGTGCAGGGTCGACAACGTAGTCAAACTCTTCAACCCATTCCACATCAGGGCCGAAACGCGCTTGATGCTGCAAATCCAGCGTCAGATGAACCCCGAGCCCGCCAGGCTCCGGAACCGGGTAAATCAACGTTGAAAATGGCGCTTTGCCCTGGAGTTTGAAGTAGTTGCCCTTGGCCAGATAAGCCTTGGGCGGCGTGGCCCCGGGAAACGCTTGCATCAGACCTGGTGCGCCATGCCCGGCGGAAACGATCAGTTCCCTGCAGGTGAGTGCATAGGTTGCCTTGTCGCCTGTTTCGATGTGGACGCGGTAGCCGCCAGCGAGCTGGGCCTCGATGCCGGTGATATTGGTGTTCAACACCACCTGACCGCCATTTGCCTCCAGACCACCCTGCAGCGCCAACATGAAGGCATGGCTGTCTATGATGCCGGTGGATGGTGACCAGAGCGCCCCGGAGCAGTCGAGCGCCGGTTCCCTTTCATGCAGTTCGTCGCGGCCGACAAAAACAAGATCGGATACACCGTTCTCCGCTGCCTTTTGTTTGATTTTCAGAAGCTCGTCGAGCTGTGCATCATGCGCGGCGACGATCAATTTGCCGATACGTTCGTGACCAACACCATTTTCCGCGCAAAACTCATAAAGCTGATGTTTTCCGTCGACACAAAGGCGCGCTTTCAGACTGCCGGCCGGGTAATAGATCCCCGCGTGAATGACTTCGGAATTTCGGGCACTGGTTTCAGATCCGATCAGGCCATGTCTTTCCAGCACCATGACTTCGCGGCCGGAAAGTGCCAGCGCGCGCGCTGAAGCAAGACCGACCGTGCCTGCGCCGATGACCAGAGTTTCAATATCTGTCATGACCGGTCCTGTTTTCCAAAAGGAACCCCGACGAACTGGCGGTTTTCAGTTGCTGATCAACCACTCCGGAAGGGCCTCCCGGGATGCATAGAAGAAGCACCGCCGGGAGTAACGTCGTTTCAGGAATGCTCCCGTTTATGTGCATTCCAGAGAGCAAAGAGCAGGGGTGTTGCAGGCGATTAGCCCCACCATTTCTGCGGTTCGAACGAACCGGCAGCGTCTTCGATGACCTGGCCAACCTGGAACAGTGTGCTTTCGTCAAACGGCTTGCCGATCAATTGCAGACCGAGGGGCAGTCCGTCCTTGTCGACGCCGGCGGGAACGGAAATGCCCGGCAGCCCGGCCATGTTCACCGTCACCGTGAAAATGTCGTTCAGGTACATTTTCACCGGATCTGAGTGCAGGTCCTGATCCGCAACGCCGAATGCAGCAGACGGAGTGGCTGGTGTCAGAATCGCGTCGACACCGTTTGCCCAGGCAAGATCGAAATCGCGCTTGATCAGGGTGCGGACTTTTTGAGCCTTCAGATAATAGGCATCATAATAACCGGCAGACAGCACATAGGTGCCGATCAGCACGCGACGTTTCACTTCTTCGCCGAAACCTTCTGCGCGCGTATTTTCGTACATCTCGACAATATCGTTGCCGGGAACCCGCAGCCCGTAGCGGACACCGTCATAGCGGGCAAGGTTCGAAGAGGCTTCCGCTGGCGCGACGATGTAATAGGCCGGCAAGGCATATTTGGTGTGTGGCATGGTGATGTCGACGATTTCAGCACCGGCATCTTTCAACCATGCGATGCCTTTCTGCCAAAGCTCTTCGATTTCATTCGGCATGCCGTCCATGCGGTACTCGGCAGGGATTCCGATCTTGAGACCTTTTACGGATTTGCCGATGGCGGCTTCATAGTCCGGCACTTCGACGTCGACCGAGGTGGTGTCCTTCGGGTCGACCGATGCCATGGTCTTCAAAAGAATTGCACTGTCGCGCACCGTGTGTGCAATCGGACCGGCCTGATCGAGTGATGAGGCAAAGGCGACAACGCCCCAACGCGAGCAGCGGCCGTAGGTTGGTTTTATGCCGACCGTTCCGGTAAAGGCAGCAGGCTGACGGATGGAACCGCCGGTGTCCGTAGCAGTCGCCCCCATGCAAAGACGTGCTGCGACAGCCGAAGCTGAACCACCCGAGGAGCCTCCCGGTACAAGATCCTGGTTGGATCCGTTTTTCCGCCACGGGTTGATCACGGGGCCGTAATAGGAGGTTTCGTTGGACGACCCCATGGCAAACTCATCCATATTGAGCTTGCCAAGCATGACCGCCCCGTCTGCCCAAAGGTTTGACGTGACCGTGGATTCGTAGGCAGGTTTGAAGCTGTCGAGGATGTGGCTGCAGGCCTGAGTGTGGACACCTTCGGTCGCGAACAAGTCCTTGATGCCGAGCGGGATGCCTTCCAGAGCACCGCCTTCGCCTTTGCTGAGTTTCTCATCGGACGCCTTGGCCATATCGCGGGCTTTGTCTGCAGTAACGGCAACATAAGCGTTGAGCTGGGCGTTGGCTGCCTCGATGTTGTTCAGGAATGCTTCGGTCAGTTCCTGCGAGGTATAGTCCTTGTTCTTCAGGCCCTCGCGGGCATCGGCAATCGTGAGTTTGGTCAGATCGGTCATGGATCAGGTCTCTTGGTGGGCCTTTGTCGGCCGGGAATAGAAAACGGAATAGGGACTTTCGGGATAGTCGAGCACGGGTCCGCATTCGACAAAACCGGCATTTTCGTAAAGCTGCCGGGCAGCATCGTAGTTGTGTCCAGTCTCAAGAACGAGTTCGGCAAAGCCTTCGTCGACAGCTCGTGCCATGACATGATGAAGGATCAGCCTGGCAAGCCCGAGCCTCCGGTAGCTGGGGCGGACATAGAAACGCTTGAGTTCACCGATGCCACCTGGATGGCGATGAAGCGCGCCGCAAGCCGCCGCCTTTTCGTCGACGCGAGCCACAAAGACGGTCGTTTCAGGACCAGCCATCTCATCAGCGGTCATGTTGTAGTTGGCTTCTTCCGGCGTCAACGATCCCAGCACGGCATTCAATTCGGTGATCATGTCCCTCATGTCAGATGACAAAGGGCTTTCCACCTCAATTTTGATGGCGTCAGGCGAGCTCATTCCGAATTTGGAGCCTCTTATTCGACGACTTTGGGAACCATGAAGAAATTGTCTTCAGAGGCCGGGGCGTTTAGCGTGATGTCATTGGCCTTGTTGCCGTCGGTAATGCCATCGACACGCTTCTTCATGGTCTGCTCGACCACGGAAGTCAGCGGCTCGACACCGTCGATATTGACTTCGTCGAGCTGCTCGACAAAACCCAGAATGGCGTTCAGTTCGCCGGTCATTCTGGTCGCCTCATCTTCGCTCACCTTGATTCTTGCCAGGCGGGCAACTCTTTTTACCGTATCGGTATCAACTGACATGTTTTCCTCATCGGCTGTCGCCACAAAGTTCCAGTGTGCTCCTGCACATGAACGTGGCATTCCGGTCCTGTTTGCCGTCCTTCTGCCCTGAAAATCAAGCAGTGACGCTTGTTTCACGAAGACAATCTCACTATTACGGTTCCATTTGGTACCGTTTTGTTGAGTGAGGATCTTATGCAGGCAGATGTAGGTTCGCCAGCCGGTCGGCCACTCGACAGCAGGGTTTCGTCTGCATTGCTCGACGCGGCTCTTCGCGAGATTTCTGAACACGGCCTTGAAAAAACGACGATCGCCGAAATCGCAGCGCGTGCCCACACCAGTAAGCAAGCCATTTATCGAAGGTTTCGCGACAAGACGGACCTCGTCACAGCTGCGCTTCTGGAGGCTTTGCGCAAGTCGGTACCGCCTCCACCTCAACGTGTCAGCGTTGCGCAGGATCTTCAACAATGTCTTCAGCACACTGCCGCAGTGCTAACTCAAACGCCGCTTGGTTCCGCGCTTAGGGCGCTGGTTCCCTGTCACCGGGAGCCACGGCTTGCGGCCGTACTGGATGAAGCCGAGGCATCGCAAAGACTTGTACTGCGGCAAGTGTTGATTGCAACGCCTTTCGAAGCTGACATGGAGACCAGGATCGATCTGTTATTGGGCCTCATCTATTTTCGCCTCTTTTTGCGCGGCACTGACATTCATGATGACGACATTGAACGGGCGATCTATCTTGTACTCGGATTAATTGCGCCAAGAGAACCGATGCCACCTGGGGGATTGCCGGGACTTTGAGTTTGTCTACTCACATTTTGCTGTCATCTGGCTGGCAGTTCTGTGATCAAGGGTGATTGGCAATGAGCAGCGTCAAGGGGCATTTTCCGACCAGTGCGGTGCAGGAATGCGCCGCCCTCCCAATCGCCAAGGAGACGTCAATGCCGCTTTACACCTCCAAATCCGTTCTTCTGGGTCTGACGGCCCTGTTTTCAGCAGTGTCCTTCACAGCTTCTGCTGACGAGATCACCACGTTCACCAAAGGTGGTGCAGCCATCGGCGGTACCGATCCGGTTGCCTATTTCACCGAAGGCAAGCCGGTTGCAGGTTCTGACGAACATACGTTCACCTATGATGACGTGACCTGGAAATTCTCTTCTGCAGAAAACCGCGACAAGTTCGCTGCGGAACCGGCAAAATATGCACCGCAATATGGTGGGTTCTGTGCATTTGGTGCAGCCATGGGCTTCAAGGTGCCGGTCGTGCCGGAAGCCTGGTCGATCGTCGACGGTAAGCTCTACCTGAACAACTCCCTGAAAGTTCAGGAGCGTTTCGAACAGGATGTGCCCGGTCATATCAACAATGCGACCTTGAATTGGGAAATCATCAAGGAGAAAAAGCCGGAAGAGCTGAAGGAGCCGATCATCCGCAATTGATCGTGTTTCCTCCCGCAACAAGAAAGCCCGCCAGCCGGCGGGCTTTTTTATTGTTTCCAATTGCCAGACGGTGTGTCGAAGAAACTGCGATAGAAGCATCTTTAATCGGAAGTGGTTCAGTGCTATTTCTTGAGTATGAAACTCAACTTAAAAAGAGCAGTCATGGCACTTCGACCAAAACGCCGTCCAAGGTTTCTGACGGTCAAATCCGCATACTATCTGAGCCCCAACCTCATCAGGGTAACCTTTCAGGGACCCGAGCTGTCCGATTTTCCGACAGGGCACGAAGGGGCAAACTGCAAACTGGTCCTGCCGCGTGAAAATGAAAGCCGCGCGTCATTCGAGAAACACATTGGGGCTGAAAAAGCGGGCAAGAAGCTTCATCCGGTGCGGACTTATACCGTGCGCGCCTTCCGCGGTGACGAGCAGGAGTTGGACATCGACTTCGTTGCCCATGGCGACGAGGGACCTGCCACCAAATGGGCGCAGCAAGCCAGGGAGGGTTCTTTCCTGGGTTTCTTTGGACCAAGCCAGCCCAAGATCACATCGTTTTATGCAGACTGGTATCTTATTGCGGCAGACCTTTCGGCAATGCCTGTCGCAGAGGCAACGCTGGAAATGCTTCCCGCTGATGCCAGGGGTGTCGCACTTTTTGAAGTTCCCTCAAAAGACGACATCCGGGACGTGAGACTTCCTGCGGGAATCGAAGTTCACTGGCTGATTCAGGATGACGTTCACAGGCCCTCGACCGCGCAGATTGATTTTGTCAGGACGATGCACTGGCCTGAAGGAACTGTTCAAACTTGCATTGCGGGGGAAAGCTCTGTCATTCGGACCTTGAGAGATCACCTTCACAATGAACGCGGGCTGCCAAAGTCTGACACCTATATATCCGGCTACTGGAAGATCGGCCTGATTGAAGAGGAGCATCAGAAAATGAAAAGAGTGGAAGCAGCCTAACGCATCTACCTGCTGCCTGATATCGGTATCAGCGGCTTGCTGAAGCCAGTGCCGCACCGAAACCGACAAACAGGCCGCCGGTCACTCTGCGCACCCAACGAATGCGATTGGCCGAGGTCAGAAAGCGTCTCATGTGATTGCCGGCAAAGGCAATGACTGCGTGGTTGGCGAAGCACAGCAAGGCATATGTAAAGGACAGGATTGTTGTCTCCAACAGACTGAAGCCTTCTGCTTGCATAAATTGCGGAAACAGCGCGGTGATGACGAGGATGGCCTTCGGATTGGTCACAGACACCAACAATGCTTCAAGGAAGAGTTTTACCGGCTTCTTGCGTTTGGCCGGCACAGTGTCGTGTATCTGGAAACTTGACTTGTCCCACAAGATCTTCAGGCCGAGATAGATCAGGTAAGCAGCGCCTACGAATTTCAAAACCGTGAAGGCGAAGGCCGATGTGGCCATCAGAGCGCCGAACCCCAAGGCAACCGCATAGCCGATGACAACCAGGCCGACGGCGTTTCCCGCTGCGGACGCGAGAGTGGCGTTGCGGCCAAAGCGAAGCGTGTTGGAAATTGCCAGCATGACACCCGGGCCGGGACTTATGGCAGGTAAGAGAGAAACGGCAACAAACACGAGCCATAAATCAATTGTCATCAGTCAATTTCCTCGAAAGGGCAGGACCGCTATCCGCGGCGGGTGAGGAGAAAATCAGGGTAGGAGGCGGCCGGTCTGAACCGCATCGGCCAGTAGGCTTTGGGCATATTCCCAAAGTCCGGGGAAAGGGGCAAGCCGGGGCTCTTTGGTTTTTCGCAAGACAGCAGCAGAAATGGGTTCGTGGGTGGGGTCATCAAGACCGGACGCAAACACAAGAACCATTGGATGAAGTGCATCCATGGCATTGGCGAATTTCGCTTCCCGCGTCTCGTTGGCTTCGAATTCGAGCCAAAGATTTCTGAACTCTTCGGCTTGACTATCAGGCAGCAGGGCAAACAACCTTTCGGACGCGCTCTGCTCCCGGATCTTGACCGCATCCACATTGTCTTCCGTGACCCAATGATCTCCGGCGTCGATCTCAACGATGTCATG
The DNA here is from genome assembly GCF_947499295.1 of uncultured Roseibium sp. Taxonomy (GTDB): domain Bacteria; phylum Pseudomonadota; class Alphaproteobacteria; order Rhizobiales; family Stappiaceae; genus Roseibium. The sequence goes on from NZ_CANMNP010000003.1 coordinate 33,426, forward strand.
CACCGTCAGCAGTTTGACAACATGGTCCAGGTTGGTGCCTTCGCTGGCGTGCTCCGCAAACGTCAGTGTCTGAAGTATGACGTGCCAGCAGTGCTCTGCTGTCGTTTCCCGCCGGCTTCCAGAGGAAAGCTGATTTAGACGTACAATTTCCTTGAGTTTGTCTGCCTCCAACAGGAACGCGACCTGTCGCGCCAGCGTATCGGGCATTCAAAGTTCTCCCATCGATTTGCGGAACCGGCGAACGCTTTCTGCAAAACCAAAAATGAGGGCATCAGCCGTGAAGCCATGGCCGATCGACATTTCGCGAATGAAGGGGGTGCGATCGATCAAAGCCGGGATATTTTCAACGGTCAGATCGTGTCCCGCGTTCACACCAAGCCCGCAGCCTTGTGCTGCCTCCGCCGTGGCAGCAATCTTTTCAAGCTCCTTGAGCGCGCGCACGGGGTCGTCATAGCAAGCGCCATAAGGACCCGTATAGATTTCAATCCGCTCTGCACCAAGGCGTGCGGCCTGTTCAGGAGCAGCTGGATCAGGATCGCAGAAGAGTGAAACGGTGACCGCCCATTCTCGTGCAGCAGCTATTGCTGTCTTGAGAGCTCTGGTGTCGTTTGTAAAATCCCAGCCGTGATCGGAAGTCGATTGGTTCGGATCGTCAGGAACGAACAACACCTGTTCAGGCCGGGCTTCTTCGACCAGCTGCATGAAATCCGCAGAAGGATATCCTTCCAGGCAAAGCTCCTTGTTCGGGAAACGGTCTTCGATCAGTTCCGCCAGATCGAAGACATCTGTTTTCCGGATATGCCGTTCATCCGGCCGGGGATGAACCGTTACGCCTTTTGCCCCGGCTTCCATGGCAATCGCGGCAAGTTCAGTAACGCTGGGCCATGGCAGATCCCTGCGATTGCGCAACATTGCGATGGCATTGACGTTGACTGAGAGGCGCGACACTGAAGACATGGTTCGTATTCCGGATAACGCGGCTGCGATCTTACTTGAAGAGATTGGGTTATCATCGCAACATTGTTTCAAAAGCTATTGATGTCAAACAGGAAATTGTCTCTAAGGACAATGTTTCGAGACGCTTCAAACAACTGATTATTTAATAAATACAGACCTCGTGACCGGATCATGCGACCGCAATTTCCGCAGATGCAGGTGGATGGCGAAAAGACATATCGCCCAGACCGAAAAGGTCAACGGAAAGCGGAAAGTCCAGAGCGGCATATAGGCACCGATAAGCGTACCAGGCCCGGGAAAGAGGCACGTACCTGCAAGGCCTCCTGCCAGAGAGGGGGAGAGCACGGCGGCAAGAACAGACAAGTACCATCCGTTTCGCCCCGGCCGCCCATACCAGCCGGAAAACACGAATCCGGCCCCCAATCCGCCGATGCCACCCAAAACTGCAGCCAGAAACGGGTCGATAAGCATCGTTCCCTGAGGTTCTTCCTGTTTGAGCATCCAGGCAACGCAATAGGCAACAATGAGGCCGGCGATTGCACACTCTAAAGTGCCTATCCAGCGCCGATTGTCGTTGCGGAACCAGAGCCAGGGTTGGAACGTGTCTTCGGTCATTTTCTTGCTCCCGGTTACAGACTGCAAGTCTGTCTATCGGGTGCTCTTTGAAACCGTTGGGAGAAAATCGGCAGTTTTTCTGCAATTGATCGCGGTTGACGAAAATGGATGCCAACAATTGACGCTGGAGGGTCAGGGTTGTTTTGCATTGGCCGGAGACAGCCAACCTTGATAGTGCACGAGGTCTCCAAACCATGGCAGCGAGATCTTCACGTCAAACCGGAAGCGTCCGTCCACTTCAAATTCGCTGGCTTCACTGACGGGAAGGAGCCACAAGGGCAGCGGGACGCCAAACACCTTCCCGCGTGAGACCGGATAGCAAAGCCTTGTTCCAGTGCGCGCCAGATCGATCTCAAATCGCATTGGTCCGAAGCGCTCATAAACATGGCCTTGTCCCAACCGGTCTCTAGGCGACAACACGGACTTGAAGATCTTTCCACCAAAGTTGCGTTGCCAGACTTCTTTGCCACCACGTCGTTCAATCGTTACTTCAACAGGTGTTCGTTCGCGTGCAGGGGGAAATCCAATGATGTTGCAAAGAATGTTGCCCAAGAAGGAACGGCCACGAGACACCTTGGCTTCACCAGTCCACCTATGCCGGTCAAATACGGTATGGAGTGCCTTAACTGACATTGGCAAAGAATTGAACTGATTGCCCAATGCCTCTTGGAACACGGTTGGTTTTGGGTCGGCAGCCTCAAAACAGGATACCTGAAGACCTGCTATGGCAGGTTCAATCTCCTTAAGTTCAATTTCGCCCAGGCAGGCACGCGCGCCCGGCGATACCTGACCATTCATCAGGCGCATACATAGAATTTCTGCAGCAAGTGCGGGCACTTGAGGTCCGTCGCCATCGTTGGCAATTAATGTCCAGCTTTTGCTCATTGGAGCGCCTTGAGGATTGAGACCGGACAGTTTGACCTCCATGCCGCCGCGATCGGACCCGAATGGTTTCAAAAAGTTCGCAGCAAGCTGGAGAAACCGGGCCATTGGAACCAGGGTACGAACGAGCTTCAGGCGAACTCCCCAGGACAGAAGCCAAAGCCCAAGGTGCATGACTGAAAGCTCCAGTCCGGCCCGGAACAGCACAGTCCCGGCTCCAAAATGCTTTGGAAAGAGTGCAAGGTCGGGCGCGCCAATAAACGAAGACCAGCGCGGCGGAAGACCGTCTTCACCGGCTGAACCGATTTTTCGGCGTGAGAGACCTGACCAACCGGGGAGAGTTTCGATCTGTCCTGAACGGGTGACCGCAAGCGGATGGCCTGCTTGTGCCAGGATTGCCTGGATGACGGAAAGTCCTCTTGGAGCCTTGTTGCCGGGCAGCAGTGTGGTTTCGATGAGATCGATCCGTGAAAACGCAGGTCTCAAAGCTTCAACTGCTGTTGACGACAACGCGGGTACACTTGAAACGCCGGAGAGCAGAACAAGATCTCGCTTCTTGGCACTCTCGTCGAGGCAATCTATGCCCCTCGTGAACTCGGCGCCGTCGGAAAGGTCAAGATAGTGACTGCCTGCTTTGAGAGCGGCTTCGGCAACCCGATAATCGCCTCCTTGATAGGATTGAAATGGACCCGTAGCGTCGACAATCACGAAGGGCGATAGCTTTGCGAGACTGTTTTGAAAATCGCCTGCCGAGCTGTCCAGATGCACCGGTCTGCCGCCATGGATACGACAAAAATCTTCTGCCTTTTCAAGGCTCCGTCCTGCGACAATGACATCAAACAGGTTTTTGCGCAGTAGAGCCGCGGCAAGTTTGCCACCGAACACGCCATAGCCGCCGAGGACAACGATCCTTTTTGGAGAGCCGGTTTCAGTCAATCAGCCTGTCTTTCAACTCTTTTGAGGGGAGGGGGCATGAACGGCGACCAAAACGATACCGGTTTTGTGCGATCCGGTCATAGAGCCAATTCCCAACACTGGTGGGTAGGAAATCAAAAACAGCCAGCAGCTTCCATGGCCATCCTATGCTGCGCATGGCTGCGGCAAATGAAGCCATCTTTGTGTATGCCGTGCCGCCGACAATGACGATATTTGTCTCCATGAGATCGGCATCAAGGCCATATTTTTCGTAAATTGAGCGGCCGGTTTCAGAATGGGCGTCAACAAATCTGAAACCCGCGTTTTTGTCGTGTCTTGCCATAAAACGCGCAAACCCTGAGCAGACCAGGCAAATGCCGTCAAAAACGATCAGATTGCCTTGTGGCACAAGCCCGTGGGTGGTCTCGTCGGATTGAACGCCGGATATCATGCTGCCCCTTGAGTACAGATTATGCGCGTCATAGTGCTCCGGTTCCCCGGTGTATCCGATCTGGCACAACGCCGCAGCGTTTTTCCTTCTGAAACCTGCTTGCCTCCCACGCCATTTCAGATTATTTGTAACGTAATAACATTACATTTTGGTTGGAGAGGCCATGTCAAATAAACGCTTGCCGGTTACTGTGCTCTCGGGATTTCTCGGAGCTGGAAAAACGACACTGCTCAATCGCGTGCTCAACAATCGCGAAGGTCTCAAGGTTGCGGTCATCGTCAATGACATGTCCGAAGTGAATATCGATGCGGATCTTGTGCGCGCTGGTGGTTCTGAGCTCAGCCAGACCGAAGAGACCCTGGTTGAAATGTCAAATGGGTGTATCTGCTGCACATTGCGCGATGACCTGCTGATTGAAGTCCAGCGTTTGGCATCAGAGGACAAATTTGACTATCTTCTGATTGAATCAACAGGCATTTCAGAACCCCTTCCGGTGGCGGCAACTTTCGAGTTTCGGGATGAAGCAGGGCAAAGCCTGTCCGATGTCGCCCGACTTGACACGATGGTTACAGTTGTCGATGCGGTCAATTTGTTGAATGACTTTTCAAGTCACGACTTTCTGCGCGACAGAGGCGAGGTCCTGGGTGAAGAAGATGAACGCACACTCGTGCATCTTTTAACCGACCAGATCGAGTTTTCCGACGTTGTCGTTCTCAACAAGGTCAGCGCTGCGCGGCCGGAACAGGTTGATGCAGCCCGCAAGATCATCCGCAGCCTCAATGCCGATGCACGGATCCTTGAGACCGACTTTAGTGACATTCACCCCTCGGAAGTGCTCGATACCAAATTGTTCGACTTTCGGAAGGCACATGAACATCCCTTGTGGGCCAAGGAGCTTTATGGGTTCGCCGAACATATTCCCGAGACGGAGGAATACGGTGTCACATCCTACGTCTATCGGGCCCGTCGTCCTTTCGATCCCGCGAAAATCCATGCAGTGCTCAATAGCCCGCTTGAAGGTGTCATCCGGGCCAAAGGTCATTTCTGGGTTGCCACACGACCGGAATGGGTCGCGGAGTTCTCGCTGGCCGGTGCGCTTTCCAGCGTCAGTCCGATCGGAACCTGGTGGGCATCCGTTCCGCCGAGCCAGTGGCCCCAGGATCCGCGAGCACAAGCCTACGCCAGGTCCAATTGGGTCGAGCCTTTCGGGGATCGGCGTCAGGAACTGGTTTTTATCGGCTCGGGTATCGACTGGCCGGAGATCAAATCAAGGCTGGATCAATGCCTTCTTGCCGAAAGTGCCGGTGAAGATCTGAGTGCCTTCCGGCAATTGCCGGATCCTTATCCGCGATGGCGCTGGGTGGAAGCAGCGGCATGAGTGTCTCAAAAGCGATTGGTAAAACGCCCTATCGGGTAGCGAGCGATGTCATGATCGGACGTGAGCCGGAGATCCTTGCTGATATCCATCTGCAGGGAGTGGCCGCGTCGATCTGGGCGAGGCCCTGCGATCCCGCGTTTGTGGACTGGGTCGATGGATTGCCGGTGGAATGCCTTCCGGAGTTGAGGACGGCAGTGCCGGTGCATCTGGCGGAGGCGGCTGCAATTGCAGCCTGTGAACAGGCAAAAATCCCCTCAAGCTCAGAACGCGACATGTTGACCGGTGATATTGCGGCACTCGCATTGATGCTGAGCAAAACGCTGAACGTCCGGCAGATGCGGATACGGCTGGACGTGTCAGACGAGATGATGTGCCCGAAGTTTCATATGGACAATGTTCCGGCGCGGTTGCTTTGCACTTACCGGGGGCCCGGCACCGACTATGTCCCACAGGAAGATCTGTCTGAACCGTTACGCATCAGGAGTGTGAAACGCGGTGCGGTCGCCCTGTTTCGTGGCGGCGCATGGTCCGGTGAGGAGCGCACCGGGCTTTTGCACCGATCTCCCGCTGTCGATGAAAGCGTTGGAGCAAGACTGCTTCTCGTGATCGATCCTGTCGACTGAGAGCGACCCCGCCAATGGAGGCGGGGCCTCATCTGTTTTGCTTCTCAGACCCGGTTGAGCAACCTTGCCCTGATCGTGTTGGGCAGGCTGCGAATTTCTTCCAGGATTTCGACCGGCTGTTCGACCGGCGTGTCGACGTCCAGCACCACATAACCGATGTCCTGATGGGACTGCATGTGCTGGGAAAAGATGTTCAGGTTGTGCCGGGTAAAGAGGTCGTTCAAAGTTCTCATGGCACCGGGTGCATTGTGGTGCACCTGAATGAAACGTGTCGCGTCCGAGCCTCTTGAGAGCTGCACCTGCGGGAAGGAAACCGCACCGATTGTGGATCCAACATCGGAGTATTCCACCAGACGCTTGGAGACTTCTTCCCCGATCCGGTCCTGGGCTTCTTCTGTCGAACCGCCAACATGCGGGGTCATAATGACATTGTTCAGGCCGCGCAGCGGAGAAATGAACTCATCCTTGTTGGATTTCGGCTCGACCGGGAAAACGTCAATCGCAGCGCCAGCGAGGTGGCCCGACTTCAGAGCATCGGCAAGAGCGTCAATATCAATCACCTGACCACGGGCGTTGTTGATCAGGAACGCGCCTTTTTTCATGGCAGCGATCTGTTCGGCCTTGAACATGTTGCGTGTACCGGGCGTATCGGGAACGTGCAGGGATACCACGTCTGATTCACCAAGCAGCGCATCCAGGCTATCGGTCGGTATGACGTTGCCATGCTGGAGTTTGTCGACCAGGTCAAAATAAATGACCCTGAGACCCATGGCTTCAGCAAGGTTGGACAGCTGTGTGCCGATATTGCCGTAGCCGACGATCCCGAGCGTCTTGCCGCGAATTTCGTGGGATCCGACCGCGCTTTTCAACCAGCGGCCCTCATGGGCTGCGGTCGATTTCGGGAAGACGCCGCGCATCAGCATGACGATCTCGGCAATCGTCAGCTCGGCGACTGATCGGGTGTTTGAAAATGGCGCGTTGAAGACCGGTATGCCACGGTTCAATGTGGCAGAAAGATCGACCTGGTTGGTGCCAACCGAAAAACAACCGACGGCGACAAGGCTCTTGGCTGCCTCGAGAACTTCTTCCGTGACCTGAGTTCGAGAGCGAATACCAAGGATCTGGACACCCTGCAGTTTCTCGATGAGGGCATCCTGCTCCAAGGCACCCGGCAGGACTTCCACATTGGTGTAGCCGTTCTTTTCTAGAACCGCGCGCGCTGTTGGCGAAATGCCTTCCAGCAGCAGCCAGCGGATCTGATTTTTCGGCCGGGAAAGACCATGAATCATGGGCGTTTTGCCTTCTCTTGTCCTGAAGTTGCCATGGGACCGAAGCAGCGTCTTCGATGGCATAAATTGCCGGTGTCGTATACGCGCTCGTTTGCGTCGCGTCTAGGTCGGCAAACGTCAATAAGAAGGATGTTCCGGACAAAATTTCCAGCTTCAGTTCAGCGGCGTTTCAAGGTCTGCGCGGAGCCTGGCCAGCAACTCGACAGCGCTTTCTGCATATTCGCCGATCCAGCGGTCATAGATGTCTCTGATCGGCAATACATTGAGATGATTCCAGCGTTCGCGCCCCTTGCGCTGAACGATAATGAGATCGGCAGCTTCCAGAACGCGCATATGCTGCATCACCGTGCAGCGATCCAGCTCAGGGAAGGCGGAACAGAGTGTGCCTGTCGTTTGAGGACCACCCTTCAGGAGATCCAGCATCCTGCGTCTGCGCCTATCGGCCAGAGCCTTGAATATTCGGTCTGAATCATCGCTGCTTGACATGTTATAAAAATATAACATGATAACTCATGTTGCAAGACACACGAAGGCGAGTTGCCATGTCTGTTGTTCAAATCGACCTTGCAAAAAAGTGCCATGCACCTGCAGAGCGCCTTTGGAACATTCTCGTAAGCCCACATCTCTGGTGGGGTGAGAGCGTTGTTCTGGACCCGGTTTCCGGCGGCAGGTTTCATGAGCCTTGGAAAGACGCAGCTGGTGAGCACCATACCCACGGGCGGGTTCTTGAGATCCAGGCGCCGAATTTCCTGTTGCTGAAATGGTGGGATGAAGACTGGTCATTTGAGACTGAAGTCAGCTTTCAGATCTCGGTTTTGAAAGCAGGGAGCCACATCAGGCTTGTTCACAGTGGGTGGCAGGCTGCGCCTGAAGCAGAGCAACGAGACCTGGTAAACGCGCACAGGCGAGGGTGGAGCTATCACCTTGAAAACCTGGTGACCTTTGCCGGCAAAAACTGAAGTGGTGAAGGGAGAATAAGACCATGTTGTCGTTCAACGTATCCGGCCGGATTTCCAAACCGGTGTCTGACGTTTTTGAGGCCGTCGTCAATCCAGGCCGTTTGTCAGGCTATTTCACCACTGGCGGCGCTGAGGGGCGCATAGAGCCGGGTGCAACCGTCTTGTGGAGCTTTGCCGAATTTCCCGGTCAATTTCCAGTCAGGGTGAGTGAAGTCATCAAAGATCGGAAAATTGTTCTTCACTGGGCGTCTGATGAACAGGCTGACGGCGAAGACCAGGGCGAAACCACGGTTAAAATGGAATTTAGCGAACTTGATGATGGCAGGACACTTATAACCATCAGCGAGGAAGGCTGGGGTGAAACTGCCAAAGGCAGCAAGGCGTCCTACGGGAACTGCGAGGGTTGGACGCAAATGCTGTGTTGTCTGAAAGCCTTTGTGGAGCACGGCATAAATCTGCGCGATGGCTATTACGCGTAAGAAACCTGCCGTCCGCAAAGGAAACCGCTAGCTGGTGGCAGCAGGCGGAGGCAGGGTGGCGAGACGTTTGGCAGTCGCTTCGATGTCAGCATCGTTGTACCCAAGACCGAGGTCTTCACGCATAAATCGGGAAAGGTCGCTTGAGGTTAAAATGGTGCGTGACGCCTTGACCCCGTTTGACGTAAAGCCTGCAAGGCCATTTTGAAAGCTGATCCATCCGTCATCGGTCAACCGGTAGAACTTGATGGAAGACGAAAAGGAAATCTCCGGCCATTTGGCGCAAAGGTAGTTGGCAGCCTGCATGTCAACCTGCTTGGGTGACAACCGGTCGAACCCATAAAGCGACACCCAGCCTGCGGCGGTCTTTCGCTCAAGAACCTCTTCGTTTTCAGCGGCGTCAAACCGCATGCGGTAAGTCTGGTCCCGGACGGGTTGTTCCTCGCTTGTAGAGAGGTTGATCGGTTCAGCCGGTGCCTGGCCGCCAAAGCCGGCATCCAGCAGCCAGTCGGCTCCGTCCATTTCGACGATATGCGCCTGATGTGAGCGAACGCCGCCTTCTTCAGCGCCCATTCGGACCCGGGCAAGCACCCTTTGACTGGGGAGGCCGAGGGCTGAAAGGGCCCTGTCCAGCAAGGCATTCAACTCGAAACAATAGCCGCCTTTGCGGTCCAGCACGAGTTTTTGCCAGAGGGTTTCGTCGTCAAGATCTGGCACCCGTCCCAGGAAAGGCAAAACGTTTTCGAATGGAATGGAAGCGATCTGGGCCGCTTGAAGCTTCCTCAAGCCTTCAAGAGTGCTCGGGTGCTCGTGAAGACCTATTCGGGCGAGATAGGTTGAAAGATCAAAAGGCATGAACACTCCAAAAAAGAAGCAGGCCAGCTGCATATAGGCAGCCGGCCTTTCTACTTAAAGCTCTTGGATTTTGGTGCCAGATGTCAGAGCCCCTCAGGACCACGCTGGACGGCAGCGACACCTGTGCGGGAGACTTCAACCAGGCCAAGCGGTTTCATGATGGCGATGAACTGCTCGATCTTGGACGTGCGTCCCGTGATTTCAAAGACGAAATGATCTGTGGTTGCGTCGATAACCGTTGCCCGGAAGGCGTCGCCGAGGCGCAGCGCTTCAAGCCGCTTGTCGCCGTCTCCGGCAACTTTTACCAAAGCAAGTTCGCGTTCCAGGGGCTTGTCCTGGTTGGCCCGGCGGGCGCGCACCGTCAGGTCGGTCACCCGGTGTACAGGTACCAGGCGGTCGAGCTGATGACGGATCTGCTCGATGATCATCGGTGTTCCCGTCGTCACGATTGTGATCCGCGAAAGATGCTTTTCGTGCTCGGTTTCCGAAACGGTCAAACTGTCAATATTGTAGCCGCGGCCGGAGAAGAGGCCAATCACGCGGGCGAGCACGCCCGGCTCGTTGTCGACGAGAAGCGATAGCGTGTGGGTTTCGATCTCATTGCTGACTTCCGCTAGGAAATAGGCGGAAGGCGCATCTACATTCTGTGCGTTCATGTTCAAAAATCCTTTGCCTGGCCGCCTTAGACGAGAGACTTGCCTTCAGCACTGATTGCGTTGGCAACTGCTTCGTCGTTGGCTTCGTCCGGCAGCAGCATTTCATTGTGGGCCTTGCCCGAGGGGATCATCGGGAAGCAATTGGCGAGATTGGCGACGCGGCAGTCAAAAAGGACCGGTTTGTCGATGGCGATCATTTCCTCGATGGCACCGTCCAGGTCAGCCGGTTTTTCCACCCGGAAACCAACGCCGCCATAAGCTTCCGCCAGTTTTACGAAGTCGGGCAGGCTGTCGGTGTAGGAATGGGACAAGCGGTTGCCGTGCAGCAGCTGCTGCCACTGCCGCACCATGCCCATATACTGGTTGTTCAGGATGAACACCTTGACCGGAAGGCCGTATTGAACAGCGGTCGACATCTCCTGAATGTTCATCAGGATCGAAGCATCACCGGCAATGTCCACACAAAGCGCATCGCGGTGGGCAACCTGAGCGCCAATGGCGGCAGGCAGGCCGTAGCCCATTGTTCCGAGCCCGCCGGACGTGAGCCAGCGGTTTGGCTCTTCGAAACCGTAAAACTGGGCCGCCCACATCTGATGCTGGCCAACTTCAGTGGAGATGAAGGTCTTGCGGTGCTTGGTCAGTTCATAAAGCCGCTGGATTGCGTGCTGCGGCATGATCACATCTGAATTGGGCTTATAGGCAAGTGAATTGCGGGCCCGCCATGCATCGATCTGCTCCCACCAGGCTTTCATTGCGCTTTCATCCGCCTTCATGGACGAAGAGCGCCAGATGCGTACCATATCTTCAAGCACATGACCGACGTCGCCAATGATCGGCAGATCGACATTGATGGTCTTGTTGATCGAAGACGGGTCGATATCGATATGGATCTTGCGTGAATTCGGCGAGAAGGCATCGGTGCGCCCGGTGATGCGGTCGTCGAAACGTGCGCCGATGCACACCATCAGATCGCAGTCATGCATCGTCATGTTGGCTTCAAACGTACCATGCATGCCCAGCATACCGAGCCAGTTGTCTCCGGAAGCCGGATATGCGCCCAAGCCCATCAGTGTCGATGTGATCGGGAAGCCGGTCAGCGAAACCAGTTCACGCAACAGTTGGCAGGCTTGCGTGCCGGAATTGATCACCCCGCCGCCCGTATAAAGGATCGGTTTCTTCGCAGCAGCCATCAATTCAACTGCATGGCGGATGCTGGCGGCATCGCCCTTGACCTGAGGTCGGTAGCTCTTGTGGGCGGCTGCGGGGTTTGGCGTCGGCCCCTGATACGTTCCGGTCGCGAATTGTACGTCTTTGGGGACATCGACAACAACCGGACCAGGACGGCCGGAAGTCGCGACGTAAAACGCCTCGTGCAGAACGCGGGCCAGATCTTCGACGTCGCGTACGAGCCAATTGTGCTTGGTGCAGGGACGGGTGATGCCGACTGTATCGCACTCCTGAAAGGCATCGTTGCCGATGAGGTGGGTCGGCACCTGCCCGGAAATGCAGACGAGCGGAATGCTGTCGAGCATCGCATCGGTCAGCGCGGTCACCATGTTGGTCGCACCTGGGCCGGACGTGACCAGCGCAACGCCCGGTTTGCCGGTGGAGCGGGCATATCCTTCGGCCGCGTGGCCGGCGCCCTGCTCATGGCGCACAAGAATGTGCTCAAGGCCTTCCTGCTGAACGATCTCGTCATAGATGGGAAGCACTGCACCGCCCGGGTAGCCGAAGATCGTGTCAACTCCCTGGTCTTTCAGCGCCTGTATGACCATTTCGGCGCCGGTCATTTCCCGTGTCATTCGTTCTCGTCCTCAATTCAAGCACCTGAAATAGTCAGGTTTTGGCTCGTCAGTTCTTGTTGTTTCCTCATCCGCATGCGGCGTCAAAGGTCCGGTTGGTGTCTAGGAAGAAGCGCGGTCAGGAGGCGGGTACAAAAAAAGGCCCCTTGGGGAGCCTTGGTCGCGCGCCATACTGTCCGTCCGGGATTATCCCGCCGCGGAGGCGCGCTTTCCTACCACTACTAGAATGAGCGACATCATCATGTCGTCCCGGTCCTTTGATGCTTGCGGGCGTTTGAGGCCCGGTTTTGGACAGTGTGGCACCTTTTCGTACCGCCTTGATCAATCGGCCTCTTTCAGCCTCTGGATCCATGACACAAGCCAGGCTGTCCGCCCGGTCTTGATGCGCTGCACCCTAGTGACGCGGATTTGGCGGGTCAAGCCCCAATTTCGATTATTGCGCCAAAGATCGCAGATGTTTTTGAATGTTACGGGAGGCGTCCGGTCAGATTGCAATCTTTGCTCAAAGTTTCCTGGAGCCTGATCCCGTCGTATCTCTGTCGCCCATTCTTCAAAAAAGTGTCTCAACTTCCATTGCTTTGATGCAGCACGCCCTATATACAGCCCATCTCCTTGCGAGCCGCACTTATGCGGTGAACGCGACGATGGGTGTGTAGCTCAGTTGGTAGAGCAGCTGACTCTTAATCAGCGGGTCTGGGGTTCGAGCCCCCACTCACCCACCAAATCTTTCTTATTGAAAAGAAAAGACCTTTAATAGCAATTCGTGCACCTGAGACTCAGCTGTAGTCCCGTCTAACTTGGTGCCTCGCATCGCGGCCAAAAAATTAGAAAGTAGATTTAGTAGGGGAATGGTTTCGGAGGATTAAATAAACTCAGTTTTGAGCTGGTTCGCACTATCCAATATTGCACTTGAATATCGATTTTGTTCGTTTGCGGAACGTCTCAATACTTAAATCACACCTAACAACGCTCACTTAAACACCGAAAACCACCATGACTGCAAATCCAAAAAGACTTAAGTAACCAATCCAAACATACTTTTTGAATACTCGGTTGCTGAATTCTTTTTCGAATTCTTTCGGTGGATTATTTTCTCTAATTAGCCGAACACCGAAACCTTTGATACCTCGAGTAACCCACTTATTTTCTTTGGCTTTCCATTTCGCTAGCAATTTATCTTGTGAATAAATTAAGATCAAAATAATAATCATTCCTCCTATCCATAGTATAAGCCCAATGCTTGCAATGTATTCGTGAATACCCATCAAAATACTTATTATTATTGAATCGAAAGAAATTTTATACTACAGAAGAGAGATTCTAATGGCAACTAGTCCTATATACATGACTATGAAAAGGATTTTCGCATACTAGACGACAACTGGCAGGTGCTAAATGCGTGATTTCGCGATGGAAAAAACTTGCCGCCGCGTTCGTATTCCCTGTGATGATTGCTTGGGTTTGGATCGAAAATGACGAATTGCCACCTCATAATGATATTGGGCAACCAAGTCTTACTTATAGTTGCGACGAAATACATTGCGTTTACAATTTCAATGCATTTTTATGGAAGTGGACTCTGAAGGAGCTTCTGGATGCTCAAAACACTGATTGCGATAGTGTTTTTGATGACTCTGTCTATCTTCCAGGCACGAGCAACTGTTGTTTCTCGGGTCGAATTAGACATGAGTGCAGATTCAGATCTATCTCAAATACTTGGCAAAAAATTCCTGAATTGTTCTGCTGATGGTGTTGTGAGAGTTGATTTCAAACAAGACCATCGAGTGCTTTACACAAAACATCCGCGTTTCGATTTGGGTATTTTTGTTTTCGAGGGAGACCGCTCGGAGCGGCGAGTAAACGAATGGTTCATAAACGGAAAGCAGATTTGCGAAAAGGAAACTGAACTTCGAAATGAAAATTTACTGCACTGTAAGGCATTTAGCCGAGCGTTTCGGACGGATTACTTTTTTGTTGAGCAATTCGAACGCGGCAAATCAATCAGATTTAGTATGCAAGAATGCTCAAGTCCCAGTTTTGACTGCAACTGCGTGGGCTACAATCAGTTTTAGTACTATTGGGCCGAGAAAACATGTTTTAACTGATGCTTTTGGTGTGGCTCAAAAGGAGCAGTAATCTGAGAGCATGGAATTTATTCTCCCAGCCATTTTCGTCGTTTTGTTTCTCTTGACTGTTTCGGGGTTGACCAAGTTGCTTCGTGTTGGCTCTTTGAAAAGCCCTATGAAGGAACTGGCTTCGTTTACAGCGTTCGTTGCCGCCATATCGGTGTTGGCTGGCTGTATTTTCGCTGTCTATTGGCTTTTTGCAACTTGAACGCCATTGATTTTGGAATTTAGGTAAAATCAAAGGAGTCTTGGATTGATGCCAAGGTTGATTTGTACAATTGCACCAACAATGATCTTATTTGTTTTGGGAACGATTTGGCCAGTCTACGTTCAGGCATGTGCTGACGGCCCGGACTATTATGATGTCACAGATGTTTCGGAAAACGATCATCTGAACGTGCGCTCTGGGCCGGGAACCGGTTTTGGGGTTGTTGGTGTTCTGCCACCGAACGCAACAGCTCTGGAGAATCTTGATCAAGTCCCTATTACGTGTGACGACGCCTCTAATCTCAATCAATTTGAGCGCGGCAATTACTGGACTAAGATCGCCTGGAAGAGCGGCAATGCTCTCATTGTTGGTTGGGTAAAGACCAAATTTTTGACCGAGTGATTTACGCCACTATCGACACCCGCGATGCAGGCGACTGTTTGTGTTTCGAAGGGAGGGGACGACGGTTTCAAAGGCAAATAAAGCAAGTTTACTTGTCCTCTTGTTGCTTCTTCTGTCCTGGGTTTGGATCTCGATAGGTGGCCTGCCTTCTAACAACGATATGGGGCAACCAGGTTTTACCTACGCGTGTGATATGATTTGGATTTATCAGTGTTTCTTTTAAGGAGCGGCTGAGAAAATGTCGAAAAAACTATTGGTCGCAAGCGTCGTCTTTCTTTCTTGCAACTTTGTTGCACACGCTGCCGACGCCGCTTTCAATACGGGGAAAATCTCCGCAATTTTGGAGAACTGCCCGGCTTGGAAATTGACTGAAGACGCTGCTAACGGCCCGTGGCCCTACCTGGTTGACGAATACGGTGAAACCGATGAATTTGCTGCTGGACGAGCAGACACCATGAAATACATCCAGAGCAGAGGCAGCGCAGAGTTAAAGCAAGACTGCGAAGAATGGTTTCAGGCAATGTATGCCAGCGGCATTAGGTACTTCGAAAGAAGACAGTAAAGAAGTCGTCAGTCGGTAGTGATCTGCAAATAAATTGTGACTCATAAGGAGCTGAACCGATGGAGATGTGGCCTGATGAGAACGATGCTTCGAAGGCTTTGCGCATCAAGTTCGTCATGGCAGTTCTTTGCATTGTTGTGATAGGCGGATTTGTCGTCAAGTGTGCAACGTAACCATCCGAGGTTGTGTTTTTTGGCATTTGTGGCGCGGATGCCGTGGGCTTCTGCGAAGATGATCTGCCTCGAATTGCGGATGCGGAAGGAATATTAGAGAGGCTGTCGAGAAGCCAAAATCTCGAAAAGGCATTTCCAAAAAGAGGTGCTGATCATGTCTCGCGCACGGGCGCAAATGGAAACTACTGAGCCTCATAAGGAGCCACCAAACGGCTCAGGGGTGCAGGCGGCCTTGATCGTTTTTTCCACCTTTGCGGTAAGGCAGATACGATTGAACCTTCATGTTATCGTCATTTCTGTTTGGAAAAGAGAGCCAGCATTGCGGCGCAGTCTGCGTCGCTTGGGTTTTCGGACATCACGGCGGCGCGCGCTGCTTCTTTGCTGACGGCCTGACCTGAGCTTTTTCCCAATTCGATATAGAGCGAGACCAGCTTTTCGCAGGTTGGTTTGGTGTCTGTTTCGCTGGCTACTGAAACCGCGGCGGACAGTGAAAGGGTGAGTGCTGCAAGGCACAGCATCTTCATGGTCGTGTTTCCTTGAATGAAATGGAAGCTTAAAAGACGTCAGTTCGATTTCGGGCCACAGGAAAGATCACCTGTCTGATAGATCTGAACTTCACTCACGGTGTCTGCGGGCAGGCGCACAACAAAAGTGCCTCGTTCAGAATCGACCAGCATTTCGCCGGGGCCATCGACCGAACACACTTGCCGCGCGTTGCCGGTGTCTTCTTCGCACCGAATTTTGCCGTCAGTCGCACGCACCACGATGTCTTTGTATTCCATCAGCATGATCGCCTGTTCCAGGCGTTCATAGTAAAGACCGACGTCGGAAATGATTTCACATTCAGCCGCTTCGGCAGCAGATGACACTGGCAGAAGCACAAAGGCAAAAGCCCCGAAAATACCGGATAATATGCCGGGCTTGAGGGCTCTGCGGACTGGGGAAAACACTTTTGTGTTTAAATGAAGCTCGACTTTTGAGCGGTTCTTGACTTGTGTGATCACAGAAAATCCTTCTCTCTGCATCGACACTAACGCGGCGTAAAAAACGCTCAAGCTATGGATTTCATTAGCTGAGCGCCTAAAACATTCTTTTAGTCCGGGAGAAGATCGACACGAAATGAAGAAACTGGAGCAGTTTGCCGACCAAGTCTTGTCGGCCGATAGCCCACAGGCAGCTTGGGAAAAAACGATCGGATTTTTTGAAAGTTTCGGTTTCAAGGGGGCTGTTTACGGCCAGCGCAGACGAGACATCGTGCCGACTGCCGATGATATCTGGTTTTCCGATCAGTTGACCGAATGGAAGGCTGCTTATTTCAAGCAAAAAGACTATGAGCGCGACCCGCTCTTCATTTATGCGCCCAACCTGCCCAGTCAGTTCATGACCGGAATTCAATTTCTGCCGGATCATGCGTATCTGACCCAGGAAGACATTGCCGTCATTCGCCGGGCAGAGGCACATGGCCTGACGTCCGGGATTGCGCTCAGAATGTCGCGAGAGGACGACCCGGTTGTCAAAGGGTGGAACCTTGTCAGCGACTTGTCACGGCCGGACATTGAGGCGGTCAACGAACAGTTTGGCACATTGCTTCACATCTGTGCGGCGATTGCGCACCACAAGATCGGACGCCTGGAGAACCTGTCGCAAGCCAGCCTGAGCAACCGGGAACGTGAATGCCTTCTTTTGCTGGCCAAGGGCTATAGAACTGCGCGGATTGCCGAGCATATGTCGATCCAGGCGGTCACGGTCGATCTGCATTTGCGCAACGCACGGGCAAAGCTCGGAGCGCGTACGCGCGAGCAAGCGCTCGCGACTGCAATCGTCACGGGGCGCATTCACCTTTAAAAACCGCGCTGACTGACTGTGTGTCGTTCGCCAGTCAGTCGAAACTCGCATGCGCCGGTCCTATTCTTGAGAAAACGGACAGCCGAGCGAACACATGGTCGGTGACCACAGCGGACATCCAGATGCCGATCAATGTCAGCCATGCCGTGACTGCGAAGATGGATGCCCCCGTGATGCCGGCGCCAACGGCGCAGCCTCCTGCCAGCATGCCGCCAAATCCCATCAGTGCTGCACCGGTCAGATACCGGGCCATGGAAGGACCGCTTTCAAAACCCTGCAAGAGGAGTTGTCTTGTCAAAAAGGCCGCCAGAAAAGAGCCGAGGAACACGCCGGGCACAAGGCCGGTGTTGAAGTCTATTCCTTCGAAAGGGGAGGACAGGAAACGCATCAGCATATCGGCTGAGGGGCCGGTGAAGGTAACGCCATCAACCGGGACTGGGTCGAAAGCCTGCCGGGTCATGGAGGTGGTGAACCAGAGCGCCAGCGGAACCGTGAGGCCGGCCCCTATGGCCGCTGCCGTTTGCCAAATGGAGCTACGGTTGCGCCAGGCGAATGCGAGCCCGGCCAGGAACCAGAGACCGCCGAAGAGGAATATGGCGCTGTCCGTCATGCCGAGAAAATAGCTCAGATTGTTGCCACCCGTATCCACGGTTGTCCAAAGACCGGAGAGCCAGTCGCGCATTGGTTTGAGGCTGCCGTAAAGACTGGCCTGGGCGACAACGGCAAAAACCAGTCCGGACAGCAGGGCGCGCAGGTTTCCCGTCGCAGAAAGCACCAGAAGACGGCTTGCGCATCCGCGGGCCATGACCATGCCTGCGCCGAACATCATCCCCCCGATCAAAGCACCGGAAAGGCTTTGGGGGGAGGCAAGCTGGCGGGTTTCGCCGGTATCGATTTCACCGAAACGTGCCAGAACCTGTGTGGCAATCAAGGCGCTTGAAAAGGCCAGGAGCCAGATGGGCAGACGGTCTGCGGGCCGGCGCCGTGAAAACTCCAACGCAGCGGCGCGCAGGCAGAAGCGGCTTTGCTGGGCAAGCGCTCCAAACAGCACACCGACCAAAAGCCCGCCAAGCAAAAGCACGTTCGGTTCTGAAAGTCTGTCAAGGATGTGTGTCAGGTCCATGATCAGTCCAATGCTGCGGGATCGGTGCTCTCAGTCGTTGAATGTTCCAACAATTTTCAAGATCGGGATCCGGTGTGCATTGACCGAACTCAAGAAAGTATAGAAAAATTCGAAATTATGAATATGAATACTGCCATGGGCGCGTTAGCAATTGACAGTTCTTCAAACGGGACGGTTTTGTCTATTCAGCCGGGGCAAAGCCGGTGATGAGTTGTTTGAGGCCGATTGCTGCCCCTGCAAATATTGCAAGGAACGTTACCGGAGCACTGAAAGCCAGCACGGAAAATGCGGAAATCCCCTGTCCGACACTGCAGCCGATTGCCAGGATCGCCCCCGGTCCCATGATCGCAGCCCCGGTTATCTGACGGCGCAGTTCGCGCGGGTCCTCGCAGGCCTCCCACCGGAAGTGTCCTTTGGAAAAGGAGCCTAGAAACGCGCCGATAATGACGCCGATAACCGACCCGACGCTGAAGGACAGAGTGTTTCCGGATGCGGTCATACCGTAATAGATAGTGTCGCCAATCGGGGCAGCGAATGTGTGTGTTTCAATAGGTTCCGCCTCAAAGCCGGTCATGGCGATCCAATACGTCCCGACCCATCCGGAGACGATGGCAAGGCCAACTACAGCTCCCCAGAAGATCTGGTGCGGCGAGTTGCGGAATGCGGAGTTGCTGAGCGTGAATGCGATGATCAAACCGCCAACGATGATGCCCGTGACGACAGGTGCAACGCCGAAACTGGCTTCAAAAAACTGGCTGATCCCTTGCGGCGTTTGAGCGCCTGTTTCGACCGGGAAAAGCCAGACACGGAAATGAGCCAACGGGCCGGACATCACGAAGTAGGCGGACAAGCCCATGACAAGCACAATGACAAAAGCTCTCAGATCCCCGCCGCCAAGGCGCGCGAGTGCTCCATACCCACAGTTTCCGCTGAGCGCCATTCCATAGCCGAACAACAAGCCGCCAATAATGGATCCAAGCGGGTTCCACACCCTGTCCAGATAGGCAGTACTGGCACTTTCAAGGTGACCGGAAGACATTGCGACATGCGCTCCGATGATCGCAATTCCAATCGCAAAAGCCCACATGCGCAGGCGGCCGTCATCTGACCCATAGAGAAAATCCTCGATGGCGCCGAGCGTGCAAAACCTTCCTATGCGTGCAGCCAGCCCCAGGGCAATTCCACCCAGGAGACCGATGAGCGCAACAGTGTTGGCTTCTCCGAGAACCTCAAGCAAGTCCGGCTCCTCCCATAACCGGGCGCTGCTAACGCGTACGGTTATTCCTCTCGGCAGAACAGGTCATAAACGACTTCCATGATTTGCTTCGGGCGATTGTCTGTCAAGCTGTAGTAGATGGCCTTGCCTTCGCGCCGGGGCGTAACCAGTCCCTCAAGCCTCAGACGCGTCAGCTGCTGCGAAACAGCGGCCTGTCTTGCAGAAAGCAGATTTTCCAGTTCGGCGACGGATTTTTCTCCCGATGCCAGATGGCACAAGATCATCAGGCGGCCTTCGTGGCTGATGGCCTTCAGGAAGTTTGATGCACGCTGGGCGTTCTTCATCATCCTGTCCATGTCTTCGGCACACATATCGGCGTCGAATACCGGCAAGCGAGAAGCGCTTTTGGTTGAGTTTTCGGGTGTGCCTGGCACGTCAGCAGTCATATTTGCTTAACCTGTCTGTTCCAGTGGAATATTTGCCTTGCTGAACATCATGCTGAGCAGGCTCCAGAAAAAATCCTCACCGGGGTATCCCTCGATTCGACCGACCTCAACGCCATTTTGCACGAGAATGAAGGTTGGTGTGAAGCGGACCTTCTTGTCAAAGGTGACTTCGGGTTTTTCACTATACAAATCATAGCGTTTGAGCGGGGCTGTCTTGCCTTCTGCCGTCTTGGGGTAGATATGTGCGATCTCTTCATCCCATTTGGCGCACCAATAGCAGCCGTCTTCCTCAGCCATGAGCAAGTATGTTTCCGCCGCTGCGGAAGCTGGTGCAAACGCGAGCAGCAGAACGAAGAGCGCCTTTAGAAAAGTCAATATGTGTCCCCAATTGACGAACCCGCACACTTAATCATAATCTAATTTATGAATATATCAAGCTGAGAAGCAGTTCATTCCATGTTCGAAATTACCTTTTTTGGCGCTTTGGCGGCAGGTTTTTTGTCATTCCTGTCGCCATGCATCCTACCGATTGTACCATTCTATCTCAGCTACCTGGCTGGCGTTGGAATGAATCAGGTGGATGGAGGAGAGGCCGTCACCGGCGCGGTGAAACTCCGGGCGTTCCTTGCGGCCTGCTGTTTTGCGCTTGGCGTGATCACTGTTTTCATGGGTCTGGGTGCTACGGCTACGACATTCGGCCAGCTTGTGCGCGACTATTTCGATGTGTTGCGATGGCTGGCGGCTGCGATCATCATCGCGATGGGCCTGCATTTTCTCGGGGTTATTCGGATCGGCATTCTCTATCGGCAGCTGCGGGTGGAGACCGGCAACTCGGCAAATGTCGGTCTGGCCGGCGCTTTTGTCGTTGGTTTGGCCTTTGCGTTTGGCTGGACCCCGTGCGTCGGCCCGGTCCTGGCCGCCATCCTGTTCACAGCAGCCGGTCAAGAGACTGCCGGGCAGGGGGCATCTCTGCTGTTCGTCTATGGCGTCGGCATGACGTTTCCCTTCATTGTTGCTGCGCTCTTCATCGGACCGTTCATGTCTTGGATGGCAAGGTTTCGCAAATATCTGGGCCTCATTGAAAAACTCATGGGCGGGCTCCTGATCCTTTTCGGCGTTTTGATCGCCACAAACTCCATCAACGTTATCGCTCAATGGATGCTGGAATACGTTCCCTGGTTCAGTGCCATTGGCTAATCGAGGAGAAGTCACGATGACACGTTTGTTTGCTGCAATAGTCGCAATCCTCCTGTCCTGTCAGGTGTTTGCTGCCGAAATTGGAGATGACGGCCTGCACAAGGTAGACTGGATGCGCGATACATTCAAAGACCTCTCTGAAGACCTTGAAGAAGCCAATGCCGAGGGCAAGCGGCTTATGGTCATCGTGGAGCAGCGCGGCTGTATCTATTGCAAAAAAATGCATGAGGAAGTCTTCGTGGTACCGGAGATCGAGCAATATATCGAAGACAACTTTTTCGTTGTGCAGATCAATATGTTCGGAGACGTGGAAGTCACCGATTTCGATGGAACAACACTGCCGGAAAAAGACATGGTCAAGCGTTGGGGTGCTCTGTTTACCCCGAATATCTATTTCTTCCCCAAAGAGGTGCCCGATGGGGCTACAGCAACACAGGCGGCGGTCGCAAACATGCCGGGTGCATTCGGGCGTTGGACGACGCTGAACATGCTGAGTTGGGTGATCGAGGAAGGCTACAATAGTGATGAGCCTTTCCAGAAATACCATGCTCGAAAGTTTGAAAATCAAGGTAAATAGCGATCAATTGCCGGGCGACATTTTGTTCTGCAAATTGCTGCACTTGCGAACAGATAGATAAATTCATTTAATTGAATTTGTTATTGCGTAAAAAGGAATATGTGATGTAGTGTCGCACAAACGGTCGATGAGAATCGTCTGAGGGAGGGCGCATGAAACACGCAACTATCGGCTTCACAGCTATGCTTACCGCATCCTCGGCATTTGCCGAGGCGGTTAAACCAACTGACGTTGTCTTCGTAGACGGAGCCGTTGAAACCTCGCTTTCCGGAGTGGCTGGAGATCCTGCCTCCGGAGCGGAAATCATGAACAAGGGCGCAGGAAACTGTATCGCCTGCCATCAGGTTTCGGCGCTTAGCCATCTTGCATTTCACGGTGAAATTGGACCTCCGCTCGACGGGGTCGCGGATCGATGGACCGTCCCTGAACTGCGGGGCATCGTTGCGAATGCCAAGGTGATGTTCGACGGCAGCCTGATGCCCTCATTTTACAGAACCGAAGGGTTTATTCGCCTGGGAGACGCTTACACAGGCGAAGCCCATGGAGACGGCGAAGTGCAGCCATTGCTGACGGCACAACAAGTCGAAGATGTCGTCGCCTTTCTTGTAACGCTCAAGGAACAATGACTTTCCTGAAATGGAGACCAACATGGAACTGACACGGCGAAAAATTCTGGCGCTCGGCTCCAGCACTTTCGCGCTGGCGAGTTTGACGAGCCTGCCCGTATTTGCCAGCACGACCGATGACGAGATCGCGGCGCTGACCGGCGGTGCAGAGCTTGGGGAAGGGGCGATCACGCTGACGGCCCCGGAAATCGCTGAAAACGGAAATACGGTGCCGATTGCATTTGATGCGCCGGGCGCTGTGGAGGTCACGCTATTTGCCGATGGCAACCCGGTACCAAACGTTGCAACATTCAAATTCGGTCCCTTGAGTGCCTCGCGAAGCGCTTCAACCCGTATCCGCCTTGCAACGACGCAGGACGTCGTCGCTATCGCGAAGATGGAAGATGGATCCTTCCAGACGGCAAAAGCGAACGTGAAAGTGACCATCGGCGGCTGCGGCGGCTGATCCTCAGGGTATTAGGAGAATTATCATGGCATCTGGTGTGAAACCCCGGGTAAAAGTCCCGAAAAAGGCTGCCGCCGGCGAGACGATCACGATCAAAACGCTGATCAGTCACAAGATGGAAAGCGGCCAGCGCAAAGACGATGACGGCAACATCATTCCGCGCTCGATCATCAACCGCTTCACGGCCGATTTCAACGGTCAGAACGTGATCGATGTGACGCTTGAACCGGCCATTTCCACGAACCCGTATTTCCAGTTCGAGGCGGTGGTGCCGGAAACCGGTGAATTCAAGTTCACCTGGTATGACGACGATGGATCTGTCTACGACACGTCAAAGAAGATCACTGTCAACTGATCTTCCGATCCACCATACGTCTTGGAGAGGGAGGAAGGCGTGCATAAAAAGACAATAGCAATTTGCTCGGTGGCCGCATTGGTCATGATGCCGGGGGCGGCGGTATCGGGCCCTGATGACGACAGCCTGACAATCAATGACGAGATTTCCATTGTTACGGAGGTTGAAGCACCAGCTCACGCCGAAAATCTTTCAACGATCTATTCCGGCTGGCGCTTTCGTTCGGACGAGACCCAGGCTTTTCAGATGGACGATTTCGACAATCCCGGCATGATCGGTGTCGAAAACGCAATGGTCGATTGGGAAACCGTTGACGGAACTGAAGGCAAGTCCTGCGAGAGCTGTCACGGTGCTCCGGAGGATATGGCGGGTGTGCGTGCCGTTTATCCGAAGTGGAATGAAGAAAAGGGCAAAGTGACCACTCTTGAGATGGAGGTCAACAATTGCCGTGAAACGCGCATGGGCGCTGAGAAATGGAAATATACCGGTGGCGACATGACCGATATGGTCGCACTGATTTCTTCCGTCTCGCGCGGGATGCCGGTCAATGTTGCTGTCGACGGACCTGCCAAGTCCACGTGGGAACAGGGCAAGGAACTTTACTATACGCGTACCGGCCAGTTGGAACTGTCCTGCGCCAACTGTCATGAGGACAGTTATGGGATGATGATCAGGGCAGATCACCTGAGCCAGGGACAGATCAACGGGTTCCCGACCTATCGGCTGAAGAACACAAAGCTCAATTCCGTGCACGCACGGTTCAAGGGTTGCGTGCGCGATACGCGTGCGGAGACCTACAAACCCGGTTCGCCCGAGTTCGTGGCTCTTGAGCTCTATGTTGCCACGCGCGGAAACGGACTGAGTGTCGAAGGACCGTCCGTCCGCAACTAAAGCCTGTTCAGGGCCCCAACCAACAGGCGGGGCCCTTTTCGTAATATAAATATTCACTTATGCGCATATGTTTAATGGAGCCAACGAAAACATGATTTCGCGTCGCGATTTTCTTCAAGTCGGAATGGCGGCTTCGGCAATTGTCGGAGCGTCCGGTTTCGGCAATTGGGCTCGATTGGCGGCGCAACAATCGTTGACGCAAGACCAGCTTCTTGAATTCGAGACTTTCGGAAACGTTTCGCTCATTCACGTCACGGACATCCATGCCCAACTCAAGCCGATCTATTTTCGGGAGCCGTCGGAAAACATCGGTGTGGGCAGCAACAAGGGTGCGGTGCCGCATGTAACGGGTGAGCAGTTTCGCAATCTTTATGGGATCCAGGATGGCAGCCCAAGCCACTACGCCTTGAGTTCCGGAGATTTTTCATCGCTTGCAAAAACCTATGGCCGGGTCGGAGGGCTTGACCGTGTTGCCACCGTCATCAAGGCCATTCGGGCCGAGCGCCCGGACGCCATTCTTCTTGATGGCGGGGACACATGGCACGGCTCGTATACATGTTTCAAAACAGCGGGTCAGGACATGGTCAATGTCATGAACGCGCTGAACCCGGACGCGATGACATTCCATTGGGAGTTCACGCTCGGCAGTGAACGTGTCAACGAAATCGTGGAAAGCCTGCCGTTTGCAGCGCTGGGCCAGAACATCTTCGATGTCGAATGGGACGAACCGACGGAATTGTTCCCTCCTTACAAGATGTTCGAACGCGGCGGCACCAAGGTTGCTGTTATTGGCCAGGCCTTTCCTTATATGCCAATCGCAAATCCGGGATGGATGTTCCCCGAATACGCATTCGGCATCCGGGACGAGAACATGCAGGCCATGGTCGACGAGGTCCGCGCAGAAGGTGCGGAATGTGTCGTTGTCCTCAGCCACAATGGCTTTGATGTCGACAAGAAGATGGCGACGGTCGTTGATGGCATCGACGTCATTTTGTCCGGGCACACGCATGACGCATTGCCGGAACCTGTTCTGTCGGGAAAGACCATCATCGTGCCCTCAGGGTCCAACGGCAAATTTGTGAGCCGGGTCGACCTCGATATCCGCAACGGACAGATGCTTGGCTATCGCCACAAGCTCATTCCTATCTTCTCCGATGTGATCGAACCCGATGCTGAAGTCTCGGCATTGATTGACGAGCAAAGGGCTCCCTATCTGGCTGAAATGTCTGAGGTTGTCGGGAAGACCGACAGTCTTCTCTATCGGCGTGGCAACTTCAATGGCACCTGGGACGATCTCATCTGCGACGCGTTGCTTTCCGAACGCGATGCAGAAATCGCTCTCAGTCCTGGTGTGCGCTGGGGCCCGTCGCTGATCCCGGGTCAGGACATCACCCGTGAGGACATCTTCAATGTGACTTCCATGTCCTACGGACAGGCCTATCGCACCGAAATGACCGGAGAGTTTCTGAAGGCCGTTCTGGAAGACGTGGCCGACAACATTTTCAATCCGGACCCCTACTACCAGCAAGGCGGTGACATGGTGCGCACCGGCGGGCTTGGCTACCGGATCGATATCGGTCAACCGCAGGGCAGCCGCATTTCGAACCTGACCCTGTTGAATTCAGGGGAAGCGGTCGACCCCACGCGGTCCTATGTGGTCGCCGGTTGGGCAAGTGTGAACGAAGACACCGAAGGACCGCAGATCTGGGACGTGGTCGAAAACCACATTCGCAAACTCGGTACAGTCACCGCGAAACCGAACAACAGTGTGGAAGTCATTGGCGCATAGTTGAGGCAGGGAGGCCTTTTATGGGCAGCAAAAAAGTAACATCCCGCAGAAATTTCCTGAAAGGAAGTGTTGCGATTGCGGGAGCGTCAGTAGCGGGCGCTGCAAGTGCTAATAGTGCAGACCCGTTGATTGCCGATGTTCAGGACTGGGCATCGATCACTGGGGTAGGCGTCGACGAAACGCCTTATGGTCTTCCAATCAGCTTTGAAAAAGATGTCGTTCGCAGGAATGTCGAATGGCTGACGGCCTCGCCGATTTCGTCGATCAATTTCACGCCGATCCACGCACTCGATGGCACCATAACTCCGCAAGGCTGCGCCTTTGAACGGCATCATTCCGGGGCCATTGAACTGCGAAAGGAAGACTACAGGTTGATGATCAACGGCCTGGTCGACACGCCGCTGGTCTTCACCTATTCGGACCTGGAACGGTTTCCCAGGGAGAACCACGTCTATTTTTGTGAATGCGCCGCCAACACCGGTATGGAGTGGGCAGGTGCCCAGCTTAACGGCGCACAGTTCACCCACGGCATGATCCACAATATGGAGTATACCGGTGTTCCTTTGCGTACGCTTCTGAACGAAGCCGGTCTGGGTGCAGCCGGAGACCTGAAAGACAAGTGGGTCTATGTGGAAGGTGCCGACGCTTCGTCCAACGGCCGTTCGATCCCGATGGAGAAGGCGCTCGACGATGTCCTTGTTGCCTTCAAGGCCAACGGCGAAGCACTGCGTATGGAGCACGGATATCCGGTGCGCCTCGTTGTTCCCGGATGGGAAGGCAACATGTGGGTAAAGTGGTTGCGTCGGATCGAAGTCTCCGATGCCGCGGTGGAAAGCCGAGAGGAAACCTCGAAATACACCGACGTTTACGAAGACGGGACCGCGCGCAAATGGACCTGGGTCATGGATGCGAAATCGGTGATCACGTCCCCCAGTCCGCAAATGCCGATCGACCACTCGACTGGGCCAATGGTCATTTCCGGCCTGGCGTGGTCAGGCCACGGAAAGATTACCCGCGTTGACGTTTCGAGGGACGGCGGCATCACCTGGGAAGCCGCACGGCTCGGAAAACAGGGCGATACAAAGGCTTTGACGCGCTTTTATCTGGATACCGAATGGGACGGCAAAGCAATGCTGCTGCAGTCGCGCGCGATGGACGAGACTGGGTACGTCCAGCCGACCAAACAGCAGCTCCGGGAAATGCGCGGCGAAAACTCCGTCTATCACAACAACTGTATCCAAACCTGGTTCGTGGATGAAAATGGGGTCGTCGAGAATGTCGAAGTCTCTTAATCAGCTTGTTCTTCCGATTGCCGGCGGCACGGCGCTTGCCATATCAGCCGCGCTTTTGGTTGCGAACCTGGATTACGGACAAAACCAGATTGAATCGCTCGAACGGCGTGTCGAGCAGGTGTCCTTGCAGGCCGAGGACGCAAGCAAACGCGCCTCGGAAGAGGCACAAGTCGTTACCGAGCTCAGAGCAAAGATTGAAGAAATCCAGACCTCTGCAAAGGAGCAGATGGCGAGCGGCGAAAATCTGAGGGAATATGCCCCGCGCAACGATGGCAAATTCGGTCTTGGACGCGAGGCCGTTTCAGAAGAAATCGCTGCATGGGATGTTGATGTTCTGCCGGACGGGCGCGGTCTGCCGGAAGGGCGCGGCGATGCCTATACCGGAGAAGAAGTTTTCGCGGACAAATGCGCATCATGTCATGGCGATTTCGCAGAAGGGGTCGACAACTGGCCCGTTCTGGCAGGTGGTTTCGACACCCTGGCAGATAAGGATCCAGTGAAGACAGTCGGGTCCTACTGGCCGTATCTGTCGACGGTTTGGGACTATGTTCACCGGTCCATGCCATTTGGCGAAGCGCAGACCCTGACCGCAGACGAGACCTACGCGATTGTCGCCTACATCCTCTATTCCAATGACCTTGTGGACGACGATTTCGAACTCAGTCACGAAAACTTTGCAGACTTCGAGATGCATAACAGGGATGGCTTTGTGGTTGATGACAGGCCAGAGCTTGAATACGCAAAGTGGCGCACCGAGCCTTGCATGGAAAACTGCAAGCCAAGCGTTGAAATAACCATGCGGGCGACGTTCCTGGACGTGACACCGGAAGATGGTGGCGAGTCGGTCATGAACCATGCCACTGCCCAGGATACACCGACCTTTGTTGCCACTGCGGCTGCGCCCGAAGCAGTGGAAGGGGACGCCGATGGGGGCCCCGCCTCATCGCCGGCCATAGATCCGGCCCTTCTTACTTCGGGCGAGAAGGTCTTCAAAAAATGTAAGGCCTGTCATGCTGTCGGTGAAGGGGCGAAAAACAAGTCGGGCCCTCAGCTGAACGGTCTGATCGGCCGTCAGATGGGTTCCGTGGCGGGTTTCAAGTATTCCAAAGTTTTTGTGGCCGCGCATGGTGAAGGCCGGGTCTGGGACGAAGCCGCATTGGTAGAATTTCTGGCAAAGCCGAAGTCCTACATGAAAGGCACGAAAATGGCCTTCTCGGGATTGAAGAAGGAAGACGATCTGGCTGCCATCACCGCTTATCTGAAGTCATTCGGAGAATAGTGCGCGATGCATCTCGTTCAGCTCCTTTCAGCTATTGCACTTGCCGCCTTCTGCACAACGGCGGTTGCCGATGAATTCGGTGATCCAGTCGCAGGCGAAGAGGTGTTCAGAAAATGCAAGAGCTGTCATCAGCTGGGCGAGGGCGCAAAACACCGTATTGGTCCGCATCTGAACGGTCTCTTCGGACGCAGGGCCGCCAGTCATGAGGACTTTCGATATTCCAAGGCCCTGGTGCGTGCCGGAACTGGCGGGCTGGAATGGCATGCCGATACCCTGGATGCGTTCCTGGAAAGCCCGCGCAGGCTTGCAAGCGGCACACGTATGAGCTTCGCGGGTCTCAAGAAGGCAGAGGACCGGCTGAATCTGATTGCCTATCTGCGGTCGTTTTCAGACAGCCCGGCCAACATACCGGAGGCGGACCCGACGGCGAGCCCGACGGATCATGACCTTGATCCGGCCATTCTCGCGCTCAAGGGCGATCCGGAATATGGCGAATATCTCAGCAGCGAATGTACGACCTGCCACCAGGCCGATGGCAGAAATGACGGCATTCCATCCATTGTCCTGTGGCCGAAAGAAGATTTTGTGCTTGCGATGCATGCCTACAAGAACAAGACGCGGGCACATCCGGTGATGCAGATGATGGCGGGACGGCTGAACGCGGAGGAGATAGCGGCGCTGGCGGCCTATTTTTCAGCGCTCGAGCAATGACAGTGCATTTAGGGAGGATAAAATGACACTGAACAGACGGCAATTCATAGGCACAACGGCGGCAGTGGCTGCGACGCTTTCCGCGCCCATAGTCAAGGCACAGGGCAAACCGCGCGTGGTGGTCGTTGGCGGAGGCGCTGGTGGTGCGACTGCGGCGCGCTACCTTGCAAAGGACAGCAAGGGCGCAATCGATGTCACCTTGATCGAACCGACTCGGAAATACTATACGTGTTTCTTTTCAAACCTCTATCTGGGTGGCTTCAAGGAAATTGAAGACATCGGGCACACCTATGGCGGGCTCGCCGCAGGCGGCGTGAACGTTGTGCATGACTGGGCAGTCGGCGTGGACCGGGATGCAAAAACCGTGAGCCTGGCGGGCGGCGGAACTGTGCCCTATGACAAGCTTATTCTCAGCCCGGGGATCGACTTCGTGGAAGGCGCCGTTGAAGGTTGGGGCCTCAGTGCGCAAAACGCGATGCCGCATGCTTACAAGGCTGGCTCGCAGTCTGAGCTTTTGAAAGCGCAACTGATGGCGATGCCGGCAGGCGGCACGTTTGCAATGGTCGCACCCCCCAATCCATTTCGCTGTCCGCCAGGACCTTATGAGCGTGTCTCGATGGTGGCCCACTTCCTGAAACAGAACAATCCGACCGCAAAAATCATCGTTGCTGATCCGAAGCCGAAGTTTTCCAAGATGGCGCTTTTCCAGGAAGGCTGGGCCAACCACTATGAAGGAATGGTCGACTGGATCGGTGAGGAATTTGGTGGCGGAAACGTTTCGGTTGATCCTGACGCGATGACGGTCACGATCGATGGTGAGGAAACGAAGGTTGATGTTTGTAATGTGATCCCGGCCATGAAGGCTGGCCGCATTGCGGAACTGGCGGGCGTAACGGATGGTAACTGGGCTCCGGTAAACGCTGCGGACATGTCGACAAAAGCGGATGCCGACATTTACGTACTCGGAGATGCCTCAAGTCAGGGTGACATGCCAAAATCCGGCTTTTCGGCAAACTCGCAGGCCAAGGTTTGCGCGAACGCCGTGCGCGGGGCACTGACCGGTTCCAAAGTCTTCCCGGCGAAGTTCTCCAACACCTGCTGGTCTCTCATTGCTCCGAACGATGGGGTTAAGGTCGGTGCCACTTACGAGGCGACACCGGAGAAAATTGCCAAGGTCGACGGGTTTATCTCTCAAACCGGTGAAAGCGCGGATCTGCGCAAGGCGACCTACGAGGAGTCTGAGGGCTGGTACACGGGTATCACCACAGACATGCTCGGGTAGGCTGATAGCTCAGCGTCCCGGACCCAAGTCGAAACGGCTATCCGGGACGCTGCTCCGGGCAAAGTTTGCCCAATCCGAAAGAGGATCAAGTAATGAAAACTGTCGTTCTTGCTGCAACGCTCGGCCTTGCGCTCAGCAGCGCTGCCGTGGCCGAAAAGCCTTTCACCTATCCATTCGACGGTTCTTTTGAGGATGCCACCTTCGCGGTCGAAAGCGCGATCGTGGGACAGGGGCTGGTCATCGACTATGTCAGCCATGTCGGGGCAATGCTCAATCGGACCGGATCCGATGTCGGCAGCGATGCAACGATCTTCAAGAATGCGGACATCTTCCTGTTCTGCTCCGCTGTGATTTCACGGCAGGTCATGGAAAAGGATCCAATGAACATCACGCATTGTCCATATGGGATCTTCGTCATGGAGACCGATGAGGGTGTGATGATCGGGCACAAGGATTATCCGGAAGGGTCCATGCAGGCCGTGGAGAACCTGATGCAGCAGATCGTTGCAGAGGCTGTTGGCAACTGATGGACTACGGCGCTTTCTTCCGATCCGAGTTGAATTCGCTCCGAGAGGCCGGCAACTATCGTGCCTTTGCCGAGCTGGAACGCCACTGTGGCAGTTTCCCAAGTGCGACCTGCCACAATGGCCCTGGTGAGGTCACCATCTGGTGCTCGAATGACTATCTGGGCATGGGCCAGCATCCGGCAGTGCTGAGTGCGATGCATGATGCGCTTGACAGATGCGGTGCAGGTGCCGGCGGAACCAGAAACATATCCGGCAATTCGCATGATCATACGTTGCTGGAAGCCGAAATTGCTGATCTTCATGGCAAAGAAGCAGCATTGCTGTTCACGTCCGGTTATGTGGCGAACTGGTCGGCGCTTGGAACGCTCGCGTCTCGTATTCCGGGTTGCGTGGTTTTGTCCGACGCTTTGAACCACGCTTCCATGATTGAAGGTATCCGTCACAGCCGCGCCCGGAAGGTTATCTGGAAACACAACGATCTGGAAGATCTGGAAGCCAGGCTCGCGGAGCTTCCCGTTGAACAGCCGAAGCTCATCGCGTTCGAAAGCGTCTATTCCATGGATGGCGATATTGCGCCGATTGCCGCCATTTGCGATCTGGCGGACCGATATGGCGCCATGACCTATCTCGATGAAGTGCACGCTGTCGGCCTCTACGGTCCACGCGGCGGAGGGATTGCGGAGCGGGAAGGGCTCATGAACCGCTTGACGGTGATCGAAGGAACGCTTGGCAAGGCTTTTGGCGTTGTCGGCGGCTACATTTCGGCTTCAGCGGAACTCTGTGATTTTGTGCGCTCATTCTCCAGCGGTTTCATTTTTACCACCGCTTTACCGCCTGCCGTCGCGGCCGGTGCCGCGGCATCGATAAGGCATCTGAAGAAGAGCAATGTCGAGCGCCAACAACAGCAAACCAACGTGGCTCAGGTGAGACGACGTTTCGATGCCATTGGACTGCCTCATCTCGACAATCCGAGCCACATCATTCCGGTGATGGTCGGTGATCCGGTCAAGTGCAAGCTGATTTCCGACGTGTTGATGAAAGATCACAGGATCTACATTCAGCCGATCAACTATCCGACCGTGCCCAAGGGCACCGAACGACTGCGCATCACGCCGTCGCCCGTACACACTGCTTCGGATATTGTTCACCTCGTCGCGGCGCTTGAAGCGTTGTGGACGCGATGCGAGCTCGCTCGTCGTCCGGTCGCCGCTTAAGCCGCCGGACTATTCAAACTCCATCTGTTCATAGACACGGCCGGCGTTTTTTGTCGCAAGTTCTTCATACGTGTCCAGATGCGCATAGGGTGACTGGTCCACATAGTAGGCGTCGGCCAGGTCGCCGCCTTCTTCAAGATGGTCGCCGATCTTGCCGCGCAGGTAGATCAGGTAATCACGGGTGTAGCGGCGGACCTGCGCCATGTTGGTCGGGTGGCCGTGACCCGGTATGACATAAGTGGCATTCAGTGCCTCAAATCCGCTTTCCCAGGTTTCCAGCCAGTCCGCGACAACCGTGTCCTCAAAAATCGGCAGCATGCGCTCGTGGAATGCCATGTCGCCCGCGATGACAAGGCTCTGTTCCGGCAACCAGACTTGCGTGTCGCCAGGTCCGTGTGCCGGGCCCAGATGCAGAACCTCGATGCGGAACGCACCCATTTCGATGATGCGTGTGTCTTCAAAGGTTTCGGTTGGCGGAGCGACAAAGGTGCCTTCGGCCTTGTCCCGGTTATACCTTTTCATGCTTTCGAGGATCTGGTTGCCGCGCTCCTCGATTTCATGGGCAGCGTCGACATGCGCAAGAATGGGTACGCCTTGCTCCGACCAATAGGAGTTGCCGAGCATTGCATGCCCCTGGCCGTTTTCATCAATAACGAGTTTTACCGGCTGGTCGGTGACGGCTTTGATTTCCTGATGGAGAGCTTCGGCAAGAATGTAAGCTGCTCCGCCGTTGACGACGATCACTCCATCGCCGGTAACGATGAAGCTCAAATTGTTGTTGTGACCGGAGTTTTCGTAAGTTGGCGGAGCGGTGGCGCCAATGGCCGACCAGACATGAGGTATCACCTCGACCGGCTTTGAATAGAGCGCTGATCCCGGATACTGGTCGGGAATGTCTTCGCTGGCGTGCGCTGAAATCGCTAGACAAAGTGAGATTACCAGTCCGATTGCACGCATTAGAAAGCCTCCGGTAAAAAGCGGTATCCCTTG
Source organism: uncultured Roseibium sp. (assembly GCF_947499295.1). Lineage (GTDB taxonomy): Bacteria > Pseudomonadota > Alphaproteobacteria > Rhizobiales > Stappiaceae > Roseibium. The sequence continues at coordinate 66,560 of NZ_CANMNP010000003.1, forward strand.
GCGTCATGTTCTACACGCCCCATGCCGCCACCCGGCAAGTGAAAGCCGACAATCTTGAGGTCGTCGGCAATGATCCGGTCCAGAAGCGCTATGCGTGTCGAGGCAGCGACCTCGGCGTCCTGATCGGAACCACTCGGCCATTCCGGCTTCATGAATGCAACATGGTGATTGCCGATGGCGTCTCCGACGACCAGCGCAGCTTCAGTTCCGCTTCGGACCTCGAAACTCATATGCCCCGGCGTGTGACCGGGCGTTGAAACGGCCTGAATGCCCGGCAAGACTTCCTGGCCTCCGTCAAAGAATTCGACCGAGTCCTCAATGGCTTCGAAGCGGCGTTTTGCGCCGACAGCCATCGCAGCCCGCGCTTCCCCTATCGTGTCGACCGTTTCCGGGGCCCACCAGTAGTCCCACTCGGCGCGGCCGATCATATATGTTGCGTCATAAAACAGAGGTTCGTCGAATTCATCCAGCAACCCCCAGATATGATCCGGATGGGCGTGCGTGAAAATGACGTGGGTGATATCTTCCGGCGCAACGCCAGCCAGTTCCAGACCTTCCAGAAGCTTGCCTGCCGAGGGCTGGAAATCTGGGCCCGAGCCAACGTCGAACAAGACAGTTTTGTCTCCATCCCGGTAAAGGGAAACGTTGCAATCCGGTTTCAATGTTGCCTCGGAAATACCGGCCTTCTGCAAAAGAGGTGCGAGTTCGTCCCAGGGCATTGGCTCAAAGACAAAACTGCCCGGTAAGGTCAGATGTCCGTCGCTAACCGTCGTCAAAACTCCGTTTCCGATGGAGAGCTCAGCTTTCGCCAGTTGTGCAAACTGAAGGGACACAGGCAATGCGGCACAGCCTGAAAGAAAGGCACGTCGGGACAGGGGCATCTCTTAAAAAACCTCTATTTAAATTCTTATATTTGAATATGTATGAAATACGGTGTCTGCACAAGCTCAAATGACGGGAAGAAATTCAAAGGCATCCCCGGCAGAAAGCCCTGTTCCTGACGGGACACAGTCGTGGAACCCTATGAGATGGAACGCGAATTTGACCCTGGTAAAGGTTCAGTCTGAAATGGAACGCCGCAGAAAGGAGGCGGCATGTGAACTCGCTTGCGGACCACTCTTTGATACCGCAAATTTGCTGCCAAGAGACTGAGTCTAATGGCGCAGTCAGGTCAGTTCCGGGCTGAGGTCGATCTTGGAAAACGTACCGGCAGCCGAAATACTGCCATTTGCCAATGAGCGTTCGTCTGCCCTTGAAATCTGAGTTTTTTTCCGGCGCTCCCGCGGAGAAAGCCCGTATTTTTCCCTGTAAACGCGGGCAAAGTGGGCCTGGTCGACAAACCCGGTAGAAAAGGCAACCTGCGCCACTGCCATCCTGGTTTTGCGCAGCAATTCGTCAGCCTTGTGAAGACGGATATCCATGTAGTAGCGCATCACGCCGATACCGAGATCCGACTTGAAATTGCGCTGCAGCTTGCGAGAGCTGACACCGGCCAGCATGGCCATTTGATCAAGTGTCAGAAGATCGGTGACATGGCTTTCCATCAGTTCAACGGCAGCGGTGACGCAGCTGTTGACGCCTGTGTTGCTGCCCAGATACCTGGATCTGAGCGGTTCGTCCTGGCCTCGCATGCCACTGTGCACGAGCCAGTCGCTGACCTTGCCGGCAAGTTCAGCGCCTTGTTCCGATTTAACGATCGCTAGCATCATATCCAAAGAGGCAACCCCGCCAGCACAGGTGTACCGGTTGCGGTCGATCACAAACAAACGCTGTTCCAGATAATAGGTATCGGAGAGGGCATTGAGCTCCTCGAAGTGCTCCCAATGGACCGTGAAACGCCGCTCGTTCATCAAACCGGCTTTTGCCAAAAGCGCTCCGCCTCCGGAGATACCACCCAGATCCACGCCATGTGCAGCGAGTTTGCGCAGTTGGGCAAAAAGACCAGCGTTTTCGGCATCGCCCAGGTTGCTGCCGGCGACGACAAGAAGCAGATCCACCTGATTGGTCAGAATGCCGAGAGGCTCGGTTTCAAAGTAGGCGCCGCAAGTTGCGCGCGCCTTGCCGGCGTTGTGCGAGTAGTAGGTCACGCTGAAAAGGTCTGACCCACTCAGGAGATTTGCCGCCCTAAGCGGTTCGGTCGCCGAGGCGACGGACATCAACGCATAGCCGTCGACGAGCAGAAGCCCGATCTTTCGATGCTGTTTTTCACTTTTTGTGCCAAATTCGTCCTTGGTGGACTTGCCTTGGGGGCTCTTCGTCAGAGCACAATTTTTTCGCAAGGAAACCTGCGTTTGGTTGCCATGACCTTCTCTCAATTCGATTTCGTGGCTGTGGATCGGATTCAGAAAGGCTTCATTCATGTCATGACACCAGTCGTTCTTTGCGCGGAGCGGAACTCTCCACTGTCAGAGCCAAATGGGTCCTGCTTGTGCCCGGCGGCTCGCTATTCTCTTTCATCATCTTATGCGTTCTAAAAACCGAATGGGCGCATTTCTGCGGTTTCAACGACATCGGTCTTTCAACACGAAGATCTGTGTGTGAAAATTTCTTCAATAATTTCACGCGATGAGATGAAAAAATCAACCAATTTTTCATTTCGCATACGTGCGCTCTCGGCAATTTGATCTCGTATATGCCTGGAACGGACATTTTCCCGACGTTGGCACAAATGCAAATTTGAGCATAGAACCACAATCCGCCATGACTAGATTCCAGTTCTGGCGCGGGTGGATTCCCGGATCACCAGATCGGTTTCGAAAAGCCGTTCAGAGGGCCTTTTGCCGTTTTCGATCCATTCTGAAATGGCAGTTGCGGTCGCATGACCCATGCGGACGACCGGAAGATGCACCGTCGTGAGGGCAGGGAAGGTATGAGCCGATCCGGGCAGATCGTCGATCCCGATGACCGATATGTCATCCGGGACTGCAACTTCCTGGCGCTTCAATTCATACAGAACGCCGGTCGCCAGAACATCTGAGAGGCACAAGATTGCCGTTGGCCTGTCTTCAAGGGAAAGGATTTTGTTTGCTGCTTCGCAGCCGTCTTCTATGGACAGGTCCGCCTCGAAAAAACTCATGCGCGCGGTGTCGTGCCCCTCAAGACCCTCGAGACGGGCAAGCGTACGGTCGTTGCTGGTCAGGGAACCGTGGACGACCGCAATCGCCGAATGGCCGAGCGACAGAAGATATTCAAGGGCTATCCTGCCTGCACCGGCGTTGTCATAACCGATTGTTGGGAGAAGGAAGTCCGGATCGAAATAGGATGTCGCGACAGCTGGTAGTTGGCAGCGCTCAATGAGTTCAAACAGTTCAGGCTCATGTGTGATCCCCGAGACGATCAGTCCTTCCGCGCCGATGTCGACCAGCGTTTGCGCCTTTAGCGCCTCGACGGAGGCATCACCATTGGTCGTGGCCACAACGAGCGACAAGCGATATTCGGATAGCTTCTGTTCCAAAGCTGCCAGATAGCGCGCAAAAATCGCATGGTCGAGGGTCGGGACCAATGCGCCGACGACCCTTGAGCGTCCCGAGTTGATGGCGCGTGCAGCTGCACTCGGAACAAATCGGAGTTCGGTGATTGCAGCATTGACGACTGCCTTGGTTTTTTCAGCAACGCTGTCGGGCGAATTCAGGACACGGGAAACAGTCGCAACAGAAACATTTGCCAGTTTTGCAACGTCCCTGAGATTGGCGCGTTTGCGGTATTTGGGATTGTCCATGCGCCTCCGAAACTGCCTGAATTCAAATTCTGCAACAAGAGAGACTTGACATATGTGATGGGTCTTAACAAGCTATGTAACTAGTTACATATGGCGGAAATGCTTAATATGCGCAGCCAGGCAGTACTTTACGCGTTCAATAACGTTGGCCATGAGACGCCGGGGAGAAAGTTTCCCGGCTTCAGGAAACCGACGCAGACCAGAACTTATGTGCTGTCTCCGCGCGAGGCAGTTCACCTGAAGGTGCTTCCCGGCGATCTCCTGTCCTTTGACGGTTTTGCCGGTGCCGGTGATCTTCAGATTGTCGCCTTTTCCGAGACCGGAGACGAAGCGCTCGCAGTGCTTGGGCTATCAGCGTCTTCTGAGCTCGATATTCAAAGTTTTGACAACGCGGAATTTTGCGGCTGGGTCGCGGCCCAAGGCGGTGGAGAGCGACTGTCTTTTGGCGCTCATCTTCCAAAGGCATCCGTTGAGCCCATGATCTTGAAAGCCGAAAAGGCTGCAGACATCTGGTTGGTGAGGCCTGCAAGCACGAATGACCTGATCAGCGGCGCAGCCGGCGGCGTCCTGTCCGTCAGTCACGCTCCTGCAGCTCCGGTCGGGCGACCGTTGCCCTTGCCGCTCGGCGACGTCCGAGAAGAATTCACGGTGCACCGGGGAACAGGTGTCGCCTATGAGCTGCGAGAAGGCGAGATCGTCCAGATCATCGATATAGAAGGACAGCAGTGCTCCGACTTCATGGCGTTCCGTTCCGACGGCCTTGATGGCGGTCAGGAATGGATGATCGACAGCACCGCAACACGCTCGATGGTGAGACGTTCCTACCCTGAGCCTGGACTGTTCGACAAATTCTACGATCGCGAAATGCGTCCTATGCTGAATGTGGTGCAAGACACATGCGGGCGTCACGACACATTTGGACTCGCATGCACGGGTCGCGGGTACGAGGAGCGTGGCTTTCCCGGCCATGTGAACTGTTCTGACAACATGTCCAATGCGCTGGCTCGTTATGGGGTTGGGCGCAGGTCGGCATGGCCTGCCATCAATTTCTTCTGGAACACCTGGGTCGACCCACATCACCACACCATCCAGACAGAAGAATCTCATTCGCGCCCCGGCGACTACGTCGCCATGAAGGCGATGGCCGATATGGTTTGCGTATCAACCGCCTGCCCGGATGACATAGACCCGATCAACGGGTGGAACCCGACTGATATTCACGTGCGTATTTATAGGCCCGATCAACCGATCCGTAGGGCAGTGGCCTATCGCGAAAAGGAAGATGCTCCGATGACAATCAGTCAGAACTCCGCATTTCATGAGCGGTTGACGTGTCTGACGCAGCAATTCGCACCTGCAAGAAATCTCTGGGCTCCTGTCAGTTTTCCCTCCCATGGCACACTCGGCGAATACTGGGCCTGCCGGGAAGTGGTCACGGTTCAGGACATGAGCGGACTGCGCAAATACGACATCATCGGACCGGATGCTGCAAAGCTGATGCAGCTTGCCACCACGCGCAACGTTGAAAAGCTCGCAGTCTGGCGCGCGTATTATACCTTGATGTGTGATGACAGCGGAACCGTCATCGACGATGGGACACTGTTGCGGCTCGGCCCGGAACTGTTCCGTTGGTGCTGCGGATCGGAAGAAAGCGCTCGCACCCTTGAGGCGTTGGCGCGGGACCGCGAATTGCATGTCCGTATTCAGGACAATCGTGATGCCTTGCCCAACCTTGCTCTGCAAGGGCCCAAGTCGCGGGATTTATTGCAAAAGATCGTCTTCACCCAACCGCACGTCCCTTCGCTGGACCAAATGAAATGGTTCGGCCTTACCGTTGCCCGGCTGAACGACCGTGAAGGTGCGCCGTTCCTGCTGTCACGCACCGGCTATACCGGCGAACTCGGGTACGAAATCTTCTGTGCCAAGTCCGATGCGATCGAAATCTGGGACGCGGTCATGGCTGCCGGTGAAGAATTCGGCATAACCCCGATGGGAACCGCGGCCCTGGAAATTATTCGGATCGAAGCCGGGCTCGCAGCCCGCAATGCCGAATTTGCGCCGGGTATCGATGCCTATGAAGCCGGTTTGGGCTTTGCGGTGGACCTCAAAAAAGAAGACTTCACCGGGAAAGATGCACTTGAGAGAAATGCCCGTGAACCGCGCCGGGTGCTGAAGGGCCTCTTGATCGACAGCGACGATGTGCCGTCACACGGGGCTCCAGTTTATGCCGGCGAGCGACAGGTTGGTGTTGTGACTTCCGCAACGCGGTCACCGACGCTGGAGCATGCGATTGCCATGGCTCGGATTGCTGTTGAACACGCCGAAACCGGAACAGAACTTGAAATCGGCCAGCTTGACGGACGCATGAAGCGTCTTGGTGCTGCGGTTTCCGACATCCCTTTCATAGACCCGCAGCGAAAGCGGGCACGCGCCTGAGAGCGTACACAAAACCTACCAGAGGAACGAAAGATGAAATACGGAACGAAATCATTATTAGCGGCCACATTGATCATCGGCCTCGGCACTTCCGGTGCGAATTCGCAGGACAAAGTCATGGTGGGCGAGCCCAGCTGGCCAGGAGCCAAGATCATGGCCAACCTGATCGGCCAGGTCATCGAAAAACGGCTCGGTGGTGAGGTCGGATATGCTCCGGGAGCCAATGCAGTCATTTTCGCCGCGATGGATGGTGGTCGTGGCGACATAGACGTGCACCCAGATGTCTGGCTGCCGAACCAGTCTTCGTTCACGGACGAGTATGTCGATCAGAAGGGAACCGTTGCCCTTTCGGCCGGCAGCTATTCCGGCAAGACGGGGTTCTGCACACCGACCTATATGGCTGAAGAGCACAACATCAAATCCGTCTTTGATCTTGCCACTCCGGACGCCCAGGGGCTGTTCGATGGCGACGGCGACGGAACCGGAGAAATCTGGGTGGGTGCTTCCGGATGGGCGTCGACAAACGTGCACAAGGTCAAGGTGCGGGACTATGGCATCGAGACATTTCTGGCGCCGACAACCGAAGACGAAACCGTCTTTTATGCTCGTCTGAAAGACGCGGTCGATCAGAAGAAAGGTGTTGTGTTCTATTGCTATAAGCCGCACTACGTGCACGCGCTTTACGACGTCACCATGCTTGAAGAACCCGAGCATGATCCGGAGCAGTTCACGATCATTCAGCCGGACCAGGACGCCGACTGGTACAACAAGTCGAAGATCACGACTGGTGATCTCGTCAAGACCGTCAAGGTTGCCTATTCAAAGTCGCTTGACGAAAGAAATCCGGCGGCAGCGCAGTTCCTTGCCAACATCAGTATGGATGCGGATCACCTTTCGCAGCTGACTTATGAAGTCGTGGTCAAGGGCGGCGAGATCGATGAAGTCGTTGCCGCCTGGATTGATGGGAATGGTGAAGTTGTCGATGGCTGGCTCGGCCTGAACTAACACTCCCACAGGTCACGCCCTGGTGCCGGTTGGCGCCGGGGCTGCGCCTCCTTTTTGGAAAAAGGAGACAGGTGTGTCTGACGATATCGCAATCGATGCAAGGTCTGTTTGGAAAGTGTTTGGGGGGCGGGCCGAAGAAGCTCTGCGCGCCATTCATGCCGAGGGCCTGTCAAAAGCTGAAGTTCTTGAAAAATACGACTGTGTGGTCGGTGTCGCTGATGCGACCTTCCAGATCAACCGGGGTGAACTTTTCTGTATCATGGGGTTGTCCGGGTCCGGTAAGTCGACCTTGGTGCGCCACGTAAACCGGCTATTGGAACCCACAGCCGGTCACATCCTGGTCAATGGCCAGGACGTGGTTGAGATGAACCCCGCTGAACTTCGCCGGTTGCGAAATCACAGGGTCGCCATGGTGTTTCAGAATTTCGGTCTGATGCCCCACCGAACCGTGCGTGACAATGTTGCCATGCCCCTGGAAATCCGTGGCACCGGCAAAGCACGCCGCTGGGAAGAGGCTGACAGGGTCCTGGACCTGGTCGATTTGAGCGGCTGGGAAGACAAGTACGCGCATGAACTGTCGGGCGGCATGCAGCAGCGTGTCGGGCTGGCGCGCGCCATTGCCTCCGACCCGGATATTCTGTTGATGGACGAACCCTTCTCAGCACTTGATCCGCTCATTCGCAAGCAGTTGCAGGATCAGTTCATGGAGCTGAGTGCGAAGCTGAACAAAACGACCATGTTCATCACTCACGACCTCGATGAAGCCATTCGGATTGGCAACAGGATTGCCATCATGAAGGACGGTCAGATTGTCCAGATCGGTACGCCGGAAGAAATCATTCTCAATCCGGCAGACGATTACGTCGCAGATTTTGTTGCCGGCATTTCCAAGCTCAACATGATTTTCGCCCATGCGGTCATGAAACCGGTTGCCGAGTTCGAGGCCAAAAACGGCCCGATACCGGAAGGCGCTGGCACGGCACACCCGGACATGGATCTGAACGATCTGATTTCGATCTGCACGGAAGGAGCCGGGGTCGTCCGGGTCAAGGAAAACGGACAGGACCTTGGGGTCATCGACCAGTCGGGGCTTCTGCGAGCTATCCAGAGCAGTCAGGCATGAGGGGCATATCATGAGCGTTGTCGATGAAAATGATATCAGGCCTGAAACCGCTGACAGGCTGAACACGTTGATTGCCACATTCGTTGGCACCGGGCAGGACTATTACCAGCGTACCTTTGCCGTGATGATGATGGCGCCGGGCTATTGCTTCACTCTCAATTTTGCAGCCGGGTTGCTCGGTCCGATCTGGTTTGGTGCTCGAGGATTGTGGTCCTGGTTCCTGGGATTTCTGGTCCTTGAGACCTTTGCCTACATTCAAATCGGCCTCGGTCTGTTTGGAGATCTGGGAGGGTCACTCAGAGAACGGGCTGCTCAGATTGCGCAAACGCTGGATCTGCGGCAGCAGCAAATTGCCGCTGCGGAAAAGTCAGGCGCGTCGTCGCTTGAAAGCCTTAAACGGGCAGCCAGTTCCCTGGAGACAGCATTGGCGGACGCGCAGGCTGCGGCCGCTGCAGCTGATTCCAGCGGTCTGATCTACCTTGCCTTTGGCCTTGTTGTTCTAATCGGGATCAAGTTTTTAAGCGCATCGTTGGCAAACTGGACACTTGAAGAGCAATTCACAAGGTGGCGCTCGGATCAGAGCGTGGCGAGCGGCTGGTCTGTCCAAAGGCTTGCGGTTGCCACAGCACTGACCATTGCCGTCGTCGTGTTGTCGGTGATCAGGTTTGCCCAGCCGGACGCCATCGCAGCCCTTGCCACTTTCCCGACGGATCGCAATTGGCGACTGGGTGTGGGTGACGGCGTGCAGACGGTTTTTGATTGGACCAAGACTGTTGGGAGGGGCTTTTTCGACAGTCTGACCTTTGGCATGCGCACGCTGCTGGACGGTATTGAGGTTGTTCTTGTCGGTACGCCTTGGCCGGTTGTTGCCCTTGTCATCATCATGCTGGCTTACCTATCGGCCGGGCCACGGGTTGCAATCTTCACAGGTGCTGCGCTTGCCTATCTCGGTCTGCTCGATTTTTGGGAAAAGGCCATGACCACGATCGCGCTTCTCGGCGCGGCGGCCCTGATATCGATCAGCCTTGGTATCCCGCTTGGGATCTATTGTGCACGCAGGCCAAGGGTCTTCGGTGTCATTCGTCCGATCCTGGATTTCATGCAGTCCATGCCGTCCTTTGTGTATCTGATCCCGGTTGTGGCCTTTATCGGTTCAGGCAAGCCGGCAGGCGTTGTCGCCACAATGATCTTCGGGAGCCCGCCTGTTATCCGGTTTACGGTTCTTGGGCTTCAGCAGGTGCCAGAAACAGTGCGTGAAGCTGCGCTCGCCTTTGGTGCGACCCCCCGCTACCTTCTTTGGCGTGTTGACCTGCCGCTGGCGCGCAGAACGATCATGGCAGGCGTGAACCAGACAATCCTCCTATCGCTTGCAATGGTCGTCGTGGCATCGCTTATCGGTGCCAAAGGCCTTGGCGAGGATGTCCTGGAAGCTCTGCAATATGCAGCCGCAGGGCAGGGTATCCTCGCCGGGCTTGCGATCCTGTTCTGTGCGCTCATCCTCGATCGTATTGTGGTTGGCGGACGGAGCTAGGCCAGCACTGAAGGTTGAAAGGGCGCTAACGAAATTTCAGCGAGCGGGTCACCTCGCTCGCTGAACCATTTGAGAAGCCAACAGCCCCATCGATCGCTTGCTGGACATTGTTTCCGGAAGTGTCTCTTTTCATGTCCGGGAAAGAGCCTTGGGCCGCCCTGAAACAGAGCAAGCAAAGCAAAGAGAATACCTCCAGCACCCCTACCGAGCGCTGCCGCCTGACCATCCCCGCGTGAGTTGGTAATCGAGATACGGGAAACCAGGACAAAGCTTGGACCCGGGCTCATTGCCCCAGAAAGATGGTTCCCAAAATACTGAAAAGCGCGATGAAGGTCGTCATGCGCGCTCAATGGTTTGTGCCCAACAAACCTGGCCCTGCGCAATGTGTCGGTCAAACCCGGCATCCTGGCTCTGATCGCGACGGCCTCAATGAGGATCTGCCTTTAATCAGGCAAAGGTCTGTTAATGTTGATCATCGGTATTTACCACAAGGTTCATTGATACTGGTATTTCTGGCGCCCCTAGACGTATTTTGTTTATTGCATGAGGCGACGCAGATACCGTGGAAAACGATCCGCTGTCATTTGCTGCCATATTGCAGCTTTAGCGGTCATTCAAGTTGCACGTCCGAAGCAGCGGGGTTGTTCTCTCTTGGACAAGTTAGCGTAACAGTTACCTGGTGGGCATATGGTCAAACTGAGATCCGAGGTCGATCCCATACGTTTGAAGCGCGCCTGGGGTGCGATCGATAGCGCGTTTGCAAAGCAAGGTCTTACGCTGCACCGGGGGCACGACTTCGATCAGATCGACAGAATGGCCGAACGCAGTGGGTTAAAGGTTCTCGAGGCACATTTTTCTCCGCGAACACAGACATTCTCCAGCGGTCGGGCGTTCTGGCTTGGGGTGACGGATGTGAAGGACAAACTGGTTGGCAGAGTGTGCGCACGCCTTGACCAGATCCGTCCTCCACAAACGCTGGCGGACTATTGGCGCAAGCATTTTTATCGCTGCTTTCCGGCAGAAACCGGCGGACAGGTCGAGCTGGCAGAAGAGCAGCCACGCTTTGCTGAAAAGATCACCGGGGACACGGTCTATATGGGGGGCACGGAAGTGCGTCCGGAATGGCAGAACTCGCATCTCGGCGGCATGCTTAACCGCATCGCGCAGATTGAAGCGCTCGATGAATGGGACGCGGATTTTTACTACGGCTGGATGGAAAAGCGTGTTTTCAAGGACGGATTTCTAAGGTCGTGTGGCTTCACGCGCCTGCATGCAAATGCGGTGCGCTGGCAGGCCGGTGGACCCATCCCGATTGATAACGACCTGTACCTGGCCGGAAACGAGCGTGATGATGTTCTGGATATGATAGACCAGATCCTGAGTGCTCCTCCAAAAGCCATAGAAGACAGAATATCCGCTCAAAGCCTCCCGGCGTCCGAAACTTCAAAACCAGCCGCTCAAGAGTAAGGTCGGGTGTGTCTTCGCCCATCATGTCGCCGGTGCGCTGAATGTCGTACCAGGGCTCTCCACGAATGGCTGCATGATACCCGGGTGCCACTTTCCGCCGATAGTCCAGTGGCAAAGACGTCGGTTGGTCGGACGGCGGCAAATAGTTTCGGAATGTCGAATCTTTTCCAATGAGCGTGACCGGGGGCACGTCGTCGGGAATAAGGTCCGGACGGAACAGCATCAGCTTCTTGGAAAGATGCGTGACCTGGCTGTCCTGCAGGTAGAAACCTTCGTTTTGACGCCAAAACTTGTAGAGAAATTGTGCTTCGTCACCTGCGGCGCCGCTTTCGACCCGGTCCAGTGATAGCTTCTTAACAAAGGAATTCATGTTCTCCGCCCTCGTTAAAAGGCAAGGTTGGCCGATAGCCGTTTTCGATCGCATGTTCGAAGATTTCGCGTTCCGCCAGTTCTGCCAGGTGCCGGCGTTCACTGTCACTCAGGTCTGTGACCTTGTCGTGATCGAATTCGTTCATGCAGTAAAAGTCCAGAATGTAAAGACAGTCATACTGGGCTGCGATGTGAAAGAGCTGCAGGAATGTCAATTGCTCCGCAGTAAAGTCTGCGTTGTTGTTCATGTAAGGTCCTTAATTTCCAAAGCCTCAGGCGTGCCCTGGACAGTCTTTAGAATGTGAAATGTCTGCTCCAGGCGCTCAAACGCGTTTGCACGCAAGGCGGCCGGCTTTCTGTTTTCCAGATCGCAGACGCGGTTATATGCAAAATCAAATAGCTTCTTTGTATCTGTTGGGCGTGCCGGCCCGTCGGAATTGTCATTCACGGGAACAGATGTGTTGTCTGCTGGCCTGACGGTCTTGGGCAGCGGAATGCCAAGTCCCTGATGCAACAGAAGTAGTTCGACCGCTTGCAAACGCTGATGGCCGTTTTTCAATTTCCATAGCTTTGAACTGCTTATCCCAAGTAGGGTATTGATTTGCTTATCGGAATGCTCGGCCAAAATTGCCAGAAACCAGTCGTGGACGAGCTGTTCCAGGTTCTGGACCGCCTCGGATTCGGCGTCTGTCTCAACTTGTAGCGACACGTGCGAGTTCCTGTGTCTAGAATCGATATTTCGAATTTGGTGTAATTTTGTCTAAAATAGACACGGGTTTTCAGAAAAAGCAACGCAACGTTTCTGTGATCGTGACTTAGAGTTCGAAACAATGCTTCAATGGTTAACGAGAAGGCCGTCGTTTCAAGGCGAGATTCAGTCTGCGATTTGTAAGTTTAAATCGGCGGTCTTGTTGCTCAGCGTTCATAAATACTCATGACAACGCCCGACTGGGTGGCTTCCAGTTTCTTGAGCGTAAATCCACTCAAGGAGCCCGTTTCCTGGAAAAGACGTTTGCCGGATCCGGCAACGACCGGAAATGTCCAAAGCCGAAATTCGTCTATCAGGTCGTGCCGGGCCAGCAGCTGGATAAGTTGCCAGCTGCCATGTACCTGGAGCAAAGGCCCGGTTGATGCCTTCAGTCTTCTGATCGCTGTCACCGGATCGCCGTTCAGTTTTCGAGAATTCGACCAGGTCAACTCATCCATTGTTGTTGTTGCGACATACTTCCTAGCTGCATTCATGATACGGGCAGGGGTGCTGTCCTCCGCTTCCGGCCAGTGGCCGGCAAAAAGCTGATAGGTCTTTCGCCCGAACAGCATGTCATAGGTCTCGTTCATGGCCTCGCGCTGCACCTGTTCCATGACGTCTTGCCAGAAGGGCGCTGCCCAACCGCCTGCCTTAAAACCGCCTGATCGATCTTCATCGGGTGAACTGGGCGACTGCATCACGCCGTCCATCGTTACAAAGGTCAGAATTGCCAGTTTTCTCATGTCGCAGGTCCTTCGATTAAGACGTCGGTTAAAACGTCCAACGTGCTTTCCCAGCCCTCCTGGTGCACCGTGCAGGCCATGTCGTTGGGAATGCCTTCATGTACAATTTTGACTTCGGTGGCCCCGCCGGATTGTTCGAAGTGAAATGTGACGCGCATTGGTACTCCCGCGAGCGGGTCGGGAGCTTCCCAAACCCAGGTCATCCTGATTGCCTGGTCTCGCTCTATTTCTTCGAAAGTGCCCCTGACTACGGGTCTCCTTCCGTCGGGCAATAGCCAGGCCAGGCGATAGGTGCCGCCAATGCGAAATTCGTAAGTCAAAATCTCGACAGGTGTGTCCCGGTTTGGTTTGAACCATCTGGCAAGCGCGGAAGGATCGGCAAATGCTGCAAAAATCCGGCTGCAAGGGGCCGCAATTATCCGGCTGACGATCAACGGAATCTGGGGTTCCATCATTCTGTGACCTCGTCTTTTCGGTCCATTGACTGAAGCTCTGGTTGCGCTTCGGTAACGAAACATTCCAGGTTCTGAAGGGCACCTTCCCAGAACGTTCGATGCCGTGAAATCCAGTCTTCTGCCTGTTTCATGCTATCGGCGACAAGGTGGAAATGGTGGACGCGCCCGTTGACCTCCCGGCGAACAAGACCGGCGCTTTCAAGCACCTTCAAGTGTTTGGAGATTGTTGGTTGTGCGGCGCTGAATGGTGCACGCAGCTCTCCGGCGGACAAAGCTCCGCGGCTTGCAAGCATTGAAATCATCTCGCGTCGGGTTCCATCCCCCAGAGCATGGAAGGCACGGTCGAGGTTGTTTTGATAATGTATAGCCATATGGCTATATTATAGAAGCTGCTCAGTGCGTCAAGACCAGAGCGCCGCAATTGCAATCGGTAGGCCCTGAAGCTGGAAGGCACGCGTTCTCATCCGGAACGACGTGCCGTGGTGGGAGCTGATTGATCGAGAAGGAAATGGGCCTCGGCGCGAGTGCGTCCGAGGCCGATCTGAGACATCGGTTCAGTTGGAGGACGTCAACATCACGGAGGCGAGATCCTGACCAACGGTGGTTTCTCCTTCAAAACCACTCTTTGAAACCGCATCGCGGTAGTCGTCCTCGCTCAGCGCGCCGTTGGGCAGTTTATAGGGGCCCTGACGTGGTGCGCCGACTGGAGGGATCAGATGGGTCAGCATCAAGTGTTTGGCACCGGCCCGCTTGGCGAGATGGCCAAGATCGGTGGCATTGCTTTGCCTGAAGAATATCGGAGGTGGAAAACCTGTACCGCCGTCAGGACCCATCACAGGATGAATTGTCGAATGGACTACGATGTCCGCACCTGCTGCAAGCTTTTCAACCTGATCAGAGGTGGAGGTCTGGCGGGGGGGCTTGCGTATGTCGTTACCGGCATCTCCGCCTATGACCACACTGCCGGCTGGCGTGTCGACACGATAGGATGCATGTCCGGCAATGTGAGTCGAGCGAATGGCGCTGACCGACACATCGCCTTTCGACCAGACTTCCTTTGCCTCATCTGCCGGTTTGAAGTCCTTGACGGTAATAAGTTCGGCCGGTCCGCCGGGCAAGCGTTTCTTGTTTTCTGCAAGGCGTTGTGCGATCTCGCCGGACTGGATCAGAGAAACGCCGATATGTTTGGCAAAGCGTGCGCAGCTCAATGAAAAGCCGAGCGGCGATTTCGTCTCCTCACTACAGACAAGGTCGACTTTCGGGCCACCGGAATTGAAATGCCAGCGCAATTGCATCATGTCGGCAAGACCTTCGGTGTGGTCTGAGTGCAGGTGCGTCAGAAAAACCGCATCGAGCTGGCCTACGGGTACACCGGCTTGACTGAGGCGCTGTGTGGTGCCGCGCCCGGTGTCGAACTGCAACCGAACGTCATTGCATTTGTTTTCAACCGAACCGAATTGCACGAGCGTTCCAGCGCCTGCCTGCCCCTTGAATACAGGTGGCCCACCTTGTGTCCCGGTGAGGGTTACTTTCAGGCAGCTTTCTGCCTGAGCGCCTGTGGCAACAAGCAGGCATGCACCGAAGAAAACGGCACCAACCAGTTTCCGTGTCATGTTCACCTCCCATCGATTTATGATTTATTATTCTAATAATATCGATTTTAAGTTTGTATGCAATATTACATCGACAACGCGCGGTGCCGTCGCTACGGAAAGGTGAAGGATTTCAGGGATTGCCGTTAGGCAGCCGGTACTTGGTCCTGATTGCTCAAGTCCTGCTTTCTGGCTGAGCCATCCAACGAACGAATTTCCGAACTCGCTGCGATCTCCTGTCGCGTGGCAAAGCCTTCGTGGTTCTGAGGAACTTTGGCAAGGTCATATAGATAATTGACCATAACGCCAGCCGACTGGGATGTGCCCTTTTCGGAAAGATCAGCATCGGCATGAACTGCGTGAACAAGCGCGCCGTTGCCAAGGTGGAAGCGGGCGACAGGATCGAGCGGCAGGCCGTCCTTCCGTTTTGCAGACATAAGATAATGCGCGGCAAGCAGTTTGAGCTGCCTGGCGTCAGCTCCCTCGTATGAAATTCCCTCATGGGTCAGCCAGCGCGTGAGGCCAGGAATGGGTGACAGGGTCACAAAGGTCTTCAAATCCGGCAGCTCGGCGGCAAGATCCGTGGCCACTTGTTTGATTAAGGAATTGCCGAAAGAAATACCGGCGAGGCCTGCCTGACAGTTGGATATGGAATAGAAAACAGCTGTCCTTGCCTTTTCCGCCGTGATCGGTTCGCGGCCTTCTGCCAGCAAGTCCTGAACTGAACCTGGAATGTCGCTTGTCAGGGCCACTTCAACGAATATCAGGGGCTCGTCCGGCATGGATGGATGAAAGAACGCAAAGCATCTGCGATCGACCGGTGCGAGACGACGTCGCAGATCTTCCCAGCTACCGATTTCATGCACGGCCTCATAGGCAATGATCTTTTCAAGAATATGTGCAGGACTTTCCCAGCTGATCGGGCGAAGGACCAGAAAGCCCCGATTGAACCAGGACAAAAACAAATGACGAAAATCCTGGTCGAGTGCCTGTAGCTCGTGATCCGTTCCACCAAGCCGCAATAGATCCGCACGCATCTGAACCAGAATTTGCGTTGCCCCGGGTATCTGGTTCAAGCGGCGGATCAGTTCCTGGCGATCAGGTTCCACTGACGCCATGAAATCCCGATAGGTCTGTTTGCTTGGGCTGGCTTCATAAGCGTCCAGCGTTTCGCGCACCTGGTCCGGATCAATGTTCATGTCTCCGGCAAGATGATGGAAGAAGGTCAGCTTCCCCTCATCGGTCAGCTCCTGGTATCGCAACAGGATCTGGTCGGCAATTGTGAGCCCGGTGACATCACCCGTTGCGCCGACAAGCGCTTCAATGAGGTCCTCAAGCGAACGGCCGTCCAATTGCGCAGTTGGTCCTCTGAAATACCGGCGCTCAAAGATTGTCGACAGCAAATCGCCAAGAATGGTCATGGGCGGCTCCGATCGTCTGACGGCTCTGTTTAATAAGATAGGGGCGTTGAGGCAGCGCCGACACTCCCCCAAAAAGGCAATGCCTCCTCCTGGGTGTCAGGAGAAGCTGACCTTCTTGCCGGACAAACCAACGGAAATCGTGAAACTGCCTTCATTGATCAGCCATCGGCGAATGGTGAAGGTTCTGACACCGCGCTTGTGCATTGGATCATTCTCGGCAAGCGCTTTTGCATCTTCAAGTGACGCTGCCCGATAAATGATCATGCCTTCGCCATTCATATCTTCACCTGTCGCGTCAGACACCGGTCCGGCAAAAACCAGTTTCCCATCCTGTTCGAGCTCGGCCTGATATGCCAGGTGGTCCGGCAGTGTGCCCGGCAGGTCGACATCCGGTCCAGCTGGTACGGAATTCACAACAAAGAGCTCAAGTGCGAGCGCTCCGCGATCCTTGGCAATACGCTTGTAGTCTGCCCATTTTGGCATGATAGGTCTCCTTCTTTCTGGCACTTTAAAAAAATCGATATTATTTGACAATCTTTAAGATAGTCGTCAAAGTATCAAAAATTACAGAAACACCGAGGCGTATAATGCGGTTTATTGTAGGGACAGGTTTGTCGGGGCAGGGTGTCTTTCTCGTCGATGGGGATTGGGCCTGGAACCTGACGGCGATTGACGGACGGGTTGGCACGGATCTGAGGCCGCTGATCGAAGGATTGGTGGATCTGGACAGCCTTGCAGGGCAAAAGAACAAGGTGGACGCTGAGCCGGTCACTTCCTTGACGCCTGGACTTCCGGTCACCCGCCCCGGCAAGATTATCTGCCTTGGTCTTAATTATGTCGACCACATCAAGGAAGGCGGCTACGACGTGCCGGTCTATCCGGCGCTCTTCATGCGGTGCAACACATCCATGATCCCAGCCGGTGCGCCTATGGTCCGCCCGTCGTGCTCCGAACAGCTCGACTATGAGGCGGAGCTGATGGTGATCATCGGCAAGGGCGGCAAGCATATCAGCGAAAAAGACGCCCTCGATTATGTGTTTGGCTATACGATTTTCAATGATGGATCGGTGCGGGAATACCAACGCAAGACCCACCAGTGGACACCGGGCAAGAATTTCGACGCAACAGGGCCGATCGGTCCGGTCATCGTGACACCTGATGAGCTGCCGGAAGGCGCTGAAGGGCTCAAGATTGAGTCTCGTGTCGGTTCTGAAATACTGCAGAGCGCATCCACGTCGGACATGCTCTGGAGCGTTGCGCGCACGATTGCAACTGTCTCGGAATTCTCAACTCTCGAACCAGGAGATCTCCTGGCCATGGGAACACCTCCGGGTGTTGGGCATGCCAAGAAGCCGCCACGCTGGCTACGCCCGGGTGAAACCGTTGAGGTCGAGATCGAAGGTATCGGTGTTTGCGCAAATCCGATTGTCGCGGAAGAGGACCAAGTGACGACGGAGGCGGCTGAATGAACATGATGGCGTCCAAGGCTCCTTCAGGCGAAGCGCTCGCTAAACTGAGGGCGGAAGCGCAAGCAACGATAAGAGAGCTGCGTGACCGGATCGAGACGCTTGACAATGACAGCATCGATCTGATCCTGCGCACAGCCCGTTCGCATTATGCCTGGCAGGACAAGCCTGTTCCGCGAGAATTGCTGGAAATCATTTACGACATCACAGCTGCGGGCCCGACCAGCATGAACTCATGCCCGGCGCGTTTCTTCTTTGTCGAAACGGCCGAAGCCAAGCAGCGTCTGGCCAAGTCGCTGAAGGACAAGAACATCGACAAGATGATGTCTGCGCCGGTTTCCGTGATCATTGCGCATGACGTCGATTTCTGGAAAGAGCTGCCTTATCTTTTTCCTCATGAGGACCGGCGGCCACATTTCATGGACAAGCCGGAGCATTCCGAGGTGACTGCCTTTCGCAATGGAACCCTGCAGGGCGCTTATTTTATGATTGCGGCGCGTGCAGTTGGACTGGACGTTGGCGCCATGTCCGGGTTTTCCAATGCGATAGTCGATGAAGAATTCTTCTCGGGCACATCTCTGAAATCCAATTTCCTTTGCAATCTCGGTTATGCAGACGAAACGGCTCTGTTTCAGAAATTGCCAAGGCTGCCGTTCGACACGGCCTGTAAGTTTCTGTGAGGTTAAGTCTGTGGCCTTGAGGGAAAAAACAGTCGTCAAACTCCGGGTACAGGCAAATGGCCTGTCTCATTCGCGGACCGATATCGGCATTCGTGATGTCAGCTATTCGATTGATGAGCCGGTAGCACGTGGCGGGACCAATCTTGGACCTGCGCCGACCGAGGCAGCCCTAGGAGCACTGGCTGGGTGCACCAATGTCATCGGGCATAAATGCGCTGCGAAACTCGGCGTCGATATCGGTCACCTGGAAATAGAAATTACCTGCGAATTCGACCGCAGGGGCGTCACGCTGGAGGAAGAGATTGACGTTCCCTTCGTTGCATTGCGTCAGGTTGTGAGCGCCGATGGAAGTCTTTCAGAAGACGATCTTCGGCTGGTCGGCGATGAAGTCGCAAAATACTGTCCCTTGTCCAAACTGTTCGAACAGTCAGGGACCAAACTTGAGACGATCTGGCAAAAAGCCTGACGGTCTCGCTTTCTTTGGGAGGAGAATGCCATGATTGGAAAACTGACAAGACGGAGCGCCTTGGCGCTGGCTTTCCTGAGTGCAACAGCAGTTCCGTCCTTTGCGACGGAAACGATCAAGGCTGTGGTCATTGACGGATATCCGGCTAGAGCGCTTTGGGTGAAGGAGTTCACAAACTTCTTTATTCCGGAAGTCGATAAACGTCTTGCTGAAACCGGCAACTACAAGATGGATTGGCAGGAGAGCTATGGCGGTTCCATTGTCAAACCGAAGGGCGTGCTGGAAGGTGTGAAACTCGGGCTGGGCGACATCGGTATCGTCACGACGATTTTCCATTCCTCCAAGTTGCCAAGTCAGGCGCTTGCGGCCGTAACACCGTTCATTGCTCCCGATTCCCGGGCGGTTGCCAAAGCGGTGGATGAGATTGCCAAGGAATTCCCGACGATGCAGAAGGAATTCGAGGCACAAAACCAGGTTTATCTGGCAACCGGCGTAGTGCTTGATACCTATCAGCTGTTCTCCAAGGAACCGGTCAACTCGCTGAAGGATATCGAAGGCAGCAAGGTTGCAGGAGCCGGCATGAACCTGCGCTATCTTGAAGGCATCGAAGGTGCTGCAGGTGTACGTGGCGGTCTGACCGACTTTTACAACATGCTGCAGACCGGACTGGTCGACAATGCGATGCTTTGGCCGGAAGCTGCGAAAACATTCAAGATCGCGGAAGTGGCTCCATACATGCTGAAAGCCGACCTTGGTGCTGTGAATTCCAAGACGATCACGGTCAACAAGGACTATTGGGATGGCTTGCCGGACGAAGTGAAAAATGTCCTGCAGGACGTGGCTGTTGAATATCGCGACCATGTTGCCGGTATTGCCATGGACAGAGCCGATGCAAGCCGTTCGGCCTTTGTGGAGTCTGGCGGGACCGTCGTTGACTTGGACGCGGCTGAGCGGAAAAACTGGGCGGAAGCCATGCCGAACATTGCCGTCGAATGGGCCGCAGAGCTGGATTCCAAAGGTGAACCGGGCAGCGATATGCTGAAAGCTTATATGACGAAGCTGCAGGAAGCCGGGTACTCACCCGTCCGCGACTGGTCCGCAGAGCTTTCCCAGTAAAGCGCAGACTGCGCAAAGTGGAGCGCCAGAATGTTACGTCCAATTCTTTCTGGCGTTCGCGCCTTCTCCAAGCTTGCCAACTGGGTGGCCATGGGTGCCAACGCAGTTGGCACCCTCATCGTGCTCGCCCTTATCATGGTGGTGAATTACGACGTCGTCGCACGCGGTTTGTTCAATGCACCGTTTCGCGGCGCTGTCGAAGTCGTTCAGTTCTCCATGGTGCTGATTGTCTTCCTGCAACTGCCTGACGTTGTGAGAATGAACCGGCTCACCCGGTCGGACGGCTTTCTGACAATCCTTCAGGCAACCAGGCCGAAACTTGCTGAATCGATCAGGCGGATCATCAACTTTGCCTCAGCTGTGTTCATGACGCTGGTTGCCTATGCAATCTGGCCAGAATTTCTGGAAATGTACGAGACTCAGGACTATTTCGGCGTTCCGGGGATCTTCACAGCTCCCTGGTGGCCGCTGAAACTTGCCATATTCCTGAGTGCAGCTCTGTGCCTGATCTTGTTTGCTCTCAAGGCCCTGACCGGTGAGCGGTCCACCGACCCTGTCCGTTACACCAAACAGCCAGAGGATAACGCGTGAGCCCTTTTGAAATCGGCATACTGTCCGTCATCGCGATTGTCGTACTGGTCTATCTCGGTGTTTACATTCCGATCGCGCTTGGGCTGGTGTCCTTTGTCTCGATCGTCTTGATGCGGGACAATTTCGATCTTGCCGTCAATCTGCTCAAGATCGCGATTGGCGACAGTGTGATGGAATACACGTTCGCCACCGTTCCCCTGTTTACCTTCATGGGTCTGATTGTCTCCAAGGCCGGGCTTGGAGCCGACATTTATGCGGTGATGAATTCGGGCTTCAAGAAGGTCAAGGGTGGCATTGGCATGGCAACAGTCGGCGCCAATGCGGTCTTTGCTGCCGTGACCGGATCCTCGATCGCCTCGGCATCGGTGTTTTCAAAGGTCTCTGTGCCGCAAATGCTGGCCTATGACTATAACCCGCGCTTTGCCGTCGGCGTGGTGGCCGGGTCTTCGGTTTTGGGCATGATCATTCCGCCTTCGGCCATGCTGATCATCTATTCCTTTGTTGCCGAACAAAGTGTCGGCGACATGTTTCTGGCAGGCGTGGTGCCGGGACTTCTGCTGGCAGCTGCCTATGTGATCGCCATCTTTCTGATGGGCCGATTTGCACCCGCTTATGTGGGGGGACGGCCGGCGGAGGAAACCGAATGGATGTCGCCCTGGGAAATTGCGGAAAAGACCCTGCCGACGCTGTTTCTGATTTCCGTGGTTCTGGGGGGCATCTACACGGGTTGGTTCACGCCTGTTGAAGCCGGTGCCGCCGGTGCGCTTCTGGGCCTGGTTATCGCCGCCATCCGGCGCCGTCTGTCGTTGCAATCGCTTTGGAGCACGCTTCTTGAAACGGGCCATATCACGGCTTCCATCCTGTTTCTGATTACCGCCGCTTCGATCTACAGCCGCATGCTGGGCCTTGCTGGACTGCCGAATGAACTTGGCGACCTTTTGACCGAAACCCAGATGAGCTTTTTCTGGGTTATGGTCATCTACGTGGCGCTGATGATCTTCCTCGGCACTTTGTTGGACACAGCCTCAATCATCCTGATTGTCGTGCCGCTGTTTTTGCCTCTCGTCGAACCCATGGGACTGTCTCTGATCTGGTTCGGCATTGTCACCGTCGTTGGCGCCGAGATCGGTCTGCTGACACCGCCTCTTGGCATATCCTGCTTTGTCATCAAGGCAACGCTCAACGATCCGCGGATCTCCCTCAAGGATGTCTTTATCGGAGCGTTTCCCTTTGCAGTGGTGATGCTGATCGTCCTCATTATTCTGATCCGCTGGCCTTCTCTGAGCCTGGCCATACTGAACTAGGAGCTCTGTCATGCGTCACGTGACCAAGGACAACATTACTGACGTCTTCATGAGCTATTTCGGGCCCGACACGGATCCGAGATTGAAGGAAATTCTGAAGAGCCTCGTCACACATCTGCATGCCTTTGCAAAAGATACCAACCTGACCCACGCAGAATGGCAGAAAGGGATCGAGTTTCTTGAATGGGCAGGCGATATCTCGGACAAGGAGCGCCATGAATTTGTGCTCCTATCAGATGTTCTCGGACTATCGTCTCTGGTCGATATGCTTCATTCAAACCCGCAAGGCACGTCTTCAAGCGTGCTCGGACCGTTCCACATTACCGGTTCACCGCCGCTGGCAATTGGAGGAGATCTCAGGCAAGACTTCAACGAGCAGGTTCTGCTTGCCAAGGGAACCATTCGGGATGACAAGGGTCAACCGATCGAGGGTGCTGAACTCGACATCTGGCAAACGGCGCCAAATGGGCTTTACTCCAGTCAGGACCCTGATCAGGATACTTATTCCTTTCACGGCATTCAAACGACCGGCAAGGACGGACGATACGCTTTTACCACCGTCAAACCGGTAAGCTACACGGTTCCAAGTGACGGTCCGGTGGGCGACATATTAACGGCAAGCGGGCGGCACCCGTGGAGACCCTCGCATCTCCACTATATTGTCAAAGCGCCAGGTTTCCGGCCGCTCGTTACGGAGATCTTCCCCGACGACGATCCATACCTGGACCAGGACACGGTTTTTGGCGTACGTGCTGACCTCGTCATGACCTATGTCGAAGAAGCTGCCGGAACCTTTCCGGCGGAAGGCTTCGAGCTGTCCGGAAAAGTGGACGGACCGTATCTTGTGGCAGACTTCGATCTGGTGCTTGTTCGGGAATAGGGCTTTCAAAAGGCGGCATCAGGCTCAAACAGGACCCTGTGCAGTGAGCGCGGGTCAATGAGGCCTGCCGGCAGGAGGCGAGCATTTCAGCGTCGAGCCTCCGGGCGACCAAGCTGAAGAAACATACGGCAATATCACCGCTTTGCCTCTTGCGCTTATTCGGCTGCTTCGAGAGTAAAGTGCCTCTCCAGGAATGCGCCTGTTCGCTTGTAGTGATCCAGAAGCAGGGCGCAGGCTTCGTCCGCATCGCGATCGACTGCCGCGTTCATGATATCCTGATGCTCCTTGCCGATATCCCTCTTGGAATAGTTCAGCGCTTTGCCAGCTAGATACCGGTAGCGAATGTTGAGATCGTAAAGCTGGTTGCAGAACTTGAGCAGCACCGGCGAGTTGCATGCGCTGATGAGGTTCATGTGAAAAGCCTTATGAAGCTCCTCAAACCGCTCCACGTTGGCGCGCGGTTCGCGTATCATCCGGTGGTGGCTGATCACGAGCCGGTCTTCCCAAGCCTGATCTGCCACAGCCAGGCTTTCACGCATCGCCATCTCCTCAAGTTGGCAACGCAATTTCAGAATTTCGCTGAAGTTGTGCGGGCTGATTTCGGCGGTCCGGAAACCGCGCTGATCAAGGCGTTCCACCAGCAGGTCCGAAACCAGCAAGGTCAGCGCTTCGCGAATGGGAGATCCACCCATGTCGAGGATCTTGCGAAGATTCTCGATCTTCAGCTTCTGGCCAGGAGGCAGTTCTCCTACCAGGATCATTCGCCTGATGGACAAATAGGCGCGTTGCGTCGCAGAAGGCTCTTGTGCCGTATCAATGTGGGTTTGAATATTCATACCTGATAATATCGATATTATGGCTGTTGCGCCACTTTTAACTAGAAGTATTCCAGGTAAGGTCAAGCGAATTTGATAGGGAAATCGCCAATTTAAGCTATTGCATGCTGATTTTCAGTGCAGATCAGTTTTGAGCCTGATTCTCAATCAGAGTCTTGATGGCGGCTTTCCGGTCAACCATCCCGGGATGAGTGGAAAGAATATCGGTTCTCTCGCAGGATTCTCCGCAATCGGCGAGGACTTTGTCCAGGAGGCGCGTGACCGCGAGAGGATCTCTGCCTGATTTCAGCATCAGGTCGACGCTCACCCGGTCCGCATCGTGTTCGAACTCACGTGAATAGGCTCTGGATTGCAGAATGCCTGCCTGAGCGACCAATTCATCCAAGAGCTGACCGTCATCGCCTGTAACAGCGCCGACCAGCAGGTAAAAACCGGCAATTCGATAAATCTGTTGAAGAGAATGCTTTTCGGTGACATGTCCTATTTCGTGAGCAAGCACACCGGCCACTTCATCGAGTGTCTCGCTGAATTTGATAAGCTCATCTGTAACGACGATCGTCCCACCTGGCAGGGCAAATGCATTGGCGCCGAATACGCCACCTTTGCGAAACTCCAGTTTCATTCTGTCCGGTTCAAGGTCCGCGGTCTTCAGCAATTCCTCGAAGACAGTCTGATATTTTTGCCTTTCTTCGTCCGGCAATTCGGACGCAGAAAAGACGGACCTGTCGAGGGTCTGCAGAGTGCCGTAGTCGAGGATATCGGAATAAACAGTCGGAGTGACATGTGCCGCTGCCAGGGCGGCCAACGGCAAACCCCAACGATAGGCACTGAAGACGACGATAAGACACAGGACGAAGGCGGCTGCGGCCCATTTCAGTGAGCCTTCGAAACGGTTCAACTGGTCGACGAAACCGCCCTTGTGCCCGAAAAGCTCGTCAATACCGGCGTCGTCGTCGGTTTCGAAAACGGCTCCACCAGCGAAATAGACCTTCCTTGAAAGTCCATGAAGCTTGTCGCTGATACGGTCAAGTTCAAGCATTCTCGTGCTGGGCTGTCCATCGATATCGACAAGGATCAGCTCCCCGGTTTTTTTAATCTTTGCCGGGAGGCTTTTGGCCTCGCCGCTTTCGAAAAACTTGCCGTTTACTGTCTGCATGTTTGTTTGGTTGCCGGTCTGGTTTGGGTACGGGCTCATAAATCAATTCTATCAGGCATCAATCAGGCGCGGACATCCGAGGAGAACCTGCAGGGTCATGCTTATGTATGGCTCAAGGACGTTGACACTGCAGTTCAAGACCAGATTGGCGTCCTTCGGATCGTCCGACACAGGATTGTCTTCTACGTTGCAATCCTGTCCTGGACGGCCCGAAAGCATATTTTTATGCGTCCGTACTCCGGGAACAACCTGCTTTCATGCGCATTCACATGAAAGCAGGTTTTGGGTTCGGTGCCAGTGCGGCAATTGCTCCTTTCGCTCTAAAGCCCGAATTCGATGCCTTCCATGGCGGTGAACTCGGCAGCTGCAGCTGAACCTTCCTGGATGTTGTCACCGACAAAAGTGTCCAGCGGCTCCAGTGATTGCAATTGCGTCTGGTCCGCAAAATAGCGCCAGGTGCGCACTGCGGCCCAGGGGCGCATCAGACCCAGTGTGAACAGGATGACGACAAGGTTGGACAGTAGGATCCAGAGGTAACGCCGGCGGCTGAGGCTTGAGCGAAGCCGGTGCCGGTTTTCGTTCAGTGTTGTGCTGTTGAAGGCGATATTGCGGACACCGGCAGCATAAAAGATGAAGGCAAGGACCGGTGCTGTATAGATCAACACGCCGAACAAAAGGAAGCTGAAGGCGAAACCGGTGGGAACAGCGTCATCACTTTCAAAGGCCGTTCCGATGCCGGAAAAATCGATACCAGAGAGCAGTGCCACCGCAACGGAAATGATCCCGATGACAATGAAACCGAGGAACATGACAAGGATGGTCATACCCCAGTTGGCATAAAGGTCGCCGAGGTTTGGATCAGTCTTGAACGAGGAGTTTCCATAACGCAGGCGATTGCCGATATAGGCGTTGTGCATGCGTGAGGCCACGGGTGCCAGGACGCCGGCTGTCAACACTGCGACCATCGGCATGACGAGGAAAACAAGAAAGGCTTTCCAGTAAGACGGTTCGAAATTGAAGCGCAGGTTCCGGTAACTTGTAACGCGTGCATTGAATCTGATGGATCGGTTGAACAACCAGGGAACGAAGCCGAGATAGATCAGGATCAGAATACCGGCTAGGGCGGGGGATATGAACGCAAGCGCTTGGTAGATCACGAGCGCGATGATGACGATGATACGGCCGATCAGAATGTTGATCGGTCTGGCGTGATACTCGAAATTGTGGCCATCAAGAACCGTGTTTCCGTAAAAGTAGCGTTGATGCCGAACTTTGGCCCAGGCGCTGTAAATGCCGAGAGTGACAATCGTGAGCAGCAGATTGACGATCCAGATGCCGAAATACTCGCCCGCCCGGCCGTTAAATTGAAACGGATGGGTCACAGGCGTTGGTTGGGGGGTCGTGTCCATGTCTTTGGCCTATTTGAATAGAGAAACCTGAATGCTGAATAGTATGCCTTTGCGAGAATGGGCATTAGCACGGAATGATTTGCTGGTATGTGATCTGGATACCAGAATGGTCTGATTAATGGAGTTCAGACCCGAGCACAATCATACGTTTCAGCATGGTTAAGGACACCGGCCTCGAAACCGGTTGCCGGGCCGACCAACCTGGTATGTCTCGGATTGGATATGGTGGGAGTGGGCGAAGGCAGGCGGCCTGGAGATCCGCGATACTGCGGACTTTGCAGACTGGCTATCGAGCCTGTATAGAGAGTGCGAAATGCGTATCAGCCGCCAGATTGTCTTGCGCTGTACCAGGCACATTCAACAAAAAGAAAAAGCCCGATGAACGATTTCCTCGTTGCCGCACTCTATTCGTTTACACAGCTCGATGATTTCGAGGCGCTGCGTGATCCCCTGAAGGCATTCTGTGTCGCGCAGGATGTGCGCGGCAGTCTTTTGCTGGCATCTGAAGGCATCAACGGCACAATCTGCGGTCCGGAAAGCGGTGTGCGTGCGGTTCTCTCTCACTTGCGCGCGGACCCTCGTTTGAAGGATCTGCATCACAAGGAATCCTGGACGCATCGCCACGTGTTCAAGCGCATGAAAGTCCGCTTGAAACAAGAGATCGTGCGCCTGGCTGTCGACGGTATCGATCCGAATGAGATCGTCGGGGAATATGTCAAACCCGAAGATTGGAACGACTTGATCTCCGACCCGGATGTTGTCGTGATTGACACGCGCAACGACTATGAATTCGCCTTTGGCACTTTTGAAAAGGCGCTCAACCCGGAAACGCAATCATTTCGAGAGTTTCCGGCTTGGGTGGAAGAACAGGAAGCATTGCAGAAGAAGCCCAAAGTGGCGATGTTCTGCACCGGCGGTATCCGCTGTGAAAAAGCAACCGCATGGATGCTGAAAAACGGGTTTGACGACGTCTACCATCTTGAAGGTGGTATCTTGAACTACCTGGAGAAGGTTCCCGAGGAAAACAGTCTGTGGAAGGGCGAATGCTTCGTTTTTGACGACAGGGTTTCGGTGGACCACCAGTTGCAACCCCGCTGGGGCGAGTGGGTGCCGGAAGAAGCCAAGCACATAATCAATGAAGACACAGACTACGAAAAAGGTATCAGGGGCGACGAAGCCCAGACTGCGCAGACCAAGGTTTGACACGAGTTCAGTCCCGAATTGGCACGAAACGCGTTAACGATTGTTAACTTTTTCGCTTTAACCCATTGAAGAACTTCCCTAAAGTCAATGAGCAGAGCCGTTTCTGCACCAGACTGGGGGAAGTATCATGCGTCGCAGGTTCTGGAGCGCGGTCGCCGCGCTGGTGATTAGTCCGTTGATGGGGTCAGCTGCATTCGCTGGCGGCCAGGCGCTTTCCTGCTATGAGCAGGCAACTGTGCCAGCTGTCTACAGGACTGTTCATGAGAAGGTTCTGGTACAGGCCGCGTCCAGCTACGTGGTGAAAAAGCCCGCCGTCTACGGCTATCAGAGCCGACGTGTTCTGGTCCAGCCTGAGCGTGTGACTTACCGCAAAAGCCCAGCCGTCTATCAGACGCAGCACCGCCAGGTTCAGGTGCAGCCAGCAAGTATCGGTTGGGAATACCGGATGATCAAAGGCCGCAATGTCTTGTGCAAGATCAAGCACCCAGCCGTTTTCAAAACCGTCAGTCAGAAGGTTCTGGTTCAGCCGGCATCGAAAGTTGCCGTGCGTCACCCAGCTGTCTACAGCTCGGTCAAGGAAAAGGTCCTGATCCAACCGGCAAGGAGCCATGTGGTCCAGAAGCCGGCAGTGTACAGAACAGTAAGTCGTCAGGTGCAGGTTCAACCCGCCAGGACAGTCTGGAGACCGGTAAGGGTTCGCGGCTGTCGTTATTGAGGCACCTTGCGATGATCTCTTATGTTTCCGGAGAAGGCCGATGATTTGTACCTTGATAGCCTCTTCCATTCTTTTGAGTGTCGAAGGCGGTTCGATGGCTGTTCTCATTCCGGAAAATCAGTCTGTGCGGATTTTCAACGAGAAGAACGCCAACGGTGAAAATGCGGTCGTGCATCTTTTCGGTGAGACCAAGATTCAGGTGCCGGGTGTGACCGCCGAACAGGTGATTGCCGCGCTGAAATCATGCGGCAAGGATCAACGCTGACAGTCGATCTACGACCCAGCGCTGAAATCACCACTCCGTGGCGGTTTCAGACAGCTTGTCCGCCAGAAAATCGACAAAAGCCCGGACCTTCGGCGCCAGGTTACGTTTGGAATTGTACAGCGCATAGACGTTGATGTTGAACGCGTTGAAGTCGGAAAGGGTGGTTTCCAGCCTGCCTTCTCGGCGCTCCTTGGCGATCATGTATCCCGGTATGAGCGCGATTCCGCTTCCTGCAAGGACGATATCCTTGACTGCTCGCGCACTGTTGACCGCAAGCGGCCCGTTGACCTGAACGGATCGGATTTCCCGATCCATCTTGAAGGGCCAGGAATAGGCGTTTTGAAAGTTTGTGTCGATTACACATCGATGATGTTCAAGGTCGGTTGGATGTGCTGGTTTCCCGCACCTTCTGAAGTATTCGGTTGAGGCGCATAAGTGGATCGGGGCAGGTGCGAGCTTCCTTGCGATCAACGCTGAGTCCGCCAAATCGGCAATTCTGACGGCGACGTCAAAACCTTCGTCGACAAGGTCGATGTGCCGGTCTGTCAGATTTAGATCCACGGAGATCTCCGGGAACTTTTCGGTAAAGGCCGGCATCAGTGGGGCTATGAACATCTCGCCAAATGTTGTCGGCGCCGTCACCGACAGTCGGCCACGAGGGCTGGCTGCCTGGTTCTGGATCAAGGCCTCCAGTTCCTCAACATCTTCCAGGATCTGCCCGCACCGCCCATGGAAGATGCGACCGGCCTCGGTCAGACTGAGGCTTCTCGTTGTCCGGTTCAAAAGCCGTGTTCCCAAATGCGCCTCAAGCGCCTGCACCTTTTTGCTGGTCAATGTTTTCGACAAGCTCAGTCTGTCGCCGGCCTTGGTAAATGATCCTGTTTCAACCACGGCCGAGAAGGCGCGCATGCAATCGATAAGGTTCATATTGTGCACTTTTTTGATACTATAAGTTTCTATTTCAGTTATTTATCGCATATTTTTCTTCAATTATGTCTCTGGAGCAACAAAAATCTGACTTCAGGGAATTTGTGATGATCGATACCAGGACCGCCCCTTATGCCGCGCTTGTGTTGCGCGTTTCGCTGGGGCTTCTCTTCCTTGCCCATGCCGGGCTCAAGTATTTCGTCTTTACGCCTGCCGGCACGGCTGGCTTTTTTCAGTCTCTTGGACTTCCAGGGGCTTTGGCCTACGTCACAATTCTGGCGGAGGTTATCGGTGCACTGCTGCTCATCAGCGGATTGTTTGCCCGGTATGTAAGTCTTGCGCTTTTGCCCATCCTTCTTGGAGCAATCATTTTTGTTCATGCGCAAAACGGCTGGCTGTTTTCCAATGAGAACGGCGGTTGGGAGTTTCCCGCGTTCTGGGCACTGGCGCTGATTGTTCAGTCTCTGCTTGGAGGCGGTGCCTATGCGCTCTCATTTGATGGTGGAAGAATAACTCTGCAACAGGAACCGGTGGCCTGACCATTGGCCCCTTTGACTGCTTAGCGAAAGGCAAGATCATGCTTGTTGATGGAAAGTGGAGTGCCGACTGGCACCCTTATCAAAAGAACGACGACAAGGGACGGTTCGTTCGCCAGACGTCCAGCTTCCGTTCGTGGATCACGTCTGACGGTAGTGCCGGGCCGGAAGGCCAGGCCGCGCACAAGGCGGTTGCCGGTCGTTATCATCTCTTCGTCAACTACATTTGTCCCTGGGCCGGGCGCACCCTGATTGCCCGCAAACTCAAAAAGCTTGAAGAGATCATCTCAATATCTGTTCTGGAACCTGTGATGACCCGACAAGGCTGGAGCTTTGGCGCATTCCCGGGGTCCACTGGTGCGGACACGGAGATCGGGGCAAAATACATGCACGAGCTCTATTCAATGGCCGACCCGGGATATAGTGGTCGGGCTTCAGTTCCAGTGCTTTGGGACAGGGCAAGACAGACGATCGTCAATAATGAGTCCGCCGATATCATCAGAATTTTCGACACCGGTTTTGAAAGTCTGACCGGAGAGAAACCAAGCCTGACACCGACTGAAAAGAAGTCTGAAATTAAGGCGCTGAACAAGCTTCTTTATGACACTCTCAACAATGGTGTCTATCGGGCTGGCTTCGCGAGAAGCCAGGCTGCTTATGAAGAAGCGGTCAAAACCATTTTCGCGACGCTCGATACGCTTGAGACGAAATTGTCCGATGGGCGTACATACCTGACGGGAGACGATATCGTTGAAAGCGATATCCGTCTTTATGTGACGCTGGTTCGCTTTGATGCAGCTTATGTCGATCTCTTCAAATGCAACTTGAAGACTATTCGCGAGTATCCAGCCTTGAGCGGCTACCTTGCGCGGCTCTACAAACAGCCCGCATTTGGTGACAACACGCGGATAGATCACATCAAGGCGGGCTATTATTCAATCGAAGCGCTCAATCCCGCAGGTCTTGTTCCTGTAGGACCGGCATTGCCGTTTTTGAACAAAGGTGCTGTGGAACCAACACCGGACCGGTCAGCGGCCTGATGTTTTAAAGCGATAGGTTTTCCGGCCAATTTGGCCGTGGCCTTCGACCAGGAACAGGCCGCCTGAGAGTGTGTCAGGCTCGATGGCTGTTGGATCCGCCGGTTGCTTGATGCTGGTCACGATCAGATGATCCAGTTCCGGGCCGCAAAAGCAGGGCATGGTCGGTTTCTCAACGGGCATTTTGATCGCCTGTAGAAGATTGCCGTCAGGCGCAAAGCAATTCAGGACACCTGCTGAAACGCCTGCACTCCAATAGTTACCGGCAGCATCGACAGTTGCCCCATCGGGACGACCGGTTTCATTTGTCTGCTGGGCAAAGAGCATCTTGGATCCGAGCGTGCCTGCGACAGGATCGAAAGAATAATACTCGATCCAGCCCGGTGAGGTATCGGAATGGAACATATACGTTCCGTCCGGCGTCCAGGCGAGGCCATTGGAACACAACAGCTCGTCGCGGATTTCAGCAGCCTCTCCGGAGGCATCGACCCGATAAAGGCCGGCAATCGGATCGCGCGGCGAGTTGGTGTCCATGGTTCCGACCCAGAATGCTCCGTCCGGGCCGACCTTTCCATCATTCAAACGTGTGCGCGGCTGGTCAGGTTGGATCTCCGCCAGCACCTCACTGTTGCCGCTTTCCGTATCGAACAGCAGCACCTTGTCCCAGACCGCGACGATCAGTCTTTCGTCCTCTGTCAGGCCAAAGGACCCGACCTCATTGTCGAAATGCCAGGTTGTGATGTCATGGCTCTCCCAATCCATCGACTGGATCGTGCGGCCCTGAATATCAGCCCAGAGCAGGCGGTTTTTTCTGTCATCCCAGGTGGGGCATTCGGCAAGCTGGTAGGTCGTGTCGATAAAACGCGTGATCGTGTGAGACACCGGCGCAGGTTCCTTGAAAAACCAAGTCTTTGAATGGAGGCGGACTATAGCGGGCGGGGCTCGCGGCGTCGAGACTTCAAAAGGACGCCAGGCTGCCAGTGCAGCAGCGGATAAACTGGCCGCGACAACGTCCTTTGGTGACCACAGAAGCGGACGGACAAAGCTGCGCGTCATCCGTCGAGAAAAACAAATGAGTGCCTTGCCGAGGCCTACTCACCGTTGAGTGGTATTGCTGTGCGTCGGACGATCGGCCGGATTGCGAAGGAGGATTTCATGCGAAGGACGCCTGGCAACTGAGCCAGATGATCCCGATGTATCCTCTCAAAGTCCATTGGGTCTTGCGCCGTCAGACGCAGGATATAGTCCGCATCGCCGGCCATTAGATAACATTCCATGATCTCGTCTGAGCGGGCGACCGCGCGCTCAAAATTCTCGAGCGTCTCCTTGGACTGTCCGACAAGCGAAATCTCGACAAAAACATCCATGTGTCTGCCGAGTTTCTTCTGATTGAGAAGTGCAACATATTTTTCGATGATCCCGGCGTCTTCCAGAGTGCGCATCCGGCGCAGGCATGCTGAAGGAGAAAGACCCACCTTGTCGGCAAGGTCCGCATTGGCGATGCGCCCTTCGCTTTGAAGCACATTCAGGATTTTTCGGTCGAGACGGTCGAGCTGCATTATGTTGCACCGCATATATTGCTGTCATGTAATGTCAAGTTAGCAGAAAATTCGAAGATCGAGAACTCTTGCGCACAAATCGTGTGCCGCTTGTCATTTTAAGAACAGTGAACGCAAGCACATTCGACAAGAAGGCGCGTAGAATTGAAAGCAATCAAAAACGCTTTCAGAGGAGACGGAAATGCGTATTGGTGTGCCGAAGGAAATCAAGAACCACGAATACCGGGTCGGTCTGACACCGGACAGCGTTCTTGAAATGATTGCACATGGTCATGAAGTCGTTGTTGAAACGAAGGCTGGTGTCGGGATTGGTGTGAGCGATGCCGACTATGTAGCCGCTGGGGCAAAGATCCTGCCGACGGCGAAAGAGGTTTTTGACGCCGCTCAGATGATTGTGAAGGTAAAGGAACCGCAGGCAGGCGAACGCGCGATGCTGCGTCCGGATCATATTCTTTTCACATACCTGCACCTGGCTCCTGATGCCGAGCAGACAGCTGATCTGGTAAAGTCCGGTGCAACCTGCATTGCTTATGAGACTGTGACCGATGCGCATGGCCGTTTGCCGCTTCTGGTCCCCATGTCCCAGGTGGCGGGTCGCCTGTCGGTGATTGCTGGTGCCAAGGCGCTTGAAAAAGCCCATGGCGGCTCCGGCACCCTGATCGGCGGTGTTCCCGGTGTGGAGCCGGCGAAGGTCGTCGTGATCGGCGGCGGTGTCGTTGGCGCTCATGCCATTACCATGGCGATTGGACTTGGTGCCGATGTTACCGTGCTTGATCGCAACACGGCGGTTCTTGGTGAACTCGCTCTTTCATTCGGCCCGGCCCTCAAGACAGTTTATTCCAGCAGAGCAGCGCTTGAGAGCCATGTGCTGGAAGCTGATCTTGTTGTTGGCGCAGTTCTGGTTGCCGGTGCAGCAGCTCCGAAGCTTGTATCGAAGGATCTCGTCGGCCGCATGAAACCGGGTTCGGTGCTGGTGGATGTGGCCATCGACCAGGGCGGTTGCTTTGAAACATCACGGGCAACAACCCATTCAGATCCGACCTATATCATCGACGATGTTGTTCATTACTGCGTTGCCAACATGCCTGGCGCAGTGCCGAAAACCTCGACCTATGCGCTCAACAACGCAACGCTTCCGTTTGCGCTGGCACTTGCGGACAAGGGCGCTAAGCAGGCACTGCTCGATGACCCTCACTTCCTGCCGGGCCTGAACGTCATTGGCGGTCAGGTAACCTGTGAAGCTGTCGCGACTGCACTTGGATATGACTATGTCGATCCGAAGGTCGCACTGGAACAGGCTGGCGCCAGCCAGGCGGCCTGATCTGACACATACGAATCTGAAAGAGCCGGCTTTTCGAGCCGGCTTTTTTGTTGATCCAATCCTTGCCAAAAAGCAGGTGGGCAAAACAGTAAAAGCGTGAATTGTGGCCGCGTTCTGAAGGCGCGTTCCTGAATGCTCAAAGCCTTGAGTGGCTATTTTGTCGGTTTGAAAATCGTATCAATAGCTTCAAACATGGTGTGGTAGAGCCCGACTTCGTCTTTGGCGAAATCCCCGTGCGGCACGGTTTTCTTGGCCTGGTTGAGCAGGTCGGACTTTATGGCGTCCAGGTCAATCCCTGCAGTCTCGGCATGTTTTTCAAGTTCAACATGCAGCCGTTTGGCAATACCGGCATAGGCGACAATTGCCGTCACCATGTGGGTAGGTTCCTCCGGTATCTCAATTTTCATTAACTTTGGGTCCCTTGCGCTATCTTTGGGGGCATGCCGATGTATTGATAGTCACTCTATACATCCCGCCATCCATGTCTCCGATCAAATCTTTCTGAATGTGACCAGGATCACTTTCATGGATGCCCTCTCAGAAGACACTGTTTCTGGAAACCAGGTATCAGTTGAGTGAACGTGCCACCGGCACAGAAGGCGAGTGAGTGGTTTGCCATGTTGAACTTAAAATCACCGGAGTTAAATTCTGTCGCCGTGTTAAGGCAGTTGACGAACAGCAATTATCTGAAGCGTGGCCGCAGAGGCCCAGAAATTGCGGCCGCACAGAAGGCGCTGGATCGGTTGGGATATGACATGACCCACTCAGAAAGCGTTCCCGGCGTCTTCGACGGTGTTTTCGGTGGTGGCACTGAAGCAACCATCAAGCTGTTCCAAAACCATCAGTACATAGTGGACGATGGGCTGGTTGGTCCGACTACAATCGGAAGGGTCGACACGGACCTTGCGTCTCTGCCATTTCCAACCGCCTCTGAGTTGGACGACACCTTCAAGATCATGGGTTCGGCTAAACCTGCCAACTTGAAAGAAGGGCACATCTGGCGGCCTTCCAGTTACGTACGCGCCGTGCGGGAGCAAATGGAGGATCTGTTCAAAACCGGAACCGTGCCGCGCGTTGTCTTCCATGCCTTTGGACCACTGCCGCGGAAAATTCGAGTTATCCCTGAGGGCGACCTGGAAAAAGCAGATGCCCGTTTCAAGCCGGCGAACGCAGGTCAGCCTCCACGTCTGTTCTTTACGCCTGGGAAGTATGTCCCAGGTTCGCCGTCCTACCTGGGGCCGGGCTTCAAGGCGGGAATGACACTGCTTCATGAGATTTTTCATGCAATGCGTGATTCAAATGGGAAATATCCATCCGATCAGAATGTTGCCGGACTGCATCCGGCGACCCATCCACCGGGAGAAGAAACAGGCTCGGTCAAAGCGGCCGATCGAAAGTTCTGGTTCAAGAACCGGGGCGAGTTTCTTGCAATCACTGTCGTCAACATTTTCAGGTCTGAGCTCAACCAGGAACCCCTTGGCAATGGACGGGTCGTCAAATTCTTGCGAAAGGATCATGGTTCTTCCTTCGAATTTCAGAAGATGGCCAGCCCTGAATTGTTTCACAAGAACCCAGAGTTTAGGGGCCACCTCGACGAGCTGAAAAGAGAGCAAGGTGGCCTTTTCTTTCGCCTTGCCAAGGTGGATGCGCCTTTTAACCCGATTAGGGATTTCAGTTGAAGGCGATCTTTGAGTGTAGGTGCTATGAAGCTGCTGCGTGCGACGCGTTGCTAAAAGCAAAAAGACTGCCGCCAAGTTCAAGCTGAAAATCAACTCTGCCGCTGTCTTCGGCACGCGCTGGGTTACCTGCCTCACGATTTCAACGGTCATGGGTTGTCTGGGACACCCGTTCCAAACCATCAGAATTCGTATGATCGTGTTCAGAAACTGGTGCGTTTCAGCGCTTGCAGTTGTTTTTCCATGTTCTTCGCTATCGCATTCAAACCAGCCCATGAGGGCTTTAGAACTATGTTTTTCCATAGGTTTTTATTTGCCCAGTGCTGATCTACGTTTTGTAGATACTATATTTTTGGAGAGCATTTATGGCTGACAATCCCTGTGATGGCCCTTGGGACAAATATTGGAACAAGGAAATCTGCAGCGTAATTTCAAACGCAAATGCACTCGGAGGCGAATTTGAAAATGCAGCAAAAGACCTTCGAGCACTCGCGCGGGCTACGAACGACATTTACGCAGAGGGCAAGCTCAACGCAGCAGCAGACAGGCTCGATAAGGCAAGCAAGGCGCTGAAGCAGCCCAATAAAATCAATGAAGCATTCAAGGCTTTCAACGCGATCAAGGCCTTTCATGAGAACTACAAGAAAATTACCCCTCAGTTGATTGAAAAGGATCCCGATGCGGCTGCCGATGCGTTTGGAAGAGTGCTGGCTGCAGGGGGAGAGGCGTTCGACAAGATGGGCCCACCTTTCAGTGTTTACGGCAAGTTTTTAACGGATGCAGGTGAGCTTATAGATGGCGTATTGCACGGTCTGATGCCTGACAAACGCAAGGGTGCCGCTTGGGAAATGTACCGGAAAGCGATGAACGGCGAATTGAGGGGCGACAAGCATTTGCGGTGATGCTCAAGCGCACCTTTACCCAGTAAATCACAATGAAAGATATCAAGAGAGCGGAGCCGGGGTTCTGACACTCGGCTCTGCCATTGGGTTAAAAGACTGTGAGGTAGCTGGCTGCTTTCTCATGCTGCAAATTGTCGTTCGTCGACAGGTTTTAAACCGGAGAAAGAATGCTTCGCAAAAGTCTCGCTGCCCCTTGATGCCTCGGCAATAGCAGAATGTCCGATCCCCTCGCCAAACGTAATTGTCAGGCGGATTGGTCAAAGACCGCTTGCCGTTCCGCACCTTTGATGTCGCGCAGTGCGTAAAGTGTAATTGTACTGCTTACACCGTTCTTTCGCAGACCTATGACATAGTTCAACACTTCTTCCTTGTGCCACCGCATAAGATCTCTCAAACACCATCCCACTCCAGTCTGCACCAGGTGTTCTGGATCGTTTATCAACGCGTCACAGTTCGCGAGTGCAACATCCTTGTACAATCCAGACTTTGCAATTTTGCGGGTGAAAATGACGACGCTTGCTCTACGGAGCCATAGATCATCATCGCAGTTCCACGAAACAAGCAGTTCAAGCAGCTCAGCTTCATGGATCTTTAGCACCTGGTTCAAGAGTGACCCGGTATACGCGTCTATCTTGCTCCAACCCTGAAGACCTCTGATCAAGTCCTCCAAGAGATCAAACCGGTCCGGAGTGAAATACTCGGGAATACGTTCCAGCAGTGTCAGTGCAACAGTCTTTTGCTCACCGTATCCGGAGAAAACAAGTCGCTTTGCCAGACAAACCTTCTGTTCATTGTCGAGAATGGAGAAGTCAGTTTTCAGGTCAGAGAGCACACGTTTCATTTCCGGTGCTCTGACCCCATACCCGAGATAGCGTGGATCTGGCTCGTTCGCATCCGCTGCATATGGCGAAGAGCCTCCGAGTGTTCTGAGTTTCAAAACGACCCGTTTGTGCAGCTCATCAATTGGAGTGTTCAATCAATGCCCTCCCAGCTGGCAATGCCTGTTTGACTTTAAAAACGAGCAAACAATCTTCTGCATCATCAGCACAACCAACATCGGGACCGATTGCAGTGACATCGAAGATTACTCCGTTCGCAGACAATCGCAATTTGTAAGGACATAGCCAGATTGAAGGAAGCGCCCAAAACCGGTGGGCGTGAGCTGGACGCACGATTGCGCTCGTAATCCTCCTTATTGAAAGTTGTGGTTTCGGTTGTTATTTTCGCTCTATGGGGGAATTTGGGGGATTTAAGGTTGCGTTGCGCAGCCTGTTAAGGCGGTTCGCATATCGTCTCATCAAACGGGATCTTGAAAAACAAGCTCCCGGCGTGAAAGTCGTTTTGCCTGAAGGTGAAAATCAAAAGCCCAGGGAACGTGAGAAGTAGATGTTTTCAGGGTAGGTGCAACCGAACGGTTCTTGGGTGCTCTAAAACGGGCTTGGCCCGGACAAGCACGCAATGAAAGGTCGGCAGGGTATTTGGACTAAAACGAAGACCTGCTTGACCCTTACGGACTTCAACTGCGCCAAAGTCGCTTCAAACGAATTAGCCTCTGTGCTCGCTGCGATATCTTTGAGGTTTCAAGGACACCGAACTTTGTAAGGCGTTCCATATTCATCATGGGCGATGCAATTTCGTGGGGTAGTGACGACGCCGACAATGCCGCCGCCTACAGCACCAAGGGCTGCGCCGGCTATGGTTGCGTTGACAGTCGATCCGGCAACCGCGCCAATCGTGGCACCGGTCGCTGCGCCAAGCCCGGCGCCGATCAGCATTCTGTCCCGCTGGCTCTCGGTATTGGCGCAACCAGCCAAAAGAACGGCGAAAGCTGCCGCAGTTAGGATGGGTTTCATCCGAGTTTGCCCCCTGGCGAAATTCAGTCCGCCAAGGGTGGGGATTTATGGTTAACA
Source organism: uncultured Roseibium sp. (assembly GCF_947499295.1). Classification (GTDB taxonomy): domain Bacteria; phylum Pseudomonadota; class Alphaproteobacteria; order Rhizobiales; family Stappiaceae; genus Roseibium. The sequence goes on from NZ_CANMNP010000003.1 coordinate 105,123, forward strand.
GTTTCTTACCAGCCTCGGGTTATCCAAGGACAGATAGGCTGTTAAGGGCAGACAACCCTGTAGGGATTGCCGTAGCGGTCATAGGCGACACAGTTTTTCGGTGTCGTTGCCGCCCCGACAATCGCGCCGCCTGCTGCGCCGATGGCAGCGCCGGCAAGCGCAGGTCCTGCACCGTTGCCGGCCGCAGCGCCGATGATCGCGCCTGTTGCCGCTCCAAGACCGCCACCAACAAGCGCGCGATCCCTCTGGCTGTCTGACTGGCAACCTGCCAGAAAGGCTGCCGATGCAGCAATAAGAAGCAATTTTCTCATCATTTCCATCCTACCGGTCACATCACCGAGGTGTTGCCTGTGCGTCGCGTCTTACGGGCAAGCCACGCGGTACGGGTTACCGTAGCGGTCATAAGCAACGCAGTTTTTCGGTGTCGTGGCAGATCCGACAATCGCACCGCCGGCACCACCGATGGCTGCACCTACAAGCGCGCCGCCGACATCACCAGTGGCCGCAGCACCAATGGCTGCACCTGTTGCCGCGCCAAGGCCGCCGCCGACGAGGGCGCGGTCGCGCTGGCTGTCAGACTGGCATCCGGCCAGCGCAAGGCCGACTGCAGCGAGCAGTACAAGCTTCTTCATGGAATTCGTCTCCTTTCCGGCCGCACGTGACGGCGTGTCAATTCATTAAAAGTCTGACCGAAGGTAAGCTGCTTTGCCGTTCGGGGCAATCGTTCATTCTTCCAAGCGTTTTGCGGCCACCGGGATATCTGATCAGAGTTCTTCAACGATGTGAACCAGATAGCGCCGTTAGGGCGAAAGTATGACGCTGACACGCGTTCCAGAGCGCCCGTTGCCATAAACGTTAAAGTGTTGCTTTTCGACCGCTCGGAAATCGTTCAGCTTCTGAGCGCTGCCAACAGTCCTTTTGTGGAGGCATCTTTGGTGTCTGCACTCGCGTCGCCCTTGACCATCGGTAGTAGCGCGGTCGCCAGTTCCTTGCCCAGCTCAACGCCCCATTGGTCGAAGGAATTGATGTCCCAGATAACGCCTTCGACAAATACCCGGTGCTCGTAAAGCGCGATCAGGCGACCGAGTGCAAAGGGCGTCAGGCTGTCATGGACCAGCGTGATAGACGGACGGTTTCCCGGAAAGACCTTATGAGGTGCCAGCCGTTCGACTTCGTCATCGGTCTTGCCGGAAGCTTTCAAAAGAGCTTTTGCCTCTTCCAGCGTTCTACCCAGCATCAAGGCCTCTGACTGCGCAAGGCAATTGGCGACAAGCAAGTCATGATGGTGCTTCAGATCGTCTTCGTGCCCATTGGCTGCGATCAGAAACTCACAAGGGATAACTGTCGTGCCCTGGTGGAGCAATTGGTAGAAAGCATGCTGGCCGTTTGTGCCGGGTTCGCCCCAGACGAGTGGGCCGGTTTCCTGAGTAACGGGTGTGCCATCCAGTTTGACGCTCTTACCGTTGGATTCCATATCCAGCTGCTGCAGATAGGCGGGCAGTCTCGACAGGCGCTGGTCATAAGGCAGGACAGCCCGTGCGCTGTATCCAAGAACATCCCGGTTCCAGATGCCGATCAAGGCCATCAATACAGGAAGATTGCCAGTAAGGTCGGCCTCCTGAAAGTGCTTGTCCATGGCATGGGCACCTTCCAGAAAGTCTGAGAAGGCATCGGGACCAATGGCAATCATCAATGGCAAGCCAATGGCCGACCAGACGGAATAGCGGCCGCCTACCCAATCCCAAAACCCGAAGACGCGCGACTGATCGATGCCGAATGCGGCTACTTTGTCGAGCGCGGTTGATACCGCTGCGAAGTGGCTGCCGACCGCATCTTCGCCAAGCGTGTCGGCGATCCATTTGCGTGCGGTTTGCGCGTTGGTCATGGTTTCAATGGTGGTGAAGGTCTTGGAAGCGACAATGATCAGTGTTGTTGCAGGATCCAGCTTTGCCAGCGTATCGGCAACATGGGCTCCATCCACATTGGACACATAATGCAATCCCGGCCCATCGTGATAAGGTGCCAACGCCAGCGTGGTCATGACCGGGCCGAGGTCTGAACCGCCGATGCCAATATTGACGACATCGGTAAAGGGGGTGCCCGTGGACGATGTCAGCTCCGCGGATCGCACCGCTTCGGAGAAGTCTGCCATGGCATCCAGAACTGCACGCACATCCGGCATAACGTCAGTGCCGTCGACAATCACGGGATCGTCCGACCTGTTGCGCAAGGCCGTGTGCAGCACGGCCCGGTTTTCCGTGCCGTTGATTTTTTCACCGGAGAACATTGCGGTGCGCCGGCCTTCAACGTCGGCAGCTTTTGCCAGATCGACAAGCTGAGCCAAAGCTTCGGCATCGATGATCGATTTGGAATAGTCGAGAAGAAGATCATCGGTTTTTGCTGAAAACGCATTGAAGCGTCCGGGGTCGTTCGCGAACAGATCCCGAAGCGTGGTGTTTTTCAGTTTCTCGGCATGCTGGCTGAGTGAAACGAATTGGGCTTCGAGTGCCATGAACGTCTCCTTAAATCGGTTTAATCACCTGAATTTAACCGTATTTTGGTTTCCGCGCTTCCATTAGCACAGGCTGTTCGGAAGGGGGAGGTCAAAATAGAAAATATGCTACCGGCGACGGTCTCGCGATTTCCAGCCGGGTTCCACCACGCGGGCCTCGCGCGCTTGTGACAAGTAAATTGCGTGTTGTGTCAATTACAAATTTTTTCAGGTGTGCCTACCATTGCAACCTGAGGGGGACGTGATTCTCTGCCCAATCTTGCTGGGCAAGACCAGTTTCTCAATGTTTGGCAACGAGCCGGAGCAAGGTTTGCGGCATGACGACGGAAAGCAGTGAAAATACCCTGTTTCACCTCAAGGATCAGCCGGATGCCGAGGAGGAAGTGCTCGTCGTTGATTTCGACAACCTTTCAGTGGTCAACGCCGTGGTCTCAAATGTCAATGAATGGGGGTGCCGTCTGACATCTGTCGATATTCAGCAACTTTACAAGAATATCGGCATTCGGGCCAAGGACGCTGGCAAGCTGGTCAAGGCGCACGTGACTTCCGTGAAGGGTAACGATGCGGCCGTCGTTTTTGCCAAGCAGGAGAAAATGGGTTCCGACAAGCGCCGTGAAAAGCGCAACGACGTCAAGATCCCAGTCAAGATTGCTGACCTGGACGGCATCACCGAGATCGAAGGAACCATTGTCGATGCCGGCAAGAACGGGTGCCGCGTCAAGGCCAAAGGCCTGACGGCACTGCCTGAGGAAGTCCTGCTGACGATGAACAAGTTCGACAGACCGGTGGTTGCCGAATTTGCCTGGCGAAATGAGTCCTCTGCCGGAATGCGCTTGTTGTGGAACAGAACGCTTGAACAAGACGACACCACGGCAGGTGGCGCAGCCGATGATGCCGACATGTCTTCGGAAGACGATCCCATGCAATCGGCAACCGAGTTCTGAGCTTCCCGTAAGCGAAGCCCTGCCTAATCATCGGATTTCTAGTCGTTCAGACCAGCGGCTGCACGCGCGCGCTCCTCGATACCCGACCAGTCTTCTGAAGCGATCGCCTTGGCATCGGCAATCCAGGAGCCGCCGACGCACAGTACGTTCGGCAGTTGCAGATAGTCCGGTGCCTTGTCCAGACTGACGCCCCCCGTCGGGCAGAACTTGGCTGCTGCGAGCGGCGAGGACAGGGACTTCAGATAAGAAGCGCCACCAGCCTGTTCGGCAGGAAAGAATTTAAGACGCTCGTAGCCACGCTCCAGGAGCCTCATGACCTCCGATGCGGTCGCCGCACCCGGCAGGAGAGGCACGCTGTGCTGATCAGCTGCATCCAGCAGCGCATCGGTGGCACCTGGTGACACGATAAATCGTGCACCGGCCGAAACGGCAGCATCATACTGCCTGTCATTCAGAACTGTACCGGCACCGACGATTGCACCATCCACGTGCTCGTTTACCGCATCGATTGCTTCCAGCGCGTGTGGGGTGCGGAGCGTGATCTCGATGGCTGGAAGGCCGCCCCGGACGAGCGCCTTGGCCATTGGCACAGCCTTTTTCGGATCTTCAACGACCAGAACCGGGATCACCGGAGCAGCGCACATCACACGTTCGATTTTTTCAATGTCCTGGGCCATATCGCCTCCAAAGTCTCTATCTGGTCTCTTTGTTGAACGCAGTGGACAGGGCCAAACCTACCAGCGTTTCTGCCTTGGTCCTGAGGGACTGATTGTGTGTCCCTGCTTTTCGCTGCGTTCCTGCCGGGTGGTCGATGGTGTTGTCCACCCTGGCTCTTGCATAAATTTTTCCTTAAGCGCCAAACACATGGGCGCCGGTATCGGCAGTGCCGACGGCGTTGCGGAAGACTGAGAAGAGGTCACGGCCAACGCCATCCTGGTGTTCGCTCAGATCTGCTTCTGCAAGCGGCCGCGCATTGAACTCCGCCTCATCAACCAGAACAGTCAATTCACCGCTGATCGCATTGACGCGGATCATATCGCCGTCGCGAATTTTCGCGATGGGTCCACCGGCAGCAGCTTCAGGTGTCACGTGAATGGCCGCCGGTACCTTGCCGGACGCGCCAGACATGCGACCATCGGTGATCAGCGCTACCTTGTGGCCTCTGTCCTGCAGAATGCCAAGGCACGGGGTCAACTTGTGAAGCTCGGGCATGCCGATTGCCTTCGGCCCCTGAAACCGGACAACCGCGGCAACATCTCCGGTCAGTTCCTTGTTGTTGAAGGCAGTCAGAAAATCGTTCTGGTCGTGGAAGACACGGGCAGGGGCCTCAATGATGTGACGTTCCTTGGCCACCGCGGATATCTTGATAACTGCCTTGCCCATGTTGCCGGTCAGCATTTTCAGCCCACCCGTTGGCTGGAAGGCTTTGGAAACAGGCGCGAGGACGGTTTCATCACCCGATGTCTGAGGCACCGCTTGGCGTTGCAGATTGCCTTCTGAATCGAGTTTCGCCTCAACGGTGTAGCCGGAAAGATCGGTGCCATACACGGTCTTCACATCCTGATGCAGGTAGCCTTCACCAAGCAGTTCGCGGATCAGGAAGGCGAGGCCGCCCGCTGCCTGAAAGTGGTTCACGTCTGCCTTGCCGTTGGGATAAACACGCGCCAGAAGCGGGACAACGTCGGAAAGGTCCGATATGTCATCCCATGTCAGGCGGATGCCGGCTGTCGCTGCGATTGCGACCAGATGCATGGTGTGGTTTGTGGAGCCGCCAGTGGCGTGCAGGCCAACAACACCGTTGACGATCGCCTTTTCGTCGATGACCTCCCCAACCGGTGTGAATTCATTGCCAAGTGCGGAGATGGCAAGAGCGCGTTTTGCGGCTTCTTTTGTCAGCGCGTCGCGCAGCGGTGTGCCCGGATTGACGAAGGATGCACCTGGCATGTGCAGGCCCATGATCTCCATCAGCATCTGGTTCGAATTGGCGGTGCCGTAGAAGGTGCAAGTTCCCGGAGAGTGATAGGCTTTGGACTCGCTTTCCAGAAGCGCATCCCGGCCAACCTTGCCTTCGGCGTAAAGCTGTCTGACCTTGGCCTTGTCATCGTTCGAAATACCCGTAGTCATCGGGCCCGCCGGAATGAAGACAGTTGGCAGGTGGCCGAATGACAAGGCCGCGATGGCAAGACCTGGAACGATCTTGTCGCAGATCCCGAGAAAAACCGCTGCGTCGAACATCTGGTGCGACAGGCCAACGGCTGCACCCATGGCAATCACGTCGCGGGAGAAAAGCGACAATTCCATGCCTTCCTGACCCTGGGTGACACCGTCGCACATTGCTGGGACACCGCCTGCAACCTGAGCCACTGCGCCAGCTTCCCGCGCAGCGTCACGGATCAGAGCAGGATAGGTCTCATAGGGCTGGTGAGCCGACAGCATGTCATTGTAGGAGGTGATAATCCCGAGATTTGGCACGACGTCGCCGGACAGAGCGTTCTTGTCGCTCAGACCGCATGCGGCGAAACCATGCGCAAGGTTGCCGCAGGAGAGGCGGGAGCGTTGCGGTCCCTGGTCGGCTGCCTTACCGATGCGCTCCAGGTATCTTGAACGGCTGTCATGGCTGCGTTTGACGATCCGTTCGGTGACGGCGCCGATGCGGTCCTGGATGGTCATTGCTTTGATCCTTTGCTAGCCGACTTGCGGCCTGGCTGTTCTTCTTCCAGCGAAAGCGGAGGACTGTTTCTGGCAATCCCCGCAATTCGCGGTATCTAGGTCAGCGTTTCGGCAGGCGGTCAGCCTGCTCATGTCCGTTTATTCGCTGTCGTCTTCCGACCATGTGCGGCCGTCGCGTTCCACCAGTGCGATGGAGGCCGACGGCCCCCAGGTTCCGGCGGTATAGCCCTTTGGAGCTTCCTTGGAGGCTGTCCAGGCTGCCAGGATCGGATCGATCCAGGCCCACGCAGCGTCGACTTCGTCGCGGCGCATAAAGAGTGTCTGGTTACCCCGGATCACATCCATGATCAGGCGTTCGTAGGCGTCAGGATTGCGCACTTTGAAAGCTTCGGCGAAGCTCATGTCGAGCGGGACCTGACGCAGGCGCATTCCTCCCGGGCCAGGGTCCTTGATCATCACCTGCATCTGTACACCTTCATCCGGCTGCAGACGGATGATAAGGCGGTTGGCCGTGATGGTTCCAGCTTCCACGTCGAAAATAGAATGGGGGATCGGCTGAAACTGCACAACGATTTCAGACACGCGCTGGGCCAGTCTCTTGCCGGTGCGCAGATAAAAGGGAACGCCGGCCCACCGCCAATTGGCGATTTCCGCCTTCAGTGCGACAAAGGTTTCCGTGCGGCTCTCGTTGTTTCCGAGTTCTTCAAGATATCCGGGAACAGCACCGCCTGCGGACGCGCCTGCACGGTACTGTCCACGAACGGTCAACTTGTCCGCGCTTTGCGCGTCGATCGGGGCAAGGGCTTTCAGAACCTTCAGTTTCTCGTCCCGAACGCTGTCTGCGTTCATGGACTCAGGCGGCTCCATCGCCACCAGACACAGCAATTGAAGGATGTGGTTCTGGACCATGTCCCTCAATGCGCCAGCCGTATCATAGTAACCGGCACGTCCGCCGGTTCCGAGGGACTCAGCAACCGTGATCTGGACGTGGTCTATATGGGCGGCATTCCAGAGTGGTTCGAACAGGGCGTTGGCAAAGCGCAACGCCATCAGGTTTTGAACCGTTTCCTTGCCCAGATAGTGATCAATCCGGAAGATCTGGTCTTCCGCGAAAACAGCGCCCACTGTGTCGTTGAGCGCCTTGGCCGATGCGCCGTCCTTGCCGATAGGCTTTTCCATCACAACGCGCGAGTTGCTGTTGACGACGCCGATACGTCCGAGGTTCTCGGAAATTGTGCCGAAAAGATCGGGGCCGACCGCCAGATAAAAAGCACGGATCACTTCGGGGCGTTCGACGAGAATTGTCTTCAGGTCTTCAAAGCCCTTGGCGGTCGCAATGTCGATCTTCACATAGTAGAGACGTGCCAGAAACTGCTTGAGATGTTCGTCGTCCAGGTCTTTGACGTGTTCCTTGAGTGCTTTTTCGGCGTAGTCACGGAAGTCGTCATGTGTGTAGTCGCGGCGAGCGCTGCAGATGATGCGCGCCTTTTCCGGCATCTGGCCATCCGCATCGCGATGATAAAGGGCCGGCAGCAGTTTACGGTGGGCGAGATCACCGGATGCGCCGAACACAACCAGATCGAAATCTTCAACTTCAATGACGCGTACCGCCATGGACAAATCCCTTCTAAACGGTCGACCGATTAACAGGTAATGGGTTCTCCGGCCGATTTCGGGTGTCTTTTAAATCGATTTAATTAACTTGTCAGCCCCTCATTTGAGCGCTGCCCATTCTTTTTCCAGTTCGGCCTTTCTCGGCAGGTTCGCACCGCGCCGCGCGCAGGTAACGGCCGCTGCCTGAACCGCAAACTCGACAAGTCTTTTTAGCTGGCCTTCATCCAGCGCGGCAAGAGCGGAGCGGTTGGTTGCTCCGAGTTCTTTCAAGCCTGCCAGAAGCGCAGCCTGAAAAGTGTCGCCTGCTCCGACCGTATCTTCGACCGCAACCTTAATGCCGGGCACGGTGAGTTCAATGCCGGGGGCAAAGACTGAGGCACCTTCTCCACCTCTTGTGACAATGACGAGCGCAACGCCTGATCGCAGCCAATTTCGAGCAGTGTCTTCAATGGAAATATCCGGTGTGATCAGCGCAAGATCCTCGTCACTGACTTTGACAATGTCTGTCAATGGGATGAGCGCTTCCGTGTTTTGTCGCCAGAGCGCCATGTCGGAGACGACGGTTGGACGGATATTCGGATCGAAGGAGACAAGCGTCCGGGCCCGCTCGCGCTCAATCAAGGCCCGTAACGCACCTGCTATTGGGTCGACGAGCGCAGTGTAGGAGCCGATGTGCAGGAAAAGCGGTGGTGTGCCGAAGGTAGGCAGATCGGCTTCCGTGACCATGCGATCCGCCGCATTGGAGCCATAAAACGTATATGCAGGAGACCCATGTTCGTCCTTCTGGACCAAGCTCAACGTTGTCAGATAGTTCGTTCTTAGAATGTAACGGTCCGAAACGCCTTCGGTCCGGAACTTTTGAACCAGCCGTTCCCCAAGAGCATCCTTTGAAATGCCACCGAAGAATGCAGAGTCTTCGCCAAGACGAGCTAGGCCCATGGCCACATTGAAGGGGGATCCGCCAATGCGGGCATCAAAACCGATGCTGTCGTCGTTCGTCGCTTCGCCGAACAGGTCAAAAAGGGCTTCGCCACAAATCAGAAACATTCGCTTTCCAAATCACTCGTTGTTTTCAAGCCGGCCCGGTGTTGCCGAGCAGGCTCAATTGAAGCTTTAGGGTGCCGTTCAGGCGGCAAGGTTTTCAGGCGGGTCCATCGCGCCGGTCATGATGGCAACCGCGTCCGACATGGAAAAATCGGAAGGCTTGATCACGCAGGCGCGCCGTCCGAGCCGGTGTATGTGGATCCGGTCGGCAACCTCGAAAACATGCGGCATGTTGTGGCTGATCAGGACGATAGGCATTCCACGTGCCTTCACGTCCTTGATCAGGTCTAGAACGCGCCGGCTTTCCTTGACGCCGAGGGCCGCCGTCGGTTCATCCATGATCACCACTTTGGAGCCGAAAGCAGCCGCACGGGCCACCGCAACGCCCTGCCGCTGTCCCCCGGACAGGGTCTCCACGGCCTGATTGATGTTCTGGATCGTCAGGAGACCGAGCTCGTTCAGCTTGTCCCGGGCGATTGCCTCCATACGTGCCCGGTCCAGCTGGCGGAGCCATTTGCCGCGAAAGCCCGGTTTCCTGAGTTCACGGCCCATGAACATGTTGTCGGTAATCGACAGAGCAGGCGACATGGCGAGCGTCTGATAGACAGTTTCAATACCGGCCTCCCGGGCGTCGATCGGTGAGTTGAATTGAACAGTCTTACCATCCAGCAGAACGTCGCCTTCATCTGGAAGCACCGCCCCGCTGAGGGCTTTGATCAAGGTGGACTTTCCAGCGCCGTTGTCACCGATGACGGCCAGGATTTCACCTGGGTAAAGCTCGAAATCGGCATGGTCCATGGCCACCACACGGCCATAGCGCTTGACCAGATTGCGCGCTTGCAGAACAGGTTCCATCAGACCGACACCTTTCTGATCCACTGATCAACTGCGACCGCTGCAATGATGAGCAGGCCAATGAGCAGGTAAGTCCATTGTGCGTCCGCGCCCAGCAGGCGCAGACCAAGGGTGAAGACACCGACGATAAGAGCTCCGAAGAGCGTGCCGACAATGGAACCGCGTCCGCCGAAGAGCGAGATGCCTCCAATCACCACAGCTGTGATGGATTCGATATTGGCAAGCTGGCCGGTGGTCGGAGAGACGGAACCTATCCTTCCGATCATGGCCCACCCTGCGAAGGCGCAGATAAGCCCGGAAAGCATGTACACCGAAATCAGCACCTTCTTGACCTGCACTCCGGAGAGTTGTGCGGCTTCCGGATCATCTCCGACTGCATAGACATGCCGCCCCCAGGCGGTTTGCCGTAAAACGTAAGCGAGGACGAAAACAAGCAGCACCAAGAAGATGACGCCGTAGGTGAAAATTGCACCGCCGATATTCACCTTGGTCCCAAAGATCTGAAGAAGAGGCGCGGCCTTTGCAATTTCCTGAGACCGAATGGTCTCGTTTGCGGAGTAGAGGAAGTTGGTGGCCAGAACGATTTGCCACATGCCGAGCGTAACGATGAAGGGCGGCAGTTTCACGACGGCGACAAGAAAACCGTTGATGTAGCCGCAAAGCGTACCGCAGATAAGACCGCACACGACGGCGACTTCCACAGGCAGTCCGTAGCGGAATGTGAATTGCCCCATGACGACGGATGACAACACCATGATAGCACCGACGGAAAGATCGATGCCGGCTGTCAGGATCACGATGCTTTGCGCCGCAGCCACAATGCCGACGATCTGAACCTGTTGCAGGATCAGGGTCAGGGCGAATGGCGAGAAGAATTTCGACCCCAGCAGAAGCCCGAACACGATGATGGAAAGCACCAGCACGATGAGCGGAACCAGTGCGGGGGTCTGGTGGAGCGCGTGCTGGATCTTTTGTCCAAATCCGCGGTGTTGGTCGTCGAATGAGGCGACTGCTTGCGGACTGGACGCGGTAGCGGCTTCGTAATTGTCCGCTTTTTTGTCGTCAGTCTCAGTGTCTGAGGTCATGCCCGTTTGTTCCTCTGTCACAAAAAAGAAGGGGCAAGGCTGCCCATGCCCCTTCCGAATTCGTGTCTTGAGACCTTAGCCCCAGCAGAGCTCAGTGCCCTTGGTAGTGTCGATCGACTCAACACCATCTGCCGGTTTGTCAGTGACAAGGGCAACGCCGGTGTCGAAGAAGTCCTTGCCCGGGGTCGGCTCAGGTTTCGCACCGCTGTCGGCCCAGGTCTTGATGGCCTCAATACCAAGCGAGGCCATCAGCAGCGGGTATTGCTGGGACGTCGCACCGATAACGCCTTCCTTGACGTTCTGAACGCCCGGGCACCCGCCATCGACGGAAACGATCAAGACGTCATTCTCGCGCCCGATGGCCTTCAGGGCTTCATATGCACCAGCGGCTGCAGGCTCGTTGATCGTGTAGACAACGTTGATCATCGGGTCCTTCGCGAGAAGGTTTTCCATGGCCTTGCGACCGCCTTCCTCGTTACCCGCGGTCACGTCATTGCCAACGATGCGCGGGTCTGTCTCGTCGCCCCACTTGTTCGGATCGCCAAGATCGATGCCGAAACCCTGCAGGAAGCCCTGGTCACGCAGCACGCCGACGGTCGGCTGGCTGATGCCAAGATCGAGCATGCCGATCTTGGCATTGGCTGCATCGTCGCCCAAAGCGGCAGCAGCCCATTTCCCGATCAGCTCACCGGCAAGGAAGTTGTCGGTCGCAAAAGTCGCGTCCGCCGCGTCGATCGGAGACAGAGGCGTGTCGAGAGCAATCACCAATAGACCGTTGTCGCGAGCCTGCTGGACGGCCGGCACAATGGAAGATGTGTCTGAGGCGGTCAAGAGAATGCCTTTTGCGCCATCTGCGATACAGGTTTCAATGGCGGCAACCTGGGTCTCGTGGTCACCGTCAACCTTGCCGGCGAAGGACTTGAGTTCGATGCCAAGCTCTTCCGCCTTAGCTGTCGCGCCTTCCTTCATTTTCACGAAAAACGGGTTGGTATCAGTCTTTGTGATCAGGCAGGCTGTGATGTCTGCGGCGACTGCCGGTGTGGCAGCCATGGCGGCGAGAACGGAACCTGTAGCAAGTAGTTTGCGGATCATTTGGTTTTCCTCCCTGGCCTATTTCATGTCGGACGATTGGGTGTGGCCAGATGTGACCCCAACCGTGCTGCCCTTGCCGGAAAACTGGCTCTTTCTTCCGAGCTGCCACTTCCAGCGGGTCCGGTGTCTTTCCCGCCGGTCAGGATCGTTGCCCTTGGCGAGAAATTAAAGAATTGCGGCAAACTGGCGGCGCCGATAGCGCCTGCGTCATGCCTGAAACTACCGATCAAAATTTGTGGTGACTGCCGTTTTTCCGGAGCTGCGTCTTCGACGGCCTTTTGCAGTGCTTCCTGGAACATTTCGGGGAATGGTCCACCCAGATCACCGTCGATCACGACCAGCGGCGCGTCGAGAAGGGCATAGGCTGAACGCAGAGCCAGCGCGAGTGCCGAGACGCAATCCGCCATCCATTCCTGGAATTTGATGTCATTGTCGGTCACTGCCGCCTGCAGATCCGATCTGTTCAGACTGGCAAAGTCGCCTGGAGACATGTGGCGGGCAAAAGCGACAAGAGACGCCCGCGTCAACAAGAGATCCCACTCCGTCCGTGACTTTGGCGCCGTATCCAGCGTGCTTGGAGGAACCGGCATCATGGCAACATCGCCGGCATTGCCGGAAACTCCGCGGACTACGTCACCTTTCAGGATCAGTCCTCCACCGATTGCAGGGCCCAGGAACATGTAGAGAAAATCGTCGTTCTGGCGGCCGACACCATAAAAGAGTTCCGCAACCGCAGCGGCAGTGCCGTCGTTTTCGCTGAAAACGGGCATGTTCGAAACCTCTTCAAGCGCTTCGGCGAGATCGAATGCTTCCCATTTCTTGAAGTCGGCTTCCGGCAACCCAAGCTCATGAAGCCAAGCGCCGAGATTGAAAGGCTGAGCAAGTCCAATACCCGTAATGCGAGCTTGCTCCTCTTCACTGAGCTGCGCTTTCAGGCTTTTCAGGTCCTCAGTCAGGATCTGGACTGTGACCTCGGGGGAGGGCAGGATCCTGTCGTGAACACGGCGATCGATGATTTCGCCAGCGAAATCCATCAAAACGGTTTCCATATTGGTTCTGTCCAGGCGGACACCGAAGGAATACGCTCCACCCGAAGCCAGGCGCAGAATGGTTGCCGGTTGTCCACGGCTGCCGTCATGACGCTTGCCGGCTTCGATGATCAAGCCTTCTTCGATCAGGTTCTGGATGATAGCGCCAATGGCTGCGTTGGTCAGCTGAACGGCCCTTGCCAGCTCGGCTTTCGAAGCCTCTCCGGCACGACGCAGGATCTGCAACACGATACGCTCGTTGTATCTGCGCAATTGTGCGGAATTGGAACCACGGCCACTTTTGCGGGTGTCCACCACCTTCCTCGCTCCTCCTCCGGCCACCTTCTGCGGGTGGTTCATAATAATTTATTTTGATGAAATTATTTGTCTGAACGACCTTCCTGTCAATTGGAATTCTCTGCTGCAACGCATGTGTTTTGTGTTGTGCTGCGGTAACCGACTGTCACGCATGAAGAATGTTCACCTGAAGGAATGATAGGCCAAGGTGACTTTAGGTTACTTTTTTGGGTTCCGCCTCTCAGTGGATAATATTTGACGATTTAAATAGGGTCTCGGCCAATTTCCGGGGCAGGGCAGAAACGAAGCCATTGTTGCGTCCCGCAAGTTGCGTATTGTCGGAAAACGATAAGAATCGGAGAAATGACCAATGCCGGTAACCCACGATGAAGCCTTCCTTGCGCGAGCGATTGCAGCAGGTGCAGGAGACGAGCCAGCTGATCTGGTTGTGAAAGACTGCACTCTTTTCAGTGTCATCGACGGCAGCAGCGTGAAGACCGATATCGCGATCGTTGGTGACCGAATTGTCGGCACACACGGGAGCTACTCCGGCAAGGCGACTGTGGACGGGCAGGGGCTGACCGCGGTGCCTGGTTTCATCGACACACACCTTCATGTCGAAAGCTCTCTGGTCACGCCATTTGAATTCGATCGCTGTGTGCTTCCGCACGGTGTGACGACGGCAATTTGTGACCCGCATGAGATTGCCAATGTGCTCGGTATTGAGGGCATTCGATACTTTCTGGACAGTTCCCTCCAGACCGTTATGGATCTCAAGGTCAACCTGTCTTCTTGCGTCCCGGCAACCGCGTTTGAAACCGCAGGGGCGAAACTGGAAATCGAAGACCTGATGCCGTTCAAAGACCATCCGAGTGTCATTGGCCTCGCTGAATTCATGAACTTTCCGGGCGTGCTGGGCAGAGATCCCAACGTCCTGGCAAAACTTGCGGCATTCCAGGATGGACACATAGACGGCCATGCACCTTTGGTCGCCGGTTATGCTCTCAATGGATATCTGGCGGCCGGAATTCGGACGGATCATGAGGCCACGACGGCTGAAGAAGCGCTTGAGAAGCTCGCCAAGGGCATGACGATACTGATCCGGGAAGGGTCGGTCTCCAAGGACCTTGAAGCGCTGGCACCCATCCTGACCTCAGATGTTTCTGCCTTTGTCGCGCTTTGCACCGATGATCGAAACCCGTTGGATATTGCGGAAGAGGGCCATCTGGACAGCATGATCCGGCGTCTGATCGCGAAAGGTATCCGGCCGGTGGATGTTTACCGGGCAGCAAGCTGGTCGGCAGCCAATGCTTTTGGCCTCAAGGACCGGGGAGTAATCGCACCTGGGAAGCGGGCGGACATTGCGCTCTTGAGCAATTTTGAAGACTGCCGGGTGGCCCAGGTAATCAGCAGCGGCACTACCGTCGGGAATGACAGTTTTGAGAAAAGGACCATCGTGCCGCCGGTCGGACTCGACAGTGTCAGGGTTTCACCGGTCGATGCAGCAAAGTTCGACATTCCCGCCCGAAACAGCGAGGCTGATGTCATTGGCGTGGTGCCTGGAAAGATCATCACCGAACATCTGAAACGGACCCTGCCGGTTACCGGTGGCAAGACACTTGCTGACCTCAATCAGGACGTGCTCAAGGTCGCCGTTGTTGAGCGCCACAAAGGAACCGGCAATATCGGTCTCGGCTTCGTCAACGGGTTCGGGATGAAACAGGGCGCCATTGCTTCTTCTGTTGGGCACGACAGCCACAACATCTGTGTCGTAGGTGCTGACGAACAGGCGATGGCGCATGCGGTCAACAGAGTGATCGTCATGAAGGGCGGATTTGCTGTTGCGGACCGCGAGGGTGTGAAGGCAGAGCTTGCCCTGCCGCTGGCGGGATTGATGAGCCTGGAGCCCTTTGAGACTGTCCGCGGGGATCTGGAAATTTTGCGCGCGGCGGCCAAAGACCTCGGATGCACACTTGAAGAGCCCTTTCTCCAAGTCGCTTTTCTGCCTTTGCCTGTCATTCCGCACCTCAAGATCACGGATTTTGGCATATTTGACGTCAACAAATTCGAGTTGGTTGATCAGGGGGCATGACGAGAACCAGTCAGTAGCGACGAAGCCTCTTTCTAAGGCGTGCCCATTTTAGCAAAGGACGGACCGCGAGGACGGCTATGATCAAGCCTGCAAACAGAGACCAGAGCAAAGCTTTCCCATCGACCGCAATCTTGTCCATGTTGCGGTAGGTATAGGTGATCTGCGGGTTGAATGGCAGATAGGTTACCAGCAGCTCGCCGGTGTGCTCACGGTGTATGTCCTGAGGTTTCATTGTGAAGCTGAAGACCTGAGTTGTAGAGTTCGCAAGTTCAGCTTCGACGACAACAGTAGCACTGTCCCACGGGCCGGTGTGGGCCTTACCATTTTCGGCGCTCTGTTCTGATTGGGCAGTCGAATCTTCGATTTTCCCGGTATCTTCTGAGATACTCAAGATGGTTCCTGAAACGGTTTCCCCAAAGCCGTCCAGCACCCAATATTTCAATCCGGTATGAAAATGAACGAGGATCGAAATCAGGACGGCAGCTGCTGCAATGGAAAGGATGGCCAAATGCTGGGCATATCTGTCTTCGGCAGCTTCTTTTGGATTGAACATGGTTTCGAGTTTCTGATTTTGTCTTCGCAACGGGAATACACTTTATAGTAGTAGATATTCACATAGCAGGATCTTGGTGCCAATGATTCTCACACTGGCGGTCTCCGGATATCGCTCCCTGCGGGACATTGTTCTGCCGCTGGATCAGATCACGCTGATCACCGGCCCGAACGGCAGCGGGAAATCCAGCTTGTATCGTTCCATCCGGTTGTTGGCAGAAGTCGCCCAGGGCCAGGCAATTGCCTCGCTTGCTGCCGAGGGCGGCTTGAACTCGACACTTTGGGCAGGCCCGGAAGCATTTTCGCGTGCGATGAAACGGGGAGAAGCCCCTGTTCAGGGGACCGTCCGCAAGAATGTGGTTAGTCTGAAGCTCGGATTTGCCGATGAAGACTATGGCTATGCGATTGATCTTGGATTGCCTGCGGACGCGGGCAGGTCGCTGTTTTCGATGGATCCTGAAATAAAGGCAGAAGCCCTGTGGGCCGGCGAGGCGTTGTCCCGTTCCAATGAAATTGCGGGGCGAAACGGACCGACAGCGCGTGTTTTGAATGCTCAAGGACAAAGGGTTCCGGTTTTTCAGAACCTTGCCCGTTTCGACAGCATGATGACCCATGCCGCTGACCCCAAGGATGGGCTTGAATTGCTGGTAATGCGTGAACGCATGCGGGCCTGGCGGTTCTACGATCACTTGCGCACCGACCGCGAAGCACCTGCAAGATTTCCAAGGATCGGCACCAGGACACCAGTGCTCAGCGCGGACGGATCTGATCTTGCTGCAGCCTTGCAGACTGTCCAGGAAATTGGCGATGAACGTGAACTCGCGGATGCGATAGACGATGCGTTTCCTGGAGCTTCTGTAGAGGTCGCCGTCAATGATGGATACTTTGAGCTGCTTATGCAGCAAAAAGGCCTGCTAAGGCCGCTGAAATCGAGTGAATTGTCGGACGGGACGCTGCGTTATTTGTTGTTGACCGCCGCTCTCCTGTCACCTCGACCAGCGCCTTTGATTGTGCTGAACGAGCCGGAGACAAGTCTCCATCCTGCGCTCCTGGAACCACTGGGCAGGCTGGTTGCCAGGGCTGCAGAAAAAACCCAGGTTATCGTGGTGTCGCATGCAGCCGAACTTGTTGACACCCTTGCATCTCAACGAGGGTGTCTTCGTTATGAATTGCGCAAGGAACTGGGTGAGACGGTTGTGGACGAGGTGGACACACCCAAATGGAATTGGCCAAAGAGATAATGGTCCATGATTTGATGATTGTGAATTAAGTTTTTGAATTTCTTTTACTATTGCCATATTTGGGGGGCGCATTACCTAAGACTAATGCCTCGTGCCTGCGAAAAAAATGAAAGGGTGTCGTTACGTCGCGAGTTGACGTGAACGGAAGGTTGCGTCATGTCAGAAGAGCCCCTTAGAGGCGGCGCTGAGCTGACTGACGGAGCTGAATGGGAAAAGAGATCTTCGCGAGAGCCCTGCTTTCATGAAGGTTTTGGGAAACGGCCTGGATGTACAGCAGCGCGACAAGAATGCGTTGGAGAACGTTATGACGACTGCGGAGGAGTGGAACGAGGCGTTTACGCCCCGTCCGGTACACGAATATCTTGAAACCACAGTTGCCGAATTCGGGTCTCGGCCAGCTGCCGATTTCATGGGCAAGGTCTGGACCTATGCCGAGCTGGGCGAGCTTGTCGACGAAACCGCCGCGGGCCTTCAGGCCATGGGCGTCGGTCCTGGTGTGCATGTTGGGCTGTGCCTTCCAAATACGCCGTTCTATACAGTTTTCTATTTTGCGATCATGAAGATCGGTGCAACGGTCGCCAACTTCAATCCACTCTATGTGGAGCGTGAAATCGCTTTCCAGGCCCGCGATGCGGATGTACGCATCATGGTGACGATGGATCTGAAAATCATCTACGACAAGGTGGAGGATGTCCGGAAGGAGAAGATCCTCGACAAGATTATCGTTTGCCCGATGTCCTTTTGCCTGCCGACGGTCAAGAAGGTGCTTTTCAGCCTTTTCAAACGCAGGGAATTGGCTGACATCCCGAATGATGAGGCGCATATCCGCTTTGAGGATCTGCTTGCAAAGGGACAAAAGCCGAAACCCGTCAATATCGATCCGGCAGAGGCCATCGCTGTCCTTCAATATACCGGTGGCACGACAGGTGTGCCAAAGGGCGCGATGCTGACGCACAAGAACCTGTCTGCAAATATCGAACAGATGCGATGCGTCTTTGAAAAGGCGCGGGCAGGTGAAGAGAAGATGCTTTGCGTTCTTCCCTTCTTTCACGTGTTCGCCATGACGGTTGCGCAAAATCTGTCGATCATTCTCGGTGCCGAAATGGTGCTTCAGCCAAGGTTTGAGCTGAAGTCGCTTCTGAAGGCGATTAAGCGCAAGAAAGTGACGCTCTTCCCGGGAGTTCCAACGATCTATACGGCGATCAACAATTCGC
Source organism: uncultured Roseibium sp. (assembly GCF_947499295.1). GTDB lineage: Bacteria > Pseudomonadota > Alphaproteobacteria > Rhizobiales > Stappiaceae > Roseibium. Next base: position 123,363 of record NZ_CANMNP010000003.1, read on the forward strand.
CTCTCACCGAAAATTATGACCTCTCCAGTATTAATCTGTGCCTTTCCGGCGGTGCACCGCTTCCGGTCGAGGTGAAGGAAAGTTTTGAAAAACTGACCGGATGCATCCTGGTAGAGGGTTACGGGCTTACAGAGAGCTCACCTGTTGCTGCCGTCAATCCACTGGATGAGAACAGGCGCGCAGGCTCCATAGGGCGCCTGGTGCCTGGTACCTCGTCCAGGTTCGTCAGCATTGAAGACCGCCAGACCGAGGTTGCTGAAGGCGAGAAAGGCGAATTGCTCCTTCACGGTCCCCAGGTGATGAAGGGTTACTGGAAGCGTCAGGACGCCACCGACGAAGCCATCACGCCGGAAGGGTATCTTCATACCGGCGACGTCGGATATCAGGACGAGGACGGCTTTATTTATCTTGTTGATCGGATCAAGGACCTGATCCTGTGTTCCGGTTACAATGTCTATCCCCGTGTCATCGAGGAAGCGATCTACCAGCATGAAGCGGTAGACGAGACCATCGTCATCGCGATCCCCGATGAGTATCGCGGCCAGTCGCCGAAGGCTTTCATCAAACTGAAGGATGGCTTCTCATTGAGCGCGGAAGACGTCAAAACCTTCCTCAAGGATCATCTTTCTTCTATCGAAATGCCAAGGGAATTCGAGTTCCGGGATGAATTGCCGAAAACCATGGTGGGCAAATTGTCGAAGAAGGAGCTGGTTGAAGAAGAGGCTCGGAAACGCTCTGACACACAGGCAAAAAGCGCCTGACGTCAGAGCGCTGTGACTCTTTGTTCAAGTTGTGGTTTCAGTTTGAATACCCGCGCCCATCCGAGGCGCGGGCGAGTTCCTTGCCTCTCCGGGCTTCACGGTGAACGGTGTAAATGGATGCGGCGATGATGATGCCCGCACCGATCAGCGTTTCGGTGCTCGGCCATTGGCTGAAAACAACAGCACCAAAAATGGTGGCATAAAGAAGTCTCGTGTAGTCCAGAGAGGCAATGGCGGTGGCTTCGCCAGCCTTGAACGCCTTGATATTGGCGAGTTGGGCTGCCCAGGAAATGACGCCGATCACGATGAGGATGAGCCACTGTTTCGCGGACGGCGGCTGCCAGGTCAGTACTGCCGGTATACTCATGATCAGTCCGACGCCCAGGGCCTGGTAGGTCAGAATCGTGACCGGTGCGTCAGTCCGGGTCAGGATGCGAACAACGATCATCACCATGCTCGCACCGGCTGCGCCGGCGATAGCGAGTGCAGCATAGGGATCGACAAGTGTGTCACCTCCCGGTCGCAGCATCAGCAGAACACCCAGAAATCCGATGATGGTTGCCCCCCAGCGATGCAGTCCGACGGTCTCCCCAAGCAGCCAGATCGCGAAGATCGTGACGAAAAACGTTTTGGAGAAACTGATCGCCGTCGCGTCGGCCAGAGGCAATTCGATTATCGCGGTGAAACCGCAAAGCATTGCGGTTGAAGCAAAAAGGATACGGGTCAGTTGCAGCCAGGGCCGCTGCGTTGCCAGTGAATTCGGCAATCCGGTCAGGATAGTCGGGGCCACAATGGCCAACATGACGAGCTGCCGAACCAAAAGGATTTGGAAGACACTGAGCTCCTGACCAACGAATTTGATCAGTGTGACCATGATGGAGAACAGAAAAGCCGCCAACAGAATCCAAAGTGCTCCGATCGTGTTTGAAGGCAGCCCCTCGGTCAGCTTGGCCAGCCTGGCTGCCAGTCTGTTTGTCGTGCCGGAGCGCGGCTGCCCTGCACCCTTGTCGGGCGCCGGGTCTTCTGGGGACTTATTCATATCTGGTCCTGAGCCGCATCTGCCTCAAATGGCAATAGGATGGGAGCAAGGTGCTCCAAGACGATGGGCAATTGGTTTTGTTTGCAGCAAGACTAACCAGATTTCGCCAGAAGAAAAGGCACAGGTTTGAATTCGCGGTTCAGGAGAGGGTATCTTTAGAATTCGCGAATTGGATAGGGGAGGATAACTTGCGCAAGATTCAGACACAGGGCGTGCATCACATCACGCTTGTCGGAGCGGACAGACAAACCTCCATCGACTTCTGGGAAGGTTTGCTCGGGATGCCATTTGTCTTTGAGCAACCCAATCTCGATGACCCCAATCAGAGCCATCTCTATTTCGATCCGGGTGACGGGCGCTTGATCACCATTTTTACGAACGAAGATCGAAAGCCTGATGCAGAACCCGCGCCGCAAGCAATCGGCTGTGTGCACCATCTGGCGCTTGACGTGTCTCAGGCAACATTCAGGCAGATTGCGGACAGGCTGGACTTGCGCGGAATTTCCCATAGCGGCCCGAAAGACCGGGGTTTCATGGATTCAATTTATTTTCGCGATCCGCTAGGGTTGTTGATCGAATTGGCCAGCTACCGGTTTCAACCACCTGCTGGAGTTTCCATGGGAGAAGTGATGCTCGAGGCTCACAAGCTCCGTGTTGCGCAGGGAGACTACAACATCCAGGAAAGTCATCTAGCCGACGCAATCGAGAACCTAACACGTGAAACACGCAGAAGCCTTTCTGAAGACCGGAGCGCCAAAAATCCTTACGAGAGCTCATGATCCGGTTTAAGGGCAGGTCACACGCCGACTGTTGTTTTGCCCGCATTGTTGACGGAAGCCAAAAGCTTGGTGCAAACTGCCGGAAGTAGAGCGGTCCAAAAAGGCCACTCAGAGTAGTTTTGACTAAGTCGTATTTGCAGCGCAACCAATTGGACAATAGGCTCGTGGACTGACTGTCCCTCTGGCATCTGCTGGTCGCGGGCACTATGTTCCAAGAAACAGCCACCTTCGCTGCGCGGCAAATTCTCAGGGAAGTTCTTCCCAAAAATACAGGTCCAAATTCATGAACCAGATGGTCACTCCGAAATTCGGTGTCGGCGCTCCATTGCGTCGGAAAGAAGACGAACCGCTGATCACAGGCAAGGGGATCTACACAGGCGACTATATGCCGGACGGCTGTCTTCATGGTGTTGTCGTTCGTTCAGCGATGGCTCACGCCAAGATCAAGGTCGAGAACGCTGATGACATCCGCGAGATGGACGGTGTGCATATGGTTCTCACCGGCGCGGACGTTGCGGGAAAGTCTTTGTTGACGGCTGCTCACATCAAGCAGCTGGATGGGACGCACTACGAAGCGCCACCTCAACCGCTTTTGTGTGAAGACACCGTTCGTTTCGTCGGCGATGCCATTGCGTTCATCGTCGCGGATGATTTGAACCTTGCCAAAAGCGCTGCAGAGATGCTCGAAATCGACTACGAACCGCTCGATGTGGTCATTGGTATTGAAAATGCGTTGGACCCGGATGCGGCAAAGGTCTGGCCAGAGCTGGGAACGAATGTCTCTTTCACGCTCGGACATGGGGACCAGGCCAAAACACAAGAAGCCTTCTCCAAAGCCCACAAGACCGTGTCGATTGAAGTGGTCAACAACCGGATTGTCGTCAACTACATGGAGCTGCGTGGCTGTGTCGCTGAATACGATACGCCGGGCAGACGTTTCAAACTGACGCTCGGCACCCAAGGTGGTCACGGAGTGCGCGATATTCTCTGCAGCACGCTCGGACTTGAGGCTAGCGAGATCCAGGTGATTACGCCTGAAGTCGGCGGCGGTTTCGGGACCAAGGCCTTCTGTTATCGCGAATACCCGCTGGCGATGATTGCTGCCAGGTCTCTAGAACGGCCGGTGCGGTGGGCAGGTGAGCGAATGGAGCATTTTGTGACCGACGCGCATGGCAGGGACAACCTGACCCATGCCGAGCTCGCGCTTGACGAGAACAACCGTATCCTTGGCCTTAATGTGCATGTGAAAGCTGCCATGGGCGCCTATCTGAACCAGTTCGGTCCGTTCATCCCCTATCTAGGTGCCTCAATGGCATCCGGGCTTTATGACATCCCAGCTGTTTTTGCGAAAATCGATGGTGTCTATATGCACACGGTGCCGACCGATGCCTATCGGGGTGCAGGACGCCCGGAAGCTGCTTATGTGCTTGAGCGCCTGATCGACAAGGCGGGCGAGGAAACAGGCCTTGGCCCGATCGAATTCCGGAAGCTCAATTTCATCCGGGCAGATCAGCTGCCTTATACAACTCAGACCGGCCGTCTTTATGACACCGGAGACTTTGCCGGCCATCTTGATAAAGCACTTGAAGTGGCGGATTGGGACGGTTTCAAAGCACGCCAGGCTGAAAGCGCTCAATCCGGCAAATACCGTGGTATCGGCATCTGTTCCTACGTTGAGGCTTGTGCCTTCGCTGGCAGCGAGGAAGCCACTCTGGAACTTGATGACAAGGGAAGCCTGACACTCCTGATTGGGACACAAACCAACGGTCAGGGCCACGACACGGCGTACAGCCAGGTTGTTGCCGAACAGTTCGGTGTCAGCATCGAGGATGTCACTCTGATCCAGGGCGATACAGACCGTGTGCGCAAGGGCGGTGGAACCGGTGGTTCCCGGTCCATTCCGATTGGGTTGCCGTCAGTGCGCGATGCCAGCGTCTCGCTGGTCAAAAAGGTCAAGGAGCTGGCTGCTGACAAACTTGAGGCCGGCATAGAAGATCTTGAACTTGAGAGCGGTGTGGTGCGCGTTGTCGGGACGGATCAGCAGGTAACTCTCGCTGAGATCGCTGCAAGCACCGGTGAGACCCTTTCCGCTCGGGAAGAGGTTGCGCAGTCGGAAAACACCTATCCGAACGGCACTCATATCTGCGAGCTTGAGGTCGATCCGGAAACCGGTGACATCACCGTCGCGAACTATGTCATCGTTGACGATTTCGGTGTGACCGTGAACCCATTGCTGCTGACGGGTCAGGTGCATGGCGGTGTGGTCTCGGCCATTAGCCAAGCCCTGTGCGAACACACGGTTTATGACGAAGAAGGACAACTGCTGACCGCTTCACTGCTGGACTATCAGTTGATCCGGGCTGCGGATCTGCCGGACATTCACTTTGAAACGCGCAACATTCCTTCCACCACGAATGCCATGGGGATCAAGGGCGCGGGCGAGGCCGGAACAATCGGTGGCCTGGCTGCGGTCATGAACGCCATTCAGGTGGCCCTGAAAGACGGGGCGGGCGTTGAAGAGGTTTTCGATATGCCCGCGACGCCGCTCCGGGTCTGGGACGCAATCCAGGCGGCCCGGTAAAGTTGAGTTTCGTTTGTGAGAAGAGGCATCCAAAAGATGCCTCTTTTTTTGTGCAAGCCACAACAGCGCCACACAGGAAATTGAGCGTTATTGTGTCTCCAGGGACTGCGGCAGGGCGCTGCGGTATCTATAATTGTGTGAATAGTGTTATTCAGCTTCTTGCTTGATTTCGTCGTTACCAAGCACAGTTTGACTATCCGGCGGCTCCGATCGTCACTCATTGAATTCGAACAGTCAGGAATTTACTTGTGTTTCAATCCTTCTTTCCGAAACCAAAACTGTTTTTCCTGTCTGCCGCGATATGGTCGCTTGCTGCGGTAATTGTCTGGTACGGCTTTGCCAGTGACCTTGGCCCAAGCCTGGGTCTTGGAGCGGCACCTGAAGGACCACCCCCGATTGATCTCAGATTCTTTGTGACGCCCGACTTCTTGTGGTTCTACATCTACTACGCCGTTTGCACGGTGCTTTTCGGCGGTTTCTGGTGGTATTTCGAGCGCGATCACAGATGGCATGTATGGTCCGTCTGGGGCTCTTCGCTGATCATTTTCATCACCTATTTCTCGGTCCAGGTTTCGGTGGCGATCAACAATTGGCGGCGGCCCTTCGGGGATACGCTGCAAAATGCGCTGGAGGGCGACAAGGGTGTTGTTGCCGCCGATTTTTACATGCTTATGCTGATGTTCGCGCAGATTGCAGGGTTGTCGATGGCCCTGTTTGTGATGAACAGGTTTTTCGTCAGCCACTATATCTTCCGCTGGCGAACCGCGATGAACGACTATTACGTCGCAAAGTGGGGCAATGTCCGCCACATTGAGGGCGCTTCACAGCGTATTCAGGAAGACACGATGCGCTTTGCCTCGATCATGGAAGGCCTGGGTGTTTCCATGATCGATGCCGTCATGACGCTGATTGCGTTCCTTCCTGTCCTTTTCAGCTTGTCGACTTACGTCAGCACTTTGCCTATCGTCGGCGAGATCCCTGCGCCTCTCTTCACTGCCGCCATTTTGTGGTCTTTGTTCGGAACTGTTCTGCTTGCTGTGGTCGGGATCAAGCTGCCCGGGCTAGAGTTTCACAACCAAAGGGTTGAAGCCGCGTACCGGAAAGAACTGGTCTATGGTGAGGATCATGAGCACAGGGCTCAACCGCCAACCCTCACCGAGCTGTTCAGCAATGTGAGGAAAAACTACTTCCGTCTCTATTTTCACTACCTTTATTTCAACCTGGCGCGTGGGTTCTATCTGCAGGCCGACAACATGTTCACCTATTTCATTCTGGTGCCGACGATTGTCGCCGGCACGATCACGTACGGTATCGTCCAGCAGATTCTGACCGCGTTTGGCCAGGTCTCGAATTCCTTCCAGTATCTGGTGAATTCCTGGTCCACGATTATCGAACTGCTGTCCATCTACAAACGACTCAAAGGCTTTGAAGTGTCCATCGCCGAACGCGAAACGATGCCGCCTGAAGAACTCGCGAGACTGTTGTCGGAAAAAGAGGCAAAGCTTTAGGCTGCGAACACCCAAATTATTTTTTCAGGTGTCAGTCAGGTCCAGATTTGCGACGAAGGGCTTCAGAACCATGTTTTTTCATGGTTCAAAGGCCGTGACACTGCAGATCAAAGACTGATTGGCAGAGGCCATTTCGAAAGTTCCGGCGATTAGAGACAAAGTTGCCGGACTGTTTTTGATCCTGTTTGCCACAATGAGGTGGGAACAGGTCGTCCGGCGCTTGTTCTCGCGCCTCATGATGACGATTTTCAAGAGCAGCGTTGCAAATGATGCGCACAGGACAGATACTGTTTGGGCTACTCATTTAAGACCCCGCACCAAAACTGTCTTTTCAAGGCGATCCTTTACTTGATGCGGCTGAACCTTCAGTCGATGGCAGTTTCTGTTCAACGTCACGTGATTTCCAGTCCGGTGCATCACGGGCAAGACATATTCATTGCGCCGGTTCCTGGAATTCCACATGACGCTAGCAAGCGTGAAAACCCGATTGAAAAGGCAGCCCGCTCCGACAGGAATGACGCGTCACGCGCCCATGCTCGGTATTTCGCTGAAACTTGCCTCGACAATCGCCTTCTTCGTCATGGCAACGGCTCTGAAGATTGCAGCTGAAACAGTACCAATTGGTCAGCTTGTTTTCGCGCGAAACTTTTTCGGTCTTTTTCCGGTTCTATTGATGGTTGCCTTTCGGGGTGAACTTGGACTTGCCTTTGAAACACAGAATCCGAAAGGTCATCTGACGCGCGCAGCCGTCGGACTTTCAGCGATGGTCTGCGGTTTTACCGCGCTCTATCTGCTGCCGTTGCCGGATGCGACCGCGATCGGTTTTGCCACGCCCCTGATCGTGGTTGTCCTCGCGTTTTTTCTGCTTGGCGAACAGGTCCGCATCTATCGCTGGAGCGCAGTCGGCGTTGGCTTTCTCGGCATTCTTGTCGTCTTGTCACCCCACCTTGGTGAAGGGCAGCTCGACAATGCCTCTGCTCTTGGCGCACTGATCGGTGTCACGGGCGCGGGTTTTGCCGCGCTGGCCATGATCACTGTACGCAAGCTGTGCGAGACAGAACGCACGTCAACCATTGTGACCTGGTTTGCCGGTGCAGCCACCCTGCTGTCCCTGCTGACCTTTCCGCTGGGGTTGTTTGCGCCTGGTCAGGCCTGGGTGTGGCCGGATGCATCTACTGCGGGTCTGCTGGTTCTGATCGGGCTCGCGGGTGGTGTCGGACAAATCTTTCTGACGCAAAGCTATCGCTATGCGGAAGCCTCAACCATTGCACCATTCGATTACGTCAACATGCTGTGGGCGATTATCGTCGGTTGGCTGATTTTTTCCGAAGTGCCGGTCACCGAAGTGGTGCTCGGCGCGATGATCGTCATTGCCGCCGGTATTTTCGTGATCTACCGCGAGCACAGGCTTGGCCTCGACAGAACCAAGGCACGACGAGCGTCCTCACCGTCGAAGTCTTGATCCAAGGATCAGGCTTTTACCAACCACTGCCGATTACTGCGGTTTGTAGGGGTAGGTTTCGACCGCGCTTTTGGTTCCGTCCGGAAAGACAAGCTGAACGCTGATGGATTGAACCGATCCGTCCGGCAATTCCAGGTATGGCTTGTCTTTCAAGACCGCGTTTGGATTGTCCGGATCACACTCATCCAGTTCCCAGACTTCCTCCAGCGGTCCTCCGTTCAGGCCGAAGAAGACATAGTCGATGCCACATTTCCAGGCTTCAAGATGGGTGAAATAAATAAGGTCCTGACCTTCCCAATCCCGGAAAGCCACCCAGCTGGTCTTGGTAACGTCAAGAATTTGTTTGATCTGTTCCGGCGGCATGCCTTGTGCCTTGGCCGGCAAACCTGCGGCAAGCGGCAGAATGCAGAGGGCTGCGGAGAACAGGGCTGATTTCATCATGCGCATTTGTCGGCTCCTGCTTGCGGCGCTTTAAAAGGCTTTGAACGTAATGATTGTTTTGGTGTCCTGAATGCCATCGATCGGATGGACCTTTTCATTGACGAAATGGCCGATGTCCGCATCGCTTTCGACATAGAACTTGACCAGCAGATCATAGTCGCCACTGGTGGAATAGACTTCTGACGCGATTTCCGCATCTGCGATAGCGCTGGCAACCTGATAGGTCTTGCCCAGTTGGCATTTGATCATCACGAAAAACGGGGTCATGCGGAGCTCCGGACGTTTGGCGCGTTGGAAAAGACTGCTCTCAAGGACATCGCGCATCTCCCCGCCGCAGTCAATTGCAGATCCCGACAAGCCTTTGGGCAGGTACTTGCAATCCGCCGTCAGCCTTGTTAGCAGTGCAAGCATCTCATGGGGGTGCCCGGCCATTGTGGCGCGGGCTGAGAGGCGACTTGCCAACTCCTTGAACCTGATCCGGCTGATACCGGCGGAGGGATTTGAGATGACGATGTGTCTGGCAACAGCCCTGTTCAATCTCGCAGAGTTTTGCAGTCTGAAACCAACGATGTCCGGGAGGAGCACATGAGCCTCTCCATCGCGGCTTCAACACAAGATCTCCAGCCCGAGACGGTTTTCGAACTTCTGCAACGTGTGCGCAAACGTGAACCGCGCGTACACGCAATAACCAATGCTGTTGCACAGGGCTTTACTGCCAATGTGCTGCTCGCGCTCGGTGCCATTCCTTCGATGACCATTGCTCCCCAGGAGGTTGCCAGCTTTGCTGCCGGTGCAGATGCGCTTCTGGTCAACCTTGGTACGCTGGACGAAACCCGCCGGGCGGCAATTCCCTTGGCTGTTGCCGCTGCACGCGACAATGAACACCCCGTTCTGATCGATCCGGTATATGTGAACCTTTCACCAGTGCGATGTGCGTTCGCCAAGGAACTTTTGGTCAGTCAGCCGGATCTTGTTCGCCTGAACGAGGCTGAACAGAGCGCGCTATTTCAGGAGCGGGCAGATGCCGAGGCGCTGATTGCAAAGGGAACTGTTCTTGCCGTGACCGGTGAAAGGGACAAGATCGAAAGCCGAGAGAGAGATTTTCATCTTCTCAACGGCGATCCCCTGATGGCGCGGGTGACGGCAACCGGGTGTGCTGGAGGCGCGGTCCTGGCAGCATTTGCAAGTGTTGAAAAGGATACCGCGCTGGCAGCGGCTGCCGGTCTGTCGGTGTTCAATATTGCGGGTGAAGTTGCTGCCGGTCAGGCTGCTGGTCCGGGAACGTTTGTGCCTGAACTGCTCGACGCACTTTACAACCTCAGCCTCAGCGATATCGAAGCCAGGCTTCGCAGCGCTTAAGAACCAAGATTTCCTGATTTTCGAAGGAGGACACCATGACCGCGATTGCGGTGACGATTGCAGGCTCTGATTCCGGCGGCGGTGCCGGCATTCAAGCTGATCTGAAATCCTTTTCGGCAAACGGTGTTTACGGTGCCAGCGTCTTAACGGCGTTGACTGCGCAAAACACCCGTGGTGTGAGCGCCATTCACGATATTCCACCCGAATTTGTGCGTGCCCAGATGGATGCCGTCTATTCCGACTTGAAAGCTGGGGCAACCAAAATTGGCATGCTTTCACAGGTTCCGATCATAGAAGCCGTTGCTGAGGGGCTTAATGCCCACAAAACCGGGCCGGTTGTCCTTGATCCGGTAATGGTTGCCGCCTCCGGCGACCCTCTGCTTCAAGCCAGCGCAGTCTCCAGTTTGATCGAGGTCCTTGTGCCCCTGGCCGAGGTGATTACGCCCAATCTTCATGAAGCGGCCAGAATGCTTGAGACAGGTGTCGCCGAGACAGAAGCGCAAATGCAGGAACAGGCTGAAAGTCTTCTCCAACTTGGCGCGCGCTCTGTTCTCCTGAAAGGGGGGCATGGAACCGGTCAGGAGAGTGCAGATCTTTTCCTGACGGCGAACGGGTCAGCGCTCTGGCTACGCGAAACACGCATTGCCACGAACAATACCCACGGTACCGGTTGTACGCTTTCATCTGCGATTGCGGCAGGGCTTGCCAAAGGGCAGGGGCTTGAAGCCTCGGTCAGATCAGCAAAGACCTACATTCAGGCAGCAATTTCGGCTGCCGATACGCTCGACATAGGCCAGGGACACGGGCCGGTTCACCACTATCATTCCCTTTGGAGCAAATGAGATGACGGATACGAAATCGTCAGAAAGACGTCTCATCAACCGCCGGTCCATTTTGGCGACATCTGCCCTTTCCGGCGCATCCGTCCTCGCTGCGCCGGCAATCGCAGACGATATGGCTCCCATCGAATGGAAGATGGTGACCTCCTGGCCCAAAAATTTGCCCGGCCCAGGTGTGAGTGCGCAGCGGATAAGCGATCAGGTTGCGGCCATGTCCAACGGCCGGTTTAAGATCCGGCTCTATGCAGCAGGCGAATTGGTCCCTGCCCTTGGGGTGTTCGATGCGGTGTCGGCCGGAACGGCGGAAATGGCCCATACGGCGTCGTTCTTTTGGCAGGGCAAGATACCGGCTTCGGTTTTTTTCACAGCCATCCCCTTTGGACTGTTGCCTTATGAGCATATCTCGTGGATCGAACGTGGTGGTGGGCAAGCACTTTGGGACGAGCTTTATGCCCCGTTCGGTTTGAAACCTGTCATGGCGGGCAATACGGGCGTCCAGATGGGGGGGTGGTACAAAAAGGAGCTTCAAGGGCTCGATGACTTGAAGGGGCTGAAAATCCGCATGCCGGGTCTCGGCGGTGAAGTCATGCGGCGTCTCGGGGCGACGCCTGTTGGATTGCCACCAGGCGAACTCTTTCAGGCACTTCAATCCGGTGTTCTCGATGCCACCGAGTTTCTCGGTCCCTGGTCCGATCGCGCGATGGGATTTCAGAAAGTCGCCAAGTCCTACTATTCGCCTGGCTTTCATGAACCCAACGGGACCGGTGAAGCCCTTTTCAATCAGGATGCATTTGATCGGTTGCCGAAAGACCTCCAGAGTATCTTGACAGAGGCATGCCGCGCGGAGAACGGACGGGCGCTTGCTGAAAGTGATTGGGAAAACGCGGGCTCGCTGCAGCTGCTTCAAGAAGAAGACGGTGTCAGTGTGTTGCCATACCCAGATGATGTTCTGAGTGCTCTGAAAGAGACCGCGGGCATTGTCCTGGCAGAGTTTGCGGAGAAAGACCCCTTGGCGAAGCGGATATTCGAAAGCCACCAGTCCGCGAAACGCAGACTAGGTCCCTGGAGCAGTGTCGCGATGCGAAGCTTCATGACAGCCAGAGACGACAGCGTGTAAAGCGATATCCGGCAAGGCCGTACCCTCCCGGTATGGCCTGTCGGTCTCGCAACCGCATCTGAGGCAAAGAGCACCAACAACCATATTGACGAACAGGGCGATGACACACGGAGGTTGTGCCGTCGAAGTCTGTGGTTTCTTTTAAAAATCGATCTGATTTCGAGGCGAATTCAACTCCTTGGAGACAAATTGGAACCTTGGAAAAGGCGATAATCTTCCAAATTGCGTTTCAATGGATTGTGCAAATTACCAGTGTTTCTGCGGAAATATGTCCAACAAGGGCGGCATATTCCCTTAGGGTACGTGTGGCAAAGCCGCAACGTCCACAGGTTAATTGACGTTATCGGAAGGTCTTCTCGTGACTGCCTGTTTTTTGTGCAATCGTGTGAAAGTGTGTCGCCAACATGACAAACAGTCTCGGAAGAGAACCTTTCGTCAGTGTTATGATCCAACCCAAGAGAATAACCTGTCTGATTGAGGCTTATTTCGCGCTGCAGCATAGTTTTTCTTAAAGCTGATTGAGTTTTTAAACGTGTTGAATCGACCTTCGTTCTCCGGGAAACCTGTCTAGAGATGTCACGAAACATCCTTGGGCATGAGGACGGGAGAAAACGCAATGCCGTGGGCAGACAAAAGAACACTACTACTTACAACCTCTGCAATTATTCTATCTGTAGTCGCGACCAGTGCGCATGCAGGCGGCTTTGCTCTTAGAGAGCAAAGTTCCTACTATCAGGGGCTGTCATTTGCAGGCTACGGGACCTCGGGCGGTGGTATATCCTCCATGTATTGGAACCCGGCATCGCTTATAGGTGCGCAACAGGGGCTGACTGTTGAGGCGCACAATTCGGGGCTTTTTCCGGTATCAGATATCAATGGAACGCTCAGCGGGGGAGCGCTTGGAACATCCTCTATCGGAAGCGGTGACATCGCGTCCGATGCGTTTATTCCCGCGTCCTATGCCGCTTATCGATTGAACGATCAGTTGATCTTCGGTGTCGGCGTCAATGCGCCCTTTGGTTTGTCTACCAAACCGGAGCAGAACTGGGCGGCACAGTTCTATTCAAGATCGTCGTCCGTTTTCTCGTTGAACGTAAACCCGGCGGTGGCTCTCCAGATCAATGAGATGTTCTCTTTGGCCGTTGGTATTCAGGTTCAATACCTGGATGTCTCGCTGAAGTCGGCAGACGCGACCTCTGGAGCAGGGTTTCCGCGTTCGAACGAAATCTCGGGCAGCAGCATTGGCTACGGTGTTACGGCCGGCCTGACAGTACGCCCCATGAAAGGTACGGAAATCGGTGTCGGTTATCGTTCCGGCGTCGGCCATGATCTTGATGGTGACCTGTTCGTAGGCGGCGTGACCCGGGCCATCGGCCTTGGCGTTGTAACACCCGACATGGTCAACGTTTCAGCCCGGCAGCAGATCACTGACAAAATTCGTGTATTGGGAACAGTTGAGTGGACAAACTGGAGCCGGCTGAAATCGCCGCGTGCAATTTCCGATGCGACCGGCGCAGCACTGACCACGCTTCATTTCAACTATGATGACGGCTGGTTCTTTTCGCTCGGCGGTGAGTACGACTACAACGAAAAGCTGACTTTCCGCGCTGGTCTTGGCTACGAAATCTCACCGATCGACGAGGATATCCGGTCAACACGTTTGCCAGACAACAATCGCTGGTGGCTCTCAGCAGGTGCGAGCTACAATTTCAACAAGCACTTGTCTTTTGATTTGGGGTACACGCACATCATTCCAGAATCGACGAAAATCAACATCGATTCCAATCACCAGGACTTTAACGCCGCCTTCGGCACCTACACCGCCGACGTCGACAGCCACGTGAACATCATCTCCGCGTCAATGCGCTACAAATTCTGATCAAGTTAAAGTGGAATGCAAAAGGCCGGGGAAGACCCCGGCCTTTTTTATCGGAACGGTCTGTTAAAACGCTGCCGGATAAAGGCCTCCGTCGATCAGCAGGTTCTGTCCGGTGATGTAACCGGCGTATTGCGAGCACAAGAACGCACAGGCTTGACCGAACTCTTCCGCGTTGCCAAATCGTCCTATCGGGATACCTGCGGCTTGTTCTTCGCGGATCGTTGCGACGCTTTTGCCGGACTGCTTTGCAGAAAGTTCAAAGCCGCCTTTCAGACGGTCTGTGTCCATCTTGCCCGGCAGGATGTTGTTCACGGTAACGCCGTGGGGCGCCAGTTGGCGGCTTACACCGGCCAGAAAGGCTGTGAGGCCGGCCCGAGCTCCGCTGGATAGATCCAGACCTTCAATCGGCATCTTGACCGAAAGAGACGTGATGTTGACGATCCTCCCGAAACCGCGCTCCTTCATTGAAGGCACTACGGCCTGGATCAATTCGATTGGCGTGACGAAATTCTGGACAGTGCCTTCGAGCAGCGCTTCACGTGTGAGTTCGGTGTAATCCCGGCGAGGAGGGCCACCGTTGTTGTTGATCAGGATGTCTGGGGCAGCGCAGGCCGCAAGCAGAGCATTCTGGCCTTCGCGGGTTGAGACGTCAGCGGCAACGCTTTGGACATTCACATCAAAGCGTTCCTGAATGGCGGCTTTGGTTGTCGCAAGTGCGGTTTCGTCGCGCCCGTTCAAAACAATGTCGCACCCTGCTTCCGCCAAGGCTTCCGCACACCCTCGACCCAGACCTCGGCTGGATGCACAGATGATGGCCTTTTTACCCTTTAGACCCAAGTCCATTTTTTGTCTCCTCTTTGGGAAATCGTGTTGCCCCTTTTGGCTGCCAACGAATGCGCCGTCAATCCGGTAGCTGAAACAGCCAAGTGCGCGCAGGGGAATGGTGTAACGTTTGGGTGTTCAAGACGGATAGCGGTGCGTTCGGCGAGCTGATCCAGCGTTAATCATAAACGTTGGAAATCGAAACCACGGCAGTACCCCAAGCTTTCTGTCATAATAGTGATACCTGAATCGCGTCTAAAGCGCTCCAAAAGGAATTTGGAGAAATGCCATGTCTGCATCGGAGGCATCGCGCCACTACAGGGCTCTGTTCATATCGGATGTTCACCTGGGCACCCGCGGTTGCCAAGCTGAACTGCTGCTAGACTTTCTGAAGGAAAATGACGCCGAGACGGTCTATCTCGTTGGAGATATTGTCGACGGCTGGCGGCTGAAGCGCTCCTGGTACTGGCCACAGTTCCACAATGATGTGGTTCAGAAAATTCTTCGTAAAGGCCGAAAGGGCGCACGCGTTCTTTATATTCCCGGAAATCATGACGAGTTTTTGAGAAATTTTCTGGGAACCCATTTCGGAGGTGTCGAGGTGGCGGACAGCATCGTGCATGAAGCGGCCAACGGGAAACGGTATCTGGTTATCCACGGAGACCAGTTCGATGTTGTGATCAGGCACGCCAAATGGCTCGCATTCTTCGGTGACAAGGCCTATGTGACTGCGCTCAACGTGAACACCTGGCTTAATCTGGTGCGCCGCCGCCTGGGCCTGACATACTGGTCACTCTCGGCCTGGGCGAAGCTGAAAGTCAAAAATGCGGTAAGCTTCATTGGCCGGTTCGAGGAAGCCCTTTCTGAAGAAGCGCGGCGCCAGGGTGTTGATGGTGTCATCTGCGGACACATTCACCATGCCGCCGACCGTGATATGAACGGAATTCACTATATCAACACCGGTGACTGGGTGGAGAGCTGCACTGCGGTTGCTGAGCACCACGATGGTACGTTTGAGGTGATACGATGGGTGAACAGCGCCCGGATGGGAGCCGTGCCGGTGGAGACGAAGGAAGCTTCGGTCGCCGCATGAGTTCCATTCTGATTGTGACGGATGCCTGGCATCCGCAAATAAACGGTGTTGTTAGATCCCTGGAGCGAACCGCTGAGGAGCTGGAAGCTATCGGCGTTCGCGTTGAAGTCCTGTCGCCCCAGGCCTTTCTGACGCTGCCATGCCCCACCTATCCCGAGATACGCCTGTCCCTGGCGCACCGGGGCATGGTTCGCCGCAAAATCGAGGAATACAACTGCGAGCATCTGCATATCGCAACTGAAGGACCGCTCGGTGTGCTTGCTGCAAGCGTTGCCAAAAAAAACGGTCAACCCTTCACGACGAGCTACCACACACGGTTTCCGGAATATGTCTCCGCTCGTCTGCCCGTTCCGCTGAACTGGTCTTATGGCTGGCTTCGTCGGTTCCATAACTCCGGCTGCGGCTGCATGGTTGCAACCCGGTCTCTTGAACAGGATCTCCGCGAGCGCGGGTTCAAGAACCTTATGCGCTGGTCCCGCGGCGTCGATGAGCAGCTCTTCAAGCCTTATGAAGGTTCTGTTCTGCCTGCCGACTTGCCAAGACCTGTCTTTATGTATGTCGGGCGTGTCGCGGTTGAAAAGAATATCGAGGCATTCCTGGATCTCAAGTTGAAGGGCTCCAAGGTTGTCGTTGGCGGCGGCCCCCAACTTGAAGTGCTCCGCCGCCAATATGCCGACGTCCACTTCACAGGCGCAATGGTTGGAGAAGTGCTTGCCCGGCACTATTCCGATGGCGATGTTTTTGTATTCCCTTCGCTCACCGATACGTTCGGCAATGTCATGCTGGAGGCACTTGCCTGCGGCGTACCGGTCGCGGCATTTCCAGTGATGGGACCTCTGGATGTCATTGGTGATACCGGTGCGGGTGTTCTGTCTGAAAATCTGCAGGAAGCAGCTGAAGCAGCGCTTGATATTCCCCGCGAACACTGCCGCAGGATTGCAATGAATTACACCTGGGCTGCAAGTGCGCGCCAGTTTCTGGACAATTGCATAAGGGCACGTGACCTTCACAATACCCAATTTGCCGAAGCGAACGCTGCTGAATGAAACCAGGAGGTGTTTGGTGTTTCTTCAGGGCGCGGTTGTTCATTTGTTGCTGGCT
Source organism: uncultured Roseibium sp. (assembly GCF_947499295.1). Taxonomy (GTDB): domain Bacteria; phylum Pseudomonadota; class Alphaproteobacteria; order Rhizobiales; family Stappiaceae; genus Roseibium. The sequence goes on from NZ_CANMNP010000003.1 coordinate 140,144, forward strand.
TGTTGAATTTGAACCGATTTCTCACTAGTCATCGGACTTCCCTACAGCGATTGAGGTGAGCGCCGATGAACGAGACTGATGCCACGCCTTCCGACGGTGAATTGGCCGCCTATTCCGGAAAAGCCATATCTTTTGCAGACATAGAAGCAGCAGCTGAGCGGATTCGTGAAGAAGCGCTGCTGACACCTGTGCTTCGCCACCCGTTACTTGATGAACTTACCGGGGCGACCGTTCTGATCAAGCCGGAAAACCTGCAGAGGAGCGGGTCGTTCAAATTTCGTGGTGCTTTCAACCGCCTCAGTCTCATTCCTGAAAACGACAGGCAAAAAGGCGTCGTTGCGTGTTCATCGGGCAATCACGCGCAAGGCGTTGCCGCCAGCGCCCGTTTGCTTGGGATGCCGGCAACGATTGTCATGCCGCAGAACGCCCCTGCGATTAAACTGGCGCGCACGCGCGAGTTTGGCGCTGAGGTTGTGACTTACGATCGTGAGAATGAAGACCGCGATGCCATCGCAGCGAGAATCGGTGCGGAAACAGGGGCGACCTTCGTGCACCCCTATAACGACCCTGCGGTCATTGCGGGGCAAGGAACCGTAGGCTTGGAATTGGCTGCCCAGGCGACCGCCTTGGGATTGCAACTGGATGATGTTCTGGCCTGCACAGGCGGCGGAGGCCTATCAAGCGGTATCGCGCTTGCACTTTCACACAAGGCGCCATCTGCCACATTTCACACGGTCGAGCCGGAACTGTTCGATGACTATCAGCGTTCGCTGGAAGCTGGTGTGCTTCAGTCGAACAGCCGGAAAACCGGTTCGGTCTGTGATGCCTTGCTTTCCGAGAGCCCGGGGGAGGTCGGCTTTTCAATCCTTCGTCAATTGGCCGGCAAGGGCGTCACCGTCTCGGATGACGAAGTTCTGGATGCCGTCGCATTTGCTTTCAGGGAGTTGAAGCTTGTTGTAGAACCTGGCGGTGCTGCAGCGCTGGCTGCGGTTCTGACCGGCAAACTTCCGCTTCGCGGCAAGGTCGTTGGGCTTGTCCTGACTGGCGGGAACATTGACATCGACATGCTGTTGAAGGCGAATTCGCGTTGACACTCCAAAAAGCGGACTGGACCTCAGGGTAAGACAAATACAAAAAAAAGCGCTGCACAATATGCAGCGCCTTTTCTTTACCCAAACGTTGGATCAGTTGAAGAGTGCCTGACGCTCGGCTTCTGACAACTGTTCCAGAGGATCATCGCCTTCGGCTTCGGTCGTTTCAGCCGTTAATTCCCATTCTGCGTCAGCTTCCGCTTCTGCTTCCGCATTAACGTCAGACAGGACTGCAACGTCGGCTTCTTCGCTCTCGCCGACTTCGTTGTCGAACAGCTTTTCAATAGCTGCTTCGTCCAACATGGCGTCAGGGTCCGCGCTTTCAAGTTCAGCTTCTTCGACGATTTCCGGTTCGTCTGCCTCGGCCGAACCAGCTGAAGCGAACATGTCATCTATTGCGGCGGCATCCATTGGTTCAGCGCCACCGGCCATGATCGCATCAACGTCGGATTCACTGGCCATAATGGCGTCGACGTCTGCTTCGCTTGCCGGTGTTGCAGCCGGTTCCGCTGCAGGTGCTTCGGCACTGTTTTCTTTCAACGCCGCATCGAAGACATCATCGCTTGCAGACATCAGTTCATCGACGTTGTTTTGGGAAACGCCAGTGCCTGCGCGTTGCGGTCCGTTCAGAAGATGCGCATCCGGGCGCGAGTCGACAGGGCCGGCGAGCGCATCTGGCTGAACATCTTCGATGCCCCAGATGTTGATCATCAGATTAATGCGGCTCTCCAGGTAGCGCAGTACCTGAACAACCTTGTTGGTCCGCTGACCGGTCAGGTCCTGGAAAGAGCATGCCATGAAGATTTCGGTCGCTTTTGCGTCGATATCGTCGCAAGTGGCATCATCGGCACCGTTTTCGCGAAGAACCCAGGCCTTTTCCTGGATTTGTTCCGCTGCCTCGAGGATCGACTGGGTCGCGCCTTCTGTCTGCGTGACGATCGCGTCCAGTTCGTGTGAGGCATCGACAAAACGGTTGCTGTCGTCCTCTTCCTGCTTGATATTAGCGATCTCCGACTTCGTTCGTTCGATGGCCTCATGCATGTCTGCGATGTCGAGGCGAATCTTGTCGAGGTCGGGTACCTTGCGCTGTCGTGTCACGACTTTCTCAAGTCGCTGGATTGCGCCAAGGATCTCCGTTGTCTCCGGGGTCTTTTGCCGTTTGAGGAATTCCGTCAGGAACCGACGCCCGCGGTCGGATTCCATCAGGGTTTGCTCAAGAGTCTGATATTCAGCGTCGCTGATCAGCTCTGTTTGTTCCTGTTTTGCTTCCGCTTTCATGTGGACGCGAATCTCAACTTGCCTAAGGGTCGTTGGTTGCCGTAACACGGTCAACTTCGCCCAAAGAGTAAGATGAAAATCGTTAACATCTTTTTGCGGTGGCCGCTTTCCAGGGTTTTCATGCCACACATTTCGTTCCCTATCGGTGCAAGAGTCTCAGCACTGTTTGCTTGCCATTTTTTTGGATTTGGCCTGTTCCTGCCGTTTTTCCCGGTTGTTCTCGGATTGAAGGGCTTAAGCCCGGTTGAAATCGGATTAATTCTGGGAATCGGTACGATTTCTCGCATTGGTGCGAGTCCAATCCTTTCGAATCTGTCCGACAGGTCTGGCCAGCGACGTTTTTCGGTCATGATCTACTCTCTTGCGGGAGCCGGGTTGCTTGCACTTTTCTTTCTCCCAGGCGGACTTTTGATGCTCGGTGTTGCGGTCATCGGATTTATGGTGATGAACGCCCCCATTGTTCCCTTGAGCGATGCCTATGCGCTGGATGTTCAGCGCAATACAGGTGCAGATTATGCGCGTATGAGGCTCTGGGGATCAGCAGGGTTTGTGGTTGCAACACTTGCCGGTGGAGCACTGACTTCGGAAGGATCTGCCTGGCTGCTGGTCGTTGCGATTTGTGCTGCAAGCCTTGCAACATGCGCTGTGGTCATGAGCTTACCGCGTCAACAGCGCGATGAACACGACGCCCAAGACGAAGCGGAAGACGCCCCGACACCCTTTCGAACGGTGTGGTTTTGGCCTGTCCTGACCGTCTTGGGGCTCTTTCAGGCCAGTCACGCCGCGTTTTACGGTTTTGGCACGCTATACTGGCAATCGAAAAATGTGCCTGACCTGGCAATCGGAGGGCTTTGGGCCATCGGCGTTGTCGCTGAGATCGGTCTTTTTGCAATTGCCGGTAAGTTGGCACAGCGTTTTGACCCTCCGGTCTTCCTGTTTGCAGCCGGTGCAGCAGCGGTGGTCCGGTGGGGTTTGTTTCCTTTTGCTGAGACGCTTGAAACAATGGCCGCGCTGCAACTTCTGCACGGATTGAGTTTTGGCGCTGCGCATCTTGGCGCCGTGGCAATCCTTGCCAAGGTCGTGCCCAGCCGATGGGCCGGAACCGGGCAAGGATTGTTGGCGACTTCGGTCGGCGTACAAATGGCCATAGGACTGAGCGTCTGCGGGGCGCTTTATGACATCAATCCAAATTGGCCATTCTACCTTATGGCATTGGTGGCTCTTACCGGTACGGTCTTCATGCTCGCGCTGACGCCTTTGGTGCGCCGGCGTACGAAAATCGGTTAGCCCCAAAGGTCGGGCTGTGGCGGATAAAGCGTACTTCCTTCAAAATGAAGGCCTGGGGACCTGTCTCGAGCCAGAAGAAGCGGGCCATCCAAGTCTACAAAATCAGCATCCTGTGCGATCAGCACTGCTGGTGCCATGGCAAGGGATGTTCCGAGCATACAGCCGATCATGACCTTGAATTCCATTGCCTTTGCTTCCTGAACAAGCTGGAGCGCTGCAGTCAGTCCTCCGGCCTTGTCCAGCTTGATGTTGACCGCGTCGTATTTGCGGCGGAGTTCATCAACGCCTTTTCCAGGATGAAGGCTTTCGTCGGCGCAGATGGTCACAGGATGATTTGCGTCTGCCAGCAGGTCATCGCCTTTGGCAGGCAGAGGCTGCTCGATCAAGGCAACGCCTGCTGCCTCGCAAGCCGACATGTTTTTGTCAAAGCAGCTTTCGTCCCAGGCTTCGTTTGCATCGACAATCAAAGTACTGTTCGGCGCGGAGGCACGAACAGCCGCAATGCGTTCATCATCTCCTGCACCTGCAAGTTTGACTTTCAACAGCGGGCGATGAGCAGCAGCAGCGGTCTTTTCAGCCATGATGCCCGGCGTGTCGACGCTGATCGTGAAGGCTGTGGTCACAGGTTTTAAAACACCGAGCCCGGCAATCACGGCTGCGGAATGGCCCGAGCGTTTGGCCTCAAGATCCCAGAGCGCACAGTCGACAGCGTTTCTGGCAGCTCCTGCAGGCATGGCCTTAAGCAAAGCCTCTCGCGACAACCCCTCTTTCAGAAGCGGGGCAATCTCCTCGACTTGCGTTTGTACGCTCTCAAGGGTCTCACCATAGCGAGGGTAGGGGACGCATTCGCCGTGGCCTGTCGATGTGCCGTCGCCGACGGTGACCATAACAACTTGCGCATGCGTTCGCGTTTCGCGCGATATCTTAAATCCTCCGGCAATTTCAAACCGCTCTGCTACCAACTCGACTGACAAGCTCATGGCGCACCAAACTCAGCTGAAACCTTGTCGACGATCGCTTCCATGCCGAAACGGACCGGGTCCGTTGCCGGCAAGCCGTGCTTTTCACCGACTTTGGCAAGGTAGGCTTGCGCTTCATCTTCGTCGAGTGCGGCAGTGTTTACCGCAATCCCGACACAGCGGATCTCCGGATTGGTCAATTGGCCACACTGGATTGTCAGGTCTATGACTTCCTGAATGCTGGGCAAAGGCGTTTCAACTCCGCGCATTTTGGTACGGGTCGGTTCATGACACACGATGAAGCCGTCAGGCTGCGAACCGTGAAGGAGACCGAGCGTGACACCGGCAAACGAAGGGTGGAACAAGGATCCCTGTCCCTCAATGATCTGCCAGGCGGTGTCGTCCGTTTCAGGGGAAAGCCATTCGGCGGCACCTGCGATAAAGTCGGCAATCACTGCATCCAATGCGGTGCCGCGACCGGAAATGAAGACACCGGTCTGGCCGGTGGCACAGAACGAACTGTTGTAACCGCGTTCGCTCATGGCCTTGTCCATTGCAAGGGCGGTGTATTTCTTGCCGACCGAGCAATCCGTTCCCACGGCCAGAATGCGTTTGCCAGAGCGTTTGGTGCCCTTGCCGGTGGCAAATGTCATTGTGTTCAGCCGCACATCATGCAGCTGGCGGCCGTTTCTTTCTGCCGCCTCCTTGATGACATCGATATCGCCAAGGCGCACATGGAGACCCGAGGCAACATCAAGACCCGCATCCAGTGCTTCAACGATGGAGGTCACCCAGTGTTCCGGCAACCGGCCCCCTGCGTTGACGGCCCCGATAACCAGTGTCTGCGCACCGGCGGCCTTGCCTTCTCCAATCGACATGTCAGGCAGGCCCGTATCGGCCGCACATCCCTGCAATCGCACCTGACCGACGCACCAGTCTTTGCGCCAGTCGACAATGCCAATCGCGGTCTTTGCCGCCAGGGCATCGGGAACGTCCCCAAGAAACAAAAGGTAAGGCCGGGCAATTTCCATGAGTTACGCTCTCAGGTGTCTGTTGGTAGAAATCGAAGCCTCCTTTATGAGGCCGTGACCTGATCTTTTCAATCAGGTATACGGAGGATGATTGAGTAGCGGCAAGGGGGCAGCCATCCGCAATGGCATTCCTGGAAAAGAACATTGCACCGGATATGGAATTCGAAGCGGATGGTCCAGAACACCAGTTTCTGGCGCTGTCCGGTGACTGGACCGTCAGCACCATCGGCGATGCTGAAAAGCTCATCGACAAACTGAATATCGGCAAGGACCGGCTGACCTGCATTGATGTTTCCAAAATCGAGCACCTGGATACCAGTGGTGCATGGCTCATTCACAGGACACGCGGAAGACTGGAGTTTGAGGGACGCAGGGTCGGATTGACAGGCGTTTCACCCATTCGCCAAACGCTCTTCGATGAGATCGACCGTCACCACCCTCCGAGCTACCGGCCTGAAAAAAGTGGCTTTTCGGTTGCCGGGTTTTTGGAGGCCACCGGTCGTCAGATGGTCGATGCCGGCAAGGACGCCAAGGCGATGCTCCACATTCTGGGATCGCTCGGCTTGGTACTGTCAACGGTGCTCTTGCAACCCAAGCGTCTTCGCAGCATCTCAATTGCTGTTCAGTTCGACCGAAGCTGTATTGGCGCGGTTCCCATCGTCGCACTGATGAGTTTTTTGATCGGTGCCATCATTTCCCAACAGGGCGGGTTCTATCTCAGGCAATTCGGTGCAGATATCTTTGTGGTCGACCTGGCCGGTATTCTTGTGCTCAGGGAAATTGGGGTCATCTTGACCGCGATCATGGTCGCAGGACGGTCCGGATCGGCGTTCACCGCTGAACTTGGCGCTATGCGCATGCAGGAAGAGGTCGATGCGCTCCATGTAATCGGCCTCAGCGTGACGGAAGTGCTCGTACTGCCACGTATTCTGGCACTCATGATCGCGCTTCCAATTCTGACTTTCGTTGCCGACATGTCTGCGCTGTTCGGATCCGGCCTCGTGACCTGGGCTTACCTCGACATTCCACCGGCTGCCTTCCTTACGCAGCTTCAGGCCGCAATAACGACTGAAACCCTTGTCGTTGGGCTTGTAAAAGCGCCATTCATGGCGTTGATTGTTGGGCTCATTGCCTGCGTTGAAGGTCTGAAGGTCGAGGGATCTTCTGAGTCGCTTGGCCGCCACACCACCATGTCTGTTGTAAAGGCGATTTTCCTGGTCATTCTTGTAGACGGGTTCTTCGCCATTTTCTTCGCTGCGATTGGAGTATGATCCAGGCCATGACGCTGACTGCTCCCGAAAGCGCTGAGAAGACGACTGCCGACACGAGTGAAGGCACAGGAAATGTCCTGTCCGTACGCAATGTCACCGTAGGGTTCGGGAGCAAGATCATTCTGCAGGATCTCGACCTCGACGTGCGTCGCGGTGAAGTACTGGGCTTTGTCGGTGGATCGGGAACCGGTAAATCTGTGCTGATGCGCACGATTTTGGGCCTAAATCGCAAAAGATCCGGGTCGATATCGGTATTCGGCCATGACCTTTCCACGGCCAGTGTGACGGAGCGCAAGGCGATTGAACGCCGATGGGGCGTGCTTTTCCAGCAGGGTGCGTTGTTTTCGTCTCTATCGGTCAAGCAGAATATTCAGGTGCCGATGCGCGAACACCTGAAACTGTCGGCACAACTGATGGACGAGCTGGCGACGCTGAAACTGGAATTGGTTGGATTGCCTCAGGATGCGGCCGACAAATTACCTTCTGAGTTGTCCGGCGGCATGGTCAAAAGGGCCAGTTTGGCCCGTGCTCTTGCACTTGATCCAGATTTGGTGTTTCTGGACGAGCCGACGTCCGGTCTCGATCCGATCGGTGCGGCGGCCTTTGATTCGCTGATTGCAAACTTGAGTTCGACTCTCGGATTGACCGTTTATATGGTCACACATGATCTCGATAGTCTTCATTCTATCTGTGATCGCATTGCTGTTCTTGGGAAAAAGCGTGTTCTGGCCATCGGGACACTGGACGATATGATGAAAAATGACGATCCCTGGATTCAGGCGTATTTCCGGGGGCAGCGGGCGCTGCGCCGAGTATAGGTTGAACTGAATGGAAACCCGCGCGAACTACATCCTGATCGGTGCCTTCATGGTGGCCATCCTGATCGGTGCGTTCGGCTTTGTGTACTGGCTCGCCGTTACCGCTGAATCCAGGCAGAATGTTGAGCTGAAGATTGTATACCCCGGACCCGTGACAGGATTGCCTGTCGGTGGCCAGGTGCTTTTCAACGGCATCAAGGTCGGTGACGTCAAATCACTTGATTTTGCGCCGGGCGACCCAACAAAGGTGGTCGCCACTGTCCGGATCAATCCGAATACTCCGCTGCACGAAGATACCAAAGCTACCCTGAATTTCACGGGCCTGACAGGCGTTGCCTATGTCGACTTGAGCGGAGGGTCGAGCTCGTCGCCATTGCTGCTAAAACCGGACAGTGAACAAGTTCCGGTGATCTATGCGGAACGCTCCTTCTTTGATGACATTGTTGATGGCGCGCGGGACGTTTTGAAACGTGCAGATTCGACGATGAAGACTATCGACGATCTGTTGAAAGAAAACCGCCCGGCAATAACTGAAATCATCACGAACGCCGAAACATTTTCAGCGGCGCTGGCGGCCAATTCCGACGGCGTGAAGGATTTCATGGCCAGTATCGGAAAAGCATCCGACGCGTTTTCCAACCTTGCCGGCCGCATGGAAGGGCTGGTCGACCAGGGAGAGCGGCTGCTGGCAGCCGTCCCATCCGACAAGGTTACGGCCATTGTTGACGATCTAACTGAATTTTCCGCCAGCCTCGGCGAGGCCAGCAAGGATATTGACTTGTTGATGGCAGATGCCCAGGGCGCCGCCCAGGAACTTGAAAACTTCACGAAAAAGCTGAACGAGGGCCTGGATCAGGTCCACAACGTCGTAAAGGCGGTCAAGCCGGAAGAAGTCGAGAAGGTCATGAAGGGAGCGGCCGCGCTTGGCGAGGTGCTTGAAAAGCGCACCGCGGACATCGACAAGCTGATCGTTTCGACCAGCGAGACAATGCACAACGTCAACGCAATCGTCGCAGCCGTTCAGAATCAGGACGGAGCAATCAAGGAAATCATCGAAGGTGGACGCGACGTGGTGGTGAAAGTGGATGCCATCATGACGCGTGGTGTTGAAATTGCTGCCGCTATCGACCCGCTTCAGATTGAAGAGGTCGTCAATTCGATGAGTTCCTTCACCGAAGGCATGAATGCGTCTTTGGTGCGTGTTGACGAGATCCTGGCAAGCGTTGATCCCGAAACGGTTGAAAACGCTGTCGACGGCGTGGCCAGTGTCATAGACAATTTCAATAATCAGCAGAGCCAGATCAACGAGATTATCGCTTCCACCAAATCAACGGTTCAGAACTTTGAAGCCGTGTCGGCGACTGTGCGCGGTCAGGATGACCGGATTGCCGCGTTGATCACCGATGTGCAGGCGGCTGCTGAGCGTTTTGCAACGACGCTTGAAACCGCAAATGAACTGCTGATAGCAGTGGACCCTGACAAAGTCGCCAATATCGTCGGATCCGTCGAGACGGCAGCTGCTGGCCTTGCCAATCAGGAAGATGGAATACCGGCAATCCTGGAAAGCGCTCGCCAGGCTGCGGACAATGTCGAACAGATGACCGCTAACCTTTCCAAGCGCACGCCTGATGTCGACCAGATCATTACCGATGCCAAACAAATGACGGCGACGTTGAACTCTACATCTGTTCGTGTGGAGAGCCTTGTTGAGAAAGTGTCGACCATGGTGGATGGCGATGGTGAAGGCCTCATCAAGGAAGCAACACTTGCAGCACAGGCCATTCGGAAAGTGGCCGTGGCATTTGAAAGCCGGGCAGATTCCATTGCAGGCGGACTTTCAAAATTCGCCACCCAGGGTTCAACAGACTTTGCCTCCGCACTGGCGCAGCTCAACCGGACGCTGGTTTCTATTCAACGTGCAGCAGAAAGCTTTGAGCGCAGTCCCAACAGGGTAATCTTTGGCGGTGAGGATGTGCCGACCTACTCGGGTGGCCGGCGGCGCTGACAGGAAGATAAAGAAGGCAGGGTATATGACAAAGGCAACCACAGACATAAGCCGTAGGCGCGTACTTGGCGCGCTCGGGCTTGGTGTGCTTGTGTCCGGTTGTGCAAGCTCTGCACCTTCAGCGTTTTACAGCATCGAGGCCGCTGATGTCGGTGGTTTGGCTGGCCGGTCGAGCAGAGTTCAGGTGCTTGTGGCGTCACCCAGAGCATTAAAGGCGCTCGATTCAAGCTACATCGCTGTTGTCGACAAGGGACCGATCTACAGCTATTTCCCGAACAGTGCATGGGCGGACACCTTGCCCAATGTGGTCCAGTTGAAACTGGTGGAGACACTCCAGAATACCGGCCGTTTACGTGGAGTTGGGTTGCCTGGTGATGGCCTGTTGATCGACTATCAGTTGCAGACGGAAATCCGGGCATTCGAACTCAGGGTCGAAGGCGCCAATCGCGGTGTTGTAGAGATCTCGGCTCGGGTTGTGAACGATCGCAATGGCCGCACCGTCGCAACCAAGGTTTTCCGCGCAGAGACCCCGTCAGGCAGCACTTCGGTCGACAAGGCTGTTGAAGCCATGAACACGTCAGCTGATCGCGTTTTTGCGGAGATGGCTGCCTGGACGCTCCGCAACGTCTGACGAAGGTTCTCAGCACTCTTTTCTCCGCATAAGCTAACAATTTCACGCTTTCGCAGCCAAGAGCCTGTGTCATCAACAAGTGATCAAGTTGCAAGTGCAACTAAGTCGCCTTTAAGATGACGGCAGAAAACAACCGGTCTTAGTGGAATGCAATGAAAAGGCAGCGCGAAACTGGTGCTGACAGGTCAGACAGTCTGACGAAAGTTGCCGGCAAAGAACAACAGACTTCAGAATTCGACCTGGAAAGTTTCTTTCCCTATCAGGTGCGCGTCTTTTATTCCGACGTCACAAGAGCACTCGCTGCCGTTTATCAGCGCGACTATGGCATGATGCCCGCTGAGTGGCGGATTATGGCGATCCTCGGCTCCGCGACAACTGGATTGCAGGCAACAGAAATCGTAACGCGTTCCAGTATGGACAAAGTTGTTGTAAGCCGAGCGGTCAAACGCATGGAAGAACGCGGTTTTCTGACACGCGAAACCAATGAAGCCGACGGACGCAGTTTCCTGCTGGAGCTTTCAGCTTCGGGCAGAGAGGTCTTTCAAGATCTCGCTCCGAAACTCAAAGCCGTCGAGAGCCAGATGCTTGCCGGGCTGACGGATCAGGACATCACGGATTTTCTGCGCGTGATTGAGCAGATCAGGGGCAACCTTTCGGACCTGTCCGAAAGTTCTGTCGCTTGATTAGCCGCACGGGAACACCCGGTCTTTTTCAACGATAGGTATGCCCGATACTTCTGGGCTTAAGCGACTGAATATAGCCAACTTCTTAAGCAAATGGCTCAAAAAAAGGGCGGCCACAGGCCACCCTTTTTCGTTTTCGAGTTTGGCGATTTGATCAGTCGAGACGACCGCTTGCATGTGCAAGCATCGTGTAGACCTTGCCGGTGTCGGAGGTCAGGTAGGTCTGACCAAGCATGTTGTCACGGTCGTTGCGGGAGACTTGAGCCAGCAACTGCTCGAAATCTGCAACATAGCGCTCGACTGCAGTTCGGAACTCAGGATCGCGGGAATACTTCTGACGAATTTCGTCAAAGGTCTGCTGGCCCTGAAGGGTGTAGAGGCGGCGTGTAAACACATGCCTTTCTCCAGCACGGTAGCGGTTCCACAAGTCGATGAAGGTCTCATGGTCAATTGCGCGTGCAATGTCGACGGAGAGCGAGTTCAGACTTTCAACTGTCTGCAAAGGGGTCCGGCTCATATCCGTGTCCGACCCGGCATCGTCATCGCTCGACGCGCGGCGCAAGAGGTCTGCGACCCATCCTTTGCCGCTTGACCCACCGCTGGCTGCCGGCGCCGGGGCCGGTTTTTGACGGCGAGGCTCGGCTGGCCGGGTTTGCTGCGGGCGTTGCTCGCTCGCAGGTGCCACAGGAGCAAAGCTTGCCGGGGCCGCTTGCGGAGCCGGTTGCGGGGCAGGGGCGGCGCTCGCTGTCGCGACCTGAGCCTGCGGCTTTGAAATGTCCAGCGCGTTGGACTGCTTGGCCACAATCTCGGAGAGCTCGGTCAGGGCGCGGATCTGCTCGTTGACCACCTTGCGGAGGGCTGCAGAAGACTCTTCCGCTTCATCCGGCAGGTTAAGAACGCCCTGTTTGAGTTCGCTCCGTGTTGCCTCCAGCTCACGATGCACTTCGCGTGCAACGTCGCGCATGCGACCGGCGGCATCATTGAAGCGTTCGGAAGCATCGCTGACGGTGCGGGTCATTTCAGAGATGATGTCATCCTGAGCCGACCGGATGGCATCCCTTGCCTTCTGGCCTTCCATGCCTGCCGTCAGGCGCATCGATTCAAACTGCTCGGCAACCTGTTTGGATGCTGCTTCCGCTGCTGCGCCCAGCATGTTGGCCGCATCGCGTGCTTTGTCGTCAGCCGATTCCAGCGTATCCGACAGGGTCTGCGTGAACGATCGCATAAGCGTATCGACCGCTTCCGTTTTTGCCAGCAATGTATCGGCAACGTCCTCAATGGCAGTGCGGCGCTCGGAAACACGGCTCTCCACCGAGGTGTTTGTGTCTTCCAGATGACGCGCAGCCTTGGTCAGCTCCTCCGACTGGTCGGTAAAGCGGCCGGTCAGGTTCCGGATATCGGCAAGGGTGGTGTCTGTGACATCCCGCAGATTGGAAACCTGTTCGCCGATCAGGGTGGTTGTAGAGTTGGTTTCCTGGACGGCGCGATCGACGGCGGAGCGGAACTCGCCTGCGCGACGTGCCAGATTGCCTTCCACTTCCGTCAGGTTCTCGCCAGCGACACTGACGATTGACTGAAGGTTGGAGTTGGAGTGCTCAATCTTGTTGAGGATCTCGGTCACGTCCGCTTCCAGCCTGCGCTTGGTGTCGGTCAGCAGCGTCGTGGCCTGATCACTGCGCTCGTTGATGCTGGCAACAATCCGGTCACCTGCTTCGACGAGCGAACGGGTCGCGTCGAGGCCTGTGTGCGCAAATGTATCGGTCACGTCGCGACCCTTGACGGTAATGGCCTCAAGGATGGCGTTGTGGACTTCTGACAGACGACCGGTGAGGTCGCTGGCACGTGTCTCGATAGCATTGATCAGCTCATTGCCGTCCGTACCGACAATCTTGGCCAATTCACCAGAGCGTGCACCAAACGCCTCGTTCAGGCTTGTGGCCTTGCTCAGCAGTTCGTTTGCCACTTCGTTGCCGCGGCCAACCAGAAGATCGGCAGCTTCCGAAACCGCACTGTTGACGCGGGCGCGGACCATGCCTGCTTCGTTCGACATCTGGCCGCGGATTTCTTCCAGTGTCTTTGCGAGGGTCAGGCGTGCCTGCTCGCTTTCGGCTGAAAGGTTGCCGGAGATCTCGGCGATCAGGCCGGACAATTCGCCGCGAACCTTCTCGCTTTCGCCGGTAAGGGAACCCGTGAACTCGGCCAATGTACCGGCATAGAGTGTGCGGGCCTTTTCGCTCTCGGCGCCCATGGCCCGAGCCGCATCGGTTACTGCGGCCAAAACCAGTTCGCGGATCTTGCCGCTTTCGCCGGACATTGCCCCGGTTGCCTGCTGCATCGCTGTAGTTACCGCATCGGCTGCCTTCTGGCTTTCGCCAGCCAGCACGCCGCGGGCTTCGCCTACGGATCCCAGAACGATCTGGCGCATGCGATCGCCTTCGCCGGTGAGCTTCTCAGTCGCCTGGCTCAAAGCGCCGTCAACGATCTCAACGGTTTTGGTGCGCTCGTCGGCAAGCGTCTGAACAGCGGCTGTAACCGCTTCCTGAACCACATCGCGCAAACGTGTGCTCTCGGTGGACAGGGTTGCACCTGCTTCGGAGATCACGGCCGTCAGGATGTCGCGCGCGCGCTCGCTTTCACCGGTGAGAGTGCCGGAGATGCTCTCCAGCCGCTCGTTGAGGATCGTTTCCAGCTGTGTTGCGCGGCTGTCGAGCGTTTCGGCAACTTCGAACACCTTGGCGCCGAGCGAAACGTTGATTTCCGCAATGCGCTCTGAAAGCGATTCCGTCAGTTGCTCACTCTGCTTGCCTAGGACATTGCCGGCTTCTGCAAGCCTGTTGTCGAGCGCCGACGTCATTTCATCCTGACCTTCGACGAAGGCCTGGGCGATTTCCTTGGTGCGGGAAATAAGCGTTTCGGAAATCTGGCGCGCACGCGCGTCCAGTGTTTCGTCGATGCGATCGGTGCCGCTGGTCATCGAGGCCGAAATGAGCTCAGCCTTGTCGGCCATTGCCGTGGCGGCGCCATCGACACGGGTCGACAGGTTCTGACCGATTTCCTCTGCGCGATCGGCAAGCGTGTTACCGGCAGATTCGATCCGCTGACCGAGTTGCAACGTGATCGCATCGGAGCGGTCCGCCAGAATGTCGGTGATGTTGCGGGTCTTTTCTTCCAGTGCTTCGCTGATACCGGTTGTCCGGTTCTCGATGGCATCTGACAGGATCTGTGTACGGGCTTCCAGCGTTGCTTCAAAGGCAGCGGTGCGCTGATCCAGTGTCAGGTCCAACGTGTTGATATGGCTGCCAAGCGAAGAGTCCATCGTGGCGATACGCTCGCTCAGTGAACTGTCCAGGGATCCGACGCGCTGTTCCAATGACGCATCCATGGTGCTGATGCGGTCGGTGAGCGTTGCGTCCATGGTTGAGAAACGCTGGTCGAGAGAGGTGTCCATCGCGGTGATGCGATTGCCGAGGGATGCGTCCATCGTGTCGATCCGCGCGGCAAATGTGGTGTCGAGCGTGGACAGGCGCGAGTCGAGCGCCTCAGACAGAAGGAGCGTCTTGGTGTCGAATGAATCGACCAGCTGACCACCCTTGTCGGTAACGATGGATTCCAGCTCCGTGAGGCGTGTTGAAAGGCCTTCTTGCAGGGCCAGTCCGCGCACTTCAAGTGTTTCGGCGATCTCACCGCTGATCTGATTGATATCACCTGCCACTCGGTCGCCGCGGCTCCCGATGAGTTCAGCCAGCTGTGTACCGGTCTCAGCGAGTTTGTGCGTCAGGTTACCAGTCTGTTCGCCTAGGCTCGCTGCAAACTGGGTTGAAACGCCTTCCAGCGTGTCTCGGAAGCCGACCGTCTGCTGCTCAAGCATGGTCGCCATTTCGTTGCTGCGGGCCGTCAAACGCTCATCAAGTTCAGCGCCATTGATCGATATCGCCGTGTAGATGCGCTCGGAAATCGTGTCGAGCTTCTCCGCCAATTCACCGCCGCGAACGGAAATGGTCTGTGTGAGAGACCCAGCTGTTTCGTCCAGCTTGGATGCAATCTCGCCACCGCGCAGGGACAGGTCGACCACAATGCTTTCGCCGGTCCCGCGCAGGATTTCTGCAACCTCGGTTGAGCGGCTGGAAAGCGTTTCGACAATTTCAGCGCCCCGGATGGAGATGGTGTCGGTGACGTTCTGACCTTTTTCGGAAATGCTGTCGACGACCCGGTTTCCGGTCTCCGCGAGAGACTGGTCGAGCGTGTTGACGCGCGTATCGACTGTGGACACCAGCTCCTCGGTGCGGGAAGTGATGGTGTCGATCAGGCGACCGGACGTCAGCGACAGGTTGGCGTTGATCTCTTCACCGCGCTGGGTGATCACTTCACCAACTGAGTTGCCGGTTGTTTCCAGAGTCAACCGGAATTCGTCCGCCTTGCTGCTCAAGGTTTCGATCACCGACGTGCTGGACGTGGTCATCGTGTCATTGATGTCGGTGCTGCGTGCGGAAAGCGTTTCAACAAACGTGTTTGCTGTATCGGCAAACCGGTCATTGATTTCGTTGCCGCGCGTCGACAGCGTCTCCCACATTGTGGCGCCGGTTTCAGCAAGGTTGTCGACCAGTTCACCACCTGTTGTGGACAGGCGGGCAACATAGTCTTCGGCACGCACGGTCAGACTGTCGACCAGTTCGTTGCCGGAGGCATTCAGCGTTGCTCCAAGGGATTCAATGCGCGAGTCGACCGTCGATGTAAGCTCTTCGACGCGATTGTTGACTGCGTCTGTCAATCGCTGGGTAGCCTGATCGACCGTTGTTCCAAGCTCGCCAGATGTGTTTGACAGTTGCGAAGAGAATTTCTCGTGCGCTCCAGCAATGGTTTCGCGAACGCGCTCAGCATTCATCACGATGGACTCACGCTGGCTGACCAATTCCTCGATCAGGCCGCGGATTTTGAGTTCATTGTCATTATAGGAGCGTTCGAGCGAAGAAACCTCGTTATGCACGAGAACTTCAAGCTCGCTTGCACGGGCAATCGCCCGTTCAATGCCATCGCCCATTGCCGCTACTTCGCGGCGGATGGCCTGGCCGACACTGAGAATGGATTCCTTCGCCATGTCTTCTGGTTCAGCAAGGCGCAAAGCAACTTCGGTCATACCGCGGGCGACAATACGCATTTCCTGCGCGCGCCAGATCATCATGGCCATGACAAAGAAAAAGATAATGGGGACGACAATTCCAACGACCGCCAGGATGACTTCCGGCGAAGACGTCAGCACCTGCGGATCGGTTAACGAGGCGACCTTGTCTGAGAAGGCGGTCATGAAGAGACTGCCACCGAGGGCTGCCCAGACGGCACTCAGGGCAAGGGCACCCCAGAATGGTGCTGAAGACGGGCGGCGCTGAAGCGCATAGATCAAGCTGCCGATGTTCCGGCGATCGTCATTGGCAGCCGGTGGGCGTCCGCCGCGTCCGCGCCTGCGAGACTGGCGCTCCTCGCGCTGAGATGCCCGGTTATCTGCCTGCTGAGCACGCGCTTGCTCTGCATCAGCAGCTGCGCTCGCCTCAGGTGCCGCTTCCGCAGTCCCGGCTTCAGGGCCACCGAAATCGAGTTTCAGGGCTTCTTCAACCGCAGACAGTGCCGCTTCCGCCGGATCTTTCGCCTTTGTCGGATTTGCCATTTAGGATCGCCTCACGTCCGTACTCATTACACACCGGTATTTCAGCGAAGCTGCAAAAGCAGCTCCAAACAGTACCTACCGGATGCGTCGCTTCTGGGGCCGTTGCAGACACTGCAACGCCACAAAATCTGTTCTTAGAGGAGGGCCGCCGCTGACCGACCGCGAACTTTCCGTTCGACGGTTCACTCCCCATCTTGCCGCATCAGTTACTGTAATGGCACAATCTCTCCTAACGAACAAGAAACGGCAATAGCGTGAGTCACTTAGGGGGCAGTTTGAATGCCGGAATCGAAGCAGGTCAGAGTGTCGAAAGACGCTGGAAAAGGAGCAGTTTCCGCTTCGCTTAAAGCGGGTAATCTGACGGCTCCACAAAAGCGTTGGTTGAAAAAAGGCCTTTCGCAACCGGGCGGCAAGCTGCCGCTCTTCGACGATAACGGGCGGGAAATTCCAGCCCGCACCATCCGTGCCTGCATAGAGGCAGGCTGGGCAGAGCCTTGGTTTTTCAACCCAATCAAGCCTGACTGGCTTGTTTGCAAATTGACGCCTGCCGCAATTGAAGTGCTCTCCGCAAGTCAAAAGAAGGGAAAAAGTTAACGGCAAAACCTGAATTCAGGAATTTGCAACTTCGGTGAAATGACGGAATTGCAAGGACTTTTTTAAACTCTCTTTAAGAGCTGCGTGAAACTGCGTTAACCAAGATTTCAATTTTTTGGGGACATCGGCCGCTTCTGCGCCTTTGCCGAGCTGATTTAACCCGGTGTTTGCTGCTTGGAGGGCACGCTCGTTGTCAGCAGTTGCTTGCGGCCGGGTGCCGTCAGGCAGGTATTGAGTAGTTTGGAGCACCCCTAATGGCCCCTTCATCCATGGCCCGCGTTGCCGGCCGGGTCGCACTGGAAGCACCCATCGATCTGGTGCAACTGGCGACAAACACCCTTGGAAACCGTGACCTGGAAGTCCAGGTTTTGCACCTTTTCAAGTCGCAATCGTGTTCAACGCTGGAACGGTTGGCTCAAGAAACGGACCGATCGGTGCGCCTTGATCTTGTTCATACGCTTAAAGGATCCGCGCGAGCGATCGGCGCGGACCGCGTTGCGAATGTTTGCGAGAACCTTGAGGGCAGGATGCAATCGACAACGGACGCAGCGACCGAAAGTCTTGTTGCGGCTGTAGACGAAGCCAACAAGTACATCAGGGATCTCCTGGAAGGGTAAGCGGGAAGCCGCCAAACTCAGAGTGCGTTCCAAGCGGTCGAATTCGTCGCATGCACACCCATGAAGTCTGCATGGTCCTTGACCTTTTGCACGGAAGCTTTATTTCGGGGCAGCTGGAACCGCAATCTAGGGCTTGGACGCGACATATGCCGAAGATCACTTTTATCACCGCAGACGGAAACCGGACCGAAGTTGATGCCGCCGAAGGCTCTACGGTGATGGAAAACGCAATCAAGAACATGGTGCAGGGCATCGAGGCCGAGTGCGGTGGCGCCTGCGCCTGTGCAACGTGTCATGTTTATGTCGATGATGCCTGGTCTTCAAAGACCGGTGCGCCCGAGCCGATGGAAGAGGACATGTTGGACTTTGCGTATGACGTCAAGCCGACTTCGCGCCTTTCCTGTCAGATCCAGGTATCTGCGGAGCTGGACGGTCTTGTCGTTCATGTTCCTGAACGGCAGGCCTGATCGCTTATCGGCGGAAGATCTAAATACATTGTTTCAATGACGATTTTCTGATCACGGGGCTGCGGTAGACGCCGTCCCGCATGTGCTGTTTATGTCAGCTTGGCTCTGATGCCCTATTCGGCTGGCTGAGCTGTCTGCTTGCGAAACCAGAAGTCGACTTCCTTGCCTTCTTCGGGCTTGCTTGGGATCATCGTGGCCAGGAACAGGCTGACGGCGGCCATTGCAGCACCGGCCAGGAAAACAGCGGCAGGTGAAACAAGCCAGATGAAACCGAACAGCACTGGTATGAAGACGGCTGCAATGTGGTTGATGGTGAAAGCAACACCGGCAGTCGGTGCGATATCCGCCGGATCACCTATTTTCTGGAAATAGGTCTTTATCGCGATCGCAATCGCAAAAAATGCATGGTCGATCACATAAAGGCTTGCCGCCAGCGTCGCATTGGTCACGAAGGCGTAGCAGACGAAGACCCCGACCAAGCCAACATATTCCAGGATCAACGCCTTTCGTTCTCCAAATCGTACGATCAGCTTGCCGATCTTCGGAGCCAGAACCATGTTGAAGGCGCCATTCAGCAGAAACAGTCCAGCAACCTCGTGAACGTCGTATCCGAAGCGCTCGACCATGAGGAAACCGGCAAAGACGGTGAAAATCTGCCGGCGGGCACCGGCCATGAAGGTGAGGGCGTAGAAGAGCCAGTACCTTTTTCTCAGAATGAGTTTCTTGTGCTGTGGCACGCCTTCCCGGAAGTGCGGGTAGGCCATCACCAGAAAAGCAAGCACGACCAGGGTCAGGCCGCCTGCAATCGCAAAGACGGTTGCGAACGACAGGTCAAAGGTCTTCCACGCAATGAAAATCAGGCCGTAAGCAACAAGCTGCGCAAATGCGCCGACAGAGATAATCTTGCCCAGGCTGGCCGCCGCTGTGGCCTTCGGCAGCCATTGCAGTGACAGGGACTGCGCCATCGTCTCGTAGTAATGGAAGCCGATCGACATGATCAACGTGGTTATGTAGAAGCCCATGGCTGTTGGGAAATAGCCGGTAATGGCAACTCCGAACCCGAGCAGCAGCAAAGACACATAAGCAAGCGTTTGCTCGCGCATGACGAAGAGCAGATAAACGGCCAGAAAACTCAGGAAACCGGGGATTTCGCGGATGGATTGCTGAATTCCGATCTCGCGGCCGGTGAAGTCCAGCTCATTGACCGCAAAATTGTTCATCAGGTTCCACCAGGCAGCAAAGGAAAGCTGCATGGCACCGGCCATGATCATCAACAGAACAACGGGAGAGCGCCAGCCCGTGATTTCATTGGGATGTGAATTTTGCGTGAAATAGGTCATTCAGAAACCGTCGATGAGAAACTGTCCATCAGGAAAGTGACTTGCTTCTAGCTTCAAATAGAAACTGCGTGTTAGCGCTGTTTTGTCATGATATGTTTCTGAGTTGCCAAAGCTGCCGCTAGAAACGGGGCCACTATTGCCTCTGGGTCAAGGAAACGGCAGCACATGGCTTGTTCAAGCGGTGCATTCTTGAGGCTCGCCAATTGTTTGGAGAACGAAAATGGCCATTCATCCGGAGCTGTCGGAGTTTCCTGTAGGGGCTGTCTCAGGGCCACTCATCGGATATGCCAACAGTGCACCTGCCGGAATAGGTCACAATGGCTGGCACTCTCACGACAGCGCGCAATTGTTCCACGTGGTCACGGGGTCGATTGCGATCGACACAGAAATGGGCACATTCTTTGCCCCTCCAGAGCGTGCGGTCTGGCTACCCCCGCGTGTAGAACATCAAACGAGATACCTGACAGAGACCGAAATTCGCTATGTCTATGTCCAGCTCGAGTATGCGAGGGATTTGCCGACCACACCTCAGGTGATGCAGGTGACCACTCTGCTCAGAGCCTTGATACTGGAGTTCATGTCCTATCCGAGATCTGAAACCGAATGCGGTCCTGCCGGCCGTCTGGCTGCGGTGATTTTGGATCAACTCAAGATGTTGCCGGCCGCGCCATTGCAGTTGCCGATGCCTCAGGACGCAAGGCTGCGGGAATTGTGTGAAGCAGTGGTTCGTTGCCCGGCACATATCCCCTCACTTGAAGAGGCGGCAGGCCGTTGCGCCACATCCGTTCGCTCTTTTGAAAGGAGGATCAAGGCAGAGACCGGT
Source organism: uncultured Roseibium sp. (assembly GCF_947499295.1). Taxonomy (GTDB): domain Bacteria; phylum Pseudomonadota; class Alphaproteobacteria; order Rhizobiales; family Stappiaceae; genus Roseibium. The sequence goes on from NZ_CANMNP010000003.1 coordinate 160,698, forward strand.
TTGAACTACCGGACCTGGTGCCGTCAGGTGAAACTGTTCAGAGCGCTTGAATTGCTTGCGGCGGGGCGCAGCGTCTCGGATGTTTCCCACAAACTTGGCTACGAAGGGCCGAGTGCGTTCGTTTCAACGTTCAGGAAAGCTTTCGGGGTAACGCCAGGGCGCTATTTTGGAGACCTTTCAGGGGATTGATCTGCCTCATGGCGAATTGTGTCATGGAGCGCCAAGAGTATGGCAACACCACTCTTCAGGGAGACTTGTCATGTTCAAGAAAATCCTCGTTCCCGTCGATCCCGGCGAACCCGCATTTGCAGAGCAAGCGCTAGCCAAAGCAGCGCAAATGGCGCGTGACTACGGTTCCAAGATCCACTTGATGGCTGTGTGTCCGGAAGTGCAGAGCTTCGTTGCCAGTCAGCTTCCGGACGGCTGGCAAGAGAGAGAATTCAAGGAAACTGCAACGGTACTTGAACAGATCGGGTCGAAACTGGATGTTCCGGAAGGTACAATCGACCTGATGGTTCGGATGGGGTCTGTCTACCATGAGGTGATTGAAGAAGCGGAGAAGTCTGACTGCGACCTCATATTGATGACATCGCACAAACCCGGCTTGTCAACTTACTTCATCGGTTCCAACGCGGCACATATCGTCCGTCACGCGCCATGTTCGGTGCTGGTGTTGCGCGGCAGTTGAGGGTCTGACAACACCTTAAACATACCTGCGAGGAGTGCGCCTGCCCCAATGTGAGGGAGGGCGCATTCATTGTCGAGCGGTGTCTCGCATAATTTCATTGATCAAGCCATTTACTGTTGCCGCGTAGTACACTGCAATTATTTGTTAATCATAAACTCCGTGATTTTTTCAAGTTAGGTAAAACTGTCAATTTTCTTTTCAGCGTTACATAAGTCAAATTTAACAACTTTAAGTAAAGCTCTGTGCCGATGGTATGGAGTTAAAGATGCGCATGCGTTCGGCTTTTCGGTATTCAATCACCGCCAAATTGTTGGGTATTGTCGCAATCTGCGTTGGGTTTGTTGTCGCAGCGTCAGGTGTTGGCGTCTATCAAATCCGCAAAATCGGCCAGGAAATTGAGTTCATTGCCGAAGCTGAGGTGCCACTGACGGATGCAATCGGACACGTGACGGCCCACAGGCTTGAGCAAACCATTCTGGTTGAACGATTGATGCGGATGAGCTTGATCGGGATTGAAGGCCGGGAAATCGAAACCGAAGACGAACGTGCCAAAACAGAAGCAAGGATTCTTTACCTGGGTGGGAAAATAACCGGCGAATTTGCCCAAGTCGCTGATATTGCAGATCAAGGCATTTCCCTTGCGAGCACCGAAGCGCAGGTCACGGAATTTCAAACTGTCCTGCGAACCATCAAAGCGATCGGGCAGGAACACGAAGACTATTCTGTTGCAGTCTCCAAGATACTGAGCAAGTCCAAACGAGGGGACAGCCTTGAGGCTGAAAGCCTGTTGCAGGAGGTCAGTGGGACGCATTCCAAGTTCAACATGGAACTTGAACAACTTTTGTTCCGAGTGCAGGCGCTTGCGGAAAGTGCTGCGAAAGCGGCGGCGAAGCACGAGCAGAATGCCATCCGCTTCACTATTCTGATTTCTTTGGGTGCAGCCGGGTTTTCCGTCCTGTTGGCAATGTGGCTCGGGCGATGGGCAATAGGTGCGCCGTTGCTTGAAGTCGTGAACGCACTTCGCCGCCTCTCCAGGAATGACTTTGATGCTGAATTGCCCGTGGACCGGAGCGATGAAATCGGTGATATCGGCCGTGCCTTCAGGGCGTTCAAGGCTCACCTTATCAGCGTCAAGGAACAAGAGCGCATTGAAATTGAAAGACAAGCGGAACTGACGCGGGAAATTCGCCTTTTGTCCGAGCTGAACGAATGGCTGCAGTCGAGCAGCTCGCTGGACGAGTTGTTTGAAATGGTCAGCCTGTTCATGACCAAATTGCTGCCGAGCAGTGCGGGCGCCGTCTATGTTTATTCAAACTCACGCGATGTGCTCGACGGGGCCTGTACCTGGAATGGTGGTACCCTGGAGGCGCATATTCGGCCCAATTCCTGCTGGGGACTGCGTCGTGGTAGACCTTACGTCTATGGCGACAACGAGGTCAGTTTCCGCTGTAGTCATGTCGCTCCTGACCTTGCAGACAACGTTTATCTCTGCTTGCCGATCCTGGCACATGGTGAGACCGTTGGATTGATGCATCTTTCACCAGCTGCCGGTGCCAGCAATGAGGAATTTCTGTCTCAGCGAAAACTTGCTCAGATGGCCGCCGAGCAAGTGAGCCTTGCGATCGCGAACACGCGCATGCGCGATGAACTGCACAACAAGTCGATAAGAGATCCTTTGACAGGCCTTTTCAACAGACGGCATTTCATTGATGTGCTCAGATCAGGACTTGAACGCTCTCAGCACAGTGGTCAGCCGATCTCACTGGTTTCGATTGATGTCGACCACTTCAAGAAATTCAACGACAACTATGGTCACGATGCAGGCGACATGGTGTTGCGTGCAGTCGGATCGACGCTGGAAGAAATCTGCGACGGCGATCAGATGCCGTGCCGATTGGGCGGCGAGGAGTTCATGGTTCTTCTTCCCGAAACTTCCTTGTCTCATGCCGAAGCCGTTGCTGAAACAGTCAGAATGGCAATTGAAAAAATCGTAGTGCGTTATGGCGAAAAAAGCCTGCCGAAAATCACGGTGTCATGCGGTGTGGCAGGATATCCAAACCATGGCCGCATGCCTCAGGACATTATGAAGTCCGCGGACGATGCCTTGTATCTTTCCAAGGACAACGGCCGCAACCGTGTCACGGTGGCACGCTCTGATTTCAATGAAACTGCAGACGATCTTGAGCTCTTGCGCGAAGAAGCTGCACAAGACCACGAGGCCAATGCGAAAAAGCAAGACGATGCTGAGCACACCGAAGACGCAGCCTAAACCTTTCGGGTCAGCAGCATGGCGACCGCCATATAGCGGAATGGATAGGCTTCCGGGTTCGCCTTGAGCAATTCCAGAGCCTTGGCATAGACCCTGTCCACGAGTTGGTCTCTCTCAGCGTTGTCGGGCAGGGCATTTTTTAAAACGGCTTCAGTAAAGGCACGAAAGAAATTGACGTAGCACGCAGCATACTGCGTCAGATCACTGTCTTGCTGAAACGCTTCGTTGAAAGGCACCGGCACCTCATAAGACATGCTTTGGTCGAGTTTGAACAAGTCTGAAACCGCATATGAGGGATCTGTGGCGGGAACGGTCAATTCTTCCAACGATCTCATGTAAACTGGCTGGTAGTAGCTTGCGTAGGCTTCTCTCGAAATTTCGCCACTTTCAACGAATGCCAGAATCGCGTCATTGAGCAAGTCATAGATCCCGTCGCTGGTGCTCGCATCGCTGTCGCGGCCAAAAACCTGCACAATCAGCTTACCCCCAGGGGCCAACTCCCGAGCACGGACTTTGAGAAAATCGGCGACGTCCTGTTTGGCAAGATCGGCAAATGTCTGGCGATCCGTTTCGGAAACTTTCCCGTTTGACCGTGCGGCGCTTGGGCCATTGGGAAAGATGTAGTCTGGCAGCTGTCGCAAGGGACGGCGCGAGAGGAAGCCAATCGCATTGAAAGTCATAGCCAGATGAAGTGAGCGGTTGGGAACCAGCTGGTCGTACATGGAGCCCGCAACAACGCAGGAAAAGACCCTTTCACTGCCATATACGCTGCGGCCAACCGGGCGAAGGTTCAGGAACAGTTTTGAAAAATCATTTGTCGGCAGATCCGAGTGGATCGTTTGAACGGAACGCGACGTGCGGGGCAACAACGTGTTGAGCGCCTCAGTCATGACCGCAATGGAATTGTGTCCTTCAGAGCAGCCGAAGTCGGCAAGCCTGATCGTCCCTTCGTTTTCGACCTCAAGAGTTGCCATTGCGTTGCCGATGAGCGGAAAGACAGCTTCAATCGCACGCCACTGAGGTGCTGAATTTTCATCATAGAAGCCACCGCCCACCATCCCGGTCGTCGTGGCGTGCGTTGTTTGGGTCACTTTCGAGGACTGTCTGGCCGTTTCCGTCACGAAACTAACTCCACCTGATTTGCGCGATCTTGAGGGTACTGGCGATCAGCCCGTTAAGGGGGGCGGGCGTGGTTGATCAACGCGCCAGTTCCTTCATGGCGTCCGAGAGACCCTCGACGGTCATTGGGAACATGCGACGTTCCATGAGTTCGTTCAGCATTTCTATGGAATGGGTATAGTTCCAATGCTCTTCACGCACCGGGTTCAACCAAACGGCACTTTTATAAAGGCCGGTTACGCGCTGCATCCATGTCGCCCCGGCTTCTTCGTTCCAATGCTCGACTGATCCGCCAGGGTAGGCAATTTCATAAGGGCTCATCGATGCATCACCGACGAAGATGATCTTGTAGTCCGCCGGATATTTGTGCAGCACATCCATGGTCGGAATGCGTTCCGTGTGGCGGCGGCGATTTTCTCTCCAGACATATTCGTACAGGCAATTGTGGAAGTAGAAATGCTCCATGACCTTGAATTCAGACCGGGCCGCGGAAAACAGTTCCTCGCAAATTCTGATGTGGTCGTCCATCGAACCGCCGATGTCGAAGAACAAAAGCACCTTGACGGCGTTGTGCCGTTCCGGTCGCATCTTTATGTCCAAAAGTCCCTTATGTGCGGTTGACCGGATGGTGTCATCGAGATCAAGTTCATCTGCTGCGCCTGTTCTTGCAAAGTTGCGCAGGCGTTTCAGGGCGACTTGAATGTTTCGCGTGCCGAGAAGCTGGTTGTCATCCAGATCCTTGAAGTCTCTCTTGTCCCAGACCTTGACGGCGCGTCTATGCCGGCTTTCGTGTTGTCCGATACGGACCCCTTCGGGATTGTAGCCATACGCGCCAAAGGGCGACGTGCCGGCGGTGCCGATCCACTTGTTTCCGCCCTGATGTCGTTTTTGTTGCTCTTTCAGGCGTTCGCGCAAGGTTTCCATCAACTTGTCGAAACCGCCTAGAGCCTCAATCTGTGCTTTTTCTTCTTCGCTGAGGTGCTTTTCGGCCAACCGGCGGAGCCATTCTTCGGGAATGTCTTCAGTTGGAACCTCGCTTAGGAGATCAAGACCTTTGAAGACATGTCCAAAAACGCGATCAAACTTGTCCAGATTGCTTTCATCCTTCACCAGGCAAAGGCGTGCCAGATAGTAGAAGTCTTCAACGCTTTTTTCCGCGAGGTCATTGTCCAGCGCCTCCATGAGCGTGAGATACTCCCGCAAGGAAACCGGCACGCCGGCAGCTTTCAGTTCGGAGAAGAAGCTTATGAACATGTCAGGAAATTATCCGGCCACTGGGATCATGTCGAGCCAATGCGTGGCGGGTTGATAGGCATTGCAGTTTCGAGAAGGTGGGCAAGAGCTCAAATCCGCCGGTAATATCTAGCTGGGTGCTTGGGGGTCTTCTTTTTTTGCCAGTGACACCAATTCACCCATGAAGTCGGAAATTGAAGGTCCAGTTCCAGAGACAAAAGGAACCGGACGGCAGACATCGATTGCGGCGATGCCAATCCGTGCCGTCAGAAGTCCGTTTACAACGCCCTCACCAAGCCGTGCCGACAAGCGCGCAGCCAGTCCGTGACCAAGAACCTGCGAGGCCAGGCTGTCGCCAGCCGCCATGCCTCCTGTCACAGCCAGATGTGTCAGAACCTGCCTTGCCAAGCGCAGGAAGCCGAGTGTTCCTGGGCGTCCGCCATACAGCGCCGACAGACGCCGTATGGTTCTCAGGTTTTCAAAAAGGACTGCAAGGAGGTCGACCAGAGCGCGCGGGCTGACGGCGGTAACTATGGATACCCGCTTGGCGCTGTTCATCACGATACGTCTTGCCTCGAGATCAAGTGGGCGCAAGAGGTCCCGCTCCGCAAGTTTGATCAGGTCCCGGCCATCGATCACTTCACGCATGTGACCGGCGAGGGCCTTGCGACCCTGCGCGGTTTCCGGTCTGTCACGATAAAGCGCCAGCAGCTCTTTCAATCCGCTTGTCGCGGCGCCCGCATCATCGTTTTCTGCGGCTTCGGACAGTCTGTCACGCAGCTTGTCGATTTTGCCGAGACGCATCAGTCCGGCGATTTCACGCAAGGCCAAACCCAACAGACCGAGTGCAGCAAGCGTTGCGAGTGCAACGCCTAGCCAACCCAGCCAGTCGGTACGTGCAAAAAGATCCCGGATCAGACTGTCGACAGCCAGACCGATTGTCAGCGAAACGAGGCCAGACAGCCCGATCATCAGCCACTTGCCGAATTTGAATCCGGATTTGGGCGTGCTGGCAGCACGTGGCAGGCGCGGTTCCTCGTCTTCCAGAAATGCTTGAGTGATTAGCGCTTCGTCGGCTGACGGCACCTTGTCATCGTCGTCGGTCAAACGAACCTTGCGGTCGTCAAGTCGAAACGCAGTCGGACGACGTCCAGAAGGGGGAGGGGTTCCGGTCATGCGAGTCGATCTCCGATCAGGAATTCCAGGGCACGGTCCAGTCGAATGTGCGGAAGTGACAAAGTGAGACCTTCTGCCGTCGTGTCCAGTTCCGGCGGCCTGAATCTCAAAAACTGAAGATCGGCCTGAGCGGATTGCAAGCTTGGTCGAAGCCCTTCATGCAGTGATTCATCTTTGTCAAAAAGTGATTCAGGATCCTGGGGTAAGTCTCCGGGAAACATGGCGATTTCGGTTTTTCCGTCGTAGGTGTCGCCGTTCAGCCGCTCGCCCGGCAATGGTGTTCCCAGGATCGCAGGCAGTGCTTCGCCGCGATGTTTGACCGTAGCTTCGCGTGTTGCGCGCACCGCAGCCATCGCCAGGACGTCAACTTTCGCACCCTTGAACCTTGCTTTTTCTTCGGCCCTTGCGACCAGCCGTTTCAAAATTGCCTCGAGCCGGTCGTGGTCTGAGCTGTGAAGGTGATCCGCTTTGGTTGCGGCAAACAGGATCCGGTCGATGCGGCGTGTCAGGATTGATGAAAGCCAACTTCGTTTGCCTGGCCTGAAAGCGCCGAGCACCTCGCTGAGTGCGACCTCAAGATCTGCAACCGCATCCGGACCTGCGTTAAGGGCATTGAGGACATCGACAAGCACGATCTGGCGATCCAGCCGCGCGAAGTGATTTCGGAAGAAGGGGCGAACGACATGGGTCTTGTAGGCTTCATACCGTCGCTCCATCATGGAACGCAACGTCCCCGTTCGGGCCGCACCGGCATCAGCGGGAAAATCCAGTGGCGCGAAGGTTAGGGCGGGGGAACCGTCCAGATCGCCGGGCATGAGGAAACGCCCTGGCGGCAGCATGGAAAGCGCGTGCGTATCGGCTCTGCATCCGGCGAGGTAATTTTTGAATGCCGCAGAAAGCTCCTGGGCCGCCGGTTCGTTTTCCTCCGTGTCGGGTGACATCCTGCCAACGACTTCCAGAAAGGGCGAAGCGATGTCGATGCGGTTTGCTGCGCGGGCGCGCTTCAAGGCTTCTGCGGAGAATGTGGCATAGTCCTTGTTCAGCAACGGCAAATCCAAGAGCCATTCGCCGGGATAGTCGATCAAATCGACATGCAGGCGGCCTGGTCCCAATTTGCGGTAGAAATAGGAGGCGCTCTCATAATCAATTGTCAGCCGCAGCTCAGCGACTTGCCGGGTGGACTCCGGCCAGACCCGTTCGCTGACCAGGGCGCGCACATGCGCTTCGTAGTCGAAGCGAGGGACGGCGTCATCGGGTTGCGGTTGCAGGCGAGCGCCTGTCATCCGATGTCCGGCAGCTGCGCTGAAAACAGGAAGCCGTCCGCCGTGGACGAGATTGTGCACAAGAGCTGTCAGGAAAACCGTTTTGCCAGAGCGGGCAAGTCCAGTCACTCCAAGCCTTACGCTTGGTACTGCAAGGTCGGTTGCAGCATCCGCAAGGTTGGCCAGGGTAAGACGGGTTTCTTCCGTCAATGTCGTCAATGGGTTCAAAACTGCCTCCAGCGCGTTCATGTAAGCGCGCGCAGGTGCCGGATCAACGGGAATTCACTTGGAAAAGAACCTCAAGCGGTAACCTAGTCCGGTTCGTCCTTGAGGTCTCTCGGTTTGACAAATCGTTCCAGGTGACCGGTTTTGGGGCTCAATTCTGACCAGTCGGCGATGTCAAAATCCAGAACAGCCAACGCTGCTGTTGGGTATTTCTCTTCAAGATCAGCCAGGGCTTCTGGCGCTGCCGTGCCGGTCAGACTGAGGGCTGTGTCTTCGGTGGCCGGATTATGACCGATCACCATCAGGTTTTGTGCTCTTCCACCATACCGGCGTATCAGCGGTGCATAGTCGTCTTCACCTTGCCGATAGAGATCCGAGATCAGGTGGATCTGCGCTTCCTGCGGCAAAAACTGCAGGACACGGGAGAGTGTTTCACGAGTGCGCTGCGAGGTTGAGCACATGATCTGATTTGGCAAAAGGCCGTTTTGCTGAAGATAGCGGCCCATTTTCATGGCTGCTGCCTTGCCGCGGCTGTTCAATGGACGATCAATATCCATTAGATCATCGCCGCCCCAGTCTGACTTTGCATGTCTGAGAAGAAGTAGCCGCATGACGCTTCCAGTTGTTGTGTTGCCGGGTCGGGTCGCGTGTCAGTTCTGATCGGCCAGCGCGCTTGTGAAGATTGCGATGGCCGGTCCGACTTCGGCTTCTTGAGTCGGCAGTGTATAGGAAAGCCAGAGCGTATAGTCAGCGTCGGTCCCGGAAAAATACCACAAAGTTTCGCAGAGACTTGTCGGCGTCCAGTTGCGGGTTCTGAATGAAATGCCGGTAGAGGCTGCCCCGCTCAATGTGATTGGCTCAAAACCAGCTGCCTTGTAGCTTCTGGAAAAAGTTAGTGCTTCCCGGCGGCCGGTGCCTTGAGTGTGTTTGCGCAACACGGCGGTGATGCCGTCACGGCCGGTATAGATACAGCTGGCCTGACTGACGGCATCTCCTTCCATGACCTTGATACGAGAGAACGCTCCGATCGTGTCAGGACAACGCAAACCGGTGAAATGACGAAGTCCACTGACATCGCTCTGCCATCCGGCATCCTTCTCCGGTGGAACCTGCGCCCCGGCCGATCCCATCGTCACAGCGATTGACAGAACTAGGCCTGAAACCAAGTGCAGGACTGAAGGCCATTTCACCAAAAAGCTCTCCTAGGATCGTTCGCGCCGTGCCATGAAGGCAAGACGTTCGAATAGATGCACGTCCTGTTCGTTTTTCAAGAGTGCGCCGTGCAACGGTGGTATCAGTTTGGAGCTATCTTGTTGACGAAGGGTTTCCGGGTCAATGTCTTCGTTTAACAGCAACTTGATCCAGTCGATCAGTTCAGAAGTGGACGGCTTTTTCTTTAGTCCCGGCACGTCGCGCACATCATAAAAGAGCCGCAAGGCTTCAGACAACAAGCGCTGCTTGATGCCTGGAAAATGAACCTCGACGATGTCGGTCATGGTTTCAGCGTCCGGAAACTTGATGAAATGGAAAAAGCACCGGCGAAGAAAGGCATCCGGCAGGTCCTTTTCATTGTTGGAAGTGATGATGACCACCGGACGCTGTTCGGCGCGAACCGTTTCGCCTGTCTCATAAACGTGGAATTCCATCCGATCGAGTTCCAGGAGCAGATCGTTCGGGAATTCAATATCTGCTTTGTCGACCTCGTCGATCAGCAGCACGGGTCTTTCAGGCGCCTCGAAGGCATCCCAGAGTTTGCCTCTTCGAATGTAGTTGTTGATGTCCTTGACCCGTTCATCCCCAAGTTGGCTGTCGCGCAATCGGGACACTGCATCGTATTCGTAAAGTCCCTGTTGTGCCTTGGTCGTCGATTTGACGTGCCATTCTATCAAGGGCGTGTTGAGACTTGCCGCCACTTGCTGTGCGAGGACGGTTTTGCCGGTTCCCGGTTCACCTTTGACCAGGAGCGGTCGCTCAAGTGCGATCGCAGCGTTGACTGCGATCCTCAGATCCTCGGTTGCGACGTAATTATCAGTTCCCTCAAAGCGCATTTGCTCGTCCATTAAACTTGAAATCCCGGCGAAAGTGACAGGACGTAGAGAAGGACGCAAGCCCGCAAAAAGAATGCAGCAATCCTCGGCTTCATGCGGACAGACTTGCCCATTGCAGGGGGAAGAATTTGCCTTCCTGTCCATTCCTTGCCGATGTGGCTGACTGCTGCGAATGCCGCCTATTTCATTTAAATTATTGAAAAATATAGTTTTTATTCTGTTTTGGTGAATTGGCACGTCCCTTGCGGGTATGTGGCGGATTATGGGCGCAAGCCCGCGTCAGCAGTGCCCAAGCTATCAAGAGGACCGAATATGGGTATTTATGGGGCTATTAACTCAGCCGTTTCTGGACTGGCTGCGCAGGCGACGGCGCTGGAAAATATTTCCGGTAACGTTGCCAACTCGCAGACCACCGGCTTCAAGCGGCTGGATACTACCTTCTCCGATCTTGTGTCCGGTGGCGGAGCCACGCAGGCTGCGCAGGTTTCCGGTACGACCTTTGCCACATCGCGCGCAACCAATACGGTGCAGGGCGACATCACGTCTGTTGATGTGGATACCTACATGGCAATCAACGGCGAAGGATACTTCGTTGTGACGCAGGCGTCAGATGTTGTCGATGGATCGACAACCTTCGCCGATGAGACCTATTACACCCGTGCGGGAGACTTCGAGCGGGACAAGGAAGGCTACCTGATCAATGCGTCGGGCTACTACCTTCAGGGTTTCCCGCTTGACCCGGACACGGGCAATGCCATTGGCGACAATCCAACTGTTGTCCGGATCGAGAACCAGCCGCTCGCTGCATCTGCGACAACCACCGTCGAATACCAGGCCAACCTGCCGCGCATTCCCGATACGACCGATTATGATGGCACCACTGATGCTTCTGCCCTTCTGGACGCGGGTGTCGGTACCGGCGATGTTGCTGTTGCAGATGAGCAAGACTTTCTTGATAGTTCTGTTTCTGGCGGGTCGATTACCATTTACAATGAAAATGGTACTGCGATGAATGTCGAAGTTCGCTACGCAAAAACGGCGAACTACAACTCAACCGGTCCAGTCTATGATGAGTGGACAATGTATATCGGCTCCGGTGGTGATGCGACCAACGCCTGGTACGATGTTGGTGATGTCACCTTCGATACGACAGGTGAGTTGAACGGTATGACGGCCGGCTCTATCGGCGCAGTCAACGGTACCGGTGATGGCTTCACGATTGCGTCTCTTGATATCGGCGGGACGACGGCGGCGAATGTTGAGTTCTCCTTCTCAAATGGGTCCTTGACGCAATACTCAGACCCCGATGGAGCGACGAGCTCTGTATCCCTCGATCAGGACGGTTATCCTGCCGGTGAATTGACCGGTGTTGCCGTCGACGAATCCGGCCGTGTTATCGCCAGTTACTCCAACAGTCAGCAACGGGCTGTCTATGAAATCCCACTGGCGACTTTCGAGGCTGAGCAAAACCTGCGACGCGTCGATGGTGCAGGCTTTGCCGCCACAACGTCCTCAGGTGAGGCGGACTTAACTGGCGGTGGTCAGATCCTGGCCAAAAAGCTCGAACTCTCCAATGCCGACATTGCGGATGAATTCTCGAAGCTGATCGTTACTCAGCAGGCCTACTCGGCAAATTCGCGAATTGTGACATCTGCGGACGAGATGCTGGACAGCGCGCTCAACATGGTCCGGTAAGACCATCAACGCCGGCGGGATTACCCGCCGGCTTTTCTGGCTAAATCGCAGCGTTTAACGAAGGAGAAGCCGCCATGGGTCTGATGAGTGCCATGAATACTGCGGTCTTCGGGATTCAATACAACCAGCGCCAGCTGGATGTCACGGCAACCAACATCGCTAACGCGGATACGGCCGGGTACTCCAAGAAAACGATTTCGGCTGAGGTCTATTTCGATGGTCTTGGCAACGTTGCGGGCATGAATGCGACAGAAGTGCGACGGGTCGTGAACGAATACGTTCAGGCCGACTACTTCAATTCGCTGTCGGATACGAACTACGCCAAACAAATCAACGATTTCACCGATCGGCTCGACGATATCTTCGGCACGATCAATGACAGCAGCAGTCTGACATCTCTTGCCGGGCAATTGTCTTCTGCATTGTCTGTCCTGATCAATGATCCGGGAAACTTTGCGGCCCAGAGCGACGTTGTATCGATTGCAGATTCCTTCGCAAGACAACTCAACAGCTCATATGAACGCATTGACGATCTGCGTCAGGAGGCCGACAGCGCACTCGCGGCGCAAACCGATACAGTCAATGGACTTTTGAATAGCATCGAAGATATCGACGATGCCATTCGTGATGCCTATCAGTCCGGGATTTCGACCGCTGACATGGAAGATGAGCGGGATCGGTTGGTCGAGCAGCTTTCAGGTTACCTTGATGTCAATGTCTCCAAGGGTGCAAATGAGACGTTGTTCATCCAAACAGCCGATGGGCAACAGCTCTATGCGGACAACCAAGCCTCCACGCTGAGCTTCACACCCTCCCACATCCTGCGGCCCGGACAAGCCGGCAACACGGTTATGGTTACGACGTCCGGCGGTACGTCGTATGATCTGATCGCGGCCTCGAATTCCGGCGTCATGGTCGCGACTGCGGAACTGCGGGACGACATACTTGTCGAAGCCCAGGCGCAACTTGATACTATCGCCGCAGAAATGTCTCTGGCTTTTTCCAACGTTACAGTTGAGAGCAGCGACGTCACCGTCGGGTTGGACAGCGGTTTTGACCTGGATGTTTCAGCGCTGCAGTCAGGCAATACAATCACGCTGGAATATACGGACACTGGTGGAAATGCTCAGACAGTGACGTTGGTTGCCGTTGAAGATGCTTCGCTGTTGCCGCTCGACAATTCGGCAACCGCAAATCCGAATGACACTGTATTCGGGATCGACATTTCAAGCGGGACGCCGTCCACCTATATCACCAACATCGTCGCCGCGCTTGGCAGTACAGGCTTGTTGGTCAGTAACAACGGTTCCGACGAATTGCGCGTTCTTGGCGACAACACCGGACCAACCAGTGTGGAAAGCCTGAACGCCAATGTGACTGTGACAGCCAATAGCGATCAAGGCCTTGGGCTGGCGATCTTTGTCGATAGCCGGGATTCACCCGTTGAATTCACCGACGCGTTGGAAGACGGCGGTCAAAGGCTTTCCTATGCGAACAGCATCGCAATCAATCCAGATCTCTTGGCTGACAGTGCGCTGCTGGTCAACTACCAGACGACTCCGACGGCAAATACCGCCAACGATCCTGCGCGGGCCCAGTTTCTCGCCAACGCCTTGACGTCTTCATCGACCTATTTCGATCCTGGCACAGGCATCGGTAGCGGCTCTACCCCCTTCCAGGGCAGCATCATAGATTTCGTCAATCAGACAGTTTCGTACCAGGGAAACCAGGCCGAAGACGCGGCGACGTATGCAAAGTCAAAAGAGACGCTGACCATGAATCTCGCGATCCGCTACGAAGAGAGCTATGCGGTCGATCTGGACACAGAACTGGCCTTCATGGTTCAGCTGGAAAACGCCTACGCGGCCAACGCCCGCGTGATGCAAACCATCAACGAGCTCTTCGATGAGCTTCTGAACATCGTCTAAGGTTTAGTGTAATGCCTGTCTCGTCCATTACCACGTCACGGACCTATCTGACCCAGCAGCTGGGTGCGCTGAATGACAAGCTCGCGGAAAAGACAACGCAGCTTGCGAGCGGCAAGGTGGGATCGACCTACGGAGAAATCGGTGACCGGCGATTGCTCGACATCGAGTTGACCCAGAAAGTCAGCATGATCGAGACCTACCAGCAGACAATCACGATCGCGAACCTTCATCTTGAAACGGCGACGATGTCGCTGGAACGGCTCGAAGATATCCGACGCGATGCCAAATCGGCGCTCGATACCAACGACTTCGTCATTCAGGATGATGGGCAGACGCAGACGCAGTCTCGCGCCGAGCTGCTGTTGAGCGAGACCCTGAATATTCTGAATACCGAGATCGCTGGCTACTATGTGTTCGGAGGCACGGACGCCGTCAACGATCCCGTCGCTCCGCTCGAAGACATCTTGAACGGGTCGGGGTCGCTGTCAGGATTGCGCGATTACATGGACGAGTTTGCGTCGGCCAATCTTGGATCTGCCAATACTGGCAGAACAACGACGTCAGCTTTGACCACGAATTACGCCGGCCTGGTGCCAACCGACTCCACCTTCACGATCGCCGAGGACGGAGCGCACGACTTCGGATTTGATATTGCCTCGGTGGCGTCCACACTTTCCAATGTCACTGTGACCGGTCCGCTCGCAGCCGACCCGGACAGTTTTGACGTCCAGTTCACCGGTCAACCGGCGCTTGGTGAGACTATTTCCGTAGAACTGAGCCTGCCGCCAGATCACACTGACACAATCACCATTGAATTCACTGCTGCGTCAAACACGGAAGAGGAGGGGACTTTTCAGATCGGTGCCGATCTTGAAGAGACTGCCCAAAATCTGCGAGACGCACTGGCCACAGAAATCGAAGCACAGGCACAAACAAAGCTTCGGGCTGTTTCCGACGAATGGGCGGCAGAAGAGTTCTTCAGCACTTATAGCGGTGAAGAGCCGCAGCGGATCGACGGCCCGCCTTATGACACGGCAACCGCACTGACCGCGGGTGGGTCGACAACGGTTGAGTGGTACACCGGGCGCAATACAACAACAACCGACCCCAGAACTGACAAGAATGCTGTGGTCGACGGCAATCTGACAGTTGAATACGGGATACGCGCAAACGAAACGCCGCTCAAGGAACTGGTGCAGTCCCTGGCCGCATTTGTTGCCGCCGATTTCTCAGGTGGAACCCAAACTGACGAAGAATACTATAACGCACTTTCTGCAAATCTTCGGACCACACTGCAACCGCCTGGCGTTGATCAATCAGGTATCGTTGATATCTCGACAGATATTGCCATCTCCTATCGAACCGCCTCCATGACCAATGACCGTCACGTCCAGATCAAAAGCAGCTATGAAGGCACGATTGCGGAGATTGAAGGTGTCGACAAGGATCAACTGGCTGCCGAGATCCTGACGTTGCAAAACAACATCGAAGTTTCCTACAGGGCATCGTCGATTGTTTTCAATCTGAGCCTGTCCGATTATCTCTGATCTGTTGTTCTGGCATAAGCTGAACAACCCAGCGGGCAGAAACAAAAAGGGCCGGTCGCAATGAGCGCCGGCCCTTTGATGTTTCGAGGTCTAAGTCCCTACTCGGGCTGTGCTCTAAGACCTTCAGCAATGGCTCGATTGATGCTGATAAGCGTTGTGACCTTGTTGGGGTCATCTGAAGACATCACGGTCACCGTTTGCCTGAAGACAAAAACACCAAGTGATGCGATGTTGTTTTTGATATCCTGTGGCAACTGACTTTCGGCGCCAGTTGCCGAGGTTACGAGAATTGTCCAGAGCTTTCGATTATAGGTGAGCACGTCGTCCTTTTCCGCGAGGGAGGCGTCCGCCCATTCATCCTTGATCAATTGAAGCCGGGCTGCGGCTTTCATCAGCAGATTCGCTTCCAGCTCCCTCGGTGACACTGCCACCTGGCTGGTCTTCTGATAAGCCTGCGCTGCCTGTTTGTACATGACCGATCAGCGTCCCTTCATACTCAATGAGCTTGCGTGCTTCTTTCAGTGCTTTATAGAAGGCGCCGGTTATGATGGCGTTACTAATTCTTGTAACGTATGGAATCGTACTCGGTGCGGCCTTCACGATATCGTTGACGAGGGTGAAGTAGTTCTCCTGAATCCTCTCCAAGTCGGTAGACAGATACATCAGCTGCACGGCCAAATAGACCCGTTTGGCTGGCGTATCCGCAGTGGCCGGTGTGAGAATGTCCTTTTCTCTCAGAATGGGTGCCTGGCCTTCGATAAAAAGGCGAGTTCGCTGGTTATCATTCGTAATGACACTGTCACCGATGATAATTCGCTCGCCCGGTTTCAGCTCGACCTTGAGCGCCATTCTGTGACCTCCACACATGAGTATCGCCATGAAACGTTAACGAATTGGTTAACGACCATCACTGATACCTTAATGAAATTTACCAACTGTGTTAACCAAACAGGCTCAAAACACTCTGGTCAGCCTGGTTGGCTAGCGACAGAGCGGTCGATGAGAGCTGCTGGCGTGTTTGCAGTGCCAGCATATTAGCACCTTCTTCGTTCATGTCGGCAATGGTTAGCTCACCTGCACCGACCTCGAGCGTGTTGATGAGATTCTGGGTGAAATCAGTGCGGATTTCCACGGTCGAAAGAGCGGTACCCATGGCACGGGCAGCATTTCGAAGCTCATCCAGAGCCGCATTGATTGCCTGAAGCGTTCGATCAATATCTGTGTCGGTTTTGAACTCCGATGCCAAGGCGGAGAGGCTTACAGAGCCTGTTCCGCTACCGAGTGTACCTCGATTAAAATCTGAATTGTTGCTGGTTATGTCAAAAGAGACTTCACCAATCAGGCTGATGCTGCCGCCGGAGAAAGAGGCATCGAGGCCTTTGACGTTGTCGATGAAACTGACAAGGTCACTGACAGTGGTTTCTTCGTCAATTTCCAACGAAGCCGGTTCGAATCCGTTGCCGTCCGTGATTGTGATCGTGTCACCTGCCTGGAATCCACCAGAAGAGATCAGAGTAGAGCCAGCTGTGAGAGCGGATACGGAGAGGGAGGTTGTAGCGGTCGTTACATCACCGCCATTGGTTTGCGTGCCGCCACCAGCGGTGTCCTTCTGTATTGAAACAGTGTTATCAAGACCGGACGTAATTGTGATTGAATCAGTGGTTTCATCGAATGAGGCATGAACACCGTTCAGGCCGTCAAGCGCATCAACGTAATCTTGTACAGTCGTGATACTGGTGCCTACCGTCAGTGAGGTTGTTCCTGAGCTGTCCACGATTGTCACGACGTCGCCCGCGGCCCAGGCGCCCAGATCAGTTAGATTTGATGATGCCTGCAACCCGGAGAGGGAGATTGTCGCGGTTCCGCCGAAAATGTCGAATGATGATGTTCCGGTTCCGCCAGGGTCCAGGTCATCGAGATTCAATCCGTCGTCTAGGGTTGTGTCCGTAAAGTCAACAGGATTGACCGTCAGATTTGAAGTGCTGTCCTCGTTGAAGATCACTTCGAGCTCGTTGCCCGCACCTGCCAGAAGGTTCTTTCCCTTGTAGCTGGAATCGCGGGCCATGTCCTCAATTTGCTCGAGGAGATCATTGTACTGACTTGTGAACTGCTTGCGCTCGTATTCGCTTGAAGTTTGAAGAGCCTGGTTGGCAATCGCTTTCGCCGATTCGACAAGTTTGGTGATCGATGTGATGCCCTTGTCCGCAGCACGAATGGTTTGAACGCCCTGTCCCATATTGTCCAGGAGATTGGACAGATCGCTGGCCCTGTCATTCAGAGACTGTGCCGTAAAGAACGAATTGGGATTGTCGAGTGCCGTGTTGACTTTCAGACCCGTGGCCAATCGCGTTTGCGTGACTGATTGAAGATCGGCTGTTTGCTTGAGCGACAGGAGGTTGTCCCGGACCGCGCTTGAAAGAACAATATCAGGCATGAGACTTCACCGCTTTTCCTATTCAGTACTCTCAAAGGGGCGTTCTTGTTGTTTCAAGATCAAGACGCACCCTCGTCGTAAATCTAAATGGAAAGTTAAGCGGTCATGCACTCATTAACCTGCCGTAAATAAAAGTTACCAAAAGGTTTCTTTTAACATATTGAAAAGTTGAAGGATTTTTCAGCGTAGATTTTCAGTAATCGGGAACAAAAACAAAAACGGCGGACCAGTGGTCCGCCATTTCTGATTGTCAGCTTGTGAGTCGTGCGTCTGACTGATTCTCTTTTTATTAGAAGAGAGATAGCACTGTCTGATCCGCCTGCGACGCGAAGGACAGCGACGTTGAGGCCAGCTGCTGACGGGTCTGAAGAGCCAGCAAATTCGCGCCTTCTTCGTTGGTATCAGCCAAGGTCAAGAGACCGGCACCTTCCTGCAAAGTATTGATCATCGTCTTTGTGTAGTCTTGACGGATCTCAACGGTCGAGAGGTTGGTACCAAATTCAGAGGCCTGAGATCTCAGGTTCGAGAGCGCGGTGTTCAATCGGTCAACGACGCGGTTGATGTCATTGTCTGTGGCAAATCCGCTGTCGCTCAATGCCGCGACGCTGACACCAGTAGTGTTTGCTGTAAAGCCGGAAGAGGCGAAGTCAGCACTATCACTTGTCAGGGAGAGATCGGTATCTGACTGGATTGAGAGCAGTCCGGAACCGGTGTCAAAGGAAGCATTCACACCGTTGAAGTCATCGATGAAGTCTTCCAGATCCTGAACCGTTGTGTCCGCTTCGATTTCGAGTGAACCGAGTTCGAAGTCGTTGCCATCCGTTAGTGTCAAAGTGTCTCCAACAGCAAAAGAACCGCTGTCTGCAAGAACAGCTGTGTCAGCCGCGAAGGCTGTCGCTGCAACGTTGGCAAATGCTGCACCGGCTGTGCTGGTGCTCAACGAGAGATCTTCGTCACTATAGACGGTTAGTTCACCATTAGTCTCATCGAATTCGGCGCGGACGCCAGCTATTCCGTTGAGATTGTCGATTAGGTCCTGAACGGTCACACCTGCAGTGGCTTGCAGTGTACCGCCGGTAACCGCCGCTGGAGTTGCTGCACCGTCAAAAAGCGACAGTGTTGCACTCGCTGCGATCAAGGTAGAGTCTGACAGGGTGGAACTGGAGTTGAGGCTCGGGCCACCAGTTGAAGACTCAAGGGTGATCGTCGTCTTGCCACCCTGGAGCGTGAAGGACGTTGCGCCGCCTTGACCTTCTGCCAGATCTGAAAGGTTCAGGCCATTCGAAAGCGAGGTGTCGGTATAGTCGACAGCTTCGATGGTCAGTTTTGACGTCGAGTCTTCGTTGAAGATTGTCGTCAGGTCGTTTCCGTCGCCAGCGAGCAGGTTTTTACCCTTGTAGGAGCTGTCTTTCGCAACGTCTTCGATCTGTTCCAGGAGATCGTTATACTGTTCTGAGAACGTCTTGCGCTCATACTGGCTTTGCGTCTGCAGCGCCTGGTTTGCTTTGGCTTTCGCGGTTTCGACCAGATCGGTAATGGTCTGAATACCTTTGTCGGCCGCCTTGATGGTCTGAAGCGATTGGCCCATGTCATCAAGCAAATTGCCCAGATCGCTGGCGCGCGAGTTCAAGCCGGATGCGGTGAAGAAGGAATTCGGATTGTCCAGCGCGGAATTCACTTTCAATCCAGTCGCCAGCTTGTTCTGGACGCCGGACATCATGTCTGCGGTGGATTGAAGCGTGAGAAGGTTCTGCCGCACGGCAGCTGACAGGGTGATGTCCTGCATCTGGTAATTCCCTTTCCTGGGTCACAATGTACTTCTGCTCGTCCTGAGCAGGTTGATTAGGATCATCTCCTGTTAACCCTAATCATTGGTTAATTGGATCGCATTATAGGGTTAACGGGGCGTTAACGCTTTGAAGTCGATAGCGATTTTGGAAAGGGAAGGGGGGTAGGTCACCTATTGCAAACAAGGTGCCTCAATACAAAAAAGGCGAGCCAAAGCCCGCCTTTTTCAGTGATATTTTGTGTCTGACTTAGAACAGTCGAAGCACGTTCTGATCTGCCTGCGCCGCCAGAGACAGCGAAGTAGAAGCAAGAGACTGCTGGGTCTGAAGGGCCAGCAGATTTGCACCTTCTTCGTTTGTATCCGCCAGGGTCAGTTTGCCAGCACCTTCTTCCAACGTGTTGATAAGGGCATTCGTGAAGTCCTGCCGATTCTCAACGATGGAAAGATTGGTACCGAAAGTTGACGCTTGGGCTCGAAGAGTGTCTTGAGCCTTTGTCAGGCTATCCAGGGTCGATTCGATCTTGGAGTCGGAGGAAAACCCGTTTGTAGTTGCGTGTGTCGACGATATTGCAGTGAAGCCACTTGCGTCCGAATCAAAGGTGACTTCGTAATCTGCTGTAATCGCTACGGAACCAGCAGAGAAAGTGGCACTGACATCGGAACTGCTGTCGTCAATGAAATCAGTCAGGTCCTGAACCGTGGTCGAGGCGGTGATTTCCAAAGAGCCGAGTTCAGAGCCTGTGCTATCCGTCAGGGTCAACGTGTCGCCTGCGGTAAAATCGTCATCGGACACCAGCGTGTCACCTGCGGTCAGCGCCGTCGTTGCTGTACCATTGGTCAGCGCGATGGAAGCTGTACCAGTATCACCAGCTGCAAGATCTGACAGGTTCAGTCCTGCAGAATTGGTTGTATCGGTATAGTCAACTGACGAAATCGACAGTGAAGACGTGCCATCTTCGTTGAAAGTAACCGAAAGGTCGTTGCCGGTACCGCCAAGCAGGTTTTTGCCCTTGTAACCAGCGTCTTTTGCCAAATCTTCGATCTGGGTCAGAAGCTCGTTGTATTCGGATGCAAACTGCTGGCGTTCTGACTGACTGGATGTCTGCAGGGCCTGGTTGGCTTTTGCCTTTGCTGCGTCAACCAGGTCGGAGATCGCAGAGATGCCCTCATCGGCTGCCTTCAGAGTTTGAACCGACTGGCCCATGTCGTCGAGCAGGGTCGAAAGGTCGTTCGCACGATTTTCCAGGCCCTTAGCCGTAAAGAATGAATTCGGATTATCAAGGGCCGAATTCACTTTCTTGCCCGTTGCAAGTTTTTCCTGCACGGAGCTCATCAGCTGAGATGTGGATTGAAGTGCGTTGAGGTTCGAGCGCACAGCACTCGAAATTGTAATGTCTGGCATTTTGTTTCCCTTCTAGGAATACGAGATACTCAAACCCTTCCTGGGTTCGGGAGACATCTAGCCGCCTATCTAGGAAACAACCTGTAAAGATATATGGTTAGCGCACTTTAACCTTAATGTTTGGTAAGCAAAGAGAAGGCGGCGAACCTTTCGGCCGCCGCCCCTTTTGTTCCTACTGGTGAAGGTGAGGGGCTTAGAAGAGCCGCAACACGTTCTGGTCTGCCTGTGCTGCCAGGGACAGTGAGGTAGAAGCCAGTGTCTGCTGAGTCTGCAGAGCCAGAAGATTTGCACCTTCTTCGTTGGTGTCTGCCAGGGTCAACTTGCCAGCACCTTCTTCCAAAGTGTTGATCAGTGACTTGGTAAAGTCCTGCCGGTTCTCAACAATGGAAAGGTTTGTACCGAACGTGGAAGCTTGAGAACGAAGAGTGTTCTGCGCGCTTGTCAAACTGTCCAGGGTCGACTCGATCTTGGAGTCGGACGAGAACCCATTCGTCGTTGAGTGCGTTGTCGACACTGCAGTGAAACCGCTGGCGTCTGAATCAACGGTGACTTCATAGTCAGCCGTGATGGCAACCGAACCCGCCGAGAAAGAAGCGCTGACATCAGTGCTGCTGTCATCGAGGAAGTCGGTCAGGTCCTGAACCGTGGTAGATGCGGTGATTTCCAGAGAGCCGAGCTCTGTGCCGGTGCTGTCGGTCAGAGTCAGTGTATCTCCTGCAGTGAAATCGTCATCGGAAACCAGTGTGTCACCTGCAGTCAGCGCGGTCGTTGCTGTACCATTGGTCAGTGCAATGGAAGCTGTACCGCTATCGCCAGCTGCAAGGTCCGACAGGTTCAAGCCAGTTGAGCTGGTTGTGTCGGTATAGTCAACGGACGTGATCGACAGCGAAGAAGAGCCATCTTCGTTGAAAGTCACTGAGAGGTCGTTGCCGGTTCCGCCAAGCAGGTTTTTGCCACCGTAACCAGCATCTCCCGCCAAATCTTCAATCTGCGTCAGAAGCTCATTGTATTCCGAAGCGTACTGCTGACGTTCTGACTGGCTGGACGTTTGCAAGGCTTGGTTTGCTTTTGCTTTCGCCGCGTCAACCAGATCCGAAATCGCGCTAATGCCTTTATCCGCTGCTTTCAGGTTCTGAACCGACTGGCCCATGTCATCGAGCAGAGTGGACAAGTCGCTCGCACGGTTTTCAAGGCCTTGCGCCGTGAAGAACGAATTCGGATTGTCCAGAGCTGAATTCACTTTTTTACCGGTTGAAAGCCGTTCCTGCACGGAGCTCATCAGCTGAGAAGTCGCCTGAAGAGAATTGAGGTTCGTGCGCACCGCGCTAGAAATGGTGATATCACCCATCACAGAGTTCCTTCTGTAGTATTGACGCCATTCTTCCTGAATGACTGGGGAACTCTGTCAGTCAAACTTGTATTGAATCCTAAGTAATTTGGTTAGCGTGTTTTAACTTTAAGTATTGGTGAAAAATAATAGTTAATCTGCTTAGTTAATTCTTGGTTTTTACTTATGTTTAAGGAGAAGTAAACGGGCTGATTCATAAGAGGAATCAGTACGTTTCATTCTTAATGAGAGTGGATTGCGCGGGGCGGGTCGACGAACGGGCTTGCGGTTTCAGGGCCCAGGTTATGCTGACTAGTAATGGAGCTTAGGAGCAAGTGCCGATTGTCGTTACCGTATCCAGGCATTGCTGCCGAGATTCGTATCTCTGCAAAGCTCAATCGGCTTGACTTGAGGGCGGCGTGACGTGCGTAGCCTTGTGGCTAGGCCGTGCGCTCCAGGATCTGTGATCTTGGGGAGGGTTGCTGCTGATCCATTGTCTCTGCATATGCGCGCAGCCTGCGAAGAGTCTCGCTCGGAACCTGGCGCACGACTTCACCTGTGTCGATGTTTGTAGCGACATAAATAAAGCTGCCGCTCTCCGGATCGGCGACGTTGCGTCTTTCGAGCCGTTGAGCCTTGTCTTCAAACAAAGAGCGCTCGTTTTCATAAGTTGCGGATCGTTGACCGCCGGAAGTTTCGCTAGACGGCGTAACTGTCTCTTCTGCCGGCAATTCGGTTGCCGCAGCAGATTGGTTTCTCTCCGGAGCCCGTGTAGCCGGCGTGATCGCCGTGTAGGTCGGCGATGGCGGCCGGGCAATTCCCGTATCCAACATCTTTCCCTCCGGGTTACGAAATACAAATACCCGTTACTGTGGAAGATAACGTATGGGAATGAATCCTCCGTTAACGGAATGATTAGATTTCGAAAGACCCTTGTCTTGCAGGTTGTGGATGTTCCTGATTCGTTGCCTGGTCTGGTTGCACAATGAAATAAGCGACAGGGATATCTCTCGGAATTGCGTCTAAACCAGAAAAGCCCTCCGAAAGAGGGCTTTGTATTTATTCGAGAATTTGTGTTTCCCTGGAACGGGCAAGCGGCCTAAAGCGCCTGATTGACCGCAATTCCTCGTGCTGATTGAGGGCCTTCGGGGGCTGTGCCGGTTCGGCCATATGTGGTTGGAGCCGCAGCATTTTTAGCGCCTGCGGCCTTTGCAACTGTTGCGACCAGATTGGTGGCAACATCCCGTGCCGTCGACAACACAGCTAGGTTTATCCTTAGAACCGGTTGAAACTCGCCGTGCTGCCTTCTCAGAGACTGAGTGGCTGCCGGGGCGAGGTTGCCAAGGGCAACGGCGTGTTCCTTGGCGGTCATCATGCCGCGTGTATATTCGTGTATCAGCCGTGCTTTGTCCGCCTGCAGCTCACCGGCTTCTTTCAGCTTCCCGGCCCTTACAAGGTCGGTTTCCATCTCGATCACCGATAGCAGTGCCTCCATTGTACCGGACAATGCCGAGCAGAAGCCTTCTGCTTCTTGAGGGCTGTTTGGCCGATCAAGGGAAAACGGGAAAGAGGTGTTGTTCGGTTGAGCTGTCATCTGGATCCCTCCTGCAGAGCAATCAATTCGCGTTCGACACTGTCGGCCAATCCAATACCGCCTGATTCAGCGATCGTTCGGGCGTATTCGTCGATCAACAGGCTTTGCCAAGCATCTGCCCCATGACCTTTGCCCCAGGTCCCACCTTCGCCGAGGCCGGTGAACATGTTCTGAAGCATTGTGTTCAAGAATACCGCTTCAAATTCTTCAGCTGCCTGGCGAACTTCCGTTTTGTCGGGCGTAGCGCCGTTTTGAGGATTGTTCTGCGGTGGCAGTTGGTTCAGTGCGGAAGAAAAAAGTTCCATGATTACAGCACCTCGATATCCGCTTGAAGGGCGCCAGAGGCCTTGATTGCCTGCAGGATTGAGATCATGTCGCGAGGGCCGATGCCCAGGGCATTCAATCCGTCAACAAGTTGTTTCAACGTGACTGTTTCAGGAACGATCGCAAGTTTTGTTCCGTCCTCGTCCACACCGACCTCCGAGCGCGGCACAACTGCTGTCTGACCGTTCGCGAAGGGAAGAGGTTGAGATACTTGCGGTGATTCTGCAATCGTTACTGTCAGGTTGCCCTGAGCGACTGCAACCATCGAAACCTTCACATCCTGCCCCATCACGATAATGCCGGAGTTCTCATCGATCACGATCCGAGCTGCTAAGTCCGGTTCCACGATCAATTGCTCGATGTCAGTAAGCAGATCGACAATATTGCCGTCATATTGACGCGGAAGATCAATGCGCACAGTCGAGGGATCCAGCGGCTCCGCCGTTGGCATGCCGATGAGTTCGTTGATGGAAAGCGCGATCCGGCGCGCCGTTGTAAGATCAGGATTTCGCAGGGCCAAACGAAGCGTGGTCAGCGACGCGAGCCTGAAATCCAACTCCCGTTCCACGAGGCCGCCATTTGCAATACGACCAGATGTCGGCACGCCGCGAACGACGGACGCTGCATCGGCTTGCGCGGAGAAGCCTCCGATGGCGACCGAACCTTGCGCAATGGCATAGACTTCGCCATCTGCGCCGACCAGCGGCGTTACCAGGAGTGTTCCACCTTGAAGCGATTCAGAATCGCCCAGTGCACTCACATTGACGTCGATACGGGTTCCCTGCGTGGAAAAGGGCGGTAGGTTCGCCGTGACCATCACTGCGGCGACCGTGTCGGTATTCAGGTCTACGTTTCGCGTGTTAACGCCCAATCGTTCAAGCATTGCCTGCAGGCTCTGCTGAGTAAACGGCGAGTTGTTAAGCGAATCTCCGGTGCCGTTCAGGCCGACAACAAGACCGTAGCCGATCAATTGGTTTTCACGAATTCCCTCGAAGTCGGCGATATCCTTGATCCGGGAAGCTGCGGCTGCGGGTGTCAAAAGCCAGACCGTCGCCGTGCAAAGAACCGTAAACAGCAGCGCAAGCTGCGCTTTCCTTCCAGAATGTGTTTTGCCCGTCTGTCGCATAAGCTGTTTTTGATCCGTTTCGTAAACCCAGGTCAAACCTTGCGGTTCGCTTATTTGCCAATTGCGTAATGCGAGAGCCGTGCCAGTTTTCCAAGTATGTTCGGACATGGCTAATAAATGACGGGATTCTGCGCCGGATACTGGTATGTTTGTGTCAATATCCACGCAAACTTCAGGATTGAGTTGATGAAACGCCTTGTGGGCCCGGCAAATATTGCCTGATGTGCAAGGACTCATTTACCCTTACCGGCAGAATCTGACAGGCTCCGGGAACGCGTAATCAACTTGGTGCCATTTGTGCCGCAAGGCGGACTGGAAAAACCAATATGCGGATTACAGGCAATAAACCGATCACAGGCGTGCAGGGCAGGGGCGCAAAAAAGCGTACTGACGCCGGCTCGGACAGCTTTGCGCCTGATTTGGGTGCAGAAGTAACCCAAAGCGCACAGACCGCGGGCGGCGCGGCTATCCAGGGGATGGATGCGTTGCTTGCCTTGCAGGAAGTCGATGCACTTTCAGAGCGACGCAGGAAAGCAGCCAAACACGGGCATCAACTGCTGGACAACCTGGAAACTCTACGAGCCGACCTTCTAGGGGGACATGTATCTGAAGACCGTCTGGAGTTGCTTTCTCGTCAAGTGTCGGACCGTCAGAACAGCGGTGATCCGCAGGTCGATTCGGTGCTGGAAGAGATCGAATTGCGAGTGAAAGTGGAACTTGCAAAGCTCGGCCGATTCCCGGACTGAAGCCCATCGGCCCAAATCGAAAATTCTCAATAAATGCTAGCAATTTGACGCAACAGATTGAAAGTTATTAACTTTTTTTAATCTGTGTTTTCGCAAATGAACCGTTGTCGACTGAGGGAACCGGCTATATATTGCGCCCGGCATAACGGTAAACCGGAGCTATCGATGACGGTTGAAATTGAGTCTGAATATCGACCCTCGGAAGACGAGCCGTTCATGAATGACAGGCAGCGTGAGTATTTTCGAAACAAGCTGCTTGCCTGGAAGGAAGAGATCCTGAAGGAGAGCAAAGAGACGCTCACAAATCTTCAGGAAGAGAGCCAGAACCACCCTGATTTTGCTGACCGTGCGTCGTCTGAAACGGATCGCTCGATTGAGCTGCGTGCCCGCGACCGTCAACGGAAACTGATTTCGAAGATCGATGACGCTTTGGAACGCATTGCGGACGGGAGTTATGGCTATTGCGAAGAGACTGGCGAACCGATTGCTATTCGGCGCCTAGAAGCTCGGCCGATTGCGACCCTGTCTATTGAGGCTCAGGAAGCGCATGAACGCCGGGAAAAAGTCTATCGCGACGACTGAATTCCGGAAAACGGCCGATCCGCCGATACACAAGGCGGATCCGAAAGACTTTCAGAACCTTCCCTATACGGGAAGGTTTTTTTTGTTCTGATACCTGAAAGTCAGATCTATTACCGGTGACAACTGAAACTGCTCAACCCACCGGGAAGCTCGGACGGGCCTCGAAGCCCGCCCAAGTGGTCTGATGACATCTTGCTCAGAAACTGAGAGAGCAAACCATCAACTCTCCAATGTCAGAGTTTGATCCGATATTGTGCGAAACCGTCTGTTCCGTCACCGGCAGGCTCAATGCTGACACCTTCAACGGACCCGGCATGCTCGGTACCGCCCGGGCCGGTCTCAAACAGAACCGTGGTGTCCGGTACCGGTTTGAACGACCAGTTTGCGTCTGCGGATGGGTTGATTGTGCCTTGTTCGACGATAAAGCGTACGAGAACGTCCCGGTTGGTATCCGGTCCGACGAAAACAACAACCTCGTCACTGATGCCAGGGAAGTTCCCGCCACCGCCGGCCCGGTAGTTGTTGGTGGCGACAACGAATGTGTCGTCAAGTTTGAGCGGTTCACCATTGAATTCAATCTTGACGATGCGGTTGGCGTCCGGATTGATCAGTTCACCATTCGGGTCGTATTTCGATGGTTGGGTGAGGTCGATTTCGTAGGTGATGCCGTCAATGACGTCGAAATTGTAACTCGGAAACTCCGGATTGATCAGCGGCTGATCTTTACCGCCTTCCTCTATTTTCTGGAATATCCCTGCAGATCTTTCGAGCCATTCCTTGACCGTGCTGCCTTTGATCGCAACTGCGCGCACCGTATTCGGATAGAGATAAAGGTCCGCGACATTCTTGATCGCAACATCACCGACGGGAACATCGGTGTAATAGTCCGGACCTCCGCGACCCCCGGCCTTGAAGGGAGCTGCTGCGGAGAGGATGGGCAGGCCTTCCCACTCCGTGCCTTTCATCATCTGGTCAATGTACCAGGTCTGGGCTTGCGAAACGATCTGGACACTCGGGTCATCGGCAACGAGCGCAAAATACGAGTGAAGCGGTGCAGATGTCTTACCGACAGGGCGCCGCACATAGGCAAGGGTTGCTTCATGATCTTCCTTGACGGCGTCGAGGACATCCTGCTGGCTCTCCACCAAGGGCGTGACCTTGCGCCCTTCCTTTTCGTAGATCGGGCGTGCTTCCGTCATGAAGTTGGCGATCCGCCACCCATTGCCGTCCCGTTCGACCATCAGATCGATGACGCCAAAGTGCGAGCCCCAGAAGCCACCCATTGCGGCCGGTTTTCCGAAGAGCGTCCCTTTTTCAAAGTCGACGCCCGGGAGACCTTCGTAGTCAGGACCCGGGAAAACGCGGTGATGATGACCCGTGAAGACCGCGTCAATTCCGTCAACCGCAGCCAGGTGCAGAGACGCATTTTCCATGCCTTCGGAATAATCGGTTGCGTCAATGCCCGAGTGGGAAAGGGCAATGACAAGGTCGCAGCCCTGTTCACGCATTTCCGGAACGAATGCCTTTGCCGTGTCGACAATGTCGCGTGCGTTGGCATTTCCCTCAAGATGGCGCCTGTCCCAGTTCATGATCTGTGGGGGAACGAAGCCGATGAAACCGATCCTGATCGGGTAGGACTGACCTGAGCCGTCGGTAACTTCCTTTTCGACGATCACATAGGGTTTCAGGAACAGGTCGTCGCCACGCGCATTTGAGGCAAGTGTTGTACCCTTGACCAGGTTGGCACAGACAACCGGGAAATTTGCGCCACTCAGGACTTTCATCATGAAGTCCAGGCCATAGTTGAATTCATGGTTGCCGAGCGCAGCCGCATCGAAATCAAGGACATTCATTCCCTTGATCACCGGATGCATGTCGCCTTCGCGCATGCCGCGCTCATAGGCTACAAAATCGCCCATGGGGTTGCCTTGAAGAAAATCGCCATTGTCGACCAGGACGGAGTTGGTTGCCTCGTCGCGGATTTGCCGGATCAATGTGGCTGTTCGTGCCAGTCCTGCCGTGTCGATGGGACGGTCGCTGTAATAGTCATAGGGAAAAACATGAACGTGGAGATCTGTCGTCTCCATCAGGCGAATATGGGCAGTACCTTCCTTGGCCAGCACGGAATAAGGATGAAGTGCAGCGGAGAAGCCCGTTGCCGCTGCACCCATAAGTAATGTGCGGCGGGATAAGGATAGATCTTTGATGCTGGACATCTGGAGGCTCCTAGTCGGCTTTCAGGCCGGTCTTTTGATTCAATACGACTGATACAACGGCAGAAACCGGGGTAATTCTGCCTTTCAAGGCACAAATGACCCAGCTTCTGTCCGCCCCGGTTTTGCGCTGCCGGAGTTACAACTTTATGACGGCAAAACTGCGACTGTCACTCGCGAATTGGCCGGATGCAAATGATCAGGTCAACTGCCGATCTTTTCCGCCATAACCGAGATCGTCTGAACGTAGACGCTGGCTTTGTTCCACTTCTTCAGAACCCGGTAGTTCGCGGTTCCCGGTCCCCACGGTTGCCCGCGGCGCCAGCCGTGTTTTTGAAGGTAATTGGCTGTGGAAGCCAGTACATCGGGTATTGAGCGAACGAGGTCCCGCTTGCCATTTCGGTCCCAGTCGACCGCATATTTCATGTATGAAGAGGCGAGAAACTGTGTCTGACCGATTTCGCCGGCCCAGGCGCCTTTCATTTCGGCGGGCGTCATGTCGCGGCGTTGGACAATCATCAAAGCGTTGACAAGCTCATTCGTGAAGAACTTGGAACGCCTGCAATCGTAAGCAAGAGTTGCCAGGGAACGCAGGACCGACATGTTTCCGGAGAAGCTGCCATAGTTGGTTTCCAGTCCCCAGATCGCCAGGATCACTGGTGCCGGGACGCCGTATTTGCGCTCAATACCTTTGAAGATTCGAGCATAGGTTTTGCCCAGTTTCTGCCCGCGTTTGATCATCGCATTGTTGACCCGCTTGGCATAAAACTGCTGGAAGCTCAGCTTGAACGACTTCTGGTTCCGGTCTAACCGGACGACCTTCTTGTTGTAGGTGAGGCCTTGAAGCGCCTTCTTCACAACGCGCTCTTTCAGGCCATAGCTTGAAGAGTTTGCGATAAAGGACTGTTTCCAGGCTTCGTAGCCGCCCGGCCCATTGCCACAGGTGGCGCTCAAGGCTGGTGTGACGCTCATGAAAAAGACTGCAAAGAGAGAGAGTAGAGCAATGCGCATGGGGACCCCGTCGAGCCGATAATTTTATGGTCTTAGTGTAGCTGAAATTGGCTTCACGTCATCCCGACAATCGGGCGAAAGCGATCACATCATTTTTGTTTCCGGCAGAATGCGCGGGCTGTCAAACTTTGTCAGGCAGTTAGGGCCTAAATCGCCACTGAGCGGGAAAGACGAGAACGGGCATGGCGCTCAGGGAGCGAGACGCCATGCCCGTCATCAGCCGTTATCTGCAACGCTTCTAGAACACGTCACCGACAAACGGCCGGGGGACTGAAGAAGCGATCAGTTCTAGAAAGGCAACAAAATGTCCAGGACCTGGTTGCCGACGCGCGGCTGTTGAACCGTCGTGATCTGGCCGCGTCCACCATAGCCAATGCGGGCTTCAGCAATTTGTTCGCTGGCAATGCGGTTGTTTGCTGTGATGTCTTCCGGTCTGACAATACCGGCCACGATCAACTCACGAACCTCAAAGTTGACCCTGACTTCCTGTCGGCCTTCGATTACCAGATTGCCGTTCGGCAGAACCTGGGTCACGACAGCTGCGATTGTTGTCTCAAGAGTTTCTTCTCTGTCGACGCTGCCTTGACCCTGGAAGTTGGAGTTGCTGTTGACGTTCGCGAGATCGCTTGCAGCAGTACTCGCGGGCATAAAGATTGTGTCGATTGCCGTGCCAAGGGCGCCTCCAACACCGGCGCCACTGGCTTCTGTGCGGCTGCGCTGGGTCTCGTTGTCGATCTGGGCCTCATCGTCGATGGTGACAACGACTGTAAGAATGTCGCCGACCTGGTTCGCACGCTGGTCCTTGAAGAACGCCCGGCTGCCGGATTGCCACAAAGAATTTGGATTGTAGTGGGCTTGCTGCGGCTCAGGCATCGGCATTTGCACGGGCCGATAGCCGGGTTGTGTTGTCGGGTCCTGAATGGCGTTCAGCGAAGGTTGCTTGCCAACTTCGGCAAGCTGATCTGCTGTGCTGCAACCTGCGGCAAGGGCGGCGAGAGCAATGCCCGCCAGCATTTTTTTATTTGAAGTGCTCAACATCAATTGGTCTCGCTGTTCAGGCTTGCAATGATGGGATTGGCAGCATGCACGCGTACGTGGCCGCGTGACGTGATGGTTGCTGGGATAATTCGCCGTGATTGCAGGTTCATCACATCGATCACGTCGCCTTTGGCACCTTCATCGATGGCCTTGGCCCTAGACGTCAGCTTCATGCCCGACATTTCGAACGTCACGGTGACTTTCTCGCCTCTGTCCACGAGGATCGGACGCTGAAAGTTTCTCCGGGCCAGGGGCACGTTGGCGCGCAGGTTAACACGTGCCGCCATCCCGATGATGCTGCCTGCATCGATCAGTGCGCCCGCCGGTACTTTCGTGCGTGCCATGCGAATTGTGACCAGGTCCTCTTCCCTGAGGATATCTTCCCGCTGCAACGGCTGGGCAAGGGCGGCCACATGGACCATCTCGGTTGCAGTACCTAGAAGGATCAAAGGTTCGGTACCGTGTTCCACGGCCACAGTTGCGCGAAGCTTGAAGTGACCGGTGCTCTGCGACCAGTCGAAGCCGTCAACGCGAACCGGATCCTGCACTTTCGGGTCAGCAAGGATACGATCCGGCGCCTGGGTCAGTTTAATCTCCAGGTTTTTCGGATCGACGCCGGCGCTCCGCGATGCAAGAGCAGAGCGAACGAGGCCGGACAGCTGGTCTCGGTTCAATGTGGTTGCGCCTCTATGCACGACGACGGTGCGCAAGCCATCGGTTCCTGCTTGATCCAGACCGGCGGCACGAGCGCGATCAGCAACCTGCTGAGCCGGTACGTTGCCCGATGTTCCCATATCGGGAGACCGGAACAGCGGTTTGGACGCCAAACGACCTGCATTTGAATAGAAATCGCCAACTGTCACGATCTCCGACAATGTCATGACTTGCGAGCGCAACACCGGTCGGTCGTCCGCAATGGATGCAGAGCCGGTGATCGCCACCAGTAGAAAGCTGCCGATGGCCTGTTTCAGATATTTCATCATATCAGCCATCCCACTTAACGGAGGTTCGTGGTGGTGGAGTACATTTCGTCTGCGGCCTGGATGATCTGCGAATTCATCTCATAAGCGCGCTGGGCGGAGATCAGGTCGGCAATTTCTGTAACGGCGTCGACATTGGCCATCTCAAGAAAATATTGCTGAACGCTGCCGAAACCCTGATCGCCAGGATTTCCGTTCACTGCGGCGCCACTGGCGTCTGTTTCAAGGAACAGGTTGTCACCGATGGCTTCCAGACCGGCCTTGTTGACGAACCGCGCCAACTGAAGCTGACCAAGCTGAACCGTGTTGCCGCCCTGGTCGACACCTTGCACGACGCCTGTGTTGGAAATCGTGATGTCCTGAGTGTTTTCCGGAATTGTGATGCCGGGATTGATCGTATAGCCATCAACGGTTACCAGCTGCCCGTTTGCGTCCCGCTCAAATGAGCCGTCGCGCGAGAAGGCGGTCGTACCGTCCGGAAGATCGATCTGGAAGAAGCCTTCTCCGCGGATGGCGACGTCCAGTTCCTTGCTGGTCTGTTCGAGGGAACCCTGGGACATGATACGCGCAGTTGAGGCCAGTTTCACGCCGGACCCGATCTGAATGCCGGTCGGAACGATTGTGCCTGCTTCTGAAGTCTCCGTCCCCATGCGGCGAAGATTTTGGTAGAGAAGGTCCTGAAAGTCGGCCCTTTGTTTCTTGAAACCGGTCGTGCGCATGTTGGCGACGTTGTTCGAGATGACCTCGACGTTCAGTTCCTGGGCTTTCATGCCCGTTGCTGCAATATGGAGTGCTTTCATTGTTCTGCTTCCCTAAAGCGCGTCAGGCCTGAAATCTGCCGAGTGTGGAAATGGCTTGCTGTCGCAACTCATCGAGGTCTTTGACAACTTTTGAAGTCGCGTTGTAGGCGCGAGTAACTTCGACTAGGCGGGTCACCTCGGTAACGCCGTAGACATTGGAGCTCTCGAAAGCGCCCTGAACCATACGTGGCGCTAGAACAGGTTCCGGATCTTCACCCTTGAAAAGAGTGTCGCCGATTTTTTCCAGCTCACGCACATCTTCGAAATCAACGACGCGCATCTTGCCGCGGATGCCGAGTTCAGTTGCGATTGTTCCGTCTTTGGTGATCTGTACGCCGCCATCTTCGACGGAGAAGGTGATCGGACCGCCTTCGGTCATGACGGGCTCGCCGCCAGCAGTCACCAGTTGCCCTGTGTCGTCGAGATGGAATGTGCCGCTGCGCGTGTAGGCCTCTGTGCCATCAGGCATCTGCACGACGAAAAAGCCGTCGCTGTTCAAGGCAAGGTCAAAGTCGTTTCCAGTCGTCTTGATCGAGCCAGGTGTGAAATCGGTCCGTGTCGTGAACATATCGACGTAGGATATTGTCTGGTCCGCAGGCTCAAAGGCAGACCCTTCTGCGATCGGCATCAAGTATTCAGTGAAATGCAAGTTCTGCGACTTGAAGCCCGATGTGTTCAGGTTCGCCATGTTGTTGGCGATCACATCAAGATGATTCCGCAGGATCGATTGCCTTGATAAGGCGACTAATTGAGCGTTCTCCATTGTGAACGTATCCCTTCATGCTCCCCGATGAGCCGGCCAAATCTCCCCAGATCTGCGGGCTCGTTAAGGTTAATGCATGAGGCGTGCCAGTTTTTAAATCCTTGGGAAATCTGGGTAAAAGCTGAACGAGGCGGATGCGTGCGGCAAGAGATTCCGGCAGAAATTAACCGCTTGGCAATTTTTGCCCGGTGACTCGCGTTAATGGATTGGTAACCTTTCGTTAACCATTAACTCTTTAGTAATAATTAGACGCGCGCGTGACGCCCGCTGGAGCGGAGTTCCGGATGACTGATGAAAACGCCGCAGCCGAAGACGAAGGCGAGAACGGAGCTGAATCTGCCGGTGGCGGCAAGAAGAAGCTGTTTCTGTTTGGCGGAATAGGTCTGGTCGTTGTTTTGGCTGCGGGTGGTGCTGGATACTACTTCCTGATGGGAAGCAGCGCGCCAATGGTCATGTCAGGCGATCCGGAAGCGCCACAGGCCGTGCAAAAGCCGGTTGTCTTCTACGACCTTCCGGAAATGACAGTGAATTTGGCGACGGACGGGCGAACGACCTACCTGAAGGTCCGGATCGCTTTGGAAGTCGAGAATCGGGCAATGATCGATCAGATCCAGCCGTATCTGCCACGCATTCTGGATGCGTTTCAGATCTATCTGCGAGAGCTGCGCCCAGCGGACCTGGAAGGGTCTGCCGGTTTGTTTCGTCTGAAGGAAGAATTGCTCAGGCGGATCAATTTGTCGGTTTATCCGGCGAAGGTGGAAGGGGTACTGTTCAAGGAAATCCTTGTTCAGTGACAAATTGAATGGCTGATGTCGACGACGAAGACGATCTGTCCGAAGAGGACATGGCCGATGCCTGGGGTGCTGCCTTGGCGGAGCAGGGGGCAGGCGGTGATGATGATGAAGATCTCGCCGCAGCCTGGGGCGCCGCTCTAGAAGAGCAGGGTGCCGGCAGTTCCGATGACATGGCGGCCCAATGGGCCGCGATGATCGACGACAGCGAGCCTGATCTGGAAAACGCGACGCGCGGCGCCGACCGCGTGTTGAACCAGGAAGAAATCGACAACCTTCTCGGATTCAATATCGAGGACACGATTGCCGGCGACCAGAGCGGCATACGTGCGCTGATCAATTCGGCAATGGTCTCCTATGAGCGTCTGCCGATGCTGGAAATCGTGTTTGACCGCCTTGTGCGGCTGACCACGACCTCCCTGCGCAATTTCACCTCCGACAACGTGGAAGTTTCTCTCGATTCAATCAGTTCTGTCCGTTTTGGGGACTATCTCAATTCCATTCCGCTGCCTGCGATCCTTGGCGTATTCAAGGCTGAGGAATGGGACGGGTTCGGGCTGATTACCGTTGAATCGAGTCTGATTTACTCGATCATTGACGTCCTCCTTGGCGGCGGGCGCGGGACGTCGGCAGTGCGTGTCGAAGGGCGGCCTTATACCACAATCGAAACCGGCCTCGTCCAGCAGATGGTGGCACTGATCCTTCAGGACGCCGAGCAGGCTTTTGCTCCGCTGTCCCCGGTCCATTTCAATCTGGAGCGGCTTGAGACCAATCCGAGATTTGCGGCCATTTCCCGACCGGCCAATGCAGCGATCCTCGTGGAACTGCGCATCGATATGGAAGATCGCGGCGGTTCCGTCGAGATCATGATGCCATATGCAACTCTGGAGCCGATCCGCGACCTGCTGCTCCAGATGTTCATGGGCGAAAAGTTCGGCCGAGACCCGATCTGGGAAGGTCACCTTGCAACGGAAATCCATGCGGCAGAGGTCAACATCGATGCTGTTCTACATGAAACCTACCTCCCACTTGGCCGGGTGTTGAGCCTGGATGTCGGGCAAACGCTCGTTTTTGATGTCGAGCCGTCGGATTCTGTCACCATCAAATGCGGCAATATTCCCTTGACTGAAGGGACGCTTGGAAAAGTGGAGGACGCGATTGCAATCCGCGTCGCAAAGAATTTGCGCAAGCCGAAAATGACCCTGGCTGCTTTCGAGCGTGCCATGCAAAACGAAATGGACCAACAATGAGCACATTGCCACTCGGAATGATCATCGAAGGGCTGGTCGCGATACTTTTGCTGATCACGATCGGATATTGCTGGATGCTGAACCGCAGACTGCAGCGGCTGCGGGCCGATGAAGAAGTGCTCAGGGCAACCATTTCCGAACTCATGACGGCGACGGAAATAGCGGAACGGGCAATTCTTGGCCTGAAGACAACGGCGGCCGATGCAGACAAGAACCTTGGTAGCCGCCTGAAACAAGCTGAAACGATGTCCAGCGCCCTCGTTTCACAGATCGGTGAAGGAGAAAAGATCTTCACCAGGATCACCCAGATTGCCGAAGCTGCCCGCGCTGCAAGTCCTGGCCAGGCTATGGGGGGACGAGGCGAAGCCTATCCGGTTCGCACGCCAGGCGAACAAACGCAATATGGTGCGCCGGCACCAGGCTATCCTGATCCCTATCAGGCACCAATGGCACTGGCGGCCGAGCCGGAACGCCCCAGAAGCAGCCGAACATCCGACATCAGAAGCGCCGCGGCGGAAGCGACAGCGCGCCTTGAACAATTCCGCAAACGCAACGGTGCTGCTGCATGAACCTGAGATTGCTTCCATTGCTGGGGATCTCTGCAAGTGCGTTGCTCGCGCTCAAGCTTCTCGGGCTTGTCGCGGGACCTGAAAGCACAAGTCTTCCTATCAATGCTGCGGTTGCTCAGGAGACCGGAGGTGCCGAAGCTGAAAATGCCGGCGCCGATGGACCGGCGCTACCAGCGCCGCCGGGAGGGGGAGATCTACCTGACCAGCCTGTCTTGCCGGACAGTTTGGAAATCGGTGGTTCAGCTGCCGAACGGGCAGTTCTGGAAAGCCTGGGCAAGCGACGCGAGAATTTGCAGGAGCAGGAAGGCCAGCTTGATCTTCGCGAAAAACTTCTGCAGGCAACCGAAGAACGCATCCAGAATCGTCTTGATGAGCTCAAGAAGCTCGAGCAACGCATCGAAAAGACCGTCGGCAAGAAGAAGCAAAAGGAAAAGGATGAGATTGCCGACCTTGTGACCATGTATGAAAACATGAAGCCCAAGGATGCGGCGCGCATATTTAACCGGCTTAGCCTGCCCATTCTCATGAAGGTCGTTCAACAGATGAAGCCGCGGAAGATGGCGGCGATCCTGGCGAAGATGTCCCCGGAAGCTGCTGAAAAGCTGACTGTGGCGATCGCCAGCAATTCGACGAAAATGCCTGAGCCTGAGCAACAGATGCAGGCAAAGGCTCCACCGAGCGATACGCTTCCGAAAATACCGTCAAATTGAGCAGAAATGAGCGGATTTAAAAGGATCGCGTAAGAGCACGTTAAGGACAGCTCATTAACAATAGCGTGTTGGCGTCGTTTTAGGACAGGGCAACTTGCGGGTACCGTTCTTGACATTGCAGAAGAATGACGGATCTGTCGGCGTCGGCAGTGCGGGTGCTTTGGTGCGTCTTCTTCACGCTGTGCTCTTTTGCTTTTTGTTGCTTGCCGTCGCGCTCAGCACGACAGCCGAGGCCCAAACGCTCGAGCCGGTGGAGCTCGATTCCATTCAGGAAGAGCGCTACGGCCGGATCGTTCTGACTTTCAAGGACCGCACGCTGTTGCCGATCTACGATGCGGTGATAACGGGTGGCGTCCTCAGAATTTCATTTGAAGAGCCAATCGACATCAAAGTGGACGATGTGCCGCTTGATCTTGGCAACTACGTCACGATCGCCCGCCGGGACCCTGATGGCAGCGCGATCCGTTTTGCGCTCAAGAATCAATACCAGATCAACACTCTTGAAGCGGGTGAGAAGCTTTTTGTCGACATTCTGCCAATGGACTGGCAGGGGTTGCCTCCCGGACTTCCAGACGATGTGGTTCGAGAACTTGCCAAGCGTGCCGAAGCCGCAATGCGCAAGGTGCGCGCGCTTGAACAAGCCCGGCTGAAAGCCCAGGAAGGACCGGAAGTTACCTTGCACGTGGGGGAACATCCGACATTCACGCGTCTGGTCTTTGACTGGTCAATCAAGTTCGACACCGCTTTCGTGCGGGAAAACGATATCATCAAGCTGACCTTCAATCATCCGGCTCAACTCGACATTGCCCACTTGCGCGCTCATCTGCCGCAAGGTGTCATCGATGCGACCTCTTTTCTGGACAAGGGCAAACTCAAGTTTCTGATGCGCGTCGAGCCGTCGGTCGATATTCGTGCTTTCCGTGAGGAACAGACCTACGTGATCGACGTCACGCCTGAGAACATGCAGGTGAATGATCCGGCCAATGCACTGATCAACAAAGAGCTGTCGGTTGAAGACAATCAAAACCGCAAGAACATGATCAGCGCGCCCGGTCTGCGCGATACACGCGAAGTAGACGATCCACGGGGTCTGCCTCCAGCGCAAACGTCAAGCGCCAGTGGCGGGGTTTTGAAGGAATCGACGGCGGACGATTCACCAGCCTATACCGTTATGCCAATCGATCGCAGTAATAGCGGAGCGGCGGCGCCAGAGGCGGCGGCCCCACAGGCACAACAGTCTGATCAGGCCACGGTAGTATCACCGGAGGTGCTGTCTGGCGAAGAAACCGCCGTTGGTTCAAGCCTGCAGATCGCCATGGTGCCTCGCACGAAACCAAGCTTCGAGGAACCGTCACCGCCGCAATTGGCGGCGGAGGCGGGTCCGCCGGCAGGTGTCCGAACGGCTGAAACACAGATTGATCTCCTTCCACAAGTTGCCACAACGACCGCTCCGGCGGTCGAAACGCTTCCTGCGCCCGAAGTAGTAGCATCTGGCTTGCTTTCGACCGGAGATGCGCAAAGTGAAGATGACAACCTGATCACTGCGACTATTTCGGTTGCTGGAGAGACTGACAGCGCGCCCGCACCCATGGTGCTGGCACAGGCGGAGACTGTCCCTCAGACGCAAGAGGAAACACCGGCTGCAGGCGACGTTGTCCGCAAAGCGCCCATGTTGGACCTTTCCAAGCAAAAGCCCGGTCAGACGCAAGCTGCACCCGTAAGCAATGGCATTCCGACTTTGCAGCCGGTCGAGGCTGCCGTGCCGGACAGTCAGCCCGATGTGCCGGCTCCAAATGAAGCAGTTGAAGTGCGGGAGCAGCGCACATTTGGAGGCGGCGAGGTGCCTGCGGGCATACAGCTGCCTTCACGACCGGACAACGCGCCAGAGGTCTGGCGCGCCGAAGGTGGCCGCGACGCCAATGAAATGCCTTCGCCTGAAACGCCGCCCGCAAGTTTTGCGGCAGAGGCGCGCAAGATCGTGTCTGCCGAAGCGCGCCGGATCGGCAACACGGTTAGGGTTGTCTTTCCGTTTTCCGAACCAGTTTCCAGCGCGGTCTTTCGGCGTAACGACAGTATCTGGTTGGTGTTCGATACCGATGCCACCATCGATACACGCGGCATGGCCGCGGCGCTTGCCGAGACTGTGGACACCATCGCAGTCAAACACTTCGAAGACTATCAGATCCTCCGCCTTGACATGAACGACCCCGTTCTTGCGACCGTTGGCGCGGACGGCAACGCATGGTCTTTGGTTATCGGGGACATGATCCTGGAGCCTTCCCGGCCGCTGAAACTGGAGCGGACTGTGCGTGGTGATGGTGGTTCAGTGCTGCGCGTGCTCTATCAGGATCCCCAAAACATTCGTCAGGTTGTTGACCCGTTCGTAGGCGACAAGATTTCACTTGTCACCGGCTTCGGCCCCCCCCGGGGTCTGTTGAAACAACAGAGCTTTGTCGAACTTGATGCATTGAGTTCTGCTCAGGGCATCGCCATCGTCGGAAAATCCGACGAGCTGAAAATGAAAATTCTCGGTGACGATGTGATGATTGAGAAGGAAGGTGGTCTTTCTCTTTCCAGTCGGCATTTGCGCGGCGGCACCGGCGCTTTCAATTCCATCATTGCACCGGATGATAGTAACAATGTTGAGTTCGTTTCCTTAAGCACGGAAGGGCCGGGCGCTTACCGGTCAAGGTTGTTGGAGCTGCAGGCCAAGCTTGCGAGGTCTCCGGAAGGAAAACGCCGTAAACCGCTTATGGCATTGTCGCGTTTCTACCTGGCGCACCAGTTTGCACAAGAAGCGCTCGGGTTGATGAAGCTGGCATTGGAAGAAGAGCCTGCTCTTGCCGAAGACAGCTCGTTCAATCTGATGATGGGCGCTGCCCAGACGATGGCTGATCGCCCTCAAGAAGCCTATATGCACCTGAACCGGCCGGATCTGAAAAACAGCCCGGATGCTGCGGTCTGGCAGACTATTGTGGATGTCAAACTTGGCAAATGGACGCCGGCTCGGATCGCAATGCCGCGCGGTCGTGCGGTTGTCGGCAATTATCCCCCGGCGATACAGACCGAATTCAAGCTCGCGGCTGCGCAGGCGATGGTCGAGGTCAATGATTTCGGCCTTGCCAACGGTATTCTGGCGGAGATCGAACCGAGTGAAGTCACACAGGCACAAGCCGCGCGCTATGACATCTTGCGCGGCCGGGTTGCTGACGCTTCGGGCCGGTCCCAGGAAGCGCTTACAGTGTTTGATCTTGTCACTCGCTCTGATGACCGCCCCCGGTCAGCGGAGGCTGAATACCGGGCTCTGAGGATCCGGTACCGCGACGGCGAAATAGACAACAATGAAACGATCGATCGGCTTGCCAGCCTCGCCACTTCCTGGCGTGGGGATGAAATCGAACTCAAGACGCTCCGTTTCCTTTCACAGCTTTATGCGGAACGGGGACAATATCGAGAAGCCTTTGAGGCAATGAAATCGGCTGTTCAGGCAGAGCCCGACTCCGACACAACACGCCTGCTGCAAGAGGAAATGAACGGCCTTTTCAATTCGCTTTTCCTTGACGGGAAAGCAGATGAAATGCAGCCCGTTAAAGCACTGGCTCTTTATTACGACTTCCGCGAAATGACACCGATCGGGCGTCAAGGCGACGAGATGGTACGCCTGTTGGCCAAAAGGCTTGTCGAAGTGGATTTGCTTAATCAGGCAACGGAACTCCTGCGCCATCAGGTTGATAACCGCCTTAAGGGAGCCGCACGTGCGCAAATTGCGGCAGACCTCGCGGCGATCTACCTGATGGACCGGAAAGCCGACGAAGCGCTTCGGGTCTTGAACAGGACCCGGCAAGCAAGTCTTCCGTCGACGCTGGAGCGGCAACGCAACATTGTCGAGGCGAGGGCGCTCACCGAAAACGGCCGCCCCGATCTTGCATTGGAATTGGTCCGCAACATGCGCGGGTCCGATGTCGACCGGTTGCGCGCTGATACATTCTGGGCAGCAGAAAGCTGGAGAGATGCGGGTGAACAGCTGGAGGCGATGCACGGTTCACGCTGGTCGGACAATATTCCGCTGGACGAACTTGAACGCCGCGACATCCTGCGCGCCGGTATTGCCTACTCACTTGCCGGCGACCAGTTGAGTTTGGAGCGCCTGCAGACGAAATACATGAAGAAGATGGCAGACAGCCAGGAAGCAATGGCATTTGAGGTCGTGACCCGTCCGGTCGAGACACAAGGTGTGGAGTTCCTGGAAGTGGCCAATGCTCTGGCAGATGTCGATTCTCTTGAAACCTTCCTCAAAGAGTATCGCCGCCAGTACATGTCGCCGGACAGCAACAGGGGACAGGCCGCTGCCGGTCCCGAGGCCGAAGAAGCTGCTGGCTGATAAGCGCATGGTCTTGCGATCATCAATCTAACCAGAGCCGGGCCGGATGGTCAGTGCGCACCGTGGGCGCACGTCACAGGTTCTCTCAGGATCTGAAAGGATTTTTAGTTGGCAGCGCGTTGCAATTGCGGTGCGACATGGGTCTGGCGCGGACTTTTGAGTTCCGCCTTATATCGCATTACCAGTTCAGGAATGGATCGGCTGCTGCGGTCCAACCAGCCACATCTTGCTTTCAGGAAATCACGATAGGTTTTGTCGTCGATACCTGTCTGCAGCATCAGCCTCAGGATCGCGCCGTCCGCGTCCGACTTCAGAGTGTCTGCCACGACATCATCGGCCAGATTGATCTTGCGGCTGATCAGCCAGATTGCAGCATCCATGCGGTCCTGCTCGAACAAGGTTCGCAGGATTGCGTCAAAGGACAGTTCGCCGTTGGCAATCTGGATGCTGGCTTCATGCCTGGAATATTGCAGTCCATCCAGTTCGATGTCGCCTTCGCGTTCCGGATCGTCGATCCTGGACGCCAGTCGTTTCAGTTCGCCTGACTCCAGCGCCTTTTTGAGAGGCGCTGGGATGAGTGGGCAGTTGGTCTCCAGAATATGCATCTGGGTTTCCAGAAAATCTTCGTCCTTGATCGCGCGCTTTGCGATACCTGCAAGGACTTCCGCCTCCGTGTTGGCGAAAATGAGCAGTGCCAGCGTTCCCCGTACGGAGAAGGGCGCATCCAGATTTTCAAGCAGTGCATTGACCACGTTGCGGCTGCTGCGCGCAATCAGCGTGTCGGTGATTTCTTCGCTGAGGTCCTGACGGCGTGCAACGGAAAGTCGTTTGTTGTTTCCGCCCGATTTCGCGATTTGCATCAACTCTCCCTGACTGATCATGGGCGAGCATTCAATGACGGGCTCAGACAGTTCGTAGTCTTCTTTTGCCAATCGATCCGCAAGATCTGGAATGATGCGATCCGTCTTGGCAAGCCGAACGACAAGTTCGTAGCGTGCTGAGCGATCCAACTGTTCAAAAACGGACAGAACGATCCGGGAAAACAGCTCACGCTCCGTTTCCGAGGGGTCGTGATCCTCGGAGCGGGCATATTCGCCAACGAGCGTTCTTATGAGCTTTGATCTTGCTTCCGGCTCTCGTATCCGGGCAAGTTGCTCAAGTTGTTCCTGTATCACCAAAATTCCAATTGACTACACGGGCGGAACAGCCCGAAGATTTGGAATAATAGTTACATTACTATGTTAATTTTCTTCTACTTTTAACGTTTGCCGTCTGCGACTGGATTTATGAAAACCAGGCACTCTAAAAAAAGACGCTATCCGGCTCCGAAACTCTTCACCAGTGAGCCTGCCACCAGGTTCCAGCCGTCAACCAGAACAAAGAAAATCAGCTTGAAGGGCAGCGAGATAACGACCGGAGGCAACATCATCATGCCCATTGACATGAGTACTGAGGCGATAACGAGATCGATGATGAGAAACGGAAGATAGAGCAGGAAGCCGATCTCAAATGCCCTGCGCAACTCCGAGATCATGAAGGCCGGAATGAGCGTCGCCATCGCAAGATCCTCCGGGCTTTCAGGAGCATCCCGACCTGAGAGTTCCTGAAACAGGGCAAGGTCCTTTTCACGGACCTGCGAAAGCATGAAATCCCGGAAGGGTTCCGACGCACGCTCATACGCCTGGTCAAACTCGATGTCACCATCGATCATGGGCTGAACGCCGGCATCGTAGGCGGCCTGCAATGTCGGCATCATGATGAACGCTGACAGGAAGATCGCCAGGCTGACCATCACCATGTTGGGAGGCGCTGTCTGCAGGCCAATTGCCGACCGCAGCAGCGACAGAACAACGACAATTCGGGTAAAGCTCGTGACCATCACCAGAATGGACGGTGCAAGCGACAGAATGGTCAGCAATATGACCAGCTGAACGGCGCGCTCTGTCAGTGTCGCATCTTCGCCGAACCCGACAGAAATCTCCTGTGCAGCTGCGGGAAACGCGAGCATCGCCAAAAGCACGGCGGTCAACGTCGTGACCAAAGACCACCGGTTCCACCGCATCGTGCGACTGAGTCCTGCCATCAATTCGGCTGTCCGCCCAATTCGTCGAGAATCTTGGCCATCTCGTCTTCGATCGGATTTTTGTCGCCAAGTCCTTGCGTGGGTTTTGGTGCCGGTCTTACAGGTGCGACGGCAGGGCCGCTCGCCGGCTCTTTCGGTTCCTTGATCGCCCGTAGCGTGTCCAAGCCCTGAGACTGTTCCTGAGGCTGTTCGTCACTCTTTGCCTCGACGACCGGTTCAATCAGGTCATCCATCTCGAGTTTGATGTCGTGCGACTGTGCCGCTTCGCCCGTCGTCTCACCAGGTGTCGGGTCTGTCGAATTCTCTGCAGTCGTTGCTTCCGCAGTTACCGCCGGAGGTTCATCGGTTTTCTGTGCGGGCTCTTGATCCTTGTTTTGGACCGCATCCGATGACATCTCGACGGCTTGTTCCGTGTTGTTTTCGACAAGATCGGCGAGGAGCGCTGCTTCGGTGACCTGGCTGCCTTCATCTGCCGCCAAGGAAACTTCCGGCGTATCTTCTGAGCTTTGTGTGTGTGCAGTGATAGATGGAGCTTTGCTTCCCGGTTCCTCAAACTTGACCGCGATTTCGGGCATCACCGATGCTTCGGTTGTCACATCGGTTCTGACTTGCGGTTCGACCGGCTTGACCAACGCCGTCTTCGCACGTGCAGCCGGACCAGATGCTGGCGGTGTAATTGACTGTGTGCCGTAGGACGGCCGGTCTTTTGGCGAAAACGGGCGCGCCAGTGTCTTGAAGGTCGTCGGGGCCTTCTCGGCTGCAGGCGCGGATTGTTTCGGGACTTCAAGCTTGACTTCAGGAGCCTGGGTGGG
This sequence comes from uncultured Roseibium sp., assembly GCF_947499295.1. Classification (GTDB taxonomy): domain Bacteria; phylum Pseudomonadota; class Alphaproteobacteria; order Rhizobiales; family Stappiaceae; genus Roseibium. The sequence goes on from NZ_CANMNP010000003.1 coordinate 204,613, forward strand.
AGCTGCCGGTGTCTCTGGTTCTCCAGCCAACGTCTCGTCTACAGGTGGCTTTGACCGAGAAAAGCCGTTTTGCGTTGCTGCCTTGAGCAGATCAGCCGCGTGGTTCTTTTCTGAAGCGGGTTCCGGACGGGGTGCTGAGGGGCGTCGCTGGGTCGAAAGGGATGGCGCCGGCGATGCGGCCATCGGTTTGCTTTCTAAGGGGGCCGCCGGAGCCTTGCTTTCATTGACGCTGGCCGACTTTGAAACCTGCGATGAGACTGCCGGCGTTGGAAGAGGCGTTCTCGTCTGAGGCGGTGCTGCAGGAACCGGGTCCGTGTCGGGCATCAGTTCGTCGGGCCTTGCCGGTATATCGGGCCCAGGCGCGCTTGGGCCTTTGACCTGCCCGTTTCCACCGTGGGCGGGATAACCGGCTGACCTGCCGCTCGGCAGGGGGCTGTTGCGGACGATATTTTGTTCAACAACAACATCGCTGGGGCCGCCGACCAACAACAGGTGTTCGATATTGTCTCTTCGGATAAGGATCAGGCGACGACGCGCGTCCACGCTTGCACTGTCCATGACGGCGATCCTGGGTTGCCGGTTCCGGTTTTGCGGGGCTCGCGCACCCATCAGTCGTTTCAAGATGAAAATGAAGAGACTGAACAGCAGCAAAACGACTGCGAGAGCCAAAACGACGGCAATTGCCTGGGTGACGCCTCCGCTCACGTTAAAAGTCGACTCAATCCAATTGTACATTTGACCCTCGTGCCGCCCCGCCAGCGGGATGATTGCGATTTCCGGATATTTGGTGTTGCTGTCTCAATTGAGGAAAATCGGTCCTTATCCCCAGTAATTAGGCTTCCGGCATTCGGACTTGGCTGTCGCATCAAGTCGCTTGGTTTTCTGACGTTTCCAGTGACCTGCCATTCACGCCCGCCGCCTGCAATTCTTCGTATCCGGTTGCTGATCCCTCGCGAATCTCTCTAGGACTCAAAGTTAACAGAACCAGGCAATTTTTGCCTGTTGGGGGTGTCTCCGATTTCGCGAAATGCAAAGGAAATTGAGCTCTTCCACTGGTTTTTGAGGGGTTTCAGGCAGTTAGGGTAGTGGCTTGTTAACTTTTCATTAACCAATTGAAAGGCAATCATTGCCTACTAGGTTAACGAATGGTGAATGCCATGACTATGACGGATCTGCCGCTGTTTCAGGCGCTCAAATCAAAGATGCGATGGCACCAGACCCGTCAGTGGGTCCTGGCGGAAAACATCGCGAATGCAGACACACCTGGCTTTGGTGCCGGCGACGTCAAACCCTTTTCGTTTTCGGATCACATCGGCCGGGAGACCTTCGGTCTGGCAACGTCAACGACAAAGGTCGGGCATATTTCAACAAGCATATCCGGGGTTGCGTCTGCCAAGATCGTGAAAGACGAAGGATTTGAAGTCACTCCGAGCGGTAACAACGTCAATCTGGAAGAGCAAATGATGAAGCTCACGGAAAACCAGATGGACTATCAGGCGGCCACAACGCTTTACACAAAGAGCCTTGGTCTGATCCGTACCGCATTGTCGAAAAGCGTTTGAACTAGAGGACCGTTGAGATGGACCTGATCAAATCCCTGTTCGTTTCCGCAAGCGGGCTGAAAGCCCAAAGCGGGCGCATGCGGATCATTTCGGAAAATATTGCCAACGCGAATTCGACTGCGCGAACGCCGGACGAAGAGCCTTACCGGCGCAAGGTTCCAACTTTCAAAAGCCAGTTTGACAAGGAACTGGGGGCAAAAACCGTCGAACTTGGCAAGGTGGAGGAGGATACGTCCGACTTCAAATCGACCTTTATGCCTGGGCACCCGGCAGCCGACCAGAATGGTTATGTGCTTCAGCCGAACGTGAACACGTTGATCGAGACGACCGATATGCGCGAAGCACAGCGGTCCTATGAGGCCAACCTCAACGTGATCGACACCACTCGCAAGATGCTGCAACGGACCATCGATATTCTGAAAGCCTAACGGTTTCAGGGGCTGACAAGGGGAAGGAACCCATCAAATGTCTACCGCGTCAATTGCCAACAATGCTTATCAAATGGCTGCGAAGCTGCAGCAGCAGGCACGCGCAGTGGAGGACACGGCACCTCAGCAGACGAACATGGTCGATTTCGGCCAGATGGTGAAAGAGGCGGTGGAAACCGTCGTCGACAAGGGGCAAGCGGCCGACAGTCAGGCGCTCAACATGATTGAAGGCAAGGCGGATGTCGTCGATGTGGTGACGGCAGTTGCTGAAACCGAAATTGCCCTGGAATCAATGGTTGCCGTTCGCGACCGCGTCATTTCAGCTTACGAAGAAATCATGAGGATGCCGATCTGACCGAATTTTCTCAAAGGATGCGCCATGACCGGAGGTGAAGTTCTCGACATCGCCCGGGAAGGTGTGTGGACTATGATCCTTGTGGCGGCTCCGGCCATGGTTGTCGGGCTGCTTGTCGGTGTGGTGATCGCGCTTTTCCAGGCTCTTACGCAGATCCAGGAAATGACTTTGGTTTTCGTGCCAAAAATTCTTGCGATTTTTGTAACGATCCTCGTCACCTTGCCCTTCATGAGCCAGTTGCTTCAAGCCTTCATGAGCCGCGTCACCGAGATGATCCTGAATACCGGCTAGGACACCAGGGTCTATGACGATACAGCTTGATTTCCTACCCGATATGGCCGCCGCATTCATGCTTATGTTTGCGCGGCTCGGAACGATGGTCATGCTGCTTCCAGCACTTGGTGAAACGACAATACCGACCCGCTTTCGTCTGACGATCGCACTGGCGCTCACCCTGGTTCTTTATCCGATAGGGGCACCGCTTTATCCGGCCAACCTGACGGCGAATGCCCCGCAATTGCTGACGCTTCTTGGAGGCGAACTTGCAATCGGGTTCGGCATCGGTCTTTGTGCCAAATTGATTACGTCAGCTCTTCAGACCGCAGGTGTGATCATCGCCAACCAGTCAGGTCTGGCCTTTGCTCTAGGGTCCGATCTTGCCAATGACGGGCAACAAGGTGCGCTTTACGGAAACTTCATGTCACTTCTCGGCATAACCATGGTTTTCGTTACAGACACCCACTATCTGGTGATTGCGGCCCTGCATGACAGTTTTTCCGTGTTTCCACCCGGAACCGCGCCGCCCGTCGGTGATTTTGCAGCAAATGCCACGGAAACCGTCGCGCATGTTTTTTCCATTGCCGCGCGCATGAGTGCGCCGTTTCTGGTTGTGGGTCTGGTGTTCTATTTCGGCCTCGGGCTTTTGAACAAGCTGATGCCGCAGATGCAGATCTTCTTTATCGCCATGCCCGTGAATATCGCGATTGGCATGTTTCTTCTCATGGCGCTGATTGCGACGCTGATGATGTTCTATCTGGAACACTTTCAGGAATCGCTCGGCAAGTTCATCGTGGGGTAGTGCCTTCAGATGGCTGACAATACCGACGACTCGGAGAAGACTGAGGACCCCACGCAAAAGCGCTTAAGGGATGCGCATCAAAAGGGGGACGTACCGAAATCGCAAGAAGTAAGCACCTGGTTCACGCTGGCCGGGGCGACGCTGATGATTGCGATTTTTGCACCGGGAACCGCAGTTTCGCTTGGGGAATTGCTCAAGGGTTATATCGAACACGCTCATCAGATCCCTATGGATGGGTATGCGCTGAAGGTCCTGTGGCGGGACACCGGACAATCGGTTGCCTTGATTGTCGGTTTGCCGTTGATTGCACTCGTTCTGATGGCTGTCGCCGGAAATCTGGTGCAGCACCAGCCCCTTTTCACGGTTGAGACCATCAAGCCGAAATTGTCGAAGATCTCGCCGGCCTCCGGGTTTAAACGTCTGTTTTCGCTGGATAGTCTTGTGAACTTCGCCAAGGGCATGGCGAAGATCTGCCTTGTCGGGGCGATCATGGTGGTGGTGTTATGGCCGCATCGGGACGAAGCTGACATCATCATATTTGCTGAGACATCCATCATTTTGCCAGAGGTGAGGGTGTTGGTCCTGCAGCTGCTGGCTGCGATCCTTGCCTTGATGACGGTCGTCGCGGCCGCCGATTTCGCCTACCAGAAGAACAAATGGTTCAACAAACAGAAGATGTCGCTGCGCGAGGTCAAGGAAGAGTTCAAGCAGACCGAAGGTGATCCGCAGGTCAAAGGCAAGATCCGCCAGTTGCGCATGGAACGTTCGCGCAAACGCATGATGGCTGCGGTTCCACAGGCCACTGTTGTGGTTACCAACCCGACCCACTTTGCCGTGGCGCTCAAATATGAAGATGGCATGGGAGCGCCGCTTTGCCTGGCCAAGGGAACCGATGCAGTTGCGCTAAAAATGCGAGAAATTGCCAAGGAGAACGAGGTTCCGGTTGTTGAGAACCCGCCACTGGCCCGGGCGCTTTACGCAACCGTCGACATCGATCATGAAGTGCCTGAGGAGCACTACAAGGCGGTGGCGGAAGTCATTGGCTTCGTCTTCCGCATGCGCAAACGTGCGTCTTGGCGCGCAAATTAAGCCTTCGTTTCACGATCATCTGTCAAAGAGTGCGCAAACAGGTGAATTTCAACAGGTACAGGCTTCATATCAGTTGAAATTAGCTAGTAAGCACAGAATGCTTAAGAGCGGCCCTTTTTAGAAACGAATCGGGCCTGGGAGACACGATGCATGAGTGACATGGACGGAGCGCCAAGCGGGCCGATGATCAGCCGGCCCGAGCGATCCGGGAATATCGGCCTGCTGATAGGGTTGGCCCTTTTGCTCGTCGGAGCGGCAGCAGCCTTTGCGGTCATGGACCGTGAAGTGGCGCAGCCGTTTATTCTCGCGCTGCTTGGTATTCTTGCCGTTGTCGGTGTCTTCTGCCTCTTTGCTGGCGCTATCGGCTTTCTGCGCCTGTCTGCGCGGCCAGGGGAATCCAATCCACTTGCTTCTGCCTTTGTCGATACGCTTGAAGACGGAGCTTTGATCACGGATGTCGAGGGCCGGCTTGTCTATGCCAACAAATCCTATGCGGATCTGACAGGTGCTGAAACGTCTGCCGATATCAAGGTCGTGGAGCGGGTGTTCTCATCTGATCCGGATGCTGCTGATGCGATATTCCGTCTGTCGCAAGCCATGCGTGATGAGCGCAAGGCCCAAGAAGAGATCCGCATGCCGTTTCCTCTCGGCCGTGCAGAGGGGACAGCCCGTTGGTACAGGGTTTCAATCCGTCCGTTGCAGGTTTCCAAGGATCGCGGCGGTGGCAAACCGATGGCAGTCTGGCAGATTGCCGACATTACGCGAGACAGGGCGGAGCAGGAAAATTCCTTTCAGGAACTTCAGCGGGTTATCAATTTTCTGGACCATGCGCCGGCTGGGTTCTTTTCCTGCGATGCAAACGGTCGCATCGTCTACCTGAACGCGACACTGGCTGACTGGCTTGGTTACGATCTTGCCCAGTTCGATGCAGGTGATCTGGATCTCTCAAGCATCGTTCGCGGAGATGGTACCGAACTGATCCGGTCCATCAAGGGGCAGGCGGGTGAGGTCAAGAGCGAGACCTTTGACCTTGACTTCGTTGCTCGAAATGGACGCGGTCTACCGGTTCGCCTGTTGCACCGGGTCCCGTTTGGCGAGAACGGACAGCCTGGGGACAGCCGTACTTTGGTGCTCAACCGTTCGCGCGGAGAGGAAGTTTCCGAAGCTCTGCGGGCAGCGGAGGTCCGGTTTGCAAGGTTCTTCAACAACACCCCAATGGCGATTGCCTCGCTCGACAAGGAAGGCCGTGTGCTGCGCACCAACGCCCCCTTCCTGAAGCTGTTCGGTGCCGTCGATACGGGGGACGAAGCTCCCAAACTGGAAGCCTATGTCGCCGACAGTGGCCGGGAAGACCTTTCCAAAGCCCTGACCGCTGCAGCTCATGGCATCGGTGAAATCGCGCCGGTCGACATTGCGCTTGTCGAAGGCAACGATCCTCGCTCGGCAACCTTCTATGTTTCTGCTGTTCAGGAAGGTGAGGGAGACGGCGAGGCTGCGATTATCTATGCGCTCGAGACGACGCAGCAACGTGCGTTGGAGGCTCAGTTTGCGCAGAGCCAGAAGATGCAGGCGATTGGCCAGCTGGCTGGAGGTGTCGCCCACGACTTCAACAATGTTCTGACCGCTATTATCGGCTTCTCCGATCTTCTTCTGGCCAGCCACAGGCCAACCGATCCGTCCTTCCAGGACATCATGAACATCAAACAGAATGCCAACAGAGCTGCCGGCCTGGTTCGTCAGCTTCTGGCCTTCTCGCGACGCCAGACATTGCGGCCTCAGCAGCTTGAACTCAATGACGTTCTGGCGGATCTGTCGATCCTGCTCGATCGCCTGCTTGGTGAGAAAGTTGAGCTGAAGGTGATCCATGGCCGAGACCTGTGGCCGGTTATGGCTGACCTGAACCAGCTGGAACAGGTGATTGTCAATCTGGCCGTGAACGCCGGTGACGCCATGGCTGACGGTGGCCGCCTGACCATCCGCACCCGCAACGTGGAAGAGGCGGAAAGCACTCAGTTCGAAAATACCCGTGGTATGCCACCTGGTGAATATACGCTGGTTGAAGTGGACGACACCGGCCACGGCATGCCGCCCGACGTGATGGAAAAAATCTTCGATCCCTTCTTCTCCACCAAGGAAGTCGGCAAGGGAACGGGGCTTGGGCTGTCCACCGTATATGGTATCGTCAAGCAGACCGGCGGCTTCATTTTCTGTACGTCTGAAGTGGATGAAGGCACCACATTCCGGCTGTTTCTTCCACGCCATATTCCTCAGTTTGTTGAAGAGAAAAAGCCGGAGCCGAAGGAAAGCGCACCGGAAAAGGTCGCAGATCTCACCGGGTCCGCGTCCATTCTTCTGGTTGAAGACGAGGAAGCTGTCCGCGCATTCGGCGCACGCGCGCTGGCGTCACGCGGGTATACTGTCTACGAAGCTGGATCCGGCAATGAAGCGCTTGAGGTCATGGAAGAGACAGACGGTGAGATCGATCTCGTGGTTTCCGATGTCGTGATGCCGGAGATGGACGGGCCAACGCTCCTTGTGGAACTGCGCAAGACCCGCCCGGATCTGAAGATCATTTTTGTCTCCGGCTACGCCGAAGATGCGTTTGAAGAAAACCTTCCACCAGGTGAAAAGTTCTTCTTCCTGCCGAAGCCGTTCACACTCAAGCAGCTTGCCACCACCGTAAAGGACGTCCTGAACGGTTAGCGGACGTCTCCCAATGATCCATGTCACAATGCGAGAGGGCTTGCCCCGCTGAGACGCGGCATGCAAACTTCGGTTTCAGAAAAACAGACCTGGGAGCGGTCAGCGCTATGGAACTACCTGAATTCATAAAGAAATTTCCGGCGTTGGATATTCCGTTTCCCGATGACGTGGTTACGTCTCATGCCATTCGCTCGGAAGCCGGGCTGGTGGTCTTCTTTGATTTCGTGAAAGACATGGTGCTGCCGCCGCATTCTCATCTTGCACAGTGGGGAACGGTGCTCAGCGGAGAGATCGAATTTACAATAGCCGGCGAAACCAGGACGCTTGGTCCGGGAGCGATTTACGACATCCCGAGCGGTGCAGAACATGGCGCAGTGATCAAGGCGGGGACCAAGGTCATCGACGTGTTTGAAGAACCGGACAGGTATCCCGTCAGGACGAGATAGATCAAATCACGCAAATTGGCGCGTGGACATCAATCTCGTCAGGTCTCTTCTGCAAGTTCACGCTCCAACCGCGTTTCAGTTGCGCCCGGTGCATCGGTGAAACCTGCTATGATCCGATAGACTGCCGGTGTTAGAAACAGTGTGAAAATGGTCGCAAGACCAAGGCCTCCGACAACAACCCAGCCGACGGCTATTCTTGCTTCTGCTCCAGCGCCGGTTGCAAGCACAAGAGGTATACTGCCTGCCACCGTTGAGGCCATGGTCATCAACACAGGCTGAAGGCGAATGCTCATGGCATTTCGGATTGCTTCGTCAACCGATTGGCCCTTTTGCCTGAGCTGGTTGGCAAACTCGACGATCAGAATTCCGTTCTTGGCCATGATGCCGACCAGAATAACCAGACCAATCTGGCTAAAATAATTCAGACTGCCTCCCGTAAAGAGAATAGCAAGCAGCGCCGTTCCAAGTCCGCAAGGGACCGTTATCAGGATGATCAGTGCGCTGCTAAAACTTTCAAACTGGGCGGACAAAACCAGAAATACGACCAGCAAAGCCGCAGCGAAAACCAGCAAAGTTGTTGCTTCACCGTCGTCCAGCGTGGCAGCTTCACCCAAGAATATGAGGCGGCCTTCGGTCCCAAGAATGTCGGGAGCAATTTGCTTCAGCCGTTCGACAGCCGTGCCGAGGTCAACGTCCCTGCCGAGATTGGCCTGTGCGGAAACAGCACGTTCACGTTCCTCGCGGCTCAACGATGCAGAAGAGGCCGAGACCGAAAGGGTGGCAACGGTCGAAATAGGCAGGAATTGTCCATTGCTGGCGCGCAGAAAAGTGTTTTCCAGATCGCTCTGATCGTTGATCGGGCGACCACCGGCTTCCAGCTGAATGTCAATTCCTTCATTGTCGAAGAAGACCTCGGCCACTTGATCGCCTTCAATGACCGTGTTCAGCGTTTCGACGACGTCGCGTGGTGCGATCCCCAGATTTGCCGCCTGGACCCTGTCAATCTCCAGGAGGAGCTGCGGCTGATTTACTTCGTTGACAAGTTGCGGGTTTGAGAAGGTTGGGTCCGATTGCATCTCTTCGATCAATGTCTCGGTCAGACCACCCAATACGTTGAAGTCTTTGCCTACGACGGCAAACTGGACACCACTGCCGGCGCCCCGGATGCCAAGGCTGTTCGGACTGCGTAGTGCAATAATCGCACCTGGAATCCGGCTCACCAGGGGGCGAATTTCAGCCGCAATTTGCTGTTGGGTTCGACTGCGGTCCTCCCATTGTGCGAGACGAACGAAGACAAGTGCGAAATTTGTCGAACGCAATCCGATCAGAGATTGAACTGCCAAAGCTTCGCCGCTCTCGACATAGGGTTCCAATATCTTTTCGACCGTGGCCACCTGTTCGCTGGTGTACTCCAGGCTGGCGGAAGTCGGTGTGCGCAGCGATATCATGATCGTGCCGCGATCCTCGGAAGGGGTAATTTCCTGTGGCAACAGACCGTAGAGCGCAAGTGAGGAGGCGGCAAAGATAAGAGAGACGGCCAGTATCAGGAAACGCAACCTCAAGATCAGGGCAATAAGTCTCTCAAAACCTGACATGAAGAAAGAGGCATTTCCCTGAGAAACATCTGACTGATGCCTTTGGTTTCGCTCTTCTTTTCCTGGATCGAGAAAGGCGCATAGTGCTGGGCTTAATGTGAGCGCCACAAAAGAGGAAAGCGCGACGGCGAAGGCCAGAACAAAGCCGAATTCGCCAAAGATGCCCCCCGCCTGACCTGGTAAAAATGATATCGGAATGAACACCGCTGCAAGCGTTGCTGTTGTTGAGATGACCGCAAAGAACACCTCACGGGTGCCGACGGCAGCCGCCGCAAAGGGGCCCAGGCCTTCCCTCCTTTTGCGAACGATATTTTCAAGAACGACAATAGCGTCATCGACGACCATGCCTGTCGCCAGCACGAGCGCCAGCAGCGTTATCGTGTTGACCGAAAAGCCGGCGGCCCAGATGGCCGAAACTGTCCCGATCAAAGCAATGGGAACCGCCACGGCAGGTACGACAACAGCACGCAACGACCGAAGAAACAGGAAAATAACCGCAACGACAATGACAATCGCGAGGGCAATACTTGAAACAACACCGAAGATCGACCGTTCGACGAAGACGCCATCGTCAGAGACAATGATGAGATTTGCCCCATCGGGCAAATCTTCCTGAAGCGTCGCAACGGCTTTTCTTGCGGCAGTCGATATCGTCAACGTGTTCGCGTGGGATTGTCGAACGACATTTATCCCGACACCCGGTTGCCCGTTGATGCGCGTCATGACGGTCGGGTCATCAGATGTCAGTTGCACAAAGGCGACGTCACCGACAACCGTTTCGCGGTTCAAGCGAATATTGGAAATGGCTTCTTCGGTTGTTGCTGAAGCAACGGAGCGAACGATCAGTGCCTGAGTACTCGTTTCCAGCGCGCCAAGAGGAATGTCGAGATTGGCGCTGGCAAGAGCCGACCTCATATCCGCCAACGAGATTCCACGGCTCGCCAGGGCAACCGGAGAAAAAGTCACCCGCATGATGCGGTCATAGTCGCCGGCTATCTGCACTTCTGCTACGCCGTCAATTGCCAAAAGCCGATCTGAGACGATGCCTTCGGCTAGCGACGCCAAGTCAGTCAGCGGCAACGAGCCGCTCAAAGCCAACCGAAGAATTGGGTCGGCATCCGCATCGCTCTTTTGAACAGTCGGTTCATCAAGATCGTCCGGCAGGTTTCGCAGAGCTCTTGAGACCAGGTCGCGAGCATCATTGGCGGCATCGGTAATATCGGTGCTGGTACTGAGTTCAAGCGTCAGTCTGGAACTTCCATAGCTCGATGTCGCCGATATGTTCACCAACCCCTCAAGGCGCGCCAAAGCGTCTTCCAGCACGCGTGTGACTTCCGCATCAACGGTCTCGGCCGCGGCCCCAGGATAGCTGGCACTTACGGAAATGACGGGTTGCGAGACATTCGGCAGTTCACGGATTTCGACCCCGTTCAGGGCGGCAGCTCCTGCGATGATCACCAGGAGATTGACCACCAACGCTAAAACCGGCCGCCCGACAAATACCGCTGCGATGCCCAGTTTCTGCTGTCCTGATGCCCTAAGTGCATCGTTAGCCATCTGAAGGTTCCTGGGTCTTGGTCTCAATGTCCAATGCAAGTGTCGCGCCCTGGCTGACCTTGAATGCACCGTCCTTGATAACAATGTCGCCGGCCGACAAATCCGCTTCCACCCAGACGTTGTCACCAAGCCGGTTGCGCAGGACGACAGCGACATTTTCTGGTGTGTTGTCCTGGTTCAATCGCCACACATAAGCACCATTCTGGTTCCAGAGAATCGAGACCGCTGGCACCATTGGCTGTGGTGTATCGGAACTGGCAAGGCTGACGCTGAATGTCATCCCGGGGAGTAGAAGATTTTCAGGATTTTGGACCTCTGCCCGCACACGTACAGTGCGAAACTCTTCATCGATTGAACTGTCAAACGCCACAATGGTTCCATTGAAAACACGGCCCTGCAGCGCCGGTGTCGTCAGGCGAACGGCTACTCCGGTCTGAATTTGCGATATAGATGTTTCCGGGACGGTAAATTCAACGAGTAGACTGCTTGAATCAACCAGAGTTACAATTTCCGCTCCCTGAGGCAGATAACTGCCAACTGTCAGATCGTTGAGGTTGATGCGGCCAGCGAATGGGGCCCTGATAATGCGTCGATCGTATTCATATTGCGCTTCGGCGACCTGGGCCTGAGCGAGCGTAAGCGAGGCGCGAGCTTCATCCAGCTGGGCCTGGGAAACAGCACTGCTGTTTTGAGAGGCTAAAGTCTCAAATCGAGCAAAGGAAGCATTCTGTTTTTCCAATTCCGCCGTGGCACTCCCAAGAAGAATTTCCTGAGTTTTGCGCTCAAGAGTGACAATCGGATCGCCGGTCTCCACATCAGTGTTCGGCTGAACGTGAATTTTCTCAACCGTTCCGGCAACGTCGGCAATAACGTGAATTGACCTGATTGCTTTGCCTGTCCCAATGGATTGAATTCGGGTGCGAGGTGGCGTCAGGCGAACTTCGGCGGTCGTTACAGATACGGCATTCGCCGGAAAGGCATCTCGGGTTGCTTCGGGGGCAATTGTGACCGTGGAAGGTGATGATGTTGTTTCAAAAGGATTGAATAAAGAAACAAAATACCCGAGCCCGAATGCAATACCCAATGCCAGGATCAAGCTTGTCCAATGGTTCATATGTGTCTTTCAGCCTGATCGCTATCAAGGAAGCATGATAGGAGCCAAACACAATTCTCGTTGGGACTGCAAGGATAACTTAGGCTGTCTAAGACTATCGAGGGCAAATAAGGTTCAGGTGTGTAGGTGAGCTCAAATATCTCTTTGACCCTTGAAAAAAGATAGTCGGTTACTCCCAGGGCGCGAAATTCTTTTCTGATGAAAGTTCGTTGAACCGGTCCTTCAGGGTCGTCATAAATTGAGTCCGGTCTCCGGTCCAAGTAATTGGTTCCCCGACGAAAATGTCACAGAAGAAGGGAACCAGAAGAAAGGACCCTTTCGGCAAAGCCTTGCCCAGGCCATGCGTGAAAACAGGAACGGTCGGTGCATCCGGAAAGCGTTCCGCCAGATAGGAGACGCCCTTTTTCAGGTCCGTCATCAGTTCCGGTTCGCCGCGTGATCCCTCGGGAAAGAGCACGAGAACCTTGCCTTGTGAAAGTGCGTCGTAGCAGCCCTTTAGCGGATCGTTCGATTTGTTGGCACCGCCTCGCTCAACGGGAATGATGCCCAATATGTTTTTGGACAGCCAAGCCTTGAGGGGAGAGGAAAAGAAATAGTCTGCCGCTGCGACCGGTTTGATGTCCTGCAGCCTCGACAAGGGCATCAGTGCCATCAACACCATCGTATCCAGGTGGCTGTTGTGGTTAGCCACCACTATGGCCGGGCCGGTCGAGGGCAGCAGCTCTTTGCGCCGGACATTCAGTCCGAGAAGGAACAGCACGACAATCTTGATGACTATGTAAAAGGCTTTCTGGAGCATCATGGGCTCAATAATAGAAATAACGGGTGAAGTGGAAGAAGAGAGGGGCGGTGAATGTCAGGCTGTCAATGCGGTCGAGAATGCCTCCGTGGCCGGGGATCAGGCTGCCTGTGTCCTTGACCCCAAGATCCCGTTTCAAGGCGGATACCGTGACATCTCCGACAAACCCGGCAACGGGAATGAGAAGACCTGCGGCGGCTGCATGAAGCATGCCGAATGGCGTCACCAGGGGAGCCGTCAGCAATGCCAGAACGAACGTCGTTCCAACTCCTCCTAGAAATCCTTCCCATGTCTTGTTCGGGCTGACGCCCGGAATAATTTTGTGCCGACCGAAGAGTTTGCCCCAGGTGTATTGGGCTACGTCGTTAAACTGGGTCAAAAAGATCAGGAAGAGAAGCAGTCCAGCACCCCCGGACATGTTTTCGGGTGTTGGTGGCAGGATCAGAAGAAAGGCCGCGTGACTGATCGAGAAGACGCACAGCATCAAGCCCCAGTTCAGAGTTCCGACAGACTTCAGGAAGCCGTCCGTCTGCTGTGACAGCAGGCTGGCAAACGGCAGAAACAGGAACATGTAAACCGGAATGAACACCGCAAACATGCCGTAATAGCTGTCATAGACCCAGAAATACTGGACGGGAATCGAGAGGTAAGCCCAGAAAAGGACGCGCCGGTCGGTGCGCCTTGTGGGGATCATTGAGAAGTATTCTTTCAGTGCCAGAAAGCTAATGAGTGCAAAAACAATAATTGAAATCGTTTTGCTGACCAGGAAGGCAAGCGTGAAAATCGCCACCATGACCCACCAGCTCTGGGTCCGCTGAACAAGTTCGCTCATGTCCTTGTCCGAGCGCTTTGCGACAGCAAAGACAATGACGCTTGCCAGTGCGAGGATGCCCCAGATGCCTATGATAACCCAATGAATTGTATCAAGTGTCATGCGGAAGCCCGCTCCTTCAGTGCCGCTTTGGCGCGGTTCCAGATTGTCAACGCGGAGAGCAGGAGACCTGCTGCAAAAAGTACAAGGAACAGCGTACTGGATTGAATGCCCAGCCCGATCAAAAATCCGCAAAAGCCGAAGAGCACTGCACGGTCGCTTTTGCCGAACGGGCCATCATATCGCCGGCTTGCGCCTATCTGCACACCTATGACACCTGTCATTTCACCAATGATGCCGAGCACCACCAGTCCGATAACAAGTTCGCCCGATACAAAGGCCAGCGCAGCAAATGGGAGGTACAGCGCAGCGTCGGCCAGAACGTCGCCCAGTTCGTTCAAAATCGCTCCAAGATCCGATTTCTGGTCGTGTTCACGGGCGAGCATGCCGTCAATGGCGTTTAGCCCCATGCGCAAAAACAGGATCAGGGGAAGAAGCAGGAAGGGTACTGCCGATCCTGGAAACAACCAGAGGGCCGCACCTTCAAGAACCGACAGGATCAGGGCAACAATTGTCACCTGATTTGCAGTCACTCCGGCTTTTGCCAGTTTTTTGCATAGAGGACGCAGAAGATCCTGGAAACGAGATTTCAGCTGATAAACGGTAGGCATTCTTGTAACCGGTTGAATGTGTTTGTTTCATATAAGCATGGACGGCCAAATTGCACACAACGATTGGTAGGTGGCGACCCTTTCAAGTGAGAGACGTTCCATCAACAGCTTGCCATTTCGATCGCGCGGCGCTACTCTTGATTGGTAAATATTAATACAACCCGTTATGCGCTTATTGGTGGTAATCCCGGATAGCGGGTCTTCAAAATTACCCGCTTTGATTTTTGCGGGTCAACATTGCTGAAATTCGTGGGCTGAAACTTGGTGGTCGTAACGGCTTGTTTTTGTTGCCGTTCAGCCATCGGATTGGGCAGAGGTTTTTACGGCCGCTGCCTTGATAGTTTGCGAAAGTTGTTGGTTTGACTGAAGTCGTTGTCCTGATATCCGCCTCGCTATTGACCGAGCTGAGAAGTGGCAAGCCACAAGCGGTTTCTGCCGTGGCACTAGAAGGTGCCTGCAATCATCACGGCGCGATTTGCAATCATGACCTTGCGACCCCCAATCCGGGCTCGTCCGACAGCTTTTTTTTAAGTTTTTTTCTGGACGAACAGGCCGGTGAATTCACAGAGAAGATCAAGGACCTCGACGGGGTTTTGTCCGTCTATGTCAAGGCGGGTTTAGAGCTTCCCTGAAGTCGGCCGGTTCGTCCCATATTGCCAGGGAGGATGTCATGGCCAGGAAGTCCAAGAAAATCACTGCAGGTCCGGCTCCAGAGGCGGAGCTGATTGCAATATCAAAGGCGGATGCCGGGCTGCGTACAGGTGGCCTGGAAATAATCTCGCTTGCAGGTGCCCCAACAACAAAGCTTGAAAAGACGCTCAAGAAATACGGTGGCACCGCCGTGCCGCTTTTCGGTCCAACGGAGGAACGGGTTGCGGCATCTGTCGGAGCATTGTCGGAAGCTGCAATGGCTCCACTTGCCAGCCTGACGGAATTTTACCGATTGAAGGCTCCTGAATCTGATCTTGAAGACCTGCAAAAAGACCTTCTGGAAAACGATCTGTTCGAGGCTGTGTACCTGAAGCCGGCTGTTGAACTTCCCGAAGAGGCCGTGGTTGAAGGCGTGAATGAGATGGTGGCCGCCCCAGATGTGCCGCCCCCCGCTTCACCGGACTATGTCGTCAGACAGATTTATCTTGACCCGGCTCCGGCCGGCATCAACGCGCGCTGGGCCTGGACTCAGGCCGGCGGGCGCGGCACGGGTGTCCACATCACCGATATTGAAGGCGGGTGGCGCTTTACTCACGAAGACCTCGTCGAGCGACAGGGCGGTGTTGTTGGCGGAACGGAATATAACGATGTCAGCTGGCGCAATCACGGCACGGCGGTTCTTGGCGAATATGGCGGCGACATCAATGGCTTCGGCGTCACCGGCATTTCACCGGAAGCCATCTGCACAGCTGTTTCCCATGGGTCGCTGGGATCGGCCGGTGCCATCAATCATGCCGCTGCACGTCTGAGTGCAGGGGATGTGCTGCTTCTTGAAATGCACCGTCCCGGCCCGCGGCATAACTTCCGTCTGAGGCCGGATCAGAGAGGCTATATCGCCGTTGAATGGTGGCCGGATGATTTCGCCGCAATCCTGAATGCTTCGCGGCGGGGGATCATCGTAGTGGAGGCTGCGGGCAACGGCGCGGAAGATCTCGATGACGCTCTCTACGAAACGCCCGGCTTCGGGTTTCCGGCCAGCTGGAGCAATCCTTTCCGTCGGTCGAACCGGGATTCCGGCGCTATTGTTGTCGGGGCGGGTGCGCCCCCTCCTGGAACCCACGGACGCAACCACGGACCGGACAGGTCCCGTCTCGGGTTTTCCAACTATGGATCAATTGTCGATGCGCAAGGCTGGGGCCGCGAAGTGACGACATGCGGTTATGGCGACCTTCAAGGTGGTGCCGATGAAGACCTTTGGTATACAGACCGCTTTTCGGGCACTTCAAGTGCATCACCGATTGTCACCGGTGCGATCGCCTGTCTTCAAGGCATGGCGCAGGCGCGTGGACGGCCCGTCTTCACACCGGTCGATCTGAGAGATGCGTTGCGGACGACAGGATCGCTGCAGCAAGATGCCCCCGGCAGGCCTGCGACCCAGCGTATCGGAAACCGTCCGGATTTGCCGGCACTTGCCGGTGCTCTCTTCGGCGGGAGTGGCGGCAATTTGCGCTCTGCTGCCTTCCGGCGAGTGATCGAACAATGGCGCCCGCTGGAAGTCCGCGCACTCATTGACATCAGCCCTCAACTCACAGCAGCACACACGACTACCGTGCTGCAGCAGGCACTGGTGTCGGCGCAGCCGGTGACGGCAGATGGTGATGGAATTCTGGGTAAAATGGCGATCATGTTTAGGGTTTCGGCTTTGGCCGGTCAGGCGATCGAGATTGCCGGTCCGGTCGGTGGTGGCCGTTTCCGATACTGGGGCAGCATCGCGGCCGACGGTCTTGGTCAACTCTATGTGGATGAGGGACATTCATCGACAGGGAGCGACAAGTACGATCTTGTGGCCGAGATCCAGGGCGTCAACACAAGGTTCGCCTTTGACGGGAACTTGCAGCGATACGTGGCTGTTTAGGCTTCAAGCAGGCTGGAAGCGGTAGCGGCCGGTGATGCGGTAAGAGAAAAGCCGGTCTTCCAGCTTGGTACCAGCACCGATGTTGTGAACAAGCATCGGACGCTGACCATCGGGCGATTTGCGGTGCGTGACAATGGCCATGTGCGGCAGATTGCCCGGCAGCAATTGCGATACGATATCGCCCGGAAGATAATCCCTCGGGTCGTCGCTTACTGGAAGCCCGGCGCCTTTCCGGGTGAAAAAGGTCTGCAAGTTGGGCACACGGCGGTGGTCGATGTTTTTGTCCGGCCGCTTCAGGCCCCAGTTCTTCGGATATGCGTTGAAATCGTTCTTCATGTCAGCGTTGACTTCGCGTTGAAGATCAAAGCCGAAGGCATCTCGATAGGCGCGGACGATGACGTCCGTACACACACCGCGTTCCCGCGGAATGTCGCCGTTCGGGAACGTCAACCCGACATAACCGGGATCGTAGAGAACGGTAACGCCGATCTGGGCTTCGGCTGCGGTTATCAGAACTTCCGCCCAGGTATCGGGATTTTTCCAGATGATGTCCGTAGAGGATTGATCCCCGCCTAACGCGTCAAGATCTGGCAAACCTGACCGCCCGTCCGTGCTGAGCTTTTGTGCTGGAACGCGTGAGGCCGCTAACAGACCGCCACCTGCAAGCACCAATCCACCAATCAGAAAACTCCGCCGTCTCATGAACGCTCCCTCTTACCTCGTCTTTTTTCGGTAATCGCAGAGTGAGTCAGCAATGCGGCGAAGTCAGTTTATGCTTCGACCGCGGACAAACTATCTTTGGTAAATACTCACGAACGTGATGATAATGGTGCACCGTTGTCGGGTTGATACCCACGAGATCGGTTTTGCGCTGTGTTTTCTGACTGGAGACACCCATGGAAGTGCTGCTCCTTTGTGCCGGTTCGGGCCGGAAATCCTGGGAAGGTGAAAGCGCGAACCGGCCGCTGCGCACCAAAGGCAAACGACAGGCACAAAAAGCCGGAGCATGGATGGGGCGATGCGGCTTGGCTCCGAAAACCGTATACGCGGCTCCGTGTGAGCGTGCTTGGGTGAGCGCTCAAAAAGCATTGAAAGCAGGTGGTTGGACCAGCGAAAACATCGAAGTCTCCAGACGCCTTGGCAATGGAGTACTGCCTCGGCTTAAAGGCCGCGGATTGTCGATGCTGGTTGCGAAAGCCTCGGTCATGCGCCAACTCATTGCTGGCCTCAAGTTGAATACTGAGACGGATCTGGCCCCAGGGGTTCTGCTCCATCTTGGTTTGACCGAAGGAAAGTGGCGTGTGCTTGCACGCGTTGATCCGCGGGATCTTCCCGATTTTTTTCCGTTTCCAGGTCCAGATGGTCCCGAGCACCGGGAGCGGCCGTTTTACTACTACACCCAGTCTGCGGTTGTGCCCTATAGGAGGACACGAGGCGGGGTTCAGGTCTTGATTGTTGGTTCCAGCGGTGGCCGTCATTGGGTGGTACCGAAGGGAATTGTTGAACCTGGCCTTGATCCCGGCGCTTCTGCGGTGATCGAGGCACGCGAGGAAGCAGGTGTTGAGGGAAAGATCAGCGACGAGCCGATAGGCTCCTACCGCTACGAAAAGTGGGGTGCGCTATGCCATGTTGATGTTTACGCCTTGGAGGTCGAAGCTCTGATCCCGGAGGCTGACTGGAAGGAAAACCATCGTCAGCGGCGATGGGTTACGCCACAGGAAGCCGCTAATCGCGTGGCGCAATCACCAGTCAGCGCCTTGATCCGCGCGTTCGCAGATGAGCATTCCGCAGACCTTTGAGGGCCGGTTGAATCTCAGAAATCAAACGCAAAACTCCGAAAGTTTTGGTTTCTAGATCGCGGCTTTGAAGGCTGAAGCCAGAGCGTTGAGAGCGCCAGAAAGGCGACCATCCTTGACGCGTGTATGCAGGATTACCGGCAAGGCCGGCAGCTCAGGCAGCCCAAGTCGAGGACCTACATCAACAGCACCGAGCGGGAGCATGCGCCGAGACAGCGCGGACACACCCATGCCGGCAACAACGGCGGCAGAAACTGCCGTCACTCCACCGCCGACGAAGACTTCCCTCCATTCAATTCCCGCGCCGTCGAGCAGTTCTCCCGCCAGGCTCCTGACACCGCAAGGTTCGGGCATTGTCGCAATCGGCAAAGGCTCCCCTTCGTTGTGCCGCCATTTTTGCGATGCGAACCAGGAGTATTTTTCATGAGCGATGGTCTGCCCGCCGTCTCTCCCCTTGTCGAACCGGACAATTGCGGCATCCAGTAGCCTGAGATCGTAATCTTTCAACAGATCCAGTGAGGACCCTATTCGGATTTCGATGGTGAGTTGAGGATCTTGCGCATTCATGCGCGCAACCAGAGCCGGAAGGTCTGGTCCGGCAACATGATCGCTCAGACCGATTGCCAGTTTCTGTCGTGACCCGGCGATTGTCGTGAAGGCACGGTCATGGACCTCAAGCAGTTCTCGTGCATGCTCGAGAAACACTGCTCCGCGCGCGGTCAGTTCCACATGCCTTGGCGTTCGCTGGACGAGTTTGCAGTCCAGTCTTTCTTCAAGGCGCTTCAATTTCAGTGATATTGCCGACTGGGTTATTCGGGCCATCTCTGCGGCTCGGGTAAAACTGCCAAGCTCGGCGATACGAACGAAGGCACGTACACAATCAAGATCCAGCGCACGATCTACCATAAAGATTTTTTATCTCTGTAATCCGGTGCCATTTTGTTTTGAAATGATAATTTGAGTAGGTCAATGAATGCAAGCGTCTCTGGAGGACCAAATGCCAATTGTTCATGTGTCAATGTGTGCCGGGCAATCGAAGACCTATCGCGAAGCTGTGCTGGATGGCGTGTACCTGGCCATGCGAGATGCCTTGCAGGTTCCTGATGACGATCGCTTCATGACCCTCACTGAACACGCGCCGGAAAATTTCCGCTACGGCTCTGCATTCGGGGTCGAGCGCAGCATAAACGTCCTTTACATCACGATCTCGGTTTTCAATACACGCACAGCCGAGCAGAAAGCGGCTCTGTTTCAACGGATTGCGGAAGTGTTGTCTCAAAATCCGGGTGTCCGCCCAGAAGATCTGTTCGTGACTGTGCATGACCTGCCGAAGGAGAATTGGTCAGTCGGTCATGGTCGTCCGTTTGCCTGAGGTTTCAAGAGCAAATGAGGCGACGCGTTCCAGCCATGCTGGCAGTCGCAGGGCCGTCCATGCCCTCAACCCCAGGTCTGAAGTTCTGCCGAATAGCTGGACAGGTCGCCAAAGTGCTCCTTGACCCAGTTCGGATCATAGTAGGTATCAAGATACCGCTGACCGCTGTCACACATCAGCGTGACGATTGAACCATCTTCACCCTGGTCCAACATTTTTCGGGCGATCTGCAGAGAGCCCCAGAGATTGGTGCCTGTAGAAGCGCCCGCCTTCCGGTCGGTCAGCTTTTCGAGCCACAATATGGTCGCTACGCTGGCAGCGTCGGGAACCTTGATCATGTCATCGATCACATCGGGCAAAAATGAATGCTCGACCTTCGGGCGACCAATGCCCTCTATACGGCTGGATTTCTCTGAAGTGAGGGTGCGATCTCCAGTCTGGTAGGCATCATAGAAGACCGAATTTTCCGGATCGACAACCGTGAGCTTGGTGTCATAGCCTTTGTAGCGGATATATCTGCCAAGAGTTGCGGATGTTCCGCCTGTGCCGGCACTCATGACCAGTCTTTTCGGTGTCGAATGAGGTTCCCATTCCAGCTGCCGGAAGATGCTTTCGGCGATGTTGTTATTGCCGCGCCAGTCGGTTGCCCGTTCCGCATAAGTGAACTGGTCCATGAAATAGCCGTTAATGGAGGCTGCGAGATCCACTGCTGCACCGTGCATCTCCGGTGCCGATTCAACAAAATACGTTTCGCCGCCGTGAAGGCGGATCTGTCCGATTTTGCTGTGCGCGGTGCTTTTGGGCACCACAGCTATGAACCTGGCACCGATCATGTTTGCGAAATAGGCTTCCGACACAGCGGTGCTGCCCGAGGACGCTTCAATGACTGGCGTACCTTCCCTGATCTTGCCATTGCAAAGTGCATATAGAAAAAGAGATCTCGCAAGGCGATGTTTCAAGCTGCCGGTCGGGTGCGTGCTTTCGTCCTTCAGATAAATGTCGACACCCTTCAGGGAGGGCAGGGGCAGTTTGAACAGATGCGTATCGGCTGAACGATGTGCGTCCGCATTGATCCTGGTGATCGCTTCTTTTACCCAAGTGCTCACAATCCGCCTTCCCAATCACCGCTGCCCAATTCGAAATTAGTTCGCCCTTCCGGATCGGTTTTCTCCGATCAACTTTGGCAGCCGCCAGATAACCGGCAAAGACACAAGGACAGCGGCGATCACATAGTAGACAGGCGCAAAATCGTCGCCTGTTCTGTTGACCAGATAGGTTGCAATCATCGGCGTTGTGCCGCCAAAGATTGCCATGCAGGTGTTGTAGCCCAGTGCAACGACACTGCAGCGCAAATGATCCGGCGCCATCAACGTCAAAGCCGACACGGACAATGCCCATCCAACGGTGCTGGTGATTGTCAGGCCGAACTGCCCGAGGAACACAATGCCAATGTCGGGTCGATGCATCAGCCACCAGCTGGGGATGGCTACAAGAAGCGTACCGACTGCACCGACGAGAAAAACCGATCTTTGACCGAACCTGTCTGCGGCCAGACCGCAAACCGGCACGAGCAGGGCCATGACAATCAAGTTGACGGTGGTAATGTCGAGCGCAGCGGCGGAGGTGAAGTGCATTTGCGACGTCAGGTATGAGACCGCATAGACAAAGATAACGAAGTAGATGACCGCGCTCGGGATCAGCAGCAGCACCATCTGGATCAGCAGTCTCCAGTGATCACGAAGACTTTCCATGATTGGAGAGGCTTTGCTCTTTTGCGCATCGTTCGGCGCGCTTTCAGTCAGGCTGCGCCTCAAAACGGCACTGAAAAGAGCAACCAGAGCGCCAAGTGCGAACGGGAGCCGCCATCCCCATGACTGCATGTCTTCCGGAGACAGGATGGAGCTCACTGCTGCAGGCACAGCAGAGCCCAGGACGCAGCCCCACATCATGGCGAAGGCGACCCAAGCCCCTGTGAGGGCCTTTCGCCCGGGTTGGGCCTGTTCCACCAGCAAAACACCGGAGGCGGTGTATTCACCTGCAACTGAAATACCCTGGACGACACGGATAAGAACCAGCAGAACCGCAGCCGTGACGCCGATTTCTTCGTAGGTTGGCAAAAGCGCAATTGCGAGCGAGCCTGCGCCCATCAACAGTACCGAAATCATCAAGGCTGTCTTGCGCCCGATCCTGTCGCCGATATGCCCGAATATCACGCTGCCGATTGGCCGGGCAGCGTATCCGACGGCAAGCACCGCAAAGGCGGACAACAGGGAAGCGAACTTGTCTTCGGAGGGAAAGAACAAGGCCGCAAGCGTAGGTGCCAGAAAGCCATAGACTGTGAAATCATACCACTCCAAAACATTGCCGCTTGCCGCGGCGAAGATGGAACGCGGGGGCAGTTTTGCTTTTGTCGTGGTCATTGTTGCGCGCAAATGCCTTTGGAATGCTGATCGGTTCTGACGATTTTAGCCGTGTTGGGAGACATGGCTGAAAGGCGGAGTTGCATTGAAGGCTCGCATAAGCGCAGAGCACATGAAACCCCTTTCGACGCGGTTGCCATGGATCAACCGGGGCAGCAGCAGAGGAGGTGCCCCGGTCAGGTCAGTCTTTCTCAGTCTCAGGCAAGCTTCATTGTTACGATGCCAGCGACAATCAGAAGCGCAGCAACCAGGCGCTGGATGGTTACTGTTTCGCCAAGAAACCAGATGCCGACCACAAAGGCGCCAACGGCGCCTATCCCGGTCCAGATCATATAACTGGTTCCCAGCGGAAGGCTGCGCATCGAAAGCGAAAGAAGAGCGAACGAGGCCACCATTGCGCCAAGCATGATCAGCGTTGGTGTCAAACGCGTGAACCCCTGCGATTCCTTCATCGCGAACGCCCAGACGATTTCAAGGAAACCTGCGGCGAGCAAAAAAATCCAAGCCATGGGATCTTCTCCTGGCCGGGCCGTCCCGTTGATTTGATGGAAGTTGGAGGCCGTCCTCCGGCTGTTCAGGTGGGGTGCCGACTTGCTGGTTCAAGTGAAATTTCTTTCATGTTGAATAGCAAGTTCGAGGCACTAAAGCGGAATGCCGCTGATATGTGCCACAAGTTCGAGGCTGTTTCTGACACCAAGTTTTTTCATCAATCGAGCCCTGTGAATATCAACCGTTCGTGGCGAGATTTCCAGAACACGGGCAATTTCCTTGGAGGTCTTTCCTTCGACCATAAGCGTTGCCACCTGCCGTTCCCGCACGCTCATGTCGGTAATCGGCCTGTCTTCGGAAATGTCGGCAAAGGACCAGACAGCGCGCGCAAAAGGTTCTGCGGCATCCAGCGACTGGCCGCGAACACGGCACCAGAACAGCTCTCCGTCTTGTCGGCGCATAATTCGTTCGTCACGGTATCGGCCGGTTCCCATCATTTTCTGGGCGCCTATCTGGCCGATGCGGGAAAACTCCTCTGAAGAGGGGTAAAGGATCGACAGAGAGGCGTCAGTCAGCTCAGCACGGGAATAGCCGAACATCTCGGCAAAGAGTGTGTTGCACTTCTTTATGCATCGGTTTTCGGAGTAAATCAGCCCGACCGGCGCGAATTCAAAAGCGATTGTCTCGCTGTCTTCCATGTTCTCCCCGTTAGGTAAATTGACGTAATTCCTCAGAACGTCTCGCAATAGTATCTGAAAGGTCGCATAGGGAGGCAAGAATGAACCCGGCAGAATGGCTTTATAGAAGCGCGGCAAGAATGCCTGATGCACCAGCGCTTCATACCGGCACAACATGTACTGCCAACTATGGCGAGTTTGCCAAACGTGCCGGCTCCATCGCCTTGGCTTTGTCCAAAGAAGATGTCGGCAAAGGCGACCGCGTCGCATTTTACTGTGCCAACCGGACCGAGTATCTGGAAGCCCTCTATGGCGCATGGTGGATCGGTGCATCGGTTGTCCCGATCAACGCCAAACTGCATGTCAAAGAAGCTGCCTGGATGATCGAAAATTCCGGAGCGTCTTTTGTCTTTGCGGATGAGGAATCCGGCAGGCAACTCGCACGGCTTGTCGATCAGAATGTGCGTATCGTCAGTCTGTCGGGTGAAGAGTTTGGCGCAATGCGCTGCTCCCAGTCGGACAAAATTCCGGTCGCCCTCCAAAAGGATGATCTTGCCTGGTTGTTTTATACATCCGGCACGACCGGCAAGCCCAAGGGCGTCATGATAACGTGTGGAAACATCCTTTCCATGACGCTGACCTACTTTTCAGACGTGGATGAAGTCAAAACCCAGGACGCCATCCTGTATGCGGCCCCAATGAGCCACGGGGCTGGTCTCTACAATTTCATGCATGTCCTGAAGGGCGCGCGGCATGTTGTGCCCGAAGGCGGTGGCTTCGACGCCGAAGAGATACTGAAGATTGCTCCTCTGATCGGTTCCGTGTCGATGTTCGCAGCCCCGACGATGGTTCGAAGGCTTATAGACGAAGCCAAGGCGAAGAACCTTTCCGGCAAAGGCCTCAGGACCATCGTCTATGCCGGTGGACCGATGTACGAGGCGGACATTCTGGAGGCTGTCAATCTGATGGGGCCTCGCTTCATCCAGATTTACGGCCAGGGTGAGTGTCCCATGGGAATCACGGCACTGCCACGAGAAGAAGTGTCTGATCGTGGTCATCCGCGTTGGCGAGAACGGCTGAATTCAGTCGGAACAGCGCAGTCCGCTGTCCTTGTTGCGATTGTCGATGAGGCAGGAAACAATCTTTCGCCCGGTGAAGTGGGGGAAATTGTGGTGAAGGGGCCTACCGTCATGAAGGGATATTGGAACAACCCGGATGCGACTTCGAAAACACTTCGGCAAGGCTGGTTGTGGACGGGAGATCTCGGGCGCATGGACGATGCCGGGTATGTGACCCTTCAGGATCGCTCCAAGGACGTGATCATTTCCGGTGGTTCCAATATCTACCCACGCGAAGTGGAAGAGGCTCTGCTGAGCCATGTGGGCGTGCGTGAAGTGGCGGTTGTCGGCCGGGTTGACCCGGAGTGGGGTGAAACCGTAGTGGCCTTCGTTGTCTGCAACGATGATCATGGCGTCACGACACAACTACTGGATTCCCATTGTCTGGATCAGATTGCACGGTTCAAACGACCAAAAGAGTATCGTTTCGTTTCTGAACTGCCGAAGAACAACTACGGAAAGGTTCTGAAGACGAAGCTTCGGGACAGAGTGAACGAGGAGGAGCAGACATGAGCGAACTGACCGGGAAAACTGCGCTTGTCACTGGATCGGTGCAAGGGATTGGGCTGGCCATTGCAAAAGTTCTTGGGCGGGCAGGGGCACGAGTTGGCGTACACGGCCTGGCGACGGATGAGGAAGCAAAATTAACTGTTGAAGCTGTACTGGAAGCCGGTGCTCCTAAGGTAAGGTTTTTCGATGCGGATGTCAGAAATGTGGCCGCGATCGAGACAATGATGGGGGAGGTTGAAGGCTGGGGCGGCGCTGATATTCTCGTCAACAATGCGGGAATTCAAAAAACCGCCAGTCTTGCGGAAGCTGATCCGGCAATCTGGGACGCGATCATCGGCGTCAATCTTTCGGCAGCTTTCCATACCATGCGACTGACCCTTCCGGCGATGGCAGCCAGAGGCTATGGCCGGGTGATCAATATTGCATCGGTTCACGGGCTGGTCGCCTCCGTGAACAAGGCACCTTATGTCGCGTCAAAATTTGGTCTGGTGGGAATGAGCAAAGTTGCTGCTCTTGAATATGCGACGGCAGGCAGGAAGGCAGCAGGCGGCGTTACCGTCAACTGCATTGCGCCCGGTTGGACGGAGACAGCCATCATCGAGCCACAAGTGGCAGCCCGCGCCGAACAATTTGGCGGAGACCGGGACAAGGGGATTGCGGATCTGCTGGCAGAAAAGCAGCCGTCACGACGCACCTCCGACCCTTCTGAAATCGGTGAGCTTGCTCTTTGGCTTTGCAATCCGATAGCTCACAACGTGACGGGTGCAACGATCCCCGTCGACGGTGGCTGGACGGCGCAATAGGCGAGAAGCGTAGCGATCGACTTAAAGAACCACGACCTTGGCGCCGAGTTCAACGCGACTATAGAGGTCGATGATGTCCTGGTGCCACATGCGGATGCAGCCGCTGGATGCATTGGTGCCGATGCTGCTTGGCTGGTTTGTGCTGTGGATGCGGTAGAGCGTGTCCTTGTTGCCCTGCCACAGATAGAGACCGCGGGCGCCGATAGGGTTGCTTGGGCCGCCTTCCTGTCCGTCCTTGTATTTGGCCAGGCGCGGTTCGCGCTCGATCATTTCGTCGGGTGGAAACCATTTCGGCCATTTGCGCTTAAAACGGATCACCGCCTCGCCATTCCAGGCAAACCCGGCACGGCCGACGCCGATGCCGTAGCGGATGGCGCGCCCGCCTGGCTGGATGAGGTAAAGGAACTTCCTGTTCGGATCGACAACGATTGTACCGGACGGGTACTGGGACGGATAGAACACCGACTGGCGCAGGTACTTCGGGTCGAAGTTCTGATATTTGATGCCGGGCAGCGAAAAGCCGCCGTCCCGCACAGGTGCATAGGCGGTCGCATAATCAGGCGTCCCGTCGGACAGAGGCGTCAAACCCGCTTGAACCGTGGCGCCCTGTTTGCTTTGGCAGGCGGCCAGCAACAGCGGAATTCCAGCAACAAAGCTCCGTCGGCTCAATTTTATCGCCATGCTCGCGTCCTTTCCCGGGGCCGCCTCGCAGCGGATATCGGTTGTTGTCATCTTAAAACAGCTTTACGGGCCGCAATCTTGATAAACGGAATACTCAAACGGTCTCCGAAAGCAACACAATTATGGTAAATGGCTGATTAACGTCGAGTCCTAAGAGGCTGTTCCAAAATCACAAAAACGCTAGTCAGTCCGCCAAAATGCCTGCCAGAAGCTTGCGCGTGGCTGCCTCGTATGCGGTTCGGTTTTCTCCAGCTGCAATGGCAAGCGCTGCACGGTCAAATGCCGAGGAAAGAAGATCGGCCAGCGGCTCTAGCTGGATGCCTCTCAGGTGTCCGTGCTTTGCGCTGTGCTGCAAACCTTCCAACAGCGTTGCGCCACCGGTCTCTTTGTCAATTTCCGTCATTTCCGCTACGCCCAGAACAGCAGGCCCCTCAAGCAACATGATTTTTGCGCGACCAGGCACGGACATTGCGGAAAAGTAAGCGCTCGCACCGGACATGAAAGCGTCGAGCGGAGACTGTCTGATATCGGTCTTGGCATCGATTTCAACCGCTATTGCAGCCGCTTCGTGATGGACGAGGGCCCGCATGAGGTCCGCTTTGTCCGTAAAGTGATGATAGAGCGCGCCTCTGGTGACGTCTGCAGCCTTCACGATTTCCGGCGTTCCTGTTTCCGCATACCCCTTTTCAACGATCAGAGCCCGGGCAGCCTTTAGGAGTGCGCTGCGGGTTTCGGCCCGGCGTTCGGCCTGAGTTCGGCGAGATTTTGTTCCTTGCATACATGCAGCCTGTATGTTAATTGAAGTTTACATACAAACTGTATGTCTTTTTATTGGCGTTGAAAAGACCCCTCCAATGACCGGGTTTTCGTCGGCATGACGGTGCACCGGTCAGATTGGCAGTGGTTCCGTGGCAAGGAGATCGAAAGATGAAGTGCACACAGTATTACCCGGTTCTGATGACATCGAATGTTGCAGAAACCGCGCGGTTCTATCGGGACAACTTCAAATTCAAGGCGGCGTTCGAAGCCGACTGGTACGTTCATCTGCAATCCGAGGAAGACGAACGTGTCAATCTTGCGGTTCTCGATAAGGACCACGAGACAATCCCGAAAGAAGGACGAGGCAAGAAAGCGGCCGGAATGCTGATAAATTTCGAAGTGAAAGACGTTGATGCAGTTTATGAACGAGCCAAGGAAAACGGTTTGCCTATCTTGCAGGTTCTACGTGATGAAGACTTCGGTCAGCGCCACTTCATTACTCGTGACCCGAATGGCGTTCTGATCGATGTTATCAAACCAATTCCCCCAAGCCCCGAATTCCTGAAGCAATTTGCCCCTGAAGCCGTGCCGTCATAGCGGCGACTTCAGAAGCCGGAATTTCAAGCCAAGCACATCGGTTTTGAAGCGGCCGTTTGGTGCAACAAAAAGGCGTGGCCGGGAGACCGGTCACGCCGCTCGGTTGGAATTGCTTTCAGCCCTCAGGACGAGACGGCAGGACAGGAGCTGTTTTGCTCGGCGCGCGATTTCAAGCCCTGGAGGCTCTGCATTGTGTTCGGGTCACCGGGTAACACGAAACTTTGTTCAAGCGCTGTGCGAACGTTGTTTATGACGGCAAGGTCCTGAACGGCGAGCGTCTGGCAGGGTGTACCGGTAAAACGGACGCGGATGCGAATGACACGCTGACCGTTGTCTGACGGTCCGAATTCAGAATCGAGTGCAGGATTCGGACTGGTCATCGGCCTTTCCAGAACAACCATGTTTGGCTGGTCCTGAAGAACAACCGTACCACGTTGTTGCGCACTGGATACCAGAGCATTGCGTACGGTTGGTGGATCGGCTGCTATATTTACGCTTTGTGCTCCGGCTGGAACGCTAAGCTGGGGCTGGTCGGGCAAACTCGCACGTTGAGAGGACCCTGACTGGCATGCGGCAAGACTAAGCGCGCATAGGCTGGCTAAAAGAAGATGTCGCATGATCAGTCCTGCATTCAATAGAGCAGCCGATGGGTTTCGGCCTGGTCATCACCTAAATCAAGTCATCGCTGAACACAATAAAACTGCATGTGAGCAATGGCATTCTTGTATCAACACTGTGTCACAACACTCCTAACGAAGCCTTGTGGCCGGACATGGGCAAAAATGGCAGTCTTTTAAAATTAGAAACTGTCACCGGTTTTGAAACCTCCGCTGCCAAAGCTTTTGCCGGTCTTAAACCCTCCTTTGAAAGGATCTTTTCCTTTTGAGCGGCGGCTAAAGTCGCCACCGAATCCACCCATGGATTTCGGAAGCCCGGACCCGCCTGGAAAGGCAACGCGACGACCGCGTGGCTTGCGGCGCTTGTGCGAGCGCTCAGCCCTGGACCAGTAGTCCGCGCCGGTTATGGCACCTTTGACTAATTCACCCAGCAAAACCGTTGTCAGCTTGTCATCGGAAAAAGTGGATTCCCAGCTTCCATAGCCCTTCGAGCGAAACCGTTTGATGACGTCGGAGAGCTCGGCCCGGCGACGGCTGATGTCGCGTTGCAGCTCCCGGTCCTGCCTGATTTCGCGGGTGACCTGTTCAATCCTGTCTTTCAGATCTTCGATACGCTGAACAATTTTTTCATCCTCAGGCGAGGGTGTCGCAATTGCGGCCCGCCAAAGGTCGTTCAGGTCATCGGCCTGAAGTGAGACAGACAAGTGTTCTTCGGCCTTCTGAAAATCCGCGTCTTCGCCGCTGGAAAACTCAGTCAGCGCAGCTGACAGTGTTTCGATCTGACGATCCAGTTTGTCGAGCTGAACGTCGATCCGGTCAATGTCCTCACTTTGGGTCTCGATGGCCCCGACCAGATCTGTTCCGGCTGCATCTGTCATGGCATTGCGGCTCATATCCGCAAGTTTGGCCTGCTCTCTAACGGCAATTTCGGCGCAGTGTTCCGCATGGCGGGCCATACGCTCTGGGATGCCGGTCAGCATTGCGTAATTGGCTCGCGCTCCGTCAAACTTGATCAGCCTGGCAACCCATCGATCCAGCGAGCGCACGAGACCACGGTGGTTATAGTCCGGGGTTCCGAAGCCGCGCTGCCAAAGGTAGATGAACAGCGGATCGTCCTCATAGGCCTTGCCCTTCTGCTCACGATCCGCTTTGGAAGTGTCAGCCTTTGACGCTGCAGCTTCCGCGGTCGCCTCTGCGGTTTCAGCTTTTTCACGCTGAGCAAGATAGGTCTTGTCGTTTTCCAGGCGGCCGTCGATGGCTTCCATCAGTTCGTCCATCTGGCTTTCCGCCGCATCCCGGGCATCGTCCAGTTCCAAGCGTTCCTTTTGAAGCTGGCCGCGCTCTGCTTCGCAGCTGCGGAGCTGATCGGTCAGAACCTTGTAGTCGGCGTTTCGCTTGTCCAAAAGGCGACGGGCTTCACGGGCAGCGCTGTCGAGGCGGGTGTTCAGTGCACCTGCCGCATCTGTATCCATTCGAAAACGCGCCAGGTCGCGGTAAGCCTCGCTCTGACGCTCTTGCAGATCTGTCAGGGCACGGGTTGCGCGCTCTATCCGCTTGGTGAGTTCAGCTTCTTCACGACGCAAATCAGCAAGCGATTGCTCAATCGTCCCCAGGGTCTGACGTCCTGTCAGCATACGCTTGTCCCCATCAACTTCCGATTGGCCGCTACCATTGGGTGATTGCTCCGTCCCGCACGCCGCTGCGCCACTTGATATTCAGTTCACCGCGGCGTTTTTCGCCAAGCTTGCCGTTTTGGACAATGCCATCTTCCAGCTTGTCCTGCCGCACAGCGTCATAAATGTTCTGCGATACCCGCTGTCCCCATTTGTCGACTGAAATCGCTTCGCTGTTTTCTTCTGATAAAATGCTGCGGTTGATGATGTTTCCGTCCGGGTCGATTGCTTCCACGACAATGTAGTAGTTTTCGCTATCCGGATTGGTTTCCGGAATACGGGTGATACCTGTCGGCACGCCCTGACGTGAAATGATCCGGACTTCAAAGACTTCCTGCAGATTGGCTGCCAGTTGACGCAAGTCGCCTTCGGCCTTGAAGGCGGCATCGTTTTTGCCATCCGACAGAGCCAGACGGCCATCTTCGGCAATGCGGGCCGCTTCTGCTTCGATGTCGGCATTTTCAGTCAACGCATCAACGCGGCTGACCAGTTCGGAATATGTTTGGGGAAGGGCGTCAATGCGAGCCAGCAGATCCGCTTCTGCGCGTTGTTCAGGCAACTTGACCAGAAAATACCAGGCTGCAATCGCAATGACCAGAACAGCAAAGACCCCGGCCATCCATTTCGACCAGGTGCTGCGGGAAATATAGATCATCGCCAGAGTACGCGAAAAACCTGTAGCCGGAGGTGAATAGACAAAACGGTCGCGTTTGAGGTCCTCGACACCCTTCTTGAGAATATGGTCCGGAACGTCGATCCCCTGAGCTGCATAGACCTTACGCAGCCGGTCGACCATAGCGGTGTCGCGTTCATCCGTCTTCAGTTCGCGGGCCACCTGACCTTCTTCATGCCGAAGCGTGTCGACCACGTCCATCGCCATCATCAGATCGTCGAGCGGAGCCTCGGATTTGCCTGCCATACGATTAAATCTTCTTGCGTTGGGCAGGCCGGTTCACCGGCCTGCCGATGCCTTGTGTGTTAAAGTCCCTGGCCCTGAGCCGTCAGTTTGGCGAGCCGCCTTTTGCCGTCTTCGACGGCATTGCGGATTTCTTCGGAGTTCTTGGTCGACATATCACGCATTTCCGTAATGATTTCACGTGACTGGACCTGGAAGTTCACAACCGAGTCCACCAGCTTTTTGACAGAAGCAGCGGCGACGGTCGGGCCGTAACCGGCTTTCAAGGCTTCCTTTTGAACCGCGTCGCCAATCTCTGCCAGCGTCTCAAGGCTCTTGTTGATGCCGTCCTTCATGGCGTTCAGCGTTTCGGTGGATTCGTGCAGGCCTTGCATGCCCGTAAAGGAAGCGTTGAGAGCGGTCAGAACAGACTCATTGGTCGAAAAGAAGCTGACCGACTGGGCATATACGCGCTCCTTGGCGTTTGTGGTCTGCACCAATCGAGCCATAATGACTTCGGACGTATTGTAACCGATCGTCAGATTGTCGGAGAGATCCTTGGCAATCTGGTATCTCTTTTCTTCGTCCTGCATCTCGCGCAGTTTTTCGTCACGCGCAAGTTCAAGCCGGGCTTTCTGGGCCGGGTCGTCCCCGGTATAGGCTTCCACTTCACTGGAAGACCCTTCAAGCGCTGATTTGGCGGCCGACAGTTTTTCAGTTGCCATGTTCAGCAACTCGAGCGCCGTAACCTCTGCCTGCTTCAGTGCTCCGCGGAAATCACGGTAGGCTTCGAGGATGACCTGTTCGCGCTCGATCTGGTCCTTGGTTGCACTGGCCACCTCCTTGTAGGTTCCACGAATGTCGGTGAACCGGTCCGAAATAGTGCCGCGCCGCATGTCACGCCATTTGTTGGAAAGATTTTCAGTGAAGGAAATCTTGCCGTCCGCGAGCTGGTCAACCAGCGTCTTGGCATCGTCGCGGATCGAGTTGAAGGCCTCGGTGATCTCCTCATAACGTTCACCGATGTCCATCTGTTGCACCTGGTTGCGGACCACTTCGTTGAAGTTGGAGGCCTGACCGAGAGTGCGTGAAATGATCAGTACCTTGTCCGGCGACAGGTCGGAGATCTGCTCAAGCAGGGCATTGATCGGTGCATCCCTTTCGGTTTCCGGTGAGATGCCGATATCGCGCAATGTGGAAAGAGCGCGATCCAGATATTGAAGGGGGGAAAACCCGCCGGCCGGCGCCGCTGCATTTTCCGGAGTTTCAGGTGCTGCCGCGTCTGTCATGTTTGACCTCCTCGAAGGACGGCGTCGATTTTTGTGGTCCAGCGCCGCTTCGTCCTGTTTACGTCGTAAAGGGCCATGTTAGGGCAGGCTTACGCCGCTCTGTCAACGGGTTGGCAAGGGAAACTGGCCAAGTTCATTCGTCGAGCCGGACCCGTTTGATCCTTTCCATAGGCGGCTTTTGCGACAAGTATGTTTCGAAGACCAGAGTTCCTGCATTTTGCCCTTGTGACCTTCGTGACCTTGTGCTCATGGCTTTGCCACAGAAGAATGCAGTAACAAGTGGTCAGGAAAGACTTTCGGTCTTGATCGGAACAGGCACGCGTTGGCATGGCAAAGTGATGAAACAGATAAAAATTTTTGGTTTCTCGCTGCTGGTTGCTTTGCTGCTGGCACTGCAATTGTCGGTGGGTGCCAGTTATGCCCAGGAAGCCGGTAGCGACCCGGTGCCAGCTGCCCCCCCGGTTCTCGATCTCTTCGAGCGTGCGTCAAATGCCCTGGAGCAAGGCACTGTCTCGACCGGAACGCTTGAGCTATTGCGTCAACAACTTGTCGAGGTGCGCGACAGAAACTCCCGAGTGGTTGAAACGGGCAGCATAGATGCGCAAACACTTGCCGCTCAACTGCGGGCACTGGGATCACCACCTTCGGGTGGGCAGGATGAACCTGAGGAGATTGCCGAGCGGCGCAAGGAGCTGACGGATGCACTGGCCGAAGCCAATGCACCGATCCGCGAAGCAAGGGAAATCACGAACCTTGCCAATGTGCTCATTCGGGAAGTCGACCGGCAGATTAGGTCGATGAAGATCGACAGCCTGCTGACCCGGTATCCGTCGCCGCTCGTACCGGCGACATGGACCAGTGGTTTTCAGGAAATCAACCAATTCTGGAGACGGCTGCAGCGCGACATACAAGGGGAACTGGAACGCCCCAGCGTATCGAAAGCGCTCGGACAAACCGTGCCGACGTCTTTGGCGCTTATCGCCTTCGGCATATTTTTCATTGTCGTTGGGCGAATGCCCATCCATCGGTTGCTATTGAAGCTGAGTGAGCGCCAGGAACGCGGTGGCCGCGCGCTTGCACTTGCTGTGATCTATAATCTCAGTTTCCTGGTTTTACCGGCAATCGGCGCCTTGTCGATCCTCCTCGTCATACCGGTTCTGGACATTTATCCCAACAGCGCCCGAATTGCGCTCACGGCAGCGCCGATCGTGGCACTTTTCATGGTGATCGCCAACTGGCTGGGGCACACGCTGTTTGCGCCAGGTCTGACCCGCTGGCGCTTGTTGGAACTCGAGGACCGCGAGGCAAAGCTGGGCCTGCGGCTTTGCCAGGGGCTCGGTGCCTTCATGATGGTCGAAGTCGCTCTGGAAACGCTGCAGCTTGACAATGCTTTCGGTGACAGCGCGATCTCGGTGTTGTCGGTGCCGCTTATTGCAACCGCAGCCGTATTGTTGTGGGCATTGGCGGGAATCATCAGAAACAAAGGTGCGGATGCGTCCGACCAAACGCAAGAGACTGCCGAACCGGACGAAGATGAGGAAATCGAAGAAGCTTCGGTCAAACCGCAAGAATCCGGTTTTCTGTTGTTTCTTTCCTTCTTGATGAAGGCGTCTGCGTTCCTGGCAGTCAGTGTGACCCTCGTCGGTTATGTGGAACTGGCAAGGGCTGCCATCATTCCGATGATCATGACGGTCGCGCAGCTGGGGTTGGGCTTCATGCTCTACCACCTGGCACAGCTTCTGGTGAAAACCGCGACCGACCGGGAAGACACGGCTCCAACACCAATTCTGGTGACCATAGGACTGATTGTTCCACTTGTGGCGATCTTTACGCCGCTCATCGCACTGACATGGGGCGCAAGGGCAACGGATATCGCAGATGCCTGGCGATTGCTGATCGGGGGTGTTCAGTTCGGGGATATCCGCTTGTCGCTGGATTCTCTGATCGTTCTTGGGGTTGTCTTCGCAATCGGCGTGCTGATCACACGTTGGCTGAAGAACCTGCTGAGGACATCGGTTCTGCCGCAAACACGCATGGATGTCGGTGCGCAGACGGCCATCGTGACCGGGACCGGATATGTCGGGTTGACGCTTGCGATTCTGGTGGCGGTTTCAACCGCTGGATTGAACCTTTCCAGCCTTGCCGTCGTGGCTGGGGCACTCTCGGTTGGTATCGGGTTCGGGCTGCAAACCATTGTCTCGAATTTCGTCTCAGGCATCATCTTGCTGATAGAGCGGCCGATCAAGGAAGGGGACTGGATCGAGGTTTCCGGTCATATGGGCTATGTCCGCGACATTTCCGTTCGCTCGACCAGGATAGAAACCTTCGATCGGCATGATGTCATCATTCCAAATTCGGATCTGATTGCCGGCACGGTCAAGAATATGACCTTGAGCAACAAGTCCGGCCGATTGATGCTTCCAATCAGGGTTGCATTCGGCAGTGACCTGGAGAGGGTGAAGGCCATTTTGATCGAAGCGGCCCGTGGACACTACACCGTTGCGCGCTATCCGGTGCCGTTTGTCCTCTTCATGGGGGTTGGCGAGAATGCTTTGAACTTTGAACTCAGGTGCTATCTGAAAGACGTCAATAATATTTTGACGACGCAGTCGGATCTCTTTTTCGCCATCTACAATGAATTCGGCAAATCAGGGATTGAAATCCCGATCCCCCAGCGTGATCTGCATATCAAGGATATCGACAAGGTGTTGAGTGCCCTGGATGGAAAAGCAAAAGCTGATCCATCCCCGGCATCCTGACCTTCTAGACAAGTTCAGCCGCGATACGGGCTGCCAGGCGGGCGTTGTTGCGTACAAGTGCGATATTCGTGTCGAGGCTGCGTCCAGCCGTCAGGTCGAGAATTGCGCCCAAAACGAAAGGCGTGACGTCCTTTCCAGTTACATTCCGGGCCTCAGCCTGCCGGATAGCCTCGTCAATATGGCCGGCCATCTCGGATCCGGGTATTTCATCTGCCAAGGGCACCGGATTGGCAATCAGGACACCACCATGATCTGGGAAGTTTTGCCGCATTTTCAAAAGGTTTCCGATCTCAGCGGCCGAATTGAGTGTGTAGGGCGCCTGGAGACCACTGATCCTAGACCAGAATGCCGGCAGTTCCCTGGTGCCAAAAGCGATAACCGGGACCCCCTTGGTCTCCAGCACTTCCAGCGTCTTGGGAATATCCAGCAGCGCCTTTGCGCCTGCTGAAACAACGCAGACTGGTGTTCGTCCAAGCTCGTCGAGATCCGCAGACACGTCGAACGTTGTCTCCGCGCCCTTGTGAACACCGCCAATGCCGCCGGTCGCAAACACTTTCAGCCCGGCAACATGCGCTGCCATCATCGTGGCGGCAACGGTGGTGGCGCCGTAGCAGCCGGTGCTGAGCGCAAAAGTGAGGTCGGCGCGTGAGCACTTCATAACGTCTTCAGCTTGAGCCAGGCGATCCAGGTCGCTGTCGGACAGGCCGATCATGATCTTGCCATCCATCAGTGCGATGGTGGCTGGGACTGCGCCTTCGGCACGAATGTCAGCTTCGACCAGCCGGGCTGTTTCGACATTCTTCGGAAAGGGCATCCCGTGCGTGATAATCGTGGATTCCAGCGCAACGATCGGTTTGTCGCTGGCAAGCGCATCGCGGACCTCTGCGTTGTAGACAAGCAGGTCTTTGACTGAAGTGCTGAGGTTTGGGCGTGTCACGGAAGAGGCCTCTTATTGTTTCCATGGGCGCAGAGCCCTTTTGTTGTTTGACGCTCTTATAAGCTCGCACCGAGAACTCGCCAAGTGATTGGTTTGTCCGTTTGGTCAAAAAGCGGTCAAAGCTTCCCAGGAAAGTGTTTCAGCCAATGCGCCCGTGCTGGCAAGGGTCAGGGCCGCTGCCCTCAGGCCGAACCTCACCGCCTCTTCAAGAGCGTACCCCTTGGAAACTGCTGCGAGGCTGCCCGCCGTCAATGCATCACCTGCGCCGGTCACGTCGACGACATCCGTATTTTCCGGTGTAAGTCTGGTGATCAAACCCTTGTTTGAAACGATTATGCCGGACGGTCCGTCTGTCAGGACGAAGGCTTTCAAACCTGCGTCGACGAGGGCGGAAGAAATTTCATCTGAGCCCGTTGAAGCTGGCAATCCGGTCAACGCGGCGGCCTCTCCGCGATTGAGATAGAGGCAGTCAAGGCGAGAGAGCAGGGGTTTCAATCGCCGGGACTTGGCATCCGAAACCGCATTGGCCATCAGCCTTCCTGTCTGGATTTGCGACGCCAGGCCCTCAAGCATCGGGGCTGGCAGGTTCGCGTCGACAAACCAGATTGTCTTTTCGTCTGCCGTTGCAGACAAGCGGTCAACGATGTCTGAGAAAAGGTCGGCAGGCGCTTCGGAGAGGATGCGGTCATCGACGCAGGCGGCTTTCAGCGAACCGTCCGGATCATGTAACGCCAGATACTGTCCGGTTGAAAAACCCGATCTGGTGACGGTGAAGTGTTCGATCCCTTCTTCACCCAATTGCTCTTTGAGGATCTGCGCAGCAGCGTCGTCTCCAACTGTCCCGATGAGCTTGGTTTGAACACCCAGCCTTGAAAGGTTACGAGAGACATTCGTCGCCACTCCGCCTGGTTTTGCGTGGAAGCGCGCCGGCGTGGACGTCTCGGGCCGGATCACTTCAGCTCCATGCGCAATCGTATCATAGTGAATTGCACCAAGTGCAATAACAGGACTTTCGAAGGACGGGGACACGCCTGATTACTTCTCCAGAGCTCGACCGGTAGTGGCGGACGTTGAGACACAGGACAAGCGGGCTAACAGATCGAACCTGATGCGGCAACTCCTTGCCGATGGCCGGTTGATTCTCCAGGCATATAGAATCACAGGTGTCGCAAATGAAATAGTTACGCGGCGTTAGCTCCAAACGTTCTACAGAGAACATACTGGAAACAAACAGGCATTTCCGTTTTAATACCAATCGGTTTCGCCGACTTGTCAAATGAGAACAAAAAGTGTACAAAGCTCTCATTGAAACAGCGCGTCCATCGTGGAATAAGGAGCGTAAGCCATGTCACAAAGTACACTTCGTCTCGTAGAAAGCAGCCAGATGGATAAGACAAAAGCGCTTGATGCAGCGCTGAGCCAGATCGAAAGAGCCTTCGGTAAGGGATCCATCATGCGTATGGGTCAGAGGGACGCAGTGGAGATACAGTCTGTCTCAACCGGATCGCTCGGTTTGGATATCGCGCTGGGTATCGGTGGGCTGCCGCGCGGACGTATCGTTGAGATCTACGGTCCGGAATCGTCAGGTAAGACCACACTGGCACTTCATACTGTTGCCGAAGCTCAGAAGAGCGGTGGTATTTGCGCCTTCGTTGATGCGGAGCATGCGCTTGATCCTTTGTATGCCAGAAAGCTCGGTGTCGACATCGACAATCTGCTGATTTCCCAGCCGGATGCGGGTGAACAGGCGCTTGAGATCTGCGATACGCTTGTGCGCTCAGGGGCAATTGATGTTCTGGTTATCGATTCCGTTGCGGCCCTGACCCCTAAGGCGGAGTTGGAAGGGGAGATGGGTGACAGTCTGCCGGGCATGCAAGCACGCTTGATGAGCCAGGCGCTCCGTAAGCTGACCGCATCGATTTCCAAGTCGAACTGTATGGTTATCTTCATTAACCAGATCCGGATGAAGATCGGTGTCATGTTCGGCTCGCCCGAGACGACGACGGGCGGTAATGCCCTGAAATTCTATGCTTCGGTTCGCCTTGATATCCGCCGCATCGGCGCGATCAAGGATCGGGATGAGGTGGTCGGAAACCAGACGCGCGTCAAGGTGGTCAAGAACAAGCTTGCGCCTCCTTTCCGGCAGGTTGAATTCGATATCGTCTATGGCGAAGGGGTTTCCAAAACCGGCGAACTGATCGATCTTGGTGTCAAAGGCAATATTGTCGAAAAGTCCGGTGCCTGGTTTTCCTATAACAGCCAGCGGCTCGGCCAGGGCCGTGAAAATGCCAAACAGTTTCTGAGGGACAATCCGGAAATTGCTGAAGAGATTGAATTGGCCATTCGCCAGAATGCAGGGCTTATCGCTGAAGCAATCATCGACCCGGAACGCGGCGCAGAAGAAGACGAGGATTGAGATCTTTTTCCTCTCATCCCTGACATCTGTTCGCAGACGCGATCTTGTCTGATAAGCAAAATTTTGAACCCCTCCTTGCCGATCAAGGAGGGGTTTTGTCTTTTCATCTTTGAAGTCGCCTGCGGGTCTGTCTGAAAATGCCGGCGGCAACGGGCAAATCCGCGGTTTCTCTGAGCGAGCTTCTTCGCAACTGCTGGACAGGTTTGTAGGTCAAAGTTAAAAGGCTCTTCCGGCCGGTATCCCAATCTGGGGACCTGCGATATCAGAAAGCCAATTAACTGGCCCGCATCTTCGGGCTCAGACCGATGTGAGACCCGAATGACCGGCGTAAACGAAATTCGCACCGCCTTCCTGGACTATTTCAAGAAGAACGATCACGAGGTGGTCGATTCCGGTCCGCTGGTACCGCGGAACGATCCGACTTTGATGTTTGCGAACGCGGGAATGAACCAGTTCAAGAACGTTTTCACCGGTCTTGAAAAGCGCGATTATCAACGGGCGGTGACATCCCAGAAGTGTGTGCGTGCAGGCGGGAAGCACAACGACCTCGACAATGTCGGGTATACGGCGCGCCACCATACGTTTTTCGAAATGCTCGGAAACTTCTCCTTTGGTGATTACTTCAAGGACCGGGCAATTGAACTTGCATGGAACCTGATCACCAAGGAGTACGGTCTGCCGGCGGACAAGCTGTTGGTGACGGTCTATGCCGAGGACGATCAGGCATTTGATCTTTGGAAAAAGATTGCCGGGCTTGGCGAAGACAAGATTATCCGCATCCCGACTTCGGACAATTTCTGGTCCATGGGCGATACCGGTCCGTGCGGCCCGTGCTCGGAAATCTTCTACGACCATGGTGACCATGTTTGGGGCGGTCCTCCAGGCACACCTGAGGAAGATGGCGACAGGTTCATTGAGATCTGGAACCTGGTCTTCATGCAATATGAACAGACGCCTGAAAAGCGTCTCGACCTGCCGCGCCCATCGATCGACACCGGAATGGGGATCGAACGCATTGCGGCTGTCATGCAGGGCGTTCACAACAACTATGATATCGATCTCTTCAGGGCGTTGATTGCCGCCTCGGAAAACGCGACCGGTGTTGATGCGGAAGGGGACGCGCTAGGCAGTCACAGGGTGATCGCCGACCATCTTCGCTCAACCAGCTTCCTGATCGCAGATGGTGTTCTGCCATCCAATGAAGGCCGCGGTTATGTGCTGCGCCGGATCATGCGCCGCGGAATGCGCCATGCCCATCTTCTGGGCGCAAGCGAACCGCTTATGCATAAGCTTGTGCCCGCTCTTGTTCGTGAAATGGGCCGGGCCTACCTGGAGCTTGGCCGGGCAGAAGACCTGATCACGGAAACGCTGAAGCTTGAAGAGACCCGTTTCCGCAAAACGCTTGAGCGAGGCCTTGGCCTGCTCGACAGCGCCACGCAGGATCTGTCGGCTGGTGGTCGGCTGGACGGGGAAACAGCATTCAAACTCTATGACACCTACGGTTTTCCGCTAGATCTTACCCAGGACGCCCTGCGCGCCAGAGATATTTCCGTCGATACGGACGCGTTCGACACGGCCATGGAGCGCCAAAAGGCCGAAGCTCGGGCTGCCTGGTCAGGTGCCGGCGGCGCGGCGACCGAGACGATCTGGTTTGCCATGAAGGAAAAATACGGTGCGACCGATTTTTTGGGCTATGAAACCGAGATTGCCGAAGGTGTCGTCGCGGGCCTTGCGTCTGAGGATGCAGAGGTTGCTGAACTGACCGCAGGCCAGAATGGTTTCATGGTGCTGAACCAGACACCGTTTTACGGCGAGAGTGGTGGTCAGGTCGGTGACACCGGCGTGGTGCAGACGAATGGCGTAAGGGCAATTGTCACGAACACCCAGAAAAAGGCCGATGGCCTGTTTGTTCATTCCGTGACAGTGGAAGAAGGGACCCTGGTGCCCGGTCTTGCGCTTGAGTTGAAGGTGGATCACGGTCGGCGCACGGGGATCCGGGCCAACCACTCGGCAACGCACCTGGTCCATGAAGCGCTGCGAGAAGTCCTTGGAAACCACGTCGCACAGAAAGGCTCATTGGTCACGTCGGAACGGCTTCGATTTGATTTCTCTCATCCAAAGCCCATGAGCGAAGAGGAACTCTCAACTGTCGAGACCTATGCCAACGAAATCGTGCTTCAAAACGCTTCGGTAGACACGAGGCTGATGGCAGTCGATGATGCGATCGAGGCAGGTGCCATGGCCCTGTTTGGTGAAAAATACGGCGAAGAAGTACGCGTTGTTTCCATGGGGACCGCCTTGCATGGTGCCAAGGAAGGTAAACCCTATTCGCTTGAATTGTGCGGTGGGACGCATGTGAAACGCACAGGCGATATCGGTCTGGTCACGCTCGTCTCCGAAGGTGCAGTTGCAGCGGGTGTTCGCCGGATCGAGGCGCTGACCGGTGCTGAGGCAAGGACCTATCTGGACGCGCAGGACAAGCGCCTGCGGGAGGTCGCCGGTATCCTGAAGACTGCTGTTGATGACGTGCCCGGCCGTGTTGCTCAGCTCGTGGAGGAGCGTCGGCGGCTGGAAAAGGAACTGGCCGATGCCAAGAAGAAACTTGCCATGGGCGGCGGTGGTTCGGAAGCTGCACCGGTCAAGGATGCTGGTTCCTACAAACTGATGGCCCGCACGGTTGAAGGCATTAACCCCAAGGATCTGAAGGGCATGGCGGATGATGCCAAGGCTCAGCTGGGTTCAGGGGTCGTTGTCCTGATCAACGTGGCCGACGATGGCAAGGCTGCGATTGTCACAGCGGTTACAAAAGACCTGACCGACAAGGTTAGTGCTGTCGACCTGGTGAGGCTCGGATCAGAGGCGCTTGGCGGGCGCGGTGGCGGTGGACGGCCCGACATGGCACAGGCCGGCGGGCCCGATGGTTCGAAGGCGGAAAGCGCGATTGGGGCGATTGAAAGCCACTTGTCGGCTCTGTAGCAGAAGCCAAAACAACTGCATAAAATGAAAAAGCGTGCCAATGGGCACGCTTTTTTCATGAGATAATGTCTTCAGGTGGGTTTAGATCAGTGAACCATTGCAACGGCTGCAAGAGAGGCGGCTGCCAGCAGAGTGGATACCAGAAGCATTTTCAGTACGACATGGTGCGGTGAGGTCTCCGCAGCTCTGACCTTGTCAGTCTCGATACTCATGTTTGTCTCCTTTTTGAGCGTTTTGCTTACCCTTCTAAAGATGGGGGCTGCGACAAATTTGCCCAATCACGTTGATGCCACTTTGGCTCACGGCTTCGCGTAGTCTTCGTGAAGTGGTCGGGGAGCAATCAGCTGGGCAAGCAAGAGCGCTTTGTCTGAACCCATTCTTCGGCTATTCCTCTTTCAGTACCGCAAAAGACACCGGAGTACGCGGGTGACGCGCCACGAATTCAAGCGAGCACTCTATGAAGTGCTTGAAGACACAGGCAAACGAAAGCTTGCGGCTCGTTCCTTGCGCCATTTTCTGGTTTTCCTGATCATCTTAAATATTGCATTGGCCGTATTCGAAACCGTGCCGGACGTAAGACTGGCCTTCGGAGAACATCTGCGTTTTCTTCAACTCGGCAGCGGCTTTGTCTTTCTGGTTGAATATATCTTGCGGCTCTATGTGGCCGATCTGCATCCGCCGCTGCGCCGCTACGGACCGATCCAGGCACGTCTTCGCTATGCGGTCCATCCCGATGCGCTTGTAGACCTGATTGGTGCATTGCCGCTTTTGTTTGTGCTGTTCTTGCCAAACCAGGCAGTGGTGGTGGTCATCATCCTGCGCCTGCTAAGGTTCCTCAAACTGGCGCGCTATTCGCCCGCGCTCAGATCGCTCATCTCTGCTGTTGCCAATGAACGCCGGGCATTGCTCGGCTCAACCATGATCATCATGGGTGTCATTCTGCTTGCGGCGACCACCATGTACCTGATCGAGCATGACGATCAGCCGGAGAAATTCCGCAGCATTCTTCACGGCATGTATTGGGCCATCACCACCGTCACCACAGTTGGTTATGGCGATGTTGTGCCTGTCAGCAATCTTGGAAAGATGGTCGGCAGTTTCGTCATGCTGCTCGGTTACGGCCTCATAGCCTTGCCGGTTGGCATCATTGCGTCAGCTTTTGCAAGGGAAATACACAGCCGGGATTTCGTCGTCACCTGGTCCATGGTGGCCCGCGTACCTCTGTTTGAAGACCTCAAGGCAACGGAAATTGCGGAAGTTTCCAAGCTTCTTCAGGCTCAGAGCGTACGCAAGGGCATGACCATTGCCGATCGGGGTGACGTTGCCGACAGAATGTATTTCATTTCCGATGGCGAGGTGGAAATCAAGCTGCCGCACGACACGGTATACCTTGGCGAAGGCAGCTTCTTCGGTGAACTCGCGCTAATCAATCAGACCCGGCGAACGGCTACGGTTTCAGCCTACAGCGATTGTCAGCTGCTTGTGCTGGAAGCTGAAGCGCTGAGACAGCTCATGGACCGGGATGAAGCGCTTGCCAAGAAGATCATGGACGAAGCGCGAGAACGGGCACTCGCCGGCAAAAAGGTTCTGGGAGAGCTCGCCGAGGAAGAGCTTCAGCAAGCAGGCGTCTTT
Source organism: uncultured Roseibium sp. (assembly GCF_947499295.1). Classification (GTDB taxonomy): domain Bacteria; phylum Pseudomonadota; class Alphaproteobacteria; order Rhizobiales; family Stappiaceae; genus Roseibium. The sequence continues at coordinate 247,863 of NZ_CANMNP010000003.1, forward strand.
GCCGCAGGCGAGGATGCGCGAACAGAATCGGAGCCGGAGCTCTTTTCAAAAGATCAAACAGGACAAGACAAGGATCCGGCCTAGTAGGGGGCCAGTCCCTGGGGCAGGCGGGCATAGAGCGGGTCGCCGTGCCAGAACGCGTCCGTTGGACCGACAGCAAAGTCGATCAGGTTCCAGCGATTGTACTGAAAACGGAGCAGGGCGAAGGTGGCGAGGCCGTCCATGTATTCAGCCTGCTGCGCATATGTGGTGCTTCTCAGATCAATGACGCCGCCGCCCGGTCTTTGCGGGCTGACCTGAACAAATGCCCAGCCGTTGCCGGCACGCATCCAGTCGACCACAAACTCCAATGGCGGCCCGACCCGGGCTTCCAGCATCGGACGCACTGCATTGAGAATATCGCCGCGTTCAGGTGTGCCACGGGCAGGTTCGTAAACAGACTGGGCTGCCGCTTGAATGCCAAGGCAAACCAGAAGAACAAGACATGCGGAAATCGTCGTAACCAATTGCTTTGATTTTGAAAAAGAGATTTCTTGAGAAATTGATTCAAGCACGGCAGTCTCCGTTTAGGCAGAAGTTCAGAAAGCAGGCGAGACGCTACCATGAAAACCATCGGTTTGCTCGGTGGAATGAGCTGGGAAAGCACATCCATCTATTATCAGTTGCTCAATCGCTTGACGCGTGAACGACTGGGTGGTCTGCATTCCGCTAAATGCCTGCTTTGGTCGTTTGATTTTGCAGAGATTGAAGCTGCACAAGCGAGTGGCAATTGGCAACTGGCGACACAAATGTTGATTGCCGCGGCTGAACGTCTCGAAAGAGGCGGTGCGGACTGCCTGGTCATCTGTACCAACACGATGCACAAAATGGCCGGTGACATTCAAATTGCCAGTGCCTTGCCGCTCATCCACATTGCAGATGCAACGGCACCGGCCATAACACAAGCGGGGTGCCGGGCACCGCTTCTTCTGGCGACCGGCTACACGATGGAGCAGGACTTTTACAAGGGCCACCTTCGAGATCGCCACGGCATCGATGTGCGCATTCCGGAACCGGACGACAGGGCTGAGGTTCACCGGATCATCTATGAGGAACTGTGCCGGGGAGAAGTCTGGGCCGATTCCAAGCAGACCTTTTTGGATATCGTTGAAAAAGAAGTCAGCGGTGGGGCCGATGCAGTCATATTCGGCTGTACGGAAATCGGACTGCTGTTAAAACCGGAGGACTTTTCCATTCCGGCCTTTGATACGACCGTGCTTCACGCCAGGGCTGCGCTCGATTTCGCGCTGTCTTGAACGGCTTGAGATCAACGGTCTGGACAGCTTGGAGATCTGGAAGGGTGGTCTCCGCCGTTTGGCTCGTAAGCTACTTTATCAATCTGGCGGAACAGGCGCGGTCGCCTGAAAACTCGCTCTGGATTTGAACAACGACAGCCAAGCCGCCAGTCGGGGTGTGCCCTTTAGAAGCAGTTCTCCTTCTTCTGCGATCTCAAATAGAGACAGCATTGGGGCGGCATGACAGTCGGCGAGGCTTGGGAGATCACCAAGAAGGAACGGGTCCCCTTCAAAAAGCGTTTCAAGGGCGGCGAGCACGGTGCGGGCCGGACCAAGCGCCGACGCGATTCTGACCTCGTCAGCCGGGGCCCCCTCGCGTGTCTTGACCACCCGTTCTACGTAAATGTCCCAGACCAGCGTCCGATAGGCATAGGCATCCAGGATAGACTGGATCTGCGCCATCCTGGCCCGGAGCTTCGAGGTCGCGGGTTGCAGGGCAGGGCCGCCGAAGGCCTCGTCCACATAGCGCAGGATAGCGGGTGTCTCATAGAGATGAAAATCACCGTGCTTCAACAAGGGGATTTTACCGAACGGGTGCAGTGTCTGATACGCCGACGATGGCCCTTCAGGGGCAAAGATATCGATGGGTGTCAGGTCGTAGGACACGCCCTTTTCCTCAAGTGCCAACCGGGCCGACCGGACATAAACGGAATAGTCTGCCCCTAAGAGTTCAATCATGATGTTCCTCCGCTCAGCCGGTCGAGCCTCAGCCTGTGACGTGGGTCGGTCAGCCGCCAAATACTGCCAAATGTTGCCCCAAGTACGCCGAGGCCAGTTGCTCCTCCCAATAAAAACATAATCAGCAGCTGGTATTTTACTGCTTCCTGCGGATCGACACCCGAAAGGATCTGACCTGTCATCATTCCAGGAAGGGACACAATGCCCGTCGCCGCCATAGCGTTGATGATAGGTGTGAAACCCGACCGAAGGGCCTGCCTGGCGAAAGGGCGTGTCGCTTCCCAGCGGGTGCGACCGAGAAGAAGCTGAGCCTCAACTTCACTCTTGCCTTTGGCCAGCGCTGTATGAAGCGTATCAAGGCCCAGGCTGACGCCTGTCATCGTGTTTCCGAGGATCATGCCGAAAAGGGGGAGCGCATATTGCGGTTGCCAAACAGGGTCAGGACGGATCTGCCCGGCAAGACCGTAAAGCGTAACAAGTGCGCCGGATATCAGCATCGCACCGGCCCCGAGACCTGGGCCCCAAAAACCCTTGAGGCGACGGTCCTGACGAACCCAAATCTCACGCCCTGCAAAGACGCCCATGACAGCCGCCGCCAGCACTGTCCATAACAACGATCCGGCAAAGAAGATCAGCTTCAACACCAGCCCGACCAGGATCAGCTGAACGGTCATGCGCAATGCCGACACGATCAGAGTGCGTGTCAGTCCCAAATTGAGGAGTATGGAAAGGACCGCGTTCAGCAGCAGGAAAACGGAAGCGGCAACAATATCCCAATAGCTTAGAACATGATAAGCGCTCATGAGGCTGCCTCGTGCAGGTCGTGTTCCCGCAATTTTCCGCCTGCCATATGAAAGCAGCTGGCCTTGAGACGGACCGGTTGCTCCGGGTCATGCGTGACAAGCAAGATGGCGCATCCGGTTGCGATCCTTTCTTTAAGGAGCAGTTCCACTTTGGCAACGGACGGCGGGTCCAGAGCCGAAGTTGGTTCGTCAAGCAGAAGGACTTCCGGATCAAGCTGCAAAGCTCTAACGAGAGCAAGGCGCTGACGTTCCCCTGTCGACAATCTGGAAACCTCCCAGCCCGAAGCCTCCTCCAGGCCGACCGCTGCAAGCAGCTCGACAAGGTCCGAGGTGGGCCGAAAATGATCCTCCACGCGTTCCGACCACCAGCCACTTTCCGCTGGTACATAAGATACATTGCGCCGCCAATCGGGTGCAGGGAAGGTATTGCGATCTCTTCCGTTCAGCTTGATTGTGCCGCTGTTTTCATCAAGATCGACAATCGCTCTCAGAAAGAGAGATTTTCCGGCACCGGACGGACCGGAAATGGCGGTACAGCTGCCAACTTCCAACGTGAGGTCGATTGGGCCAATCAGAGATGTCTTCAGCTCGTCAATGATTAGCACCAGATACGTCCTCTCCTGAGTGCTCAGCCTATCCCGGGTGGTGGAGAGGAGCAATCGGACACACTGCGTTTCAACAGACCGGGATGGCGTGCGCGGAGAGATACAAGACTTTAAAATTGGCAGCTTTCGATTGGAGGCAATTCCCGCTGGTGTGAAGGAAAGCTGCTGCTATGCTCCGGCCGAGAAGACCGAACCGCACTTTCAAAAGGCGGTCGTTCGATAAAAACTATATGGTTCAGAGTTGGGCAGTCCATGACATTGGAACATATGACACTTCGCAAATATCTGTTTCAACTGCAGAAGGAACATGGGCTCGATCCGGACCTGATGCTTCTTGTTGAGGATATTGCGACATCGTGCCGGATAATCTCTCACCAAATCCGCAATGGCCCGTTTCTAGACATCCTGGGCGCGACCGAAACGTCAAACATTCAAGGCGAAACTCAGAAACAGCTGGATGTCATTGCAAATGACGTGTTCCTCAGTCACTGCTCGAACTGTCAGCGTGTTGCAGCCCTCGTCTCGGAAGAAATGGACGACGTTGTCTGGCTGAAGGAAGCTCCAAAAGCGGGCGACTATCTGGTTTATTTTGACCCGCTTGACGGCTCATCAAACCTGAATGTGAACTTGTCCGTCGGTTCCATTTTTTCTGTCGTTGAACTTGAGCAGAACATCGAAACGCTGACAAACGATGTGGTTCTGCTGAAGGGTACGAAACAGGTTTTTGCCGGATATTCACTCTACGGCCCCTCCACATCGCTCGTCTTTTCGACCGGCAAGGGTGTTCAGGGCTTCACCCACAAGATGGGAACGGGCGAGTTCCTCTTGACCTTCCCGGATATGTGTCTTCCAGACACGACCGAGGAATTTGCCATCAATGCATCCCGCTGGCGTCATTGGGACGAGACGATCAGGCGATATGTCGAGGAATGTATCAAGGGTGAAAACGGCCCAAGACAAAGGTCATTCAACATGCGGTGGACGGCCTCCATGGTGGCCGAGATCCACAGGATCCTTACACGGGGTGGGGTCTTTCTTTATCCCGTCGACAGGGAAAATGAACACGCAGGCGGTAAGCTCAGGCTCTTGTATGAGGCGAACCCCATGAGTTTCATTGTCGAGCAGGCCGGAGGACGCGCATCCACCGGCAGAGAACGGATCCTGGGTGTTCAGCCTCAGTCACATCATCAGCGCATTGCAGTGATTATGGGCTGCCGAACCGAGGTTGAACTGATCGAAAGATACTACGCGGAACAGGCCTGAGACCTGTCCCAAGCAAATGTTTGAACTGAAGATCGCGGCGGTTGAGACTTCAAGTCAGATGTCATTTGGCCTTATCAAGGCAAAAAGTCTCAAGGTCATCGAGGTTCGACGGGTGGACTATCAATGTGCTTCGCGCCGGGTGCCTGGCGACGGGCCGTGCTTTGTCAAAGCGCCTTCCTGAATATCATCTTGTCGTCGCCCGGCGCCCAGAAATCGCGGATGCGTGCTTCTTCTTCGTAGCCATTTTGGACATAAAATTTCCGGGTCGGTGCAAAGCCCTCGGTGCCTGACGTTTCGACAATCAGGATGCGTTGACTGTTGTCCCTAAGATGACTTTCAGCTGCTCTGACCAGTGCTGTACCAAATCCCTTGCCTTGCAGATCCGGATGAACAGCGAGCGCCAACATGTTCCAGGTTCCCTCTGCCAGTTCTTCCGGTACCACAAAGCAAAAGCCCATGGCTTTTCCATTCGCGTGACATGTGAGCCAGAAGGCTTCTGAGGTTTCCGTCAGTGATGGGTCAAGCATCTCCGGGAGCATTTCGCTCGGAAACAGTCCGGTCTGGTCCAGTATCAATTGCAGTGCCGGAATGTCGTCTTTTGTGGTCGGACTGATCGTTGGTTTTGTCATGGCGTGTGATCTCTGGCGAATGGTGTTCTGAAAATCTTTGGGGAACAGTTTCTGCGCCGGGATGCACGGCTTGAATGCTTGCGCTTTGATAACCCGAAGGGATCAAAATTTTCAAAAATTTTCTTTGCAATGTAATGTTATAACAGATACGCATTGTGGCATCCGTCAGTCATGTTTTATTCTGGAGTCGATTTTGCCAAAGCGGAAAAACAAACTTGCAATTGCTGCCCTCTTGGGCGTGGGTTCCATCGCAGCAATGGCTGTTGCAACACCTGCTCAAACAGCGCTTGCAGCTGAAAAAAACATGCGGATTGCCGTGCCTTTCGGCCCAAAGAGCACCGTGCCGGATCCCAGAGCCCGTCAAAACGGATGGCTCAGCAATCGGGCCGGCGTTTCTGAAACGCTGATTGGCCTGGCACATGACATGACCATGCAGCCAAGGCTTGCCGAGAGCTTCGAAAACGTTTCCCCGACAGAGTGGAAACTGACGCTTCGGACCGACGTAAAATTTCACGATGGCACGCCCATGACAGCGAGCGATGTCAAATCCTCGTTTGAAAAAATGGATGCGGAAGGTCATCCGGGCCATAACCCTCGCTTGTCAAAGCTGCTTGGCCTGGAGACCATTACGGTGGAAAATGCGAACACATTGGTGTTCAAGACCAAGTCTCCAAATTCCGCATTCCTGTGGTCGCTCACCGAGCCTTCAGCCGCGGTGATGAAAGAGGGCACCGATGAATTGCCCTTGATTGGCACAGGACCCTTCGTTTTTGTTTCTGCCGAAACGGAAAAGTCCTATCAGACTAGGAAGTTTGCAGACTATTGGGGCGGAGAGCCAAAGCTCGATGCAATTGTCATGGACGCTCTTTCTGATCCGTCCGTTGCAGCACTTGCCCTGCAAGCCGGTGACGTGGATCTGGTAACCAACTACCCTGAGCCGGATTTTGCCAATTTGAAGGAGAAAGGGGAGGGCCAGCTATTTTCCAACCCGACCACCCGGCTGTTCTTCTTTCAGGTCCGGACCTCCGATGGTCCTCTTTCCAATGAGGCCCTTCGCAAGGCAATTTCCCTTGGTCTTGATCGTGAAACGATTGTTGCAGCCTCGCTGAGCGGTGTCGGCGGAGAAGTGGCCAACAGCATTTTTCCCGCGTCCATGGCATCCTGGGCAAACACCGACCTTTCACTGACCTACGACCCAGAAGCAGCTGCCGCCCTTTTGGACAAGGCTGGGATCAAGGACACGAACGGCGATGGAAACCGTGAGTTGGAAGGCGTTGAAATTTCCTTGAAAATTCGTTCCTATGAGGGGCGGGCTGCCCTGCGCCCGACGTTGGAAATTGCCCAGGCCCTGTTGCAACAGATCGGGATCAAGTCCGAGATTTCCATGGCTGAATATGACGCCAATAATGAAGCGCTCAAGGCGGGTGACATTCAAATGCACCTTCAAGCCTGGGGGACAGCACCGCTCGGCGATCCAAACTACTTCCCAAGTACGCTTGTTGAGTCAGGAGTTGGATACAATTTTTCCGGCTACTCCAATTCAGAGCTTGATGAGCTTCTCAAAAAGGGCCGGGAGAGCTTCGACGACGAGGTGCGCAAAGGGTACTACGACCGCATTCAGGAAATCATCAACGAAGACCTGCCGTTGATCCCGGTGTTTCATAAAACTCAGGTTTCGGTCGGAAACGGCAAAGTGGAAGGATATAAGATCCACCCCGCCGAGACTTACCTCGTGACACCGGATCTCACACTTGCAGACTGAAGCTAAAAGCCTTCTGAATGTGCAGAACCTGTCGGCCCGCATCGGCCGGCAGGTGGTGCTTGATGATGTGAGTTTCGATGTCGACAAGGGCGAATGCGTTGCAATCGTAGGAGGTTCGGGCGCAGGCAAATCGACACTTCTACGCAGTCTGATGGGGCTGCGACGCCCGGCAGAACCTGTTGGCGGGCTTCTGACGTTTGATGGGGTAAAGAGGGAATTCGGGTCCCCAGGCCGCACCGGAAAGCCAAAGGGCATTGCCTATGTTCCACAGAACCCGGACCATGGTTTTGATCCGCTCAAACGCCTCGAGTGGCAATGGCGACAAACCGCCCGAGCCGTTACCGGAAGCAAGGATTTTTCCACCTCGCAACAGGTGCTCCTGAAAGAGCTGGGGCTTGGTTCCTTCCATGGCCGGTTTCCTCATCAATGGAGCCGTGGCATGCAGCAACGTCTTCTGGTGGGAATGGCACTGCTCGGCGAACCGAATTTGCTGATCCTCGATGAGCCTACTTCGGCATTGGATCCATTGATTGCAGCCCAGGTTCTGCGCTCAGTCATGGCTTATGCTCACAAGCATGATGTTGCGCTTTTGATTGTTACGCATGACCTGGCGTTGGCAGCGCAACATGCCAACCGTACAGCGATCATGACTTCTGGCCAGGTCGTGGAATTCGGTGAAACTCGAGCATTGCTGCGTGAACCAGAAACAACGTATGGGCAATTGCTGGTAAATCATCGCAACTGGAACTTTTCCGCACACCAGAAAGCGACAAATTCCGTCGCCGCCGAATAACTTAGTCAAATGCTTCGTGTCGAAAAACTGCAATTACGACTGCACGGTAAACCGATTTTGGAGGAAGTCTCCTTTGATCTGCCGCGTGGAAAAACACTTTGTATTGTTGGCGAGAGCGGCTCGGGAAAGAGCAGTCTTCTGCGTGCAGTGAACGGACTGATGCCCGCAACATTCGACAGTCTTACTTTCCGACCGAAAAATGGTCGCCCCATTTCACTTAAGGAATATTGGAAGGGACGTGCGGGATTGCCCGGCAGCCGGTGGGTGATGCAGGATCCGCTTTCGGCCCTTAATCCCAAGTTGGCGCTTGGTGTCTCGATCGGGGAAAGCGTTTTTGCTCAAAAGCTGAAGTCCCTGGAACTCAAGGCAGCCATATCGGCGGCACTTGCCGATGTTGAATTACCTGCGGAAATGGCAAAGCGACGTCCGGCTCAGGTTTCCATGGGTCAGGCGCAGCGGGCCTGTCTCGCGCGCGCGCTCATTGCGCGCCCGGACCTGGTTTTTTTCGATGAGCCGCTGAGCGCGCTTGATGCCATCGTACAAAAGCAGATCGCGGCGACAATGAGGCGGATACAGACACGGTTTGACATGACATTTGTGATCGTGACCCACGATCTCGGCTTCGCTGCTGCCTATGCTGATCAGATGCTTGTTTTGCGCGGTGGCAAGGTCGAGGCCAATCAGTCTGCTGAGATGTTTTTCCAGGCTCCCGAAAGCGACTATTGCCGTGAGCTGATCGCGGCTGCCCGTGAATTGGGAGGTTTGCCGGAAACCGTTGTGCAAGTGTCTGGATCGAAGGCCGCAATACCATGCTGAATACCAGGTCGAAGGTGGTCGCCTTCATTCTTGCGCTGGGCCGTCGTCTTACGGGGCTGCTCTGTGTTCTGTTTGGCGTCAGCCTCATCACTTTTACCATGACGTATTTTGCGCCCGGTGATAAAGCCTCAGCGATTGCAAATGCACGCTACCCGGATGTGCAAGGGTTTCCGCCAGAAATTTTGGATGGAATTCGCGAAGAATTCTCGCTGAACGAGCCTTTTTTTGTTCAGTTCTTTCAATGGCTTTATCGTTTTGTACAAGGGGACTTCGGGAACTCCTTTGCTTCAAATACGCCGGTGTGGGACATATTTGTCGCCAATGCCGCTGAAACATTTTCGTTGACGGCGACAGCGCTTGTCCTCGGGCTGGTCTTGGCATTCGCTTTGAGTTCCATCGCGGTCTGGCGGCCCGGTAGCCTGTTCGACAGAGCGTCTGTTGCTCTGGCTTCAGTCGGCGCGGCGATGCCGAACTATTGGCTTGGGCTGTTACTGATCTTGCTGTTTGCCGCGCAACTGAATTGGCTTCCAGCCTACGGAACCGGGTCGCCATCGCATTTGGTGCTGCCGGCTCTCACGCTTGCGTTTTGGATCACGGCGTCACAAACGCGGCTTCTACGTGCGTTTTTTCTCGAAGCAAAGGCAGCTCCATACATTGAAACGCTTCGTCTGCGCGGCGTGAGCGAAACTGAAATCTTCTGGCGGCATATCTTTCGGCACGCGGCGGTTCCAGCGCTCACCATGATCGGTCTGGATATTGCCAGCCTCCTTGAGGGAGCTGTCATCGTCGAGCTGACATTTGCGCGCGGCGGCATTGGATCGCTCCTGGCGGGGTCCGTTTTGTCACGCGACTACCCTATGGTTCTGTTCCTGGTGCTGTTTTCGGCGGTGGTCTACGTCTTCATCAACTCAATGATTGAATTCCTTCAAGAAATTATGGACCCGCGAAATTCCGTCTGGTCTCATCAACAGGCTGTTCCTTCCGGTGAGGCACGATCATGACGGTGCAGGCGGATGTAGGTTTTCTGGAAGCGCCGGACGCTCAAAGGTCGAAACAGGAACTGGATCTGAAACGGTTCCTCGTCCAGCTTGGACTTTCACTTCTGATCTTTCTGGTTGCTGTTGCCGCATGCTTCTTGTTGTCGCCTTACGCTCCAAACGAGCCGAACTTTCTGGAAAGGTTGTCTCCACCGTCCGCAAGCCATTGGCTTGGCACTGATCAGCTTGGAAGAGATGTTGCCGCAAGACTGCTTTATGGTGGTGTCTGGTCGATTGGATTGGCGTTTCTCGTCACTATTGTCGGCGCGATTGCGGGAACCGCAATCGGTCTTGCCGCAGGTCATTTCGGACGGGCTGCCGATGTGACACTGATGCGGGTCACCGATAGTTTTTTTGCCTTTCCGGAATTGATAGCAGCGGTGACGATCGCTGGTGTTCTGGGACCAAGCACCACCAATATGGTGTTGGCGCTGATTTTGGTCGGTTGGATGAAGTTCGCGCGGCTTGTGCGCAGTCTCAGTGTTGATCTGGCGCACCGAGACTTCGTTGTGCAGGCCAGGCTGAACGGATTGCCTTCGTACCGAATTTTATGGCGTCATATCTTGCCGAATATCGCGCCAAGCCTGCTGGTGCTTTGGACCAATGCATGGTCCAGAACCATTCTGTCCATTTCCGGACTGAGTTTTCTGGGATTTGGGGTTCAGTCGCCGAATGCGGAATGGGGTGCAATGTTGCTGGATGGCAAGGCTTATATGCAAACGGCACCTCATTTGATGATCTTTCCGGGACTTGCGATCCTTATCGCCGTCCTTTCCATCAATTTGACCGGAGATCGGTTGCGCGACCTCCTGGGCAGCAACGGGGCCGCGGCGGGCTGACCATGACCATGGATTTCAAAGGAATTGGCCTGCGGGTTGGAGCAACCGTGTTTTTCACGATTATGGTGCTCTTCATCAAATGGCTTTCTGACGCTGTTCCGGTCGGTCAGGTCGTTTTTTATCGCAGCGCATTCGCGTTGATCCCTTTGGTCCTGTTTTTGATGTGGACACGGGAATTCCCGTCCGGCCTGAAAACCAAGCGTCCGGGAAGCCATGTCGCACGTTGTGTTCTGGGCTGTCTTGCCATGTTCGCAAGCTTTGCCAGTTTGAAATATCTGCCATTGTCCCATGCTTCGATCATCGGTTATCTGGCGCCTGTCCTTGCGGTTGTGCTGGCAGCCATTTTCCTTCGCGAAGTTGTCAGCAGTGTACGCTGGTTTGGCGTTCTGTCCGGCTTTGTTGGAGTGCTTGTCCTTGTTCTTCCAACGGCTTCTGCTGCCGATATGGACAACGCTTATCTGATCGGTGTCGGCCTTGCCCTCGCAATGGCGGTGCTGACAGCTGGCGCAAAGGTTCAAATCAGAAGTCTGGCGTTGACTGAAAACGCAGGCGCGATCGCATTCTATTTTGCGCTGACGTGCACTATTGCCGGTCTCGCAACCTTGCCTCTGGGGTGGATAACTCCGAGCTGGAATCAGCTTGGGCTTTTGGTTTGTACAGGGTTTGCGGGTGGTATTGCGCACATCATGATGACCCTCAGCTATCAATATAGCGAGGTTTCCAAACTGGCCGCATTTGAATACCTTTCGCTTGTTTTTGCGGTCATTGCGGATGTCCTGTTCTTCGACATCCTGCCTGTTCCGGCATTTTACGGTGCTGCAGCTCTGATCGTTGTCGCAACGCTCGTGGTCGCCCTGAAAGATGGACGCCAAAAACTTGCGTCCTCAACCGGTTGAGGTGGAAGGTCTTATTCTACCAAGTCGACACGACATAGATCTCCGTTGGCTAGCGGATCATCTTTCTAGGACGTGTTTGGATTGCCTGCATCAAACAGTCAGGGCACCCTATCCAGATAAGTTCATCAACAGGTATGGGCAGCACTCGACCGGCGCTAACGAGGCAAGTCAAATCCCAGTAAACTTCCAGAACTTGCTAACCTGTTCAAACTTAGCATCTCCGGATTCATGGAAAAGCGCTTCGTTTCCTATTGCTTTCAGCACTTCCCCTCCAAGAAGTCCGCCAGCGGTCCCTGCAATTGCAACTCCAGCAAGCCCCACCCAGCCGACTGGTGTTCCAACGGCCACCGCAAACAGAGCGCCTGCTGCAATGCCACCAATTATAGAGCCCCCTGTCTCCGTTACGACAGCCGTTTTTTGCTGACTTGTTTGCGCCTCTCGTAGACGGGTTGTAGCGCTCGCTAGCTGTAAACCAATAAGTAAACCTCCCCCAATCTTGACCCTTGAAACAGTGTTGTTCAGCCGAGAGATTCCATTTGTCATTGACTGTGTTGCGCCTTTTCCGGAAGTGCTGAAGCGCAATATTTCTCGAGATGATTTTACCTTGTCGAGCGGGTTCTTTGAAAATGCATGTGTTCTAAACCCACCTAGATTTTTGTCCATCGCGTTTAATATTTTGATCCGACGGTGGTCGTAGGCACCTTTGGAAATGCTGTGCTGTCTATAGTCTGAGTAAAGGCGATTTAGTTCATCAACGTTTTTTACTGCACCTGACGCAGCCCGTTGGAAGGAACCATAAATACCGCCTGCCGCGTCAAGGCTTGGTGCCGCGGATGGCGTGTTCGCAAGGCCAGATAGTATACTTCTTGTAATGCCATTCGTCCGCGAAAGCTCTCCGACTACTTCCTGCGTACAGCGATTTTGAATAGACGTGAACGCAGGTATAGCCCGTCGGTCGCCAACGATATTGGGCAGCGCGATCAGCTGGCCAGGATAGATTTTGTTTATGTCTCGAATGTGCGGATTGTTTGAAGTAACCGCGTCAACTATTCCCTGCTTGTCGTTAAGAAATGTGCCATGCCCATAGTGCTCGCGAACAATTTTAAACAACTCGTCGCCATGTTGAACTTCGTGAATTGTTGCGTTGTCCAATTCGTGTGAATTATTGTGCATTGTTTTCCTTGAAGATCGGCCAATATAATTAAATTCAAATCTCAGCTATTTCTCGAAATAGTAACGCGTCGGCTGCTATTTTTGTCAATAGTGGGTTGTATATATTGAAAGTACTTAGTTGTATTGGCCCAAGTACAAATACAGTCTTCACGCTAGTTGAGAGAGACCCGTTACAGCTTCTTCAACTCAGATTGACCTTCCTGGAACTCCCGCTTGCAGCGCTGTTAGGTGCGCACAGTTGACGGGCCCGATGCGGTCACGGCCGAAGGCGGCTGCCCTCGACTTAAGAGAAGTGACCGGTCTTGAAGTAGTGTGTTTATTCCAGATCAGCGCTTGTGAACCTGTCGATTTCGAAGGCAAGACACGCTATTCATTCATGGAAATGCAAAGATGCATAAATCCGTCATGGATCTGATGCTGCAATTGCCGTTTCACTTGTGATGTATATTGAGTTTCTAACGAGTCATAACCAGTTTCATATTATGATTGATATTCATCTCATATGATGCTTTGGTGCATGCAACAACATCAACAAGACTTGGCCACTGAATTTCTCTGGGAGGGAGAACAATGAAGAACCTGCTAAAATCGCTGGCATTGGCATCCGTTGCCGTCACGCTCGCAACGTCGGTTTCTGCACAAGAACGGATCACTTACAAATCCGCAAAGACCACATCATCCTACTATCAGATGGGTGTTCAGATTGCCGAAGCGATGCAAGCTGGCACCGACGGCGGAGTTGTTGTGACGGTCGAAGAGAGCCAGGGCTCTGTTCAAAATGTCATGGAAGTTCGCGCTCGCGGTGGCGACTATGTGTTCACAACACCGCCGGCTCTGGTCGGTCTTGCACAAGGCGGCAAAGCCATGTTCGACGGGAAGAGCGACCCGTCGTTTGACACTATCCGCGCGCTTTTCCCAATTCCGTCCCTGACGATGCATTTTGTCGTATCGGCAGATAGCGGCGTTGAGACCTTTGAGGACCTGGAAGGAAAAACAATCTTGCTCGGCAGCGGGTCTTTCGGTGCACGCGAAGGTGAAAAATACCTCGGTCTTTTTGGCCTGGAAGGGAAAGTCACACTTGCGGATTCTGAACTTTCCAATGCTGTTTCCGCGTTGAAAAACGGACAAATTGATGGGTTTGTGACTGCCGGTTCTTATCCGGCTCCCAACGTGATTGAAGCGGCCGCTTCAACAGGTGTGCGTGTCTTGTCCTTGAGCGACGAACAGGTTGCAGCAACCAAGAGAACGCCTTTGACCATACCGGCTGGAACCTATGCAGGCCAGGATGCGGATGTTTCAACAACGTCCTTGCCGGTTGTGGCGTTCACCACCACCGCGATGAGTGACGATACGGCCTATCTCCTCACAAAGACCTTTTGGGAACAGAAGACCGAACTGGGCAGTGCAGCGGCATGGTGGAATGGTATCAGCCCGGACATGATCGCCAACATCACCACGGAAATTCATCCCGGTGCCATTCGTTATTACGAAGAGGTCGGCGCTCCTTTGACAGACGCACATCGATAAGCAAGACAGCACGCCCGGCTTTCTGGCCGGGCGTTGCTCTTATGCACATCTTCTCATGACATATACTCGTTCACACTTCGTCTGGGCCGCACTCGGACTGCTGATGATTGCAGCTCACCTGGGTCTGATTTTCTATGGTCTGGTGCCAAATCTCGTCGCCAGGCCATTGCACCTGGCGCTGATCCTGCCTTGGGTGTTTCTTTATTCAGCACAGTCCAGGCTCGATGCCTCCCTGGGTGCCGTTCTGACGGTTCTGGGCATCGGTTGCTGCGTCTGGATTGCGTTGAACCATCAGGATTTGAAAAATCAATACGGTTTCCTTGAAGGGACTGGCCAGAAAGTCATGGCATTCTTCCTGCTTGGTCTTGTGCTCGAGGCGGCGCGGCGCATGATCGGTTGGCCGCTGCCGACTGTCGCTGCGCTGATGCTCGCATACGGCCTTTTTGGAAATCACATTCCCGGACAGTTTGGTCATTCCGGTACGCCGCTGCCGAGTTTTCTCGGCACGCTTACCATAGCTGAAGGGGGGCTGTGGGGCAGTCTCACAGGCGTTTCCGTTGGCGTGGTTTCAGTTTTTGTAATCTTCGGGGCGGTTCTCAATGCCGGTGAAGCCGGGCAGGGGTTCATGAACGTAGCGGCAGGCGCCGCCGGGCGTCTGAAGGGCGGTGCTGCAAAGGTATCCGTTCTGTCTTCAGCCCTGTTTGGATCCATTTCCGGATCGGCGTCGGCGAATGTCGCTTCAACCGGAGCCGTCACTTTGCCTGCGATGTCCAAGCTGGGTTATCCGAGGCGTCTGGCCGCTGCCGTTGAAGCCGTTGCCTCTTCAGGTGGTCAGATCATGCCTCCGCTCATGGGAGCGGGCGCATTTGTCATGGTCGAGCTGACCGGTGTCCCATACACCGACATCATGTTTGCGGCTCTCTTGCCGGCGATCCTTTTCTTCTTCGCTGTGTGGGTCGGCATCGACGCCTATGCGACGCGCTACGCTCTCAAGGGCATCCCTGACGATGAGCGCCCCAGCCGGCGTGACATCTTGATCACGTCGTGTTTCTTCGCTGTGCCTTTTGCGGTGTTGTTGATTTCGATGTTTGCCCTGAAATTCACACCGCAATATTCGGCTGCCCTGGCGATTTTCGTGGGCCTGTTTGCTCTTCTCTTCAACGGGAAGACCGGGTTCGATCTTACCCTGGGCACTGAGCGGCTTGGCAATGCCTGTATCAATGCGGGCCGGCAAATCGCCATGATCGGCTCCATCATCATTTGCGCCGCCATCGTCATCGGTGTGCTTGGCATTACAGGACTTGGCGTGAAACTCACTTCATTCATCGTGTCAGGCTCCGGTGGACTTTTGTGGCCATCGCTATTGCTGACTGCCCTGGCGTGCCTGCTTCTGGGTATGGAAGTACCAACGACCGCCGCTTATGTCATTTGTGTTTCAGTAGCGGGTCCTGCACTGATCGATCTCGGGCTTGAACCGTTACAGGCCCACCTGTTTGTCTTCTGGTTTGCACTCTTGTCGACCATCACACCACCGGTGTGTGGCGCAGTATTCATTGCATCGGGCATGATCGGCGAGAACTGGCTGAAGGTTGCAGTGAGCGCGATGGCCCTCGGAATCGGCCTCTATTTCATACCTCTTGGTATGATCGCAAACCCCGAGATCATTGCGTTGAAGTCGAGTTTGGGTGGCGCACTGGCCGCCTTTGTTCAAATGGGGGCTGGGCTCGGGTGTTTGTCTTTCGCGATCATCTCGAAATTCAACTTTGCGGTCAGAGCGGCCCTGCTGGTCGTGGGACTTGGCATCTTCTTTGTTCGCTTGTTGGTGTGAGAACCTTGTGGCGCGGCCGGTTGAGTTGAGAGTGAGGTCAGCCGGCCTTGCCTCGCTCAAGCTTCATCCGCTAATCCGGTGTCTGAAATCACATGAAGAGCGGCTTTTGTGATGTGACCTCGCAAGAGGTTCTGGCCGGTCTTTGTGTCCCCGGACAAAACTGCGTCTTTCAGCTCATTGTGCTCATTCGCGCTTTTTTCGACCCAGCGGCGTCTCGACATCTCACTGCGATCATTCGCGTGTGCCATCAACCGGTAACGACGGCTTTGATCATATTGCACTGAGATCAGTTCAATCAGTTTGGGTGACCCACAATTGCCAGCGATGGCCATATGAAAGGTCTTGTTGCGTTCATCCCACTCCAGAGCCGCATTCATGGGGTCGGTCGGCATTTGGCGCTCAACTTCAGACAGAGCGTAGTGGGTGGCAACGACCGCTGAGCGCCAGTCGACGGTTGACCGTTCAATTGCCCAATCCAGCGCCAAAGCTTCGAGTTCGGCCCTGACCCGGATGCTATCGTGAAGCTCGTCCCGGGACGGATTGAGAACGCGAAAACCTTTCGACTCTTCGAAGCTTACATATCCCTCACCAACAAGAAGAGACAAAGCTTCACGGACCGATGGGTGCGACACTGAGTAGGTCCGTTTCAACCCTTCAATATTCAGCTTCACACCGGGTTTTATTATCCCTAGAGAGATGTCGAGGCGTAACTGATTGGACAGTGCAGCAATGACTGATCCTTGTTTTTGCACGTTCAGTTACCTCCCAAGTCCATCCATTCAAATTCTATTGGCAGCCTAGGATACGGGTTTGGCCATTGCAACAATTCAATAATATGCGATATCTAATCGTAATATGATTCAACGTGCCGAGAAATCGCCATGCAGGCAGGAGCGATTTAGATTGATGCTTGATTGGGATGTCTAGTTTCAAACCATTGAGGTCCATTGTGACTGGCGGTGCCGGTGCACTTGGCAGCGCCATTGTGCGGTCTTTATGCGAACGAGGCGACCAGGTCGTTTGCCTCGATAAGGATGTTCCGGCTACGAGTATCGCCGAGTTCATCAAGGTTGATGTCACGCATCGGCCATCTGTTGATCGAGCGATTGGAGGCGCTGTAGAGCGGTTGGGCGGGTTGGATGTCCTGGTTCATGCCGCAGGTATGATCAAGGCGGCAAGGTTCTGCGATCTCACCGAGGAAGAATTTGAAAGCCACCTTAACACCAACCTGCTCGGGGCGTTTCGAGTGGCTCAACAGGCAAGCACCCACATGATGGAAAGGGGCGGCAGGATCGTCTTCATAACTTCCATCCATGGACAGATCGGTGTCACGGGGCGTAGTGCCTATGCTGCTTCGAAAGGCGCTGTCGCGTCATTGGCGCGGGTAATGGCGGCAGAACTTGCGAAACATCGTATTCGCGTCAATGTTCTGGCTCCGGGCGCCGTCGATGGAGGCATGATGCCCGATCCCAAGTCACGTGATGGTTGGATAGCGGCCACACCCAGTGACAGGGTCGCTTACCTGGAAGAGGTCGCAGCTGTTGCCGCAATGCTTGCGTCTGATGAAGCGAGCTTCGTCAATGGACAAATTATTGCCGTCGACGGTGGCGCCAGCACGGTGCGCTCAATAGGCAGATAATTGAGCAAAGTGTGCCGAACAACGGCGACGATCCATTTCCGAAGTTGGAATGGGCTGGGTCCGTGTCAGCTCAGCCGGTAGTTTTCAAGGTGGCTGGTACAGGGATTTGATTTCAGGTGTGACCAGATCTTCTGCACAAGCGGCGATGGTGCGTCACGTTTCTTGAAGACCCAGATCTCCAGGTTGGTGTCGTATCGACCGTTCCCGGCCAACGCCAGCCGCCCTGCCTGAACATCTTCATAGGCGCTGCAGGCCGGCAGCCAAAGCATCTTCTGGTCAAGGTGGGCAAGCCGTTTCATGAATTCGCAGGTCCCACTCTGCGACGCACACACAAATGCCGGATCCTGTGCAGTCATTGATGAAAACAGGAGGTCTTCGACTTTGGAGAAATAACCGGTTTGGCCGTAGCCAATGTATTCAAGACCGGTGCTTGGAGGCTTGTCGACGTCGAAGGCGGGACGTCCGTTTGCATCAAGGGCAGTACAAAGATGCATAGTGTCATCGCCAAGTTTGATTGAATCGAATTCCTGATGCTCAAAAAATGCCGGTACCTCTGGCTTAAAATAGAGCACCAGCAGATCCATCTTTCGATCACCGAGCAGCTCCACCATTTCATAGAAATCGTAGCTGTCTATAGAAACGGAAAACGCACCGCAGCCCTGTTTGATTTGGTGAAGCCACTCAGGAACGAAGCTGAGCGCCAGAGACGTTGAGGCAGCAAGGCGAATGTCCGGTGTGGCGGCGGAATTTCGCCTTTGGAATTCAACGCGGTTGAGTTCCAGTTCCCTCAGCACGTTTTGTGCCGAAGCATGAAAGATTTCGCCTTCAGGCGTGAGCGAGACGGGGTAACTGCTTCGGTCAAAAAGTTCCGTGCCAAGCCAGGTTTCGAGGGCTTTGATCCTTCTGCTGAAGGCGGATTGAGTGATGTTGCGCTCATCTGCTGCCTGGGAAAAGTTTCCCCGTTTGCTCAAAACCAGAAAGTCGGCCAGCCAATTGGTGTCCACATCGTTTTTCCTTCTGAGGCCCTGCTGAATAAATAAGCAGCACGTAACATTATGCAAAATTTGCATAACAAGGCTGTTGGTTGAATTCAAGCAATCGATATAAGCTTTTGCTTCAGGTGCGGAAAACTTGCTCAGTCAACGAAGCGACACCGCACACGATCCCGCCGGTTCATACCGGCACCGACTCATTCGAATTATTCCAGAGGGGGAATGATCGTGAAATTTACAGCACCATTGAAAGGCCTGTCACTTGCCGCAGTCCTGGCGACTTCAGTCGCCTTTCCGGCAATTGCCGAGACGCCTGCAGATACGTTTGTGATTGCCCGCAACACGGCAGATGCGATTACGCTCGATCCAGCCGAATGCTTTGAATTCACCGGCAGCCGGATTGTTGCAAACATTTATGAGCGACTGTTCCTGTTCGAGCCGGACGACCTGACTAAACTTGTTGGCGGCATTGCAGAATCCTACGAGTTTTCCGAAGACGGCAAGAAAATCACCGTCAAACTGCGCCCGGGCCTGACGTTCCATTCAGGCAATCCTGTCACAGCCGCTGATGTTGCCTATTCGCTGAGCCGGGCCGTCAAACTGGACAAGACACCGGCCTTTATCATCAAGCAGATCGGGTGGACCGCAGACAATGTCGACGAAGCAGTCGTTGCCGTTGATGATGGTACCGTCGAAATCAACATTCTTGCTGATTTGTCACCCGCGCTCGTACTGAACCTTTTGTCTTCAAGTGTTGCATCCATAGTTGACATGAAAGAGGTTCAGGAACACGAAGTCGACGGCGACATGGGCTATGCTTGGCTGAAAGACAATTCCGCTGGTTCCGGTCCTTTCATGTTGAAGAACTGGAAAGCCAACGAAGTCGTCATGCTGGAAGCCTTTGACGGCTATCGGCAGGGCAAACCCGCGATGAACCGCGTCGTCATTCGCCACGTGGCTGAGCCTTCCGCACAACGTCTTCTGCTTGAAAAGGGTGACGTTGACGCTGCGATGGAATTGACGGCTGATCAGCTTAAGGGACTTGCCGGCAATAGTGATGTTTCTGCCGAGAGCTACCCCAAGGGATACCTGATGTATCTGGCGTCCAACATGGAGCATCCGGTTCTATCGAAACCGGAAGTTCGTGAGGCGCTGAAATATATGGTCGATTATGACGGCATGGTCGGTTCGTTCCTCGATGGACAGTACAAGATCCATCAGAACTTCTGGCCGTCGGGCATGTGGGCTGCAGCCACGGATACACCGTACAGCCAAAACATGGACAAGGCGAAAGCCCTGATTGCGGACGCCGGTCTGGACGCCGACACAAAAATCACCATTGACACGCTGAACAAGTCACCGTTCACGGAAGTTGCTCAAAGTGTTCAGGCCAGCCTGAAGGAGCTCGGTATCGACTCGGAGATCATCTTGTCCGACGGTGCAACACTCTGGCCAAAATACCGCGCACGCAAACATGAATTGATCGTTGCGCGCTGGGGCCCGGATTACTCTGATCCGCATTCGAATGCCGATGCATTTGCGCATAACCCGAACAATGACTTCGAAGCCAAGCTGACCGGCAAGCTGACATGGCGAAACGCCTGGCCTGCAGAAGGTTTGACCGAGTTGACCGATCAGGCGGCAGCCGAATCCGATCCGGCCAAGCGTGAAGCTACCTATGCCAAGCTGCAGAAGATGGTTCAGGAGGATTCTCCGTTCACCATCATGTTCCAGGCGATCGGCACATTTGGTCAGCGCGCAAATGTCAAAGGCTTCGTCAATGGCGTGACCTCCGACCAGGCGTACTACAAGACAGTGACCAAGTAAGATCTGGTCTGATGGTTCGTGCATCTGAGTGAAGATGCGCGGACCATTGACGGTTTGTGATGCGCGCTCCCGCGCTTTTTGCAGCATGGGAGCGTGATTTTACTTGTTCAAGGATCCTGCCAACTTGCTTGTCACTCGACCATCTATTCGTCCTCATTCCAAACGCGTACAGTCAAGATGCAATGTGCCGAGAAAAACCGTGGCGGCAAGGCTGCTGGGCCCATTTTCAAAAGGCGCTTTTGAATGACTGATAGCGCCGCGACACCGCGCCCGGCAGTGGACTTCAAACCCTATCTGAATGTTGCCCGGAAAATCGGCGGCGGCATCCTAATGTTGGCCCTGACTTTTATCGGTCTGACCGCAGTCACCTTCGTCATCGGGCGTATCATGCCCAATGACCCCGTTGTCGCCATTGTCGGAGACAGAGCGTCGAAGGAAGTTTATGACGCCATGTTTTTGCAGCTCGGCCTCGACAAGCCGATCTGGCAGCAATACCTTATCTTCCTGAGTGACGTCCTGCGCGGCGATTTCGGCAACTCGGTGATGACGGGGCAGCCCGTTCTGGAGGACATCAAGCGGTTTTTTCCAGCAACGCTGGAATTGGCCACGATCGCAACGGTTGTCGGCGTGATAATAGGTATTCCCGCTGGTGTTTTCGCTGCCGTCCGCCAAGGTACGCTCATCGATCACTGCGTTCGGGTCATCGGTCTACTTGGCCACTCCATCCCGATTTTCTGGCTCGGCATGGTCGCATTGCTGGTCTTTTATGCCAAGCTGGACTGGGTGGCCGGTCCTGGCCGGATTGACTTCTTCTACGACGGTATCGTCGATCCGGTGACAGGTGTCATCATGATCGACGCTGCGATTGCCGGCGAATGGGATGTGTTCCAGAATGCATTGTCCCATGTCATCCTGCCGGCTTCCATGCTGGCAATCTATTCACTGGCCTATATTGCCCGCATGACGCGGTCCTTCATGCTGGACCAGCTCAATCAGGAATATGTTCTAACGGCGCGCGTGAAGGGGCTGGGTGAGGGGACGGTGATCTGGTACCACGCGTTCCGGAACGTGATGGTTCAGCTGATCACCATCATCGGACTGACCTATGCCAGCCTGCTCGAAGGTTCCGTTCTGACCGAGACGGTGTTTGCCTGGCCTGGCATTGGGCAATACATCACCAATTCGTTGTTCAACGCTGACATGAACGCCGTGATAGGCGGAACACTGGTCGTTGGTATCTCCTTCGTTTTCATCAACATGCTGTCTGACATGCTCTATCGCATCGTCGATCCGAGGGCGAAATAATGTCGGAGCACACGCAAACCTCAAGTTCCGTTGTGTCCTGGTTGCTGGCCGACTCGCCGCACAATGCTTTCCAGGCCCGTTGCCAGCGCGCCTATATCAGCTGGCTCTCATTCAAGTCCAATCCGATTGCGATGCTCGGCTTTTTCATCGTGCTCTTCCTCTGTCTGGTTGCTCTTTTCGCTCCACTGCTGACCTCCGGGGACGGGACGACGCAGGAGCTTTCCAATCGCCTCGCTCCGCCAAGCTCTGAGCATTGGTTCGGGACAGACGAACTTGGGCGGGACATTTACGACAGGATTGTCTGGGGGTCGCGGGTGACGCTCTACATCATCTTTCTGGTGTCGATCATCGTGATGCCCATTGGCCTTATCATCGGCACAACAGCCGGGCTGTTCGGCGGTGTTGTCGATGCGACATTGATGCGGATCACCGACATCTTTCTGGCCTTTCCCCGTTTGATCCTTGCGTTGGCATTTGTCGCCGTTCTTGGCCCCGGACTGGAGAACGCGGTACTCGCCATCGCCTTGACGACCTGGTCGCCCTATGCGCGCCTTGCGCGGGCCGAAACACTGACCCTGCGCAACTCAGAATACATCCTGGCAGCGCAGATCATGGGCGCGTCGCGCGTGCGGGTCCTGCTGGCACATATCATGCCAATGTGCATGTCTTCCACAATCGTTCGTCTGACGCTGGACATGGCCGGGATCATCCTGACCGCTGCCGGCCTCGGCTTCCTGGGTCTTGGCGCGCAACCACCGCTCGCCGAATGGGGGGCGATGATCGCCTCTGGACGCGACTATCTGCTGGATCAATGGTGGGTGCCGACCATTCCGGGCATCGCTATCCTGGTTGTCTCGCTCGGCTTCAACCTGCTGGGCGACGGTCTGCGCGATGTTCTCGACCCGCGCAGTTCAGGGGGGCACTGATCATGAACGGAAGTTTCAACAAGGAGCCTCTGCGCGAAGAACCGATGTTGTCGGTTCGTGACCTTCATGTGCGCTTTTCGACCTCCAAAGGCCTTGTTCATGCCGTTCGCGGTGTCAGCTTTGACCTTGGCCGGGAGAGGCTTGGAATTGTCGGCGAGTCCGGGTCAGGCAAGTCTCAAACCGGACGGGCACTTCTGCGCCTGACAGCGGGCAACGGACGCATTGAGGCAGAAAAACTGATGTTCAGCGGCATGGATCTGATGCACGCGAATGCCAGGACAATGCGAAACATTCGCGGTTCGCGCATCTCCATGATCATGCAGGATCCCAAATACTCGCTGAACCCGGTGCTGACCGTGGGCGCACAGATTGCCGAATCCTGCCGACGGCATGAAAACATTCCCCGGACGGAAGCAAAAAAGCGGGCGCTTTCAATGCTCGACACAGTTCACATCCGTGAACCGGAAAAGGTTTACTCCCTTTATCCGCATCAGGTGTCGGGTGGCATGGGCCAACGCATCATGATCGCGATGATGCTGATTACGAATCCCGACGTGATGATCGCGGACGAACCGACCTCCGCACTGGATGTGACCGTACAGATGCAGGTGCTCTCGTTGCTTGATGACATGGTGCGAGAACGTGGCATGGGTCTCGTACTGATCAGTCACGACTTGCAGCTGGTCTCCAGTTTTTGTGACCGGGTGCTTGTCATGTATGGCGGTCGTATCATGGAAACGCTCGATGCCAAGCGTCTCGATGAAGCGCAACATCCCTATACGAGAGGGCTTCTCAATTGCTTGCCGAGGCTTGACGGTCGGCACGACGACCTGCCTGTTCTTGAACGGGACCCTGCCTGGCTCGCGCAGCCAAGCGACGCCAGCGGGGTGTTCGAGCAATGATTGATATCAACGACTTCAGCATTACTTTCGGTTCGGGCAAAAACCAGATCCAAGCAGTCAAGAATTTCAATCTGTCGGTCGCAGAAGGAGAAAGTTTCGGACTTGTCGGTGAATCGGGCTCTGGAAAATCAACCGTTCTGAGAGCCATGGTCGGTATCTATTCCCACTGGACCGGGACTATCAGAATTGATGGGCAGCCAATTGCCCACAAACGAACACCTGCCTCCCGCAAACATATGCAGATGGTGTTCCAGGATCCCTACGGCTCGCTGCATCCGCGCAGGACAGTCGATGCCACTTTAAGTGAGCCGCTGATCATCCACGGAATGGATAAACGCGAAGAACGGGTTCTGAAAATCCTGGGCGAAGTCGGCCTTGGCCCGGAATACCGTTTTCGCTATCCGCATCAGCTTTCCGGTGGGCAGCGCCAGCGTGTCGCCATTGCGCGCGCGCTCATTCTGGAGCCGCGGGTCATCCTGCTTGATGAGCCGACCAGCGCGCTGGACGTGTCTGTCCAGGCGGAAATTCTGAACCTTCTTTCGGCACTTCGGAAGGCGCATGGCCTGACCTATGTGATGGTCAGCCACGACCTTGCCGTTGTCGGTCATCTTTGCAGCCGAATTGCGGTGATGAACCGCGGAGTGGTGGTTGAGGAAATGAGTGAAGATCAGATGCGCACAGGCGATCTCAAGCACGAATATACGCGCCAGCTCTGGACTGCATCGCATGGTTACGATCGCAAGGCGTTGGCAGGGTTCAAGGAAATTGCATGAAAAAGGCCGAATGAGTTTCGCCTTTCGATGGACTGAGACCAGCTCTGAATGCACATGAGCGATGGTGGTGCTTCAGATGGCAGTCATAGGACGAAAACCATTCGTCAGCGGTGAATTCAGTTGTAAGGTAGTGTGCTAGACGTTTAACGCGTCGCTGGCAACGTGCTAACTTCGAGCTGAAAGACACTCGAAAAACCAACACAATCGAAAAATTGGGCTTTTATTCAAAGACATAAACGCAGGGAGTGGGCAAAACGGAGGACTTGGACGATGTCGATAAGTCGGAAGATTGCCATGACGGGCGCATTTGTGTGTTTCCTGTTCGGTATCAATGCTGTTTATGGAGAGGAGCGGCTGAGCGGAAGCGATCAGTCTTCATGCGGCCCGCATAGGGCCACCATACTTGACCTCGCTGATCGTATTATTTCAGAGCGCCCGCGGGTCAAAAGGTTTTCACAACGGCATTTTGGAACAGCAGCTACCTATTTGAAGCTGCGCTACGACGATTTGGGCATGGCCGCCGGACTGGAGCTTCTGGATCACGTTCAAGCTGGTACTCAACGCCAAGCTCAGGGCCTGACTAATGTGCGGCTAGCCTTCGCGATCTCCAAATCGGGCATAGAAGAAGGTTTGAAAGCGGATGATCGACCTGCGGTCGAAATCTTTGCCGATTTTTCGCCCGTTGTCATGCGACAAATCCTGTTGGCTGATGCTGGCGCAACTTTCTTTGAATTGCTGACAGCGGTGCGGAACAGTCCTGACTTGGTCAAAGGCTTTGAAGCTCGGTATTTCAGCGGGCTTGGCGTTCACAACTGGGTTGTTGATCAAAGCGATGACTTCAAATTGACATTGGCCCGAAATGCGGAAGCTGCCGGGGAATTGGGTGTTGCTGCCATGGTTCTAGGCTCGCGCCAGGAGCTGTCGGAGTATGATGCCTTGCTCGAGAGGCACCAGGAAGAGGACCTGGCAAAGCTGGCGGGGCCTGACAAGCTGACGACCTATCTTGCGTCGATCTATTATCAAAACGCCCCGGTTCCTGTTCCCGGAGATGATGATGAGCGCCGGCAACGGCGTGTGCATTATCATGAGATACTGCGAGCTTCTTCCCAGATGGGGGGAATGGCGTGGCTGAGCATTCTCTTCAATCAAACGGGAGCCGAAGGCCCGATTGCGGGTGTATCTCGTGACTTTCTCGCTGAAATCGAAGCCGCGCGTCTGCAGCCAAGAGCCGAGCTCGAACCTGCTTGGGTATATCTTTATGGGCTTTTGTCCGACGATTTGGGCAATGAAAATCTGCGCCAGCAGATGGCGAGTTTTAGCTTGGGAAAAACTGTCCGCCACTATGCGGATACTGCGCAAACCACCTTGAATTGGATGATTGCGAGGCAGGCTATGGTCCCCTACCTGACCGAGACCGATACTGGTCTTCCATCGCGACCTTCAGTATTGCCACCGGATTTCGATTGGGAGGCTTGGATGGCGGCGGCGTCAGCAGTTCAAAGTGGCAAAGACGATCTGCCGCTGGGGGTCGATCGAACAATTTACTTGGAGCTGCTGCTCGCAAAGGGAGACGTCACGCAAGCGCTGGAGTTGGCGAACAAGTTTTTGCCGCCAACGGATCGGCTCTGGTTTTACCGGGATGTCATGATCCGGCTCGACCAACTTTGTGACGGGTATACGGTTTATCCTGGCGCTGAGTTGAGCATGGGTGGCGACATTCTTTACCGCTTTGCCGGGGAGTGAATTTTCGGGTCTGGCGTTAGCGTCCCGTTCGCCAGATCGGCAATCTGTCGACGGGTTGTTTTGCATGGATGCATCAACAGTAGCGTTCGGGCCCGTTCCACTGGTCTACCGAATACCGGTCGCCATGTGCCCAGCCCACAGGCAGAACGGCTTCGATGCGTTCAAGATCCGCATCTGAAAGGGTCAGGTCTGCTCCGGAGATGCATTCACGCAAATGGCTCACTGAGCGGGTGCCCGGGATCGGGATCACATGAGGCCCGCGGCTGAGCAGCCAGGCATTGGCCAATCCTGCAGCGGTCGTACCCATTTCAGCAGCAAGCTTTCGAAAGCCTTCGGTGAGGCGAAGGTTTTCGGTCAGGTTCGGTTCCATGAAACGTGGGTTCCCGCCTAGAAAGGGCAAGTTTGCAAGAGCTTCACGCGAGATCGGATTGTCGGTCAGGAGTGAGCGGCCGACAGGCGAGAAAGCCACCATGGCAACGCCAAGTTCGGCGCAAGCCTGCACCAGCCCAAGGTCCGGGAACCGCGTGGAGAGCGAATATTCCGATTGAACGGCAGCGATTGGAAAGGCTTTCATGGCGCGGCGCAGCGTTGAAGGTGCAATTTCCGACAGGCCGATCGCGCGGGTCTTGCCTTTTTCAACCAACCTCCCAAGATTTGTTGCCGTTTCTTCCGGGGTGAAGCGGGTGTCGCGCCGATGCGCATAAAACAGGTCCACGCACTCGACCCCAAGCCGTTGAAGCGACTTGTCCAGTTCCGCTTCAAGATGCTCTGCGGAGTTGTCGAAGATGCGATTGCCGTCTGAATCTCTGGTTATGGTGGCCTTCGTCGCGATGATGAACTCGTCCCGGGCTGCCGGATTGGCCTTCAGGTAGGTTCCGATCGCGTTTTCCGATTTTCCCATACCGTAAATATTAGCCGTATCAAGGTGTGTAACACCCAATTCACGACATGCATCAAGGACTGCATGGCTCTCGGCTTCGTTGGTTGGCCCATACATGTCGGAAAAGGACATGGCGCCATAGCCAATCGCGCCGATTTCAGGACCGTCGGCACCCAGTTTGCGTTTTTGCATATGTCCCTCTGAGTGTTGGGGAAATTGGAGAATTCTATCTGAGTTTGTTGTTTTAGTGCCCAAATGCGTTGAAGTCCAAGGGCTGAATATTCCTTCAGCATAGCGGCAGATTGCACAACGAGCCTTTGGAACAGTGTTGATGCCTGCAAACTAGAGCTCCCAAAGAGGCGGTCTGCCGATTTTTTCCATCAGGAAATCGATAAAGACACGCACCTTTGCAGTCAGGACATTTGATTTTGGATAGACAAGCCATATGGCCGATTTGTCATGCACTTCATAGTCGGGGAGAACGCGCACAAGAGTGCCCTGCTTCAGTTCCTGATAGACGCTCCAGAAAGAGTTCATCGAAATGCCTGCTCCATTGACAGTCGAAATTTTCATACAGGTTCCGTCATCGAAGGTGAGGCGGTTTTCAGCATTCGGGGGAGGGAATACGGCGTATGGTTCTTCTTTTGCGGCAACGAGTTTGCGCGGAGGACCTTCTCGAAACACAAGAAGACGATGTGTTGCCAGATCATCAGGAGAAGACGGAAAACCGTTGCGTTCCAGATAGTCCGGCGAAGCGCAAAGAATGCGCCGATCATCCGCGAGTTTCCTGGCTCTGAGACTGCTGTCCTCAATTGCATAGTTTCGCAATGCCAGATCGTAAGCTCCTTCGATCAAGTCCATTTGCGTGTCGGACAGCTTGAGCTGAATGTCGATCCCGGGAAAACGGTCGAGAAATTCACCCAGTATCGGAGCAATGAAGAGCTGGGCGAAGGAACTTGGAGCGGCAAAGCGCAACGTCCCTTTGACCTGCCTCCCGTCGTGGCCCTGCGCGGCAAAGAAGGCATCTTCCTGGGCAAGAATTTCTCGAGCAAAAGGGAGAAATTCGGCTCCCTCGAGCGACAGGGATACCTTTCGCGTGGACCGGTGCAGCAAGTCCGAACCCACCTGTTTTTCAAGCTTTGAAAGGCGCGCACTCGCAACGGCCTGTGCCAATCCAAGCTGGCGTCCAGCGGCGCTGATATTCAGCATATCTGCTGCCAGCACGAACAGCCTAATACACTCTGTATCCATTCGATTGGTTCCGGTTTTTCAATTTCCCGTTCGACAAAAACGTATGGCGCCGGTTGCTGCCAATCACCTCTGTGAATGCCGTAGACCTGATCCTGCCAGAAGACATATGAGGACTTTCACCGGGCTTTTTTCGGTTCAAGTACTCTAATTAACTTGAAGAAACGATTACTGAAACATTTATTTGCCGGATTAATAGAAAAATCTGGTTAGTGTAGTTCTGGCTCTGCGGAGCACGAGATGCCTCCGTGACACGCGACCACTTTAGCGGAGCTGATTTCGATGAAGGGTCGTGTGCACCGTAATTGGATTAGGAGCGCACACATGAAGTACGAAAACTTCTCCACCTTCGATGTAAAAGTGGACAACGGAATTGCGACGGTAACCTTTGATTTTGGGACCGTGAATGTTCAGGGACAGGAAATGCTGGCCGATCTGAACAGTCTTGCAATGCGGTTGGAAAGAGACCGTGAAACCAAGGTTGTCGTGTTCCAGTCAGCCAATCCCGAAATCTGGGTTTGTCACTATGACACTGAACTGTTGAAGGATATGTCGACAGAAGCCGTGTCACGCGAAGAAGCGCAACTTCTCGATCTGCAGTCGGTTTGTGAGCGCATCAGCAAGGTTCCTCAAGCGACGATTGCCAAACTGGAGGGCTTTGCGCGCGGTGGAGGGCACGAGCTGGCGCTGGCGCTCGACATGCGCTTTGCAGCTCGAGGAAAGTTCAAATTTATGCAGATGGAAGTTGGTATGGGGATCTTGCCATGCGGCGGCGGAGCCTCACGCATGGCGCGCCAAACCGGCCTTGGCCGCGCATTGGAGATCATCTTGAGCGCTCGCGATTTCGATGCCGATGAAGCGGAAGCAATGGGAACGATCAACAAGGCACTCGAACCGGATGAGATTGGCGACTATGTGGATACTTTGGCCAAGCGTATTGCGCAATTCCCTGCTGAATCCATCAACGCCTGCAAACAAATGGTCTACGAATCCATAGACAAGCCGATCGATGAGGCCCTGAAAGCCGAAGCTTACTGGCTGTATCAGGCGACCAGCAAAACGCCGGCTGTCAAGCGTTTCACCATTGCAGACGAGCAAGGACTGGAACACGACATTGAAAACCAGCGCAACTGGAACGAACTTGTCATGAAAGTTCAGGAAATCAACGACTGACCTTTAGCGTCAATTGGAAGGCCACCTGCTGTTGCGGGTGGCCTTTTGTCGTTTTGCTGAAATAGCGGCACTTGACGCAATCGGGATCAGCCGGGGCCCTGACGAATGTTTTCCGGAAGCCAGGTGGCAATTTCCGGGAAGGCGATCAGTACGAAGACCATCAGGACCATGATCAGGAACATCGGGATACTGGCCCGGGCAATGAAACCCATCTCATGACGTGTCATGCCTTGAAGGACGAACAGATTGAACCCGATCGGCGGCGTGATCTGGGCCATTTCGACCACCACGACAATGAAAATACCGAACCAGATCAGATCAATCCCGGCCTGGCGAACCATTGTCTCGACAACGGCCATGGTCAGCACCACTGAGGAAATGCCATCGAGGAACATTCCCAGGATGATGTAGAAGACCAGAAGCGCCATCAAAAGCTCGAACCGGGACAGTTCCATTTGTGCGATCAGGTCGGCCAGGCCACGCGGCAGGCCTGTGAAACCCATGGACAGCGACAGGAAGGCGGCACCGGCCAGGATCAGGGCGATCATCGCCGATGTTCTGGTTGCCCCCATCAGGCTTTCGGCAAAGGTCTTCCAGCTCAGTGACCCCTGGCTGGCGGCCAGGAGCAGGCTGCCGATCACGCCAAAGGCCGCTGCCTCTGTCGCTGTGGCAAAGCCCAGGTACATGGACCCGATCACCAGAAGTATGAGCAGGATGACCGGGATCAGAAACCTGGAATTCTGAACTCTTTTCGCAAAACTCATTTTGGGTTCCGGTGCCGGATTCCAGTTTTTCGACACCTTTGACATGATCGCCACGTATGCCATGAACATGGAGGCGAGCACGAGACCCGGCAAAATGCCCGCAAAGAAGAGTTTTGAAATGGATTCGTTGATCGTCACGCCATAGACGATCAGTGTCAGCGAGGGCGGGATCATCAGCCCCAGCGTAGCTGCACCGGCAAGTGTGCCAATCACCATGTTTTCGGGGTAATTGCGCTTTCTGAGTTCGGGTATCGACATCTTGCCGACGGTCGTCAAAGTGGCTGCGCTGGACCCTGATACTGCGGCAAAGACGGTGCAACCGACGATGTTGGTGTGCACAAGACCGCCGGGCAATCCGGCCATCCAGGGGCTCAAGCCGCGGAACATGTCTTCCGATAGCCGCGTTCGGTAAAGGATTTCGCCCATCCAGATAAAGAGCGGCAAGGCGGTCAGCGTCCAGCTTGAGGACGAAGACCAGATCGTGGTCAGCATAACGTCACCCACGGGGCGGGTGGTGAAAAGTTCCATGCCAACCCATGCAACGCCCATAAGCGCCAGACCGATCCAGACACCGCTGCCCAGAAGCAGGAGAAGGACGAAGATAAAAAGAATGATGATCGAGAAGTCTTCCATGGCCTTACTCCCCGAAACTCTGGTCGACCAGATCGCGCTTGATCCGATTTTTGCCGTCAAACAGCAGATGAATGAGATGATCGGTCAGAGCTATCGCCATGATAATCGCGCCGGCCAACATGAAGGATTGCGGGATCCATAGGGGAGTGCGGTCCTGACCCTGACTGATGTCGTTGATCATGATGGAGAAGTTGACGAACCGCCAGCCGAACCAGACGAAGTACCACATCACCAGCGCTCCGATTGCGAAGCACCAAACGTCGATCCATCGCGCCACCGCCGGCGGAACCGCGTTCAAGAGGATCGAGACGCGGATATGGCTGCCGCGGTTGAGAGCGTTTGCGAAAGCCAGGAAAGAGGCCGCCGCCATGAAGTAACCTGCATATTCGGGAATACCCGGAGCAACTTCGCCAATCCAGCGGGCAAGCATCTGCAGGACGATCAGGACAAGGATCGCAATGAGGCACAAGGCGGCGAGCACGCCGGATGCTAGATAGAGAAAGTCGAGACCGGTCCGAAGTTTCCTGAGCGCTGTCATAACGTCCCCAATAGGTTCTTTTCATAACCTTCCATGAACAACCGCCAAGCCCTGGTAAGCACCCAGGCTCTCAGAGGTTATTCAAGGAGGTATTTTCCGGAACAGCGGACGGCCGGATAGGCCGTCCGCTAGGTGGCGTTACTGCATCGATTTGAAGGATTCGACGATGGCTGCGCCGTCATCACCGGCAGCTTCCAGCCATTCGTTGGTCATCGTAACACCGATGTCCTTCAACTCGCCGACCATCTGGTCAGAAGCCGGTCCAACCGTCATGCCGCCATCGCGCAGGCCCTGCAAAGTGAAACCGGTATATTCTTTCGAACGCCAGTTGCCCGCATATTCAGCCATCTGGGCACAAGCGCGGATGACATTCTTGTTCTGATCCGAAACACCGTCCCAGACGCCTGAGTTGACCATCACGTAGTTGCGGGGTAACCAGGCATCTACTTCATAGAAATAGTCCAGAGATTCCCATACCTTACGGTCATAACCTGTGGAACCGGATGAGACCATGGAGTCCGCAACGCCAGTGGCGAATGCCTGGCTGATTTCAGCCGCTTCGATCGTAACCGGCAACATGCCTGTCAATTCGGCAAGCCGCGATGTCGCGTTGTTGTAACTGCGGAACTTGATACCTTTCATGTCGGCAACGGAATTGACTTCGCTCTTGAAGTATAGACCCTGTGGCGGCCACGGCACGGCGTAGAGCAACGTCAGGTTCTGGTCGGCCAGCACCTTTTCGATGGTCGGTTTTGCAGCTTTCCAGAGCTTTTCGCTGTCGTCGAACGAGGTTGCCAGGAACGGAATTGAGTCAAAGCCGAATAGGGCGTTTTCGTTCTGGTGACCTGAGAGCAGACGTTCACCGATCGGCACCTGGCCGGTCTGGATCGCGCGCTTGATTTGCGCTCCGGGGAAGAGTGAGCCGGACGGGTGCGTAACAATTTCGATTTCACCGCTAGTGCCAGTGGTCACGCATTTTGCAAATTCAGCGCCGGTCGCGGAATGGAAGTTGCTTGCCGAATATGCCATCGGCATATCCCATTTTTCTGCTGCCAGCGCAGGCATTGTGCTGGCGGCGACCAATGCTGTCGTTGTCAGTACCTTGGTTAGAAACTTCATATTAGTGCTCCCTTCTGGTTGGGTTTGCAGCCGGTTCCTGCTTGCTGTGCTTATTGTTGGAACCGTGCAGCGGAAAATGGCGACAGATCGAGATTTGTTTTTTTTGCCGAGATCATTTGCGCCAAAAGACGTCCGGTTTTTGGTCCTCCTGTCAAACCAATATGATGATGTCCGAAACCGAGCCAGGCGCCCTTGACACCTGGTACGGGGCCGATTGCCGGAATGGAATCTGAAGGGGCGGGGCGATGCCCCATCCATTCCACTTCCCTTTTCCACGTCAGGTCTGGCATTGCCGCGCGGATATTGCGTTTCAACAATTCGAGAGGCGCTCTGGAAGGGGGCGCTTCCAGGCCGCCGAATTCCACAACACCTGCCAACCTGATCCGTCCCTCCATGGGCGTGACAACGAATTTGCCGCTGGCTACCATCACGGGTGAGCGCGGCATGAAATTGGGTTCCCAAAGTTCCAGATGGTATCCGCGTTCGCTTTCAAGGGGAACATTGAGACCAAGTTGATCGGCCAGTGGTTTCGACCAGGCACCGGTTGCAATCAGAATATCATCTGCTTCGATCGGCCCATTGCTAGTCTCCAGCAAAGGTGGCCCATCTCCCGTCCGGTTTATCCGGTGCACTTCAGCCTGAATGAACTCTGCTCCGGTGGCTGTCGCGTGAGCTGCCAGGGCTTTGACGTATCTGCCGGGGTCCGTGATGCGGCCATGATTTTTAAGCCTGGCAGCAAAGCCGATATCTGCTGAATAGCCACTGTCATAGGCTGCAACGGCGGGACCCTCCAGCTCCTCCCATTCAAAGCCACAGTCGGCCCTGATGGACCAGCCGAATGCGTCTTCTTCAAAGTGCGCGCGGTCCCGATAGAGAAAGAGGTAGTCCGCAGGCACGATAAAGTGCTCCGCACCGGTGCCGGCTGCGAGCGCTTGATGCTCAGCAAGGCTGTCGCCGACGATCTCGCTCACTGCCTTGGCGATCCGTTTCACATCGGTTTCATTGGCATGGGACAGATACTTGCTCAGCCAGGGCAGGAGTTTTGGCAGATAGCTCCATTTCAGAAACAAAGGCATGTTGGGAGAAAACAGCATTCGCGGCGCTTTGTGCAGCAAGCCCGGCACCGTAATGGGCACCATGGAGCAGGAGGCGAGTACACCCCCGTTGCCGTGGCTGGCTCCTTCTCCCGGGCCGGCCTTGTCGATCAGGATGACCTTGTGTCCCTCGCGCTGCATCCAGATCGCAGTTGACACGCCGACTATTCCGGCACCGACAATGGCGACTGTTTTGGTCATGCAGCCACCTTGGTCACAGCAGTGTGGTTCAGACGGTCGATGTCGGGCCTTATGCCGAGGCCCGGACCGTTGGGCACGATTACATGCCCATCCTTGACCGGGAATGGCGTCTCGAGGATGTCTTGCTTCAGGAAATAGCTCGCCTGGTAGAATTCGCAGCCAAGGGTGATTTCCGGTGTCGCCGCAATCATGTGCGTACCGGCAAGGTGGGCCAGTCCGGCCTCGAACATGTCGCCGCCATAGGCCGACAGCCCATTGGCGGCCGCCATTTTTGCAACTTCCTGCGCCCTGGAAAGACTTCCGGCTTTCATCACCTTTATCGAAACGCCATCACAAATGCCTTCCTGGATGGCTCGCGTCATGTCTTCGGGCCCGAAGACGGATTCGTCCGCGAGAAGCGGCACTCTAAGCATCTCGCGCAGTCTTGCCATCATCGCAAATTGAGTGTGGCGAACCGGCTGTTCGATGAAGTCCGGTTCAAATTCGGCGATATCTGAGACGCGGGACGGGGCTTCATCGATCGTCAGGCCCTGATTGAAATCGACCCGGACGTTCAGTCTCGGGTAGTCCGTGGCAAGCGCTTTGAGCCGCATCGTGTCAAAGGTGTGATCCTTAAAGCCTGCCTTAAGCTTCACAATGCCGACACCGTCTTCCACCAACCGGTCCAAGAGGCGGCGGTCATTGTCGAAATCCGGATCGGCGATTGAAACCGACAAAGGGATCGTGTCGCGGCATCTGCCACCCAGCAAGGCCCAGACTGGCGTGTTGAGAATTTGGCCCGTCAGATCAAGCAAGGCTGTATCAATTGCCGTTTTTGCTTCCGTTGCGTGGGCGACGGCGCGCGCGGCATCGCGCATGATTGCAGCTCGGTCGCCTATTCTTCTTCCCACGACCAGCGGACGAATGTACCGGTCGAGCGCTGCAAAGCTTGCCTCGGGAGAGCCGGTGAAGACCGACCATGGAGATGCTTCGCCCCAGCCTACGTGCCCCCCTTCGCTGGTGAGGGATACGACGATGATTTCACAGGAACCTTCCACCGTTCCGATCCCATGGTCGCGGCGCGACAGGACCGGAAGCGACAGATGCCAAAGCTTCATCCCCGTGATCTTCTGATCAAGATCCATCAAGTTCCCCTTCGATAGCGACAGTGACGCCTGATAATCATCATTTCAAATACAAAGACTTTGATGCTCCATCATTTTTTGTGATACATGAGCTTATGAGGGCGCGCGTATGGCTTTGAGATTTCGACAACTTCAGGCATTTCACGCCATCTTTGAAACCGGGACCGTGACCGGTGCCGCCGAGCAGTTGGGCATCTCCCAACCGGGTATTTCCAATCTGCTTGCCCAATTGGAGCGTCAAACCCGTTTGAAGCTGTTTGAACGGACCAAAGGCCGTCTCCAACCAACGCCGGTTGCCGACGTTCTGTTTCGCGAAGTCGATACGGTGGTTCGTGGCCTCGATCATGTCGGACAGGCGATCCACGACCTGCAAAACAAGCAGGCGGGTCAGCTTCAGGTGGCGGCACCACACCTTTTGTCGTTCGGGTTCATGCCTGGCGAAATCGCACGGTTCGCCGAGACGCGGCCTGATTTGCTTATTTCGTTCCAATCCCAGTATTCGTCCAAGATCCAGGAGTGGGTCATGGCCGGATTGTTCGAGATTGGTGTTTGTGAAATGCCTGTCTATCACGACACCCTTGCCAGGGAGGTGTTTCACTTCGAAACCATCGCCGTTCTGCCGAAAGATCACGAGCTGGCGCGGCACCCTCGGCTCACGCCGGAATTGCTGGACAGTCAGCCGTTTATTGTCATGGGTCCTGAGCACATGACCCACCGGCGCACGCGGGAAGCCTTTGAAAGCCGCAATGCGGGGTGGCGGCCGCAAATCCACACCCACTTGTCGGAAAACCTCCTGAGTTTCGTCAAGCAGGGAATGGGGGTTGCCCTGATCGACCCGTTCACCGTTCATTTCGACAAGGAGCCCGGCTATGTCACGCGGCCCTTTGAACCGGCAATCACGCTCGATCTGGCTCTCATCACCTCGCGCAACCGACCGCTGACACCAGTCGCACAAACGTTTCTTGCGCAACTTCGGGACAGTCTGGCGAGTTTTGCCGCCAAGACTTCTGGAAACAGCATCTAGGCTACCCATTCGGAAACCGGAGCAGCAGCTTCGTGAAGGGGCTGGGAAATCACGTCGACCAGTGTCGGGCCGTCATGGTTGACAGCTTCAGCGAGCACTTTTTTCAAATCAGCCGGGTCTTCAACCCGCCAGCTCTTGACCCCAAAGGCGCTCGCGACGGCAGCGTGGTCCGTTCGGCTGAAATCGACGTTGTAGAACCTGCGACCGAATCCTGCGTTCTGCCCCGCCTTGATCCAGCCGAAAGTTGAATTTGAAAAGACAATGGACGTGATCGGCATCCGGTAACGGACCATGGTTTCGAATTCACCGCAGGAGAAGCCGAAACTGCCGTCACCCATCGCTGCGATCGTCTTCACGCCCGGACGGCCCACATGGGCACCCATGGAAGCCGCGAGTGCATAGCCGAGTGCACCATGAGCCCGGTTGGTGATGAAATGCCGGCCAGGTTTGCGCCAGCGGTAATGGGCACTGAAATAGGGACAAGGCGTGCCGGGATCGGCCACGATCGTTGCATCATCTTCCAGAATGTCCATCAGTACGGCGATGACGGCTTCGGGCCGGATCGGTCGGTCCGTTGCAGCTGCGAGCAAATCGAATTCGGCAGTTTTTGCACTCCAGGCGGCAGCTGCGCGGGCTACACCGTTCTGCGATACGACCCCGGGCAAAGCGGCAAGTTCGACTGCCAGGGCGTCAAGCGCCAAACGGGCATCGGCATTGATGGCAACGGCCGTCTGATAGTTTGCTCCGATCACCATTGGATCGCTGTCGATGTGAAGGATGATCTTGTCCCGGCAAGGCGACCGCCAGCGTTCGGTTGTCACCGAACCGGCGCGGCAGCCAACAAACAAGATCACGTCTGCCGAGTCGACGGCTGCACGCGTGGCTGGATTGCCACCGTTGGAACCAACAACACCAAGCGCAAGAGGATCGGTCTCTGCGATGCTGCCCTGGCCCGACACTGTCGTGGCCACAGGCGCTTGAAGCATTTGGGCAACATTTACCAAGGCGTCTTCAGCACCGGACAGAACCGGACCGCCGCCGCATATGATAATGGCGTTTTGTGCGCCGGCCAGCAAACGCGCAGCCTCTGCAATTGCTTCCGGGTCTGGGGCCGCGCGCTCTGCCGGAAAAGCGCGGTGGCGTGGATCGGCCCAAATCTCGGTTTCGTCCACCGGCGCTTTTTGGGTGTCGAACGGGAGCGCCAGATGAGTTGCCCCGGGCGTGCCTGTTGTCATGGCGCGGAAGGCTGCGCGCACTTGCGCCGGCAAACGTGTTGCGTCGTCCAGCGACGTGTTCCATTTGGCCAGCGGTCCGAAGAGGGCCACCTGGTCCAGTTCGGTCAAAGGATACCGACCGCGGCTTGTGGTGGCTACGTCGGAGGTAATCGCAAGGATCGGGACAGAGCTTTCATTGGCTTCGACCACGCCAGGCAGAATATAGGTTGCTCCGCCGCCAGACGGGCCTTCGCAGACGCCAGGTTTTCCTGTGACACGCGCATAACCGTCGGCCATGTAGGCCGCGTGACGTTCGTCGCGGGTCAAGAGGTGATTGATACCGTGATCGAGCCGTGCCAACGCATCATAGAACGGTAGTGTGGTGTCGCCGCACAGACCGAAAACCTCGGTTACGCCGTGGGCCTCAAGCATACGCACCATGGCTTCTGCACCGGTCATTTGATTGCTCATCAGGTTTGCTCCAAGTCTGAATACATATCTGTATACAGCCTTGAATATTGCATTCAAGCCCCGAATGTGTCACCACCCGAAACAAGACCCGGATCTTGTCGAGCCGAACTGCCCTGACCGAAGACAAAGCCTGACTGAAGACAAAGGATGCCATGTCGGAGACCTATGATCAGATCAAGTCGATGGTTGTGGGCTTTGCCCTGCGCCCCGGCGACCGATTGAACGAAAGTGCCTTGTCCAAGGATCTTGGCGTGTCACGGACCCCGCTTCGTGAGGCGCTTAACCGTCTCGTCGCCGAAGGATTGATCGATGCGCGACCGGGTGAGGGGTTCTTCTGCCGGAAGCTCGATGCGGAAGGAGTGCATGACCTATATGATCTGCGCGAAGCACTGGAGGTGGCGGCAGTCGAACGCGCCTGCGAGCGGGCAAGCGATGCCGACCTCATGGCGTTGGCGGACTGGTTGAGCGCCGAGGGGCTCAAGGTGGCCGGGCTCACCGTCGCCGAGGCGTGTGAGCGCGACGAAGCGTTTCATGTGAAGATTGCGGAGCTGTCGGGAAATCCGCTGCTGGCTGCTCAGCTGCAAGCTCTGAATGAGAAGATCCGCTATCTGCGATGGGTCCAGCTTGATGAGAGCAGGCTCAAAACCACAAAAGCAGGACACAGCAGTGTCATGAGTGCCCTTATTGCCCGTGATGCCGATGCGGCAACGACAGCGATGCGCGATCATATTTCCCTGCGAATGGATCAGATAAATGATGCTGTTAGCAAAGGGATTTCGAACATCTACCTGGACCGCACCGGCGCACTTACCGGACACATTCTGAAATCGGAGGACGCGGCATGATCGCGGCAGGTGGCAAGACTGTCTATGGAGCATCCGTTGGCATCTTGATGCTCGAGGCACGCTTTCCGCGTATCCCGGGAGATATGGGCAACGCGCAAAGCTGGCCGTTTCCTGTCCTTTATAAGGTGGTGCGCGGCGCATCGCCCGACCGCGTGGTCCGGCAGCAGGCAAGTGGGCTTGTCGATGCCTTTATTGACGCAGCGCGTGAACTTGTTGCCGACGGTGTGGACGGTATCACCACGAATTGCGGTTTTCTTTCTCTTGTTCAGGAAGAACTTTCACAAGCCGTTCCGGTTCCTGTTGTCACCTCATCCCTGCAACAGGTTTCCATGGTCAATCGACTTATGCCTGCTGGCAAACGTGCCGGTGTCCTGACGATCTCCGGTTCTACCCTCACACAGGCCCATCTGGACGCCGCCGGTGTGCCCGCTGAGACACCAGTCGGTACCACAGAGGGATTGAGCGAGTTCTCGCGCGTAATCCTTGATAATGAACTCACCTTGAATGTTGAGGCGGCACGCGAGGATAACGTGCAGGCCGCGTTGACCCTGAAGGAGGCACATCCGGACCTTGGCGGCATTGTTCTTGAATGTACCAATATGTGCCCATACGCAGAAGATATTGCCAAGGCAACTGGGCTGCCGGTCTGGTCGATGGTCAGCTTTGTCGAATGGTTTCAAGCAGGGTTGTCTCCGCGGCGCTTTCCGACCTGAGAGACGCGTTT
This sequence comes from uncultured Roseibium sp., assembly GCF_947499295.1. GTDB lineage: Bacteria > Pseudomonadota > Alphaproteobacteria > Rhizobiales > Stappiaceae > Roseibium. The sequence goes on from NZ_CANMNP010000003.1 coordinate 287,005, forward strand.
TCTTCGGTGCATTTGCAGATAGGTGAAGGCAGGGGGCAATTAGTTCGGAAGGCATTTTCCGCGGTTTGGTAGCAGCGAGCGGCTATCCGCCTCTGCCGAGGCATGGCTGGCCGTCATCAGCTCGTTGATAGAAATGCAAATGAAGTCTTTCGACAGCTCCTATTTGTTGGAAATAATCAAATTCAACGCACTTTTTTTGGGAAAGGCATTTTGCCTCTTATAAAGAGCATTTTTGCTTCTGCGAATTTTTTGATTGAATTGGTTGTGTTTTTGTTACTAATATCGCGCTGGGCATAAATAATTTTTTGTTTTCATTAAAAATTTATCAGAATATATTTTACCAATGCGTGTATCTGCGTTGTGTAACAATTGTATAATATTTAGTTCAACAGTAATTATCTCGAAGTTTTACTTCTAGATAAATATTTTTATTCGTTATCTAAAGTAAAATTGTCTGCTAGTATTCTTAGTTGCCTCTCCTGTTCCGTCGCGTTCAGGTGGTATTTTTAATGTAAATAATGACCTTTTTATGGAGTTTATTATGAGTAATAACGAATATGAAGTTGTCGCTACTGTGTCTCCGCGTTCGCTTGGGCCGATATCTTTATTTGACGCAGAGGAAGCTATTACCAGCGACAACGTGCAGCAGTTCAATTCCGACCCTTCGGACATCAGGGATTCAAAACGAGCCTTGAGCCGAGCCGGCTTTCACGTATTTGAGGAAGCGTCGAGCGACACCACGATTTCAATCGGTGGAACGGCGAAACTCTTCAAGGAGTTTTTCGGAGCGAAACTGACCAAGCAGAAGACGGAGATCAGGCCCGATACCACGATCGAGTTCATGGCGACGAGTGAAGATCCGTCCGAAGCGCTGATGAATGCGCCAGACGAATTCAAGCAACTGATCGAGGGGGCGGTCATTGCGAGGCCGCCAACCTATTTTGCGCCTCATCCGATCCCACCGCTCGCCTCGGTTCATGCCAACGCCTATCCCTACATGATGGTGCCTGACGGTGTGGGCGTCGTGCTCCGGGCTTCCCGCGTTCATCGGCTGGGCGTGACAGGCAAAAATGTCGTCGTCGGTATGCTGGATACCGGTCACTACCGGCACGCTTTTTTCAGCTCCCGCGGGTACCGCCTTCTGTCGACACTGCTGGCACCCGGTGCGAGCGACCCGGCAGACGATGCCAATGGGCACGGCACAGGCGAAAGTGCGAATGTGTTTGCCTGTGCACCGGATTGCCGCTTGCGCATGATTAAGATGGGCAACGACACCGTCGGTGCCATCAACACAGCGCTCAACGCCAATCCCAAACCCCAGATCCTGACCAACAGTTGGGGCTACAGCGCCGACACGCCAGGCTCCTCCATTCCCAATTGGCTGAAGCCATTGGAAGCAGCTGTTGCCAATGCTGTGTCCCAGGGTGTCGTGGTTTGTTTCTCGGCCGGCAATGGTCACTACGGTTTTCCAGGCAGCCACCCGGATGTGATCTCGGTCGGTGGAGTTCATGTAAACCTTCCCGACGAGAACGATCTGGAAGCCTCCAGCTATGCGTCCAGCTTCAATTCCTCCTGGTACCCGGGACGCCAGGTACCGGATCTTTGCGGATTGACAGGCAAGAGCGTGAACATCGGAGGTGCGAAGGCACCGAGCCTGATGCTGCCGGTACAGGCCAGTGCCTCGCTTGATGGCATTGCGCCGTCGACAGGATCAAACTCAGACGGTTGGGGCCTTTTCTCGGGAACTTCGGCAGCCTGTCCTCAAATCGCGGGCATCTGCGCGCTTATGCTTGAAAAGGATCCGACCCTGACCCCGGCTGAGGTCAAAGACAAACTGAAGAAAAGTGCAAGGGACGTGAAGAAGGGCACAACCCAAATGGGACATACGGCGACCAACGGACCAGACCTTGCAACGGGGTCCGGACTTGCGGATGCCAAATGGGCTTATATCAATACGATGGGGGACGTTGCGGCCACCTTCTTCAGCGGTACCAAGGAACAGCAGCTGGCAATGGTGTCCTCCGGCGCGATGCCGGAATTCTCCAAGGAATTCATCAGTGACATGATTGATACCTTGCGTTCACGCTAAAGCTGGCGACAATTCGACCAAGAATGGACATGCGCTGACAAGCGCATGTCCAGTTGTTCTCGCGGCAGAAATTTAAGGGGCCTGGCCGATGGCGAATGAGACCGAGATTTTCGGTGCGCAAGTCGTTTTGAAACAAAGCGACGGCTCATCGATACTCGATGCGACGGAATCACTGACTGCAGCGACAATCGAGCGTTACAGACTGCCGGCGGAAACGGTTGGGGAGGCACGCAAAGCCCTGGAAGCACTTGGATTTCGGGTGGTTGGCGACGACGGTACCACGTTGTCGGTCGAAGGATCACGTGCACATTTTGCTGAAGTGTTCGGCCTTGAGGTCGGGGCCGCGCAAGCTGGTGTTGCGGCTCACGCCACCAAAATTCCGGAAGATGCGCAATCGTTTGTTGCGGATGTCATTGTACCGCCGAAACCGAGCCTCTTCCCCTGAACTGACACTCACCGGTGGGGCTCCGGCCTCCGCCCTTCAGCCTTAAGTGGCGGGGCGGTGGCCGGTGTATGTGGCTCATGTGCCTGTCAGGTCAGCGTTCGCTCATGGCCCGGGCGAGGTTCTCATCAATCTTGTCGAGGAAACCCGTTGTGGTCATCCAGCCCTGATCCGGACCGACCAACAGCGCCAGATCCTTGGTCATATAGCCCGACTCTACCGTTTTGATGCACACACCTTCCAGTGTCTTGGCGAAACGGGCGAGCTTGTCGTTGCCGTCCAATTTGGCCCGATGAGCAAGGCCGCGCGTCCAGGCAAAGATCGACGCGATTGAATTGGTTGACGTGCTTTCACCCTGCTGGTGCTGCCGGTAGTGACGGGTCACGGTGCCGTGGGCTGCTTCTGCTTCCACTGTTTTGCCGTCCGGGGTCATGAGAACGGAGGTCATCAGGCCGAGCGACCCGAACCCTTGGGCAACTGTGTCGGACTGCACGTCGCCGTCATAGTTTTTGCAGGCCCAGACATACCCACCCGACCACTTCAGTGCACTGGCGACCATATCGTCAATCAGTCGATGCTCATACCAGATACCTGCATCGGCGAATTTATCCTTGAACTCAGCCTCATAGATTTCCTCAAAGAGATCCTTGAATTGGCCGTCATACGCTTTGAGGATGGTGTTTTTGGTGGAGAGGTAGCACGGCACCTTGCGCTGAAGTGCATAGTTCATGGACGCACGCGCGAAGTCCCGGATGCTGTCGTCAAGATTGTACATGGCCATTGCAACGCCGGAGGAGGGAGCATCATAGACCTCGTGCTCGATCACCTCGCCATCTTCTCCCGTGAAGGTGATGGTCAACTTGCCCTTGCCGGGAAAGCGGAAATCTGTTGCACGATACTGATCGCCAAATGCGTGACGTCCGACGATGATCGGCTGCGTCCAGCCGGGGACTAGGCGCGGAACATTCTGCATGATGATCGGTTCGCGGAAAATCACCCCACCCAGGATGTTGCGGATGGTGCCGTTGGGCGAACGGTACATGCGTTTGAGGTCAAATTCCTCTACCCGTGCCTCGTCTGGCGTAATGGTGGCGCATTTGATGCCGACCCCATGCTCCTTGATGGCATTGGCCGCATCAACGGTGATCTGGTCATCGGTCTCGTCGCGCTTCTGGATCGAAAGATCGTAGTAAAGAAGATCGATGTCGAGATAGGGATGGATCAGCTTGTCCTTGATGAAGGCCCAGATGATGCGGGTCATTTCATCGCCATCGAGCTCAACGACGGGATTGTCGACTTTGATTTTTGCCATGGGTGCTCGGCCTCGCTGTTCTGTGAAAAATGAATGTCAGAAGCAGGCAATCTCAATATTATGAGTTGTACCGGAATTCTATTGTGTGCGCTTGTATACAATAGTCGTGATTGCAGCAAGGCGGCATAACGAAAAATGCCGTGAATACAGGTTCTTTGCCATCTCCTGATTAATCTCGGGTCTGTTCCGGTTTCCAAGAATTAATCGATCAATTTGGCTTCCCTTTGGTAGTTTCGGATTTTTTCCGCATGCGGACGAACGAGATCGGCAACGGCGACACTGCCAAGTTGCTGTTGAAAGGCTTGTTGTGCTGCCTGAAGCGCCTTTGAAGTAGCCTCGTTTGCCGAGCGTTCCAAAAGGCAGGAGGGGGCGTCGTTGGATCTGCCAACGGCAAACAGTTGGGGTGAGCCCAAGGCGGAATAAACGTCCGCTAAGGTGATTTTCTCCAAACTCTTTGTCAGCACCCAGCCGCCGCCATGGCCCTTGGTGGAGTTGACGAAACCTGCTTCACGCAATCCGGCCATGGTGCGCCGGACGAGTGATGGATTGGTGTTGAGCATCCGGCTGATCGCTTCCGATGTTACCGGTTCATCAGTCTGTTCCAGATGCAAAAGCACGTGCAAGACGCGCGGCAGGCGGCTGTCGGTTCGCATGACGTTCCCTTTTTCGAAAGCCTAACTTGCGAACGGTCATGTGACAATAAAAAGCACATGAGATTGACGAATGATTTCACGCAACTTATTAAGTAACGAAATTTGATCCCTTTTTCGGAGTTAAAAACCATGTCGCTTGCAAGCACCAATGCACGGCGAAGCAACCGTTGGCTGGCGGTTTACGCGCTGTATCTGGCCATGTTCATGAACATTCTTGACATGACGGTCGTCAATCTGGCGCTTCCTGTGATCCGTGCAGAATTCAATGCCACCGACACCCAACTTGAATGGATCGTCGTCGTTTACATTCTGACCTTTGCCGCCGGGCTCTTACCGTTTGGCCGGTTCGGAGACGTTGTTGGCCGTGACAAGGTTTTCCTTTGCGGCGTTGCAGGTTTCACAGGCAGTTCGCTTGCTTGCGGAATGGCTCCGGACACGCAATTTCTGATCATAAGCCGGGCTGTTCAGGGGCTTTGCGCGGCTGCCATGGTGCCGCAGATCCTTGCCATTGTGCATGTGATCTTCAATGACACGGAAAAAGGAAAGGCGATTGGACTGTTCGGCTCTATTTCTGCCCTTGGGGCTGTTGCGGGGCCACTTGTGGGCGGCCTTATCGTCACCTTGGACGTGTTTGATCTTAGTTGGCGGCCCATATTCCTGATGAACCTTCCGATTGGCCTCATTTCAATTTTTGGTGCTCTCAGATTTCTTCCGTCCCTTCAGACCGGTACGCGTCTTGCGCCAGACTGGAGTGGAACGGTGCTCTTTCTTCTGGCTGTCACGCTGGTGCTCTTTCCTCTTGTCGAGGGCCGTCAGTTCGGGTGGCCGTTCTGGTGTTTTGGCTTAATGGCCCTGGGACTGGCGGGAAGCGTCCTCTTTTATCGTCAGCAAGTGAGCAATTTTGAGCGAGGTCTGCCGGAGTTGTTGCCGGTTTCGCTTTGCCGGGACCGGTCTTTCGTCCTGGGCGTGGCGTATGTCTCGATATGTTTTTCCGCGCTCGCCGGATCGTTTTTCGTATTGTCGATCTATCTTCAGAGCGGTCTTGGACTGACACCGCTTTCTGCCGGTCTGACACTGGCACCGCACCCCTTGGGCGTGATGCTGGCCTCAACACTCACAGGACGGTTGGGAACAAGAGTACAGGAGTTGCGCATCCTGACTGGGGCAAGTTTCGTTCTGGCGGGTGTTACCGTGCTTTGGCTGATTGCCAATAGCGGCGTGGCCGCCTCAAATGGTTTTTGGCTGGGTCTTCCGTTGTTTGCAGTTGGATTGGGCACAGGTGTTCTGATACCGGCACTATTTCAGCGGGTTCTCTCGCGCGTGTCAGGTGCGGATGCTGGGGCGGGATCGGGTGTGCTTCAAGCCTTTCAGCAATTGGGAATGGCTGTCGGCATTGCGCTTCAGGGGCAGATTTTCTTTCAGACACTTGAAAAATTGCCAGGGGGTTATTCGAGCGCAGCCGGTCTTACCCTGCTTTATCCGATAACACTTTTCGGAGCGCTCGTAGCGCTTTCGCTTTTCTTCCTTTTAGGAAGACAGCGCGGCCCGAAATCATGAAGGTTGGACCTGAAAAATGTGCACGGCCTGCCGGGTGGGAGGGGAGCAGGCCGTGCACGTTGGCCAGAAGCTGTCAGGCCTCGGGCGTATCAGCGGTTCTTTTCAAGTGTAATGGTCACTTCGACAATTGACTTCGGATCATGACGAGAGTCCTTCGAGTCATGATAATCGATGATGATCGTCGCTCCCGGCACACGGACGCGCGAAGGCGGGTTCTCCAGACCGGATCCGATATGTTGATGCACATTACCCAAGGCAAAGCCGAAGAGAGTTGCGCATTCTTCCAGTGTTGTCCGTGGGTTTTCAAAGACGCTTGCCGCCAGCGAGCGATAACCATTTGCCTGCAACGTCGCGACAGTCGGCGCTGATCTACTTGGCTGTGTGGTGCCTTTTTGGGGTATGGTGACAGCCTTTTTAAAGCTGGAGGGTACCTGCAAAAGGCGGCGGATCGTGAACCGGACCTCTTCGTTCGGGCAAGCGACTATGTGCGGATAACAATCGTGATAGTAGGCGTTTACCAGGGAGCTCCGCAGGTTTTGTTCGCTCAGCCAGCTGGCGCCCATTCCAGAATAGTGCCGTGTGCCGAGACTGTCTTTGCCCATATACATGGCATTCAGGCCTTGCCAGAAACCATTCGGCGCCCACTTCAGGTAATCGTCCTTGTTCTTGAAATACATATAGTCGCCCGGGATCGGCGGATCCTGCAGAGAGCCATTCTGAGCCATGAAATCGGTTGCCGGGTTGTCGGTCCAGGGACCCACCAGCATGGAGCCAAACTGGGCGGCAAGTTTGGTAAAGGTTCGTGAGCCGAGACCGTCCAAAAGGCCCCAGAAAACGGTCAATTGAAATGCGCCGGCACACTCGCCGCGAAAGGGCAGGGAATGGCCGTCAACTGGCTTGACCACTTCGGCAGGTTTGAAGCCGTCCGTCTGCTGCCAGGCAGCTTCGTTTTTACCGGGATCCAGGAATTGCCAGTATTGAGAAACTCTGGTGGCTCCGCTCGTTCCCAGCCTTGGCTCCGGGCCAAGCGTCGGATCGTAATAGTCGCCGTCAAAGACACCAGCTGTCAAAGACGTCATTGCCGAGATTGCACCCAGACGAAACAGGATGTTTTCCCAGAAGTGTTGCAGATCGTCGAAGGCGACAGGTTGGGATGACGCAAGCGTCGCCGTCAGAATTTCGCCCGTCAGGTCGCTCTGAAGAAGGTGCCTTTCTTCTTTTTTTATCAGGCCGGTCAGATCGCTCTGAAGCTGACCGATATCCTCAATCGGCTCTCCGCCGATATGCAGACCGCTTTGTGTGCCAATCTCTTTCAGCATTTGCTTGCCCCGTCAGAATTCCTGGCGTCTTCCGGGCCCCTTCCATGGGTGTGGAAAGACGCGCTCCCTCATAGAATGCATTCGGGCACTCTTGCACTTATTGGTTTAAAAACCGTGACTGGCCTGCAATCTCAGATTTTGTCGGGATTTTTCAGAGCAGGTTGGGCCTGCAAAAGGGCGGTTGCGGTGTTCAGATGCAGCTCTGCGCCGGTCTGCTTTGCCATGGAAACCGATGCTTCAAGGAGCTTTCGAACCTGCGGATGCTCTGCTGAATGCAATTTGGCGGTGGCAACGGCTGAAAGCCGCGTCAGTTCCGCATCGAAATAGGCTTCTCCGGTCGTATCCGTAAACCGCTTCACATCGTTGAGCCTGATCAGCGCTCCCTTGGCATCGTTCTTTTGAAGAAGAGCTTCCGCGATCCAGGCTTCCGCATAGGGTCGCGCAAGGATTGCACCGGTCGAGAGATAATCTTCAAGCCCCTTTTCCATGAGCGGCAATGCGCTGGTGTCGCCAGACTTGAATCTGGCGCGTCCAAGGTTGATTGCCGCCTGAGCTGCCTGCTGAGCAAAATCCTGGTTCCCGCATAGTTCCATTGCTTTGAGGGCGTGCCGTTGGGCAGCTTCACTCTTGCCGCAAAAATTGTTGGCGGTTGCCAGAAAGCAACTTGAGAATGCCTGACAGAATGCATGATCAGAGTCTGAGGCCAACCGTTCAAGTTCATCAGAAACCGTCTGCATTTTTTCCGGCTGATTGGTCAGGGCATAGCACCAGCACAGATAGGATCTGGCCAAAATTCCGAGATCCAGGCTGTAGTTGGTGACCATGTCTTCAAAGTCTGCACGCTCGGCATCTGACACGGCCGCCAGAAAGGCGCGCTCGGCACCTTTCAGATCTCCTACATAAAACGCACCGACGCCAGTCATATAGTGACCCGCGGCAAGCTCGAGCGCTGTCTGGAGCTGAAGTGCGATTTCCAGGAAATCAGCGCTAAGTTCCAGTGCAAATGAGATATCGGCCCTTACCATATGGGCGCCCCAAAGGCCCCAGATCATCTGTAGGTTTTCCGAGGATCTGTCTTGAGGCCTCTTGAGCATGCGGGCCTTGGAATAAACTTCCTGAACCTCTTCGGATGCAAATCCGTGATTGGTGATCATCTGCGGTCCCAGCAACAGCAGAAAGCGGCTGATTGTGTTGTCGCGCTTTTGATGGCCTTCGATCCCGCGCGCGAGTTCAAGCGCCTTTTTGAAGTGTTTTCCAGCGTCTTTGTGCGCTGCAAGCCGCACGGCCTGCAGGCCTGCAATTTCAAGATAGTCCAACGACGCAGCGACGTTTCCAGCTTGTTCAAAGTGGTGCGCGATAACTTCGGCAGCCACCTCGGGCTGGTTCTCCGGGTCACGGGTGAGGGCCGAGGCGATTCTGGCGTGAAACTCCTTTCGCACCTTTGGCCCAATAGACTGGTAAGCCAGATCCTGAACAAGTCCGTGCTTAAATTCGTATTGCTGCTCTTCTTCTTCTGAAGGAAAAATCAAACCTGATTTTTGAAAGGCAGAAAGATGTTTCTTGACCGTTTTTCCAGCGAGACCAGCGATATCTGTCAAAAGTTTCTGGTCGAACTTTCCGCCGATGGCCGATGCCATCAATAGCAGCTCTTTGTCGTTGCCCAGGTGCGAGATGCGCGCTGCCAGAGTTTCTCGCAACGAAGCGGGGATAAGCGTTTCCCTGCGTTCTTCAAAAAAGTCGCCGCCACGATCAATAGCAATATTCATCAGCTCTTCCAGAAAGAGCGGAATACCGTCTGATTTCCGAATGACATGCTCAAAGTGAGCGTCGGTCATATCGCGTGGTCTCAATTGACTGGCAAGAAAGCGGGTCTGCTCCCGCGTCAGTTGCTGCATCCGGCACGTTCTGTCGGCAAGATCGGCGAGCTCGCTCGCACCTGGATCCGGGCGTGTGCTGACAAGAGTGAGAATACGGTCCTTTGTAAGTGTGTCTGCCAAATATGCGATCAACTCAAGCGAGCTGCTGTCCATCCAGTGCGCATCTTCAAAGACCAGAACGACAGGGTGGATCAGAGACAACTGACAAAAACAGTCTTTTAGTGTCTGCAGCGGCGCTTCGGCCGAAATTTTCTCCCGCGGCGGGTGACTGTCGAGCCCACCGCTTTTCAGGATCGCTCGCAGGTTTGCATTGTTACGCGGCGTGTCGAGCTTGAGGTCCACAAGAAGCGTTTGGATCACGCTGCCGATCAGGCTCGGGCTCTGCAGTCCTTTGAGGCCCAAGAAACTGTAGAGGCCTTGAGCGACCGGAAAAAACGGTGTTCGCCTGTGATGCACCGAACCGCTGAAATTCAGAACAAGAGCCTGGTCGGATCCCGCTTTTTGCAAAAAAGTGTGAATCAGGCGGGACTTGCCGATGCCCGGGTCGCCTTCGATCAGGATCAACTGGGGCTTTTTGTCTTTCACTGCGCTCCAATTGAGGCGCAGTGATTTCAGCTCGTTCGTTCTTCCAGCAAAGGCGGAGAGGGTTTTGTCACGCGCATTCGGCAAGGTGGTTGAAGGCGGAGCAATGCTTTGCAGGACCTCATAGGCAATACCTGCACCGTCTGAAAGTTGCACTTGCCTGTATTCGAAATTGCTGCGGAACAGCGAGCGGGTGTTCCCGGAAACAAGCAAGGTATTGCCGCACGCGTTTTTTTCCAGAAGCGAAGCTTCATCGAAGACTTTGCCCGACACATCCTGCGGCGACAGGCTGGGCCCGTCGCTTGGGACAACGAAGCCGACACCACTGGCAATTCCGCAGCGCAGTTGCACCTGGAAGGTGCTGCCGTCGTTTTTGAAAATTCTGAGGATCTTCTGTGCCGCGAGCACGGCGCGTTCAGCGTCCAGTTCCTTCAGAACCGGAACACCGAACACAAGAACCTTCTGTCCGCTAGGCAAATTGACAAGTTTACCGCCGAATTCGGAAGCGGTGGCCGCGCAGATGGATCCCAGCTTCGCGAAAAGCATCTCATGGGTCGCATCGGTCAGCTGAAAGTGCGTTGGTCCGGCTGTATTGATCCCGAAAACAACCACACTCAATTCCGAACGCAGCGGTATTGTGCCTGAGGTGGGGGAGGTCGTTTCGTCAGGCGTGAGGCTGGATTGGGCCTTGCCTTTGTTTTTTCCGGGCTTTCTTGACACAGGCAATTTGGCTTCCACCTGGGATTGTCGATACCGCGATCTTCAGCAATATCGGGAATTGTATCGACACTAGCAATTTAGAGTTGTTGCGCCCAGATTTATTCACAAGGATTACCAGGAAACTAACAGTGTTATTTTTTCCGTCGAAAGGTATTTCCCGCGTGAACATTAAATCCCTGCACGAGAATACGTAATTTTTACAATATGAATAAACTCATGAGTGTGGAGAGCAGTGATCCAGCCAAGCTTTCAGGCAATCACCTGGGCACAACCCAGCTTCCCAACTGTTTCACGGACCGCAGCACTTCACTGTAGAAGGGAGGCCAAGAACAGGTCGATTTTGCTATTCAGAGAAGGAAGGTTCTGGCGCAGGCGGTCCCACTGCAACCTTTTCGAGCTCTTTTTTGAAAAAGCGAGATAGATGTTGGCCACTCCGACCGGATCTTCGAACGGAGAAACAGTTGTCATGCCAATACGGTCGGCTGTCCAAAGTGTCATGATGCGCGGCGCCACAAAAGCATCGATGCGGCCGTGATGGGTGGCCATCAACAGCTGTACGACGGTGTCTCGCTGTTCAATCCTTGCCTTGCCGCTTTCTTCAAGAGCACGGAAATTGGGGTGCATTCGACCCTTTGCGATTTTTCCGATTGTCAGCCCGTGAAGATCTGTGGCGTTTCCAGTGAATGCAAGGCCGGAATCCTTGCGGGCAAATATCGCCATTTCGAACTGGACAATGGGTTTGTGCGGATAGACAAGCCACTCTTCACGCTCGGTCGTATGAACGACAGGGAATATGAGGTCCGCACGTCCTTGTTGTGTCGCGAGCTGGGCGCGGGGCCAATTGGTCACTGCGAACTCAACGCCAACACCGGAAGTCTCGGACGCACTTTGAAGCAGGTCGACCAAGAGCCCCGAGGCCTGTCCGTCTTCGCCAGAATAGAGGTAGGGAGGTGCCTGAAATCCTGTGATAACCAGCTTGTCAGTTTCGGCGTTTGCCGACTGAGCAGACATTGGTAGCATCATGCTTGCGAGAATGGCGGCAACAGCTGAAATTCTGGAAAGATGCAAGTTATTTGCACCGCATTTCAAAAAACTCAGCATTTCGCCTGGACCTCATGTCGAATGCCGTTTGGCAAGAAGGCTTCATTCACTCAGTGTTCAAGATAAAATCGTGCCTATTAACAAATCAACTTGTATTTTACCTCGGGTAAATTATTAGTAAAAAGGAGTATTGTTAATTGTTCAGCGAATTTTCCTTGAAATCTATTTAAATTATTCGGAAAAGTGTCAGTTTTAGTATGTTGAAAATGCGTACTCAGTTTTTCACCCGCGGCATGCGTTGATCACGAAACACTTGTGATTGTGCCTGCTTTAGGCTGTTTTGCGATTTTCAGCAGTCAAGCCGGAGCGGACGGCACGTTTCAACGTGTTGCCACTAACACCAATGGTAAGGCCACATAGACCAGGTGCACAGTTTCCTGCACGCAGTCCGGTGCGGCACTACTTCTTTTCTACTGATCGACTGATTTCGGTGATGACACCGAATGCAACAGCCGCGAGGATTTTCATGATGCCGCTATCTATTGCCTGTTCCGTGGTTGCCTGTCCGAGAAACAGGCCAGGACGCGGCTCAACAATAGCTCCCATTGCAACCCCTGCAGCAACTGCTATTTGAATGCATCCAAGGAAAAATACAACTCCAGCGATTAACGTACCCAGCTTAGTAAAAGGCATTGGAATGTCTCTCGATGTCTTTGGTAGTTGCTGAAGATTACCTTTCGTTTTTCTTCCTTCAAGTTATTGTTCAAAATACCCTAAATATCGAAAACTTTAATAAAAGAAGCTTGAATGTTGCTGGGACTGAGAGCCTGGATGGCGGTAGTCGAGATGGCTTGTTCAAACAAGTCTGACCTGAACAAGCCATACGCCGCACAGAGCCGCATTGTTTAGTCGGCATTTGCCTTCCTGTCGCCGACGGAGAACCAACGGACGCATGACTGTCCTTCTTGTTTCAGCGGAGTTCGGTAAACCGTTCACCTTTGAACACTCTGAGCGGATTGCCCCGTTCCAACTGTTTATGGAGCTGGTTTTGGGCGGATTTTTCCCGCGCAAGACCTTCTTCCCGTTTGAGAAAGAGCTTTGACTTCAACCTTTCCAGAGCAACTTGCCGGTTTCTGTGCTGAGAGCGTTCATCTGTCGATGTAGCGGTGAGGCCGGTCGGCAAGTGTGTGATCCGGACACCGCTGTCGGTTGTGTTCTGGTGTTGGCCGCCAGGTCCGCCCGAGCGAAACGTTTCCGTTTTTAGCGCCGAAGCCTCAAGGTCGGGCACGGGTCGAGTTGCGGTTCCGACTGCAAAGACGCCGATAAACCAGTTTTGCCGTTTATGATGAGGGCGAAACGGGCTTTTGCAGGTCCATTGAACGGTACCGGTCCAGCTCATGGAAAGTGTTCCGGACCCCGCTCCGGTCAAGGTGACGAGAGCAGAGCTTGGATCCTTGTTGTTTGTTTCATCCGCAAGTTCCGCACGAAACCGAATGCCGGCCTTCTTTGCTTCCATTTCGATCCGGCGAAGGATGTGAGTCACGGCTCTCCTGCATTCGCGCGGGCCGTCTCCGCTTGTGACCAGCAATCTGCTTTGTGAATCAGTGGTCATCGTCTGCTCCTTCTATCCTGCAAACGGCGTTTTTTGTCCTGACGCGCAGTTGATTGCTCTTGTTTAGCCGCTTTCTTGAAGGTCAGAAGCGGTTTGAGAGAAGCTACGTTCTTTGCAAGCCCCGCGTCGACAAGCTCGTTCAGAACACGTGTCGGATCTTTGTAGGCATTCGGTGCTTCCTCGATCAGAAGCTGCCTGTCTTCGCAAACAACCAGGCCGCCAAATGAGGTCCGTGCAAGCTCGTTTCGCTCGGACCGTGTTGCGCCCGCTCGGCCCATCAAGGATCGACGATCGTATTTCCGCCCGGCTCCGTGAGCCAGAGAACCAAGTGCATCCTGATTGCCGCGCGTGGCGACAAGCAGATAGCTCAAGGCGTCCCTGGAGCCAGCCAATGGAACCAATGGAATATCGGCCTTTGCAGCTCCTTTGCGATGCAGAATTGCGCCGTCCCGAAATTCAATCATGTTGTGTGGTGCGTCCGTGACCGGTTTCAGTCCGCAGCGCAGTGCGTCGGCAGCCCGTTCTGCGATGAGCGTCCGGTTCAGACTGGCCCAACGAGTGGCCTGACAGTGGTTCTGCCAATAGGCTTGACCTTCAGCGCTGTCAGGGTCCAGCCCGGCAAATCGGTCGAGCACGGTGCTGAATACAGCCGTGCCGAGAGAGCGTGAACCTGAGTGAACCAGAAGCGCCAGATCTCCTTTCTTGAGCCCGGACATTTCAAGCGCTGAGTTTTCGGTGCTTGCGTCAACAACCTGCAATTCGCAGAAGTGGTTTCCGCCACCGATTGTGCCAAGGGCCTGAACATGCAAGGTTTCGGGCAGATCCAGGGCGTTCAGGCGAGCTGCACCGTCGCCGGGCCAACTGCCTTCAAGCGTGCGGAGTTTTTGTGCCGCCTTGTCCAGACGCAGCTTGCGAAACGGCAAATCGAGCACAAACAGGCTCATTCCGCAGCCAATGTCGTTGCCGATCAGCTGCGGATAGATCCGGTCGGCCAGTATTGCGCTGCCGACAGGGCCGTATTTGCCCGGATGCAGATCCGGGAATGCGGCAATATTGATCACGCCACGCATTGCGGCCACCTGCTCAAGCTGGTCTTCGGCTGTGCCTTCGATCCAGGAGCGGTCGGAATAAAAACGATGAATAGACACCGGGCGATCAGATCGCACGGAGCGTTCTTTTGTAGAAGTGCCCATTTGGGGACCCTTTGAAAACAGGATAGTCATCAGGCGCAAGTCTCACTTGCCCTGGTTTCCTCCGGCGCACCGCTATCGCGGTTTAGCGAAGAATTGCCGCCCTTTTGTGCGTGCGGTGCATGATCGTCATGTCCGGCGTCCCGTTTTCAAAAAGAATAATTACCGCTTGTTGCGGTGGCAGTGACATAGGCATTGGTCCGGAAATTTGCAATCGGGAATTTTTCCAGACAGGTAATTGTCAAAGTGGTGTGGCGACCGAGCAACGAAGACAAGGCTGGTTGCCAGCGCCCGCACAGCGAAGATCAGGTGCGCCTGTGACGCACCTGATCTGCCCATCGTCTTTACCTCGCTATTGGACGAAGCTTATAGCTCGCTAACTGCTGTTGAGCGGATCTTCTTCCAGTTCTGAGCGGCCTTGGCGATGGTTCCTGATTCATCCTTCTGGAATTCGCGAAAGATGTCCTCGTTCAGGAAGAGGTAAAGCTTGTCGTCAACGACCGCGGCAAACTGCGGGTCGCCGTCGAATTTCTTGCCGACTGAAACTCCGAAAGTGCAGAAGCCACCATTCTGCGGCAAATACGCGGCAGGGCCAGCCGTGAACTTGTCCATGGTTTCTTTCGAAGAGAAATAGTAGGCAACGTCGTCGTGAACGACTGTATGACGTGCCGCGCCATCGATCCGGTTGCCAAGATTGACGAATGCGACAGGATCGACACCATGCATTCCAAGCGGCGCACCTGCGGCTGTCAGGCCACTGGATGTGTTGTATTCGTCTGCCGAAAATGCGGGTCCGGACAGATTTGCGAAGCTCAGCAGCGCAGCTGCGACAAGTGTCTTGGACAGGGACATAGTCTATTCTCCTAACTGGGGTTTGAAAGTTGGGTGACCGGCTTTCGCAACGGCCAGGGATACTTTGCGTTCGACTACTCGATTGATCCATGTGCAAAGATCCCTCAAAATTTGCAGATCGTCCGGCTGAGGCTCAAAAAGAAAACACCGGCTGGAAGCCGGTGTCTTTCAGTCAAGGAAGTTGGCAGGTCTGCCGGCAAGCTGGCTGTATTTTGTGGCTTCAGGCAATTTGAGGTTCGGCAACATCTGGTTTGTGTAGAGAGACCACGGTCAGAACCGCAATGGCGTTGACGATGTAATAGGCAAGGTCGATGCCCTTAAAGCCAAGGACGAGTGGGGCTGCCAAAAAGACGACACCAACCGCAAAATCAACGATCAAATGGAACGAATAAGGCAGCACTCTGATCACACCGGTCTCGTGATCAGTCAATACGGTCAGGATCAACGCTGCGACACCGGTGACGACTGAAAGCCAGAAGGCAAGCGGATTGGACTGACCCAGATTGAGTGCCATAGGCAGTGCGATGAGGCCAAGCGCGACCGGATAGTCCAGATAGGCATGGATGGTCTTGGTAACAAAGCGGATGTTCATATCGAGCTCCAGAATAAAGGTTGGATGGAGGCGGGTGCCTCTCGAGGATTAAGATGATCCGCATGGCCCGATTGATCTATGCGCGAAAATCTTCGAAAATTGACTGATCGTCCGGGAGGCTTGCGACTTATGCCTGAACGCTGCAATAGATGGACCAAACAAGTCTGATTGTGGAATGCCATGAGACATGATGCTCTTAGCCAGATCCTGGATGCACTGAAACTGCGTGGGTCGATTTACTTTCACACCAATTTCTCGCCACCCTGGGCGGTGCAGGTGCCCGCCTTTGGCAACGTTGCCCGGTTCCACATGGCTATGCGTGGTGCCTGCTGGCTCAAGGTCGAGGGGCACTCCGCACCCATCTATCTCGCCACCGGAGACCTCGTCGTTATTCCGCACGGCGCGGCCCATGTCCTGTGCGATGAACTTGGAAGGGAGGCCACATCTGTCGATCAGGTCCTTCAGGACACCGGCTATACGGGCGAAGGAGCGCTTTACTTCGGTGGACCGGAAGAAGAGCAAAGCTGCAAGCTGTTTTGCGGTCATTTTGAGTTTGAGGACGGATCCGTGCACCCGATCCTGGAGGCATTGCCTGAGGTTATCCATGTCCCCAATACAGAGACTATGAATGCCTTTTGGCTGGAAACCGTGATGCGTTTCGTTTCCAGCGAAGTCCGCGCAACACTGCCAGGTTCCGATGCCATCGTGCACAGACTGGCGGAGATCATCTTCATTCAGGTGGTGCGCACCTTTGTCGATCAGCAGGGCGACAGGGCGGGGTGTCTTGCAGCCGTTCTCAATCCCAGGCTTGGACGTTCAATGTCTCAGATCCATCTGGCACCCGAGCAGCCCTGGACGGTTGAATCACTCGCCCGCGAGGCCGGCATGTCGCGCACCGTGTTTGCCGAACGTTTCACCGATCTCGTTGGCATGACCCCACTTGCTTATGTCACGCACTGGCGCATGGAAAAGGCGCGGCGGGATATCCGGGATACGGACCTGCCGCTGATCGATATTGCGGAGAATATCGGCTACAGCTCAGAAGCTGCCTTCAACCGTGCCTTCAAGCGGCAGTTCAGCCAGACACCGGGTCAAATGCGACGCGTTGGTGAGGCGACTTCTCACGGTCGGGTATGACAGAGGTAGCCTTTGGCCGGCCATCCACGCTGGTATTCATCAGCGACCGAGAGCGCACGATTGCCTGCATCTCGTGCGACCAAAATTCATGCTTCTTACCTAGTGAGTTCGCGTTCCGCCCTTTCGAAAGAGCAGAATGTCAAACAGAAACGGGACGTTGACCGCGCCCAGAAACGTTGGCGTCACCAGCGTCCCATCTTCCACGAATTCGATGACGCCCAATTGCGAATACAACTCGAAAAGCCGACCTGAACCTTCTGTGAAGTTGCTTTCAAGAGCGTGTTTGGGATCTGAGAAAAAGTGGCGCAGCATCATGAGCGTTTCGACGGAAAACGTTTCGTGATGGTTCCAAAGGCGAGAAAACGACACAGTGAATTGGCGGATCGGTTCGATATCACCGCCGAGATGTTCCATCTGGGCGGATTGTGCACCATAGAAATCGGACAGGTATTTCACGCCATAGTCGGTAAGCGTATGAGCTTTCAGGATTTCTGTCAGGTTCTCAGGAACGCCATCCGGGTCCACTTCTGTGTAGCCCAGGTAAGACAGGCGCGTGTAAAGTTCGTTGGTCACGGACGCGAGACCCGTCATGAAAACAGGGATCTTGTCCTCCTCCAGCAGGTCGATGCAACCGTGCAGGTTTGATCTGTCGCCCTTGCTCAATGCATGAAACATGAAACAGGTCTCGGCCCACCAGTGCAAATGCTTCGGGTCGTTTGATGCTGTGTGCAGGACGAATTCCTCGTCAGCGCCGTTGGTTACGGTTTTTGAAAATGCACCCTGTTCAAAATTCATTGGATGGATCCGGAAGTGATTGTGTTCGAAACAAAAAAAGGCGGCCGAAGCCGCCTTTTCAAACACAGGTTTAAGTATCGGGTCAACCGATGATGCCATTCAGCGTTGCACTCGGCCGCATGACCGCATCAACTTTGTCCTGAGGCGCATGATAGTAACCGCCGGTGTCGGCCGGGCTGCCCTGCACGCCGTTGAGTTCACCGACAATTGTCTCTTCGCCACCCGACAGCGCAGCGGCAATCGGCGCAAAATGAGCCTTCAGGTCTGCATCCTGATCCTGCTCGCTGAGTGCTTTTGCCCAGTAAAGCGCGATGTAGAAGTGGCTGCCGCGGTTGTCGAGGCCGCCAACCCGACGGGCAGGGGACTTGTCATTGTCGAGCAAGCCTTCAATCGCCTTGTCCAGGGCATCTGCGAGGACCTGGGCCTTGTCGTTGCTTTTGACGTTGGCAAGGTGCTCCAGAGAGGCGCCGAGAGCGCAGAATTCACCGAGTGAATCCCAACGCAGGTAGTTTTCTTCCTGCAATTGCTGAACATGTTTCGGAGCAGACCCGCCGGCGCCGGTTTCGAACAGCCCGCCACCGTTCATAAGCGGAACAATAGAGAGCATTTTTGCCGAGGTGCCAACTTCGAGGATCGGGTAAAGATCGGTCAGGTAGTCGCGCAGGACGTTGCCGGTGATGGCAATGGTGTCCTCGCCGCGGGCGATCCGCTCGGTCGAATATTTGGCGGCTTCTGTCGGTGCCATGACTTTCAGATCAAGACCGGATGTATCGTGATCCGGCAGATAGGCTTCGACCTTCTTGAGCAGTTCCGCGTCATGTGCGCGAGACTTGTCCAGCCAGAATATGCCAGGCATGCCGGACAGCCGCGAACGGGTGACGCCAAGCTTGACCCAATCGCGGATCGGCGCGTCCTTGGTGCGGCAGGCCCGCCAGATATCGCCTACTTCAACACTATGTTCGATCAGGGTTGTGCCTGCGGCATCAACCACACGGATCGTGCCGTCCGCGGGTGCCTTGAAGGTTTGCGGATGAGAGCCGTACTCCTCGGCCTTTTGGGCCATCAAACCGACATTGGGAACCGTGCCCATCTTGGCTGGATCGAGCGCGCCGTTTTCCCGGCAGAAGTCGATCACAGCGGAATAAACGCCTGCATATGAGCTGTCGGGGATCACGCACTTGGCGTCATGTTCCTTGCCATCCGGGCCCCAGCCCTTGCCACCTGCGCGGATCAACGCGGGCATCGACGCATCAATGATGACGTCGGAAGAAACATGCAGGTTGGTGATACCCTTGTCGGAGTTCACCATGTACATGTCCGGACCGTTGCCAAAGGCTGCCTTTATGTCGGCCTGGATTTCCGCCGCCTTGTCCGCGGGAAGGGTCGCAACCTTTGCTTCCAGATCGCCGATGCCGAGGTCTGGATTGACGCCGAGCTCGTCAAAAGTCGCAGCATGCTTGTCAAAAACGCCTTTCAGGAATGTTTTGACACAATGACCGAAGATGATCGGATCGGAGACCTTCATCATCGTTGCCTTCATGTGCAGCGAAAAGAGGACACCCTGGTCCTTGGCGTCCTGAATTTCCTTTGCAAGAAAAGCCGAAAGCGCTCTTACACTCATGTAGGTGGCGTCAATGACGTCGCCTTCTTCAAGCGGCCAGTCGCTTTTGAGTGTTGAGGCCGCCCCATCCTTGCCAACAAATTCTATCTTTGCAGTGCCAACGGAAGCTGCAGCAATGGTTACGGACTTTTCGTTCGACCGGAAATCATGTTGACCCATCGTTGCCACGTGGGTCTTTGAAGAAGGAAGCCACTCGCCCATGCGGTGCGGGTTCTTCTTGGCATACTCCTTGACGGCTTTCGGGGCGCGCCGGTCGGAATTGCCCTCACGCAAAACCGGGTTCACTGCTGAACCCTTGATGGCGTCATAGCGTGCCTTGACCGACTTCTCTTCATCCGTCTTTGGATCTGCCGGATAGTCCGGCAGTTTGTAACCTTGATCCTGCAGTTCCTTTACCGCCGCGTTCAGCTGTGGCTGAGAGGCTGATATGTTTGGCAGTTTGATGACATTCGCGCCCGGTTGCTTGACCATTTCACCGAGTTCGGCAAGAGCGTCGGACTGTTTTTGCGCGTCGGTCAGATAATCAGGGAAATTGGCGAGGATACGACCGGCCAGCGAAATGTCCCTGGTGCCGATGGTCAAGCCGGCGGCTTTGGTGAAGGCGCGGATGATCGGCAGGAATGAGGCGCTCGCCAGTTCGGGCGCTTCGTCGACCTTGGTATAGATGATATCGGCCATTTCTCTCACATTTCCCAGTGTTTGAAGTGCGATCTGACGGACCGGCGGTTCGCCGTTCCGGAGTGAATTTCGTGTAGCGTATACAATTGTACGCAATCAATTGCCAGCCCTACGGAGGGACAAGGCGGGGGATGTTTGGGGGAGTTCTAACAAACGGCTGCGAAAAGGCAATTGGGGCAAAACCGGAGCCTGGTTTCAGTCGTCCATGGCAGGGGAATGATGGGCACTCGCGTATTCGGCGATCGTGTTGCTGAAATCGCTGAAACTGACACTGTAACCGACGGGATTGAGGCAGTGACCTTTCGCTCCGACGAGGCGATTTGCGAATTTGTAGGCCCTGTAGAATTTCGACTGGTTCAGGGACTTTTCAAATTCCGGCTCCAGTTCCAGCATGATCATGGATGAGCCGCGGCTGCTCCAGGTCGTTATCTCGATGATCTTGGTCCAGGGAATAATCTTTTCGGAAATCCTCGTGTCCCTGATACCGTCCGGCCCGATTTCGATCGCCTGCCGTGGGTTCCTGATCAGTCGAATAGTGCCGTAGACCCCCAAAAACCCGAAAAAGACAACGCATATGAGGCCGAAAATCAATCCATCGCCTTGATTGCCGGGAGCATCGAAGGCGCCTGTTGCGACAAACAGGCCGATCATGACGAAGGGCAGGCACAGAGACAGGATGAGCAGAGATTTTCCAACAGACCTTTGAAAGGAAATGTGCTGGCTCGGATCTGTTTGCACGCGCTTTGGCCTTGAAGTTCAAAAGATAGCACCAGAATTTAGCAGCCGACCTGGTTTTGCTTCAAGGCGCGCGCTTACACCCTTCGTAAAAGGTTCGCTTTGGTTCAGGAGACCTGGCCGCGTCACGCCTTCCAGAACTCCGCCGCGCCGTCAGGCAGGATTGCCAGAATCCTTTCAAGGGCTTGTTCATCGATGGAAGATCTTCTAAGCGCCGCGGCAACGTCTTCAATAGCGCTGTTGGGCGCAAGATTGTGATCCTGGCGCACCGCTTTCATTTCCATGATCAATGCCGGACGGTCCGGAAAAGGCGCAGGTGTTTCCAATGGTATCCAGTCTTCAACGAAGATTGCTCGCGTGACGGCAGGCAGAATGTCGGCAAATCGAAGTGCTTCGACGACGGTCAGATGAGAGCGAAATGTGTGCAGGACAGCCCTTAGCGTATGATAGGCCTGATGGTGCGTTTGCAGCATGCAGGTGTCACGAACATCTTTGATGAAGGCATCGAAATCACGTGATGCATGAAAATAGGTTTGCGGCATGGGCATGACTTCACCTGTGGGAAATTTGAAACAGGAACAGTCTGGTCTCAATGAGGCCATTCCGACGATGGAAGCAAGGTCAGAGCAGGTTCTGAGCGTATTGTTTTCCTGACCTGTGAAGATAGCGAGATAGCGAGATGGCGGAGGGAAAGGGGCAATATGATCGATACCGGCAAGCTTGATGACCTGTTCCTGTGGATGCTGGATGGTGCCCGGCCAAGCGCGGATGCAAGAGCAATTGTCGGCGGTATTTGCGACGGCCTTCTTGAAACAGGTCTGCCTGTGGAACGTTTTGCTCTGTTCATCTATACGCTTCACCCCAATCTTCAGGGCCGCCGGTTTCGATGGTTGAAGCGTGAGGGAGTCGATCAGTCGGATGCCGACATGACGGCATTCGATGGTGTTGAATACCTGAACAACCCTCTGCCAACCGTACTGAAATCAGGCAAGATGTTGCGCCGGAAACTGTGTGATCCGGATTGTCCGGACGACTTTCTGATCCTCAAGGAATTCCGGAAGGAGGGGATAACGGATTATGTTGTCCAGCCACTCTTCTTCACGACCGGTGAAACTCACCTTGTCAGCTGGGCAACGAAGGCAGAAGGGGGATTTGACGACGACATGATGGTGGCGCTTGAGAAGATCCGGCTGCCACTTGCACGCCTCACCGAAACCTACATGCTGAGGCTCAATGCCGCCAATCTGCTGTCGGCGTATGTCGGTCGCGACAGTGGGTACAAGATCCTCTCCGGCCGGGTGCACCGGGGCGACCTTGAAGAGATCACGGCCTGCGTTGTGTTTGCGGATCTTGTCGCCTTCACAAAGTTCTCCAATTCCGCCTCAGCGGATGAAGTTCTTGCCCGGCTCAACCGCTTCTATGATTGCCTGGTGCCACCAATCGTTGCGCGCGGCGGCGAAGTCCTGAAATTCATGGGTGACGGTCTGTTGGCTATTTTTCCAATCTCGGAGAAACTCGACGATCGGTCAGCTTGTGACGCTGCACTTGAGGCACTCCGGGAAGCCTCGGGTGGCGCCGAGGAACCGGTTTTTTCCGATGACGCGCCAGCTTTCCGGGCAGCTGTGCATCTGGGTCCGTTGCAATATGGCAATATCGGTGCCTCGGACAGGCTCGATTTCACTGCCATCGGCCCGACCGTTAACCTCGCGGCACGGATCCTTTCATCTGCAGTTCTGGTCAATGGCCAGACGGTTGTGTCTGAAAAAGTTGCCGAGCTGACCGGCATTTCAACCAATGGCGCACCGACTTTTGAGCTGAAGGGGTTTGAAAGGACACAAGTGATCGTTCCCGTTCGTCAAATGCCCACGCTCTAGCAAAGCATTGCGTTGAGTTTCCTACCGAAATCGTCCGCCGCGCTCAATCACCTCGATCTTGTAGCCATCCGGATCAGTTGCGAAGAAAAAGCGTGCAACGCGGCGGCCTGCCGGAGCAAAGTCGACGATGTCGCCGGTTTCGATGCCGAGCTTTTCAAGTCTGGCATGGTCATGTTCGAGATCTGCAACCGTTACGGCAAGATGCCCATAGCCGTCCCCGAGGTCGTAAGGAGACTTGCGCTCCTTGTTCAAGGTAAGTTCCAGTTCGAACCCGGTTGTCTCGTTTTTCAGGTAGGTGAGGCGAAACGCATCAAAATCAAGTTGGTCGGCTATCTCCAGTTCGAACGCGCTTTTGTACCAGTCAGCTGATTTGACGTCGTCCAGAACCCTGATGCAGGAATGAACCATCTTTGCCATTGAAACTCTCCATAAGGCGCGCACTCCACAAGGAGCGCACGCCGGTTTTTTGATGGGAAAAATTGCGATCTGATTTGAACTACCGACCGCTTACGGCAGTGCTCAATGCCGGAAATCTGACGATCCGGTAGGTGCCGAACGAGGCGTCTTCACCACCGTTCAACACGGGTGAGCGGTGTAATTCGTTGATGGTCGCATAGACATAACCGTCGGCGCCGATCGAAAATCCATCTGGCCAGGGCAGGTCCTCGTCAGACTGAAAGAGCTCTTCATAACTGCCGTCCGGCCTGGTGACACCGATCGCATTGTCGGTCATTGCGGTGATATAGACATTGCCGCCTGTATCGACGGTCGACCCGTCTGATATCGGTTTGTCACCGTAGCGTTCGACGCGCGTTGCCAGTTCGTCGTCGCTCAGACTTTCGTCAAGCAGATCCTTGGTTTGAACACGGTACATCGCGCTGGCCGTCATCGGTGCGAAATAGACCCAGGTGTTGGTCGGGTCGATCGTGATTGGATTGACGCCGATCTTGGCCGGATTGCCGCCTAGAAGAATCTCACGGCCATCAATGATCATGGGAATGTCCTCAGGTGTCGTAAATTCCGTTCCTTCCAGCACGCGGCGGGCACGGCCTGTTTCAAGATCAACAACGATCAATGCCGAATTAACCCCATCGCCAGTGTCGGAGATGTAGATCGCCTCGTGATCACGGTCGACCGCCAGGTCGTTGAGGAAGGAAGAGGGCCGGGAAACCGGCTCACCGATATAGTGAATGGCGTGTAGCGTTTCGGTATTGGTATCCCACCCGACGATGCGTCCTGTCCGGTTTTCGCCTTGTCCGTCCAGCATCCACAAAATGCCGTCGCGATCAGCCCTCAGACCCAGGACGCCGTTCAGCCCATTGCCGTCTTCTTTTGGTGCCCGGGCCCAATCTTCAGTCGGATAGGGTTTGGTGCTGCCGTCGCTGAAGACTTCAACCACTCGCAGCTCCGGTCCATAAAACTCATGCACGGACATGAACATGCGTCCATCGGGGCCGATGGCCAGATTGCCTGGGGGCATAGACTTTTCGAAGTTCAAATAGGTCTCGATATCTTCCGCACCTGCTGGAACGACGAGGGCGGCAACAAGGCCGGCGGCGGCAAGTAGTTTTTTCATTACGTCCTCCTCATTTGGGTAAAGAGGGTTTAATTGTTTTATTTTTTCTGGGAAACTGCTCCAAAATTGAAACCAGAATTCGAAAAATTCAAATGTATAGCGTGCCCGATCTTCAGACCTTCGTGACCGTAGCGAAATGTGGCGGGATAACTTCCGCATCCGTGCAGCAGGGGCTATCGGCCGCCACGGTCAGCCATCGGATTGTCAAGTTGGAGAGCGTCTTGAATGTCACTCTCTTTCACCGCAACAGTCGGAATTTCCGGCTGACTGACGAAGGCCAGGTTTTTTTGGAGCGTGTCGAAGTCATTTTGGAAGATCTGCAGCAGGCTGAGTTTGAGGTTGGCAGTGGAACACCGCATCTGCGTGGACATCTGAGAGTAACGCTATCACCCTGGATCCTGTCGCGGTTTCTCTTGCCCCAACTGACTGTGTTTCGACGACAACATCCTGACCTCTCCTTGGAATTCCTGGCGGTTGATCGGTTCGTTTCGCTGGTTGAAGAGGGCCAGGACTGTGCGATCAGGGTTGGAAAGCTGTCCGACAGCGCTCTTATCGCGCGAAAGCTGAGCGACAATGACCGGATTGTTTGTGCCTCTCCCGGCTTTCTCGCGGACCACGGCAAGCCGACTTCGCTTGAAGACCTTCGGGACAAACCCTGGGTTTGCCTTCCCTGGCAGACACAGTTCGACGTCAAGGACATCAAGGGCAGAAAACGGCGTCTGTCAGTGTCGCGCAGCATTTTTGTATCCAACTCCGACATGCTGACCAGCGGAGCACTCGAAGGCCTTGGCCTTGCAGTCAAGTCGCGCCTTGCGGTCAAGGATGAACTTGAGAGCGGCCGTCTTGTTGAAGTGATGCCGGGGTGTCTTGATGCTCCTGATGCACCGATTTCGTTTGTCTATAGCGCTGAGGGGCGGGCCGGGCGGAAGATCAAATCGTTTTACGAGTTCACGAAGGAGGCGTTCCGCCTTGGCGCGGGAGAATTCTGCGCTGTCGCGAACACATAGTCTCCAAACTTGAGGAATAGTTTGAGCAGTCTTTCCAAGTTGATCCGGTTCGGCTACATCCCCGCGGTATGAGCAAGAATGCAAATATCAGAGAAGAAGCCAGGGCGGTTACCGCAAAACCGCCTGCGGTGATCCTTTGTGAGCCGCAACTTGGTGAGAACATCGGAACAGCTGCCAGGGCCATGGCAAATTTCGGTCTCGTTGATCTGCGGATCGTCAACCCGCGTGACGGATGGCCGAGCGAAAAGGCAAAGGCCGCGGCAAGCCGTGCAGACCATGTCATCGAAAAGGTTCAGGTGTTCGACAGTGTCGAAGCCGCAATTGCCGACCTGCGATTTGTCTTTGCGACAACGGCGCGATCGCGCGAAGTGCCCAAGCCAGTGCGCGGACCGGACGAAGCGGCGCAAAAGTCCGTGTCGCTTGGAGACCAGGGATACGCCACCGGCTATCTCTTCGGGCGCGAGCGATGGGGGTTGAACAACGAGGAAATTGCCCTGGCGGACGAAATTGTCACTTTGCCCGTGGACCCCGATTTTGCGTCGTTGAACATCGCGCAGGCGGTGCTGGTTTGCGCCTATGAATGGCGCAAGACAGCAACGTCCGGCGCGCTGCCGTTTCTTCTGTCCGAAGAAGAGCATCCACCGGCAACGAAAGACAACATCCTCAGGTTCTTCGAGCATCTGGAAAGTGCATTGGACACGGCTACCTTCTTTCGCCCGCCCGAGCGGCGCCCCCACATGGTGAGGACCTTGCGGAACATATTCCAGAAAGCGGAGCTGACCGAACAGGAAGTTCGAGCATTGCGTGGGGTGATTGCCTCGCTCGAAGGACGTCAGACGCGTCCGCGCAAAGAGCGCGGAGACGCGGACAACGAAGAGTAAGGGAGCTTTGTGAGCGTGACGAGACCAATTCTGATTTTCGATTCAGGTCTTGGTGGACTCACGGTCCTGCGCGAGGCGCGGTATCTGTTGCCAGGTGAGCCTTTGCTCTACGTTGCCGACGATGCTGCGTTTCCAATTGGCCGCTGGCCTGAACCAGAGCTCAAAGCCCGCGTTCTAGCGCTGTTTGAAAGATTGATTGAGGAGCATCAGCCAAAGGCGGTAGTCATCGCCTGCAATACGGCATTCACCCTTGCCGGGGGGGATCTTCGCAAGGCCCATCCGGACGTGCCCTTTGTCGGCACGGTGCCTGCAATCAAACCTGCAGCGGAGCAGACATCTTCCGGTCTCATTTCCGTACTGGCGACACCCGGCACGGTGCGCCGGACCTATACAAGAAGCCTGATCGACAGTTTTGCCAGCCAGTGCCATGTCCGCCTGGTTGGCTCTGACCTTCTTGCCGAGTTCGCTGAAAGACATCTGCGCGGTGAAGCTGTCGGCGACGGCGACCTCCTGACAGAAATTGAAGACTGTTTTCTGGAACGCGATGACAAACGTACGGACATTGTTGTGCTGGCCTGCACCCACTACCCGTTTCTGGCAAACAGGTTCCGCAAGATTGCCCCCTGGCCGGTGGACTGGCTGGACCCGGCAGAAGCCATTGCGCGGCAATTGATGCGGGTCTTGGGCGATGTAAATACTGGTTCATCGGGCCGCATTCAGGATCGCGCTGTTTTCACATCGCACCCTGATAATCCAGCTTTGGATAGGCTGCTTGCCGGGTTTGGTCTGACCTTACTCAAAGGTGCGTCACCTGCTTTTGACCAGGCTGGCAAAGTCAATCGTTAGACTTGTGTCAGGAAACTTGACAAAGCGAGGTGGGGGGGCCTGCGCCTCAGGCAGCCAGAAACTTTACTGCTAGACCATCATCGGACCGTTTGGCGGCACGTTTCAGGGCGATGATTTCGTCGTTCAGCTTGTTGGGTGGGACCCTTAAACCCTTTGGCAGGCTCAGGATTGAAATCGAACATTGCAACAGCGGGAATTGGCGCGTGGTCCCGAACCGATCCTGTGCCACCATATAGCCCTGTGCGCGGTGTTCGGCGTCATAAAAGCTTTCGACATCCACGCGGAACGCTCTTTTAAGTGCGAGCATGCGCGCCGCGACATCGGTTTGGTCTGCATTCATGAATCCAGCGAAGAAATCGTCGCCGCCGAGATGTCCGTGGAATGTGTCCGTGCCGGAAACGTGACGCTGCACCAATTCTCCAAACAGGATAATTGCCCTGTCGCCCTGACGATAACCATAGGTATCGTTGAAAGGTTTGAAATTGTCGAAATCCATGTAGCACAGATGTCGATCATGACTGCTCTTGCGCGCGCAATCCGAGATGAACTTGGTGATCGCTCCATTGCCCGGCAGGCGCGTCAACGGGTTTTGGTCCTGAGCTTCCTGCAAACGCTTGGCATGGATGATTTTCAGAAGCGATGTCGCCGAAAGAAAGCCGCAATAGCGAAAGTTCTCGGTGATGATGATCCCATCCGAATTGATCGACGACGCAAAGGTCACCAGAAGCATGTCGGCGTTGCTGTCAATGTCGGCTATGGGGCAGGCGCGCACGAAAGACCGCATAGGGAAATCGAGTGCCGCCTTGGCGTCGTCATCGTCAGGTCCGCCTGAATAAAGATATGCTTTCAGATCCCGCTCGTGGATCAAACCCCGTGGTTCGTTGTTGGCATCAAGAACAGGGATAACGCTGGAATCCTGATTGTGCACGACCATATCGAGCAGTTCATTCATCGAGGCGTTGAATTGAATGGTTGGCAAATTCAGGAGCTCATTGCGGATCCTGTCCTGTTCCTCCCGCCGTTTCCGGCCGATGCCCGGTGCCCGGACATGTTCGTAGAACAACTTTGCGTGCGCCGCCTTTTGGAAAGGCTTGGCAACGAACTGTCCCTGGATGAGGTCGCAGCCCGCATCTCGGCAAGCCTTGAATTCCTTCTCGGTTTCTACGCCTTCTGCAATCACTCGAGAGCCGAGAACGTGCGCAAGATTTGCCACAGTAGTTACAAACAGTTTCCGGCGCGCGTCACTGTCTATATCGTTCAGAAAAAAGCGATCGATCTTCACATAGTCCGGCGACATGTCGTGCAGCAGTCGCAACTCGGAAGAGCCACGGCCGAAATCGTCTAGCGTGATGAGGAACCCGAGCTGGCGCAGATCATTCAATGCATGATGTGCAACGTCGGTAAATACTTCCTGGTAGCGTTCGGAAAACTCCAAGCAGATCTGGTTGGTGTTAAGGCCGAGCTCGGATACGATCTCGCTCAGGCCCAGGCGAGGGTCGTCTTCCTCACCAAGATTGCGGCCATCCAACTTGAAGTAAAGTTTGGTTCCCTGTGCGATCCTAAGGTCCTGAAAACGCAAAAGAGCCTTGCGGAAAAGCTCAGTTTCCAACTGGGCTAGAAATCCGAGGGCATGGGCTTGCCTGATCAGGTCTCCGGGAGAGGGAGCATGTCCGAACTCGGCATTTCGGACCTGAGCCTCATAGCCATAGACGACGCCGGTTCCGATGTCCGCGATCGGCTGCAAGGCAAAGTCCAGTGCATTCAGCATTTCATCACGCGTCCGGAAAAGCACGTCTGTGCTTTCCAGATCAGCCTGTTGAACTGAATGGCGATTCGCTGACATCCGAGATCCTATACTCAAGGTCCAGCTTCCCAAGGGTACGCTAAGTTTCGGGGAAGTTAGGACCGTGCGTTACTGACATTATTCCCAAGGGTTGTAACGTTGATTGCATAGTGAAAAACTGCAATTAAGATTTTCTAAATGTATGCATTAATTTGCCTGTTTTATGAGCGGCCGGTCGAAAATCGGAGATTATTGCGGGTCGCCGGTCTGAAATAAGCCGGATTGTCCCACAAATTCCTGGGTTTTAAGTCTTTTTGGATGAGTTTTGCCGGCGGCACATTGACATTCCACGGACCCGGCTGTACATCCGCGCGGTCCGGCGGGTTTTGCTCCCGGCACTACGCACCCGTGGGTATTCCGGCCGGCGCCGTCTAGCCGGGTCCCTGTCGATCAGAACAGTACACTTTTGTGTCCTGTGAAGATAAAGGAGGGCGCGTTTCCTTTTTAGAACAACAACGCGAATTCAAAGGAAACCGCGATGTCAAAGCGCCACAGCGTTAAGTACAAAATCGACCGCCGGATGGGCGAAAACATCTGGGGTCGTCCGAAGAGCCCGGCCAACAAACGTGAATACGGCCCTGGTCAACACGGACAGCGCCGCAAGGGCAAACTGTCTGACTTCGGTGTTCAGCTCCGCGCAAAGCAGAAGCTGAAAGGCTACTACGGCAACATTTCCGAGAAGCAGTTCCGCAAGGTTTACGGCGAAGCATCCCGTCTCAAGGGCGATACTTCCGAAAACCTGATCGGCCTTCTGGAGCGCCGTCTGGATGCAGTCATTTACCGCGCCAAGTTCGTCCCGACCGTTTTTGCTGCCCGTCAGTTCATCAACCACGGTCATATCAAGGTCAACGGCAAGCGCGTCAATATCCCGAGCTACCAGCTGCGCCCGGGTGATGTGATCGAAGTTCGCGAAAAATCCAAGCAGCTCGCTCTGGTTCTGGAAGCTATCCAGTCCGCAGAACGCGATGTTCCGGATTATGTCGATGCAGATCACAACAAGATGACTGCTACCTACAATCGGATCCCTGGTTTTTCCGATGTGCCTTACCCGGTGCAGATGGAACCGAATCTGGTCGTCGAATTCTATTCACGCTAACAGTCGTCGAATATTCGATTTCGAAGAATTTGAAAGGCCCGCCAGACCGGCGGGCCTTTTTTGTATTTGGAGCAGGCTGGCATCTCGCGCGACTAAACGTGAAACGTGCCAACTGGCATCGGTTTAGATGTCGTTTCGTGGAATGCGTAAGAGCTGACCTGGAAAAATGAGATTGGGATCGCTCAAGATGTGCTGGTTGGCTTCAAAAATCGGTTGAAAGTTGGAGTTGCCATACTGATCCTGGGCAATTTTGGTCAGCGTATCACCGGGTTTTACTGTGTAGGGCTGCCACCCTCCGTAACCGGGCATGATCTTGGGCCCGAAAAGAACCGGAATAACGACGGAGGGTCCGTTTTCGTTCCCGGTGTCGTCGGCAAGGGTCAGGAACAGGCGGTTCAGCTGGAAACTGTTGGTGTCCGGGATATCAATAGATCCCTGAATTGCCTCAGCCCAAGCGCGCCAACCGTCGTGAAGGATGAATACTCGTCATGTCCTTCAGAGACGCGGATACTCAGTGTGCCTTCAAACGCTGCAGCATTTCCGGCGATCATGATTTTGGAGCCTACAAGATCGAATGGTTGAGGCTGCTGAATGTCGAGCGTAACAGTCAAAACAATATCCTCCTCCTGAGTAACCTCAGGACCTTAATGTCACCCCCCAGCAAACGCCCATCACACTACAGCGCTTTCGTGGGTAATTGAAAGTTGCAACCACTAGTTCAATCTTGCGTTGTTTGCCGGGGGCGTGGATTGCTTGGTCATCCAACTTGGACTTCTTGAGACAATCGTTTAAATCAGCGCGGATGGATACTCCAACGCTGCGAAGGCTGCCTGCATGAATGATATTGCAAACGACACGGACACAGACATTCCGGCGATCCTGCGCAACGTGCCTTCCAGTGTTGACTTTAAAAAGCTGCGCAAGCGCTTGCTGCGTCAGGCGCGCGAAGCGATCAGCGATTTTGGAATGCTGCCCACGGGCGCAACTCTGGAAAAGCGTCCAAAATGGCTTGTCTGCCTGTCCGGCGGCAAAGACAGTTACACGCTTCTGGCGGTTTTGATCGAGTTGAAATGGCGCGGCCTTTTGCCCGTGGACCTTCTAGCCTGCAACCTGGATCAGGCCCAACCGGGGTTTCCCGTCGATGTACTGCCGAGGTTCTTTGAGGAAAACGGTATTGAACATCTCATTGTTCGCGAAGACACCTATTCCATCGTTACCGACAAGATCCCTGAGAACCGGACCTACTGCTCGCTGTGTTCACGCCTGAGGCGGGGGATCCTTTATCGGGTTGCACGAGAGCAGGGATGCGAGGCAATTGTTCTTGGGCACCACAGGGAAGACATCCTTGAAACGTTCTTCATGAACCTTTTCCATGGTGGCCGGCTCGCCTCAATGCCGCCGAAACTGATCAATGATGAGGGCGATCTGCTTGTGTTGCGTCCGCTTGCCTATGCGGCCGAGAGCGACATCGCCAAATTCTCAGCTCGGATGGAGTTCCCAATTATTCCCTGCAATCTTTGTGGCTCTCAGGACGGGCTGCAACGCGAAGAAGTCAAACGCATGCTCCAGGGTTGGGAAAAGCAGACACCCGGGCGCCTGGGAGTTATGGCAAGGGCTCTTGCGCACACGCGCCCGTCTCATCTTATGGACAGGTCGCTTTATGACTTCGTCAATCTGCGTCCGGCTGATGGAGCAGGGGGTGCGCAGGACAGTGAGGTGGAAGAGCCCTGCGGGGCAAGCCTTGCGATGACGGCAAAACTGTTTGCAGCAGAGTGACTTGATCGCATTATCGGAACAGGTCTCTGAGCCAGGATTCAACTTTTTGCGTTGATGGTTTTCGCACTGAAGATCCTTCCCGGTGAAGCAGATAATGGGTCTGCAGCGAGGGAATGGTCGTTTCAAAGGGAATGGCAAGGCGTCCACTTGAGGCCAGCTGTCTTGCAACGCGCCCCAGAAGCAGCGCGACACCTCCCTTTGCTGCCGCCCACTCGACTGCGGCAAGAGATGTGTCGACTGTGATACCGCGATCCGCAGGCATTGATATTTCCTGCGCTTCAAAGAATCTCGTCCAGTGATTTTCAAATCCAAGAATGTGGATCAAGGGGTATTCTGCCAGATCTGCCGCTGATTTGAGAGTTCCTGCATGATCCGGGTGACAGACGGGAATGACGGTTTCCGGACCAAGGGCCTCCGCATGAGTGCCCGGCCAATTCCCTGTGCCCAAGCGGATTTCGATATCTATGCCGGTTTCAAGAACCGTGTCCGCCCAAATGGCGGAGAGTAGCCTGATCTCTATCTCAGGATGTCCGTTTTGAAAGGAGGCAAGGGCTGGTGCAATGATGAGAACAGCCTCGGATATTGGCGCTCGAATGGTGACTGAACCCGGAGATGATTTTCCAAAGAGACCTGTTGTTGACACGGCGAGATCCGTCAACGCCTTGCGAACAGAGGGCAGATAGGCCTTGCCGCTGGCTGTCAGGTCCACTTTTCGCGTGCTTCGAAAAAGGAGCTGATGCCCAAGCTGCTGTTCCAGAGCTCTGATGTGAGTGCTGATGGCAGCCTGGGTCAGGCCAAGTTCTTCTCCGGCGGCCGTGAAGCTGCCGAGGCGGCTCGCAGCTTCAAAACTTCTGAGCCATTGGAGGTTCGGGACAGACAGCATCGCGCTCACTCATAAAAAAAACAGCGTAATATCTGTAAATTATATCATTTCTCTTTTCCAGCCTCGAGCGACAAACTGAAGACGAGTTCAATCAGATGTCGGAGGGGCACCTTTCATGCGTGTCGGTTTCATAGGTCTTGGTAACGTCGGCGGAAAACTGGCCGGAAGCATATTGCGCAATGGTTATGAGCTGGACGTTCATGATCTCAATCCGCTTCTCGTCGAGAAATTAGTGTCTCTAGGTGCCAACCGTGCCGCCACGCCCAAGGAAATGGCTAAAAGATGCGACGTTGTCATCACCTGCCTGCCGACGCCGTCGGCCTGTGCAGTGGTTGTCGAAGGGCAGGATGGCCTTCTGGACGGTATTGGACCTGGCAAGATCTGGGCAGAGATGTCGACCACAGATGCCAATGAGACAAGACGCTTGGCCGGGCGCGTCATCGCCGCAGGCGGCGAAGCGATCGAGTGTCCGGTTTCCGGTGGCTGTCACCGTGCCGCAACCGGGAATATTTCGATCTTCGCAGGATGTAGCCGCGAGACGTTCGAAAGGGCCTTGCCTTTCCTGACCGTGCTTGGCCGACGGGTTCTTCATACGGGTGACATCGGCTCTGCTTCCATCTTGAAGGTTGTCACGAATTACCTTGCGACCGCAAACCTTGTCTCATTGGCAGAGGCGCTGGTGACCTGCAAGGCTGCCGGAATGGACCTGAACACGGCTTACGAGGCCATCCGGATTTCGTCCGGCAATTCCTTCGTCCACGAGACGGAAAGCCAGGTGATCCTCAATGGCTCTCGAGACATTTCCTTCACGATGGATCTGGTTGCCAAGGACATCGGACTTTTCCAGGCCCTGGCTGAAAATCACAATGTACCGTTGGAAGTGTCTCCATTGCTGAACCGTATCTTTGCCGATGCAATCGACAGATACGGTGCGAGGGAACTTTCGCCCAATATTATCAGAAGGTTGGAAGAAGCGACCGGACTTGACGTCCTAGCTAACGGATTTCCACCCGAAATGATTGACGACGAACCGGAAGAGCCAGGTTATGAGGTAAAGCCCAACGGGCATGTCGGCAATTGCGAAAAGCGGGAAGGTGTGGGCGGATGATTGAAAAGCGCCAATTCTATATCGGTGGAAGTTGGGTTGATCCGCTTGGCCCTGATGAAATGGACGTGGTCAATCCTGCAAACGAAGAAGCGGTAGCCGTAATCTCGATGGGTACCACGGCCGATGTCGACAGAGCAGTCTCGGCTGCTAGAAGAGCGTTTCCGGGCTGGGCTGAAACGTCTGTCGACGAACGGGCTATGCTCATCGAGCGGATCATTGAAGTCTACCAACGGCGAACACCTGAAATGGACACGGCGATCCGGCTGGAAATGGGGGCACCTCAAACCTTCGCTCGCGAACAGCAGACGCCGGCTGGTATCGGCCATTTGACGGCAACACTGGAAGCATTGAAATCACATCGTTTCGAGAGACCGTCGCCGCGCGGTGGAAGTTTGATCGTGCATGAGCCTGTTGGCGTGTGTGGTCTGATCACACCCTGGAACTGGCCGATCAATCAGATCGTTGCAAAGGTTGCTCCAGCGCTTGCGGCGGGATGCACCATGGTTCTGAAGCCGAGTGAAATTGCGCCTCTTTCCGCACTGCTTTTTGCCGAGATACTTGATGAAGCAGGCTGTCCTGCCGGCGTCTTCAATCTGGTCATCGGTGATGGCCCAACCGTCGGTGCGGCAATGTCCGCACATCCGGACATTGATATGATGTCCTTTACCGGTTCGACGCGGGCAGGGGTTTCTGTTGCAAAGAACGCAGCTCCCACGGTAAAGCGTGTCGCGCTCGAACTTGGCGGCAAGTCTGCAAATCTGCTTTTTGCCGATGCGGATCTGGAACCTGCCATCCGCTACTCTCTGGAGAGCTGCTTCCTAAACTCAGGCCAATCCTGTGATGCACCGACCAGGTTGCTGGTGGAGGCAAAGGTTTACGATCAGGCCGTAGACCTCGCGGTAGAGATTGCCGGTCAAACCAAGGTGGGTGACCCGGCACGGGAAGGAGCGCATATCGGGCCTGTGATAAGCGGTCTGCAGTATGAAAAAATTCAGGGTCATATCGAACGTGCCATTGCCGACGGTGCCAGACTTGTTGCCGGAGGTCCTGGCAAACCGGATGGTTTCGACAGGGGCTATTTTGTCAAGCCAACCGTCTTCGCCGACGTAACCAACTCAATGGCCATTGCACGAACGGAAGTTTTCGGCCCGGTTCTGGTCATGATCCCCTTTCAAACCGAGGAAGAGGGGATCGCCATGGCAAACGACACGCCATATGGACTTGCCGCCTATCTGCAAACAGGTGATCGGGAACGCGCAAACCGGGTTGCGCGAAAGCTGCGCGCGGGAAGCGTTTACATCAACGGCGGCAGTCCGGACTGGGATGTGCCTTTCGGTGGCTACAAGCAATCGGGGAACGGCCGCGAATACGGTGAATTCGGCCTTGAGGATTTTCTGGAGGTGAAGGCCATCACGACCGCTTAGTTTGCCCCGAGTTTGATGAATACAAGCGTGAGGGCGCCGCATTTTCATTGCGGGAAGCAATGCGCGAGCGTTCTTGAGGGGATCGAAGATCTCTTCAACAAGGTTTCGCTGCCGATGACAGCAGTTGGGATATCGGGGCAACGCTCAGACAAATTATGCGGCAGTGTCTCAACGCGAAGATCCAGAAGATAAAGTTCCAGAGCGGTCCATCATCGAAAGAGCTTGCTGCTCATCTCGCAAGCAAAGACGAGCAAGATTAAGCCCCCTTCAGTTACGGAGAACGGGCATCGCTCCCTTTTGTGCTCCGCCAATTCTTGAATCATACCCGCATATCAAAGCTCAGTTTCGGCTCTCGGCCGGAGGCAAGGTAACGCTGCCTGCAAGGCCGGATGCAGGCGATGAAGCCAAATTGAGTGGCGACCAAAAGAGAATTATATTTTGCTCAAAAGGAGCATATTATGTTATATTCAATTTATAGGGTTCAAGCCGTTGAACGGGTCTTGGATATTCAGAATGGTGCAACCACCGAACAGCTAGGCAGTGACATGGCAAAAAGCTTTGATCCTCCAGATACTTGGGATCCATTTGGTGCCTTCTCTCAGGCTGTAATCGCTGGAGATGGAAAAACAATCTACCTGAAGGGGCAAGTTTCGCTCGATCGGGATGGGGAGGTTGTCGGTGAGGGAGACATGGCTGCTCAAGTCACCCAGGTCTTAAAGAACATATCCGATGTTCTTGGCGCTATGGGTGGACGAATGAGCGACATCGTTTCGCTCCAGCAGTTTACGACAGATATTCAAGCGTTCATGCACTGTTCCGAAATAAGGTTACGGTTCTTCGACGCACCGTATCCTGTCACAACAACTTTGGAAGTCTCATCGCTTTATGATGCCAGATTGCTTGTTGAGATAACCGCCATTGCAGAGATCCCGACAAGTCGCTTTATCATGCCGGAAGCCGCGCTTGAAAAGCACCAATAGATCGAATGCACAGCGTAAAATCCTTCAGCGGCCAAGGATAACGTCTTCCAACATTCCTGATCCGCAGCGCTGAAGATCATTGCAGAATAGGGAAACCGCACCGATGGCGGACGGTGGCATATTGTTCTTTTTGAACAAACAGCCTAGCAACGTGCGCAGAATCGGCTGTTACGGGGTCTGATTTCCTATGCGTAATTTTCGATAGCACAACTTGCCATGTTGTTGTGAAATACTCTGGGTTTTATTTCAGGTTGTGTATTCGGAATGAAAATAGGTGAATTCACGTATGCTCGTTTGCATTGAAATACGATTTGGATCAATATCTCTGGTAGTTTTACTTGGCATTTTGCGGAAATTTTGTCGTGAAATGCCAAAATTGAGTGCTCATTTAACATCTCAGCAAGATTTTTGCCGCTAGGTCATACCTCGAGATTTCCTGGGGGTGGGAAAATATTGCGAAGTTTTGGTAAGTTATTCTGTCGCTTTGCGGGCCGGATAACGTTGCCAAAATTTCATTTCATTTCCCTGTCGTTTTTCTAAAAGCAACTCATCAGGTGATCTTTGGAGGAAGTCTTTAAGACTATTACCTGCAAGGGAGAATGATGTATGGCCAAGGATGCAATTGTTACCGGTGTCGAGCAGTTTTTCGGTGACGATGAAATTATTGTCAGTAAAACGGATCTCAAAGGCAAGATCACTTATTGCAATGATGTGTTCCTCAGAATTGCGGGATACACCGAGAAGGAATGCCTTGGCGAACCCCACAACATTATTCGCCATCCGGACATGCCGCGCTGCGTTTTTGATCTCTTGTGGGGACATATCCAGGATCGACGCGAGATTTTTGCTTATGTGGTCAACCGCTGCAAGAACGGCGACCACTACTGGGTTCTCGCCCATGTGACGCCGAGCGTCGACAATAACGGTGACGTCGTCGGTTACCACTCGAACAGGCGGGTTCCGGACCGGAGCATTCTGGAGGGAGTTGTCGTTCCACTTTATGCCGATCTGGTTGCTGAAGAGCGCCGTCACGCCAACAGAAAAGACGGTCTCCAATCCTCCAAGGAAATGGTCTCCGGCATCCTGCAGGAACGAGGCGTTCCCTATGACGAGTTCATTGCCGGTCTTTGAATTGGCCAATTCTCGAATGTCATTTGTCAAATTTGAAGGTTGGAAAAAATGATTGGCGACAACAGATCTGCGATAAAGAAAGCGCTTGAAGTCGTGGAAGCCGTTGCTGACGGTGATTTCGAGCGCCGCATTCTGAACATTTCCGAAAAAGGTGACGCCGGCAGGCTGCTTCATGCGATCAACCGATTGATCGACAGGTCTGACGCTTATGTGCGCGAAACCAAGGCTTCTCTGGAATATGTTTCCGAAAACAAGTACTTCCGGCGAATTTCGACCAAAGGCATGACGGGTGCTTTCGGTGTTGCCAGCGAGTCGATCAATGTCGCCATGGCGGCCATGGAGGAACGCGTCGGTTCTTTTGCCGGGGTGGTCGAGAACTTCGAAACAAAAATGGCGACGGTGGTTGAGTCGGTCACGACGGCTTCAGGCGAGCTTGAAGACAGCGCCAGGTCAATGGATCAGTCCTCCACCTCCATGGATCAGCAAGCTACGGCAGTGGCATCGTCTGCCGCCAATGCGTCGTCCAATGTCAGTTCCGTCGCGGCGGCAACTGAGCAGATGACCCAGTCAGTAAGCGAGATCAACCAGCAGGTCAGCTATTCGGCGCAGATTGCCGGCGAAGCCGTAAACGAAGTGGAAAAGGCCAATCGCGATATCAAGATGCTGGCTGAATCTTCCGACAAGATCGGCGAAGTTGTTTCGCTCATCACCGACATCGCAAATCAGACCAATCTCTTGGCTCTCAATGCGACGAT
Source organism: uncultured Roseibium sp. (assembly GCF_947499295.1). Lineage (GTDB taxonomy): Bacteria > Pseudomonadota > Alphaproteobacteria > Rhizobiales > Stappiaceae > Roseibium. The sequence continues at coordinate 324,989 of NZ_CANMNP010000003.1, forward strand.
CGAAGCGGCGCGCGCCGGTGAAATGGGCAAAGGCTTTGCCGTTGTTGCATCCGAGGTCAAGGAACTGGCAAGCGAAACCGCTAAGGCAACCGACGAGATCGGTGCTCAGATCAAGTCCATTCAATCGGCAAGTTCACAGGCCGTTGAGTTCATCGGGACCATCGGTACGACCATTTCCAAGGTCAGTGAAATAGCATCTGCAATCTCGGCGGCCGTTGAAGAGCAAGGCGCTGCAACAGCGGAGATCGCGCGCAACATTGAGCAGGCTTCGGCTGGTACGAATGAGGTGAGTTCCAATATCGGCATGATCACCAACATGGCCGGATCGACCAAAACCGAGGCCAACCATGTTTTGCATGCTGCCGCCGGATTGTCGGAGCAGGGCCAGATGCTTCGCCATGAAGTGGACGGTTTTCTGAGCGAGGTGCGTCAAGTCATCTGACACGACCCATTCCTATCAGGGTGTTCAGAGCCGCAGACCGGAAAAGCACCCGGTTTGCGGTTCTTGCATTTCGGGTGTCTTGTCTGACGGGCTAAGCTGTATCGGCTGATGATTGTTGGGAAACCTTGCTGGCATTGGGCCCATAGTACCCGCTGAACGTTCTGGACAGTTCCCGCCGGGGTGCCTATTTCTTTGAGATGACAGTGCGCGCGCAACGAACGGCAAACGACTATGGTGTTTTGGTGGAGCCGCTCACCGGTGAGGTGACTGCCTGGCGGAACAACGTTGTTCTGGCAAGATCCACCAGGGCCCGTGTCATGTATGAAACCCGGCTTCCTCCCGTGGTATATTTCCCAAAGGATGACATCCGCGCCGATCTGAAACCGGCACCTGATCACAGAACATTCTGCCCGCTGAAAGGCACGGCTTCCTACAGCGATGTTCTAGTCTCGGGCGAGACGATTGAAAATGGCGCCTGGCATTACCCGACGGCCCTGCCTGAAGGGCAGGCCGTTGATGGGTTCCATGCGTTCATGCCCGGCGTTGCCTCGCGCATCGAATACAACGGCAAGCAACTGGACACACCCTTTGGCGGCAATATTTCCGGGCCGATTGTCGATTGGCTGCTGCGCGAAGCCTGGACGGCACGCACGGCAGAAGAGCTGATTTCAGCGCTGGGCAAGAAGCTTGTTGAGGACGGTGTTGCTGTTTGCCGGATGAGCGTCTTGATCTGGTCCCTTCATCCAATGATTGCAGGCCAGAATTCGATCTGGCAGCGGGACAAGGATGAGGTTACCAGCCGCTATCCTTCTTATGAGCTTCTGGAAAGCCCGATTTTCAAAAATAGTCCGCTGCAGCATGTTGCCGACGGGCTGGGCGGCGTGCGACAGAAACTGGATACCAACCCTGACGAATTCAACTTTCCGATCATGGAAGATTTGAAAGAGCAAGGCGTTACCGACTATGTCGCGATGCCATTGCCGTTTTCCGATGGTCGGATCAACGTGCTAACGCTGGCCTCCGACCACCCGAATGGCTTCACCACAGCCAATCTGGGTCTGATTTTCGAATGTTCCGCACTCATCAGCCGCTTGTTTGAGGTTTTTGCCCTCACGTCGAATGCGACGACAATCCTGGAAACCTATCTTGGCAAGAGAACCGGCGCACGTGTTCTTGGCGGGGAAATCCGTCGCGGCGACGGTGAAGTCATCGACGCATCGATCCTGTTCTGCGACCTGCGTCATTCGACGCGTCTGGAAACCGAACTCGGGCGCGATGCGTACCTGTCCGAGTTGAACAGGTTCTTCGAAGTGACGACCGAAATCGTCAACGAGCATGAAGGCGAAGTTCTGAAATTCATTGGCGACGCGGTTCTTGCGATTTTTCCCGCAGGTTCTGACCGCGAAAAAGCCTGCCGACAGGCAGTGGCCAGTGCAGATCGGATCGTTCAACGCTTGGCGGTCCCCGAAGAAAACGGCAATGGCATTCCTCTGACATGCGCCATCGGCATAGCCTTTGGTGAAGTCACCTACGGGAATGTCGGCTCAAAAGAACGTTTGGATTTTACCGTGATTGGAAGCGCAGCCAACATTGCCGCCCGGCTTGGCGATCACGGCAAGGTTGTCGGTCATCCAATCGTGGCGTCAAAAGATGTTGCCGACGAGGCCGATTGCGGAGCAACGCCACTGGGCGCTGTTGAACTGCACAATGTTTCAGACCCCGTCGAAGCCTTCGCCGTAAGTGTCTGCCCGGCCGAAACTGCTTCGTAGCAATGGTTTAGTCCATCGTTGGCGTGTCGCGTTGCAGTTTGCGATCAACGCCTCTCCAATAGACGAGCCAGAGCAGTGGCAGAAATGCAGAAAGGGCGGCAAACAGCATTGGCAGGGTGCCCTGATTTACATCAATCAGATATCCAAAAAGGGGCGGGCCGATAAGTGTTCCAGACAAAGTGGCGATCAATAGCAACGCCTTGGCCTTGCTTGAAAACTTTTCCGACAAATCAGCCATGAATGAGGCGGACAACAGGTTCAAAAACAATTCAAACGCAACAAAGCCGAATACAATGAAAATGAAACTCTGCTGAGTTGCGATCAGAATCCCTGAAGATGCCAGCGCTGCCGAAAAAAGTGTTTGAAACCAACTACCGTGCCGCGTGCCACGCATGGCGACCCAAAGGATCACGAGTGCAATCGTGACTTTGGAGAAGCCTATTGCTAACGATGTGTTGTCAAGGCTGAGATCGTTGCTCGCTGTGAAATGGGCGGTGTTGGATAAGAAGCCGATTTGCCCGCAAAAGAACAGAAACAGCAAAGCCAGGCCAAAGCCATCTCTTCCAGTCAGGTGTCCCTTCACCGACTGCGCCTTGTTTGCACTATGCGTTGGAACCTTCCGCCAAAGTACCAGACCACTTAGAAACACTGCCAACAGGCCCAACCCGAACAGTGTAACGAGATGTCTGTAAGTCTGGTCGGTCTCAAACAGGGGGAAGCAAATTGCAATCAGGCCGGAAATGAAAAGCGCGAAAGAAAGCCGCCACGCGAAGGCCTGGAGTTTCATATTGGATTGCGCAGCTGTCATGATGCCGAATTGCATTAGGAAGCCACATGCCAACCCGATCACGAACCAGCAAAGAGCGAACAAGAGCGGAGCGTTCACCCATAGGGACAGGAATAGCGCTGAAGCATATACACAAAAGACTAAAGCCGGTGCAGGCCGCGCGAGTGTTTCATAGCGTATTCTTGCGGCCAGGAACGCGGCTACGATCTGGCCCGCCATGATACAGCTCACAACGCTGCCCGCTTCGGCATTTGAAATAGACCGCGTGGCGAGCAGGGTTGCGATGAGCAAAGGGGCAATATGGAGAGGGATGGATCCAGCCGCAGAAAAAAGGGCTGCCCCGACTGTGCGCCTGGTTTCGCTGGATGTCAGTATTGCCGACATCTGTCGAAGCGAGCTTTGCAGGTAAATGCGTGGCTTGAAGCGTGACCGTTCGGCCCAAATTCGCGTTTCATTCCTCAGTGCCTGCCTTCTTGCGACGGCGTGTAGCAGCGCCATAACCCCCAGGGCGATGACTGTCACGTTGTGTCATGTCGCGTACTGTCCCACGAAAACCCTGCCAGTCGAAGGGCTGATCCGGTCCACTGAGAGTTTCCTGAATTTCTGTTTTGAGCGCGGCGTCCTGGTAGCAGGCGCGCTCAATTGGCTGGACTTGAAACAACGGCTTGAAATGCGGAATGTAGATTTCCTGACCTGTCGTTAGGAGCTTGATGTTGATGAAAAGCGGACAGGGCTGAAAGAGGTCGGTCTCGACAAGGCCTTCATAGCAGACAAAAGCGCTGCGCGTATCATAGTTGACCGGAGGTCTAATGAGCGTGCTCCAGCCCGGGCGAGAACTGACAAAATAGCCCGACCAAATCTGAATCGATCCAGGAACGAAAAGTTCAGATAGATAAGGCGGATCAAGATCACGCAGATCTTCAGGAGCAGCCTCCTCCCAATGTTGTCTGAAATCTTCGTCCTCGAAGTTGGTTGATTTGACCGGATACCATTGATCGTCTTCGTAAAAGAAGCTCTCTTTTCCATCGAAAAGAAGGTGGATGTCTTTTGGAGGATAAACATACCAGCCAAAGGACGAAGCTTCGCGCATGGCTTGGCAATATTGAAAGGCCGCGGCAGGCATGGTGCCAGCTGCACTCTTTTCCGCTCGCCGGATATCCGGCGCTGACGGAAATGCCTTTGTGAAGCGGAGCACTGCCTCGCTTTCTGTTTCAGGGACAGATCCTCCGACAGTGGTGGAAACATTCATGGTTTTGTCCGTCTGCCGGAGGATCAGTTCAATTAGATGCGCACAGGAGCGACACCGCCACCCATTGAGCTTCGGGAACTCATTTTGACTTTAACGGGTGCCAAGCCCCCTCCGATCGATGCCTTTGCAGCTGGCTTCACTACAGGAGCGATACCGCCTCCCATGCTGCTGCGCGAAAGCGGTTTGAGAGTAACCGGCGCGACCCCACCACCCATAGAAGCGGGGGCTGCAGTTTTGACCTTTGTAAGTGGCTTCGTAGTTCTAATTGTCTTGATCATCGGAGAATTCCCCTTCTGGTAGCGTCAATTAAAATTTACACTTAACAAAATTAACTATGTTTCCACTAAAGAGTGCTGTCAATGGTTGAATTGTTTTTCGAGAATACACGGCTGAATTGTGGGCGGCAATTCATAGAGAACGCCTGATCCGTCAAATGCGTTTGGGGTTTGGAGCCGGTTTGAGCCGCTGACCAAAGTACCGTTGGCCGACCTGTCCGGAGCCTGATTTCCTGACTGAAACTTCGGAATAAGAAAGGCTTCTGTTCCGGTTTAGCGGACGGTTTTTTCGCCGTGAAATCCGCCCATTGGCTGGTTGCGTACCAGAATAACCAGGCCTTGCTTGCTTGGCTCCGCGTCGTTCAGGGCAACGCCGCCGTAATTTGCGCAGAGTTCTTCGGCACTTTTGTTCTGGGCGGGGGTGAACATGGTGATTGCCTGGCAATCAACACGCCGCAGCTCGCTGTCGGTGATCGATCCGCCCGACAAGCTAAATCCAAGGCCGGCCAAAGCCAGTGCGAAAGTGGTGGTGGTTGCAAAAGCAAACTTGTTCATGATCCCCGGTCCCATTTCCTGGCCCTCCGTTTCGGCAGGCCCTGCGATATGGTCGGAAAATGGCGGAACACACCTGTACTCTCACTGAAATCCCCATTCACCTGACGTTCAGCTTAGGCGATTCGCCAACAATTGCCGAACAATCGACCAGATTTGGCCAAATTCGATTCGGGTTTGCGTTGGATAACACGTGGTTTTTTGAGGTTTATCGCCTCACGCGAAGTGGCGCCGACTTCATTCAGTGATCCCGGATAATCTTCATTTCCCTAGAGGGGACACTGGATTTTCTTCAAGAGTGCGCGTAGCTGCTCCTGCTCGCTCTGGGATAGCGGCGCCAGAATGTCTGCAAGCGTGTCTGCGACTGCCTGCTGCAGTTCGCCAACCGCTTCCTGACCCAGCGAGGTCAAAGAAAGGACGCTTGCGCGGGCGTCTCTCTGGTCCGGAACTCGGTCGATCAGCCCCTTACTTTCCAGAACCTTGACCGCGCGGGTCATTTGCGACTTGTCCCGGTTCATTCGGGCGACCAATTCATGCAGTCGCACAGGTTCCATCTCGGCCAGGGTGAGAAGCAAAACGCCTCCTGCAGGACCCAGCTGATGACGATCAAAGTCAGCCGAACGTGCATTCAGTGACAAGTGAATGCGGCGCATGAACCGGTCCGTGAGATTTGCAATTTCAATATCAGGCATGAGTAATTTGTTGACTAAGTCCACTAATTATAGTTGATAATGTCAACTTAATTGAAGATCTGCCCACCGACGCCAAGATGGCACATTTGGCTCGGACGGTTGTTGCAAGGCGTTGGATCATGTCTGAGACACAACGAATGGTACTGAAATTGGCTGCGGTCCTTTGGATTGTCTGGGGTCTTGTACACGCATTTGCAGGTGTTGTCGTGCTCACCTCGGATGCATCTCAAGGATTTGCCGCTATTGCCGATGCGGTTCAAACGGGCCTGTTGCGTTCGAATTATCACCCGGCGGTCGAAGGAATACTCAACCAGCATGGTTGGAACCTGCTTTGGTTTGGGTTGGTCACAATTCTCGGGGCATGGTTCATATGGCGGGGAAATCTGACGGCTATCTGGGTCACGGCGCTTGTCGGCGGTATGGCCGACATCGGATACTTGCTGTTCGTGGATATACCCGGCTTTGTTCGGTTTTTTCCCGGGACGCTCATGACGATTGTTTCAGGGTCGGCGGTTCTCTTGAGCTTTTGGGTTTGGATACCGCTACGGCGAACGGTCAAAAGTGTTTGAGCGGGTGAGCGCCGAAAATGAAAAAGGGACGGTAAATCCGTCCCTTAAAGTCACATTATCAGAAACTGATTCAGCTTATGCCGTCTGCTGAGTGGTCTCAATGCCCTTGTCGGTGAAGAGGCTTTGCAGTTCCTGATTCTGGAACATTTCTCGAATGATGTCGCATCCGCCGACAAACTCACCTTTTACGTAAAGCTGCGGAATGGTCGGCCAATTTGTAAAGTCCTTGACGCCCTGACGCAGCTCATCGTCCTCAAGAACATTGATGCCCTTATAGGGAGCGCCGACATAGTCGAGAATCTGAACGACCTGGCCGGAAAAACCACATTGCGGAAAATTCGGCGTGCCCTTCATGAAGACAACCACATCATTGGTGTCGACTTCGTTCTTGATCCAGTCCTGGATGCTCATGTTCGTCAGTCCTTTTGTTTCGTCGGCGCAAGCAGTTGGCGGCCGGTGCGATAAATCAATCCAGTCACGGCTCTCCAGACACGAACTTCCATGATAAGCATCGCCAGGAGAGCGGTTGCGAGAAGAAGCCAGATCATTCTTTCTCCGTCCACTTTGCCGTCTATCTGTCGTCGACAGACGGAAAATTCAAGGGGCAATCCGATTATACGGCACTCGTTTCGATCAGTTTGCCATCACACTTAGTCCGGGGCCTTTGTCTGCAAGGCGAGCGCATGCAACGCACCGCCCATGTTGCCTTTCAGAGCCTCATACACCAGCTGATGCTGTTGAACCCGGCTTTTGCCTCTAAATGCTTCAGAGACAACATTAGCGGCATAGTGATCGCCGTCGCCAGCCAAATCCCGGATCTCAACCTGAGCATCGGGCAATGCCTCTTTGATCAGCGTTTCGATCTCATTTGCGTTCATCGGCATCGTGCATCAGTCCTTTTGTATTGGTTCCTGAAACTCAGGCAGTTTTAAGCTGTTGCCATGTATTCGGGGAACCAATCTTCGTGTGCTTTTTTCAAGTTTGCAACGGATATGGTGAGAACACCCTCAACAGTCAAATCATCGCCGCCGGTTTTCCCAATTTGCTGAACCTCGATACCGGCATCGATGATGTCTTCAAGGACAGCCTCGACCCTGTCCGGTGCAACCGTCAGCACGTAGCGTCCCTGATCTTCGCCAAAGAGGGCAGCATGGGCTGGTCCAGCAATCCTGACCGTTGCCCCCATTCCGCCCGCAATCGCCATCTCGGCAAGGGCAACACCCAGGCCGCCGGAAGATATGTCATGAACCCCAGAAAGCCGTGCCGCGCCGATCAGTTGGCGAACAATCGTGCCGCGCCGCTTTTCTGCTGCCAAATCGACCGGAGGAGGAGCGCCTTCTTCGCGGCCCAGAACATCGGCAAGATATTGTGAAGCACCCAGATGAGTGCCGAGCCCACCTATGACCAGGATCGAGTCGCCTTCGTCGGCAAAGGCTGCACTGGCGCGAACAGTCACGTCCGGCAACAGTCCGACGCCGCCAATGGCAGGGGTCGGCAATATCGCCTCACCGTGAGTCTCGTTGTAAAGGGAGACGTTGCCGGAAACGATGGGAAAATCCAGTTCACGGCACGCTTCGCCGATGCCTTTGATACAGCCGACAAACTGCCCCATGATCTCTGGCTTTTCCGGGTTGCCGAAATTGAGATTATCGGTTGCGGCCAGCGGCTCTGACCCAACGGCGGTCAGGTTGCGCCAAACCTCTGCAACGGCCTGTTTGCCACCTTCATAAGGGTCAGCCTCGCAATAGCGCGGGGTCACATCGACCGAGAAAGTGAGGCCCTTGCGGGTACCTTCCACGCGAATAACGCCGGCATCACCTCCAGGCGTTTCAGCCGTGTTGCCCTGAATCAGTGTGTCGTATTGCTCATAGACCCAGCGACGAGAAGACCCGTTGGCGCTGCCGACCAGAGTGGTCAACGCTTTGGCATAGTCTTCAGGTTCTGCGATGTCGGCCGCGTTCAAAGTGGGCTTTTTTTGCGGTTCGGTCCAGGGCCGGTCGTATTCCGGCGCCTCATCACCCAATTTCTTGATTGGAAGGTCTGCCACCACATCGCCTTGATGTTTGACAACGAACCGGAGTGTATCGGTGGTGATGCCGACAATTGCAAAATCCAGTCCCCATTTCTTGAAAATGGCTTCGGCTTCATGCTCCTTCTCGGGCCTCAGTACCATGAGCATGCGCTCCTGGCTTTCAGACAGCATCATCTCGTAGGCACTCATGCGCTCTTCGCGCACCGGAACCTTGTCGAGGTCGAGCTCGATGCCAAGATCGCCGCTGGCGCCCATTTCGACAGCGGAGCAGGTCAGACCGGCTGCACCCATATCCTGAATGGCAATGACAGCACCTGTTTCCATGAGCTCCAGACAGGCTTCCAGCAGGCATTTTTCCGTGAACGGGTCACCGACCTGAACTGTTGGGCGCTTTTCGTCGATTGTATCGTCGAATTCAGCCGACGCCATCGTCGCACCGCCAACACCGTCGCGGCCGGTCTTGGCGCCAAGGTACACAACAGGAAGGCCGACACCTTCGGCTTTCGCCAGGAAGATCGCGTCAGACCTGGCGAGACCCGCAGCAAATGCGTTTACCAGGCAATTGCCGTTGTAGCGGGCGTGAAATTCGACCTCGCCACCAACCGTTGGCACACCAAATGAATTGCCGTAACCGCCGACCCCAGAGACGACTCCCGACACCAGGTGTTTCGTGCGCGGATGATCCGGTTCGCCGAAGCGCAGGGCGTTCATGGCCGCGACGGGACGTGCACCCATGGTGAAGACGTCCCGCAAAATACCGCCAACACCTGTTGCCGCACCCTGATAGGGCTCAATATAGGACGGGTGGTTGTGGCTCTCCATCTTGAAGACCACGGCCTGGCCGTCGCCAATATCAACCACACCGGCGTTTTCACCCGGACCCTGAAGCACACGAGGTCCTTCTGTCGGCAGTGTTTTCAGCCATTTCTTGGATGATTTGTAAGAGCAATGCTCGTTCCACATGGCGGAAAAGATGCCGAGTTCGGTAAAGCTCGGTTCCCGGCCAATCAATTCCAGGATGCGCTCATACTCATCCGGTTTCAGGCCGTGGGAAGCAATCAGGTCGGGCGTGATCTTGATGTCGTTCGGGATCATGACGTTCCAGTATTTTGGGACCGCAGAATCTGGGCCGCAAGGACGCGGGCAGGCATTGATGCCGCCGTTTAGCAGATTGTCCAGGAAATGGGGAGAGTGCGCGCAAAACTTTGTGGAAGATAGCTTGATTGATCCCCGGCAAGGCAACGCTCGGCACAATGAATGCCAGCTCACTGGCCCTCAGGTCATGCCGAGTCCGCTCTCGATAGCGCTGGTGAGGTTTGAGCCGTAGAATCTGAGTTTCCGAACGCCACCGGTTTCCGGATCCTTGACCTCAAGCCGGATGGCCTTGGTAATCAACAGATCGCTGCGCCTTGCGCGGACAATGGCGTGCCAGGGGATCAGGATCGGCGAGTGGCCGATCCTGAAGATGATGACCGGCCGAAGATATAGGCCTGCATTTGACAACGTGATGTCCAGGCACTTTCGGTAACTTGCAAACAGTCCGAAACTCGCGCTGACCCAGCGCCAGCTTTGCCCGGGCGGAGGCTGATTGCCCGGATAAAGCCGTGACAGGCGCGACCAACCACCGAGACGGCCAATCAGAAAAACAATGACTGACCAAAGCAGCCCGAAACAAATGAAAAAACCTGGCACGATCAAGATGAGATGAGCACTGTCGGTCACGCTTTTTCTATCCGTCTTGAGCTGAATTCGTGTCCAGGTTCAGGTGATACCCAGGACCAATTGTGAGCGGTTTCGACGGCATGGACTTGGGGGCCACGCTGCTTTTCAACGACGTTTGGTGCCGTTCGATTTTTGCACCTGTCCTTCCGTCGATCACGGAAAGCACGGCGAGATACTCGCGGTCGGCGGCCACGCCTTTGAGGGAGGGTGTTTCGAATTTGTAATTCCTCTTGGCGTGAGTAACAGTCTGCTCCATTTCGATCTTCCCACCAGCAGGGTTCTCGAATTCAGCAAGGAGGCGCGTGCCCGGCGGGAGCGGCTTGACAAGTCCGACGGTGATTCCGCTGCGAATGTCTGCGATCCGGTAATTGTAAATGAATCCGCCACCAGTGATTTCGGTAAAATTCGCTTCGGCCAGAATGGTCTGGTTGTGACGATAGACGGCGAAAAAAGCACCGGTGCAGTAAACTGCAGCAGCCAGAACTGCAAAAACCACCCACCGGCGAGATGATGCTGACCGTGTCAATGCAGTTCCTTTTTGTCGAGCCTCTGAGTGGATCGTGCTGTTGCGGTTTGGACCGCCGTCACCAATCCGGCATGAACCTACTCGAAACTATCGTAGCATGCTCCATTGTCTTCGAGGAGGTTCTGTAACGACAAGAGCCCTGCCTCCGTTTCCTTACGCGTCAGGGGATTGGTGAAACCGACCCGTGCACGGTGATAAACCTGACCTGAACGACCGGACTTGAATTCGTCTTCGTCGTCAATCAGCACACCAGCTGAAGCAGCCGCAGTCTTGAAGGTCCCGGACAGCCAGGGTTCGGGAAGCTTGAGCCAGAAAAACGGCGCGTCAGCAGCGCCTTGAAGGCCATATGATCCAAGATACTGATGCACCAGAGCAAAGCGGGCGGCGATCTCGGTCTGGACTTTCTTGCGAAAGTCGTCTGCGGCTCCGGACAAGACCAGACGGGATGACAGTTCTGCAAGCAGAAAGGAGATGCCGCCGGTCAGCATCTTGTGGGCTGTGTAGATCCGCTGGGCATGAGAGAGTGGACTGGAGACCCAACCGCCCCTGACGCCTGCTGTGACCGATTTTGACAAGGACCCGACATGAAACGTGCGCTCCGGAGCAAGAGCGGCGATGGGGCTTTGCGAGGCTTCCCTTAGAGAGCCGTAAACCTCGTCTTCGATGATCCAGAGATTGTACTGGCGGGCAATGGCAACGATTTCCTGCCGCCGGTCGTCACCCATCAGTGCTGTGGTTGGATTGTGCATCGTCGGCATGAGGAAGATGACTTTGGGATGCTTTTGAGCGCACACGCGTGCAAGGTCATCGGGGATTGGGCCCTCGTCATCGCGTGCCACCTGAACTGGCCGCCTGCCGGAGAGGGCGGAACCACGCGCGATGGAGCTGTAGGTCAGGTCCTCAAACACCACCTGGTCGCCAGGAGCGGTGGTTGCCGCGATGATAGCCATGATTGCAGCCTGTGCACCTGTTGTCGGTACAATGCTGCCTTCCGGAGGCTTCCAGCCACCGCGCGCAAGCCAAAGGCAGCCTGCCTGACGCCAGCTGTCCGGCACCGAGCGCGTATAGCTGGCAATTTCGTAAGGTTTGTCCTTCGCGATGCCGGTGGTCAGCCGCTGAATGGTGTCCGCCTGGCCGACTTCCGGCGCTGACGTGCTGTCAAAGCGGATCGTTTCAGGTGCGGGCACCGTTATGCGCGTTCCAGCGAAAGCGGTGTCGACAGGGGCAGCCATGGCAGACTGCACCCAGGATACGCCTTGCGACGCCGGTGCGGCAGAACTTGCACCCAAGGTGCCAACAGCCAGGTCAGGTTTGGTGCTTTCCACGAGAATCTCTGAAGGTCCGCTGCCGAGCACAAAAGTGCCTCGACCAACTTCTCCACTGACCAGGCCTCGTTGCCGGATCGTCGCGTATGCCCGTCCGATTGTTCCAACAGTCACGCCCAGATCGTAGGCCAGGTCTCTTTGTGGCGGCAGTTTGGCACCGGCGCTCAGCACACCCGTCGCAATGTCGTCTGCAATCTTGTCGGCGAGGCGGATGTAGAGAGGGCCTTGGCCATCTGGGATTTGAGGATGCCAATTTGTCATGGTGACAATTTTGTATATTGCATCTCAAAAGGAGTCAATTCATATGATTGTAGCGCTACAATGTGAGAATTAAGTGGAATTGTTACCCTTGTGAGGTGTCAAATGAGTTCAATTGAGACAATTTACGGGCGGCCAATCGTTTGGCAGTCGTTCGGCAGGGGAATTGCAAGGGCCGTAAAAACCAGATTGTCACGTTGGTTAGAAAGCTACCGGACGCGTCAGCAACTTCAGGATCTTCCAGATTCGGCGTTGGAGGATCTGGGCCTTAGCCGGGAAGCGGTGCGCGTGGAGGCTGGTCGGCCATTTTGGGACAGCGAGCGTATTCCACGTTAGTTGCAGGTCCTGAGATCGGGAACCCAGGGCCGCTGCCCCCGGCGGTTAGGATACGGTCCCGAACCATGGTCATCTGCAAAAATGCCGGACACGGCGCAGCCCGCGTGTCCGGCATTTTTTTGTCATATGGCCTTAGGGTCAGACCGCGCCTGTATACTCACCGCGTGCCGGGTAGTCGTTCTTTTGAACGAAGTCGAGTGCGCCGACCATTTCCTGGAAATGCGGTCTGACGAACGGCATCGTCTGAACGGAGGCGAAATAGAGAGTGTTGTCAGGCTTCACAAGGAAGACGCCCGGCTCGGAGAAGAGTGCGGGTTCTTCGATGCCAATGGAGGTCTTGCCCCGGCTTGTGGAGATATAAAGTCCCCATTCATTGGCAACCGACAGCGACAGGCCGTAACCGAACCGCAGGTCGGGTGTGCCGACCTTGTCTGCCATTTGCTGCGCGCGCTCTTCATTGTCGGAAGATATGGCGATGGTTTTGACGCCCTTTTGCGCGAATTCGGGTGTAAGACGGCCGAGTTCTTTCAAATAAGTGGCGCAGATCGGGCAATGCAGGCCACGATAAAACACGACCAGTGTCGCGAATTCTGAGCCGTCTGCCGCGAGGTCGAAGGGGCCGGAAGTCAACGTTTCTACTTTCAACTCCGGAACGGACTGGCGTGGAATGAGCATTCTTACCTCTCTTGGGGTAGGGGCCAGACTTCACATCTGCCCTCGGATGCCGTAAACATAGCGAACGATTGAAAAGAAAACATTCCGAAAAGTTGATCAAGAGTACGGAAATGGCTGTTCCCTATCGCACATCTTTCAATGGCAAGCTTGATCGTCTGTCTTCCTTGATCGACAGGCTTCGGGTACAGGTCAGCCATGCGCTTGTCGGCGGGACCGAAGAGCAAAGCGCCAATTTCAAGATCTTTGTAAGCAAGGATCGGACGTTGCGTCTTGTCTTCAGTCCTTTGGGGAAAAGCGAACCCTGTGAGCCTGCAGAACTGACGGCCCGCACCGGTGAAACGCCTCTGGTGGCTGCGAATATCGCAATTTCAGGTGTTGGAAAGCAGCTGATCAACGCCTTGCCGGAGGTTATCTCCGTACCACTGAGCGAGGAGCCGTATCTGACCGCTGTGGTCATGCCGCTGATTGAGGAGGCGACCCTGCCGCGCTGCGGGGGGCAGGCTGCGTTTCAGCGCCTGTGTGAAGTGGTGGTGATCAGGCTGCTGCGCCACGCGATGGAGCAGGGCAAGGCCGATACAGGCCTATTGAACGGACTTGCGCATCCGCGCATTGCCTCGGCGCTCGTGGCAATTCATGAGGCGCCGGGTGAGGGCTGGACGCTTGAAAAGCTGGCGGAGACCGCGGGAATGTCCAGGACGCAGTTTGCCGTCACGTTCAAGGAACTTGTGGGCACCACTCCGATGGGATACCTGGCCACCTGGAGGCTGGATATCGCCAGAGCGGAACTTGAAGCAGGGCGTCAGGTCAAGTCTGTTGCCAATATGTGTGGCTTCGCCAGCCCGGCTGCGTTTTCCAGGGCGTTTTCCCGCCGTTTCGGCCATCCACCCAAACAGCGGCGCAGTCAAGCGGCGTAAGGACGCTCAGTCCCGGTCCTTGACAGGCTTTTCCATCGCATAAATCTCGTCCGTCACATCGTCGGCCTTGCGGGCAAAGAGCGCTTGGGCATCTTTGAGGCCCTGGTTGTAAAAATGAGCGCCGAGCGTGGGGATGAGAAAGCCGACCAACTGATCGGCATCCATGTTGCCGATGTCCGTGTCGAGCTCGTCGTTGAGATAGTCCCGTATCAGGTCCGCAAGGCGCGACCGGGTGTCATTGTCCAGTTCCAGATCGCTCATACCGGCCTCCCTGGTTTCGGATCAGGCTGCTGTCAGCAGACTTTCGAACAACAGGCGTCCATCCAATCCGCCGTGCAAGGGTTCTACCAGGTTTTCAGGGTGCGGCATCATTCCAAGCACATTGCCGGCCGCGTTGGTAATGCCCGCAATGTTGTTGAGGGACCCGTTGGGGTTTGTTCCTTCGGCATAGCGGAAGACAACCTGATTGTTGTCTTCAACTTTCCTAATTGTCTCCGCGTCAGCAAAATAGTTGCCATCGTGATGAGCGACGGGGCAACGCCAGACCTGTCCCTTTTGGAACTGCGACGAGAAGCGCGTTGCATTGTTGACCGTTTCCATCATGACGTCCTTGCAGACGAATGTGAGACCTGCATTGCGCATCAGTGCTCCTGGCAGCAGACCTGCTTCTGTCAGGATCTGAAAGCCATTGCACACACCAAGGACGGCAACGCCGCTATGGGCTTTGGCAACGAGGTCTTTCAAGATGGGGGAGCGGGCGGCGATCGCACCTGAGCGCAGGTAGTCACCATAAGAAAAACCACCGGGAACGACCACGAGGTCAACATCGGGCAGGGTGCTCTCGGTATGCCAGACATGCTGCGGACGCGAGCCCGTAATCATGTCAAGCGCATGAAACATGTCGCGGTCGCGGTTGGAGCCCGGAAAAACGATGACGGCGGATTTCATTTGGCAATCCCGATATCTAGAGCAGAACAATAACAGCGATGATCGCAGCAAGAGCAGGTACCAGGATGAAGATCGCAGCTTTTATGGCCGTGAACATTATGGCTTTGCGCGTGTCTTCGTCCATTGGCAAGAGCTCGCGCTTCAGGCGATTTCGATCGCGTAGTTCTCAATGACGGTGTTGGCGAGGAGCTTTTCACACATTTGTTCCAGCTCCGCCTTGGCAGCGTCCTTGTCGGATCCGCTCAGCTCAACGTCAAAGACCTTGCCTTGGCGCACGGAACCGACGTCGTCAAATCCAAGGCCCCCAAGAGCGCCTTCGATTGCTTTTCCCTGAGGATCGAGAACACCGTTTTTCAAGGTGACGATCACGCGTGCTTTCATGAGTCTCTGTCTCCGTCAGATCTGGCAAGTCTGCTTGCGAGGCTGCTTACACCAGCTTGAGAGGATCTTAAAGGGAAGAAGGGTGCTGAAACGAAAAACCCCCGCCATTCTTGAAAATGACGGGGGATAGTTGTTGTCTCTACTGAACCAGGGTCGGGCCGGAGCCGACCGGGCGTTCGTTGCCGAGCATAATGCCGAGGCGCTTGGCGACTTCCTGATAGGCTTCCAGCATTCCGCCCAAGTCGCGGCGAAAACGGTCCTTGTCCATCTTGTCGTTGGTCTCGATATCCCAGAGACGGCAGCTGTCGGGGGAGATCTCGTCCGCCACGACAATCCGCATCATGTCGCCTTCGAACAGCCGGCCACATTCGATTTTGAAATCCACCAGACGAATGCCCACGCCAAGGAAGAGACCGGACAGGAAGTCGTTGACCCGGATGGCGAGCGCCATCATGTCATCCAGTTCCTGCGGTGTTGCCCAGCCGAATGCCGTGACATGCTCTTCTGCGACCAACGGGTCATCCAACTCGTCATTCTTGTAGTAGAATTCGATGATGGACCGCGGCAACTGGGTGCCTTCTTCAAGACCCAGGCGCTTGGCAATCGAACCGGCAGCCACGTTGCGAACGACCACCTCCAGCGGAATGATCTCCACTTCGCGGATCAATTGCTCGCGCATGTTCATGCGGCGAATGAAGTGCGTCGGAATACCAATGGCATTCAGGTGATTAAAGATGAATTCGGAAATACGGTTGTTGAGCACGCCTTTGCCGTCAACAATCTCGTGTTTCTTGTTGTTGAAGGCCGTGGCGTCATCCTTGAAGTGCTGAACCAGTGTTCCAGGTTCGGGACCTTCATAGAGAATCTTGCCTTTTCCTTCATAAATGCGCCGGCGGCGGTTCATGAGCGATTCCGTATCTTTTTGAATTTCCATCGGAAAGGGGACCAGCGAACCGGGGCCATCATCTTGCCGGGACAATTCCCGTCAACCGGCATCTGTTGTCGGCCGCAATCCCTATTTTGCGGCGCGGAACTTACCCGAACAGGGCCAAAAGTACAATCTTATGTTTTTCGTCCGCAGTTCAGGGCTGTTATGCTTTTGACACAGGCGCAAAGGTACTGCGTTGATTTGCTCGCTCTACGGGGATATGCAAGAGACCAAATCAACCCCATATGGGTAGAAGAGCATAAGCGCAGTTCAGGAGATGATGAATATGAACACATTCGACAAGCGCGAACAGGGTTTTGAAAGCAAGTTTGCGCATGACGAGGAGCTGCGGTTCAAAGCAACCGCCCGGCGCAACAAGTTGCTGGGTCTGTGGGCTGCAGGGCTCTTCGGTTACGAAGGCGAAAAAGCAGAGGAATACGCCAAGGAAGTTGTTCGTGCAGATTTTGACGAGCCGGGCGACGAGGACGTGTTCCGCAAAATCCGCGGTGATTTCGACAAAAACAATGTTGAACAGTCCGATCATCAGATTCGCCGCACGATGGATGAGCTGATGCATCAGGCGATTGAGCAGATCCAGAACGAAGGCTAAGTCCTTCGCGGAAGCTCGCAACCGGTCTTGAGCGTCTGCCCCAAAAGGGCAGGCGCTTTTTCTTTTTAAGCGGGAAAAATCCAGCAGCAATTCCGGTCTTTGTACATGGTGCACTTGCAAGCTGGAAGGCTCGTGGCTTTGATGGTCGCCAAAGAGGAGACCACCCGTGACTGAAGCTACTTCGCTTGCTGTTAAACTGCGTTCCGGAAAACCCGTGATAACCGCCTGGTCGGTGCTGGCTGCGCCAATGCTCACTGAAATGTTTGCTCGGGCCGGTTATCCGGCGGTGACGCTCGATCTTCAGCACGGGATGTATGATTTTGGTGTTGCCTGTGACGCCTTGGCGGCCATTGCGCTGGGCGGTGCGCACCGGATAGCGCGCATTCCGGTCGGTGACAATGCGTTGGCCGGCAGGTTGGTCGACATGGGCGCTGAATGTGTGATTGCACCGATGATAAATTCACGTACTGAAGCCGTCGACTTCGCGCGGTCGATCAAATACCCGCCGGTCGGTGATCGAAGCTGGTCGCCTTATCGCGCGGCTGCGCTCTCAGGCCAGTCGTCCGATGAGTATCTTCAAACTGCAAATTCGAACATTGTATCTCTTGCGATGATCGAGACGCTTGAAGCCATCGACGCATTGGACGACATTCTTTCCGTCTCAGAACTTGATGGAATTTTCGTCGGTCCGAGCGATCTATCGTTGTCCCTTTCGAAGGGGGCATCTCTCGATCCGAATGGCGATGAGACGGCCGATGCTTGCGCCGAGATTGCTCGCAAGACACGCGATGCCGGCAAGGTTGCCGGTATCTTTTGTTTAAGCGCGGACAAGGTGGAGGAAGCCGTGGACCAGGGTTTTCGGCTTATTTCACACGGTATCGACCGAACTTTCGTCGGTGAAGGTGCAAGTGCTGCGCTCGATGAAGTCAGAAAATATGTTTCTGCCAGCTCGGAAGATTTCGGTTACTGAGAAGTAGCCTAGCTGAGTTTTTTCATGAAATGCGCGAAGGACATCATGCCTTCCGGCCAGGGGCCATGGCCGCTTTCCAGATTGATATGACCGGCTTCACCGGCATCTTGAAAAGTGGTTCCCCAGGCTTTCGAAAAATGTTGCGCCCTCTCGTAGTCGCAATATGGGTCATTCCGGCTTGCAACCAGATGCGTGGCGAAGGGCAGGGGATCTGACGGGATCGGTTTGAAGTCGCCTCCATCAAACTCATCCACCAGGCCCTCGCGCTCCCAATCCGAGGGAGCCACCAGATAAGCGCCCCTGACCTTGTCTTTCAGGACATGCGCACCGTGGGCGACAAGGACGCAACCGAGCGAATGCGCGACAAGAACAACTGGCTTTTCGGCCGTGTCGACTTCATGAACAAGCGTATCCAGCCATTCTTTTTTACTCGGCGTGTGCAGCTCGGCCTGCTTGACGATGCGCGCGGTCGGCATCTTGTCCCGCCATCGCAAAAGCCAGTGTCCGGGAAGCGTCTTGCCATATCCTGGAATGAGAAGAATGTCGGTTTCTGAAATTTTCATGGATCGTCCTGATAGCCAAATTACTGCTGCGAAAGTGGGCCGAAATAGCCTTCTTGAAAGGCTTTTGCCCACCCGGATCGGCCGTTTTTTTCAGCTTCCCGCGCAGCGGCGTCAATGTCATAGGCTAGGTATTTCTGTTCGAAAGTCCAACCCTTGGCGTTTCTGGTCATAAGCGCATATTGCGCGCGCCTGTCGCCGACTTCTCCTGCAAGGTAACGCGGGTGTTGACTGTCGAAGGACGGGAAACCGACGGTACCGGGATTGAGCAGTGTCTGCCCTGTCGACTGCAACGAGAGAACACGCGGAATGTGACTGTGGCCGCTGCAGACAACTTGCGCCTGCTCACCGTTCAGTTCCGCCAGTAGGCTTTCTTCATCGGGTTGATGGCCTTTCGGTCCTTCGTTCTTTTCCGTGAGATATCGATCGTCATCCTCCGGGGTTCCGTGGACTAAAAGAACTTCGTCGCTCAGTCTGATTGTCGGTGACGCTGTGCGGAGCCACTCGAGGCTCTGCGCAGTGAGCCGTTCGGCTGCAAACCGGTCGGTCGGACCCATTTTATTGATCGGATCATCCAAAATGATTCGATCGTGATTGCCACGAACGGTTGGCCAAGCGGTTTCGCGAAGGATGGCGGCTGTCTCTTCGGGCCACAAGGGTCCTGCAAGGCAGTCGCCGAGATTGACGACGCCGTCGGGCGCTTCTTCCTTGATGTCTGCGAGGACGGCTTCCAGCGCCAGGACATTGCCATGAATGTCCGAGACTACGGCGATTTTCATCTCGTCGCTCCGTGGGGTTCGTAATCCAACCTGGCTAACTGCCTGGTGTCGACCGGGCGGGGCAAGAGCTGATCCTGTATCTGGATAGGCGTTAAAAACCTTTGCCTTGAAACGAGCGAGCCAAGATCGTCCACGTGGCTGTGACCCGCTTGCGTTCCAAAAACTCGGCCTGGCCTATGCTTCGCCGAACACCCGTTCGAAAATGACGTCAACATTTTTGGTGTGGTAGCCAAGATCGAAGCGGTCGCGGATTTGTTCTTCAGACAAATAGCTGCGCACGTCTTCGTCGCTCAGGAGTTCGCTGAGGAAATCGACAGAAGCGGCCCCGGCGACCTGGTAGCTGTCCCAGACCTTCATTGCGTTGCGCTGAACCAGACGGTACGCGTCCTCGCGGGATGAGCCAGCCTGGGTCAATGCGAGCAAAATGCGCTGGGAGTGCACAAGACCGCCCAAACGATCCATGTTTCCAATCATGCGCTCCGGGTAAACCATCAGCTTGTCGACTACTCCGGTGAGGCGGGCCAAGGCGAAATCAAGCGTGATTGTCGCATCCGGACCGATCATGCGTTCGACGGAGGAATGCGAGATGTCGCGTTCATGCCAAAGGGCAACGTTTTCCATCGCCGGAATGGAAAAGCCGCGCACAAGTCTTGCCAGACCGGTCAGGTTTTCGGTCAGAACCGGATTGCGCTTGTGCGGCATTGCCGATGAGCCTTTCTGGCCCTTGGAAAAGAATTCCTCAGCTTCCAGCACTTCTGTTCTCTGCAGGTGCCGGACTTCGGTCGCAACGCGTTCAATGGAGGACGCGATGACGCCAAGCGTAGCGAAATACATGGCATGCCGGTCACGCGGGATGACCTGCGTCGAAACGGGCTCAGCCTTCAGACCCATCGCCTCCGCAACGTGCTCTTCCACGCTTGGGTCGATATTGGCGAATGTTCCAACAGCGCCTGAGATAGCACACGTGGCGATTTCTTCACGCGCCGCTTCAAGACGTTTCTTGCAGCGGTCGAATTCGGCATAGGCTTCCGCCATTTTCAGGCCGAAAGTTACCGGTTCTGCGTGGATGCCATGAGAACGGCCGATACAGACGGTTTCCTTGTGTTCCATCGCCCGGCGCTTGAGCGCTGCAAGCAATGCGTCCATGTCATCCAGCAGGATGTCGGTCGCTTTGACCAGCTGAACATTGAAGCAGGTATCCAGCACGTCTGACGATGTCATGCCCTGGTGCACAAAGCGTGCGTCCGGACCGATGATCTCGGCCAGGTGGGTCAGAAATGCGATAACGTCATGCTTCGTTTCACGCTCGATCTCATCAATACGGTCGATGTCGAACGTGGCACTGCCACCCTTTTCCCAAATGGTCTTGGCTGCTTCTTTGGGGATCACACCCAGCTCAGCCAGCGCATCGCACGCATGGGCTTCGATCTCGAACCAGATCCGGAATTTCGATTCCGGTGACCAGATTGACACCATGTCAGGGCGGGAGTAGCGCGGGATCATCGCAGGCAGGACCTCATTTTCAAGGAATATGGCGCCGGAATAGCAGAGGGGGGCGGCCCCTTCAATGGAGACAATCGGATTTTGCTTGCAGGTCGGGGGACAATGTGGATTTTACCGTTCTGAAAAGCTGCAGTCAGAACTGAGGAGAACGAGATGGCGATCTGGCGACCGGCTAACGCCATATCCGTGAAGGCGCTCGCGCTTATCTGGCAGGACGATGCATTGTTGATGTTTGACGTCCATGACGATGCGGGGCGTGTCAAGGGCATGCGCCCGCTCGGCGGAACTGTCGAGTTCGGCGAACCTTGGCGGGATGCGCTCCAACGCGAGTTCCTGGAGGAGCTTGGTGCCAGGATCGATCTGCTCGACAGCCATTTCGTGATGGAAAACATCTATGAGCATCACGGTGTGCTCGGTCACGAGATCGTTTTTCTGTGCCACGCTCACTTTGTGGACAACAGTTACTACAGGAAAGACACGATTGCGTTTGAAGAGAGCGATGAGACCGTCGCCACAGCCAAATGGATAACGCTGGAGGAGCTGGACGCCAAACAGCTGGAACTCTATCCCACAGGATTGAGGGAAAGGCTGGAGAAGCCGAAAAACGTGCTCAAATCAGGCCGCCTTTTCAGCTGACTGGGATCAGAACTTGAAATCTGAGCGCTCGGCTGGTCCGTCTTCCGGATTGTCGTATTCAGAGAATTCGTCCAGCTCTTCTTTTGCCATGTAGTAGTCGAACTTTTCCTTGGTGAGCCGCAATCGAAAGGCATAAACGAAAACGGCCCCGGAAAACAGGCCAACGGCAAGAATGTCTGGCCCGACCGGTATGACGTCGGAACCACCCCCAAAAGAGCCGAGATAGGACAGGGTGAATAACCCGATGATGAAGGGGGCAAGCCACTTTGCTTCACGCCAGTCCAGAGTTTCAAATCCCAGACGACTGCCGCGATAGACTAGAAGAACCAGGCCCAGGAAAAGGCAGATGCTGAGATGCAGCATTGTGTTCCAGCCGCTCCAATAGATGATCAGGCTGGCGATGACAAAGGCCAGACAGCTTGTGATCGGCGCGGCAGGCAGCACAAAAGCTCTGTGCGCGTCAGGAAGCAGGCGGCGGAAAGACAACACGGCGACCGGTCCGACCACGAAGGAAAAAACGATCGAGGAGGTATTGAGCGCCAGGATTTCCTTGAATGGCAAGGCTACAAAAAACAAGGATGCCACGGCAAAATTCACCAGCAGGGAAAACAGTGGCACCCCACGGTTCGACAGCGTTTCCATGAATTTCGGGAACAATCCGTTTTGAGCCATAGCAAGGCCCAATCTTGCATTGGATCCCACAGAAACAAGAGCTGAGGCAAAGCTTGATATGCGGGCGCTAGTATCCAGAATGCTGACAACCCAAAGAGCGCCGATCGCAGTGGCCAGCGCCGCCAGCGGGCCCAATTCGCCCGAGAAATGAAGTTCCGGCCAACCTTTTTGCAATTGCGAATGGTCCAGCGCCCCAAGAAATGCCAGCTGCAGTCCGCCATAGATGATCAAACAAATGATCAGACTGAAAACGAGCGCCAGTGGAATGTTCACTTTGGGGTTTTTGGCTTCGCCCGCCAGGTCGATGACATGGCGAAAACCAATCAGCGCAAAAATGACGCCGCCTGTGGAGATGGCTGATAAAATGCCTTTGAGCCCCTCTGGTGCGAAACCGCCATATTCGCTGAAATTGGCAAAGCGGAACTCGGAAGTGAGAATGACCGCAGCAAGAGACAGCGGGACAATGATCTTGATCCAGGTTAGTGCCGTGTTGACCCTGGCAAAAAATTTGACGCCGAATGCATTCACGACTGTGAAGATCAGCAGCAGCAGACAGGCAACGGCAAGACCGACCGCCGACAAGTCGCCGTCGTGCGCATAAAGCCAGGGGGCGGTACCCTTGGAATATCTCAGAACGGCTTCCACTTCGATGGCCGCTGCGGTGTTGTATCCAACCCATGCCGTCCATCCCATGGTCATGGAGACGACAGAACCGTGCGAAAAGTGCGGCACCCGGCCGATTCCGCCCGCGACTGGCAGAATTGTAGCGATTTCGGCGAATGTTGCAGCCAGCAAAAGCATGGAAATTCCGCCGATCAACCAGGCGATCAGGGCAGATGGCCCTGCAGCCTGTGCAGCCAGCAGCGGTGCGAAGAGCCAGCCGGATCCCAATATTCCGCTGATCGCGACAAAGGTTAGACCAAGCAGGCCAATGCTGCGTTGCATTTGCGCCAAGATGATTCCCCCAATCTTAGGCCTTCAAGGACCTTAACCGAGGAGTTGGCGCAACGGATAGACGGATGATGCAGGTTATGGGGACTATTTTAACGAGCAGGTGTGCCGCTCTACCTGCAACTTTTTCACAGCCAGAATTGGTTTCGATAAGCTCAGTTCCACTCAGGCGTTTGTCGCCGACGTTCTGATTGCAGAAATATTCTGCGAATAACTCTCAACGGAACCGCCTTTGAATACTGCGGAACCGGCCACAAGAACATTGGCGCCAGCAGCGGCAACCAGTGGTGCCGTCTCAGGGGTTACGCCGCCATCGATTTCAAGGTCGATTGGCCGGTCTCCAATCATTTCCTTGATACGGCGGGTTTTTTCGACCTGCGATCCGATGAATTTTTGCCCACCAAAACCGGGGTTGACCGTCATGACCAAAATCAGATCCAGCCGATCGAGTACATATTCCAGAACGCTCTCGGGTGTTGCCGGATTTAGAGACACACCAGCTTTCTTGCCGAGGTTCCGGATGGCCTGAAGGGACCGGTCGAGGTGCTTAGTTGCTTCTGCGTGTACGGTGATAATGTCCGAGCCTGCCTTTGCAAAAGCCTCCAGATAAGGATCACACGGCTCAATCATCAAATGGGTGTCAAAGATCTTGTCGGTGTGGGGCCGCAATTTAGCGATGACATCCGGACCAAAGGTAATGTTGGGAACAAAATGGCCGTCCATGACGTCAAGGTGGATCCAGTCGGCACCGGCCTCGACCACGTCACGGACTTCCTGGCCAAGCTTGGAAAAGTCGGATGCGAGGATTGAAGGAGCGATTTTGATGTCGCGCGGCATGGCAGTCTCCCAATCAAGCCAGGGGGTTTCCCCCGGCCGGAAAATGTCTTTGAAGCCGCGCTAGCACTTCTGCTTCGCATGAGCAAGCCAGCTGCCGTCGCTCAATCGGTTTAGACGCTCACAGACGTCCGGTAATCGCCAGATATCTTCTGTCCGGGCCCTCAAACCCGAGGCTGTCCATCTGAATAAGTATCGCGAAGACAGGCGGTGCTTCGTCGGGAAAATGCGTGACAATCCGTTCAATGCGGTAGCCGAGCGGGCACTTGCGGCTCTTTGGAACACTTGCATCATTGTTCAAGGTGCGGGCAACGCCGTTATGGAGCATCTCAAGACGGAAGCCCTTGGTTTCAGCGCCATAGGAAGCACACTCGCCGGAGGGCAGCGGATATTCGGTAAGGGTTAGGCGAACGGCATTTTCTTTCGAGGCAAGAAACTCACGCGGTGCTACGAGCATGTTATGCGGATCGGAATTTAGTTCCGTACGCGGATTGAAGCCAACGGTTCTGCCCTTGCCGGCAATGCCTTGGGTTTTCAGAAGTTGCTGAGCGGCCGCCCGGTTTTTTGCGCGCGTCTCGTTGAGAGCGGCATCCGCAGCATCCCCAAGATCAATGTCGACATCGTCCCGCAGCCGAAAAGGCGAGGGCTTCACCCAGCTGTCGCCGATGACATCGACCACGAATATCTCCGAATAGGGAAAGCCGGAACCATCCTGAAAGCCGTATTGCTCAAAAGCAAAAAAGTCGCCGTTCTTGGAAAAGCCAAGGAGTTGAAAATCAGCGGTGTCACCTGCCGATGCAGCTGGCACAACGAAAAGGCAGGCGAGCAGCGCCGCCAGAAAATGGCGAGCCTTGCCCCAGGGCGAAAATCTGAACCAGATGCGGTTGGACACGACATTCTCCTTACGTCTCAACACTATGTGTGTTCCGACTTAAGGATAACAGACGCGGCTGTCAGGTCTGCTGCGTCACAGTTTTGGCGTTCTGCCGGCAAAATACACGGACAAACGGCTTCATCATCAAAGGAAGCATGTAGATCGGGAATTGGCCGACTGCGAACCAGAGAAATGTGAACTCTGGCAGGGTTCCGCCGAAGGCAGCCACCATCAGGCCCATGTTTCGCGTGCCGCAGGTATGGGCAATGGCGTAGGCGTCTTCCCGGCTTGCGGGAGAAAACAGCAGCAGCGTGAGCGCGATTTGAACAATGGCCAGACAAAAGGTGAGGGCGGTGATGCCTAAGGTGAACAGAGGTCTATCAATGAAACTCTGAGCAACACCGTCCATTGCTGCGATCGCGAAAAAGAGCATCAGCAGCACATTCAAGCCGCTGATATGGTTGGCGGATCTTGCGAGGCGCTCCTTGCCGGCAATTTTTCGGAACAACATTGAGAGTGCAAAAGCGCCCACAAGCAGCAGTGACAACTGCGTTGCAAGTCCCCCGACGCTCAAAGGCAGGGATGGACCGAGCATAAGTTCGCCAATGAAGGGAGCGGTAAGCGGTGTGACAATCAGCGCCGCGACCGACAATGCGAGACTGAGTGTTCCGTCGAGACCGAGAAGATAAATAAAGGCCGGTGCAGCCATAACCGGCGGTGCAGCAGTGGCGATGTAAAGAGCAAGGACTACGTCAGAGCCGTGTTCCTTGAGGCCAGAAAACTCAATAAAGGCATAGGTCAGAAGCGGCGCGCCAAGCATCATCCATACCAGCGCAAGCAGCAAAAGGGCCGGTTTGCGTAGTCTTTGGCGAATGGCCTGTTGATCAACCCGCAAAAAGGCGAGCGTCAGCAGACTGAAGACTGCAAACCCGAGATAGGGACGCAAGGTGGCGGAAAGCGCCGGCAGGGCCATGCCAAGGAAAATGGTCACAGTGAGAGCTGCCGATCCGTGGCGGCCAATCCATGCCAAAGCTGCCCCCAGCGGTCGAATCATTTTAGGTTGTCTCCTGAAACGTGTGTGGGCAGGCAGTCTTTGCCTCTTAAAGGATCCGGCGTTTCAACACCAGCCACAAGGTCGTGCGCGGGTGTGGCCGGGACAAAAATGACAAAGCAGGCAAGACAACTCCAGACTTTTGATGTCGTTGTACTTGGCGCCGGGATCGTCGGTGTCTCGACAGCGCTGCATTTGAGACGACTTGGTCTGGATGTTGCCTTGATTGACCGACGGCATCCGGGCGAAGAAGCGTCCTTCGGCAATGCCGGCATCGTGCAGTGCAACGGGTTCGTGCCTCATCCCATACCGAATAGGGCACTGCAGCTCCTGTCCATCCTTTTCGGACAATCGACAGCTATATCCTATGATCCGGCCACTTTGATCCGACTGGCGCCCTGGCTGCAACGCTATCGATTGGCCAGCAGTGGACGGGGCATGGAAACCTATTCCCGTGTCATGGCGCCCCTGAGAGCCCTGGCGGTTCAGGAACATCTGGATATCGCGTCGACGACCAATGCCGACCGGTTTTACCGGCATGGAGGCTGGCTGCATCTGTTCAGAAGCGATGCTTCGTTCCAGAAAAGCGAAAACGAACGCCACTATGCGCGTGTCTTCGGTGTGGCCTTTGATGAACTTACACCTGGTGAGGTGACGGCCCTTGAACCGGGCCTGAAGGCTCATGGCCTTAGAGGTCTGCATTGGACGGACAGTTGTTCGGTGTCCAGTCCGGGCGCGGTTCTCGATGCTTTCTGGCGTGGCTTCGTTCAGGAAGGCGGCAAATACTTCAGGGGAGATGCGAGAGCGCTCAAACGTCAAAGCGGCGCTTGGCATCTGGAGGTCGAACGTGGAACCATTTCGTCCGCCAACGTTGTTGTTGCCCTTGGAGCCTGGTCACAGGATGTCTTGAGCCGGCTTGGTGAAGACTATCCGCTGGTGGCCAAACGCGGCTATCATATGCATTACAGGCCCGCGCATGGAGCGGGCCTTTCCAGACCGGTGGTGGATGTCGAAAACGGATTTGCCCTTACACCGACTGACAACGGCATACGCCTGACAACAGGGGTCGAGCTGGCACCGCGCGATGCACCTGCCAACCCGGCCATTATCAAGCGCGCCAGACGGCGCGCCGAAGAGCTTATCCCGCTGGGCAGGGAACTTCTGGAAAAGCCCTGGCTTGGAAGCAGGCCATGTTTGCCGGATTCTATGCCGATTGTCGGCGCGTCTCCGCACACACCGGGTCTCTGGCTCAATTTCGGCCACGCGCACGACGGCTTCACGCTTGGTCCCGTCACAGGGCGGCTTTTGGCCTATATGATCGTGGGCAAGACACCTTTTCTGGATCCTTCGGGACTTTCTGCAAGCCGATTTGCCGAATAAGCTCGAATTCTGGCCTTTAAACCTGTCCTAATCCTGCGCCGCAAAGCCGTAAACCTTGGTTGATGGGCCGGTTTATAAGCCTTTGAGCAATGGTGGTTGAGACGCTTTCGAGGCCAGATGGCGGCCAGCCGACGGGCACAGCGTCGGTTGCTTTACCCCGATCCAATCAGTCCCCTTCTTTTTCCAATCAGAGGAACTTGCATCATGTCCCGGCATTCGAAATCCGTCCTATTCGCCGTCATCGTGACTGCCAGCTTTGCACTGCCTGCAAGCAGCGCTTTTGCCGCCGTCACCGTTGGCGACAAGGTCGGAACGACCGAAGAAGACATTCGGGCGGCCCTTACAGAGGAGGGCTACGTTGTTGAAGAAATAGAGACAGGCAACGGTGAGTTTGAAGCCGAGGTCTCAAGAGACGGCCAGGAGATCGAAGTCGTTGTTGACGGAAAATCGGGCCTCATTCTGGAAATGGAACTGGAAGAGGACGACAAGGACGAAGACGAGGACTGATCAATCCTGCGCCTGCCCCGGTCGGCTCGACCAACCCACCGGTCGGCCGGGGCTCGCTTGCATTTTCTCTGTTTCAGATGCCGGCAAAAGTCGTCTCCGCCAGTTTGACGGGGCCTCGCAGGCACCTTAGGAAACTGGCCGGAGATCCGTTCGCCGCTCGGATCGGGAAGCTTGTGAGGAACTCAATGCCGCCTTTCACCAGCTGGAAAACCGCCTGGCCCTGGATGCTGTTCGGTTTGCAGTCGCTTTGCGTTGTTTATCTGGTCGTCGAAGAAGCTGCAGATTATCTGTGGGGAGAGATGCCAGGTGGGCTGATTGAAAACGACCTTCTGGAAAACCTGGTTATTGCCGCTCTCGTAGCGGGCCTGGTGGCGTCCGGATTTGAGATCAGAAAAGCCATGACACGCCAAAAAAGACTGGAACAGCAGATCAAAGCCGCCTCTGGTGCATTCGCCAATCTGATGGAAGAACACTTTGAATCCTGGGGTCTGACGCCGTCAGAATGTGATGTGGCACTATTTGCACTGAAAGGGTTTTCGATCGCAGAAATTGCAAATATGCGCAAAACAGCGGCGGGAACCGTCAAGGCGCAATGCAATGCGATCTACCGCAAAGCAGGCGTGAGTGGCCGGCCGCAGCTTTTGTCGCTCTTCATCGATGAATTGCTTCATGGCGCACTCGTTTCTGAAAAGGCGCCGGCGTAATCGTCCTTTGGGCCGAACGGTCAAGGTGCCTTCATGACCGAAGTTTAATTAGGTAATTCCAACAAAATTCCCATTTCGTCTCTCAATCCCGGTGGTTCGGGGCACATTGACAACTGGAGAGACGAAATGAACATCGGAAATCCCACTCTGAAAATGGGCGTTCTGGCATCTGCCGCGGCCATTTGCATGAGCACCGTCGCGCTCGCCGACATCCGCCAGGGCGATAAGATCGGCCTTTCTGTTTCCGACATCGCCAAAAGCCTGGAGCTCAACGGCTACGAAATCCGGGAAATTGAAGTCAAGAACGACCGCATCAAGGCAGAAGTCACCCTGGAAGGCGACCGGCTTGAAATGAAGATCGACCCGAAGTCCGGACTTGTGACCCGCGTTGAAGATGACGACTGATTGAGCTGAGCTGAGCCGGGGCGCGCGCGAGCGTTGAGTGTTATTTTGCGCGGCCCACTAGCGTTTCTGCCGTGTCTCGGGAATGTCTTTCCCAGCCCTTAAAACGATCAGGTTTTCGGTCCCTGATTTCAAAATCGAATATTGTCATACAGTCGTTACTTGAGCTCACTAGGTTGCGCTTTGCACACGTGTGCAAGTTCAACACGGAGCAAGCCCGGACAATGGCAGCTCCAAGGTTTCAGGCGAGACTCAGATGACCACTCTTGTTTCAAAACTGCGCCAGTCCACCGCGGCTGCCGTACTTACGCTCGCGGCCACAGCCCTTTCGGGCGCAGCCGTTGCCAAAGACGTTACGATAACCGTTTGGGCTGGCGGCTCCAACGACAGTGATGCATACCGCTGGGAAGCCATCGAGATGGCTGCAGACATTCTGGAGCGGGAAGCAGCAATCGAAGGCGAAGAGTTAAACATCACCATTGAGTCCAAGGGCCAGTTTGGCAATTGGCAGGAATTCAAGCAGGCTGTCACGCTTGCAGCTGAAGCAGGTACTGCTCCAAACATCGTCGTCACATCTCATCTTGATATCGCTCCCTGGTCGGAAGCTGGCTACATCGTACCGGTTGAGGAATATCTCGACCTCGACGCATGGCCTTTGAACGACATCTACCCAAACCTTTTGGAAATCGCAGCGTTTGATGATGTTCAGTGGGGCCTGCCGCAGGATGCGGAAAGCCGCCCATTCTTCTTCTGGAAAGACACGATGAAGAAGATCGGCTACAGCGACGAAGACATCGCGGCATTGCCGGCCAAGGTCGAGTCCGGTGAATACACTCTTCAAAACATACTGGAAGATGCAAAAAAAGCCGTCGACATGGAAGTTGTCGAAAAGGGATACGGCTTCTACCCGCGTCCTTCCAATGGCCCGGATTATGCTCAGTTCTATCAGTCCTTTGGCGGTGAACTGATTGACAAAGAAAAGGGTAAACTGGTCCTTGATAAGAAAGCCATGGAAGATTTCTACCAGTTCTTCGTAGACGCGGTCGCAGCTGATGTGACGCGTAAGAACCACCTCGGCACTGACTGGGGACAGTGGTACAAGGAGGTCGCAAACGGTAAGGCAGCGACTTGGCATGGCGGTACCTGGCACTTTGGTCGCTACGCACAGGAAGGGAATCAGGATTTCTGGAACACCATCGAGTTTTCGCTCATACCGGCCGGTAACGAAGACGGTCGCGCAAACACCATCACGCATCCGTTGGTCTACCTGATAACCGACAACGCGAATGATGATGCGGAAGAAATTGCGGCGAACCTTGTGAAAATCGCGTCTGAGCCGCGCATCAATTCCCTTCATGCCATTCAGTCAAACCACCTCGGCATATCCAGGCAGCAATCCAACATCGAGCTTTATGCCAACAACCGTTGGGCAGACGAAGCGACCAAGCGTCTCCTAGGCCATGCAAATGCACAGCCGAACCATGTGAACTATGGGGCCTACTCCGAAGCCCTATTCAAGGGTCTTGAGGCGGCCTGGACCGGCACAAAGTCACCGGCTGAAGCCGTTGAAGAAGTCGAAGTTCAGATGAAGGCCACACTCGGCGACGAACTGATCATTCGCTAAACCTCAGGGAACTGGACGGGATGAAAGGGGCGGGACTGCCCCTTTCAACCTCTAAGGGGAGCATTTCATGCAACGCTCGAGCTGGCTTGGTCTGGCGTTTTTGTCGCCAGCCCTGATAGTCGTTCTTTTGTTTTTTTTGATGCCGGTAATCCTTACGGGCATATTTGCATTCACCAACATGAGCACAGCGACCGGCGTGAAGGGGGGAAGTTACGTTCTTAACGCCAGCAGCCTTCGCGCATTGACTGATGCAGGACTGCCGGACGTGACGCGCAGCCAGATTGAAAGCGCGGGATACCGGGTCGACGAGAGGGGGCTTGCAGCTTTAGCTGAAGCCCATGGTCAGGCAGTTGCTGAAGAATTTTCGAAAAATCATGCTGGAGAAGTTTTTACCAAACGCCGCGATGTAGAGCGGGCATTGAAAGACCTCAGCAGCAATCCGATCCGGAAAACAAGAGACCGCAAAGCCGCCGCCGATCTGTTCAAACGCTCAATCCTAAATCAGCGGTATGAAACACTGGATGCTTTTGAAGCTGCGTTGAATGAAGCAGGAATTCCGAAACCGGATCGGCCGCTTATCACCGAAATTGCCTATACGGGGTGGACTTGGACAACCGCAAATTTTGATTTGCTGCTTTCGCTTGATTCGACATGGCAATATGCCAAAAACACCGGCATCTATGTCACTTTCACACTGGCATTCAACGTAGTCTTCGGCCTGTTCCTGGCTATCACAACCTTCTATCTTCCTGCGGCGCAGGCAACCGCTTTCCGCGCAATCTGGTTCCTGCCGCGCATTCTGCCGCCCGTGCTCTACATTGTCATGTGGCGCTGGTTCACCTGGGATACCGGCTTCATCTCGACAGTTCTCTCCGGCTTCGGTGTTTCTTCTAAGAACTGGATGCTGGATACCGAGTACCACGCCTGGGTGACCGTCATCTTGATCAATGGGTTTGTCGGCGCATCCATGGGCATGATTGTCTTTTCTTCCGCGATCCGGGCGATACCAGCTTCAATGCTCTATGCGTCCGAAGTCGATGGTGCGAGCCGTTGGCAACAGGTTTGGTACATCATTCTGCCGCAGTTGCGCTGGCCGATCCTGTTCATCACATCCTACCAGACAATGTCGCTGCTGACCTCGTTTGAATATATCTACCTGTCTACGGATGGCGGCCCTGGTGGATCGACGGAAGTCTGGGCGCTCGCTGCTTTCCATACGGCACTCAACAACTATGGCGGCAATCTGCAATACGGCCTGGGTGCAACCTATGCGCTCCTTCTGGTGGTCATTGGCGTGTTGGCGAGCCTGTTCTATCTGCGACTGTTCAATTTCAAGAACTTGCTCACAAAGCCTCGGATTGAAGGATAACGGGCATGAAACACAATTTCAGAAACTGGCCTGTTCTATTGGTCCTTTTCATCTTCTCACTGCCTCTCTTAATCATGCTGACCTTTCTGGTTGTAGACACGTTCACGACCAAGGTCCCAGGCACGCTTGTCCCAAATGCGTTCACGCTGCACCACTTCCGGTTTTTGTGGACTGATTTGGATGACGGCCGTTGGGGGATTTACGGGGTCACACTGAACACGTTCATCTTTGCAGCAAGTACCGCCGCTGTTGTTACCGCGATTTCAGTGATGGCCGGTTATGCGCTTTCGAGGCTGAGTTTTCCTGCTCGCGGCTTTTTCCTCGGAAGCCTGATCGTGCTGCATGCCTTTCCAACAGTCACCCTGATCATTGCAATCTTCCTGATCCTCCAGATCCTCGGGCTCTACAACACCTTGATCGGTGTCATCATCGTCAAGACGGCGCTGGAACTTCCGTTCGGCATCTGGGTCATGAAAGGCTTCTACGACACGGTTCCCTGGGAAATCGAAATGGCGGGTGTGCAGGACGGCGCGAGCCGCTTCACAGTCTGGTGGAAACTCATCCTGCCTCAGGTTCAACCGGGTTTGATGGCAATCCTGATATTCTCGTTTCTGTCAGGCTGGTCAGAATTCGTCCTGCCGATGGTACTCAATCCAGGTACGGATGCGCAGGTTCTATCCACTTATCTAGCGACCCTCTTGCTGGATACCAACACGAACTCCGACTTCAATCTGATCTCTGCCGTTGGTTTATTTTACGCCCTCCCGGTCGTGATCATCTATCTGATTTTCCAGAATAAACTCATGAACATCTATGGCGGAGGCACGAAGGGCTGATGCGTATCTCGATCACAAATTTCACGAAGACTTTCGGCGACACGACCGTCATCAAGGACATGTCGCTCGAAATCGAAAGCGGTGAGATGCTGGCTCTTCTCGGTCCATCCGGTTGCGGCAAGTCCACAACGCTCTTTTCGATTTGCGGTATCCATCGAATGAACGCCGGCAGGCTGCGGTTTGGCGACAAGGATGTGACCAAACGGCCGCCACAGGAGCGGAACGTTGGCGTCGTCTTTCAGAACTATGCGCTTTATCCGCACATGGATGTTCATGCGAACATTGCCTTTCCGCTAAAAGTTCGCAAAGAACCGAGAGCCGAGATCGATCGGAAGGTCCTTGAAATTGCCGCCCTTGTGCATATCGAGGAGTTGCTACAGCGCAAACCTTCCCAGCTTTCAGGCGGCCAACAGCAACGTGTGGCTCTTGCTCGCGCACTGGTGAGAAAACCGGATATTCTCCTTCTGGATGAGCCGCTTGCGAATCTGGATGCCAAGTTGCGTCTGGAAATGCGGTCAGAAATTCGTCGGATACAGCAACAAACCGGAATAACCGCAGTCTTGGTCACACACGATCAGGTCGAAGCCATGTCCATGTGCGACCGGATCGCGCTGATGAACAAAGGCGACATTGTCCAAGTGTGCAAGCCGAAGGAAATGTATGACAACCCGGCTTCCGACTTTGTGGCAGGTTTTCTAGGCAATCCGCCAATTGCGTTTTTGGACGGGATCGCGAATGACGGAGAAATCCGGCTCGCAAACTCCGAAGTCGCATTGCGCCTTCCCTCCAATGTCATTGATCTTTCCAACGGCACGCAACTCCGCCTCGGTATCCGGCCGGAGTTCTTCCAGCCGGAAAATGATATGAAGGTCACCGGCAAGGTGAGTTTCGTCGAAACCCAAGGGCGCGAAGATCTTTTCGATGTCACTCTCACAAACGGGGCCGTCCTGAGATCCATTCAATCCCGCGGAGGGGATATCAAACTTGGAGACGAAGTGACCTGGGGTATCTCAAGAGAGCACATTCTCGCCTTTGGGCCGGGTGGTGAACGCCTTTGACACAAAATGAGATATCGCTGATCCACATCAACAAAAGCTGGATACACGACCAGAAATCCTGGCCACTTTCGATTGCGCATCGAGGAGCCAGCGCTTACGCCTTCGACAATACACTGAAGGCGTTTCAGCTTGCACATGAGCTGGGCGCCGACATGTGGGAAGTGGATATCCGGCTGACCTCAGATCGTGTCCCAGTTGCGTTTCACGACGAAACTTGTCTCGACGAGGAGGGGAAAGCACAACGTGTCCGCGATCTGAGCGCCGACAAGCTGCAAGATCTCGCCGCAAAAAAACATCGCGAAGTACCGAGATTTTCCGCGGTCATTGAATTGGCCGGTGTTTGCGGGGCTGGAATATATCTTGATGCCAAGGAAGCGGATGCGGCGACAATTGCCATTGAAATGCTGCTTGCGTCGCAAATGGATCGTGTGATTGTGGGGGCAAACACTGTATCGTTCGCTCGACATTTGATCGAAACAGGTTGCCCTTATCCAGTCTCGCTTCTTGTACAGAACGGGCAAGATCCGTTCTCACTTGTTGATGCCTGTGGCGCGGATATTGTTCACCCATGTTGGGAACATGCCGGAGACCGGCCGGATCGGCTTCTCGATGCTGATTTCTTCAAAGAAGCAAAACACCGGAACCTGGCCGTGGTAACTTGGCATGAAGAGCGAAGCAATGTCATCGAGGCTCTCTTCGACTTGCCGATTCTCGGCATCTGCACAAATCAACCAGAAATGGTTTTTGACAATAAAGGCGATAGACCACTTCGTCCCGAAATCGTCTGTCATCGTGGTGCCAACGGTATCGCGCCTGAAAACACACTTTCTGCCGCCCGCGCAGCTTGGGATGCCGGATTTGATTATGTCGAGATCGATGTCCGGGAGACCGCCGATGGGCACCTGATGGTGCTTCACGATGCAAATCTTGAAAGAACCACATCCGGCACCGGGTTTCTGAAAGACAAGAACATTTCAGAACTCGCCAATCTGAGCGCAGGGTCCTGGTTCGACGCATTCTATAGTGCTGAGAAAATCCCTGAGCTTAGTCAGATTTTGGAACTCGCGGCCTGTCAAGATGGAGGCCTTTATGTTGAACTGAAGGATGCAGATCCGGTCAAAACAGCAAGAGCGGTTCTCGCACGGTTGCCTGCGGATCGTGTTTTCTTTTGGTCGTTCAATCAGAACTTCCTTGAGACGCTCTGCAGTGAAATTCCTGAAGCACGTTTGATGGCACGCCGAGAGGATTTTGCAACACTTGAGGCATGTATATCCGGCTTTGATGCAGATGTGATCGAGTTCAATGCTCAAAACGCAAATGCGGGGGAGTTTGCAACACTTCGGCAACGTGGCAAGAAGACGATGATTGCCTATCATGGAATAGAGACGGACGTAATTGATCGGCTCTTGCGTCTCAAACCTGACATGCTGAATGTAGACGACCCGTTCTTGGTCCGCCGCCGGGTGGCCCTCAACGAGAAAGACCAGGAATATGTCTGATCCGGTTGGCCCTAAAAGACAGGTCAACTCCTTTGATGTTGCCAGACTGGCCGGGGTGTCCCGCTCCGCGGTTTCCCGCACTTTTACTGATGGTGCAAGCGTGTCCGACGAAACGCGCGAGAAGGTGACCAAAGCCGCAACCACGCTCGGCTATCGTGTCAACGTGCTGGCACGATCTCTGCACAAACAAAAATCGGACCTTGTTGGCCTCGTCGCGTCCGATCTGGACAATCCTTTCCGTGCCGAACAAATCGATCTGCTATCCAAGGGGCTTCTGCGACGGGGCTTCCGGCCCATTCTTCTGCGTGGCGATCCTGGAACGGACGTTGCCGATCTGATTGGATCACTGCTTCAATACAGTGTCGCAGGAGTGATCGTTACGTCCGACACACCATCGCAATCGATTTGCCAGGAATGTCTGGACAATGGTGTTCCCCTGGTCGTCGTCAACAAGCGCGATCCGGGCGCTCCTGTGGATCGGGTCCTGACCGACTTTGAAACCGGTGGCAGAATGGCTTTTGAACACCTTGCCAATTGCGGATGCAAAAGCCTTGCCGTGGTAACGCCAGAAAAGTCGTCTTACTCAGTCATTGGACGTGCGCTCTCCTTCGAAAGGGCGGCAAATGTTGGTGGTATTCCGGTTGTCCGGATTGCCCGAGGCACACAGACCTATCAAGGTGGTTTGGAAGCCTCCAGTTTTGTCTTTGAGCACTCTGGCGAGATTGACGGAGTATTTTGTACTGCAGACTATCTGGCGCTTGGCGTGTTAGACGGGCTTCGCCTGACACATGAACTCAAGATCCCTGAAAACCTGCAGATTGTTGGTTATGACGATATTCCTCAAGCTGCCTGGAAGTCATATGACCTGACAACTTTCCATCAAAGCCGAGCTGAGCTTAGTGATGTTGCGTTGGACCTGCTTTTGACACGGATGGAAAATCCTGATGCGCCGCCACAGGTGGTTTCCCAGAGCGTGTCGCTCGTTCAACGCGGTACGACAATTTTGATCCCTTAGCGGGGTCCAAAAACTAAAACCAAGTCGCGTATTTGCCTGCGCCAACACGCTGGTGTGGTCTGCTTTCTTCCCTAGATCGAACAACACGAAACCACAATTTGCGACATGGGCAGCCACATAAACGCAATATCTGGCAAGTTGGAAGACAGCGCAGTTTAATGTTGTTTCGTGAGTGTGGCGCAATTCACACGTGTATCGCGACTTGGCACTTTTACCGACACTTTCAACTTGATCTGCGAAGAGTAACGGCTAGGGTATCGAGGTTGCATCGTGTGCGCATACCGCGTGCGCGGACACATTCGTAAAACAGAGCAAACAGAATTCAAGAGGTCAGAATGCGTCTACTCGGTCCAAAATAGACCGACACACAGACCAAGTTCGGTTCCCGTGTCGGTATCAGCAATTCATCCGTACCGCCCGCGACCCGTAACTCTGAAAAGCGTCTCCGCGCCGGTGCGATTTTTTCCAAAATCTCGAACTTGCAATGGAGCGCGGACCGATGAAAACGGTCTTCTCTTATCTTGAAAATATCGTCTCTCCCTTCAAACACCATGACGGAACGCCGCCGCCTTCCGATCTGAGCGCGTTTTACTGGCATTTTGTCCGCCAGATCTGGAAGCCGCTGGTCTGGCTCATGGCGTTTGGGTTCGTCGTTTCGATCATCGAGGTCGCCCTCTTCGATTATCTGGGGCGGATCATTGACTATCTGAACACGACCAGTCCCGATCAACTTCTCACCGATCACGGTTCCGAATTGATCTGGATGCTGGTGGTGGTCGTGCTGCTGCGCCCTTTGTTTGGTGCAGGCCACGCGATGATCAAGTTCCAGATCATCGAGCCGGCCATGACCAACCTCGTTCGCTGGCAGACGCACAAACACGTTCTGGGGCAGTCGCTGTCCTACTTCAACAACGACTTTGCCGGGCGTATTGCAAACAAGATCATACAGACCGGCCCGTCCCTGCGCGGCTCCGTCGTGTCACTGATCGACGCGATCTGGTTCGTTCTGATCTATGTCACAGCGGCGATTTATCTGTTTGCCGGTGTCGATGCCTGGCTGATCCTGCCGCTTGTTGGCTGGATTGTCATTTACGTGGCGCTGCTGGTGTATTTCGTACCCCAGATCAAGGAGCGATCGGCCATCATGTCCGAAGCGCGCTCGAGCCTGACAGGGCGGATCGTTGACAGCTACACCAACATCCTGACTGTCAAACTGTTCGCCGCGGGCCGCAAGGAGGAAGCCTATACGCGTGATGCGCTGGAGGATCATACGCGCAAGTTCTACGACATCCTTCGGCCGCTGACGCAAATGGTCATTCTGCTTTGGATCGTCAACGGTGTGTTTATTGCGTCGTTGAGCGCGCTTGGCATTGGCCTTTGGCAGAGCGGTCTCGTTTCTGTCGGGTCGCTGACACTGGCCATTACGCTGTCGGTGCGCATCGTCAACATGTCCGCCTGGATCATGTGGATCACAACCGATATCTTTGAAAATATCGGAACGGTTCAGGAAGGCATGGAAACGATCTCCAGACCGCACACGCTGGTGGATCGCAAAGGCGCCAAGCCTTTGGCTGTCTCCAAAGGCGAGATCGTCTTTGAAGGTATACGGTTCCACTATGGAAAGGACAAAGGCGTTATTGACGACCTGTCACTGCGGATTGAACCCGGTGAAAAAGTAGGACTGGTCGGGCGGTCCGGCGCCGGTAAATCGACCCTGGTCAATTTATTGTTGCGTTTTTACGACCTTGAGGGGGGGCGGATTCTGATTGACGGTCAGGATATCGGTGCGGTTACGCAGGACAGCCTCAGGGCACAGATCGGCATGGTCACTCAGGACACGTCGTTGCTGCACCGTTCCGTGTTCGACAACATCGTCTATGGCAGGTTCGGCGCGAGCCGGGAAGAGGCCTTGCAGGCAGCGCAAAAGGCCCATGCAATGTCCTTCATTCCCGACCTTCAGGACCTTGGCGGACGGCGGGGACTTGATGCCCATGTAGGCGAACGTGGTGTCAAGCTGTCGGGAGGCCAGCGTCAGCGGATTGCCATTGCCCGGGTCCTTTTGAAGGACGCGCCCGTACTGGTTCTGGACGAGGCGACGTCGGCACTCGATTCAGAGGTTGAGGCCGCTATTCAAGAAAGCCTCTTTGACCTGATGAAAGGCAAGACGGTGATTGCTATTGCTCACCGTCTGTCGACCATCGCGGCGATGGACCGGCTCATCATCATGGATCAGGGACGGATCATCGAGGAGGGCTCGCACAAGACGCTGCTGGAAAGGGGCGGGGTCTATGCCCAGCTCTGGAACAGACAGTCCGGTGGTTTCCTGGACCCTGCGGCTGTGGCGTAAGGCCGACCGCAAATCCGGGATCTGCCGTGCCGTGTACCCATCTCGTGAAGGTGACATTACCTTCACGAGATGGGCCTTTCTACTGTCCGCAAGCCAGGAACTTGTCGCCAGCGCGCTGGCTGATTTTGTAAGTTGCCAGTCCTCCTAGCGTCTTCGGGTATCCGT
Organism: uncultured Roseibium sp.; assembly: GCF_947499295.1. Classification (GTDB taxonomy): domain Bacteria; phylum Pseudomonadota; class Alphaproteobacteria; order Rhizobiales; family Stappiaceae; genus Roseibium. The sequence goes on from NZ_CANMNP010000003.1 coordinate 363,715, forward strand.
CTTTGTTGTTTCATGGTGCCATCCGGAATCCAGGCAGACACGGCGATCGGTTCCTACGGCTGGGAAGCGCCATAGCTGGCTTTGACGACCTTCTGGTCAGGCTTTCGCCTGCATTGGCAAGATCAGGCCCCATCGGGTTTCCTGAGGCGGTTCGGAAATCTCAAATCCCAGCTTCTTGTAGACTGCGATCGCCCTCTTGTTGTCGGGATGGGGATCCGTCGCGATCACTGGGACGCCCGCTTTGAAAAGCGTTCGCATGCGCGCGCCAATAAAACCTTGCCCGTGGCCAAGGCCGACCATGTCCGGATCTCCGATAAACTGGTCGATCCCGCGCGAGCCTTTGGGAAGGCTGGCGAAATGGTGATTTTCCCACCCGTGCACAGTGTAGTCCTGCATGAAGGCAAAGGGCTGCCCGGCGATTGAAACGATCCAGCGTGCTACCCGCGGATCAGCCAGGTCTGCTTCGTTGTACGCTTCACCAGCGTCCCACCATTCAAGGACATGGGGCGCGGAACGCCATACCTTCAGCAAGGCGAGGTCATCCAGCGTTGCTTCTTTGAAACTGTAAGGATTGGCCGCGTTCATCGGCCTAGAATAGCAGGTATTCCGGAGGATGCTTCAGGTTAGGAGCTGACCATTGAGAGAAACAACCAGCCTGGTGCTCATAAACCAAAACCAAGGGGTCGGCTTTTGTTCGACGGCCAATCCAACATCAGAGGTGCAGAGCGTGTTCAACTGATTGAACCATGCGCAGGTATGATGTTTTCATCAAGGTCGGATACAGGTGCTTTGGTTTGCCACAGCTTGTTTTCTGTGGGGCGCACCAGTTCAAACCTCAAACATGAGCCTAGAACTGGCGCATGTTCTATCAACTTTCTGAGTTGAAATTGCGCTTTATCACGAGTTCCTCGTCGCTGGATTTGGGTTCAACCAGATACATGCCAATTATGATGATCGCGAAAGCAATCCAAGCCAAAGGAGACAGCTCTTCATTCAACAAAAGCATGCCCCAAACGACCCCTGCAATGGTCATTGCATAGGCGCTTTGGCTGTAGAACACAGCGCCTGCCGTTGCGATCAGGTGGAAAGCCAGCAGCAAGGACGATGCACCAACAATTCCCATCAACAATACCAAAATCTCCAGGCGCCCGATGGAGGGGCCTAGTGTCATGAGGTCTCCACTGAAATAGGCCCAAGGCGCGAGCATGGCTGTCGACAACGCCATCATCAGGCCAACAGACGCAAAAATATCGACATGCTCGGGACGCTTGCCGGCCAGCACCAATGCTTCGACTGCGAAGAGAAGCGGAAGCGCCATTGCAAACAAAAGCCATGCGTTTTGAGCGCCATCAGATAAATCGAACCGCGTGAATAGCACGAGAGATACGCCGGCTAGTCCCACAAACAGGCCAAGCAGGCGACGCGGAGACGCCCGTTCCATGCCAGTTACGGCCGCGAAGGCAAAGACCATAAAACCTTGGAGGGTTACGATAAGCGACAGCATCGCAGCTTCCACATGCTCGGTGACCACAAAGGTTGTCATCCTTTGTAAAATACCGGCGATGATGGCCCAATACACATAGAACATGAACTCTGATCGTTTGAGGCGAGGGAGTTTTCGTCGGTAGGCAGCGATACCCAGACAGAAAATCGCAGCAAGTGCATTCACCCAGATTGCAAGGCCAAGGGGGTTTGATCCCAGGCCTGAGGCCATCCGCGATAGTGCAGGCGTAAGCCCCCAGACAAGGCCTACGGCAAGAACAAGAAACGATCCTTGCAAGGTCAGGATCATTTTTTTGAGTTTCAATTCGCGTTCATAGATTTCGGCGGCCATCCCGCGAAACACCGCGGCGAGACGTCCTAGCGGATCATCCTTGTTGGCTAGATCGTCCAGATCCAGGCTTTCAGGATTGAAACGACCGCCTTCCAACACCTCAGCGGCTTCGGTCAGTCTCTCAATTCGGCCGAAATACTCTCGTTCCTGGTCACGGAACCGCTTTTTTGACAAGGAAGCGCCAAGGCGCGCGCGAAGCAAGACAGGATCAAAGCTCTTTGGCAGAAAGTCTTCAGCACCAAGCTCGATGGCCTTCACCACGCTTTCCGTTTCATCATCCAGCGCGGAGATGACAATAACAGGGACATCGCGCATGCGTTCGTGCTGTTTCATTTCAGACAGAACATCGAATCCGTCCATTTCCGGCATGAGAATGTCTAGAAGAACAGCGTCGAACGACTGTGATTTGAGAGCATTCAGGGCCTCGAGGCCATTTTTGGCAACGTCAGCAGTATGACCCAGATTTTCCACGGCCATTCGCATCTTTTTGCGGTTGATACCATTGTCGTCGACCACAAGAATATGTGCGCTCGTGACCTGCTGGCCGGTCATGTCCAGGGCTGCCGGTTTGTTCATGAGAGCGAAACAGCCTTCAAGGCGGCGCGCGCACGATCCAGTTCGACGGAAATCGCCTGAACCTGCGCAACCGGGTCCTCTACCTCACCCGCTTTGCAGGCGTGTTCCAGGTCTTCGCAGGCCGTGGCCAGGGCTGTCGCTCCGAAGTCGCGGGCATTCGATTTCAAACCGTGTGACGAAATCCGCAATGTATCTAGGTCATCAGCTGAAGCTGAGTCCTGCATAGTTTTCAGGGTGCTTGGTCCAACTTCTTCGAACTCTTCCAGCAATTCTTCCAGGTCTTCGGGATCGCCTCCAATCACTTCCAGAAGCCGTCGCAGCGCCTCAATATCAATCACATCGTCACTCACCGAACTTCCCCCCGAAAACCGCGCTCCTGCTCAGTGAGCGGTCAGTCTAGAATCTCTAAGTTTTTTTGCGGCAACCAGGCTTTGCGTTAACGCTTCAACATCAATTGGCTTGCTGAGATAGTCGTCCATGCCTGATTTCAGATAGTTCTCGCGCTCCGAGTTCATCGCGTTGGCAGTCAGTGCTACGATATAGGGCACACTGTCCTCCGGCAGCAGCGATCGGATGTGGTTGGTGGCGGCTATCCCGTCCATATCAGGCATTTCAATATCCATAAGCACGATGTCGAATTCGTTGCCCTGACAGGTCTCAATGGCCTCTTCTCCTGAACTGACCACCACAGGGTCATAACCGAGACGTTTTAGGATCTTGCGCCCAACCTTCTGATTAATCGAATTGTCGTCCACCAAAAGCACTCGCAGATCGTGACTGAGGTCGGCGTCGTTTCCAGCAGCATTTTCCGGCTGCGCAACCTCTGAGACCACGCCCGGTGCAAGTGTTCTTGCCAGTGCGCTCAAAAGTTGCCCTGATTTCGCAGGTTTTGTCAGGGACGCGGCGTAGTTCATTTTCGCGACACCTTCGCGGAATTGGCTTTCCAGCGGTGAAATCGAACTGAACAGGATCATCGGCGGACAGTTCGCACCCAGAAGTTCTCTTGTGGCGGTGGTGAATTCGAAACCGTTCATCACGGGCATCTTGTAGTCGACGATGATGACGTCGAACACTTGTCCGTTCTTCAGAACTTCCAGGGCTTCTTCCGGTCCGCCGCTTGAGCGCGGTGCCAACTCCCAACCGCGAAACTTCTCGCTCAAAATCAGGCGGTTCGTGCGGTTGTCATCAACGATCAAAACGCGTTTTCCGGCGATTGCGTTTAGTTGAGTATCCCGGCTTGCACGGTCGGGGATACGGGCAACTTCGCCTGGGAGAGTGAAGGTGAATGTCGTTCCTTTGCCGGCTTTGCTCTCTACCGAGATTTCACCGCCCATCAGTTCAACCAATCGCTTGGTTATTACCAGTCCGAGACCGGTGCCGCCGTAGCGGCGTGTTGTTGAGGCGTCAACTTGGCTGAAGGACTTGAAAAGTCTATCCATTCGGTCCTCGGGAATACCTATGCCGGTGTCGCGGACCGAGAACGTCAACAGCGTCGATTCACCGGGCGTGTGCGAGGCATCCGGCATCATGGTGGAGACTGTAAGAACCACTTCGCCGACGTCGGTGAATTTCACCGCGTTGTTAAGTAGATTCATCAAGATCTGCTTCAAGCGCACGGGATCGCCATACAGCGCTGAAGGCACGTCCGGATTGATGCGACAGGCCAGCTCAATACTTTTTTCCGCTGACTTGGACGCCACCAGTTCAACTGATGACTCGATTGTCTCGACAAGGTCCATCGGCGTTCGCTCGAGTTCCAGTGCCCCAGCTTCAACTTTTGAAAAATCCAATATGTCGCTGATAATCGTAAGAAGCGTGTCCGCTGCCGTCGCAATCGTATCGCTGAAATCGCGCTGTTCCTCATTCAAATCGGTGCCATTCAGGAGCGTGCTCATCCCGATGATACCGTTCAGAGGCGTACGAATTTCGTGGCTCATTGTGGCGAGGAATGCACTCTTTGCCTCGTTAGCCGCTTCTGCGGCGTCCTTCGCGCCTTTCAATTCATTCGAGATACGTTTGATTTCGGTGATGTTCGATAACACGGCCACCGTACCGCCTTGATCTGTCCGGCGATTGCTCACTTGCTGCCATTGATTGCCTGACAGTTCCTGGATGTAAGGTGTTCCTGCGGAACGGTGACGCCCGAGTTGCCGCTCGATCCATAGTTCACGATCCGTTTTTGCATTTGGGAAACGGTCGGTGAGAGCCGCACGGTTGAGTACCTCCACAAAAGGCGTACCGCTGGGCAATTCCGCTTCGTCGTTACCCAACATGATTTCGCGGTACCGCTGATTGGCAATCAGAAGCCTGTCATCCTTGTCAAAAAGCGCAAAGCCTTCTGAGATGCTGGCGATCGCGTCACTGAGAAGACCGCGTGCTTCCGTCGCCGTTGCTTCGGCGGATACGAGTTCAGCGGTCCGCTCCTCGACCCTGCGCTCGAGTTCGTCGTTGGCTGAGCGTAGTTGGTGCTCGTATGCTGTCTGACGCTCTTGCATCTCGTTGAATGCGGCGACTACCCGGCCGATTTCATCGTCGCTCGTCCAATCAACAAGTTTGCGGGGTACATCCGAGCGCCGCTGATTGATCGATTCCATCATCAGAGCAAGTGGCCGCCCAATGATCCGCCGATTTGCGGTCAGGGTTGCCGCAATGACTGCAGCCAGAAGAATACCCGCCAGCAACACGACGAGACTGAGGCGCTCCTGAGCCAACGAACCGAGCCGAGTTTCTGCCAATGCGATGCGCAGAGAGCCGATCTGAACCTCGCTGTCTCCCGCGTCATACGTAATATTTTCTCGTGCAACAAAGCGGGTGGCGCCAAACTGATCTGTTGCACCTGCATCAGCCACCAGCCGGTCGCGCTCGTCATAGACTTCGGCAGCCAATACATCTGAGTCAGTCAAGAGTGCCGTCAGGATTAACTTGATTTGCTCGTCAGCGACGTTCCAAAGGGATTCGGCGACGACCGCACTTTGGATTTCAACCAAGCGTTCGAGTTTGACCTGTAGCTGTTGCTCCGCGGACCGTCGGGCGTTCCACTCGAACAACCCGAAAACAACAACAGTGGACACCAGCACCAGTGGCACCACGTAGAGCAGAAATTTCGACTGGACAGACCGCGTAAACCTTACGCGTGAAGGCCCTCCAGGCGGTTTCAATTGTGAAAGGCCGTCCTCTATTTGACCGGGCATTAGAATTCGTTTTCGAAGTATTTTTCTACAATCAAATCGACGTCAATCTGCGCCAGTCCGTCGTTGAATTTGTCGCGCAAGGCGCGTCCGGCGTCGTTGTCGTTGAAGCAAAGATAAAGTGTCTTGTCTTCCAAAGGACGTTCATTGAACACCAGGGTGTCCGTCAATCCTTCAAGACTGTCCTCTGTTGCCAGCAGGTAAGACAATACGAGCTTGTCAATAACTGCGACATCAATTCGTTGCCGCGCTAACTTTCGCAAGTTTGTGATGTCATCGGGTGCAGGTATAGCGCGGATCCACCCGGTGCCTGCCTTTTCGTCGAACTCGTCTGTGTTTGCATATCCCAGGACTGTGCCGACTTTCAGCTTTTGCTCGCCAATGTCGTCAACGTCGTTCCAAACCACGGGAGCCTTGACGTTTTCTGCAAATCCCAGTGGGCCATTACCGATCGGATCGGACGCGATGAAGCCGTCGACGTGGCGGCAATGATAACCTGGGAAGTATGCGATTGCGTTTGCGTCGTCTTTGGCAAGGGATATTGCTCGTTTCCAAGGAAGGATGGCAACGTTTATATCCGTCTCAACCGCTGCAAACGCTTGCCGGACAACCTCGGTCGTGGCCCCACCTTTCGGTAGAACTTCAGACGTATAGGGCGGCCATTCCAAAGTAGTGACTGTCAGACTATCGGCATCTGCGGTTCTTCCCTCCGAAAAACCGAGCGCAAAAAGAAGTCCAAATAATAAAGCTTTTTTCACGCACCAAACTCCCCAGCCAATACGATCTAAAAAATGTATCGCGACGTAACCCCGCCAATCAACTCAAAATACCTAAATACTATTTCCTTACGATCCAGAAATACTCATTGGTCAGCTTCCTAAGAGGAATTCGATTGTGCAAAGCTCGACTAAGATATCAAGCACTTCGAACTATTTTTCTGTTTTGACGTTCCAGATATCGACGTTTGAAAACACAGATCACTTTTAATTTGAATAGAGATTATGCCTCTGCCTTGAACGGCCCGCAGCGCAGGAAACTTGAAATTTCACTTTAAAAATCAGCTGAACTTCGAACTGTTGGTCTGAAATGGATACATTCATCCTGTCAGCACAACAGAACGCCGAAAAGCCGCGTTGGGTTCCAGACCAGTATCGCATCAAAGACGTTTGATATACCTCGACGGACCTTGTCCGGAAAACTCAGCGTCTTTGCTGATGCTTAAACCAAAATCAAAGGTGCCGAAGGTTTTCAGCATTTTAAACCGGGTGCAGGTGTGTCTCTCTTTATGGGTAGAGACAATACCGAACTGCTTTTCGCAATCAGTTTTCTCGCAGTGGCAGCGCGACTGTGTCCTTCACCGTGTTGACCACAATGCGGGACTGCACATCCGAAACCAGAGTATTGTCCAACAATTTCAATCGCAGAAAATTGTCGTAGGTCTTGATGTCGTCGGTCACGACCTTGATCAGATAGTCAACCGCGCCTGTGATGCGCTCGCATGTGACAACTTCCGGCCAGTGGTGCACCAGCTTGTCGAAAGTTTCCATGTTTTCCCGGCTGGGCACTGCAAGTTTGACAAAGGAATAGGCAACAAAGTTGAGGCCAACCGATTCCCGGTCAATAATTGCGGTTATCTGACGGATGATGCCCTGTTCCTTGAGGCGCTTGATCCGTCGCCAGCATGGGGTCTGGCTCATGCCCGATTCCTTTGCGACTTCCGCAATGGAGAGTGAGGCGTCCCTCTGCAGGACACGAAGAACACGAATGTCGGAAGGGTCGAGAAGATATTTGTCAGTCATCGGCCATTTTAGGAATTTTTATGCTGCCCCGGGATGAATTGCCGTGACGATAGCACAGAAATTGCCCGTGAAAAGGATGATATTTATCTGCAGATGAGGTTGCCGGGGAGAGGCTAGCCCCCATACTGTTGGTTAGGAGGAAATTGGATGAATGTGCATATGCCAACCGTGACGCTTGAGGACAAATACGTCGCGACGGAAGGTCGGGTGTATCTGACCGGCATACAGGCGCTCGTCCGATTGGCACTTGATCGCGCACGCCTAGACCAGCAGGCTGGTATGAAAACCGGCGGGTTCATTTCAGGTTATCGCGGATCGCCGCTGGCAGGCTACGACACCGAGCTGATGCGCGCGAAGCGTCACCTCAAGTCCTCCGATGTCGTTTTCAAGCCTGGCGTGAATGAGGAACTAGGAGCGACAGCTGTCTGGGGTAGCCAGAAGCTGCGCGGTGAAGGCGGTGTGGGGCGTCCAACCGATTATGACGGCGTGTTCGGGATCTGGTACGGCAAGGCTCCCGGCGTGGACAGGGCCGGCGACGTCCTGCGTCAGGCCAATGCATCCGGTACCGACAGAAATGGTGGCGTGCTTGCTCTTGCAGGCGATGATCATCTGGCAAAGTCTTCCATTCTTCCGGCGCAAAGCGAATTCTTTTTCCAACATGCCGAAATTCCCGTTCTCAATCCGGCGGATATCCAGGACGTTCTCGACTACGGTCTGCACGGGCTGGAAATGTCGCGCTTCACCAGCCTTTGGACGGCACTGATTTGCGTCGCCGACACAATGGATGCGTCGGCAACGATCAACGTTTCTTCGGACCGCCTGAGACTTGTGCGTCCGCTCGACGACGATCCGCGGAAGGACTATCGCCAGAACCGCGACCTAATGCTTGGCAACCGGCTCGAAACCGAGCGCCTGGTACGCGATCTCAGGATTCCTGCGGCGCAGAACTACGTGCGCACCAATGGCCTCGACAGGATCACCTTCGGCAGTACTCGCCAGGTGAAACTTGGAATTGTCGCGTCCGGCAAAGCCTATCGCGACCTGCTTCAGGCGCTTGACCTGATGGGCATAACCGAGGCAATGGCCAAGTCGATGGGCCTTGCCGTCTACAAGGTTGCCATGACCTGGCCGCTTGAACCCCTTGGTCTCAGGGAATTTGCGCGCGGCGCGGAACGGCTTTTGATCGTCGAACACAAGCGCGCCTTCATGGAAAGCCAGATCAAGGAAATTTCCTATCACTGGTCGGAAATGAGCCGCCCGGAGATCTGGGGCAAACGGCGCCCTGATGGTTCGCCATTCCTGTCTGATGTTCTGGAACTGTCCGTTGCCGAGCTTATCGAAGGTTTGATGAAGTGGCTTCCCGGCGATGTCGTCAGCGAGGACATGCGCGCTGTTGCGAGCCGGATGACACGCCAGGCGATGTGGGCACAGGGCCATGCCGAGAGAGCCGCCCGTATCCCGTATTTCTGCTCTGGCTGTCCGCATTCAACATCGACCAAGACACCTGAAGGATCCCGGTCGTTGCCAGGCATTGGATGTCACGCAATGACCGAGATGGCCGGCCGGACGACGGAAGGCCAGATAGCAATGGGTGGTGAGGGCGTTCTGTGGGTCGGTCAGCAACCCTTCTCAGGCGATAGCCATGTCTTTGCCAATGTCGGGGACGGCACCTATTTCCACTCCGGCATCCTGGCCATACGCCAGGCACTCGCCTCGAACGTGCCGATTACCTACAAGATCCTTTATAATGACGCTGTCGCCATGACAGGCGGACAGAAAGTCGACGGCCAATTGAGCGTGCCGCAAATCACCCGTCAGCTTGAAGCGGAAGGCGTTGAGCGGATTGCCGTTGTCTCGGAAAATCCGGAAAACTACGGCTCCTGGACGCCAATTGCCCCGGGCACGAAAGTGCACCACCGGGACGAGCTTATGGACGTTCAGGAGGAACTGCAGTCTTTCCCGGGCGTCTCGGTGATCGTCTATGATCAGACATGCGCTGCTGAAAAACGCCGCCGGCGCAAGCGCGGTCAGTTCCCGGATCCTGACAAGCGTCTTTTCATCAATGACCGTGTCTGCGAAGGCTGTGGAGACTGCTCTGTTCAATCGAACTGCCTGTCGGTCGAACCACTGGCTACGCCGTTCGGTGAAAAGAGGGTCATCAACCAGTCAAGTTGCAACAAGGATTTTTCCTGCATCAAGGGATTTTGCCCATCCTTTGTGGAAGTTGACGGCGCGGCGCTGAAAAAGCCAAAAAAGGCAGATGTCGATATCGATGCTCTGGTGACAACCCTCCCGCAGCCAGAGCTTGCTTCACTGGAACGAACTCACAACACGCTGGTCGCAGGCATTGGCGGCATGGGCGTAACGACAATCAGCGCGGTGCTTGCCATGGCAGCGCATGTCGACGGCAAACAAGCCTCTACGCTTGACATGACTGGGCTTGCGCAAAAGGGCGGGCCGGTCACCTCTCACGTTCGGTTTGCTGCAAGCGACAGATCCATAGAAGGACCCCGTGTTCCTGCTGCAAGCCTGGACCTTCTGGTGGCGAGCGACATGGTGGTCGCGACCAATGCCGATCAGCTTGCTCTTGCACATCGCGGCCAAACGCTGACAGTTGCAAATACCAAGGTTGCACCGACTGCCGAATTCGTTTTGAAGCAGACGCTTTCGTTTGATGAAACGCGCATGGACACGGCTCTGCGCGAGGCGTCCGGAAAGTATCTTCCGCTGAATGCTGCTGATGTCGCCGAGAAGCTTTTGGGCGATGCGATCTATGCCAACATGCTTCTTGTCGGAATGGCTTATCAAAGCGGTGCGTTGCCTATTTCGGACTATGCTCTGGAAACGGCCCTGGAGTTGAACGGGGCTGCTGTTGCCAACAACATCAAAGCATTCCGGGCAGGGCGTGTGCTGGCTGCAGATCCGGACCAGCTTTTGAAAACACTGCCATCTGAGCACAAGCCCCGGCAGTTCACGCTGGACGAAAAGATCGCCTTCAATGCGGCGGAGCTGACGGTCTATCAGGACAGCGCATATGCCGCGCGTTACCTGGAATTGTTGGAAAAGGTAAAGACAGCCGACGAAGCCCATGGCCCTGGCACGTTGCGCCTTACACAGACCGTTGCTGACCTGCTTTACAAGGTGATGGCCTACAAGGACGAATATGAAGTCGCACGGCTCTATGCCGATCCGGCATTCAAGGAAAAGATTGCGCAGCGCTTTGAAAACCCGAAGAAACTGAAAGTCCATCTGGCGCCGCCTTTCCTGGCGCATCGCAAGGACCCGAAGACCGGCCGACCGGAAAAGATCGCTTTCGGCCCCTGGGTATTCGGCGTTTTCGGGTTGCTTGCCAAATTCAAGGCCATGCGAGGCAAGTGGTACGACCCGTTTGGCCGCACGCATGAGCGCCGCGCGGAGCGCGCCTTGATTGCTCAATACGAAAAGGATATCGCCGAGATCCTGAACAAGTTGCCGGACGGCAATTACGGGCTTTTGGTTGAAATTGCCCGGGTCCCTGATCTTGTTCGTGGTTTCGGACCCGTGAAGGACGCAAACTTTCAAAAGGCCATTGAAAAGCGCCAGCAACTGCTGGAACAGCTGGACAAGTCTGGAGATGGCGGCAGCAAAAAGGCCGACAGTACCAAGGAATTTCTGGCTGCCGCAGAATAAGGCTTGATGGAGCGAAGACCGGCGCACCGCGCCGGTTCCTGGCTCTGCGGTTTTGGGTTTACCAGCAAGTCTGCAGCTCTGAACGGCTTGCAATCTCTAATGCCACCCGGCCGATGTGTTGGTGTATCGAGCGGTTGATCGCGCAAGATAGTGCCTCTGTTTTGCCGGCAGGGTCGGCTCGGACATTTTTTCACGCGTGAGTTAAATGAACAGACCATCCTGAACCCTGAATTGCATAAAACCCCAAGTCGATTTCATTTTTTTCACAGTGTTTTTCGACTATTTTCCAGTCCGATTTTTCTGGATTTTAGACGAATTGAAACGCGAAAATTCCTTTTTATCAGCGGTTTACAGACGTTCCGTAAAATCTAAATTGAATTCGCGCAAGGTTTTACAAAAAGACAATTACATTCTCGAAATGTGTGTTTTGCTCTTCTTTAAATCTCGGCGTCATCTTCGCTACCAACGCCAAATCGGCAAAATTTGAGAATTGGTATCGAAGTATGACAGAAGCGTTGAAAACAGAACTGGTGAACTTTTCGGAGCTGACTGGTGAAGCTGGCAGCGCCCGTCGAGCGGAGCTGGCGCGGCACGTTGCGACCTTGTTCGCATTGACGTCGGACCGCTGCTCAGACGAGCAGGTCGATATCTACGACTCGGTGCTGTTGCGCCTCGTCGACATGGTGGAGTCCGAAGTTCGGCGATACGTCGCTGAGCAGATGTCGAGCCTTAGGCGCGGCCCTGAGGAGACCATCCGCCGCCTTGCTGATGACGATATTGAAGTTGCGGAACCCATTCTGGTGAGGTCCACCGTCCTGCGCGACACTGATCTGATCAAGATCGCCGAGAAGCGTGGCAACGCCCACCTTTTCGCAATGGCGCAAAGAGAGGTTCTGACAGAGTCCCTTACCGATATTCTGGTGACAAAGGGGGATTTGAAGGTCAAGCGGAAGGTTGCCAGCAACGATGGGGCAAGCCTTTCAAATGCGGCCATCAATGCACTCATCAGCGATGCAACCTCGGATGCGACGCTGCAATTGTCTCTGAGTGAACGCGCAGATCTCGCTGAGAACCATATCTCCAACCTGATTTTAGTGGCCAGCGAGGAAGTCAGAAAAAAGCTGAATGCGGCCGGCCGGGGCAAGGATGCTGAGCGTCTGGACGAAGCCGCAGATATTGCCGCACAGCGCATGTCCAACCAGTATTGGCTTGGGCGCTATGACTTCGAAACTGCTCGCAGCCGTGTGCTGATGTTGGCGAAACGAGGCATGGTCAATGAGGCGGCTTTGCGCCGGTTTGCCTCAGAAGACCGGTTTGCTGAAGTGGTGGCCACATTCGCCTGGCTGGTGAGATGCGGTGTTGAGGAAGTCAGTCACTGGATGGTGCGTCCCGATCCTGAGCCCTTCGTGATCCTCGCCAAGGCATCGGGGTTTTCATCTATCACCATAAGTTCGCTTTTGAGCATCGGACCGTGGCGGCACCGCCTGACGCCTGAATCGCGCAGCGATGCAATGTCATTGTTCGAGCGCATGACCATTGCAGAAGCCAAACGCAAGATGGCGCATTGGAATTTGAACGTCCTGCACTGAAGCGTAGAAAAATCCAGTACCTTGACAGCACTGGAGGGCCCGGTTCCTTGGAGCCGGGCCTTGATCTATTGCTGCGGCAACAACCTGTTACACTTGGTTTCTTTTATTAATCACGGAACCGTGCTTAACAGGGGCTGATTACTTTTATGAATCGTTACGGGGCTGAAATGCGTTCTCTTTCCCATTCGTCTTTTCAATTCAACTTGAAAAGGCATTGTCTAATCTCGGCCATTTGCATCCTGGCTGCGATCCTTATTGCAGGTTTTGCCGGTAATCTCGGCGTTTCTGCTTCGCACGCTCAGGGCATTACCGGTGTCATTTCTTCCATGTCCGCGTCAAAGGACGCTGACACGGCAGAGACGCCGGAAGGTGGCGACGAGACCACCGTTGATGCTGCCGCGCGCGAAGCGGCCGAGCATAGCGAGGGCGAGGGCGTTCTAGCCAACCTAGACGAGTTCGCTGATGAAGCGGTCGCGGCACGCGATGTCTTCAAGAAGATCCTCGGCGAGATTCCCATCATTCATCAGACAATGCTGGCCACCTTGCGCGCGGAAGGCGAAGGGCAGGGTTTGAGCTGGATCCCGGTTGCCTTGATTGACATAGTGATCGCCGTTGTTCTGGGACAGGCGGCGTCCTACCTGCTTGCGCGTTGGGGCCGAAGACAGTTTGCGGGCATGTACCGGGCCGACGTTTATTCCCGGTCCGACAAGATCATTTATCTCTATCTGCGTGCCATACTGATGATTGTCGGTGTTGTGCTGTTTTTTGCCGTCGCAGCCATGGTGTTCCTGACGATTGGCAGCGGTCTTGAATCTGCCAACGAAACCGCAATGGTTGCCTTTGGGGTCATTTCCGCCTTCATGGCCCTCAAGATAATCTGGCTCAATCTTCTGGTTCCGGATGCGGCCAGCCATCGGTTGCTGGCTCTTTCCGACAAGGAAGCTGGTGGCCTTTACCGATTGCTGCTGATCGGATCAGGCGTCTCGCTTACGGCGGTTGCCTTCTGTTTGTGGATGGAAAGGCTCGGGTTGAATGAAGATGCGCACAAGATCGCCTTGATCGCTGCCTCCGCGCTTTCAATGATCATCCTGATCGGAATTGCGCTGGTTTATCGGAAAGTTATCGGCAGGTTGATCCGCGGTGAGGACGAGCACGCAACGCCCTTGTGGCGGCGTGTTCTGGGGAACGTCTGGCACTATGTTGCGATATTCTACTTCATCGTGGCATGGGCGATTTCCGCCGTTCGAATTCTGTTGGACCTGCCAGACGCGACGGGCCTTGTCGGCGCGCCGCTTCAGGTACTGCTGCTTGCTGCCATTGCCTATGGCATCCTTATCCTGATCATCGATCGACTGCTGTTGCCCCGCCTTGATACGGCGGACGCACAGGCCAAGATCGCGGAAGACATCAAGCGCGCCGAAGAAAGCGAGGGCACCGAAGACGATCCGGAAAGTGCTCTGGCTCAAGCGCGTGCCGAAGCAGCCGAACGCGAAGCGTTGCGCACTCCGTTCCGGAACCTTTTTGACCGCGGTGCCGCGATCCTGGTGTTGTTCGGATCTTTGGACCTTTTGGCCAACATGTGGGGTGTTCCTCTTGCCGGTAGTGGCTCGCTGATCGGGTCCTTCGTTGAGGTCCTTCTCGTAATGTTCCTCGGCTACATGGCTTATGAAGCCGTAAAAATCGTCATAGACCGTCAGATCGCCAAGGAATCTCCCGCGGACAAGGATGAGGAAGCCGAAGTCGGCGGCGCCGGGGAAAGCCGGATCGCGACATTGCTGCCGATCTTCCGCAACTTCCTTCTCATTACGATCGTGGTCATTGCGGCCATGGTGGTGTTGGCGGAACTCGGCGTAAACATCGCGCCACTCTTTGCCGGTGCCGGTGTTGTCGGTCTTGCCATCGGCTTCGGCGCTCAAACCCTGATCAGGGATATTTTCTCAGGCGCGTTCTATCTGATCGACGATGCGTTCCGGAAAGGTGAGTATATTGATATCGGCAGTGCCAAGGGCGTGGTTGAAAAGATCTCGATCCGCTCGATGCAACTTCGCCACCATCGTGGTGCGCTGACAACGGTTCCATTCGGTGAAATCCAGCAGGTCGAAAACTTTTCACGCGACTGGGCCGTGATGAAGCTTGCATTCCGGGTCACCTACGACACCGATGTCGACAAGATGCGCAAGATCATCAAAAACTTCGGCAAGGAACTTCTGGACGACGAGTATTACGGCCCGATGTTCCTGGCGCCGCTGAAATCACAAGGCATCCTCTCCATGGAGGATTCTGCGATGATTGCGCGTGTGAAATTCACTACCAAACCCGGCAAGCAGTTCGAGCTCCGCAAGGTCGTCTATGCCGGTCTACGGGATCTGTTCGAGCAAAACGGCATCAAATTCGCGCATCGTCAGGTCACAGTTCGGGTGGCCGGTGCGGGCGAAGAAGAAAACGGCCAGATTTCGCCAGAGACAGCCAAGGCGGCGGCACAGGCCGCGCTGGCGGGCGGCGCCGCCCACACCACTTATGACGATCTGGTTGCCGGAGAGGACGGCCAGGGGCAGGAGGACCAGCTCTAGCAGTCGCACTTTAATCTGAACACGCGTGCTGAAGCGTAGTCATAGTGCTATGCTTCAGCTTGCGGGTTTCAGGATTGGGGGGAATATGCTGATACGAGTGCTGGTTTACACCACATTGCTTTTTGCATCGGCGGGCTTTGCCTTTGCCGGCCCTGTTCAGGACAAGGCTGCTCAAGCCGAGGCTGCCTTGAGCGAGGACAAAGGCGCAGAAGCGGTCGCGCTGATGCGCGAAGCGATTTTCGAAGTCTGGAAACAGGCACCCTTGTCGATCCCAACCGCAACATTCGTCACTGCGCCAGCAGACGGCTATGGTATTTTTACGCCGAGGTCTGATAGCAGTTTTCCTACCGGCGAAGCATTGCGGGTCTACCTGGAGCCGATAGGCTTTGACTGGAACGTGGCTGACGGCCTTTACACGTCTCTTTTGACAGTCGACTTTGATCTGACCACTCCAGATGGAAAGGTACTTGCCGGTCAAAAAGGTTTCGGCAAATTCGACTTCAAGAGCCATGTGCCGAATTCAGAGTACATGGTCAATCTGACACTGAATGTCAGTGGTGCACCAGCTGGAGATTATGTGCTGGTGTTGACCGTGAATGATGAACATGGCGGCGGGTCCGCCAAAGTGCAGCTGCCGTTCTCAATCCAGTAAGAAGCGGCTCATAGTAGGCGCCAAAGCTTCAGACCTGCCGATTTCAGTATCTGGTACATGGACCTTGCGGATGAAATCCGATATCGGTCCCGCACTCGAATTGTCTTGGAAACGGTATGCAAATTGGATTTCAGGCGGGCGCTCTCAACGAGCGCGGCATGAGTGTGGCCCTTTTTGATTATGCTCGCGGCGTTCAGAATTGCCTCGGCCATGAAGCGGTTGTCTTTCATAGTGAGGCCAAGAGTTCGCCTGATGTTGTTGAAAAATTCAGCAAGGAGCTGCGTCTGGTTGCAATGCCGATTGACGAGAACCCGCTGAGTTTCACAGCATCTTATGCTCTGAATTTTTGCTACTACATTCGCGACGGTCGCACGGACCAATTGAAGGTGATGGCTGAGCGGTCGGGTGTTCATGCCGTTTTTCGTCATTTCGATCCTCATGGTGACGTTTATGCCTACGTCTCCGACTGGATGAGTGATTGGATGACGGGCGGCAAAGCGCCAGCTGTGCCGCACATTGTCGATCTGCCGGAACCGACTGGAGACATGCGCGCCGAGCTGGGACTTGACCGCGATGCGTTTGTGGTTGGCCGGTATGGCGGCTTCGATCAGTTCAATCTCGAATTTGCCCATCTGGCGGTCGGTGAAGCTCTTGAGAAGCGGTCCAACTTGCATTTGGTCTTCGTGAACACCGAAGCCTTTATCGAACACCCGCGGGTGATCTTCCTGCCGCCCATTGTGGAACCGTCCGAAAAAGCACGTTTCATTGCGACTTGTGATGCCGGGTTGAATGCCAAGAAAATCGGCGAGAGCTTCGGTTTGGCAATTGCCGAGTTTCTGATGTTCGGCAAGCCTGTCTTCAGCTGGGCCGGGGGCATGGATCAGAACCATGTTGCCATGAGCCCAAGGAAAGAGTGGATTTATCGGACACGCCGCGAGCTGGTTCGTCTCCTGGTTGACTTTTCACCGTCTGCGGAAGACGGAGATGTGGCGAGGCAATCTGTTGAGCAGTATCGGCCGGAGCCGGTAATGGCACGTTTTGACGATGTTTTTCTTTCCGGAAAATATCCGTCGAGTGATCTCACGCTGGATCCGGTGTTCAAAGCCAAGCGGTTCCTTCAGGAAAAGGCGATGCGGGCCAAGTTCAGACTGTGGAAGAGCATTTGAATATGAGACTTTTTGACTGTTTCGTCTTTCACAACGAATTTGACCTTCTCGAAATCCGCCTTCGGGAAATGGGCGAACACGTCGACCACTTTGTTCTGGTGGAAGCAAATCAGACCCAGCGTGGTGACGATAAACCCTACTATTTCGCTGAGAACAGAGACCGGTTTGCGCCCTGGGCGGATAAGATCATCGACCTGCAAATCGCCTTTCCGGAGAAACTCCCACCGGCACTTGGTGTTTACAAGAACCGGCGGAAAAAGGACTGGGAGCGTGAAAACTTTCAACGCAATTGCATCGCCCGGGCGCTGGAACAGCTTTCCGGCGACGATCTCATCCTGCTATCTGATGTTGATGAGATTGTACGCTCTGACGTGCTGGCACGGGTGTTGGAGCAGCAGCTCTTCAGGAACAGGTTGCTGGTTTTCGAGCAGAGTTTGCACAAGCACCATCTCAATCGAATTGTCCCCGGCAAGACCTGGTTGCTCGGGTCGAGATTGATTGAAAAGAAGTATTTCACCACGCCGCAGCAACTGCGCCGAACCAAGGCGCGCATGACCAAGAAGGCATTCGTTCCCGACGTTCTGACCCAGCCATTCCTGCGGGTGCGCAACAACAATCTGACGGGCATCAGCCGACCGGTGCGGATTGTAAAGGATGCCGGGTGGCATTTTTCCTCAATGGGTGGGCTGAAAGCCTTTCAGACCAAACTGGCCTCGGTCGTCCATGGTCAGACGGTCGACACCAGCGACATTCAAGAACTCTACCGGAGGGAGCTCACAGGAACCGAGCTCACCCCGTTGAGCGTGTTGCCTGACTGTGTACAAGAGGGTCGTTTTGATCACATGCTGGCACGAACTGGCGGTGCGGAAACGCAATGATCTCTGCCGGTTCCTGAAGAGACTGCTTTCCTTCCCGCGGCCACGACAAAACATCTTCCCGCGCAAGGCCAAGATCGGCAAGCACGCAGTCCGCTTCGCGCCAATAAAGCCGGTCGCGCTCGGCCCTGAACCGCATGTCTGCGCGCCATCTTTCAAGAAATCGGATCAGAGCTCTCAAAGTCCGTTGAGTTGTGGCGAGTTCACGAATGAGAGGAAACTTCACGATCTTCATGAAGAAAAGTCCCTGTTTTGCAACAAAAGTGAGTTTATTATGCTCATTCCAATGGCGTTTGCCTAAGGAGAAGAATTCTCCATCCTGTGAATAAAATTCACACTCTGATGCATGGGAGATCGAGATTGAAACTGCCGCCGCTGAATGCGTTGCCAGCTTTTGAGGCGACTGTCCGGCTGGGATCCATGACTGCTGCCGCAGAAGAACTTGGCCGCACGCATGGGGCTGTCAGTAAGCAGTTAACGCATTTGAGTGAACAGGCGGGCGTACTACTTTTCCGGAAAGTTGGAGCGGGAGTTACGCCGACTTCGGACGGCAAGCTTCTGGCCGAAGCTGCGCGGTCGGCTTTGGGTGATTTGGAAAGGGCCTGGACAGACTTAAAACAGCGTTCGCAAGCACCTGTTCTGGATATTGCTGTCAGTGCCACCTTCGCGATGCGCTGGCTCATGCCGCTCATGCCACGTTTTTATCAACGTCGGCCGGACGCCCAGGTTAACTTCCGCATGACCGGCAAGACACGAATTCCGGATGATGAAATCGATGTCATCCTGACATGGGACCGGCTTCGCAGAGAGTTTCACGACGATGATGATATCCAGGTTCTTGGAGATGTCGCGTTTGGCATTGTTCATGCTCCGGGCCTCGAGATGGACATCCAAGGCAAGCATCTCAAGGTTCGCAATCGGTGCGTCCAGCAACTTCCCGGCGATGTTTGGGGCGCTTACAGCAAATTGACCGAGATCACGGTCCAGGCGGAAAGCAAGACGGCCTATGAGCACACCTTCCTCGTGATTGAGGCAGCTCTTGCCGGTTTTGGGGCGGCGCTTCTGGAAAAACGTCTGGTGGAGGATGAACTCAAGGATGGCCGCCTGATTGCTCCATTCGGCTTTCAGACGATTGAAGGCGGCTTCGGCGCGATCCTGCCGGATGGGAAGCAGCCGAGACCATTGGTAAAGGTGTTTTTGGATTGGCTGCAGGAAGAGGCAAAGGGATACCGACCATGAAAGCTAAGGCCTGCCCGATGTGAGCAGAGAAGCTGTACCAGATGGGGAGCAAGTGCGAACTTGTTGCAGGTGTCTGATTTTGCTTTTAAAATAAAGACTTATCAAAATTTTGTCTGCGCCGAAATGGGCTTTAATGTGTTCGGTCGAAGAGAGAAGTTATAAATATGACTTTTTGAGTCGACTTTCTTCTAAGCTTCAGATACCCAGAACCGGTACACAATCCATACGGAGACCGCCATGTCTATCAAGACACAAATGTGCGGCTTCCTTGGAGCTATTGCAGCCAGCGTTCTTATTCTTTCGCCAGCAACCGATGCACAAGCAGAAGCCTTGACTTTCACCGACATCGCGGGCCGCGAAGTCACCCTTCCTGAATTGCCGGACAAAATCATACTTGGCGAAGGCCGGATGATGTACGGGATCGCTCCCCTGATCGATGGCAATCCCTTCGAAAAAATCGTTGGCTGGAAAAATGATCTGGTTCAATACGATCCGGATGCTTTCCGCAAATACCAGGCCGTCTTCCCCGAAGACGCTGCGCGCATGATTGATTTCGGCAATCCCTATGCCGGCGAATTCAGCATTGAAGCGGTACTGGAAGCTGAAACCGATCTGGTTCTGCTTGACGTTGGGAACCTGTTCAAAGCAGAAGAAACCGGTCTGATCGAAAAGCTCGGCAATGCCGGCGTACAGGTCGCCTTTATCGACTTCCGCCGGAATGCAACGGAAAACGCCGTTCCGTCGATGCTGATCCTCGGCCGGATCTTCGGCGAAGAGAAAAAAGCCGCCGAATTCATTGATTTCTACATCGCACAGATGCGGAAAGTGACCAACATTGTCGACACGATCCCGGCTGAAGACCGGCCCCTGGTCGTTGTTGAAAATGCTGCTGGTTGGCAAACTGATTTTTGTTGCTGGTCCTTTGGACCTTACAATTACGGGCGTTTCGTGGAGCTTGCCGGGGGCAAAAACTATGCTTCAACGCTCGCAAATGCCTATTCGGTTGAACTGAACCTGGAAGGGATCATCGAAGCCGACCCGGATGTCGTTTTCGGGACCGGTGCGAATTGGAAAGAAGCGAAACCGGAAGTCACCTCAACGCTGCTCGGCTATGAAGGCGACCCGGAAGTCAACAGCGACCGGCTTGCAGCGCTTGCTGCCCGCCCTGGCTTTGCCGATTTGCGTGCTGTGAAAGAGGGCCGGTTCCATTCGGTCTATCACCAGTTCTACAACTCGCCCTACCACTTCGTTGCAATTCAGGTTCTGGCCAAATGGCTGCATCCTGAAGACTTTGAAGACCTCGACCCAGAGGCGACATTCAAGGAATTGCACGACCGGTTCCTACCTTATGACCTGTCGGGTCAGTTCTGGATTTCTCTTAAAAACTAGGGCTTTCAAGTCCGCGGGCCCTGCGGCGAACCGTTCCGCAGGGCCTGATCTATCAGGTGCTCCATGTCTGAAATTACCCCGCCTTCCAGTGAGGCGCTGTTGCTGGTGCGCGGTTACAAGCGCCGGTCACTGCAGCGCGTTGCACTGGTTCTGCTCGCATTTGCTGTGCTTGCCGTTCTAGTTATTGTCGATGTCACGACAGGACCGGCAAATCTATCGGTTTGGCGGACCGCTGAAGTCATATTCGACCGTTCGATAGCGACCGCCAAAGAAGACGTCATCATCTGGCAATTGCGACTGCCCGTGGCAATTATGGCCGTGGCGGTGGGCGCAATGCTTGGCGTTGCCGGCGCCGAAATGCAGACGATATTGAACAATCCGCTCGCTGATCCTTTCACACTCGGCCTCAGCTCTGCAGCGGGTTTTGGTGCAGCACTGGCAATTGTGCTTGGGTGGTCAGTCATTCCAGGTGTCGGCGGTTTGTTTGTTTCTGTGAACGCCTTTGTTTTCGCAATGCTGACATCATGTGCACTCTTTTTATTCACGCGGCTTCGCGGTGTGTCACCTGAGGCGATGATCCTTGTCGGGATCGCGATGCTGTTCACGTTCAATGCGCTCCTGGCATTCCTTCAATATGGTGCATCGGAAATTCAGTTGGCCCAGCTTATCTTCTGGCAATTAGGGTCATTGGCGCGTGCCACGTGGGCGAAAGTCGGGGTTTGCTTCCTGGTTTTGGCGCTGGTCCTTCCCTGGTTCATGTACCGCTCCTGGGCTCTTACAGCGCTTCGTATGGGGGAAGACAAGGCGGCGGCACTTGGCGTTAATGTCAGCCTGTTGCGGATCGGCGTATCGGCAGGTGTTTCTCTTCTGTCGGCCGTCGCCGTGTCTTTTGTCGGCGCCATCGCCTTTGTTGGCCTCGTCGGGCCTCACATTGCCAGAATGATCGTCGGTGAAGACCAGCGTGGTTTTCTGCCTTTGTCTGCTCTTTGTGGAGCGCTCATTCTCTCCGGCACATCCATTGCCTCTAAAGCGATTTCGCCGGGAATTGTCTATCCGATCGGCATGATCACGTCGCTCATCGGTATCCCGTTCTTCATTCTTTTGATCCTTGGACAACGTAAAAGGCATTGGCAATGAGCGGGCTGTCTGCTGAAGGTCTGAGCTTTTCTTATGGGCCTCGGCAAATATTCAATCAGGTAGATGTCGGACCGGTAAAAAGCGGCCAATTGACCGCCCTTATCGGGCCGAATGCCTCCGGCAAATCGACCTTGTTTCGTCTGATCGCCGGATTGCTCTCCGTTGAGGCTGGCAGGGTGCGGCTTGATGAGACCGATCTCGCCTCGCTTTCCACGCGTGCGCGGCTCAAGCGGATCTGCTTTATGTCGCAGTTTTTCACGGCAAACGCGGCATTGACTGTTTTCGACGTCGTCATGATGGCGCACAAGCAATTGCAAGGATGGAGGGTCAGCGAGGCGGACATGATCTCTGTCGGGACTGCACTCGAAGCAGCCGGCATCGGCCATCTTGCGGAGGCTTATGTAAGTGAACTGTCCGGGGGACAGTCCCAAATGGTTTCTGTCGCCCAGGCGCTGATCCGGAATTCGGATGTTTATCTCTTCGATGAGCCGACGTCTGCGCTTGATCTTCGTCACCAACTGGAGGTTTTGCAGCAAATCAGGTCGGCGGTTATTGCCAGAAATGCGATTGGAATTGTCGCCCTTCATGACCTCAACCTGGCTGCGCGTTTTGCCGACAACCTTATTCTGCTCGGTAACGGACGGATCCTGGCGCAAGGCAGTCCCGCTGAAGTGCTGCGCAAACAATCCATTGCAGACACCTATGGGGTTGCCATTGAAACCTCCACTGGTCCCAGAGAGGAGATCGTCGTTCATGCTTACCCGTCGTAATTTCGTCCTCTCCCTGACCGCACTGGCTGGTGTTGGTCCGGCATTGGCGTGCCCTGCGCCCAAGGCAAACGGCACGTCGCATGGCATCTTGATGCTAAATGCCGACTGCGGTGATCCCAACAAACCGAATGTCTTTGAACCTGCGATCCTGCACATAAATACAGGCGACACTGTCACCTTTGTCCCAACCGATGCCGGGCACAACTCGGCGTCAAAACGCGGCATGATTCCCGAAGGGGCCGAGCCATGGAACAGTGCGATCGATGAAAGACTGATGATCGAATTCACCGTTCCTGGAATTTACGGCCATATCTGTGTGCCGCATTATGAGTGGGGCATGGTCGGTCTGATCGTTGTTGGCCAGGATTTATCCAATCTTAAGGCTGTCAAGAAGGTGAGGCACCCGGGTAGTGCCCGAAAGGTCTTTCGGTCGCTTCTGAAAGAGCTGGAGGCGTAACCGAAGGCGATGGTCACTCAACTGATCAACACATGGACACGTGAGCCGCTTGAAGAAAGCAGCATGACGGCTGACCATACCTGGATCTGGCGGGAAATGATCTCTGCGATCGATGAGAAAGATCTGAGCAAGCAGAAGGTTCTGGACTTCGGCTGCAACCAGGGTGGATTCTTGCGACTGCTATTTGACCAGCGGCCTTTCGCGGCGGGGGTTGGTATCGACCTCGCCCAAAAGGCAGTCGATATTGCTGAAGCCCGAAAAGAGGGGCGGCCGATTGATTACAGAGCCGTTGCTGATCTGGCCGAGCTCGGCGAAACTTTCGATTTGGCCTTCAGCCATGAAGTTATCTACCTGATTGAAGATCTGGCCAGACACGCAGCGCAGATTGCCAGCGTCCTGAAACCAGGTGGCAATTATTACGCTGTCACCTGCTGCCACAAGGACAGTCCGTTGTGGGCTTCGTGGAGGCCAAAGATCCAGGCATTTTCAAATATCAATGTGCCCGATCATAGGGTTGAAGACATTTCAAGCGCTTTCCGGAGGGGCGGATTCGACGTCGCTGTCAGCCGTTTTCTAGCGTCGGCCTTCATCCCGTTGGAAGGTCCGAGCGAATTTTTTCCAAGCGACGTTGAACGACTGGAATGCTACGCGAACTGGAAACTGCTGTTCCGCATGACGCGCTCATGAGGGTCGTATGCCGCAGATCATTTGGCTGCCAATTGCTGACCTGCCGATCAAACAACTCAGCGCGTCCTTATCGGTGAGTGTCCGGGATGCACCTACTTGGCCATTGAATGTTCGATGAATTTCACAAAGTCCCGAAAGGTCAACTGCGCTTTTTCCTGATCTCGCGGACTGAAGACGTCATCTTCAAGAACACAGCCGAACTCTCTTTCGACGGCCATCACAATGCCGATTGCGTCAAAGCTGTCGGCTCCGAGTTTTGCCAATGTCGAGTTGGAGGAAATGATCCATTCGGCAATATTTAGTATCCACGCCTTGGAGGAAACCCCTCGTCTTCAGACGAGCCCGCTTTAGCGTGAAGTGAATAAGAATGACCA
>NZ_CANMNP010000004.1 GCF_947499295.1 uncultured Roseibium sp.
GTCCTGTCACCGCTCCTGTCCAACATCATGCTCCACGAGTTCGATGTCTGGCTGGAGGCGAAATACCTGAACCGGAAGGCCCGCAAGGATCGTTGGGCATGGAACTTCGGCATTCAGCAGGGACGACCCATCACGGTTCGGGAGAACCGGCAATGGAAACCTGCGATTGCCTATTGCCGCTACGCCGATGACTTCGTCGTCATCGTCAAGGGGACGAAGGCTCATGCTATGGAGATACGTGAAGAATGCCGGGCCTTTCTGGAGGACCGCCTTAAGTTGACGTTGAATATGGAGAAAACCCATATCACGCACGTCGATGACGGGTTCGTCTTTCTGGGGCACCGGATCATTCGCAAGCGAGGGTCGAACGGACGCATGTCCGTTGTCACGACAATACCCAGGGAAAAGGCCAAGGCGTTTGCCCGCAAACTCGCCGAGACCCTTTCCGGCAATCATAGTGTCAGTACGGTCGATATGATCGCCAGCCTGAACCGCCAGTTGGCGGGATGGGCGGCGTTCTACAAGTTCACCGACTTCAGGGCGTACGTCTTCCGGCGCATCGACCATGTCGTGTTCTGGAAAATGGCGCACTGGCTGGGGCGCAAGTACCGGAGTCGTATCAAACCCTTGATGCGGAAGTGGTTCAGGGCCCCAGAACCGGGCAAGGCGAAAACCTGGCTCGTTTACGGTCGCAATGAACGTGGTGAGGCCATCGGAAAAGACCTGCAACGGCTTGTCTCAAGCCCGAAGGCTCAATTCCGCTGGCGCAATCCGGAGGACAATCCATACATCTTCCGGAGTGAAGATCGCAGCACCGTCACCTCACGCTATCAGGATGTTGCAATGGCCATGGGCCAAGTTTGAATGGAGAGCCGTATGCGCTGAAAGGTGCACGTGCGGTTCGGGGAGGAGAAGCGCTACTGCGCTTCTTACTCCACTCAAGATCATTGGTTGGGGCTGGTTCTACCTGAGCACCATTCTGGACGACTTCTCGCGATACGTTGTTGCCTGGAAGCTGTGCACCACAATGACGGCAGGCGATGTCACCGACACGCTGGAACTGGCCCTCCAGGCATCCGGCTGCGATCAAGTTGCCGTTCGGCACAAACCCCGTCTGCTGTCTGACAACGGCGCCAGTTACATCTCCGGCGAGCTGGCTGAATGGCTCAACGAGCAAGGTATGGATCATGTTCGTGGAGCGCCATACCATCCGCAAACACAGGGCAAGATCGAACGCTGGCATCAAACCCTGAAGAACCGGATCCTGCTGGAAAACTACTTCCTGCCCGGTGACCTCAAAGCGAGCATTGAGCGCTTCGTCACTCACTACAATCATCACCGCTACCACGAGAGCCTCGGCAATCTCACCCCTGCCGATGTCTACTTCGGACGTGGCGAAGCCATTTTGCTCGAACGTGAAAGGATCAAACGAAACACGATCAATCAACGGCGTTTGCAATACCGCAATCAAGCCGCTCAAAATCAACCAACACGATGAGCCAGTCTCTCCGCTAAGTCACGAAGCCATCAGCCCCAAATACCCTGACGACGGACACTGGCCGTGTTCGCCGAGTTCGAGACCAACATCCGCAAGGAACGCCAGATGGACGGCATCGCCAAGGCGAAGGCCAAGGGCACCAAGTTCGGTCGCAAGCCTGCACTCACCCCTGACGTGATCGCCTCTATTAGGACGATGCGTGAGGAGGAGGATTTCACCGTGCCCCAGATCATGTCCAAGACGGGATTGTCGAAGGCTACGGTCTACAGGGCCCTGGCTACACAGGAATGACTCTCAGGAGTCCTGAGAGGCGTTTGAGTGGCTGCAGGTAGGATACCAGCCTGCAGCCTTCTGAAGGACTCCCAGAGACTCTAAAATCCCTTTCCGGCGACACGTACAGAAACATGTCATGGGCTAGAAGTTGGGATCGGTTGCTTTTGGTATGCACCCCAACCCCTTCAGCCACCTGGTGGCCAGTAGGTCTCCAAATAGGCCGCTTTGGGGCCGCCTGGGGGCATGCAACTTGGGTCCCATAGAACCGCCTCAGAGGGTCCTTCTAGGGTATTCTTGTTGGAGGTGTTACACCCTTGGTTCCTCCTCGCAAACACCTAAGGAAAACCCTCAGGTCTCAATAAGGTTGCGTAACGGATAACTTGAAAGGTTATTGGGGGCGCTGTGGTGGCTAGACTGAAGGTCTGGTTTCCTCCTTACACTCATTTCTATGGGGGGTAAGGGGGGCAACTATAGTGGCTTCCTGAAGGGGTATACCCTTAGGGGGTTAGCCATAGGGATCACTATGGTGGCACCTTAGGGACACCTGATGAATTGATCAGGTAAGGCTAAGGATTACCATATCCAGCCTATGGCATCACCTGCTGTGGAATAGTTCCTCCTGGTGGTGGAGAACCATCATCACAAGGGGCATCTGCAAGGACACCCAAGGTAAGACTGATGGATGTTTGACTGTGTCACCGAGGGAAAGGGGACACCTGCTCTCAAGCAGTCCCCTCTACCATAGTGACAACCTCGGGGAGATAGAACCCTCTATCGATCAACGTAAGTATGAGCTTGAGCGCAACGACAGGCTGCCTTGGAGATGACCTACTTGTTTACTGTCTGAAGCCCGATGCACTTGAAGTTCCTGCTTGAAGCGCACCGGTACCACAACAGACCTTCATCACATAGGTGTTCCCCAAGGTGACGAAGCTATCACTTGGGATAGCACCTTCTCGTTTCAGTCCCTTCGTCAAATGAATAGCCTGTTTCTTGTCGAACGGCTTGGAAATCGTGACCGCATACCATCCATTCGTTGCAAGGTAGACCGACAAGGGAAGATCTCTAGATGTTGCGAAACCTACTGCTTCGTGGATGTTGTCGAAACTCTTGATCTGAATGAGCCGAAGCATACCGGGTGTGGCATCGAATTGA
Source organism: uncultured Roseibium sp. (assembly GCF_947499295.1). Classification (GTDB taxonomy): domain Bacteria; phylum Pseudomonadota; class Alphaproteobacteria; order Rhizobiales; family Stappiaceae; genus Roseibium. Next base: position 2,927 of record NZ_CANMNP010000004.1, read on the forward strand.
TCAACTCGTATCCACGTATGGTGCATGTACCCGGCCCGGCCCGCCACCTTTACACGATACCAGCGATCCTCTTCACCAGTGATTTGCACTGCTGCCCCGTTGGAGAAACGAAGAAGGCTATGCGCCTTCGCGTTGGGTGCCGCCTTCATTAGAACAGAACCTTTGGGGTGTCGGACACGCCCAGAGCGAGCAACCGGGATGGCAGTACCACTCGGCTCAACATAGCTGGGGATCCTAGACGCAGCAGGTGGAGAAGGTGAACTAGGCCTAGGTTGACTTGAAGGTGCGGACAACGCAGCCGTTCCCGTACCTGCTTCAGATAGCGTCACCCCATAGTCAGCCATCTCCTGCCCGGAGAGATATCTGATGTCATTCGCTTCAGTTTTGAAGGCGAGCTGCAGCAGAGCAGGGTTCACTCCCATCTCCACCATATAGCCGATGATTTCGGCAGTGACCTCCTGAACGGCAGAGACGGCCTCTTCCTTGTTGAAAGGGCTTGTCGGCGAGAATGATGACTTGTGTACACCGATAGAACCCGGATCAGCATAGCGTGTTCTGCCTCCCATGAATGCCAATGCACAAGCGGATGCGCATTCAAGTTGGCGTAGTTGGATCGTCGCCAGACCGTGTTGCCTGATAATCCGGCCAAGCTCCATTGCTTTGAAAATGTTTCCACCCTCGCTATCAAAGCCGATGACTTTGGGACGGAAAGAACGGATGGCTTTCTCGAAGTCGGACAGGTCGTCTCTAGGAGTGAAAGTGCCTTCAACGACAACATACCTTAGACCGTCGTCACCTTCGCCCGAGATGTAGCTAAGCTCAGCTCTTGCCGCAGAAGAAACAATGGTGACCAACACCATCAAGAGCAGTCGGATGATCATGGGTACTCGCTCGGATACAATTCACTGACACCGTAATTCACTGTATTCGAGCAGCTTGAGGTATTGCAACCTGACTTCGCGCTATCCGCTAACTAGACTTCGCGCTTATTTGCGACCAAGCGCTGAACCCCGGCACAGAAAACTAAGGTCCAATCGAAAAAACTACATCGGTAAGTGATCAATCGCTGGGCTGCACAATTTGCAGCAACAACGCCTATCTATCTGTTTTGCTTTGACTGAGTTTTGTGAGGAGCTGAGAATTGTCCTTCAGATGACTGAGGTCGATGCTCGAAAAGTCGATCTCGTGAACACTGTCTTCCAGCGTCCTGAAGAACACCTCGCCGTACCCGTATCTGTCGCGCTCACCTCTTTGGGCACGCCCTTGGAGAACCTCCACCATGTCCATCGGCAACCTGCCAGCCCGGCAAAAATCCTCGAAATTGTGCCTTAGGCTGTGAAAGCTAACACGCTCCCGCACGATCCCTGCTGCAAGCATACACCGCTTGAAATGCTTCGAGAATGGGCCAGAGTAACTGCCGTTAGCACCTAGCGGGGTCTCTGGGAACAATCGCTGTTCTACCGCATCTCGTCTCAACTGGACGAACTTCAAGAAGCCCAGCTTCGCCAGAGCGGGGTGGACCGGGAGGTAACGTTCGGAAGATGGTGTCTTGAGTCTCTTGTCATCACCGTCCGCGTTGATCGATAGGCAGGTGACACCGTAATTCTCGACCACATCACTCACGTAGAGCTGCAGGATCTCGTTCATCCTAGCTCCCGAGTAGAGGCTTATAAGAGGTGCCCAGTAGCGGGCATCCGTGATGGGCACATATGAACCCTCAACCTGCCACTCGCGGATCGACTTGCAGCCGACAAAGAGAGGTGAGGAGAACAGCTCCTTCAGCTCGTTCAGCGTGAAGGGATTTCGCTCGCTCTTTGCCTGACGGCGCTTGTTGGAGAGGCTGAGCCCGTCAAACATGTCCTTGCGGAGACCATCATATTGGCCCGCTGCCCAGCGCCAGAAAGACCCAACGAAGCGAAGTACCTTGTTGATGCTAGTGGTCGACATAGTTTGCATCTCAAGGGTAACTGCTGTTTCTGCAGCACGATCTATGGCTTGGCCTTTCAAGGCTGCCTTCTTCTTCCAGTTTGGTGGGAGCTTCAGCAGCACCTGCTTGAATTGTCGCGCATCGTCCTTACCGTATTGATCAATGGGCCTGTCACCACACAGCAACATGAACTGTTCAGTCCACACCCAATGCTCCTTAGCGGTCGCCTCGGTCCAATCCTCTTTGGATTTCTCCTCGATCCAGTCTCCCAGAGCGACGGACAACTTGGGGCATGCAGGCGCTACTTCGATCTCGGGCTCAGGTGTCGACACATAGTCACCCTCATTACGGCTTCTCATGTCTTTGAAGGCCTGTAGGGCGGCATCCTGCAGCGCAGCCGCAAATTGCTTGAAGGCTTTGGTGCCAGGAGACACATTGAGGTTGACCCCAGGCCAGCTTGAAACTTCATCCACTTCAGATTCGTAGAAACGGTCTACCTTGAATCGACCACGCAGCTTGCGGACATGCTCCTCGAGTTCATCCGTAGTTTCTTGCCATTCTTCAAATGTTGGTGTCGGAAGCTCGGGTTGGACTTCGTGGTCTTCTCTGAAACCATCCAAGCGCACAGCTTCGTCTTCTTCCAGCCAGTGAGCATGATAGATGGCCTTGATGGCCTGGATCTGATCGGGAGAGAGCTCATCCACGGTCGTTGCGGCAGCTCGGGCTTGTCGCGCCCGCCAGTGCTCTTCGAACCGGTTGTCGACCTCTACGGCTTTGATACGAACGCGGCGAAGAGCTTCGGTTCGATCCTTGGTCCTAAGAGAGAAGAACTCCTCGATCTTGCCATAGGTATCGACAATGTCGGCAGGTACAACGGCACGGTGGTAATAGACCGCACCACGACGGTACAAACGGGTATGACCAGACACCTTTTGCAGCCCCTTGCTGTAGCACTTTGCTGTAGCAGTGGTCGCAAGAGTGTCTTGCATATCAATAAGTTACTGATCTCAAAGACTTGAAGAGAAGAATGGTACAGACGAGTGGATTCGAACCACCGACCTTCGGAGCCACAATCCGACGCTCTAACCAACTGAGCTACGTCTGCATAAGGTCGTCAAAGTGGGGCGGACAATACTCGTCCGAACCGCCATTTGCAAGGCGTCTTCTAACGCCGTTTCGCTTTACCGGCAAGCGAGAAATTTGATGAAAAAACCTGCCTGTTGAAAAGCAAATGCCCGAGGCAAAGCCCCGGGCACATGTTGGTTCTCCGCAGCATCGCCGCAGTATCAACTTGGATTAGTTGACCTTCAATTCCTTGAAGGATTTTTCGAAAGCTTCCTTGACCGGAGCAGAAACGTCTGTGCCGAGTTTAGTGGCAAGATCCTGCATTTCCTTGGTCTGTGCGCTCATCGCATCGAACTGCTGGCGTGCGAAAGAAGACTGAAGCTCGATAGCCTCAGCAACGGTTTTCGCGGACATGATGTCTTTCACGAAGGTGAAAGCGGCATCAGTGTTGGCTTTAGCAGCGTCGACGGCTTTGTGATTGAATTCAACAACACCCTGGCGAGACGTTTCAAATGTGTCTTCCATCAGGTCAGTCGCATCTTCTGCAGCGGTTTTCACCTTTGCATATGCTTCACGTGCGTTTTCGATGCCCTTTTCAGTGGCTTCGCGGAACGCAACCGGAACTTCCATGTTAGGCATTGCGAAGGCTTCGAAATCCGGGAAAGCAACGCCGGCAACCGGTGCAGCTTTAGCCTTGGCGGCACGTGATTTCGGAGCAGCTTTTGCTGTAGTAGTCTCAGTCATGATCTCATCTCCTTGAGTCCGGATGCGATCATTGGTGCAAATTCTTTCCGCCGATCCATTCGTCGGCGGACCTTGTCGTCATCCGCAAACACTACATAGTGCAGGTCGTGTTGCATTGCAACATTTTTTTGCACTGCACAACAAAACTCCGCAAGGCTTTTCGGCGATTTTGCCGCATTCGTCTTGTCCGGCAAGGAGATACCGGAGCCGATACGGCGCGTATTTCCTAAATTGGAAACCGGCCATTGAACGTAACCGCTCTGGTCGCGCGAAATATAGAAGGCATCAATGTGGGCTCAGGTGAGCTCAATCAAGTGGTCTGGCGCGCACGGTGTTGCCCAGCGCGCCAGCCAATCTTTTAAAGGCAGATGCTATTTTTTCTGTGCGGCCTTGGTGGCGTCCTGAACGGCCTTGGTGGCGCTGTTGGAAAACTCCCGGGTCTGCTCGCCAAGGGTTTCCATCTGATTGCGCAGATAGTCCTGCTGCAACTTCATCATGTCTTCGACATTGTCTGCCTTGACCAGATCCTGTGCAAACTTGAAGGCTGCGGTGACATGTTCTTCTGCGTAGGTCAGCGCCTTCTTGTTAACGTCCGCTGCGCCCGCCTGCATCGCGTTTGCACTGTCTTCCACGTTGGTGACAGCCTTTTGGGTGGCACCCATGAAGTCATCAAATGCCTTGCGAGCCTGATCGACGCTCTTTTCGGCAAAATCGCGCATCTGCTCGGGGACTTCGAAACCGTTCTTGTCTGTGCTCATGACTGCACTCCTAAGGTCGACGGAAGAAAATTCGGGTCGGGCTCGTTGAAGACGTAGCTTACAAAAAGTTCGTAACATGGCGATGGCATTCGGGCAAACGGGCAGCGTTTCGGGTTAACCACGCCTTCATGTAAGCCCTTTAACAACATTGCTTTACATGGACGGCGTAGGCGATTGCTTGTATTAACGGAGTGTTTACCACTTGCGGCAAATTCAGCAGCCGCGTGCCCTGTCACCCGGTGTTGCAGACCAGTTTGGAGCTGAGCCATGGACGGTACGACCCAATCATTCCTGGAACTGACAGCCAAGGATGATCTGGTCCAGCTCGTCGCCGACAAAAAAGCTGCCTGGCTTTGGTCGTCGGACGGCGCGCGTATCCTTTGGGCCAACGCAGCAGGTGCGTCCTTTTTTTCCGCGCATTCCGTCCCCGACTTGAGAGGACTTGTGTCCCTTGAGCGGTCGCCGGCACGCCCGCATATCGCGCGCATTGCCGAAAGCGGTGCGACTGACAAGTTCAGCATCGACCGGCTTCGATTCTACCGAGGGCTGAGGGTCATGCTGTTGACCTGCCAATGCAAAAAACTGGAACTCGGAAACGGCGAGACCGCGGCCCTGATCGTTTGCGGCGACAAGGGCCTTATCACCACGAAAGATCCCGTTGACACGTTTGCGCAAATGGTCGCGTCAAGCACGACAACCGCATTCGTTATGTCCGGTGATCAGATCGAACATCGCATTGGTGTGCTGGAAGGTACTCCGGAAAACCCGGACTTGCCGGACGCTCAAAATGCGGTTTTCGGGCCTTTGACAATTAATGGCGGACTGCATGAAGGTGCCGCCCTTGATCTTGGGATCGGTCAGAAGCTGATCGTTCTAAGCGATACGCCGCTATTAGATGACGATCCAGAGGACGCTGAACCCGGTCTTGAGGCCTTGTCCGGTGGAGCCATTTTGGCAGCTGGAGCAGGCACAGCCGCGCTCGCTGCGGATCCAGCCTCACCGGTACAAGCCGGGGATGATTTGGCCACCGATCCTGAAGACCCCACCCAGTCTGATCCTGTGAGCGAAACTCCGCCTCGGGATTCAGAAACCGACGGTTCCCGCAGTGCGGAGAACGAGAGCGATACCTCCGCATGGGTGCGTGCCGACGCGGAAGAGGTCGACACGGACACGGAAAGCAGTGTTTCTGAACTGGACTCGCCTGCAGACGATGCCGATGCAATCGCAAAGGCCGAACCTGGTGAACCAGAGGCCAAGACAGCCGAAGTTGCGAGCGAAACCGATAGCTACGAAAGCGACGGATCCGATGGCGGCACGGACACCGAGGCCGAAGAACCTGAGCCGGAAGACATTGCGGACAGCGCTGAAACTGCCGGGCAATTTGTATTTCAGCCGCTCCGGCGGCCGGTACGCTTTGCCTGGAAGATGGACATCGAGCAGCGCTTCACATTCCTCTCCGATGAGTTTGCCGACGTTTTGGGCCCGGCTGCGACAGACATTGTCGGCAAAACGTGGGCCGAAGTCGCCAGTGTGTTCGATCTTGACCCACGCGGCCAAATTGCAAGAGCTTTGGACCGGCGCGACACCTGGAGCGGAAAGACCGTCGACTGGCCAGTAACCGGCGCGGCATTGCGCGTTCCCGTAGACATGGCCGCCCTGCCCGCTTTTGACCGCCATCGGAAATTCGAGGGGTATCGTGGCTTCGGCGTTTGCCGTTCGGCCGATGCCGTTCAAGACCAAAACGGCTTGGTTGTCGCCACGGCGGGAGCCATTCTGGCAAACAATGCAAACAACGTTGGAGATCACACTGCAGCAAGCGTCGCCGACGTGGATGATACCCTCGAAGACGAATTTGAGAGTAATCCGGATACGATAACTTCCTCAAATGATGAAGCCCTTGCAGACGCAGATGTAGATGCAGATGTTTCTGAAGAAAACACTGAGGTTGTCAATTCCGGCACTTCAGAAGAATCCGGCGAGGCATTGCCCTCCGACGACGACTTAGAAATCGAAGCCCACACCGATACCCAAGGTGCCGAGGACCTGGATACTCTCGAACAAGACAGTGAAAACCAGGAAACCGCAAACGGGATTGCGACCGATGATGCTGGATCCAATCCAGAACCAGAGAACCTCCACGAATTGAAGCCGGCACAACCGGATTCTTTTGCTGGAAAAACTTTTCTTGGTGCAAGTGCGGCTGCGCTTGTCGGCTCGCTGGCAAAATTCACCGGAAAGTCTTCCAAAGAAACGCCTGAAGAGCCGACACCTCTCCCGGAGCCCGATAATTCTGATGAATTGACCGGTGAGCCGCTCTCCCTGACCGAAGAGTTGCAGCAGGTGGCTGCGGCATTGGACAAAAGTGACCAGCAAGGCTCTGATGCGCAAGAGATCGACGCCGATCCAGACGAAGACACTAATTTGGAAGTTGCCGGGTCCCACGACACCGTAGACGGCACCAATGACATAACCGAGGTTGCCGAGACCCTCGGGGACGATGAGGCTGAGCAAGAAACACCTGACGATCAATCGGCCGACGAAAATCTCACAGCTGCAGCCGATAGCGCCGGTACAGATGACCATGGCAACGCCGAACCGGCACCCCAGACCGACGACAAGATATCTTCGGATCAGCACCTGGAAGACGCGGAAAGCAAGAGCGAAGCTGACGCTGAAGTTCAAGAAGACGAACCGCTCGGCATTTCAGGTCCGGCGGCTCTCAAGCCAGCTGAAATCGAAAGCGCCGTAAAATCGTTGGCAAAGACCTACAAGGCCAACGAAAAATCAACGGCCGACCTCTTCGACAATGGCGACGCTACTGCTGACACCTCCAGTGAGCAACAAGAGACGAGCCGGGAACCCGACAATGCCGATGAAGACACTCTGAGCGATGACACCGATGCGTCAGAAATCGCTGCGGAAAAGGACACTCAGCAAAGCAATACCGACGAGCAAGATTTCTTCGAAGAAACAGCGGCCTTCGAGCAGGAAGACAAGGCCATAGAAGCTGATGACGTTGATGAGCCGGAGCCGCAAAAAACCGGCGAAGTCATTCCGCTCGCAACGGTGAGGCCTCGCGTGGTACCGGTCGACACATCTGGCCTTTCGCGGCCTGAACGACAGGCCTTCCGCAAGATTGCGGAAGCACTCGGCGCGCGCCTGGAAGGCGATCTCGGAGACTTTGAAGAACCGGATCCCGTTCAAGAACCTGAAGAAGAGCTTCCGCCTGAAATGCCTGAAGCGGGACCGATTGATCCCAGCCTTCTGGACCGACTGCCGATTGGCATTTCAATCGTACATGAGCGAGAAGTGCTTTATGCAAACAAGGCACTTCTGACGATGATCGGTTACAAGACGACAGCCACTTTGTCGGAGGCCGGCGGTCTGGAAGCTCTTTTCATTGACGACACCGAAGATCTGCCGGATGCAGAAGGCATGGACGGCGAAGTCGATGAGGCAATGAAGCTTCGCCTTGCCGATGGCGGCGTCCTGAATGTCGACGCTCACATGCATTCCGTTCCCTGGAACGGAGGCTACGGCCTGATGATCTCGATCACAGAACGTCCGATGAAGGCAACCGTGCCAGCCACGGCACCGACCTCACCCAACTTTTTTGCCGAAGTGCGCGGCGAACTCGACACGGCCCGCAACCAGATTGCCGAGATGGACACCATCCTGGAAACGGCAACCGACGGTGTGCTTGTGCTCGATCAACGCGGAACCATTCTCAAGGTCAATGGATCAGCTGAGGCCCTTTTCAGCGCGAACCGTGCAGATATGATTGGCGCGCCCTTCACCGAATTCCTTGCACCGGAAAGCCATCGGGCGGCCGCGGACTATCTGGACGGGCTGTCGCGAAACGGTGTTGCCAGTATTCTCAATGACGGCCGTGAAGTGCTTGGCAAAGTGCCAAGCGGAGGACTGATCCCGCTCTTCATGACCATGGGCCGCATCACGAACGGTCAGGATGAGGCAAAGTATTGCGCCGTGCTCCGCGACATAACCCAATGGAAGACGGCTGAAGAAGAGCTGACGCAGGCCAAGCGTCAGGCCGAAGACGCAAGCTCGGCCAAATCCGACTTTCTGGCCAAGATCAGCCATGAAATTCGCACGCCTCTAAATGCGATTATCGGGTTTTCCGAGGTAATGATGGAGGAGCGTTTCGGCGCCATCGGAAACGACCGTTACAAGGACTATCTGAAGGACATCCGTACATCCGGTTCCCACATCATGAGCCTGATCAACGATCTTCTGGACCTTTCCAAGATCGAGGCGGGCAAGCTGGACTTGAAGTTCACGGCCGTTTCGACAAACGATGTCATCAACGAGTGCGTGGCGCTGATGCAGCCACAGGCCAATCGGGACAGGGTCATCATAAGAGCCAGCCTTCCGGACTCCGTTCCGGAAGTCGTGGCCGATCCACGTTCCCTGCGCCAGATCGTTCTCAACTTGCTTTCGAATGCCATCAAGTACAACAAATCCGGCGGACAGGTGATTTTGTCGACGGCTCTTGAAAGCAATGGTGAGGTCGCCTTGCGTGTGCGCGATACGGGTACGGGCATGACCGCAAAGCAGCTTGCTGCGGCGCTTGAACCTTTCCGGCAACTGCACACAGCCAGCCGCGGCGGTGGCACCGGCCTGGGGCTTCCCCTGACCAAGGCGCTTGTTGAAGCCAATCGAGCGAGCTTCCATATCGATTCCACTCCCGATCAGGGCACATTGGTGGAAATCATTTTCCCCACGCAGCGGGTCCTGTCGGAGTAGCGGCTGCTGCAAGGCAGGAGCCGGGAATTGCGCCTGATGGCTGTACCGGTCAATCGTCCACCGACGCTTTTGAGCAGCTCTATGACAGCGCACTTGCCGATTGCCTCTGCAAGCAGCCGGATATCTTGGCGCCGGTCGGACCAACACGCTTTCTGCCTCAACGGGTAACAGTGCCGGACGAGGTTTCCTTTGCGCTCTCTCAGGGCTGAAACGAATTGCCGCAGGCCTAGCTCACGTTTTCGTGAACACTTCCATATGCTTTGGTCACCACTCGCACATAACAAAAGTCGAGTTTTAAACTCCTGTTTTTATTCCCGTTTTTGGCCGAATAGTGGAGACAAAAACTCCAGTTAGTTTTGAATCATTCTAAACTATTGATTTTACTGAACTTATTGACTTGAATGCGGTATCGCGACATATTCCGGGCACTCGATGAGCACAACTTGTCGAAACGAAACAACCAACCAGAAACTGGGAGAGTTTCATGCGCTCCACTCTTCGCGCCCTTACAGGTGCGTTTGCGATGACCACAGCAACCTTCGCCGCAGCTCCGGCTTTTGCCGATGGTGAGGTGAATATCTATTCCTACCGCCAGCCGTTCCTGATCCAACCGCTGCTGGATGCATTTACAGCTGAGACCGGCGTCAAAACCAATGTGGTCTTTGCCTCCAAGGGTCTTGGTGAGCGCATGGCTGCCGAAGGTGCGAACTCACCGGCAGATGTTCTCCTGACGGTCGATATCGGTCGCCTGGACGGCGCTAAACAGCTCGGCGTCACCCAGCCAGTAGCTTCAGATGTGGTGAATGAAAATATTCCGGCCCAATACCGTGATCCGGAAGGTCACTGGATCGGCCTGACCAATCGTGCACGGATCATCTATGCGTCCAAGGATCGTGTCAGCCAGGACAGCATCACTTACGAAGAGCTCTCAGACCCGAAATGGAATGGCAAGCTCTGCACCCGTTCCGGTCAGCATGTCTACACCATCGGATTGATTGCATCGATGGTCGCACACCACGGCGAGGAAAAGACCGAAGAGTGGCTGGCAGGTGTACGCGATAACCTTGCGCGCAAGCCGGCTGGCAATGACCGCGCACAGGTGAAAGCAATCTTTGCTGGCGAGTGCGACATCTCCATCGGCAACACCTATTACATGGGCAAGATGGAAACCAACGACAAAGAGCCGGAGCAAAAGGAATGGGCGGAAAGCGTTCGCATTCTCTTCCCGAACTCCGCCGATCGCGGCAGCCATGTCAACCTCGCCGGTGTCGTTCTGGCAAAACATGCCCCGAACAAGGACAACGCTGTCAAGCTGATTGAATTCCTGACGTCGGAAAATGCGCAGAAGATCTATGCAGAAACCAATTTCGAGTATCCAGTGACCCCGGGTGTCGAGGTTTCGGAGCGGGTCAAGAGCTGGGGTGAGCTGAAGCCGGATGCGCTCTCGCTCGACGATGTGGCCAAAAACCGCAAAACCGCCAGTGAACTCGTCGATAAAGTCGGTTTCGACGACGGTCCGGCGTCCTGAGCCTGTCGCATTGGCACCAACATCAAGCGCCGCCTTCCAGCGGCGCTTTTTGCTTTTTTGTCTTTTTGCCGCTAGAGCTTTTGCGAAGCATTATCAACTAGAAGATCCGCTTTGCTGCGCACGCCCACCCTCACCTTTGCAGACCGTTTCTGGCAAGTCGCTGCGCTGCTGATTGCATCTTTGGTGCTGTTGCCTCTCGGCGCCATTGTTGTCATCGCCTTCACGCCGGCAACAGAGGTCTGGGTTCACCTTTTGCGCACCGTTCTGCCGGGTGCGACGCAAACCACATTGCTTTTGATGCTCGGCGTCGGTCTGACCACCGGCGTTACCGGCGTCCTGACAGCATGGCTCGTCACGATGTGCAATTTTCCGGGACGCAGGATCCTGGATTGGGCACTTCTCGTACCGCTTGCCGTTCCTACCTATATTGTCGCCTTCGCTTATGTGGAAATTCTCGACTACACGGGGCCGGTACAAAGCCTGATCCGCGATATATTCGGGTTCAAAACCTCTAGAGACTACTGGTTTCCTGAAATCCGATCCCTTGGCGGTGCGATCTTCGTGATGGGTGCGGTCCTCTATCCTTATGTCTATCTCACCACCCGCGCGAGCTTTCTGATCCAGTCCGCATCCACATTGGATGTTTCGCGTACGCTTGGCGCCTCACCTTATGGTCTCTTCTTTCGCATAGCGCTGCCGCTGGCGCGCCCGGCCATTGCCATTGGCGTGTCCCTGGCGCTTATGGAATGCTTGAACGACATAGGCGCGGTGACATTCTTTGGCGTCAAGACGCTGACTTTTTCAGTTTACGACACCTGGCTCAACAGATCGAGCCTGGGCGGCGCGGCCCAGCTCGCTTTGGCAATGCTGCTGATGGTGTTCCTGCTGTTGTGGCTGGAGCGCTTCGGCCGTCGCAAGCAGCGCTTTGACAGTGGCGGTGGTTCCAAACAGCGGCCTCCAACCCGCTTCGATCTGAATGGCTGGCAGGCGGCGCTTGCGCTCGTACTATGCCTGACACCGATCCTTGTCGGCTTCGTTGTACCGGGTCTTCTGCTTGCTGATCGCGCAAGCCGTCGTCTCGACGATCTCTTTTCCGATGGTTTTCTTCAAACCGTCTGGAACAGTTTCAGCCTTGCAGCCGTTGCTGCGCTGCTGACGGTGGTTATCTCTGTGTCTCTTGCCTATGCCCTGCGTCTCAACTCAAAGGGTCCGTTGAAGATGGCCGTTCGCCTGGCCTCAATCGGATATGCGATCCCCGGCACGGTGCTGGCGATCGGCATTCTCATTCCACTCGCAAATTTCGACAATTTTCTCGATGCGAGAATGGAAAGCTGGTTCAACATCAATACTGGTCTGTTGCTGCTCGGTAGCGGCACGGGCCTCGTCTATGCCTATGTGGTCCGGTTTCTGGCCGTCTCGTATGGGCAGGTGGAGGGTGGCTTCGGCAGGATCACCCCTCACCTGGACATGGCATCACGAACGCTTGGAAGAAATAGCGGCCAAACGCTGACCCAGGTGCACCTTCCGATCCTAAAGCCGGTGTTGCTGTCGGCAGCGCTCCTCAGTTTCGTTGATTGCATGAAGGAGCTTCCGGCAACAATTCTTCTGCGACCCTTCAATTTCGAAACACTGGCGACGACCGTGTTCGAAGCAGCTTCCAGAGAAGCATTTGAAGAAGCGGCTTTGCCTTCGCTTGCGATCGTGCTCGTCGGGTTGATCCCTGTGATTTACCTTGCACGTTCCAGCGCGTCATCATTCCGGACCAAACTGTCCACCCGCCAGATCGGTCCCGCAACCTGACAAATGCCTTCAGGCCCGGCGACGATGCGAGCTTGACAGCACGTGGTCGAGTCGTCCCAATGGCACCATTCTTTCTGCACATTCTCAGGACGTTCTTCCATGGAAAAGAAACACCAGATCAATCTTTGGTACGCCTTTGCGGCGATGATGCTGGTGCTCCTGTTTCAGAGCTGGTGGACCACATACAAGAATGTCGAACCCATTCCCTACAGCCAGTTCGAGCAGTATCTCAAAGACAAGAAGATCGAAGAGATCTCCGTCAAGGAAAACACGATCCAGGGCAAGTTCAAGGAGCCCCTGAAGGACGGAAGGCAGTATTTTGTCACCACCCGCGTCGACATCCCCCTCGCTGAAGAGCTGACAAAGTACGACGTCAAGTTCGAGGGGGTCGTCCAGAGCACATTCTTGAAGGACATCCTTTCGTGGGTTCTGCCTGTGTTGCTGCTTTTCGGGCTCTGGATGTTCTTCATCCGGCGGTTCGCGGAAAAACAGGGTATCGGCGGCATGATGACCGTCGGCAAATCCAAGGCCAAGGTTTATGTCGAAACAGATGTCAATGTGCGCTTCACCAATGTGGCCGGTGTCGACGAAGCCAAGCGGGAGCTGAAGGAAGTCGTCGACTTCCTGAAAGACCCGAAGGACTATGGCCGCCTGGGCGCACACGTTCCCAAGGGCATTCTGCTGGTTGGCCCTCCCGGAACCGGCAAGACCCTGCTTGCAAGAGCAGTTGCAGGAGAAGCCGGTGTGCCTTTCTTTTCTATTTCCGGCTCGGAATTTGTCGAAATGTTCGTCGGCGTCGGGGCAGCCCGCGTGCGCGATCTGTTTGAGCAAGCCCGCAAGGCTGCCCCTGCCATTATCTTCATTGACGAACTGGACGCCCTGGGGCGCGCGCGCTCCAGCGGCGCAATGGGTACAAACGATGAGAAGGAACAGACGCTCAACCAGCTCCTGACGGAGCTTGACGGCTTTGATCCTACCAGCGGCATCATTCTGCTGGCGGCGACCAACAGGCCCGAAATTCTGGATCCCGCGCTTTTGCGTGCAGGGCGTTTTGACAGACAGGTTCTGGTTGACCGGCCGGACAAGCCCGGCCGCCGGGCAATTCTGGACGTTCATGTCAAGAAAATCGTTCTGGCCGAAGACACCGATCTCGATCAGATTGCCCAGCTCACCGCAGGTTTTTCAGGTGCGGATCTCGCCACCCTCGTCAACGAGGCCGCCTTGCTTGCAACGCGGCGCAAGGCTGATGCCGTTACACTCCAGGATTTCAATGAAGCCGTGGAACGTGTGGTCGCGGGCCTTGAGAAACGCAGCCGCATCCTTTCTGACAAGGAACGCAATACGGTCGCCTTTCACGAAATGGGTCATGCTCTGGTGGCAGCCAATCTTGAAGGATGCGATCCGGTTCACAAGATCTCAATCATTCCACGTGGCGTCGGTGCGTTGGGATACACGATGCAGCGACCGACCGAAGACCGGTTTCTTCTGTCGAGCCAGGATCTGGAACACCGGATGGCTGTGTTGATGGGCGGCAGAGCTGCAGAAGAGATCGTCTTTGGCGAGATATCTACCGGTGCTTCGGACGACCTCCAGAAGGTGACGGAAATCGCCCGCGACATGGTCATGCGCTACGGCATGGAGACCGACCTCGGCAACCGCGTCTATTCCGCGCAAAGGCAGAATTTCCTTGGACAACCAGCCGGAGATGTCGTTGAGGTTTCCAACGAAACACAGCGCGAGATCGACCTGGCAATCAAGACCCGCGTCGAAACGGCCTTTGGTCGCGCCAAGGAATTGCTCACCTCACACCGGACGGAACTTGATGAGGGTGCGAACCTGCTCCTCACCAAGGAAACTCTGACCGATCAGGATTTTCCGGCAATCCGCCCGATTGCCGAACGGCAGGACAGCACCGCAACTCAATGACAGTGTTGCAGTTGAAAAGGTGAAACGCGACCGCAAGTTCAGCCGGTCAGGCACGGCCGCCTTGAAAGCTGTGCCGGTGTTCAGGTGACCTGGTTTGATGCAGCCGCAAGGCGCACTCAAAAAAGCACCCGCAAATTGCGGGTGCCTTGTCATTTCATCGAGCATTTGAAAAGGGCTGGAATTGCAGCGGCTAAACCAGCGTTGCCAAGGTTTTCTTCTTGACCTCGTCGAGTGTCACGTCAGGTGCAAGCTCGACCACTTTCAGACCACCTTCCACGACATCGAAAACGCCGAGATTGGTGATGATCCTGTCGACGCAGTGCACCCCCGTAAGGGGCAGCGAGCACTCTTTCAAAAGCTTAGGATCGCCCGCTTTTGACGTATGGTCCATGATCACGACAACCCGTTTGACACCGGCAACCAGATCCATGGCACCGCCCATGCCCTTGACCATTTTGCCTGGGATCATCCAGTTGGCGAGGTCACCGGTTTCGGCCACTTCCATCGCTCCGAGGATCGACAGGTCAATGTGGCCACCGCGGATCATGCCAAAGCTGTCCGCAGAGGAAAAATAGCTGGTCTGCGGCAGTTCGGTAATGGTCTGCTTGCCGGCGTTGATCAGGTCGGCGTCAACTTCGTCTTCCGTCGGGAAAGGTCCCATGCCGAGCATGCCGTTTTCCGACTGAAGGGTCACATGAACACCTTCGGGAATGTAGTTCGAAACCAGCGTCGGAATGCCGATGCCAAGGTTTACGTAGAAACCGTCTTCAAGCTCTTGCGCAGCGCGCTGTGCCATATCATCACGTGTCCAGGCCATGATGTGTCTCCTTTAGGCTGCGCGCGTCGTGCGCTTTTCGATACGTTTTTCGTGGTTGCCCACAATGATGCGGTCAACAAAAATGCCCGCGGTGTGGATGTTGTCTGGGTCCAGTTCGCCTACTTCAACCAGTTCTTCCACTTCGACCACACACATCTTACCGGCTGTTGCCATCATCGGATTGAAGTTTCGGGCGGTCTTGCGGTAGGTGAGGTTGCCTTCCTTGTCGGCTTTCCATGCCTTCACAAGCGATACATCGGCGACAAGCCCTGTCTCCAGCACATAGGTTTCGCCGTTGAAATCCTTGAGTTCCTTGCCTTCAGCAATCAGCGTACCTACACCGGTTTTGGTATAGAAGCCGGGAATACCGGCACCACCAGCGCGAATGCGTTCAGCCAGCGTGCCCTGTGGGTTGAATTCCAGTTCCAGCTCACCGTTCAGATACTGTTTTTCGAAAGTTGCGTTTTCACCGACATAAGATGAAACCATCTTCTTGATCTGACGGGTTTGCAGCAGCAGACCCAGGCCAAAATCGTCGACGCCGGCATTGTTGGAGATCGCGGTGATGTCTTTTGCGCCGGAGTCCCGTAGTGCCACAATCAAGTTTTCCGGAATGCCGCACAGACCGAACCCACCGGCCATCACAGTCATGCCGTCAAAGGTCTGGCCTTCAAGCGCTGCCTTTGCGTCCGGATAAATTTTGTTCATCTTTCACTCCCAATAAAGACCGCAGGTGCGTGAGCGGCACATTCGCTGCTTGGTTCTCCGTGGTCAAGATGTCTTTGCCGCATTGCAGCGAAAAACATGAATGCACTGTCACTTAATCGATTTGGCCGTTTACCAAGCCTGCAATCGAGCGGTTTGCGGCATGTCTTCCCGATTTTCTGCCAAGTTGTTTATGGTATGTAAATTGTTAAAGCAAAGAATTCCGAAGTGCCGATGCATGGGGCTGGGGTGGTTTCCTGCACAGCGCCAACAAAACCTGCTCTGAAAGAAAACGATAGCTGTGTATCAGTTCCTGTCGACAGTCTTCAAAATCGCTGTCATTTCCCTGCTCGTCGGGGCGGGACTGTCGTTTGTCAATATTACGGCCGTGGACATTCTGGGTTCTGTCGGCCTCAGCCCGATGCAGCTCTGGATCTATCTGTTGGAATTCTGGGACTGGGCCGTCCCGAATATGATCCTCGGAGCTTTCATCGTGGTGCCGGTCTGGCTGGTAATCTATCTGTTCAAGCCCCCCAGGGCCTGAACAGCAAAGATCAGCCATCCGCTCCGAAAGCTGCACGCTCGTCACGTTCGCGCTGCACCTGCTGGCGTTTTGTGACAATTGACGCGGCGATCACGCCGATGGTGACCACACCGACAAGCAATGTGCAGACGGCGTTGATCTCAGGCGTCACACCCAGGCGAACCTGAGAATAGATTTTCATCGGCAATGTGGTCGCGCCTGGCCCTGTGGTGAAACTGGCGATGACAAGATCATCCAACGACAGCGTGAAGGCCAGCATCCAACCGGCGATAACGCCCGGCAGAATGATCGGCAGTGTAATCAGGAAAAAGGTTTTGACGGGCGGGCACCCAAGGTCTTCGGCTGCTTCTTCCATGGACTTGTCAAAACCAACCAGGCGCGACTGGACGACCACTGCGACATAACACATGGCAAAGGTCGTATGCGCCAGCATCACGGTCCAGAAGCCGCGGGCCTGATCCATCGATACAAACAGCAGCAACAGGGAAAGCCCCAGAATGACTTCCGGCATCACCAAAGGTGCGAAAATCATCCCGGAGAACAGCGACCGTCCGACAAAACGACCCGAGCGCACAAGCACCAGCGCAGCCAAGGTTCCCAGAACCGTTGCAATGCAAGCCGACGTGAATGCAACACGCAGTGTCACCCAGGCCGCATCAAGCAGTTGGTCGTTTTCCAGAAGTGAAGCATACCATCGCGTTGAAAACCCGCCCCAGACAGTGACCAGTCGGCTGTCATTAAAAGAGTAGATCACCAGGAGCACAATCGGCAGGTAGAGGAAGGAAAACCCGACGACCAAAGACGTGACGTTGAACCAGGTCGGACCGCGCGTCATCCTTCTTTCTCCGACATTTTTTGCTGCTGGTTCTGGAAAAGAACGATCGGGATCACCAGGATCAGCAACAAGATTACGGCCACTGCTGAGGAAACCGGCCAATCTCGATTGTTGAAAAACTCGACCCAGAGCGTCTTGCCGATCATTAACGTGTTGGAGCCCCCGAGAAGATCCGGGATAACAAACTCGCCGACTGCTGGAATGAACACCAGAAAGCATCCTGCGATGATACCCGGCAGGGAAAGCGGCACCGTTATCTTCCAAAATGCCTTCCAGGGCGGACAGCCGAGGTCCTCGGCCGCTTCGAGTAGGCTGCCGTCCAAACGTTCAAGGCTGGCATAAAGCGGCAGCACCAGGAACGGCAGGTAGGAATACACAATGCCAATATAGACGGCGATGTTGGTGTTGAGGATCACCAGAGGCTCATCGATCAGCCCGAGCGACAGCAGCAGCTGATTGAGCAAACCTTCATTCTTCAAAATGCCGATCCAGGCGTAGACACGGATGAGGAAACTCGTCCAGAACGGCAGAATGACCAGCATGAGCAGCGTCGGGCGCAAAGCCTGAGGCGCACGCGCCATGGCATAGGCAATCGGGTAGCCAATCAGAAGTGTCAGAAAGGTCGAAACGGCGGCGATGGTTACGGAGGAAAGATAGGACCTCCAGTACAGCGCATCCTCAGTGAGCCAGACATAGTTTTCCAGAGACAGTTCGCTCAATCCGTCCGCGAATGCCTGCCAGCCTTCAGAAAGGTCAAAGGTCGGAACGTAAGGAGGGATGGCAATCGCCACTTGCGACAGGGAGATCTTGAAGACGATCAGGAACGGCGCAAGGAAAAAGATAAGCAACCATATGTAAGGCATGGCTATCAGTAGCCAGCCTCCCAAACCCCGCCTGACCGGGGGCGCGACGTGTTCTTCCGCCATCCCCCTACCCTCTCAATATGACACCGGCGTCCCTGTCGAACGTCAGCACCACGTTGTCGTCCCAGGTGATCGGTTTTTCCACGATGCGTGAGACATTTGCGAAAGTTGATCGAAGCGTGTCGTGATCGTCTTCACCAACCTTGGCATGAATGATGGATACATCTCCCAGATAGGCGATGTCCCAAACCACACCACCGATATGATTGACGACGCCGGGTTCGACGTTCCCTTCAGCAATGCGGACCTTTTCCGGACGGATGGCATACCAGACGGTTTCACCGACACTCGCGTCCGTCGCCTGATCGCATTCCAAGGCAAAGCCGTCGACAACCGACGTCATCCGGGTGAGCGCGTCGGTCTTCTCCGTCACCTTGGCCTCGATCAGGTTCACATCACCGATGAAGTCGGCCACGAATTTGCAATTCGGCGCTTCATAGATTTCGGCAGGCGTTGCGACCTGGACCAATTCGCCCTTGTCCATCACCGCGATCCGGTCAGCAACGGTCATGGCTTCTTCCTGATCGTGGGTAACGATCAGAAAGGTCATTTTCAGTTCTTCCTGCAGGTTCATCAGTTCGAACTGCGTTTCTTCACGCAGCTTGCGGTCAAGCGCACCGAGAGGCTCGTCGAGCAGCAGGACTTTCGGTCGTTTCGCCAAGGATCTGGCCAACGCCACCCTTTGGCGCTGGCCGCCGGAAAGTTGATGCGGTTTGCGCTTGGCAAATTGCTCCAGCTTGGTCAACTGCAGCATCTCCGCGACCCGAGCCTCGACTTCCGAGGTGGGCATCTTGTCCTGCTTCAAACCGAAGGCGATGTTCTTTTCCACGCTCATGTGCGGGAAAAGCGCGTAGGACTGGAACATCATGTTAGAGGGACGACGATAAGGTGGAATGCCAGCAAGATCCTGTCCATCGAGAAAAATCTGACCGGACGTCGGAGTTTCAAATCCGGCAAGCATGCGCATCAGGGTTGTCTTGCCACATCCAGAACCGCCCAACAGTGCGAAAAACTCTTTCTCGTAGATCTTCAGGGAGAGGTTCTTCACCGCAGTGAAGTCACCGAATTTCTTGGTAACATTGCGAAATTCGATGAAGGGAGGATGATCAGGGTTTTCCCAGGGCATGAACTCCCTGCGTACTGGCCCTACTGATTTTTTTGCCACAATATCCCCCACCGGGTGATCGATCAGCCTTCCAACGAGTCCCGATAAACGCTCAGGCCGATCTATGCAAAATGTCCAGAGCGGTGCATCCGGTTCTTCCGGAAAACGAAAAACCCCTCAGGACACCAAACCAAAAACCGCCAGGTCTTTCCAGAACCCGGCGGTTTTTTCAGTTACTGACCGCTTTTTACGCCGGTCCAGGTCCGCGTGACGATCCTTTGTATCTTCGGCGAATAGGGCGTCGTGGTGAAGAGGTTTTTAACCGTTTCTTCGTCCGGGTAGATCGCCGCGTCGCCGATAACGTCTTCGTTCAGAAACTCCTGGGAGGCCTTGTTGCCATTGGCGTAATAGACAACGTTGGACGCCTTGGCCATGACGTCCGGGCGCATGATGAAGTCCAGGAATTCATGCGCTTCTGCCTTGTTGGGTGCATCCGCAGGGATTGCCATCTGATCGAACCACATCTGTGCGCCCTCCTTCGGAATGGCGTATTCAACCGTGACGCCATTTCCGGCTTCGGTTGCGCGGTCCCGGGCCTGCAGCACATCGCCGGACCAGCCGATCGCCACGCAGATATCGCCATTGGCAAGCGCATTGATGTATTCGGACGAATGAAACTTCTGAATAGACGGGCGGATCGTTTTCAGAAGCTCGCCTGCCTTTTCGATATCGCCCTGGTCCTTGCTGTCCGGATCGAGGCCCAGATAGTTGAGTGCGGCCGGAATCATTTCCGCCGGCGCATCCAGCATGTAAACGCCGCAGCTCTTGAGTTTCTCGATGTTTTCCGGCTTGAAGATGAGGTCCCAGCTGTCCACCGGCGCATCCTCACCGAGGGCCGCCTTTACCTTGTCGACATTATAGCCGATGCCAGTTGAGCCCCACATGTAGTTGATCGAGTAGGCATTGCCCGGGTCGTATTTTTGGACTCGCTCCTCAATATCCTTCCACATGTTGGAAAGGTTGGACAGCTTGTCCTTTTCAAGTTCGGAAAAGACACCGGCCTGAATCTGACGCGCCAGGAAAGTCCCCGTCGGGACCACAACATCATATCCCGTACCGCCTGCCAGCAGTTTGGTCTCCAGAACCTCATTGCTGTCAAAGACATCATAAACGACCTTGATGCCGGTTTCCTTGGTGAAATCCTCAAGGACCGACTCATCGATATAGTCTGACCAGTTGTAGACATTCACAGTCCGGTCCTGAGCCAGTGCAGCGCCGCTCATCAGGCTGAGAACAGCAACACCGGTTAACATGGTTCTTAACGTCATCTGAAAACTCCCCTCAGAGTTTGTGTTGACCCTGTCCGGGCCTAGTCTCTGATTAAAAACGGACATTCGCGCTTGGTGCGTCTTGTCTGTCCCGCAGATTGGCGATGGCACCGGATTTTGTCCAGCGCCGATTTTGTGCAGTGTCAGCTCACAAATAAGTCTGACGCTCCAACGACGAGATCTCCCGCCCGAATTCGTTCAGTTCCTCTCTTTTGATCTCCGTCAGCACCTTGTGCATTTCCTTGCCGACAGCTTTTTTCATGAGCTTGGACGCTTCAAAGGCATCGATGGCTTCATCCATCCACGGCGTCAGCCGTTTCTTCCGTTTTTCATAGGCATTGCCGGTGACAGGCGCCGGCGGGTCCTTTTGCAGGGTCAGCCCTTCCATCATCCCGGCGAGAATGCCTGTCAGAACAAGATACGGATTGGCGTCTGCGCCGGCGATCCGGTGTTCCACGCGCGCGGCTTCAGGACTGGAAGCTGGAACACGCAAGGCAACCGAGCGGTTGTCATACCCCCAGCAGATCGACGCCGGTGCGTAAGATCCCGGCTGCATGCGCCGGAAGCCGTTAAAGGTCGAGATGAACATAAGCAGTGACTCAGGCATGGTTTTCAGCAACCCGTTGATGGCATGTCCAAGTCGCTCGCCTCCCATTTCCGGATCGGCAAACAGGTTGCCCTTCTCGTTCTCCATGGAGACGTGCACATGCATCCCGTTGCCCGGCCATTCCACAAAGGGCTTGGCCATGAACGAGGCCTTGAGTTCATGTTTTCTGGCGACACCGGCCACCAGACGGCGCAGGAGAACAACGTCATCAGCTGCAAGCAAGGGATCGCGGCGATGGTGCAAGTTCAACTCAAACTGCCCAGGCGCAGCTTCAGAAACCGCTGCATCTGCCGGTATGCCTTGCGCCTCACAGGCCCTGCGCAGATCATCGACGACCGGCAGCAGTGCCTCAAGATCAGACAGAGCGTACATGTTCTGGCGCGCCGGGCCGAGATGCGTTGAAAACAACGGTTTGGGCTGCTCTGTCCAATCACCGTCGCTTTCCTGGAAAAGATAGAATTCCAGCTCGAAGGCACAGGTTGCCGAAACGCCGTATTCTGTTTTCAGGCGCGCGACCATGTTCTCCAGAACATGGCGAGGGTCTGCGAGAAATGGTTCGCCGTCGCGGTCATACATCGACAGCAGAACCTGCGCCGTTTTACGGTCCGCCCAGGGAACAAGCTTTAACGTTTCGGGGATGGGCCAACAGACGCCATCCTTGTCACCGGTTTCCAGATGCATGCCGGTGGCTTCAACTTCGCGGCCCCAGACGTCAAGACCAAACAGCGAATAGGGGAAGGCAACGCCGCCTTCGAACACTTTCGGCAGGGCCTTGCCTGGCAGCCACTTGCCACGCAAGACACCGTTGGTATCGGGGAGGATGACTTCAAGCGTATCCAGGTCCGGGTGGGCAGCAAGGAAGGCTTCAAATCCGGCCTTCCATCCATGCTCTGCAGGATGTTCCAGGATCTGATGGGGAAGCTCGTTCATTGAGTGCTCCGTTACGCCCCTTGCGTTGTCACCGCGGTGTCACTCCGAGACATGACCATGCCGACAGCTTTTGTTTGCGTCCTTTTCAAAAATGTGATCACTTTCGGAAAACCCTGTCAAGGCAGATCGCACATTGAGCACATTTTGGCGATTGGAGACCATCCTTGTCCGTCCGGCAAACCGCATTGTCTTCCGGCATTGAGAAGAGGGACGGAAATCCCGTTCCAAGCAAACGGGGCGCCACGCGTGAACAGGTCGATCACTCGGTGCGCAACGGCCTTTTGACCGGGCGCTTCATTCCTGGAAAGGCTGTAACAATTCGCGGGCTCGCCGCCGAGCTTGGCGTCAGTCCGATGCCTGTGCGCGAAGTCCTGCAAAGACTTGCTGCGGAAAATGCTCTGGAAGTCAAACCCAATGGCCGGGTGCAGGTTCCCGACATGACGCCGGAGCGTTTCGAAGAGCTTTTGAAAGCACGCTTGTTGCTCGAACCGGAACTGGCAGAGCTTGCATTGCCTCATCTCAGAACGCTGGACGTCAACGCTTTGATCTCAATCGATGATGAGATTGACCGCCATCTGACCGGCGGCGACGCCGAGGCTTACATGAGGCTCAACCATGCCTTTCATTTCCGGATCTACAGGGCATCGCTGTCAAAGGTACTCTTGCCTCTGATCGACAGTCTCTGGCTGCAATTCGCACCGTTCATGCGCACGGTCTACGGACGCGTGGGCACGGCGAACCTGGAAGATCGGCACAAGGAGGCCATTCGCGCGATTGAACAGAAGAACGGCCCTGCCTTGCGGGCGGCAGTAACGGCTGACATCAGTGACGGCATGGGTTTGCTGGGCAAGGCAATCCTCACCGACACATGAGCCTGTTGATCCTTCAGTCAGGCCATGTCATTTTGTGATCACAAATTAGACGTTCGCACAGACGACAACATTTTCGAAACGTGATTTCGGCGACCGGCTCCAGGCCGGTCAACCAGGTCACCCCACTCAGTCTGCCGCGAAACCGCACGAGACCAATGGAGCTTCACGTGAGCGCAGACAACCCCGGCAACCAATCCGCCAACCCCGTGGACAGCCTTCGGGGTGTCCCGGATGTCGATGCAGCACGCGACTGGCTGCATGCCCGCAACATTCAGGATATAGAGTGTGTGGTTCCCGACATTGCCGGTGTGGCACGTGGCAAGATGATGCCGACCGAGAAGTTTTTCTCAGGGTCGGTCATGACCATGCCTGCCTCGATCTTTGCGCAAACCATTTCTGGCGACTACCCGGAAGACGACGACAGGTTTCAACATAACCCGACCGACGGTGATCTCTACTTCCGTCCTGACTACAGCACATTGACCACGGTCCCCTGGGAATCCGACCCGACCGCGCAGCTCATCCACGACGCCTATACGCGTGACGGTGCGCCGGTTGAAACCGCGCCACGCAACGTCTTGAAACGCATCCTCAAGCTTTATAACGACAAAGGCTGGGACCCTGTTATCGCGCCAGAAATCGAATTCTACCTGGTGCGCCCGAACACCGACCCGGACTACCCCCTTGAGCCGCCGCGTGGGCGGTCCGGCCGACCAGAGGTGGGGCGCCAATCCTATTCCATTTCCGCCCTGAATGAGTTCGACGATCTGATCGACGACATTTACGACCTTTCGGAAAAGCAGGGCCTTGAGATCGACACGCTGATCCACGAGGAAGGCGCAGCGCAGATGGAAATCAACCTGCGCCACGGCCATCCGCTCGTGCTGGCCGATCAGGTATTTCTATTCAAACGCACCATCCGAGAAGCTGCGCTGCGGCATGACATGTATGCCACATTCATGTCCAAACCGATGTCAAACCAGCCCGGATCGGCGATGCATATTCACCAGTCTGTGCTCGACAGCCAGACCGGCCAGAACATCTTTGCCGGAGAAAACGGCGAAGAGACGCCTGCTTTCCTGTCTTTCATTGCAGGTCATCAGAAATACCTGCCCAAGGTGGCCTGCATCATGGCACCATTCGTGAACTCCTACCGACGGTTTTCCAAAACTTCGACTTCTCCGGTCAATGTCTATTGGGGATACGACAACCGCACCGTCGGACTGCGGGTGCCCTATTCGAGCGCTGATGCAAGGCGGCTCGAAAACCGGATCCCCGGCTCTGATGCGAACCCTTATCTTTCCATCGCTGCAAGCCTTGCCTGCGGCTATCTCGGCATCATCAACGAATTGAAGCCTGACGCCCCCAAATCGGACGATTGCTCCGAGCGGGCAAAATCCCTGCCGCGCGGCTTGCCGGAAGCCGTGGCCAGTTTTGAAAAGTCCGAGGAGATGGTCGAGGTCTTTGGCGAGCAATTCGTCGCCACCTACCGGGCGATCAAATACGAGGAATTCGAAACCTTCATGTCAGTGATCAGTGCCTGGGAGCGGGAATACCTCCTGCTCAATGTCTGACCCCTCGACCCCGCTATTTTCCTTCCATTGGAGTTCACGCCATGACGGCCCATTCCAACATCTATCCGACCAAGGCTCTGCAGGAACTCGATGCCGCCCATCACTGGCATCCCTTTTCGGATATGAAGAGCCTCAACGAAGAAGGCAGCCGTATCATCACGCATGCCGACGGCGTGTGGCTGACGGATTCAGACGGCAAGAAAATCCTCGACGGAATGGCCGGTCTCTGGTGCGTGCAAGTTGGCCACGGACGGCGTGAAATCGCCGATGCCGTCTTTAAGCAGATGAACGAACTTGCCTATTCCAACACATTCTTCAAGACCACCCATCCTCCCGCTATCGCCCTCTCGGAAAAGCTGGCGAAGCTCGCACCTGATCATATCAACACGGTGTTTTACTGTTCCTCCGGGTCAGAGGCGAACGACACGGTCTTTCGTATGGTGCGAACCTATTGGGACATGAAGGGAAAGCCGGACAAGAAGGTGATCATAGGCCGCTGGAACGGCTATCACGGTTCAACGCTCGCCGGGACCAGCCTTGGCGGGATGAAGGCCATGCACAAGCAGGGTGACCTGCCGGTTCAAGGTGTTCATCATATCGACCAGCCCTATTGGTTTGGTGAAGGCCACGACATGAGCCCGGACGAATTCGGCATTGCCGCGGCCCGCAAACTGGAGCAGGCGATTGACGAAATCGGCGAAGACAAGGTGGCCGCATTCATCGCTGAGCCGATCCAGGGGGCCGGTGGCGTCATCATTCCACCGGAGACCTATTGGCCCGAAGTCCGCAGGATTCTTGCAGATCGCGACATTCTTTTTGTATCCGACGAGGTCATCTGCGGCTTCGGTCGTCTCGGTGATTGGTTTGGATCATCCTACTACGGCATGGAACCCGACTTGATGCCGATCGCTAAAGGCCTGACTTCAGGCTATTTGCCAATGGGCGGTGTCCTGGTGTCTGATCGCGTAGCGGAAGGCCTGATGAACGCAGGCGAAGACTTCAACCACGGCTATACCTATTCCGGTCATCCGGTTTGCGCAGCGGCTGCGCTCGCCAACCTTGAGATCATCGAACGCGAAGGCCTCGTTGACAGGGTCAAAAACGATATTGGCCCCTATCTGCAGGAGCGCTGGCGAAATCTGGGTGAACACCCTCTGGTCGGTGAAGCCCGCATGACCGGGCTCATGGGAGCTCTGGAGCTTGTTCCCAACAAGAGCGACCCTCACAGACCGTTCAAGGATGTTGGAACCGTTGGCACGATTTGCCGCGACGCCTCGTTCCAGAACGGCATGGTCATGCGGGCTGTCCGGGACAGCATGATCATCTCGCCACCTCTGGTGCTTAGCCACGAAGAAGCCGATTTTCTGGTTGAGACCGCCTGGAAGACACTTGATGACACCCATCAGGTCCTGATGCGTGACGGTTGGCTGGGATAAGGGATAGTGCTTCTTAGAGATTTGCGAGAACCACAGCTCATGCGGTGTCGATCGAAAGATTGAGACAACAACCGCAACAAACCACAATTCCGGAGATTTTCTTGTCTCGGCCTGTCGGGTAAGCTGGGGAGAAAACGTCCCTTGATCGAACCTAGGGAACCGGAGGAACTCAGCAATGCTCTTTTCCGTTTTGATTTACGGCAGTGAAGATTTCTACGACGCTCTTTCACCGGAGGAGCATCAGGAAATCCTGAAGAAGCATGGAGCGTTTCACGAACGCACCAAGTCCGACCGGAGTTTTGCCGCTGCGACCAAACTGATGTCGACAGGAACGGCCGTCACCGTCAACAGGGAAAGCAACGACTTTATCGTCACTGATGGGCCTTTTGCGGAAACCAAAGAACAGTTCATGGGTTTCTACCTGATCGACACGGCCACCCTGGAAGACGCAATCGAGGCCGTGAAAGAACTGCCTTTTGAAAACGGCCGCGTCGAGATCCGGCCTGTAGCTTATTTCGAGGGGGCAGACTTCCAGAATGCCGAGCGCCTGGTTATCGACGCATCTTAGAGCAGCTCGTCCGCGCGTTCTGGCTGCGCTTAACCGGGCATTTGGCGATATCGATCTTGCAGAGGATGCTTTCCAGGAAGCGTCTCTTAAGGCGGTTCGTACCTGGCATCCAGAAGACCTGCCAAAAGATCCTGTTGCCTGGCTTATCGTCACCGGCCGCAATTCAGCTATAGACGCACTGCGCAAGCGGAGAAGGGAAACACTGTCTGCCCCGGAAGACCTGGAGCTGGCACATGAAGAAACCAATCCGGAAGAAGACCTGACGGATGCGCTCGATCGTTCTGTCTACCGCGATGATATCCTGCGGCTCCTCTTTACCTGT
This sequence comes from uncultured Roseibium sp., assembly GCF_947499295.1. Classification (GTDB taxonomy): domain Bacteria; phylum Pseudomonadota; class Alphaproteobacteria; order Rhizobiales; family Stappiaceae; genus Roseibium. The sequence continues at coordinate 30,005 of NZ_CANMNP010000004.1, forward strand.
TGTCACCCGGTTCTGCGCCGCGACCAGCAGATTGCCCTTGCGCTCAAGGTTGTCGCCGGCCTGACGGTAGAAGAAATTGCCCGTGCCTTTCTGGTTCAACCAAAGACCATGGAACAAAGGATCACACGTGCAAAAAAGCGGCTTCATGCTGCCAAACTTTCCTATGAAGAACCTGATGCGGCTGAGCGGGCCGACCGACTAAGCACAGTCGCCAATGCGATCTATCTTGTGTTCAACGAAGGGTATTCCGCCTCTCAGGGGATTGCCCTTATCAAGGAACCGCTGTGTGAAGAGGCCATCCGTCTTGCCCGGCTGCTGGTACGCCTCTTTCCCGAAATACCGGAATTGCGCGGTCTTTTGGCACTCTGCCTCATCCAGCATTCCAGACGATTTGCAAGGCTGACTGCAGACGGTCAGGCCGTGACGCTGGAGATGCAGGACCGGTCCTTGTGGGACAGGAAACTGGTCGCCGAAGGAACTGTGCTTCTCGAGGCAGCTTTGCGCAACGCGAGACCCGGTCACCTTCAGATCGAAGCAGCCATTGCGGCCACGCACGCGCGCGCAGCTTGTTATGACCAGACCGACTGGCAAGAAATCGAACGGCTCTATCGTGCGCTTCAGCACATTCGTCCCTCACCTGTAGTCGCGCTCAACCACACCGTTGTACTTGCCAAACTTCACGGGCCGAAATTCGCGCTTGAGCGACTGGACCGTTTGCAGACGTCTCTTGAAAGATATGCCGGCTTTTTCGCAGTCAAAGGCTCGCTGCTGATGGACCTTGACCGCACACAAGACGCTTATGACGCCTTGAAGCGCGCCTTTGATCTGGCCGGTACGGATGCTGAACGACTGCACATAGAACAGAAGCTGCACAAGCTTTCCAAAGACACCTGACTCCGATCATTTTTTTTCAAAAATAACGTCACCCTGTCGGAAATGCCGATCCTCACTCGTTCTTAGAACACCTGGCCTTTTCAGGTGGACTTCAAACGACGAGGACAAGAGACATGAGCAATCCGATGCAAACACATGGTGCCTTCAGCTGGATGGAACTGCACAGCGGCGATGGTTCAAAAGCCAAGGCATTTTACACAAGCCTTTTGGGCTGGGGCACGGAAGAGATGGAAATGCCCGGCATGACCTACACAGTGATCGCCAATGGCGAAGAGAAGATTGGCGGATTTCCACCCGAACAGTCCGACACCTCCCGCTGGCTGCCTTATGTCACGGTCGATGACGTCGATGCACGCATTGAAAAGGCCAAGTCACTCGGTGCAACGATTGCCAGCGAACCAATGAGCGTGCCAGGGGTCGGACGGATGGCAACACTTGTTGATCCGGTCGGCGGTGTGATCGCCCTGATCACCTACGAAGCGCCTTCGGCGGAATAAGCGTACCGGTGGGCCGACTTCACAGGTCGTCCACCCTACTCCCGAAGGAGTTTTGACATGAATATTGTTTCCACATTTCCAGTAACGCTTGTGTTCATAGCCTTGCTGGCTCTGGTACAGATTCCCATGACGGTTGCCGTTGGTCTTCGACGCCTGAAAACGGAAACGCATTTTCTGGATGGCGGCGATGAAATGCTGCTCAAGCGCATGCGCGCACACGGGAATTTCACCGAAACCGTTCCAATCGTGCTGCTTGCAATGGCTGCCGCCGAATATTCCGGAGCTCCGGTCGCACTTTTATGGGCCGGCGGATGTTCCCTTCTGCTAGGCAGGCTCGTTCACTATGGCACCTTGGTGAATTCCGGTATTGGCAACGGCAGAGCCATTGGCATGTTGCTGACGCTTACACCGATGCTCGTTTTCCCGGGTTTCGTTCTGTGGACACTTACAAGCACCAGCCATTGAACCGACCCGGTACAGATTGCAGATTGCCCCACACCTTGCGCTCCATTTCAGGGTTCAAAACCCCTGATCATGACAAGCGCCGCGAGAGATCTCTCTTGCGGCGCTTGAAGGTTATCTGCGGACCCTGTGGTTCATGCCTCTATGCGGGTCAACAAACTGACTTGAGGTTTCAGGAAAATCGATCTCGACATGCTTATTGTGCCGCCCCGGTATAAACCGGCTTCAGGCTTTTCACGAGCTCCGCCTGGATGGGAGCGACGGCATCATTGAGTGCCGCAACGCCCATGTCGTGACCAACCTGCGTGCGGATAGGGCGTGCGCCGTCCATGTCCGCCAGCTCAACAATCTTCATTGCGACATTGTTGGCATCCGTGCTCGCATCTCGTTGATCAAACATGCCTTGAAACATGCCGAGCAACCGGTCCCGACCATTTGAGAGATCACCATATTCTCCCACCGTGCCTGTATCTCCCGGCGCAGGTGCCGTTGTTACCAGGTCAGTGCCGTGACCACTCGGTTCTACAAGAACCGATTCAATGCCGAACGGCTCGAGCTCGTAGTGTAAAGCTTCACAATAAGCTTCCATCGCCCACTTGCTGGAACAGTAGAGACCGAAATACGGCATCCCGAACCGTCCGGCTACCGAACTGAGGCTGACGACGAGCCCGGTTTTGCGCTTCCGCATATGCGGAAGTACAGCTTTCGTTGTCCGCATGACGCCATAGACGTTCACGTCGAACAGATCCTCTGCCTGTTTCATGGTGAAGCCCTCGGTCAAACCGACGGGCATCACGCCGGCATTATTCACCAGGACATCGATCGCGCGATCCTTTTCAATGCTGTCGATCGCTCTCTCGACACTTGTCGCGTCGGTTACATCAAGGTCGATGGGGACAATCGTTCCGGAAACGCCTTGGGCATATGCCGTGAGATCGGCGGCTGCTCCCTTGTTTCGCGTTGTCAGTCCCCGCATGCCTGCATAGACCACGTGCCCACGGTCCGCAAAACGCTCGGCGGTCAAAAGGCCAATCCCTCGGCTGGCGCCGGTAATCAAAACGGTTTTCGGAGCTGCCATATCAAATTCCTTCATCCTTGAAGATTGTGCGCATGAAAAGCGCCAGGGGTTCGTCGTCGCGGCACGCCTTCATTCTGGTCAGCGCGCCACTCCACGAATTCATGAGCCAGTCTGCGGCCTCATGGGCCGAGAGATGGCCAAGTCCGACGTCGGATGTGTCCATTTCTTTCAGGCAAGCCGTCAACTCGCGAACCATTGCCTGCCAATGCGTGTCCAGCTCAGCCTGAAATTCCGGTTTTTCGTCCGCAAGCTCCGTCGACAGGTTGCACATCAGACAACCCTGCGCGAAGGAACGATCCTTCATGCCTTGACGGGCTCCTTCAAAAAAGGATTTCAGGCGCTTGAGAGGTGGTATCGAAACGTCAGAGAGAATGCTCTGTGCGGTTGCCACTTCCTGGGCGTTGTAGTGACGGGCAACCGCAATGCCGAAGGCTTCCTTGGTGTCGAAGTAATGATAAAAAGACCCCTTGGGAACGCCACATGCCCTCAAGACATCGTTGATACCAACGCTGGCGAAACTGTTTTCCCGGATCAGATCCAGACCGGTGTCCAGCAACCTGTTTCTGGCTGTTTCGTACGCGGCTTCGTTTCGTGTTCGTGCCATTTGTCAGACTTTTCTGAAAATACGGATGCGCCAATGGGGCGCTTCTGCAAGAGGACAGTGTCGATAACTCAATTAATAATAGACTGGTCTATTTACTGTCAATCAATGACGATTTCACACTCGCGTTATCACATGAATGAATGAAGCCGTTTCTTGAAAATCTCTTTTTTGACAAGACCTTGCGCCTTGTCCGCGAAAAATTCTCACGAGGCGCTGTATTGCGCTTGCCGTAATGAAGCGGAACAAAGAAGACCCGGTTACAGCCTCCTGTAACCGGGTCGAACATTTTCTCAGTCTGAAGGCGTGCGAGAACGCGATGCACGCCTGTTGCAGATATCTCGCCCCGATCTTTTGGCAAATACCGGGAAAGTGCGCCTGACTACTCGGCGGCGACGGCAACATCGCGGAAGGACCGGCGTGCCCAGGGCCGGGTACCGACCGGAATTTCTTCCACTGTGCCGACCGGCTGCAGGTATTTTGTGACTTCCGGCCATTCACCGGCTTTCAAAGCTTTCAAGACTTCAGGCTTTGAGATCTCGAACGAAGACACGCCGCACCGTCGGGCAAGCGGAACCTGGTCGAGAATGTATTTGCCAACAGCCCGAATGTCGCCGTGATAGCCCAGTTGCTCCCGCAAAACGCGTGCGGCTGAGAAGCCCCGGCCATCGGCGAAACTTGGAAAATCGACCGCGACAAATGCCAACCGGTCGAGATACGGCTGCAGGGGTTCGACGTCATCGCCTGCTTCCACCAGGACGGCTGTCTTTGCCGAGCGGTTCAGAAACCTGTCTGCGTCATCGATGAACAGCGAAAGCGGAACAACCGCATCGCCTTCAAACGTTTCACCTGTCTCCGCGTCAATGCGATTCCAGGTTTCTTCGACAAACTCGCCGTCCTTGTAGATCGTAGCCATGTTTTGCGTCCTCAAATTCGTATTCCGGCAACTTTCAGATGCCGCTACCGTCAATTTCCTTGCCATGTGTTGGCCAATGAATGCCGCATTCCGTCTTGTCCTGGCCGCGCCATCGCCCCGCACGCGGGTCTTCGCCCGGTGCGACCTTGCTGGTGCAAGGGAGACAACCGATCGAGGGATAGCCCTGCGCGACCAGTGGATGTGGCGGCAGATCGTGAGACCGTGCGTAGTCCAGAACCTCGGCTGCAGTCCAGTCGGCAAGCGGATTGATCTTCACCCGGCCATCATCGATTTCAAACGTGTCGAGACTGGAGCGTGTGGAGCTCTGATGACGCTTGCGACCTGAGATCCAGGATCCAAATCCGTTCAATGCCCGTTCCAGCGGTACGACTTTGCGCATGTGGCAGCAGGCGTCGGTATCAGTCATCCAGAGCATTCCGGCCGGGTCGCTTTTGGCAAGGTCATCCGGCAAGGGTTTATGCGTCCGCACTTCGGTCAGGCCCAGTTTCTGGACCAACTCCTCGCGATAGAGGAGCGTTGCCGGGAACAGCTTGACCGTGTCGACAAAAAGAACCGGTGTTGATGGATCGATCTGCGCGACCATGTGCAAAAGCACCGCTGAATCCGCACCGAAGCTGGAGACCATTGCGATGTCACCGGCGAACTGATGCCGGATGGAAGACATCAGGATCTCCTGTGCCGTCGCGTCCTCAAACTGGGCATTCAGTGTGGCAACTTCCGCCTGAAGGCCCAGCTCCGGATCAACACCGAGGCTGAAGGTCTCATGCAGCCCCATAAAGAGCCTCCTTGAAAGGTGCCTCCCCGACCCGGCGATAGGCCTCCAGGAAGGTTTCCTCTTTGCCTGAACGCAGGCCGACATAGGTGTCGACGAGCTTTTCAATCGCATCGACCACTTCATCGGACGAAAAACCGCGTCCGACGATTTCTCCGATGGACGCATTCTCGTTCGCGGACCCGCCAAGCGTGACCTGGTAGAATTCCTCGCCTTTCTTCTCAAGACCGAGAATGCCGATATGGCCAACGTGGTGATGGCCACAGGCATTGATGCAGCCGGAGATCTTGATCTTCAGCTCACCGATTTCCGCCTGACGTTCAGCGGCACCAAAACGCTCGGAAATACGCTGCGCCACCGGAATGGAGCGGGCAGTAGCCAAAGCACAGTAGTCCATACCCGGGCACGCGATGATATCTGTGACGAGGCCAGCATTTCCCTCGGCGATCTCGGCAGCCACGAGCTGATCGAACAGCGCTGGAAGATCATCCAGTTTCACATGCGGAAGAATGACATTTTGCTCATGGGAAATGCGGATTTCGTCCTGTCCGTATTTCTCGGCAAGGTCTGCAATCACGTCCATCTGCGCATCAGATGCATCGCCTGGTATGCCGCCGATTGGTTTCATGGACAGCGTCACCGATGTGTAGCCAGGTACCCGGTGTGGGTTCAGGTTGTGTGCCGCGAATTGCGCAAAAGCTGCGTCGGACGCCTTGCGAGCTTCCACCGTATGAGATGTCGACGCGCCGACTTCAAGCGGCGGTGGTGCGAAATAGGCTTCGATCCGCCGAACTTCCTCATCTGGCAGGCGCAGCACTCCGAAACGGATCTTTTCGAATTCCGCTTCGATGTCGGCCTTCAGCTCATCCAGTCCGGTTTCATGAACCAGGATCTTGATACGCGCCTTGTACTTGTTGTCCCGGCGACCGTAGCGGTTATAGACACGCAGGATCGCTTCGGAATAGGCCAGCAGATCCTCTTCAGGCAGGAAGTCGCGCACTTTGCGGCCAATCATGGGCGTGCGGCCGAGGCCACCGCCAACGAAGACAACAAAGCCGATCTCACCCTCAGCGTTCCGCGCCAGTTGCAAGCCGATGTCATGTACCTGGACGGCGGCACGATCATTGGGGGCACCTGTGATCGCGATCTTGAACTTGCGCGGCAGGAACGAGAATTCCGGATGCAACGAGGACCACTGACGCAAGATTTCCGCGTAAGGACGCGGATCTGCAATCTCGTCAGCCGCAGCGCCTGCGAAGTGATCTGCGGTCACATTGCGAATGCAGTTGCCCGACGTCTGGATTGCGTGCATCTCCACTTCGGCCAACTCTTCCAGGATTTTTGGCGTGTCTTCCAGCTTTGGCCAGTTGAACTGAATGTTCTGACGTGTGGTGAAATGGCCATAGCCCTTGTCGTAGGTCCGGGCGATGTGGGCAAGCTTGCGCATTTGCCGGCCGTTAAGGGTGCCGTAAGGGATCGCGACCCGCAGCATGTAGGCATGTAGTTGAAGATAAAGGCCATTCATCAAACGAAGCGGCTTGAACTCGTCTTCACTGAGTTCTCCGGCCAGGCGGCGGCGCACCTGGTCCTTGAATTGCTCAGTGCGCTGATTGACGAAGCTGGCATCGAATTCATCGTAACGGTACATCTTCTTGCTCCTGGTTGGGCGCAGCCGTTTCAGGCGCTGCCCTTCTAAGTTCTTGTCAAACGGATACGGCTTGCGCCTGTTTGCCAAAGTCCGGATGGGTTGTCGGGCCGGCTGCGCGGATTTTTTCGCGCAAGCGGACCGGGACGATCACACCTTCTTCAACCGTCACGTCCATTTCGTAGACACCGACGACTTCCTGGTTCTTTTCACCTTCTGCTCCCTGAGAGAGCCCCTCGGCAACGGCGTCCTTGCCTTCAAAGACCTTGGCCAGAGTGATCCGCTCGACCCAGCCCCGGTTGTCTCCAAGCCAGACGACATCGCCATTCAAAAGACGGTTGGCAGTTATGACTTTCATTGCGTCCACTCTCTTCAACAATCAGGCTGCGGCGAACCGGGCTGCATCTTGCAGCGCCAGCGGTTCGGCGTTTTCCAAAGCGGCGTGCCCAACGGCTTCACCTATGACAATCAGGACCGGTCCGTCGATCTCGGTGCGGTTCGAAAGAACAGCGAGTTCGGACAAGTTTCCGGCAAACTGGCGCTCGTCCGGATGGGCGGCGTTTTCGATGACCGCAACCGGGGTTTGAGCATTCATGCCAGCCGAAATCAGTTTGGCTGCAACGGCAGCTGACACGGTTCGCCCCATGTAAACGGCAACGGTTGCACCCTTCAGCGCCAATCCGGCCCAGTCCGGAAGCGTTTCGGATTTCGCGTTATGGCCCGTTGCAAACACCAGATTTGAAGCCACACCACGCAAGGTCAGCGGAATCTGCGCAGAGGCAGCCGCCGCAAAGGCAGCAGTCACGCCGGGGACAACCTCAAAACCGATCTCATTTTCGCGTAGCGCGTCCATTTCCTCAGCTGCGCGTCCGAATATCATCGGATCACCGGCTTTCAGACGAACGACCTTTTGGCCGCCGCGGCCAAGCTCAACCAGCAAATCGCATATCTCGCTCTGGCGTACTGAATGGGCCCCCTTGCGCTTGCCAACTGAAATCCGCTCCGCATCCCGGCGGCCCATGGCAATGACACCTGCCGGCACGAGCGCATCATGAACAATAACGTCTGCTTCCTGCAGCAAGCGCTGCGCTCGCAAAGTCAGAAGGTCTTCAGCGCCGGGGCCTGCGCCCACCAGCCAGACGAACCCGGGCTCGTCGGCCATGCTGTTCAAAAGGCGCTGTGCCTCAGATCTGGCAACACCTGCCTTGCCGGCATAAAGGTTTGCAGCAACAGACCCGGAAAAGAAACGCGCCCAGAAACTGCGGCGCAGTGCACCATCGCGAATAACCTTCGTCGCGGCATCCCGAAAGCTTTCGGCAAGCCGCGCCAAGTCGCCGGTCGCACGTGGCAGCATGGCCTCGATACGCGCACGAATATGACGGGAGAGCACCGGTCCGACGCCTGTGGAAGTAATCGCAACTGCGATCGGCGCGCGATTGACAAGTGCGCCGGTGTAGAAGTCACAAAGCTCCGGTTTGTCGACGGCGTTAACCGGAACGCCCATGATGCGCGCCGCATCAACCACCGCCTTGTCCAGCGCCCAGTCCTCCCGCGCCGAAAACACAAGCGCAGCGCCGTTCAAATGCACGGGGCGGAATTCTTCACTGACGTGCTCCGCACCAAAACGCTCAATAGCTTCTTCAAGATCGGCTTCGACCAAGGCGGAGATGACGACAATACGTGCATTGGTTTCGCCCAGCAGACGAACTTTCGCCGCAGCCTCCGCTCCGTGCCCAACCACAAGCACACGCTGCCCGGCGACCTTCATGAAGGTCGGGAACACGTCGAGCCGATCTTCCGGCTTTTTGCGTGATTTCGATGTGCTGGTCAGGCGCGTAGCCATCTTCAGGGTCTCCAATCCCAGTTTGATGGCTTTAATGTAATGGGTGCTTGCCAGGCACGCCGGGCACCGGTTTTCAAAGCTATCCCGTCAAGCGGAATAGTTTTTTGCCAAATCCCTGTTTCACCGACTTCAATTCCTGAATGAAGTGAATAGCATGCGGATTTCGTATCGTTTCAGTATCTTTGAGACCGTTTAAAGCCAAGCATTCAACCAATAATGGGTGACGCGAAACGCGTGAGCGGTTATGGAATGTGTCGGGCGCGTTCAATCCGACAAAGCAGACTCAAATGCCTCATTTCAAAATGAAACTCTTTCTTGCCGCAACGCTTTTTGGAGCAACTCTCGCAGGTCATGGCTCCGCTCAGCAACAGGGCCAGGACGGCCTCTGGCAAACGCGTTGCGCAGGTTCCGCACGCGTCCTCGAAGCATTGGTGTGCGAAGCCACACAAAGCATTCGGGTGAAGGAAAGCGGACAGCTTCTTTTCAAAGTGGACATTGTTTATCCCGCCCAAAAGGCATCGCCCGTGCTGCAAATGCAAGCCCCGCTCGGCTTCTACCTACCCGGCAAGGTTAAGCTGGCTGTGGATGGAACCGCACTTGGCGAGCTTGATGTCGGGACATGCGATCAACGGGGGTGCTTTTTGAATATTGAAGCAACACCTGAGATGATTGAAACCATGAAAGCTGGCGCCAACTTGGAAATCGATTTTGCTCCGAGCGCCGAGCGGCGGCAGAAAATCAATGTTCCGCTGACCGGGTTCACACGGGCAATGGAGGCGATCCAATAGGGTCTCCCGAAAATTCCCTAACCGGAACGCAGGATCCTTGCTTTCTTGAAGCCGCAGCGGAATTCGCTTAGCCTTTCCAAGACACTGACTGCTCCGCTTTTCGCGAAGCAGTGTTTTGGTGGGGGGATTGATGCGACTGTTTCATCTGCTGGCCATTGCCGGCGCTATCATATTGTCTGGCACTGGTATTGCGGCAGCCGCCATCGTTGAAAACTTTCGGCTTGGCGGGTGGAACGGCAGCGCTTTTACCGAAGACGACAGCGGAAGGTTTTCCACCTGCGTTGCATCGGCAACCTACAAAAGCGGCATCACGCTCTATGTGCAGGTTGATACGAGCTACAGTTGGGCATTAGGTTTTTCCGCTCCCCATTGGGACATGGAAGTCGGTTCGGACATTCCCCTCCAATACCGCATTGACAGAGGCGGCTGGCAAAGCGGTGTCGCAAAGGCGACTTCCAAAGACCTGGCGCGTATGCAAATGCCCCAGGGCGGCTACATCATCACCCGCTTTCGCCGCGGCAGAACACTCTATGTCTATGACGGTACCCATAATTACGAATTCCGGCTGACGGGAACATCCAGGCTGATGGCCCGTCTTGCAAAATGTGTCGAGCAGAATATTGCCCGGTATGGCGCAGCTCCGGGTACAGGCAATACTGCAGCAGCGGCCCCCTCTAGTGGCCTGGGTCAAAAACCCGTAGCCCAGGGTTCAGCACCAACAAACACAGTTTCTGACCCACAGCTCGCGGTGGAGGCGACCCAGGCGCTCTTCAACTTCATGGGAAGCGCGGGGCTCTCTGGACTGAAGCTCATTCCCGATGGGCAGCGTGAAGAGGACCTGAATGGTTTGCATGCTGTTGCCGCCAATGATGCACGCACTGTGGTTGCGCATATTTTTTCGCCCGGCAGCTATCAGTCGGAAGAGGAATTGATGTCTCTGGTGGTCGCAGACAGCCAGAAGTCTTGCACAGACGGCAGTTTCTCCTCCGGCACCGAACGGCTGACTGAAAGTGGCAAGGATCTCTACACAAGTTATGCCAATTGCGAGGCAGGCGACTTTCAGCTGATTGAACGGGTGGCAATCGTCAAGAGAAATTCCGGCGGCATCTTTGTCTATGGTGTCGCCGATACCTATGTCGGCGAAGGCGGCGGCGCACCGGTATCTCCTCCGGAACTGACCGATCCGGATTTTTACGCGGCTGCAGCCGAAGCTGCCAACTAGGCCGCCGAAGGGCCACCTTGTCCCGCATCACATTTCCAATCCGGTCGTCGGCAGACATCAGTGACTTATCGAAGGCAATCCGAGGATTGCCCTCGACATACAATCGTAATCAGTTTTGCAAATCTTCAGGCAGTATGTCCTCCGCGATGTTTTGATAACAAACCGGACGCAGAAAACGCCGGATAGCCAAAGTTCCGACCGAGGTCGCACCAAAGTTGGTTGAAGCCGGATAGGGCCCGCCATGAACCATGGCGTCACAGACCTCAACCCCGGTCGGGAACCCGTTGGCGAGCACGCGTCCCGCTTTTCGCTCTAGAATTGGCAGAAGCTTTTTCGCAATGTGCGTGTCCTGCGCATCCATGTGAAGCGTACAGGTGAGTTGACCTGTCAGGCTTTTTGCGACCGCGAGCATTTCATCCAGATCACGCGCAACAACAACGATGCCGAGCGGTCCAAACACTTCTTCCCTCAGGTCTTTAGTATTTAGCCACACGTCTGCAGGTGCAGACAAAAGGCACGGCGATGCCTGTCGCTGATCGTTCCCGGAAGAAACCAGCACCTCTACGTTCGCATGCGCAGACATACGTTCGCACCCTGCAGAAAAGGCCTTTGCTATGCCGTCTGTCAGCATGGTTTGTGGCGCAGCTGCCCCAAGTGCCTCGATCGCGAATTTTGCGAAAGTGTCCGCTTCAGCTCCGTCAAGAACGACGGCGACACCAGGGTTCGTGCAGAACTGCCCGGCGCCCTGCGTGAGGGAGACGGCCCAGTTTCGAGCAATCTCCACGCCTCGGTTCGTCAGGGCATTCGGCAAAACAAACATCGGATTGGTTGAGCCCAGTTCGCCGAAGAACGGGATCGGATCCGGTCGCTGAGCGCACAGATCGAAGAGTGCACGGCCACCCCTTAAGGATCCAGTGAAACCGACTGCCGCTATCAGTGGGTGTTTGACCAGTGTTTCACCAACGATGCGTCCGCCATCGTGCACCATACTGAAAACACCGGGATGCACACCGGTTTCGCGAATGGCTGCATCAAAAGCCTGCGCAACCAATGCTGACAGACCGGGATGAGCCGGGTGACCCTTGACGACAACCGGACATCCTGCAGCCAATGCCGAAGCCGTGTCGCCGCCTGCGACAGAGAAAGCCAACGGGAAATTTGATGCTCCAAAGACAGCGACGGGTCCAATGGGTCTCTGCATGAGCCTAAGATCAGGTCGCGGCAATGGGCTGCGGTCAGGCAGCGCCGTCTCATGACGTCGGTCGAGGTAATCACCGGCTTCGATGTGATCGGCAAAGAGCCTGATTTGGGCGACAGTCCTGCCACGCTCGCCTTCAAGACGCGCTTCGGGCAAACCCGTTTCCTTCATCCCCATCGCCGTTATGTTCGCACCCAGCGCCTCAATCTGCAATGCAACCGCGCGTAAAAAGGCTGCGCGTTTTGCAGGCACTGAGTATCCGTAGCTCCAAAATGCTTCTTCGGCAGCCTCACAGGCTTTGGAAATCATCTCCGGTGTGCCGACCGCAAACTGGTCGGCTTGGCCAGTTACCGGTTCATTCTGGAACACTTCATCCGATGCGAGCCACTCTCCAGCGACCAGCGACTGAGTTCTATACATATTCAAACCTCACTTGAATTCCGTCACCTGAACACCGGCTTCGCGAAGCATCTGCTGCGACACCTGGAAACTGTAATCGAGTGCGCCATCCGCAATTGGTATTGGCGGCGCGACGATATGGGAAATACCTGCCTGAATGATCGCACGTCCACAATCGGCGCAAGGAAACCTGTTCACGTACAAGATACACCCCGACAGGCAGATGCCGGCTCGAGCAGCGTTGTAGATTGCGTTCCGCTCCGCGTGCTCGAACCAGAAGAATTTCTCTCCGTTTTCCCGAACAAATCGTGCCGGCTCAGAGGCCAGAACTCCGCGCGGGAACCCGTTGTAGCCGGTAGAACGAATTTCATGTCCATCGGGCGATGCAACAACGCATCCAACCTGGAAATCCGGGTCTTCCGACCAGGTCGCAACATGGTCACACAGACCCATGAACCGCTGTGTCCATATCATTTCATCCGCCATGGTCATGCACCCCGGCCAAGGCCTTCTTGCAGAGCCTTTCCCGTATCCTCAGCAAGAGGCAAGAACGGTGGCAGTACCCGCTTCCAGTCTTCATTTCCGGATCGGGCCGCAACGAGATACTTGATGCTGGAGATCAGCCTGGGACCGGCAAGCAGGGCACGTTGCCTGTCCATGGCTTCACAAACTGTTTCCGGCGGATCAGTTCGCTTCTTCCAGACCTGCGCGGCAAGAACCGCGGTTACATTTACGCTGGCTGAAATACAACCAGCATAGCCATTGGACGAAGCAACACGCAGCGCAGTTTCCGAACTTGGGAAGACCTGCATTGACGGAACCGCCGCGACAATCTGATTGCAGTAATCGAGATCTCCTGAGGAATCCTTTATTCCGGTAAAACGTTCAGGCACCTGGGCCGCCAGGCCGGCAATAAGATCGACCGGAATGGTGAGGCCGGTCATTTGAGGAAAGTTATAGAAATAGACCTGGATTTTCCGGTCACCCAGGGCCGCGTGCAGCGCCATATACCATGCTCCAAGACCTGCCGGGTCGACAGGTTTGTAGTAGTAAGGGGGAAGCACTAGTGCGATCGGATATCCCAGATCGTCCGCATGACTGGTAAGCGTAATTGTTTCCTGCAGCGATGGTGTTCCTGTTCCGACCATCAGCCTTTCCTTAGGGCAGACCTCTGCTGCCCACGCCATAACTTCTTTCCTGCAAACAGTGTTCAGAGAATTGGCTTCGCCTGTTGAGCCAAGAATATTCAAACCATTACAGCCGTTCTGGAGCAACCAGGTACAATGCTCGAGAAACGGTTCGCGAAGCGGCGATAGGGTCTCGTCCACTGGCGTTGGCACCGCTGCAATCACGCCTTCCATCACACCACCTCTTCTTTGGAATATCGCTTGGCAAGAACAGTCAACTCATCCGGATCCTTGAGCGGTTTATCGCCCTTCTTCCAGCCTCCGGGTTCTTCTACGGTGCCCGATCCGCCGAGAAATGCGGCCTCGTTCAACGCAAGGAACGGGCGTTGCTCATCCTCGACTTCATCTGCATAGCGGATCGCGTCCACCGGGCAGATGCTCTCGCACATTCCACACTCGATGCATTCGGTGGGGTGAATGTAAAACATCCGCTCGCCCTCATAGATGCAATCGACGGGGCATACCGTTGTGCAGACACCGTCTTTGACATCAATACAGGTGCTGGTGATCACGAGCGTCATCCGCTCAGCATCCTTTCCAGACAGCAGCCCGCTTGTCGCGGAAAGCGGCAACACCTTCGTTCGCGTCTTCGGACAGGAGCGCGCTCTCAAGCTCTTCCACGGGATATTGAAAAGCGTCTTGCAACTGCATGTGCGCGGTTCTCCGCGACACAGCTTTGATCGCCCTCAGGCTCAACGGCGCACAGCTCAAAAGTTCGGCAGTCCATCGGTCGACTTCATCATCAAGATGTTCCGGCGCCACGACGGCATTCAAAAGCCCATACCGTTCCAGGTCCGGTGCAGGCACCAACCGGCCGGTCATCATCATGCCCATGGCAATGTTTCTGGGCAAAAGGCGCGGCAGCAGGACCATGCCGCCGTCAAGAGGGACACGGCCTACCTTGGCCTCGGGCAAACCAAACCGAGCGGTGCTGGAAGCAATCACAATGTCGCATCCCAGAACCATTTCCAGCCCACCGCCAAGAGCCAATCCATTGACCCGAGCGATCACCGGTGTCGACATTTGCCGAAGAGCAATTCCGGAAAAACCGGATGAACTGATGCTCTTCCAATATTCGACACCAGTCAGTCCTGTGTCTTCTTTCAAGTCGGCGCCTGCACAAAACGCCTTGTTCCCGGCACCAGTCAGAACAGCACAACGAATGTCGGGCCTGCTTTCAACTTCAGCCCAGATTTCGCCTAGTCTTCTATGGCTTGCCGTATCGACCGCATTCATGCGTTCCGGCCGATTCAGGGTCACATGGGCAACATGGCCGGAAACCTCAAACTCGACTGTCATTCCGCTGCCTCGTGCGACAAAAGAGCGGCCAGTTCCTGGAGCACTTCTTGCGTATGCTCGCCTAGGCGCGGCGGATGGCGGCGAATGGAAACCGGGGCTTCGCTCAGATGGACCGGGGACCCGGCCAGCGTGATGTCTCCAATCACAGGGTGTTCGATTGAATGAAGCATCCCGTTGATTTTGGTTTGTGGGTCGGCAAGGGCCTCACCCAATGAGCGCACAGGCGCGCACAGGAGATCCTGTGCCTCAAGCCGCTGCAGCCAGTGTTCGCAGGTGTTGCCGGCTATGGCTTCCCGAAATCGCTTCTGCAGATATGGTTTGTTCCGGCGTTGATTATCGAGGGTCGGATAGTCAGGCGAGAGATCTTCGATCTCCAGTGCAGTGCAAATGTCCTGCAGAGGATTTGCCTTGAACGCCCCGACAATCACGATCGCACCGTCACTCGTGTCGAAAACACCGGTCAGCGGCATGGCAGCCCAATTGAGCACTTCCCCGTGTTTCGACCATTGGGCCGCTTCCTGCATTTGCATGGCGATCATACTGTCGTAGAGCGAGACTTCGACCTTTTGGCCACGCCCCGTCTTTTCCCGCATCAACAGCGCTGCCAGAACTCCCTGAACAAGGTGCATGCCCGCTGAATAGTCACACAGCGTTGTCGGATATATGGATTTGGGGATCGACGGATCCTGAGTCTTCTCCATGACGCCGGTCATGGCCTGCGCCAACACATCCTGCCCGCCCTTGTGCGCGTATGGCCCGGTTGAACCAAATCCGGTTCCAGACGCACAGATGATCCTCGGATTTACCTTGGACAGAGCTTCGTAGCCAAAGCCCAGCCGCTCCATCACGCCGGCGCGGAAATTGTCGACGACCACGTCAGCGGTCTTGACCAGATCCAGGACGTGTTGATGACCCTCTGTCGACTTGGTGTCGATTTCGACCGACCGCTTGTTTCGGTTCAGCGAGGCGAAAACGGCGTTGTTCATCGCCTCTTCAGTTCGCTGACCGTAAAATCCGCGACTGAGATCACCAGCGCCAGGACGTTCGATCTTGATGACGTCTGCACCAAAATCACCCAGCGTCTGGGTTGCACAGGGACCGAGCATGACTTGTGTGAAGTCGATGACGCGAATGCCATCGAGTGGCATGATATTCTCTGACATGTAAGCCTCTGTTATTCCGCCGCGATATGATCTTCGATCAAGGCATTGGGCGACGGTCTGTCTCCGGGATCCGCGCCTTGCGCACGCATTTGTTTTTGGATCGCCTTGTGATCAACCATACGGAGCGGCGTGTCGCCGCTGAGTGCAAGCGAAACGGCAACCCCGGCCGCTTCGCCTTGTGCCATGCAAGGGGGAATTTCACGCGAAAGCTTTTGAGCATCACTTTCAACGGAATAATGCCGACCTGCCACGATCAGATTGTCGATGCCCTTGGGCAGCAGAGCACGGTAAGGAGTGTAATAGTCTCTGCCGCGGCACACCGTGTCCTCAAAGTAACGGCGCGATTTCACATCGTCTTTGTTGACAACATATTCACCCTGCAAGAGCCTGGTCTGTCGGATTCCCATTTGCTCTGCAGCCCCCAGCATGCTTGCCTTTTCAAAACCAGGGATATTTTCTTTGGCAAAGTGGTAGAGCTTCATCATCCGCTCGCGGCCTTCAACCTCGGAGGCAACCATATGTTCCACCGACAGACCGTCATATCCGGGCATGTGCGGACAATTGCACCAGACGACGCCGGGAATGGGGGTCTTGAGCCACCACATACCCCAGGCACCACCAATCCGGCGGCGAGCCTCGCGGTCTAGCTTCTTGTATTCTTCCGGATCTGAGAATTCGAAGGCGACTGCCTTGTCGGTGTCGACATTCGCCATGCGGAACACAGTCGTGACAATGTACTGCCCGTCAACGTATTCGGCACCGGCAGCCACACCGACATCCAGATCACCTGTTGCGTCGACCACATATTTCGCCCTGATCGCCTGACGTCCCATCTTGGTCTGGGCGACAACACCTGTGATGCGCCCATTTTCCATCAGTACATCGGAGAACCAACTGTGCGTGCGCAAGTTGACCTTTGCTTCGATCACCATGTCCAGGCTGACCCGTTTCCAGGCATCCGGATCAAAGGCAACGGCATGGATAATGGGTTGTGGCATCATGGCCTTGTGGAAATCGATGCATCCCCAGCGAGACCACTTCTGCCACATCTCCCAATTCGTCTGGCATTCTTCAGATGGCGGATAGACGGCAGCGTCCTGACGCTCCATCCGGTCAACGAATTCGCTAACGATGCCCGTCGTTACGATTTCGTTGCCTTCGTTGACCATGTCGTCCAGCACGAGCACCATACCCCCCGACGCCATGCCACCGAGGTGATGGTAGCGTTCGAGCAATGTTACCGAGGCGCCATTGCGGGCAGCAGATACGGCAGCAGCATGACCGGCTGGGCCTGCGCCGATGACAACGACATCACAATCAGCAACAACAGGGATTTGAGCCCCTTCCACCTGCACGGTGGTTGTATGACGTTCTGCCATAATCCTTGTTCCTTGTTTTATTGTCTCAACCCCTGGCGGCCTGTCGGGCACTACCAGCGAATGACAAGTTTCTCCGCGACCGAAACGGCGGTGAAAAGCAACACCGACAGACCGGAGGAAACGAAGACGGTTGCGTAGAGAAGCGGTGAGCGAAAATTGAACGTGCTGTCGATGATCAAGGCTCCAAGGCCAACATCGGCACCGATCCACTCACCAACGATTGCTCCGATGACACAGGTGGTCGCCGCGATCTTCAGGGCCGAGAACAAAAACGGCAGCGATGACGGCAATCTGATCTTCCAGAACACTTCTGATTTGGAAGCTGAAAGAATCCGCGCAAGTTCCAGGGTCTGCGGCGACACCGACTGCAGACCCCGGACCATGTTGACCAAGGTCGGGAAGAAGCATATCAGGGCTGCAATCACCACTTTTGCAGTCATGCCAGCACCGAAAATCAAGACGAGGATCGGCGCGATGGCAAGAATTGGAATGGTGTTGATGAACACGGCGATCGGGAAAAACGCCTTTTCGATTGTTCTGCTGTGAACAAATGCAACCGCAATCAGTATCGCCGCCAAATTGCCGACGACAAATCCGGAAAGGCTTTCGATCAACGTGGGCCAAAAATTCCTCAGCAGGAGCGCGGATTCGTCCTTGAACACCGCCAGAACATCGGTCGGCGCTGGAGCAATATAGGTTGGCACATCAAAAAACCTGACCCCCAGTTGCCATATGAGGAGCAAGGATATCGCCGTCCCGAGCGGGATCGCCACATTGCCGGCTCGTTGACGCACTTCCACGAGACGATCCGCCTTGTCTTCGTCAATTTCCGAAGAGATGTGTGCAAGAGACATCAGCACTCCTCCAGAAGTTGGCGAAGCCGACCGCAGTACCGGTTGAATTCCGGTGTCTCGCGTAAGGCAATTTCGCGTTTTGCAGGCAAATCGACGTTGATCACGTCCTTGACGCGCCCCGGGTTGGCCCGCAGCATCAGCACTTTTTGGCCGAGGAAGACCGCTTCCGGAATGGAATGCGTGACGAAAAGTATCGTAACGCCGGTTTCCTGCCAGATGTCCCGCAACTGAAGGTTGAGGTGGTCACGGGTCATTTCATCAAGAGCACCAAATGGTTCGTCCATCAGCAAGAGCCTGGGCTTGCAAACCAGTGCACGGGCGATGGCTACCCGCTGACGCATACCGCCGGAAAGTTCATGCGGCAGGGCATCCTCACGCCCCTTCAAGCCGACCAAATCCAGAAGTTCACGTGGGTCCTTGTCGGATCGGGGTATCTTCGCGCCTCTTTTGCGACCGATCTCCAGAGGCAGTTCGACATTCTGGAGGGCGCTGCGCCAGGGCAGCAGCGTTGCGTCCTGAAAGACGAACGCGAACTCGCGCGCAAGTCGCGCCGCTTCCGTGGTCTTGCCAAGGATTTCGACATTGCCTTTGGCAGCCGGTACAAGATCCGAAACAAGACGCAACATCGTGGACTTGCCGCAACCCGAAGGTCCCAGAATGGTCCAGAATTCGCCTTCACCGATTTCAAGGCTGATGTTTTCAAGGGCGGTGAAACGACCAAACTTCACCGAGGCTCCGGACAGGCAGGCCGCAACACTGCGGCTTGCCAAATCCTGATGCGGGCGCATGTCCGCAACGTCAGCCAAATGTTGGACGGACATCTTTGGTGGCTTCAAGAATGTCCAAAGTCATAATGTCTGAGAGTTTCGGCGCACCGCTGGTAAACTGACCAAGGCTTTCGTAGGTATTGATCTGTTCTTGCCAGTTGTCCGTGGTCATGACACCCCATCCCCCAGCCTTGGTTTTGTCATTGAAGGAAAATCCAAGGACCAGATCGACAGCTTTCATTTCGCTGTCCTTGTCGAGGTTCGGATAACGTTCGACCAGCGCGTTCACACCCGCAGTCGGATCCTCGTAAACAGCACCCCAGCCTTTTGATATCGCACGGATGGCTGCTGCGACTTTGTCGCCATGCTCCTGGAGCACATCGTCTGTGGTGTAGTACGGATTGGCGTAAAGCTGGATACCTGCGTCCCAAAGCTTCATGTCGACACGCTCGTCACCAAGGACGGACAGTGCGCCGACATTGGTCTGCCACCCGGTTGCAACGTCAACCTGTCCGACCTTAAGAGGTGCCATGTCACCGCCCATGACCGACACTTCCACCTGGTCTTCCTCAATTCCATTCTTGGCAAGCAGCGCCCGCAGCAAAATGCGCGCAGTTCCCTGGGTGGCAACCTTTTTGCCGATCAGGTCTTCCGGCTTGCGAACCGGATTGGCTTCCATCGAGAAGTAAGTGAACGGGTGTTGCTGATAACCCGCAGCGACACACTTTATCGGGAGACCCGCGGCCCGAGCCAACATCAGTGAAGGTGAGGACGAAATGGAACCGAAATTGTTGGCCCCCGAAGCGACCGAGGCAACGCCATCGATGTTTGGTCCGCCTGGAACAATCTCCAGTTCAAGTCCTTCGTCGGCGAAGTATCCCAACTTGTCGGCCATGACCTCGCCAAGAATTCCGTTTGATGCAAGCCAGCCAAGCTGCATCCTGATCTTAAAATCTGCCGCCTTTGCAGGTTCGATTGAAATGAATGTTCCTGTTGTAGCAAGTCCGGCGGCCGCGCCAATTCCCTGAAGAATGTGCCGGCGGTTTAGTCCCCTGTTCTTCATATTACCCGTCTCCTGGTAGGTGATATTTTGGTATCTCCCATTTTTCTTTTCAGCCTAGACGCGGGTGCTGCGTTGCAGATAGAACTAAGTTTTGCTCATAGCGATGCCTTTTTTGCATCGCCTGGAAAAAGACAACATGCACAGCAAGTTTTTGAACTACTTTGACGAAGTCGCAAGGCAAGGGTCCATACGCCGCGCCGCGGCAGTGCTGCACGTGTCTTCGTCATCGGTAAATCGCAAAATCCTCGACATAGAAGAACGATTGGGTGTCAAACTCTTTGACAGGCACGCAGAGGGAGTGGAGTTAACCGCTGCCGGGGTCGTGGTTTTGGAACACTGCCGAAAAACGATTTTTGACTATGAAAAAATCATGCATGTTGTGGCCGATATCCGCGAGATGCGCGCAGGCCACATAGATATCGCTTCACTCGATTCAGTTGCTTTGAGCTTGCTCCCGGCTGCCATAGACCAGTTCGCCAGGCAGTATCCGGACATTACCTATACAATCCAGACCGCACAGCCTGATGAAATCGTGCGAGCCGTGGCCGATGGTGTGGCAGGCATTGGAATATCCTTTTGCAACGACTTGCATCCGGGAATTCGGCTGCGAACTGAGAAGTCCGCACCGATCGGTGCAATCCTCAACAAGAACCATCCGCTAGCAGAGCGTGACGCACTGGAAATTGAGGATTTGTCCCCGTTTCCATTGATCCGGTCATATGACGCGCTTGCAGAACGTTCACTGGTCAATCTCGCTCTTGCAGACAACAACATTCCGCTCAAGACTGCCTGCTTCACCAACTCGCTTCCGCTTGCGCGCTCCATGATCCTCAACGGCCATGGTATCGGTCTCTATTCCAAGATCGGATTCCTACATGAAATTGAAACCGGCAGTTTGAGATATCTGCCTCTGAAATCAAGTTTCCTGAAGGATCTGAAAATCGGACTGCTTATTCCCTCCCGCAGCAATCAAACGCCAATCGAAAATGCTCTATGCCGCATTTTGTCGAAGTCTCTCAGAATTCTTCGACTGGATTCCTAGTTTTCAATGGGGTGTTTCTGTCACGCCGGCATCCATCTTCAAAGTCTCAATCGGCCAGAAGAATGACGGCGCACGCCAACCCGAGTGCAATTATCAGCGGGTTGAAGAAACGACGATTGTAAGTGCGAAACGGTTCGATCTGGGGCATGGCGGACAGGCTCATGTAGCCAAGGCATCCGCGCAACAGGAAAACGGCTGTCTGAACAGCCAACAGCCAGAAAACCAGCTGATAGGGAAGCGGGCTTGGCAGAACCCTGGCATAGAAAAGCGGGAGAATAGCCGAAATCAGGATGGCGCTCGCCGCAACAATAGTGACACCGCATTTGGCGGTGGGACCAATTTTTGGATCGAGCCCGGGTCCTCCAACTGCCTGCGCCAGCAATCTTTCTGAATTGAAAGGCCACGGCGTCCCCAATGCCCATAAAAAATGCAACCCTGCGATTGGTGCAAGTATAGCTGCTACGATCAGGGCGAGACCACTCGTCATCTTTAACTCCCGTTGGACAACGTTTCGAGAATGTGAAGTCTGCGCGGGTGCCGTTGCCGGTACATGTATCGCGCCCACGCTGCAAACAGCGGTGTCAAAAACCCACCATCGATTTCGATGCGTTCGACAAGCCGGCTTCCTGTCGGCGTTGTTGCAACAGACAGACTGTGCCGCCAGGTTTTCACACCGGCACCTTTCTCCTCTGACGTAAAAGCCATGTTGGCATCGTCGAATTTCGCGACTTTCATTTCATATGGCTGGTAGGGAAGCCTGCCAAAAAGCGAAACTTCAACGCGCAAAACCTGTCCCTGGTGGATTTCACCTCCTGGCAGGTCACGAAAGGCCAAAAGGCCCTCCGTGACTGTCTTCAGGTGACCCAGGTCTGTTGCGACCTTCCACACGTCCCGCGCGGAAAAAGGATAGACATGGACAAGTTCTACGCGTGTGGTCATTGGCCTCGGAGCTCTGGTTTTTGCAAGTTAGGTGTTCCGTCTTCCGTGCCGAGCCGATGCCAGAATTCCGTTGAAGCTCGCACAGATATCCATTCCTGCCAGATAGAAATGACACCGGTTTCGTCCAAGTACCCAACCGCACGCATGCAGCCATGCATCTTTCGTAACCGGCTGAGCAGATCTGCGGCCTTGGCAAACGAACCGATGCGATCTCGTCGATAAACCGAGCAGCCCTGCGACACGCTCCTCTCCGAACACTCTGATGTCACGGTCGAATGGATTCTATTTGTTGAGGTTGGTATTGCTTCGGTTCCGTGGATCATCACATCACCAGCTTCTCGTAGTAGGTTACCGAAGGCGGCCCCTCCATGAAGCCGAGCAGTGCTGCCATGACACCCTTCTCCTCTATAAAGGCCAGATATGCCTGGTGATGTTCCCGGCTCATCCATTCTTCGTGAATGAGAAATGCGCGCGTGGCAGTGTCATAAAATAGCGTGACACTCAGTGCTCCATCGAAGCCGCGCACATTTGCAAGATTGGCTTTCAAGAACTCCGAAAGCGCCTCGAATGCTCCGTCCCTTACGGTCATCTCGAGAGTTACCCATGTGGTCATCCGTGGTCTCCTTCACTGTGATGCTCACAGTATTTCCGTCCACATTGGTGCCGGATAGAAAACTCGCCGCGAAAATAGGGATTTTGCGGCGCTTTTTTCCCTGCTCCCCGGCAAGTTCAGGCAAGACTCTGGCGCAGTTGCTTGGGTGTCTGCTGAAAACAGCTCTTGTAGGCCTTGATGAAATGAGACGTATCGGCGTAGCCCGCTGCGTGAGCTATATCGGAAATTGATAGGCGGTTGTTGACCACCATCTCATGGGCATGCTCCAGCTTCGCTCTTCGTAGCCAGACGCTTGGAGCTTCACCAAACTCCCGTTTGAAATCGCGTTGAAAGGCAGAAACTGACCGCCCTGAAAGGGTTGCGTAATCAGCAATAGAAAGGTCTGCCAAGGCATAAACGCGCATCAGCTGCTTTATGTTCCGCCGGGAGCGCCCGGCATTCTCATTGGCGAGAAAACTTTGAAGCTGCCCCTTTCGGTCATGCATATGCAAAAGAAACAGAACTTCCAGAAGCTTCGTTTTGACCAATGCAGGCGGTGACCGGACCGCGCCATAGACCTTGGGCAGCGCATCGATATAGGCCCGCAGGCTTGCGGACCCTTCAAACAGTGCTGTCCGGCTTTTGGAAGGGCGCCCACTTACCAGCGACGTCGCCTTCAAGAACTCGCCAATGACGGCGTCGTTGAAGAAGAACAACCATGCCTCCAGTGGCCCTTTTGCTGCTCGGAAATCCGAGACCATGTGATGGTGCCTGGGAAGCAGCAAAGTGTCACCGGGAGCAACGACCGTCTTCGCGCCGTCAGCATCAAAAAAGGTTTCCTGCCCTCGCAGGACATAAGCAAGACACGGTGCATTGGTGAAAAACTCCGTTCCGAAGGCATCCTTATCCAGCCACTTATGAAAAATTCCGGCCTGCCCTGCAGTCATGACGGCCTTTGCACCTGCAAACGCGCGAAGACCTTCCGGAATGAGAAGGATGTTGTTTTCGCTCTCGTCAACGAGGCACTGTTGTTGTTCGCCTGTCATGGGGCCTGTCTCAGCTTCAGTGGATCGGTCCGCATCACGAACACTTGCGAGCAAAACATAACCATTGGTATGTTTTGCTCGCAAGTGCCGCCCAGGCGTCAAATCCGCACACCTGCTCCAAGTCTTTCAATCGCTGAGATCCGGTGAACTTACCGGCCAGAGGACGGTTTGATTGAGTTAATGAATGAAAATCAATCAGTGCAAGCGCGCTGAATGCCAACCATAAGCAGACACTCAGCGGCTTTTATGGCAGCTCGGATCAGAGCCCCAGAATTTTTCAGTTCCGGTTCGCCAGTTTCCTGATCAGGTTCGCATGTGCTTCAACGGGTGAAGCCTGATCAAAGACGGTCATTTCAACATCGGGCTCGATACCGCGGCCTTCCCAGAAACGCCCGTCATTGTCCACGTGGACTTCATTGGCCAATGACAGATACCAGCCGTTCGGCAATGTCCGCCCGAGAACGTCAGATGCCGCCCCACGAGTGGCTTTGCCAATGTGCCTGACATTTGGAAGGGCACGCAGCGACAGCACAAGCACCTCGGCAGCACTGACCGTTATGTCACTTGTCAGAACATGGACCGGGCCTTCGAACCGGGTTCCGCTACTGGGCGTCAGCGTGACCACCGTGCGGGGTGACTTTTCAGCATCGGCAGCATATTTCGTGAAGGCTTGAACAGGTTCAGATGCAAAGCGTTCTGCTATTGCACGGGCAACAAATTCGTACCCTCCAAAGTGATTGTAGCCGCCGAAATTCATGCTGAGATCAACGATGACGGACCGCACACCGGACGTCTGAAAGAACTGCATTATTTCTTCCATAATGGCATTGGTCGCCGCCATTTCCTCATCCGGCGACGCACCGCGCCGGTCATAGTATCCGACGGTCGCGAGCGCCAGGTAGCCCGTGTCGCCATTCAACACGCCATATTGTATCCGTTGATTTCCAACGACCCGGCCTTGCCCGCCCAAAATGGTGTTTGGAATGCTGTCGTACCAAAGCGGTCCGAAAAACGCTTCGACTGCCTGTTTTTCAGGAACGCCTTTGTCCTTTGCGTCCTGAGACAACCGGCTAAGCGTATCACCAGGATAAGGTTCGAAACGGATGACCTCATTGTCGATCCTGGCAGTGAGATCGAGATGCCCGTCCTGCAGCGGTGACATCATTTGCTTGAACACCTCAAACAGCTGTTCATCCGTCATTTCAGGTTGGATTTTTTCCCGGGCGGACGCGATGGTCGACTGCCAGTCAACGCCATGAATGTCGTGGAAGGGATAGTTGTGTCGAAAAAACGCGGCAAACGCCTCGAAATTTGCTGCAGGAGTGTTTTCTATCGACGTCTGACAGGTATCAGGTAGCGCCTCGAGCCGATCAGCGCGGATCTGATGTTGTGCAAATGGCAACGTCACAGTGGCGGTGTTTCTGTCCTTGGTCAGGACAAGCTTGCTGTTGCCGATCAAATCTAATAGAGCTTCAGCATCTCCGCTCTCTTCGATGCAGATGTCACCGGCAAATTGATAGAACTTGATATTGCCGTCTTGCACCTTTGCGATCGTGCCATAGCCGTCAGTCTGCCAGAGGCCGTTGAATTCAGGCGAAAGATCCGCGAATGCGGGCGCTGCATAGATTGCGGTTGCAAGAAATATGGGTAGTCGTTTCATAAAGCTTTCTCCGGTTGAGATTTCGCCGGATAGGCCTTTTTGGCGATACATGTCGTCCGGTTCAGCTCAGACGGACAGATTTGTCGAAAACTTGTCGACCGTCCCTTGTGCTTTTCGATAAGCCGTTGGCGTCTGCCCCGTCACTTTCTTGAACGCTGAATAAAAGGAAGATCGGGAGTTGAAACCGGCATCAAGCGCAATGGCCAGGATCGTATCGTCGCTATCCCTCAGGTTGCTCTTTGCTGCCTCAATGCGGTGGCTGTTTACAAAGTCGAAAAAATTCTGACCGATCACCTCGTTCAGAACCTGGGAAATGTAATTCTCGCTCACACCGGTGTGTCGGGCCAGAATCCAGAGTGACAGGTTTGGATTGAGATAGAGCTTGTCGGCCGTCATCGCCTTGCGCAATTTGGCAGCAATGCGATCCGTTGCATCTTCAGTCAGTGCCGAGTTCGCATAGCGTTGTTCGGGTACGCGAGCGACATTTTCTTGAGGTCTCAGTCCTGGCCGTTGTCTCAAGCCCCAAACAGCCATAATCGTCTGAAGTGTCAGATTAAGCAGAAAATACGCAAGTCTTGGGAGTCCGCTGTAATCCGGGATCATGTAACTCAGGAGCGACGAGATCAGACTGAGGATCCAATAAAATCCGCTGATGCCGACCACAAAGGCTATCCAGCGCAACTCCTTGCTTTCGGTGCTTGCAAAAAGGTCCTTCAAGCGAATTCGATAAGACACAAGCCGGCGATAGACCAGCAGAATGTAAACGCCCCACTGGAGCTTGATCACGACGGTCACCAGCGCCCAGAACACCCAGTTGATCGCATCTGCCGCTTGCAGCAACGTCTCTTGCGAAACGCTGAAAAGGCGCAGGTCCGCCAACACCAGATAAAGGACAATGGAACCGCTTGTCAGCAGCGTGAAGCCAGGCAGAACCAAATGCCGATATAGTTTTTCCGGAAGGCCTTCGTCTTCTGAAGTCAGTATCCAGACATAGAGCCAGATCAGTGGCGTGACACACGCCATGGCCAACAGCCAGAGCGCTTCCAGCAGCGTGACAAAACTCGCTCCGGTCACGACCATCTGCAAGGCTGTAGGCAGTTCCGTGACAGCGGCTGCCAGAAAAAATGCAGCAAGGACCCGAAACAGGGTTTTGTGTCGGTCTTGTAACAAACAGCACAGAGCGCCAAACAACGGCACTGTCATCGCCATCGTTGATATCAGCACCAGCATGTGCTGCGAGAGATCCATTCGAACAACCTGAGCCCGGTCAACACATTGCAGGACGCATGACGTCCGCGCCGCCTGATGACAAAGCGAAATGGCAAGATCATGTCCCACCGTACTATTGCGCTTTCGAAGTCCCTTGAAGCAGTTCAATCGCCCTAGTTGCAAGAAAAAACTGGGATGGCCTGCGCACTTCGGTTAACCAGCTATTCTGGAGACTGTCGAAGGTTGACGCCGCGGGTCCCAAAACCGCCGTTTCACAACCCATTGGATCGGTAATCGGGTGCCGCAATATTTTGGCGGGGATGATCGACGTCACCCCCGCGCAATGGAGACGACTGTTCTATTTCATCGCCTGCAACACGGAAACAAAATTGGCGACGGCCGCACCGCCCATGTTGAAGATGCCACCGATTTCAGCGTTCTTGACCTGAATATCGCCCGCTGTATCGGTCAACTGCATCGCGGTCAAAACATGCATAGAGACGCCTGTTGCACCGATCGGATGCCCCTTTGCCTTGAGCCCGCCAGACGGATTGACCGGCAGCTTGCCGCCCATTTCGGTCCAGCCTTCAAGAACCGCCTTGGCACCTTCACCTTCTGCGGTCAGGCCCATCGCTTCATATTCGAGCAACTCAGCAATTGTGAAACAGTCATGGGTTTCAACAAAGGAAAGATCCTCCAGCGCCAGATTGGCGTCGCCGAGTGCTTCGCCCCAAGCCTTGGAGCAACCTTCAAATTTCAGGATGTCGCGCTTGGACATCGGCAGAAAATCCTGCACGTGCGACATACCGCGGAACGCAACGGCCTTCTTCATGCCAAGCGCGGTTGCAGGGTCCGTCAGAACGAGTGCCGCAGCGCCGTCAGACACCAATGAACAGTCGGTCCGCTTCAAGGGACCGGCAACAAACGGGTTTTTCTCGCTTTCGGCGCGGCAGAACTCGAAGCCAAGATCCTTGCGCATCTGCGCATAGGGATTGTTGACGCCGTTCTTGTGGTTCTTGGCGGCAATTTTGGCCAATGCGTCGGACTGGTCTCCGAATTTCTGGAAATAGGCATCTGCTATTTTTCCGAAAACTCCGGCAAAGCCGGCCGGAATATCACCTTCTTCCTTCAAGTAGGAGGCTTTCAACAGGTTCTTCCCGATTTCCGGACCCGGGGTCGTTGTCATCTGCTCGACACCAACAACAAGCACGAAGCGGGCATCTCCGGAGGCGATCGCCCTCACACCCTGATGAACCGCGGCTGAACCCGTCGCGCAAGCGTTTTCAACCCGTGTCGCCGGTTTGAAACGAAGCGCCGGATCGGCCTGCAGCACAAGAGAGGCCGTAAAGTCCTGAACGGAAAAGCCTGCGTTGAAGTGCCCGAGTAGAATTTCGTCGACGTCTTCCGGTGCAATGCCAGCATCGTGGATGGCGTCCACGGCAACCCTGACGATCATGCTCTCGACTGTTTCTTCCGCATGCTTGCCGAAGGGCATGTGTGCCCATCCCACCATTGCTGCCGTCATGACACTTCCTCCAGGTTTCGTCACGCGAAGCGGCTTGTCGCATCACAACGGCACAGGTTCGTGCCCGGCTCATTCACCACTTTGCTGAATTTGATATTGCCGGACAGTTCCAGCTTCCATGCTGCTTTGCAAGAAGAAAGTGACCTAAACGTCATAACTTTTTATTTAAGGTATATTTTCCAATAACTTATGAAATCTCATAATGTGTCGTGAAACGTGTTTGTTGCGAACAGACATCAGCGGCGCAAAGGTTCTGCACAAATGAGTGCCCTTTAAGAAGGGTATTCATCGAAGCGTCATGTACACGCGGTATTGCGCAATTGTTGCTGACCAAATCCTGTTTCAAGACTTTTCAGTTCTTTAGCCGGCCCTGCCTCGCAGGGCCGGTTTTTGCTTTTCCGCACATTCGTTCGAGAGCGGCTTTCTCCTCTGACTTGCAAGAATCACACGACTTTTTACCAACGACACCTTGACCTTGCGATCCGCGGCATATAGCCATTCAAAGCGCTTTGAATTCTAGTGAACCGTCCAGATTTACCAAGACTGTTTCAAGCCAACCGGGCAGAAACGGATGATCAGTCGGCGAAAGGGAGACCGGCAATGTTCGAAGAAGCCGAAACGGGCCAGGAGGCCGAGATGTCTGACAATGCGATCAAGGACCAGGACTGGTGGCGCGGAGCTGTGATCTATCAGATCTACCCTCGCTCGTTCAACGACACGAATGGGGATGGTATCGGCGACCTGAACGGCGTGACTGAACGCATGGACTATGTCGCCTCTCTCGGTGTGGATGCCATTTGGCTGTCTCCGTTCTTCACATCCCCCATGGCGGATTTCGGCTACGACGTTTCCAACTATGTGGACGTCGATCCGATGTTCGGCTCACTCGCGGATTTTGACCGGATGCTAGCCGCTGCTCATGAACGCGGTCTGAAAGTTATTATCGACCTTGTGATTTCGCACACGTCCGACCAACACCTCTGGTTCGTTGAAAGCCGGTCTTCTAAGAACAATCCGAAGGCGGACTGGTTTGTCTGGGCTGATGCAAAGCCGGACGGAAACGTCCCCAACAACTGGCTATCGATATTCGGCGGGCCCGCCTGGGAGTGGGACAGCCACCGGCGCCAGTACTACATGCACAATTTCCTCGCCAGCCAGCCGGATCTCAACTTTCACAATATGGACGTTCAGGATGCCGTCCTGGATGTTGCCAGGTTCTGGCTCGACAGAGGTGTCGACGGTTTCCGTCTCGACACAGTGAATTTCTATGTGCATGACAAAGAACTGAGAGACAATCCGCCGCTCAGCGCTCACGAGCTTCCATCCACCGTGGATCCGTCCAACCCTTATGGCTACCAGGATCACATTTACGACAAGACCAGACCTGAAAACCTAATATTCCTGGAAAGACTGCGAGCATTGCTCGACCAGTATCCGGGCGCAACATCAGTTGGAGAAATAGGTGCGGACGGCCAAGCAGTAGAACTGACTGCGTCTTATACGGAAGTCGGCAAGCGCATTCACATGGCCTATAGCTTCGACCTACTGACGCCGCAGCATTCGGCAGCCTATATCCGCCGCATCGTTGAAGAAATGAACGACGGCATAGGATCTGGCTGGGCCAGCTGGGCGCTGTCCAACCATGATGTGCAACGGGTGGGCACCCGTTGGGGTGCCGGCCAGGAAGTTGCCAGATTTGCTCCTTTCGAAACCGCCCTATGCGCATCACTTCGAGGAACGCCGTGCCTGTATCAAGGTGAGGAACTGGGCCTGCCGCAGGCCGATGTACCTTTCGAGAAACTACAGGACCCGTACGGCATACGTTTCTGGCCCGACTATAAGGGCCGCGACGGTTGCCGAACTCCGATGCCGTGGGTAAGGGACAATGGTTATGCCGGTTTCTCGCAAGCCGAGCCCTGGTTACCAGTCGCGCCCGAACATCTTGAGCTCGCAGCTTTTGAGCAGGATAAGGATGAAGCTTCCATTTTGAACCGCAATCGTGCGTTTTATGCCTGGCGGCAGAACCATGCCCCTCTCAAGAAAGGCGATATGCACTTTCTCGACACCGCGGGCGAAACCCTGGTGTTCACGCGTTCGCATAACGGCGAAACCATCCTGTGCGCCTTCAACTTGGGATCGGCTCCGGCGACCGTCGAGGTTGAAAGCCTCGATCTTGAAAACCTGAATGCCCCCGGTTTTTCCGGCGCTTTTGAAGGCACCAAGGTCACTCTGGCTGGGCACGATGCTTTGTTTGCACGTGTAAAATCCTGATTTCTTTTCTTCAAATCAGCGTCCGGCGCGGCTAAATAGTCGCGCCGGGGTCTTCCGGCGATCAACAAGCCGGAACAGCGATGACCAGCCGACTTCCCCTTTCCGTGTTCATCATTGCCAGAAATGAAGCCGACCGCATTGCCCGACCGATTGAGAGCGTGATCGACTGGGTGCACGAGGTCATCGTGGTCGACAGCGGCTCAAGCGACGACACGGTTGCAGTTGCCGAGAGCCTTGGTGCTCGCGTGGTTTTCCACGAATGGCTCGGATATGGCCCGCAGAAGCGCTATGGCGAAGACCAGTGCAAACATGACTGGATTTTGAACCTCGATGCCGATGAAGAGGTGACGCCGGAACTGGCGGCGGAGATCAAGGCGAAATTCGCCGACCATACTTTCAATGACGCCGATGGCTGGCGGATCATGATCCGGGACATGTACGCGCATGAAAGCGCACCTGCGCCCTGGGCCTATGGCTACCACCAGATACGGCTCTATGACCGGCGCAAAGGACGGTTCTCAGACTCAACGGTTCACGACACCGTCCGGCCCGATCCCGGTGCCAAGCTCGACAATCTGTCAGGCATCATGGCGCACCGGTCGATCCGCTCGCTCGATTTTCAGGTTGAAAAATACAATCGCTATTCCGCCATGCAGGTGGAGGACATGCGAAGCCGCGGCAGACGACTGTCCAGAAGCCGCCTGATAACCGAATTTCCTGTCAGCTTTTTCAAGGCTTATTTCGTTCGCAGATACCGCAAATACGGTTGGTGGGGACTGATCCTGTCCATGAATTATGCCCATGCCCGTTTCTTGCGTGTCGCCAAGGCATATGAAGCTGAACTACTGGACAACAAGAACACGCACTAAGCCGGATCAGACACCGCCTTATGAGCAACTTCATGCCGCTCGACGCGAATTGGCTGGCGGACACCAGTGGTCTGATGGAAATGCTCAAGGCGACGGATCGTCGTCGGGGTCAAAGTATGTCCGCGAGACAGAACCAGTTCATGATTGCTTTCGGTCAGAGCGTCATCAACGAGAATATCGCCGGGCCGCAGCGAACGGATATGACATTCAGCCACATGCTTTTTGCGCTCTTCCGGAACATCGTCCATCAAGACGTCCCTGGCCAGCTCCAATAGCTTGGGGTCGTATTTCCGGCGATTTATCGTCATGGCCTCAAACGCCGCAGCATCCGGTCCGGCTTCAGGACTGGCGTACCAGAGATCTGTCAGCAGTTTCAGTATTCTGGAGATTTGCGGAATGTCTGTTCCCGTCGGCCCATCCTTTGGAAAACCGGATCCATCAAACCCGCGTGCCGACAAATAGAGATAGTCGGACACCCGCTCCAATTGCGGAACGTTTTTCAGAAGTTCCTGCGTTTGAGCAGGAGACTTGTCGAGCACATCGCGCTCCTGCTCGGTCAGGCTGCGCGCTGCGCGATAGCGGGCAAGGACTTGTTTCGGCAGCAGCGCTTCACCGAGAGGCGAGAGCATGACCGCCATTTCAAGCTCCCAGGTCTTTTTCATGCCCGATGCCTTGGCGAGCTTGAGAGCTTGTTTGCGCACGACACCCGTGCGCCGGAAAGCTTCGGGGTGAAAAAGGGCCATCATGTCAATGAGAAGCTTGACTGAACCAGCCAGTGTTCGTTCAAGCAATGCCCGATCTTTGAACAGCTGTCGATGATGTGCCAGAGCCGTTTCCATAGCTGCAACCAGGTCTGCCGGCTGGCTCGGCTTGTCCAGAAACATGAAAGCATGACCTTCATTCAGCGCCTGTTTGACAGCTTCTGCTGACCGTTCCCGCGTCAACATCACCCTTGCCGCCATTGGCGCAATGATTTCCGAAGCCCTCAAAAACGCCGATCCACCGCGACCAGGCAAATTGAAACAGGAGCAGACGATGGCAACACCGGGTTGTTGCTTCAAGAAAATCAAAGCTGAATCGGAGTCAGAAAAGCAGGCGACTTCCATCTGGCTGCCAAACAGTTTCTGGAAGCCTGACTGAACATTGGGATCCGGGTCGGCGACGACAATAAGGTCCCTGTTTTTTTCCATGCCAAATGCCTTTGCGACTTCAGCTCAGGCCGGAACATCCAACCGTTGGACCGGATAGTCTCATGAGACGGATAACAAAAACTTGAGAAGATCATCTTGCGATACGAGCACGCCTGCAAGCTACTCGAAAGCAGACTGGCCCATCCCCAGGACGCCAGACTTTGCAGAACATGAAAATGTCGGTGGTCAAGCAAGGTCAGTCCAACTAATAAGGCGCAATGACCGATGTTCTGATCATAGGTGCCGGCCCGGCCGGGCTGTTCGCTGCTGAGCAACTGTCGGCCGAGGGGCTTGAGGTGACCATTGCCGACAAGATGCCTTCCCCGGCCCGCAAGTTTCTGATGGCCGGGCGTGGCGGTCTGAACCTGACCCACAGCGAAGACATTGATATTTTTCTGGATCGGTATCGCGAGGCACGTGGCTTCCTGGAACCCATGATCCGTGCTTTTTCGCCCAACGACCTCAGGAACTGGTGTCATGGACTGGGAGAAGAGACCTTTGTCGGCAGCAGCGGCAGGGTGTTTCCGAAATCCATGAAAGCCTCTCCGCTGCTGCGCGCGTGGCTCCGCCGGCTTGACCAGCGCGGCGTCAAACTGCTGACACGTCATGCCTTCACCGGACTGACCGAAGAAGGTGACGCGCTTTTGAAAACCGATGGCCAAGAGCCGAAAGCCATTCCCATACGCGCCCTCTTGCTTGCGCTCGGCGGGGCAAGCTGGCCGAAGCTCGGCTCAGATGCTGCCTGGGTTCCGGCGCTTGAAAAACGCCAGATCAACATAAATCGATTTCAGCCCTCCAATTGCGGTTTTCTCGTTTCCTGGAGCGCTGTTCTGCAAGGACGGTTCGCGGGTTCGCCATTGAAGCGCATTTCCCTCAGTCTCGATGACAGCCAATCCAGTGGAGAAGCTCTGCTCTCGGCAAAGGGCCTAGAAGGCGGCGCAGTCTATGCTCTTTCCGCGGAACTGCGTGAGAAGATCAAAATAAATGGCTCTGCGGAGCTCACGATTGATCTACGCCCTGGCATGTCGATAGGCGCGGTCAGTCAAAAGCTCGCCCGGCCGCGGCGCAAACAATCCGTATCGACCTTCTTGAAAAAGGCACTGAAACTGAGCCCTGTCGAGCAGGCGCTCCTGCGCGAGGCAGGCCCCCTTCCGGAAGATCCGGCTGGCCTTGCAGCACGGATCAAGGCTTTGTCGGTTCTGTGCACTGCCCCTTACGATATTGACCGGGCGATATCATCAGCAGGTGGCATTGCACTCGCAGACCTCGATGATGGAATGATGTTGCGCAATTTGCCGGGTGTCTTTGTGGCCGGCGAAATGCTCGATTGGGAAGCACCAACCGGCGGCTATCTGCTGCAAGCCTGCTTTGCCACAGGCCGGCAAGCCGCACTCGGCATTCAAAACCATCTAAGCAATCATGAAGAGGGCGAACGTGCATGACCGTACTTTATGTGGACGCAGATGCCTGTCCGGTAAAGAACGAAGCCGTCCGGGTTGGCGAGCGGCACAATGTTGCAATCAAGTTTGTGTCCAACAGCTGGATGCGTTTGCCGGAAGGCGACCTGATCGAGCGTGTTGTCGTACCGGAAGGACCGGACGAAGCCGATAACTGGATTGCGGAACGCGCAAAAACCGGCGACGTCGTCGTGACCGCAGACGTGCCGTTGGCGTCCAGGTGCGTCAAGGCGGGCGCAATGGTTATCGGGCCGACCGGAAAACCGTTCAGCGAGGATGCAATGGGTATGCGTCTTGCGATGCGGGATTTGAAAACGCATTTGCGCGAGATCGGCGAAATCCGGGAAGGTGGCCCTTCCTTTACCAAGGCGGACAAATCGCGGTTTCTAAATCAGCTGGAAACTATCATGCGGGCAGCAAAGCGTGCTGCGACTTGACGCGAGCGCTTTCGTCAAGTCCGGCAGTATCGCTTACAAAATGAAAACTCCCTGCAAGGTTGGGAGGAATACCTTGCAGGGAGTGTAGCCGGATACCCATTGTTGGGGTTTGCGCCCCGGCTTTATGTTGCTTTGTCCAAGCCCGTTCAAATGACGGGTATTTTGATTATCGGCAGAACGTGTACTGACCTGAATAAGCCAGGAAGTAGCCGGTATTCGGATTAAACGAGCGATACTTGCGGCTGCAATAGTTGTACCAGGCCGGGGACCAAGGCGCCGGGCGGTAGGACACCACCGGGGCTGGTGCCGGATAGTAGGCCGGCGGCGGGGCAACATAGCGCGGCTGCGAGAGAGCGGACCCCAGGATCGCACCGGCTGCAAGGCCGCCCGCGATGCCGACGCCGACCTGCCAGCCTTCAGCGGCATTTGCAGATTGCGTCTGAGTGGTGAGGGCTGCACCGGCAACAAGAGCCAGCGCGATGGTGGTGTTAGCTACTTTCTTGAACATGACGGTGTCCCTTCGTTTTTCCGAGGCCCCTGCGTGCCTCAGTTCATGAAAGGACAATAGCCACGGCAGCAATTTGTCTCTGTGACCGGGGTCACAAGCTGTCACTTTCCAAAAAAAGGGCTAAAAAACGCTTGTTTTACCATCTTACGCATCTTTCACTTGTCGGAAGACGCTCTGCGCCTTACATTATGCTCCGTCGGCGCAAGCTGCGTCGTACGGGACATGACGAAAGACCCGGTGAGACTGACGACTTCGGCAACGGCTTCATCAAGCTACGCTCTGAATTACAAAGCTTTCCGTTTCTTATTTGACTTCTCGTTTATCCGCGCTTTGCCGGAAACGGACGGGCGCATTTAACCAACGGAAAGGTTTCTCCATGCGTGAGAACGGCACAATCAAATTCTTCAACCACGACCGCGGCTTTGGCTTCATCACGCCTGAAAATGGCGGCAAGGACGTATTCGTTCACGTAACTGCATTTGAGCAGGCCGGTATCGGTACGCCAGTTGAAGGCGCAAAAATCTCCTTCGTTGCCGAAGACGACCGTCGCGGCCGCGGCAAGCAGGCTGCTCAGCTCGAGCTTCTCTAAGTTTAGAGGCTTTGCCGCTCTTATCCAGCGGCTTTGGCTCAACAACGCGAAAACGGGGCCGACGGGCCCCGTTTTTTGTTTTAGGATTGTCATTTCTGCAGATCCATCACCGCGATGGAATGCCGTTACACTAAAGCATGCAGTCCAGCAGCTCGTTTTCACCGATCACGCCGACAATCGCACCGTCCTTTTGAACCACAACGGGTTCGGTGCTCGACTTTTTCAGTTTCGCGACTTCGCGGATGGGCGTGCCATCTTCACAGGACAGGGCACTGGCAAGCGACCCGGCAAGGCTGCCCGGCGGCACCATGATGTCGCGGGCTCTCAGAACATTGAGCGGGTTCATGTGACTGACAAAATCGGCAACGTACTCAGTTGCCGGTGACTTTACGATCTCCTGGGGAGTTCCCAGCTGGATGACCCTCCCGCCTTCCATGATGGCAATACGCGAACCAATCTTGGCAGCTTCGTCGAGGTCATGGCTCACGAAAATGATGGTTCGATTGAGTTCCTTCTGAAGATCAAGAAGGTCGTCCTGCAGCTTGTCACGGATGAGCGGGTCCAGGGCCGAGAACGGCTCATCCATCAGAAGGATCGGCGCGTCGGTTGCAAATGCCCGTGCCAGGCCGACACGCTGTTGCATGCCTCCGGAAAGTTCATGAACGAATTTCTCACCCCAACCGGACAGGCCCACCAGTTTCAACTGATCCTCAACTTTGGCCAGTCGTTCGTTTTCAGGCATCCCGGCAAGTTCCAGACCAAAGCCGACATTTTCAGCAACCGAGCGCCATGGCAGCAAGCCGAACTGCTGGAACACCATGGCGATCCGGTGCCGTCGCAATTCACGCAGATCGTTTTCCGAACAAGTTTCCGGGTTCACGAATTGCTTGCCGTCATGAACCTGAACTTCACCTCGAATGACCGGGTTCAATCCATTGACCGCACGCAGAAGCGTTGACTTGCCGGAACCCGACAGGCCCATGAGAACGATGACCTCACCTTCATGAATGTCAAAACTGGCGCCGGCGACGCCAAGGATCTGACCCGTTTCCGCCTGGATTTCCTGCCGCGTTTTTCCAGCATCAATCAGAGGAAGTGCGCTTGAGGGCTTGTCTCCGAATACGATGTCGACTTCCTTGAAGGAAACGACTGGAGCCGTTTGTTCTAAACTCATCGTTTGCCCCCCTCCTGAGCCCGGAAAAACCGGTCAAGCACGATGGCAATCAGAACGATGCAGACACCGACTTCAAAGCCCTGTGCAATGTTGACGGTGTTCAGTGCTCTGAGTGTCGGAACACCAAGACCGTCAGCGCCGACAAGCGCGGCGATCACCACCATCGACAAAGACAGCATGATGGTCTGCGTCAGGCCGGCCATGATTTGTGGCAGCGCGTAAGGTAATTCAATTTTCCAAAGAAGCTGGCGTTTCGTTGCCCCGAATGCCTGGCCAGCTTCCAAAAGCGCAGTAGGGGTGGACGACACACCAAGCTGGGTCAAGCGAATGGGGGCCGGGATGGCAAAGATAACCGTCGCAATCAGTCCAGGCACCATACCAAGCCCAAACAGGATCAGCGCGGGGATCAGATAAACAAAGGTCGGGATGGTCTGCATGAGATCCAGCACCGGGCGCATGGCAGCATAAAACCGCGGATTGTGAGCGCCAAGAACCCCGATCGGCACGCCGACCGCCATACAAACGACGGAGGCCGCAATGACCAGAGCGAGTGTTTCGGTTGTTTCTTCCCAATAGCCCTGGTTGATGATGAGCAGCAGCGAAACAGCCACGAACACCGCGAAAGCGAGCGTGCGATGAACCGCGTAGCCGATGGCAACGGCCACGACAACGATGATCAGCGGATGCGGCGTCTGCAGCAACCACAAGATCCCATCGATCAGTGTTTCCAGGAATAACGAGATGCCGTCGAATACCCAATAGGCATTGTCAGTCAACCAGTCGACCACGGACCGTGCCCAAGGGCCGATCGGCAGTTTATTGTCTGTCAGCCAGTCCAACCCGCCTCTCCGTTCTTTTTGTTCTTAAAAGGAAAACGCCGGCGGGGTGGACCACGCCGGCGCTGATTTCACTTCAGGTTAGAGGCCAAGGGCCCCTTTCACGGCAGCGAAGCTGTCTCCGCCGTCAAACGTCTTTACGCCGACAAGCCAGTTCTCGAAGGTTGCCGGATGCTCCTTCAGCCATGCAGCGGCTGCCTTGTTGGGATCTTCACCGTCAATCAGGATCGCGCCCATGATCTCGTTTTCCATGGCCAGCGAGAATTCCAGGTTTTCAAGAAGTTTGCCTACATTCGGGCACTCGCCGGTATAGCCCGCGCGCACGTTGGTGTAGACCGTCGCGCCACCGTAGTTAGCGCCAAAGACGTCATCGCCACCTTCAAGATACGCCATTTCGAAACTGGCGTTCATCGGATGCGGCTCCCAACCGAGGAAGACAATGTCGTTCTCGCGGCGGCTGGCACGAGCGACCTGGGCCAGCATGCCTTGCTCGGAAGACTCGACAACTTCAAAGCCTTTCAGATCGAAGAGATTTTCGTCGATCATTCCGATGATGAGACGGTTGCCGTCATTACCTGGCTCGATGCCATAGATTTTTCCGTCGAGATCATCACGGAACTTGGCAATATCGGCAAAGCTCTTCAGGCCCTTGTCGTAGGTGTATTTCGGAACGGCGAGCGTGTATTTCGCACCTTCAAGGTTTGCGCGGACCGTCTCAACGGAGCCGTCGTCGCGATATGCCTTGATGTCGCCTTCCATGGTCGGCATCCAATTGCCGAGGAAAATATCGATGTCCTTGTTCTTCAAGGAAGCGTAGGTAACCGGCACGGAAAGAATTTTCACTTCCGGCTCATATCCGAGCGCCTCGAGCACGACTGATGTGGCAGCGGTCGTTGCTGTGATGTCGGTCCAGCCTACATCAGAGAAACGAACGGTCTTGCAAGTTTCCGGATCGTTCGCCAGTGCGGTTCCGGACATCATCAGTCCAAGTGCAAGTGCCCCAGCGAGCTTCGCAGCAATTTTCATTTGAGTACCTCCTTCGGAAAGTCGCTTTTGTATGTGCAGTGGGAGTTGAGTACTGCCCAGCGTTCAGCTGTCTCGTTCCCCTCACTACAGCTTGAATGAACGCGATCCAAACATCCACCGGGAAAATTTGCAAGTTTTCATTGATTGATTAGTCAATTAAAAATAGATTTCGCTGAGATATGGAGATCATGATGCCCAAAGTCGGAATGGAAGCGGAGCGGCGGCGCAGCCTTATTGACGCAACTGTCGATGCTATTCATGAACGCGGATACAGTGACATAACCATGGCTCAGATCGCCAAACGTGCCGGAGTTTCTGGCGGGCTGGTACACCATTACTTTGGGTCGAAAGATCAATTACTTGCGGCAACGATGCGCCATCTTCTTGCGGAGCTCGGCCGCGAGATCAGCGAAGGCCTCGCGAAGGCAGAAACACCACGGCAGCGTATCTCTGCAATCATTGCCGGCAATTTCGCCGTTGATCAGTTCCAACCGACGGTCATTGCGGCTTGGCTGGCCTTTTATGTCCAGTCCCGGACGACAGACAGCAACCGGCGTTTGCTGCGTATTTACGCAGCAAGGCTCGCATCGAACCTGACCCATGCCCTGCTCGCCTTCATGCCCCGGCACGAGGCGCGGCGCATTGCTGAAGGTACTGCCTCCATGATCGATGGTGTCTGGATCCGCCAGGCCCTCAGCGACACCAAGACCGACCGCCAGGCGGCAATCGCAATGGTCGAAGACTATGTCGAAACGCAAATCGCGGCACATGCCGCACGAACTTCAAACACGTAAAAAGCCGCGCGGAGCGCAGATGACGGACACGTTCGATTTTATCATTGTTGGGGCGGGCTCAGCCGGTTGCACCATGGCGTCCAGACTGTCGGAAGACGGTACGAGCCGCGTTCTGGTACTGGAATTTGGCGGAACCGATGCCGGTCCGCTTATTCAGATGCCGGCGGCTCTTTCCTACCCGATGAATATGTCGCTTTACGACTGGGGTTATTCCAGCGAGCCTGAACCGCATTTGGGCGGTCGGCGCCTCGCTACCCCCCGGGGCAAGGTCATCGGTGGCTCGTCCTCCGTCAATGGAATGGTCTATGTCCGCGGTCATGCCTGCGATTTCGACACCTGGGAGGAAATGGGGGCGGCCGGCTGGGGCTATCGGCATGTTCTGCCCTACTACAAGCGACTGGAAACAAGCCATGGCGGCCAGTCTGATTGGCGCGGGACCAACGGCCCCCTTCATGTTCAGCGGGGATCAAAATGGAATCCGCTTTTCCAGGCCTTCAAGGATGCCGGCGAACAAGCCGGCTACGGTGTGACCGGCGATTATAATGGCGAGCGCCAGGAGGGCTTTGCCGATATGGAAATGACGGTCCATCGGGGACGCCGGTGGTCCGCTGCGAATGCCTATCTGAAGCCAGCTCTGAAACGCGGAAATCTGGATCTGATCAAGGGTGCGCTTGTGCGCAAGGTCCTGATCGAAAACAACCGAGCCGTCGGTGTGGAATTCGAGACAGGCGGCGAAATTCGCACAGCACGAGCGGAACGAGAAGTCGTTCTGGCAGCCTCTTCCATAAATTCGCCCAAGATCCTCATGCAGTCCGGCATTGGCGCGGCTGCTGATCTGAGTGCGCTTGGGATCAATGTCGTCGCCGACCGGCCGGGTGTTGGCGCAAACCTTCAGGACCATCTGGAACTCTACATTCAGCAGGCCTGCGTTCAGCCGATAACGCTCTACAAGCACTGGAACCTCATCTCAAAGGCCGTGATCGGAGCACAGTGGCTGTTTTTCAAGAAGGGCCTCGGCGCGTCCAACCAATTCGAAGCCGCAGCCTTTATTCGCTCAAAGGCCGGGGTGAAATATCCCGACATCCAGTATCACTTCCTGCCATTTGCGGTCCGCTATGACGGAAAAGCCGCCGCCGAAGGCCATGGGTTTCAGGCTCATGTCGGGCCCATGCGGTCAAAGTCACGCGGGGCAGTGACACTGACATCCAGCGACCCGCGCTCGAAACCCTCGATCTTCTTCAACTACATGTCTCACGAGGAAGACTGGGAAGATTTCCGCAACTGCATCGGGCTGACCCGAGAACTCTTCGGTCAGGAAGCCTTCGCGGACTACCGTGGCAAGGAAATCCAACCAGGCGATCATGTTCAGAGCGACGAAGCCTTAGACGATTTCATTCGGGAACACGCTGAAAGTGCCTATCATCCATGCGGAACCTGCCGGATGGGGGCAAAGGACGATCCGATGGCGGTTGTCGACCCGGAATGCCGTGTGATCGGCGTGGATGGATTGCGAGTTGCAGACAGCTCCATCTTTCCGCTAATCACCAATGGCAACTTGAATGCGCCCTCGATAATGGTCGGAGAGAAAGCCTCCGACCATATCCTGGGCATCGACCCGCTTCCTGCATCCAATCAGGAACCCTGGATCCATCCCGACTGGGAAACGTCCCAACGCTGAAACGACCAACCGGTGCGCCGGTACCCAAAACGATCAGGAGCCATTTCATGCGCGCCCAACCCCAAGCCTCGCACTATGTCGGCGGCTCATATCTTGAAAGCCAATCCGGCACCCCTTTCGACTCGCTTTACCCGGCGACTGGAGAAGTCATTGCACGCATCGTATCGGCCGATGACACGGTCATCGCCGCAGCGATTCAATCTGCAAAAGAAGGTCAGAAGGTCTGGGCGGCGACACCGCCGGCCGAACGTGGCCGCGTCTTGCGCCGCACTGCGGAAATCCTTCGCGAGAGAAACCGCGACCTGTCGATCCTGGAAACCCTGGACACAGGCAAACCCCTTCAGGAGACGCTGGTTGCCGATGTCGCATCCGGTGCCGACTGTCTTGAATATTATGGCGGTCTTGCCGCGACGCTGACAGGCGAGCATA
Organism: uncultured Roseibium sp.; assembly: GCF_947499295.1. Lineage (GTDB taxonomy): Bacteria > Pseudomonadota > Alphaproteobacteria > Rhizobiales > Stappiaceae > Roseibium. Next base: position 71,324 of record NZ_CANMNP010000004.1, read on the forward strand.
TCGAGCTCGGCGGTTCCTTTGCCTATACCAAGCGTGAGCCGCTGGGTATCTGCTTCGGCATTGGTGCCTGGAACTACCCGATCCAGATCGCCTGCTGGAAGGCCGCTCCCGCACTTGTCTGCGGCAACGCCATGATTTTTAAACCTTCCGAGGTGACGCCGCTGAGCGCCTTGAAACTTGCGGAAGCTTTCACGGAAGCCGGTCTGCCCGACGGTGTCTTCAACGTCTTGCAGGGCTTCGGGGATGTGGGTGCAAAGATGGTGGCCCATCCGGATATCGCCAAGGTATCGTTGACGGGATCTGTGCCGACTGGCGCTAAAGTCGCGGCTCTTGCCGGTGAACACCTCAAGAAAACGACCCTGGAACTTGGCGGCAAGTCGCCGCTGATCATTTTTGACGATGCAGATATCGAGAACGCCATTTCCGCAGCGATCAACGCGAATTTCTATTCAACCGGTCAGATCTGCTCGAACGGCACCCGGGTTTTCGTCCACAAGAACATCAAAGAAGAATTCCTGGCCCGACTTGCGGAGCGAACCAAGGAGGCCGTTCTTGGCGATCCTATGGACGAGGCGACATCCATCGGGCCACTGGTTTCCCGGCAGCAACTGGACAAGGTGATGCACTACCTCAAGGTTGGGCAGGAAGAAGGTGCCCGGCTTGTCTGCGGCGGGAATGCCGCGCAGGTAGACAGCTTCCCTGATGGCTATTTCGTCGAACCAACGGTCTTTGCGGATGTCAGCGACAACATGACCATCGCGCGAGAAGAAATTTTCGGTCCGGTGCTGAGCGTTCTTGATTTTGATGACGAGACGGATGTCATTAATCGGGCAAACGACACGGAGTTCGGCCTGGCCGCCGGTGTCTTCACAAGCGACATTCAGCGCGCCCACCGGGTCATCGACCTCTTGCAGGCAGGCACCTGCTGGATCAACACCTACAATCTGACCCCGATCGAAATGCCGTTTGGCGGCTACAAGAAATCGGGTATCGGACGCGAAAACGGTCACGCGGCAATCGACTATTATAGCCAGATCAAAAGCGTTTATGTGGAAATGGGCGGTGTGGAAGCTGCGTTCTGAACACCGCAACCGATTGGCAATGCTGACCATCCCTGGCGCCCGGCGCCGGGGATTATTTGTTTGCGAAGCTATTTCGTGATCGTGAGTTTGAACTATATGTCCTGTTGACCCAACTGATCCCAGCGACACCATCGGAGCCCGCATGAACCAGGCAGTGCTTGACCCCGCCCCGCGCAGCTATGCCCCGCATGTGCATCTTCTGAACCGCTCCAAACGTGGCCCTTCCAGCGCTCCGGCGAAACAGACACTTGGCGATGTTCACGACTGGCTTTTGCACGATGCCACCAAGATCGATAATGTCATGCTGATGTTCGAGGAGTTCATGTGGCGCTGCAAGACGGCCGATCTCGGCATTGATCGCTGTACCCTTCACATCGGAACCCTTCATCCACGTGTCATTGGCTTTTCGTGGTTCTGGAGCAGCAAAGACGAGATTTGCGACGAAATCGCGGCCGACTCCAAGGCCATCACGCAAGAGGCCTTCACCCGCAATCCGCTTTACAAAGTCATCATGCAGGGTGAGACGATCAAGGTTGATCTTGAATCGGAAGAAGGTCGGAATTCGGCTCCTCTCATGGGTGAGCTTGCAGAGCAAGGCTTCACAACCTACGCAGCGCTGCCCTTGAGCGCGACCGGACAGACTTTCAACGCAATGACATTCGCTACAACCAGGTCTGGAGGTTTTCCTGCCGATGAAAAGGAAAAAATCCGTGGCCTGATCGATCTCCTGGCGCTTCATGTCGAACGTCACATCGTTCAGCGGATCGCGCGCAATGTCGCTGACACGTATCTCGGTCCGATTGCAGGTCGCCGTGTTCTGGACGGGGAAATCCGCCGTGGCGACGGTGAGGCAATCGAGGCCGTTGTTTTCATGTCGGACATGCGTGGTTTCACACAGCTTGCCGACCGGCTCAGCGGGCCGGAAGTCACAGCGATCCTCAACGCTTATTTCGACCGCGTTTCCGAGGCCGTTCTGTCCCATGGCGGTGATATCTTGAAATTCATGGGGGACGGCATCCTTGCCGTTTTCGATCAGAAGGCAATGGGGGAAACGGGTGCCGCCAATGCAGCAGTCAAAGCCTCAAGGGCAGCGCTGAACGCAATAGATGCTCTGAATGAAACACCGCTGGAGGAATTGCCGGATCCGGCACTCTGGCACCCGTTGAAGATCGGCATCGGTCTTCATCGCGGCGAGGTTTTCTTTGGCAATGTCGGCGGCGAAGAAAGGCTGGACTTTACGGTGATCGGACGGGCGGTGAATGAAACCAGCCGTGTGGAATCACTTTGCAAACCCCTTGGCCAAGAGCTTCTTCTTACCGAACCCGTTCGCGCATCCCTGTCGGGTGATTTGCGCACGGATTTGAATGAGATGGGAGAACATGCGCTGCGCGGCGTTGGCAAGCCAGTTGCCATTTTTGCAGCCTGATCAACATTCGGTCGCCTAACCCTGACCTAGGCGACCCGATTTTCTGTCGTCTCAGATCCTGCTATTTCGTCAGAATCAGCTTGCCCTGTTTGGTGATGGACAGTCGGTAGGTTTCGTCGTTGTGCTGGATCTCGATCTGACGCAGGTTCCCGAATAACTCCCGGGTATCCAACTCAGTCTTGTGATCTCTTTTTGAGCTTGCAGGCATTGGCGGCCTGTTCCGGCTGGAGGAAGCGAGAGACAGACGTTGCTTCTGGCTGTTAGCGATCAGTGTCATGGCGCGCAAACGGTCCTTGGCCCTTAATGTGCTGCCCGCTTCAGTCTCCTTGAAGAGCAATTGCGGGCGATTTCGACGGCAAAAAACAAAAGGTGAGTTTTTAACTCCACTTTATACTTGACACTCATACTCAAGTTTTCCTATCAAAGCAATGCCTGATCGAAACGGAATTGGAAATCGCGTCCTCTGATTTCGTTTGGGACAGGACCTCCGAGCAATCGGGGGTAAAAATGCCAGGCCAGCCAACCGCCCTCTCCTCTCCCTCAGCGGCAAGCCAGCCCGGCCTTTTCTCCAAAAGAGCAGCAAAAAAGGCGCTTATCGACTGGTGGCGCCTCTGCGTTTTTCCGGCCTGCAAGTATCAGGCGTTGGCGGCGATCGGCGTTGTTGCGCTGTCGATCTTCAGCAGGTCGCGCATACCGAACCGGTCTTCCGACAAGTCCGCTATCGACTTTCCGTCAAGCACTTCCATGAAGGCTTCGAGCGCTTCATGCAAAAGACCATTGAAACCGCAGGACACGATCAACGGGCAATCCTTGCGGCCACTGTCAAAGCACTCCGCCAGCAGGAAGCTTTCTTCCGCGGCGCGCACCACCTCGCCAACCGTGATCTGTTCGGCCGCACGGGCAAGCATGACGCCGCCATTTCGTCCGCGAATGGTTCTGATCAGATTGGCATCGACCAGCACCTTCATGATTTTGAACAGGTGGGTTTCGGACATGTCGAAGCTGGCAGCAATATCTGCGACCTTGCTTGGTTTATCCGGGTTTACGGCGCAATACATGAGCGCACGAACCGCATAGTTGGTTTGTTGTGTCAAGCGCATGTCATAGATATGCGGTGCACTGTCCCAAAGGTCAATTCAAAATTTGAGTATTAGAGGCGACTTTTCGTCATAGCCGCCTCATTATCATTGCTTCCCTGTTACTTCAGACAAGGTTTCGATAGCTGAAATAGTCAAAGTCTGCCGCTTTGGCCTGACCGGACGTATCCATCGCGTGCATTCCGACAAAGGCTCCGGTGAAGTTACCGTGCGCACCGCGGCCAGCCGCTTCGTCAGACAGTAACGTTGCATCTAAAGCCGGACCGATCCGTGCCCAGTCACTCCCGGATATTCGATACCAGAAACACAGAGCCATACTTTCGACTGTTACCTTCAATGCAACGGGATCGCTCTCCGGCAACGAAACCACCTCTTTCAAAGGCGCCTTGATATGCCCCTCCGGATCGTCACCGGGTGAGCTCAGAATAGTCAGCACTCGTCCCTTTGTCTCGTCATGCGTTACCGCAAGATAGAAGAACTGCAATTGACCATAATAGGCGATCAGTCCGGCCGTTTGCTGAAACGTTTCCGGCTGGAAATCAACGAGCGTTTCGGCCTCGAAGTCGTAGTAAGTCTGCCGCCGGGCAACAAGCGCCTGTTCAAAGCAGCTGCCAACAGATTCACGACCAAAGAGCCTCAGGTGGCCCGGCCGATCCGTGAGTGAAAACAAACGGTCAGGATAAGGTGTGCGCAGCCATTGAAAAACATCCGGAAGTTCAGGCCCGTCGAATTCGTGCCGCGGCCCTTCCTCCGGGAAAACATGCTCCGGCAAGTTTGGGCCCGGAACGCACGATTGTGGAGCAACACCACCGGCTTCCAGCCGCAACCATCCATCATCGCCCCAGACGCATTTCTGGAGCGCGGTCTCTCGCCCCATCTGACAACGATCCTGACCAAGACGCGGCCGGCCCATCAAATGCACCAGATAGGTTTCGCCAGTCTGGGTTTCGACAAAATCACCATGCCCGGCCCTCTGGATCGGGTTGTCCGGATCGAACCGTGCAGTGACGACATGTTGTTCGGGGTGCACGTCATAAGGTCCCTCGATCTGCCGGGATCTGGCCAATGTGACCGCATGGTCGTACGCAGTTCCCCCTTCCGCAGTCAACAAGTAGTACCAACCGTCACGCTTATAGAGGTGGGGTCCTTCTGTCAGGGCAAGCGGAGTGCCTTTGAAAATGTTTTGGATGGGTCCGATCAATGCCTGTTTGACGGGATCATACTCCTGCAGGGCGATCCCGGCGAAGGAGTTATGACCCACGCGATGATCCCAGAGCATGTTCAAAAACCATTTGCGTCCGTCTTCGTCATGAAAGAGCGACGGATCAAAGCCTGAGGAATTGGTGTAGGCAGGATCAGACCAGGGACCTTCGATGCCGGGAGCGGTGACAATATAATTGTGCGCATCTTTGAAGGATCCGTCTTTACGTTTCACATCCGTATAGACCAGCCAGAAAAGACCATCGGCATAGGTCAGGCAAGGCGCCCAGATACCACAGGAATCCGGATTGCCGCGCATGTCCAGTTGCTCTGGCCGGGTCAGCGGACGCGTGACAAGCCGCCAGTTCTTCAAGTCCCTGGAATGATGGATCTGAACGCCCGGAAACCATTCAAAGGTCGACGTCGCAATGTAATAGTCGTCTCCCACCCGGCAAATCGACGGATCCGGATTGAACCCCGGCAGGATCGGGTTCCGAATTTCTTGAGGTGCGTTACTCATCAATAGTCTCCAAAATGCTCGCGCTCATTTTTTTCCGGGTATCACCGAATGTAAGGTGTTGTTTTCAAACTGGTCAGGTGGATTTGGTGACGTCAGGGCTTTCCGGCAAATTGTCCTTCAAAAACACATCGATACCGATGCGCTCCTGCCCCTCGATGATCGGCGCACCGTCACTGAGTGCCTTCAGAACCCGAATAGCGCTGCGAATTTCGTGCCCGGGATCCTGCGCTATCACCGCGTCGAGAATGTTCTTTCGCAGCGCCTGGCTGGTATAGGGTGTCAGTTCATGGCCCACAAAGACGATATCATCCGCTCGTCCTGATGCTTTCAAAGCAGCGATCGCGCCACGATTGCCTGCGCCAATATTGTAAAGACCGGCCACATCCGGGTGATCGTTCAGAAGCCTTTGAACCAGATCCTGGTTGCGCGCATTGTCATCGCGCCCTTCGCGGGCCTTCAAGAGTTCCAGATGAGGGAAATCCGCCTCAATCACCGCCCGGCAACCGGCATAGCGATCCGCATGATCCCGCAGGCCAAGAGAGCCGGCAACAAGCGCAATCTTTGCCGGCTGCCTGGGCAGGAAACGTCCAAGCAACCGTCCTGCCGTCCTGCCGGCGGCCACATTGTCGATGCCGACAAAATGCTGCCGTGTCGAAGATGGGTGATCCGATACGAGCGTGACGACCGGCACGCCACGGTCCTGAAGTCTGTCGATCGCAGCACGCACTTCCGGAAAGGCCGGGGCCACCACCGCGACCCCATCGCAAACTGAGCTGTCGAGAATGGCAAGCGTCCCGGCAACACGGTGACCATCGAAAGCGTCGATCGGCTCGACATGGACATGCATCCGGTCGCTGCTCAAGGTTTGCGCATGGGTGGCTGCTTCACGGGTCAGGTCTTCCATGAACGCATTCGGACCATTCGGGATCAGGAAATGAAAGCGGTAAAGGCGCTTTTTCGCGAGCCCGGCGGCAAAGATATCGGGCTTGTAATTTAACGTATCGACAGCCTTCTGGACCTTTTCTATGGTTGTCTTTCGCACACCCGGACGGCCGTTCAGCACCCTGTCGACGGTTGCAAGGCTAACGCCGGCTGTTTCGGCCACATCGTGTATCGTTACGCGTTTCATCCCGACCTCTTTTCCAGCGCAAGTATACCGGCGAATGAGGTGCGGTCATCAAAAAATACACATTTGCGTAAATTGCTGTAGCTATTCACTATTTCAGGATCAGACGACCTGCCCGGCTGCATGGCCCGAAGACCAGGCCCATTGGAAGTTAAAACCGCCAAGATGACCGGTGACATCAACCACTTCGCCAATGAAATATAGGCCCGGAACTTTGCCAGCTTCCATGGTTTTTGACGACAGTTCCTTCGTGTCGACACCGCCGAGCGTCACCTCCGCGGTTCGATACCCTTCTGTCCCAACCGGTGTCAGCTGCCAACGGTTTAGTTGCTCACCGGCGCGCCGCAGCACCTTGTCGGATTGATCCGCTAGGCGTCCCTTGAGCTTGAACACTTCGGCGAGTTCATCTGCCAGCCTGTTTGGCAGCAGAGATCCAAGAACGGTCTTTAGATCCTGCCTTGGCACCTCCTGGCGCGCGGTCTTCAAGACGTCGAGCACATCCGTCCCGGGCACAAGATTGACAGAAATCGGTTTGCCTTCCTGCCAATAGGATGAAATTTGCAGGATCGAGGGACCTGAGAGACCGCGGTGTGTAAACAGAAGCCCTTCGCGGAAGGTCGTTTTCTGGAAGGACACATTCGCGTCCAGAGAGACACCGGCTAGCCGGCCACACATGTCTTTGTTTGCATCGGAAAAGGTCAACGGTACGAGCGCCGCCCTCGGCGGGATGACATTCAGGCCAAATTGCGTTGCCAACTCGTATCCAAAACCGGTCGCGCCCATTTTCGGGATGGAGGGTCCACCCGTTGCAACAACCAGCGACTTCGTCCGGAGTGGCCCTTTGGAAGTTGAAACTGAAAACCGGTCATCCGGTTTGTCGACGGCCCTGACATCCGTTTCCAACTGAAGCTAACCGCCGGCGCTCTCCAGTTCGGTGAGCAGCATCTGGATGATGTCCTTTGCGCTCTCATCGCAAAAGAGCTGACCAAGCGTTTTCTCATGCCAGGCGATGCGGTGCTCTTCAACGAGAGCCAGGAAATCATGCTGTGTGTAGCGCTTCAGAGCAGAGACACAAAAGCGGGGATTCTGGGACAGGAAATTCGCGGGCGTGCAGTGAAGGTTTGTGAAATTGCAGCGCCCGCCACCGGAAATACGGATCTTGTCTGCGGGTCGTCTGGCATGGTCGATCACCATCACCTTGCGTCCGCGCTTGGCCGCCTCAATCCCGCACATCAAACCAGCGGCTCCGCCACCGAGCACCAAAACATCCAGATCACGCATGGGCGGGTGTATAGCGGTTTTCAGGGTCAGCGGTAAGAGATTATACCAACCTCACCAAATAGGAACCTATTCGAAGGTTTTTCAGGTTCGCCGGCAAGGAAAAGCGCGCAGATCGGCCTGGTTGGCCGGTCAAGCGGCGTGACGCAGTCCGGTGGACCTGAAAAACCACCTGAGGCCGCGACATGAGAGTGGGTTCCTATTTGTTGAGGTTGGTATTACTTCATTTCTTTTCGGCTCAAGCATTGATCGTCAATTGTCGTTATAGGTCAGGCGCGGCCGCTTCCAGTCTCCGGATCATCATGATGTCATCGACCAGGCGGCCTTCCTGAATGAAACCGCCGGGGATCCGGCCAGCTTCAACAAAGCCTTCACGCCGGTAAAATCGCAGAGCCGGCAGATTTTCCGCACTGGCGGACAGTTCCAGCTGCTGAATACCAAGTACACGCGCCTCCCCAACGACAGCCTCAAGGAGGTCTTTGGCAATCCCTTTGCCGCGCAGACTTTCACGCACATAGACCATCACAATCGTTGCGCGGTGCGCCATCTTGCTTGCGCTTTGTCGAAGCAGACCTGTGATTCCAACAGGTTGGTCATCCAGGAACGCAACAAGAACAGGATTTCTCATGCGGCGGCGCCATTCGTCGTCTGAAAGTTCAATCCAGTCTTCGTAGCTGCTGGCGAAAGAGTTCGGTTCTAGTTGAAGAGCCTCCAGGCGGATACGCTTGAACACCTCCACTTCATCGCTCCCGATACGTCTGACTTCTGCAACTTTCTGGTTCACTTGCACCTCCGGAACATGCCTGTCATCTGAAATTCTGATACGCAGGTCAAGACACTTCGCAATGCTCCGGACAGTAAAAAACCGGCGGCTCTTTCGAGCCACCGGTTTCGCTGCTTCGCCTTTTCAGGTGAATGGGCTTACTGCATTTCGGTCAGCATCTCGAAACCGTTGGAGCCGACTTCCCAGAGCGCATATGTGCCCGGGACATCGCCGTTGGCGTCGAAGTTATGGTCGCCTGCAGCGCCCTTGTAGTCGATAGCGGTACCAGCTGCGATCAGCTCTTTCGCCTTTTTCCACTCGCCCGGCAGAATGGCTTCACCTTCGCCGTTGGAAACCTCGACCATGGCCGCAGCCGCACCCGCCTTGTCGCCACCGGCCTTTTCCAACGCAAGCGCCATCAGGAAAGTTGCGTCATAGGACGTGCTGACAAAGATCGCATCCGGATCGCCGCCAACGGCCTTGAAAGCTTCGTTGAAGACATCGAGAGACTGTGACTTTTCGCCGACCGGAGAAGAGGCCACGAACGCGTTGAGGTTCTCAGCACCAAGTTCGTTGATGATGGCGTCGGATTTCATGCCATCACCGCCGACGAACTTGTCGAAGAAGCCGTTTTCCAGTGCCTGACGCAGGATCGTGAGACCGGTGCCATCGCCATAATCGAAGATGACAAGTGTGTCGGCGCCACCCTTGACCAATTCAGCCAGGTTGGAGCGATAAGACGCCTTGCCCTCTTCGTGTGCCGCAAACTGGGTGATTTCACCACCGAGTTCATCGACATATTCTGCCTTGAACGCATTGGCGAGACCGGTGCCGTAGTCATTGTTGAGGTAAGCGACAGCGACCTTGCCGTAGCCCTGCTCTTTCATGGTGCGGGCCAAGGCACGGCCCTGATAGTCATCAGACGGCACGGTGCGGAACACAGTGCCTTTGTCCTCAAGGCTGGTGATTTCCGGAGATGTGCCAGAGGGTGTGATCAGAGTGATGCTGGCGGGAATGGTCACGGACCCGGCAGCAGCCAGGACAGCCCCGGAGCAATGCGGGCCGACAATGCCGGCAACGCCTTCAATGTTGACGGCCTTGGTGGCCGCGTCCGTGCCGTTTTGTGGATTGCAGGCACTGTCGCCGACAACACCGACCAGCTTTTCACCGTCGCCGATGCCACCTTGTTCGTTCACCTGCTGGATCGCGAGCTGCGCTGCGTCGACCATTGCTGGAGCCATCGCGGCGATCGGGCCGGAAATACCGCCGATCAGTCCAATCTTGACGTCGGCCTTTGCAGGAACAGACGCAAGCGCAGTCGCGGTCATCAGGCCCGCAGCAAGCGCAATAAGCTTGGTTTTCATAGTGAGTACCTCCTCATAAATCCGGTCTTTGCCGGGTCTTTGGGTTCTTTTGCTCCCGCGCCTCAGTGTTGCTGGCACGGGACCTGGGAACGGACTAGTGTGGCTCCGTACCCGATTGCGATGTCCGCCTGTCACCTCGCAAGGGCTCTGGTAACAGGCCCTCGGGCCGAAACCGCAGCACCAGCTGCAGCATCAGTCCGATCAGGAACAGGCGGATGTATTTCGCCTGGACTGCATATTCATGCGGAAGACGGTCCGTTGCAATCTCTGAAACGGACCAAATGATCCACACAACCGCCGCGCCCACAATCGCGCCCCGGTTGTTGCCGGATCCACCGAGGATCAACATGATCCAAACCAGGAATGTGGCAACCATGGGATCGATCGCTTCAGGCGTGATCGAGCGGTTGAAATGGGCGAACATCGCCCCGGCGAGGCCCATCAGGGCTGCACCGAAAATGAAAGCTTCGAGACGGCGGAATTCAACGTCCTTGCCCATTGCCTTGGCCGCACTCTCGTTGTCTCGGATAGCCCGCATCATGCGGCCCCAAGGCGCGTTGAACTGACGCTCAACCAGAAAATACGCTGCAGCCAGAACGGCAAGCACGATGGCGAGATAGGCAATCTGGGATTCCATATAGCCAATGTCGCCAGCCGGGCGCGGGATACCGGATATACCGCGTGCGCCGTTGGTAAGCACCGGTTCGGACTTGATCACCAGGCGAATGATTTCGGCAACGCCAATGGTGGCGATCGCCAGATAGTCCGAGCGAAAACGAAGACAGATTTTCCCGATTGGCCACGCAATAAGCCCAGCAGCAAGCATCGCGCCGAACCAGCCGAGAAGGAAATGCAGATCGAAACCGCCAATGCGCCCATCATCGGCAGCTGTCGACAGGATTGCGGAGGTATAGGCACCAACGGCAAAAAAGCCGGCTATGCCTGCGTTGAAGAGGCCCGCGAACCCCCATTGGATATTGAGACCGAGCGCAAGGAGCGCGTAGATTGCGATAAAGATCGCCATAAAGAGGGCATAGTTGACAAGACCCAAAATTTCCATGTCCGTCCCTCCGCTTACAAGACCTTGCCCTTGAGCAACCCCGTGGGGCGCACAAGCAGCATGAACAACAAGATGGCAAAGGCCATGGCGGCTTTGTATTCGCTTGGAATGAAGAGAACCGACATTTCTTCCGCAATGCCGACGATCAGTCCGCCAAGCACGGCACCTTCAACCCGCCCAACACCGCCAAGGATGGCAGCTGCAAACATCGGCAGCAGCATGTGCCAGCCCATCATGGATTTCAGTTCTGTGTTCAGGCCGAGGAAAAACCCGGAGGCCGCGCACAGCCCACCGGCGATCCCCCAGGTCAGCATGACAACCTTTTTGTTGTCTATGCCGGACAGAAGCGCAAGGTTCGGATTGTCCGACATGGCGCGCATCGCCTTGCCCCATTTCGACCGGGTCAGGAACAATTGCAGCACACCCACAAGGGCAACCATGGCCAGGACCGTATAGATTTCACGGTCGCGAATGCGCAGGCCAAAATAGTCTTCCGGCCGCACGATTCCGCGCGAATAGGTTTGGGTGTCGACACCCCAGACCACCTGAACAACCGACCTGACCATAAGCGCGATGCCGAGCGAGGCCATCACCGTGACGATTTTAGGACGTTCGCGCAGGTGTTCGTAAAAGACCTTGTCGATGCCAATCGCAACGGCTCCCGTTGCAATGATGGCGAAGGGCAGCGCCACAAGCGGCGAGATACCCAAACTTGTCACAACGGCCAGAGCAATGAACGCACCGAGCGTCGCCAGATCTCCGTGTGCAAGGTGGGCGTAGCGCAGAATGGCGAAAATCAGAGTAATTCCGACAGCACCGAGCGCATAAATGGAACCCAGCACGATGCCCGGAATGAGATAGAAATTTATCAGCTCCAAGAGATCCATTCCGGTCAGCCCCCCAAAAACATTTCGGCGACTTCACGGTCGGCCAGGAGTTCACCCCCGGAACCTTCGTGTCGGTTTTTGCCTGCCGCAAGGACATAACCACGATCAGCAAACGCGAGTGCCTGCTTGGCATGCTGTTCCACCAGCAATATGGCAACGCCGGTGTCGCGCACGTCCCGGCAGATCTGGAAGATCTGCTCCATATATTTCGGCGACAGCCCTGCGGTCGGTTCGTCTAGCAGCAGAAGTTTCGGATCCAGCATCAGGGAGCGGCCCATGGCCACCATCTGGCGCTGGCCACCCGATAAACTTCCAGCCAGTGTCTTGCGTCGTTCTTTCAGGTCCGGAAACAACGCATAGACCCGGTCATAAGCCGCCGAAAGATCCCCCTGTTTCAGGAATCCCCCCATTTCGAGGTTTTCGTGGATCGTCATTTCGCGAAAGATATTGTCGACCTGGGGCACATAGCAGATCCCGCGCTGAACAATTTTGTTGGGTGCCCATCCGGTAATGTCATCACCGTCAAAAACCATTGTGCCGCCACGAATGTTCAAAAGGCCGAAGACGGATTTCATCGCAGTGGATTTTCCGGCACCGTTTGGACCTACGATGACAACGATCTCGTCCTGGTCAACGTGGATAGTTACATCCTGCAGGATGTCGGCTTCGCCGTAGCCACCCGTGATCTTGTCCATCGAAAGAAGCGCATTCATGCAGCATCTCCCGTGGTTTCACCAAGATAGGCTTCCAGCACCTGCGGGTTCGAGCGAACAGTTTGAAAATCCCCCTCGATCAGGACCTGACCTTCCGCCATGCACACAACCGGTGCGCAGAGTTTTTCAATCATTTCCATGTCGTGCTCGATCAGGATGAATGTGTAGCCGCGTTCCTTATTCAGAATTTCTATCTTTGCTTCCAGTTTGCGCAACAAGGTTCTGTTGACCCCGGCAGCAGGCTCATCAAGCAGAACCAGTTTGGCGTCGGTCATCATGGTCCGGCCCAGTTCCAACAGCTTCTTCTGTCCACCGGACAGGTTGCCGGCAGGCTCGTGAGCGACATGGCTCAGCTCCAGAAACTCAAGTGTTTCGTACGCTCTTTTCTCGATATCCGCTTCTGATGTTTTGACCTGCGCCCAGGCGAACCAATTGGAAAAGAGACGCTCCCCCGGCTGCGCCGGCGGAACCACCATCAGATTTTCAAGTGCGGTAAGTTTGTGGAATTCGTGGGGTATCTGAAAAGTGCGCACCAGGCCTTTGTGAAACAGTTGGTGGCTTGCCAGCGGGGTAACGTCTTCGCCGAGGAACCGGATCCGACCGCTCGTCGGCTGCAGAGCGCCGGCGATCAAGTTGAACAAAGTGGTCTTCCCCGCCCCGTTCGGACCGATCAGCCCAGTAATACTGCCTTTCTCGACACGGAACGAGCAGCCATTGACCGCCTTAAATCCGCTGAAGTCCATAACGAGCTCATCAAGCTCAAGCATTCATGCTCCCCGCCGATCCCACGGCCTGTTTTTTCTTTCATTGGCCGCAGCGTATTGGCGAACAGTTCTTCAAAGAGGGCGCAAAACGGCTTGCACCTGCGCGGCATTCAGCCCTTCTAACTTCATTGTCAGAGCAATCAACTCAAAATCTCCAGGTTCCACTACAGAAAGGGCAAGATTTTTCAGATTTCAACGATCTCTGGAACGTGCAATCCAGTCGCTGCACAAGTCATTGAAAGCTTCCTGATCCAAGGAAGCGACAACTTTGCCCGCCGGTAACTCTCCTGCAACCACTTCGCGCGCCGTTGTTTCAGGAAGATGCTCGGATATGAACTTTTATCAGAGCCCCAGGACATGCCGCTCGAGTGGTCGACGGTTCCGATCACCTTGGCTATATGCATGCGAACGTGAGATGGCAGTTTTCAAAGAAACTCTCCTTGGAGCATCAGAGACTTCTGTCGTTTTTATACTGTTAAAAATAACAATACCGAGCTTCTCTGCTTACAAAACCAGCTCTTGTATACAGATAAGGTCCGGTTTCTCTGCAGTTATTCTTATTTGGAATTGCGTGGCTGTTTACGCCAGCTAAACTGAATTGGTGATTCACTCGGACTTGTGGGCCCAGTCCATTTAGCATTTGGCACCCAATCGCGAGGCACCAAACTGGCCGATACAGTAAACCTGCGTTACCTCGACACTAGAGCCGGGCAACTGCCGACAGACAGCTCCACCGGTCATTTGATCGATACTGATTTGATTGGGTCAATCTACGACAGGCTGGACACCGCCGTCTGGATCTTTGATTTCGACCTGAAACGGGTCTTGTGGGCCAATCGCAAAGCGCTTGAAGTCTATGACGCGTCGACACTGGAAGAACTCAAGGCCCGCGACCTGGGAGCCGACATGTCTCATTCAGTGGACCAGAGGCTCAGGCAGTACCAGCAGGATTTCACAAGCCGAGACGTCAACTTTTCAGAAATCTGGACGCTCTATCCCCGCGGGAAGGCTCAAGTTCTCCAGGTCGTTTTCAGCGGCATTCACCTTCTTGATGGGCGCGTGGCTATGCTATGCGAAGGCCGTCCCCATCACGAGCAACAGCCCGAAACGCTGCGCAGTGCAGAAGCGCTCCTGCATACGCCCGTCATGATTTCGCTGTTTTCGATGGACGGCCATCCGATCTACCGCAATACAGCTTCACGGGCAGTTTGCTGCACGTTTGAGACCACTTTCGCGGACCAATTTGCCGATCCGGATGAAGAAGCTCACCTCATTCAACTGCTCGAGGAAGAACGGTCGTCCAGACGGGTCTCGCGCGTGAAAACCCGTGGCGGCAATCGCTGGCATGAATTGACAGTGCGTACCTGCCACGATGCCGTTTCCGGACAGCAGGCCTATCTTGTCAGCGAAATTGACGTTACCGAACTGCATGAAACCAAGGAAAGAGCTCAGTATCTTGCAAGCCATGATACGCTGACAGGTCTTTCAAACAGAACATACCTGAAAGAGCGTCTTGCTCAGGTGCTCAAGACGGCTGCTCACTGGGGACAGAGCGCGACGCTCTATCTGGTCGATCTCGACGACTTCAAGATGGTCAACGATTCTCTCGGCCACGCTGCCGGGGACGCGTTGCTGCAGCTGATCGCCAACAAATTGACGGAACTCGCCGGTCCGGATGATATCGCAGCGCGTCTTGGCGGCGACGAGTTTCTGATCTGCCACATCGAAAAGCCCGGCGGCCGCAGTGCGGACTGGTTCGGCCAGGACCTTCTGCAGGCCTTTGCGGCACCGCAGATGATCGACGGCAAGCCCCGGCATGTCGGCCTGAGCATCGGTTACGCACACTTTCCCGGCGACGGCCAGACCATTGATGAATTGATGCGGCACGCCGACCTGGCCCTCTATCAGGCGAAAACGGACCCGAAAGAGAAATGCGTCCAGTTTCAGCAGCACATGCGTCTGCTGAGAGACCAGCATCTGGCTATCAAAAAGGATCTTGAACGAGCAATCCGCGAGCACGAGTTCACGCTTCATTTCCAGCCCATAGCTTGCACGCAAACAGACCGGGTGGTCAGTGCCGAAGCCCTGATCCGCTGGCAACATCCGGAAAGAGGCCTCGTGGCGCCCGATGACTTCATTCCCGTCGCAGAGGAAACCGGGCTGATCAGGGAGATCGGTGAATGGGTCAACCACCAGGTATGTTCCATGCAGGCACGTCTGGCGGAGATGTCGCTGCCGCTCCCACTGGCGCTCAATGTTTCACCGCGTCAGCTTTCAGATCCTGATTTTGTCAGCAAGATGCTGGCTCTGCCAATGGAAACAGGGTGCGATCCCTCGATGCTTTCCATTGAAATCACCGAGGGTGTGCTGCTGGGGGACATACCAAATGCGCTGGAAACCCTTTCCAGTCTGAAAGAAGCTGGCTACCGGATTGTCATCGATGACTTCGGAACCGGCTACTCGAACCTTGCCTATCTGCACAACTACCCGATTGACGGTATCAAGATCGACCGGGTTTTCATGGAAGATGTTGAAGCCGGAGGTGCGATCGTAAAGCTGGTTCTGTCCTTGGCATCAGCGCTCGGTGCAGATGTTGTTGCTGAAGGCGTCGAAACCATCGAGCAGCGCCGTTGGCTATCTGAAAACGGTTGCCACCAGTTTCAGGGTTACCTTTATTCAAAACCCGTTCCGGAAGACCGATTTCTTTCCATGCTCCAAACGCAATCGCGTATCGCAACGATGTAGGTTTGCCGGAAAAGTGCGCTGATCATTGCCTTCATGAGGCAAAGTCGGCAGCTTTCCCGGTTCGTTCGAGCATTTGAAGAAATTTCCCGAAAAGCCCTACACAAGCGCGCGACCTTTTCGGCCGATGTCGCAAATGGCACAAATTTTCGCGTTTGAACGCTCCAGCCTCATACTCTATCTGGTAGTGTCAATACGTAGCTCAAAACCCTGTACTCCTTCCTCCTTGATGGCTCTGGTGACATGTTCATAAGCGTCTTCGATATTTTCAAGATCGGCATTGGGCCGTCCAGCTCACACACTGTTGGTCCGATGGTGGCTGTAGCTCGTTACCTTGACCGTGTCCGGGGTCTTGCCGGTGCTGAGGCCAAGGCCTCGCGTATTGCAGTGACGCTTCACGGATCGCTCGCATTCACCGGCAAAGGCCATGCCACGGACAAGGCAGTCTGCCTTGGATTGCTTGGAGCCAAACCGGACACGCTTGATCCCGATGATGTCGAGCCTCAGCTTGATGTGCTGGCACAACAGAGGACGCTGCGCATACCGGGACTTCCCGAATTGCAGTTCGATCCGGATCGGGACGTGATCTTCGACTATGGCCCGTCGCTGCCTCTCCATGCCAACGGAATGACCTTCCATCTCCTGGATGCGGCCGGTGTTCTCATCGATACATTTGTCTACTATTCGATCGGTGGCGGTTTCGTCGTCAGCGAAGCTGAACTGCGCAAAACCACGAACGAACCGGTGAATGAGCTTGCCACCCAGGATGTGCCTCATCCCTTCACCAGCGCCAAAGAGATGCTGGAAATGGGAAAAGAGGCAGAACTGTCGATCGCGGAAATGAAACTGCAGAACGAGTGCAGCGACTTGCCTCGGCATGAGGTCGAAGAGGGTATCGACAGGCTCTGGTCGGCGATGGACGCCTGTATCAACCGCGGCATCACGCAGACGGGCATCCTGCCGGGTGGCCTGAAGGTCAAACGCCGTGCAGCGGACATTTATCAAAAACTCATCCGCGAAGGCCGCACGAATCCGCCTTTCGAGCACAATGTCGTCGACTGGCTCGGGGTCTATGCCATGGCTGTCAACGAGGAAAATGCCGCCGGAGGACGTGTTGTTACAGCGCCGACAAATGGTGCTGCAGGCGTCATCCCGGCCGTGACACGATACTACCTTGATCATTGTGCCGACGCCGACCAGGCGGGCATTCGTACATTTCTCCTCACCGCCGCGGCTGTCGGCGGTATCATCAAGGCGAATGCTTCTATTTCCGGCGCGGAAGTCGGATGCCAGGGAGAAGTGGGCTCTGCCTCCGCAATGGCTGCTGCAGGTTTATGTGCCGCACTCGGCGGCACCAACGAGCAGATTGAAAATGCTGCTGAAATTGCCCTGGAACATCACCTCGGCATGACGTGCGATCCCATTGGTGGTCTTGTTCAAGTCCCATGTATCGAGCGAAACGCACTTGGCGCGGTGAAGGCTGTGACGGCAGCCTCGCTGGCCTTGCGCGGCGACGGCTCGCACTTTGTTCCTCTTGATGGCTGCATAGAAACGATGCGGCAGACCGGCATGGACATGATGGAACAATACAAGGAAACGTCGAAGGGCGGACTGGCAGTCAATATCGTTGAATGCTGAGTTAGCTCCCGGGATGTCCGCAACCAACAGACTTCGCCGGAATTTGGAAAAAGTCCTTCTGATCACCGCCTTGTCGGGAATGGCAGGTCTCATCATTGGTGTGCTTCGCACCGGCGAAAACAGCCTAATAGTCGAAGGTGCATATGGTGCGCTTACAGGCACGATGATCGGCTTTGGTTGTACATGCTTTGAATTTATCGGTTTCTCGAATTCCAGGCTGCGCGCCGCACGGCGCCTGCCGCCTGTCGCGCTTCTTGTTGGAAGAACCTTTGTCTACGGTCTGGTTATCCTTTTTGGTCTGGGCATCTCGAGTGTCTTGGTAGGGGACGTCCTGCCCTGGCAGGAGCCCGGGTTTTCAGAAGTCTTCCTAATATCTGCGACTGTCGCATTCTTCATGTCAGGTGCTGTGGAAGTCACCCGGCTGCTGGGTTGGGAAGCAACCGTTTCGCTGGTGTCGGGGCGCTATAATACGCCCAGACTTGAACCCCGTGTCGTCCTCTTTGCAGATCTTGTCGGTTCAACCGCCCTGGCCGAGAAGATCGGCGAACTTGAGTTCCATGTCTTTCTGCAAGATGTCGCCCTTGACCTTGCCGGCCCCATCGAGGACACGTATGGCGCTGTCCACCGATATGTCGGCGACGCGGTTATTGTGACCTGGCCGCTGGAGACCGGAGTGAAACAGGCCGACTGCCTGACTTGTGCTCTGGAAATGCATAGGTCACTGGCCACACATGCCGACCGCTATCGCAAACGGTTCGGCGCTGAACCCAGCCTGCGTGTCGCCCTGCATTGTGGCCAGGTGGCCGCCGGTGAAATTGGAGACTGGAAGAAAGAGATTGCCCTGCTCGGCGACACGATGAACACCACGGCCAGAATTGAACGCGCTGCGAAAAGTCTTGGCAGTGACACAGTCCTATCGGATACGCTCGTCAGTCAATTACCTGAACCGGCCCGAACGAGCCTTCGCCGACTGCCAGACTATGCAGCTCAAGGAAAACAGGAACCACTTCGTCTCTGGACAACAAAGACATAAGCAGCAATTTTTTTCCGGCAGCAAGATTGATCACACATCATGTCTGTCGGCACTAAGCAGCAAGCGCACGAGAGCCGGCTGCGACCTGACGCCGGTCTTGTCATAGATCCTTTGCAAATGTGTCTTCGCTGTATTCGGGCTCATATCAAGCGCCAAGGCAGCTGTGGTCAGGTCCTGACCGTCGACAAGATGACGTGCCAGCTTCTCTTGGGTCCCTGAGAGGCGATAAACCTCGGAGGCGGTTGTTATCTGCAAGCTGAGGCGTTCGGAATCGTCAAATGTTATGAGAAGCTTCCCGTCTCTCAGCATTGCCCAGCAAACATGCGCAAAGCCTTCGTCATCCTGTCCCAGCGCCACGACGCGGGTGACCGCCTCTTCACCAACTCGTGGAGTGTGGTGAGCCCTCATTTGGGCAATCCAGGTTACCGCGTCTTGCAATTCGCTCAAGGCTTCCGGATTTTTTGCCCAGAGCTTGCCGGCCCGTGCACAAAGCCTCGGATGATGAGGAAGCCGTTCCTTGGCCGCTTCATTTTGCCAAATCAACATCCCTGTTTCGTCAACCTCCACCAAAGGGGCGTTGACATGGTTGCCGTGTATCTGGGTGCTGACGACACATGAGATCTTCCAGGCGCCACCTACCTTCTGCAAGATCTTTACCTCGTAATACTGTCCGGGGCATGCCTTGGGGATCTCAGACATATCGCCGATTTGATCGTAGCTGACCCATGCCATTTCAGGGCTCAACACAACATTGAAGTTCTTACGCTGGAACCTCCAGGGTGGCCGCCACTCGAACGGGCCGGAAGTTATGCGCTTCATCTGAGCCCTAATTTCAGCACCGGCCGTAACGGTGACACCGGTTCGCACATGCGTTTGTACACGCCGGATTTCAGGAGAATCGAGCCAATAGCTTTGCCAGGCGTCATAGTTGCGCTGCAGATAGGCCTCCGTTTCAGCCTCGATAACTTGCATGATGGCAGAGCGATCATCCGCCGGGTCCAATGTCAAATTGCTGCCCTTTGTTTTTCCGGTCTTCGAAACCTTGTAGCATCTGATGCTCGCAAGAACCGGGCGAACCGTTTCAAGCTGGTCACGGCCTCAACAGTACTGTCTACAAGCCAAATCATTTTGCTCGATTGCGCATAATACTCGTCTTCTCTGGCGGGATCGAAGCCGTTCATCTTGTGCTGATGGAGCGCGGCAGCGGTGAGCGTTTGCAGGTCCATTTCCAACCTCCTGTTCCAATTCAACTGAACACAAGGATAGAAGGCGCGACGCCGACAGCCTGTCATACGCGAGGACTACAGCAGCCTGTATTTTATTCTTCGAGCTGTCCTGAATGAACGAAATTCAAGCGAACAGCTGATCTCTTCGCGACCTCATTGAAGCGTTGCGCAAAAACACATTAATTCTGTTGCAGGCGGGTCTTGTGCGCGTGGGAGATATGACGGCGCGCAGCAGTCTCGGCAGCTGCGCAATCGCCATCGGCAATCGCCTCCACGATTGCTGCATGTTCTTCAACCGCAGTTTCACGGCGTTCAGGCGTATCAAGCGTTGTGCCAGCCATCAGGATCAGCGAAAGGCGCAGATGCTCGATCTGATCGACCAGATACCGATTGTGTGAAGCCAGACACAGGCGGCGATGAAATTCCCGGTTCGACCGCACAAGGCCCTCTTTGTCCGCAATGCGCTTTCGGTCTGCTTCGACGAGGTCCTGAAGAATTTCTATTTCGGGACGTGAGGCATGTTTGGCTGCCAGTCCCGCGGCTGTTCCTTCCAGAACCTCGCGCATGAAATAGACCTCATTGATCTGCCCATGATCAAGGGTCGGCACAACCATGCCCCTGTTTGGCTCATGAACGGCAAGGCCCTGGGCTTCCAGACGTTTCAATCCTTCTCGGATTGGCGTTCTGGAAACGCCGAATTCTTCGGCAAGATCGGCCTCTCGAAGGCGATCGCCGGGTTTCAGCACCCGCTCTTCAATGAGGCCAATAAGCCGCTGATAGATTTCAGATCCATTCATGCAATCTGGTTAGCCGCTCGCCGGACATTGCGCAAGAGTCGCACCGCACCTGACGGCTTCGCCTTGCACTCTCGGCCTCACCTAGTGCAACCGCACTCCCTGACGCTTTAGCTCCGCCTGCAGAAGGGCAATGTCCATTGAGGTCAGATCCATGCCGTGCTTGACGGAGAGCGCAGCAGCGACGCCAGCACCTTGTCCTGTCACGGTGCAGCACATCATGTTGCGCGTAGCCGCGTGACTGACCTTATCCCCTCCGGTGGCCCGGCCAGCTACCAGCAGATTTTTGACTTCCTTTGGAAGCAACGTTCTAAAAGGCAACTGAAAATAGCGGCCCGTTGTCGGCAGGATCAAGATGCCATAACCGTCGATGAATTCCGGAAAGATACCAACGCTGTCCTCGAAGCGGCCTTGCCCGCGCACATCAGCTTCGGTCATGTCATAGGCAGCCAGGATTTTCCGGGTGTCGCGGATCCCGACAGTCATGCCGAAATTTCTGAGCTTTGCGCCGCTGCAGCCTGGCTGAAAGCGTTTCAGGGCCTCCACGGCAAGCATAGCCTGCCGCCGTCCCTCAATTTCATTTCGTGTCATCGATGCGGGGTCTGTGCCATCGCACTCAGGAAGATGAACGAGATTCAAGTAGGTCAAGTCGCCACTGTCATAAACAGCGCCCCATGTCCCGGAGATGGTTGATAGGGATGCCGGAATAAGCCCTGCCTCCATGGCTCTTTCAAACGGCTTGCGCAGAAATGGCGAAAACATCTGGTCTTCCTTGCCAGTCGTCTCCACTGACCATTCCCCGCTTTCCCAGTCCTTGTAGGTTTGCGGGTCGGCCTTAACGGCGTCCATAAATTTCTTCTTGTCGACACCGGTCATGGAAAACATCACCGAGGCCGCCTGCATTTCCTCGACCGGGGTCTTCTTCGTTACGGCGCCTGCTCGAAAGGCTACATCGGCATCGCCGGTGGCATCGATTACCCGTTTCGCCAGGATCGCCTCCCGGCCCGCCTTGCTTTCGGTGATGATGCCACAAATCTCATCTCCATTCATGATCGGCGCAGCGAAAGACCTGTGCAGCATCGGGTGTATGCCGGCCTCTTCCACCAGGTTGTCTGCGACCAGTTTGAAGCCTTCCGCATCAATTGCGTGGCTGTCTGATTGCGGTTCCGGCGTTGCTGCTCCGGCCGCGCGAGCCCGATCTTCAAATTCTCTGCCAACCCCCTCCGTGTCGATGGTTTGCTCATGCCTGTACCAGGCAAACCCCTCAACACCGACTGCGGTGATATTTCCACCAAAGCAACCGAAGCGCTCGACCAATGCAACATCCACACCGGTGCGGGCAGCCCCAAGCGCTGCGGCAAGACCGCCGGGACCTGAACCCACCACCAGAACGTCGGTTTCGTGAATAACGTCAATTTCTCGCGCCGGTTCGGTGATCCTCTTCACGCTGCCTCCCAAGTCACTCGTCGTCTGTCTGGTTATGTGGCTGGATGAAAGAACTTCCCGCCAATGGTGGGCCGGCTTACACCTGTGGTGCCCGGAAACGTTGTCGGCAATTCTGCTTTCAGACGCCCCCCCAGAAACGCCATCGCCTGTGCTTCAAGCGCATCTCCATCTATGTGGTGATCGTCGGAGGAGACAATCTCTCCCGAAAGCAGATCCGACAAGGCCGTCATCAGCACGGGATTGTGACGCCCACCACCGCAGACCAGCCAGAGCCTTGCAGGCCGTGGCAACAAGGCCTCGGCCCTGGCTATTGCTTCAGCTGTGAAAGCAAGCAGGGTTGCCGCACCATCTTCCAGGTTCAGTCCGTCGACAAATGCTCCGGAAAAGCTGTAGCGATCGAGGGATTTTGGTCCCGGTTCTGAAAGAAACGGATGATTGAGAGCGCGCGCCAGCCGTTCCCTGTCGACGGTTCCATTTTTGGAAATCTCACCGCCAGCATCATATTCTCCAGCACCATGGCGGTTTATCCAGTCATCGAGCAATGCGTTGCCAGGCCCAATATCAAAGGCCAGCAGGTTTTCACCGTCAATGTAGGTGAGATTGGAAACACCGCCGATATTGATAAAACAAAGCGGTTCCCGGTGCTCACCCAAAAGCGTCTTGGCCAGTGCCTGATGATAGACAGGCACCAGTGGCGCTCCTTCTCCTCCAGCGGCCATATCAGCCAGACGCACGTCGCCGATTACCGGCAGGTCCAGCGCATCCGCCAAAGATTGCGGGTCGCCCAGTTGCACCGTTTCTTCAGCCTTAGGATCGTGCCACACGGTCTGACCGTGAAATACAACAGCGTCCGGAGACAGATCGTTGTCGTTCAAGAAACGTTGGATCGCCGTGGCATGGTCATCGGTGACGGCCTTTGCAATCTCTGGCCACCGCGCTCGGTCTGCCCCTTTTTTCGCTGCAGCATCCAAAACACTGCGACGAGTTTCGGGTCTATAAGAAGTGGTTCTGGCCGGGCCGAACTCCGTCACGCGGCGGCCGTCGGTCTCAATGGAAGCCAGATCGATACCATCGGCGGACGTACCGCTGATCGTCCCGACGACCGACCAGCTCATCTCAGACTGTCCGATACTGTCTCGAGACCTGCCTCGGCTATATCGAAGAGCTCGTTGATCTGGTTTTCAGTGATGATCAACGGCGGGCAAAAAGCCATTGCGTCAAGCATGGCACGGGAGATCAGTCCCTTGTCCTGAAACGCGGCATTGGCTTTTGCCCCGAGCGCTCCCGGCGTATGTGCCAGGGCTTCATGGGAAAGCTCAGCTGCGCCAATCAATCCGACCCCCCGGGTCTCGATCACGAGCGGGTTTTCTCCCAGACCGGCCAGACGTTTTTGAAAGACCGGTGCAACGTCTCTCACATGAGCAACAAGGTTACGCTCCTCGATGATCTTAAGATTCTCCAATGCGACAGCCGCCGCCACCGGGTGCCCGCTGCCGGTATAACCATGACCAAGCACGCCGATCCTGTCGCTTTCGTCTGCGATCGTCTGGTAGACATCATCGTTGATCAAAAGCGCGGATATCGGTTGATAGGAGGACGACAGGGCTTTTGAGAGGGTCATCATGTCAGGTTCCAGACCGTAGGTCTGCGTGCCGAACATGTTGCCCGTGCGGCCAAAACCGCAAATGACCTCGTCGGCAACAAAGAGGATACCGTGTTTTTTCAAGACCGGTTGTATGGCTTGCCAGTAGCCGTCGGGTGGCACAATGACGCCGCCAGCCCCCATGACAGGTTCTGCGAAGAAAGCGGCAATGGTATCCGGCCCTTCGGCCTGGATCAGATCTTCGAGATCCGCGGCACAGCGCCTGGCGAAGTCAGCCTCGCTTTCGCCATCCTTTTTCATGGTCCGATAGTGCGGGCACGTGGTGTGCAGGACCTGCGTCAGCGGAAGATCGAAGGATTTGTGATTGTTTGGCAGCCCCGTCAGGCTGGCGGATGCAATTGTAACACCATGATAGCCGCGTACACGTGAAATGATTTTCTTGCGTTCCGGCTGGCCCAGCGCATTGGAGCGGTACCAGATCAGCTTGATGGCTGTATCATTCGCCTCAGATCCGGAATTGGTAAAATACACTTTCGACATCGGAACCGGTGCCATCTCGACAAGTTTCTCGGCAAGTTCGATCGACGGCCCGTGGGTCTTGTATGTAAAGGTGTGATAGTAGGGCAGTTTCTGCATTTGCCGCGTGGCCGCATCCACCAGACGCTTTTCACCGAATCCGACCGCCACGCTCCAAAGCCCGGCCATGCCTTCAATGTATCGTTTGCCGGAAATGTCCTCGACGTAGATCCCCTCGCCCCTTTCGATCACCATCGCACCCGTTTCTTCCTGAAGGCGGGCATTGGCGTAAGAGTGGAGCTGAAAGGCCGTATCTCGAGCCTCAAGGGAATTGGGGAGCTGCGCCATTGCGGTCTCACTTGCAAAGTGGTGAAGGATCCAGGGCTATAGGCGACTCAAAATGTCGCTTCGCCCAGGCTGTCACGCTAGACCCGCAATCGATTGATGACAATCGGGACTTTTCTGATTTTTCGTTTCCCTGAGCCAATGGCGTGCCCCCGGATGCGTATGCGCACAAACGCTACAGCCGGTTAACTCGTCTCACTCTTCCGGTTCCGCCAAAGTCCACACGGTCAAACAATCGGAAACATTGCCCAGACCTTCGACAACGGACAGACGAACAAATTTGCAAGAAATATTGCAAACTCAAAAGAATCGTGCAATTTTACTTGCAGATTGACAAAGGATGATCATGTCGCTCCTTGAGAAAATTTCAGACCAGGCAACCACACTCACCCCCAGTGAACGCAGGCTCGTTGAGAACGTGATCGACAGCCCCACAACCGCAGCGCTTGGTACCGCCGGTGAACTGGCCAAGGCTGCTGGGGTTCACGAAGCAACAGCCTCGCGTCTTGCCAAAAAGCTGGGGTTTGAAAGCTACGCCGCGTTCCGTGACGCATTGCGCGACGAATTCATTGCGACCCGCGAAACCGCAACCAGATTTGAAAAAACCATCGCGGAAAGCACGTCCGGCACCATCCTGGGTGAATTGGCCAGGGAAGAAACTCAGGCGCTTGGACGGATCGAGGAATTCATTACGCCGGAGCAGATCGCAGAGGCCGCACAGATCTTGATGCGCGCGCAGCGGATCTTTGTCTACGGGTACGGCAACGCGGAAGTGCTCGCGCTCATGATGGTCAAACGGTTCCGCCGTTTTGGCAAAGATACCCACCAGCTCGATACAGACCCGCGTGGTTTGGCCGAGCAAATGCTGGGTCTCGGTTCAGACGACGCCGTTTTGAGCTTCGCCTTCCGTCGCCCTCCTCGCGGCTATGCCGCTTTGATGGAAACGGCGAAAGAAGTGGGCGCAAAAACCGTCATGATTTCGGGCAAGTCGGGCGCGTTGCTGACGCCACGCCCCGACCGCCTTTTGGCTGCACCACGATCAGGGGATCAGGATGCCTTCCAGACCCTGACCGTGCCGATGACAATCTGCAACGCCATCGTCATCGCGGCCGGACTGACAGCGAAAGAGGAGTCGCTGAAAAAACTCGATCGACTGGGACAGTTGATCGAGCGTTTTGAATAACGAAAGAAAACCCTAGGGAGGGACACATGAATGTTCTCGAAGCAACACGCCTCGGCGTGATCGGAATATTTTTGTCTTCAGCCGCCTTGGCTGATGGGCATCTGAATGAAATGGGACCTGAGGAATTGCTGCCACTCGCGCAAGAGGAAGGCAAAGTAACGGTCTATTCATTCACCAGCCGGATAGGCAAGGTGGAGGCCGCGTTTGAAGAGACCTATCCAGATATCGACCTGCAAGGTTTCGACATATCGTCAACGGAACAGATCGCACGCCTCAAGGCGGAAGCGCAGGCCGGTGTCACCAACGCCGACGTGATCTACATCTCAGATACTCCGGTCGTGCTGACAGAGCTTCTGGAGACCGGCATCATCGCGCCCTTCGTGCCGCCTCGTATAGCCGATCGTGTTCCACCGGAATATCAATCGCCGTTACTGGCGCAACGTTTGTCAACCAAAGTGCTGATGTACAACGAAGAAGCCAACCCGGACGGTGCGCCGATCACTAACCTGTGGCAACTGACAACCGGCGATTGGCGTGGCCGGGTGGTCATGGTCGATCCCTTGCAACGAGGTGACTACCTCGATCTTATGACAGAAATCGTTTTGCGTTCCGACGCGATGGCCGCCGCTTATGAGGAACAGTTCGGAAAGGCGATCGATCTGGGAGATGCTGCCAATGCCGGTGAAAAATTCATAACCGATCTTTTTGCAAATGATGTGATCCTTGTCGGCTCCACCGATGATGTGAACGTGGCCGTGGGCGCAAAGGGACAGGAAAACCCGCCAGTGGGTTTTACCAGCTACTCCGACCGCCGGGATAACGAAGAAGAAGGCTGGGCGCTTCAAGTGGCCAACAGTGTAAAGCCTGCGCCAGGTATCATCTTTCCTGCAGTGCTTGCCCTTGCCGCAGAACCCAGCAACCCCGCCGCAGCACGGCTCGTGATCGACTTCCTGATGGGAGACGAAAGTGAAACCGGTGGCGCAGGCCTCGCGCCGTTTTATGTTGCCGGCGATTATGTGACACGCACAGATATCCCGCCGCACCCGGACGCCGTGTCGCTGAGCGACTTTACTGCCTGGCGAATTGCACCGCACGAGACCGCCAAGATCAGATCAGAGATCGGCGACCTGATCCTGACGCTGCAATAAAACTCCCCGGCTAGGAGCAGGCGTGGCCATACGCCTGCTTCCTGTCTACCCTGAAATGAGCAACAAGGATGACGTTGATGGTGGATGTCACCATGAACAGGCAGGGAAGACGTGTGCTTTTCAAGCACGGAACCGTGCTGAAAACAGTGGTGCTTGCACTGTTGATCGCGCTGATCGTTTTACCGCTTCTCAGAACGGTCCTGTTCACGCTGCAGCCTGACACCGTGAAAGCGTGGTCGGACGTGCTGACGGGACGCCTGTCGACCAACCTATTCTACAAACCACTCGGCAACACGCTCTTGGTCGGCGTGGTGGTGGCGACGGGCTGTGTCCTTCTCGGCGGTTTTCTTGCCTGGCTTGTTGTCATGACCAATGTACCGTTCCGCAAGACGATCGGCGTCATGGCCACGCTGCCTTTCATGATCCCGTCCTTCGCGGCGGCTCTCGCCTGGGGAGCGCTCTTCCGCAATGACCGCGTCGGAGGTCAGGTTGGCTGGCTCCAGGGTTTGGGCTTCGATATTCCGGACTGGTTGGCATGGGGCATCACGCCGACGCTGATCGTGTTGACGCTGCACTATTTCAGCCTTGCCTTCACGATCATCGCCGCGGCACTGGCCACCGTGAACTCTGACCTTGTGGAAGCCGCACAGATTGCAGGAGCCAAAGGCGGCCGTATCCTGATGGGCATTATTCTTCCGGTCACAACACCTGCCCTCGTCGCCGCCGGGTCGCTTTGCTTCGCCGGTGCGGTTTCGAACTTTGCGACACCGGCGCTGCTTGGCTTGCCTGTTCGGATGCAAACCCTGTCGACCCGCCTGTTCGGCATGATCGAGGTCGGTCAGGTGGGACGAGGTTATGTCATCGGGATTCTGCTTGTACTCATTTCCGGTGCCTTCCTTTGGGCCGGAAACCGGATTGTGTCGGGGCGAAGGTCTTATGCCACCATCACCGGCAAGGGAGGGCGCGCAAAACGTTTCGACCTGCGCGGCGCGCGTTGGCCGCTCTGCGCTGTGGCCATGGTGATCCTGGTCAGCTCCACCGTTCTGCCCGTCGTCATTTTGTCCGCTTCAAGCCTTGCACCATCGTCCGCAAATCTGTTTTCAAACTGGACGCTGCACTACTGGATCGGTCTCAGCAGTCAGTCAATCGCACAGGGCATTCCAGGCATCGTTCACAACCAAGATATCGTGCGTGCGCTCACCGTCACGCTGGGCCTTGGACTGGCTGTGGCGCTTACGGGCATGTTCGTGGGGCTCTTGACGTCCTACACCACGGCGCGATTTCGCAGGGGCTGGATGTCGGCTGTCATCACACAGGTCAGCTTTCTTCCATTGCTCGTGCCCGGGATCGCATTTGGTGCTGCATATATCGCCTATCTGGGTGCTCCCATCGGGCCGTTTCCGGCGCTCTATGGAACTTTCGCACTGCTCGTGATCGCAGCGACTGCGTATCTGCTGCCATTTTCGGTGCAGACAGGGCGCGCCGTCATCCAGCAGGTTGGCGGCGAACTGGAAGAAAGCGCACGCATTACCGGCGCAAGCTTTGCCCGCAGGTTGTCCGCCATCACGGTACCGCTCGCGATACGCGGCCTGACGGCAGGTGGCATTTTGATCTTCGTGAAAATTATCCGTGACCTGTCGCTGGTCGTTCTTCTCTTCACGCCAACGATGCCGGTGCTGTCCGTTCTGGCATATCGCTACGCGTCTGAGGGCTTCGGACAATTTGCCAACGCGATCACGGTCGTCATCCTGTTCATCTCTATAGCAGCCACGTTGATAGCAAACTGGCTACAGGCCAAATCGCAGCCCTGGCTGAAAAACTGAAGGTAATCCATGCTGGAAATTTGCAACCTGTGCAAACGCTTCGGTGCATTCGAGGCTGTTAAAAATGTATCGCTCAATGTGCCCGATGGCGCTTTCCTCGTTTTGCTGGGACCATCTGGTTGCGGCAAAACAACTTTGCTTCGCATGCTCGCGGGCCTGGAATTGCCATCCGAGGGGCAAATTGTGTTTGACGGCCAGACCGTGTCGGACGGAGACCGGAGCTGGGCCGTCGATCCGGCGAAACGCAATTCGGGACTGGTTTTCCAGTCATACGCACTCTGGCCGCACATGTCCGTGCGCGGCAATGTTGAGTGGCCGCTGAAAGTCATGAAGATGCCGAAGGCAGAGCGCGCGGCCCGGATCAACGAAGTTCTGAACCTGCTTGAGATCAGTCAACTGGCAGACAGGTATCCAAACGAGATTTCAGGCGGCCAGCAACAGCGGGTTGCCATTGCGCGCACGATTGCTCCCAAACCGTCTGTTCTGTTGTTTGACGAACCACTTTCAAATCTCGATGCCAAGCTTCGAGTCGAAATGCGCACGGAACTGATGCGTCTGCATCGCGCAACCGGCGCGACGACGGTCTATGTCACCCATGATCAGATTGAAGCCATGACGATGGCCACCCATGTGGCGGTCATGAACCACGGCACGGTGCAACAGTTCGGGACACCAGCCGATTTGATAAACGCCCCAGAAACTGCGTTTGTCGCGACTTTTGTTGGCACACCTCCCAACAACATGATCCCCGTGGTCAGGAATGGCAGTGGCTACAAGGTCGGTGGGCGGACCATGCAGTTGGCACCGC
Organism: uncultured Roseibium sp.; assembly: GCF_947499295.1. GTDB lineage: Bacteria > Pseudomonadota > Alphaproteobacteria > Rhizobiales > Stappiaceae > Roseibium. Next base: position 100,909 of record NZ_CANMNP010000004.1, read on the forward strand.
CCGCGGACGATTGCCTGGCTATGTATCGCGCCGAAAAAATGTCCCTGAGCGCGACGGAAAGCGCGATGACCTTGCCGATGGAACTGGTCGAAACCAGCGCCATTGCCGGGCGCACCATGGTCACGGGATTGCGTGACGGCCTGCGCCTGACCGCCATTGTTGACAGCGTGCCGCCTATGCGAATTGGCGAAACTGTCCAGTTTTCACTGCCGCCTGAACCGGATTGCTGGTTTAGCCGCACTGGCGAGAGGCTAGGGTGATGCGACTGCTGCTCGTTCGACACGGACAATCAGAATGGAACGCCTCCAGGCGTCTTCAGGGACAGGCCGATATCGGGTTGTCCGAGCTCGGAAAATCGCAAGCCGACGCTCTGCGGAGTGTGATCACAGGCATCGGCCACTGCCGGGCGGTGTCCTCGGATCTCAGGCGTGTAAGCGAAACGGCTCAGCGAATAGGGGCGGAAAATCCTCGTTTCACGGAAGGCCTGCGGGAAATTGATGTCGGGGACTGGACTGGACGCCCGATCGATGACATTCGGGCCGAAGACGATGCTGCCTATCTTGGATGGCGGGCGGGCACGTTCGCACCGCCTGGAGGCGAAGAGTGGGACGTCTTCGCAGACCGCATTTGCTCTGTCATCGAAGATGAGCGCTTAAATCCCTGCCAGAACCTGCTTGTCGTTTGCCATGGTGGTGTGATCCGCGCGATCTTGCAGCGCTACCTCGGTCTTGCTCCTGCTTGCGTGATACCGGTCGCTCCGGCCAGCCTGAATGCCTTGCGATTGGGAAATGGCAAGCCTCCCCGACTGGAACTCTTCAACTATTTACCCGATAGCCTGGAATTCGGAGCACCTGACTGATGCTGATGGAATCGCTGTTCCTTGCCGCTGGCTGCGCCTTGCTTTTTTATGGAGGTGACTGGCTTGTGGACGGGATTGCAGGCCTGGCCAATCGGCTGCGCGTCTCTCCGGTTGTCGTGGCATTTGTCGTCATGGGCTTTGGTACGTCGGCTCCCGAACTCTTCGTCGCTGCCGACGCAATGATGGCCAATAAACCCGATATCGCGGTCGGCAACATAGTTGGCAGCAATATTGCCAATCTATTGCTCGTTTTGGCCCTTGCCGGACTGATCGCACCTCTTGCGATCGACCGGGATGTGCTTCGGATCGATGGCAGTGCGATGCTCGTTGGAGCGCTTCTTTTTTGGACAACCGCGTATGACGGGTCTGTCTCCAGGATGGATGTGCTGCTGCTGGTCATGGCAATGCTGACCTACCTGACGCTTCGCTGGCGCAGCCTTGAAGTCCGGGATGATGTTCCGGACACGGGCGAAAATGGTCTGTTTCCTTGCCTTGCCAAGTGCGGCCTTGCACTGGTTGCACTGCCTGTCGGGGCACATGTCTTCATTGAGTCCGCCGTCGAAATCGCCGGCATGCTCGGTGCGTCAGATGCCGTGATCGGACTGACTGTTGTGGCGATCGGAACATCCTTGCCCGAAATGGCTGCCTGTGTTGCCGCAGCACTGAGGCAGAAGTCCGGCGTTATTCTCGGCGGAATTCTGGGCAGCAATGTCTTCAACGGAAGTCTCGTGATCGGAGGCGCTGCCTTTGTTGCACCCGTTGCGGTGGCGCAGAGCTTTCTCGAATTCTGGATACCGGTCATGATCATGGCGACAATGGCGTCGCTGATCTTCCTGCGCACCGATTTCACGCTCACCCGAAGGGAAGCATCGGTCATGCTGGCAAGCTACGCCGCGATCTTCGCAATTTAGCCACCAACCTTGCACGCCACGCAGAAGCGGTGCCTGTGACGCAGCAGATGTTCGGCTTATTCGTATAGATCTGTCGTTCGATTTGAAGCGACACATAGCTTCGTCATTCGGATGCAGCTTAGTCATTGATCCTTGATGGCTCAAAAGCTGCTGACACCCCCTTATAACCTTTTTGAAATTCAGGAGGTTTCCGGTCGATCGACGCAGGACGCTACAACCCGTCATTACGTTTGGCGTTCAAATTGCCAGGATTTTGCGGACTATTCATCGAATACACTTTTGACGAAGACTGATTGCCAAAAAATAGAGTTGATTATTTTTCTAAGTAGCGAAATATAAGCTAATTAGCGAATCAAAGAGAAAGCCACTACCATGACCCCAACCCAAAAAACGACCCTCGATCAGTTTTACGCAGGTGCAACAGCACAGGACGCCAAGATGATCCGTCCACTTCTAACAGACGACTTCACCTTCACTGCTCCAATGATGAGTTTTGATGAGCCGGATGCATATGTCTCCCATCTGGTTGGATTTTGCGGCCATGTGAAGAATTCCCGTCACATAGCCCAAGGCGACAATGTCGTTCATATCTTTACGCTTGTCGCCAAAATGCCGGACGGAGAGAAAGAATTGGACATGTGCGACATCTTCACTTTCAGGGGTGACAAGATCGCGCGGCAGGAGCTTTACACGGACTCCAAGCAATTCCCTGAAGGCGAGGCTGCTTAGTCCTTCGGCAATCCACTCAATTCCAGTAGCCCGTGAGATCCAATATGCAAGAGATTACCCCAGAGCTGGTGCGTACCTTTTCGGCCCTCAGCGATCCGGTGCGGATGGCAACGTTGGCCAAACTGGCCGAAGGTCCGTCTACGGTGGGCGATTTGGCTGCACCGTTCGCTCTTTCCCCAGCAGGATTCTCAAAGCACCTGTCTGTTCTCCAGGCAGCGGGATTGGTCGCCAAGGAACTTGACGGCCGCAAACACATTTGCAGCTTGCAGGTTGAACCCTTGCGCGCCGCTTTTGATTGGCTGTCTTTTTATCAGCAATTCTGGTCGGACAATTTGGACCGTCTGGAAGTGTTTCTTGACCAGAGCCAAGCCAAGAATCATAGAAAGAAGACAGGCGAATGATCACCGATCACAGCGTCTTGCAAACACGCATCCTCAACGCTTCACCAAAGGAAGTTTGGGATGCCTGGACGCAGCCCGACCTCATGAAGCAATGGTTTTGCCCGTTGGGTATGAACGCTGTTGAGGTGGAAGCCGATCTGGAAATCGGTGGCGCGTTTCGCATCGTCATGGATGCCAGCAATGCACCTTTGAGACCTCCCCCGGAGATGGGGAATTTCCTGACCGCCTATGGCACGTACCAGCGAATTGAACCAGCGAGTGTTTTGGTCTTTTCCTGGGCGTGGGAAGGTAGGGATGAGACGAGTTGCGTGACGCTCACACTTGCTGCCAAAGGCAACAAGACCTTGCTGGTGCTTGAACATGAGGGGCTGATGGACGACGCCAGCCAGATTTTCCACGAAGACGGCTGGACGCCGACTCTGGAAAATCTGTCACGGTATCTGAACACAAGAGATGCGTGGGGATAGGCAGAACTTCAGCTGCCTGCCTGAGACCGTTTGAGAAAGCAATTGTTTCGGAGATTTTTTTGCCCAGTAGCCCAGACGGCTTAAAGGCCAGCAAAATACAAAACGAATTGCAGCCGCCACCCAGCCCAATTCGTCTGACTTCTTGAAAGAAACACAACAAGCACTGATCTGATGTCGGTGTATAGGCATGAAAGTTCGAAATTCGATGATCAGACAATATCGACCCGAAGATACCGACACCTTGATCGCCATATGGCAGAAGGCCAACGCTTATGCGCATCCGTTTCTGCCTGACGACTTTGTCAGTCAGGTGAAGCAAGACATGCGCAACATCTACTTGCCGAATGCAAAAACCTGGGTGATGGAACAGGATGCGACACCCGCCGGGTTCATCGCGATGGTCGGAATCGAGATTGGCGGCTTGTTCCTTGATCCGGATTTGCATGGCAGGGGCTTAGGTAAAGCGATGACGGACCATGCCGTCGACCTGTTTGGCCCGTTGAGCGTCGAGGTCTTCGAGCAAAACGCCGTAGGCAGAGCTTTCTATGATCGTTACGGATTTGCCGAAACCGCCCGATACGTGCATGAGCCGTCCGGTGAAGTGACGATCAAGATGGCAATGAGCGGATCATAGTGTCTTGATAGAGGCGGCCTCCAGGTCGTCTGCTTCGAGCAAAGCCTGATTGCTATTTGGAGAGAATTGCGGACCTTGGCCAATCAATAGTGAATGACCGCTTTGTCCGCATCTCTATCAGTGTCCACCACTCAGCCTTTGTCCGGTTATTTTCTAGACACGAACAACATTCTGACTAAACAAAAGCACTTGCCGGTCATTTGTTAAATTCACAGGACGTGCCAGTTTCGGCCCTGTTTTGACGTTCGGTCTGTCTGCGTCGTCATCGTTCAAAGCCCATTGCCGACACTACTATCCTGTCCGTTTTTCAGGCCGTCCACATAGGTCTTGATCAATGTCTTTGCCAGCATGAACGAAGTTTCGCCGTCTTGAAGTCGACCGGATCCTTCCAGGACAGTCATGCCAAAAAGGCTCATCCACAAAACACGCGCGTGTTGATGAATTTCGGTTTCGCTTCTATCCGACAAGATGGGCGCGAGTGCGCTCTCGATGATGGCGAGCAGCTTAGAGACCTTCTCTGAAAACCATTCGGGCACCGGCCGGTCCTCGGGCAATTTATGCTCAAAAACCGCGTTCCAAAGCTTTGGGTTTTCGTGTGTGAAACTCAGATAGCAATGCACGAGCCGTTCCAGGTCCATAGTCGGGTTCTGCGTGAGTTCGACCTTTGAACATGCCTCCATGAGTTGATCCAAAGTCTCCCCATTCATGTGCATGGTGAGGTCGTCGAGATCCTCGAACAAATTGTACAAAGTCCCAATCGTATACCCAATGTCACGCGCAATCTGCCGGGCACGCAAACCTCTAAGGCCCTCTTTTTCAACGATCTTTCTTGATGCGTCGATGGCAAGCCACCACAATTCTTCGCGTGTGTGATCGGACCGTCGGGCCATGCATGTCTCCAAGATTCATCAAAAAATGAACAATGTTCACATTTTAGCTTGAAATTGAGCGGCGATCAATTTATTTAAATGAGCACTGATTAATTATCAGTCTTCGCACTTCACATCTTCACGAATGGGAGTATTCATCATGGTTCAGATCTCAAGAGACTGGTGTGCCGCGACGGCATTTGCCGCAGGGCTCTGCTTGAGCGTTTCCGCTGTATCACCGGCCAATGCTGTTGGCTTGCTCACACCGTCAGATCAATCGCAATCGCTGGATCTTCTCGATCACAAGGTGAGCGTTTTGGTGGAAGACGGTTACGTGATGACCACGATCAATCAAACGTTCAGCAATCCGCACACAACCGACATGGAAGCGACTTATTCATTTCCAGTCCCGCACAAGGCTGCTGTTTCGGAGTTCACCTACTGGATTGACGGAAAGCCGGTAACAGCCGAGGTCGTCGAGAAGGAAAAGGCCCGCCAAATCTACGAAGGTGAGAAACAAGCAGACCGGAACACCGGTCTTGCAGAACAGGATGACTACAAGACCTTCGACATCAGTGTCTGGCCAGTGCGCGGCAACGACGAAGTTGATATTCGCTTCTCTTATATCCAACCCGCAAAACTCGATACGGGCATTGGGCGATACCTCTATCCACTCGAGGAAGGCGGCGTTGACGAAGAAAAGCTGGCTTTCTGGACAGCAGAGCAAACTGTGACGGGGACGTTCAGCTTTGATTTGCATCTGCGGACAGATTATCCGGTTGAAGCCGTTCGCCTGCCGAAGCACCCGGGAGCTCAAATCACACAGGAACAGGATGGAAGCTGGCGCATTCACATGAACAATACGGACCTGGCAGACGGTCTGGCGAAGGACGCCGACTTGAATTTGCAAAGCCCCCACTCCATCGATGAGACCGGCATCAACGAGGGCGAAGCAACGGCAAGCCACATCCCCGTGACACTGGATCAGGACATTGTCGTCTATTGGCGGCAAGCGCAAAATCAACCGGCGCGCGTCGATCTGGTGCCCTACAAGGCAGATCCATCCGGTCGCGGAACGTTCATGCTGACTTTAACGCCGGGCATGGATCTCAAGCCTATCACCGAAGGACGTGACTGGATCTTTGTTCTGGACCAGTCCGGGTCCATGGGAGGCAAGATCGCGACGTTAAGCGAAGGCGTCGCGAAGGCGCTCGGAAAGCTCAAGCCAGAAGACCGTTTCCGGATCATCTTTTTCAACAACGAAACAACCGAGCTAACAAACGGCTTCACTCCGGCATCCCCCGACCAGGTCACTCGTGCGCTGAATAGTATCCACGGCGTTCAAGCTGGCGGCGGCACCAACCTTTATGCCGGACTGAAGCGAGGCCTCGATGCCCTGGATTCTGATCGCACGGGCGCCATTGTTCTGGTCACTGATGGCGTTGCAAATGTGGGCACCACGGAGACCCGAAAATTCCTGGAACTGGCGCAGCAAAAGGATGTCCGCCTGTTCACCGCGATCATGGGCAACAGCGCCAATGAACCCATGCTTCAGCCGATGACGGATGCTTCCGGCGGCTTTGCTGTCAGAGTTTCAAATTCTGACGACATTGTCGGCACCCTCCTGCAGGCAACATCAAAGGTTACGCACGAAGCGCTCCATGGCCTGAAACTGGATTTGACACAGAAGGACGGGTCGCTGCGCATCAACGATATCAGGCGGCGCAACAATCCGTCACTCTATCGCGGTGAGCAGCTGGTTCTGTTTGGTCACTATTGGGGAAACGGCGAGGCTTCGTTCAAGCTCACTGGCGAAATTTCAGGGTCTCCTGTCAGCTACGAAACCAGCTTCACCTTTCCCGAAACAGCCAAACGCAACCCCGAAATCGAACGTCTATGGGGCTATGCACAGATCGAACACGACATGCAGACCCTCGCTCTTCTTGGCCCGGACGCGGACCTGAAAACGTCCATTGTCGACACGTCAAAGGAATTCGGGATTCTGTCTCCCTATACCTCGATGTTGATCGTTGAAGAAGCGCGGTTTGAAGAACTAGCGATTGACCAGACCAACAAAAAACGCCTTGCCACCGAGCAGGCTGCCCAGCAGGAACGCAAGTCACAGCCAGTACAATCGACCCGTGTCGACACGCAGAAACCAATGTTCAAGGGAAACCAACCCAGCCACTCGGGTGGCGGCGGCGGCTCAGGATCACTGGGCATCCTGGGTCTGCTGTTGGCACTGTCTGCGTTGACCATCGGCCTCAAAATGCGCCGCCGGAATGCATGATGACCCGTCTCCTTTCTTCTCTGTCCCATGGCGGCTCAAAGCTGCCATGGGTCTCGTTCGCCCTGGCTGCGATGAGCCTAGCTTTCTTCGCCGTCTTAGGCGGAAAACCCGAGGCCCTCATTTATGACCGGGAGCTGATTGAAAACGGAGAGTTCTGGCGGCTGGTGACTGGCCATTTCGCGCACCTGGACCACCAGCATTTGCTCATGAATGTCGGAGCCTTGGTCGCGCTTGGGTTTCTCTATGAAACCTCCCCGCATGGTGGTGCGCGCAGGCTCATATTGGGATGCTTCGTTCTTTCAGGAACTTTGATTTCTTCCGTCTTGTTTCTTGGTGATCTTAAGACACAGTTCTATTGCGGCTTATCAGCAATCCTGAATTCGCTATATGTGGTCACAATGAGTGCGATGTGGCGTGAAACACGCAGCCGGATTTGGCTTATTGGCTTCGGCCTCCTGTTCGCAAAGAGTGGATATGAGGCTCTGTTTGGCTCAGTCTTATCAAGCAGTCTCGAATGGCCACCCCATATCGGTGCGCACCTCACCGGGATCCTCTCAGGCACACTGCTTTTGTCCTCGGATTACATGAAAAGAGGCTATTTGAGATTGAGACGGTCCAATGTCAGCGCCCTTGGGCCCAACTAAGCGCGACGGCAGCTCGTGGCGTCACTGACCGGCCTGCGCTGATTTGTCTGTCTCAAATCCTAGTCCTTTACCCCTGGCTTGCGCAGCGGCATCAAGGTCTTTTGCGCAGACGGTCGATTTCTGCGAACACTGTGAGGTCTTTTCAAAGTGAAACGAGCCGCGCTGCTGCCCCTGTAGCACCCGATGCAGTGGCACTGGCTTTACTCGACTTCAGGATACCGGTCATGATCATGGCGACCAAGGCTTCAATGACCTTCCTGCGCGCCGATTTCACGCGCAGCTGCAGGGAAGCATCGGTCACGCTGGCAAACAACGCAGCAACCTTCGCAATCTAGCCGCCCTGATCTGCCCACTTGAGTGGTCAGATTTGATTGTAAGTGCATACTCAGCTGTTGATCCTGGTGTTCTGGAGCGCCGCCTGTCCCTCCCCGAAACATGGGATAACTCCTGTATTGTAATTTGCCACTTTGGCGAAATGTTCACACGACTTAAATCCAAGATAAATGAGGTAGCACCCGACCTGCAGTTCCGGGGTTACGAAGGCGGCAATGTTTTGGCCGCAGTGGCCGGTGTCGGCGGATTTTTTTGCCTTCTATGACGGATTGCAATTGGTCAAGGAAATGCCTGGGCAGACCTTCTGGCTAAGCATGGAAGCCGCCTCCATCCGCTTCCCCGATGTTTGGTGTCCACCGGTCTGGCAATTATCGTCCTTCTGACCATTTTCCTTGGTCAGTTTTTCGACGACAGCAGGCGTAGGCCTCTGAAAACCTGGATAGATCGAATGGCCTCCGCAATCGGGCTCGGGCTCGGGCTCGTATTTGCCGCTCTCTATTACGGGGCCAGCTGGATCACGTTCGCGGCGGTCAGTTTTGTTTTCGCATCGGCTTGTGGGACGTTGCGGCAAGAACTGCGACCGGTGAGTCGACCGACTGAACGCGGTTCGTCAGATTGCGTCCTTCCGGCGTTAGGGACAGATTATTGATAGCTGTTTCAAAGACTTATGACGACGATAACCAGATGATCGATAGCGGCACGGTATGAGAAGAACCCGCTCAACTACATCGCCGGTGTGAAACTCACGCCTGCACGGATTTTGATGCGATTTAATGTGGCCATCGCCTAAGCTCTGAACGCGCTGCCTGCCCCCCCTGCAATCGGGCGAACTCCTGCTCGCGACCCGGGACGGATCTATTTCTTTTTGCTTCTTGCCAAAGATTCAGCAACACCTTTGGTCAGACCGGTTGTTGTTGGCTGCGCGGTTTCCTTCGCCTTCTTCGCCATCTTGGGTTTCCTTGCTTCACGATTTCCGCGTTTCTGGCCTTTGGCCATTGTATTCTCCTGTTGAGTAAGCCGAATTTGTCGACACTGTCCTATGGGTTTGGCTCTTCCCCACTGAAATAGCTAAGTTTTGCGAACGACCTAACGCCCAACTCGTGCGTCAAGTGAACTGCCGGACCTTGCTGTGCGAGGCCGGATTCCTAATTGACTTCAGCTGCCGTGAGCACAATTGTTGCTCTGCGTCTGCGGGAGTAAGACTTACTGGCAGACCTTTCCATCAAGGAACGCTTGCTATCGAAGTGCTCAAGATATTGGTCCTCGCTGGACATCTCTTCCTTTGCAATCGCCTGAAGAATTGAAACTTCTACGAAAACCGAGACTTCAAACACCCCGTCATGACCGATGAACCGGATGGACCTTTTGCCAGCATCATAGCTTCTGCTTTGATTGGGAAATCTCAAGGCCATTTGTGTAGTTCCTCCGCGGTCCGATGTGTGCAAACTTCTGAATTTTCAGGTATTCTTCGGTTTTTCGGCAAGCTATAGGTCTTGGTAATGAAGGGTGAGGTGACCGCCCGCAGCAAGGCACTGTAATTGAGCTTAAATGTTATTTCGGACCCCACCGCCAATCGACGGCTCCCAGTCTCCACTATCAAATGGTCGCTGCTTGCACCCAGAACCTTGATCTCTGGTGTGCCGGTCAACCCATCAGGGTCTATGTCTTGACGACCCAGGGCCAAAATCGTCTGAAAAGCATTGCCTTCGCGTTCGGACACCGGTGACTTTCCGAACGCAGACTGACCGATATTGCCCCAAGGGGCCAATGGCTTAGCTTTTGCCTCAATCACTTCCGCGACCAAGGAAATAGCATTTGTAAAAAGGCCTTCAATCGGCTGCCGGCTGAAGGGATCCAGTCCCAACAGGATCGCTTCACCAAGCCGCAGGTTGTTGATGCGGTCTTTTTCCCCACCCGATAGGGACCCCTGAATATTACTGGAATTCCCGCCGGTCACGATTTCCAAAACAAAACCGAAAGTCGTCTCCAGAAATTCCGCGAGATGGGACAGTTCAGACATTTTTTCAGAATCGGGAGATACGCCATTTTGACAGGCAAGATTGGCGCCGATACCTATCAAGTCGATATTTGGGATGTGCCGGGCTGCTCTCACAAACTGTTCAAGGTCTTCCGGCATAATGCCTTCGCGGAGATCTCCCATTTCGACCATGAGGACCACTCCATGCCTTTTCCTCGTCTTGCGGGCGGCGATAGACAGGGCATTGAGAACATCGAGTTCAGTGTTGAAGCTGATATCGGCATGCTCAACGACCCGATCGACCTGACTCTGCATGGGCGAACGGATAAGGGTCATGGGTGCGGTTATCCCCGCCGCACGCATCGCCTCTATGTTTTCGATGCGGGAGTCGCCTATCCCTATCACACCCGCCGCCAGCAATGCTCTGGCGAGCCGGGGCTCGCCCATGAATGCCTTGGTAACGCCGGTGACGGAAATGTTTCGAGCCCGTAAACTGGTCACCAGAACGGACGTGTTTTGAAAGATTTTCTCAAGATCGACCTCCAGGCGGGGTGCCGTCATCCGACACAAGCATCTTGCTTGGCTTCAAGTTCGGGAAAAGAAGAGAAGACCATGTTCACAAGCAGCTCTTCAGGACGGGCCAATGCATCCGTCACGGGAATTCCGAGTGCACTTTCATAGCTGCAAATGGCTGCGCTGATTTCAGCATCCGCCATGTTTTCGTGATTGATCGTCACGCCAATTACCTTCGTGTCTGCGAAGGCTTCAATCAGATCGATCTCCGAACGTGGTTCAGGCATCGCCATCCCCTCGAAATCGCAGCGATGTTTGCGCTTCGGAGCATGCTGCAGGATGACCCCGTCTGGTGCACTGCCCCTCAAGATAAAGGCCGACGTGCAAAAGGCTGGATGGCTTAATGCTCCTTGTCCTTCGATAATGATCACGTCTGGCTTTTCTGCTTCGAAGGCTTCCCAAATCGTCGCTTCCAATTCGCCGCAACAAAACTGGGAAGGAACTGCATCTAAAACGACGCCATAGCGGCCGCCTTGCATCAAGCCGGTTTGACCGGTGGAGACCATAACGGCGCGTATCCCCCGCTTGACCAGCTCCCTGGTCAGGATGCTCGCGGTCGTTCGCTTGCCAATCGCACAGTCTGTGCCCAGGACTGCTATTCTGGGACATTCCACTCTCCGGACCGTATCGCTGAACAATCTCAGGTCCTTCTTCGAGCGAGGTTTTCTGACATCGATGATCTTTGCGTTGTGTTTGGTGGCTGCAGCGACGAACACTGGATCATCACTGAGGAACTCATGCAGGCCATTGACCACGTGCATGCCATATTCCAGGGCTTTCAAAACCACACTGCGTTCCGTTGGGGACAACATTCCCGTCGCCGGCGCCACGCCGAAAATAAAATAGTTTGGCTTGCGGCTGGCTCCAGCAAGAGCTTCTTCGAGATTTGAAAGAACCGGAATTTCGATCCGCTTTCCGTCCAGCAGTTCCCCGGCGTCCCTGCCCGATTGAGTGCTATCGATTATCGAGAGAATCTCAAACTTCTCGGAATGGCGCACGAGGCCGTTGGCTGTTTTGCCGTCCGTTTGACCAAAGTTGCCCTCGCAGTAGACGATTGCTGCCGCGCGCACAGCATGTGCTGGCTCCGGTTTCGATTCAGAGCGTGAAACCGGGGTTTTCTTTGTAAATGACAGGTGTAATACAGATTTGGTCTTGTTGGATTTTTCAAATGGAATGACAGTCATTTAGGTTCCTCGGGTGAAAATATGGCGCGTGCCGGTCAAAGCGCGCGAAGACCACTGCCTTCACGCCAGGCGAATGACCACGCAAAGAGAGAATTCGATTAAGGTGCAGGCTTCTGTCTGATTGACACCGATCCCATCGCGCTCGGTCCAGGCGCCGCGCGGGGTTCGTATTCAGAGAGTGTTTGCGTAAAGGGAACGTACAGACAATTTGGCCGCCGACATGGCGGGTCTTCTAGTTGTCAATCGGGCTGTGCACCCGAACGGTCACGTCACATACGCATCCTGCGCCATTTAACATGAAATGTAAAACACCAATTGCCGGTTTAGGACTTATTCCAGAAACAAACGACAGGTTGTTCTCGCTTGCTGCTCAAAATACCAGGTTAATCGGAGATATTGGCAATGGAGAGCAGGCGCAACGAAAGAAGTGCCTCTCACGGCCGGCAATCCATCAGCGCCCAACGCGCGCCCTGTGTTCAATTTGGGCCTTCGCGCTGCATGAAGGGAGCGGCCGGTTGGAGGACCTCCCAAAAATGCTTTCGATGTCTGATACGGGAACGCAAATCGGACGGGAGTCAGCACCGTATCTCTCACAACTCCATTTCGAGTGCCGGAAACAAATTTCGCCACCTAAGCAGCTACCTTTATCAACGGCAGCTTAGCGTCTTTTTTTGGGGAACTTAGGGAGATGATTGGCGCACCGGGGAGGATTCGAACCCCCGACCCCCAGATTCGTAGTCTGGTGCTCTATCCAGCTGAGCTACCGGTGCGTATAGGGCGAAGATCGTATCATCGGCCAGACTGGCATTTTCAGATGATCGTCTTGCGGTGTTCGGGGCCGCTTTGTGTGCTCCGGACAGGGCGCTTACCTACTGCGGACAGACGGGGAATGCAAGGACCTTTTTGAACTTTTTTTCAAGGAATTGTCACATATTCAGCAAAGCCCTTGATTTCCTTCGATCCACTGCTCAAAGCCAAGGATTGTGCACAGCCTGCCTCTCAGATAGAGCGATCAGGCACTTCAAGATAGAAACAAGTGCCGGGCCTTGTTTCATCGAGTTTGATCTTGCCACCATGGGCTTTCAGAAGCTCAGCGACAATTGCCAGACCAAGCCCGATACCTCCCTGCTTGGAACCGGAATGAAATGCCTTGAAGAGCGCTGATTTGATGTTGTTCGGGATACCGGGACCAGTGTCGGATACAGTCACATGAACGCAGGTTCCCCTTCGCTCGGCTTCCAGCGTGATCCGCCGCACCAGCGTTTCGTCTCTTTCGGTTTCAAGGGCCTGTACTGCATTGCGGACAAGGTTGAGCAGAACACGGAATATCTGCTCCGGATCCGCGTCGATCTCGATTTCGACCGGCACCTTGTTTTCAAAGGCCACGTTCTCGTGATCCACCAGACCGAGGACGTCGGCAACATCATCCCCTACCCGCTGCAATGCCAGGAGCCTGCGTTGCGGAGCCCTTTCCTGGGCCTTGCCGTAGGACATGACTGCCTGGGTGTAACCGACAGCACGATCAAGCGTTGCCAGGATCTTGGGCGCAAGCCGGCTTACGGTCGGGTCGGGTACATGTTCCAGGCGCTCCAGGAACAATTGCGCTGACGCCAGCAGGTTTCTCAGATCGTGATTGATTTTGGAAACCGCGAGACCAAGATCGGCAAGACGCTGTTTTTGGTGCAACGCTCTTGAAAGGGCTTCTTCCATGGCGGCAAGGCGGATTTCCGCGTCACCAAGTTCGTCGCGACGGCCTGAAATACGCATGATGCGCGAGCTGTCTTCAGGGCTTTCGGCAAACCGTTCCATGGACTGTGTCAGCCGGCGCAGCGGTCTGATGAAGAGTGCGCGCAGCGTGATGTAAACAAGGCTGGCCGTAATGACGGAGATAACCAGAGACAGCGCCAGAATGCGTCCTGAAAAGGCCAGCATGTCCTGTTGAAGAAGCGCAATCGGCAGCACGACGTCGACACGCTCGGTATGCCCCATTTGCCCGGCACCAATGACCCGCATGACACCATCGCCGCGATAGAACAACACCTCGAAACTGCCGACAATGGAGGCCCACGGGGTCACGTTGGCCATATCGATGACGACATCGACGTCACCGGGTACGTCGCTCATGGCAATCAGGCTGCGGCGTGTGCCCTGGTCGAGCGAGATCGCAACAGCGCCTGTCGTTCGCAGAAGCTCTTCCTGAAGCCGCGGTGCGATTGTATTGGTTTCAGCCAGAACGGAGGCCGCAACGCCAGCCGTGGTCAGCCGGTCCATCAGCCAGGTGTTGCGGAAGTTTGCTATTGACGGCACATAGATGAACACCTCGGCGAGCATGACGAAGAGAACCGTCATCATCAACAGCTTGCCCGAAAGGCCGCCGAACAGATAGCGACCGACAAGATCGCTCTGGCCGGAAGAACCGGCTTCATCTTTGGATGGGACAACCGACCCTTGCGGTGCGCCCTCATGCTTCATGTCTGATCTTCCCAAACTCGTCGGCCAATACGCGGCCCTTGCGGCAATCGATTATCCAAATTTGCGCAGCAAACCGATTGCGCGGCGCACCCAAACATTTTTCGGTGCATCCGCATAGTAGGAAATTGCAGCCCGGCGCACCAGCTCCCCCAGGGTCGGATAAGGCGAGATGAATCCGGCAAGATCTTTCATCGCCATCTTTTTTGACACTGCCAGCGAAAGAAGGTTGACGATTTCCCCAGCCTGGGCACCGACGATATCGGCACCCAGCAGCCGTCCGCCAGGTCCGGCAATCAGCTTGAGCTTTCCGATTGTTTCCCCCTCGGCAAGAGCCCGGTCATTGCGGTCATAGTCTGCTGTGAGCACCTTGACCTTGTCGCCGTGCTTCTTGCGCGCGTCAGCTTCGCTCAGGCCGACATGACCGAGTTCCGGAGAGGTGTAGGTAACCCAGGGCACAACATCATCGTTCATGGCAATCGGCAACCTGAAGAGGATCGATCGAATGACAAGTCCGGCCTGATATCCAGCCACATGGGTGAATTGCAGTCCGCCGGCGACATCACCGATTGCATATGCTCTGCGATTGGAGGTGCGCAGTCCCTTGTCAACCTTGACACCGCGCCGGTCAAAATCGATTCCCGCCTGTTCCAGCCCAAGACCGTCGACATTCGGCTGACGACCGGCGGCAACAAGCAAGTGGCTTGCCGAAACCTCAACATCCTCGCCCGATTTTGTCCTGCCGTTTACCGTAACGCCGGCGGCCGTCTTGGAAACACCTTCTACTGCTGTTTCTTCCAGGATCTCGACGCCGTCTCTTTTCAGCTGATCCAGCACGATCCCGGCAAGTTCCGCATCATCCTTGCCAAGCGCCTTTGCAGCCTCAAAGACAGTCACCTTCGCGCCCAGCCGCCTATGTGCCTGAGCCATTTCCAACCCGATCGGGCCACCGCCGATAATGACGAGATGATCCGGCTTTTCCCGCAATTCGAAAAGTGTCTCATTGGTCAGGTAGGGTACGTCTTTAAGACCCGGGATCGGAGGCACAAGTGCGCTCGAGCCGGTCGCCACCACAAAACGGCGCGCTTTGATTTCCGTCTCGCCTGAAACAACAGTGTCAGGCGCAGTGAATCTTGCCTCTTCGCGCAGAACCGTGACACCGAGGCCCTCAAACCTTTCTTGCGAATCGTGCGGTTCGATGGCGGCGATGACACTCCGGACATGATCGTTCGCCTCGGCAAACTCAACGGCCGGAGGTCTGCCGGCATGAATGCCGAATTTTTCGCCCTTGACGGTTGCCTGCGCCGCTTTGCCAGCGGCAATCAGCGCCTTTGAGGGTACGCAGCCATAATTCAGGCAATCGCCGCCCATCAATCCTTTTTCGATGAGAACAACTTCAACCCCGAACGCAGCCGCCGCGGCCGCAACCGACAGGCCACCGGAACCGGCACCGATCACACAAATATCCGGGGTCAGCACATTCGCCATAACAGTATCCATTTAATTGAGTTTTTATTGCCCTGGCTAGGGTGAGGGAGATCAGGCCGATTACTTGGCGCTCAGCGCGAACCAAACGGTATGATCGAAAGACCTGGTTCGATTTTTCATTTATTGCCCGCTTTCATTCACTGAAACGCTTTCTCACCGCGCACGCATTTTTTTCATGGCAACGGGAATGAGACTGGCCAGTCCGAGGGCGAAAAAGGCGGCAAGCAACTGCGGTGTCACGAGTGCGGATATGTCAACCTGGCATGTTCCGGCGGCGGCACAGCCGGGATCTGCTGCCTCCTGCGCTTCAATGACACTGTCCAGCCCGGACCCGATAAATGCAAACGCGAAAGTCCCCGGTACGATGCCGATGAATGTCGCCAGCGCATAGGACGGCAAAGCCATCTGAAAGATCGCCGGAGCAATATTGACCAGCCAGAACGGGAACAGGGGTGTCAGCCGCAGAAACAGGAGGTAGTTGAACGCGTCCTTGCGAAACCCCTCGGCAAGTTTCGACAAGAAAGGCCCCGCGCGTTTGGTCAGAACCTCACCTATTGACGAACGGGCAACAAGAAACAGTGCGCAGGCACCGACCGTGGCGCCAAAGACAGTTGCAAAACCGCCGATTATCCAACCGAACAGAAAACCGCCGGCAATCGTTAGAAGTGACGCTCCGGGAAAGGAAAGCGCAACGGCGATGGTGTAGATCGCGACATAGGCGAGAATCGCCAGAACGATGTTTTGGTCAACAAAGGCCGCAAGTTCCTGCCGTTCCATGATCAGGTTGGACAAGG
Source organism: uncultured Roseibium sp. (assembly GCF_947499295.1). GTDB lineage: Bacteria > Pseudomonadota > Alphaproteobacteria > Rhizobiales > Stappiaceae > Roseibium. The sequence continues at coordinate 117,532 of NZ_CANMNP010000004.1, forward strand.
TCAGCTGCTTGTGCAGCCCTTGTGAAAATGCCAGCACCATCAGCCCGACGAGCACGGCAACCGGAAGCCATCTCTTGACGGATGCGAACACAGAACGATCCGCCGATGCAACGACGGGCGGGTCCTGGTCCTTTTCTGCAGTCATCGTTTTGGCCTCGTCCCCCGACATACCTATTCCTGCTTTATCTTTTTTGGTGGGCTCTTGCCCGTGACATGTTCTAGATATGCAGATGTACCTTAAATCTTCTAAAAAGAAGCGTGGATCACCGATAAGTGACGCTTTCCCGCGTTCGGTTCACCTGTAAGTGATCGGGTGAATTTCTTCAGAAATTTGACACGCAAAGTTGACTTGCGGCTGCATGGACCGTATAAGCGCGCTCGATCGGGACATGCATTCGGACCCAAGGCTTATAGAGCCGCGCTCTTCAAGCGCTTCGAGTGCTTCCTCCATAGAATTTATAAATGAACAAGGGCCGCGCAGTAAGCCGCGCGGGGAAGAACAATGAAGCGTACGTATCAACCGAGCCGTCTTGTCCGCAAGCGCCGCCACGGCTTCCGCGCACGTATGGCCACCAAAAACGGTCGTCAGGTGCTTGCTCGCCGCCGCGCAAAGGGCCGCAAGAGCCTTAGCGCTTAACCGGCACCCTGCCCGCAGCGCGCCGGGTTGGCGGCGTCTGCCAACACCAATCCGCGGCTATGGACACACTTAAAAAGCGCTCCGAATTCCTGGCGGTCGCCAAAGGCGGCCGGCTGGGTCGGCGCGCTTTTGTCGTTCAGGGGCTGGAACGAAAGAGCAATGATGCGCCGCGCGTGGGCTACACGGTCACAAAGAAAACCGGTAATTCCGTCGCACGCAGCCGGATCAAAAGGCGCCTCAGGGCGGCCATTGCCGAGCTCGACACCAAAGAAATTCCGCAAAACGCCGATTTTGTGCTGGTTGCACGCTCAAGTGCGCTCACTCTTCCCTTTCAAAATCTCGTTGCAGACCTTAAATCTGGCCTAGGCCAAGTCTTGGATCCGGGGACGCCACGCGGACGGGGAAAGCCGCGCCGGGGACCAAAGCAAGCGCAAACGACATCGCGCAGGAAACAGGGGTAACTCCAGTTGACGTCAGATAACCGAAATACGATTCTCGCGGTCGTTCTGTCCCTGATTGTTCTGATTGGCTGGCAGATGTTCATCGCCGTGCCTTATCAAGAACGCCAACAGGCAGATCTTGAAGCCCAGCAACGCGCACAAGGCACAAGCCAGACGACAGCGACCGGCGTCAATCCGGATGCACCGCAACCGTCGACGGCGACCCCGGGCGCAGGTACCACAGCACCGGGCCAAACAGCGGGCGGTCAAGTCAACTTCGCCAATCGCGACCAGGCCCTTGCCGCGTCCCAGCGCGTGGTCATCGACACACCCCGCCTTGAAGGGTCGATCAGTCTGACCGGTGGACGACTGGATGACCTGCGTTTGAAGGATTATCACGAGACTGTCGACAAAAGCAGCCCGACCATTGTGCTGTTTTCACCAAAGGGCAGCCCCACTCCCTATTATACCGACTATGGATGGGTCGCCGATCCAGGTGCCGAGGTCACACTTCCTGGACCCGACACACTCTGGTCCGTAGAGGGCTCCGCGTCTCTCACGCCGGCCACGCCCCTGACACTCACATGGGACAATGGTTCAGGCCTGACCTTCAAGCGGACCTATTCGGTGGACGAGGACTACATGTTCACCGTCGACCAGTCCGTCGAGAACGCCTCGTCAACAGAGGTCACGCTCTATCCCTATGGTTTGATTGCCCGCAACGGCATCCCGGAAACCAGCGGCATCTGGATCCTGCATGAAGGTCTTCTCGGGGTCTTCGGTGAAGAAGGCCTTCAGGAAGTCGACTATTCCGACCTTGAGGACGAAGGCTCTGTCCGTCCGGCCAAAGTCGACCAGGGATGGCTCGGCATTACCGACAAGTACTGGGCTGCAACGCTGATTCCCGTCCCGGGTCAGGAATTCCAACCCGGCTTCAGTCATTCGCCTGCAACCGGCAATTTCCAGGCTGACTATCTCGGCAATGGTGTTGTTGTTGCCGCAGGCGGCAACGGAGAAACCAGTTCCTATCTCTTTGCAGGTGCCAAGGAAACCAAGCTTCTGGATGCTTACGAGGAAGCCCTCAGCATCAAGCAGTTCGAGCTTCTGATCGACTGGGGCTGGTTCTACTTTTTGACCAAGCCGATGTTCTTTGCCATCGACTATTTCTTCCACCTGATCGGCAACTTCGGTGTGGCTATTCTGGTGGTGACGGTTCTGATCAAACTGGTCTTCTTCCCGCTCGCCAACAAGTCTTATGTGTCGATGAGCAAGATGAAGCTTGTTCAGCCGCAGATGACGGAAATCCGCGAAAAATACGCGGATGATCGTCAAAAGCAGCAACAGGCATTGATGGAGCTCTACAAGCAGGAAAAGATCAATCCGTTGGCAGGCTGTCTGCCGATCCTGATCCAGATCCCGGTGTTCTTTGCGCTCTACAAGGTCCTGTTCGTCACGATCGAAATGCGCCATGCGCCCTTCTTCGGCTGGATCCAAGATCTTTCTGCGCCTGATCCAACTTCCCTGTTCAATCTCTTCGGACTGATCCCCTGGGATCCACCGCAGCTGCTTATGCTCGGCGTCTGGCCGCTGATCATGGGTATCACCATGTTCGTTCAGATGAAGATGAACCCGGCTCCGCCCGATCCGACGCAGCAGATGATCTTCACCTGGATGCCTGTGGTGTTCACTTTCATGCTGGCGTCGTTCCCGGCCGGCCTGGTGATTTACTGGGCCTGGAACAACTCGCTCTCGATTGCCCAGCAATATGTGATCATGCGCAGGCAAGGTGCCAAGGTAGAGCTTTGGGACAATCTCGGTTCCATGTTCAAGAAAAAGAAACCGGCTGCAAACGACAAGAGCTAGAGGGGCTGACAAGCCCAGGTTGAACTGCTAAACACCAAGGCCTCGCCAGCTGGCGAGGCCTTTTTTTGTTCCTAGAGGAGTGCATCGACCAATGATCCGATGAAGCAAGACCTGACCAACAAGGCGAAGTCGCCGGCCGGCAGGTCGTCCGCGCAAACAGCGCAGTTCTCTCTTCCCTTGATTTCTTGCCAATTGGAGGTCACATGCACGGCCCGTCCCCCGATACTCTTCATCCGTTCAAGGGCGAACCGCACACGGTTTTCCTTAAAAACACGATCACGCGTCCGAATATCGAAGTCGGCGATTATTCCTATTATCATGATGCTGAAGATGCGACCGATTTTGAAAATCGCAATGTACGGTACCACTTTGAATTCATTGGTGATCGGCTGAAAATCGGCAGGTTCTGTGCGCTTGCACAGGGCACCACTTTCATTATGAACGGCGCCAACCACGCGATGACCGGGTTTTCGACGTATCCCTTCCACATCTTTGACGATGCCTGGCATGGGCAATTCGAACCGGGCAGTATTTTCGATCATTTGCGCGGCGATACGATCGTTGAAAATGATGTCTGGTTCGGCACCAATGCCACTGTTATGCCAGGCGTCACAATTTGCTCTGGCGCCATAGTTGGCGCTCATTCCGTGGTCGCATCGGATGTCCCCCCTTACGCGATCGTGGTCGGCAACCCTGCACGCATCGTCAAACTTCGCTTCGATGAGGCAACAATCGAACGGCTGCTGGAGATTGCCTGGTGGAACTGGCCGATAGCCAAGATCAGCCAGAACCTCAAAGCCATCTGGGGTGCCGACATTGCCGCCCTGGAGCGCGCTGAGTGCGAGCCTGAGAGTGATCTCGACGTGGCAGCTGAAGCAGGGTAGAAGGCCCGTCATGACAGACGAACAAGACTTTTCCCCTGAAGACCTGGAGGCGGGCAGACTGCTTTTTGCCCGCCCCTGGGAGTTTCTGACCAGCGTGACCGACATGGCCAATCTGCCGGATGCGGCAGAAGCGGAAATTGCATTTGCGGGACGTTCCAACGTGGGCAAGTCCAGCCTGATCAATGCCCTGACCGGACGCAAGGGACTGGCGCGGACATCGTCAACGCCCGGGCGAACCCAGATGCTCAACTTCTTTGTCGCCCCGGACACGCCGCTGACCATCGTCGATATGCCCGGCTATGGATATGCACAGGCTCCCAAGGAGCTTGTCGAAGCCTGGACCAACCTCGTGTTTTCCTACCTCCGGGGCCGCCCGAACCTGCGCCGGGTCATCCTGCTTATCGACAGCCGCCATGGCATCAAGAAAAACGACCTTGAAGCGATGGACCTGCTCGACAAAGCAGCCGTCGTCTATCAGGTGGTTCTGACCAAGGCTGACAAGATCAAGCCGCCACAGCTGAAACGTCTGATCGCCGACACCCAGGCCGCCCTTGCAAAACGCGTTGCAGCGCACCCGCAAATCATCGCGACATCCTCAGAAAAGAACCAGGGGATCGATAAGCTGCGCGCCGAACTCTGCCTGCTGGCCAATCAATAGATACAGTTCCATTGTGCCGCAAAGCGCTCGGAGCTGATGATTGTGAACACCGGGCAAACCGGCTATAGCAGGGATCCTTCGCGTTCCGTTCCGAGAAGTTGTTGAGTATTCCACACCTATGACCACCCCCGAAACCGCCAACCGCGCCCACATTATTGCTCACGCGCTGCCCTACATGCAGCGCTACGACAACAAGACCGTTGTCGTGAAATACGGCGGCCACGCCATGGGTGATCCAGAGTTGGGCCAGGCTTTTGCGCGCGACATCACGTTGCTGCGCCAGTCAGGCGTCAACCCGGTCGTGGTTCATGGCGGCGGGCCGCAGATCGGTAAGATGCTGCAAAGGCTCAACATCGTCAGCGAATTCAAGGGTGGCTTGAGGGTCACCGACAAGGCAACGGTTGAAGTTGTTGAAATGGTGCTGGCCGGTGCCATCAACAAAGAAATCGTTCAGATGATCAATTCCGAAGGTGGCCGGGCTGTCGGATTGTGCGGCAAAGACGGAAACCTCGTGACGGCACGCAAGCTGCAGCGAACCGTGGTCGATCCTGACAGCAACATTGAAAGCGTTGTGGATCTGGGTTTTGTCGGCGAACCGGCAGATGTCAATCCGACGGTGCTCAGACTGGTCCTCAAGGAAGATATCATTCCGGTTATTGCACCGGTTGCGCCGGGTGATGACGGAGAGACCTACAACATCAATGCCGACACTGCCGCAGGAGCTATCGCAGGGGCCCTGAATGCCACGCGTCTGCTTTTCCTGACAGATGTTCCAGGTGTACTCGACAAGGATGGCAACCTCATCAAGCAACTAACCGTTGCCAATGCCCGTGAGCTGATTGCGGACGGCACGATATCGGGTGGAATGATCCCCAAGGTCGAGACCTGTATTGAAGCGCTTGACCAGGGTGTGGAAGGCGTTGTGATCCTGAACGGCAAGGTTTCACATGCGGTGCTTCTGGAGCTGTTCACCGATGCCGGCGCCGGGACGTTGATCATACCGTGACGGGAAAACGCCCCCTGCCCCATGAGGGCTCGCACGCACACCGTCATGACCTCCGCCTCTTCAAGGGAGTCGAAGCCTGGATCTTTGATCTCGATAACACGCTTTATCCCCATGATGCGGACCTGTTCTCGCAAATCAACGAACAGATTGCTCAATTTGTACAAGACCTCCTGGGGCTCCCGCGCGAAGAGGCCATGGCGCACCAGAAAGCGCTTTATCACGCACATGGAACGACGCTGCGGGGCCTGATGAGCGAACACAGCATCGACCCCGATGCCTATCTCCGCTTCGTGCATGACATTGACTATTCAAATCTGGCACCGAACCCGGAACTCGGCCGCGCGATTGCAGCGCTGCCGGGCAAGAAATTCATTTTTACCAACGGCGACCGTCCGCATGCGGAGCGTACCGCAGTCGCACTCGGCATTTCCGATCATTTTGAAGACATCTTCGACATCGTGTCAGCGGATCTGATCCCGAAACCGAACCGGGAAACCTATGACAAGTTTCTTGCGCGAACCGGCGTTTCGTCTGCGCGCTCGGCCATGTTCGAGGACCTTTCAAAAAACCTGAAAGTGCCGCACCAACTCGGCATGTGTACAACTCTGATCGTTCCCACCGGCTCCAGAGAGCTCTTCCGCGATAGCTGGGACATGGAAGGCGATCCCTATCCACACGTTGACTTCGTTACCGACGAGCTGACCGGGTTCTTGAAGTCCGTTCTGGGCGCTCTGGCACAGGCCTGAACAGCTACTCTGGTGGTCAGGTGCCAACTTCGCTAGATTGAGGAAAACTCAACGACGGAGTTCTATGGCTTATGGCGTCCCTGCGCGCACTTCATGCCTTTTCCCTGCTGGCCCGCCATGGCCGCGCTGCCATGGCAGCGGAAAAGCTCGGCGTCTCACCTTCCGCGTTGTCACACCTGATGCGCAAACTTGAGAGCGAGCTTGGCGCGACACTTGTCAATCGGGACGGACGCGGCCTGACGCTGACAGAAGAAGGACAACGACTTGCGCTGAGCCTTGGCGATGCATTCGACCGCATTGAAGAGGCTGTCGACAGTTTCCGGCGGCGCGGACGCACCGAACTCAGGATCAGCACAGTTTCGACATTTGCCACGCGCTGGCTGATCCCGCGCTTGCCGTCCTTTCAGGATAGCCAACCCGATGTGGAGTTGCTGTTGTCGGCCTCGACGCGCATGGTTGACCTCGACCGGGAAAACTACGATTGCGCCATTCGTCTGGGGACCGGCAACTGGCCCAGCGTTGAAAGCCATCTGCTTTGGCAGGAACATTTGGCGGTTGCCTTGGCGCCTGCCCTTTTAAGCGGAAAGGATCCGGCAGACCCGGGCATTCTGCTGAAACTGAGACTGCTGCACAGCGCATCCAGACGCAACGATTGGGCGGTTTGGCTGAAGGCTGCAGGCCTCAGCCACCCGGACCTGAATTCCGGAATGGTCCTGCAAAGCCGGGACCTTGCAATCCAGGCCGCCATAGCAGGTATGGGAGCAATCGTGATCGACAGGCGATTTGTCTCCCAGGAACTTGAGGCCGGGCATTTGATCATGCCGGACTGGAAAGTGCTTGAGCTGGAGACCGGCTACTGGTTCGTCCGCTCGCCCGCGCGCACGTTAACGCGGCCTGTGGCGGCTTTTCGGGACTGGCTCCAGGCAACGGCCTAAACCGCAATCTGTCTCTTTTGGTTCAGCTAGTCGCCCGACAAACCTATCGCCACAAGCTTTGCCCGGCCTATGAGGCAGTCAATTATCACCTCTTTCAAGGACACGGCGATTGACTGGACAAAAGCAGGCACCTTTGAAAGCCTAAAGGTCACGGTAACTGATCAAGTCAATTCCAAGCCTTTCGACCGTTTCACGAACGAGCGGGCTTTTCAGCGTTTCAAGGCAGGTCCATCTGTCCCGATCGACGTCTTCGTAACCCTGATGCCCCAACATGGCGAGTTCATCGGACTGAATGGCTGGATGATCGATAAAGATGTAAGTGCCCGCATTCAGTTCTGACAAGTTTTCGCAAAACGCCGCTACACGATTTTCAGTCAGACGTGGTGTTGGAGGATACCCTTGAATGCGTGGAAGTCCGTGCCCGAATGCATCGTCCTTCAGGCCGAACTCCTCGCAAAGGTCGCTTATAATTTCACCAAGCCGGGATTCAAAGTCTGCAAAGTGCCTGACCATATGAGCGCTGACATGACTGGCGCTGCGAAACGTGCGAACGCCCAGTTCGATTTGCGCCCGAAATTCCGCCGCGACTTCATCCAGACGCCAATCAACGTCCTGCAAGGCACGGCGCTCGTCCCCTGAGCGCGATGACAGAAGCGGAAGAAGGTTGCCGGAGGCGTCGACAAGGCTCCTTGCGGCCGTCAATGGCCGCCACTTGATACGATCCCACTCGCTTGAGAGCGTCAGATGGATGCCGATGTCAATTTGTGGCCGCTCATTGAAAATTTCGGCGGCATGCGCAATCCAAGCACAGGGCATCATGACCTCGACGCTGCGGGCAATTCCGTTGAGACATGCATCCAGACACCCGGCATTTGATGCATGGCACGATCCTGCATCATCAGCTCTCACAAGCAATCTGACGGCTGAAGACACGGGTTATCCTCCTCGTTGACTGATCGCAGCCTAAGCCCTGACCGCGCAAAGCCGCATTAAAATGATTGCCATATTTCGTCACACCGCATGCTTTGAACATGTCGTTCATATGGCCGCAACAGGCCCATTCCCTTGCGTTAACCTTTGATTATCCTCATACTCTTGATCTGGGCTGGCACAAAGGAAACAAGAATTGCCGTCCAGTCTTCAATGGGGGTTGATATGCGTAAGGGGCTGGTGAGCGCCGTAATTTTGGTGTTCTCGTTTGTTTATCTTGTTACCAGCGTTGCACCTGTTTCGGCAGAAACACTGGTCTGGCGATTTGAAAGCAAACATTCGAAAATCGTGGATGTTGAACTTTATTCAGACAGCCGGCGCGGACACGTCTGGCCCGGCAACAACAAGATTTACGTGCTCGACGATTATTCCGTCAAAACGATCAGCATCTCCTGCCGGAACGGCGAGAAGATCTGCTACGGCGCGTGGGTTCGCAACCGCTCAAACCTTTATTGGGGTGTCGGTTACAAGAACCGGAACCGTTGCTCAAGCTGCTGTTACACCTGCAATGGTGGCCAGACAAAGGTGATCGTTCTCAACCCGTAAGGTTACGAGCGGCGACTATGCCAATACCGGTGGCTATGCGATGATCCGCTTTCAGCGGCGGGACGTATCTCGAGCATTGTTTGTTTTATGTTGGAGGCCGTCATGAATTTCACAAAGCATCTCGCGGCGACGTCGATTGCAGCTGCTGCGCTCTTGTTGTCGAGTGCCGCCCAAGCCGATTTGCGCGTCGATTTTAAAGAAGGCGCTCCCAAGGACGCGTTTCGGTTCGAAAACATCGGAGTGTGTTCCATAACCAATTCATCCATCACACTTGACCTTGCAACGTCTTCGGCCGGTCTGATTTTTGACGTCACGGACCAAGGGGCCGGCGTCGAAGTGTTCCAACCGTTCGAACTGATCGAGGGGGCCGATGCTCTTGCAAGAGTACCCGATGTGCTGGACGGCCAGACAAAGATCGAACTGAGCATTTCAGATCTTGCCCCAGGCGCGGCAATCGCCTTCACGATCGATGTTGATGATACGAAGGGACAGCGGGCCATCACCGTTTCCGGCTCTGAAATCGAAGGGGCGACGGTCATATACCGGAACGACATAGAGAAAGCCCTTGCGACGTTTTCTTCTGTTGCGCGCGCAAGCGTCACCCGTGCCTGTTAGCGCACAACACAGCCTACCCGCGATATCGGGACACCTCGCCCGCTGTTAGCCGCAAACGTGAAACCGGATTGTCTCGACCCGAAAAGTCCTTGGCGCTAAGGTATGCGTTTATAATAATTTGCGTTCCGGCCGCTCGGTGAACGATTGTGCTCAAGGCGCAAACGGCGAAGAAACCCCGATTGGTTTGCGGGCTTTCACAGCGCGGTCAATCCCCTTTACTGGGCGATCCTAGGGATGCCGCCGGACCTTGCACGGGCATGCAAGCAGCCTTTAGCGGACCTTGCAAAGGAAGGCTTCGGTTATGTTTTGGGATAAGATTGAACCAGTCATTACAGCGCCTCTCCAAGACGCCGTCGACAATGCATATGCGGTTTTCGGGCGCTACCGCCTTTCCGGAACAATTGTCCATTGCGATTGCCCCTCATGCATGATGCCTGAGGTCGCCGCGAAACTCTCCAGTCTTCCCTTAAAGAATATCGGCGTCGACCTCTTGTCGGAATATACCAATTCCGCGCACGGCTACGATCGTGGGCAGATAGAGATCGAGTTCAAATATTTTTTGCCAAGGTATTTCGACCTGATCGCACAGTGCCAACCGCCTTCGCCGCTCGACCTTGAATTCTGCCTCCGCAGGCTGGACGGATACCGGAACAACTGGCCGGATGATGAAATCGAAACGGTCGATACATTCTTCGATGCCTTTCTGGAGGCCAGTCTCCGGCAGGGACGTCTTTTGAAATGGCCCGTCGGGTACCGGTTAGAATTCGACATTGGCGCGATCCTTGCCATGATCGTCCTAGCGGGCGGCGACCTGAAGCGTGCGCTTTCAGTGATCGACCGCGTCACCGGCCCGATCACGGGCGTTCATCTGGCCAGCCTACGCATGGAGCTGCAGATGAGGGACAGCGAACTGATTTATGACAATGCTTTCCTCGATGACCACCCGGATGCAGCATTGGAAATCGGCCGCTGGCTGGAAAGCAATGGTGTCATGGAACGCATTCTCGCAGCGGCCGATCAACTTGGCGGGGGAGACTATGATGACATCTTGAACTTCGGTTTTTAGAGCATCTTCAGTTTCGTGGTGCCGATCCATACCGGAAATCGCAGAACCCGTTGAAGATAGGCGCGAGATTGAAGCCCCCCCGCCTCTCGTCACTGCGGCTACAGGTCATGCTGCAGATCGAATGCCCTGCTCCGCACGGGCGGGTAATGACTGGCGTGCGCCGGTAATCGCCCGCAGCATTGGCGCCAGACGCGGATGGCGGAACCTGAAGCCGGACTGGCTCAGTCTTGAGGGCACCACGCGCTGACCGGCCAGCATTGTCTCCCGGCCCATATCTCCCAACGCAAAAGACAGAAGCCAGGCCGGAAACCGCAGGATCGCGGTTCTGGAGAGCGCCTGCGCAAGTTCCTTGGTGAACTCGGTGTTGCGGACCGGTTCGGGCGCCGTGGCATTGATGGCTCCTCTCAAGGTATCGTCAGACATCGCACGAACAATGACACGGATCAGGTCATCACGTTCGATCCAGGACATCCATTGCCGGCCGGTCCCTATCACCACACCTCCGAAGAACTCGAATGGTGTCAGGAGCCTCGCGAGCATGCCACCTTCCACGCCAAGGACGAGACCGATCCGAAGAATGACGACACGAACATTTAACTGGCCGATTGCAGCCGCTGATCGTTCCCACTGATCGCATACTTCATGGACAAATGCCGGATCCGGATCGGTGTCTTCTGTGAGAAGCTCATCTCCCCGCAAACCATACCAGCCGACCGCAGATCCACTGACAAGACAGGCCGGTTTGCAGTCCAGTCGTCTGATGAGCTCTTGAAGTGCTTTGGTGGTCTTAACCCGTGAATTGATGATCACAGCCCGTTTCCTCGCCGTCCAGAGGCCGTTTGCCACAGGTTCTCCTGCAAGGTTCACGACAACGTCCAGGCGGTCTGCATTATGAATTTGATCAAGGCTCGTAATCACGCGAACGGGATGCGCAAGCTCATCGAGGTTTTTCAAATTTCGCGTCAGAACGGTCACAAAGTGACCGGAAGCAACAAGGCATTCAACAAGCCGCCTGCCGACAAACCCCGTCCCGCCAGTAACAAGAATATGTAGGCGCGGTGGTAGACCTGCGGCCAGGACAGCCGGGTTCCCCCTTTCAAGTCTTTCGCTTCTGGAGGCCGCAAGCAAATCGCGCGCACTGAAAAGACCGACGCCCAGGGCAGCCAGCGTTGCCATCGCGCTCCACCAGCCATAGTTGGCTGGATAGATCGCGCTGGGGCGCAAGGACCAATCCCAGAGAACCGGCGCGGCCAGGGCTAGAATTGCACCGTAGTTCAATGCCAGCAATGTATGGTTGATACGTTCGGTCCAGGGCAGTTTTCGGGTCAGGTCCTCCTCGACAAAGTCCCAAAGTGTTATCAGCACTTCAAGGAGCAGAATGAAGGTCAGGGCAACTGTGAAAAATCCATGTGGTTCGGTCCAACCGAAACACAGGAAGATAATCGCGTAGAAGAAATTGCGGATGCCGTGCAAACGCAATTCCGTTTTCTGGGATGTGCGCCAGGCCAGCCGCTCGCTGCCTTCGTGATGCACAATTGTGTCGAAACCACCCATGAAAATCTGAATGGAAATCAGACACCAGAGCAAGGGACTGTCCATCAGTCATCCTCCTTGTCATGAAAAAGCGCGTCCTGCTGGATGAGTTCCCCGAACAAACGGCTCTTCAAGGTGAGCGAAAAAACGAAGTTCTTCTTTCCCAGATCACGGTGGGTGATGGTCAGATTGCCGGGCGCAAACCAGACTGGCAGGCGCAGGCGTCTCGTCCCCAACTGCACAAAGTAGTGGTCGCTTTCAAAGATCAGCGCATCTCCTGACGCACTTACCCGCAAGGCGATGCCCATCCCTGCCCCTATGTATTCTTCGATGCCGGTCGGTCCGGCAAAGCGCTTCGAGCTGTGAATGACCTGAGGAAAGCCAGCGGCGCGTCCATATTGGCGAATCCAGAACTGGCCATCACCCGCAATGTCTTCGGTTACCGATACGACCGCAGGCTGATTGGCCGACGACAGGTCGAAGGGCAGCGGACCACCGACCAAACGCGCAACCTGGGCCAGCAACCGGCCGGCGAGGTTCATGCGGATCGAAACGACCCGTCCCTGATAGACGACACTCGCACCTCCGCTGAGCCTTTTGCGAAAACGGCGATCCTGATATGTCTCGGGCAATGAGTTTGCCGATTGGCACAAAGCGGGGCTGTTCCTTCTCATCTTTGCACTTCCTCCTGTTGTGTCCGTTATTTCTGTATAAAGAGAAATTTTAGCTCAAATAAAAAGCCCGGCTATTTCTTGGACTTACCGCCGATCTTCAAGAGCGAAAAGATCTTGTCCCCCATCTTCATCAAAGTGGCGAGCTTCGATTTGGGAACGCTCAACATTTGAGCCGACCATCGGTCAGCTGTTGTCAAAAAGTCATGCATTTCCTGCATGCGCTTCAAGGCTACGGGGTCAATCCCCGTTTCTCCACCCGCTTGATCCACGCAGATCTCAATCGCACGGATGGCCGGGTCAATTTCCCGTTCCTTACGCCCCCTTGCGATCAATAGTGCCATTTCCCAAACATCGGTTTCAGCCACAAAATGCTCTCGCCTGTCTCCGGCGACAGGAACCCGTTGAATGAGACGCCAACCAACAAGTTCCTTCAAAGAGTTGGACACATTTGAACGTGCAATGCCGAGTTCTTCAGAAATATGCTCTGCATTCAAAGGAGCCGCGCTGAGGTATAGCAATGCATGGATCTGCGCTACCGAACGATTGACTCCCCATTGGCTACCCATGTCCCCCCAGTACAGGATGAACTTTTCCTTCGAAGAATTCTTGGCTATGTCAGTAATTTCTGTCATGACAGAAATATCTGACCTTCCTGACTGAATGTCAAGCTCCCATAGGGATACAGCAGAATTTCAAAGAGCAGAGTTCCTCAACATCGCCGCCTTGCAATGGCAAGCTATGTTCTGGAGATCCCAGACATCTTTCTGCCGGGGTTGCAATCTCCCGGGCTTGTCTATCCAAGCTGCTGGTCACCCATAAAACGGAACGGTGCCGAATGGTGACGGCTGAGCAGGAGGACCTGGAATTCGACCCAAGGATACTGAAATCGATCGTTCGTGATTTTGACGTCGACTTTGGTATCTATGCCAAGGTTTTAAAGGCAGGCACTGTTTCTTGCGGGCAAAGCGTGGAATTTAGTCCCGAAAAGGCTGCACTTATCGATCATCAAGAGCTCGGTATTTAACCGGCTAACTTTTAGCGGAAAACACGCGCTGAAACAATAAAACTCGAATTCCAGGAAGAATTTCGGCCAATGCCTGGAACAAATCAAAGACCTTCGACAGAACAGGACGAGGTGCGAGCCTGACCACCTGCACCCGCCTGCGTTTGAAGGCAGGCGGATATCAGGTACGTGTCTTGGCTCAGGCTGCTATTCCGCTGCCTTTGACGTCAGTTTTTTGAGCGCGCCAGTCATCGCGACGACGGACGGATGATCTGCTGGCAGGCCATGCGAACCGGCGAAAGCCTCCGGGGAGCGATACAAGATGATGGTGCCGTCAGGCGTTTCAACTGCAGACACCCGGATCGGCAGATCAAGGCCTGCTGCTTGGGCGTCGCGAATAATTGGCGTCCCGAGCTTCGGGTTGCCAAATATGAGAACCTCGTTGTCGGGTATTTCCATGTCAACACTCTCGCCGCCTTTGGCATGATCAATGCGCGCAAAGACTTTCGCCCCGGCGTTCTCGACCGCGGCACTCAACTTGTCGATCGTTTCTGAAACGGAATGCGGACTTGAGACCCGGACAAGCGTGCTGTCTTCTGCCAGAGCGGCCCCCGCATTGGCGACCATAAGTCCTGCGCCAACCATCGCTGCAAGAGTAGTTTTAGACATCATCGACTCCCGATTAATTATTGAACGGTTGCAATGCACCGCAAATTCGCGCGCCAAACCAATCAAAACTTCGTGGTGATGATAAGGCTGAGGTTCCAAGCCCCGACAAGCCCAGCTCAACGGGCTGGTAAACCGCTCCTAGCAGCCAATGCTGCGCTCGATCAAACTTGCGTCATAGGCTAAATCGCCGTGTTCGCAGCAATTGTGCGGCTCACCAAAAGGGTCGTTTCACATCCTGGCGCTCGCACTCTTAAACACGTCTGAACAGACGCAGCTTGCAAATTATATAAGTACATGCTTATGTATTGTCATGACAGAAAATGACATATTCAGGGCTCTGGCAGACCCGACACGGCGCGCAATTTTTGAGAAACTGGCGACTGGCAGCATGAATGCGAGTTCCTTGCGTGACGGTATGAAGATCAGCCAACCTGCAATGTCGCAGCACCTCGCCGTCCTTCACCAGGCAAAGCTGGTACGGCAGGAACGGAAGGGACGGTTCGTAAACTACGAAGTCGACCCGGACGGGCTGGCTTTGATTGCGAACTGGCTTGCGAAATATCGTGCCTATTGGCCAGAACGCATGGATGCGTTGAGAACTCTCTTGAAGGACATGGATCAGTGAGCAACCAGGACCCGGACGCAGAAGCTGTTGTAGATATCCTTGCCAGCAGTGAAGCCAGCGATCTCATCTTAAAATACGAACTCGACGCCCCGCCGGAGAAGGTCTGGCGGGCCATTACGATCCCCGAATTTAGAGAGCAGTGGTTGCCCGGCAAAGACCTTGCCGAGACAGAGCCTCTTGCCGAAGTTGCAGGTGAAGAGGTTTCCTACCGAATGAAGGACAGCGCGCCGCCCTATCTTGAAAGTGTCGTGGCATTTCAGCTGAGGCCTGAAGAAAACGGCGGCAGCATTCTTACCATCGTCCATCGTCTCACCGGCACACGTCAAATACCGATGGAGCCGAAGGCAGCAAACAACAACGAGCCGACCATGATGCTCGCTGCCTGACGCTGCTCTGACAATCGACATCAACAAGACACAGGAGTTCGCCCATGCGCGAAGCGGCACAACTCGTCCCTATGGTCGTGGAACAATCCAATCGAGGCGAGCGTTCTTTCGACATCTATTCCAGACTGCTTCGGGACCGGATCATATTCCTCAACGGTGAAGTCAACGACACGGTGTCAGCGCTTGTCTGTGCACAGTTGCTGTTTCTGGAAGCGGAAAGTCCGAAGAAGCCTATTCAGCTCTATATCAATTCACCGGGCGGCATGGTCACCAGCGGCTTTGCGATGTACGACACCATGCACCATATTCAGGCGCCTGTTCACACGCTTTGCATGGGAACGGCAAGGTCCATGGGCTCGTTTCTTCTTATGGCCGGCGAACCGGGCGAACGGTCGGTGCTGCCCAACGCCAACATTCTGATCCACCAACCATCCGGCGGCTTCCAGGGCCAGGCCTCCGACATGGCCATTCACGCGGAAGAAATCCTTCGCACAAAACAGCACATGACACGGCTTTATGCCGAACACTGCAACCGATCATTTGAGGAATTTGAACGTGCCATGGACCGGGACAATTTCATGACGCCGCAAGAAGCTCTGGACTGGGGCTTGGTCGACCGCATCCTGTCCAAACGTGAACCGGCTGATTGATCAGGACCCGGTTCGCCTCAAGCGACAAAAGCCAGTCAACTTCAGATTTGGCAGGGCATTAGAGAGATTAAATTGACGACGGCCACGCCTTGGCCATTTCAATTCTTGTGCCGGCATACCGGCAGTTTTGGCACGCTTTGTCTTCTGAAAGTACCGGGAGAGAAAGCTGTCAGGCAATTAAACCGCTGCAACCTCTCCCTGGTCAGACTTTTTCATCCTCGAAGATCTTCAGCCGCCCAGACGCAATGCATCGCCGATTGTCCGGAGATCAGTGAGCGTTGCGACCGGGTGTCAGAGCTTTTGCCGTTCAACGGGTTTTAGAAGTCTTCCATTGCCCTTAACAGACTTGGCAACCGCGCACCCTGAAGCATCATATGGTCTCGCATCAGCGCATTTGCGGCTTTGCTGTTCTTGCCGAAAATCGCGTCTGCAATGGCCTGGTGCTCTTCGACGGATTTCTCCAATCGGCCAACGACCTCATATGGCATCAATCTGTAGACATTGATGCGCGCCTGGATCTGTTCCAGCTGATCGCAGAGCCATTCGTTGCCGCTGGCATGATGAATGGCTGCGTGAAATGCCAGGTTCGCCTTCGCGTATTCAGGGATGTCCTCTGCATCGGCTGCGTCGACGCATTGCTGCAATCCACACTGGATCATTTTTCGATGCGATGCTGTCAGGTTCTCACTGGCCAAGCGTGCAGCCATGCCTTCGAGTTCAGCAGCGACTTCAAAAAGGTCATTAAGCTCTTTGGCTGTCAGAACGCGCACTATCGCCCCTTTGCGAGGCCGAGTCTCCAGCAAACCTGTGTCAACCATAGACCGAATGGCTTCGCGGATCGGTGTGCGGCTCACGCCGAAACGTTTGGCCAAATCCGCCTCTTCGAGTTGGTCACCCGGCTTCAGCAAACCACTGAAAATCTCATGTTTTAGTTGCTCAATGAGCGTGTCGGAAGCGCGAGCCATTGTCCGTCCTTTCTTCGGTTCTTCTACAGCTTGCCGGCCGTCATTTCCATACAAAAATAGCTTATATGAATATTTTTAATTGCTATATGTATACATATAAGCTACTTAAGCATCCATAAGGAGGAGCCGTCATGAACAATCTTTTGAAAACTTCGACGCTGACCGTGATGCTTTTGGGAGGCACAGCCCAGGCTGAAGAACTTCGTTTGTCCCACCAGTGGTCAACGAGCGATGTGCGTCACAAGGTGGCCCAGATCGTTGCAGATGAAGTGGCCGCAGCGGATGTCGATCTGGAGATTAAGATTTTTCCGTCGAAATCGCTCTTCAAACCCAGGGAGCAGTATCGGCCTCTATCTCGCGGCCAACTGGACATGGCCGTTTTTCCGCTGTCTTATGCAGGCGGTCAGCAACCATCGTTCAATCTTACGCTCATGCCCGGCCTTGTTAAAAACCATGACCACGCCGCGCGTCTGAGCCAGTCTCCCTTTATGGCGGCACTGGAAGAAAAGATGGCCGAAGATGACGTCATGGTGCTTGTCCATGGATATCTTGCCGGTGGTTTTGTCGGCAAAGACAAATGCATCACCAATCCCAAAGACGTTGAAGGCCTGCAAACGCGTGCGGCCGGCAAATCATTCGAACAAATGCTCGTGGGCGCGGGTGCATCGATCACTTCAATGGCGTCATCTGAAATCTATTCGGCCATGCAGACAGGTGTCTTGGATGCCGCCAACACATCTTCTTCTTCGTTTGTGTCGTATCGCATCTTTGAACAGGTCTCGTGCTACACGCCCGCCTCCGACATCGCTCTATGGTTTTTGTATCAGCCATTGCTGATGAACAAATCGACCTTTGAGGGTCTTGAGACCGAGCAGCAAACAGCCCTGCTTGCGGCATCGGAAAAGGCCGAGGCTTTCTATCTGGAACAGGCCAAGCTGCAGGACGCAGCATCGACCAAAGTCTTTAAGGAAGCAGGTGTCGAGATCGCGGAAATGACTGCAGAAGACTTCGCCGCTTGGCAAGCCCTGGCGCAGAACACATCCTACAAAGCCTTTGTTGATGATGTTCCAGGTGGCCAGGAGCTGCTGGACAAGGCCCTCGCAGTAGAGTGATGCCCGGCCATACCGGGGCATCCTTTCGGAGGCCCCGACTTTTCCCCCGCGATTGAAAGGAAGTGCGACATGGCTAGCCATGCTCCCTCGACCTATGTGCAGCCCGCAAGCACAAATCCGTTTGTCCGTACCGTTCAAATAATATCAACTGTTGCTGGCTGGGCGTCGGCGTCAATGATCCTGGGCGCAGTGATCCTGACCTGCCAAATGATTTTCGTTCGCTTTGTCTTGAATGGTTCAACAGTTTGGCAGACCGAGATCGTCGTTTATCTCGTCATTGCCGCAACCCTGGTCGGACTGCCTTTCGTGCAATGTCAACGGGGTCACGTGAACGTTGATCTGATCCCGATGGCGCTCCGCGCTCGGGCCCGTTTCAGCCTGGCGTGTCTAACTCTTTGCGGATCTATCATCATTACTGCGGTGATGCTGTTTTTTGGCTACGAGTATTGGCACTTTGCCCTGTCGCGCGGTTGGACCTCCGACACGGTTACCGCCGTTCCCTTATGGATCCCCTATCTGTCGCTCCCTATCGGATTTGGTCTGCTTCTATTGCAACTTTTCGCGGATTTGGTCGCGTTGCTGACAAAATCAGAGACACCATTCGGCCTGGAGGCGTAACCATGGACCCTCTCATTCTTGGCACGTTGGTCGGCGTTTTCACCATCGTTGTTCTTTTCTCGGGCGTGTCCGTCGCCGTAGGGCTTTTGATTGTTTCTGCAGGTTTTCTGGTCGTTTTCGATGGAATGCGGTCACTTGAGCTGATGCCGGAAATCTTCTTCGGCAAGCTCGACAGCTTCGCCCTTTTGTCCATCCCGATGTTCATCATCATGGGAGCCTCCATCGCCTCGACACGCGCCGGAGCGGACCTCTACGAAGCTCTGGAAAGGTGGTTGACCCGTGTCCCGGGGGGGCTGGTGATTTCGAACCTGGGCGCCTGTGCGCTGTTCGCAGCAATGTCCGGATCGAGCCCTGCCACCTGTGCTGCCATCGGCAAGATGGGCATCCCAGAGATGCGCAAACGGGGCTATCCCGAAGGTATTGCAACTGGTTCCATCGCAGCAGGAGGCACGCTTGGCATCCTGATCCCACCTTCCGTCACGATGATCGTCTATGGCATCGCAACAGAAACCTCGATTGGCCGTCTCTTCCTCGCCGGAGTGTTTCCAGGGCTCTTGTTGGTGGGGCTGTTCATGGCCTGGTCGCTTTTTGCGACCTGGAGGTCTGGCGACACCTCATTGCTGACTGCGCGAACCTATTCCTGGAGCGCCAAGTTTGAAGTTCTGCCGAGGGTATTGCCGTTCATCGCCATCATCGTCGGAGTGCTCTACACGATGTATGGCGGCGTCGCCACTCCATCTGAAACTGCCGCCGTCGGCGCTATTTTGTGTCTCGCAATTGCGATTGCGATCTACAAATTGTGGGACGTTCGCAAGATCTGGATGATCCTGCAGGACAGCACAAAAGAGAGCGTGATGATCCTGTTCATCATTGCGGCGGCAGGTGTATTTTCATACATGTTGTCGAGCCTCTTTATCACGCAGAGCATCGCGACCTGGATCGGCACACTGGATGTGAACCCGTGGGTTCTGATGATCGCGATCAACATCTTCCTCATCATTGCAGGCTTCTTCTTGCCGCCTGTTGCCGTCATCCTGATGGCCGCACCGATCCTCTTGCCCATCATCACAACGGCGGGATTTGATCCGATCTGGTTTGCAGTGATCCTGACCATCAATATGGAGATCGGGCTGATTTCCCCACCCGTCGGTCTGAACCTTTATGTGATCAACGGTATCGCTCCCGATATCTCGCTCAAGACCATCCTGCGCGGCTCACTGCCTTTCGTCGCCTGCATGGTGATTGCGATTGTGCTGCTTTGCGTCTTCCCCGGCATCGCCACCTGGCTGCCCGAAGCTGTCATGGGCCCTGCTCTATAACTCCGTCTTTGAAAGGAAGTACCATGTCCTTTGCCACCCATTACCGCCGCGTTGGTTTGATCGTTCCCAGTTCCAACGTGACCATGGAAACCGAGATTCCGGCATTGTTGAAAGCGCGCGAAACGATCCTGCCGGACCGCTTCACTTTCCATTCGTCCCGGATGCGCATGAAGAGCGTCGTAAAGGAAGAGCTGGAAGCCATGGATTCCGACAGCGAGCGCTGCGCTGTGGAACTGTCTGATGCTGCGGTCGAAGTGCAGGCATACGCTTGCCTTGTCGCCATCATGTCCATGGGTCATGGCTACCATCGACAATCACGCGTAAAGCTGGAAAAGGCTGCAGCAGAAAATGGATGCGCGACACCCGTTTTGAACTCTGCGGGCGCATTGATCGACGGCTTGAAGGAGCTGGGCGCAAAGAAGGTCTCCATCATTTGTCCCTACATGAAACCGCTCACCAGGATGGTGGTGGATTACATTGAAAACGAGGGGATTGAAGTGCAGGACTTCCTGGCACTGGAAATCCCGGACAATCTGGACGTCGCGTCGCAAGATCCCACAACCCCTTCTGAGCTGTGGCGCAAGTTAGACGTGCGCGGTGTTGATGCAATCATTGCCTCTGCCTGCGTGCAGATGCCATCGTTGCCGTCAATCGAAATGATCGAACGCGCTTCCGGATTGCCGACGCTATCAGCAGCGGTGGCGACCACGCGACAGATCTTGCGCAACCTGAACCTGACAGAAGTCGCTCCGGGAGGTGGTGCGCTCTTGTCAAACGGCCTGCCGGCAACCTTGCGAGACGTCGCCTGAAACCAACAAACTGCGATATAGTCCAAGGGGCATAATCGAGTTTCAGGCGCACAGATGAGTAGACGAAAAAAGACAGGCGATGCCTGCAAGCCCGAAGTCCCAAAGGTCTCGATCTACCCGATCACACAGGCCACAACGGCGACTTTTACAGAGCTCTATTTCCGGCTGACATTTCTCTTCTTTATCCAGCGCGGCAGCAAATTTATCGTGAGTTCAAAACAAGGTGAGATGCTGGGCGAGGAAGGCGACCTGATGATCTTCCCGCCAGGATCCATTGTCACTATGGAAAACCGACCGGTGATGGATGATGATTATCGCGCCTTGGGAGTGTGTTTCACCCACGATCTGGTCGATGCGGTCTTCTCGGATCTGCCAAGGTCGAAAGCTGCCTCGGATGTTCAGATCGTGCGTGCTGCGGACCACAATCCATCTGAAATCCTGAATTTGATCCAGGAAACACTGGCAAATGAAGGTCTGCCGGAGACCATTAGGCAGCATCGCCTGCTTGAACCTTTGTTGTGGCTGCGCAGCAAAGGATTTCAGTTGCCAACGCAAGTTCATGATGAACCGATCAGTCAGGTGCGCAGCCTGATCGAAACCGATTTGAGCCACCCCTGGATGGCAAAGGAAGTTGCACAGCACTTTGCCATGAGCGAAGCAACAATGCGCCGTTGGCTGGCTTCGACAGGACAAGGATTTGCAAAGATCCTGCTGCACACGCGCCTGGAGCACGGATTGAGTCTTCTGCAGACGACGGATGCACAAGTGTCCGAGATCGCACTGGATTGCGGGTTCAAAACGCCGTCTCATTTTTCAGATGCTTTTCGAAAAAGATTCGGAATTAAGCCAAAAGACATCCGATTATCGCCAGATTGATCGAAATTCGACATTTCCTGATTGCCAACCGGAAGCGTCAGTTTGGTGTGAAGGCTAAGTTCGGCCTCATCAACATCGCAACTTTCCGGAAAGGAAATCGACATGATCCGCAACATGGTTCTTCCAGCCCTTTTGGCCGCAACGATGGCCGGCCCGGCGCTGGCTGACGGCTTCACCCTGTCCAGTCCCGACATCGCCGAAGGCCAACAGCTCAGCAACGACTACGTCTTCCAGGGATTTGGCTGTGAAGGCAGCAACGCCGCGCCGACGCTCACCTGGTCCAATGCGCCGGAAGGCACCGAAAGCTTTGCCGTGACCGTCTACGACCCGGATGCACCGACCGGTTCCGGCTGGTGGCACTGGTTCGCGTTCAACATACCGGTCGACGTCACAGGTTTGCCGGGAGGTGAAACGTTGCCGTCAGGTAGTGTCGAGCTGACCAACGACTATGGTGCAACCGGCTTTGGCGGCGCATGTCCGCCTCCAGGAGAGGTGCATCGTTACCAATTCACTGTTCACGCACTGGGCACGAAACTGGACCTGGACAATTCTGTCAGCAATGCACTGGCAGGCTTCATGGTCAATGCCAACAGCCTCGCATCTTCAACCATCACGGCGGTTTACAATCGTTGAGTGAACAGCGCTTCGGCTTCAAGCCGAAGCGCTTGCACCGGATCAACGACCGTCCATTTTACTTAGGAAATCAGTGTTTCCAGTCAGTCCAGCGTTGTGTGGTTTTGCCCCGGCTCGCCATGGCTCGTGTCAGCATGCCCATATCTGGAAGCAAGACGGTTGGCCACTGCGACCGCTGGCTCGTTTTGGGTGTCAGCAAGGGAAAGGCCTTTCCGCAATACCTGAAGACGTTCGAGAACCGCAGAACGGCGTTCGTCCAGGTCGGCCTTGAGCCGATCGATATGCTCAAGCTTTTCCAGCAGTTTGTCGATGCCGCCTTCACATGGGCCGGCACCTTCATCCGACAAACAGGCGCGCATTGCGCGGATTTCCCGGGTGGAAAACCCAATTGCCACAAAGTCCCGGATGCGAGCCGCGCGGCGCAGGTCGGTCGCACTATAGTGCCGGTAGCCGTTTTCCGCTCGCGCAACCTCCATCAAGCCCTCATTCTCATAGTGACGCAACATGCGTTGCGTAATGCCGAGGCTTTCCGCCGCTTCCTTGGCCTGCATATCAGTCCCTTTTCAAACAACCCCGACATATGTGTCAATGTACGTGCCATGCTTCAAGTGATCCGGGCGAATGAACCTCATTCGCCCGATCCATGCGCCACCTAGGTTCGCAAGCTCCAACCACCGTCGATGGTCAATGTCTGGCCGGTCAGCCATTTGTTTTCCGAACTGCCCAATCGCAAAATCCACGGCACAATGTCGGCAACCGCGCCTCTACGGCCAAGCGGAACCTGATCAGCTTCCTGTTTTTCGATTTGTTGAGCCATCTCTTCCGGCAATCCCATCATTCCGGTCAAGGCGCCGCTTTTGACTGGCCCAGGCGCAACAGCGTTCACCCGAATACCGTCTCCGGCCAGTTCCATGGCCCAAGATGCGGTCAAATGCTCCAGCGCTGCTTTGGTTGCCGCATAGTGCGCCAACATCGGCGCAGCGTTGCGAGAGACCGCTGTCCCGATGTTCACCACCGCTCCCTTGCTTTTGACCAGAGCTGCATGTCCCGCCTTGATCAACAAAGACGGTGCAACAAGATTTACCGCGGACATATTCGCAATGACATCTGCGTCATAAGCGTCCAATGGCAGAGGTTGACCGGCACCTGAGTTGTTGACAATCAGGTCAAGACGACCCCACCGGCCGGTTGCAGCCGCGACGATGCGCGCGCCGCTCTCCAAATCGGCGCTGTCGGCCTGCACGGTTTCAATTGCATCGCTGCTTCCCGCCACCTCGGCAAGCCTGTCTGTGTTACGGCCCGTAATCAGCACCTTTGCCCCTTGGTCCACCAGCGACAGTGCGGTTGCTCTGCCAATACCGGAGCTGCCGCCGGTTACAATTGCGACCTTATCCCGCCAAATGTCGTTCTGTTTCATTTCTCATTTGTCCTGTCTGCAATGCGTTTTCGCCTTGATGAGCAAACAGGCCTAGCGGCTTGACACTAGTGTCAGGGTCAACCTCTTTTTTGATCGATTGCTTATATCTTCTGAAAACCGGCCGATTGCACGATGTGCCCTAATGGATGTTTCTAGAAGACCAAGAACTGAGAGCAGACCAAAAGCCCAGACAAGCTTTCAGTTGTGAATGGCGCAAACATGTGATTAGCCTTGTCTCAACAGGAGACAATACGTGAAATTTCCAGTCCTCAACGTGGTGTGTGTGAAACGCGTGGTTCGATAAGGCTTCCTTCGTCCGTCGTCCCGCGCCCCCGGCTGAGTTCGGGGGTTTTTTATGTCTCCGGCATTGCTGAACCAACATGAACAAGATCAAGACACCACCCCACTTGCTCACGCTGATCCTGTTGACAGGTTTCTCGCCACTCTCGCTCAACATGTTCATGCCTTCGCTGACCGGTATTGCGGCGGATCTGGAAACGGATTTCGCCACAGTCAGCTGGTCTATTTCCGGTTATCTGGCAATTACTGCTGTTGTTCAGTTGATTGTCGGTCCCCTGTCCGACCGGATTGGTCGGCGCCCGGTGTTGCTGGTCACCGTTTTGGTCTTTGCAATTTCTTCTGTTGGCTGTGTCTTGTCGCAGGACATCGGCACTTTCCTGTTTTTTCGAATGCTGCAAGGCGGAGTGACTGCCGGATACACGCTATCCATGGCGATCGTTCGAGACACCCGTTCTGAAGGACAGGCGGTCAGCCTGATTGGATATATCGGAATGTCAATGGCCCTGGCGCCCATGCTGGGACCGGTGGTCGGGGGTCTGCTCGATACAGCTTTTGGGTGGCGCGCGACGTTTGTGTTCTATGCCGCGTCCGGATTTCTTCTTTTTGTGATCTGCTGGTTCGATCTGGGTGAAACAAGACAGATCACTCGAAACCAGTCAGATGGTGCACCGCTCAAAACCAGTGTGCTCATGCGGGAACCACTGTTTTGGGCCTATTCACTTTGCAGCGCATTCACCGTCGGTGCGTTTTACGTCTTCTTGACCGGGGTGCCTCTCGTCGCAATGGCCGCGTTCAATGTTTCGACCGCTGAGCTCGGCATCTATATCGGCACAATCACACTGGGTTTCATGTTTGGCGGTTTTATCGCGGGCCGGTACGGCGCGAGGTTCAAACTCACCACGATGATGATTGCAGGTCGATTGATTGCCTGTTCAGGTCTTACGGTCGGCCTTGTGCTTTTCAGTGCAGGCCACACCTCACCCTTGCTGTTTTTCGCAAGCACGATTTTTGTAGGCATCGGCAACGGCATCACAATGCCAGGCAGCAATACCGGCGCGATGTCGATACGCAAAGAACTTGCGGGCAGTGCAGCCGGTGTAAGCGGTGCGATGGTCGTGGCAGCTGGTGCTATGCTGACCGCCATGACAGGTTTTCTGATGCCGGAGACCGACAGTGCGCGAGCCCTTCTTGCGCTGATGCTCGCTTCCGTTCTGGCCGGTCTGTTCCTTGCGATTTGGGCGGCGAGATTGAAATCACCGGCATAGCTCCAGATCGCTTCCGGCAATTCCGCAGGAAATGCGGAAGGTTTTTAAGGCACGGCCGACTGGGTGCCCGTCATAGTCCCCAAGACCTAGGACGCATGGTCTTTCGGCCAGCTCTCGGCTGTCTCCCGGCCTTTCGGGCTTAGCCCATAAACGCCTCGCTCCACCCTTTCAAACCATCCGTAGTGATCGTCCGCCATCATTCTGGTTGCCTGTTCAACGCCGGTCGATTTCGCAACTTCCGCACCTCGGCTCGGCCCATTGGCAGCAAGAAATGTGGCGCAGCGCATCGCATCCTGGCGATAGGCGGTCACCAGCGTGGTGCGCGTTGAACCACCTTTGTTCGGGTCACCGACGCGGCGCGAGAATTCCCTGAGCAACCGCGCCTTGCGCGGCTTGGATTTCCGCGGCGCATAGGGCCCCGGATCGAGATGGACTTCAACAAGGCCATCCGACACCCGCACAGTGATGAGCCCCACACCTAAACGCCGGGCAAGTTTGACATTGCTCTTGAGGGCCGCCTGAAACCTGCGGCCTTTCCCCCGTGCAACGGCAACATAAACAGCATCGGTGATCGATTGCCGTTCGATCGCCTGATGGAAAAGGCTCAACGTGAAACCCGTCTTGAGTTCGACAATGATTGGTTCATCCTCGCCGCGGCAAGCGACCACATCTGCTGATCCCACTTCCCCTTTGACCTCGTAGCCCTGATTGCTGAGGAAGTCCTTCACGGGGCCATAAAGGTCCGTTTCCAAAATGCGACTCATTCCGACAGCCTAATCAGAGGGAAGAGTTCGGGCAATCGACGACGTTGGTTTGCAAGGGACGCTCCACACTCCGTACAGGCCGGTTTCGATCGCTATTTCACTTGAGAGATTTTTCAAACAGCTCGATGGAGGCATCAGGCGGCAAGTAGGTTGGCAGTGGCGTGATCGTGCCGTTCTTCAGGACATAGAGCGGACCAATTCCAGGCACGAGATCTTTCTCGTCTCCGGTTTCCAGGAACCTTGCAGGCGCGACATATACAACCCATCCATATGGTCGTTCGATGGTCAGCTCCCGCCGAACGCGCAAGTCAATTGCCTCACCTTCCAGGTAGCTGGTTACTACCCGCTCTTCGGCTTCAGTCGAAGTCAAAAGATCTTTGGCAAGCCCATGGGATCCGAGAAGGAGCAGCAGGACGCAGCTGGCAAGCGCTTTCACGAAGGTGGGCATGGCAAGTCTCGCCTAAATTTCACCTTATCCAGCAAGGCTAACGAGTGGATCGCTCTCAGACGCGTCAACGAAACCTCTCATTCCGCCTTCACGGCAAGTCCGAAATTGATGATGCTTGAGACCTGCCAATAGTCAGGCTGAAAATTGTAGATGGTGGAGATCCGGCACCAGCTGCCGCCGCAAGGGGTCGCCATTTCTATCGCATCAAAAGGGCTCAAAGGATAAAGCCCGGCAAAGCGCGGCTCCGTGATGATCCCGAAGAGTGATTGCGGCAACCCGGTATACATGAACCGGATCGCACCCTCCCTGGTGGCCTCATCCGCGTCGCTGTCCTGGTCAGCTGACGGGGAACCTATTGAAACACCGCAAGAGCTCAAGCGTCCGTCTTCGCCATATTTGATCCGCCAAATCGGATGACCAGCGGCTTCATCCTTTTCAACGTCACCAGTGACCGTGATGGCGTACCAGTCCTTGTTCCAGTTGTCCCCTCCAAACCCGAGTTCATGGATGTCAGCGCGCGCGAGAACAAAGCCTTTTGGGGCAACTTCTGCAAGGCTTGCCTCACCCGTATGAAGCGCGTTGCACAAAAGTTGGGTCACCCGGAAAACGGTCCAGAGCCCGCCGGCATCCTTTGCCGGTTCAAGTATGGACAGGCGCCCGAGAAAGGCAGCATAGTCGCCGCGACCAGCTGTACCGGGCTCAGGGCGATCATTTTTGTCTGTTAACCCGGCTTTACCAAAGCCTGGGCGCACGATCGGGGCTCCCTGATTGTCGGCACCAAAGGAAAAGCCACTTTGTGCAGCAGCGCTATCAGGCAAAGCCAAAAGAGCTATAACCAAGCCAAATGCACAAAACCGAATTGGCAGTGCACACTGGCCAAGCCTTTTTAGTTCGGCGAAGTTAAGTCTCTTGATCTGCATTTTCCGGCCCTTTTTTTGTAAAAAGAGCATACTCTGAAGTCTATTCCATCGAAAAGCGCTTTGCAGAGACATTCACCCGTCCCCAGTCGATTTGCTCAATCCACGATCCGGTCAGTTCGTCCTTCACCTTCCAGGTCTGTGAAGTCATTTCCATCGCAATTGGATAAATTGTCTGTTCAGCCTTGGTGGTGAAACGGATCCGCACGGTTTTACAGTCCTGCACGGCCAGAGCCAGCGCGCGGATACGAGGATCATCGGCGCGTATCTCAGGCACCAGAGTGAATCGCGCTGTCATCCCCGTGATGTGCGCGCGTGTGCGATCCGGGAAACTCTCGATCAGTTTGGCGCGCGCCTGCTTGGCCGCCTGCCTCAACCCCAAGGCATCAATCATCGGGTTTTCCGCGGCGAGAACAAGTCCCAACGCCTTGGCTTCATCCTCTGCCAGTCCAGTCAAGCGGGTGCGATAGTTGAAACCAAGCTCTATGCCGCCTTGATTGCCCTGAAAGACGATGATGGGCAACCCGGCCTCTGTCATGGCATCGACGTCCCTGAGGATCGTTCGCGGCGCGACTTCCAATTCATCGGCAAGCTGCACAGAGGTTTGCCTGCCCCGATTTTGGAGCAGCAACAGGATCTGGAGGAGACGGGCTGCGCGCATGTGGCCTTTCAAACATGACAGAAGATGTCATATTAGAAATGCTAGGGCTCAGGCGTCAAGTTGAGGATACGCCGTGAAAACCTATGAAACTCAGATCGATATTTCTGCACCACCAGACGTTGTCTGGCACATTTTGACCAAAGAACTACCCAGGGCTCCAGAGACTTTTGGCCTTCTGAATTTTGAAGGTAACATGGCGCCTGGTGCAAAAATAAATATCAGATCCGAGGTGTCACCGGAGCGAACATTCGCACTGAGGGTTCAAACCTTTGAACCACCAGACCGCATGGTCTGGACTGGTGGCATGCCGCTTGGGCTTTTTACCGGTACACGCACCTTCACCGTGACCCTAGCCACAACTGGAAGCACCTTTTCAATGACAGAGATTTTCACCGGGCCGATGTCCGGCATGATCACCAAATCAATGCCAGACCTGACACCCAGTTTTATCAAGTTCGCCGAGGCACTAAAGACAAGGGCAGAAGCGCAATGACTGATGTAACCTATGGATCCGGTACGCAGGACGATCCCTGGATCCTCAAGACGCCGCCGCTTTCCTCGGAATTCGAAGTCTGGAAAGACGAAACACTGGATCCTCCGGCGCTCGTCGTGCAGGTTGGCAAGACACGTCTTTCCTACCGATTACGTGCCCTGGAAGATGCCCATGCCATGCTTAAAGCCCATGGCGACTGGATGCCGCTCGGCAACGCCGACGAGGGCAAACCAACCAAGGAGGGAACGCTGGAGCACTGGGCGAGGTCAGAAGACAATCCGGTTGGCGGATATTATGGACTGCGCAAGGGGTACAGGGGCCGCTTTGCAAATTATGTGACCCCGACAATGGAGCTTTTGGGGCTGGTTGAACTGGAACACAACGCCCGCAACAATCGCGTTCGTGCCATTTGAGGAATGCCAGGGTGAAAATGATGATGGGAAAGATTATCGACGGCAACTTGCGAGGACTGGCGGAAAAGGCAAAGGCAGCGGCAACGACCTGAACGCTGCCTCAAGGGGCACATCGCGATTTTTCCTTTCAAGTGCCAAGCGGCGAGGCACAAAAAAACCGGAGGCTGTAGCCTCCGGTTTCAATCCTTTGCCGCCGGTTTGACCGGCTGGCACTCAGGTCAGTTTTTTCCTGAACTAAGCCGCCGCAACGTTTTTCAGGAACGTGTCCACTTCGGTTTCAAGTTCCGCAGTCCGGTTGGACAGGCTTCCTGACGCCTGAAGCACTTCACTGGCCGAGTTGGAAGTCTCGTTTACCGCACCAGACAGATCCGTCATGCAGCTGGACACGAATGTTGTGCCATTGGCCGCCAACTGAGCGTTCTGCGTGATTTCCTGTGTCGCAGAACCCTGCTCCTGAACCGCCGTTGCAATGGAGTTTGTATAGGTGTTCACCTCGGCCATGATTTCGGTAATGCCCGTGATGGCCTGGACAGACTCCTTGGTAGCGTCCTGGATAGCGGCGATCTGAGCGCCGATTTCCTCGGTGGCTTTCGATGTCTGGGTCGCCAGTTCCTTGACCTCGGATGCAACGACCGCAAAACCCTTGCCATGCTCACCAGCTCTGGCGGCCTCGATTGTCGCGTTGAGGGCAAGAAGGTTCGTCTGCTCGGCAATTGCTTGAATCAAGGTGACAACTTCGCCGATTTTGGTAGCAGATGCAGCAAGGCCTTCGACCTTGGAATTGGTGTTCTGCGTTTCCTCGGTCGCGCGTTCCACCACGTCGCTTGTCTGGGCGACCTGGCGCGAGATTTCCGAAATGGATGCGGAAAGCTCTTCTGCGGCGCTGGCAACCATCTGAACGCTGTTTGTTGTCTCTTCCGCAGAAGACTGGGTCTCGGTAGCACGACCGGAACTCTCTTCCGACAGTTTGGACAACTTTTCAGCAGTCTGGTCGAGTTGTGAAACATTTTCATTCACATGACCAAGTACGCTGGCCACATTTGCCCGGAACTGCTCAACCATCTGATTGACCTGGTTCTGGCGCTCTGTCGCAGCAGCTTCTGCATGCTGTTGCTGGTCGCTCAGCGCGGTACGCTCCCGCGATCTTGCCCGCAGCGTTGACAACGCATTTGCAAGCTTGCCGATCTGATCTTCACGATCCGTGAAGGGGATCTCCATATCAGTGGCGTCTGCTGCAATTTCTTCAGTCACATGGGTCAGCCGGCCAATTGGGCGCAACTGGCGCTGAATGACAAACACCAAAAGACCAACAGCTACCAGCACAACCGGCAGGGCCAGGAGCAGGAACCGGGACATGATCTCCGACACATTGGCCTGAACCGCTGATTTCAGAACACCGGCATAGAGAATGCCAATGATGTCACCGCCTGCGGTGAAGATCGGCTGATAGACCGTGTAATAATCCTTGCCGAGGATCGTAGCCTGGCCGTGAAACGTCTTTCCGTTGGTTACGACCGGATAAACGGCACCGTTCTGACCCAGCGGTGTTCCGACAGCCCGATTGCCGTCGCCCTTGATAATGTTAGTCGATTTCCGCCAGAAATCGCGTGACTCAGGATCCCAGGCAAAGACCGTAGCCGTTTCACCCGTCATTCTCCCGATGGAATCGATCATCGCGTGGTCGGAGAACTCTGGAATCTCCGGCAATTCAACGCGCTTGACCTTGTCGTCTGCCGTCCATGCGAGTTTCGTGCCGTCGATTTCTTTCGACATGATCGTGGCAGCAATCCGCAGGTTGGCATCCTGTTTTTGCATCGCGGTCGTCTGAGCCTGATTGGAGGCAACCTGATAAACGATCGCTCCCACAATCAACATTGAAAGCGTCAGCAAGGTCGCACTGGTCAGAGCCAGAGATGATGTAACGCTCAGTGAGGAAAAGAAATTTCGCATGAAGCCCACCCTAGAGAATCTACAGGCAGAACTTGCAGGCATTGTCCTAAATTAAGTGTAAATACTTGGAACAAATAAAACTAACTCTCCCTCAAAAATAGAAAGCGTCCAGTTTGACTAACTTATGAGTGCAATCCTTCAATTTAGGGACTTTTTTCTTAGTATTTCTTACAATACGCAGAGCACAAACACCTTCTTACGGTTCGGCAATTCAAGTCCGAAACCACCTCAAGCTCAGACTGAAAACACGCAAGTGGACCGCACCGGTCGGTTTCTAGGAGTTTTGATCAAGAAACGCGGCGCGAATGGTGGATTTCATCGTTGCGCGCGGTTTGCTGTCATTAAGGTCAGATGACGCCATGACCAGTTTCGATGTCGGCGTCAGTGCAAGAGTGTAGGCTTGATTGACGACTTTCAGTCCTGGATGGAGAGAGGAGCGACCGAGAACGCCTATTGCAATCCCCGCTTCGACTGCGGCGACAACGCCAGAAACGCTTTGGCTGGAATAGGCGATGCGATAGGATTTGCCGCTGTCTTCCAGAGACTTGATAGCAGCATCACGCCACCAGCAGGAAACGTCAAACAAGGCGACAGGAAGCACGTCGTCGCGTGAAAAGTCATGGTCGCGTGCACAGACCCAGCATGTCGGGTCCTCGGCCAGAATTTCTTCACCAGCACCAGGGGCACTGACCTCGTAAATAGCCAGATCAAGGTCTTTCTTGTTCAGCGCCTCTGGAAACCCCGCGCTGATCGCGCAAGTCACATCGAGCTCCACTGCCGGATGCAGACGCGCAAAGTCCGCGATAATCCGTGTCAGTCGTGCCCGGCCATGATCGTCTGGAATACCAAGGCGAAGTTTGCCCTCAATCCTGTCATCGGTAAGGTCCCGCAGAACCGTATCAAGTCGCGATGTAACATCCTGAGCGACAAGCACGAGTTTTCGGCCGGTTTCGGTCAATACAACGCCTCGGCCATGTCGCTCAAAGACGGGCCGACCAAGGATTTCCTCCAGCCTCTTGATCTGGATGCTGGTGGCCGATTGCGAGCGGTGAATTTTCTCCGCTCCATCTGTCACGCTGCCCGCATGGGCGACCGCGAGAAAGGTTCGAAGCAATTCGCTGTCAAGATTTTGCATTCGTTTTTTCAATACCTGATATTGAAACTATCCGTTTCATATATGCCTAGTAATTCCCTAGTCTGCAAGGCCAAAGGAGAATTCAACATGGCCGATCACGCTGTTCCGATGACCCGCAAAAAAAGGCACATGGCCGTTTACGGTTGCGGTCTCGCGATCCTGGTCGGCGCGATTTTCAACTGGCCGGACCATGCCTTTAACGTGGCCGTTTTCGTTTCCTGGGGATTGATCAGTGTCGCCCCAATTGTATTTCCGGGAATTTTATTGACGGCCTGGATCATTGCCAGTGGAGCGGATGCCCATATTGCCAGGGTTTTCGATGGAAGAACCGGAAGAACCATCTTCGCTGCCGCCCTGATCGGGGCAATCACACCGGTTTGCGGCGTGACGGTGCTGCCGATGATGGCGGGCCTGCTTGCCGCTGGTGTGCCCCTGGCACCCATCATGGCATTCTGGCTTTCGTCTCCGGTCACCGATCCGGCGATGCTTGCCACGACTGCTGCGACACTCGGGCTCTCCTTTGCGGTGGGCAAAACCGTCGCCGCATTTGGCCTGGGACTGTTTGGCGGTGCGACAACAGCCCTTTTTGCCAAACGCCCCTGGGCCAAATCTGCGCTGCGCGATACCGGGCTGGCGCAAAGACTGAGTACCAAACGATGTGCCGGTGACGCCAGTTATGACCCATGGGTCTGGCGGTCACCCTCGCGCAGAAGCTCATTCGCCTCGCAGTTTCTGGCAACGTCGCGATTGATCGTCATCTGTCTTGTCCCGGCATTTGCAGCCGAATACGCTCTGAATGCCGCGCTTACGCCGGACGCCCTTGCCGCCTATGTCGGCGAAGACCAATGGTGGGCGATCCCTGCAGCTGTCTTTGTCGGTGCACCGGCTTATATCGATGGATATGCGGCTTTGCCGCTGACCAGAGGTTTGATTGACAATGGCATGGCGCCCGGCGCAGCCATGGCATTTCTTGTCTCCGGCGGTGTGGTCAGCATCTGGGGTGCTATGGCAATTGCTCCAATTCTGAAGCTGAAACCGTTCCTGCTATACCTGATCCTGGCCGTTCTCGGATCACTTGCCGCAGGATATGTGTTTCAGTGGATCGTGTAAATTCTGCCGCACTCCAGGGCCAGCTTTGACTCTCTCAGATTTTTCGCGACAGGATCAGCACAAACGGATCGACACTACCTGCCAATCCGGCCTCTTCGCCCTCCGTTTGGTGCATGATCTCGAACCCGGCGTCTTCAAGAAGACCGGTAAGTTCAGTTGTCTCATAATAGGTATAAAAGCGACCGAACCTGTCCCTGCTCTCCCCTTTGCCACGTTTCATGCCAATATGAAAAACGCCTTCTGCAAGGAGTGCATTGTTCAATTTCGTTAAATGCGACGGAAGGTCCCGGCGGGGCGCATGCAACAGACTGAAATTCGCCCACACGCCTTGATAACGCTTTTCGGGAACAGGATCGTCAAACGTGCCGACCCTTGCCGAAAGACCAAATCTATCATTTGCGATCGCAACCATCTCCGGGGAAGCATCGACCGGATCCGGGTTAAAGCCAGCGGCCTTCAAGTGAAATGATGACGCCGCCGGACCGCATCCCCAATCAAGGACATTCGCCCCGGCCGGCAAATGCGACATGAACTTCGACAAAGAGCCACTGGGGGCATCCGCAGCGAAACGCTTGGCGTAATCATCTGCCTTGTCATCATAAATCCTTATTGTTTCTTCGTCGGCCATTCCAGGTGTCCAAGTCTCGGTACGCTCGTTCGTCCCTTCAGTCTCTTTGTCGAAAAGAAGCGGCGAGCGGCCTTTGGTGTGTCAGAATCCACCGAAAGTCATATGTCGTTTCTACCGGTTCGTGAAGCCACATCACAGGCACGAGCAGGTGATCAATTTCGCTGCAGCAGGCAAGAGCCTGAGACTGGCAGCAGCAGCTCAAACCACTCACTCAGATCTGAACACGCCTAAAAGCTCTATCTCGAGGTTGATCGAGTTTCTGGCCTCAACAGTAATCATGGTCCCGCGCCCAAGCAGGGCCGGACTGTTTCTCAAGACACCCGGTTGGCGTTTCGTCACGTTCTGCGGACCGCTGTTGCCTTCGACCTGCACCAGAATTCCGCGTGGCGTGCCGACAGGCGCTTCGGGGATCACGAAAGTTGACAAGCCTCTCTTTCGACCGAGGTGGGGCGCAGCCGGTGCGAGTGCCAATCCACCAAGCACTCTATTTTCGAAACGGGCTGCACGATCCCCATCTTGCGTAGAGGGAATGATGCGTACAGCCGTTGTGAGCGGCAGCAACGACAGTCCGACCGGATCATCGGCATAGCCCATAACCAGAATGGAACCAGCGCGGCCGCTCACTTCACCATTCAGCATGGCAACTGCATTGATTTCAGGACCGCCGTCGTCGATAGGAATAAAGGCCACAAAATCCACTTCTGAATTTGGTATATCCGTCGCGCGTTTCGCGTCATCGTTGCTTTCGAAGGTCTGAATGTCTTCTTTTATGGAAGCCCTTACAGACAGACCCGGCGTTTCCGTGTTGAAGAAATTGGCCGTTAGAGTGCTGCTGCTCTGTTCCGAATGGTGCCAGTTGGCATTGCGTCTTTGCGCAGAACGGGAAAGAGAAATTTCTTCCGCGCGAACTGGTGCAACAACACTTTCAAAATGCTCCGCCGTTTCGGCTGTCGGCTCACGGTATTCCGCCGCAAGCCGGTCTCCACCCGGCATCATCGTTTCATCCGGTCTCGGCGGCTCCGTGTCTGCCAGGACGCGAAGCCGGGGCTTCAGCAGCTGTTTTGCGGAAAACGATGGCTGCCAGTTTGCGTCATTGCTGGCGCCGGCCGCCACATAAGCTGCAGCTGCTATGCCAGGTTGTTTGACATAGCGAATGTTCATGACAGGAGCGCAGCTCTCTGAATTGCCGCCCTTGGCATCCGTACATCTGACGCTTGCGGCCTTCCTGCCTGGTTCACACGTGTAGGTGAACGCACTGCCGGAGCCGCTTACCGACCCGGCACCCGCAACCGAGCAAGCGGCCTCGCCACTCGGACTGCCGACAGAGAAAGGCAAAGATTCTGCGCCCTGACAAACCAGTTCCTGAGGCATGAACACCCGTGCATCCGGATCACGCACATCAATCGTGCGGGTGAAAACCGGAGCAGGTGCACACATGCTGTCTGGGTCCTGTTCCAACTGAGCTGTCACAGTGATCTGTTGCGAACACCCCTCAATCGTCTCAGGAGCAATGAAGGTACCGGTTTGCCCAACGACCGGACCGATACTGCCTTTGCCGCCAATCACGCCAAACTTGACTGTACCTGGAAGAGCATTGTCCATTTC
Source organism: uncultured Roseibium sp. (assembly GCF_947499295.1). GTDB lineage: Bacteria > Pseudomonadota > Alphaproteobacteria > Rhizobiales > Stappiaceae > Roseibium. Next base: position 152,896 of record NZ_CANMNP010000004.1, read on the forward strand.
CAATGCGACTGACATTCCGCCGCCCGGTGCGACCGTCGTCTGCTCCAGGTTGATACGACCGGTGGCCGGGGCAAACTGACCGCGCGCGAGGCTCGGCGCAACGCGATAGCCATAGCCGAACGCACTCCCTTTGTTGACGCGCAGTGTCGCAGAGACCGAAAAAGCCTCATCATTCCCCTGCCAACACGCCGTAATGCAGCCATCCTTGCCAATGCGCACGGGGCCCCGATGGGATTGAAGCTCAACATGTTTGCTGATCTGCTCGGGTGTCAGTGTAATGGGACCCCAGACCCTGGCCGGAGTGCGCCGGATTTCGAATGCAGGGCCACCGCTTTTTTCAAGTTCCAAAAGGGCTTCTTTGATTGCCTTATTGAGAAGTTGAACCTTCGTGGCCTGTTCTATGCGCCCATATGGACTGCCAACTTTCTTTTCAAAGCCATCCGCGGCATTCAGCAGCTGGTTTGCACGAGCGGATGTGAGACGCTTCTTAAGCGTTCCCTTGAGCTTTGGATGGTTAAGCGCGAGTTCGACAAGCGGCACGATGATTTTCGCCATCAGCTCTGCGCCGGCACCACCCTGGCTATAGATGAGGTCGATCTTTGGATCGGAATATGCGGTGACCTTCACAACCAGCGGCATGCAGCTGTTGTCATTAATCTTGCGCTGTCCACCTCGTTCCAAATCTGCGCTAATTTCAAGATGCTTCGGCAAGTTGTGCAATTCGTCGCGCAGCTTGCTGCTGACTGCCGAAAAGAGGACATCAGACACCAGCGAACCAATACCACCTCCTGCAATTGCCCCGGCACCGGTCGCAGAAATAGAAGAGCCAACGGCGTCGTAGCCTTTCTTGTCTGTTTCCTTAAGGTCCCTGTCCTTCAGCATCTCCAAGAGTCGCTCGAAGGAAATTTTCTCCGGCCCTGTGGACGCCCGCCACACTCTTGTTTTGGCGACCGATCGCATCGATGCATGTTGAATTGCAGGGGACTGCAGATTGAGGTCTCCGCGGTCTCTCAGAAGAGCTGCTGGAAAATGCAAATCGAACAGCCGTGCCAGATCCTGGTCGAAGCGCTCCGGTTGCGGTGAAAGTTCACGCTCGATTTCCAGCAGGCTCACAAGATTGATCGGGTTCTCATCAGAGAACATCGCGAAATAGTACATTGCCAGCTGGGACACTTCGACGGGCAGCATCGCAGGTTCTTTTTGGAAAACCGCGACCGCCTTTTCTTGCGTCCAGCCGAGCCGGGAAAGCCGCAAGCGAAGCAGATAGTCCAGTATTGCCAATCGATCCCCGATGGACCCGCTCAAGCGTTCAGCGCCGGTGACTTCAAATGCTACTGCGGGATGTGCCAGTCCCTCAAAATCAAGATAGGCCGCCCCTTGAACATCGAACGGTAGCCGGATCAGCCACGTAGACGCGCCGGACCCCGGATCAATTTCCAGCCGGTCGAAGTCCGGCTGCCCACCGATTTCCCGATCCGGCCCCTTCTCAGGCCGAAGCCAGACCTTGCCTTCAAAGTCGAGTGGTACGTTCTCCACCCGCACCAAAGAGCCGGCCGGAACGACAGACCCCATGTTCGGATCCAGCCCGAGACCAGTTGCAAATACCGGTGGCTCGCTCTCAGGCTCGTCGGTTTTTGGTGCGGCGATGTCAATGCCGGTCCGGATCTTGATATCGAGATCCGCCAGCTCTTCAAGCAGTTTGCTGGCCTCCTCGATCGACATACTGCCGTCGATCATGGCTTCGGTCACCCGCTTCATGTCGGCGGCAATCTCATCGAGCTGTGCCTGATCGGGATCCTGCGCCTGTGCCGCAAACAAGGTGAAGACGCTAAAGAAAAGACCTAATAAACAAAATCTCAAGGCTCGGGGCCTCCATCAGTTTCATTGAAAAATGAACAGGCTCGAAGCTCTGAAAGCGGTTGATCTCCAAGCAATTTGTAATGCGCCTAGTCTCGCAGACAGAAGGTAGTCAACAGCCAGTTGAGGACTGTATAAACGGCACAGCCCAGTCCTAATTTCAGCTTAGTCAAGCCCTCAGGCAGGGCCAACCTATGGAAACCAATAGGTCTGCAATCCTTGACCTCAAATCTCTGCAATCATGTTCGCTCTCGAACTCTCAATTCGTTGCCCTATAGTTTGGGCATGGGTCAAATATCGGCAGTATTCGTTCAGAAAGTCGTGGATGTCGCATCGCGCTCGAAAGCGGATCAGGCGCGGCACCGGCATCACTTGTTGCGGTCCGTCGGAGTCGATCCGGATGCCGCGATCGATCCCAAGTTCATGATTGCCGACGACGCTTATTATGCACTTTGCGAAAGAGTGTTCCGGGAAGATCCCGAGGGTGCTTCGGTCAGTATTCGTGTCGGCTCGTCGATGCGCTGCGATGACTACGGCGCTTTCGGTCTGGCCTGGAAATCAGCTATTGATCTGAGAGGATCCTACCAGCGTTCAGAACGCTACGGGCGCGTCTTGACCAGTGTCAGCACATATGAGCTTGAAGAAGATGAGGGCAGGCACTTCATGGTGCTGCATCGGACAGGTGACCGCCGCCTGGGAATGCGCATATCGAACGAACAGACCATCGTAGCCATCACGCAAATAAGCCGCGAGGTCAGCGTACAGCCTTTTGTGCCCAAGGCTGTCTATTTCAAGCACGCAGCTCCCGATGACCTTTCGGCGCACCGCGCATTTTTCGGTTGTCCACTTCATTTCAGCTCGGACCGGGACGCAATTGAAGTTTCGCCTGAACACCTGAATGCGCCGAACCGGCTTGGCGACACCAGTATTTCCGCTTTTTTCGACGCCTATCTGGATCAGGAAGTCGCGGCTTTGCCCGCCCATGAAGAGATCGAGCAACGGGTACGCCCCTTGATCCTTCGAGCCTTGAGCCAGGGTGTTCCAACTATTGCAGACGTGGCGTCACACTTGGGTCTGAGTGCGCGCACTTTGCAACGCCGTCTCGCAGGCCAGGGGCGTGCTTTTCAGGAACTTGTCGATGAAACCCGCCAGGAACTCGCCGTCCGTCTGCTTTTAAGGACAGATTATGCTCTCGCGGAAGTGGCCTTTTTGACAGGCTTTGCTGAGCAAAGCACCTTCACGCGCGCCTTCAAGCGTTGGCGAGGAGAAACCCCCGCTTCCTTCCGCCGGAGTGCACAGGCCTAGAATTGGCATGACAGGCCAAAACTGTGACACGCAAAGTCAATACGCCGGGCGCCCCATTTTCCTATTCCTTCCTTCGAAAATTGCTTCTAGCGAAGGAGATATCAAATGCAGGCAAGACCAACTCTCGTCATCGGCGCAACAGGCAAAACAGGCTCGCGCGTCGCGTCGCTCCTCAAACACAAAGGTTTGCCGGTCCGGCATGGGTCGCGTGGCGCCGACATTCCATTTAACTGGGACAATCCAGAAACATGGAAGCCGGTGCTTGAAAACGTCAGCCGTGCCTACGTCACCTATTTTCCCGACATTGCCGTCCCCGGTGCCGTTGAAAAGGTCGAGGCCTTGTGTGCTGCCGCGAAATCTGCAGGGGTCGAACGCCTCGTCATGCTGACAGGGCGCGGTGAACACCACGCAATGCTTGGAGAAGCAGCCGTCCAGGCATCCGGTGTCGACTACACGCTGATCCGCGCTTCCTGGTTTGCGCAGAACTTTTCAGAAGGCTATTTGCGTGAACCAGTTCTCGCAGGCGTATTGCCTATGCCAGGCGGAGACGTTCTGGAGCCAATCATAGATATTGACGATATTGCAGACGTTGCCGTGGCGGCGCTGACGGAAGACCGACACTCCGGCGAACTTTATGAAGTGACCGGCCCACGCCTGATGACTTTCTCGCAAATGGCCGACGAACTCGGAGCCGCTCTTGGTCGCCCAATCCGGCACATTCCGATCAGCTTCGATGACTTCCGTGCAGGCGTCGCAGAAGTCGCCGGGCCAGCCATAGCAGACGTCTTTGAAGCCATTGCCCGCGAGACGCTGGACGGTCGCAACGCTCACCTGGCGGATGGGGTCGAACGTGCTATCGGCAAAAAGCCGAGAGATTTTTCAGAGTTCACCGTGAAAGCCGCTCAGGCTGGCGCTTGGGCAGATGCCGCTTGATCAGACCAAAGATGGTTTCCGCAATCGAAACCGACCCGGAACACCGGGTCGGTCTCAACCGGCCGCCATTGCCGACGTTATACCAGCCTCAGCAAACAAGAACCTATTTGTTGAGGCTGGTATTGCTATTTCAATACGGTTGAGAGCAGACTTTTCAATCGGCGTTTGAGCACGCTGATTTCCGTCCTGGTGCTAGCGTCCCCGTGACTTGCCAGATAGAGCGGGCAATCAAACGTACGAACGTCGTCTTCAGCCAAAACCAGGGTCTCGTCTTCCACGCCGATGAAATCGGGGAGCAGCGCCCGTCCTGTATTTCCACGAACCAGTGAAACAAGCCCATCAAAAGAGGCTGCCCATGTCGTAACCCAGTCTTCAGCTTCAAATGAAGTGGGTTGCGAAAGTGCTACGGAGCCTGGTCGTTGATGAAGGCCAATCCAATTGCAGTCGGTTTTCTGGTCGAAAGTCTTTGCAACGTATGGCCGCCCCTTCAGCGTCCCGATCTGGACTGTCTTCAGGTTTCCGGTTGTCGGCGCGTCCGGAGTAATCAGCAGAACAGACTTGTTGTGCAATAGAAGGTGAGCGTCGACACACTCCTCGATGGCCACGCGAAACGGGTCACTCGGGTTCCAGAGCTCACGAAATCTTCTATACAGGATCCACTGAATTTCCACCGGTGCAGCGATGGTGACAAGAGGCAGGTTCAGGACCCGGTCACGCCAGCCTTTCAATTCCCCGACGGTTCTGGCGACCGCGCTCGTGCGTTCCAGAAGTTGCTGACCGAATTGCGTCAGTTCATATCCCGCATGTGTCTTGCTGAAGAGATCCGCGCCCAGATGACCTTCAAGCCTCTGGACTTTTCGGCCGGCCGTTGCTGCAGAAATGCCGGCCTTATCAGCGGCCCTGGAAAGGCTTCCAAGCGATGCCACCAATCGAAATATCTTCAGGTCATCCCAATTCAAGTCATTCAATTTTGAAACACCAGTTCAATAACTTTTGTTGATCAATATTTGATTGATATCTAAGCATTTGTCCAGTTCGACAGCCTTTTTCGTTCAGGAGCCACATATGCATATCCATCACATCGCCTTCTTTTCAAAGGATATTTCAAGATTGAAAGACTTTTATGTAGACCTCTTCCAGGCCCAGGCTGGTGAGATGTATCAGGATGAGAGAGACTTCCGCTCGCTCATGGTGCGTTTCGAAAACGATACCGTTCTTGAACTCATGCAGATGCCTGACGTACTTGCGCGCGCCACCCCCGATCACGATGACATTCATCATGTTGGAATGCATCATCTTGCAATCGCGGTTGCGAGTGATGACGACGTGCTCGCGCTTACAAGAAAAGCGAGCGGATTGGGATCTGCCGTGATCAAACCGCCGGAGCTGACGGGAGACGGTTTCTTTGAATCCATGGTAACCGACCCCGATGGAAACCTGGTCGAAATCTGCCGCGCACCCTTGTCCGAGCAATGACTCGCATCCCACGGCAACGATGGGCCGTTGTTTTCGCGTTCGCTTTCAACGGTCTTCTGTTTGGGGTCTGGGCAGGCCGGATTCCCGCAATCAAGGAGACATTTTCGCTAGACAGCTCCTCCCTCGGCCTCCTGTTACTTGTCCTTGCCGGTGGTGCGATTATGTCGTTTCCGGTTGCTGGAATGCTGTCGGAAAGACTGGGTGTTCAAAAACTCACCACGATCTGTGCATGGGTTTATGGTCTGGCTCTTGTCACCGTGTCTTTGGCGGGCTCGCTGCCAACGCTGGCTGCCGCCCTGTTTCTTTTCGGAATGCTGCACGGTGCTATGGATGTCGCAATGAATGGCTGGGGAGCCAAGGTGGAACAGCACCTTGGCCGTTCTGTAATGCCTTTCTTCCATGCGATGTTCAGCCTCGGGGCCGGGATCGGGGCGATCACGGGATACGTCGCCGTTCACCTGGAAATATCGACCGTTACCCACTTTTCGGCTGTCTCCCTCTTGGGCGCTGTACTGACCCTTGCTGTAATCGGGAAACCAGAAAATGAACGGCCTCGACTGGCCGCGACCAACGATCAGTCTTCTGCGTTTGAATGGCCCTCGACGACCCTGCTCCTTGTTGGCCTTGTTGCCTTTTCCGTTTCCATGGGCGAAGGCGCGATGGCGGACTGGAGCGCCGTTTTCCTCAGGGCCAGCACCGGAACAGGTGAAGCACAGGCAGCACTTGGTTATGCGGCATTCAGCGCTGCTATGGTCGCCACGCGGCTGATGGGAAGCCGTATCGTCACGTTGCTTGGCCCAGCGCTGACAACGAGGTTGAGCGGCAGCATTGCCTGCGCCGGTCTTCTGCTGACTATATCATCCAGTACCTTAGGACTGAGCCTTGTCGGCTTCAGCCTGGTCGGAATTGGATACGCTGTCGTCATGCCACTGGTTTTTGCACGGGCTGCCAATGACGAAAGGACGCAACCCGGTCACGCAATCGCCGCGGTCTCCACGCTGGCCTATGGCGGGATGTTGCTGGGACCGCCGCTGGTGGGCTTCGTTGCCAGCTTTACCGGCCTTCACAGCTCGTTCCTGATGCTTGCCCTGCTGGCACTGCTTGCAGTGCTCCTGGCTCCCAAGCTCGCCATGCATAAGTCGAGCCATGGCTGCGGGCACATGTCGCCCGGCCCGGAGCCAGAAAACAAAGTATCAGGCCCCACTACCCGAGCAGAATGATACCGACAACAGCTGCAACGATCATCAGGCAGCCGAAAATTTCAGAACGCGAAATGATTTCCTTGAAAACCAACCAGGACACAAGAAAGGTAAACACCAGCTCTATCTGGGCAAGCGCGCGCACATAGGCGACATTTTGCAAGGTCATCGCCGTGAACCAGCCAATCGAACCGGCCACGCCGGACGCGCCGACCCAGACGGCGGTGCGCCAGGCTTTGAGGCTGGCTTTCAACTGGTCTGGGTCGCGCAGCGACATCCAGCTGACCATCACAATCGTCTGGAAAAATGTCGCGAAGACCAGCGCACAAGCGGCCTGCATCGGAACACCCGTCCCTTCCAGCGACAGCGATGCCGTGCGGTAGGCAACAGCCGACGCGCCGAAAAAGGCTGCAGAAGCCAATCCGATGAGCGCGGGGCGCCCGGCCAGCGATGAACGTACGGCAGAAACGGTCAATGGCACACGGGCAAGTGAAATCATGACGACGCCGACAATACCGATCAGGATGCAAATGGAGACCGACAGGGAGATGTGTTCTCCAAGGACCAGAAACCCGAACAGGGCCGCCTGGATAGGTTCCGTTTTTGAATAAGCCGTCCCGACAGCAAAATTTCGGAACGAAAACAGATAAACCAGCAGGAACGTACCCAGGATCTGAGCCAGACCACCCAAAGCACCGGCAATCAGCATGGTGGTGTTGAGTGACGGCACTGGAAAACCAAATACGAAATGGAGTACGAGCGCATAGAGGACTGCGAAAGGAAGCCCATAACCAAACCGTACGAAGGTCGCGCCTGTTGTACCGAGCTGGCCCTTCAGGTGTTTCTGCATGGCCGTGCGCAGGTTCTGGCAAAACGCAGCGGCAACTGTGATCGGAATCCATAACTCCATGGAACCGGCTTCCTTAAATTAATTGAATTTGTATCATCTTACACATCAAACAATCACTAAAAATTGCCATTTCTTGTATCCTTTGATTACTTTTTCTCAACTATCATAATTCCCTCACTTAAACAGATGAACACGAAAGGCATCGGAAAGGACATCTGAGTGACGTACCTGGAACAGCTACAGGCGTAGCTGTGCTTGACAGTACCTTGCCTGGCAGCTTAGGTCCGGCCAGCTTTTATCAACCCTCGGAGACCTTCGCACTCATGACCCAGGATCTCGCTTCCCTGTCTCAAACCATCGACGCGGCTTTTGAAGATCGCGCGGCTATCGACACCACGACAACCGGTGAGGTGCGCGATGCGGTTGAAACCACACTGACCCTTCTGGATCGAGGCGAGCTGCGTGTCGCCGAACAAAAGGATGGCGACTGGGTGGTCAATCAGTGGGCGAAAAAAGCGGTTCTGCTTTCCTTTCGTTTGAACCCAATGGACATCATCAAGGGTGGTCCGGGCGATGCGACGTGGTGGGACAAGGTTCCTTCCAAGTTTGACGGTTGGGGCGGAAGCGACTTTGAAGGCGCCGGCTTTCGAGCAGTGCCGAACTGCACCGTTCGCCGTTCAGCATTTATCGGCAAGGGCGTCGTTCTGATGCCGTCTTTTGTCAATCTTGGCGCTTATGTCGATGAAGGCACAATGGTTGATACCTGGGCGACAGTCGGGTCCTGCGCACAAATCGGCAAGAACGTGCACCTGTCCGGCGGCGTTGGAATTGGCGGCGTGCTTGAGCCGCTTCAGGCTGGTCCTGTCATCATTGAAGACAACTGTTTTATCGGCGCGCGCTCCGAAGTGGTCGAAGGCTGTATCGTGCGTGAAGGTGCCGTTCTCGGCATGGGTGTCTTCATTGGCAAGTCGACACGGATCGTCAACCGCATGACGGGCGAAGTCACATATGGTGAAGTGCCACCTTATTCGGTGGTTGTTGCCGGTTCTATGCCGACCTCGAGCCTCATGGGCAACGGCGAGGCAGCGCCGAACCTTTATTGCGCCGTGATCGTCAAAACCGTTGATGAGCGGACACGCTCAAAGACAGCGATCAACGAACTGCTGCGCGACTGACGCGCCACGCTGCACCACATATCTTTTTCCGAAATCGCACCCGCCGTTCCGACGGCGGGTTTTTTGTTATGCCCACATGAGGCCGACAAGCTGCCCGATGACCAGTGTCAGCAACAGATCCAGCACGACCACACCAATGGAAACGCTGATCGTTGCCTGCAGCGCAATGCGGGCGATCAAGTACCGGTACCAGACAATCGCCAGCAAACAGCTAAGAGACAAGAGAATAGTAATTGCTGGCGAAAGGACACCCATCAGGAACAGGAGATAGATGATCAGATAAGGCATGGATGCCAATAGGCTGGTCCAGTTGCGTGCCACGATAAACGGAACATATCGGTGTGAAACGCCAATGGGGACAGCGACGACAGCAAGAATGAGTGGTAGCGCGAACCAATCCATACTGAGACCAACCAGTTGCGCCGTCCAATACGCGCTATCGGGAAAGAGGTCGGGATGATAGAGGTTTTGGGAAAGAAGAAGCTGTTTTTCAGTCAGCCCGCTTGCCAAGAATGCCGGCACGAGCAGAAAAACCACCAGAAACGATCTCCAGAAGCCCTGAAGAGATTGGTCAAAAAACGCCATGCCTTCCGGTCGGCTGCGCAGCAAAAGCCATGAGCCGTCGAGCGCTGCACGAATTTCACCCATCGTGATCAAGGTCAGTCCGCTCCCGCAGATTGTGCAAAATAGCTGACCAGAAATCGTTTATAGATTGCCGTCAGCTGGTCAAGGTCACTGACCGCAACGCATTCATCCACCTTGTGCATTGTCTGACCGACAAGACCGAATTCAACCACCGGGCAATAATTCTTGATGAACCGCGCATCTGAAGTTCCGCCCCCAGTTGACAGTTCGGGAACCTGCCCGGTTTCTTTCCGGACCGCATCGCTGAGGTCAGCAATCAGCTTTTCATCCCGCGTCAGGAAGGATTCGCTCGCATCTCGCTTGAATATTAGGTCCAGTTTCAAGGACCCGAGATCGACACTTTCCAGCGTCTCCCGGACCCTGGCCTGCAGCGTCGACAGCGTCCACTCGTCATTATATCGAATGTTGAAGCGCGCTTCGGCCCGAGCCGGAATAACGTTGAAGGCCGGGTTGCCGACATCCACCGTCACGACCTCGAGATTGGAGGGCTGAAATCTTTCGTTGCCCTCGTCCAGCACAAGTGCATCGAGCGCAGCAAGTAGCTGCACAAGGCCGGGGATGGGGTTGTCGGCAAGATGCGGGTAGGCTGCATGGCCCTGGGTTCCGGCAACGGTCACAATCCCTGAAAGAGATCCCCGGCGACCAACCTTGATGGCATCGCCGAGCTTGGCTGGATTGGTCGGCTCGCCGACAATGCAGGCGTCAAATTCATGACCTTCGGCTTTGGCCCATTCCAACAGCTTGACGGTACCGTTGACCGCCGGGCCTTCTTCATCCCCTGTGATCAGCAATGAAATCGTTCCGCCGAAGTCCGTGCCGAGTTCCTGCACCAGATCAATCGCGGCGGCGGCAAATGCAGCAATGCCACCTTTCATGTCGACAGCGCCACGTCCGAACAATACGCCGTCTTGAATTGTTCCGGCAAAAGGCCCGTGGCTCCAGTCATTTTCCGCACCGGCCGGCACCACATCTGTATGACCAGCAAACACGAAATGCGGTTTGCCGGAACCTATCGTGGCAAAAAGGTTTTCGACGTCCGGCGTATCCTCATCCTGAAAGGTGACCCGTGTGACTTCAAACCCGGCTGACGCCAGCAGATTTTCAAGTGTCGTCAGGGCTCCACCCTCAGCTGGCGTGACCGACGGACAGCGGATCAGATCCTGAGCAATGGTGACGGCAGTGGAAGGCATGGATTCAGGCTCTTTCGTCAATTCTGTATCATTGAGGAAGGTCAGCTTTTGCGCCAATAACTGTTTGGCAACGGTCCGTGGCGGTTTGCTTCCATCTTGCTTGGAACAAAGCCCAGGAAGACCACCATGACAACATTCAAAATTGGCACGAAGATCAGCAACGCGAGAAACCCACTTTGGCCGATGTCCTGCAGCCGCTTGATCACGAGTGCCAGCTCGAACCATTGCAGCACAAAAAAGAGAATTGGAAACAGCGCATTCGATTCCGCAAAAGCAGCCGGTGACACCGTTTCAGGCGTGATTTCAACAAGCGAAGAAATCCACCACAGCCGGATGGCGATGCCGATGATGATCCAAACCAGCGCAAAGCTGAGCCAATAGGGTTCCCGTCCCATACGCCCGATCGGGCTCAAAAGCGCCCAGATGGGACCGGGGGTTATGTTAGCGCTCTGCGGAGGGGTGTTCATTCAGTACCGCTTTCATTGATCGTTCAGGCAAGGAGGTAGACGCATAAGCTGCCTGGATCAAGCTCTGTCATGCGATCCTGCTGCGGCATTTCCGAGGCCGTCACCGATCCGCGGGCAAAGAAATGTCGATCAAGGGAAGAACGCGAGGGAAATTTTATGGATTTTGCTGATCGGGCGTGTCTAAGTTGTAGGCATAACAGTCAGAGCCACCGAGGGGGTATGCTTATGGCCGGCGTCTGGAAAGCCAAAATAACATCCTGTGCACTCACACTTTTTTTCACCATCGCTCTTTTTACCAGTCTCTCAGCTCAAGCCCAGGACACAGGCTCGTCGCTGCCTGAACCGCTGCAGCCAACGGCGATGGAAAAACTCGTGTCGGATCTCGATCCCGAGCAGGTGGAAGCCCTCACCGACCTGATGCAGCTGTTGCAGGAAAGTGCCGCCAACAAGACCTCAATCGCATCATTGGGAGAACCGCAGCCAAGTCTGCTCGAGCAACTTCAATCGGCGTTCAGCGGCTTTGGCGACATGGTTCTGGGTCACTTCAAGAATCTGCCCGATCTCTTTACCGGCCTTTTTGCAGGCATCGCGGCCCTGTTCGCCGGGTCGGTCGGGGGCCCGATCCATATCCTGATCGGCTCGATCGCGCTGATCCTTGCTGCGGGCTTTGCCGCGGAGTTTCTGGTCAACCGCCTAACCGCGGCCAGGCGCGACAAGATACAAGCACGTTCACCTGAAAGCCTATTTGAAACGGTGAAGCTGGTATCAACGCGTGCGGGGCTCGACCTCGGCGGCCTGCTGGTTTTTGCAATCGTGGCCGTCGTCGTCGCACGTGCTGCCGTCTTTGATCCGGCCACTCGCAGCGTTGCCCTTCAGGCCGTTTTCTGGATCGTCTTCCTGCCGCGTCTTGTTGCTGCGCTTCTGCGTTTCGCGCTTGCGCCGCACCGAAGCGAATTGCGCCTCGTGACCGCGGACGACGAAACGGCCAAGTCGCTTTATCGCAGTTTCACCACGCTCTTTGCCGTGGTCGGTGTTGCATTCTTCCTGCGCAATGTCATGCAAGTCGCAGGTGAAGATGCCGGTGGGACGTTCCGCTTTTTTGTCGGTTTCGGCGTCAGCGCGTGGATCATTGCAGTGATCTGGAAAGCCCGCCACGGATTGACCAACATCATCCTTGGCGATGACGGCGACGCGACGTCGGGTCTGGAACGCATGGCCCGCTTCTGGCCGTATTTCTCCATGGCCTTTATCGCCTTCAACTGGCTACTTGTTCAGTTTACAGCCAGCATGGGTATCGAAGCCCTGACCGCCGGCCGCTCTCTGGCCGTAATTGCGCTCGTGGTCTTCGCACCTTTCCTCGACACGATGGTTCGCGGCATCGTCTCTCATGTCGTGCCCCCCATGCAGGGGGACGGACCGGTCGCCGAGGCCGCACACATGCAAACCCGGCACAGCTATGTTCGCATCGCCCGTGTTGCGCTCCTTGCATTCCTCGTTCTCATGGTCGGCCGGATTTACGGTCTCAACCTTCTGGCGCTCGGTGCCAATGACGGATCGGCCGTTGCGCGCAACAGCGTCATCTTTCTCTTAATCCTGGCCGCGGGATATCTTGCCTGGGAGATCACCAATCTTTGGGTTGCTCATCAACTGGCCAAAGACTCGCCGCCGGCCCAGTCTGAAGATGACGATGCTGAAATGGGCGGAGCGGGCAAATCGCGCACGGCAACCATCCTGCCGCTCATCCGGATCATCCTGCAGGTCACCATTCTGGTTCTGACGGCATTGCTGGCCCTCAGCCAGCTCGGCATCAACATCACGCCGCTTCTGGCCGGTGCCGGTGTTGTCGGTCTTGCAGTCGGTTTCGGCGCACAGACACTCGTCAAGGACGTGGTCTCTGGCATCTTCTTCCTGATGGACGATGCTTTCCGGCTCGGTGAATTCATCGACACCGGTGGAACCCAGGGTTCCATCGAGAAGATCTCGATCCGCTCACTGCAACTGCGCGGTACTCGCGGTGCCGTTCATATCGTTCCGTATGGCGAAATCCCCAAGCTCACCAACCTCTCACGTGACTGGGTGATCATGAAGTTGAAGTTCACTGTTCCCTTCGACACGGACGTTGAGAAGGTGCGCAAACTCTTCAAGCGGATCGGCCAGGACATCATGGAGATGGAAGAGTTCAAGGAGGACATTCTGGCACCGTTCAAGGGCCAGGGCGTAGCCGATGTCGACGATGTCGGCATCGTCGTGCGCGGCAAGTTCACCACAAAACCCGGCAAGCAGTTCGGCGTGCGCAAGGAAATCTACAAACGCGTGCAACAGGTCTTTGAGGAAAACGGCATCCAGTTTGCCCGCAAGGAAGTGCGCGTTCAGCTGCCGGAAAACACGGATCTGGACGACAAACAGAAAGAGGCCGTGGCCGCCGGTGCCGCTGCAGCTGCCGCAACAGAGACAAAACCCGCTGCACAGTAGCGCAGCGGGTTTACCGCAGACCTCTTCGCGGTTTGCAGTTATCGCGGCAAGCAGCCGCGTTTGTTAGGCGGTGATTTTGATCGCCATGTCAGTCTTTGACCGAAACCGCCAAGCACTACAGCTTCCTGCCCAAACTGGTACTTGAAGTGTGTGTCGCAGGATTTGAGGGTTCCGGGTTAAACTTGTTAGAAATCAGCGTCCGAATTGAGTGATGTCTACATGCTGGCAATGTCAGCTTTGTTTCAAGTCTGTCCGACCAGTTAGGTTGCCAACTCCAGCCTAGCCCGTATTCAGCTTTGACATCGTGATCCGTTTTCACAACCTATCGCATGTGATGCCGAAAAATCTATTCCATGGATTGAAGCTTCTTTAACAGTCCAGCCCTAACGTCGCCTGCAAAAAGTGACGAGGTGCTCAGATGCTTGGTGGTAGTCAGAAAAAACCGAACACATTTGGCAAACGGGAAGGCTTGACGCCTCTTGTTCCAAGGCCGGCGAAGGAATGCAACGGCTCGCCAGAAAATCCACCGGCTGCGAGTGTGGATCGGGACCCTTCGGATGTATTTGCAACGTCCGACGCGGGTCTGGCCCAATTTCTGGCACCGCAAGATAAGCAGCCGAGCCAACAGGGGCTGCAACGGACATCAGGAAGTCGTAACTCCGACACAGCGGAGCTGTTTGCACGGTCGTCTTTGGAGCGTGCCGAGTTGTTCGTTCAAATCAGCGAAATGCTCAAGGCATTCGAGGAGCACTGGGAAAAAGATCAGGAAACGTTCAGGAAGCTGTCGCCAATGGCGGACAAGGCTCGTTCATTGCAGGCAGGTTTGTTGTCGCAGAATTATGCGCTTGAAGATCTTAAGAGAATGACCACGCATTTCGATGTCATTCTCAAAAATTTTGCCGGTATTCAGAATTTCGCGAAGACTGTGTTCAGCGCGCATGAGCGACAGCCGTCTGCTACAAGCATCACGTTGTTGGAGGCGTTGTGCGGCGAACAAAGCCAGCGTCATCTACTTCAGGGCAGGAAAAATCGTTCTGATTTTTTGCTGATCGAGAAGGCTCACGAAGCGCTCGGACACGCACCCGACTCCCACCCGCTGACAAAAATGGCGGCGCTGGAGAATGAGAAATTCAAGGCAGAATTGGACCGTATTCTGGCACAGTCCGATCAGATTCTGCTGCCCTATGTCCGACTCGTGATAGATACAACCGACGGCGACCTGGCTGATCGCGGCAAGAAGCAATCGGACAAGGCCCTGCTACTGGAAGACCTGCAGGAACAATCCCCGTCAGAAAAAGGCACAGCCTTTCTATCCGCCGTTGAACTCAGTCGGATGGCTTCGAACTCTCAGCTCGCTAAGGATGGGCCGCAACTCGGGCTAGATAACGTGCGCTACGCTAAGGCTCTGGCGTATTTGCCAGCCAGCATGAAATCCCTGGCTTTCACTTTGTGCAAGAAAAAACTTGTCTTCACAACGGACGCGGCGCTGGACCTGTTGCGACTCTGTGCCGTTGAAAAACTCGACCTTGGCCAGGAGTATAAGTCCCTTCCGGCCCAGTTCTGGAATTCGCTCGGAAATTCGCTGCCGAAAAATAGCATCGCTGTCCAACAGATCCTGACATCTGCGGTTAGCCTGAAGAAAAAACACAAGAAAATCCTGCTCGTCATGACCGGATTGACCAACGAGGAGGCATTGCGAGACGAGGTTGCGGACAGTTACCGGAAAACGCTCGAAGACTCGCAACAGGCTTTGTCCTCTCTGCTCGACAATTTCAGCCAGCATACCACCCGCCCGGATGCGAAGACCGGGATTCTGGGCAGACTGTTCGGTACAGCACAGAGCACGATGACCGAAGACGGCTGGCGGCCGTCATGGGGCGTGATAACGTCGTTAGACCGATTGGCCGAAGCTTTGCCTCCTGCATTTTACTTTGATCGGGACACCTCGGCTGGCGTAGATCTGCTGATGCAACTCAAGGATCGCACTCTCGGGGTGCTGAAACGGCACGGCCAGCGTTCTGATCTGGAAACGGCTGTGGAGGCACATGAGTTGGCTCTTTCGATCGACTTTGCATCACCGGCCCGGGCAGCAGCTGAAAACCTTGCCGTGATCCTTCCCCTTGAACAGGTCATTGCAGGATTCCAGCAGCTCTCGGCGTTTGAACGCGCCGCGTTGAGCGCGTTTTCACTCAGTCTGCATCCACTTCCCAAAAGCGGTAAACCCTCGGCGAAGTGGCTCGACGCCGTCGCCACATCCGACTGTGATGATATACTCGATAAGCTGCTGACAAACATCGGGCCGATTAGTAGCAAGGACGACGACATAATCGTCGCGGCGGTTTTGGCGGCGGCTAGGATGCCAGGTGTGAGCACTCAGACTTTGGCACAGCTTGTTGAGTCAGGGTTTGAAGACGCCCCTCATGGCAAGCGTCATGAGCGTCTTGCGAATGCGTCTCTTTGGGTGCTGTCGCAACGGCGCGGCGATGCATCCGTTGCTGCGATGCGGCATATTGCGGAAACTTGCCGGTGGATCACGGGCCGGGACCTTGCCGCCAAATATCTAAAAAACATGGTTCGCGGTGATACCGACAATCCTGTCCTGGCAGCAGAGCTTTTGTTGCCCGGACTAAAAATCTGGCCCGAGCCCTACCGCGAACCGATCGCCGACGGTCATGCCGTGTTCAGTTACAATGCGCCGGACCGGCTGTCACTCACTTGGGAAAACCCAGACGGTGCAATTTCAACAAATCCGACACCAGATATGAAGACGACGGATTCGGCCGGCGTCAAACGACTGAAAAAATTGGTACCTCAACTGGAACGGACCTTGATGGCCCACATCCGCTGGCTTGAGCGCCTCTTTCTGTCCGACAGTTCCCTCCGCTTCGACGAATGGCAGGAGCGATACCTGGACCATGAAACCAGAGGTGCCTTGGCGCAAAATCTGATTTGGCGGGCGGAAACTGAGGGCGGTGAACCTTTCAGCTTTATTCCGTCGCAGGGCCGTTTCCATGATGCCGCTGGTAACACCATCGATGTTTCCGGGTGTCAGATTTCGCTCTGGCATCCAGCCGATGACCCTGCGAGTGTGGACGCTTGGCAGGCCTATCTAGTCGAACAGGCGCTGGTGCAGCCCTTTGCACAGGCATTCCGCAGCTCGTACGCCGCGCTTGCCTTTGACGACGCAATCGAAGCCTTGAGAACCACACGCATCGAACATCGATGGCATAGGAGCATGGCGTCGTTGATTGAAGGCTACGGCTGGGTTTCCTCAAAAAAATTCAAAGATCACGATGAGGCACCACTTAAGCTGCATCTGTTCGATCCGGTTAGCCGCTTCTACCTCGCAGTGACGCTGACCCGCAATTCGGAGTTGGCTGGAACATCCCGCTGGTTCGAACTCCGTGAGGTGCAGCTATCGCGCGGCGACCTTGGTGCAACCCCGACAAAGGCGGGATTGAAAAAGGCAAGACCGCTGGAGCCTTCGGATCTTACAACCGTGCAGCGCTCGGAAGTCATCAGGAGCCTTTACGGTCTCCTGTCCGAATCCTATATGGATGCGTCCAATCCAAGGCCCCGACTTTTTGGGCGCGGCGGGCCGTTTCCGGAAGCTCCTTTTGTCAGACCCATGTCCGAGGAGCGTGCTCATGCCATCCAGGCCTATGCCCCACTTCTTGTAGATCCTCGCGCCGCCAGGAATTGGCTCGGCGAGGCCGAAGGCGAAGACCGTATCTCGGTTCAAGACAACGGCCGGCTGAGTGTGAATGGCGTGAAGGAGCGCTACATATTTTGTCCGTTTGAAAACAGGCTCTGGAGCGCAGATGACCTTGTGGAGTGGAATTGCAACATTGTGGACAGCCAGATTGAGGGCGCTTCAAATGTTCCTTTCGGGTTGGACACTCTTATGCGCCGCATGGCTGCAACGGTTCAGCTCCTGACCAAAGATGACAGGCCCGGCAACAGCCGTCTTTCAAAAGGAAGGTACTACTAGGATGTCTCAGACAGCTGGTATTGCTAACGCCGACGTGCCGTTCATTCCATACCACCACGAGCTCACCGACTGCCTCAAACAAAACGAGGACGGTCTGTGGGAATGGTTTGCGTCCGATAAGCTGACAGAGCATGCCGACAAGGATGCGCGTCTTTATCTGCTCAAGAATGCGGTCAGGTTGGATGAAGAAGATCATCCCGCGGTACATGCACTTGCACGTGAGGTCGCAACAGTGCTTGGTATTATGGTCCCTATAACGCTCTACCAGGACAACAATGGCGGCCAGCGTAATGCTATGCTGGTCAGGATGACCTCAGAAGTATCGATCCTATTCGGTGGTGACATCCTGTCCTTCCTTTCGGAAGAACAACTCCGGGCTCTCATGGCTCATGAGATGGCGCATTTCCTGTTCAATTCTCTCGAAAGTGGCGCCTTCAACATCACGGACAATCTATTGAACTGGATATGTCAGCATGGCGGCGAGTCTTCGCATCAACGCTCCTTGTGGCTTTCCAATCTCTACCAGGAAATATTCGCTGACCGGGTTGCATTACAGATTTGCAAAAACCTCGAAGCACCGCTTTCCCTGCTGGTAATAGTTGGAGCCGGGATCGCGAACGTGTCGGCACAGGCTTATTTGAAACAGGCCGAAGAGGCGCTTGAAGCAGCAATCCTCGACGGACAGTACAGCGGGGCGGATAGCGATAGTCATCCAGAGCTTTTTATTAGGGCTCTCGCCATGCGAGACTGGTTTGAGGGCCGAGAAGAGGCCGACAGCAGGCTCAAGCACATGGTCGAGGGCGGAACCGATGCTTGAATTGCTTGACCTGCTCCAGCAACGGAGAATGACCGATCTCACCCGTGCGGTTATCGAGGTTCTGATCAAGCCGCGATTTGCGGAAAGCGAGCGCCTCGAGCTAATGGCGCGTCAGTATTTTCCGCGGTATGACCGGCGGCAGATTACGGCAACGGATCGGGAAGAAATTGCCGAACAACTGCGCGCCATGTCTCGGAGTCTCAAGTCCTATTTCTGTTACGTCCTTGCCGACTTCGCACTGACCGATCCGGATCTCGACGACCTTGTTCTGCTTGAGGCGATTGGCCTGGCGGACCATTGGGAGATGACAGACGTATTTGACGAGATTGCCGGGAGGGACCTTGCGATCGACGCGGTGCATCTTGCCCGGCTGCGTTCTCGGGTTTCACAGGGTCTTCCCCAAGAAGCACTGACGGATGGCGGAAAGGCTGTCGAGTGAACATCGCGCCACAAGATATAAATGAAGGGCTGCCCGACAAGGGTTTCTCCAGGCTTCTCGATGCGTTCAACAACGCCCATTCCATCGGCACCGACGACGTCATAGCCGCTTGCCTGCCGCTGCTTCAGCAGGTGGCCGAAGTCCACGAAAACGGCCTTGTGTCTCCAGTCGCTGATCGGGATACCCTCGGTCTTGCGGGGGGATGCCTGTACTTTAGGGCGGATAATACTCATCAGCCCCGTAAAAATGTGGCGGTGGCCAACCGTAAGCGAAAGGCCGATGCTGCGCTCCATATAGTGGACGAGGTCGATCTTGTTGTCGAGGAAAGCGACTTTGTCCTTCTGGGTGGATCCAGAGTAAGCGCGAGCGACCACAGGGTATCGGAGGAATTTCGTGGCCGGCCGAGCTATTTGACGGGTTACAGGTCGTGGGAGATTGAAAACGGTCATCACGACCCCCTAACAGATATTTTTCTGCTTGGGATGCTTCTTGCCTCGCTCGCGACAGGCCTGGATTTTAACGACCGTGAGCAACTCGAAACCTTTACCGGAGCCCGCCGTGATCTCCAGCGTCTGAACAGCCGCCTCCATCCAGTTCTGGTGCGCGCTATCGAACGAATGACCGCGTTGGAGCGGTTCGATCGGGTACAGGACCTGTGCTCCCTTTGCGAGGCGCTCGAAAACTACCGTCGTATCGGCTCGCATTTCGACCAATCGCTTACCCCTGATCCTCAAATACAGGATGACCGGGGTACAACTATCATCAAACGCCTGCGCGCCCGTCTCTATGACACGTCTCGGCGCAACCGGCTGCTTTACTATCGCCCCATCGCCAGCGAGCTCAATCTCACGGAAGCTTCCGTTCCGCTTGTCATCAATCCCGACCTCATCAAGGCAGGCGACCTGTTCACCGGAAACTCCAAGGCTATGAATAAGCTCATCGCCGGGCAAGACCTGATCCTCGGAGACTGGATCCGGTTTGAGGAAATGCTGTTCGCACCACCTGTTCTGGCACGCCTTCGACTCGATGCAATGCGTGTTGAACAAGACATGGGCTCCTCTCCACTTCGCCTCATCCCGGCCAAACTGAATTGGTACGATCTCAAAAACACACCAGACACGCCGATCACCTCCCCTCTGCTTCTCCTTAAGGCGCGGCTGGCCAGGCGAAAGGGTGTGCGTGATGCGTTTGTGCTGAGCATCGATGGTCCGGAAGCCGATCTCAATCCGGCACTGGCATTTGTTCTGAACCAGCTTTACGGCATGCTCCTGCCTGAACAGGTGGATCTGTCGAAGCCGAATGCGCTGAACGATCTTTATGAAGAGATCAAAAGGCAGATCTTGTCGTCGGAACCCGGTGTTTCTTTTACGTTGGCCGATAAGCCGAAGCGCCGTCTTCTGCACACCACCGTTCGCCGGCGGCTAGACCAATTTCAACGCCGCCAGCGCGGTAACAAGGGCAAACGCGACGGTAAAATTACCGACTATTCCTACGACGTGAAAAACTACAAACCGCTTGGTGTTCAACTGTTCCGCCAACGTGTACGCATTCCCGAAGCGCCTTTCCGCAATATCGCCGGTCGTCCGCTACCACGATATTTCAACATGCCTAAAATGGACGGGGTGACGCAGACGGAGAAAAGCCAAATCTTCGTGCAGGAGGTTGCGACTTCGGAGGGGCGGTTCGACTGGAGTGTGGATACCTCCTCTGTCATTCTCGGAAATTTCAACTACCAAAAAATGTCGCTTCTGCGTGACTATGACCTGCTTGCGCGGACAGAGAACCTGCGTGCCCCCCAGATTTCACGATTTTTCGGCAATGAGCCGCGGGAAAACTTGGCTTGGCAAGACGTTAAACCGGAAGATCTCCACAACATTCTGCCATCAGATCCGTCACAGGATCAGGCAGTGGCAGCCGCACAATGTGGAAGAAGCCTAGTGCTGCAGGGTCCTCCTGGCACGGGAAAATCGCAAACGATCGCCAACCTGATCTCGAACTTCGCCAATCGCGGCAAGAGGGTGCTATTTGTCAGCCAGAAACGTGCTGCTCTGGATGTTGTACGCAACCGCCTGACAGGGGCGGGCCTTGGCGATCTCACCGCCGCGTTTCACGACACGAATACCGGGCGTGCTGCGTTTGTTGAAGATCTGGGCAAGCTTTATCAGGCCTGGAGCGAAACACCGGCACCAAACACACTCGACCGGTTGAAGCGAGACAAGGAAAGCGCTCTGGAACGCCTGCAACAGGCTAGGACGTCAATTGAAACCCTGACACTTGCCATGGCAGATCCTGCAGAAGGCGCGCCGCTGCACCGTCTTCTTGAGAATGCGCTCTCAATGGGTTTAGATAAAGAATTATTCCAGACGTCTGCCCGTCAATCATCAGGTTTTTCGTTACCGAATGCCCAGGACTGGGAAGCGTGGCGTGGTCCAGTGGCTAAAGCACTGCCGATCCTCAACCGGTTGACCGGCACCCGCAACTTCGGCGAAACAAACGAGTTTGGACTCAGTCGTAAGATCTGGGAGGACTCCACCGAAACAGCCCGCCTACCTCAGAATTTAGCGGAGCTGGAAAGCCTTCTTCGCAAAATACAAACGAGGCTCACCAATTTTTTGTCCCAGCAGTCCGATGCTGCACTCCTTAACCTCAGTCAGTTTGCAGACTTGACCCGGCATGCCAGGGCGATTGCTTCCCTCGGTTCGAATGCGACCCGGGCAATTGCGGGTGCTGACCCGGAACTGCGAAAGCAGTTTGAGGAAGTTGCCCGGGTCTTGGAGGAGCTCAAAGGCCAACAGAAAAACACTGCACATCTCGCTTCGGTCTGGGTACTTCCTTTAGGGCTGCAAGAAGCCGCCGCCGCGCTTGCGGTCGCACAAGCGGAAGAAGGCAGATTTCTTGGCACGCTGTTTTCCTCCCAGCTGCAGTCTGTTCGAAGCCTTGTCCAGGCAAGGACTGATCTTTCTGCCTTGGCTGTGAAGCCTACGCTGACACAGCTATTGACCTGGCTTGTCGAACACCTCAAGGCAACCGATGCACTGAACGAAAAAACAGCGGCCTTTGAAAGGCTCTACGGCTCGAGATCCGCGAGTGATATCACGAAAAAGCTAGAGGCCGTCACCAAGAGCAGCGCGTCTCTTTCAGCAGAGCTTGCTCCGCTGGCGGAAAACCTCTTAAAAAGCCCGGACACAAACGGATTGAAATCACTTGCGGACAGCGTCTCGGACGTGGAAGAAGCGGAGAGCCTTGCATTGAGGCTGTTTGGTGACAACCTGCCAGCTTGTTCCTGGCATGAGTTGCTGGAAGTGCTCGATGATCTACGTAACCGGTCGGCTCAATTCCCGGTTTTGGCGAGTGTCCTCAAACCGTTTGTAAACGCTCCAGAAGAAATCTGGGCATTGCTGGCAACCCCGGAAACGGACGTCGAGGAAGTCGGTCACCAGGTGTTGGCCACGGCACTCGAACGGCGTCTTCTGGCCCACCCGGAATTGGAGGGGACCGACTACAGTCTTTTGTCGCTCGCCAGACACCAGCTTTGCGAAGCCCAGTCGGAGTCGCTCAAGATTAACGCAGAAATTCTCAAGGCGAGGCAGCGAAGTCGTTTCCGGAACGACCTCGTGTTGTCCAATCGCTCCGCGAGCGGTTTGTCTCCTGACGAGAAATCACGTCGCGAAACCGTCCTCGCGGCACGGCGTATTCTGGAAAACGAATTCTCGAAAACGCGAACATTTCGGCCGGTACGCGATTTCGTACATGGCGATTGCAGTCACATTGTTTCGGTGATCAAACCTATATGGATGATGAGCCCCACTTCGGTTGCCGACATACTGCCGCTTCACAATGACATATTCGATGTGGTCATCTTCGACGAGGCCTCCCAGATCACTGTGGAAGAAGCATTGCCCGCTTGCGTGCGGAGCAGTCAGATCGTCGTTGTCGGCGACAGCATGCAGCTTCCACCAAGCGTCTTCTTCAGTTCGGCCTCGCTGGACGATGATCTCGATCAAGAGGACCATGATTTCGAATTGAACCAGGAAAGCCTCCTTTCCTTGGCTGACGAAAAACTGCCGAGTGTCATGCTTCGCTGGCATTACCGGTCCCGCCACGAGGCGCTGATAGCATTCTCCAACACTGCATTTTACGATACAAGGCTCCTGTCCATCCCGTCACCCATCCAATTCGCGCAGCCTGGTGAAATTGTTGTGCCAGATGACACTAACCATCGGCCCGACCTGGAGGCACTCATCGGGCGCGCTCTGAGCTTTCATCATCTGCCTCATGGGGTTTATTCAGCACGCTGCAACGATGCCGAAGCGAACTACGTAGCCCAGCTTCTACGTACAATCCTGATGCAGGGTAGCGGCATGACGATAGGAGTTGTAGCATTTTCGGAGGCCCAGCAAAGGCGTATTGAAGAAGCCATCGCTGAGTTATCGGAGGAGGACGGGACCTTTGCGCAACTGCTTGCCGAAGAGCAGGAACGCAAGGAAAATGGAGAGTTTGTCGGTCTTTTCGTCAAAAACCTGGAAAATGTTCAAGGTGACGAACGCGACATAATGATCATCTCGGTGTGCTACGGGCCGAATGTAACGCGTAAGATGCGTATGAATTTCGGGCCGATCAACAAATTGGGGGGCGAAAGGCGTCTGAACGTCATTTTCTCTCGTGCCCGCCGGCACATGGCAATTGTTTCATCGATCACCGGAGATGAAATCACCAACGACTACAACACCGGCGCGCTTGCGTTGAAAACCATGCTGCAATTCGCGCAAGCAACCTCCGCCGGGTTGACCTCGGACGCCGAGCGTCTTCTGGATCGGTATCGCACCGGCGATATCGTCCCTACCCAAAAGGCAGGGCGTGGCATCGCTGCGGCGATCCTTTCGGACTGGGTGCAAGACGAAGTAGGCGTGTCTTGTGATACCAACGTTGGCCTGTCGGAATTTGTCATCGATGTCGTGCCTCGATTGCCGGCTGAAAAAACACTCACCGGCAAGCCAATAGCAATTCTTGTCGACAGTAGTGCTCTTTACGAACAGGGAAAAGCGCAGGAAATGCTCACAACCCGTTCAGAAGTCCTGGAAAATGCTGGGTGGGAGGTCGTAACTATCCCGCTCAAGGACATCTGGTACAAACCGCAAGATGTAAAGTTCGGCTTGAGGCAGTATTTTACAAAGGACAGTTCATGAAAACCTAAATTTGTCTTGTCCGTCATCCATCAAGCGCAGACTTCAATAAGCGAATTTGATCGCCAAATCAGGATCTGCAATAGGTGGCCAAAAGCGTCAAAGTGCCTATGTGAAATTCGATGCGGGAGCGTCGCGACCATCTTCCGGCAGCAGCTTCAAGTTTGTAGCCAGCCAAGCTATACAATCCGTCATCAGACTTGGCCTTACAATCTCAAATCAGAGTATTTCTTTGAAGATTTTTCTTTTCGTTGTGTCAGCAGTTTTTCTGATTGGACCGGTGGTTGCCTGGGGCTACGTTGTTGCGCTCGGGTGTGGTTTTAAAACAAATTCAACGAACTGCAGCGTTCGCCTTTCAGACTATCTGGACAGTGAGTTTCTCACCCTCTCCGCGCTGCCCTGGATCCTGGGTCTTCTCTGTCTCATCAGTGCCATTCGCAGATGATCAAGGTGTTTCCGATCTTAACTTCAGAGCTTTTATTGCGCGAAAGCAAATGTGTTCAGTTCACAGATTTCGGGAAACTTAGGCGATGAGCGTGCCCACAAATCTCGTGGTCCGAAACGACAGCTGGAATTTCAGCGAACTCGCTCACGAATTTACAGTTTGGTTGCGAGTTGAAAATCTGGAAGAGAAAATCAATACCGCAATTGCCCGCTACGCTGCCCACTTTGAAAAATACCCTGACCAAACAAACAGCAAATCACAAAATGCGGTGGAGCTTGGGCGGCTAAGAGCTTTCCAGGACCGGGTCAGGAAAATAGAAAATGCTTCCTTGCCGATTTCCATCGGCGCGACAGAGCTGCCCGTCAGTTTCAACGAACAGATCTTCGAGGGCGATTTTACCTCGGTATTTTGTTTGACGTGTTATCGTCTGAGCGCACCGGAACTGACCTGCCTTGCGCCATTTCAAAATGACACGTACGAGCAGGCTTTTGGGACAATGCGGCACTGTTTATGCGGCAAATGGATTGCTTGGCGCATTGAAGGCCAACGCAAGCCTTAGCAGTGCAGGACTGTGACCTGCCCCCTAGGCAGTCATCCCTGCCGGTCTTGAGTTCGCCTAATCAGCTCTTCGGGGTTGGATGGTATCGGGAACAGGCTCCTCCAAACAGGTTCGTTCTCCACACGCCTTGTGGTCGCCCGGCCGATAGGCTCGTTTCATGGAAAAACTGCAAAACCGCACATTTCAGGCGCGCGCATACCCGTTAGGTTTTTGCGCTGTGCTTCGGGCGGATACTCCATGAGGTCGTAAGCACAATCAAGAGCAGGACAACAGGGAGGAACGCTAGCGGGCTCCCTGCCACAATGAGTGCTGTGCCAGCCGCGCAAGCAATCGATGCTGCAGCCTCCGCAAGCG
Source organism: uncultured Roseibium sp. (assembly GCF_947499295.1). Lineage (GTDB taxonomy): Bacteria > Pseudomonadota > Alphaproteobacteria > Rhizobiales > Stappiaceae > Roseibium. Next base: position 178,253 of record NZ_CANMNP010000004.1, read on the forward strand.
TCGAAGCCTTCGAAGCGACTTGCCGACGCCGGAAGGTGGTGCGTTTGGCTTGCGCCCGAAACCAGAGTTGAACCAGGATTGCACTTGCTGCCGCGATCATCGCGCCGATGAAGGTAACCACGGCACCCCATAGCGACAGGAGTGCCAGGCTCAGGGCAACCGGCAGCATTATCACGGCGATTATCGTAAGGACCGACAAGACTTTTGCCCAAAGGCGCGTAAACACAGAGATGGGCGCCGTTAAGATCAAATCGGGGGCATCCTCACCAGAGATGGTCAGCCAGGCAAGGCCACCGGCAAGCTGTCCGACAGCCATGACGATGACAGGAGCGACGATCACGGAAATCTCGGTGTTGTCGCCAAAACTGATCCACAGCATGACCGCCGGCGGGATGAGATAGAGAACCTGCATCAACGTCTGGGAAACAAGCCAGGGATCGCGGGCGATGAGTTTAAGTTCCTTATGAACGAGCGCGCCAAGAGGCGAGTAACCGCGAAAGGATCTTTCAGATGCGCGTATGCGCGGGGTCTTTTCCGAAACACCCAGAGCCAGCACGACAATGCGGCGGAACTGGACAGCGCCGCGCCAGGCTCCCACGGCAAAAAACAAAACCGAGGCTGCGAAGAACAGAAACACGGTGCTGGTCTGTCCGGCCACTGCGTGGGCCGGGAACCACCAGAAGGAGCCTGCTGCCGGCGCATGGCTGGCCAGGAAAGCCGGATCGAAGAGCGTGAACCGGGATATCGACCCGAAGGAGAGGATTGCAACCACTTGCATCCCGATCAGGAAGGCCGCACCGACGACTGCAGCCAATATCTGCGCGCAGAGACGCGTGCGCTGCGCCCCAACGGTTCTAAAGAGCGCGAGTGTGATCAACACCCCTGCTCCGGTCGCGCTCAGCGATACCGCCAGGAGAACCACATATCCGGCAAGCCAACGCTCCCCGCCAAGCATCACGGCAACGTTGAGGAATGGAGAAATGACCAGCGCTGACATCATCCAACTTGTCAAAGCCATCATGACGATGCGCACAAGAAACAGGTCACGGGAGGGCGCGGGAGAAGACAGTATCAGGTCGAGATCATCGCGGGCGTAAAACGCACGCGTCACCGACTCCATCGCCTGAGAGAGCATCATGGTGAAGCTGAGCAATACAGTGACCGACAGCATTGCCAGCGCGGTCAGATCGAGCACAAACCCCGCGGTCAAGCGGGGTGAAAGCACCGCGTATGCGATCAGATGCATGATCGCATAAAATATGCTCATGCCGATCAGTGCGCGCCGAAGGCTGGTGTTACGCCAGCCTGAGAACATCCAGGCCCAGTCACGCCAGGCGAGCCGCAATTCATGCCGCGAAAAGCGCAACAGGGCGGAAGGTGCCGCTATCGCGCTCATGCCACTTTCTCATCAAGGTAATTTGCTTTGCCCGCTTGCGCTGCGCCTTCGGAGGCATCACCCACAATTTCCAGGAAAATGTCTTCCAGAGAATTGCCATCGGCGCTTGCTCGTTCGCGCAACTCCTCCAGCGTTCCCTCAGCAACAAGCTGTCCACCAGCGATAATCCCGATCCTGTCGGCCATGCGCTCGGCGACTTCCAGGATATGTGTCGTCATGATGATCGACACTCCCTGCGCAACAAGGCCGGATAGCACCTTCTTCACCTGCCGCGCAGATCCTGCGTCAAGCCCGGTGAGCGGCTCATCGAGAATGATAAGACGCGGTTCATGGATCAAGGCACCGGCAAGCGCCACCTTCTGACGCATCCCTTTCGAGAAGCCGCCACAGCGTTCATGTGCATGGGGGGCAAGTCCAAAGGATTCAAGCAGAGTGTCGGCCTTGAAGCGCGCAAGGTCCGGTTCCATGCTCCACAGGCCTGCCACGAACTCAAGATATTCGAGCGGTGTCAGCTTGTCATAAACCATGGGTTCGTCAGGAACCCAAGCCAGAATTTGCTTGGCGGCGACCGGATCTGAAAAGGCGTCGATCCCGCAGACTTTGACGGAGCCGCTGTCAGCCTCGAGCAACCCCGCCACCATCCGCAGCGTCGTTGTCTTGCCTGCGCCGTTCGGGCCGAGCAAGGCGTAGAATTCTCCATCATGCACGGTCAGAGAAAGATCGTTGACCGCGGGTTCTGTGAAGCGCTTGTGGAGATTGAGAATATCGAGGGCAGCGGTACTGGAGGACGGCATCTATCTCTCGTCAAAAAGGAAGTTTCCTCCAGTTTACCGAGGGGACCTTTCGCTAGTGTAAAACCCCGTCATTTGTCGCAGATTGAGCCCCTTGAATGAAAGAAAGGTTTGAAGACGACCGGATGTGACGGCGGTAACAGACTGAGGCACCCGCGGGCAATAACGTAGCGTCACTTTCGTGCAAACGGGTACCTGGAAATGATCACGTTTACTGCTCCGATCAAGCTGAAACTGCCGCAAGAAAACAACCCGTACTATCAGTACGCAAAGCCGAATACCGAGACGCTCGACAAGGGCTGGAAAGCCGTGTTCGTCGGATCCGAGGGAGCCGATTACATCTTCGGCGATGGCTTTTCCGACACCATGTACGGGAACGGTGGAGACGACGGGCTGCATGGCGGCGGCGGCAGGGATTATCTCTATGGAGGCGAAGGAGACGACACTTTTATCGGTGGTGCAGGCGCGGACGAAATGTTCGGCGAAGCGGGTGACGACTTTTTCTGGGGCGAGCTTGATGGCAACAAGATCGACGGAGGCAGTGGTTACGACACGATAAGTTTTTCCGGGATGGACAAGGGCATTGTGGTGTCGTTGAGAATGGGCGGCGCGCTTGATCCGAATACATTCACCGTCAGAGAATATATCACCGATATCGAAAGCGTCATCGGGACCAGCTACGACGATAGCATCGTTGGCGATGACCGCCTGATCGGCAACCATCTTTTTGGCGGCGCGGGAAACGACGTCCTGGAAGGAGGTGGCGGAGCTGACACTCTTGTTGGCGGTCTGGGTGCAGACGTGCTTAGGGGCGGGACGGAAAGCGACACCTTTGTTTTCAATCTCGGCGACAGCCCTGGCGGCACGTCCGGCTTCGACACGATCAGAGACTTCGATCTCGATGACGACATCATGCAGTTCCAGGTCTATGAACCGACCCTGGCTGATTGGTCGGCCTATGAGACGACCGTTGATGGTGTGGCCGGAACCTGGGTCAGGATCACTGAGCTTCAGCTCGATGGACCGGTTGCTGAAACACAGGTTCGTTATGAAGTGTTTCTCGCAGGAACGAACCTTGCGACCGTCGGTGCCGACGACTTTGCTTTTGTTTGAGCCCGCACAGGTTGAAAGCTCACGTCATGCCTGGTCGCCAACGATGGCTTTTGCGACCAGTTCGGGTACCTTGATCATGCAATAGTGGTCCGCCTCTATCTCAAGACAGGTCCAATTCTCCTGCTCCAAATGCGTTTTGACATGAGCAACGACATTTTCAGTCATGACCAGAAACTGGCTTGCCAGACAGTGGATATAGGTTTTCGGGATCGCCTTGAACGTGGCGCGATCGAAGACAAGCTTCTCGGCAAAGGGCGGCCAGTCTGGCACTCCGAAATCCGCCGGGTCGATCCCTGCACTGGCAAAGAAGTCCAGCAGTGACTTTCCGCTCTCGGGTATCAGCGTGTCCAGAAAGACAAGTCTTTCGACTTTCTCAGGCATTCGATCTGCAGCGCCAGAGATAACAAAGCCGGCGTAGCTGTGCCCGACGAGGTGAAGCCTTTGCTCCCCGGTTTTCTCAATCCGGTCGCACAGCTCTTCAATATGATCCGACAGGGTTGCCTTTTCGGGGTCGGACAATGTCAGGGCATCTGTCTGATGGCCGTCCGCCTCCAGCAAGGCGCGAACCCTGTCGAAATCTTCTTTGGTGCGTTTCCCCCCGGGGACGAAAACAAAGTGGGTCACAAGCAGTTTCACCTTGCGTTGCCGACGTGCATTCGGAGCGAATGACTTTGGTGCGTGGAGCGGCTCTCACACGTATTCGCAGTTGAGGTTGGTATAACGCACCATGCGCCAACGGCAGGCGCTCGTGCAACATAAGCAATCGCTTCTGCTGCTTTTTCGCCGACATCACCCGCCATATCGCGCGATCAATTGTTTCCAAATGAAATGCACACAGAAAAATGGGTTCCTTTAACATGGAACGCCTTTTTGAGAGGCGAAGCGGTTGCGCAAGCCGCCACAGCGAAGGTCGGGTTCATACCCGACGTCTTCGATCCGGCGCCAGGCATGAGTGGCGGGTTTGACTTAGTGTCCGCTGCTTGCGAACAAATTCAGCCCTTCGCGGAAAAGAAGAACTGCGAAGAGGACAAGCACTATCGCCAGCCCGCGCATGATGAAGGGGTAAGCCCGGCCGGTTAGCAGATGGCGGTATCGCCCCGTAAGCGCGGCAACGCCAACCTTTGAGCCGACCAGAAGAAGATAGAACCCGACAATAAACCCCCAGGGGGCAAGGGCAGACGTCTCGGAAGCTGCAAGGACGTATGGGACACCGACTGTGATCCAGAACAGGTAGGGGTGCGGGCTCAGGAAATTGGCAAGAATTCCCTTTTTCAAGGATGCTGGTGCCGTTGCAGAACCAAATTCCCCGACTGAGTTCACCTTGGCGGTCTCGTAAGCCAAAAAGAGAGCGTAAAGGGCGCCAACGATCCCGAGTATACCCAGGGCTTTATTTGGGAGTTCCCGAAGCACAAAAAACAACGTCAGAACAATTGGGACGTCTGTTACAAGCGGCGCAGCCGCAACCAGCAATCCTTCCTTGAAGCCGTGACGTATGGTTTGAGCGATGGCAATGGTCATCAAGGGGCCGGGTGCCAGGCCAGCGGCCAGTCCCAAAGTGATGCCGGTCAGTGTCGCCGAGACAAATTCAGTCAAACCTTCGCCTCCAGTGTCAAGTCAGGCCTGACTGAGAATTCACGTGCCCAGCCTCGACCTTCAGGCGTCTGATTTGCCTTCGAAGCTTTGATCATAGGGGTAAAACCAACACGGCACCGTGTCTACAAGGCGATGTCCGGTTCGCATGCCCAGCTCATTGCGATGGAGAGTTTGCAATGGCGCAGGTCACTTTAGAGTTCAAATGCCTGTCGCTATGCACCCACTGCCGAATGGCTACTCACACTCGCATTGCGGTTTTTTTCCTGAACTGCCACGAGCGCCAGCTTTCGAAGTCTCATCGCAGACGATCAAATGTTCAAATTGGGTGGCTTTGCGGACTGACAACTTCGGGGCCGAGAAGGGAATGTCCGGTCTGGACCTTGTTGATTGTAAAGCGGACATCTCAGCTAGGCCCTTGCATAGTCACTGTCGGCCCTGAGCGGTCATTCACCCGCTGAAACGCTCCTGTAGGCGTATTTCCGACAACGGAGGAAACAAACCCCAGTCCGTTGCCCCGCTTCACCCCTTCCCGCATTTTTCCGCTTGGGAGGGGGCGGCTTGAGAAGCCGTGTTTTTTGCAGCCATGGTTCTGCCCGCACCCTTCGGGCGCAAGACCCCTTGCGGGTTGCGTGCACGGTTCTGGCTGTGAAAAAGTAAGGCTGCCCGCCCACTACCAGGCGAGAAAAAGAACAAAAAAGCCTACCTGAGAATTCAGGCAGACCGCATATCAATTGCATCAGGGATCGAAGCCAAATGGCCAAAATCGCACCTGCGCGGGTTCGGTACACGAGAGCCCGTTAGATGTCCAAAAATGCACATCGAAAATCAGACTAAAGTAAAATTACACCCGTTAGCAACTTCAGGGTTGTGGGTAATAAAACTTCAATTCTTGCTCTCCAACCTGCCTCTATTCTACATTTGTTCTCATGAATCAAAATGCGTTTTCAATAGGCTGTTTCTTGCTTTCTTACGCCGTTAGCGTGCAGGAGCTGTGAGATGGTGACCTATTCGCAGCTCCAACATCCCCGCTTAAAAGGGGAGAAAGCCTTTCAGGATTTTTGTCTCTTATTGCTCAAGCATGAGTGGGATGATGGCTATGCCCGCTTACATGGGCGCAGCGGTCAGGTGCAGCATGGCGCAGACATTACCGGAAGTGACAAACGCAACGGGTACGACAATGCGGCTTGCCAGTGCAAAGGATCGGAGAAAAATGAGCCGCGCCAGATTTCTCTTAAAGAGTTGGAAGAGGAAGTTGAGAAGGCTAAAAAATTTGATCCCAAACTAGATATTTTGATTGTGGCGTATGCCGGTGAGCGCGATCAAAAACTACAGCGCAAAGCCATTGCCCTGAACCTAGCAAACAAGGAAGAAGGGCTTTTCAAAGTCGAGCTGTGGTCATGGGACGACATGGTCGAACGCGCGGAATCTTATCCGGCCGTACAGCAAGAATTGCTTATTCAAAATCAGTACATACACCCACCCACGCTTGATCCACGCCGCCCTCAGATGGGCACTTACCAGAATATTGGTGCAATCTCTGCTCATCAAGATGCCAGCCTTTTGCTCTTGCATGGAGAAGATGGCGCTCGCCCTTCCGCGGAAAGCTTTGAAGATGCGAAGGCAGAAGCAAAAATCGATGCTTGGCGCGATCAGATTCTGGAGGGCAATGGGAAGTCTGTCATCAAGAGCCTTCGAACTTTCTTGGAAGATGCGAGCGCAGGGCATGGCGCACATGTTTTGTTCCGTGCACATGCCAATCTAGGAGCCGCCCTGATACAGGATGGGCAAACCGAATTAGCAGCCGTAGAATTTGAGGAGGCAGCGAAGGCTGAGCCGGATACTGCGGCCAGTGATGCGTTTTTGGGCCGGGCCTCATTTATTCGCGGACGCAAAGATGAGGCATTTGAGCATGCCGAAAAGGCTTTGGAAAAAGATCCCAAGAATCTCCATGCCGCGAGCTTGCTGATAAGCACTGCTCCCATTGCAATTACATGCGAAGAATTGGAAGAGCGTCTAGGAGAATTGGCGGAGCATGTTGATGTCGGATCGAGCCTGACAGAGCGATATTCCGAAGCCGGGCAACATGAAAAAGCGTTGGAAGTTGCCAGAAAAATTAAGATTGAAGGCAGCGCCGCCGCGCAAAATCTAGCGGTTGGGCAAGCAATTTTGTCTAGGCTGCAACACAATCTTTATGCTCGGATTGGGGCCAGGCTTTCCGATGAAGACCAAGCATTGGCCGAAGAGGCACGGGATCGGCTTTCAGAATCTTGGAGCGTTATGCGCGAGCGCTCAGATAGATATAATTGGGTCTTTGTTGGCGCAAATCTCGTGGGGGCCCTACGCCTTACCGGCGAACACGACAAAGCCGATGTGCTTGCTCTGGAAGTGTACGAGCTAAAACCTGATCAGCCCGAAATAGCCGAGCGCGGTATTGTAGCGATGCTGCACCTTGGAGAAAAGGAAAAGGCGCTAAAAGCTGCTGAAAAACTCGTAGTCAACACACAAGCCTCATCCTATATGCTTGCAGCAGATGTGGCAGCTTGGGCGCAGGATTGGGCAAAGCTAAAAGACTGGGCAGAAAAGGCCTATCAAAGCGCCGAGAATGACGAACAAAAAGCCCACGCTGCCGAGCTTGTAGTTTTGGCACAATATCGGCAATCAGATGCTGCGGCCGCTCTATCCAAAGCGGACGAACTCCGGTCTACTATTGTGCCAAGCGTGAGTTTTGAGGGTCGTGTTGCCGAATTGGCGCGCAGAGATAGGGATCAAGACAGGCTTGAAGCGGCGCGCAAAGCGCTTAATGAATTTAAAAAAGATACGCTTAATCCGATAGAGCGTTTTGATCTAGCCAATGCCTTTGCCGATGATGGGGAATGGGCCAAAGCAGCAGAGCTGCTTGAGGGGCTTTACGATGTATCGAGACCCTCCCCGCCACTCGGGCAAAGGCTCTTTTATCTCTTCCGGGCTGATTTAAGAGCGCAGGCGCGGGAATTGTATGAATCTTTACAAGGTGAAGCGCTGGAATCCATACAAATTCACAGGCTGGGCGCGGCGGCTTATGAGCGTTCGGGAATGTTGCCCGAGGCGTTAAAAGCCTTGAGCGCCGCAATGAAAACCGATCCAAAAGACCTTCGCTCACGTCTTGATTGGGCAAGAATTTGCCTGCGCAACAATGAAGAAAAGCGCGTTGCGAGCTGGATCGAAAAAACAGATCTGGACTTTGAAGGTGATGCGGAAGACCGCATGGAATTTGCGCAGTTGCTTGATCGCTATAAGCGGCGAGAAGAAGCACTGGCGCTTGGCTATCAAACGATCCGGGAACAATGGGCAAAAAGCGAGCAGATCCATCTTGGATACATGTCACTGTTTTTATTGCACCCGACTAAAGAGGAGTTTTTAGAACCAGGTCGTGTCGACATCGATACGGTTGTTACGATCAAAAGTGCCAATGGCGAAATAAGAACTCACCGCATTGAAGATGGTGCACCGCCGGATCCTGTTACGCTGGCCACGGGTCATCCTTTTGCGCAGCTTTTGTTCGGCAAATCCTTGGGTGATGTTGTGATTTCGGATGGCGGGATTGGCCAGGAAGAAAACTGGGAAATTATCAATATAAGCCATAAGTTCGTGGATCTGTTCCGAAAGGCGATGAACACCCATGACACAATCTTCCCAGGCAGCACATCTCTTGGACGGGTGCAGATCAACCCCGACACCGAGGATGGTTTCGAGCCGATATTCGAGCAAGCTAGAAACCGGGCGAAACTTGCGGAAAGTGTATCTGAGCTCTACCGGGACAATATCATTCCACTTGATATTGTCGCCAAGACACTGGGTATTGATATAATCGATGCTTCCCGCGGCCTGCGCTTTAAAGCCGGTATTACCCTTGATGCCTGCGGTGGAACGCCTGGCGAGCGAACGCAAGCCTTACAAGAAATGTCCGGATCGGAACGGGTTTTAGTGGACACCCATAGCCTAGCGCTTTGGGAAGAGATTGGCTTGCTTGAAGTTCTGGAGAACATTGAATCGCCGGAAGTTACGGTCGTGCAGGCCACGTTGGATGATTTAGTGCAACGCTGTGATGAGGCCGAATACGAACTCGGGCAAAAAGGCGGCTCTTTGGAGGTGGCAGGTGATAAATTTGCGCTCATAGAACCGAGTGATGCACAAAAGGAAAAGCAGCTTCGTCGGCAACAAAACCTTTTATCCTGGAGCCGGGCTCACCTATCCATTGTTCCCAGTGAAGCGTGCGAGGCACTGAACGCCTTTAAAGAAAAAGGCCTCCTCCTGGACGGTACGATTGATACGCTTGGCACAGCTATTGCAGGCGATATTCCGGCCATCATCGAAGATAGCAGAGTACGTTTGATTGGCCGGCAGAACGGCTTAAAAGCATCGTGCTGGACGCAAGCTTTTTTGATTTTCCTTCTGGAAAATGGCCAGATCGAGCGCAGGCAATATGCGCAATTTATCGCGAAGCTACACAGGCAGAATGTTGGTTTTGTCAGTATTGCGACCGAGGATCTTCTTATTTGCCTAGAAGGCGAAGCAGATACGCAGACATTTGAAGACTTGGCGAATACGTTGCTGGAGCCAAATGTCGAAATCAAATCCTTGGTGATCGTTCTTCTCAGTTTTTTTGAGCATCTCTGGACTTTAGCAAGACTTACCGAAGTCCGGCAGAGCTCCACCGGGATAATTCTCCGGAAACTCCTTAGTCGGGACGATGGGTTGGCACTTTTCAGGCGTGTCGTCGCCCACAGCCACAGACACCTTTCCAAAAATGCATTCCCTCGTAGGCTTAGCGCTGAGCAGTTCGAAAAGTACATGGGCGGGTTCGTTGCCGGCCATTTTCTCAGCTCTACTTTAGAACAATCTGAATAATTCTCTACAATCGGTCAAAAACTAATCAACCCCGTTTGGTTAGGCGCATAAGCGAATGAACTTACTTGTGGGCGAACCACAGCTCTGGCAATTGTCCTGGTCATCGGTGATGGACCACTTCTTCAATACAGTGAATTGCCTGCACAGTGCTCATTTTCGCCTTCCTGAGTCGATCTGAACCAAGGTAGTGATGGCTATGAAACAACAGCCGCAAAGGTCCGCTTTAAACTTCACAGCGCTGATGGAGCCGCGTCGCAGCGAAAATCCGCTTCCCGCCCAATCCGTGAATTTGCTGCCTCTCGAGTAAATGTCAGCTTTCGGGCTCAGGTTGCAACGTGTCGAACGTCCAATAAGGCGGCACATTGTTGCCATTCAGTACACTCGTAGCGAAGGTTGGTTTCGACACAGAGGGGAGACTGCCGGAAATAGCGCGCCTTCTCGCAGCAAAAAAGTTGGCCCCAGCCAACGGTAAATCAATTCAATCCGTTCAAATAACCTGACGCCGAGCCGCTTCCGGACATGGAGAAAAAGACTCTGTTATCGCGCTCAGCGCTGTTTGACTGCTTCCGGACCCTGTTCCTCAGAGCCTCTGCTGTATTGGAGAGCCCAACCTCAAGATTTGAATGATGTTCACCAAGGCTTGGATCAATCAGGCCATGCTGGTAACGGTCGACAAGCGCTTCAGGGAGATCAACCAGCCAGAAGTTTTCGTCAGAATGGAAGGACAGAAGGATCGTATAGGGGGCAATCCCGTGTTCTTTGATCATCGCCTCAATCAGAACCATGCCGTCATCAGGTGAAAGGCCTAACTCCTCGCGAATGGCCTGGGGGGCTGCTGTGTATCTGTAGGCGGGCGGCGCTCTGCGCGGCAATCGAAAGAACAATGGTGGCTTTTCAAGCAGGCTGGGGCAGAGAGCCCCAATTTTCTCGATGAAGACCTTTCCGACACCGAAATCGTCGCCCTGAAAGGCAATCATGTGTTCAGCCGATTTGTAGGCAATCTGTTCGTGTCCGGCGAATTCGGCGGTGGTCGCATCACCGATCCAGACGTCGTTCTGGTAATCGACATCCAAAAGCGTGAATTCACATCCTGTGATCCCGATGCTGAAATTCCATTGATGCTCAAAAAGCCGATCTACGTCTCCCGGATTGCGCATCAGGATCTTGATCCCAATGACGCCAAATGGCGCTTCGCGTGAGATTATCTTTTGAACGGCACCGTCCTGAATATCAAAGACTGTGGAGGTGTTCCACAAGTCGATGAGATGAGACTGGAACTCTGCGCCTATCGTATCAATCAGTCTTTCAACGCGGCCCTTACTTGGTGACACATCAGTCTCCGGTCTCTTTTTGGTCACTCATTCCTCCAGACCAATATATGTCATCCGCGCATTGTCAGTAACTCCCTGCCTTTGAAAAAAGCGAATCTGAAAAAGCGCACCTGAAGAGAATTGGAAAGTCCGGCACATAAGGCCTACTTCCAATTCACAATGAACGGCTATTCCGCGCTCACCTTGTGAATTCAATCCGTCTGCGGTGATTGACGGCTTTCGGGAACAAAGGGAAAACCGGCACACGTCCGATATGGGGGTGCAAAGCAGCCGTTTGTATCCAGTGCGGCAAACGTCTGGTTAGAGCCCAAAAGCGCAGGATGTTGCGTTAGGCACAAATAGCAGCCCTGGCTTCGCGAGCCATTCACATTCAGCAATACAAGCATACTGGACCTGACATATGCTTTTTTTGAAGCAAATTCGGGAGTTATTGGAATGGCAGCGGACGACCGCCCATTTGTTGGATATGAAGATCGGCTCAATCGCGTCCTTTCTTTCATTTATGAAAACCTGGACGAGGATTTGAACCTCGACAAACTCGCCGACGTAGCCTGCATGTCCAGGTATCACTGGCATCGTGTTTTTCGTGCGATGACGGGTGAGACATTGTCAGAAGTTGTGCGAAGGCTGCGGCTGAACAAAGCGGCCAATGCGTTGATTGAGGACAACACTCCGGTTCGGACTGTCGCAGAGCAGGTCGGCTACAAGAACTTGGCGAGCTTTTCGCGTGCTTTCAAACTCACACATGGTGTTTCCCCGAACGCTTTTCGCGAGCAAGGCAACAAAATCAACATCTTCTTGACCATAAATCCGAAAGAAGACGATGTGTATCCTGTCACGGTAAAAGAACTTGAAGGCGTTAGAGCGGCCGGCGTCTCGCACATTGGTCCTTATCGTCTCATTGGCAGCGCTTTCAAAAAACTAGGCTGCTCGCTCATGGCCAATTCTCTGATGGACAACGTGGGCGAGTTGTTTGTCATCTACCACGATCCGCCTGAATCCAGACCAGATGCGGAGCTTCGGTCTCATGTCGCAGTTTCAATCCTTGGTGGTTTTCCAGACAAGTTGAGGGGTCTCGAATACTTCGATGTCAGCGGTGGCAATTATGCAGTTCTGGAACACACAGGACCGTATCCAACGCTCAAGTCAGCCTATGAATGGCTGTATGGGCATTGGCTGCCAAATTCTGGGCTGGAACCACGTGACCTGCCTCCACTGGAGGTTTATCTGAATGACCCAAGAGCGACGCCATCGACCGATCTGAGGACAGATATTCGGCTTCCATTGCAATAGATCGAAACATCAGGAGCGTGAGCTCGAAACAGTCCTTTTGTTTGCTGCGTATCCCAATCCAAATTTCTTCCCAACCGGACGTTCGACGCTAACCAATCAACGGCAACTTTGTCCGCTTTCCGCGTTTCCGTTTGAAGAAGCGAACGTCCGAAATGGCGGCGTGAATTTGCCATTTGCCTCATGCGTGTCTCATCTCCAGCCTTAGCTTGGAGAGCAGCTGGTGCGAGAAGGATCAAGAATGGCTTGTCCGGTAGGTATCGTGAAACAACTGGGGAGCTGTTCAGCACACCTGACCTGACTTCAGCCCCGTGAGTTTTCCCGCTTGTGGGTCCGGTCCCGGACGCCAATCGAAAACCGGCCGTCCTGAGCGTCGGCAATTCGCCCTCACGGGGAGCCTTCGTCTTGCGTGCTTGAGACCTCTTCGAGGTGTTTTTTCATGTGACCGATGACCTGTTGCGCGGTTGAAATGTCTGCGACGGAAAGGTCCTTTGAAAGGTCGTTTACCCAAGGGACCTGTAACGCGATTGCGGCTTCAAACAGGGCCTGGCCCTTTGTGGTCAGCGCAACCAGATGCGCCCGCTTGTGATGCGGGTTTGGCTGAAACCCGACAATGCCTTCCTTTTCCAACTCGTTGACGATGCGTTGAACGCCCTGACGATGAACGCCCATGGTGCGCGCATGCCAGGCAACGGTCTCTGCCCGTTCGGCATAGGCGATTGCCCCGAGTATCTGCCATCTCGCGCTGGTCAATCCGAGCTCGGCTACGAGCCTGTCACCTGCCAGCTGCAGGCGACCGTTCAACCGGAACACATCCAATATCAGCGCCGTCACGGCTTCTCCTGCCTTTGTCCATTGCTCGTCCGCCATGCCAGCTCCTCATAGAATTTGACAACATGTTGTCATTATGTTTTAAACTCACTTAATTGACAACATGACACCAAATTAGCGATGCAATCAAGGAGTGACCCCGATGGTCGAATTCAAGCCGCTTGATCCCGCCTTTCCGATCGAACAGCAGCTGGGGACCGAGTCCGGCCCGGTCGTTCTGGTCAACCTGTTCACTGTTGATCCGGAAGATCAGGAGGCACTGGTCGAGGCCTGGCGCAATGACGCTCTTTGGATGAAGAAGCAGCCAGGCTACATAAGCACGCAGCTGCACAAGGCGGTCGGTGAAAGCGGGATGTATTTCAACTACGCCGTTTGGGACAGCGTTGAAGACTTTCGCAACGCATTTGCCAATCCCGAGTTTCAACAAGCGCTCAGTCACTATCCTTCCAGCGCCGTTTCCGCACCGCATCTGTTTGAAAAGATCGCCGTTCCAAACTGTTGCACGGCCTGAAACGCGTTTTTTCACAGCGGCTTAATGAGGATTTTCCGATGAAAACTCGGGTTCACGCGATAGCAGGCGGCATCGGTTTCCTGATGATCCTGCTCTTTTGGACGTCAACCACACTCACTGAATTGTTCGCCAGCCACGAAACGGTGGCGACGGTCAAAGCCCTGATTTTACGAGGTATGTTCATTCTCATCCCGGCGATGGTTATTGCCGGCGGATCTGGAATGACCCTGGGCAAAAACCGAACCGATGCCCTGGCAAGTGCGAAAAGGAAGCGGATGCCGGTGATCGCGGCCAACGGCTTGCTGATCCTGCTCCCGGCTGCCTGGTTCCTGGCGGGAAAAGCTGCTGCGGGCGAATTCGACACTGTTTTCTATGCCGTTCAGGTGGTGGAGCTGTGCGCAGGAGCTGCAAACCTGACCATGATGGGCCTCAACATTCGCGATGGGCTCACCATGACGGGGAGACTCGGGCGTTTCAACGCCCAGAGCGCCGGCGTTGGTCAGCCCATAATCGAAGAACGTCCTTCCGGACCCCTGGTCGCCAAGAACGTTCCACGGCTCACGGGTGCCGCGGGAGAGCGGCTCGACGTCCAACCCGTGATGGCGTTGTGCCGTTGCGGTCAATCGAAGACCAAGCCTTATTGCGACGGATCCCATAACGACATTGGTTTTGTGAGCGAACCTTCGCCGGGCCGTACGCCCGACGAGCTGAGGGTCTTCAAAGGCAAGCGGATTGATGTGCACTACAATCGGCTTCTGTGCTCGCACGCCGGAGAATGCGGCAAGCGATTGAACGCCGTTTTCGACACCACGCGAGACCCCTGGATTGTTCCTGACAATGCAGCCCCGGATCAGATCAGAGACACGGTTCAGGCTTGCCCGTCAGGCGCGCTTTCCTGGAGTGAACCAGGCGGGATGGCGATACACATCTGCGGCAAAGACCCTGAAATCACTCTCGAGCGCAACGGGCCATTTCGCGTCACCAGGATCCGGCTCGCCTCAGGTGTTCAAACCGAAGGCGCTTCAGCGGACAAATACGCGCTCTGCCGATGCGGCGCTTCCAAAAACAAACCCTTTTGCGATGGCTCACATTCCGAAATTGGCTGGACCGAGCAATCGGCCTGAACGCCGTGAGTAAATGAACCGATGAAAAGCACACCTGAAAAATACGGATCCGTTGCCGTCACAATTCATTGGCTGAGCGCTGTGGTGATCCTGCTGCTCTTGGGCACCGGATTTCGCGCGACGGCGACGACCGACACCCTTTCGAAGGAGGCGATCCTGACGATCCATGCGTCTCTGGGGATGGTGATCTTGCTTTTGACGGCCGCCAGGCTTTTGTGGTGGGTATTTGCCGATCGAAAACCGGTTGCCGTCACAGGCAGTCCGGCCTGGCAAAACCTCACGGCTAAGTTCGTTCACGGGCTGTTTTACATCGTGATATTCGGCATGGCTGCAAGCGGCATCGGCATGCTGGTTCTTTCGGGGGCAGGCGCGATCCTGTTTGGCGGTGCAAACGCTCCGCTCGCCGATTTTTCCGACTTCGCACCACGCATTCCTCACGGCATCGGTGCACGCGTAATGATTGTTTTGCTTTTGATTCACATTGGCGGCGCGCTGTTTCATCAGTTCATCAAGAAGGATGGCTCCTTTGCGCGCATGTGGTACGGCGGACATTGAAGCGACCCCCCAGTTGTCGCCGCCGGGTGAAATCAGCCACCAAAAATGAAAATGCAGCAAAATCTCTACATTAGACCTTAGAACGTAAGTCCTTCTCCCGATTGAGCCCGGTCTCTATCCGTGCCTAAAATCGAAAGCCCGCTGGAGGCGGGCGAGAGATTGAAGCTTTTGGGAGGAAGCTGTCGGATGACTGAAAACACGACCACTCCGGAAGAAGGTGCGCCGGCTTCTGCAAAGGATGCACCGGGCCCAACCGGGCTACGGCCCATGCCTCAAGTCAGGAAGATAAACGGGAACGATGTGATCGATGCCCTGGCGGCCGGTCTTGCGGACATACGGCGCGCTCCGGTCTATGGACTGACGATCGGTGCCCTGTTTGCTGCCGGGGGACTGTTTGTGGTCTTGAGTGCCGCAGCTCTTGAAATGAGTTACCTGTCTTATCCTGCAGCAGCCGGTTTTGTTCTCATCGGGCCCTTTGCGGCGGTTGGACTTTATGAAGTAAGCCGCCGCCTTGAAAGCGGTGACGAACTCTCGTGGAAAACGGTGCTCGGAACCATCTGGGCACAAAAGGGCCGCGAACTCTCCTGGATGGCCTTCGTGGTGCTCTTCATCCAGATCATGTGGATGTATCAGGTCCGGTTGCTGCTGGCACTGTTTTTGGGATTTCGCTCTTTCGCCTCGTTCGATGAATTCCTGACCCAGGTGATCACAACGCCTGAAGGCCTGATGTTCCTGGCCGTCGGCCATGTTGTCGGCGCGATCCTGTCGCTGCTTCTCTTCTCATTGACCGTCGTTTCCTTCCCGTTGCTTCTGGAAGACGACCGCGACTTCATCACTGCGATGATCACCAGCGTCCGCGCCGTCGTGACGTCGCCTGTGCCGATGATCGGCTGGGCAATTGTTGTGACCGCTGTGCTGATTGTCTCGATGGTACCGGCATTTCTCGGTCTGATCTTGACCCTCCCGATCCTAGGTCATACGACCTGGCACCTTTACAAGAAGTGCGTGGTTCTGCCGGAGGAATAAACCGGCAGATAAATGGCGATCCCGGCTATTGCATGAACGGGCATGAGCCGGGCAGTCATCCGGAGTGTGTGTTCGCAGCCGCACAGGGGAAATCGGCTGACAGTCATAAAGAAAACTTCGCTTAAATCTTGAACGAATGGCTTTCGACTAAGCGATAGCGTTCTGACTGACACTGTTTTTCGATTGAACCGCTGAGGAACCAAATTCGTCTTTAAACAATCAATTCATGTTCAAAAATGTATTCAATTCACGTCCAGCCTGTGAGAACCTGAAATCCTTGATGGTGGCGCGGTGAGGCCCCGATCCGGTTTTCATTTGAAAGATAGAGACGACGCATGAGCGATGCCCCAGCAGTCAGGACGCCCTGGTCGGGAATAACTGGAATGATGGCCGGTGCAATCGCGCTGATTCTGGCGCTCTTCATTCACAGTGCTGGTCCGTTCGATCCCCAGCCAACTATCGGACAGTCAATTGGGGAAATCGCAGCAGACATTCGTACATCTGCTCTCAAAGGCCTCAAAGGCGAAGCTCAAACGGCAGCCGAAGCCAAGGCATGGAGCCTGGATCGCATCCTCTCAGCGTCAGCTTATGTACTCGGCGGGATCGCCATCATCCTCGGCGTTGTCGGCTTTGTCCTGAAGGAGAACAGGCGTATTGTCATCGCGGCAGTCGGTTTCGGTGGTTTGGCAGTCGGATTTCAACTGTTTGTCTGGACCGTCATGATCATCGCCGGCGTGATTATCATCGGATACATATTGGCAAATCTCGGTGGTATTTTGGGCGACTTTTCCGGATGAAAGAGATCGTTTGAGCGCACTTGTGTTTTCTGCTTTCAACACTCTTCCGATTGGGGAGTTGCGCTGGTCCTGTTGAATTGCCGCGAGGCCGCAAATGACTGACGGATGGAATGCCTTAGGCTTCGCCGTCTTCTTCCGCTTCCATCACAGCCTTGCGCTGCTGCCAGTCCTTCAGAAGTTCAATGTCCATCTCCACTGAACGATAGTCGACGCGGGTGAGATACAATCCATCTGCCGGAGCAACCGGTCCGCAGGCCTTGCGGTCTCGCGCTTGTAGTGCCCTCGTGATGTCACCCGGGCCCCATTTCCCCTCGCCGACCAGACGCAAAGTGCCAACCATGGAGCGCACCTGATTGTGCAGGAACGACCGTGAGGAACATTCGGCGATGACGAATTCTCCCTCCCGAGAGACGCTGAATTCCTCAAGTGTCCTTTCCGGGCTCCTGGCCTGGCAGCGCGAATGGCGAAATGTCGTAAAATCATGATGGCCCACAAATTCCTGCGCGGCGGCGTGCATGGCATCGGCGTCCAGTTCAGGCTTCACATGCCAGGCAAGCCCCAGTTGATGGGTCAGTGGCGGCAAGCGATTGTGGATCCGATACCGATAGGATCTGCGAATTGCAGAGAACCGCGCATCGAAACCTTCATGCATTTCTTCAACGCCCAGGATCACGACAGGGTCCGGCTGGCAGTGAAAATTCATGGCGCCCATGATGGTTTTTACCGGCCAGGGTTTGCTCAGATCCGCATGACAGACCTGACCTGTCGCGTGCACCCCGGTGTCCGTCCGTCCTGCGCCACCAATCGTTACGGCTTCACCCGTGAACGCCTTGAGGGCACGCTCAATCACGGCCTGTACGGACGGTCCGTTGGACTGGCGCTGCCAGCCGCAAAAGGGCCGGCCATCATATTCAACCGTCAACTTGTAGCGTGGCATTCCCGGCGCCGACCTATTCGAACTCTTGAAACGGCGTTGCAAACGCCACTTCGATGGGCAGATCGCGGGTGCCGGCATCCGTCAAGCCCAGGGCCATGAACGCAGCCCCGGCATAAGGCCCCTGGACCTTCCGGGCCAACTCGGCATCAAAACCGAACCTTGGGAAGAAGGCCGGCGGCCCGAGCACCAGAACCAGGTCTTCGCCGTTTTCCTTCAAGGCTTCGAGCGAAACGCGCGTCAGCGTCGTGCCGATGCCCTTGTTCTGCCTGTCGGGTGCAACGGACACTGGAGCAAGGCAGGAAATCTGCATGGCCTGGCCCGCACCTATAGCAGCCGGTGTTACCCTGCTATAGGCGACATGGCCGACAATTCGATTGGTTTCATCCAATGCAACCTGTTCCAGCACCAGAGCTCCGCAGTGACGCAGTGTGCTCACCAATCGGGCTTCCCGGTCGGACGGAAAGGCCGCCGAAATCAGATCCCGGATCTCGCTTTCATCAGCCGGGGTAACGTCCCGGACTGTCAGGTTGGGAATGGCGGTCGGCGGCATTGTTCTTTCTCCTGTCGTTCCAGACTAGTCCAGAACCACCCCTTCAGATAGGGAAACCCCTCGCAGAAACTCCTCGCCGCTCATCGGCCTTTTTCCTGCCCGCTGAAGTTCGTCCAGTCGTATGGCCCCTTCCACACAAGCAATCACGGGCGCTCCATTTGCAGATATCACCGTTCCCGGTGCACCGCCTCCGTCAGATAGGGCGCTTCGCAGGATCTTCACCCGCTCTGGCTTGGTACCAAGCGTCATTTCGCACCAGGCCCCGGGAAATGGCGACAACCCCCGAATATGATTGTGGACGTCGCCTGCTGTTTGTGACCAGTTGATGCGCGTTTCCTGCTTTGAAAGCTTGGCTGCGTATGTAACACCCCCCTCAGCCTGCACCTTTTCACCAAGCGCGCCTCTAGAGAGCGCTGCCAGCGCGCGCACCATAAGATCTCCGCCCAGCGCTGAAAGGTGATCATGCAGTTCGCCTGCGGTCATGTTTTCGGTGATCACCACTGATTCAGACATGCAGACCGGGCCGGTATCAAGCCCTTCTTCCATGCGCATCACCTGCACCGCGCTTTCCTTGTCGCCAGCCATGATGGCCCGATTTATGGGCGCCGCACCGCGCCAGCGCGGCAACAGGGAAGCGTGCAGATTGAGGCAACCGAATTGCGGTGCGTCCAGAACCGCCTTCGGCAGCAATAGTCCGTAGGCCACGACAACGGCGACATCCGCGTTGAGGTCCGCAAACCGGACCTGTTCATCTTCGCTCTTCAGGCTGGTAGGCGTAAACACGGGGATACCGAACGATTCCGCAGCTTCATGAACCGGAGACTTTTTCAGCTCCATTCCACGTCCTGCCGGGCGTGGCGGCTGCGAATAGCATGCGACCAGATCATGTCCCTGGCCGACAATTTCCATCAGAGTCGGCACCGAGAAATCCGGAGTGCCCATAAAAACAACACGAAGAGACATGGAGGTCCTGAGGCTTTAAAGGATTTCGTCCCTTATTGCGTCTTGAGGCGTGCCTTGCAAGCGTTTGAGTCAGGTTGTTCAAGCGATTGCAGCGAAGGAAAGCGGCATCCTCCTGCGCTGCGGACTATGCCAGGCCGGGCAACAACACCTTGAGACTTCCTGCCATCATTTCCATGGCAATCGCTGCCAGGATCATACCCATCAGGCGGCTCATCACACTGTTTGCAGTTTGACCGATGAAGCGAGACAGAAACGGCGCAGCAAAGAAAGTCCCGACAAGCAGCGCGATTGCGGCCGACACACCCGCGACATAAGCAATTTCCTGCTCCAATCCGCTGACTTGCCCTCTGAAAATGATCATGGTCGAGATCGATCCGGGTCCGAGCAGAATTGGGACTGTCAATGGATAGATTGCAGGATTGTCCTGTGACTTCATGTGTTCCTTTTCGGAGGACGTGCCGTGATGGGCCTGCGTCTTCTGGCCGCGAATGAGGTCCAGTGCAATCAACAGGATCAAAAACCCGCCGGCGAGCCTGAATGCGTCCAGCGAAATTCCGAAGACCTTCAGCACGATGTCACCACTCAGCCCGATGAAAACCGCACCAATGCTGAGACTGATCAAAAGCGTGAACGCAACCTTGCGTTCAAACGCCGGCCCCCTGTCAGCGGTCAGCGACAGGAATACCGGCAAATTGGCAATCGGACTCATGATGGCGAAAAGCGCGGCAAAGATTTTCAGGAAGAACTCCTGATCCATATGCTCTGCCCCTTCTTATTCCCCGGAGATTAGCTTCGTCCGGCCTGTTTTGCCTGTTTCGTGAATTTCTTCACGACGCGATCACGCTTCAGTTTTGACAGATAGTCAATGAACAGCTTGCCGTTCAGGTGATCAAGCTCATGCTGAATGCAGGTCGCCAAAAGGCCATCGGCCTTGATTTCCCGCTCAGCTCCCTCCCGGTTCAGAAACTGGATTGTCACTTCGGCCGGTCGCTCGACATCCTCAAAAAACTCAGGGATCGAGAGGCAACCTTCCTGATAGACCGACAATTCCTCGCTGGACCAGACGATTTTCGGGTTGATGAACACCATCGGTTCTTTCGGCGCGTCTTCCTTGGCGACATCGAGCACGAAGATGCGTTTTAAAATTCCAATCTGACTGGCAGCAAGGCCGATGCCAGGGGCCTCATACATTGTTTCCAGCATGTCGTCAGCAAGCGCACGGGCATCATCATCGACAGTATCGATGGGAGCGCAGATCTCGCGCAGGACCGGATCCGGAATGGTGATAATAGGGCGTATCGTCATGCGACTGACATAGGCAATCACGCCGCGCCGGTCAACGCGGAATTCCGCTGCTTCCCAACCGTTTTCAACGTACTTCGACAGGCGGCTGGATGGGCCTGTCCACCGAATCGTTCTATGTTTGTTTCATGAATGAGATCCTGTTTGAGTTTGGCGGACGTCCCGTCACGGTTCTTGAAACCGCGATCACGGGTGGTTTGCTGCTGCTGACGCTTATTGTCTGGCTGGTTCTGAAAACCATGCGTGAAATCCGTTTGCGTGCAGAGGCCGACACAGCCTCGGCCGAACGCATCCACGAACTTGAAAGCCACTTGTCTCAATTGCTGAAAAGCCAGGGCGAGATGACCGGTCGCATGCAGACGATGGCTGAAGTCTTCGGTTCCAGGCAATCGGACATGATGCGCGCCGTCAACGAACGGCTCGACGGCATGGGTCACAAGCTTGGACTTTCCATGGCCGATACCAGCAAGCAGACGCAGGAAGGTCTGCGTCACGTGCACGAGCGGCTGGCCGTCATCGACCGCGCCCAGCGGACGATTACCGATCTGTCCGGTCAGGTTGGGCAATTGCAGGCGATTTTGTCCAATAAGCAGACGCGAGGTGCCTTTGGGCAAGGCCGGATGGAAGCCATCATTCAGGACCAGATGGCACCCAGTACCTATTCGTTTCAGGCAACTCTTTCCAACAACAGCCGTCCGGACTGTTTGATCCACATGCCGAACGGGGCACCTTCCCTTGCCGTTGACGCCAAGTTCCCGCTGGAGGCATTCAATCTGCTCCGGAATGCAGAAAGCGACGATCAGCTCAAATATGCACAAGCCCAGTTCCGACGGGATTTTTCAAAACATATTCAGGATATCGGCGAGAAATATCTTTTACCGGGAGAAACTCAGGATACAGCGTTTCTGTTCGTGCCTTCGGAAAGCGTCTTCGCGGAACTGAACGAAGGCTTTGAGGATCTCGTCCAGAAATCGCACCGGGCACGAGTGGTGATCGTTTCACCGTCATTGCTCATGTTGTCGATCCAGGTCATACAATCGGTCCTGCGAGATGCCAAGATGCGGGAACAAGCTCACCTCATTCAAGCGGAAGTTGGGCACCTGATTGCCGATGTCAGCAGATTGAACGACAGGGTTGGCAAGCTGCAGTCCCACTTTGCGCAGGCGAACAAGGACATCGATCAGATCCTTATTTCAACCGACAAGATCTCCAAGCGCAGCCGCAAGATTGAGGACCTGGAGCTTGGGGAGCTTGAAGGAAAGGGACAGGAGGAGGCCGCGTCCGAGCCTCAGATGGCGCTAACGCCCAAGTAATGACGGCTTGCTTCAGGTGTTTACCTGCCAACCTTGAAACGTAAACTGGTCCAACTTCAGCACGACGCCTGAACCCGGTTTTTGATAGCACTAGCCCGATTTCAACGCGGCTCATCATGTTTCATCATAGGAGTGTTCCATGCCCAACGCAGTGACGATGGATGTTTCCCAAACCGAGCCGCCGACCACTTTTTCACCACCTCAACAAGCGCTCTGGTGGTTGAAGAAAGGAACGCTGAAGCTGGGCCCTGAATGGGAAAAGGCGCATGAAATCTGTCAGGCCTCGGAAGGGGAAGCCGCGCATGACTGGATCCATGGTCTGTGCCACCTGATCGAAAACGATCCTGGAAATGCAGCCTACTGGTTTCGCCGCGCCGGCCGGCCAAACAGCACAAACGACATTGCTGTACTATGGCAAGAAATTGCGGAAACGATCTGATCTGGCGCTGAACATGGGTCGTTCCAAACAGCTTATGCGGACCTCACGGGCGGCAAGCGGCGAGCGCGCGTGATTGCTCCCCATTCGGTGTCGGCAATCCTCTTGATGGCCAGATCCAGGGGTTCATGCGAAACTGTCATGGTGTTTCCGTTTGCGTGCAGCAACACGTTAGGGCGGGTCACAATGCCAACGTGGCCGCGCCAGAATATCAGGTCCCCGCGCCGGAATGCCGAGGGATCTTCGTGAGGGATCTCCTCACCGACCTCATCTTCCTGCATGTCACTGTCTCGTGGAATGTCGATACCGGCCGCTTGCGCCGCCAGCTGGACCAATGCCGAGCAATCAAGTCCCAGACTTGTCCGGCCACCCCAAAGATATGGTGTGCCCAGAAACTCCTCAGCAACAGCCACCCAGTCGTGATCCCGCGCTTCAAGCGAAACCAGATGCTTTGCAACGACCGCAGACCCATCGCTCAAGAGCGCGTAGTTCAGTCCCCGCGTCTCAGTCTCGTCGACGACAGTAACCAGAGACCCCATAGACAAAAATCCGAGCTGGGGAAACTTCAGATCGGGACCCGGGTAGCGGAAAGTGCGCAAGGCGCGGACGCGATGCGTTGCCGCTCTAATTGGACCAATACCATCGGATGAAAACCAGCCGACATACCCGTCGGTGTCCAATTGCCCCCAGGCCCAGCCCTCGGCCGTTTGCTCGAACACTGTTACCCATTCGCCGCATAGGGCCTCGGTGTCGATCGAGAGGTCGAACCTGGGATCTGCCCGCAAGGCCAGACGGTCCGCCATTACTTGAAAGATCTCTCCTTCGATGAAACGGCTAACCTGCACACGCCCCTCATAGTCAATTGAGGCAAGGTCAGGCCGGACAGGATGTCGACGGCGATCAAGGGTCTCATTCATGGTTTCTCAACACGAGCCAGATTTCAAAATTCAGCGAGGCAGTTCCTGGGCCTTTTCAACCACAAGATCTCCAAGCTGCTCCAAATAAAGCGCGCCTTCAACCGTACGGGTGATAATAACATTGCGTTTGTCGGCTTCGTCCCGTTTCCGCGAGAGAAGGCGCATGCTCCCCAGCGTGTCGAGTGCACGCGTGATGGCCGGTTTTGTGACGTTCAGTTTCGCGGCAAGTCCCCGTACCGTATGTGGCGGCGGTTCCAGATAGACGGTGAGCAATATCGTCATCTGGCGCGCAGACAAATCCTGTTCGCTGTCGCGAACCAGCGCCAGATTGACTTCATGCAGCAATTTCAGCGCCTGTGACGCTCGAATATCGACAGCCATGGATCAATGGTTCCATCCCGTTTTCTTAGCGATAAGAGCACAAAAACGTTTCGGAGCCGTTATTTTACAGATGCGAACTTTTCGGTGATCAGGTCGAACAAACACCTGATGCCCTGAGCCTCGCCACCCGCTGGTCTTCCTGGTTTTTCCATCGGCGTCCAACCGTAAATGTCGAAATGGATCCAGCTTTCGGTGTTTTCGACAAAGCGTGACAGGAACAGAGCTGCGGTGATCGAACCGGCAAAGCCTGTTCCAACCGTGTTTATGTGATTGATGTCGGCGATCTTGCTGTCGAGATACTTAAGGTAGGGCTTCCAGAGCGGAAGGCGCCACAATGGGTCGCTGGCAGCTTCCGAGAAGACCGCCACATCCTCGGCGAGTTCCTCATCGTCGGTGAAATAAGGTGGCAAATCCGGACCGAGGGCCACGCGTGCAGCCCCCGTCAACGTTGCCATATCGACAAGCAGGTCGGGCTTGTCTTCATCTGCCAGGGTAAGCGCGTCACCGAGCACCAACCGGCCCTCAGCGTCCGTATTGCCGATTTCAACCGAGAGGCCTTTTCGACTTTGCAGAATGTCGCCGGGCCGGAAGGCCGAACCAGAGACCGCATTTTCAACACAGGGGATTATCACCCGAAGCCTCACAGGCAGCTTAGCACCCATGATCATGGATGCCAGCCCGAGCACATTCGCCCCGCCGCCCATGTCCTTTTTCATAAGGCTCATTGAAGAGCCGGGTTTCAGGTTCAATCCACCCGTGTCGAAAATCACGCCTTTGCCAACAAGCGTAATTTTGGGATCATCATCCCGACCCCAGCTGAAATCGGCAAGACGGGGAGCCCGTGAACTGGCCCGGCCGACGGCATGTACCATCGGAAAGCCTTCCTCAAGAAGATCGTCACCGATGACAACCCTTCCGCTTCCACCATGCGCCTCAAAAAGGTCCGCTGTTGCCTTTGCAAGTTCCTCGGGACCAAGATCGTTTGCCGGTGTGTTGATCAGATCTCGGGTCAGTTGAACACCATCAAGGATGGTTCCGATTCGTTCCAGATCGACAGCATCGGGAACTGCGAGGCGACGTTCATTGGTATCCTTGCTGCGGTACCGAGCAAAGGAATAGCTGGAAAGCGCAAACCCGAGAGCTGCCTGTTCGGGATCCGGAAAGTCATCCTCCAGATGGTAATCTCCCGCGGGAAGAGTTTTTGCGAGACTTCCCAGCGCCAGGGCATGCGGCAACCCCTCTTCCAGTACGCCAAACAATACAGCAGCAAAACCGCCATTTTGGGACGGAACAAGCAGGACGGTAGATACCTTTCCACTGTAATCGTTGGCTTCGCACCAGGCTCGGGCCGGGTCCCCCAACTCGGCCAGAATACCAGGCAGGCTTTGCTCTGTGACCGCGATGAGGGGAGTAGAAGTTTTAACTTCGCTATTGCGAACGAGGCACTGGCGCACGTCTGGCACTCCGAAATTAGAGACAGGTCTTCAACCACAAGACCTAGGACGATGAGGACGCGGGTGCAACATCATGCCAGGCAGGACCAGCATTTTCGCATTTCGCAATGCCGCTTAACCATCCATTAGGGTTAATTATCTATTTCTCATAGGGAAACGAGAATGCTGCGGACAACAAGGATGTTGAAGATGCACGCGCCCAGAACCGGATCCGTGAAACGACGCTCACGCCTGAATGCCACGCTGATGGCGATGACCGCGGTTGTGCTGCTTGCAGGATGCGCATCCAACAAGTCCAACACAGGCACGCACTCCCCTGCCAACGGCGGTCACTATACGACACCTGGCTCAAGTTCCGCGCGGGCTGCCGTTTCCAAATGGTCGCAAGCCTATGAGAAGGACCGGAAAAACCGGGCCGCAATTCTTGGGTATTCCAATGCCCTCAGCCAGAATGGTCAAATGCCGCAGGCAATGGCGGTGTTGCGCGGTGGTGTGATAGCCCACCCGAAGGATCGTGAAATCGCATCTGCATATGGAAAAGTTCTGGCCATGAACGGTCGGTTCAGTGAAGCACTCAATGTGCTGCAAGGTGCACAGCAACCGGCAACACCGGACTGGAAACTGATGTCTGCACAGGCGGCCATACTTGATCAGACCGGCGAGCACGCAAAGGCGCGCAGCCTTTACAAGCAGGCATTGAAGATCGCACCCGATGATCCGACCTTGCTCAACAATCTCGGACTTTCCTATCTGCTTTCCAATGAGCTGCCGGATGCGGAATATACGCTGCGCCGTGCCTCGACCCTGCCGGGTGCAGATAGCCGCGTTCGTCAGAACCTGGCGTTGGTGCTTGGTATTCAGGGAAAATACGACGAAGCCATCCAAGTCGCTCAGGCAGAACTGGACCCGCGGCAGGCACAGGCCAACATCGCTTATCTTCAGGAAATGATGAAAAAGCGACAGGGTTAAAGCCGAGAACCTTTTACTTCCAAGTGTGAAACCTAAGCCTGAAACGGGCGTCCTATATTGGGCGCCTGTTCTGCCTTTAGGACCTAGCAAACAACGATAGATCCAACAGACCCGCATCGTTCGGCTTGCAAATCAGGACTGCCCATCCAACACCTGTGTCGAATGGCGGCATTTCTCAACATTGCGAGAGAGAGCCAGGAACGTTGTACTCAGTTCAACAACACAAAGAAGGCGCGCTCCAACTCTGATGGAACGCGCCTCGCAGGAGTGCTTTCAGTCAAAGGCTTGGCACCTATTCGGAGAAGGTCTCTATAACCTGGATCACAGCTGGTCCCATGATGATGAGGAACAGGACCGGCAGGAAGAACATGATCATCGGAACCGTGAGCTTCGGCGGCAGGGACGCAGCTTTTTGCTCAGCCAACTGCATCCGCTGTTCGCGTGTGTCGTCTGCCATGGTGCGCAGTGCGGTGCCAATCGGTGTACCGTAACGTTCGGCCTGAATAAGTGCCATCATCACGTTTTTCACACCGTCTACACCAGTCCTCTTGGCAAGGTTTTCATACGCAATGCGGCGGTCACTCAAATAGGAGAGTTCCGCAGTCGTGAGTGTCAGTTCCTCCGCCAGCTCAACGGACTGGACGCCGACTTCCTCGGCAACACGCCTGAAGCCCTCTTCAATAGACATGCCGGATTCAACACAGATCAGCATCAAGTCGAGCGCGTCTGGCCAGGCACGTTGGATCACCAGTTTACGTTTATCGATCTTGTTTTTGAGATAAATGTTGGGCGCAAACGCTCCAACGCCGGCAAAGGCGATACAAAAACAAAGTTTTGAGAATGCCGGTAATGTGTCCGGCATGACCACGAAAGCATAGAAGGTCGCAAACACGAAGATGACGAGCGGCAACGCAATTCGAGCCGTCAGGAAGTAATAGAGAGGTGCTGAGCCGCGATAACCCGCCATTCTGAGGTTCTGGATCGTGTTCTCATCTGAGAGCATTTCTTTCAGATTCAGGCGGTCAACCAAGCTCTTCATCTGCGCCTTCGGCTGGTTGCGCAATGCCGCTTTCGCATCACCTTGATTTGCCTGAAGACGGGCACGCTCGCGCGCTCGCATCTGATCTCGCTCCAGTGCAACCGACTTCATGCGCGACTTCAAAGTGTCGCGTGACAGGAGCGGCATCACGAGAGAGAAAATCGTACCGGTGACTGCGATCATCGCAAGGACAGCGGCGGCAAATTGGGTCGAAACGATTGTATCAAGATCCATGTCGCCGCCCCTAGAAATCGAAGTTGATCATCTGCCGCATGACCATGATGCCCGTGAACATCCATATCAGGCCGCCGGCAATGATGATGTTGCCTGTCGTAGTTTCAAAAAGGATCATCACGTAACTGGGTGCGATGAAATAGATGATGCCGCCGACAAAAAAGGGCAAAGAACCGATGATCGCAGCAGAAGATTTCGCTTCCGCACTGAGAGCCTTGATTTTCCGCTTCATCGCCTTTCGGCCACGCAGAACCCTGGACAGGTTGCTGAGTGCTTCCGCCAGTCCGCCACCAGCCTTTTGCTGGATCGCCACCACGATGGCGAAGAAATTCGCTTCCGCAACAGGCACGCGATCCGGCAATCTGCCAACCGCATCGCCGAGCGAAATACCCATCACCTGCGTTTCCGTAATCTTTCGGAATTCTGTTGCAACTGGCTCGCGTGCTTCCCGTGCCACAACTTTGATGCAGTCACTCAATGGAAGACCCGCTTTCACACCGCGGACAATGATGTCCACGCCGTTCGGCAGTTCATCGAGAAATGCATTGAACCGACGCTTGCGTTTGTTGCCGATATACCAACGCGGGAAGCCGAGCAGTCCGGCAAAGGCAAACGCAATCCCGATCCATAGGTTCCCTGAGGCAATTAGAGAAACCACGAAGAAAATCAGACTTGAGATTATGCTGAAGATGATGAAATGCTTCATTTCCCAGCTTAAGCCAGCCTGCTCTATCAGGACTTTGAGAGAAACTTTTTTCTGTTTGTCCTGTTTGGACTTCTGGCGTTCTTCAAAGTCTTTCAGCTGATCCTGAATGGATCTCTTTCGCCGATCCGTGTCGCGCAACTGATTACGCTGGTTTTCGTTTTGCGGTCGTGCGGCCACAGCTTCGATACGCTGATCGCGCTTCTTGCTGCCGGAAAGCGTTGGCTGAAAAAGACTATAAATGATCCCGCCAACCGCAAACATGACAAGCAGTGCAACGGCGATACCGGTGACTTCGGGCGTAAGAAATTCTTCAAGTCCAGACATAGACAGTATTCCGTTACCTATTCGGGCACTTCCGCCGCATCCAGCGCCTGAGCCAAACGACTTTCCTCGCCAAAGTACCTGGCGCGTTCCCAGAATTTCGGGCGACCGATTCCAGTTGAACGGTGACGACCGATTATGTTGCCGTTCGGATCCTCACCGATCATGTCGTAAAGGAAGACATCCTGAGTGGTGATGATGTCCCCTTCCATGCCCATAACTTCGGTCACATGGGTAATACGGCGAGAGCCGTCTCGCAGGCGAGCTGCCTGAACAACAACGTCGATCGACGAAACAATCATTTCCCGCAAAGTTCGGGACGGGAGTGAGAAGCCACCCATGGTGATCATCGATTCAAGCCTCGACAGAGCCTCACGCGGTGAGTTGGCGTGCAATGTACCCATTGAACCGTCGTGACCAGTGTTCATGGCCTGCAAGAGGTCGAACGCCTCTGGGCCACGAACCTCACCCACGATGATGCGTTCAGGGCGCATACGCAGACAGTTCTTTACAAGATCGCGCATTGTGATCTCGCCCTCACCTTCAAGGTTTGGCGGACGCGTTTCCAGACGAACAACGTGAGGCTGCTGCAGCTGCAATTCCGCGGAATCTTCGCAAGTGATAATGCGCTCTGTGTTTTCGATATACGCAGTCAGACAGTTCAACAGGGTGGTTTTACCAGACCCCGTACCACCTGAAATCAAGACGTTACATCGCGACCGTCCAATGATTTGCAGGATCGTGGAGCCTTCCGGCGTAATTGACCCGAATTTGGTCAGCTGATCCAGAGTGAGCTTGTCCCGCTTGAACTTACGAATGGTGAGTGCAGGTCCATCGATTGCCAGCGGCGGGGCAATAACGTTGACACGAGAACCATCAGGCAGACGGGCGTCACAGATCGGACTTGAATCATCCACGCGGCGGCCAACCTGGCTCACGATCCGCTGACAGATGTTCATCAGCTGCGCATTGTCGCGGAACGAAACACCGGTCTGTTCCACCTTACCTTGCGTTTCGATGTAGACGGTCTGAGCGCCGTTGACCATGATATCGGCGATGTCGTCACGCGCCAGGAGCGGTTCAAGCGGTCCATAGCCCAGAACATCGTTACATATGTCTTCCAGCAGATCTTCCTGCTCGGAAATCGACATGACTACGTTTTTCAGCGCGATGATGTCATTTACAACATCTCGAATTTCGTCGCGCGCATCTTCCGCATCCAGCCTGGCCAGCTGAGACAGGTCGATCGCCTCTACCAAAGCATTGAATATTTGCGCCTTGGTTTCGTAGTACTCGCTATTTTTCTTCCGCGCTTGCGGTGCCGGTTGAGCGGGTTCTGGCGGCGGAGGCGGTGGGGCCGCTGCTACCGGCTTGGCGGCCGGCTCAGGCTGGACCTGTCGCGGCGCAGGTTCTTCTGCTCTAACGGTTTCTTGCGCCGGAACAGGTGTTTCCTGCAACCCTGGCACACCTGCCGGGCGGAGGGTCTGAGGTCCAGACGATGAACTGCCACGTCTTCCAAACATAACGAACTATCTGCTCCGTCGAAAACCGGTTATCCGGCCTTGCGTTTCAGTTTTGACAACAAACCGCCGAGGCTTGAGCGCGACGATTTGCTGGGCTGGGCCTTGCCGGACACCGACTGCGCAAGGTCCTCGAACATCTGTGCAATTGCATGCTTGTTGTCCATTTCACCGATCATCTGCCCGTTATTGGCCGCAGTACCGAACAGTTGCGGCTCGAACGGGATGGATGCCTGAACCTGAAGTCCCAGCGCACTGGCAAACTCCTCGGGCTTGATTTCCGGTCGCTTCGGAACGTTGACCTTGTTCATGATTAGGTGCGGTGGCCGATCATTGGGCCGCAGTTGTTTCAGCATGTCGACTGTGTTCTTAGCATTGCGCAGATTTGCAAGATCCGGCTCCGCGACCAGAACTATTTCGTCAACACTCAGAAGCGTTTCCTTGACCCATGCGTTCCAAACGTGTGGTACGTCAAGTACGACGAGCGGAACGCTTGACTTCATTGTTTCCAATAACGGCTCGAAAGCCTTTTCGCTCTGATCATACGTGCGCTCAAGTGTTGCCGGTGCAGCAAGAAGGCTCAGGTGATCGCTGCATTTGGACAAGATGCGATCAAGGAAGGTCTCATCCAAGCGTTCAGGCGAAGAGACCGCCTCAAAAACTCCCTGCAACGGGTCCTGGTTGTAATCGAGACCCGCTGTGCCAAAGGGCAAATCCAGATCTGTCACAACAACTTCAGTCTGGAAACTGCGGGCAAGCGACCAGGCGCCGTTATGGGCAACGGTCGAGGAGCCGCATCCACCTTTCACACCAAAAAAGGCGATCGTTCTTCCCAGCGGCTCTGCTTCCGGATCGGCATAGAGGTTGCCGATCGATCCAATCAGCTGAAATACGCTTACCGGTGCAATGAGATATTCGCTCACTCCCCTTGAAATGAGCTCGCGATAAAGCGTGACATCGTTCACGTCACCGATCACGATCACCTTCGTCCCCGCATCGCAGAACTCAGCGAGATGGTCGAGATTGGTCAGCAGTTCCTCACGCTGACCTATTGTTTCGACAATGATCAGATTGGGCGTCGGCGCTTGCTCGAACGTTGAAATTGCTGCCGGAATTCCGCCAGAATCAAGTTTCAGATGCGCCTTGGACATACGCCGATCTTCCATCGCAGCTTCCGCAACCCGCATGGTGGCATCACTGAGACAGAAGGCGTGGACGGTTATCCGGGGTATGGCACCTATTTGCATGCCTTCTTCATTTACCGTTTGCTGCTGTTCGAACGGCGTTGACGCAGCCTCGAGATATCCGGCCATATCGTTGAAATCCTGATTAGCGCTCATACTTTCACCTATTCGGAAACAGAAGCTCCGACACCTTCTTCAAATTCAGATGCAGTCTTCTTGCCTTCGCGGTAGTTCTCAAAGACAACAGCTCGGCGCGCCTGATCAGAAGGTGTCGATGCTCTTGGCGTGATCAGGTCAGACGGATTGTCGACCATCACTGCCAGGTTCGCCTGGGATGCACAGCCAAAATTTTCGTAGTCAGTGTTTTCACCGATACCGCCGCCGATGTTTCTCGGCCAGGCGCCACATTTTCCAGCTGTTGCCTGCATTCGCGCGTAAGAAAGTCGAATTGGTGCATCCGCAGAAGGGTCCTGTACAGCATAAGTGCGTGTACTGATCTTTGACCGGCTCAATCCACCGTTTTGCAGGGCTTTCCGGATGCTGGGCGTCACAGCATGAACTGCGACGTCGTTTGCACCACCTGAAGGCACCAGAATTTCGACAACACCATTGCCTTTGTTACGGGATTCCACCGCAAAAGCAGAAATCGTGTGTTCGATTGGGCCGTAGAGATTTCGTGTGTTTCGACCGATCGGAAGATCGAGGGTTTCCGGCTCCTCGGTGATCACAATTGGGTGGCGCAGACGATAATCGTTGGATGCCAAAAGGCCGTCCGGATTTTGTGACTGGCTCTGGCAACCCGCGATCGTCAAACAACCGAGGAAGACAAGAACAGGATTTGATACGGTTGCAAACCGGACTTTCGTTTGTGTACTCATCCGTCCGTCCTCACTTGTAGATGAAGCCGACCTGGCCGTGATACGTGCCGGCCACGTCACCAGTCGGGTTGTAGATTTTGTTCAACCGGTTCAAGAAAATCGTCTCTGCATCGGACGCAGGTATAAGGTTCTTGTCTGGGCGCACCATTTTGCTCGCAGCCACAGGACGAACCACATAGGGAGTTACGAAAACCGCCAACTCGGTTTGATCCCGCAAAAAGTCACGGCTTTTGAAAAGCGCACCGAGAATCGGAATTTGCATCAAACCCGGCACCCCCTCGACAGCTTGCGAGTAAGTTTCCTTAAGCAAGCCCGCCATAACCAGAGTTCCACCTGATGGCAGTTCCATGGTCGATTCAGCGCGCCGAACTTTCAGTGCGGAAATTGTGATGCCGCCTGCGGAGACAGCTCCTTCGTTGCTGAGTTCGCTGACTTCGGTTTTGACGCGAAGACTAATTCTGCCGCCAGAGAGAACAACGGGGGTAAAATCGAGGCCCACACCGAACTTCTTGAATTCTACCGAGATTTCACCGTCGTCCTGCGAAATCGGGATCGGGAATTCACCGCCTGCCAGAAAGCTTGCGTTCTCGCCGGAGATTGCCGTCAACGTAGGTTCTGCTAGCGTCCGAATGACGCCTTCACGCTGAAGCATTTGAACCTGGGCCGTGATATTGCTCGACCCACTAATGAACTGTGTCCCGCCCGTGGCCTGGTTGACGATAGAAGGGTTGACGGTAAAGTTTGGAAGGCTCGAAAAGAACGGGGCGAAATTTCCGGTTCCAACGGAACCGGAAAATTGAACTCCGAGCTGCTTGATGATGGTGCGTTCGACTTCGGCAACCGTCACCTTCAAGTGGACCTGATCCTTGCCTTCAACCGCAATGAGATTGACTACTTCAGTAGCGGAGCTAGCACCTTGAAACTTTGTCGCAATATCAGCCGCCTGTTGGGCTTCTAGAGTGCTCTTTGCCGAACCGCTCAGAATCACATTTCCATTCACTGATTCTGCGGAGATCTTGCTCCCGGGGATAAGCTTTTGAATGATCCGGGTTAGATCGGAGGTATCTTTTTCAACACGAATATTGAAGCTTGCGAGTTCGCGACCGCTGCGGCTGAAGAGAACCAGTCTTGATTGTCCCGCCGTGTTGCCGATTACGAAAATCCTGCGTGGTGTTCTGAGAACCGCATCCGCAATTTCCGGATTGGACACCAGAACATCAGCAGCATCTTCTGCAAGATTGACGACAACGGAGCGTCCGACACCTACATTCAGAATGCGTCCGCTTGCTCTTTCGCCCGCCGCGATATGGACCTGGCTCGGAAAGTTCCCTTCGGCCAGCGACGCACTTGCCGGCATCGCAACCGAAGCTCCCAACAGCAATGCTGCCGCTGCAAATTTGACTATCTGCTTTTTCATTGCGCCCCTCACACTGGACGTTCTGTTGTGACCGGGTTTCATTGCGCACCTGCCTGGCTTGTTACGCCATATTTCACGTAGCTTACGCCTCGGCGCCTGGAATTGTCCGCTTCCGCATCATCTGCCGAATCTTGGGCACTCCGCAGCGCCAGATCGATCGTTCCGACTTGCTGCGACTGCGTTATGATTTCCGACTCAGATAGAGTTAGTTCGAGAGTCGCAGTCTTCTTTGGCGAAAGGTTTTTCTGATCCTGTTCGCCAGCAGTTGTGCTGTCGATTGCCAGAACCCTGATATTTTCGAGGATAGTCTCACTCAGAGCACCGCCAGAATCCGATGATCGCGTCAGAATGACGTCTACTTTGTCACCTGGTAAAATGAACCCGCCTGCAGTGGTTTCAGCCTCCACGCTGACAGCGATTGCTCTCTTTCCTTTCGGAAGGATCGCTGCCATGAAACCTTTATCCGTATTGATCAGTCTTTCGGGGCGCACAGGTTCTCCAGCGAAAATCGGCACTCGTGCGATTCGCCCCTGATATTCGTTGTCGGCAGAAGGATTCGATTTTTCGGTGACGGCCCCGAGCGGTATCGCGTCTTCCGGCCAAGCTGCCCACGAAAGATCTTCTTCCGTTAGTTTTCCGCCCAGGCTTATGTCTTTTGCGGCGACCAGAACCTTGGAGTTCTTTTCTGAAACAGGCTCTTGAACGATTTGCGGTTCACTATCGCCACCAGAGGACATGACCAAACGGAAAGCGATGAAGCCGGCAACCACAGCGATTGCCAAAACAAATATGCGTGCCAGTTTCATGACCAATACCCAAAAATTCACTGCGCATTTGCGCTACCTCGCGTAGTGTGCGGGTGAATTGGTCAAAACATGGTTAACCAGATCTGCATGTTTTTGGTTAATTTCCGTTAACTTTACTAAATAACTTATTAAAAGAGTGCATTTTGCACTTCAAAAGCCAAAAATCACGCATGATTTTCACTTGCGAAATTCTCGAAAAACTAATTTGAAGAAGAAAATTGCGGATCAGAAGGATCTGATTCTCTTAGCCGATCAGCTTGAACCATGCTGTGTGCGAATAGATCTGCAGACCAGCGATCGCAATCGCAACACCGTAAGGGATACCGCTTTTGCTATCATGCAAACGCGCAAACCAATCCTGCTGAAAAAGAACAGTCGGCACGATCAGTTTTTGTCGCATCAGCAACATTCCGACGGTCAAGACCATTCCATATATGGCAACAAGTACTGCAAACGCGGCGAGTTCAGGTGTGAATCCGATCCAGAGTGCAATGGCACTAATGAACTTCACGTCACCACCACCCATCCAGTTGAATGCAAAAAACACAAAACAAGGGACGAAAAACACAGCCATTCCTAGTGCGTGCAAACCCCAAGCCTGCATAGGTAGCCCTGTCGCAAGCGCCAGGATGCAAAATCCGGCGACAAGCAAAATAGCAACACGGTTCCGGATCGTCATTGTCAACAGATCCGAGATACCTCCAAAGGCAACCAACATCGGGAAAATCACTAGAACAGCTGCTTGGATCATATCGAACCCATTAGTACAGTTTTTTCATCGGACCAAAGATCCCAGACATTCGTTAAGAACGCGCAAAGGGCGGATCAAATGAAAAACGGGCGGAAAACCGCCCGTTTCACGTTTCAAGACGTCGACGCCATGAGCGCCGTTCCGATCCATTACTTGATGGCGGTGTCTGCAGTCTTCAGAGTTGTCGAGATAGACGTGAAGATAGCGGACAGAGACGTACCGGTTGCAGTCACAGCAGCAAGAATGATGATGGACAGCAGGCCAGCGATCAGGCCGTATTCGATTGCAGTTGCGCCAGATTCGTCTTTTGCGAAACGGTTGATAAGAGATTTCATGTGTTTGCTCCAAGTACCACTTAGTTGACAGCTTCAAAAGCCCGCCGGATCTTTTGTTAGTCCGATCGGACATAAGCTCACCCTAGGACAGAGAGCTTTCCAACCAGTTAAATTTGACACCTATCTTTGCGATAGTCGCCACAAATACATCTATAGTTAATAATGGGTATAGATAAAAAACAGTTAATTCAAAATATGAATCATTTAATATTCAAATTCTTCTGGATACTTATTTAGTAAAAATCACAGTTTACTTTATAATCAACATCTGAGGGGTTGTCGTATTTATTTTCACAGAATAACGTCTCAAAATAATTCAAATAAATTTCCGTAATCTCATTCTACAAGATTTGCACGACGGGAGTGATTGCTGTCCACTTTATAACCGACGGTGTTCTTTTCTTGTTCAAATGGAGGCGAAACACGCAGGCAATTCTGTAATTCCGGCGCCGTTAGCAGATCGTTCACCACGTTTGCTGCATCATATCGCGAGAAAAGCCCGATATGGAGTACCCATAGGCATGTTTAAAAAGCTGATCAAATGGACGAGCGTGTTCACGCTTGTGTTTCAAGCTGGCGTCGCAATCGCCCAAGATGGGCCGGTCATGGTCACCGTCGACCGTGCAAAGGTATTCCGGATAGATGATGGCGCGTCTGCCGTTATTGTTGGAAATCCCTTTATAGCCGATGTCTCAATGTTTGACCAAAACACTGTCGTCATTACCGGCAAGAGCTACGGCACAACGAACCTCGTTATTCTCGACGAGAACAACAAGCCGATCGTTGATGAAATCATTACGGTTCGCGCGTCTGAAGAGGGTGTCGTATCCGTTTACAAAAAGTCTTCTCGCGTGACGCTGTCCTGCAGCCCAACCTGCGAACCGACGCTTCGACTCGGGGACAACAACGACGCGTTCAAGGAAACCGCCGAACAAGCAACCGCCCGCAACGAACTTGCCGTCCAGGCGGCCGGTGGCGGGTCTTAAGCTTTGACCTTGGAGTCTTAGAAACATGCGTTTGAGCAAAAGAAATACCATGCCACGTTTTCGGCGACGTTTCTTTTCTATCCGCAAAGACGAAAGCGGTGCGACAGCGATCGAATTCAGTCTCGTCGCAATCCCGTTCTTTTTGCTCTTGTTCGGAATTGTCGAAGTCGGGCTCATTCACATGGTGAACCGGATGCTGGACAATGCGGTTATCGAAGCATCGAGAATGATCAGGACCGGCCAAGCACAAACCTCAGGTTTCGGCGCTGACGACTTCGAAGGTGAAATCTGCAACGCACTACCAGCATTCCTTTGCAGCACGGAACGTATCGTTGTTGTAGTTGACAATATCGCAAGTTTTTCGGCGACATCGGATATCAATATGTATGATGGCGACGGCAATCTGGTAGAAGACTCCAGTTATGTAGACGATGCCAATAAATCCGGAGCAATCGTCTTCGTGAGTGTTGTTTACCGTTGGCCCATGATTACATCCCTGCTGTCGCTCAACTTGGCTGACCACGGCACCGAACGTCATCTCACATCAACATTGGTGTTTCGAAATGAACCTTGGGAATAGCAGGGCCTCCCGTAGGCCCAAGGCCTCGTCAACGATTGTCGCCATCTGGCGTCGGCTTCAGGCCGACACCCGTGCTGTTTCTGCAGTGGAGTTTGCACTTATCCTGCCGTTGATGCTGATTATTCTTATCGGCATGGAGGAGGCGACAGGTGCCCTGAATCAAGACCGCAAGGTCAGCCGAATCGCCAACTCCGTTACCGATCTAGTTGCCCAGGCACAAACTGTCGACAAGAACGATCTCCAGGGAATAATGGATCTTGGCGAAAAGATCTTGACCCCCTACCCTGCAACTACTCTCGGTATCACCATTGCGAGCGTAACATTCGATGGAGATGGTGATGCCTCCGTCGATTGGAGCTACAACAACGCTGATGGCACCCCCTGGGCGAAGGGAGCTGTGCCTCCGATAACACTTCCGGGCACTGTCGCCGTGGCGAACACTTCCATAGTCGTCGGTCAGGTGAGCCTGACTTATACGCCGACCTTCGCTGGCATCTTCACCGAAGTTTTTGAACGTGATTCGGCCATAGACCTAGGCGATATTTATTATCTTAGACCGCGCCTGACCAACACCGTTGCCTGCTCTGATTGCTGACAACTGACAAATTTGGAATGGCGTGAAGGGCAGCGGGGTCAAATCACTCAACGCACTTGTTTCGTCATACAATCCCGCTACTCTCCCGCAGGATGTTGCGTCGCAATACGCAAATTGAACTCGGGAATATTGGTCGATGGCGACAAACAAGACGTATGAACAGATCGAGATAGGCGACACAGCGGAGATCGTCCGGGAGTGCTCTTCCAACGATCTTTTGGTTTTTGCCCACGCCTCAGGAAATCGCAATCCAATTCATCTGCCCGACACCGACTGGACCGGAGACGG
The DNA here is from genome assembly GCF_947499295.1 of uncultured Roseibium sp. Taxonomy (GTDB): domain Bacteria; phylum Pseudomonadota; class Alphaproteobacteria; order Rhizobiales; family Stappiaceae; genus Roseibium. Next base: position 216,360 of record NZ_CANMNP010000004.1, read on the forward strand.
CAAGATCGACAAACCGATGGCACCGGCCATGTGGGTCGGAGGTCTCGCGTCTGCGGTACTTGGCAACATTCTGCCCGGCCCCGGCAGCGTCTATAAGGCCCAGTCCTTCCGCTTCCTGGGTCGAGCAGCTGTAGGCGACAAACTGACCGTCAAGGTGACTGCCACCGAGAAACGGCCTGACAATATTGTCCTCTTTGACATGTCTGTGACCCGTGAAGACGGCGTCAGGCTAGTTGAAGGTATTTCTGAAGTCCGCGCCCCGACAGAAACAATTGAATTCGACGCCAGCGAAATTCCTGCGCTTCTTGTCCAGCGACATCGCCACTTCAATCGGATGATTGAGTTGGCCAAAACCCTGCCGGCCATGCCGACGGCGGTTGCTGCACCAGATGATCCGAACTCTCTGGAGGGTGCCCTCCTGGCTGCCAGGGAGGGATTGATCGTTCCCGTCTTAATCGGGGCAAGAGACCGGATCGAAAGCGCCGCAAGCGAATTGAATGAGGACATCAGCCAGTTTGAGCTGATTGATATCGAGGATGAATCGGAAGCAGCTGGACGTGCGGTTGCAATGGTTCATGAAGGACGTGTCAAAGCGGTCATGAAGGGCCACCTTCACACCGATCACCTGCTGAAACATGTGGTCAAACGCGATGGAGGCCTCAGAACCAAACGACGGATCAGCCATGTCTTTGTCATGGATATTCCCGGTCGCAAAACGCCGGTGCTGATTTCGGACGCGGCGATCAACATTTCACCCGACCTCAACACCAAGGTCGACATCACGCAAAACGCGATTGATGCCGCCCGGTCGCTGGGTCTGGACACGCCGCGCGTCGGCATCTTGTCCGCGATCGAGACCGTTAATCCCGCCATTCCTTCTAGCCTTGATGCGGCGATTCTTTCGAAGATGGCCGAGCGGGGCCAAATCAGCGGAGCAGTTGTGGACGGTCCTCTGGCAATGGACAACGCAATCGATGTCCAGGCAGCACGGACAAAGGGAATTACCTCGCTGGTTGCCGGGCATGCGGAAGTCCTGATCGTGCCCAACCTTGAATCCGGCAACATGCTGGCTAAAGAACTCACTTTCATCGCTCACGCAGAAGCAGCAGGCCTCGTCATAGGCGCGAAGGTTCCGGTCATGCTGACAAGCCGCGCGGATGACGGCCGCGCCCGCCTCGCCTCATGCGCGTTGGCAATGCTTTATGTGCATTGGCAGAAGAGCGGTGTTCCAGCCGGAATACTCGACCGCGAGGAAGAGTGAGCGTGGCCCCGGTTATCCTCGTCCTGAATTCCGGTTCCTCCTCAATCAAATTTTCGCTCTATTCCGCAACGATTGAGCAGCTCAAAGGACAGATCTCGGGGTTGGGTGCCGAACCACATCTTGCGCTGGTATCTCAGGCCTCCGGTCTGACGATTGATCGCGCCCTAGAAGGCGAAGAAGGAAGAACCAACAGGACGGCGCTGGCTGCGCTTTTACCGGTTCTTGAACAGGAACTCGGAGGTCTTCCGGTTGACGCCGTTGGCCACCGGGTTGTCCATGGCGGCGTTTCTCACACGAGACCTTTAACGATAACCGACACGGTTCTTCGTGATCTCAAGGAACTCGAACCCCTGGCGCCGCTGCATCAGCCTCACAATCTTGCCGGGATAGAGGCCGCGCGCGCTGCATTCCCGGACGCTTTGCAGACGGCTTGCTTTGACACCGCCTTCCACCGCAAGCATCCCTGGGTCAACGATACATTCGCTCTTCCCAGATCTCTTTATGATGAAGGTGTCCGCCGGTACGGCTTCCACGGGCTTTCCTACGAATTCATCTGCAGTTATCTGCAGGAGACGCGACCGGAGGTTTTCCAAGGCAAGGTCGTCGTCGCTCATTTGGGAAACGGCGCTTCCATGTGCGCCATCCGCAATGGCCAAAGCATCGGTTCGACGATGGGCTTTACGGCATTGGACGGGTTGCCGATGGGCACTCGATGCGGACAGCTCGACCCAGGTGTCGTTCTTTATCTTTTGACTACAAAAGGCATGAGCGCCGACGCGGTCTCAGATCTGCTCTACAGGAATTCCGGTCTTAAGGGCCTATCCGGCATCAGCCAGGACATGCGCAGTTTAAGCGAAAGCACCGATCCGCGCGCCGCAGAGGCAATCGATTATTTCGTATTTCGCATTCGGCGTGAACTTGGCGCCATGGCCGCGGTTCTGAATGGCCTGGACACGCTCGTATTCACCGGTGGTATCGGCGAAAACGCTGCGCTCATCCGGCAACGGGTCTGTGCTGAGCAGGATTGGCTTGGATTGTCGATTGACGAGGCCCGGAACACAGCGCGGGAAGAAGATATTTCCGCCGCCAATTCTCAGACCAAGGTGCTGGTCATTCCAACCAATGAAGAAGAAATGATCCGTCGGCACACGGAAACACTCCTGTACGCCGACGCTTCAACGCGCTGAATTCCGAGAAATTCCAAAACCTATCGGCCAGACGGTTCGAGCACGCCTGCAAAGGCATCTTCGTAAGTGCGCACAACCGGGCGATAATCAGCATGAACAACCGGTTCGAAGCCACCCGGCAGATCGGGTTCAATGGCCAGATAAGCGCCTGGGTCCTCTCGCCGCATATCCATGAGCCCGGCTCTCAATCGGCGTTTCAGCACATCCGGCAGACCTTTTCCCAGACTGTGAGCAGAATAGGGTATGGGGGGCGAGCGCCAGACAATCTCAAGATCCTTAAATCCACGCCCACCGCTCACGTAATAGTCGTTGAGCGTTCCGGCCGTGTATCCGTTTTTTGCCTCTCCCGCCAAGGTCGACCAGGCAAGAGCCGCCTGGACCCGGCCATCCAGTAACGCGCGGATCCCGTCGACGGGATCCTGAACTTCTACCAGCGTGCTGAAATGCGATTTAACGTCGACACCGTCGGCCGCAAGATTTGCCAAGGGAACGCGGTAGCCAGTCGAACTGTTTCTGCCACCAACGGCAAGGCGGACACCTTTCAGGCCCGCAAGCGATATTTTCGCATCGCCACGCTTACCGACAAGGATGGCATAAAAACGCGCCGGGAAGTCATCCGGCCCAGCGGTGACCAAAGGTTCGATGCAACTGCAAAGCCTGTATGCTGCCGCATAGGCGGAGGGTGACAGGCGTGCGTAGTCAATGCGCCCTTCAGCTATCGCTTCCACGGCATCGCCCATTGTATCCATTAAAAAGAGATCAACCGGCAAGTCGGCAATATCTTCAAGTGCAAGCCGAAACGGCTCAACTCTATCCCTGGCGTTTTCGTCTGCGGCAACCACTACACCAAGACGAAGCCGATCCGGCAATTCGGTACTTTCCTGGGCAAGTGTTGAACCGGCGAAGACAATCAAAAAGAGAATGAGTGCAATAAACCCGGCGGCGTTTTCTGTCCGCGTCGCAATTCCGACATAACCTTCTGGGAGAAAACGCAAATTCTTATCTCACCTATCTTGTACCCTAAAAACGTTGACCGGATCAGCCCATGAATGACGTTATCACGACCGTGGTATTCGATATAGGAAATGTCCTGATCGAATGGAATCCTGAACATCTTTATCGTCGCCTCATTCCAGATACGGCGGAAAGAACGGATTTTCTCCAAAACGTTTGCAACATGAACTGGAACCTTCAACAGGACCTAGGACGCTCCTGGGCAGAGGCTGTTGATACGCTTTGTGTACTTCATCCGGACAAGGCAGATCTGATCGCAGCTTATTCAGATCGATGGCACGAGATGATACCTGGCGAAGTTGCCGGGACACGCCAGATCCTTCAGGAGCTTCAAGAAACGGACATCCCGCTTTTTGCGGTCACCAATTTTTCAAACGAAAAGTTTGCGGAGTGCCTGGTTCGCTTCCCGTTTCTTAAAACAAGTTTTGTCGACATCGTGGTTTCAGCAGAAGAACGCCTGATCAAACCGGATCCCAGGATCTATCAGGTTCTGTTTGAGCGAAATGACCTCAAGCCCGGTGCATGTTTTTTCATCGATGATTCCGAGGCCAATGTTGAGGCAGCCAGGAAAGTCGGGATGGAAGCGCATCATTTCCTGGAGGCCAGCACATTGCGGCAGGACCTCTGCAAACGTGGCTTGCTCGCAAACTAAAGCTTCCTTAGCCGGCAAATCCTTCAAGCACATTTACACAGTTCGTGCCCAGCGCGTCGACGGCATAACCACCCTCCATGACGAACAAGGTCGGCACACCGACTTTCTTCAACCGTTCGCCGAGGCGGGTGAAGTCATCGCTTTTGAAACGGAAACCGGAGATCGGATCGTTCTCATAACAATCCATGCCGAGCGAAACGATCATTGCGTCCGGCTTGTACACCAAAAGCCAGCGACACGCTTCTTCGAGTGCTGGAGTATAGCCGTCCCAGTCTGTGCCAAGCGGGAGCGGCCAATTGCGCGTGAAGCCCGTCCCGGCGTGTTCGCCCGTTTCGTCGGCATAACCGAGAAAATAAGGATATTCATCCTTCGGGTCAGCGTGAATGGACAAAAACAGGATGTCGGGCCGGTCATAGAAAAGCGCCTGCGTGCCGTTTCCATGATGATAGTCGACATCCAGAATAGCAATGCGATGCAATCCGTAGTCGCGCAGATACTGTGCTGCGATGGCCGCATTGTTGAGGAAACAATACCCGCCAAAAAAATCAAAACCGGCGTGGTGTCCAGGCGGCCGGCACAGTGCGAATGCGGATTGATCTCCTTCCAGGAGAAATTTTGACGCCGTCAGCGCCGTGTCGGCAGAGGCACGAGCCGCCTTGAAGGTATTTTCACCCAGCGGAGTTCCGGCGTCCATCGAATATCGGCCGAGCAATCCGTCAATGTGGTTCACCTTGATGTCCTGCCGGAGGCTTCTGATCGGCCATACAAACGGGAAGGCCTCGTTGGAGCGGCCCGCTGCCAGCCATTTGCTCCAGAACTCCTCCAAGAAGCCGACATATTCGGGAGAATGCACCCTTTGAAGGGGCCTGACCGGAAACTCTTCCGGTGAAACGATTTCGCCGACTTTCCGACTTTTAACGGTTTCAAGAACCATTTCGGCCCGGCTCGGAATCTCGACGGCGGGTTTCAATTCACCGTCAGAAATCTCCTGCTTTGGCGCGTGGGCAAGCTGGGTGTCTGAAAAAACGGTCTTCAAAAACTTCTCCCCAGTCCCGCTTTGGATTCACCCGCAGATCTTAGTCTATCTGATCTTACGAAAAACGGAATTCCGTCACATGACTATAAGTCTCTGTAGGCCGCAACAAAACATTTGTGAAGTTTGGTCTGTTGACACTGTCGGGCCAACGCTGCGCTTCCAGACACAGACCAGCATGTGGGCCGTAGAGTTTTCCACCCAGCCCAGGAACGGTAACATTCAACTTTCCGGCATCGTACAACTGAAGACCGGGTTCCGTGGTCCAGATTTCCATACGCCTACCACCCGCGCCGTCTTCCAATGCCGCAGCGAAAGCAACCTGGTCGCGCGATGCGTCCGCCAAGCAGAAATTATGATCGTAAAATGTGTCTTCTTCACCGGGTTTGCGTTTCAGTTTTCGGCCGTCCTGAAAATCAAACGCCGTCCAAGCAACGTTCCTGATCTCTCCCGTCGGGATCAGATCCTCATCCACGGGTAAATAGCTTTCTGCAGCAACTTCAAGCGTATGGTTCAGGATGGTGTTACTGCCATCCAGATTAAAATAGGCGTGCTGAGTCAGGTTGACCGGTGTCGTTTTGTCAGTCCTTGCCGTAATCTTGACGCGCAAGGCTCCAGAGCCGGTAAGCGTATACCGGACAAGCGCTTCGACACGACCCGGGTAGCCCATCTCACCGTCTTCAGAAACCAGCTTCAAGAGCACACTGGCCTTGTCGCTTTGCTCAATCTGCCAGACGCGGTTTGAGAACCCTTCAGAGCCACCGTGAAGGTGATTGCGGCCTCCATCATTGCAGTCCAACTGGTATTCGATTCCGTCAACGCTCATTTTTCCATCGGCGATGCGGTTGGCGCATCGCCCGGCGACTACCCCAAAATAGGGGGAATGATCCAGGTAGCTTTGCAAGTCATCAAAACCGAGCACAACCGTTTGCCCAGCCACTTTCAAGTCCCGGATAACCGCGCCCAGGGTCAGGATCGAAGCTTCCAAGACACCCTTCTTCAAGGTGATTTCCTGAACAACAGTTCCATCGGGAAGTGACCCGAATTCATTGATCATGCAATTCTCCGTAGACCCGTCTCGGGCGTGTTTTCCGAACACTTCCGGTCGGCGGGATCATTCGTTGCGCCTGGCCGCAAGGTCAAGCCCACGCCAAAGCACTCATCGGCGTGGCTCTCAGCCTGTAATCAGATTGTCTGATTGTAATCGCCGACTTCCGGGTTTTCGCGCAGAATACCATCGACGGCCTTGAACATGGCGTGCAGACGATCCTCTGAAACAGGACTTTCGACCACGACCACCAGTTCAGGCTTGTTCGAAGAGGCACGAACCAGTCCCCAGGTTCCGTCCTCACTGACGACACGCACACCATTGACTGTAATCAGGTCAGTAATCGCCTGCCCCGCAACAGTTTCACCCTTTTCCTTCATACCCTGAAATTTCGACACCACTCGATCGATGACATCGTATTTGATTTCATCGGCGCACTTTGGAGACATGGTCGGCGACCCCCAGGTCTTGGGAAGATCGCGCCGCAGGTACGCCATTGTCCTGTTCGGGCTACGGTCCAGCATGTCGAGAATTGCGATGGCGGACACGAGACCGTCATCATAACCTCGTCCAATCGGCTGATTGAAAAAGTAGTGCCCTGATTTTTCAAATCCGACGACCGCGTTCAGGTCCCTGACCCGGCGTTTGATATAGGAATGGCCGGTTTTGTAGTAGTCGGTCTTTGCACCGTTGGCCTGGAGGACAGGATCGGTATGGTAAAGCCCGGTTGATTTCACATCGACCACGAACTGGCTGTTCGGATGCAGGGCGGAAATATCACGCGCCAGCATGACGCCAACCTTGTCGGCGAAGATCTCTTCGCCTTCATTGTCGACGACGCCGCAACGGTCACCGTCTCCATCAAAACCCAGACCGACTTCCGCGCCGACTTCCAGAACCTTGTCCCGCAATGCATGAAGCATCTGCATGTCTTCCGGGTTCGGATTGTATCTCGGAAACGTATGATCCAGTTCCGCATCCAGCGGAATGACCTCTGCACCAAGTGCCTCAAGGATCTTTGGCGCGAAAGCTCCTGCGGTGCCGTTGCCGCAAGCTGCGACCACCTTGATCGGGCGTTTCAGTTTGGGCCTGTCCGTCAGGTCTTTGGCATAGACCTCCGGGAAGCCATCGACGAACCGGTAGCTGCCGCCACCTTTCAGGTCAAACGCGGCGCCCAGGACGATTTCCTTAAGGCGGCCCATTTCGTCCGGACCAAATGTCAAAGGTCTGTCTATCCCCATTTTGACGCCGGTCCATCCATTGTCATTGTGGGATGCCGTGATCATGGCGACAGCGGGAACATCCAATGCGAATTGTGAAAAATAGGCCATCGGCGACAATGCCAGCCCGATGTCATGTACGTTGACACCGGCCGCCAGCAACCCGTTGATCACGGCCATCTTGATGGAAGCGGAATAGCCACGGAAGTCGTGTCCGACGGCAATGTCAGGTCTTACGCCGCGCTCATGGATCAGGGTTCCGATACCCATACCAAGTGCCTGCATGCCCATCAGGTTGATTTCTTCCTCGAAAAGCCAACGGGCGTCATACTCCCGGAACCCTGTCGGTTTGACCATGGGCAAGGATTCATATTCGAGCGTGTTCGGCTTCAGGCTTGCCACAGGTTTCGGGAACATCAATACCTCGCAATTGATTTTTTTCGGGGCTACTCGGTTGAACGAATTGAATAAAACTCAGAAGCTTCCTTTGACTACTGAATCAGTACTAGCGTCCCGTTTGAAATGTCAAACCGGTCCAGTTGATTGAGCGCGGACATACCGAGCAGCGGTTGACCAAGGCTTTGATCCTTCAAGACCAGGGCATCCAGGTTTCTCAATCGAATGCTTCCGATCTGCATCCCGTCGATTACCGCCATGGCACCATAAACCGTGCCATTGGCTGTACGGATAGCGTATTTGTAGTCCGCTGCCTTCGGAAAAATGCCAACTTCGCGGGCAACCGATTCAGGCAACACGGTGTGCGTTGCACCGGTATCCACCAACATCTCAACTGTTTGTCCATTCACTTTGAACAAATCGACGAACTGGCCCTGATAGTTGGCAGAGATACGATGTTTGCGGTCGCCTTGCGGCGCATCGTCAAGATCAGCTGTTTCCGCAGACTGGATGTTGCCCGCCGCAAAATGAGGTGCAAACTTCTGCAGCAGATTTGGCAGAAACGGGGTTATCCCGATGAAAAACAGCAATATCAGCACAAATCGCGCCATGGCTGACCTTTAGTCCGAACTCGAAACAACAATCGGTCAGCCTGATTACCACGGTTTCCTTAGCGGGCTGTAAAACCACCTTAGAGAATTTGATCGGCAAGACGCATGATGTCTTCACGGTGCGGAGCACTCGTCTGGGCACCCGTCACCGTACAGGCAAGTGCGCCGGCTGAAATTCCTTCCTTAAGTGCACGGGAAAAGGGGGCGTTCCGATCCAACGCGGACGCCAGTGCGCCACAAAAGGCATCGCCGGCCCCTGTCGTATCGACGGCCTCTATTTTCGGGGCACCAAACCGGACAGGGCCGTCGCCACCGTCGGCAATGACACCTTTGGATCCTTGAGTGATGACGGCAACCTGCCCTGCAGATGCGAAGTGCGCCAGAAATGCATCCGGCTCCCCGGGTAACCCTAAAGTGGACGAGATCAGAGCCGCTTCACTTTCATTCACAACCAATACATCCGTTACCTCCAAGGCTTCGCGAAGATTGCCGTCAGGAACGGGGGCTGGATTCCAGATGACACTGGAACCTTCGGACTTGGCCCGTTGCATTGATGTCAGGTTTTCGGTGAAAGGGATTTCACCCTGCAGCAGCAGGATGCAATCCGGCCCAAGCGCTTCTGAAAGCCATTCGGCATCGACGCGTGCATTCGTACCGCTGGCGACGATGATCTGGTTTTCGCCCACCGGATCGATACCTATCAAAGCGATGCCGGTCGTTCCTGGAAGCGACCTGACGCCGGACAGGTCAACATCGGCTTCGCGCAGATTTTGCAGCGCCAAATCCGCAAATGTATCTTGCCCGACAGCACTGATCATCGTCACAGCCGATCCTGCGCGCCGAGCGGCCAGCGCCTGATTTGCACCTTTGCCACCCGGGAACATTTGATGATCGGGACCGCTCACGGTCTCTCCAGGACCTGGCAGGCGCGGTACAGCAACGACCAGATCCAGATTAATGGATCCGAATACCGTGATCATTCTTTGCCTCCCCGTTTGGTCCTGAGGTTAGAAGCCCCATCGCCAAGCGCAAGAAAAAAGCGCGGCAGGAACCCGCCGCGCAATCGTAACTGTCATATTGTGAATGCAAAGTCTATTTCGTCCCGTACATGCGGTCGCCTGCATCTCCGAGGCCTGGAACGATATAACCTTTTTCATTGAGCTTCTCGTCGATGGCCGCCGTATAGATCGGCACATCCGAATGCATTTCGTTGAACTTCGCAACACCTTCGGGAGCTGCCAGCAGGCAGAGAAACCGGATATTGTTCGCCCCTCTTTCCTTCAGTTTCTGAACTGCGGCGATTGCCGAATTGGCCGTTGCCAGCATCGGGTCCACAACGATCACCAGACGCTCATTCAGGTCTTCCGGGGCCTTGAAGTAGTATTCCACCGGCTGCAGTGTTTCCGGATCGCGGTAGAGCCCGACATGAGCAACACGTGCGGATGGAACCAGTTCAAGCATTCCCTCCAGAAGTCCGTTGCCGGCTCGCAGAACAGACGCAAAGACAAGTTTCTTGCCAGCTAGCATCGGCGCCTGCATTTCAGCAAGTGGGGTTTCGATGGTCTGGCGAACAAGCGGCAGATCGCGGGTGACCTCGTAGCAGAGCAGCGTCGATATTTCTCGCAACAACCGCCGGAAACCCTGTGTGGACGTCCCCTTGTTGCGCATGATGGTCAGCTTGTGCTGAACCAGCGGGTGACTGATGACATTTGCTCCGGACATATCTGCCTCTCTTGATACCAACGACCGTTCGCCCACGGTCAGATTGTGACTTCACTGCATGTTCAGGACCTATGCCCCGAACGGCAACCAAAAAACAGTCCGGGGGTTCAAGTATTGCCCGAGTTTTTTGAAAAGATTTGCATTCTGGCTCAAAATCCGATGCCCGGTCCGGCTTGTCCCGCCTTCCAGAATGCATGTCAAAGGCACTTGATCCGCACTGACATCAAGTTCGCTGCGTAGCCTGTCTGCGAGTTTGTCCGCCAAGGCTGCGCTCACTGAACGAAGTTCTATCATGCGGTCAATTGTTGTCTGTTCCGATAAAGCTTCGCCGTTCTCGGCTCCGATCACCAGAACGCCCGCGTGAATAAACAAAGCGGCATGGGCAAGGTCTGATGGCGGCGTGATGTTTTCAAGGCCGGTCACTTCAAATCCAGCCCAGGCAAAGGGTTCCACCAGCGAATAGACCATTTCCTGGGCAGTCAAATGAAACGGAACTGTCGTCATCTCTGAAGCGGTGGGATTGCCGGCGTAGTCGAAACTGTCACCAAGACCAACGTCACCAACCTTCGCGCCACCGTCCCAGACCGGAGCGAAAGTCTCCAGCAGGTTATCAAGCAGCTTGCTGGCATCTATGCCGGCACCAGCTTCACCTGCGAGACGGAGCGCGAGGACGCCTGGCCGTGTGACCTTGCCTTCTGAAAACAAATCGGGCCTCAACGCCATGGCTTCACCAAAACGTTTGAGATGGGTCTGCATTGTGTTGAGTAAATCCCGATCTGCATCCCGATCCCACTGAAGCCCGGTAGTCAGTTCGTTCAGGTCAAGCCGAACAAGCGTCTCGGCGTCTGCACGGTAGGGATCAGTCATTTCGCCAGAAAATGAACCGGAAGCGAACATGTGAAAAGCGGCGAGCGCCAAAGCATCGGCTCCATCGACTTTCGAGCCGGTCATCGGGTCCTCAAATACCCAGTTCGCCGGGTGCCGGGTTTTCATGAACATAGCGAGCACGGCCAGGTCGGCAGCGGCCAAAAGCATTTCCTGCGCCGTTTCAAATTCCCTGGCACTTGCCATCGCGGACCAGCGGTCGACGCCACCTGCTTCAAAGGCGCGCCAGATCCCGTATGGCGGTATCTGGAAATCGGGGTAATTTTGCTTTGTCGTTTCTAGAACCAGGCCGAGCGCATCATCAAGCTTCGTCAGGTCTAAGACAACGTGGTTCAGTTTTCCCGCAACCCCCAAATCCAGAAACGCGTGGGCCTTGCGGCGCACCTCCTGTGGCTGGAAGAGGATCGGCGCGGGAAATTCAGCACTCATAAACTTACCAATCTTAAATGAAGTCCCAGCGGCATGAGAAGCTCCTGAAGTTCATTCAACGGGTTGCTCCCTGGCGCTGTCGAGGCGGACCAGCAAACGCTTGCGAGTGGCATCGTCGCAAAAGGCCGCTTCGAGCGCTGTGCGCGTTATCTCCATCTGGTCCTCAAAGGTCCAGTCGAAAGTCTCGGAAACCGACGAATACTCCTTGCCCAGCGTTGTGCCGAAGAACGGGGGATCATCGGAATTCAGCGTTATCTTGACGCCTTCCTTGCGCAAGATATTCACCGGGTGAAAACGCAGATGCGAATAGACCCCGAGCGCAGTATTGGAACCGGGACAAACTTCCAGGACGACTTCTTCATCGATCAGACGCTTGACGAGATCCTTGTCCTCGATCGCGCGCACCCCATGTCCGAGGCGTTTGACGCGCAGGAATTCCAATGCGGCTGTCACACTCTCAGGTCCTCCGAATTCTCCGGCATGGGCGGTGGTTCCGAGCCCGGCTTCGGACGCCATTCGAAAAGCCTTGGCGAAATTGGCCGGATGCCCCGACCGTTCGTCTCCCGCCAATCCAAAACCTGTCACCAGCGGATGCGGGTTGCCGATGACCTCCTTGATGACACGTTCCACGGAGGCCGCCCCGAAATGGCGAACGCCTATGGCAATCATGCGCCCCTCTATGGCCGTTTCATTCTTGGCTCTCTCCATTCCTGTCGCCAGACCTTCAACATAGGAACGGTAGGAAAGGCCAGCAGCCTGTGCGTGGTCGGGCGATACGAATATTTCTCCGTAGATCGCACCTTCTGCGGCCAGCATCCGAAAATAGGTTTCAGCCAGCAAGGCATAGTCTGCAGGTGTCTTGAAGACACCGCTCGAAACGTCATAAGCCCTTAGAAAGGTAGTGAAATCCGACCAGACATATTTCCCGTTGCCGTCGATCACCTCGGACACATCGTGGCCATGAGCTTCGGCAAGGCGCTTGACCAGAGACGGCGGCGCAGCCCCCTCAATGTGACAATGCAATTCCGCCTTCGGCACAAGGCTTGAAACATTCATATCCGGCTGATCCTCAAGTTGGTCTGGGCCTTCCGCGGCTGACTTTTGCAAACAGACTACAGAAAACTGGCACCGTTTGGACCGGTGGCGACATTCAGATGAACTGCGATGCTCTCGCCGATATCGGCGTAAGTCTTGCGCCCACCGACGCTGCGCCCTGAAATTCCCGGACCGCATCCGATTACAGGCACGTTCTCACGCGTGTGGTCGGTCCCCTTCCAAGTCGGATCACAGCCATGGTCTGCAGTCAGTAGCAACAGATCGCCTTCACGCAGAGCGGCAACCATCTCGGGCAGTCGACGGTCGAAATGCTCAAGTGCGGCGGCGTAGCCAGGGACATCACGTCGGTGGCCATAGAGCGAGTCAAAATCGATGAAATTTGCAAACACAAGATCTCCATCCTGTGCCATTTCCATGGCTTCGAGCGTCTTGTCGAAGAGCTGGTCGTTTCCGGCACCTTTCAAGACCTTGGAGACGCCCTGATGCGCAAAGATGTCCGAGATCTTGCCAATGCCAAAAACAGTTCGGCCCGCCGATGTCAGCCGGTCCAAAAGTGTCGGTTCAGGAGGCAGAACCGAGTAGTCACGTCTGTTGGCAGTCCGCTCGAATGTGTCGGCACTGTCTCCGACAAATGGCCGGGCAATCACGCGTCCAATATTGTAGGCGTCTGCGAATTCACGCGTGATCTCACAAAGCTCATAAAGCTTGTCGAGGCCATAGTGATCTTCATGTGCGGCAATCTGGATGACAGAATCTGCTGAGGTGTAGAAAATCGGCTTGCCCGTACTGACATGCTCTTCACCAAGTTCGGCAATGATGACGGTACCCGAAGCATGTTTGTTGCCAAGAATCCCGTTCATTCCTGCTTTTTCACTGATTTTTTCAATCAGCTCCTGCGGAAATGTCGGCACCGTTTCAGGAAAATAGCCCCAGTCGAACCGAACCGGAACACCGGTAATTTCCCAATGCCCGGATGGCGTGTCCTTGCCGTTTGAAACCTCAGCCGCATAGCCCCAGAGTCCCTCGGGGTCCCCTGAAAAATCGAGCCCGGGAATTTCCTTGCCTGTCGACAGCGTTCCGGCAGCGCCCAGACCGAGCCTGTCCATATTGGGCACGTTCAAGGGACCGCTGCGCAGTCCATCCTTGTCTGCCTTTCCGGCCGCACACTGCTCGGCAATGTGACCCAATGTGTCGGATCCAGCATCGCCGAACGCTTCGGCGTCCGCCGCGCCGCCAATGCCGAAACTGTCCAATACGCACAGAATTGCACGAGGCATGGGCATCTCCTCAGTTGTTGTTGTTGCCGGTTCTTCAATGACCGGTGAGCGGCTGGCAACCATTTGCCAACCGTTAGTCGCCGTTTAAGGAGCGATGCGGTCGACGACACTCTGACGGTCGACGACGTCGCGCGCAGATCCGACCGAATAGGCTTCGCGCAGGGCTGCAGCCGTCGCTTCTGCAGCCGCCTCCGACTTGGCATGCACAATTGCAAGAGGCGCATCGGCATCGACCGCGTTGCCGACACCGGCCAAGCTGGTGAGACCAACCGAATGATCGATGACGTCCGCAGCAGCCGTACGCCCGCCGCCAAGCGCCACCACGGCGACGCCAACGGCCCGTGCATCCACCTGTGTGACAACCCCATCATGCTGGGCATAAACCGGAGCCACGACTGGGGCCTTCGGCAAATAAAGTTCAGCTTTTTCGAGGAAGTCTGCCGGCCCGCCGAGAGCGCTGACCATCTGGCCGAATTTCTCCGCTGCCCTGCCGCTTTCAAAGGCCTGGCGCATCATCCGTGAACCATCCTCAGCGGAGGCCGCAAGACGACCTGATGCGAGCAGTTCTCCACCTTGTGCCACAGTGACGTCCCACAACCGATTGTCGACGGCGGTACCTTTGAGAAAATCGACCGCATTTTGCATCTCGACAGCATTTCCGGCGGCAGATGCAAGGGGCTCATTCATGTCGGTGAGAAGCGCAGTGGTCTTCAGTCCGGCGCCATTTGCAACGAGCACAAGACTTTCCGCCAGCGTACGCGCTTCTTCCAGGCTCGCCATGAAAGCCCCCGTGCCCCATTTGACGTCGAGCACCAGACCTTGCAAACCCGCCGCCAGTTTCTTCGACAAGATTGAAGCCGTGATGAGATCCACACTCTCCACGGTACCTGTTACATCCCGAATGGCATAAAACCGCTTGTCAGCGGGTGCGAGGTTTCCAGTCTGGCCAATGATCGCGCAGCCAACTTCCTTCACCACTTTCTTGAACAGCACATTGTCCGGTTGTGTCTGATAGCCCGGAATGCTGTCGAACTTGTCGAGCGTACCGCCAGTGTGTCCAAGACCTCGGCCAGAAATCATCGGCACGGCCGCACCACAGGCTGCGAGCGCCGGGGCAAGCATGAGTGAGACATTGTCACCAACGCCACCTGTCGAGTGTTTGTCGAGAACAGGCGCGTCGACATCCGACCAGTCCAGGACATCACCGCTATCGCGCATGGCGAGGGTGAGCGCCACGCGCTCGTCCACGGTCAGTCCCTTGAAAAAGACCGCCATTGCAAGCGCCGAGACCTGGCCTTCCGTAACCGAACCGTCAGCGAGCCCCTTGACGAAGAATGCGATCTCCTCCGCGTCGAGCGTTCCCCCGTCGCGCTTTTTCCGGATAATTTCTTGCGGCAGCATTTTTTGTCCTTCTTGAAGCCGTCCTAGTAGCCGTGATGGGAGTGATCGACGATTTCCTGACCTTCGATCGTGGAAATCAGGGAATCCAGCAATCCGCTCGCACCGAAACGGAACGTATGCGCCGATACCCAGTTGTGGCCCATGATCCTGTCAGCGACGGCCAGATACGCTGCGGCATCTTCAGCGGTCTTGATGCCTCCGGCAGGCTTGAAGCCGATGACGCGTTCCCCATCGTCCCGGCGGGCCTCCTCAATCGCGGTCAGCATGATTTCCGCAGCTTCGAGGGTCGCGTTGACGGCAACCTTGCCGGTCGAGGTCTTGATGAAATCTGCGCCAGCATTAATGGCCAGGTTTGACGCAGCATGGATCAGCAGCGGGTCCTTGATCTCGCCGGTCTCCAGGATCACCTTCAAGAGTACTCCTTCCGGGATAACAGCCCTGATGCGAATGATCTGCTCTTCGGCAAAACCCTTCCTGCCTGAGACAAAGGCCTTGTACGGCATGACCAGGTCGACTTCGTCTGCACCATCGGCAATCGCCTGTCTGGTTTCCGCAATCACCGCCTCCGTATCTTCACCGCCGGCTGGAAAGTTGACGACAGTCGCCACTTTGACACCTGTGCCTGTCAGTTCCTTGGCGGCCTGCGCAACAAAGCGCGGCCAGACACAAACGGCTGCGACAGAGCCGTGGTCTGTGACCGTGCGCGCGCACAGTTTGGTGATATCCTCAGCGGTGCAATCGTCATTCAAATTGGTGAGATCAACCAATCCGAGAGCACGCGCTGCGATTTCGATCATGTCACTCATTCACCGACCTCCTTCACAAATGCCCGCACCAGCTCTTTCATCCGTTCCATGCCCTGAAGGGCAACCGATTTGGTTTCATCGTGTGACAGCGCATGGGCCTGCAAGCCCGCACCGTAGTTCGTGACGATCGACATCGCGGCCACTCTCAACCCCAGGAACCTTGCCATGATGACTTCCGGAACCGTGGACATGCCGACCGCATCAGCCCCCAGCACCTTGGCCAGACGAATTTCGGCAGGCGTCTCAAAAGAGGGGCCGGAGAACCACATATAGACCCCTTCCGCGACCGGATCTCCGGTTTCAGCTGCCACCTTTTTCATGGCGGCTCGAAGTTCTGGGTCATACGCGGCACTCATGTCGAGAAAGCGCTTTTCGTCTTCCTCGCCGATCAGCGGGTTCTTGCCGGACCAGTTGATATGGTCGGAAATCAGCATCGGAGACCCCGGCGCAACCTCTTCCCGCAGTGAACCCGCCGCATTGGTTGCAAGCAGGATCTCGCAGCCAAGTTCCTTCAGTGTTTCAACAGGTGTACGCATCACCGTCGGATCACCGCTCTCATAATAGTGCGCGCGTCCAGAAAGGATCACCACAGGAACACCTGCGAGCGAACCTGCTACCAGTTCGCTGGAATGAGACGTCACAGTGGAGATCGGAAACTCGGTCAGATGCGAATAAGGAATTCGCACAGCGTCTTCAATTTCCTCGGCTAGCGCTCCGAGACCGGATCCAAGGATCATGCCAATCTTGTAGGATCCCTGACGGGCAGCGCGGACAATATCCGCACATTCACGGCCGTAACCACTCATGGAGGGTCAGTCCTTCTTGTCTTCGAGTTCAAATGCAGCCGGCAGCAGCTCATCAATTGTGAAACTGCGTCGGATGCCGTTTAAGTCGGCGACATGGACGATCAGATCGTCCGTGCCGAATTCCTTCAAACGCTGACGGCACATGCCGCAAGGTGTGCATAAAGCCGCATCGCCAATCACAACCGCCTCGGCGATCTGGCGTTGGCCGGCCGCGATCATAGCACTGACGGCGCCGCCTTCCGCACAAACGCTCACCGGATAAGAAGCGTTTTCAACATTGCACCCGGTGAAGACATTCCCGTCCGGGGTCCGCAATGCGGCCCCGACAAGGAAATTCGAATACGGCGCATAGGCCTTTTCGCGGACCGCCCTGGCGGCTTCAAAGAGGGCGTTCACATCGCTCATGAACGTTCCTTCAGATACGGGATACCTGCTGCCTTTGGAGGGATCGCCTTGCCGATGAAGCCAGCCAGGAGGATCACGGTGAGGATGTATGGCAGAGCCTGGAAGAACTGGACGGGAATTTCACCAATCCCGGGTATCTCCTGCCCCTGCATTCGGATGGAAACAGCATCCAGAAAACCGAAGAGCAGGCAGGCAAACATTGCGCTGGCCGGACGCCACTTGGCAAAAATGAGCGCGGCCAGTGCAATAAAGCCCTTGCCCGCAGTCATGTTCACACCAAAGCCCGAGCCCTGAGCGATCGATAGATAAGCACCTGCAAATCCACACAGGATGCCGCAGGCGATAACAGCACGATAGCGCAGCCAGGTGACGGAAATGCCCGCTGTATCCACAGCGGCTGGACTTTCGCCGACCGCGCGCAGGCGCAAGCCGAAACGGCTGCGGAACAGAACCCACCAAGTGAGCGGTACAGCAAGAAAGGCTGAATAGACCAGGAGGTTATGTCCCGAAATCAACTCGCCATAGAGCGGACCGATAAACGGCACCTCGCGGATCTGCTCGGCAAACGGCCAGACGACATCCTTGAAACGTCCACCATCCGGCAGGGACGGTGTCCGCCCACCTTGCTGGAACCATGTCTGGCCGAGAAGTGCCGTCAGGCCTGCCGCCAGGAAATTGATGGCGACACCGGAAACGATCTGGTTGCCGCGATTGGTGATCGAGGCAAAGCCGTGCAACAGCCCAAGAGCGACGGAAACGGCAATGCCGGCCATCAGGCCAAGCCAGGCGTTTGCAGTGATGTAGGCAACGGCACCGGCCCCGAAAGCGGCTCCCAGCATCTTGCCTTCAAGGCCGATGTCAACGACGCCGGAGCGTTCAGAATAAAGACCGGCCAGACATGCCAGAAGCAGTGGAGTTGAAAGACGGACAGTGGAATCAAGTGTCAGGATCAGAACTTCGAACATGTCTACGCCTCCTTCGCCTTGAGGGCCCTTGAGGGCGTAAACAATCGGACAATCGTTGGCCGGAACATGTGTTCCAGTGCCCCGGCGAACAGAATAACAAGACCTTGAATCACGATTATCATATCACGCGTGATGCTTGGCATCTCGAAGGATAATTCCGCACCTCCTTGATAAAGCATTCCAAACAGCACCGCTGCGAGAACGATACCGACCGGGTGGGCGCGGCCCATAAGCGCGACCGCGATGCCGACAAAGCCGTAACCTGTCACAAAATCGATCAAAAGCCGATGCTGAGATCCCATGATTTCGTTGATTGCCATCATGCCGGCGAGACCGCCGGAAATCAGCATTGTGACCACAATCGTCTTCACGGGTGAAATGCCCGCATAGACGGCTGCTGTTGCATTGGCTCCGAAGGAGCGGATTTCAAACCCGAGTTTTGTCCTCCATATCAGCAGCCAGACAAGGACGCAGGCCCCCAGCGCAACGAACAGCGACAGGTTGACTGGCGCATAGCCGAAGCCGAAGGACGGAAAAATGTCATTGAGGAACGGCAGGCGGCCGCCTTCCTCAAAAGTGCGGGTTTCCGATTGCATCGAACCGGGTTTCTTCAAGATGTTGTTCAGCAGATAGACCATGAGCGACGACGCAATGAAGTTGAACATGATCGTCGTGATAACAACGTGACTGCCGCGCGTTGCCTGCAGCCAGCCAGGGATCAAGGCCCAGGCTGCGCCCATCATGGCGGACCCAAGGATTGCAAAGGGCAGCGTTACGTACCAGGGCACATATTGGTCCAGTGCGAGGCAGGCAAAGGCCACGCCGAGACCACCTATATACGCCTGGCCTTCACCACCGATATTGAAGAGCCCGGCATGAAACGCAACGGCGACGGCAAGACCGGTAAAAATGAAGTTCGTGGCATAAAACAGCGTGAAGCCGATGCCTTCACCATAGCCGAGGGACCCCCATACGAGGATCTTCACGGCCTCCAGGGGGTTTTCGCCAATCAGAACCACAACAAGACCCGAAACCAGAAAGGCAGCGGCCAGGTTCAGAAACGGAATAAGGCCATAGTCGGCCCAGCGGGGAAGCTGTCCGGAATTCATTGAGCGCCTCCTGCTGCCGCGGTTTGGTTGTCTTCAACACCGGCCATCAGCAGGCCAAGTTCGCCTTCTTCTGCATTTGCGCCTCGTTCGCCGACAATCTTGCCGTCAAACATCACTAGAACTCTGTCCGAGAGCGCGCGAATTTCATCCAGCTCAACGGACACGAGCAATACCCCCTTACCTGCGTCTCGCATTTCTACCAGGCGGCGGTGTATGAACTCGATTGCACCGATATCGACGCCGCGCGTTGGTTGCCCGACCAACAAGACTTCAGGATCGCGCTCGATCTCGCGGGCAAGCACGATCTTCTGCTGATTGCCACCGGAAAAGTTGGCCGTTTTCAGCATCGGATTCGGGGGTCGGATATCGTATTTTTCTATTTCGGCGACGGCGTTTTTCTTGATCGCGCCAAGATCCATCAAGACGCCCTTCGAATAGGCCGGATCCCGGTGATAGCCGAGTATGGAGTTTTCATACTCATAAAAGGAGTTGATCAACCCCATCCGGTGCCTGTCTTCCGGCACGTGCCCCATGCTTTTGGCGCGCATATCGGCAGCGTCCAGCCTGCTCGTGCCAAGATCGATCGTTTCACCGTTTATCTTCAATGTGCCGCTGGTCGCCCTGCGAATACCGCACAAGGTTTCAAGCAGTTCCGACTGTCCGTTGCCCGACACACCCGCGATGCCGACGATCTCGCCTGCACGCACGGTAAAGCTGACATCTTTCACCACCTGCACACCGCGGCTGTCGGTCACGGTCAGGTTTTCAACTTCCATGACCGGCGCTTCCGGGGTGGCCGGGTCCTTGTCGACCCGCAGAAGGACGCTTCTGCCAACCATCAGTTCGGCCAACTCTTCCATCGAGGTCTTCGCAGTTTCGCGCGTTGCGACCATTTCACCGCGCCGCATGACGGAAACGGTATCCGTCACTTTCATGATTTCGCGCAGCTTATGGGTGATCAAAAGAACCGTCTTGCCCTCGTTCTTCAGGACTTCAAGGATCTTGAAGAGGTGATCAGCCTCAGCTGGTGTCAGGACCCCGGTCGGCTCGTCCAGGATCAAGACCTCAGCACTGCGATAAAGCGCTTTCAGGATTTCGACCCTTTGCTGCAATCCCACTGGCAGGTCCTGGATCAACGCATCGGGATCGACGCGCAGCTCATATTCGTCTTCAAGATGCTTGAGCGTGGTGCGTGCGCGCGACAATCCGCCGGCCAGCAACGCACTGTCTTCCGCCCCAAGGACAACGTTTTCCAGCACGGAGAAATTGTCGACCAACATGAAATGCTGGTGAACCATGCCGATCCCCATTCCGATGGCAGCCTTGGAATCTGAAATGGTGACCTTTTCGCCATTGATGAGAATGTCGCCATCATCAGCTGCATAAAAGCCATAGAGAATGGACATGAGCGTTGATTTGCCCGCGCCGTTTTCCCCAATGATGCCATGAATTGAGCCCTTCTTCACAACAAGGTCGATATCCTTGTTGGCGTGGACCGGCCCAAAACTCTTGTTGATCTTGCGCAGTTCAATTGCCGGCGTGTCGCTCATGCCTTCCCCCAGGCCTGACATATCTTGCTTATCATTCTTGCCCCCTCACCGTTGACGGGCCTTTCGCTCAGAAAGGACACTTTCCGTCAGCAACGACGTCGTGAACGTTGATCGATCCGTCCGAAATTCCGGCGACCGCCTTATCGGCAGCAACTTTCATCTCCGATGTGATCAGATCCTTGTTGTTGTCATCCAGAACCCAGTCCATGCCGCCGTCGGCAACACCCAGCACTTGAATGCCGGGTTTGAAATCACCGTTCTTGGCGGAAGTGAAACTGTCGAAAACAGCGTTGTCTAACCGCTTGCGGATGGATGTCAGCACCTTACCCGGGTGCAGTCCGTTCTGATTGCTATCCGTGCCGACACCTAAAATGCCAGCGTCTGCCGCCGCCTGTAGAACACCGATGCCGGTGCCGCCGGCAGCCTGTATAATGACGTCCGCACCTTGCTGGATCTGACCTGTTGCCAGTTCTCCGCCGCGCACCGGATCAGCAAATGCGGCCGGGGTGTCGCCGGTCATGTTCGAGACAACCCTGATGTCAGAGTTTGCATCAAGAGCACCTTGTTTGTACCCGCAGAGGAACCGCTGAATGATCGGGATATCCATACCACCAACAAAGCCTATGGTTCCGCTTTTTGACGCCATGGCTGCGAGCAGCCCCCCGATATAGGCGCCTTCATGCTCCTTAAAGACATACGAGCGGACATTTGGCTGGTCGACGACCATGTCGACAATCGCGAAGTCCGTTTCCGGAAAGGTTGGCGCTACCTGGTCAAGCGCATTGGCCTGATTGAACCCTATGGCCACAACCGGCGAGCTGCCCCGGCTGGCAAAATTGCGCAGCGCCTGCAGGCTTTGGGCATCCCGCTCGAGTTCGAATTCACGAACACTCTCGCCGCTGGCCTCCTGAAAACGCTTTACTCCCGTGAAGGCGCTTTCATTGAAGGAACCATCGAACTTGCCGCCAACCGAATAGACGATGGCCGGATCGGCCAGAGTGGACGTGGCTGAGACCGTAGTGGCCATCAAAGCGGAAAAAAGAACTGACCTGAAAGAGAACATCCGGCTCCCCGCAACGCTGGTTGAGCGGTCTTGAAATTCATGGAATGGCCCCCGCGGAAAATCGCGGAGGCCAATGTCTGGTACCGCTTTAGAACGGGCAGGACTGGTCGGACATATAGTCGTGGACTTCGATCTCACCTGAGATGATTTTCTGAGAGGCAAGCTCAACAGCTGCCTTCATTTCATCATTGACGAGTTCTGCATTGTGATCGTCCAGTGCCCAGTCGACGCCGCCCTCTTTGAGGCCGAGGACTTCAAAGCCAGAGGACCATGTATCGTTCTGAGCATCTTCAAACGCCTGATAAACGGCAATGTCGACGCGTTTCAGCATTGATGTCAGAACGGAACCGGGATGCAGCGCATTCTGGTTGCTGTCGACGCCGATACCGAGCTTGCCAGCATCAGCTGCTGCCTGAAGAACGCCAATGCCCGTACCGCCGGCCGCGTGATAGACAACATCAGCGCCACGATCGAATTGTGACTTTGCCAGCTCGCCGCCCTTGACCGGATCGTTCCAGGCCGCACCGGTGGTGCCGGTCATGTTTTCGAAGATTTCAGCGTCGGCATTGACGGATTTGACACCCTGCTTGTAGCCGCAAGCGAATTTGCTGATCAACGGGATGTCCATGCCGCCAACGAAACCGACTTTGCCGGTTTCGGAAGCCATTGCCGCCAGCATGCCAACAACATAGGAACCTTCTTGCTCCTTGAAGAGGATGGAACGTACATTCGGCAGATCCACAACCATGTCGACGATAGCGAACTGAAGGTCTGGGAATTCCTTAGCAACTTTCTCGACAGCGTTGGCTTGCGAGAAACCGATCGCAACGATCGGACTCATGCCGCGCTTTGCGAAGTTGCGCAGAGCCTGCTCGCGCTGGCTGTCGTTCTGAATTTCAAAGTCACGATATTCGACGCCGTTGTCTTCCTTGAACTTCTCAGCACCCGTGTAGGCTGCTTCGTTGAACGACTTGTCAAAACGACCACCAAGGTCGTAGAGCACTGCCGGCTTGATATCAGCCGCCATCGCACCAGCGACAGAAAAGGCCAGACCGGCGAGCGCCGTGCCCATGGTAAGAAGCTTTTTCACGTTTATGTCCTCCGACATGCAGGGCTTTGCGTTCAGCTTGCCCATTTCCCCTCGTGACCCAGCCGCATTCACGCGGACTGTGCCAGTTGCGATCCGACCCGTGCACTCAAAGCCCTCGCAAGGGTCTCGTCTGTCACAAGGTCGGTAATGACACCGGTGCGCAGAGCCGCAAGCGTGGCATCCACCTTGCTCTCTCCGCCCACCAGCGCAATCAGTCTGCGCCCACGCACTTCCTCAAAATGCAGACCCACGGCACAATCGCCAAGCGGGTCCGGCGCCAATTCTCCGTCAATCGTCAAGAACCGGCCCATCAGGTCGCACACGGCGCCCCCTGAAAGCAGCCCTTCCTGCTCTGTCTTGGTAATCATGCCGCGCTGAACCAGGTGACCCTCATTTTCAACCGAACCAATTCCGATTAGAAATGCATCCGATTGACGCGCGCGCTCCATCAGGTCCTGAACACTGCGCTGGGTGAGGAACATTGCCCTCTCGTCCTGATTTTCGGCAAAGTAAGGCACAGGCAGGTAGTAGCCGATACCGCCAGTGCGTTCCTGCATCTTCTGCACAATGTCATAGGGGTTTGCGGCAAGCGTGCGGGTGAGCGATCCACAGATCGACATGATTTCCAGGTCTGACCGCGAAACCTTCGGCAAAGCTTCAACGGCGGCGGTCAACGTACGCCCCATACCCACACCAAGCCGACTGACACTTGTACCGCTCAAGAGGCCAGACAGAAACTGTGCTGCGGATACCGCCACAGCTCTCAACGCGCTTTCGTCGTCACCGCCGCCCAGATCCGGAGCCACGATACAATTTGTCAGGTCGAAGTGGTGGGAAAGTTCTTTTTCCAGCTTCAGGCATTCCATGGGCCGGCCATCCACCTGGAACTTCACATAGCCCTCACGCTGGGCATGTGCGATGAGGCGGTGAACCTTGGCAGGAGAAACACCGAGCTGGGAAGCGATTTCGCCTTGCGTCCGGCCGCCCACGAACGACAACCAGGCCGCACGTATCGCCATGTATGATGTCCAGTCGTCGTCGCGCGCCTGCATCCGCGTCGAAACCTTCCCCTCTGCCGCGCACCCTTTTCAGGCAAGCGGTGGCTGCGCCATGCTCTCTTTGGAGCCTTGTCTTTGCGGGCCCGGCTTTCCGGGCTACCGAAAAATTCTTCACATAGTGAGAATTTATTCAGATCATGACCAGCCTTGCTGCTGCCGTCAACTAAAAAACTGCCGAAATTCTGGCCAAAGGGCGCATTTTAAAGCAGCAGATCGCAGGAGCGCCACCGACTACGGGACGGAAAAATCTGCCCAGACAACGTCAATCTGCAACAAAAGCCGGAAAATGTTGCCCAGTCATTGGGCAAATTCTGCCGCCTCACCGGGGACCCACCCTCCGATTTCGCAAAAAGGACCCGACAGCCCCCTTCATTTAGCAATCGGCTTGCCGCAACACGTGAGGCCTTTATTCTTAAAGAACAAACCGGCCAACGCGGCACATTCATTGACATAGAAGGAACTTCCGGCCCGAGCCACTCGACTTAACAGATCGTCGTTCAATGGGGGCAAACTGGGAGACCAACTTCCTCGTTCGGCCGGCAGAACCCTTCGCGAAGGAAACGCCAAAGCAGCTGCATCCCCACAAGCATTCAGACCGGGAATCAAGTTATTTTGCCACCAAAAGACAAAGGCTGAAATACAGCTTTGGAACGGGATCCATGTTCAATTCGGATTTGAGCGACTTCCCTTTAAGGTTAACACTTGATTAACCAATTTTGCTTGACCACGCGACACATCCAAAGCGCCTTCTTTGCGATCACTTGCGACAGTCGCGGTTTTTCTTCTCCCCATGCCGTCGCTCAAAATAAATTGAAGCCATCAAACACAGCAGATCAAACCGTAATTTCATGAGCTTACGTATAGGTAATCTATTGCCGGATGGCCGGTCAGAAAATTTTGCCTAGCAATTCAAGCCCGGGCTCACCACCTGTGGATAGAAGCCGCACTCCGTGCACATTCATTTTGCCAGCCAACCCGAATTACGCTACGGTTGGCATGTAGCTTGCTAAGTAAAATATCAAGCTGAGCCAAGGCATTCGCCCGTTCCTCGTGAATAATTACGAGGGATGTTTAGATGAGGAATACAACGACAAAATAACAGGGGAGACGTGGCAACCAGCCGAAAGGCTGACATAAGGAGAAAACAATGCGTCTCGACAAAATGACGAAACTCTGTGCACAGACAGTCTCTGCAATACTGTCCCTCTTCTGTGCGGCCATTATTTTCGCCGCACCTTCGGCCGCCCGTGATTTTCGACCGGTCCTGACCTCTTCGACAGCCTACAGTTATGACCCAGCCAAGGAAGTCGACGTCGAACTTGTGCTGGCCGTCGACATCTCCCAATCCATGGATACGGAAGAACAGGAAGTTCAGCGAGCCGGATATGTTGCCGCGCTCACATCAAGCGAATTTCTTGACGCCATTCAAGTTGGCCCCATCGGCCGAGTTGCAGTCACCTACATGGAATGGGGCGGCGTTGACGAACACTTCATCGTCGCCGAATGGACCGTGATCCAAGACGCCTCCTCTGCCTCTCATTTTGCTTCCAAGATCGCTGAGGCACCGCTCAGGCAGGTTCAGCGCACATCTATAGCGTCTGCCCTGGAAAAGTCCGTTCAACTGGTGCAAGGCAACGAATATACCGGCCTGCGCCAGGTCATCGACATTTCGGGGGACGGTCCGAACAACCAAGGTGGTTCCGTGACGGAGATGCGTGACCGCATGATCGCCGCAGGAGTTACGATCAACGGCCTTCCGCTTATGATGAAATCCAACAAGAACACCTGGCAGGCCATGCTGCACCTCGATCATTACTACGAGGACTGCGTGATCGGGGGCCCGGGCTCCTTTGCCATTCCTGTCAGGTCACAGGAAGGGTTTGCCGATGCAATCCGGATGAAGCTGGTCATGGAAATTGCTGGGCTCCATTTGCCGAAGCCCGCACCCCTTGTCCAGAAAGCTTCGGGACGCGAACGCATCCGGTGTGACCTCTTCGACTAACCCAGCCACGTCTTCGCCAGTTTCAAAGGCCGTGCTCCCAACCGGAGCGCGGCTTTTTTTCCTTGTACAACGCCTGAAGTAATCGATTACATTCGCGCAGATCTTGCATAAACTGCGGATCTGCCTTTGCGCAATCGGATCAATGGGGCTAAACACATCCCGCCGCACGCCACTGAACAAAAGGACACTCCATGCCAGCTACGCTCGCACTTGTTGCGCACGATGCCAAAAAGGACGCTATGGTCGAGTTTGCCAAGCGGCATGAGGACAAACTTGCAGCGTTTGATCTGGTGGGAACGGGCACGACAGGCGGCCGAATATTGGAGGCCTGCCCGTCGCTCAAGCTGACAAGGCTGAAAAGCGGTCCGCTGGGAGGCGATCAGCAACTCGGCGCCATGATCGCGGAAGGCAAATTGCAAGGCCTAATCTTTTTTGTCGACCCGCTTTCTCCCATGCCTCACGATGTCGACGTCAAGGCTTTGATGCGCCTTGCGACCGTTTACGACATGCCAATGGCTCTTAATCCATCAACCGCTGACATCTTACTGCGTTCCGCCCGCCTTACCGGACTGCAGACAACGTCCGAGACCCCTGAAGTTGGCTCCAAAGCATCATGAGTTTTTCTGAAAGTTCCAAGGCTTTTGCCTATCCGGTTCTGGTCGCCGACATTGGCGGTACGAATGCCCGCTTTGCGCTTGTCGATGGACCAGACGCACCGACCCGTATGTGCGGCAAGACAGCAACCGCCGACCATGTCGATATCTGTTCCGCAATTCGTGGCACCGTTTTCCCGGAAACAGACATCAAACCGCGTACAGCGATCATTGCGGTGGCCGGTCCCGTTACGGGCGACAAAATTCCGCTGACCAATGCGGCGTGGGTAATTGAACCGCTGAAGATGATATCGGAACTGGGCCTTGAAGAGGTTGTCGTCCTGAATGATTTCGAAGCACAGGCTCTCGCCCTGCCCGGCTATGCAGGTGAAGACGTCGAACAGGTGGGATCCGGAACGATCCGCCCGGCCAGCACCAAGTTTGTACTCGGCCCCGGCACCGGACTGGGGGCAGCTGCAATGATCCATGCTGCCGCGACCTGGATACCGGTTCCTGGTGAAGGCGGCCACGTGGAGCTCGGGCCCGTTACGACGGAAGACTTCGAAATCTGGCCGCATATCGAACGTGTTGGTGGCCGCATCGGCGCGGAACAATTGCTCAGCGGCACTGGACTGCCCCGCCTTGCACGCGCGGTCGCAGAATGGATGCAGGCCGAGCGGCAATTGGAAACACCAGCAAGCATCACGCAAGCGGCAGAACAAAATGACGCGGTTGCCGTCAAAACGCTTGAAGTCTTTGCACGGGCCCTCGGCCGGGTTGCCGGCGATTGCGCCCTGACCGTTTTGTCCCGTGGCGGGGTTTATCTAACCGGTGGCGTAACACCCCGGATCACCCGATTTCTGACTGACGTCAAATTCCGGGCCGCATTCGAGGCCAAAGCGCCGCATGAGGTCCTGATGGCCAAGATACCGACCTTCATTGTTCGCCATCCAAATCCTGCGCTGGAAGGGCTTGCGTCCTTTGCAAGAACACCGGACGCCTTCGCTGTGGACATGCAGGGACGGCAATGGAACGGACCGGTTTCCGCCAACGACAATTGACCTGAAGCCATGTCTTCCGCACTTGGCTTCAAGACCGCATTGCCGATAGACGGCGTATTGCCGGACCTGCTGCACGCGCTTGAAAAAAGCGCGAATGCCGTACTTGTTGCTGAGCCGGGCGCTGGAAAGACAACGCGTGTTCCGCTTGCCCTTCTTGATGCACCCTGGCGCGGTGACGGCAAGATACTGGTTCTCGAACCTCGCCGACTGGCGGCCCGGGCAGCAGCGCGGCGCATGGCCGAAGAGCTGGGCGAAAAGCCGGGCGAAACAGTCGGTTACCGGGTTCGCATGGACTCCAAAATCAGCGCGAAGACACGGATCGAAGTCGTCACCGAAGGTGTGTTCACCCGGCTGATACTGGAAGATCCGGAACTGACAGGTGTGGCTGCAGTTCTTTTTGACGAATTTCATGAGCGCTCGCTTGACGGCGACCTGGGTCTGGCTCTCGCAGTTGATGTTCAGTCTGCACTCAGGGACGATCTGCGCCTACTGCCGATGTCTGCCACCCTGGATGCCGCCCGCGTCGCAAACCTTCTGGGAACAGCTCCGGTCATCGAAAGCAAAGGGCGCAGCTTTCCGGTCGAAACACGTTATCTCGGCCGGTCAACCACCGAACGCATAGAACGTCAAATCGCACGCGTGGTTCGGCAGGCCGTGCAGGAGGAAAATGGGTCGGTCCTGGTATTCCTTCCCGGCCAGGGAGAAATCAAACGAACCGCTGATCTTCTGGCGGGTAGCCTTCCCGCCGATTGCACGGTTTCGCCGCTTTATGGCGGCCTGGACTCCAAGGCGCAGGATGCGGCAATCAAGCCCGCAGCGTCCGGCACCCGCAAGATTGTTCTGGCAAGTGCCATCGCACAGACTTCGCTCACCATTGAAGGCGTGCGCGTGGTCATTGACAGCGGTCTTGCAAGGGTCCCAAGATATGAACCACAAACCGGTTTGACGCGCCTTGAAACCGTGCGTGTATCCAGGGCAACAGCCGATCAACGCCGCGGCCGAGCCGGCCGAACCGAACCTGGCATCTGCTACCGGCTTTGGGACGAGGCGCAGACGGCGGCCCTACCGGAAACAGAGGCACCGGAGATCTTGGAGGCAGATCTTACCGGACTGGTTCTGGATCTCGCTGCCTGGGGTACGCTTGACCCAACAAGTCTCAGTTTCATGGATCCACCGCCGGCAGCTGCCTGGAATGAGGCCAGAAACCTGCTCTCCGATTTGCATGCCCTCGATCGTGCCGGGCGCCTGACGCCTGCGGGAAAGGCGCTTGCAAACCTGCCGCTTCACCCCCGTCTTGCACATATGCTGCTGGAGGGGATTGCGCGAGATCTCGGGATGACAGCCGCACTGATCGCGCTGCTGCTTTCAGAGCCGGGGCTTGGCGGCAGAGATCCCGATCTTCGCACCCGGCTGCGATCAGTACGCAACGACAAGGGACAACGCGCCAGAGACGGGCGAACACTCGCCGCGCGCTGGCTGCGCCAGGCCGGTGGGTCAGGATCGGGCGTCGACCTTGAAAGCACCGGATTTCTTTTGGCGCTCGCTTATCCTGACCGTGTAGCACAGGCCCGTGGCAAGACCGGGCGCTTCCGCCTTGCCAACGGACGCGGTGCTGAACTTGACATCAGCCACGTTCTTGCAGCTGAACCGTTTCTCACCGTCGCGGATATACAGGGAAAAGCCGCCAACGGCCGCATCCAGCTTTGTGCGCCGATTTCCAGAACGGATATCGAGGATCTCTTTGCTGACGACATTGTTAAGGAAGACGAAGTCCAACTGACGGCGGAAGGCGCGATCAAAGCAAGGCGTGTAAAACGCTACAAAGCCGTTGAGCTGCAAGCAGTTATCGTTCAATCACCGAACTCGGACGCAATCGAAAAAGCACTTGTCGACGAAGTACGGCGCCGTGGTGTCGCTCGTCTTGACTGGAGCAAGGACCAGCGGCGGCTTCGCCGACGGGTTGACTACGCTCGCTCAAACGGCGCGTCAGATCTGCCCGACCTTTCAGACGAGTTTCTTGGTGAAACACCGGAGAGCTGGCTGCAACCCTTTCTGGCTGGCATCACACGGACCAACGCAATCGACGCGGCCGTGCTCGGCAACGCCCTCAGCGTCTTGCTTCCTTTCGATGCCATGGCGCGTCTTGATGCACTTGCTCCCTCGCACTTCACAGCCCCGACCGGCAGCAAAGTTCCCATTGACTACGGTGCGGTGGCGGGCCCGACGCTTTCGATCCGCGTTCAGGAACTTTTCGGTCTGACCCACCATCCAAGCGTTTGCGATGGCAAACTGCCGCTGATCCTGGAACTGTTGTCGCCCGCACAGCGACCGATCCAGATCACCAAGGACCTCCCCGGTTTTTGGGCCGGGTCCTGGAAAGACGTAAAGGCCGACATGAAGGGACGCTACCCGAAGCACCCCTGGCCGGATGATCCGACGTCTGCGGAAGCAACAAGGCGGGTGAAGCCGCGCGGGAAATAGCCTGGCTGTTTTGATTGTCCCCTATCGTCGGCGAGGTTTCGGGGACAACGCATGTCGCTAAACTTGTTCAATCATCCGACGCGGCGACCAGGCTTGCATTGCCACCGGCTGCTGCCGTGTTGATCGACACCACCTGTTCCAGCGCGAACCGGGTGAGATAGACCGGCCCACCTGCCTTTGGACCAGTGCCGGAGAGACCCGACCCGCCGAAGGGTTGCGTACCGACAACAGCGCCGATGGTGTTGCGGTTGACATAAACATTGCCAACGGACAAACGGTCGACCACCTTTTTCACGGTCGCATCGATGCGGCTATGCACTCCAAGCGTCAGGCCGTAGCCGGTGCCGGCGATCTGATCGAGAACCTTATCAATGTCTTTTGCCTTGTAGCGCACCACGTGCAGCACGGGGCCGAACACTTCTCGAGACAGCGCCTCTGCCTGATCCAGCTCGATAATATGCGGTGAGACCCAGGACCCATTTGAGAGAGAGCCGCTCGGCAAATCGCCTGCAAATCGCAACGTCTGGCTTTCAGACATTTCATGGATGTGTGCCATGATGTTGTCTCGCGCTTCCTCGTCAATCACCGGGCCTATATCCGTTGACGGCAATCTTGGGTCCCCGAGTTTGAGTTCCTTCGCAGCACCTTCCAGCATCCTGAGCAGTGTGTCGGCGACATCTTCCTGCACGTATAACAGGCGCAAGGCGGAGCAGCGCTGGCCAGCCGAGCGGAAAGCGGACATCATGACATCGTCGCAGACCTGTTCCGGCAAAGCGGTCGCGTCCACGATCATTGCATTGATGCCGCCTGTCTCGGCAATCAGCGGTACGATCGGCCCGCGCTTTGCAGCAAGTGTTCCGTTTATTGCCCAGGCGGTTTCGGTCGACCCGGTAAAGGCCACACCGGCAACATCAGGGTGAGAGGTGAGCGCGGCACCGACATCGCCCTCGCCCGGTAACAGAAAGAAGGCATCTTCCGGAACACCTGCTTCATACATGAGTTTTGCCGTCTCAAAAGCAATCAGCGGTGTTTGTTCTGCGGGTTTGGCGACAACCGAATTGCCGCCCAGAAGCGCAGCACTGATCTGACCCAGGAAGATCGCCAACGGGAAATTCCAGGGCGAAATACAGACAAAAACACCCCGGCCGCGATAGCGATACCGGTTCTCCTCACCAGTCGGTCCCGGCATCAACCTGCCTTCGCCGAAATGCGTCCGCGCCTCGTGGGCGTAGTAGCGGCAAAAATCGACCGCCTCTCGAATCTCGGCGATACCATCGGTCAGGCATTTTCCGGCTTCCATGGACAGGATCATCATCAGCCGGTCACGGTTTTCCTCCAGCAGATCACCAAGCCTGTTCAGTGCTTCAGCCCGCTCATGCACCGGCCTTCTCGACCAGGTTTCAAAGCCTTTCTTCGCTGCAGCGACGGCCTCTTGTGCGTTTTCCTGGCTTGCAAATCTTACCGTTCCAACGCGAGTTGTTCCGTCCATGGGAGAAAAAACAGGATGCGCGTCACCGCCGATGGAAAGCCCAGCGCCCAACGGTGCTGCTTGCGTGAATGGAACCGAGGTCTTGCGCATGCCTTCAACCAGGAGGCTGCGTTCAGCCGCATGACCGAATTCGATACCGTCGGAGTTCTGCCGGCTTGCGCCATAAAGATCCGACGGCAAGGGAATGGATCTGTTTGTGGCATGATGCCCATTGTCCAGAATGTCTTTTGGCCGTTTCAGCAAGGCTTCCGTCGGCACCGACGCGTCGCCGACAATGGTGACAAAGGATGAATTCGCACCGTTTTCCAACAACCGGCGAACCAGATAGGCCAAAAGGTCCTTGTGACCACCAACCGGTGCATAAATGCGGCAAGGGAAACCGTCCCGCTCGCATACGGACTTGTAGAGGCTTTCGCCCATACCGTGCAGGCGTTGGAACTCGTAGCCTTCAGCCTTGCCGCCAGACAGCTCGATGATCTGCGCAACCGTCAGGGCATTGTGCGTGGCGAACTGCGGATAGAGCACATCACGGGCAGCGAGCATGCGCTTGGCGCAACACAAATAGGAAAGGTCTGTTGCAGCCTTTCGCGAGAAGACCGGATAGCCGCCAGCACCGTTTTCCTGGGCGTGCTTGATTTCCGTGTCCCAATAGGCGCCTTTTACAAGGCGCACCATCATCTTGCGTTTTGTCGTTCTGGCGGCCTTCACCAGCCAGTCGATTATCTCCACGCCGCGTTTTTGATAGGCCTGCACGGCCAGGCCGAAGCCATCCCAATTCGCGGTAACCGGATCGGCGAGCAATGCAGCTATGACGTCCAGCGAGATTTCAAGTCGGTCGGCTTCTTCGGCATCGATCGTGAAATTGAGATTGCGGTCCTTGGCCATTTGCACCAATTCACGCAGTCGCGGCAGCAACTCATCGCGCACCCTGTCACCGTTGACCGCCTCATAGCGAGGGTGGAGCGCTGAAAGCTTCACTGAAATCCCCGGACGCTCCGGCAGGTCCTTGTCACCGGCAGACCTGCCAATCGCCTCAATCGCATTGGCGTAGGACTGAAAGTAGCGTTCCGCATCCTTTGCCGTGCGCGCGCCTTCACCCAGCATGTCGTAGGAATACCGGTAACCTTTGGCTTCCTGTGCTTTCGCACGTTCCAGGGCTTTCTGAATGGTTTCTCCCAACACAAACTGATGCCCGAGAAGCTGCATCGCTTTGCGGGTTGCCACGCGGACGGTCGGCATGCCCATGCGTTTGACCAAGCTCGACAGGATACTCTGCGGCGTATCACCAGGATGCAGCAGACGAGAGGTGATTCCAAGGGCCCAGGAGGATGCGGAGACCAGCCAGGTGTCGGATTTTTGGTCTGACGGTTCGTCAAAACGGGCTGCTGCCAGCTTGTCCTCAATCAGCTTGTCTGCCGTTTCCGCATCCGGCACGCGTAACAGCGCTTCAGCCAGAACCATCATCGCAAGACCTTCACGCGTGGTCAGGCCGAATTCACGCATGAAATCCTCGACACCGCCAAGCCCTACCTGCACGGAGCGCATATCCTCTATGAGCCCGCGCGCGCGCTGATCGATCAGCTTCTCGACAACGGGATCTGATGCAGCTTCTTTCAGGAGTGCTTCGACAAGCACCCTGTCCTCGGGCGCATAATCCGCGCGAAATGGAACCAGATCGTCACCGTAACCCATCTTCACAGCAGCGGCAGTGGCAGTCATGAAAACCTCCCAAACGTCCTCTTCGGGACATCGATCAATACATTTCTCTAGAATATCCGAATTTCTTGGGCTTTATTCCCTATTTTTTTGTCAATGTTCCGTGCTATCTCCGGCAAAATTAAATTTCTAAGAGGTAATTCACTATGCTTGATGCAACCGACCGGCGGATATTGAGGGCGCTGCAAGAAGACGGACGCATTACCAACACCGAGCTGTCAGACCGCGTTCGCCTCTCGCCAACGGCGACGGCTGAGCGGACCAAGCGTCTCATACGCGAAGGCTACATCGAAGGTTTTTCAGCCACCCTCGATCCCAAGAAGGTTGAGCGGGGCCTTTTGGTGTTCGTCGAAATTCGACTTGAAAGAACGACACCGGACATCTTTGACGCCTTCAAGATCGCGGTCGAACGCTCCCCCGATATTCTTGAATGTCACATGGTCGCCGGCGGTTTCGACTATCTCATGAAAAGCCGGGTCAAGGATATGGAAGCCTATCGCAGCTTCTTGTCGGATGTGGTGCTGGCCTTTCCAGGCGTACGGGAGACGCATACATATGCTGTCATGGAGGAAATCAAGGACACGCATGTGCTGCCGGTCTAGACTTCGCGCAGAGCATGGCATGGCCTTCGCAGCGCCGGTTCACAAAGCCTTGTCTTGACCGTGTCGTACCGTCTTTGCGAGGGGAACGCAGTTCAGATCAAAAGGACTTCAGATGACTCGACTTCTCGCCGCCGGTCTTTGCCTTTTCGCGCTCGTTCTAGTGCCTCTGACTGCACTCGCTCAAGCAACGCAGGAAGATCCTGCCTGGCAGGCCCTACTGGACAAAGCAAATGGTCAGACGGTCTATTTCCATGCCTGGGGCGGAGAACCTCGGATCAACGCCTATATTCAATGGGCGGCTCGTGAGGTCGCGCGGGACTACGGTGTGCGTGTCATACATGTGAAAGTCAGCGACACAGCAACAGTTGTCTCCCAGGTTCTGTCGGAAAAATCGGTCGGAAAGGCCTCTGGTGGTGCTGTCGACCTCATCTGGATCAACGGTGAAAATTTCGCGTCGATGAAGGAAAACGAACTTCTGGCTGCGCCTGGTTGGGCGGAGACCCTCCCGAACTGGGCATATGTCGATGTAGAGAACAAGCCGACAGTCCTGGTTGATTTCACTGTCCCGACCGATGGTCAGGAAAGCCCTTGGGGTATGGCGAAACTTGTCTTCATGCATGACAGTGCGCGCCTTGAAACACCTCCTGCATCTCTTGACGAACTTCTGGCTTACGCAACGGCCAATCCGGGACGGTTTGCCTATCCTCAGCCACCCAACTTCTACGGTACGACATTTCTGAAACAGGTTCTTGCAGGCACGGTCGCCAATGCCGAACTGCTTTCCAAACCGGTAGACAAGGCTCAATTTGAAGAAGCGGTCGCACCGCTGTTTGCTTATCTTGATAAGTTGCACCCTCAGCTTTGGCGTGAAGGACAGGCATTTCCCAAGAACGCCTCTCATATGCGCCAACTGCTTGCAGATGGTGAACTCGACATTGCCTTTTCATTCAATCCAGGTGATGCGTCCGGTGCGATTGCCAATGGCGAACTGCCTCCGACTGTTCGAACGTTCGTTTTTGAGGGCGGCACGATCGGCAACACCCACTTTGTAGCCATCCCCTTCAACAGTTCTGCCCAGGAGGG
Organism: uncultured Roseibium sp.; assembly: GCF_947499295.1. Classification (GTDB taxonomy): domain Bacteria; phylum Pseudomonadota; class Alphaproteobacteria; order Rhizobiales; family Stappiaceae; genus Roseibium. The sequence goes on from NZ_CANMNP010000004.1 coordinate 251,431, forward strand.
CGCACAAGTCTTCGCGAACTTCCTCCTGTCCCCCATGGCACAAACACGCAAGCAGGAACCGGAAATCTGGGGAGACCCGACGGTACTCGACGTTGCAGGACTGCCTGCAAATGAAAAGGCCTTGTTCGACACCATGGACCTTGGGCCAGCAATCTTGTCGCCGGAAGACCTTGGACCGGTCTTGCCCGAACCACACCCGAGCTGGGTCAAAGCCCTGGAAGAAGCCTGGGTCCAGAGGTACGGTGCCGAGTGAGGTTGATCGCTTGTCGCAGGGAACCCGGCTTCGTGTGGACGCCCCTACCATTCTCGTAACGGTGTTGCTGGCAGGCCCGGTGCTTGCCGGCCTTGCGGGAACGGCACTTCCAGCATTCGGTTATCTGCCAGCATTGGGTTACGGGCAATTCTCATTCGCACCGTTCCAGCAGTTGTTTGAAGCGCCCGGGCTCGTGACATCCGCTTTGCTCAGCCTGTCGACAGGATTGACAGCTTCGCTGCTTTCGCTTGCGATCGTGCTTATCTTCACCGCAGGTTGGTCGGGTACGCAGACGTTTCGGCGTTTGACGCGGTTCTTGTCACCACTTCTATCTGTCCCGCATGCAGCAGCAGCTATCGGACTTGCCTTCCTGATAGCTCCATCGGGGTTCGTGGTGCGGCTGGTGTCTCCTTGGGCGACCGGATGGACGCGTCCACCCGACATTTTGATCCTGAACGACCCCTACGGTATGGCAATGACGTTCGGCCTTGTCGCCAAGGAAGTACCGTTTCTTTTTCTGATGACGCTGGCGGCGCTGAACAGGCCAAGAACCGAGGATTTTTTCAAAGCCGGCGCCGGTCTGGGCTATGGTCGTATGGCGACGTTCTTCAAGATCGTCCTGCCGCAGGTCTATCCCATGATCCGCCTGCCGATTCTCGCCGTCGTCGCCTATTCCACTTCCGTGGTCGATGTGGCAACGATCCTGGGGCCGACAACTCCGCCCCCCCTGGCACCTCGGCTCGTAGCCTGGATGAACGATCCCGACCTTACCGAACGCCTGATGGCATCCGCCGGAGCCCTGCTGCAGCTTGCCGTAACTCTGAGCGCACTTGTTATCTACCTATGCCTGGAGAAACTGGCGCGTGTTCTGGCACACCGCCAGTATCAAAGCGGGCATCGGTTTCGACAGGAAGGTTTCAGTCGCTTCTTCAGCCTTTTGCCGATGCTGCTGATCATCATCGTGATGGTTCTCTCGCTCTGCTTATTGGTCATTTGGTCTGCCGCAAAATCCTGGTGGTTTCCGGCCGTGTTGCCTCAGGCCTGGAGCCTGTCGAAGATGGTTGATGCTGTCCAGATGGGAAGCGGCAGTCTTGCCGCGACGCTTTTTCTTGCTGTGGTTTCCGCTTTATTGGCAACGTCGCTCACCCTCTGGCTGCTGGAGGCACGAAGCCACCGCAACCTTGCAGTCAATAAACGGTTGAAAAGTTACATCTTTCTGCCGCTCCTTGTTCCGCAGATTGCGTTTCTCTTCGGCCTTCAAATGCTATTTCTTTTATTTGGTTTGAGCGGAACACTCCTTGCTGTTCTGCTGTCCCATCTGATTTTTGTCTTTCCCTACGCCTTTCTCGCCTTGAGCGACCCCTGGGACCAACTCGACCCGCGTTACGCGCGCGCAGCAAGGTCTATCGGCGCACCACGGGCAAAAGTGTTCTGGAAAATTCAATTGCCGCTGCTTCTGCGACCGGTTCTGGTTACAATTGCAGTTGCTGCCGCTGTTTCGGTTGGCCAGTACCTGCCGACACTCATGATTGGCGCTGGCCGGATTGTCACGATCACAACGGAAAGTGTTGCACTCGCAAGCGGCGGCAACCGCCAGTTTGCCTCGCTCTATGCGCTGCTTCAGCTGATTGTTCCACTCATGGGTTTTTTGTTGGCAGCTCTGGTGCCGTCCCTTGTCCACCGCAACCGCGCAGCCATGCGCCTTGGAAAATAAGTATCCACGATGATCGCACCCGACCCGGCATCCGGTCTTATCCTTCAGAACGTTTCCCTTCGCCTGAACGGATTGGTATTGCTGTCGATAGACTGTGACATTCCACCGGGCGCCATTCTTACCATCATGGGGGAGAGTGGCAGCGGCAAGTCCAGCCTGCTCAATTTCATTGCGGGCTTCCTGAAACCGGACTTTGAGGCGCAGGGAGACGTTGTCCTGCGTGGACGTAACCTGTCAAACGTTGCCGCGCAGGACCGGCACATCGGCCTCATGTTCCAATCGCCCTTGCTGTTTCCACATATGTCGGTTCTTCAAAATCTTATCTTTGCGATTCCCCCCGAAATCAAAAATCGGCAAAAACGGCGTGAACTCGCAGAACAAGCGCTTACGGACGTGGGTCTCGCCGGCTTTGGAACACGGGATCCAGCCACCTTGTCCGGCGGCCAGCAAACGCGGGTTGCCCTCATGCGCACACTGCTTGCTCAGCCAGAAGCATTGTTGCTGGACGAACCTTTCTCCAGCCTGGACCAATCACGCAGATCCGAAGTTCGAAAGCTCGTTTTTGATCTTGCCCGTAAAAACGGATTACCGGTACTGCTCGTCACCCATGACGAGGAAGACGCACGCGCTGCCGGTGGTATGGTGCACCATCTTGGCGCAGACGAAACGAAAAACGGCTGCCCATTGACGGGGCAGCCGCAGCAATAGAAACCGATGATTGTCGACTATTCAGCCTGATCCGCCGACTTGGCCTGAAGAAGCGAATAATTGTCGATGCCGATTTGCTCGATCAGTTCCAATTGTGTTTCCAGAAAATCGATATGGCCTTCTTCATCACCGAGAAGGCGCTCGAAAAGGCTCATTGTAACGTAGTCACCGATCTCACGGCACACTTCGCGGGCTTCCTTATAAAGGGCGCGCGCCACATATTCAGCTGCCAGATCACACTCGAGACATTCCTTCAAGGACTGACCAATTCTCAGCGGGTCTAGTGTCTGAAGGTTCGGGAGCCCCTCAAGAAAGATGATCCTGTCGATCAGCTCCTGGGAATGCTGACGCTCTTCGTCGGCTTCCACCAGTTCCTTGTCTGCCAGCTTTTGGAAACCCCAGTCGGCAAGTAGCCGGGAATGCACCCAGAACTGATTGACGACAGTCAACTCATGACGAAGTGACTTGTTGAGATACTCGATAACGCGCGGATCGCCCTTCATTAGCCCTCTCCTGGCTAGCGGCTTGCTGCCCGTTTTGCGGGTGCAGGCTCGGTCTCAGACTCAGAACCCTCTTCAGAGCCTTTCTTGTGAATGATGTCAATGACAGAAGGAAAGCAGCTGCCGCACTTTGGCCGGCACCCCAGGTGACGAAACACAGCACCCGGCGTCGGCACTTTCCCATTCGGATCCGCACGCATTTCCTCCGCAGCTTCGCGAAGCTGCTTTTCGGACAGAATGTTACATGAGCAAATGATCATTGCAGGATCCGGTGCATGTCCTCATATTGGGACATATTGGCATGGACGATTTCCAGCGCAATAACTAAACTCAACTATAAAAGTCAACTTTTTCTGAGCCTTCTGTACTCCGGCTAAGGACACGGTATGAGCGTCAACGAAGCAAACGACACCCGCCCTACACTTGTCCTGACCGGAGCCAGTCGTGGCATCGGCCATGCGACTGTGAAAAAATTCTCGTCAGAAGGCTGGCGGGTCATCACCTGCTCCCGCCAGGCCTTCTCCGACAAATGCCCGTGGCCCATGGGACCGGAGGACCATATTCAGGTTGACCTGTCCGACCCTGAAAATCTTGGGTACGCAACACAGGAAATCCGCAAAAGGCTTGAGGCCAACGGCTCCAGATTGAATGCACTTGTCAACAATGCCGGTATCAGTCCCAAGGGGCCCGAAGGCGAGCGCCTCAATTCCCTCTCAACCGCCATGCATGAATGGCGCACTGTTTTTCAGGTCAACTTCTTCGCACCTATTCTGCTTGCCCGAGGTTTGTTTGAGGAGCTGAAGAGCACAAAGGGATCCGTTGTGAACGTAACCTCGATTGCAGGCATGCGGGTTCATCCATTCGCCGGCACCGCCTATGCGACTTCAAAGGCTGCGCTCGCATCGCTGACGCGGGAGATGGCCTCGGACTTCGGACCTTATGGTATTCGCGTCAATGCCATTGCACCGGGGGAAATCGATACCTCGATCCTGTCACCCGGAACGGAAAAGCTCATTGAGGATATACCTCTGCGCCGGCTTGGCCGAACGGAGGAAGTTGCCGATACGATCTTCTATCTGTGTTCTGAAAGCTCGTCTTATGTCAGCGGCTCCGAAATACACATAAACGGCGGGCAGCATGTATAAACTTGGAACACACTCTTAAATTGATTTATTTGATCAATATAAGAAACAATCCTGTGCAGATTCGTTTAGAATCCTGAATTATTATTTTAATCTAGGAAAGACCTGCATCTCCGAAGAGGATTTACCTAATATTCATTGCCCCGCGTAATAGTGCCTAAACAATTATGCTGATTATCCAGCTGTGTGGGGATCAAATGAATCGAATTCTGAAAATTCTGGTCGACCTGAAATTCGGGTTCAAGGTCGGCGGAGGTTTTCTGGCTGTGCTGCTGCTAACCGCGGTGGTAGGCGGTGTCGGTTTCCTGGCATTGCATAAGCTTTCATCCCGTTTTGTCGTGGCAGATCTTGCGGCGCAGGTCGCAAGCCAGGTGCAGGCGACGTCGCTTGAACGCGAAGACTACCTCAACAATCCGACTTCGGAACTTGGCCAGTCCGTGAGCAGCAAGATTGTTGAACTCAAGAAGTCTCTCGATGTCCTGTCGACAGAGGTCGCCAACGACCCGCAGGCAGCGAGCCAGCTTGCCGGCGCGCAAGAAGCGGTCGCAGAGTTTGCAACCACCTTCGGTCAAGTTGTCGATGAGACCAAACAGCAAGCCGAACGTCTGGCGACGCTTCAAAAGAGCACCGACGATCTGGGCGCACTTGCCGCAGTCATTACCGACGCTGTTTTGACAGAAGAAAAACAGGTCAGTGCCGAGGCATTCTCGGCCGATGGACGGCTGGATGATGCCAATCAGCTTGAAAGAGGCGTTTTCACACTCAAAGACGATGTCGTGAAAATTCACATGTTTTACCTGAAGGGCAGCGGCAACATTGAAGGTGATGACCTGACCGCTTCCATTGGAATTGCGCGCGGGCTCGTCAGCGACACCAAGCAGATGAAGTACAAGCAGATCGAGGGCATCGACAGCAAAACCGTCAGCAAACTGGCGGCGCAGGCCAAAAACCTGCTTGTCTCGCTCGAAAAGCTGACAACCGATCTTGGTTTTTCGGAAGGTTATGAGGCTCGTCTGGCAGTCGGCACGAATATTGAAGGCATGGATGTCCTGACAAATGAAATCCTGGGTCAGGTCAACCCGGTTGTCTCAAAGGCCAAAACAGATGCCCTGACAGCTGCAACGCGCCTTGCGACCATCCGGACGATTGCCGACAAGGCCACCAACCTGAACCAGCTATCGATTGGAGCGCGTGCAGAAACGCTGTTGCTCTTCGGCGCCTTTGGCACCACCGACCCGACGAAGGTTGAAGAAAGCATCGCCGGTCTTTCCAAACTGGAAGCAGACCTGGTCAAGTACTCCAAGGTATTGCCAGCTGCGGCCGACGCAATCAATGCAATTCCGACGTCTATCGCGACCCTGGACAAATCGTTCATGGAAATGCGCGCCACGAAGGAGAGCCTCGCAGGTCAAAGAAAGCAACTCGACAACCTGACCCGTAAGGTCAGTGCCGACATCTCGGCGATTTCCGAAGTTCAGTCCGAGCAGGCCAAGACTGCATCGAGCTCGGCGGAAGTCCAGATTGCCATCACCATCCTGCTTGCCATTCTCGGCGGCATCGGACTTGCCTTTGTACTCAACCTTGCGATCACACGCCCGATCCGCACCATTACCAACGTGATGGCACGCCTGGCCGATGGCGACAATGAAGTGCACATTCCGGGCCTCGACCGTGGTGACGAAATCGGCGACATGAGCCGTACCGTCCAGGTTTTCCGTGACAACGCCGTTGAACGCGCAGAACTTCAGGCACACAATGCCAACGAAGAAGCCGCTCGCCAGGAGCGTCAGCAGCGCATTGACAACCTGATCCAGAGCTTCCGCTCCACGGCTGAAGACGCACTTGGGTCTGTCGAAGCAACAGCCGGCAGTCTGGACTCAACTGCACAGGCGTTGACCGAAATCGCCCGCGACAGCGCAGGTTATGCCTCCGAAACGCAGTCGGCCTCCAATGAGACGACCAACAATGTGCAGACCGTTGCGAGCGCAGCAGAAGAACTCGCGGCATCGATTGGTGAGATATCCCGCCAGGTTTCTCAGACCACCGAGATCGTCGACCGGGCAACCACGGGCACTCGGGTCACCAACGAAAAGGTTGAAGGTCTGGCAGAAGCTGCCAACAAGATCGGTGAAGTCGTGACGCTTATTCAGGCGATCGCGGAACAGACCAATCTGCTCGCACTCAACGCGACCATCGAAGCTGCCCGCGCTGGTGAAGCCGGCAAGGGTTTTGCGGTCGTTGCCGCTGAAGTCAAGGAACTTGCGACCCAGACGTCAAAGGCAACCGAAGAAATCAGCTCGCAGATCACAGAAATCCAGAACGCGACCAAGGAATCTGTCGTTGCCATCGGCGAAATCGCCGAGACGATGACGGAAGTCAACTCCTACACCACTGCGATCGCCTCGGCCGTGGAGCAACAAGGTGCGGCCACTGCGGAAATTTCGCAGAACGTCCAGCGCGCTGCAGAAGGTACGGGTGCGGTGTCCTCGTCCATGTCGGAGCTGTCACAGGCGGTCGACCAAACGTCCTCCTCGGCCGACATGGTTCTATCGGCCTCCGGTGAACTGACTGAGAAGACGGGCGAACTGAAACAGGAAGTCGAACAGTTCCTATCAGAAGTGGCCGCGGCCTGATTTCAATTGCATTTCCTGAAAAGGGTCGGAAGCGCCTGTTGCTTCCGACCCTTTTTTCATTTTCGGGCGCTCGTCAAGCGTTGACCTTGGCGCGATACGCGACTAAGGCGGAAAGCCTCCTTTCATCAGACGTCAGAGAGACAAAAGTGGCGGACCAGACCAACGCCTCCTCCTTTGCCCCGACCGGCAAGCCCCCGAGCCAGTCCTGGCCAGTTGTTTTGGAAACAAACGGCTGGAAGGACTACAAACTCCTCGACATGGGCACCGGCCAAAAGCTGGAGCGTTATGGCCGGTTCACGATCGTGCGGCCGGAACCGCAGGCCATGGGTGCGCGGCGCCTGAAGGATACCTCCTGGGACCGTGCAGACGCTGTCTTTTCAGGTGACACGGAAGAAGAGGGACCCGGCCGCTGGAAATTTTCCGGCAATGTTCCGGAAACATGGGAAATGTCATTTGGTCCGGTGCGATACAATGGCCGTTTCATGTCATTTCGGCATGTTGGCGTCTTCCCCGAACAAGCCGCGCATTGGGATTGGGTCAACAGCAAAGTTCGCGCAGAGAAGAAACGTTCTCCGGATAAGCCGCTAAAAATCCTGAACCTCTTTGGATATACCGGTCTGGCATCGCTCTTGCCGGCAACGGAGGGTGCCCAGGTAACCCATGTGGACGCTTCCAAGAAGGCGATCGGATACGCAAGGGAAAACCAGGCCCTATCCGAACTTGAAGACCTCCCGATCCGCTGGATTTGCGAGGACGCGTCCAAGTTCGTTGCCCGCGAAGTCCGCCGCGGCAACACCTATGACGGTATCATCCTGGACCCGCCGAAATATGGCCGGGGCCCCAAGGGCGAAGTCTGGGACCTTTACACCAGTTTGCCCGGGATGCTGAGCGACTTGCAGAAGCTGCTGAGCGACGATGCTCTCTTCATGATATTGACGGCCTACGCCATTCGCTCCAGCTTTGTCTCCATTCACGAGCTGATGGCAGAAACGCTTGATGCCCAGGGCGGCTTGCTGGAATCGGGCGAACTCGTCATCCGCGAAGAGACCGGCAACCGCGCCCTGTCGACGTCGCTCTTTTCGCGTTGGAGCAGTCGTTAGACAAACGCCGGAAAATAGAGTTTCCATCGCGCCGTCACTTGAGTTCGCGTTTCTTCGTTACCTCTTACTCTGCTGCGACCGAGACCTGACGATTGTCGTTGCTCCAGTTTGAAGCCAGGCCATCCGGGCTCTGTTCGTCCGTGTCCCGCCCTCCGATTGCATTCTTTAAAAATGCCTTCCGCCGGGCGTAGACCAGCGCGAACATGGGCGGTGCAAAATAGAACGAGATTACCGTCGACAGCAGAACACCACCGGCAATGGACATGGCAAAAGGTGGCCAGAAGCCGCCTCCATCCAGGATTAATGGAAGGAAACCGCCAAAGGTTGTCAGCGTGGTGGAAACGATGTGACGACTGGATCCCATCACGACGTCAACCATGGCCTCGCTGTCGCCGTTCACCGCGTCCTGATTCTGCTGCATCCCGGTCAGAATGATGATCGCGGCATTGATCGACACGCCGATCGAGCCAATCACACCAATGATAGCATTGATGCCGAAAGGGTACTGAAAAACAGCAAGGGAGAGAATGCTCAGGCCCGCCGACAAAATGGCGACCATGAAGGTCACTACGGACAGACGGAACGAGTTGAAAGTCAAGACAATCGCAGCAATGGACAGGGGAACGATCAGTCCAAGCGATCCGATAAGGTTTGTCAGCGTTTCATTGCGCGCATCGGAATCGCCGCCGGTTTCAATCCGGTATCCGTCAGGCAGTGAATACCCTGCTGCATCCATCCGGGCCTGCAGGGTCTTGAGGGCTTCTTCCGGAAGCACGCCATATTGAACGAAAGCCTGAATCGTGTTGGTGCGTTCGCCGTTGCGGCGGTTGATCTGTCCCTCAGAGGGTTCAATGCGGATATCTGCAATCGCAGAAAGCGGCACGCCGTCATAGTCCGCTTCTCCCGACACTCCGCCTGAGGGGAGCAACGGCAAGCTGGTAATCTCAGCGAGGCTGCCCCGCGCTTCATCGCCAATTCGGACCCTGATCGGAAGTTCTTCCGTGCTTTCGATCAAGCTTCCACCGGTTGCTCCTTCAAGGGTCGCCTCCAACTGGCGTGCGACGTCCGACAGTCCAAGACCAACAAGGCGGGCCTTGTCTTCGTTGACTTCAAATTTCAGCTTGGGTGCTCCACCGTCCAGTGTCGTCCTGACGACCGTGATCTCGTCGACATTGGCGGCCAGCTGTCGAATGGCATCTCCCTGCTCCCGCAGAACCTCCAGCGATGGCCCCACCAACCGCAATTCGACAGGCGCATCAACAGGCGGTCCCTGCACCAGGTCACGCACCAGAATGCGCGCTTCAGGAAAGCGACTAGAAAGATCCGCCTGAAGCTTTGGCACCAGATCCGTTGTGGCTTCAGCCGAGCTTGACGTGACCAGGGCTTGCGCAAACGCGGGCGCCCGGTCCCGGCTACCGACGATGTTGTAGTAAAAAGCCGGCGCACTTTTGCCGACCACCCAGGAAACCTGTTCAACGCCGTCAGTGGTGGACAGAAAACGGTCGATTTCAAGCGCCGTGGCCGAGGTTTGAGCGATCGCTGTTCCGTCAGCAAGTTCAACCTCGATATGAAACTGGTCTCTGTCGACGCCCGGGAAAAACTGTGCGGTCAAGGTGGGCATGCTCAGAAAGCCGACAACAGGCAGTATGAGCGCATAGGCAACGGAGCTCGCCGGGTTTCGCATAGCCAGCTTCAGCGAGTACCGAAAGGGTACAGACACAATCGACAGCAGCCGAATCGACTTCTTCTTTTTGCTTCCACCGCCGGCAGGCAATACCCAGCCGGCAATTGCCGCCGTCAACGTTACGGCCACGACGAAGGACCAGAGCAGCATCACGATTACCGCAATTGCAATGGAGCCGACGAAGTCGCCTGGAGGCCCCGGCAAGAGGACCATGGGCATGAACGAAAGAGCGGTGGTCACCGTGGAGGCAAGGAGCGGCGCAAACAGACGGCGAACCGCCTTGCCAACGGCGTCTCGCCGCGACAAGCCTTTGTCCAGAGCCTGACCGATTTCGTCCGTCATCACGATACCGGCGTCAACCAGCAGCCCCAGAGCAACGATCATTCCCGTCAAAGACATCTGGTGCAGAGGCAAGCCAATCATGCTCATAGTCGAAAACGAGGCGAGGGTAACGACCGGCAAAACCATGGCGACAATCAAGGCAGAGCGCATTCCCATTGTCACCAGCAACACGACCACCACCAGCGACATCCCGATGGCAATGTTGACGCCCACGTTCGACAGGCGATTGATGGTGTAAGTGCTTTGATCGAATACCAGTCGGTGTTCGATAGAATACGGCATGTCGCGTTCAAACTGTGTGAGCCTGTCCCGGACCCGCCCCATCCAGGTGTCGACCTGCAGTCCTTCAGAAATCTTGGCAGCAATCAACAACGCAGGACGGCCATCCGAATAGGCCTGTTCCTCGGCAGGCTGCCGGATTCCCTTGCTCACACTCGCAATATCGCCAATTCGTGTAACAATTCCCGAAGTGCCTGTGGAAACCGGGATCTGGCGAATGCGGTCGAGGGTAGCGATTTCGCCCTCAACCTCGATCAGGAATTCTTGCTCGGAATTGCGCAGGCGACCGGCCTGCACCTTGACATCCGCCGCACTGATCGCCGAAGAGACCTGATCCGCCGTCAACGAAAGTGATGTCAGCAGGGCCGGGTCGATCCGAACCAGAATTTCCTCATCGATGCCCCCGAAAATCTCAACCTGTTTTGTCCCCGGCGCATTCCGCAAAATGTCGGAGAGCGTTTCGGCATAGCGCAGCATGACCGCCTGGCTGACATTGTCATGTTTGGGGATGAGCGCACTGATCGACGCGAAGGCCCCTGCACCTTCCGTGTCAAACTCTGGCTCCTGTACACTTTGCGGAAACTCCCGTGTCGCATCTGAAATCTTGTCACGGATTTCGGACCAGGTCTGTTCGATCACCTCTTCCGACAAGGTATCGAGCAATTCGATCTGGATGATCGAAATCGACGAACCGGAAGTGGACTCGATCACATCGATCTCTTCCACTTCTCTCATTTCCTCTTCGATCTTTTCCGTCACCAACGCTTCGACACGTGCGGGATCAGCACCGGGATAGACTGTCGTAACGGTGGCAAAGATGTTGGTGATTGTCGGGTCTTCCTGGCGTCCGATACCGACAAGTGCAGACAGCCCCGCCGCGACGATGACAAGAATGGTGAGAGCGACCAGTCGCGGCTGACGAAAGAACAGCGTTTCCATCGTTTAGACCCCATCTGACCCAAGACGGACCAACTGGCCGGTGACGACCCTGTGCACCCCCACAGCGACGATTTTGCTGTTCCTGGAAAGCGTGCCGCGGACAAATGAGCGGCCTCTATCCGCATGGATCACCTCAACCGCCTCGCGCGCGATCTTGTAGTCCGGCACAGCAACTTCCGAAGACCGGGGGACGACGGTTAAAAGCGTCCAGAGGCCTCGCGGACCTTCTTTAAGGGCCGTCGTCGGCACCCAGTAACCTTCGGTTTGGATCCACTCCGTCAGAGTAAGCTCAGCCAGCCTGCCGAAACCCGGGGCGGCGGCGCTGCCCTTGAGTTCGAACAAGGACTCAATTGTCCGCGTGCGCGTCTCCAGATCCGGTCTAAGGCCGGACAGCACAGCAGTGTAATTCTCATCTCCGATACGGATTTTGTAGGTGTCTTCTTCCTGAAGCTGATCAACCACTTCCGGCGCCAATCCAATCCGGACGGTTGGGCGGGCGCTTTCAAGCACGCGCAGGACCGCTTGACCCGGCGACACGGTTGCTCCTTCGTCAAGCAGGCGTTCGCCGATATTGCCGTCAAAGGGTGCCCGCAGAACCGATTTGTCCAGACTGATTTCGATTGTCTCGATTGACGCATCTATCTGGGCAAGGGAAGCGTCCAACCGGCTGAGTGTCAGCCTTGCCTCGTCCAGCACCTGGTCGCTTACATGTCCGGAGACCCGCAACTTGCTTCGGCGGTCGAGCGTCAATTGGGCCAGTTCCCGGTCACTTTCGGTCGCTTGACGATTGGCTTGCTGCCGACGGAGCTCTGCCTTGAGCGATCGGATGTCCAGCACCGCGATGATATCGCCCTTTTGAACGCTGCCGCCCTCGTCCACCCGAATTTCGCGAACCGTTCCGGACAGTTCAAATCCGAGGTCCGTCCTGCGCGCCGGCTCCAGCCGTCCAACGAAACTGCGTGTGACGTCGTATCCTTTCTGAAAGTCCGGATTGATCGTGGTCACTTCAGTGAGAGGTGCCGCTTCGACGACCGGTCTTTCCTCTGCCCGCATCTGGATTGTCGTGACACCAACAACCACAGCAACAGCCGCCAGTCCGAGATTGACGGTAAATGTCGCCAGACTTGCAAATCCCCGAGCGAAGAGACGAATACGGCCGGTCTTATGCGTTCCAGCATCCCGCTCATGAATTGTTCCCGACATGCCGCACCCTCACCTTTCGTCCGATTTTCGCGTCTTGCAATCTGCGTTCGCGCGGGCAAATGCCCGAATGTGAACACTACTAACTATGTTACTATTGTTAACATATGTTAGAAGAATTAACTTCCGCAAGGGGATTCGCCGCAAAAAAATCGAAGCATTGAGAATGACCGGAAAAAAAATTCAGAAGAAAAGCGCCTATCATCATGGCGACTTACGCGGTCAACTGATTGCTGCTGCGAGGCGGTTGATCGAAGAACACGGCCCCGACGGGTTCTCAATGTCGGATGCCTGCCGTCTGGCGGGGGTCAGTACAGCAGCGCCTTACCGGCATTTTTCCTCCAAAAACGATCTTTTGACGGATGTCGCCAAAGACGGCCTTCAGCGCCTTGGAGCGGAGATGGAGCAAAGCGCTTCAGAACACCCGCGCGGTTCCATCGAATCGATCTCTGCAATCGGCCGGGTTTACGTGGCATTCGCAATACGGGAGCCGCATACGTTTCGTCTCATGTTCAGCACCAGAAGCCATTCGGGACGGATAGAGGAACTCAAACAGGTTGGACGCGGTTGCTATGGTGTGCTGCTTGCGGAGGTCGCGCGCTATCTTGGTGAAGACGACATCACCGAGTGGGTCATCAAGACAGCATTTCCTCTTTGGACGCAGGTCCACGGACTGTCCTTTCTGGCGATTGACGGCAAGCTGGATGTGACGTCGTTTCCAGTAGACATCAACGATGCGGTTTTGCTGGCGACACAGAGACTGCTTCCGCCACAAGATGAGCGCCAAAAACCTTGACCCGAAAAGGGCCAGCGCATACTCCAGCTTAACTTGTTCAATTTCCGTCCCTGGCTCCAGTTGAGCTCCCGGAGCAAAGAATGCCACAATCCGGCAAACCTCAGCGTATCGGCGCGGTGAAGCAGATCACCAGCCACTCCAATCCGATTGTCAAGGAAATCAAAGGGCTCGTCGCCCAACGCAAGCATCGCAGCCAGTCGGGCATGTTTGTTGCCGAAGGGCTGAAGCTGGCAACCGATGCACTGGAAGCAGGTTGGGATGTTCGCTATCTCGCTCTTGGTCCGGAAGCGCGTGACAACCCCATTGCACAAAAAGCAGCGGCAACCGCCAAGGCACGCGGAGCGCTGATCCTGGAAGTTTCAACGGCTGTCATGTCTGCCATGACGCGCAAGGACAATCCTCAAATGGTTGTTGGCGTCTACGGGCAAAAGATCCTTTCAGCCGGGGAAATTGACTCGAAGGGTTCAAGCATTTGGGTCGCACTTGACCGGATACGAGACCCGGGCAATCTCGGCACGATCATTCGCACGGTTGATGCGGTCGGCGGTTCGGGTGTCATGCTGGTTGGTGATTGCACTGATCCCTTTGCGGTTGAAGCGGTGCGCGCCACCATGGGTTCGCTCTTTCACGTGCCTCTGGCCCGGATGACCAAGGAAGAATTCAAAACCCTGGCGGGCAAATGGCCAGGCACCGTTGCGGCGACGCACCTGAAAGGTTCTGTCGACTATCGGACGCCGGACTACACTGAGCCGGCGCTTCTTGTCATGGGCAATGAGCAGAAGGGACTGGAGGACGACATGGCGGATGCCTGTTCGACGTTGATCCGAATTCCCCAGGTCGGTCAGGCTGACAGTTTGAACCTCGCCGTTGCGACCGGCATTGCCCTTTACGAAGTTCGCCGCAAGCATCTGGAGTTATGACCATGCGCCTTTTTGTTTTCGGTGTCGGCTTTTCCTCAAAGGCCTTCATCGAAGAGACACGGGATCAGTTTGACTGGATCGGCGGCACCACACGGTCTGTCGAAAAGGCGGAAGCCCTCAAGGCGACCGGCATCGAACCTTTCCTATTCGATGGGACGACCCAAGGCGAAGGCATTGCTGAAGCGCTTGCATCGGCGACACACGTCCTTGTTTCCATCGGACCGAATGATGCCGGAGATCCTGTGCTGAACTTGCACGGCGAAGATGTTGCCGCCGGTCGACCGGAATGGATCGGATATCTCTCCACCGTTGGCGTATACGGCAATCACGATGGCGACTGGGTAAATGAGGACACTCCGTGCAAGCCGGTTTCGAAAAGATCCGTACAAAGGGTCGCGGCGGAAAACGCATGGCTGGAATTTGCGGGATCGAACGATTGTCCCGTTCAGGTTTTTCGTCTTTCGGGAATCTACGGCCCAGGCCGAAATGCGTTTGAAAACTTCCGGAAAGGCAAGGCCCGCCGCCTTGTCAAGGCGGGCCAGGTGTTCAACCGCATTCATGTTTCCGACATTGCAGGTGCGGTGTCGCTTGCCATGGCAAATCCTGTAACTCGGATTTACAATGTTACGGATGACGAACCCGCTCCGCCTCAGGATGTGGTCACCTTTGCGGCAGAGCTTCTTGGGATTGAGCCTCCCCCTGAGATTCCCTTCGAGACCGCGGACCTGACACCCATGGCGCGCTCCTTTTATGGCGAAAACAAAAGGGTTTCCAATCAGCGCATAAAGGACGAGCTTGGGTATTCCTTCCGCTTTCCCAACTATCGTGTCGCGCTCCGGGATCTGCACGCCTATATTTAGGTATTATTGCCAGCCGTCAGCTGTGCCGATGGAGGATCTGTCTGATGCGTATTGCCTGGAAGATATTCGGCATTTCCCTCATAGTTTTCGCTGTTATGGCCGCCGCTGCGGCGTTCTCGATCTACAAGATTTTCGAGATCAACACCGAACTGCAACTGATTTCGAAGGTCTATTCGCCGCTGCGCAACGAAATTGCACAAATTGAAGTCGTGACGCTTCAGGAAGAAATCGATCTGGAACGCGCCGAGAAGTATCAGGCGGAGTTGCGGGCGGACCGGTTGGAAGTTCTCAGTTACGACAAGTCTGCCGAAGAAATTGATGCGCTTTTGCAAAATCACCCCGAGCTTCAAACCAGAATAAAGCATCTCGAAGAACGGCTTGCCGAGGATTTCACTAGGTTCGAGGAACACGCCAACAAGGTGGAAGACCTGCTGAAATCAGCGGAGGCACGTGTCAAAGCTGCGCAGGATCAGTCGGCTTCGCTGCAGGACAAGCTGGAACTTGCGGCGCTATATCCAGCGCTTGTGGCCATCGAAACACAGCATAACAATTTCCATACGCATGCATCGACCCTCGTGAATACGGCCGACTTGCCTCCGGCAACACGCGAAAAACTGGAACAACAGCTTGAGCAGGAGGAGGACAAGCTGACAGCGCATCTCGACGAGCTGCACAAGCATGTCAACCAGTTCACCGACCAGGCGATAACCACGGCAGCGCTTCACGAACAACAGGCCCTTTACGCGAGTATCGCCGCAACAGCCTCGGGCGGGGCCCTGGCATTGCTGCTCTCGTCTCTCGTGATCTCCGGCATTCTGCGGCCCATGAAGCTTCTGACTTTGAGTGCAAAGCGCGCTGAGCAAGGAGACTTCAGTGTCGAGCTGGAGCCGCGTTCACAAGACGAAATCGGTACACTGACCCGCAGCTTCAACACCATGGTGGATGGGCTGCGGTCGACGCAGAAGATCAAGGATACCTTCGGGCAATATCTGGACCCTCGCGTCGTGTCCGGCCTGATTGCCGATCATGAAGATGCAACGGCTGGTGAGAAGAAAATTGTCACGGCCTATTTTTCGGACCTGGCGGATTTCACGAGCATTTCCGAGCAGTTCACCCCGTCTGGCCTTGTTCGGGTGCTCAACCGATATCTGGATTTGATGTCTTCGGAAATCACGGATAGGCAGGGCGTGATCGACAAGTATATCGGTGACGCGATCATGGCTTTCTGGGCACAACCGTTTTGTGATGATGGCGGACAGGCGACGCTCGCGCTGGAGAGCGCGCTCCGCAATATCGAGCACATGCAGGCTTTCCAGGAGGAACTGCCGGAATTGACCGGACTTCAGAAAAACCTGCCCCAGATCAGACAGCGTATCGGAATTGCAACCGGAGATGCGGTCATCGGGTCGATCGGATCGGAGAAAACCAAGAACTACACCATCATGGGTGACACGGTGAACCTCGGCGCCCGCCTCGAAAGTGCCAACAAGATCTACGGCACCCAGTTGCTGGTCTGCCAAAGGACACGCGATACAGCATCCGGCATCGAATTCAGGGCCGTCGACAGGATCCAGGTAAAGGGCAAGACCGAACCGACCAGTGTCTTTACCGCCCTGGCGCGTTCAAAGGACATGACCCCTGCCCTGAAAGAGCTGCAAACCACATCCGAAGAGGCCCTTCATGCATTCGCTGCCGGTCTTTGGAGTGACGCGCACAAGCTTTTTGCAACCATTCTTGCCAAAGATCCCGACGACAGAATTGCGCGGGTGTTCCTGAACCGGCTTCAGATCATCGAAACTCAGGGAGTTCCTGACAGGTGGGATGGCGTCTGGCATCTGACTTCAAAATAGCTACGATTTCGAAATGACTGGTGTCGGGTTGGGAAAAGGTACCTTTGCCCAAGTCCCAAATGCACTTGACGGCCGCATCAATGCTCCCCAGCTTGAATGCACGGCTAACCACCTTTCGACACTGAACTCAAATTCTTGAGCGGACAAAATCATGAGCAATTGGAACGTCTATCTTTCGGGTGAAATTCATACAGACTGGCGCGACCAGATTGTGGAAGGGGTCAAGGCACTTGGCCTCCCGGTCACCTTTTCCGCTCCGGTAACCGATCATGCCGCCAGCGACGATTGCGGTGCCAGCATCTTGGGCGGGGAAGACAAGAAATTCTGGTATGATCACAAGGGTGCGAAGGTAAACGCTATTCGAACCCGAACACTCATCGAGAAGGCGGATGTTGTCGTTGTTCGCTTCGGTGACAAGTACAAACAATGGAATGCGGCGTTCGATGCAGGATACGCTTCAGCGCTCGGCAAGTCACTTGTGGTGATGCACGACCCGTCGCTGACACATCCGTTGAAAGAGGTTGATGCCGCAGCACTCGCAGTGACCGAAACGCCGGCACAAGTTGTCGATATTCTGCAATATGTTATCTTGGGCAAGCTGTAGGTCTGCCTTGACATTAATTATTTAGTTACCATACTAATAGAAGCTATGTATTAGCCCGCGCACATTAGCCGGGCAAAAGATCCCTTCCTTATCGGAACTGCAATTCGATGGAAAGCGGTCCTATTAGACTGCGCCACCGGACTTTTATTCCGGATCGGATCTGACGAGTACTTTAGTTTTAACTTCAACATTGTCATCAAGGCGTTGAATTCGGCGTTTATCAAAGCCGTATAAATGCCTTGATACGGAGAATTGGAAAGCAATATCCATGCAACATGGAAACGTAAAATGGTTCGATCAGCGCCGAGGTGTCGGCAGCATCGAACCCGAAGACGGCGAGGACATTCCCGTCGAAATCTCAGCCCTGCACCGTTCGGGCATCGACACTTTGAAAGAAGGTCAGCTCGTTGCCTTTGATCTGGAGTGGCGCCGCGGGCAAATGGTAGCTGAAGATTTGAAAGTCCTGTAAAGTCACTTTCAGGTCTTTCCGAAAACAAGGGCGGTCCGACCGCCCTTTTTTATTGGCAGAACGAGTGACGACATGCAGATAGATACCAGGCTGCAGGAAGGCATTGATGCGCATCGCAGCGGAAATCTCGAAGGGGCCCTGGCGGCATACAAAGACGTCCTGACCGAAAACCCAGACCATGCGGATGGGTTGCATTTTCTTGGACTTCTTCATTTTGAGGCCGGCAAGGCGGATAATGCGGTGATCCTGATCCGCAAATCACTTGAACAAAATTCAAAAAATGCTGCGGCGTACAACAATCTCGGCAATATCCTGAAAATCAGCGGTCAATCCGACCAGGCGCTTGAAGCCTATGTGCGGGCAGTTGAACTGGAACCGCGCCATGAGGATGCCTGGAAAAACATCAGCCTCATGCTTGAGGGCGCCGACAATAATGAAGACCTTCTGCCGATCCTGAAGGAAGTCGTTCGGCTGGACCCGGACAATCCCAACGCCTGGCACAATTACGGTTTGTCATTGATGCTTGCCGGGGAAAAAGATGAAGCTGCCGAGGCCCTGGAGCGGTGCCTTGAATTCGGCTCAGACGTATGGTCGGACCCAGTCTGGCATGCGCGTGTTCTATGTGCGCTCGGGCGACAGGAGCGCGCGGTCAGTCATCTGGAATCGGTTGTCGCGGCCAACCCGGACAACAAAGTCGCGCAGTATCAGCTTGCAGCGGTGCGCGGCGATGCTCTCGACCAGGCACCGGAAGACTACGTCAAAGAGCACTTCGACAGCTTTTCGGAGAGTTTTGACGATGTTCTGAGGAACCTTGGTTATCGGGCCCCGGAAC
Source organism: uncultured Roseibium sp. (assembly GCF_947499295.1). GTDB lineage: Bacteria > Pseudomonadota > Alphaproteobacteria > Rhizobiales > Stappiaceae > Roseibium. The sequence goes on from NZ_CANMNP010000004.1 coordinate 270,256, forward strand.
TGGTCGCCGATAAAGTGGTCGCGCTGGCGAAACAGGACAACAAGGTCTTTCAGGACGTGGTTGACCTTGGTTGCGGAACTGGCTTGTGTGGGCCATTGATCCGTGAACATTGTGACAAACTGACCGGGATTGATCTATCGCCCGGGATGCTGAAAAAAGCCAATGCGCTCAATGCCTATGATTTTCTGCTCGAGGTTGAACTTGTCGAGTTTTTGAATTCGGACCTGCCGACCCGCTTCGATCTTGCGGTTTGTGTCGATACGCTGTGTTACCTTGGAGATCTCGGCCCGTTCATGAAAGCCTTAAGCGGGGCACTCAAACCAGGTGGGCTTCTGATCGCCAGCGTCGAGCATTTGGCCGATACTTCAGGTCCGGACTATCGGGTCGACCCGACCGGGCGTTATGCCCATTCACCGGAGTACCTGAAACGCAGCGCAGAAGCCGCGGGGCTCTCCTACACCAAGGAAGAACCGGTTGTTCTGCGCCGCGAACTTGGCAAGGATGTGCACGGACTTATTTTTCATTTGCAGAAGCCTGATGCGCTTACCTCGTAACGGCCCGATCACATCGCCAATCATTTGTCGCAGCAACCGTTGACACTTCAACTGTTGTGCCCACGTGTAAACTTGATAATGTGTCGCCAATTTTAGGACGGAATGCCCGTTCGAAAGGAAATTCAGCATGACGGAATGCAACGTATTATTGGTCTATCCGCGGTTTAACGCCGGTTCCTTTTGGAACTACGGCAAAACCTGCGAGATGGTCGGTGCCAAATATCCGGCACCACCCCTCGGACTGATCACCGTTGCTGCCATGTTGCCGGAGAACTGGAATGTGCGCCTGGTCGATCGCAACACAGGCGAGCTTGAAGAGGAAGACTTCAACTGGGCCGACATGATCATGACCGGCGGCATGCTGCCACAGCAGGCCGATTGCCTTTCCGTGATCCGCAAAGCGCAGGAAAAAGGTGTGCCTGTTGCAGTTGGCGGACCAGATGCCACGTCTTCTCCTGAAGTTTATGAAGCCGCCGATTTTCTTGTCCTTGGCGAAGCGGAAGGTATTTTGAACACGTTCATCGACGCCTGGAACGAAGGTGCGCGCAAGGGACGCTTTACTGCTGAAAAATTCAAGGCCGACGTCACCTCAAGCCCGATCCCGCGATTCGATCTCCTGAAATTCGAAGACTATGTCCAGATCGGCGTTCAATATTCGCGCGGCTGTCCGTTCACTTGCGAATTCTGCGACATCATCGAACTCTACGGCCGCGTGCCGCGCACCAAATCCAACAAACAAATTCTTGCCGAACTCGATCGCCTCCATGAACTTGGCTACCGCGGCCATGTCGATTTCGTCGATGACAATCTGATCGGCAACAAGCGTGCCGTTAAGGGATTTCTTCCCGAATTGGCGGCTTGGCAGAAAGAACGGAACTATCCGTTTGAAATGTCAACCGAAGCCTCCCTCAATCTGGCGGATGACGAAGCGCTTCTGAAGATGATGCAGGATGCCGGGTATTTTTCTGTCTTTATCGGCATCGAGAGCCCGGACCCGGAAGTTCTTATCGCAACGCGCAAGAAACAGAACACGCGCAGGGATATCGCCAAGAGCGTTCACAAGATCTATGACGCCGGGATATTTGTCCTGGCCGGCTTCATTGTCGGCTTCGACGAAGAGAGCGACAAGGTTGCAGACGAAATCTCAGCCCTGATCGAAGAGGCCGCCATTCCTGTGGCCATGACGGGCCTTCTCTATGCGCTGCCCAATACTCAGCTGACGCGCCGACTTGCCAAGGAAGGCCGTCTGCACGCGGACTTCGGCACGGACGACCCGGACACGGTCCATGGTGACCAGTGCACTGCCGGCCTCAACTTCACCACCGTTCGGCCCCGCGAACAGATCCTCGAAGATTTCAAGATGGTCATCGATAGGGTCTACAGCCCGGAAGCCTATTTCAGGCGCGTTCAAAAAGTCGCGGAAATGCTGGACATGAAAGGCGCCAATGGTTCGATTTTCGGCGCAGGTTTTTTCCACGACATGAAGCAATTCGGCAAGTTGATGTATGCCATGACCTTCGAGGAAACGACCTATCGCGGCCCGTTCTGGAAAACCCTGGCAAAAACGGCCTTCACGAACTTCCGAGCACTCAAGCCTGTCATGATGATGCTTGCGCTCTACGTTCACCTTGGTCCGTTTTCCCGGTTCGTCATGACGCAAATCGATCAACAGATCGCGGATATCGAAAAGGGCAACTGGGAACAGCCAACGCTGGTCGCCGCAGAGTAGTTGCGCTAAAGCACTCCGGTCCGATCCAAAACCCGACCAGGAAGGCTTTGTGAGAACCGGTCTGTCAAAACGCAGCGCGCTTGGCTTCATACTCGTAACGCTGACCATCAATTCGATGGGCATCGGGCTGATGATGCCCGTCATGCCATCTCTGCTGACCGAGCTGACTGAATTGCCTGTCAGCGATGCCGCGCGCTGGGGCGGCGCCCTGAGCGTTGTCTACGCTCTCATGCAGTTTGCGTGCGGCCCGACCCTTGGCGGCCTCTCTGACCGGTTCGGGCGGCGTCCTGTGCTGCTTGCTTCCATGTTTGCCATGGCCGTGGACTATCTCATCATGGCACTGTCCTGGAGCCTGGTAATTCTCTTCATCGGCAGGACGCTTTCTGGAGTGGCTGGCGCTACGTTCGCGGCCGCATCCGCCTATATCGCCGATGTCTCCTCGAAAGAGGATCGCGCCAAGAACTTTGGCCTGATTGGTGCCGGTTTCGGTGTCGGTTTCGTGCTTGGGCCCATGATTGGCGGCTTTCTTGGCGAGTGGGGGCCGCGTGCACCGTTTTATGCTGCGGCCGCACTGTCGTTTGTCAATTTTCTGTTCGGTTATTTCGTCCTGCCTGAAACACTCAAGGAGGAAAACAAACGCAAATTTGAATGGAAGCGGGCCAATCCTCTCGGAGCCCTGAAACAGATCGCCAATTATCCTGCGGTCAGAACACTGCTTCTTGCAGTCTTCCTGTTCGATATCGCGCACTACGTCTACCCGGCTATCTGGAGCTACTATACGGAGGAAGTGTTTCGATGGAGCCCCGGCGACATTGGCCTGTCCCTGGCATTTGTCGGCATTGGCTTTGCCTTTGTTCAAGGATATCTCATACGCGTCCTGGAACCGAAACTCGGACCGGGTAGAACGCTTTTGGTCGGGCTGGTTGCCAATCTGATCGCGTTCACAGGACTATCCTTCGCGGATTCCGGTTGGATGGCCTATGCCATGGTCGCGTTCGCCTCCTTCGGTGCTCTGGCGACACCCGCCTTTACTGGTCTCATGTCCAATCGTATTCCGGACAACGCGCAGGGTGAACTGCAAGGCCTGATCTCCAGCGCGGCAGGCCTTTCCATGGTTTTCAGCCCATTTGTGATGACGCAGGTCTTTTCCCATTTCTCCGGACCGGATGCGGCCGTCTATTTTCCAGGCGCTCCTTTTGCCCTTGCAGGTCTCCTGATTCTGGCATCCATGCTGATCGCCCTGCCCTTCATGCGGCTCCAGCAGAAACCACCGCCTGGCGCTCAACCGGAAGAGAAAGAAAACCCGGCAGAATGACATGACAGATCCGCTGCATAACCTTGCCCTGGACGGCCCACGTCTTGATCCGCTCGCTGGCAATACTGCACGCCAACTGGTTGTCTTGCTGCACGGGTATGGTGCGGATGGCACCGACCTCATCGAACTTGGCCACGCTTGGCAGGATCTGTTGCCAGAGGCTGTTTTTGTCGCCCCGAATGCACCTGAACCATTACCTTTCGAGGCTTTTGGCGGACGCCAATGGTTTGCCTTGGCGGAACACTCTTTGCGCGAGTACCGAATTGGAGCCGAAGCCGCGCAAGCGATACTTGACAGATTTCTGGACACAGAACTCCGTCGGTATTCCTTGGACGACACCTCCCTTGCGCTTGTGGGTTTCAGTCAGGGCACAATGATGGCGTTGCAGTGCGGACTTCGCCGCAGGTTTTCACCTGCTGCCATTGTTGGATTTTCTGGCCTGCTGCCAGGTGCAGACTGTCTCGGCAACGTGAAAACCAATTGCCCCATACTAATCGTGCATGGCACTGAGGACGATGTCGTCCCCTGTTATCATGCCGACGCCGCCCATACCGCGCTCACCAAGGCAGGGATTGCGTGTGACTTGCACAAGCTCACCGGCCTTCCCCACAGTATTGACGAACGCGGCCTGGCCTTGGGTGGTCAATTCTTGAAAGACCAGTTTTTCAGAGCTTCTTAGCCGGAGCCAATTGGTTAATGGCCTGTTAACCCTATTGCGCGATCCTCTAAGGACCTTTGCCGGCCCAGGACGGGCCGGGAGCCGAGGATCCATGCACGATGCAGATTTCGATCGAAACCACCACCCAGAGCGCAAGCCTTTTCTCAGCCAGCTTCTCAAATGGCGTCCAGGATGGTCCGAAAGGCCATGCTCACGGTCATGAAATCGGCCAGCGCAAAGGACAGCAGGCCGCACCGGCAGAAAGCCTCCTGGAAGCTGCAAGCAAAAAAGCCGAGGAAGATGCGGTGGTGATTGCGGCGCTGCAAGCGGCCGTCGAAAAGGGCAAAGGTGAAGACGAGGAAGATGCCAAAGAGGGTGCTTTGGCAACCGTTGAGGACTATCAGAAAACGGCGGGCAAGCTGAAGGTAGCTCTGGGCGAAGAGACTTCGGGGCCATCGGCGTCTGTTGCCTATGAAAGTGCGACGATCTCAACAACAACGATTGAAGCAGAAATCGGCGGTGAAACCTTATCTGCTCAATTCGTTTCCTTCGAGCGGGTCTCCTTCGACAGCGAAACCGGACTATCCGTTCGCTCCGCCAGTGCGTCGACAATCGAAGGTGACTTCGGGAACAGCTCTTTCAGCTATCAGAGCGCATCTGTGAGCGAGCTATATGCGGGAAACAGTGAACAGGTATCCAACCTGCTGGGAACCATCGCCTGATCGCAGGCAAGTCTTTCGTCTTATGAGCCGCCATTGACGAAACATGCGGCACAGCACCAAACCCCGCTGATCAGCGGGGTTTTTCCGTTTGAACTTATCTAGATTGCGTTGGCACAGACAATGTGCCTAAAGGTCAGCAGCAACGGGAGAAACCTGATGATTACCTGTTACATCAAGTATGAGATCAATCCGGCGAAGCTCAAAGATTTTGAAGAATATGCGCGGATGTGGATCCCGCTCGTGGAAAAATTCGGCGGCACACACCACGGCTATTATCTACCGTATGAAAGCCCAAGCGATCTTGCAGTGTGTCTCTTTTCCTTCCCCTCTCTGGCCGAGTACGAAGTCTATCGTGCCGAAAGCATGAAGGATGCGGACTGCCAAAAGGCATTTCAGTTCGCGGAGGACACAGCCTGCATAAGGCGCTACGACCGCCACTTCCTGCGCCCGGTGACCTGAAATCAGCAAAACCCGCAGTCATTCGCGAATGACTGCTGTCCCGGGTTTGCCCCGGGACCTCATGTTTTTCCGGTCATAGCCACTGCGTGAAAGCCACCTGGCAGAAACAGCCCGCTTGATCAGGCCTTCTTCAGGTAAGCAACCAGAATATCCAATGCGGCTTGAAGGTCCGACTTATGGATCATTTCGGTGACCGTGTGGATGTAGCGCGTACCGACGACGATCCCGACAGCCTTGGCTCCGGCTGCGGCCTGCTGGGCAGCAGCGCCGTCCTGGCCACCGGCCGCCAGCATCGTGCGCTGGAACGGGACTTTTTCTTTTTCCGCCAGCGCCTCAAATTCCTTCACCAGATCCCGGTCGGCAATGAAACTTGAATCCTTCACATGAAGGCCAAAACCCGCGCCCTGAACCGTGGTCCGATCCTGCTCCGGAACGCCCGGTGTATCGCAGGAAAGGGTCGTATCTATGCCAAGGCCGATATCGGGCTTTATGGCAAAAGACGCGGTGCGCGCTCCACGCAGACCAACCTCTTCCTGACAGGTGAAGGCAACGTGGATTTCACAGGCATGCTTGACTTTGCCCAGTCCCTTGATCGCCTCAATACCCAGCCAGCAGGCAATGCGGTTGTCGAGCGCTTTTGAGACGATCTTGTCACCGATTTCAATCAAAGGTTCGTCCATGGTGACCATGTCACCTACCTTGATGACGTCCTTGGTCTTTTCTCCAAGGCCAAGATCAATCACAAATTCCTTGGGTTCCGGAATCTTTTTGCGTTCTTCCGGCGAAGAAATGTGGATCGGTTTGCCACCCGGGTTCATCACGCCCTTGTAGTCACCCTCATCGGTGGACACGAGCACGCGCCTGGAGAACAGGTTGCGCGCGTCAAATCCTCCAACCGGCTGGACATGCGCGAAGCCCTTGTCGGTGACATGAGAGACCAGAAACCCGATCTCGTCCATATGACAGAGCAGCATGACCTTCTTCGGATCGCCCTTCTTCGAGGCCTTGCGACTGTTCCGCTTGCACAGAAGCGAGCCCATGGGATCGACCGTCACTTCGTCGAACAGATCCTTGATTTCGGCCTGGATCAAGTCGCGAACGCGGTGTTCGTGACCCGGCACACCCGGTGTTTCACAAAGGTTGCGGAGCAGTTCGATATTCATGGGGCATCCTGTCGGGGTTGATTTCCGGATCCAATCCTATGCCAAAATCCCCACACGGATAAAGAGCATAAGCGGCAAGAAACAGCGTAAAGCAGTAAAATAGACCTGACTTTTTTGAAGATAACCCCTGCTACGCCTTAACTGATTGGTCGTCAAATTCGCAATTTCGAACACGCAGTTTGTGCTTTGCCATTGCGGTGTCGTATTTTATCGCGAAAAATTGTTCCTAGATAAAAAAGACGCCTATCGCTTCTGCGAAAAGACGTAGCCCCTTTCGATTAGACCACTCGGGGACGGATCATGGCCCAGAAAAAACGTTTTATTCTCTCTATAGATGGCGGCGGTGTCCGCGGCCTTATTCCATTGCGTATTCTTGAAACGCTTGAAAACAGGCTTAACCAGCGCGGTGTCGGCGCGGGCTTGCACAAGGTTTTCGACCTGATGGCAGGCACCTCCACCGGCGGCTTGATTGCCGCAGGTTTGAGTGCACCGCGTCCTGGTGGCAGCATGGGTGAAGCCGCAGCGACGATTGCCGAGCTCAGAGCGTTCTACGAACGCGACGCGCGCGATATCTTCAACAACTCGATTACGACACGACTGGCGCGAGCCGTCACCAACCCTTATGGCCTTTTTGATGAGACCTATGATGCACGGCCGCTTGAAAAGCTCCTGAAAGAGCGCTTCGGATGGACCTCCATGGCCAGTGCACTCACAAAGCTGGTTCTGACAGCTTACGACATCGAACAGCGCAAGGCCGTATTCATGACCAACGGGCTGGAGGAAAATGGCAGTCGTCCCGACGACTACTATTTCTGGCAGGCTGTGCGCGCGACCACGGCAGCGCCTTCCTTCTTTGAGCCCGCCAAGGTTGAAAACCTGACCCGCAAGCGAGATGAAGCGCTCGTCGATGGCGGCGTCTTCATGAACGACCCGGCCGTTGCCGCCTATCTCGAGGCACGCAAGATCGGGTGGGATCAGGATGAGATCGTCATTCTGTCGCTCGGGACCGGTAAAGCGCCCGAAAGGCCCTTCCCTTATAAGGAAGCCATCGGCTGGGGAGGCCTTGGCTGGATGCAGCCCTCAAAAGGTGTGCCGATCCTGTCGATCTTCTCCGACGGACAGAGCCAGACCGCAGCCTATCAGGCGGCACATCTGTTCGGTGATCTGCCGAATGTCACCTATTACCGACTGAATGCGGAACTCGCGCCGGACGGCGAAGACATGGACAACGCCCGGCCCGGCAACATCATTGCCCTGAACGGCGCAGCCGACGTTGTCATTCGTGACAACACGATATTCCTCGATGAATTTGCCGACATGTTGAAAGAGCACGCGGAAAGCAGGGAAACGGATGCAGGACCGGCCGAATTAGTGCATGCTGCCTGAAGCAAAAGGTGGAACCGGGCGCCGGAAACCCCTCCGGCGTGCACTGGCTCCACAAAGGCATTGATGCACGAGGTTCCAAAGTGGTCATGGACTGGAGACCGGCAGCCAACAAATTGAGTCCTGCAATCGCCGCATGCGCAGGAGCTCTATTATTCGTTCTGTCGACCCCGGCGCTGGCGGCCGTTGTCCCTGTTCCAGCCGTCAAACCGGCAACCGCTGACAAGTCGCACTATTCACCGAGCCTGAAGGTCATTGCGGGCACGCCTGTGCCCGCACGAAAGCGCGCCGTTCCTGAAGGTTACATTGCCAGCAAACCCGAACTGGTGCTTTATCCCGATTTTCCGGCCAAGAACTATTTCGGAGCCGCGAACGGTCCGGCCTCATTGAAGGCACGTGCCATAGGCTCTTACGCGAAAGGTTGTCTTGCCGGCGGGACGGTCCTGCCCGCCGACGGTCCGACATGGCAGGCCATGCGACTTTCCAGGAACCGTAACTGGGGTCACCCTGAACTGGTCGCCTACCTGAAGGATCTCGCCGCAGATGCACCAAAGGTCGGCTGGAACGGCCTCTTGGTTGGTGATCTGGCACAGCCTCGAGGTGGACCTATGCTGTCCGGTCATGCAAGCCATCAGATCGGCCTGGATGCCGATATCTGGCTGAGAGAAATGCCCAACCGGCGCCTGAGCGCTGAAGAGCGTGAACAGATCTCGGCAATCTCCATGTTGAAAGGTCCACTGGATGTCAAAGGCGCCGATCGCCGTGTCGATCCGAACAAATGGACTGACGTTCACGCTCGGCTGATCCGCCGGGCCGCATCCGACAAGCGCGTCGCCCGTATTTTCGTCAATCCGACGATCAAGAAGGCCTTGTGCGAATTTGAAAAAGGAAAGAACCGGGCTTGGCTTCGAAAAGTTCGGCCTTGGTGGGGACACCATTATCATTTCCATGTGCGGCTATCGTGCCCGGCCGGCAGTGTCGGGTGCAAAAATCAGAACCCGCCGCCACCCGGCGATGGCTGTGGCGAACATCTGACCTATTGGTTGTCCGATGAACCCTGGGTACCGAAAAACCCGCCCAAGAAAGGCGAAAAGCCGAAGGTCGTGAAAAAGCGGCCGATGGCATTGGCCGCTCTTCCCAAGGACTGCCGGACAGTGCTGAAAGCAGACTAGCGTTCCGGAGCTGGCGCCTTTTCATCGAGCACCTTTGTCAGAAACACCAGATCCAACCAGCGTCCGAATTTGGTTCCGATCTGCGGCAAGTGTCCTGTGACTTCAAAACCGAGCGCATGGTGCAGTCCAATAGACGCTGCATTGTCACCGTCAACCACGCCGACCAGTACATGATATCCATTTGCCGTTGCCGTCGAGATCAGCTGCTTCAGAAGCGTGCGTCCAACTCCCTGTCTTTGCACCTTCGGATCAACATAAACCGTGTGCTCGGCCGTCAGACGGTAGCCCTCCTTGGCGCGGAAAGATCCGTAACTGGCAAAACCGGCGACGCTGCCCGCTTCCGTTTCCGCCACCAACACAGGCAGACCTTCCAGTTGGCGGCTTTCAAACCAGCTGGTCCGTTCTTCCAGGGTTTCTTCCTGCGTTGTCCAGGCAGCCGTAGTCTCTCTGACGGCGTGATTGTAAAGCGCGAGGATGTCGGGAAGGTCTTTCGGGTCGGCATTGCGAATTTTCATCATCGATCTCATGTCTTTTTCGTGCGTATTCCCGCACTGCGCGGCCATTAAAGCCATAGTCTGGCACAGCGACAGACACATCATGTTTTGGACGCTCTTGCTGCCGTCAATTCACGTATTGACGGCGGTTTGCATTGAATGGTGCTTCAAGGAAAAAGTTGATCGTTAAAAAACCAACCGATTTCGGCGCTCAAAGTCCTCAATCCACTAGGCGAAATCGAATTGCAGTGGTAAAGGGGCGGCCATGACGACGAAGACGCTTTCCAACATCAGAAACTTTTCCATCGTAGCCCATATTGATCATGGCAAGTCGACTCTGGCTGACCGGCTGATCCAGATGACCGGCACGATGACCGATCGGGAAATGACCGAACAGGTCCTCGATTCCATGGATATCGAGCGAGAGCGCGGCATCACGATCAAGGCGCAGACGGTTCGGCTCATTTACAATGCCAAGGACGGCGAGCAATACACGCTGAACCTGATCGATACACCCGGCCACGTGGACTTTGCCTATGAAGTCTCCAGATCCCTGGCTGCCTGTGAAGGCTCATTGCTGGTGGTCGATGCGTCTCAGGGCGTTGAGGCCCAGACTCTTGCCAACGTCTATCAGGCCATCGACAACGACCACGAGATCGTCACCGTCCTGAACAAGATCGATCTGCCTGCTGCCGAACCTGATCGCATCAAGGAGCAGATTGAGGACGTGATCGGTATCGACGCGTCGGAAGCCTGCATGATTTCGGCCAAGACCGGTCTTGGTGTCGAAGATGTTCTGGAAGCCATCGTTCAGAAGCTTCCAGCACCGCAAGGCGATCCGGATGACACGCTCAAGGCGATGTTGGTCGACAGCTGGTACGACACCTATCTCGGTGTGATGGTCCTTGTGCGCATCATCAATGGTTCGCTCAAAAAAGGCCAGAAGATCAAGATGATGGGAACTGGCGCGTCTTACGACGTCGACAGGGTCGGTGCCATGACGCCGAAGTTCCTTCAGGTCGAAGAACTGAAAGCCGGTGAAATCGGCGTTCTTACCGGCTCGATCAAGGAAGTTGCCGATACGCGCGTCGGTGACACCATCACGCTCGACAAGAAACCCTGCGCTGAACCACTTCCAGGCTTCAAACCGGCGCAACCGGTCGTCTTCTGCGGGCTTTTCCCGGTTGATGCCAATGACTTTGAGGACCTGCGCGCAGCAATGGGCAAACTGCGCCTCAACGACGCCAGCTTCTCTTTCGAGATGGAAACCTCAGCCGCACTCGGCTTTGGTTTTCGCTGCGGCTTCCTCGGGCTGCTGCACCTGGAGATCATCCAGGAGCGTTTGTCGCGCGAATTCAACCTCGATCTGATCGCAACCGCACCGTCCGTTGTCTACCAGATTTCCCTGACCGACGGATCGCAGCTGGATCTGCACAACCCGGCCGACATGCCGGACATCGTGAAAATCTCCGAGATCAGTGAACCGTGGATCCGCGCGACCATCATGACACCGGACGACTACCTTGGTGGCATCTTGAAACTTTGTCAGGAGCGTCGCGGCATTCAGGTCGAACTGTCATATGTCGGTTCTCGAGCCATGGTCGCTTACGACCTGCCGCTCAATGAAGTCGTGTTCGACTTCTACGACCGATTGAAATCGATCTCGAAGGGCTACGCCTCCTTCGACTATCAGTTGTCCGACTATCGGGCAGGCGATCTCGTGAAGATGTCCATCCTCGTCAACGAGGAACCGGTCGACGCGCTTTCGGTTCTGGTACACCGCAGTCAGGCCGATCGGCGTGGGCGGGCGATGTGCGAAAAGCTGAAAGAGCTGATCCCGCGGCACATGTTCAAGATTCCCATTCAGGCGGCGATCGGAGGCAGGGTCATTGCCCGCGAAACCATCTCCGCCATGCGCAAGGATGTGACGGCCAAGTGTTACGGCGGCGATGCCACACGCAAGCGCAAGCTCCTGGAAAAGCAGAAGGCCGGCAAGAAGAAGATGCGCCAGTTCGGCAAGGTAGAAATTCCGCAGGACGCCTTCATCCAGGCCCTGAAGATGGAAGAGTGAGAAAGCGGCTGGTTTTCTAGGTTGCCAATGTTCCAGTGATACTTTGGCGACTTTCGAACGCGCGGGCGCCGCATCGGTTGCTGGCCCGCCCCTAAAAATACGGCCCGCTCATGCAGTCCGAAACGCTTTCAGAATCGCAGAACCGATTGCTGCTTTATCCCGGCTATAGAGGGCCATCCTTGTCTTGGGCAGCTTTGGAAGCTGATATTCCGCGCCGACATCCCGGCAACCATCCGGTACGTTGCGCTTGTCGAGACAAGCTATGCCGAGGCCTGAACTGACAGCCGCCTGAACAGCACTGACACCTGTGCCGATAAAGGCGTCCTCAAACCCGACGGCCGCAGTGTTCAAAGCAGTTGTTGCAAGCTGTCTCAAAGCGCAACTGCTGGCCAATGCCACCAGTGGCAAGTTGCTACCCGCTTCCCATTGAAAGTCGTTCGCAGCCGTCCAGACCAGTTCTTCCTCAAAAGCTGTCTGACCCGTAGCCTCAACATCTTCAAAGCGCACCAAGACGGCATTGAAAAGACCCGACTTGTAGTCGCGAAAAAGTCTGCCAGATAACCCAACCGTGACATGCCAGCGACACTCCGGCAGTTCGTGACTGAGTTTCGCGATGATCTCTGGAAGCCGCGCTCCGGCTGCATGATCGCTGATGCCCAACAAAACCTGTTTGGGTGTGTCCTTGCCGTTGACCCGCGATATCACCCGATCGTGCAATTCGATCAAATCGCGTGCATCGTTCAAAAACCTTGTCCCGAATGGGGTCAACTGAACAGACCGCGGAGAGCGTGCAAGCAGTGTATCGCCAAGCCGCTCTTCCAACTTCTTGATCTTGACGCTGACAGCCGACTGGCTCGCACCGGTCAACGAGCCTGCCTTTGTGAAACTGTTGGTTTCGGCAACGCCAATAAAAGCCCGAAGAAGGTCAGGGTCCAAATCAGTCATAGCTCTATTCTATTTTCGAATTTTAAATATATCAAAGATTTGTTTTGTTTATCTTTAGCTGCCGGTTAGCGTCCTCTTGTTGCCGCAAACACTTGGAGGTTGATATGCCGCTCACCCAGATTTCCATCCGCAAGGGCTCAAAGACCGAGGCTCAAAAGCGCACGATTTTCAACGAGATCTATACGTCGATGCGTGAGACGTTCAATGTGCCGGAAGATGATCGGTTCATGACATTGAGTGAACACGCAGCCGAGGATTTTGTCTTTGGCCGGCACTATATGAATATCGCCCGGTCCGACGATCTTATCTTGATCCGGCTGACCGTGAGCGACACGCGCAACACCGGGCAGAAACAAGCGCTCTTCAAGCGAATTGCCGACAGTTTGGAGCGCGAACTGGGCGTACGTCCGGAAGATGTCTTTATCAGTCTGGTTGAATCCAAATCGGAAAACTGGTCGTTCGGACATGGCATAGCGCAATATGCAGAAAAAGTGCCTCAGACCTGAGAGGCCAAGGAAGGGCGGCCGCGGGGTTAGTCAACAGTCACCACCTTGCCAGTAATTGCTCCTTCAACACACTTGGCGTAGGCAAGACCAACCCTTCTGGACGAGACAGGATCGTGGCCCGGAAACCAGGCACCATATTTGCCGGCGGAGACGTCAAGCAAACCCGGGCTCACCACATTCAGACGCAGGTTCCTCGGCAAATCGATAGCCGCTGAAGTCACGAACCCGGCGAGGGCTCCGTTGGCAGTTGCCGCGCCCACTCCCATACGAACAGGATCGCGATCCAGAATGCCACTCGTCAATGTAAAGGACCCTCCGTCGCGGACCGTCTCCAAGCCGGAAAGAACGAGGCTGATTTGAGTCAGCACCTTGTTTTCCAGACCATAACGAAACATGTCCGTCGTCATGTCGTTCACACGTCCGAATTCCACCTCACCTGCGGCCGAGATGACAGCATCGACGGGACCAACTTGCCGATACATCGCCCTGATGCTGTCTCCGGAGGTCAAATCGACTTGAATATCGCCGGATGAGCGCCCGGCGGAAACGACATCATGGCGCGCAGCGAGCTCTGCATGTGCGGCTTTGCCAACGTCTCCGGATGCACCGATCAGAATGATCTTCATGAAAGACCTCCTTCAATTTTCGCATATGTGGCAATCTTGTAGGCCAGCACTTCTTCGCATCGGTTCAGATCAAGCCGACGCTGTTGGAGACGCTTCTCATGTTTCAGCAAGACTTCCTTGCGCTCCCCAATGGTCGTCCCACCTTGACGGTAGAGAGCCGCAAAACGCTGCATCTCCTTCATCGGCATTCCGGTTTTTCGGAGCCAGTACAGCAGTGTTAGCCATTCGACGTTTTCGCCCGTAAACTGGCGCAAGCCGTCAGGGCCACGTTCGATTGCCGGAACGAGCCCGGATTTTTCGTAGTATCTGATTGTAGCCGCGCTCAAGCCTGACTTCGCCGATGCTTCCGATATCCTCATGTCCATCACCCTTTGGATTTGCAAAAACCCTACCGGGTTGAAGTCACTCCAAGTCAAGCGCTTTAGGCATAAAACGAAAATCGGCTGCGGATTGAGCTATCGGCAAAACCAGAAACGGCGCCGGATCGGATCCAGGCGCCGTTATCAGTGTTTCCAACCGGCCCGTTGGGGCCGATCAAGTTTTGTTTCGACCGGCGTTTCAGCCGGTCGGTTGCGATTATAGCCTGTTGAGCGGCAAGTCTGCCAATTCACGCTGGCTCATACGCTGGATCGCCGGATGGGAGAGCGGGTCGGTCCGGTCGTAAGCGGAAGCTGGCCGTGCTCTGAATTGGCGTCGCATAAACAGTTTCATCATGAGTTTAAGTCTCCTTTTTATTGTTTTTCTCATCGCCAAATCCTTCTTTTGAATTTAGCTTGACTTCATATATAGACTCAGAAACTCGATAAATAAATCGACTTTTTGTGAAGTTCAGTATAGTTTTTCTAAAATGAAAAGTCTGAATTCCATACACCTCTCTGGTTTACGGGCCGTCGAGGCCGTCGGCCGTCTGGGCTCGATCAAAATCGCCTCGGAGGAACTTGGCGTAACGATGGGAGCTGTCAGTCAACAGGTTCAAAGGACCGAAGCCCAGCTTGGCGTTCAGCTTTTTGAACGGCAAAACCGGATGCTGCTGCCAACACCTCATCTTCTGGCAATGCAGCCACATCTCACTTCCGCCATGTCTTCGCTATCGACTGCCATCGCCACCACGCAAAGAGGCCGTGAAGATGCACTGACCATCTCAGTCGCGCCTGTCTTTGCCGGCAAGTGGCTGGTCTGGCACCTGAAGAAATTCAACCGCGCATTTCCGGATGTGCGTGTCCGGGTCGAGGCAACTGTTGACCTGGTCGATCCAGATGCCAGCGACGTGGACTTGTGCATTTGTGTTGGTGAAGGACCCTATCCGGGGCTGAACGCAGAAAAGCTGTTGAACCAGCGCGTTTTCCCTGTCTGCAGCCCAGCATTGGCAGATCAGATCAAAGGCCCTGAAGATATCGGCCGTTTGCCCATTATTCGTGACCCGGGCCAGATGTTTTCCTGGCAGACGTGGCTGGACCTTTTCAGTCTCGACGAGAGCATCCTTCAAGATGGGCCGACCTTTTCGGATGGCTCGCTGTGCCTTGACGCCGCCATTGCCGGACAGGGTGTCTTTCTTGCCTGGGAAACGTTAGCCGTTTACGCAGTGAAGTCCGGCCAGCTTGTCTCCCCGTTTCCACAAAGACCGGCAACCGGATTGGGATACTGGCTGATCAGTGGCAAGAACGCGCCAAGAACCAAGGCGAAACAAGCCTTTGGTAGCTGGCTCAAGGAAGAACTCCAAACATCGATAGGCCGGCCAAAAGGGGCGGATGTGGTGAATGAGTAAGTTAAAGGCCGGCAATTGCCCCATCACTGCCAAAGTGCTGGTGACCTGCTCCTGCGATTGCCTTGCGCCTTTTCCGCTTGCCTTCCCCCGTTCATTCGGTAAATTGTCGGCCATGATCTACCGCATCGCACATATATGCCGTTCCGGCCAACCCAACCGCCTGTTGTCGCAGACGGGTGCTTTTGTGCGTCTGCGTCAGCTGCAGGGGCCTGCTTGCGGGCGATTTATGCGCTAACGCGCTCTTCTTCCGGCGCTTTTCTATTCACTCGGGGCTCACGCAATAATGCGTTTGTGGCCGTGGCATTGTGCGCCATTATTCGTTAAAAGGTCCCGACTTTCAGTTTCGACACAGATGCGCGCAACTCAGCGCGAACCGACCACCGAGCACGCATGTCCAATCTCGACACACTTGAATCCGAACTTCTGACCGCCATTGACGGTGCGAATGACGAAGCCACCCTGGAGGACGTCCGCGTCCATGCCCTTGGGAAAAAGGGCAAGATTTCCGAGCAAATGAAAACGCTTGGCAAAATGACGCCCGACGAGCGCCAGGTCATGGGGCCGGCGCTTAACGGCCTCAAGGCCAAGATCACCGATGCCATTTCCGCCCGCAAGGATGTTTTGGCCGAAGCGGCCCTTGAGACACGCCTGGCGAGCGAAAAGGTGGATGTGAGCCTGCCGCTCCGCCCGGCAGCGGCCGAAACGGGACGCATCCATCCGGTTAGTCAGGTAATTGACGAGCTGACCGCGATCTTCGCGGATATGGGCTTTTCCATTGCCGAAGGTCCGGACATTGAAACGGACGAGCTGAACTTCACCGCGCTGAACTTCCCGGTAGGACACCCGGCGCGTGAAATGCACGACACGTTCTTCTTCAACGAGAAGACCGACGGCGACCGGCTGCTGCTGCGCACGCACACGTCTCCGGTTCAGATCCGCACTATGCGGACACAGGAACCGCCCATCCGTGTGATCATTCCCGGACGGACCTATCGCTGTGACAGCGATCAGACACACACGCCGATGTTCCACCAGGTGGAGGGCCTTGTCATCGACAAGGGCAGCCATTTCGGCCATCTGAAATGGGTCCTGCGCGAATTCTGCAAGTCGTTCTTCGAGGTGGACGACATTAAGATGCGGTTCCGTCCGAGTTTCTTCCCGTTCACCGAACCGTCCATGGAAGTTGACATCCAGTGCGACAGGTCCGGCGGTGAAGTGAAAATCGGCCAGGGTGAAGACTGGCTTGAAATTCTTGGCTGCGGCATGGTGCATCCGAACGTCATCCGTAACTGTGGCCTCGATCCCGATGTTTATCAGGGCTTTGCCTGGGGCATGGGTATCGACCGGATTGCCATGCTGAAATATGGCATGCCGGACCTTCGGGCCTTTTTTGACGCGGATGTACGCTGGATACAGCATTATGGCTTCCGCCCGCTTGATCTGCCGACGTTGTTCGGTGGGTTGTCGAGTTAATTTTCTGGACCTTTGGGGGGCGATCATCCATGTCACTGCTGACCCGGCTTTTTCTCGCAATAGCGCTTTCGTTTGCAGCTGTTTTGCCAGCGGTGGCGCAGACCACCGACAAGGACGCACGCGTTCCGACGCCGACATCCTTTTTGGAAGCCTGCGCTGACAAGATCGAAAGCCGTGGGCGACTGCGGTTCTGCGATACCTATTTTCGCGACAAACTCGGCACAGAAGCCGATTCGCTGCTGTATCTCAGAGACCGCATCACCCGCCTGAGGGCCAGCCATGAGGCAAGCTCCACGGAAAAGTATCAGAGCTTTCTTCAGGCGATCTATATCGTGGCCTTTCTGACCATCGCTTCGATCGTCCTGATTGCAAGTGACCGCCGTATCGGTGGAACGGCAAAATGGGCGGGGCTCACCAGCACCGCGGCTCTTCTGGTGATGGTCGTGATCGTCGCCATGGGCTGGCTTGGAAAGTACCGCGCCGAATATGCGGCACAGTTTGAACTTGGGATCCTTCGCGACCGGATCGAGACGGAAGCAGCGCAAGCAATCGCGACCGGCAATCAGATCACCCCGGAAATGGTGCGCAGCTGGACCGAGGACTTTTCCGACATCGGACGCCGCTTCGCGGTGACTTATGCCGACGCCACGCTGCTGCCAGAAGTTCACCGGTTGGGGAACTGACGGACGACTTGAACAGATTTGCGGCCGGCTAACGCCGCATGACCGATTGAAGAGTAAAGACTATGAAATTCACCCTGTCCTGGCTCAAGGACCATTTGGACACTGACGCCAGCCTGGAAGAGATCGTGGAACGATTGACCATGATCGGCCTGGAAGTTGAAGAAGTCACCAACAGGGCCGACCGGCTGAAACCGTTCAGGATTGCCAGGGTTCTGGAAGCTGAACAGCACCCCAACGCCGATCGTCTGCGCGTTCTGAAAGTGGATACGGGCGAAGGTGACCCGATCCAGATCGTTTGCGGGGCACCCAATGCCCGTGCGGGGCTGGTCGGTGTTCTGGGCAAACCTGGCGATTATATTCCCGGTCTCGATGTGACACTGTCCGTCGGCAAGATCCGCGATGTCGAAAGCTTCGGAATGATGTGCTCCGAACGTGAGCTGGAACTTTCGGACGAGCATACAGGCATCATCGATCTGGCAGAAGACGCGCCTGTCGGTATGAGCTATGCCGAATGGGCCGGTCTTGACGAACCGGTCATCGAAATCGGCCTGACCCCAAACCGCCCGGATTGTACCGGTGTCTACGGCATTGCGCGCGATCTGGCCGCGGCTGGCCTTGGCAAACTGAAAGAGCGCAGCCGCGAACAGATCCGCGGCACCTACGCTTGTCCGGTCGATATCTCGCTCGACTTCGGCGATACAAAGGCCATGTGCAAGGCGTTCGGTCTTCGAATGGTCAAAGGCGTCAAGAACGGTCCGTCACCAAAGTGGCTTCAGGATCGCCTGACGGCAATCGGCCTTCGCCCGATCAATGCGCTCGTCGACATGACCAACTACATCACATTCGATCAGGGCCGCCCTCTTCACGTCTTCGACGCAGACAAAGTGCACGGTAATCTGACCGTCCGCCGTGGCAGGACCGGCGAGAAGATCGATGGTCTCAATGGCAAATCCTACGACGTTGACGACACGATCTGTGTCATAGCCGATGACAACGGCGTGGAGAGCCTTGGTGGCATACTTGGCGGCGAACCGTCCGGCTGTACCGAAGACACCGTCAATGTGCTGATCGAATCCGCCCTATGGGACGAAGACGACATTGCTGCAACAGGCCGTAAGCTTGGCGTCAATACAGATGCGCGTTATCGCTTCGAACGTGGTGTCGACCCGGACTACATGATGCCAGGCCTTGAATATGCGACACGCATGGTGATGGATCTTTGCGGAGGTGAACCTTCCGAGACAATCCAGGCCGGTGCCGTGCCGGACAGCACAAATATCGTCGAATTCCCCTATTCGGAAGTGAAGCGACTGGCCGGAGTGGAATTCTCGCTTGCAGAAATCAATCTCGCGCTGAAGTCCCTTGGCTTCTGGATTTCCGGCTCCGGTGACACCGTGAAAGTGGCTGCGCCGAGCTGGCGTCCAGACATTGAAGGCAAGGCCGACCTGGTCGAGGAAGTTGTGCGTATCATCGGCCTGGAGCGGGTGCCGTTCACTCCGTTGCCGCGCACAGGCACTGTGAACCAGAAAGTGCTGACGACGAGCCAGATCCGGCGCAACAAGGCGCGTCGGGCCCTTGCAACACGAGGGTTCAACGAGGCCGTGACCTGGTCGTTCATTTCTGCTGAACAGGCAGACCTGTTCGGGGGAGGTGCATCTGAGCTGGCGCTTGCCAATCCGATCTCGCCTGAGATGTCGGACATGCGCCCCAGCTTGCTGCCAGGTCTGCTGGCTGCTGCGCAGCGCAATGCGGATCGTGGTTTCGGCGATGTAGCCCTTTTCGAGGTTGGACAGATCTTCCTGGACGACACACCCGAGGGCCAGAAGATGGTGGCAACCGGCGTTCGTCGCGGGACTGCAAAACTTCAAGGGGCAGGTCGGCACTGGTCTGGCGCTGCATCAAACGTTGACGTCTTTGATGCCAAGGCGGACGCCGAGGCAGCATTGGCGGCTATCGGCGCTCCAGTCGACAGATTGCAAATTTATACGGATGCTCCCGACAGCTTCCATCCAGGACGTTCGGGTTGCCTGAAACTTGGACCGAAGAATACGCTGGCCGTTTTTGGAGAAATCCATCCACGGCTCCTCCAGAAGCTCGATATTGAGGGCCCGCTGGTCGCATTCGAGATCTATCTGGAAGCCTTGCCACAGCCAAAAGGCAAAGGCGGACGCTCCAAGGGTGCAATGAATGCAAGCGATTTGATGCCAGTTCGTCGTGACTTTGCATTCCTTGTCGGTAAGGAGGTTGTCGCGGAAACTCTGTTGAAGGCGGCCCGTGGTGCAGAAAAGAACCTGATCAGCAACGTGACCCTGTTCGATATTTATGAAGGACAGGGTGTACCGGAAGATCAAAAATCTGTCGCCATAGACGTGATGCTGCAGCCGCGCCAGAAAACTCTGACCGACGAAGACATTGATGCCGTCGCAAAGAAGATCATCGCCAATGTCGAAAAAGCGACTGGCGGGACACTGCGCGGCTAAATCGCAATGTAACAGGTGCTGCGCGGTCTTCCGCGCAGCAGCGTGGCTACGCCCGCCACTTCCGACACGGATGATCTGTTTGGCTTAGTTGTTGTTTTCGCGTGGCTCAACGCAAACACTGACACCGCAGCGCATCGTGTCCTTGGTCGGGACGGTCGTCGTTCTTACATTCTGCCCGGGAAAACACTGATTGCGGCTGGCGACATATCTGTCGAATTTGATCGGTCCGGATTTCAGATTAATCGCGCCGAACCTGTTGATAAGGTCCGTTGTCTGCGCACATGTCAGCTGCGTCGTGTCCGGTTGCCGACGCGTTTGGGCCTCGGTTGAAGATGCAGTCCAAAGGGGCGCAAGCAACATACTCATCCCTACAGCCAAAGACCCTGCACTTTTTTGGTGTTTTTTTGTATTTTTCCCGCGCATTACAAGGCCTCTCCTGATCGTTCAGGCAAATAATACTATTCAGATGAGAATGATTACCCGAAGCGGATCATCCCTTTTCATATTTGTGAAAAGGGCAGGAAATGCAATGCCGATGAGAAATTGAGCAGTGGGTATAAAGCCAATTCGGGTTCTGGGAGACGATTTTGCTCAGTGCTCAACCCATCACCTGTTGTCCCTGTTTTGGAAACATCTGAAGCCGACGGCACACTTGGGATTGTCTTTTGTCGGTGCGTATCTTGCCCTGAGCGAGTTTGACCGGGACTCGCAGAACCCGGCGTTCGCCACAAATTTATCGAAGGTGGCCGGACCAGTTGTCATTACGACACTGCCGCGTTCCTTGACCAGAGACTGCGCCTGAGAACAGGTCAACTGGCGCGTATCCGGTCTCCCGGCTTGCGCCATCGCGGCAGCAGAAGTCTGCAGGGTGAGAAAACTACTCACGACAAGAACGATTGTCTTCCTGCCGCAAGATCGACTGGCTTCAGAAACCATCTCCACTCCTTCAAACGCTGCAAAAAGCGTCTATCGATTGAATTCAAACGGGCTGGCACTATCACAGCGCTGCACCGTACACCGCCGTTTGTCCTTGGTCGGGATGTTGGCACGCACCAGGAACTCTCCCCGCTCACAAAAATTGCGGTTGGAGACATATCGGTCAAACGTATATTGGCCGGTGCTCATCACGACGGCTCCGCGCTGCTTGATCATCGATTGCGCCTGCGCACAGGTCATGGATGTCGACAGCGGCCTTCTTGACTGGGCCTCGGCGTCCAGAATGGTGGGAAGCAAAAGCGCAGATCCCGCAATGGCAATCGCAAAACACTTTCCCGCAGCGACGGCTGGAAACGAAACTGAAATTGGGCGCATCTCTAGAGTCCTGGTTGGCTTATCCTGTTGATGAGATGGCGTCATGCCTACCGCTGTCAAGCTCCGCAAGAGTGCCTAGATGTCGCTCGACTTTAACACCAGATTTTGGAATTGCCTGTGCGAGATCGTTGCAAGGTCAGCAGGGAGAAGGTCCCGCCTGGCTTACCCGGCCTTCAGAATCGGATATGCTTTGGTTTCGTTTCTTGCCGATTGGTATCCCGAATGACACTTGAAGAACGAACTCCCGACTGGGAACGGTTGGGCGACCCCTATGCGTCAACAGAAGAAGAACGGCTCGCAGCACTGGTTGCGATCCTCCAGTCGATCCCGCATGTCATGGACATTCTGGCAGCCGTGCGCGATCTCGGGCTGCCGGACGCCTGGCTTGTGTCCGGTGGCATATACCAGACCGTCTGGAACGTCATGACTGACCGCCCTGCCCTTCATGGTATCAAGGATTTCGACATTATCTATTTTGATGGAAGCGACCTTTCCTACGAGGCCGAAGATGCTGTGATCAAAAGGGTCAACAGCGCATTGCCGGACCTTGCCAGGCTGCTGGAAGTCAGAAATCAGGCTCGTGTTCACCTGTGGTACGAGCAACGTTTTGGCCGGCCTTACCGGCCGCTTGATTGCGCGATGGACTCCCTGACAACCTATGCCGCACGCACGCACGCAGTTGCGGCCTGCCTGACAAGCGAGGGCACCCTAAAACCACACGCTCCCTTTGGTCTTGCCAACCTCTTCGCCATGCGCTTGGTTCCGAATTATGTACAGCCAAACGAAGAGACTTATGTTGAAAAGGCAAGTCGAATGAAAGAACTATGGCCTGAGCTGACTATCGTACCATGGGCTAGATGAGGGTAAGCGGATCTCAAGTTGCCATTCTGGTACAACAAGGCAAGAGGCTTCGCTCGTCTCACCATTTGCACTTATCATCACTGTTTAACTGGCCTTACGCGTTTCGTGCACGGCACCTGATGGGCTAACACCACCTGTCAGTGCAACCTGACTGGTCAACAGCCTCGCCCTAACCAGGCCACGCACAGAGTTCCCCACGAAGATCTCGTCGGCCGTCTCCAGATCTGTCCGTCTGAGGTCAGCCTCAAAGGCAAGGCCACGCTCCAGAAGCCCTTCCCGGAAGGTTCCTGGCAGCAATCCATGCCGCAAGGCCGGTGTTATCAACCTGCCGCCCTTTTTGACAAACAGTGTCGTGTAGCTGCCTTCGGTGAGAAACCCCATTTCATTTTCAAACAGAACTTCCTGACAGCCTGTCTCTGCCTGATAGCGCGCTCTTGTATCGTCGAAGAACGCACGATGGGTGGTCTTATGATAGAGAAACCGGTTGCCGGGGTCGGTTGTCTCGCTGGCCAGAACCAGATTGAAGACGGTTTCCTCGTCCACTGGTGTCAGGGCCGTGGCCGTAACGGATAGGCCACCTTCTGCATTGAGCAGCAGCCGCACACGCATATGACCGGCAAATCCGCTTGCTCGTGCTGCGAGGCTGGATCGTATTTCGGCCTCGTTGAAGGGAAAACCGAAATATTTAGCGGATTTCTCGAGACGTTGAAGGTGGCGTTCCAGCAACAAGAAGCCGTCGACAGGATCGAAGGCCAGCGTCTCCAACAATTCAAAGTCAGGGAGGTCTTCGCTCATGAACCTGAGTTTCAGGGCGCATTCGTCATATTCAGGCGCAGCTCCGGAATCAAAGACAACACCGGAACCCGTTCCGGCTACTGCTGTTCCATCATCGCGTAGTTGAAGCGTTCGGATTGCAACGTTCAGCCGGAAATCTCCGCCGGGCTTCAGGTAGCCAATAGAGCCGGTATAGACACCCCGCGGACCGGACTCCAGATCATGTGCTATCTGCATCGCGCTCAACTTTGGGGCTCCCGTGATGGAACCACAGGGAAACAGACGGCTAATAACTTCGCCAAAACCGACACTCGGTGGAACCCGCGCCTCGACCGTCGATGTCATCTGGTGAAGGCTTTGATAGCGTTCAACTTCACACAGTTTCGTCACGCGAACAGACCCTGTTTCGGAAATCCGCGACAGATCGTTTCGCATCAAATCAACGATCATTGTGTTCTCGGACCGTTGTTTTGGATCCGAGGCCAGGTCTCTGCTGATCCTCATGTCCTCGGAACCCGTTCTGCCCCTGGGTGCCGTACCTTTCATCGGTTTCGTGCGAAGACAGCTTCCGCTGCGTTCCAGAAAAAGCTCCGGCGACAAGGACACCACCGTTCTGTCGTTCATCCTGACAAGCGCGGCAAATTCAACGGGCTGTCTCCGCATGAGGTCCAGGAACAGTCTTTCTGCGGAGCCCCTGTGCGTGAACCGGGCACGCATGGTCAGATTGACCTGATAGATGTCGCCTTTGGCCAGATGCTCCCTGGCACGCTCAAACGCCTCACCGTATTGCGACCGGTTCATGTCGAATTTCGGTGCCGGTATCTCCGCTCCCTGCCCAGAAGCGCTCTCGTTTAGAAAGGCCCTGGTTTCACCAAGGCTCAGCTTGGACGGTGCATCATAGAGCCCGAACCACATAAGCGGTTCGCCAGTTTCGACAAATCGATCCTGCAGCTTTTTTTCAAAGGCATAGCCAAGCTCATACGCCAGAAAGCCGGCGGCAAATCTGCCTTCGTTCTGAGCGGTTTCGAGCCTCGACAGACAGCCGGGTACTTCGTCCAAACGCGTGCAGGAGACGACTTCAGAGGGTTTTTTGAACAAAAGCGCGGATTTCTGCTTGAGGAGATCGACAAGCAGGATTGATCCTGGCTGCAACGCGCTCGCTGACATCTGTGTGGGCCGGTTCCGGAACTGCTCAAGACACTTGAGACGACTGTGCCATACATTTTGGGCGCGAATGTCTCATAAGAAGCGGCTCATGACATCCAAGCGACATCGGGTCAAGTTTTCAACTTCCGGTCTCCAAACAAAAAAGACCGGCTGGTGTCACCAGCCGGTCTCTTGTCTTGATCGTATTACCCTTGCAGCATCAGGCGGCAGCGACATCCTTCAGGAAGCTGTCGATTGCCCGGCGCATGTCCGCTGTTTCCGTTTCAAGAACATCGGCTGAACCCGTCAGAGACGACGCGGATTGGCCTGTGCGCTCAACCGCTTCCCGTACGCCGCCAATATTCGTGGCAACACGGCCTGTTCCGTCGGCTGCTTCGGCAACGTTTCTGGAAATCTCAGCCGTAGCGGCTCCCTGCTGGTCAACCGCAGAGGCAATGGCCGTGGTATAGCTGTTGACTTCGTCCATGGTTGCCGCAATGACCCCGATGGAATTGACGGCGTCTTTCGTCTCGGCCTGAATGGCCGCGATCTGAGAACCTATTTCTTCCGTTGCCTTGGATGTCTGGGTAGCCAGTTCTTTCACTTCAGAGGCAACGACCGCGAACCCCTTGCCTGCTTCCCCGGCGCGCGCGGCCTCGATTGTGGCATTGAGCGCCAGAAGATTGGTTTGCTCTGCAATCGCCTGGATCAACGTGACAACTTCACCAATTCGATTGGCAGCTTCCGCCAACCCGGCAACTTTCTGGTTGCTGGTCTGCGCGTTTTCCGTCGCCTGGTGCACAATTTCGGTCGTTTGCTCGACCTGGCGGGTGATCTCGGAAATCGAGGATGACAGCTCTTCTGCGGCAGAGGCGACCATCTGAACGTTCGAAGATGCGGTTTCGGACGCATCGGACACGGAGGAGGCGCGTTCCGTCGTATCTTCTGCAACAACCCCAAGCTCTTCAGCGGACCCGCGCATGTCGCGCACCCTTTCACCGACATTGTTCAGTGCGCCGGAGATTTCGTCCCGGAAGGCGTCGATGCGCTGGCTGACCGCTTCGCGGCGATGATGTTCCATCTCGTCATGTTCGCTTGTCTGCTGTTGCAGCAACTCAGCTTCCGAACGTGCCGCTTCTGCTTCATGACGCGCCTGATCAGAGGCCTGGAAGGCCTTGGCTAGGCTGTCGGCCATCCACCACAGGACAGCGACTTCGGCGACCACAATAATCGCGTGGAAAACCACACGGGCAAAATCAGCCCCGTTCGGGAAGACCGCCCACGGCATGGCAAAATTCAGCACAAGGTGATGCACGGCTACGACCCCGGCATAAGCGACCAGCGCGCGCCAGTCCACCCAGCAGGCCAGCATGGCCAGCACAGCGAAAAAGTACATGTGGCCGTCGAGCTGATAGGACACTTCACCGGCAGGCGTTGCAAGCGCGGCAACGAACAAGGCGACGAGACCGGCAAGGGACATGGATGTTGCAAGGCGCGTCTCAACGCCTGCCCCAAACTTGACCCAGGCGGCGGTTGCCGCAAGACCAAGAAGAACTGCAGCACCACCGACTGCTGTCATTGACACAAAACCGTTCCACCAGGCCGTTCCCACGACCAGCAGCACGTTGAACCAGGTAAAGTAGACCGCGATCCGGGCAAAACTGTCCCGGAAGGCGTCCAGGCCCGAAGCTGGGCTTGCCGTATCAGTCATGTTGAGCTCCCCAATGAAATTGCACTCCAGCGGGCGCATGCCTGCGCCACCAACGAGGAGGCAACGAAACCTGCGCCAGACCTGTAAAGCCTGGCGACATCGTCTGAATTTCTGACTTCCGTGAGAGCGATCCAGGTTGAATCGTTTACAAAGATGACCTGCCCGTCTGCTTGTGAAATCACCTCAAGAGCGTTTTCACCCCAAGGTTTTGCAAAGACGGCAACCAAGCCCTGGCTGCCGGGTATCAATGACCCGATGACCACGATCGTGCTGCAAAGCAGGAAATAAACGGCCGCAAAAACCTTTGCGGATTTGGACATGAATCTTACCCTCAACGCGAAAGCGCTATGGGTTCACTCTGGCCATGTAACTTTAATAAAATCTGAAATTAAAAGAGGTTGTCGGCAATTCCATGCAACCTCACAGTCGAAAATCATTTTACACGCGGAAGTCGCTGTATTCGCGTCGAATAGTCTTGTTAAAAATACTTAGAATGACCCAAGCTACAGCCTAGCGCCCCGGAGCCGTCGCCGGTACCGGGGTGAGGCCAATTGTTGTTAAAGACCCGTCGGGCACGAAACCCCTGTCCCCCCAATACCGCAATAGCCGGCTGGATTCTTCGCCAGATATTGCTGGTGGTACTCCTCCGCGAAATAGAACTCGTCGAGTTGACGGATTTCGGTTGTGATCGATGCCATGTGACCACCGGATTTCAATGCCGACTGATAGGCTTCTCTTGACTGTTCGGCCTGTGCGATATCCTCGCCGGAGCCGACATAGATCGCAGAGCGGTACTGCGTGCCGGTATCATTGCCCTGGCGCATTCCCTGCGTCGGGTCGTGGTTTTCCCAAAATACTTTCAGGAGATCGGACAGACTGGTCTGATCCGGGTCATAGACAACCAGAACGGCCTCGGTGTGGCCCGTCCGCCCCGAACAGGTTTCGTGATAGGTGGGATTGGGCGTATGGCCACCCGCATATCCAACGGCCGTTACATGAACACCCGGGAGCTGCCAGAACAACCGCTCGGCACCCCAGAAGCACCCCATACCGAACAGAACCGTCTTGAAGGTCTCAGGGTAAGGTCCCTGAAGCGAGCGCCCGTTCACGAAGTGGGCCTCACCTGGCACAATTGCATTCGACCGGCCCGGCAATGCTTCATCTTGTGCGGGAAGTGAAAATTTCTTGCTCAACATCGTCATGAAGGACATGGCACTCTCCTGCGCTGAGCCGTCTCCGGTCCAGCCGGGACGGCTCAATTCCAATCGCGTTCGTGTCCATGAATGTGGAGCAGTTAGGTCCATATTCCAAGGGCCTCTTGAGACACCGGCCCAGGACAGCCTTTATGCGAACTGAACGGTTTGCCTGCGACGGCGTGCGCCAATCCAGAGAAACAGCAGGCCAAGTGGCGCAAAAAACGCCCAGACCGGCCAGGTCAACACGGTCAGGATGCCCGGATCCCAAAGGGCCGGATGGATGTGCCGCTCTATGGCGGGCTGCAGAATAGGAAAACTGTCGGGGAAGAGATCAAAAAGAAGTTTTCCAAGCGGCTGCAGTTCCACCTGTGACAGGGCAATGGAACTGCTGGCATCGGAAATACCGGCGACGATCGCAATCGCAATGCAAGCGTATCCCAAAACGCGGAATAAAAACTTAAAAACACTCGTCATGGATTTTCTTTCGGCTCTGTCGGTCTAAGCTGTTCAATACTCTCCATGGAGTGCTTTGAAAAAACGCACTCTCTGCTCTCGGAGTATTCCTTAGATAAATAAGCGATAAAATTTGCACAAGAATTGATATGCAACACATTCTTGTGAGATTTTTGCGACCCGGTCACGAATTCTGCTGCATTTCTCCGCCGGACAGCAGCGGTAGCTTCATGTATGCAGAATACCTGTCGAGGCTGTTTTCATCCCAAACCAGCACTCAATCTGATGTGATCGCCAACTTTTTCTGGCGCAAACAAGATCCATTTGACGGGCTTTGGTGGCCCGTGATCGACGCAGAATCCACAAGCCACGGAGTTCTCAAAAAAAACTCCCGCAAGCGCTTGCGCAATAACACGCCATGAGTATATTGCGCCCACTCCAAGCGGCTACCGCTTGCGAACGGACAGGTGGCCGAGTGGCTGAAGGCGCACGCCTGGAACGCGTGTATACGGGCAACCGTATCGAGGGTTCGAATCCCTCTCTGTCCGCCATTTTCTATTATACAACTGCACTTCCGAAACCGTTTGACGGAATCAGAGCAGGGCGATTGAGTTTTTCATACCCTATGCTCGCCTGTTCAGCTCTATGGTTGGGTGATGCTTGGGCTAACTAGCCTCAAAAATCGGCAAGCGCCGATAGCTGGCAAATTTGCCGCCTGACAGATTATCGCCAATGTATGGCTTCTAGAATGATTGCTTTATCAACTTGTATCGTATAGAAGCTACGCAATTGCCGTGTGTAGACTGTATCATCAGCGGTGATATGTTCTTGACTTTGATTTTACGATCCCTGCCTCGAATAGCCAAAAAAGGCAAATAAACTAAGGCAGTAGATCTACACATGCTTCCCAAATGAAAGTCCTGCTGTTGTTGGCGAAACGCCATTTTGTTGCAGCGGATTGTTAAGAGGCGTTTTGACTACATTTGACGACCTCGGCTTGGCCGAACCTATCCTTAGAGCCGTATCGGTTGAAGGATTTAAACGCCCCACCCCAATTCAAGCACAAGCAATTCGTCCCCTATTACAGGGACGAGCCGTCGTCGGAATTTCTCAAACAGGAACTGGCAAAACAGCATCATTTGTGTTGCCGTTACTGCACCGTTTTGGCGAGCAAAGACGCAGACGGTTATCAAGAATGGTCGGCGCACTGGTCTTGACGCCAACACGTGAGTTAGCTTCACAAATCGTGAAGAACATCAAAACCAATTCTCAAAACACCTGGGCCCGACCAGCCAATCGATGGTCTGATGCGCATGTTCTCAAACATTGGCGCGCCCCAATCCACCCTGCAGCTTAATGCAGAAAAAGTTCTCGCCCATCAGGGCGGATAACAAGTCATCAAAAAGGAAAATGTTATGACTTCAGGTACAGTAAAATTTTATAACGATCAAAAAGGCTTTGGCTTTATTCAACCAGACGAAGCAGGCAATGATGTCTTCGTACATGCCACAGCTCTTGAGCGTTCAGGTATCACCGGTTTGAACGAAGGACAAAAAGTTGTCTTCTCAACCGAGGTCGACAGCCGTTCAGGCAAAACAGCTGTAAGCACAATCGAACTTGCATAAAGTTTGAGACATTCTTGAGCTGTCTACAGATGTACTGACAGCTCTATTAAAAAGTATCTTTCGATACTGAAGGCGGGGCAATGTCCCGCCTTCTTTAATATAGGCTGTCTATCCAGAAAGCGGACACAAAACTGGATATGTGATGCATTCAAATAGGGTTCCGACCTTCTTCGGGCAGATCCGCCATATCTCCTGAAAAATCTACCACTCATCCCTCCATTTGGGACCAGCGAATTTGTTGGCCGCGAGAAGGTGTACGTGAGTTCCATATCACCAGGTGGAATTGATCAGCCGCTGCAGAACTTTCAGGTGAGGATTACAAGAGCGCCGAAGGAGGGCCCTGCTGCTCGGCAAGCTATGAACGATGGCTCATATCATCTTTTCGCGCCAATAGTTACTCACCTACATTTAGACAAAGCCGGCACGGGAGTGCTGCCTTGCTATCCAAGGATTGCATTGACGTTGCCTCTGCAAAAGCCGTTTAGGCGCGGACGAAGTGAGCCGGAACGCTCTTGCCTTTTCGAACCTAGTCGAACAGCGACGGCAGATACATCGAGAACGCAGGCACGTAGGTGATCAGCATGAGTGCCACTAACAACGCGAGATAGAAGGGCCAGATGGATTTCAGAGCCTCTTCGATCTTGATCTTGCCGACCGCACAGCCAACGAAAAGGCAGGTGCCGACAGGCGGTGTGCACAGCCCGAGGCCAAGATTGACCAACATCATGATACCGAACTGCACCGGGTCCATACCAAGGTCACGGGCGATCGGCAGGAATATCGGTGTGCAGATGAGGATCAGGGCGGCCATGTCCATGATCATTCCGAGCATGAGCAGCATCAGATTGATCATCAGCAGGATGGCGATCTTGTTTTCGGAAATACCAAGGAGAAACTCGCTGAGTTTCGTCGGAACCTGATAAAGCGCCAATAGATAGGCAAAAGAGCTCGCGAACCCGATCAGGATCATCACCATCGCGGTTGTTCTGAGAGCTGAAGTTACGGAGACGACAAATTCGTTCCATCCGAGCGTTCGATAGGCGACAGCAGTCAACACAAGGGCATAGATAGCGCCGAAGGCGCCGGATTCCGTGACGGTAAAGATGCCGGACAATACACCGCCGACAATGATCACGGCCGTAATCAGGCCAGGGATCGCAGTGATTGCCGTTTGCGCAACGACCTGCCATCCGGGGAAAGGTTCAGATCCGTAATTGTGTTTCAAAGCCACAACGTAGGCGGCAACAGCCAGACAAAAGCACATGAGAATGCCCGGGATCACGCCAGCCAAAAACAATTTGGAGATCGAGATGCCACCGCCTGCGGCAACAACAAAAATGATCATGTTGTGGCTCGGCGGAATGACAATGCCCGCGATTGACGACGTAACAGTCACGTTGACTGCGTAGTCCGGCCTGTAGCCCTTTTCCTTCATGACCGGAATGAGCAGCGACCCAAGCGCTGAGATGTCTGCAATGGCGGAGCCGGAGATACCGCCGAAAAGCATGCTTGAGAAAATGTTGACCGACGCGAGACCACCCCGAATATGGCCGACCAGTGAGGAGGCAAACTTAACAAGCCGGAGTGCAATTCCACCATGCAGCATCAGTTCGCCGGCAAACACGAAAAACGGAATGGCCAGCAGAGAAAAGGTGGTCACGCCCGAAATGGTCCGCTGAAAGGTCATCAGCAAGGGAAAGCCTTCGTACCAGAAAGCCGCTGCTGCGGAAATTCCCATGGCGAATGCCACAGGCACACCAAGAACGACGCTGACAGCAAAAACACCCAGCAAAATAGCGAGACCCATCTCAGCTTACCTTTTCTTTGTTTTCGTAGATCTCACCGCGCAGGGCGCTCCGTCCACGCAGGAGAAACCGGGTCCCGGCAAAGACAACCATCAATCCGCCGCAAGCGACCGCGGCTGCGGTTCTTATACTTTCAGGAATGTTGAGCATGGGTAGCAGCGTCGACCAGCCGAAGTTGAAGAGTTCAAGGCCAGCGACCAGCATCACACCACCAAAGACGGCAAGCACGAAATCCGTCACAAGCAGCAGCAGCTGTCTGACCTTCGGTGGAAGCGCATCCCGGACCAGCGTGACGCCAAGATGGGATTCTTCATGAATGCCGACGGCCGCACCAAGGAACGTAATGTAGCAAATGAGAAGCAGGGCGAGCTGTTCGACCCAAGTGGGGGTTTGATTGAGAACGTATCGCCCGAATACGAGCCAACCGAACGTTGCGACAAGAACGACGAGTGCCACAGACCCTGCCAGCACGCAGGCACGTTTCAACCAAACCAGCCAGAGTTCGAGCCGGTCCAGTAAGCTTCCGGTGTGCGACATCATATTCCCCCGAATAGAAAGGGGCCGCGCCGGTAAGTTCAGCACGGCCCCTATCTGCTATTATTCTGCGTTTTTGAACATCTCTACAAGTCCGGCCAGATCCGGGCTCTGCTCAAGGAACTGCGCATAAACCGGCTCCATGGCTGCCTGGAACGCGGCCTTGTCAGCGATCTCGTTCACGGCAACACCACCTTCTGAGACTTTGGCCATGCTGGCGGCTTCCCGCTCCTGCCACAGCTTGCGCTGAAGCTCGGTGCTGTTGCGACCGGCCTCAATGACGATTGCCTGCTGCTCGGGCGTCAGGGAGTCAAAGGTGCGCTTGCTCATGCACAGGCACTCGGGAATGATCAGGTGCTGTGTCAGAGAATAGAATTGAGCAACCTCGAAATGGTTGGTGGATTCGTAGGACGGGGGATTGTTTTCTGCGCCGTCCACAACACCGGTCTTGATTGCCTGATAGACTTCCGCGAAGGCCATCGGAGTTGCGTTTCCGCCCATGGAGTCAACCATGCCGACAAAGAGATCGTTGTTCATGACGCGGATTTTCATACCCGTCAGATCAGCAGGCTCGGTAATTGCTTTTGCGGACGTGTAGAAAGAGCGGGCACCAGCATCATAGTAACCGAGGGCAACAAGGCCCTTGGCTTCCAAACCTTTGCTAAGCTCCTTGCCCGGCTCCCCGTCCATGACTTCATACATTTGCGAAACGCTTTTGAAGATGAACGGCAACGAAACGACATTGGCTTCCGGAACAACCTGACCCATCGGCCCGAGGCTGAAGACACCGAAATCGATAACTCCAAGACGGGTTTGCTCGATTGCGTCCGGTTGCGAACCAAGCACACCGGCATGGAAGACTTTACCGCTTATTTCGCCGCCGGTTTTCTCATCGACCTCTTTCAGGAATGCTTCCATTCCATGTGAGACAGGATAGTCCTCGACATGGATATTCCAGCCGCGCAATTCACGGGCTTCGGCAGCGACTGTTGCGAATGCAAGACTTGCGGCAACGACTGAACCAAACAGCATGCCAGCTTTCTTTGAATTAAACAGGGTCATTGGTTCCTCCCTTTTGACCTGATAAAACGATACGCAATTTACAAATATTTACAAGTTAAAAAATCAATAAAACAAATTAATTTCGCGATCCGGTTAAGCGATTGTTTTATTTGATTTAACTTGCCCCGGCCCGCATATCTCCAGCGCGAATTGGAGTACCTCAGCAATGCACCCACTTGGCCGCGGGAAATTGCGGGCCGGGATAAGAGGGGCAATACCCACTCCTCGCCAGTCGTCAGGAAAAAAGCATCCCGCCGTTGATGTCGACACAGGCACCAGTGATAAAGGCGGACTGTTCTGACGCCAGGAAAACGGCAAGATTTGCAACATCTTCAGAAGCGCCTTCCCGTTTCAATGGCGTCACGCCAGCTACGTGTTTGCGCACTTCAGGCTTCGTAAAGATATTGTGGAAGTCCGTGTCGATCATTCCGGGGCACATCGCATTAACACGAATGTCAGGTCCCAATTCCTTGGCCAACCCGCGTGTGAGCGTCATAACCGCGCCTTTCGACATTCCATAAGCAAGTGCTCCCGGACCACCGCCGTCTCTCCCGGCTTGTGATGCCATCGTCACAATGGCTCCGCCATTTTTCATATGAGGAACGGCTTCCTTGACGACGAGAAGTGCGGATGTTGTGTTGAGGTCGAACACCGACTGCCAGTAATCGAGAGAAATCTCCGACAGTGGCCGGCGTGCGACGATGCCTCCAGTGATCGGCATGACAACATCGATGCCGCCAAACTCGTCAACCGTTCGGTTGACCAGTGCCGCAACATCGTCGGGTTTTGTCATGTCGCCCTGCATGGCAAAAGCCTTGCCTCCAGACGCTGCGATTTCGGAAACAGCACTGTCCGCGCCATTGCCGCTGCTGAAATAGTTGATGGCGACATTCGCGCCGCGTTCCGCAAGCGCCATGACGCATGCCCGACCGATATCGCGGCCACCGCCAGTAACAATTGCTGTTTTTCCCTTGAGATCCATTAGAGGCTCCTTGTAATGCCTTGGGTGTTGTTCGGGGACCAGCCGGTCTCCGTGATCCGTGGTTCAGGCTCTCGCCAGTTTCTCGATGACAACTTTGAAGGACCTCTCCTGCGCGTCGGAGAAATAGAGGTCGCAGTCGTAACCCTGATCATCGAGGAAATGAAAAACGCGTCTGGGGTCGTGTGCCGGATAGGGAACCAGTAGCGTAGCCACGCGGTGTCTTGCCGATTTCGGAAAACTCGCCTTCAGGCACGTGCTGACCGGCAAACCTTCGTAGTCACCCTCATCCACGCCTGGAAATCCGGTTTCCTGCGAGAGCTCTGCTGCTCCGGCCTCCGACCACAAAAACTGACCATAGAACCCGGCCTTTTTACCGGAGTATCTGAAACTGGTGTCGCCCAGTTCGAACGGTGCATTTGCATGCAACAGCCAATCCAAAGAGACCGGAGCACTGCTGTCGATGCTGTCGACAATCACAAAATAGCTATCATGCACGAAGTAGATTTCCCGCTCGACCTTCTGGATTGCCGGGGTCAGGCTACGATAGGCAGCAGTCGCATTGCCTCGCATATAAATGTGGTCGTCACGCTGCTCGGCGGTTTCGATGCTACCGGTTGCCTGCATCGCCTTGGCCTTGTCCCGATCGGCATATTGGCCCTTTCCATCGATCAGGACCGCGTTTTTGGAACGAGTTTGACGCCGCCAGTTTCGGTGCATGGAGCTGT
The DNA here is from genome assembly GCF_947499295.1 of uncultured Roseibium sp. Taxonomy (GTDB): domain Bacteria; phylum Pseudomonadota; class Alphaproteobacteria; order Rhizobiales; family Stappiaceae; genus Roseibium. Next base: position 304,639 of record NZ_CANMNP010000004.1, read on the forward strand.
TGAAAGCAACGTAGTGTCCGGATTGGATCGCAAGATCTTCGCCGAAAGCCGACAGGCAGAAGGCGTTTTGGTCGCCGTGGCTGTGGCTGATGGAGCCAAAGGGCGATGACTTCATCACAAAGTGTATATGCGCCTCTGGATCATCCATCTTATGCTGGATGGCTGCCCAGCCGATGCCTTTGAACCATCTGAGCTTGTCGTTGTCACCGGGAGCTGCCGGCTCAATCGACGGCCAGTCGTTTCGATACATCAGGTCATCGAAATTGAGATCCCACCAGCCGTAATTGTAGAAAGCCATTTCGGTGCCGGGATCGTTCCGCTTGACCTCTTCAAAGAACCATTGATAGGCCGGATTTCCGGTCACACCGGCGAACTGGCGTAAATTGTAACCTACCTTCAGACAGGGAAGATCACCCATTGTGCTGTCGTCGCCGAAGGTGGCGCGGCGCGTGTCGGGCGCTTTCGTATAAAGCGGGAAATCACCGGTCAGGTGGAAGAAGGGACGACTGTAAAGGTTTATTCCCGTATAGTTTTTCAGGAGATTGGCCGCGTCGATCAGATAGGCCATCCCGGTCATCCAGTAATGCGGACCCTCGGCCCAGCCACCTTCCGCGTCGCCCCAGGGCGAATAGACGCTGAACAGAAATTCAACCGAACAGTCCAGCCAGTCCCTCGCCTCCTCGCAACCTTCTTCATCCAGAAGAGCAAGGCTGGCAGGGATCAGGACAGCGGAGACCGCCCTCACGGCGTGGCTGTCAAAGGGAAATATGTGAATGTTGGCATGTTTGAAAACGTGATGGGCAATCTCGCGCGTGCGGGTCAGCAATGCGGTCCTGACTTCTTGGCGCTCAGTTTCACTGAGATCGCCGTGAAGCCAGTCATAGCCCCACGAAAGTGCGAGCGTGACGCGGAATGCCCATTCGTCGGTATAGGCTCGCGATGTGGTGCCAGCAGGATCCCAGCTGGCCGCGGCGAGCAACCAGTCCTTCGCCTTGTCCCGCAAGGACTCGTCCTCAAGAACATGTCCTGCGATGGCAAGATGCCGGATTGCGTAAATGAGCTCCTGGCAATCGATATAGGTCTGACGCCAGACCGGTGCCGTACGCTGATTGTTCGGATAGGGGGTCGGCTCGGACATGACCGGGCGGTCAATCCAGGGCCGGACCGATTTTTCGAAGAAGGTTGCCCAGCCGCAATGATCGGCATCAGCAGCGACAGCTTCGCGGAACGTCGGCAAGGTGTCGGGGGTAAGCCAAAGACGCGGATGAGCGCGGCTGCAGTGATCGTATCGCGTGGCAGCAGGTGCAAGCGGTGAGCGAGGCAGATCGTCGGGAACGTCAAATTGCCGAATGGTGCTCCATTGCGAGGTGGCACATCCGGTACCATTGTCCCAGATTGCATAGCTCCAATAGTAGGTACCAGGCGCTTGCACCTTGTCCGGCGTAAAGAAATTTCGCTTCAGGTTTTCAAAGACGAGTGTTTCAGCTGCAGGAAATTCCGGACTTGAGGAAATCCGCAGTACGTAGCGTGCGCTCTCTTCGATATCCGGGATCCAGGTGAATCTGGCAGGAGCTTCATTGACAGTCGAGCCGCCGGCGGGCCCGTATTGAATGTTCAGGCGTCCAGCTTTCGGCTGGTCCAAAAATCCCGGTTTCAGATCGCAATTCACAGACATGACACTTCTTTGCTCGCAGGAAGAAGCCATCCGCCGGGTGGCGAATGGCCTGATAAGCGATTGTTTTACTTATTATACTGCCGCTCGTAAGCGGACTGCATGACTTCAAGCACTTCACTTAGACCGAGTTTTTCCAGTTGAGCGATGTAGTCGTCCCATTCGGCTTCGACATCACCATTGCCCAGTATCCAGCTCTGCTGCCGCTCAAGCATGTAGTCGCGGATCGAGGCCCAATGCTTGTCATAGACCTTCTGTTCATCGGCATCGAAAGCAACACCAAGGAACTGGTCGATCAGGTAGTCTCCCTCATCGTAAAGAGCGATGCCTTCGAGAGCATATTCGTTCGACCATTGGATCTCGTAGCCATAGTCCTGGAAGTACCCACGGCTCTGCAGCTGTGAACCGATCTGGTAGAGCGAGCGATTTACAGGGCCTGCATCCAGAAACTCCTGCTTGAAGACAGCCTTGCCGTCGACCAAGTCGTAGTGCATGCCCTCAACGCCGAAGTTCGCCAGGCGGCGTCCTTCTTCTGTGAACCAGAAGTCAAAGTACTTGATGGTCTCGACCGGGTGCTCGTTGGTGTGACCTATCGCCCATCCGTCCGGCTTGATCGGGATACGGCGGTGCTCCTCGATCCGCTTGCCCGAGATCGAGGCAGGCGGCGCCATTGCCTTGAACTCGAACCCGTCGATATCGGAGGCCAAGCGATTGTAGCCCGAAGTAGAGGCAAACCAGTCGTGTGTCGCTCCTCCAAGATTTTCCGACAGGAGGAAATCGCGCGCCGAGCTGCCACGGGTAAAAATCTCCGCATCGATCAGTCCTTCAGCATACCAGCGCGCCAGGTTCTTGACGCCTTCGCGGTAGCCCTCTTCCGCGTAGGGATGTTTCAATTGACCATTGTCGACGTAGAAGTCGTGGTAAGTGTCGGAGCCGGAAGACCGGCCGTCCCAAAGCGTGACGAGGCGAATGAGTTCAGGCCACTGACGGGCAAAATAAGGCACCTCGTCAGCCTCACCATTGCCGTTGGGGTCCTGGGTCTTAAAAGCACGCAGCACAGTTTCGAACTCTTCGACTGTTTCTGGAACGTCAAGCCCCAACTTTTCAAGCCAGTCGGTACGGACCCAGTAAGCGCGGCCATACTTCCCGTCCGGCAGATAGGGAATGTAATACATCTTGCCATCAGCCGCTGAAATCGCGGCGGCAATTTCCGGGCGCTCATCGAAAAACGCCTTCAGATTAGGAGCGTGCTCTTCAATCAGATCGTTCAACGGCAGGAATGCACCTTCCGGACCGTACTGGTTGACAAAGTCCTTGATCCGGCTGGAGCCGACAATGTCCGGAATCTTGCCCCCGGCAAGCATCAGGTTCAGGGCTTCCGTGCGGCCGGTGTTCTCATCTGTGCGCATGTTCGCGCCAACTGTCACGTCTATCAGGTGGACATTGGTCCACTCGCGCGCCTGCTGTTCCACCGGCCAGCTTTCCTCATAGACGGGGTAGCGTGCGTGATTCATCTGGATCGTCAGTTCCAACGGCTCACCTTCGACAATCTTGAGGTGGTCGTCTGCCGACGACGGTGTAGCCAGGGCAGTGCCGACCAGGACAGCTGCCGACAAGGTAAGTTTACGCATGGTTTCCTCCCTTTGCGTTCATTGCGACTACTCTTTGACCCCTCCGAGAAGAATTCCCTTCTCGAAATATTTCTGAATAAAGGGGTAGACGATCAGAACCGGGACGATGGAGCAGACGATGATTGCTGCCGTCACGGTTTCCGCGCTGAACCCTGCCGCGGTCTGCACGATCGCAAATTCATCGTCATCGCTGAGATTTGAAATCGTATGCCGCAGGAACACCTGGAGCGGGATCTTGTCCTCACTCTGCAAGAGCACCATCGCCCAGAAGAACCCGTTCCAGCGTGATACGATGCAGAAAAGCGTGATCGTCGCGATGGCCGGTTTGCTAAGCGGGACAAACACTTTCCAAAGAACCTGGAAATCGTTCGCCCCATCCATCCGCGCAGCCTCTTCAAAGCTTTTCGGTATCGCTTCGAAGAAATTTCTCAGCAGGATGACATTGAAGGCATTCACGGCGAACGCGAGAATGATGCCGAACATGCTGTCCAGCAGGTTCAGGTCCCGCATATTCAGGAAGAACGGTATCAGCCCTGCATTGAACCACATGGTGAAGGCGATGAAGAGGTTGAAGAACCTGCGCCCTTTCAATTGCGGCCGCGACAGTGCGTATGCACCTGGAATGATGAACGCAAGGCTCATCACCGTACCGCCGATCGTATAGATGAAGGTATTGCGGTAGGAGATCCAGAATTGCGGGTCCTTGAGGATATATCCATAGGCCTCGAGCGTCGCATCGATCGGTGTGAGAACCACCTTTCCTGCCTGCGCTGCAAATCCGGAACTGAAAGACACGGCCGCGATGTAGATAAACGGGTAAAGCGTCGCAACCGTGAACATGCCGATCAGGATCGAGACCATGATCGCGAAGAACTTGTCGCCGCGAGAGTAAAGGTTCCAATTCATCATTGTTCCGCCCCCTCTACCAAAGCGACGTGCGCGAGAAGCGCCGCGACAAGGTGTTGGCCGTCATCACCAGAACGAAGGCGACAATTGCGTTGAAAAGACCTGCAGCTGCAGCCAGATCGTATTGTCCTGATTGCAGGCCCTGCCGATAGATCCAGGTATTCACAACATCGGCGGTCTCGTAGGTCGCCGGTTGGTAAAGGAGAATGACCAGCTCGAAGGACACTTCCATGATGTTGCCGATACGGATGATCAGCATGATCAGGATCGTCGGCAGGATCGACGGGATCGTGATCTTCCACATCATCTGCCAGCGATTGGCGCCGTCCACGACCGCACTTTCATAGAGCGACGGGTTCACACCGGCGATGGCCGCCAGGAACACGATGGAGCCGAAGCCAGCCTCCTGCCAGATGCCGGTTCCGATGAAGATCGGGCGAAACCATTCCGGCTGCGTGAGGAAGTAGACCGGATCAAGACCAAACCAGCCCATGACGGTGTTCACAATGCCGGCCGTGGGCGAGAAGGCTGTGATGACGATACCGGCGATGATCACCGAAGAGATGAAATGCGGCAGATAGACAATCGTCTGCGCTGTCCTTTTGTAGCTCGCGTTCAGAACCTCGTTGAACATCAGCGCCAGAATGATCGGCGCCGGAAAACCGAAGAGCAGGTTCAACGCGCTGATCGTGATCGTGTTCTTGATCGCGCGAAGGAACTGGTCGTTGGCAAAGAGTGTTTCGAAGTGCTCAAGTCCGACCCAGGGGCTGCCGGCGATACCGCGGAAGATCGAATAGTCCTTGAAAGCGATCTGCAGTCCGTACATCGGCTTGTAGAGGAAAACGGCGAACCAGATGATCATCGGCAAGAGCATGAGGTAAAGCTGCCATTCGCGTTTCAAGTGCTCGACTGCAGCTTCGAACGGCCCGATGGTAGCGCTGTGCTCGTCAGAGATCGCGACCTCACTTTTGGAGAGCGGCCGCTCCTTTTCCTGAACCGTCATGATCAAGCCCCTGCCTCAAGAGAAAGGGACCGACCGGTCTCGGCGTCAAACAGCTTCATGAGATCGGGCCGGACATGGAGCGTATCGACACCGGTCAGATGGCCCACGTCTCCAAGTGTCTCGACACGGGCAACAAAGGACATTCCGTCGAAGTCAGTGTGCAACAACGCTTCCGAACCCAGCGTTTCCACAAGGTCGAGATTGACATTGATCGGGAAAGATCCGGGAACCTCATTGACGGTGACATGTTCCGGGCGAATTCCCAAAATGACCGGCCTGCCGGTTTCGTGCCGGAGAGATTCCGATTTGGGCAACTTCACTTTAATTCGTCCGACCTGAGCCAGAGGCCCGCTGTCGCCAGCTTCCAGAAAACCATGGAGCTGGTTCATTGGCGGCGAGCCGATAAATCCGGCAACAAACCTGTTTGCAGGGTTGTTGAACAGATCCATCGGTGTTCCGATTTGCTCGATCACACCCTGGTTCATCACAACAATTCGGTCGGCGAGCGTCATGGCCTCGACCTGATCGTGAGTCACGTAAATGCTGGTGACGCCGAGCCGTTTGTGCAGCCTCTTGATTTCGGCCCGCATCTGGGTCCGCAACTTGGCGTCGAGGTTGGAAAGCGGTTCGTCAAACAAGAAGACCTTCGGGTGCCGGACAATTGCCCGGCCCATTGCGACCCGCTGACGCTGCCCGCCGGACAGGTCAGAAGGCCTGCGCGCGAGGTAGTCCGTCAGGCCCAGGATCTCTGCAACTTCATGTACGGCTTTCTTGATTTCGGCTTTGGGGACCTTTCGTATCCTGAGACCGAATGCGATATTGTCAGCAACGTTCAAATGCGGGTAGAGCGCGTAGTTCTGGAAGACCATGGCGACGTCCCGGTCCTTGGGCGCGACCTTGTTAACAACGCGATCATCAATGGTAAGCGCGCCGCCCGTGATGGCTTCCAGTCCGGCAATCATGCGAAGCGTGGTGGATTTGCCGCAGCCGGAGGGACCGACCAGAACCACAAACTCCTTTGGATCGATCCTAAGATCTATCCCATGCACGACTTGAAGCGCCCCGTATTTCTTCACAATTTTGCTAAGGACAACTCCGGACATGCTTCCTCCCTGGAAGCCGGACAACCTGCCAATCAGCCATAGCTCATCGTTCGGGCGACAGAGACTCGCCCGGTGGTATCCGGCTTACAAATTTAAACATTTTTCGATCTCTTGGCCTTGGCCCAACTCCCTATCAGGCCCTACCGGGTATCTAGAGACCGCTCTCGCGCATTTTGAACATTTGTCGAACCGAGTTTCTGAACCAAGTCAGACAACTGTTTTAATTCACGTTTCAGACTTCTGCCTTTGATGCTCATCGCGTCTGGACGATCGCGTTGTACAGCGACACATCACATCGCCGTGCAGCGCGCCATGCATTCATGCCTTACAAGATGCAGAGTCACAATTCAAGATTAATTTTTACAAATAAATTACAAAAACGCATTTTTTTAAAGTCCTTGAAACGCATTGCACACATGGAACTCCACCCTCAGAAATTTGAAATAGTTTCCAACTATCTCTTAAGCATCTGTTTTTAAACATATAAAAATATTATGTATTTTGCACGCCTCTGAAATGACGTCAAAATTCTCTCTTCATTTAGATTTTACAAATTATTGACAAGTTGGCAAGTCAGCGTTATTCATCAGCCTATGACCCAGCCAAGCGAAAACTGCCGAAACGGTGGAACGTACGCCATGAGCGGATTGAGCACCGAAACTCACGAAAAACTGTTGCGAGTCAGCACAGCAACTCTGACGACTGTCATGTTCAAACGCGGACTTCGAAACATATTCCTGCAGGGCCTGCACAGGCTTCGCAAAGGGCCGAACATGATTGGGCCGGCCTACACGCTGCGCTACATTCCAGCACGCGAAGACCTGGACAACCTGGATTCCTTTGCAGACAGAACAAATGCCCAGCGGAAGGGCGTTGAGGAATGTCCGCATGGAGCCGTTTTCGTAATTGATTCCCGAGGAGACGCTTCGGCCGCGTCCGCCGGCTGCATCCTGGCGATGCGCCTGCAGGCCAGAGGATGCGCCGGCGTTGTCACCGATGGCGGGTTTCGCGATACACCTGAAATTGCCGAACTCGACATGCCCGGTTATCATGCAAGACCAAGCGCACCGACCAACTTGACGAAGCATCATGCTGTTGCGGTAAATGATCCGATAGCATGCGGCGGCGTATCCGTGTTTCCGGGCGATATTATTGTTGGCGACAACGAGGGAGTTGTTTGCATACCGAAACATATGGCAAATGAAGTAGCGAACGAAGCTGCCGAAATGACGGTCTTCGAAGACTTCGTGATGGAGATGGTGAAACAAGGCGCATCAACATTCGGGCTCTACCCCCCGACTGATCCGTCTACCGAAGACAGGTTTATAGTGTGGCGGCAGAAAAACGGACGGTAAATCAAACCCACTTGAGCGAACGGCAGGTGCGGGACAGAACACTGTCCGATCGCGCCTATGAAAATATCCTGTCCAAAATCATGGATGGCGACATTCCAGTTGGCGGCAAACTTCCAACGGAGCAGGTTCTTTCAAGTGAGCTCGGAGTTTCCCGCCCGGTGCTGCGCCAGGCTCTGAAACAATTGCGCGAAGACGATGTCATCGTATCCCGCCAAGGGTCGGGGTCTTTCGTGAAGCGGCGTCCGGAGGGCGCTATTCTCGATTTTGCACCCATCGGTTCGATTGCCGACATTCAGCGTACTTTTGAATTCAGGGCTGCAGTGGAAGGAGAAGCTGCTTATCTGGCCGCTGAAAGACGCACGGATTCGGATCTGAACGAACTGCGCGCTTCTCTGACCGAACTTGACCGTTGCATCGCCGAGGGAGAGTTGGGCGTGGCTGCGGACGAGATCTTTCATGTTGCGGTCTGCAATGCGGCAGATAACAAGTATTTCGTCGCGGCACGGTCGTCCATGAAGCCAAATATTCTGACCGGCATGAACCTGACCCGCAATCTTTCACTTACCAAGCCTCAAGACCGTATGAAGCTGGTTCAAGCTGAGCATTATGAAATTTTCGAAGCTATCGAGAAAGGCGACCGCGGCGCGGCCCGTAACGCCATGCGAGCCCATGTTGAAAATGCCCGCAAGCGCATTTTTGAGGGCTGATCCTCACCGTTTGATTGCAACTGATACACTGCACGGGGATGCGTGAACCCGTCTGAGAAATTAGTTCAGAGACGATGTTTCCGCGAAGACGCCGAAAGCCGAAGCAGCTGCCGCCGTCCCGCACCTAAGTGAAGGACAAACGACAGCTGTTCTTTCCTCGGGAGGGAAGTCAATTAGGTTTGCGGCCAACCATGAGCCTCTAGAAAGTCATCGCGGCGCGGTGTGAAGGCATCAAGGAGGCTGCCAGCCTCTTCACAGACACACGAATGAATGGCGTTTGAGGGAATGACCATCGCATCTCCTGGCCCAAGCACTTTGGTCTGACCCTCCACCGTGAAACGAAAGCGCCCCGAGGCAACATAAGTCGTTTGCAAGTGAGGATGATTGTGGGCAGCGCCCTCGCCACCTTTTTCAAACCGGAACTCGACCATCATGATGTCTTTGTCCTCACAAAGAATGCGCCGCTTTGCACCAGGTCCGCTGTCCATCCATTCAGAGGCTGCATCAGAATTTACAATCATGTCGTTGCCTAGTTGTAAAATTTGTATTTGATTTGTTTTATTTGTAAACAATCGAAAGTCGACATGCAATTGAAAAATGCGGTTCCGCAGTCACCGTTCGGCAAGTCCCCACAATACCTCCGGTATTCCCAGTCACTCCAGCATCACCCCCTATCGGGGCTTGCAAGTCTGGCACAAAACAGCAGAATGTTATCGATATCATTTTGGAGAGCGATGTGGAAACGACCCAGACAACCCAAGTCCTGACCCATCAGGGCACCTTGACACTCTTGACGGCTGCTGTCGCAAAAGCTGAAGAAATCGGTCAGCCACAATGCATTGTCATCGTGGATGCCAGCGGCGAAGTCCTGGCGGAAATCCGCATGACCGGAGCAAAATTTCTAAGCCGGAAAAGTGCTCTTGCGAAAGCATTGACGGCAGCTTCCATTGGCGCGGCCACCGTCAATGTTCCAGAGGAAGTCCGCACTCTGATCGGACTTGCGACCGGTGGAAACGTGACCGGACTTCCCGGTGGAATGCCGATTGTCGTCAACGGTGTGGTGCTTGGCGGCATTGGCGTTGGCTCTGGGTCAGGAGAACAAGACATTGAAGTCGCGCGTGCTGCACTTGCGGCCATTGGCGCTGAAACTTGAGGTCATCAATCCTTTGATCGGTCAGCGCTTGACCATGAAGTGCTGCGCGCTCTTTTGAGAGTCTTGGCCACGAATGCAGAACCGGCCGGGCCTCTCAATTGGGAGACCCGGCCAGCGCGCTGCTTCAAGAAAGGAATGCTGCTGCTTCTCAGTTAAAGGCGATCTGCGCCTTGACGGCCTGGCTGCGGTCCCCGGCTGTCTTGAAAGCGGCAACTGCATCGCTGAGCGGGAATGTCTGAGTGATGAACGGCTTGACGTCGATCAGACCCTTTTGCATCAGACTGACGCCGGTAAAGAACTCTTCGTGAAACCGAAATGAGCCCTTCAAGGAAAGTTCCTTGGCCGTCAGCGCCATCATTGGCACCGGCATATCGCCGCCAAGACCGAGCTGAACGATTGTGCCGCCCGGTCGCATCGCTGAAATACCGGAAGCAAGTGCCGGGGCTGCTCCTGAGCATTCGAAAAGAACATCGAACGTACCCTTGTCGGCGAAATAGGCCTCAAGCCCTTCCGGAGTTTCGGCCATATTGATGACACGATCGGCTCCGGCCGTTTCAGCCTTGGAAAGCGTGAATGCACTGAGATCCGTTGCAACGATGAGGTCCGCACCGGCGCGACGTGCCGCGAGGATGCATAGGATCCCGATCGGACCGCATCCTGTCACCAGGACAGACTTTCCAAGCATGCTGCCGGCATTACGCACGGCATGCAGACACACGGCGAGCGGCTCTGCCATGGCCGCTTCTCCGGGAGACAATCCATCAGCTGGTGCGCACTGCGAAGCATCTGCAACAAGAACCTCACGAAATGCTCCCTGAATATGCGGAAAGGGCATTGCGCTGCCGTAGAACCGCATATTCAGGCACTGATTGAATTGTCCCTCGTTGCAGAACCGGCAGTTCCCGCAAGGTCGCGACGGCGATACGGCGACCAGCTGTCCAATGGACAGGCCTGAAACGCCTTCGCCTAGAGCGGTGATATGACCTGCAACTTCATGACCGAGGATCATTGGCTCTTTCAAGCGAACCGGACCGAAGCCGCCATGGTTATAGTAGTGCAGATCGGAGCCGCAAATGCCGCCTCTCGCGAGTTCGATCTGAACCTCACCTGGACCAGGGGGGGCGACGCTCTGCTCCTCAATGCGCAGGTCTTCGGCTGCGTGAATCACTATGGCTTTCATGATGTCCTCACAGCACAGGCGTCAATAGTTCGCGGCCATCGAAATGCGCCTTCAGATTGTCGCGTACCAACTTGCCCATGGCCTTTCTGGTTTCAACGGTACCGGAGGCGTGGTGCGGCTGCAAAAGCACGTTGTTCAATTCCAGAAACCGCGGGTTCAGTGCGGGCTCGCCCTCAAACACGTCAAGGGCAGCTGCCCCGAGGCGTCCGTTTTCAAGTGCATCCAACAAAGCGTTCTCGTCGATATTCGACGCGCGGCTGATATTGATCACCATGCCTTGTGGGCCAATTGCCTCAATCACCTGACTGTTGACGATGTGCCGGGTTTCCGCCGAGGCTGCGAGAGTAACAAAAAGGAAGTCCGAGTGACGCGCCAGTTCGACTGCATCGGGCACAAATGTCCAATCCGCGGCATATTCCTTCGGACCGATGTCGCTGTAGGCGATATCAAGATCGAAGCCAGCAAGCCTTTTGCCGACTTCAAACCCGATCCGGCCAAGACCGAGAATGCCAGCCTTCTTGCCCCATACGCGGCTTTTTAGAGGATAGAGCCCCTTTTCGACCCAACTGCCATCCCTGACCCAGGTTTCCGCACCGACGAGCCCGCGCGATTGTGCAAGCATCATTGCAACACCAAGGTCAGCGACGTCGTTGGTCAGAACGTCAGGCGTGTTGGTCACGCGAATATTGCGCTCCCGGCAGACCTGAAGGTCCACCGCGTCAAACCCGACGCCATATACGGAAATGACCTCGACGTTGGGACAGGCTTCGATCATGGCCCTGTCTGCACCCAGCTCTCCGCGCGTTGCGATCCCGCGGACGCTCTCGCCAACCGAAGACAGAAAGGCTCCAGCGTCTGATGCCTCAAACAACTTGTGCATGTGAAAACTCTCCTGGAGCGGGATTTGATCCCACTCCGGATACGGACCGACTTGAAGAATGTCGGGTTTGCTCATTGGCACGCTCCCTACTTGACAACTAATGTTATCGATAACATATTCGAAAAAACTGTCAATCAATTCGCGTCAAAAAGGAAATTCGATGAGCCTTTCACTGTTTGATCTGTCCGGAAAGCGGGCGCTGATTACCGGCTCTTCGCAAGGAATCGGCTTTGCATTGGCGCGCGGTCTCGCGGCCGCCGGTGCCAAGATCGTTCTAAACGGCCGTTCGGCGGACAAGCTAGCCACGGCGGCCACGCAGCTTCGCTCGGAGGGCTTCAGCGTTGAGGAACTGCTTTTCGATGTGACCGATCATGATGCCGTTCGAAAGGCTGTCGACGACTTCGAAGCGGCCAAAGGCCCCATCGATATTCTCGTGAACAATGCGGGCATGCAGCACCGGACGCAGCTGGAAGACTTTCCGGCGGATGCGTTCGAGCGCCTTCTCCAGACGAACATTGCCTCTGTTTTCCATGTCGGACAGGCGGTTGCGCGCCACATGATCACACGAGGTGCCGGCAAGATCGTCAATATCTGCTCCGTTCAAACGGCCCTCGCACGTCCCGGCATTGCACCCTATACAGCGACAAAGGGAGCGGTAGCGAACCTGACCAAAGGTATGGCGACCGACTGGGCCAAGCACGGCCTGCAGTGCAACGGGCTCGCACCAGGGTACTTCGACACACCGCTGAACGCAGCGCTTGTGAATGATCCTGAGTTCAGCGCCTGGCTGGAAAAACGCACGCCAGCCGGCCGCTGGGGCAAAGTAGAGGAGCTCGTCGGAACCTGTGTGTTCCTGTCCTCCGATGCCTCCTCATTCGTCAATGGTACAACCGTCTTTGTCGACGGTGGCATTTCGGCGTGCCTGTGATGGTTGCCTATGTCGTCATGGGCGTATCGGGCTGCGGCAAATCGGAAATCGGTCGCGGTTTCGCCCGTGCGATTGGCGGGACATTTGTTGATGGTGACGACCTGCACCCGGAAGAAAACATTGCAAAAATGGGCCGCGGCGAACCACTGACAGATGAAGATCGCGCTCCTTGGCTGGACAAGGTCGGAGACAGACTGAAGGAAGCGGATGAACCGACTGTCATCGCCTGTTCAGCGCTCAGACGTATCTATCGGGAACGCATCTCCGGCAGAGCTGAACGACCCGTGACTTTTCTCTATCTGGAGGGGTCACGTGACATTCTTACCAGCCGCATGAACAACAGATCGGGACACTTCATGCCTGTCGCCCTGCTGGACAGCCAGCTCGCGACGCTGGAACCGCCTGCCGTGGACGAAATGTTCGTCTCCGCATCAATCGACCAAACACCGGATATGGTGATCGCCACCTTGTTGTCCGGACTTCGAAGGGAAACAAAATGAGCGAAAAAGCAGCTCTAATCGGTGCTGGCGCCATGGGAGGCGCGATCGGAACGCGTCTTCTGGAAACCGGCAACACACTGACCGTGTTCGATCTGGACGCCAAAAAAGTTTCTGCCCTGGTCGAGAAAGGTGCCACTGCTGCAGCCTCGGCCGCTGAAGCAGCGGCCCAGGCGGACTTTGTGGTGACAAGCCTGAATTCGCCCAAGATCGTCGAGATCGCGGTTTTTGGCGAGAACGGTGTTTCCTCCGGCGCGCGGCCAGGCACTCTCATCATCGACATGTCATCCATCGACCCGGATGCGACCAAGGCTCTGGCGGCGAAGGCAGCGGATGCCGGATTGCGTTGGGTGGACAGCCCCCTGTCGGGTGGTGCGCCCAAAGCCTTGATCGGTGAGCTGACGTTGATGGCCGGTGGTGCAGAAGCCGATGTCAAGGATGCGCACCGGATCCTGAAACACGTCTCGAGCAACTACACCCATATGGGCCCGGTTGGCGCGGGCCAGACAACCAAACTCATCAATCAGGTTCTTTGCGGTCTCGGATTTCTGGCAGTTGCGGAAGCAACTCAGCTCGCGCTGGACGCCGGTGTAGACGCTCAAAAAATACCGACAGCGCTCAAGGGCGGACGGGCAGATAGTGCCATCCTGCAGGAATACATGCCTCGTTTCGTCGACAAGGATTACAGGCGCACGGGACGGATCGACAACATGGTCAAGGACCTCAACGGCGCGCAGGATCTTGCACGCCGAACCCATACCGCCATGCCCCTGACGGCCTTGTGCGCCGAGGTGCACAGGATGCTGACCTCCGCCGGACTTGGCGGCGAAGACCAGGCCGCACTGATGGAATTTTTCAAGGGACCCGACAAGGAGCAGTTTCAATGATCACCCGTTTCGCGCTTTTCGAGGGCAGCATCAAGACAGGCCGAACGGATGCGTTCAGATCTGCGGTAACCGAACGGCTTGTTCCCCTGTGGCGGCAGTTTCCCGGCAACACGGATGTGCGTGTCATGTTTGGAGAGGAGCGGGATGAAGGAGCGCCGGAATTTCCGCTCATCCTGGCCATTACCTATCCGGACAAAACTGCAATGGCGGGTGCACTGGAAAGCGCCGCGCGCAACGAATCGCGCGAAGTCACGGGCGAGATAGTGGCCGAGTTTTTCGATGGCCGCATTCATCACCACGTAACCGAGGCCAACGAATACACAGGCTGAAACCGCCGAATTCTTGGTTTCGTCAGAGCGCATGACCATCAGCCGGCAGTCTTGTTTGCAGTTGCTAGTGCGTTCTGACAGTTTTACGCCTGTTTTGAGAGCGGAGGGCGTATGCAACGACCTGTTACAATGAAGGATGTGGCTGAAAAGGCGGGCGTTTCCGTGATGACCGTCAGCCGTGCCTTCAAGAAGCACGCATCTGTCGGTGAGAAGACACGCAAACGCATCCTGCAAATTGCCGACGATCTCGGATATGTATTCGACAGCACCGCTGCAACCTTCAAGTCGCAGCGTACCGGCTTCGTCGCCGTGACGATCCCTTCCATCAACAATGCGAACTTTGCCGATACGGTTGGCGCGCTTTCCGAAGTCCTCAAGGCTTCGGACCTGCAGGTGCTCCTCGGATATTCCAACTACGACATCCGAGAAGAGGAGCGGATTGTCGAGCAGTTCCTGAAACGACGTCCCGAAGCCATTGTGCTGACAGGCGGGCGCCACACCGACCGGACCCGTCAACTTCTTGCAAGAGCAAAAATCCCCGTCATCGAGACCTGGGACCTGCCTGAAGATCCGATAGGTCACGTCGTCGGGTTTTCCAATTCCGCCACTATGCATGACCTTGTCGGGCATCTGGTTAAAACCGGCCGAAAACGCATCGCCTTTATCGGAGGGGATACCGATGGCGACACACGTGGTGCGGACCGCCGCCGCGGTTTCATCAATGCGATGAACCGGCACAATCTTTCGAAGGATAGATTGATCGGCGCGGGAGAACCGCCGATTTCAATGCGCGAGGGAGCCGATGCGATGTCCCTGCTCTTGAGGGATTTTCCGGACACGGACGCAGTTATCTGCGTATCGGATCTGTCGGCGTTCGGTGCCCTGACCGAGTGCATGCGCAAAGACGTGCGGGTGCCGGAAGACATCGCCATAGCCGGTTTCGGTGCCTATGACATCTCATCGGTCTGTGTGCCGACACTCACGACGGTTGATCCACATCCGGTCGAAATCGGACACAAGACAGGGGAAATTATTGTCTCGCTGCTACGAGGCTCCGGCGATAACGACTGTGACCCGATCCGGCTGGAAATCGGGCCACAGCTAAGCATTAGACAATCCAGCTCTTAAGCAGCGGTCATTTCTGCGACGCTGCAAGAATGGCATTCACAAGCGTATCGCCATTTTGCTCGATAAAGGCGTCCCAAACAGGCTTCACCTTGTCCTGAAATGCCGCTCCATCCACATCGCGGTTGACTTTCATCCCTGCTTCTTCAAGCGCTGTGATCATCTCGTCTTCCTTGGAGATGCTCAACTCGCGCTGCATGGCAACAGCTTCGGCGGCAACTTCAAGCACAGTCTTTTGCTGCTCTTCGGTCAGACCGTTGAACTTGTTCAGGTTCATCGCAACCGCCAGGGGTGAATAAGCATGTTGCGTCATGCTCAAATAGTCCTGAACCTCATAGAACTTGAAGGAGAGCGTGACCCCGATCGGGTGGTCCTGACTGTCGACAACACCTGTTTCCAGCGCTGTATAAAGCTCAGCTACCGGGATTTGCTGTGGGTTCGCATCCAGCGCGGCAAACATGTCGTTAAGCGCTTTGGAATTGTTGACGCGCATGCGCAATCCCGCAACATCATCGGGTGTGCGGATAGGACCTTTGTTGTTGGTCATATTGCGGTAGCCGTTCTCGGGATACCCAAGCCCTTTCAGACCATGATCTTCGAATTTTGCAAGAACGCTCTGACCGACGTCGCCATCCAGAACCGAATACGCCGTCTCGCGCGTCGGGAACATGAAAGGCAGCGTGAAGGCAGCTGATTCCGGCATCAAACCGGAAAAATTGTTGAGGCCAACCATGACGACATCGATGATACCGGCCCGCGCGCCATCGATCATGGTCGCGTCAATTCCAAGCTGTCCCTGAGGAAAGATTTGAACCTTGACTTCGCCGTTCGTGCGCGCATCGACTTCTTTTTGAAAGAACTTCGCAAGATCCTGCTGCAGATCGGTCTCCGGAGCTGCATGTGCAAACTTCAAAGTGACCTCTGCGAGAGATGATGTTGCCATGCTCAGCGTCAGGAACGTTGCCAGACCAATTTTTGTCAGGTGATTTTTCATTGAGAATTCCTCCCTACTCAGCCGATGAACCATTTCATCGGGACCGTGATGATGCTCGGGAACGCAACGAAGAGTGCGAGGAGCACCAGATATGCAGCGATGAAAGGCCAAGAGCCTTTGACCGCCGCTGACATCGGCACACGGCCGACGCCGCAAACGACGTTCAGGACAGTTCCAACTGGAGGTGTGATCAGTCCGATGGAGCAGTTGATGACGAACATCAAACCGAAATAGACAGGGTCGATGTTGGCCAACTTGACCACTGGCATAAGCAGTGGCACCAGGATGAGGATAGTTGGTGACAGATCCATCACCATGCCGACACACAGCACCAATATCATGATGACGGCCATCAGCAGGCGCGGATTCTCGACCAACGGTCCTAGCAAGGTCGCAAGTTGTTGCGGCAGTTGCGCAACGGTGATGAGCCAAGCAGCCACCATGGCGCAGCCGACCAGAAACATCACCATGGCCGTTGAACGGCCTGCATTCACGAGTATCTGGAAGAAACCCCGCAGCGTCATCTCCCGGTAGATCACTGTAGAGACAAGGATCGCGTAGACGGCTGCGACCACCGCGGCTTCCGTAGGTGTAAAGACGCCAAAGCGAATGCCTCCGATGATGATAATCGGCAGAAACAACGCCCAGATGCCATCCTTGAAGGCGGCGATGCGTTCTTGGGCTGTTGCACGCTCGAGCGTCTCGACGTTTTCGCTCCGCATGAGCACATTCCAGACCAGCATTAATGCGAGGCCCATCATCAAGCCGGGGACAATGCCGCCCAGGAACAGGTTCTTGATTGAAATGTTTCCGGCAACTCCGATCAGGATGAGTGGCAAGGAAGGTGGGATCACGGGCGCAATGATCCCACCGGACGCAAGCAGGCCCACCGAACGGCCGCTGGGATAGCCAGCTTTTTGCATCATCGGATAGAGGATCGCGACCAGAGCCGCAGCGTCAGCGACAGCAGACCCTGACAGGCCCGCAAGAAGGATCGCCGTCAAAATGGCTACATACCCGAGACCACCACGCTTGTGACCGATCATGGAAACCGCCATGCGCACGATGCGCTTGGACAATCCGCCGGTGGACATCACTTCGCCGGCGACCAGGAAAAACGGAATTGCAAGCAGCGGAAAGCTGTCGACCCCATTGATGAGCGCCTGTGCCAGTATGTCGGCGCTGAACAGATTCAATTGAAGCATCAGTGCGATTGCTGCCAGAAGCAGGGCAAAAGCAACCGGTAACCCGAGAAGAATAGCGCCGATCAGGACACTCAGAAAAAGCAGGAGGGTCAATGATTTCCCCCCCGTTCTTCGTCGAAGTCGAGGGCGTCCGGGAAAAACACGCGCACAGCCGCAATGACGGTCATCAGAACGGCGGAGACAACACCGGCAAGATAAAACAGAGCGGACGGCAACCCGGTCAGTTGCGAAATGTTGTTCCAGTTTGCGTTCATCTGACGAAACGCACCCCAGAACAGCATGAGCACCGCAACCAGAATGACGAGGTAGGCCAAGCGACGCAGAAAAGGCACAAGTTTGGGAAACAGCACTTCGGAAAATTCCGTTACCGCGAGATGCTCACTTCTGCGCAGAACCACGGCCGCACCGAGCATGACAACCCACACCAGACCCAGTCGTGACAGCTCAACGGATGGTCGCAACCCGGAAGAAAAGCCGTATCGCAGGACCACGTTTGTGAATACCAGCACAATCATCGCCAGAAGCAGCGCTGCCATCATCCAGTCAACGAAGCGCCATAGCCACCGCCAATAAACCAATTTTTCCTCCCGAAAATCGATCACTCAAGTGCAAATTTGCCTTTAGGTTATCGATAACCTTATTATGTGTTATCGATAACAAAATGGATTGTCAACTCGACCAAGACAGTTATTTTGTCACACTGAGGATGGGCACCTGGGCTGGAGGAAAAATATGGTCACGCTCGAGGACGTTGCCAAATTGGCGAATGTCAGCACCATGACTGTTTCGAAGGTATTGCGGGGTACCGGCGCTATCTCCAAGCAGACACGAACACGCGTTTTCGAAGCCGCTGACAAGCTTGGCTATGTGCCGAATCGGCTCGCAGGCTCGCTCAGTGCCCGCAAGAGCATGTTGGTTGCGGTGCTGATCCCTTCGATAGCTGACACGGTATACGCCGAGATCATAAGCAGCCTGCATAGCCTCCTGGATCAGGCTTCGCTCTCAATCTTTATTGCGGAAAGTCTCATGGATCCCGAGGTGGAAGAACGCCAGATCCAAGAACTTCTAAGCTTGCGACCGGCGTTTCTGGTACGCAGCGGAGGTATCGCCTCCACCCAGCGCACAAAAATGCTGCTTCAGCGGTTCGGTGTTCCTCACATTCAAATCTGGGATGGAGATGATCCGCAGGGACAGGCCACTGTCGGCCCATCGCATATTGAAGCAGGAAAAATTGCGGCAAGTCACTTCCTGGAGCTTGGGCTACGCAAGGTCGCTTACATAGGAGCGGAAACCCATAAAGACATTTGTGCATCCCGGCGCATGGAAAGTTTCATAGGTGACATGACGGCAGCCGGTGCGGAAACGCGCGTTCTAACGGAACCCGACCTTCCGCGTCAGGCAGAGAGTGGAGAGCTTCTAACACACCGCCTTCTTGAAGACGGATTGCAAGTCGATGGGATTTTTTATCTGAATGATGCAATGGCTATCGGAGGATTGAGATTCCTCCTAAAGGCAGGCCTTCGAGTGCCTGAAGATGTTCGGGTTATGGGCTTCAACGGAACATCGAGAGAACAGACGATCAACACAAGACTGACAACAATCAGCACAAATGGTCACGCGCTCGGGCAGACAGTTGCGAAAACCATTCTTGAAAACATCGGCGGCCAATTGCCGACAAGCCGCACTCTTTGCCCTGTTACGCTGGATTTAGGCAACACCACCTAGTCAGCCAGTTCACGCAACATCAAACCGTATCGCCTGCGACAAGCGTGAATCCGACATCAGAGACGGGCTCGAGCAGGTCGCCATTGATCCGCAAGAGCAGTTTTTCAGCAGCGAGCTGTCCGATGCGGAGGTGATTAACCTGAACCGTCGTCAGCCGATACGGCAAGACAGAGGCAATCGGCAATTCGCCCCAACCCGCAATTCCAAGGTCCCCCGGTATGGAGATTTTCTGTGCCTCGCAGAATTGGACCGCACCCACCGCCATATTGTCGTTCTGAAAGAAAACAACCTCTACAGACGGGTCCGCAGACAGAAGCTGCTCCGTTCCATAATAGCCGGGGTAAAACCCGGGAATGTCGTTCAGGCACAGCTGTTTTGTCAGGCGGCCACCGCCATCTTCGATAGCTTTCGCATACCCGTGAAGCCGCGCTGTCGCGGCATTCGCCGTGTCGTGAGACGTGCCCACATACCCGAAACGCTGATAGCCCTTGGACAACAGAAAACGGCCCATATCATAACCGCTGTCAAAGTGGTTCAGGCCGACGCACATGTCGATCGGACTTGAATTCAGATCCCAGATTTCGACAAGCGGCACACCGGCCCCGGCGAGCAGTTGCAAGGCTCTTGGCGTATGGGCCCGGCCGGTCAGAATCAGACCTGCCGGCTGCCAAGACAACACAGTCTCAACCCAGCTTTCCTCCTCGGCCAAAACATGCTGCGTCATGCCCAGAACAGTCTGATGATTGAAGCTCACCAGTTTCCGGTCGATTCCTTCCAGAACGTGTGTGAATACCTCGTTGCCCAGGTCGGGAATGCTCACTCCGATAAAGGTCGATTTTTTGTCACCGGCAAAGACGGTCGCCAGTCTGTTGGGCAGATACCCGAGCCGCTCGACTTCCGCCAAAACCTTGACGCGTGTCTTTTCGGAAAAACCACCTTCATCTCTGAGGACACGACTGGCAGTCATCTTGGATACACCTGCCGCTCTGGCGACTTCGGCAAGGCTTACTTTATTGTTTTTGCTGGAAATTTTCTGCTCTGGCAAAATTTAAGTTACCGGTAACTTTTTTGATTGACTTCACTATATGACGAGTCAATGATAATGCCACGTTACCGGTAACTCAATGTCTGTCTTGGGAGAAGATGCACAGTCCGGTCGCGGCGGGAGGAAGATAGTGCCAGGCAGTTTACAAAACCGGCTGTTCTTTGACGGCATCCAAAAGCATTTCGGCGGGACCTACGCCGTTCGGGACGTTTCACTTGCTGTCGACCGGGGTGAAATCGTCGCGCTTTTGGGCGAGAATGGTGCCGGCAAATCAACACTCATCAAGATCCTCGGTGGCATTCACAAACCCGACGCAGGGCGCGTTTTGATTGACGGCGAGCCTTACGAGCATCGCCCGGGTGGTTTCGGACAACGCCAATCTGTCGCCTTCATCCACCAGGATCTGGGCATGATCGAGTGGATGACAGTTGCCGAGAACATGTCTCTTGCGCTTGGCTTTTCCAAAAAACTCGGTCTGATCAATTGGGGCAACGCAGAAAATTTCGCTGCTGAAGCCCTTAAGAAAGTCGGTTGCGATTTCGATCCAACAACCCGGGTGCAGGACCTTTCCAGAACGGAGAAGTCCCTAGTGGCGATTGCCCGTGCCCTTGCGGTCGATTGTGATTTCCTTGTTCTGGACGAACCGACCGCTTCACTTCCGGCAGATGAGGTCAACCGCCTGTTCAATGCACTCAGGCCGCTTCGCGAACGCGGTGTCGGCATGATCTATGTGTCCCACAGGCTGGATGAGATTTTCCAGATCGCCGACCGTGTTGCGGTTCTTCGAGACGGTGTGCTTGTTGGCGTACGGGCCATTCAGCACACGACAACCGAAGAACTCGTTCACATGATTGTCGGGCGAAAGACCCGTCAGGTCAGCAAACTTGCCGAAGCACCGGGGAAACCGGTCCTCAGCGTGGCGAACCTGAAAACGCACAATGCAGGTCCGGTTGATTTCACCCTGCACCAGAACGAGTTGGTCGGACTGGTCGGATTGCGCGGCGCGGGACACGAGCAGATTGCCAGGGCCCTTTATGGCATGGAAGATCATGAAGGCAAGGTTGTTCTGAACGGTCAGGGAACCCCGGACCTGCGCAACACCAAAACAGCGCTTGATTCCGGCATTGGTCTGGTCGCCCGCGACCGCACCGAGGAATCCGTTGCCCTTCCCCTCACCATTCGCGAGAACACGTTCTTGAACCCGGCGTCGACCGGGCGGGGCCTCTTGTCTTTCCTGTCACCGGACAAGGAAACAAAAATGGCGGAGGCGATCGGCCGGGAAGTCGCTCTGAGCCCCAACGACCAGTCGCTCGCCATTGAAGCACTTTCAGGCGGCAACCAGCAAAAGGTTGTGATTGCAAGGTGGCTGGCGACAAAACGCAAGCTGCTGATCTGCGAAGATCCGACAGCCGGTGTCGATGTCGGCGCCAAGGCGGAAATCTATGCGCTATTGAACAAGGCACTTCGCGAAGGTGTCGGGCTTTTGCTTGTGTCAACAGATTTTGAAGAAGTCGCAACGATCTGCCATCGCGCCATCGTTTTCAGTCAGGGCAAGATTGTTGAAGAACTCTCGGGCACCAAACTGTCCACGGAAAACCTGATTCAAGCGGCTTCGGCCAGCAACGCCGCAGCTGCCTAAGGATAAGACACATGCAATCTCTTGAATCCAATGCACTGGAGCCAACCAAGGCGGAAATGGAAGGCCTGTCCCTGCGCAGCAGGCTTTTCAGGCTCCTGCCCGTCTACGGGCTCGTGATCCTGACCCTGTTGCTTATCCTGCTGTTTTCGATCCTTTTGCCACGGACATTTCCGACACTATTGAACCTGCGTGCGATCATCTCCGATAAAGCCATTATCGCGCTTTTGTCTCTTGGTGCAATGATCCCGATGGCGGCTGGACGGATCGACCTGACGGTCGGTTATGGCATCGTGCTCTGGCATATTCTGGCGATCAGCCTGCAAACCATGTTCGGCATCCCCTGGCCGGCCGCGGTCATGATCGTTCTGATGCTCGGCGCAATGACCGGCTTCTTCAACGGGCTGCTCGTGGAAGTCGCCAAGATCGACAGTTTCATCGCAACACTCGGTACCGGAACGGTTCTCTATGCGATTGCGCTTTGGCATACAGGTGGACGCCAGGTGGTCGGTGTATTGCCGGAAGGGTTTTATGCGGTGAACGGAACGTTCGTGTTCGGTCTGCCGATCACGGGATTTTACGTGCTTGCCATCACAATCGCCATGTGGCTGGTGCTCGAATACACACCGATTGGCCGATACCTTTATGCCATCGGCGCCAACCAGCGTGCTGCGCAGCTGAACGGCATTCCCACACGTAAATACGTCATCGGATCCTTCATGGCATCTGGAATGATGACCGCGCTCGCTGGCGTGTTGCTGGCCTCAAAGCTTCGGATTGGTCAGGCGAGTGTCGGACTTGAATTCCTGCTGCCGGCGCTGGTCGGTGCATTCCTTGGATCGACAACCATCAAACCCGGCCGGGTCAATGTTTGGGGCACCGTTGTCGGTGTTGCCATCCTGGCTGTCGGGATCTCCGGCATCCAGCAGTTCGGCGGATCTTTCTGGGTTGAGCCACTCTTCAATGGCGTGACCCTGCTGATCGCAATCGGCATTGCCGGCTATGCGCAACGCCGCAAAGGCGCTGCGAAAAAATAAGAATTTTGCAAAGGGAGGATAGAATGCAAAAGCGTGATTTTCTGAAGACCATTTTGGCAACGACAATGCTTGCCGGTTCCGTGTTGCCTGCATTTGCAGAAACCGCATGGGACGGCCCAACAAGCGGCCCTGCGGGCGCGGATGGCAAAACCATCGTGGTGGTTGCGGCCGACCTCAAAAACGGCGGCATCCTGGGCGTGACCAATGGTGTTGAAGAGGCAGCCGACAAGATCGGCTGGGAGGTCCGCGTCCTGGACGGCGCTGGCTCTATCCAGGGCCGGACCGCCGCTATCGGTCAAGCGCTGGCACTTCAGCCCGACGGGATCGTCATCAACGGTTTTGACGCTGTTGAACAGCAGGCCGCGCTTGAGGGGGTCGTGACGGCAGATATTCCAATGGTGGCCTGGCACTCCGGTCCGAAGATCGGCTGCGACGCTCCGGGAGGCATTTTCGCAAATATCTCGACCGATGCGATGACCGTTTCCGAAGTCGCTGCAAACTGGGCGATCGACGATGGGGGCAAGGATATCGGTGTCATCATTTTCACCGATTCCACGTATCAGATCGCGATCGACAAGGCTGACCGGCTGAAGGAGACCGTTGAAGCTGCGGGTGGCAAGGTTCTGGAATATGTCGACACCCCAATTGCCGACACATCGACCCGTATGGGACCGCTCACCACAAGTCTCTTGCAGAAATACGGAGACAGCTGGACCCATGCGCTCGCGATTAATGATCTCTATTTCGATTTCATGGGGCCGGCACTGACGTCTGCCGGAATTTCCGCAGCTGACGGGCCGCAGGCGGGCTCTGCCGGAGACGGTTCGGAAGCCGCTTTCCAACGTATTCGGACCGGCGGCTATCAGACGATCACCGTTGCTGAACCGCTCAACCTGCAGGGTTGGCAGCTTGTCGACGAGTTGAACCGTGCCGTACAAGGACAGCCTTGTTCCGGTTACGTGACTTCTCCTGCCCTTGTGACCAAAGAAGGGCTTGAGAAGATGGGCGACAGCAACTCCTTCGATCCCGATACGCCTTATCGTGAGGCTTACGCCGCCATCTGGGGCAAGTAAGCACTCACAAAGCGGGTCGCCTGACGCAGCCGCCAGGCGACCTGCTGACAACCGAGCAAAGCTAATAACTGAAGGTCTTTTTTGCCGTGGTGCTACCGCGGGCAGGAAAGATTTGTCCAAAACTCAGGGTGGAACAATGTCTTCGGACAACAAAGATGCAGAACCCTTGGTCGTCATGCGCAACATCTCCAAGCGATTTGGCGGCGTGCAGGCGCTCTCGCAAGTCAACCTGGACGCTTACGCAGGCGAAGTTCTTGCGATTGTCGGCGACAACGGTGCCGGCAAATCGACGCTGATCAAAATTCTCACTGGGGTCTATCAACCGACCGAGGGCGAAATATTCGTTGGCGGGGAAAAACTCGTCATGAACAGTCACTCCGATGCAATCGATCAGGGTATCGATGCGGTTTATCAGACACTGGCTCTTGCCGACCACCTTGATCCAGCCGCGAACATGTTTCTCGGAAACGAGCTCACCCGTTCGTTCCTCGGCATCCCCACGCTCGACAACAAGAAGATGCGCACCGAAACGGAGCGCGTGCTGTTTGAGCGTCTAGGTGTGCGTTTGCGTTCGCTCGATGTTCCCACGGCAAGCCTGTCCGGAGGTCAGCGACAGGCAGTGGCCATCGCGCGCGCTGTCTATCACGAGGGCCTTCGGGTCCTCGTGATGGATGAACCGACCGCAGCTCTTGGACCGCAGGAGACTGCACGTACGCTGAAACTCATCAAGACACTGAAAGAACAGGGACTGGTGGTCATTCTGATTTCCCATTCCCTGGACGACGTTTTTGAAGTCGCCGATCGCGTCCATGTCCAGCGCCGCGGCAAATGTGCCGGTGTGGTCAAGGTGGCCGACAGTTCCCAACAGGATGTGCTGGGACTGATCGTCGGTGCGGAAGAAGCGGCTTAGGAGGCCAAGATGGCAACAACCACTCATCCAGGAACACCGATGAAGCTTTCAGAGCGCATCGAACCGTTCCTGGCCATTATCGGCCCGATGGTCATGATTTTGGCCATACTTCTCTTCATGGGCGTCGCGGAACCAGCCCGGTATTTCAGGCTTTCGAACCTGAACCTGATCCTTTTGGACGCTGCGCTCTACATGCCGATGGCGATGGCGATGACGTTCGTCATCACCCAGCGAGGCATCGACCTTTCCATTGGCTCGATCGCAGCCCTGTCGAGCATCGTGATGGCGTTCCTGATCAAGCAATATGGATTTTCCACGCCTATCGCGATTGCATTTGCACTGATGCTCGGAGCCCTGTTCGGCCTGATAAACGGTCTGGTCATCACCAAATTCAAGGTGCCTGACCTGATCGGTACATTGGCCATGGATCTTGTCTATCGCGGACTTGCTCTTGTCATCGCCAAGGGCCTCGTGCTTGCCAGATTTCCGGATCTTATGACCGACATCGGCAGGGGACAGATCCCTGGGTTTATTCCGGTACCGGTGGTCATTGGTCTTTTGACGATGGCGCTTGGCTACTGGCTGCTGAAGAAAACCTATTTCGGCCGCTACACGGTCGCGATCGGCTCCAACCCGGAAGCAGCTGAAATGACCGGGATCGCGGTCGATCGCTACAAAATTTATGCCTATGTTCTTATGGGTGCTTCCGCAGCGCTCGCCGGCGTTATGCTGACAGGCAAGTTGAACGCCATCCAGGCGACTTCCGCCCCTTATTTCAACCTTCATGTCATTGCGGCTGTTGTCGTTGGCGGAACGTCTCTCTTTGGCGGGCGAGCTTCCATGCTCGGTTCACTGGCAGGTGTTCTGCTTCTGTCGATGATGATCAACGCCCTGGTCACGCTCAGGATCGAATTCTTTTGGCAGTCCGTTGCCTCCGGGGTTGTGATTGTTTCGTCGGTGGCACTCTACACCTGGCTTCAAAAGAAGGACCGTGACGGGGCCAAAGGTTTCGTGGCCGGTTTGACGACGCCGGAAAGCCTCAGGCTGCTGCGGCTGTGCGGCCTGATCGGTGGAGGACTGTTGCTTCTACTTCTCATTGGATCTCTGCTTTCCGGCGCACCCGTTGCCAGTGGTTGAGATCCCTTACCGCGGCATTCATCACAGGGAGGAAAAGATGATGAATAAACTGCTTAAATCCACACTCGCTCTCCTGCTGCTATCTGGCACGAGCGCGCTGGCAGAAGACAAATTGCCTTTAAAGGAGCTGCCCGGCATCGCCGATCGCGACTACTGGGTTCCCGGAGAGGTGAATGCGGAAGGAAAACTGGAGGCACTGCAGGCGGTTGTCGGCGCAAAAGGTGTGCCGTTTACCGGGTCTCAGGAAAAGCCGGTGGAAATCGCGCTGATCTACCCGTCGGCGGACACATCCGACTTCTGGGCAAGAAACTTTCTGGCTATGACAAAGCGCCTGGACGAGCTTGGCATCAAATACAACACCACCGAGTTCGCCAGCCGTCAGATTGAACACTCGCTTCAGTCGACCTACGCCAATCAGGTGCTTCAGGATGGAGACATCTATGACTATGTGATCTTCGGCCCGTCCGAACTGGCCATTCAGGCCGACAACATAGACAAACTGGCCGAGAATGAAGACTTCACAACTTATGTCTGGGCATTCCACACTCCACTAAAGGATCTGAAGAACCAGCCTGACGTGTGGTTCGACTTCTCGTCGGCAGCAGGTGCTCTTGTGATGTGCGACTATATGCTGGAGCGTCTCGGATCGGATGTTACCATGGCCATGAACCGGGGTATTCCGGGCATCACCGACGATCAGCGGTCTGGTGATTTCAAAGACTGCGTCATGGAAAAAGGCAACTGGAAAGTCGCTTACGAGCACTATGGTGAATATCAGCGTGAAGGCGGTTTTGAAGGCACAAGCCTGATCCTTCAGGCTTATCCGGAAGCAACCATTATCCACAACGCCAACACCGCCATGGCGATGGGCAGCGTTGAGGCGCAGATCTCAGTTGGCAAGGAAAAGGAAGTCTTTTCGACCGGCTGGGGTGGTACAGGCCTAGAGCTTGATGCCATTCGCCGCGGAGAATTGGACGCGACCCCCATGCGCATGGGCGACGATGTCGGTGCCGCAACTGCTGAAGCCATCAAGGCCGATCTGGAAGATCGTGCAGGCGAACTGCCGCTTGTATTCCTTGGCAGGATCACGGTTGCTCATGATCAGCTTGAGGCGGCGGAACTTGACGCACTTCAACAGGAAGCCTTCCGCTTCTCGGGCATCGGTGCGCTTGAGCGCTAAGGGATCTGAACCCAACCCTGGACACCTGCCTAGGGAAAGATAAGAGCCTTTAATATCACTTGACTGGTGGGATGTTTCCGCTCACACATGTGATCGATAACATCCCATCTCTTTGTCGGGAAGGCAGTTTGTCCAGCCCCACTGTTGGGCGGTGGCACCGATATTTGGGCAATCCTCCATCGCTTTCAGTGGACACCTGACACGCCCTTCAGGCGGCTTTTCTCCTGATAGTGCCAGAGCATGTGATTGAGTTGCATCGGTGTGCTGAAAATACCTGGAGGCAAAGGGGTGACGGAACAAAGCGGTAAACCAAGTCCGGTCACGATGCGGGATGTCGCAAAAGCTGCTGGCGTTTCCCGCATGACCGTTTCGCGCGCCCTGCGAAAAGACAGCCCCGTTTCGCCGGAAACGAGGGCGCATATTTTGAAAATAGTACGGGACATGAATTATGTTCCCGACCAGATGGCGGGTAGCCTGACAACCAAGAAGTCCGGTTTTGTCGCAACTCTTCTGCCTTCCCTCAACAATCTTCACTTTGCACTGACAGTTCAATCGCTCACCGAGGAGCTTGAGGAAATCGGATTGCAAATCCTGCTCGGCCACACAGCTTATTCGGCCGAGAGAGAAGAAGAGCTTCTTGAAACCATGCTTCGGCGTCGGCCAGAAGCCATAGTCCTTTCCTATGACGGCCACACCGACAGGACCAGGCGCCTGATGAAAACCGCAGCCGTTCCTGTTGTCGAAATCTGGGAGAAGCCGGACCGTCCGATTGCACACACGGTTGGGTTTTCCAACTTTGAAGCCGCCAAGAAAATGACCGAGCAAGTCATCGCAAAAGGATATCAGCGGATCGCCTTTGTGGGCGAAAGTCAGGACGACTGGACCCGTGGTGCGGCGCGGCGCATGGGCTTTGTCTCTGCCATGGAAGACGCCGGACTGGATTGTCATAGGCTGATCGGTTTCGGCATGCCGCCGCTTTCCATCGAGAGTGGCGCAGCTGCTGCTTCGCAGTTGCTGCGAGACCATCCGGACACGCAATGCCTGATCTGTGTTTCAGACGTTGCCGCGTTCGGCGCACAAAGCTGGCTGTTGTCGCAGGGATACAGGATCCCCGACGATATTGCTGTTGCGGGATTTGGTAATTTCGAGGTGTCCCGCTTTGCCACCCCGAGCATTTCGACAGTTGTCGTCGACCCGGAAGGGATAGGGCGAGAAACAGGCAAGCTTTTGAAACGGCTGTTTTCCTCAAGCGATCCGTTGCTTAACTCCCCCCAGCACATCCACGTGCCGGCGACCGTCGCCTTTCGACAGAGCTGCTAAGCACTCTCTTCGAGAAAGATTCTTCTCATTGCGTCAAAAAAATCCTTGTTACCGATAACATTTCTGCTAATGTGACCGGTAACATAACAGTGCCAAAAAAGAGTTTGGCGGCTCGGGAGGAAACATGCCTCGTATTCATCTGGAAAATCTGGTGAAGCGATACGGCGACTTTGAAGTCCTGCACGGTATCAATCTGGAAATGCACGAGAACGAGTTCACCGTTCTCGTCGGACCATCA
Source organism: uncultured Roseibium sp. (assembly GCF_947499295.1). Classification (GTDB taxonomy): domain Bacteria; phylum Pseudomonadota; class Alphaproteobacteria; order Rhizobiales; family Stappiaceae; genus Roseibium. Next base: position 333,495 of record NZ_CANMNP010000004.1, read on the forward strand.
GGCTGTGGCAAGTCGACAACGTTGCGCATGATCGCGGGTCTGGAGACCGTTAGCTCCGGCGAAATCTTTATCAACGAAAAGCCGGTCAGTCATCTGGAGCCCAAAGCCCGCGACCTGGCAATGGTCTTCCAGGACTATGCGCTTTATCCGCACATGAATGTCGCCAAGAACATGTCGTTTGCACTGCGACTGCAAAGACGGCCCAAAGCCGAGATCGACGAGAAAGTCGGAGCTGTTGCGGACATGCTTGGCCTGACCAAATTTCTGCATAGAAAGCCGGGAGAACTTTCAGGCGGACAACGGCAGCGAGTTGCCATGGGCCGGGCCCTTACCCGCAATGCCGGCACGTTTCTTTTCGATGAACCGCTATCGAACCTGGACGCCAAGCTTCGCGGTCAGATGCGTGCCGAACTGGCACTCATGCGCCAAAAAGTGCGTAAGAACATGATCTATGTGACCCACGATCAGATTGAGGCCATGACATTGGCTGATCGGATCGTCGTCATGCATGGCGGGTACATCCAACAACAGGGAACACCGGAAGAACTCTTCAAACGACCGGTCAACAAATTCGTTGCCGGTTTTCTGGGGTCCCCTCCCATGAATTTTCTGGATGCGAACCTCGAGGAACGCGACGGCCGCCTTTTTGTGCACGGAGCGGGTTTCGACATCGCCTTGCCGGAAGACAAAATCGCTGCCGCCAAGGCGCACAACGATGGCGCCCTTACCTTGGGTATCCGGCCGTCGGACCTGCATTTCAACCCGGATGCACCGGATGAAAGCTCCATCGATCTCAAGGTGATCGTCTCTGAATACATCGGCGCGCAATCAGTGCTGCTGTGTGCATGCGGCGACCAGAATGTCGAAGTTGAACTGAAGTCGGAAACACCTATCGCACTGGGTGAAACACTGAGATTTGCGGTCAACACTGAAGGAATTCACATGTTCGACCGCGAGACAGAGGTTGCCATTCGGTGATCTGAGAATTTTGCAAGGGAGGAGTAATATGCTGAGTTATCTGAAAACAACCGTATGCGCTGCCGCCGGGCTGGCCATGGCCGCGACTTCGGTCATCGCAGACCCTTACGCGGATCATCGCGGTGAAACACTCGTCGTGAATTTTCCAGCTCACCCGCATTTTGATGCGGTGATGAAGGTGCTGCCGGAATTCACCAAGGAAACAGGCATCAATGTTGAAGTCGACCAGCTTCAATATCTGAAAATGCGCGAACGTCAGACGCTAGAGCTGACCAAGAACAAGGGCGACTATGACCTGATTGCCTATGTCGTCTTTTCCAAGGCTGACTATGTCTATGCCGATCAGCTGGAAAATCTTGCACGCTATTTCATGAACCCCAAGCTCGCCGATCCTAACTTCGACGCCGAAGATCTGATCGATGGATATGTCGCAAATATTGGCGTCGCGGGCGGCAAAAAGGGATACCTTCCTGGCCCGACCGGCTCCTTGTTCGGCCTGCCGTTCGGATCGGAAACGTCCATTCTCGGCTACCGGAAGGACATTTTCGAAAAGCACGACCTAAAGGTTCCCGAAACCTATGATGAGCTTCTTGAACTTGCCTGCCTCATTCCCGAACTTGAGCCGGGCATGGGCGGTCTGGCCTCGCGGGCGGCATCGGGTCACCATGCCAGCCACGCCTTCCTGCTTCACCTGGCACCACTTGGTGGCAGGATCTTCGATGACGAGTGGAACCCGATCGTCGACAACGAAGCCGGCGTCAAAGCCGCTGAAGCGTTGAAGAAAATCGTGAATTGTGGCGCCGAAGGATCCAAGACGTTCGGCTTTGCCGAGGCCGGAGCTTCGTTCCTGCAGGGCAATTCCGCGATGTTCCTCGACTCCACCGTCTTTGCGGGTCAGGTCAACAATCCCGACAAATCAAAGGTCGTTGGCAAGATTGGCTGGGCTCCGCATCCCGTTGGTGTCCGCGCCGGCTCTCAGACAGGTGGTTTCGGCATTGGCATTCCGAAAAACGCGCCGAACAAAGATGCGGCCTTCTTGCTGATGCAGTGGCTGACATCGAAAGAGGCCGACAAACTGATTGCGCTCGCAGGTGGCAATCCGTCCCGCTATTCGACGCACGCAGATCCTGAGGTGAACGAGAAGTTTCCGCATATGGAGACCTTCGGCGAAGCATTGAAGAATGCCGATCCGGACTGGCGTCCGATTATCCCCGTCTGGGGCAAAATCAACGCTGACCTTGGCACCACGCTTTCCAAGATCATCGTCGACGACTTCCCGATCCAGGAGTCTCTCGAAGGCGTCTCGGTACGGACGCGGGCCCTCATGGATGAGGCCGGCTACTACACCTGGACCCAGTAAAACGTGTCCCCCACGGCCCAGCCGTGGGGGTCTCCAATTCAATCGTGACATTGAAAGCGATCTGCAATGAGCGTTGCGATCAAGGCCAACAGGCTGACCCCCTATCTGTTTCTGGCGCCTGCCGGGATCATCCTCATCTTCGCGCTGCTCTATCCGATCGGCTACATGGTTTATGCCAGTTTTCTGGACTGGAGCCCCAGCCAACGGATCGGCCAGGCCGAATTCATCGGATTGCGCAACTACATCAATCTGATGAGCGACGAAGCCTTTCGTGAGAGTTTCTGGGTCACCATCCGATTTGCTGCAGTTGTCGTGACGTTGGAAATGGCGCTTGGCGTCGGTCTGGCGCTGCTTCTGGATCGCAACATCCCCGGAATGGCCGTATTGCGCACGGTCTTCATCCTGCCAATGATGATCGCGCCCATCGTTGTCGGTCTCATGTGGCGCTACATGTACCACCCGACCGTCGGGATCTTCAATCGCACGCTCAAGGACATGGGATTGGAAGGTATTCCATGGCTTTCTGACAGCACGTGGTCGTTCATTGCGGTCGTCATTGCCGATGTCTGGCAATGGACGCCCTTCATTTTCATTCTTGCTCTTGCCGCCATGCAATCCCTGCCCCGTTCCGCGCTGGAGGCTGCCGAGATCGACGGGGCGAGCGAGTGGCAAAAGATCATCCTCATCAAACTTCCCCTGATGATGCCGGTCCTGATCGTAACGCTGCTTCTGCGCCTCATCGATGCCTTCAAGGTCCTGGAAGTTATTCTGGTCCTGACAAATGGCGGGCCAGGTCTTTCAACTGAAATTCTTGCGCTGAGGATTTTCAGAACCGCCCAGGAGTTTCAGGAACTCGGCGAAGCCGCGGCCATGTCGAATGTCCTCCTGATGCTGCTTATGGCCATCACGATCGGAATGTTTGCTTACAACCGTGTGCAGGAAGCGCGCGCTGCCAGGCAACGGGCGATTGCCGAAAAGGGAGATGACTGATGGCGTCCCAAACACAGACCCGAAATCCTGCCTTTTATGCCCTGATTGCAGCGCTCGTCTTCATGAGCGCGGGCCCGATTGCGCTGATGCTGGCAACCTCGTTCAAGACCAATGTCGACGTTTACGACGCATCGGTTTCCGCGTTTTTCTTCACGCCCACGATCCAGAACTACGAAACCGTATTATGCAACGTGTTGTGGTATGAGCCGGCGCATGTGGACTATTGCGACCCGACCTTCGGACGCGCCCTCAAGAACTCCTTGATCGTCGGCCTGATCTCGACCGGACTGACGCTGGTGATCGGCTGCATGGCGGCTTATGCACTGGTGCGCTTCCGCTTCATGGGACGCGGCACGGTCTCCATGACCACCCTATTGATGCGCATGGTTCCGCCGGCGGTTCTGTTGGTCCCCGTTTTCGGGATCTGGACGTTCCAGTTCGGCCTGGACCAGACCTACACCGGCATCATCTTGATCTATACGGCCATGAACCTGCCCTTCGTGATCTGGATCCTGCAGAGTTTCATCGTACAGGTTCCGATCCAGCTTGAAGAGGCTGCCCGCATGGATGGGGCCAACCCTTTCCAGGTTTTTTTCCTGGTGGTGCTGCCGATCATTCAGCCCGGGCTTGCAGCCGCGGCGATCTTCACATTCCGGATTGCCTGGAACGAGTTTCTCCTGGCCAATGCCTTGTCCGGCAGATCGACCAGAACAGTGCCGGTCACGATCGTGAACTCGATCACCGAATATGACATCAATTGGGGAGTGATCATGGCAACCGGCATGTTGCTCGCAATCCCGCCGATCCTTTTTACCTTCGTTGCATCAAAGCAGATCATCACGGGAATGACGGCGGGGGCTGTCAAGGGATGATCTGGGACTGGCTGCTCTCCCCGGCGGACCCGGCCCGGGCCCATGATGTGGGAGTGGCCTTGTCCTGGCACGCCCGCACCATGGTGCTCGGCTGGGGAGTGCTGGCACCATCGGCGGTAATCGCCGCTCGATATTTCAAGGTGCTGCCGGGGCAGAAATGGCCGAAGGAACTGGACAACAAGACCTGGTGGCGCTGGCACTGGATATCGCAAAGCCTGGTTCTGGTGCTATCCGCCATTGGCCTCGGCCTGATCCTGATATCGGAACAGAATACCGGAGCTGCCATTCTGCACCGCACCTTCGGGTACAGCGTTCTGGTGCTGGGTCTCTTCCAGGCGCTTTCCGGACTCCTGCGCGGCAGCAAGGGCGGGCCGACAAGCCGCGCTGCGGACGGGTCACTGCGCGGTGACCACTATGACATGACGCTTCGCAGGCAACTCTTTGAAACCTATCACAAGCTCTTGGGTTATATCGCATTGATCCTGATGATCGGCGCTTTTGCCAGTGGCCTCTGGCAGGCAAATGCCCCCAAATGGATGTGGATTTTTCTGTCCCTTTGGTGGTTGGGCTTGCTCTTTGTGGCCTTTATCCTTGAAAAAAGAGGCTGGGCCTTCGACACCTATCAGGCGATCTGGGGCCCTGACCCGTCTCACCCGGGCAATCGGATGACAAGGCTCGAAGACAAGGTGCAAGCACCTCGTTCCAGCATCGGGCCCTACAGCAAGAAGCGAGATATGTAATGTTCGGCGTGCTTGAAGGAACCGGATTTGAGGTCATCGAACCTGAGTTCGCTGCCTGCTTTATCGGTCATGCAAGGGTTGAGCGGCTGTGGACCGGTGCCAGATGGTCCGAAGGCCCTGCCTGGTTTCCGGCAGGCCGCTATCTGGTCTGGTCCGATATTCCGAACAACCGGATGATGCGATGGGACGAAACCGATGGCTCTGTTTCCGTCTTTCGCGCGCCGTCCAACAACTCAAACGGCAATACAACGGATAGGCAAGGCCGCCTTGTCTCGTGTGAACACCTGACCCGGCGCGTAACGCGAACCGAACACGACGGGTCCATCAAAGTTCTTGCCGACGCGTGGTCCGGCAAAAGGTTGAACTCGCCCAATGATGTCGTTGTGAAATCCGACGGATCGGTATGGTTTACCGATCCGTCCTACGGCATCTTGATGGACTATGAAGGCGAACGCGCGGAGAGTGAAATCGGGGCCTGCCACGTCTACCGCGCAGACCCCGACACAGGCACCGTCGAGACGGTTTCCACCGACTTCGTCAAGCCGAATGGCCTGGCCTTTTCTCCAGATGAAAAGTCCCTGTTCATCGCCGACACGGGCGGCACCCACCAGGAAGACGGACCGGCGCATATCCGGAAGTTCGAGGTGGGCAGCAACGGCAAGACACTTCACGGCGGCGAGGTTTTCGCCCACTGCACCAACGGCTTTTTCGATGGCTTCCGCTTCGACAGAGACGGCCGCATCTGGACGTCCGCCGCCGACGGCGTCCACTGTCTCAATCCCCACGGTGACCTCATCGGCAAGATCCACATCCCAGAAATCGTCTCCAACGTCTGCTTCGGCGGCGACAAACTCAACCGCCTGTTCATCACCGGCACAAGTTCGCTTTATTCGGTGTATCTGAACGTGAACGGGGTTGGTGTGTGAGGGGGCTTGAAAAGCGTATACTTCACTCTTTGGTCTTGACCCGTGAAACTGGTCCGATTTGATTGCGAATTTTTGGGCACATTTCTAGTGAGAGAGGAGTGTCCCGATGCCGAAGAAACGGTTTTCAGATGAGCAGATCGCGTTTGCGTTGAGGCAAGTGGAATCTGGTACGACAATTGGCGAGATTTGTCGGAAGATGGGTATTGCCGAGGCAACGTTCTATCGATGGAAGAAGGTTTATGCCGGAATGGGGGTTTCCGAGATCCGGCGGCTTAAGCAGCTCGAAGACGAGAACTCGAAACTGAAACGCCTTGTGGCCGATCTGACGCTGGACAAGACCATGCTTCAGGATGCCTTGAGAAAAAAGTGCTGAAGCCTGTCCGCCGCCGAGAAGTTGTAAGTCACTATCTGGATGTCTTTGAAGTGTCTGAACGACGCGCTTGCGACGCCGTGCATTGCCCGACAGGCGAATGCGAAGCAATCTGCCGAGAGGGGGCTTTGGGCGGGCTTCCCATCGATATCGTTCCAGGCGAGACCCGGAAGTGGAATTGCGGATGCGCCTGAAGGACTTGGCGGAAAGCCGGGTTCGGTATGGCTATCGCCGTTTGCACATCCTTCTGAAGCGCGAAGGCTGGCATGTAAACCACAAGCGCCTTTATCGGCTGTATTGCGAAGAAGGCCTGTCGATCCGCACCAGAAGCCCCAAACGCCGTCGGGCATGCCGCTATCGAGCAGGTCGCGCCGCAGCAGATGGCATGAACGATGTTTGGGCAATGGATTTCATGTCCGACAAGCTTTTCGACGGTAAACCGTTTCGGATTCTGACCGTTGTTGACTGTTTTACGAGAGAGGCTCTCGCGACTGCTGCGAGGACCAAATTCCGAGCCTATCAGGTCATTGATGAACTGGATCGTCTTGCGTGTGTCCGAGGAAAGCCCCGGAGCATTCGTGTTGACAACGTCCTATATTCGGAATGATTAGCAGACTTGGCATCAGGTCATTGTCATGCTGAAGCTTTTCAGCATGTTTG
>NZ_CANMNP010000005.1 GCF_947499295.1 uncultured Roseibium sp.
GGCTGTTGTCGTATTCGGGTAACGGATACAGGCGAGAACCTCCCCGGGCCCCATCAAGGAGGGCAAAGCCCGACGCAAAGGGGCAGAAAAACCAAATCCTGCTCCCGCAACCAACAAAAAAAAGCCGCCCCTACAGGGCGGCTTTTTTGTTTTGGTGCAATGAGAACCAAAATCAAATCAAAACAACAAAATATCCCAACGCGCTCAACGCAAATAGACGAAGGCGAATGGGAAAAACCTACGACAAAAGGCAAGGGTCCTGGTGCAAAAGTTTCTCCATTGTTGGACTTAAAAATTTTGTTTTGGTTTCGAACCGCAGACACTTGAAACCGTTGCTTCCTATCAGGAAGTATCGATTTGAGTTGCCGCGGCGTGCTGATTTGGTTTGTGGAAACAATGATTTATCTCTCTAATTCCATGTCGGTGTCGAGACGGTCTTTGAAGCTTTGATGATGGGTTTTCATAGGTATTCCGATGATTGATCAAGTGGGGTACGGCCCCGATGCGATCATGAACTTGACCTTCCAAACTCAAAGTGCAATATTTTGCATCACCGCAATATTTTGCACTTTGAGTGATGTGAATGGCAATTGAAGCTAAAAACAATCCGGACGTTGCAGCGCGAGCTGCCTGGTTGCATTTCGTCGGAGGATTGACTCAGGGTGAAGTTGCTCGTCATCTCAATGTCACCAATACGCGTGCGCATCGTTTGATTGCACGTGCTCAGGCCGACGGTCTGGTTCAGATTTTTGTCGACGTGGAAGCCACCGAATGCGTCATGCTTGAGCGCCAGCTCATGGAGCGGTTCGGCTTGAATTTCTGCCGTGTCGCGATGGAGATACCGGAAAGTGGACCGATGCCGCTGCGCTCGCTTGCCACTGTCGGTGCCCAATATCTTATGGAAGTGTCGAGCGGAAGCCGTCACAAGATCATTGGCCTTGGAAATGGCCGCACGCTTACCGCATCCGTGAATGCGATGGGGCGGGATCCGGTGGTCGGAAAGCAGTTTGTGTCGGTTCTCGGCGGCCTTACACGCTCCTATGCCGCAAATCCATATGACGTCATATATCGCCTGGCCCAGAAAACAGGTGCTGAAGCACACCTTCTACCGGCCCCGCTTTATGCCAACAGTGCCGCGGACAAGATGGTGATGACGAAGCAATTCGGAATTGCGGACACAATGGCTCTGATCGATGAGGCGTCTCTTGTCGTTCTGGGTGTCGGCAGCCTTGAACCTGATAAGGGAAGCATCATCGACACGGCCATTGATGATCCAAACCGCACGAAAGAGCTGCGCGAAAGTGGTGCCGTTGCCGAGCTTTTAGGCCAGTTTTTCGACATTGAAGGACGCCAGATCGAAACAGAGTTCGACCAGCGCGTCATGGCGCCGCCGATCGAAAGCCTGAAGGGCCGGGAAGTGACCGCGATTGCTGGAGGAGCAACCAAAGTCAGGGCGATCACAGCTGCACTCAGGAATGGACATTTGACCGGACTATTGACTGACGAGGTAACAGCCAAGGCGCTTTTAGAAGATCAAAAATGACGCGGTGCGCCAAATTTCACCAGGGAGGAAATAAGGATGTACGACAAGGAAAAAGATGCCATAGGGGCGTTCTTGCGCGGGGAAATGGATCGCAGAGCGCTTATCCGACGTCTTGGCGGGCTCGGGATGACCGCAGCATCTGCTGGCACGCTCTACAACATGATGGCGTCAAACGCGCTTGCGGCTGATTTCGATTGGCAAAAGCACAAGGGCAAAAGCGTCAAGCTGCTGTTGAACAAGCATCCCTATACGGATGCCATGATTGCCAATCTGCCGGCCTTCAAAGAATTGACCGGGATGGATGTCAGCTACGACATTTTTCCAGAAGACGTTTATTTCGACAAAGTTACAGCGGCGCTGTCCTCCCGTTCCAGTGAGTATGATGCCTTTATGACCGGGGCCTACATGACCTGGACCTACGGTCCGGCGGGGTGGATTGTCGATCACAATGAATGGATCAACGATCCTTCAAAAACCAATCCGAACTACAATTGGGATGACATGCTGGAAGGCGTGCGCAAATCCTGTGCGTGGAACGGTGTCCCGGGTGGTGAACTTGGCTCTGACGATGCCAAGCAATGGTGCATCCCCTGGGGCTACGAGCAGAACAATCTGACCTTTAACGCTGCCATGTTTGAAAAGGCCGGTGTGAAAGTGCCGACCAACCTGGACGAGATGCTGGAAGCTGCTGCCGCCGTGCAGGCAGGGAACGACGGTGTTTACGGAATAGGTGTCCGCGGGTCGCGCTCATGGGCAACGATCCATCCGGGCTTCCTCTCCGCTTATGCGAATTTCGGCGAATCCGATCTGAGCAATGATGGCGGCAAGCTGAGTGCGGCAATGAACACGCCAGGATCAAAAGAGTTCCATGCCAAATGGGTCAAGATGATCCAGGAAAGCGGTGCCAGTGACTGGTCAACCCATACCTGGTACCAGGTGGGCACGGATCTTGGAGCCGGCAAGTCGGCTATGATCTTCGATGCCGATATTCTGGGTTACTTCATGAATGGCGGTGAGAATGCAATGGCGGGACAGCTGCAGTTCGCACCATTTGCTGCGAACCCGGCAGCCTCGGCACCGACACCGAATATCTGGATCTGGTCGCTTGCCATGACGAAATTCTCCAAGGATCTGGATGCGACCTGGTACTTCATGCAGTGGGCTTCGGGTCCGGAGCACGGCTTGTTCGGGGCAACGGAAATGGATTTCGTGAACCCTGTCCGCAAGTCCGTTTGGGACAGTGACCTTTTCCGTGAGCGGTTGAACAAGAACTATCCTGGCTATGTCGAGATGCACGATGTCTCGGCACCCGGTGCGTCGATCAAGTTCACCGCGCAGCCCTTGTTCTTCGACCTGACAACCGAATGGGCAGCCACCTTGCAAAGGATGGTCGCCAACGAAGTGCCGGTCGATGAAGGCCTTGATCAACTCGCTCAGAGCATGAATTCTCAGCTCAGTGAAGCGGGATTGAGATAGGTCGCAGCCTGCGGCATACGCGGCTCCCAACGTCGCGTATGCCGTTCTTATCCTTTCAACAATGTTTCTCCAAACCTGGTGTTTTTATGACTGACACCGTGATGACCCGGCGACGCCAATTCATTTCGCCCAGGATGCTTCCTTATGTTTTGAGCTTGCCGGCATTGATCGTTTGCATCGGCATTCTCATTCCTTTCGTGACGGCAATCTATTATTCACTCCAGCGCTATCGGATGTCCCAGCCCTGGAACCGGGAAATGAACTGGGGCGAAAACTACGTCAGGTTTTTGACTGACGCTGATTTTTGGAACACGTTGAAGGTGTCGCTTGTCTATGCCGGATCCACTGTGGTTCTGGAATTGCTGCTCGGACTGGCGATTGCGCTGCTTTTGAAAAAGCGCAGTCGTGTCAATAACTTCATTTCCATCATGTTGCTCCTGCCTCTGATGACAGCGCCCGCACTGGCCGCGCTGATGTTCAAGCTGATGACAAATCCGAACTTCGGTATCCTGAGCTATTTCATGCAAGTAGTCGGCTTTGACGATTTTAGATGGGGTTCGTCACCGGACACGGCCCTCTTTACCGTGATCCTCGTGGATATCTGGGTCTATACACCATTCATGATGATCCTGCTCCTGGCCGGGCTGCGCTCGCTTCCCACCCAGCCTTTCGAGGCCGCGGCTTTGGATGGTGTGCCGCAACTTGAGCAGTTCTGGCGGATAACACTGCCCATGCTGATGCCTTACATTCTGACGGCCGCTCTGTTCCGCCTCCTCGACTCAATTCAGCAGTTCGACATCATTTACGCCATGACCCAGGGTGGGCCGGGCGACACTTTGATGGTGTTTCAGGTCGAGGCTTATCTGAATTTCTTCCAGTCGACGAATGTCGGGCGGTCCGCGGCACTGCTGCTGATCCTCTGGGCCATCACGTATGTACTCTCGAACATTTTCGTCAAGAACTGGCTGCGGCTGCGTGAACGCGCAAAAGGGGGCGCGTGACATGGATCATACTTCTTTCCTGGAGCGCTGGTTCCGGCGTGTCGCGCTTTCGATCATCGTGATCTTTTTCATGTTTCCGATTTTCTGGATCGTACTCATGAGCCTTCAGACGAATGAAACGATCCTACGTTCGCCGCCATCAATGTCCTTCGTTCCAACATTCGACAACTATCTGGCAATTCTTGCAGGCCGCCTGGACTCCAACGTTGCCAGCATGGGCATCAACTTCGTGAACAATCTGATGAATTCGATCATCCTGTCTGTCTGCTCGGTGGCGGTCGCACTGTGTCTGGGAGTGCCGGCGGCCTACGCCTTCGCGCGGCACAAATTCAAGGGGTCCGAAGACATAGCCTTCACCTTGCTGTCCTTTCGATTTGCCCCGCCTTTGCTGGTTCTTTTGCCGCTGACACTCTATTTTCAGGAAATCGGTCTGGCAGACACCTATCTTGGCCTGGTTTGGGTCTATCAGTTGATTTGTCTTCCGTTGATCTTGTGGATCGTGCGCGGCTATTTCGAGGATATTTCTCCAGACATTGAATATGCCTATCGGATCGCCGGCCACAGCTGGTTCTCGACGTTCCGAAAAATAGCATTGCCGCTTGCTGGCCCGGGCATCGCGGCCGCCGGCCTGCTTGCATTCATATTCGCCTGGAACAACTTCATATTCGCGCTCGTGCTGGCCTCTGCTGACAAGCAGCCAGTCACAGTCGGGGCACTCGCCTTCGTAACCGCATCCGGAATCCAATATGGCCAGATCGCCGCGGCAATCGTGCTGTCGATCGCACCGACGCTCGCGCTTGCACTCTGGGCACAAAAATATCTTGTCGAAGGGCTCTCCCTCGGTGCGGTGAAGGGCTGACCAGATGGGATTTCTTGAACTCAAATCATTGTCAAAATCGTTCGGTGACGAAATCGTTCTGGACGGCGTGTCGCTCAGCGTCCCGGAGGGTGGAACGCTGGTTTTGTTCGGGCGGTCCGGTGCTGGCAAGACAGTCCTGTTGCGCAGCATCGCGGGCGCTATAGACCCTGATGGCGGATTCATCGCGATCGGGGGGGAGGACGTTACCTCGGTTCCCCCTGAATATCGCGGTATTGGTATGGCCTTTCAGAACTTCGCGCTGTTCCCGCATATGACAGCCTATGACAATATCGCCAGTTCGCTGACCTCCAAGCGCATGTCCGCGTCAGAGATCCGAACGAAAGTCGATGCCGTTGCCCGGTTGTTGAAGATCGAGCACGTGCTTTCACATGCTCCAAAAGCGCTTTCCAACGGTCAGAAGCAGCGAACCGCGCTTGCCAGGGCACTTGTTGCGGAGCCGAAGATTCTTCTGCTTGATGATCCGCTGCGCAATGTCGATGCGAAGCTGAGATTTGAAATGAGGCTGGAGTTACCGCGGCTGCTGGCAGACCGCGGCGCAACGATCATCTATGTCACTCAGGACTATAAAGAAGCCATGGCCCTGGGCGACCGGATTGCCGTGCTCGATCAGGGAAATATCGTTCAAATCGGATCGCCGGAAGACATCTACAGAAGGCCGGAGAATACGCAAATCGCACAGCTTTTCGGCGACCCGACAATCAACCTTCTCGATGTGGTGCCAAAGCAAGATGATCGCGGCCTGCACGCTTTCCTCTCCGACCAGAGGGTCGATTTTCACGGCCGTTTTCCAGGTGTTGCCGGCAGAGACTGTATCGTTGGCCTGAGGCCGGAGGCACTCTCTTTTGCCAAAGAAGGCGGCTTTCCGGTAACGATTGAGGCGGTTACGCCCTTCAATGAAAAGACCGTCACTCTGGCGACGACCCTGCGCGGCCGGGAAATCCTGTTGTCGCAGCCCGCGCAAGATCCGGTTCCTGCCGGACCGGAGGTAAACCTTCAGATCGCTGCTCAAGACGCGATCCTGTTTGACCGGGCGACAGGGCAGCGTATCGCACCCGAACCTGACGGAAATCAGGTGGAGGAGGCGGCATGACAGCGCAACTTCATCTGAATTCGATCAACAAACGCTACAATCCCGGTACAGATCACGAAGTGCATGCTGTGCAGGATCTCGACCTTGAAGTCGAGCGTGGAGAGATCGTGGCACTGCTTGGGTCGTCCGGTTGCGGAAAGACATCCACGTTGCGGATGATCGCAGGTTTTGAAGAGGTAAGCGCCGGTGAGGTCTCAATTGACGGGCGCCGAATTGACCGACTTGCTCCGGCCAAACGCGGTGTTGCCATGGCATTTGAGGGATACTCTCTTTATCCGCCTTTGAGCATCAGGGAGAATATTGCATTCGCGCTCAAGTCCGAGAAGCTCCCGCAATCCGACGTCGACAATCGGGTCGAACAAATCGCGGCACTTCTGGAAATCAGCGACATTCTCGACAAGCGTCCCAATGCTATTTCCGGTGGCCAGCAGCAAAGAGCAAGTTTGGGCCGGGCGCTCATACGGCGCGCGGATCTCCATGTTCTGGATGAACCTATGGGTCAGCTTGAGCCTCAATTGCGGGCGATCCTTCGTGGCAGGATCAAGCACTATATCAAGGAGCATGAGCTAACGGCGATACTGGTAACCCACGACCAGACCGAAGCGAACGCGCTGGCGGACCGGATCGCTGTAATGGAAGGTGGCATTCTTCAGCAGTTCGATACACCGGAAAACCTGAAAAACAGGCCGGCGAACATCTTTACAGGCGCGTTTATCGGAGAGCCGCCGATGAATCTCTTCTCGGCTGTTGCCGGTGTTTCGGACGACCAGGTTGAACTGCGTCTGTCGGCTGACACGGCGTTGAGATATCCAGTGACCGCGTTTTCAGAGGAACTTCGGCAACGCATCCAGCATGATAACGGGATCATGATTGGCATTCGCCCACATTCGGTTCAACTCACGGAAGAAGGGTTGCCGGCCGAGGTCTTTGCAAACCAGTGGCTTGGCGATCAGACGCATATTGCGGCGCGGTTTGCGGGTGCAAGCATTGTGTCGGTTGTTCATGACCTGGCGTTGCCAAGGCCGGGTGATCAGATCAATGTGTCGATCGCAGCGGCCGATCTGCACATATTCGATACAAAATCTGGTGATGCGCTCAGCCATGGAGGAAACCTGGCATGAGCGAAAAGGATCTCATCATCGGGGTCGACGCCGGTACTTCCGTGATCAAGGCTGTGGCGTTTGATCTGTCGGGGCACCAGATCGCGCTTGCGAGCCGGAGAAATGAATATACGTCGCTCGCAAATGGCGGTGTTGAACAGGACATGAACCGAACGTGGCGCGACACGGTTGCGGTGCTGGGTCAGCTGGTTGATTCAGTCCCTGAGTGTGCTTCAAGATGCGCCGCTGTCGCCGTCACCGGTCAAGGGGACGGGACCTGGCTCATCGACCGGAACGGCGAGCCTGTGCATGATGGTTGGTTGTGGCTTGATGCACGGGCCGCCGAAACGTCAAGGCACTTGGCCGAAGGCGCAGAATGCCACGTCATCTATCAGCGTACCGCTACCGGCATCAATGTGTGTCAGATGCGAACCCATCTGTGTTGGATGCGGGACAATGCTCCCGATCTCATTAAGAGGGCTTCGACGGCATTTCATTGCAAGGACTGGCTCTATTTCAAACTCACCGGGGTTCGGGTCTCCGATATTTCGGAAGGCGTTTTCACGTTCGGTGACTACCGGACAAGAACCTACAGTCCTGAAGTGATCGACGCCCTCGGACTGGCGGATCACAAGGAACTTTTGCCGCCAATCATAGACGGGTCGGTTGTTTCCCATGGCTTGTCTGACGAAGCAGCGAAAGCGTGCGGTCTGACGCAGGGGACCCCGATTTGCCTCGGACTTGTGGATGTCATGTGCAGTGCGCTTGGTGCGGGTCTTTATGATCCGGCGGCCGCACCCGGACTGACCATTCTTGGTTCGACAGGAATGCACATGCGTTTCGTGCCTGACGCAGAGGCTGTGGTCCTGAACGATGCGCAGTGCGGTTATACCATGCCGTTTCCGGGTGGTGCCTTTGCACAAATGCAAACAAACATGGCTGCCACGTTGAATATCGATTGGGCGCTCGGGATCGCCTCCCAGATCTGCGCAACGCAGAACATGCGCGTGGAACCGGAAATGCTTCTTGCCGCGATAGACGATCTTGTCATCGGAGCAAGACCGGGCAGCGCGTTCTATCATCCCTATATTTCGTCTGCAGGCGAACGGGGACCTTTCACCAATCCCGATGCACGCGCAAGCTGGACGGGCCTCGATCAGGGAACAACCTGGGCTGACATGCTGCGTGCCGTTTTCGATGGCCTCATACTCGCAGGAAGAGACTGCTACGAAACCATGGGCAACGTCCCGGGGGAAATCAGGCTTACAGGCGGTGCCGCTAAATCGAAGGCATTTCGGACGCTGCTTGCCGCAGGTCTCGGAGCACCCGTGCGTACAATAGCGCAACCGGAAGCAGGAGCTGCGGGAGCGGCGATGATTGCCGCAGTTCAGCAAGGCCTTTTTGAAGACGTGGCTTCGGCGGTCGATGTATGGGTCAAGCCGCATCTCAACGATGCCGAACTGCCTGATGAGGAGTTGATGCCTCTCTATAACGGCCTGTTCGACACATATCTGGAAACCCGGCGTGCACTTCCGCACGTGTGGTCAAGTCAATCGAAAGCCAGGCGGGAGCTGAGTTGATGACAACAGTGGCAATCATCGGCGACAGGTTCATGGGTTCTTCCGTATTTGAACGGGAAATTCTTGCCTCATGTGGCGATCGCGTAACCTGCAAGTGTATCGACCTCGCCTGGCCAGACGAACCGATGGAGCATGGCTATGCGACACCGGGGCTGGAGGGTTTAAAGGAATATTTGGGGACGCCGGAGTTGGTGCTCGATCATCTGCAGGATGCGCAGGTGCTTGTAACTCATCTAGCTCCCGTTTCGGTCGGTGTTCTGGAAGCCGCACCCAATCTCAAGCTGGTCGGGGTCTCCCGTGGTGGACCCGTCAACATCGCAATGGACGAAGCGCGCGAACGAGGTGTTCTTGTTGTGAACACGCCCGGCCGCAACGCATCTGCCGTTGCCGAATTCACTATCGGGGCGATCATTGCAGAGACACGCAACATCACCAAAGGCCATGACTCGTTGCGGAAAGGCGACTATCGAGGTGATCTTTACCGCGCCGACATCGTCGGAAACGAATTGTCCGACATGTGCATCGGTGTCATTGGATACGGTAATGTGGGAACCCGCGTCGTCAAGCTGCTGAGAGCCTTTGGCAGCAAGATCCTCGTCACAGATCCATATGTTCAGTTATCTGTAGAAGACAGTCAGGACGGTGTTGAGCAGGTTGCGCTGGACCGTTTGTTGAGCGAGTCCGACGTTGTAACGCTGCATCCCAGGGTCACCAAGGAAACCACCGGGATGATCGGCAAGGATCAATTTGCCGCGATGAAGCCCGGTGCCGTGGTTATCAATACCGCACGTGGTCCCTTGATGGATTACCAGGCGCTTTTCGAAGTCCTGTCGAGCGGGCAACTTGGTGGCGCGATGCTGGAGACATTTGCTGTCGAGCCGACCGATCCGAATGATCCCCTTCTGCAGCTCCCCAATGTGACGCTCACCCCTCACATAGCCGGCGCATCCCAGAAGACAGTGAAAATTGCCGCACAAAGGATTGCCGAAGAAATCCGGCGATGGATTTCCGACGAGCCACCACTCAGTCCGTGTTGAGGTTTCCGTGAACCTGATGACGCCTGACCATTCCAAGTATGAACCGGAGGGGAGATCTCCGGAGCGACCTGTGGATCTGCTTGTCATAGGTGGCGGGATCAACGGTGCAGGTGTTGCCCGCGACGCGGCCGGACGCGGTCTCTCCGTTATCCTGTGCGAAAAGGGAGATCTCGGCGAAGGGACTTCCTCGCGTTCGGGAAAGTACATTCACGGTGGTCTGCGATATCTTGAATACTACGAATTCAGACTGGTTCGCGAGGCGCTGAACGAGCGCGAGGTTGTTCTGGAAGCTGCCCCTCATTTGTCATGGCCGTTGCAGCTGGTCCTTCCTCACAGTCCCGAACAAAGGCCCCGTTGGCTCATTCGGTTAGGGTTGTTTCTTTACGACAATCTGGGCGGGCGCAAGCGGGTTCCGGGATCGAGTGCGATCGATTTGCGCAAGAATCTGGCCGGTGAACGGTTGAAAGAAAGGTTCACCAAGGGTTTCAGTTACTGGGACGTCTGGATAGACGATGCGCGCCTTGTGGCCCTGAATGCCGTTGATGCCTCCAGGCGTGGCGCACAGGTCTTTACCAGGACGGCCTGCATGTCCGCCCGGCGGTACGGGAACGTGTGGCGCGCGGAGCTGAAAGGAGAGGGGAAGCCTGCAACAACTGTCTTCGCTAAAGCTGTCGTCAACGCGGCCGGGCCGTGGGTCGAGAAGGTTCTCGGAGAAGTGGCGGGTGTAAATTCCAGGATGAGTGTTCGCCTTGTGAAAGGCAGTCATCTTGTCATGCCGAAATGGTGGCAGGGAGATCACGGATATGTCCTGCAGGCACCGGACAAACGTCTGATCTTCGTAAATCCCTATTTTGACGACATGGCGTTGATCGGGACGACAGACATTCCCTTCGAAGGCCGTGCGGAGGACGTCGCAATCGACCCATCCGAAGTCGACTATTTGCTCGAAATCCTGAGAAGCTATTTCGATCAAGAATTCAAGGCAGAAGACGTTCTGTTCAACTATTCCGGTGTGCGTCCGCTCTTCGACGATGACGCAAACAAGAGTGCGTCGGCTGTCACACGCGACTATCAGTTCGAGCTTGACGGTTCGCTGGAACCAGACAGCGATCAACCTCCTCTGCTCTCCGCCTTCGGCGGGAAACTGACGACCTATAGAAAGTTGTCGGAACAGGCGCTTCAGATGCTGTCACCCTATTTTCCCGAGATGGGCGGCGCCTGGACCGCCGATACGCCACTGCCGGGAGGAGATCTGCCGGACAAGAATTTCGATGCCTGGTTCACCGGGTTCAAAAGGCGTTTTTCCTATCTGCCGGAGACATTGCTGCTTCACCTGGCGCGATGCTACGGCACCGACGCTGTGCGACTGCTGGATGGTGTCAACGACATCGGCGACCTGGGCGAGCACTTTGGCGGTGCCTTTTTTGAGAAGGAAGCAGATTGGCTGTTGCGCGAGGAGTGGGCCGTCAGTTCGGAAGACTTTTTGCTTCGACGGACCAAACACGGATTGTTTCTGACCTCGGCCGAAAAATCAGAATTTGAAAACTGGCTTGAAAGGAGACAGGCGGTCCATGAACCCGTTTCTTGAGCTGCGGAGCAGCGCGGAATTTGCAAGGCTACGAACCGCTTCAGCTGAGTTGGGAAAGAACCCGCTGCAAGTGCAAGGGCCCGGTGGGAATACCTCACTCAAGAAAAACGGCAGAATGTGGATAAAGGCCTCCGGAACCTGGCTGGCGGAGGCAAATGAGCGCGACATCATGGTCCCGGTTGATGCCGACCGGTTTTGCGTGGCTCTCAACGCCGGGAGCGAAAGCGCAGAAGACACGGTCAGTTTTCTTGCGTCTGTCGAAGGTGCACCCGCGCTTCATTCGTCGATAGAAACCTCGGTTCATGCTATCCTCGACACACCTGTCGTGCTGCATACGCATTGCGTTGCAACGATCGCGGTTGCCGCGAGGACTGATGCTGAAGAAATTGTCCGGCATAGGCTGGCCGGCCTGGATGCCGTGTTCATTCCCTACTTCAAGCCGGGTCTGGATCTTGCGCGCGGGATTCTTGAACGCATCACTGCGAAGACGAAAGTGCTGATCCTAGGCAATCATGGTTTGGTTGCAACTGGTGACACGGTCAAGGAAGCCTTGCAACGGATCTATGAGGTTTCGTGCCTGCTTGAGCCGGTGGCGATTGCACGGGGGGCGGAACCAAACTCTGACTGGCAGAGATCGCTGAAGGGTAGCGGCTGGAAAGCGGCCCCTTTTCCCACAACACAGTCACTTGCATTCGATGACCATTTGTTGGCGCTTGCCAACGGCAATTCACTCTACCCCGATCATGTCGTGTTCCTGGGCCCTGGATGCGTGGTTGCGAATGATACCGAAACGGCTGCCGAAGCGGCTGTTCGAGGTTCGAAGGCGCGCTCAGAACGGAAACTCGTGATTTGTCCAGGCCAGGGTGTTGCAGTACCGGAGACCGCGAATGCGGCAACGCTTACGCTTGTGCGGGCGTTCGGTGATGTGCTTGTAAGGGTTGATCCGAGCGCCGAATTGGAGCGACTCACGGATGAACAGGAAGACGCGTTGATCAACTGGGATGCCGAGAAGCTTCGTCAGTCTCTCAACAGCACGGAAAGCGCGCGGGCATGAGCAAGGGTCTTGCCATTGGTATCGATGTCGGCACGTCAGGCGTCAGGGTTGCAGCGCTTGATGCGCAATTCCATGTGGTCTCCGTCTCGAAGGCCGCGATGGATCTCTCGTCAGGAGAGCGGAACGATCCCGCGGTCTGGTCCGCAGCGCTGGACGAAGCGCTTTCATCAATGCTTCAGACCATACCTTCTCACGATATCGAAGCTATTTGCGTCGACGGAACATCCGGCACCGTCCTGGCTCTGGATTCCCATGATCAACCAATCGGCTCAGCGCTGATGTATAATGATGTGGTCGGCGATCTGGAGATCCCTCAGGCAATTGCGAAAGTGGCTCCGAGGCAAAGTGCGGCGCATGGTTCAAGCTCCGCACTTGCAAGGTCAATTTCTCTGCAGCGTCGCACGGGCATTGCCCGTATTGCCCACCAGGCGGACTGGATAGCTGAACTGCTCACAGACAAAGCCATGCCAAGCGATGAAAGCAACGCCCTGAAAACCGGGTACGATCCGATTGCCAGAGCATGGCCCGACTGGATAGCTGAGACTGGTATCCGGGCAGAATTGTTGCCGGATGTTGTTGCCACAGGCACGCAGACCGGAACGACCTCAGGCGCATTCGGGTTGCCAGAAGGTATTCCAGTCGTGGCCGGTGTTTCGGACGGATGTGCTTCCTTTTTGGCAACCGGCGCTTCCAGCCCGGGGGACGGTGTCACCGCACTCGGGACGACAATGACAATCAAACTCTTGTCGGACCATCCGATTTTTGCACCCGAATTCGGTATCTACAGTCATCGTATCGGCAGCCAATGGCTTGCCGGTGGCGCGTCGAACAGTGGTGGAGGTGCCTTGGCAGTGCATTTTTCACCCGACGAAATTGCTGCCCTGAGCCAATTGATTGACCCGGACGTTTCGTGCGGGCTCGACTATTATCCCTTGCCAAAACAGGGTGAGAGATTCCCGATCGGTGATCCTGGCCTTGCCTCAAGGGTCAGCCCCCGTCCCGATGCAGCACACATGTTCCTGCATGGGTTGCTTGAAGGTATCGCCAATATCGAGTTGTTGGGCTATCAGCGTTTGATGGAACTTGGCGGACCGAAGTTGAAGTCGATCCGGTCGGTCGGCGGGGGCGCTGAAAACCAAGTCTGGACACGTCTGCGTTCACGGTTGTTGTCTGTGCCGGTCGCAACGGTGGCCTCCGGAGAGGCCGCAGCAGGATCAGCGCGCATTGCCTGGTCATTCTTGAAGGGACAGACATGACGATAGAAATCTCCGGCCTTGGAGATATCCTGCAACAATTCGACGGCATTCTCATAGATCAGTTCGGTGTTCTGCATGACGGCGTCGAACCGTTCGAGGACGCGGTGCCCTGCCTTAAAAGGGTCGCAGCTGCAGGGGTTCCCGTTGTCGCCATTACCAATTCAGGCCGCATGAAAGATCCCAACCGGCAACGCCTTGATCGGTTTGGATTTACACCCGACCTGATCGCGGACGTTGTCACTTCGGGTATGGTAGCGCGGGATCAGGTCCTGAAGATGCTGAAAGGCGGCTCGATTTCGCAAGGAGATGCTGTACTGAACCTGACCCGCGAAAGCGATGTCACGGTGCTGGAGGGGCTTGGGTTGGAACTCTCCGACGAAATCAGTTCCTCGACCAGGCTGGTTTTCATTTCAGGGCTTCAGCCGGAAGTCTTGTCGCGGCAAGACTACCTGACGATGTTGCGTCCGTTGGCGGAACGGGGCGTTCCGGCAATCTGCGCCAATCCGGATCATATGGTTTATGTGAACGGCAGAGCCGCCTTTGGTCCCGGTCTTGTTGCCGCTGACTACGAGCAAGCCGGCGGGCAGGTCGTTTTTGTCGGCAAACCCGGGGCGGAGATTTTTTTCAGGTCTTTGGAGACATTGGGGTCACTGGAACCTTCCAGGGTTCTGATGATCGGCGACAGTCATCATCACGACATTGCAGGCGCGGCAGCGGTTGGATGCAGGACACTGCTAATCGCAAATGGTGTTCAGGCAAAGGCCGACAATGTCGACGTTGCACCTGATTTTTCCATACCGTCACTTCGCTTTTGATCGAGCGACATCAAGGGCCGGTGTATTCAGGCCGGTAACTGGCGAATTGCCGGGAAGACAAGTCATTCCAGGCCTGAAATTGTTCGGGATCCGGCACAACAGGCGCGCTTTCTTCGCTCATCGCGGCGGCGGCTTGATCAAGGTTTTGGAACCAGCCGGCACCAAAGGCCGCGCTCATCGCAGCACCAAGTGAAGATGCCTCAAGGCTTTGGCTGATATGAACCGGCAGTCCGGTCGCGTCCGCAAACATCCGCGTCCAGAGTGCGCTGTTGCCGCCGCCGCCGACGGCAACGATCTTTTCGATCTTCAGGCCGTTTGCCTTCATCGCTGTTATGGCTCTGGCGCTTTCAAGCGTCATTGCTTCCAGGATGGCACGGTAAAGATGACCCAGCCCATGGTTCGACGACATGCCATTGAAGCTTGCGCGTGCGCCAGTATCCCAATGGGGGTCCATACTGCCGGTCAGATAAGGACAAACGGTTACCCCTTCAGAACCGATCGGGATTTGTTCAGCCTCCGCCTCGAGTTTGGAAAACACGGTGGGGTCATTCCTGCCACCTGCGAATGTGTCGACAAACCAGTTCAGCAAAAAGGCACCCGCGCGCTGACAGCCTTCCAGAAAGTATCCATTCCCTGTCGGGGACGTCATTGTCCGCCAATTGAGGCTGATCATGGGATCAGGAGCCCAGGCGCCTGTGATGAGCGCGGTGCCCAGATTGAGATAAATGACGCCTTCCCGAGCCCCATTGACACCCAGCCCCGCGCACTGCCCGTCTCCACCGGCAGCAATGAGGGGCAGTCCTTCCGGCAATCCTGTCAGGTCTGCGGCTTGCGCGGTCACGTGACCAACCAGTGTTCCGGGACGCGCCAGAGCACCGAACTGGCCAGCGCTGACGCTCAGATGCCTGAGGAAGTCTTCGGACCAGGACATGGTTGCAATGTCGAGAACGCCAAAGGGGTCAGCGCTTGTCCAGCTGGAGGTCCAGTTTCCCGTAAGCCGGCCTGACAAAAAGCAATGAACGTCAGCGAACTTCGCGGTTCTTTTCATGATCTCCGGTTCGTGGCGTTGAAACCAGGAGAGACGGTAGATCACCGGAGTGATGTCGATCGGTTTTCCGGAGGTTCGGTGCAGCCTGTCCTGTCCGATCTCTTGCGACAGCAGTCCGACTTCCTCTTTCGCACGCTCATCCAACCAGACAACCGCGGGACGGATCGCCTGACCTTGTTCATCCAGAAAGGCAACTGTTTCGCGTTGATTGGAGATCGCAAGCGCCGCAACGCGGGACGTGTCGATTTCTTCGGAAAGGGCGCGCAGTGATTTGCATGCAGCTGACCACCAGTCTTCGACATCCTGTTCAACCCAGCCGGGCTTTGGTTGCGACAGGGAGATTGAAGCACGCCCCTCCGCCAACGGTTTTCCAGATGCTGTCCAGGCAATCGCCTTGGTTGATTGCGTTGAGCTGTCCAGCCCGATGACCAGATCCTTTGTCATTCGTCCTCCCTCAACAAATGCTCGGCAGTTGTCCTGTCGGTCACGAGATCGGTCACATATCCTCCAGTGAGGCACGCATGAAGAGCCCCAAGCTTCTCCTGTCCGCCTGCAACGCAAATGCGTTCCGGAACGGCCTTGAGATCCTGCAATTCCATGCCGATCTGAAGTCCTGTAAGCGGGCCTTCCAAAGCATTTCCCCGGTCATCAATAAAACGTCCGATGACAATGCCGGCTGCGCCTGCCTTCATGTATTCCTCGGCGGAGGGCTGGATGAGGTTGTTGCCATCAGCCCACCTGGTTTCGTCATTCAGTTCCCCGACACCAAAGACAACAGTGTTACAGCTGTGCACGCGTTCAAAGTGGCGTTTCAGAGATGGCTCTCCCAAAAGCGCCGTTCGAAGATCGGGTGTTGTCACCACGGCGGGTGCGTGAAAGTTATGACACCTTGCACCGAGACGGTTCGCAATGAACAAGGTGCACGCTTCCGGCGAGGAGGCATCGTCACCAAGGGAACTTCCGGAGACCTGCACCACACGCAGGCTTTCCTGCCGGCGTTCCGGCAATGCGTTTGCCAGTTCCAGCATGGTCCGCCCCCAAGCCACACCGAGCGTCATGTCTTTTTTCAATCGAGACAAAAGAATTTGTGCACCGGCAATGCCCAGACGCTTTCGAAGCGACTTGGGGTCGCCGTCTTCTTCGCTGACTTCAGGTGCAATGAAAGCGCCCTTGAGATTGAAACGTGTGGCCAGTTTCTGGCTGAGATCGGCCTGCTCAAGAAGGTCGGGTGCGAGACTGATGGTCACAAGGCCACGCCGCCGGGCATCGGCGAGATAATTCGCTACAGATGCACGCGAGACGCCGAGTGCCTTGGCAACTTCGGCCTGCGTCCGGGACTCAGCATAGTAGAGCCAGGTTGCCCAGGCTGTGGTGTCCTCGATGAATCTTGCGCTTTCCCCGCCTGATCCGTCCTTTTGAGTGTCTGACATTTTCGTTCTTTTGCCTTTGTGATCCTGGGAGTCTGAATTTCGATTTGACAAATGTCAATAGATGTTGTCATTTGTCATGCATGAGCCGAAGGTTAGTAAATGTCCTCAATTAGTCGCCAGTCTTCATCTTTACCAGAACGACCGGAAAACGGTTGGATGGAGCATATTGAGGACGTCTATCTGGGTCGCTGGGTCAATCCGGAAACGGGTGCAGCTGGACCAAGAGCACCGGTCGACAAGATCTTGATTTCGGAATCAATTGACGGAGAGGAGGCGGACCTCGCCCGCTCCGTGGGCATCGGCGATTCAACCGCGATGGTCGCCGATGCCAACACTTGGGACGCTGCGGGAGCACGGATTGCGCGAAACCTTACTCAGAACGGTTTCAAGATCAGCGAAATCATCCTGTCCGGGCGACCGCATGCGACCGTTGAAGAAGCGGATGCTCTCGAGCAGCGACTGCAAAACTTTTCGTCTGTCATCGCGGTCGGTTCGGGCACAGTAAACGACCTGACCAAATATGTGACAGCTCATACCAAGCGCCCCTATTGCGTTTTTGGAACCGCTGCATCGATGGATGGGTACGCATCGACGACAGCTTCGATGGGCTTGCCGAGCGGTCTGAAAATTTCGTTGCCGGCGCATGCGCCAAAGGGCGTTTTTCTCGATCTGGATGTCATTGCGCGTGCTCCGAGCCGAATGGCAGCAGCCGGATTTGGCGACTGTCTGTGCAACAGCGTTGCCAGGATCGACTGGTGGATGTCGCACAAGCTTCTGGGCAGCCAGTTCCGGCTTGAACCATACCTCATCAGTGAGCCGGACGAAGGCATGCTGGAAGCGCATGCATCCGGTTTGCAAGCGGGAGATATCACAGCGGTTGGGTATCTCGTCAGAGCACTTGTTCTGTCGGGTCTCGGGGTTGCGTTCACCAAAGTCTCCAATCACGGCTCCATGGGCGAGCATCAGATTTCCCACTACATCGATTGTTTTGCGCGCGATCAGCACAAGGGAACGCTCCACGGCGAACAGGTCGGCGTCGCAACCTTGAGTATGGGCCGCATTCAGCAGTGGTACCTCGATCAGGAGAAGCCGCCGGAGGTTCGTCCGACAAAGGTCGACGGCGACGACATGGTACGCCGGATGGGTCCTGAAATCGCTGCGCAATGCGAAGCCGAATATCGAAAGAAAGCGCTGGACGAAGACGGTGCTGCCCGCTTGAACGAACATCTCCAGGATATCTGGCAGGAGCTGCGTGCGGACTGCAGGAAACTGGTGGATCCGGTGGAGGCAATGCTTGCCAAGCTCACGCAGGTTGGGGGCTCGACCAGCGGAAAGGACCTTGGACTCTCATCCGATTTCTACCGTGAAGCGGTGCGTCATGCCCATGAAATGCGGAACCGGTTCTCGTTTGCAGACCTTGCGTGCGATGCAGGTCTGCTGGACGATTTCGCGGCAAGGGAGGTCTGACGCGTGAGACCTCTCGATGCAATGCCAGTTGAAACGGCGGCCTCCATTCACACGGTTATGGCGGATATTGACGATACGCTGACGACCGATGGCAGCCTCCCGGCAAAGGCATATTCCGCGCTTGAGAGATTGAAAGCTGCCGGGTTTCGTGTCGCGGCGATTACGGGCAGACCTGCCGGCTGGTGCGATATGATTGCGCGGTTCTGGCCGGTTGACGGTGTGGTCGGGGAGAACGGCGCGCTTTACTACGCCTACGACCGGGGCGCACGGAAAATGATCCGTGTGTTTGCAACAAGCGACTCCGTGCGCCGACACAACCAGATCCGTTACGAAAAAATTGCGGAACGTATCCTGAAAGAAGTTCCCGGTTCTGCGGTTTCGGCGGATCAGTCCTTTCGCGAAGCGGATCTTGCGATCGATTTTTGCGAAGACGTCACCCCGCTGCACCAACAGGATGTCGAACGGATCAAGGCCATTTTCGAAGACGAAGGTGCAGTTGCAAAAGTGTCGTCCATCCACGTCAATGGCTGGTACGGAGCCTATGACAAGCTGACCATGACACGGCGGTTCACTTCCGATGTGCTGGGCGTTGATCTCGATACCGAAAAAGACCGGATCGTCTTTTGCGGAGACAGTCCCAATGACGCTCCCATGTTCGGTTATTTCCCCAATGCCTGCGGCGTCGCCAACGTTCTGGATTTCAAGGGCCGCATCGAAGCAGAGCCCGGCTGGATCGCCTCCGAACGGGGCGGGGCTGGATTTGCCGAACTGGCGGACGTGCTGATTGCCGCAAAGAATATCTCAGACAGGAGAATAAGTGCATGAAAAAGGCCGAATTGGCTCTGCGTGAGGAGATCATCGCTCGCTGCAAGGAGATGAATGCCAGCGGTATCAATCAGGGCACGTCCGGAAACATTTCCGTCCGATTTGAGGACCGGATGCTGATTTCACCGTCAGCGACGCCTTACGATCAGATGACGCCGGACATGATTGCATCCGTCGGACTGGACGATACAAGCGGCAGATACGAGGGGCCGTTGAAACCGTCAACAGAATGGCGGTTCCATCAAAAGCTTCTGCACGGTCGCCCTGACGCGGGTGCGGTGGTTCACGCGCACCCGACCTATTGCACGACGCTTGCTATTGCCCGAAAAGAGATCCCGTCCTGCCACTACATGGTCGCCGCGTTCGGCGGAAACAACGTCCGTTGCGCGGGATACGCGACTTTCGGATCTGAGGAGCTCTCGGAACTTGCCATAGAGGCAATGACCGACCGTACAGCTTGCCTTCTTGCCAACCACGGTATGATCGCAATTGGCGAAAATCTTGCCAAGGCCATGTGGCGGGCAATCGAACTCGAAACCATCGCAAAACAGTATTACCTCAGCCTCGTCATTGGCGGTCCGGTTCTCTTGAGTGACGCCGCGATCGACGACACCCATCGCGGGTTCGCGGGCTATGGCCTTCAGGACAGCGAGGCCGACAAGAAACCGAAGCCGAGGCGACGGGCTCCCAAAAAGACACCGGCGAAGAGAAAGTAATGGTGCCATGAACTTGGGAGGGTCAGCATGGCGTTTGTGAGAACCAAAGGATTGCAAGGCTATATCACCGGCGATAGCCCGGTGCCTTGGCTTGCGCCGCTGGTTGCTATGCTTGTGGTTTTCACGATCTACCCGCTGTTTTACAACATCTGGCTTTCTTTCCACGAGTACGTTCCTCTCAAGCGCCGCCTGGTTTATGTGGGGACGGAAAACTGGAGCAACCTGTTTGCCGACCCACGGTTCTGGGAAGCGCTATCCGTCACGTTCACCTACTTTTTCGTGCTTCTGGCGATCCAGGTCGTATTGGGCATGATCATTGCGCTTCTTCTGGATTCAGATGAGCCAGGGTTCGGCCTTTTGCGGGGCCTTCTGACACTGACTCTGGTTATCCCGCCCGCCATCACCGGAATGATGTTCCTGCTGATGGAAGACCCCGAGTTCGGTGTTCTCACATATATCCTCGAAGCCATGGGCATCTTGAGCGGTCAGGATCCAATTCTGGCCACAAGTTCAACGGCCCTTGCTGGGGTCATGCTGGCCGATATCTGGCAATGGACACCCTTCATGGTGTTGATCTTTCTGGCCGGATTGCGATCGTTGCCGCAAGAGCCTTACGAGGCCGCGATGCTGGACGGCGCGTCTGCCTTTCAGACTTTCCGCAGGATTACCTTGCCGATGATGTCCAAGGTCATCGCCGTAGCGGTACTGATCCGTGGCATCGATCTGTTTCGCGCCTTTGACTACATGTTCGTCATGACCTCGGGAGGGCCGGGAACCTCCACATACACGTTGTCCCTCTACGCCTGGCAGCAAACGTTCAGCTTCATCAAGTGGGGCTATGGGGCGACCATCAGCCTTGTCAGTCTGGTGCTGATACTGGTCATCGCC
Organism: uncultured Roseibium sp.; assembly: GCF_947499295.1. Taxonomy (GTDB): domain Bacteria; phylum Pseudomonadota; class Alphaproteobacteria; order Rhizobiales; family Stappiaceae; genus Roseibium. The sequence continues at coordinate 20,795 of NZ_CANMNP010000005.1, forward strand.
AATCTCTTTATCTGGATTGCGAAGGTGCGCTGGTGATTGTCGAGAGCAAATATCGGCGCTATTCGCGCATGGCCGCCGCGTGGTTCATTACGGCACTGTTCGTGTTCCCTCTCTATTACTGGGGTACGACGGCCTTCAAGGAAGCCAAGGAGATCTTCTCCGTTCCGCCAACAGTCTGGTCGTTCACGCCAACGCTTCGAAATTTCGAAGAGGTCTTCGGTATTTCGTTCGGCTTCCTGCGGCAGCAGGAGGTGCTGCCCGGCGGAGGGAACTTCTACATGGCGCCCCGGTTGTGGGATTCCATTGTCGTTGCACTGTTTTCCACTGCGCTTGCAATCGCCATTTCGACCTTTGCGGCCTATGCGCTGAGCCGTATGGATTTCCGCGGCCGGCATCACTTTGTCGCCTGGGTTCTTTCAACCCGGATGATGCCGCCCGTGGCCGTCGCGATCCCGATGTTCTTCATCTACAAGGACATTGGACTGATGGATTCCTATACGGGCATCATCCTGATCCATGCTCTGATGAACCTGCCGCTGGCGGTTCTACTGCTCAAGAGCTTTTTCGACGACATCCCAAGAGAGATAGATGAAAGCGCGATCGTCGACGGCGCATCGCGGTGGAAGATTTTCCGCCGGATCATTTTGCCGATGGCCAAGGGCGGAATCGCCGCGACGGCGGTTCTTTGTTTCATCTTTTCCTGGACCGAATTCATTTTTGTTCTGACCTTGACGCAGACCGGACTGAAAACGGTGCCGGTCGTGTCTTCGAGCTTCGTAACGTCCACAGGCACCGCCTGGGGCAACATGGCGGCCTTGGGAGTGGCTGCGATGGCTCCGGCGTTTTTATTCATCCTGCTGGTCCAGAAACAGCTGGTCCGCGGGCTGACGCTCGGTTCCCTCAAGCAATAGGAGAAACTGTCTTTACGGGACCATCAATCAAGTATCATGGGAGGAGTTAGTCATGAGAGACACTGACAAGAAGCAATACCTGGCCAATGTGGTGGACGCCTATGTTCACCGCCGAATGGGGCGACGGGATTTTCTCAGAAACGCGGGGCTGCTCGGATTGGGCGCAGCAGCATTCGGTGCGGGAATGCGCCGTCCCTTCGGTCTTGGGTCCATGCCTTTTGCGAATGCTTCTGACGATCTGCGGCCCTCGGAAGAGGTGCTAAAGTGGGTCAAGGACGTTTCGGGCCCGTTTCGCGGTACGACGCTCAAGCTGGCGACCGAATCCACTCCTCCTTCGAATGCGATCAACAGTCAGCTGAAGAAGTATTTCGAAGAAGCTTCCGGCATGACGGTTGAGATCGAAGTTCTGCCACTGGAGCAGGTCCTTCAAAAGATGACCCTCGACATCGCTTCCCAGCTTGGCACCTACGATCTTTACTACATCGACCAGAGCTGGGCCGCGTCCGTGAGCCAGGATGTTTTCGATCCGCGTGAGCAGATTGAAGCCAAGCCGGATCTGGCTATGCCGGACTATAACATCGATGATTTCCTGCCGGCACTTGTCGATGGGATTGCGAAATACCAGGACCGTTGGGTCGGCGTGCCTTACGATATCCCGATCTTCATCATGATGTACCGGAAGGACATCTGGGAGGAGATGGGTTTCAATGCGCCATCCTCTCTTGAAGAATATTACCAGCAGGCCAAGGCAATTACGGATGCCAAGGGCCCGGATCTTTACGGCTCGACGGGCCAAATGAAGTCCGGCCACTACAGTCTTGAGTGTGACTGGACTGCCTGGCTTTGGGGGCATGGTGGATCCATCTTCACCCCTGACGGCAAGTTCTCGGGCAACGATGAACGCGGCCTGGAGGCCATGGACTACTGGACGAAACTCTGGAAGACCATGCCACCCGGGGTGACGGGCTGGACATGGGACGGCCAGGGGCAATCCGTTGCCCAGGGCGTCGCAGCTTCCATGATGAGCTGGGGTGAGTTCTTCCCGTATTTCGACGATCCTTCAGCAACCAAGGTCTCCGGTTTGATGGAAGCTGTCAGGTGCCCGCCACCGGCTCGTGCGCTTCGTACAAGTGAAGAGACCGGGTTTGGTGAAATCCCGGGTGTCGGTCACCAGGGCGGTTCCTCGCTCGCGGTTTCCAAGAACTCGAAGAACCCGGATGCTGCATGGATCTTCATGCAGTGGGCGACGAGTTACGATACGCAGGTGCTGATCACGGCGCTGGGCGGCGGCACTGGACCGACACGCGAGAGCGTTTATGACGACCCGCGTATCATTGCCAACAATCGCGTCGGACCAGGCACAACACGTCACCTCAATGTGGTGAGGGACACCATCGCGATGGATATGGGATCAGAACCCGATCTGCCGCAGTGGGCGGAATTGTCCAACGACACCATCCCGGTCCGGCTCGGCAAGTACTTTGCCGGCGACTACGGTTCGCCGAAAGAGGCAATGGACGATATTGCCCAGTCGGTCGACAAGATCGTGTCCGGATAAGCGTACCAAATGCAAAGGCTAAGGGAAGGGTGGCAACACCCTTCCCGTCAATGAGGGTTGGGAGGATCCGGTGGGACATAAACCTCTTGTCGCAATAACAGGGGCAAGCTCGGGTATCGGTGAAGCAACTGCGCGTGCGTTTTCCGAAGCTGGTCACCCGGTTCTGCTTATGGCGCGCCGCATGGAACGGATGGAAGCGCTTGGGCTTCCCGACGCTGTCCTTCGTCAGGTGGATGTCCGCGATCGGGCTGCGATCGCCGCGGCGGTTCGCGACGCGGAAGCCGAATTCGGACCGGTGGACATGATGTTTGCAAACGCGGGCATTGCACGCCTGGCCGATATCGGTCGTCAGCCTCCCGAAGAGTGGGACGAGATGATCGACATCAACACCAAAGGTGTCATGAACACGGTCCATGCCGTGATGAAAGACATGATGGATCGGCGTCACGGCACGCTCGTCATGATGAGCTCCATTGCCGGACGGAAGGTCTATCCAGATCACACGGTCTATTGCGGCACAAAGTATTTCGTTCATGCGGTTTCAGAGAGTTTGCGTGAATATCTTTCTGCCTACGACGTGCGCGTCGTGGTGCTCTCGCCTGGGGTGATCGAAACGGAAGTCCTATCTGGAGTGCTCGATGAAGAAACGCTTGAAAACTACAAGAGCAACAAGATCAAAATGGGTGGTGGCATTGGTGCCGACATCGTCGCCGAATTGATACTCAATGCCTATCAATTGCCGCAAAAAGCGCTGGTGCAGGAAATTTGCCTGACACCGACACGGCAAAGCTACTGAGGAAGTCTGCATTAATGGCCGAGGTCGCCTACCACAATATCTGCAAATCCTACGGGTCTTTTGAGGTCATGCGAGATCTGTCGCTGTCCATCCATGATGGCGAGTTCGCAGTGCTGCTGGGCGCGTCCGGATGCGGCAAGACGACATTGCTCCGCATGACGGCCGGATTGGAGAATATCACCGGCGGTGAACTGACAATCGACGGCAAAGTGATGAATGAGGTGCATCCGCGGGACCGCGATATCGCCATGGTGTTTCAGAACTACGCGCTTTATCCGACAATGAAGGTCTTCGACAACATCGCCTTCAGTCTTGAGGTCAAACGCCTGAGCAAGGAAGAGATCAAGCGCAAGGTCAATGAGGCGGCTGCCGTGTTGAACCTCACCGATTATCTCGACCGATACCCGCGTGAACTTTCCGGTGGTCAACGGCAAAGAGTGGCCATGGGGCGCGCAATGGTACGCGATGCCAAGGTTTTCCTCTTTGATGAGCCACTGTCCAATCTTGACGCCAAATTGCGCGCGCATATGCGCGTTGAAATTCGCCAGCTTCATGAGCGGCTCAAGGCGACAACGATCTACGTCACGCATGATCAAATCGAAGCCATGACCATGGCGGACAAGATCGTCCTCATGAAAGGCGGAAAGATTGAACAGGTGGGGACACCTGACGATCTTTATGACAGGCCCGCGACCAAATTTACCGCCGACTTTATCGGGTCCCCTTCAATGAATTTCGTCGAAGGAAAAATCCACTCGCAAGATGGGAAGCCGACGTTTGTCGGCCCTCACATCAATTTGCCGCTCGATGAAAACCTTGCCGCCGAACCGGGGCAAAAAGTCATTTGCGGATTGCGCCCATCCGATCTTGTGGCTGCTGAAAACGGCGAGATTTCAGGTACCGTAAAGCTCGTTGAGAAGACTGGTGCAGACGTCAATATCCATGTTGACCTGAGCGAGACGGCACATCTTGTTGCGACGATGGCGCGTGACAATGGTGTGCTGGCGGGCGGCTCGATTGAGCTCACGATCCCCTCGAAGGCGGTGCATCTGTTCGATGCGGACACAGAGAACCGCATCGAAACCCAATCGTAGGACTGGCGAGCCCTTTCCAAAGACCGGCCATATTTTTTTGACTGGCCAGTCCGTTGGCCCAGTCTGTTGGTCCAGTCTGTTGGCGCGGTCAGATCGTATAGAAGCCAGCTATCCGAGAGACCTCAACACGCCCTGAACACCATCAACCTTCAGGTCTTGATAAACCCGCGTCACAGACGGTTTCAGAGCGCTGGCGAGGTCCGGATGGAAAATGTCACGAACGTCCAGGAAAGCCGCCACTCTCTCAGCATCGTCCTGCGTGTTTTCCGAGATGGATCTTAGCCGTTCGACCATGGGATCGCGCACATCGATTGGTCGACCGCTCAGGTCGGTGCCTCCGGCATAGTGCATCCAGGCAGCTACGACTGTGACCAGTCTCTGGGATGGGCGACCTGCGGAGAGATTGTCCTTCAGGGTTCCAAGAATGCGTTGTGGCAGCTTTTGGCTGCCGTCCATGGCGATCTGCCAGGTTCGATGTCTGATGGCCGGGTTGGCGAAGCGGGCCAAGAGCTCGTCGGCATAGACCTGAAGATCAACACCGGGCGGAGCTTTAAATGATGGAATGATTTCCTGCCGCCATACGGCTTTCAGAAAAGGGGCAAAGACTGAATCGGCAACGGTGTCGGCAACGGTTTCATGACCTGCCAGGTAGCCAAGATAGGCAATAGCTGAATGTGTGCCGTTGAGCATGCGCAATTTCATGTGTTCATACGGGGCAACGTCATTGACCAACTGCACACCGACAGCGCTGAGGTCGGGGCGTCTCCCCGTGCCGAATGCGGGAACAAAGTCGTCTTCGATCACCCATTGCCGGAACGGTTCGTGAAATACAGGCGCTTCGTCAAATCGGCCGGTTTCAGAGGCAAGTGCGTCGATGTCTTCCGGCTTGGTGGCAGGCACAATCCTGTCGACCATGGTGGAGGGAAAGCGTCCTTCGCGTTCAATCCACGCGGCGAGGTCTGGGTCGATCAGTGCGGCAAGCCCGATCACAACACCGCGCACCAGCTTGCCGTTGTCCGGCAGGTTGTCGCAGCTCAGAACGGTAAAAGGGGGCTCGCCCGCCGCCTTGCGCCTCGCCAGTGCCCGCACAAGATAGCCTGGCGCTGAGACAGGATTTAAATTTTTGAGGTCTGCCTCAATGTCCGGATGCTTTGGATTGAGCCTTCCGGTCGAGGGATCATGGCAATAGCCCTTTTCGGTCACCGTGAGGCTGACGATCCGCGTTGCGGGATCAGTCATGGCGCTCAGGACAGCTTCCGGATCTTCTTTGGCCGCAAGCACGTCAGAAACGATCTCAACCTGTCGAAGCGACGTATCCCCGGAACCAAGTTCCTTTGCGATATAGACGAATTCCTGAGGTGCCAGCTGATCGCGCGTTCGAGAGCTTTGAAGACTGACCCCGACGATGCCCCAGTCTCCGCCATGCTTTCGTTGTGCGTCTTCAATATAGATAGCCCCGAAGGCTCGGAAAAATGCTCCGAGACCGAGATGGACAATGCCTGGTTTTGGCGCAGGTCCGCTTTGCCTGGTCAGGCGCGGTTGTTCAGCGGGCAAGCCAGCCTCCATCAACATTGAGTACGGCACCGTGAATATACTTTGCCGCGGAAGATGCAAGAAACACCGCTGCTTCACCGATATCGGCCGCTTCACCCCAGCGGCCTGCCGGGATCCGTTCCAGAATCTGCTTGTTGCGACCGGTATCTTCCCGAAGTGCCTTTGTGTTGTTGGTCGCGATATAACCGGGTGCGATTGCATTCACATTGATGCCCTGCGCCGCCCATTCATTGGCAAGCAGCTTGGTCAAGCCGGCAACGCCGTGTTTGGAGGCTGTGTAAGAGGGCACTCTGATGCCACCCTGAAAGGACAGCAAGGAGGCGATATTGACAATGGATGCCGCCCTGCCCGCGGCAAGTGCTGCTCTGCCAAATGCCTGGCACGTGAAAAAGACCGCCTTGAGATTGACATCCATGACGTCGTCCCAGTCTGCCTCGGTAAAGTCAATGCTGTCGGCACGCCGGATAATTCCGGCGTTGTTGACCAGAATGTCGATGGCTTCCTTCTCGAAGAGGGGCACAGCAGCTTTCGGGTCGGAAAAGTCGAGCGGTACGTGCCGCCCGTTCCTGATCTGGCTCAGTGTTTCTTCGCAGTCGCGACGCGCGGCACAAAGCACTTCTGCACCCGCATTGCTCATGGCAACCGCAATGGCCTGCCCAATTCCGGTATTGGCCCCGGTTACAAGCGCTCGTTTTCCTTCAAGCGAAAACGCGTTCACCGCAAGTCCTCCATCGCGACCATGTCCATATCGGTGAAATCAACATTGTCACCGGCCATGGCCCAGCAAAATGTGTAAGCACCCGTGCCAGCGCCGCAATGGATCGACCAGGGCGGTGATAGAACCGCCTCTTCGTTGGCCATTACAAGATGACGAGTCTCTTCCGGCTTGCCCATGAAATGAAAGACCCGCTGGTCAACATCGAGCTTGAAATAGAGGTAGGCTTCCATACGCCGGTCGTGAACGTGTGCGGGCATCGTATTCCAGACCGACCCCGGTGCGAATTCGGTGTAGCCCATCAGGAGTTGGCAGCTGTCGGCAACTTCCGGATGGAGGAATTGCAGGATAACACGCTTGTTCGAAGTCTCTGCAGCACCCAGTTCGACGCGTCGAGCATCCTGTAGCGTGATCAGCCGGGTCGGGTAGCTGTGGTGTGCGGGAGTGGACAAAACGTAATATCGGCCTGCTCCACTAAAGGTCACCGGGCCGGAACCCATTCCGGCATAGAGAACTTCCCCCCGGTCGATCTCATAGCTTTCGCCGGCAACCGTCACCTTGCCCTTGTCGCCGATATTTAGAATGCCGAGTTCTCGTCGGTCGAGAAGTGACGACGTACCGGCCTCCTTGACTTGATCAAGCACAAGATCTCCGTTTGCCGGAACAACGCCTCCGAGGATCAACCGGTCATAGTGGCTATAGACAAGGTTGATCTTGTTGTCTTCGAACAGTCCGGAGACGTGAAAGTTTTCTCGAATGCCGTTGGTATCCAAAGACTTGGCTGTTTCCGGGTCAATGGCATAGCGTGTTTCTACATTCAGCATGTGATGAGCTTTCTGAATTGTCTGCAAGGCTTAGAAAAAATCGTCGCGGCGAGGCGCAAATGTGTCGATCAAAGTGCCGTGTGACAGGCAAACGCAACCATCTTTTGTGTTAGAGGGAGTGACAAAACTGCCTCCCGGGCCGACGTCAAACTCAGATCCATTGATCGAAAAGCGGAAGGTGCCGCTCTCCACACAGGTGGATTGAACACGGATTTGACTGTGCAGTTTTCCTCCCGATGAATGGCTCGTCAGAGCCGGTAGGCCTGTTTTGCAAGCCTGTAAGTGAGGTCGTAGGCAACCTCATATGCCTCGTCTTCGTTCAATCTCCCGGACGTCACGAGTGAGGCGAGGTATGCGCAGTCGACCCTGCGCGCCACATCATGGCGGGCAGGGATCGAACAAAAGGCTCGGGTGTCGTCGTTAAAGCCGACAGTGTTGTAGAATCCGGCTGTTTCGGTCGTCATTTCGCGGAACCGGCGCATGCCTTCCGCGCTGTCATGGAACCACCAGGCGGGACCCAGTTTGAGTGTCGGATAGACACCGGCAAGCGGCGCCAGTTCACGCGAATAAGCGGTCTCATCCAGGGTGAACAAAATGATGGAAAGGTCTTTTTCCAAACCATAGGCGTCGAGCAAGGGCTTCAGTGCTTCGACGTAGTTGGTTCTGGTGGGAATGTCGAAGCCCTTGTCACGCCCAAACGCATCCATGATCGAATTTGAATGGTTTCGATGACTTCCAGGATGGATCTGAAGCACAAGCCCGTCTTCCAGGCTCATTCTTGCCATCTCGGTAAGCATATGCCCCCGGAAAATCTCAGCCTCATCAACCGTGCATGTGCCCTTGAGCGCCTTTTGAAACAATTCCTGAGCCTTCAGCGGTGACAGGTTTTCGGTTCTGGCAGTTGGATGGCCATGGTCGGATGATGTCGCGCCGAACGACTTGAAGTAAGCGCGTCTTGCCATGTGTGCGTTCAGATAGCCCTGCCAGGAGAGCGTGTCTTCTCCCGTAATGTCTCCGAAACGCTCGATATTTAGCTGAAAGCCCTCGAACTCCGGGTCAACCACCGGGTCCGGTCGATACGCCGTGACAACCCGTCCCCGCCAGCCGCTTTCCTGAATGGCGCGATGCCACTTGAGGTCATCAAGGGGCGACTCGGTTGTGGCGATGACCTCGATGTTGAAGCGCTTGAACAGAGCCCTGGGTTTGAAGTCCGGCTGTTTCAGCCGTTCGGCAATATGGTCATAGGCTTCTTCGGCAGTTTCTGCCGTCAGGCGCTTTGTCCAGCCGAACACTTCTTCAAAAGCGTGTTCAAGCCACATGCGGGAAGGGGTTGCGCGAAAGAGGTGAAAGTTTTGTGCAAAGGTCTTCCATATCTTTCGGCTGTCTGTTTCCGCTGGAGCACCGTCTCTCCGTTGAACACCAAGCTCGGTCAGGTCGATGCCTTGCGAGAACAGCATGCGCAGGACGTAGTGGTCGGGAATGACAAACAGGTGCGCCGGATCGGGAAAGGCCTTGTTTTCAGCATACCATTGCGGATCGGTGTGACCGTGCGGGCTGATAATCGGCAAATCCCGAACGCTCTCGTAGAGCCAGCGTGCAATCTCAAGAGCCTTGGGCTCGCTTGGCAGGAGGCGGTCTGGAGACAATCCTTTGATTGCGGTTTCCGGAACTTTCGAATTCTCCACGACCATGCGGGTCTCCCGTACACACAAACCGGATCGCCATATTGCGACTAGCAAACTGATATGCTAGCTGATTAGATAAGTCAACGGAGAGAAGCTGATGGCAGACTCAAGCGCCCTAAAGGTGCTGGAACCAATCAAAATTCCCAAAGTTGCCGATACGGTTTTTGAGGAACTGCATCAGCAGATCCTGTCATTGGAATTGCCACCCGGAACAAAGGTGTCAGAAATTGAGGTGGCGAAGGCTCTTGGTATTTCGCGGCAACCGGTTCGTGATGCCTTCTTTCGCCTGTCTCAACTCGGCTTCCTTCTAATCCGTCCTCAGCGGGCAACTGTAATTTCCAAGATTTCGGAACAAGCGGTCCTGCGTGCGAAATTCATGCGGATCGCTCTCGAGCTGGCATGCTGGAAGGCGGCGATGAGCGTGATTTCCGATGCACAAGTTGATGATCTGGAGCTGTTGCTCAAGGAGCAGGCGAAGGCGGTCAGCGCCAATGATCTGAAAGGGTTCCATTCACTGGACGACGATCTGCACCGTCGTATCTGCGAGATCGCCGGACATGAATATGCCTGGTCATTCATCCGCGAGCAAAAGGCGCATATGGACCGTGTGCGCTTCATTTCTCTGACGATTGGAGCGGCGCAAAGAGCGTATGATGATCATATCGAGCTGCTTGACATCCTGCGCGCGCGCGATCACACGCGTCTGGAACCTATCTTGAACGAACATCTCGGCCGGATCGAACTCACCCTCGCGCAAATTCGCGATGAAAAGCCCGAATACTTTCAGGAATAGTGCGGCCGATTGCGATGTTATGGGCGCGGGACGCGTCTGCTCACCTGCGTTTTGATCCAATTGACAAAATCGGTCGCCGCCGGACTGAGTTTTCCTGCCGGTGTGGCGACATAGTAGTTATGTCCCGAACCGTCTTTCACCGGTGCGAGTTGCTTCAGGGCGCCTGACGTGATCTCGGCTTCCACGAGATACGTCGGCAGGATTGCGGCTCCCATGCCGTTTACCGCGGCTGAGATAATCAACGGAAACTGATCGAAATAGCTGCCCATTTGTATGCGTTCTTCCGAGCCGGGTACCGATTTCCGGAAAACGCTCCATAGATGCGGGCGGGTCGTCAGATGCAGCAAGGGCATCCGGAATATGTCTTCACGATTGGAGACACGGTGCTCCTCGATCAAGGCCGGAGCCGCTGCAACAATCAGGTCTTCCGGGCAAAGCGGCGTCAGTTTTGCTCCAGGCCAATCATTAGCGCCGAAATGAATGGCCACATCGATCCCCTGTTCGGCAATGTCGAAGGGTTCTGACCGGCTGTAAAGCATCAGGTCGAGATTTTGGCGCTTTGCTTTGAATTCCCCAAGGCGTGGAACCAGCCAGCGTTCCCCAAACGCTGGAAGTACTCCGATTGTAAGCATTTCCTGCGTGCTTCCAGCTGCAACTGCTTGCGAAATGGTAGTGCGCAGCCGTGTGAGATCGGACGCAAGGCTGTCGCCCAGGGATCTTCCGGCCTGAGTCAATCGGATGCCGCGGCCTTCGCGCCGAAAAAGAGCCGCACCGATCTGGTCTTCCAGTTCCTTGACCTGCCGGCTGACACCGCTTTGTGTCAGGCCCAGTTCCTCGGCTGCTGCGGTGAAACTCTGATGCTTGGCGGCAGCTTCAAAACAACGCAGCACAGAAACGCTTGGCAAGGGGATGTCGCGCTTCATCTAGACCACTCCTCTCATGAGTTTTAGTCATGAATAAAACTCTTTTTCAGGTATTTTTGTGCAGGTCAAGGAGGAGTATTCTCTAAGGCAATCGACAACGGGGATCAAACTGACATGCAGAAGATAGCGGTTTTGGGGCTCGGCAAGGTCGGCACATTGGCTGCTGAGTTGCTGCATGCAACGGGTTTTTCCGTGACGGGATTTGATGCGCATGCGGTGCCGGGTTTGCCGTTCAAGACGCGGCAGATCGATGTTGGTGACGGCGCTGCGCTTGAGGCCGTCCTCAAAGACTTCAACTCGGTGCTGTCCTGTTTGCCCTATTTCCTCAATATCGGCGTTGCCACTAGCGCGCATAATCTCGGACTTCACTATTTCGATCTGACCGAGGATGTGCCGACCACAAAGGCGATCCAGGAACTTGCCAAGACTTCACGTGGCATCATGGCACCGCAATGCGGACTGGCTCCCGGTTTTGTGGGAATTGTCGGGGCCCACCTGATCGATGCTTTTGAAACGTGCCGGTCATGCCGCATGCGTGTCGGAGCGCTGCCTCAGAACCCAACCGGTCTCATGGGCTATTCCTTCAATTGGTCGCCTGAAGGGGTGGTGAACGAATATCTCAATGATTGCGAAGTTCTTGAGAACGGTGAGATCAAGTGGGTCTCGCCGATGGAATGGATTGAAAAGATCGTCATTGGGGGCATCGAACTCGAGGCCTTTACAACGTCAGGCGGTCTTGGGACGATGTGCGAGACTTACAAGGACCGCGTTCCGAACATCGACTACAAGACAATGCGCTATCCGGGGCACGTGCAGTTGATGAATTTCTTCTTCCACGAACTTCTGATGCGTGACAGGCGCAAGGAGGCAGGAGAAATCCTGGTCAACGCCAAGCCTCCTGTCAGTGACGACATCGTTTTTGTCCACGTGTCAGCCGAAGGCGAAATCAACGGACGGATGCAACGCAAGGAATTCGTTCGCGGCTTGAAACCGGTTGAGATTGCCGGCCAGGAACGGACAGCCATAGCCTGGACGACAGCCTCGTCAGTGGTCGCAATCATCGAAATGGTTCGCGAGGGAACTTTGCCCGACCACGGCTTTCTCAAACAGGAAGATGTGTCGCTCGAGACGTTTTTGAAAACGCATAACGGCGCTCGTTACAACGCATAGTCCGAAGCGCCAACACTCAAATTATCCGAGGAGTTAGACATGGAACATTCCCAGGTCCTGAGCACGCTTGGCTTCAGCGCAAATGAATTGACCGGCGGAACACTTGCCGTCAAGTCGCCGATCGACGGCGCTCAGATTGCTCAGGTGCATGAAACACCATTGGGCGATATGGAGAAAATCATCACCCGCTCACAGGCCGCGTTTGCAAGCTGGCGGGCTCTCCCGGCGCCACGCAGGGGTGAGCTGGTCCGCCTTCTTGGCGAAGAGTTGAGAGACGCAAAAGAGGCGCTTGGTGCGCTTGTTACGCTTGAGGCCGGCAAGATCACATCCGAAGGGCTTGGTGAAGTTCAGGAGATGATCGATATCTGTGACTTCGCGGTTGGTCAGTCCCGTCAACTTTACGGTCTGACAATCGCCTCGGAGCGCCCCGGTCACAAAATGTCTGAAACCTGGCACCCGATGGGACCTTGTGGCGTCATCACCGCCTTCAACTTTCCGGTCGCCGTTTGGGCCTGGAACACGGCCCTGGCCCTAATATGCGGTAATCCCATAATCTGGAAGCCGTCGGAGAAGACGCCCCTGACGGCCTTGGCTTGCCAGAAGATCTTCCAAAGGGCACTGGCGCGTTTCGGAAAGGATGCTCCGGAAAACCTGTTGCAGGTCGTCATCGGCGGCGCGGATGTCGGAGATGCGCTTGTAACGTCAAGGGACGTGCCAGTCCTCTCGGCAACCGGTTCAACACGTATGGGCTCTGTTGTTGGACCAAAAGTCGCCACGCGTTTCGGACGTTCAATCCTTGAATTGGGCGGCAACAACGCAATGATCGTTGCGCCGAGCGCCGATCTGGAAATGGCCGTAAGGGCAATTGTCTTTTCCGCGGTGGGAACCGCCGGTCAACGCTGCACGTCCTTGCGCCGTCTGATCGTGCATTCCACGATCAAGGACACACTCGTTGGTAAGCTCAAGAATGCCTATGAAAGCTTGAAGATCGGTGACCCGCGCCACGAAAGCACGTTGATCGGGCCATTGGTGGACGAGGGGGCGCTTGAGGCAATGCAGCTAGCGCTGTCAAAGGCGCGCTCCGAAGGCGCGCGTGTCCACGGAGGCGGCAAGGTGAGCGAAGGGGTTCCTGCCGGTTGCTATGCAGCTCCCGCGCTCGTTGAAATGCCCGAACAGACCGAGACTGTGAAAACGGAAACCTTTGCGCCCATCCTCTATGTGATGAGCTACGAGACCCTTGAAGAAGCGATCACCCTTCAGAACGAAGTTCCCCAGGGACTATCGTCCTGTATCTTCACACTCAATATGCGTGAAGCGGAAACCTTCCTGTCGGCAGTCGGATCCGACTGCGGTATCGCCAATGTCAATATCGGTCCATCAGGGGCCGAGATCGGCGGTGCGTTCGGCGGCGAAAAGGAAACCGGGGGCGGCCGCGAGTCGGGTTCAGATGCCTGGAAGGGCTATATGCGACGTCAGACCTCGACGGTGAACTATTCGGCTGAATTGCCGCTGGCACAAGGTGTCGAGTTTGACATTTAACCGGCACGGCCCGCCTCTCGGCAGGCTTTGTCTCACCCTTCAGGGGTCGTCACGTCGAGCCAGACGCAGTCACGAGATATGTGTGATGCCGACTGTTACTGAAGCGCGACTCCGAACGGGAGTTTCTCACGCGCACCGCGATACCATTTAATGATTTTCCTGCGCTCTTCTTCCTCCATGAAGGAGACGTTGGCGGGCGGCATGGCGTTGGTTACGCCAGCCTGAAGATAGATTTCCTTGGCTGCGCGCGCGATGTCCGCCTTTGTTTCCAAAAGGACATTTTTGGGTGCCCAGTGAATGCCTTCATAAAAAGGCTCGCGCGCATGACACATGGCACAGCGGCCCGGCACGATTGCCATGACGTCGTCAATCCCTTCGGCGCTGGCGAACACTTCTTCCGTTGCCGTGAGCTTGCGGGCTTCGGATGCCTCGAAAGTTTCCTGCTGAAGGGGCAACATGGAGAGCTGGATGATAGCGACAAACAGAATGGCGGTCGCCAGCCAGGTCCAGGTTGGGTTCCCGGTGCCGGCGTGCCGTGTGTTGAAATAGTGCCGGATCGTCACGCCCATCAGAAAAACCAGTGCGGCGATCAACCAGTTGTACTGAGAGGCGAAAGCGAGCGGATAGTGGTTGCTCAGCATCAGGAAGATGACCGGTAGCGTCAGGTAGTTGTTATGCATCGATCGCAGCTTGGCGATTTTGCCGTATTTTGCGTCCGGTGTTCGTCCCGCCTTCAAGTCTGCGACGACAATCTTCTGATTGGGAATGATGATGAAGAAGACATTGGCCGTCATTATTGTCGCGGTAAACGCGCCCAGATGCAGCATTGTCGCACGGCCGGTGAAGACCTCGTTGTAACCGTAGCCCATTGCCACAAGCAGTGCGAACAGCAGCACCATCAATAGCGTCGGATAATTTCCGAGGTTCGATTTGCAAAGCCGGTCATAAACTATCCAACCGATCGTGAGCGACGCAGCGGATATCAAAACTCCTTGCCAAAGGGCGAGGTCCGCCTTGGAAGGATCAATCAGATAGAGTTCACCGCCGACCCAGTAAACGATCATCAGGAGCGCAGCTCCCGACAGCCAGGTCGAATAGCTTTCCCATTTGAACCAAATCAGGTGTTCCGGCATGTTTTCCGGTGCGACCAGAAATTTACGGATGTGATAAAATCCGCCTCCGTGAACCTGCCATTCCTCGCCATGAGCGCCGGGAGGGAGGTCCGGTGCCTTGCGGAGCCCGAGATCAAGAGCAATGAAATAAAAGGACGACCCAATCCAGGCCATTGCCGTGATCACATGCAGCCAGCGGACCGCGAATGCAAACCAGTCCCAAATGATGGCAATGTCCAGCATTGCAAACCCTCCAAAATCAACCGGACCAAGCTAGCGCAGGAATCCATTGTCTGGTATCTCGGTATAATTCCGAGCAATTTCAAAAAAAACGGAACAATACCTGTCCGTTGGAAGTCCTGATGGCCTATCTGGAGAACATTCGCACCTTCCTGCGTGTTTATGAACTGGGAAACATGTCTGCAGCTGCCCGTGACCTGCGGATATCTTCAGCAGTTGCCTCTTCTCGCATCTCCCAATTGGAAGAACACCTGAGTGTTCGGCTTTTTCAGCGCACGACGCGCGCCTTGAGCCCGACAGAGCAAGGCAAGTTGTTTTACCGGGGAGCGACCAAGATTGTGGATGCGGTGCAGGAAGCGGAAGCTGAAATCAGCAGTGTTACGCGCTCACCACGCGGCACGCTTTTCATTGCAGCGCCGATCGGTATGGGTCAAAGTTTGATTGCCCCTGCAATTCCTGAGTTCAAGAATGCCAATCCGCTGATCGATATCCGGCTTCGGTTGTCAGACCGTAAAGTCGACCTGACGGGCGAAGGATTGGATGCAGCTTTCTTCCTCGGGCAACCGGAGGACTCGGCGCTCAAGATCCGCAAGATTGCCGATTGTGGCCGGGTTCTGTGTGCCTCACCTGACTACATTGAGAGGAAGGGCAGCCCCAAAAGCCATGCAGAGCTTGCTTGTGGAGACCATGATTGTCTCAACATAAGGTATCCGGGCGCACCGGAATTCCAGTGGCCGCTCCAGACGCCAGACGGAGTGAAACGGGTTGCGGTCAGTGGACCGTTCGAATCCGATCACGGCGATGTCCTGACAGGTTGGGCGCTGGATGGTCACGGTATTGTTTTGAAGCCCGTCTTCGAGATTGCCGACCATCTGAAAAACGGACGGCTTATTACCGTTCTGCCGGACGAGCCGCCATTGCCGGTGACAATGGCCTGCCTCTTCACCCACCGGCGGCTTCAGGATCCAAAAGTGCGGCTGTTCCTGGACTTCATGGTTGCGCATATACAGTCAGTGTTGGCTGAAGGTTCAGATGGCTGAGAGAGGTTGCGACACGGTGGCTTTCGAAACTTTGAAAGCACTTTCTTGAAAGTCCGAAAAATCATCGGTCCTTTTCTGCTTTAGAAGAAAGTCCTATACCATTTGCTTGGTCGGGCATGCTCTTTGCCAGGTTGAACAGTCCAGGTTTTGCAAGGAGGCTCACCTTGAATCGCTATCCCAGAGACTTTCGCGGTTATGGTGCCAATCCACCGGATCCGAAATGGCCCGGCAATGCGCGCATAGCTGTGCAATTCGTCCTCAACTATGAGGAAGGTGGCGAAAACTGCGTTTTGCACGGGGACGCGGCTTCTGAAGCATTCCTGTCCGATATTCCAGGTGCTGCCCAATGGCAGGGTCAGCGACACTGGAACATGGAATCCATGTACGAATATGGCGCACGCGCGGGCTTTTGGCGTCTGCATCGCCTGTTCACGCGGGCCGGTATTCCTCTGACGATCTATGGTGTCGCGACAGCGCTGGCGCGCAATCCCGAACAGGTCGATGCCATGAAGGAAGCCGGCTGGGAAATTGCCAGCCACGGCCTGAAATGGATCGAGTACAAGGATATGCCCGTGGCAGAAGAACGCGCTGCCATTGCGGAAGCCATTCGCCTTCACACGGAAGTCGTTGGTGAGCCGCCGCGTGGCTGGTACACCGGTCGTTGCTCGGAAAACACGGTTCGGCTTGTCGCTGAAGAAGGCAGCCTCGCCTATGTTTCAGACACCTATGACGACGACCTGCCTTATTGGCTGGAGACAGGTGGCCGCGATCAGTTGATCATTCCCTATACGCTTGAAGCCAATGACATGCGATTTTCCGTCTCTCCCGGCTGGAGCGATGGTGAGGACTTCTTCCTGTATCTCAAGAATGCGTTTGACGAACTCTACGCTGAAGGAACGTCGGATACGCCGAAAATGATGTCCATCGGCTTGCACTGCCGGTTGGCCGGGCGTCCGGGCAAAACGGCCGCGCTCCGAAAGTTCATTGCGCATATCCAGAAGCATGAGGGTGTCTGGTGCCCGCGCCGGATTGAAATCGCAGAACATTGGGCTGCGCATCACCCACCACAAAAACGGATATGCCCGAGCAAAATGGCAGCGGAGGACTTTGTTGAGCGCTTTGGCGGTATTTTCGAGCACTCACCCTGGATCGCCGAGCGGGCCTTTGCGTTGGAACTTGGCCCCGCACATGATTGTGCAGCTGGTGTCCACAACGCACTTTGCCGTGTGTTTCGGTCTGCCACAGAAGAAGAACGCCTAGGTGTTCTGACTGCCCACCCGGATCTTGCCGGGAAATTGGCGCAGGCCGGACGTTTGACGTCCGAAAGCACATCCGAACAGGCCAGTGCAGGGCTGGACCTCCTGACCGACGAAGAACGCGAAACCTTTTCAACCTTGAACGCTGAATATGTGGCAAAGCATGGTTTTCCGTTCATCATCGCTGTGCGCGATCACGATAAGGCCTCGATCCTTGCAGCCTTCTATGCAAGGATCGGCCATGGCCGGGACGAAGAGTTTGGTGAGGCCTGCCGACAGGTCGAACGGATCGCCCGTTTCCGGCTCGAGGACCTTTTCGCGCAATGAAGACAATCACGCCCGTCCCGCTGACGTCCGAGGCTTTTTCGGACTATGGCGACGTCATCGAGGTTGAGGGTTCGCCGGACAAGATCATAAATCAGGGCATGTGCGGACGGCACCACGATCTTGCCGATCTGGATTTCGGAACAGGCCAGGCTGGGATCAGTCTCTTCGACGCAAAAGCAAGAACATTGCCCTACGCGGTCGACCTTGTGGAGCGTCATCCGGAGGGCAGTCAGGCCTTTATTCCGGTGGACGGCGTGCCGATGATTGTCGTCGTTGCTGATGACATTGATGGGCAGCCGGTCAACCTGAAGGCGTTCATCAGCCAACCTGGGCAGTCGATCAATCTTCATCGGGGTACCTGGCACGGTGTGCTTGCACCGTTAGACCGTGAAGGGCGTTTTGTTGTCGTCGATCGTATCGGGCAGG
The DNA here is from genome assembly GCF_947499295.1 of uncultured Roseibium sp. Lineage (GTDB taxonomy): Bacteria > Pseudomonadota > Alphaproteobacteria > Rhizobiales > Stappiaceae > Roseibium. The sequence goes on from NZ_CANMNP010000005.1 coordinate 38,758, forward strand.
GGGCAAATCTGGAAGAACACTGGTTTCCCGAACCGTGGATTGTCGCAGCTCCAGATCGGTAGAATGGCCGCTTTACATGTGCTTGCAGGACTTTCAATGACGGTAGTACTTAACAAGCCAGCGAAGCCAGAACATCTACGCTGATCTTCCTTGCAGCCATCAGTCTTGCCATCTCGATCATGCGGGCTGAAAATCCCCATTCATTGTCGTACCAGCCGAAAAGGCGCACCTGTCTCGAATTCGTTTCCAGGGTTTCGGGCAAGGCTATGACGAGTGATTCCGGACGGGCTCGCATGTCAGTGGAAACAACCCTGTCCTCGGTGAAGCCGATGACCGGATTGTTGGCGAATAGGGTTTGCAGCCATTCATTGAATGGCGATCTGACCGGGTGGGTGAGTGTCACGGTCAGGTCCACAGCCGATACGCTGATGGCAGGTACGCGCACTGCTGCGCCACTGACCTTGCCATCGAGCCGGGGCAACACCTTGCCAACCAGTTTGGTCGCGCTTGTTGTCGTTGGGACCATCGAGACGCCGCCGGCGCGACTGCGTTCCAGCGGCCCTCTCGGGGCGTCCACCATAGGCTGGCTGCCCGTGTAACAGTGGATGGTTGTCATGTGTCCGCTGTCGATTCCAACAGCATCATCCAATCCTCTCAAGAGCGGTGCCAGCGCATTTGTCGTGCAGGACCCATTGGACACCACTTTGTGGTCTGCCAACTGGTCCTCATTGGCTCCAAGCACCAGTGTCACATCTGCGGCATCCGACGGGCCGGAGATCAAAACGTTGGATGCCCCGGCAACTAGCCCCCTTTCAGCAATTATGCGCGTGTCGGCCTTGCCGGTGCATTCCATCACAACATCGACGCCGGCCAGATCCGTTCGCGAGAGATCGGCTTCTGACGAAAATAGAATTTGGCGCCCGTCAATGGCCAACATGTCATCATGTATGGTCACGGTGCCGGGCCAGGGTCCGAAGACGCTGTCGTATTTGAAGAGATAGGCGCAGGTTTCCAGAGGCGCGATATCGTTGATGCGAACGACTTCGACGTCCCCATCTCCAGGGGCCTCAAGAACCTGCCGCAACACTGTTCGACCAATACGGCCGAACCCATTGATGACAATCCGCATTCCAAGGGTCCGCTTCAGAAATTCGTCGTTTTCTCAGCGCCCAATGAAGAACCGTTTCGACAGTTGCCGATACCGGCTGAAAAATTCGTATCCGGCGCCTGTGCCCGGTGAACCTTCGGTTCAAAAAAATCGAGCACGGCCAGAACAATTAGCACCAAAAAGTGCAGCAATCTCAATTATATTGTCCTGAGGGACAATCGTGCTGATCAGCTGCCGACTGGACGAAGCTTCATGTGACGATTGACATCCTTGTACAGAAGGTAGCGGAACGGACCGGGGCCTCCGGCATAACAGGCTTGCGGGCAAAAGGCGCGCAGCCACATGTAGTCACCTGCTTCCACCTCTACCCAATCCTGATTCAATCGATAGACCGCCTTGCCTTCCAGCACATAAAGACCGTGTTCCATGACATGAGTTTCAGCGAATGGGATGACCGCACCCGGCTGGAATGTGACGATGTTGACATGCATGTCGTGGCGAAGGTCATGCGGGTCGACAAAGCGGGTCGTTGCCCATTTGCCGTCGGTGCCCGGCATGGCAATCGGGTCGACGTCATTTTCGTGTGTCACGAAGACGTCCGGCAACTCAAGTCCGTCAACCGCTTCATACGCTTTGCGGACCCAGTGAAAACGGACAGCTTCGTCGCCGATGGCCTGGAATGCCCAATCGCACCCCGGCGGTATATAGGCGTAGCTGCCCGGGCGAAGTCTGTGTGCCCTGCCATTGATGGTGAGCATGGCTTCGCCTTCCACGACAAACAAAACGCCTTCTGCTGCCGGATCGGTTTCCGGTCTGTCAGACCCGCCACCCGGCAGAACCTCGACAATGTACTGGGAGAAGGTCTCTGCGAAACCTGAAAGCGGCCTGGAGAGAACCCACAGGCGGGTTTGCTCCCAAAAGGGGAGGAAACTTGTGACGATGTCCCGCATGGTTCCGCGGGGGATCACGGCATAGGCCTCGGTGAAGACGGCGCGGTCGGTCAAAAGGGTTTCCTGGCCAGGATGACCGCCTTTAGGCGCGTAGTAGGATGGTGGACGGGACACAGGGAGCCTCTTTTTCGATTTCACCAATGGAACTATGACGCCAGGGCTGTCAGGAGACCATGGGTCATATCAAACGAGATCTTTTCGAAAAAACAAGAAAATCGGTCGTCATGTTCTGGTTTTTGGAAAATGAAGCCGGAGCATCTTTCCGGATGCAATGTCTTTTCTGCGTATGTCAGCCGTTGGTTGTTACCCGGTAAGGCACGATGCCGCGTTGGCCCGGATCGATGAACGGATCCTTGTCAATTGCCGGAAAGGCACGCTGGTCGCAGTTGTCCCTAGGGCAGATGCGGCAGTTCACGCCAATAGGCTCGGGCGCTGCGATTTCGTCGACCGCCAGGCCATCCGCATAGACAATCGCGTCCGCATATTTGATTTCGCAGCCGAAACCGAGTGCATACCGGCGCTCTCCGGTGCTGTAGTCAGGCTGGTGTTTGCTGACACTGGTCGCAATGCAGAGATATTGTACTCCGTCCGGCATTTGCGCGACCTGGGCGGTAAACTTGTTGGAGTTCTGTTCGAATGCCTGGTGCACATTCCAGCGGGGACAGGAACCACCAAACCGGGCGAACTGAAACCGTGTGGCGCTGTGCCGTTTCACGACGTTGCCGGCGCGATCGATCTTTACGAAATAGAATGGCAGTCCGTTGGCCCCGGGGCGCTGCAGTGTCGACAGCCTATGGCAAATAGTTTCCACGCTTGCGTCCATCCGGTTCGACAGCAGCTGGATGTCGTGGCGGTGCATCGTGGCAGCTTTCAGAAACGCGTCGTATGGCAAAAGCAGCGCCCCGGCGAAATAGTTGCGCAGAGCCAGCCTGGCGATGCCTTCTGCGGACTTTGTCTTGAAGCGCGCCCGTTTGACCTCTTCCAGGATCAGGTCTTTCACACATAATTCGGCGATTACGGATCCAAGCAGAAAATTTTTGGCCGATTGAGGGCTGGCCCGATAGACAGAGATTTTCCGGGTGTATTCATCATGCCTGATCAAGGTGCCGGAATAGTCCGGGAACTGCTCTACCCCGATGCTGAATTTTTCTGCCAGCCACGTGACCAGGCTGTCGAATTTGGTTGCGGCCGTTTCCAATCCGATTTCCAGCGCGAGCTTTTCGGCAGCCCGGTCGAGTGTGTCGACGTAATTATCCATGTAGTGGAAATAGTCGCGCACCTCGTCATAGGCGGATTTCTTGAGGCCGGGCGTTCCGTCCTGTGGCCCGTTCATGTGCGCAAGTTCGTCTTCGTTGGCTTCCCGGTCATGAAAACTTCGCAAGGAACCGTAAAGATCCATGATTGCCTGGGTAATGCCGGGAGCCCGGGTCACAAGTTCATTCAGCTCCTGACGCGTGATGGATGCGCTGTGAAACTGTGTATCGGCGAAGATTTCCTGCAAATCCTGTGTCACGCGATCAAGGTCATTTTTTTCAAATGCCGAGAGATCCACGCCGAAGATCCGGTTGATCGTCAATAGCACAGAGGCTGTGACCGGACGGTTGTTGTTCTCAATTTGATTGATGTAGGCCGTTGAAAGGCCGAGTTTTTTTGCAAAATCTACTTGAGACAGACCAAAGTCCGATCTGATCTGTCTCACCGTATGACCGGAATACAGTTTTTTGCTCACGGCGGGTCCCCGTTTAATCAAATTGCAAATTTTTAGCAAATCTCATTATGCACTTTAACATTTTACAAAACTAGTCACTTAGGTGAAAGTCCCCCCCACTCGAAAACAGATGACAAAAAGAGGGAGCGACAGACATGACTGCCCATTTTGCCCTGAATTCCAGCGCTGCAACCGATACAGAAAAGCGGCTGGTTGCAAGCAATATTCGCTGGCCCCTGAACCTGAGTGAAATGGTCACTCCACGTCAGCTGGAAATCATGCTCAAGCTGTGCGACGGCAAGGTCAACAAGCAAATCGCCTGGGAACTGGATGTCACCACGGCAACCGTCAAAGCGCATATTCGAAATGCGATCACACGCCTCGGTGCCAAGAACCGCGTCAATGCCGTCGCCATCGTTGCCGCCAACAGCGCAAGTTTTCGGCACGCTGCCGTTTGAACTCAGGCAAGTGCGCCGATACATGCTGCTTCCGGAAGCTGATTGAGCCGTTGCACAGGGGCTTGGCACCAAGTTTCAGGCGGTTCTCTTGATCATGGAAGAACGGATCGCCTCGACTTCTGTGGTCAGATAATCGCAAAAGTCCTTGGCCACGATGGAAATCGGCCGATGGGTCGGCGTCAGGATCGACAGGCTGTTTTGAATGCGTGGCCTGAAGGGGCGGAACACGATCCTTGGCGGACCCAAGCCGAGGCGGCCTTCTTCCTGAGCCTTGTAGGCAGTGATCATGTCACAGACCAGGGCGCACAATCCGGCCTCCACGAACCTTAAGCCCGGCAGTGCCGTTTGAAGCTCGAAGCGTTGATTGAAACGAACGCCGGAATCCCGGAAGCGGGCAAGCGTCTGCTTGTGACTCCGGTGTTCGGAATGCAGGAGTGCGAGCGGATATCCATCGAGTTCAGTCGGTGTGATGACTTCCTTTGAAGCAAGTGGATCGGTCGCCGGGATTGCACACATGCATTCCAGGTCAAAATCGATCTGGTCGAAGGAATTGCGAGCGCGCGGCGTTTCGGCAAAGCCGATGTCGAATTGCTGGGCCGCGATCAGCTCTTCAATTTCACCGGACGTGCGGCTCGCCAGAGCAACCTTGACGCTTGGCTTGTCGGCGATGAAACGGGAGAGGCTTCTGGGTAGAAAATCCGTTGCAGCTTCGGGAATGCCCGCAATGCGTAGTTGGCCGTGTTCCCGATTGGCCAGACCTCGCAAGGTTCTCTTGGAGACCTCCAGCCGCTTCAGAATTGCCTCAGCTTCTTCCAGGAAGAATTCTGCTTCAGGAGTGGGTACCAAACGGCCTTGTTCGCGAACAAAAAGTTTTAGCTCAAGCTCGGTTTCCAGCCCCGCGATTGTTGAACTCACGGCTGGTTGTGTTCTGCCAAGCGTACGAGCAGCTTCAGAAATTGACCCGCTGCGCATAACCTCGCGAAAAGTCGCCAGTTGCCGGATTGACAGGTTCATGGTTCCGCGAGCGCACCCTCCCGATTTTAGTTCCAAATACTGTGTCTGTTAATTTGTCCAAGGTCAACAGTTCGGCAATACACCGCACATGACCAGATATTTTTTGACCTTTAGGTCATTTTTACTGAGATGAATTCTACGTATTTTCACAAATGCATTGCCACTTTGCTTGACTGATGGCCATTTAAGGCGTGTGGGCGGGTTGTGATGAAGGCTAGAGCGAGTTTCTGGTTGTTCATGACTTGTCGATCAGAATGCTAATCTTGATTCTGAGGTGCCCAAAGCCTGTCCAGATCATAAGAATTGATATCCGCCAGAAGCTCAATGAACCCCTCTGCAGCATGGTCCAGCGAGCGATTGCCCTTCTCAGCGCTTGCCATTGCTGCGTTGCCTTGTACACCCGCTGTGTTGAGGTCCTGGGCCTTCCAGCCGAATTGCGCCTTGCCGTGACCTCGCAGATGCTTGAATTCGGTCAGGAACGCCTGTTGTTCCGACTTGAAATCTTCAGCATGTTCCATGCGAACAAGATCAGGCCGAAGGTGCAGCATCAGCGATGTTTCAATATCTCCACCGTGAATGCCATAAGTGAATTCCTCTTCAGGATAGAGGTCGGCGGGTTGACCAAAACGCAACCAGTTCGTCGCCGTGACAAACATCTCGTGCTTGATACGCAGTTCACGAGCGACGATGTCGAGAACCGGAACATTGCCGCCATGGGAATTGATCAGGACCATTTTCCGAATTCCCGCTCTGGCAACGCTCTCCCCGATTTCCAGCCATGAGCGGGTGACGGTGTCCCAGGAAAGCGTCAGCGTTCCGGGAGATGAAATGTGCTCATCGGATTTGCCGATAGTTTGTACCGGCAAGAAAGTTGCTGGTATATCCGCCGGCAAAAGTTCCAGAACCCGCGATATCTGCCCCTCTGCTATGGTGGCATCGGTTGAGATAGGCAAATGAGGTCCATGCTGTTCAATAGCGGCTACCGGCAAGACCGCGATCCAGTTCCGACAGTCTGTACTCAAGAAATCCGTGGCAATCATGTCTTGCCAGAAGTGTTTGGGAAGCATGGTCAGGTCCTGCTGAAAAAGACTTTGCCGGGTCGTCAACGTGCTTTGCATACCCGTCAAGCCCGGACAAGGCGAGTTCCAATTGGCTTCGGGCCAGAGCTCACGAATTTATGATCAATTAGTCTTAACTGCCGTTTAGAATTTGGCGACGTGTCTTTGAGACACTCAAGGACATGATCGGCGCTCTCTTGTCGAATACGCCGGCGAACCTTTTGAGAAGCAACGGTGTCGCCGGAGAGGTGGAACCTGGAACGGGCACGAACAGTCCGGACCGGGCACAGGAAAGTGCGCGCGAAAGTCTGGCGAGCACCCGACGTGCTGCTGCCAGAACCGGTGGCGTCCAGCCACTGACATCAGCTGCGGTTCTGGCACTGCAAAGCACGAACGCATCTGATCCCGATGCCAATCAATCCAAGGGTGCTCAAGAGGCCTCAAGCGACGACGCAGACAGCACGGAGAATTCGTCTAAAGCCACAGCCAATCCGAACGGCCTGGGTGCAACCCCTGCACCTACGCAAGGTATCGGCGGCGCACTCGCGCAACAACAAAGCTCGTCAAAGAAAGAAGATCCAGACGGAGATGGTCTTAATGAAGCACAGGAAAAGCAAGTCCAGGAACTTGCCAAGCGTGATCGAGAGGTCAGAGCACATGAGCAGGCGCACGCACGCGTTGGAGGAGCCTATGCGTCTGCACCAAGCTACACCTTTCAGCAGGGTCCGGACGGCAAGCGGTATGCCGTTGGAGGAGAAGTGCAGATCGACACTGCCAAAGAGCGCACGCCGGAAGCTACAATCCGCAAGATGCAGATTGTCATCCGGGCCGCTCTGGCTCCCGCAGAACCTTCGTCCCAAGATCTGAAGGTTGCCCAGCAGGCTCGATCCCAGTTGTCTGAAGCTCAGGCAGAATCGCGCCAGCAAAAGGCCGAGGAACTGAGGGGCGACGAAGACACGCCCGTCGATCCCGCCGCCACCGACACTGAGCCTGGCCAGGGTCAGACTGATGCCGGGGGTGAAAATACCGACAAAGGGGACGCAGAGGGTTCGCATCGTTCAGACGGTGACACGAATAATGATGCGGAAACCGGTGGTCGCAGTGCCAGTGAAGAAGCTGCAGCTGCTTATCGTTCGCTCATTGAGCAAAACAACAACAGCCAGCGTTTAATCGAAGCCTTGATCGCCTGACAACCCGCCACGGGTTCGAAACCCAAGCTTTTGAGATTACAAGACCTGTCTCGATTTCGTTCGCTTGTGAAAGCGGGCCAGACGTGACAAAAGATACTCCCTCACTTCTACGGGTTCTTCCCCTTTTCAGGTCTGATGATGCGTATTCCCGACCAGGAACAGGCAATTGCCGCGCGCCGTGTAGTTTCGGCGATCTTCTTCATGTGCGGCAGTTTCATAGGGCTCTGGGCTTCCAGAATCCCGGACATCAAATCGGCAACCGGTTTGAGCGAGGGCGGTTTCGGTGTCTTGCTGCTTGTCATGGCGAGCGGTGCCTTCGTGGCATTTCCATTTACTGGTGTGTTGATTGACAGGCTCGGCGCAGCCCCGGTGTCAAAGGCGCTCGCTGTGGCGACGGTTATCTCGTTCGTTCTGGTTGGACTTGCGCCAACAACCAATGTGCTGGCACTGACACTCTTCCTCGCGGGATTTTCTTTTGGTGCACTCGACGTTTCAATGAACGGATGGGGTGCGGAGGTTGAAAAAGTCCGCGGCCGGCCGATCATGTCGTCCTTTCATGGTCTTTTCAGTTTGGGCGCAGGTGTCGCTGCCGCTGCGGGCAGTCTTGCGATCGAATTCGGTTTGTCGGTAACCCAGCATTTCAGCGCCTGGAGCCTTGCAACGGTTCCTTTTCTCTTCTGGTTTTGGTGGCAGAGCTGGCCAAAAATGGACAGTGTTTCGGAAACGGGCGCCAAGGCACCCCTCTTTGCCTTGCCCAAGGGAGCTCTTGTGCTTGCTGGTCTCGTGGCGCTGGTCGCTGCCCTGGGCGAGGGAGCGGTCACCGATTGGGCGGCACTTTTCCAGATCGAAGAGCTTGGCTATTCGGAGGCCATTGCGCCGACAGCTTTCACGGTTTTTTCGATCGCCATGGTGGTGATGCGTTTGACAGGTGACGCTGTTGTTGCCCGGTTCGGCCCGGTTCGTGTTGCCCGGATAAGCGGCGTTGTGGCGTTCTTCGGCTGCCTTCTCCTCGTATCGGGCATCAATATCTGGTCGGTCTGGGCTGGCTGCTTTGTCATGGGGCTTGGATATGCAGTCCTGTTTCCTCTTGCCATGTCGCGCGCCGCGGCCGATCCGCACATGTCAAAAGGCCCGGCACTCGCTGCTGTTGCCACGCTCGGATACGGTGCATTTCTTCTTGGGCCTCCGCTGCTAGGGTTTATCGGCGAAGCCTGGTCTTTGAGGGCATCCTTTGGTGCCGTCGCACTATTGACGCTGCTGATACCGTTTCTGGCTGGCACGCTTAAGGTCAAGTCCTAGCGCTCGAATTCCCTGGGTAGAAGACATGAAAGCGACGTGCCGTTGATCAGCGAAGGCGGACTTATGAATGGTTGCTGAGCCAACTAAATCAAATCAAGCCCCGACGTTTTCTCAAAAAAAGGCCTGTTGTGGCTGCGATGTCATTTGACGGTTAAATACTCGCTCTATGTTGCGGCCGCGTTGAAGACGAAGGTGATTCGGGTGGACTTGATAACGGGGTATAGGCGATGGCTTTTAACTACAAAAAGAGCATTACATTCCGCCTGATTCAGGCTGCAAAGGCACAACGTGCCCGCGCTGGCGCACATCTGATGCGAATAGGGCTTCATCCGGGACAGGAACTCGTTCTGAAGGTGCTTGCAGATTCTGATGGTCGCACAATGAGCCAGCTGGCGCTTGCTCTGGGTGTTCAGCCGCCTACGGTCACAAAAATGGTGACGCGCCTATCCAGCCAGGGATTTCTGCGGCGACAAGTGTCCGACACTGATGGCCGTCTTGCACGGGTTCATCTAACGGAAAAGGGCCGTGAACTGGTGACTTCCATCGACAAGGCCTGGAAGCGCCTTGAACGAGAAGCGATGACCGGTATTGAAGACAAGGACCGCAAGAAATTGCGAAAGCTGTTGCGGCAAGTTGAAAAAAATCTCTCCATTTCGATAGATGATGATCCCGAGCACGAAGCTGATTTCGACACCGAAGACGAAACGGCAAACGAGGACAAGCAAGCAAACCCCAAGGAAAAGACGCGCAGCGCTGCCTGACCGCACTTTCGGCAGCGGAAGGTCCTGAGTATCGGCCTGGTCAGCCTAGAAATGTTCTCGCCAAATATCCCAGACACGCGGTGGTTATCAAAACGCTCGCCATGCCGCGTCCGCCAACAAAAACCATGGTGATTGCCAAAGCGGCAATTCCGGCAAGAGCCGGGTCAATGGTTGCAAGATCAGGCCAAATGACTTCCAGAGCGCCAAACCGGGCGGTGCTCGTTTCGGTGAAAAGCACGTTGATCGCAAACCAGACGGCCAGATTTAAAATGGTCCCCGCGACCGCGGCAGTGATTGCCGACAGAGCGTTGGCAAGGATCCTGTTGCCGCGCAAGCGTTCCATCCAGGGAGGGCCAGCAAGCACAAACAGGAAGCTGGGTGCAAAGGTGACCCATGTGGTCATCGCGGCCGCCAACATGCCGCTTGTGACCGGTGAGAACGGCCCCGGGTCCCGCCAGCCGCCCAGGAAGCCGACAAACTGAGTCACCAGGATCAACGGCCCGGGCGTGGTTTCGGCAAGCCCGAGTCCATCGAGCATTTCGCCAGCACTTAGCCAGGCTTTCGTATCGACGGCAACTTGAGCCATATAACTGAGTAGAGCATAGGCACCACCGAAACTGACCACAGCCAACACAGAAAAGAATTCTGCGACCTCCAGAAGCACGTTGTCGGGTGCCAGGACCAAAGCTGCCGTTATTGGAGGAGCCATCCAGATTACGAGACCGGCAAGAACCGTTCGGATGGTTGAAAGAACCGAAGCGTGCGTAGATTGCACGCTCTTGTCTGCAGGTATTGACCCTGACGGTGCTCCGAAAATCAGGCCGCTGAGTGCTGCGGCAATGATGACAATCGGAAACGGTATGGAAAAGAAAAACAGCGCAACAAAGGACAAGCCACAGATTGCCCAGGCAAGGTTCGACTTCAGGGCTTTCCTGCCGATTTTCAGCAAGGCCTGGAGAACAATTGCCAGGACACCGGCCTTAACGCCGTAAAACACAGAAACGATGAACGCCGTGTCGCCATAAGCTGCATACACGAAACTGACCAACGCCATTGTGATCGCACCGGGAAGTATGAAAAGCAGCCCTGCGATCAGGCCGCCAACGGTGCGCGCGCATAGCCATCCGCAATAGGTCGCCAGCTGTTGGGCTTCCGGTCCAGGCAGCAGCATGCAGTAATTCAACGCATGTAAAAACCGGTCTTCTGAAAGCCATTTGCGGTTTTCGACGAATTCCTGATGCATCACCGAGATCTGAGCGGCGGGCCCGCCAAAGGACAACAAGCCTACCTTCAGAGAAACACTGATCACTTCGGAAAGAGGTGGCGCAGATTTCTGATGGAGTGCCGATCCGTCTTGATTGTTGGAAGATGACATTGAAGGCTTTTCTATTGGAAGACGGACTTTCCTACCGTCGTATCATGAAGGCCATAAGACACGGAAACCCTTTCGTTTTCAGATGCATATCCAACTTGGAAAACATTACAAAACGGTCATTTGAAATCGGCATCAATGGAGACCAGATTTCCGTCAGACGTTGATACCGATTGATCGGAGGAATTCGAGATGGTTTCGAGACACCAGACCCTCAATGATGAACGGGGAGCCCGCCGGGCCGCGGAGCTTCGCCGACGATTTTCGCATGTCTCAAACACTACCATCAAAAGACCGGTTTTCGGTCTGCGATCAGGGCCGGAGGCCGCCGCGTGGTCTGAGATCAAGTCGCGCCGCGGGCATGTCAATGACCTGCTGATCTGGCTAACTCTGGCTGTCATAATCGTCTTTTTTGGCTTTGTTCTTTTCTGACGGTTGTCGATTTTTGCTGGCTTTGTTGCAATTTTGAGTTTTGACAGTTTCCGCCCTTGCCGGGACCGCGGTTCAATCTCTTCCATCCTGGAGATGATTTTCGAGCATCTTCAATACCTCTAACAGAGCACAGGGGCCGATCCGATCGGCCTTGGCGATGCCCAGTGCCCTGCAGGCATTTGCCTCCGCTTTCAGCTCCGAAATGACAGCGCCATAGTAGGAGCCTTGTCGGTATCGATCGCATGAGGCTGGTCCCAGTCTTAAAGCCCTCTCAGGCTTTTACCCGGGGGACCTCGATGTAGGGCTTGTCGACCCGCCAAATGTCAGAAGGCGGCCGCATTGTAAGATCAATCGACTTTTGCAACAGAGCCATCTTTCCCCATTGCGATTTGATCTTTCCCAACAAGTCACACTAATGGCTCTCTTACAGATTTGATTGGTAAGGTTCATGGTTTCAGGTGACGATTTGATCGTGCTTACCAATGTCAATTGGCCAAACCGTTTTGGCGTTGACGCAAGAGTTCAGCATGCTTTCCGACCTTTTGCGGTGTGAGAGCGCCGAGGCCATAGTTGTGCTGAGGTAGCCAAAGTCGCTTCTTGCTTCTCAGGGAGTGACGGCATCAGGACAATCCGATGTTCCGCTCGACTGGGCGCCGTTAAACGCGAAAACTGAAATGTCTGGCCAGAAAAAGGTTCAATTATGCAACGCAATCCGTTGGGCAAAACTGAAATCAGTATTTCAAGCCTTGCACTTGGAACCATGACCTTTGGGGCAGAAACCAACAAGGTGGATTCATTCAGGCAGCTCGATATTTACGTCGACCAGGGTGGGACCCACATCGATACCGCAGATGGCTATGCTGGCGGAAAGTCAGAAGAGATCATAGGTGAATGGATTTCCCAACGAGGCAAGTCCCACGCGATTACAATCGCGACGAAAGGTCGGTTTTCTCCACCTGAAGGGAGCGCTGGAGCTTCCAGGCGCAGCCTTATTCATTCAGTTGACGCAAGTTTAAGACGCATGAATGTCGATGCGTTTGATCTCTACTATGTACATGGTTGGGATCCTCAGACGGATATTTTGGAAACTTTGCAAACGCTCGGGGATCTGGTTGACGCAGGCAAAATCAAACAAATTTCGTGGTCAAATGTCTCAGGTTGGCAATTGCAGAAGATAGTCGCTCTTGCCTCTTCTCATGGCTTGCCCTCGCCTGTTGCACTTCAAGCACAATACAATCTTCTGGAACGAGGAATTGAGCTTGAAGTGCTGCCATGCTGCCTTGAAAACAACATTGCGGTGACGGTTTGGTCCCCGCTCGCAGGGGGCTGGCTGACTGGTAAATATGCAGCCAATGAACGGCCTGCCGATCATACGCGGTTGGGAGAAGATCCCGATCGAGGTGACGGGTATGACTATCGCAATACAGAACGCACCTATACCGTTCTAAGGTTGCTCCAAGTCATAGCCAATGATCACAATCGGCCAATCACTCATCCAGCCTTGGCATGGGCGGTGTCGCGGCCAGGTGTCGCCTCGGTTCCCGTCGGAGCCCGCACTGTCAAACAACTTGAAGCCAACCTAGCCGCAGCAGATTTTTTTCTTAGTCAGGAAGAGATGAGTATGCTCACGCAGGCCAGTGCCTTGGAGGCATTGCCCTATCCGTACAACTTTCTGGAAGATCCGTGTGGGATGGATATCTGGAAGGTGCTCGGGACCCGGCAGGTCCGGAACTTGGCCAATTAACAACTTACGATGAACTGGTCACGATTGGTTTGAAGCTTGTGCCTGGAATAGACCGAACCCGTTCGCCTCTCAAACGGATCGGAAAGCGACCATCGTGCTGGTGTCTTTCTGTCGGCTTCGTCGCAAAGTCAGTCGATTATTGCAACAGAGCCTTTTTTGTTTCCGAGCATATATGCTTGCGGAAAAGGCGCGTCTTGTCGCAAGTGACAAATTGACGGTTTGACCTGCAACGGTCTGAGCGGCGACACTTCTGCAAGGACGACGCCAAAAAAAGCGTCACAGCGTCATGCAAGTTCAAACGATCAGGCGCAGCGCTCGCAATGCGACCCAGATTAACTGGCAGCATGGATGCTGCCGAACAGGCCTAGACTGTCATTCAGCCCCTTCCGTTCGGTGCCGGGGACAAAAGCCTAAGGAGAGTGACTTGGGATCCGCAAAGGGTAAAGCTGATTTACGCAAGTCCGCGCTCATGAAAAGTGCAGTGGGTATCTTTTGCGGTGCGTTTGTGTTCGCGAACGTTTCCTTCGATTCTGCGCATGCGGGTGAAGGCGACCGGCAAAACGCCAGTTCGAGCTTTGAAGCTTGCGGGCCGGCAGGACAATGGATCGACCCGGCAACGGGTAAAGCCGTGCCTCCGGAGGCTGCGCTGTTGCAAGCGGCCAGCGGCGCCATAGTGCTTTTGGGCGAGTCTCATACCTCAAAGGAAGATCATCTCTGGCAAACCCATACGCTCGCGGGTCTGTTCGCTCACAATCCAGACATCATTGTCGGTTTCGAGGCCTTTCCGCGAGACACGCAATCGGTTCTCGACAGATGGGCAGCCGGTGATCTGCTTGAAGACGCGTTTTTAAAGGAAGTTCGCTGGAACGACGTTTGGGGTTATGACGCCGATTACTATTTGCCGCTTTTCAATTTTGCCCGTCAGAACCGGCTCGGCATGAAAGCGATAAATGTAGGTCGCAGTCTTGTTTCCACGGTTGGCCGCGAAGGTTGGGAGAACGTTGGGGAAAAGGACCGGCAAGGGATCGGCACACCGGCGCCTGCAAGCGAAACCTATAGGAAGGCGCTTGCGGAGGTCTTTTCCAGCAAGCTTTCACACGGTATCGGTCGCGTGGCTGTCGAAGGCGGTGAGGCGGAAAATGAAGAGCCAAAAGTCGAGGACATTTTAACCCGGACCGAATTCAATAATTTTGTTGATGCACAGCTTGTCTGGGACAGGGCCATGGCCGAGGCGTTGTTCGATGCCAGCGAAAAGAACCCGGGGGTGCTTGTCGTCGGCATTCTGGGCCGGGGTCACGTTGAAAACGGATTTGGTGTTCCTCATCAACTCGAGAGCCTCGGTGCTGAAAAGGTCGTTTCATTGTTGCCAATAACTGTCGCGGACGACTGCCGCACGATTGAGACTTCGATAGCGGATCTTGTCTTTCTCGTGGACGACCGTGAGACGGAACCAAATCGGCCTCAGCGCCCCAGACTTGGTGTTTTTATCGAACCGGCAAGCGATGGGGGCGTATTGTTGAGCCGCGTGACGGACGGAAGTATTGCGGAGGCCGCCGACCTTCGCAGTGGCGATGTGGTGCTGAAAGCAGCGGGCGAAGATCTGTCCTCAACGGCAGATCTTGTTGAGATCATCCAGCGACAGGCTCCGGGCACATGGCTCCCGCTTGAAATTGAACGTGATGGTGAAATCCAGACGCTGGTTGCAAAGTTTCCCTCCGCGTCGGACACAAAATGATGCGGGGTGGCGTCCGGGTCGCTTTTGCCGTTGCTTGTGGGGTTGCCTCCGTCTCACTTTCCATGGCCGCAGAGAGGACAGTCCACAACAATGTGCGCCTCGATGTCGACCCCGAGGCGAGAGTGATCGAGGTTCAAAATCGGATCACCGTCAATGGAACCGACAGCCTTGCTCTGCGGTTTGCAGATTGGCTTGATGTGGAAGAGGTGGCCGTTGACGGGGCACCTGCAAATTTGGATCGCAGGCGCGATGGCGGTGTCGTTTCATTGCCGAGGGCAGATCGTCAAATCGTTTCATTGACGCTGAGCGGCGACATTCCTGAAATCATGACTTCGGGACCGGATGGAGCGGTTCTGTTCGGCAACTCGGGTTGGTTTCCCATCGCTCAGGCAGAGGAGTTGAGCTATGAACTCCGGGTGACCGTACCTCATCCTTATCAGGCGGTTTCCTCAGGTCGGTTGTCTGAAGAAACTGAAACGGCATCATCGTCTTCAGCGACCTTTATCGCGAATTTCGCGCTTGAGCCTCCTTCTGTGTTCATTGGGCCTTACTCGGTAGCGGAACGAGACAAATCCGAAATCAGGTTAAGGACCTATTTTCATGAAGATATCCATGAGTTTTCAGATCAGTATCTGGCGAAATCAGAAGCTTATCTGAACCGATTTTCAACTGAGATCGGGCGTTATCCGTATCAGGATTTTCACGTCGTATCATCGCCGCTTCCCGTTGGGCTCGGATTTGTAAATCTGGCGTATGTCGGCCGTATGATTGTGCCGCTCCCGTTTATGCAAGGACGTTCACTTGCCCACGAAGTGTTGCACAATTGGTGGGGCAACGGCGTCTTCGTCGACTATCGGGAGGGCAACTGGGCCGAAGGCCTGACGACCTATATGGCGGATTACGCGCTTGCGGCCGACGAGGGACCAGAAGCAGCGAAACAGATGCGGCTTGATTGGCTCAGGGACTTTGCCGCTTTGCCTCCCGAGCGCGACATGCCGGTGATCGAGTTCCGGTCAAAGCGGCACGACGCATCGCAAATTGTCGGTTACAACAAGGTTGCCTTTCTTTTTCACATGTTGAAAGGCGAAATCGGTGACGAGGTGTTTGCAGGCAGCCTGCAAAAATTCTGGACAGACCACAAGTTTTCACATGCTGACTGGTCTGATCTGCGCCACTCGTTTGAAGCCGTCTCAGGTCGCGACCTTGTTTGGTTTTTCGATCAATGGCTTGAAAGAAAGGGAGCCCCGGAAATTCAGCTGTCGATGGCCAAGGTTCAACGTGGTTCCAGTGCCTACGTGAGCGAGTTTACGATCCGCCAGACCGGTTCGATCTATAGCTTGAACATTCCGATCGAGATTGAAACAAAGGACGGCCTCGTCAGTGAAAATGTCAGGCTTTCTGAACGCGAACAAACCTTCGAAATTCAATCTGACACAAAACCGCTGCGGCTCAGTGTCGATCCTGCGTTCGATGTTTTTCGCCGTCTGCTGTCGGGCGAAAGCCCTGTTATCATTCGCGACGTCACACTTGAACCCGCGGTGGATGTGCTTCTTTTGTCCGAGCAAGGTACATTTGCCGAAGCGGCGCAAAGGCTGCTGGCGCGGCTTTTGGGCAACGACACGGTTACCACACCCGTCAGCGAGCATGGAAAGATAGAAAAGGCCACTGTCGTGCTGGGCCGGAGCGCGGCCATCAAAGAATTTGCTGAAGAAAATGGGTTGAAACTTCCGCCACTAGACGACACCGGCAATACGGCAGCTGCTTGGGTTACCAGGTTGAAAAGTGATCTGCCTGTCATGCTGATTTCTGCCCGCGACGGTGATGCCTTGAGCGCGCTGGTTCGATCACTGCCTCATTACGGGCGGCAAAGCTACGTGTCCTATGCGGGAAACAAGGCCATCGAACGGGGTACCTGGCCGATAGAAACGAACCCGCTGGAAATCACGTTTCCGCATTGACCGCGTATTCTTGCATCGGTTTGCAATGGTAGCGCCGATCACAGAAGGAAGGGGTAGCCACCTTCAAGTTTCAAAAGCGCAATCTTGGTGTCCGTGCCGCCTGAGCCTGAATATCCACCCAGTCCGTTGGCTGACAGAATCCGATGGCATGGAATGATGATGGGGATGGGATTGGCCCCGCATGCCTGACCAACAGGTTGACCAAAGGTGTCGAGTTCCTTGGCAACGTCGCCATAAGTTCTGGTTTCGCCATAGGGAATTGCAAGCATTGCCTGGAAGACCGATTGGTGAAGATCTCCGCCTTTCGGGGCAAGCGGCAAGTCAAAGGCTTTCAGGGAACCATCCAGGTACGCGTGGATCTGTTTTGCTGCTTCGAGCAGCAAAGGCGTTTCCTCTTTGCCTGGGGACCCATTCCAGTGTAACTGGGTGATCGCGCCTTCATCCTCCCGGATGGAAAGGTGCCCGAGCCATGTTTCTATTTCCAAAATGGGCATGCCTGTCTCCGGTCTTCTTCAAATTCTGTATCCGGTGACCGTTTCAAGCGCAAGCGATGCATCAGGCCGGGTGTACCAGGCAAGTGCGTTTGCGCGCGCAAGCCGGAATTGCAAGGACGCAAAGCGCATGGGGCAAAACAATGGGCAAAAACCAAATGCAGGCATCGAATTGCCGGCAGCCCCCCTGGCGGGTATCGGGCTCATTGTTCTTGCGGCCTTGAGTTTTTCCATACTGGATGCCGTGGCGAAGTATCTTTCGGCGACTTTGCCGACGCTGCAGATTGCCTGGATGCGGTTTGTCAGTCACGCGGTTCTCGCGATCATTGCGTTCCGGGTGTGGAATGCTCCGTCGTTACTCAAGACCGAGAGACCCGTTCTTCAGATCATCAGGACGCTTTGCTTGCTCGGCACCACGGTTTTCAATTTTCTCGCTGTCCGTTATCTCCAGCTTGCAGAGACGACCGCCATCATGTTTGCCGGGCCTCTGCTGATCACGGCATTGGCCGGACCTATGCTGGGAGAATGGGCCGGCCCCAGGCGATGGGCGGCCATTCTTGTCGGATTTGGTGGTGTTATTTTTGTAACCCAACCGGGCACGGGCGCTATGCACTGGGCTGCGATCTATTCGGTCGCAGCAATGATAAGCTATGCCCTCTATGCGCTGTTGACCCGGCAACTGACCGCGACCGAGAATTCCGCGGGAATGCTGATCATCTCCGGTGTGCTTGCGTCGATCCTGATGACACCTTCCGGCCTGAGCGTCTGGGTGACGCCGCCGGATCTTTGGACA
The DNA here is from genome assembly GCF_947499295.1 of uncultured Roseibium sp. GTDB lineage: Bacteria > Pseudomonadota > Alphaproteobacteria > Rhizobiales > Stappiaceae > Roseibium. Next base: position 56,829 of record NZ_CANMNP010000005.1, read on the forward strand.
TGGATACTGTTGCTCGGGACAGGTGTGCTTGGAGCAGGCGGACACATGCTGTTCATAAAGGCACACACGATTGCACCAGCGCCGGTTCTTGCTCCCTTCATGTATTCCCAGATCGTCTGGATGATCGCGCTCGGCCTCCTGTTCTTCAATGACGTGCCAACGGTGACGACATTGATCGGAGCGGCGATCGTGGTCGCGTCCGGGCTCTATATTCTCTACCGCGAGCGCGTGAAGTCTCTTTGACCTTGACGACGCGTACAAGCACACACTTAGAATCAATCATGTGAGGCGGTTGACGTGCCGCCCGTCTTTACTTCTTAATACAGACTGGATTTACCGACTGGCCAGGAAGGGCCGCCAGCCTGTTTAGGAGGAATGGGATGGACTTGAGCCGCCGCACGTTTTTGGGAGGCGCCGCCGCCGTCGCGGGTACGCTTGCCATGCCGCACGTCGCGCAGGCGAATGCCGCAGCGAATGCCTATTTCAACGGTTATCAGGACGACAATGGTTTCCAGTTCAGGCGAACCAACCTGAACCGGATAGAACCCGTCTGGCGCAAGCAGATGGTGAAATACTTCAGTCCGGAACCACCCGGAACCGTCGTTGTCGATACCACCAACCATTTTCTCTATTGGATCTGGGAAAACAATACTGCGCTTCGATACGGCGTAGGTGTCGGCCGGGAAGGCTTCAAATGGTACGGCCGGGCCCGCATTGACCGCAAGGCTCTTTGGCCGCGCTGGGTACCACCACCCGAAATGCTGAAACGTCAGCCTGATCTGCCGCGCAAGGTGGACGGCGGAGCTGCCAACAATCCGCTTGGCCCGCGGGCTTTGTATCTTTACCGGAACGGGCAGGATCTCGGGTACCGTCTACATGGAACCCTGGAGCCGTGGAGCATAGGACATGATGTCTCCAGCGGTTGTATCCGCATGCTGCCCGAAGACGTGATCGATCTCTACCAGCGTTGCCCGAAAGGGACAGCCGTACTGGTGCTTGAACATCTTGGCGCCAACGCCGGTTAATGCCGGCGCGGTGCTGTTTTGCAAAGGATTTGGGGGCTTCGTTGGGTAAGTGGTTGGGCCGGTCAGGCCAGGGCGTGATTGTCGCCGGAATGTGTTTGTTGGGATTGGCAGGGTGCAACAGCGCGGGTGGATTGACTTCGCCTGACGTCACGAATGCACCGGCAGCAGGTTTTGTTGAAATCAAACCTGGGTCCGAAGAAGAATTCATCATGAATGTCGGTCGCCGGGTTTACTTTTCCAAAGGGTCGTCGGTTGTCAGCGATGAGGCCAAGCTGACGCTTCAGAACCAAGCCAAATGGCTGAAAGACAACAGGAAGTGGTTGGTAAAAGTGCAAGGTCACGCAGACGATCCGGGCAGTGAAGCAGCGCAAAAGACATTGTCTACCAAGCGAGCAGATGCGGTTGTGGCCGAACTGGTAAAGCTGGGCGTGCCATCGCAGCGGGTTTGGGCCAAAGGCTATGGCGTCGAACGCCCGGTGACGGATTGCGACGATGTGGCCTGTCAGTCGCAAAATCGCCGCGTCGTCGTCAATTTGCGCGAGGAGTATGACGATTCCGCTCCCCAGGCGCGTTGATAAGGCGCGTGCCTCAGATAAATAACAAAAATCTGTTTACCGCGAAGGCAGAGGGTTGTAACGCTCTCTGCCACTGCCGCAGCGGTTACCTGAGAACAATAAATGTCTGAAGACAACGGATCATCGTCTCCAACACCGGGCCTCCCACCGAAGCCCGGCAAACGACTGACACTGGGACATATCGCAGATCAGCTCGGCATTTCGACGGCGACGGTTTCCCTCGCACTACGTGACAGCCCGCTTGTTGCTGAAGAAACACGTGAAAAGGTCAAGCAGACCGCACAGGAAGTCGGTTATATCTACAATCGTTCGGCAGCGTCGCTCAGGACAGCGCGAAGCCAGATTGTCGGCGTCGCTGTCCATGACATTCTGAACCCCTTTTTCGCTGAAGTCTTTTCCGCTCTTGAAGATGTTCTTGAAGAACAAGGACAGATGATTTTCATCTGCAATCACAGGGATGACGTGAAACGACAACGCGCCTTTGTAAACACGCTTTTGCAGCATCGCGCAGATGGGTTGATCCTGTGCCCTTCAGTTGGCACTTCAGCTGAGGAGATCAATCGCCTGGTGGATCAGGGCATTCCCGTGACACTCGTTGCTCGCGAGGTTCAGGGCGTCTGGGCGCCGTGTGTACGTGGCGACGATTTGTCCGGTACGTTTCAAATCACCAAGCACCTGCTCGCACAGGGCCACAAGGATATCGCGATGATTGGCGGGCGCCGCGACAGTTCCACCGGCAAGTATCGAAATGCGGGCTGGCGCAAGGCAATGAGCGAAGCGGGGTTCGATCCCGACAGCCAGCTTGATCTGCCCGAGTTGATGACACAGGCCGACGGCCGCGCGGCCGTATCAAAGGTTCTGGAAGCTCGGGAGCGACCGACAGCAATTGTCGGTTTCAACGATCTGGTTGCCTTCGGTCTGATGACGACATTCCGCCGCGCCGGAATTGAGCCCGGACCGGATATTGCCGTGACCGGTTATGACGATATCGACGGTGCGGATGCCCGCACACCGGCACTGACATCCGTCAACAGTCAACCCGACAAAATCGGCAGACTGGCGGCCTTGACCTTGCTCCGTCAGATTGCAGGCGACCGCGTTCCCAACACACCGATCGTCATCGAGCCGGAACTCAAGGTCCGCGAAAGCTCGCCGCCTCCAGGTGTCCGTCTGGCACCAAAGTTGGCGGAGTAGGTGCCTGATCTTTGGACTGTTATGGAAAAAGGGCGGCACGGCCGCCCTTTCGTTTTATGCGCCGGCCATCATCGCGGTTCGTCCATAAGGCCCTTGAAAATGGCATAACAGGCGAGCAGGAGGACAATGGTGAAGGGAAACCCCGTTGAGACCGCCATTGCCTGCAACGCGCCCAATCCGCCGCCGAGCAGAAGGGCTATCGCAACAAGACCCTCGAAAGTGCACCAGAACACCCGCTGAGAGACCGGCGCGTCGACCTTGCCCCCCGCGGTGATCGTGTCGATTACAAGCGAGCCTGAATCGGACGAGGTAACAAAGAACACGATCACCAGAATAATGGCAATAAACGAGGTGATCGAGGCGAGTGGCAGGTCTGCAAGCATGCCGAAAAGCGAGAGCTCGGGACTGTAGCTGGCAATCACGTGTTGATGTACCTGGCTGCCTTCGGGATCAGCCAGAACCTGTTCGATTGCAGTTTGGCCGAATGCAGTCATCCAGATGACCGAAACAACGGTTGGAATGATCAGGACGCACACAACGAATTCCCGCACGGTTCTTCCGCGGCTGACACGCGCGATGAACATGCCGACGAAAGGCGACCAAGAAATCCACCAGGCCCAATAAAAGGATGTCCAGCCCTGACGAAAGCCGTCATCGTCTCTGCCGAACGGCATCGAAAGGGGAATGATCTCTTGTGCATAAGAAGCGAGATTGGACACGAAACTCGACACCAGCGTCGCTGTCGGTCCCGCAAAAATCACGAACAGGAGCAAAAGGGCAGCAAGTAACATGTTGATTTCGGACAGTATCCTCACACCGCCATCAAGGCCTCGCAAAACTGAAATCAGAGCGACTGCCGTAATGCCGATGATCAAGACAACCTGTGCGGTGTTGCTGATTGGTATCCCGAAGACAAAATCGAGGCCTGCATTCGCTTGCTGCGCGCCGAAGCCCAAAGATGTCGCCAGCCCGAACAGGGTCGCGAATACTGCCAGGATATCGATGATGTGCCCTGGCCAGCCCCAGGTGCGTTCTCCGAAAATCGGATAAAAGACCGACCGCATTGTGAGCGGAAGACCCTTGTTGAATGAAAACAGGGCGAGAGCCAACGCGACAACGGCGTAGATCGCCCAGGGATGCAGACCCCAGTGAAAGATTGTTGCCGCCATCCCCATGGCCTTTGCCGCGGCGACGTTTTCTGCAATCAGAGTGCCATCGGCATCAAATGGAGCAGGCACGCCGAGCGGTGACGAAAAGGCCATGTGATAAACCGGCTCCAACACGCCGAAGAACATCAGCCCGATGCCCATCCCGGCAGCGAACAACATGGCGAACCAACCGAAGTAGCTGTAATCGGGTGCCGCGTCTTTGCCACCGATGCGCACATTGCCGAGCGGCGTGACGATGAGCGCGAGGCAGACAACGACGAATATGTTGCCAGAAATGATAAAGAACCAGTCCAGGTTGGATGTCAGCCATTTGCGCAAGGCGTCGAACAAGGGTCCTACTTCGTTTTGAAAGGCCAGCGTCAGGAAGGTGAAAGCGGCAATTGTCAGACCGGATACCAGAAAGACCGGGTTGTGAATGTCCAGATTGAACGGCCCGATTCTGGTTTCAATATTGTCCTGGCCAATTTCATAATCGGTGTCGATGATATTGGCATCGCCTTCAGGATTGCGGATGCCCTGGGGTGTTTCGCTGTCGCTCATGGGCACGTTCCTTATGTTGGGTGAAAGGCGTTGTCTGACTTGGGATACGGAATGGCCATCGTGACCTGTTTCCAATTCGATGATTGTTGACCAGCTGTGGCCAGGGTCGGATTTGTGACCCGTTTTCGAGCCATTGTGTCCAGATCTGGAGTGGCGCCGGACAAGAGTGCGATAAGTGCACGCGGATCGTGAGCCAGGCTTGGATCAATGCAATTGGCAGCGTAGCGACCGACGGGACTTTCGGCTGCAGAAAACAACAATGCAGAGAGAGCTATCGCCGACTTGGCCGGGTATGTCAGATCAGCAAGGGCATTCGGACTATCAAACAAATTTCCCTCCCTGACCTGCTCGTTAAGAAACGAATGGAACGCGCACGAGAAGGTCTTCCAGCGGAGGCCGCTAATTCGGAAATTCTGATGTCTTTCTGGGTGCTCTTGGTCCAGTCCGCTGCCGACCTAAGATACTGTGACGCAGGCAGGGTGCGCAGTCAAATCCGGCATCTGGAGACGACAAGGCGGCGCGTAACAACTGGAACTGGCCAAAGCCTGGAATGAATGGTCAGGCCCTTGATGCCAGTACAGTGTCCCCGCCGGATTGATAGGCAACACACTTGTTTCGTCCGGAAGATTTGGCTTGGTAGAGTGCCGTGTCGGCCTTTTGCATGAGGGTCGAGAACTCCACGTCTTCGCGCGAAGAGGTCGCAAGCCCCAGGCTACAGGTTATGGTCTGCGTCACCCTGTCGAACTGACAATCATTGACGATTTTCTCGCGCAGCCGTTCGCAAACCTGCATGGCATCGTCCATATTGGTTTCATTGAGGATCAAGCAGAATTCTTCTCCCCCGACCCGGCCGAACACGTCGACCGCACGCAATTCGCTGCCAACCGTGTGTGCAAATCTTGCAAGCACGTCGTCACCGGTGGAATGACCATGCATATCGTTGATCTGCTTGAATTTGTCGATGTCGAGCATCACAGCGGTAAAGGGGCGCTTGGTTCTCCGGAAGCGTTGAATTTCCGTATTGGCACGTTCAAGGAAAGCACGTCGGTTCAAGATCTGGGTCAGATCATCGATGCTGGCGACACGCTCAAGACTGATTTTGGCATCCATGAGTGCCTGGTGATCGCGTTGCCGGGCGATTTCGTGGCCCACCCAATCAGCAAATTGACGAATGATCTGAATGTCTTCCGGCGAAAAGTCACGTGCCCTTTTCTCAGGCGCAGAAAAGTTGATCGTGCCATGGACGACACCGTCGACCAGCAATGGAGCGCCGATGTAGCTTTCCAGGGCAAAGATGCCGTAGCAGGGGTGTTTGGCAAATGGCGAATCTGCCGCGTTCGAAGTTGCGATCGGCTCATCGGCCGACAACGCGACAGTGCAATAGGTATCCTTAAGATCAAAGGACGTTCCCGGAACGAGTTCGCCATTCGGGCTCTGGGCGTGGGTTATCGTGTAGTGCTCGTCAATCACGTGCGAGATGAGGCCGAAGGGAAGATCGAAATGCTCGCATCCAAGCCTCAGGATCTCTGCGATCTTGTCTTCGTGTCCAAGTTCGCGCGTTGACGTGATGGCATAGAGTTCAGCCAGAGTTCGTTCAGTTTTTTTACGATCCGTAATGTCAGTGACAAGCACCACGAGGCCGTCCACTTCACCGCTCTCATTCAGACGGGGGTTCGCCTCCAGAAAACATTCCCTGCTCACACCGTCCGGAAAACTGAACCTGGCTTCATGGGTTACCTTATTGCCTTCCAGCGCATTTTGAAAAACCGTGCGAATGATTTCTCTTTCTTTCCAGGGCAAGCGATCCCGGAGCCGTGTTCCCAGCAGTTCTTCCGGCGATTGGTTGAACCAGCGGCAACCGGTTTTGTTGATGAAAAGGCAGTTACCGTCCCTGTCCGTTTCTGTAATGCTGGCCGACACATTATCTGCGATCAGGGACAGGTTCTTGTAAGCGCTTTCGGCCTGGGCCCTGGCTTCTTTAAGCTCTGTAATATCCGCGCGAATTCCGGCAATTCCGCCCGTGCGCGTGCGGGTCTCTGAGATCCTGATCCAGCGCCCGTCCCGCAGTTTCTGTTCAAGGACCTTGCCATCGGCTTGCTGGTGCCATTTCAGCCGCTCGCTGAACCATTGTTCCTGTGGCAGGTCTCCAGTGTCATATTGATCCTTGCCTAGGCCAAATTTCAGGATATCTTCGAAACGGTTGCCGAGAAACATGGCCGGAGCTGAATGGGCGTAAATGTCCCTGTAGTTGTCATTGCACAGGACGAGCCGATCGTCGGCATCAAATATTGCAAACCCTTCCAAAATGGCGTCCAGCGCGTCTTCCAGCGTGAGGGCAATGTCGCTGAGTTTGTTCTCAAGGGCTTTGCGTTCGCTGATATCACGGGCAATGAACAGGATGCCGGAAACATCTCGCTCGGCGTTGAACAGGGGAGCGCTGACAACTTCAACGGTTGTTTTCGACCCATCGCCGAGAACAAGATCGATCGTGTGTGTTAGTTTGTGCTGTTTTTCTGACGGTCCGCGATAAAGATCGGCCATCTGTTCGAATTGGGACGGGTCAGCGAAGAAACGCTTGGTTTGGGAGCCGATCAGGTCCGCCCTGTCAACGCGAAACAGCGTTTCCATCGCCTTGTTCACGAAGACGATGGTTCGTTCGGCATCCGTCACGAGCACACACTCTTTCAGATCGCCAAACGACTGATCCAGGTTCAGAGTTATGCTTTCGATCATCAATGCCCCCGTTCCACGCGAATACCTCGGGTTCGACGCTATCAAGGGGATAAAAGTTTAAGAAATAGACTACGTAAAGGAAAATACCGCAGTTATTCAGAGATTTCTAAATGCAAGTGCGAGTGAGTCTTTGTGATTACGCAATCAACTAAGATTTTGAGTTGTTTTCTACATAGTGTTTGATCCGCTCAAGCGCGATTTTGATGTTTTCAGTCGAATTTGCGTAGGACAATCGGACATATCCTTCACCAAGTACTCCAAAGTCCGGTCCTCCAATTGTGGCGACACCAACGTCCTCGAGAAGTGCAGATGCAAGCTCTTTCGCCTTCCAGCCGGTTCCCTGAATATTCGGGTATGCGTAAAAGGCCCCGAGCGGGGTCCGGCATGAAATGCCTTCAATTGCATTCAACCCCTCGACGATCACCGACCTTCGCGCGTCAAACTGGGCAACCATGTCGTTGACGGCGTCTTGCGGGCCCTCAAGTGCTGACAAAGCGGCGTATTGGGTCGGCGCATTGACACACGACCAGGCGTTGACCGCAAGTTTACGTGCCTTGTCGATCAGCTGTTCCGGCCAGAGCGAGAAGCCGATACGCCAACCTGTCATGGCATAGGTTTTCGACCAGCCGTCAAGCAGGATCAGCCGATCACGCAACGACGGGAACTGCAACAACGAAACATGTTCCATGCCATCATAGGTCATTTGGGAATAGATCTCGTCGGACAGAACAGCAACATTCGGGTGTTTTTCCAGGCCGCGGACCAGTTTTTCGATCTCAGATCGCGGTGTTACGCCACCTGTCGGATTTGCCGGCGAATTCAAGATTAGCAAGCGTGTCTTGTCTGTGATCAGAGACAGCGTTTCTTCGGCTGAAAAAGCAAAGTCATTCTCCTCTCGAATTGGCACCGGAACTGGGCGTGCACCGGTGAATTCGATCATTGAGCGATAGATCGGAAAACCGGGGTCCGGATAAAGGATCTCCGTGCCGGTTTCGCCGAACATCAGAATCGCCATATACATAGTCACCTTGCCGCCGGGCACGATCAGGACATGACCAGGGTCAGTCTCGGCTCCATGACGCTTCAAAAGGTCAGCCGAAACGGCTTCTCTGAGCGGAGCGATCCCGGTCGCAGGCGTATATCCATGATGTCCGTCCTGAAGCGCCTTGATGGCAGCCTCGACTATGTGGGCAGGCGTTTTGAAGTCAGGTTGTCCGATGCCCAGGTTGATGATGTCTCGGCCCTGACTGGCCAACTCGGTTGCGCGTGCCAGCACGGCGAAAGCATTTTCTTCGCCAATCCGGTCAAAGCCGGCAATCGTTTTCAGCATCGGGATCTCCCGTTTCAATCTGTCTTTCGAGCAAAGGTAGTGCCTCCTGTAAATCCTTGGAAAGGCGGCATGAGGGTGAATCGGTTCGGGTGAGTGGCGGAAATTTCGGGCTGGCTCTCCCATTGGGCCAAGTATGTGCTTATATTCGCGCCCAGGACGCCTGCTTTGCGGGCTTATTCATCACTCTTCATTCCAGGAAGTTGCGCAATGACTGCGACACAGGACGCTTCTGCACAGATCCCTGTTACCGTATTAACAGGGTATCTCGGAGCCGGAAAAACCACTCTTTTGAACCGGATTCTTACTGAAAATCACGGCCAGCGGTATGCGGTGATCGTGAACGAGTTCGGGGAAGTCGGGATTGACAACGATCTCCTGGTGGAGTCTGACGAAGAAATCTTCGAAATGAACAACGGATGCATCTGCTGCACGGTTCGCGGCGACCTGATCCGGACTGTGCAGAACCTTATGAAACGCAAAAATGCGTTTGATGCGATCATTGTTGAAACGACGGGAGTTGCCGATCCCGCTCCAGTCGCCCAGACTTTTTTCATGGATGATGATGTCCGGGCCGCCGCGCGTCTCGATGCGGTCGTTGCCGTTGTCGATGCAAGGCATGTGCTTCAGCGGTTAGAAGATACTGAAGAAGCCGAAGACCAGGTGGCTTTCGCGGATGTCATCCTGATCAACAAGACGGATCTGGTCAGTTCTGAAGAATTGGCCAATGTCGAAGCCCGGATCCGGTCGATCAATCCATATGCCGTGTTACACCGGAGCGAGCGTTGCGGTGTCGAAATTGCGAAGGTCCTGGATCGGGGAGCTTTTGATCTCGACAGGATCCTGTCGCTCGACCCTCATTTTCTTGCTCATGGTCACCACTCCGAAGAGTGCGGCCCGGACTGCGATCACGATCATGACCATCACGACGGTCATGGTCACGATCACTCCCACGGCCACCATCATCACGAAGACACCCACTCGGTGAAGAGTATTTCGCTCAAAGCCGGTGACCTCAATCCCGATATGTTTTTCCCATGGATCAATCAGGTGACACAGGTACAGGGGCCGAACATCCTGCGCATGAAGGGCATTATTGCCTTCAAGGACGATCCGCAACGGTATGTCATCCAGGGTGTGCACATGATTGTGGAAGGTGATCACCAGCGTGACTGGAAGGAAAGCGAGCCGCGTGAGAGCCGGTTAGTCTTCATTGGCCGCGACCTCAATTGGGATGTGCTTAAAGACAGCTTTGCCGCCTGCGCCGCTCAATAAGGATTCTGGACCTTGCCTACCATAGCTCCCGTGGAGATCGACGGTTTTGCCGTTCGTGCCGGTTTCCTGAAAGACAGCGCCTATTTTGCATCCGGTGAAGGCGAGGTTCTGTTTTCAGGCCGAGGCGAGACCAGGCTCAGGCCACACAAGGCCGGATTGCTGGCTGCGGTGCCGAGCATGGATGGCAGCGCGTTGGTTACTTCTGGTGACGACGGGTGCATCTATCAGTTCGGATCGGATGGTGCGCCTGCTTTGGTCGCAGAACGGGCTCGAAAGTGGATTGATCTCATCGCTACAGGACCTTCCGGTGCCGTCGCCTATGCAAGCGGGCGCACAGCCTGGGTCCGCCTCGCTGATGGCCGTGAAAAAGAGTTTGCGCACGAGCGCGCCGTCGGCGGCCTCGCGTTTGCGCCGAAAGGAACGCGGCTTGCCGTTTCCCGTTATGACGGCGCGACCATGTGGTGGGCGGGAACCGACGGAGATCCAGTAGACCTCAGTTGGAAGGGCGCGCATCTCGGCATCAGCTTTTCGCCCGACGGCAAATACCTGGTTACGGCGATGCAGGAAAACGCACTTCACGGTTGGCGGCTGTCGGACGCGCAAGATATGCGCATGACCGGTTATCCTGCAAAAGTTAAATCCTTCAGCTGGTCGGTCAAGGGCAAGTATCTTGCAACATCCGGCGCCAATGCTGCAATCCTTTGGCCCTTCTTCGGAAAGACCGGTCCGATGGGGCAGACGCCCCTGCAATTGGGGGCGCGCAACGAAACGTTTGTTAGCGCTGTTGCGTGCCACCCGAAAGAAGATGTCGTCGCGGTCGGTTATCAGGACGGCATGATTATGATGTGCCGGTTTGCGGACAATGCCGAAGTTCAGTTGCGACGGCCCGGAAAAGGCCCCATTTCCACCATGGACTGGGACAAGGATGGCACAAGACTGGCCTTTGGAACCGAGGAGGCCGAAGCCGGGCTGATTTCTTTGCAGGATTAAATGAACAAGTGCGCCTAGAGCGGGAGTGGCCAAAATGATGCGTGTCTTCATGCTGTTTGTCATGGTGATGAGCGGAACAGCCACTTCACAATTGCCTGAATTCTCGCAGCAGTACCGTCAGCGTCTTGGCGGCGCGATCGATGCGCTGGAAGAGATCCTTGCAGATTTCAATCGGGATGCGTCCGCGCACGGATTGACCTCTGCTGAAGCGATTGCGCGTCAACAGTCGTCTGAAGACCCCTTCGTGCGTGCACGAGGCGACAGCATGCTCAATGCAGAGATACGTTTGAGCAGGCTCAAAGAGCAGGAAGCTGACCTGCAAAATGCGGGGCCGCTTGAGCGGCTGGTGATTTTTTCGCGTGGCTTTGATCCTCAGCTCGCCCAGGCAACGGCAGAAGACTATGAGCCGGCCGTACCCGTTACGACCGCAGGGTTTGCGAGTGCCGGTGTCGGTGCTCTCATTGGCTTTCTTGTGCTTCGGGTCCTTGCCGGCATCCTTCGCCTTGGGCGCCGCCGGAGGACGGTTTCCGATGGACGCGTCTAGGGGCGAACCCTAGACATTTAATTGCTGCAGTTGCCTGTCCAGATTTCCCTAGGGCGTGAACACAAAAGGAAAGGCAGCAGCTGCCGTCATCCCTGCGAACATAGCCCAGATCACGCTCTGTGACAGCGCCATAACAGCCACGGCAAGCAAGGTTGCCGTCATCGTCCTGAAATCCGCGGTGACAAGGTTTGAAGCAACAAGCGCTGCGATCACCGACACGGAAAGCCCCTCCAAAAATCGTTCCGTTTTCGGGGTGAGGGTCACAAACGACATCAGAACGGCCCCTGCAATGCGTGTGGCGAAGGCAGCGGCAGCCAGAATCAGCACGACAAGGGCATAGGACCAGTCATCCATCATGGCTGAAAACCGCAGTCATGCCGCCAACCACAGCTCCGAGTATGATGTTCCAACCCGTCGGCAGAAGAGAATATGTCAGTGCGGAGGTTGCCATGGCAGAAGCGACGGGTATTGCCATCGAGACAGAACTGCGCACCATCCCAAAAACTGTCGCTGCAAAGAAGCACAGCATCACAACCCCGAACCCGTAGGCTTCCGTGTTGCCCAGCAGGTCACCGCCATAAGCGCCTGCGGCTGTGCTGCCGACCCAAAAGACCCACAACATCAGGCCACCACCCAACAACGGCCCGAGATCGGTTTCTCCGCGATGGAGTGCTCTTTGGGAATCCGCAAAATTGGCGTCGCTCAAGAAAGCGAGCGTTAATATACGTCGACCAACAGGTAGTTGGTTGATCCATTTCGACAAAGCAGCGCCCATGATGATGTGTCTGCCGCTGAGAGCGAGCGCAACGAGGCCAAGCGAAAAGAAGGCGATCGGGTCTTGCAGGAATTCCAGTGCCGCGAATTGCGCAGTTGCCGTGTAGGCAAAGACGCTCATCATGGTCACTTGAAAAGGGCTTAGACCACTTTCGGTCGCCGCGATGCCAAAGGCAATGCCAAACGGGATTACAAAAATGCATACTGGAAGCAACCTGTGCATACCACGAAAGACGCCTTCCCGGGTCAGGGTGGTAATCGGTTGAACTCCATTGCGATCAGATTTTCTAACCATTTTACTGGTTAGACAAAACTTCCGATTGAGTGTCAACCAGAACAATGGTTAGAATTTATGCATGTGTTACTCGACAGGACATCCCGTTCGATTGATCGGCGGCAGGCTCGCGCTTGATTTCGTCAATACGGCCGATTGGACGGCCGACGGAAAAATTGCGCACGAAAAACTGCACTCCTCAGCTGACCTCACTCTTTGGCTTAAGGCCGTCAAACTGGACTTGAAGCTTTCCGACTGTTTGACGGACCTCATCAGCTATCGGGCCTCGCTTCGGCAGATCATCCTGTTTGGCGCCAGCCCCAGCAGTTTGAACGCCGTTCAGACATTCTGTTTTGAAGATGCTTCAAATGGCTCCATCACAAAACGCCAGCCGTTCAGAGCCTTGCTCGCCGCCTCAGCGATCTCACTCCTGGCCGATGCCAGGGAACATGACCGCATCAAAATGTGCCCGGGCGAAAATTGCGGCTGGTTGTTTATAGACGAAACAAAAAACGGAAGGCGGACCTGGTGCAGCATGGAAAGCTGTGGGAACCGGGCAAAAGCGGCGCGCCATTATGCGCGCAAGAAAAATCAGGTTCCGGCGCGGATGCAGGGGCTCTAGGAAGAGGTTGCCGAGCACGCGGTTACTAAAACCGGCGAGCAGGACAACCGGTGCGGCCTATTGGACCAAGGGCGGTTTTGACCGGCAGCTACGCAAACTGTAAGCATTTCATCTGAGTATTGCCTGAGCAGAAGGAAAACCGGATGGATGCAATCACCCGGATGCGATGTTTCATTCAAGTTGTAGATTCCAAGGGATTTTCCGCAGCGGCCCGAGAAATGGGGCGATCCAAGGCACTGGTATCCAAATATGTTGGTGAACTGGAAGATGAGCTCGGTGTTCGGTTGCTGAACCGAACCACCCGCCAGGTATCCCTCACGGAAGTGGGTGAAGCCTACTACAAGGAAGCCATCGAAATTCTACAACGGATCGACGATCTGCAAGCATCCGTCCAGTCGTCACATCAGGAGGTTCGTGGCCGGCTCAGGGTGTCTGCACCACGGTCGATGGGTGACGACAGTCTGAACCGCGCGATGATGCAATTTCTGAAGCAGTATCCGGAAATCAACCTGGATCTGCGCTTGGAAGACAGATTCGTCGATCTGGTGGAAGAAGGTTTCGATCTTGCCGTAAGGGTCTCACAACTGGAAGACTCAAGCCTGATCGCGCGGAAAATCGCACCTTTCAGAACGGTCGTGTGCGCAAGCCCCAAGATCATCGAGGCCCATGGTGCTCCCCGCGTTCCCGCCGACCTGACAAGCCGCCCATGCATCATCGATACGAACTATCGCTACAAACAGAATTGGGCCTTTCAAAACGATGGCGAACGGCTTTCTGTATCGGTGAAAGGACCCTTGGAAGTGAACAGTGCTGCAGCTGCGCGTGAGGCGGCTCTGTGCCATTTGGGGTTCCTCAGAACGCCCCAGTTCTTTGTAGCAGAGGATCTCGAAGCAGGGCGGCTTGTGACCCTTCTGGAAGACTACGAAGAGCCAATGAGGGGCATTCATGCGGTCTACCCGCACAGAAGGCACCTCAGCGCCAAAGTGCGTGCGTTTGTCGATTTTCTGGTCGACTGGTTCTCATCCGGTGCCGCAAAGGCATAGGGCTGCACATTCCGAACATGTCAGAGATTCGCCTCAGTTAAGTGCATTTGGAACTGCCTGATTGAAATATTAAGTACATACTTATTTGGAGATTTTTGAGATAGTTCACCTTCAATTCTTAAGTTTAGGCGTACTAATTGGATTTGTTCGAAGCTTTGTCTTGCAAATCTAATGTATACGCACCACACTCAAACAATGAACGAAGCACAGGAACAAATTGCAGCTGGCCTGGAACAGGTGTTTTGGAGCCGTGGTTTCGCAGAGCCAAGTGTGCCTGAATTGCGTGCTGGCGTTGGTGTCAGCATGAGGACGCTCTATCGGCATTTCCCGTCCCGGGAAGCAATGATCCTCGGTGCTCTGGAACACCGTCATCGTCGATACCTCAAATATGTTCATGAGGGCGTGTCGCAACCCGGCCTGGAGGCTGCGGAACAATTGTTCGACAAGCTTGGTGGCTGGATGCGCATGACAAACGGCAAGGAGTGTTTCTTCCGCCAGGCGCTTGCTGCCAACCCTGACAGCACGGATATCGAAGCGACGGTGAAACGCCACAAGGGAGAATTGGTGAAGTTCTTCGGCGAGTTGAGCGGCCAGCAGGAATTTGCGTCCACACTCTATTTGCTGCACGAAGGGGTAACTGCCTGCTACGCAGAAATGGGAGAACAAGCGGTTGAAGATGCAAAAACCCTTGTTCGACAGATGTTCAAGACCTCGAACGCGCGCAAATACTCCTGATTTCAAGCGACGCGGATAATATAAAACGGCGGTGAAGGCCGCCGTTTTTTGTCTTCGATCTCAATGATTTAATTAAATTTCGCTTTCGCAAGCCGTTCTTCCGCCATGGTGTCGGCAATCTGTTCAGGCGTGGAGTTTTCACTTTCCGCGCGCTTGAAGATGGCAGTCAGCGTGTCACCAATCTCGATAGTCTTTTCACGAACCATTCGGTCGCCATCGCCAGGTGATGCCAATGCAATGGAGATCACGCCTCCGGCGTTGATTGCGTAGTCTGGCGCATAAAGAATGCCGCGCTTTTTGAGGGCGATGCCATCGGCAGGGGTTTGAAGCTGATTGTTGGCGGCACCCGCAACGACTTTAGCCTTGATCTGCGGGATGGTTCGGGCGTTGAGGCCGGCACCGAGCGCGCAAGGGGCGAAAATATCCACATTTGCTGCGTGAGCCTCTGCGGGATCTACCGCCGTCGCACCGAGAGTGTCGATAGCCTTGAGCACCGCAGGGGCATGAATGTCTGAGACGATAAGGCTTGCGCCTGCTTCGTGCAGCTGCCGGGCAACATCAAATCCGACATGGCCAAGGCCCTGCACCGAAACGGATCTGCCATTCAAGTCATCATTGCCAAAAACATGCCGGGCCGATGCCTTGATGCCCTGAAACACTCCGAGTGCCGTATAAGGGGAAGGATCCCCAAGACCTGTGGCACTGGTACCGCGCACGTGCTGGGTAAACCTTGCCACAGCTTCCATATCCTCAGGCGATACACCGACATCTTCCGCAGTGACATAGGTGCCCGACAGTCGCTCCACATGCAGTCCGAAGGCTTCCATCAGTTCCACCGACTTGTGTTTTCGCGGGTCTGCTATGATCACGGCCTTGCCACCGCCAAGATCAAGTCCGGCGAGCGCGTTCTTGTATGTCATGCCGCGCGACAAGCGAAGTGCGTCGGTCAACGCATCGGCGGGATTGGCATAGGGCCAGACACGGCAACCGCCGAGTGCGGGACCTAACGTGGTGTCGTGAACCGCAATGATGGCATTCAGGCCCGTTTCCTTGTCCTGAACGAAAACAATGTTCTCATGTTCTCCCATTTCCGGATGATCGAAAACAGCGCTGTGGTGAACAGATGTGTGCAAGGCATTCATTGTTGGCTCTGTAAGGTTGTTGTCATTGTGAATATTTTAGGCGGAAATAGAGGTAAATTGTCTTTCTTCTCCTCAAATTGCAGTCGTATTTAGGAGAAACATTCCATCATTTGATAAAATCTGTGAAAATTGTTCCAAAGAGATTTTGCATCGCAGCAGCTGATTTGCCATCTTCCTGCCGTCTTCTCTGGCCAATGAGTGCGCAAGCAATGTAAACATATAACATTCGATCTTTTGGATGAGGCCGTTGCATCTTCTCAACTTGAACCCAATTTCGGCCCTTCAAGCCGCTGGCGGCCGGATCTTGATGTGCCTATTTGCATTGATGCTGTCGGTTGTTGTTGTTGCGGCACACCCTCATGTTTTTGTCGAAGCCCGGTCGAAACTGGTTTTTGACGAAAACGGCCAAGCCGTTGCCGTCAATCACATCTTCCGATTTGACGATGCATTCTCCGCATTCGCTATCCAGGGTTTCGATACGAACGGAGACGGTGTCTATTCACGCGAAGAGCTTGCCGAGCTTGCCCAGGTCAACATCGAAAGCATGGCCGACTTCGGCTACTTCACATTTGGTGACAATACTCGGGTCGAACTGGATTTCGACACGCCGACCGAATACTGGCTGGAAGTGGCGACGGTTCCGCTTGCAGACTATTGGACAATGAAGCCTGAAGACTTTGAAGCCATTCAGGAAGACGTCCGTATGAATGGCGGTACTGCCCCTGAAGACGTTCAGCTGTTGGAGCTGCATTTCACGTTGCCGCTAAAAGACCCGAGCGATGCAGGCAATGTCATCACTCTCGATGTCTACGATCCAACCTACTATGTCGACTTCCGGTTCGGTAGTGAAGATGGGGCTGTTGGAACCGTAAACCCGCCAGGGACTTGTCAGGTCACACGCAAGGAACCGCCACCTCTCGACGACGCGACCGCATATGCACTTGCACAAATCGGTCCCGATCAGCGCGATCTGCCACCGGAATTGCAATCGGCGGCGGCATCTCAGATCAATCAGATGATTGTCAATTGCAGTGCTGTGGCTGCTGCAGCCGTCAGCGCGAATGAAGGCGCCGGCGACGAGATACCAACGGACACCGCATCTGGTGCCGTGGACGATGTTTCGCAAGCTGCACAGCAGCAAGCCGATGCAACGGAAACGAGAGCGGCAGAAGTTGTCGATTCCGCCCAGTCCGTCGTCACTGTCATTGACGGTTCCGATGCCATCGTCATCCAGCCCGGTATCCTTGATCGTGTATTCGGGACGATTGCCGTCAAGCAGAAGGAATTCTATCAGGCGCTTGTGTCGAGCCTCCGGTCGTTCAGGAACAACCCGAACGCCATGTGGTTGTTGATCGGCCTGTCCTTTGCGTATGGTGTGTTCCATGCGGCCGGACCCGGGCACGGCAAGGCCATCATTACCTCTTATGTCGTCGCCAACAACGAAACGTTGCGTAAGGGTATTATTCTGTCCTTCGCTTCAGCGTTTGCTCAGGCTGTGACAGCGATTGTTCTGGTTGGCGGTATCGCAGTCTTGTTCAACCTGACAAGCATTGCCATCCAGGATACTGCCCGATGGTTTGAAATCGGATCCTATGTACTGATTACCGTGCTTGGTGCGTGGTTGCTCTGGCAGAAAGCGGTGCGCCCGTTTGCCGCCATGGTTGCCTCACGGTCCTCGGGCGGAGAACTGGCTTTCGCCGGAGCAAGCGGTCATCACCATCATGGCCACCATCACCATGATCACCATCACGAGCTCGGAGCTGATGGGGTCTGTTCCACCTGTGGCCATGCGCACGCGCCGACACCTGACATGGTGGAGGGCAAGATAACAATGGCACGCGCAGCCTCGATCATCCTTGCTGTCGGATTGCGACCCTGCACAGGCGCGCTTGTTGTTCTTGTGTTTGCCCTTTCTCAAGGCATGATCGTTGCCGGTGTGGCATCCACGCTGGCCATGGCCGTCGGCACAGGCATTACTGTTTCGCTGCTGGCCGGTCTTGCTGTCGGTGCCAAGGAGCTTGCCGTCAAGCTTTTCGGTGAAGGCAGCCCGATGTCGATCGGCATTCACAGGTCGATCGAGATTTTGGGCGCAGCGATTGTGTTCCTGCTCGGGCTGACACTGTTGATTGCTTCTGTTGGCTGGGGCTAGCGGCAACCGCTCATTTCTTACAACGCCAGCCTTTTTTCCCTGAAGGCTCTGGCCGCATCGCCAAATGCTGCAAACAGTTTTCTGGAAGGACCATCTGTGGTGACCCAATATTCGGGATGCCACTGTGTGGCGAGGACGTAGCCTGGGCTGTCCTTTACCGAGACAGCTTCAATTGTTCCATCTTCAGCATGCGCTTCAATCGTAAGGCCATTGCCAAGATCGCCGACAGCCTGCCGGTGGAGTGAATTGACTTCAATAGGTTCTGCACCCAGCACTTTTTCCAAACAGCCGCCGGGTGCGACCTCGATCGGATGCGCGATACGAAAGCGTTCATCCTGATTGTCCGACTGTGGTGCGCGGTGGTCCCGCCGCCCGGTCATGGCCTGAATCTCGGTGTGCAACGTGCCGCCTAGTGCGACATTGAGTTCTTGCATCCCTCTGCAAATCGCAAAAACGGGAATGCCGCGTTCAATAGCTCTTTTAAGAAGAGGCAAAGTGGTGGCGTCCCGATCCGGATCGTATGGTCCGTTCTCTTCGGTCGGAACGTCGCCATAGAGCTGAGGATTGACATTGGACCGCGCACCCGTCGCAACAACACCGTCAACCTGATCAAGGGCTGCATCCAGGTCCAGTTCGACGCCCAGGGACGGCAGGATCATCGGGATCGCATCCGAGCCTTTAAGGATTGCATGCAGATAAGTCGAGATGACGGCGTGCCAATTGAAGCCGTCTATGGATTTCACGTCAGCAGTGACCAGGACGAGGGGTTTTGTCATGTCGAATTCCGTAAGAAGGAGGCAATGGTCTTGAGAGCGGTATCGGAGCCAGATGTAACGGAGATTGGTTCAGTCCAGCAATCCCAGATCCTGTGCGACTTTGTAAAGTTGGGCCGCGTTCTTGTTGCCGACTTTTTCACGCAGGTTCAACCTGTGTGATTCAACGGTACGCACACTGATGCCAAGTTCCTTGGCAACTTCCTTGTTCGGCTGGCCCTTTGCCACGGCAGTCAGGACTTGCCTTTCCCGGTCTGTCAGCCCGTAAGGGTCTTCAACGGGTGCTGATGTGCCAGCTCCGACGAGCGTTGGTCCGACTGCAGATGAAAAGTAATACCCTCCGGTAGCGACACTCGTGATCGCAGTGATCATTTCAGTTGCGGAGATGTCTTTCAAAATATAGCCGCGCGCACCGGCCTGCACGACACCGCGCACATATTCCGGGTTGTCGTATATCGACAGCATCAACACGGCGACGCCGGGCATTGTCTTGCGGATCTGCATAGCCGCTTCAAGGCCGTTCATGATCGGCATTGAAACGTCCATGAGTAAGACGTCAGGTCGAAGTTCCTGTGCGAGCGCCAGCGCCTCGCGGCCGTTTTTTGCTTCGCCCACGACTTCGAGTTCCGGAACTTTCTGGAGACGGGCCCGAATGCCGTCCCTGACCAGTTCGTGGTCGTCAGCCAGCAAGACCCGGATGGGTTTGGTTGTGGCTTGTGGCGGCGGTGGATGCATCGTCATTTTGGTATCATGCCGCCTTTGCTGCCGAATTGTCGAGCGGCATCTGAACCTTGATCCGGGTGCCGCCGGAAGAACGCCGGCTCAAGGAAAGGCTGCCGCCATAGGTCTCGATCCGTTCGCGCATGTTTCGGAAGCCAAGCCCACCCGATTTCGGCAACGGACGGGGCAGGCCGACACCATTGTCTTCGACGGAAAGGACGAGCGACTGCAATCCGACCTTCAGGCTGATGCTGACCTCATTTGCCTGGGAGTGCCGCGCCACATTCGTCATGCATTCCTGGACCACGCGATAAAGGGCGGTTTTGGCACCTTCCGACAATCGGCTGTGACACTGCTCTGCGGTCACATTTACGGTAATACCGGACTGATTTTGAAATTCCTTGCCCAAACTGCCGAGAGCTGCAGCAAGTCCCATGTCGTCAAGGACGCTTGGCCGGAGGTCGCGGGAAATCCTCCGAACTTCGGCAATCGTGCCGTCGAGCGTCTTCAGGCACTTGGCTGCCTGGACTTGAAGATCCGGGTCCCTGTTCGCTTCGCTATGGATCATTTCAACGCCATAGCGCACGGAGACCAGCAATTGTGAGATGCTGTCATGCAGCTCCGTTGAAACCCGTTTGCGCTCCTGTTCCTGAACCTGGAAAATCCGGTTGGTCAGTTCCTTCAATTTGCTGTCCGCAAACCGTTGTTCGGAGAACCGCACGCCAGCAATCAATGAGCCAGCAATCACGATGGCTGCGAGCGTAATCATGAAAATGACAAACAGGGTCTGCCTGATGCTGAGAGCGAACTCCGTCCGGATTGCAGCAACTTCTCGTGCAATGTCGTCGGTGTAGAGGCCGGTGCCAAGCATCCAGTCCCATTTGCTGAGCAGGATCGCGTAGCCGAGCTTTTCTTCCACCGACCCGGTTGAAGGCTTGTGCCAGACATACTGATGAAATCCGCCCCCTTCCTTGGCCGCGCCAATGAGGTTGCGGATCACGTAGTCGCCGTTGTTGTCCTGCAGGTCCCACCAGTTGCCCCCGACAAGATGCGGCAGTTTCGGATGAACCACATTGGTGCCGTCCAGCTGATAGACAAAAAAGTATCCATCATAGTCGAAGGTAAGGTTTTGCAGGATTTCCTTCACTTCGGCCTGGGCTGCCTCGCGGCCGTCCGGCTCGTCCCTGTAAATCTGTTCGATGGACGTCAGCGCCAGGCTGACATAGTTGCGAATTTCCTGCCGTTTGGCGGCGAGAATACGTTGTTCGACGGACTGGGTTTCGGCATTGATGAGCTCAAGCGACTGATAGTACGTCGCGCCTCCGATCAGCATCGAAACCGCGATCAGCGGTAAAATGGTGATGAGCAGCAATTTGGTCTTAAATGTCACTAAATTCGCCCTCTTGTTGCACCAATACTCTTTGCTCTTGCCATCTCTTGCGCACATCTCGGTAGAACTACTGAGAAGTTGCGCAGAACCACGAATAGATTTGCGGTCACTCCGTCAACTAGACATACGTCGAGATCGGTGCAAGTGTGTGTTCCGATCTGAAATCGGGTCCGTTTAGGGAGGAAACTAATGGATCGTCGTTCGTTTATCAAAAAGGCTGGCCTGGGCGCTGGCGGTATTGCTGCTGGCTCCGCTCTTGCTGCTCCGGCGATTGCGCAGGGCACCACCGACATGGTGATCGTGTCCACGTGGCCACGGGATTTCCCTGGGCTGGGTATTCCGGCGCAGCGCCTTGCCGCCCGTATCGCCGAGCTGACCGAAGGCCGTATCAACGTTCAGTATTTTGCTGCTGGCGAGCGCGTTGGCGCGTTTGACTCCTTCGACGAAGTTGCTTCCGGTAACGCGCAGGCCTACATCGCCGCCGACTACTACTGGAAAGGCAAGCATCCGGGCTGGGCAGCATTCACTGCTGTACCGTTCGGACTTACTGTCACCGAAATGGACGCCTGGATTAAGTTCGGTGGCGGCCAGGAGCTCTGGGATGAGCTGGCAGCAGGCTTCGGTTTGAAGAACTTTGCTTGCGGTAACACCGGCGTTCAGATGGGTGGCTGGTTCAACAAGGAAATCGAAACTGCAGACGACCTGAAAGGTCTGAAGATGCGTATTCCGGGTCAGGGCGGTGACGTTCTGGCGAAACTCGGCGCATCTCCGGTATCTTTGCCGGGCGGCCAGATCTACGAAAACCTTGTTTCCGGTGCGATTGACGCGACCGAGTGGGTTGGTCCATTCAACGACTACTTCATGAAGTTCTACGAAGCGGCCAAGTACTACTACTTCCCGGGCATGCATGAGCCGGGTGCAATGTTGGCCATGGGCTGCAACAAGGACTGGTTCGACGGACTTTCCAAGACCGACCAGGCCATCATTACAGCCGCCTGTGCGGAAGAAAACGCCAACACCATGGCGGAAACAAACGCCAACAACGGTGTTTATCTGAAGCGCTTGATCGAAGAGCACGGCGTTGAGCTGAGAGAGTTCAATGACGAGATCTACGATGCGTTCGGTGAAGCCGCGCAGGAAGTTCTCGAAGAGGCTATGGATCATTCTCCAGAGTCCAAGAAGATCTTCGAAAGCGTTGTCAATGCGCGCCAGGAAATCGGCAGCTGGATGGCGATCTCCGACGTTGCTTATTCCAACAAGCGTAACCGCGTTCTGGGCATTCCGTCCTAAACAAGGTTCGGGGCTAAAGGGGCGGGAGAAATCCCGTCCCTCTTCGCATTGACAAGACTAAAAAAGGCAAAGCCACGATGACGGCCTTGGACGGAGTTCAAGACGGCTCGTCTGCCATAAATTCCGACGGTTCACATTCGTCCGGTAACGCTCGCATTTACCGCCTGATCGGGTGGGTCGTGCTTGCAATCATGGCAGCGTTTCTGATCAACAACTACCTCACGTATTGGCAGAACCTGCCCGGGATTTCCCCCATATTCGGCGGGAAGGCAAACGGATCGATGCCGATCCTCTGGTCCTGGCTGCAGCTGGCCATCTACGCAGCACTCGCTCTTTGGAGCATCTCCTACGTATTGCGATCAAACACAACGCTGCGCGAAGACAGCGCGCGGATCAGCCAGATCAATGCCTACTTGATCCGGGCCGCGTTTTTTGCCGTGCTGATTGTGGGTCTTGTTGACGCTGCTATTTCATTTTTGCGTGTGGAAGGTCTGCTCGCGGGTGTGGTTGGCGACCAGCTGGCGGAAGATCTCGGCAAGTCGCGCTTCCGGGGCGCATATGTTCATATGCCGCTGATCGCCGCATCCGTGGTGATTGCTGCTTTCACCAGAACTCTCGGTTTTACCTGGTTGGCACTGCTGGTTGTCGGTGCTGAGCTCATGATCGTGATTGGCCGTTTCGTTTTCTCTTACGAACAGGCCTTCTTGGCTGACCTCGTGCGCTTCTGGTACGCAGCACTGTTCCTGTTCGCCAGCGCCTATACGCTTCTGGAGGAAGGTCATGTGCGGGTCGACGTCTTCTACGCGGGCATGGCCGCGAAGACCAAAGGATATGTCAATGCTGTCGGGTCCGTGGTCCTGGGCATGAGCCTTTGTACAGTGATCCTGGTCATTGGAATGGGCGGCAAGCAAAACATCATCAACAGTCCGATCTTGAGTTACGAAGTGACCCAGGCCGGATTTGGCCTTTACGTGAAGTATCTCATGGCGGGCTTCCTCGGTGTCTTTGCCGTGACCATGATGGTCCAGTTCGTGTCCTATTTCCTGGACGCTGTCGCCGACATTCGTGGCGAACCCGGCGGCCGGGATCATGACAGCCATTCTGTTCAATAGAGCCTGACGAGACCACTTGATATGGAACTTTTCTTCCTCTTCCTTCTTGTCGTCCTGATGGCGTTCGCCTTGGGGTCCGGCTTTCCGGTCGCCTTTGCCCTTCCGGGCTCGGCCATTCTTACCATCGGTATCGCTGCAGGATCGGGTTACCTGTTCGCCGGTGATCCTGCGGCCTATTTCGCCCATGGTGGTGCCGGACAGTGGCTCAGCGCAGGGGTCACAAACTTCCGAGGCATCTATTGGGAAGCGGAACGAGATACGCTGATTGCCATTCCGCTCTTTGTCTTCATGGGCATCATGCTTCAGCGCTCGAAGATCGCCGAAGATCTGCTTGTGACCATGGCGCGGCTGTTCGGACCTGTTCCCGGCGGTCTCGGCATTTCGGTGGTGTTCGTGGGTGCACTACTGGCGGCGACGACAGGTATCGTCGGCGCAACCGTTGTCGCCATGGGCCTGATCTCGCTTCCGGCGATGCTGCGCAACAATTATTCGGTTCCCCTGGCAACCGGTACGATCGCCGCGTCAGGTACGCTTGGCCAGATTATCCCTCCCTCCATCGTTCTCATCATTCTTGCCGACCAGTTGGCAAGTGCAGTGGATCAGGCCGGGTCGCTGCGTCAGGCACTTTATAAAGACAGCACCGGCGAGCTCTCCATGCCGTCGGATTTTTCCGTGGTTTCGACCAGCGCCGGTGAAATGTTCCTCGGAGCGTTTCTGCCAGGCCTTGTTCTGGTCGGCCTCTATATGCTGTTCATTCTCGGCTTCGCCCTGCTTAATCCAAAGGCTGCACCGGCCGTCCATGAGGAAGGAACGTTCACGCGAAAGTTCGCAGGCAAAGTGGTCATCACCCTGGTGCCACCCCTCGCTTTGATCTTCCTAGTGCTCGGCTCCATCATCGCAGGCATCGCCACAGTGAACCAGGCTGGTGCCATTGGTGCCGTCGGCGCGATGATCATGGCCGGCTACCGTCTCCGCGAAGGCAAAAAAGGCGCCTATTCGCCGGCTATCCTTGCGGTAATTGCCCTGCTCGGGTTGGCCATGGTGATCAGCTTCATAGGCGCGGTGAATATCAAACTGATAACGTCCAGTCAGGATGTGCTTGGCCTGGTGCTTGCGCTCATAGCAGTCTCACTGCTCTTAATTGCCATTTTCTGGTCCGGCTGGCGCACGCTGCAGCTTGAAAACACCTTGCGTGGTGTCATGGTGGAAACCGCCAAGACGACGTCACTGGTGTTCATCATCCTGCTCGGCGCTGCGATGCTCACATCGGCCTTCCGGGCCTTTGGCGGCGAAGAGCTGGTCAAGGACTTTCTGCAGGGTTTGCCTGGAGGGTTCTGGGCCCAGTTCCTGATCGTCATGCTCGTGATCTTCATTCTGGGCTTCTTCCTGGACTTCATTGAGATTGCCGTGGTGGTCGTGCCGATCGTGGCACCGATTCTGCTTGCAGATCCGTCGGCAAATGTGACCGCCGTCTGGCTCGGTGTGATGATCGGTCTCAACATCCAGACCTCGTTCCTGACACCGCCGTTCGGATTTGCGCTGTTTTACTTGCGCGGTGTTGCACCTGCAGTGGTCAAGACGCTGGACATGTACAAGGGCGTGATTGCCTTCATCTGCCTGCAATTGCTGGCGCTTGGTATTGTCGGCCTTTACCCGCAGCTGGTGAACTATCTGCCGAACCGGTCGACGCTCCTGTCGGAAACCGCACCGCCACCCAAGAACCCGCGTCTGCAATATTGCATGGAGCGCCTTGTTAACGAGGACTTCCAGCAAAACGGCAGTTCGATCCTGACCGCGATCCAGAATGCGGAAAGCATCGACATGAGCTACCTTCCGGAGGATCTGCAAGAAGACCTCTCCGAGGGTTTTGCGAAAGCAAAAGAAGCTATTCCCTTGATGCAAGCCATCAAGGATGCCGAAAGTCAGGTGGCTTTGGCCTCCGGCGACTATAGACCGATGCACATACAGGTCCGGGCGCTGGAGCGCGATGCGCGCCGGATCGACGAACGCATCGAAGAGCTGCAGGTTATTGTCGACAGGTCCGGCGAGGGTGGTGTCTATTCGCCTGAACAGGGCGAACGCGCACAGGCGCGTATCAAGGCGCTACAGGAAGAGCATGACGCTCTGTTGGCCGAGATCCCCGAGACCTGGGAAGACGTCTATGGCGAGTTCTCCCAGATCCAGAAGGCGGAAAATACTGCCCGGCTAACCTATCGCAGAACAGTCGACCAAGCCTATGAACCGATGCTGGAGCTGAACGCAATCCTGGCGGATGCCGAAGCAGTTGCCGCTTTCAAACCTGAGTTGGAAGCGCTGAAGCAGGAAGTTCCCCAGCTTGAACCGGATGCGGCAGTGGAAGCGATTGCAGCCATGCGGTCAAAAGTTGGTTCCGCAGAAGGCACAAGCGATATCCGCGAGGGCCTGACCGAAGCTCGCAAGATCATGCGGAGCCGTGAGCCGAATGCGGAGGCAGCCGTAGAAGAGATCAACAAATCTCTGGCGGCACTCGACGCTGACCTTGCCTGGCGCCAGAAAGCGGCAAGTGAAATCCTGCCGCAGATTGCCGAGTATGACGCGGCGATCGTCAACAATATCGGTTTGCGTCAGCAAAGCCGGTTGCCGAACGACATGGCGCTGGACGTAGCAGCTTGTCTGTCCGATCACAGGGACATTTCCCTGAGTTTCTGATCACCGGTTCACACGTGATGAAAGAGCGGGAGGAGCAATCCTCCCGCTCTTTTCTTTGGCCCTTCGGTTAAATAGATTGAGCCTGGCGCCAAGGCCTCAAAGCCATACTACGCGTTGAGTTCATCAGTGGAGGAGAGCGACATGGGGCGAACAGGACATTGCCTTTGCGGCGAGGTAACCTTCACGGCAGAAGCGATGCCGCGCTTTCAGGCTTGCCATTGTTCCTCATGCCGCAAATGGGTCGGCGGTCCGTTCCTTTCCGTTCCCTGCCAAAAGGCCGAGTTCCAAGGGCCCGTTAAACGGTATGCATCCAGCGAAGGTTTTGAGCGTGGATTTTGCGAGACATGCGGATCGAACCTTTTCTTTCACCCGATAGGCAGCGGGCTGCATGGTATCCCGATTGGTCTTTTTGACGATCAATCGGATCTGCCATTCAAGGCTGAATTCTTCATTGATGAGAAACCCGGAAATTATGCGTTTTCAAACGACACCAGGCACCTGACGGCTGCCGAGTTCAGGGAAAAGTTTCGCAAGAGCTGAGGCGTGCCTTGGATCTTTACCGGCTTTCAGCCCGTCCAGTTCACACCGCTTGCGAACATATAGCCTGATCCATAAACGGTTCTGATGACTTCAGCTTCGCCCTTTCGCGTCAGTTTTTTTCTGAGACGCGAGACCCGCACGTCAATGGACCGATCCAGGCTTTCATCCCGCCCGCCATGCTCTAGCAGATAGTCGCGCGTCAAAACGCGCTTTGGAGCGCGCAACAAGGCCTCCAGCAAGGTGGCCTCGCCAGTCGAAAGGAAAGTTTCTTCACCCTCAGGAGATGTCAGACAGTGCGACGCCGGCTGATACGCCCAGTTGTCAAACCGGGCGATCTGGACCTTTAAATCGGATTGAGCCTGATCAGAACTGCGCCGCAGGATGGATCTGATCCTTGCAACCACCTCGCGCGGATCGAAGGGTTTGACCACGTAGTCGTCGGCTCCCAATTCCAGTCCCAGAACGCGATCTGTCGAATGACCGCGCGCCGACAGGACAATGATCGGGACCGAAGACTGGCGCCTGATTTCGTTGATGAGCGCCATACCTTCCATGTCTGGAAGTCCCAGATCCACAATGCAGGCGTCCGGAGTTTGCTGCTGAAGGGCTGAAAGCATCTGGGCCGCAGTCGAAAAGACCCTGCCTTCCATTTCAAACTGAAGCATAGCGTCGAGCAGCAGATTGCCGATCTCCGGTTCATCATCGACGATGAAGACCGAGCGTTTGGCGCTTTGAACCGAGTGTGTCTGCAAAGGAAGCCTACCTCTTGGGTGAAAGAATCTGCTGCAGCGTGTCTGCAAGTTGATCATCTGCAAACGGTTTCGCCAAGACCGGGAATTCACATTGTTGGCCATGGCCTGAAAGTGAGGACCAGTCCGCGTAGCCCGACATGAGCGCAATGCCGAGGTCCGTTCGTTTTTGGCGAATTTCACGGGCCAGTGCCAGACCGTTGATTTGTCCGGGCATGACAATGTCGCTCAAGACGCCTCGAATTTCGGGAAGGTCGAGAGCGAGTGAGCGCGCATCCTCGGCACTTTCCGCCAGCAGCACGCTGTAGCCAAGATTTTGCAATTGATCGGTGACAGCTGTGGCAACATCGGGATCGTCCTCGACCAACAGCAGCAATTCGCCTTCGCCCTGCTTGAAGTCACTTGCCTCAGCTTCGCCGCCAAGCGGGCCATCGTGCTTTGCCAGCCGAATGAAAGGCAGATAAAGCGTAAAGCAGGTGCCGGCTCCAAGTGCACTGCTGACACTGATAGCCCCGCCCGATTGCCTGATGAAACCATAGACCATGGACAAACCAAGCCCACTTCCAGTGCCGAAATTCTTGGTGGTAAAGAAAGGTTCAAACAGTTTCAGCTGGGTGTCTTCATCCATGCCCGTGCCGGTATCTTCCACACGGATTTCCGCAAAGCGTCCCTTTTGAACACCAAGATCGTCTGCCTCTCGCTTGTTGAGGCGCGTCTCGGTAAGAGCAATGCGCAGTGTGCCTCCTTCTGGCATCGCGTCACGTGCATTGAACGCCAGATTGATAAGGGCCGTTTCCATCTGGGTGGGGTCTATACGGGCGGCTATGCGCGGGTCCTGTATATCGGTTTCGAGCTTGATTGCTGACGGCAAGGACCCTTCCAGTAGTCCGCTAACATTGATCAGAACCTGGGCCAAGGGCACGGTTTGGGGATCGATTGCTTCGCCTCTGCTGAATGCCAGTAGGCGTTGAATAAGGTCCGATCCCCTTTTCGTCGCCTCGCGCATGGGCGCGACCTTGCTGTCCAATGCAAGCTTGGAAACGGGTTCCTCCATCCGGCTGAGGCTCAACAGATTGCCCATCAAAATGGCGAGCAGATTGTTGAAGTCATGCGCAAGGCCACCGGTCAGTTTGCCCACCGCATCCATGCGTTGCGACTGGACAAGAGCTGCTTCCGCCTGTTTCTGGTCGGTCGCATCCAGAGACAACACGAAAATGCCAAGCGTGCGGCCGTCCTGGGTCATGTCCGGGATAAGCGTGGAACGCATATAGGCTGTGGATCCGTCATGGCGCTTGCGCTGGTATTCATATGAAACCGCGTTGCCCTCGAACGCGTGATTGATGTGCGGTTCGAGTTCAGAAAAGAGATCTTCGCCGACAACTTCAGGTGCCGGTCGTCCGGCGATCGAGACGACGGAATGTCCAAACCAGTCGGCATATCGGCGATTGGCAAACCGGAACACCGGTCCAGGCGCGATATAAGCGATCAGCGCAGGAATGTTGTCGGTGACGAGACGCAGCCAGTCTTCGCTCTGTTGCAGCGCGCGCGTGCGTTCCTGAACCGTACGTTCCAGCTTTTCCTGCCGTTGCCGTTCCTCGGTAACATCAGAATAGATTGTGACGAAACCACCCTGTGGCAGCGGTGTCCCAGAGACAGCGATGATTTGTCCGTTCGGACGAACCCTTTCAAAATAATGTGGTTCAAACAGCTTGGCCCGCTCGATCCTTCGGGCGATCTTGCCTTCAATGTCACCTTCGCCATATTCGCCGCGCTCGGCATTGACGCGAATGAATGCCTCCAGATGAGAACCGCGTTTGACGATCGCCCTTGGCATGTCGAGCATGTCGTACAGCCCGCGGTTCCACGCAACGAGCCGCAGCTCATTGTCGAACACCGTGAACCCCTGACTGATGTGATCGAGCGCTGCCTGAAGCAGGTCGATCTGAGCCCTCAGCTGTTGTGTCTCCTCCATGCCGTGAGAATAGTTCAAAAACTTTGGAGACTGAACTGAAGAAACGTAGTCCGAAAGGTGAGCCTTGAGCACAGAGGTCCTCTGCAACTCGAGTGCAAACTGCTGCAGAATTTGCCCAATTCAGCAACTTCCTCATTGCTCTTGCCATGTCACTCCGGCTCAATGCCATGTCGCTCTTCTGCGCTGCACCCGTCGGTTACCTTGCTGGATATTCGTGAAGGGCTGTTCTGAAAGTTTGAGGAAAGGCCGCAGACCTTTGACCGCCGTGGCGGGATTTTTGAGCTCCATTTCGAGTTCGCAGCGCACCGATTAGCGTTCCGGTTTCGACAACAGCGACAAGGTCCAACTTGATTGGGATTGTAGTTGAGGCAAGCTTTGGCAATTTCACAGGGCGGAAAGTCACTGAACAAGCCTTTTGGGGTCTTGGCAGACATTGCATTTCAGGTCGAATTTTGAAGAATGGCCATGAATTCAGATTGCCATCGGCCAAAAGAACAGAATGACGAAACCCGACCTCAAGAAGACAAATCCCACGGTCCAGGATGTTGCGCGTGCCGCCAAGGTCTCCTCGGCGACGGTGAGCCGCGCGCTGTCGATGCCGGATCGTGTCTCGGTCGAAACCCGCAAAAAGGTGGCACTGGCGATCGAGCAAACCGGCTATGTTCTAAACCATGCTGCCCGCAACCTGCGCCGGCGCGATACCGGAGCCATTGTCGCTCTTGTTCCCGACATCGGCAATTCTCATTTTTCGAACATCCTTCAAGGGATAGAGACCGTCTGCGCGGAAAAAGGGTTGAAGGTTTTGATTGCGGACACGCGCAAGCCGTCCATGTCACGGTCAAATCTCAGCGATTTTTTCAGCCGCAACAATTGCGACGGGATCGTCATTATGGACGGGCACTTTTCGATAGCGGGCATTCGCGCGGCCAATCCCAAACTGCCGCCTATCGTCACCGCCGGCGAGTGGAGCGACGATCCCGCCGTGCCGATCGCGGTGGTGGACAATCTGCTCGGCGCAGAACTGGCCGTGTCGCATTTGCTTGAACTCGGACATAAGAAGATCGGGCATGTCACGGGTCTGCTCACGCACAAACCGGGTTGTGACAGGTTCGACGGCTTCAAAGCCACCCTCACAGGCGCTGGTCTCGACCCGGCAGCAAATTGGGTTTTTGAAGGTGACTACACGCTGGAAGTCGGAACACTGGCCGCTACCGCCTGGCTGGCGTTGGAGGACAAGCCAACCGCGGTTTTCTGTGCCAGTGACCGCACAGCATTCGGCTTCATTTCGGCGCTCAGTGCTGCAGGCGTGCGCGTTCCGGAAGACGTCTCGGTAGTCGGTTATGACGACATCGATATCGCCGCGCATTTCGTGCCGCCGTTGACGACGGTTCATCAACCCCGGCGCGCCATTGGCGAGCGGGCTGCCAAGCTTTTGCTCACCTTGCTTCAGGGCGGGCGGCCCGATGAAGGCAGTGCCTTGCTTGAGCCATGGCTGGAAGTGCGTAAAAGTTCGGTGGAGATTGGGTAACCGAACGGAAGCTGGGTTGGCACGCTGCTCCTCAAGGGCCGCTGAACTTGGCATTCTTCACCCGGTCGCCGTGCGCAGGCGCCGGTTCCAGAAACTCCTTTGCCGATTTTCTTGACTGTGCCTTCGGCATGATCGTTCCCAAGACAGCTAACAACGCTCCGGCCATATAGATCGAAAGACCGGTCATGGTCAGAGCTGAGTAGTGTGTTCGCCCGTCAAAGAGCTGCAGTAGAAAGACCATCGCGGGTCCGAGCGCTGTTATCGCGGCGATAGTGGACGCAGAGACCAGTGGAACGGCTTTTTGGACCAGATAGAGCGGGAAGGCGATAACCGCCAAACCGACCAGCACGATCAATGTCAGTTCATCTGACGGTGTTTCATAAGGTTTGTCGTCTAGGCCGAATTGG
The DNA here is from genome assembly GCF_947499295.1 of uncultured Roseibium sp. Classification (GTDB taxonomy): domain Bacteria; phylum Pseudomonadota; class Alphaproteobacteria; order Rhizobiales; family Stappiaceae; genus Roseibium. The sequence goes on from NZ_CANMNP010000005.1 coordinate 88,109, forward strand.
AAAGCTGCAAACGCAATAAGGGCATATAGAACAAAGCGCAGACCGAATTGTGCAAGAGGCCCAACCCCTTTGGCGTTCAATCGGACAGAGTAGGGGATCACGAACGCTGTGCAGCCTCCGGAAATGGCCGACAGGCCTATGCCAGCCAATGCATTGATCAGGCCGCCGCGAACGAAGCCGGAGTAACCGAGCATGGTGATTGCGGCCAGCAGGAGCAGTGAGATCAAAATGGTCACATGTCCAATCTGGCTTGCCCGCGGCGCGGGAGATGCCGCTTCCGGCAATCCAAACTTGGCGCCCATGAGTGTTCCCAGAGGAACCATCCCGGAAAAAATGGTGAAGACCACCGCAGGTTCGATCAGTTGAACGGCGGCGAAATAGGATGTCCATGTGAGCGCTGCAAAAAGGTTGAGGGCAACAACCGTTTTCCACGCACGAATGGAAGCCAGTATTTCGTTCGGCCGCACCAGCAGTGTCGCAAGTGTGCAACCGCAAACGGAAATACCAAAAACCCATGCGCCAACGAGAAACGGGTTCACACTTTGAAATGTCGAACCGAGATAGACCGCCTGGAATGCTTCAAGGGTCACAAAGGCAAGACAAAAAACTATTCCAACTTGTTTAGGAGACATTGCGTTTCGAATCCAGATGACATCGTAAACGAATAAAAATCATGTAAAATCCAGAAATAAAAAGGAGTTCTTCTCCGATTTGCATGAGAAAATGGAATGGATAATTCGTTGCCCAATTTGCCTCCCCTTTCACGTCTCAGACCCTTTGAGGCGGCTGCCCGATATGAGAGTTTTTCACTGGCGGCCGACGAGCTTGGGCTGACCCAGACCGCGGTCAGTAAGCAAATTGCCTTTTTGGAAGCTGAGCTGGGTTTAACGTTGTTTGAACGTCGAAACCGGGCCGTTTTCCTGACAGAGGACGGACGCAGGCTAGGTCAGATTGTCGGTTCGGCACTGTCGGAAATTGCCGCGGAAATTGCGGTCTTGCGCGGCAACCGCCGGGGTGGCGAACTGGTTCTTCATTGCCAGCTTTGTGAAGCTTTCTATTGGCTGATGCCGCGCCTCTCCAGGTTTCATCAACAAAATCCGGGTATCGAGTTGCGGGTCGTGAGCGCTCAAAAGCCACTGACTCATGCATCAGGTGTTTTCGATGTCGCGATCCAGACGTCCGGACGTGCTTCAGGATCTGCCCGCCTGGCTTTCACGGCTGCTGACGAAATTTTTCCGGTTTGCGCACCAACGCTGGCCGAGCAAGCTGTACCGCCTGTCGAGCCGTCATCGCTTGTGACCTATCCGCTTCTTACCCATGTCGTTGTCCCACAGGACTGGATGACCTGGCCGGAGTGGTTCAAAGGTGTTGGTGCATCGATGCCGCACAAGCCTCGTTTCGTTGAATTTGACAGCTATCCCCTTGCGCTTCAGGCCGCCGTTGCGGGGCAAGGCATCGCGCTCGGATGGCGGCGGACAACCGAAGGCATGATCAGTGAAGGCAAATTGATCCGGCCGTGCGCTCAATTCGTGTCGCGGCCCACCGAAATTTCCGTCTATCGCGCCGCTGGACGTGACGAACACAAGGGTACGGAGCGCCTGCTGGACTGGCTTGAGAACGAACTGGCGTAGTAATGGCCAAGACACCACCGAATAGCAGCCGGTGCTCGATTTCGTGAAGCTCCCGCGCTGCAATTCATAGAATAGCTCTCAGTCTGCCAAAAAGTCTTTCGCGTTTTCTGCTTCTGTGTTCCTGGAATTTTTCGCTAAATTGATGAAAGCGCGCAGTCGGCGCGTCATATGTTTTTTACTGCGATAATTGATCGAATAACGTGGCAGAGTGGATAAGTGCCCGGACAAGACTTCAATCACTTTGCCATTTGCGATCTGAGACGCTGCAACGTCTTTGTAAACATATGCCAACCCAAGGCCGGAGGATGCATAGCGCAATAGCGACCGCATATCGTTCGTTGTCAGTCTTGGCTTTGGTTGAAGTGTAAAGTTTCCATTTGGACCACTGAATTCCCAAGGGGCAATCCGGTCTCTTCGACCGAAGGCAAAGCAGATCGAAGCGTGGCTGAGAATGTCCTCTGGACGCTTGGGAGTGCCCCTTTCGTCCAGATAACTTTGGGCCGCAACAATCGACATGCGGAGTTCCGGACCGACCGGAACCGCGTGCGTGTCCGGGGCTAACAGGGTGTTTGCACGAATGGCGGCATCTATACCTGTTGAGAGCAGGTCCACCTTTTTGTCATCGTAGATCAATTCGACATCGACTGCGGGATATCGGGTTGCGAATTGGGCAGTCAGTTCGTCCAGGAAAAACGGTCCCGCGCTGTAGGGAGCAGACAGCCGCAATGTACCCGCAATTTCGTCCCGCTTTTCATTGAGATCATTGAGGGCTTCTTCCAAATCGGCAATAGCTGGCAAACTGCGGTCGTAAAACTGCTCGCCAATCGGGGTCAGCGCGACAGAACGGGTCGATCTTTCGAAGAGCCTGACGCCAAGCCGGTCCTCAAACCGTTGAACGGCTTCGCTGATAGATGCCGGCGATCGGTGCAGGTGTTCAGCAGCTGCACGAAAGCCGCCTCGTCGCGCAACCTCTACAAAGATCCGGATATCGCTAAAGCCGTTGCGAGTCATTGTTCGTTTTTTCGATCACTAAGTTAGGAAATAGATGGGTTTTCCATACGATAGCATCCACCTATCTTCTCAACAAGCGGCACAAGACCAACACCAGAAACCGAGTAGGGACAGAAGTGGCTGATGCCAATTGTTCGCGAAAACCGGAGGGCCTTTCGGCAACGGGTTCTGTTCGGTTGACCGGCTGTGGTGCGAAAAGGAATGGAGAGAATTCATGAGCAAGAGAGAAGAAATTCAAGCTGTCATCAACATTTGGAACCAAGGCCTGGACAGCGGTGATATCGAAGCGATGATCAGTACCTGTCACGAAAGGGTTCTGACCGTGAATGAACGACAGCCTGTAACGGTCGGCATTCAGGCTATACGGGACAAATACATTCCGAGAATTGAAGCTGCGGAAATCACCTCAGGTTACGATATTGAAGAACTTCAGTTCTTCGATGACGTCGCAGTTGTCTCCGGTCGTTTCTACGGCACCATGAAGATGCGGGACACCGGAAAAGAGCGCAGTCCTGAGGGCCGATTGGTCATCGTCTACAAACGCGACGAGACAGGTGCATGGAAAATGGTCCTCGATATCGACAACAACGGTCCGGCCTAAGCTCGACGGCGGCGAATGTCCAAGAGGATTTGGTGTTCGCACGTCGTGTCTTCGACACCTCGCTGTTTGCGACCGACTTTCTTCCCAGGCCGAATGAGGTTCCCATGACCAAACGAATTGCCCATCAACCCCGCGAGATTGCGGAGTGCGTCAGCGCTTTCCTGCAAGAAGGAGATCTCGCCGGAATTACGTCAATGTTCCACCCGGATTGTCGGATCTATTTTCCCCCAGACGAGCCTCCGCTTACCGGATTGGCCGGTGCTCAAACTGCGTTCGAAGATTTTCTGGACATACGCCCGGAGATCAGGAGCGAAGTCTTCAGCGAGATCGTATGTGGTGACGTTGCTTTGCTGCGCGCAAACTGGAGCGTTGTTTCTCCAGACGGCACGATTTTGGCTGAAGGTAAGTCAACGGAAGTTGCAAAGAAACTCGAAAACGGTGGTTGGGGTTATCTGATTGATTGCCCCTATGGACCACCTTCGCTTGCATAACTGATTGATCAAAAGCGGTGCCCAACCCAAGAGCGTGAGTTTTTGCCTTGTGTGGCATTTTCAGACGGAGTGAGTGACGCGCAAAACAGAACTTTTCAGACAGGATCGGGATGGTAGCCAATGATACCAACTATTGGGTCTTGAAGCCCTGCCGATAGTCTGAGGGTGCGACACCCAGAAGACGCAGAAAGGCCCGGCGCATACGCTCTTCGTCGTTGAACCCGCATTGCGTCGCAATTCGCTTGATACTGATGTCCGTCGTTTCCAACAGATCCCGGGCCTTTTCCGTGCGCATTGCTTCAACGGCCTTGGCGGGTGTCAAACCCATCTGTTTGGAATAGAGCCTGGAGAAATTGCGGGCGCTCATGTTCACACGCTCCGCCATGGCGTCCACCCGGAGGTCGCATTGCAGGTTGTCTGCAAGCCAGTGATGGAGTTCCTCAAACCGTCCGGCTGTATCAAGCAGCTGGCGATCCAAAACCGGACTGAATTGCGACTGGCCGCCAGATCTGACCATATGAGTAACCATGGATCTTGCTACCTTAAGTGCCGCTTGCCGCCCAAGATCCTCAGAGACAATAGCCAGAGCCAGATCCATCCCTGCCGTGATACCGGCAGACGTCCAGATGTGGCCGTCCTTTATATAAATGGGGTCGACTTCCACCCGCACGCCTGGAAAGGTCTCTGCAAGCATTTTGCAGTCCTCCCAGTGCGTCACGGCTCTGCGACCTTCAAGCAGGCCTGCAGCTGCAAGGATCAATGCGCCTGAGCAGACCGAGCAGATGCGGTCGGCATTGGCTGCCAGCAACTTCACTTCCTGAAGGAAATCTGCATCCAGCATTGCATGGTTGGCACCGTCTCCACCAACGACAACGAGTGTATTGATCGGCTGATCCCGGTATCGGGCAACTGGCTCGCTCGGGATTGGAACCACCGTGTTCGTCCGCACCATTTCACCTGTGCTGGATACCACGGCACATGCGTAGCCGTTTTTGTCTGTGGCCAGTTCGAGTGCATGGCTGAAAACCTGCAAAGGGCCGACAAGATCAAGGAGTACGATGTCGGGATAAACGAGAAAGACAACAAGTCTCGGGGCATTGGTGCGCTCAGGTGAGTTGGCAGAAAACGAGGTCATGTTGCCATTCATGCCATAGCGCAAATTGGTAGTCTATGCGAAGACACGAAGGAGACACGTCATGCTGTTGCTCAAACCGAATTGCGAGTGTTGCGACAAAGACCTTCCGCCAAGCGCTGTCGACGCGCGTATGTGCACATTTGAATGCACGTTTTGTGCGGATTGCGCCGAAACGAGGTTTGGAAACATCTGCCCAAATTGCGGTGGCAACCTTGTTGAACGACCGATCCGACCAGCAAGACATCTTTTGAAGAACCCGGCATCTACAAAACGGTTTACGAAGTCGCATGGCGAATGCGCGGACATTTATGCATAACTCCGGAGGTGTGATGCGCGACTTGCCAAACATATTGAACTGGCGGCGACTGACTGAGCTGATCACGTCCTCGGGTCAGCCAACAGAAGAGCAGTTTGCAGAACTTAAGAAACTGGGCGTGACCCATGTCATCAATCTTGGACCGCATCATAACAAGGGGGCGCTTGAGGACGAGCCGGGTACGCTTTCAGAACTTGGTCTGGAATACATCTATATCCCTGTGGAGTTCGACGATCCGACGGACGAAAATTTCGAGGCATTCCGCGATGCTCTGGAGAGCCTTCCTGCGACACAGGTCCATGTGCATTGTATTTACAACGCACGTGTCAGCGCCTTCTTTTATCGATATGCAAAAGCCGGGCGCGGACTTTCGGAAGCAGACGCCTTTTCCCTCATGGATGGAATATGGAGGCCCGGCAATGACTGGGCGCAGTTTATCGGCTGCCAGGATGCGGTGGGCCAACCAAACCGCTATGCCGGGGAGGATTACTGAAAAACCGTTGAACGCCGCACGCGACTGAAAGACGCCCTGCTTTTCGCAAGTGCAGCGCAATTGAAACATTTCGAAATGATTGACACATACTGCTGCAAATCAGCCGGACTAGCTTCTCTTTAACGGGCTGGGACAACCTGAGACTTCGCCTTTAGGAATTTATCGGTTGAAGGTTCTTACCTCAGGTAGTTTCATACCCAATAGGAAACGACCCCGAACAAACCGGGGCGCCTTCTAAAGGGAAGAAGCGATTATGGTAGGGTCGGCCAGCGCCTCGTCGCGCGGGGAGGATACTTTTCCGAAAATCCTGATGCGCAACGCAAAGGTATTCGGAAACCGGACAGCATTCCGGGAAAAGGATCTGGGGATCTGGCAAAGCTGGACCTGGTCCGAGGTGTCAGATGAAATCCGCGCATTTTCCATCGGATTGAAAACTCTGGGTCTGGAACCTGGAGACAAAATCGCAATCGTCGGGTCGAACCGGCCACGACTTTACTGGTCGATGGTCGCAGCGCAGGCCATTGGCGCTGTGCCCGTGCCAGTTTATGCCGACAGTGTGGCGGAAGAGATGGCGTATGTTCTCGGACATGCCGAGATCAAATTCGCCGCTGTTCAGGATCAGGAACAGGTCGACAAATTGTTGTCGATGACAGACGAAGTCACGACGCTGAAACACATTGTCTATGACGAACCGCGCGGACTTCGCGACTACGACCACACGCATTTGCACGATTTTGAATCCGTCGGTGATCTGGGTCGTGAGCAATTGTCGAAGTCTGCATCGCTGGCAACCGAATGGGAGCAGGGGTTTGCCGACAGCAAGGGCACCGATATTGCGGTTATGCTTTATACGTCCGGCACCACCGGGCGTCCCAAAGGCGTGATGCTTTCTTTCGACAATCTGGTGATCTCCGCCAGGAACGCCAACATCTTCGACCATCTGAATGAAACCGAAGAGGTTCTGGCCTATTTGCCCATGGCCTGGATCGGCGATCACGTCTTTTCTCTGGCTCAGGCTTTTACCGCCGGGTACTGCGTCAACTGTCCTGAAGGTATGGACACCATTGACGTGGACCGGCGTGAAATTGCACCGACCTATTTCTTCGCGCCGCCGCGCGTGTTTGAAAACATGCTCACCATGATCATGGTACGGATGGAGGATGCCGGTAAAACAAAACGCGCCATGTTCAATTATTTCATGGATCTGGCGCGGACTGTCGGCGAGAAAATCCTCAATGGCGAAGACGTCGGCCTCAAGGATCGCTTGCTCTACAAACTTGGAGAGTTCTGCGTTTATGGACCGCTCAAGAACCGAATGGGCCTGACCCGCATGAAGGTAGGCTACACTGCAGGTGAAGCCATTGGCCCTGAAATCTTCCAGTTTTACCGGGCGCTCGGCCTGAACCTCAAGCAGCTTTATGGCCAGACCGAAGCCAGCGTTTACATCACGCTTCAGCCAGATGGAGAGATCTTCGGCGATACGGTCGGCAAGCCTGCCCCGGATGTGGAGCTGAAAATCGCTGACAGCGGCGAAGTCATGTACCGGTCGCCAGGCGTCTTTGTGGGCTATTTCAAGAATGATGAGGCGACCGAGAAAACCAAGACCGCCGATGGGTGGGTGCACACAGGCGATGCAGGTATCATTGCCGAAAATGGGCATCTGAAAATCATCGACCGGGCAAAGGATGTCGGCAAGCTTAACGATGGGGCCCTGTTCGCGCCGAAATACCTTGAGAACAAGCTCAAATTCTTCCCCAACATCAAGGAAGCCGTTGCCTTTGGCCATGAGCGGGACGTGGCGGCGGTCTTCATCAATATCGACCTGACGGCCGTTGGGTCCTGGGCGGAGCGCAACAACGTCAACTATGCCTCCTATCAGGAGCTGGCCGCCAATCCCGATGTTTATGCGATGATCGAAAGCCACGTCGATCAGGTAAACCGGGATCTCTCCAGGGAGCCGATGATGGCAGGCGCACAGATCAGACGGTTCCTGATCCTGCATAAGGAACTGGATGCGGATGACGGAGAACTGACGCGGACGCAGAAGGTTCGCCGGTCCTTTATCGCCGAGCGCTATGACCCGCTGATCGAAGCGCTTTACGACGGCTCGACTTCCAAGCACGTGAAGACCGAAGTGACCTTCGAAGATGGCCGCAAGGGCGCAATCGAAGCGACCGTCGAGATCCGCGACATGAATTCCTACGAGGCCGGCAAGGGCTTTCAGGAGGCTGCCGAATGAATGCCCTGGTATCGGAAAAGGAACTGGAGCCTGCCGGCTCCTCTGAACCGGTCGCGCGCGAGGAACTGTTGCGTGTCGACAATGTCTCGCTGTCTTTTGGTGGCGTCAAAGCGATCACCGACATTTCCTTCGATATCTTGAAGGGCGAAATCCGCGCGATCATCGGCCCGAATGGTGCCGGCAAGACATCGATGCTCAATGTCATAAACGGGTTTTATCATCCCCAGCACGGCACAATTACCTGGCAAGGAAAAGTGCGGCGGAAGATGAAACCTTATGAGGCCGCCAGCCAGGGAATTGCCCGCACCTTCCAGAACGTTGCCTTGTTCAAGGGAATGACCACTCTGGACAACATCATGTCCGGCAGATCATTGAAAATGAACAAGAATTTTTTCTGGCAACTGATGTGGCGTGGTCCGGCAGAACGCGAAGAGATCGAACATCGCAAGAAGGTCGAGGACATAATCGACTTCCTCGAAATTCAGGCAATCCGCAAGACGCCGGTTGGGCGATTGCCTTACGGCCTGCAAAAGCGGGTTGAACTTGGCAGGGCGCTTGCCATGGAGCCCGATCTGCTTTTGCTCGACGAGCCAATGGCCGGAATGAACCTGGAAGAAAAAGAAGACATGAGCCGGTTCATTCTCGATGTGAATCAGGAATTCGGCACGACCATCGCCCTGATTGAGCATGACATGGGAGTTGTCATGGATCTTTCCGACCGCGTGGTGGTTCTCGACTACGGCAAAAAGATCGCCGATGGCGCGCCTGAGGAAGTTCAGGCCAATCAGAATGTGATCGATGCATATCTCGGCGTGAGCCACTAGGGGGAAACTGGACCATGCTTTACGACATCTTCATCGACCCCTTCGTCCAAATGTACGAGATGCCGGATTTTTTCCTGCAGGTTCTTTGGGAAGGTTTCGTCGCCGGGATACTTTACGCTCTGATTGCGCTCGGCTTTGTGCTGATCTTCAAGGCGTCAGGTGTCTTCAATTTTGCCCAAGGCATTATGGTCGTGTTCGCCGGCCTGACGTTGGTTGGACTGCACGAAAACGGCGTTCCCGCCTACGTGGCTCTGCTGTTGACCATCGGCGTGATGGGAGTATTGGCCTATGGGGTCGAGCGGGTCGTGATGCGGCCACTTGTGAACCAGCCCGACATCATCCTTTTGATGGCGACCATCGGTCTGACCTACTTCCTGATCGGATTTGGCGAATTTGTATTCGGCGGTGAGCCGAAACAGATGATTACCGAGGAACTCGGTCTGCCAACAGGGTCGACAGCGTTTGAATTCGGCGAACGCGGGCTGGTGATCCTGCAGCATATCGATATCGCTGCCGCCGTTATCGCGGTCATCATGGTGGCCTCGCTCGGGATCTTTTTCAACAAGACCCGGATTGGCCGGGCGCTGCGCGCGGTTGCCGACGATCACCAGGCAGCGCTGTCCGTCGGTATTTCTCTCAATCAGATCTGGGCCATCGTCTGGTTCGCTGCGGGGCTGGTCGCTCTGGCGACGGGCATCATGTGGGGCGCGCGCTCCGATGTGTCCTTCGCGCTTGAAATCGTGGCGTTCAAGGCCCTTCCGGTTCTCATTCTTGGCGGCTTTACATCCATTCCCGGCGCTATTGTTGGCGGACTCATCATCGGCTTCGGCGAAAAGATTGGTGAGCTCTATTGGGGCGGGCTTGTCGGTGGCGGCATCGAATCCTGGCTCGCCTATATCATCGCACTGATCTTCCTGCTGTTCCGGCCTCAAGGCCTGTTCGGTGAACGCATCATCGAACGGATTTAAGAAAAAGAGGCTCCTGAACAATGTTTTATCGTGAAGCTGGCCAGTTCAAGACAAGCTACAAGGCGGATCAGGCTCTCATGCCGATCCTTCAGGACCGGATCGGTCTGAGCGTTATCCTTGTTGTTGCTTTTGTGATCATTCCGGCGTTTGCCAACGACTTTTTCCTGACGTCCATCATGATCCCGTTTCTGGTGTTCTCACTGGCGGCGATCGGGCTCAACATCCTGACCGGCTACTGCGGTCAGCTGTCGCTGGGAACCGGTGCCTTTATGGGCGTCGGCGCGTATGCGGCCTACAAGCTGACCACGATGTTCCCTGATGCCAATGTCATTCTGATGGTTTTGCTTTCAGGTGTCTTTTCGGCAGCGATCGGCGCAATCTTCGGATTGCCGAGCCTGAGGATCAAGGGCCTTTACCTGGCGGTGACAACCCTGGCGGCCCAGTTCTTTCTGGAATGGTGTTTCATCCGGATCGGCTGGCTTTACAACTACAACGCCTCCGGTGCAATTGAAGTCCCGCACCGTGAAGTGTTCGGAATTGTTGCCTCCGGTGCGGAAGCAACGCCGATTGTTCGCTACTTCATCGTACTGTGTATCACCGCTGGAATTGCATTCCTGATGGCAAACGTCCTGCGAGGCCGTATCGGGCGGGCCTGGATGATGATACGCGACATGGATATCGCTGCCGAACTCATGGGTATCCGTCCGCTTCAGACCAAACTGATGGCCTTTGCAGTGTCATCCTACATCTGTGGCGTAGCCGGTGCGATGATGGTGTTCTTCTGGCTGAATGCCGCCGAGCCGTCATCCTATTCGATCTCGCTATCCTTCCAGATCCTGTTCATGGTGATACTGGGCGGCTTGGGCAGCCTCAGCGGGGCTTTCATGGGAGCCGCCTTTATCTGGATCCTGCCGGTGTTCCTGAAGTTCATTCCAGGTACGCTTGGTATCGAAATCGCGGCCGAAACGGTCGAACATGTCACGTTCATGATCGTCGGTGCACTGATCATCTTCTTCCTGATTGTCGAGCCGCATGGATTTGCCCGGCTCTGGCAAATCGCGAAGCAAAAGCTAAGGGTCTGGCCGTTCCCCTATTAGGGACTGCCGGCCTTTTCACCCGCCATCCGGATTTGGACCGGTCCGGGGAGGAATGGCGCAACTGGTCTGGCGGTGCTGGGTGGTCCGGCTCCGCATGGGAGGTGAATATGAAAACTATCATGCAACTTGCGCTTGGAACCGCTGTTGCTCTTGGTGTCGGACTTTCCGGCGCCATGACAACGGTGGCCCAGGCAGAAGACAGCAACTATGTGCCGCTGCTGACTTACCGGACCGGCCCATTTGCAGCTTCCGGCATTCACATCGCAAACGGCATGCATGACTATCTGAAGATGCTGAACGAGCGCGACGGCGGTATCGGCGGTGTCAAGCTTGAGCTGGAAGAATGCGAGACCGGCTACAATGCCCAGAAGGGTGTTGAATGCTACGAAGCGACCAAAGGCAAGGGAGCCCTGGTCTATAACCCCTACTCCACCGGTATCACGCTGCAGCTGATACCGAAGGCAGGCGTTGACAAGATCCCGGTCCTGTCCATGGGCTACGGTCTATCTGCTGCTGCCGATGGCTCGGTTTTCCCATGGGTGTTCAATGTTCCCGATACATACTGGGACGGCGCTTCCGTCGTCATCAAATACATCGGTGAACAGGAAGGCGGTCTGGAGAACCTGAAGGGCAAAAAGATCGGCTACATCTTCCTGGATGCCGGTTATGGCCGTGAGCCGATCCCGCTTCTGGAGCAGCTCGCCGAAAAATACGGCTTTGAACTGCTGCAATATCCAGTCGGCGTGAAGGAGATGCAGAACCAGTCCTCGCAATGGCTGAATGTGCGCCGTGACCGTCCTGACTACATGGTCATGTGGGGTTGGGGCGCGATGAACCCGACCGCCATCAAGGAAGCGGTCAAGATTCGGTTCCCGATGAACAAGTTCATCGGCGTTTGGTGGTCCGCAGGCGATGACGATGCAGCAGCCGGCGGCGATGGTGCCAAGGGCTACAAGGCGATGAACTTCTCCGGTGTCGGCAGCGACTTCCCGGCGCTTGACGACATCAAGAAACATGTCGTTGACGCTGGCCTCAGCTCCACAGACGCAGGAACCATTGGTGGAACGCTTTACAATCGCGGTGTTCTGAACTCCGTGATCATTGCGGAAGGCATCCGGACTGCGCAGGAGCTGACCGGCAAGAAAGTCATCACTGGTGAAGACATGCGTATGGGTCTTGAAGCGCTCAATCTGGACGAAGCCCGTCTGGAGGAGCTGGGCCTGAAAGGCTTCGCGCATCCGATGAAGGTTACATGTGAAGACCATGCGGGTAGCCATCCCGTGTTCATCCAGGAGTGGGACGGCAAAACCTGGCGTCAGGCATCCGGCTGGATTGAGCCGATGACTGACCTGGTTCGCCCGATGCTGGAAAAGGCCGCGGCTGAATATGCCGAAAAGAACGCGCCTTGGCCGGCACGCACTGAACCCTGCCCGAACTGATTGGCAGCCTGCTCCGCCGCGCTCAGTCGTGCGGCGGAGCCTTACGGGAGAAGACGGAATGGCATTGCTGGATGCAGAAAAGCCTGGTGGGGAAGCAGCCGTTGAGACGGCCGAAACGATCCTGTCGGTCAATAATATCGAAGTTATCTACGACCACGTGATCCTCGTGCTCAAGGGCGTTTCGCTGACTGTTCCGAAAGGCGGAATCGTCGCATTGCTCGGAGCCAACGGTGCCGGCAAGACGACGACCTTGAAGGCGATCTCCAATCTTCTTGGTGCCGAACGCGGCGAAGTCACAAAGGGCAAGATCCTGTTTGACGGGCCTGAAGTGCAGGCTTTGTCGCCGAATGATCTGGTTCGGCGCGGTTGTATCCAGGTGATGGAGGGGCGCCACTGTTTCGGGCACCTTTCCATAGAAGAGAATTTGCTGACGGGCGCTTACACCCGGAAAGACGGGCACGGCGCCATCAAGGCAGACCTTGACATGGTCTACACGTATTTTCCGCGCTTGCGCGAGCGGCGCAACAGCCAGGCGGGCTACACCTCTGGTGGAGAGCAGCAGATGTGCGCCATCGGCCGGGCCCTGATGAGCCGGCCGAAGATGATCCTGCTCGACGAGCCCAGCATGGGACTGGCACCGCAACTTGTCGAAGAAATTTTCGAGATCGTGCGGCAGCTCAATCAGAATGAGGGTGTTTCGTTTCTCCTGGCAGAGCAGAACACCAACGTCGCGCTGAAATATGCAACCTATGGCTACATTCTCGAATCCGGGCGCATCGTTCTTGATGGCGATGCCAAGGCTCTGCGCGAGAACGAGGATGTGAAGGAATTCTATCTGGGCGCTGGTGGCGAAGGCCGCCGCTCGTTCCGAAATGTCAAACACTACAAGCGAAGGAAGCGCTGGCTGGCCTGACCAAGCAGGCCGAAACAGGCGGAGACGACCATGAGCGACACACAGTTTGACACGCGCGAGCGGCAAGATCCTGCTCTGCGCGAACAGGATCTTTTTGCCAAGCTGCCGGACCTTCTGAAGAACGCGGTGGCCAACGCGCCCGGCTGGGCGGCACACCTTCAGGGTCAGAATATTGCCGGAGTTGGCGACAGGAGTGCATTGGCAGGTCTTCCTGTCCTGCGAAAATCCGACCTTATGGAGAAGCAAAAGGCCAATCCGCCCTTTGGTGGCTTTCTGGCCGGGACGCTTGAAGGCGCTGCCAGAGTTTTCATGTCACCAGGCCCGATCTGGGAACCACAGGCACCCGGCCTTGACGCCTGGAACGGCGCACGCAGCCTGTTTGCCGCCGGATTTCGGAAAGGTGACGTCGTTCTCAATGCGTTTTCCTATCACTTGACGCCTGGCGGTTTCATCCTGGATCAAGGCGCGATTGCGCTCGGCTGCACCGTTTTTCCAGCGGGCGTCGGCAATACCGACACGCAGGTCGAAGCCATAGAAGTGCTCAAGCCGGCCGGCTTCGTTGGAACACCTGACTATTTGAAGGTCCTCCTGGACCGCGGCCGGGAACAGGGCAGGGATGTCTCCTCCATCAAGAAAGCCCTTGTTTCCGGCGGCGCTCTGTTTCCGTCACTCAGACAGGAGTACGAAGACCAGGGAATCCAGGTCGGTCAGTGCTACGCGACTGCCGACCTCGGCGTGATTGCCTATGAAACAGAAAGCCGCGACGGCATGGTGGTCAACGAGGACTATATCGTTGAGATCGTTCGCCCCGGTACTGGCGAACCGGTTGCCGAAGGTGAAGTGGGTGAGTTGGTTGTGACCAATTTCAACAGTCTCTATCCGCTGATCAGGTTTGCCACAGGCGACCTTTCCAAGATCGTGCCTGGTCAAGCAGGTTGCGGGCGCACCAACATGCGGCTTGCCGGCTGGATGGGACGGGCAGATCAACGTACCAAAATCAAAGGTATGTTTGTCGACCCGGCGCAGATTGCGCAAATTGTGGCAGCACATCCGGAAGTGCAAAAGGCGCGTCTTGCCGTTGTACGGCAAGGTGAAGCCGACGCTATGACACTGTCTGTTGAAACGGAGGCCGTCGAGAACGGTTTGTCCGAGCGCGTGGCCGCAACCTTGCGGGATGTCACGCGCCTAAAGGGAGAAATTCATCTCGTGCCACCAGGTGGATTGCCGAACGACGGAAAGGTTATCGCCGATGAGCGGGAGTATGGTTGATACCAACCCAGGCAAGGTTGAAGGAGCCTCCGACATCAGGTGATCCGGTGCTTTCCTCACTCGTATGACATATGCCGCATTGGCCTTATCGCGTGCGTGGCTTATGTAAGGCACAAGAGTGACAGAGATATTGAGGAAAACCCCCGCCGATGACCGTCCAACCGTCCGCTCCCTTGACTGCTGAAAGCGAGGCAGATTTCAAGACCGTCAAATTGCCGGAGGGCCATCCTTCCGTAAAGAGCGGTAAGGTTGGCATATTGCTTGTCAATTTGGGAACGCCGGATGCGACCGATTATTGGTCGATGCGCCGATACCTACGCGAATTTCTGACGGACAAACGCGTGATCGAGTGGCCCAAGGCGGTCTGGTACCCGATCCTTTTCGGAATAGTTCTGATGACCCGTCCTGGAAAGTCGGGCAAGGCATATGATGAAATCTGGAACCACGATAAGGACGAGTCTCCGCTTCGCACAATCACGCGAAGCCAGTCAGACAAACTTTCTGACATCCTTGGCGATGACAACGGGCGGATCCACGTTGATTGGGCAATGCGTTACGGTCAGCCGTCGATACCGGACCGGCTCAAGGCTCTGAAAGACGCTGGTTGTGACCGGATCCTGATCTTCCCGCTTTACCCGCAATACTCGGCAACCACCACGGCGACAGTCAATGATGTGGTCTGCAAGTCTTTATTGAAAATGCGCTGGCAACCGGCCATCCGCACTGTCCCGCCCTATCACGATGATCCCGTTTATGTGAATGCGCTTGCAAAATCGGTTGAGAACCACCTTGAGAGCCTGGATTTCGAACCGGACGTTCTTTTGACATCGTATCACGGTATTCCGCAGTCCTACTTTAATCGCGGCGACCCATATCACTGCCATTGCATGAAATCCACGCGGCTGATGCGCGAGGTCCTTGGTTGGGACGATCAAAAACTGCGTGTGACCTTCCAGTCCCGGTTCGGACCGGAGGAATGGCTTCAACCTTATACCGACAAGACCGTTGAAAAGCTGGCCAAAGACGGGGTGAAGAACGTCGCCGTCATGAACCCGGGTTTCGTCTCGGATTGCCTGGAAACTCTTGAAGAGATCGCCGGTGAAGCCGGAGAAATCTTTGAAGAAAGCGGCGGTGAGAACTTCACTCATATTCCGTGTCTGAATGACAGCGAACTCGGCATGGACGTGATCGCTCATATTGTCCGCCGCGAGTTGGGGGGCTGGATCTGAAGATCCGCTGCCCAAGAACACTTCTGAGTTCAAGTGAGGATATGAAGGCTTGTGTTAGCGCAAGCCTTCAAAAAGTGCGGGCAACGCCTTGGTGCCTGCAGCATTGAACCTTTTGAAGCACAGGATAGTTCGCAGTTAACTGCGTTTGGCGACAACACTGACAAAATTGCATATTACCGGTTGCACGACCCGACTGCTCGGGTCACAAGGGAAAGATGCTGGAACAGGGCGGTGAAACAACGCATAGTGGCCGCAGATTTCAATTTTTTCCGGGAGATATTCATGCCAATCGCGGGATTTGACATTTTTCTGATCGGCCTCGTATTGCTGGTCATTCTGGTTTTCTTCGCCGGCGTGAAAACCGTGCCACAGGGCTACAACTATACGATTGAACGATTTGGAAAGTACCGTAAGACACTGACTCCTGGTCTGAATTTCATTGTTCCCTTTGTTGACAAGATCGGTCACAAGCTGAACATGATGGAGCAGGTTCTGGATGTTCCCACCCAGGAAGTGATCACCCGGGACAATGCTACGGTCAGCGCAGACGGTGTAACGTTTTATCAGGTGCTTGATGCTGCGCGGGCTGCGTATGAAGTGCTTGGACTGCAGAACGCGATCCTGAACCTGACAATGACCAATATCAGGTCGGTCATGGGATCCATGGACCTCGACAGCCTTCTGTCGAACCGCGATGAAATCAACGCCAAGATCCTTCGGGTTGTGGATGCTGCAGCGGAGCCCTGGGGCGTCAAGATCACGCGTATCGAGATCAAGGACATCAATCCACCACGCGATCTTGTCGATGCAATGGCTCGGCAGATGAAGGCTGAGAGAGACAAACGCGCGTCCATCCTGGAAGCCGAAGGCAAGCGCCAGTCGGAGATTCTCAAAGCTGAAGGTGAAAAGCAGTCGTTGATCCTGGAAGCGGAAGGCCGCAGGGAATCAGCGTTCCGTGACTCAGAGGCACGCGAGCGCGAAGCGGAAGCAGAAGCCAACGCGACGCGTATGGTGAGCGAGGCGATTTCAGCGGGCGACGTTCAAGCCATCAACTACTTCGTCGCCACCAAATATGTCGAAGCGTTCCAGGCTCTTGCCACATCCAGAAATCAGAAAACTCTGATCTTGCCGATGGAATCGACGTCGCTTCTGGGCGCATTGACGGGTATCGGCGAGATCGCGAAAGAAGCATTCGGCGACGGCAAGAGCGGGTCAAGAATTGCGTCAGGGATCCCGAATACCGGTCAGAACGAAGGGGATGATCGGTGAGCCTTGTCGAAAGCACAATTGCAGCGCTCGGCCCATGGAGCTGGTTCGTTCTCGGCCTGTTCCTGCTCGGGTTGGAGATCTTGGCGCCCGGTACGATTTTCCTGTGGTTCGGGCTGTCGGCACTGGTCGTTGGGGTCATTTCACTCCTTTTTGATTTTGCCTGGCAAGTAGATGTCGGACTGTTTCTGGTGCTGTCGTTGGCCAGCCTCTTGATCGGCAGACGCTTGATGAGAAACCTGGCCTCGGAAAAGGGGGACCCGGGTCTCAACCAACGTGGCAGCCGTTACATCGGCAGGGAATTCACACTTGCTGCGCCATTGAATGAAGGCGCTGGCAAGTTATCCATCGACGATACGATCTGGCGGATTACCGGCCCCGACCTGCCGGCGGGTACAAAGGTGCGGGTCGACTCGATCGACGGCGCTCGCCTGGTTGTCTCAGCCAGCGAGTGAACACCTGGTCCCTGGCCTGATTGCCGAGGCGTGCCTCTAGTGTACTAGGGCTTATGACCTGGCGGTATTGGTGGCTCTTCTGCCTTGAGCAGGATGCCTATCCGCCTGTTGGCGGCAAGATATGGGTCGTTTGGAAAGAGCGGTTCTGTATCCGACTTGCCGACAACCGCATAGAACTGGTCGCCCGGAACACCATATTCCGCCAAGATCTGACGTGCGATATTGGCTCTTTCGCTGGAAAGATCCCAACCCGTGTAACTTGGGTTCGAAGGGATTTGACCAGCGGTTGTGTGGCCCGTGATTTCCACGCGGTTCGGCATCTTTGCCAGGACTGGCGCCATTTTTGCGATCAAGCGCCGTGTAGTTTCGTAAGGGTACTTGGATCCTTCGCGGAACATGGACCGGCCATCCTGGTCGACCAGCATGATGTTGAGACCGTCTTCGGTTTCCTCAAGGATTATGTTGTTGGAGATCTCCGTAATTTCCGGCATCTCCTGCCAGGCTTGGCGCAACGAGGCTGCAGCGGTCGCAAACTGACGCGGTTTTTCGATTTCCGCTTCCAATGTGTCGTGTGTGTTTGCTTCCGGCCCCTGTTTGCGACGCTTTTCGTGACGCTCCGTCGCGAAGTCGGAGTCCACTTCCTGTTCGACCTGACTGATGTCTTTCATGTAATCGCGGATCGGGATGCCCTCGACCTCGATAATCCCGGTTTTTCGAGCTGAATCCTTGACGCCAAAAGCTTCTCGCATTGAGCCGGCAACAACCTGCAGTTTTTCCTTGTCCTGAATGGAAAATGAAATGATCAATACGAAGAAACAAACGAGCAGCGACATCAGGTCAGCAAATGTGACCAGCCAATCGGGCGCGCCGCCGCCTTGTGCCTTTTTCTTCCTAGCCATGGTTTTCCGTCCGCATTAGGCGGCTTCCGCAAGCTCGGTACGTATCTTCTCAGGCAGATACGCCACCAGCATCTCTTTGATGAGCGCCGGACTTTTGGATTCTCTGATTTGGCAAACGCCGTCGATAATCAGTGTCTGGCTGAGTTCATCGACATCAAATTTTGCGTCTAACTTGTCCACCAAGGGCAGACAGATGATGTTGGAAACAAGCGCACCGTAGAGTGTCGTCAGAAGGGCGACTGCCATGGAAGGACCAATGGCCGCCGGATCATCCATGTTGGCCAGCATCTGCACCAGACCAACGAGCGTTCCGATCATCCCGAAAGCCGGGGCCGAATCACCGAGTGCTTTGAAAACACGTTTTCCTTCCGACAGGCGGGTGAGCTGCAGGTCGCGCTCACGTTCCATCGCTTCCTTGATGAACTCCAGCTCATAACCGTCGGCGACATATTGCACACCTTTTGCCAGCACCGGATCAGAGACATCGACGTTTTCAAGTCCGAGCGGACCTGACTTGCGAACGATTTCGCCAAGGTTGGTAATCTCGGAAATAAGATCCCGCGGGCTCGCGTTTTTGCCCGCCAGAGCAACTTTGAAGCCGGTTACGAAGGCAGCAAGGATATCTGAAAGCTGAAACCGAATCAGGGTAGCGGCCAGGCCGCCGCCAAGCACGATCAGGATCGACGGAATGTCGATGAATTGACCGAAGCTGCCGCCCAGGAAAACGGCGGTGATCACGACGCCGAAAGCACCGATAATGCCGATTAATGTCGCCAGATCCATTCTGTACACACACCAGTGTTTGTGGCGTTCAAGCCATTGAAACTTGGACTCAGTGTAAGTGGGTTATGGCTAATCAAATCCTAATGAACGACAGAATGCGCACCGGAGCATTCAGTTTTTCCCGTGCGTGACGTATTTGTGAAGGCCGTTCGGGTGTCAGGCGGCGCCGATACGAAGCAGGTCGTGCAAGTGCACGATGCCGACTGGACGACCGTCCTCGACCACAAAAACAGATGTGATCGAGAGTGAGTTCACAAGTTCCAGGATAGACGCGGACAGGGTGTCCGGCGTTACGGTTTTCGGCGCCGGCGTCATGATTTCACCGGCCGTTTTTTCCAGAAGATTGGAAGCGACATGACGGCGCAAGTCACCATCAGTAATGATGCCAACCAGCTGACGCAGCTCATCCGTGACACCCAGGACGCCGAAGCCTCTCTGCGTCATCAGCACGATTCCCTCACTCATCAACGTTGAGGCCGGTGTCAGCGGCATCCGATCATCCGAGTGCATGATGTCTTTTGCGGATTTCAAACTTGCGCCGAGACGTCCGCCCGGATGAAAGACCCGAAAATCCTGTGCCGTGAAGCCGCGTCCTTCCAGCAGTGCAACCGCCAAAGCATCGCCGATGGCCAGTTGGATGAGCGCCGATGTGGTCGGTGCGAGGCCATGAGGGCATGCTTCTGTAACGCTTGGCAGCTTCATCACAAGGTCAGCGGCGCGGCCCAGTGTGCTGTCCTGGCGCGATGTGATGGCGACAAGAGGGACTTTGAAACGGCGGGTGTAACTGACGATACCGGCGAGTTCCTGGGTCTCACCAGACCACGACAGAGCCAGCACGACGTCCTGATCCGTTATCATGCCAAGGTCGCCATGGCTTGCTTCGCTTGCATGTACAAAAAAGGAAGGCGTTCCGGTCGACGCGAGGCTGGCGGCAATTTTCGTGCCGATGTGGCCACTTTTGCCGATCCCGGTGACGATGACGCGACCTGGGCTCTTCCGGATAAGGTCGAAGGTTTGCTGGAAGCTGGCGGATAGCCCGTTTTTCAATGCGGCTCTGACCGCGCTCAAGCCTGCGATTTCTGTTTCCAGCGTGCGTTCTGCGGAAACAAGACAATGAGACGCAATGTCATTTGTTTCTTCTGAAACGGCATCGAGCAACGGCTTGGTCATTGAATGCAACTTTTCTTTTTCTTGAATGGTGTAGCTCTAGGCCACTCTCATCAGAGGATCAAGAACCTGTGATCTTTTAAATGCATTAGAATTTGAATCTTTGTTCAAACTATCAAAATGCGAAAAAGAAACGAAGCATTAACCAACCTTCGTCAATTTGAACGGGATCCCGACGTCGACTGGTTCTACAAGCTTCATGCGCCGTATCCTGCCCTTTTTTGTCTGTTGTGCCGTATTGCAGGCGGCACCCGCTGCTGCACAGACGGCAGTGACCGAATTGCGTGGTAGTGGTGATCCGGCAGACGCTCTTGATGCAGAAGACACAGCCGATCAGGCTGCAGCGTCTCAAACCAACCCGGCACAAGCCAACGTTTTTGCACTTCGCCGCACGCTTAACGCAGCTGCCGCGGAAACCGGATCGACCGGTCTTGGCACTAATGGCCGAGTGACGCCAGTCCGTCCATTTTCCGATCGGATTGCCGCTGTCGGGAGGGCTGTGCCGCTTTCTGGTCCGGGACTAGACATAAGCGTATTTGGTGGCGACACGACCTTTGATGCCGCGGAAGGCATACGCCTAGGTTCGTTCACATTGATACCGCAAGTGACGGTCATGACCGGCTATTCTGACAATACTGCCCAGTCGGCGGATGGAACCGCCGGCGGACTTTACCGGATTTCACCGGATATCTCGCTTACATCGGGATGGTCGCGGCACCAGTTCGATGCTTCGCTGCGGGGAACCTACACCGGATATCCGGAAAACTCCGATGACAATGATGCCTCGATATTTGCTGCAGCAAACCTGAGACTGGATGTCAGTGAGGCGACCCAGGTCACCACTGGCCTTGCTTATACTTTTACCCGCGAAGAAGATGGCAGTGCAGAATCAGCCAGCGGAACTGACAATGTTCACCAGCTCTCCGGAAGTCTCAGCGCAACGCGGAGTATCGGTCTCCTGGCCGCAACAGCTGGGCTTGGCGCTGACCGCAGTATCTATACTGCGGATGACGGTGGCACCACGAACAGTGACCGTGACAATACACTCTATTCGGCAAGTCTGAGGCTCGACGCCAACACAGGCAGTGTAATTGCTCCTTTCGTGGAAGGGTCGTTGTTGCTGCGCCGGTTTGAAGAGGCCTGTAACGACAGCCTCTGCGAAAACCGCGATGCGAACGGGTATGAGCTGAGAGGCGGTGTCACAATCGCGTCGGGCCCCAAGATGAATGGCGAAGTTGGCGTTGGTTGGCGGATTGAAGACATTGACGACGACCGACTGGACAGTTTGTCCGGACTTGTCATTGATGGATCGCTTGTCTGGTCTCCAAGCCGGTTGACGACCGTGACTGCCGGGCTTGGAACCAGCTTTGAGGCGACCGATATTGACGGCGCAAGCGGGTCGATTATCTATTCGGGCGATATTCGGCTTGCACATGCATTCAGCGACCGTCTGGTCGGAGAAACAGGGGTTGGTTACAGCTATCGAACCTATGAGGGAATATCGATCGAAGAAAGTACTTTGACCGGCTTTGGCGGTGTCACATTTGCATTGACGCAAAACGTGGCGATTACGGCTGACTACACGCATCGCCGGTTTGACAGCTCTGAAAGCGGGAGCGATTACTCGGAAAATGCGATTGAAGCCGGTCTTCGTTTCCGGCATTAACTATAAGCTAACCAAATAAGCATCATTGATAGTGCCGGGGGCAGTACAACACAGATTTGGGCGTTAAGGAGGCCCTGATGCGGAGCATTGCACGGCAAACGTCTAGCGTGATCAAGACGCTGTCCCGATTTCTTGTGTCGCGAGCAAAACCGATCCGGTCTGCTGGAGCGCAACGGCTGACACCATTGTTGCTTGCAGGTATGTTATCGGTTTCAGCCAACACGGCATTCGCGGATGCCGGATTTGACAGGTTTGTTCGGGACTTCTGGCCAAAAGCCCAGGCAGTGGGAATTTCCGCCAATACCTACAATGCCGTCTTTACGGGCATGGAGCCGGACAACGACACGCTTCGACTGATGAGCAAGCAGTCCGAATTTGTCAAACCCATCTGGGATTATCTGGACAGCGCTGTATCCGATACGCGGGTCGAAAAAGGCCGTGAGCTTTTGCTGGAATATGGTCCTGTCCTTAGGCAGATCGAAGCCCGTTATGGCGTTGACCGGGAAGCGGTGCTGGCAATCTGGGGCATGGAAACCAACTATGGCGGCTTCATGGGTCGCCACAATGTCGTTCAGGCCCTTGCGACGCTTGCCTATGCCGCACCGCGCAGAAAGAGTTTTTGGCAGCGCGAGCTGCTGACCGCACTGGCAATCGTGCAGGCAGGCCATGTACAGTTCAAGGACATGGAAGGCTCATGGGCCGGCGCCATGGGGCACACGCAGTTTATGCCGTCCAGCTGGAAAGCCTATGCAGCCGACTATAATGGCGATGGTCGCCGCGACATCTGGACATCCATTCCCGATGCGCTTGCCTCAACGGCGAACTATCTGAAGAAACATGGCTGGCAGACAGGCAAGACCTGGGGCTATGAAGTTCGGCTGCCGGCGGGTTTCGACTATAATCTTGCCGATGGCGAGAAGACGAAGACACTAGGTGCGTGGCACAAGGCAGGTGTACAGCGGATCAATGGCAAAGGCTTTCCGCGTCCCTCCGACAAGGGCATTCTCGTGTTGCCCGCAGGTGCCAGCGGCCCTGCGTTCCTGATGCTGCGCAATTTTTACGTCATCAAGCGGTACAACAACGCGACAGCTTATGCCCTGGCTGTAGGCCATCTGGCGGACCGGATCATCGGTGGCGGTCCTCTTGCCGGAGACTGGTCGCGCGAGCACATGCCATTGAACCGCACCGAGACCGCGGAGCTCCAGAAGTTGCTAAACCGCCGTGGATTTTCGGTTGGAACAGCGGACGGCAAAGTCGGGCCAGCGACACGACGTGGAATAAGGGCATATCAACGTTCACGTGGCATGATCCCGGATGGCTATGCCTCTGTTGTTTTGCTGGCGCGTTTGAAAGTCGACAGTTAAACTGCCGCCATCGCGCCTCCTCAGTGGACGGCGCCTGACAGGAGGCATCCTTGCGCTTTACTGGCCCGACAGCGAAAAGCTGGACCCCGGCAAACCGGTCAACACGGGTTGGGCTGGCCTGTATGATGGCTGTCCTCTTCAGTGAGGTGCCAGCCGCTTTGGCGCAGTCCGCTCCGGCCGGCGAAATAGTCGTGGCGCAAAACGGACCGCTGCGCGGATTTAATCCGTTCGCGCCGCTGCAAAGGCTCTTCGGTGGCGGTGCGGAAAGACGCCGAGAGCCGCAGAAACGCGTCAAGCAACGTCCCAGAGCGACACGGCCAGCAGGCGCGGCGCCCAGGTTTGAGGTCATGCCGAAAGACCCGGATGCTGGACTGATCCTCGTTGTCGGTGACCGGATGGCACGTGGGGTGGCCGAAGGGTTGAAGTTCACACTGGCGGAAAAGCCGCAGAT
Organism: uncultured Roseibium sp.; assembly: GCF_947499295.1. Classification (GTDB taxonomy): domain Bacteria; phylum Pseudomonadota; class Alphaproteobacteria; order Rhizobiales; family Stappiaceae; genus Roseibium. Next base: position 111,816 of record NZ_CANMNP010000005.1, read on the forward strand.
CAAGGTCGAACGGATTACCGAAGACAAGGCTGGCTTCGCAGGTGAAACGCCACCGGACTGGTCGACACAAGTTCTTTCAAAAATTCGAGGTGAAGACGTCAAAGCGGTCGTCGTCATGATCGGAAGCCGCGATCTCGGGAAAACCTTTCCCGGAGACCCGCCAATCGAATTCATGACAGCGGAATGGCTCGATACTTACCGCAATAAAGTTGAAGCGTTGGTCAGGGTGGTCAGGCAGGAGAAAAAGCCGATGATCTGGGCTGGTCTTCCGCCGACGAACAATGAGCTGACCAACGGTGATTTCACACAATTGAATTCGCTGTTTCAGGGCGCTGCCGCCGACCGGCGTGTTCGCTATGTCGACATCTGGGATATCTTCCTGGCCGAGGATGGCAGCTATTCTTCCTTCGGTCCGGATGTGGATGGCAAGAACGCTCGTCTAAGAACCAATGACAGGGTTGGCTTCACTTGGGCGGGCTATCGAAAAGTTGCATTCTTCGTTGAGAGAGAACTGTCCCGCATTCTTGGCGGTTATGGCGGGTTGGCGTTTGAAGGTGTCGAAGACGACCCGAATTTCATTGTGTTGACAGGCCGAACAACCTCTCCGGAAGCTCTGCTTCTGGGTGGTGAGGAAGACAAGGCTATAGATCCTGACAGCGCCGCATATCGGTTTTTCGTCAAAGGAGAGCCTTTGAAACCCATGCCGGGGCGCGTCGACGACCCGGGGGTCGCGGTTGAGGGCACTTCGGCGCTCACCGATGAGCAGTCAAGCGGATCCTGAACAAGTCGATAGAACTTAAACAAAAAGCCCCGTCAGCTAAACTGACGGAGCTTTTTTGTTTGAAAGCTTTGTTCGATCAGCGAGGCAGATCGGTGGAGCCAGTCAGGAATTCGTCCACAGCACGGGCTGCCTGACGGCCTTCCCTGATTGCCCAGACCACGAGGGACTGGCCTTTACGCACGTCACCGGCGGCGAATACCTTGTTGAGACTGGTCTTGTAGTCGTCGGTGTTGGCCTTCACGTTGGTGCGGCCGTCAAGCTCCAGCTTGTCTCCGGCCTCTGCGATATAAGTCTCAAGCGAGGGACCCGAAAACCCAATTGCAGCCAGAACCAAGTCTGCGCGCAGGATGAATTCCGTTCCCTCGATCGGGCGCCGTTGTTCATCAACGCGTGCGCATTTCACACCCGTAACCGTTCCGTCTTCACCAACAAGGGAAAGCGTTGCGGCGGAAAACTCACGTTCAGCGCCTTCAGCCTGCGATGACGACGTGCGGAATTTGGTCGGCCAATAGGGCCAAACCGTCAGCTTGTCTTCCTTCAGCGGCGGGATCGGACGGATATCGAGCTGGGTGACGGAGAGTGCGCCTTGCCGGAACGCGGTACCTACACAGTCGGATGCTGTATCTCCACCACCGATGACGACGACATGTTTGCCCCCCGCCCAGATAGGAGCTTCATCGCCTTCAGGTTCGCCGCCAACGCGTCGGTTCTGCTGAACCAGATAGGGCATTGCCCAATGACAGCCTTCAAGCTCCATGCCGGTGACGCCAGGGTCGCGCGGACGCTCGGCACCTGCGCACAGGATCACCGCGTCATGCCGTTCCGTCAGTTCTTCCATGCTGACAGTCACACCGACATTGACGCCATAATGGAAGGTCACTCCTTCGCCTTCCATCTGCTCGACGCGGCGGTCAATATAGTGTTTTTCCATTTTGAAGTCGGGAATGCCATAGCGCAGCAGCCCACCCGCGCGTGGCTCCCGCTCGTAGACATGCACGGTATGACCGGCCCGGGCCAGTTGTTGCGCAGCCGCCATTCCTGCCGGACCAGAGCCGATGATGGCAACAGCCTTGCCGGTCTTGGTCGCAGACGGTTCCGGCACGATCCAGCCTTGCTCAAATCCCTTGTCAGCGATTGCCTGCTCAACACTTTTGATGTTGACCGGGATATCTTCCAGGTTGAGTGTGCAGGCCTCTTCACAGGGAGCCGGGCAAATGCGGCCCGTGAACTCCGGGAAATTGTTCGTCGAATGCAGGTTTCGAAGCGCGATGTCCCAGTCGCCCTGAAACACCAAATCGTTCCAGTCGGGAATCTGGTTGTTGACCGGGCAGCCAGTTGGACCGTGACAAAACGGGATACCGCAATCCATGCAGCGCGCCGCCTGATTCGCGACTTCCTGATCGTTCAGCGGAATCGTGAACTCTTTAAAATGGCGGATACGATCCGAAGCAGGCTGATACTTCTGTTCCTGCCGATCGATTTCCAGAAAACCGGTTACCTTACCCAAGGCGACCTCCTCAAAACGTTTCTCTTCCACATGGGGGCTCGATTGGCCGCTTCAGATGACCAAGAGCCTGTTTGTTCAAGTGCCTGATTACTCAGCCGCCACCATGCCGAGGCGCTGCTCTTCCATTTCCCGAAGTGCACGGCGGTATTCGACCGGCATGACCTTGACGAATTTCGGCCGGTAGGTGGTCCAGTCGTCCAGGATGGTTTGTGCTTTGGCCGAACCGGTATACTCCACATGCTTGGTCAGCATTTGCCGCAGACGCTCATCATCGTGACGTGTCATGTCGCAAGACAGGTCAACACGGCCCTTGTGTTCGATGTCGCCACCATGGTGATGGAGTTTCTCAAGCAGGTCGTCCTCTTCAGTCACCGGTTCCAGATCAACCATCGCAAGATTGCAGCGGGTGCCGAAAGATCCGTCTTCGTCCAGAACATAGGCGATGCCACCGGACATGCCGGCCGCAAAGTTGCGGCCAGTCTGGCCGATGACGACAACGACACCGCCGGTCATGTATTCACAGCCGTGATCGCCAACGCCTTCAACGACGGCGATAGCGCCGGAGTTGCGAACGGCAAAGCGTTCACCGGCGACACCGCGAAAATAGCACTCTCCCTCCGTTGCACCGTAAAGCACGGTGTTTCCGACGATGATCGAGTTCTCGGCAACAATACGTGTGTTTTCCGGCGGGCGTACGATCAGCCTTCCTCCGGCCAGACCCTTGCCGACATAGTCATTGGCATCACCGGCAAGATCAATTGTGACACCGCGTGCGACAAACGCACCAAAGGCCTGACCAGCAGTCCCTTTGAGGTTAATCTTCAAGGTGTCAGGCTTCTTCAGGCCCTTGTTGCCATAGCGTTTGGCAATTTCACCAGACAGCATCGCACCGACGGAACGGTCGACGGAGCAAATCGTTTCGTCGATCACCGTCGGTTCTTTGCTTTCCAGCGCTGGAAGCGCTGCCGCAATCAGCCGGCGGTCGAGAATATTGTCGATCGGGTGTACCTGGCGCTCTGTCCAGCGTGTTTCTTCAGGAGCTGCTTCTGGCTGGAAGAAGATCCGTGAGAAATCGAGGCCTTTTGCTTTCCAATGTTCGAGCGCGGCGTCCTTGTCGAGGAAGTCGGATCGGCCGATCACATCGTCCAGCTTGGCAATGCCAAGACCTGCCATCAGTTCGCGGACTTCTTCTGCAACGTAGAAGAAATAGTTGATGACATGTTCGGGAGTGCCCTTGAAGCGCTTGCGCAGCACGGGATCCTGCGTTGCGATCCCGACCGGGCAAGTGTTGAGGTGACACTTGCGCATCATCAGGCAACCAGCCGCGATCAGAGGTGCAGTCGAGAAACCGAACTCATCGGCTCCGAGCAATGCCCCGATGATGACGTCCCGGCCTGTGCGCAGACCACCATCCACTTGAAGTGCAATGCGCGAGCGCAGGCCGTTCAGCACCAGCGTCTGCTGTGTTTCGGCAAGGCCGATTTCCCAGGGAGAACCGGCATGCTTGATGGAAGTCAGGGGTGATGCGCCCGTGCCACCGTCATAACCGGAAATCGTAATGTGGTCCGCGCGGGCCTTGGCAACACCCGCAGCAACCGTGCCGACACCCACTTCCGACACCAGCTTCACGGAAATATCGGCAGCGGAATTGACGTTTTTCAGGTCATAGATGAGCTGCGCAAGGTCCTCGATTGAATAGATGTCATGGTGAGGCGGTGGTGAAATCAATCCAACGCCCGGTGTCGAATGGCGCACTTTCGCGATGACCGCATCCACCTTGTGACCCGGCAGCTGACCGCCTTCGCCAGGTTTTGCACCCTGAGCAACCTTAATCTGGATCATGTCGGAATTGACGAGATACTCGGTGGTGACACCGAAGCGTCCGGACGCCACCTGTTTGATCGCAGACCGTTGCGGGTTGCTCGAACCATCCGGCAGCGGATTGAAACGCTCTGGTTCCTCGCCGCCTTCGCCTGTGTTCGATTTGCCGCCAATCCGGTTCATGGCGACTGCCAGGGTCGAATGTGCTTCGCGGGAGATCGAGCCAAAGGACATGGCGCCCGTCACGAAGCGTTTTACAATGTCTTCTGCCGGCTCGACTTGGTCGATTTCAATCGGCTGTTGTCCGATTTCCGAAGCGTTCTTGATGCGGAAGAGGCCGCGAATGGCATAGCGACCACTTTCCTCATTCACCTGCTTTGCGAAGGAACGGTACATGTCCGGCAAGTTTGAGCGCACGGCATGTTGGAGCGTGGCAATTGAGTCTGGCGTCCACATGTGGCTTTCGCCGCGGGTGCGGTAGGCATATTCGCCGCCCACGTCCAAGGATCGTCTCAAGATAGCAACGTCGCCGAACGCTTCCGCGTGGCGCAGTACCGTTTCTTCGGCGACTTCATCAAGGCCAATGCCCTCGATCATGGTCGCGGTGCCGAAGAAGTATTTCTTGATGAAGTCCGAAGACAAACCAACAGCATCAAATATCTGTGCGCCGCAATAGGACTGGTAAGTCGAGATGCCCATCTTGGACATGACCTTCAAGATGCCCTTGTCGATCGACTTGATGTAGCGCTCAACGACTTCGAACTGGTCAACCTCCTCAGGGAAGTCCATTTCCATGTGCATGGAAAGAAGCGTTTCAAAGGCGAGATAAGGGTTGATGGCTTCGGCGCCAAAGCCGGCCAGAACGCAGAAGTGATGGATCTCGCGCGCTTCACCGGTCTCTACCACCAGACCAACCGATGTGCGCAAACCCTTGCGGATCAGATGGTGATGAACGGCAGCAGTTGCCAAGAGTGCCGGTATAGCAATCCTGGACCGGTTGATCAGGCGGTCGGACAGAATAATGATGTTGTAGCCGTCTCGAACCGCTTTTTCCGCACGTTGGCAAAGCTCATCGAGCGCGCCTTCCATGCCGTCGGCACCTTTCTCGGCGCTATAGGTCGTGTCGAGCGTCTTCGCGGAAAACTGGTTGTCGGCGATATCGCCAATCGCGCGGATCTTTTCCAGATCTTCATTCGTCAGGATCGGCTGACGGACTTCCAGACGTTTTGACGTCGACTGACCTTCGAGGTCGAAGATGTTCGGGCGCGGTCCGATGAAGGACACCAGGCTCATCACCAGTTCCTCGCGGATCGGGTCGATCGGCGGGTTGGTGACCTGAGCAAAGTTCTGCTTGAAATAGGTATATAGCAGCTTCGATTTGTCGGAGAGTGCCGAGATTGGCGTGTCCGTGCCCATCGAACCAATGGCTTCCTGGCCAACAGTTGCCATCGGCGTCATGAGAAGCTTGATATCTTCCTGAGTGTAGCCAAAGGCCTGTTGACGGTCGAGCAAGCTTTCTCCGGCAACCGGAGCTCTTTGGCGTACGCCCGGCAAATCTTCCAGAACGATTTGAGTGCGGTGCAGCCAGTCCTTGTAAGGATTGGCGGTCGACAGCTGACGCTTGATCTCGTCGTCAGAAACGATGCGGCCTTCCTCGAGGTCGATCAGCAGCATCTTGCCTGGCTGCAAGCGCCATTTTTGAACGATACGCTCTTCGTCCACCGGCAGCACGCCAACTTCAGAGGACATGATGACAAAGTCATCGTCGGTGACGATGTAGCGGGCCGGGCGAAGGCCGTTCCGGTCAAGCGTCGCGCCAATCTGACGGCCGTCGGTAAAGGCAACGGCTGCCGGACCGTCCCACGGCTCCATCATGGCTGCATGATACTCGTAAAAAGCCCGCCGGTTATCGTCCATCAGCGGGTTGCCCGCCCAGGCTTCCGGGATCAGCATCATCGCAGCATGTGCAAGCGAGTAGCCGCCCATGACAAGAAATTCCAGGGCGTTGTCGAAACAGGCCGTGTCCGACTGGCCTTCATAGGAAATCGGCCAGAGCTTGGAGATATCATCGCCGAGCAGTGTTGAGGAGACAGAGGCCTGACGTGCGGCCATCCAGTTGACGTTTCCTCGAAGCGTGTTGATTTCGCCGTTATGGGCAACCATCCGATAGGGATGGGACAAGTCCCAGGAAGGGAAAGTGTTCGTGGAGAAGCGCTGGTGAACAAGCGCGAGAGCAGAGGTGAACCGCTCGTCTTTCAAGTCCGAATAATAGGCGCCGAGCTGATAGGCGAGGAACATGCCTTTATAAACGATCGTGCGGCTCGACAGGGAAACGATATAGAAGCCCTTGGAGACTGCATCGGTTTCAGCGCGCACAGTGTTGGAAATCACCTTGCGCAATACATAAAGACGGCGTTCGAAAGCGTTCTGATCGTCGCTTGCGGATTTGCGGATGAAAAGCTGTCTGGAAACAGGTTCTGTCGCGGCAATATCCGGAGCTTTTGACAGCGAGGAATTATCGACCGGCACATCGCGCCAGCCGATCATCTCCTGGCCTTCCTCGGCGATGGCACGATCCACGATTTCTTCACATTTGGCACGCAGGGAGTCGTCTTGAGGCAAGAAGACGAAACCGACACCGTATTCACCTTCGGCCGGCAACGGTGTGCCCGCCTTTGCCATCTCTTCCGCAAACAAGGCGTGCGGAATTTGCACCAGCATGCCGGCGCCATCGCCCATCAGGGGATCTGCACCAACCGCACCGCGGTGGGTCAGGTTTTCAAGAACCTGCAATCCATCTGAAACGATCTTGTGTGATTTCGCACCCTTCAGGTGGGAAACGAAACCCACGCCACAGGCATCATGTTCGCGCGACGGATTGTAGAGCCCTTTGTCGGCGGCCGTGCTCAGTCGTTCGGCAAGTGTTGCGTTCGCAGCGGTTCTTCCGTCCGCGCTCCCGGCTTGCATGGCTGTGCTGGTCGTCAGCTCTTTAATCGTCATGTGCGCCCTCACTGTTTACCCCAGTGCCGCCGTGGCTGAAGCGTCCGGTTCCGTTCGGGTCGCATTCCATCAAGAATGCGGCTCGGCGAACCCTGGCTTAGCTGCCCCGGCTCTGTCGTTGTATTTACCGCGCCGGCTTCTTAACACAAACCGCCGCATTGACGCAGCGGAGTTACCGCTGCCGGAACGTTTCGTTCCGCTTTTCGCAGATCCATCTGAATCACACGAATGGTCATCCTGATCATTGCTCCAGCCCGTTCATTACCGCAGGTCCGGATTTACCGCAACAATTGGGACAGTATCCCTGTCCTATTTCAGGCGGCGCGAACATGACAGATTTCTCAGTCAGGAGCAAGGGTGTTTCTTGTCGTGCGCATTATAATTGTTTCGCGCAAAAAGTTCCATGTGTCCGGATAGCTCAAATGCGAGGTGTTTTGTGTAAGAATCTTGCGTCTGGTAATCTTTGTGGGCATGTGCTCGCAAAATAGTCACAGCCGTTTGATTTCCTATTTATCGGCAATATGCTCATGTACAGGTTGAGCCGCGCTGCTCGCCGCAAAGCGTTGGCCAATACTGGATCTAAGGTTCGACCAGAGGAGTTTGAAATGAAGCATAAGGCTATGACCGCTGCAATCGTCGCAGGTGCCGTCGCAACAGCTGTTGCAGGTCTGTCCACCACGACCACCCCGGCTCAAGCGCAAGCCAAAGAAAAGTGCTATGGCGTTTCCCTGAAAGGCAAGAATGACTGCAAAGCCGGTGCCGGCACGACCTGCGCAGGCACTTCCACAGTCGACTATCAGGGCAATGCCTGGACATTGGTTCCAAAAGGCACATGCGTCAGCATGGAACTGCCGGGCGACCGCAAGGGTTCCCTGACTGAGCTTAACCGCGACCTTCCTGAAGCCTGATTTTCTGGCCGACAGGGCCGTTTCACGGCTGAGATTTCAGGCAGGCGGGCAACCGTCTGTCTGCCTGACAACCAAGTCTCCCTATGGAGCCCATCATGTTTCCAGACAGCCCGAGCCAGACCCCGACGCGGATTGATGCTTCAGTCCCGGCAAGAGCCGGAGCTGGCCTGAAGGCTGAACATATTGCCGAGATACTCGAGACATCTGCCGACATCGGGTTCTTCGAAGTTCATGCGGAAAACTATATGGGCGACGGCGGCATGCCGCATCGCCAGCTGGAGGCAATTCGGGAGAAATATCCACTGTCTCTCCATGGTGTCGGGCTTTCGATCGGCGGCGAGGGGCCGCTCGACCGCGATCACCTTCAACGTCTTGCCGTCTTGAACAAACGCTACGAGCCAGGTCTTTTTTCCGAACACCTGGCCTGGTCGTCCCATGAGACCACTTATCTGAACGATCTGTTGCCTGTTCCCTATGACCAGGAAACGCTCGATCGGGTCTGCGACCATATTGACGAGGTTCAGGAAAGCGTCGGGCGCCGTATGCTCTTGGAAAATCCGTCCACCTACGTCGCTTTCGCGCAAAGCACCATGAGCGAACTGGATTTCCTCAAAGAAATCACGCGCCGGACTGGATGCGGTCTGTTGCTTGACGTGAACAATGTCCATGTGTCCTGCACCAATCATGAGAGATCGGCGCTGGATTATCTTGATGCTTTTCCGATTGGCGCGGTTGGCGAAATCCATCTCGGCGGCCATGCGCCTGACCAGGATGATGCAGGGCGTCCGCTGTTGATCGATGCTCATGACCGGGGAGTCGATCAGGCGGTCTGGGCGCTGTATGAGCACCTAATCGCCAGCACCGGAGCAATTCCGACCCTGATCGAATGGGACAATGATGTGCCAGCCTGGCCTGTCTTGATGTCAGAGGCTCAGGCAGCAGATCGGATCCTTGCCGACAACAGTCGACCCAGCATTCGGCGCGTTGGCTGATATGTGCGCAATGGCGACCAGTGACAAAGTCGATGAAACGACTTTTTGCGAAGCTCTTTTCGATCCCGAGAGCAGCACGCCGGTGGGTCTTGTCGGACCTGATGGCGAAACTGCGCCCAAGCGCTTCAGCGTCTATCGTAACAATGTGGTCGTGAGTTTGTGCGACGCGCTTGGAGACACCTTTCCGGCCGTCAAAAATCTGCTCGGCGATGAATATTTTGGCGCGCTTGCACGCGCTTTTGTAACAAGGCACCCTCCGAAATCGCCGGTGTTGCTGCACTATGGGGCCGATTTCGCCGGTTTCGTGGAAAGCTTTCCACCTCTGGAAGCTTACCCCTATCTTGCCGACGTTGCCCGCCTCGAGTGGGCCTGGTTGCAGGCTTATCATGCAACCGACCAGGTTCCGCTTGACCCGTCCAGACTGAGCTCTGTAGATGCTCAATCGGTCGGCGCGGTCCGCTTCAGAAGGCATCCGGCAGCGCAAGTCGTTACTTCACGTTGGCCTGTCTGGGACCTCGTCCGTGCAAATCGCTTTGATCCGAGTGCCGATATTCAGATCGATCTGCAACTGGCTCAGTCCGTGCTGCTTACCCGTCCGGAATTGAGCGTCGACATGTTGCTGCTCCGGCCCGGAGCCGACATTTTCGTTTGTGCGCTTTTCGACGGCGCCATGTTGGCCGAAAGCGCAGAGGCTGCGCAAAAAGCCTTCGAAAATTTTTCACTGTCTGATTGTCTTTCGGACTGTCTTTCAACTGGAGCATTTGCGGATCTCGACGTAGCCTGAGGAACAGGGGCGAGGTCCGTCACAGGAAGGGGGAATTCATGGGTGCGTTGATTGGTTTCTTCGTACGATTGTACACAATGGTATTCGGCGCAATTGAGCGCCTGACGAACGGCTGGTTTCTCGGACTTGCCGCCAGATTCATCTTTGCGGCCGTTCTGCTCCAGTTTTTCTGGAATTCAGCGCTGACCAAAATCGGTGGAAGTGTTGCCAACATTTTCACACCGACTGCAGGTGCCTATGCGCAGATGCTGCCGCAATTGATGGAACAGGTCAGCTACGACACCAGTCAGATTGCCTTCTTTCCCTATGGACTTATCGTGCTTTTGGGCACCTGGGGTGAATTCATCTTGCCCTTGCTTGTTGTTGTCGGGTTGTTCACACGCTTTGCAAGCCTTGGCATGATCGTCTTCATCATTGTCATGACCTACGTGGATATCACCGGCCACGGTGCGGATGCCAAGACAATCGGTGCGCTCTTTGATGGTGAACCCTATGCGATCATCTCTGATGACCGGCTGTTGTGGATCTTCCTGCTGCTCGTTCCGACCCTCAAGGGCCCCGGCGTGATTTCTCTCGACTGGCTGGCGGGTTCCTACTACCGCAAGCGGGAAATGTACTACGATTGATAATTCATGTTGCCGGTTGGAAGTCGACCTGATTAAACCGGCACATGAACTTTGCAAGCGACAATTGGGCGGGTGCAGCTCCGGCGGTGATGTCGGCGCTGACCCGCCATAATAATGGGTTCGCGTCGGCCTATGCCACCGACCCGCTTACCCAAAGCGTATCCGACACATTCAGTGAAATTTTTGAACGTGAAGTGGCCGTCTATCAGGTCGCAACCGGGAGCGCTGCAAACTCGTTGTCTTTAGCTGCGTATGCCAAGCCCGGGGGCGTCATATTTTGCCACCAGACAGCGCATATCCAGGTTGATGAATGCAATTGTCCCGAATTCATGACCGGCGGCAACAAGTTGGCCGGCGTTCCGGGGGCTTTCGGGAAAATGACCCCTGACGCGCTGGAAAACGCAATGGCTGCTTATCCCGACGGCGTTGTGCATCACGGCCAGGTTGCAGCGGTTTCGTTGACCCAGGCTACAGAATGGGGAACCGTCTATACGCTTGATGAAATTGCCGCGATCAAGAGTGTCGCCGGCTCGCGCGGTATGCCGTTGCACATGGATGGTGCTCGATTTGCCAATGCGCTTGTGTCACTCGGGTGCTCACCGGCGGACATGACCTGGAAGGCGGGCGTTGACGTGCTTTCATTCGGTGCCACGAAAAATGGTTGCTGGTGCGCGGAGGCCGTCGTCTTCTTCGACCTGGAAGCGGCGAAGGGATTTGAGTATTTCCGAAAACGCGGCGGGCATCTCTTTTCCAAGAACAGATTCGTGGCGGCGCAATTTGAAGGCTACTTCGAAAACGATAACTGGATGGCGACGGCTGCTCATGCCAATGCCATGGCGTCGAGCCTCGCTGAAGGCATTCGGGAAGCTGGTGGACGCACAGCTTGCCCGGTCGAAGCAAACGAGGTCTTTCCTATACTCAAGCGCAGGCAATTTGAGGCACTGGAGGCCGCTGGTGCGAAACTCTATGAATGGCCAGCCGATGATTTGCCAAGTGATGCCAGGCCTGCTGACGATGAAGTCTGTTTGCGCATGGTGACAAGTTTCGCCACCGTTGAAGCTGATGTGGACGCGTTCTTGAGTGTCCTTGCGGACACCGTCTGAGCGCCGGTTCAGGACCTTTCAGAACGTCTGGCAATCAGACATCAGGAGAAAGATCAAAAGAGGCGCCTGGGTGTCCAGGCGCCTCGAAGCAGACTTTCGCAAGTTTGGTCAGCAGATTAGTGAGCAGTTGTTTCAATCTGCTTGGCGGAACCGCTCGTGATATCGATCTTGCGCGGTTTCATTGCTTCAGGGATCTCCCGAATGAGATCGACATGGAGCAGTCCGTTTTCGAGGCTTGCGCCATCGACACGGACATGTTCAGCGATCTGGAAACGGCGTTCGAACGTGCGAGATGCAATGCCGCGGTAGAGAATTTCGCGGTCGGTGTCTTCGTCAGCCTTCTCACCCTTGATTGTGAGAACGTGCTCTTTGGCTTCAACCGAGAGTTCGTCTTCGGTAAACCCGGCGACCGCCATGGTGATGCGGTAGGTGTTTTCGCCAGTGCGTTCAATGTTGTAAGGCGGATAGCTGGGGGTTTCATTGCCGGCGGAATCCAGCATTGAAAACAAACGGTCAAACCCGACGGTGGACCGATAAAGCGGAGAAAAATCCAAGTGACGCATGTGTAGTGTCCTCTCTTTGAGCAACGGTTACTTCACTTCATAGTGCTTTCCATCATCCCCCATATTGGCGGGACAGGATCGCGCTGCAGACCCGTTCGAGGCGCCTGCAACAAGGAATCTGGGAATTCCTGATTTTCATTTCAAGGGGCTTTATGGCCGGACGTCTTTCAGATGAACGGCGGATGAACGGAGCCTTCCGATTGGGTTCAAGTGGCCGGGTGCATCTTGTGGCCAACGTCAGCACGGCGCTGACGGCTCAGTCAGGAGAGATGAAAAATGCTTGCCACTCTTTCGAAATTTTCTGCCCCGATCGCCGGTGCCGTTCTGCTTGCGTCCGTCGGTTTTGTTTCCTCTGCCAGTGCAGCTCCCCTGGCCAGTGGGGCAAAGTTCCATCAGCCGCAATCCGAGCTGATTGTGAAAGTCGATCACCGTAAGCACAAGAAACATCGCGGACAGCGTGGCTGGGACGACCGTCGCGGCGGTTGGGGTTACCACGAGATGGGCCCGCGCCAGATCCGCCGCAGCTTGCGTCATCGTGGCTTTCACAAAATCCGGATCCTGGATCGCCGTGGCCCGATGTATATTGTCAAAGCCCGTGCCTGGGGTGGTCAGAAGTTCCGTCTGGTAGTTGATTCAAGGTCAGCGCAGATTGTCCGGAGCCGCCCGGTCGGAGGTCATCGTGCACAGTGGGGTTGGCAACAACGCTGGTAATGTGACGTGAATTTCTTTGGCTTTCAGGGCCGGTCCGACGGGGCCGGCCTGAAGTTTGTTGTGAGCCACGGCGAAGACCGCTATCACAGTTATTCGTTGCCTTAGCTTTTCAAAAGGGGCCGCATGAGCCTTTTCCATCATCCCGACAATCCAGTTCCCGAGGGAACGCAATCCGGATTTGTCGACACGGCAGACGGTGTCAAAATCCGTTTTGCCCACTGGCCTGCAAGAGGACCGGCCCGCAAGGGAACCGTTACGCTGTTGCAGGGGCGGGCGGAATTTATTGAAAAGTACTTCGAAGTTGTCGAGGGTCTGCGGGATCGAGGTTTCAATGTCGTGTCTTTTGATTGGCGCGGCCAGGGCGGTTCCCAGCGTTTGACCCGTAATCCCAGGCGAGGCCACGTCTCGAATTTCAAGAAATACAGGCTCGATCTTCGAACGGTTCTCAAAGACATTTCGCTGGCAACTTACCCTGGGCCGCATTTTGCATTGGCCCATTCTACGGGTGGACTTGTCGTACTGTCTGATTCAGAGCGGCTGCGAACCATGCTTGACCGTGCAGTGATCACCGCACCTCTGCTTGGAATTCCGTCCGGGACCTGGGCGCCTGACCTTGCTGCAGCGCGCCGTTGGCTTGTCAGAAAACTGACTTTTGGCGTGCTCGGTAAACCGCAGTTGAAAGCGCTTTCGCCCAAAACCTCCGGATTGATTGAAAAAGTGGGGTTTCCGCTGGCACGCGTCTTTTCAATGATGGGTCTTGGACGTCTCTTTGTTCCAGGTGGCAACGGTCAGATCCTGGTTCCTTACGAATCCAACAGGCAAACATCCGACAAGGTGCGATTTGAGAGGTTCAACAAGGTGCTTGAGGCAGCACCGGAACTTGGCGTTGGAGCGCCAACCATGGGCTGGTTGGCGGCTGCGGCCCGCACCATGCTGTCATTGCGCAAGCGCAATGCTGGACCTGGCATAAAGCTGCCGTGCCTGATCCTGGCCGCAGGGGCTGACAGGGTCGTATCAACACCCCAAATCGAAGATTTTGTTTCGCGGGCGAAAGCGACCGCATATGTCGAAATTGCTGGTGCGGCTCACGAGCTGATGATGGAGCAAGACATCTATCGCGACCAGTTTTGGGCCGCGTTCGATGCGTTTGTTCCAGGCCTGGAAATGGAACTGGAACTTCAAAAATCGGGACTTTAGCTGGCCTTCGCCAGTTCTCTAAGCAGTATGTCGTGCAGGCGAGGGTCACCAGAGGCGACAATCTGGCCTCCATCGGCAGGTGAGCCTCCTGTCCATGTCGTGACAACGCCGCCTGCGCCCTCAATGATCGGCACCAGAGCGACGATGTCGTAGGCCTGAAGGCCGGACTCTATGACTGCGTCGCCATGGCCGGCCGCCACCATGCAGTAGGCGTAGCAGTCGGTGCCATAGCGCGAGAGCTGTGCAGATGCTTCAATACGGTCGAATGCGGGCCGTTCGATCTCAGTAAAGAGTGCCGGGGTTGTCGTGAAGAGGGTTGCGGCTTCGAGGCTCTTGCAAGCTCGGGTCTTGATCGTCATCCGGCCAAGGGAGCCCTGATACCAGGCGCAGCTGCTGTCTCCGCCGAAACGTTCACCGATATAGGGCTGAACCATCATGCCGAGGCTGGGACGGCCTGCTGTTTTCAGGCCGATCAATGTGCCCCAGGTTGGCAATCCGGTGATGAATGCTCTGGTGCCGTCGATCGGATCGAGCACCCAGACATTCTCGGCTTCGAGATTTTCAGGTCCGTGCTCCTCACCGAGAATGCCGTGATCGGGATATTCACTGTTGATCAGGGTGCGCATCGCCGTTTCGCCGTTCTTGTCGGCAATGGTGACCGGGTCAAACCCGGTGTCCCACTTGTTGTCGACAGCAAATCCTTGCCGGAAGTGCGGCATGATCGCGTTGCTTGCAGCGTCCGCAAGCTTGTCAAGAAATGGTGCAAACGTGTTGCTACTGGCTTTGAACCCGTCCGACATTCATCTCTCCCTGGTGAGGGGTAAATCGGTTGAAAAGTGGTGATTTGCCGTCTGTATAACTGTTTCTGCTGAAAATTACCTCAGCAAAACCGGTTTAGTTGCATATTGTTTGATCAGATTTCGAACCGCTTTGGGCTTGACCTTTGTGCGGTGCAATGCAATTTTATTGCGGTGCGATACGTTGTATTGCATCGCCCTCCTTGGGCGTTTCCTCCCTAGACTCGGGCCGCCTCATTTGAGTGCGGCCTCTTTTTTTGTCCGGGGCTATTCGGCGGCGATCGAATCGGCAGGCAAGGCAGCGTCCGGCATGGCAGTCAGCTCCAGGGCGAAGGTCCTCAAGTTGTTGAAGAGCTCGCCGAACCCGGCGGAAGGTTCCTGAGTGGTCTCGTTGAGATAAAGGCCACGATTGATTTCGATCTGAAGCGCATGCAGGCCACTGGCCGGTCTGCCATAGTGTTCCGTGATGAAACCGCCAGCATAAGGTTTGTTCCGGCTAACGGTGTAGCCAAGGTTTCGCAGGATCGTGCAGGCATACTCGGTCAAATCACTGCTGCAGCTTGTTCCATAACGGTCACCGAGAATGAAGTCTGGCCGACTGTCGGTCGTCTGGCATTTGATGGTCGATGGCATGGAATGGCAGTCGATCAGCACCGCATACCCGAATGTGACATGGGTCTGCGCAAGGAGCCGTCGCAAGGTCGAGTGATAGGGCTTGTAGATTTCCTCGACCCGCCTGAGGGCTTCTTCAACAGGCAATTTGTGGCGATAGATCTCGTGATTTTCACTCACGATCCGGGCAACAGTCCCAAGGCCTCCCGCCACCCGGATAGAGCGGACATTTGCGTAGGACGGCAGCCGTCCGTCAAACATCTTGGGATCGAGCTCGTATGGCTCTCTGTTCACATCGAGAAATGCCCGGGGGAAGTGGGCCCTCAGAAGCGGTGCGCCCATGGGAATGACATGTGCGAAGAGATCGTCCACATAAGCATCTTCAGAGCGCCGAATGGATTTTTCGTCCAGACGCGACGATGCGAGGAAACTTTGAGAATACTGCCGGCCGGAATGGGGCGAATTGAAAACGTATGGCAGGCGCTGATCAGCAGGGCAAAGTACGTCGAACGCCGGATAGCCGTTGAAGTCGGCTTCAAGAGACGTTTGTAAGGAGGGCGGTTTCTTATTCGTCAAATGCCAGGTTCCGGTTATTGCCCTTATGACAAGTTGACCCATGGTGCCAAGGAATCAACACGCAGTCCACAGTGTTGATATCAAAAGCTTAGGAGAACCAATTCTGGCTATCATTCTGTGGAATTCGGGCTATAACCGGCAGAAGGAGCTCTCAAATTCGCTCCGGATATCAAAAATAAAGGGAAATGGTCATAAACGATGTCGCGTATCCTGCTAGCCGAAGATGATAATGACATGCGCCGCTTTTTGGCGAAAGCTCTGGAAAACGCCGGCCATGATGTTGTGTCTTTCGATAACGGCAAAAGCGCTTACGAGCGTTTGCGCGAGGAGCCCTTTTCCCTGCTGTTGACCGATATCGTGATGCCGGAGATGGACGGGATCGAGCTCGCAAGGCGCGCAACGGAACTGGATCCGGATCTGAAGGTGATGTTTATAACCGGCTTTGCAGCAGTGGCCCTGAACCCTGAATCGGATGCGCCCAAGGATGCAAAAGTTCTGTCTAAGCCCTTCCATTTGAAGGATCTTGTGCAGGAAGTCGAACGCATGCTGGCGGCCTGATACCAAGTACTTGAATTGGCCGCTGCTGGACATGTGATAATTTGCCGGTTCGGTGAAAAAGGGGGGTTGCACAGATCTGCGTTCCCCGCTATATCGCACTCCACCACGGCGTCGGGGCGCCGGACTACCGAGATATTCGGGCGTGTAGCTCAGCGGGAGAGCACTTCGTTGACATCGAAGGGGTCACAGGTTCAATCCCTGTCACGCCCACCATTTTTGCGCTGATTGATGGTTTCAAGAGGCGCGGGTTGATCAGAAGACAGGCGCATTTGCTGCAGCTGCTTTTAAGAACAACCCAGTCGAATGTGAGCGCCGCAGGCGCTCATTTGGTTTAGAGAAGCAGGACCCTTAAGAGGGGGACAGTGACATGAAGATCAAAAACTCGCTTAAAGCGCTGATGGGCCGTCACCGCGACAACCGTATGGTTCGTCGTAAAGGCCGCGTCTACATCATCAACAAGAAAAACCCGCGTTTCAAAGCACGCCAGGGCTGATCTTGCCGGTGCGATTGTGCGTCGGATTCGTTGATTCCCGTTTGTCTGGAAGCGCTTAGCAGGCAGCTTTCAGGGCGGTACAGACGATTTCCTGCCGTGCGCACCAAGATGTGTAAATTTCCCGGATTGACCGCCGCATCTAACGACCCATAATCGTTGGATGCGGATTTTTGTGTTTGCCATCGTTTTTTTTGTCGGTTCCGGTATCGCCGGTGCTCAACCCGTTCCCGATCTTGGGCCGGATGTGGACCCTCCGTCGGCAGAAGACTTCAACCCGATGCCTGAAGACCTTCCGCAAGACGGCGGGCAGGTTGTTGTTGAGGACGCGGATCCGGAGGAGGAGCAGTCCAGGCTGGACGAGCTTTATGCAGAGCTTGCAGATACGGACGACACGAACGCTGCGGCGCGTATAACACGCGAAATCCAGCGCATCTGGATGGATTCTGGCAGTGACACCGTGGACGTGCTGATGTCGCGTGCGGGCAAGGCACTCCAGGCAGACGATCACGGACTTGCTCTTGATCTGCTGGACGTTGTGGTGGTTTTGAAGCCATCTTTTGCGGAAGGCTGGAACCGCCGTGCGACCGTGCACTACATGCGAGAGGACTTCGGCAAATCGCTGGTCGACATCGAGCGGACGCTTGCGCTTGAACCTCGGCACTGGGGCGCTTTGTCGGGATTGGCAATCATTCAGCGGCGGCTTGGTTTTGAGGACAGCGCTCTGGAAACATTCAAGCGTGCGCTTGAGGTCAATCCAAGCCTGGAGAATGCCACCAAGGCTGTGGAGGATCTTGAAAAAGACGCTGAGGGTGAACCAGCCTGACCTGACAAACGTACCGTTTCCATTCCGATAAACGGTATGTTGAAATGTTTGTTGTTCGCTTCACCATGTATTTTTTGTTGCTGATCTCGGTTCTTCTCATCCTGTCCGCAGCCTATACAGCCTGGCGTGTCAGTCAGATTTCTGCGGCGCATCAGCCCGACGGCAGCTTTGCCGAAATCGATGGTGTCAAACTCCATTACCATCTGTTTCCTGCGGACAATCAGGACAGTGACGCACCTGTCCTGGTGTTCATTCATGGGGCCAGCGGCAATGCCTATGACCCCATGATCGCGTTCAAGGATGCGTTTGACGGCAGGTATACGACCCTCTTTGTGGATCGGCCGGGTCTCGGGTTCTCGGAACGCGATTTTGAACGGCACAGTTCGCTTGAAGGACAAGCCGGAGTTATTGCCGGGTTGCTTGAATATCTTGACATAAAGAAGTCCATTGTTGTTGGACACTCTTTCGGAGCCGCGGTCACTGTCGTTCTTGGGCTGACATATCCAGAACGCATCGCGGGGCTGGCATTTATCGCACCCGTCAGCCATCCCTGGCCAGGTGGCGTGGACTGGCACTATTCGATGGCTGCCCTTCCGATTGTCGGTGACCTCTTTACAAGAACTTTGACGCTACCACTTGCAGAACGCCTTGCTCCCGCAGCCATTCTCCGGGTCTTCGCCCCTGGGCAGGCGCCGGAACGTTATGCCGAACGGATAAACCTGCCGCTCTTGTACAGGCCGCAGTCTTTCCGGGCGAATTCAACCGACATAGCGACGCTGAAACCGCAGGTCACGCGGCATGCCAAATCTTATCACAAGATTGGACAACCGGCATTGGTTGTCACTGGCGCGGACGACACGATTGTCTGGCCGTCGATCCATAGCGAGGGGTTGCGCCGAGACTTGCCAAACGCTGAACTGATCGTTTTGGAAAACGCTGGCCACATGCCGCATCATCTACACAATGACAAGGTCATCGAGGCGCTGGGAACCCTGATCGACCGCGTGAAGGCCGCGCCTGGTGAAGTTCAGGGGACTGCCAGGAAGCCTCAATTGCGCGAACCGGCATGAAAAAGGCGGCACGTGGCCGCCCTTTCACTTCTGTGATGACTTAGTCTCGGTGTTTCAACCGATTAGACCGTCAAATGCCGCCCTGACCATCATTGCCGACAAATGCAATGCGCAACAGGTTTGTGGATCCCGGTGTGCCAAACGGGACGCCGGCAGTCACGATGATCCTTTGGCCTGGCTTGGCGAACTGTTCCGAATAGGAAATTCGGCAGGCACGATCGATCATGTCTTCCTCGTTGGCGGCATCTTCACTGACGACGCAGTGCAGGCCCCAGCCAAGTGCCAGTCGGCGCGCTGTTGCCAGGACCGGTGACAGAACGATCACCGGGCACGCGGGCCGTTCACGAGAGGCACGCAATCCCGTTGCGCCCGATGTCGTGTAACAGACAACAGCCGCCAGATTGAGCGTCTCGGCAATCTGCCGTGCAGCCGCGGAGATCGCGTCGGCACCCGTTGCTTCAGGCTCGGCGCGCTGTGCATAGATGATGTTGCGGTAGTTGTTGTCCTGTTCAACCTGCTGGGCGATCTTGTCCATGGTGGCAACGGCTTCAACAGGGAAATCGCCGGCAGCCGATTCAGCTGACAGCATGACAGCATCAGCGCCTTCGAAAACGGCGGTGGCAACGTCGGAGACTTCCGCGCGGGTCGGGACAGGTGCAGAAATCATGGATTCCAGCATCTGGGTGGCAATCACGACCGGCTTGCCGGCACGGCGGCAGGCACGCGTGATCTGCTTCTGCAGCCCTGGAACCTGTTCCAGCGGCATTTCCACGCCAAGGTCACCACGGGCAACCATGATTGCATCGGACAGTTCAATGATTTCGTCCAGGCGACCGATTGCCTGAGGCTTTTCGATCTTTGCCAGAACTCCAGCGCGTCCACGCGTGATCTTGCGGACTTCGGCCAAGTCGTCAGGGCGCTGCACAAAGGAAAGGGCTACCCAGTCGACATTTTGTTCCAGTGCGGCGATCAGGTCCTTGTGGTCCTTCTCGGTCATCGCACTCGTTTTGATTTCGGTGTCGGGAACACTGATGCCCTTGCGGTCCGAAAGCTTGCCACCAACAATCACTTCAGTAACAGCTTTGGTTGCTGTGGCTTCAATGACTTTCAACTGGATCTTGCCGTCATCGAGCAGCAGGCGGTGACCTGGCTCAAGCGCTTCCAGAATTTCCGGATGCGGGAGGTGGACCCGGTTGATGTCGCCGCCGGATTTGTCTGCGTCCAGCGTAAACGTTGCGCCGTTTGCCAGCATGACGGGGCCACCTGTGAATGTTCCCACACGCAGCTTTGGTCCCTGAAGGTCAGCCAGAATTCCGATCGGCCTCCCGATTTTCTCTTCGACAGAACGGATACGCTCAACGAGCATTTTCAGACGGTCATGATCTGTATGACTCATATTGATGCGGAACACATCCGCACCTGAGCGATACAGTTTTTCAATTATGTCTTGTTCTGAGGAAGAGGGTCCGAGAGTTGCTAAGATTTTGACTCGTCGGTTTCGCCTCATCGCCCACCTGTTCCTTGTTGCACGGGTTCGGTCAACTGGACTGTCCAGCTGCTCTGTTCGCCCGTGTCGATTTCAAAAAAGCCTGTCCGCTCAAATCCGCGAGCCACACAGTCTTCAATTCCGCGAATGGTGAACTCTTTCTCCCGGGTGCACATGAATGCCCGGCCGCCCCATTCGCCAAACTGGTCGTAATCAACTGCGTAGATGTAATAGTATCGTGACACCAGCGCGCCCGGGACCAGCGTCTCGCAAGAATTTGATGCGAGGTTCCACCAGCCTTCGGTGACCCAGTCGGTCTTGTCTTTGTAGCCTATGGCGACACCGACCTGACTGTCTGTCTTGTTGCACAGGCGCAAATCGGCCCTGGCGTCTTCACTTGATGCGGAAAAAAGCAGCACGGTCAAAAGTCCGGTCAAGGCAGCTTTCATGGGCACACCAATACGTGCCCGAGACCCACCCTGGTACCGTTCCCCAACCTTAAACATATGCAGTCGTTCACTTTGCTGCTTTACAGACATTCGCTTTTTGCGTGGACAAGGGGGTCTTGTCAACGTCGTTAACAGGATACGGATGGCTTTCGCCCAGACTTAATCCCGAAATCGCCCCTTGAAATTTGCCCGGAAGGACGATTACCCCACCTATGAAGTCAAAAATGGGGCGGGAACAAGGCCGTTGGGACCCTGATAGAAGTTAGCCATCAACAAACCGTATACAAAGTGGGTCTTTCCTCAGGAAAGAGGCTGAAAATAAAGCCGTTTTCCGACGTGCACCCGATTGCCGGATGTTGAGAGACCGGTCCTCCCGAATCGGACGGAGGACAGATTATTATTCAGGCTTGGTTCCGGAACGAGTTTGCCGTAAACCTGTCCGCCTGCGCCTGCAGACGCCTTCAGATTTTCCACGACGCGAGAAATGATAGAAACAGCAGCCGAGGCTGGCGAAGCTTTTCAGCCAACAGAATACATACCTGGAGACTTCAGTTCCGGCCTTCTGCTGTTGTGTGACCATGCGCGCAATACAGTACCCCCAGGCTATGGCGACCTTGGAGTTCCCGCTGAACAGTTTCAGCGGCATATCGGCTACGATATTGGAGCGCGCGCCGTTACCCTTGAACTTGCCAGGCGTTTGGAAGCGCCGGCCTGCCTGACGACATTTTCACGTCTCTTCATTGATCCCAATCGCGGCGAAGACGACCCGACATTGATCATGAGATTGTCAGACGGCGCGGTTGTGCCGGGAAATGCCGGGGTTGACGCGGCTGAAAGAGCGTATCGCATCCAGGCGTTTCATGAGCCCTATCACAGCCTCATAGATGCTACGCTCGAAGCCATGAATGCGGTGACGGCGCCGCCGGTAGTGGTGTCGATCCACAGTTTCACGCCCGTCTGGCGCGGCGTGCCGAGACCGTGGCACGCGACGGTTCTCTGGGACTGTGACCCACGCGCGGTCAAGCCGATGCTTGCCGGGTTGCGCGCGCAAGACGACCTCGTTGTCGGTGACAATGAGCCTTATGACGGTGCACTCAAAAACGACACAATGTATCGGCACGCAACGCGCAATGGCCTTGCTCATGTGTTGCTTGAATTGCGGCAGGATTTGATCGCCGACGACAGTGGCGCCAAGGAGTGGGCCGATCGTTTGGAGCCGACTTTGCGGGCAATTGCGCAAATGCCGGATTGCCGGAAGATTCAACACTTCAAATCGCGCAGCGACACTGACTAAACGCCGCGAATTTGGCTTGAACTGGAAGATCCAGGGAGGTTTGCATAATGGACGAACAGACAAAACTCGAACTAGAAGCCGCTGTGTTCCGACGTCTCGTCGAGCATCTGCGTGGAAGAACCGATGTTCAGAACATCGACATGATGAACCTTTCGGGTTTTTGCCGGAACTGTCTTTCCAACTGGTATCAGGACGCAGCTGCCGAGAAGGGACTGCCATTGGAGAAGGCGGATGCGCGCGAGATCGTTTACGGCATGCCCTATGACGAATGGAAGTCCAAGTATCAGACCGAAGCGAGTGCTGAACAGACGGCAGCTTTTGAAAAAAGCAAACCTCAGCACTGATCGGCGGCACGATTGCCGGTCATTCATCGCTTGACGGACATCACCGAGTCTGGCAGGGCACACGCAATTTTCATGGAACCCGTCAGGCAAGCAGATTTCAGCCTTCCGGGGACACATTGATTGTCAAGAAAAATGAAGAAGGAGAACTAAGTTCATGTCCGATCCGGGTGGAGTAGCAGCGGATCAGCTGCGCGCATTTGTCGAGCGTATCGAGCGGTTGGAAGAAGAGAAAAAGGTCATCTCTGACGACATCAAGGACGTTTACGCTGAAGCCAAGGGTAACGGCTACGATGTAAAAATCCTGCGCAAAGTTGTCTCACTCCGCAAGAAGCAACCTCATGAGCGTGAGGAAGAGGAAGCGGTGCTGGACCTCTACATGCATGCACTTGGCATGGCGGCGCCGGCGGCTTCCGATTCAGAAAGCTGACTTCAAGGTGGGCTCTATAGCCGGCCACGACGAAAAAGAGCGGCCCCATGGGCCGCTCTTTTTTTGTCTTAATTCGTCAAGAACCTGAAGCGTTATCGTGCAAAACGCACTGGAAGCACAACCACCGCAGGGCCATCGAAGCGGTCTGTTCTAAGCCCGCCATAAGGTGCGCGATCAAAGCTTGCGGAGACGAACCGGTTGCCCGGCATCATGACGTTCTTCAATGCGCGCTGGTTGGGGTGGCTCAATGACGCAAATGCCTGGTGACGGGTGGTTCCAGCACCTGACAAAAGCGTAGACCCTGATTTGTCGGGCAGGCTGGCGAAGCCGGCCAGCGGATCCACGATCTGATCACGTGGAATGCGTCCCGACAGTGAGGGCTGTACCGGTGCCGGCCGGTCTGGATTGGCTGATTGAGGGCGCGCTTCGGACTGACGTTGACCGGTGATGGATGGCCTCAACGACCGGCTCAAGGCAGGCGGTGTCGCAGCTGCCGAAGCATAAGCCAGCGTTGTTTCAGGCCGTGGCGCGGGTAATGGCGAAGGAACTCTGGTTCCGGTGGCCGCCGCAATTGCCGCGACAGGGTCGGTGACGGGAGCGGAGGCAGGAACCGGAATGGAACCGGTTGTTCCCAAAGTTGCCGCTGCAAGCTGTGCGGCTTCGCTGAGGCCCTGATCAGGTTTTTGAGAAGGTGCGCGTGCGACCTGGAAACGACTGTCGATGACCGCGTTGGTCGGCAGTGGCTGGCCATTTTCGATTGCAATGCGCTGCGCGTCCAGGGTGTTCGCCACTGGAGCCGCAGTGCCAATCGCTACGGAAGGTACAGGTTCGTCGATACCGGGTTTGAACGTCGGCGCGGCACTTGCAACGAGCACAGGCGCGGTCGCCGGCTCAGGTTGTTGCTCTTCCAGTACCTTCCTGGTGGGGACCGGCGGGTTCTTCACCACGGGCGAAACGGTTGCTTGTGCCGGTGTGCTCCGCTGGTTGCCAACAGCTCCTGGACGCGCAGACCGATTGTTGTTGTCATTGTCGCCACCGAACAGACTTGCGAACAGGTTGCCGCCACCAGATGTGTTGCGCTCCTGGCCGGCTGCCGGGATCGGCGCGCCAGGCTTCGTCAGGTTCTGATCTCTTGTGCTTGATCGGCCCTGACCGGAGGATGAGCGGCTGTTGGAAGCGACGATGGTTGGGCGCGACGGTCTCTTCTTGCCGGACTTGGCTTCCGCGAGTGCAATCTTGTAGCCCTTCAGCGGCTTGCCGTCTGACGGAATATGAAGCGTCTTGCCACTTGGAAAAACCCTGGCCAGCTGAGAGCGGCTCATCTTTGGCCAGTGTCGTACCCGGCCGGTGTCCATGTGAACAAATGGCGATCCGGAGCGTGGATAATATCCGACGCCGCCGATTTCCTTACGAAGACCGGCTTCTCTCAGCTTGGCAAGATTGACGCCAGGTATGTAAAAATCCATCGCTTTGCCGAGCGTGTGCTGGCTGTTTCTTGCCACACCTGACGAACGCTTGCGGAGCATGTTGTTGGTCGCCGGTGAACGGTAGCTGGAGACCACGTAAATATGGTCTCGCGCGCCAACTTTCCGATACACTTCCCAGACAAGGTCGAGAAGTTCCGGATCCATCTTGATGATTTCGTTGCGTCGCCAATCGCGCAAGAAACGATTGGCTTCTCGCAATCCACCTGGAAGATAGCGTCCGTTTTTCTTGAACGTGATGGATACGCGTTCTTTGGTGTGCGTGTTGTAAAGCTTAAGTGTGCGGGTCTCGGCCTGTGCTGCAGGCACAAGGCAGGCAGACGCAACAGCAAGCGCGCCTGCAATCTTCGCGGCACGTCTCAGCCATACGGCGGCGTTGAAACCAACTAACCGTTTACGCAATCTCTATCTCGCCGTTTTCGAGGGCTTGCGCCCATCCCGTGCTCCCCAGCAGGTGGGATTATTAGCTGCTGTAGGTTAAGAAGTTTTTACCCTAAATCCGCTTGTTTGATAATCGTGGCAGAATTGCAACGATGCAAGTGTGATGAGGGCAAAATCCTCCGGTCGCGCTGGATAACCGGAGAATGCGTCAAAAAATCGTCCAAATTCATTCAACTGTCCTTGAGTTGCCTCAAGTCAGGCTGCGGCATCTTTGCCGCCCTCTTCCAATCCGTATTCCTTGAGCTTCCGATACAGGGTGGAGCGCCCGATTCCGAGTCTCTTGGCAACTTCCGTCATGCGTCCGGAATAGTGATTGATGGCGGCGCGAATCAACTCTTCCTCGATGTCGGTGAGTTTTCGCACATGCCCGTCCCTGTCCAGATTGCGCATGAAACCGAATGGTGCGGCCTGCTCGAATGCTGACGTGTGTGCCGGCCGGGGTGCTGGAGTGTGCGCAGGAGCCGCTGTCACCGATGCACCGGAAATCGATGACGGTCCTTCGGATACGGCGGCCGGTGCCAGGATGCCTGAAGATACTCCAGGCTGGGTGGCGGCAGAGGCGACCTGCGGAAAATCATTTATGGTCAGCTGAGCACCATCACACAGGACCACGGCGCGGAAGACTGCATTTTCCAGCTGCCGGATGTTGCCAGGCCAGTGGTAGGCCTGAAGTAGCTCCAGAGCCTGCGGAGCGACGCCCGCAACCTGAGGCTTGCCCTCCTCGGCTGCAAAGCGGGCAAGGAAATGCCGTGTCAGGGCTGGAATGTCCTCCCGTCTGTCGCGCAGCGGCGGAATCCAGATCGGAAAAACATTCAAACGGTAATAGAGATCTTCCCGGAAAACGCCTTCCTTGACCTGATCGACCAGGCGGCGGTTGGTCGCTGAAATCAGCCTGAAATCCACCTTGACGGGCCTGCGGGATCCAATCGGGTCGATTTCACCTTCCTGAATCGCACGCAACAGTTTCACCTGCACTTCCTGGGGCAATTCACCTACTTCATCGAGAAACAGGGTGCCGCCATGTGCTTCCTGGAATTTGCCGACATGTTTGTCGACTGCACCGGTGAAGGCTCCCTTTTCATGTCCGAAAAGAATGGATTCCACCAAATTATCGGGAATAGCACCGCAGTTGACGGTCACCAGCGGTTTTGACTTGCGGTCGCTGGAGCCCTGGATAGCGCTGGCTATCATCTCCTTGCCGACGCCGCTTTCTCCCTCGATCAGAATGGGAATATTCGAAGCAGCGGCGCGTTTGCCAAGATTGATCACACGCTCCATCGCGGCTGATTGCGTAACAATGTCAGCGAATGTCAGTGTGCCGGAGACCTGTTTTCTGAAACGGGTGATCTCGCCCTCAAGGGCGGATGTCTTGAGGAGGTTGCGAATGGAAACGTTCAGGCGTTCCGGCGCAACCGGCTTGACTGCAAAGTCCTGTGCGCCGGCATTCATGACCGACACAACCGTATCGATGCCGCCATGTGCCGTCTGGACAATGACGGGTGTTGCGATCTTGTCTCCTCGCAGGCGTTCAAGCACACCCAGCCCATCCAGTTCGGGCATGACCATGTCCAGAATGATCAGATCGATCTCACTGGCTTCCGGACCAGTCATGATGCGGACGGCCTCCGCGCCGTTTTCTGCTGTTTTCGAACGGTAGCCGAATTTCTTGACGGCTTCCTGTAGCAGCCTGCGCTGGATGGGGTCGTCGTCAACGATAAGAATTTTGCCGCTGATTGCTTGCATAGCGTGCTCTGGTCGCCCTGAATTGTCTCGTTTCGAGCCATTCTGGTCGCAATTGGGTAAACAAATCGTCCAGGTGAAGGTGAAAAAGTTTTCCTTTTCCGATTGCAGGGTTGGGCCTGGCACGCCTAATTAGTCAGAAGGGCTTTTTCATTGCCTGCACTTTTGGCCGACCGTTCCCGGAGACATTCATGCCTTTCCCGACACCCGTATTCGCCGCTCAGTCTTCTGCATCGGCTGACCTTGGCTCTCTTCCGGAGTGGAACCTGAGCGATCTTTATCAGGCAGTGGATGCTCCTGAAGTCTCTGCGGACCTGAAGGAGAGCCTGGATCGCGCAAAAACCTTCGAGGCATCCTACAAAGGCCGGCTCGCAGAAATGGCCAAAGACAATGTGCCGGCGTTGGTCACTGCCATTCGTGCTTTTGAAGACCTTCAAGATCTGATGGGGCGACTGATCTCTTTTGCTGGTCTGGTCTATGCCGGTAACACCGTCGATCCTGTTTCTCAGAAATTTTATGGTGATGTGCAGGAACAGATCACGACAGCCAGCTCGCATCTGCTGTTTTTCACGCTTGAATTGAACCAGGTGGAGGATGCTGTCGTTGAAGCTGCGCTTCAGGACCAGCAGCTGGCGCATTATCGTCCTTGGATCGAAGACCTTCGCAAGGACAAACCGTATCAGCTGGAAGATCGCGTCGAGCAGTTGTTTCATGAAAAGTCAGTGACCGGGAGCAGCGCCTGGAACCGGTTGTTCGATGAGACCATGGCGTCTCTTTCGTTCAAGGTTGACGACCAGGACCTCACCATAGAGCCGACGCTCAATCTTCTGGTGGATCCCTCTCCAGATATGCGTCGCAAGGCGTCTGAAGCGCTGACGGCTACTTTCAAGGCAAACCTTGGGACTTTCACCTTGATCACCAACACGTTGGCCAAGGACAAGGAAATCTCCGATCGCTGGCGGAATTTTTCCGATATTGCCGACAGTCGACACCTGGCCAACAGAGTGGAGCGCGAAGTCGTCGAGGCAATGGTTGCTGCCGTTCGCGACGCTTATCCGCGCCTGTCGCACCGGTACTACAAGCTGAAGGCCAAATGGCTTGGCATGGATCAGCTGAACACCTGGGACCGCAATGCGCCGTTACCTGATGCCGATACCCGTGTGATCTCCTGGGAAGAAGCCAAGCAAACCGTATTGTCGGCTTACAGCGCATTCTCGCCCGATATGGCAGACATTGCGGGACGCTTTTTCGACAAGAACTGGATCGATGCACCGGCGCGCTCCGGCAAGGCGCCGGGAGCTTTCGCGCATCCGACAGTGCCGAGCGCCCATCCTTATGTCCTGCTGAACTATCAGGGCAAGATCCGGGATGTAATGACACTTGCACATGAACTCGGGCACGGGGTGCACCAGGTTCTGGCAGGGCCAAATGGTGCTCTGATGGCGCCAACGCCATTGACGCTTGCTGAAACCGCGAGTGTCTTTGGCGAAATGCTGACGTTCAAGTCCTTGCTTGCAAAGGCTTCCGATCCGCAAACGCGCAAAGTGATGCTGGCGTCCAAGGCGGAAGACATGATCAACACCGTGGTGCGGCAGATCGCGTTCTACACCTTCGAGCGCAAGGTGCATTCCGAACGACGCAACGGCGAACTGACCTCAGACAAGATCGGCGAGCTTTGGCTTTCCGTGCAGGAGGAAAGCCTCGGGCCGGCGATCAAGCTGAACGAGGGTTACGAAACCTACTGGACCTATATCCCTCATTTCATTCATTCGCCATTCTACGTTTATGCATATGCGTTCGGCGACTGTCTGGTGAATTCGCTCTATGCCGTTTATGAGGAAGCGGAAACGGGCTTCCAGGAAAAGTACTTTGATCTGTTGAAAGCTGGTGGCACCAAGCATCATTCCGAATTGCTGGTACCTTTCGGACTGAGCGCAGCTGATCCCGACTTCTGGAAAAAGGGCCTGTCCGTTATTGAACGGATCATTGATGAACTGGAAGACCTGGATAAGGCCTGAGGCAGAGTGCTGTGACGGAGGAACGGTCTGTCCACTTTCAGCACCGTCCCTATGACGGGACGAGTCAGCCATTCACAGTTGGGTTGAAGCCGGTTGCGGAAAAGGAATGGCTGGAGGCTGACACCTTCCTGAAACCGCACCTTGCTGAAAAGGCCAGATTGTTCGCAGCAAGGCCCGATGACGTTTTTCGGGCCGAACCTGATACGGAGGCTGCGCAGGCCGAGGTGCTTGGGCTGGTTGTGGAGCATCTGCGGCAGTTCCACGGCAGCACACATGACGTCAGTTCAATCAGTGTCAGCATCCCCGCCGCCGGGCGGTGGATAGACTGCACAGATCTTCCGGCGTTGAAAACAGCGTCCCTCATGGTTCAGGAGGATCTTGTCCTCATGCGCCCGGGACAGGAAGGCTACCGGCTTGTTGCGGCGTCGCTGTGCTTCCCATCTTCCTGGTCTCTGGGACAAAAGTTCGGTCTGTCGATGGCCGATATCCATGAGACCGTACCCGATTTCAACGGCGCGCGCATGGGGCAGATGGTGGCGCGCCTCTTTGACAATCTTAAGCCGGGACAAATTCTTTGCAGGTTCAACTGGTCTGCCTATCCGGATGACAGGCTCCACCATCCAGGTGCTCATCACATTGAGGTGGAAGCGACTGGGCAGGTCCTGGCGTCGCTTTTCTTGCGGGTTGAAAGGCAGACCCTTCGGCGCTTGTCTGGGTCGGGCGACATCCTTTTTACGATCAAGATCCATCATGATCCGATGGCTGCCCTTGAAGGCCAGACTGACAGTTCTGACGTTGCCAGCGGGCTCTCAAGGCAATTGTTGGCGCTAAGCAGCGAACAACTGCGCTACAAAGGACTGCATACTTCGCGAGATACACTTGTCGCTGCCTTGCACGAAGTCTCTGAACGGCTGCGGCATTCTGACTGACCTTGCTGCTGGATATTAGCGGCGAGATACATATTTAGTCCGGAGACACTATTTTGAGCCAACCGGGGAGAGCCCTGCAATATGCCACCGTCCAAAGACCGTGAAAGCAATCGCTTCAGCGCCAGAGTAGGGCGCTATGCCAAGGTCGGCACGAATATGGGCGGGATAGCAGCCAAAGTTGCCGGCGCCCGATTGTTTGGCATGGAGCTCGACAATGCCAAGAATGCTGCGGAGCTGGCTGAAGCGCTCGGCGGCCTGAAAGGGCCGTTGATGAAGGTAGCTCAGCTATTGTCCACTATTCCCGACGCGCTGCCGCCAGAATACACAACAGAACTCGCCAAACTCCAGGCAAGCGCGCCCCCGATGGGTTGGGCGTTCGTCAAACGGCGGATGCGGGCCGAGCTTGGTGGGGACTGGCAGAACAGGTTTGCCGAGTTTGGCCGAGAGCCGGCGGCGGCGGCATCGCTCGGACAGGTCCATCGTGCTACCGCGCATGACGGGCGTGTGCTTGCTTGCAAACTGCAATATCCCGATATGGCCTCGGCAGTGGAAGCCGATCTCAAGCAACTTCAAATGCTGTTTTCGTTGCATCGTCGTATGAGCCCGGCCATCGATACGCGGGAAATCGCCAAGGAAATCAGCGCGCGCGTTCGAGAAGAACTCGACTATGGCCGGGAGGCAGCTCATATCGCCATGTATCAGGACATATTGTCCGAAAGCGAAGAGATCAGGGTCCCGAAAGTTGTTGAAGACCTGTCGACCGGTCGTCTACTGACAATGGGTTGGCTGACCGGAAAGCCACTTCTGGAGTTCAAGGAACATAGCCTTGATGACCGAAACCATCTGGCCAGGACGATGTTCCACGCTTGGTGGCATCCCTTTAGCCATTTCGGCGTGATCCACGGCGATCCGCATTTGGGCAACTACACGGTTTTTGAACAGGAAGGCAAACCAGCAGGCATCAATCTCCTGGACTATGGATGCATCCGCGTCTTCCCGGAAGCCTTTGTCGAAGGCGTGGTTGATCTCTACCGTGGGCTGCTTGAGGAAGACAACGATCGTGTGGTCTCCGCCTACGAGCGGTGGGGCTTTACAAATCTCAAAAAGGAAGTCATCGAGGTTCTGAACATCTGGGCTCGTTTCATCTATGGACCGCTTTTGACGGACCGTGTGCGCTCGATAGCCGATGGTGTTTCGGCTGCAGAATACGGCCGGAAAGAAGCCTTTCGTGTCCATTCCGCACTTAAGAAACTTGGACCGGTCACCGTGCCGCAGGAATTTGTTTTCATGGACCGTGCAGCCATCGGACTTGGCGGCGTGTTTCTGCACTTGCGTGCGGAGCTCAACTTTTTTGAGCTGTTCAATGAGCAGATAGATGGTTTTGAGGCTGCAACTGTGCGTGCGCGTCAGGATCGCGTGCTGGGTGCGGCGGGCCTTGCGAATGAAACCCATGCTGCCTGAGCCTAGATTCTCTGTGCGGAAAACCCCGGCAAGACCAACCGGTCAAAGAGTCGCGTCCGAGAGGCGAATAATGCAATTCGGATCATTGCCGAAGGCACAGGCTTTATTGTATGTAGACTGCCGACTAAAGATTTTTTCTGGGGAACTTCATGTCTGACGAAAACGCACCTGCAATGGACTACGATGCTCACGAGCAGACTTACGAGGGGTTCATCAACTTCTCGAAAGTCGGAACGATCGCCTGCCTGAACATCGTATTGTTGCTGATCCTTTTCGGTTTTGGTGGCACGACTGCTGTTGTTTTCGGCTGGTTGATGCTGATCGCGACAATCGTTTCCTCCGGAATTGGCCTTGCTTTAGGTGCTTCAGGTTGGATCCCGCCTACCGTCGTTTTCGTCCTGACCGGTATCCTTGCGATTCTGACTGTCTGACGGATCGTCGACCCAGACACTGTGTCGGTATTGAAGGCGCGGCCATAGCCGCGCCTTTTGTTTTGGATTGAGACCTGATTGCACAGCTCATGAACCTGCCTGCTCCAACAGCGTTTCACTATGATCCTCCGATGAACCCTTACCTCAGGGTGCTTCATGTTGATGAGGAGTTGCTTGTGGTGAACAAGCCGAGCGGTCTGCTCAGTGTTCCGGGAAAGGCCCTGGAGCACTCAGACTGTATCGAAACAAGGGCAAAAGAGGCGCATGATCAGGCCCGTATCGTGCACAGGCTGGATATGGACACATCCGGCGTGATGGTCCTGGCCATGAATGGCAAGTCCCACAGGCATCTCGGTCTGCAATTTGAAAGACGGAAAACCGAGAAGACCTATATTGCCGTCGTTTGGGGCCATGTGGTCGAGGATACGGGCGAGGTGGATCTGCCGCTCGTTTGCGACTGGCCCAACAGGCCCAAGCAGATGGTCAGTTTCGAGCATGGAAGACCGGCGCAGACACGATGGCAGGTTCTTGAGCGTCATGCACAGACAACACGCCTACGCCTCTTTCCCTTAACGGGGCGCTCACATCAGTTGCGCGTTCATATGCTTTCGATCGGTCATCCGATCATCGGCGACAGGTTCTATGCGCCGGAAGAAGCCCTGGAAGCCTCAGACCGTTTGGCGCTCCATGCTGAGAGCTTGACCCTGCATCACCCTTCGAACGGTGAACGGGTCATGTTTCGAGCCGATTGCCCATTTTAGGAAAACGCAGGAACGATCAGCTTCCGACGCGGCCCAGACCTTCACGCGCGACCTGGTTCGAATTGTCCAGTGTGATCGCGCGGGTATAGTTTCGCCGGGCTTCCTTTGGCTTGTTGAGCATCTCCTGTGCAAGGCCGCGATTGGCCCAGGCAATTGAAGAATCCCGGTCAAGATTGACGGCCATGGAAAGATCCGAAAACGCCGTGGTCGGGTCGTTTACGGCAATATAGGAAATTCCGCGTGCGGTATAAGGTGCGCTTGCTTTCGGATTCAATCCGATTGCCGTTGCGAAGTCTTCGATGGCCTGGGGATGCTGGTTCTGAGCCTGATAAATCAGGCCTCGATTGTAGAACGCACGCGCGTCGCTGCTGTCCCTGGCGATAACGGAGTTGAAATCTGAAAGGGCGGCGGAAAAATTGCCCTGCTGGCGATAGATATTTCCGCGGCCGACATAAGCGACATCGTAATCTGGCTTAATGTTGATGGCCCGGGTGTAGTCGGAAACAGCTTCCTGATTGCGTCCCATGCGACGGTAGACAAGCGCCCGGTTTGCGTAGGTCTGATAGGACTGTGGATTAAGCTGCAGAGCCCGGTCGAAATCCTCGACGGCTTTGTCGAGTTTGCCGGCCTGGCCATAGGCGATGCCGCGCGTGCTGTAGGCGCTGGCGTCGGACGGATTGGCCTCGATCACCGCTGTCAGCGACGCGATATTGGTGGCCGATCCGGCGGACTTGTTCACGGGAACGTTGTTATAAACACTGGACGTATTGCAAGCGGCCAGAAACGTTGCCAGGCTCAGAACAATGGCATGTGGCAGAAAGTTGCGCATGCGGCACATATGATCTCTTACAGTCAAGCGATAAACCATGCCGTTCTTCTGCCTCCAATTGGGCGGGAGTATGGCTAACGATCTCCGTGCGGCCGGTGTCCAGAGCTATCTCTCGCTAAACGCCAAAAAGCCGACCGTGACATCGGCCGGCCTTACGGCAGTTTATTGAGATCGGCAGCGTGGGCTGCCAGACATGCTCAAGCCGGTTTAGCGGCGAGCGGGCTTGCCAGGAAGCAGGCCTTCACGCTGTGCCCGTTTACGAGCCAGCTTGCGAGCGCGGCGGATCGCTTCAGCTTTCTCGCGCGCTTTCTTTTCAGAC
This sequence comes from uncultured Roseibium sp., assembly GCF_947499295.1. Lineage (GTDB taxonomy): Bacteria > Pseudomonadota > Alphaproteobacteria > Rhizobiales > Stappiaceae > Roseibium. The sequence goes on from NZ_CANMNP010000005.1 coordinate 145,151, forward strand.
GGCTTCTCAAAATGACCGCGAAGTTTCATTTCACGGAAGATGCCTTCGCGCTGCATCTTTTTCTTAAGCGCCTTCAGCGCTTGATCGACATTATTGTCGCGAACCAGAACCTGCACGCGTTTTTTCCCGTTTTCGATGCGCCGCGGCCGTTCCGCAGCAAGAAAGGACTATGAGTTAAGCAAGGTCTTGCCAACAACACTTGCGTTCGGCTTTTACACTCGCATGTAACGCTTATCAACGCCCTGCAGGGCTAAGCATTCACAAGTGCAAAGAAACCTGACCGCCGCTGACGCGTCGCTCACTTTGGTGCGCTTGATACCAGAGCCCGCTGCACCTGTCCACAGTCATTCGAAAAGAAACAGGTTCTGTAGCGGACTTTTGCGCCGGTAGAGGCTGCGAAGAAATGTAGACAGCCTCTCATTTGAGGATTACTGCTGATTGGCTCTCATTTTCAAGATGTCTTTTCCAGGAGAGCATCCATCCAGCCCTGATTTTGGAGGAAACAATGGCGCGGCCAGCGTCCGGGGTCCCCGATTCGGTACAAAAACAGTCTTTGTGGCGCAGTGATATTCTGCCGACGCTGGCGCTCGGCCTGCCATTGGCCGGAGCGCAGATTGCCCAGATGGCGATCAACACGACGGATGTGCTGATGATCGGCAGGCTGGGTGCGCAGGAGCTTGCCGCCTCCGTGCTTGCCTTCAATTTTTACATGCTGCTGTGGTTTTTCGGCATGGGCCTGCTGCAGGCGGTTATTCCCCTGGCAGCACGTGCGCGCGGGCAACGCAAATTGCGGGATCTGCGCAGGGCCGTGCGCATGGGCTTCTGGATTTCGGTGCTTTTTTGCATTCCGGTCTGGTGCATTCTGTTTTTCACGGAATCGATCTTGCTGCTCCTGGGGCAGGAACCGGAACTGGCATACCTGGCCGGTCATTATATGCGCTATCTGCAATGGACCATGCTGCCAGCTTTGCTGATCATGGCCGTGCGCGGATTTTTGACCGTCATGGAACGCACCCAGGTTGTGCTCTGGGCGACAATTGCCGGTGCCGTTGTCAACGCGATCGCCGACTACCTTCTGATTTTTGGTGAATATGGCTTCCCGCGGCTGGAACTTGTTGGCGCGGGCATTGCCTCCGTTTTCAGTGCGACCACAACATTCCTGTTCCTGCTGGCGTATTCCGTTTGGCACCCCCAATTGCGCCGCTACAACATTATGGGTCGTATCTGGCGCTCGGATTGGCCCGTCTTCTTGCAGATCGTTCGACTGGGAACGCCAATCGCCTTGACCATCATAGCCGAAGGTTCGCTGTTTACGGCATCGTCAATCATGATTGGATGGCTGGGCACGCTGCCGTTGGCAGGTCACGGGATCGCACTGCAAATTGCCTCAATCACCTTCATGGTTCCCGTCGGGCTGTCGGTCGCGGCCATGACCCGGGTCAGCCTTGCGGCCGGCCGCGGCGATCATGCAGGTGTCGGCAGGGCAGGCTGGACTGCGCTTTGCACGACGGTTGCCTTCATGGGGTGTTTCGCTGTCGTGTTCTGGAGCATTCCCGAAGTTCTGGTTGGGTTATATCTGGATCTCAGCGATCCTGAAGCCAGTGAGGTACTTCGCTACGGTGTCTCGTTCCTGCTTGTGGCAGCGTTGTTTCAGCTAGCCGATGGCGGCCAGATCATCGGTGTCAACAATCTGCGCGGGCTGGGGGATACTACGATCCCTCTGTTTTTTGCACTCTTCGGCTATTGGGTCGTTGGTATCAGCCTGTCCCTCGGCCTTGGTTTTGCCGCCGGCTGGGGAGGTGTTGGCGTCTGGTGCGGTTTGGCTGGCGGCCTTGCATCGGTCGCGGTTCTGGCAAATCTGCGTTTTGCAAAGAGGGAACGCCTCGGCCTCGTGACCTTCTGATCCCGTCAGCCGGTTTTGCTCGAAATCCGGTTGACGTGACCCATCTTGCGTCCGTCCCTGGTTTCGGCCTTGCCGTAAAGGTGCAATTTGGCAGAAGGCTCTTCCAGAACGGCCTTCCAGTCATCGGCGTCATGGCCAATGAGGTTTTCCATGACGACGTCTGAGTGACGCGTTGCAGCGCCGAGCGGCCAGCCCGCGACGGCACGAATATGCTGGTCGAACTGAGAGGTGAGACACGCATCCTGCGTCCAGTGACCGGAATTGTGAACCCGCGGAGCAATTTCGTTGACGAGCAATTGTTCGCTGCCACCGCTCTTGACCAGAAACATCTCCACGCCCATCACGCCGACATAGTCTAGGCCTGTAACGACTTTTTCAGCCATGTTCCGCGCCGCATCCAGCGTTTCCTTGGCAACGCCCGCCGGCACTGTGGAGGTTTTCAGAATGTGATTTTCATGATGATTTCGGGCGATGTCGTAGCTGGCGCAATTGCCATCAAGATCTCTGGCCACGATGACGGACACTTCACATTCAAAATCAATCAGAGCCTCGAGGACGCTTGGCACATTGCCTAGTCTTTCATGGGCCATGGCGACATCATTAGGAGTGCGGATCATCAGCTGACCCTTTCCGTCATAGCCAAAGCGCCGCGTCTTCAAAACACCTTTCCCGGCAAACTCAGCAACGGCCCGGTCGACGTCTTCCTGAGAATTGATCTCCCTGAAATCTGCAATCGCAACGCCTGCATCCGACAGAAACTGTTTTTCTGACAGTCGGTCCTGGGACACGGAAAGTGCTCTCGCGCCAGGGCGTACGGCGACTTTCCGGTCAAGATGGGCGGCAGTTGGCCCCGGAACGTTCTCGAATTCGTAGGTGACAACGGAGACGGCCGCCGCAAATCGGTCAAGCGCATCCACGTCCTCATAAGGAGCAACAGTGAAGTTGGAGCTGACATCGAAAGCGGGACTGTTCGGATCGGGGCAAAAGATGTGCGATTTCAACCCGAGGCTGGCAGCTGACTGCGCCAGCATCCGGCCAAGCTGTCCGCCGCCGAGAATTCCGATCGTGTCGCCGGGGCTCAAACGGATTTTGTCAGTCATATCGTGAAATCCTGCTGCGGAGACTTCAGGTGGTTTACCGGACAGCCCTAGTCGTCCGACGGCGTCTCGGCAACTGCTGCGGTGCGTTCGGCTCTAAATTTGTTCAAGGCGTCTTCAATAGCGCTGCTTTGCAAGGCAAGCACCGCGGCGGCCAAAAGGGCGGCATTGGTAGCGCCGGCCTTGCCAATCGCCAGGGTGCCAACCGGAATTCCTGCCGGCATCTGAACAATGGAAAGCAGGCTGTCTTCACCCGAAAGCGCCTTGCTTTCCACCGGCACACCGAAGACCGGAAGCGATGTCAGGGATGCTGTCATGCCGGGCAAATGGGCTGCACCACCGGCGCCTGCAATGATTATCTTGAAGCCCTCGTCTTTCGCGCCCTTGGCGAAGTCGTACATGCGGTCCGGTGTGCGGTGGGCTGAAACGATACGCGCCTCATAGCTGACACCCAGTTGGTCGAGCGTATCCGCCGCGTGTTTCATAGTCGGCCAGTCAGATTGACTGCCCATGATGATTGCGACATCCGCTTGTGCCATTTTGCGCTCCAGTATCCGGCGGGCTCAGAAGAGCCGCGGAGTATAGGCAGCGCGCCGCGCATCGCAAGACGCAAACGATCGAATTTCTTCATTGTGGCAGCGAAGGGAGATTGGGCATGCCAGGGCAGTGGAGAATTGCGGCGCTTCAGGCGATGATGTCGGGGAACAACTGGTCTTCCAGAGCCGAGATACGGTCCTTGATCATCAGCTTCTTCTTTTTCAGGCGCTGGAGCTGAAGAGCGTCATGGTTCGAAGTTGCGCCGAGTGCTTCGACGGCAACGTCAAGATCCCGGTGTTCCTGACGAAGCTGCGCCAACTCCAACCGCAAAGCATCCTGATCCATTCGCGCCATCTATGTCCCCTAAAGCCGGACATGAGTCCTAGTCTATTTTGCAGCTGTCGGGCAAGATAGCATCTTTGGCAAGTCGACAATCATGCTTCCCGGACCATTTTGCCCTCGAAATGAGACAAAATGACGTAGAAATCCTGATGCTGTGGAAAATGTCATCGGGCAAATCACTCATGAGAATTTTTTGTGAGTTTTGAGCCTCTTATTTGCCCCTGGTTTTTCAGGATTTCCTAAGGTTAGTTGGAAGAATGCACTATTTGACGGCAAAGCGTCTCAGATATGCAGATTCAGCAATCGACAAGCCTGGAAAATGTGTGGCACGATGAAAAGGTTGAGCCAACAGACAGGAGAAAAATTCCATGTCAATGCAGTCACATCTCGCAGAACTTGAGCGCCGTCACGCTGAAATGAAACGCAAGATCGAAGACGCTCTGATGCATCCGAGTACCGACTCCCTGCAATTGGCTAACATGAAGCGACAGAAACTCAAGATTAAGGATGAGATCGAGCGACTACGCAGTAACGACACGCTGCACTAGCGATCCCCTTGAAAAGAGAAATCGAAACGCCGTGCTTCGCGCGGCGTTTTTTTTATATTTGGGTGCAGCTTGCCGGATGGCGGTGTTGGCAAGGTCAGAAGAAGTTTTTGTCCAATTCTATAGGGCCTTGGCCTGTTCCCTAAGTGCAAATTTCTGGATCTTGCCTGTCGACGTTTTGGGCAATTCACAAAAGACCACCGTCTTCGGCGCCTTAAATCCTGCCAAATGGGTTTTGCAAAAGCTGATCAGACCCGATTCGCTGACTTCAGCCCCCGGTTTCAATTCGACAAAGGCACAAGGCGTCTCGCCCCATTTCTCGTCCGGCCTGGCAACCACGGCTGCGGCTTGAACATCGGGATGTTTGTAAAGCACCTCTTCCACCTCTATTGAGGAGATGTTTTCACCACCCGAAATGATGATGTCCTTTGAGCGGTCCTTGAGCTGAATATATCCGTCCGGATGCCGAACGCCGAGATCGCCTGAATGAAACCAGCCGCCCATGAAAGCCTTCTCGGTTGCCTCGGGGTTTTTCAGGTAGCCTTTCATGACGACGTTGCCGCGGAACATGACTTCTCCAAGCGTTTCTCCGTCCGAGGGAACAGGTTCCAGGGTTTCCGGATCAAGCACGGTGAGATCTTCCAAAGCGACATACCTCACGCCCTGGCGCGCCTTTTTTTGGGCCTGTTCTTCAATGGAAAGAGTGTCCCATTCCCGTTTCCAGTCATTCACGACGGCCGGGCCGTAGACTTCCGTCAGACCATAAAGATGGGTGACATTGAAGCCTGCGGTTTTCATGGCAGCCAGCACGCTTTCGGGAGGCGGGGCTGCTGCGGTGAAGAACTCGACTTCCCTATCAAGTTCGCGGCTTTGGTCAGGGGCGGCATTCAGGAGCGTGGACATGATGATGGGAGCGCCGCACAGATGGGTCACTCCCTCGTCGGCAATCAGGTCCCACATGGCGTTCGGCCTTACCCAACGCAGACACACGTGCGTGCCGGCGACAATGGACAGCGACCAGGGAAAGCACCATCCATTGCAGTGAAACATTGGCAGGGTCCAAAGATAGACCGGATGTTTGCCCATCGCGGCTGTGATGACGTTTGCCTGGGCCAGAAGGTATGCGCCGCGGTGATGATAGACGACACCTTTCGGGTTGCCGGTCGTGCCGGAAGTATAGTTGAGCGTGATTGCGTCCCATTCGTCGTCCGGCAGGGACCAGTTGTACTCGGGGTCTCCCGTTTGAATGAATTGCTCATAATCGAGCGACCCGAGCCGTTCACCCTCCTGCGGAAATTCCGGGTCGGAATAGTCGATAACGATTGGCCTTACGCTCGCGATCGAAAGGGCTTCCTTGACCACCGACGCGTATTCCCGGTCGGTGATGAGCACTTTCGTGTTGGCGTGGTCGAGCTGGAAAGCGATGATTGCAGCGTCCAGCCGCGTATTCATGGAGTGGAGCACAGCCCCGGCCATTGGAACACCGTAGTGGGCCTCAAGCATGGGCGGGACATTGGACAGCATCACACTGACAGTGTCGTCCTTGCCGGAACCGAGATTGGCGAGCGCTGAGGCAAGTTGGCGTGAACGGCGATAAAAAGTCCGGTAATCAGTGCGCTGTCTGCCGTGTATGATCGCCGTGACTTCCGGAAACACATCAGCGGCGCGTGCCAGAAAACTGAGCGGTGACAGAGCCGCGAAGTTCGCAGCGTTTTTTTCAAGTCCCCGCGTAAACGGACTGACGCCTGTGTCCATGATCATCCTCCCTTGATCGCCTTCAAGCAGCATGAAAACCGGAAACGGCCGACCGCGCAATTCATCATTGCAGGGGTCCGACCGTTCAGGCCAGCAAACCGATCAGACCGTCATAGGTGAGTTTGACACCGATCAGGCCCATGAAAATGTAGATAACCGAATAGAAGATATCGGCCTTGACGATCCTGACCAGCCATACGCCGACCAGCGTTGCGACCAGGGCGACTGGAAAGAGAGCGACCGATGTCGACAAGTTTGTGGCATCGAATTGACCGAGCAGAAAATAGGGAACCAGCTTGATCGCATTGACCGTTGCGAAAAATATTACGCCTGTTCCGGCAAAGAGCATGGGTGCGAGACGCAGCGGCAGCATATACATCTGAAAGGGCGGCCCGCCCGTATGGCTGATGAAGCTGGTGAAGCCTGCAACAGTTCCCCAAAAGGTCCCCTTTGCAACGCTGTGGCTTTTGGCTGCGTCATTTTTGCGTTGCTTGAAGAGATAGTCGGCAACGAAAGCCAGGGACATGATCCCGATCAGAAAGATAACAAAGGCATCGTTTACGTAGGCCGCTGTTGCCCAACCGATGCTGATGCCGACAACAGCTGCCGGCATCAGAATTGCCAGAGATCTCCAGTCTGCCCGGCCACGATAGGCTAGCAACGCGATCACATCCATCACAATCAGGATCGGCAACAAGATGCCAGCTGCCTGGATAGGGGGGATGGCCAGCGACATGATCGGAACCCCAAGCATGGCGAATGTGCCACCAAAACCGCCTTTGGACAGGCCAACGAAAAAAATCGCAGGAATCGCCGCGGCGTAAAACCAGATGTCTGTAATCGGGGTCATGGGCAAAAGAATGCGAGAGGTACAGGGGAAGGGATCGGCAAACAAGCATGCCAAAGTGTTTACGTAAAGTCCCGACCGTCGAATTGCCTACGCGTGAAGGCTTGCAATTTGACCTTACCTTACAGCACTCTGTCCGGCAAAAGGCGGGGTTTTGACCCGGTCGGCGTTTGGGAGGACATAGCGATGGCAAGCCGGTATCACGAGGGCTATCAGGGCTGGAAAAACGATCCGTTGGGATTCTGGAAAACGGCGGCTTCTGAAATCGACTGGGATTCGACATCCGACACGATTTTTGATCCGGACCAGGGGCAATACGGTCGCTGGTTTCCGGACTGGGAGTGCAACACTTGCTACAACTGTCTCGACAGGCATGTGGAACGGGGGCGGCCAGGTCAGCCAGCGCTGATTTACGATAGCCCGATTACCGGCAGAACGGCGACATACACCTATGCTGAACTCCTGGAGGAGGTGGAAGCGCTGGCCTGCGTGCTGTCCGATCGGGGGCTGCAAAAGGGTGACCGGGCCATCATCTATATGCCGATGATCCCCCAAGCGGTCATGGCCATGCTGGCTTGCGCCCGGCTTGGCATCGTCCATTCGGTCGTTTTCGGTGGCTTTGCGGCGAACGAGTTGGCAACACGTATCGACGATGCAACACCAAAAGCCATCATCGCGGCTTCCTGCGGAATCGAGCCGGGCCGCGTGATCGCCTATAAACCGTTGATCGATGACGCGATTGAATTGGCGTCCCACTCGCCGGAGTGCTGCCTGGTTTATCAACGCGACGAAAAGCCAGCCGATATGGTCGACGGACGTGATTTCGACCTTGGAGCGCTGCAGGCGCAAGCCGTTGCCGAAGGCCGCAGAATCGCCCCGATCACCGTCAAGGCATCGGATCCGCTCTACATTCTTTATACGTCCGGAACGACAGGCCAACCCAAGGGCGTGGTGCGCGACAATGGCGGCCACATGGTCGCGTTGAAATGGTCGATGAGCAACCTCTACGACATTCAACCGGGCGAGGTGTTCTGGGCCGCATCAGACGTCGGCTGGGTGGTTGGCCATTCCTACATCTGCTATGCACCTTTGCTGCATGGATGCACCACCATCGTCTTCGAAGGCAAACCGGTGGGAACACCGGATGCCGGGACTTTCTGGCGGGTGATCTCGGACCATAACGTGGTGTCGCTGTTTACGGCGCCGACGGCATTCCGGGCGATCCGCAAGGAAGATCCGGGTGGAACACTGATCAGGAAATACGATCTATCCCAGTTCCGGTCGCTGTTTTTGGCCGGTGAGCGTGCCGACCCGGAAACGGTCAATTGGGCCATCGATCAGCTTCAGGTGCCGGTGATCGATCATTGGTGGCAGACCGAAACGGGATGGTGCATCGTCGGCAACCCGATGGGTTTGGGAAAACTGACGGTCAAGCCGGGATCTCCTACCGTTCCAATGCCTGGATACGACGTGCAGGTGCTGGATGATGCCGGTCATCCGCTTGGGCCGAATACGCTTGGAAACATTGTCGTAAAACTGCCGATGCCGCCTGGTTGCCTGCCGACGCTGTGGAATGCGGATCAGCGTTTCTTTGATGCCTATCTTGCCGAGTTCCCGGGCTATTACAAAACGGCTGATGCCGGCATCATTGACGATGATGGCTATCTTTCGATCATGGCGCGGACCGACGACATCATCAATGTTGCCGGTCACCGGCTTTCTACCGGAGGCATGGAAGAGGTTCTGGCGACCCACGCAGACGTTGCCGAATGTGCGGTGATCGGTATTGCCGACAAACTCAAAGGTCAGCTGCCCTGCGGCTTCGTCGTCCTCAAGGCCGGTGTCGATCGGGAACATGAGGTTATCGAAAAGGAACTGATCGGGCTGGTTCGTGAAAAGATCGGGCCAGTTGCGGCTTTCAAGATCGCAATTACTGTCGAACGTCTGCCGAAAACCCGTTCCGGAAAGATCCTGCGAGGTACCATGCGCCAGATCGCAGATGGTGAGAGCTACAGGATGCCCGCGACGATCGACGATCCGGCGATATTGGATGAAATAACCGTCGCCTTGAAATCACACGGGATTTCCAGCTGACATCGTAGCCTTACGTTACTGGAGGCACGTGACTGCCATCGACACCGCGTGAATTGCGAACTAATGTCGGGCCGCCGCAGAGCGGCCCGCGCACAAAAAAGCGCAATTTGAAACCAACAGCGGTGAGGATTCCGTGTCTCTGGAAAACAAGGTTGCCATTGTAACCGGCGCAGCTCGAGGTATCGGCTTCGCCGTCGCCAAGCGATTTGTCATGGACGGCGCCAAAGTCGTGATCTGCGACGTCGATGACGACGCAGGCGAGAGCGCGGCGGATGATCTGAAGACGCTCGGCGAGGCCACCTATATTCATGCAAATGTGGCGGAACGTCTGGATGTTCGCAATCTGGTCGCCGAAACTCTGAACGCTTATGGTGAGATAGATATTCTGGTGAACAACGCAGGAATTGTCTCCGGCGCTGATTTTCTTGACTTTGAAGAAGACGAATTCGACCGTGTTCTGTCGGTCAACCTCAAGGGGGTCTTTCTGTGTTCGCAGGCCGTTGCCCGCCATATGGTCGAAACGGTGGAAAATGGCGGTACGCCAGGCTGCATAATCAACATGTCGTCCATCAATGCGGTGTTGGCCATTCCCACCCAGCTTGCCTATTGCGTTTCAAAGGGCGGCGTGTCGCAGCTGACAAAAACAGCGGCTCTATCGCTGGCAAAACACGGTATTCGCGTCAACGCGATTGGGCCAGGGTCAATCATGACGGACATGCTGTCGTCGGTGAATGACGATCCGGCAGCCAAACAAAGACTTTTGTCGCGCACACCTTTGCTGCGTGTAGGCGATCCGGCTGAGATTGCAGGTGTCGCCGCCTTTCTGGCGTCTGAAGATGCAAGCTATGTGACGGGACAGACCATCATCGCCGATGGTGGTCGCATGCCATTGAACTACACGGTGGAAGTGCCGGACGAGGATTGACGGCGACTTAGCGTCTGACGGTGGCTTGACCGTGTTCTTGCAGATTTCCTAGACCGCTTCGGCCTGTCTTTCCGCATCGAACTGCAGACGAGCAAGTTTGGCATAAAGCCCGCCCGCCGCGCTGAGATCCGTGTGCGTGCCGGTTTCTGCAATGCGGCCCTCGTCCATGACGACAATTCGGTCCGCTTTCAGAACCGTCGCCAGGCGGTGCGCTATGACGAGCGTTGTGCGGCCTTCCATCAATTGGTCGAGAGCTTTTTGAACCAGTCGTTCGCTTTCTGCATCCAGCGCACTTGTGGCTTCATCCAGCAAAAGCACCGGTGCATCTTTCAAAACGGCTCGGGCAATTGCGATCCGTTGGCGCTGTCCGCCTGACAGGGTTACGCCGCGCTCGCCGACCAGTGTGTCATAACCGTCCCTCATTGCCGCAATAAATGGGTCTGCCAAAGCGGCCTTTGCAGCAGCAATCACTTCCTCTCGGCTGGCGTCTGGTCGGCCATAGGCAATGTTCTCGGCAATGCTTGCTCCAAAAACGGCCGTGTCCTGCGGCACAAGTGCAATCTGTTGGCGCAGGCCCTTTGGGTCGAGTTGTTTCAGATCCACTCCGTTTAACCGAATGATGCCTTCGGCCGGGTCGTAGAACCGCATCAGCAGATTGAATAGTGTCGATTTTCCTGCGCCGGATGGGCCGACCACGGCAACCGTTTCACCAGGAGCAATTTCAAGTGATAATTCTTTCACTACCGGCATGTGCTCGGCATTGCGATAAGCGAAGGATACATCATCGAAAGAAATGGACCCGCGTGGTTCAGCAGGCAGGCTGACCGGCATAGCCGGAGCACTGATCTCCGATTCGATATCCAGGAGTTCAGACAGTCGTTCAGCCGCGCCGGCAGCTTGCGACAACTCTCCCCAGACTTCCGAAAGCGTTGCGAGTGAACCGGCCGCAAGAATTGAATAGAGCAGGAACTGACTGAGCTCGCCGCCGGTGATGCGTCCTGAAAAGACATCGCTTGCACCGATCCACAAGACGGCGACGATGCTGGCACCAATCACCATGATGGCAAAACCCGTCAGTGCGGCGCGAGCCATGATGGCTTTGCGGGCTGCTTGAAAAGCTGCGTCGACGGCACTGCCGTAGCGGTCCGCGCTTCTGGCTTCGTGGGTGAAGGCCTGCAAGGTTTTCACCGAACCGAGCATCTCGCCTGCATAGGCCGATGCATCGGCCAATGTGTCCTGTGCAAAGCGCGACCGTTTGCGGACCTGTCGCCCGAAGCCCAGGATTGGCACCAGGATCACAGGAATGGCTGCCAGAACAATGACGGACAGTCGCGGACTGGTGACGACCATCATGACCGAAGCCCCGGCGAACATGATGAAATTGCGCATCGCCTGCGAGGCACTTGCCCCAAAGGCAGATTTTATCTGGGTGGTGTCCGCAGTCAGACGCGAGAGTATCTCTCCTGATTTCGCAGTGTCGTAAAAGGTGGGACTGAGCTGCGTCAGGTGCGCGAAAACGTCCGACCTGAGTTCGGCGACAACACGTTCACCGATCCACATGACCAGGAAGTATCGTACTGCGCTGGCAGTCGCCAGGGCACAAACCACACCGACCAGAACCGCAAAATAGGAATTCACCAACGCAGGATCATCCGCCCCGAATCCAAAGTCGATCATGCGGCGAACCGCGTTGGGCAGAATGAGTGTGATCACGGCAGCAGAAAAGAGGGCAACCAGGGCGCCGATGGCCATACCCTTGTGCTTGCGAAGATAGGGGATCAATCGCGTCAATGGCTTCAGGGATCTGCGTACAGATTTCTGCTCTTGCTGCGTTTGTGATGCAGGGGCGTCGGCCACAAGTCTCTCCTCATGCTTTTCAAGCCGTCTTTAGCATGTTCCGCAAAAGGCTCAATGGCATTGATCAAGTTCTATGGAAACTGCGCAGATCGGACTTTTATTTTTCGATGTCGCCGTTTGAAACCGATGTTCGAGATTGAAAGGATTTGCCCGATTTTGCCTCTTGTTTTGCACTCCACCTTAAGGTATATCCCCGCGACATGTTTCTGAGGGCGGCGTCCGCAACCGGATCGGCGGCCCTTTACTACGTTTTACGCCAAGATAACGACTTTCCCTGAAAGACCATCCTGGTGTTTGAAAGGACCGGCCATGAAAGCGGATATCCATCCCGACTACCACACCATCAAGGTCGTCATGACCGATGGTACCGAATTCACCACCCGTTCCACCTATGGATCGGAAGGCGATACACTGCAGTTGGACATCGACCCGACGTCTCATCCGGCTTGGACCGGCGGTGACCGTCAGCTGATGGACCGCGGTGGACGCGTGTCGCGCTTCAAGAACAAGTTTGCTGGTTTCCTCGGGTCCTAAACACCGAGCGACAGCCTTGATTGAAAAAACCCGGCTTTGGCCGGGTTTTTTGTGCTTGGAGACAATTTCTCATCATGACATTGGCGACCAAGCATCGCAGTCAGTTTTTGGCAGTGAAAAGGTTTTCAGCCGACGAGGCTGCCGTAGACTAGTCGCTTGCGCTGCAAAATCGACCTTTCAAATTCAAATCCGGGTTCATTTGAATATCTGCCGAAGTGTCTATCGGTCTTCTGAGCTTGTTTTGACCCCTGGTTTGGCGTCGTTGGTCCAGCCAGGCGGCATGAAAATTTTTCCAAGCCGCGATTTCAGCGAACCTGACCGGAAAACATCTCTCAGTAGAAGCACTGTTTCACTGAAATTGATCACAAAGGGATTTGACGAGCCGACAGGTTTGGTTATTCCGAAAAGGACTTCCTCTGTTTCTGGAGCATAGGTACCAAACACCTTGTCCCAGATGATCAGGATGCCGCCGAAATTCTTATCAAGATAAATCCGGTTCCGGCCATGGTGAACGCGATGGTTCGACGGGGTGTTGAGCACCGCATCGAGAACTCGAACCTTCCCGATTTTTTCCGTGTGGATCCAGGATTGATAGGCAATCACGACAGCCAGTGCACCAATCACCTGAGCCGGATCAAACCCTATGACCACCATTGGGACAAAGAATATCCAGGTAAACAAGGCCTCGATCCAGGCCAAACGCAGCGCCGTACTGAAATTGAATTCAGGCGAAGAGTGATGAACGCTGTGATAGGTCCAAAGCAGGCGAACGCGATGTTCGCATCGATGCATCCAGTAGTATGTCAGATCGGCCAATAGGACTGCTATCAGCCAGGACCACCATGACAGAGGCAAGTTCGCAACGGCTAGTCTCTCTGATGCGAAGATGCCGACAACGAAAATGGCGCCGAACGCCAATCGTTCCAGAAGACTGTTGACGATCGAAATGAAGATGTTTGTGCCGGTTTCCTTCAACGACTTCCGGTATCCGGAAAAGACATCCCACGCTGCTTCGGAGACCAGCATCAAGAGAAAGACAAGTCCGATCATTTCTATGACGGAGAATACCGGGTCAACAATGGACAAACGCAACTCGATATTATCAAACATCACAAACTCCTTTAAAAACGAACGTTCGTTCGTTTAGATATAATCGTGCTGTGCGAATTGCAAGTGGGCTCAAAACCTGAAATGAGAACTGGTCGTAGCTTCGATCCAGAAACGTCAACAATCCACGGAAATGCGGGTCATGGAAAAGAAATCGGAACTGTCCCTTCGTGAGGAAAAGACAGCGCGCCGGCGCAGTCTGATCATCGAAGCGGCTGCGACGCTTTTTATCCTCAAGGGTTTTCATCAGACGGGCATGCGCGACATAGCCGGGCAGGCAGACATAAGTCTTGGAAATCTATACAATCATTTCAAGGGAAAGCATGAAATCATAGCTGCTATTTCAGAGATTGAAGCTGCGGAAATGGAGCCGCTGTTAAGTCATCTGGAAAATGCCCCGGATAGCGGTGACGACGCCCTGATGGAGTTCGCTCAAGCTTATTTCGCAGTCTGTTCTTCTCCGGCAAATGCAGCTCTGAGTGCGGAAATTGTTGCGGAGATCTTCAGAAATCCGGATATCGGTAGTGTGTTTTCAGGCACGAGAAAGCGACTGATAGGTGCTGTTGAAAGATACCTTCCCGACAATTACGCGAACCGGACCGCAACCGCAGGACTTGTTCTCGATCTGATCGAAAGGGCGGGGCAGAGTGCCGTCGGAACCAGCGATGCGTTGCAGAGCGACATCAAAACAGCCTTGCTCGAAGTCATAGGTCGTCTGGTGGAGCGCTCATGATCGCGGGCGTGGGGCAGAGGGCCCTGGCAAATGAAAATCGAGGCAACCTTCGTGAGTTGGTTGCGCCGCGCGCCCTCCGAGGCCTGCGACCAACAAAAAAAGCCGCCAGTTGGCGGCTCCTTCGTGTTCCTGGACCCCGGCTCGTTTAGCCGAGATTTCCGAACGCCGCGTGCAGCTGGTTGATTTGTGAGGCGACCGGATTGTCATTGTTTGCTTCCTCGGTCTGCGGTTCGTCACCGCCGCGGTAAAGCATCTTGTCCAAATGCACAACGCGCTCTTGCAGGCGTGTCGAGCGGCCGACCAGGTCTCGCAGGGTATCGGGAAGCTCGTCCCAGGACGGACCGCCGGTCGCGCTGCTGAGCTTGTCCAGGCGCACCTTATTCTTCTCGCTGCCAGCCTGTTCGCGGGACATTTCGCCTTCGTTCACAGCTCTTTGCAGCAGAAGCCAGGATGCAAGCTGCATCAGACGGGTTGTCAGGCGCATGGATTCTGTTGCGTAGGCTAGCGATGCCGGACGGGGCAAGTCTTTGGCTTCTTCGCGGCCGGAGCCATCCAAATACATGGCTGTCTCTTCAACCAGTGACATGCCTTCCTGAAACAAAGTCTGGAAATTGTCAGAACTGGCAAGATGATGAGCGATGTGCACGGTGCCTATCGCTTCTTCGGCTGTTTTGATGTCTTCCGTCATAGGATTGCTACGCCTCAGTTACACTTCCGGTTCGACTTGCATTTTTATCATTGCATGTCCCGAAACATGTCATTTCGGGTCAGGTGTCCCATTTTAGAACGATGCAGGTCTTCGTACCAACTACTGAGCAATCTCCATGCCAAACTCGCTCAAATGTGGCGCTTAACCAGAACGATACCAAGGATACCATGAGCGTGGCCCAAAAAAAAAGAGCCGCACGGTTGCGGCTCTGAAGTCTTTAACAGGGAGGCGTCAAACAGAGTGGACAGGAGCCACTCACATCCAGATGACTGGATATACAAATTTATACTTTGGAAAGATTAATAAGAGGTAAACGAGTAAATTTTTACCTAGCTGGTTTACCTTGTTCATCGTCGAGTTCTCAGAATTAGTTCAAAGACTGTAATAAATGCCAAGGCTATTTCTGAAAGATCGAGTTTGCCGCATCGCGAATAGTACCTCGTTGCTCGAGTTCTTTCTGCGTACGGTTAATTTCTTCGCGTAATGCCTCTATCCGCTCATTAAGGTCGTTTTCCGAATGACGTGAAAGATCCTCGCCCACAGCGATGGGGTCGCTCTCAGGTTTCTTGGGGACATCTTCGTCAAATAGGCTCATTGTTTCCTTCCCCGGAATGTGAGACGCAGGAACGAAATGGACCGGTCGGAAAAAGCTGGATGCGTTCAAATCGGCCCTTTGTCAATTTATCATAGTCCGGGCATCGAGCCGTGGACCAGTCCCAAAATGAACCAGAAGGAACGATCTTCATGCAAAAATTGCCGGTTAGCATGTCTGTTGTTGCAATTTCGGAAGCGGGCGGTCCGGACGTGCTGCAGCTTGAAGAGCGTCCCGTCCCGGAACCAGGTGCAGGAGACGTTCTGATCCGTGTCCATGCTGCCGGTGTGAACCGGCCCGATGTTCTCCAGCGTTTGGGGGCCTATCCGCCACCAAAAGGAGCCTCGGATCTGCCCGGCCTCGAAGTGTCGGGGGAAATTGTTGCGTGCGGCGAAGATGCTAGAGACCACAAGATTGGCGATATGGTGACTGCGCTGGCACCAGGCGGTGGATATGCCGCCTACTGCAAAGTGCCGGCGGGACATGCGCTTTCAGCTCCTCAGGGACTGACGATGATCGAGGCCGCGGCCCTGCCCGAAACCTTCTTCACCGTTTGGTCGAACGTGTTCGATCGATGCGGACTGTCCAGTGGTGAGAGGTTTCTCGTCCATGGCGGAACGTCCGGTATCGGCACAACTGCCATTCAGTTGGCGAAGGCGTTTGGCGCCGAGGTCTTCACAACGGTGGGGTCGGAAGAAAAGGCAGAAGCTGTTCGCGCCTTGGGTGCTGACCACGCGATTGTCTATCGTGAGCAAGCCTTTGAAAAGGCGATCCATGAGATCACGAATGGTGAGGGGGTGAATGTGATCCTCGACATGGTCGGGGGAGACTATGTTGAACGGAACTGGAAAGCCGCCGCAGTCGAGGGACGGATATGCCAGATTGCCACACTGAATGGTCTTTCAGAGAAGGTGAATTTCTCACGTTTGATGGTCAAGCGGCTGACACATACGGGATCGACTTTGCGCCCTCGCAGCGACGCTTTTAAAACGGCGATTGCCGAGAACCTCAAGGCAAGGGTCTGGCCGATGCTCGAATCGGGAAAAATCAAGCCGGTTATGGATTCCACGTTTCCGTTAAGCCAGGCAGCAGATGCTCACCGGCGCATGGAAAGCTCTGAACACATTGGTAAAATCGTTCTTACGATGGAGGTTTGATTTCCGGGTACGGTCGGTAACGCGCAATGATTGCGTTCCCATTTGCGTTTCCCCTGCGTTTTCACTATATTCCGCCCACTTCCCATTAATGATAAATGGAACACTGCTTTTTCGCCCCGCCGGGCGAGGGAGCCGATGAGAGGAATTTACCCGATGGCGAACACGCCGCTTATGCCAAAGGCAACCGCCGTCTGGCTCGTGGACAACACCGCGTTGAGCTTCACGCAGATTGCGTCCTTCTGCAGACTGCACCCGCTCGAAGTGAAGGCGATTGCCGACGGAGAAGCCGCACAGGGCATCAAAGGTCTGGATCCGATCCTGACCGGGCAGCTCAGCCGCGAAGAAGTTGAGAAAGCCCAGAACGACCCGAACTATCAGCTGAAGCTTCAGGGGTCGAAAGTGATCGTGCCGGAGTCAAAGCGCAAGGGGCCGCGTTACACGCCCGTTTCGCGCCGCCAGGACCGTCCGAATGCAATCCTCTGGCTTGTGCGCAATCATCCGGAACTGAAAGACGCGCAGATCATTCGCCTGGTTGGCACCACCAAGCCGACCATCGCAGCAATTCGCGACCGTACGCACTGGAATTCCGCCAACCTGACACCGTCAGACCCTGTGACACTCGGCCTCTGTAGCCAGCTGGAGCTGGACATGGAAGTTGAAAAGGCAGCCAAGAATGCTCCGCAGCCGATGGTCGGAGAGCCGGTAGAGAGATTGATGCCGGTTGAAGAAACGACAAATGAAAACGCCATCGCGGCTGCTTTCTCCTTTGATCCGAGCCAACCGGTCAAACGTGAGGAAGAAGAAGAAATCGATGCGGACGCTGTCTTTGCGAATCTGGGCTCGCTGAAGAGTGAAGTGAGCGAAGAGAGCGAAGAAGGCGAAGAGGGTGATGAACCCGCAAGCGAAGATATTGCGCCTGAGGCTGAAGGCCAGGAAGCCCAAGAAACCGAAGGTGAAGAAGACACCAAGTAATTGGTGGCTTGCCCGATTTTTCAGAACCGCCGGTTGTCTGCAGCCGGCGGTTTTTTCTTACCTGGCAATCAATCATTGTTTCCGGCATCAAGTAGCTTGTTTGCCGGTACGGTTCGCATTTGCCCACGACGACAGCGCGGTTTCAGGGGGTTTTGTCGCGCTTGAAGCGACCGATTTGAATGTTGCTGTTCTCGCCGATCGCAAATCGCATGCAATAGAAGATGACGATCAGACTCAATACCATCCACAGACCGCCCCAGAACACGGTCGGTAGGCCGAACTCCTCTGATAGCATATAGGCATCTGAACGCAGTCCGGATCTTCGGATCGTGTCGTCGAAAATGTCGTAAGGGACGTAGAAGATGCTCGACAAACCGATGATCCGGAGCACCATGTCATTGATCTCGAGGCTCAAGAATCGAGCGATTGCGAGCATTCCAAGGCCGGTGACGCTGCAAAAGAGCAGCGGGAACCAGTCCCGGATATAAAGCAAGGTGACCAGGAGCATGACAACGCCGAACAGCGCCAGGATTTGACGATCGAAATCGGTGCGCAGCGCGAGAATCAGAAGTCCGGCACCCAAGATCAGTGAGCCAAGATAACCAGCGGACAGAGTCAAAAACCTGTTGCCGCCACTCGAGATCACGTGCCCGCCCTGGTTTGGCGACAAAGAGAGATCGAGCACCGTGCCTCCGGTCAGGATTGCCGCGATGGCATGTGACATCTCGTGCAGGAACACAATCAGGATTTTGAGCGGAATGACGAGGGGTGTGTTCCACAGCAGGAACAGCACCACCATGATCGATATCAGCTGCCAGTGGTTTTTCAGGATCTGCATCTCATCTGAAAGGCCTTGGCGACACGGAAATGTCAAGCGGGTTGAGAGCCTGACTAGGCTTCATCCCGCAAATCGCACCAGGCTTTCACGATCGACCGAAGTTCCGTTTCTTTGTGTGCAAGATCGTCCAGATTGGCGATCTTGAAGGAGCGAGCTTCTTTGCCGTCACCTTCCAGGTTTGGAAAGACACCTGGTATCAGGGCGCCTTTGTGAAACATAAGCGATGCGTGCTTTTTCGCCTTCGGGGAGAAACTTGCCAAATTACCTTTGTACTCGAATGTCGGTGCTTGCCACTTGATGGTTTCACCAATCCGCGAATCTGCATTCAGGATAAGTTCGCGGGTCGCCTCGACGACAGGTTTCATTGGATTGTCATAGGCCTTTAGCCATGTGTCGACTTCGGGGTTTTTCATGGCCTCAACCCAGATCAAGCGTTGTCTTCAGTGAGATGATCTTGCCGTCCTGAAGAACAAAGACATTCGTGCCGCTGCCGCTACCTCCTGGAATGGCTTTGGAATAGCAGGTCCATTTGACTGTAATGGTCGAACCAGAGACTTCGACCGCACCCAAATGAATGACGGCATCGTCGAAGTCGTCTGTCCTGCTTGCCGTAAAAGCGGCAAGGATCGCTTCGCGTCCGCGATGAGGTTCATCTAGACCGGAAAAAGGTTCGGAATATTCGGCATCAGGGGCAAAAAGCTGCCCCAATTGTGCCTGCCCGGACGGACCGGCTTGCATTGCCAAGAAAAAGTTAGTGATCTCTAGAGGCATGTCATTCATGGAAGTGTCCCAAATGTCTGTTGATCCGAATGTGCTTGCCGCCCTATCCGAGGCGCTTGAAAGTTTGAAGAGGGATCCTCAACGACCCGTTCCGTCAGGCGTCATTGCGGCGCTCGCACCTTTGGCCAGGGAAGGAACCAACTTGAAGATCGATCTGGAAGCCAGCCACCAGATCGGCGCGCCCCTGGTCACACTCGGCTATTCCGTACCCAAGACCGATCTGTTCGCCCCATTGACACCCCGCCAGTGTGATGTCGCCGCTCTATTGGTTTGTGGTCAGTCCAATAAGGAAATTGCGAGAAACCTTTCCATCAGCCCGGCCACCGTAAAAGACCATGTGCATGCCATTCTGAAGCGCTTAAACCTGCCGTCACGGGCAGCAGTCATGGCTGCAGCGAGATCCCCGGAAAAAGCTAGCCGGGAAGACCCACGGTAGCAATCCATCTGAAGATGGATGCCTTCGCTCTACTGCTCCGGCTCAGATACGGACTGCAACGGCAAATTAAGAAAGCTGGAGGCAATCTGCCGCACAGATGAACAGTCTTCCTGTTGAACGTGAGCGGCCCGTAGATGACGAACGAGATTGCAATCGCAGGCGCCGTGACGTTTCGTCCCCGTTTCGACAACGTGTCGAGGGATTGCGAGCGTCTTATGGAGCATGTCGTCGAGCTTGCCCATCAGGGGCGGCTGGAGCGGCAAGAGGGCAAGTCTCTCTTCGACCTTTATCTCAGAGACGCCGAGCGGCGTTTGATCGAAGCATATTTTGCGCGTGAGCTCTATGAAGAGATTGAAACGCACTATTGTTTCACATTTGAGATCGCATTCGGCTGGCCTCATCCCGATATGCGTTCCGATCTAGAGAAGCTCGTTTCAGCGGGGCAGGGCCAGCGGGCAATTCGGATCTGGCGAAATTACCTGGCGTTGATCAAGCATCATTATTGGGAGCTGATCGCTGCTCGAAGCCGCGGTTTCGAAAAGGCTCACCATCTGCACGAAAGCGAAGCTGAGCAACGCGCAGAATGGGAACGCTGGACCGGGCGTGTTCCCGAATACAAGGCAGACCTTCTGGCCATGATAGACGTGGCGGAGGAGTGTTTTGCAAGGGCAGGGGCGAGCAGTGCCCAGATTGCGCGTCTCGCCGCGGAGCGTGACGAAGTAGCGGTGGAAGAACGCCGTCGTCCGAGTGGTAAAGTCGACCCAAGAAAAATCGATGAAGATGTTTTTTGGGAAATCGTAGGACTTCCCGGTGCCGATGGCCTGGGCGGGCAGGTTGAACAGCTCGTCGAGCGCTTGGCCGGGTTCAAGGCAGCACCTATCAAGTCCTTTGACACTTTGCTGCAGGAAAAGAGTGCCCTGGCTTACCGAGAAGATATTTGGGCACTTGCCTACCTAATGAACGATGGTTGCTCGGATGATGACTTTGAAGGTTTCAGGTATTGGCTCCTCCTGCAGGGACGTGAAGTTTTTGAGGCGGTCTTGATTGATCCCGATGCCTTTCCTGTCTCCCGCTTTGACGGAAAAGCCGGCAGTACAATGGATCTGAGGTTGGCACCGATGCAGGCCTTTGAGATGCGCCAGGGCAAAGCGCTTTCCCGCAAAGCGGTCAAGTTGCCCGATATCGATCTCGCAGAATTCGATGAAACTGAACTTGCCAATCGCTTTCCAAGAGTGAGTCTGGAGCTCGCTCGAACGCGATGAACGGGCGCAACGGGGCAGCTACCGTTCGGTTAGCTTCAGTTCTATCCGCCGGTTCCTGGCAAGGGCGTCTGGCGTCTCGCCCTCCTCTAATGGCTGGAATTCACCAAAACCGGCTGCGACAAGGCGTTTGGGGTCAACACCTTTTTCGATGAGATAGCGCACGACGGAGATTGCACGCGCAGCCGACAGCTCCCAGTTGTTGCGAAGCCGGCCGGTTCCAGAAAGAGGTCGTGCATCGGTGTGGCCGTCAACACGCAGAACCCAATTGATTTCGTCGGGGATTTGCGCACTCAGCTCCAGGATTGCCTCAGCAAGCTTGTCGAGTTCCTGTTCACCGTCAGGGTTGATGTCTTCTTGTCCGCTGTCGAACAAAACTTCGGACTGGAATACAAAGCGGTCGCCGACAACCGATATATCGGAGCGTTGTGACAGGATCTCTCGAAGGCGCCCGAAGAAATCTGAGCGATAGCGAGACAGTTCCTGAACTCGTTGTACAAGAGCTGCGTTGAGACGGCGGCCGAGGCTGGCGATCTTCGCCTGGCTATCGGCCCCCTTGGCTTCAGAGGCTTCGAGAGCCGCGTTCGCAGCTGCGATCTGACGGCGCAGGGCAGCGATCTGCTGGTTTAACAATTCGACCTGAGCCAGGGCTTCCTGGCTGACCTGGCGTTCATCATCGAGGAGGTTTTCAAGGCGTGTTGCGCGGCCACCAGCGGCGTCTGCAGCACCGGAACTGCTTTCCAGCAGGCCGAGCAGACGGGACTGTTCAGCTTCAGCATCCGACAGGCTGGCCTGCAGCCCGAGAATCGTGTCCTCAAGTTCACCTGAACTGGCGCGCTCCAGCGCCAGCAATTCGGTCAATTCGCTGATCTGGGCATTGAGCCTGTTCAGCACCGTGTCCCGACCGGACAATTGTTGCGACAGGAAAAACTGCGCGATCATGAAGATCGACAACAGGAAGATGATCACGAGCAGAAGCGTCGCCATGGCATCAACGAAGCCCGGCCAGTAGTCCGTAGACTGTGCCCGGCGGCGCGCTCTCAGTCCTGCCAGTCCGGCCATTTCCGAAGTGCTCCCGTTATTCCTTCGCGCGGTCGAAGGCCGCGGCAATTGACGAGAGGAGGCTCTCTATACGCTTTTGCTGTTCACCCTGCTGTTCTGCCCAATCTCGCATCATCTGCTGTTCGGAACGCACATGTTTGACAAGGCCTTGAATGCCTTCCGCCAGGTTGGCCATCGCCTGCGCGGCATTCTTGCTGCCGCCATCTTCGACGGTTTTCTGGAGCGCTGTGATCGATGACTGGATCTGCTCGACACCTGGAGAATCCGTTGCGTTGAACAGCCCTTCTTCAGGGTCGATATCGGTGACGGTGGAGAGCCAGTCTTCCAGTTCGTTGTAGAACCGGTTCTGTGCCTGACCGGCCTGAAGATCGAGAAAGCCGAGAACGAGTGATCCGGTCAATCCGAAAAGCGATGACGAAAAAGCGGTGCCCATGCCGGAGAGCGGTGCCTCCAATCCGGCCTTGAGGTCTTCGAAGATAACATTGGCATCACCCGAGCCGACATCCAGCGATTGGATGGTCGCGCCAACGGAGCTCACGGTCTGGAGCAAACCCCAGAATGTGCCCAGCAGACCCAAAAAGACCAGCAGGCCGGTGAGATAGCGCGACATTTCCCGCGATTCTTCCAAGCGCATGCCGATGGAGTCCAGAATGGAGCGCGCCGTTGTCGGCGTCAGCGCCATATCTCCGGCCTTATTGCCGAGGAGAGCTGCCATAGGTGCAAGAAGCACGGGCGAGCGGGTCTCGAGCGCCGGATCGCCAATCCGAAAACTGTTGACCCATGAGATTTCCGGAAACAGACGAATGACACGTCCGAACAGGAGCAGGATGCCGAAGACGCCAACCAGAACAATAAGCCCGTTCAGTCCCGGGTTGCTCATGAAGGCGGTTGATATCTGGGGGAACAGGATGAAAGCGATGAAGGCAACGATCACCAGAAAGATGATCATGAAGGTCAGATACGCCCTTGGGCTGGACAGGCTGTAGGGATCAAATTCACGGGCCATATTGCGCAATCAAATACCTGAATTGGACGTAACTGATTGATAGCGTGATTTTTAAGGGCTTGGGAACCGTGAATCGTGACTGAAAGCTTAATAAAGTCTGGATAGCTCAAAAACCGGCGCTCTGACCGAAGTGCGCCGGTGAAGCAAATGGTCGGTTTTCTGGAAGATCAGTCCTGTGCCGGGGCTTCGGCTTTCTTCAAAAGACGCAGCAGCTGTTTGTGTGCATCTTCGTTGCCGACAACAATATCACCGCTTTCCAGCATCTTCGGTTTGCCGGACAAATCGCTGACGAAACCGCCAGCCTCGCGAACCATGAGGATGCCTGCGGCGATGTCCCAGGAATTGAGATTGCGTTCCCAATAACCGTCGAGACGACCGGACGCGGTCCAGGCCAGATCGAGCGATGCTGCGCCGAAGCGCCTGATACCGGCCACTTCCGGCATCACATATCTGAGTTCGCGCAGGGAACGACCGTGGTCGCCCATGCCGATGAACGGCAGCCCCGTGCCGAACACCATGTCATTCAGCTCTGTGCGGCCGGCAACGCGCAGCCGGCGGTCGTTCAGAAAAGCGCCCCGCCCGCGTTCGGCAGTGTAAAGCTCGTCCATGACGGGGTTGAAGATCACCCCGGCGACGATCTCCCCTGCGCGCTCAAGCGCAATAGAAGTCGCGAAGATCGGAATGCCATGAAGAAAGTTGGTGGTGCCGTCGAGCGGGTCGATGTGCCAGCGATGCTGACCGTCCGTTCCGTCAACTTCGCCGCTTTCTTCCATCACCAAGCCGAAGGTCGGACGGGCTTTTGTCAGTTCTCCGCGAACGATTTCCTCAGCACGGCGATCTGCGGCAGAGACAAAGTCTCCCGGACCTTTGCGGGATACCTGAAGGTTTTCCACTTCACCGAAATCACGGATCAGGGAACGCCCCGCCTTGATCGCGGCCTGGGTCATGACATTGAGGAGAGCTGTGCGGGCCATGAATTATCACTTGTTGTTGGGCGCTGCCCGGACGAGTCCGGGCGCGCCAAAGGAGACTGCCAAATCAGGTGGCTCAATCTGCGCGGCGGACGTATTCCAGCGTGCCTGTGTCGACGATGATTTTCTCGCCAGCCGTGATGAAAGGCGGGACCATGACGCGGACGCCGTTTTCCATGAGTGCAGGCTTATAGGAAGACGACTGGGTCTGTCCCTTGACGACGGCATCGGCTTCGCTGATTTCCAGGGTCACATGCTGCGGCAGTGTGATGCCGATCGGACGGTCTTCATGCAGTTCAACGGTGACCATCATCCCGTCCTGAAGGAAAGCTGCGCGATCTCCGACGAATTCCGATTGCAGTTCA
Organism: uncultured Roseibium sp.; assembly: GCF_947499295.1. Classification (GTDB taxonomy): domain Bacteria; phylum Pseudomonadota; class Alphaproteobacteria; order Rhizobiales; family Stappiaceae; genus Roseibium. The sequence goes on from NZ_CANMNP010000005.1 coordinate 169,574, forward strand.
AGCTGCTCGTAGGTTTCGGTATCCATGAAGATCAGCATGTCGTCCTGGGTATAAAGGTACTGGAAATCCTTTTGTTCCAGACGGACGCGCTCGACCTTGTCTTCTGAGCGGAAACGCTCGTTCAGCTTCCGGCCATCGAGCAGGTTTTTCATTTCGACCTGCGCGAAAGCGCCACCTTTGCCTGGTTTGACATGCTGAACCTTGACAACGGCCCAAAGCGTATCTTGATGCTGCAGCACGTTACCGGGCTTGATTTCGTTTCCGTTGATTTTCATGGAACGACCGACTTGTTTATTTGTTTGGATCTGGAACGGTGCATGGAACAGCGGACGCTGGGGCACCGAAAATTGCTGGCGCCTGTCCACCACAAAAGTGCGCAGGTTTCAAGGAAAAAAGGCAAATTCGGTTTGCCGGGGTCCATTGAACCTTAAAGTTTCGGGCCTCAGATGCCTTAAGGCGTTTCGGCTGCGGGATCTTCAGATGGTGCCATCAGCGTTGCCGAATACTGCTCTGCCAGCTTGCGGGCGTTTTCCATCGTTGTCTCGTCCAGACTGTCCACGATCTGATCGAGATTGAGATCAGAGACGCCAAGCGTTCGGGCAATGAGGTGCCAGCCAGCCGCCGCAGAATAGTCCTGTTCCCGGCCTCTTCCGAAGGCGTAGATGCGTGCAAGCCGGTTCATTGCGACCGGGTTGCCCGACGTGGCTGCGCGTTCGAACCAGTCAGAAGCTTCTGCTTCGTCGGGATCCACACCTTTTCCCTGAAAACGCAGGATGCCGTAGTAGACCTGCGCGGATGTGTGGCCACGCCGCGCCGCCCGGCCCATCCAGAATGCGCCCTGGCCTGGATCATTGAGGCCGCTTTGCGCTTCCAGATAGGAAAGGGCGAGTGCGTATTGAGCTTCCGGATCGTTGAGTTTAGCCGCTTCTTCCAGAAGTTCTCTTGCCCTCTGCTCATTGAAGGGGCGGCCTTCGCCTTCCTGATAAAGCAGTGCGAGATTGTAGAGCGCCGATGCGTTGCCCGCATTGGCTGCCTGTTCAAAGAGATCGGCCGCTATCTTCTTGTCGACGTCAACGCCATCGCCCAACAGATAGAATTGGGCGAGTTGCATTGCCGAGCCGTTGTCACCCTTGTCTGCAGCAAGACGGTACCAGTCCGCGGCCTTTGTCTTGTCCTGCTTGATCCCGAGACCCGCCTCGTGCAACACGCCCAGCAACGCCTGGGCGGATTGGTCGCCGCCTTCGGCAAGTGGTGTTGCCAGGCCGAGCGCTGTCAGAAACCAACCCCTTTGAAATGCTGCGTAGGCTGTGGTTGCGTCCGCGGTTTCATCGTCGGACAGTTTGGGCGGACCGGCATCGACGATGCTTAAAAGGGTCTTGTCCGCGGTTGTAACGTCAATCAAAACCGGAAGCGGTTTGTCCGGGTCGTTTCCGGCCGACTGATTTTCTTCAGTTTCTTTTTCCGCGGCATCTTGCGCCAGGGCTGGAGACCATGATGCGAATGGCGAGAAACCCGCCAGGACGCCGCTTAGAACCAAGATCCCGGTCCAGCTTCTCAAGCTAAGGTTTGTCCCCATTAACGGCATAGATCCGGCTCCGGTTTCTTATGTCTGATCGGCATCGGGAAATGGATGAACGTCCAAAATCTTGTTTGCTTCAGCAATCAGGTCGGAAGTATCTCGATCAGACTGCCAAATGACATCCTTGACCGCAACAAAGTCGGCACTTGTTGCCGCAACCTCGGCTAAGGTCTCCATGGAACTACCCGCAAGTGCGACGCAGGGTGTCTCGAAGAGCTCAGACCACCACGAGGCGGAAGAAAGGGTCTTGGCATGTGCGTTTTCCTTCTCGGCCAAATCCAGTTTGCCAAAGAAGATATAGTCTACTCCGGTTTCCGCCCATTCCATGGCATCGTGTTTTAGCTTGGTGCCTCCGGTTCCGACAATGCGCTCGGGCTGGAAGCTTTCAACGGCGAGTTTCAGGTCCTCCAGAGATGTGTCGACATGGACACCATCCGCACCGGAACGGCCGGCTGCCTGCGTGTCGCGATAGACAATCGCCGCAGCTCCTCCCTTTTGGATAATGGGGACGAGCGTTTCAGCTGCTGTTTGCAGGTCCTTTGTGTTTGCACCCGGCATATAGATCAGCACACAGGCGATATCGCCACCTGCAAAGGCCTGGTCGAGTTTGCCTGCCAGTTCGGCCAGATCGAATTCCGGCGGTGTAACGAGAAGAAGGCGCGGGCGGTTCACGGTGGTCAGGTCCTGTTCAATCACAAATCGGGTTCTTGTCCCTAAAGACGGCAAAAGAGGGACGCAAGGCCCCTCTTTCAAGAAAGTGAATGAATTGACGTCCCGGGAGAGAGGGCGTCAGCCAATTTTGGGATCGAGGCTGCCATCCTGGTAGCGGGCAGCCATGTCGGCCAGCGTGATGATTTTCTTGATCTTGGATGCCTGACCAGCCGTGTTGAACGCTTCCAGACGCTGGATACAGAGCTTCTGCATCGCATCACGTGCAGGCTTCAGGTATTTGCGCGGGTCAAACTCGGACGGGTTTTCGGAAAGAACGCGCCGGATCTGGCCGGTGATCGCCATCCGGTTGTCGGTGTCGATATTTACCTTGCGAACGCCATTCTTGATGCCGCGTTGGATTTCTTCGACAGGGACGCCCCAAGTTTGGGGCATTTCACCACCATATTGGTTGATGATGTCCTGGAGATCCTGCGGAACGGACGATGATCCGTGCATCACGAGATGGGTGTCCGGAAGGCGGCGGTGAATTTCCTCGATCACGTTCATCGCCAGAATTTCGCCGTCAGGCTGGCGCGTGAACTTATAAGCGCCGTGGCTCGTTCCCATGGCGATCGCGAGCGCGTCGACCTTGGTTTCCCTGACGAACTTTACGGCCTCCTCAGGGTCGGTCAGCAACTGGTCCTGGCTTAGTTTGCCTTCCGCGCCGTGCCCGTCTTCCTTGTCGCCCATGCCGGTTTCAAGCGATCCGAGGACGCCCAGTTCACCTTCAACGGAAATGCCGCCGAGATGAGCCATGTCGGTCACCGTTTTGGTGACGCCGACATTGTAGTCCCAGCTGGCCGGGGTCTTGCCGTCGGCTTCAAGCGAGCCGTCCATCATCACGGATGTGAAGCCTGCCTGAATGGCGCTCATGCATGTCTGGGGTGCGTTGCCATGGTCCAGATGCACGCAGACCGGGATGTGCGGATAAATCTCCACTACAGCATCCATCATGTGCTTCAGCATAACGTCGTGGGCATATGCGCGTGCGCCGCGGGAGGCCTGAATGATCACCGGAGCGTCTGTCTGATCGGCCGCAGCCATGATCGCCAGCGCCTGCTCCATGTTGTTGATGTTGAATGCGGGAACGCCGTAGTCGTTTTCCGCTGCGTGGTCCAACAGCTGGCGAAGGGTGATACGTGCCATTAAAGTCTCCCCTGATCCGGTGTCTGCGAAACGAGCCTTACCATAGCAAGTATTCACGTTGCCGGTGTTGCGGTGCGTCAATCATCGGTGTTTCTATCAAGATTTTTGGCCGTTGAAAGAGGGCCTCGCCGGTTAAATCAATTTAAATACAAAGAGATGGCAGGAAATTCACTCTCGTATTTAATTTGGAAATAAAAATAAATTTTCTGCCAGGCCCATTTCACTTTCAATCATGCGCTGGGTGAACTGATGTCGACGAATGTGCCAGCCGGATCACGAAGGATCATGCGCCTCTGTCCGTAAGGCATTTCCCGAGGGGCTTCGACAATGTTTGCGTTTTGCGCGAGCGCTTTCTCATAGACAGCATCGCAGTCATCAACGACGAAAGTCAGGATCACTCCGGCAGGGGCCCGCTGGGCCCTTGCCGGAACGATCTCGCTCGATTGTTTGAGAATTCCGAGCTCCAGGGCCGGATTGTCCGGGTCAGCAAGATTGACGAACCAGTCTGCGGAAAAGCGCGATTCAAAGCCGAGAATTCCCTGGTAGAAGGCCGCTGTTGCAGCAACTTCTTCCGTCAGGATGTTTGTGAAACTTCGCTGCATGATGGTCCTCCTGCCGAACTTGCCAATTAGGCTTCAAGCGCTTTGACGCCAGGCAATTCCTTACCTTCCAGCCACTCAAGGAAAGCACCCCCCGCTGTTGAGACATAAGAGAAATCATCTGCCGCACCAGCGTGATTGAGAGCTGCGACCGTGTCACCTCCACCAGCAACTGAATTGAGTTTGCCGGCTTTGGTGTTGGCGGCCGCATGTTTAGCGGCAGCAACCGTTGCCGTATCGAAAGGCTCAATCTCAAACGCACCGAGCGGACCGTTCCAGACCAGTGTCTTGGCGGTATCGATCTTGGAAGCGACGGTTTGGATCGATGCTGCACCCACATCGAGGATCATGCCGTCTGCGGGTATCGCATCCAAGGAAACAGTTTCATTTTCAGCGCCTGCCTTGAATTCCCGTGCAACCACTGCATCCGCTGGCAGAACGATTTCGCAATTGGCTGCATTGGCGGCTGACATGATCCTGTTGGCTGTATCGGCAAGGTCGTGTTCGCAAAGTGACTTACCGACATTGACGCCCTTTGCTGCAAGGAACGTGTTGGCCATGCCTCCACCGATCACCAACATGTCGACCTTCGAAACGAGGTTCTCCAGCAAGTCAATCTTTGAAGACACTTTCGCTCCGCCAACAACGGCCAGGACAGGCCGAACAGGTTCACCGAGCGCAGAGCTGAGCGCCTCAAGCTCCACTTGCATTGTCCGTCCGGCGTAAGCCGGCAACAGTTTGGCAATTCCTTCCGTCGAGCCGTGGGCACGGTGTGCTGCGGAGAACGCATCGTTCACGTAGAGGTCGCCATTTGCGGCCAAGGCTTCGGCGAAAGCGGGGTCGTTCTTTTCCTCGCCCTTGTGATACCGCGTGTTTTCAAGGAGCAGAACGTCACCATTTGACATTGCGGATATGGCGTCAGATGCGACCGGGCCGATGCAGTCATCTGCAAAGCCGACTGCTTTGCCGAGCAATCTGGAGACCGAGGGTGCGACCGGTGCAAGCGACATGGATGCCACCCGCTCGCCCTTCGGACGGCCGAAATGCGCCAGCAGCACGACCTTCGAACCTTTTTCGGAGAGTTCGCGAATCGTCGGCAGAACCCGTTCGATGCGTGTGGTGTCCGTGACTTTGCCGTTGTCCATCGGCACATTCAGATCCACACGGACGAGAACCCGTTTGCCGGTAATGTCATTGAGATTGTCGAGTGTATTGAAAGCCATGAGAACACCTGTTGTCAGGGACGGGTGGAGTTGGTGGAGACAGCGATGCCAATGCCGAACAAGGTCAGCAGCACGCCGAAGGAGCGCTCCAGCCAAAGCTTGGCGCGCATGAACTGAGACCGCACGGATGGCAGCGTGAAGAACAGCGTGACCAGAACAAACCACAAAAAGACGCCGCCTGCCATGATCATGCCATAGCCGACTTGCGTCCAGAGCGGGGTCATGGGCGACGTAACCTGCAGAAACACACTCAAAGCAAACATCGTCGCCTTTGGATTGGTCACATTCGTGAAGAAACCCCAACGCAGCGCCTTGAGTGGCGGCATGCCGGAAAGGCCATTGCTGCCTGGCATGTCTTTTGACGCTGTCCGGTACATCATCACTCCAAGAAAGATCAGATAGGCAGCACCGAGCAGTTTGAGTGCATTGAACAGTATTATTGACTGGGACACGATCAGGCCGATGCCCGCGAGCGCGTAGGTGACGTGAACACCCAGTGCCAATGCGATGCCGAGCGCCGTCATGATGCCGGCCAGTCTGCCGCCGATCAGGGCGTTGCGCAAAACGACTGCAAAGTCAGGTCCCGGGACAATGGCAACGACAATCGTCAGTGAGATAACGGTGAGAAGTTCGAGCACGTGGTCTCCAAAATTTGGAAAAAGATGGTCTAGCGATCTGGTGGGTTTTCGAGGTTCTTGATCGTTTCGGCCTTTTGCTGATCAACGTCAGGCTGCCAGTGCCGGTGATTGCGCTGCCCATTTCTTTCCTTAGAGCGGTCCAGCCAATAAAAACCGAGCCCAAGCAGGACAACGACACAAATAATGATCGCAACTGTCATGCAACTTCCCCAGTGCGAAACAAAGAAAAGGCGGATGCAACGCTGCTGCACCCGCCAAATGTCAGACTGATTGTCTGGTCAACCAGATCATCTGGTTAGATGAGCTTCGCCATGGCAACGGCCGTGTCGGCCATGCGGTTGGAGAAACCCCACTCGTTGTCGTACCAGGTCAGGATGCGCACAAAGGTGCCGTCCATAACTTTGGTCTGGTCCATGTGGAAGACGGAAGAGTGGCTGTCATGGTTGAAGTCCATGGAAACGAGTTTTTCTTCCGTGTAACCGAGAACACCCTTCAACTTGCCGTCCGCAGCTTCCTTGATCGCTGCATTGATTTCTTCAACGCTGGTCTCGCGCTTGGCAATGAAGTTGAGGTCGACCACAGAGACATTCGGTGTCGGTACGCGAATTGCCACACCATCCATCTTGCCATTGAGCTCCGGCAGCACCAGTCCGACAGCTTTTGCAGCACCAGTGGATGTCGGGATCATGGACATGGCAGCGGCGCGCGCTCGGTAAAGATCCTTGTGCATGGTGTCCAGGGTCGGCTGGTCACCCGTGTAGGAGTGGATCGTCGTCATGAAGCCTTTTTCAATGCCGACCGTGTCATTGAGAACGTAAGCAACCGGGGACAGACAGTTGGTTGTGCACGATGCGTTGGATACGACCAGATCTTCTGAGGTCAGTGCATCGTGGTTCACACCATAAACGATGGTCTTGTCAGCGCCCGCAGCTGGTGCTGAAACGAGAACGCGCTTTGCGCCGGCTTCCAGAAGCATGGAGGCCTTTTCCTTGGCGGTGAAGATGCCGGTGCATTCCATCGCGATGTCGACGCCAAGCTCGCCCCATGGCAGTTCCTTCGGGTCACGAATGGCGGTGACCTTGATGGGTTTGCCTCCACCAACCGATATGGTGTCGCCGTCGACTGTCACTTCGGCAGGGAATCTGCCGTGAACGGAATCATAGCGCAGCAGATGTGCGTTGGTTTCAACCGGACCAAGATCGTTGATGGCGACGACTTCAATGTCGGTGCGGCCGGATTCGACAATGCCGCGCAGGATGTTCCGGCCAATGCGGCCAAAACCGTTGATTGCTACCTTGGTTACCATATTCCACTCCTGCGATCTTCGGCGTTTTGTTCCAAGAAAAACGCCAACTTTATGACCACATGTGTCGTGGTCGCTTGGAAGAGCCTCAAGTGCTCAGGGCCCGGCAACATATGGGGGATCTGGCGTCGCCGGGAATTGATCTCAATTAAGTTGCGAGCTTTTCTTTCGCAGCAGAGACAACAGCGTCCTTGGTGATGCCGAAGTGCTCATAAAGCTCCTTGTAGGGTGCGCTCGCGCCGAAGCCGGTCATTCCGACAAACAGGCCGTCATTGCCGACGAAACGGTCCCATCCCATGCGGATGCCCGCTTCCACGGCAATCTTGACCGGGCTGTCGCCGATGATGTCTGCCTTGTAGTCGTCCGATTGGGATTCGAACAGCTCGAAAGATGGAACAGAGACAACTCGCGTCGCAATACCATCTTCGGTCAACTCTTTATGAGCGTCGACGGCGATTTCGACTTCCGAACCCGACGCGAAGATAGTGACCGCTGGGCTGTCTTCACAGTCAATCAGCACATAAGCGCCTTTGGCACAAAGGTTGTCGTCTTCGAAAGTCTTGCGCTGAGAGGGGAGGTTCTGGCGGGTCAACGCCAGTACAGACGGTCCGGATCTGTCTTCAAGCGACAGTTGCCAGCATTCCAGCGTTTCGGTGATGTCGGCAGGCCGGTAGAACGTAAGGTTCGGGATCGCGCGCAAAGCCGCGAAGTGCTCCACTGGTTGGTGGGTCGGACCGTCTTCGCCAAGTCCGATGGAATCGTGCGTCATCACATGGACAACCCGCTGGCCCATTAATGCTGCAAGCCGGATCGAGGGACGACAATAATCGGAGAAAATCAAAAAGCCGCCGGAATAAGGGATCAGGCCGCCGTGGAGCGCCATCCCGTTCATGGCCGCAGCCATGCTGTGTTCACGAATGCCGTAGTGAATGTAACGTCCGGAGAAATCGTCCGGTGTCACCGGGGCGGTCTGCGGCGTCTTGGTGTTATTCGACCCGGTCAGGTCAGCAGACCCACCAATCGTTTCCGGAACAACTTCGTTGATCACGCTCAGGACAGCTTCGGAAGCCTTGCGCGTTGCCATGGTCGGCTGTTCGTCTGCGAGCTTCTTCTTGTAGTCCAGAATGGCCTGGGTGAAGGTCGCCGGCAGATCGCCACGATACCGGCGGTCAAACTCGGCCCGCGTTTCCGCGTCCGCCTCGGCAAATCGCTTTTGCCAGTCCTTGTGCGCGTGAGCGGAGCGAAGTCCGGCAATCCGCCATGCATCCAAAACATCACTCGGAATGTCGAAGGGTTCATGCGGCCAGTTGAGAGCTTCCCGTGTCCCGACAATTTCTTCCGCACCGAGGGGTGAGCCGTGTGCCTTCTGTGACCCGGCCTTGGTAGGAGCGCCAAATCCGATTGTGGTTTTGGCAGCGATCAGGGTGGGGCGATCGCTTGCCTGGGCTTGGCGGATCACGGCGGCAAGAGCGTCCGGGTCATGACCATCGACACTCAACGTGTTCCAGCCAGACGCTGCAAATCTGGCCTGCTGGTCTGTCGAATCGGTAATTTCGACCTTACCGTCAATGGAAATGCCGTTGTCGTCCCAGATCACGATCAGCTTGTTCAGCTTCAGGTGACCTGCAAGTGTCAGCGCTTCCTGGCTGATACCTTCCATGAGGCAGCCGTCGCCGGCGAGAACGTATGTGTAGTGATCAACAAGGTCTTTGCCGAAACGCTCTTCCTGCAGGCGTTCTGCAATCGCCATTCCAACGGCATTGCCCAGCCCCTGGCCAAGCGGGCCGGTTGTCGTCTCGATGCCGGCACCATGACCATATTCGGGGTGACCGGCCGTGCGCGATCCGAGCTGGCGGAAATTCTTGACTTCATCAAGCGTGAAGTCTTCGTAGCCGAGCAAATACAGCAGGCTGTAAAGCAGCATGGACCCGTGACCGGCAGAAAGAACGAACCGATCACGGTCGGACCAGTCGGGTGCTGTCGGATCGAACTTCAAAAACTGGGTAAACAGAACGGTTGCGATATCGGCGGCCCCCATGGGCAGTCCGGGGTGACCGGATTTCGCCTTTTCCACGGCATCGATGGCAAGGAAGCGGATCGCATTTGCCATGCGCTGGTGCTTTTCAATATCGGTCATCGTCTTCCCGTTGCTTGCGTTGAAGCGCCATTGCCGGAGTTGGACCACCCGGCAAGGTGTGAATGAGGTACGTTGCTCAGAAGCTGACTATCGTCAATTTCGAACAGGCGCCAGACAAATATCAGGAACCGTCGGCGAGTCAACAAAGGCGAGCCAACGGAATCCCGGAAGAAATTTTCTTTTTGGGCGTTATAGAGTTGAGGATTCTGCCAATGGTGCCATTGACTGAGAGAAGTTGCGATGCCTAAGCTCGACGCCCTGAAAAAGATTTGCTTTTTCGCCGCGAAACATTCGCGTGAACGCAATGTCCGAAGTGTCATTGGACCTTGGGCGGGGCGGCAGCGAAAGCGTCAAATCTCCAGAATGTGCGTTTGAAAGGAACTGGCGGACCGCCGCAAAACACGTTGGGACCATGTAATAAATGGCGGATGTCGACTGTATGGAAAAAACCAGTCTCACCGACGCGGTAAAGCGCCTTGATTCAGCCGTCGGTCAGCTGGAGGCGGCTGTTCAGCGTCGAATGGACGCCGACAGATCGTTGAATGCCTTGCAGGATGATCTTCAAAGGCTTGGCGAAGACCGGTCTCAACTGGCTGCATCACTCGATGAAAGCGAAGCGCGAGCTTCCCGTTTGGAAGAAGCCAACAAGGACGTGTCCCGCCGGCTTGTTTCTGCGATGGAGACTATCCGCAGTGTTCTGGATGCGCATGGAGGCTGACTGAAAAATGGCGCAGATTACCGTCACAATTAACGGCAAAGCCTTCCGCATGGCTTGCGATGATGGTGAAGAGGAGCGTCTTCAGGGTCTTGCTGCGCGTTTCGACGGCTGGATAGGTGAATTGAAGGGCGCATTCGGGGAAATCGGCGACCAGCGTCTGACTGTCATGGCCGGCATTATGGCAACCGACCAATTGTCGGAGCTTGAACGCAAGATAGTCAGGCTTGAAGCCGACCTGGAAGACGCCAAACGGCAGCAGGACGCGGCGCTCGACAACATGAGCCAGAATGAAGAAGAACTCTCCAGGGCGGTCAATACCGCTGCGGCAAGGATTGAGAGCCTTGCCGATGGCTTGAGCAAGAGCCTCAAAAATCCGGAAAACTCCTGAACAATGCCGGATCATGCGGCGGCCCTTTGCATTCAGTCTTCAAATTCATTTGTATTGAATGTCCAGCCGCTCTGGTAATTGCCGGAGGTCGGGTCTATATGCCGTAGTCGCGGCTGCCCGATACGTCAGGAACATTATCCCCGGGGCCTTACGCATTCCTTCGGGAGCTGTCCCTGCGCTGGGCCGTGGTCCGTTGCATACGGCGCCCACCTACATTGTAGGTTCTCCGGGATTGCAGATCCAACGGTCGGACGGCTGCACATTTCTTTTCTCAATGCCCGGCTGAACTGGCCGGCCGCAGCGCTTGCGGCGGACCGGGCCGAGACAGATTTGATCGCTTTGACTTAAGGGGCCATGGCAATTCATTCTTCCCTAGCCGAAAAAAAAGAAATTGTTCGCAAGCAGGCACTCGCCCGCCGAAAGGCGATGAGCGAAATCGAACGGATCGAAAAGAGCCTCGCTCTGATTGATCATGTCGACGATTTGCCTCTCCCTGATGGGGCTGTTGTTTCAGGTTTCTGGCCGATCCGTGACGAGATAGATCTCAGACCGCTCATGGACATTTTGCGTCAAAAGGGTCATCCACTGTGTCTGCCGGCTATTGCCGAACCTCATCTTCAGTTTCGCAGACTTGAGCGTGGCTGCGAATTGGTGCCGGCAGGATTTGGGACGCTGGAACCAGCACCTTCTGCAGATGAAATGCGTCCGGATGTTATGCTCATGCCTTTGTCGGGCTTTGACAATGCCGGCAACCGTCTTGGCTATGGAAAGGGTCATTACGACACGGCAATCGCCGCCATCGAAAAGGAAAGCCCCCTCTTGTGTATCGGCGTGGCTTTTGCGGTTCAGGAGGTTGACCGCGTGCCCATTGAAGCGCATGACAAACCACTGAATGGGATTTTAACTGAAGTCGGATACCGGGCATTCAGCTGACTATAGGCCGCTGTCGCATGTCAGCTTTTGGACGCCTAGCGAGGTTACATGCGTATTTTGTTTCTGGGGGATCTTGTCGGCCGCTCCGGTCGTTCTGCTGTGATCGACAAATTGCCCGGGCTTGTAGAGGCCAATCAGCTCGACTTCGTCATTGTGAACGGTGAAAATGCGGCATCCGGTTTTGGGATTACCGAGGCAATTCTGCAAGATGTTCTGGACGCAGGTGCAGATGTTGTAACGACCGGCAATCACGTCTGGGACCAGCGGGATACACTTGTTTACATCGAGCGTCAGGATCGTCTGCTTCGGCCTGTGAACTTTCCTTCTGGCACGCCGGGCAGGGGAGCCCATCTCTATACGGCCCGAAATGGCGCGCAGGTGATGGTCGCCAATGTGATGGGCCGCGTCTATATGGATGCGCTTGATGACCCGTTTGCTGCGATGGAAAGGGTTGTAACTGACTGCCCGCTGGCTGAAGTTGCAGATGCGATCATTGTCGACATGCATGCCGAGGCAACCAGCGAAAAACAGGCTATGGGCCATTTCCTGGACGGGAGGGTCAGCCTTGTGGTTGGCACACATACCCATGTTCCAACTGCCGACCACCAGATCCTGGAGAACGGCACCGCCTATCTATCGGATGCCGGAATGTGCGGTGCTTATGACAGCGTGCTTGGAATGGACAAGGAAGAACCGGTCAATCGGTTCCAACGCAAGATACCTGGATCAAGGTTCGCGCCTGCAACGGGAGACGCCACCATCTGTGGCGTGGCAATAGAGACAAATGACCGGACAGGACTTGCCGAACGGATTGCCCCGATCCGGATCGGTGGGCGGTTAGAGCCGGTCCTGCCGCATTTCTGGTCCGATCCGGCCTGATGAGTGGTCGGGCGTTTCCGCAAGCTGGATTTTCGACCGCAACTTGCCTATAAGCGGGCGCAGTTTTCATCGACATCACCTTAAGAAGAACCGAGAAGAGCCATGGCAGGCCATTCAAAATTCAAGAACATCATGCACCGCAAGGGCCGCCAGGATGCGGCCCGCTCCAAGATGTTCTCCAAACTGTCCAAGGAAATCACCGTCGCGGCAAAGATGGGTGACCCTGATCCAGACTCCAATCCGCGCCTGCGTCTTGCCGTTCAGAACGCCAAGGCCCAGTCGATGCCCAAGGACAATATCCAGCGGGCGATCAACAAGTCGCAAACGGGTGATGGCGATAACTACGAAGAGATCCGCTACGAAGGATACGGACCCGCCGGGGTTGCCGTCGTTGTCGAAGCGCTGACGGACAATCGCAACCGGTCTGCTTCCAACGTCCGCTCCTATTTTACCAAATGTGGCGGCTCGCTTGGGGAAACCGGCTCAGTTTCCTTCATGTTCGATCGTGTTGGTGAGGTCATCTACAAGCCGGAAGCTGGTGAGGCCGATGCGGTTCTGGAGGCTGCGATCGAGGCGGGTGCTGAAGATGTTCAATCTGATGAAAGCGGTCACACGATCTATACCGCCTTTGAAGATCTGAACGATGTAGCCAAGGCGCTTGAAGATGCACTCGGCGAAGCGGATTCCACCAAGATTATCTGGAAACCGCAGAACCTGACCCCCGTCGATGTGGACAAGGCGCAAACGCTGATGAAACTCATCGACATGCTTGAAGACGATGACGACGTTCAAAACGTTTATTCGAACTTCGATGTTGATGAAGAAACCATGGCCGCGCTCGCGACCTGAGCGTGCGTGACGATGCTTTGCAAAACCCCGGCCTGGCCGGGGTTTTTCGTTTCGAAAGGCTGGTGCATTGCGGGCGTTGAGAATTGAAAGGTTTCGGAGTGTTCCAGATTTTCGAGTTGACCCAGGACGATCCCAAGACGCTGCAGGAACGCACCTTGAAGCTTTCCGAAGAGGCCGGTGAACTGGCTCAGGCTGTTTTGTCCGTCACCAAGGCCCCGGGCAGTGCCTACAAGAACCATTCCATTGAGGATGTGCGCGAAGAAGCGGTCGATGCAACAATCGTCGCTCTAAGCATTCTTGCGCAAGCATGTTCAAGCCGCTCAGAATTTGAGAGCGAGCTGGAACGGCTCATGAGCGAAAAATGCGGGAAGTGGCGAGAAAAGGTTCTGGAACAAGAAGCGTCAACGGAATAGTCCATCCAGCGCGGGCATGCTTGTCAAAGCAGCCAGGGCAATCAGGACATAGGCGACCTTCCGATAAAGGCTCGGATTTGCCCATTTGAAGCCGCGCGTGCCTGCAAAGATCGCAAGAGCATAAACCGGAACCGCAACGACCAGCAGGTGAAGCACCTTGATGGTGAAAAACCCGTGCAGCAAATAGGCGAAAAAAGTCCCCACGCTTGCCAGCGAAAAGAAGACGATCAGATTGGCTCTGATGGTTTGAGGATTGGAGGAACTGGACAGCCACATGGCAACAACGGGTGGGGCTGACACTTGCGATACGCCTCCAAGAATGCCGGAGACGCCACCTGTTGCGAACGAAATCGCCGAATTAGGCTGCTTTCGGTAGCGCCAGCCTGAAATCAAAAGCAGCAGTAGCCCGGTCACGATGGCAAAGATGGCCCATCTCAAAACAAGAATGTCCGTATTGGCCAGAAGCCATGCGCCGAAGTGCACAAAAACAATTGCGCCGAACACGGCGGGCAACACTGTGGACCATACGCACTGCCTGACGGCACGTACCAGAAGGGGCAGCGTCACGATGCTGTCTATGAAAAGGAAGGTCGCAGCTGCGGTGGCGGGCAGGATGACACTCGTTGCAACCGGGATGAAAATCATGCCCGCACCGAAACCTGCAAACCCGCGAACGCACCCGGCTACGAACAGAACTAGCGCCAGGAAGGCAAGCATCTCAGGTGTAAACGAGGTGAAAATTTCGTCCATGCAATCTCTTTGGTGAGCGGCATCCATGCGATGGCGGTCGTTTGCCTCAAGCCGAAGGCCGAAAACGATCGACAAGGGCAGTGCCGGAGATGGACAACATATGCCAACTACGCCTCTCTGACCGGGTTTTGGACAGGCTTTAGGTTGGTAAGCTCCGCTTCTGCTGGCGTCAACGAAGAAGTTTTGTTACCGATTTGTTCCATGACACATGCGATTCGATTGCTGGGGATCGACCCGGGACTGCGGCGCACCGGTTGGGGCATGATCGAGGCGGCGGGTAACAGGCTGTCCTTCATTGCTTCCGGCACGGTGACTTCAAACAACAAGAAAAGCCTGGCCGAGCGTCTCGTGGAGTTGCATGACGGGCTCTCCGAGGTTGTTCGGCAGCACGAGCCGCAAGAAGCTGCCGTTGAGCATACATTTGTAAACAAGGATGCCGGGGCGACGCTGAAGCTCGGCCAAGCCCGTGGCGTGGCGTTGTTGGTTCCCTCGCTTGCTGGACTGGCGGTCGCAGAATACGCGCCCAATCTTGTGAAGAAGACCGTGGTTGGAACAGGACACGCTGAGAAAGAACAGATCCGGGCAATGGTCAAGGTGCTGATGCCCCGTGCGACGTTCAACTCGGACGATGCGGCAGATGCGCTTGCGATTGCCATCTGCCACGCACAGCATCGGGCCAACAGCGCAGCACGCCTTGCGGCGATGGGGGCGGTATGATCGGAAAGCTGAAAGGGACCGTCGACAGTTACGGGGAAGATCATGTGATCCTCGACGTGCACGGTGTCGGCTACCAGGTTCACTGCCCTTCACGCATTCTTCAGGGCTTGCCGAGAACCGGAGAAGCGGCGGTACTGTTCATTGAAACCATGGTGCGTGAGGACATGATCCGATTGTTCGGTTTCGCTCAAGAAGCGGAGCGGGAATGGTTCAGGATCCTGATGACCGTTCAAGGCGTCGGGGCAAAGGTTGCGCTCGGTATCTTGGGTATCTTGAAAGCCAGTGAAGTGGCCAATGCCATAGCGCTTGGCGACAAGGCGACGATCTCGCGCGCGCCAGGTGTCGGCAAACGTGTCGCTGAGCGCATCCTGACCGAACTCAAGGACAAGGCACCAGGATTGGCAACCGTCGATCAAGGAACGATTGCCGTTTCGCAGGATGTGGCAGACAATGTTGCTGCGCGCCCGGTTGCCGAAGCCGTCTCCGCGCTCACAAATCTCGGTTACCCTCAGCCACAGGCAAGTGCGGCTGTTGCCAAGGCAATGCAGTCCGCAGGTGAAGATGCATCTACGGAAAAGCTGATCCGCCTCGGTTTGAAGGAATTGTCCGCATGATAGCGTTCACTTATGCCGTCATTGCCATAACATTCATTGTCCTGGGGATCGGCGGTATCATGTATCTGGACCACCGTTTCTCGCTGTCTGTCGGCGATCGTCCATTTGCGATCAAGGGGCGCCGTATCGAAACGGACGATCCGTTTGTGCGAAGCCAGTTCAAGAAATTCTATGCGATCAGGGTGGCATATTCCCTGTTTCTCCTGGTGATGCTGTTTGTGGTCGTTAGCCATGTCGGATAACGAACGCATTGTGACACCGGAAATTCGCGGCGATGAGATCGACAGCACCATGCGTCCGCAGGCTTTGGACGAGTTTGTCGGCCAGGCCCAGGCGCGTGCCAATCTGAAAGTTTTCATTGGTGCGGCCAAGGCACGTGGAGAGGCGCTTGATCATGTGCTTTTCGTCGGGCCGCCCGGCCTCGGCAAGACAACGCTGGCCCAGATCATGGCGCGTGAGCTTGGAGTGAATTTTCGGGCAACATCCGGTCCGGTTATTGCCAAAGCAGGCGATCTTGCAGCTCTGCTCACCAATCTGGAAGAGCGGGACGTGCTCTTCATCGACGAGATCCACCGGCTCAACCCTGCGGTTGAGGAAGTGCTTTATCCGGCAATGGAGGATTACCAGCTCGATCTGATCATCGGTGAAGGGCCGGCGGCGCGATCGGTGAAGATCGACCTGGCAAAATTCACTCTTGTTGCCGCGACAACGCGGCTTGGCCTCCTGACAACACCGCTGCGTGACCGGTTCGGTATTCCCGTGCGTCTGCAATTCTATACGGTCGCGGAACTTGAACATATCGTCAAGCGGGGCGCATCGATCCTTCAGATCGGCATGGCCGAAGACGGTGCACGCGAAATTGCAAAGCGGTCTCGCGGTACGCCGCGTATTGCAGGCCGGCTGCTTCGCCGCGTGCGGGACTTTGCCGTCTTCGAAGGCACGGAAAGAGTTGATCGTGCGCTCGCCGACAAGGCGTTGCGTCAGCTGGAGGTCGACCAAGCGGGGTTGGACAGTCTTGACCGGCGCTACCTCAATCAGATTGCCGTCAATTTTGGCGGTGGGCCCGTTGGGATCGAGACCATTGCGGCAGCTTTGTCGGAGCCAAGGGACGCTATTGAGGAGATTGTCGAACCATATCTGATTCAGAATGGTTTCCTGCAGCGAACACCGCGCGGGCGCGTTCTGACACCCATGGCATTCGAGCATCTAGGACTGGCTACGCCGTCCCGGCCGAACGCTCCGCAAATGGGTTTGTTTCAGGACCCGGACTAGTTTTACGTGTGATTTTGAAAGTCAACTTATAGGTAATTTTATCGAACTAGCTCGACTTTGATTAAACATTTATTGGCGAATCTCAACCTATGATCCCCCAAATTTGTGGGGGAATCATGCGTAAGCGGCTTTCATCAAAACTTGCTCTTATGTTTCTGGCTGGCGCTCTGACCATGTGCGTCGCCATTGTTACCGTTACGTCCATGTTGTCCAGGGACGTTGCCAACGGACAGGCGGACAACGGGCTGGAAAGTGCCACCAAGGCAAAGCAGAAAGTGCTTGAAATGGCACTGGACCAAGTCACGTACAGCGCGAAGTTCTTCGTGTCTCTTGAAGAGGCCAAGGACAGCCTGATGAAGACCCTGGTGGGTTGGAAAAACTTGAAAGAGGGTCAGAACGAGACGCTCCGCAAGATTTTCGTCACAGACAATCCGCATCCAGCTCACGAGCGTCATCTGCTGGTTGAGCCGGCAGAATCCAACTACTACGTGAACAATCACAAGGTGGTGCATCCGATTTATCAGGATGTTATCGGCCAAGGCCTGTTCTCTGATGCTGCGCTTGCCAACCCGGACGGCTTCATCACCTACACTTATGGCAAGGGTGAGGAATTCGCCCATCACGTGGATGCTGCCGATATCCAGGGTCATCCTGTCCAGGCCGCATTCGGCAAACTGTTTGCCGCCGCAAAGGACGAAACCCTTGCCGGTGGGCAAATCTATTCGTCTGGGTTTGTCACCGGCGAAGATGGCACCGTGTCGCTGGTGCTTGCAGCACCTGTCTTCTATCTCGACCGTTTCTTTGGCGCTGTTGCCTTCTCTGCGAATATGCAGGCGCTGGCATCGCTGTTGAATGAACCGACAGGACTTGCAGACAGCGAACGCTTCTTCCTGGTGGATGTTGCCGGAAAGGCTATCCAGCTGGACAATGCCGGTAAGGCAGAAGCCGTTCACATGCTGAGCGAAATTTCCGCGGGCGACCGTCTGATCAAACTGGACGGCAATGAT
Organism: uncultured Roseibium sp.; assembly: GCF_947499295.1. Taxonomy (GTDB): domain Bacteria; phylum Pseudomonadota; class Alphaproteobacteria; order Rhizobiales; family Stappiaceae; genus Roseibium. The sequence goes on from NZ_CANMNP010000005.1 coordinate 187,450, forward strand.
TATCGTTTTGCTGAAGCCACCAACACCTATCAGGGAACGGTCTATGGTGTTGTGGATGCTGTTCAGCAGACTGAACTGTCCGCTGCTGCTGACCGGATCACATACGGCGCCGTCATTTCAGGATTTGCCTGCCTCGTGCCGATCGTTCTTCTGATCTGGTGGATCACGCGCCGCATGTTCTCTCCCATGGAGCGGCTATCGGTTGCGGCCCGCAAGATTGCGGATGGTGATCTGGAGGTGGCTGTCGAAGCAACCGAGCGTCATGATGAAATCGGTCGCATGGCGCGCTGCATCGAAGTGTTCAAGGACAATTCCGTTGAGCGCGAACGCATGGCGTCGGAACGCAAGGTTGGCCATATCGCCCGTGAAAAGCGCGAGAAGCTGATCGATTCCCTGATCGGCGACTTCCGGGCAGAGTCCCAGGCCGTACTGGAACTGGTTGAAACCAACATTGCACGGGTCGAGGATGTTTCCTCGCAGCTCAGTCAGAGGTCTGCATCCGCCTCCGAGCAGGGTGAAGCCGCGGTGACGACGTCTGAAAACGCATCGTCCAATGTGCAGGCCGTTGCTTCTGCAACCGAAGAGCTGAATGCTTCGATCTCGGAGATTTCCCGTCAGGTGGAAACAACGGCATCGATCGTCAGCCAGACAACGACCGCCGCCCAGAGCTCCAATTCGAAAATCTCTGGTCTCGCGGAAGCTGCCAACAAGATTGGCGACGTCGTGTCGCTGATTTCAGAGATTGCCGAACAGACCAATCTATTGGCCCTGAACGCGACGATTGAGGCCGCACGTGCCGGAGATGCCGGCAAGGGCTTTGCGGTTGTTGCCTCGGAAGTAAAGTCGCTTGCCGGTCAAACGGCAAAGGCAACCGAAGAGATTTCGGCGCAGATCGCTGCGATCCAGGCGTCGACCACCGAAGCGGTGGAAGAAATCGCCCGGGTCTCGGAATCGGTAGAGGAAGTCAATTCCTATACAACAACCATTTCCGATGCTGTTCAGCAGCAGGGCTCGGCAACGGGTGAGATTTCCCGAAACGTGGCGGAAGCCGCAGATGGCACACGCAGTGTCGCGTCGACAGTTGCATCGCTGAATGAAGGGGTTTCAGAAAACTCCTTGGCGGTCGATGACATGTTGACGGCAACTATCGAAATGAAACAGCAAGCCGAGCAACTTCGTGCCTCGGTGGAGAAATTCCTCTCCGAGGTTGCGGCGGCCTGACGTCGAACCTAGGTAAGTGTTCAAGGCAATGGAGGCCTCCCGGTCAGAAGATCGGGGGGCTTTTTTTAAGTGTCATGAAGGGGTGTGGATGTGACGGATTGGCCCGACCTTGCCGGCCGCCTGGAAGAAGGCGGTCATGTGCTTCCGGTACGCGTCTACTATGAAGACACTGATTTTACCGGGATCGTGTATCACGGGGCTTATGTACGCTTCTTCGAACGTGCACGGTCAGATTTTCTTCGTCTCGTGGGAATTCATCATGCCGAACTGGCAAAGGGCGTCCATGGCGTGTCTCTTGCGTTCGCAGTGCGGACCATGACACTCGACTTCCAAAGGCCCGCAAGGATCGACGATGTGCTGGAAGTGCACACGAGTATCGCAGAATACAGGGGCGCTCGATTGAAGCTGGACCAATTGATCCACAGAGGTGACGAATTGATGATCTCGGCGGCCGTGACGGTTGCAATCATCACGAGTGAAGGCAAGCCAACCCGCTTACCCGTTGCTTTGGCAGAAAAACTTCAACGTCATCTGCCGGATGAAACCTTCACCAGGTGATCGACTTGAGTGTGGTCTTGCGGGAACAGAAACCCTTACAAAGCAAAATACTTACAAAACAAATCGCTTCGTTAATCTTGCATTTACCTTAATTGATTCCTTTAGAAAGGGGCTTAAAGGTTGGAAAAGTCCCAGTTTTGACAAATTCAAACGTCAGAGAGGCGACTGGTTATTCGAGCTGGTTGTCTGATTCCGGTTCTCTGCTGTGGCTGCCGGTTCTTTTAAAGCGCAACAGCGTCAGACGGCCTAGAGGTCTAAGGAATAAATGGAAACACTCGTCCAATCCACTTTGGCAGCACCAGAACACGAGCTGTCGTTTTTTGCGTTGTTCTGGCAGGCGCATATCGTCGTCAAGATTGTCATGATCGGGTTGCTCGCTGCGTCGGTATGGTGCTGGGCGATCATAGTCGACAAGATTCTGCTGATTGGCCGCACACGGCGCCAGATGACACGGTTTGAAACGGTCTTCTGGTCAGGTCAGTCGCTTGAAGAGCTTTACAACACGCTCCACAACCGTGTGAACCATTCCATGGCTGCGTTGTTCGTTGCCGCCATGAGGGAATGGAAGCGCAGTCATGAAGGCCAGCGGCCGGCCATCGGTAGCCTGCAGCAACGCATTGACAGGGTCATGGACGTCACCATTCAGCGTGAAGCGGAGCGGCTGGAGAACAGGTTGCTGATCCTGGCAACGGTCGGGTCATCTGCTCCCTTTATCGGTCTGTTCGGCACCGTTTGGGGGATCATGACCGCCTTTCAGGCGATCGCAGCTTCCGAAAGCACCAATCTCGCCGTCGTGGCGCCGGGTATTGCCGAAGCTCTTTTTGCAACTGCGCTCGGATTGCTTGCCGCAATTCCGGCCGTGATTGCCTTCAACAAATTCAATTCCGACGTTGGCAAGGCAGTTGCCCGGATGGAAGGTTTTGCGGATGAATTCTCCGCGATCCTTTCACGCCAGATCGACGAGAGAGGCTAAGGCATGGCCATGCAGGTCGGATCCGCAGAAGAAGGTGGAGGGCGCAGAGGGCGTCGCCGCCGTCGGCACGCGCCCATGAGCGAAATCAACGTGACGCCCTTCGTCGACGTCATGCTGGTGCTTCTTATCATCTTCATGGTTGCCGCTCCGCTCCTGACGGTCGGCGTTCCCATTGACCTGCCGGAGACCCGCGCCAAGGCGCTGGAAGGTGACACGGAACCGATAACGATTTCGGTCAATTCGGCGGGTGAGATTTTCATTCAGGACACACCGATTGCCATCGACGAAATCGTGCCCAAACTCGAGGCGATTGCGGAAAACGGATACGAGGAGCGCATATATGTGCGCGGAGATCAGGACGCCGATTACGGCACCATGATGCAACTCATGGGCCGGATCAATGCGGCTGGGTTTAAACGGCTCGGCCTTGTCACTCTGGAAGAACGGGACTCGTAACGCGTCATGCGCGCAGGTCTCATCGCGTCATTAGCCGGTCACTCGGCCATTCTTTTCTGGGGCTTGTTGGCCTTTCCGGACGCGGAGAGTTTTTCTGTTCCACAGGTCGAATCCCTGCCGGTCGACCTGATACCCGTTGAAGAATTTACCCGACTTCGCATTGGTGAGCGAACTGCCGAGGTCCGCGACGTGGCTGCAACTCAGCCGTCTGAAACCGAGGTGGAAGAGCCGCCACAACCGACTGACAGACCAGGTGAGAGCCAGGTTGAGCAGCCGACACCGCCGACGCCGTCACCCGCACCGACACCTGCTCCGGAACCTCAGCCCGTTGCTGATCCTGAACCTGAACCAGAGCCGGAACCCGTCGCTGCACCCGAACCTGCGCCTGCGCCTCCACCTGAGCCTGCTGCCGATCCGGAACCGGCACCTGAACCAGCCCCGCAGCAGGAAGCAGCCCCTGCGCCACAACCGATCGTCACCAGCGTTGCTCCCCGCACCAAGCCTGCGCCGCCGCGCAGGACGCAGGAGCCGCCGAGAGAAGACCTCAACACTGAAGAAATAGCGGCGCTGTTGAACAAGGTTGAACCTGAGAGACAGCAAGGAAACGCTTCGCAGGAACCAGCATCGCTGGGTTCGCGCAATGGTGCTCAGAATGTGCGCATGTCCCAGTCCGAACTGGATGCCCTGCGCGGTCAGGTGGCTGCCTGCTGGAACCCGCCTGTCGGTGCTGTCGGTGCCGAAGAGCTCAAAGTTAGAGTACAATTCAACCTGTCGCAAGATGGTCAGGTTTCAGGGAACCCACGGGTGCTCAATTCGAACGGGAACCCGGCCTTCGGAGCGGCGGCAAGCAGCGCTGTACGCGCAGTCATGCGCTGTCAGCCTTATTCTCTTCCAATTGCCAAGTATGACGCTTGGCAGGAAGTGATTATCAATTTTGACCCGAGAGAGATGATCATCGGGGGATAGTCCGGAAATCCGGACAATGTTGGTGAGGGAGCGATATTGCTCATGCGTGGAATGTTGAAACGTCTTTCTGATCTCGTTGGCCACAAGGTCCCGGGGCTCGCATTGGTCGCCGCAGTCCTGATGACGCTGGCTCCTCAACCCGCGTCCGCATTGGTCGAGATTGATATCACGCAGGGCAATATCGAGCCGCTTCCCATTGCCTTGCCGTCCTTTTCCGCCGATGGCGGGGACAGCAAACTGGCTGCTGATATGACCAGCATCATTGCAGCGGATCTCAAACGTTCAGGGCTTTTCAACCCTCTGGACCCGGCAAGTTTCATCCAAAAAAACATGAGCGTGAATTCCACGCCACGCTTTGGCGACTGGCGTCAGATCAGTGCTCAGGCCCTGGTGACCGGCACAGTGATCAAACAGCCGGACGGCCGGCTCCGCGCCGAATTCCGTCTGTGGGATGTGTTTGCTGCCGAGCAAATGCTCGGACAGCAGTTTTACACGACCCCTGAAAACTGGCGGCGTCTGGCGCATATCATTGCGGACGCGATTTATGAGCGCCTGACTGGCGAAAAAGGCTACTTCGACACGCGGATTGTCTATGTCGATGAAACCGGGCCTAAGGACAAACGGATCAAGCGTCTAGCCATCATGGATCAGGATGGCGCCAATGTGCGGTACCTGACCCGGGGTGACGATCTGGTTCTGACCCCGCGCTTCTCGCCGACGAGCCAGGAAATCACCTACATGTCTTATGGTGGTGCTGACCCAAGTGTCTACTTGCTCAACATCGAAACAGGCCAGAGAGAGATTGTCGGCAATTTTCCGGGAATGACGTTTGCGCCGCGGTTTTCTCCTGATGGTCAAAACGTGATCATGAGCCTGCAGCAGGGCGGCAATGCCAACATCTTCCAAATGGATCTGCGGTCCCGCCGAACGACGCGCCTGACCAATACGGCGGCCATCGACACAAGCCCGTCTTATTCGCCCGACGGCCGCCGCATCGTGTTTGAATCGGATCGTGGGGGGACACAGCAACTTTATGTCATGGGTGCGAACGGCGGAAACGCGCAGCGCATCTCTTTTGGACCCGGCCGTTATTCAACACCTGTTTGGTCACCTCGCGGTGATTTGATCGCATTTACCAAGCAGCATCAGGGACGGTTCATGATCGGTGTTATGCGTCCGGATGGAAAAGGTGAGCGTATCCTCACCGAGGGCTACCACAACGAAGGGCCGGCATGGTCACCAAACGGCCGTGTTCTGGTGTTCTTCCGCGACACGCCGGGCGCGAATGGCGGTCCGCAAGTCTGGACCGTTGATCTGACGGGCTACAATGAGCTGAGACTGGATACGCCTGCCTTCGCTTCGGACCCGTCATGGTCGCCTCTCATAGACTAAACAACAGCAAAGTCTCTTCAGCGTTCGTGTTAAGTTACGATTAACCATGTTTGCAAAGAGGCTTTTAACCAGCTTTGACTAGAAAGCGTTTACCAAGAACCGGGAGTCCCGGGAGTCGGGCTGGGGATTAGGAGACAGGAATGTTCAAACGAGAATACGCCGGTCAGAGCGCGCGATGGATCGTGATCTGTTTCGCCGTTCTTTTCGCGGCCGCATGTGCCCAGACCAAACCGGACGGGCTTTCAAGCAATGTGAAACCGGGAACCGGCCAGGATTTTGTCGTGAATGTCGGCGACCGCGTGTTTTTTGAAGAAGACCAGTCGGTGCTGAACTCGCAAGGTCAGGCTACGCTTGCCAATCAGGCCAAGTGGCTCAATCGCTATTCCCAATACACCATCACGGTGGAAGGGCACGCGGATGAGCGTGGTACGCGGCAGTACAATATTGCGCTGGGTGCAAGACGTGCGCAGGCTGCGCGCGACTATCTTGTCGGCCAGGGCGTGAGCGCGTCGCGGATCAAAACCATCTCATACGGCAAGGAACGCCCTGTTGCGGTCTGTAACGACAACAGTTGCTGGTCGCAGAACCGTCGCGCGGTGACCGTGTTGAACAACGCGACCAATTGATCGGACTGTAAAGTACAAGAAAAAGCCGGACCACGTGTCCGGCTTTTTTCGTATTTGACGGACTGAAACAGATTTCTCCCTGCCGATACCACGGACCGTCAAACTTTAGCCGAAGTCCGGGCGCTCTGTGCACTTGAGTAAAGAGCGGGGCATGTTAAGACAACATGCGCGAGGAACTGTACTGCAAACGAAATCAGTCTGATGAAAAGACTTGACGACGGATGCTAACAGATCCCAACCCGGAGGAGCGAATGCGACATATGAAGGGCTTGGCAGGTTTCCTTTTGGCGATGGTTGTCATCGCAACTGCCACACCGTCCGAAGCACAGTTGTTCGGTCGGCGGAATGACGAATCGGCTGTCAGAATCAGCCAGCTGGAAGACCGGATCAGGGTTCTGACCGGCCAGCTGGAACAAATGTCTTTTCAGATGCGGGAACTGCAGGATCAGATCCGCCGCATGCAGGAAGACAATGAATACCGTTTTCAGCAGTTGGAAGGCGGAACACCTGGCAAACGCTCGCAATTCGTGCCTCAGGGAGCTCCGGGCAGCACTGCCCCGGGGCTGGCTGCGGACGGATCGCCGCGAACAGGCACTCTGGCTGCTCCTAACGGCAGTGCAGCGGCACTGCCGGCTGATGGTTCCGGAGATGGCAACTGGGATCAGTCAGGCGGCTACGAGGGCAACGGGTTGTCGACTGATGGGCCGATTGATCTGTCAGCTCTTGCCAATGGTGGCCTTGATGGTTTGAACGGCCTTGGTGACGACTTGTCGACACCGGGGCCCGGGTTGGCGACTGATGACGATCAAATCGCTTCGGTTATTGGTAGCGGTGATCCGAACACCGACTACAATCAGGCCTATTCGCTGGCCGTGAACGGTGACTATCGGGGCGCGGAGCAAGGGTTTCGCAATTTTCTTGAGAATTACCCCAACAGCGACCTGACCGCACAGGCACAGTACTGGCTTGGGGAAAGCCTTCTGGCGCAGCAGAATTACCGCGAAGCAGCTGACGCATTTCTGAAGACCTATACAGATCATCCAGGCAACTCGAAAAGCCCGGATAGTTTGCTGAAACTTGGTGTTTCCCTGCGCGGTCTCGGTGAAGCCGAAGCTGCCTGTGCAACGTTTTCAGAACTTTTGAACAAATACCCGAACGCTGCTTCGGCGGTTTTGACACAGGCGCGGGACGAGCGCAGCCGTGCACAATGTTCCTGACGGACCGGTTGAGCCGCAAGGGCTCCCGGTCGAAGACGTCGATTTCCTCTTTTCAAAACTGAATTCTTTTTCAAGCCTCGCACTTGCTGTATCCGGCGGCGCGGACTCGCTTTGCCTCATGGTGCTGTTTGATGAATGGCGTCAAAGGACCGGCTGGTCCGGATCCTCGGAAGTGGTAATTGTCGACCACGGATTGCGGTCCGAGAGCGCGGAAGAGGCCTCTTTTGTAGTCCAGGAAGCTGGGAAAAGGGGGTTGCCCGCGACTGTGCTGCGTTGGGTTGGAGCCAAACCCTTGGCCAATATTCAGGAAGAGGCACGCGTTGCGCGCTACCAACTTATTGCAAGCCGTCTGTCTGATGCCGGCGCTCAGGCGCTGTTGCTGGGCCATCATCTTGACGATCAGGCAGAGACGTTTTTGGATCGTCTGACCCGAGGCAGCGGTATATCCGGATTAAGTGCCATGGCTGCTGACGAGCCGGATGGCCCGGAGGGACTGCGGCTTTTGCGTCCTTTTTTAAGTGTACGAAAGGCGCAGCTGGAAGCCAGCCTCAGGGAACGTGGACTGAGCTGGTGCTCAGATCCTTCCAACGGAGATGAGAAATACAAGAGAAGCCGGTTGCGGCGCATTTTGGGACTGTTGGAAACTGAAGGTTTGACGCCGGAGCGAATTTCTCAAACCAGTTTGCATGTTCGTCGAGCGCGCCAGGCTTTGGAAGTGTCCGTGCAGGAAATTGCCGAACGTCTCTTCGTTGAGCATCCCGCAGGGCCGGTCAAATTGCGTTTGCCTGCCTTTCGAGCTTTGGAGCAAGAGTTTCGGCTGCGGCTCTTGGGGTTGTTGCTGGATCGGGTCAGCGGACGGCAGATCAAGCGCAGGTTTTCAAGCATTCAGGCGCTGGACAGTGGTCTGATGACGAAGGAAACGTTTCGGCAAACCCTGTCGGGGTGCCAGTTGGGGGCCAGCGAGGAGACAATCTGGTGTTGGCGAGAACCCGGTCGAAAAGTCCCCGCAACAATCGCTCCCTTTGTGGGGGGCGGGATCTGGGACAATCGATTTCGGTATAAAGTACCGGAAGCAAGCGAACGGGCCGGTTTTCAAGAGGGCTTTTTTCTTGGGCCTCTTTGCAAAGCGCCGATCGCCAGAAGCACAATTATTTGGCCGGATGGCTGGCCCCGTGAGGCTTTTGACTGTTCGCCCGTTATCTGGACAGGCAAGGGTATTGCGCTAAATCACGCTGCCAGTGTCAGTTTTGAGACTGTCAATTCCGACATGTGTGAGGATTTGGAATTGGAGCGGCTGCCAAAACGAGTTAAATTGCCGGGTAACCATTTCGACGAAGATGCCGAAAACGGGGAAATCTAGAGTTTTCCCCACTCGCAACATCTGATAGACGTCCTGGCTTAACAAAATAGTCAGTTCATCTGCGCAACTATGGCGCACCGCCTTGGCAGAGGGCTTTGGGCGACCTATCTTCGCTGGAAGAGAAATAACCGCGTGCAGATAAGTCGCGTCGGGCGGTTAAGGGAACAAAATGAACGCACATTTTCGCAACTTCGCTCTTTGGGTGATCATCGCCCTGCTTTTGATCGCATTGTTCCAGCTGTTTCAGAGTCCTGCGCAACAAGGCGCAACGAATGACATTGCTTATTCGGACTTCATGAAACAGGTCGACAATGGTGAGGTCAGATCCGTTGTCATTCAGGAACAGAAGATCACCGGCAACTACAATAGTGGTGGTGCCTTCCAGACCTATGCACCCGACGGTGCGCAGTATGTCGACGAACTCCGTGGAAAGGGCGTGTTGATCAAGGCAACGCCGCCTGCGGAAAGTTCACCGCTGCTTGGCGCACTGTTCTCGTGGCTGCCCATGCTGATTATACTGGGTATCTGGATATTCGTGATGCGCCAGATGCAAGGGTCCGGCGGTAAGGCAATGGGCTTTGGCAAATCCAAAGCCAAGCTGCTGACCGAAGCCCATGGCCGTGTGACGTTTGAAGACGTCGCAGGTATCGATGAAGCCAAGGAAGACCTTCAGGAGATCGTTGAGTTCCTGCGCGACCCGCAGAAGTTCCAGCGTCTCGGCGGCCGCATCCCGCGCGGCGTGTTGCTGGTTGGCCCTCCGGGTACCGGTAAGACGCTGACGGCGCGAGCAGTTGCAGGTGAAGCGAACGTTCCTTTCTTCACCATTTCCGGTTCCGACTTCGTGGAAATGTTCGTTGGTGTGGGTGCATCCCGTGTTCGCGACATGTTTGAACAGGCGAAGAAGAACGCGCCCTGCATCATCTTCATCGACGAAATCGATGCGGTCGGCCGTCATCGCGGTGCCGGCCTTGGCGGCGGCAATGATGAACGTGAGCAGACGCTCAACCAGTTGCTGGTCGAAATGGATGGATTTGAGCCAAATGAAGGCATCATTATCATCGCAGCGACCAACCGCCCCGATGTTCTTGATCCGGCGCTGTTGCGTCCGGGCCGTTTTGATCGTCAGATCGTTGTCCCGAACCCTGACATCACCGGCCGTGAGAAGATCCTGAAAGTGCATATGCGCAAAGTGCCTCTGGCTCCGGATGTCGATGTGCGGACACTCGCACGTGGAACGCCCGGGTTCTCGGGTGCGGATTTGATGAACCTCGTCAACGAAGCCGCTCTTCTTGCCGCCCGACGTTCGAAGCGTCTGGTGACGATGGCTGAATTCGAGGATGCCAAAGACAAGGTCATGATGGGTGCAGAGCGCCGTACACTGGTCATGACTGAGGAAGAAAAGAAACTGACCGCTTATCACGAAGCGGGCCATGCGCTGGTTGCGCTGCATCAGGAAGCGTCTGATCCGATCCACAAGGCAACAATCATCCCGCGGGGTCGCGCGCTCGGTATGGTGATGCGTCTGCCAGAAAAAGATCAGGTGTCCCTGACCCGCGCCAAGTGTAAGGCTGACCTTGCTGTGGCCATGGGCGGACGTGTCGCCGAAGAAATGATCTTTGGCTACGAGAAAGTCACTTCCGGCGCAACTGGCGACATCCAGATGGCAACCAAGCTGGCGCGTGCAATGGCGACCCAGTTCGGCATGTCGGACAAGCTCGGCCCGCTGCTTTATGGTGAAAATCAGGAAGAAGTTTTCCTTGGACACTCGGTCGCCAAGAACCAGAGCGTTTCTGACGAGACCCAGAAGATCGTGGATGCAGAAATCAAATCCTTCGTAAATCAAGGATATGAGACAGCAAACAAGATCCTTGGAGACCATGAGGACCAGCTTCACACGATCGCCAAAGGGCTCCTGGAGTATGAGACCTTGTCCGGTGACGAGATCAAGGATCTCTTGGACGGGAAGCCGCCGGTTCGCGATACGGATGACGATCAACCCGTAGGCCGGTCATCCGCTGTACCGACAGCGGGAGCGAAGCGCGGTGGAGACGAGGCGAGTGGTGGCATGGAGCCTCAACCGCAGTCCTGATCCGTCAAACAGAGATCGCAAGTCGAGAATGCCCGGCATCGCCGGGCATTTTTCATTTAGACGTTCCGAAGACTTGTTAGTGATTAGTAACAATTGCTCACATATTTTGAAGCGCAGACGTTCCTGATTGCGTTACAAGGAACGCCAAACAAATAGTCAGACAGGCATGATTGATGCGTAAATTCTTTGGCACCGATGGTATTCGCGGCCAGGCCAATTGTTATCCCATGACCGCAGAAATGGCCTTGAAAGTCGGTATGGCCGCCGGTCTCGTTTTCAGAAACGGCGGACACCGGCATCGTGTGGTCATCGGCAAGGACACCCGCCTTTCCGGGTATATGATCGAAAATGCTCTTGTTGCCGGATTTACCTCGGTTGGCATGGATGTCTTTCTGCTTGGCCCAATGCCGACACCATCGGTGGCGATGCTGACGAGATCACTCAGAACCGACCTTGGGGTCATGATTTCTGCCTCGCACAATCCTTTCCAGGACAACGGCATCAAGTTTTTCGGGCCGGACGGATTCAAGCTGAGTGATGGCATAGAGAAGGATATCGAGGCTCTCGTTGAAAGCGATCTGACCTCTCGCCTTGCCGGCATGCGCGATCTTGGCCGCGCGAAACGAATTGATGGCGCACAGCAGCGCTATATCGAATTTGCAAAGCGCACTTTGCCAAGGGAAATGAACCTTGAAGGCCTTCGGGTCGTGATTGATTGCGCAAATGGAGCCGCCTACAAAGTGGCACCGGAGGCGTTGTGGGAACTGGGAGCAGATGTCATTTCCATGGGTGTTACGCCGGACGGGTTTAACATCAATCAGGATTGCGGTTCCACCTCGCCACAAGCACTCTCGCGCAAGGTTCACGAAGTGCGGGCGGATATCGGGATCGCGCTCGATGGCGACGCGGATCGCGTGATCATTGTCGATGAAAACGGGACGGTTGTTGATGGCGACCAGCTCATGGCTCTGGTGGCTCAGTCCTGGCAGGCCAACAACCGGCTGTCAGCGCCCGGGATCGTGGCGACTGTCATGTCCAACCTTGGGCTGGAACGATACCTGGAAGATCTTGGTTTGGGGCTCGCACGAACAAAGGTGGGAGACCGCTATGTGGTCGAACACATGCGGGCCAACGGTTACAATGTCGGCGGTGAACAATCAGGTCACATTGTCCTATCCGATTTCGCTACAACGGGCGACGGCCTGATCGCTGCACTTCAGGTGCTGGCCTGTGTCAAGGATCAGAACAAGCCGGTTTCGGAAGTCTGCCGAAGGTTCGAGCCGGTGCCTCAGATCCTAAAGAATGTCCGCTACAAGGGGGGCACTCCGCTGGAACAAGATAAGGTGAAAACGGCGATTGAGGATGGCGAGGCCAGACTTGGAAAAACCGGTCGTCTTGTCATTCGTGCATCCGGGACGGAGCCCTTGATCAGGGTGATGGCGGAAGGGGATGATGCTGATCTCGTAAACCAAGTAGTCAATGACATTGCCGGTGTGGTTGCTTCGGCTGCGGCCTGAAGATCATCTTATGTTTATTTTCTGTATTCAAGCCGCCCGACTTGGACGGCTTTTTAATGAACCTTAAACAGTGTTATTCTTGTTAAGGTTTCCTTAACGTAAAAAAACACGGTTAAAGAACAGAGTTAAGTCACAATTAATGAATTCCCGTCAGTATCCTCACAAGTTTGATGTGTCCGGCATTGGTTGAAGCGGGCGCTCACTGGAAGAGGACTAGGACATGGACAATTTCTTTAAGCGTTTGTCTTTGGCCGGATTTGCTGTTGTGCTTTCCTCCGCGGGCTACGCTGCGGATTTGCCAACCCCGGTCATCGAGCATATTCCCGCAGCGCCAGCACCCGCCGTTGGTGGTTTCTATCTGCGCGGCGATATTGGCTACAAGATCTACAATGCACCGGACATTAAATACGGCACCTTGGATTTCTTCGATGAAGATATGGACGGGACATTCATGTTGGGAGGTGGTGTTGGCTATAAATTCAACAATCACTTCCGCACGGATCTGACGCTTGACTACGAATTCCCTGCTGAAGTGAAGTCCAAGGCACCTTGTTTTGGTTGTTCCCCAGACTATTCAATTGAAAAAGCCGACATTGATGTTTGGACCGTTATGTTGAATGGATATGTCGACATTGGCACTTGGAACAAAATCACTCCCTACGTTGGCGCAGGTATTGGTGCTTCTTATGTTACTACGAGTGACATTCGCTTCCAGAATCCGAACGGTGCGAGTGGAACATATGAAGGTGATAGCAAGTGGAATTTCGCTTGGGCGCTTATGGCTGGCGCGTCATATGATATCACGCCGAATCTCGCTCTGGATGGTGGGTATAGGTATTTGAACATTGGCGACGCCCACTCTGCCAAGTTCAGCACTGGTGGTCAAAACGCCCGAATCGAATACGAAGATCTCTCTGCTCACGAGTTCCGACTTGGTGCGCGCTACACATTCGGTGGCCGTGCTGCACCTGCCGCGCCGGTTTACTACGAACCGCAAGGGCCGATCAGCAGCAATTTCTAATTTGCGCATCGAACTTTTTCAAGAAAGGCCGGTCCTTGGACTGGCCTTTTTCTATTTGGGGCCCCGGCTCAATGGGGCCGTTCAGTCGCATGTTAACTTTCGCATGCAACGCAACGCAAAACGCTGTCCATGAGGCGCCAAGCCTCGAATTTTTGCATTCCTTCGTAGCTGCGGCAAGCAGGTGGCGGTCTTAGTGAAAGACCCGCTGCAAACAAACATGCCGCGATAACTTTCCCATTTTCCGTTGACCAGGCGTCAGGAACGCCTTATCCCCATAGGTGGGCCACCCCTCCCCAACGAGGGGCAACTATCTGCGAGGGTAGACAGATATGACTGAACTTACTGCCAAGCCGGACGTGCGTCCGGCCAATCCTAATTTTTCGTCAGGTCCTTGTTCCAAGCGCCCCGGTTGGTCCCTTGATCAACTGGCAGACGCACAGCTTGGACGGTCTCACCGGGCCAAGCCCGGAAAGGCCAAACTGGCTGAAGCGTTAGACCTCACGCGCAAGATCCTGAGTGTTCCCGACGATTACCGCATCGGTATTGTGCCGGCTTCCGACACGGGCGCGGTCGAAATGGCGATGTGGTCGCTTCTCGGCGCGCGCGGCGTCGATTTGCTGGCCTGGGAGAGTTTTGGCGCGGGATGGGTGACCGACGTGGTCAAACAACTCAAGCTGGACAATGCCAGGATCTTGAAAGCGCCATATGGCGCATTACCCGATCTGGGTGACGTCGATTTCGACAATGATGTTGTCTTTACTTGGAATGGAACGACGTCCGGTGTTCGGGTGCCCGATGGCAATTGGATCGCGGATGATCGTGCCGGTCTCACGATTTGCGATGCGACATCTGCCGCCTTTGCACAAACACTTCCTTTCGAAAAGCTCGATGTTGTCACCTTCTCCTGGCAGAAGGTGCTTGGCGGTGAAGCAGCGCATGGTGTGTTGATCCTCAGCCCGAGAGCTGTGGAACGCCTCGAGAGCTATACACCCGCGTGGCCGCTGCCCAAGATCTTCCGCCTCACCAAAGGCGGCAAGCTGATTGAAGGCATTTTCAAGGGCGAGACCATCAATACTCCTTCCATGTTGTGTGTTGAAGACTATCTCGATGCGTTGAAATGGGCGGACGGAATTGGCGGCTTGTCGGGCCTTTGTGCGCGTGCCGATGCCAATCTCAAGGCTCTTGCCGACTGGGTCGAGAAGACCGCGTGGGTAGATTTTCTGGCTGAAAATTCCGCAACGCGGTCGAATACATCCGTGTGTCTGAAGGTCACGGATCCAGGTGTTCTGGCATTGCAAGAAAATCAGCAGGCCGCATTTGCCAAGGCGCTCGTCTCCACACTCGATGCTGAAGGTGTCGCCTTCGATATCGGTGCCTATCGCGATGCACCTTCCGGTCTCAGAATATGGGCAGGGGCAACAGTTGAAACAGCTGACCTGCAGGCCCTGACGGTTTGGCTCGATTGGGCGTTCGCGCTCGAAAAAGGCAAGCTTCCTCAGGCGGCCTGAGCATATCTCCAAAACACAGTGATACTGCCGGGCGGATTTCTGCCCGGTCACGGCATTTATTCAAGGAGATGCTTTTATGGCTCCCAAGGTATTGATTTCCGACAAACTTTCGCCCGCAGCAGTTCAGATTTTCAAGGATCGTGGCATCGACGCCGATTTCCTGCCTGATGTTGGCAAAGACAAGGAAAAACTCCTCGAAATCATCGGTCAGTATGATGGGCTGGCCATTCGTTCCGCCACGAAGGTGACGGAAAAGATCATTGCGGCAGCCGACAATCTCAAGGTGATCGGCCGGGCCGGTATCGGTGTCGACAATGTCGATATTCCCAAGGCGACTGCGCGCGGCATCATTGTCATGAACACGCCGTTCGGCAATGCGATCACCACCGCTGAACATGCCATCTCAATGATGATGGCGGTCGCGCGGCAAATTCCGGCGGCTGACGCATCGACACAGTCAGGCAAGTGGGAAAAGTCCCGTTTCATGGGCCGTGAAATTACCGACAAGACGCTTGGGCTGGTCGGCTGTGGCAATATTGGCTCCATCGTTGCAGACCGCGCCATCGGCCTAAAGATGCGCGTTCTCGCTTATGACCCGTTCCTGACACCAGAGCGTGCGATGTCGCTCGGTGTCGAAAAGGTTGAATTGAACGATCTGCTTGAGCGCGCGGACTTTATCACGTTGCATACACCTCTTACCGAGAAGACTCGCAACATCATCAATGCGGATGCAATCGCGAAGATGAAGAAGGGGGCTTATCTCATCAACTGTGCGCGTGGCGGTCTGGCGGACGAAAAAGCCGTCAAGGCAGCGCTCGATGAGGGGAAACTCGGAGGTGCGGCTTTTGACGTTTTTGTTGAGGAGCCGGCCAAGGAGAACATCCTCTTCGGAACGTCCAATTTTGTATCGACACCGCATCTTGGTGCGTCAACGTCGGAAGCGCAGGAGAATGTCGCGCTTCAAGTCGCCGAACAGATGTGCGACTACCTTCTGCATGGCGCAGTGCGCAATGCGCTCAACATGCCTTCAATTTCAGCGGAAGAAGCACCCAAGCTCGCACCTTTTGTTCGGCTCGCCGAGCAACTCGGTTCCTTCGCTGGTCAGTTAACGGAAACCGCGATCCAGGGCGTCAGGCTGGAATATGCAGGCGCTGTGTCGGAAATGAACGTTCAGGCGCTGACAGCGGCCGCGATCACCGGTCTGCTGACGCCGCTTTTACAAACCGTCAACATGGTGTCTGCACCCATTCTGGCCAAGGAACGTGGTGTCAAGGTTGAGGAAATCCGGCGTGAAAAACAGGGTGCCTACGAAACCTACATCAGATTGACGGTGATCACTGAAAGACAGGAGAGGTCGGTGGCCGGTACGGTTTTCGCCGATGGCAAACCTCGGGTCATTCAGGTGAAGGGCATTAATATGGAGGCCGAACTTGGCCAGCATATGCTCTACATCACCAATGAAGACAAGCCAGGCTTCATTGGGCATCTGGGCATGGAACTTGGCAACAATGGCGTCAATATCGCGACGTTCAATCTGGGTCGCCTTGCGCCGGGTGATGATGCCATTTGTCTGGTCGAGGTTGATGGAAGAGTGCCTGAGGAAGTCATGTCCCGCCTAGAGGCCGTTTCGCATGTAAAACAGGTGAAAGCTCTCGAGTTTCAATAATGCAGCAGGAGGCGTTGGCAGCGCAGCGCCTCCGCTTTAAACGGTTTTTGCCTGCTTGCCGCGCATAACTCTGCCGTCAAGCACGACGAGTCCGATCAGGAGCACGCCGAAGCCGCTGAGTTGAAGTACACTCAGGTTTTCACCCAGAATGAGCCAGCCAAAGAAGAGCGCGCTCGCCGGCACGATCAGTGTTACCAGTGAAGCGTTTGTGGCACCTGCGTTTGCCAGCAACTGAAAATAGATCAGATAGGCGAAGGCGGTCGCCAGGATGCTGAGGGCCAACACGTTGAGCCATGCGGTTATGCCAGGGTCGCCTATAGACCAGCCGGCGCTTGTCAGAACCGCAACCGGCAGCATCAGCACACTCGACCCGATCAGTTGTCCGGTCGCAGCAACCTGCGGCGGCACATCCTTGAAGCGTTTCGCAAATGTTGCGGCAAAGGCATAGGAAACTGCGGCTCCAAGACAGCAGAGCTGCGCCCAGAGAGGATCGGTGGCAAGACCTGTGAGGCTGCTCGACAGCATGATTGCCACTCCGACAACACCCAGCACGACGCCGGCAACGCGGTTTGCCTGAAGTGGTTCCTGTTTCACGATCAAGCTTGCAACGATTACGGTGAAGACCGGTGTTGTTGCATTTAGAATTGATGCCAGCCCCGCGCCAATTTCCGTTTGCCCCAGAAACAAGAGGGAAAACGGAACGGCGTTGTTGAGGAAGCCCATTACCAGAAACGGCACGGCATATCGCCATTCCAGGTGCTTGATCAGGCCTTGGTGCCAAAGAACGAGGAGTAGAACGGCGCAGGCAATCGAAACTCGGAAAAAGACCAGTGTGAATGGCGGAATTTCTGCAACTGCGACCTTGGCAAAAAGAAAGGAACCGCCCCAAATAGCGCCGAGAATAAACAACAGGATCCAGTTTCGAAGCGACATTGACATTTCTCGTTGATTTGGAGTGACGTCTCTCGCCTACCATGCCGTAAGACGTGCGGACACCCGAAATCCGATTTGTGGAATAGGAAGAAAAGAAAGCCGACAATGACACAGAGTTCGACCGCTGGAGAGGCGAGGCCGCTCGCAGGGCGCATATCGCCACTGTTGATTGCCGCTGCCTGTCTTTTGGGAGCAAACGGACTGGCGATGACCATGATCGCGGTTCGGGCGCGTGTCGAAGGGGTTTCTGACGCCAGCATCGGTCTGCTCGGTTCTCTTTATTATGCAGGTTTGATCTGCGGGGTTCTTCTGGCACCGTTCCTGATCGCACGCGCAGGACATATTCGCGTGTTTGCGGCGCTGGCGGCCATCAGCGCGATTGCCATACTCGCGATTGCCTTTGCACCTGCGGGTTGGCCCTGGATGATCGCGCGCTTTGTCAGCGGTGCAGCATTTTGCGGCACGGCCATGGTTCTGGAAAGCTGGTTGAACTCCATTGCATCCAACGCTTCGAGGGGGCGCATCCTTTCCGTTTACAGGATTGTTGATCTGGCTGCCGTCATGGGTGGCCAATTCATGCTGCCGATCTTTGGAGCAACAGGAAGCGATATCCTGATCGTCTTGGCGATGCTGTTCGCGTTTGCACTTGTTCCCGTTGCCCTGACGCGAGAAAGCAATCCGGCTGCACCGCCGGCAAAAATCGTCAACCCCTTAGCGCTATGGCGGGTGTCTCCGGTTGCGATGGTCGGAATATTCACGATTGGTCTGACGAATGGCGCATTTCGTATGGTCGGGCCGGTTTACGCCGAGTCGATTGGCCTTGGGCTCGAAACCGTTGCGATCTTTATCGCTCTTTGGGTCTTTGCGGGTGCGTTGTTTCAGTATCCGGCGGGCTGGATGTCCGACAGGGTCGACCGCAGATGGGTTCTCATCGGCTTCACGATTGCAGCTGGCCTTGCCTGTCTCTTCATATCGGGAACATCCAGCCAAACCGATTTGTTTATGGGGGTTTTTCTTTTTGGCGGTTTTGCCCTGCCTCTTTATTCGCTTGCCGCTGCGCATGCGAACGATCACGCAAAACCCGGGCAGTTTGTCGACATTGCTGCAGGTCTGACATTGTCATTTGGCTGCGGTGCGGTGCTTGGACCGTTTATTGCCTCATTGTTGATGGGCATGTTCGGTCCCGCCGCATTCTTCGTCTATACGGCAACCCTTCATCTGGCTTTGGTGCTTTTCGTCATCTTTAGGATGTTCAGCCGGCAAGCGATTCCCGCCAACGAGCGTGAACGTTTTGTCTGGCTGCTCAGGACATCTCCGATGATCTATCGTTTGGCTGGGGGAGACAGGGAGGAGACCTCCGACAAGCCTTCGCCGGATGCTTCCGGGCCTGCCTAATTGTCGCCCTGAAAGATCCTATATGCCAGGCAGCTGAAAACCACGCGGACCGTATGATTTATTTCGGTTCGAAGACTCGCAAGAGCATGGAAACCTGTCTATAGTCCGCGCCGTTTGCCCCGGTCCGGTCGCCGGGGTTTGTCATGTTGGCACATACCGGCCCCTATTGCGCAGCGCAAGTCAGGCGGTTCCGTGCGAAGACGCTTCAGGAGAGCAGAAACTAAATGGCGAATGTGGTTGTTGTCGGTTCGCAGTGGGGAGACGAAGGCAAAGGCAAGATTGTCGACTGGTTGTCGGAACAAGCCGATGTCATCGTAAGGTTCCAGGGCGGACACAACGCCGGGCATACGCTGGTTATCGACGGTGTCAGCTACAAGCTGTCTCTTCTGCCCTCCGGCGTGGCGCGCGAAGGCAAGTTGTCCGTCATTGGAAATGGCGTTGTTTTGGACCCGCATGCGCTTGCCGAGGAAGTTGAGCGTCTGAGCGCACAGGGTGTTGTCGTTACGCCTCAAAGCCTGCGCGTTGCTGAAAACGTGACCCTCATTCTGTCTCTTCACCGGGAGCTCGACGCCCTGCGTGAAAACTCCAACACCGGAACGCGTATCGGCACCACCAAGCGTGGCATAGGTCCAGCTTATGAAGATAAAGTCGGGCGGCGCGCAATCCGGTTGATGGATCTGAAGAACCTGACGACGCTGCCGGCCAAGATCGATCGTCTTTTGACGCACCACAACGCGCTGCGGCGCGGCCTGGGGCAAGAAGAAATTTCTGCTCAGGCCATCTACGATGAGCTGGCGAGCGTTGCTGACAAAGTGCTGCCTTATATGGACAAGGTCTGGTATCTGTTGGACGAGCAGCGCCGCCAGGGCAAGCGCATTCTGTTTGAAGGTGCACAAGGAGCATTGCTCGACATTGATCACGGTACCTATCCGTTCGTCACGTCTTCCAATACCGTCGCCGGCCAGGCTGCAACAGGTTGCGGGCTCGGCCCGGGCTCCGTCGATTATGTGCTTGGGATCACCAAGGCTTATACGACGCGGGTCGGTGAAGGACCGTTCCCGACCGAACAGGAAAATGAGGTAGGTGAGTTTCTTGGAACACGTGGCCATGAATTTGGAACCGTAACGGGACGCCGCCGCCGTTGCGGCTGGTTCGATGCGGTTCTCGTACGCCAGACGGTTTGTACATCAGGCATCAATGGTATTGCATTGACGAAACTCGATGTTCTTGACGGCCTGGATGAAATCAAGATCTGCATTGGCTACGAGCTTGACGGCGAACGGATTGACTACTTGCCTGCTTCGCAGGGTGCTCAGGAGCGCGTCATTCCGATCTACGAATCACTGCCGGGATGGAAAGAATCTACGGAAGGGGCTCGCAGCTGGGCGGATTTGCCAGCGCAGGCCGTTAAATATGTACGTCATGTGGAGGAGTTGATTGGCGCTCCTGTGGCGCTTCTTTCCACCAGCCCTGAGCGGGATGACACAATTCTTGTGCAGAATCCTTTCCAGGATTGAGATCTGTGTCTGGAAAAACACATTATTGAACGAGATAGTGGCGTACTGCGAATCAGAACAAACAGTGCGTCCCGTCAAGGGACAGGCTAGCCTGTCTCTTGAACTTAGACAGTGGTAGAAAAGGTATTGTAGGCAACTCGGTTGAAGCTTAGCGTGCGAAGATTGTCTCTTGGCTTCAAAAACTTGCTATAAGCCTGAGAAAGATCCGATATTCAGGCCCGCAGACGAGTCCCTGCAGTCGGCCGGTAGGCAGGAAGATGGCTGATTACTATTCGATATTGAAGAAAACGATCGCGTCTTTGCCCGAGAACAACGGTGCTGCTCGCAGAAGCGTCTACAGCCGTGCCCGCAATGCCATCGTCAATCAGTTGAAAGCGTACGAACCGCCTCTCGCGCCGTCCGAGATCACGGCTGAGCAACTTCGTCTTGAAGAGGCCATTCGCAAGGTTGAAGCCGAAGCGGCACGCGAAAGTCTTGGTCTCAGTCCAACGGGTGCTGCAGGCGGCGGGCAGGTGCCAAAGGCACAGGTGGCTGCACCGGAACCGGTAGCAGAGACCCCGGTCCCGACACCTGAGGAACCTCCGAGAGTTGAGCCGGAAGCGCCTGCTCCCCAAGCGGAAGATACGCCTTCGCCGCTGAAAGATACCCTGGTGGAAGCTGAAGGTCTTGGCGTGGCCACAAGCCAGGCCGTGCAGCAGGCGAAGGAAGCCGTTGATCCGGCTGCCGCCGAGCAGGCTGCATCTCAGGTGGCTGCTGAACGCAAAGAACCGGCATTTGATGCTCCCGCGCCCCAAACGGCTGCCACGGAACCTGTCGCTGCTGAGCAAACTGGCGAACCGGAATTGGCGGCGGACGCAGGGCTATATGCCGACGAACCTGCACAGGCTGCAAAGGAAGAACCTGCCAAGAAGGCCAAGCGCTCACGCAAGGATCGCCCGAAAGCCTCCGACGCTTTGCGTGGCGACGGCTCAGGAAAGCGGTGGTTGCCGATAGCGATAGCGGCTGTCCTGGCACTGGCTGTTGTCGGTGCAGGAGCTTATTTCCTGCTCCCAATCGGCGAACAGGGCTCAGAAGACCGTGTCGCAAGCCAAACTGAAAGCAACTCAAGCGCCGCTGTTGTGCAGCCAAGCACGGATACTCAGGTTCAGACAAGCGAAGTTCCTGCGGACGATAGCGATTCCTCAAAAATCTCAGACAGGTTGCTGGATGGCGGAGAAGGTGTCAGTGATGGAGACGTTGTGGCTCCGGACGCCAGAACCGTCACGACCACAACAATCACGCCGCAGGCTGACGAACCGGCACCAGCGCCTTCGCAGCCGTCGATTGTGACCAGCATTGAAAGTGAACCGGCTCCGACACCACCGGCAGACGATGCTGCTCCGGTTCCCGGTATCGATGCGGCACCACCAGCCCCGGCTGACGATAATCTTGTGGCTGTTGCGCCGGAGGCACCGTCAAATTCTGAAACACGTGCGAGTCAGGACGATGGTATACAGCGCTCCATCCTCTACGAAGAAGGTGAAGACACCGGTGGCTCCGGAACAGCTGCACAGGGAGCAGTTGTCTGGAACATCGAAGAGGAAACCAATCTCGATGGCAGGTCGCAAGCCGTATTGAGCGCTGAAATCGAAATTCCCGAACGTGATGTCAAGGTTGATATTCGCATCAAGCCAAATGACGACACCTCGCTTCCGGCAAGTCATCTTGTTGAAATCAAATACGAATTTCCCGAAAACTTTGCTGCCGGTGATGTTGTCAACGTCCCAGGCTTGGTGATGAAGCCGACTGAAGAAGCCCGCGGCGATGCGCTGATTGGCGCGTCGGTGAAAGTATCCCCTGGTTTCTTCTGGATTGCTCTTTCGAGCCTGCCCAATGAGCAGCAACGCAACATGGCTCTTCTCAGGGAGAGGGGCTGGATCGATATTCCGATGCTGTATGAAAACGGCAAGCGCGGTATCCTGACACTCGAAAAAGGTGCGGCTGGCGAAGACGCTGTCGAAAAGGCAATTTCTTCCTGGCAAGCTGGCTAACGGCCACGGCTTTTCCGAAAAATCAAAAACTGATCGTCCAATGTCTTGCCTTTTTCCAAAAGGTTAGGCATGGTCCGTCTCGGTCCGAGGGGTGTTCCGTATCGCGGAACTGAGATGGCAAGTTGCCGAACCCTTAGAACCTGATCCGGGTCATGCCGGCGAAGGGACGGAATCCTTAGCCAAATCCCGGATCTCCAGTGTCAGTGTCGGTTTGTCCGACGACGGGAGATCCTATGTCTATTTGCTTGAAAAAGCAGAGGTTTGATTATTTTTACAAGCCTCTGAATCATGAGCCGGCACCAGAGCCGTTGAACCGCCTCTTGGAGGCGGCATGAGTGCATTCCTGTCAGTTTGCGGTAAGTTTCTTGTGGGCGTCCTGGTCATATTTGGCATTTGGACTTTGTTGGTTGTGCTGTTTGAGCCGCCGTCTTTCATGCTTCCCGGACCGCTTGAGGTGCTGCAGTCGTTTCCAGCAAACGCACCCTTTTTGTTGCACCATGCCGGTATCACCGCGCTTGAAACGGTGATCGGTTTTGTACTCGGCGTGAGTTGCGGGACAGCGCTTGCTGTTTGGATCTGGCTTTATCCGTTGGCGGGACGGGTCGTCATGCCAACCATCCTGGTGACACAGGCCCTGCCGGTCTTTGCCATTGCACCGGTTCTTGTTCTCTGGCTTGGATTTGGTATGTCGTCGAAGATCGTCATGGCCATCCTGGTGATTTTCTTTGCGGTCACTTCAACGGTTTATGACGGTCTGAGGCGGCTCGATTCCGGGCTTGTTGACCTTGCGCGCCTTTATAGAGTTCCGCGCTTTCGCGAACTTTACGTATTTCGCCTGCCGGCAGCATTGCCTGCTTTCGTATCGGGTATTCGTGTGGCCGCCGTTTTTGCACCGATTGGCGCTGTTGTTGGCGAATGGGCGGGCGCCAAAGGCGGCCTTGCCTTCATCATGCTTCAGGCGAATGCCCGCGGGAATGCCGATCTTCTGTTTTCCGCCGTCATCCTGCTCGCCCTCATGGTGCTCGCTCTGCGCTATGCAGTCGAGCATCTCAGCAGACTTCTTGTTCCATGGCAGGTCGAAGACTGACTGCCACAATCTGGAGGATTGAATGAAAAAAACACTCATGTCTTTGACTGTCGCTGCCGCCATGCTTTCAGCGGTGCCCGCGCAAGCCGCCGACAAGCTAACGGTGCTGCTGGACTGGTTTACCAATCCGGACCATGCACCGGTTATCACCGCTCAGACCAAGGGGTTTTTTGAAGCGGAAGGGTTGGAAGTTGAATTGATCGAACCTGCAGACCCTGCAATGCCGCCCAAGCTTGTGGCCGCAGGCCAGGGCGACATAGCAATTTCCTATCAGCCGACATTGCACGCGCATGTCGAAGAGGGTTTGCCGGTCGCTTGGATTGGTACCCTGGTCGAAACGCCTCTGAATTCCCTGATTGTTCTCAAAGATGGACCGATCAAGGAAATTGCAGACCTCAAAGGCAAGACGATCGGCTTTTCGGTGTCCGGGTTTGAAGATGCCATGCTTGGACAAATGCTGCGTTCGGTAGGACTCAGCGTCGACGATGTTGAGCTTATCAACGTGAATTTCGCGCTGTCACCTGCTTTGATGTCGGGACAGGTCGACGCCGTGATCGGCGCTTATCGCAATTTTGAGCTCACACAGATCGAGATTGAAGGCAAGGAAGGCAAAGCCTTTTTTCCCGAGGAGAATGGCGTTCCGGTTTTCGACGAGCTGATCTATGTCGTGAACAAGGATCAGGTTGAAGACCCGCGCTATGAGAAGTTTCTCGCGGCAGTCGAGGCTGCGACGGTCTATCTGACCAATCATCCTGACGAAGCCTGGAATGCCTTTATTGAGGCATATCCTCATTTGAATGATGAGCTTAACAAGCGCGCTTGGGCGGACACATTGCCAAGGTTTGCAAAGCGCCCGGCAGCCCTTGATGAGGGTCGCTATCAGCGCTTTGCAGAGTTCATGGCGGAAGCCGGACTGATCAGTAAGGTCGTTCCGGTGGAGACATACGCGGTCGAAATTCGCTAGGAGTCTCGGCGAGCCGGCAGCGCTGTCTATTGCGCGGCGCTGCTGGCAGTTTTCGCGGTTTTGAGATTTTCCAACATGTCCTCAAAGCGGCCGTAAAAGTCCATCAGGGACGGGGCTAACAGCAGTGCGCTCTGCAGTGCGTCTTCTGCCGCCTGAATGTCGCTTACTGCGACGGCGCGGAGCAGGCGGGTGTGGGTTGCTTCCAGTTCTCTGAATTCTTCCGAGTTCCTTAAGCCTTCATCGCCCAGCAAGGCGAAGAGCTTGATCGGCTCGCTTTTGCCCTTCAGTTCAATTTCACCGGCCTCGAGATAGGCAAAGGTCGGAGCGGCTTTGCGCGTATCTTCAGATACAAGAAGCTCTGACCCAACTGTCTTGCAGCTTGATTCAATCCGTGAGGCCACGTTGACGGCGTCCCCAATGACCGAATAGTTGAACCTTCTGGCCGAGCCCATGTTGCCCACGCAGGCTTCGCCGCTGTTCAATCCGATGCCGATCTTGACCGATTGCGATTTCAGTTTTCTAGCCTTGAAACGGAACGCATCCCGCGCGTTCAGATCATCGACGACCTTGAGCATAGCAAGGCTGGCACGGCAGGCCATCGCGGCGTGGTCCGGTGTGTGCAATGGAGCGTTCCAAAACGCCATGATGCTGTCGCCTATATACTTGTCGATCGTTCCGCCTTCGGCCTGGATGGCATCGGACAAGGGTGACAATAGTGTGTTCAGAAAACTCACCAGTTCTTCCGGTGTAAGTTGTTCCGATATCGGGGTGAAACCGCGAATGTCCATGAACAGGATGGTCATCGGTCTGATTTCACCGCCGAGTGTCAGCTGTTCCGGCGTTTGCTCCAATTGGTTCACCAGGTCGGGAGACAGATACTGGCTGAAAGCCTGTCTGACGAATTTTTTCTCCCGTTCGGTGAGGAAGTAAAGCAGCGCAGTCGCGGCGGTGAACACGAGAAGAGCCGTGAGACTGGTATAGATCGGATCGATCAGCAGACCGTTGTTCCAGAAGAGATAGAAAGACCCGCCGATCAGCCCGGCCACCATCAAGCCGCCGAGGACCGCGGTTCCGATGCTGCCGATCGCAGGCATGGCCAGGATTATGATGGCACCTGCCAGAAATGTCGCGATGATCTCCAATCCATTGGCCCAATCGGGCCGCGACAGATACTGATCGAAAATGATCTGCTCCAACGCCTGAGCGTGGATGGATACGCCAGGGACCTGTTCGCCCAGGGGAGTTGCCCTTATGTCGCGGAGACCGACGGCAGATGTGCCGACGAGTACGATTTGTCCTTCGAAAAAGGCAGCAAGCTCAGGTAGTTTCTCAGGTTTGTAAAGGTCGCGCGCAGACACATACCGTTCCGGGAAATCCCTATCAGAAGTAAAATAGAGCCAGAGTTCGCCTGCAGCTGTTGTCGGGGGCGTGAAATCGCCGATCTTAATGGCGGTGACAGCTGGATCACCGGTTGCGCTCTCTGAGCTGGAGCCGGTGGACCTCACGATGATCCCGCTGGCGCCCTGCGCGACCCGCAACGCTTCAGCCACGAGGCTCGGGTAAAGCTGCTCGCCGTCACTGACAATCAGAGGGACCCTGCGGACAATACCTTCTCTGTCATCCTCGGAAATCGAGATGGAGCCGATGCCGCTGGCTGACTTTTGCAAGACTTCAAGGTTCGTGACTGCCGCAGGAAACGGCGGAAGAAAGGATACCGGATCCTGGCCGCCAAATGCAGTTCCAGCGATTTTGACAGGTTTGCTTCCGGTTTCGTCCGGAGTTACGGCGAAGCCGAGCACGACCGGCGCCTCGGCAATGGTATCGGCGAACTGCTCGTCATGGTCGGGAAGGATCTCAAGGGCTTCCAGCACCTCTTTCGGTGTCGTCGCCGCAAGAGAGTTTTTAAGCTGGGCCGGCGACGTCCGGTCCGGTTCGGAAAAAACCACGTCAAAGACAATCGTCGCGGCGCCGAGATCCGTCAGCACACGGACCATCTCCGCAATTTTTGTGCGTGGCCAGGGCCATTGTCCGATTTCGGCAATCGATGCTTCGTCGAGGTCGACGATGCGGATCGGTCCGGTTTGGTACTCTCTTGGATGCAGCCGCTGATACTGATCGAACGTCAGCTCCCGAATGGACTTCAGAAAGTCCGGATCGGCGGTTCGAAGCCCGGTCATGAAAGCAAGAATAACGCAGGCAATCATGGCCACAAGGGCGCGCTTGGACGACAGTGTTTTGAGAACCCGGCGCATGGCCATCCATTTCGTTTAGACCTGGTCAGCCTAAATTCAGGCAGGAGGCTTCGCAAGCGAGAGGATGGGGCCGAACCAAAAAGAAAAACGCTGGAGCGGTGGCTCCAGCGTTCTCGGATCGTTCGGAAGGATCAGACCTTAAGCGGCGGGCTGATCCTTGGCGCGCGCGCTGTTGCGAACGGCTTTCTGAACTTTTTCGAATGCGCGCACTTCGATCTGTCGAACGCGTTCGCGGCTGACCCCGAATTCCCCGGACAGGTCTTCAAGTGTCATCGGGTCCTCAGAAAGGCGGCGGGCCTCGAAAATCCGGCGTTCCCGGTCGTTCAGGACGTCCATGGCATCGCTCAGCATTTTGCGGCGCTGGTCCAGCTCTTCCTGATTGGCAAGCAGCGTTTCCTGGCTGTCGCTCTCGTCGACAAGCCAGTCCTGCCACTCACCCGCGTCTGCTTCCGCGCGCACCGGGGCGTTCAGGCTCGCGTCACCGCCCAGACGGCGGTTCATGGAAATCACCTCTTCCTCGGAGACACCAAGGCGGGTTGCGATTTCTGCTACCTGATGCGGCTTCAGATCGCCTTCGTCCAATGCCTGGATCTTGCCTTTCAGGCGGCGCAGGTTGAAGAAAAGGCGTTTCTGGTTGGCAGTGGTTCCCATTTTAACAAGGGACCATGAACGCAGAATGTATTCCTGTATGGCGGCCTTGATCCACCACATCGCATAGGTCGCCAGCCTGAAACCCTTGTCCGGCTCGAAGCGTTTCACCGCCTGCATGAGGCCGACATTCCCTTCGGAGACCACTTCTCCGATGGGCAGGCCATAGCCGCGGTATCCCATAGCTATTTTTGCAACAAGGCGTAGGTGAGAATTGACCAGGCGTTCAGCAGCTGCGGGGTCTTCATGCTCTTTGTAGCGCTTGGCGAGCATGTATTCTTCCTGCGGCTGCAGCATCGGAAACTTGCGAATCTCATCCAGGTAGCGGCTCAGGCCACCTTCCCCTGCGGTGAGTGTCGGTACATTCTGGGCCATGACATGCGCCCCCTTTCGTCAAGTCCACATCCGGCCTCTCCGGTTGCTCCGCTAAAGGCGCAAGCAAGAATTTTCGGGAGAAAACGGACGCAATATCGTGTCCATTACGGCACACAAGAGATTTTAATATAGGTAGATTTTAGGCGATTGCATGTGCGGAAAACAGAATTCATTCCTAAAATTTTTGTAATCCGGACAAAAGTTTTGCGAAATCAGGTGGGTATGGGCTCTCAAAACGCAAAGTTTTACCGTTTACGGGGTGCTCGAAGGCAAGCAATCCTGCGTGCAGCGCCTGCCCGCTGAAGTCGCTCACAAGGGTTCTGAGCGGGTCTTCGAGCCGGTTAACCTTGGTTTTGAAACCGGACCCATAGTCATTGTCGCCAATAAGCGGATGGCTGATGTGGGCCATGTGAACGCGGATCTGGTGCGTGCGGCCGGTTTCCAGCCTGCACTCCATCAGGCTGGCAAGCGCCGGTTGATCGTCATTTCCGAACCTTTCCTTTACTTGCCAGTGAGTTATGGCGCGGCGCCCCGATGTTTTCACCACGGCGATCTTCTGGCGGTTGGATTGTGACCGCGCAAGGTTCGCGTCGATCGTTCCCTTGAGGCTCGAAGGCGCTCCCCAGACAAGCGCCGCATAGGCCCGTTCGAGCGGCCCGGTGCGACCGTGATCTGCAAATTGTGCTGCCAGTCCCTGATGGGCCTGGTCGGTTTTTGCCACGACAAGCAGGCCGGAAGTATCCTTGTCGATGCGGTGAACGATCCCCGGTCGTTTGATGCCACCGATGCCAGACAGGCTGTCGCCGCAATGATGGATCAGCGCGTTGACCAAAGTGCCTGTCCAGTTGCCCGCGCCCGGATGGACTACCAGGCCCGCTGGTTTGTCGACTACAATCAGGTGCTCGTCCTCAAAGACGACGTTTATCGGGATGTCTTCGCCTTGTGGTTCCGGATCCTCCGCTTCAGGTAAAGTCAGACAAAGTGCATCACCTTCATTGACCCGGTATTTAGGCTCCACTATTTTCGCGCCGCCGACGGTGACGTCTCCGGATTTGATCAGGGACTGGATCCTATTGCGGCTAAGAGCTTCCAGATGAGCTGCAAGCACTGCATCCAGACGCTTTCCGGCATCGGCTGCATCAACCGTTAAACTGAAATCCGGCTCCAGGTCAGCAGGATCTTCGTGGGAAATTTCTGTCATGACACAACCTGATTTTCGGGAAGACGCTGATGAGGCGCCGCTTGACCCGGCTGCCCAGAAGCTTCAGGTAAAACTGAGACGCCTGCTGCTTGGCTCATCCCTGATTATGTTTGCCGGTCTGATCGCTGTCTTTGCAGCTATTCTTTACAAGATCAACACAAATGACGAAGGTCCGGTAGAAGGCGGTGTTGCAGCGACCGTCGCTGTTGGACCGGAGGCAGAGGTGCTGTCTGCAGATCTTTCCGACGGAATGCTGCTTGTGCTGGTACGCGAAGGCACCAAGACAGCCTTGTTGCGCTTTGATGCCGTGACGGGAAAAAAGCTGGGCCGCACGGATTTTGTCTCACGTTGATCACATCTGGCTCGCATCAACTTTGACACTCTGTCGTTGATAAACTTCCAGGCGTGAAAAAATTGATCAAAAGGGGTTGCGTCCTGCTTTGCGCGGCCTTATACGCACGGTCCTTGGCTTGAAGCTTTTGCCTTTGAGCCCCGCGCGCCCATCGTCTAGCGGTCTAGGACGCCGCCCTTTCACGGCGGAAACACGGGTTCGAGTCCCGTTGGGCGTGCCAGCTTTTCTCGGAAAAACAGCAGATAAACGTGGGCCTGGCGGCTAAGCCTCGCTGTTTCTTGGGCCTTCAACCTATCAAGCGAATTTTTCGGTCAGCTGACGGCCGGTTTCGATCATCTCCACCTCGGCTTCGCTGGCAATGCGTACAAACTCGGGATGGGGACAATGGTCAGTCACAAAGGTGGTTACCTGTGACAAGTGCCCGACCCGGACCGGGGCCGTGCGTTCGAACTTGGTGCTGTCGGCGGCCAGAATGACATGACGGGCATTGTCCATGATGGTCTTTGTAACCTTCACTTCCCGGTAGTCATAATCCAGCAGCGAGCCGTCGGCATCGATCGCCGAAGCGCCGATTACAGCGAAATCAACCTTGAACTGCCGCATGAAATCAACCGCGGCCTCACCGACAATGCCGCCATCGGCGTGCCTTAACACCCCGCCTGCGATAACCACCTCGATCTGGGAGTAGCCACGCATCAGACTGGCGACGTTGATATTGTTTGTAATGACCATCAGCCCGCGGTGTTGCAGCAAGGCCTGCGCAACGGCCTCTGTCGTCGTGCCGATGTTGATAAAGATCGAGGTGTTGTCGGGAATGAGCGCAGCCACGCTTTCGCCTATGTCGGCCTTTTCCTTGCTGGAGATGATCCGCCTTGCTTCATAACCGACGTTCTCAATACCGGAAGAAAGCAGCGCACCACCGTGGGTTCTGGCCAGCAAGCGGCGCTCACACAGTTCGTTCAGGTCCTTGCGGATGGTTTGCGGGCTGACATCAAAGCGTTTGGCCAGGTCATCGACGCTGACACGGCCCAGTTGCCGGGCAAGTTCCAATATAGCGTTGTGACGTTCAATCAGCATCGGCAGGGCTCTTTTGCGGCGCTCAACGCGCCGTGTCATCTTTGTTGAGCGTTTAAACCCTAGATGACCGGCCTAACCTTCCAAGATCAAGCCACATCTTTCTTTTTTTGTTTGGTAGGTTTTGTTTCCTGGGGCGCATTTTCATCAGAACGCTGGTTCGCTGCCACAGCTTCAGGCTCAACTGCCTTCGCGGGTCGAGCTCCTCTGTTGGAGGCAACGATGCGGCTGACGAGCGCTTCTGCAGCGGAAGCAATGTCGGTAGACTTGGCCGGCGTTTCCGCATCGGGTGCCGTCCGTTTGGCAGAACGTTTTTCTACCCCGGATGCGCCGTTCGCTGAGCGCTTGACGCGCCGTTTCGGCTTTGCCGCCAGTCCAGTTTCCTTTTCGGGTTCCGAAACGAGGGGCGTGAGGTCTGCCTGTGCAGAACCCTTGGTGACAAGAACCTTGTCCGCAGTGGCCACGCGGTCCGCTAACTTACGGAACTCTTTTCGGAGATCATTTAGAGCCGGAGCGCGGGCAAGGTCGTTTTGAAGCCTATTCACTTGTCCGGTCAGCCGAGCGAGCTGGCGTTCCCTGTTTTCCAGTTCTGACAGCCGCTTTGAACTTTCATTTGAAATCCGATCCAGCTGTTCTTTCAGATCGGTGTTCATTTCGTCTTCCGCACTGCCGGAACTCTCGAGAACAAGTGACAGCCGGGTCACTTCGGCCTGAGCGGAAATATACTTGGATTCC
Organism: uncultured Roseibium sp.; assembly: GCF_947499295.1. Classification (GTDB taxonomy): domain Bacteria; phylum Pseudomonadota; class Alphaproteobacteria; order Rhizobiales; family Stappiaceae; genus Roseibium. The sequence continues at coordinate 218,583 of NZ_CANMNP010000005.1, forward strand.
GTGTCGACAAGTTGAGCTTCCAATTCGGCCAGCCGACCCTTGGCAGCTTCATCGCGTTCCGCCTGAACTTCACCTGCTACGGTCGGTTCGTACTTGGCCAGTTTTGCCTTCAGCGTTGCAACTTCTGCCTCAAGCCCGGTTATGGTCGCAAGCGCCATGGTGTCGCTGGCAGGCAGCCAACCGCCATCGTCCTTGGCGCTTGCCTCGATTTTGGAGGAAGAATTGTCTTCAGCTGATTTGGTCCAGCTTTCAGCAAGTGATTTTTCGGCCTCTGACAGTTTCTTCTTGAGAGTGGAAACTTCTTCGGACAGCAGATCAGCGGCCTTTTCGTCGCTTTCGATGCTGGCCTGCTTGGCATTCATCTCATCGGACTTTTCCTGGAGCGACCGCTCCAGTGCCTCGACCTCGCGTTTCATGCGAGTAGCTTCAAGATGGTGTTTGGAGGCCTTCTCGCGCTCGCTTTCAAGCTGTCGCTCAACCCGTCTCAGTTCGACTGCGTGGCGCGCGCGCGCCTGGTCTTGCGCAGCCCTGACTTCCGCATAGCTGGATGGGTTTACGGCGCGAAGCGCCTCTTCCGTCAGGCGCGCCGCTCGGCGGTAGAATGCAGGCAGGATCGCAAGGCCGATCAGACCGGCCGTACAAAATCCGAGTGCCACATACATCGCCGCTTCAATCACGTCAGGCTCCTGGTTCCTTTTCTCGGCGCAACCGTTCCATCATTAGACGACCGAGGGCGCGCCGCCAAGTGTACTCAAAACAAGGTAAAAACCTTGTTGCCATGCCTGGTTGCAGCGGGTTTGCCGTTAGAACGGGTTCCAGGTCGGCTTGTCCGTGAACTTCAGGTATCCAAGATTGAGCCCAAGACGAGCGCCGACACCAGCCCTAACAGGAACAAGCACGATCTCGTTTTTCAACAAAACCGTCATGCCTGCACCGCCGACCAGGTAGGCAGACCCATTCACGCCCGCAAAACGCTGATAGACCGAGTTCACTGTCGGAAGGTTGTAAATGAGCATCATGACCCTGGCGCCATCCGCGCCAAAATCCCATCCGACCGAGGGGCCTTGCCAGAATATTTTGTGGTTGCCGGCATTGCGTGTGTAAAGGTGACCTTCACCATACCGTGCACCGGCGATGATCGCGCCGGACCCTTCCTCACCCAGAATATAGCCGTTGGGTTCGCCATATTGGGAAAAGGCACGTTCAACGACGGATGCAATGCCGCCAGACACTGAGCCGAAAAACTGATGACCGGTTTTGACGATTTCATCTTCGCCATAGGTCTGGCCCGGCGGGATTGGTTCATCGCCACTGGACTGCGCTTGAGAGGGGAGGGGGACAGCAAACAAACACAAACACAGGAACGCAGCTGACAAGACAGACGCCACACGCCAGGATTTTTGTGTCATTCAACAACTCCTCTTTATAATGCCCCAGACGCTTCGATAGTTGCGGTCCGGCTGGAACGCGATGCTAAACTAGTGCAACGACATGCTGATTCGCATGAAATCGCGCACCTTACATAAGCCGAATCAATGGAAAGCTGGCCTGAAAAAAAGACGAGGATGTGTCTTTCCCTGGTTTTGACAGTTCTTGTGTGTGTTTTCGCGGGGAATAGTATCGCGCGTCCCAAGACTTTCGTTCCAGATCCGATAACCGGGTATGCCATTGGCGGACACGACCCGGTCAGCTTTTTTGTCGATGGGCAGCCGCGCAAGGGAAAGCGCGAATACGAGCTGCAATGGGGCGGCGCAGAGTGGATTTTCGTCAATCAGGGCAATATGGCCGCCTTCGAGCGAGACCCTGAAGCCTACGCGCCTCTTTTTGCCGGTTGCGGCGGATTCGCTCTTTCTGAAGGTTTTGCGACAGCAGGCAATCCCTTTATCTATGCCATCGTCGAAGGGCGACTTGTCTTTTTTCATTCCGTGGTCAATCGCTTCCTATTTATTGTAAGCGGCGCTCAGTTGATGAAGGATGCGAAGGAAAATTCAACGCGCGTTGGTTGTGTTCCCGTGCGTTAGACCAGCAGAACGGGCGGAATCGTGCGCCTTTCTTGCATTGGTGCGAACTTTCATTTGGATGACCTGCCTTGCCTCCTGGCGTTGCCTTGGCAGCGGCTTTGCTGATGTGTAACGCTTGCCATCACATTCGCGAATCAGTTTTGCCGAGACCTACAGAAGAGCCCAGCACCACCATGTCCGCACTCAAAGAGCTAACCTCGCTTGATCTGGCCGCTCTGGTGGCGAGCCGTGTCTGCCACGACATCATTTCACCCGTCGGTGCCATTACCAACGGTTTGGAAGTGTTGGACGAGGAAGGCTCTGAGGACATGCGTGACTTTGCGATGGATCTCATCCGCAAAAGTGCGCGCCAGGCATCCGCAAAGCTGCAATTCGCCCGGCTGGCATTCGGGGCAGCGGGATCAGCGGGTGCCGAGATCGATCTCGGAGATGCTCAAGTCGTTGCCACAGGGTTTATGGAAAACGAAAAATCCGACTTAAATTGGCAACTCGATCGGCATCTGATGCCGAAGAATAATGTCAAATTGCTCCTTAACCTTATCCTGATCGCAAATCAGTGCGTGCCGCGCGGCGGTGAGATCAAAGTTGAAATGACCGGTGAACCCGCTTCGCCGTCATTTACGCTACACGCCAAGGGCCTCAATCCGCGTATCCCCTTGGGAATGAAGGAAACTCTAGGCGGAGAAGAGCCTGAGCGCATCGATGCACATTCGGTTCAGCCGATCTACACTCTACTTCTCGCTCGTGAAGCCGCTATGGTATTAACGATAGATAAACAAGAAGACTTGGTAAAAATTACGGCGTCTCCAGCAGAATAATCTGTCAGACAAAAGTCTCCATCTGTTTCAGCGTATCTTAACTGTTTCACGTCAACCTACTCTCATGGACTTTTCGGTCCAGACATCCTTTTCGGGATGCGGAACCAGTAACAAGTCGGGTGAGAGCAGGACATGGACGACCTCCTCAGGGAATTCATTACTGAGACGAACGAGAGTCTCGATGTTGTTGACGTTGAACTTGTCAAATTTGAACAAGAACCAAACAACGCGACCATCTTAGATAACATTTTCCGTCTGGTGCACACTATTAAGGGCACTTGCGGCTTCCTTGGCCTTCCCCGGCTGGAAGGAATTGCACACGCTGCGGAAACCCTTATGGGCAAGTTCCGTGACGGAGCACCGGTTACGCAAGAAGCTGTGTCCCTTATTCTAACGTCGATTGACCAGATCAAGGACATCCTTGGCGAGCTGGAAGCTGCCGGTGGTGAAGAACCGCAAGGCGACGACAGCGAGTTGATCGGACATCTGGAAGTGATGTCTGCCAAGGCTGATGCTGCGATGGCAGGCGGCGGTGAAGAGGCTCCGGCCGAAGAAGCCGCCGGTGATGAGGCTTCCGAAGCGGAAGCAGACGCCGAAGCAAGTGATTCTGAAGACGAGAGTGACGCAGAAGCGGACCAGGCCCTTGAGCGTCCTTTGCGTCCCGGCGAAGTTTCGCTTGATGAGCTTGAACGCGCCTTCCGCGAGACCGAAATCGAGGTAGAAGTTGCCGAAGCCTCGGCTACGGAAGCCGAAGAGGTCGCGGAAGAGGTCGAAGAGCCTGTCCCTGCACCGGCTGCCGTGAAGGTGGAACCGAAAGCGCCGGAGGCAAAGAACAAGACCGAAGGAAAAAGCGAGAAGAAAGCTGCTGGTGGTAGTGTATCCAACCAGAGCATTCGCGTCGCTGTCGACACGCTTGAGCATTTGATGACGATGGTCTCTGAGCTCGTGCTGACTCGGAACCAGCTTCTGGAAATCGTTCGCCGTCACGAAGACAGTGAATTCAAGGTACCGCTGCAGCGCTTGTCAAACGTGACCGCCGAGCTGCAGGAAGGTGTCATGGCGACACGCATGCAGCCGATCGGCAACGCCTGGCAGAAGCTGCCGCGTATTGTGCGTGACCTTAGCCAGGAACTGGAAAAGCCGATCGATCTGGAAATGATCGGGGCCGATACCGAGCTTGACCGACAAGTCCTTGAAATGATCAAGGACCCGCTCACCCACATGGTTCGCAACTCTGCAGACCACGGGCTGGAGCTGCCGGAAGACCGCCGGGCGGCCGGCAAGCCTGAAAAAGGTGTCATCACTCTGGCCGCGTATCATGAAGGCGGCCACATCATCATCGAAGTCCGCGACGACGGTAAGGGGATCGATGTTGACCGGGTGAAGGAAAAGATCCTGGAGCGTGGCCTTGCCACTGAAGCCGAAATCGAGAAGATGACGGATTCCCAGATCCACAAGTTCATCTTCCATGCAGGCTTCTCAACAGCCGCATCGGTGACAAGTGTTTCTGGCCGCGGTGTTGGCATGGATGTTGTGCGCAACAACATCGAGCTGATTGGCGGAACGGTCGATCTGCGCTCTACGACGGGCAAGGGGTCGAGCTTTATCATCAAGATCCCGCTGACACTGGCGATCGTATCGACGCTGATTGTCGAAGCCAGCGGCGATCGATTTGCCATTCCGCAGCTTTCCGTGGTCGAACTGGTGCGCGTACAGACCAATTCGGAACACCGCATTGAGCGGATCAAGGATACGCCGGTTCTGAGGCTGCGCAACAAGCTGCTGCCACTGGTTCATCTGTCTCAACTCCTTGGTATTTATGAAGGCGAGGACGCAGACAAGGCCATCGACGCGGACAACGGCTTCATCGTTGTCATGCAGGTGGGCAGCCAGACCTTCGGTGTTGTTGTCGACGGTGTCTTCCACACGGAAGAAATCGTGGTCAAGCCGATGTCGACCATGCTGCGTAACCTCGATATGTTCTCCGGCAACACCATTCTTGGCGACGGATCCGTGATCATGATCATCGACCCGAACGGCATCGCAAGCGCCATGGCAAGCCATGCTTCCAGCGCTGTGGCTGAAACCGAGGAAGACGAACAGGAAGATCTGGCACGCAGGGCCATCAGTGGCCAGAGCTCGATCTCGCTGCTTCTGTTCCGAGCCGGTGCGCCGGAGCCAAAGGCAGTGCCGTTGTCGCTGGTTACGCGCCTTGAGGAGTTCGAGGTCTCGAAGATCGAGCGCTCCAATGGACGCGACCTTGTGCAGTATCGCGGTGCGTTGATGCCGCTGGTCTACGTGAACGACGGGGACTGCCACAAGACAGAAGGCACCCAGCCGATGCTGGTGTTCTCCGACGCTGGTCGGTCCATGGGTCTCGTTGTCGACGAAATCGTCGATATTGTCGAAGACCGCATGCATATCGAGGTCGGCTCGGAACGCCCGGGTATCCTGGGCTCCGCGATCGTCAAGGAACGTGCCACCGAGATTATCGACCTCGGTTACTACCTGCCGCAGGCCTTCGAAGACTGGTTCATGCGCAAGGAGATGGATATCGAAGCGCTGACGAAGAAAGTGCTCTTCGTCGACGACAGTTCCTTCTTCCGCAACATGTTGACACCAGTGCTCAAGGCTGCGGGTTATGATGTCACGACCTGTAACGGTCCTCAGCATGCATTCGAGCTTCTGGAGAACGGTGACAAGTTCCATGCAATCGTCAGCGATATCGAAATGCCGGAAATAAACGGCTTCGAGTTCTGCGAAGCGATGCGCCGTGATCCACGCTTCCGTGACATTCCGATGTTGGCCCTGTCCTCGCTAGTGACACCGGCATCGATCGAACGCGGACGCCAGGCCGGCTTTGACGACTATGTCGCCAAATTCGACCGTCCCGGCTTGATTGCCGCTCTGAAAGACGTCTTCTCCGGTGAAATGGGAGTAGCAGCATGAGTGTGCTGGAACACAAACTCAACGAGGATCAGAACGCTGCAAGCGACATGATCCAGTACGTTACCGTGGTGATTGGAGGCCAGCTGTTTGGCCTCCCGATTTCCCAGGTGCATGATGTATTTGTACCCGAAAGCGTTACACGCGTGCCAATGTCCGCACCGGAAGTTCAGGGTGTTCTGAACCTGCGCGGCCGGATCGTGACCGCGATCAACATGCGACGCCGGCTCCATCTTCCTCCGCTGGAGGATGAACAAATGATGGCCGTTGGTATCGAGTACAAACAGGAAAGCTACGGTCTCGTTATTGATACCGTGGGCGAAGTCCTGACGCTGCCGGCGGCTTCTGCGGAATCCAATCCGTCGAACCTTGATCGTCGCTGGGCCGAGATTTCCGGTGGTGTCCATCGCCTGGACGGTCAGCTGATGGTCATTCTTGATGTGGACCGTTTGCTGGGTTCGATGTTCACAGAACCAATGGTTGCGGCATAACAAGGCCGAAACGGCTAATTAGTGGAGTAACGCCTGATGAAACAGTGCCTTGTAGTCGATGACTCAAGCGTCATCCGTAAGGTCGCCCGCCGGATTCTCGAAGATTTGAACTTCGAGATCACGGAAGCAGAGGATGGCCAGCAGGCGCTTGACGAGTGCAGGAAGACCATGCCGGATGCAATCCTGCTGGATTGGAATATGCCGGTGATGGACGGACTGGAGTTTCTGACCAGCCTCAGGGGTGAAGAAGGTGGAGAGAACCCCGTCGTGGTTTTCTGCACAACCGAAAACGATGTTGCGCATATCGCACGGGCCATTCGTGCCGGTGCCAACGAGTACATCATGAAACCATTCGACCGCGAAATCGTCGAAGCCAAGTTTCAGGAAGTTGGTCTTATTTAGTATTGAGTTGGGCAGTCTCTAATGGCATTTGCGCAGAGAAGCGCTTCCGCGGGCACAAATCCCGGTAGCGATCCGATTAAGGTAATGGTCGTCGACGACGCCGTCGTCATTCGTGGGTTGTTGACCCGCTGGCTCGGCGAAGACAAGGGGCTGAATGTTGTCAGCTCACACCGGAACGGCAAACTCGCCGTCGAAGATATAGAAAAAAGCAATCCCGACGTCGTTGTGCTCGACATCGAAATGCCCGAGATGGATGGCATGACCGCTTTGCCGTTGATGCTGGCAAAGAAACGCGATCTCGTGGTCATCATGGCCTCGACCCTGACACGCAGGAATGCCGAAATCAGTCTGAAGGCCCTGTCGCTTGGCGCGGCAGACTATGTGCCGAAGCCCGAATCCACTTCCGAAGTGACAACGTCCATCGATTTCCGTCGTGAATTGATCGAGAAGGTCAAGGCACTTGGTGCTCGCGCAGTGCGTATGCGCGGACCAGCACGGACCATGCGTGCTGAAACGCGGGCTGGTCGGACTTCGCAGCCGGTCAAACCCCTGGGGTCCCGTCCGGCAACAGACACGCGCGCAAGTTTTCGTCAGGCTGCTCAGCCTGCAGCTGCGGCCGCTCCACAGTTCAAGACAAGGCCGTATTCTTCAGCGCGGCCAAGGATCCTGGCAATCGGATCTTCCACCGGAGGCCCTCAGGCTCTTCAGGAAGTGATGAAGGAAGTCGGAACTGCAATGAACGACGTACCGGTGGTCATTACCCAGCACATGCCGCCGACCTTCACCTCCATTTTGGCAGAGCACATGGGCAAAGCCGCTCTTCGTCCTGCCAAGGAGGGTGAACACGGGGAACTGCTCAAGCCGGGAAACATCTATGTTGCACCGGGTGGCAAACACATGGTGCTGGAAAAGGACGGCGGTGCGGTCAAAATTCGACTGACCGACGATGAACCGGTCAATTTCTGTAAGCCGGCTGTCGATCCTCTGTTCGATAGCGTGGCCAAAGTTTACGGTTCGGCGACACTGGGTGTCATCCTCACAGGCATGGGCCACGATGGTGCCGATGGTGTGAAGACGATCGCAGCCGGTGGCGGCAGTATCATCACCCAGGACGAGGCGACCAGTGTGGTCTGGGGAATGCCGGGTGCGGCAGCTCAGACCGGCGTGTGCTGTGACATTCTTCCCTTGAAGGAGATCGGTCCGAAGATCTCTCGCGTATTGAAGGGGAACACAAGATGACGCCAAGCGAGTTTGATTTCCTCAAGAACTTTCTGAAGACCCGGTCCGGACTGGTCCTGTCAAATGACAAGCAGTACCTGGTGGAAAGCCGTCTACAGCCAGTTGCGCGCAGTTCGAAATTGGAAACCCTGAGTGCTGTTATTCAGCAGCTGCAACGGGGTGGCAACCGGGCGCTCGAAAACGAAGTCGTTGAAGCCATGACGACGAACGAGTCGTTCTTCTTCCGTGACAAGACGCCGTTCGAGCATTTCAAGGACACGATGCTGCCCTCACTCTTGGAAAGCCGGGCGACGCGAAAACAGCTCAAGATCTGGTGCGCGGCTGCGTCCACCGGTCAAGAGCCCTATTCCTTGGCGATTTGCCTCAAGGAAGATGCGGCCAAAATGCCGGGCTGGCGGACGCGTATTCTCGGTACGGATCTTTCTCAGGAAGTGCTTGAAAAGGCCAAGACCGGTCTCTACAGCCAGTTCGAAGTCCAGCGTGGTTTGCCTATTCAGCTGCTGCTGAAATATTTTGAGCAGAAGGGCGATGTCTGGCAGATCAATCCCAACATGCGGGCCATGATCGAATGGAAGAAGTTCAATCTTCTTGAGAGCTTTACGCATCTCGGCGAATTCGACATCATTTTCTGCCGAAATGTGCTGATCTATTTCGATCAGGCCACCAAGTCCGAGATCCTCGGACGGATGGCGAAATCCTTGCCGGACGACGGGTTCCTCGTGCTCGGAGCTGCGGAAACGGTTGTCGGCCTAACCGATGCCTTCAAGCCGGTGTCAGGAAAGCGTGGTCTGTTTCAGAAGAAACAGGTTGCTCAATCCGCCACAGGAGCAACGAGCCGCCCGCGGCTGGCGGTCGGTGGCGGGTTTCAGCGCTGATCTGCGAAAATCCAGTTCAAATCATATTAAAGGCGGTCAGTTGACCGCCTTTTTTTGTGCGGTGGTCTCCTTGCCGAAACGGGCATCGACATCGTCGATGTATTTTCTGCTTACCGGGACTTTGGAGCCGTCTTTCAGATCAAGCCAAAGACGGCCGTTTTCGCGTGATTGGCCGACAACTGCCGCATATGCCACCCAGTGGCTTCGATGAACCTGCATGCCGTCATTGCCTGGCAACTCCGCCACGATGTCATTGAAGCGATAGAGCACCATACGGCTGTCTGTCTCGCTAACGAGCCGCACATAGTGTTCCTGTGCTTCAACACGCAGCAAGTCACCCTCAAGTGGGGTCTCCAAATGTCTTCCAAAGCCGGTGCCGTCGGCCACAAGGTTTGTGTCTTGCAGGTCAGGATTTTCCGTTGAATCAGCAACGTCGGCTGTGTCTTTTTGTGCTTCGGTCAACGCTTTGGTGCCGGTCTGGGTGTTGGTCGAAAACACAAACAGCTTTGGTGCGGTCAGCAGCAGACAGAGCGCGAGGTGATTGTCAGACAGATAAATGACCTCAAGAAAAAAAGAGCCAATATGCGAAATCCCATTCGCGGTTGTCGCTGTTGAGGGAGCGGTTGGCAGGGCTGAAGCAGTGAGGCCGTCCAGTTCAGGTAGCCCAAGGATGAGATCGAGCGCCGTTATCGAAAGCGCAAACGGGAACAGGCTGACCACTGCTGCAGTCACTGCAACAGGCCACACTCGGGACTTTAGTCCGGGCACGCGGTCGATAACCTCAAAGAAGGCAATAAACAGGGTTGCCTCGATCAGAACCCTGATCAGCCAATAGCCATAAAGGCTGGCCAGCGTCCAACCTTCCGGTCGCATTGCCTGAGAAGCTGCCAACAGCAGAGCTGCTGTCAAACAAAGGAAGGTCACCTGAGCGATATAGGAACGGAGCATGCGGGCGATCTCAATTCTGAGTTACCGCAAACTACGGTATTTTCGCCCTGTCATTCAAGAAGCATGAAAATCCAGGTACATAACTCTTTGTAAGAACTATGTTTTTAACACTCTTTTTGGTGATCCAAGAATTGGTGAAATCTTCTGACTGCTTGTGAAGGCATGGCTTTTCTTCTCTGCGGGCTGCGCCAGATACTGACCTGACGGAACTGGTTTCTGTGATCGGTTCCATTGGCCAACTTGGCGAAAATGCACGGGCCCCATCACCGAGTGTTGAGCTGAAGAGCAGTTTGGGAGAACTTGAATGACGATTGATGTGAAACTGACACGGCGAGCCGCACTGCTGGGCGCAGGCGGCGCGATTGCCGGTGCCGGTCTTGCCAGTACAACCGGAGCTGTCTTGGCAGCTGCAGACAAACAAGGGGCCATGGCAACGCCGGTGGCGCGATATTCCGTCGGTGAGTTTGAAGTCAACACCCTGTTGGATGGCGCTGTGACGGCATCGGAACCGCAAAAAACATTCGGGATGAATGTTGAAGCTGACGCGTTCAACAATTTTTCGGCGGAAAACTTCATTCCTGCTGATCAGTTCAGAGCCTTCTTCACGCCGACTCTGGTCAATACAGGCAACGAACTCATCCTGTTCGATACCGGTGTCGGTGAGGGTGGTCGGCCAGCTCGCGGTAACATGCGCGCGGCGATTGAAAGTGCAGGCTATGCGCCGGAGCAGGTAGACGTTGTTGTGATTACGCACATGCACCCAGACCATATCGGCGGCCTTATGGAGGGCGGTGCACCGGCCTTTGCAAATGCGCGATACGTGACGGGCCAGAAAGAGTATGACTTCTGGGCGGCTATGGATCCTGAGGCCAATGGTGTTACCAAACTGATGGCCAAAAATGTGAAGCCGCTTGCTGACAAGATGACATTCCTTGGTGATGGCGGCTCGGTAGCCTCCGGCGTTACCGCTGTTGCTGCGCACGGCCACACACCAGGACATATGCTTTACATGCTCGAAAACGGCGGTCAGCAGCTTCTTCTGGCAGCAGATACAGCCAATCACTATGTCTGGTCACTTGCCAAGCCGGAATGGGAAGTGCGCTTCGATATGGACAAAGAGGCGGCAGCCGCAACGCGGAAGAACATCTTCAGTATGCTTGCGGCCGACAAGGTACCGTTCGTCGGTTACCACATGCCTTTCCCGGCAGTCGGCTATGTTGCTGCCGATGGAGATGGGTTCCGGTATGTACCGGCCTCATATCAGATGCATCTCTGATTCGATTTCAGAACTGCACAGGAGAAGCCGGCCTCTGCCGGCTTCTCGCGTTTTGGTGGTCCCTATCGAAACTCAGCGCCCCAACTGAAGCTTGCTGAGTCTTCATAGCAGGATGGCCAGTGGTCAAAATGCCTGGGGACGGATGCAGACCTGACAAGATCACTTGCCGGAAAATACGGTTTGATATCGATGACCGGTGTGTCCGATAGCGTGTCGATAAAGGGGGTCGTAATCACTCCGGCAGTTTCATCAACATTCAAAAGACGGACAATTGAGAAACAAACCGGATTGGGTCTCTGGGGGCTGCGAGTGGCAAACACTCCAACTGCTTCTTCCGTGGCAGTATAGGGAGACGGAAAAACCAGCGGATGCCGTGACCCGTCGTTGTCCGCCTCATGAGCGATCCACAAAACGATCGCGTGGCTGAATTCCGCAAGCCCTTTCAAGCCAGGCACATAGTCTTTGTCGATGGCGATGCGAAATCCTTCCGCAAAAGGGCGCACGGAACCGATCACCTTCAAGGTGGTGTTCATCATCATATTCCTTGGTTTGATTTGTGTTGCGCCGGGCCCGACATCGGCAAGCTGCTGATACTTTATGAAAAGCACAACAAAAAACGTCGGGTTAGGTGCTTTTACCGACCAGACCTGGTGTGAGTGCTGACGTGCAGGCCCTGTTCAGGAGAGTGTGGGACGCAACAATCTGTCTGAAAATATGCAGAGCCTTGCAGGCAGACACAAAAAAAGCCCCGGTAATCCGGGGCTTTTTGATCTTTAGCGATGTCTGGAGCTGATTAAGCTGCAGCTTCGACTTCCGGTTCGCGAAGAACGTAGCCGCGTCCCCAAACCGTCTCGATATAGTTTTTACCGGATGTTGCTGCCGCCAGTTTCTTGCGGAGCTTACAGATGAAGACGTCGATAATCTTCAGTTCCGGCTCGTCCATGCCACCGTAAAGGTGGTTCAAGAACATTTCCTTGGTGAGCGTCGTTCCCTTGCGCAGGGACAGAAGCTCAAGCATCTGGTATTCCTTGCCGGTCAGATGCACACGCTGGCCGCCAACTTCGACGGTCTTGGTATCCAGATTGACCTTCAAGTCACCGGTGATGATCACCGATTGTGCATGGCCTTTGGAGCGGCGAACGATTGCGTGGATACGCGCGACAAGCTCATCCTTATGGAAGGGCTTGGTCATGTAATCGTCGGCGCCGAAGCCGAGGCCACGAACCTTGTCTTCAATTCCCGCGTTACCGGAGAGGATCAGGATCGGTGTCTTGACCTTCGAAACGCGGAGTGTCCGAAGAACCTCGTATCCGGACATGTCCGGCAGGTTCAAATCCAACATGATGATGTCGTAGTCGTACAGTTTGCCGAGGTCGATACCTTCCTCGCCAAGATCTGTCGTGTAGACGTTGAAGTTCTCGGACTTCAGCATCAACTCGATGCTCTGCGCTGTGGCGCTATCATCCTCAATCAACAATACACGCATGCCAATCCCCTTGTTCTGCCTTTCCTGGGCAAGTCGCAACGGCTCTGTCGGTGCCTGCTACGAAGGACTGTGTTAACCCCGACTCAAAGCTATCGGTTAATGGTTAACAAAATATGATTCGCAACGGCAAGCTTCGAAAAGAGGAAACTGTGAACAACGATCAACTTATTGAATCCCCAGAAAAAACCCAGATTCATAAGTCTTAATGTTGAACTTTAAGAAACGGGTCTAACCGATTCCGTTCAGATTCCTTTCAACAAAGCCGAAATGACTTCGAAATGGCTCTCGCTTGTCAGCCTTCCAAACGTTAAGATTAACCAGAGTCGTAAACGATAGGTTACCAAAACCGTTAACGTGTGAAGGAATTTTCCGTGAAGGCGCTTTTCGCCGAGATTGATTCGCTCATGTCGACCGAGATTTATGGCCGGGTTACTGCGGTTCAGGGCCTTCTCGTGGAGATCGCGGGACCTATTCACGAGATGAGCGTCGGCTCGCGACTTTTAATCGATAATGGTGAGGATAACCCAAAGGTTCCCGCCGAAGTTGTCGGTTTCAGGGAAGGTCATGCTCTTTGCATGCCGTTTTCCGGCCTCGAAGGCGTGCGCATGGGCTGCAAAGCCGTCATAAAAGCCCGGGAGAGCGTGGTTCATCCAGGTAGCGAGTGGCTTGGTCGAGTCGTTAACGCACATGGTGAACCAATTGATGGTAAAGGAGACCTTCCAAATGGCGGAGTGCCTCGCAAATTGCGAAGTTCACCGCCACCGGCTTCGGAACGCAAACGAGTCGGACCGCCGCTTGATCTGGGCGTCAGAGCACTCAATACCTTCGTGACGTGCTGCGAAGGGCAGCGGATGGGCATCTTTGCCGGCTCCGGTGTGGGCAAATCGGTATTGATGTCGATGCTGGCTCGAAACACCAATTGTGATGTTGCCGTTATTGGTCTGATCGGTGAACGCGGCCGGGAAGTGCAGGAGTTTATCGAAGACGATCTGGGCGAGGAGGGTCTGGCGCGCTCGGTGGTCGTCGTGGCGACCTCTGATGAGAGTGTATTAATGCGCCGTCAGGCTGCATATCTTTCAATGACCGTTGCTGAACACTTTCGGGACGAAGGCAATAACGTCCTTTGCATGATGGATTCGATTACGCGATTCGCAATGGCGCAGAGAGAAATCGGCCTTTCAGTGGGCGAGCCGCCGACATCCAAAGGTTATACACCAACTGTTTTCACCGAACTGCCTCGGCTTCTGGAGCGAGCCGGTCCTGGTCTGGAGGGAACCGGATCGATCACTGGCCTGTTCACCGTTCTGGTTGAGGGCGACAACCACAATGAACCGGTTGCGGATGCCGTTCGCGGTATTCTGGATGGTCATGTGGTCATGGAGCGGGCCATTGCGGAGCGCGGACGATATCCGGCAATCAATGTGCTAAAGTCTGTGTCCAGGACGATGCCGCGCTGCGTGCCGGAACAATCGCTGCCCGTGTTGCGCAAGGCGCGGCAGCTATTGTCGACCTATACCGATATGGAAGAACTGATCCGTCTTGGTGCTTATCGCAAGGGATCCGATCCGGTCGTGGACGAGGCAATTCACAGGTTCGAGTTGATAGATACTTTTTTGAATCAGGAAAAAGACGAATCAACGTCACTTTCTGACGGTTATCTGCAACTTGCCAACCTTTTGGAAATGACTCAGGGGTAGACTGCCCGTGTTAGGGGAGTATTGAGTAATGAAAACCCGAGACAGTTTGATCCGCTTGAAGCGGTTTCAAGTGGATGAAAAGCGGCGTCAGCTTGCCCAGATCGAGGGCATGATAGCCGAGTTCAATCGCATGGCCGATGAACTTGACGATCAGATCCGGTCCGAACAGGAACGGGTCGGTATTACCGATGTCACACATTTTGCATATCCGACATTCGCCAAAGCAGCCGCTGACCGGCGAGACAATCTGCGCAATTCCGCGCACGAACTCGACGACCAGCTGCAGCGAGCTCAAGACGAGCTCAGCGAGGCGATTGAAGAATTGAAGAAGTTCGAGCAACTTGAAGAGCGCGACCAGCAAAGGGAGCGCACCGCGCAAGAGATTGCCGAACAGGAACAGCTGGATGAAGTCGCTGCACGTGCCCGCATGCGTTAGGCAATGCACCTGAAGCTGCAAGCGCTTATTCTGTTTTTGAAGCGCGCAGCGACTAAAATATTTCCCCAATCAGCCTGATCGCCTTTGCGGCGGTCAGGTTTTGTGCTTTGTGGCGGCGGTGGTATAGGCAAATGGTGCCGTCGATACCATCTGTTGACGGTCAACCAATCGCCCAGTCACAACAAAGAGCCGGAGCTCGGCAAGATTAATGCGACTATTTCTGGCTCTGCTGCTCCCGATCTCTACATTTTCCTTTGCACTTGGCCTTACGCAACCACTGATGCGCTTTGAACGGCTTTATTTTCTGGAAGACCGTCCAAGCCTTATCAGGATGATCACGGAGCTTTGGCAGGATGGCGATGCCGCGCTTGCGGGCATTGTCGCGCTCTTTTCTGTCGGGTTTCCTGCTCTCAAGATCCTTTTGATCCACATCGCGGTTTTGACCGGAGGAAAGTCCAGGTCCCTGGCGCTGCTCTCCATGGTCAGCAAATGGTCGATGCTGGATGTGATGCTGGTCGCTCTGGTGCTGTTTGCGGCCAAAACAAGTGGTCTGGCTGCTGCGGCCATTTTGCCCGGTCTTTGGTTCTATGCGGCCGCAACCCTGTCGACCGCGGTGGCGGCCAACCTTTGCGCAAGAGCCTGATCGCCTGGAAGCAGACTACATAGCCGCCAGACGGGATGCACGTTCCCCGCCCGGTTTTGCCTTTTTTTCTTTGCGCTTGGCCTGAAAGTCGCCACACCTCGATTGACGAGCCGAGGCCGTGCTTTCGATGTGTTTCTTATAGGCAACTGTCCACTCCGACGCGCGTGCAGACGGAATTTTCAGATGATCGCAGCGAACCTTGGCAAAGAGAGCGAAGGTCGATGTGTCGAGTTGAGCCTTGGCAGCTGTTTTCATAACGAGGTCGAGTTTGCCTTCATAGACAGCGTCTTTCAAAGCTTTTTGAGCGATGCGACCGCGTGCGCTGAGCAATTCGATCGTATGATTGAACCGGCCATCCTGCAGAAGCAGGATCATCAATTCGCTAATCGAAATACCGTTGCGTTCGGCGTCCCTCCAGAGCAGCTCCATATCGGTTGTCGTGAGCGCATCGCCGAACTCTCGGCGCAACGCCTTAAGCCGGGCGATCTGATTGAGCTGATCTTGTGAAAGCGAACCCTCGATGATCCCGTGAAGCCGTTTTTTTGTTTCCTCGTTCACCAGCGGCAGCAACTGACGACAGACGGTGGGTGACAAATCGGTTCTCAAGCACAGGTCTTCCCGCAGAACCACGTCCTCCGTCGCCAGTTTGACGAATTTGAGCATTGTTTCACGAGATAGCTTGATTTCCCGATTGCCGGCCAGAATTCGTTGGACCGGGCGATCACCCCTCTCGGCGATGACATCTGAAATTTGCGGCGAGAGGTCGGAGCGACGCGCAATTACCTGGAGATGAGAAGCGCTCAACCGTTCAACGAAATCCAGCAGGTCCTCCTGCGAAAACACCGGGCAATTTGCAAGAACAGGCATGGCCACGTTGACATTGTCTTCTGCCAGACGTTTTGCAAGTTCAGATGGGGTGTTCGTTTGGGATGCCAGTCTTTTGGCCAGGCGCGCGCGATCTTTTGCGGATCCGACACCGTAAAGCTTGATGATGACTTCAGCGAAGATTGCCAGCTCCCGATCGGTGCGCTGGTCCAGGTTGGAAACCACAAGCTCGCTCACTTGCGCAAACAAGCGCTCGCGAGCTCCCTCGGTGTTATCCTGGGCCAGTTCGATCAGGGAATTCGACATCCACTCTCCTCTTCCCATCAGATTGACGTCTATATTGTTATTATTACGTTACCCGATGGATGAATGATCCCTTTTTACCTTACGTAAACTTGGTTTATTGTTGGCTGACACGGAAAGTCTGAAGGTTGAACTTAGTCGATGAAACGTTTCAACTCTCGTTTGCCAGTTTTCGTTGCGGTGCAAAAAGACTGATCGGCCTTCAAGCTCTCTTTCCTTTTCTGCAGGTTGTTTCCTATTGTTGTGCTTGAGACAGTGTTCGCACCCGCGTGCCGCAAGTACAGGAATTATGATGAGAATTTTGGGCAACATTCTGGTCGTCATCTTGGGGCTGATGGTGCTCGGGGAGACTTCGGGACTGGCGCAAGAAGCGCCGAGCCAGCAAGCGAGCGAACAGACTTCGCAGACGGCGGACGTCCAAAAAGCAAACGATGCTCTCATTAAAGTTCTCAACGATCCTGCCAGCCGTGAAGCCCTGATCAAGATGCTCAAGGAAAGCGCGTCCGAAGAGGGCGTGGGAGGCGACAGCAAGGCGCAGGCCGGAGAAGGTCAGGCGACGGGGGACACCGCGTCCGGCGATGAAGAAAGTGCCGGGCGTGGCTTCGTCATCCGAGTCGGCGAATACACAAAGACAATTGCAGACGAGATCGGAGTGGTCGTCGATCGATCGGTGCATTCGCTAAAGGGGCTTTTGCTCATTTTCAGCGGAGAAATTCCGATCAAGTGGGATCGGGCAAAGGACGTGCTCACCCAGGTTGCGGTGGTCCTTGGTGCAGCCTATCTGGCCTTTTGGGCCGGCCAGGCGATCGCCCGGTTGATTTATCCGAAATTGTCCGTTCGTGCCCGCTATGGCGGTGGACTGACACGAAGTTTCATTCTTGTTCTGACTTCTATCATTGACGGGCTTACCGTCGCCGTTGGGCTTGGTGTCGGGTATCTGGTTGCGCTTCTTGCCTATGGCGGCTTTCAGGCCGGTGTGTCCCTCCAGGAGAGCCTGGCTCTCAACGCGTTTTTCATCACCGGTATGGCCAATGTTTCCCTCAGGTTTGTTTTTGCACCGCAGCGGCCGGAATTGCGTCTTCTGCCGTTTTCAAACGCAAGTGCCGACTACTGGTACGTCAAGCTGCGCTACTACATGTTCTGGGTCAACTATGGTGTTTTCCTGGCCGTTCCGGTGGCGAACATCGCCGTCTCCTTTGTTCTTGGCAATGCGCTGCGTTTTCTGATTGTTCTTATCGGGATGCTTTACCTGATGGTGCTGATCGCACGGAACCGGCTGAACGTCCGCAAAGGCACACGCGACTATGCGCAAACGCTCCATAGTGGACTTGCCCAGAGCGCGCTCACCAATCTTGGCAACTTGTGGCATGTCGGCGCTTATGGCTACATCATCGCGATTTTTCTGGTCTGGGTCACGCGCCCCTTCGACGCAACAACAATCATCCTTAGGGCGACCGGTCTTTCAATCATTACCATAATGGCGGGCATGGCAATTTCGCTTGTGATGACACGGGCAATCAAGGGCGGCATTCGCATTCCGAACGAGCTTAGCGAAAAACTTCCGGCGCTTCAGTCCAGGCTCAACGCCTTCGTTCCAAGGTTGCTCAAACTCATCAGAACTATCGTGTTCATCGGAACCATATTGCTGCTCTTCGACATTTGGGGTCTCTTGAGTGTCATTGACTGGATTTACAGCGAAACCGGTGCTCGCCTTGTCAGCAGCTATGGCGCGGCCTTTATGGTGCTGATTGTCGCTTTTGTTGTCTGGCTTGCTGTTATGTCCTGGGTGGATCTTCGCCTTCAGTCCCGGGCCGGCTACATCGTCACCGCACGGGAGCGGACACTTTTTCAGCTGTTTCGCAATGCCTTCACGGTCGTCATTATCGTTATGGCAATCCTGCTTTCACTTTCGGAAATCGGTGTTGATATCGGTCCGCTGATTGCCGGTGCCGGTGTTGTGGGTCTGGCGATTTCCTTTGGTGCGCAAACCCTGGTGAAAGACATCATCACCGGTGCTTTCATTCAGATTGAGAACGCGATCAACGAAGGCGACGTGGTGACCGTGGCAGGCATAACGGGAACGGTGGAAGGCATCACCGTGCGATCCGTCAGGATGCGGGATCTGGATGGCACCACCCATATCATTCCGTTTTCCTCTGTGGACATGGTGTCCAATTTCATGCGCGGCTTCTCTTATCATGTTGCCTTGATCGGTGTGTCTTACGACACGGATATCACCTACGCCAAAGACGCAATGGCGGAGGCTTTCCGGCGGTTGAACGAGACAGATTTCAAATCGAGCATTTTCGGTGACCTCGAAATGCACGGAGTGACAAATTTTGGCGCCAGCTCAATCGATATCAGGGCGCGCATCAAGACAAGGCCCGGAGATCAATGGTCTGTCGGCAGGGCTTACAATGAATTTGTGAAACAGGTCTTTGACGAACGCGATATCGAGATTCCGTTCCCGCAGGTAACTTACCATGCGGCGACACCTCCTTATGCAACCGCTGCCGGGAAAGCGAAAGAGAAAGTGAAAACCGGTTCCCGAAAGTCGAAACCCGTAGATGATGCACCAGCAGATGATGGAGAACATTAGATTTTTCAATAATTTGTATGTTATCTCGTGGTGTTCTCTTTTGGAGAGTACTACCGGACGCTCGACAAGATAGTGGTTTCGTCATGTTCGGGAAATTGTTGATTGAATTTCGCTGAGTTTCGTTTTATTTTCATTTTCGGGTTGGCAACTGCAATTTCATATCAGCCGGAGACAGGTTATGGCGGCGGAGTACGATCTTTTGGTCATTGGCGGAGGCATCAATGGCACGGGCATCACCCGTGATGCTGTCGGCCGCGGCGCCTCCGTGATGCTTGTGGAAATGGGTGATCTCGCCGGGGCGACGTCTTCGGCGTCGACAAAGCTTATTCATGGCGGCCTGCGCTACCTGGAATATTACGAGTTCAATCTGGTCAGGAAAGCGCTGAAGGAACGCGAAGTGCTTTGGCGGGCAGCGCCTCATATCGCCTGGCCGCTTCGTTTCATACTGCCTCACCACAAGGATCTTCGTCCCGCTTGGCTGCTCCGGTTGGGTCTGTTCATGTATGACCATCTGGGAGGGCGCGAACTTCTCCCGGCGACCAAAACAGTGCGCCTTGATCAGGCTCCTTTTTCTCAAGGTCTCAAAAACCTCTTCAAGAAGGGGTTCGAGTATTCGGATTGCTGGGTGGATGATGCCCGGCTGGTTGTCCTGAACGCGCGCGATGCGGCGGACCGTGGTGCGGAGGTCCTTACGCGCACCAAATGCATCAGCGCGCGTCGGGACAATGATGTTTGGAATGTTGTTCTGAAAGATCAGGACACGGGAGAGGAGCGGACTGTTACCGCCAGTGTACTTGTCAATGCGGCGGGGCCCTGGGTGGCAGAAATGCTCAACGGTGTCGTTGGCGCGAACAACACCTCGGCCGTCCGTTTGGTCAAAGGCAGTCACATCATCGTTCCGCGCCAGTTTGAACACGACCGCTGCTTCATCTTTCAGAATGGGGATGGACGCATCATTTTCGCCATTCCCTATGAAGACGATTTCACGCTGATCGGGACAACGGACGTCGATTACCAGGACGATCTGGGCGACGTGCGCATCTCCGACGATGAGATCGCCTATCTTTGCAAATCCGCCAGCGAGTATCTGGCGGAGGCGATTGAGCCCAAAGACGTGGTTCACACCTATTCTGGCGTGCGGCCTCTTTATGATGACGGCGCCAAGGATGCCAAGGCGGCAACCCGTGACTATGTGCTTGAGTTGGATGGTGGTGAAGACAAGCCTGCCCTTTTGTCGGTGTTCGGCGGCAAAATCACCACATATCGAAAACTGGCTGAAAACGTGCTGGCCAAACTGGAGCCGTATCTTCCCTTCAAGCGTGGTGTCTGGACGGCCTATGCTCCGCTGCCGGGTGGCGATTTCAGGGTGACGGAATTTGACCATCAAGTTGATCAACTTGTGCGGGACTATCCCTTTGTCGGGAAGCAGTTCGCCTCGCGCCTGATGCGCCACTACGGCACCGATGCCCGGCTTATGCTGGGCGATGCGGCGTCACTTGATGCGCTTGGCCCTTGTTTCGGTCACGACCTTTATGAAGTTGAAGTGAAATGGCTGATTGAACGTGAGTGGGCGCGAAGCGCAGACGATGTGCTCTGGCGCCGATCCAAGCTTGGTCTTCGGATCTCCAAGGAGGAGTCCCTTAGACTGGACGCGTTCATTTCAGACTATCTTGCGGACAGACCTGGCGCTGCTGCATAGTTTTCTCTAACCGATGTAACTGACGGTCGAGCCGACAGTTTCTCGAACAAACAAAATCAATGGGAGGTGGGCCATGGCAGGATGTGTGTTGGCAATAGACCAGGGCACAACGTCAAGCCGAGCGATCGTCTTTGGCGAAGACTATCAACCGCTTAGTGTCGGCCAGCAGGAGTTTCCGCAGCATTTCCCGAAGTCTGGTTGGGTGGAGCATTCGCCGACGGACATCTGGACAAGCACACTGCGTGTTTGCCGCGAAGCAATGGAAAAGGCACCGTCAGCGGGGGCGGATGTCGCCGCGATCGGTATTACCAACCAGCGGGAAACCACACTGATCTGGGATCGCTCAACCGGTGAGCCGGTTTACAACGCGATCGTGTGGCAAGACAGGCGAACCGCCGATTTTTGCGCTCAGCTGCGTGCCGATGGTCTGGAAGACAAATTTACGTCAAAGACCGGCCTGTTGCTTGACCCGTATTTCTCGGGAACGAAAATTGCCTGGATCCTTGACAATGTGGATGGCGTCCGGGCGCGGGCCGAACGCGGCGAGCTTGTTTTCGGAACTGTCGATACCTGGCTGATCTGGCAGCTAACCGGCGGTACGGTTCATGTGACCGATGCAACAAATGCTGCGCGAACATTGATCTACAACATTCACGAAAACACCTGGGATGAAGAACTGTGCAGTCTGTTGAGGATCCCTCTCAACATGCTTCCAGAAGTGAAGGACAGTGCGGACGAGTTCGGTATGACAGTGGCCGATCTGTTCGGCCGCTCTATCCCGATACTCGGCGTTGCCGGTGATCAGCAAGCGGCGACCGTCGGTCAGGCCTGCTTCAAGCCTGGTATGGTAAAGTCGACTTACGGGACCGGCTGTTTTGCGCTTATGAATACCGGTGATGCTCCGGTCAGGTCCAACAACAGGATGTTGACCACCATCGCCTACCGCCTGGACGGCAAGACGACATACGCTCTGGAGGGGTCCATCTTCGTTGCAGGTGCCGCGGTTCAATGGTTGCGGGATGGCCTGGGCATCATTGAAAGCGCCGGCGAGACACAAGGTCTCGCCGAGCAGGCAGATGCCAATCAGGATATTTATCTGGTTCCGGCCTTTGTCGGTCTGGGCGCGCCGTACTGGGATGCGAACGCCAGAGGGGCGATGTTCGGGCTGACGCGAAATACAGGTCCGAAGGAAATCGCCCGCGCGGTGCTGCAAAGCGTTGGCTACCAGACCAGTGACTTGATCGACGCCATGCAGGCGGATTGGCCCGATGCCGAAAAGCCTGTCTTGAGAGTGGATGGCGGCATGACCGCATCCGACTGGACCATGCAGTTTCTGGCTGACATTCTTGGTGCGCCTGTCGATCGTCCAACAGTGGCCGAGACGACCGCTCTCGGCTCTGCCTGGCTTGCGGGCTCGAAAGCCGGTGTCTGGCCGGGGGCAGAATCCTTTTCCGCGCAATGGAAACTGGAAAAAAGGTTCGAACCAAGGCTGGATGAAGCGGAAAGACGCCGATTGCTTTCAGGTTGGCAGGATGCGGTCAGGCGAACAAGTTCTACGTAAGGTTGCCAGATTTCCAAACTCCCGCCAAGGCGGGAGTTTTTTTGTTTTCAAGCACTTATGCTAAGCGTAAAAAATAGTGCCGTAGCGGTATTTGTTTCCATTGAGCCTAGGGTCTTGCGTCAAAAATTTACGGCAGTATGGCTTACCTAGAAAAAAAATTTCAAAAAACAGGTGAAATTAGAAATATGTTGGCAGTTGATTTTCCGCCAAAAAAACGCCTTAGTTTGCGCTGGCTCGGGCTTAACTCCTTTGCACGGTTCAACGATGCAGGGCCCTTGCTTCTTCATCAAGGGGAGAACAGTTTGATGAATTTCCAAAAAACCTTGAAGGCTACCCTTCTTGGCGCCAGCCTTGCTGTGATCGCAGCAACCGGCGCGTCCGCAAAGACACTGGTTTATTGCTCTGAAGGTTCACCTGAAGGCTTCGACACCGCACTTTACACCGCCGGTACAACTTTCGATGCTTCCTCCAAGCCGATCTACAACAGGCTTGTCGAGTTCAAGCGTGGCACGACAGAGGTTCTGCCAGGCCTTGCTGAAAGCTGGGAAGTTTCGGAAGACGGTTTGGAGTACACCTTCAAATTGCGTCAGGGTGTTAAGTATCACACCACCAGCTTCTTCACGCCGACCCGTGATTTCAACGCCGACGATGTCGTCTTCTCTTTCGAACGTCAGCTGAAGAAAGATCATCCGTGGCACGAGTATACACCGGGCACAGCCTGGGAATACTTCAACGGCATGTCCATGCCGGACCTGATCAAGGAAATTGTCAAGGTTGACGATCATACGGTCAAGTTCGTGCTGAACCGTCCGGAAGCTCCGATGATCGCGAACCTTGCCATGGATTTCGCGTCGGTCGTTTCTGCCGAGTATGCCGCGCAGCTTGAAGCTGCTGGCACCAAGGAACAGCTGAACCAGCAGCCGGTAGGCACTGGTCCGTTCGCATTTGTCGGCTATCAGAAAGATGCCGTGATCCGGTATCAGGCACATGCCGACTACTGGAACGGCAAGGAAAAGATCGACAACCTGATCTTCGCAATCACGCCGGATGCTGCCGTTCGGCTGCAGAAGCTCAAGGCCGGTGAATGTCATGTCATGCCTTATCCGGCACCGGCAGACATTGAGGATATCCGGGCTGACAGCAACCTGACGCTGATGGAACAGCAGGGTCTGAACGTCGGTTACCTTGCCTACAACACCAAAGTGGCTCCGTTCGACAAGAAAGAAGTCCGCAAGGCGCTTAACCACGCTGTGAACAAGCAGGCGATCCTCGACGCGGTTTTCCAGGGCTCCGGCCAGGCCGCCAAGAACCCGATTCCGCCAACCATGTGGTCCTACAACGAAGCGACCCAGGACGACGATTACAATCCTGACCTTGCTAAGGAAATGCTGGCAGCCGCCGGTGTAGAAAAGCTTTCCATGAAGGTCTGGGCGATGCCAGTGCAGCGTCCTTACAACCCGAATGCCCGCCGTATGGCGGAAGTCATTCAGGCTGATTTCGCCAATGTCGGTGTCAATGTTGAAATCGTCTCCTACGAATGGGGTGAGTACCTGTCCCGGTCCAAGGATGTTGATCGCGATGGTGCCGTTCTTCTCGGCTGGACCGGCGACAATGGCGATCCGGACAACTTCCTTGCCGTTTTGCTCGGCTGTGACGGTGTTGGTGGTTCCAACCGTGCGCAGTGGTGCAACGACGAGTTTGAGGCTCTGATCCAGAAGGCCAAGACCGTAACGGACAAGGCGGAACGTACCAAGCTCTACGAAGAAGCACAGGCTGTCTTCAAGGAAGAAGCACCTTGGGCAACCATCGCGCACTCCGTCGTCTTCATGCCGATGTCTTCCAAAGTCACCGGCTATGTAATGGATCCGCTCGGCGGCCATTGGTTTGACGGCGTAGACATTGCGGAATAAATCCGCCTAATCTCAAGGAGGCGCTGGCAGTAATGCCGGCGCCTTCAAGTATTATGACCGGCGGATGCTGCCGAAAGTATGGGCGGTTTCCGCTGGTTCTTCGTATCTGGAACCTGACATGCTCCGCTTTCTTCTAGGCCGTCTCGGCCTGTTGATTCCGACATTTATCGGCGTCACCTTTGTCGCCTTCACCTTCATCCGTCTTTTGCCCGGCGATCCGGCTGAACTCCTTGCCGGAGAACGCGGAATTTCGCCGGAACGCAAGGCAGAAGTCATGAGGCAACTGGGCTTTGACAAGCCCTACTGGCAACAGTATCTCGACTATATTCTCGGGATCTTCCAAGGTGATCTGGGAACGTCCTTTTCGTCCAAGAAGCCCGTGCTGGACGAGTTTATGACACTCTTTCCCGCCACAGCGGAGCTCGCGCTTTGCGCAATCATCCTGGCCGTTTGCATTGGAATTCCGGCAGGTATTTTTGCCGCGGTGAAACGCGGATCAATCGCGGATCAGGCGATCATGGGAACAGCGCTTGTCGGCTACTCCATGCCGATCTTCTGGTGGGGCCTGCTGCTGATCATCCTGTTTTCAGGAGTGTTGCAATGGACGCCGGTTTCCGGACGGATCTCGCTGCTTTACTTTTTCCCGCAGGTGACAGGTTTCATGCTGATCGACAGTTTGCTGTCCGGTGAAAAGGGCGCATTCCTGTCAGCGGTACGACATCTGATTTTGCCATCCATCGTGCTGGCGACCATTCCACTGGCGGTGATTGCCCGCCAGACCCGGTCGGCCATGCTTGAGGTCCTTGGCGAGGACTATGTGCGCACCGCGCGTGCGAAGGGCCTGGCGCCGAAGTCGGTGATAGGTCTCCACGCGCTTCGAAACGCACTTATCCCGGTTGTCACGACCATTGGTCTGCAGGTTGGGGTTCTGCTCGGCGGAGCGATCCTGACAGAAACCATTTTCTCGTGGCCCGGCATCGGGAAATGGCTTTTCGACAGCATTTCACGCCGGGACTACTTCGTGGTCCAGGGTGGTCTGCTTCTGATTGCCGGCATCGTGATGATGGTCAATCTGATTGTGGACGTGCTCTACGGCCTGATCAATCCACGTATCCGACACAACTGAGCCGAGGGTTAGAAAATGACAAATACCTCTCCGGCCACCGGTGCCGATACAGACAAGGTTCAGGCTGCCAGCCGAAGCGCCACCTGGGCCAATCTCGCCGAATTCTGGTACTACTTTTCGCGCAATAAAGGCGCGGTCATTGGCCTGTGCATCTTTGTTGCACTGGTCACAGTCGCGGTGCTGTCCCCCTGGATTTCACCGCACGATCCTGACATGCAATATCGGGACAGTTTCCTTGTTCCGCCCTTCTGGGAAGAAGGCGGCAAGTCCACCTTTATTCTGGGAACAGATGCTGTCGGGCGCGATATTCTCTCCCGTTTGATGCACGGTGCTGCATATTCGCTCTGGATCGGCGTCATCGTTGTCACCATCTCGCTTTGCGTGGGTATCGTGACGGGTCTGATCTCAGGCTATGCCGGCGGCACGGTCGATACTTTCATCATGCGACTGATGGATATCATCCTTGCGTTTCCGGCGCTCCTTCTGGCACTGGTTCTTGTCGCCATTCTTGGGCCTGGGCTTACAAATGCGATGATCGCCATTGCACTTGTTCTGCAGCCGCATTTCGTCAGACTGACACGTGCGGCCGTATTGGCCGAGCGGTCGCGTGATTATGTGGTTGCAGCACGCCTAGCAGGTGCAGGCCATTTTCGCTTGATGTTCAAGACAATATTGCCGAATTGTCTCGCACCGCTGATCGTTCAGGCAACGCTCTCGTTTTCCAATGCAATTCTGGATGCAGCCGCACTCGGCTTCCTCGGGATGGGCGCTCAACCGCCTGCCTCTGAATGGGGCACAATGCTTGCAGAGGCCCGGGAGTTCATCCTGAGCGCCTGGTGGGTGGTCACATTCCCAGGTCTGGCCATCCTGATCACCGTTATCGCCATCAATCTTGTAGGCGACGGTCTGCGCGATGCGCTTGACCCGAAACTGAAAAGGAGCTGATTGAATGTCGCTTCTGGAAATCAGAAACCTTCGGGTTGAATTCGATACTGCCAAGGGGCCTTTTCGGGCCTTGGCCGGCGTCGACTACACGGTCGATGCGGGTGAAGTTCTGGCGATTGTCGGCGAATCCGGATCAGGCAAATCGGTCGCCATGCTGGCGACAATGGGCTTGCTGCCGGACAGCGCAACCATCACGGCCGACAAGATGGAATTCGAAGGCCTCGACCTTCGAACCTTGTCCGCCAAGGAACGCAGAAAGGTTATCGGAAAGGATATTTCGATGATCTTTCAAGAGCCGATCGCCAGCCTGAATCCTTGTTTCACGGTCGGCTTCCAAATGAGCGAGACCCTCAAGACACACACGGGTCTGAAGGGCAAACAGATCAAGGATCGCGTGGTCGAGCTGTTTGAAGCTGTCGGTATTCCCGATCCGGCAGGGCGGCTCAACGCCTTTCCGCATCAGATGTCCGGCGGTCAGTGCCAGCGTGTGATGATTGCCATGGCAATTGCGTGTTCACCGAAACTGTTGATCGCGGACGAACCGACAACGGCGCTTGATGTGACCATTCAAAAGCAGATCCTGGATCTTTTGGTTCAAATCCAACAGGAACGCGGTATGGGCCTGATCATGATCACGCATGACATGGGCGTTGTCGCTGAAACAGCTGACCGGGTGATTGTTCAGTACCAGGGTCGCAAAATGGAGGAGGCTGATGTGCTTGCTCTGTTTGAAAACCCCCAAAATCCCTACACAAAAGCGCTGCTTTCAGCTCTGCCGGAAAATGCGACGGGCGATCGCCTGCCGACGGTCAGTGACTTTGCCCAAGCGGGAGGATTTTAAGTGGCCGACGATATCATCCTCAAAGTCCGCGACGTTTACCGCACCTACGATATCAAGGGTGGTCTCTTCAAAAAGGGGTCCCAACTGACAGCCGTCAAAGGTGTGAGCCTTGATGTTGAGCGCGGCTCGACACTGGCTGTTGTCGGAGAAAGCGGCTGCGGCAAGTCTACACTTGCCCGCATGCTCACCATGATCGATGCACAAACGTCCGGGTCAATAGAAATTGACGGATTGCCAATCGACATTTCGAAAACCGGCATCTCCAAGGAGATGCGTCAGAAGGTGCAGATTGTATTCCAGAACCCGTATGGTTCACTGAACCCGCGCCAAAAAATAGGGCATGTTCTGGAAGAGCCGCTGCTTCTGAATACGGACATGCCGGCTGCCGAACGTCGCGATCTTGCACTCCAGATGCTGGAAAAGGTCGGGTTGCCGCCTGAGCACTACGGTCGGTACCCGCATATGTTTTCCGGCGGGCAGCGCCAGCGTATCGCGATTGCCCGCGCCATAATGATGAAGCCAAAACTTCTCGTGCTGGACGAGCCGGTCTCCGCGCTGGATCTTTCCGTTCAGGCCCAGATTCTGAACCTGCTTGCCGATTTGCAAGAAGAAATGAACCTGACTTACGTGTTCATTTCGCATGATCTGTCGGTGGTTCGTTACATTGCCGATAAGGTGATGGTGATGTATTTCGGCGAAGTTGTTGAATACGGCACTCGGGACGAGGTGTTCAACGATCCGCAGCACGACTACACCAAAACTCTGTTTGCCGCGACACCCCGGGCCGACGTTGAGAGCATCAAAAAGCGCCTGGCGGCAAAAGCCGCCTGATGTTGATTTGCAGCCTTTAGGCGGTGCACGCGCTCAGCTTGTTCATGTAGGCTCCTGAAGCTGGTCTTCGGGAGCCTTTTTGATGCAGGCAATTTCGGATGCAAATCGAAAGTGGTGGCTCCTGGGTGCTGTCAGCTGCGTCCTGGGGCTTGTGCTTCTGGACGAAACGGTGGTTGGAATTGCCTTGCCGACCATCCAGAAGGAGCTCGGGCTCTCGAACAATGACGCCCATTGGGTGGTAAATGCCTATCTCCTAACCTTTGCCTGTTTTGTTGCGGTTGGCGGAAAAATTGCGGACCTGTTCGGTATTCTCCGCGTTTTCCTTTTTGGTCTGGCGCTTTTTGCCATTTGCTCGGTTGCCTGCGGGTTTGCTCCCTCAGGAGACGCGCTGATCGCAGCAAGGGCACTTCAGGGACTTGGTGCTGCGATCATTTTTCCCTTGTTCCTTGCCATGATCACAATGACCTTTCCAAAGGAAGTCAGAGGCGCAGCTTTGGCAACAAGCGGGGCCGTTGGAACAACGTTTCTCGCGCTTGGGCCCCTGGTCGGCGGGCTCTTCACCGACTTCCTGTCCTGGCGATGGATTTTCTGGATCAATCCGTTTGTTGCCGTAGTCGTTGCTGTATTGGTGACGCTCACCTGGCGAGATGTGCCGCGACCTGCAGGGCGGCAAATTGACTGGATCGGATTGCTTCTGATGGCGGCGGCCATGTTCTGCATTGTCTTCGGTCTGATGGAGGCGAGTGACCTCGGATGGAGCAACCCCTTAATCCTTGCCTCGATGTTCCTTGGGCTGGTTCTATTCGGGCTTTTCTGGATGTTCGAACTTCGGCAAAGCATGCCCTTGATTGAAGTCGATCTGTTTTCGAGCCCCGTTTTTGCGGGCAGCAATCTTACGATCTTCACGGCTCAATATGCCAAAATGCCACTCTTTGTCTTCGTTGCTCTTTATGCTCAGACCGATTTACACCTGACGCCTTTCCAGGCGGGGGTCGTTGTCATGCTCGCACCGGCCCTGCAGCCTGTTACTGCTGTGGTCTGCGGGCGGTATACCGACAAGATCGCAAAGCGGTGGCAAGTGCTTTTCGGTCTCGGTGTTCTGACACTTGCCTTCCTCTGGCAAACCGTGACCTGGTCCTATGAGAATGTGCTTCTGTTCGTTCCAGGGCTCCTGATCGCCGGGTTGGCGTTTCCATTTCTGTTCACGCCGACACGGGCAGCGGTTTCGGAGGCATTGCCTGAGCACAAACACGGACAGGGTGGCGGGATTGCCATGACGTCCCAGATCGCTGGAGGCACCGTCGGGCTCGCAGTGTCCAGTGCTGCCTTTGCTCTTGGCGGGTTCGGGCTCGTTTTCGCTCTCACTGCTTTGCTCTCGGCCTTGGTATTCATATATGCCGCTTTTGCCTTTCGAGGTGCTTGAAGAGCATGCGGAAAAGAGGTTGCTTACTTCGTTATTTCGAGTATTCTCGAAATATGGAAAAAGAAAAAGCCCTTGATGCATTGGCTGCCCTCGGACAGGAAACCCGCCTTGATGTCTTTCGCTTGTTGGTAAAGGCAGGCAAGGAAGGCATGACCGCTGGCGCTATTGCGGATGCGCTCAAAGTGCTTCCGAACACTTTGTCAGCGCACTTAAGTGCTTTGGCGCGCTCCGGTCTGGTCACCGCTGAACGAGATGGACGATCCATTCACTACACGGCCAGCTTAAGCACAATGCAGCTTCTGGTGACCTATCTGCTGGAAGATTGCTGTGGCGGGAATCCGGACCTTTGCGCTCCGATTGCCAATATCTTCACTTCCTGCACCTCGATTGAAGACGAGGTGACCTGATTTCACGAACATGGTGGGGCATTTCTGAAAATGCGTAATGTTTTATTCGTCTGCACGGCGAATTCCGCACGCTCAGTTTTGGGCGAAGGCCTTCTTCGGCACTTGGGCAAAGGCAAGTTTGAAACCTATTCGGCAGGATCCACACCGCGCGGGTCAGTCAATCCCGACGCATTGGCCTGCCTGGTGCGTCACGGTCTTCCTGCCGACGGTTTCCGCTCCAAGAGCTGGGAGGAATTTGCAGGACCGAATGCTCCTCGGATGGACCTTATCGTGACCGTTTGTGACAGTGCCGCCGGAGAGGCGTGTCCTGTCTGGCCAGGTCATCCACTGGTCGTTCACTGGGGTATTCCGGATCCGGCTTCAGTCGATGGCGATGACGCTGTGAGGGGCATGGCCTTTGACCAGGCTTATCAGCGTCTCAAACGCCGTATCGAAGCCATGCTTGCTCTTGGAGATGCTGTTTTCACCGCCGAAGACGGAAAACAAAAACTGGCAGCGATCAGTGCTGCAGCGGATGCATAGGATTTGAAACATGTCTGAATTCAGTCTGTCCCGGCGCCTCGTTGCCGAAGCGCTCGGAACCGCCATGCTTGTGGGGACCGTAGTCGGGTCGGGTATCATGGCGGACAAGCTTTCTGAAGATGTTGCTGTCTCGCTGCTCGGGAATACGATCCCCACCGGTGCAATACTGGTGGTGTTGATCACAATGCTCGGCCCGATATCCGGTGCGCATTTCAATCCTGCCGTGACGTTTGTCTTCTGGCTCAAGCGTGAACTTGGTTTGGTGGTGGCAGCAGCTTACATCATCGCACAGATCCTTGGCGGCATCTCAGGCTCGTTGGTTGCGCATGTGATGTTTGAACTGCCGGTCCTGCAAGCATCGACAACCGTTCGCACAGGGGCGGGGCAGTGGGTTGCAGAAATTGTTGCAACATTCGGCCTGCTCGCAACCATTCTCGCGGGTATCCGTTTTCGAGAAGCAGCCGTGCCCTGGTTGGTCGGGCTCTATATCACGGCAGCTTACTGGTTCACGGCTTCGACGTCCTTTGCCAATCCGGCTGTCGCAATCTCGCGGGCCTTTACGGATACGTTTGCCGGCATCAGGCCGGTTGACCTGCCAGGATTTATCATCGCCGAAATTGCAGGCGCAACGCTTGCTTTAGCGCTCTTCTCCTGGCTGCTTAGATCCGAAAAGCGGACAGCAATTTCGTGAAGTTTGACCTGCCATAACAACGGGCGTGTAGCAGCCGGCTATCGAATTGTTGCCAGGCAAAAGCGACCGTTGGCCTAAAGCGCCTTCTTCATGAACCAACGGCAATGGTCCGCAGGATGCTCGGTTGCCCCATTCTCAAGCGTGCCAAATGTGTCGTAGCCGCGTTTGAGATAATAGGCGTAGGCCTCGGGGTTGGAGGTATCCAACCAGGCGCCATGGCACCCGAGCCGGCGTCCTTCGGTTTCCGCCGCGTTCAAGAGGTCCGACCCCAGCCCCAAGCCGCGGGCTGTTTCGTCAACCCAGAGGATTTTGACAAGCAACCAGCCATAGGACGTTGAAGCCGTTATGCCGCCAAGCAGCCGACCATCTTGTGACGTCGCCTTCAAGACAATGGTTTCATTGCGAGATTGCGTGTTCTGCTGTCGAAGCGAGCGAAGCAATTGGCGCTCGATTTCATCGGCAAGTTCAGCGCTTTCATTGCCACTCTCATTGGAAATCCTTGCGGATAGCATCGATCCTCTCCTGTGTGAGTGACTTCACTTGAAGCAGCGTGTCTTTCACGTTGACGTCAGATGTGACCGCTGAGCAACGACATGGCATGCCGCCTCAGGTAGAGCATGAGATTTTCAGCATGTTCCATCGCAGACGGTTCGTCACCGGCGGCGATCGCCTGCATCACCTCCAAATGGCTCCAAGCGGCAGGGTTCAGATCGGTCTGGCCGAAATGGCGATACCAGAAGCGCCGGCTGTGGCTCTGTAGCGGCGCAAGTGCCTTTGCTGCAAAAGGATTGCAAGCTGCTTGAGCAACCACCTCGTCAAAAGCCTTGTCCAGCCTCAGATAGGCTTCAACATCGGGCACAGAAGCAGCCTCTCTCATTTCCTCTGCGCATTTTTCAAGAGCCTTGCGCTCCTGCTGACTGGCAAGCCTGGCGGCTGAGCCGGCCATCAGGCGCTCCAGCGCATGCCTTGCTTCAAGCACCTTGACGAAATCTGCCGGGTTCATGTCGGCGACGATTACACCAAGCCTCGGACGTATCGTCAAAAGGCCTTCCCAACTAAGCCGCTGCAGCGCTTCGCGGATGGGTGTCCGCCCCATGCCGAGCCGCTGCGTCAGATAGGTTTCCGTAACAGCTTCGCCAGGCTTCAGCTTCAAGGTGACGATGTCTTCTTCCAGGTCCCGGTACGCCTGAGCGGATTGGCTGACATCGCTTGTCATTGAAATATACTCTATGTCTAAAACAGAAGAGCTTTTGATATATCAGCTGCAGATCAGAAATGAAACCGCCGGTATTTCGATCGCAGACCCAGTTCAGATCGCCTGCATCGGCGATTGACGCTTTTCGCGGTAAATCTTGTCCAGCCGCAGGGTGACGAAAGCAAAAACAACCCAACTCAGATGAAACACAAGCCCGGCAAACATTACGAAGCTTCCAGGAATTGGGCCAATTGCGGCTCGTGCGAACACGTCGGCGAAACTGGTGAGAGGGTCTGGATGAATTGCAATCTTGCCGTAATAGGCGACGGCCTGAATGGCGAGGATCCAGGAATAATTTGATCGCAGCCGACGGCCCGCAGCGCGCGCCAGGCTGATGTGGTAGTGCGGCGTTTCGTAGTCTTCGGCCAGCATCTTGCTCCACTCGCTGCCCCAAGGAACCTTCCGCCCGTGCAGGATCGGCGCGTAGAGATCGGACTCCATCAGCCGGGCTCTGGCGCGGAACATATTGTAGTAGCGATATCGGCGCGCTTCGAAGATCAGAAAGACCGTGACCAGCAGTCCAACCAGAACCATTGGCAGTGGCGAGGCATCCTTGTTGGAAAAGGTTGCTGATAGCGCGATGCCCGTCGTGACCACTGCCCAATTCGTGGTGTTGTCCAGCCGCGTGCGCCAGTGGGTGCTGCGAAACACCTCGGCCCGATAAAGATGCGCCAGCGCGCCGAGTGTGCCGGATTCTATTTCCTGGTTCGGCCAGTCTCTCCTGGGGCGTTCGTCGCTCATGAGCTGATCCTTGATCATACTTGCTCACGACAAGACTACCTCAACTGGTATTCTTTTGTAGTTTTTCTGTACGTGCGGGTCCGTGCAAACAAACGGATTTGGATCTGAAAGTTGGATTGGTCGATCGACTTTCCCTATGTCCGTTTCTTGTTCATCGCTGCTGCAAGAGCTGCCGCCAAGGCGTTGTTGCCGCCGTCGCCGGAGCCTTTCGGCGTGTTGCCCTTTCCACCGCCGGAGTGACCACCGCCGGGCCCACGGCCTCCTGGGCCTCGATTGCCGGATCCCTTGTGCCTCTGGCCACCTCGATCCTGCTGCGGACGCTCGCGCTGCTCCTGGTAGTCGGCCTGAGATTTCATCGTCATGGAGATGCGTTTGCGTGGCACATCCACGTCCAGGATCGTTACCTTGACGATGTCGCCCGCCTTGACGACTTTGTGGGGATCGTCGACGAAGCGGTCGGCAAGTTGTGAAACGTGAACGAGACCGTCCTGGTGAACGCCGACATCCACAAACGCACCGAAATTGGTGACATTGGTGACGGTGCCTTCGAGCTTCATTCCGGGTTTCAGGTCTGAAATTTCCTCAACACCATCCTGAAGGGCAGCCGTCTTGAATTCCGGGCGCGGATCGCGGCCGGGCTTTTCAAGCTCTGAAAAAATATCTTCGACGGTCGGCAGACCGAACGTCTCGTCGGTAAATTCTGAAGGGTCGAGACCTTTGAGAAGCGCGTTGTCACCCATGATCTGACGGACGTCCCGTCCGCAGGCCTTCACGATGCGTTTGGCAAGCGGATAGGTCTCCGGGTGAACGGAAGACGCATCAAGCGGTTCCTTGCCATCGTTGATGCGCAAGAAGCCTGCACAAAGTTCAAAAGCCTTGGCGCCAAGGCGCGGCACGTCCTTGAGCTGGCGGCGGCTGTCAAAGCGGCCAATCTCCTCCCTGTGTTCCACAACGGCCGTGGCAAGATTTTCAGAAAGACCTGAAATGCGCGAGAGGAGCGCTGGAGAGGCCGTGTTGAGATCAACGCCAACCGCATTCACCGCGTCTTCGACCACTGCATCGAGCGCGCGTGCAAGCTTGCTCTGATTGACGTCGTGCTGATACTGGCCGACGCCGATGGATTTCGGCTCGATCTTGACGAGCTCGGCGAGCGGATCCTGCAGGCGTCTTGCAATTGATGCCGCACCCCTGAGGGACACATCGACGTCCGGCATTTCCTTTGCTGCAAATTCCGATGCCGAATAGACAGACGCACCGGCTTCGTTGACGATCACCTTGACCGGGCGTTGTGCAGAAGGAATGTCGGACAACACATCAGCGGCAAGTTTGTCCGTTTCGCGGCTGGCGGTGCCGTTACCAATTGCCAGAAGCCCGACCTTGTGTTTCGCCATAAGAGCAAGCAATGTCGCCCTTGAACCTGAAATGTCGTTGCGCGGCTGGAAGGGATAGATCGTCGCGGTATCGACCAGTTTTCCGGTTCCGTCCACCACGGCAACTTTCACACCGGTACGAATACCTGGATCGAGCCCAAGTGTTGACGTGGCTCCTGCCGGTGCGGCCAGAAGCAGATCTTTCAGGTTTCTCGCAAAAACCTGAATGGCTTCTTCTTCCGCCTTGTCGCGAAGAACGCCCATCAGATCCAGTTCAAGGTGGAGCGCCAGTTTCACTTTCCAGGCAAACCTTGCAACTTCCATCAGCCATTTGTCCGCAGGGCGGCCACGATCGGCAATGCCATACGTGTCAGCCACCATCCTGACTGCAGATAAAACCGGTGAAACGTCGTCGGCGTCGACGGTCAGGTCAACAGACAGGATGCCCTCGTTGCGGCCACGAAACAGCGCAAGCGCCCGGTGGCTCGGGATTTTCGACCACTTTTCGGAATAGTCGAAATAATCGGCGAATTTCGCACCCTTTTCTGCCATGCCGTCGATGAGCTTGGATTGCACGACGCCCCGTTCTTCAATGTAGCGTCTCAGCCTTCCGACAAGGTCCGCGTTCTCGGCAAAACGTTCCATGAGTATTTGCCGGGCACCATCCAGGGCGGCTTTGGTGTCTGCGATACCCTTGCCTTCGTCCACAAAAGCGCTTGCCTCTGTTTCCGGGGCTTTCTGGGGATCTGCCAACAGCTGATCGGCCAGTGGCTCGAGGCCGGCTTCTCTGGCGATCTGTGCCTTGGTCCGCCGCTTTTTCTTGAAGGGCAGATACAGGTCTTCAAGCTGTGACTTGGTTTCCGCGGCCTGAATTCCGTTGGTCAGTTCATCGGTGAGCTTACCTTGTTCCTCAATCGACTTCGTGATGGCCACCCGGCGGTCTTCAAGCTCGCGCAGATAGATCAGGCGTTCTTCGAGCTTGCGCAGCTGACTGTCGTCCAGGCCGCCGGTAGCTTCCTTTCGATAGCGGGCAATGAAGGGAACGGTCGACCCTTCATCGAGCAGTTGCACTGTTGCGGTCACCTGGCCGGCTTTGCACCCTATTTCCTCCGAGATGCGCTGTGCGATCCTGATTGCCGTTCCAGCGGCCACTGGGCTGTTGTTGCCGGTCTGGGGTTGGGAGGGTGATGAAACACTGACCATTTACGATGAAACTTTCCAATAAGAGGTCTTTTAAGCGGCAGACGATAGAGCCCCTATCTATGGCATGAAAGAGCCAGAATAAATCCTTCAACCGGAAAACTGGTCGCAATTGAGCCATCGTCAATGTGCGTTGCCTCAGCCCGTCTGCTTTGTTTCATTTTGGACAAAATGTTGCAATCAAAGTGCAATCATAAGTGGTTTTCTTGCCGATCTTGAACGATTTGCAACACATTGCGTATTATGCGTTCCAAAATCATGGCTATGTTTGCCAAACTGCTGTGATCAAATGGCCGCATTGCTGTTGCTGAATAACAATCTAAATAAAGACT
This sequence comes from uncultured Roseibium sp., assembly GCF_947499295.1. Lineage (GTDB taxonomy): Bacteria > Pseudomonadota > Alphaproteobacteria > Rhizobiales > Stappiaceae > Roseibium. The sequence continues at coordinate 254,442 of NZ_CANMNP010000005.1, forward strand.
GGATTGTTCAGGAATTGGTTGCGGAAAGGAGTTTACGCCGATGCCACGGGGACGGCCGAGGAAAGTGGAAGCGAAAGACGCTCTTCAGGCGGTCATGCTCGCTTTCTGGCAGAACGGATATTCCGCCACGTCCATGACAGATCTGTCTGAAGTCTCAGGCATGGCGAAGCCCGGTCTCTATGCGGCATTCGGTGACAAGGAAGCGCTTTTCGAAAAAGCACTGCTGCATTACTTCGAGACTTACGCAGGCCCTGTCTTCGACCGGCTGGTGGCAGCAAGAAAACATGTTGTCGCGGATCTGCGTGATTTTCTGGGAGCAGTCGCCGATCTTACGATGGATCCCAATACTCCGTCAGGCTGTTTTCTCGTCAATGCGTTGGTGGATTGCGCCTATGGAACTGACCGGCACAGGGAATTGGTCCTGGGCTTGCGGGATTCACGGTATGCGATGATCAGGGAGCGCTTGTTGAAAGCGGTGTCTTCTGGCGAATTTGCAGCCGATGCCGATCTTGACCGGGCAGCGACCTTTGTAGATGGACAATTTTCTGCAATTGCCATCCTCGGAAGGGGCGGAAGCAGCAAGAATGATCTGAAAACATTCATTGAAACCGGATTGAGAGCGTTGCCGATCCTGAACGGCGAACAGGTCTTTGATGAACTTGCCTCAGTTGACCGGCCTATTTTACGACAGTAATGCGCTCCGCTGCCCTGGTGACGGCGGTATAAAGCCAGCGGCTCTTGTGCTCGCGAAAGGCCCAGCTTTCATCAAACAACACCACGCTATCCCATTGTGAGCCCTGTGCCTTGTGGACGGTCAGCGCGTAGCCGTAGTCGAACTCATCGGCCTTGCGGCGAATGGCATAAGGGATGCTTTCCGCCCCGTCTTCAAACATCGCCGGCAGCACTTTCACCTTTACCGCCAGTTTGCTGAGCTCATCTTCAGAATGAACGTCGAAACGCAAGGTATTTCCGCGCGGTGGACGAAGGCGTTTGACGGTCCAGAGACCACCATTCAGCAATCCTTTGGTCTTGTCGTTTCTCAGGCACACCAACTTGTCGCCGACTGCCGGCATGGGCGTGTCGAAATTCTTCAACTCGCGGATGCGCGCGTTGTAGAGCCGGCGGGTCTTGTTGGTTCCGACCAGAACCTGATCGGCGCCGAGGATCTGCTCCTTGTCGATCTGGCGCCTGTTGATCACCTTGCTTTCGCCGAACTCGCCAAAGTCCAGCTGACCGCCGTCGCGAATGGTCATGGACATTCGCACGATCGGGTTGTCCTGCGCCTGTCGATGAACTTCGGTCAACATCACATCAGGCTCTGCTTCGGTAAAAAAGCCACCACCCTTGACGGGGGGCAGCTGAGCGGGGTCACCGAGCACAAGTACCGGTGTTCCAAAAGACAGAAGATCCTTGCCAAGTTCCTCATCCACCATGGAGCACTCATCGATGACGATCAGACTGGCGGTGGCTGCTGCACTGTCGCGCTTGATCGCGAATTGCGGGCCGGCGTCTTCATCGTCGTCATCAAGGTCTTCTTCTTCCTTGGCAGACCGGGGACGATAGATCAGTGAATGAATGGTACCTGCATCCTCGCACCCCTTCTGACGCAGCACATGCGCCGCCTTGCCGGTGAACGCACCGAAGCATACGTCTCCGTCGATGCCTTCTGCCAGATGACGGGCGAGGGTGGTTTTGCCGGTTCCGGCATATCCGAACAACCGGAATACCTGCCGGTCACCGCGTTTCAGCCAGGCGGCGGTTTCATTCAAGGCGTCGTCTTGCTGGGGAGACCAGGCCACGGAAGAGCTCCTTTAAGGTGTGCTTCGTTGCTTAGCCTGATTTGTGCGATTCGACCAAGAGAGTTTCCGTTTCCAGCGCCCCGGAAGATTGATGCTAACCCAGGACCGAAAAGGAACTTTCCTTTGTCAATTCTCGCCGGCGTGAGAAGGTTGCCGTGTTGAGCGTGTGCTCAACATGATGCAGTGCAAATTGCAGAGGCACGGTGTCATGGTCATTGCCGCCTTCGCAATAGTCTATCAACTCACCCATCAATCGCCCGGCAACCGTCGCATTCTTGAACTGGTTGCCGCTGGTGCCGATGGCAAGGTAGTAACCATCCACATCGCTGCGGTCGTAGATCGGCAACCAGTCGTCCGTCGCATCATAAAGATCGGCGATACCAACAGGGTGCTGGGAGACACCGAGTTCGGGCAGGCGCTGCGAATAGCGATAGGCATAGGTTAGCGCCCTGTCGGTCAGATCTCTTGAGAAGTCATCGGGGTCGGATTCCAAATGTGGATCACAGGCCGGGTTTTGACTGCCGATCATCAACTGTCCGCCGCTGCCGGGCTTGACGTAGACCGCAATGTCATTGTCGGAGATGACCAGGCCCTGTCGAGAATAGCCCAGTGTTTCCGGTGGTTTGATCTGCACGACCTCCTGGCGGAGAGGGCGGTGTCCGATCCGGACCCCGGGATCCACGTCGAGAAGTGCATTGACCTTGCCTGAGTGCGGGCCACCGACATTGATGACAATTCTGGCTGATATTTCTTCGCCAGTGTCACAAACGACACCCTGAACCCGATTATTCCTGGTCGGGATAGCAACGATCCTTGTGTTGAACCGGAAGTCCGCGCCGTTGTCGGCTGCGGCGTCCTTAAGATTTCGCGCCGCGATCTGGGGATCGTCGACATAGCCACCTGCAAAGAAGAACACGCCACCTGTCAGTTCGCCACCGGACCTGGAGCCGAATTCATCGTCGTCCATGGTCTTGGCCGGCGCAAAACACGCCAGATCATAGCCCGGAAGTTCCTTTACCATCCGCTCGGCCGTCCAATGCTCATAAGCGATGCCGAGCGCGTCAGCATGTTTCAAAACCTGTTTTTGGTAGTTGTCCGCGGCCGTCTTCATGACAAGCGTTCCGGTTTCAATGAATTGTGCAAGACCGTCGTGAGTTTCGATGCCGAGGGTTTGCTGCCAGTTTTTCCATTCGTGATAGCCCTCATAGGCCATCGCAGTTCCGTCAAGCGTTGAATAGTAGGTCCTGATGACGGCCGCTGAACTGGATGTGGACCCATAACCGGCAGCCGGCAGAGCGTCGACGTTGAGTGTCTTGTAACCCTTCTTCGTCAAATGAAATGCAATGGCACACCCGATTACACCGGCACCGATGATGATTGCGTCGTAGCGGCTTTCAGGATCGATCACCTTGCAAGGTCCTTCCAGATGGTGTGGTGACTTTCTTGAGCCAGCTTGGAGCAGGGCTCAGGTGCACATTTATCCAGAACAATAAGCGCCTTGTCCTGTCGAGAAATAGTCGGATATTTGTCGAAATTCTTCCAAGTTTGCTTATTTATTTAAAAATTGGTGACTATTTTCTTCAGATATTGAAAAAAATTAGACAATGTAGATTTTGTTCAAAACTCCCAAATTGAAGCCAGGTGGACAACTCCGCATAGTGATGTTTGTTCAGTTCGGTTTTTGCTGATTTTTCAATAATTTGGGGGTTTTGTGTGCCGCGCGAGAATGGTTGCGAATGGCCGACATTGGCTTTGATAGTGGGCACATCCTCAGTCTGGATGCTGCTGATCGGTTCTTACGGATTGCTTGGTGGCTGGCTGGTTTGGCCACTTGCAGCCGTGCTTGTGACGCTTCAGGCATCCCTGCAGCACGAAGTGCTTCACGGGCATCCAACGCGCAGCCCGGCCATCAATGAAGCACTGGTCTATTGTTCGCTCAATCTCTTTATCCCGTATCGCCGGTTCAAATCACTTCATCTCAGGCATCACAACAATGACCGCTTGACTGATCCGTACGACGATCCGGAGAGTTTTTATCTTGCATGGGCTGACTGGCAAGGCCTGCCTCGCGTGATAAGATTGATCCTCACGCTAAACAATACCTTGCTTGGCCGGCTTCTCATGGGGCCTGCTGTTTCGACAATCGGTTTTGCCGGCTCGGAATTTCGATCAATGCTAAGGGGCGACAGAGCTGTCCTTAAGGCCTGGGCGCATCACCTGGCGGGAATCGTCCCTGTCCTTATTTTTGTTGTTTACGTCGGCGGGATGCCCCTTTGGATTTACATCTTTTGCGTCGCCTACCCGGCTCTGAGCCTCCTGATGTTGCGCACCTTTGCGGAGCACCGGGCACATAAGGACGCGGAAGCACGCTCAATCGTGGTTGAGAACAGCCCATTGTTTGCGCTGCTGTTTTTGAACAATAATCTCCATGTCGTACATCATGCCCATCCAAGGGCTCCCTGGTATGAGCTCCCGGCGATGTACCGGGAAAGGCGTGCTGCCTGGCAAAGGCGCAACAAGGGGTATGTTTTTGCGAGCTATTTCGATCTGGCGAGACGCTATTTGTTCAAAGTAAAGGAGCCGGTTGTGCATCCCATCAAGTATCGAGAGGAAATCGTTGGAAGCGCGACAGCCAAAATGTCTTCGACAGGCAAGGCCGCGCATTGACCATGCCTGTGTTTCATCCGGTGCGGTTGCCGATGTATGATTGGCCTGAAGTGCGCGAGGCGACGTGTGCCCTTGAAGAGGCCCTGCAAGCGGCAATTGGCGACGCTCTGAATATTGCCCCGGAACACTTCACGCCGTGGCCGGCTGGATTGGATGTCCATGAAAGCTGGAGTGAGCCGGGTGTCCTGCTCACGCAGACTTGCGGTTATCCATTGACCCATGCCTTGCATGGCAAGGTCAGACTGCTTGGTACGCCTCATTACGCGGCTCCGGGGTGCCGTGAACACTATTATTGCAGCCAGATAATTGTCGGCAAAAACAGCTCCCATGAAACGCTGGAGGACTTGCGAGGCGCGCCGGCGGTCTACAATACGCCGGACAGCCAATCTGGCATGAACGCCTTTCGCCGCAGCATAGCGCCTTTGTCTGATGGAAGGCCGTTTTTCTCGTCGGTTTTTGAGAGCGGTGGGCACCTGAAATCAGTGAAAGCCGTTGCCGCTGGTGACGCTGATGTTGCCAGCATCGATGCTGTGTGCTGGTGGCTTGTCTGCCAGGAACTACCGGAGCTTGCCAACATGGTGCGTCCGCTTGCACAGACCTTGCCCGCGCCAGGGCTTCCCATGATCACGTCGAAGCGATTTTCAGTCACTCAGACAGAGCAGATTGCAGATGTCGTTGCGGATGTGTTTCTTGACCCGAAGACGCAAAAAAGCCGCGAACGGTTGGGCATTCGCGGCTTTTCTAAACTTGATTTTGAAGACTATGCGAGCATCCCTGCCATGGAGCAGGAAGCTTCTCTGCTTGGATATCCCGTTCTGGCATAAATCACGCCATCCCGTCAGACAGTCAGCGCGTAGCCTTCGGGTCTTGTGCGACTTCGCGCAGACGCAGGGCCTGATTCATCTTGGCCAATTCTGCAGCGGAATGGCCGGAAACGACACCCATGAGGTTGGTGCGCAAAGCTTGAGCGAGATAAGTCATGGCAATCCCAATCCTTGATTTGATGTTGTGGGTACGGGCGGTCCACTGCTTAAGAAACTGGCCGCTTGAGCAACATATGGGCCTTCCTTGCTTTTCAATCAATCGAATTGTATTCATCGAACTGTTCAAAAAAATTGAACTGATATTTATTTGGATGGTTTCATGGATAAACTGCCCGGCAGCGGAACACCGCTGATTGATCTGGAACTCTATCGCACCTTCCTGATCATTGCGGAAACATCAAGCTTTTCAAAAGCTTCAGAGCTTATTGGCCGGACACCCTCGGCAGTGTCGATGCAAATTAAGAAATTGGAAACCATGTTGGACGTTGCCGTGTTCGTACGGGAAGGACGCAGCGTCCGGCTGACGCCCGAGGGAGAAGCCCTTCTGGGCTATGCGCGACGGATCTTGATGCTGAATGAGGAAGCCGTTTCACTGTTTGTTGCGCCAGACGTGGAAGGTGAGGTGCGTTTCGGGGCTCCATCCGATTTCGGCACCCGCCTGTTGCCCAATATTCTGTCCCGTTTCGCCCGGTCCCATCCCGGCGTAAACGTGGATGTTCACCTGGACGGCAGTCCGATGCTGGATGAGAAGGTCAAGACAGGCGAGCTGGATCTTGTGCTTTTCACAGCCCGTCCGGGCACGGGGCTGGCGAGCGGTGGCGAGATTGTCTTCACCGAGCCTTTGGTCTGGGTTGGTCTGGAAGGCGGGATTGCCTATGACCGGGATCCTTTGCCCCTCGCTGTTTCTACGCCGGGCTGCCCGTGGCGCCGGGCGGCGCGAGTTGCGCTTGACGACGCACAAAAACCCTACCGGATTTCCTATACGAGCTTTCACAGTGCGGGCCAGGAGGCGGCACTTCTTGCAGACCTTGCCATCGCGCCGTTTCCGGCCAGTGTCGTCGAAGCGCCGTTGCAGGTGCTGGACGAGCGCCATGATCTTCCGGAAATTGGCGACTATCACATCGTCATGCGGGAGCGGGCGCGTGCCGGCAAGGCCACCCATGCGTTTGCACAGCATGTCGAGGAGTGTTTCCGCGAACTTGGCCTCGGCGTTTCAGCCTAGCGGCAGCGCTGTGGGAAATCAGCGTGTGAACAGGCCTTTGTTGCGCTCAAAATAAGCGGTCGTGAAATCAACAAAAGCGCGGACCCTGGCAACGCGTCGCAGGTCGCCGTGATAAAGTAGCCATACGTTGTAGCCGGGGAGCACCGGCGTCGACGGTACGCGCAGGATGCGCGGGTCTGCGTCGCCTGCAAAGGCCGGAACCTTGATCAGACCAAGGCCCTTGGATGCTGCTTCAATCTGCATGGAAACTTCCGGCAGCACATGTCGCACTCTCGCTTTTGGAAACGGGCTTTGGGCGATCCAATCGTGATTGTCGCTCCAGGTAATCCAATGAGCCCCTTCGCCGCCGTTTTCCATCAAGTTTCCATGCCGTTCAAGGTAGTCGGGAGACGCATAAACGGCTTGCACGAAACGGATCAGTTTCCGGCCGAAAACGTCCTCATCCACATTTGTGGCCACTCTGAGGGAGATATCGGCTTCCAGACGCAACAGGTCCGAAACCCGGTTGGTCGAAATCGCCTGCACGGTAATCTCGGGGTAGTGCTTTGCAAACTCAAGCAGCATGTCGGACAGCAATCCGTGTGAAAAGGCAGGTGGTAGGCTGAGCCTGATTGTACCCGATGGAACCAAGTCGAGCCCGGTCAGCTTGCGGGTAATGGCGTTTGCCTGTGCCTCCATTTCCTCGGCTGGGCCAACAAGCGTTTCACCGGGCTGCGTGAGCTGCAGCCCGCTCGAGGTGCGGTCGATCAGCCGTGTGCCCAGATCAGTCTCGAGCGCCGAAATTGCACGGTGAACGGTGCCGTGATTCACCGCGAGTTTTTCCGCCGCCTTTCGGAAGCTGCCCGTGCGCACCGATGCCAGAAATATTCGCAGATGGTCCCAGTCCAATTCCTTCTTCATGCCTGAGCACATCCTCCTTGGGAAATGATTTGAGGGCGGATCGTTTTTAATCCGCCATGGCTACCTGCTGCGTATTCCATAACAATTTTCTATCCGCACCTAATAGCCATCAGAACCTGTCCGGGCAAGGTCGGACATGAACGAGGAGTGGACTGGGAATGAACAAGGGTCAGCAATTCAAAACAAATCGGCGGGGACTTTTGCAAGGCATGGCAGTCGGTGCAGGCGCGATGATGCTCGCATCCCCTGGAAGTGCAAATGCACAAGCCACAGCGTCCAGACCGACGGGTTCCGCACCATACGGAATTGAAATCCCGTCTGATTTTCCCTTTGCGAAAAAACGACTTGGCGTCAAGGGGTCACACATCAGTTATGTTGATGAAGGCAGCGGCCAGCCGGTTGTCTTTCTGCATGGCAATCCGACGTCATCCTATCTTTGGCGCAATGTCATTCCTCACATGCCTGAAGGATACCGTGCCATTGCGCCTGATCTCATCGGTATGGGTGACAGCGGAAAACCCGATATTGACTACAGCTTTGCCGATCACGCAGCCTATCTTGATGCTTTTTTGAATGAGCTTGATCTGAACGACGTTGTTCTCGTTGTGCATGATTGGGGATCGGCGCTTGGAATGCGTTACGCACGCCTTAATCAGGAGCGGGTCAGCGCATTGGTGCTCATGGAAGCCATCGTGCCACCAGCCATGCCGGCACCAAGTTATGAGGCAATGCCCGAACAGATCGCCGATTTCTTCCGGCTCATGAACAGCGATGAAGGTGCGCGGCTGGTACTTCAGGAAAATTTCTTCGTTGAAGTGACGCTGCCTGAGTTCGGGGTCATCAGGAAGCTTGGTCAAGAGGAAATGGATCATTATCGCAATCCCTTTCCGTCACCGGCCTCGCGCAAGCCGGTTCTCGCCTGGCCTCGCCAGGTGCCTATCGGTGGTCGTCCGGCCGACGTTGTTGAGGAAGTAACACTGAACGGCAAGTGGCTTTTCAGCACCGACATTCCGAAGCTGCTCTTTTACGCCGAGCCGGGTGCGATCACACCCAAGGCCGTTGCCGAATATATGGCGTTGAACGCTTCCAACCTTGAAGTTCGCTTCGTGGGCGCCGGCACGCACTTCCTGCAGGAAGAACATCCGCACCAGATCGGGCAGGGTATTGCCGACTGGCTGCGCCGACTTTGAAACCACATGAACAAGGAGGACCCGAGCATGCCTGAAGCTGCTGTGTTTCAGATCGTCAATGCACCCATTTCCGAAGTCTGGCAAAGCTGGGATCGATTTGACGAAATCTACCGGTTCAATCCCCAAATCAATCAGTCGCCATTGCTGTCAAACAGTGTAGCGACCGGGCTTGGTGCCGAGCGGCATTGCAAGCATGTCGACGGAAAAACCTATTTGAAAGAGCGGATTATCAGCTACCAGCCCGAAGAGCATCTGGTCATCGATATCTTTGACGCCAACGTGCCGTTGAAAACCGCTCGGGTCACACTGGACTTTTCAGCATTGTCAGCCGAGCAGACGCAAGTGACGATGCGCATAGTCTTCACGCCAAAGTTCGGGCCGATCGGCTGGTTTCTGACACCGTTGCTCAAAAGACAATTCCGGAAAGGCTTGTCTGATCTGCTGTCAGCGAATGCAAATTTCGTTGAAAACGGTGTTGAAATACACCCCAAGGCAGCAGCTTAAGATCAGAAGTGTTTCAATTTAAGACAAACGCCCCGGTTTTGGTGCCGGGGTGTTTCTTTTTATTGGTTAACGCCGCAGAAACACTGGTGCAAAAGTTAAGAAAGGATTACGATTCTAGGTAAATGAAAACTTAACTGCGAGAAGCGTCATGAAATTTTTTCTGAAAGCACTGTGTTCGGCTGCCGCTCTGGCAGCGGTTTCAGGCACTGCGGCCGTGGCTGAAAGCGGTACGGTTCGTATTCTTCATGATGAGCCCTACGGAGCAATCGTCACCAAGGAAGCCGGTGTTCTGGTGTTCCGCGCTTTGCCGCCGACACGCAAGGTCGTAGTCAATCCCGGCGGCAAAACTCCGCTTCAGCTGAACCATACCGACGTGCGCGAGACCAAAGTCGTTGTCGTGACACAAGACGACTATGCACGGAACCTCGGTGCCAAGATCCTTCGTCTGAAGTAACGGCCTTGTTTTTCCGGTTTATGAGGGTCGTCAACGCGGACGGCCCATCAGTCTTGCGTCCCAGGGGTAGGTGCTGAGACGCTCCGAGCCGGTGTCGGTGATGAGAATCTGTTCTTCCAGTTTTACACCTTCATACCCGCCGTGCCGGCCGGCATAGCTTTCGACACACACCACCATTCCAGCTTCGAGAACGCCATCATAACCGCCAGCCTCCCAGTCCGCCGGATAAGGCACCGCTGGATATTCATCGCAAAGTCCAACGCCATGGAACAGGACTGAATAGCGATTGGCGAGGCAGTCGTCCGGCAGGCTCTTGCCCCGATGTGACAGCTCGCGGAACGTCCGACCCGGCTCCAACATCTGGATATTGCCTTCGATCTGGTCGACAGCCAACTCATAAAGAGCTTGCTGTTCATTGGTCGGCAGTCCGTCGCCACACAGCCAGGTGCGAGAAATGTCGCAGCACATGCCGTAAGGGCCGACGAGGTCGGTATCGAACGCGACCAGCTCTCCTTCATTGATCTGACGTGCCGAGGCCTCTTGAAACCAGGGATTTGTGCGGGGTCCGGATGAAAGCAGATGGGTTTCGATCCATTCGCCGCCGCGCCTGATATTGCCGGCATGCAGGAATGCCCAGAGATCCCATTCGGTGATACCCGGGACAAGCGCATGTTCCATTTCCCGCATCGCCGCTTCGCAGGCTGCAATGGCGCGTCGCATGGCCTTGATCTCGTCGTTGCACTTGATGGCCCGGGCCAATTCCATCACTTCTTCGCCGTCATGAATGGTTATGCCGTGTCTTTCGAGCGCGGCAACGCCCTCCCGCCGGCATTTGTCGAGCGCAATCCGGTGATTGCCGCCACCGAAGGCTTTGACCAGATCGGCGAGTTCATCAGCCCATTTCTGAGCAAGTTCAGCTGAACGTGGGCCTGATTCAAAATAAAACCAGGGCACGCCGTGGCGTATTTCAGTGACCAGAGGATTGTGTGCGTTGAGATGCTCGCAATTGTGAAAGTCAAACGCGACAACAGGTCCCTCGAGCGCCACGAATGTGTATCTGACCGCATTGTGGGTTGACCAGACCTGCATGTTGGTTGCGTCTGTCGCGTAGCGGACATTGAGTGGGTCGCACAGGATTGCGGCACTGAGATCAAAGGCCGCCAATTGCTGACGGATGCGCCGCAAACGGTAGCCGCGCAGAGCTTCCAGGTCCGGTGCTGCAAGGCCGAGGGCGGACCATTCGTCCTCTGCCAAGTCGCCATATCCGAGCACGTGACGGTTCAGCACAGTGGCCTTTTCGGTGGCATAGGCCGATAGCGCTGCGTAGTCCGACATCTCGCCTGGATGCACCGGCAATACCGATGGCATGATCTTGCGCCGATGCCGGCCGAAGTGTTCCGTATTCATGATTGCCCACACCTCCTCTTGTGGTCGCGATCAAATGGCGTTGCGCCTACATGCGCATGCGTTCTGCACCGGGATCGAACAAGGGGTCGGGATTGATTGTCGCTTTGCGTCGCTCTCCGAGGATTTCGATTTCGAAATCGCCTTCATTTAGGTTTCTGGCCAGATCCGCGGGGATATAGCCTTGTGCAAGCGAACGGTCGACAAAGTGTGCATAGCCGCCTGACGTGATCCAGCCGATCACCTTGCCGGCATGCCAGATCGGTTCATCGCCCATCACATCGGCGTCTCCGGCGTCGACGATAAAACTGACACGTAAGCGATCTGGACCCTGGTCGTGTTCCTTCCGGGCAGCGTCCTTTCCGATGAAATTTTCCTTGGAAAGTTTCACAAATCGACCGAGATCGGCTTCATAAGGGCCGTAGATCGGGCGGAATTCTCGAAACCAGGTGCCGAAGTTCTTTTCAAGACGCATGGCCAGCAGCGCCCGCATGCCGAAGTTCCGGATGTCGAATTGGGTCCCGGCGTTCATCAGGGCTTCGTACACTTGCCGTTCGTATTCAGGTGCCATCCAGATCTCGTATCCAAGATCGCCGGTATAGGAGATACGATTGACCTTGCATGGTGCGTTGGCGACGTCCATTTCGCGGAAATCCATAAATCGGAAAGCTTCGTTTGAAACGTCTTCGCCTGTGACTTTTTCGAGTACTTTGCGGGCATTTGGCCCGGCTATCGACAGACCGACCCAACTAAGATTGATAGGCTGGATCTGCACGGAGCCATCTTGCGGCAGATGCTGTTCGAACCAGCGCAAATGATAGACTTCAGCCTGAGACGAGCCGAACATGTAGAACCGGCTGTCACTGGCCCGGGCAATCGTGAAATCACCGATCAGCTTGCCGTTCTCGTTCAGCATCGGGGTCAGTATGATGCGCCCGGTCTTCGGCATGGTGTTTGTCATCAGATGTGACAGGTAGTCTTCCGCACCTGATCCGGTCACTTCGTATTTCGCAAAGTTTGCAATTTCAGTGATGCCGACGCTTTCACGCACGGCACGGCATTCATCGCCGATATGTTCGAAATCGTTTGATCGGCGGAAAGACACGACATCCTTCGCCTCGGTGCCCTCCGGAGCGAACCAGAGAGGGGTTTCAAGTCCCCAGCTGTCCCCCATGACCGCGCCCTGCGCCAGCATTCTGTCGTAGAGCGGCGTAGTCTGGTGCGGGCGGGCAGCAGGCAGCTCTTCGTTGGGAAACCGGATACGAAAACGGCGCCGGTAGTTCTCCTGGACCTTTGCGTTTGTGTAGGACAGCGTGGCCCAGTTGCCGTAACGCGCGACATCCATTCCCCAGATGTCATAACCAGGGTCACCATTCACCAGCCAGTTCGCAAGTGTCAAGCCGACGCCGCCACCTTGGCTGAAACCAGCCATGACACCGCATGCGACCCAGTAGTTGCGTAGGCCACGCACTGGGCCGACAAGAGGATTGCCGTCCGGAGCGAAGGTGAATGGGCCATTGATAATCTGTTTGATACCGGCGGTTTGCAGCGCCGGAAAATGCTCAAACCCGACTTCAAGCTCGGGCGCAATGCGATCCAGGTCCGGGGCGAGCAGCTCGTGGCCGAAATCCCAGGGGGTCTGGCGTGGGCTCCATGGCCGGCAGTTCTGCTCGTAAGTTCCGAGCAGCATGCCCTTGCCTTCCTGGCGTGTGTAGATTTCGCCGCCGAAATCAAGAACACCGATCAGTTCCTTGCCGGTTGCCGCATTGTGTGCAGTCACCTCGGGCATTTCGTCGGTCAGAAGATACATGTGTTCCATGGCTAGAACAGGCAGTTCCAGACCAACCATGCGTCCGCATTCTCGCGCCCAAAGGCCTCCGGCATTGACCACATGCTCTGCACGAATGGTGCCCTTGTTCGTAATCACATCCCAGGTGCCGTCCGGTGTCTGGACCAACTCCTCCACCTTGGTGTGCCGGTAGACGGTTGCTCCGTTCACACGTGCGGCCTTGGCATAGGCGTGTGTCGTTCCGGACGGGTCGAGATGACCTTCAATCGGATCCCAGAGTGCTCCGATGAAGTGTTTTTCGTCCAAGATCGGAAACATCGTTTTGGCTTCGGCGACGGAAATCAGTTCCAGATCCATGCCGAGGTATCGCCCTTTGGCCTGAGCAAGTCGCAGGAAGTCCATGCGCTCCGGCGTATCGGCCAGCATGACACCACCGGTGAGGTGCAGTCCGCAGGATTGGCCGGAAATTTCTTCCAGCTCTTCGTAAAGGTCGACCGTATAGCTCTGGAGCTGGGCGACATTGGGGTCGCCATTGAGTGTGTGGAAGCCACCAGCCGCATGCCAGGACGAGCCGGATGTCAGCTCATCCCGTTCGACCAGTGTTACATCGGTCCACCCGAGTTTGGTCAGGTGGTAGAGCACACTGCAGCCAACGACACCGCCGCCAATGACAACTACTTGTGTGTGGGTCTTCATTAAATCTGCTCCGGAACGGCCTGCGCTAAATCTGGCGGCCAGGTCGACTTCCGATGTGGAAGCTAAAAATCGGTGGGTGCGCCGCCTTCGGCTTTCCGCCTTTCAACGAAGGCGGTGATTTCTTCATCTATAGCGGGATCGATAGGCGGAGGTTCGTAGGCTTCGAGCGCTTTTTTGTAGAGCATGTTCGCCTTGTCATAGGCAATTGGGCTCCCTGCTTCGGCCCATGTTTCATAGTTGCGCCAATCGGAGACAAGCGGAGCGTAGAAAGCGTCCTTGTAGCGGGCCTGTGTATGTTCGGTTCCAAAGAAATGTCCGGCCGGGCCAACATCCCGGATCGCCTCAAGTGCGAGGGCGTCTTCCGAAACATCCAATGGTGTCAGGTACTCCTGGAGCTTCTGCAGAAGATCGATGTCTGTGATGAATTTCTCATAACCGGCACTGAGACCACCCTCGAGCCAACCGGCGGCATGTTTGATCAGATTGCCACCGCCGTTTATCGCTCCCCATTCCGACAAGGTGGTTTCCAGAGCAGCCTGATAGTCCACAGTATTGGCCGCGCAAACTCCGGAAGTGCGGTAGGGCAGGTTATAGCGGCGGGCGAGCTGGCCTCCGGCAATCGCGGCTTTCATGTATTCCGGCGTGCCAAAGGCCGGTGCACCGGATTTCATGTCCACATTGGAGGTGAAGCCACCATAGACCACCGGAGCTCCCGGACGCACGAGTTGGGCAAAGGCGATGCCGGCAAGGGCTTCAGCGTTTTGCAATGTAAGGGCACCTGCGATCGTCACAGGAGCCATAGCTCCTGCAAGCGTGAACGGCGTGACAATGGAAACCTGACCGGCTTTGGCCATCTCGATCAGGCCCGTCAGCATGGGTGTGTCCAGACGCAAAGGCGACGAGGTGTTGATGACCGTCAGAACGCTTGGCGTCCGGACAAATTCTTCATGCGTCAGGCCATAACCGATGCGGGTCAACTCCAGGCCATCGAGATTGCGTTCACGTCCAAGCGAATAGATATGGAACACCTTGTCGGTGATGCGGAGCATGTCGGCAACGCAGTCGAGATGACGAACGGATGCATGGATATCCACGGGTTCAACCGGGTATCCCATCATGCAATGAATGATATTGAAATGCTGGGAAAGCTTCAGGAAGTTACGGTAATCCTGCTGATTTCCAGCACGCCGGCCCTTGTCTTTGTCCACCACATTGGGCGCGCTTGCGACACAGGAAAAGGCGATTGCATCGCCGCCAATCTGAAGATCATGCGCCCGGTTCCTGGCGCGGACGGTGAACTGGCCCGGTGCCTTGGCGACGAGCTCCTCCACCATGGCGCGATCCATCCGTACGCGATCTTCGCCGGGTTTGATGTCGGCACCGGCGGCTTTCAGCCATGTCTTTGCATCCTCGTGCAGGAAATCAATACCGATTTCCTCCAAAACCCGCATGGAAGCATCGTGAATGGCCTCCAGTTCGTCGGCTGAGACAACTTCGAGGGGTTTGAAGCGATGACGCGGTTGCTTGAACGGCTTTTGCGGAAAAAGATCCGGACCGCTCTTGTCACCACTTCTGCGCCGCCGCCCGCGTCGGGCAGGTGGTGCCTTCGCCTTGGGAGCGGCTTCGATTTCGCTCGTCATTGCTTCGCTATCCGTTGTCTTGAGGCTTGCCGGGTTTGGTGGAATGGTCCGGCGGCCGGGCGATAGGTTTGCCGCCACGGTCTGCAAGCTTAGTTGAGGAGCTGCTTGTTACGGGCAGTCTCAGTACGACGGTGAGTGCTCAAACTCCGACATCGGAGAGAGCGAAAGCGACAGGGGCCTTCTGCATAAAAACTTTGGCTTGACGGATCGGGGCGATCAAAGCGATCAGGACAGGGCGAGATTTATGAATGAGGTTTCGGTGAAGGAGCATCTCTCGGACAGTACCTTGCTGGCGTTTTTGAAAACCCAGTTGCCAGAGGCAGACTGGGATCACGCGCATTTGCGTCCCTTGCCGGTTGCCTATACCTGCCGGTTCTGGCGCCTTGATGTGCCCGGCCGCAGCTATGTGATCAAGGAATTCTTCCCCGAGGCGGAAGACAATCCGCTCTTCCCGACATTGCCACGTCAGGAAGCAGATGCTCTTTCCGTTCTTTCACGCCACCATTTGTCACCTTCATTGGAAGCCTTTGCAATCAGTCCAGCTGGAACTCCGGTGCTGGTCTACGGATATCCGTCCCCTGAAGACAATGAGATCGATGTCTCTGAAGCTGCCGCACTTATCGGGCGATTTGCCGCTCTGAAAGAACCGGTCCAGGGTCATCAAACCGTCCCGGCGGGATACAATGAGGTACTGGGGCGCGGCGATGCCATGCTGGCGGCGATCCCTGAGAGCCGCAAGGCAGCCAATCTCAAGCGGCTGCGTCCGCAGGACAAAGCGGTTGTTCGGAAGCCTGTCGAAAGGTCGCTGGTCCATCGCAGCTTCTGTCTTGGCACCATCCTGGCAACGGGAGAGGGCGCGAGATTGATCGACTGGCAGTTCGCGGGCCTCGGCGATCCGGTTGAAGACATTGTCGGGTTTGTCTCGCCAGGTCTCGCGACACTTTATGGACTTCACCCACTGGTCGCACATGCGGAAGACATGTTCCTGCAGGCCTACCCCGTTCAGCAGACGGTCCAGCGTTTCTTGGAGGAGCGTATCGGCTACCACTGGTGCTTTGCGGCATACTGTCTTTTCCGCCATGAAACGCTCATGACGAGCAATGCACCTGCGGCGCGGGCGTATGGACGGGCTCTGGAAGAAGAAGTCGACCTGATGCTGCGTCTGCGTGCCAAATAGCGCTGCGTTGTTCCGGTCAATGTAATGATCCTGTCACAGGACAGCGATACCGGAGGGCATGTCCATCCATCTTGATGCCGTATCCAAATCTTTCGCGGACCATAAAGCTCTCAACGACGTTTCGCTGTCGATTGAAGACGGCACTTTCTTTGTCGTTCTTGGCCCTTCCGGGTGCGGCAAGTCCACCCTGTTGCGCACGATCGCGGGCCTTGAGCCTATTGATGCCGGTGAGGTCTTGCTAGACGGGCGAAAAGTGGCGGGCGATGGATTTCATGTTCCTCCCGAGCAGCGCCAGGTCGGGGTGGTTTTCCAGTCCTATGCACTTTGGCCGCACATGAGCGTTTCGGGAAACGTCGCCTTTCCGTTGGAAGCTGCAGGCAAGGGTCGTTCGGTCGTGTCCGCCCGCGTTGCTGATTGCCTGAAAACCGTTGCTCTTTCTGAGTTCGGGCAAAGAAGGCCGGCTGAATTGTCAGGCGGTCAGCGCCAAAGGGTTGCGCTTGCGCGTTGCCTTGCACAAGGGGCAGGCACGGTCCTGATGGATGAACCGCTCGCCAATCTGGACCCGCATCTTAGAGGGGTCATGGAAGAAGAGCTTTCAAGCTTTCACAAGGCCAGCGGTGGAACGACACTTTTCATTACACATGATCAGCGCGAAGCGATGGCCCTGGCCGACAAAGTGGCGGTGATGTGGAACGGCAAAATTCTTCAAGTGGATGATCCGGATACCTTGTACCGGCGGCCGATGTCTAAAGAGGTCGCGGGCTTTATTGGCCGAAGCACTCTCTTGCCCGTAAGGATCAACCGCGCCGAGGCAGGCATGGCCGAGATTGGATTTGGCGGTGCAACGGTGGAAGTTGAGTGTCCGCACAATGCCGTTCCCGGACAAGGCACCTTGCTGCTTCGACCAGAGCATATTGTTCTTGCAAACAGCGCATCTGGTTTTGAAACCCGGGTGGTTCGGACGGTCTATCGAGGGGGTGTCTGGGATGTATTTGTTTCGATGCCCGGTCTGGACCAGCACTTGATGATGTCGCTTCATCGAAAGGCCACTCCGGGGGATATGCTTCGCCTTGAAATTCTTCGAGGCTGGGTGTTGCCAGCCTAACTCAGTCCTTCCAGGGGATTGTGCCGTTCGGAACGCGCCTGGCCAGAACGTTCATGGCCAGCATGATGAAGATTGTAGCCCCAACCACAACCGCTGACATGGCGGCTGCCAGTGTGGTGTAACCGCCGTCTTCATAGTTGAAGATAGTTGTTCCGATGGTCTCGTTTCCCGTCGACCAGAGCAGCGCTGATACAGTGACTTCATTATACGCCGTGAGGAAGACAAGGATTGCGCCGGAAGCTGCGGATGGTGCGGCAAGGGGAGCGAATATCTTGCGCATGCGTCTGAAAAAACCGGCTCCGGAAACCCGTGCCGCATCTTCCAGAGAAGCGTCCATTTGCAGGAATGCGGCCATGACAGGCTTCAATCCAACCGCAAGAAACACGGAGACATACGCAATCAGGATGATCCAGATCGTGCCATAGAGCGAGATGCCAAGTACAGGGATCGGTCGGATAAAGGCCAGGATGAACGCGATCGACATGACAAGGCCCGGAACCGCAAAAGCGATTTCAGACTGCGTCAACGCCAATCCCGCCAAGCGGCGGTTTCCTGAATTTTTGTGGGCAAGAAAATAGCCGAGAAGCAAACTCATTGCGGCAATGACAAATGCGCTTAGTCCGGCAATCAACGTCGAATTGGCAAATGCCCTGAGCGTGACTGTCTGGCGCCAGAGTACTTCGGTGAAATTGTCCAATGTCAGGGTCTCGAGCGACAGTGGCAGGCCGTAGGTCTTCACCAAAGACGTCGCAAGCAGGGAAGCTGCGGGAAGCAAAAGCACGCCGGCAACAAACAGCCAGAGGATACTCTCGACGAGGATGCGCCTGGAGCCGAGCGAAATTGCCAAAGGGTCCTGCGGCAGCCCGATGAGGCTCGCGCGCATGCGGCGCTGCAACAGGCTTTGCAGTAAAATGGCAAAAAGTGCGACCAACGCCAGGATGACGGAAATCACGGCAACATTGGGCAAAATGTCTGGCCCGAAGCTGGCCAGGCGCCGCCACACGAGCACCGGTAAGGTCGTATAACGTGCCGGAATACCGATCAGCGCGTTGATGCCGAAGTTGCCGAGCGCGGCAACGAAGGCAAGCGCGAAACCGGCCAAAAGCGATGGGCCAAGGAGCGGAAGCGTTATCCGGCGCAGCATCAAGGCTGCGCCAGCACCGGAGATGCGTGCGGCATCGGAAAGCTCGCGCGGAAAGGTCCGCAAGGCCGCGCGGACAAGGAGAAAAACGAGGGGACTGTGCTGCAGCGTCAGCAGAAACACCAGGCCTTCGCGTGAATAGAGCGGATGCGTCGACCCAATTTCGGGTGCCAGACCCAACAATTGCAAAACAGGGCTGGCGGGTCCAAGTGCCTGTATCCAGGCTATGGCCGTGACATGCGGCGGGATCATCATCGGCAATAGAATGAGGAAGACCAGCAGGCCTTTCGCGCGAATGTCTGTCAAACCGATGATCAGCGCGAGGCAGGTTCCGAGGATGGACGCACCGAGTGCGGACCAAAGACTGCTCTCAATGGAATGCCAAAGCGCCCGCTGGACCGAGCGGCTTTGAACCGCTTCCAGAAGCGGTCCAACAGCCACACTGCCTTCACTTGTCAGCCCGGTTTTGAACAACAGCAGAAGGGGCAGGCCACATACCGCCGTCGCGCCGACCACAAGCAGCAGCAGTGTTGTTTTCTCAGGAGCAAGCTTTGGGCGCATGCGGCTTCAATTTACTCTGTTTGTTGCCCAGGTATGAGGCGCATGTAAATGGCACGGCAGAAAGAACAACGCAGTGCGAGGAAGCTCGCACTGCGTTGTTTCTCGGGGTGAGATATCTCCTCAGCCGCCGAAGATTTCGCTGAACTTCAACTTGTTGGCCTGATCTTTTTCAAGAGCCGAGACCGGGTCGAAGTCCATCAGTTTGATCGTATCGCGTGCAGGAAAACCTTCCGGTGCCTTCACTGCCGGATGTGCAGGAAGATACCCTTGCGAGGCAGCCAGTTTTTGACCTTCCTCGGAGATAAGGAAATCAACAAAGGCTTTGGCAGCGTCCGGATTTTGTGCCGTGGACAGGATTGCGACCGGCTCAGTTACGGCTGAGACGCCTTCTTCCGGGAAAACAAATTCTACCGGGGCACCCTTGAGCTTTTCGCGGATCGGCAGGAAGTCGACAACAAATCCATAAAGCTTCTCACCGCCGGCGACCGCCTTATAGGTTCCGCCATTGCCGCCCTTCGGATTGGCGCCCTGCTCCGCAAGGCCTTCATAGAAAGCCCAGCCCAGATCGGGATTGGACGTCAAGGCGGCCATATGGATCGTTGCAGCACCGGATGTCAGTGGCGACGGCATCGCCAGTTTGTCTTTCGCTTGTTCCTTCAGGAGATCCTTATAGGAGGTCGGCTTCATTGGCGCGTTGGTGTTGTAGACAATGCCTGTGGTGATCAGCTTGGTAGAGAAGTAGGTTTTATCCTTGTCCATGATCGCAGGGTCATATTCAGCAACGTCTGCGCCCTCGTGCGCCATCAGGCGGCCTTCTTTTTTCAAGCCTTCCATTGTGACCATGTCGGCAATCAGAAGGACGTCCGGTTTTGGCGCTCCGGCTTCGAATTCGGCGCGCAACTTGGCCATCATTTTAGTGGTGCCATCGCGAACCCATTCGACTTCGACACCCGGATGCTTTTCAGCAAACGCATCAACGGTGGCCTGTGCGTCGGCATTTGGCTGGGAGGTGTAGAGTACAAGTTTGCCTGTTACATCCTCAGCATAGGCGGATACGGACGCCGCAGCGAAGAGGCCGGCTGCAATCAGAAGCTTTTTCATTTAACAGATCCCTTTGGCTGAGCCGCGTTGGTTCTTGCGGTCAGGCAATCGGGTATCAGTCTTGTGTGACAGATTTTTTCGACCACTGGACAATAATACATGGCCTTTTTGGGAATCCTGCGTGACCCTCCGTGTTTCGAGAGGGAGGGCCTGAAGGGCGTTCCTCAAATTGTGTTCGCTTGTATGCAAGGATTGCCGGATGCGCACCGGTCCGCTATCACCGCTGCACACGGTTCTAAATCGATTTGAGAAAGGCGTTGTTCATGAGCTCTGAAAGTGCTGTCGCGGAAATCGGGCTGATTGGTCTTGGCACAATGGGCGGCAACCTCGCGCTCAATATTGCCGAGAACGGATTTCAGATAGCGGTCTATAACCGCACTGCCGAGAAGACAGATCAGTTCATTGGAAAAGCCGGCGCACTTGCTGACAAGCTTGTGCCTTCGAAGACGCTTGAGGACTTCGTTGCATCAATCAAGTCGCCCAGAGCCGTGATCCTGATGGTTCCAGCTGGCGAGGCTGTCGATGCACAGATTGAAGCGCTGCGCCCTTTGCTTGATGGTCAAGATCTGATTATCGATGCAGGCAATGCCAATTATCACGACACCAACCGCAGGGCGGCGAAGGCTGCGGAAAAAGGTCCGCGTTTCATGGGCATTGGCGTGTCTGGCGGTGAAGAAGGCGCGCGTTTCGGTCCGTCTATCATGGGGGGCGGTGCAAAGGATGCATGGGACCAGGTCGGTCACATCCTAGAAGCCATATCCGCAAAACACGAGGAGGAGCCCTGTGCTGCCTATCTCGGTGAAGCGGGGGCCGGCCACCTCGTGAAAACCGTTCATAACGGTATCGAATATGCCGACATGCAGATGATTGCAGAAGTTTATGGCGTCATGCGCGACGGCTTTAGGATGAATTCTTCCGAAATCGCCCGCGTTTTTGAAAAATGGAATGGGGGCATTCTCCAGTCCTACCTGATTGAAATTTCGGGAAAGGTTGCCGGAACCGCCGATCCGGAAACCGGCCGACCGATGCTCGACATCATTTTGGACAAGGCCGGGCAGAAGGGCACCGGACGCTGGACCGCAATCGAGGCTCTGATGCTGGGAACACCGGCAAGTGCCATTGAGGCTGCCGTCGCGACACGGAACATGTCGGCGAGATTGGGCGAGCGTCAGGCAGGCGAAGCCGAGTTCGGCGCGGCACCCAGTGAAATGGACCGGGAAGCCGTGACAATCGATGCATTGGAAGCAGCTCTGGTTGCCGGCAAAATCGTTTGTTATGCGCAAGGTTTCGGGCTGATCCTGGAAGCCGCGCGGCAATATGGTTGGGCGATGCCGCTGCCGCAAATAGCACGTATCTGGCGTAATGGCTGTATCATCCGTTCAGCCATGTTGAATGACATGTCTGCAGCACTTGCAGATAATTCAGAACGCAATCTGATGCTGGCTCCGTTCTTTTCCGACAAGTTGAAGGAGACAGAAGCGATGCTGCGTCAGGTGGTGGCCCAGGCGGCGCTTCACGGCCTGCCCGTTCCGGCCCTTTCAGCAGCGCTTTCCTATTTCGACATCATGCGTACCGGCAGGTCGACCGCAAACATGTTGCAAGGTCAGCGCGACTTCTTTGGAGCGCATGGCTTTGAACGCACGGACAAGGATGGTGGAGGCTATCACGGTCCCTGGGCGATGGGTTGAGCAGACTGTCTGAAGGTCTTCTGCGAATGCAGCACTTATGACCCGTTGAAGTAGGCACGGCGGCCATTTTGGCCGCCGTTTTTGCATTGGCTATTGGAAATCTTTCGGTCCGCCATCAAGTCTGGCTGGCGCCCGATCAGAGTTCCTTTTCGACATAGTCCTCGTGTTTGGGACCAATGAGGATGTCGATTTCAGAAACAACAGCTTTTGGAAGTGCGCCGAATTTCAGGGCCCCGGCAAGATCCTGGATCTGGGCAACCGTTCGGGCACCGGGCAAGGGAAAATTGCGGTCTGATTTTGCCCAGAGCCAACCAAGTGCGCCTTGAGGCAGCGACCGGCCATCTGACTGGAGCAGGTCGCGTACTGCGTCCAGTTTTTCCAGAAACTCGATGTTTGGCTTGCCGTCTTTGTAATAGGTCAGCCACATCTGTTCCGTCGATCGGATGTCATCTTTCGGCATGACGGAACCTTTCCGATAGTTTCCGCCCAGCAGACCCATCGCCAGGGGAGAGCGAATGAAGGCAACAAGGCCTTGCTGCGCGATCGCCCTGCGGATTTTGGGTGTATCGCAAAAGACGTTTGTGCCGTGCTCTACGGCCACCACACCGTCTCTCTTCGACAAGGCTTCGACATTGCCTGTGAAGTCAGTGCTCCAACCATAGCCACGAATCTTTCCTTCAATGCGTGCTTTTTCCATCTCTTCGAATATCGGCATCGCGCGATCAATCGGCAGTGAATTCAGATGGAGAAGGACGATGTCGAGGCAGTCGCGCTGGAGCCGTTTGAGGCTGTTTTCAATCGCTGGAAGCACGCTGTCTGCACTCGCCTCCTCGCCGAGAATTTCTTTTGTGGTCTCGTCGATTGCCAGGCCCAATTTACTGACAATTACAGCCTCAGGACGATTGCGGAGCGCTTGGCCGAGCAGCTTCTCCGCATGTCCAGCGCCATATGCTGCCGCAGTGTCGAATAGGGTAATACCGCCCTCCAGGGCGGCGTGAATGGTGCGAATGGATTCAGCGTCGTCGCTGTTTGCATATCCGAGCGGACGCCCGTCCTTGAACATGGGCCCGCCGATTGGCCAACACCCCATCCCGAGTGGCGAGATCTCTTTTGAAAAAATTTGCATGTCACTATCCTGTCGTTTCGGCAGGAAAGTGCCATGCACCTGGTTGCGCATCCATAGAACAATCTGAAACTGTCGTTTCAGGATTGAAACGAACTCTGAAGAACCGCGTCACGATGGTCATCAACGGTTCTTGGCAGGTTCTGAACTCAGCTTCCGGCCTGGAGGCCTGTGTCCATCAGTGATTTGATTTGAGCTTCGCTTGTACCGGCAACAATGCGCCCAAGCTCCTGATTGCCTTTCAATACAAGCAAAGTGGATCTGCGCGGAATTTTCCGCGAAGTGGTGACTTGGTGCTGGCGATAGTCGTCCCAGTCGACACGAACAAAAACCATCGCCTGATCATAGGCCGGATTGGCTCCGCGAAGGGCATTGATCACGCGTTCCTGACGGGCACAGGTTCCGCACCATGATGCGGCGTAATCCACGAACACTGTCTTGCCTGCAGAAAGTTCCTTTTCGATAAGGCCGGGCGCGTAATCCAGTGTTTCGCTCGCAAATGCCGCGTTGGGCAAAACTGTTGCCGCTAGTCCGGCAGCTGCAGATGAGAGGAGGAAGTGACGGCGGTTCATCGGGTATCCTTTCCAGTAAAGGTTCAGAAACGAACAGACAGGTCCTGAAGCCAGATCGGCATGACGCTCATTGCCCAGGCATCGACCATATGATGGACGTTGAAAATCAGCAGCACGCCGACCGTCAGGAACACGAGGCCCATAATGGGTTTGGATTTTTCAGCCAGGCCGCGCAACTTGTCGGTTCGGCTGCGCAGAGTTTCACGAGCACCCAGTCCCAACCCCACGATCAGCGTAGAAACACCGAGGGCGAAGAAACACATAATGAGTGCTGCCCAGAGGAGACTTTCTCCCTGTGAGGCAAGTGCAATTGCACCTCCAAGTGTCGGCCCGATGCAGGGTGACCAGACAGCACCGAGAAGGATGCCGC
The DNA here is from genome assembly GCF_947499295.1 of uncultured Roseibium sp. Classification (GTDB taxonomy): domain Bacteria; phylum Pseudomonadota; class Alphaproteobacteria; order Rhizobiales; family Stappiaceae; genus Roseibium. The sequence goes on from NZ_CANMNP010000005.1 coordinate 278,369, forward strand.
CAAGGAACTGGCCACGCAGGCCGCTTGTGTCGGTGGATTGCATTTTCTGGCCGGCGGAACCGGAGAAACCCGCTGCAGCGAGTTCAAACCGTTGGCTGAATGCAGGCACCAGCAAGACAAGACCGAAAACGATCATCAAGGTGGCGCCGACTTTGGACATCAATTCTTCGGTCAGACCGATGGCGTAACCCAGTGTGGATATCAGCATGCCGACGGTGACGAAGGAAACGCTCATACCGGCGGCAAGCGCGACGGGCGCACGCCGGTCGGCGTTCAATGCGGATGCCAGAACGATGGGCAGGACCGGCAGGACGCAGGGATTTATAAGTGTCAAAAGGCCTGCGAGATAAGCGAGTGGAAGTTCAAGCATATGGTCCGGACAGTGCTCGTCTATTGATCACAAAAGCCGGCCGGTTTCAGCCGGTCGGCACAGCACCGTAGATAGGTCAGCGACAGGTATATGTCCCCTAAAGTCTGATCACAAATTTGTTGGCTGACCCTATTGGGCCAGACCGAGCGCTTTCATGTTTGCGATCGAAGCCGGAAGCTTTGCGTGATCCTTGATTTCGACAATCAGGCGAGGGTCGCTGTCGAGTTTCCCGATCGCATTGAAGACTGAATGCCAGTTGATGTTGCCTTCACCAAGTGCCCAGTGCCGGTCGGCGTAGCCATCTGCATCCTGTAAGTGCATATGACGGAGTTTGCTTCCAGCGGCCTTGACGAAATAATCGACGGGTGGCGCACCGGTGGAACCGTGGGCATAGTGTGCATGGCCGGTATCGATGGATATCCTGACTGCTTTTGAGCCGAAGCTTTCCGCAAGTTCGACGCGGGCGTACGGGTCCTTGTCCTCGATATTTTCAATGACCAGTTCGCAGCCGATGTCTTCCGCGCGTTTGACTGCGTTCTTCATCGTCAAATGACAGAGTTCGATCTTGCGGTCCCTTGCGTCGTCGTAATTGTCGAGATTGTTGTGATCCCAGGTGGAATAGGGACTGTGAACCACCATATGGGTCCCGCCCAGGGCTTCACAGACTTCCAGTCCTTGAAGCAGACGCTTTTTGACGATCTCGCGAATGTCGATATCAACCGGGTCGATGGTAAAGCCCCAGAATGGGCCATGAATGCCAACGCGGCCGGTGTGACCGTCAAGAAGCGCCTTCGCCTCGTCGACCAGCGGTTGCCAATCACCATTCAGCGTTTCAGCCGGCCAGAAGTCCTGAAGTTCAAGATCCCGTTGCTTTTCGAGCATCAGGTTCCGATGCGTTTTCAGCGAGGTCACGTTCAGGGCTGCGCCCAAAATAGGAAGGTCTGGCATGGTGATACCTGTGTTGATTGTAGCTGTTGCCAATCAGATAAGTTGCAATCCTTGACACTATTGCGACGTTTGCATCGTCTTGTTTCAGTATCCCTTTTTGCGGTCGACGCTTTCAGGCAGGCAACCTGTCTGGAAAAAGTGCCTGATGTTGTCTGCGACGATTTGGGACGCGGTCGACGTAATTGTTGGTGCGGAAATATGCGGCAGGATGGTCACATTGCTGTTGCTCCACAGAGGACTTTCGGGAGGCAATGGCTCACTGTCGAAGACGTCAAGGACTGCGTGGCTCAATTGCCCGCGATCCAGGGCTGCGATCAGCGCGGGCGTTTCAATGATCGGGCCGCGCGCAAAATTAATGACGGTGGCTCCGGGTTTGCAGTGTTCAAAGGCAGTTGAGTCGAGCAGACCGCGCGTTTCGTCCGTCAATGGCATCAAAAGCACAAGACTGTCAGCCTGCTTTAAAACGGCTTCCAATCCGTCTTGGCCACAATAGGTCCTGATGTCGTCAAGTGACTTTTCGCTTCGGCTCCAGCTGATGACATTGAAGCCGTTTGATTTCAGTCTTCTGGCGGATGCAATGCCAAGCTTGCCAAGGCCGAGAATGGCAATGGTGCGGTGCGCTGGGAGTAACAGCTCATGTCCCAGCCAGACCCGCTGGCGTTGCTGTGTCATGTATTTCGGCATATCCCGGTGAAGGTATAGCGACCAGGCAAGCACGGCCTCCGACATGGTCTCTGCCATCTGGGGATCCGTCAGGCGCACAATCAATGGGCCATCTTGGGGCAGTTCAGCGGTCAAGCGCTCAACGCCGGCCCAGAGGCTTTGCACCCAGACCAAATTTGGCATTGCTGCGACTTTGGCAGGATCCGGATTGGCAACAATTGCAACGGTAGCCCGAGAGCGTTCCTGTTCACTCAAAGTGTCGAAGGCTTTGACTTCGGCAATATCCTTCAAGGCAGTCGGCAAGGCTGTGCTCCAGGCCTTGCGCTCGTCCTCATTTGCTTCGGAAACGAACGGCACAATCGGTTTCATCTTTCGAAGATCCCCGCAGCGTTGGCGAAGCCTTTTACTTCTATCGGGTTCCCGGACGGATCCAAAAAAAACATTGTGCTTTGTTCCCCGGTCTGGCCCTCGAACCGGATGGTCGGGGTAACAACGAAATCGAGGTTAGCGGCTACGAGCCGTTGCGCAAGAGCCTTCCACTCTTCCATGCCCAGCACAACGCCGAGATGGGGCATGGGAACCATATGGTTTCCTACCTTGCCGGTGTTGGTTGTTTCAAATGGCTTGCCAAGATGCAGCGAGAGCTGGTGTCCAAAGAAATTGAAATCCACCCAGGCTTCAGTGCTGCGTCCTTCCTGGCAGCCGAGCAGGCGGCCGTAAAACGCACGTGCTTCATCGAGATCGGTTACGTGGTAGGCGAGGTGGAAGCAGGGTTGCATGAGTTTCTCCAGAAATGTGTGTGCTCGTAGTAGCAGAACCAATTCAAAACAATTACTATCTTTTTGCTTCTTCTTTCATAGGCAAATGTTTTGGATACGCGATTTCTGGAAAGCTTGATTGCCGTCGTTGAAAGTGGCTCTATTGCCGGTGCCGCGAGGACGCAAAACCTCACTGCAGCGGCTGTCAGCCAAAGAATACGCGTTTTGGAAACCGAACTTGCCTGTGAACTGCTCGTCCGGACCTCTCATGCGGCACAACCGACACCAGAGTGTCTTCGCGTGTTGCCGGCGGCCCGAGAACTTGTACAGGCTGCACAGCGGTTACGCTCTGCTACAGATGCTGAAGGTTTGGGTGGGCCTTACCGTCTCGGGGCAGTCTCGACCGTCCTTGTTGACTACGGCCCCACTGTCATCGACGTCTTCAGGGAAAGAGCGCCTAAGGCAATGCTCACCATTCGGCCGGGCACCTCCCGTGCCCTCTACCAGGATCTTGTGGCGGGCCACCTGGATGCGGTTCTGATTTCCGAACCGCCTTTCTCGTTGCCAAAGAGCTTGCGCAGCAGTTTGTTCTGCGAAGAAACGGCGGTTCACATTGCTCCTGCAGACGCGGATCAGAAGACCCCCGGTGACGCTGACTTGCCCTGGATTGTCTATGACAGGGAAGCCTGGGGCGGGCGCGTTATCTGGAATGCCTTTGAGCGGAAATTTCGCCGTGGACATATCCTTTGCGAACTGGATGGATTGGAGACGATTGCACAGATGGTGGCGAGTGGAGCCGGTCAGGCAATTGTGCCGGAATGGCGTGGCCTGATTGCTCAGAGGTCCAACTTGCAGGAACTGTCAATGACAACTTCTGCAGTGCGCAAGATGGTTCTTGTTCATCCAACTGCGTCTGTTGTCGCCTCTCTGACGGAATTGGTGCTCGCAGCGATTGCCAAAGCGCCTTGAAAAGAGATTGCCGCATTCAATACATCAACCCATGGGTGTAGTTTTGAGGGTTCCGCGAGGTCAGCAAGAATCACTTCTTTGAAAGAAAACTAAAATTCATGACGATTGTAGGCATAAAAATGTCGCTTGAGGGCGCGCTATTGAAATTAACGATATGATTGCAGGGTGAATTGGGACTCTACTGTTGTGCTAACGGCTTCTTAGTGCAATGGTAAAGCGTGTTGAGCTTCGAGCTGGTTTAAATACCGGCGATGATCCCATTCGGTTACGTTTGGCTCATCAAAGCGGCTGCAGAGCAAGAGTAGCGTATAAGCGTTAGATGAAGGCTAAATTAAAAATAATTGATATTCATGCCTTCAAGTCGAAACTTCGTTTCTTGCTTGATATACTTTCCAATTGGAAGCGCGGATGCGTGAATACTTCGCGGAGAGAATTTGCGAACTGCACCCAAAAACACAATCAGCAAAAAGACTGGACAGGAGTGTTCCTATGAAGAAGTTGTTTGCCACAGTCGCCGCGACCGCGCTGGTCGGGATGGCGTCGTCAGCCATGGCCGAAGACTGCGGCACGATCACCGTCGCTGAAATGAACTGGGCGTCTGCAGGCGCAATCTCCCAGATCGACAAAATCATTCTCGAGAACGGTTACGGCTGCAATGTCGAGCTCGTTGCCGGTGACACGATGCCGACGTTCACTTCCATGAACGAGAAGGGTGAGCCGGACATGGCTCCCGAGCTTTGGATCAATGCCGTACGCGAACCGCTCGACCAGGCTGTTTCGGAAGGCTCCCTGATCATCGGCGGTGAGATCCTCAACGAAGGTGGCGTTGAAGGCTTTTGGGTGCCAACGTTCATTGCCGAGGAACACGGCATCAAAACCGTCAAGGACGCTCTTGCCCGTCCGGATCTCTTCAAGGGAGCGGAAGACGACAGCAAAGGTGGCTTCTTCACATGCCCGACCGGCTGGAACTGCCGCATAACCACCGGCAACCTGTTCCGGGCATTCGGCTTCGACGAAGCCGGGTTTGAAATGGTCGATCCGGGTTCCGCTGCGGGCCTCGACGGTTCAATTGCCCGCGCCAACGAGCGCAAGGAAGGTTGGCTTGGCTATTACTGGGCGCCTACCTCCATTCTCGGCAAATACGACATGACGTTGCTCGACTTTGAAGTGCCGCATGACAAGGCCGAGTGGGATAAATGCACCGTGGTCGAGGACTGTCCGGATCCGAAGCCGAATTCCTGGGTCAAGTCCGAAGTCTTCACAGTTGTGACAGACGATTTTGCAAACAAGGCGGGTCCTGCAATGGACTACATCAAAGGCCGTACGTGGGACAACCGTACAGCTGGTAAGGTGTTGGCATGGATGAGCGACAATCAGGCGGCCAATGAAGACGGTGCTTATTACTTCCTCGAAAACTTCGAGGATGTATGGACCCAGTGGGTCAGCCCGGAAGCTGCCGAAAAAATCAAGGCATCGCTCTAAGCTGCCGAGACGAGACTGGAGCCCGCGCTAATGTGCGGGCTTTTCATTTGGGGCAAAACCATCGGGACGACACAGATGGACTGGATCGAATTTCCCTCGCTTAGCCGGGGCACCTTGCTAACAATCAAGAAAACCATTGATGGATCATTCAAGGAGTTCACCAGGGCGTATGGTGACATCATCGACAAGATGTTTGATCCGTTGCAGGACTTCCTGATTTTTCTTGAACAGCTACTGATCAACTCTCCCTGGCCTATTGTGCTCGCAGCATTTGCTGTGATCATTTTTCTGCTGAGCCGGAAAGTGTCCATCGTGATCGGCACGGTCGTTGCGCTTGTTCTGATTGGGGTCTTCGGGCTCTGGGAAGACACGATGCGCACAGTCGCCATGGTGACGGTATGCACCATGCTGGCGATCGTTCTGGGCATTCCGATCGGTATCCTCATGGCGCGTTCTGATCGTGTCCAGCGGATGGTCAACCCGGTGCTGGATTTGATGCAGACCATGCCGAGCTTTGTCTATCTGATCCCGGTGGTCATGATCTTCGGAATTGGCAAGGTCCCAGGTCTTATCGCGGTCGTGATCTATGCAATCCCGCCAATGATCCGATTGACCAATCTAGGGATCCGGCTTGTCGATCAAGACGTGCTTGAAGCCGCAGATGCCTTTGGGTCCAATGCGCGACAGAAACTCATGAATGTCCAATTGCCACTGGCGCTGCCAACCATAATGGCAGGTATCAACCAGTGCATCATGATGTCTCTGTCCATGGTCGTGGTCGCGTCGATGATCGGTGTCAAAGGGCTTGGCCAAGAAGTTCTCAATGCGATTAACAACCAATACCTGACGGCTGGAATGTTGAGTGGTCTCTCAATTGTTTCAATCGCAATTATCTTTGACCGTGCGACCCAGGCTTATGGCAAGCGCCTTCAAAAACACTCGGAGGTCGTCCATGGCTGAGGCAACTGGTATTGAGATCAAGAATCTCTACAAAATTTTTGGACCGAACGGCAAAGAGATGGTCCGGAAGGTCAAGGAGGGCATGTCGAAGACGGAATTGAACGAAAAGTTCAATCACGTACTCGGTTTGAACAACATCAACATTTCGATGCCAGGAGGTAAAATCGAAGTGGTGATGGGATTGTCAGGATCGGGTAAATCTACCTTGATCCGGCACATCAACCGGCTGATCGATCCGACGGACGGTGAAGTCCTTTATGGCAACGAGGACGTCTGCAAGATGTCCCAGGATGAGCTCCGCGAATTCCGTCGCCACAAGACCGCCATGGTGTTCCAAAAGTTCGCCCTGCTGCCGCATCGAACGGTAATGAAAAACACCGTCTATGGACTGGAAATCCAGGGCGTGCCGATGAAAGAGGCGGAAGAGCGGGCAGCCCGCTGGATCGCGCGTGTCGGTCTGGAAGGCTTTGAGGATCATTATCCGAACCAGCTTTCCGGTGGCATGCAGCAGCGCGTCGGCCTGGCGCGTGCGTTGACCAACGACGCCGATATTCTGCTGATGGATGAAGCGTTTTCAGCCCTCGATCCGTTGATCCGCATGGACATGCAAACCGTTCTGCTGGATCTGCAGGAAGAGCTGCACAAGACCATCGTCTTCATCACCCACGATCTGGATGAGGCGCTGAGGCTTGGCGACAAGATTGCAATTCTTCGGGATGGTGCCGTGATTCAGCAGGGATCGGGCCAGGACATCGTTCTCAATCCTGCCGATGCTTATATCGCCGACTTCGTGAAAGAAGTGAATCGAGGGCGCGTGATCCTTGTCGAAACGGTCATGGACAAATCCAAAACCGTTGAAGGCGGACTGACCATCGAAAGCGGCATTATGCTTGAGGAGGCTGCAAAGACCTTCGCAGAGACCGGCGAGGGCGAGGCCTGTGTCGTCAATGGCGATGGAAAGCCAGTCGGTGTCCTGAACGTCCAGGACACGATCAGTGCCATGGTGACACCTGCCAGCCACTGACATGCGCTTCGATTAGATTTTCAAGGCCCCGGAGGAAAATTCGGGGCCTTGTCATTTTTGGAGCCGAATTGGAAGTGCTGGTCAGTTCCCTGAACGATAGGGCCAGGACAGCCAGTTGATCCCGCCCGGGCCTTTCCGGCCAGTATCAACCGCATTCGCGTCAGCCAGTTCCATCTGAACAATGTCGTTTTCAGTCGGACCAAGCCGAAGATCCCAGGTGTTGAATTCAGGGATCAGCCTGCCGACTGCCGCCGGGCGTTCTTCGATGATCGAGAAATGTTGCGGGGCCAATCGCCCTATGTTTGCCAGCAGGAAGAAATCGGCAATGCGCGCATCATAGCGGGCACGGACATGATCGACCTGGCTCAAAAGCAATTCCCGTTCGCCATCCAGTACGTCGAGCAGGGACCTCTGCCCGCTGTCGAACTCCACCTGGAGCCCTTTCACAGCACGCCGATTGGCTTCAATGGCGCGTTTGCCGGCTTTGGCCCGCAATCGGGATGCCGTTCGCTGCTTCATCGCGCGAATGACGTTCTCGCGAATGATCTGCTGCGTGTCGTCGAGCTCATATTCTTCTTGAGCTGCCGTGAACTTGGCTCGCTTGACGGAGGATATGTTGCGCCCACCAGTAAAGAGCGGGGCTGAGACACGTACACCGAAGCGGAAATCCTCTTCGTCCTGATTGCCAAGGTTGCCGCGGTATCCGTTTTCCCATTCACTTTCCAGAGATACGCGCGGAAGCATGTCTCCGACCGCGGCCCGCGCTGCGTATCGGGCTGCGCGTGCATCTGCAGTTGCAGCGCGTATAGAAGGGTTGTTTTGAAATGCGATCGTAATCGCATCATCCAACCCTCCAGGTTCCAGCGTTTTGGGAATGCGGGGCCAACCCAACTTGCCGGGTTTTTGTCCCGTCAGTCGTTCATAGAGCGCTTCCGACGCTTCCAGGTCACCGACCGCCTGGTCCGAATTACCTTGTGCTTCGGCAAGTCTGGCAAGGGCCTGCTCGATGTCGGTCTTCGTGGCGTCGCCTGACTTGTACCGCGCTCGTGCAGCCTTCACCTCGCGTTGCACCACGCCCGTATAGTCTTTCAGGCGTGCGAGAATGGCCCTGTCCCGAACCACACGCAAATAAGCGTCAGCCGTATTGAGCAGCAGTGTTTGCTCAACGCCAATCAGCTGATTGCGGCCGGATTCGGACTCTTCATGCGCCTGATTGAGCCTGTTGACACCTGCAAAGCCCTGAAAAAGGGTCTGCGACATGGAAACGCCAAGTTCGTGGAAGAACGCACGGTCGCTCGACCCGCTTCGCGTTTCATAGGCATTTTGCTCGCCAAGATAAGATCCGGTTACCGTCGGCAGGAATTCAGATCTGGCTGTCCAGACGCCCTGGTTCGTGGCCTGGTAGCGTGATCTTTCAGCTTTCAGACCCGGATTGACCGCATATGCCGATGCCATTGCTTCTTCGAGGGACTGCCCATGTGCCGGCAGACTGGCGATGGCCACAGCGAACAAAGAGACCCCGGCCATAGCACGAGCCAGCAGGGAAGTGATCCCCGGCGGCTGGTCGGTAGGGCTTGAAAGAGTTGTCATGCTGGTACCAGTTTGGCTATCTGCGCCAACCGTAGTTTTTTATGGTTAATCAAAGGTAAGCCGATGTGCGAATTATCACATGTTCATTCGGCGAGAAATTCAAATAAGTATTTGTTTTATTTGAAGAAAAATTGAATCTCTATGAAAGTACGCGCATTTCTTTGCAAGGTTAAACAGAGGCTTGAGAAAGGCATTGTCAAAAGCTGCAAAAATCTAAACTGAGCTGTGCGCAATAAAAGTAAAATTCACGTCGAATACGTGTCTATTCTCAAACTTCCGCGGAGTGCCATTTTTCTGTTTCGAAGCCGATGACGACGTCGCAACCTTGACCTGACCGGACGCAGAAACTTTGCGTCGCGTTTGATATCTCTGCACAAATCGGGTCCGCAGTCTTGCGGTATCGGAGCACCCTGAGAGTTCCAACTGTCGCCAATTCACCGAGTTGGAGGTCTGGCTGCTGCATGACGACCTGACTGGTGGCTGAAGTGCCAGAGAAAACGAGGTCGATAAACTTTTATCGATAATATTATCGATGATGAATTGATTTGCATCCAAAACGGTATTGCTGCGCCAGCGGGACGATCCCGTCGCTTGCTGCTGTGTGGCCCGTTCAGGTATCGAGCCCGAACAGGATTTTTCAATTTGGACAAAGGTTTGGGTGTTGTTGTCGATGTCATCAAGAGCCAAAGCAACACGTGTTGATAGCGCCTACGATCGGCTGAAGTCAGATATATTGACGGGCATGCTGCCACCGGGTTTTCAAGCGCCCGAGCCGGAAGTGGCAAGCCGGCTTGGCATGAGCCGGACGCCCGTTCGCGAAGCGCTTATCCGGCTTGAGGCGGACGGGTTGGTGGAACTCATTCCACGGCGCGGGGCGCGGGTCATTCCCGTAACCGGTAACGACATTTGCGAGGTCTTCGAAATCCTGTCTGTTCTGGAAGCGCTGGCTGCACAGCGCGCTGGCGAGAACGGCGCAGCCCAAGATGTATTGGCGGAAATTGAAACAGTCAGCGATGAGGCCGACCAGGCGCTTGTGGCCAAGGACATTGATGCCTGGGCGCAGCTTGATGACAAGTTCCACCGGCTCGTAGCCGAAGCGAGCGGCAACAACCGTCTTGAAGCTGAAATCAATGGGTTTCTCGATCAGGTGTTTCGGGCAAACACGGTCTTGCTGCGGTTGAATCAAGCACCGGCTTCATGTGCGGCCGATCACCGTAAGCTCAACGCCGCCATCAAGTCAGGGGATGGTGTTTCCGCCTGGGAAATTGCCCGCAGCCACCGCCTCAACGGCTTGAAAACCATGAGGAAGCTGTTGCAAGACTGCGGTCTCACTCAAGTATAGGCGCAACAGGAACTCAATCCTTTGCCGGGGCGGGGCCCGTGGACTGCCCGATGATCAATTCTGCGTCCAGATGCAGCGATGACGGTTCACTGTTGGGGTCTGCGATCATGGCCAGCAGAAGCTCAGCCGCCTTTTCTCCGGCGTAACGAACAGAGGACCTTGTGCAGGTGAAAATCGGAACTTCGCCGCTGTTTGGAAGGAAAGAAAGCGCATCGTCATGCGTTATGATCGAAACATCCTTGCCGGTGATAAGGCCGCATTGGCCTATGGCGCGTGCAACGCCAATAGCTGAAATCATGGACGATACCAGGAACGCGGTCGGCGGATTATCCGATTTCAGCATCTCCATGGCATTGTCGCATCCGTAGGGTTCAGTCATGTCGTTGCTGCGCATCAGGGCTGGGTCCGGGCTCAGGCCTCGAGCCTTGATGGCGTCTTCAAATCCACGTCGGCGCCTGCGGGCGAAATCCATGTGTTCAAGGCCATTTAGAAGCGCGATACGAGTGTGGCCGAGGTCAAGCAGCAGGTCTGTTGCCCGTTGGAATGCCCGGCGGTTGTTCATGTCGATCCAGCTGGTTTCGGATTCAGCGCCAGCGATGCGGCCATGAACCACGAAGGGCAGGTTCAGGTCCTTCAGGATCGCATGCCGGTTCTCATTGTGAGCAGGACCGTGCACGATGACGCCATCTGCTTTTTTTCGTGACGCGATCTGCCGGTAGGCTTCTTCCTCCTGGTCGTCTTCAACGACCGAAATGATCATGTCATAGCCGTGCTTGGAATAGGTCTCACCGGCACCTGCGATGAATTCCAGGAAGATCGGGTTCATCATTTCATGGATCGAGCGCGGAATGACATGGCCTATGGCCATAGATCGCCCGGTGGCCAGACGCCGGGCCTGACTGTTGGGTGCGTAGCCTAGCTTGTCAGCCATCTCGGCAACGCGCTTTCGGGTTTCGGCACTCACCTCAGGGTAGCCGTTCAAGGCGCGGCTGACTGTCGTTTGTGACAGGTTCAGCCGCTGTGACAAAATTTTAAGATTTACGCCCTTGCTCATGCTCGCCCAAAACGCTTTGAAAGCGCCCTCCCTTCAGGCAGTTATTGAAATCCAACATTAATTGGTGAGTTGCGTGCTTGACAAGTCCGGTCTGTGGAGACATGTTGAAGGCGAAATCCAAAGCGGTTTGGATGCACGGTTCTGGTAGGATTACCGACATTCATCGATGTGCGGGTGTTGCTGCCAGGTGGTGAGTTGTGCCACTTTTGATGGAGGGCCCCAGGATAGGGGCAATCTGGGAGGATTGAGATGAAATTTCGTTTGATGGCCTGCACTGCAGGTATCGCGCTCAGCCTTGCTTTTGGCGCCGGAGCGGCGTCTGCGGCTGACTTGAAGTTCCCGGTGGGCGAAGGTCCTTTTAACTGGGACAGCTACAACAAATGGGCGGAAAGCGCTCCTGATCTCAAGGGCCAGACCGTCACAATCGCCGGTCCGTGGCTGCAGCCGGAAGATGGCTATTTCCGCAGCGTGCTGGCCTATTTCGCCGAAGCAACCGGCGCTGAAGTCATCTACACCGGCTCAGACTCCTTCGAACAGCAGATTGTGATCGATGCCGAAGCGGGTGCTGCGCCGAATATCGCCGTTTTCCCGCAGCCTGGTCTTGCCTCAGACATGGCCGCCCGTGGATTGTTGACGCCGCTACCTGAAGGTATGGGTGGCTGGGTCGCAGACAATTACGGTGCCGGTGACAGCTGGGTTAATCTTGGTACCTACCAGGACAAAGACGGAGCAGATCAACTTTATGGTTTCTTCTACAACGTCAACGTAAAGAGCCTTGTCTGGTATGTGCCTGAAAACTTCGAGGATGCAGGCTATGAAGTGCCTGAATCCATGGAAGACCTCAAAGCATTGACCGAGCAGATCGTTGCGGATGGTGAAACGCCGTGGTGTATCGGTCTGGGATCTGGTGCAGCCACGGGTTGGCCGGCAACCGACTGGGTGGAAGACATGATGCTGCGGACCCAGTCCGCCGATGTCTATGACCAATGGACCAAAAACGAAATTCCGTTTGATGACGAGCGCGTGGTCGCTGCCATTGAAGAGTTCGGATGGTTCGCGCGTGACGATGCCAAGGTCGCCGGCGGTGCGAATGCTGTTGCGTCGACCGATTTCCGGGACAGCCCCAAAGGGCTCTTTTCCTCGCCTCCACAGTGCTACCTGCACCGTCAGGCATCCTTCGTTCCGGCTTTCTTTCCCGATGGTGTTGAATTCGGGTCAGATGTCGACTTCTTCTATTTCCCGGCTTATGCCGAGAAAGACCTCGGAAACCCGGTTCTGGGTGGCGGTACTCTGATGGCGATCACAAGCCCATCCGATGCCACCAACGAACTGATGAAGTTCTTCCAGCTGCCGCTGGCACATGAAGTGATGATGGCCCAGACAGGCTTCCTGACCCCGCACAAGGGCGTTAACCTGGAAGCTTATCTCAACGACACTTTGCGCGGTCAGGGTGAAATCCTCATCAACGCCACAACCTTCCGCTTCGACGGATCCGACCTGATGCCTGGTGGTGTTGGCGCCGGTACGTTCTGGACCGGCATGGTCGACTACACAGGCGGCAAAGACGCCAAGGAAGTGGCGAGCGAAATCCAGAACAGCTGGGACGCTCTCAAGTAAGCTCCTCCAATGGCCGGCCCACTCGTGGGGTCGGCCTTTTTTATCCGATCAGCGGCAATTGCCGCGATCCGAAAGTTCCTTGCGACTGGATGCCCCCGGCAAGCCGGGCGTGTCCCCATAATCAAATGGGAGGGAACGGCCGTGCTGACGGAAAATCCAGCAGTATTGGGCCTATTAACCATCGTCATCGGCGTTGGTGGGTGCCTGGGATATTTCTATTTTTCAAATCTGATCCTCGACAAGCTGATCTTTCCTGCTTCAGGACCGAAAGCAGGATCCAACATCAACAGGGCAAACATGGTTCGTCCATGGCTGTTTCTGTTTCCGGCGATCTTCGCGCTCACGCTCTATCTGGCCTATCCGGTTTTTGAGACGCTGCGCCTGTCGTTGACAGACCGGGATCAGGGTGGTGCCTTCGTCGGCCTTGCCAACTATCATCAGATGATGGCAGAGCCGAAGTTCTGGGAAGCTGTTCAGAACAATATGCTCTGGCTGATCATTGTGCCGGCGGCTTCAACAGCCTTTGGATTGCTTGTTGCCCAGCTGACCGACCGGATCAAATGGGGCAATCTGGCGAAATCCTTGATTTTCATGCCGATGGCGATCTCGTTTGTCGGCGCTTCGGTGATCTTCAAACTGATTTACGATACGCGTCCAGCCGATCAGAACCAGATCGGCGTCTTGAATGCGGTCTGGTTGAGATTTGACGGCGGCATCGGATCTGTTCTGTTTCTTCAGGTTCTGCCGAGCCTCGTCCTGTTGGCCTTTGCAGGTATCGTGGCCTATGTGGCCTGGATCTTTGCGCGCGGGATCGTCGCAAAGGGTGAAGACAAATCGGTCTGGCTTTTGCCGCTGCGCCTTTTTGTTGCCGTTGCAGGGCTCTGGTTGATCTGGACGTCGCTCAGCTCACTGCTCGGTATCTGGACAACCCAGCTGCCTTACGGCGAACCGCAAACCTGGCTGACAATCCCGCTCTGGAACAGCTTTCTCTTGATGGTGGTTCTTATCTGGATCCAGACCGGATTTGCCATGGTGATCCTGTCAGCGGCCTTGCGTGGAATTCCGGAAGAAACGGTCGAGGCCGCGATCATCGATGGGGCCAACCCGTTCCAGGTTTTCTTCAGGATCAAGGTTCCGCAGATCATGGGAACGATCGTTGTCGTTTGGACGACGATCACGCTGACAGTGCTGAAGGTGTTCGACATCGTGTTTGCCATGACCAACGGTCAGTGGGAAACCCAGGTTCTGGCCAACTACATGTATGACAAGCTCTTTCGTGCCAACGACTGGGGCGTTGGATCGGCGAGTGCGATCATCATTATGGTTCTGGTCACACCGATCCTCGTCTGGAACGTCTACAACGCCCGCAAGGAGATGAAGTGATGGCCAGTATCGCTGGAAAAAAATCCGGCCTGACATGGGCCGTGCAGATTTCCGTTGCCGCGCTCGTCCTGCTCTGGCTGTTTCCGACCGTCGGGTTGTTCGTGTCGTCCTTCCGGACCGCCGACCAGATTTCGAGTTCAGGCTGGTGGGCAGCGCTCTTCCCTGCCGAGCAGAACGAAGTCTATCGTGCTTCAGACCCTGACGACACGCGTGTGGCCGACGGCGACAATTTTGTCGTGACCGGAAACATTTTCGAAGGTGACCCGCGTGAAATCAGATCCTGGGGCGTGTCTTCGCGCGACGTCTCAGCGTATCAACCGGGCGAAACGGCGGAGATGAAGGACGGTGAAACACTGACACTCGAGTCGGACGGGAATTATGTCTGGCGTGGTGACGACAAGCAGTTGTCCGGCCGTGGTCAGCGTATTTTCATTACCGCGACGGTGCCTCCGGATTTCACAACCGGGAACTATGAAACCATTTTGTTGTCCGGTTCCGGCCAGGACAATATGGCCAAGGCGTTCTTCAACACCCTTACCGTGACCATTCCAGCAACGATCATTCCGATTGTTGTGGCCGCCTTCGCTGCCTATGCGCTCGCCTGGATGGAGTTCCCTGGACGGGCTCTGCTGATCGCGGCGGTTGTCGGCTTTCTTGTCGTGCCGTTGCAGCTGGCGCTCATTCCTTTGCTTCGGCTGCACCTGGAGATCGGTATCGGCAAAGGCTATCTCGGTGTCTGGCTTGCACATACGGCGTTCGGAATGCCGCTCGCGGTCTATCTGCTCCGAAACTACATGGTCGGATTGCCGCGAGACATCATCGAGAATGCCAAGGTTGACGGAGCAACGGATTTTCAGATCTTCACCAAGATCATTCTACCGCTCAGTTTTCCTGCGCTGGCTTCTTTCGCGATCTTCCAGTTCCTGTGGACCTGGAACGATCTTCTCGTCGCCAAAGTGTTCCTGATCGACTCGACCGGTTCGACAACCGTGATGACCAACCAGATCGTGGAACTTCTCGGAACCCGCGGAGGGAACTGGGAAATTCTGGCAACTGCGGCCTTCGTATCCATCGCCGTGCCGCTCATCGTGTTCTTCGCGATGCAGCGTTATCTCGTGCGGGGACTGCTCGCCGGATCGGTCAAGTAACATGAACATTTTCTACAATCGGGAGGAGCCGGCATGACTTCGTTGTCCCTGAAAGACGTCAGCAAGTCTTATGGCACCGTGGAAGTTCTCAGGAATATCAACCTGGAGATCGAACCGGGCGAGCTGATCGTATTTGTCGGGCCGTCAGGCTGCGGGAAATCCACTTTGCTGCGCATGATTGCAGGCCTTGAACGCATCACTGGCGGAACGCTGGAAATTGGCGACATGGTCGTCAATGACGTGCCGCCGGCTCAGCGTGGAATCGCAATGGTGTTCCAGTCCTATGCGCTCTATCCGCATATGACGGTCTATGACAACATGGCCTTTGCGCTCAAGCTGGCCGGCAAGTCGAAAGACGAGATAGACACCGCCGTGCGTGCCGCTGCAGACAGATTGCAGCTGACGCAATACCTGGACAGATTGCCAAAGGCCCTGTCGGGAGGGCAGCGTCAAAGGGTGGCTATCGGCCGGTCGATCGTGCGTGACCCGAAGGTGTTCCTTTTCGATGAGCCGCTTTCAAACCTCGACGCAGCGCTGCGGGTTGCTACGCGGATTGAAATTGCCCAGCTCAAGGAAAGCATGCCCGAAAGCACAATGATCTACGTGACCCACGATCAGGTGGAGGCCATGACGCTGGCCAGCCGGATCGTGGTTCTTCATGGCGGTGACGTCGAGCAGTTCGGAGCGCCTTTGGAACTCTATGAGCGGCCGGCAAACACTTTCGTCGCGCAGTTCATCGGGTCACCGGCCATGAACCTGATCGAAGCGACAGTCAAAGTTGCCGGCGGCCAGACCTCGGTGGTGATGACCGATGGCGGCCATGCCGATGTGCCGATTGCATCAACGGATGCGGATGTCGGCAAGACCGTCAAACTCGGTGTGCGACCGGAAGATCTGGTGCTCACGGAAAGCGATGACTACCTGGTTACGGCTGATGTCGAAATCGTTGAGGCACTCGGTGAAACGACGGTGCTTTACTTCAAGGCGCAGAACGGGAATCCGGGTCTAATTGCAAAGCTTCCGGGTATTCACGAAATCAAGCGAGGCACCAAGGTTCGGCTGACGGCTGCCGAAGAAAAGCTGCACTTGTTTGATGCCGACGGAAAGTCGTTCCTTTATCGGTAATCGGGCAGCTGCGGCTTCATCCGCCTTCAGCCATTTTTCAACGCCCCTCCCTGACAGGGGAGGGGCGTTGCACTTCAGTTAACGCCTGATTGAGGTTCGGCGAACGCTGCCACAATAAGGCTCCGGTCTTGTGGTGTGCTGCAAAGATGTGGCTCAGCTTCGTCAAGGCGGAGACCTTCAAACTCCCGTATGCTGCCCATCGCCATGTCAGGCCGTACCTCAATCCCATTTAGACTTTTCATTCGGACTGATCCGGACCTTGAAACTCCCGTCATGTGAATTCTTGGTTTGTCATCATGTGTGATGACGCGCTAAAACTGTCATATCATGTTCATATGAGCGTCTAATAAGGTTCATATGAACATGATTTATCTGGTTTCGAAGCTCTCGTTTTTCGAACCAGCAACAAGCTCTTTCAGAAGGGTATTCCGGCAAATGCCGGAAAGAGCGATACGGCGTCGGGTTAATAGGCATATGCTTGGGCAAGTAGATATTTCAAAACGTCAGTCTGAAATTTCAGATCTCGTTCAGAAGGCAGGCTTTGCGTCGGTTGAAGAACTCGCCGATCGTTTTGAAGTGACCACACAGACAATCAGACGGGATGTGAACCGCCTGTGTGAGCTTGGCATTCTCAGACGAACGCATGGCGGTGTTGAACCACCGGCACCTGCCTCCAACATTCACTATTCGACGCGGCAGATCCTAAATCTTCCGGAAAAACAACAGATCGCCAATCTTGTTGCCAGCAAGATTGAAAACAACACGTCTCTTGCATTTTCAATTGGTACGACGCCCGAAATTGTCATGCAGGCCCTGACAGCAAATGAAAAACTGGCGATTTTCACGAATAATCTGAATGTTGCCTTTTCGGCGTCAATCAATCCGTCTTTTCAGGTGACTATTGCGGGTGGGCGTCTGCGGCATGGCGACCGCGATGTGCTTGGATCTGCCGCGCAGGCTTTCTTTTCCAACTACAAGGTTGATGTCGGCATTTTTGGAGTTGCCGGTGTCGATGAAGATGGAACGCTTCTCGATTTCCATGAAGACGAGGTGGCCGCGCGACAGTCGATCCTCGCCAATTGCCGAAAGTCCTATCTGGTGCTTGATCACAGCAAGTTCGGGCGCAGTGCCCATGTGCGCGGTGGGGTCTTGAGCGACGTCGATGCCATTTTCACTGATCGTCCGGTTCCGCCTGCAATTCTCTCAGGCCTGAAGGGGACACAAACGCGGGTCTATGTCGCCGGCACCCCCAGCGTTTGATTGCCCGCCCAACGGAATGTTGCGGCAACTGTCAGGTATCTGCCCCTTGCAGACAGCTTTAAACGCTGACCGCTTCAGAGCTGTGACATGATTGGGTTTGGTGCTTTTGCACTCATCAAGTTCGTATTTTTCAATCTGTTGAAAGTTTCGGCCGCCCCCACAAATTGAAGCGGGGAGTTGCAATCGCTCGGAATTTTTCCGAAAAGAAACGGAAGCGATTCCCCCTTCCGAAAGTAGAATTGGAGTACGGGGGTGTTTGTGATATGAGATTTAAATCGATTAAAATGACAGAAATCCGGGAAAACCTGGATCCAGCTTGTGAGGAAAAGCCCGTGTCAAAACTGTTTCTTGCCGTTGGCGAATGCATGGTTGAAATGGCGCCTACGGCGGAGGGGACCTACTCGATGGGGTTCGCCGGAGACACATTGAACACGGCCTGGTATGCCCGGCGGGCTTTGCCTGAAAGCTGGACCGTCAGTTACCTGACTGGCGTCGGCAGCGATCAGGTTTCAGATCAGATGCTGGAATTTCTGCAGGCTTCGAATATCAATACCGACCAAATCCGACGACTTGAGGATCGAACGGTTGGTCTTTACATGATCCAGCTGAAAGATGGCGAACGGAGTTTCGCCTATTGGCGTTCGCAATCCGCAGCCCGTTGTCTGGCCAGCGATCCGGATCATCTTGCTCAGGCTTTCCAGAAAGCGGGGCTGATCTATTTCAGTGGTATCACGCTCGCAATCCTTTCGGCGAAGGACCGTTCCGCGTTTATGGATGCCTTGAAGTCGGCCCGTATCAGCGGCGCCAAGGTGGCTTTCGATCCGAACCTTCGGCCGCGGCTATGGGAAAACCTCGAAACCATGCGGTCTGTCGTGACCGAAGCCGCAGGCCATTGTGATTTTGTGATGCCGTCTTTTGAAGACGAGTTGGAATATTTCGGCGATGCAACCCCTGCAGACAGCGCCGAAAGATATCTTGCGGCCGGGGCAGATATGGTGGTGGTCAAAAACGGACCCGAAGACGTTGTTTGCGCGCGCCGCGGTGAGCTTCAAAGCTACGCGCCGCAACCTGTCCGCAACATTGTGGATACGACCGCTGCCGGAGACAGCTTCAATGCAGCCTTTCTTGCTGACTATCTGATCTCGCAAGATGTTGCCTCAAGCGTTGGAGCTGGAGCAAAACTGGCGGCAACGGTTATTCAGCACAGAGGTGCGCTGGTGAAAATTCTTGAGCCGGCTTGAGGGTGGCAATAGCCTTCACTTCGCCATAACTGTCAGAATTTAAAGGCGCTTTACCTAGTTTCAAACTTTTGTATATTGTAATTTTTTGCAATATCTAATTATTATCTAAAGGTGAAAACGTTAAGTCTATGTTTTATTATTACCCTAACTTAGCCGGGAATTTCGGGCTGATGAAACCATAAATACCGCTAAGGAAGGGACGAAAATGGCTTTCCGTCTCGCAAGAAAAATACCCGCAATGGTCGTCGGGGCTGCCGCGATTGTCGGCGTTGGCATCGGGTTGGCCAGCTATTTTACATCTGTGGCCAGCATTGACGAGTTGACCAAGCAAAGGCTTTTGGCAGCAGCTGAGACCGGTTCGGCTGAAATCCGTGCGTATCTCGAAACGATTGAGCATCAATTGGTCTTGATAGCGGAGAACCCGGGAACGGTCGCAGCAGTCAACGAGTTTTCGACCGCTTGGCAGGAAATGTCCAAGGACGGGGTGAATCTGGAGTCTGCACTCCAAGATGCCTACATCTCGAACAATCCGCACCCGACCGGAGAGAAAGACAAGCTTTACGCGGCTGAGACAGGTTCAGCCTATGATGTTGTCCATGCCAAATATCATCCATGGTTCCACAAGCTTCAGCAGGATGAAGGCTATTATGACGTCTTTCTGTTCGATACTGAGGGGAACCTTGTCTATTCGGTTTTCAAGGAATTGGACTATGCAACCAATTTTAAGGCCGATGGCGGCAAATGGGCCGGGTCTGACCTCGGCGAGGTGTTCCGAAAGGCCATGACGATAACGGCGCACAGCGATGTGGCCTTTGAAGACTTCGCGCCATACGGCCCCAGTTACGATGCGCCGGCCAGTTTCATGGCACACCCCGTCGTTGATGGTGACCATAACACAGTGGGCGTGTTGGCGTTTCAGATGCCCGTTGACAAGATCAATGAGCTGATGCGCCACAACCTAGGTCTGGGCAATTCCGGTGAACTTGTGTTGATCGGTGACGACGGCTTGATGCGGAACGACACCACCTACACACCAGACGTCAATGACATCTTGACCACCAAGATTGAAGGCGCGGTGATTGACGAAGCAAGAGCCAATGGTGAAGCCTTTGGCTACGCCGAATTGCACCGCGGTGAATTGATGGACGTAGAGGCCATCACGTTCAACTATCAGAACAACGAGTTTCTTCTCTTGGCCTTGCAGTCCTATAAGGAAGCGTCTTTGCCGGTCGTTTCGCTGCGCAATCGCATGATTTTGGCCGGCCTGGCCTTGCTTGCGATAGCTGCTGTCGCAGGTTTGTTTGCAGCTCGTACGATTACGTCTCCAATCAACCGGTTGGTGAACGCGATGAGTGCATTGGCAGCCGGTGATTTGAGTGTCGATATTGAAAGCGCGGATCGCACGGATGAAATCGGTGACATGAGCCGTGCCGTCACTGTCTTCAAGGAAAACGCCATCCAGAGGCAGGAACTGGAAGCCAATGCTCGCGGAGAACGTGATCGTGAACAGGAACGTCAGGAGTACCTGGAAACGCTCATCTCTGAGTTCCAGGGCACCATGTCGGATCGGTTGGCCACAGTATCCGATCAGATGGGACTGATGCGTGGAGCAGCAGCGACACTTGATGAACTTGCCACAAATGCCAGGTCGGAATCCGATGTTGCTGGCAACGCCTCAAAAAGTGCTTCGGAAAGTGTTGCCACGGTCGCGGCCGCGACTGAGGAAATGACGGCGACGGTTCAGGAAATCGCCAACCAGACCGAAACCACGTCTCGGATTGTCCAGGAAACCGTGGAAGCCGCGGAGACGACCAACAAGGATGTGCAGATCCTGTCTGATGCTGCCGAACACATCGGCAGTGTTGTCAATCTGATCCGGGATATTGCCGAACAGACCAATCTGCTTGCCCTCAACGCGACCATTGAGGCGGCGCGCGCCGGTGAAGCTGGACGCGGATTTGCGGTGGTTGCTTCGGAAGTCAAGGATCTGGCAGAGCAGACATCCAAGGCTACGGACGAAATCTCGGGTCGCATTACGGGTATTCAGGGCTCGGTTAAAGATGCAGCCGGTGCTATCGGGCATATTGCCGAAAAGGTCGATGAGATCAGAAGTCTTACAAGTTCTGTGGCCGGTGCTATCGAAGAACAGCGTGCAGCCAATCTGGAAATTGCCCGTTCGGCCAAATCTGCCAGCGACAGCACAGGGGATGCCGTTACCAGCATGTCATCCGTATCGAACGTTGTGCTTCAGACTTCCGAGGAAGCGGTTTCCGTGAACTCGGCGTCTGATCTCGTCTCTGAGGCCAGCTCAAATCTGGCAGAAGAGGTCGAGCGTTTCCTTGCCAGGGTCTCCGGTGACAGGGCCGGTGATCGAAGCGCAGCGTGACGGATGGACGACCATCGATGTGAAAAGATCAAGGGTGCCTCCGGGCACCCTTTTTTTGCCGGTTTTTCAGAACGCGCCGGATTTGTTGCCGGGACGTCTCGCTAAGAGGTCTCAGCCTGCATCCCGCTCTGCGATCCAGTCATGGTCTGGATGGTTTTGAAAGCGCCATTTGCGCATCGGGCCCGCCATGACATTCAAATAGTACATTTCATAGCCATAAGGTGCGCCGCATGGGTGGTGTCCCTTCGGAACCAGCACGACATCATGACTGTTCATGGAAATGGTTTCGTCCAGCATTCCGTCTTCAGTGAAAACCCGTTGGTGGCCATAGCCCTGGTCCGGGTTGAGACGATGATAGTAAGTCTCTTCCAGATAGGTCATGTCCGGAAAATTGTCCTCGTCGTGCCTGTGCGGCGGGTAGGACGACCAGTTGCCCGGGGGCGTGAATACTTCAGTGACCAAGAGGCTGTCGGCGACATCGGATTCTTCCATCGCAATTGGATAGATGTACCGTGTGTTCGCACCTTTGCCACGTGTGACCCTCTCGGGAACCGGCAAAACCCTGGCCGTATGACCTCCCTTGCCTGGCGCGGTGCACACACCGATGGTGCAGTCGGTCGTGGCGGTAGCCAACCAACTGGTTTCGTTTGGAACGTAAACGCTGTGCGGCGGCCGTTGCTCGAACACGTTCATGCGTTCGCCCTGCTCGCCGAAGTCTTTCCCGCCGGCAGAGATACCGGCCTTTCCTTCGACCATGACCAGGATCACTTCCCGGTCTCCTGTCGTTTCACTGGCCGTCTCGCCTGCTTTGAGGCGATAGAGCGAAAACCCTACATATCCCCAATCCTGTGACTTGGGGCCTCTGGCGCTCTCTACGGTGATGTCGTGAACCTTGCCATTGGTACCCGACGGTTTTCGCAGAAGGTCGCTCATGTCAGTTCCAATTCGTTAGCAATGGCCTTGAGCGTCTTAAGACCAAGGCTCTGGTATTTGAAAGGATTGTGGACCTCGGGGTCCTGCTCAGCCTCGATGACAATCCAGCCCCGATAACCGGCT
This sequence comes from uncultured Roseibium sp., assembly GCF_947499295.1. GTDB lineage: Bacteria > Pseudomonadota > Alphaproteobacteria > Rhizobiales > Stappiaceae > Roseibium. Next base: position 300,745 of record NZ_CANMNP010000005.1, read on the forward strand.
TCCTTCAGGATCGTCAAAAGGGGGTGAAAATCTATGCCGCCTTCGTCGTCGCCCGGCACTGTGAAAACACCGGCCCGGACCCCGTCCATGAAGGATTTGCCATTCTCCCGGATATTCTTCATCACGGCGGGCCGTACGTTCTTGGCATGGAAGTGGCCGACCCTGTCAATATAGGTCCTCAGGACGGGTGCCGGATCCTCACCCTTGCTTCCGAAATAGCAGTGACCGGCATCAAAGAGCAGTTTTGTCGACGGGCCGGTGGCGGCCATGAAAGCATCGATTTGCAAAAGGGTTTCAACTACGGTTCCCATGTGGTGATGATAGACAAGATCAATGCCTTGCTGCGCACAAAAGGCCGCGAGTTCTTCAACCTTCGCACCAAAGATTTTCATCTCTTCTGCGCTCAGAACCGGGCTGGTGGAAATGTCTACATCGGACCCCTGGATGGTGTTTGAGGTTTCGCAGGCTATGCAAACCTTGCAGCCATTGTGCTTCAGTTTGTCCAGGTGCGGCTGGATCGCCTTCTTCTCATCCTCGACCGACTGGTCTAGGAGGTTGAACGAATACCAGCCGGAGATGAACTTCAAGCCATGACTGCCGAGCAACTGTTTAAGCTCTTCCGGTTCATCCGGCCAACGGTGTCCGTTTTCAATACCGTCAAAACCGATTGCCGAAGCTTCCTTGAGGATCTGCTCTGTGGGAATGTGGGCACCGAGCGTCTGGTCATCATCGTTTGCCCAGGCAATCGGGTTGGCGCCGTAAAGGATCATGTTTTCTTTGTCCCTGATGAGGGTTAGTCGGCGCGTTGATCTTTGAGCGCGGCCAGATAGTTTTCGCGGGCTTCTTTGACTTCAGGCCGGGCGGATACCTCGGGAACGGCAACGTCCCACCAATGGCCACCTCCGGCTTCACCGGGGCCGTGCATCGGATCGGTGTCGATCACGATCACGGTAGGAACCTGCCTGGCCCTAGATGCCAGGATTTGATTTTCCAGGTCGGCAATGTCCTCCGCCTTTACCGCATGTGCACCCATGGAAGCTGCATGGGCAACAAAGTCGATCTCGGGCTGCACTTTAATATTGGCGCTCCGATAAAGATTGTTGAACTCGGCACCACCTGTCCCCAATTGCAATCGGTTGATGCAGCCAAAACCGCGGTTGTCGGTCAGCACCACCGTAAAGGGGACCTGACGCATGACAGCTGTGGCAAGTTCGGAGTTGGCCATCATATAAGAGCCGTCGCCGACGAAGCAGACAACGTCCCGGTCGGGTTGCGCAAGCTTGACACCCATGGCACCGGCAATTTCGTAGCCCATACAGGAATAGCCATACTCCATGTGATAGCCACCCTGGGGTGCCTGCCATAAAAGCTTGAGCGCACCCGGCATTGTTCCGGCAGCACACATGGCGATGGTCTTTTCGTTTGCAGCGCGTTGAACCGCGCCGATCACCTCCGCATCAATTGGCAGGTAATCTTCTGATACATCGGACCGAGCGCCGCAGTGGGCATCGACCTTGGCAAGCCAATTGAGACGGGATTGCGGATCAAAAGCGCCTGATCGGTGGTCATTGAGCGTTGCCGATAGCCGCTCAAGGCAGACCTTGGCGTCACCGACAAGACCGACCGCGCTGTGTTTGTCCGCGTCATAGCCTTGAACGTTTATCGACACCAGTTTGCGGCTCGGGTCTTTGAACAGCGCCCACGAACCGGTCGTGAAGTCCTGAAACCGCGTGCCGACGCCAATGACAAGATCGGCCTTTTCCGCCAGTTCGTTGGCGCACGCGGCACCGTCGACCCCGGCAGCCCCAAAGTTCATCGGGTGAGACTGGGCCAGTGCTGATTTGCCTGCCTGGGTTTCGATAATGGGTATGGCGTGGCGGGTTGCGAAATCGCCAAGCGTTTCTTCGGCCTGCGAATACACGACACCGCCGCCGCAAACCAGAACCGGGCGTTCAGCGGCCTCGATCAGGGCTGCAACGTCAGAGACCTCCCGGCTGTCAGGTTCGGGACGCCGGATACGCCAGACCTTGGGCTCAAAGAAGCTTTCAGGATAGTCGAAGGCTTCTGCCTGAGTGTCCTGACAGAAGGACAGCGTGACAGGACCGCAATCGGCTGGATCGGTCAAGACACGGAGCGCACGCGGCAGCGCCGTGAGCAGCTGCTCAGGGCGAACAATCCTGTCGAAATAGCGGGAAACGGGCCGAAAGCAGTCATTGGCCGAAACCGTACCATCGTCGAAATCCTCGACTTGCTGAAGCACCGGATCCGGCGCGCGCCCTGCAAAGATGTCGCCAGGGATCAACAGAACCGGCAGGCGATTGACATGCGCAAGTGCTGCTGCGGTGACCATGTTGGTTGCGCCCGGTCCAATCGAGGATGTGACCGCCATTGCGCGTCTGCGCCGCTTTGCCTTGGCATATGCGATGGCCGTGTGCGCCATGGTCTGCTCATTCTGGCCACGCCAGGTCGGTATCGTGTTGCCGGCTTGCTCCAACGCTTCGCCAAGGCCTGCGACATTGCCATGGCCGAATATGGCCCAGACGCCGTCGATGAAACGTTCGCCGTCTTCGTTCATTTGCGCTGAGAGATATCGGACCATGGCCTGCGCCGCGGTGAGGCGGAGAGTGCTCATGCAGGTATTCCTTGATGTTCGGAGGACTGCGAGTGCGCGCGTGCTTTGTCCCAGATTTGGCAAAGGCGCTCAAAGCGTTTGCTCATCTCGGCGACGGCGTCTTCATTGCCAAGTTCACCGGCAAGCCATTTGCGCGCCGCATCGGCAAATATGGTTCTACCGACAGCAAAGCCCTTGACGAGATCAAACTGTGCCGCTTCCGAAAAGCTTGCAGCCAGCTGGTCTTCAGGTGCATCCAATCCGAGGATGACGATGCCGCGCGTATTCGGATCGTTGTCGGTAATCGCCGTGCAAGCGCGCGACCAGGCCTCTTTTGTCGTAAGGGGTTCAAGCTTCCACCAGTCTGGATAAATGCCTACCTCATAGATGCGTCGAATGACTTTAGCGGTCGTGTCATCATCAACGGTGCCAACCTTTGATGGAATAATCTCCAAAAGAAGTTCCAGACCATTTCGCCTGCACGCGGCAAAGAGACGTTTCAAGACATCTTCCTGCTGCGCCCTCAAGTCATCGGCGTCGTCTGGATGATAGAAGCACAGCACCTTGACGACATGTTCTGACGGCCATTCGGCCAGGCCGCCGAAATCGGGACCAATCTCCGGCTCCAGGCTCAACGGGCGGGAGGCTGGCCATTCAACAGGATGTCCGATCCACAGTCCTGTGCCGGCGGCTTTATAGAGGGCATCGCGGCCGAGCCGGCTGTCGCACAAAATGCCGTAGCCGGGTTTTCCATCTGCCACCTTGAGCGCCGCATCGAGACACAGGTTCTTGAAAAACCCCAGATGCTCGTGCGTAACACCGGCTTCATCCGCCATCTGTTCCAGCTGTATCCTGTGATCAAATGCAAAAACGCGCATGGTGGACCAGTCACCACCATGGGAGGTGTGCCGGTTGGTGGCCCAGTGGATCTGGTCCAGTTCCTTGTCTTTGCGCAAGGCCTTGTCCTTGACGCCGCGCTTGATGAAGAACTGAAGTTCTTCCCAGCTGGGGTAGGCTGGCGTGCAGCCGTGTCTGGAGACTGCGAAAGCGCCGCAAGCGTTGGCATAAGTCAGGGATGTGACCCAGTCGCAGCCTGTGATCCAGCCTTTGAGAAGACCGGACATGAAACCGTCGCCGGCCCCCAGCACATTGAACACTTCGATCGGGAAACCTGGCCCGGAGATGCCGTCATCGAGGCTTGAGGGAATGTCCTCTTCAAAAGCGACGGCGCCCATGGGGCCGCGTTTGCAGACGAGCGTTGCCCTGGATACCGCTCTGACATTCCTCAGGGCCTGCAACGTATCTGTCGTGCCGCCGGCAATGTGAAACTCTTCTTCCGTCCCGACAATCAGGTCAAACAGGTTCAGGGTCGATTGCAGTTTTGCGCTGACTTCATCTGAGGCGATGAAGCGGTTCTCGCCGTCGCCGTGACCTGAGAGGCCCCAGAGATTTGGCCTGTAGTCAATGTCGAGGGCCGTCTTGCCACCCGATTCACGCGCCAGTTTCAGCGCCTTCAGGACTGCTGCTTCGGTCTCGGGGTGGCTCAAATGTGTGCCGGTCGCAACAACAGCTTTGGCGGAGGCAATGAAGTCCGGGTCGATGTCGTCCTCACAGAGCGCCATATCCGCGCAGTTCTCACGGTAGAAAATCAGCGGGAACTGTTCCTGATCGCGAATTCCCAGAAGAACGAGCGCTGTCAACCGGTCCGGGTCGGTGATGACACCTTGGGTGTTGACCCCGTGGCGTTCCAGCTCCTCCCGGACAAAGCGGCCCATGTGCTCGTCGCCAACCCGGGTAATCAAACCGGACTTTAGGCCCAGACGGGCTGTGCCCGTCGCCATGTTGGTGGGCGAACCGCCGATATATTTGTTGAAGGACGACATGTCCTCCAAGCGGCCACCCACCTGGGCTCCATAAAGATCGACCGAAGACCGGCCGATCGTGATGACATCGAGTTTTTTCACGTGTGCATTCCGTCCGTTGCGAGACTGCTCTTCAAACCGTACCGCCGAGTGAGCCTTCGAGTTGGGCGAGTTCCTGTCCGCCTGCCATCATTTCCTGTAGTTCTTCTGCCTT
>NZ_CANMNP010000006.1 GCF_947499295.1 uncultured Roseibium sp.
GGTGCCGCTCAGTCCCGTAAACGCAATCGCGGCCGTCGCAAAGGCGATCAATGTCTTCTTCATAAGTTCCTCCCAAATTTCAGGCTTTCTACAATCCCGGACTTCATCCTCGAGACCGTGCCTGCCGGTAGACAAGCACAGCACCAGAGAAATTGCAACCGGTTGCAAAAAAATTGACGCTGTCTGGTATTCGTGTAGGTTTCCCGAAGAATAAGGACCAACTGGGCTGGGGCTGAAATTTGGCGGTTACATTAAAGGAAGTTGCGGAACTGGCGGGCGTGTCGCGTTCGGCGGTCTCCCGGACTTTCACCGATGGTGCAAGCGTTTCCGCCAGGACGCGAGAAAAAGTCGAGAAGGCAGCCAAGACCCTAGGCTATAAGCCTTCCCTGATCGCACGCAGCCTGGCCACAAATCGAACCAAGCTGATCGGTCTGGTCGCGAACAATTTTCAGAACCCTGCCTTTCTCGACGTCTTCGACCTGTTCACCAGCGAATTGCAGAAGCGCGGTTTCCGCCCGTTGCTCGTGAACCTGTCTGCAGAAACTTCGCCGAAAAAATTCGTCGAGCTGCTGAGGCAGTACAGCGTTGATGGCGTCATCGTTGCGACATCGACGCTTCCCACAAGCTTTGCGACGTCCTTTCAGGCTGCCGGTATTCCCGTGATTCACACGTTCGGCAAATATGAAGCGAATGCCAATGTACATGTTGTCGGGATCGACAATGTTTATTGCGGGACCATGGCTGCCGCCCTGTTCGCGGAGCGCGGTTACCGGAAGGTCGCGTTGCTGGGCGGGCCGGAAGCGGCAACATCAACACAGGATCGCGCGGCAGGGTTCTTGAAGGCCGCAAACGACAAAGGTCTTGAGGTGGCAGCCACCTGCTTTGCGGAAAACTACACCTATCAGGCCGGACGGGATGCCATGCAGCAGGTCTTGCAAGAAGGTGGGATTGAAGCCGTTTTTTGTGGTGACGATTTGATCTGCATGGGTGCGATGGATGCAGCACGAGCCGCCGGTCTTTCGATCCCTGAAGAAATCGGTTTCATGGGCTTTAATGACATTGCGATGGCAGGATGGGATGCCTATTCACTCACGACCATTCGCCAACCTATTCGGGACATCATCCTGAGTTCGGTGGAACTTGTTGTCGGCATGGTTGAAAACCCGACGCGCAGTGCGGAAATTCGCCTGTTTCCATGCACAATTGTCGAGCGTGGTTCTCTGAAGCCTGTTTGATGCAAGAACGCCACGAAGGCATTTTAGAAGCCGGGCGGACGATCTTTTGCCGAACGTCCGCCCGAGTTTTTAAAGCCGGGTCCAGGCACCGTTTGCCTTGGCAGATGAAGCAGCAGCTTCGATTGCCCGCATCGACCAGTACCCGTCTTCGGCCTGAGGGAAGTCAAGTGCCAGGGGATCGGGCTCTCCTCCGGTCTTTTGGGCATTCAGGACATCCGCCAGATCCATATAGATATTTGCAAAAGCAACCGGCATGCCTTCGGCATGACCAATCGGGATGCGCGAAGCGCGAACGGCCTGTTCAGATAATTCCGCGTCACCGCGTTCAAGGATCTGGGTTCTTCCGTTCAGCGGCGTCCAATGCAGTTGCTCGGGATGCTGCTGCTGCCAGGAAAGTCCGCCCTTCTCACCGAATACCTGGAGCGTCAGTCCGTGCATCCGGCCAACTGCGACCGCACTTGTCCAGAGCCTGCAGACCGCGCCGCCGTCGAAGCGGAAGTTGATCATTGCGTCATCTTCCAACTGGCGATCACCAACCAGAGAGGCAAAATCCGCCGACAATTCCGTCGGCGTCTGGCCTGATACGAAACAGGCCATATGGAACGCATGAATGCCGGCATCCGCGAACACCGCAGATGTTCCCGCCTGAGCCGGGTCGTAGCGCCAGCGCACTCTCGGATTGTCCGCTTCTTCGGCATCTGCGTGAAAGCCGTGCGCAAACTCTGCCTTGATAAGCCTGACTTTTCCAAGGTCGCCATTGGCGATCATGGCACGCATCTGACGAACCAGCGGGTAGCCGCTATAGCCATAATTCACCGCGCAGACCTTGCCGGATTTCTTGGCAATTTCAACGATTTCGCGTGCTTCATCCGCTGTCATTGTCAGTGGTTTTTCGCACAAGACGTTGAAACCCGCTTCGAGAAAAGCACGAGAAATCTCGTAGTGCGTGGCGTTGGGAGTCGCGATGGTGACGAGGTCCAGTCGGTCATCGCGTCTGCTTTCGGCTGCGAGCATTTCACGCCAGTCGCCATAGGCACGAGCAGCTGAAACGCCGAGCGAATCTGCGAAGGCCTTACCTCGGTCCGGATCAATGTCAAAGGCTCCAGCGCACAGGAGAAAATGGCCGTCCAGGCCAGCGCTTATGCGGTGAGTGGGACCGATCTGAGACCCTGCACCGCCACCGATCATTCCCCAATTGAGCTTTGTCATGCCGTTACCTCGAAGCCGATGGATTTGAGAAAGGCGCGGTTTTCGCGAGCGTCGTCGAGCGGTGATTGTGCCTTGGCCGGATCACAATCCTGCTCAACCGTGCACCAGCCGGTGAAGCCTGCATCCAGCAGCAATTGTCTGACGGCAGCAAAATCAACGCTGCCCTTGCCGAGATTACAGAAGATACCGTCGCCACAGGCTTCATAGAAGTCCGTTTGATTTGCAATGACACTCTTCATGACAACAGGGTCGATATCCTTGAAATGCATGTAGGAAATGCGGTCCATATGCCGCTTCATGAACGCGACGGGATCGAAACCGGCATAGACGCTGTGACCCGTATCAAGGCAGATCTTCATATGCTTTTCGTCAACTTCTTCCAGAAGCTGCTCGACCTCGTTCTCAAAATCCATGAAGCCACCGGCATGAGGATGAATGGACGGCGTCAGGCCGTATTCCTCGCTTGCCATCTTGGCGATCTCCTGGATCCTGCCGCGATAGACTGTCCATTCCTCGGAAGACATCTTTTCCGCTTCGGCCGGGCGACCGACGGTTGGTGCCCGGCGTGGCGAAATGGAATCGATCATGACGAGATGCTTCGCACCGTGCGCCTTCAGGGCTGCGCAGGTCCGGATGGAGCCATCCTTGACATCGTGCCATTGCGCCGGGTCATGAAAGGGACGAAACACGACGCCGCCGATCAGCTCCAAGCCACGTTCGGCAAGCGCATCTCCGAGCTCTGCCGGATCTTCGGGCATGAAGCCGACAGGACCAAGCTCGATGCCGCGATAGCCCGCATCGCGGCACTCGTCTAGAACCGTTTTCCAGTCCGGGTTGCGCGGGTCATCTGCGAATTCGACACCCCATGAGCAGGGGGCGTTTCCAATCTTGATAGTCATGTGATGTTTCCGGAATAGAGGCCGGGCAGGGTGCCCTGGGCCTAAACTTGGTCGATATTGATCCAGCTTCGGGATTCGCTTGATTGCCAGGAAGCTTCAACAACTTGGTTTACATAAAGGCCGTCTTGGAAAGTAGGCCAGCTGTTTGTTCCCGTTTCAATGGCCTTCAGGAAATCCCGGGCTTCGATAATGATCTGATCCTGGTAGCCTGTTCCGTGTCCGGCGCCGAGGCAAAAGTTGACGTAGTCCGGGTGGTGCGGGCCGGTCAGAACCTTCTTGAAGCCTTCCCGCGACGGGTTCTGGCCACCTTCATAAAGCCAGAGTGCGTTCTGGTCTTCCTGATCGAAGCGGATGGAGCCCTTGGTGCCGAATATGTCATAGGCATAACCCATTTTTCGGCCAAACGCCGTGCGGCTGACATAAAACGCGCCAAGCGCACCGGACATGAACCGGCACATAATCTGGGCGTGATCGTCATTGGTGACCTTCTGCATACCCGATTTTCCCGGCCGTTCCTTCACCACAGTTTCGATCTCTGCCAGGACGCGTTCCATCGGACCGCCAAGAGCCTGCGAAGCATTGATGATGTGGGGTGCCAGGTCCCCCATGGTGCCGTTTGACCGGCCCTGTGTGCGCCAGGTTGCAGGGCTTTCCGGGTCGGCAAAAAAGTCTTCGGTGTGCTCGCCGCGAATATAGGTAACGTCGCCAATTTCCCCTGAGCTTATTATCTCACGTGCGAGCTGAGAGGCAGGTGTCCTGATATAGTTGAAGCCAACCATGTTGATGCAGTTTGACGCTTTTGCCGCAGCTGTCATGGCGCGGCTGTCAGCCAGATTGCGCCCCAGTGGTTTTTCACAAAAGACCGGCTTGCCAAGGTCAAATGCGGCCTTGGAAATTTCCAGATGCGTTTCCTGCGGCGAAGCGATCACGATGGCTTCGACGGCAGGATTGTTGACAAGCTCCCGCCAGTCGGACGTCGAGTTTGAAAACCCGAGTTCGCTCGCCTTCCGCGCAGCGCCCTCAGGCGTTGTGGTGCAGATCATTTCAAGGGCAGGGCGCAAGGCTGTGTCAAACACGGCACCAACGGCGTGCATCGCCACTGAATGCGCCTTTCCCATATACCCGCCGCCGACGATGCCGACACCAAGTTTGCGCGTTTCCATCCCGTTTCATCCGATCTTTTTTGCAACCGCTTGCAAAATACGTAAACACCGATTAGCTTTCGCCGTCAAGGGCTCCAAGAGCCAATAGAAAAAGCTGTCCGGGAGGAATTGAGGCGCATGGCCCAGAAAACCCTTCGCCTGACCATGGCTCAGGCACTCATCCGCCATCTTGCCGCGCAATTCGTCGAAGTCGACGGCAAGACAGTCAGGCTTTGCGCCGGCGGTTTTGGCATTTTCGGCCACGGCAACGTCACCTGTCTTGGCGAGGCGCTTTACGAGCACCGCGAAGAACTGCCGCTTTGGCGCGGTCAGAACGAGCAATCCATGGCAATGGCTGCGGTTGCCTACGCCAAGCAGCAACTGCGCCAGCGGTTCATGTTTGCAACAACGTCGGCCGGACCGGGCACGACCAACATGCTAACTTCCGCAGGTATTGCGCACACCAACAGACTGCCGCTGCTCATGCTGTCCGGGGATGCATTCGTCACCCGATTGCCGGACCCGGTTCTGCAACAAGTTGAACATCCAAGCAATCCAAGCCTGTCGGTCAACGATGCGTTCAAGAGTGTCACCAGATATTGGGATCGGCTGACACACCCGGCACAGCTGTTGCAATCGTTGCCGGCTGCGATCAACACGCTGATTGACCCGGCAGACTGCGGGCCGGCGTTCCTGGGACTTCCACAGGATGTTCAGGGTTGGGCGTATGACTATCCGGAAGCATTCTTTGAGCCGAACACCCACTATCTGCGTCGCCAGACCGCCGATCAGCGCGAACTTGCGGCTGCAGCCGCGTGTCTGAAATCCGCCGAACGCCCGCTGATCATTGCGGGTGGCGGTGTCCAGTACTCGCTTGCAACGCAGGAGCTGCTCGACTTTGCGCGCCGGCACAAGATTCCGGTCGTTGAGACGATCGCGGGTCGGGCCAATCTTGTTCACTCAGATGAACTGAACTGCGGGCCGATCGGTGTGACCGGCTCCAATTCGGCCAATGCTCTTGCGGGTCAAGCAGATGTCGTGCTTGCAGTCGGCACCCGCCTGCAGGATTTCACAACCGGGTCGTGGACGGCATTTGCGGGTGATGCGAAAATCGTGTCCCTGAATGTCGGGCGCGTTGATGCGGGCAAACATATGGCTCTGCCGGTAGTCGGAGACGCCAAATTGACGCTGCCGCTTCTTGCAGACGCGCTCGGGACCTATGAGACACCTGCTGACTGGAGGCAGAAGGCTGCCAAGGAGCGGGCCGCCTGGAACGCTTATGTCGACGACAATACCTCGCCAACTGCGCAAGACGGCAGCAACCGGCCGATGTCCTACGCTCAGGTGATCGGCGCGGTGAATGAGGTTTGTGCGGATGATGACAGGGTTGTTGCTGCGGCAGGCGGTTTGCCCGCCGAGGTGACAGCCAACTGGCGTACACGTTCCTTGGGCAGCGTGGATGTTGAATTCGGCTTCTCTTGCATGGGATATGAAATTGCCGGTGGCTGGGGTGCTCGTCTTGGTCACCAGGAGCGCCATGCCGATCGCGACACGATCGTCTTTACCGGCGACGGTTCTTATATGCTCATGAACTCCGACATCTATTCTTCCGTATTGTCGGGAGCCAAGCTCATTGTCATCGTCTGCGACAATGGCGGCTTTGCCGTGATCAACAAGTTGCAGAACAACACCGGCAACGAGTCCTTCAACAATCTGATCAGCGATTGCAGGCTGGCGGTTGAGCCCTTTGCTGTCGACTTTGAGGCGCATGCGCGGGCAATGGGTGCGAATGCGGAAACCGTTTCTTCCATTGCCGAGCTGAAAGAGGCCTTCGGTCGCGCCAAGCAATCGGAAAAGACCTATGTGATTTCTCTTCAGGTGGACGCCTTTGACGGATGGACACAGGAAGGTCACGCATGGTGGGAAGTTGGCACTCCGGAAGTCTCGGAAAGCGAACGCGTGCGCAAGGCGCATGTTGATTGGGAAGCCGGTCGCAGCGCGCAAAGAAAAGGCATCTGAGATGCCGAAATCCCTTTCGCCCGCGTCCAGAATGTTGGTCCTTGGCCGGGCCGGTATGGATCTTTATGCCGACCCTCCAGGCGCAGAAGCAGAGACTGCGACCGGATTTGCGACCGCTCTTGGCGGGTCTTCCGGCAACATTGCCGCCGGTCTGGCAAGGCAAGGTGTGGCGACCAGTCTTTTGACCTGCGTGTCAAAGGATTCAGTTGGCCGCTTTGTCCGCAGGGAACTGTGCAGCTACGGTGTTGATACGACGCATGTCGTTGAGCTTGCAGGTGAATGCAGAACCTCGCTGGCCGTGACGGAAACGCGCATCGAAAATACCCAGAACACGCTTTACAGGAACAATGCAGCGGATCTTCTGCTTGATGAAGCCCACGTCAGGGAGATTGAATTCAGCAAGTTCGATGCGCTGATCGTGACCGGTACAGCGCTTGCGGCCGACCCTTCGCGCAAAGCCTGCTTCGTGGCGATGGAAGAGGCACGTGCCGCCGGGATGATGGTCGTCATCGATCTTGACTATCGCCCTTATAGCTGGCCTGGAAGCGTGGAAGCTGCGGAGACTTATGGTGCCGCCATTGAATTGACGGACCTTGTTGTCGGCAACGATGAAGAATTTGCCGTTGTGGCCGGAGGAGACACAGAGGCAGGTCGCCGTTTGGCGGGCGGCCTGACCGAGGCCGGCAAGACCGCCATTTACAAAATGGGCGAAATGGGCTCGATCGTCTTCGCACCGGAAGAGAGTTTTCAGACCGGTATTTTTCCGGTTGAAGCCATCAAGCCGATGGGGGCTGGCGATGCCTTCATGGCTCTTCTGATTGCTTCCCTTGTCAAAGGGGCGACGCTGAGAGAGGCGGTGCTGCGCGGCTCAGCCGCTGCAGCAATGGTTGTGTCACGCTTTGGCTGTGCACCCGCCATGCCGACGCCCGAAGAGCTTGAGTCGTTTCTTGAGCAAAACACCGCTCCACAGAGCTGAGGAGATCGTTATGCATATCCCGCCGTTCGAAAATGCGAACAAGGCCATCATCGATACCGACGATACGCGTGTTCCGCTCAACTACTTCAACATCGTCAAGCTGAAACGTGGGCAGGCATTTGAATACTCGGTGCCCGGTTACGAGACCGCCATTGTTCCGGCGACGGGCAGCGTGGATGTAACTGTTGAAGGTGTGTCTTTCGACAAGCTCGGCAATCGTGGCGGGGATGTCTGGGACGGAGAACCGGAAGGCGTCTATGTCCCGACCGGTGCCAAGGCGCAGATGGTCTGTGTCAGCGAAGCCGCTGAAGTGTTCGTTGCAGGGGCCAAATACGACAAGGTTCTGGAACCATTCGATGTCCGGACGCCGGATATCGACCTGGTGCAATACGGCTCCGACGACACCAAAACGCACCGCAAGATCAAACACATTCTGGGAACCAAGTATCACGACAGGGTAGGCCGCCTTCTGGTGTCCGAACTGTTCACGGTCGGCCAGGGGGGCTGGTCCGGCTTTCCGCCGCACAAACACGATACGGACCGTCTGCCGGAAGAATCGCGTCACGACGAGACCTATAATTTCCGCTTCCGCCCGAACAACGGCTTCGGCATGCAGCTGGTTCAGCGGGAGGACGGCAAGGTTGGGGATGCCTATCACATCGTCGACGGATCAACGATCGTGCTCGACAAAGGCTACCACCCTTGCGTCGTCGCACCAGGCTATGAAATGTATTATTTCACGATCCTGGGCGGTCTGTCGCAGCGCTCGCTGGTTCAGTATTTCCAGCCCGATCATGCCTGGCAGATCGAGACGATCCCGGGCATCAAGGACATGATTGCCAAGTTCAAATGACCGCAGTTCCACTGAATGACGTTCTGGCAGATGCTGCCCGCGACGGATATGCGCTTGCCGGATTGGTCGTGCTCGGCTGGGAAGATGCCGTTGCCTTTGTGGAAGCCGCCGAGGAAACAGGCCTGCCTGTGATCCTGCAGGCCGGACCCGGATGCCGGGCGCATACACCAGTGCCCGTGATCGGCAAAATGCTGCGTCATCTGGCGGATCAGGCGAGTGTTCCGGTGGTCTGTCATCTGGACCATGGCTACAGCGTTGAAGAGTGTCTGCAGGGGATCGATCACGGGTTCACGTCGCTGATGTTCGATGGATCCAAGCGTCCGATATCCGAAAACATCGATATGACCGCGGGTCTGGCTGAAATCGCGCGCAAAGCCCATGTCTCCGTTGAAGGGGAAGTCGGGTATGTCGGCTATGCCGAAGGGGCCTCCTCCGCCTTTACCGATCCGGCTGAGGTTGCGCGGTTCGACAAGGAAAGCGGAGCAGATGCAATCGCTGTGTCGATTGGCAATGTGCACCTGCAAACTGAAGCGACAGACGGCATTGATTTTGAGGCGCTCGCAGCTGTTGAGCATGTGACGACAAAACCGCTGGTTTTGCACGGTGGCAGCGGCATTCCACAGGACGATCGCATTCGCCTTGCGCGCGAGACGCGTGTCTGCAAATTCAACTTCGGAACGGAATTGCGGCAAACGTTCGGCCGCTCACTGCGTCAGACATTGGCGGACAAGCCGAACGTGTTCGACCGCAATGAAATACTGCGGTCGGTCATGCCGGCGATGCGCGAGACAACCAAAAAAGTTCTCAGGACGGTTGGCCCGTCTTGAGACTGTTCTAGCGCAGAAAGAAAGCCTTCAAGCGAGACAAAAAGCCTGTCTTTTTCCGGCTTGGAGTGACACGGGTGGCGCTTGTCGGCGGCTCTTCTGCACGCCTGGTCTGGGCCTCAGCTTTCCTTTCTGAAGACGGGATGCGCGATTCAGGCGCCATTCCTCTTTTGACACCCTTTGCAAAGGCTTCTGCTGCTGCGTGCGAAACCGGACCGCGGGGAGAAAAGAATGGCATGGGTACCCTCCTGAAAGACTACAATCACACTTTCAATTTAGGGTTTATTAAATCGCGTTTCAATAACCGGTGCTTGCCGCGAGGTCTTTTTCAGACCTCGCGGAATACGGCACTATGACCGTGGTTTCAGGTTTTCCGGGTCATACAGCGGCTGGTATCCGACGCCCGCCACTTCAACCGGGTAGGTTTCCGAGAAGTATTCGACGTTCAGCTTGCGGCCGACCTGGCAATAGTCTTGAGGCAGGTAGGCGAGCGCGATGTTCTTGCCGATGGTCGGTCCATAAGCAACTGATGTTGTGTAGGAAATCCGCCCGAGATTATCGACCAGCGTCTTGCCCGTTTCAGGGTCCTGAACCGGCATGGCGCCAACCGGATAGCGCTTGACGCCTTGTCCGTCTGTGTTGTCGGTCATGACCAGGGTGCACAGCATGGCAGGTTGTTTTTCGCGCGCCCGGTACTCCAGATGTTTGGCCTTTCCGCGGAAGTCGGCTTCCTTCACTTTCGGCCGGGCAAGGTCCGCCTCATAGAGATTATACTGGGTCAGGAGATCGGCGTTCTGCAGCCGCAGGCTCTTTTCCATGCGGCGCGAATTGGCATAGGTTTCAACGCCAACGGCCATGACGCCGATTGCTCTGAGCGCGTCCCAGACAGCAAGACCGTCTTCATATTTCATATGAAGTTCCCAGCCCTGTTCGCCCACATAGGACAGCCTAAGTGCTGACACTTCCTTGCCGGCGATTTCAAGCTTGCGGATGGCTGCGAAGGGGAAGTTCTCCGGATCGAGCGTTGCCGGATCGGAAACGACCTTCTTCAGGTTTTCCCGGGCGTTCGGACCCCAAATGCCGATGGTGGTATAGGCTTCGCTGACATCCGTCACGGTGACCTTGAAGCCCTTGTCTTCGGCAACACGTTGAACATAGCGCAGGTCACGCGGTCCGGCATCAGCACCATCCACGATGCGGCAACGGTCTTCCATGCGGAAGACCGTCAGATCCGCCCGCACATTGCCTTCGTCATCGAGGAAATGCGTGTAGATGCCTTTGCCGATCATGGTGTCGCCGCCGATCTTGGCAGCGCAAAGCCATTCCATCAGGGCCACATGATCAGGACCTTCAACGTCGAACATATAAAAATGCGACAGGTTGATGATCCCGCAATCTTCGCTGAGGGCCAGCTGCTCAGCATTGGAAACACGCCAGAAGTGACGGTTGTCCCATTCATTTTCGCGCATAGGAACGCGGTTGCCGTATTTCTCCAGCAGGTGGTCGTTGGCGGCATACCCATGCGCGCGTTCCCAGCCGCCAAGTTCCATGAAGTGACCACCAAGTTCGACTTCGCGCTCATGGAAAGGGGAGCGCTTGACGCCGCGGCCGGAAGCATATGGCTCGCGCGGATGGATTGCGGGGAAATAAATCTTCTGGGCCGCTTCGTAGCAGCGCCCTTCGATGAATTCCTCGGTCATCTGATGGGCGTAGAAGCGGGAATAATCGATGGAAGCGTGATCGATTTCAGTGCGTCCGTCGGTGATCCAGTCTGCAATCAACTTGCCGTAGCCCGGGCCGTCCTTCACCCAGATGGCAACACAGTACCAGAGACCGCGTACTTTCTGGCTTTCGCCGCAAGACGGGCCACCGGCAGCGGAGACCTGCAACAAACCGTTGAAGGAATGGCTTTCATTATAGCCGATCTCACCCAGGATCGGCGTCAGTTCCATAGCGCGTTCCAGCGGCTCGATGACCTGTTCCATTTCCAGATCGCGCTGCGAGGGTGACAGACGCGCCTGATCCTTTTCAAGCAGATCACGCGGATGGCAGAGGCGCGGCGTGTCGGTCTCGTAATAGCCCCATTCTATCTGCCCGCCTTCGGCTGTTTTCGGGTCGCCCGTGTCGCGCATGTAGGCTGAGTTGCCCTGGTCACGCAAAAGAGGGTATCCGATATCCTTGCCGGTGCCTTCAAACTCGTTATAGGGGCCGAAGAAAGTCAGCGGGTGGTCGACGGGCATAACCGGCAAGTCTTCGCCGACCATCTCGGCGATCTGGCGGCCCCAAAGACCGGCGCAGACAATCACGTGATCGGCGTGGATCGTGCCGCGATGGGTTTTGACGCCGGAAATTCGGCCATTCTCGACAATAAGCGATTGCGCGGGCGTGTTGGCGAAGACCTTCAGTTTGCCAGACTTTTCGCCCTGGTCGACCAACTTGCCGGCGACGGTCTGCGAGCGCGGAATGACCAGACCGGCATCCGGATCCCACATGCCGCCCTGGACCATGTCCTCTTCGATCAGCGGGAACTTTTCCTTGATCTCGGCCGGAGTGACCAGGCTGACATTGGTGCCGAAGGCCTTGCCGGATGTGACCTTGCGCTTGATTTCCTCCATCCAGGTGTCATCACCGGTGCGCGCGACCTCAAGACCGCCGACCCGGGCGTAGTGGCCCATCTTTTCAAAGAAATCGATGGAATATTGCGTGGTCCAGACCGACAGATAGTCGTGGCTTGTGGTGTAGCAGAAGTCGGATGCGTGGGCCGTCGAGCCGATATCCGTCGGAATGCCGGACTTGTCGATGCCGACGATATCCGTCCAGCCACGCTCGATGAGGTGATGCGCCACCGACGCGCCGACAATGCCGCCCAGACCGACGATGACGATTTGTGCCTTGTCAGGAAAAGCTGACATGTCTCATTCCTTTTTGCTTCCCGCCGTCATGCCACCATCGGATGCGACGTACCGATTGCCCGCTTCCGCCTGGAGCTTTCAAGCCATATCAAGGCCGGGTGGACCGTTTCCGGTCAACCAACCTTTTTCCTCAAAACAGTTTTCCGATTTATCGCACCTCGGCTCGCGACAGATCCCGGAGCAAAATAGCTCAATTGCGTCATCTGGGTCGGTTTCGGGTGGTTGGGCACAGATCCAGGGCGAACAACTTAGTCGCATGTTTGACTGTGCATCGAGTTCTTTCAAGAAGCACTCGCGAAGTGCAGGCTAAGGAGCGATGACGTTCGTCATTCGTTCCTTAGCCTGGCAGGCAATTAACCGGCATTGTGAGAACGCCGATCTACTCTGGTAGATAGGTTACACAAACTGAAAATCATCCTGAAGCAGCGCGCTGGTAAGGACACCTTCTAGGACGATACTCGTGCTGCCGTCAATCGAGATGGTCGTGTCGGAACCGTCATCTGTCGCGGCTGCAAGCACCTCTGAGTAAGACGTAAAGATAGCAGTTTCAAACTCAATCATATCGCCAGATCCAGCTCCTGCTGTGAAGTCCGTGACAGTGTCATTGCCGGTATCTCCAGCAATAAAGCGGAATGTATCGTTTCCGCCGCCACCAGTCAGAATGTCATTCCCCGCAGCGCCGACGATGACATCATCTCCAGAGAATCCGATGATGACTTCATCAGAGGAGGTACCGAACATTGCTTGCACCCTGGCTTCGGCCATGGTCCAGATCGTTCCATTGTCGAAGACAATCTGCTCAATCCCGTCCCAAAGGTCACTATCAAGAGTGTTGATGATTGTGATCTGGTCTGTTGTTCCAGCAAAGGTAAATATTGCTGTGTTCGATGACCCGACGCGCGAAACACTCACTTCGTTCGGCAGGTAGCCGTTGATTACAATCTTGTCCGTAGAGCCAAAACCGTTGTCTTCGATAGTATCGACGCCGTCACCGCGTGCAAAGACATAAGTGTCCGAGCCGCCTTCACCGTGTAATGTGTCGTTTCCGAGGCCGCCTATTAGTGTATCATCACCGCCATCCGCTTCAATCGTGTCATTTCCCAGACCACCCACCAACGTTTCATCAACACGGCCAAAGCCGTGAATGAAATCATCGCCATCGGACTGAACAGAGGTTAGGACAGCGGATCGGAGATCGCTCATTGTCCAGATAGTACCGTTGTCAAAAACAATCTGCTCGATCTGATCGTAGACGCTGATATCAAGCGACTCGACCAAAGTGATTTGGTCGGATGTTCCGACAAAAGTCAGGATCGCAGTGTCTGATAATCCATCTCGCGAAATAATGACTTCGTCCGGAGAGTAGCCGTGAAGTACGAGTCGATCCGTGTCTCCGAATCCGTTGTCTTCAATTACATCGACTCCATCACCTCGGGAGAACACATAAGTGTCTGAACCACCTCGTCCATGGAGCGTGTCATTGCCAAGACCGCCCTCAATGGCATCTCCAATGCTACTAAAGCCTTGGATAGTGTCATTGCCATCGGTCTGAAGACTGCTGAGGATCTTGGTTCGCAGATCGCCCATCGACCAAATCGCACCGTCATCAAAGACAATTTGCTCAATCTGATCGTAGTTACTCCCCTCAAGTGTATCAACAATTGTAACTTGATCGGTGGTTCCGACAAAGGTCAGTATCGCTGAACTGGAGGTGCTCGCTCGGGAAACGATCACTTCGCTCTGCGCATATCCGTGTAGAACCAACTTGTCGGTAGAGAGATAGCCATTGTCTTCGATTGTATCGGTTCCGTCGCCTCTGGTGAAGACATAGGTATCGCTGTCATAGCTGCCGTGCAGTGTGTCGTTGTCCAAGCCGCCAACCAGAATATCGTTGCCGCTACCACCATTCAGCGTGTCATTGCCTCTACCCCCCAACAGGATGTCATCCTCGTTGGTTCCGGTGATGGTGTCGTCTGTTGCTGGATCGTCATCGGGAGAAACGGAAACTGTGATGACATTGACTGATGTGAAGTCGCCGTCGCTGACCACATAGGTGATAATAATATCGCCTTCGAAGCCTTCATCCGGGAGAAGGCTCAAATTACCTGAAGGCAACAAGTCAACAGTTCC
This sequence comes from uncultured Roseibium sp., assembly GCF_947499295.1. GTDB lineage: Bacteria > Pseudomonadota > Alphaproteobacteria > Rhizobiales > Stappiaceae > Roseibium. The sequence goes on from NZ_CANMNP010000006.1 coordinate 14,200, forward strand.
GTTGCCGTCAATTGTGGCAGCGACAATGGTCAACGTTCCGTCATCGACATCGTTTGCCAGTATATCGGCGGACGCTAGTTCAATCGGCGAACCGTCGAATAAAAGATTGAAATTATCGGCTTCTGCCTGAGGTTTTGCATTAATGATTGCGATCGTCTCGATGTCCGTTTGCGTCCAAACGGTCCCATCCTGGAATTCGATCGCCTCGATGCCTTTTTCGGAGGAGGCAAGGAATTGTTCTGTCAGGGTGATTATCGATCCGTCAGACAGCAGTAGCAAAGCATCTTGAGCGCCCACACCGGGTCGTACGATCTTGACGGATTGCGGCGTAATCCCAGCACCAAAGACCAGCCTGTCAGCCGCACCTTGATAATAGTCTTCACTGATCGTGTCCGAGCCGTCGCCCAGATTGTAGTGGTAAACGTCACTACCTTTGCCGCCCTCGAGCGCGTCATCGCCAAGACCGCCGGTGATAATGTCGTCACCAGATGCACCCTTTACGCTGTCATTCCCGACACCAGCGTCAATCTCATCATCGACATTAAAGCCGTGAATGATGTCGTCGCCAGATGTTCCTGCTTGCGACAGAAGCAGCAAACGCAGGTCACCACGGGTCCAGATCGTGCCATCGGCAAATTCGATTTGCTCAACGCCAGTGTCGAAATAGTCGTCGAGCTGGTCCGTCAGAAGGACTGATCCACCATCGACGAAACCTAGTGTGACGTCATTCAGCTCACTTACACCGCGCGTCAGCGTGACCTCGCCAGGAACAATTCCATCTCCGAGAACCAGCTTGTCGGTGGCACCATTGTTGAAAAGCTCATGGATGGTATCGTTGCCATCTCCAAGATTGTAGACAAACGTGTCCGAACCGTCTCCGCCATCAAGAACGTCGTCGCCTAATCCACCAGTGAGGATATCATCCGCGTCGCCAGCATTGACAGTGTCATCGCCAGCACCGGCATCGATAGTGTCGACGACACCGAAGCCGTTGATGTCATCGTCGCCATTTGTGATCTCTTGTGCCAAGATCATGGAGCGCAAGTCGGCACGGGTCCAGATCGTGCCATCGGCGAATTGAACCTCTTCGACACCGCTATTGAAGAATTCACCCAGCTGGTGTTTCAACAGGACCGAGCCGCCGTCGGTGAACGACAGTGTGACTTCGTTCAAATCACTCGTTCCGCGAACGAGAGTAACTTCTCCTGGAAGGATGCCTTCACCAAGGACCAGCCGATCGGCAGTACCGTTGTTATAGGTCTCTATGATGGTGTCTGCGCCATCGCCAAGATCGTAACGGTAGATGTCGGAGTCTTTACCGCCGTCGAGCGTATCATCGCCAAGACCACCTGTAATAATGTCCTCTCCGGAATAGCCAAAGACAGTGTCGTTTCCAGCTCCTGCGAAGAGATAGTCGTTTGAGTTGGTGTAGCCGTCGATCGTATCATCGCCATCTGTCCAGGCGTTCTCCGCCAGGATCCGAGCAAGATCCTCGCTGGTCCAGATTGTACCGTCTGCAAATTCTATCAGCTCAACACCGCTGTCGAACCAATCAACGGATTGGTGTTTCAGCGTTACCGAGCCTCCATCTACAAATGTGAGAATGACCTCATTTAGATCTTGAGGGCTACGCGAAACAGTCACCTCAGATGTCAGAATTCCGGCACCAAGAAGAAGTTTGTCGGCAGCACCATTGTTTGTGGTTTCAGCGATAATATCAGCGCCATCTCCCAACTCGTAGATATAAGTATCGGAATGCTTGCCACCGTTGAGGTTGTCGTCACCTAAGCCTCCTCTGATCGTATCAGAGCCATAACGGCCGTAGACAGTGTCGTCTCCAGCGCCGGCATCAATGGTGTCATCGAGAGTAAAGCCTGAAATGAGATCATCACCGCTGGTCGATACACCTTGCAGATAGTGGGCGATGAGATCGTCTGTCTCCCAGACCGTGCCATCTTGGAAATGGAACTCTTCAACGACATTGAAATCGAACGGTGCCAAGCCTCTGTAGCCAACAACCGTGATGCTGTCGTTCGCATTTAGCGACAGTGTAAGATCAAGGTAGAGATCGTCGGTCCAGGAAATTGAGACGTCCGATGTCGAGATACCCGCGCCAAAAACAATCTTGTCCGTGTTGTCTATAAAGATCGAAACCTGTTCATCTAAGATCCGGTCGTGGCCGTAGCCTATGCCGAAGTGGTAGGTGTCGCTGTATTCGCCGCCATAGTAGGTGTCGTTGCCCAATCCGCCGTCAAATACGTCTTCGGACGCGAACCCGTAAAGTGTGTCGTCTCCGTCTGTGCCTGCGATCAGCTGCTGTTGAATTTCACCGATTGAAATCGTTGACCCGTCTGCAAATTCGAAATGCTCGATATCGAAATAGCGGTGACCAAAATTGTTATAGAGGAACTGGCTTTGGATCGTCAGTTGGCTGCCGTCAGACAGAGTTGCGATCAGGTCATTTGAAGCCCCATTCCGCGACCAGGTGACGTCATTTGCGGTGACGCCTGCGCCAAACAGCAGTTTGTCGTTTTCATTGCTGAAGACTGAGAGGAACTTGTCGTAGATGATATCCTGTCCATAGCCGAAGCCGAAATGATAGGTGTCGTCGCCATCGCCGCCATTCAGGTAGTCGTTGCCCGCGCCGCCGTCCAATACATCATTCCGCCAGAAGCCATTGATGGTGTCATCACCAGTGGTGGACTGCAGGAAGTAGTTGTAGATGTGTTCCTGATCCCAGACAGTGCCGTCTTCGAACTCAAAGCTCTCGATGGCGAAGTAGTGATTACCGGCAATATTGTCGCCAAGGAATTGACGCAGGATTTTGAACTGGCTGCCATCCGACAGTTTTACGGTTAGGTCCGCACTGTCGCCCTCGCGCTCGAGTGTCACATCGCTTGCCGTAACACCTTCGCCAAACTTCACTTTGTCAATTGTCTCGAAATTCAGATCAAGATTGATGCCTTCATCGAAGATGTCTGAGCCGTAGCCGAAGCCAAAGACATATGTATCGTTCTTGTTGCCACCGGAGAGGTAGTCGTTGCCGGAGCCGCCATCGAGAACATCATCGCGGGTGAAGCCGTAGATCGTGTCGTCGCCGTCGGTTTTGGCATCGGCGATCAGTCTGCTCATGATGTGTTCGTAGTCGAAGCCCTGGCTCTCGCCATTGCTGTTCTCGAACTGGAAGTATTCGATCCGGTCGAACCAGAACTCCCCGCCGATCGCAGTTACGCCAAAGAACTGGCCGTTGATCGTCAGGCTGTCGCCACCCGCCGTATTGATGACCAGCGTATTGCTGCCACCGTCACGGTAGAACGAGAGATCGTCATAGGAGAGATCCGCGCCGAAGATGAGAATGTCTTCGCTGCGCGAGAGGACATCAACCTGGGCATCGTGAATCGTGTCGTGGCCATAGCCGGCATTGAACAGATAGATATCCGTATTGTCGCCGCCTTGCAGAAAATCATTGCCGGCCCCGCCATCCATCAGATCCGCATGATCGGTGCCAATCAGGGTGTCATCGCTGGCAAGCGGGTTTGAGATGGCGGTGGCAATCTCGCTCATGCCCCAGACTTCGCCATTGGCGAAAACAATTTCTTCAATGCCCTGAAACGGCCCGACAACGCCGCCAAACAGCGAATACTGCATGTCATGGAACTGGCCCACGACCCGCACGCTGTCTCCGGTTTCCGTGACAGTCAGGATCAGGTCTTTGCCGTCCCGGGCAGCGGTAATCTGATCGGGCGTCAGATGAGCAAAACGGATGGTGTCGAAATTGTCTGAGCTTTGCTCAAGGTCGTTGATGACGTCATTGCCGAAATTCTGACCGAAGACAAAGACGTCGCTTCCGGTTTTGCTCTCCACCACGTCGTCGCCGGTGGACATATAAAAGATTTCGTTCTCGTCCGTGCCGGTGCGGGCGCCGGAACCATAGTCAACGATATCCTGCGAGACTCCGAGGCTCTCGGCGGCCACCGCCAGGCTGACCGGCAATCCGACGGTCTCGTAGGCAGCCACCACATTGGTGAAGATGAACGGCTCCGTAATCCGGTTGCCACCCGGCCGGTCATAGTCTGACAGAAGCGTGTCGATCAGCGGTTTCCAGGCGTCCAGCCAGTCTGCCGCGCCAGTGGCATCTTGCGGTGCTGCTTCGAAGATCTTCTTGAAGAACGGGATGAGTTCAAATTCGGAGGTGGGCGAGAAACGGTCGGTTTCGACCGAATATTCAACTCCGTCAAAATAAGGCTTCAAACCGCCTTGCATCGCCAGGCGAAGCGCAAGTTGCTCCACCAGCAGCTCTGTCCGGCCCAAAAGGGCGCCAAGGCCGGCAATTGCAGTTCCGGTCAAGGCTCCCGGATCGTCAACGGGTATGTTCTCGCCGAAATAGCGCTCGATGAAATCAAGCTCGGCTGCGGTGACGACTTCCCAGGCAACATCCGCCCCATTCACCGGGTCGGCCAGAACCTGATCATAGCTTGGGTACTCGATCACATTGCCATCGGCGTCGGTGATGGAGGTGCTGCCTGCCAGTTTCCAATAGGTGACAGTGTCTTCCGACCCATCTTGCAAAGTGATTTGCTCGGTCACCTGAACAGCGAAGTCCAGGACTTCCAGTTCGCCGCCCGCGCGGCTGATCAGCACCGGCACATCCGGATTGCTGCCGAAGCCAGTGGCGGCAGGCGGTGCCTTGGCCCAGGCATCGAGAATGTCGAAGGCGCGCTCGGACAGCACGTCCCGGTCGATCACATTCAGCGTGGGCAGAACGGTGTTGATCGTCTGCGCCAATGGCCCGTTCGGGCCCTCCAGCGTGAGGGCCACCTGGAGTTCGGTCAGAACGCCATGGCCTTTAAGGGCCGGCATGTTGGCCGCGATATCGGGCGCAATGGTCGTATCGCCCGTATAAACCGTGTCGTAATTGTTGATTCGGAACTCGATGTCGCCCACCGTGCCGGTGCTGCCGTCGCCGCGCGTAAAGCTGCCGGTACGGGCCACCACATTCAGCGCGTTCTGGCTGCCGTCATCGGTCGCCGTCAGATCGATAGAGGCAATATCGAGTTCGGAAAGTGTGAAGAGTTCACCGGCATCGGTTTCAGCATCCCGGTCCAGATCCCGCCAGATGCGGAGATCCGAATAAACCGCATCCTGCGCGTCGATCTTGCCGTCGCCGTTGAGGTCATAGGCGGCCAGCGCTGCAAAGCCGGACTGTCCGACGCCGCCGAAAAGCTCGTTGATATCGTCGATGGTGCCATTGGCATTGAGATCGAGCGTCAGCAGCCCGTCATCCGGCGCCACCCAGCCGCTATGCTCGGCAAACCCGTCGCCATCCATGTCGAACATGGGGCTGACGCCCGTCACCATGGAGGTCAGTTCCAGGCCGTCGCCGTCGAGGTCGAACACAAGCGGATCGACGCCGCCGACATTCGCAGAATCGAGAACATACTTCACACTTTGAACGATGAAAGACCACATGCTTTCACCATTGACCTTGCCAATACCGTTCTCGCGCCCATCGGCAAGACGCCACATTTCAGTTTGGATCTCTGCCGTTCGAATGCCTGCTGTTGCTTCGGAGGCTGGACCTAAGGGATCGTTATTGAAGTTTGCCAATGTGAGGAACGACTCTTCGTCCTCGCGTCTCGAAAAGAGGTCTCCGATAGCCAGGGCGCCACTTGCGTCGACTGCGAATTTAAGAATGCCTCCGAGACCATATAAAAAAGGACTTTCTGAATCGACGTGCTTGGTAAAAGTACCGGCTGTGCTCAAATGGCCAAACGCCAGAACCAAGTCATAGCCATCAGCGCCCACCACTTGCGTGCCGGTGGACCACATCAAATTGATAAAATCTTTGTCGTCCTCACCTCCTGGGCCTGCGTATATGACAGAGCCTGTGCCCGCTCTAATGAGCCAGTCGTTACCTTTGCCGAGGTGAATTTCTGCGGCGCCGAACCCCCAAACCCAATCATTGCCGTCACCGGCGTCGATCGTCAACTCTTTGCTCGATCCCTTCATACTGTGTGAAAGCAACAATGGTGTCGTCGCCTTCCCCACCACGCACCACGCCGGTTCCTGTATGCGCGATCCAGTCATTGCCGCCGCCAGCATCAATCGAATCATCTCCGAGGGCTAGAATTGCCTGGCGATCATCCTTGCCGGAGAAATGCCCCACGTCTTCAAGCATAACAAATTCAGGGAAATCAAATTCGAAGTCAGGAAAATACTGTGTAGCAACATACAAATAATCGAAAAGAGGTTTTACATAGTCAACCCAAGTCCAATGAGGGAATTTTGCTTCGAAATATTCCAAAACGGCACGCGCGTCATTTATATTTATTCCAATTTCATATGTGATGTATGCAAAAGCGCCTGCTTGTTTACCTGCGGCGACAAATATGGTTCCTGCTACAACCTTTTCTAATATCGCAGAGGCGCCGAAATCCAGTAAGGTGTCGCTGTCAACACTTTCGAGAAATGCTCTAATATCATCATTTATCTCTTGCGCTGCGGCTGGATCGGATGAAACCAAAACAATTCCTGCAGTTGTGAGGATGGCAACGCCAAGTAAATCAACCTTGTCCGAAAAGGGGTTTTGGGGGCCGCTGTCGTTGAGAGAATTCGAGCCTCTAATCAGTTGCGATTGGGCAGAAAATACCTCAATTCCGGCAGTGTCGAATGATGGGTCAATAAGTGCGCGTCGCTCAAAAGGGTTAACCACATCCCCATTGGCATTCGTAATACTTGGGTCCGAGGCCGTCGAAATGCTTTGGTAACTTCCCTTCGGCGTGCCGTCGACGGGATCGCCGTTGGTGAAGTGCAAATCTAGAAAGTCCTTGTAGTCTTCCGCTACGCTGGCCGGGTAGCCGGCGTCGAATCCTCCAATGGCTTGAGCGTGAGGATCTGCACTATTTATCATGAACTTAGGCGCCATGCGATCGGGGTCTGAGCCATTGGCTCCCGATACGCGATTTGCCATCAAACCGTCGCGCAAATACTTTTCGACAGCATCCAGTTCCTTTGCTGCAGCCTCAAGGCGTGACCGGATATCCGGGTCATCAAAATCTGTGTTTTGGCTTAGATTGCCAAGATTATGTTTTCTTTCAATTTCACGAAGAAGATCTTCGACAAGACCGTTGTATGTGTTTGTATGGCCTCCCTTATGTAACGCGAGACCGCTTGCAATTGAATCCGCCTCGTGGGTTGGCAGCCAAATACCATTTTCGTTAAAGCTATTGTGTTTGTAGAGTCCAGTTCCTGTGGGATTATTGGGGTCCAAATCAATTTGCGCCAGAGCTTTCAGAAACTTGAATTTATTAGCAACATTTGTAGGAATAAGATGATGGCCTTCGAAATTCGCATTCCAGTCTGCTGGACTGGTTTCTTTAGGATTTTTTTTTGGAAAGCTTGGGTCCGTTCTGAATTCACTCGCGAATACAAAATCATTTATGTCAACCGTCATTTCCAACCTCCTCTCGACATTCAAGAAGTTCGAAGCATTTTTTGAATCTTATTTTCTTCAATTCGTTAACTAATTCATCGGAAAAGAAAGTATCTTGATATCCAGCGTAATACTCCTTCCAAAGGTGCTTTCCGTTTATCTTTCTTTTGTCGAATGTCATCAGATGACTTGTTACGGGGAAAACAACATAGTGTTCTCCGGTAGTTGAGACGCCGCTTGTAAAAAAAGATCTTTCGAAAATAACGGTGTCCAGTGATTGACCTGGTTGCAGAAAGTAGTAAGGCTCTGGTAGTGGCTGCCCATTCGACCAAAATAGGTCCGTGGGTAGCCAGTTATGAACGTTCGGTTCCAACGCTTCGACAAGGTCCCTAAATCTTTGCGAAACGATCCATTGCCCACCGCCAAAAGCCATAACGAACAGGGCGCATTCTGAAACTTTTCCGCTAATTGTTACTCTCGACGGCACTTGGTCTGGAGTTAGTTTAGGTTCTGTTTGCTCAATATCCCCCATTTGACCAGATTGATCTGGCCTGTAATCAAATTTTTTTGGAAACTCTTTTATATCAACGGATACTCTCCATGCCATTACTTACCTCTTTCTTTGTGTTGTCTTTCTATTTGTCTAGATGGTTTTCGCCTGCTCCAGGCTCAGTTCCAAAATAGGCACTCCCGGTTGAGCGCCTTCCGGCCTATGCCGAATGCGGATTTTTTCGGTTTCGCTTATTCCGAGCGTCTCACCGTCCCGAAGCACCGGTCCCTGCGCCAAAAGGTAGTGTGAGATGTTTAGCACTCGAGAGGCAGTGTCCTGGGGCGAGAGAGCCCCGGGTTCAAACTGAATTTCCCGGCCGATAAAAGGCTGCAGGCCTTCAGTAACAAAACCGATCATTGTTTGAGATTCGGGTAGAGTGGGGGGACGATAAGGATAAATCTGTAGCCACAGATCTAGAGGGTATTTTTGTTCGCTGATCTGCTGCAGAGCTTTAAAAGCCATGATCGGTTCAGAGATAGTGTTGCCGGTCGTCCAAATTATGCTGAGTACCGAATGGCTCTTGATAACGGCTGCGGTTAAAAGTGTCAGATTGATTGCGCTTTGGCGCGCAGCTGCAAAGCCTTCTTCTGACTGAAAGACCGCTACGATTACATGCGCTTTGTGTTTTTCTACTGCTGCCTTGGCTCCTGGCCAAGTCTGATTGTAAGCAATCGGACGTTCGGCGGTGTCCACGGGCAGCGGCTTGTCAACATGGATTAGCGCAAGAACGGTTTGTCCCATACGAACCAAGTGAGTTGGTTGAGCAGCTTCTGCTTGCTCTGAGTCTACCGTTTCCGCCTCGACATTTGGCGCGAAAGACTTGAGCGCCGCAATCACTTCCCTTCCATCCGCGAATTGCGCGTTTTCTAGGGCTAGCATGGTCATGAAACGATTACTCATTGTAATATGCTCTCGTTTTAGTCTCTGCCTATTTGCAAAAAATTAACCTTCTGGCTCTGCGAGCTCCTGTTTAGCATGTCATGTGCTGGACAAATCACATGCTAGCGCGTGGGCAATTTTTTTGACTTGATATCACCTTAACGCCAATGGATTTCATGAAAACTGGGCCATGCGGAATTGCTGGCTTCTAGTCAACTAGAGCGCTATGGAGGCGGCGCGATTAAATATATAATATTGTCTGGATGCTTACTCTCTCCATCTATCAATTAATTTTAATGGAAATTATTATTATTTCCATATTTTAAGTATTTAATGGTATTTCGAAGGATGTTGCTTGCTGCATCAGGGTCGGGCATGGCGAAGATGTCAGGATAATCTTCGCTGTTCGAGACCTCCTTTGCTATAGAGGGGAGTAGATCGGCCGACGTTGGCAGACCCAAGCTAAGCCCAAAATGAACCATTTTACTTGGTGCTTCTTCAAATTCAAATTCCGGTACCCTGGGGTCATAGGCAAGATCCGTCCAATACGCAATGAACTCCTCCCGCGCTTTCCAAAGGCGGAGCGTCTCTTAGACATTTTGCCAAAGGACGCTCGTCAAGCGGCTTCAGCGAATAGCAATGTGCGAAGAAGAATTCTCAACCAAAACAGCCCCCGCCACTCTCAAGTTTTCGTCAATAAGTTGTATTTCTGAGTGCACGGTGGCATGTGTTATGTTGGTTGTAAATATTAAAAATTACGCACTTTAAAATTGATATTGAATTGTCAAAATTTCAAAATTGGCGGAAATATGGGAACTTTAGGGTTGCAGATTTCAATCTTACGTAGCGGTTACAAGGGTTTTCATTTCTCTGAAAAATTTGCTTTCTTCTAGGTTTGATTGAGAGCTTTGCCCGGCGCTGCCCTCGCTTGTTCTGGCCCCGTTTTCCATGGCGCTCCGTTTCCTCGGATGTGCCCTTGTCCAAAACATTCGGTGGTCAAGACCATGTCTGTGTTTGAGCAATGAATCAAAATAATTTAATCTTATAAATTTCAAGCTTGAAATATCTGTGAGCTGAGTTACGTTAACTCGTGTCGATCCGTGGCGCGGGAGCGCTCGAAATTCGGGAGGTGCAATCAATGCGGGTGGCGTGTTTGGGCGGTGGGCCTGCCGGGCTCTATTTTGCGATCTCGATGAAGCTTCGGGACCCTTCGCACGAGATCGTTGTCGTTGAGCGCAACCGGGCGAGCGACACGTTTGGCTGGGGTGTCGTGCTGTCGGACGATGCGCTGGAAAACCTGGCAACGAACGACCCGAAAAGCGCTGAAGCCATACGCGATCACTTTGCCTATTGGGACGATATCGCCGTAGTACATGACGGCGTGCGCACAGTCTCCAGCGGTCACGGTTTTGCCGGGATCGGCCGTATGCAGATGCTGCTTCTGCTTCAGGAGCGTGCGCGTGAGCTGGGCGTCAAACTGCTCTTTGAGACGCCGTTTGACGATATTGAAAGCTATCGCCGCGACTATGATCTGGTCGTTGGCTGTGACGGCATCAATTCAAGCGTGCGTAGCGCCTATGCGGAGCATTTCAAGCCGGAAATCGATACCAGAAAGTGTAAGTTCGTCTGGCTTGGCACGCACCAAAAATTCGACGACGCCTTCACCTTTATCTTTGAGAAGACCGAGCACGGCTGGATCTGGGCGCATGCCTACCAGTTCGATGATGAGACAGCGACATTCATTGTCGAGTGCACCGAAGAGACCTACGCCAATTTCGGCTTTGACGGGATGTCGAAAGAAGAGATCGTCGAAACCTGCCGCAAGACCTTTGAGGCGCATCTTGGCGGGCATAAGCTGATGTCGAATGCCGACCATCTGCGCGGGTCGGCGGTCTGGATCAACTTCCCGAGGGTGCTTTGCGAAAAGTGGCACCACGGCAATGTGGTTCTGTTGGGCGATGCGTCGGCAACGGCGCATTTTTCCATCGGGTCCGGGTCACGGCTTGCCTTCGACAGCGCCATTGCGCTGGCCGACCTCATTCACAGCGAACCGGCCCTTGAGAAAGCCTTCGGACGCTATCAGGAAGAGCGGCGGCTGGAAGTGCTGCGGCTTCAGTCCGCAGCACGCAATTCGCTGGAATGGTTTGAGGATGTCGAGCGCTATCTCGATCTTGACCCGGTGCAGTTCAACTATTCGCTTTTGACGCGCTCGCAGCGTATCTCGCACGAGAACTTGCGCCTGCGTGATCCGGACTGGCTGCGTTCGGCTGAGCAGTGGTTTCAGCATGCATCCGGTGTTCCGGACAATGCGTCGGTGCGCGCACCGATGTTTGCGCCATTCCGTCTGCGCCAGATGGAGCTGAAAAACCGGATCGTCGTTTCGCCGATGGCGCAGTATAAGGCCGTCGACGGCTGCCCGACAGACTGGCACCTGATCCACTACGGCGAACGCGCGAAAGGTGGAGCCGGGCTTGTCTATACCGAAATGACCTGTGTTTCAGAAACGGGCCGGATTACGCCGGGCTGTCCAGGTCTTTATGCGCCGGAACATGAGACTGCCTGGAAGCGTCTGGTGGATTTCGTGCATGGCGAGACCGAGGCCAGGATCTGTTGCCAGATCGGTCATTCAGGCCGCAAGGGTTCCACCAATATCGGCTGGGAAGGCATGGACAAGCCCTTGGCGTCCGGCAACTGGGACCTTGTGTCGGCATCGGCGCTAGCCTGGTCTGAAGAAAATGCTGTACCGCGCGAAGCGACCGAAGCCGATCTGGCGGCGATCAAGTCGGAGTTTGTTGCCGCAGCCGAGATGGCAGAGCGGGCCGGGTTCGACATGATTGAGCTACATGCTGCCCATGGCTATCTGCTGTCTTCATTCATTTCGCCGCTCTCCAATACCCGGAGGGATGACTATGGCGGCAGCCTGGAAAACCGGCTGCGCTACCCGCTTGAAGTCTTCCACGCAATGCGCCGTGTCTGGCCTGAACACAAGCCGATGTCCGTGCGCATTTCCGCAAATGACTGGGCCGGTGATGACGGGGTAACGCCGGAAGAAGCCGTCGAGATTGCGCGCGCATTTCAGCAAGCAGGGGCGGATCTGATCGACGTCTCCGCCGGTCAGACCAGCACGGAGGCAAAGCCGATTTACGGACGCATGTTCCAGACGCCGTTTTCCGACCGGATCCGCAATGAGGCAGGCATCACCACGATGGCGGTCGGCAACATTTATGAGGCCGATCACGCAAACTCGATCCTGATGGCCGGACGCGCCGATCTGATCGCCATCGGCAGACCGCATCTGGCCGACCCTTATTGGACCTTGCATGAAGGCGCGAAGATCGGTGACCGGCAGGCCGTCTGGCAGCCACCTTATCTTGCCGGGCGCGATCAGGCCTGGCGGCTTGCGGACCGTGAAGCAGAGGCAATCCGGGTATGACGCTGGCAGGCAAACATGTGGTCGTGACCGGCGGCGGCTCCGGTGTCGGTGCCGAAACGGCGCAGGCATTCAATCGGCAAGGCGCGCGCGTTACGATATTGGGGCGACGTGAGGAGCCGTTGAAGGCGCAGGGTCTTTCTTACCAGCTGTGCGATGTCACCGACGCGGAGGCTGTTGCGAAGGCACTGGACGCTGCCCGGCAGCAAAACGGACCGATTTCCGTTGCCGTTGCCAATGCAGGTGCCGTTGAAAGCGTGCCTTTCGCAAAACTGTCTCAAGATCAGATGCAGTCAATGCTGGCGGTGAATCTGATTGGCGTTGCCAATCTTTGGCAGGCCGCGCTGGGCGATATGAAAGCGTCCGGTTGGGGGCGCATGATTGCCGTTGCCTCCACCGCCGGGTTGAAGGGGTATCCTTATGTGGCGGTCTATAGTGCGGCCAAGCACGGTGTCATCGGCTTGACCCGCTCGCTGGCGATCGAGCTTGGCCAGACGGGTGTGACCGTCAACGCGATCTGCCCAAGCTTCGTGGAAACGCCGCTCCTTGAACGGTCGATTGAAATCATCGTTCGAAAGACGGGTCTGAGCGCGGAAGAGGCGCGTGCAACTCTTATTGCGGGCAATCCGCAAAAACGGTTCATCGAAACTGATGAAGTCGCTGGAACTGCGCTGTGGTTGTGTTCTGATGCTGCGCGGTCGGTGAACGGACAGGCAATTGCCTTGTCGGGAGGAGAAGTATGAACGAACCGGCTCTCACTGGAGCAGAGCAATCTGTCTCGAAGGCACGCTTGCGGCTCTGGCTGAAACTGCTCAAGGCCTCCAGCCTGATTGAGGACGAAATCAGGCGGCGCTTGCGCAATGAGTTCAACTGGACGCTGCCGCGCTTTGATGTGATGTCCGCGCTGGCGCGCTCACCCGACGGGCTGAAGATGAGCGAAATCTCGCAAATGCTGCGGGTCTCCAATGGCAACATCACCGGCATCGTGGACAAGCTGTCAGAGGAAGGCCTGGCCTTGCGGGTTGCAGTGCCCGGCGACCGGCGCGCCAACCTTGTTCGGCTGACGCCGAAAGGACAGAACGTCTTTGCCGAGCATGCAGAAGTGCATGAGGCCTGGATCGACGAAATTCTGAGTGGGCTCGACTCTGAGGACGTGGACGGCATGATCGGCCGCCTCGACCGGTTAAGCGAAGCGCTTGAGGAGGGCAAGTGACCATGCGGAGCGACGTTCAGCACTTTAATTGCTCGGTTGCGGACGGGATTGCAGAAGTTTCGCTCAATCGTCCGGACCGCAAGAACCCGCTGACATTCGACAGCTATGCGGAGCTGCGCGACTGGTTTCGCGAGCTTCACTATGACGATGATGTCAAGGCAGTCGTTTTCGGGCCGAACGGCGGCAACTTTTCCTCAGGTGGTGACGTTCACGACATCATTGGCCCGCTGACCAAAATGAACATGAAAGAGTTGCTGGCCTTTACCCGCATGACAGGGGATCTGGTCAAGGCGATGGTCAATTGCGGCAAGCCCGTCATCGCCGCAATCGACGGGGTCTGTGCCGGGGCTGGTGCAATCATTTCCATGGCGTCGGACCTCAGGATTGCGACACCTGAGGCAAAGACGGCCTTCCTGTTCAACCGTGTCGGGCTTGCGGGCTGCGATATGGGCGCCTGCGCAATCCTACCCCGGATCATCGGGCAGGGGCGTGCCGCGGAACTGCTTTATCTCGGGCGATCGATGAGTGCTGAGGAAGGGCATGCCTGGGGCTTCTTCAACCGCATTGTCGAGCGGGACGACCTGCTTGCGACAGCACGAGACTTGGCGAGGCGCATCGCCGACGGTCCTGGCTTTGCCAACATGATGACCAAGACAATGCTGGCCCAGGAATGGTCCATGTCAATTGAACAGGCCATCGAAGCCGAAGCGCAGGCGCAAGCCATCTGCATGCAGGGACAGGACTTTCACCGGGCTTACCATGCCTTTGTCGCCAAAGAAAAACCGGTATTTGAGGGTGACTGATGGCGGACAAGAGCTTTTTGAACTGGCCGTTTTTTGAAGATCGTCATCGCGCGCTTTCCGCGAAGCTTGAGGGATGGGCCGGCGCGCATCTTTCGGACGTTGATCATGGCGACACCGATGCTACCTGCCGTCGGCTCGTCAAGGATCTCGGACATGCCGGTTTTTTGAACCTTAGCTCCTCGGATGAGGGCAAGCTTGACGTCAGAAGCCTGTGTCTGATCCGTGAGACATTGGCCCGTCATGACGGGTTGGCGGACTTTGCCTTTGCCATGCAGGGACTGGGTACCGGAGCGATTTCACTGTTCGGTACACCTGACCAGAAAGCGGCATGGCTTTCAAAAACCCGGGCGGGTGAGGCTATCTCCGCTTTTGCTCTCACCGAACCGCAATCGGGCTCGGATGTTGCGAATTCCACCATGACGGCAACCCGGGACGGAGAGCATTTTATCCTCGAGGGTGAAAAAACCTGGATTTCCAATGGCGGAATTGCCGATGTCTACACGCTTTTTGCCCGCACAGGTGAAGCTCCTGGTGCAAGGGGGCTTTCCGCTTTTATCGTTCCTACCGGACTGCCCGGCTTCGAGATTATGGAGCGGCTGGATGTTCTGGCCCCGCACCCGCTTGCCCGGCTTCGTTTTTCGAACTGCCGCATTCCCGCATCAGCGCTGATCGGCGAGCCCGGTCAGGGTTTCAAGATTGCGATGTCGGTCCTGGATGTTTTCCGGTCGACGGTTGCGGCGGCCGCGCTGGGCTTTGCGCGCAGGGCGCTGGATGAAGCTCTCAAGCGTGTTTCCAGCCGTCATGTTCAAGGGGCGCCGCTAGCAGAGTTGCAGATGGTGCAGGGGCATATCGCAGATATGGCGCTTGATATCGATGCCGCAGCGCTTTTGACCTACCGTGCTGCCTGGACGAAGGATGCAGGCGCACCGCGCGTGACCCGCGAAGCTGCGATGGCCAAGCTTTTTGCAACCGATCAGGCGCAACAGGTCATCGATAAGGCCGTGCAGCTTCACGGCGGAGACGGGGTTCGCTCAGGCGAAACCGTTGAAAGGCTCTACCGCGAAATCCGGGCTCTGCGCATATATGAAGGCGCGTCGGACGTCCAGCGGGTGGTCATCGCCAGACAGACCCTCGCCGAACAACAGGGAATGTGATCATGCTCCAACATTCTGCTCATATCGACACGTTTTCGCGGGACAATTTGCCCGAGACGAACACCTGGCCGGACTTTCTGCTGGATGGATTTGACTATCCCGAACGTCTCAACGCGGCGGTGGAACTGACCGACAGGATGGTCGAAAAGGGCTTTGGCGATCACACGGCGCTGATCGGCAACGGACGGCGGCGCACCTATAAAGAGCTATCCGACTGGACCAATCGTCTGGCGCACGCGCTCGTGGAGGATTTGAAACTCAAGCCCGGCAACCGGGTTCTGATCCGTTCGGCCAACAATCCGGCAATGGTGGCGTGCTGGCTGGCGGCGACCAAAGCCGGTGCGGTCGTCGTCAACACGATGCCGATGCTGCGGGCTGGTGAGCTGACGAAGTATGTCAACAAGGCCGAGATCACTCATGCGCTTTGCGATACAAGGCTGATGGATGAGATGACAGCCTGCGCGAAAGGCAGTGTTCATCTGAAGACGGTGGTCGGTTTTGACGGAACATCCAATCACGATGCCGAACTCGACCGGCTGGCGCTGGAAAAGCCGGTGCAGTTCGAAGCTGTCGCAACCAGCCGGGACGATGTGGCGCTCATTGGGTTCACGTCCGGGTCAACTGGCGAGCCCAAGGGCACCATGCATTTCCATCGGGACTTGCTCATCATCGCGGACGCCTATGCAAGGGAAGTGCTGGATGTCGGCCCGCAGGATGTTTTTGTCGGCTCGCCGCCGCTTGCATTCACGTTCGGTCTCGGTGGGCTGGCGATCTTCCCCTTGCGGTTCGGTGCGGCAGCAACACTTCTGGAAGCGGCGACGCCGCCGAATATGGTCGACATCATCGAAAAATACCGCGCGACCGTCTGTTTTACCGCGCCGACCGCCTATCGGGCCATGCTGCGCGCCATGGATGAGGGGGCGGATCTGACTTCGCTGCGTGCTGCCGTTTCGGCCGGCGAAACCTTGCCTGCTCCGGTCTATGAGGAATGGAAGGCAAAGACAGGAAAGCCGATGCTGGATGGCATAGGCTCGACCGAGCTATTGCATATCTTCATCACCAACCGGTTTGAAGATCACCGGCCGGCCTGCACCGGCAGGCCCGTTGCGGGCTATGAAGCCAAGGTGGTCGGTCCCGACGGTAACGAAGTTCCTACCGGTGACGTCGGACGGCTTGCCGTGCGCGGGCCAACAGGTTGCCGATACCTCAAAGGGGAACGGCAAACGGAATATGTCCAGAATGGCTGGAACATTACCGGCGACGCCTTTACCCGCGACGCAGACGGTTATTTTCATTTCGCCGCGCGCAATGACGACATCATTTTGAGCAGCGGCTACAACATTGCCGGACCTGAGGTCGAGGCGGCCTTGCTGTCGCACGAAGCCGTTGCCGAGTGTGCCGTGATCGGTGTCCCTGACGCAGACCGCGGCGCAATTGTGGAGGCCCATGTTGTCCTTGGAGCTGATCACGAAGCGTCCGATCTCATGATCAAAGCGCTGCAGGATCACGTCAAGGCAACGATTGCCCCGTTCAAATATCCGCGCAGTATTGTTTTTGCCGATGCGCTGCCGAAAACCGAAAGCGGCAAGATCCAGCGGTTCCGCCTCAGGACAGCGTCATGAGCAGCAAAGCCTATGATCCGGAAAAAGACGGCGCCAGGACGGGATTTTCAGATGCCATGTCCTATGGCGATTATCTGCATATTGATACGATCCTGTCGCAGCAGCATTGCCTCAGCAACGCGCATGACGAGATGCTGTTCATCGTTCAGCATCAGACGTCCGAACTCTGGATGAAGTTGATCATTCATGAACTGGCAGCTGCCCGTGAGGCTTTAAGAACAGGCGACACGGCCAAGATGTTCAAGATGCTGGCCCGGGTCAGCCGGATATTCGAACAGCTCAACAATCAGTGGGATGTGCTGCGCACGATGACGCCGGCTGACTACACGCTGTTTCGTGAAACTCTTGGTCCGTCATCGGGCTTTCAGTCCTACCAGTACCGGATGATCGAATATGTGCTCGGCAACCGGAATCCAAATATGCTGAAGCCCCATGCGCATTTGCCGGAAATCCACAAGGAGCTGTCGGCCGAACTCGCCCGGCCAAGCTTTTACGATGAAGTCGTCCGCCTGCTCTTCCGGACACTGGACGGTCATGAGGACAATGTTCCGGCGCCGCAGCTGGAAGAACCGCATGAGGCGCATCCTGAAATTCAAGCACGCTGGAAGCTGGTTTACGAGAATATTGATAGCTATTGGACGCTCTATGAACTGGGCGAAAAACTGGTCGATATGGAAGATTATTTCCGCCGCTGGCGCTTCAACCATGTCACGACTGTTGAGCGGGTTATCGGCTTTAAACGCGGCACCGGCGGCACGTCCGGGGTTGCGTATTTAAGGCGGATGCTCGAAGTCGAACTCTTTCCCGAACTCTGGCATCTGAGAGGTGAACTATGAGCCTGCCGAAGAAAGAGCTCTTCGACATTCCGGCCAATGTCATTTACCTCGACGGCAACTCTCTTGGCCCCTTGCCGAAAGGGGCGTTGGAACGTGCTGGCGATGTGATTGAGAAAGAATGGGGCAAGGAGCTGATCCGGGCCTGGAACACGGCCGACTGGATCGCGCTCCCCAAACGTGTTGGTGACCGGATTGCCCGCTTGATCGGTGCGCCTGAGGGTTCTGTCGCGACGGGCGATACATTGTCGATCAAGGTCTACCAGGCGTTGGCTGCTGCCTTGAAAATGCGTTCTGAGCGCCGGGTAATCCTGTCGGATGCCGGAAACTTTCCAACCGATCTCTATATGGCTCAAGGTCTGATGAACACCGTCGACAAGGGCTATGAATTGTGCGCCCCGGCTCCGGAAGACGTGATGAGCCACATTTCCGAAGATGTCGCGGCAGTCATGCTCACGCATGTCGATTACCGTTCTGGCCGCCTTCATGACATGAAAGCGGTTACGGAAAAGGCCCACGCGGCAGGTGCCGTCATGATCTGGGATCTGGCACATAGTGCAGGCGCTGTGCCTCTGGATCTTGCCGGTTCCAAGGCCGAGTTTGCTGTTGGGTGTACCTATAAATATCTCAACGGGGGGCCGGGTGCTCCGGCGTTTATCTATGCTCGGCCGGACCTGGTCGAAAGCGTCGAGCCAGCCCTGGCGGGCTGGATGGGACATGATGCACCGTTTGCAATGGAACCGGACTACCGACCGGCCATGTCAACAGAGCGGTTGCGTGTAGGAACCCCTCCGGTTGTTCAGTTGTCGATCCTCGATGCGGCGCTCGACGCCTGGAACGGCGTCGATATGGGTGACATCCGCAGGGCTTCGCTGGATCTCTCGGAGTGCTTCATCGCCGAAGTGGAACGACGTTGTCCGGTGCTCAAGCTTGCATCCCCACGCGAGGGCGCATTGCGCGGCAGTCAGGTATCCTTCGCGTTTGAACATGGCTATGCGGCGATGCAGGCCCTGATCGACAGGGGAGTGATCGGTGACTTTCGTGCACCTGACATCATGCGGTTCGGTTTCACGCCACTTTATCTCGACGAGAAAGATGTTGTTGCAGCCGCGAAAATTCTTGAAGAGGTGATTGTCGGAGAACTCTGGCGGGACCCGATGTATCAGACGAAATCGCGTGTAACCTGATGACTGATACCAGGCGACAATTGCGGATAGATGAAAAGATTGGCTGCGCGTTGAACCGCGACAAGGGCGCATTTCGTGCTGGACGCATTGCCCGTGGGCATGCACCTGATGGCGAGCGCAAACGGAGCATCCTGGAGACCTGCATATGAAACCTGAAGTCATTCACCCGGAAGGTTGGGCGAAAGCACTCGGCTATGCGAACGGGATGCTGATGCCGGACGGGACGCTCCACATTGGCGGACAGATCGGTTGGGACAAGGACAAGCGCTTTGCACCTGGTGGATTTCTGCCCCAGATGGAGCAGGCGCTTACCAATATTGTGGACATCGTCACCTCGGCGGGCGGCGAGATTTCCGATATTGGACGCCTGACATGGTTCATCAAGGACAAGACCGAATATCTGGCTAAACAGCGCGAGGTCGGCGAGGTTTACCGTCGCGTTTTCGGCAAACACTTTCCGGCCATGTCAATGCTCGTGGTCAAAGACCTCATTGAAGACGAAGCCGTCATAGAGATTGAGGCGACGGCGTTTGTCAGGCGGTAACCGAAGTTGGATCCACCATTCGTTTTGATGAAGACAAAGCTCATTGGTCTGCCGAAGGCGCAATTTCTTAAACTGGCAATATCGGAAACCCATTAGGTTGGAGCGGCTGCATGATTTTCAGGTGCTCACCTGACGCAAGTTTTAGGCTTCGTGATTTTACAAAAACGAACCGCCAGGATTGAATGGGGTGCTTCGGTCGACCGGTACTATGGACAACTGTCTCGCGAGGACTAGATCTTCATCTCGGTCAGTCAGATAGGATTTGTTGGATACTCAATGCGTCGGATCTTCGTCTGGTTTACGGGCTTTCTGCTTTTCAATCTCGGCCTTGGCCTCTTTGTCGTATTTTCGGGCGTGCAAACGACTTCTGCTCATTGGAGCAGCGCCAGCAGGGCACCGCTTGGTGTTGCGCCCGACCCGCTGTTGGAACGGCAAGCCATCATTCAAGTTTATTCTGCCAGGGCTTTCAGCTGGCGCGGCTATTTCGGTGTCCACAGCTGGATATCCATCAAAGAACCGGAAGCAGCGCACTTCACGACCTATGAAGTGACGGGGTGGCGGGTGCGCTATGGCGGGAAAGCCGTATCCTCTTCAAGCCGGGCTCCGGACAGCCGCTGGTTCGGATCAGCACCACGCTTGCTTGCAGAACTTCACGGTGACGAGGCTGAGGCCGCGATCCCACGGCTTCTGAAGACCATCCGCAGCTACCAATATGATGACCGCTATACTGTTTGGCCTGGTCCCAACTCAAACACTTTCATTGCCCATTTGGGCCGAGTGGTTCCAGAGCTGCGACTTGACTTACCTCCGACGGCCGTTGGCAAGGATTTCTTGCAAGGCGGGTTTTGGGACAAGGCTCCAAGCGGCACAGGATATCAACTGTCCGTCTTGGGGCTTTTTGGGCTTTTGGTCGCCTGGGAGGAGGGGGTTGAGTTAAATCTCTTTGGCCTGACCTATGGAATAGACGTCAAGGATTTCTCCCTGAAGCTCCCCATGGTCGGGCGTGTCGAGTTTCCGTCCACGAGCACTTGATCGTTGAAAGCATCAAAGCGAGGGCTGGAGAGGCAGCTGGGTCTTTGTTGGAGCATCTGCCAAAACCTGACTTCTCCTGGCACAGTTGCTAATGATGGTATTGAAACAGAGTGTATAGGGGCTGCAGGTCCATTGTTCAGCAATTAACTGTTATAGCGTTTCATCCAATCGAGACCTTCTTCAGTATCGCCCGAAGGTTTGTATTCGGCGCCGATTGGTTTCTTCCAGCCAATGTCAGCAATCTTGGAAAAAACAGTCGGGTAGTGCAGTTCGCCGTGATCTGGCGCTCGGCGATCAGGAACCGAGGCAATCTGAATATGACCGACAATAGGCAAGAGGTCCTGCAACCGGAAAAGCACGTCGCCCTCGTTGCGTGCAACATGATAGCAGTCGAACATGAGTTTCAGGTTCGGGGCGGCGAGCTTGGTGATGATGTCCCTTGCCTGTGTGGTGTTCGTCAAGAAGTATCCCGGTGCGTCATGCCGGTTTAACGGTTCGATCAAGATGGTTCGGTTGGTGCGTGTCGCCGCGTAGTCAAGGTTTTTCAAAAAGGTGGCTTGCGCTTTTGGTCCGCTCGCTTTCCCGGCCATTACGTGGATTGCGGCGGTATCGGTGCGGTCCGCATAATCGATTGCTTCGTCAATTGCTGCCCGCGCCTCATCTTCTCTCTCAGGAAGCGCAGCAAAACCATTATCTCCATTCGAGACATCACCGCGCCTTGTATTCAAGCCGAGCATCTTGAGTCCCGTTTCCTCCAGTGCGGCCATTACATCGAGCACTGGTGTCTCATAAGGCCAATGGCATTCAACGGCATCGAAACCGTGTGACCTGGCAGCACGGATTGCCGCCGGCAGGGCGCGATCGGCCCACAAGAAGCCGAGATTTGCCGAAAAGCTAGTCAATCATCCCACTCCACATCGAATTTGGAAACGACCGCATGAACTTGTTCCTTGTTGAGGGGGATTGGCTGTTCTCCGCGCAGCAACAGGGTGAGTCTAGCGGTCGCTTCAAGCTCCTCTATTGCATTGCATGCAGCTTCTACGTCTTTTGCCGCAACGACAGGCCCGTGATTGGCCAACATGACAGCGCTGCGTTTGCCGGCCAGCCCCCGGACAGCCTCACCCATCGCCGGATCCCCCGGCACAAAAATCGGCAACAGCTTCACCTTGCCGAGTTGCATGATCGCGTATGGCGTCAGCGGTGGCAGAAAGTTTTCCGGATCAACATCGGGCAGCATGGAAAGGGCAACGGAGTGACAGGAATGCAGGTGCACTACGGCGCCTGCAGTCGAGCGCGTGTCGTAGAATGCCGTGTGCAGCGGCATTTCCTTTGTCGGACGGTCACCCTCGATCTGCTTTCCCTTATCATTGAATTTGCTCAGTCGAGCCGGATCGAGACGACCAAAACTTGTTCCGGTCGGGGAAACCAGGAGGCCACCATCTTCAGTTCGCGCCGAAATGTTGCCGGTAGACCCATGGGTGAGACCGCGCTCAAAGAGCGAACGGGCGAGAAGGCATATCTGTTCCCTTAAGGCCGCTTCACTCATCCCTGAAGCATCCGGTCCGCTTTCTCGAAAAAGTCGTCAGAACCGAAGTTGCCGGATTTCAGAGCGACCACAAGTTCAGGTCCCGCCCTTAGTGCAGGGACGCCAGGGTCGATTTCAGGGCCGATCTCCAGTGTTTCCAGCCCAAGACCCTCAACAATGGCACCTGAGGTCTCTCCGCCTGCCGTGATGATCCGAGTAACACCGCCTGCGCGCGCAAGACGGGCAACGTCGGAAAAGAAGGTTTCCAACGCCGCTGCTGAACGGTCTCGGCCGTAGGTGTCCTGGATGTCGGTCACACTGTCGGGATCTGCGGAACTGAAAGCCATTGGAATACCGTTGCTGCCAAGAAGCCACTCAGCCGTTTCCTCTGCCGTCAGGTGTCCATCAATAACCGCTGCTGCGTTGATCTCCTGCGCAGGATGTCGCGCGCTATGTGCCTGTACTTGGCGACGTGTGGCCAGGGAGCAGGAACCGGAAAGAACAATGGATTTTCCCGGTTGGGCGGTCCACGGCACTCTTGAGGGCGTGCAGCCGAAATTTGCAGGCAATCCCAGCGCGACCCCAGAACCACCCGTGACGAGCCGCAAGTCGTTTGAGGCTTTACCTATTTCGATGAGGTCTTCGTCCCGGATCGCATCGATCACGATCAATCGTTTGCCGGAATTGTGCTCGCTTTCCAGTCTTTGCCGGATGACGTCAACGCCGCTTTGAACGTGCTGTGCGGCTACATGCCCGACAGCAAAACGCGATTGCCGCGCCAGCCAGCGCCGGATGTCAGGATCTGTCATTGGTGTCAGGGGATGCGCCTGCATACCAGATTCGCTTAAGAGCGCATCGTTCACGAACAGATGACCTTGATAGACGGAGCGGCCAGTACCGGGAAACGCAGGGCAGACTACTACTTTTTGCGCGTCGAGCGCTTCTGCAAGTGCATCGGTCACAGGACCAATATTGCCTTCTGGCGTCGAATCGAAGGTTGAGCAGTATTTGAAGAAGAACTGTTCGCAGCCCTGCGATTTCAGCCAATCCAGAGCTTCAAGAGACTGCGCAACGGCATCGTCTGGATCTATCGACCTGCTTTTGAGTGCAACAACGCCTGCCTCAACACTCGCGGCAGCGTCGGTACGCGGCGTGCCGGAATACTGTGTTACCCGCATGCCCTGTTTTGCGAGCGTGTTGGCCAGATCGCTTGAGCCTGTGAAGTCGTCCCCTATACATCCCAGCCGCATCAGCCTTCTCCCGGCAACTGCAATCCGGCGCTCCGGGCATAGACTTTCGTAATAGCCGCGTCGTCTTCGTGACCCAGGCCCATCGCAACTGCTTTTTTGTATTGACCCAGGGCTGCTTCCGTAATCGGCGCTTCAAGACCGGAGCTTTTCGCTGCTTCCAGCACGATACCAAGATCCTTCGGCCAGATGACGGTCTGGCTGTGCGGTGTGTAGTCTCCTGCAACCACGTGGGGTGCCCGGTTTTCAAGCATCCAGCTTGTTCCAGCACATCTGCTGATGACGTTGATGAACTTCTGCGGATCGATGCCTTGTGTCATGCCGAATGTCATGGCTTCTGCCATTGCCGCTATGTGCACACCGGCCAGAAGCTGGTTGACTGCCTTCATCGCTGATCCGGAACCTGCCTCGTCCCCCAGTTTGAAGACCGTTTCAGCTGTGGCCTCCAGCACCGGCTGAGCGGCAGCAAACGCTTCGGGCGTGCCGGCTGCCATAATGGCGAGCTTGCCTTCACCTGCCTTGACCGATCCGCCGGACACGGGTGCGTCAAGATAATGGACACCGTGATGCTGGCAGCGCTTCTCCATGCTCCTTGCAAAATCAGGAGGCACGGTCGCGCAGGCGACAACCACAGCACCTGACCTCAATTTCGGTACAAGTCCTGCCTCCCCAAACAGAATGGTTTCGGTCTGATCGGCGTTCAGAACCACAACCACGACTGCGTCTAGCGCCGCGACAACAGTATCGACTTCGTCGGCTGCACCACCCTCTTTTCGGAAACTTTCCATGCGTTCGCCTACAATGTCAGACCCGAAGACCTGATAGCCCTTGCGAAGACATGATCGGGCCATACCAAAACCCATGGATCCAAGGCCAACGACGGCAACATTCATCGACCCGGTCATACGGACCTCCCAGTCTTTTCGCGAAGCACATGGGCGGCATCCCTGCGGTGGCTGTGAACCCGGTAAACCTTGTCGGAGGACGTGATGAACATTGTCATGCCGTCTTGTCCGCCGAAACAGATATTTGATGTCTGCGCGGGCAACAAGATCTTGCCGATGAGGGCGCCTTCCGGTGAAAGGCAGTGAATGCCGTCAAGGGCCGAAGTCCAGACAAATCCCTGATGATCAACGCGAAACCCGTCGGGAATGCCTGGCGCAACCACGGCAAAGACACGACCGTTGCTCAGCCTGGGTCCGTCGACGTCGAAGACCCTGATATGATGAGGCAGATTGTAGTCTATTCCGGGAAAACTTGCGCCACGGATGGCACCTGAATCGGCGATATAGAGTTTGGTCTCATCTGGTGAAAAGGCCAGGCCGTTCGGTTTGTCGAAATCCGTTGCGACCGCATGGATACTTCCGTCGGTCGACACGCAATATACGTGGCAGCCGTCGAGTTCGCTTTCGGCCGGGTATCCTTCAACATCCGAATTTATGCCGTAGGGTGGATCGGTGAACCAGACGGAACCGTCGGAACGAACAACGACATCATTTGGAGAGTTCAGGCTTTTGCCCTCAAAACTGTCGGCGATTGTCTCCGCAGAGTTCAAATCAAAAGGGTCTTGCCGCCGGACAACCCGCCGTCCGCCGTGTTCGCATGACACCATGTTTCCCGCCGGGTCCAGCGTGTTGCCATTTGCGAATTCACTGTTCGAAAGAGCAATCGACACGCCTTTGTCTTCGGTCCATCGCAACATGCGTTTGCCCGGAATATCATTGAAAAAGAGACCGTCAGAAAGCCAGACGGGACCTTCCGTCCAGGTGCAATCCGTTGCGATTACATCGGGTGCAGTCGATGTGTCGACAAAACTTTTGAAACGCGCGTCGACCGTGACATAGCCGGGCTTCATGATCGTGCACCTTTTCTCATTGCCTGGAACAAAAGCATAGCAAGGATGATCACCCCGAAGACGATGCTCCGCCAGGCGTCTCCGATCTGCATCACGGAAAGTATCGATGTCAGCAACGTTATGAACAATGCGCCGCCAATTGTGCCAAACAGCCCACCACGTCCGCCGAGAATAGACGTTCCGCCGATGACGACAGCGGCAATTGTCGGAAGAAGAAAGGGGTCCCCCATCGACTGATAGGCCTGGTTCGCGTAACCGGCGAGCAGGACACCCCCCAATGCCGAACACATGCCAGCGAGCGCGAATGCCGCAAAGACAACACTCGGCGTCGAGACACCTGACAGGAAGGTCGCCTTCTCGTTGTAGCCGATTGAACGCAGGTAGCGGCCGAACGGCGTTCTGGTCAAAAAGGCAACGATTGCAAGACTGACAGCCATCCATGTCAGGAAGCTGACGGGCAGGCCGAATACGTTGCCAGAGGCCATGGATACCATGAGCTGACTGGCTTCGCCCTTTGGATTGAAACCGCCGGTATTGAGCACTGCAAGTCCAAGCAGGATGGAATTGACAGCCAATGTCCAAACCATCGAGGGAATGCGCAATATGGCGACGCCTATGCCATTGACGACACCGATTAGCGCTCCGAAGGCGAGGGCGGCCGGTACCGCCAGCGCCGACAGGACGGGATTGCCTGACCCTACCAGGGCCGTGGACAGGATTGCCGCCCCGGTCAGCACCCATGGTACGGAAAGGTCGATGTGCCCGAGCAGGATAACGATCGTCGCACCAGTTGCGAGCAGGCCGAGAAACGCTGCGATCTGTAGCTGCTGGCTCAAGTAGTCGAAGGTCAGGATTTGCGGGAAGTACAGGCTTCCCGCCAGGATGAGGACCACGGTCCCGAAATAGGGCATCATGCTGTCAGGTGTGATTGTGCGGCTCATCGGCCAAAGACCTCCAACCTGTTGCGGGTACGAAGGACATCTGCGCCGCCAATCGCGATCGCAGCGGCCAAAATAAGCCCTTCAAACAGGGGTTGCGCCAGCGAAGGAATGCCGGAAAAGAACATCAGCGAAGCGATTGTTTTCAAAATGAAAGCGCCAGCCAATGCTCCAATTAGCGACCCGACCCCACCTCGCAGAAGCACTCCGCCCAACACGACGGCTGCGATGGAATTCAGGGTGAAGTTCGCGGCAATTCCCGCATCTCCGGTTGTCGTGACAAAGCTGTAGTAAAGCCCGGCGGCTCCGCCAAAAAGACCTGCAAGTGTGAAGGCAGCAATGCGTACAAGGCGCGTGTTGATCCCGGATTGAAACGCTGCTTGCTCTGACGACCCGAGCGCATAGAGCCCAAGTCCGAGCCCGGTTCTGCGAAAGGGTAACCAGAAGGCGAAGATCAGCAACCCGGAAATGATCAGCGCGGTCGGAATGCCTGCAATATCAAGTGTAATGGCATCCGCCAGATCATAGTTGACGGCACCGCCGGGGGTCGGTCTGAGCATGAGGGCACCACCGACAAAGATTGATGCTGTTGCCAGTGTGACCACAATTGGCTGTATGCGGCCGAAAACAATGATGAGACCATTCAGCAGGCCACATAGGGCACCGGCAGCGAGCACGGCGAGGACACCGAAACCTATTGCTCCTGCCGATCCATCGAGTAGGTGCGAGGCCAGGGTGTTAGTAAGCGCAATCACCGCACCAACCGACAGGTCGATCCCGCGTACGACGACCGCAAAAAATTGTGCGATCGCCGCCAACCCAAGGATCAGGCACTGGTTTGCCCAGATCGTCATTACATAAGTGGAGGCTCCGCGCGGATGCGTGCCCAGGTAGAGCGACAGAAGCACCAGCAGAACAACTGCCGCTATGACTTCACGCCGGTTGGCACGGATGTAATCAAGCATGAACCACCTTGCGTTTTTCGGTGACGTTCAGCGACGCCGCAATGATGTTTTGCGCTGTCATGTCGTCCCCTCTCATTGAGCTGACCAACCGGCCTGCATAGAAAATATGAGTCTCGTCGCAAAGCTGGATGAGTTCTTCGTAGTCCGTGCTGAGAAGAAGGATTGCAGTGCCTTGATCGGCGAGCCTGCGCAACATGCTGTAAATCTGTGTCTTGGTTTTCACGTCAATGCCGCGTGTCGGGTCTGCGAGCAGGAGGCACCTGGGTTTGAGTGCAAGCCATTTTGCCAGCACAACCTTCTGCTGATTGCCGCCGGAAAGCGATGAAACCGGCAATTCCAGGCCGCCATGTTTGAGTTCAAGACGCTCAAGCGTATCCTGGTAAAGGTCTGGATTTGAGGCGTCCAGGTCCTTCAATCCGATTGCAGCCAGCTGCAAATTTTCCAAAATACTCTGGTCCTGGATCAAACCCTCGGTTTTCCTGTCTTCGGGAATGAAGGCCAATGCGATGTCCGGCTGCTTCGCGGCCTTTGGGCTCGTGACGGAAACGGGTTTCCCAGCCACTGTGACCTTGCCCTCGGCAGTTCGCAGCAGACCGAAAAGGCCCATCAGGAATGCTCCTTGCCCCTGGCCATCAAGACCGCCCAGCCCGACGATTTCCCCTTCATGAACCGTCAGGCTGATATCCGTAACGCGTCCGTCCCATGAAAAATTCTCAACCTTCAGCACTTCCTTTGCATCTGCGCGTGCCGGAGGTTTGGGTGGAAACAGTTCGTCGATCCTCTGTCCGACCATCATGTTGATGATTTCGTTATAGGAATGATCTCCATTGTCGAAAGTCTCGACGCGCTCTCCGTTCCGAAAGACCGAGATTCTATCGGCCAGTGCCTCGATCTCGTGAAATCTATGGGAGATGAACAGGACGCTTGATCCCTGGTCTCGCTCGGCGCGGATCAAGTCGAAGACCTTCGTCACAACAGACGCATTTAGTGCTGAAGTCGCTTCATCCAGGATGAGCAATCTTGGTTTGCGCATGAGTGCCTTGGCAATTTCCACCTGTTGTCGAGATGGCAGCGTCAGATCGGACACTCTAGCCGACATTTTTATGTGACCGCCATCGATCCGGTCCAGAACGTCCCGCGCCTTGACCAGTGCGTCTGAACGGAGCCATCCAAGGCCGCTTCCAGGCGCACCCAGAAGCAGATTCTCCCGAACGGTCAGATCAGGAACCAGGGACAGTTCCTGGAACATGCATACAAGCCCGAGGTTCTGAGCAACGCGTGGGGTTGCTAGCCTGACATCCTGGCCATCCAGAATGATGCGCCCCCCGGTTGGCTGCAATACGCCAGAAATAAGCTTCATGAGTGTCGATTTGCCTGCGCCGTTTTCACCGAGTATCGCGTGTATCTCGGATGGCTTGCAGGCGAAGTCGACGTTGTTCAATGCTTTCGTTGCGCCAAAGTGCATCGAAATGTCCTGCATGCGCAGCAGGGGCTTGTCGGGGTCTGTCATCGGATTTTTCCAAGTTGTCCGGCGGCACATGATGGTGCCGCCGGACCATTATGAATTATGTGTTGCTTGGATTTTGTCCGGAGATTTCTTCAGGGCTGAAGGGCGTGAAGCACTCCGCATAGCCTGTGCCGGTATTGAAGCTTTTAGGCAGGTCCGGGAAATAGTTCACACCGGCCTCCAATTCGTCTGCTTTGACCTGAGGAATCGGCAGGTAGATTGTCTGCGGCAGTTCGTTGCCTTCCAGAAGAGCGACTGCCGCTTCAAGAGCGATTGCGGACATGGCAGGTGCCTGGCTCGCCGATACGCCGGGAATGTCAAGTTCGTCCATCAGCATGCGAACGCCGTTTTCACCATCAACACCCATGGGGACGATCGGATGACCGGCGGACTGCAACGCGTTGATCGTTCCGGCAGATCCATGTTGAGAGACGACTGCATCGAATTGCCCGTGGGTCGCGAGCGCATCAGCGGCCACTTTTTGGCTCGTGCCGGTGTCCCAATTGCCGACAACCTCGACGATTTCCAATCCGTCGACCTTTTCCAGAACACTCATCATGCCGAGGCGGCGATCCCGGTCAGTCGCGTTGCCAGGCAGACCATTCACCATCAGGATTTTCTCGGCTTTGCCGCCAAGAATGTCCATGACCGTCTGCGCTTTCAGTGCACCCAGTTCCTTCTGGCTTTCGTTGACCTGAACGACCTTGTCCGTGTCGAGTACGTTGTCGAAGGGAACGAGGATCGTTCCTGCGCGTTCGGCGCGCCGGATTACAGGTTCGAAGGCAGTCGGATTGACTGCGATGAAGGTAATCGCGTCGTAGCCGGCCGCAATGAAATTGTCGATGGCTGCAATCTGGGCCGCACTGTCGTTTCCGACCGACACGATGGAGAATGTGTCGATTTTGCCCGCATTCTCTGGCCGATCAGCCCAAGCCTTGGCGGACTGGATTGCCTGAATGCGCCAGTCATTGCCCGCAAAACCGTTTACGAAGGCCAGCTTGTAGGGGCCTTCCTTCGCATCATAGGAAATCGTGGATGTTTCCGGAGCGGGGACGAAACACTCGGGTCGATAAGTGTCCGCGAATGCGGTGCCAACACCGGCGAGCAAGAATGTCGCGCTCAAAAGTAGGTTCTTCATCATGTCCTCCCAAATGACCAACAGCTCGGATTGCGCATGTGCAATCCCAATGTGTTTACGTAAACACACATTGATATAGGTATTGTGTTTATGTAAACATTCGTCAAGAAAAAAATGAAAGTCGTTGAATAATAGAGACTTCTATGGCCACCAGGCGCAGCAGCAAATCCAAAAAAGACCAGCCGACGATGCACGATGTTGCGCGTGTGGCAGGTGTTAGTCAGATGACCGTCTCCAGGGTCATGCGCGGCGCAGGATACATCTCGAGAAACGTTCGCGAACAAGTCAACAACGCCGCGCGGGAAATCGGTTATGTCCACAATCGGCTGGCGGGGGGGATCGCGGCCTATGACAATCCGCTTGTTGGAGTTGTGGTGCCAACTCTGCAAAACCGGGTCTTTACGGAAGTCCTTTCGGGTATAAGCGACACCCTGAGCACAGCAGGATTGAGGCCGGTTTTCGGCGTGTCGGAATACACGCAGGCAGCCGAGGAAGAACTCGTCTTCGATCTTCTGTCATGGCGTCCGCGTGGGCTCATCCTGGCAGGTCTTGAACACAGTGATGCGGTTCGGCGCATTGTTGAGCAGACCGGTGTCCGGGTTGCCGAAATCATGGATATTGACGGCGAACCGATGTCTGCATGCTTTGGTGTTTCGCACACTGAAGCGGGACGGGATATGGCGTCTCATCTGCTTGATCGCGGATACAGATCGTTCGGATATGTCGCAAGCCAGGCCGGGCATGACCTTCGTGCAACGAAACGCTTCGAAGCATTTGCAACTTGTATTGGCGAAGGCGGTGGGCAACTGATTGCTCAGCGCACATCAACAGAAGCCTCTTCAATGGTGGTTGGAAGGCATTTGACGCAGGATATTCTGGCGCAGGCCGAACGCCCGGACGCAATTTATTACGCAAATGACGACCTTGCCGCCGGTGGTCTGATGCACTGTATGTCTGAAGGTATTGACGTGCCGGGTGAGGTCGCAATCGCAGGGTTCAATGGCCTTGGGTTCCTGTCCGCGTTGCCTCAGAAAATCACGACAACGCAAACGCCAAGATATGAGATAGGTGTCGCCGCAGCGACCTGGATATCCGCGCCGCCGGAGGCCACGGTGGAGAAGCTGACAGACAAGCTGGAAACCAGGATACATGTCGGCGATACCACCTGATTGACGGCAAATCGGTCTTGATCCGAGAGCTCATTGTTCGAGAAGGCATATACCGAAATGTCTCGTTAAACGGTCACCTGGAATTGCGCGCGCGTTAACAGCCTCAAGAATGACATGCCTTTGATCGGTTCGAAGCCCGGAAATCAGCGCCGGATTCGCTTTACGGGTCTCACGCCCTCTTGGAAAACGATGTTCCGTCTTCTGAAAGTTGCGCCTTGCACGCAGACCGGCTTGCTGATCCTGTCCATGCGAAAGTGCCGGAAATCATCTCGTGCCGGGTCCCAGGCGACCAGATACCAAAGTGGAGGCAGTATGAGCATTGCCTGCGGTTCGACGTATCGGCTGCTCGTTTCGCCCTTTGCGTCGCGATAGCTGAAACGAAGGTGTAAGCGTTGAAGAAATGCTGTTTCAAATGCAGGAAGCAGGACTGGATCCATCGTTCCCATATTGGACAGGTCAACCTGCGGTGCGAGTTCTCCGACATACAGGCAATCCAGGAAGTGCCTCAAATCTCGAACCTTGTCCGAGGGCAGAGCTTTCTCGATTTTTGCTAGTCCCGCATCCGCAAGCTTTGAGAAAGGCAGATATCCGGCTGCGCGCATCGAGGCAACGCTGATCAGCAGTGCAAAAACCTCGACGACCGAGAGGCGTGGTGCCGTCTGGACCGATTGCGGATCAAGCTGCAGCCCGCCGCCTCGGCCTGGCTCGGCATGAATGATGAACCCCTGGTCGCGTAGCGCGCCGATGTCGCGCAGAACTGTCCGTCTTGAAGCGCCGACCTCTGACGCGAGCGCAGAAATTGTCGATGTTCCGTTACGTCGAAGGCTGCGCACGATGGCGTCTTGTCTGAGGCGAATATTCATTTGGCAAGATCAGCATTTAAAGGTGCCAGAAAATGGCACTGTTTAACCTTAAGCATCAGGTGCAGGCCTCAGCAAGGACTTTTCGGACTTGTGACACCCGCCTCGACACACCCGATCCAGAACACAGCGTCGACGACGGCGGTGCCTGGTCGCATCTCATTCTTAAAAGGCAGCTAAATGTTTGATCCGACCGACTTTCCCAAACCAACAATGATTTCGCTCAACGGTGTTGAATTGGAAGTCTTTGAATGTGGGCAGGAAAACGTGGGAAGGCCGATTGTGCTGTGTCACGGTTGGCCGGAACATGCTTTTTCCTGGCGCTTTCAGATGCCTGCACTTGCCGCCGCGGGCTACCATGTCATCGTTCCCAATCAGCGCGGCTATGGCAATTCATCACGGCCAACGGACGTGAGCGCCTATGATATCGAACACCTTACGGGCGATCTCGTCGCACTTCTCGATCACTTCGCATATGAGAATGCAATTTTCATTGGTCATGACTGGGGTGCAAATGTCGTTTGGAACGCGGCCATGCTGCACCCCGATCGTGTGCAAAAGGTGATCGCGCTCAGTCTGCCGTATCAGCAGCGAGGAGACGTTCCGTGGATAGACTTCATTGAAGGCTTTCTGGGAAGCGATCACTATATGGTGCATTTCAACCGCCGGCCGGGTGTCGCAGATGCGATTCTGGACGAAAACCGATATCAATTCCTGCGGAATTTGTTTCGAAAGAACGAGCCGCCCGTGGTTCCGGAGCCCGGGATGATGATGATCAACCTTGCCAAGGCAATCGTCCCTTCCGGAGAGCCGCTTATGAGCGATCTCGAATTGTCCGTTTTCGACACCGCCTTTAAAGCCTCAGGGTTCACGAGCAGCATCAATTGGTATCGCAACCTTGATCGCAACTGGCATCTACTGGCTAAGGTCGATCCCATTATCCATCAGCCCGCTCTCATGATCTATGGAGATCGGGATGTTGTGCCGAAGTCACCCAATTTGAGCGACTTCGTGCCGAAGGTCGAAGTTGTCTGCCTGGATGCGGGGCATTGGCTACAGCAGGAAATGCCGGTTGAGACAACCAAGGTGATCGTGAACTGGCTCAGGTAAACGCCTGCAATATGAAACCTCAACGACGCTTTCAAACATAGCGGGTTCGTCGCATTTTTTCTGGGGCTCAACAGCTTGAGTTTTCCTTTTGAGTGCGGCGCCTAATCGACCGCCGTACGTCCACAACCCACAGTCTGCGTGCGACACATTTACATTATTGACAAATTTACAAAGAGACAATTTGACAAAAAGACTCCTAGAGTCTAAATGTGCAGCACGGGTAAGCCATGTGTGGTTGCAAATGCAATGTCCTGCACTCGCGGCTCGTTTGGAGAAATACTTTCTCCCAATAAGTATTTAACTGCTCGCATCTCTGGTTGGAAATCGGCCGGGGCTTTCTGTGTTTAAATTAAAATATGCCTTTAAAAACAATATGTTGCAAAAATGCTACTTGAGTTTTGAATGTTCATTCGCGGTGTTTTCTAGGCTTGCTATTGAGAGGGAAAAGCAGTTTTTATCGTGGCAGCAGGCAATCGATCTAAGTTTAGAATCGAATGATTCGTATAAACTTAAGTAAAAATTAGAAATTGGCTTAATTTCTGCGGTTCGTTTGGTTGCTACGCAGTTTAGAAATTGGAGAACACTATGAAACTCTTTAAGGGCATGATGCTCGGCGCTGCAGCAGTTGCAACTGCTGCCACCGCTCAGGCTGCCGATCTTCCGGTTGCTCCGGAGCCGGTCGACTACGTTCGTATCTGTGACGCATACGGCGCACGCTTCTACTACATTCCGGGCACAGAAACCTGCCTGCGTGTTGGTGGCCGTGTTCGTACTCAGTTCATCGTGAACAACGTTCTCGACGATGGTAACTGGGGCACTCGCGACTCTGACGGTTACTCCTGGCGTACACAGGGTTACCTGTACCTCGACGCTCGTACAGCAACCGAGTTCGGTACTCTGCGTGCATATGTTGAGCTGTCTCAGCGTGTAGACAACGATACAGAAACCTTCGACTTCGGTTCCACCTACATCCAGTGGGGCGGACTGACAGCTGGTTACCTCGCTTCTAACTTCGACATCTTCACCGGTCAGTCCTTCATTGGTGTTGTTGACCGTGACTGGTCCGATGAGACGATCAACCAGATCGCTTACACAGCAGCTTTCGGCAACGGTTTCTCCGCTACGATCGCTCTTGAAGATCAGGCTGGCCGTCAGGTTGGCGATTATGGCGGCACCCGCATGCCGGACGTCGTTGCTGCTCTCGCGGTTTCCCAGGGCTGGGGTTCTGCACAGCTGTCCGGTGCTCTGCACCAGGTTTACCCGAGCACAGCTGCTTCCCACCAGACTGGTGGAACCAACAACGGTGCTGACGACCAGCTCGGTTGGGCAGTCGGCGGTGGCGTCGTGTTCAACCTGCCGATGATCAACTCCGGTTCGAACATCTACTTCCAGGGCTTCTATGCTGACGGCGCTCTGTCCTACATCGGTGCAGGCAGCACTGAAGGCGGCGTGACTGTTTCTGACTTCGGCGCAACCAGCGGTACTTCCAACGGTTACTCCCTGTCAGCTGGTGCATACGTCCAGGCAACTTCCACTATCGGTCTGGCACTCGACGGTTCTTACATGGACGTCGATCAGGCTAACGGCTTCACCGACTTCTCCCGTTGGGCGATCGATGGTTCCGTACAGTGGGAGCCGGTATCTGGCTTCATCCTGGGTGCTGATGTTGGTTACGCGAATGTTGATCCGGACGCAGGTTCTGATGTTGACGAACTCCTCTTCGGTGTTCGCCTGCAGCGGACGTTCTGATTTGACGCGAGCTCACTGACAGCGGTCTTTGACCTCTATGACCTCTAGTCAGTCCTCGGTCCGGCAGGTTCCACCCTGCCGGACCGCCCCCATAGATCGGCCTTGTCAATTTGTGCCGAGAATTTGGGAAATGAAACCTGCCAGTATTACAACTTGGGCAAACTAAGCATCTACGCTGTTTTCGAGCAGTTTTTTCAATGGCGAATAGGTATGATGCAGCTGTTCAAGGTCGACCACATTTTTCTTCATTTGGTCGAATGAGAATCGAATAAAATTACACAATTCCTCGAAGCTTACCTGGCCCAGCTTTGTCTTGTTCTCAAATGGGCTCAGGGTTTCCATGATTACATTGTTGTAAAGCTGGATAATTTTATTCTTCTTCTCGTTTTCAAAACTTTCAACCACCTGCAATATTTCTTCGCGGTGGGGCACCTGCAGCATTATTTCGCAGGGTTTCAGAACAAGATATTTGAAAGCAACGTCCAGACGCTCGCCGACGCTTTCCAATTCAGAGCACTCCGCGACAATTGAAGAGGCGGAGACGCGTGCGCGATGTTCCAGCGCGCCGTAAATCAGGTCTTCCTTGCCATCATAAGCATTGTAGAGAGATTGACGGGCCACCCCGGCAGCATTTGCGATTTCACTCATCGTTGTCTTCCTGACACCGTAGTGTGCAAACAGCTGCAAGGCGGTTTCTACAATTTTTATGTCTCGTTCAATCATTTTTTCTTGATAAGGTTTATGTCTTATCGTGTCAATTTGTCGCGAACTTTTACTATGCCGCTCCATATAGTTTATGCTGGAAGTGTTAAAATTTTTAATTGAAACGGGATTTTTATTGTTGAATCACAAGTACTTTTTCAATTTTCCCTGTTGCAGTGCAATAGCGTAAAATTGTGTGCGTTTTGTTGATACACTTTATATTCGGCACGGTCACGCTGTTGCCGCAAAATCATGAAGCCGCATTTTGAAGCATTTTCACTGCTGGTGATTCTCGATGGGGCGCGGTTCATGATGCGCGTCTTTTTCTTTGAGCTTCTTCAATGGATCAGCTCAGAGCGGCGCATCCGTGCAAGGGTCACTTATTGGTGCAACGAGCCAAACCTGCGCTGCATAGAACATTGGTCGCCCTCAAGCAGATGAGGCCGACCATTTCTGGTTTTGGATCAGAAGAAAAAGTCGTCGGTAGCACCCGGGGGAAGGTCGCCGTCTCCGCTCAACGCAACATCAAGGTCTAACCGTTCTGAATAGGTTACCTTGATCTCTTCAAAGTTAAACGTAACGGTTTCGGTCGGAATGGTGTCTCCGGACGAACCGTTCTCCCCATCGTCGAATTCAAATCTGTCGAACGAAGAAGAAGCGTCATCTTCACCTTCTCCCTCAATATCTGAAGCAAAATTGAAACTTTCGCCGAATTCAGGTTTTGTTTTATCTTTGAATTGACTGATAGAAACCTGCGAATATTGTGGCATTGTTAAATTCCTTATAAAATTTTTTTTCCTACGACTTAAAAATTAGATAGTTGCTTGTTTTCTTTCTGTGATCACAGTCACGGAACCGCGTTTTGGGGGGCGCCTGCTTGATCCGGCTGCTCAAATGGCGTTGTGGGGCAAAGCTATATGCCTACCTTGTCTGCATCGTTTTCCGGCTTTTGGGCAGTAGGGGTGTTGGTGCTCGAACCAGTCTCCGCACTGGATCTGACTGCGCCAGGTTTTCCCGTCCAAGACGAGGGTGCGTAACACTCAGCAACTAGGAGCCAATCGATGAGGTCGAAAGCTTGCCGGTCGAACGAGTTTGAGCTTTCCGAAGCTAAGGGTTTTTCTTTTCGCTATTGGCGGAACCGCGACGGATCAATCGATTGAAATAATTATATGTGAAGAAAATGTGTGCAACGCGCACGAGCGATTACTATGCTCGGCAGGTCAATGGAAAAAGGAAAGGGGCTTCGATAAGGTCGCGGCTGATGGCGGCGTCTTGAAAGGCGCAAAAAAGCAAGAGATCTGGGAACGTCCAAAAGGCCGGAGCATGAAAGAAGAAATCCTGAAACACCTGCGCAATTCGCTAGGCAAGGACGCAGCGCATTCATCCGTTTACGACTGGCGCGTGGCGCTGTCGCTCGCGCTACGCGACCGGATGGTGGACCACTGGTTCCGCAGCACGCGCGAAACTTATGAAAGTGGCGCGAAGCGCGTTTACTACCTGTCGATGGAATTCCTGATCGGGCGCCTTGTTGAAGACACAGCGGCAAACCTTGGTCTTGTTCAGGAGGCCAAGACGGCGTTGGCTGATCTGGGGCAAGATTATGAGGCAATCGTCCTGAACGAGCCGGATGCTGCCCTCGGCAACGGCGGTCTCGGCAGGCTTGCAGCCTGTTTCATGGATTCTCTCGCCTCTCTTGGCATTCCGGCCTATGGCTACGGCATTCGTTATGAACACGGGCTTTTCAAACAGGACTTCGTCGATGGAAGTCAGGTAGAAACCGCTGAAACATGGCTCTCTCAGCGCAATGCCTGGGAGTTCGCGCGCCCGGAAGTGCAGTTCCGCATCGGCTTTGGCGGTCATGTGGAGCATCAGGACGGCAAGGCGCTTTGGCATCCGTGGGAAACGGTTCTGGCAACAGCTTATGACACGCCGGTTGTCGGCTGGAAGGGCAGTTGGGGCAACACGTTGCGTCTCTGGTCGGCAAAGCCTGAAGCCAAATTCGACCTGAAGAGCTTCAATCGCGGCGACTATCTGGCGGCGGGCCGCTCCGAGGCATTGGCGAGAACGATCTCCCGCGTGCTTTACCCGGACGATACGACGGATGCCGGCAAGGAATTGCGCCTCAAGCAGGAATATTTCTTTACTGCTGCATCGATCATGGATCTGCTGCGCCGTTTTCTACGGGATCACGACGACATCCGAGAGCTGCCGAATGCGGTCGCCATTCAATTGAACGACACCCATCCGGCCATTGCCGGTCCGGAGCTTGTCCGTTTGATGGTGGATGAACACGATGTGCCGATGGCTGAAGCGATCGATCTGGCGCGTCAATGTCTGGGTTATACAAACCACACTTTGCTGCCCGAGGCGCTGGAGCGCTGGCATGTCGGTCTTTTGGGACGGGTCCTTCCGCGCCATTTGGAAATCATTCGCTCCATTGAGGACGACCAACAGGCCAAGTATCCCGGCAGTCCGCGTATTCTGGAGCAGGACCATGTGCGCATGGGCGAACTCGCCTTCATCATGGCGCACAAGGTCAACGGCGTTTCGGCACTTCATACGGACCTTGTCAAGGAAACCGTCTTTGCCGATCTCAATCGCATTCACCCGACGCGGATTGTCAATGAGACGAACGGCATTACGCCGCGCCGCTGGCTGCACACCTGCAACGCGCCATTGAGCGACTTGATCACTCAGGAAATCGGTGAAGGCTGGGTCGGGGATCTTGAGCAGCTGAAGGCGCTCAACCAGAAAAGCGGCGACCGCGTATTTCTGGATGCTTTCAGCGTGGCCAAGCGGCGGAACAAGGAGCAACTGGCGGGCTGGATTGCACAGAGCTGCGATATCCAGATCGACCCGGGTGCGATGTTCGATATCCAGATCAAGCGTATTCACGAATACAAACGCCAGCTCATGAATATCCTGGAGACAATCGCGCTCTGGAATGAGATGCATGATGCGCCGAATACCGAATGGACACCGCGCGTAAAAATCTTCGGCGGCAAGGCTGCTCCCGGATACCATGTTGCCAAGCAGATCATTCACCTGATCAACGATGTTGCCAGCGTGATCAACAATGATCGAGTGACAAAGGATCTCTTGAAGGTCGTTTATCCGGCGAACTACAACGTGACCATGGCTGAAAGGTTGATCCCCGCAGCTGATCTCTCTGAACAGATTTCAACCGCCGGAAAGGAAGCATCTGGAACAGGCAACATGAAGTTTGCACTGAACGGTGCTTTGACCATCGGGACCCTGGACGGTGCAAATGTCGAGATCCGGGAGCACGTAGGGCCGGAGAACTTCTTCCTCTTCGGACTAACGGCGCACGAAGTGGTTGAGCGGCGGCATGTTCACGGATTTTCAAGAGCGGCAATCGAGGCAAGCCCGCGCCTGACCCGTGTCCTTGGCCAGATTTTCGAAGGTGTATTTTCACCCAGTGACCCATCGCGCTACCACGGGCTGATTGGCACACTCTACGACCATGACTATTTCCTCGTGACTTGTGATTTCGACAGCTATTTCGAAACGCAGCGGCGTGTTGATGAAGTGTATCGCAATCCGCAAAACTGGGCGGCTATGGCGCTGCGCAATACGGCAAATATGGGTTGGTTCTCGTCAGACAGGACGATCGAGGGCTATGCGCGCGATATCTGGCAGGTGAGTGCATCCGGAAAAGTCAGACTGGAGCTGACGGGATGACAAAGGGCGTGCTAATCGATCTTGCGGAAGCGCAGGCCATTGCGGCCGGTGAACATGCTGATCCGTTTTCGGTTCTTGGGCTTCATGAGATCGATGGCGATCTGGTGCTGCGCTGTTTTCGCCCCGGTGCGGAAACCGTGGAAGTGCTGGAAGAGGGTTCAGGCAAGGCGCTGGTCAAGCTGAGTCCTGTTGACGGCGTGGACAGTTTGTTTGCCGTCAAAGTGCCTCGCCGCCGGAAACGGTTTTCCTACCGATTGCGCATGACACATGGCGGCGACGTCTGGACAGAAGCCGATCCTTATGCATTCGGTCCGGTTCTGGGTGACATGGACGAATACCTTCTGGGTGAGGGAACGCACGGACGGCTTTGGCAGGCTCTGGGAGCGCATGTTGTCACTCATGAAGGCGTAGACGGGGTGCATTTTGCGGTCTGGGCACCGAATGCCCGGCGCGTTTCAATCGTTGGGGATATCAATGGCTGGGACGGGCGCAGGCATATCATGCGTCGGCGCGGGGCCACGGGTGTCCATGAATTTTTCATACCCGATGTCGGCGACGGCATGGCCTACAAGTATGAGATTATCAGCAATTCCGGTGAACTCATGCCGCTCAAAGCCGACCCGGTCGGGTTTGGTTCGGAACATCCACCCAAAACGGCGTCTGTCGTGCGGGACCTGCGCGGATATGAGTGGAAGGACACTGACTGGATCGGCAGGCGGGGAGACCTGCAGCGGTTCGACAAACCCATTTCCATCTATGAAGTGCACCTGGAATCCTGGCGACGTGTTCCAGAAGACGGGGACCGCACACTACATTACCGCGAGCTGGCTGAAGATCTGGTCAATTATGCAAAAGATCTTGGATTTTCCCATATCGAGCTGACACCGATTTCCGAATATCCGTTTGGTGGATCTTGGGGTTACCAGCCGGTCGGCCTGTTTGCGCCCACAAGTCGTTTCGGGTCTCCGGACGATTTTCGTGCTTTTGTCGAAGCCTGCCATGCGGCGGATCTGGGTCTGATCATTGATTGGGTGCCAGGACATTTCCCAACCGATCCCCACGGGCTCGGGCGGTTCGACGGAACGGCGCTTTATGAACATGCGGATCCCAAGGAAGGGTATCACCCGGACTGGAACACGCTCGTCTATAACTACGGGCGCACAGAAGTTTCCAACTATCTGATCGCCAATGCAAAATACTGGCTGGAAGAATTCCACATAGACGGCCTTCGGGTCGATGCCGTGGCCTCGATGCTGTATCGCGACTATTCGCGCAAGGAAGGGGAATGGGTGCCGAACGTTCATGGCGGACGTGAAAACCTGGAAGCAATCACCTTCATGAAACAGATGAACGAGGCGGTTTATGGTGCCGACCCGGGCATCATGACCATTGCTGAGGAATCGACCGCTTATCCGGGGGTGAGTGCACCCACGTCAACCGGTGGTCTCGGTTTTGGATTCAAATGGAACATGGGGTGGATGAACGACACCCTGCGTTACATGTCGGAAGATCCGGTGAACCGGAAATATCACCATGACAAGATGACCTTCGGACTGCACTACGCATTTTCGGAA
This sequence comes from uncultured Roseibium sp., assembly GCF_947499295.1. Classification (GTDB taxonomy): domain Bacteria; phylum Pseudomonadota; class Alphaproteobacteria; order Rhizobiales; family Stappiaceae; genus Roseibium. Next base: position 54,920 of record NZ_CANMNP010000006.1, read on the forward strand.
AACTTTGTTCTGCCACTCAGCCATGACGAAGTTGTTCATGGAAAAGGCTCCCTGATCGGACGCATGCCGGGCGACGAATGGCAGCGTTTCGCCAATTTGAGAGCCTACTATGGCTTCATGTGGGGACATCCGGGCAAGAAGCTGCTGTTTATGGGCGGTGAATTTGCGCAACCTTCGGAGTGGAACCACGAGAAGAGTCTCGACTGGCACCTGCTGGATTATCCGACTCATGGCGGGGTTCAGGCACTGATCCGCGATCTCAACGCACTCTACCGCTCCCTGCCTTCGCTTCATGAACTCGATTGTGCTGCTGAAGGCTTCCGGTGGATCGACGGCGGCAACGCGGAAGAGTCTGTTTTTTCATGGGTCAGAAACGGCAGGGACGGAAGTGCGCCGGTTCTCGTCGTAGCGAACTTCACACCGGTCACCCGCACCGGCTACCGTATCGGCGTGCCTGAACCCGGACGCTGGACGGAGCGCCTGAACACGGATGCAGAAGCCTATGGCGGAAGCAATCAGGGCAATGGTGGAGAAGTGATCGCGGAGGCGGTTGCCGGTCATGGCTGCGAACACTCGATAGAAATCACGGTGCCGCCGCTGGCGACGCTCTTTTTTGAATATTGCGGAGAATAGCTGCGAAGAAACAAGAGACTGGGAGGCCTCGATGGAACAGGACAGACACAGACTGGCACAGCAAACACTCGCCTACGTGCTTGCGGGCGGCCGTGGCAGCCGGCTCAAGGAAATGACTGATATCCGGGCGAAACCGGCGGTCTATTTCGGTGGCAAGACACGCATCATCGACTTTGCCCTGTCCAATGCGGTCAATTCCGGTGTCCGAAGGATCTGTGTGGCAACACAGTACAAGGCCCATAGTCTGATCCGGCATATTCAGCGCGGCTGGAGTTTTTTCCGTGCCGAGCGCAATGAGTCTCTCGATATTCTGCCCGCTTCGCAGCAGCTTGATGAAGAGAACTGGTACAAGGGAACTGCCGATGCGGTGAACCAGAACATCAAGATCATTAGGAGCTATGACCCAAAATACATTCTCGTTCTGGCCGGTGATCATATCTACAAGCAAGACTACTCGATCATGATCGAGCAGCATGTGCGGACCGGTGCGAAGGTGACGGTCGGATGCCTGGAAGTGCCGCGCGAGGAGGCCAAGGGATTTGGTGTTATGGCCGTTGACGAGGCTGACAATATTCTGGACTTCGTCGAAAAGCCGGCTGATCCGCCTGCGATGCCCGGTGACCCCGAAAAAGCGCTGGCCAGCATGGGGATCTATGTTTTCGACGCTGAGTACCTCTATGAACTGCTTCTGCAGGACGCCATCGACCCAAGTTCAAGTCACGATTTCGGCAAGGACATTATTCCGCAGATCGTCGCCGAGGGCGGCGCCATGGCTCATCCGTTCGGTCGCTCCTGCGTGATGTCCGGTCTGGAGTCCAAACCCTATTGGCGTGATGTCGGGACGATAGATGCCTATTGGCAGGCCAATATCGATCTGACTGATTTTACACCCGGGCTCGATATCTATGCCAATGACTGGCCGATATGGACCTATTCGGAATTAGCGCCACCAGCCAAATTCATTCACAACGAAGAGGGTCGGCGTGGACAGGCCGTGTCGTCGATGGTTTCCGGCGGCTGCATTGTGTCAGGTTCCTCCCTCTACAGGTGCCTTCTTTTCACCGGGGTCAAGACGCACTCCTATGCGGAGCTGGAAGGCGTAGTTGCACTGCCATACAGCGAAGTCGGCCGGCGTGCTTATTTGAAGGACGTGGTTCTCGACCGTGGCGTAAAAGTCCCGTCAGGCCTTGTTGTCGGTGAAGACCCCGAACTCGATGCCAAGCGTTTCAGGCGGACCGAACAGGGCATTTGTCTGATCACGCAATCCATGATCGACCGACTGGATACATGACATGAATGTCTTGATGGTGGCTTCGGAGTGCGCTCCGTTCGTGAAGACTGGAGGACTGGCTGACGTGGTCGGCGCCCTGCCACGGGCGCTTGCACAGATCGGTATCGACTGCCGCACGGTTCTGCCAGCCTATCCTTCTTTGCAGCCGCTTGTCGCCAAGGGCAAGGAAGTCGCCAGTTTTGGTGATCTTCCTGGCGGGGCCGGCCGTCTGGTTCAGGTCAAGGCAAAAGGCATCACGCTTTTGCTGCTAGATGCACCGCGACAGTTCGATCGTCCGGGACAACCCTATACCGATCAGAACGGCTCGGACTGGGCAGACAATCATCAAAGATTTGGGGCCCTTGCGCAGGCGGCGGCCCGCGTCAGTTTTGACGGATTGGGTGACTGGCGTCCAGATGTCGTTCACGCTCACGACTGGCAGGCAGCACTTGCTCCGGTCTATCTGAAACAGGCAGGCCGGGCAGGGCCGAAGTCGGTTCTGACGATTCACAACATTGCCTTTCAGGGACGGTATGGCGCTCATGTTCTGAACGAGCTTGGCCTGCGTGAGGACTGGTTCAACCCGGAAGGTTTGGAATATTATGGCGATGTCGGTTTTTTGAAGGGCGGCATGATGTTTGCTGACAGGATCACGACGGTCAGTCCAACCTATGCCCGGGAAGTCCTGACACCTCATTTCGGCATGGGGTTGGATGGTGTTCTGCACGCTCGCGCGGATGTCCTTTCAGGCATTTTGAACGGCATCGATACGACCGTCTGGAACCCTGCTGAAGACACGGCACTTGTCTCCACCTATGACAGCCGGGCTCTACGCCGCAAGGACACAAACCGGCAAGAGATCAGCAAACGTCTCGGTCTTGATCCGAAGTGCAATGGGCCGCTTTTTTGTGTGATCAGTCGCCTGACACATCAAAAAGGATTGGATGCCCTGGCGGGAGCCGTGCCTCATATTGTGGCGCGTGGTGGGCAATTGGCGGTCCTTGGGACCGGTGATCCCGGTCTTGAAGATGCGTTCCGGGAGGCGGCCGACACATTCACGTCAAATGTGGGTGTCCATATTGGATTTGACGAAGGCCTTGCGCACTTGCTGCAAGGCGGCAGCGACGCCATTCTCATTCCCTCGCGGTTCGAGCCTTGTGGATTGACCCAGCTTTGTGCGCTGCGCTATGGAACCCTGCCAGTCGTCGCCCGCACGGGCGGCCTGGCCGACACGGTGATCGACGCCAATGCAGCGGCGCTTTCTGCCAAATGTGCCACTGGTTTTGTCTTTGACGATGTCAGCATCGCCGGCGTACAAGCCGCCATCGACCGGGTCGTGAGCTGTTATTCCAACAAGCTCGCCTGGCAATCCATGCAACGTGCCGCGATGCGGCAGCAGGTGGACTGGGAGCAGTCGGCCCAAGCTTATGCGAACCTTTACGGAGAAATCGCTGAATGAATGATCAGTGCCGGGTCGCCCTGGAAATTGCGCCAGGCAGTCCGCATCATCTTGGCGCGCATTTTGATGGAGACGGCACGAACTTTGCCGTCTTCTCGGAAAATGCAACACAAGTAAAGCTTTGCATCTTTTCGGCGGATGGGCTTCACGAGCTGCAAAGGATCGACCTGCCGGAACGAACTGGCTCCGTTTGGCACGGCTATGTACCGGGCTTGAAGCCCGGGACGCTTTATGGCTACCGGGTCGAGGGCCCTTACACCCCGGAAAACGGACATCGGTTCAATCCGAACAAGTTGCTGCTCGATCCCTATACCCGCGAGTTCCATGGCGTCTTTTCCGAGCATCCATCAACCTTCGGATATCAAGTGGGCTCTCCACAGGTGGATCTTTCCTTTGATGACCGGGACAGCGCTCCGCATGTCCCCAAGTCCGTGGTTTCCGATCCGCAAAGTTTCCCACTTGATGCCAAGACGCTGGACCGCGGATGGGATGATGCGTTTTGCTATGAAGCCCATGTGAAAGGAGCAACCAAGCTTCATCCCGCAGTGTCAGAAACTCTGCGCGGCACATATGACGGCCTTTCTTCACCCGCCTTTCTGGAACATCTCACCCGACTGGGTGTCACCACCGTCGAATTGTTGCCCGTCCAGGCATTGAAGTCGGAAGGTGCGCTTCAGGCGCGATCCCTCGTCAACTACTGGGGATACAACACAATCGGTTTTTTCGCGCCCGAACCGCGCTACTTCGGAACTTCCGGGATCCTTGGGTTTCGAGCGATGGTGGACCGGTTCCACAAAGCCGGGATAGAGGTGATCCTCGATGTGGTCTACAACCATTCCGGTGAAGGCGATCACCTGGGTCCAACCCTCAGTTTTCGTGGGCTGGACAATGCGTCCTATTACAGGCTTCTGGACGGCCAACGCCGCTACTATGTCAACGATACCGGGTGCGGGAACACACTGAATGTGAGCCATCCGTTCGTGTTGCGCATGGTTATGGACAGTTTGCGTTTCTGGGTTCAGGCGATGGGTGTCGACGGTTTCCGGTTCGACCTCGCCGTCAGTCTTTGCCGGGAAAGACATGGCTTCGATATTCATGGTGGTTTTCTAGACTCTTTGCGTCAGGACCCCGTTCTTGCGGGTGTCAAGCTGATTGCCGAACCCTGGGATGTCGGCCCGGGGGGATATCAGCTTGGCAAATTTCCACCCCCTTTTGCCGAGTGGAACGACCGGTACCGGGATACGGTCCGCCGTTTCTGGCGTGGCGACGGGCACAGCGCACAGGATCTTGGCTCGGCGCTCCTGGGGTCTGCCGATCTCTTTGATTCAGGAGGGCGGCGCAGCTGGTCTTCGATCAATTTTGCGGCGGCTCATGACGGCTTCACGCTTGCTGATACCACGCACTATGTGAAGCGCCACAACGAAGCAAACGGCGAAAACAACCGCGACGGCCACCAAAGCAACTACAGCGACAATTTCGGCATTGAGGGGAAGAGCGACGATACGGTCATTGTCGAGGCTCGGCGCCAGCGGATTCGCAATATCCTGGCGACGGTTCTGTTGTCGCAGGGAACACCTATGATCCTTGCCGGTGACGAGGGGGGCAACAGCCAGGATGGCAACAACAACGCTTATTGTCAGGATAACGAGACGAGCTGGATCGATTGGCAGACGCTTGATGGGGGGCTGATCGAATTTACATCGGCTCTTTCCTGCTTCCGTCGCAGTCATGCGGCCATCCGGCAAAACAGTTTTCTGCACGGCATGACCCGTACAACCGATGGCAGACCTGATGTGGAATGGCGGGATTTTGACGGATCGGCGCTCAATTGGCGCGATCCCGGTCTTTCCAGCTTGTGCCTGTTGCTGCGTGGATGTGCTGAATGTTCGGCCGGTCTTCAGTCTGAAGATGAAGTGCTGCTTGCCTTCAATCGGGAGCCAAGAGATTTGGAGCTCGTCTTGCCTGACTGCGGCTCCGGGCAATGGATTTGGGAAATCAACAGTTCTTCAGACATCCAGGCCGCCGAACCTGTAGTGGGCCAGAGCGTACTGGTTGCTCCGCAATCGGTTGCCGCCTTCACACTGCGCCGTCACGAGGGTGCATGATGAGTGCGGACGTCAAGCTGCGGGCGTTGGCTCGGGAATGCGGCGTTTATCTTGAGTTCCGAAACCTTGCAGGGCAAAAGCTGGAAGCCGAGCCGCCAACCCTTCGGGCACTTCTTGGTGGGCTCGGATACCCGACTGCGACGGATGCCGAGATTTCCGAAGCATTGGCGGAACGCCAGGCGGTAAGACACGGTCGCAAACTGCCTGAAGAATTGGTCTTGGAGGCGGGGAGCTCAACCAGCATTGCCGTTCCAACACGATGTGACTGGAGCATTGCCTCCGAAAATGGTGATGAAGTTCAGACAGGTACGGGCAGTACGGCAATTTCGATCGCCGATTTGCCAGTGGGCTATTTTCTGCTTCACGCTGCAGGCGAGGGCTGGTCTGAAGATCTGTTCCTGTTGTCACCTCCAACTCGGTCGCCGAGCCTTTCAGAGGCAGCCGGTACCAACCGCTGCTGGGGAGTGTGCGGAGCGCTTTATGGCCTCAGATCGCGAACCAACGGCGGGCTCGGAAATTATTCAGATCTTGGTGTCGCAGCTGCGGCTCTTGGCCGAAGTGGAGCGCAGTTTTTCGGTATCAATCCCATTCATGCGCTTGGATGGGCCGCCCAAGATACAATTAGCCCGTACTCACCGACGCATCGCGGCTTCTTCAACACCGATCATCTGTCGGCTGCCAGCGACCTTGGGTCGGGACCGCGGGAGGAGCTGATCGACTATGAAGGTTTCCGAGCGATGCATCGCGCCGTTCTGGAAACTGAATATGCCGTATTTGCGCAGAAGAGTTCCGATGCGGAACAGATAGCTTTTCGAACCTATTGTGAGCTTTCCGGCCAAGCACTGAGCGATTTTGCAACCTTCGAAGCCTTGAGCGAGAAGCATGGTGAGGCATTCCAGAGATGGCCGAAAGCGCTTCAAACTCCGGGCAGACAGGCACAGTCGGAGGCCGGAGAACGCGCAACGTTTCACAAATGGATGCAATGGCGGGCAGAAGAACAGATCGGGGCCGCGCAGCAAAGTGCAACATCGAGCGGCATGCAGCTCGGCCTTTATCTTGATCTTGCCGTCGGACCGCGACGCGGCGGTGCTGAAGTCTGGACGAACGGCAAAACAATTGCCGAGGGGATCTCCATTGGCGCTCCTCCTGATCATCTGAGCCCGAAAGGCCAGTCCTGGGATCTTGCCGCCCATGCGCCGAACAAGCTCTCCGCCAACCATTATCAGCCTCTCCGGTCCATGCTTGGCTCGTTGATGAACAAGTGCGGACTGCTTCGCATCGATCACGCACTTGGTCTTTTGCGCAGCTATTGGCTTCCGGATGACGGCAGCCCAGGTGGCTATGTTTCGCAACCCTTTGAGGCACTGCTGGCGGTGATCGCGATTGAAGCCTGCAGAAACGGCTGTGTTGTCGTCGGTGAGGATCTCGGCCTCGTGCCGGATGGTTTCCGGGAAGGCTTGAACAAGGCCGGGCTCTATAGTTATGCGGTCTGGCAATACGAAACGGACGATCAGGAGCAGCTGGTTGCGCCACGGGATCTTCGTTCTTTCAGTCTTGCCTGTTTCGGGACACATGACACGCCCACGATGGCAGGGTTCTGGCATGGAATTGATATTGACTGGTGGCGCGAAATCGGTTGGCTCAATTCAAGCGAGGCCCACGATCGTCATGGGGTGCGTGCGCATCAGCGCAATGGCCTGCGTAGGCTTTGTGAGTTGGGTACAGAAATGGATACCAGCCGTATCGGCGATACCATACATGCCGGTCTTGCGGGATCCCAAGCTGCAATGATTGCCATTCAACTAGATGACCTGTTCGGTGTCACGGAAGCGCAAAACCTTCCCGGTACCATCGACCAGCATCCAAACTGGCGCCGGAGGCTCCCGGTGCCCATTGAACAATTTCCCATTGCCGCATCTCCAGCGCGACTTCGCGATCTGATGCCCTCCACGCGTAATTCAATCCATGAGAACGAACAGAAAGGACTGGAACCATGTCCAAAGTGACACGCTCCTGCACACCTTTTGCAGGTCAAAAGCCAGGCACTTCCGGCTTAAGGAAAAAGACCCGTGTCTTCATGGAGCCCGGATACGTGGAGACGTTCGTTCAGTCTGTCTTTAATGCGATTGACGGTGTAGAAGGCAAGACACTGGTGGTGGGTGGAGACGGTCGATTTTTCAATGCCGAGGCCATTCAGACAATCCTGCGTATTGCCGCTGCAAATGGTGCGGCCCGGGCAATCGTTGGTCAGAACGGACTGCTTTCAACACCTGCTGCGTCGAACCTCATACGAAAACGCAACGCCGATGGCGGTCTGATCTTGTCGGCCAGTCATAACCCCGGCGGTATCGATGAAGACTTCGGACTGAAATACAATATTTCAAACGGTGGACCGGCGCCTGAAGGCGTGACAGCTGCGATCTTCGAAGAGACCTCTAAAATTGCGAAATATCACACGCTGGAAACGGATGATCTGGACCTTGAAAGGCTCGGAGAGCAATTCTTGGGGTCAATGACGGTCGAGTTGGTCGACCCGGTAAAGGATTATGCGGAGCTGATGCGGCAGTTGTTCGATTTCGGCAAAATCCGAGATTTGATCGCGGGCGGATTCACCTTGCGCTTTGACGCCATGCATGCCGTGACCGGTCCTTATGCAAAGGCAATTCTGGAAGACGAACTGGGTGCCCCGGCCGGCTCCGTTATCAACGCGGTTCCCTCGGTCGATTTCGGCAAGGGGCATCCTGATCCCAATCCGATTTGGGCCAAGCCGCTGGTCGATCTGGTGATGTCTGGCGATGGCCCTGATTTCGCTGCCGCATCCGACGGTGACGGCGACCGAAACATGATCCTTGGCAAAGGCATCTATGTCACGCCTTCCGACAGTCTGGCAGTTCTAGCGGCCAACGCACATCGCGTGCCGGGTTATGCCGCAGGGCTTGCAGGGGTTGCACGGTCCATGCCGACGAGTTCGGCCTGTGACCGGGTCGCGGAAAAACTTGGCATCGGTTGCTTTGAAACGCCAACGGGGTGGAAATTCTTCGGCAATCTGCTCGATGCTGGCCGGGTGACGTTATGCGGTGAAGAAAGTGCAGGTACCGGTTCCGATCACGTTCGGGAAAAGGATGGTCTTTGGGCCGTTCTGCTTTGGCTCAACATTTTGGCGGAGCGTGCCGTCTCCGTGCGTGAAATCCTGGAAGATCATTGGGCAACTTATGGTCGGAACTACTATTCGCGTCACGACTATGAAGCCGTCAATGCAGATGCCGCGCAGGAGATGATGACCGATCTGATCGCCAGACTGCCTGAGCTTGCGGGAAAGACCGCGGGCAACTGTCAGGTGACCGCGGCCGACCAGTTTTCCTATCAGGATCCGGTAGATGGTTCCGTCAGCAACAATCAGGGCATCCGGATCTGGTTTACAGGTGGCGGGCGTGGGGTGTTGCGTCTTTCTGGGACCGGAACGGAAGGCGCGACCTTGCGCGTTTATCTGGAACGCTATGCACCAGTGGATGGCGACCTTGGCATTGAGACCCAGGCTGCACTGAAGGACATTGCCGAGGCGGTCGCGCAGCTCGGCAAGTTGACACATTATACCGGTCGAACCGCTCCTGATGTGATGACCTGACCGATCGGATCGACCTGAAACGGGTTGCGATCCATCTTGCTATTTCGTAACGGTGTCCAGTGAAAAAGGGCCGGCACCGCGCCCTCCCGTGCGAACAAATACCCCCTAGAGACTTCGCGTGGGGACGGGTCACCTTGATCGATCAATTATGCCGGATAATCCCGCCTTCGTTGGGGTCGTTCAAGGCCGCTGCTCAGGGCGGGCGCTTTCAGGAACAGTGTCTTTTACACATCGGCTTGGTCGGCAAACTTGATGCAGATGCCCTGTCTCGTGCGTTCTGAAAGGTAGTTGCAGAAACTTCCAGCACACAAATTTGCTGCAAGGAATGAGGATGGTAGCGAGAAAATCCTTGATCTAAACAAAATAATATTTTATTTTTATAAAAACGTCCTATGATTTATGGAGGAGCGTGTGAAATCTCTTAAGATTGGTCTTGCAGGTGCCGTTTTGACGGCAACGCTGTGTGGAACCGCTTATGCGGACAAAATCGTGCTGGACGTCACCGCCTGGAAGGGTAACGAAGCTGAGCCTGCAGGTTTGCCGGAACTCATTGAAAAGTTCGAGGCGGAAAACCCGGAGATTGATGTGGAGTTTTCCTATATCAGCCGCCTGGACACCGATGTCGTATTGCCGCCTCGACTACAGGGAAACAATGCGCCCGACGTCATGATGACGGACATGCCACTGGTCAAGATCTGGTCAGAGGCCGGACTGCTCGCGGATCTTGGCAAGGACAGTCCCTGGTATGGCAATATCGAACCTGCCTTGCAGCCATCTGTGACGGCGGGTGAGGCCGTCTACATTATGCCTCTGGAAGTGATCGGCATGGGCAATTTCGTGAACTTGTCCTTGTTGAAACAGGCAGGTGTCGAAGACATTCCGACGACCCTGGACGGGCTCAAGGATGCCTGCGGCAAACTTGCCGATGCTGGCATCAAGCCGCTGGTCTTTACCGGCAGTTTCTCGGCGCCTCTTTTTGTCATTGCAAATGGTATTGAGCGGGCCGAGGGTCAGGCTGCGCCTTATGGATCGCCCGACAAGACCTTTGCCGGAGACGCGGCTTTCGGGTCCGTTCTTGATACGGTTCGAGAGTTGATCGACGCACGTTGCCTTGATCCAAAGGGGCAGGCAGGTCTGGACCCTTGGTCAACAGCACTCACGGCATTCAAGTCTGGTGACTTTGCCATGATGCCTCAGGGGGCCTGGAACATCGCAGATTTTTCGAGCGTAGCCGATCTCGATTTTGCCTTTGCTCCGATCCCGTCTGGCAAGGACACCGGTGTTGCGCTCGATCTCTTCGGAATTGGCTGGTCGGTGAGCGCCAACAGTCAACACCAAGAGGCAGCTCGCAAGTTCGTCTCCTTCTTTTCCGAGGAAGAAAATCTTCAGATCATGCTTGATGCTGAATCTGCCTATAGCCCATTTGTCGGTGGTCAGAGTGGAACATCGGATGTGACCAAGCCCTACGATGCCTCTCGCGCTGAAGGCGGTGTCATCATGTATCCATTCGCGGTTCTTGATTGGCCGAAGCCGCTTGAAAAGGAGATCTGGGACAGTCTGACCGGTTTTCTGCTCAATACCGACAGATCCAACGACGAAGTTCTTGAGCGCTGGGACGAAGCTGTCGAAGACAGTTAGGTCCGGGTTTGACTACAGATGACTTGGCCTTGCCGCGTCAGGCGCGGTGAGGCCCTTGTGCCGGAAGCGTGGGGTCGGGTGTTGCAGCCAATTCGCATTTACCTGTTTACAGTGCCGGCCCTGCTGGTGATCGGAGCGTTTTTCGTTTATCCGATCCTGCTGTCCGTCAATCTGAGTTTCACCAACTTCACTGGCGTGGGTGTTGCGAACTATATCGGTTGGGCGAACTACGAGAGATTTCTCTCTCGCTCACGCTATTTGAACAGTGTTGGGGTCACGATCAAATTCACCTTCCTGGTGGTGGTGTTTCAGACATTGATCGGTCTTGTTTTCGCAGCTCTTTTGCACCGTATGCCTGCAATCAGAAATTTTTGCAGGGCTGTACTTTTTACGCCTGCAATGATGTCCTTTGTGATTGTGGGCTATGTCTGGCAGTTCATTTACGCACCTTATACCGGTGGCCTGAACGCATTTTTGAGCGCGATCGGTCTTGAAAGTCTCGCACGCGGCTGGCTTGGGGATCCTTCAACGGCGCTTTTTGCCATTGCGGCAACGCATGTCTGGATGTTTGTCGGGTATACGACCGCGATCTTTCTGGTTGGGTTTGCCAACATTCCCTCAGACATTGAAGAAGCAGGGCGTCTGGACGGAGCGTCGTCCTGGCAGCGATTCCGTTACCTCGAACTGCCGCTTCTGGCACCGAGCTTCACCGTCAATATCATTCTGTCGACCGTTGGAACGCTGAAGACCTTTGAACTTCCCTTCATCATGACCAGAGGGGGCCCGGACAGGGCAACCAACACACTCAGTCTTGAGATCGTGAACAACCTTTTCGGCAGCTACAAATTCGGTTTTGCCAGTGCCTTGTCGATCGTCATGCTCTTGATCGTCGTGGCTGTTGCTATCGTGCAGAACATCTACCTGAAACGCCGGGAGGACAATCAGTGAGACCCATGATCCGCCGCGTCGTTTCGATTTTCGGGCAGGCATCCGTCGTGGTTGTAACGCTGGCGATGCTCGCACCGGTCTTTTACATGATCATGATGTCGTTCAGGACATCAGCGGAAATTGCCGAAGAACCGCTCGCGATGCCGCAAGCTCTCTATCTTGGCAATTATGCAAATGCGCTGGAGAACATGAATTACTGGCAAGGAGTGCTCAATTCGCTCGGCATCACATTGACCGTGACCGTGCTGGTTGCACTCCTCGGGTCCATGGCAGCCTATCCGTTGGCCCGCCGCACCAACAGGTTTACCCGTGGCGTTATCCTGATCGTCGCGCTTGGCCTTGCGACCCCGCCCTTCGTCACGATCACCCCGATTTATGTGATTTTCAGGAACCTCGGGCTGCTCGACAGCTATCCAGGCATCGTAATCGCCTTCACGGCGCTCAACCTGCCGCTTGCCGTGTTTTTCTATACCAGTTTCATCAGCGCAATTCCGAAGGAGTTGGAAGAAGCCGCGCGGCTGGACAATTGTGGGGACTGGCAAGTCTACTGGTACATTGTGCGCCCGCTTCTCGGACCGGCGACGGCTACACTGTCGCTGTTCGTGACACTGATGGTCTGGAACGATTTCACCTATCCACTGCTCCTGTTGTCATCGCCTGAAAAGTTTACAGTCATGATCAGCGTCTATCGTTTCGTCGGCAACCTGAACATTCAGCCGGACATGCTTTTTCCAGCAGCCGTTCTGGGGTCGGCACCTCTACTGGTGCTCTTTATGATTTTTCAGCGCCGGATTGTTTCCGGCGTCACAGCAGGAGCGGTCAAGTGACGGGGCTTCTCGACGATCTGACGATTATCGTGACCGGTGGTGGCGCAGGGATCGGGCTTGGTGTCGTCAGGCAATGCCGGGCGGCAGGTGCGCGAGTCATTGTGTTTGAGGTTGACCCCGGCAAGGCGGAAACCGTCGAAAAAACGGGTGGTGTATTTCATCGGGTAGACGTCGCCGATCCTGTCGGCCTGAGCGAGGCGATTACCGCAGTAGACGAATGCTACGGGCCGATTTACGGGTTGGTCAACAATGCCGGTATCACCATTCAAAAGCCGCTCAACGCGCTCAGTCTCGATGAGATGGAGCTGCTATGGCAGGTTAATCAGAGGTCTGTTCTTGTCGGTGTTCAAGCAGCAGCGCCATTGATGGAAAAGGCCGGAGAAGGTTCGATCGTGAACATAGCGTCCAACCATGCCCGGGCCTCCGATCAGGGGTATGAGGCTTATGCCGGTACCAAGGGGGCAATTGTTGCCATGACCCGGGCCATGGCCTGGAGCCTTGGACCTGCCGGCATCAGGGTCAACGCACTTGCTCCGGGCCTGACAATGACGGAGACGGTCTCTGACCTCGCGGAAGACCCTGCTCGAAGCAAAGAGTTCAACAGCTGGCACGCGTTGGGCCGTGTGAACAGCGTCGATGACATCGGCAAGCTCACCGCGTTCCTGCTGAGCAGGAACGCGGCGGCAATTACCGGTGCTGAAATCGTCGCCGATCAGGGCATGTCGGCGCGGTTGGGCGCAATCTAGACCGACCTGGTGAGGCCACCATCAATGCGCAAGTTCTGTCCTGTCATGTAGGTGCCGCCTTCCGAGGCAAGCCAGGAAATGAGCGATGACACCTCGTGGGCGTGACCGTAGCGGCCCATCGGGATACGCGCGCGTCTGTCTTCTGTTTCCGGAAGACTGTCGATGAAGCCAGGCAGCACATTGTTCATGCGAATATTGTCGGCTGCGTATTTGTCAGCAAACAACTTGGTGAACCCTGCAAGCCCCGCCCTGAAAACGGCTGATGTTGGAAACAACGGATCGGGTTCGAAAACCGCGAACGTGGAAATGTTGATGATACTGCCGCCGCCCTGGTTCTGCATGATAGGCGTCACAAGACGCGTCGGGCGGATTGCATTCAACAAGTAGACATCCATGCCCTTGTGCCAGTCGTCGTCGGAAATCTCCAGAACGGGGCCTTTCGGTCCGTGACCGGCTGAATTGACCAGCACATCGACGCGCCCATAGCGTTCCATCGCGCCGTCGACGAGGCGCTGCAGGTCGCTGGTTTCCAGATTTGAGCCTGTAACACCGAAACCTCCCAATTCCTGGCCGAGCCGTTCGCCCTTGCCGGAAGAGGAAAGAATACCGACCTTGAAGCCGTCTTGCGCGAGCCGTTTTGCTGCATCCGCGCCCATGCCACTGCCGCCAGCGGTTACGAGAGCTACTTTTTCTACAGTCATGATCGTATTTCCCTTGACCTGTTTTTTTCAAGGTAGCTCGCATTTTTCACGTTTACGAGTTATGTTTTGCGTGCTGTGAATGTAGAAAAACTATTGCCATGATATCCCAATTGCCAAATCTGAACGGGCTCAAGGCGTTTGAGGCAACCGGCCGGCATCTGAATTTTCGGGCCGCTGCGCAGGAGCTCGGTGTCACGCAAGGGGCCGTCGCGCAGCAGGTCAGGGCGCTGGAAGCCGGGCTCGGGTTGATGCTGTTCGAGAGGCACTCGAAGGGCTTGTCTTTCACCTCCGCCGGGCGAAGCTTTCATGGCCGGATATCCGAAGCCTTTGCCGTGATGCGGGGGGCGATGGAAGACCTTCGTCCTGGCAGCGCTCGCGTGATCATCAGCGTGCCTCCCAGTTTTGCGGCAAAATGGCTGATCCCAAATTTGCCTAACTTGAGTGCAGCACATCCGGACATAGATCTGAGGGTCATGGCCACGGACAAGGTGTCCAGTTTTCGCAGCGACGGTATTGATCTGGCTGTTCGCCTTGGTAGCCCGCCGTTCGGCGCCAGCCTTCAAGAGCACTTGCTATTCTCAAACGACATTCTTGCCGTCGCAGCCCCGTCGCTCGTCAAGGATCGGGAGTTGCCGCTGTCCGTTTCGAAGCTTGCTGCGCTGCCAAGACTGCATGACGATCATGATTTATGGCCGCTCATTCTTCGCGAAAGTGACGCCGGCAGCGGGGAGGGCGTGCGTGGCATGCGGTTTAACCAGACCGCATTGGCGCTCGATGCCGCCATTGCGGGACAGGGGATCGCGCTATCAAGCGGTTTCCTTGTCAACCGTGATCTGGAAAGCGGCAGGCTGGTTGTGGTTGCCAAGACGCATCTGGATAGTTCGTCTGCGCTCTATCTGCTGCATCGCAAGGGCGTTCAGCGATCATCGGCGGTGTTGCGTGTTGTTCAATGGCTCAGGGACATGGCCGAAAGGGGCTCGCCTCTCGAGCCACATCCCTGAAAGGGTATCAGCGGCCCATCCAGCCGCCGTCCACTGTCATTACGGTGCCATGCATATAGTCGGATGCCGGAGACGCCAGAAAAACCGCCGGGCCTGCAAAGTCTTCAGCCTTGCCCCATCGTCCGGCCGGAATGCGCTCCAGGATCGATTTGGATCTGACCGGGTCGCTCCGCAATGCTTCCGTATTGTCTGTTGCGATGTAACCCGGCGCAATGGCGTTGACGTTGATGCCGCTGGCTGCCCATTCGTTCGCAAAGGCTTTGGTCAACTGGCCGATGCCGCCTTTCGAAGCGGCATAGCCCGGTACGGTGATGCCACCCTGGAATGTCAGCAATGATGCCGTGAAGATGACTTTCCCAGATCCTCTTTCGACCATACCCTTGCCGATCTCACGGGTGAGTATGAACTGGGATGACAGATTGACCTCAATGACCTCATCCCAGATTTCATCGCCGTGTTCCTGCAGCGGAGCGCGTTTTATGGTGCCGGCATTGTTGATCAGAATGTCGATCACCGGATGGTTCCGGTTGACGGCTTCCGCAAAGGATTTAAGGGCAGCCCGATCCGAAAAGTCGCATTGATAGGCGGAAAACTGCCGCCCCAAGGCTCTTACTTCCCGCTCAACATCGCTGCCCGAGGCTTCCAGGCTCGCGCTGACGGCAACAATATCGGCACCTGCTTCTGCAAGTGCCACGGCCATGGCTTTGCCGATACCCCGTTTTGCACCGGTGACAAGTGCGGTTTTTCCGGCAAGGTTGAAGGTGTCCAAAACGCTCATTTTCAATCCCTGGCAATCTGGATCATGGACTTGATGGCACTCGGGTTCAGCGTTAGTGCCGTAAAGGCTGACTGAATTTCACCGAGTGGCTTTATGTCCGTTATGAAGGATGCGCAGTCGACGACACCCTCGTTCAAGAGACGCATCGCCGTGTCGTAGTCTTCTGGCCGGTAGACGCGCGCACCGAACAGTTCAAGTTCTCGCCAGAAAAATTGAAACAGGTCGATCGTCGGTTTGCTTGCATGAATGGCGACCATGACAATCCGGCCCCGGGTGGCAGCTGCTGCGGTCATCAGGTCGACACCGGGCTGGCTGCCGGATACTTCAAAAACAACGTCAGCCCCTTTGTTTCCGGTCAGAGCATTGACCTTTTCAACGGGGTCGTCGGAATTCGGATTGATGGTCTTGAAGCCAAGTTTTTCCGCGTAGGCCAGTCGGGTATCGCTGATTTCGCTGATGATGACATTGCCGCCTGCCTGGCGGGCGACAAGCGCGACCAGCAAGCCGATGGGGCCTCCGCCGATCACGAGCACGTCTTCATCTTTGACCAGTTTGGCACGCTCAACGTCATGACAGGCAACAGCCAATGGCTCGATCAATGCAGCATGCGAGAGATTCAGGCCTTCGGGCAGAACGTGGATCGTATGCGCCGGTACGTTCCAGTATTCCTGAAAGGCTCCTTCAGAATCGATCCCGATGAATTTGAGCTTGTGGCAAATGTGCTCATGTCCCGCGTTGCAGGCCGGGCAGTCACCGCAGTGGTCGAGGGGCCTGACAACCACGTGCTGTCCTGCCGCAAGTCCTGTTACGCCTTCGCCGGTTGCGGAAATCGTGCCGGACATTTCGTGGCCGATCGTTCTTTCAAAACCGACACGCTGGTCCATGTGCCCGAGAAAGATGTGCAAGTCGGTTCCGCAAATGCCGCAATAGGCGACTTTGATCTGCACCTCACCGGGGCCCGGTGGTTGAACGTCCTTTTGCTCAAGTGAAAAGGTCTTGTCGCCGCGATAGACGGCTGCCTGGATGATCATGTTGGCCTCTGAAAGGTAAGCACTTTGTGGGGGTCGAGTAGCGACCAGTCGAAACTGACGCCGGTCCCCGGCGTCTCCGGTGCGCGCGCCAGATGATCTTTCACCTCTAGCGGCTGCCGTGTGTACTGGTCAATCGGAAAGGAATGAACTTCGATCCAGCCTGCATTCGACTGCGCAGACACGAGGCTGACATGAAGCTCCTGCATGCCGTGGCTGCAGATCGGCACATTATGTTGCCTGGAAAGATCCGCGACTTGCAGGAAGCCTGTGATGCCGCCGCAGTTGGACGCATCCGGCTGGACAAAGCTCAGCTTTGCCTGGTCGAAGGCATATTCAAATTCATGGATCGTGTGCAGGTTTTCTCCCATTGCGAGGGGCATGCCCGTTGCATCTGCGATCTGGCCATAACCTTTGTAGTTGTCGGGGATAGTGGGTTCCTCAAACCACAGGAGGTCGAAAGGTTCAAAGGCCTTGGCAGCCTTGATCGCCTCGTCGACGGACATCGAATAATTTGCATCGACCATAAAGGCAACGTCAGGACCGATGAGGTTTCTGACCGCGGCCACACGCTCGACGTCTTCCTCAAGCGTCGGTTGCCCGATCTTGATCTTGACGCCATTGAACCCGCGATCGAGGTAGCCCTGAATACTGTCGAGAAGCTTTGGCAGCGGAAAATTCAGGTCAATGCCGCCGCAATAGGCCCTGCAGGACTTGTCCGCTCCACCGGCAAGTTTCCACAATGGCCACCCGCGGGCTTTGCCGCGAATGTCCCACAGGGCGATGTCGAGCGCGGAAATGGCAAAGGAAGCGATGCCGCCCCTGGCGACATAATGGACATGCCATTGCATGCCGTCGTACAGCCCCTCGACGCAGGCAGCGTCCTGCCCGATCAGAAACGGTGCGAGGTCGTGGTGGATCATGGCCGCTATGGCATAACCGCCCTTGCCTCCGGTGTAGGTGTAACCCGTTCCGGTAGAACCGTCCTCAAGCGTGACTGTTGCCGTTACGAGCTCAAACAGCGTGTGCGTGCCGTGTTTTGCGTCAACCAGCACTTCGGCCAGCGGAACGTGGAAGAGCTTTGTCTCGATGGATTTGATTGTTGCCATCAGCCGTGCCCCACAACCGAATTGCGGTTCATCACACGGGTCTGGAACAAAATGACCGCAAAGAGAAATGCACCACGGATAACCATCTGCCAGTAAGCACTGAAGCTGATCCAGCCCTTGCCGTTTTCGAAGTTGAGAATATTGAAGACAAGGCCAAGCAACAAGGCCCCAGCGACCGTTGCCGGGATAGATCCAAGTCCGCCGGTCAGCAATGTGCCGCCAACCACGACGGAGGCGATGGCTGAAAGCTCCCAGCCGACACCTTCCAGCGGCTGTCCGGCTCCGAAACCGGACGCGAGAAACACACCGGCGAGGCCAGCGCAGCCACCTGACACGGAATAGGCGAAGATCTTGGCCCGATTGACCTTCAGCCCCATCATTACGGACGCGTCCTCACCGCCGCCGACAGCCAGAATGGTTCTGCCGATGCTTGTCATCTCCAGCACGACCCAGAGCGCCACGACCAGGATTGCGACGAGCACGATCGTCCAGGGCACAACATCAAATGCCTTTTCCATTCCGAGCTTGGTGAAGTTGGATCCCCAATCGACCGAGATGGTTTGTGCCCCGGAAATCACAAGCGAGCCTCCCTTGGCGCCGAGCATCGTCGCCAGTGTCGTTATGAAAGGAGGAATTCGCAGATAAACGATGCAGATCGCATTGAAGATGCCGAAAGCAACGCCGGAGAGGATTGCCAATGGCATTGCGACTTCAATCCCGTAAGGGCTGAGGTAAGCCGCAACGACCGAGGTGAATGCGGCAACGGAGCCGACCGACAAGTCTATGCCGCCGGTCAAGATCACGAAGCACATGCCGACCGAGATTGCGATGAACATCGCATTGTAGTTCAGGAAGGACGTGATGTTGTAGGCGCTGCCGAAGTTGTCGTAGCGCATCAGTCCGAACGCGATCAAAACGATCAGCGCGATCCAGACGGCAACAGATTGCGGGTTGCGGGATATATATTTCCGCAGGTCAAAAGCGTTTTGATCAAGCACGGATCATTCCTTTCGCGCTTGCTGGATATAGACCGCTGCCAGAATGATTGCCGCTTTGGCAATCAGGGCGACCTCGTCTTCAACACCGTTGGCAAGCAGCGTGTATTTGACAAGCTGGATGATGACCGCGCCGAGAATAGCGCCGAAGATCGGTGCCTTGCCACCCTGAAGCAGTGCGCCACCGACAACCGCTGCCGCGATTGCATCAAGTTCCATAAGGTTGCCGTTACGGGCTGCGTCCGAGGCCGAATTGATGGCAACAACAATAAGTCCTGCAAGGCCGGACAGCACTGAACAGATGACATATGCGCCAATCTTGACGCGGCGGACCGGTCCACCGGAGAGTTTCGCAGCCCGCTCGTTGCCGCCGATTGCCAGCAGGTAGCGGCCGAAGATGGTTCTGTTGACCAGCCAGAACAACAAGCACGCAATTGCGATGGCCAGCCAGCCCTGGAACGGAAAACCGAGGATCTTTCCTGTGCCGAGATAGCTGAACTCGGGATTGGAAAAGGTTTGAAGATTGCCGTTGGTCAGTACCTGGGCAATGCCGCGGCCTGAAATGAACAGGATCAGCGTTGCGATAATCGGCTGAACCTTCAAGACAGCGACGATTGCGCCGTTGAACAATCCGCAGACAAGTGCCGCGACGAGAGGAAAGAAGAGCGCAGCCAGAAGTCCTAGCACCGGATAGGCGGTGCCGAATTCGGAAAGGAATATGAGCGGTGCAAGCGCGCCACTCAGTGCCATGACGGCACCGACGGACAGGTCAATGCCACCGGTCGCTATCACCAACGTCATGCCCATGGCAACAATGGCGATTGTTGCCACTTGAGAAATGTTGACGGCCAGTGTCTGCGCCTGAAGGAAATTAGGCGTGACGAGGATGTTGAAGATCAGAATGACTGCCAGGGCGACGAGCCCACCATGCTGCTTCAACCGGTTCGTGAAATCTGTTCGCATGGGTTCTTCCGACGTAAGGCTTGTCATGGTGCAGGCTCCTCGTGATGAGCGAGGGCCCTGACGAGCGCGTTCTCGGTGATGCCGGGGTTGGTGAGTTCTGAAACCGCCTTGCCTTCATGCATTACGACAATGCGATTGGCGCCTTCGACCAGCTCCTCGAACTCGGAACTGATCAATATGACCGCGTGACCTTCATCGACAAAGTTTCGGATGATGGTCTGAATCTCGCGTTTTGCACCGACATCGACCCCTCTCGTCGGTTCATCCAGAATGAGAATGTCGGGCTTGGTCGCCAGCCAGCGCGCAAGGAGGACCTTTTGCTGATTGCCTCCGGATAACTCCCGGATCGGCTGATCCATATGCGCTGTCTTGATCCCGAGCTGACTGATGAAGTCTTCGACAAGCGATTTTTCGCGTTCAAGGTCTATCTGGCCGCTTTTTCGAAGGTGCGGCAGCAGGGCCAGCGTGAGATTTTCCCGCACTGACATATGCGGGATGATGCCCTCAGCCTTGCGATCTTCGGTCAGAAATCCGATCCGGGCCTTTATGGCCTCCGCCGGCTCAGTTGGTGCATATGGTGCACCTTTCAAATGCATGTTGCCGCCGGTCAAGGGATCCAGTCCGAAAATGGATCGGGCAGCTTCCGTCCGTCCCGCGCCGAGCAGGCCGCCAAGGCCGACAATTTCGCCGCGATGAAGGGTCATGGAAAATTCGCTCAGGCGAGGACCGGTGGAAACTTTGTCCACCTGAAGCACGATTTCTTCGTAAGCCTGCTTGCCACTGGCAAGTTCCGTCAGGCCTTCGGCTTCAATTTCCTCGGCATTGCGGCCAAGCATGGCTGCGATCAGGTCCAGTTTGGACGTATCTTCAATCGTCTCGCATCCGACCGTCTGGCCGTCGCGCATGATGGTGACGCGATCGCAGATCTGAAACAGCTCATCGAGAAAATGTGAAACGTAAAGAACGGAAACACCTGAGGATTTGAGCTCACGGACAACACCAAACAGGATCTCGACTTCTGAACTGTCGAGGGACGATGTCGGTTCATCCATGATGACCAGTTTGGCATCCATGGACACCGCCCTGGCAATCGCGACAAGTTGCTGGATGGCCGTCGAATAGCTGCCGAGCGGGGCGGTTACATCGATGTCGATACCAAATCGCGACAGAATTTCCCGGGTCCGCCTGTGGGCCTCAGGCCAGTTGATCAGAAAGCCAAGTGTTCTGGGTTCCAGGCCCATGACGACATTTTCGCTGACAGAACGCAGCGGCACCAGGTTCAGTTCCTGGTAAATCGTTGCGATACCGGTTTCCTGTGCTTCTCTGGGAGAGGTCAGGTGGCTGGGTGCTTCGGCGAATTCAATTTCGCCTTCGTCGCGCCTATACAGGCCGGTCAGAATCTTGATGAGGGTAGATTTGCCCGCACCATTTTGACCGATCAGGGCGTGGACTTCTCCCGGCTTGATTTCGAGTGAAGCGCTCCTGAGCGCAGGCACCCCACCGAAATGCTTCTTTATCCCAGACATGGCTAATAGCGGCGCCATATCCACTCCAGTTCGGACTTCAGAATTCAAGAAAATGCCGGAAGGGGTGTCCCTTCCGGCAGGCGGGGTTCAGTAAGCCTCGTCGATGTGATCCGCTGCATTCTCGGGAGTGAAGATGCGGTCCTTGACCTGAACCCAGGGTTCGATGGTTTCGCCAGCCGCGTAGCGCTTCATGGTCTCGCAAGCGAGCGGTCCGAAGAACGGCGAGCTTTCAACCGTGACGCCCATCTTGCCGTCGATGATGGCCTGGAGCGCATCACGTGTTCCGTCGATCGAAACAACCAGGATGTCTTCGCCAGGCTTGCGTCCGGCAAGTTCGAGTGCCTGAATGGCTCCAATCGCCATTTCATCGTTATGGGCATAGACGATGTTCACGTCCGGATGAGCCTGAAGGAGGGTCTCCATGACCTGACGCCCGAGGTCGCGGGCAAAATCGCCTGACTGAGACGCAACAATCTCGAAGCGGCTGTCCTGCAAAATGCGGTCGTCAAAACCCTTCTTGCGGTCGTTGGCCGGTGAAGACCCGGTCGTGCCCTCAAGCTGAACGATAATGCCCTTGTCACCTTCGAATTTTTCGATGGTCCACTCGGCAACGCGGCGGCCCTGGTCGATAAAATCGGAGCCCAGGAAGGCAACGAAGTCTTCGCCCGGTTTTGCCGCATTGGGGTCGACGGAACGGTCAACCAGGAATGTCGGAATACCGGCAGCCTTGGCTTTCTTGACTGCAGGAATGAGCGGCTTTTCTTCGCGTGGCGGCAAGAAGAGGACATCGATGCCCTGTGCGATCATGCTATCGACATCCGCAACCTGCTTTGCGGCAGAGCCTGCAGCGTCGGTCGCGATCAAATCCCAACCGCAGCTTTCAGCAGTGTCATGAAAGGACTTGGTTTCCGCGATGCGCCAAGGGTTGTTGGATTCCATCTGGGCAAACCCGACCTTGTAGCGGTCTTTTTGTTCCAGAGGCGGAAGTCCGGATGCCGATGCCATTGTCGTCATCGCGCCGATTGCAATGGCGGTTGCCATCAAGAGAGTACGTTTCATTTTTTCCTCCACAAAGGTGCGGCCAAAATCCTCCGGGCCGCTTCTATGAGGCGCTAACCCCAATTCAGATAAGCTGTCTGCTTGCGCAGATAGTTGTCGAAGCCATAGCGGCCGTCTTCACCTCCAAGTCCGGACATGCCCCAGCCGGTATGGAAACCTTGGACGGCTTCACCGTTCGACCGGTTGAGGTAGAGTTCGCCGAAATTCAGAAGATAGGGAGCACGTGCCAGTCTTTTGTAGTTATTGGTGAAGAGGTAAGCCGAGAGACCAAACTGGGTGTCGTTGGCCAGTTGAACGGCTTCCTCAAAACTGTCTATCCGCATCGCGGTTGCTACCGGGCCGAATACTTCATCACGTATTGCCGGGAGGCTGTTGTTTTTGGCTTCCAGGACAGTTGGCGCAAGCCAGTGTCCCTTCTGGTAAGGGCCACTGTCCAGGATACCGCCTTCCAAAAGCACGTCGGCACCCGCGTCGATGCTGGTGGCGACTATCTGTGCGACCTTGTCACGCTCCAGCCGGCTCACCTTTGGGCCTAGATCAACCGGACGCAGCGGGTCGCCGATGGTCAGGTCCTTTGAGGCCTTGACGAACTTGTCGAGAAATTCGTCGGCGATCCCACGGTGCAAATACATGCGTTCGTTGCAGGTGCAGATCTGTCCGCAATTGGTGTAACGGGCTGCAACCGCAGCGCCGACCGCCGCGTCGATGTCAGCATCCTCCATGACAATGAAAGGAGCCTTGCCGCCGAGCTCCAACCGGACAACCTTGATGAGGTCGGCACTGGCCCGGTAGATCTCCTGGCCCGCTCGGGTGCTGCCTGTCATCGTGACGAGGTTCGAAAGCGGGCTTTTGACGAGCGTCTCGCCGACGACGCGGCCGCGGCCCGTAACGACATTGAAAACGCCGGCTGGAATTCCGGCTCTTTCACTCAGCGTTGCCAGGGCAAGACCGGACAGAGGTGTTATTTCGTGGGCCAGCAGCACAAAGGTATTGCCGGCGACCAGTGCCGGGCCGAGTTTTCTGGCGGCGAGCGCAGACGGGTAGTTCCAAGCTGTCAGGCCGACAACCACGCCGTATGGATGGCGGCGGATGTGGATTTCCTCAGATGTATTGTCGGAGGTGACGATGTCGCCTTCGATCCGCCGCGCATTTTCGGCCGCGTACCGCAAGAAAGTTTGCGTTGCTCCGATTTCGTCATGGGCATGTGCAAGAGGTTTGCCCTGCTCAAGGCTAACCAACCGAGCCAGAGCATCTTCATGTGCTGCTATTTCATCTGCCAGTGCCGCAACTGCTTTGCCCCGTTCAATCGCAGGCAACGCGGCCCATGCCGGCTGTGCGGCCTGCGCGGATCTAAGTGCGGTGACCGCGTCTTCCTCTGTTCCGTCGATGATCGTGGCCAAAACGGCCTCGGTCGCCGGATTTTCGACTTCAATTGCCGCGCTGGAATCGCGCATTATCCAACGGCCATTGATGTACATGCCCGCCGAAACGGTTTGTCCATCGGAGAGTGTGAAATCAAACACTGAGTCAACGCCTTTTGGTATGACCAAACTAAAAGTAATAAGATGCAGATGCGTTCGAATGTCAAACCAAATTTAGATCAGCGATATAGATAAAATGATAAAATATTGAAAATAAACAATAAAAACATCTGCTGGAAAATAGCTTTGAAAAAATGGTTTTACCAAGAGGTATTTTCTGTCATACCAAAAAAGCGATCAATAGAGGATTGAGATGGAAAACAGAACTTCCGTGGAGATCGGTAACGACGCAGGGCGTGCGGCTGACAACGTCGTCGCGGCACTCGAAGCGCAGATCGTGTCAGGGCAACTCAAAAACAAAGCGCCGTTACCGGCCGAGCGTGAGTTGATGGAACAGTTCGGTACCAGCCGAACGGTGATCCGAGAAGCAATTTCAAAGCTCTCGAGCCTCGGGCTGGTCGAAACGCGACCGCGCTTCAGGCCGATCGTGCGCAAGCCTGACTATGCGACTGTCCTACACGCCTGTGGGAATGTTGTGCAGCATCTTCTAACGGACAAGACCGGCATCAAGAACCTCTATGACAGCCGCGTCTTTATGGAGCGGGCTCTTGTTCGCGATGCCGCCATGTCGGCTCGCAAGGAAGACATCGTCGACCTGAAAGCCGCGCTTGAGAACAACCGAAACGCCATCCCGGATTCACTGGAATTCTACAAAACCGATGTGGCGTTTCATGGTGTTCTTTACCGGATACCAAGAAACCCGATCTTTCCGGCTATTCACGAAGGCTACACCTCATGGCTGGCTCCGCAGTGGGACCAGATGCTCCGCTCTCCGGAACGGAACGAGGTGAACTACATCGCTCACAAGGCAATTCTGGATGCCATCCTGGAGCGGGATCCGGCAGCTGCAGAAGAAGCGCTGACCAATCACCTCAAAGCGGCATGGGAGTTTGTCCGGGTGACATTTGACTGGGGGGAGGAATGACTGCAGCCTATGATTATATCGTTGTCGGGGGAGGGTCCGGTGGAGCAGTTGCTGCGGCGCGGCTGGTCACAAAAGGCAATGCACGGGTGCTTCTGCTAGAGGCCGGCCATTCCCATCGCCACCCGCTCTTGGACATGCCTCCTGGTATCTTCAAAATGATCAATGGCTCCAAGTACATGCGGTACCATAAAACGGTCCCTCAACCGCATCTTGATGGCCGCGTGCATGACATCCCGCAAGGGCATGTTCTTGGGGGCGGTTCCTCGGTCAATGCTCAGGTCTATATGCGCGGCAGGCCGGGCGACTATGATGCCTGGAACGAACTTCTGCGCGAAAACAACGACAATCCGGGTTGGTCTTGGTCCGATGTGTTGCCGCATTTCAGAGGCATGGAAGCCAACAACCGGTTGGCGGGCGATCTTCACGGAACCGACGGCGAAGTGAAAGTCTCTGACCCAGGATATGTCGATACGATGTCGCGCTGGTTCGTCCAGGCGGTGCAGTCGCTCGGCGAGCCCTATAACACCGATTTCAACGGAGTTTCGCAGCGCGGTGTTGGATTTTATCAGTTCACAAACCGCAATGGCAGGCGCAGCTCGACTGCATATGCTTTTCTTGAGCCGTTGAAGGGCGATGGCCGGCTAACCATCAAACTTCAGGCTGAAGTGGAAAAGGTTATTGTCGAAAACGGACGCGTTGTCGGCGTCAGGTACCGAGATCAGAACGGTGTGGAAACGGCCCATGCGGATGGCGAAGTGATCCTCGCCGCCGGTGCACTGGTCACGCCCAAAGTTCTGATGTTGTCGGGTATCGGCAATCCGGCTCATCTTGCAGAGCACGATATCAAGGTGGAAGCGGACTTGCCGGGTGTCGGGCAGAACCTGATCGACCACCCGGAAGTGCCAATCACTGCATATGCCAATGGTCCTCACGGCTACTACCGTCAGGGTGAAGGGTGGCGAATGCTGTGGAACGGGATCCAGTATAAGATATTCGGCAGTGGTCGCATAACATCCGCAGGCGTTGAGGCCGGGGCATTTGTCAATCCGAGCAATAGAACGGAAAATCCGACGATTCAGGCATTTTGCGTACCGATCGTTTATCTTGACCGGGATGCGCAGTCAGAGCTGAAAGACGGCCACGGTGTCACCGTTACAACGGTCGTTGTAAAACCGAAATCTCGAGGAGAGGTGAGGCTGGCGTCCGCCGACCCTGCTGAAATGCCGGTCGTGTGCCCCAATCTTCTGAAGCACGAAGAGGATATGGCGGAAATGATCGCGGGGCAGCGGTTCTTCCTGGAAGCTTTTCGCGCGGAGCCTCTTGCCTCAAGGTTGAAGGGCGTGGCCATTCCGGATGCAGCCGACACGTCGGATGAGGCGCTCAGGCAGCACTGCAAGAGATTTGTCAAAACAAACTATCATCCCGCCGGCACGGCGCGCATGGGCGCGGACAGTGACAATATGGCCGTACTTGATGCCAGGCTCAGGGTAAGGGGTGTCGAGGGACTGCGCGTTTGCGACATGTCTGCTGTGCCGGATATCAACGCGGGCAACACGAACGCTCCGGCAATGATGCTGGGCTCAAGATGCGCAGAATTTGTGTTGCAGCACTAGAAGGTGCGCCTTCCAAACCAGGCGGAGTTCAAATGCCGAGTGCGCGCATCTGTTGCGACATTTGGGTGAATGACCCCGCAACATGCTTGTTGATCGCTGCTTCCGCGCGAGCCGCGTCATGTGCCTTGAATGCCGCGATCAGCTCTCGATGCTCTTCCATGATCGTCTGGTAACGTACAGGGCTAATTCTCAGTTTTGCTCCGTGAACGTTCAACGCTGTGCGCAGCTTCCTCCAGAGATCGGCCGCCACATGATTGTAGTGCTGGCGGCAAATAGCCCAGTGAAATTCGATATCCAGTTTCCGAAAGGCAATCAGGTCCGCAGTTGGCAGTTCTTCGATCCGCCTTTGAATGTCTTCCATCTCTTCAATCATTTCCGGCTGGGCATAGTCGGCGAACCAGGAAACAAAATAGGGCTCCAGCAACTGCAGCACTTCGAAGATGTTCTGAATGGTATTGGCATCCGCCTGCTTGACCACGGCACCGCGGTTTGGGTGAATTTCAACAAATCCCTCACCCTGCAGTAGCCTCAATACTTCACGAACGGGGCTTGTGCTCACGCCGAAGCGATTGGCCAGTTCCGACACCTTCAGCCTTTGACCGGCCTCCAGGCGACCCGTCGAGATCTCATCAAGCACCGCATCATACAACGAAGCTTCCTGGTCATCGGATTTGCTGAATGTGCTCATGCTTTTCCTTGGGTGACGTGTCGTCCGCGCGTCATTGGTAGCAACCGAAACGCGTCCGCTCAATCCGTAGTTTTGATCTTTTGCCACATTTTGTTCGTGAATACACTGCAAAAGATGCGTTAAAAACTAAAAAAAATCGACTAAAATAAAAAAATAGTCGACGATTTTGAATCTTTGGTGTAGCTTGCCTGCAATTGGAAGAGAGGTAAACGACATGAAAGAGGCTTCAGGAGTTGTTGACTATGAGGCAACGCCAGTCTCGCGGGGGTGGGAGGATCGCGCAGCGCGGATTGCATCCATCACGCCCTTTGTCGTTCGCGTGGGCAAGCGAAATCAGTTGCTGGTAAAGCTGGTAACAGAGGACGGATTGCATGGCTGGGGCGAAAGTGGCCTTTCCGGCCGTGAAGGCGCGGTTTCAGCGGCGATCGATCATTTCGCATCCTTTCTTCTCGGCCAGGATTCCAGACGCATCGGCCGGATCTGGCAGGAATGCTACCGCAGTCAGTATTTTGAGGGCGGCAGGGTCCTGACAGCAGCCATTTCCGCGATCGATATCGCGCTTCATGATTTGCTGGGGAAACGACTGGGCGTGCCGGTCTATCAATTGCTTGGCGGGCGGCAGCGAGATGTTGTTCCGACATTTGCGAGCACGATGGCGACATCACGCTCTGAGCTTTTGAGGCAATGCCGGGAACTCGTGCAGGCAGGTTGGGATTGCATACGGATCTATCCCTCCAATTTCAGAGACGATGTGATTTTCGATCCAAAGGCCGGTCTTGGGGACGTGGCTGGAGATCTGATTGAAATCAGACAGACATTCGGGCATGCGGTCACGCTCGGCATAGACATGCATCACCGGTTGAGTGTTGCAGAGGCCGCCAGCTTCTGTGCCATGTTGCCAGCCGGGACGCTCGACTTTCTGGAAGAGCCCATTCGCAGTGAGGCGCCGGAGGCCTATGCCTCGCTGCGCACAATGACAAATATCCCCTTTGCCGTTGGTGAGGAGTTCGCCTCAAAATGGGCCGCCGCTCCCTTCCTGGAGCAGGGGCTAACACAATACATGCGCCTTGATATCTGCAATATCGGTGGCTTCACCGAAGCCATGAAGGTCGCGGGATGGTCGGAGCGTTTTTACATCGACCTGATGCCCCACAATCCACTTGGACCCATCTGTACGGCCGCAACCGTTCATCTGTCAGCGGCTGTGTCCAATTTCAGCTGGCTAGAAACACGCCAATCCCCGGTCGAGGATCTCGGATTTCACGACCCCGCATTGTTTCCCGTCCAGCCCGTTCTGGATGGCCCCAACTACCAGATCCCCGAAGGGCCCGGACTGGGCGTGGAGGTCGACGAAGAAGCGATCTCAGGTCAAAGCCCGGCTCATGTCGAAGCGCCGCATCTGCGGCACCCGGATGGTTCGGTCACCAATTGGTGACGGTTCGAATTCTCTTTGCTGATAGAGGAGGAGCAAATGAGTAAGCAGAGAAATCTGAAGTCTGTTCTGATCGGTGGCGTTGCCATGGCATCCCTGACGATGCTGCACATGGGAACTGCTCTCGCAGCGGACTTCAAGGAAGCACCGCAACTTGCCGATAAGGTCAAGGCGGGTCAGTTGCCAAGTGTTGAGGAAAGACTGCCAAAGTCACCTTCGGTCATGGAGCCGATCACCAGTGTTGGAGAATATGGCGGCACCTTGAGGCGCGCCATTCTCGGTGGCGGGGATCAGCACAACATTGTGCGTTTGATTGGCTCTGAAAACCTGGTCCGTTGGAGCCCGAACTGGTCTTCTATTGAACCGAATATTGCAGAAAGTTTCGAGGTTTCCGACGACGCCACAACCTTCACATTCAAGCTGCGTGAGGGCATGAAATGGTCGGATGGCGAGCCGTTCACGGCCGATGACATCATGTTCTGGTATGAGGTTCTGCTTGATGAGCGGCTGACGCCGAGCAAGCACCCGAATTTTGTCGAGACGGCGGGTCCGGTGCAGGTCAAGAAGATCGACGACACGACCGTAGAATTCAAGTTTGAGGAGCCGAACGGACTGTTCCTTCAGAACATGGCTTACGGATTCGGATATTACGTCGTCAACTTTCCGAAGCACTACCTCGCTCAATTCCATATCGACCACAATCCGGATGTTCAGAAACTGGTAGATGCAGAGCCGGCAGCAGCAGATTGGGTTCAGCTGTTCAATCTCAAGGCCGGTCCCATGCACACGCCCATATTCTGGCAAAATGCTGACCGTCCGACGTTGCATCCCTGGCATCTGAAAAATGGCTACGGCGCAACAGAACGGGTCGTTGCTGAGCGCAACCCTTATTTCTGGAAAGTCGATCCGGATGGCCAGCAATTGCCGTACATCGATCAAATCACGTGGGATCAGGTGGAAGACGTTGAAGCCATCTTGCTCAAGGCCTTCAATGGAGAGATCGACTATATGGCGCGCCATATCGGCCGACCTGTCAATCTCGCGGCGCTGACGGACAACAAGGACCGGGGCAAGTACGATTTCTATCAGGTTGGAGACATTCCCGGCAGCCAGACGGCGCTCATGTTCAATCTGAATAATGCAGATCCGGTGAAAAACGAGATCGTCAACAACCTCGATTTCCGCAAGGCCGTCAGCCATGCAGTTGATCGGGAAGCGATCAACGACATTGTGTACCTTGGTGCGGGAAATCCGGTTCAGACTGCGCCGCATCCCCTATCTCCTTTCTACAACGAAGAATGGGCAAAGCACTCCACAAGCTATGATCCGGAAAAGGCCGGCGCTCTGCTCGACAGCATCGGGCTGGACAAGAAGGATGAGGATGGTTTTCGACTTGGCCCCGATGGCGAACGGTTCACGATTGTTTTTCTGGTCGCTGATGTATTCGGCTGGCAATACCCGGATGTAATGGAACTGGTTGCTGGTTACGCCAAGGATGTCGGTCTGGATTTCCAGGTTAGGGCGAGCGACAGATCACGACTGTTCGAGATTGTCAGTTCTGGTGAGCACGACGCCTATCTTTGGAACTGCCCGGGTGGACTGGTCGATGCCTATGCCAATCCGGATTGTTACGTGCCGCGTGGCCAGGCTGTGTTCTGGGCACCCAAATGGGCAGCCTGGGGGGCGGATCCGAGCACTGGAACGGAACCTCCGGAAGAGATCAAGGAACTCTTTGAGATCTACCGTGGCGTGACCTCAACCGCCGATCCTGCAAAACAGGAAGAAGCGCTGGTGAAACTCATCGACAGTGCCAGCAAGCAATTGCTGACAGTGGGTCTTATCCAGAGCAACGGGGCATTCGGTATCGCAAGGAACAATCTGCGCAACCACGTGGACCCGATGCCAATTGCCGGACAGTTGTGGACGCCGGCACCCTATACGTCGCAGTTTTACTTCGAAGGCGGCGACAACCTGCCTTAAGTAAACTTGTCACCCGGTCTCTCAATGTTGCGACCGGGTGCACTCCACCGCGAGGTTTGCCATGTCCTCCCGGCACCTCGCGGTTTTTCTCTGGTATCATCCCTGGCGGGCAACATCGGCAATGTTTGGCTTTTTATACCGACGCCTTCTTTACATGATCCCGACCGTTTTTCTGATTTCGGTCGTGACCTTCGTGATCATTCAGCTGCCACCTGGTGACTATCTGGACACGTTGGCGGCTGAATTGAGCGATTCCGGAGGCCTTGACGAGGGCACCATGCAGGCGTTGAGAGATCAGTACGGTCTCGGTCAGCCGATGTATGTTCAGTATCTCAAATGGATGTCCCAGATCCTGTTTCACGGCAATTTCGGGATATCTTTTGAGAAGAACATTCCCGTCAACGACATCATCTGGGACAAGCTCGGCTGGACCTTCGCCATTTCCCTGATGACACTTCTTTTCATCTGGATGACAGCACTTCCGATCGGCATCTATTCCGCCGTGCGCAAATATTCCGCCGGGGATTATATCGCCACGTTTTTTGGGTTCATCGGGCTTGCGGTTCCAAATTTCCTGCTCGCTCTGGTGATGATGTATGTGGCCTTCAAGTATTTCGGCCAGAGTGTCGGCGGGCTTGTCAGCCCGCAATATCTCGGCGAGCCCTGGACGTTCGACAAGTTTCTGGATCTTTTGGCGCACATTTGGATGCCGATCGTGGTTGTCGGCACTTCGGGTGCAGCGGCGCTGATCCGCATCATGCGCGCGAACCTCCTGGACGAGCTTTACAGGCCTTATGTCGTAACGGCGCGTGCCAAGGGCATGTCCGAGTTCCAGCTTCTGCTCAAGTACCCGGTTCGGGTGGCACTCAATCCCTTCGTCTCGACCATTGGCTGGATCCTGCCCACATTGGTTTCCGGGGAAATCATTGTTGCGGTTGTCATGAACCTGCCGACGACCGGACCGCTTCTCCTCAGGGCTTTGCTGGTCCAGGACATGTATCTCGCAGGTTCGCTCATCCTCCTGGTCAGCATACTGACCGTGATCGGTACGTTGGTTTCCGACCTGCTACTTGCCTGGATTGATCCGAGGATCCGCTATCAATGACCGTTGAAACAACGCTTGGGCCGTCGGGCACTGAAGAAGAACACACGCCGGAGCTGCTAGGCCCCTGGGCTCTGATGTGGCGGAAGTTCCGGCGCCATCGTGTTGCCTATGTCAGTCTTTGGATCACCGGTCTTATCTATTTCATGGCCTTGTTCGGCGACTTCCTGGCGCCGGAAAAAGTCGATGAGACCAACCGCAGGGGCATTTTCGTACCTCCGCAGGGAATTCACTTCCTGGTGACAGATGAGGATGGCAGCCGTTCCTTCCAGCTTCACGCCAAGGCGCTAAAAATGCAGGTGGACCGGGCAACCATGCGGCGCAGCTATGTCCAGGACCCGGACAAGATCATCCCGCTCGGGTTTTTCGTGGAAGGCTACAGCTACGAGATCCTGGGTCTGATCCCCTCAAAGACCCACTTCTTCGGCCCGAAGAACCCGCGTGATATCGTCTATTTTCTCGGGTCGGACAGATTGGGCCGGGATATCCTGAGCCGCATTATCATCGGCACCAAGATTTCGATGTCCATCGGGCTTGTCGGCATTGTCGTCTCGCTGGTGATCGGCGTGTCTCTGGGCGGGCTTTCAGGCTACTATGGCGGATGGGTCGATACGCTCATTCAGCGCCTGGTTGAGTTTTTGCGATCCATACCCACCATACCGTTATGGATGGGACTTGCTGCGGCGATTCCGCTCGGATGGCCACCGCTTTATACCTATTTCGTGGTCACCATTATCGTTTCGATGATCGGATGGACCAGCCTTGCGCGCGAGGTTCGCGGCAAGTTCCTGTCGCTCAGAAACGAAGACTTCATCACGGCGGCCCGTCTTGACGGTTTGACGGATTGGGAAGTTATCCGCAAACACATGGTGCCTTCGTTCTCCAGTCATATCATCGCCTCTTTGACCCTGGCCGTTCCGTTGATGATCCTGGCCGAAACGTCCTTGTCTTTTCTCGGTATCGGGCTTCAGCCGCCTATCGTGTCGTGGGGAACGCTTTTGAAAGAGGCACAGAACATCCGCTCGATCATTGAAGCGCCCTGGCTGCTGATTGCGCCGGGAACGATGATCGTGATTGCCGTTCTGGCACTCAACTTTCTGGGAGACGGCCTTCGTGATGCCGCAGATCCGCATGCACACTGAACCAGACCAGACAAGCCATACCGTTCAGCCACTGGTCGAGATCCGGGGTTTGAAGACGCATTTCTTTACCGACGATGGGGTGGTGAAGGCAGTCGAAGGTGTCGATCTGGACATCCACGCAAACAGAACGCACTGCATATTGGGGGAGTCTGGTTGTGGCAAGTCGATCATGGCACGCTCGATCCTCCGCATTGTTGATGCGCCGGGCAAGATCGTAGAGGGCAGTATCATTTACCGGCCCGGAGACGGACGCTCTGTCGATCTTGCGAAAATGCGGCCTGGCTCTCGGGATCTCCGCGAAATCCGCGGACAGGATATTGCAATGATCTTTCAGGAGCCTATGTCCTCGCTCGGGCCGATTACGAAGGTCGGAAAGCAGATTGTCGAAACGATCCATTTGCATCGCCGTGTATCCAAGGCAGAAGCAAAGGAACAGGCGATCGAGCTGCTCGACAAGGTAGGCATTCCCCGTCCATCGGAAAGGTTCGAGGCTTATCCCTTCGAATTGTCGGGAGGCATGCGTCAACGCGCCATGATCGCCATGGCGCTTTCATGCAGGCCGCGCCTGTTGATCGCCGACGAACCGACGACGGCGCTGGATGTCACCACGCAAGCGCAAATCCTTGATCTGATAGCGGAGCTCAAGGAGGAGCTGGAGATGGGTGTCCTGCTCATCACGCATGATCTGGGTGTGGTTGCGGAAGTCGCTGAAGATGTTTCGGTAACGTATATGGGCAAGGTCGTCGAGAAGGGCGATGTCTTTTCGATCTTCGAAGATCCGCGCCATCCCTACACTCAGGCCCTGATGCAATCGGTTCCGAAGCTGGGAATGGAAAAACGTCATAGACTGCCAGCGATCAAGGGCATGGTTCCCCATCCGCTTGCACGACCCTCAGGCTGTGCCTTTCGCACAAGATGCAGCCAGGCCATGGCTGGTGTTTGCGACAAGGATGAGCCCGGGCTTTTGAAAAGCGGCAAAACGGATGTTGCCTGTTTCCTCTATCAAGAGGAGACCGCCAGTGTCTGATACCATTCTGAAGGTCCGGGACCTCAATATGCATTTCCCCGTGGGAGGTGGTTTCTTCGGCAAGTCGACAGACGTGGTTCGAGCTGTCGACGGGATCAGTTTTGACGTTCGACGCCGTGAAACCTTCGGAATCGTCGGTGAAAGCGGAAGCGGCAAGACGACACTCGGCCGATGCATCATGAGAGTGCTTAAGCCGTCTTCGGGCAGTATTGTTCTGCGCCGGAAGGACGGTCAGGAAGTGGATCTTTGCCGGAGCGGCAAGGCTGAATTGCGCGATATCTGGAAAGACATGCGCATGGTGTTTCAAGATCCTCAGTCCTCGCTAAACCCACGACTGCGCGTCTTGGAAATTGTCGGCCAAAGCCTGCGAAAGTCTGAAGGGTTGAGTGGCAAGGATCTGTCTGAGCGTGTAGCACAGCTGCTGAGGCAGGTTGGGCTGAGACCCGAATTTCTGATGCGTTATCCGAATGCGTTTTCCGGGGGGCAGCGCCAAAGACTGGGCATTGCCAGGGCGTTGGCAACACAGCCTGAATTGATCATTGCCGATGAAGCGGTCTCGGCACTCGATGTCTCCATTCAGGCACAGATCTTGAACCTCTTGCAGGATCTGCAGGAAGAGTTTTCGCTCACTTATGTGTTCATCGCACATGATCTGGCGGTTGTTGAGCACATCTGTGACCGCATTGCCGTGATGTATCTCGGGCAGGTGGTTGAGTTGGCGGAAACGGAGGCGCTGTTTCGAGCGCCCAAACACCCTTACACACGCGCGCTGCTTGATGCAGTTCCAGTGCCTGACCCACGCAAGCGGCGTGGCAAACACAAGGTTTCCAAGCTCGCTGACGTTGGCGCAGGTTCCAAAGGGTGCCGTTTTGCGGCGCGGTGCCCGCACGCAACGGACCTTTGCCGCAATGAGGCGCCACCCGCCAAGCGCGTTCAGGATTCGGACGTGCTTTGTCACTTCGCGGGCGAAATCTGAAGGACCCGCCGGCAACGATCTTTTCATCTCAAAAAAAGAGTTAGGACCAGACCCCTCATGACCATTGAACAGCCGCGCGCGGGCAAACCGAATGTCATCTTGATTTCGACAGATCAGCAGCGCGGCGATTGCATTGGTCTCGACAATCGGCACGTGAGGACACCCAATATCGACAGGATCGGCCGGAGCGGGGCAATGTTTGCGAAGTGCATTACGCCCCATCCAATGTGCCAGCCGGCAAGAGCTTCCATTTTGACGGGCAAACTGCCCTATACCCATGGCGTCAGGGACAACGGTCGAAACCTCGGTGAGAAAATTGGTTCCCTGGGCATGGCCAATGTCTTTTCAGATGCCGGTTATGAAACGCGATTTATCGGCAAAGCCCATTTTGCCAGCAACGAAACCTTCCATCCCACCGGCGCACCTGAGTGTTATCACAGCACCGCGGACTTCCCTGCGGACTGGGGTGGCCCTTACTTTGGTTTCCGGCAGGTTGAGTTGATGCTGCGCCCGCACCACCATTGCGGATGGCAAGAGCCACCTTACACGCTTCATTACGAGAATTTTCTGGATAATGATGGCGGTGGCCGGGTTCGCTGGATCCGCGCCAAAGAGCATGTGCTTCCGGAAACGTCGCATTATCAGGCCTGGCGTTCAGCGCTCGAGCCTGGTTGGCATTCTTCTCCCTGGATAGGGGACCGAGCGATCGACATGATCAAGAACAAGGGCGACAAGCCGTTGTTTGCATGGGTCTCCTTTCCAGATCCGCATCCTCCCTTTCTGGCGCCTAAACCCTGGTGCGATCTGTATCATCCCGATGAGGTAGATCTTCCGCGCCATTGGCAGCTTGACCTGGACAATCGGCCCTGGTGGCATCGCGCGTTTCTGGAAAGTCCAGTACGGCATAACCTCAAACGCGAGCACGCAGAAGGCGGCAAGAACTGGGGTGTCGTGGACCCGCTTGAAGAGCAACAGCTCAGGGACATCACCGCGATCTACTACGGGATGATTGCCTGGATTGATGCTCAGGTCGGCAGGATTTTCGAAGCGCTTGAAGCAAGCAACGAACTTGAAAACACCATCATCGTCTTTATCAGCGACCACGGCGAATGGCTTGGTGACCATGGCCTGCTGCTCAAGGGGCCAATGCTTTATGATGGCCTGCTTCGCGTACCATGCCTGATCCGAGGGCCGTCCATTCCGGAAGGGATCGTTGTTCAAGACCCCGTATCTACTGTGGACCTGAGACAAACACTTGCGGACCTGGCCGGCATTGAGGCCTCGCCTGACAATGGCCGGTCATTGCGTTCGGTGATGTTTGGAAAGGAAAGCCGGGACTTTGCGCTTAACGAATGGGAGGTCGATGCTGCCAGAAGCGGCATTGATATGGACCTGACAACAGTTCGAAGCCAACGTTACCGTATGTCGGTCGACCTGAAAACGGAAACGGGTGAGCTCTACGACCTTCGCGACGACCCATCGGAAACGGCGAACCTTTTTGAAGATGCAGGCTACGCTGCGATTGTGAAAGAGCATATGGACATGATCCGCAGCAGACCGGATGACAAAGTCCCTGTCGCACCGCGAGTCGGCTGGCACTAGTGTCCGTACCCCTGGGCATTCAGCGCCGTTGAGGGTCGGATTTTTTTCAGCAAAGAGATCAGTGGAAGTCCACTTGGACCTTTCTTAAGGGGTCACCAGCACCTTGACGAGGTGTTCCCGGTCTTCAACGAGTTTCGGGAACTCTTCCGGCAATTCGCTCAGGCCGAGCTTTCGCGACGCCAGCGCGTCCGTCGGGATCTTGCCGCTGCGCATGGCGTCCATGACGCGGTCAAAGTCCGACTTGAGGGCATTGCGCGACCCGATGATGCGCGCTTCGCGTTTATGAAACTCGGCGTCATTGAAAGTGATGTCGTCTTTCACGACGCTGACCAGGACGGCGCTGCCGCCGTGCGCGAGCAAGGGAAACCCGTTTTCGATTGCCCTGGCATTTCCGGTTGCATCGAAGACGGCATCGAAGCCGTCCGCAATCTCGCCTTCCAGCACCGTATCACCGGCAACGTGGACCGCGTTGAAGCCGAACAGCTTGCTTGCAAGGTCGAGACGTGCACGGCTCAGATCCATGAGATGAACATCAGCACCGGCTAGGCGTGCGAACAGCGCTGTTCCGATGCCGATGGGGCCGGCACCTGTGACCAGCACAAGGTCCCCACCGGATATCCCGGATCGGGCGACCGCATGGGCGCCGATGGCCAGAAACTCGACCATTGCAGCCTGTTCAGCCGTCAGGCCGTCGGCTGAATAAAGGTTTTGCCTGGGCACGGCAAGGCGCGAACACATGCCGCCGTCGCGATGGACACCCAGAACTTCAATGTTGCTGCAGCAATTCGGCTTGCCGCGCCCACAAGCCCGGCACTTGCCGCACGAAACATAAGGATTGACCACGACGAGTTTGCCGGCTTCAGGTCCTTCGGCGATATAGCCGGACAATTCGTGGCCAATGACACGCGGATAGTTCAGATAAGGATGTTTGCCTTCAAAAATGTGATAATCGGTCCCGCAAATTCCGATTGCGGCAATATCGATCAGAACCCAGTCTTCCGGTGCACTGACCGGCATGGGCCTTGTTTCCAGCGCCATCTTTCCAGGTTCGACGCACACCAGGCAATTCATGACGTCTGTTCTTGTGTCCATCATGCCTGAGGCTCCAGGTTGCGAGCGGACCAGTCGGCCGGAAGTTCGCCCTTGATAATCAGGCTGAGCACATCGTCCTTTGTCACCTGATCGATGTGGTGCGCACCGACAACGCGGCCCTTGTTCATCACCACGACGCGGTCGCAGAGTTCAAAAACGTCGTGCATGTCATGACTGACCAGCAAGATGCCGATGCCTTCGGTACGAAGTTGCTTGATCAGTTCGCCGACCATTGCCGTCTCCGATGGACCGAGGGCCGCTGTCGGTTCGTCCATGATCAGAATTTTCGCTTCAAAATAGATCGCCCGTGCGATCGCAATTACCTGACGCTGTCCACCGGACAGACTTGCGACCGGGTCGTTGAGGTTCTTGAAATTTGGATTGAGGCGTCTCAGAACGCGCTCGGATTCCGACATCATCCTTGCATCATCCAGATCGCCGAACCGGTTCGTCAGCTCACGTCCGAGGAACAGATTTGCAGGAGCGTTCAGATGATCGGCAAGGGCGAGTGTCTGATAGATGGTTTCAATGCCAAACTCGCGCGCATCGTGCGGATTTTGAATATGGGCCGAGTGCCCATTGACTTTGATCGTGCCTTCATTGGGCATCATTGCACCCGACAGGATGCGCATCAGACAGGACTTGCCGGCGCCATTGTGACCAAGCACGCCGACAACCTCGCCCGGATAAAGATCAAGCGACACGTTGTTCACGGCGCGGATGCCGCCAAAGTGCTTTTCAATGTCGATCATCTGAACCAGGGGCGGTCCAGATTGAGTGTGCGGGGTCATGTTGCCGGTCCTAGCAAAAGTCTGGAAATGGGCCGGGCACTCCAGGTCAGGAGCGCCCGGCCAAGTGCGTCAGTAAAGGACGTTCTGAACCTCAGGGCTGTCGATGTTTTCCTTGGTAGCAAGGACAACACCCGTATCGATGAAGCTCGGAACCTCTTCACCGTTCAGCAGCTTGAGAACAGCTTGCACACCGAGCTCACCCATCTGGAATGAGCCCTGGACTGCCGTACCTGCAAGCGTACCGTCCTTGACGAAATCCTGAAGGTCGGCGTTGCCGTCAAAGCCAAGAGCGGTGATGCTGCCGGCCTTACCTGCCTGAACGATTGCGCGGCCCATGCCGATTGCAGTCGGTTCGTTTGCACCGAAGATGCCGACAAGATCGCTATTGGCGGCAAGAACATCGGTCGTCTGGTTCAGGGCAGTCGCCATCTGTGACTGCGAGTAGTAGGGCCCGACAATCTCAATGCTTGAATTCTCGTTGATCTGCTCGATGAAGCAACCGACACGGCCAACTTCAGAGCCGACGCCGGCGACATAGGACATCACTGCGACTTTGCCTTCCTTGCCGACTTCCGAAATCATCTTGTCGGCGACGAGTTGACCTGCCGCGCAGTTGTCTGTCGACAGGAACGCCTGGAAGTAGTCTTTGCCATTTTCGGCCAGGCCACTGTCGATGATCACGACAGGGATCTGAGCTTCAAAGGCTTTCTTGACGGCCGGTACCAGGGCCTCTGGGTCTGATGGGGCAAGTACGATACCTTTGACGCCTCGGTTAACCGCGTTTTCAACGAGGTTGACCTGATCGGCTACAGCAGATTCCGATGCCGGGCCGTTGAAGCTCATCGTGTGTTCTTCGACACCTTCGATGGCCGCTGTTGCGCCCTTGTTGACGTTCTGCCAGAAATTGGAATTGGTTGTCTTCACGATGACGGCGATTTCGCCTGCCTGGGATGCAGCTCCGGACAGTGCCAATGCACTTACCATCATTGCGGTCGTAATCAGCTTCTTCATAAGTTCTCCTCCGTTTGAAGATGCGCTGTTGAGAGACCGGGCATGTCAGCGCCGGTTTCGGATCTGATCGACGTAGACCGCCAGGATGACGATGAAGCCGATCACGATTTGCTGGATGAAGGCGGAGACGCCGGCCATGTTCAGACCATTGCGCAGGACGCCGATAATAAAGGCACCGATCATTGTGCCGGAGATGTTGCCAACCCCGCCCATCAGCGAAGCCCCGCCGATCACGGCAGCGGCAATGGCGTCGAGTTCATACATGACGCCTTCGTTCGGCTGTACCGTGACAAGTCGCGACATCAGAACATTGCCAGCCAACCCGGCGAGTGCACCCGACAAGGTGTAAGCGCAGATCTTGGTTCGATCGACCAGAACACCGGAGAGCCTTGCAGCCTCTTCATTCGAGCCGGTTGCATAGATGTGACGACCTGTTTTGCGGCGCCTCAGCAAATAGGCCGCAGCAACCGCAACAATTGCCAGAAGAATTACAGGGTAGGGGATCCCGGGAAAGACGACCTTCGGAAAGATCCCGCCGGTTTCCTCTACAATCCGGAACAGCGAGCCGTTGCCCAGTGTGCCAAAAGCTTCGCCAAGGCGCGAGATGGGTGCTGCGCCGGTCAGTTGCAGGGCAACGCCGCGGGCAATCAGCATCATGCCAAGGGTGGCCACAAATGGCGTGATCCTCATTTTGGTGATGACAAAGCCGTTGAACGCACCGCAAGCAGCACCGGTCAGAACGCCGAGTGCCATTGATGGGGCAACAGGAATGCCCGCCTTGACGGAAAGTCCCGTGACAACACCAGAAAGTGCGAGAACCGAACCGACACTCAAATCGATACCACCGGTGATAATCACCATCGTCAGGCCGATGCCGAGCAGGCCGATGACCGACGTCTGCAACAAGATCGTCAAACCGTTGTTGACGGTGAAGAAAGCGTCATTGCCGAACGAGAAGGCGAATACGAGCACTGCCAGCGTCAGGAGCGCGGAAAGCTTGTGCAGTGATCCTGCTGAGAATTTGAACGTCCAGGATGCCGGAGCATCGCTTCGGTCAAAATCCGCCATAAAACCTCCCGAGGCGACAAATTGAATTTAATTATTAAATACAATATGCGAGGTGGCGATATTGACGTCAATTGTTTTTTATTAAATCATACGAAATACAGGAATTCCTCTTTGATTCTATCATGTTGGGTTGCGTTCATGGCAAGAACAGACGATCGCTTCAGGAGCGCTTACAATAAACTGCTCGACATTTGTAGCGGTATGGAAGTTGGAGACCAGCTGCCGCCCGAGATCGCGCTTGCCAACCAGATGGAAGTCAGCCGAACCATTGTCAGAAGCGCGTTGCAGAAATTGGATCGCGAGAAAATCGTGCGTTGGGAAGGACGGACGAAAACGCTTATTCGCCAACCTGAAGCCAGCGATCGTCTTGAACCCGTCGATGCGCATATCTCCGCGGAGGAGTTGGAAAAGCGCTTTCTGGAATGGATACTGAGGTTCGACGTACCGGCGGGAACGTCGCTCAATGTGGCGCAGCTGTCGCGTCAGTTCGGCGTACCGGCACACAGCCTTCAGGAGTTTCTTGCGGGCCTCAGCCGGTTTGGACTTGTCGAAAGGCGGGCAAGGGGCGGTTGGACGCTTTCAGGTTTCACGGCTGAATTTGCAATTGAGCTTTCCGATTTCAGAATGCTCTTGGAAATGAATGCCGTTCGCCAGCTGCTCCAATTGCCTAACGATCATGACATCTGGCAAAAACTGGCCGTTTTGAAAGAGCAGCATGAGGCATTGCGGGAAGATCTCGAGGCGAGGTATCACGACTTTTCAATGCTCGACGAAACGTTTCACACCACGGTCAACAGCGTGGTCAAGAACCGCTTCGTTCTTGAAGCGCAGAAGGTCATCTCACTTATTTTCCACTACCACTACATG
Source organism: uncultured Roseibium sp. (assembly GCF_947499295.1). Classification (GTDB taxonomy): domain Bacteria; phylum Pseudomonadota; class Alphaproteobacteria; order Rhizobiales; family Stappiaceae; genus Roseibium. The sequence goes on from NZ_CANMNP010000006.1 coordinate 96,188, forward strand.
TGGGACAAGCGGGACGAGCGGGAACGCAATGCGGCTGCCATTGACGAGCATCTGGACTGGATCAACGCGATGATGGACAAGGATCCGGAGCGCTCTGAGGCAGCGGCGGCGAAGCACTTGCGGCGCTCGAAAGAAACACTGTTGTCCTCGCTGCGGGGTCACAAGCATGTCTGAAGTCTCAGTGTTCAGAAGAGGTCATGGCATTCCTGCGGAAGTGTTTCAGACAATGCCGCAAGGTTCCTGTCAAGCGATGAGACGCGTGCCGTTCCAAGCAATACCGATGCGGCTGAAGGATGGTTGCGGGCGTAGTGAAGTGCTGCAGTGGCCAGAGGGACGCCGATAGCATCCGTCTTTGCCTTCAGGTCTCGCACGGCCTGGAGGATTTCTTCGGAAGCAGGTTCATAGTCGAACCAGGCGCCTTCCTTCGGGCCGGTCGCCAGAATGCCGGAATTGAAAATCCCGCCAAGCACAAGGCTCACGGATTTCTGACGGCAGACGTCGATCAGTTTTTCCTCGGCACCCCTGTCGAGAAGCGTCAGACGGCCCGCGAGAAGGATGGCGTCAAGATCCGTATGGTTCAGGAGATCCAGACAGATCTGGGTTTCGTTCACGCCAAGGCCGAATGCCCGGATCTTGCCCTTGTCCTTGAGCTGCTGCAGGCGATCAAGGCCGGTTCCCAACAAGTCGGACATATGTTTTTCATTGTCCTGGCCATGGGTGTAGGTTCCGATATCGTGGATATAGGCGATGTCGAGATGTCTGACCTGCATCAGCTCAAAGCTGTGTTCCAATGAAGCTTCGATGCCATCGCCGGAGTAGTCATAGCGAACGCTGTTCGGCAAAGGTTCGACAAAGCCGTCCGCTTCCTTAAGCGGAGTTCCAGGCGATAGAACGCGGCCGACCTTGGAGGAAATCACATAGTCCTGCGGGTCAAACTGCTGCAGAAAGCGGCCGAGGCGAAGTTCTGCCAACCCGCGGCCATAGTGCGGGGCAGTGTCGAAGTACCGGATGCCGGCTTTCCAGGCATGCCGCAAGACATCTTCTGCCTCCAGATCGGAAACGACACGGCCGATGTTTCCTATGCCCGATGTTCCAAAGGAAAGATCGGTTACTTCGACATCGGTTTTGCCTATCTTGTTAAGCTTCATGAGGGACCGCCATCTCTTGAGTTTGTGCCAGTTTATCAAGCCGTGGCATTTCCAGCGCGGGATCTGCCGTGCGTGCCCAGGCAAGGAAACCGGCGACGCGGCGCAGGGTCTTCTCTTCATGGTTCTGCGCAATATCCGCGAGCCTGTGATCGAGGAAGGGATTTCGAAACCGGTCGAGCGTCGTTGCCACGTAAGCCTCTGCCTCCTGTTCGCGTCCATGTGCCTTGAACCCGGTGACGACTTCCCGCCGATACAGGTCTTCAAGGTCAGCCAAATCTTCCGGGTCGTCCATCATATCGCGCACAAACTGCTTTGGACTGTCCTTCGACATCAGCCAGCGCGATACAAGATAGGTGTGACCAAGGTTTAGAATGAAGAGCTTGAGTGTCTCGACGTCCTCCAGATCCTGAACAACCTTGATGCTCGGGTGCTTGCACGGAAGTTTCAAACCGGGCTGGTCTTCAATTGCCCAAAGCGCATAAGGCTCAGCGACAGCGCCGGCGGGTTCAAGCGGCTCTGAGACTATTCTGTCGACCAGAGAATTCACCCAGAGGATCTCGGTGCCGAGCCAGTCCTGGAATTCGGGAGAATAAAGTGCTGCGATTTCCAGGACGAGGTCCCGAAGCACAAATCCGTTTTGCGGCACGAGTTCGCAGGGCATGACCTGAAGTGGCTTGCCGCCTGATCCGAAACGCTGATGAAGAAACCAGGTCAGTTTTGCAGGGTAGGACATACCAGCTGAAAACTCGGTGCCGGCATCCTGGGGCTGGCGTTTGAAACCTGCATCCGCGGTGTTTGAGATGATGATCTCGGCATCTTCCGAAATTATCCCGGCCACGTCCTGCACATCTGCTGGCAGGCTGTAGGTCTTTCGGATGCTTTTAATCTTCTGTGTAGTGTCCACCAGATTGCCGCCGTCGACGCCCTTGATGAGGACCTCGTAGCCAGCGGGATCCGCCAAAGCCTTGAGGCGATTTGCCCGTGCCGCATCCCCGCTGCTTTGAACGACCGAAATTTTCCCGAGCGCCTCACCCCGGTCCAATGCCTCTGAAACGAACAGATCAACATGCGCCTGCAGGAAGCGGCTCGTACCAAATTGAACAATCGGGGATGTTGACATGAAGCCTCCTGTGTCGTTATTTGTTTTTTATAATTAAGAACACTTGCCCGTCAACATTTTTCAGACTTGGGGGTGGGCAAAGGGAGTGGTCATGGTTGTTGATGCCCATCAGCATTTCTGGAAAATCGCCCGCGGTGACTATTTCTGGATGGACGACAACGTTGCCGCTATCCGGCGCGACATACTGCCTGAAGATCTGATGCCTCATGCCAAGGCTTGCGGCATTCATGCAACGATTGCCGTGCAGGCCGCACCCACAGTTGCAGAAACGGGTTTTCTGCTGGAGCTTGCCGAAGGGAATTCCCTGATCAAGGGAGTTGTCGGCTGGGTCGATCTTGAAAGCGGCCATGCCGCAAAGGAGCTGAAAAGGCTGTCTGCCAATCCGCTTTTCAAAGGCGTGAGGCCAATGCTGCAGGACATTGAAGCTACGGACTGGGTTCTGCAGGCGAGTGTCCTGTCAAACCTTTCAACTGCCGCTGATCTCGGACTGTCCTTTGATGCGCTGATCCAGCCAAGGCACCTGCAGGCAATCGATGGTCTTGCTCGAGCCGTACCTGACCTGAGGGTTGTGATCGACCATTGTGCCAAACCGGTCATCGCAGGTGGTTCAGATGCCGGAGACGTATGGCGCCGCAACATGGCGCATCTGGCCAGTCACGAACAGATCCATTGCAAGGTTTCGGGCCTTGCCAACGAATATGGCGCAGGCTGGTCGGCAAAAACGCTGCAGCCGATTGTCGATCATGTCATTTCAGAATTTGGGGCAGACAGGATCATGTGGGGCAGCGATTGGCCTGTTCTCGAATTGGAAGGTAGCTACGCTGACTGGTTCGATTGCGCACAATCCATGATGCAGCAACTTTCAGACCAGGCGCGCGCAGCAGTATTCGGTGAGACTGCGTCACGGTTTTACAGGATTGATGGTCCTGGACGCGATAATCAATAGGAGCAGAAACGGTGGCTCAAATGCAAAGAATGGGAATGGTGATCGGGATCGATCCGCAAAGTATTCCGGAATACAAACGTCTGCATGCTGCCGTGTGGCCGGGTGTCCTTGAGCGGCTCAGGCGTTCAAATATTACGAACTACTCGATCTTCCTGAAAGAACCGGAAAACCTGATGTTCAGCTATTGGGAGTACACCGGGACGGATTTTGAAGCGGACAGTGCAGCCATTGCCGCCGACGCGGAAACGAGAGACTGGTGGAAAGTCTGCGGACCGATGCAAAGACCGCTTGAAAGCCGGAAGCCAGACGAATGGTGGGCAAGCATGGAAGAGGTCTTTCACCTGGACTGATGCCTGATCAGTCCTTCAATCGCAGACCGATTGTCCCTGCCTGCCTCTATCTGATCAGTATGTTGCACGACCGCCAGAGAGGTCGTAGACAGCGCCGGTCGAATAGGAGCATTCCTCCGATGACAGCCAACTCACGAGGCTGGAAATTTCCTCGACTGTACCCATGCGACCCATCGGTATTTTGGCAAGCATGTAGCTGATCTGTTCTTCGGTTACGTCGGCAAGCATCTCTGTTTCTATGACGGCTGGTGCAACCACATTGACCGTGATGCCTTCGCGGGCCAGCTCCTTGCCCAGACTTTTGGTGAGGGTGATCACCGCACCTTTGGAGACCGAGTAGGCAGATGCGTTCGGATTGCCGTCTTTCCCGGCCATGGATGCAATGTTCACGATACGGCCATAGGCCATATCCCGCATGTGCGGGACGACGGCCTTGCAGGTGTGGAAGATACCGTTGAGGTTCACCTGCATCACCTGGTTCCAGATATCCAACGGGTAATCGGCAAGGGGAGTGTTCACACCGGCAATACCCGCCGAGTTGACCAGAATGTCGATCTGCCCACAGCGTTGTTTTACGCGCTCCGCCGCCGCCTTGACCGTGTCGAAATCTGCAACGTTCACACTGTCGGATTGAACGTCACCAAACTGGCTCAATTTCTGTCGAGCGTCTGACAGGGCAGCTTCATTGAGGTCCCAGAGTGTTACGCTGGCACCTGATTTCAGAAATCGTTCGGCAATGGCAAATCCCATGCCTCTGGCGGCGCCGGTCACAATCGCAACGCGGCCATCAAGATTGTATGTGTTCATTTTAAACTCCTGAAAATCGGGTGATCAGAGCCAACCGCCGTCAAGCGTGAATTCCTGGCCTGTGCACATCTTGCTGTCGTCCGCCGAGAGGAACATCACGAGCGATGCAACATCCTCTTCCGTGATCCTGCCGGCCATTGGTTGGTTCTGTTTGAGAATTTCATCCACATCTTCGCTATAGTGTTCATCCAGTTGGCGAGCGGTGAGCACCATGCCTGGCAACACGGTATTGACGCGGACACCGCTGGTTCCCAGTTCACGGACAAAGGACCGGGTCAGCCCGTGGATGGCAGCCTTGGCCGTGGTGTAGGCGGGCATTCCGCCGTGTTTGGACTTCCAGGCTATCGACCCGAAATTGACAATTGATCCCTGTTTCCTGCGGATCATGTCCGCCGCGACTGATTGGATTGCGAAAAATGCAGGACGAAGATTTACGGCCATTGCCCGATCCCAATCATCGACGGTGACGTTCCTCCAGTCGTGCCTCGTATCGTTGGCAACGTTGTTCACCAGGATGTCCAATGGGGCCGAGGCGTCCCTGTAGGTTGAAATTGCAGTCTGCAATGCGTGGATGTCGCACACATCAACGGCTTGAAACCAGACGGAAGCCCCGGCATCGCACAGGCTCTGGCAGAGCTTGTCGCCAGCGTCGGCTTTGATGTCGACAAACCCGACCTTCGCACCCTGCGCCGCGTAAGCCTTTACAAGCGCAGCACCGATCCCCGTAGCCCCTCCTGTGACAAAGGCGTTCATACCGGTGAGACTCGGATAGTTGGCAAAGGTCGACATCGCTTAGATCCTTGGAATGCGAACTGTTGTTTCCGGATCAAAAAAGCAGACATGTTCTAGATCGAGAAGCAAATTGATCACTTCATCCTCGGCAGGGCGGAAATTGGCAGGCAGAACCGCAACCAGCGACAGATCGGCCACCTGAAACACCAGCATCGTGTCGGGGCCCGTCGGTTCCACCACTTCCACGCGGGCGCTTACCGGAACAAGGGTACCGTCTTGCTTGCTGTCCAAAACGAAGTGCTCCGGCCGTGCGCCGATGGTCACTTTGCCACCGACATAGGGCAGAAGTTCTTCATGTCGCCTACCAAGTGGAATAGCCAACTCCGCACCATTGGATCGATAGACAAGTCGAATATCGTTCTGTCTGCCTTCAACTTCCATATCGATGAAGTTCATGGAGGGCGATCCCATGAAACCAGCGACAAATTTATTGGCAGGCTCCCTGTAAATCGTGTCCGGATCTGCAAATTGCTGCACGACACCGCCATTCATGACCACGATCCTGTCAGACAGTGTCATTGCCTCGATCTGATCATGCGTGACGTAGACAATCGTCTGGCCGAGCCGCTTGTGCAGCTTCTTGATCTCGGTGCGCATTTCCACGCGCAGCTTTGCGTCGAGGTTGGACAAAGGTTCGTCAAAGAGAAACAGTTGCGGATCGCGCACCAGTGCCCGTCCCATCGCAACGCGTTGCCGCTGACCACCGGAAAGTTGCGATGGTTTGCGATCGAGCAGAGGCTCGATCTGAAGTAGCCGGGCGACATCTGCTACGACCTTCTTTTGAGCGTCCTTCGGGACACGCCTGTTTTCCATCCCGAAGGTGATGTTTTGGCGAACAGTCATGGTCGGGTAGAGAGCGTAGGACTGAAACACCATGGCGATGTTCCGGTCCTTCGCCGATAGATCCGTGACGTCTCTTTCGCCCAGGGTCAATGTGCCGTATGAGGTTTCCTCCAGGCCGGCTATGATGGACAACAACGTGGATTTACCGCAGCCGGACGGACCTACAAGCACCACGAACTCGCCGTCCCTGATGTCGAGATTGATGTCCCGGAGCGCCAGAAACTCGCCGTATTTTTTCCAGGTACTGTCGATTGTGAGACGCGCCATTATTTGACTGCTCCCTGCGTAAGGCCGCGAACGAAATATCGCCCGCCGAAGAAGTAGATGAGGAGCGGCGGTATCGCCGCGATCAGGACCGCAGCGGAGCCGAAGCCGTATTCGCTGACACCGGTGTCGTCCGCATTCAATGACATCAGTGCGGCCGTGATCGGCCGGAAGTCAGAGGAGCTGAACGTGACTGCGAAGAGGAATTCGTTCCAGATGAAGGTAAATTGCCAGATGATTGTCACGATGATGATCGGTGGCGACAGGGGCACAACAATTTTCCAGAAGGTTCGGAAAAAGCCGGCACCGTCGATGCGGGCGGCCTTGATCAGGTCGTCTGGAAGATTGACCAGATAGTTCCGGCAGAAGAGGGTTGTGAAGCAGGTTCCCTGAATGATGTGAACCAGCGCCAAACCGGCCAGCGACTTCGACAGCCCGAGCCAGGACAGGGCAATCGCCCAGGGAAGCAGAACCACCTGGGGCGGTAGAAAAACCCCGATTGTAATGGCGACGAAGACAACGCTGGCAAACGGCATTTTCCACTTCGTGAGTGCGAAGCCGTTCACCAGACCGATTGCAGTCGAGATGAGCGTTGCCGGGACAACCATGAGCATCGATGCGATGAAATAGGGCTTCACGCCCGTACAGCTTGCGTTGATACAGGCCGAGCTCCACGCAACGTCCCAGTTTTCGAGCGTAATTCTGGTCGGCCAGCCGATGAAGCTTTCACGCAAGATGTCGGCATTGAAGCGCAGCGAGTTCAAAAGGATCACCGCGAGCGGCATAATAGTGAACAGCCCGACCACGATCAGGATCGAATAGACGGCGACCCGTGTTGCAAACCGGCGTGGATTGAACGGTTTTTTCCGATTGAAATCAGGCAGAGTGTCAGTGTCAGGCATGGCCGCCTCCGTTCCTTTGTTTGCGCAGCACCCAGCCAAGGGCTATCACCGGAAGAAGCACGACGGTCAGGCCGATCAGCAGCCAGACGGCAGCTGCCGCTCCTTGTGCAAGCTCCCCTGCGGCAAACAGGCGGTCATAGACGAATATCGCGGGAAAGGTGGTCGAGATGCCCGGACCGCCATGGGTCAGAGCCAGGACCAGATCAAATGTCTTGATCGCAAATTGCAGGAGAATGATCAGGACTGAAATGATGACCGGCCAGATGGAAGGCAGGATGATCCGGCGGTAGATCTTGAACATGCCCGCGCCGTCGATCCGGCCTGCCTTGACCACATCATGATCAACCCCGCGCAAGGCAGCCAGAACCATCACCATCACAAATCCGGACGCATGCCAGACTGCGGCGATGACCACTGCGTAGAGCGCCGTTTCGCGGCTGGTGATCAGACTGAATTCGAAACTCGTCCAACCAAGGTCATGGAAGAATTTTTCCAGGCCGGTGGACGGGTTCAAGATCCATTGCCAGGTCGTTCCGGTCACAACAAAGGAGATTGCGATTGGATAGAGGAATATGGATCGAAGGAAATTTTCGCCCTTGATGCGCTGGTCCATCAGGACAGCAAGTACGACGCCGACCAAAAGCGACAATGCAATATAGAGCGCGCCGAATATTGCCAGGTTGTTGACACCGGTTGTCCATCGCGGGTTGCGCCATAGTCTTGTGTAGGCGTCAAAACCTGCAAAGTCATACACCGGCAGCAAGGTCGAACTGGACAGCGACAGGTAGATATTCCAACAGACAAAAACGAAAATGTAGATGCCTGTGGTGATAAGGGTCGGGAGCAGAACAAGGGTCGGCACGAGTTGTGCCATACGCGCGGCGCGGCTGACCGAACGTGTTCTGAATTCCGGCATTTGTGCAACAGATTGCATGGCTTGCCTGAGTTGTTTCGTACCGGTGAAAGAGGAAGGAGCCAGCGTCAGGCCCCTTCCTTGAGGAGATGCGATCAGTATTCGTTGATCACCGCTTCCGCCATTTTCTGTGCGGCGTCTTCAGAGCTCATGTCACTGGTGATGAACTCGGAGATGACCGTGAACATGGCTTTGCGGAATTTTTCCGGTACAGCCATGTTGTGCGCCATTGACCGCACCACGGTTCCGGCTTCCGCAGCGTTTTTCAGATCAACCAGATTGAGCTGCTGACACGGGTTGAATTCGTCACCCAATTCAACATCCATGCGGGCCGGTATGGAGCCCTTTGCCACATTGAAGACTTTCTGGAAGTCCGGGGACATGATCAGGGAGGCCATCATTTTCTGACCTTCGATGAATTCCGGGTCACTTTGCTTGAAGAAGACAACTGAATCTGAATTCAGGATGTAGCCCGGTTCGCCACTGTTCATCGGTGCGCCGGCGCACAGATAGTCCTTGCCGTATTCATAACCGGCGGCGTTCATGGTTCCGATGGCCCAGTCGCCATGGAAATAAAAGCCGGCTTCACCCTTTGCCATCATGTTGAGGGGCTCTTCCCAGCCGCGGCCTGGGAAAGCCGGGTCCATCCAGCCGACCATCTTGCGTAGCTGGTCGAAGGCAGCGACCATTTCCGGGCTGTTAAGTGCTTCCAGGTCTAGTTCTATGAAAGCCTTCCTGAAAAGATCCGTGCTGATGCCCTGAGCCACGATTTCAAACAGAGTTCCGTCGATCCAGTCCTGGCCGCCATGGGCAACAGGTACAATGCCCTTTTCGGCCATCTGTTCGGCCAGAACGTTGAACTCATCCCAGGTCTTTGGCAGCTCTTCAGCACCGATCGCGTCCATCGCGGATTTGGACGCCCACATCCAGTCGATGCGGTGGATGTTCATGGGCGACGCAACCCACGTGCCGTGCGGTTTCATGACGCTGACGAGTTCAGGGGCAACGACTGCTTCCCAGTTTTCTTCTTCAGCGAGCGCGTTGAGATCGGCCGTCAGGCCGGTCTTTGCCCATTCGCCGATTTCAGGGCCTTTAAGCTGAACCGCCGATGGGGGATTGCCGGAAATTACGTCAGCGCGCAGACGGGCAATCGTGTTGGACGTGTGGCCCGGTATGGCCGTCTGCTTCCAGCTGCCGCCTTTTTCCTCAAACATGGTGCCAAGCACATTGATAGCTTCGGCATTCGAACCCGAATGCCACTGGTGAAGCAGGTTGGTTTTGGGTTCCGCGTGTGCTCCACCGGCGATCGCCAATGTCGTAACTGCAGCCGCTGCCACCGTTACCATCAGTTTCTTATGCAAGCTCGTCATCGGTTCTTCCTCCTCGGTCATGACGCTGTTGGATATGCAGGCTGTTATTAGTTCACGTGAACAATTTGATGTGCACGTGAACAAAAAGTGGTTTTCAATTTCGCAGGACTGCATATGCCCTGCTTAAATCGTTATGCCTCCATCGATGTTTATTGCCTGTCCTGTAACGAAGGCACTTTCATCTGACGCCAGATAAGCGCAGAGCGATGCAACTTCGTCCACTTGGCCAAATCGGCCAGATGGTTGTCGGCTGGTGAAGAACTTTTCCGCCGCCTCTCGGCCGCCGAGTTCCTCAGCAAGATCTTCAATGCGTTGCCGAAGACTTGGACTGTCAACTGTACCCGGGCAAACAGAATTGCACCTGATCCTGTCGGTCAGATAGTCCGCCGCAACGGCTTTGGTCAGGCCGATTACGCCACCCTTTGCGGCGCCATAGGCAGCTCGCTTGGGGAAGCCTTTGACGGAGCTTGCCACTGACCCGATGGTGATGATGCTGCCGCCGGAGGTCTTCATTTTAGGGACCGCAGCCCGCAGGACGCGATAAGCGCTGGTAAGAGTTATGTCAGTGGACCGCATCCACTCTGTTTCGTTGCATTCTTCGATCGTTCCCTGATGGACATAGCCGACGCAGTGAACGAGAATATCGACCTGTTTAAAGTTTCCGAAATAAACGTCAATGGCGGTCTGATCAGTGGCATCGAGCCGGCCGGTCGTCACACCGGCCAGGCCGTCAAAGAGCGTTTCATTGAGATCACTGGCAAATACCGCGGCACCTTCGTCGCGCAGGCGTTCTGCAACGGCCCGGCCAATGCCTTGGCCTGCGGCTGTTACTATCGCGGTTTTTCCCTTCAGTCTCTCCGACACAGTTCTTTCCTTCAGATCTTCTGCACAATCTGTTCCTGGCTTCCCAGCCCGTGGATGCCAAGTGAGACCTTGTCTCCAACCTTTAGCCAGACCGGGGGTTTCATCCCGGCGCCGACACCTGGAGGCGTGCCGGTGCAAATCAGATCACCCGGTTCCAGCCGCAGAAATTCACTCAGGTAGCTGACAATGGTTGCCGGATCGAAGATCATCGTGTCGGTGTTGCCGTTTTGCATGCGCTGGCCATTGACGTCCAGCCACATCGGCAAGGAGTTGGCATCTTCCAACTCGTCTCCGGTGACGATCCATGGACCTGTCGGACAGAAATTGGGGAAACTTTTCCCTTTGGCCCATTGCCCACCGCGTTCCAGCTGCCAGGATCGCTCAGACACATCGTTGACGAGCGTGTAGCCAAGAATGTGATCCAGCGCTTGGTCCTTGGAGATATTGAAGGTTCGCTTGCCGATCACGATGCCGAGCTCGACCTCCCAATCGAGCTTGGTCATCTTGTCAGAATACAGAATCGGATCGAAGGGCGCGCAATACGTGCCGGACGACTTGTTAAAGAGGATGGGCTCATCGGGGATCGGCATGCCGGCTTCTTTGGCATGGTCACTGTAGTTGAGGCCAATGCAGTAAATGTTGCGCGGGTGACTGACGGGAGGTCCCACACGGACACCTGTCTGGTCGACTTCCGGCAGGGAAGCAGGATCAATGCCGGCGACAGCCGTGGTCAGCCCGGAAATGGTATCAGGGGTGATGTCCGACACCAGAGAAGAAATGTCGCGCGCTGTGCCGCTCTCGTCCAAAAGGCAGGGAACTTCCTCACCGACTGCCCCAAGTCTCAAAAACTTCATGTACTCGTCCTTAGTGTTTTTTGCCCCACCAGGTGCCTTTCAAGGCAGCCCCGGCAGCAAAATTCCCGCTGCCCAGCTGCTCCTGGATACGCAGGCATTCATTCCACTTAACCATCCGTTCTGAGCGGGTGAAGGAACCAACCTTCAATTGTCCACATCCAAGACCCGTCGCCAGATGGCTGATGGAAACATCTTCAGTTTCACCGGATCTTGCAGAAACAATTGCCCCCCAGTCTGATTTTTTTGCCGCAACGAAAGCGTCTACAGCCTCGCTGACGGTTCCAGCCTGATTGACCTTGATCAGGACAGCATTGCAGGCTTGATCTGCGTTTGCTGCTTCCACCAGTTTGGCATTGGTCACCAGATAGTCGTCGCCGATGATCTGGACCCGTTGGCCGAACCGTTTGGTGAATTCAATCATGCCGTCAGTGTCATCCTCTCCAACCGGGTCTTCGATCGAGACGATTGGATAGGTGTCAAGCCAGTTTCCAAGCAGGTCAATCAGCTCGCCACTGTCCAATGCCTTGTCTTCGAGTGCAAGCCGGTATTTTCCGTTTTGGCCGAATTCAGATGCGGCGATGTCCAGCGAGATCGCGACCCGCTCGCCTGGTTTTTCACCTGCTTTTTCGATGGCTTTAACAAGGGTCTCCAAGGCTTCTTCATTGCTGTCAAAAACCGGCCACCAGCCGCCCTCGTCGGCGACACCGGCCAACCGGCCTTTCGAAGCCATGATGTCTCCCGCCGCGAAATAAACTTCATTTGTTATTTCAAGGACTTCGTCGAAACTCTGAGCGCCCGGCACCATGATCATGAAGTCTTGAATATCAACCCTTCGTCCAGCATGTGCACCACCGCCGAAGATCTGAATTTCAGGCAGGGGGATGGACGGAGTTTGTTCATAGAGATCCGCGACATGACACCAGAGCGGCTTCTTTGTACTGGCAGCTGCTGCGTGAAGAACGGCGAGCGAAGTGGCTACCATCGCGTTGCCGCCGAGCGTTTCCTTGACTGGTGAAGGGTCCAGTTCGAGCAGCCGGTCATCCACGGCTCGCTGCTTGTCTGCACTCAGTCCAACAAGTGCCGGAGCAATCGTCTTGTTGACGCTTTCCAGGGCTTGAGACACACCCATGCCGCGCAGTTTGTTTCCTCCGTCCCGCAGATCAACAGCTTCGCGCGTGCCCCGGCTTGCACCTGCAGGAGCGATTGCCCTGCCGAGGCTTCCGTCTTCAAGGATAACGTCGACTTCTAGCGTCGGATTGCCACGGGAGTCCCAGACCCGCCGTCCTCTGACTGATGTGATCGCGGTCAACGGCTGTTACCCTTCCATGTTTGTGCAAGTGTCTCGGCAATCTCGCCGATTTTTGATTTTGGCTGTCTCAGCAAGGTGATCGATGCCGCTCTGATTGTTGAACGGGAACTTTCGTCCAGATATTCAACCGGAGATTTGCCGTCGATGCGGGCAAGCATCAAGGCTGGCAGGAGCTCCGCGGTGCGGCGTTCGATCCGGCCAGCTGCATCCCAGCTGGCATGCGCCGCATAGGCATCCCAAAACGATGCGAGGTCTTCTGCGAGAGCCGGACGAAGCGAGGGGACGTGCTGAGCTTTCAAGATGAGGTGGTTCAGGCAAAATGCGGCGTCGAATTCAGGTGCGCCCATGGTGGCGCACTCTGCATCGAGTACGACCGGCTGCGCTCCCCTGAACAGGATATTTTTCGGACTGACGTCGCCGTGGACGAGTACCGTATCGGTTTCATAGAGCTGGTCAGCCAATGCAGTCAGCCGATCGGCAACTTCTGTAACTTTTTTCGCTGTGAAGACAAGATAGGGTTCGATGCGAAGCGCATAAAAGTCATCCCTGTTCCGGAAGGGGGCAGTGTCGAACCCGGGTCTGGACGAGGCCGTGTGGATGCTTCCGAGCAGGTTGCCAACCTTCTTTGCACGGGACGGAATTCGACGGCCTTCGAGCAGATCCTTCTTCCAGAGGGATACATCATCGCCAGCAAGGAACTCCATTGCAAAGCCGTGTTTTTCTTCCGACCGTCCGAAAACCCTGACGGCGCTTTCAGGAGCGATTTCTGCTGCTACTTTCAGCCACTCGAACTCAGCTTTGTTCCGGTGCACCGGCGCTTGCCAGTCCTCAGCGACCTTCAGTTTCGGAAGGGCGAACTTGATGCACATGCGCCGGTCTTCAACTTCGACCATGGCGATATCGGAAGCAACGCCTCCGGTGAGCGGCTGGACGTCGGTGATCGAAGCCGGATCGGCCAGTCCAAGCTCGGCAATCAGTTCTTCGCACCTTATTTTGAGCGCGGTCGGCATCTTCATCCGTTCGTTTGACTTGATTGATCTATGTTCACGTGAACATTTGCCATTGCACTCTCGCCTCTGTCAAGTCATAGTTTGCGCGCTGTGACAAAATGGAGAGCAGAAATTTGGCGGCTCGGGTAACAATCAAAACCATCGCAAAGGACCTCGGGATCTCGCATATGACTGTTTCCCGGGCGCTCTCCGATCACCCGAATGTCCAGAAAGACACGCGGGAGCTCGTGAAAAAACGGGCTGCTGAACTCGGTTATGTCAAAATCGCAGCGGCGACGGCCATGCGGGGCGACGGCACCCGAATTGTTGGTCTTCTGCTGCCAAACATCGTCAATGAGTTTTATGCCAGTTTCGCGAATGAACTCGCCCGGATCTGTGAAGCCTTTTCCTATCAGTTGATCATTCATCTGACCGATGATGATTTGAAAACGGAACACAAGGCAATGCAGCAACTGCGCGAAGTTCAGGCAAAAGCTGTTGTCGTAGTGCCGGCCCCCGGAGATCCCGCCACGACCGGGCACGACCCTCATCATCTTGACGGGCTCGACGTCATTCAGCTTATCCGCCAACGTTCCGAGACAGGGCGTGAAGCTGCAATCCTGGTGGATGATGCCGGAGCGATCTCCGCCGCGGTCAAGCACCTTCATGCAACAGGGCATAGGAAAATAGCCTATATCGGCGCCAACGCGGATCTGTCTTCCGGTCGCAACCGTCTGAAGGCTTATCGCAGAGGGCTTCACGAGAGCGGGCTTCCCGAAATTCAGGCATTGATCAAGACAGCACCACCTTCGTTTTCTATGGGAGGCGCTTCTGCAGAGGCTCTCTTGTCAGAAAGAGAGGCAACGGCAATTGTCTGCGGTGGGTTTGAGATTTCAAATGGGGCTCTGCACGCTCTTTTGACGTCGGGCCGGAGGCCGGGTGCTGACATTGCCTTTATCGGGTATGGCGATCCGTCATTCTATACATGGATTGAAGGTGGCATCTCGACGATCCGTGTTCCGGTTTCACCTCTTGCCAACCAGACGCTTCAGGTTTTGAAGTCGGGTACAGTCGACGATGATGATGCTCAGATTTTCGAATTTCAGGCTGAGCTTGTGGTCCGAAAGTCCTGAGCGCCATAAAGTTTTCTAGTGAACACAGAGGTCTGCATTTTTTCAGACGCTGGGTGATGGGTCGGTGCTGGTTCCAGGCCGGGCCGAATGATATGCGTTCTGAATGTTTCAGTGCCGTCTTCTGCAACCAGCCAATGTCTGATTTCCGGACAGGTGTGAGTGGCGCACTTTGACAACATAAATGAGACTGGCAGCAAGACAGACTGTGTTTACAAATGCGGATACGATAGCATCATGAGTTCATCACTGAACCTTCCTAAAGACGGCACATTTTTATTCAGGGTTTGGCGGCCCGATGTTTCGGGACCGTCGATCTGTGCATTGAAAAATGGCATTTTGCACGATGTCACCTGCAAGGCTGTGCCAACGGTTCACGATCTTCTTGAGCTCGATAGCCCGGCAGCGTGGCTCGCCACTGCCAAGGGTGAGCCGATTGGCAGTCTCGAGCAGGTCGCATCAAATTCCTGCGAAACACCGGACACCTCTGTGCCTTGGCTTTTGGCACCTGCGGACCTTCAGGCAATCAAAGCCTGCGGTGTGACGTTTGCATCTTCCATGCTTGAGCGTGTGATCGAGGAAAGGGCGAAGGGAGACCCCAGCAAGGCAGAACAGATCCGTGAACGCTGCACGGCTATCATGGGAGAAAGCCTGAAGTCCGTGGTGCCCGGCTCTGAAAAGGCTGGGCAGCTGAAGGACGCCCTCGTTGCCGAAGATATGTGGTCGCAGTATCTGGAAGTTGGCATCGGGCCGGACGCAGAGGTTTTCACGAAATCGCAGCCCATGTCAGCTGTCGGTGCCGGTGCTGCCGTCGGTCTGCACCCAGCTTCGCGGTGGAACAATCCAGAGCCCGAAGTCGTACTTGCAGTCAGCAGTTCCGGCCAGGTCAAAGGTGCGATGCTGGGTAATGACGTGAACCTGCGCGACATCGAAGGACGATCCGCATTGCTGTTGGGCAAGGCCAAAGACAACAACGCATCAACGTCCATCGGACCTGCGGTGCGTTTGTTCGATGACACGTTCGGCATGGACGATGTACGTCGATTGGAACTTGATCTGAAAGTCACGGGTGAAGATGGGTTTGTGATGTCGGGGCATTCGACCATGACCGAGATCAGCCGCGACCCGCTTGATCTTGTGGCTCAGGCATGTGGCCGCCATCACCAGTATCCAGACGGTTTTTTCCTGTTCCTCGGAACGCTGTTTGCGCCAACGGAAGATCGCGACACGCCAGGTGAGGGCTTCACTCACAAACTTGGCGACATCGTCGAGATATCCTGTCGCCAACTGGGAACGCTCCGAAACACGGTCCGGCTGTCAACCGATTGTCCTGAATGGCGTTTCGGAAACCGCGCATTGATGACCAACCTTTCAACGCGCAAGCTCATATAGCGACGAGACAAGCGGGGACACCGGCTCGCTGGTATCGTCCGTGCCAGGTCTGTCGGAGGTGACTGGCCTCAGCTGTCGTCATCGCGTACAACAAATACAGAGCATTCAGCGCGCCGCACCACACGAGACGCCGTCGACCCCAGAAAGTAGTCCTGTGCAGACGGATGATGGGAACCGACCAGTATCAAGTCGATCTTATTTTCCTTGGCATAGCTTGCAATCTGGACACCGGGTTTGCCGGTGACGACCTTGCAGCCGACGCGCTTGTCTCCGGCGGCAGCCTTTTGCAGCTTGTCGGCCACTTTGTCAGTCAGGTGATTGTCGATCTTCAGGTCAACGAACTCGGAGACGAAGCCTGGAATGTTTTCAAGCACGGTCAGCAGGGTGATCCGACCATCGTCAGTCAAAAGATGCCGTGCGACTTCAAGTTTCCGCTGAACAAGCGTTTCGTGATCCAGCGCGACGGGAATGAGAACATTTTTGTACATCGACCTGAAGCCTCCATTTCTGAACTTTTATGAGACGCCCTGCAGGCCTGGAAGCAGGACAAGAAGCCCGATTGCGACCAGTGCAGCGAGAAAAACGGTTTCTGCAATCAGCAATCCTGCGGCTGCCTTGCCGACTTTCATCAAGTCTTTCGGAACTGTTTTCAGTCCAACCGCTGCGATTGCCAGCAGCAAAAGCCAGCGCGACAGGTCTGCCGACAGCTCAGTAATCACTGCCGGAAGTGCGACAACCGAGTTGAGTGTCGCCAGGGCTACGAAGCCGACCACGAATGCCGGGACGAGGGGCATGCCGGCGTTGCCGGAAGCACTGCTGCCGACGGTCATGCGAAGCACGATCAACGCCGTCATCACGATGGGGGCAAGCATGGCGACACGCAGCAACTTTACCAGCGTTGCCGTCTCGCCGGCTTCCTGCGAAACGGAAAAACCGGCACCGACGACCTGCGCAACATCGTGGATCGTGGCACCGAGATAGATGCCGGCCGCCCGGTCACTGAGTGCAAGCTGATCTGAAAGGACCGGATAGAGGATCATGGCAAGTGTCGACAATATGGTCACGCCGACCACGGTGAAGACGAGCCTGTCCTCTGATCTTTCATCCTTGGGCAAAATGGCGGCGATGGCCATGGCGGCGGACGCACCGCAAATTGCGACAGACCCTGCCGACAGGAACGCAAACCGGTAGCGGAAGCCGAACAGGCGCGAAACTGCAAGGCCAAAGGCGATGGTCAGGAGGACGCCTGCAACGACCAGACCCACGACCGGCCACCCAAGCGCGCTGACCATATCGAAGCTGATGCGCAGCCCCAAAAGGGCGACGCCCAGTCGAAGGAGAGTGCGCGCGCTGAATGCGATACCCGCCTGGCAGCGGATATCCTCGGACAGGAAGTTCAACGAGATGCCGATCAGGAGCGCAAGAAGCATTGCCGGAGCGCCGTAATGCTCGGCAATGAATTGGCTGGCAAGCGCAATAACCAGGGCAACGAGCACGCCTGGCATAATCTTTCGAAACACATTGGTGCCGAACTTTGACCCGCTGGCGTTTTCAGGGCTGCCGGACGCGGCCTGTTCATTGAGGTCAGACGGAGACATCTGCAAGTCCCCTCACGACTTCAAGATACCGGGCCGGTACTTCAATGCCCTTGTCTTTCGCCTCTCGAATGGCAGCGGATCGTCTTGTGCCGGGAAGGCGAGCGCCTTCCATTGTCTCAATGAGATGTAGCAAGCCTTCGAGACGGTCCGCGAAATGGGCCTGATCCTGAGGTTTCATGGCGATCAGGAATTGACCGACCCCGGGAGGCGGACCATCGCTGCTGAAAAAGGAAGATGCTTCAGTGCTCTTGGCTGCCCCGGTCATTACCGAGGCCAGGATTTCGACCATCAAGGCAAGCGCCGTGCCCTTTGCTTCGCCTATGGGCAGCATGGTGCCTTCCAGTGCTTCCGAAGCATCCGTGGTTGGCTGGCCGTCCTTGTTGAGTGCCCATCCTTCAGGGATTGGTTTGCCCGCCTTTCTGGCATTCATAACTTTGCCGCGTGCCACGCGTGACAAGGACAAATCAATCACCAGGGGATCCCGACCCGCCCTGGGTGCGGCGAAGGCAATCGGATTGGTTCCGAAGACCGCCGACTTGGCTCCGAACGGTGCCATTGCAGCGGGCGCGTTTGCGACCATGATGCCGAGCAGTCCCTGTCTGGCAAGCTTTTCAACCTGAACGGATAGGGCGCCGCAGTGATGTGAGCGCGTGACACCCATGGTGGCGCATCCATGTTCCTGTGCTAGGGCAGCCCCACGCGCAATAACAAGATCGAGGGCTGGATAGGCAAAGCCGAAGCCGGCATCTGCCAGCAGACTTGAACTTCCGATTTCCTTGATGTCGACCGCCGCCTGCGCCCGAATTTTACCCGAGCGGACCTGGGCGACGTAGTCTTCAACGCGAGAAAACCCGTGACCGATCTGACCTTCTGCTTCGGCGGCAACCAGGGCCTCGGCGACTGTCTGGGCCACTGGGGAAGGGACATCGGCCGCGACAAAAGCCGCCGAAATCAGACTGACTGCATCGGCGAAACCGATACGCTCTGAGGTTTCCATTAAGTCGTCACTCCTAGAGATGGCCGGCGAACCGGCCATCCGGCCCGTAAATCAGGCGCTTCTGTACAGTTTGGTCATTGAGAACTCTCTATGACCGAGGGCTTCTGCAGCCGTGTTGCGCCCATTGGCAGTGCGACGGATCATATCGATCAACTCGTCGCCGGCCTCATCGATGGTCATCTCCCGGCGCAAGATGCCGGAGACGTCCACGTCAACGTGTTCGCTCATCGTGCGCACTGTGCGCGGATTGGCTGTGATCTTGATGACCGGCACAATCGGGTTGCCGACCACGTTGCCTTGCCCTGTCGGGAAGGTGTGGATCACGGCGCCACCGGCTGCCATCAGGGTCACGCATTCCGCCGCGGCGGATGATGAATCCATGAAATAGAGACCTTTACCGGACTTGGGTGCTTCAGCCGGCTCCAGGATGTCGATGTATTGCGCGGTTCGACCGATCTTTTCAAGATTGCCGAGCGCTTTTTCTTCAATCGTGGTCAAGCCTCCTTCGATGTTGCCCTTCGTCGGCTGACTGTCGGAAAGGTCGTCGGTCTGGTGCGCAAAGATCACATCGTCCTGATATGCCTTCCACATCTTGTGCCATCGCTCGCCGACTTCCTCGTTGATCGCCCGTTTCTGGCAAATGTGCTCAGCGCCGGTGATCTCTGACGTTTCACCGAAAAAGCCGGTGATGCCTTCCGGCAGCAGCTTGTCGTACATGTTGCCGACAGTCGGACACGATCCAAGGCCGGTCGTTGTGTCGCTTTCTCCACATTTTGTCGACACCCACAGGTCCGAAAGCGGGCATTCCTCGCGCTGAAGTTCGGTTGACCAGTGAACGAATTCCTTGGCTTTCCAGGACGCAGCACGAATGGTCTCGAAGTCACCATTCTGCTCAATGGAGAACTCAGCGACAGGCTTGCCGGTCTCGCGGATGCCGTCCGCGATGCGTTTGGTCCAGCCCGGCTCGATCCCGATCACGACAACAGCGGCAACATTCGGGTTGGCTCCGGTGCCGATCATCGTGCGGAAATGCAGTTCAAGGTCCTCGCCGAATTGAAGTCGGCCATAGGCATGCGGAATGGCAAGGGTTCCCTTGACGTTATTGGCCACGGCCTCACAGGCTGCGTTCGAAATATCGTCGACGGGAAGAATGACAACATGGTTGCGAACACCTACCCGGCCGTTTTCCCGCCGATAGGCCTTCACCGTGACATTTGAGTATTTGGATGACATGGGCAGGGCTCCTTACCAGCGCTTTGTTTTGCAGTTGTGGGTGTGGACATGTCCGCCCTTTTGGATATCCGCAATGATCTTGCCGATGTCTTCGCCGTATTTGACAGCCGTGTCTCCGTCTTTCAGGTCTTTCAGTGCGATCTTGTGCCCGATGGGCACATCAGCGCCCGCGGTCAGCCGGAAGGTAGAGTTGTCGTGGGTGACACAGCACAGCATTTCGGTACCGGCCGTCAGTCCTTCCACGACGACGACACCGACATTGTCGGCGTGTTCATGGACAAGAAGATGGGGGATTTCAGACATGAATGTCTCCTTAGGTGTTTGGCGAAAGTAGAATTTTGGGCACCGAGATATTGCCTGCACGCAAGTCGGCAAAGGCTGCCTGGCCTTCTGACAAAGGCCGGATTTCAACCCAGTTTAGCGCGCCCAGCCTTCCCTCGAACATCGCTTTGGCAGTCTGACGGAAGTCTTCCGCGGTGTAGGTGTAGGTGCCGATAAATGTAATTTCCTGAAGGGTAACACGACGTATATCGAGCCCCCCGTCAGCAGACCCAAGGCCTATATGGGCAATGACACCACCCGGCTTTACCTGCGCTGAGGCCGCTGCCCGTGTCGCGGCATAACCGACGCCGTCAATCACCAGGTCATATTGGCCGCTGGTGTCTGCTTCTTCCGGTGTCAGGACTTCAATGCCGCAGGTCTTTGCGAGAAATCGGCCACGGCTCGCATTCGGTTCCACCAGGCGGACATCCGGCATGCCTTGCGCTCTCAGGGACAGGGCTGCACCGAGACCAATTGCGCCACCGCCGATCACGAGGCTTCGTGCTTCGGCGGGTTCGCAACTGAGTGCAGCGCGCGCCAACCGTACGGCATGCCAACCGCAGGCAACCGGTTCTGCCAGGGCGGCCTGCGCGTCTGATACATGATCCGGAACGGTCACCAGATTTCGCTCCGGCATGGCAAGATAGTCCGCGAAACCGCCCTCACGTGGCGGCATTGAGATTATCTGACGTTCCGCACATAGGTTGTCGCGTCCAGTTCTGCAGGCTTCGCATGTGCCGCAGGTCACCAGTGGATTGACTGTGACATGCCGGCCGGACAGCGGGCCTGTCTGAACCGTGCCGGCGACCTCATGACCAAGTATCAGCGGTGCTGGCCGGCGCTCATCGTGCCCAAGATAAGCGTGCATGTCTGAACCGCATATGCCTGTATGGGCCACGCGGATGAGGACTTCATCCTGTGCCGGAACAGGATCGGCAACGTCCCGATAGGATTGGGCTTCGGGTCCCGTATAAACAAGTGCTTTCATTTTGCAGTAAACCCGCCATCGACCATCAGGATCTGGCCGGTCACGTAGCTGGAGGCTTCAGAGCATAGGAATAACAACGGCCCGTCGATGTCTTCCAGTTTACCGTTTCGCCCAATGCAGGTTTGAGCTGCATTCCGTTCCGCTCTTTCCTTGTCACCAAAGACCGCAGCCGTCAATTCCGTTGGAAAGAAACCGGGCCCGAGCGCATTGGTGTTGATGCCGTGCTCCGACCAGGCTTCCGCCATCGCCCTTGTCAGTTGGCCAATACCGCCTTTGGAGGCTCCGTAGGAGATGCCGCCCGGAAAGGCGCGCTCGGTCTGCAAGGAAGCAAAATTGACGATACGGCCCCAACCTTTTTCGCGCATGGCCGGAACAAAGGCTTTGCTCAAAAAGAAGGGTATCGTGAGATTGAGGGTCATAGTGATGTCCCATCCCTCCAGAGTAACATCGTCCGCAGCCTGTCTGGTGTTGATACCGGCGGCGTGCACAAGGATCTGAGGTGGGCCGAAGGGCGCGCTCACGTCTTCAACGATCGATGCAAGCTTGTCGCGGTCGCTCAGGTCGGCAGGTACAGCCGCGGTATGGCCGCCCGCTTCCCGTCTCCAGTTTTCCAGGTCTTCAGCCCTGCGCGCAACGCCAACCACCGATGCGCCGGCCCTTGCCAGCACGGTGGCGGCACGGCGCCCGAGGCCGGAGCTTGCTCCGGTCACGCAGGCAACCTTGCCAGCTACGTCGAAGAGGGCAGTCATTCGATCAGACCCCCGCATCGGCTGTGAGATCGAATGTCTCGTCAGGAAAGTATTTCCGGAGCCTGATATCAGCCGTACGTGCGTGGCCTTCCATACCCTCAAGCCTTGAAATGCGAGCCGTTGCTTCTGCCACCGGTTTGGCTGCATCGCGTGTTGCGCGCTGCCATGTGACGATCTTCATGTATTTGTGCACGGAAAGACCGCCGGTATAGGTCGCAGCTCCGGAAGTCGGCAGAACATGGTTTGGTCCTGACGCCTTGTCGCCGAAGGCAACGGTGGTCTCCTCGCCGAGAAAGAGCGATCCGTAACAGGACAGCCGTTTAAGCCACCAATCCAGATCCTGCGCCTGAACGGTGAGGTGTTCAGGAGCATAGAGGTCTGATGTTGCCGCCATTTCTTCCCGGTTCTCGCAAAGGATGACCTCAGCATAGTCCCGCCAGGCGGCTGTGGCATTGTCCCGGTTCACTTCCGGCAAGTCGTCAATCAGTTTAGGTACGAGCGCCATCACTTCTTCGGCCAGGGAACGGTCGTCCGTCACAAGCCAGACTGGTGAATTGTAACCGTGTTCGGCCTGACCAACGAGATCGGCGGCCACGACTTCGGCATCTGCAGTTGCATCTGCCAGAACAAGGCTATCCGTCGGTCCGGCGATCATGTCGATACCGACCCTGCCGAACAGGATCCTTTTGGCTTCGGCAACAAATTGGTTGCCAGGACCAACAAGGATGTTGGCCTTGGGCAACCCGAATAGGCCAAATGTCATCGCAGCGACGCCCTGCACCCCACCCATGGCCAGGATCTTGTCAGCGCCGCACACCTTGGCAGCATAGATGATGGCGGCATTGACGCCGATGCCCGGGCGTGGCGGTGAGCAGGCGATGATATTCTTACAGCCAGCCACCTTTGCGGTGGTTACAGTCATGATGGCGCTGGCAATGTGGCTGTAGCGGCCACCGGGGATGTAGCACCCGGCAGTGTCGACCGGGATGCTCTTTTGTCCGGCGATCAATCCAGGGATCACTTCCACTTCAATGTCCTGGCAGGTCTCACGTTGAGCTTCGGCAAAGCGCTTGACGTTCTGATGTGCGAATTCGATATCCCGCTTGAGTTTTTCGGGCACTTTTGCAGACGCAGCCTCGATTGCTGCATCACTCAAGATGATATCTCCTTCATACTTGTCGAACCTGGCAGCGTATTCCAGGGCGGCGGCGTCGCCGCCCGCTTCGATTGTGTCCAGGATCTCCTGCACGATTTTGGTGGTCTCGGAAGCATCGGTCTTGGATGTCAGGACCGCCTTCTTTAAATATTCAACAGTCATTTCAGACCCTACTTGTAAATGTCAGGAAGAAGCGTTGTGGAGATTGCGGGCACATAGGCAATCATCAGCGTCACGAGCAGCATGAAGAAGACGAACGGCACGGCCCGCGCTGCGATTTTCAGAATTGACTCGCCTGTCAGACCTGACACGACGAACAGGTTCAATCCAAGTGGAGGCGTGATGAAGCCGACACCGAGTGCGGTGATCATCATGATACAGAACTGGATCTCGTTCATGCCGATATTGTCGGCAAGCGGTTTCAGGATCGGAGCCAGGATCACGATGTTCGGCGTTGTTTCCATCACGCAGCCCGCTGCGATCAGGATGCCGACCATAAGGAGGATCAGAAGTGCCGGCTCGTTTGTCAGAGATGTCACTGCATAAACGAAACCTTGCGGAACACCGAGGATTGCCAGCGCCTGCGCAAGCGGTAGGGAGAACGCGATGATCGGGACGATGACGCCGTTCACCTTCGCCGAGCTGACGAGCATTGCCGGGAAATCGGACAGTTTCAGTGTGCCCAGGACGAAGCCCATGACGATCGTGATGACGACTGCCACGGCACCTGCTTCAGTGGGCGTCAAGCGACCGGAAAAGATCCCGTAGAAGATAACGCCTGGGACGATGAACGCATACCAGCCTGACTTCAACGCCTTGCCGAGATTGGCTGACCATTCGCCGAAGGTCATCAGACCTCCACCTTCATAGGCGTAGATCCGGTTCATTACGATGTTGGTCACGAGGATCGATAGAAGAATGGCAATGCCAGGGATCAGAGCGGCAAGGAAGAGCGTCGACGCAGAAATGCCGAGAACGAGCCCGATGATGATATAGGCGATCGAAGGTGGTATCAGGATGCCGGTACAGGCACCGGCGGCCACCAGTGCACACGCATAGGGACGCGGGTAGCCGCTCTCCACCAGGCGCTCGATAGTCATCCGGCCAACGGCCGCTGCACCCGCTGCGTCAGATCCAGAGATTGCGGAGAACATGCCGCAAACCAGAACAGTCGCTGAGCCGAAACCGCCTTTCGCCCAACAGGTGAGGGCCTCCGCGACATCAAGAAACTTGCGGCTCAGACCGGTGCGAACCAGAACGTCGCCCGTCAGGATAAACAGGGGAACGGCGGTCAGGGCGAAGTGGTCGATGCCGTGAAAGAGGCTTTCCCCGACGAGCGAAAGGGGCAGGGCGCCGGAAATGATCAGCATCGCGATTGCAGCGGAACCGATTGCCGCCCAGACGGGCACGGCGAGTGCAACTAGGCCGATGAAAATCAGAACCGGGCCATAGAAGTCCCAGCCGAGTTCGACTGTCTGTTGTTGTAATTGTTGCCAGAGCATATGTGCCTCCCTCAGTCGAAGAGCTTGTCGCCTTCGTAAACGGGGCGCCCGTCACGAAAGTCGCGCAGATCGCGCAGGAGAGATTGGGCAAGCCGGAAAAGAACCAGAGCGAACCCGAACGGAACGGCCATCAGGAACCAGACTTGCGAGATGCGCAGGCCATGGGTCACAGAGCCGAATTTTGCTGAAACGAGGACGGTTTCGAACGACCAGTAAACAGCAACCAATGCGACTGCAGCCATGACGAGATCGCCCAGGATATAGAGCAACGCTTTCACCTTGGGGCCGACATACTGCATGATCACATCGATGCGGATGTGTCCACGTTCCTTGACGGCAGCAGCAGCTCCAATCCAGGCAAGATAAATGAAGGAGTACCGGACGATTTCCTCACCCCAAATGGAGGAGTAGGCGAACACTTCACGCCGAACGACTTCGACGAACATGGTCAGGACAAGCATCACGTAGAAGACCAGCAGCAGCCAGCGTTCTCCGTTCTTGTCCACGGCTTGAAGGACTTTCAACATGGGCACTCCTCTACCGTTCACATCAGAGGGGGCTCTGATGCGGTGGTTGCGCGGGAAAGGCTTTATTGAACAGGAAACGGGGGCCGATGCCGATAGGCGCCGGCCCTAAGGAGCGACGCCTTAAGCGTCGTGGACGTAGTAACGGCCCATTGTGTTTGCGGCTTCTTCCAGACGGCCAAACGCTTCCATGGAACCGGCCAGTTCGACCTTGAACTGATCCCATTCTTCGCGCTGATAACCGCCGGCTTCTTTCCATTCTCCAAGCTGATCTTCGCTCAGCGAATGGAATTCCACGCCGGACTTCACCAGTTCGGACATGGCGTAGGAACGGGCAGCCGGCACCTTGGCAAGGTTCTGCTGAGCCGTAATCTCACCGGCGAATTCGATGCCTTCCTGAACGTCTGCCGGCAGCGAATTGAACCACTCCAGGTTCATCGAATAGACTTGGCTGTCCGGAACGGCCTGGGTGAAGGTCACATGGCTCAAAATGTCCTTGAAGCCGAATACATAAAGTGCACCGACCGACGGATCCAGGGCATCGGCAACACCTTGCTTGATCGCTGAGGGTGTTTCACCCCAGGCCACAGGCGTCGGGTTGGCGCCGACCATGCGATAGTATTGCTGAAGCATGGCGGAACCCGGCACGCGGAACTTCACGCCGGACAGATCACCAGGAGTGATAACCTTGTTTCCACCTTTGCGGATTGCAACGACACGCGGATCGATCACCACGTAAAAGAGAGCCTTGAAACCCGAAGCCTCAATCTTCGGATGGACTTCCGTTTTCCATGCATCGGATGTGACAAGATTGGTGAAGCGCTGGTTCGAACCGCAGAAATACGGCATGTTGATCAGGTCAACTGCAGATGCGAACGGAGCGAAGTTCGAGAGCGAGTGCTGAGCTGCCTGGATCGTGCCACCCTGAACGGCCTGGGCCAAGGCGCCGCCGGCACCAAGCTGCCCGCCCGGAGCCAGTTTGACATACACCTTGCCGTTGGTTGCGTTCTGGATGTTTTCCTTCAAGTCCAGCTGCATGATGGGGTAGCTGCGTGACGCACCGAGCAGATAGGCGGTCGCAAGCGTCATGATATGGTCAGCTGCTTTCTCGCGAGCAGATTCCTCCTGCGCGGTCTGCGCGACTGCTTCATCTGACCACAGCGTACCGGCAGCACCTGCAACGACAGCTGCGGTGAAGCCTCCCGCGCTGGCCAGCTTCAAAAAATTACGACGCTCGCGCGAGGCGAGATCTTCGGTCTTCTTCATGAATTCCTCCCTAAAACTCTATTCCGATCAAGCTATTTGCCGGCTCGCTTTATTGCTTCCTTTTTGAGGATGGTTGCCGTGAAGGCTATTGAGACTGCAAAGAGCAGGATCATTTCGCCGACATTCCCGAAAAACGGCGTTCCACCAAAAGAACCGATCGAAACGTTGATCACAAAAACGGCAAACAGGACTGCTGCCACAATCAAGTACATGATCACCTCCCAACGATGAGTTCACCCGGCTGAGGAAAAATGTAAGCGCTTACATTTTTCATTGCAAGCAGAAAAGTTATTTTATTGGAGAGCCAAGAGTTGTAAGCAAACTCTTGGCTTCAGTGCCTTCTGCGGCACCGGCTCACGGAAATGATCGATGGACGAGACGAAGAATACCCCGACCGGCCAGGTTCCCACGCTTGCCGATGTTGCCCGAACGGCAGGTGTATCGACTGCTACAGTGTCGCGCTGTCTCAATCTGCCCGATCAGGTCACCGAGAAGACGATGCGCCGGGTGATGGAAGCCGTTGACCGGCTGGGATATTCGCCAAATTACAGCGCACGTGCTCTTGCTGCCAACAGAACCAACACCATCGGCGCAATCATTCCCACAATGGAAAATGCGATATTTGCGCGCGGGCTGCAGGCGTTCCAGGAAGAACTCCATCAGAGCGGCTGCACATTGCTGGTCGCCAGTTCGTCCTATGAGGAAGATCTGGAAGAGGAGCAAATCAAAACCTTGACCGCGCGGGGGGCAGACGCGCTTCTGTTGATCGGATATCACCGCAAACCGCGGGTCTACGAGTTTTTGGAAAAACGAAAGATACCTACTCTTGTCGCCTGGGCCTTTGATCCGGAAGTTTCCAGGTTAGCGGTCGGCTTCAACAACCGGGCAGCAATGCACGAGCTTGCTGACCTCGTCATGGGTGCAGGCCACAAGAGGATCGGATGTATTTCTGCCGACACGGTTTCCAATGACAGAGCAAGGGAACGTGCCCAGGGCATTCGGGATTCCATGAGTGCTGCAGGGCTGGACCCCAAGATGCTGCAGATGGTCGAAACGGCGTACTCCATCGAAAATGGCGAGATGGCGTTTCACGAACTCATGGCACACGCAGAGCCTCCCACTGTTGTCATGTGCGGCAATGATGTTCTGGCCGTCGGCGCTTTGCGGGCGGCAGCGGCGATGAACCTCAGGGTTCCGGAAGACGTTGCGATCACGGGGTTCGACGACATCGAGCTGGCAAGCGTTGCGCCGGTGCCGCTGACGACCGTTCATGTGCCTCATCGGCGTATGGGACAGTTCGCGGCACAGGCCCTGTTGGACGAGTTGAATGGCAAGAAGCCGGACAGCATTGAATTGCCAACCGCGATCTACCGGCGCAGCAGTTTCTGAGGCTGACGGTGATTGGTTGAATTCGACTTGCCGGGCCGGTTGATCTAACCGCCGCAAAGCACCCCAGACTTCAGATTGAAGAATTTCAGCAAATCCGGATAGGGCATCGGCCTGGCAAAGTGATACCCCTGCAGCCGATCGCAGCCGAGCTTGGCAAGTATTTCGGCTTGCTCGCCTGTTTCAATGCCTTCCGCAGTGACACCCATTTCAAGTGAGTGGCCAATTTCAATAATGGACCTGAGAAGACGAAGGCCACCGCTGCCACCAGCCGCCAAGGCGGTGAGGCGCCGGTCGATCTTTACACGATCCGGATTGATCCGCTGCAGGGCGACGACAGAGGCACGGCCGCTACCGAAGTCGTCGACTTCGATTGCGATCCCGAGATCCCGCAGCTGATCCAGACGGCACAGGAAGTCGTCCTGCTGTTCCTCCAGGAAGATGGTTTCCAGGAGCTCAAAGCTTATCTGACCGGAATAAGTCTGCACGTGCTGCCGGATGGCATCGATTTCGTTGTGGTTGACGCGGTTTTCGCTGACATTAAATGACAATGACGGCGGATTGGACATAAGTCCGAATGCCTGTTGGCACTCGCCAATTGCTTGTTCAAATATCAGACGATCTATGTCTCCAGCGACATTGAGATCGGTCGCGATAGAGAGAAAAGCTCCTGGTGCAAGAATGCCTTTTTCAGGGTGACGCCAGCGCGCCAGCACCTCGATACCGACAGTCTGGCCAGACTTGGCATCCACTTGTGGCTGATAGAATGGTTCGAATTCCAGTTGTTCGATGGCACGAAGCACATCATCTGCCACTTCCTTGGTGCGCCGCACTTCTTCCAGGTCAGACTTGTCAAATATCCCCAATTGGCCACGTCCGCGCCGTTTGGCCTTGTAAAGTGCGACATCTGAATTGGTCAAAAGCTGGTCAACATGGGCCAGCGGTGTCCGGGCCAGGCCAATAGAAGCGCCAAACCTGCATTCCTTGCCTTCAAAAAGTGTCGGGCGGGAGAGTTCCTGCAACAGGATCTTTGCAAGTGTTTCCGGCCGATCGTTATTTTTGGGCACATAAATCAGGACAACAAATTCATCGCCGCCGATGCGTGCAACGACATCTGTGCTGCCGACATTGCGGCGAATGCGTTCGGAGATGTCCAGCAACACCTGGTCGCCGGCGGCGTGACCCATTGTATCGTTGATGTGCTTGAACCGGTCGAGATCGATATGAAGAGCGGCGATTTCGCCACCCTTCTTGCTTCTCAGGCTGACGAGTTCGTCAAACTTGAAGGAAAGGTAGCGTCGATTGCCAAGACCGGTCAGGTCGTCATGCAAGGCCTTGTAGGTGATTTCCTGGTTCGCCTTTTCAAGCCGCTTGGAGTACTGCTCGAGTGCCCTGCGCTGACGCACAACTTCGGTGATGTTCAATCGCAGAACAACATATTCGCCCTTTTCGGTTCGTGATCTGACCATGCGATGGTGCTGGTCATCCGCAAATTCGAAATCCTCAATGCCCGGCGCAAGAAGATCAGGTGAATAATAGTCTTCAACCCATTCTTCTTCTCGCCCGACCGCGGCCGGGATGAACCCTTCCATGGCGGCGTTTCGAAGCAGCACTTTCAGGTTGGTGCCCGAAGCCAGACTTTCAGGTGACTTCGTCATGGAGCGCGCATAGGCCGGGTTCCAGATCACCAGATTGAGGTCGGCATCATAGATGGCAAAGGGGTCCGGGTAGGCCTTGATCGCGGATATCAAACGGTCCTGCGTGTCTTCCAGCGCCCGCCGCTGACGGACCAGCTCAGTGGTGTCCAAACGCAAAATGACGAGGTCGCCATTTTCAGCACGGGATCTCAGCAATCTATGGTGAACGTCGTCCGGCAGCACGAGGTCCTGTACCGGTTTGTCGACATCGGTCTGCTGGTGTGCATCGGACATCCATTCTTCTTCGCGGCCAATGGCGTCGGCAATCTTTCCGGCTCGAATAGCAATCCGGGCAACGGTCGTGCGGTGCATGCCGAACTTCAATTCGTCGGGGTTGTTTGACATCGACGCACGATAGGCGTCGTTGCAGACGACCAGACAGTCGTTGGAATCATAAATCACAAACGGCGATGGATAGGCGTTAAGGGCTGCCAGCAGTCGTTCCTGTGCTGCCTCGGCGGTTCGTTTTTGCCGGACGAGCTCGGTCGAATTCAGCCGAATGATCACGTAGTCGCCGTTGGATGACCGGGACCTCAGAAGACGATGATGAACATCGCCTTTCAATTCGACATCTTCAAATTCCTTGTCCAGGGTTTCAGAAGACAAAATGCGATTGACCCATTCATCCTCCCGGCCAACCGCCTCCGGGTAACGTCCGTATTTGATGGCAAGTCGCAGCACATCCCTCAGGTGCGTTCCGGCAACGAGTTCATTGGGGTCGTCCGTGATGGACGCTGCATAGCCATCGTTCCAATACACCAGGCTGAGATCGGCATCATAAATAACGATAGGATCCGGATAGGCGTTCAACGCGGATACGAGGCGTTGCTGCTCTTTGATTGCACGATCCCGTTCCATCTGAATTTGATCTGCGAGACCTGCAGCACTTCTTTCTTCCGCCAGAGGCCTGAAGGTCGCGCACACATGCCACGCGCCAGTACTGGCAACTTCTTTTAAAAAGAAGGAGATGCTCACCCAGGTGCCGGTGTTGTCGGAACGAAGGAGCTTTGCCTTCAACAAAAATTTTTGGTGACCCTTCTCAAGGGCTCGAGCGGCACTGTTTTGAATGCTGGTTTGCGGGCAGTCGCCAAGAAGTTCATCCATTGGCATGTTGAGCAGGTCTTCCTGCGCATGACCGCTCAATTCCGAAAAGGCGCTGTTTGCATAAATCAAGCGCGGTGGGGGTGCACCTGAAGCAATGAGCCCAACAGCGATCGCATCGTCTGTCAGGTCCATAAAACTACTTTTAAGCGCCTCGATACTCATACAGGCCTCGTTACCCAGTATTTGACCGTAATACACCTGGGTTAGGCAAACATAAACAAACAACAATAATGGAAAGTATCGTAGATGTTGGTTTGATATCGAGGAAAGGCACAGTTTTTATTGCAGTTTTAAATTGGCTGTACAGAGCTGTGCAACCATTGTCTCTGCGTCAATTGGAAACGGGGATTGGGACAGGAATAGCTGAGCGACTGGTCACCCGACTTACTTGCAAGCTCTCATTTTTACAGGAGGCAGCGCTGTCAGGTCAGGCGTCTATCGCTTAAAAGAACGCCGTCCGCGTCGGCATAAATCCAATTGCCGGGCCGCATTCCAACACCGCCAAAATGAATGTCTTGCCCAGCTTTGCCCCAGCCGTCTTTCGCGCTTTTGATTGGTGAGGTGGCGAGCGCAAAAACCAGAATATCCATCTGATCGATTTCGACGCTATCTCGTATGGCGGCGTTCAGCACGAGCCCCGTCCAGCCGTTTTTAAGAGCGAGGTCGGCAAGCATGTCGCCCAACAGGGCAACGCGCGTCGAGCCGCCGCCGTCAACGACAAGCACCCGTCCATCGCCAGGAGTTTCCAACTCCTTGCGGACGGCCATATTGTCCTCAAAACACTTGACCGTCTGGATGGGGCCCGTGAAATGGGTGCGCCTGCCAAAGGTTCTGAAAGGTAGGTGAACAAGCGAGAGAACATCCGCGTGAGTATCGATCAGGTCAGCGGTTTTCATGGGGCCTCACATACTGCCGAATTTTAGGCGAAGCGCTGCAACGTCGTCTTCTTGCAGCGTCCTGGGTTGTGTATCCCCCAAAGCACAAACCAATTTGGCCGTCTCTTCAAGTTCTTCTGCGGCGCAAACCGCTGAAAAAAGGTCCTTTCCTGAAACGACCGGACCATGATTTGCAAGCAGGACCGCGCTGCATGCTCCATTCAGGCTGCGTATCAGGTCGCCAGAGGCAGGATCACCCGGCATGACGTAGGGCAGCTGCCTCACAGTCCCTACCCGCATGACCACATATGGAGTAAGGGGAGGTATGCAGTCCGAGGGGTCGGTGTCCTGCCTGCAGGATAGCACCGTTGCCCACGTGGAATGAAGGTGCACCACTGCCTGAGCCTCAGGCCTTGTTTCATAGAAAGCCTGATGCAGAAAAACTTCCTTGCTTGGCTTGTCACCGGCAACATGCTGACCTGATGGGTCGAGTTTTGAAATGCGCCCTGGTTCAATGTCGCCAAGCCTTGAATTTGTCGGCGTAATCAGGATTCCATCCGGCAGAAGCGCGGACACATTGCCCGCTGTTCCGACGCTGAAACCGCGTTGGAACAAGGAGCGACAAAGGTCGGTCATCTGAACGCGTAGCGCTTCTTCTGAAGGGCTCATGCTGCCACCTTCATCATGTCCAGCGCCTTCTTGAAGAAATCGCGCGCACCGAAATTACCCGACTTCAAGGCAAGACAAATGGGCGGTGAGGTTTCGAGGTGCAGGATGGGAACCCCGGGATCAATCTCAATACCAATGCGCATCGCTTCCTCGGAGCCGTGGTGGCAAACGGCCTTCGCGACAGCGCCGGATGTTTCGCCTCCCGCAACAACGATCCGGGTGAAACCGGCATCGACCAACTTCCTTGCGGTTTCGGCAAAGAGCTGTTCCAGGGCTTCTGCTACCCGTGTGGAGCCGTAGTCGTTCTGAATTTGTGCAACAGCTTCCGGAGTGCCTGAGGAAAAAACAAGCGGTGCGTCTTTCCGGTGTCTTTTGAAGAATTGAATGAGCGCTTCACTATCCAGCGAACCGTCCAGGACAGAGGGTGCATCGATTCCAAATACAGGATGATTTTTGGAATGTGCCTCAATTTGCTGGCGTGTTGCTCCGGAACAAGAGCCAGCAAGAATTGCGCCGTCGCCCATATTGGGGCTGCTTGCGGATTTGGCCGGCTCAGGTGCGCCATTTTTGAAGAAATTTCGCGGCAATCCCATCGCGATGCCGGATCCACCAGTCAGCAGCTTGGCTCCCTCAGATGCGGTTCCCAAGGCGATCAGATCGTTATCGGAAATTGCGTCCGCGACCAGGAAAGATCTCTCAGTTGCTTGAGTGTCTGCCGAAACATCGCTTGGCGTAAACCGTCCTGTGCGCTGCTGAGCCAAAGACAGGTGAGAAACGCGCCACGTCGTCTGGTTTTGCAGCCACCGGCGAATGTCAGGGTCAGTCATCGGGGTAAGTGGATGATGTTGCATCCCGCTTTCGCTCAGCAGCGTGTCATGAACAAAAAGGTGTCCCTGATAGACAGTGCGGCCAGCGCCTGGAAAGGCGGGGCAGACAATGACGTTAGTCTCGTCCAGTGCAAGCGCCAACGCTTCGGCCACAGGTCCGATATTTCCCGCAGGGGTGGAGTCGAATGTGGAGCAATATTTGAAGATGATTTGCGAGCAGCCCTGGCTTTGCAGCCATTGAAGCGCGGCAAGGCTTTCCGAAACGGCTTCATCGACCGGTGATGTCCGGCTTTTTAGCGCGATGACGCCTGCCTGAATGCCGCTGTTGGCAGATTTGGAAGGAACACCGCAATACTGGGCTGTGCGCAATCCGCCTTCCGGAGCGATGCCTTTGGAGAGCGTGTTGGCGATGTCGCTGGCACCGGTGAAATCGTCTGCAATTGCGCCAATCAGCATGACTGTGCCGCCTTCTGCTGTAAGATCTCTACGCGGTTCCGCAGATCCGTCAGCGCAGCTTCCGGGCTGGTGAGCACAGGAGTTTTTGTGGTTTGGTGCATTCCTTCTGCGGCACTTGCCATTGAGAACTGCGCAAGAAGGATGACGTCAAAACCACTGAGCCGTCTGCCACATTCGCGGATCAATCGATCATGTTCTGCAACATCTCCGGATTGTTTCGCATCCAACGCGTTTGCGCAAAACACACTTGTGAGCGATGCAGTCGAGCCAAACTCTTTCGCTAATCGCCCAAATTCAGCTTCCATGCCGCTAACTGCTGGTTCAAATGTGTAAATCATGGCAATGCGCGCTCCGCCGGAAAGGGCGTTTCGAAACATTGCTTCGTTCGGTTTCAAGACAGGCAGCGGTGCGCGCTGTGCAACTTCTTCGATCGCGTCGCCAAAGGATGAGCAAGTGAAGAGAATGCCGTCGACATTCAAAGTGCATGCATAGTCCGTGAGGTCTGCGATTCTTGAATGAAGCGTTTCAGTAAGGTTTCCAGCCTTTTTCAGGTCACTCTCGAGACTATCGTCAAGGAGGGAAACTGTTCTTACTTCAGGCCATATGCGCTTCGCCGTGACTTCAATCGGATCGATGGCGAGACGTGTTGCGTGAATGAAGGCGATTTTGGATCTCTCGGTGACCATTTCCATCTCCGTTGGGGCGGCGGTCTTTCGCGCGACCGCCGCCCTGTTGCAGGCACATCATCTTGGGAGGATGATCAGGCTGCGAGACTGAGGTCAGAGACGGTTGCCGCTACCAACCGGCCGAAGACGTCGGTATCGACTGAACCACCGATATCCCGAGTGCGGTTCTGAGGTTCGTCGATCACGCGGTCTACTGCCTCTGAAATTGCAGCACCTGCCTCCATCAGCTTTGAGACACCGCGCTGTTCTCCGAGCCAATTCAGCATCATGGCTGCAGAGAGGATCAGCGAGGTCGGGTTCGCGACATTCTTTCCAGCGATATCAGGTGCTGAACCATGTTGGGCCTGCGCACAACAAAGTCCTGTTTCAGCGTTGGCGTTGATCGAGCCCGCCAAGCCAAGTGATCCTGAAAGCTCAGATGCGAGGTCGGAGAGGATGTCTCCGTAGAAGTTTGTCGCAACGACGACATCATAGTTTTGTGGTTGCCTGACAAGCAGGGCGGCAAAGGCGTCGACGATCAGTTCTTCGGTCTGGACGCCCGGAAACTCCTTGGACACTTCCCGGAAACATTCCAGAAAAAGGCCGTCTGTCATCAGGAAGGAATTGGCTTTGTGGATTGCCGCGACTTTCTTGTCACGTTGCATTGCAAGCTTGAATGCCTCGCGGCAGATCCTCAGCGAGCCCTTTCGTGTTATCTTCCGAATTGACAGGGCCATATCGGGATCCGGCATCATTTCGCCGACGCCCTTGTACATGTTGCGATCGGGGTAAAAACCCTCCGTCGCCTCCCGCATGATGACAAGATCCATACCGGGCGCCTTGTTGGGCAGAAAGTCCCTCGAGCGGGCCGGGCGCACATTGGCATAAAGGTCCAGCCCGATCCTGAAACCAGCAGAGACGTTGCGACCGCCTTCAGCAACTGGCGGGTAGTCCATATGGGACTGAGTGCCGAGGATAACGCCATCAAACTGTGTGCGCGCACGAACCAGGACCTCTTCGCGCAACGTGGTGCCATGAGCCTTCAGGCTGTCGAAACCCGAAGCTTCTTCATGGAATGAAATGCCAAGATCAAATTTCTGGTTTGCTGCGCTGACCACGTCGAGCGTGGCTCCCATTATTTCCGGGCCGATCCCGTCACAGGGCAAAACCATCAAACGCATGTCTTTCCTCCAATCAGGCAGGTTCAAGTTCTGTCTGATTGGCTTTTATAGATATAAAATGCAAAAATGCAATCCGGAAAGTGACTCTAACTTTTGGTTCTGAGCAATTCCGACTTTCCTTTAAGTGCGCCGCCGAGGTGGTGGCGCATGGCGTAGGACGCTTCCGCAATCTCTGCACGTTCCAGATGGCCGATGATTTCCAAGTGTCCATTGGTCTGTTCGACAAAGCGATCCCGGCTGACCACAGCCTTGTACTCCAGCAAACGGCGCATTTGGTTCACGCGCACAAGGGCCATGTGAAAATGCGGATTGCCGGAGAACTTGATCAGCTCCTCGTGAAAACGTGCACCTACGGACAAAAGGTGCTCAACGCTGTTGTTCTCAATCTCGTGGTCAAGCAGTCGTTGTTGTTCGTCCTTGAGCGATGTGAGTATCTTCCAGTCAACGCTATAGTCCGGGTCGAGCATTGCCGCAGGCTCGATTACCATCCGAAAATGATAAATCTTATCAAAAGCTTCTGGGGTTTTGGCAACATCCAGAAATCGCCAGCCATATCCGGGTTTTCGTTCGACCCAACCCTCGCGCACAGCGCGGACCAATATGTCCTGGAGGCGCCCTCGAGAAAGGTCATATTTTTCACGAAGGTATTGTTCTGTCACCTCTTCCGGCAACCGATCCGTTCGCCAATCCTCGGCGATGCGCAAGTAGACGGACGAGTCGTCCGGTGCCATCGCTTTCAGGATGTCCGCGGAGGCGGGCTCTGGCTCAGTTTCCGAAACAAAATAGCCGCGATTGGTGCGTTTTTCGACAAGACCGGCCTTTTCCAGCATTTCCAGCGCTTCGCGAACTGGTGAGCGGGACACGCCGAATTCGTCAGCGACATTCTGTGCGCTGATATGTGCGCCTGCTGCAAGAGACCTGGACGTTATCTTCTGAGAAAGCCCATGAGCCACTTTTGCGGCTAGTTGGTTGGTTTTCATCGCGTTCTTCTAATTCGGCCGCTAAGGCGTTTGGTCTTTTTCATGCCTGAAATAAAGCCATAAAACCAAACTCAACGCAATGATTGGTTTTTTTTTGATTGACATCCAATCTTAACTCCTTTTTATTGCACGTATTCAGCAAAAAATGCAAATTGATCAAAGGGAGGAAACCATGATCATGCGTTCCACGATTGCTGCCGCTGCGACTGCGGCCATTGTTGCTGCTTCGGGAGTGCCGGTATTCGCATCGGACTATCCGCAAGAGCGTTTGACCTACACAGTTGCGTTCGGACCGGGAGGCGGCAACGACCGCATGTCCCGCACCATTGTCGACATCTTGAACAAGTACGACCTTTACCCGAATGACATCGTGGTGGAGAACCGCGAAGGCGGGAGCGGTGCGGTTGGCTTCAGCTACGTGAAGCGGCAGGCCGGCAATCCCTATTCCGCGACATCCACCAGCGGAAACTTTCTCGGCACGCCTTTGGTCGCCGATACCGACTGGACCTACAAGGACTTCACACCTGTCGGGCTTCTTGCGAGCGATGCAATGTTCCTGGTTGTGCGCAGCGATTCCGACTTCAAGACAATCGACGATGTTGTTAAGGCGGCTAAGGAAGGCCGTTTCACTATTGCCGGCAGCGGCTCTGCAGGTCCCGAGCGCGTGACCGCCAGCCTTTTTGCCAATGCCGCCAACATTGAATACGAATATGTGCCGATCGGATCCGGAGGTGAGCTGGTAACGGCATTGACCTCGGGCAGTGTCGACGCGGTCGTTGCCAATCCGTCGGAAGTTGCCGGGCAGATTGATGCGGGGACGTTCGCAGCACTCGCATTTTCAGATTCCGCGCGCAGCACGAACCACCCCGATATCCCGACGTTCAGGGAACTAGGCTATGATTTCGATTTCTCGCTGCCTCGCGGCGTGGTGCTGGCGCCCGATCTCGACCCTGCTGTCCAGGAATGGTGGGTTGCTGCTCTGAAAGAGGCGGTATCAAAGCCGGAATGGCAGGACTATCTGGTGAAGAACGGTATGTCCGGCAATCCGATTTGGGGTGCGGACTTCGGAACTTATCTCGAAGCGACCAGCGCCAAATATGAAGCCGTCCTGAAGGAAATCGGCGCGATCAACTGATCTGTGCATCCAGCGCGCATGGGCCGGGCGTATTGGCCTGCCCATGCGTCCTTCAAGTGTGAGCGAGAAATCAAGATGAAGAAGTGGTTTGCCGGGGGACTGCTTTTGGTCGCCGTGGGTTACACGATTTACGGCGGATCGACCCTGATGCTCTATACCCAGTCAGGTCGTCCTGCGGCGGGGTTCTTCCCCCTCATGATCGGCCTCTTGCTGATCGTGTCCTGTTCGGTGAACCTTTGGTTTGATGTCCGGGAATGGCTCCAGGAACGCGCATCTGGAAGCGGCCATGCGCACCAGCCGGAACCTGCTGCGGAAGGCACGGCAGAAGCCTTGGGTCTTGACACCCACACTATCGACGGCGGGCAGGAACACGCCCGCGATGTTGTGATCGTTTTTGCCTATATCTGCGGCTTCGTGGCTGCTCTCAAGGTCGTCGGTGCCCTTTTGGCGATGATTGCCTTCATGCTGGTTTTTCTCTTCACATTCGATCGATCCAGGCCAGTCACCAACATCATCTACAGTCTTGCATTGCCAGGTTTCCTGTACTGGCTTTTCAAGATCCTTCTGAATGCCTCTCTGCCTCTGAGCCCGCTGGGCTTTTGATCCAGACACGCCGTCAATCGAGTGCGATCCATGTTCAGCGAAGTCATCTCCAACCTCTCTCTCGGCCTCAGTATCGCAGCTTCACCTGAGGGGCTGTTGTTTCTTCTGCTTGGCGCTTTTGTCGGCATGATCGTCGGTCTGTTCCCTGGCTTCGGCCCGGCCGCCGGTATTGCCGTGCTTCTGCCGCTTACCTTTGGTCTCGATCCGACCACGGCCATCATCATGCTCGCCGGAATTTATTATGGCTCGATGTATGGCGGGACAATCACGTCGATCCTGATCAATACGCCCGGAGAATCAGCGACTGTCGCTTCGACACTGGACGGCTATCCACTGGCGCAAAAAGGGCGCGCCGGCCCAGCCCTTGTGATGCAGGCGATTGCCTCCTTCTTCGGAGGCACCATCGGTGTCTTGCTGATAACCGCACTTGCGCCGTCGCTGGCAAACTTCGCCTCCAAATTCGGTCCGTCGGAATACTTCCTGATCATTGCAATCGGACTTCTCATGCTGACGACCATGATGGGCGACAACAAGTTCAAAGGGTTCATTTCCGCTTTGATCGGTTTTGCGGTTGGCAGTGTTGGTGTCGATGTGATGAGTGGTCAGCAACGGTTCACATTCGGCTCGCCGGAATTGATCGGCGGTGTCTATTTCGTCGCCGTCGCAATTGGTCTCTTTGGCATCGGGGAACTCTTGCACTGCATCTTGAATGGCCAGCATCGTCAGCCGGCTGAAAAGCTGCGCATCAGCTTCCGTGACAAGGAATTCTGGCCGACACGCAAGGATTTTGCGGAATCGAAATTCACGTTTCTTCGCGGTTCAGCCATTGGGTTTCTGGCTGGTGTGCTGCCGGGATCAGGCGCGACACTCGGGTCTATCATCGGCTACTCGGTAGAAAAGAAAGTTGCCAAAGACCCCGAGAATTTCGGCAGGGGCGAAATGCGCGGATTGGTAGCGCCCGAAGCGGCCAACAACGCCGCTTCAGCCGGTGCCATGGTTCCTTTGCTGTCGCTTGGTATTCCCGGGTCCGGTGCCACAGCGGTTTTGCTCGGGGCCTTCATGATGTGGGGGCTGCAGCCCGGGCCGCTGCTGATTGTCAATGATCCGGAGTTTGTCTGGGGTCTGATTGCCAGTATGTATCTCGGCAACATGATCCTGATCGCTCTGAGCATCTTTGCGATCCCGCTGTTCGTGAAGTTTCTGGATATCCCATACCTTCACGTTGTTCCCGTTATCGTGCTTTTGTGTGTGATCGGTGCTTTTGCGATAAATGCAAGTATTGTGGAGACATGGATACTTGTTGTCAGCGGTGCTGTCGGATTTGCCATGAAAAAGTTCG
Source organism: uncultured Roseibium sp. (assembly GCF_947499295.1). GTDB lineage: Bacteria > Pseudomonadota > Alphaproteobacteria > Rhizobiales > Stappiaceae > Roseibium. The sequence goes on from NZ_CANMNP010000006.1 coordinate 135,432, forward strand.
GCTATTCGCCAGCCGCAACAGTTTTGGCTCTGGTTCTGGGATCCATGGCTGAAGAGACGTTTCTTCAGTCATACATCATTTCACAAGGCACGTTGAGTGTGTTCTGGGAGCGTCCCGTATCGCTGATTCTGAGCATTATTCTGCTGTGTGTCGTGCTTGCTCCGTTTGGCTTAAAACTGGCTCAGCGCGTTTTCGGAAAAACAGAAAAGCATCTGGCTCATCAGAAATAGACTGTTGTGAGCATCGGCCCGCTGTTCAGGTGTGTCCTGACAATTCGGGTTTCGCTGATTGCCTCAGGTCAATCGTCCCAGCAAAAGGGCAAGGGCATTGTCGAAGACGGCGGGCTCTTCTTGCGCTCGCGCGCTGAGCTGAGCGCCCTCCATCAGCGACAACGCTGCCTGGGCCTCCTTGGGCGGGTCTTGAACACTGGAGATCGAACCATCAGCGCGACCTTTTTCAAAGATCCGGGTCAGCACGCTGATTACCATTTTTCTGAAACTCGTTATCTCGTCGATTGCTGCCGGTGAAAGGCTTTCCCGGCTGCCGATGAAGGCAACGCACAGGCACAGACTGTCGCCCTCGCTCATCGCTAGCCGGTAGATCTCTATAATTTGGGATAGTTGTTCTGCGGCTGTCCGTGACGACCGCTCGATCTCTTCACAAGCAGATTGCAGCGCTTCGCGGTAGCGCTTCATCAGGGCTGCGGACAACTCAGCCTTGGTTGCAAAGTGGTAGTGAATGCTTGCTTTGCGGATGCCGACATCCTCAGACAGATCAGCATAACTGAACCCGTCAAATCCGCGGCTTCTGACGGCTCGCTCTGCCGCATCCAACAGTGCCGTTTTGGTATCCTTTGTCATGCATCCACCTGTGCTTCCCGCAGGATTTTATGCACCACATTCTTGGAGGCTTCCAGAGCTCCTTCCAGATAGCCCCCAAATTGGCTCGCAACTTCCGTGCCCCCGAAAAGGAGACGGTCGTCCCAAAGATCAGTCATTGCTTCAGGCAAGCCGTAGCGGGGGTGTGAGTATTGCGGTTGAAGGTCCAGTGCAGTCGCTGTCAAAGGGTCAAAAGCCCAGTCCTTGATCAGAAGCGTCTTCGGTGCGGCGGCATCAGGCCCAAACAGTCGGACGAGCTGAGCGATCACCGCCTTGCGCAAAAGCTTCTCGTCTCTCCTGTCGTCGGGGGCTACACCGATAAATCCGAAAAGCGCATAAGGGCCGCGTTCCTCAGGGGAGGCGTCATGAACTTCCACCATCGGGCCCAGTCGGCTCATGGCGTCGCCGGAAAGTCCTGACTTTCGCCAAAAAGGATCATCGTAAACGGCGACAGCTTTTGCTTGACCAGCCATCCATGTTGCGATGCCGGACATGGCAGAAACGGCAGCTTCCGGAAGAGGTGGGGTGAACGCGATCTGCTCGGCCGCGAGCCGTGGAGGCAGGGCAAGAACAACGCGTCTTGCCATCAGGCTCTCGCCGTTTTGTGTGATCGCCAGAATATGGTCCGCTCTTGCGTCAAGCGCGACCACCTTGGTCGCAAGCCGCAGGAGGTTCTCCGGCAAAAGGCTTTGAAGTGCCGAAATCAGGCTGCTAAGGCCACCCTTCAGCCGATAGGAGCCTTGCATGGACGCGAAGCCCTGACCCCTTTGAACGCTGCCACGTTCGTCCTCGAAGGTCAGGTCGCCATCGGCATATTGCTCGAATTTTTCCAGTCCGAGCTTGTCGATGAGGGCAGCGATGCGCGGTTGGCCGGGCCAGAACCAGGCAGGACCGAGATCAAAGCGCTCACGATCGACCGCGTCAGACCGGATCCGGCCACCAAACCGGGTTCTGGCGTCCAGCACAAGATAGGTTTGGCCCTTTGCTTCAAGGCTTGCTGCAAGGCTGAGGCCTGCGAGGCCGCCGCCTATGATGAGCGTATCCGTCAACATCAAAAGCCCTCGGTGGCAGGTCTGAGGTCCAGTTCATGTGTCCAGGTGGATTTGGGTTGATGCGCAAGCTGCCAATAGGTTTCGGCAATATCGGCAGGCCGGATCATTTTTGCTGGATCAAGGTCGTGCAGTGAGCGCGACCGTTGCGTGTCTATGATGCCGTCCAAAATAACATGGGAGACATGAATTCCGGCAGGCTGAAACTCGCGTGCCAGCGATTGGGTCAGACCCCTCAGGGCAAATTTTGCAGAGGCAAACGCCGAAAAGCGTGCACCGCCCCGAAGTGAGGCCGTTGCGCCGGATACGAGAAAAGCGCCTCCACCAGCCGCTACCATTGGCTGGATCACCGACTGGGCGAGCAGCACCGCGCTCAGAAACATTGATGCCCAGGTGCTCTGGTACTCCTGAAGAGAGGTTTCCAAAAAGGGTGAGATGACGAGTTCGGCGGTGTTGTGGATCACCACTTTGGGCGCTCCGTGCTCATTCATGAGGCCCGCAATGGTCTCTGGTACGGCAGTTTCATCCGCCAGGTCGAGCTTTTGAAAGCGACCGGAAACCGCATCGGGTTTGGTTCTGCCAAAGCCGACAACCTGGTATCCGCCGTCCTCAAAGCGCGCAGCAAGTGCCTGGCCAAGGCCAGCGCCTGCACCCGCGACAATGGCAAGGGGCTTCTCGGAGCTCATTTTAAAACCTCCGGTGCCTTGGCATAGGGCAGGTGTCCGGTTTTCATCCAGACCTGTGCGCCCTCATTGGCCGCATCGAGCGTCAAACTGTCCCCGGCTGGAAGGCGTAGCCAGGATCCCTTTCGCAGGACCTCATCGCCACATTTGCCGCTGCCGGAAATGACCAGCAGTTCAATGCCGCCCGTGTCATCAACGAATAGGGTTGCACCTGGGTCGATCCGATGAAACGTGACCGTTTCACGCTCGTCCTGGTGAAGCAACGCCGTTGCGACGCCGTCTTCCGTTTCACCCAGGCCGTCCGCCATGTTCTTGCGGAACTGGTTACGGTCTTCCATGTCGAATTGCCACAACTTCACAAAGATCGTGCAGCCGTCGTCAGATCCGGGTGTATGCGCCGAAGTTGGCGGATTTCGCACGTAAGTGCCTTCCGGAAAATCTCCGTGTTCGTCTTGAAAGACACCATCAAGCACGATGAATTCCTCACCACCTGTGTGCGTGTGGGCGGAAAACTTGCTGCCCGGGGCATAGCGAACGATTGTCGTCGCACGGGCGACTTCTCCACCAATTCGGTCGAGCATGCGCCGGTCGACACCTTTCATCGGAGAGGCCTGCCATTCCAGTTCCTCGGAATGAACAACAACGCGTTCCGAAAAATCAGCATTCAGTTCCATGCCGGGTCTCCATCTGGTTTGGCGGGTGTAAAAGTCAGGCGCAGGCCTGGTGCGCGTCTGTGTTCCCGCAGCACGGCGTTCCATAACATAGACAAGTTAATTCTACCTATCAATAGGTAGTCATGAAAAATAGTCTTGTCATCCTCCAGGCAGGCCACTCCTGTTGTGGCTTGTCAGCTGTACAGGTTGTGCTCCAGCGTATGGGCAAGGAGTTGCAATGCCGTCTTGAGTTCATCGCGGGTGATCCGCCCGCCCAGACAGACCCTGATATGTTCGCTTGGATTTCCTCCAACGGTAAACGGATCGCTCGGGACGAGACCGATGCCCTTGCCTGACATCTGGCCGACAACAGCTGCTCTGGAGAGGTTGGGTGGTAACTTGAGCCAGATGTTGAAGCTGACCGGATCCGCTGCAAAGCTGAAACCGGTTAAGATTTCTGCGGCCAATGCCTGGCGGGCTTTTGTTTCCGTTCGGATGAAGCGACGAATGTGATCCGCCGTTCCGTCCTGGATCCACCTTGTCGCGAGTGCCATTGTCACCGGTGAGGCCATGACTGTCATGGATTGAATAGCGGATGTGAAGCTCAAAGCTGCCTTGGTGTCGGGTGCAACGACGTAAGCAAGACGAAGGCCGGCGCCAATACACTTGGCCAGACCGCCAATGTGCCACGTGAGTTCGGGAACTGCCGCCGCAAATGGGCTGGGTGCATGTTCTGGAATGAACCCGTATGCGTCGTCTTCAATCAGAGGCAGATTGTGGCGCTTGAGGACGGCAGCAATTTCAAGTCGCCGTTCTTGCGGGATCGTCAGGGTGGTCGGGTTTTGAAGTGTCGGGTTCAGATAAAGCGCTTTCGGAGTGTGGATCCGAATGGCTTCTTCCAGGGCGTCGGGTTTAATGCCGCATGCGTCGCTCTCAATGCCCGCAAGCTTCAGGCCGAGCGAGCGAGCAATGGTCCTGATGCCCGGATAGGTAACCGATTCACTCAGAACGGTCTCGCCGGGTTCTGCGAGCATGTTGAGAATTGTCATCATGGCCGGGTGTGCGCCTGGGGTTATGAACACTCGTTCCAGCGAAGGCACCATTCCCCGCATGCTAAGCCATGAAGATGCTGCTTCCTTGTCGACTTCGGTTCCGGTTCCATTTTGATATCGCAGCAGGGAAATCAGGTTGCCGGAAACCACCGAAAGACCGGCCTGCATGCGTTCAATGAGATCCGGATTGTCCGTCTCCGGCGGCAGGTTCATGTTCAAGTCCACCTGCTCCGCGCGGCGAGGCTCGCTTTCGACAGCTGGTCCTTTGATCGTTTTTATGAATGTGCCGCGTCCGACATGGCTTTCTACAAGGCCTCTTTCGCGTGCTTCGACATAGCCGCGCGACACGGTCGTAAAATCCACTCCAAGAATGTCTGCGAGCTTTCGCTGGGGCGGTAGCCGGTCCCCCGGCATGAGGATTCCCTTTTGAAGGTCTGCTGCAATCAAGTCTGCGATTTCGATGTATCGCGGTTTGCCGCTTTCAGGCAGGGCGGGTTTCCAGTTCTTCATTCCGAATCCGGGCATGTCCATTTGTTGCGTCCTGTGTAGCAGAATTGATTCTGATTGTATGTATGCAGCTGATTGTATGGAGTGTGTTGCAGCAAAAATTGGAATTTTTGCCTCAGTTTTAAGCACCTTTCGGCCTAGGTTTTATGCATTTGGTTTTGATTTTCGCACTTGTTGGATTTTCGTATTTTTCGCTTTTGATAGCGAAAATGATGTGCATACAATAGTGCGGTAAGTCAATAATTGTATGGCAATTGTATGGCCATAATAATAGGAGCATGAAATGCCAGAGGTAACGGCACCGGCACACGCGGACGGCGATTTCTTCGTCAATTACGAAGAGAAGGTTTTCGAAGATGTTCAGGCGGAAGAGGGCGAAAAAGCTCTTGTCACATTCCACACCGTTGCATTTGAAGGTTCGATCGGGCTGGTCAATCTTCTCCAGGCCACACGGCTTCAGCGGAAGGGCTTTGAAACCTCCATTCTGCTTTATGGACCGGGTGTCTCACTTGGCGTCCAGCGAGGGTTCCCGAAACTTGGCGATGAAGCCTTCCCGGGACATCTGGCAATGAACAACCAGATCAAGAAATTCATGACGGAAGGCGGCAAGGTCTATGCATGCCGGTTTGCCCTGCAGGCGTTGATGGGGCACGGCGAGCCCTCACTCATTCCTGGCATCACCCCAATTGCACCCCAGGATGTTCTGGACATCGTGCTGCTGCATCGCCGGGACGGTGCTTTCATTCTGGACACCTGGACCCTCTAGGTCTCCGTGTGCCCGGCCGACCAATGCGGCCGGGCAAAACTTTTCCTGCCCACCCAAAGTCAGTAGCCAGCAATGACAACAACATCCGACACAATTCGAGTTGCCGCTGTCCAGATAGCCCCTGATCTGACGTCGAAAGCACGCACGATGGACAAGGTCTTGTCTGCGATGCGTGAAGCGGCTGGTAAAGGCGCAAGGCTCGTGGTCTTCCCGGAAACCTTTGTTCCCTGGTACCCGTACTTTTCTTTCGTTTTGCCGCCGATGTTGGCCGGGCAGGAGCATCTTCGTCTCTACGAAGAGGCCGTGACGGTACCGAGCGTTGAAACAGCTGCTTTGGCAGCGTTAGCCAGAGAACTCGACATTGTGGCTGTGATCGGGATTAACGAGCGCGACCACGGCTCGCTCTACAACACGCAACTGATTTTTGATGCCGATGGCACACTGTGCCTCAAGAGGCGCAAGATTACCCCGACCTATCATGAGAGAATGATTTGGGGGCAGGGCGACGGTGCAGGCCTTAAAGTTGTGGAGACCGCGGTTGGGCGTGTCGGTGCGCTTGCTTGCTGGGAGCACTACAATCCGCTTGCCCGATATGCCCTGATGACGCAGCACGAAGAAATTCATGTTGCCCAGTTCCCAGGGTCGCTTGTTGGTCCGATCTTTTCAGAACAGATCGAAGTTTCCATGAGACACCATGCGCTGGAAAGCGGCTGTTTCGTTGTCAACGCCACCGGATGGCTGACCGAGGAACAAATCAATTCCATCAGCGAAGATCCGAAGCTGCAGCGCGGTCTGCGGGACGGTTGCATGACGTGCATCATTTCGCCCGAAGGCCGGCATGTCGTGCCGCCTTTGACGGAAGGCGAGGGAATACTGACAGCTGATCTGGATATGCGACTGATCACAAAGCGTAAGCGCATGATGGACAGCGTCGGGCATTACGCCCGCCCGGAACTGTTGCATCTCGTGCATGACACGAGGCCTGCGGAGACGGTGATGCCCGTTGCTGCGCCACCCGCTGCGAACACTTTGCCTGATGCCGATATCCCGTCACAAATCCAATCTGTCATCGAGGAGCCTTTCAATGCCGGCTGAAGTTCTCATCAATGAACTGCAAACCCGTGGAATTCGCCTCGTTGACCCGAAAGCCGGGCATGAGGCGCGGCGGGGAGGTGCAGGGCCGACCGACCACAAGGCACTGACCGTGGACGGTGTCACAGTCATGGTGCCGGTACATACGGCGCCAGCTTTCGAGAGCCCGTTCCTGGCCGATGCACCTGGTCCCGACGGCCGAAGCAATGTTCTCAAGGAGGGCAGCAAGGTCGGCACAATCAGTTTTCCGGGTCGGCCGAAATTCTATGATCTGGAGACGCCGGACGGTGTCCCCTACCATCAAATTGCGACCTTGCATGGGCGGGATGTTCTCGCGACAACGGTGCTTCAGACTTGCATCCGCTATCAGAGCAGAACCAAGACCTGTCAGTTTTGTGCAATAGGCCAGTCGCTCGCCGCCGGACGCACAATAGCCCACAAAACACCAGAGCAGCTTGCCGAGGTTGCCAAGGCCGCGGTTGAGCTGGACGGCATCAAACACATGGTGCTGACCACAGGTACGCCGAAGGGGCCAGACCGCGGTGCAGCCGTCATGGTCGAAAGCGTGAAGGCAATAAAGGCTGCCGTCGACATTCCGGTTCAGGCGCAATGCGAGCCGCCGGAAGATGATATCTGGCATTCTCGCATGAAAGAGGCCGGTGTCGATGCGCTCGGAATGCATCTTGAAGCGGTGACACCCGATGTCCGCGAACGAATCATGCCCGGAAAAGCGCAGGTTGGCCTTGAAAAGTATTTCGATTCCTTTCGCGCAGCTGTGCCAGTGTTCGGTCGCGGTCAGGTCTCAACCTATATTCTTGCAGGGCTCGGCGACACCGCCGACGCCATCTTGAAAACCAGCCAAGCGCTCATCGAAATCGGCGTCTATCCGTTCGTCGTGCCTTTTGTGCCTGTTTCGGGTACGCCCTTGGAAAGTCATCCTGCACCCACCGCTGAGTTTATGGACTCCATATTGCGGCCCTTGTCGAAAATGGTTGTCGATGGCGGATTGCGAGCTGAGGACATCAAGGCCGGGTGTGGACGGTGTGGCGCATGCTCAGCGCTTTCTGTCTATGAAAAGCTTCAGGTGCGGTGACATGTTCGAATTTGGCCGAAAGCCGTTTCTCTCCCCACAGTTTGCCATCAAGGCGGCTTCCGCGCCTTGGGAATTCGCCGGGGCGACAGCACTGCGCATAAAGGTTTTCTGCGAAGAGCAGCAGATCTTTCAAGGGCACGATCGCGACGACGTGGACCACCGGGCCCTGCCGCTTGTCGCTGTGTCGACACTGGCGGGTGAGGCCGATGAAGTTGTCGGGACCGTCAGGATCCACGAGGAAGAGCCTCGTATCTGGTGGGGATCGCGTCTGGCTGTAGCTGAGTCTCATCGCCGTGTCGGCCGGCTTGGAGCTAAACTCATCAGGCTTGCAGTTTCCTCTGCCAATGCCTTCGGCTGTGACCGGTTTTACGCACATGTTCAGGAACAGAACGTCCGACTATTCGAGCGCCTGCATTGGTCGTGTCTTGAACCCATCGATATTCACGGCAAACGCCACATGAAAATGGAGGCGAACCTGGACGCGTATCCTCCGTTCGAAACACCCGCGCATGGCTGGACCATGCCCCTGAGGGGGCGGCAATGACTGCACAGACTTGGCCGGACACATTGTCAGGGATTGTGAAACTGCTGCGGAACGATCCGGGATTGATGGGCAAACGCGACATCGATGCATCTTGCAACATACTTGGCCTCAGCCAGACGGCGCCTGGCCGCCCTGGCGATGACACTGCCATTCTACCAGATGGCGACGACTATCTGCTGTTCGCCATTGAAGGCTTCATCAACGCTTTTGTCGAGGCAGATCCCTGGTTTGCCGGGTGGTGCAGCATCATGGTCAACATGTCCGACATTCTTGCAATGGGTGGGCGGCCTATTGCCGTGACGGATGCGATCTGGACGGCTGATACATCAAAGGCTGAACTGATATTGGAAGGAATGCGAGCAGCATCGCAAACATATGACATTCCGATAGTCGGCGGTCATACCAATTTCAGAGCGGGACAAAGCCAGCTCGCTGTTTCGATACTGGGCCGTGCAAAGAAGTTGATCACCAGCTTTGACGCAGCTCCCGGTGACAGGCTGATTGCGGCGATTGACCACCGGGGCGGATACAGGGCGCCTTTCAACAACTGGCAAGCGATTCTCGATGCACCGGCTGAACGGCTGCGCCAAGATACCGAGGTTTTGCCACTTATCGCCGAAGACGGTTTGTGTTCAGCCGGAAAAGACATTTCACAAGGAGGCCTTGTCGGCACTGCGCTCATGCTTGCGGAGTGTTCAGGGGTTGCGATCAAGTTTTCGCTCGAGTGCATTCAACCGCCCCCGGGTGTCCCGCTTGCGCGCTGGTTGGTCACGTTTCCCTCCTTCGGTTTTCTTCTAAGTGCACCGGCATGCACATCGAGTGCGGTTGTTGCCAGATTTCAAGAAAGAGGCATCTGGGCAGCCGACATTGGCGAAGTGTTTCAAGGAGCATCCGTCTCATTGTCCTATGAAGGAGAGGAAGACATTCTCTGGGACCATCGGCAGAGCCCCTATCTCGGACTGAGGCCAAAGGAATTGGTCCATGCCTGATCTCACATTCCGGATCCGATGGCCCAATGGTGACGAGGAGGCTTGTTATTCGCCATCCTCGATAGTGCGCAACTTCTACCGGGAGGGCGAGACATATGAGCTCAATGAGTTCGTTTTGCTCAGCGAAAGAGCGTTCGAAGCGGCTAGTGAACGGGTTCGTGCCGTGCATGGGTATCCGTGTTCTCGTGCAGCGTCCCAGTTGGCAACTCTGAAGTCCAGATCCAACACCTTTGAAACCCATCCCGATGCAACCGTTACCTTTCTTCGGTTTGATGCCGGACTTGCAAGCAGGACATCGTCATGACCAGCAATACCTTCGTTTCCATCCCTGTTGTCATTGTGGGAGGTGGGCAGGCAGGCTTGTCCGCCAGCTACTGCCTCGGCAAGAAGAATATCGAGCATGTCGTATTGGAGCGGTATCGTTTTGCTCATCAATGGCGGGAGAACCGCTGGGACAGTTTCTGTCTGGTGACGCCGAACTGGCAGTGCAAGCTGCCGGACTTCCCTTATGCCGGCGACGATCCGCACGGATTCATGTTGAAAGATGAAATTGTCGCGTATCTGGAGGCTTTCGTTCGCAGTTTCGACCCTCCGCTCAAGGAAGGTGTCACGGTTACTGAAATCAGCAGACGTGACGATGGACGGTTTGTCGTTTGCACCAATGAGCAAAACTATCTTGCTGAACAGGTGGTGATTGCATCGGGAGGTTATGATGTTCCAATCATTCCTTCCTTTGCTGAAGAGATCGACCCGTCCATTTTTCAGATCCAGGCCGGAGATTACAAATCACCTGCTCAGCTTCCGGATGGGAGTGTTCTCGTCGTCGGAGCCGGTCAGTCGGGTGTTCAGATCATGGAAGACCTGAAACTTGCTGGTCGGAAAGTGCATCTCGCAGTTGGTCCTGCGCCAAGGGCACCGCGCATGTACAGGGGGCGGGATGCCACCGACTGGCTTTACGATATGGGCCACTATGACCTGACTATCCGTGATCATCCTCAAGGTGAGGCAGTTCATGAGAAGACCAATCACTACCTGACGGGGCGTGATGGAGGGCATGAGATCGACTTGCGGAAATTCGCACTCGACGGCGTCACTCTCTATGGAAGCATGGCCGGAGCATCCAGCTCCGGGGCTACGTTTGCGCAGGATTTGGAAAGAAACCTTGACGATGCCGATGAAAGTTATGTCGGTATTCGAAAGGCGATCGACGATTACATCGCCACAAACGGTATCGATGCGCCGGATGAAAAACCTTTTGAAAAAGTATGGCGACCTGGGCAGGAGCCGACACAGCTCGATTTTGACAAGGAGAACATCACGTCTCTTGTCTGGGCTATCGGTTTTCGACCGGACTATTCCTGGCTGAAAGTTGATGTCTTGAACACACGCGGGCGCCCGATCTACGACCGTGGAGTATGCGCTGTAAAGGGACTTTATTTTCTGGGACTGGGTTGGTTGAACACCTGGGGGTCAGGTCGCTTTCTGGGCGTCGGTGACGATGCGCAGTATCTCAGTGAACAGATTGAGATCCTGCACGAAACCAACAGAGCCACGCTCAGCAAAGTATCCTGACTGAAAACATGAAAAGCTCAGCAGAAATTGCCGCGACTGCCCAGGTGCGGTCTCAGGGGGGCTGGCAAAGCATTCAGACGCTCGGGATGCCAGAGCTTGGGTATGCCGGCCTGTCTGAAAACTGGATGCTCAAGACACTCGGGCATCGTCATTGGCGTCTGATTGCCAATGCCGCCGGTCAACAACATGCCAGCTTCAAGGACCGGAGCGGCAACGATGTTTATGCCGCGTTCTGTGCTTTGTCGGTAGATTGCCCGGGTCTTTTTCTGGCTGATCTCGATGATAGTCTGGAGACAGTGTCTACACTCTACCGGGTCTCGCGTGCGCGATTGGCTTCATTGCATGTCCTGAAGCTCAAGGGCGAACCAATCGCTTCGGTCTGCCTGGTGTCAACATTTGTCTCCCGAATGGTGGTTGGTGAAAACGCGAGCGTTGCCAGAGTGGATTTTGCCGGGCTTCCCGCTCTGCCGGCATTGCCCGCTGACCTGGAGTTTCCGCACCTTGCTGCCAGGCTGGCGCGCTCTGGCGCGGATAGACATCTTGGCTTGCGAATGTCGCAGGCAGAAGACAATGATCCCGACTTGATCTATGAAACCAGCCCATCCCTGGACTTCAATCGTGCCGGGCTCGTGTACTTTCCGTCGTTTGTGGCTGCCGCGGAACGAGCGGCGTCAAATCGCTTCGGCAAAATGGCGCATCAATATGTTTTGCGCCGGCGAGATGTTTTGTTCTTTGGAAACCTCGATCTCAATGAACCTGTTGCGGTTCGAATTGCAGACTGGGTTGATACGGGGCAGAAGGTCAAAACATCGCTGTTGCTAACCGGTGTGAACGAACGCCGGGTCTGCGAGGTCTTTTGTGAGTATGGAAAAATAAACTGAGAGCAGCCCCGTTTGTCGGCTTTCGGCCGCTAATTCGAAACGGCTTCCCCAGTTGCCGCTGGTTCAGTGTCCGCCACTGGTTAGGCACCATGGCGTAGACTTATTCAGCGCTGCGGCTGGAACAAACACGATCACGCAGTTGGCAATGGCCTTGGAAAGCCAACTTCCAAAAGGACCAATCCTATTTTGCTTCACGCACTCGAAATGTGCCGAGGTCCTGACGGCTGCATCAAAGGTTTCCAATGGCAGGGCCTTGCAGTTTACGACGGATATCCGGTCTAGTGTCAGGAACTTGCGAACCTGCTGCCAATTCCGGTGTCTGGTTGGAGGGGCGCAAGTAGCTTATGGGATTGTCTGTCAGGCCGGCATTTCAAGGGTGGCACCTCAATGAATTCACTTTCTGACCAACTTCAACTCAGGTACGGCGAAGAGCTTGATCTGAATGGTCTTGGTGCTGAAGCAAAGTCGCTTGAAAGTATGTTGAAGCGTGGTTCTTGTCGTTTTTTTCAGGATCGGCAAGTGGAGCCTGCGCTTTTCAGGCTGTTGTGCGCAGCGGCCCTGGCGTCGCCCACCAAAAGCGATCTTCAGCAGCGTGACATCATCATTGTCCGCGACGAGGCGATCAAGGAACGTCTCTTGCAATTGGCAGGTACGGCTGAGTGGCTCGGCAAGGTTCCGAACATTGCCGTCTTCTGCGGAAACAACAGGCGACAGCGACAGGTGCATGCGCTGCACGGACGCCCTTTTGCAAACGATCATCTGGATGCGTTTTTCAATGCCGCCGTCGATGCAGGCATTGCGCTCGCGGCTTTTGTCACTGCCGCCGAAGCCGTTGGCCTTGGGTGTTGTCCAATCAGCGCCATTCGAAACGAAGCCGACAAGGTCAGCGAACTTCTGGCATTGCCGGATCACGTTTTTCCGGTTGCCGGGCTGGCATTCGGCTATCCCGTCAGGGCGACCCCGACCATCAGTCTGCGCCTGCCTCTTTCCGTAACCATCCACGAGGACTGCTATAGCGAAGACGAGCCGGCACAAGTCATCGCCGGTTATGACACCAGGAGGGAAGTGCAACAGCCCTATGACCGTCAGCGTGCGACGGAAATCTTTGGAACAGCAATAACCTATGGGTGGTCGGAGGACAAAAGCCGTCAGTATTCCCTGCCTGAACGCGACGCTTTTGGAGCGTTCATCCGGGCGAAAGGCTTCAATCTCTCCTGACCCAAACCTGGGCACCTGCGAATAAGCGCAGCGATTCCAGGGATCTCAGGACGGATTTTCATTGCCTCGGTGTAACAAGGTTCACCATCAGGCGGAATGCGCCGGGAACAAGTTTTTCCATTTGATGATGCAGGATCAGCGCGCAATGGACATGCCGCCCGCGGCCAATGTCTGCGGCCAGAAGCGAGCCTTTGTGTGGTGCTTCGCCAGGATCCGACATTTGCAGCAAGGGCACATATTGCGGATCCCATGATTTTGCAAAGTAAAGCCCGCGCTCCTTGTGCCAGCCGGACCAGTCATCCGCCCCAATGACGTTGGGCTGGTTGAGAAGCGGATGCGTTGGGTCGAGGACGGTGACCTCAGCGGTTTCGTCAGTTACGCGCCAGCGCAGCGACGGTTGACCGATTTCAAGATGCGCCGGAGGCGTTGAGGCTGGCTGCCAGTTGTCCCATGGGCGATGGTAGAGCGTTAGCAGTGTGCCTCCGTTTGAAACCCAGCGGTGAAGGGCAGGCAGCGCCTCAAACACGTCGGAGCGCGACTTCATTGCGAAAATTCCGATGACAATGGTGTCAAACCGGGAAAGCGCCGCATCGGTTTCAAGATCGTTGCGGGAGATTTGGCTTACGTTCAAGCCAAGCTGTTGGAGCCAATAGTCGACCCGGTCATTGCCACCGCCGGCATATCCAATTCGGGCAGATGTTGTGCCTGCGTCAACGACCCGTATCGAGACCTTTGCGGGCCGGCACAAGGATCTGGGCGGAAGATCATCCCGTGTGATGGTCTGAATGCTCACGGCGGGTATATCGTCAAGGAGCAGAGGCAGATGATAAAGCCCCCCGGAGAGATTGCCCGGCGCTGCAACATCAAACCCGGTTTCGGTGCTGCTGACAGTCCAGCCCTCCAGAGCATCCAGCGTTTTTGAGGCGTCTAGCGACGAAACGTTGCCGAGCCTGATGGGCTTTTTTTTGACCGCGGCGGAAAGGTTCAAGACAACTGAGGACGGTGTCAGGTCGGCACTTCGTTCAGGCAGGACTTGTGGCGGTATGTCGAACGGAATGAGGGTCCTGCTTTTGACGCCGTGAGTTGTCAGCTCGAGTTTCAGGCATGGCGCTTCCGGTTGATCGGGAAGATATCGGGAAGGGTAAGGATCGCTGATTGGGGCATTGACGGTTCGGATCGAAGTCAGGTCACCTTCCCAGTGATCTGGGAGGTGGAGCAACAGATCAAGTTGTTCGGCTTCGCCTTGATCGATTTCGGTCGAGACTGATGCCTGGTCGGTAGGCTTAAGGGTATCTTTTTCAAGCCAGCCATAGCAATCAACCTGGGCTGCCACCCGAATAAGCGTTGAGAGCTGGCTTTCCTTTCGAGCAACCCTGTGGCTATGCACCGGCGAGATATCTGGAGCGGCTGCTCGCAATTGAGAGAGGGCAGCGCTTGCGTGTTTCAAAATGGCTGAAGCGTCGGGGAAGGCGCTTAATGCTGCTTCGATTTCCAACTGGGCTTTGGTCAGTTCAGGCGTGCTGCCAAGGTCTTTCAGAGTTGATGGCAGGCCAGCCTCCAGGGACGCTTTACCATCTGGCAAATTGCAGACTTTAAGGTGGAGCGGCCAATTGTGTTCGCGGCCTTTGGGAATCCATCGCCCCATGCCCTGGCTCTTGTGAAATGCCCGGCTTTGTTCACCGAGCTGAAAGAAGGTCGCGCCGGTGACGGGGTCGCGGCCATGGCCCGAGACTTCGATCGTAGCCGGTGGCGGTGGCAGGTCGTCATCATAAGACTGTCCCGCGCCCGACCATGCAGGCAAATACATTTTGGAAACCTGCCACACCGGGTAACTGCTTTCGGTATAGGCAGGGTCGGCGGCCAGTTCCATTGCTTCCTCCGCCGCCTGGGTCATGGCCCGATGGTGGCCGTGCTGTCCCGGCACATCAAGAAAGGTCGGGCAAATGATGTCAGGCCGTTCCTCACGCAGAATGTCGACGAAACGTTTCAAGGTGCGCTTGTGGTCCCAGGTCTGCAAGGTGTCGGTTCCCGACTTGGAAAACCCGAAATCGAAAATTGTGTCATCAGGTGTTTCCGACAGCCAATAGAGGCGCATGTTGAGAATGTCGGCAGCCTGCTCCATCTCCGCTGTACGCAGAACCCCGAGTGCGGCACCTGCCTCGCGCCCCATGATATTCTGTCCGCCTTCACCGCGTGTCGAACAGGCGTAGGAAAGATCTATGCCGTGGTTGAGGCTGAAACTTGCCAGCATCTCGGACGTCTCGTCGTCCGGATGAGCACCGGTATTCATGAAAGACACGACCGAGCGCAACGGGATCAGAGCGCGCCAGAGCTGAACCAGAAATGGGTCGTCCTTCTGCCGGGATATCCGGTGCAGATCAGTCAATGGCATGGATGTGTCCTCAGGTTCAAGAAACGGTAATTGGAGTGAAGGCGCTGTGCAGGACCAGTGATGCCGCACCGAGCGTAGCGGTCAGGCGCCCACACGTGCCGCGTTGCAGCCTTGGCAGCAAATTGTCGTTGCGATTGGCAATCGACGCGGACGGAAGCGGGCAGTTTGAAATCAGGTGGTCGATGAGTTCAGGCGGCATGGCGCCACCCAGAATGATAGTCTGCGGGTCGAGCAGGTTTTCAAGCGTCAGAACTGCGTGTCCCAAAGCGTTTGCTGCTCTTTCAAGCCAGTCTGCCAATCGCTGATCTTGGGTGCTGAAGAGCTCTGAAATCCCGTCGAGATCTATCGGTCCCTTGCTGCCGATATATGTCTGAATGGAATCCCGGCTGAGCAAGCTTTCCAAGGGAGCAGGACCATTTGGCCCGGGGAAGGGAATATGGCCGACTTCTCCGGCATTTCCGAATGCCCCCGAAACAAGCCTGCCATCCTGGACAATGCCGAGGCCAAGTCCGCGGCCGAAATAAAGAAACGCATAGCAGCCGATGCCTTGTGCAACACCGGTCAGGCTTTCGGAAAGCGCGGCGGCATTCGCGTCGTTGGAGAGTTCGACAACGCCTCCGAGCGTCTCCTTGAAAAGGCTCTGTGCGTCGGTGTTTTCCCAGCCCTTGAGGTCGGAGCTGCGCCCAGAAAGACCCGTGTCACCAAACGGTCCAGGCATGACGATGCCACTTCCAAGGATGGCATCCAGTGAAATGGGCGATGATGCGATCATGGTGTCGCGCAGCCGAAGCACATGATCGCATACGGCTGCGGGCGAATTGTCTTCAAGCGCCGTGCGCTGCGTGCTGATCTGTGCCCCGGAAAGATCGACAAGAGCGGTGAAGATGGCATCGGGCCTGATTTCAACACCGAAAGCATAGGCGCCTTTGGGGTTCAGACCGTACAAGACGGCAGGCAGGCCACGACCCGAAACTCTTGTTCCCTTTTCTTCGATAAGGCCATCTGCCAGCAATTCAGCGATTATGTTGGACGCGGCCTGTGTCGTCAGTCCGAGCGAACGGCCGATTTCGGCGCGGCCCATCGTGCCCGCGGCCTGAATGCTGCCAAGGACCGCCTGCCGGTTACGGTTCCGGCTACGCAACGGGTTGGACCCTCTGATTTGCGTCTCGACTTTCATGTTCGATCTAATAACTCAAGAAAATTGACAATTCAATTTATTTGACTTAATCAATTTTCATGTAGGCGGCAAAGACCGTCCCTCCAGACCAAGCGTGCACGCATCCAGACGGGAGCATCAGCAATGTCAAAATACATGAAGCGCATGGCGCTGAGTGGGTTAACCGCTCTGGCCACCTTGTTCGGCAGTTCTGCAATGGCTGTCGAGATCGAATATTGGCAGTATTTCTTCGACGCACGAGTTGATGCGATGGAGCAGCTGATCGAAAAATTCGAGGCCGCCAATCCCGACATCACAGTGAAGATGACCCATTTTCCGTATGCGGATTATCGCACCAAGGTTGCGGCGGCCATTCCGGCCGGCGAGGGACCGGACGTTGTGCAGCTTTTCTATGGCTGGCTAAACGACTACATCGAGGCGGATCTCATCCAGCCGTTGCCGAAAGACCAGTTTGACCCGGCAGCCATCGATGCAGAATTTTTTCCGATGGTTCAGGCGATGAAGCGGGATGGCGCGTATTACGCTCTGCCGACCGCCGTGCGTTCTCTGGCACTTTTTTATAACACCCGGCTTTTTGATGAAGCGGGAATTGAAAACCCGCCCGAGACCCTTGAAGAACTTGTCGAAACCGCCAAGAAACTGACGAAGGTCGATGGTGCCGGCAATATCACACAGGTTGGCATTACCACCGGTATGACCGCGCAGGATCACCATTGGTGGCGCGAGGTCCTGGTGCGCCAGTTCGGTGGTGAGCCATACAAGGAAGACTACAAGACCGTAAACTACACGGATGATGCCGGGTTGGCCGCATTGAACTTCTATGTCGACCTGGAGAAAGAGCACAAAGTCACTCAGTCCGGTTTCATGGACGAGCCGCAGGCGGCCTTCAAGGGCAACCGCGCCGGCATGCACATCGACGGTTCTTTCAGGATCGGATCTCTGAACAAGGTTCGCGGCCTCAAATGGGGCGTTGCGGAACTTCCAGCCGGGCCCGATGGCGCGAGGTCGAATTATTCGTCTTACTGGGTGAACGGCATCACCTCCAAGGCGGAAGGCGAGAAATACGACGCGGCCGTGAAGTTCCTGAAATACCTGACTTCCGACGAGGCAATGCAACTCTGGTTGGATGTTGTAGGTGAACTGCCGGCGAAGCCGTCGGTCGGTATGGTCGAGGCAAACGCGAATGATCCGACCTTCGGGCCGTTCATTCGTGGTCTGGCCTACGCCAATACCACCAAATTTGCCAATGAATCAGCACAACGCCAGGCAATGGTGGACATGGTTGCAAGGATCGATATTGAAGGTCAGGACCCGGCAGAGAGCCTGGCTGCAGCTGCTGCTGAAGAGCAGAAAGTCCTCGACGACTACTACAAGTAAGACCGTCTAAGCGAACGGACTGCCGCCTCGCGGCAGTCCTTTTTTCCAACGATCGCACGGTGCGGCATGTCTGCCTACAAGAACCTCTCCATCAGGCAAAAGCAGATTGTATGGGCATGGCTGTTTCTGGCGATCCCTGTCCTGTTTTATGTGGTGATCCGTTTTTATCCGACGGGCACCGCTTTCGTGATTTCCTTTCAGGAGTGGAATCTCCTTGGCACGCGCACCTGGACGGGGCTGGAAAACTACGAGAAGCTCTGGAACGATCCGGTTTTCTGGAAGGTTTTCCGTAACACCTTTGCCTATCTTTTGCTCGGTACACCGGTCTCGCTGGTGATCAGCTTCGTGATCGCATATCACCTCGACAAGACACGTTTTCTGCACGGCTTCCTGCGGATGCTATATTTCCTGCCGTTCATGACATCAGCGGTTGCCATGGCGTGGGTGTGGAGGTGGTTCTATCAGCCTGTTCCGATCGGCCTTTTCAACAATTTGCTGGCTTCGATCGGCATCCCGCAAATCGAATTCCTGAATTCGACAACCAATGCCTTGCCGTCCATTCTGGCGCCTGCAATCTGGGCGGGCCTCGGATTTCAGGTCATTATTTTCATGGCGGGGCTGCGCGCAATTCCAGGAAGCTACTATGAGGCAGCCAAGATCGACGGTGTCGGCTGGTGGACGGTGCTCACCCGCATCACGTTGCCGCTCCTGAAACCCACGATCGTATTCATCGTCGTCTTCTCTTCAATCGGTTTCCTTCGGATTTTCGACCATGTCTTCAACATGACGACAAACAATCCGGGCGGGCCGCTCAATTCCACGAAACCGTTGGTTCTGATGATCTACGAAACGGCATTCAGCAGTTTTAACATGGGCTATGCCGCAGCACAGACCGTCGTCCTCTTTCTTATCCTGCTGGTGGTCAGCCTTCTTCAGCTTTGGATCCTGAAGGGGGACAACACGTGAGCCTTGCGACAAACCCTGGCCAGCTGCCACGTGCTTCGGTCAATGCGGTCTTTGCGACCCAGACCAAGAAACCTGCCAATATGGGTCAGATCTTGCGCTGGATGGTTCTGTTTCTCGGCGGCATTTTGATGATCGCACCGATCGTCTACATGATCTCGACGTCGCTGAAGTGGCCCCATGAAGTCTACAACGTCAATCTGATCCCGGAAGAGCCAACGATCGAGAACTACACTTATGTTCTTGAAGACGGACGCTTTTATCTCTGGTTCGTGAATTCCATCATCATTGCACTGATTACAACGGTTTCGAATCTCTTCTTCGACAGCCTTGTCGGGTATACCTTGTGTAAATTCCGCTTTCCCGGCCGCTACATCGTCTTCATCGCCATCTTGTCGACGCTGATGATCCCGACGGAGATGCTGGTCATTCCCTGGTATACGATGAGCCAGGCTTTTGGCTGGCTCGACAGCTATTGGGGCATCATGTTCCCGGGCCTGATGACGGCTTTCGGCACGTTCTTGATGAAGCAGTTTTTTGAGAGCGTTCCGAATGATTTTCTCGAGGCCGCCCGCATCGACGGTCTGAATGAATTCCAGATCTGGTGGAAAATTGCCATGCCATTGGTCAAGCCGGCCTTGGCGGCTCTGGCGATTTTTGTCTTCCTGGGCAATTGGACTGCTTTTCTCTGGCCGTTGATCGTCACAAATTCCGTCGAGATGTACACGGTCCCGGTCGGTCTTTCAGGCTTTGGAGATGAAGTTGACGTTGCCTGGGAACTGATCATGACCGGGGCGGCGATTTCCACGATCCCGACACTTATCGTCTTTCTGATATTCCAGCGCTTCATTATTCGAGGTGTCGTTATGGCGGGGCTCAAGGGATGACCGGACCAGTCAAGGATACTTCTCAATTTCCTGATCCTGTCTACAAGGAAACCGTGCTTTCAGACCTCTTTGAGGGTGTGAAGGCAAACTATGCCGGGCACATGGCTGCCATCAACAAGGCCCATCTGGTGATGCTGTCGGAGACAGGCATTTTGCAGCCGGCGCAGGTGAAACCGCTCGCCTTTGCATTGTCCGAGATCGACGATGATGTCGATGTGGCGTCGCTGGTCTACACCGGCGAACATGAAGATTATTTCTTTTACGTTGAAGCGTTGCTGCGCCGGAAGCTCGGTGACCTTGGGGGCATGCTCCATACCGCAAGATCACGCAACGACATGGACCATACCTTGTTCAAGCTGGCGTTGAGAACGCGCATGGACAAGTTATGGGGGGAAGCTGAGAACCTCGCCCGAACATTCATCAACAAGGCCGAGCGGGAAGCCGAAACCCTGATTGTTGCCTATACCCATGGCCAACCCGCTCAACCATCCACTTTCGGTCACTATCTGTGTGCGGCGCTGGAAGTTCTCCTTAGGGATATGGAGCGTCTCGCACTTGCCATGGATACGATCGATCATTGCCCGATGGGCGCTGCCGCGATCACAACGACTGGCTTTCCGATAGACCGGCAGCGAACAGCCGCTCTACTTGGTTTCGAAGCTCCTGTGATGAACTCTTATGGTTGCATCGCGTCCGTTGACTACGTGACCGGTCTCTATTCGGCCCTGAAACTCGTTTATGTCCATCTCGGCCGTCTGATCCAGGATCTGGCATTCTGGTCTTCTTTCGAGGTCGGCCAGCTTTATGTGCCCAACAGCTTTGTGCAGATCAGCTCGATCATGCCGCAGAAACGCAATCCGGTTCCAATCGAGCATATGCGCCACTTGTCGGCCGTCACGGCAGGGCGATGCGACGTTATGGTCGACACAATGCGAAACACACCCTTCACTGACATGAATGATAGCGAAGGCGAGGTGCAGCAAGCCGGATACGCGACTTTTGAGAGCGGGAGCCGGGTCCTGAGATTGCTGGCTGCGTTCGTTTCTGCGGCCCGGATCAATGAAGATCGGGTGCGCAAAAACGCAGATGCCGCCTGTGTCACCATTACCGAATTGGCTGACACGCTTGTGCGTGACGAGGGATTGAGCTTCCGGCAAGCCCATGAGATCGCGGCCGCAACGTCCAGGGGCGTACTTGCAGAAGAAACTGCGCTGAGAGACGGGTTCAACCATTTCAAAGCTGCTTTTGCCCAGGAAACCGGTCGTGATCCGAACCTGAGTTCCGATGGCTACAAAACCGCAGTATCTCCCGAGAGATTCGTTTCCTGCCGTGATCGGCTGGGCGGGCCTGCACCGCAGGCATTGCGTCATGCCCTTGTGAGTTATCGCGACCAGCTGTCCGCGCTTGCAAGCCGGCAGAGCGCGCGCAGACAGCGCTACGATGCAGCTGCAACCGCTCTTGACCAAACCTTTTCATCGCTTCTGGAGACTTGAACCCATGGCGAACCTGTCATTGCACAAGCTGACCAAGTCCTATGGGAAGGTTGAAGTCCTGCACGGCATCGACCTGGATATCAAGGATGGCGAGTTTGTTGTTTTCGTCGGCCCGTCCGGCTGCGGCAAATCCACCAGTCTGCGCATGATCGCCGGTCTTGAAGACATAACCGCCGGCGAAATTCGGATCGGAGACCGCGTGGTCAATAATCTGGAGCCGAAGGACCGCGACATTGCGATGGTCTTCCAGAACTACGCCATCTATCCGCATATGACTGTTCGCAAGAACATTGCTTTTGGCCTCTGGACGTCGAGCCTGAGCAAGGCAGAAAAGGCAAAGCGGATTGAGGATGTTGCCCGCATACTGGACATGACCGACTTGTTGGAGCGAAAGCCCTCGCAGCTTTCGGGTGGTCAGCGTCAGCGTGTTGCAATCGGTCGTGCCATGGTCCGCCAGCCGGCCGTGTTTTTGTTCGACGAACCGCTGTCCAATCTCGATGCGCAATTGCGGACCCAGATGCGGCTGGAAATCAAGAAGCTTCATCAGCAGGTCGGCAATACAATTATTTTTGTGACGCACGATCAGGTGGAAGCCATGACGCTTGCGGACCGAATTGTGATTATGAAAGACGGCCATATTCAGCAGGTCGGAACGCCGGAAGAGGTCTTCTATTCGCCCGCAAATACTTTTGTGGCCCAATTTATCGGCGCGCCATCCATGAACATGATCAATATCACCGGCGGCGGCGAGGAGATAAGGCTGAAGAGCGGTGGCAGCATCAATCCAGGCAAGACAACCCAGGACGGGCGTGAGATGCTTTTGGGTGTTCGGCCGGATGACCTGACCATTGAGACAGATAACCCGATTGTCACCGGTAAGGTGGTCGTTCGCGAACCACTCGGTTCTGAGACCCTGATTTATGTGAACGGACCTGACGGCGAGATCGTCGCGAAAGTGCCGGGCAAGAGCGGCGTCTTGGTGGGTGATGATGTCAAGCTCGGAGCAGCGCCGGAAACGCTGCATTTTTTCGACACTGAAACCGGAGCCGCGTTGTTGTGATGCTGCACTCGGACACATCAGCCCAGGTCTTGTGCATCGGGCGGATCTATTGCGATCTGGTATTTGCCGGCATTCCCAGAATGCCGAGCCTTGGGTCCGAAGTCTTCGCTGAAGGTGTTTCACTGCATGCAGGTGGCGGTGCATTCAATACGGCTGCCGCCTTTGCCGCGCTCGGCTGGCAAACTGCGCTAAGCGGCGTGTTACCGGCAGCCCCTTTTGAGACAGTGATCCTGCAGGAAGGACGGGAAAGAGGGCTGGACCTTTCTACGTGCACACCGGCCGCCCCCAATGCTTCGCCACAAATTACTGTTGCGATACCTCTTCAAGGGGACAGATCCTTTTTGAGCCAGAAATCCGGTGCCGCCTTTCCGGCTTTGAACTCGTCTGCTCCTGGCTTCAGGTCAATCAGACACTTGCATATCGGCGAGCTGAAAAGCCTCTGTGAGAACCCTGATGTGCTTGGAGTCGCCCGTCAGGCTGGCTGGAGTATTTCGCTTGATTGTGGTTGGGACGACGCATTGTTGGCACGGGGCGCAGAGGTGTCCAGCCTCGTTCAGGCCGTTGATGTTTTCCTGCCGAACCAGCGCGAATTCGCAACATTGGAAGCTTCAGGTCTTCAGACCGGCGGCGGGCCGCTTGTTGTTGTCAAGGAAGGTGCGTCCGGTGCAACGGCAATTCGCGCCGAAGGGTCTGTCCATGCTGCAGCAAACAGAGTTGAGGTGATTGATGCCACTGGCGCAGGTGATGCCTTTAATGGCGGCTTCCTGTCTGCCTGGCTAGCCCGGGAAGATGTGGCTTCCTGTCTGGCAATCGGCAATCGGTGCGGTGCTCAAGCGGTCCAGTCTCCCGGTGGCGCGGCCTGGTCCGTCGGCAACGAGCTGGCGTCCTGACCAGACTGCGAGGTATCTCAGCCGGCTGATCAGGACGCGAGCGCATTTTCAAATTCGTGCAAGGTTCTGGAAGGTTCATTTGCCAGCCACTTCAGATAAGTGCCATAGGCCGAACCGGAGACCTTGTCGGCCAGATGTTGCAGTTCTTCCTTACAAATCCAGCCTTGGTGGTAGGCAACTTCCTCCGGGCAGGCGATTTTCAGTCGCTGGCGCGATTCAAGTGTCTGTATGAACGAGGCAGCATCCAACAGGGACTGAGGAGTGCCTGCGTCAAGCCAGGCAAAACCTCTCCCCAGCCTTTCGACGTTCAGTCGGCCGCGGTTCAGATAGGCTTTGTTGATGTCTGTGATCTCAAGTTCGCCTCTGGCAGAAGGTTTCAGGGATTTTGCGACGTCAACGACATCTGCGTCATAAAAATAAAGTCCGGTAACTGCCCAATCGGTTCGCGGTTGGGTGGGTTTTTCGATGATTGAGACGGCTCGATAGTCGGTGTCGAACTCAACCACGCCATAGCGTTCCGGATCGTGGACCTGATAAGCAAATACCGTTGCACCTTGCGACTGCTTTCTTGCTGAAAGCATTTTTTCCGGCAGCCCCTTACCGAAAAAGATGTTGTCTCCGAGGATGAGTGCGGAGCGATCTCCGGCGAGAAAGTCCTCCGCTATCAGGAATGCCTGAGCGATGCCTGAAGGATGGTCCTGAACAGCGTATTGCAGCTTGATCCCCCATTGATGGCCATCTCCGAGCAGGCGCTGAAAGCCGCCGATGTCCTGTGGGGTACAGATCACAAGGATTTCCTTCAGTCCGGCGAGCATCAATGTCGTCAGCGGATAGTAGATCATCGGTTTGTCATAGACCGGCAAGAGCTGTTTGGAGCTGGCCAGGGTGATGGGATAAAGACGGCTGCCTGAACCGCCGGCAAGAACAATACCCTTCATTGCGCAACCTTCCTGGATCGGGGCAATGCCTGCAGCACATCACCGATACTTTGCTCTATAGGGGGGAACTTCAGTCCGAAGGTATTCTGGAATTTGTCCATGCTGAGTACGGTCCGCAATGGTCTTGTGGCAGGAGTTGCGAATTCGGTCGTGGCAGCTGCGCTGACCTGACAGGTTGGGCCGTACAATTCACCGGAGAGGGCGACTACCCTTTTTGCCCACTGAAAGCGGGACAGGGGCTCCGGGGCCGCCAGATGATAGGTGCCGGACAGGTTGGTCCAATCCGTGTTGTCGAGCTGGCGGATAAGATCTGCCAATGACTTTGCCAGGTCCAGTGCCGACGTTGGATTGCCGACCTGATCGGCCACGATACGAAGTGGACGGCCTTCGACAGCCATAGAAAGCAGCCAGGAAACGAAGTTCGATCCGAAAGGCGAATAGAGCCATGCCGTTCGAAGCACGATGTGTTTCGGGTTGAGACGGCTAACGCTGTTCTCGCCTGCCAGCTTCGAAATGCCGTAGGTATTGACCGGGTTTGTGCGATCAGTCTCGTCATACGGTGATCGTTTTTCACCATCGAAAACGTAGTCGGTTGAGATGTGAATGATCGGTATGTCGTGAACTGCGGATATCTGAGCAAGGTTTCCGGCACCGACGCCATTCACGCTGTGTGCGTCATCTGGAAAGCGTTCGGCATCGTCGACGCTGGTATAGGCAGCGAGATTCAGGACGAAGTCCGGCCGCAGCCGGTCAATGATCGCGCTACAGCTTTGAGCCTTGGTGACGTCCAGCGCGTGTCTGTCGAAGAAACAGAACTCAAGGTCGGTTGCAGCCGCAGAGGCAACTTTCAAAGACTTTGAAAGTTGGCCGTTTTTGCCGGCAACCAGAACCCTGGTTCTCACTGTCATGCTGTGGCTCTGCCAGAAGCGGACAGCGCCGGGATTTGATGGGGTAGATAGTTGGCCTCGGGTTTCTGGTTCAGATACCAGCGAATGGTATTCTCGATACCCTCCTTGAAGTCGACTTCCGGCTTCCACCCAGTTGCGACTTCGACCTTTTGCGGGTCAACGGCATAGCGCCGGTCATGCCCAGGCCGGTCAGTGACGAAACGGATCAGATGTTCGTGTGGAGCCCTTTCGGGAACGAGTTTGTCGAATGTCCGGCAAATCAGACGAACCAGGTCGAGATTGCAGACTTCGTTGCGGGCTCCAATCGCATAGGTTTGTCCCGGTCTCCCACTTTTCAGAACCATTTGAAGAGCGCGAGCATGGTCCGAAACGTGAATCCAGTCCCGGGTCTGATGTCCGTCGCCGTAAACCGGAAGCGTCCAACCGTTCCTTGCATGCTTGCAGACCAGCGGGATCAGCTTTTCGGGATATTGTTCAGGGCCGTAATTGTTGGTGCAGTTGGTAATGATCGACGGGATTCGATATGTGCGGCACCAGGCGCGAACCAAGTGATCCGACGCGGCCTTGCTGGCCGCGTATGGTGATGAGGGATTGTAAGGTGTGTCTTCCTTGAAAATACTGTTGCCGCTTAGGTCTGCAAGATCTCCGAACACTTCGTCCGTCGAGACGTGCAGGAACCGGAAAGACTCTGCTTCTGAGCTGTTGAGCGATGCGAGGAATTTTCTGATTGCCTCCAGCAGCACCATCGTACCCTTGATGTTCGTTTCCACGAAGTCGGCTGCATTCTCGATCGATCGGTCGACATGGCTTTCAGCGGCAAGGTTCAAAACGGCAGATGGGTTATAGCGTCGGAGAACTCGATCAACCTTCCCGAAATTACAGATGTCCGCCTGAACGAGGGTGTAGCGTGGGTTCCGGCTGAGCTCGGCAACGGCCTTGGTGTTGGCCGCGTAGGTGAGTTTGTCGAGCACGATGATTTCATCATCGGAATGTTCAAGCAGGTGTCGGCACAAAGCTGTGCCAATAAAGCCGGCTCCTCCGGTGATCAGGATAGGCATTCGGACACCTCGGTCATGTCAGCAAACATAAATACAGGTGGCAGGGCAGTGAACTTGGGAAGGTCTCTGTCCCTGTCAGACAGGAAGGCCGGGTCGTTGCCGAGTTGCCAGTCTATCGCCAGGTCCGGGTCGTCAAACCGTATGCCACGCTCGCATTGCGGGGCGTAGTTCGCATCGACCTTGTAAAGAACTTCTGTATTTGGCGAGAGCGTCGAAAACCCATGGGCAAATCCGGCCGGGACAAACAGCTGATGCATGTTTTGAGCACTCAACACTCTGGTGACATGCGCGCCAAAGGTTGGTGACCCATACCGAATGTCCACCGCGACATCCAAGATTGATCCGCTGGAACAGCGAACGAGTTTAGCCTGTGCATATGGAGGCGCTTGAAAGTGGAGGCCACGGACAGTTCCTTGCCGCCTGGAAAAGGACAAGTTGTCCTGGACAAAATCGGCAGCCACACCAAACGGCTCAAGAGCGGATCTGCTATAGGTCTCCGCAAAATGTCCGCGAGCATCCTGGTGACAGGCAGGCACAATGTGCAACACCTCGGCAATCTCTGTCGGCATCGCTTTCATGCGAGACCCCGCTCGACTGCCGGCTGTCGTGTTTGCTCGCTGATTTTCGCAGGTGTCGACGTGCGGGCACGCGACTTCGACACCTTTTGCAGCATTGATTGCAGTCGTAGGGTGCAGCCTGAGAGTTCAAAGCGTTCAACAGCGGTTCTTCTCGCGGCCCGGCGCATATCGAACCTGCTTTTGGGGTCGATTAGAGCTGAGCAAATCTCCTCGGCAAGTGCATTTGTGTCCCAGAAGTCAACAAGTGTTCCGTTGCGCTTGTGGCGGATCACTTCCTGAACAGGCGCCGTGTTTGACGCAATGACAGGTGCTTCACACGCCATTGCTTCCAGGAACGACCAGGACAGAACAAAGGGATACGTCAGGTAAACATGGGCAGCTGACACCTGGAACAGCTGAATGAGGTTCTGATGTGGAACCCGGCCCAGAAAGTGCGTGCGATCCTGCGGCAAACCTGTTTCTGCGACCAGTCTGTTGCGTAGCTCAGAACCTTTTCCCGATTGGTGGCCGTAGCTGACCCCGTCGCCTCCGGCAATGACAAACTGTGCCTCCGGGATTTGGGCGGCAACCTGGGCCGCTGCTTTGACGAATTGTGGAAAGCCACGATAGGGCTCAAGGCTGCGGGCAGCGAATGTGACGACGGGATCACCGGCAGTCATAAGCTGGCCATTTGGCAGGCGAAAACCTGCAACCGCGTCGGGGCGCGCCCGTAAAGTGTCTATCCCTTCGTGCTGTACGACGATCTTTGATTGGAATTCCTGCGGGAAGCGGCTTTTTTGCCAGGCAGTCGGACTGATGCCGACATCAATTTGCTCCAGCGTTGCCAGCTGAACCGCGTTGCGCAGTCGCACCGTTTGGCGATGCTGGAATGATACCTGTTCAGAGGGTGCAAATCCGAGATCGCCGCCTTGCGGTTGGAAATAGTATTCGCAGTAGCCAATAGCGGGGACGTCCGGCAGGGCATCCTTCACGAACATCATGCCCCCCCAACCAATGTGGCCCATGACGAGGTCGGGCTTCCGGCCATTCAGGCTAAGCCTGTTCAGAATATCTGCAACTCTTCGACCAGCGACGATATAGGGTACGGATCCGCCGCCGGCGTTTTCGCCCGCTCCACCTTGTCTGCCTGAATTTTCACCATAAAGGAAAACGCGCAGACCCGGCACCGGACGATCCATGCTTTCGCAAATGAGCGTTGCGGTCCAACCATCGGAAATCAGGCGCTGGGCCAAGTGAACAAACTGGCCGGGCCCGTGCCGGTGCACAAACACGATATGCATGGATCGCCTCCGGTCAGAACCGGTTCATGTCAAGGCGCGGCGTCGCCCGCTGCAGGTCTGTTGCCCAAAGAACTTCGAGCTTGCGCAGCATCGCGAATGTCTCTTCAAGCGCTTGCAAATCCTTCTCGGATTGAACGACCTGATCCTGATTGACCTCATCTGCGGTCTTTATGTCGGCACAAAGCTGTTTGCCCTTGTCCGTGAGGCGGATGCGGGCCGAGCGCCTGTCGCGAGCCGATGCTGTGCGATCAACATATCCAGACTGAACCAGTTGCTTCAGGCTGTAGGATGCATTCGAGCCGAGATAGTGGCCGCGATCCATCAGATCACGAACAGAAAGATCATCGTCTCCGATAGTAAACAGCAGCATCGCGTGCGCGGGGGAAATGTCGTCTGCACCAATTCGAATGAGATCGATGCGCAAGCGATCGAGATATCGTCGGTACATTCTTTCGATAATTCTTACGAGATCAAAGTGATTTACATGCGGGGTTTGGGGAGCACTCTTATTCCTGTTTGTGTCGATCGATCTGCTGCCATTTTCCTCAACTCTAGGTTTAATAGTCGTCGTGTGGCCATTTATGCCAGACACCGTCTCTTTAAATATATCGTGCATGTGCCCCGAACTCCCGCCAATATTCGAACTAAATTCGAACTAATCTCATCGCTAAATTGCTCCCTTTCTATGCACTTCAGTGCATTCATTGTTTTTAATTTTAACTTTCTACTACTCGTCAATCGATCGCCACAATTAAAGGCGTTAGTTGACTCGATTTAATCTATAGTCATTCATCATTACTAGGGAAAAGATGTGTCGTTTTCTGGGCAAATTTGTTTTTTTTCGCACTTGCGAACACATCTATCGGTTGAATATTTGGAGAATTGTAAATGGCTGAGCAATCAATACCGGCCGCTATTGATCCGTTTCGCCTCATCAGAGAGGCCAGGGTCACCTTTGCAACCGGTTTGGCTGTCGCTGCGATTTTGAGCGGGTTCATCACGCTTTTACAGTTGGTGGTTCCGCTCTTCATGCTCCAGGTCTATGACCGTGTCCTGAACAGTCGGAGCCTCGATACGCTCAATATGCTTCTGATCATTGCAGTTGCAGGCTTGGTGCTCTTTGCAATTCTAGAGTTCATTCGAAGTCAGATTTTCCAGATCATGGGCAGCGAGCTGGTCCGTCGCCTCAATCTGACGGCGATCGAGGCGGGTGTGAAATCCTCCCTTGAGAAAGGAGGCAGCATGGCTTCCGAGGTGCTGCGTGATCTCAATGACCTGAGGACTTTCATTACGAGCAATGCAATCAGCGCACCGCTTGAAGCCATGTGGGTACCATTGTTCCTGATCGTGTTGTTTGCGCTGCATCCATTCTATGGTCTGCTGGCGGTTGTCTCGGCCGTCACGCTTATCGGTCTCAATCTTTTGTCCGACATGCTCACCCGTCCCTTGTTGAAAGAAGCGAGCACGGCCAACCTGCAGAACGTTGCGACCATCGGATCAACCCTCCGTCATGCGGAAACAATCGACGCGATGGGGTTGATGCCGGCTCTCGCGAGACGGTGGCGCAAGGGTCAATTGCACGCAGCCGAGCTGATGGCCATGGGCAGCCGGCGCGGCAAGGCCATTCACGCTCTAACCCGTAGCATAAGGTTCGGTATGCAGATCGCCGTTTTGGCGCTAGGTGCTGATCTTGTCATCAAGGGGGAGGTCACTGCCGGTACGATGATTGCCGCAAGTATCATCATGGGCCGACTGCTGACCCCATTCGACAACATGACTGAAAACTGGCGCCAATGGGTGTTCGCCCTGACGGCCTGGAACAGGGTTCGAGACGTCCTTGAGAATCACTCCTCGCTGCGTCAGACCGTGCCAACGCCGCCCAGTCAGGGGGCGCTCAAGGTTGAGAAGCTGGTCTTCGCGCCACCAAATGCGCCGGTTCCGGTGATCAAAGGCATTTCGTTTTCTCTTGAGCCTGGTGAGGTTCTTGGCGTCGTCGGTGCTTCTGCCGCCGGAAAATCGACGCTCGCCCGCCTGCTTGTCGGTGTGCTCCAGCCGACAACAGGCGGGGTCTTTCTGGACGGAAACAATGTCTACCTGTGGGAGCGGGCTTCTTTCGGTGCCATGGTCGGATATCTGCCGCAGTCGGTGTCTCTGCTGGACGGATCCGTGAGAGACAACATCTCGCGCATGTACGAAGCCGACCCGCAGATGGTGATCGACGCAGCGCGCTCGGCGGGAGTGCATGAGATGATCGGCCGGATGCCGCTGGGTTACGACACGCCCGTCGGCGACAATCGGTACACGCTCTCCGGCGGTCAGAAGCAACGTGTTGCACTGGCGCGTGCTCTCTTTGGAGGGCCACGCTTGCTGGTGCTCGATGAGCCCAATGCAAATTTGGATACCGAGGGAGAGGTCGCCCTGCTGCGCGCCATTGCAGAGGCAAGAGCAAATGAGGCCATCGTCATCGTGATCGCGCACAGGCCAGCCATTATGGAAGTTGCCGACAAGATCCTTGTGCTGGAGGACGGGCGCGTCAGCCAGTTCGGTGACCGCACGGATGTTGTCAGCAGTATCACACGGCGCTTGCCTACGCCTGGAGCCAATCGGTCTCTGCCCGGCAGTGGAGAGGTCGCATAAAATGTCAGAAGACCAAAGTCAGTTACAAACCGGGCCGGCGTCCAAAGAGCCCGTCGAAGCATATTGGAAGTCGGGGCTTACGGCGGATGACGCGCGTCCACCGAGCCTGAAGAAGCCCTTGCTGGCTGCCGTACTGGCGGTGACGATCGGGTTCGGCGGTTTTCTTCTTTGGGGCTTCACTGCCGATCTGGACAGTGCAGCTGTCGCAACCGGCAGCGTGATTGTTGACAGCAAGCGAAAAACCATCAGCCACCTGGAAGGCGGGATCCTGCGACGATTGCTGGTTCAGGAAGGCGATTTTGTAGATGCCGGACAGCCTCTGGTGGAGCTGGACGATACACGCGCACGGGCGGAACTTGCCCAGTTGCGCGGCAAGCGCGTCAGCCTGCTCGCTATGTTGTCCCGCCTGAGGGCCGAACGGGACGGGGCGGAAGACATCAACTTTCCCAAGGAGCTTTTGGAAAGTGATGCTCCGTTGACGCAAGACGTTCTTACTGCTGAAAGCCGGTTTTTTGAAAAACGGCGTCAGGTCTACGAGGGAAAGCTCTCCTTTCAGCAGAAGGAGATCGAACAGTATGCCGCGCAGATTGAAGCCACTCAGGCGCAGATCGAAGCCACGGGGCAACAGCGTGCACTGCTTGAAGAGCGGGTCGCAGCGTTGACCTCGCTTGTAGAAAAGGGATTTACCTCGAAGGCCATGTTGAGTGACGTCCAGCTCGAACTGAGCGAGATGATTGGAGACGGCGGTGAATTCATCGCGCAGAAAGCGCGTGCCGAAAAGACGCGGCAGGGAGCGGAAGTGGCGCTGCTGCAGGCCGAGCAGGAGTGGCAAAGCGAGATTGCCAGCAAAATCCTCGAAACGCAGCTTGATCTCAATCTTACTAACGAGCAGATCGTATCCGCGAAGGATGTTCTCGACAGGTTGGTGGTCAATTCACCCCAGGCCGGAATTGTCTCCGATATTGAAACGCGCACGCCAGGCGGTGTCATCGAGCCAGGTAAGGCGATTATGGATATCGTGCCGCGTGACGAAAAGATGCTCGTCGAAGTGCGCATGAATCTCAATGATATTGATTCTGTGAGCGTAGGTTCCGAAGCGCGTATCAGGTTGACCGCTTACAACAGGCGCAGTGCCAGTCCGCTTGTCGGAGAGGTGACCTTTGTGGCCGCCGATCAGACTGTCGATCCGCAGACGCAGGCTGCGTTCTACGTTGTGCGGGCGGAGGTGACACCTGATGCATTGCAAGGGAGGCCCGACCTGGCACTTTACCCGGGTATGCCAGCCGAGGTGCTCATTGTTCGGCGCGCCCGCAAAGCAATCGAATATCTCGTCGAGCCAATTTCGGACAGCCTCAATCGCGCCTTCAGAGAAGATTGAGCGGCCGTATTCTTCCTGGTTTCCAAAGTACAGGCGCCAGCCTTGTCACGAGTGCCGGCATTGAAGGCCTTGCGGGCGTGTCGCAATGCAGCATCAGATTGATTGCCTGCAGCTAGAAGATGCA
The DNA here is from genome assembly GCF_947499295.1 of uncultured Roseibium sp. Classification (GTDB taxonomy): domain Bacteria; phylum Pseudomonadota; class Alphaproteobacteria; order Rhizobiales; family Stappiaceae; genus Roseibium. Next base: position 167,549 of record NZ_CANMNP010000006.1, read on the forward strand.
AACTTTGGTTGTAATTTAAAGTATAAACTTGCCTCAAATAACGATGAGATTTGCCAAAAATCACACAAGTATCTGAAAAATATAAATAAAAAATACAATCTATAAGAGCATATTTGGTTTATTTGATTTTATTTTGAAATTCAAAACAAAAATTGAATAAATTCATCGTATTTTTAAAGTATAGAACTGAATAATTTGATTTTAATTTCGTTTATTCAAACTATTGCCTTATTTTTTCACTATTCTTCTCTTTGCTATCAGTAATAATTGTGTATTGTCAGTGCTGCATAGCGAAAGGCGGTCGTTGTGCAGTGCGGTGTGCCGCGGTTCGCGGGACGTCATTTCAACGAGGCAAGTTCAGGAGTTTGCAATGGCTACAATTGAAGGCAGCGCCTTCCAGGATTTCCTGCAAGGTACCAATGCCCAAGACTTTATTTTCGGCTTGGGCGGATCGGACATCATTCTCGGGGACGAGGGCGATGACTTTCTGTTCGGTGGGAACGGCGGTGACGTGATCGCCGGCGAAGATGGCGCCGACAAAATCTTTGGTCAGGGTGGCGAAGACGTCATTCTGGGTGGAGATGGCAGTGACACGATCTTCGGTGGCGGTGGTTCCGACTACATTGAAGGCGGTGACGGCGGCGACATCATCTTCGGTGGCGAAGGTACCGATCTGATTGATGGCGGCGCAGGGAACGATGTGATGTTCGGTGGTGGTAACCACGACGTCTTCGTGTTCACCGGTGGCGGTGGCAATGACATCGTGATGGACTTCCAGGTGGGTGATCTGGTTCAGATCTCCAATAACATCAACAGCACCGGCGTTTCTTCTGCTGCTGATGTTGCCGCACGTGCGACGCAGGTGGGCAACAACACGGTCATTGATCTGGGCAACGGCGACACCGTGACGCTCAACAATGTCGATGCCGATGAGCTTCAGAACAATCCTGAAGGCTATATCGTCGTCTCCTGATAAGCCACGTCCCGGGCGCGCGGTTATCCGGGCGCCCGAGCGGCGGTTTCCGGCACTGGGCCTGCGCCGCTTTTGCAGACCCTCAATCGAAGGATACAGATGCTCGAGACGCTGGGCAAATACGCCGAGGCGGACTTTGAGTCGCCGCAAATCTATCAATTGACGTCGGGGGTCTGTCTTCTTGTGTGGGATCCCCCTCATCAGGTGAATGCAGCTCCACGGCTTGAAGAGCAAACCACAAGCTCATTCGGTTCTATCGCAAGCGTCAGGCTTGCGCGTCTGGATGGTCGATCGCGTATCGTCTGGGCCTTTTCCTTGAAGGAAAAGTCCAGGCTGGATCTCAAACTGACGGCTGGCGCAATCGGTTCCGAGGCTCGTTTGGCGGTAGATGTTACCCAATCGGTGCCGGCGGCCGATGCCTTTGCCATTACGAATGGTCTCAGTCAGGCCGCCTGTGCGGTTTTCGTCACGACGTTTCTGAATGCCTGGTCAGGCATGTTCCGGCTGTCACGATCACGCAAGTTTGTCGATTTTGCGCGCGAGCTTCTCCGCTCTGTCAATGATACGCCTCCGGTTGTCGAGTTTGTAGCGAGTGTCGGAACAGTGCACATTCTCGAGACGTTGCTCAATAGCGATAGTGCCGAAATCCAAACTGCTGTTTTGATTGGAGATTTCGGCATTCAGCGCCTTGATGGCGCAGGCTGCAACGTTCCCCACAACAACGGCAGGAACAGACTGTATCTCGGCTCAGTTGAGCTTCATCAGCCCCCGCAAAACGGGTTTCTCGTACTTGCCGGGGCGTGGGGCCTCGCCATTCGCAGAATGGCGGTTGAAAACGCTGGACGCTCGCTAAGCTCCTGGTGGGGGACCAATTCCCGGAAGCTGCCGGAAGTGCGGGACTACCTCATTGCCGAAATCGGAAAACGGTCCGAGGAGGCCGAGGCGGCTGTTTTGAACATGCAATCAAATGAACCGCTGGCAGCGCGACGCCATGGATCGCTTGCTGAATCGACATCCTTCTGTTCAGTCGAAACGGCACTGGCCGGAGAGGCCGGAGTTCTGGTTGGAGGGTGGATGCGAGACCCCGGAAAGACCTATCGCGGGATCGATATTCTGTCTGGTACCGATGCTCCCATTCCACTGGAGCTTATGACGTTTGACGGTGTCCTGCCGGAAACGCAGGGTGGATACGCAATCAAGCGATTTGTTGCCTTTGCGCCGGTCGGCGGCTCATTGCGGCACAATCTTCAACCCCGTTTCGAACTCAGGCTGGCCTCCGGCGAGCGGGCTTCGCTGGTCCCGCCGCCACAGCCGAGCGACATTTGCGAAGTCAGGGCAAAAGCACTTTCCGTGGCAACTCCTCGGCACATGAGCGATGAAGTCATGTCCGGTTGCCTGTCGCACATTCTGTCCGAAATCCAGGAGCGCTTTCGTCATTCGGTTGGAGCGCCCAAGGAGATTACGTTCGGAGCGATGCTGACGAATCCGACGGTTTCAATTGTCATTCCTCTCTACAAGGTCTTCGACTTCATCAAGGCCCAGCTGGCTACCTTTTCAACGGACAGCTGGCTCGCGGAAAATGCGGAGATCATCTTCGTGCTCGACTCGCCACAGCAGGTCACGCACGTTGAGGATCTGCTCGCTGGCTTTCATCTGCTCTATGGATTGCCTTTGCGCCTTGTGGTCATGGAACGCAACGGCGGGTACGCCCTTGCCTGCAATGCCGGCGCAGAGGCCGCACGCGGTCGTTATCTTGCCATGATCAACTCCGATGTCGTGCCGATCGAGGCAGGCTGGCTGGAACAGTTGTGCGCCAGCCTGATGATGGACGAGCAGATCGGGGCTGTCGGCGGCAAGCTGCTATACGCAGACAATGCAATCCAGCACGCAGGCCTCAAGTTCATTCAAGACGACAAGGGGCGCTGGTTCAATCACCATTATTTCAAGGGTTTTCCGAGGCAGTTTCCCGAAGCGAGCTCCTCACGTGAGGTGCCCGGCGTAACCGGTGCTTGCATGGTTTTGGCGAAGGAAGATTTCGATGCCGTCGGAGGTTTCACCAACGACTACATTGTCGGTGACTACGAAGACAGTGACCTCTGCTTGAAACTCAGGAAGCTGAACCGGAAGATTTGCTACATCGGCGACGCCGAGCTCTACCATTTCGAGCGGGTCTCCATCCGCAAGAACGATGACTACACCGGCGGTGTCGCCTCTCAGTACAATCGCTGGCTTCATCAATCGCGGTGGGAAGAGGACATCGTAGCGCTTATGGGGGCTGCGGCCCTGCGTGAAGAAGGATCAAGAGCATGAATTCGCCGGTTCTCATTCGGGATACGGCGGGTTTGTTGCCTGTCGCACTTAGCGGAGAACGGCTTGCCGATCTACAGGCTTATGTTCTGCGCAATCGGTTCCTTCCGGTGCCGCCGAGCGAAGACAATTTTGTCGGCGACGGAGATTATCTCGCCATTGGGACCGAATTCCTAGGGCACTTTATCGAGCTTGGCGGACTGCGGGACCACGAGAAGGTGCTGGATGTCGGCTGCGGCATTGGCAGAATGGCAGTTCCACTCACGCAGTTCCTCGATCAGGCCAAGGCACGTTATGTCGGTTTTGATCCGGCTTCTGCGGGCATCCAGTGGTGTACGCGAAATATTTCGTCGGTCTATCCGAACTTTCGGTTCGCGCATCTTGATGTTGCTAACTCGCTCTACAATCCCGAAGGCTATATCCGAGGCAGCGAAGTGGCCTTGCCGTTTGCGACCGGTGCTTTCGATTTTGCCATCATGACGTCCGTCGTCACGCATCTGCCGGCGGAAGAAATTGGACCTTATTTCAAGGAAATCTCGCGCCTTCTGGGCAAAGGCGGACGCTTGTTCGTATCTGCGTTCGTTATGCTTCCGGACAAAAACCCAGACGCCAAGCCGCGCATCACTTTTCAGCGGGCGGGTGAGGGACCCGCCTGGTTTGCCGATGCAAAGGAGCCAATGATGGCGGTCGCTTTCGACGATGGTTTCATCGAAAGCGCATTGCAAGCCGCCGGGTTCGAATTGGCCGTCAAACGGCTGGGGCACTGGCGTGGCGGTAGCAGCTCGCTGCACTATCAGGATTTTTTCGTTGCCTTGAAGACAAATGCGGAGGTGACGTGATGCGCATTCTCGTCTTTGCTCACAATCACCCCGATCTGCATCCCGGCGGGACGGAAACTGTCGCGCTGGAGCTTGCCAAGGCGTATCGCAAGGCAGGGCATCAATCGCTCTTTGTCGGTGCGACGAACCATTTGCACCGCGATCCACATCCAGGCACCAGCTTTCAGGCGATCAGTGACAGCGGTGATGAATTGCTGATGTGGGCAGGTCATTTCGACCGGTTCAACATGAGTCAGATAGATTTGCAGGCTTTCGTGCCGGACATGCGCACCTTGCTTGATAATTTCCAGCCGGATGTCGTTCACATACACCATTTGTTGCTCTTCGGGGTCGAGCTCCCAGTCCTGTTGCGTCGCGCGCTCCCGGATGTGCGTATCGTGATGACGCTTCACGACTACTATGCGATCTGCGCCAATGATGGTGTCCTGATGAAAAGTCCGGATGAGGCCTGTGCGGCCCTGGGTTCGGGCGGACTGTGCCGCTGTCTTCCAGACGCCAAGCCGAATGATCTGCGCTTGCGGGAGCGCTTCATCAAGACCCATTTGGCCGCAGTGGATGAATTCGTTGCGCCAAGTGCGTTCCTGCGGGACGTCTATGTGCGGTGGGGGCTTCCAGCAGAGAAGATAAGGATCATCAGCAACGGGCGACCGGAGACCACACCTGTGGCCAGTCGGGCGGCTACTAATGAGCCGAAATCGGTGTTCGGCTACTTTGGCAATCTGACACCCTGGAAAGGTATCGAAGTCCTCCTGCAGGCAGCTCGCCTGCTAAAGGACAAGGATCTTGATTTTGAACTCCGGGTCCATGGCGGGGCACCATTTCAGGACAAGGATTTCGTCAAGCGTATCGATGCGCTCTTTGAAGAAACAGCGCCGAACGTGCAACGGCTCGGTGCTTACCGACCCGATGAAGTTGCCAGCCTCATGGAACCGGTCGACTGGGTGGTCGTGCCGTCCGTGTGGTGGGAAAACGCTCCGTTGGTCATCGCGGAAGCTCAACAGCATGGCCGCCCTGTCATCACCAGCGGTGTCGGAGGCATGGCAGAGGCTGTCAAGGACAGCATCGACGGGCTTCATGTTCGCAAGAATGATCCCGTTAGTCTGGCGATCACCATGGCGATGGCTGCCGGAGACGCAGAACTCTATAGAAACCTGGCGGCAAATGTGCGCGTCCCCCCCTCCGTGGCGGTCGTTGCCGAGCAATATCTAGGTCTCTTTCAAGGCCGGCACTCAATGCCGCGCGCACCTGCTGCCTGAGGAGGATCGATATGAGTGTGACTTCTCTTGAAAAGGTAAAGAGCGAAAACAAAGGTTCCGGATCGGATGTTACCGATGTGGATCAGGTCAAAGCGGTGCCCGCCAGGCTCCAGGGACGTGTCGACGCGTTTGAAAACGGACGGCTGCTGGGTTGGGCCTGGGATGCCTCGAGCCCCAGCGACCGCATGACTATTCATGTCTTTCATGACGGAGAACGGGTCCTCAGCAAAGTTGCAGAGAACCCGCGGGTCGATCTGAAACGAAACGGTATAGGCGATGGCAACTACGCCTTCGATATTGAATTGCCGCAGGCTGTCGCCTCTGCTCTTGAAGGCCTGACCGTCATTGCTGAAACGCCGGAAGGTGACGCGCAACTCAAGTTGCCGAGACCGAGCGCAGAAGAGCGGGCCGCCGAGGCAGCCGTTGCCATGCCGCTGGCTCTGGTAATGGAGAAGGTCGACCGGTTGATCGTGGCACAACGCCAAAGCGCCATCGGACAGCGCGACGCCACAAAGCTGTTGCGCGAGACTGTTCAACGCATTGATGCGCTTGCGTCAAACGAAGGCGAACTCGGTGAAGCCCTTGCCATCCTCAAGGGCGGGCAGGGGGAACTGTCCCAGCGGGTGAAGGAGCTCGAGGTCTTCCTGCTCCGGTTCGATACTACTCTGAAGGGTTTTGACAGCCGGCTCACGGAACTTGGCGACAAGAGCCAGAACAATCTCAAGGTTCACTTGCTACTGCTGGCAATTCTTCTTGGCTTTGTCGGCGGCATGCTGTTTGCCACAGCCGGCGGCCTTTGGAGGTAGGTTGAATGGAGCCAGTCGTCACTTTGGAGGGAGTGAAAAAGTTGCCGAATACACGGCAGCGCCAGAACGCAGCTTCCAAGAATGATAGAACGGATAGATCCTGCGTTCCGGTGGACGGGCATTCACTTCTTTGTGCCGGTCTTGATCGCGAAACACTTCTGGTCGCGGGCGTTGGAAATGTAATTTCCGGAAGCTGGCCGGCCGTTCTCAATGACGATCCGAAGGCGACTGTATTCTGCACAGTTGCCGTGTTGCAGCACGATGGACAGCTGAAGGGCAGCAAAACTCCATTTGTTGCCATTCTTTCCCTGCCAAACGGGCTGGATATCCGGCCTGAGCGCCTGACGATCCGGTGTCAGGGCCATTCTCATCCATATGGTTTCAAGTCGCGGGCAGATGACCTCCAGAGTTTCTTTGGCAAGGTGAGTGAACTTTCGTCCCAGACAGAACCGGATGTGATCGACAGCCTGGTTCAAGCGCTGCTGAACGGCGGCGCAACGCCCGATGCGATGGACACAACGGCCAGACTTGTTGATGGTTTCTCGGGGTGCGACGGATTTGTGGAAATTCTGGGAGCGTTCGATGAGGGCGACATTTATCTGCAGGGTTGGGCCAAGGCCATCCCCGCAGGTACAAGCCGTGTTTTCGTCTTGGGAGACAGCCTTCAGATCGGAGCGTTTACAAGTGGACTTTTTGAACGCAAGGACACCGGAGGCAAGGCATTTGGATTTTCCGGTCTTCTTGCTGTCGAAAACAAGGCAGATGTCCAATCTCTCCGAAAGATCTTTGTTCGAAGCCGGGCGGGCTGGAATGCAGTTCATGTTCATGAACGCAAGTCAGTGCTCCCGGTCAGGGCCCTGCCGTCGCACATCCGGTCCCTCCTGCCGAAGCTCTCCCCAGCAGGCGACGGCAGGGCCCTTTTGGAAGAGGCAGGCAAACGTTTCGATGGCCGGGAAACTGTAAGCGAGTTGGATGTCCCGGTCCGTGTCGGCATCGATTTCAGCGCCTGTGTAGATCGTGCTGGTGCGCTGCTTTCCGGCTGGCTGCTGGACCCGGAAGAGCGTGTCGAGGCCGTGCTGTTTCGTTCAGATGGGACAAGTTGCAGACTTGATGCACGCTGGACACAACAGCGGCGGCCAGATGTGACCAGTGCGTTCGAAACACTGTCACCGTTCCTGAATGGGCCGGATGCAAAACAGCGCCATGGATTTCTTGCTCATGTTCCAGCGCAGGACGGAGCCGTGTTTCAAGAGGCATATCTTGAACTCGTCCTGAAAGACGGCAGATCGGCCTTCGCTCCGATTGCCCTTGGCCGGGCGCTGCTCAAGCCGGCATTGCGGCGGCTGATTTCCGGGCTAGATCCTGCGACAGCTTTTCGTCCTGACGTCCTTGAGCGCCACTTTCTGCCTTTTGTTCAGGCAGCGGAAGCTCCGGATCCCGCAGTCTGTGAAATCTACGACCTGGGTCCTTTCCCGGAAAATGCGCCGCTTGCACTGGTTGTTGGGCTGGATGACGACTTTGAAAGATCCAGAGTTCTGCTCTCTCTTTGTGCGCTCGATCCGAGCTTGAAGGGTCTGCCTATCGTCTTGGCGATATCTGATGAGATGGGGCAGGAGCAGATTGAAGACTTTCGCCGGATCGCCGGTTTTTTCGGGCTGTCTGTTCGGTTGGTTCTGGTGAGCCATGCCGGGGACGCGCTCGACGCGATCCAGGCCGGCGCCGGTGAAGCACCGTGCGACACAATCGTCTGTCTTTCTTCCGCCATGCTGCCACGCGCTCCCGGCTGGTTGGAGGCACTGCATTCGGCTTTCCAGGTTCACGATGAAGCCCCTTTGGTGGCACCTACCATCCTTTATGAAGACGACACCATCAGATGGGGCGGTGCCTGGATCGAACTGGATGACGGACGTCACCAACTGAAACAACACTATCTCGGTTACCCGCGCCGGACCCTTTTGGGGGCGGAAACAACAAAGGTCGCCGCTGTGCCGTTTGACTGTTGTATCATGTCCCGGTCGGCACTTGCAGAAGCGGGCGGGTTTTCCCGGAACTATCTAGGCACTGACGAGAAGGGCCTTGATGCGGCTTTGCGATTGAAGCTTTCCGGGGTCGGTTCTGTCTGGGTGCCGCAGGTGGAAATGATCCACGCTGATGATGGTTCGCTGTCCAATGCCAACTGGAAAAAACTTGTTGCCGATATCGACCGGCGCAGTTTCGACCGCTTCTGGCTGCCAGTTTTACCGGAATTGGCGGAGGACAGGGCATGACCGGGTCGACTTCTGACACGGCGAAGATCTCGGACGACACCTTGCGTGTGCTGATCATTTCCCATGGGCATCCGACGCTTTCACTCGGCGGCGCGGAAGTCGCATCCTACAATCTTCATCTCGGCTTAAAGGCCCAACCGGGAACGCAGTCCTTTTTCCTTGCACGGGTTGGAAACGAGTATCCGAGGCACGGTCAATCCGCCCTGATGGGGGTTGATGATGCCGATGACGAATTGCTCTTTCATGCAGACGACTACGATCCTTTTCTTGTCTCCAACCGCAATACTGGCGACCTGTGCAGGGATCTGCGCCGCTTCGTGCGCACACTTCGTCCGGATGTCGTGCATTTTCACCATTTCATCGGATTGGGTCTGGAAGCGCTCTATACGGTGCGCGAGGCATTGCCGGATGCTGTCATTCTGGTGACATTCCACGAATTCCTCTCGATCTGCCACCATCACGGGCAAATGGTCAAAACGAAAGGCCACAAGCTGTGTAAGGCAGCATCCCCAATCGCCTGTCACGGCTGTTTTCCGGACATTGCACCTGGAACGTTCTTGCGACGTCGGCAGTTCATTCAAGCCATGCTGAGTGTTGCCGACGGTTATGTTTCTCCAAGCCGGTTTCTGGCGGAACGCTATGTTGCCTGGGGCCTGCCTGAAAACAAGATCTCGGTCATTGAGAACGGCTTGAATGTGGGCGAAGCGGCGGAAGTTCGCCCGGTTACCGGAAGCTCTGAACGTCGGTGCCGTTTTGCTTTTTTCGGTCAGATGACCCCTTACAAGGGTATCGATGTCCTGCTGGACGCGGTTCAGAGGATACCCCAGAGCGTCTGGGGCGATGATGCCACGCTGACGATTCACGGTGGCAATCTGGAGCGGCAACCTGAAGAGTTTCGTCAAAAGATCGGTGACCTGCTGGAAGCCGCCGGGAAACGCGTCCGATTTGCAGGAAGTTATCAGAATACCGACATGCCTTCTCTTGTACAGCAGGCAGACTGGATAATGATGCCGTCGGTCTGGTGGGAAAACTCCCCCGTGATCATTCAAGAAGCGTTTTTCCACGGTCGCCCGATCATCTGCAGCGATATTGGGGGCATGGCCGAAAAGGTTCGCCCGGGAATCGACGGTCTGCATGCCCGTGTAGCAAGCCCGGAAGATCTCGCTGACCGTATGTGCGAAGCCCTCACGGACCAAGATCTGTGGAGCCGCCTTCGGGCTGGTATCCAGCCCCCAAAAACCCATCTGGAGAGCGCCGGAGAGCACGCTGTCCTTTATCGAAATGCTATGGACGGCCGTTCAGCAGCTCTAGCGGGCTTGCCGGATACCCTCAAGCAAAGTGCCTGAAAAAGCAAAGGAAACCGGAATGTCCCGTATCCTCGTGATGATACCCTCCGGCGAAGTTTATGATCATAACAATGTGCGTTGGTACAGCCACCGGGACATTCAGCGCAATATCAATCATTACCACAATATTGGTGACGCCTTTGTCTTCGATTCTTCACTTAAACTGCTGAATTTCGACAAGCTGGAAACGCTTACGATCCGGGACTTCAATCCGGCCGAAATCGACCGGCTGCGTGAAGAATTCGACTATGTCGTGCTCCGCGGTTCCAACTACATCAACGAGCAGATGAATTGGGAGCTGTCGGAAAAAGTCCTGAACCGGCTTCAGCTGCCGGTGCTGGCATTCGGGATCGGTGCTCAGGCGCCGGTCGACGGAAAACTGTCCTTGTCAGAAACCACTCGGAATGTGTTGCGTTTGATCTCGGATTCGACCGCTTCGATCGGCGTTCGCGGTAACTATACAGCTGAGATTCTTGCGGATATCGGGATCACAAACACCAGAGTGATCGGTTGCCCGACAGCCTTTCGACACAATGATCCTGATTTGAAAATCCGACTGCCGAATATCGACGATGTCAGGAAAGTCGGCGTAACGGTCCGGCGTGAAGTGTCGCCTGCATATGCAAAGGATATCCGGCAATACCTGACTTTCCATCGAGACCTCATCAAATCGGTTGCGGGCCGCTTCGATACCGTCCTCATGGCGCAGGGCGAGCTTGAAGAGAAGAAGCTGGTTCTGGGAACGCCCGATCAGGGCGAGGAGGCAATTGCTTCGTTGCGCAAGAATGCCTGGGTAAGCGAATGGTATCTCGATGACGAGATTGAAGCTCTTTACAGAAACCGACTGTTCTATTCCGACGTAGTTGCCGACTACGACGCTTGCGTAAAGGCTTGTGACTTCGTCCTTGGTTATCGCCTGCACGGAAATCTCATGGCATTGGCCAACGGTGTTCCGGCCCTCTACTTCACCTATGACAGCCGTACACGCGAATTTGCAGATACATTCAGCATCCCCAGCTTCGACGTTTTCAGTGATCAGGTTTTTCGGCTACGAGACTTCTGGGACCAGAGCCTCTTCGACACATTCAATCGCGCCTATGCCGATACCTATTTCATCATGAGCGATTTTCTGAGCGAGAATCGTGTGGCTCACTTTATGCGCGATAGAACGCCTCAGAGCCATCCGCGAACTGCCGTGGCCATGTAATTTATTTCGAAATTGAAAGTATATTAAAAGTATTTTTCTTATAATAATAGTTCTTATTATAATAGATAAAATATTGAATAATATAAACAGATAAAAAGTTTGACAAATTTCTATGTTGCGCCGCATTATTGTCACAAATAATCATGAATCTTCGGATTGTATACTTGATTAAGAGGCGTTCCTTTTGCTGAGGGCCGTTTCGTAGTTCTATTGGGGGCTTGAATGTCAGTCGTGGCCACACAAGATGCGTTTCCGGTAAACAACTCATCCAGGGAGATCCTGCTCCTCAAGGAGCTGACGCTTGTCGTCGTCGGTGTCTCTCGTCAGGATATTCCTGGCTCGCTTTTGGAGGCGGTCAAAACCGTCTGGTTTGAGGGTGTTGAGGAAGGTTATGCGCAATTCACGGACGAGAATTCCGGACGCTTTCAAGTCTCGGAAGCTCCTCTCTTGCCGCTTGCAGTCATCATGGATCCTTCTGCTAGCGATGAGAAAGATAGTTTTCTCAAATGGCTGCAACACAGAGGCGTGACACAGCTGCCGCCGGTCATCGGCTGGGGGCGCAGCGGTGAAGTGGAAGCAATCTCCTCGCTCGTGGGGCTGGTGTCTGAGCATGTCATATCAGGTGCGCGCCGCTTGGTGCTTTCCAGCCGGGAGCTCAAGACGCTCCGCAGCCTCAACGACGATCTTCAAAACCGTTTTGCAGCGCTTGAAGCGTTTTTGAACAGGCACGGTCTTCAGCCGCTCGACCTTTTGTTCAGCAATGAACCAGCCGAAAATCCTCTCAATCCGAACGTGCTTGCAAGTGCTTCAGCTGACGGCATAACTCAGATCCTCCCTGTGCCAAGCTCTGGCGTCAGCGGCATTGCGCTTCATGTCGAACAAGCCGGCTCCCGGCCGGACATCAAGCTGCGCGCGCAGCTCATGACGCTGGAAGATCTTCGGATCGTCGACACCTGGCATTTTTCAAGCGGAGACCTTGCGTCCGGCTGGAATATATTTGGGTTGTCGCGGTCAACCGCCGGGTTGAAACGGACACTGGAATTCCGCCTTCAGTCCGAACAAACCGAAGAAGACGTGCCGCGTTTGTCCGTGGGCGGGTTGCAACCTGTCGACATGTTCCAGGTGCGGGATGCCGCCAACGGTGTGTCAGTGCTGAAAAACAGTCTCGCGCTTCAGGTCTGGGGCGGTATTCCAGGCGTTTCCATGCCGCAGCACGCCAACTACATACCGGCCCAATCGCAACAGGTCGATCTTGACGAAGGCTTTCGGGATGTGCCGATTGCCCCTGGTATTCTCGAACACGCAAGTCTTGCCAATTCCGACGAGGTGTCCTTCGACTTCGAGGCCATCATGCCGCTTCCGACAGAGCGCGCGATCGGTTGCCATCCACCTGCGGAAGGCATGACGATTGGTCAGTTGCCAGCCGCTTGCCCACCGCAGGTCATCCGTATGTCGGCCAAGGCCTTTATCGACAACAGTCAGGCTGCTGATATCGAATTTGCCATTGTGGTTGCGCAGGATCTGACTGCTGCCAAATCGCTCCTTTCCGGGGAACGGGAACAGACGGTTGGTGAAGCCTTTTCCGGCTGGAGTTCGGTGACCTACGGCGAGACGGCTCACGTCAGCGCATTTGCCAGCGAGCAGATCGGCGTCTGGCAGAATGTCTATTTCGCAACACGTATGAGCGAGCCGGGCGGTAATGATTTCGCCTGGGCAAAATTCGGCAATTTCCGCGCTGTTGTGAGCGGGTAGGCCGACATGCTTCAACAAACAGGTTCAAGACCGGGATTGCCGAATGTGCGTCATGCAATATTCGGTGGTTCCGGCATGCCAACGGCCACTGTTGCGATCGTTATTCCGGTGTTCAAGCACTCGGTTCTGTTGACAGAGGCGATCGACGCTGCCTTGGAGCAGGAAGCGCCTTTCAACATCGCGGTGATCATCGTTGACGATGGTTGCCCGTATCCAGAAACCGGTCAGACCGCCCGCGCTTACGCGTTGGCTCATGAGAATGTCTACTATCTGAAGAAGGCAAATGGTGGTCTGAGTTCTGCGCGTAACTACGGGATCGATTTTGCCTTGCGCAGTTTTTCCGATCTTGAGGCAATCTACTTCCTGGATGCCGACAATCGGATCACGCCAAGCGCAATCCGGGTGCTTATGGACTTTATGCGCTCTGATGACGACATAGACTGGGTCTATCCCAACATCGACAAGTTCGGGATTGAGTGGAACGGCAACTACACGACTGAGTATTCCCGTCTTCTGCATGTCACTTTCGACAATATCTGTGAGGCCGGCAGCCTGGTCTCCAGATCCCTCCTCGACGCCGGCGTTCGTTTCGACGAAAGCATGAAGTCCGGCTTCGAGGACTGGGATTTTTGGCTTCAAGCGATCTCCCTTGGTTTCAAGGGATCGAACTATCCGTTCTTCGGGTTCGAATATCGGCAGCGCGCAGAAAGCATGTTGCGGGACTCAAACCGCACGCGCGACAGCATCCTGAGTTACATTAAGGACAAGCACAAAAAGCTGTTCTCGACAGACACGCTGCTGGGCTGGGAACACGAAGAAGCTCCCCGTTTCGTTGCTTTTGGAGCAGACACTTATCTGGTGGATTTGTTCACCGATCCTTTGGCGCAACACGAAACGCACAGCATTGAGGAATTCGTGAAGACCTTCTGGTCGGCGCAAGCCGAGCCGGAAACCTTCGGCGTGCCGCCCTTTTGGCTCTGGCTGTCTCCGGCACACAGGGCAGCGCTCAGAAGCTGCGGTCTGTTGCACAATGTGCTTTGGCTCGGTGAGCGGCTCTCCGCGTCGCACCATTTTGTGGCACTGCGTTTTGAAAGCGACAAAGACAAGCTTGCAATTGACGTGAATACACTTGGTGAAGGTGCTGAACTTTCCAAGAAGCCACTAGGCTGGATGTGTTCGCTCAGCATCATGAAGCAATGCGTGGAAGACAAATCCGACGACTGGATCAGGACGTTGAGGGGGGCGAACCCATCCCCGAAGATTGCCGAAATCGTGATCAGAGGACCGTTTTCAGCCGAAAATATTCAGGGAACAGCTCTTTCTGCTACCAACAGCCTGCTGGCAACGCTCGGTGCGCTGCGGGAATCGGGATATCGGCACGGACCCGACAAGCGCTGGATCTGGCGGTCGGTCTATTTTCCGGAGCGCAGCAAATATTATGAGCTGCTCAGACATAGTGTCGGTGCATCGCCGATCATGCCGCGCCTGGCATCGAAGACAAAGCGGCTTCGCGTTGGGCTGCTGTTGCCGATCGCCACATATGGCGGTGTAGAGAAGGTTGCGTATGCGTCGGCTCGCGTTCTGAAAAACGCCGGCTGCGAGGTCCACCTCTATGTATTGGGGAAACCCGTCTACAACCGCATTGCCGACAATGATGGCGTTTTCGAGAGCATCAATTTTCTCGCTGATGACTATCCGTTGTGGGGCGGGCCGAACATGTTCTCCGGCCATGAATTGCTGATGGGACATGACGAGTATGCCCGCTCGGAAGAAGTGCTTGGCTTCTTGTCAGGGCTGGACGTCGTCATCAACAACCAGCTGGCTCCCGCAAATGCGATATTCGGCGAACTCAGGCGGCGCGGTGTCAAGGTCGTCAACTATGTGCACGTCCTGGACAGTTCCGAACTGGGCCGGCCCGCGGGTCATCCTTATCTCACGCTCGCCTATGAGCATATCTATGACAGCGTACTGACATGTTCGCGGGACATGGCGGAATGGTTGCACGGCATGGGCGTGCCGATGGCCAAGCTGTTGCACATTCCCAATGCCGCCGGTTATCCGCTTGCAGTCGAGGATGCAAAGGCTCTTGCGGAGAGCCGGAAGCTTGGCCGGGACGGCAGGTTGAGGGCGGTTTTTCTCGGTCGTCTGGACAGGCAGAAGGGCATTGAGCGGATCTTTGCCGCAGGACGAGCGCTTAAACAGCGCGGCATCGGCATCGACTGGCGCATTGTCGGATCGGATGTCATGGATGCCGACATAGGTGGATCGTGGAAAGACCGGTTCGCTGAAGTCGGTATACGAGTCGATCCGCCGATTTATGACAATCGCCATTTGAGCCGCCTGATGGCCTGGGCGGATGTCTTTGTGCTGCCTTCAAGATGGGAAGGCGCGCCGCTGACAATCATCGAGGCACAGCGTCTCGGTTGCATTCCGATTGCAACGGATGTCGGCGCCGTCGACGAATTGATCGACCACAAGGTCGACGGGCTGCTGTTGCGTGCGGACGATGACGGGGTGGCAACGCACGATCTGATCGTGGCGCTTGAGGCCTTGTCGAAATCCGAAAAACTGCTCCAGACGCTATCAGCAAACGCTGCTTCGCGGAGCGCGGAACGCAGTTGGGAAAAAAGCCTCCAGCCGTTCTTGCGCCAGCTTCACACCTGGTTCCCCGATCATTTGCAGAGCATCCGGCGCGCCAAGGCACCCAGCCCTCAAGTGTCCCGGTCTCAGGCCACCCAAGGGCCGGCTCGCAAACCAACGAGTTTCCCCCGAGGCATCAGCGAAACCGGCAATCGTCGGTCCGGTAATCGAAGGGTTTGAGCCCTCATTTGGAAAGGTTTCTATCACATGAAAAAGCTCTTCGTTCTCAATGGCGGCGCTGCCGTCAAGCCGGGTAACAAATCGGCGTTCCTGAAAATCGATGATCCCTTGTCGGCATTTGCGCGCGGCGGCATCAATACCGGCGACGTCCTGGTTTATGACGCGATGCTCAAAGCGCTGGCCTACGACCAGATCACCAATGTTCAGTTTGCACATGCCGCAGATGAAAAACTGTGGCCGAAGGACGACTACGACGCGACCGTTATTCGGGGGTCGAACTATCTCACCGAGACAGTGGACATTGGTAATGTCATTCCGCTTTTGAAAAAGTTGAAAGGACCAATTGTTCCGGTAGGCGTTGGTGCGCAGGCGGCAAAATACAAGAAACTTGAGCTGCCAAAGGGCAGTGTGGAAGCGTGGAAGATCATTGCAGACAAATGCGAAACCATCGGCGTGCGCGGTGTTTACAGTGCCGAAGTCTTCAACGATATCGGCATCAAGAACATCCGGATCATCGGATGCCCGAGTTTCTATCGGAACCTGAGGCCGTCCATTGAAATCAAGCCGCTGGATCCGGCCAATGCCCGGGTGGGTCTAACGCTCAACAAATACCTGTCGGCCGACTATGCCTCCAACGCCACAAAGACGAACAGGATGCAAAGGGCGCTTATTCAAGCTGTCGCCAAACGCTCGGCAAACCGCCTGTATTCGCAAGGAGAACGCGAAGAAACGCTCGCGATTTTCGAGACTGGAGAGGCCAAGCAGAAGCACATTCAGTCGATCCTCAACAAGTATCACCTTGAGGGAGACAAGGATGTCGAGGCGCTTGTGAGTGATCGCATGCAGGCCTTCTTTGATGTTGACGAATGGGCAGCCGATGCCAGAGAAAACGTCGACGTTCTTGTCGGGTTTCGTCTCCACGGCAATGTGATCGGTCTTCACCAGGGTATTCCCGCAGTGTTCTTTACCTATGACAGCCGGATACGCGAATTGTCGACGCTGTTCGCCATCCCTTCGGTCGAGATTGAAGACTATCTGCCGATCAATCTGGAGCGCATTTTCGAAAGTGCCGATTTCTCCAAGGTACAGCATGTCTACCGTTTGAACTATGCGGAGTATTATCGCTTCCTTACGGAAAATGGTCTGAACCATGTGCTTGCAAAGCCGGTTGCATCGCCACCGGAGCAACCGCTGGTCAAGCCAAATCTCGTTCGGGTGGAGCAGTCGGTCGAGGACGTTACCGGCTGGTTCAGGAATGAAGTGGACTTCATGACAGGCGAAATCGAGACGCTGCGCAGCCGGGCGTGGAACCTGGAACTGAAGCTGCGTGAGAAGACAGCTCCGGACGCCAAGGAAAAACTGGCAAGTTGAGCAGTCTGCACATCGACCCCGATACAGAAGACGTGGTGAGCCGCCGGAAATTCCTTTCAGGACTGGCGGCCGGTACGCTGGCAGGTGCTGCCTCCCTGGCGGTGCCCGCGCCGCTGTTTGCCTTGTCCTCGATTGATCTGCCGACGCCGCTTCAACAGACGAAGGGAGAATGGGCACTTACGTTTCGGGAAGACTTCAGCAACCGGAGGCAGTTTGACAAGGCATGGGAACGTGTGCGGATTGGTGGCGACGGTCACAAGACAATGCGATTTCCAAAGAACGTTGAGCTTGCAAATGGTGAACTGAACCTTCGTCTTGGGCATCAATCAGATCCGGAGCGACCGTTCACCGGCGGATACATTCGCACAAGAGACTTCCGTCAAACCTACGGGTATTTCGAATGTGAGATGCGTATTGCACGCGAAGCAGGCGTCAACAATGCCTTTTGGCTGGTGTCGGATCGCAGGACCGAGGGTAACACCCATTTCGAACTGGATGTCGCCGAAGTCAAATATCCCAATATCGTTCAGGTCACCGCACGGCGCTGGCGTCCTCAAAAGGATGTGCTGGCAGCAAGCTATCGCGCACATGTCCGTCTGGACGATGCATTTCACCGGTATGCAATGCTATGGACCAGCAATCGCTTCCGCTTTTATGTCGATGACCTGGAAGTCTTTGATGCGCCGAATGAGTTTGCTCATACCCCAGCTCTGGTTCTCTTGAGCAATGCCGTCGCCCCATTTGCTGGAAAGAATGATGGTGACGTGGTTGGGGCGGCTACGGCGGTCCGCAGCGTTAGGGTGTTTCGGGACTTTCAGCAGTAGTGGTATCGGGAAACAGTGCGTGAGCTGGAACTGCTTTGCCGACAGAATGAGACAAAAAAGCCGGCAGTGTGCCGGCTTTCCTGTTTGGATGGGCAATCTTTTGTTCAGGCTGCAGTTTCATAGCCGCGCGGGTTGTTGAGAACCCATTTCCAGGTATCTCTGCACATGTCATCGAGACCGCGGACTGCCTTCCAGTTCAAAAGGTTCTCGGCAAGATGTGTATCGGCATAGCACTCGGCAACATCTCCGCTTCGGCGTGGCGCGAAGGAATAGCGGATCTGTTTGTTGGACGCCCTCTCGAAGGCCTTGACCATCTGCAGAACACTGTAGCCATTACCGGTGCCCAGATTGACTGCAAAACAGTTTGAAGGGGCGGACCCGGAAGCCAGGATTTCATGTGCCCGCAAATGTCCTTCCACGAGATCAACAACATGGATGTAGTCACGCACACCGGTGCCGTCCGGTGTGTCGTAGTCGTTGCCGAAGACCGCGAGTTCAGTCCGTCGCCCATCCGCAACTTGTGTGATGAACGGCATGAGGTTGTTCGGAATGCCTTGCGGGTCTTCGCCGACGAGCCCGCTCTCATGCGCACCGACCGGATTGAAATACCGCAGGATACCGAACTGCCATGTTGGATCGCTTGCCGCGGTATCGCGCAACATGTCTTCAATCATCAGTTTGGTTCGGCCGTATGGATTGACCGCGCTGGTCGGATGATTTTCGGTGAGGGGCAGAAACTGAGGCTCTCCATAGACCGTAGCGGAAGATGAAAAGATCAATTGCTTCACGCCGCAGTTTGCCATTGCCGACAAAAGACTGTGAGTGCCGACCACGTTGTTGTCATAGTAGGCAAGCGGCATTCGGGTCGATTCCCCGACCGCCTTCAGGCCGGCAAAGTGTACAACCGCAGTGCAGCCGTACCGTTTCATGATCTCCTCGATTTTTGACTGGTCGCGGATATCGCCGATCTCCAACGCGACGTTCGCGCCGGTTATCGACGCCACCCGGTCCAAGCTCACATCGCTGGCATTGGACAAGTTGTCCACGACGACGATGTCATGTCCTGCCTGAAGGAATGTCAAACAGCAATGGGAGCCAATGTAACCAGCGCCCCCGGTGATGAGTACAGTCATCTGGACCTCTTCAAGTAATTAATACTATAATAAAGCTAATTTAATTCGAAATTCGAAGTATTTTAGCTTTCTTACTTTGTAATTTTACTTGGAATCACAAATAGATCTAGGGGTTATTGGCGTATAAATTGAAGTGTTATTCTTGGCGACTGAAGCTGGTTAACGCTTCAGGTCTCGATTTGAGGCTGTTTTGCGCAGCTCCGAAGCGCGTCCAGCCAAGCATTTCTTGGAAGCGGCCACTGGCAGTGTCATAATGAGCAAGTTGCCATTGCGACTTGGAGACAGCTGCATGAAACCCGCAATTGCTCTTCGCTTTTGTCTGAAAACGGTCTTCCGGCGAATACTTGTCCTTCTCGGCCTGTGTGCCGTTGGCAACGCTTTTGCCGGTGAAGAGACGAAAGAAAACAAAAGCCCGATATCGCAAAAGGTCGAATTGAGCGAAGGCTTCATCGCTGGTTTGTCCGGCCATTGGGCGGCCGCAGTCGACTATATCGCCTGGTCGCCAGACGGTACACGTGTCGCGACGGCCCCATGGGGTCCGTTCATCACCATCCGGAATGTCGATACAGGTGAAGCGAGCGCCGTCCTTTTTGGTCACAAGGGGGAGGTGGCCGATCTGGCCTGGTCTCCGGACGGAACGTATCTTGCAACTGCTGCTGAAGGTGATCCGGCCCGGCTGTGGGACGCTCGTACGGGCTCCCTGATCGTTGAATTTGACGGAGGCCTGCCGGGAGATTCAGCTGTTGCGTGGTCTCCTGACGGATCAAAAGTGGCCGCGACGATGGCCGGTGGGGTCGCTCTGTGGTCGGTTAGGGAAAATGTCGGTGAGTTCTTTCCGGCGACCTATTCAACAGCACAAGCACTTGCCTGGTCGCCAAGCGGCAAATACCTCGCACTTGCTTCAACCGACTATGCGTCTTCTGATCCAAGTTTCGATATATTGATATTTGATCCCGAAACAGGTGAACAGACCAATGTTCTGAAAGGGTTCGACGACACCATTCTTTCGTTGGCCTGGGCACAGAATGCCGAATTTCTTGCCGTTGGATCACAGGACCGCACGGCGCGCGTCTGGAATATCGATACCGGTGAGCTGGTGCTTGAAGTCGCTGACTTCGAGGATGATGCCGAAAAGGGGATCGCCTGGTCACCAGATAGCCAGAAGATCGCATTTGTGCTTGGCACAAATGACGTGCGCGTGGTCGATGTCGCGTCGGGCAAAACAATTGCTGAATTGTCATGCGGAAGTCCGGACTATGTCTGCGTCAACGTTGTCTGGTCTCCTGAGGGAGGAGCGATCGCCGCCGCAGGCGATGATGGCGGACTGCGGCTTTGGGAAACAGAAAGCTTTGGCCAAACCTATTCAAGAGTGGACGAAAACAATTGGATTGGTGCTCTGGAATGGTCTCCGGATGGAGGACGTCTTGCTGCCGGGTATTCCGATGATGCGCTCAGGATTTGGGATCGAAAGAGCCAGGAGACAACTCTGACGGTTCGCGGTCAGGCAAAACCAGTCGACCGCGTTGCCTGGTCGCCCGTCTCAAGTCTGGCCGCAATGGCTTTAGAGGACGGGCGTATCATCGTCTGGGACGAAACAAGCGGGAAACTGGTTGAGGAACTGACGGGTCACGAGGCAGAGATCCATGTTCTGGCCTGGTCACCCGACGGTTCACTTTTGGTGTCCGCTGACCGAGAAGAGGTGAACATCGTCTGGGACATGGCAACAGGTCGGAAGATTGCGGCTCTGAACGGCCATACCAACGATATTCTGACGCTCTCCTGGTCGCCCGATAGCGCGCAAATTGCCACCGGATCATGGGACGAGACCGCTCGCGTTTGGGAGGCGCGCACCGGCAACCAGATTTGGCTCCTGGAGGGCCATCAGGACGCAGTTCGTTCCGTTGCCTGGTCTCCGAATGGTACCATGATCGCCACTGGCGGAGACGAGAGTGTTGTGCGCTTGTTCGACGCCGGGACGGGTGCCGAAATCTCCCAGTCGGCAGTCCATGAAGACAGTGTTGAAAACCTCGCCTGGTCGCCGGAGGGGGACCTTTTGGCGAGTGCTTCAGAAGACGGCACGGTCAAGGTCTGGGACGAAAGGACAGGCGAGGCGAAAAGCGTCTTTTGCTGTACCGTCGATAATTCAACTCAGCTTTCCTGGTCGCCGGACGGGTCACGGCTTGCTTCATCCATGCGCGCGCGTGTGGTGATCTGGGACCGTAACAGCGGCGATGTTCTGACGAGCGAAACCAGCTTTTCACACTACCCGCAGTTTCTTGTCTGGTCGCCCGATGGAAAGTTCATTGCCGCGGGGTCTGAATTCGCGCCAGCGCGTGTCCACGGGACAAGACATGGCTGGTGGGTTCGAGAGTTCAATCGCGATCAGAGAACGTTCAATTGGCTCGATTGGGGTGGGCCAGAGGGAGCAATTGTTGTGGGCGACGAGGCGGGTCTTGTCGAAAGCCATGATCTCTTCGAAGGACGGCGCAAAGTTTTTCTGGTCGGCCAAGAAAGTGGCTGGGTTTCCTGCGATTGGGCGGCAAGCACCTGTCTCCGGGCTGATCATGGCGTGTTGCTGCAATCGGTTGAAAAGGATGGATTGATAAGGATCCCGATGCCTGATTGATAGCCGGTTGCAACAAGCTCTCAGATTGCCCGCTCTCCACCGTGGACAAGCATTTTGGGTGCAATTCTGATTTCTGCAAGCGTCGACGCAATTATTCCGAAATCTTGCTCTTTGATAGCTCCAATACAATCGGACAAAGCGAAGATGACACCTGAAGAACTCGCCATCGTGCGGTCTGCTTTTGCCAAGCAAATCTGTGCAACCGCAGGTGTAGACACAAACAATGACATAGAGCGTGCATTCAGCCGGGTGCACAGGGAAGATTTTCTGGGGTCTGATCCCTGGAGAATCGTAGACCTGGCGCACGCCCCCATTCAGCTTGCTGAAAACGATCCGGTCTATGCCTATCAGGATGCCTTGTTCGTATTGTCGTCGGCGCGGGGTGTCAACAATGGCAGCCCCTCGCTTCATGCCAGGATGCTGGGAGCGCTTGCACCCAAGACTGGCGAGACAGTCGTCCATCTGGGTGCCGGGACCGGCTACTATACGGCGCTCCTTGCCGAGCTTGTTGGACCGGATGGTCATGTTATTGCAATCGAACTGGATGAAGCGCTGGCGCAAAGCGCGCGACCGGCGCTTGAAAGCCGTGCCAATGTCACGTTTCACGTCGATGATGCAGCTGTTTGGCCCAAAGACGAAGTCGATGGCATCTACGTGAATTTTGCGGTTCTGGCGCCATTGGAAAAATGGATAGAAGGGCTTGCTGCCAATGGCCGCCTGGTCGTTCCGCTTGGTGTCCCGGGAAAGCCCAACCGGCCTGCAGGTCCCCGGTTTTCCCGTCATGGCGCAGCTTTTCTCATTCAGCGTTGCACTGCAGGGTTTTCCGCCTCCCGGATATGTCAGGCCTTTTTCATTCACGCAGAAGGTGGTGCCGGTTCAATGAAGCGGCAGGAAGTAGAAAGACTGCAAGACGCTTTCCGACGCCCCGGCATCGAATTCGTTCAAAGTCTCATCTGGCAAAGACCCTCAGACCCAACCCGCTGTTGGTTTTCAACTCCTAACTGGGCCTTGTCTTATGATCCAATTGAATAGCTAGCCCAACTTTTTCGCGCGGCGGGATGAGGTTTGGGCCTTGGGTTGTCCAACGATTCTATGAACCCGCAAGCCCCAAAGCAAAACGGCTCTTGCCTTCTCGGTGTTGCACGAAAGACGTATTCGCAGCGTCGACGTCATCGAGTTTCAGACTAGCCTATAGGATGGTGTCGTCTGGTGATGTGCTTCGTCGTAGGTTGGAAGGTATTTCAATATTGCTTTGTGAAATTTTTACAATGACCTACTACTATTCCGTGCAATGGATGAAGAGGTCTGAGTGACAGTTTGCATTCAGAACAACAACATTATTCTGGATGCAATCGATGCCTATACCTCCAAAAACACTTCACTTTTTGCGCAAGTTGAAAAAAAACTCTGACCCTGTGGACGTTGCAGCACGCCTGCAACCAAGCGAAAGGGTGTCATCACCAATAATGACCTTGCCAAAACCGACAGGTGCCTCAGTATCCAGAATTTGGACTCGATTGAAAAAGTCCGGGGTTC
Organism: uncultured Roseibium sp.; assembly: GCF_947499295.1. Lineage (GTDB taxonomy): Bacteria > Pseudomonadota > Alphaproteobacteria > Rhizobiales > Stappiaceae > Roseibium. The sequence continues at coordinate 190,612 of NZ_CANMNP010000006.1, forward strand.
CCTCTTCTGCGCAAGACAGTTTGGCGGATGAACAAACACTTGCGCAGCTGGATGCTTACGCTGGCAACATTGAAAACATGATCGGAACAGTCAAAGTGCCGATCGGTGTGGTTGGGCCACTGTGTGTAAATGGAATTTTTGCGCAGGGTGAGTATTTTGTTCCCTTGGCAACCACTGAGGCAGCTCTCGTTGCATCTTATGCACGTGGAGCCAAAGCCGTTGGGCGATCTGGCGGCGTTAGTGTCGCGACGCTTGGTGAAGGTGTTTTGCGTTCCCCTGCTTTTCGTTTTTCTTCCATTGCAGAGGCAGGGCTGTTTGTCGACTGGGTGGTAAGTTCCTTGGATGATCTGATTTCTGTGGCTGAAACTACCACACGTCACGGAAAACTGCTCTCAATTGACCCGGTGATTGATGGCGAGATCGTCTTTTTGATGTGCCGGTATGACACGGGAGATGCGGCAGGACAGAATATGGTGACCTTTGCAACTGAAGCACTTTGTGCCCATGCTGTTGAAGCGTCGCCTGTGGCACCGAAAACCTGGTATCTGGAAGCAAATTTCTCAGGCGACAAAAAGGCGAGTTTTCTCGGTGCCATGCTGGGCCGCGGGCGTCGGGTCACAGCACAGGTTGATGTGCGCGGAGACGTTGTCGAAAAGACATTTGGGTTGTCGATCGAGCAAATTCTCGAGTATGGCAGGGTTGCAAATCTAGGCGCTTTGATGTCAGGCCAAGTTGGAGCCCAAGCACATTTCGCAAACGGCTTGGCCGCGCTTTATCTTGCAACAGGACAAGATGTTGCCTGTGTTGCGGAATCAGCTGTTGGCTTCACACGGATGGAGCGTAGTGAAAGCGGTCTTTTGGTAACTGTAACACTTCCTAATCTCATGTTGGGTACGGTTGGTGGGGGAACCCAATTGCCCACGCAGTCCGCCTGTCTCGATGTCATAGGACTGAGGGGCACAGGGAATGCTTCTGCGTTAGCCGAGATTGCTGCAGCGATGTGCCTATGCGGAGAGTTGTCGTTGACTGCTGCGGTCGCCGGTGGGCAATTCGGTGACGCACATAAGCGCCTTGCCCGAGGCGAATAGGAATGGGCGGCCAAGTGCAACAACACGGTTCAGTAGTCGAAAGACTGTGGATTTATCAATCTGAACGTTTTCCATTGATCCAGACTGTCCCGCTGCTGGCAGCCTTTTCTGCGGCGTCAGTGACGGCTTCAGCTCGATTGGCGGATCGGTCATTGCCTGATCTTCCTGTCTATTTGATCGCCTTTCTGATCGTAATGATCTTTTTCTGGCAAATGCGTGCACTGGATGAAGTCAAAGATGCGGAAGTCGACCGACGATATCGACCTGAGCGGCCAATCCCGCGTGGTCTTGTATCTTTGAATCTGATCCTTTGGATTGCAGGAGCCGGTGTCCTGCCGGTTGTATTTGCCGCTTACTATTTGGCACCCGTGCTATTGTGGCTCGTTATAGGTGTATGGGTCTGGCTGGCGTTGATGGGTTTTGAATTCTTCGCGCCGACATTTTTGAAGCGGTCGCCCACTCTCTATCTTGTTTCTCATATGGCGATAATGCCACTGATTGACGTGGTCTTGACTGGTTGTGAATGGGTTCCTCACGGCTCGATGCCTCAGGGCATCTGGACGTTTTTGCTGATGAGCCTGGCCAATGGCTGTGTCGTAGAATTTGGCCGGAAAATCTGGGCGCCGGAAGAGGAGCGGGAAGGTGTGGAAACCTACAGCTCCAGCTGGGGGCACCGGCGTTCGCTTCTTGCGCTTGCCGCCGTGACTTTGATTGCCTTTACTGCGCTCGTCGTTTGCGGTGTTTATCTGTCGCGTCCATTTACGACGGCTGTATGCGGGTTCTGTTTGCTGCTTCCGTTCTTGGCATTGATAACCGATTTCTTTCGACACCCCGACAGAAAGCGTCAAAAGCGACTTGAATATGCCTCAGGTGTTTGGGTTCTGGGGTGTTATCTCATTGCTGCCTATGCACCCAGCTTTGGAGACACATTGTGACGCCTATTGTCGACGCTCATCAGGTGTCATCTTCCTCTCTACACTCGGTTGGTGGAAAAGCTTTTGTCCTGGCTGAGTTGTCTCGGCGAGGCTTCAAAGTGCCGCCTTTTTTTGTCATTCCACCTGAGGCAATTGAGAGCGGAAGTTTATCGGAAGAGGGCCGGAGACACGTGAAGGCTGCCTGTCTCGAATTGCCCTCTGTGCAATTCGCTGTGCGGTCATCAGGACGCGCAGAAGATGGTGCTGTTGACTCTCATGCTGGTCAGTTTTTGACCGTGCTTAATGTCGCTATCGAAGATGTGTCTGCTGCAGCCGAGCGGGTTTTTGCCTCAGGTCTTGAGTCTTCTGTTTCGGCCTATCGTGTTGCACGCGGGTTGAACGGCATTGATATGCCGTCCGTCATTGTTCAAGCTATGGTCAAGGCCAGAGCCGCAGGTGTTGCCTTTGCGGCGGACCCTGTTTCCGGTAGACGCGACCAGGTTCTGGTCGCAGCCACTGCTGGATTGGGTGATGCCTTGGTTTCAGGAGAAGTAAGCGGGGAAGCTTGGCGCTTTTCCCTGCCGCATCTAGAAATGCTCGAGGCACCAGATGGAAAAAGTGTGCTTAGCTTGGAAAGTGCGCGCACGATTGCCCAAATGTGCGCGGAAGTCACGAATGAACGAGGTGTGCCACAGGATATCGAGTGGGCATGGGCGGAGAACGATAATGAGCCCTTTCTGCTTCAAGCGCGCCCGATTACGTCAAAACTCTTAGATGCCGGTGCTGCAGAAACCAGACTTCTGGTTTTCGATAATTCGAACATCGTCGAAAGCTACCCGGGCATCGTTTCCCCGCTGACGTATAGTTTTGCTGTCACAGCCTATGAGCGTGTTTATCGTACATTCCTGAATTTGATTGGGACGCGGCGCAAAATGATCGATGGTCATGCGGCAGAACTTTCGAACATGCTCGCTCGAATCGATGGCCGCATGTACTACAATCTTGGCAACTGGTATCGCCTGCTGTCCCTTTTGCCCTTCTTTTCAAGCAATCGCCAACACATGGAAACCATGATGGGCGTTGCCGAGCCTATCCCGGACGAGGTGCTTGCTGGAGTTCAACCGACAACGAGCCCGGTTTCTGGACTGTTGATGGTCGTGAGACTGGTTTGGGCAGCGGTGCGGGTGGCGTCGATCAGATCAGGCTTCATGAAACGTATTGAAGAAACTGTGCCGCCAAAGGTGGATTGGCAACTTTTGTCCCAGCATCCCCTGTCTGCACTGGCGGAGGAATATCGCCGTGTCGAACAAGCTCTTTTGGATGATTGGGATGCGCCTATCGTCAACGACTTTCTTTGCATGATGGCCTTCGGAGGTTCAAGGAAGCTGCTTGAGCATTGGGCTGGTGACCCTGGTCTTCTGCTTCACAATGACGTCATGATAGGTCAGGGAGACATCGTTTCAGCTGAGCCGGCTCGTCTCATTCGAGAAATGGGTGAGGTCGTTCGCACAAATGCCGGTGCGCTTGAAATACTCGAAAGCGACGACCGCGAAGCGATTTTTGGAATCCCCGGATTGGGAGCGCTGCTTAGCAACTATCTGAACCGCTTTGGTGACAGACGCATTGGTGAGCTGAAACTCGAGCAACCCACTTTGGACGAAGAACCAAACGCCCTGTTTCGAGCAATTGCTGCATCGGCTTCGAGGAGCGGACCTCAACCGAACCGCCCTTCAACAGATCACCAGCTTAAGCAGCTGCTACCTCGACAACCGATTAGAAGAATCTTTGCAAGTCTGATCCTTGCTTATACCAAGTCGCGCGTGCGAGATCGGGAAAACTTGCGCTTTGAACGGACTCGTATTTTTGGCTATGCCCGACGTGTATTTCTCGCTATGGGCAAGAGTTTGACGGCAACTGGCTGTATCGAAGAGCCTGGCGATGTTTTCCTACTTACAGTCGATGAATTGCTCGGTGTCGCTGAAGGAACAGCGCTAAGTAGCGATATGCGCGGATTGATTGGTTTGCGTCGACAGGAATTGGAAGACGCTACGAAATTGTCCGATCCTCCTGAACGGATCCTTGTACGAGGCTCGGTGATCGATCGCGCGAGCCGTCAGGCTACTGCTGTTGCAGACAGGGTGGCAAAAGATGAAGGCGAAAGACGTGGTACAGCGTGCGGTGGCGGTTCTGTAACTGGAATTGCTCGCGTCATTCTAGATCCAGCGGAAGAGCAGGTTCGAGCTGGAGAAATCTTGGTTGCTCGACACACCGACCCCGGCTGGATTTCACACTTTGCCAATGCGGCTGCTGTGATTGGCGAGCGTGGAAGTGTGCTTTCTCACTCTGCAATCGTCTCTCGTGAACTGGGTATTCCGTGCGTGGTTGCACTCCACGAAGCTTGCGATTGGATCAATACAGGCGAAAGGATCGAAGTTGACGGATCGTCCGGATGGGTCAGGAAACTGACATGACAATATCGATCGAACAGCGTGCAAGTTTTGAATCAATTCGGTATGCCCGAGCCTGGGAAGATGCAGATGTATTGCTTTCGGCATTTCACGGTCATGCTGGACAGCGGTTTTTATCGATTTGTGCTGCCGGGGACAATGTGCTTGCCTTGCTTATCCTTGATCCAAGTGAGGTTGTCGCTGCAGATCTGTCGAAGGCGCAGCTCGCCTGTTTAAAATTGCGTATCGCAGCTTATCAGGTCTTGTCACATGAAAAATTTCTGGAACTGATCGGTGTCCGCCCGTCTCAAGATCGGGGTGCTCTGCTTGATCAAGTGACCCGCTCCCTGGATGCTGAAACTGCAAGCTTCTGGCAGGGCCTTAGGTCAAATGTTATTAAAAATGGTGCTGGTAACGTTGGGAAATTTGAGAATTATTTTCGTCTCTTTCGTCGATTTGTCCTTCCATTGATTCACACCAAATCGACTGTTGAGAGCGTTTTTACCAAACGTGCACGGGAAGAGCGTGTACGCTTTTTCGAAAATCGATGGGACAATCGTCGTTGGAGGCTTACCACTAACCTGTTTTTCTCACGCAGGGTCATGGGATGGTTAGGCCGGGACCCGGCATTCTTCGACCATGTCGAGGGAAGCGCGGGTTCGCATGTCCGAAATAAAGTGCGCTTCGCCGCTGTCGACCAGAACCCGAGTGAAAATCCATATATGCGCGCCATCTTAACCGGCACAAACACAGAGATCTTGCCCACAGCCTGGAGAGCTGAAAACTTCGAAACGATCGCAGCTCGTCTTGATCGCATCACACTCATTGAAGGAGCCGTGGATCGAACCAACCTGGGGCAATTCGATGGGTTCAACCTTTCAGACATTTTTGAGTATATGTCTTTGGAAGAGACCGAAGAGGTCTACGAAAGGTTGCTTTCTGTTGCCAATGCACGTTCTCGATTTGTCTATTGGAACATGATGGCGCCGCGGAGCGCTCCTCCCGTCTTTTCGGACCGCGTAAGACGCTTGTCTGAGTTGGAAACTCAGTTGAAGCAGTTGGACAAGGCATTCTTCTATGCTGACCTCGTGGTAGAGGAGACGTCCGAGTGATCGCGCAGACAGTTATTGCGCTTGCATCGGTGCTCGCGTTGTTTGCGTTGGCAGCTTTTATTCGAAAAGTCTCTGATAAGTTTTTCCTAAGCGCGGAAAGCCAGCGCAAAGCTGTGCATGTTGGCGTAGGTTTGCATGCAATGCTTTTGCCGTTGCTACTGACGCGGGAAGGTTTTCTCGTCTTTGCGGTATTTTCTGCGCTTGCACTTTTGGTGCTTCGGATACCTGGTATTGCATCCGAGGGTGTTGGAGCATCGCTGCATTCGGTTCAACGCCGGTCCTGGGGTGACTTCCTGTTTCTTCTGGCGGTCTCTCTGCTGTTTGTGCTCTCCGCCGGCCATCCCGCCCTTTATGTCTTGCCGATCGCTGTCTTAACGCTTTCAGATGCGGCTGCTGCCTTGGTCGGTACGGAATACGGCCGGATGCGTTTTGGTGGCGAGGATCGGATCAAGAGCGTTGAAGGCAGCGCTACATTCTTCGTGGTGACCTGGATGACCGCTGTCACCATTTTGTTGCTTGCCACAGACATTCCAAGACAAAACGTGATCCTTCTTTCCACACTTGTTGCCATGTTTTCAACGTATGTTGAGGCAGCGAGCTGGAGAGGCCTGGACAACCTTTTTGTACCAGTCGGTATTTATGTTTTGCTATTCACTTGGGCGGATTCACCTACGATGGTTTTGGCGGCCATCACACTAGGCTGGCTTTTGTTTCTTATCATTGTTCAGTTTGCAGCACCGCTTGTCGGCATGTCTCCACATGCTGCGCGCTCTGCTTCCGTGGCTATGTTCTTGACCGTTGTTGTTGTTTCACCAATGAATGCCGTGCTTCCCCTGCTGGCCTTTCTGGCGGTCTTGCTATCAAGACCAAGTGGAGACGACACGGAATTGATCCTGGACTTTGTTGCTACGCTGATTTTGACTGGAGTGGCTTGGCTGATCACGGGTACATTGTTTGGCATTAACGCAATTGCCTTTTATTCGGGATCCTTTGTAGCAATCGGCGTCGGTTATGCTTGTTATGCATACAGGGGTTCACGCTTTCAGTTTCTCAGTGGAATTGTAGCAGCAGCTGTCGCGTTGCCTGCATACTGGTTGCTGTTGCCCGACATGAACCAATTTACGGGATGGGTTCCGCAGTTGCCGATTGTCGCTGTCGTCTCATTGGTCACGATTGTGGCTGCGATTTCAGAGGTTGTCCGGCCACGGCATTGGAACAGCACCGCCCCTGGTTTCAGGTTCAGTGTTATTGCCTTGGTCTTGCTATTGCCTGTTTACGTTTACGAGGTGCTGAATTGACAGGAGAGCCAAGAGTATTTTCAGATGCCCCCTCCTGGAACGGTATGCGCACAGCGGCGATTGGATGTTTTTCATTTGAAGATGCTGCGAGCGGTGCTGCAACCTTGTCCAGCATTTGTAAGACGCTTAGAGATGAAGGTTACGAAGCCGTTGTCGGGCCAATGGATGGTTCGACATGGGGTACTTACCGCCTGCCGATCTGGTCCGATGGCAGTCCAGCTTTTTTGATGGAGCCCAACGGTTCGATTGATGACTTCGAGGCCTATAAACGGGCTGGGTTTGAAGTTGCCGAGCTTCACGCGTCTGCAAGTGCCAAACCTGGCTCGCGTGGCTTTTCCAATGCGGTCCCGGATCTTCGGATTGAAAGTTGGAATGGGCAGAGGTCGGAAGATCTGCTGTCAAGCGCACATTCTTTGGTGATGGACGGGTTCCGGAAAACGCCGTTCTTTACACCTGTGCCTGAGGCTCTGTTCATCCAGCGTTATGCACCACTTCTGGCCAAGGCAGATCCGCGTTTCATACTCCGAGCGATCGATGATGACGGTGCTGTTCAGGGCCTGACACTGGCGTTCCCGGACCCGATCCGACGTGGCGCGGTTGTGCTCAAGACTTATGTGGGAGCGATCCCTGGTGCCGGTCGTGTCATGGCCGACAGGGTTCATGAGCGGGCGGGGGACCTCGGTTATCGCGAAGTCGTTCACGCCCTGATGCGTTCTGGAATTGCTTCTGAAGCTCAGAGCCGGAAATTCGACGGTGTTGCTTTTCGACACTATGCCCTGATGGGGCTGCGATTGTGAATCTGATCCATGACTTTCTTACCGAAGCTGGAGTTCGCGCCAACCAAACAGCGATCATTGACAAGTCTGGCAAGTCAGTCACCTATAGCGAACTCAGCAGAATGTCCGCGCAGCTGGCGGGAGAGTATTCTGCCAAGGGTATCGTTAAAGGGGATAGGGTCCTTGTGGGGACGTTTCCCGGCATTGGTCTTTACGCTGGTCTTGCAGCGCTTTGGCGGCTTGGTGCCGTAGCAGTTTTTCCGGAACCTGCGCTGGGAATTACCGGAGTTCGGCATGCTGCATTGGTAACACAGCCCAAGGCATTGCTGGCGTCATGGAAGGTCGGTGTGTTGGCGCGTTTGTTTCCAGAAACACGCCGTATTCCCATCCGGTTGTCGGCAGAAACAGCTGGTCGAGGCGAGAACGATATTCTGGAGCCCATGGAGCCCTCCGAACCTGCGCTGATATCCTTTACCAGTGGCAGTACAGGTCAGCCGAAAGCAATTGAACGCTCACATGGGTTGATGCGCGCGCAACACACAGCTCTGGCACCCTTGATTGCGCCGGAACGCGAAACTGAAGTGGATATTGTTGCGTTTCCTGCCTTCGTTCTCACTTGCATCGGTCACGGTACCACGGCGGTAATGCCGACCTGGAACTTGCGTCGGCAAGACCGGATGCCCCTGACTGCTGTCACTCACCTGGCTGAGCACACGAACGCGACACGCCTGCTTTTGCCTCCTGTAGCAGTTGCGCAGCTGAAACATGTGCCATTACCTTCGAATGTCCGAAGGATAATGACAGGAGGTGGACCTCTTTATCCGGACGTCGCACGGCAGTTTCTCAAAGAGCATGCCGGCTTGGGTCTGACGAACGTTTACGGATCGACAGAAGCGGAACCGATTGCATTCGAGCATCTTGAAAACCTTGCTGAGCAGGATTGGGTAATCGCGGCGACAGGCGGTGGATTGCCTGTTGGTGTGCCAGTAAAAGACGTTGTCTTGCGCGTTCACGAAAACGAAATTCAAGTTGCTGGACCACATGTCAATCGTGGGTATCTCGATCCAAGTCAGAACGAAACAACAAAGATTTATGATGGCGATCGTATCTGGCATCGAACAGGAGACGCTGGGCGTTTGGATGACCAAGGGCAGCTCTGGTTGCTCGGGCGACATGGCGCTTCAACAGATGGTCTATTTGCCTTTGCAATCGAAACGGCGGCACGTCTTTGGCCAGGTGTCTCCGCGGCGGCATTTGCGGTCGACACAAATAGCAAACCAGTTCTTTTCTTAGCAGGCAGTAGCCAATACGCGGTGCAATGGAAGTCTCAAATGAATGCACTCGCCGACATCGAACTGGTGGTGGTAGATCGGATTCCAATGGACCGGCGTCATCGCTCAAAGCCCGATATCAAGAAATTACTGGCCGACCATCGCTGATTTTGTCGAACTCTGCCCAACAATCTTTTAGCGATTGCGGAGGGAAATCTTGTCGTCAACGATTTCCTTTGGCTTCAAACGTTTCTTTCGAACGCTGACATAACGCCTCTTAGTTCCGCCAGCCCGCGCATGCGGCCGATCAGGGGGTAGCCGGGCATGCTTGCGACGGTCAGGTCGCTGAGCAGATCCTGGCCGTGGTCTGGGCGCATCGGTATTTCGTGGTCGTTTCTGCCTTCCGCCCGCCTGCGTTTTTCCTCTCTTAAAAGAGCCTCGACAACGCCGACAATGTCGATATCGCCCTCCAGATGGGCTGCTTCGAAAAAGCTGGTTCTTGCGCGGTTTGCAGGGGCAACACGCATGGTGCTTCTCAAATGCGCAAAATGGATGCGCCCTCCAAGCCGTTCCACGAAACCGACACCATCAAACTGTGGTGAAACCCCGAGCGAACCGGTGCAAAGCGTTATGCCGTTGGCACTGATATCAACTGCCTCCATGACACGCCGGTAATCGTCTTCGGTTGACATGACCCTCGGCAGTCCCAACAGGGAGAAAGGAGGATCATCGGGATGGCAGCAAAGACGCAAACCGAGCCTTTCCGCTTCAGGGGCGACTTCGGAAAGGAAGTCGATCAGATGCTGGCGCAACTTGTCCGCTGAAATATTCTTGTAGCTTGATAGATGCACCCGGATCTCGTCGAGTGTCCAGGTGTCGTTTGCGCCCGGAAGACCGGCCACGATGTTCTGCTGGAGAGCCTGGCGTTCCTGATCGCTGAGTTCGGAAGCCCTTTGCCGGGCTCGCTCGCAAAAGTCGGCGTCATAGTCGTCCGAAGCTCCCGGACGCTCTAAGAGAAACAGATCAAAGGCGGCAAAGTCGAGAAGGTCGAACCACATGGCTGTTCCGCCGTGGGAAAGCTTTCGTCTGAGATCCGTTCGCGTCCAGTCAAGGACCGGCATGAAGTTGTAGCACACGGTTTTGATGCCGCAGGCAGCAATGTTCTGCAGGCTGGTCTTGTAGTTTGCCACATGTTCTTTGAAGTCCGCCGATTGCAGTTTGATCGCCTCTGAAACCGGCAGGCTCTCCACGACATCCCAATGGATCGGTGTTGCGCTTTCAGGTCCGCCGCGGGAAATCAGGGCCTGCCGTTCAGCAATGTTATTTTTGCTCCAGACAAGGCCAGGTTTGATGTGATGCAATGCACTGACAACGCCCTGCACTCCGGCCTGATGCAATTCATGAATTCCGATTGTGTCGTGGGGACCAAACCAGCGCCAAGTCTGTTTCATTGAGCAGATGCCTCGGAAGTGTTGCCGGTTCTGTTTTTGCGCAGCGTCAGTCCGGTTTCAGTGTCGAAAAGATGCGTCGTATCGACATCGACTTCCAGCAGAAGCTTGTCGCCAACGGAGACATTCACCTGTCCAGGGCGATGGACGGTGATGTTGTCTCCCATGTCGCTGACCGCGTAGATGTAGGAGTCGCCGCCCAGCTGCTCGACCGATTTGATGTTCGCATTCAACCCATGGGTCGCATCGGATCCAGGTGCGATGTCGTTCGGCCGTATTCCCAGCGTTACCTTTGCGCCGTCTTTCAAGTGGAACCTGGCTTCAGGCAGCTCAATGCTTTCGCCGTTTTTCAATAGGAGGCGGTTTCCTTGAAGTTCGCCCTGAATGAAGTTCATTTTTGGCGAGCCGATGAAGCCGGCTACAAAGATATTGGCTGGGTCGTTGAAGAGGTCCAGAGGTTTGCCATACTGCTCGACCAGTCCACTACGCAGCACTGCAATCTTGTCGGCCATTGTCATGGCCTCGACCTGATCGTGGGTCACGTAGATCATCGTGTTGCCAAGCTGACGGTGCAGTTGGGCAATTTCCGAGCGCATATCGACGCGCAGCTCCGCATCGAGATTTGAAAGGGGCTCGTCAAAAAGAAAAATGCGCGGTTCGCGAACAACGGCACGTCCGATCGCAACACGCTGGCGCTGTCCGCCAGACAGGTCCCGTGGCCGCCTGTCCATCAATTCGTCGATCTGCAGCATCTTGGCGGCCGCGTTTATCTTTTCCTCAATGACCGGTTTCGGTGTCTTCAGGTTTTCAAGGCCAAAGGAGAGGTTTTGACGCACGTTCATGTGCGGATAGAGCGCATAGGACTGGAACACCATCGCAAGTCCGCGTTCGGCAGCAGCGACCTCATTCACCTGATCGTCACCAATATAAAGATCTCCGCTGGTGATGCTTTCCAGTCCGGAGATCATCTTCAGCAAAGTGGATTTGCCGCAACCCGAGGGGCCGACGAAAACGCAGAATTCACCATGGGCAACTTCCAGGTCGACACCCTTGATAACCTCAACGGCTCCGTAGGACTTTGTCACATTCTTCAGTCTGAGATCGGCCATTTTTGCGCTTCCCGCTCATTGTTTTGGTTATTTGCCACCAGTCGAAGCAATTCCGGTTGCGATGTATTTCTGCAAAAAGGCAAACACGAGGGCAACCGGCAGAAGGGTCAGAACCGTCATGGCCAGGAGGCTGCTCCACTGGGTGGTCATCTCACCCTGGAAGGAGTTCAGCGCCAGCTGCAGTGTGAAGTTATCCGATCTGGAAAGCGCAATCAGCGGCCATAGGAAATCATTCCAGCGCCACATGATGGCAAGGATTGCCAGCACGGCAATCGCAGGTGCGCTCAACGGAAGAACAATGCGCCAGTAGATTTTCCACTCACTTGCCTTGTCCATGCGCGCAGCATCCAGGATTTCGTCCGGGATCGTCAGCATGTATTGCCTCAAAAGAAAAATGCCGGTCGGTGTGGCGGCACCTGGAACAATGACCCCCCAGAGGCTGTCGAGCATCCCGAGTTCCTTGGTCACAATGAACAAGGGAACAAGAACTACGGTTTGCGGGATCATCAGAACCCCTATGACCATGGCCATAACCGCTGCTCTGCCACTGAACTTGTATTTTGCCAGCGCGAAAGCAGCCATTGAATTCACGATCAGCATGATCACCGTTGCCACAACCGTGATGAAGGTGCTGTTCCAGAAAAACCTCAGAAAATCGAATTTGCTGAAGAGATTGGTGTAGTTTTCGGTCGCGATCGAAATCCGTTCGATCGGTTCGCGGTCCTTAAGACCGATCTTGACAATTTGGTCCGGCGCGTCGAGGCGCACGACCTGGGAGGTCAATCCAATCCGCCGAACCTGCGCAACCGTCTCGCCTGCGAGTTCACCGCTGACGACCTTGTAGAGCGGCAGGGGCTTTGAATACCCTTCAAGCTCAACCGTCTGAGCCGCATAGGGAAGAAAACGGGGCGGAAACCGGTCGAGCTCTGCATCCGTCTTGAAGGATGACATGACCAGCCAGACAACCGGGCCGAACATCAGCAAGATGCCGAAAAGCAGATAGGCGTAGGTAAACCAGTCCGTCCAATGCAGCTTTCCGTGGCCGCGCGTGCGCGTCAGAAAATCAATTGCCTTAGCCATCTGCATTCCTCCTCGTGAACTTGAGCTGGAGGAAGGTCAAAGCTGCCAGGACGAGCGCCAGAATGATCGACGCTGCCGATGCCAGACCAAACAGCCTTGGCGCCCCGGCAAAACCTGTCTCGTAGATGTATTGGATGATAAGCGTCGTGGCCGAACCCGGGCCGCCTCCGGTGAAAGCGTAAACCTCATCAAATGTCTGAACGCCCTTGATGAGTGCAAGCACCATCACGACGAGCATGGTCGGCATCAAGAGGGGCAGTGTAATCCGGTAAAAGGTGCGGAAAGGCTTTGCGGCATCCATCGTAGCTGCGTCATAGACATCTCTGGGGATCGCTTGCAGGCCCGCCAGAAGGATCAGGGTATAAAAACCCATATGGGCCCAGACAGACAGAAACACGGACCAAGCGAAGGCCCAGTTCCGATCGAGCATCCAGACAACGCGCTCCAGTCCAAGTTGCTCAAGTCCGGCATTCATCAGGCCGTTTCTCTGCAGGATCCACTTCCAGATCAAGGCGACGACGACCGGCGACAACAGCACGGGAAAGAAGAAGACACTCCGGAAAAATCCGCGTGCGCGAATTCTGCGGTTCAGGATCAGCGCGGTCACGAGTGAAACGCCGACCATGATCCCGACTTGAAGGACGATGAACAACAATGTGTTGTGAACGGAGCGCCAGAAAAGGTCGAGTTCGCAACTGTTTGCATCCAGATAGTTGGAGCAGGCTGTGAGCGCGGCGAAGTTCTCACCCGCCACGTAGGTCCGGTCCCAAAGCATGATGTTGTCAGTGCCGGTAAAGGCATAGGCGACGTTCAAAAGGATCGGCAGGAACGCGAACAGGCCGAAGAGGACAAGATTGGGAAAAAGGAACACCCAGGCGATGGAATGTCCTCGCAGGTACCTTTGCGCATGCCTCATCGGGATATCGATGAGGTCCATAAAGAAGGAAACAATTCTGATCATGACATCTTGCCCGCCAATGCCGAAGGGGGCGGGCGCTGGATGCGCCCGCCCTTAAGAGCTAACTGGTCTTATTTGCCAGCTTCCGCCAAGGCGGTTGCGAGGTCTTCCTTCGCCCTATCCATGGCGTCTTCGACGCTGAGCTCACCGACAATTGCCTGTGAAACCCTGGCCAGTGTGATGTTGAACATGGCCCGGTTATTCTTGTAGCCCTGATATTTGAAGGCGACCGGCAGGATCTTTGCGACCTGCGCTCCCCAGGCGTTCAGTGCGTCGTTGGCCTTTTGTGAGGCGTCGATGTAGGTCACGCCCTTGGCCGCCACGCCGGAATGCGCAGGAATGTTGAGCGACTTGGCAGTGAGTTCGGCGTAGTTGTCCTCCTGAGCGAGATAGTCGATCAGCTTGGCAACGGTTTCAGGATGTTTGGTGTCCTTGAAACCCACAAAACCTGCGCCGCCCGGCATGCCGGAACAGCCAGCAGCACCGCAAGGCGATCCTACGACCTCCCAGTCAAAGGCGTCACCGATGGAGGAATCCATCCGCTGCACCTGCCAGCTGCCCGAGAAGTAATAGACGAGCTCCCCATTGATGAATTCCTGCGCCGCGTCCTGGTAGCTGGTGCCGCCGCTTGCGCCCCACACGTCCCGGGCCATGGTGCCGTCATTGTGCCATCCGACAAACTTGTTCACGTATTCGGTGAAAGCGTCATCGACGAGGATCGGATCGCCGTTTTCGTCAAAAAGTTTGGCACCGTAGGAAATCGCAGGACCCGCGATGCGGTGGCCGGACCGGTCCATAGCCATCGGAAACGGGGTTTGCGTTGCTTCTGCTACCTGGCGGGCAGCATCGGCCCAGGTGTCCCAGTCCGCATCGGCCGCCGGTATTTCGACACCGGCCTGTTCGAACAGGGTCTTGTTGATGTAGGGGCCTGTGATCGTCAGCTGCGAGTGCAAGCCGTAGATGCCGTCATCGTCCGGTCCTGACCGGTACCAGTTCAATGTGTCGCCAAACGACGTTTCCCAATAGTCGCGATCCACGTAGGGCGCGAGATCGAGATAATACTCGTTGAGCCCACCGAGATCCGTCACCTTGGCGATATCCGGACCAGTTCCGGCTGCAAGCTGGACCGGCAGATTTTCCAGAATTGCCTTGTACGGCACCTTGTCCATGACAACCTTGACGTCAGGATTGTCAGCTTCAAAGCGCTGAATGATTTCCATAGCGGCTTCGCATTCGTTGCCGTCCGAGGAACACATGAGCCGAATTTCTTCAGCAGATGCCGCTCCTACGCCCAGCATAAGCGATGCGAGTACTGCACCGCTGGCAAGTTCGAGTTTCCTGTTCATCTTCACTCCTCCCTTTTCAGTATTCAGGTCAGCTGTTTTGGCTTCCAGCCTGAATAAAGTTCGTTGTCGGCAGTCAGCGGCAGGCTTATGGACCTGTTCTCGCGTGCTGCCTGGTAAATCGCGCTGACAAGCTCAATGGATTGTCGCCCGTCTTCAGCGCTTACGGCAAGTGTGCCGCCTTTTTCCAGTGCGTCCGCCAGAGCTTCAAAAAAGCCGGCGAACCCGGAAAGTCCGTCCTGCACCCTGGAAAGGACATCATCGACTTCCGATTGCGTGATGGGCGCACGGGCGACGAATGTCCATTCGCCTTCGGCAGGCGCATAGGGTTCGCTGCCACTTTCGGCCGTCAGGCCTTCAAAGCAGAACCGAATGCGGCTGGTGTTTGTCGACGCACCAAGTGTGATCGAACTGGTTGCTACGCTGCCATTGACCATCTGGAATGAAATTGCAGCGCAATCTTCCACTTCGATGTCGTTCACACGCGTCGCAACCGAGGCGTTGACCCGCGCGGGAGCGCCCATGACAGTTGTGAGCAGATCATGATTGTGAATGGCGTGACCAAGAACCGCACCGCCGTTTTCACCGTCCCAGGTCCCGCGCCAGGGGACAGCGTAATAGGCCTCATCCCTATCCCAGTGTGTTTCAAGACTTGCGGCATAAGGCTTGCCCGCAAGCCCGGCATCGATCAAAGCCTTGAGTTTTGCCATGCCCGGACCGAAGCGATACTGGAAAACCGGGGTCAGGCGGCGGTTTGCCTTTCTAGCGGCAGCCACCAGCTCGTCGGCTTCCTTGAGCGAGGTGACCAGCGGTTTTTCACAGACCACATGCTTGCCGGCTTCCAGGGCCTGCATGACGACCGGATAGTGAAGGTGTGGCGGTAGACAGACATCCACCAGATCGATTTCAGGATCGGCCATCACCCTGGACAGATCCGCCTCCACCTGGACGTTGGTGCCGGCGACAACGTCTGTCGCACGTTCAATGTCCAGATCGCACATGACTTTGACGGAATATCTCTCTGGCAGGGCGCGATACCCCTCCAGATGGGCACGGCCAATACCCGCACCAATGATCGCGACCCGGATCATGACTGACCTCGGTCTTCGGCGATGAGTTGCGCCTTAAGGCCAAGCTCCATAACCTTGAAAGCGTGGGTTTGGGACATCGCGGTTTCCGAACGGTTGTTGATGTCGTCGGTAAGTCGCTGAAAGTAGGGTAACCCGGCTTGTGAGCAGTCGATCTTTTCGCACCGTGTGCCGTTCACCAGGAACAAGTGATCAATGCCGGGTTTTCCGGCCACGTCGACATATTTACGGAGCTCAAGATAGCCTTGGGTTCCCAAAATCGTCAGTCTGCCATCACCCCAGGTCGGGAGTGCGTCGGGTGTATACCAGTCCACTCGAATGTAACCGTGTCCCTGGGAACTTCGCAGAACGATTTCGCCGAAGTCCTGGAGCCCTGGGCGGTGCGGATTGGCGTAGTTAGCAACGCTTGCAGCGGTGATCTCGGCATCCGCTGAACCGGTGAAGTACAGAAACTGGTCGATTTGATGCGATGCTATATCCGTCAGGATGCCGCCATAGCTGTCACGCTCGAAAAACCATTCGGGCCGAGAGGCTTCGTTCAGTCGATGCGGTCCCATGCCAAGCGTTTGAACCACCTTGCCGATGGCGCCTTCCTGAACCAATTCCGCGGCGCGCGTAACACTTGCCACTTCGAACCGCTCAGAAAAGTTCACTGACCAGATGCGGCCGGTCCGTTCAACACAGCTTTTGATCGCATCCAGTTGTTCCAGCGTCGTGCAGCCGGGTTTGTCGACCATGACGTCCTTGCCGGCCTCCATCGCAGCAATCGCCAACTCCGCGCGTTGCGAAGGCACCGATGCAATCAGCACGAGGTCGATCGCAGGGTCATTGAAAATGTCTTCCCGGTTCTCGACCATCGGTACATCCGGAAAACGTTTGGCGAAGCCTTCATGGGTTTCAGGCTTTCCCAGTGTCCACCAGGATGTGAACTCTGCCCCAGCCAGCTTCATGTTCTCCGACATTCCAAAAATGTGCCGGTGATCAATTCCCAACGCGGCGAACTTGAGGGGTTTTGACATTCAGTGCTCCAATTGGGGGATTGCTACGGCTGACTTTTGCGATGCGGACTGGATCAGAGCCTGGATCAACCGGTGCACCCGCAAGGCTTCGCGGCCGCTGCATTTCGGTGCACGCTTGTCGGCAATTGCATCGGCCATATCCTCGATCACTGCCTGGTGCCATTCGTGGGTAAATGCCATCGGATCGGCTCCTCCGCCCGTCGCACTTTCCTCGCCTAAAGTCTCGACGCTGCCATCATGCATGAGGATCTCCAGTCGGCCGGATTTCAGGGCCGCCGATCCATGCTGGCAATGAAGTGTGATCGATTCCGCACCACCAGGGAAACTTGCCGTGCTGGCAACGAGAGAGCCGACTGCGCCATTGTCAAATCGCAGTCCGGCGCTGACAAAATCTTCTGCTTCCAGATCGTGAAGGGAGGTCTTTGCTGCCATTGCCTGAACCTCAATGACTGGACCGGTTAAGGACAAGGCAAGATCCAGTGTGTGGATCGCCTGGGAAATGAGCACGCCCCCGCCATCGCGCTGGTAGGTCCCTCGACCGGGTTCGTCGTAGTAGGATTGCGCTCGCCACCAGGGAACCGTGATCTCCACCAGGGCGATCTCTCCCAATGTTCCTTGTTTCAGAACGTTGTCCAGCTGCTTTGCTGAAGCGCGCATGCGATGCTGGAAGACGATGCCGAGTGGAACGCCCGCGGTCTCACAGCGCCTGACAATGTCTTCAGCGGCCTCATATGTCCGCTCAATCGGTTTTTCCATAAGGATTGGCAGGCCGCGATCGGCAAGCGTTGCGACCATGTCTGACCGAGCATTTGGCGGTGTACAGACAATCACAAAATCCAGGTCCTTATCGGACACCAATTCCCGAAGGTCGGCGTAGATCTTCGGCGCTGCAGGTAGAAAACCGGATGCTTCGGTCAAGAATGCCTCGGCGCTTTTTTTGCTGCGCGATAGAACGCCTCGCAATGAGACCCTGCCGTTTGTAGCGGCAATGGCGCGTGCGTGGGTCTGCGCCACCATACCAAGTCCGACCAAGGCTACTTGCATACTCATTAGGACCTTCTCGACCACCTTTATTTATCAACTAGCACACCGGTATACCGGTTGTAAATAGATGCGTGTACCGGTATACCGGTAGGTAAGAATCCGGAATTTTCCTGTATCAATTTGGTCGAAAAACTATGACGACAAGTGCCAATAGTCCGGCACGCACGGACTTGGAATTCAAGCGTATTGACGCTTCCAAACCAGCGGGCGATCAGATCTTCGGATCAATAAAACACGCCATCCTGAATATGGATCTACGGCCCGGGTGCATTGTCTCCGAAGCCGAAATTGCAGCAAAATTCGGGGCCAGCCGGACCCCCGTTCGAGAAGCTTTCATGCGCCTTCGCGAGGCGGGGCTGGTGGTCACTTATCCCAGCCGAGGCAATTTTATTTCCAGGCTCAACAAAGAAAAAATCCTGGAAGCCCGCTATTTGCGGGAAGCCCTTGAGATGGCGAATATTCGCCGCCTGGCCTCGGGCGGTTTGCCCAGTGCGTCCCACGATCGCTTGCTTCAAAACCTGAAAGCGCAGGAAGATGCTGTCGCCATTGGCGATGCAGTCGTCTTTGGAAACCTGGACGACGCATTTCACCTTGAACTTGCCGAAGCAACGGGATTTCCACGCGCCGCACAGGTGCTGGAGAAAGAAAAGATGGTTCTCGACCGTCTGCGTGTTTTGTCGCTCAGGGACAAGAACCATCTTGGATTTCTAAAGGACGAACATGCGCGGATTTTTGAAGCAATTTGCGCCCGGGACCTTACTGAAGCGGTGCGTTTTGGCGAATTGCATTTCTCCTCCATCTTGAAAGTCCTGGCTGACCTTGAGATACGGCACTCGGACTATTTCGACGATTGAGTAGCAGCAAGTTGTCGATCGGGGATACGGGCAGGGCTACTCGACCTGAAGAGTGAGCCTCTTTTCGGGAAACCTGGACGTTTTCACACTGATATGTGCGTTCCCCTTCTTACCTGACTGCGCACGCACCCAGAAGCCGGTGCCACCACCTCTCAGGGCGACCTTTTCGGGCCCGATGAGTTCAATCGGTCCATCGAGTTCGATGGAAACGCTGTCATTCAAGAAGGTGAGCGGATTGCCGACCTGGTCCAGAGCCTTTGTCAGAACACGCGTTTCATTGTGGTCCGGATTGAGCGTCATCCGATCAGGTTCCAGACGCAACTCCGTTGCCAGAGGGTTGGCGACAAAATTCCGCGTTACGACCGGCTCGCCATTTAAGTAGCCTGTAAATTCGACATCCGGCCAGTCATGCCCCCAGACCCCGAGTGCGTCTTCTGCTTCCGTACTCAGTTCTAGGCAGAACGGTGGATGCGGCAAATGTGGAAAGTTTACTGTGTCGCGGAAGATCTCGAAGCTGTTGCCATTGGAATAGGTCATTCTGATTTCATCGCAGTTCGATAACACCATAAGCGGAAGTGTGCCGCCAATGTTGCGTTCACCACGCGCCCATATACTGACAGGCTCCAATATCACCTTGCGGTTCGGGCTGGTCTGGCTTGCATAGGCGTAACCTGCAAGCTTCATTTCCCGAAACATCGTCATGACACCGTGATAGCAAACCCTGTCGCCCGATCCGAAATCCTGATGTGTGTTGTAATCGAACATGCACCAGCCAATGCAGCCTGAAACGGCATCGTCACCATAAGCAGCGTTCAGAATTTCAAGGTGCCGGGTAACGTGCTCTATTTGCCGCTGTTCCTGATCGAATATCTTGGTGGGATACATGTGACCATTATATTCGGTCACGAGGTAGGGCACCGGTTTCACGAGTCCCGTGGTTTCCTTCCGGTCTCTCAGCGGCGTTCGCGGACGATTGACACGAGGATCTTCAAACGATCCCAGAACGAAATCGTTGAATGTATAGACATCTTCAAGCAACGAACTTTCGGTATCTTTGCGAATTCCACCCGTCTGTCTTGTCCTGTCCAGTTCCCGGGCAAGCGCATTGGTGCGTTGATAAAAGGCGTCGTCGTCAGCAGATTCATTGATGCGGACACCCCAGAGTACGATGGAGGGATGGTTCCAGTCCCGCTCGATCATGCGCCGCACATTTTGAACAGCTTCGTCTTTCCAGGTCTCGCCGCCAATATGCTGCCAGCCGGGTATTTCCTCCAGAACCAGAAGTCCGATCCTGTCGCAATGATCCAGGAACCATGGCGATTGTGGGTAGTGAGAGGTTCTGACGATATTGCAGCCCAACTCTTCCTTCAGCAGTTCGGCATCGCGTTCCTGTGAAGCGCGCCCTTGTGCGTAACCGGAATAGGGAAACGACTGGTGCCGGTTCAATCCGATCAGCTTCACCTTCCTGCCGTTGATGAGGAAGCCCGCCGGTGTGAATTCTGCCGTGCGGAAGCCAAAGACTGTTTCGAAAGTGTCTTTTGAACCATCTGCGCGCATTGCAAGGCGAAGCGTATAGAGGGCAGGATTGTCCAGGTCCCATAGCGATATGTTTTTTAGATTCTCGAACGCCAGAGCAGCAATCTGGTCGGCAACAATGTCTGTAGTGCTCGCCGCAATGAATTCGCCGTCAGGGGAGATCAGTTCCCCATGAAGCTGACCGTTGACCGCCGTTTGAGCAGGATTGCTCAACCAGATCCTGGCAAAAACACCGGGTGCTTCGCTCAGTGTGTCTTGCGTCTCGATCTTCACTGTCTTGATCGAGATACTGTCAGCAATTTGCAGCCAGGCTTCGCGATAGATGCCGGCATAGGTCAGGTAATCGATACGGCCGCCAAAGGGTGGGATGTCCGGATTTTCCGATCCATCCACGCATACGGTGATCAGGCATTCGCCGTCGCGAAATGCCTCTGTCAGCCGGACTTCAAAAGGCGTGTAACCGTCCTTGTGTCCGGCAACGTGCACCCCGTTCAAAAAGACCGATGCATTCGCCATGACACCGTCAAAAACGAGATTGATCTCCTTGTCTTGAAAGGAGTCGGACCATTGCAGCTTCTTTTGATAGGTGAAGGGTTTTTGATAGGAGCGTTCGTCGAAATAGTCGAACGGCAATTCAATGGCGGTATGCGGCAATCTCACCGTGTCGCCGTCGAGGTGTTGACCTGCCATTTGCGGCTCAAAACCTGCGACGAAGGTCCAGTCTTCACAGAAATTCAGTTTCTTGGGCATTGGTGGTCCTGTCCGGCGGAAAACGTGGGTCCGGTCGGGCGGACGCGCCATTGGATCCACCCAACCGGAACTACCTGAGGGGGCGATTGCCAGTGGGACGGCTATTGCAATCCTCAAGTTCGACAAGAATGGGACGGCACCGAGTGTCTGTTTAGTAAAATTTTACTAAAATTTTTGATGAGAGTTTTACTTCACACTATTCCGCCAGATTATCGGAGCCTGAATGACGACTTTCTTGGCGATGTCGCGTCCTGAAAGCCGTTCCAGCAGCTGATTGACTGCAGAAGTTCCGATCTCCTCCGGCGCGAGCCTAACGCTTGCCAGGGCCGGGTCCAAAAGCTCCGAAGCAGGGTTGTCGTTGAACCCGACCACCGCTACGTCCTGCGCGATTTTCAGACCGGCATCCCGGACGGCCTTGTAGGCTCCAACCGCCATGTCGTCGGTGCAAGCCACAATGGCATCAGGTCTCGGTTCCACGGCAAGCAACTCACGCGTACATTCAAGACCGTTATCCGTCGTGTTGCCTGCCAGAGAGACGAGAGTTCTGTCGAAAGAATCCTTTGTCCCCAGCCAGTCCTTATAAGCTTCAAATCGTGCTTCATAAATCTCAGGATGTTCTCCGAGCGAGCACCCACCGATGAAACCAATTCTGCGATAGCCTTTGGACGTCAATCCGGTCATGAGCTGTTCGGTGGCGGAGTAAAGATCGTGCCCGACGCTGTCAAAATCGGGTTCCTCGGGCAAGAAATCAGCAAATACGATCAGATTTTGCCAAAAGTCCCGTGCCTGTCGGTGGATCCCAGACCCTTGTCCTACGACAATGGCGCCCCGCGTTTTGCCGTCAGGCTGGAAAAGCTCCGGATAGAGGCACTTAACAGTTACCACGTGGACATCTAGCTCAAGACACCGGCTCTCGACGCCGTTTTTCAGTCTTGAATAATAAGATCCTTCCGAGACGTGCTTCCAGCGCTCTCCAAGTTCGAGGTATATTTCTGAAACTTTCGGGCGAAAAGACATTCGTCCAGAGGCGGATGTGTTCCGGCGTTCCTTCAACGGCTTGTAGTCGAGTTCTTCCGCAACGGCGACAATACGTGCGCGGGTCTGCGGTGACACGGAGATCGTGGCATCCCTGTTCAGAACCCTGGATACCGTTGCGATCGAGGTGCCGACAATTTCAGCAATGTCTTTAAGCTTGGCCAATTGTCCTACTTGCCGGAATGAACGCCGATAAGGGGGAGCGGATTACAACATCCCGGACCTCATAGGAATTCCAATATGTTCGGATTTCAAGATGCCAGCCAAGGATTATGTGTGAACTGCTTCACAAAAAAAGCCCGGCAACGCGTTGCCGGGCTCTTTCCAACTGGTTTGATCGGACCTATCGCGCAGGAAGCGGGATCCACTCAGCAACGGAAACGTCAGCATGTTGGAACTGCGGCATCTTCTCACCGAGGTCTTCCATGTTGCGCACATCCTGCTCGTTCAGGAAGGACTGCGTGATCAATGTCGGCGGAACGATTACCTGCTTGCCCGGATCTTCTCCGGCAAGCATAAGCGCAAGCGTGCGTACGCTGACCTCGCCAACGACGGCCGGGTTGGTGGCAACCGTTGCGGCCCAGGCAGAGTCCGGCTCACGCATGGCGGAGATATCGGCAGTGGAGACATCCGCTGAATAGATTTTGATGTCCTGGCTGAGGCCTGCCTCATCAACGGCGATTTTCACACCCTTCGCAAACTCGTCATAGGGTGCGAAGACAACATTGATGGTCGGGTTGGCCTGCAGCACAGAGCGCGCCTGATTGGCAACCGAGTTGGCAATCGGATTGTCGAGCGTGCCGAACATCGCAGCTTCCTTGATGCCCGGATTGTCCTTCTTGACTTCCTTCCAGGCAACGTCCCGCCGATCAAGGGGGGCGATGCCAGGCACGTAGACATAGCCAGCCGTGAAGCTGTCGCCATTGTCCTTGATCGCCTGCTCGAGTGCCATTTTTCCAAGCAGATAGTCTGACTGCTCAACCTGTGGGATGGAGTCGTTTTCGACATTCACATCAAAAGCGACAACCTTTATGCCTGCATCGACGGCCCGTTGGGCGGCCGGTTTCATGGACTCCGTCAAACCGTGTTGAATGACGATCCCGTCAACGCCGAGGGCGATTGCCTGATCGACCATATCCGCCTGAAGGGCCGCATCCTGGCGGCTGTCAAAGACGCGCAGATCGACACCGAGGGCTTCGGCCTGCTTTTCCACGCCCGAGAGATAGGATTGGAAGAAGTCGCCTGTTGAAAGATAGCGGACCAGTGCGATCTTCACGTCCTCAGGTTTGTCGAATGGTGCGGGCATGTCGGCTGCAAGCGCGCTGCCGCTGCCAAGACCCAGGCCAGCCACCATGGCGAGCTTCATGAATTCACGTCTGAGCATATTGTTTCCTCCCAATATGAACGGCGCCCGGCGGGCGTCACGCAGTTCTCCTGCCTCCGCGTCGCGATGACAGGTAGAAAGTAAAGACCAGGGCTGCGACCAGCACAGCTCCCTTGACGAAATCCTGCATGTAGTAAGGGGCATTCATCATGGTCAGACCCTGAAGAAGAATGCCGACAAAGAGCGCACCTGCAGCCGTGCCGAATGCGTTCGGGCGAGCCGCGCCGAGAACCGCAAAGCCGATCAGGGCGGCGGCCACGCTGTCGAGCAGCAGGTTGTTGCCCGATGCGATGTCGCCGCGGCCGAGACGCGCTGCGAGCAGAATTCCGCCAACCGAGGCCAGCATTCCGGAAATCATGTAGGCAACAATCTTGTAGCGGTGGACATTTGTTCCGACCAGACCGGCTGCTCTTTCATTGGAACCGATCGCATACATCAGGCGTCCATGCCTAGTGTATCCGAGAAACAGCCAGATCAAGAGAGCGATCAGCAGAAAGACGACGACGGGCACAGGCACGAGCCTGTCCAGGAACAGATCGAACCGATGACGGCCGAGCCAGAGAAAAGCCGCGGAAAATGTGCCTTCGGCAACAGATCCGTTCTCGAGGCTCATTCCGGTCGCAATGGAATTGCCCTGTGTTGGAATGCGCTGAAGGCCAATCAGAAGGAACATCATGCCAAGGGTGGCCAGAAGATCAGGCACACGCATCTTGACGATCAAAAGGCCATTCACCAATCCGACGAGTGCCCCCATGATGAGACAGAGTGCGACAGCGACAAAGGCCGATTGTTCGAGGATGACCATCGTATAAGCAGATAGCATCAAGGCAGAAGTCGCGACCGAGCCGATAGAAAGGTCAAAACCGCCTACGACCAGAGTACAGGTGACACCGAGTGCCAGGATGCCTGTTATGGCTACCGACTGCAAAATAAAGACAGCCGAGCGCGGGCTGGCAAATCCGCTCGCGTAGATCGAGAAGAAAAGCGCAAGCCCGCCCAGCAGGATCAGGAAGCCGTATTTGATAGCGAAATCGAGTGCGTTCTTGTTCATTTTCCAAATTTCATCCTGCGAGAGCCAGCCGCTCACCGGGGCCGGACACATCCGCAACCAGGCTGTTCAAGTCGATATTCTTGTTGATGTATTCGCCGGCGATTGCCGCCTCGTTCAGGACGACGATCCGGTCCGCGATTTCCAGGGCCTCGTCGATTTCAGCGACAAAGACGAGCGTTGTTCGGTTCTGAGCTGTTTGCCGGATATACCTTCCGATGTCGCGCCTCGCACCAATATCGACACCCTGGAAAGGCTCATCGAGTAGCAGAATGCGAGAGGCCTTGAGCAACCAGCGGCCAATCATGACCTTTTGCTGATTGCCGCCGGACAAAGTGTCGATGCCGTCGAAATTGGACTGGCAAACTACTCCGATCCTATCGATCATGTCATCGGTTGCTTTGCGTTGCGCTTTGTCGCCCAGAAACGAAAATCGGCTGAAGGCGCCAAGAAATGGCACCGTCATGTTGTTGGCGATATCAAAGTCGGGCACGACAGCGTTCACGCTACGGTCCTTGGGCGACATGAAGACGCCTTTTAAAACCGCGTCGCCTGCACCCGTCGGCAGATATTCCTTGCCATCCAGCAGGAGACTGCCGCCGGAAGGCTTTGACAGCCCATAGATGATTTCTGCCAGTTGGGTCTTTCCGGATCCGAGCAATCCGGTAAAGGCGACAATCTCGCCCTCTCGCGCTTCGAAGTCGATCGGCCGGCTGTCTTCGAACAGTTTCAGGTTTTTAATCTGAAGGACCGGGCGTCCACCCTGTACTGGATCGATGTCCACTTCGGTCATCTGATGTCCAAGCATCGCATTGACCGCACCGACATAATCGAGAGGTTCAGTTTCGAAGAGGCCCGAGATCGCGCCATCGCGCATTGTGACAATCCTGTCGGCGATACGCCGAATGTCGGACATGCGGTGGGAAATATACAAGATCGCCACCCCTTCCGCTCGCAGTCTATCAATCAGGGCAAAGAGGCGCTCAGCCTCCGATGACGAAAGGGACGATGTGGGTTCGTCCAAAATAAGCAGTTTTGGTGAGCGGGCCATGGCGCGAGCGATTGCGATCATCTGCCTGTCGGCAACATCCAGATCGGCAACACGCATGCGAACGTCCATGGTCAGGCCCATGCTTTCGGCGACTTCGCGTGCCTTTGCTCTCAGTTTCCTGTCGTTGACAAACAATCCGACACCGGGCTCGGTCAACCGGTCGAGAGTCAGGTTCGTCGCCACGTCCAGGTCCGGGATCACGCCGTCGTCGATCGACTGGTGAACCGTAACAACACCCTTGGATATGGCATCGGCCGCGTCTGTCGGTGAAAAGGGTTCGCCGCCAAGCTCAATGTCGCCGCTATCAGCGAAATGATAGCCGCACAACACTTTCACGAGCGTGGATTTGCCCGCGCCATTGGCTCCCATCAATGCCGTAACTTCTCCGGACCGCAAATCCAGATCAATGCCCTTCAGGACGTGATTTTGTCCGAAGGACTTTTCCAGACCGCGGAGTTTGCAGGTGACGTTTTGCACCGTTCCTCCCAAAATTTTGCAGGGCTTTTATTCCCTTTAATAGAGTTACAGCATGCAAAATAGTCATTTGTCAACCTGGTTGACTTTTGAATAATCTTGATCATTATCGGGACGGAAAAGAGAGGAAAATTTGCAGTCATGGACACGCCTGACCAGTATCGACCGTTAACGCCGGAGACGCTCGGAACCCGTCTTGCATCGATCGACGTTGTGGCAAAACGCGTCGGATCAGATCCCGCTCTCTGGACAGTGCGTGAAGTTGGCGACGGCAATCTGAATTTGGTTTTCATCGTTGAGGGCCCGAATGGATCCGTCGTCGTCAAGCAGGCATTGCCATATGTGCGCCTCGTCGGCGACAGCTGGCCATTGCCGCTCTACCGGGCCTTCTTTGAAAATCACGCCCTGGTACGACAAGCCGAACGCGACCCTGGCTCGGTACCGGCTGTCCATCATTTTGATGAAACGCAAGCGCTGATCGTCATGGAGTTCTTGTCGCCGCACAAGATCCTGCGTCGAAAGCTGATCGATGGCGACAAGGTTGCAGGCCTTGGCAATTTTCTGGGAAAGTTCTGTGCACGGACGGCTTTCCGCGGGTCCGAACTGTCCATGAAGAGCGCCGACAAGAAAAAAGATGTCGGACTATTTGCCGGTAATGTTGAAATACCGGCGATTACCGAAGCTCTGGTCTTCACTGATCCCTACTATGAAGCCGAGATGAACCACCATACGGATGCTTTGGGTCCTGTGGTTGCCGGTTTGCGATCAGATGCCAAGCTGAAAGCAAAGGTGCAGCGCCACCTGATGAAATTCGCCTCCAACACCGAGACGATGGTGCATGGCGATCTTCACAGCGGGTCGATCATGTCAACCGATACCGAAAGCCGCGTTATCGATCCGGAATTTGTTCAGTACGGACCGATGGGGTTCGATATCGGGATGCTGCTTGCGAACTTCTTCATGGCCTATTTCAGCCAACCGGCGCACAGGACAAAAGACGATCTGGACGATTATCAGGAATGGCTCCTGACTGTGGTCGAGGAGATCGTCGATACGTTTGAAAAAGAGTTCACGCATCTGTGGCAGAGCGAACGAACGGGAATGCTTTATCCCGAAGCGTTATTCGAGGGGCAGGGACAAAAGTCAGCCGATTCATGTGCCGACCTCCTCTTGGAAATCTGGACGGAAGCGCTCGGGTTCTGCGGGATCGAAATGCATCGCAGGACATTGTCGCTGGCGCATAACGCGGATTTCGAAGAGATCGAAGACAACGGTCTCAAGGCGGCACTGGAAGCTCGGAACCTACATATGGGCGCGGAACTGATCCTCAATGCCGGGAAGTGTGGCTCGCTGGACGCTTTGCTGACGCTTGCACGCCAAGTCAACAAGAAGGACATCCTATGAAGGTCAACGGAACCCACTACCGCTCGCTTTGGTGGGATGAGGACAAAGGCGCGCTGCAAATAATCGATCAGCGCTGGCTGCCTCACGAGTTTCGGGTGCAGCATGTTGAAACGCTTCAAGATTTTGCCGATGCGATTGTCGAAATGCGTGTGCGTGGTGCGCCGCTGATCGGGGCCACGGCTGCCTATGGCATGGCCCTTGCTGCAGCGACTGATCCTTCCGATGCAAATCTTGACAGTGCCTGGGCGTTTCTGGACAAGACGCGGCCGACTGCCATCAACCTTCGATGGGCGCTCAATCGGTGCCGAACTGCTTTGAAGGCCCTGCCTGAAAACGAGCGCTCCGCGTCTGCATTGCGGCTTGCACATGAGATTTCGGACGAGGATGTGGACATCAACCACCGCATAGGTCAGCACGGTCTTGAAATCATTCGCAAGATAGCAGCCGGCAAACGGGATGGAGATCCCGTGCGCATCCTGACCCATTGCAATGCCGGCTGGATCGCAACCGTGGACTGGGGCACAGCGACGAGCCCCATGTATCAGGCACATGACGAAAACATCGCAATTCACGTGTGGGTCGACGAGACACGTCCACGCAATCAGGGTGCATTGACGTCGTGGGAACTCGGGAGTCACGGCATTCCGCACACCTACATCACCGACAATGCCGGTGGTCACTTGATGCAGCATGGAATGGTGGATCTGGTAATTACAGGAACGGACCGCACCACGCGTAGAGGGGACGTTTGCAACAAGATCGGAACCTACCTGAAGGCACTTGCCGCACAGGCCAACAATGTCCCGTTTTATGTCGCCCTGCCATCGCCCACAATCGACTGGACCGTTGATGACGGTGTCGCCGAAATTCCGATCGAAGAACGCATGGAACGGGAAGTAACCCATGTACAGGGCCTGACGGAGGAGGGGAGCATCGGCCAGGTGCAAGTCACTCCGATCGGGACTGCAGGCGGCAATCCGGCGTTTGATGTGACACCGAACCATCTGGTGACAGGCCTCATCACCGAACGGGGGATTTGCGAGGCAAGCGCTGAAGGGCTTGCGGAATTGTTTCCAGATCTTGCGCAGGTCGCCAAGAGAGCATGAGCCCAAGCCCGTCCAAGTCCCGGCCAACGGACGGCAGGAGCGGGACCCGCGGCCAGTCAGCACGTGCACGCCCACAGGAAGACGCAATCGTTGAGGTTACCTGGTGCTACTATCAGGACGGCATGAACCAGAACGAGATCGCCGAACGGCTGGGTATTTCCCGGGCGACGGTTGTCAATTATCTGGCTGAAGCCCGCAAGCGGGACTATGTGCGCATATCTCTCGACACGGATGTCTTTCGAAATCAGGATTTGGCGCGACGCCTTGTCGACCGGTTCGGTCTTCGTGATGCCGTGGTCATTCCATCGTCACCTGACGGTGCCGAAAAATCGCTGGAGCGGGTGACCCGTGTTGTCGCTGACTGGCTTCCATGGCTTTTGGAGCCGGGTGACCGGCTCGGTGTTGCCTGGGGCGAGACGGTTTACAGGGTGGCTGAGGCGGCACCGCGCATTTCCATGGAGAACCTGACTGTCGTCCAACTTGTCGGGTCCCGCCCTGCGGCTCTCGGTTTCGCAGCTGAAACCTGTTCGGCGACGCTCGCCAGACGCTATGGCGCCCACTGCGTCAACCTGCATGTGCCCCTGGTCTTGTCGAGCAAGGATCTGGTTGAAAGGCTACGGCAGGAGCCGGTTATCGAAGCGCAGCTGCGGGCCGTCGCGAATTGCAACAAGACGATTTTCGCCTGCGGAACCTGTGGTGACGACAGCCATGTGGTTCACACGGGCCTTTTGGACAGGGCGGATATTGATGCCTGTGCGGCACAAGGTGCCATTGGCGTCATATGCGGCAGGCTGATTGACCACAACGGCCAGGGCCTCAATCGGGACATCGAAGATCGCATGATTGCCGTTACGCTTGATCAGATGCGCAACAAGGATATGGGCCTGCTGGTCGGGTCAGGTCCGGATCGGGCCGAGCCCATGCTGGCGGCCATTCGCGGCGGATACGCCACTCATATCGCCACATGCTCAAGCACGGCGGCGGATTTGCTCAAACTGGCGGCGGAAAATGCTTAAGGCACCTTACAAGGACACGAATAAACTCAGGCAGGCGATCATCGATACCAGCAAGGAGATGAACCGGCGGGGCATCAACCAGGGCACATCGGGTAACATATCCGTTCGTGCCGGCAAGAAGATGATCATTACCCCCTCCGGTGTTCCTTATGACAGGATGACACCAGATATGCTGGCGACGGTTCCCATCCAGGGCAAAGGGAAGGCCAAGGGACCTTTCCCGCCGTCGACCGAGTGGCAGTTTCATCAGGCACTTCTGCGCAACAAGCCCGATATGCATGCTGTTGTTCATGCTCATCCGGTTCACTGTACCGCGTTGTCCATCAACCGCATGGCCATTCCCGCATGTCACTACATGGTTGCGATTTTCGGTGGCAATACAGTGCCGCTTGCGGACTATGCGCTTTTTGGGAGCGACGAATTGTCCGAACATGTCACAGGTGCGATGACCTCCCGTCACGGCTGCCTGATGGCAAATCACGGGGCCGTTGTCGTTGGCGAGACACTGGAAAAGGCGCTCTGGCGTATGGAAGAGCTGGAAGTCCTGGCACATGCCTATATCGTCAGTCAATCGGTTGGCAAACCCCATATTCTGTCGGAGGAACAAATCGACGAGGTTCTTGGGGCAGTCGCCAATTATGGGATCAAGTCCGCCTGATCAGATGGCGCAGTTTCCACTGCCGGGGCGACGGGTTCTTCAGAACCTTCGCCGCTCAGGGGGCGCTGTTTTTTACGCAATACAAGCTTAAACCCTTCTGCAACCTGTCAAAAAAGTGAACTTTATTTCAAGACGGATTCTGCTCAAGCTGGTTGAGGTTGCCGGAAGTGCCCGGTAGCTCTCGGTGACAATCGGACCGCGGCGGAGACATGCATGTCGAAACTTTTCACCTCATTCAAGCTTCGTGACGTCATTTTCAAAAACCGGATCGCCGTCTCTCCCATGAGCCAGTACCGGGCGGTCGATGGCCATGCGAACGATTGGCACATGGTGCATCTTGGCCGGTTCGCCCTCGGTGGGGCCGGATTGGTTTATGCCGAGGCAACTGCCGTGGAGAAGGACGGGAGGCGCACGCATGGCGACCTCGGTCTCTGGAACGATACTCAGATCGACGCCCTCAAACCTATTGCAGAGTTTATCAGCAAAGAAGGTGCAATACCGGGTATTCAGCTGAGCCATGCCGGCCGGAAGGCCTCGGAAAAACGCCCCTGGCATGGCGAAACGCCGGTTGACCAGGAAGACAGCACCGAAAGAGGCGAAGATCCGTGGCGGGCTTGCGCACCTTCCGCGATCCCCTACGCAGACGGATGGCCAGAACCAGATGAACTGACCGAAGAGGACATTCAGCGCATTGTCCAATCGTTTGGCGAGGCAGCTGAAAGGGCTCACAAGGCAGGGTTCAAGATGATCGAGGTTTATGCGGCCCATGGCTTCCTCGTCCATCAGTTCCTGTCTCCGATTTCAAACCGCCGCACCGACCGTTGGGGCGGCTCTGCTGAAAACCGGACAAGGTTCGCGGTCGAAGTCGCGAAGTCAATTCGCGCCCATTGGCCGGAAGATTACCCCTTGGCATTCCGCCTGTCGGCTACCGACTGGCTTGAAGGAGGTCTGGAAGCCGAAGATACGGTCAGGACCGCAATCGCGCTTTCGAAAGCTGGCGTCGATCTCATCGATTGCTCGACGGGTGGTATTGGCGGCAAAGAACGTCCGCGCCGAATGAAGATCGAGGAGGGGTTCCAGACACCATTTGCCGAGAAGGTGCGCAAAGAGGCGGACATTGCGACGATGGCAGTGGGATTCTTATGGAACCCGCAAGCTTGCGAGGACATCCTCCGGGAAGGGAAGGCAGACATGATTGCCCTTGCAAGAGAGCTGCTGGACGACCCCAATTGGCCTTTGCGCAGCGCCGAAACTCTTGGCGATGATACCTCATTTGAGATGTGGCCAATCGAGTCAGGCTGGTGGCTGATGAAACGGGACAGGTTGCTCCAAAAACTGGGGCTCCGGTCAGACTGATCTGGCGCTGAAAAGAGCAAGCCGCAGCCCGCAAACGCAACGCAAGAGAGCATCATTCCACACCTGAATGACCTGTCGTTCAATACATGACTGTGTTGAGTGTGATGTTGACGGGTGTCTGCACCGTCAGGCTGGCGCTGCCGCGTGCCAGCAGCCAACCGTCTTCACGCTCCAGCCGGGCGACAATCTGAGAAACTTTCGAGATTTGGGTGCCGGCGGGCAGCTCCAGGGAAAAGGTGATGTATTGCGAAGAGCCATCGCTGGTTAGCAGCGTTTTGACAGTGTCTGGGTCCGCATTCGCATCACTTCCTTTGAGAAAGACTTCGACTTGGCCTTTCGGGATGATTTTCTTGTCACGATACCTGAGCGTGCCGTCTATGGTGCGAGTTCGTGCAGCAGTTACCTGCAGGTTTGCACAAAGCGATGCTCCTGCGACGATGGTCAGCATTGTGCGGCGATTGATTGAGTGCTTCATCACATGCCTCCATCCGGGTTGTCGCCGATGGGGTTCGGTGAACAGTCAGTGTTGCGTGGCACAGGGCGCTTGATAGCGCCCTGTTCAAATCCGTCAGACGATAACAAAGTCCTGCGCTGACAGATCCAGACCCGGGTTCAACTGCGCGAATTGCACGGCTGCAAGGTCGCCTGACCCGTCGGCGTCATAGGACAGTGTCCCATCGTCCGTATCATAGACGATGCGATCGTCGGTGTCGTAACACACGCCTGCCGCATTGGACTGAAATGCACCGATCGCAAGAAGGCCTGTGTTACCGATTTCTGAAAAGACACTGCTGTCCAGCATGAACATGTCCGCTTCAGTATCGAAGTCGCGAACCTGGTCGACATTCTCAGCTCCAAGCTCGGTCGAAAAGCGGAAAGAATCCTCACCTGCGCCGCCGACGAGGATGTCAGATCCGAGCCCCCCGTCCAGCATGTCGTCGCCTCGGCCACCAAAGAGCCTGTCATTTCCCGCTTCGCCCGGCTGGACCGGTTCCGGCGGAAATTCTACCGAAACATTGAGTTTGTAAGTGGACCCTTCCGGGATAGCTTCCGTCCAGCCATTGCCGGGCGCACTGCTGGTCCAGCTGCCTTCCAGAATGTAGTAGGTACCGGTTTCCTCGACAATGAAAACTGTGCTTGAATCCCGGTTGCTCGTGGAACCGGGATCGCCGCCTCCGTCGTCGTTTTCAGTGACCACGTCGCCATTGCTGTCCAGCAATCGAACCCAGCTGTCATGAACATTTGGATCGGCAATCCCATCGATATCGATCGTCAGGATTGTCCCGGCGGCAAGATTGATGCTGTAATATCCACCTTTCCCGTTTCCCGTGGCATTGACAGTCGTATGCAGGACAGAGGTTGAATCGAAGATGTCCGGATCTTCCGCCAAGGAGAAGTTGTTCGAAATATCGAAAGCCGTGGCGATCGAGTTGTTTGTTGCGTCTCCTCCGAGTGTGGCGTAACCGGTTCCCATGCCCGGGCGCGGAATGGCATCGCCTTGGTCGGAAAAGTCACCGAACAGGATGTCGTCACCGCCGCCACCACGAATGATGTCGTCACCGCCTTGACCGGTCAAAGTATTGGCTGATCGATCTCCTTTCAGCCGATCGTCAAACCCGGACCCAGCGAGATTTTCGATCGAAACATATGTGTCACCTTCAGAATTCCCTTTGGCCAGATTAAGCCTGACGCCGCTGGCAGCGTTGGAATAGTCTGCTGTGTCGCTGCCGGAACCGCCATTCAGCATGTCTTCACCGTCACCTCCGGTCAGCGTGTCATCGCCAGATCCGCCGGAAAGTTCGTTCGCCATTTCATTGCCGATGAGATGGTCGTCGAAGATGGAGCCGACAGCGTTTTCGACATCAACGATGATGTCATGCCGGATGGCCGTCCCGCGTCCTACAATCTGCACGGGGCCGTCTGCGTCGCCTCCCGAAGCTGTGCCACCGGCAAGATCGACCGTTACACCGCTGGAGCTTCCGGAATAGACAACGGTGTCGATCCCTGTTCCTCCGTTCATGTAATCCTGTCCGGAACCTCCGATCAGAGTGTCGTTGCCGCCCTCTCCATAAAGGATGTCGCCATCATTGCCGCCGTCCAGAATGTCATCGCCGTCTCCGCCATTGAAGTAGTCGCCACCTCCGCGGCCCCAGAAATGATTTGCTGCTGCGGTGCCAATGAACCGGTCAATGCGGTCGTCTGAACCGATCAGGTTTTCAATGCTGTCGAAAGTATCCCCGGATGCCGTGCCACCGCTGGCGACATTCGTTTCAAGATTGACGAGAAGCTGGAAGGGACTTTCCGTGCTGTAGTCGACGGTGTCGATGCCCGCGCCGCCTCGAAAAATGTCAGCGCCGTCCTGGCCCCTCAGCAGGTCGTCGCCATCGCCGCCGTCCAGTAAGTCGTCGCCCGCACCACCGACAATGGTGTCGTTTCCGGCGCCGCCATAAAGCGCGTCATTGCCGTCGTCGCTTTCCGTCTGATCTTCAAGATCTTCCACCGCAATGGTGTTGTTGATGTCGCGGCTCGCCAGCGTGTCGCGGCCGCCTATGATGAGGTCATCGCCGCCCAAGCCAAATATCGTGTCGCCGCCCGCACCGCCGTCAATGGTATTGTTGCTTTCATCACCAAACAGGATACTGGAAAGCGAACCTGCGGTTTCTGGTTGGGCTTCGTCTGCGACATCTGCTGGGGGAACGACTGAACCGTCGACATAGATAATGTTTTCGACATTCGCGATTTCGCCGACATCGAGGTCTTTCGACAGCACGATCACGGTGTCGTTGCCGCCATCTGCCTCTTCATGCACGATGTCGTCGGCGGAATCGACGAAATAGACGTCATCGCCTCCGTATCCTGCCATGCGATCGCCACCGGCGCGGCCATCCAGGACGTTGTTGCCATCATTGCCAATCAGAATGTCGTCATAGCTGCTGCCGATGCCGTTTTCGATGTAGTAGGCACTCTGATCGGCGTTGTGCCCGGCAAAGATGGAAACGTTGTTTCTATGGCCATTTACACTGGAGAATTGACCGGCTCGCAGATCAAGAATTGTTGCAGCTGTCGAGCCTGAAAAATCGATTGTGTCCTCGCCGCCTGTATCGTGGATTACAAAACCGATATCGTGCTGCATGCCCTCGGAGGTTAGCTGGTAGCCGTATTGTGTGCTGTTGTAGCCGTAGACGTTGTCTCCGGTATTCAGGTCGATCTGCTGATAGGTGCGTTCGCCATCGTCATCGACAGTCGAGAAATAGCGGCGGATCACTGCTTCAATGTCTGCAACGAGCGGCGTTGAGGCCGACCAGCGCGAGGTTTCACCGACATCAATCCCGTCGAAATAGGACATGACCGTGTATTGCTGACGGTCGTAGATCCAGGTGGCATTGTTCAGATAGTTGATCTGGACACCACCCGGGCCGCTGTAGTTATAGAGCCCGGGATGATTCAGGCTGAATTCATGACCGAATTCGTGAATGAAGCTGTCGAAGACATAGCCTCCGACATCGGTCTTGTTCGGTTCCGTGTCATGAAATCGCTGGCCGATACTGACATAGCGGTCGCTTGAAAAGGCACTGCCATCGCTTTGTTCGCCAAGTTCCGGACTGACAATCTCCATCCATTGGGTCTCGGCATCGTACGGCTCATCATCGACGATCTCGAATTTGAGAGGGGTGACGGCGGACCACATCTCCAAAGCGCCAATGGCTGCGGCTTTGTAGTCGGGATGATTGTTGAGTTCCTGAACATTTATCACAAGTGGCGCGGCTGCAATGTCCGGTGTCAGGCTGCGGGACAATGCGCCCAGGTAGTCAAGGTAGGCTTCATAATCCTCACTTTTGCCAAAAGGGTTATCCGGGGTCTGGTCGTTAATCCACCATTGTTCGCTTGCTTCGTTCGGAGTGGACATTTCGAGGTCTCCCTGCGTGACAGGCTCTGGGGTGACTATCAGTGAAGGGTTTCAAGTGGCCAATCGGGACGCAAAAAGCCATTTGCCGCCCCATCCGACGGCGCCAGTTGCAAACCTTCATCTTTTGCGAGATTCACATCATAATTCAACTATTAGTTGTATTATGATGTGATAATTACCTATACTTGCATTTGCGTTTGAGCTTTGCAAGATCAATTTTTGAGAGATGAATTTATGGATACAACTTTTAGTTTAGTCCGCTTCAGTGGCTAGCGCGTGGCGTCAATAGGGCTTTAACGGGGCGGCCGATCACGCAATGGCCCCTTGTCACGAAATTTGTGAGCAAACCTCTCGTCTATTCCCGCTGGAATGCCCGTATCTTTCCAGACCTGCATCGTTCTTCCCGCTGTGATCTCGCCAATTGCAGTCGCGACGATCTGGCGCCGGATGTACCAACGTTCTGGTGAGATCAATCAAATGCTTGATCCATTCGGTCTCAAAGCACTGGCAACATCCTCACCGGGGAGCCCTGACGTTGTCCTTTGCACCTTGGCCCTTTCCGCCCCAGTGTTCGTCTTCAAGTTCACCGCTTACTTCGTAGCCGTGCCAAAGGCACTCCAGGAAACTGCGCATATCGACGGTGTTACCGAGTCTCAGATCTATCGGCGCGTGATCATGCCTATCGCCCTGCCTGTGGTCGTCACCACGGCCTTGCCTGAGTTCTTGCGGAACTCGAACGAGCTTTTTGCTTCGGTTGCTGCTGTTGACCCAGGATGAAATGCGAACTCTGCCGGTTGGGTTGTTGAATTTTCAGGGCACAGTATCCCGCGACATGATGGGCTTTCGAGCTGCACAGTCATTGTGGCTATATCCGTCGTGCCCCTGTTTCCTTATCTCCAGCGTCACTTGGCCCGAGGCATGACTGCAAGCGACATAGAGGTTCTGTCGTGCGCTCCAGGGTTCCGGTACTTGGTCGCTGAAATGACCCTGGGTCTGATCCTGTCAGGTGTGCGCAGCGCCGTTGACGAGCATGAGCGGTTCCCGCGTGGCGTCGTTCGGGTCGATTGTTAAGGTCAATGGCCAGCGTAGGCTGAGTAGATGCCGAATGCACCGACGACGACAAGACTGAGCGCCCAGACAAGATCAAGGTTGAACCAGGTTCTTGAGAGGAACTTCAAACCCAGCCAAAGATAGATGAATAGGGCAATCAGTCCTCCGGACACCATCATGGCGAGGGTATGAACGGCTGCCACCAGAAAAGCGATTACAATATTGTTGTTCATCAGGCTTTGTGCCGCCAGATGGCCTTCATCCAGACCGCCTGCCTCGCAAATGCCGAGAAAGATCGGCACGAGCATCAGGCCAGCCCCATGCGCCATTGCCGCAAGAAACGACCAGAAGGCCAGACGGGCTGGATGGACACGTGCCAGCATTTTCGGATGTCTGCGATTGATGAGCAGGTAGACACCCATCGCGATCACCAGAAGGCCTGCGCCGATCCTTATTTCGGTTTCCCACGCGACCAGAAACAGCAATAGGGAAAACGGCAGCAAGATGCAGATCATTGCCAGGAAATGGCCTCCGGCCAGAAGCGCCAACGCCTTTGGCAGCGCTCTGTGGTCGCGTTCCATCAATGCCGCTGAAACAGCCAATGGCCATCCCATGCCAGGGTTCACGCCGTGATAGATGCCGGAAATGATGACGGCCCACCACAGGGCCGTCACCGTTGCGAGATCCGTCATGCGTCAGACCGAAGGATAGCAAAAACTGTCTGTTGAGCAGTCGCCGCCTTCAAGGCGGATCTGGTGTGCTCTCAAGCCTTTCGGAAAATCTATGTAGAATTCCCTGTCGAGTTCCAGTCCGCCGTTTTCACCGACACGTGCCATAACCATCTGGCCGCCTTCCGTCCCGGGATAGAACTGATCATCCCAGGTTGAATAAAGCGAGTTGGTCCAGTAGACGCGTTTGCCGTCACGGCTGATTTCCACCATCTGCGGGCCATAGGCGAAATCCTTGCCGTTGGGATGCTTGGCTCTCTTAGCAATGCCGCCCAATTCAACCTTGCCCGTCAAAACAGGGTTCATCGGGTCGGAAACATCATACTGATGCATTTCACCCAGACCCCAGCATGCGACGTAGAGATATTTGTCGTCGAGGCTGAGGTCGATATCGGTCACAAGGGGCGGAACAGCTTCGAAGCCCTGCAACAGCGGTGGCAGGTTTTCAGCCTTTTCTGGACGCGGATCTATGGTGATGGTTTTCTTGGATTGCCATTTTCCGTCTTCGTCGCGCCACCAGGTGAAGATTGAACCTTGCAGATTGGTGGTGTCGACGACGACGCCGCAGAACCCGTAGGACTTTGTGGGGTCGTGAGCCGGTCGGATTTCCAGTGCCATCTGGTGGTTTTCGCCAAAGTCCATTGTCTGGATGTTCTTGCGCTTGCGCAGATCCCAGAAATGGATCGAATGGCCATATTTGTTGGATAACAGGTCTTCTGGCACAACACCGTTTTCGAACTGCGGCGGCAAGCCCCATTCTGAACTGACCATGTAGTCCTGCGGAAGGTTCCACCAGAAATCATAGTGCTTGTCCTGCTTGCCCCGATCCATCTCGTACTGACCGATGATGTCGAAGGTTTCGCAGTCCATGATGAAGATACCCGGAGGTCCATCTGTGCCGTCTTCACCGCGACCGCCAAGACAGCTGACATAGATCCCCTCAGGCCCGCAGTGGATGGTGTGAGGGCGGGAGTATCCGGTCTTGGCGAACACTTCTTCGCGCTCGATTGTCTTGTGGATCTTCGCTTTCAAAGGTTCTTTGACATCTATCACATAGATACGAGAGGAACGGATGCCCGGAACAATGAGGTAGCGCCGTTCGAGAAACGCGTGACCTGAAAGCGGCGACAGAGCTGAAGAGCATGCATTCCAGCCGAAGTGATGGAATTCATCTCCTTTGTTGGGCACGATCACCTGGTGAACGATTTGCCCGTAGGTGTCGGATTCCGGATTGAGGTCAATGACGGCTATGCCGTCGGATTGCGATCCGTCGGGACTGAGCATCACCGTGAATGCATAGTTTTCGACTGGTGCCTGCATCGCCAGCTTTGGCGATGCATGGAATGTAGGATCTGGCCTGAGATTCATTCTTTCCTCCCATTTTGGTAGCAATGCCGCCATTCCGGACACGCAGTTCCAGCCCGTGACCGGGCTCAAAATCAGTGTTTTGGCTAGACCTCCGCAACGTTGCAGAGTTGAATGGCTCCACTGATCTTTTCCGATAGACCGGTCAGTTTCTGGCCGATCTCAAGTCGATAATCCTTTCCAAATCTGCGAATGGGACCCACCGCACCGACACTGAAGGTTGCGCCGATATTCCCGATCGAAACCGGTGCGGCGACGCTTGCGATGCCCAAGTCTATTTCCTGATCACAATCGGCAAATCCCCGTTTTGAAATCTCCTCAAATTCAGCCCGGAGTTCAGCTTTGGTGATCTTGGTGTGCTCGGTGTACTGCTTCATGCTGCGGGACAGAATTTCTTCCTGAAAATCGGGCTCGGCGAACGCAGCAATCGCCTTGGAGCAGGAGCAGGCATGCATCGGACGAACGCCGAGGCCTGGATGAATGAAGGCGCGCGCCGGATCGTCAGGGGTTTCCACATGGATAATTTCCACCTTGCTGTCACGGAAGCGCGCCAGAAAAACCGTTTCGTTGAATTTGGTGGCTGCGGCTTTCAATAGCGGAGCCGCGCAGCGCCGGACATCGACGTCCGATTTACCCAGCAACGCAATGCGGATCAGGCGTTCACCAACGACGTATTTTCCATCGTCGGAAGGCTGATCCAGGAGTTTCCGGTCAACCAGTGTCTGTATCAGCCTGTAGCAGGTCGGTTTGGGCAGTTCGGTTGCCTTCTGCACTTCAAGCGTTGAAACCGGACGCCCTGCGACAGCAATGATCTCCAGGAGGTTGATCAGACGTTCTAGGTGCATATTGACGGGTCTTTCTCAAATTGTAAGACTGCTTATCAAATCATGAGACAAATTTTTCTCAATGCAAGCGAATTATCGGGAGGCAGAAATGCGAACACGTGCAGCCGTGGCTCTTGAAGCAGGCAAACCGCTGGAAATTATGGAAGTTAACCTCGAAGGACCGAAAGCCGGTGAGGTGCTGGTTGAGATCAAGGCTACTGGTTTGTGCCACACCGATGAGTTCACGCGTTCGGGCGATGACCCGGAAGGCATCTTTCCAGCCATTCTGGGCCATGAAGGAGCAGGGGTGGTGGTCGAGATCGGCGAGGGAGTGACCAGTCTTGAACCAGGCGACCACGTGATCCCGCTTTACACACCCGAATGCCGGGAGTGCGAATATTGCCTCAATCCGAAGACCAACCTTTGCCAGTCGATCAGGAGCACACAGGGTCAGGGATTGCTGCCTGACGGTTCGACCCGGTTTTCCATGCTCGATGGCACGCCCATTCACCACTATATGGGATGCTCGACCTTCGCCAATCACACGGTCGTTCCCGAAATTGCTCTTGCCAAGGTTCGCAAAGACGCTCCATTCGACAAGATCTGCTACATCGGCTGTGGTGTGACGACAGGTATTGGCGCGGTGATCAACACAGCCAAAGTGGAAATCGGCTCGCGCGCGATTGTGTTTGGTCTGGGCGGTATTGGCCTCAATGTCATTCAGGGGCTACGTCTTGCCGGCGCCGACCAGATCGTCGGTGTTGATCTCAATGACGGAAAGGCAACAATGGCGAAGCACTTCGGCATGACCGATTTTGTGAACCCGTCAAAGGTCGAAGGGGATATCGTCGCGCATCTGGTGGACCTAACCGGCGGCGGTGCGGACTATACGTTCGATGCAACAGGCAATGTGATAGTGATGCGCGCTGCGCTGGAAGCGGCTCACAAGGGATGGGGTGAGAGCATCATCATTGGCGTTGCCCCCGCTGGTGCAGAAATCTCGACGCGTCCTTTCCAACTCGTGACCGGGCGGGTTTGGCGCGGGACAGCGTTTGGGGGGGCTTCGGGCCGGACAGACGTGCCGAAGATTGTCGATTGGTACATGGACGGCAAGATCGAGATCGATCCGATGATCACACACAAGCTGTCATTGGAAGAAATCAATCACGGGTTCGACCTGATGCATGAGGGCAAATCAATTCGAGCTGTTGTCGTGTTCTAGCCAGCGAACCGCCTAGAGCCAACGCCTCAGATTGCTGATCTTTGTCCCAGCCGCGCAAGCCGAAAAATTGAGGGGGCGGCTGGCGCTTTTTGGTTCGACAAGTTCAACTCCCGTCTGCGACGAGTAGCGGATTTTCAGACAGCGCGGAGTTGTGGTGTTGTTTTCCGCTGCTTCCATCTGCGAATGCAAACTATTGGCGCAGCTATTTTGACAGAGCCGCTGCCGCGGTGTCGTGGTACTCGTGCAGCTCTACGATGCAGCCGTCCTTCACCGTCCAGAACAGGGCCAGTTCGGTTTCCCGCGAAACTCCGGTATGGCGACTGGTGATTGTGAGACTGATCTGAGTTGCAGCGCGTTCGCCTGAGACGATGATATCTCTCAGGCGATAGTCGTCGATGCTCCAGTCTGACTGAATCCGGCCAATCGCTTCCCAGAATGCTGCCTTGCCTCCACAATCTGCGCAGTAAGGTGCAGTTTCCGCATTGGCATGGATGCGATAGTGAATGTCGTCATGCAACAGCGCGGATATGGCCTCGACATCCGCGCGGTTATACGACTGAATGGCGTTACGAACGACCTCTTCGGTAGTCATGAGCGCTTTCCTCCGAACGATTAAACGACCATCAGCCAGACTTTTGGCAATCCTCGCCTTGCGTTTGCGCCGTCTTTATGGTTTGGTTGTAGGAGATCATATTGCGCGCCTTCGTTAAACGAAGCAAGGTTTTCAACCTCACGTTTAGTAAGGGTATGTGGCGGCCGCGACGGTCTCGCTCGAAAAGGTCCGGATATCCACTCGCTTCTCGGACTATTGGTTGGCGTATTGAAACACTGCCATCAGCGACCCTTCGCCGATGACACCATCGATCGCGCCGGAATAGACGCCTGCTTCCTTCAATCGGTTTTGGACTTCTTTTCTGAAGCTTGCAGGGTAGGTTTTGTTCTTTTCAGGATCAACAAACCAGAATTCAGCCTCGATTTGTCCGCCTTCACGGATGGCCTTCATCGTCCAGTCGACAGCGGTCGCAGTTGTCTCGCTTTCAAATGTTCCGTCGAGATAGAACTCGGCGAGAGAACGCATTGCCAGCTGGTCTCCTTGCGCCGCAGCGTTCATAAGGAGATCCAGCGCGAATTCGGGATTTTTGTCGCCACCCTGACCCGTTGCGAGTAAATCCGCCAGGTTGATCATCGCCAGTGTTTGATCGGCATTGGTGTCGGCAAGCGCGACCTGAAACCAGTAGCGGGCACGAAAGTGATCCTGGCGAACGCCTTCACCGTGCTTGTAGGCGGTGGCAACTGAAAAGGCCGCACTGGCGTTGCCGCCTTCCGCTGCTTGCCGAAACCACTCGAATGACACCGCGTCGTCGTATTCGACCTGACGATCTTCAAGATAGATATGCCCGAGCATTTCCATCGCGTGGGTATTTCCGAGAACAGCTGCCTTTTCCAAAAGACGCAGGGTCTCGCCCGCGCGCCATTCAACCCCTTTGCCAAGGTCGTAGGCGACTGCAAGTTCAACCATGGCATCGGTATTGCCAAGTTCGGCGGACTGCCGGAATTGCTTGGCTGCTGCTGTCTCGTCGCCAGAACGATCGAGTGCACGACCGTAAATCAGCTGAAGGATATCTGAATTTGGAAACTGGGCGACAGCATCGGAACACGCATTTACCGTTGTCGACAGTTCGCCGTCATAGCCATTTTCTTCCTGAAGCATGCAGTCCTGGACATGCCTTGCTTGGGAGTTCCGGACTTCCCTGTTTTCGCGCTCTGAAAGTTCAATTTTGCTTTCCGGTGCAGTTTTGATGAGCGCCAAAGCTTCTTTGGTGAATTCACCATTGGGATAGCGTTTCAGATAGATCCTGATCAGGTCTGGTTCGTTGGCGTCTTTGACGGCATCCCAAAGCGCGGTTTCCTTGGCTGCCGATGTAAGCGCTCGGTTTCCCTGATAGTTGAAGGAAAAGTCGCCTGTCAGCGACGAGTTGCTCCAGGGAACTTGCGCGTTCTGAGTTGAATCCATAACGCGCTTTCTCACGCGTCTCATCATCCGCGCGACATCTAGATTTGGCGTCGAAATGTGATGCAAAAGTGCTTCTGAAAAAGGGCTGTTCAAACCCGCACCATCTCTCGCTACGCTTCCTGGCTCTGTTGAAAAGGCAACCAGTGTGTCAGAGCCGGCTTCCAGTGGTGCCAAGCCCAGGTCAGTTTCAACAATCTGAGCGTCTACGGAGCGGTTTGCACCGGGCATGAACCGGTTGTCTCGGCAAGCATCAATTAGGACAATCTTTGTCTTGGTCAGCTGATCCATTTCTTTCAGGACCAAATTCAAGGCAACGAGTTCAGTGTCTATTGCATTGGCTTTCTCAAGCTTCACATCCGTTGGCAGAAGGTAATTCTGTCCGGAAATCTGCATTCCATGCCCGGCATAATAGAACAGGCCAACGTCCGACCCCTTGAGCGCGTTCGAGAAGCGCTTGAGCGTCAACAGGAAGTCCTGGTGAGTGAGGTCTTGCCCATAAATCACTTCAAATCCGAGTTCGTTCAAAACAGCGCCGATATTCGTCGCATCCCGGACAGGGTTGGGCAGCCTGCCAAC
This sequence comes from uncultured Roseibium sp., assembly GCF_947499295.1. Lineage (GTDB taxonomy): Bacteria > Pseudomonadota > Alphaproteobacteria > Rhizobiales > Stappiaceae > Roseibium. Next base: position 233,965 of record NZ_CANMNP010000006.1, read on the forward strand.
CGATGAATAATTCGAATTTCCAACGACCAGTGCGACCCGCTGTGCTGCGCTGGCTTGCGAAATCAAAAACGCGCAAAACAAAGAAGAAAAAAAGACGGTTTTAAGAATAACAAGAACGGAATGCATTGATGCTGCCCAACCGAAATAAAACTTAGCAAGTCGTCACACTATCACAGCACGCTTTTTCAGACAGCAAGCGGGGGTCGACAACCAAATTCGACAGGAAAGTTTTTGCCTTCACCGACTGGATAACGGTTGGCCACCTGGGCTGAGCCGGTGCCGATACGTCCCGAATATTTGACCTTTTAGGTTGATTTTTAAGACGATACCTTTAGTCGACTTCATATTTGGCAATGAAATCGCGGTCCGGTTCCACGCCGAGACCCGGGCGGTCGGGGATCGTCACAAATCCACCACTCGCACAGACCTCTTCCTGTATGCGCAATGGCTCTACCAGCAGGGCGTCCCGGAACTTGTTATCGGTCGTGTCGAACTCGAGCATCGGTTCCCATGGGTTCAGACCTCCCGGAAGTGGCGGCATAGCCGCGAGAAGCTGAAGGTTGACGGCAACGGCAATGGCCGAACCCCAGACATGGTTGATGACGGGGGTGAAGTGGGCGTGGCAAAGGGTCAGAACGCGCAGATATTCGCTGACGCCGCCCATTGCACACACCTCCGGCTGGGCTATGTCCAATCCCCGGTTTTCCAGGATTTGGCGCCAGCCCCATCGATTGAATTCAGCTTCACCGCCGGAAATGTTGACCTTCAGTCCGGCCCGCAGCTCCCGGTAACCGTCCAGATCCTCGGGAGCGACAGGCTCCTCGAACCAATAGGCCCCAAGTTCATCCAGGGCTCTGCCGACATAAAACGCGTCGGACGTCGTGTAGCAGTGATTGGCATCGACCATGAATTTGCCACGGCCATCGACCCCTCTGGCAACTGCCTCGCAGAGCCGAACGTCTTCCTTCGGGCCAAGACCGGATTTCATCTTTGCCGCGACAAATCCCTTGTCCATGATTTCAGCTGCTTCGGCCCTGAAACGCGCAACATGCTCATCGACGTTCTCGCGTTTGAGCATCATGCCGTAGCCATAGACCTGGACTCGCTTTCGATGAGCCCCTCCAATCAGTTTGTGCAGTGGAAGTCCCGCCACTTTGCCGGCTATGTCCCAAAGGGCGATATCAACACCGGAGAGCGCTTGAATGGGCATGCCTTTCTGGCCGTGATCCCGCAAAAGATTGTAGACCTTATGCCAGATGACATCCCGATCGAGCGCGTCGTCGCCGAGGATCATCGGCTGAATCACCTTTTCGACGATCCCCTTGTTTGCAAGGGCGACATTGCCTGGCCCGAAACATTCACCCCAGCCGGTAATGCCTTCATCCGTCTCCACTTCAACCAGGTGGGCACTGCGTTTGGCATAGAATTGTTGAGAGTAACCGAGTTCTTCCGGCAAATCGTATTGCAGAACGTGGCTGGTGACGCGGGTGATTTTCATGCTGCACCTCTCTCAAGCGCGCGCGTGACCCGTTTAAGAACGAGGTAGTCATTCAGCGCCAAACCGGAGCAGTCATGGCCAATGCCCGATTGGCCAATACCGCCATGTGGCAGATCGATATCGTATTTCACGCCATTGATCTGTATCTCGCCGTAGCGCAGGCCAGCGGCATATCGTTCCGCCTTTGCCAGATCTTGCGTGAAAATATAGGCCGTCAGGCCGCCATCGTCGCAGTCGTTGGCAGTTTCCAAGAGGCCGTCTTCGCTGTGAAACGGGATCAGACTGACGATCGGCCCGAAGGTTTCCTGGCGATAGACATCCATCGTCTCGCGCACATTTGCCAGCACCGTCGGAGCCAGGAAATGGCCTCGGCTCAGTTCTGCCGGCCGGTCGCCACCGGCAAGCAGGTCTGCTCCGTCTGAAACGGCATCGTCGATGAGTTTCTTGATCCGTTTCCAGGCTTTCGCATTGACCAGGGGACCCGTTGTGATGTCTGCATCGCGGTCCCATCCTGTCTTGGCCTTTTGTGCTCGTTCAACAACTTTCTCCGTGAATTCTTCAAGAACGGTGGCTTCGACGAACACCCTGTTCGGTGAGACACAAATCTGTCCGGCGTTGCTGAACTTGACGCCGCATATAATGTCTGCCGCCTGTTCCAGATCCGCATCGGCAAACACAAGGACCGGTGCATTTCCGCCAAGCTCCATGGAATAACGTTTGATCGTCGTTGCGCCGGTTCGCATGATGTGACGCCCGGTCGCGGTCGAGCCGATCAACGTGATGACTGCCGGGATTGGAGACGCTGAAAGGGCATCGGCAGCTTCATAACTGTCTGTTGCCAGGATCTGTACAACCCCGGCCGGAAGCCCAATTCCGGCACAAAGTTCACCAACCGCATAGGCGGATATCGGCGTATCGTTTGAGGGGCGGATAATGATCGGACAACCGGCTGCCATCGCAGGTCCGATCTTGAAAGCAAGGTTGAGCAGCGGAAAGTTCCAGGCAAGGAAAGCGACGGCAACACCCGCAGCTTCGTGAACCATCGTATGCGTGTGGGTGCCTGCACGATCTGCAAGGCCGTAATCGTGAAAGCGGACAATTTCTTCGGAATAGAACTGGAGAGAGTTCTTGAGACTGTCGAAGTCTTCCTGGGTGCTCGCCCAGGGTTTTCCGAGCTCATGGTGGATGTAGGTTCGTAGATAATCTTCGTGCTGGATGACTTCATTGCGAAGTTTTGCCATCCATTGCTGGCGTTCGAAGATGGATGTTCTCGACCATGAAGGAAAAGCGTTTCGAGCGTTTTCGAGTGCGCGCTGCACATCTTCACGCCCGGCAGCGGCTACAGTGGCGACTGGTTCCTCCGTCGCAGGATTGGCGACTTCAATAGTGCCATGCCCTTCAACCAGAGCACCACCCAGATACATTTTGCTCGGGAAATTCATATGCGGCCTCAATCGAAAAGCGTTGCGATGTTGGTTTTGATCCTGTCGCCGATGTAAAGCGCCAAAGCCTGGATCGTTGAGGTTGGGTTGACCGCGCCAGCGGTCACAAAAATGGACCCGTCGACAATGAAGAGGTTCTTCACATCGTGGCAGCGGCCCCAGGCGTTAACGACCGATCTGTTCGGATCATCACCCATGCGGCACGTGCCCATCTGATGCCAGCCAGCGCGCCACCAGACGCTGTCGTCGCCCTTTGACAGGACCTGTTTGGCTCCTGCCGCCAGGAGAAGCTCCCCGGCCTTGGCTTCTCCGTGTCGAAGCATTTTCCGCGTGTTGTCGCCGAGCCTGTAGGTGATCTTCGGTGCTGGAATGCCATCGCTGTCGGTCAGGTCCGGATCCAGGCTGACACAATTTGTTTCTTCGGGGAGATCCTCGGAAACGACAGTCAAACCGGCCATATAGGGATAGACATTGTCCATGATCTCCCTGTGTTTAGCGCCCCAGGGGATCGGGTTGTCGATCCCGTAACCCCCAAGAGCGAACGTCATCGGGGTCGTTGAACGGCCTGAATGCAATCCGTAACCCCGGACAAAATCACGAGAGGGGTCCGTTTCATAGAATTCCTGCGAGAGGATCGAGCAAGCCATTGGACCTTCGTGCCCGCGCATTGGCTCATCGAAGACACCGGCTACACCCGTCAGTGGATGAAACATCAGGTTCTTGCCGACCAGACCGGATCTGTTGGCCACGCCTTCCGGGAACAGTTTTGACTTTGAATTCAGCAGCAGTCTCGGCGTTCCGACGCCATTGCAAGCGACCACGACAAGCTCTGCCTTTTGCTCAAGAAGCTTGCCATCGGCATCGTGATAAAGAACTCCTGTCGCAAAGCCGGTCTCCTGATCGACCACTATTTCACGGACACGGGAATTGGTTCTGAGTTCAACGCCTGCATTTTCCAGTATCGGCCAATAGGTGAAATTGGTGCCCCCCTTGGCACCTGCAGCGCAGCCCAGATCGCACGTTCCCGCATTCACGCATTTTTGCCGACCGTCCCTGTCCTTGCTCAGGATGGCAACGTCCGAGGGCCACCAGTGCCAGCCCAGTTTGTTGAAGCCTCTCGCGAGGGTTTGACCGAGATGTCCGATCGGGATCGGCGGGAGTGGGGGCGAATAGTCAGGATATCCGGGATTGCCGCTCAGCCCCGAGACGCCCGTGTTCTCATCGTTCAAATTGTAAAACGGTTCGAGAGTGGCGTAGTCCACCGGCCAATCTTCCGCGACACCGTCCAATGTCCTTGTTCTGAAGTCCGATGGTTTCATCCTCGGCCAATGGCCCAGGAAATTGATGGTCGACCCACCGACGCCATTCCAGTTCACAGGTGTGATGCAGCTGTCTTGCGAGTTTATCGGATAGTCCTGCTTCAGCTTCCTGACATTCGGATCGCATGAAAATGCGCCATAGCGGGCAAGCTCATAGTCTTCCCTACGGCTCGGAAAATCCTTGTCCTGCAAATGATCACCTTGTTCCAGGCAAAGAATGCGCATCCTGGTTTCCAGAAGGGACCATGCGATTGCAGCTCCCGAGGCTCCAGCACCGATTATCAGGACGTCGACAGGATGGTTGGTCATCTTTTCTTCCCAGTGCCTCAAACCTGCCGGTAGGCCGTGCCGCGGGCACGTACCGGGCGTGTCAATTCATCCATCAGAGCGTCGCTTTCCGGTTCCACGAGATATCCATCCGGGTGCACCGGATGAGCAGCGACACCAAGCAATGGACGGATTTCCGGCCGGCTGTAATAAGCCGTGTAGGTGAGGCGAACGAGTTCGGTGAAATCGGCTGGATGATCGGCTTCGATCACCTTGAGAACATCAACCCGTGCATCCGGTGAAAGGATCGGAAAATCGGGCGATTTCATCGAGATTGCCTCCAGGAGCCGGGTCACTGCTCCTGGAGAGCCGTTTGAATAGGCAGTTGCCGTGAGGACACCATCGGCAACTGCCTTCATACCGGCGGACGGCATGCGCCGTGCACCGCCAGCCGGAATGATTTCTTCCAGAACTTTCAAGAGGAGCGCCTGAGTTTCCGACGTTGACATTGGCACCTCCTAGCGCTGTCCGTTGCCTGCCGGGCGTGACAGCGCGTCAATCGCAACGGCAAGAAGAAGAATGGCGCCCGAGAACATGAGTTTGTCTGCAGCGCTCGCTCCGGATAGGTCCAGACCATTGCCCAGGGACCCGATGACAAGTGCTCCAAGGATTGCATTCCAGACAGAACCGCGGCCGCCAAACAGAGATGTGCCTCCAATGACTGCTGCACCAATGCTTTCCAGCAAAAGGGAGCCGCCAGCGAATGCGGTGTAGGACACCGAACCGTAGCGGGACGCTCCGAAGATGCCGCCGATTGCAGCCAGGAGGCCTACAATCCCGAAGGCTGCCACCCGGATGCGTTTGACGTTCATGCCGACACGCCGCGCGCTTTCCGCATTGCCGCCGACAGCGAAGATCGATCTGCCGAAGGGTGTGGATGTCGTGACCCAGCCGACAATTGCGGTAACACCTGTCAGGAGAATTATCAGGAGTGGGACCGATCTGTAAGCGTTCATCGTCAGGACCGCAGCAAAGACGATGATCGCAAAGAACGCGACCTGTCCCCAAAGTGTGGTGGCGGTGTCGAGTTCCAGCCCGCGGAGCTTACGCTCCGCCTGACGGCGCAGAGCCAGTGCAGCGATTGCAACAACAAGAAGGGTTGCAAGCAGGAGGCCCCAGATATCGGGAACCAGTATGCGTGCGATTGCCCGAACGAAGGGATCGCTTATGTTGAGGTTCCCCGTTGGCAGGATCTTCTGCATCAGCCCCTGGTAGCCGAGCAAGCCGGCCAGTGTGACGACAAAGGAAGGTATGCCGACATAGGCGATCAGTAACCCCTGCGCGGCCCCCATAGCGACGCCGACGGCCATGACAATCAGGCAAGCCGTCCAGCCGGGGATGCCGGCGAGCACAAGAACGCCAAGAAGCGCAGCGCAGACACCGGCCGTGGCCGCGGCGGAGAGGTCTATTTCCCCCAGAAGCAGGACAACGGTTATTCCGACCGCCAATGTCGCGATCACTGCTGACTGCATGAACAGATTGTAGATATTGCGCGGTGAGAGAAAGATGAAGCGGATACTGGTGGCATCCTGATCGCCCCAGAATTCCCACAAGGGGAGTGCTATCCCGAAATAGAGCCAGATCGCCGCCAGTGCGAGAAGGACTGGCACGAACGAGCCCAGGCGTGTTTCGCGCAGTCGTCGCAAACGTTCTACCGGAGAAAATGGAGAGTTAGGCTGCATTGTTCGCCCCGTTGTCCAGTCCGGCGGTCATGGCAACGACGATTTCGTCTGCGGTCGTCTCGGATGTTTTCCAGGTTGCGACATTGGCTCCGTGACGCAGAATGCAGATCCGGTCGGATACCTCGAAGATGTCGCGCATATTGTGGGAGATGTAGACAACGGCGTGGTCGGTGTCGCGGAGCCGCTTGACGACATCCAGAACCTGTCGCGTCTGAGCGACACCCAGAGCCGCAGTCGGCTCGTCCAGCATCACGACACTGCACTCGGCACCGACGGCCCTGGCAATGGCAATCGCCTGGCGCTGTCCACCCGAGAGGCCACCCACCTTGGCGCGTACGGATTTGAGGGTTCGTACCTGAAGCCGGTCTATGGCGGTCTGGGCGCGAACTTCCATCTCAAGATCATCGAGAGGACGCAAGATGCGCGGTAGAAACTGCCAGCCGGATTTCACCGGTTCAGCTCCAAGCGAGAGATTGGCCGCGACATCAAGATTCTCGCAAAGGGCCAGATCCTGATAAACAATCTGAATGCCAAGTGCACCGGCGTCATGAGGATTGCTGATCGCGACCGGCTTCTCATCGATGAAGAAGTCACCTTCATCCGACGTGAGTGCCCCGGCCAGAATTTTCATGAGCGTCGACTTGCCGGCGCCATTGTCGCCGACCAGTGCCATAACCTCACCGCGTGCAACCTCGAAGTCGACGCCTTTTAGTGCGTGAACACCGCCAAAGCGTTTTTCGATACCTGCAACGCGCAAGCGAGGTGGCGGGGCCGCCGGCCCCACCTGCTTGTTGTTTTCCAAAGACATGGATTGCCCGGTTACTTACAGAAATCGGTTGCCGCGGCTTCGCCCTGGCAGACCATTTCCTTTGTGATCGATGGATCGTTTTCGATGACGTAGGCGACACCCTCAGCACCAATGGCGGAATAGGAGCCAACGGGAACGTAGGCGACCTCGGCCCCAACACCGTTCTTGACTTTTTGTGGAGCCAGGTCGGAAAAGTCCTCGCCCTTGATAAGCCTGACAGTCACCTTGGCCGCCGCGTTTGCCATATCGGCAAGCGGACGCCAGCCACATTGTGTCTGCTTGCCGAGGAGCATCAGCTGCTGGGCCTGCACCGTGCAATCCAGCCCGGACACCGGCATTGTTCCGGCCATGCCCTGTTCTTCCAGGGCCGCAATGGCAGCGCCGGCGTTTCCGTCATTTGAAGAGACAACACCCTGAACATTGTTGTTGAGCTGGGTCAGTGCCTGGTCCATGGAGCGCCTGGCAATTGCCGGGTCCCAACCCTGTGTCCAGTTTTCGTAGCCCATGACCCGTTTGCCGCTCTCGAACAGGGGCGTAAGGGCGCGCAGTTGCCCATTGTGAATGACTGCAGCGTTCGGATCTGTCGGAGAGCCTTTGAGCAGCACCAGCGTGTCGCCATCCTTGGTATTCTCAATGACATGGCTGGCTTGATCGAAGCCCATCGCCTCCAAATCCGCCTGCACCCAAAAAGAGGTGTTTGCCGAATTGATCATTCGGTCATAGGCAATGGTTGGAACGTCCTCTTCCGCAGCCATATCCGCAATGACAGCGGAGCTTTCGCCGTCAATGGGAATGACCACAAGCACCTTTGCACCTTGCGTGAGGGCTTGTTCGGCCTGGCGTTGCTGGACGGACGTGTCATTGTTGGCATTGAAGACTTCCACCCGAATGTCCGGGGCGATTTCCTTCATCGTCGAGACGAAAGCCGCCGCGTCCTGCTGTTCCCAGCGGGGATTTACGTTTTCCGGTAACAACAAGCCAACCATATCTTCCGCGGCTGCTGCCCCGGCTCCCAAAAGTGTGGCCAATGCTGTGCCCGTTATCAATAAGCCTTTCATAGTGCTTGGAAACATCCTATCCTCCTCGTCGATGTTTCAGCGCTTTCAGCGCCGGATCTTCTGGTGGAATTCCTTCGATTGAGCGATCGATCCGGCGGGGCGAGTATGGTTCCAAACAAGCTCGAACCGCCGGCCACTAGCCTGTCCACCAACAGGCGCGAAGTTCTGCAACTGCCCCTCCAGGCAGGTGGGTTTTGCCTATTTCCCGCTTGTGCCTGACATGATGTGAGCAAGGCGTTCGCGGGTGTCCTCCAAATGTTCCTTCATGGCAGCTTCAGCCGCCGGGGCGTCTTGCGCTTCAATGGCGGCAAGCACTTTTTGATGAAGGGGGACGGAACGCTTGTTGTCCCGCGGGTCAGCGTTTGTCAGTCGGATAGAGCTCAAAAGCGCTGAAAAGATCACGCCTTCCATTGCCATCAGGACTTCATTGTTTGCCGCACGAAGCACCGCACGGTGAAACAGAGCGTCTGCCACCACGTAGTCCTGGATCTCCGAAGCACTTTCCATCTTTTGTTGCGCGGCACGGATTTCGTCGATTTGCGCCTTGGTTGCCGAATTCGCTGCCCAAGCGGCTGCGCTCGGTTCGAAAACCTGACGAACGTCCAGTAGCTGGTTCAAGAAGCTGGGCCTTGGTTCAACACTGAGATGCCAGGCCAGAACATCATCATCCAGGAGGTTCCAGCTGGCGCGCCGCCGGACCCGCGTGCCGCTGCCGCGCTTCACCTCAAGAAGCCCCTTTGCAACAAGAAGCTTGACCGCTTCGCGAACCACAGACTTTGAAACGCCAAAACGCTCGCAGAGCTTGTTCTCGTCGTCGATCAGGTCGCCTTCACGAACGACACCTCCAACGATGCGTCTGCCCAGTTCGCGGCAGACCTGTGTTGAAAGCGACGGAACAACACCCGCGGTGTCTTTGAGATCATAGTAGAGTAGTTCAGACATGAGATGATATTAAACATCTGATGTTTTGGTTGTCCAGATGTTTTTCGAGCGCCTTCGACTGAATCGTGATTGGGTCGCGAAACGACTGCTCGAATTGCGACATGACGCTGAAAGTGAACATGGTCCAGGGCGGCCAAGCTGTTCTAAGCCGTCTGACGCTGTCCGGTTTTGGCCATGGACGTCTTTTGCTGTCCGCCGATTGCTGCCGTGACCAAACCAAAATGCGCCTATCAGACGCGAGAAACATCGAATTCAGTGTTGGCCGAACAGGATGCCAAAGTCGGGCAGCGGGTCATTGATCTTTGCGAGGCGCAGCATATGCCACGCCAGTGCCTGATTGCTGCTAATGATGGGCACACCAATCTCGTGTTCAGTTTCCTTGAGAATGTTCAAGGTTCGAAGGTTTGTGCACGATACGACGATTGCATCGCAAAGGGAGGCTGAAGCAATCTGCCTGGCCGACTGAATGATCGAGAGTTCACTGATCCGCGCAACGACCCGGTCATTGCCTTCCTCAAAGGACCCGAAGCCGGCAATTTCAAAACCGGCATTTATCAGTTTCAAACGCATGCGCTCAGATATGTCCGGCACATAGGGTGTTATGAAACCGAGCCTTTTTGCACCGACCTCTTGTCCGGCGGCAATTACGGCGGCCAAGGGGTCAGTAACCAAGGCGTTGGGATAGACCGTCTGAATGGCGCGGGCGACGTTCCGCGATCCGATCACCGTTGAGGCCGAAGTGCATCCATAACCGATCACATCGAAATCAAGCGATTGCGGCAAAAGCCGCGCCGAAGACGGCAGGTCTTTTTCCATTTGGGCAAGTGTGTCCGCACGAATGTCGGACACCATCGGAATGCGGCTGTGATAAAGGGCGACACCGTCGAGTGCCATGAGCCTGGAAAACTCTGGTTCCAGCGTTTCGTCGGTCTCCAGTACGATCACACCCAACGTCGCTCGTGTTCCGATCCCGGCATCCGTGTCGAATTGCAGTTTCATGGGCTCACCTCAGATGACAGGAAGGTCGCGGGAGGCGCGTTCGGAAAGCAACTGGGCACCGTCCTCACGTATGACGATGTTTTCCTCATGAACCATGATCAGGGCGTCGCCATAACTCAGCGATGGCTCCAGTGTCAGCACCATGTTTTCTGCGATGGGTGTGTGATCATAGGGAGCATGTGAGGGCCATTCGGTGAGTTGTATACCCAGTCCGTGACCCAAGCGGCCAACATTTCCACCCTGGCCGTGCAATTCCGCGATAACACCCTGCATGACCTGATAAAGCTGATGACAAGTGATGCCGGCCCGGGCGGCCTTGATCCCAGCCTCAGTCGCACGCCACAGCACGTCATATGCTTTTTGGGAAGCAGCATCGGCGGTTCCGATGGCATAGTTGCGATCGAAATCGCAATAGTACCCATCCCAGACCGCACCCGTGTCCAGCATCAGGATGTCACCGCGCGCCAAGGGTCGGCGAGAGGGTGGTGAAATCACATCATGGTAACCACCCTGGTCCGCACCACCGACAAGATAGGGAACATCGTCAGCACCTTGAGCGAGGCCTTCTCGGCGAAAGGTGCGAAACAGGTCTTCTAAAGGCTGCCCCTCCTGTGCCAGCTCCGGAACCTTCGCAAATGTCCGTGAGCCGATGGCACAGATGTGAGCAAGTTTTTCAATTTCCCGTTCGGACTTGATCATGCGCAACGATCGAACGAGGTCAGTCGCGTCAGTAATTGACAGGTTCGGGAGACCTTGCAACAGCCTTTCATAGTCACCCAAAGGCATGCGAAGTCCGGTTTCATGGCCTTTCATCACACCGAGCGTCTTACGCTCTCTTGCAAGCGGTGTGAGCAATTCCGTCAAAAGGCTCACTCCGTCATCTTCAGGGCAGGGTGCACTCCATGTGCGGATGTCGTCCAGCCAAGTGCTGTGCATCAACTGCGCACCGATTTCGGGAATGATCGCAATCGGTTTGCCGGTTGAGGGTAGATAAAGGAACCAGGGCCGGGTCGGGCTTTGCCAAAACAAAGTCTGAAAACCGCTGAAATATCGAATTTCGGGCTCACTCATAAAAAGGATCCCATCGATACCCGCTGCAGCCATGCGAAATTGGGCCCGGTGAGTGCGCGCTTCGAATTCTGTTTCGGGAAATCCGCGGGAAGGCGCTTCTGTCATTGGCTGTCCTTTCGCCGCGGCAACCGGTCTCGCACCAACTGCACCCAGAACTCCGCACCGATGGGCAACAAGGCATCGTTGAAATCATAATCGGAGGCGTGCAGAGGTTGACCGTTCGCGCCCGTCTCTCCGTTCCCCAATAACAGGAAGCAACCGGGAACAGCGGAGCAGAAATGCGCAAAGTCTTCCGAAAAACTCATCGGCTGCCGGTCTTCAACAACCTCGCATCCGGCCGCTCTTCCTGCGCGGTAGACTGCCTCCGTCGGCGCGTGTGCGTTGATTGTTTCGATGAATTCCGTAGCACAATCTACCGTCACCGACACTCCATGAGCCGCGCTCACACCCTCGGCGATCTGGCGCATGAACTTTTCCACGGCAGCCCGGTCCTGCGGCGACCTGGCTCTGTAGTCTCCTTTCAGGACAGCTTGGCCGGGAAGGACGTTGCGTTGTCCGTCCGTTAAAAATTCGGTGACGGAAACGACCGTTCCCGCTCCTGGAGGAAGCTTTCGGGAGACAATGCTCTGGAGGGCAAGAACAAGTTCAGCGGCGACCGTAATCGCATCAACGCCAGTATGCGGCATGGATGCATGCCCGCCCTGACCAGTCACTTTGATCTCAAACAGTGTTTCGCTGTTGCAGATAATGCCTGTCCGGGTGGACACCTGGCCGGTTGGTGCACCTGGCAAATTGTGAATTGCATAAATCTCGTCGAGCGGGAATTGCTTCAACACGCCTTCATCGATCATTGCATTTGCGCCAAGACCAAGTTCTTCGTTGGGTTGGAACAAAAACACGACAGTGCCTTCGAAATCCGGATCTTTGGCAAGCCGCTCTGCGGCACCCAAAAGCATGGTCATATGACCGTCATGACCGCAGGCGTGCATGACACCGGGCGTTTCAGAGCGATGCCCGTGCGAAGAGGTTTCGGTAATAGGAAGTGCATCCATGTCCGCGCGTAATCCAATTGCCCGGTTGCCCTGGCCACCGTGCAGGACGCCAACGACACCTGAGCCTTCATGCACGTCAATACCAAGCGCCCGCAGTTCGCGGGCGACTTCAAGTTTTGTTCGTTTTTCCTGGAAACCCAGCTCAGGGTTGCGGTGAAAATCCTGCCGTCGTGCCGTCAGGCGCTGTTCAAACGCTTGCATGGGTATGCCTCCCGTTTCCTCAATTCTAACTACAATGTCTCAAGGGTCGGATGGCGTCGTTTTTTGATCATTTGCGATGAAAAACATTGAATAACTGGCAAAAGGCGATCAACTTCGGACAATGGATGACAAGGATCTGGAAATACTGCGGCTTGTGCAAAGGGACGCGAGGTTGACGGCAGAAACAATCAGTCAGGACGTCGGGTTGTCCCCTGCGGCTGTGCAAAAGCGCCTGAAACGGCTCCGAGAAAGCGGTGTGATCGAAAGGGATGTTTCAGTCCTGTCGCCGTCAAGGTTGGGGCGGGACATGACAATTATCGTTGACGTCATTCTTGAGCGTGAAAGCCGGCGTCATTTGGATGAGTTCAAGCGAAAAATGAAGAACGCCCAGTGTGTACAGCAATGCTACTACACTACAGGAGAGGCCGATTTTACGTTGATCCTGACGGTCCGGGACATCAAGGAATACGAGCAGTTCACACAGGACCATTTCTTTGATGAGTCCAATATCAGCCGCTTCAAGACCTCCGTTGTCATGGACAGGGTCAAAGTATCTCTTGATGTGCTTTAGGCTGCCATCCGGTTATATCGGCAAGGTCAATCCGACCTTGGTGCGCTCCATGGTAACGGACGTGCGAAAGCGTCTTACATTAGAGTTTTCAAAGAATAGCCGGTGCGTCAGCTCCTCAAAATCCTGCATGTCGCGCGCTGTGCAGATCAGGATAAAGTCTGCTTCGCCTGTCACGTAATAGCATTGCTGCACTTGTGGCTCGGAACGGGCAAGCTTGCGGAACATATCGAGCTGCTGAAGGCTTTCACGCTCCAGTTCCACCATCACTATCAGTGTCATGCCGCAGTCCAGCTTCGATGCATCAAGAATGGCAACTTCCTGTTGAATGACGCCGCTGTCCTTCAGGCGCTTCTGCCTTCGTTGTACTGACGGGACGGACAATCCGCATTCTTCAGCCAGGACTTCAAGTCCAATCCGACGGTCCTTTTGCATCAATCTCAGGATTGTTCGATCCGCATCGTCCAAATTGTCAAGCATGATGCAAATTCTCTGGTTTGATTGTTTGAGCGGTAAATTTCGTCAAGCTTAAGCCAGAAATTGAAAAAATCAAATAATCCGAAAATGCTACATCATGGAGCATGAAACACACAGACATCCTCGATTTTTCTCCTGACTTCGAACAGGCGGTTGCTTTCTTCAAAGCACAGAAAAACTACGCCGTCTCACCGATGCGGCGACTGCAGGGACCAGGCGGTTATTCCTTTCTGGCCAAAGACGAAACCACCCGAATGGGACTGGGTGCCTTCAAGGCGCTTGGCGCTCCTTATGCCGTGGCCCGCCTCGTTGGAGAAGCCTGGTTTGCCAAAACCGGTGAGGCTTTAACACCGGCACGCTTCGTGGACGCCGATGTGCGTTCTATGGCCAACACGCTGACATTCGTCTGCGCAAGTGCGGGCAACCATGGGCTGGGCGTTGCAGCGGGTGCTCAATGGGTCAGTGCCAAGTCGCGTATTCATCTGGCAAGAACCGTTCCGGCAAATTTTGCTGAGAGACTTCGTGCACTGGGCGCGGAGGTTGTGTGGTCCGGCGACGTTTATGACGAGAGCGTTGCGGCTGCGATTGACGATGCTGCGCGGACCGGCGCAACACTACTGGCTGACGGTACCTGGCCCGGCTACACCGAGATCCCGAAATGGGTGATGGAAGGTTACTGCGTCATCGCTGAGGAATTGCGGGCGTCGTTCGAAGCATCGGGCGACTGGCCAAGTCATGTCTACCTCCAGGCTGGCGTTGGAGGTCTCGCAGCCGCGATGTCCCATATGATTCGCCTGAACTGGGCCGTCCAGCCGGAGCTGATCGTTGTTGAACCTGAGGCTGCAGCTTGTTTGAAGGCGAGTCATGACGCAGGCCGGCCCACTCGGTCTGATGGGCCGGATTCCAACATGGGACGTCTGGACTGCAAAGAACCTTCAATCGTTGCCTGGCGCGTGCTTGAGCGCTGCAATGTGACCTATCAGACGCTTTCCGAAACAGATGGTTCCGCAGCGGCCGCGGCTATGACTAGGCTCGGCATAGCAACCACACCCTCAGGCGCAGCTGGGTTTGGCGCCTTGTGCACACAGCTCCCCGACCTAACAACCGGCGAGGACTTCTTACCCCTTGTCATAATCTCAGAGGGGCCCGCCTGAGCGGGTCGTGAAAGGAAGCAACATGCAGAAATTATTCACGAAATTAGTCATTCCAGCAGTGTTGGCGGTTGGCCTTGCGACCGGTGCCGGCGCTGAGACATGGAAGTTTGCCTCCGAGGAGGACAAAAACGATGTGCAGGACATTTTTGCAAAGAAATTTGCCGAGACGATCAAGGAAGAGTCGGGCGGCGATATCAAGGTCAGGATCTTCTATTACGGACAGTTGGGAACCGAAAACGACATTGTTGAGCTGACAGCCAAAGGCGTCGTTCAATTTGTTTCAGTTGGCACCGGTCATTTGGGGTCCTACGTGCCAGAGGTACAGGCGCTCAGTGTTCCTTATGTCCTTGGAAGCGATGTGGATGTCATTCGCAAGGTCCTAACAGGCAGTGAAACAATCTACAACGACCTCAGCGACCGCTTCGAAAAGGTCAATCTGAAGCTATTGACTATGATTTCCGAAGGCGAAATGGCCTGGGGAGCCAACAAGGAAATTCGGAGCCCGGCGGATTTCGACGGACAGAAAATCCGGACCTTTACGTCAACAATTCCGGTGGAAACCTACAAGGCCTTCGGGGCAACGCCGACACCGCTTTCCTGGGGTGAAGTCTACGGTGCTCTTCAGCTCAAAACCGTCGATGGCATGGTCAACCCGATTTACTTTATCTACAATGCCAAGTGGCATGAAGTGCAGGACTATCTGATGTTTCCGGGGCAGCAGCCCTATGTCGGCACGGTCTCCACCAACAGCGAATGGTTCAACGGCCTGAGTGCTGAAAAGCAGGCCATGGTCCACAAGGCCATAGACGCTGCGGAGCAGGCAGCACACGACTATCAGCTCCAAATCAACAAGGAAAATATGGACAAAATCCTGGCAGAGCGCCCTGACCTCAAAGTTGTTGTGCTTAATGAAGAAGAGCGCGCGGTTTTCAAGGACCTCAGCACAGGCTTGCATGAAACCTACTACGCCGTCGTGGAAAACGCTTATGGCGAGGAGGAAAAGTCAGAGGCTCGAGATCGCGCCCAAAGAATTCTTGAAAACCTGATTCAAGAGGTGAAGGACGCCTCGTAGGCCGGCAAGGAATGCGCGAATGGCGCGGGCGGAATTCCCGTGCCTTTTGCGTTCTATGCGCGAGGAGGGCGCGGCTGTGCCGATGAACGGCCAGCAGACGGGAGATGATAATGAAAACGCTTCTCTTAACAGCAAACAGAGGCATTGAGTTCGCCGAAAAGGCAATAATCATCACTTCAATATTGCTGATGATGGTGAACTCAACCGCCAACGCGATCGGTCGATATGTATTTGGACAAAGCCTGTTTTTCGCTGAAGAATTGAACCAGTTTCTGATTGTGGGTGTCACATTCGTCGGTTTCGCCTATGCGGTCCGACGGGGACGAAACATTCGCATGACTGCCGTCTATGACGCGCTTTCACCGCGTTCCAAGAAGGTCCTGCTGACGCTGATCTCGCTCACGACAGGGCTGCTGCTGATGTTCCTGACCTACAAATCGGTTCTCTATGTCCAGGAAGTCAAGGGCATCAATCGGTTGTCGCCGGCCCTGCAGTTTCCTGTCTATCTGATATATGCGGTCATTCCCGTTGGTCTTGCGATGGCAAGTCTCCAATACCTGATTGCGTTTTTGATGAACGTCACCCAGAGGGGGACGTATCTGTCACTGGATGTCCAGGACGGTGAAGCTGAAGATATTGGCGTTTGAGATGAGCGACATCATGAGCTTCCTCAACGATATAGTCGCAGGCGAACTGGACATCTATGTCATCACTTTCACCCTGATCGTGACAATGATCGTGCTGCTGTTTCTCAGTTTCCCGATGGTTGTGCCTTTGGCCGTCGCGGCAATGGTCGGATTGGTTCACTTTTCTCAGATTGACACCGGTGTCATCATCCAGCAGATCGTCACCGGAATTTCACCGAATGCTTTGATAGCCGTTCCGATGTTCATATTGGCGGCCGATATCATGGCGCGCGGTCACACTGCCAACAATCTACTTGGACTGATCGAAGCCTTTTTTGGCCATCGCCGGGGAGGGCTGCCAATCACTGCCTGCCTCAGTTGCACGCTTTTTGGTTCCGTGTCCGGCTCCACGCAAGCTACGGTGGTTTCGGTCGGCCAGATCATGCGCCCAAAGCTGTTGAAGGCAGGATACAAGGACAGTTTTGTCATGGCATTGATCATCAATGCCAGTGACATTGCCTTTCTCATTCCACCAAGTATCGGTCTCATTCTCTACGGCACTCTTGCCAATACCAGCGTCGGTGAACTGTTCATCGCGGGTATTGGACCTGGTATCGTTCTGGCAACACTTTTTTCGGCCTATTGTTACGTCTACAGCCTGCTTCAAGGTGACACGATTGCTCTCGTGGAACGCAAGACCGCTGCCGAGCGGATTGCCGCGATCAAGAAGGCGCTGCTGCCTTTGGGGTTTCCCGCCCTTATCGTGGGCGGCATCTATTCAGGCGCGGTGACGCCGACCGAAGCGGCTTCCTTTTCAGTTCTTTATGCGCTGATTGTTGAATGCGTGATCTACCGTGAGCTCAAGCTGAATGACATCCTGAACGCGGCGCTCAGCACAGGCTTGATTACGGCTGTCGTTTTCATTCTGGTCGGTGTTGGGCAGGCGTTTTCCTGGTACATCTCCTTTGAGCAAATTCCTCAAGGCTTGCTTGAACCGCTCAATTTGGAAGGTGCATCGGACAAGTATATTCTTGCTGTGATCGCGCTGAGCTTTTTCGTTGGCTGCATGTTTGTCGATTCATTGGTGGTGCTGGTTATTCTGACACCCATCTTCGTGCCGATAGTCGATGCGTCCGGACTTGATCCGGTTCTTGTCGGTGTGATGGTGACGCTGCAAATGGCAATCGGGTCCGCAACTCCACCATTCGGCTGTGATATTTTCACCGCGATCGCAATCTTCAACCGGCCCTACATGGAGGTGATCAAGGGAACGTTTCCGTTCTTCGTGATCCTCTTCTTGATGTCAGCCCTGCTGATCTTCTTTCCAGGCATCGCATTGATGCTCAGGGACCTGGCTTCGTTATAGCCCGAGCCGGGTCACTGCAATGAACAAATGCTCTGGCCAGAAAGACATTTTCCAGGTCGAAACAGCAAATTTGGAGATCTGAAAGACACTAAGAAAGGCCTGAAATGGTTGCCTATTTAGTGAGGGTCGATGAGTTGGGAGAAGCTTGCATTTGAGTTATCGGATCTGCGCGTGACGGCAGTGGCCAAAAGATATCAAATCGCCGTCCAAGCAGAGCTCTTTGCCAGTTCTCCGGACAATCATATGGCCGTGTTCGAACCAAATTTTCAGGATGGTGAATAAGGAACCGTTTTTGTTTTCCAGCTTCTGGAAAGCTGGTCCTTCCGGCAATCAGCGCTTCAACTACCCTTCAATAATGGATGCCGTATTCGGGAACGGGGTCAAGTTCGATATCGGCAAGGAGTGATCCTTCGACTATCGCCTGTACGCTGATGTTTGAGCCCATGATCGGATAGAATTTCGAGCTCGCGTTCGGGAGCTTTATTTCGTTGGCTTGCGCGTCATCGGTTGTCGCATCGAAACCTGTTGTGAGCATTGTCCCTGTTTCCCTGAGAGATTTTCTGTACCGAACGGAATTTCGATAATCACCATAGGGGAAAGGTGCAAAAATCGGGCTAAGGCCATTGGGCAAATTCTCTTAGCCTTGTGAGAAGTTTGTTTACGAATGCGCGATTGTGCCAATAGGCCCGGATCTGCCGATTGCCTGATGAGCGATGCCGGCAGAAAAGCTGGCGAACTTTGCCCACTCTTTGAAAATCGAAGCCAGGCAATAGAAACCAAGGAACGAACCGGCAGACACCTAGACCATCCTGTGCATGCTGGAGTTCGGCGCTGCGCAGTTCTAGCCTGATCCGTTGGTCGCAAGCATCGCTGATATCCATGACCTGTCAAAAGGCCACTAGGGTGTGTACTCATAAGCAATTGGATGTGCATGACCGCTTTCGGCGGGTGTGGCGTGGCCGTCCAATCGACTGAGTAGGGTGCCAGAGCGCAGCGTTTCTATCCTACCTACAGCCTTCAAGCCACACGTCTGAATTGTCGTTGGCCGCACACTCCCCCGAAACAAGACGGCGAATACGTACCGTACGTTCTTGAAGTGCTTGGTCGTCGCTGCCGAGGTTGTAGCGGCCCGGTGAAATTAGGACTGCAAGCAAGGATAGATACTCATCATCCGCAATTGTGTCGGGCGTTGCGCCGTAAACCGCTTCGCTCATACGATGGAATCCTGTGACCCAGCCGTCCGGCCCCCGCCCCATTTCAAGTGTATCGAGCCAAAGCGCCATAATCTGTTCTTTGCTCAATCGTGTCTCCAAGCCGAGTGCGTAACCGGTCTGTCGGATTTTTCCGATCCCGGGCGTGAAATTCTCAAATCCAACCCGCTTGGCAAGCGATTGCGTCACGGTCGTGATACCGGCACCCGGCGTTGTCACATCCACGCCGCTGTGTTGTTCAAAGGCCGGATCTTGGACCACTAGAAGCTGACGGTAACGTTCTTCACCGAGCGATGAGCCACCCAAATTTTCGGCCAGAAGGCTCTCGGCTCTTGCTTCGAGTTCTTCTGAAGCTGCGAGCGCATCAAAATAGCCATATGCTCCGTATCCCAGCACCCCCAAGAAAAGCAGCAAAACTGCAGCAGCGGTGATCTTAATAATTCTTCTCATAAAAACATGGTTCTAGAGTCGTTCGGAGTGCTTCAGATATTCTACTTGAATTGGGGCAGCGGGATGACGCAACTCCAAATATCACCCTCCAGCTGTGCTCGAAGTAATCAGTCGATCTTGTGGATTAGGTCAGCATATGGGGGCAAAGCAGACATTGAACTTTGGCATGTCGACGCGATTCAAGCTCAGATAAGGAGCCTTGAACATGAGATATGCACTTACCGACACCGAATGGCAGTTGATTTCACCTGTCCTGCCTTGCAAGTCCCGAGACGTGCCTCGTGTGGATGACAGGCGTGTCCTCAATGGCATCTTCTGGGTACTTCGGTCAGGAGCACCGTGGCGTGACCTGCCCAAACGCTATGGGCCGTATACGACCTGCTACAACCGCATCAAACACTGCAGACGAATTGCTACGCGATACGACTAGCTGGCAGCAAACTTCCTTGCCTTCATCAAGCTTGCGGCATTCCGCTTATGGCTGGGATTTTATGAGTCCACGGCCTAGATCCTATCATGCCCGAAGATCGAAGTTCGGCATCGATTTCCGAGGCACTACCTGCGGCTGAATTTCCCTGAAGCTGTGCGCTTCCGATGCAATTCGTAGACCGACGGGTTCCCGTCGTAAGTTCCGCAGACCGGAAACGGTTCACAGCCAACCATTGCAGATTTGCAGATGACGGACATTGGTGTGGTCCTAGGTTCTTATTGGTTGAGGTTGGTATTAGGTGCGAAGCACGGCCATGCTTTCACTGTCCCATCCTATCCAAACCGGTTCGGAGCCGACCGATTGACCGACATCCGCATCAACGAAGGCGCGGAGCTTTGCACCCTGCGCTTCTTCGACCATCAGGTCGACCGACATGCGGCTACCAAGAAAAGTCTTGCCAACAACGGTTCCCCTTACAGCATTTGAGTGCTCGGGCCGGGCTGTATGGAAGGCGAGTTTTTCCAGCCGGACAGATGCCGTGATCGTATCGCCAACCTGGGGAATATGGCCTTGCGATTGACCTTTTAACGTTTGGCCAAACCAGTCCATCACAATCGCATCGCCATCTTGACCGCGCATCTTGCAAGTCAGAAGGTTCGTCTCTCCGATGAATTCAGCGACAAACCTGGTCGCGGGATGGAAATAAAGTTCCTCGGGTGTGCCGTCCTGTTCAACGCGCCCATGGTTCATGACCACAATGCGATCCGACATCGTCAGAGCTTCCTCCTGGTCATGGGTCACGAAGAAGAAGGTCTTGTCGGTTCGCCGCTGGATCGCCTTGAGTTCCTGCTGAACCTGACCGCGGAGTTTCGCGTCGAGTGCTGCCAGCGGCTCATCGAGCAAAAGAAGGGCGGGATCTGGAGCAAGCGCCCGGGCCAGCGCCACCCGCTGTCGCTGCCCCCCAGACAGTTGCCCAGGATATCGGTTTCCATAGTTTTCCAGTTCCAGAAATGACATTATTTCGTCTTGCCGGAGGCGGATATCAGTCTTGTTCATACCTTTTAGTTCAAGGCCGAAAGAGATGTTCTGGCGTACGGTCATATGTGGAAACAAGGCATAGTCCTGAAACACCATGTTCACATGCCGCTTCTCCGGCGGCTGTCGCGTGACGTCCAGATCATCCAGGATGACACGGCCGGACGTCGGCCGCTCAAAGCCCCCTAGAATTCTGAGTGTCGTGGATTTGCCGCAACCGGACGGGCCGAGGAAGGTAACGAATTCACCCCGGGCGATATCAAGCGTCAAATTGTCAAGGGCGACCGTCTCACCGAATTTCTTGGTGACGCCCTCGATGCGAACAAGGGGATTTGTTTCAGTCATTTCAAGACTCCTTGTTCATACGGCGGGTGAATCGTTCGGCCCATATGCCGATTGCCGCTGTGAGGATCAGGGCGATTGTCGCAATGGCATTGATTTCCGGTGACATGCCGGATCTGAGTTTGGCGAAAATCAGAACCGGCAGGGTCGGATCGTATCCTCCCAGGAAGAAGGAACGGACGAAATCGTCGAAGCTGAGCAACAGGCAGAAGATGCTGGCACCCAGGATGGCAGGTACAAGATAGGGCAGGGTGATCCGTAAAAAGGCTATGATGGGGTCAGCGCCGAGGTCTCGCGCCGCTTCAATCTGGCTTTTTGGTAGTGTCGACAGCCGGGCCATCACCACCAGGGCCACGAATGGTACGTTGTGAACCGCGTGCGCCCAAACAATAGCGCCCATTCCAGGTTCGATGCCGAGCCACCTGGCATAGATCCGGAATGCAATGGCGGAAATGATGCCAGGCACGAGTGCAGGCAGAACGGTCAAACCGAAGATTGCGGTCCGGCCCAGGAACTTTCTGCCTTCCAGGAGCACCGCAATCCAGGTTCCGACGAAAACGGAGATGATTGTCGCGAGAACTGCAATGACGACCGAATAGACAAATGCCGACGGTACGGCCGCATCGTCGAAGACACCGGTATACCAATCGAGTGTCCACGAGCGGATCGGAAAACCGATAAACTTGCTGTCCTTGAAGCCCATGACAATCATCAGGACCAGCGGGACGAAGACGTAGAGAACAAAGGCCCAGTAGACGCAAGACAGAAGAATGCGGTTACCCCGGTTCAATTCTTGTCTCCTTTGCGAAGAGAGTTCATCAGTTTCTGGAAGACACCGGTCAGGATTATCGCGGCAAGGAACATGATTGTCGCAAAGGCGGCACCTGTCGGCCACTCATCGCCTGCGACATGAAAGAACCCGGCAATCGTTTCGGCAAACACGGTTGTCGAGGGGCCACCGAGCAGAACCGGAGTTGCATAAAACCCGGTCGATATCAGGAACACCAGTGTACATCCCGATGAGATACCTTCCAGCGTGAGAGGAAGGGTGACCCTTCGAAAACGGGTCCAGGCCGAAGCGCCGAGGTCGGCAGCGGCTTCGTTGTAACTTCTGGGAAGTTTCTCCAGCGCCGAATAAAGCGGTAACAGCATGTAGAGCGCTGTCAGGTAGACGATCCCGACGCCCATGGAAAAGCTGGTGTACATGAACGGGATGGGCCGATCGATCAGGCTCAGCCACTTGAGCAACTGGTTCACCGCTCCGGTATTTCCAAGAAGGATCATGATCGCATAGGTGCGGACGATTTCGCCGACCCAGAACGGGATCAACAACAAAAGAAGCATCAACATCTGGTTTTTGCGGCTGACGTGACGCGCCAGAAAATAGGCGACGGGGTAGGTCAGGATCAAAGTGCAAAAGGTGAAGACGCTGGCAAAGGTGAGCGTGCGGAAGAACGGCTGCCAGAAAATATAATCGCCGAAGAAACGCGCATAGTTGTCCAGAGTGAAATGCTGCTCGACACCGGGTGCAACCGGATAGGCATCGGTAAAGCTCACCCGAAGCATTTGCAGCATTGGTCCAAGGTGCTGGGTCAGAACCCAAAGCAACGGAAAGGCAGCAAGGATCAGGAACTGGCGGCGCGGCGATGCGGTTGCAATCCCGATAATCAGCCGATACGGCTTCCAGCCTGACAATGCACCCCAGAACGTCAGATGTTTTCTTTCCGAAGTGTCAGGGCCACGTCCAGTGCGTGGAGCGACTTCATCGCTCATGCCAGAATTCCCCCAATTTGCCTTGATTGCCTTGTCCGCCTTCTTGGCGGACAAGGTCTTTTTTGCTCGTCAGAGCAACGGCTCAGGCCGCTTTGATGGCTTCAACCGCCGGATCGACAAGCCCGTACTTCATCTCGTTCGCCTCGGCGCGGAAGAACTGCAGGTTCTCAAGTTCGTCGTCCGAGAACGAGGTTGATTTCTTTTCAAGGTCCGTCAGGTAGTTCGACGCGTCCTTGTAGGTGGAGATGAAGCCGGACGCCTTGGTCATCGACGCACCGATTTCCGGAGAGGCCAGGATGGCGTCAAGGAAGATGTAGGCATTGTCCGAATTGGGGGCGTTGTTGGCTATGTTGTAGGTGTAGACAAAGCCGTAGGAGCCCTCTTGCGGTATGGTCATGGCCAGCGGGAAACCATCGTTGATGAGTGCCGCGGCGGGACCGTTCCAGCTGTGCCCAAGCGCAATGTCCTGGTTGATGAACATCTGCTGCACTTCGGCTCCGCTGTCATAGTATTTTCTGACAAGCGGTTTCTTCTCGATCAGGAATGCCTTGGCTTCCTCGACAATCGCAGCTGCTTTTTCCGGGTCGTCGAGATAAGCAACCATATTGCCGTCATAACCCATCTTGAGCATGATGATCGACATCATGTCCTGGATGATATAGGCGGTCTGGCCCTTGTACTTTTCCGAAAACAGAACGTCCCAGCTTCTGGCTTCCTCGGGGGTGACGAGCTCGGTGTTGTAAGCGAGCACTTCCATGCCGGACAGGATCGGCGCACCCCACTTGTGCCCATTGATCGTGGACCAGTCGCTTTCGGAGAATGTGGGATTGATGTTCCCCCAGTTGCTCAGCCGTCCGGTGTCGAGCGGGGCAAGCAGGTCGCTGTCTATGAACTGGAGGAAACGGTGACCTGCCACGGTCATGATGTCCACTGTGGGATTGGGTGCTTCGGCAGCGAGCAGGTTGAACTGCTTGCCCTGGTCATCAACCAGGCGAATGTTCACCTTGATCCCGGTGTCCGCCTCGAACTGCTTCTTGAAAGCCTCGGGAACAAAGTCGTTGTACGTCCAGATGTTCACTTCACCGCCAGAGGCACTTGCTCGGCGAAGATAGGCTGGGCTGGCCAGAGTTGCCGCACCAACGGCAGCGGTTCCCAGAAAGCGTCGGCGATTAATGGTAAGTTTGGTCATCTTAGCGTCTCCTAGTCGGTTAAGTTTGGTCCATCCTTTTTGTTAAGTTTGTGGCGTGGATGGTCTATGCAGCACCCCGGTAAGGGACGCATGCTGCAAGTCGCAAAGGCTGAAGCTTTCCAAATCCAAGGCATGGAGGAATTCGTTTTCGAGCGCGAAATCCCGGTCATACATTGCTGAAAATAGCTTAATACCGGCCTCGTGTAACGTGGCGGGCCTGTCTACCAGCCGGCCCAGAACAACAGTGACCTGAAGTCCGTAGGGAACATCCTCGGTCACGTAACGGCTGTCCGCCGTCGCAGGGCCGAGGCCACCATAACCATGCGTGTGCATCTGCTGGTTCATTTCGGAAATGGTTCCGACTGGTACGTGGAAACTCTGGTGGAAGTGTTCGAAGATGGTTTTGACCTTTAGGTCCAGCGCCTTAGCGATTGCAAGACGTTCAAGGTCAAGTTTCTCCAGCAATCGTCCCACCTTCGGCGTGACGTTCAGGCCCTGGCTCCAGTCCTCCCCTCGCTCCATCCGGGTAATGTTGCAAAGGGCGATCCCGAGGTGGTTCTGCGGATTGAGATTTGACAGCAATATGGCCAACAGGCCATCGCGTGGCATGAAGCGATCACCGAACAAACTCTGGCACAGGGCCAGTCCATCATCCGTTCCGGACGCGGGCACGGTACACAGATCAACCCGGTTGCGTATGGTGTTGACGCGCACCTTGTGTTCTTCCTGGCGGCGGCCGGAGACGATCGTCGTGCCCCAAGCGGTGATGGGAGCGCTCACGCCGCGTGCCGCCAAAGCCTGCGCAAGGTAGATCGCACCGAAGGACGCATGGGACGAGATGATGACGTGCTGACCCTCGCGAATATGGGGTGCCAGCGCATCCATGACGTTCTTGTGCCCGGTTGCTGGCAGGGCGATGATCAGTGCATCGCTCGCCTCGACCAGCTCCTGTGCCGAATGGGCAATAGCAGGCGTAAACTCCTCTTCGAGCACCCCGTGAGCCTGCAAGGGTTCGGTTTCGAACGCGTTCGTGCTCTTTCCAGAGGGTGACCAGAGTGTCGGAAGATGCTTGTTTCTGTACAAAAGCGCTGCCGTGCCGCAAGCAATTGAGCCTGCCCCTGCAATGCCTATGTGCATGGGATCTTTCATACGGTCTCCTTTCGGCCCACCGGGTCGCCCAAGACATGCATCAGGCGATTTGCCCAGCCGAACAAAGAGGACGACAGGATCAGATCGAAAATCTCTTCATCAGAGAGGCCCACCCTCGACAGTTTGTCGATATCTTCCGGGCCGGCGGAAGGTGGTGCCTCCGCGGCCTTGCGTGCGAAATCGAAAATCGCCCTGTTTCTCGGGCTGAGATCGGCCTTATCGCCGTTAGCGAACAGCTCGTCGGTCACGGAGTTGTCTTTCGCCAGTTTCGCATGACGGTCCGCATGAACCGCGGCGCAATAGATGCAGCGATTGACCATAGATGCCGCTAATGCACCGAGTTCGCGTTCTTCCCGCGACATGCCGCCACGATCGTACATGATCGCGTTGAACAGCGGGGAGCGAACCGAAAGGCTTTCGACATCGTGGGCAAGGGTCAGGACGTAGTCCGACACCTTGGTGTTGGAAGGGGTCACCCTGAGGGCATCGAGCTGCTCCCGAGTGGCTTCTTCCAGTTTCACCGGCTCCAGACGCGGGCGCCATTCGGGCACTCTGCGGGTGAATTTGTGGACGATGCGGGTCACTTGTTTTTCCCATTCATCAGGCGCAAACCGGAAATCACACGTATCTGAAAAGCCAGGAAAGCAACCAATTCGCAGAGCCTAACGATATCGGCGTCGGCAATGCCTGCTGCCTGCAGCCCGGAAATATCATCACCGGCGGCGTCCCGGGTCTGGTTTGCAATCTTGTCGACAAATGACAAAACCACAGCCAATTCTTCATGCTGAATGTCCGGTTCTCCAGGCACCGCCAAGGCCGCGTATTGTCCGGCGTCAGACACATAATAGGCCGCCAACGTTTCATCTCCGGCGAGGCGCGCGACGCGCGCGGCGATTGCTGCGCGAAGGTCGTGGGGAAAGGCTCCTGTTTCTTTCGGGCGTAAAACGGCCACCTCAGCGGCCTGCGTCATTCCGATGATGTTGCCGCGCATCGACACCACCCCGGACAAGGTGCTGTCCGGTGTAACTCCGGCTTGCTTCAGAACCGTCAGGTCAGAGACATTCATACCGTCTCGCTCTCCCTTGACCTTATTTCGACCGGCAGCTCGGTCGGTTGCCATTCATCGCCAAGAAGTTCCGGCATGTCGTAGTCCTGCATCCCCTGCCAGTGCACCTCGATATCCTCGCCGTAGAGCGCGGCCGCAACGGCACGGGACAGCCAGGCGGCACCATCACTAATGCCGGGAATGTCGCCGCTCACCTTGCCGAGGCTGGCCGATGCGCCGTAGTTGAAGCAGTAGACGTTTTTCAGCCACGGAGCCTTGCCTGGGTTCTTTTCCCTGAAGGTGAAATCGGAATTCAGATAGGGAAAACGCCCCAGATCGGCAGACTCTTCACCTGCAGGTGGTGTGTATACGTCATGCCAAAGGAGGATCTCCGCTGCCGTTTCGCCAAATTCCGTCCGCGCCATGGGGTCAATGACAAATCCGGTCCCAAGGATGACGAAGTCTGCCTGATAGGACGTGCCGTCCGCGAAGTGGATGAGTGTGCCGTCGCCGGATTGATCGATCCGCGTCGTCGCCTTGTCGAAATGAAAGTAAGCGTTCGGGTGACGGCTGACCCGCAATGTGGACCCGCGCGGAGAAGGGGTTTGCGTTGCAAAACTGTATTGCATGAAACGCCATCGCCATTCGTCAGGCAACGCGGCATAACCGGCGGTAAATCCATAACTGCCGATACCCATCATCTTGTTGATTGTCGGCATCTCCTTGCGGCGAACCAGATGACGCACTTCGGCTGCGCCGTGCTCCAGTGCTTCTGCCGAATTGTCGACCGCTGACGCGCCGACACCGATAACGGCGACGTGCTTGTCCTTCAGCGCGGCAAAGTCGATTTCGTCCGCACTATGTGCCCAAAGATGCTCCGGCAGCCCCTTGATGAACCCGGGAATATTCGGGCCGCCGGTTCCGTCGCGGCCCGTTGCAAAGATCAGCTTGCGGGTCAGAATGATGCCCGTTTCCGCGCCCGAAACCGTCAGTCTCAACAAGTCTCCCTCGGGTTCGACATGGTCGACGGAAACGCCGTTTTCGATCGGGATATCTAGGACCTTGCGATACCAGCAAAGGTAGTCCATCCACATCGTGCGCGGGATCTTGTCCAGTTGGTTCCAGTCTTCTGTCCCGAACTGGGCACGGAACCATGCCTGAAACGTCAGGGAGCCATGTCCGAAGGCGGGGCCGGTGAGAAACTTGGGGGACCGCAGGGTTTCCATGCGCGCATATCCCAGCCAGGGTCCTTCGTTGCCTTTGGCGGCCCGGTCCAGGACGCGCAAATTGTGAACTCCACCCGTCCTCAGAGCCAGCCAGGCGACCATTCCGCACATGCCACCACCGATGATGACGACGTCTGTCACATTGTCTCTTCGTGGTATCCAGTCCTTGGAGGGGTAGCAGAGCAGATCGAGATCATCCTTGAGACGTGCCTCGAGCGCTGCCAAGCCTTGCGAGTCTATAGAAGACAGTGTTTTGGTCATCTTGCATGCCACCCAGGAAATTCTTTGGAACCGACGATCATTGGCAGGATCACACTTTGATCCGGGTCGGAATTATTTGGTTTGCACGGCCGTCGAGGAGAAGCATGGCAGACTGAGCCGTCCGTATCCGAATAGCTGCCGGTCTTCAGAGCAGAAGAACCCATGCGGATCTCAGCCTGACCGAACGTGCTCCCAATAACCGCGTTCACAAATCCAAGTGTCATTGCGCCGGTCCCCTTACCGATCGCATAGTAGCTTGCTATGCTATTTTTGCATACTAACGTGTCAATGATAGCTTACCGTAATGATAGGTTCTCTAATATGTCAACAATGAATAATGGGCGGCCTGACATTCGCTCAATGGAAGCTTTTGCTGCCGTGGTCCGCTATGGGTCCATGACGGCTGCCGCGCAGAGACTGTCGGTAAGTCAGCCAGCCGTTACGAGAATGGTAAGGGACCTGGAGGCGCGCGTAGGATTTGCGTTGTTCGAGCGGAACGGCCCGAAAATTTCGCCCACTGAGAAGGGTATCCAATTTTTTGAAGAATCCCAGCGTGTTATGGCCAACCTATCGCAACTAACGGAGCGGGCACATGCGATCAGGGACGAAAGGTTAGCCGCCATCGATATTGTCGCAACCCCGACAATGTCCTCAGGACTGGTCGGGCCGGTACTGTCGCGGATCGTCGATGTGTTGCCCGACTTTGTTCATGTCGAAACGACAACTTCGGAACGGGTTCTGCACGCGCTTCGTCAGCGTACGGCCGATCTCGGATTCTCAGCCTATCCGAGTGAGCACGACCGCTTGAAATGCCTTGCACGGTTTGAGTCTCTGGTTGTCGCCGTGGTCAGAAAGGGGAGCCGCTACGACGTTGATGAGCCGATTCCGCTCTCGGTGTTTGCGCGCGAAAGGATGGCAACGATCTGCAACGGCTACGGTATTCGCGATGCCATCAATCGTGCCTTCAGAGAAGAAAGCATCAAACCCTCCTCAGAAATCGCCACCAACTCATCCCTAAGTGCTGCAATGGCTGCGCGGGCGGGGCTGGGTATTGCCCTATGTGATCCGGTGACCGCGCTCGGCGTGCCTGTGGAAGGTGTGTCGATCCGGCCCTTGTCAGCGAAGATAAGCTACGCATGGGGATTGTTCGCCAATGACGAGAACCCCCTGAAAGACCGTCTCAACTTGGTGGTTGAGGCCTGTGTTTCTGAAAGCGAGAAAATCGTTCAAAGTGTCGAAGAATTGGGAGCCGTTGACAAAGGAGGTTCCAAAAAATCGAGATGAAGTTTGAACTGAAACCCGCCAAAGCAGGTCCGTTGCACCGGCAAGGCCGTTCTTGAACAACGGATCAAGGCGATCCCGTGTCAATCGATACCGAATGTTGCCCCGTTCCGGTTTCCAAAACGGGTATCATGTTTGTGAAAAGCCGGTCCAATGCTTCATGGCCTTTATTTAGCGTAGCCGATGACGTTCGCCCATTTCAAAGAGGGAGGATCAGCCAGTTTTCGGGTTAGGCACTGAAGCAGCATCCTCCAGCTTTCTTTGCAGAGTGCTAAACGTGCAACTTCAGAAACTACAGGCTCGAAAACGGGGTCCTGCTGCCTTGGCCGATCCTTACCTTCGATTGCCTTTCAGGGTTTCTATCAGTTTCTGGGTGCACCTCCCTGCCAGAAGAATGCGCCAGCTGACAATCGCAGCACATCGTCCCGCCAACTGTCGATCCGCCTTGGGGTCATCGGTTCGAGTAAGAACAAGAGTTTCATTTATGCACTTCAATACATTCCAGGCTGGTTAACTCCGGAGAACCTCCTCGTGCGCCGCTTCCTGCTGCAATCCAGATCTTGCCGTCATGTATGCAACAGTTTGTTCCATGTCGACCGCAGTTGAGAGCTGGGCCGGGTGACCAATGATCGTCATTGCGATCGAAGATTTGCATATCGGTGAATGCCTCCTTGCGAAGGGCTTCACCTCCAACGTAATAAATCCTGTTACCGTGAGAAGCAGCACCACCGGCGGCGGTTTGGATTGGCAGTGGTTCTGGATGCACTGACCAGGTCTGGTGTTCGAAATCAAACACGTCGACATCGGCAATTGTGTCGCCGAACAAGGCATCATAGTCCTGCCCATTGTGTCGGCCTGTTTCTCTGCCTCCAAAAAAATACAACTTGTTGTTCAAGATGGCGCAGGGCGCATGGTCACGCTTGTTCGGGGCGTCAGGCAAGATCTCCCATCTGCCTGTCGACGGATCCATACGGTCGAACCAGCATTGCGTTCCTGAGTGATGTCCGTCGACAATGCCTCCAACCAGGTAGATCCACCCATCGTTGTGCAAAACACATCCTGCCGCTCCACGGCGGCGTGACGCAGGAATTTCAGGTCCGAAAGACCAGTCATCGGTGGCGGGCGTGTAGATCAGAACCTTGTCGAGAGGAGTTTCCCGGGGGAATTCGCCCGTCATTGTTCCGAGCAGCCAAATTTCATTTCCAAATATGACGGGTTGGAAATGATGGATTTCCATGGGCGGTGCTGACGCTGAAGTCCATTCATTGGTCTCAGGGTCGAAGATATCAACGGGTTGGACCCGGCGGCCACCAAAAAGATAGAGCTTGCCGTCATGGGCAGCAAAGCCGTTTTCATGCCGGCAATGAGGCTCGCCTTTGCATTCGATTGTCGTCCAACGTTTCATTTGATCCAACTCTCTGTTCACGCGCATAGATTTGAGTTTTTCATTTCAGCACAAAAATGAATTTGGCGAAGCCACAGCCTGTTTGCAGCTCCCTTGTTTTCGTCCTTATGACCTCTCCAAACGAACCGAACCAGAGCTTCTTTGAAGAGCCAATCACAAAAAGCGCTTGCGTACCGTATTTTATGAGTCCATTGTATACAGAGAATACAAAATGAATTCCAGTCGTCGATTTTTGGCGAGGAAGCGTTAGCAGGGCGGGGAAATTGGCTTACAAAAATTCGATCTTGCTGGGAACAATCGGCGGATACCGGGATAGATTTCATCAGTATCAGGTCGACCGTTCATTTGAAGAGCGCCTTGAAATTGCCAAGTCCATTCCGCGCACCAACGGCGTTGAGCCCGTCTATCCGCAGGATCTTGGTTCAGATGGTGCTGGTCTTAAGGCAATGCAGGACAGCGGCCTGGCTGTCTCGGCCGTAAACGTCAACATCAAAACTGAAGACAAATTCAGAGAAGGGTCCTTCACTCACCGCGATCCCGGAATTCGCAGAGAAACGGTTGCATATCTGAAGACGGCTATGGACATGTCCGTCGAGCTCGGCGCGAACATGATCACCGTTTGTCCGCTCATCGATGGCTGGGATTTCAGTTTTCAGGCCGACCACATTCAACAATGGCGATGGGCAATAGAGGCCTTTTCAGAAGCGGCGCATCACCGAAGTGATGTCAAACTAAGCATCGAATACAAGGCGTTTGAAAGCAAGAACCACATCATCCTGCCTTCTATGGGAAAGACGCTTCATTTATGTGAGAGGGTGGGTGCCGAAAACATTGGTGTCACGATGGATGTCGGCCATGCACTCATCGCAGGTGAGTGTCCAGCAGCCGAATTGGCTATAGCCAGCGAAGCAGGCCGTCTGTTTTACGTCCATTTCAACGACAACGACCGCGGAGCCGACTGGGACATGCTTCCGGCTTCCGTTCATCTTTGGCAAACGCTCGAGACGCTCCATTATATGCGTCGCATCGGCTACGACGGTTGGGTTGCCTATGACGTGTTCACGCGTTCTGGTGACAACGCGGAGGCCATTGCCGCGACGTTTGAAATTATGGAAAATCTTGAGAAGCTGCTCGACAAGATCGGAGAGAAAACGCTCTTTGCCGCGCAAGCTTCGGGCGTGCCTGCACAAGCTTACCGTGACCTCATCAGGGGGTTGCTGTGAGACTGGGTCTTGGAACATACGCATTTCGCTGGTCAATTGGACATAAAGACCAGGTTCCTGATGTGCCTATGAGTGCATTGGATGTTCTGGAGGTCGCAATCGGTCACGGTCTGTCCGTTGTCCAATTTGCTGACAACTTGCCTCTTCACAAGCTGTCGAACGCCGAACTCGGTGCCTTGGTTTCTCGTGCACGCGTCGCTGGCGTGACGCTTGAGCTCGGAACACAGTCCTTCGATGTTGAGCAGGTACGCAATTATCTCGAGATCGGCGAGAAAATTGGCGCTCCCATTCTTCGTGTGGCCCTCGATGGTCCAGACAATGAAAAGCCACTGGATGCCCTTGCAGCGGAGTTCGTTTCGCTCTTCCCGCTTGCAAGAGCCAAGAGGATCAAGATCGCCGTTGAAAATCATTTCGACTTTCCCTCCGATCGTCTTGTCGCGCTCCTTCGATGGATAAATGACCCGCAAGTCGGCGTTTGTCTTGATGTTGCAAATTCGATTTGCGCCGGCGAATGGCCTGCCGAGACCGTAGGACGGTTAGCGGCTCATACCATCAATCTCCATCTCAAGGATTACGTGATTGAACCGGATCCCTATGGCGTCGGATTTCGAATTCTGGGATGCCCCTTGGGCGATGGCCGGACAGACTGCGCAGCCGTACTAGGCGCGGCCGACTACCCTGATGAGATGAGCGTAATTCTCGAGCATTGGCTTCCAGGATATCCGGATTTGAGTGAGGCGCGATCCAAAGAGGCTGTCTGGCTTGCCCGAAGTGTCACTTATGCCCGCTCACAATTGGGGTTGGCATGATGCGCAAAAAAGGTTTGAGATTTCCGCACCTTGGTTACTTGCAAAAGGAAGAGCTACATGCGGACTAGGTCAAATACCAATACCCTTGAAGACGAAGTCTATCTCCAGCTGCGCGAGATGATCCTGTCTGGTGATCTGGTTTCCGGAGAAAAGCTGGTCCAGGAAGACCTGTCGGAACGCCTTGGTGTCAGTCGCACACCGCTTCGCAGTGCGATCGCAAAACTGGAAGGCGAAGACTTTGTTCGGATGACGTCGCGCAGCGAAGCATATGTGGCTGAATTCGGAACACGCCAGATCGTGGATTTGTTTGAAGTGCGGGCCGTCTTGGAAGGTCTCATCTGCCGGTTGCTGGCACCGACGATAGAGCAGAAACATATCTTATATCTGCGTTCTGTCATCACTGCGGCACAACCGGCTGTCGAAACCGGCGACACGCAAGCCTATCGTGATGCCGACGTCGAGTTTCATACCTATCTGACCAAGCTCGTCACGCAGGGCAACCTTACCAAAATGCTGGATTCTGTTCATGCCATCATGAGCATGTCCCTGTCGCAAGGCATTTTGCGCTCGCCAGAGGAAACTCATCCTGAGCACCTGGCGATCATCGATGCGCTGGAAGCCAAGGATCCCGACCAGGCAGAGCGTCTGATGATCCAGCACATCCGAAAAACCATAGAATTGCTTCGCCGCAGAATTGCCGACGAAGAGGGGAACTAGGCACGCTTCACACTTGCGTAGGCGGCCTTTCTGGTGAAATGGAGGAATGACACCATGGAAAAGCTGAAACTGACCACAGCTGTACTGGCGCTATCAGCCAGCTTTCTGGCAGCGGCTCCAGCTGGCGCTGAAAGCATAGAGTTCTGGACGCAAACTTATGGTGACCAGATCAAGTGGACTGCTGCGATCAAAGAGCTGACAGAAGCCTACGAAGCCGAAACCGGGGTCAAGGTGAACCACGAGATCGTGCCTTGGTCTTCCTCACGCAAAACCTGGCTGGCAGTCGCCCAAGGTGGTGCTGCGCCTGATTGTGCCGACATGTGGTGGCTCCATTCCTTTTCCGCTATCGGCGGAGATAAATTCGGTCCGATGCCGATCAATGATTTCAAGTCCAAGTTTTCGGTCGAAGACTTTTATGAAGGTGCATTGCAGGATTCGACCTGGCGCGGAGACTTTTATGGAATTCCGTGGCGAGGCGACATTCGCGCACAGCTTTATCGCACAGACATAGCGGCAGAAGCCGGCGTGACCCAGCCGCCGGAAAACTGGGACGAGGTGATTGAAGCCGCCAGGAAGATGACAAAACGCAGTGACAACGGCGAGGTTGAAACCTGGGGCTACAGCTTTGGGTCAGCGGCCAAGGTCGTCGATTGGCTAATGCCGTTGTACTGGCAGGCCGGCGGCGAATTCATGACCGACGACGGGAAAACAGCGACAATCGACAATGACGCAATGCGCAAAGCGCTGACCTTCATGCACGACATGGTCAATGTTCATAAGGTTGCCGATCCAGATGCATTCGAGAAAGGGTACAAAGCCCGACCTGCGTTTGTTGCCGGCAAGGTTGCGATGATCGGAAGCGCTGAGCAGGCGTGGGGCAACCGCTTGGAAACCGAAAATCCGGAAGTAGACGGGAAGTGGTCCTTTTCGCGAAGTGCAGCTGGACCTGCCAACCGGGCAAGTTTTTCTGGAGCGGGATACCTTGGCGTTCTGCGAGGTTCTGAAAAGGTTGAGCAATGCGTCGACTGGCTCGCTTACCTGTCCAGGGACGAGAACATGCTGAAATTGTCCCAGGCAGCCGGAACCGTCGCAACCAAACCTGCAGTTATGGCAACGGATTTTTGGAGTGACCGACCGTACAAACGCGTTGTGGCCGAGGCGCTAGAAGATGCTCACACGTCCCAGCATCCGGCACCGGCTTGGTCGGCCATTTCCACCTCCGAGCCCGGCGGTATCCTCTATGACATGATCTACTCCGTTGTCATTGAGCAGCAAGATATGGATGCTGCGATCACGACGGCTCAAGAGTTGATGCAGGCTCAGCTGGATCGGTAATGCGCTCCAGCCCTCCCGGGCATCTGTCCCCCTTCTCCAGTAGGGGGACAGATCGCCTTTTCTTTCCATCTGGATCGTCTTGGAATGCACGCATTCCTTGCCTGGACAGCTAGACCCAACACTCCGATATGAACGAAAAAAACGTCTTCTGTTACGTGATGGTCGCGCCGGCGCTATTGATCACGATAGTCCTCGGCGTCTACCCGATGGTCGATACGATGTTGATTTCATTTCAGTCTTACGACCTCCTTACGGTTCAGTCGAAAGGGACCGAATGGGTCGGTTTCGACAACTATCGCGAAATCCTGGCGAACGACAAGTTTCTGCAGACTGTTTTGCAGACCGTGATCTTTACAGTTTTGGCTGTTGGTATTTCGGTGTTGATGGGCCTCTTTCTTGCCCAGGTCATCAACGCAGACTTTCGCGGCCGTTCTGTGCTCCGGACTGTCATTCTCAGTCCCTGGTTTGTACCGCCTGTTGTCGCATCTGCCATCTGGCTATGGCTTCTGGAGACAAATACGAGCCCGATCAACAGTATGCTCCTGGATGCAGGAATAATTGAGCGCAAAATTCGCTTCCTGACTGATAGTGACACGATCGGACCGTTCAGCATTCCCATGCTTTCAATTGTCGCAGTTCGCTGTTGGAACGGCCTGCCGATCATCATCATCTTTCTTCTGGCTGGCTTGCAGTCCATTCCTAAAAGCCTTTACGAGGCGGCCGAAATGGACGGTGGAGGGGTCTGGGCAAAGTTTCGATACGTGACCTTGCCTATGTTGCGGCCTGTCTTGATGGTTCTCTTTGCGCTGCTTTTTCTGGGAGGATTTGGGCATTTTGAGATGAATTACATCATGACCGGGGGTGGCCCCCGAAATCTGACGAATGTCCTTGCGGTTTGGACCTATCAGGAAGGCTTTCAGTTCTTGCGATACGGCAAGGCGGCTGCAGCGGGCGGCATCGTGCTGGTGATGTGTTCAATCATCTCCGTCTTCTATCTTTGGGCTCAATCCAAGGACAACCGGTCATGAGCGTTGCCTCTTCAGCAATTGCACCGCAATCGCAGGCAAACTCCGTAAGGCTCGGTGACTGGATCACCCGCCTGGCGATATTTGTCGCGCTGGCTTCGATGTTAATTTTTATTTTGCTGCCCATCTTCTGGATGGTGAAGAGTTCACTTCAAACAACGGCGGAGGTGAACGCCATTCCGCCCAAGTTCTGGGCGGCCTCACCGTCATTCGACCCTTATCTGATTGCCAATCAGATCATCCCGTTGATGCGGTATATCGGAAATTCTCTTCTCGTTTCTTCGGTCGCAGCCGTCATAGCAAGTGTCGTGTCCTGCATGGCAGCCTACGTCCTTGCCCGCTTTAAGTTTCCAGGTGCAACGCTCATTCTGGTTACGTTGCTTCTCACGCAGCTGATACCTCCGATTACACGTGTTTTTCCTGTCTATTTTCTGGTTCAGGAAATGGGGCTGTTGAACACATATGGAGGTTTGATTTTTGCCTATGTCGGCTTCTCAATCCCCTATGCGGTTCTTCTGTTGAGAGGGTACTTCCAATCTGCCTGCCCACCGGAACTGGAGCAGGCGGCAATGATGGATGGCTGCACATATTTCGGCGCGTTTTGGCGAGTGATTTTGCCGATTTGCCTGCCGGGTATCGCCGCCGTGACCGTGTTCACTTTCCTCAACGCCTGGAACGATTTCCTGTGGGCGAGTCTTCTGCTGTCTTCAGGGGACTATCAGACCATTCAAGTGGGTATCGGTTCCTTTGCCGCTGAAGATGGTGCCGGCCAGTATCAAAACGCGTTCATGGCCGCGTGTGTTGCGTCCACCATTCCGGCGCTGGTGCTTTTCTTCTTCGTGCAACGATGGCTGGTTGGCGGTTTGACCGCCGGTGCCGTCAAATCCTAGCGGGCATTCAATGACCAGAGTTTCAATCGACGGTGAAAAGTTCTTAATCGACGGAACGCCAACACACAAAGGGAGAACCTGGAAAGGACATCAGGTCGAGGGCCTTTTGTTCAACAACAGGGTCGTCCAGGCGATATTCGACGATGAAAATCCGGAGACGCGTCATCAATGGGTTTATCCCGACACCGGGGTTTGGGACCCAGAGCGCAATCTCGAAGAATTCTGCGCGGTTCTTCCAGAATACAAGGCCAATGGCTGCGATGCCGTCACGATCAATCTTCAAGGTGGTATGCCGATCACGAAGACAGAGACGGTACAACCTTGGCTCAACACGGCGATTGATCCCGAAGGAAATCTGAAATCAGCCTATTTGCATCGCTTGGATCGTCTGCTCAAAGCAGCTGACATTGCTGGCGTCGTGGTCATTGTCGGCCTCTACTATTTTGGGCAGGACAAATATATTTCTGACGAAGATGCAGTGAAACGCGGTGTCATCAATGCTTGCGATTGGTTGTTAAAAAGCGGCCACGAAAACATTCTCGTTGAGATCAACAACGAGGCTGACATTCCTCACTATACCCATGACGTTCTGATGCCTGGTCGTGTGCACGAATTAATCGCTCTGGCAAAGAGCAGATCGCTCGAAGGGCGCAGATTGTTGGTGGCGACATCCTTTGCCGGCGGCGCCTATCACATGCGGCACAACGGCGTGCTGGATCTTTCGGATTCGAAGGGGCTGCAAAACGGCATCCCGACGGAAGACGTTCTTGAGGTCTCGGACTTTGCTCTCGTCCATACCAATGAAATGAACATGGCCAACACTCGCGAAGTCGTGCGGCGGACACGTGAGCGAGAGGCCTTCAAACGCTGCCCCATGCCAGTTGTGATCAATGAAGATTCAATTGCGGTGACCAACCTTTTTGCGGCGGTCGAGGAATATGCGCCTTGGGGATACTACGACCAGGGCGACAACAACTATCGCGATGGCTATCAGTCCGTGCCGGTGAATTGGGCCATCAACACTCCCTCCAAGCGCTCCTTTTTTGACGCCGTTGCGGAAGTAACGGGCGCCAAAAGCCGTTGAATTGGTGTGAAATTCGAAAGAAAGACAAATGGCATCCATAGAAATACAAGATGTCCGAAAATCCTACGCTTCGCTTGAGGTAATTCACGGCGTATCGCTGGACATTGAAGACGGCGAGTTTGTTATTCTGGTCGGGCCTTCTGGGTGCGGGAAAACGACCCTGCTGCGCATGATCGCAGGCCTTGAGTCGATTTCAAAGGGCCAGGTAGCTATCGATGGTTCGATCATCAATCACTTGCCGCCACGTGCGCGGGATATTGCAATGGTGTTTCAGTCCTACGCCTTGTATCCCCATATGACGGTTCGCAAGAATATGGGGTTTTCCCTAAAACTGGCGGGCGTCAAGCCTCGTGAAATCGATGAAAAAGTCAACGTGGCGGCAGACGTATTGGATCTGAGCCACCTTTTGGAACGCAAGCCCGGGCAATTGTCTGGTGGTCAACGTCAGCGGGTCGCCATGGGCCGGGCCATTGTTCGGAACCCAAAACTATTCCTGTTCGATGAGCCTCTTTCAAATCTGGACGCTAAACTGCGGGTGCAGATGCGCTCTGAAATCAAGGAACTGCATCAGCGTTTCAAGACGACAACAGTTTACGTTACTCACGATCAAGTGGAAGCCATGACGATGGCGGACAGGATCGTGGTCATGAACAACGGTCATGTGGAGCAGACGGGAACTCCGATGGAGCTGTATGACAATCCGCTGACGCGCTTTGTTGCTTCCTTTATCGGCTCACCTTCAATGAACATGATCGAAGGCCACTTGTCTGAGCAGGGTCAGTTTGAATTGCCGGCTGGAAATACCATCGATCTGTCTGAAGTTGCATCAGACGAGGCCCGTGGCCAAAAGATCATACTCGGCATTCGACCTGAACATATCTGCGTCGGAGGGCAGGGCACCTCGCTGGGGAATGCCCACATTCGTGTCGTGGAACCGACAGGGTCAGAGACTTTGCTGTTCGTGGATGCCATTGGCCAACCAATGCACGTTCTGGACCGAACGCGCAGCACGTTCAACGCACATGATGTCGTTCCATTGTTCGCAGCCGGCGAAGATTTTCATTTTTTCGATGCAGAGACTGGTGGGCGGCTCCCCAAAAATGGTTGAGCCATTGCAAGCGATTGAAATTGGCAACAGGTCCTTGCATGCCAACGTCATCACTTATGGCGCGAGCCTGACGGATTTGCGTCTGACAGGAAAGGATACACCACTTGTCCTTGGCTATGCAGACCCTTCCATCTACCCGTTTGACCAACAATTCATGGGTTCTGTCATTGGACGATACGGCAATCGGATTGCCGATGGCCGCTTTCGTCTGAATGATCAGGAAATATGCCTTGAGCAGAACGAGACAGGAATTGGTCACCTGCATGGTGGTTCCAATGGTCTCTGGAACCGGCATTGGGAATTGGCCAAAAGGACGGCAACAAAGGCCGTTCTTGAAGTTAAAAGCGACAATGGAGACGCGGGATACCCTGGAACTTTGATCCTGAGCGCAAGTTACGAGATTGTCGAGCCAGCCACACTAAGGCTCACATTCTTAGCTGCTTGCGATCGGGACACGATCATCAACATCTGCCACCATCCCTATTTCAACTTTTCAGGGACGCACCCCACCGAGCAGCACATGCTCCAGATAAATGCCGATTGCTATCTGCCATCATCCAAGTCGTTGCTGCCGACGGGTAGCGTGGCGAGGGTAGAAGGCACGTCGTTCGACTTCAGAAAGGAGCGGCTTCTCGGCAAGGTCGACCGCAACAATACATTTTGCCTGCACCGGAAAAGCTCTGGCGAGTTGCTGAAAGCGGCAAGGCTTTCTTGTGCCGATATATCCATGGAACTCTGGACGACCCAACCGGGTATTCATCTTTATAATGGCTATAAGCTCTCAAGAAAGCACACCGGCCATTTAGGCTCTCCATATCCACCCCGTTCCGGCATTTGCCTGGAAGCGCAGGCCTGGCCGAACAGTCCCAACGAGCCGGCTTTCCCCAACACGGTTTTGCGCGCTGACACCACCTATCGACAAGTCACCGAATACAGGTTCTAGCTTCGCGTTCAATGCAGTTCGTGAGATCCGCGCCGCGTTTCTTGAGCTGCGGAAATACCAAAAAGTGAGTCTGCGGTGAAGCTCAGCTGACTGACTTGTCTCGCCTTTGCGCAGACTGAGACCAATCCCGGCCGTTTTGTATTCCGCCAAAAACGCCCTTTGAGTGTGCTGTGCCGCAGAATACCAGGGTCGCTACTAGGCAATGTTACCTCTGACCGGCGGACCCAGCTGCGCTAGTGGGGGCATCAACTGTGATCAGCTCCAGAAACTGCTGCAAAACAGGCGATTGGTTCCTGTCACCGCGCCAAACAGCGCAGATTGGCGATGAATATCGGAAAATATCTGGCCGTAATTCCTTGAATTCATAGAGTGCCTGGCTGGTACAATGAGTTGGAAAGAACCCGAGATA
>NZ_CANMNP010000007.1 GCF_947499295.1 uncultured Roseibium sp.
ACACAAGCAACGTCCGGTCCTCGACCTCGGACGAAACGGTCTTCCCGTTCAATACCAAAGATACTTTCGACATAAATCTCTCTCCCTCATGGAACCTCTCGGGCCAAAGCCCAAATAGCCGGTTTGACACCGTGTTCTGTGGGTCCTGACAGCAAACGCCACCAGAACCGGATCATTCCAAATCTGTCGCCAAAGGGTCAACTGGCAAGCGCTAGAACAACAATCAGCGCCCCAAGCAGCAAAAGACCCCACACCATCGGTCCGCCAAACGCATTCCGACCCGCAGCATCCTCCAAATTCTCCTCTGCCTTGTGAAGACCCTCCTCAACCTTGTGCTCAGCCTCGCCAATCGCATGAAGGACCTCACCAGGAGCCTCCTCAAGCGCGATCCGCTTGGCCTCCTCGGCAACACCTTCATCAAGACCATCGGCAAGATCCGCAGCCGAAGGCTCCGAAGACCCGTCAGAAACCGCCGGCGCCGATCCCCCGACCTGCTCGCTAAACCGCGAGAAAAACTCCTCGGCCATCTTGCGCGCCGTGGAATCAATCAAACGGCTGCCAAGCTGAGCAAGCTTGCCACCAACCTGAGCCTTCGCCTCGTAACTCAAAACCGTCGCATCACCATCTTCAACCAGACGAATGTCAGCCGACCCCTTGGCAAAACCGGCAACACCGCCCTTGCCCTCGCCAACAATC
This sequence comes from uncultured Roseibium sp., assembly GCF_947499295.1. Lineage (GTDB taxonomy): Bacteria > Pseudomonadota > Alphaproteobacteria > Rhizobiales > Stappiaceae > Roseibium. The sequence continues at coordinate 697 of NZ_CANMNP010000007.1, forward strand.
GTGTAACTCTCCGGCGCAACAACATTCTCAAACGTAACAGAACCTTTGAACTTCGCCTTGACAGGACCAATCTTCGACGTAACCGAAGCCGACATCTCATCATCCGAAATACGCTCAAGAACTTCACAACCAGGTATGCACAAACGCAAAACATCAGCGTCATTCAACGCTGACCAAACAGAAGAACGCGTGGCTGGTATCCGATGAGATCCGCTCATATCCATCTGATTTCTCCTCAGGTTGCGCTTAAGTTCCTACTATGCCGGTGCGTATGGAACGTTTCACGAAGCGACAAGGCGCAGCGCCCACGCACTTCTGGTATCAGAGCGTGTTTCACCCGAACTTTCAATCGCTTATGTTTAAAATGTTGAAGAACTTCCGCTCTCACACGCTCATAACGAGATAGCAGCGGTTGCCACAAAGGCCAGGTATCAACTGCTCCAGAGCAGAATTCACGGGGCATACACACAAACTGCGAGCAAACTTGAACTTAGGCCTTACGATTGAAAAGTGCTGCCGGAGACAGAAGATTGCTGAACGAACTTCATGAGATCATCGCAGCTCTGAGGCTTTGAATAAAGAAAACCCTGCAGGTAGTCACATTGGAGTTCTTGCATGATTTTACGCTGCCCGGTGGTTTCGACACCTTCGGCGGTAACTTCCAAATTCATTGCTTTCGCAACAGCAATGATCGACTTCACCACAGCCAGGGCGTCAGCATCCTGGTCCATGTTGGAAATGAAACTCCGGTCGATCTTGATGCCGTCGACAGGCAGTTTGCGCAAATAGCTGAACGAAGAATATCCCGTGCCGAAATCGTCAATGACGACCTTGGCCCCCTTGTTCCGCAGCCACGTCAAAAGTGACAGCGTAACCTGATCGTTGCTTAGAAAGAGGCCTTCGGTCACCTCGAAGACCAATCGATGCAACTGTAGTTCAGCAGCCGAAGCAGCGTCCTCTATATCCTTGTAAATTCTGTTTGTTTGAACCTGTCTGGGTGACAAATTGACATTCAGACGAACATCATTTCCGGCCACGGACAGCTTCCGGAATTCGGAGAATGCCGACTTGAACATCCAGGCACCGATTTCGGTTATCAGACCACTGGCTTCGGCTGCTTCGATCATCCGAGCGGTGTTCAGAAAATTTCCTGCCGGCGTCTTGAAGCGCATCAGCGCTTCGAATGACGCAATGCTGTCGTCACCGGATCGCATGATTGGCTGGTAATGAAGATGAAATTCTGTCTGATTGGCGCTGCCTGTCAGCATGGAAGCCAGGCGCAAACGCTCAAAGGCAGCTTCCTGCATCAACGGATGGAAAACGGAATGATTGGTCATGCCCTTCTGGCGGACATCATTGAGCGCTATTGAGGCAAAGCGCACCAACTCTTCGGCGCCATGAGCACTGTCCTCGCTTGAGGCAAACCCAAGACGCATGCGCAGATTAATCTGGTTGTCATCCAGAGTAATGGGTTCCTGAAACGCATCCTCCACCCGCGTCACAATGCTCTGGATATCGTTGGCCTCGCCACCTTTGAGAAGAACAAGAAACTCGTCTTTCTCCTTACGCGCGATCGTCAGGGCATCGGGGAAAATCTGAGACAGTCGATGGCCGGTACGCTTCAGAACCCCGCCCGCCCTTTCATCGCCAATGCCATCCACAACCACTCGAAAACGCTGGATGTCACAATGGACCACGAGAAGCGGTATCTGCTTGGAGGCATGTCGTTGAAAGGTCTCAATGAAGCCGGAAAACGTTGAAAGTCCCGTGACCCGGTCGACAAAGGCCAGATTCCGGATGTGCTCGAGCAACCCGGTTTTCTCGTAACCGAGTGCGACATTGGAGACAAAGAGCTGCATAAGCTCCGTTCCAACAATCTCCTCAAGCTCTACATTGCTCATGGCAAGGTAGAGCGCGCCGGTCATACCGTTACGCGTAATGAGGGGCATCGCAAGACCATTCGGTCCCGACACAGGTTCTCTTGTTTCGATACATGAATTGACCGCTCTGCGGACGGCATCCTCCCCCAGGACTTCTATGGGAAGATCCGTTTTTTCCTGAAGTCCACCCGTTGCAGCGAGAACGCGTATGTTGGACCTGTCGTTTTTTTTCTCCGACAAAGTATCTTGACCGCAAAGCAGCAGATCGACGGGATGGTCCAGAAGATCGGTCAACTGTCGCAATACAGCCGTTGCAAATTCACTCAGCGCGTTTTTCTGAACAATTTCAGCAAAATGACCGTTCAGCTGCTTGAGTTTTCGCCTATTGGTTTCAAGCGACATAACAAGCTTGTAGCCGCGCAGGGCCGTGATTATTGCCGTGAGCAATTTTGTCCGAGACAACTCTGCCTTTTCTGCATATCCGTCGATGTCGAACTTCATGATCACATCAGTTTGCGGCGCATAACCGGGCTGGCCTGTCCGAAGGATCAAACGGGTAAAGTGATTTCCAAGTTCAGACCGTATCCAGCTGACCAATCCAAGGCCGGCGGTGTCGCTTTCCATGACGACATCAACAAGCGCAACAGCGATGTCGTCGCTGGATTTGAGTATTTCTTGCGCCTCCTGCGCCGAAAGAGCATGCAGCAAATCAAACGATCGCCCATCGAAAATGCACCCAGCAACTGCAATTTTTGTCACTTCATGTACATCTGGATCATCGTCAACGATAAGAATTTTCCAGGGAGCCTTCGTACTCTTGATGGCTTCAGGTTTAGAAGGAGCAAGAAAATCCATCACCATCTCACTGCACCTTGCTTCTAGCAGGTTGCTTGGTTTCGGCAGGAGCGACGACCGGGAATTCGATAGTAAACTCAGTTCCCGACCCCACTTTGGATACGACCGAGATCGTCCCGCTAAGGGCTTCCGTCACCAGTTGATAGCAAATGGCCATCCCCAACCCGGATCCACCCTTGCCGAACTTGGTCGTAAAGAATGGTTCGAAGACCTTTTTCAGATTCTTTTCAGGTATCCCGACGCCATCGTCTTTGCATTTGAAAACAATCTTCATCTGGCCGGGCTTACCGCCGGAAATTGGCGGGACGGTTTCCAAACGCGAAGACAGCCTGATAACCCCCTCAGTGTGATCCTCGTATCCATGTTTCAGAGCGTTTTCGACCAGATTGGAAACCAGCTGGCTGACGGCACCGGGGTAACTGTCGATCACGCCATCTGCATTCAGATCAAGTTGGACCTCAAACGGCGTCTTTTTCAAAGTCGGCTGAAGCGTTGCAAGTGTTTCGCGAACTATATGATCGAAACTGAAAGTGCGTTTCTTTTCGCTTTGCCGGTCGACGGCGACCTGTCGAAAGTTACCGACCAGATCCCGCGCCCGTCCAAGTGTCTTTTCAATAATGTCCGCCGTATCGGAAATCCGGCCAATTTCATTTTCAAGAGCTTCTTTGCTCAGGCTCTGTTGGTCAAGTTCGGTGGTCAGGAGCTGGGTTGAGTCCTTGATCGTGGTAGCCGCCATCAGCGCGTTGCCAAGCGGCGTATTCAATTCGTGAGAAACTCCGGCAACAAGCGCCCCGAGCGCAGCCAGATTATCGGCCTGAATAAGCTCTTCCTGAACCAATTTCAGCTGCTCCGTGCGATGGGCCACCAAGTCTTCGAGATTGGTCTGATATTCTTGAATTTTCTGCAAATCCATGTGTCGCCGTTGCACCATCGATTGCAGGCTTGCAGACAGAATGCCAATCTCGTCAGCCCTGCCTGGCATGAGTTCCGCCTTGGGCGGATCTTCGATCAAACGCGGTGTAGAAAGATAACTGACGATGTCTGACAAGGGTTGACCGATCAGCCGTTTGAAGACTGTCCGGATCACGATCGCCAGCAGCAGAATATAGACAACGATCGCCGTAACGATGAAGCCGACCGTCGAGGCAATTTCGTAGGAGATCGTGCTACGGTCGATCAGGATAAAGACCTGCCCGATTGCATCCTTGTGCAGAATAGTACTGGGTGAGTTTAGGGTGTAGCTGAGAGCTTCATCCACCCGCGGGCCCGTCAACGGCTCACCGAAATTGCCGGTATCGGGTGTTTCGACCCATACCTTTTCGATGACTTCAAGGCTTTCCAAGCCACGTATCAGCTGAAGGGTCGCATCTGCATTGACTGTCCAGATTGCGCGTTCAAAGGGCCGTTTCGTTGCTTGAAAAAAGGCTTCCGTGACACGGATGGCGCGTGCGTGCGACGAATCCCAGGTTATTTTCGTCAAGATGCCGATGAACAGCACACCCAGAAGAGCGAACAATCCAAGTGTATAAAAAATGAAAGTGCGAGACAGACTTGCACGGCCCATCTCCTTGGGAGTGTATGGCAACGTCGAACTGCCGCTCAAACTCAAAATGCCCACCTCACCTATCGGCGCCAGATCTTGTTCAATCAACACAGATCAAACAACACCCGAAGTCGATTGCCCCTTTTCAAAAAGAGGAGAAAAACCCAACCCGTTTCCCCGTCACTTGATACTTGACCCCAATCACACCGCTGGTTGCCACATCGAAAACACAGGTGAAGCGATTGAAAGCCAGACACAAGTACCGAAATATCACCTTGGGCGATTCTCCTAAATATTCCATAAAAATCAATTGTAAATAAAAACAGCCCACTCATGATTATGATAAATTCGAGGCGATATTTGTAACTGCAAGATCTTCCTTGAATGCCTCAAGTGAAATTCTCAGTTCTTGACTCTCCTAAAGCTTCATTTCGCTGCATTTGCTGTAAAGCCAATATCGACTTGACGCGACCGTCGCACTTCTGTCGGCCATGCATTTGAATGTCGTCGACTTCGGAACATTTTTTGAGCTGCGTGGCAGCGGAAATACTATTGTTTGCAACAATTTTAGCTGAAAAAAGCTACAAATAAAATCTCAATTATCGACGAAATAGTCTGGAATTGTCGACTATCCATGAAAAATCTGTCCTACAATCAGGTTATTTTACAATGCCTCACCCTAAACAACGTGAGAATACGCAAGTTATCGGTTAATTTTATTTTTTGGCGCCATATTAATCCTTGATAATTCTAGTTTTTCTCGAGAATCCCCTGTAAAACAAAAATGTAAGACGTCGGTAGCCCAACGAGTTCTACTTCCGGTTCTGGCACCACGACCACTTGAGTTGATACGATGAACAAAGCAACCCATCTTTCCTTCACCCTGCCTGACAAGGTTCTGACTTCATTGCCGACTGGTGCTGTGAAGGACACGGTGGAACATTTGGGCAAACGTATTGCGCGCGGTTACTATAAGACCGGCGCAGTCCTGCCTAAAGAAGATGAGCTGGTAGATTCGCTTGGCGTTTCAAGAACTGTTGTGAGAGAAGCCATCAAGGTCTTGTGCGGCAAAGGCCTTGTTCGAACGGCACGCCGCTACGGGTCGCGGGTGTGTCCTTTCGAAGACTGGAACCTGCTGGATCCCGATGTCATTCGCTGGCACGATCCAGAAAGCCCGTTGACCGCGCGCATCTTTGCTGAAGCAACGGAGCTGCGTCTCATTTTCGAACCTGAAGCGGCTGCCCTGGCAGCTGAAAATGCCAGTCCGGAACAGCGGGGCAGGATACTGGCTGCTGCGCAAAGCCTGACTCAAATGAACGACGAAACGAACGTCATCGGCGCGGACTACGCGTTTCACGCGACCATCCTTCAGGCCAGCGGCAACATGATGTTGGCTCAGCTTCAGAATCTGATTTATGCCGTCTTGATTTTTTCCTATTCGGCGGGTCGCAAGGTTGAGCGGAAGGAACACCTCTCCATGCATGACCACATTGGAGTAGCTGAAGCAATCAAGTCAGGCCAGACAGAGCTTTCGCGGGTCCGCATGCGCGACATGCTTATGCAAAACAAACTGACTGCGGAGAGATTTATCTCTGCTTGACACCGGGCAACATAACCAAATCACCGGGTCGTGACACTCGCTGACAAGCACCGCGATAAACTGCTTTAAGGCCGGCTACAACGACGGGCCGAGCATTTTTGTAGGGTCGACAACGCTATCGAATTCTTCCTCCAGCACAAAGCCCAGCGCCAAACAGGCTTCCTTCAATGTGATGTCATTTTCAAAGGCGTGGTGAGCCGCATGGCTTGCCTTGTCATAACCGATAACAGGGCTCAATGCCGTTACAAGCATCAAGGACTGTTCAAGGTACTCTCGAATTCGTTTTTCGTTTGGCTCCATGCCTTCAACGAGGAAACTAGAGAAGTTGCTACAGCCGTCCCCCATAATCCGGATTGATTGCAGAATCGCGTTGATCATCAGCGGCTTGTAGACATTCATTTCCAGATACCCGCTTGCACCGCCAATTCCTGTGGCAACGTCATTTGCCATAGCCTGGGCCGCTATCATGGCCAGGGCCTCACACTGTGTCGGATTGACCTTCCCCGGCATGATGGAAGAGCCTGGTTCATTTGCTGGAATGATCAGTTCATAAAAACCGCATCGCGGACCACAGGAAAGCAGTCGAATGTCGTTTGCAATCTTGAACAGCGAGACCGCCAGTGTGCGCAGAGCACCGCTCAGCATAACCAGTGCATCATGACTGCCCTGAACCGCAAACTTGTTCGGCGCGGTATAAAAAGGAAGTCCAGTCAATTCTGCAATCTTTGCAGCTGACATGACCGCGAAGTCTGGGTGAGTATTGATCCCCGTTCCGACGGCCGTTCCGCCAAGCGCGAGCCCATAGACGTTTTGAAGCGAAAATTCTATGCGTTCGATATCCTGCTTCAACAGTTCTGCGTAACCTGAAAACTCCTGACCAAGCGTCAATGGCGTCGCATCCTGCATATGCGTGCGCCCGATTTTGATGATTGTATCCCAAGCTGCCGACTTGGCCTTGAGACTGTCGTGAAGGCGTCTCACACCGGGCAGCAAGCGTTGTTTCACCTGTAGGGCGGTCGCCATGTGCATCGCAGCCGGAAAAGTGTCATTTGATGACTGGGACATGTTGACATGGTCGTTGGGATGGACCGGGTCCTTTGTCCCAAGAACTCCACCCGCAATTGCGATGGCGCGGTTGGAAATGACTTCATTCACATTCATGTTTGTCTGCGTACCGCTGCCAGTCATCCAGACATGCAAGGGAAAGTGGACATCCAGCTTTCCCTCTATCACTTCGTCCGCGGCCCGGACGATGAGGTCAGCCAGATCTTCTCGCAGAAGTCCTAGATCCGCGTTGGTGAGCGCAGCAGCCTTCTTTAAATAGCCGTAGGCGTGAACCAACTCGATTGGCATGAGGTCGGTTCCAATCGAAAAATACTCTATGGAGCGCTGTGTCTGAGCACCCCAGTATTTGTCTTCCGGTACATCGATTTCCCCAAGACTGTCGCTTTCTCTGCGCATTCGGCATTCCCCGCTTACCAGGTCAGTCCTTCAACAGAGCGGACACCAGCCCGCTATTCGGATCGATCAGGTCTTCAATCACGTCAAAATGGTGCCGGCCAGGTTCTGTATGACAAGTCGCGGTTGGCCAAGCCTGAGCCAGCAAGGTCGACTGGCGTACAAATTCAGGGCGCTCGTCTTCTCCAACCCACGCGACGACAGGGCATTCCCTGAGAGGCTCTGCAAGAGCCGGGCTCGCCGTTGCTGCGTCATCTTCCGACAAATTAAAAGATGCATTCATGGCGGTCTTCCTGAGCGGACGAAGGTCGTGAAGTCCGCTAATGGAGACCACTTTCTCAATTCTTCCAAGGAAGGTTGGCGAAATCGGTGTATCCGCACAAAGCATCCGTGTCACCAGATGACCGCCCGCAGAATGACCAGCAAGACGTATAGGCCCGTCCAAACGGTCACCGGCTGTATTGATGGCTTCTCCAATCTGCAAGGTGATATCTTCAATCCTGACCGAAGGTGCCAGCTCATACGAAGGCAGGCAAACGGTCCAGTTCTGGTTCAGGCAACCGGCAGCAAGGTGCGACCAGCTGGATTTGTCGAAACGCAGCCAATAGCCACCATGCACGAAAACCATCAGACCACGTGATGGCCCGTCAGGACTGAAAATATCAAATCTTTGGCGTTCACTATCACCATAGACGACATCGATTTCTTTTATGGGCCAGGTATCCCGGAACGCACTGGCTTCCTTTTCCCAGCGCGGCGGAAAGCTCGCAGCATCTTGAATGTGCGCAGCATTTGCATATGCATCGTCCCAATCGAAAGTCTCTTGCTCGTTCATTTCCCGCTCAAAGTCTCTTATTGCGAAACACAACAGGTATCCTTGCACGGATATTTGTGTCTGGGGAACGTTTCATTCCTTGCCAGCTTGTCAAGCTTATGATGCTCAGCCTAGGTTTCTGGACTTTCCGGGTGGGATGAAGGGAACTTAGCCAATGATAGAGCGTAGCTCGAACCGGGTCGCCAACTTGGCACACTTCTTGACCAAAAACGCGGCCCGGTGGCCTAACCGCGCGGCAATCATCTGGGAAGACAACACCTGGACCTGGCAGGAACTCGACAGGCGCGTCTCAGCGCTCGCGGCAGCCCTAAGCGATAGATTCGGCATCACCAAGGGTGACAGCCTTCTCGTTCAGGCGCAAAACTCCAATCAAATGACCGAAATCATGCTTGCTGCCTTTCGTCTTGGTGCGATCTGGGTACCCTGCAACTTTCGACAAGCCCCTGCGGAGACTGCCTACACTTGCGAGAAATCAAAAGCCAAGGTGATGCTCTGCGACGCAGACTTCGAAGAACAGGCACAAGCCGTCAAGGCTGCCAATCCGGACGTGCGCGGTATCGTTAGCATTGGAGAAAGCGCCTTTGGCGATTCCTATGAAACCTTGTTAACCAGCCACATGGGAACACAATTTCCAAATGCACCGGTCGACTACACTGATCCCTGCTGGCTGTTCTTCACATCCGGATCCACCGGCCGGCCAAAAGCGGTGGTCCTGTCGCATGGCCAAATCGGCTTCGTTGCAGTCAACTACATGACAGACCTGATGCCAGGAACAAACGAAGAAGATGCATCGCTCGTGATAGCACCTCTCTCGCATGGCGCAGGTCTCCAGCAAATCGCGCAGCTTTCCGCAGGAACGGCACATGTCCTGATGCCAAGAACTGGCTTTAACCCCACAGTCGCTTTCGAACTGATCGAAAAGCACAAGGTCAGCAACATGTTCACGGTTCCCACTATTGTGAAACGCCTCGTCGAAGACCCGGCTGTCGAGCGCTACGATCATTCGAGCCTTCGTCATGTGATTTATGCCGGAGCACCGATGTACCGCGAAGATCAGAAGCTGGCTCTCGAGAAGCTGGGCTCTGTTTTGGTCCAGTACTACGGACTTGGTGAAGTGACAGGCAACATAACCGTCCTGCGCCCTCAGGATCACGTGCAAGAAGACGGCCCTGAGGCACGCATCGGCACTTGCGGTACCGAACGGACCGGAATTGAAGTTTCGATACAGGATGAAACTGGTGCCTTGTTGCCACCTGGAACAACAGGTGAGGTCTGCGTCATCGGGGCTGCGGTCTGCGCTGGTTACCTGGAAGACGATGCCGCCAATGAAAACGCGTTTCGCGACGGTTGGTTTCGAACCGGGGACATCGGTCATATGGACGAAGACAGGTATCTCTATCTAACCGGCCGCGCGTCAGACATGTATATTTCAGGCGGGTCGAATGTGTACCCAAAGGAAGTGGAGGAAGTTTTGTTGGCACATCCTTCCTTGTCGGAGGTTGCAATTCTTGGCATTCCAGACCCTCAATGGGGAGAAGTCGGACTTGCGGTGTGTGTGGCCTCAACCAATGCTGAACCGGAAGCGGCAGAATTGAGCGAATTTCTTGCCGGAAAGATCGCCCGATACAAGAGACCGCATCGATATTTGTTTATTCAAGCAATGCCCACCAGCGCTTACGGAAAGATCACGAAAAAGCTGGTACGTGAATTTCTGATCGAAAAAGGCTTGATATGAGACGCGGAGTTCCACGGACACTTGATGATATCAAGCACCCTGGACCAATTGCATCTCAACGCAGACCCTCTTTCCCATGCCATGCTGAACCGGTTGCGCTGTCCTTGTCCGATGGAGGTGGTCTGCTGGAGAAGCTTGGCCAGTGGATCGAAGCGTCAGGCTATCAATCCGCGGTACTTGATCTCGCTGGCGTGGAACTCAACGCATTTGACTATGTCATGCCGGATCGTGCGATCGACGACCGGCATGCCGCCTGGTATAGCGACAAACAGGCCTCCGAAGGATCAACACTCATCGAAGCCGTTGCCATCCTGGGCCTCCGGGACGGCAAGTGGTTTGCGCATATACACGCCTACTGGCATGAAAACGGCAATGTCCATCTCGGCCACCTCCTTCCGGACAGCGTGTCCCTCGCAAGGAAAGCGGATCTGACCGGATATGGCTTAACGGGAGCTGGTTTCGAAGCCGAATACGACCTCGAAACTGAGTTTACGCTTTTCCGCATCAAGCCATCGCAAACCATCGTCGCCCCCTCCACTCCTCCGAACGCTCTCATCACAACGCTGGCACCATTTGAGGATCTTCACGACAGTATCTGCGATCTCGCTTCGACTATTGGGGCCAACACCTTCAAGGTTGTCGGTCTCGGCAGTCTCGCAGGTGCTGAATTCACATCGTCGCCGCCCATGACAGGCCTTATCTCTGAAATCCTCTTGCAATCAGGTAGTGGCTGCGAACCCAATCAAGGCCAACGGATTCAGATACGCTGCATAGATCTCGACGGAAAGCTCCATCAAGGAGTTGCACAGCCCGGTGGGTGCCCGACCCTCGTAACCTGCGAATTGCTGCTGATTTCAACTGACTGAAACACGTTCTAAAGCCGTAATTGATGAAAGCCGTTCAATTCCGAGAAAACGGCGGCAATAGAACAGTAAGAGAACATTTACCCTTGCAGAACACAATAGGAACAGCTAAGGTGTTCTCGATTTGTACCAGTCCGATTCTAGGTCAGGGGTAACCGTTATGTTGACGCGCAAGCAGTACGAACTGCTCATGTTCATTCATGAAAGACTGAAGGAAACTGGTGTTCCACCGTCCTTCGATGAAATGAAGGACGCGCTGGACCTGCGTTCCAAGTCTGGTATCCATCGGCTCATTACGGCTCTTGAGGAACGCGGCTTTATTCGTCGCTTGCCGAACAGGGCCAGAGCCATGGAAGTTGTCCGCCTTCCGGACTCAATTGCTCCCGGCCTTGGGGCTCCACGACCACGTGGAAGTTTCTCACCCGAAGTCATTGAGGGCTCGCTTGGCAAGGGAGAAGGCGCCAAGTCTCCTTCTCCCGCTCCATCTGTTCCTGAAGTCGCAGGCACAGAAATACCTGTTATGGGCCGGATCGCCGCCGGTGTTCCGATTGAAGCAATTCAGAACCACAGTCATTCAATCACTGTCCCTCAAGAGCTTCTCGGCAAGGGCGAACACTACGCACTGGAAGTGCGCGGTGACTCTATGATCGAAGCCGGCATTCTTGATGGTGACACGGTCCTTATTCGTCGGACAGATTCAGCTGACAGCGGTGACATTGTCGTTGCACTGGTTGACGATGAGGAAGCAACATTGAAGCGACTTCGCAAAAAAGGTGCGTCCATTGCACTCGAAGCCGCAAATCCAGCTTATGAGACCCGAATTTTCGGACCGGGGCGTGTTCGTGTTCAAGGACGTCTCGTTGCTTTGTTTCGCCAGTATTAGATCATACGGTCGTTACTAACGGCTTCACTTGGCTTTCGAGGTCAGGTTTGCGCGCGTCATTTCTCCCATTTGGTGCCAGGGTCTTGGTGCCTCTGGAATTGCGAAAATCATTTTTGAGACGATGGTGGTTGCGGCTTGGGTGTCACGCCTGTCTGTGCCATCAATCTTTTGATTTCCGGTTTCAGCGGTGTGCTGCTGCTTGTCAGGCAATTTGTCGTCACGCGCCGTTGCTTGCGCAGACAGCCAAATAGACACCGCCCCTCGCCTGGCTCTCGTTTCTGCATCAATAACAATGGCTGCTCGGCAACCATCTGGAACGATTAAATCGGTCATGATCAGATCGGCAAATTGGCAATCCTGAAATAAAGCGTCCGCATGCCGAGGAAATGCAATTGAAACAGGCACTTCGACGTTTTGACCGTTCGGCAATTGATCGACTGGCGCATGCGCTCTGATCACACATCCTGATTGATCGCAGTTCCGCTGGGGCGATTTCATCTTGCGCGATTTAATCGCAGACACGGAAACCCCTTCCTTTTGAAGCCAGAGTTCTGTCACGAAGGAAGAACGGTTGACTGATAGGTTCAAGAAACCGTTTTCGTCGCGAGCCGCAACTCTCGAACCCGAAGACGCGATTTGAATATCGGGAGGCCGAGACAAGAAAATCAGGAGTATCGCCAGGGCAAATGGCGCTGCTGAAAACAAACGCCACCGCCCCGGCACCAGAAGAACCAGAAACAGCGCACTTATCAAAAACAGGGTAGGCAACGCGGAGAGATTACCGACGGTCCCTGTATCGCCCCCCAGAGCTGCAGTGAATTCTGAAATATCAAGCAACCAGGAAATGCCAATCGACATAAAGGCAAGAGGAATTGCGGCCAGTCCGAATGGCATTAGGATGAGCGCAAGAACACCCATAGGCATGACCAGCAATGAAAAGACAGGCATTCCGAGCATATTGCCAACCACGCCAAAGGGCGCAATCCGGCCGAAATGGTGTGCCCCGACAATCCCCGTTGCAAGTCCGGCAACAACTGCTGTTACAAGCAGACCGAAGGACCACTTTCCCAAAGAAGCAAAGATCCTTGGCAGCAAGCCAACACGAACGTCTTTCTTCCAGCTCTCTTTGTCTCGACTGCGCCAAAGCTCATAGACGGCGACAAGGCAAATGACAGCAGAGAAGGACATTTGGAACCCGGGAAAAAACAAGCGTTCTGGTGAAATCAACAGAAGCAGAAATCCGGCAAGAGCAACGCTTCTAAGCGTCAAACCACGACGGCCTACCAAAACCCCAAGAAAGACAAGTCCGATCATCACAAATGAGCGCTGAGTTGCGACGGCCGCGCCGGAAATGAGCAAATAACCAACCGCGGCGCATAGCGCAGTTGCCGCCGCCCATTTGTGAATGGGCCATCTGAGTGCAAGCGGTTGAAACAGCGAAAGCAACAACAAAACCGCGCCAAATGCACCCCCTGCGAAAAGAGCCATATGCAATCCGGAAATTGCCAGGATGTGAGCCAATCCTGCTGCGCGAAGTGCTTCCTCTTGCACCTCGGTGATACCGCTTCGGTCCCCCACAAGGAGGGCAACAACAAGGGCAGTTTCCGGGCCCTGCCCCATCACAGTTTTAATCTTGTCTGCAATACCTTCGCGCAGGTTCTGAACCAGTGCTCTGGCTTGGATCGTCAGTGGCGTATTGTCAGATGCCAAGACCTTTGAAGGCCCATAGCCAAACCCCGTCGCACCAATTTGGGAATAGAAGGCTCGATAAGAAAAATCATAGCCCCCAGGCATCACTGGTCCTGCCGGAGGAAAAAGCCTCCCCCGCAGTTCGACCATTTGCCCCGGTCTGGCAATGTCGCCTGCCGGCACCCGCATCCGAACCTTTTTGGGAAATCCAAGGTCCGATCGCGTTCGATCATTGACGGTTTCAACTTGCAGCAGCAGCCGAACACCGCGCGCATTGACCTGTCGCTCAAGAACAAACCCGGTCAACGTGACATTCATCATTTCAGAGAGTTTTGGGGCCGCGACCGTGGCTGTCCTGACGCTGGCAACAGTCAAACCGGAAACCAGCGCCAGAAGGAGCAGAACAAACCTGCTTAAAGACCCTCGCCGGGAAATTCGGTAAACAGCACCCATTGCAAAAAGCGTAAGCGCAGTGAGCAAGATCCTATTGGGCTCAGCCGGCAAAATCTTGTAGATCGCAATTCCTGCAGAAAATGCGAAGCAGCACCACAAAAGCCCCTGATCTTCCCAGGTGCGGCTCTGAACGACGCCGGACTTTTTTGACGTGAGCGCCGCCAGAACCGCCCAGGCGGACTGAGCCTTGTCCATCCGGCCCCTGCGGGATTGGTGAGGTTCGTTTTCGAGTAATTGGGTTTGAGATGCAGGATGCGAAGCCGCTGAATTGCGGCTCAGTTTTTTTTCGGGCGGTGTTTGCTGCTGCACCACCTGCTCATCCTTCCATCACCTAAAGAAACGGGCAAGTGCCTATTTAGCCTTGCCAATGCCTGTGCTAAGACCGCGCCACCTTCAAAGGCGCGACCTGCGCCGTTATCTTGACAGAGACTTTTAATTAGCACCATGGCACAAGACATCGTCACGCGTTTTGCTCCTTCGCCGACCGGCTTTCTACACATTGGCGGCGCTCGCACCGCATTGTTCAACTGGCTGTTTGCCAAGCATTTTGGCGGAAAAATGCTGCTACGGATCGAAGATACCGACCGTGCCCGCTCCACGGATGAAGCCGTTGAAGCCTTGATTGACGGTCTCGGATGGTTGGGCCTTGACTGGGACGGAGATCCCATTTCTCAGTTTTCCCGCGTTGGACGTCACGGCGAAATCGTCGAACAGATGGTGGCAAACGGTTCAGCCTATCGCTGCTATTGTTCGCCGGAAGAGGTTGATGCCATGCGCGAAAAGGCGCGGGCTGAAGGTCGTCCGCCCCGCTACGATGGCACCTGGCGCGATCGTGATCCATCAGAAGCGCCAAAGGACATCGCACCGGTCGTTCGCCTCAAAGCGCCACAGTCCGGCGAGACCGTCGTCGAGGATCTGGTCCAGGGCCGAGTTGTCATTCCAAACAAGGATTTGGACGATTTTGTCATCATGCGATCGGATGGCACACCGACATATATGCTTGCCGTGGTCGTCGACGATCATGATATGGGAATCACGCATATCATCCGCGGTGTCGATCACCTGACAAATGCCGCCAGGCAAACTCTGGTTTTCCAAGCGCTTGATTGGGAAGTCCCTGCCATGGCGCATATTCCACTTATTCACGGGCCTGATGGCGCGAAACTGTCAAAACGCCATGGAGCAACCGGAGCCGAAGCCTATCGTGCCATGGGTTATCTCCCGCAGGCTATGCGCAACTATCTTGCGCGTCTTGGCTGGAGTCATGGCGACGAAGAAATCATGTCGCTCGACGACATGATAAAGTGGTTTGGCTTGGATGCTGTTGGCCAGTCCGCCGCCCGCTTCGACTTCAAGAAACTTGAGAATCTCAACGGGCACTACATGCGCGCAACACCGGACCAGGAGTTGCTGGAGCATTGGAAAATCTATCTTCAGCATGCTGAAGACGGCGCTGCAGTATTGAATTGGCTTGCTTCACCAGACAAGGAAAGCGTATCGCTCGCGGCTCTACCAGGTCTAAAGGAACGGGCCAAAACGCTGGTTGAGCTCACCTCAAGCGCTTCTTATCTCTGGCGCCAGCGCCCTCTCGATTTTGACGAAAAGGCGCAGAAAATCCTCAGCGATGAAGCAAAGAGCATCTTGAAAGACCTTCACGGTGTTTTGACGGCAGCCAATGAATGGAGCGCTGAGCCTCTCGAAACCTCCGTAAAAGCCTACGCAGAGCATAAAGAACTGAAACTCGGAAAGGTCGCACAGCCGCTGCGTGCAGCCCTCACCGGCCGCGGGACTTCACCGGGAATTTATGATGTCCTTGTTGCACTGGGCCGTGATGAATCGCTGGCCAGAATTCAGGATCAGACGGTCTAATTGACGCAGTAATACGGATTGGGGTCGCCCAAAGCGGTTTAACGGCGGCTCCGGCATTCCCGGCAAATTGGTCTTTGACCAAAGGGTTATGCCGGCCAACTTGCGGCAGTGCAGTAAATGGGCTACGCAGGACGCGAAAATTTCTCCAGTGCCGCTCGGCAGCAGGAACCGATCTCGTCGGTTTGCTAGCCATTCACTAGAGTTGCACACCCGGACAACGCAAAGGGGTTTTCTGTATGGCCGACAACAACGCCAAGCTAAACGTCGGTGGTAATAGCCACGATTTCGACGTCCTTGACGGATCCATCGGGCCGTCGGTAGTGAACATCGCGTCCTTGTACAAGGACACAGGCATGTTCACCTACGACCCGGGCTTCACTTCAACCGCATCTTGCGAGTCAAAAATCACCTACATCGACGGTGATGAAGGCACGTTGCTTTACCGTGGCTATCCAATCGAGCAACTCGCCGACCATGGCGACTTTCTGGAATCCTGCTACCTTCTGCTCTACGGCGAACTGCCGACCAAGGCGCAGAAAGACGACTTTGTGCACCGTGTGACCTACCACACGATGATCCATGAGCAGATGAACCGCTTCTTCTCCGGTTTCCGCCGCGACGCGCACCCCATGGCAATCATGGTTGGTACCGTCGGTGCGTTGGCAGCGTTTTATCATGACTCCACAGACATCACAGATCCGCACCAGCGCATGGTTGCGTCGCTGCGCATGATCGCCAAGATGCCGACAATCGCGGCAATGGCCCACAAATACCACGTGGGACAACCATTTGTTTATCCGCGCAACGATCTCGGTTACTCGGCAAATTTCCTGCACATGTGTTTCGCCGTACCTTGTGAAGAATACAAGGTGAACCCGGTCCTCGCGCGGGCAATGGACCGGATCTTTATCCTTCACGCAGATCACGAACAAAACGCATCGACTTCGACCGTGCGCCTCGCCGGATCTTCAGGTGCGAACCCGTTTGCATGCATTGCCGCAGGTATTGCATGTCTTTGGGGCCCTGCGCACGGTGGCGCGAATGAAGCCGCGCTCAACATGCTTTCCGAAATCGGGTCGGTAGATCGCATTCCGGAATTCGTAGCGCGCGCAAAGGACAAGAATGATCCTTTCAGACTGATGGGCTTCGGTCACCGTGTCTATAAGAACTATGATCCCCGGGCACGGATCATGCAGAAGACGACCCATGAAGTTCTGGGCGAATTGGGCATTAAGGACGACCCGCTGCTCGACGTAGCGATGGAACTGGAAAAAATAGCGCTGAACGACGAATATTTCGTCGAAAAGAAGCTCTATCCGAACATCGACTTCTATTCCGGTATTACGCTTCGCGCGCTCGGCTTCCCGACAAACATGTTCACTGTGCTCTTTGCGCTCGCGCGTACTGTTGGCTGGATCGCACAGTGGAAGGAAATGGTCGAGGACCCGTCCCAGCGTATCGGCCGTCCGCGGCAGCTCTACACAGGCGCAACGAAACGCGACTACCTGCCAATTGATCAACGTCGCTAAGACGACCTGAGAATCGCCGTTGTGCCAACGCACGATGAGGCCATCAAACAGGGTGTTTCCGATCTCCGGAAACACCCATTTTTCTGAGCTTCTCCCAAAGGAAAGAAACTGTCTGCAAGAAATAGTTTTTCACCTTGGAATGTTGAAACAAGTAAAAATTTCATACGACAGCTTTTCGCACCCGTTGCTCAAGACATATTGACACTAAATCGACACCCCGAAAACAGACCCCTGTTATTTTCCAGAAATATTCTTTTACTAATTTGTTAGTGTTATGCTTTACTGAAACAACATTAGTATTTTTCTATACTAGAAGTAGTAGTTTTAGAAATCATTCTACATTTACAAATAATAAGGAAACACAGACTAGCTTTCTTGAAAGTAAGTTTGCGCAATTCGCGCTGAGGACTTCAAGGGGTTGAAATGCATTTCCTGAAATTCGCTTCCGATCTTAAATTTGGTATCAAAGTTGGCGGTAGTTTCGCCGCAGTTATTGCACTGACCGGAATTGTAGGCGGTGTGGGCGCATACAGTGTGATGACCCTCTCGGAAAGAATGGAAGTTGCCAAACAATCCACGTCAACAATTGCACAGCTTCAAAATCTTGCCTCAAAACGCGAGAAATTTCTTTCGACGCAGGACATTCAGTCTGCAGAAGCAACCCTGCTCGATATTGGAGCGCTCAGCGAGAATTTGCAGACCCTCGAGAATCAATTGAAGGGCGATCCACAGGCGCAGGTTCCTGTCGCTGAAGCTGCATCCGCAGTGACAAAGTTCAAGAACGCCTTTGAAAAGGTGGTCGGACTGACCCAAACCCAGGGTGAGAAGCAATCTCAGCTGGAGGGCGCTGTTGAACATCTGGAGAAGACTGCCTCACAGATCCTCGGCAAGGCCCTGATGGCACGTGATGGCGTCAGTATGGACGAAAGCAACGCCCGCAAGACACTGGTTTTGGCGAACAAGGTTGGCCAGGCCGCAGCAGGCTTTCAGGAAGAAGCGCTGACTTTGCAGAACCTGTTCAATGCGGCTGCCAACAACGCCAAGCAACTGGCAGAAATCTCAGATCGCGTCTCTGCAATGGTTCCCACCGCCAAAGAAATGGCTGCCAACAGTTTCGACGGCGTCGATCCGTCCAAGTTTCAGGACCTTGCTGCCATAACGGAAGAGATCAAGCAAACGCTCGGCGAACTCTCCGAAACCAAAGACTACATAAAGATATTTGATCTGACGGATGCCGCCAAAGATGGTTTTGGACAGCTTGTTGCGAGCGTGAAGGAAATTCGAACCCAAGCGAATGTGGCCATTGACAACGTTTATGCGCAGGCAGACGAAATCAACAAGCGCTTTTATGTGGCCGACAGTGTTGCCGACACAGTCATGCAAATCGAGGCTGATGCCAACGCAGTCAAAGCAGCGGCTTTCTATTTCTTGCTGACACCAAACGAGACCACACAGGCATCGGTGATCGACGGAATCGCGGGACTGTCCAAGCTTGCCTCTAGGCTGGAAAAAAGCGCCAAGGACTTCCCTTCGATCGCCGACCAGGTTCCGGCCGTCAAAACATCGGTAGAGACCTTTGGATCGAGCTTCACCGAATTGGCGACGAACCAGTTTCAGCTGGCCGGTCAGATCGCGACTTTGAAGGAACTTTCGCACACTGTTCAAACTCAGATATCGACGATATCAGCCGACCAGAGCGCTGCGGCACAGGCATCAAGCACAAGCGCGTTGGGCGTCATCAGCCTGGCTCTTCTAGCCGCGGTTCTTGCCGGAGTGGGAATGGCGATCGCGCTGAACTTTGCGGTCACAAGACCGCTTCGTCGTACCACAATGACCATGTCCAGACTCGCGGAAGGCGACACGGATGTCGAAATCGACGGCATTGGACGTGGTGACGAAATTGGCGATATGACCCGTACATTACAGATCTTCCGCGACAATGCTGTTGAGCGCGTCCGCTTGCAGTCGGAGACCGAACAGGAACAGCACCTGCGCGCAGAACGTCAGGCTCGGGTTGAAGAACTCATCTCCGGGTTTCGGGACAAGGCAACGGAAGTTCTGGAATCCGTCGCAGATACCGCACAAACGCTTGACGGCACCGCTCAAGATCTCAGCTCGATCGCAGGTCAAAACTCCAGTCTTGCCGACAGCACATATGGCGTAACCGATGAAGCAACTCAAAATGTGCAAACGGTCGCCAGCGCCGCTGAAGAACTTGCAGCCTCGATCGGGGAGATCTCCCGTCAAGTTAGCCAGACGACCCAGGTTGTAGAACGGGCGACGGAAGGCACTCAAGTCACGAACGAAAAGGTCCAGGGACTGTCTACGGCAGCTACCAAGATCGGCGAAGTTGTCAGCCTCATTCAGGCAATTGCTGAGCAAACCAATCTTCTCGCTCTCAATGCCACCATTGAAGCCGCGCGTGCCGGAGAGGCCGGCAAAGGCTTTGCAGTCGTCGCAGCCGAGGTGAAAGAACTTGCGACACAGACATCAAAGGCGACTGAAGAAATAAGTTCACAGATATCCGAAATTCAGAACGCCACCAAAGATGCCGTCACTGCTATTGCTGCCATTACGGAAACGATGGACGAGGTCAATGAATACACGTCCACAATCGCAACCGCAGTTGAACAGCAGGGCGCTGCCACGAACGAGATTTCGGTCAATGTTCAGCGGGCAGCCCAAGGTACAGGTTCCGTAAAGACGAACATGTCGGATCTGTCACAAGCAGTCGCACAAACAAGCCAGAACGCCAATCTCGTGCTTGGCGCATCAAGTGAACTTTCCAACAAGACCGATGTTCTAAAGCAGGAAGTCGGACATTTCCTCGACAACGTCGCCAGTGCCTGACCCATCAAGGCTCGACAGAACGAAATGATCGCAGAAACATCCCGGGCTTTTTGCCCGGGGTTGTTTTGAAGAACGGCCGGTCGGACGGACATTCACCAAACAGCCAATTATCTCTTCATCAGGTTGACCACTACGTCCGCAGCCGCAGCGCTTTGGCTATACCCTTCCGGCAGACGCATTGCATCGTCCAAGCGTGTAAGGCTGGCAATCTGAGCCTTCCTGTCGTCACCATCCTGTAAGAGCGCACATAAATGCTGTGCCAAAACGCGTGGTTGAACTTCATCATCCAGAAACTCGGGAATGGCTTTTTTCTCTAAAATGATATTTGGCAACACGAAGGACTCAACGCTTGAGAATTTGAATATTTTGTTGAGTTCCTTGAGGCGCCTGAAGAACCAGTCGACCTTGTAAGCTACCACCATGGGCACACCGGCAAGAGCAAGTTCAAGAGAGACCGTGCCGGAAGCAGCCAATGCTGCATGTCCCTTTCGGAAAGCTGCCTTCTTGGCAGCAATACCCGTCACGATCTCGGGCGCAACCGGCCACTCTGCAACCCCTTCCCGGATCCTTTGTTCCAAATGAGAGACTGCGGGCAGCACCACCTTCAGATCGGGAAATTCTTGCTTTACCAGAGCAACTGTCTCGCCGAAATCTTTCAGCAACCTGTCTATCTCGCTGCCCCGGCTCCCGGGAAGCACCAGCAACACTCTGCCTGGCCGATCGAGTGCCTCGCGCTCACCGTCTGATGGGCGGAGTTCATTGGCATTTTCACTCAGTGGATGGCCAACATAGTGTGTTGTTGGTCCGCCCAGCTTGTTGTGAACTTCAGGCTCAAACGGCAATAGCGCCAGGAGTTCATCCACATAGACGCTCATTTTCTTGGCTCGACCGGGCCGCCATGCCCATACCGAAGGCGACACATAACCAACTATCGGGATATGAGGAGCACGTTTCCTCACGCGTTTGGCAACGCTATGAGTAAATTCAGGGCTATCGATGATCACCAGAACATCTGGATTTGAAGCGATCACGGCATCGACCGTCTGATAGACCCTCTTCACGATCAGCGGCAACCGCGCCAGCACAGCCGTCAACCCCATCACCGAGACGTCGCTCATGTCGAAAAAGCTGGTCAAGCCAAGCGATGACATGCGCTCTCCGCCAACGCCGCAATATCGTACGCCGGTTCCAAGTTTGGCATTCAACGCTTTCATCAACTCTGAACCGAGCTGATCGCCAGATTCTTCACCGGCGACAAGGCAGACGATTGGCATGGTGCCAGTCATGGATCGAGAATCTCGCTGCATTGACCGCCATCAAACCCGACAAGGAAGACACCTTCGGCATCTGCTTTCTTCAGCGTGTCGTCTTTTTCCGCAATCAATGCCCCTTCAGCTTCTACAGCGATGCCGGAAAGTCCCGCTGCCGCGGCCAATTCGATCGTTTTTGGGCCAATTGTTGGCAAATCGACACGAAGGTCCTGACCAGGTTTAGCTGATTTGACCAGAACACCGGACTGACCACGGCCTCTAATCCGGCCGTTGCGTTTCAAGTCAGCGCAACGTTCCAGCATTGAATCTGTGCCTTCCGCGCCTTCAAGCGCCACGACACGCCCGCCGACAGCAACAGCCGCCTGTCCGACATCGAGTTCGCCAAGTTTACGTGTGGCTGTCAGCGCAAGCTCGAGATCCCGCCAATCCCCGTCCGTTGGCTCCCGGCTCCCGAGGACACCGCTTGCAGCGAGCAGCTGTGGTGCCACATCCTTGATCCCCACGACGCGATACCCCTCTACTTCAAACAGCCGGATAACCTTTGTCAAAAGACTGTCATCACCACCTGCAAGTGCGCGAATAATAGTCGGCAAGCGCTTCAACGTTCCAAAATCGCCAAGAATTGACGCGAAATCCGGTCTCTTGGAAACGCCTCCAATCAACAATATTTCTCTGCATCCATTGGATTTGAGAAACTTGTACAGGCGCCCGATTTCACCCCAGCCAAGTTCGACTTGCGCGCGCTCACGCGTTTTTTGATCGGCCTCGCCTTTGATCGCGACAATCCGGAATTCCCGTCCAGTCTGCTGAAGCGCATCTGCTATCTGGCAAGGCAGGCTGCCGTTTCCGGCAATCAGAGCCAATCTCGCCGCGTGCTGGTTGGCACCTCCACTCATTGGATCAGTCATCGCTGCGCGGTGTACAGAACCTGCGGTCTTCCTTTTCCAGGATGAAATCTGTGACGACCTTGACCAATGGCTGGTCGGGCTGTCCCGCAGCCAGGCCCTCGGCCCGACCGCGAAGCGTGCCTTCTTCGCTCTCAAATAGTTCACGATAAGCCGCTCTCAGCGCATGGATCTGTTCGCGCGGAAAACCCTTTCGTTTCAATCCAATGAGGTTCAATCCAGCAAGTCTGGCACGGTCTCCAATCACAGAGCCGAAGGGAATGACATCAAACTCGACGCCCGTCATGCCGCCGACGATGGCACCTGTGCCGATCCGCGACCACTGCCGAACCGCACTCAATCCGCCCAAGATCACATGATCCGCCAGTTCCACATGACCCGCCAGCGTGGCATTGTTTGCCAGGATCGCGTAATCGCCGACGATACAGTCATGCCCAACGTGGGTACCCATCATGAAAAGACAATTGTTGCCGACACGTGTAACACCGCCGCCACCTTCCGTGCCCGGGCTCATGGTCGCGTGTTCTCGGATCTGGTTGTTGGCGCCGATCTCCAAATGAGTGATTTCACCGGAAAATTTCAGATCCTGGGGCTTATGCCCGATGCTTGCAAAAGGAAAGATATGCGAATTCGGACCTACGCTCGTATGTCCGGTTACAACGACATGCGACTCGATCGTCACGCCTTCGGCGAGTTTTACATTCGAACCAACTGTTGAGTAAGGTCCGATGCGAACATCTTCGCCAATTTCAGCACCGTCTTCGACGATCGCCGTCGGATGAATATCAGTCATATATCCTCACGCATCTATCAGCATTGCGCTGACTTCTGCTTCTGCCACTTTTGCACCGTCGACCATGGCAACGGCATCGAATTTCCAGATGTTCGAGCGCTGCTTGATTTTCTTCACGTGGAAATGGACCTGATCACCAGGCTCGACCGGCTTCCGAAACTTGGCCTTGTCGATCGTCATGAAATAAACCAGCTGCGGCGGCGCATCGTCTCCACGTGCATGTACGCAAAGAGCCCCTGCTGTCTGCGCCATCGCTTCAATAAGAAGCACGCCTGGAAAGACCGGTCGTTCTGGGAAGTGACCGGAGAAATGCGGTTCGTTGATGGTAACGTTCTTGATGCCCGTACCGCTGTTGTCACCATCCATATCGACGATTTTGTCAATCAACAGAAAGGGATAACGGTGCGGCAGAAGTTTCATGATTTTCATGATATCTGCGCTGACAAGTGTTTTGTTTTCCGCGTTTTCCATAATAGCCCCTCGGCGCCTTAATGCCGCAAAGTCCTTGATGATTTTACCGTTTACGATCCACTGCCGCGCTCTGCAAGTTTTCTGACTGCAGCCACTTCGCGGAACCATTGTTTGACGGGTTTGGCAGGTGTGCCTCCATATCGACCACCAGGCGCCAAATCTTCGCTGACGACGCTGACCGCTGCGACCTGAGCTCCCATGCCAATTCTAACGTGGCCACGAACACCTGTCTGACCGCCAATAGCGACGAAGTCTTCCAGCGTGCAGCTCCCCGAAAGACCTACTTGGGAAACAAGAACACAGTGTCGACCGACCACCACGTTGTGACCAATCTGCACCTGATTGTCTATCTTGGTTCCTTCGCCGATCATCGTGTCACGATTTGCACCACGATCTATCGTCGTACAGGCACCGATCTCAACGTCATCTTGAATTATAACCCGCCCGACTTGAGGAACCTTCAGATGTCCCTGAGGTCCCATGGCATAGCCGAAGCCATCCTGACCACAGCACACACCAGGATGCAGGTAAACACGATTTCCCAGAACGGAGTGCTGGACGGTCGCATTCGGGCCGATCACGCAGTCCCGGCCAATTTTAACGTCGCTGCCAATCACCGCGTTGGCCCTGATCACTGTTCCCGAACCTATTTCAGCTCCCTTGCCGATAACGGCTCCAGGCTCAATCGTGACACCCTCTTCCAGGAGCGCTTCCGGGTCGACAACAGCGCGGTCGGAGACAAAGACATTGTTCCGGTCGGCCGGAACCAAGGCATCGGGATAAAGTCTGGCTAGTACCATTGCCCAAGAGCGATAAGGATCAGCACAGACAAGAACAGCAACGCCTTCCGGAACCTTTCCCTTGTGGCGCTTGCCAATGAGACAGGCTGCGGCGCTGGTTGTTTCCAGCTGTTTCAAATATGCGGTGTTATCAAAGAAAACCAGGCTTCCGGGCGAGGCATCCTCAAGGGGCGCGACACCAGTTACTTCCAGTGTTTCACTGCCCACTTCAATTTCGGCATTTGCCCAGGTCGCGATATCACCCAGGGAAACGGGATCTGGAGCCCTGAAAAACTTTGGCTCGGACATCATTTTATCCTTGTTGCCAGCCAACAAAAACGGCCGCCGATGTGATCGGCGGCCGATATCTAACCTAATTGACCGCGATTTAGAAGCGCGTACCACCACTCAGGCGGAATACCTGGGTTTTATCCGCATCGTCTTTAGCAATCGGATAAGCGAAGTCGGCACGAAGCGGACCAAATGGTGACTGCCAGCGGATACCTGCACCGACCGATGCACGAACCGAGAATTCGTTGGAGTCGATCCGACCGCCATTGTTCTCAACCAAACTCACGAGATCGCTGTCGGCATCCCAAAGAGAACCAGCATCTGCAAAGACTGCACCTGACAGACCAAACTCTTTCGGAAGTACCGGGAACGGGAACCTTGTCTCGGCCGTCGCCGCGAAGAAGAAGCGTCCACCGATGGAGTCTTCTGTCGTTGCATCGCGTGGGCCGATACCCTGATTCTCAAAGCCGCGAACCAGTGTGCCGCCGAGCATGAACTGTTCGGAGACCCGCAGACGCTCGCTGCCGATCGCCATGATGTTACCACCACGAATGGAAAGGCTACCAACCAGGCCGTAGTCAGCCAGGATTTCCTTGTAGGCGCGAGCCTGTGCTTCAGTGCGGATGTAGTAGCTGTCGCCACCGAGACCTGCGAATTCCTGACCGAACGAAGCATAGACACCGTCGGTCGGGTCAATAAGGCGGTCCAGAGTGTTGTAGCGCAACTCGTAACCAACCAGTGAAGTCAGGTAGGTGCCGAGAGAGTCACAAACGGCGAGCGACAAATTGGCCGTGTTACAGTTATTGATGTTGGTCGACTGGTTGTCCGGGTCCGAGTTCTTCTCCTGGAAGATGCTGTAGAACAGCCGAACCGTCAGCTCTTCTTCACGCAGTGGCAGCGTAAAGCCGAAACCGCCACCGGTCTTCTTCTGGTCGAAGGAACGGTAGTCGTTGGCATCGTCAACCTTGCGGTAAAGATCCAAGTCCAGTGCGACACGCCGGCCCATGAAGAAAGGCTCGACAAAACGGAACTCATAAGACTGCGTGTCTGTGCCACCGCCTACAGCGATCTTCACAAACTGACCGCGGCCAAGGAAGTTTTTCTCGGTCAGCGAGATGTCGCCAACCACACCATCGACGGTGGAGTAACCGACACCGAAGGAAATTTCCCCTGTGGGCTTCTCTTCAACACGAACGTTGACAATCACGCGGTCAGCTGCACTGCCCTGCTGGGTCGTAATTGAAACGCGCTCGAAGTACCCGAGGTTTTTCAACCGGCGTTCCGCCTTGTCGACGAGCGCCCTGTTGAAAGCATCGCCTTCTGCGAGATCAAATTCACGACGGATAACGAACTCACGAGTCCGGTCGTTGCCGATGATGTTGATACGCTCAACATACGCCCGAGGACCTTCTTCGATGTAGTAGATCAGCGAAATCGTGTTGTTGTCGTAATCACGTGCGCCACGCGGCCGAACACGGGCGAAGGCATAACCTTCCTCGGAAACACGCAGTGTGATGTCTTCAACTGTCTGCTCAACACGCAGGGAATTGAAAGTTTGACCGCTGCGGGTGCGCACCAGGCGGCGCAGCTCTTCGGGATCGACATCGGAAATCGTTGAGACGATTTCGACATCGCCGATTTCGTACTTCTCACCCTCATCCACCGTAAAGGTGACGTAGAAGATATTCTGCTCACGGTCCAGATCAGCGCTAACCGAAACGATCCGGAAGTCAGCATAACCCTTCTTGTTATAGTACTGACGCAGCAACTCTTCGTCTGCTGCGAGACGGTCCGGGTCATAAGTGTCGGTGCTGCGCAACCAGCTCAGAAGACCGCTTTCACGGGTTCTGATAACGTCGCGCAGACGACCATCGCTGAAAGACTGGTTTCCGATGAAGCTGATCCGCTCAACACCGGTCTTGGCGCCTTCGTTGATTTCGAAAACGAGATCAACGCGATTCTGTCCGCGATCAATGATCTGAGGATCGACGGAAGCACCATACCTGCCGGAGCGGCGATAGGCTTCCAGAATGTTCTGCACGTCGGCCTGAACCTTGGCGCGAGAAAGCATGGAGCGAGGCTGCGAGCGAACGGCTGTCGCAAGCGCATCGTCCTTGATTTTCCTGTTACCCTCAAAGGAAACGCGATTGATAATCGGGTTTTCCGTGACGGTTACAACAACCAGGCTGCCACGCGGGGTGATCTCAACGGTGGCAAACAAACCAGTCGCGTAAAGTGCCTTTAACGACTCATCGACATCGAAAGCGCTGTAATTGCGCCCGGGAACGATGGTCATGTAACTGATAACGGTTTCATCCTCGACGCGGGTATTACCCCGAACGTCGATGCTCCGGGCAACCGCTGCCTGAGCTTCTGAAACAAACAACTTCAACCCTGTAGATTGCGGCAAAACTGACCCAATCGACAGTACGGCAACCGCAAACAGAACGGCCCGTGTAAGTTTCTGCAATCGCTGCATTATTGCGCTATGCCTTTTTTTAAATACCCCTTTCCGGAATCCACATCACCCCTGTAGATTCTCGGAACCGACGAACGTTTTATAGGTTTTTGCCGATAACGCAACATCCCTTCCCGCCTGAAAGCGATTTAGTCTGAAGACGTTGCGTCAATGTCACGGCAATCAGGAATTGGTGGTTACGAGCCGCATGATATCCTTCCATGTAACGAAGACCATCAGCATAAGTACCAAGCCTAAACCGATCCTGAATCCCACATCCTGAACTCTTTCGCTGAGCGGCTTTCCGCGTAACGCCTCCGCAGCGTAAAAAACCAGGTGCCCTCCATCGAGAATTGGCACAGGTGCCAGATTTATGAGCCCGATGCTGACCGAAAGAACTGCGGTGAGAGATATCAGGGGCAAGATTCCGAGATCGGCAACCTGTCCGGAGATTTGAGCAACGCGGATCGGTCCACCGAGCTGATCTGCAGACTGGCGCTGTGTTATGACGCCCCAGATGTAGCTGACGGTGCCTTCCATGATCCGGTAGGTCTCACGCGTGCCTTCAGCGAGAGCACCCAAGGGACTGTACTTTATCCGCACCAGATATTCCGGGTTAGCTGTGCCACGCAGGCCAATATCACCCGCCACCTGGCGTTCGCCGAAGAAGACTTCCTTCTCCCGCGCGTCCGGTGTAACCGTCAGCACGACCGGTGTACCGTAGCGATCAACTTCAAAGACCAACGGAGTGTTGGCATTCATTAGAACAATCTGGCGCAATTCTCCGAAGGTCTCGATCTTGCGGCCATCGATTTCAGTGATCATGTCACCGGCCTGAAGCCCGGCGCGCGCTGCAGCGCGATCTGGAAAAACCTCTTCGATCAAGGGTTGAGTACCCTGTTTGCCGATCGCCATGAACAAGGCCCCGAAAATGACGATGGCAAGAATAAAATTGGCAATCGGACCGGCAGCAACAATTGCGGCTCGTTGCCAGACTGGCTTTGCAATGAACGCCGTTTTGCGCTCTTCTTCACTCAATTGTGCAATCAGTTCACGATTTGGAACACTTGCCGCATTCTCGTCGCCTGCAAACTTCACATAGCCACCCAGCGGGATCATGCAGAGTTTCCACCTGGTGCCCTTCTGATCGGTTCTGCCAAAAATCTCCCGCCCGAAGCCGACGGAAAACGCGTCAACCTTGACGTTGCACCAGCGGGCAACGGCGAAGTGGCCAAGCTCGTGAAAGAACACCACAACAGTCAGGACAAACAAGAAGGGAATGATCGTTCCGACCAAGAGTGAATACGCGGAAAAAAGTAAGTCCATCAAGGGTTCCGATCCTGCACGGCTGCAAATGCGTCAGCGCACTGTACTAAAAGGAAAATTACGGCGTGTTAATGGTCGAAGAAAATTTTCCGCAGCTATGATTCAGCCTGTCAAAGCCTTAGTTGCTCCGGGCCTTGACCCATTCTTTTGTTTTTATCCTGGCAGCGTCGTCCAACTGTAGCACATCTTGAACGCAGGACGCTGACTGCAAGGCTCCTTCCGCAGTTAGATTGTCCAGAACAGTCTCAATTGCGGCCGGGATATCAAGAAATCCAATTTGCCCCAACAAGAACGCTTCTACCGCCACCTCGTCAGCTGCATTCAGAGCTGCCGGCGCGCCTCCGCCGGCCTCCATTGCCTCAAGCGCGAGACGCAATGCAGGAAATCTCGCCAAATCCGGCTCTTCAAAGCTCAATGTTCCAAGCGCAGCAAGATCGAGCCTTTTCACCGGAACGTCCATCCGCCTTGGAAAAGCAAGGCAATGGGCAATCGGTGTGCGCATATCCGGGCTGCCGAGTTGGGCAAGAAGCGACCCGTCCTTGTACTGAACGAGCCCGTGTACAGCCGATTGGGGGTGCACCAACACAGCCAACTGATCATGTTGAACCGGGAAAAGGTGTGAAGCTTCAATAACCTCAAAACCTTTGTTCATCATGGTTGCACTGTCGATTGTGATGCGTGCACCCATATCCCAGTTCGGGTGTTTCAAAGCTTGAGTTGGCGAAACGGTTTTCATCTCTTCTTTCGAAAATGTCCTGAAAGGACCGCCCGAAGCAGTCAGAATGACCTTTTCGATCAAATCGGCCTGTGCCGTTTCGAATACCTGGAAGATGGCATTGTGTTCGCTGTCAAC
This sequence comes from uncultured Roseibium sp., assembly GCF_947499295.1. Classification (GTDB taxonomy): domain Bacteria; phylum Pseudomonadota; class Alphaproteobacteria; order Rhizobiales; family Stappiaceae; genus Roseibium. Next base: position 29,886 of record NZ_CANMNP010000007.1, read on the forward strand.
AGGAAGCAGCTCGGCGTTGTGCTCCCGAATACGGGCCATGAAGAGATCGCCAGCACAGACGAGACACTCTTTATTTGCAAGCGCAATCCGGCGTCCCGGTTGAATTGCCGCCATCGTTGGTTCAAGTCCGGCAGCGCCAACGACAGCACCCACCACAAGGTCGGCCGGACGGTCGACCGCCTCCAAAACGGCCCCTGGTCCCGCTGATGCTTCGATGCCGCTGCCCTGTAGCGCTTCGACCAAAGCATCGTATTTGCTAGCATCCGCAAGAACCGCAGAGCCTGCATTGAGCCGCTTTGCCAGATCACTCAGCGCAGATACGTTGCGGTTGGCAACCAGAGCCACGACATCAAATTGTGTCGGATTTCTCTCAATAATGTCGGCAAGGCTTTGACCGACAGATCCTGTCGCGCCGAGAACAGTGATACGGATCGGCGCAGCACCTTTTGCTGCATCAACATTGGCCGACATCGAATTCCTCACGCTCAACCAAATCCAAATCCCGAAATAGGGTCCGCGAGCGCACCGCCGCTTATCCATCCAGCGATCACGGCAAAGATCGCCGCCGCTACCAGGCCGTCAATGCGGTCCATGATGCCGCCATGTCCGGGAATGAGACGGCTGGAGTCCTTCACGTCAAATCGTCTTTTGATGGCCGATTCAAGCAGGTCGCCTGCCTGGGAAACGACCGAAAGCAAAGCAGCCAATAAGCACCAGAGAACAAGGTCGCGCTCACCCGCCCAATAGACAACGCCGACACCAAAGATGCAGGCAAACACCAGACCTCCGATTGCTCCCGACCATGTCTTTTTGGGCGAGACCCTCTGCCACAATTTGGGACCACCCAGAGCCCGTCCCGTGAAATAGGCAAAGATATCGGTCGCCCAAACGACAAACAGCAGGAAAAACGCGAAAAGAAGCCCGACGGTTCCCTCACGAAGAACCAGAAGCGAAAACAGGGACAGACCGCTGTAAAGCACGCCCTCCCCGGCCCACCTGCCATCTTTTGAAAAGCCGTCCGCAGCAAAAACGACAAAGGCTGCGATCATCAACAGTCCAAGTCCTGCTGCAGCCAGACCCAAATAGACCAGAATCGACAATCCAACCAGACTTGCGAAGCCGATCAACGCGGGCACCGAGCGATGCTTTGCGCCAGTGATCGAAAACCACTCCCACAAGAATAGCGTTGCCGCCAGGCACATCAGGAAAACAAAGGCGATGCCACCCAAATAGGTGATCAGGAGAACGAGCGGTCCAAGAACAAGTGCGGAAACCAGTCGGAGCCCAAGGTCGGAGAGTTTTTTTCCGGAGGTTTCAGGATTTGCCATGTTTTGCGCCAGACGTCACAGCGACGCCTTGGCGTCAAGTCCGCCATAGCGGCGTTGGCGGCTGCCAAAACAAGCAAGAGCTTCGTCGAAATCGGCTTCCGAGAACTCCGGCCAATTCTTGTCACAAAAATAGAATTCAGAATAAGCTGCCTGCCACAGCAGAAAATTTGAAAGGCGCATTTCGCCGCTGGTTCTAATGATGAGATCGGGATCCGGCAGGCCCGCAGTGTCCATTGCATCCGTCAGAGCGTTTTCTGATATGTCGCTCGCCTGGAGCTCACCCTGGGCAATTTTTTCAGCAAGGCTCTGTGCTGCCCTCACGATTTCCGCCCTGGATCCATAGTTGAATGCAACAACCAGATTGAGCCCGGTGTTTTCTTTTGTCAGATCCTCGGCCTCGTTCAAAAGCGCAAGAATGCCTGGTTCGAGGTCTGCGCGATTGCCGATAATGCGTATGCGAACGTTGGACTTGTGCAGTTCGCTCAGATCCCGCTGAACAAAACGGCGTAACAGACCCATCAGGAAAGAAACTTCCGCCTCGGGCCGGCTCCAGTTCTCTGAAGAAAAACTATAGATCGTCACCACTTCGATGCCGACCCGTCCCGCGTGACGAATAACACTGCGCAAGGTCTCCAGACCCTGCCTATGTCCTTCGGTTCGAGGCAGGCTTCTCGCAGTCGCCCATCGCCCGTTGCCGTCCATGATGAACGCAACATGGCGCGGCAGATTTCCGCTGGAACCATCCGCTGAAACATTCTGCGGAGTATGGTCCGGACTGACGCTCATGGGAGTCCTCACCTCACAGGTCAGGCCAATCAGACCTGAGAGATTTCCTGTTCTTTCTTTTCAAGCATCGCATCCACTTCACCGATCATCGTATCGGTCAGTTTTTGCACTTCATCCGAAGCGACCCGGCTGTCATCTTGAGAGATCGCACCGTCTTTTTCAGCTTTTTTCGCGTCGTCCATCCCGTCCCGGCGCACATGGCGGATCGCAACCTTTGCATTTTCCGCGTATTTGTGTGCGACCTTGATCAGTTCCTGACGTCGCTCCTGGTTCAGCTCGGGAATTGGCAAGCGCAGCAACTGGCCGTCGACAACCGGGTTAAGCCCAAGATTCGATTCACGAATTGCTCTTTCAACAGCGGCAACCATGCTCTTGTCCCAGACCTGAACCGCGACCATACGTGGCTCCGGAACAGAAACGGTTGCGACCTGGTTGATCGGCATCGCCTGGCCATAGGCGTCAACGGAGATCGGGTCCATCATGGAAGCAGATGCGCGGCCAGTTCTAAGGCCAGCGAATTCGGTCTTCAGCACCGAAAGAGCTCCTTGCATGCGGCGCTTCAAATCATCCAGATCAACACCTTCTACCGACATTTTGTCCTCACTATTGTTTTCATCTTGGCTGAATAGAGTCTCGGCGCGCGTCAACATGGCATAAACGCGCTGAAACACAAGAGCTTGGCTCGGGAAAGAGATTAAATCTTTCAGTCACCCACGACTGTGTAGGTGCCGGTCTCCTGGAGCACGCTGACCAGAGCACCAGGTGAGTGAATGGAAAACACAATCACCGGAATGGAATTGTCGCGCGCGAGCGCTATCGCGGTCGTATCCATGACCTTCAGATTGCGCGAGATGACCTCTTCGTAGCCAAGCGTTTCATAGCGTTCCGCTTCGGGATTGACCTTGGGGTCTTCCGAATAGACACCATCAACCTGCGTCCCTTTCAGGAAGGCGTCGCATTTCATTTCCGCAGCTCTGAGTGCCGCGCCGCTGTCAGTGGTGAAAAACGGGTTGCCTGTGCCGCCAGCAAAAATGATGACATCACCATCTTCCATGTACCGGTCTGCCACACGCTGTGAAAACGTCTCGCAAATGGATGGAACTGCAACGGCCGACAGAACACGCGCATTCACTTTGAGACGTCGCAGGGCATCGGCCAGGGTCAAGCTGTTCATGATCGTTGCCAGCATTCCCATGTGGTCGCCGGTGACCCGGTTCCCACCCTTTGCGGCAACTGCAACACCACGGAAGATATTCCCGCCCCCGACAACAACGCCAACCTGGGCCCCGAGGGCTACCGCATCAGCAATTTCCTTGGCGATCCTTTGCACAATGGCCGGGTCAATTCCAAAAGCCTGGGAGCCCATAAGCGCTTCACCAGAGAGTTTCAGAAGGATCCGTTTCCAACGCAAAGAATTCGTCATGGGTGCCCCCGTCTAGAAAATTGTCTTCCTAAAAAAAAAGCGCCGGTCTTGCCGGCGCTTTTCCTTGAGCTTACTGCCCGGTGGCTGCCGCCACCTCTGCGGCAAAGTCTTGCTCTTCCTTCTCGATCCCTTCGCCAAGTGCGAAGCGGACGAAACCGGAAAGCTTGACGTCAGTGCCGAGTTCCTTTGCAAGCGCCTCAACAGCCTGCTCAACCGTTTGATCCGGGTTGATAACGAAGGCTTGTTTCACGAGGGTAACTTCCTCGTAGAATTTGCGCAAACGACCTTCCACCATTTTTTCAATGATGTTTTCAGGCTTGCCGGATTCACGCGCCTGCTCGGAGAACACTGTTCTTTCGCGTTCAACAACAGCCGGGTCCAACTCGTCTGTGCTCAAGGCCAGCGGGCTTGTTGCGGCAACATGCATGGCAACCTGACGGCCAAGAGCATTCAGCTTGTCCTTGTCGCCGGAAGATTCCAGCGCGACGAGGACACCGATCTTGCCCAGGCCTTCAGAAACCTGACCGTGCACATAGGTGGACACCGCGCCTTCGTTCACACTCAGAACGGCGGAACGACGCAATGTCATGTTCTCACCGATCGTCGCGATCGCTTCAGTGACGGAATCTGCAACAGATTTTCCGTCAAGGTCAGCAGCACCAAGTGCTTCAACCGAACCGTCGGTGCCGATGGCAACCTTGGCGACCTTGGCGACAAGCTCCTGGAAGCCTTCGTTGCGGGCGACAAAGTCGGTTTCGGAATTCAGTTCAATCACTGCAGCCTTTTTGCCGTCAGTAGCAACGCCGACCAGGCCTTCAGCAGCCACACGGCCAGCCTTCTTGGCCGCCTTGGCCAAGCCCTTCGTGCGCAGCCAGTCAACAGCCGCTTCCATGTCACCGCCAGATTCAGTCAAAGCGGTCTTGCAGTCCATCATGCCAGCGCCGGATTTCTCGCGGAGCTCTTTTACCATCGCAGCGGTAATGCTCATCGATTGCCTCGTGGATGGGGGTTTCAGAATAAGACGCGGTCTAACCCATGGCCAACCGCGCCTTTATGACGGGACCGCGAAAAATCGCGGACCGTCTTGCGAATTCAACAAGTTTTCGCCGCTAACCCGCGGCGAAATTCTGCTTAAGCTTCAGTAGAAGCCTTTTCGGTTGCAGCTGCTTCTTCTGCCGGTGCAGCTTTAGCCGGAGCTTCTTCTGCTGCTGCGGCCTCAGCTGGAGCCTCTTCAACCGGAGCCTCTTCAGCTGCAAGAACTTCCTCGACCGGAGCTTCTTCGGCTTCGCCGATATCCATGCCGGAAGCACCCTGCGCACGGGAAATACCATCGATAGCTGCACGAGCGATGAGATCGCAATAAAGCGAAATCGCACGGCCTGCATCGTCGTTGCCCGGCACCGGATAGGTAATGCCATCCGGACTGCAATTGGAATCAAGGATTGCGGCAACAGGAATACCCAGACGACGGGCTTCCTGGATGGCAATGGATTCGCGGTTGGTATCGATCACGAAAATCAGATCCGGGATACCGCCCATATCCTTGATACCGCCAAGGTTCCGCTCAAGCTTTTCGCGCTCGCGATCCATGAACAAACGCTCTTTCTTCGTCAATGCGTTTGCGGCATCGGAAGAAAGGGTTTCTTCCAGTTTGCGCAGACGCTGAATCGACTGAGAGATCGTTTTCCAGTTGGTCAGCATGCCGCCGAGCCAACGTGCATTCACGAAGTACTGTGCGGAATTGCGTGCCGAAGTGGCAACGGCGTCCTGTGCCTGACGTTTGGTGCCGACGATCAAAACGCGGCCACCGCCGGCAACTGTGTCGGACACAGCTTTCAGAGCCTGGTGGAGAAGCGGAACGGTCTGAGACAGATCCATGATGTGAACATCGTTGCGCACACCAAAGATGTACTGACCCATGCGTGGGTTCCAACGGTGCTTCTGGTGACCAAAGTGCACACCTGCCTCAAGCAGCTGGCGCATGGTGAAATCGGGCAAAGACATGGCCCTTAAACTCCTGAGTTTTCCGGTTTAACCTCCGCAAGAGGGTTTGGGCCGAAGGAAATTTTCCCTCAACCACCGGATGGACACCGATAAGCTCGGTTTCCGCCCCTTGCGTGTGGAATGGGCGCCTTATAGTTGGGAAGAAATATTATTTCAAGGCCTAAGCGCCGGATTTCTTTGGCTTCGAGGCTATGATTGTGCAATTTCAAACTGGACCTGATGCATCACTTAGGTAGAACACCAGCCCGGGTCGCAAACATTGACCCACGACAAAGGTATTTCTAACAAGAAACCTGAAACAAACCAGCGGATGAGATCCATTGACAACGCAAGGCATAAATCATTTGGGCCTGACGGTTCTGGACCTTTCAAGCACGACCAATTTTTTTACGAAAGGACTCGGTTGGTCGCTGTTGGCCAAAGACGAAAGCTACCCCCGCACGACTGTTTCAGACGGTGCCTGCCGATTGACTCTCTGGCAGGCGGATACTTCCAAACCCGTGACGGCCTTTGACCGCAAGTCCAATATTGGCTTGCACCACGTTGCCTTCGAAGTTTCGACCAAGGAAATGCTGTTTGCTCTTGCAGACAAAATTCGCAGTTGGCCTGGCGTCCGCATGGAATTCGAACCGGAGTTGCTTTCAGGTGGGCCGCGCATGCATATGATGTGTCTTGAGCCGGGAGGCATTCGTGTCGAAATCATTTGGCCCGCGAGCTAGCTGTTCCGGCGAATAGCAAACCAAGAGCTCTTCTGTCTCGTCTGGAACAATCCGGAGTCCCTTAATGGATGAAAGTGAAGACCCAGCAGGAATTGCCGCGACCGAAACAGAACGACTGAACCGGAAGACCCATTCCTTCAGTTTCGGCATCTTGTTTTTCCTCTTCGGAATCGCCGCTGGCTTTTTCCTGGCCTTTTCAGGCTTTGACCTGTTTGAAGTCTATTTCACCCACGTGCTTGCCGGATTTGTGGTTCTGGTAACCCTCATTGTTCTGACGGGTCTTGGCCTTTACGTGTTCCGCGGCAAGCTGATGGCAAGCTTGTTTGGTATTGCGGAATCCCGGCTCGACATGTTTGCCGAACCCTTGTCCCGCGTTACTCAGAAGGCCATCGATAGAGATCCGGAAGGCGCAACCCACGCAGCCCGCGAACTGGTTCAGCTGACGCTGGCCCGGTACAGTTGGATCACTGCGCGACGCTGGATCATTGCTTCGCTGACCGGGCTGATTGCGTCTTTGGCAGCGCTCGCCGGCACAGCTCTCCTATTTAGGCAGAATGAATTGATTGCGAGCCAGAATGTCCGCATTGAGGAACAAACAGCATTGCTGACCCAGCAAGTCGAACTTGCAGAAGCCGCCCGAAATGCAGCGATTGCCGTCGAAATCACCCGAATCGCCGCGCTGCTTGGCACTGTGATGGACAAGGTTGCTACACAGTCAGACGGAGCAGATGCTCCAACAGGCGATGTCGCCGCTGACAAGATACCGGTGATTGATCCCGCCAAAGACCTCGACCAAAGCCTCATCATGCGGATCGTCGCATCTTCGCAAGCCTCCAAGCCATATAGATACCTGGACGCCGGAGATGACTTCGGAAGTGTACAAAGCGCGATTAAGGACGCCATGCGAAGGCGGCGTGAAGAACTGCCGACTTCATTTGCACGCATGGCTCGCCTTGGAAACTGGCAAGAGGCTCCCGAGGCCCGGGCACTGGTGGCACGCAGCTACAGCCCTGAACGTGGTCAGCTGCTGGACACGCTTGTGCGCTCTGGCATCAGATCGTTCGAATTCCTGAATTTTTATGGACTTGATCTGTCGCACGCCGCATTGCGCGACTTTTTCTTCGGTCCGTTCAGCTTTCAAAATGGCAAGATGGCGTATGCTGACCTTGCAAGAGGCCATTTTACGGAAGTCGACTTCCAGGGAGCAAATCTTGAAAACGCGATCTTGCGGGAAGCACGTATAGAATCGGCACGGTTTTCTTCGCTTGAACCAGAACTCGCTGTTCCTCCTGTCGTTACAACCTCTCAACCTCTGACTTCCCGCTTAACCGGCCTTGATCTCACCGACGCCTTTCTGCAGTTCGTCTGGTTCGAAAACGCACGGCTCACAGCAGCAAACTTCGATCGGGCAACGCTAATGGGGACAGACTTTAGCGGAGCAGATCTGAGCGGCTCAACCTTCAGGGGTACTGTGTTGGGACATGCAGAGTTTAACGGGGCGATCTTGGCATCGGTCGATTTCGATGGAGCTTATGTTTTTGCCGAAGATTTCCTGGATCGGGTTGGCGAAAAAGCGTACCCGGGAAGTTTCAAACGAAGCCGTTTTGTTCAAGAGGCATCGTCTATCGAGGCCGTCATGGAAACCTACTCCACATTTTCACAGTTGGAGGCAGGCGACTTCAAGGAACTGCTCGGATCCGACAGCGTCTGGCGTATCAAGCGCGTCGAACCGTTCGAGCAATAGGCTCCTTTTTGTCTTTACTGGCACGAATTACAGCTAACAAATTTCAACTCAATCCGGACCTTTTTAGGACAGCTTCACACAGAAGGACGGTGTCGTAAGAACCACCGCCGAGACAGGTCCAATTGACCTTGTGCATCGGCGGGGTCAGCTTTGCTGTTATAGTGCCATCGGGATTGGTGGATTGCCGGTAAGCCCCACCCCATCACGGACTTCAGCCGCATTTGCAGCCGTTCCGAGGAAGTTGTTCATAGCGGCTTGATATTGCCCCATATGTTCGCTGAGAATCCGCCCGATATGCTGCCCGTTTATTTGCGTATTGGCCGATAATTCGGCGAGAACGGCAACCCAGGTTGTTACAATCGCACCCGCAGCCGCCAGTCGGGTCATCGTAACCTGTTGTATGAAGGGATTGAAATCCGCGCTTGCATCCATGACCACATAAGTCTCGTACCCTTCCCGTAGCGCCGCAATTGCAGGGAAAGCGGCACAAACTTCAGTCGCCAATCCGGAAATAACCAGTTTTTTTCGCCCGGTTGCGCGGACGGCCTCTCGTGAGGCCTGATCGTTCCAGAAATTGACAAATGGCCGGTCAATCACGTCAATCTCCGGAAACAATGCCTTTAACTCGGGCATGGTCGGGCCATTCGGGCCCTGAGGCCAACTTGTTCCCATCACGACCGGAATGTTCATTGCCCTGGCGGTTTTCGCATGACCAAGGATGTTGTTCTTGAGCAGCATCGGATCAATCGAAGACAGAAACTGCATGAGCCCGACCTGATGGTCGATCATCAGGAAAACGCAATTGTCAGGCGTTAGTTCGGATGTTGGAAGGGTCATTCACTATTTCCTGTGTTTTGACGAGTGAAAGGCCAGCAACCTGGCCATACTCCGTTTGAGACAGAGCTAGGCCAAGAGACGCTTTACGCGTTGAGTCCTGAGCTCAAAACGCGATATAGACAATTGCACTCATGCGACTAGCTGCAGCAAATGCATCTCAATAGTGACGAAAATGGAATGATTATCGAAGACCTCATCGACGCCCGGATTTTGGTCGAGTTGCATAACAGATTGAGTTTTGCGGCAGCCGCCAAGGCACTCGGAATGCCGCCAGCGACGGTTAGCCGCCGCGTCATGCGCATGGAAGACAGAGCTTGCTTGCGGCTTTTTGACAGAACCACGCGTTCGGTATGCCCCACGGAAGCCGGAACGTTGGCTGTCAATCATGCACAGCGAATGATCTCGGAGGTGGAGGCCGTTGAAACCTCATTGTCTTCAATGCGTGATGCACCTGTCGGTACGATCAGGATCACTACTCCGACTATCTTTGGACAAGCGCTGCTGAGTCCGATTGTCAGCCTGTTCCTTGCTCAATACCCGGATTGCGACCTTCATATCGACCTGGCCGACGGTCACATCAACCTTGCCGAAGAGGGCTATGACGCTGCAATACGGGTCGGACCGATCGTAGACGACACGCTCGTTGCAAGAACACTCGGAATAGTTCGCGCAGCCCTCTACCGCCGTGGTGGAGCACCGAAGGTTTCTCTGAATGACCTCAGCGACCTGCCCGTAGCACTCCTTCACAAGGGTATGAAAGCTGATCCCACACTACAACTTCATTCCGCCAATGGCGAAAACCGGTCTTTCGTCGTCAAGCCGCGCCTAATATGCATGAATCCGTGGTTGCTGCTCGACGCTGCCCTGGCAAGCGACGTCATCGCCGTCTTGCCTGAGTTGATTGCTGCCCCCGCTGTTAAAAGCAATCAGCTGACCAGAGTGGGCCCCGACTGGTTTGCCCGCCATGTGCCAGTTCATCTTGTCTATCAGCCTCAGCGGCTTATGCGCCCAGCTGTGAGGGCGTTTGTCGACCTTGCAGCCGACCAAATTCCGCAACTGATCGCCAGTGATGAAGGCAACGGGCCCCTAAGCCGGTAATCAAAGATCTCGCAGGGTCGGCTGAATTGGTTCAGGCGTCGTTGTCACGCGATTTGCACATCCATAACGCCTGGAACAGCCTTCAGCGCACCTGCGATTTCCGGAGATAATCTGAACCTTCCGGGAAGCTTGACTTCTACTTCGCGCGCGCCGTTTTCAAGTAGCACGATCACTGTCACGTCCCCTTCCCCACGGACCTTCAGCTGATTGGCGAGGCTTCTGATGGGACGCTCGTCACGAACGAAGACACGCATACTTTTTTGAAGGCGTGCAGCCACCTTGTCGATCGGGTCCACCTGTTCAACCCTCAGCGAGGGTTCATCGTCACGCATGTCGGCACCAACCAGCACCACAACGGACCTGCCGGACTGAAGGACATCTCGGAATTGTTCCAGCTTTTCCCTGAACAGCAAGGCTTCATATTGTCCGGTTGCATCTGACAACCTTGCGATACCCATGCGTGTTCCGGTTTTTGTTTTGCGCTCCTGCATCGAGACAACCGTGCCCGCAAGTCGACCCGCCGAAGCGCCCTTTTTGACTGCTTCAGCGAATTGTGTCCAAGGCTGAACCCTCATTTTCTCCAGGATTGATACATATTCGTCGATGGGATGCGCTGAAAGGTAGAACCCGATGGCGGAGTGTTCCCGCTGAAGTTTTTCTTCGTTGGCCCATCCATGCACTTCGTCCAGTTGCAACGGCTCTTCGCTGTCGCTGGCGCCGAAAAGTTCATCCTGTCCAAGCGTCTTGTTTTCTTCGGTTCGTTGCGCCAAGCCCATGACACGATCCAGCCCTTCAAAAACCTTTGCCCGGTTCGGCTCAAGTTCATCAAACGCGCCAGCTGCAACAAGGTTCTCAAGCGTCCGTTTGTTAAGTGCTCGTGGTGAAATTCGTCTGGCGAAGTCGCCAACACTCCTGAACGGAGTTTCGCCACGCACTTTCACAATGTGCTCAACGGCTTGCTCACCTACACCCTTGATCGCTCCCATCGCATAAAGAATTCTACCATCGGCAACATCGAAAAAGACCTGTGACCGGTTGATGGACGGTTGCACAATTTCGATCCCCATGCGGCGCGCTTCCTGACGGAAATCTCCAAGCTTGTCGGTGTTGCCCATATCCAGTGTCATGGAAGCCGCCATAAACTCGACAGGGTGGTTCGCTTTCAGCCAGGCGGTATGGTAGGAGACAAGCGCATAGGCTGCAGCGTGGGATTTGTTAAATCCGTAGTTCGCAAACTTCGCCACCAGATCGAATATCGTTCCGGCCTGCGATTTGTTGATGCCGCGTTCGACTGCACCGTCGACAAAACGCGCACGTTGAACTTCCATCTCGGCAGCAATTTTCTTACCCATTGCCCGTCGCAGCAGGTCCGCCTCGCCGAGTGAGTACCCCGAAAGCACCTGCGCAATCTGCATCACCTGCTCCTGGTAGACGATGATGCCGTTGGTTTCCATCAGGATCGGTTCAAGCAACGGGTGCAGGCAGTCCGGGTCCTGCTCGCCGTGTTTCACCGCGTTATAGACCGGAATATTTTCCATGGGCCCCGGCCGGTAAAGCGCCACCAGTGCAATAATGTCTTCAAACCGGTCTGGCTTCATGCCGGCGATTGCACGGCGCATGCCCTGACTTTCAAGCTGGAACACGCCGAATGTTTCGCCGCGGGCAAGCATTTCGTAAGTCTTGATGTTATCAATCGGCAGTCCGGCCACGTCCACGTTCACCCCGCGCCGGCCAATCAACTCTACGGCAGTGTCGATAACGGTAAGCGTTTTCAGACCCAGAAAGTCGAACTTAACGAGGCCGGCGTCTTCAACCATCTTCATGTTGAACTGAGCAACCGGCATGTCGGAACGAGGGTCACGGTAGAGCGGCACCAGCTTTTCAAGTGGTCTGTCGCCGATCACCACACCAGCAGCATGTGTGGATGCATGTCGGTAAAGTCCCTCAAGCTTCTGCGCCATGCCCAGCAGGCGCTCGACAATCTCTTCTTCCTTTGCGGCTTCCCGAAGACGGGGCTCGTCTTCGATCGCCTGGGCGAGCGTTACCGGATTGGCCGGGTTGGCAGGTACAAGCTTGCAAAGGCGGTCAACCTGACCGTATGGCATCTGCAGCACCCGCCCGACATCCCGCAAGACCGCGCGTGCCTGCAGCGAACCAAAGGTGATGATCTGCGCGACCTGTTTGCGGCCGTATTTTTCCTGAACGTAGCGAATGACCTCTTCACGGCGCGTCTGGCAAAAGTCGATGTCAAAATCCGGCATCGAGACACGTTCCGGATTGAGGAACCGCTCAAAGAGAAGCGAAAAGCGCATCGGGTCGAGGTCGGTAATCGTCAGCGACCAGGCAACAAGCGAACCGGCACCGGACCCACGGCCGGGCCCGACGGGAATGTCATTGCCTTTGGCCCATTTGATGAAGTCGGCGACGATGAGGAAGTAACCGGGAAACTTCATACGCTCGATGATTCCGGTCTCGTAATCGAGCCGGTCCCAATAGTCTTTCTCCTCAAGACCGGAGGCAAGGCCGTGGGCATCAAGCCGAGCCTGCAGGCCTTCCCGGGCCTGCCTTTTGAGCTCTTCCGCTTCTGCGTGTTCTGCTTCTTCCGGGTCTGCATCCGCACCGGCAAATCGCGGCAGGATCGGGTCCCGTTTCATCGGCCGGAAACTGCAGCGACGCGCAATTTCGACTGTTGATGAGAGCGCCTCGGGTAGATCGGCAAACAGCGCACACATTTCTGTGCGGCTTTTGAAATAGTGTTCGGGTGTCAGGCGTCTGCGGTCGTCCTCGATAAGCACGCGCCCTTCGGAAATGCAGATCAGCGCATCATGAGCTTCATAGTCTTCCCGCTTCGGAAAAAAAGCCTCGTTTGTCGCGACCAGAGGAAGATCCAGCTCATAAGCAAGATCCAAAAACGCATCTTCCGTCTTGCGCTCGACTTCCATGCCATGCCGTTGCAACTCGACATAACAACGCCCGGGAAAGCCATCAGACACTTGGCTCAGCCGCGCTTTCGCCAAGTCCTTGCGGCCTGCGAGAAGCGCAGCTCCAATCGGCCCAAATGCACCGCCTGTAAGGACTATGAGATCATCGGATTTTGCAAGGAGATACTCTAGCGAAACATGCGGCCGCAAACCGGTTTCCGTATCAAGAAAGGCCCGCGACGACAATTCCATGAGATTGCCATATCCAGTCTCTGTCATGGCAATCAGAACAAGATCCGCAAGGGCAGGCTCTCCGCGTCTGCCGCTCTCAAGCCCGTCTTCAAATGCAATTGACAATTGGCACGCGGTAATCGGCTGAATACCGGCTCCCCATGCCTTTGAGGAGAACTCCTGCGCGCCAAAGAGATTGTTGGTGTCCGCTACAGCCAATGCCGGCTGCTCGTCTGCCTTCGCAAGATCCAGAAGCTTCTTGATAGGCAGAGCCCCTTCAAGAAGGGAAAGCGCGGAGTGAACCCTAAGGTGCACAAACCCTGGGCCAGAGGCTACTCCAACACTCGATTTTGAGCCCTGAGTTGAGGTTCCGTAATCCGTCATTGATGCACTCGCACGCCCGTTCAGAATCAGCACACAAGTGAAACGCTTCGGGACAGCTCTGTCGAGCCATCAACCTGGTTGTTACCGCTGTTCTTTCAGTTTGCGAAAGGCACAAGCCTCAACTGGACGTCATTGTCCGAGACTTTGAAATTTTTGCGCGAACGGACAACCGCGCGCATTTGCTGATCTTAACCTGCAGAGAAAAGAACATCACCCCAAACAGCAAGTGTCGTGCAGAAGCAAACAAGCGAACCAAAAGCTGCAAAGTCACGAGCGATATAGAACATTTCATTCTCCAAACCTGACCTAACGTTGAAGAGATAATGTTCCATTTTTGTTCCTCTTGCAAGCCCTTTTTGTTCCTCTTGTCAGCAGGCAAATCAAATTCGCTTAAAACCCGAGGTTTTTGCTTTGTTCCAAACACGGTGAAGCAACACCGATAGCGTCAGTACCCGTCGCGTCCTAATAAATTGACTATGCTGTTTTTGAAGACCTGAACCGGCTAAAGGCCTTTGACCTGACCATCCGCCAGCGTGATAGCCCGATCCATACGTCCGGCAAGCTCAAGATTATGCGTGGCAAAGAGCGTCGCGACACCCGACGCACGGACCAGTGCGGAAAGCGCCTCGAATACGTAACTGGCCGTTTTTGGGTCAAGGTTTCCGGTCGGCTCATCAAGAAGAAGAATGCGCGGAGCATTCGCCACAGCCCGGGCGACAGCAACACGCTGTTGTTCCCCCCCTGAGAGTTCTGACGGTCGGTGACTGCCGCGATCACCCAACCTCATATATTTGAGCAGTTCGTCGGCTCTCTTGGCAGCCTCTTTGCGAGGCAAACCGCGTATCATTTGCGGCATCATCACATTTTCAAGGGCGGTGAATTCAGGCAGCAGATGATGAAACTGGTAGACGAATCCGATGTCGTTCCGTCGGATTGCCGTCCTCTCCACGTCGGAGAGTTCGGAGCAGTTGACGGGACCGAGAAAGACGTCGCCCTCATCTGGACGCTCCAGAAGTCCCGCGATGTGCAACAGTGTCGATTTGCCTGTTCCCGACGCGGCGACAAGTGCCACCATTTCTCCGGGTTCAATCCTAAGATTAGCGCCCCGAAGGATGTGCAATTGCCGATCGCCTTCTTCGAAGCTGCGCGTGATCCCGGACAGTTCAAGCGCGGCCGGAGCAATGCCGGGCGTCTGACGTGGGTCGACCGCCATGTCCATCTCCCCGCTCCTACTCATACCTGAGTGCTTCAACCGGATCGAGGCGAGCTGCACGCCATGCCGGATAAACTGTTGCCAGCAGGGACAGGAGCAACGCCATCAACAAAACTGTCGTCGTCTCTCCGCTATCGATCTCGGCAGGCAGCTTCGACAGGAAATAGAGCTCGGGCGAGAACAGTTCGGTGGTCGTCAGCCAGGATACGAATTGACGAATGCTTTCAATGTTCAGACACACGACCAATCCCAGAACAAACCCCGCAAGCGTTCCCACACAGCCGATACTTGCCCCTGTTATCAGAAAGATGCGCATGATTGCGCCGCGTGAAGCGCCCATCGTACGCAAGATGGCAATATCCTTGCCCTTGTCTTTCACCAGCATGATCATGCCGGAAATAATGTTCAGCGCAGCGACCAGAACAATCAGCGTCAAGATAATGAACATCACGTTGCGCTCCACTTCCAGTGCGGAGAAAAAAGTGATGTTGCGTTGACGCCAGTCCGTTACGAATGCCGGTCGATCTGCCGCCTCTTCGATCGCAGCCTTCATGGTCCCGACCCGATCCGGGTCAAGCACATAAACCTCAACACCTGTCGCTTTGTTGTCCATGTTGAAATAGGCCTGCGCTTCATTCAACGGCATGAACAGGAACGTAGCATCGTATTCGCTCATCCCGATTTCAAAAATTGCCGAAACCGGATAAGCCTTGACCCTTGGCGTCACGCCCATCGGTGTGACGCTCCCGCGTGGTGAAATAATGGTGACATTGTCGCCGACCGTAATGCCGAGCTGCTGCGCCATCCGCGAACCGATGGCAACGCCCTCACCTTCGTCAAATCCATCCAAGGTACCGCCACGTACCGTGTTTGCGATAAGCGGAACGCGTCTCAGATCACTTTCGTAGATACCGCGCACCAGCGCTCCGAAGTTACCGGCAGGACCGGACACAAGTGCCTGGCCTTCGGTAAAGGGAATTGCGCTAACAACTTCAGGCACCCCCTCAAGCCGCGATGCAACTGCATCATAATCAGTCAAAGGAAGATCGATTGGCTGGACAAGCATATGCCCATTGATACCCAGGATTTTGCCCAGGAGTTCGGTGCGAAATCCGTTCATTACAGCCATGACGATAATCAACGTCGCCACGCCAAGCATGATGCCCGCAAAGGAAAAGCCGGCAATAACGGAAATAAATGTCTCGCGCCGGCGTGAACGCAAGTAGCGGCCGGCAATCATCCATTCGAAGGGGGAAAACGGGCGTGTGGAGGCGGCTTGTTTCTCGTCACGCTCAATGTCCGCAGTGTCTGCCGCTGTCATTGTCCATCCACTTCAGCAACGCCCCAGAGCTATCGAAAAAGCCCGTCTAGCCGCAGCGAACCGCGGCCGAATCCCCACCACGGAGGATCACCGGACTTAATCAGTCCGTCAATGCCGCCGTCAGCTTGTTCAAGGCCGCTTCGGGGGAAAGCATCTCCTTTTCCCCAGTTGCGCGGTCCTTGACCTCCAAAAGACCGTCTTTCAGGCCACGAGGACCGGCAACGACCTGATACGGCAAGCCGATCAAATCCATGGTTGCGAATTTCGCACCAGCGCGTGTGTCCCTATCGTCGTAGAGAACTTCAATGCCAGCCGCCTCAAGCTTGGCATAGAGATCTTCCGACGCCGTGTCCGTCACTGAATCGCCCGGCTTAAGGTTCACCAGCCCGACATGGAACGGCGCGACAGACTTTGGCCAAATGATTCCGTTCTCGTCATGATTGGCTTCGATCAAGGCGCCAAGAAGGCGGGAAACGCCAACACCATAGGATCCCATATGCACGGGAACTTCCGTCCCTTCCGCAGTGGCAACCTTCGCCCCCATCGCCTCGGAATACTTGGTGCCGAAATAGAAGATGTGACCGACTTCTATCCCGCGTGCTGATACTTTCGCGTCGTCGGGCAATGCATCGAAAGCGGCAGCATCATGCATTTCGTCGGTTGCCGCGTAAGGTGTCGTCCAACCGGTTACCAAGGGGGTCAGGTCTGAATAGAAGTCCGTGTCTTCTGAGGGTATCGGCATTTCAAGCAGCGACTTGTCGCAGAAGACTTCGCTTTCGCCGGTGTCTGCCAGAATGATGAATTCGTGGCTCATATCGCCACCGATCGGCCCCGTGTCCGCTTTCATCGGGATCGCCTTCAGGCCCATGCGATCGAATGTGCGCAAATAAGCGACGAACATGCGGTTATAGGCGTGCCGGGCCCCTTCCTTGTCCAGATCAAAGGAATAAGCATCTTTCATCAGAAATTCACGGCCGCGCATCACGCCAAATCGCGGACGAACCTCGTCACGGAATTTCCACTGAATATGGTAGAGGTTCAGCGGCAGATCCTTGTAGGAACGCACGTATCCGCGGAAGATATCGGTAATCATTTCCTCATTGGTCGGCCCGAAAAGCATATCCCGCTCGTGACGGTCGGTAATGCGCAGCATTTCCTTGCCATAGGCGTCATAGCGCCCGCTTTCGCGCCACAGATCAGCGGACTGGATTGTCGGCATCAGCAGTTGAACCGCCCCGGCCCGCGCCTGTTCTTCTTCGACAATTCGCTCAATCTTGCGCAAAACCTTGTGGCCGAGTGGCAGCCAGGAATAGATCCCTGCGGATTGCTGTCGAATCATGCCCGCGCGCAACATCAGCCTGTGGGACACGATTTCTGCTTCCTTGGGCGTTTCCTTCAGGATGGGCAGGAAATAACGGGAAAGACGCATGAAAGTTCTCTCAATTTCTGGCAGTGCCTGTTTGGTGCGCAGTCAAAGCGCATGCGGAAGGCAAAAACAAGCCCTTTACTTGGGCACCGACGGCTTTCGCATTTTTTCGCCCGAAAATCATCAAAATTGACCGAATACCAGCAGTTTTGCCGGCTTAGTTTTGCGCCTTGAAAATCCTGACCAAATGTTCAAATACAAGGTTCAAAAATAGACAAGCAAAAATATTCATCTCCGCACGACAAATAGGTGACAAACTGCAAACAATGGGCTACGTTCCGTTCCCATAACAAAAAGATGCCTCGGCAGAAATGCTAAGAAGCTCAAGGACATCGCGGTCTGAGTCTTGGGAGGAAGGACCCTCAGGCGCGCCATTCGGTACGCAGCCACCCAACCAGGTTGTTATCCCAACCGGTAAGGGAAAAGGGTCAGTTTAGACGCGGAACTTTTTTAAGGCAGAGCCTGGCTCTGCCTTTTTTCTTTTATTCAGGCCATTTCCAAATTTTCAGCGGCCAAGGTTTTGTCATCAAATTGCCTAGCTCCAATTTAGGTAGAACTAGTACCAACCTCAACATATAAGAACCTATTCGAATGGGTTCCTATTTGTTGAGGTTGGTATAAGGCGCTGATCAACTACCCGGCTGGCTGTAGCTGGCTCCCGGTGGCTTGAAAAACGGAATATCGTCCAATCCGAAACCTTGGGCCCGCAATGAGACGTAAGCCGAAAATACAAGCGTGGTGATAACTGTCGTTAGAACGATCACCTTGAGGAACTTCGGTCTGTCCGGGGCACTTGGCACAGAACCTGGGACCACATCCCCTGCTTCTTCTTGCGTGCGGTGCAATCCAAAAGGCAGGATTGCAAACAGAATGATCCACCACAGCATGAAAAATACTGCCATGCCAAACGCCACGGACATCGCCTTACGCCTCTTCCAGTTCCGTTAAAGTTCCAAGGAAGTCCTTTGGGTGCAGAAACAACACAGGCTTCCCGTGGGCCCCAATCTTCGGTTCCCCATCACCCAGTACACGGGCCCCGTCCGCCAACAGCTTGTCACGCGCTGCAATGATGTCGTCCACCTCGTAGCAAACATGATGAATGCCGCCGGACGCATTCTTTTCGAGAAATTTCGCAATCGGAGAATTGTCCCCGAGCGGTTCGAGCAGTTCGATCTTCGTGTTCGGCAGGTTGATGAACACCGTGCTGACACCATGATCAGGCTGTTCTTCTTTCGCAGAGACCTCAGCACCAAGCGTGTCCCGATAAACCGCAGTCGCAGCATCAATGTCCGAAACCGCGATGGCGACATGGTTGAGCCGACCAATCATTCGAATTCCTTCCCAAATAGAAACGGCCCTGTATGGCCGCCAATGACTATAGTTGGGTCACCACCACCTTGCAGAGCGTCTTTTTGCCCCAGACATCCAGGATCTGAGAGCGTGCGGCTTTTCGAGCTGCCTCGCCTACCAGATCCTTGTCTTTGCGCCTTCCCTTCGGGATGCTCGTCACGGCACCAATGATCGCCTTGGCGACGATGTCCTCCATCGGCTCTCCGTCGTCATCCGTGTCCGGCAACCCCAGAAGGGTGATATGCGGATCGTCCAAGAGGTCACCCGATCGGTTCACAACAAGGGCAATAACGGCAGCGCCAGCGTAAGACAGTTTGCGCCTCTCGCGCACACCGGTAACTTCCGGATCATCCAGAATGGTACCGTCCTTCACCAGGATACCGGATGGTGCTTCGTCGATTACCGCTGCTTTTCCTGCAACAAGGCGGACGATGTCCCCGTTCTTGCCGCGCACGACTTCCGGAACGCCCTGTTCCTTTGCAAACGCGGCATGTGCTGCAAGATGCAACGGTTCACCATGCACGGGAAGCACGACTTTCGGCTTGATCATCTTGTAGAGTTGCTCAAGCTCACCACGTCGCGGATGTCCCGAGACATGCACAAGCGCGTCTCTGTCGGTGACGATCTCGACATCCTTGTCTGCGAGATTGTTCATTACCTCGCCGACCGCCTTCTCGTTGCCTGGTATCGTTCGTGAAGAAAAGATCACCGTGTCTCCCTTGGACAAGGCAATATTGCGATGATCACCTGAGGCAATCCGGGCAAGCGCAGCTCGGCTCTCCCCTTGTGAGCCGGTGCACAGAAGCACGACTTTTTCACGCGGCAAATAGCCATATGCTTCCTCATCATGAAAGGGTTTCAGGCCTTCCAGATATCCCAGTTCACCGGCAACATCGATCACCCGGTGCATGGAACGGCCGACAACGACGACATCGCGATCGTTTGCAGCTGCTGCTTCGGAAACTGCGCGAATACGGGCAACATTCGAAGCGAATGTAGTGACCGCAATCCGCTTGCCAGCCTTCGCCATCACCGTTTTCAATTCTTCAGCGACATCGGCTTCGCTTGGGCTGACCCCGTCCCGGACCGCATTTGTGCTGTCACAGACAAGAGCCATGACCCCCTCATGTCCAAGCTCTGCCAACCGATCCATGTCGATCGGAAGTCCAACGCCTGGCGTCGGGTCTATTTTCCAATCGCCTGTATGTAGAACGAGGCCGGCAGGTGTTCGGATTGCCAGGGCACACGGCTCAGGGATTGAGTGCGCCATCGCGACAAATTCAACGTCGAACGGTCCGATCTTGTGCCGCTCACCTTGTTTCACGACGGTCACCGGAACTTCCTCTTCAAGCGTTTCGCTTTCCGACTTGGCAGCAAGCAGCCCCGCAGTGAAGGCTGTCGCATAGACCGGCACCTTCAGGTAGGGCCAAAGGTGCAGGATAGCTCCATAATGATCTTCGTGCGCATGGGTGATCACCATGCCGGCAATGTTGTCGACCTCGTCCTCCAGGAATTTGATATCCGGTACGACAACGTCAATTCCAGGCAAATCAGGCCCGGCAAAACTGACGCCGCAATCGACAATCAGCCACGTCCGGTCACCATCGGGACCAAAGCCGTAAAGGCCGAGATTCATTCCAATTTCGCCGACACCACCAAGTGGCAGAAAAACGATTTCATTTTCTTTCAAATTGGCCGAAGCCATTGAGTGCTCCTTCAGAACTTGCTGCCGGCTGACGTCATTCGGCTCTCAGCCGGGTAAAAACACGTCACCCGCAAAAATGGTGCGCTGGCGACCATCATCCTGGCGAAGAACCAGGTGACCGCGCGCATCCAAATCGGCAAAAATGCCGGTAATTTCTTCCTGGCCCAGTTTGACCGTGATCCGATTGCCCAGATGCGCAGCGCGCTTCAGCCACGCCCTGCGAACGGTTTCAAAACCGCCAGTCTGCCGCCACTGCGCCAATTGATCCGCCATGGCGCTCGTCAGCGTTTCAAACAGCCTCTCAGCTGAGACTTGAAAGCCCAGACTTCGCAAATCCGTCGCCTGATATAGCGATAGTGGCGGATGGGAAACACAGTTCACACCAAAGCCGAGTACGACTGCCTGTCGACCGTCGCTTAGTGTTTCCGCCTCCAGCAGAATGCCGGATAGTTTTGCCCCTTCGACCAAAAGATCATTTGGCCATTTCAGTTTTACCAGTTGCAGCGTACCGGCAGCTTTGTCAACGGCTTCCGCCAGGGCAACCGCTGCTGCGAGTGGCAATTCTCCAATCCTTGCTGCAGGCTCAGGATTTATCAGCAAAAGACTGGCAAATAGGTTGCCGCCCGGCGATGCCCAATCCCGTCCGCGTCGGCCTCTGCCTTCCGTCTGGATTTCCGATCTGATCCAAAGGTTTCCAGGACTTCCTGCACGTGCCCGCTCAAAGCAAAGACTGTTTGTCGACCCAACACTTTCATGGGCTTCAAAGCGAAAATCCGGCACACCTGGCGCCGGATGTTCCATTCTCGAATTGCTCATGTGTCCGATCAGAACAGCGACTGTGCCGCAGCGCTTGCCGCGTTGACGACCTGACCTGGTGCCAGCCAGAAGAAGATAACGAAGATGCTGGACAGACCAAGCACCACACGAAGCTCCATCGGCATCGCTTCAAAGCGTTCAACGGGTTCGTCAAAGAACATAACCTTGACGATACGAAGGTAATAGTAAGCACCGACAACCGACATCAGAACGCCGATCACCGCCAAAGGATAAAGCCCTGCTTCAACGGCAGCCACGAAGACATACCACTTGCCGAAGAACCCGACGAGCGGGGGAATCCCTGCCAGGGAGAACATTAGCAAGCCAAGCAAGATCGCCATTGGCAGATTGGTCTGGGAAAGACCCGAAAGATCATCGATATCTTCAACCATGCCGTCCCTGCGGCGCATGGACAAGATACAGGCAAAAACACCAAGGGTCATGCCAAGGTAGGCCATCATATAGAAGATCACACCCTCTACGCCGGTCTGTGTACCTGCTGCCAGTCCCACAAGGGCATAGCCCATATGGCCGATTGAGGAATATGCCATCAGCCGTTTCAGGTTGCGTTGCCCGATCGCCGCAAATGCCCCGAGCGCCATCGACGCAATCGATACGAAGACGATCACTTGTTGCCAATCGCTGGTGACCGGATGGAATGCCTCGATCACGATCCGCACCAGCATACCCATGGCAGCAACCTTGGGAGCTGCGGCAAGGAAAGCGGTGACCGGCGTCGGCGCACCTTCGTAGACGTCCGGCGTCCACATGTGGAACGGGACGGCTGAAATCTTGAACGCGAGTCCAGCAAGAATAAACGTCAGACCGATGACAAGGCCGATGGATGCGCCTTCATGGGTCAAGGCTTCCGCAATGCCTGCGAACGACACTTGCCCGGTGAAACCGTAAACGAGCGACATCCCGTAAAGCAACATGCCGGAGGACAACGCGCCGAGGACAAAATACTTAAGACCGGCTTCCGTGGAGCGAACGCTGTCACGATTGATCGCTGCGACGACATAGAGCGACAAACTCTGAAGTTCGAGGCCGAGGTAAAGTGCGATCATGTCGTTTGCCGACAGCATCAGCATCATGCCGAGCGTCGCCATGACGATCAGGATGGGATACTCGAAATGGTCGAATGACTGGCTTTTGGCATAGGCCCACGACATCGCAATTGCAAAGAACGAGCCCGCCATGACCAGAAGCTTGAGCAGATGCGCGAATTCGTCCAGAACGAATGAGCCGCCGAAGGTTTCTCCGAAGGACGGCACCAGCAAAAGCACCAGGAAGGCACCGCCGAGCAAGCCCATGGCACCGCCGAATATGGCGTAGCTGACACCTTTGCCGCCAAAGGCACCGATCATCAAAAGCACCATTGCTCCGAGGGCCAGGATGATCTCCGGCAGGACCGGCATGAGATCTGGCAGTTGGGTCACGTCTGACATAGCTCTGTCTCGTCCTCGAAACCTTAGTGGGCAACCGCAGCGGCCGCTGCGTGCTGGGTGACGCCGGCAGCATCAAGTGCAGCGCTATACTGATTGATGAGATTATCGACCGCGCCCTGGGTAACATCCAGGATGGCCATCGGGTAGAAGCCGAAGAAAATCGTCAGGACAATCATCGGGATCAGGATTGCCTTTTCCCGAAGGTTGAGATCAAGCATCGACTTGAGGCTCTCCTTCTCGAGCGCGCCGAACACAACGCGCCGATAGAGGTAAAGCGCATAGACCGCCGACAGGATCACGCCTGTTGTGGCAAACATCGCTACCCAAGTGTTGACCTGGAAGGCTCCCATCAAGGTCAGTATCTCACCGACAAAGCCCGATGTTCCGGGAAGGCCCACATTGGCCATCGTGAAGATCAGGAAAGCGACCGCATATTTCGGCATCCGATTGACCAGACCGCCATAGGCGGAGATCTCACGCGTGTGCATCCGGTCGTAGATCACGCCGACGCACAGGAAAAGCGCGCCCGAGACAATGCCGTGCGAAAGCATCTGGAAGATGCCGCCTTGAACGCCTTGCTCAGTCATCGTGAAAATTCCCATGGTCACGTAGCCCATGTGAGCGACGGACGAATAGGCAATCAGCTTCTTGATGTCTTCCTGGGCCAAGGCCACCAGCGACGTATAAATGATCGCGACTACTGAAAGCGTGTAGATCATCGGTGCGAACATATCCGAGGCGATCGGGAACATGGGCAGCGAGAAGCGCAGGAAGCCGTAGCCGCCAAGTTTCAGCAGAATGCCGGCCAGGATCACGGACCCGGCCGTCGGGGCTTCCACGTGTGCATCGGGCAACCAGGTATGCACCGGCCACATCGGCATCTTCACGGCAAAACTTGCAAAGAATGCCAACCAGAGCCAGGTCTGCATATGTGCGGGGAACTTGGACGTTGTGAGCAGTTCCTCGATGCTCGACGTGCCGGCCGTCCAGTACATCGCCATGATCGCGACCAGCATCAGGACAGATCCGAGCAATGTGTAGAGGAAGAACTTGTAGGAAGCGTAGACCCTGCGCGCGCCGCCCCAGACCCCGATGATCAGGAACATCGGGATAAGACCAGCTTCGAAGAACACGTAGAAAACCACCAGATCCAACGCACAGAAAACGCCGATCATAAGCGTTTCCAGCACCAGGAAGGCGATCATGTATTCCTTGACGCGCTTCTGAATGCTTTCCCAGGAGGCCAGAACACAAAATGGCATCAGGAAGGTGGTCAGGATTACGAAAAGCACGGAGATGCCGTCAACACCCATCCGGTAGTTGATGCCACCGCCCAACCAGTCACGGTGTTCCACAAACTGGAAACCGGGATTGTCGTAATCGAAATTCGCCCAGATGAAGAGAGACAACAGGAAGGTGACACCTGTCGTTACCAGCGCGACCATGCGGATGTTTTTCTTGCTGCCTTCATCATCGCCAGAAACCAGCAGGATGAAAAGCACGCCAAGCAGCGGCAAGAATGTTGTGAGTGACAGAATTGGCCAGTCAATCATTAGTGTGCACCCCCGCCGGTGCCAGCACCGGTGAACATCGACCAGGTGATCAGTGCAGCCACCCCGATCAGCATCGCAAATGCATAGTGATAGAGATATCCGGTCTGCAGTCTGACGACCCATGCGGTCACGTTCTGAACCCGGGAGGCAACACCGTTCGGGCCAAACCCGTCAATCACGGTGCCATCACCCTTCTTCCAAAGAACGCGGCCAAGCCACATCGCAGGACGGACAAAGAGAAAATCGTAAAGCTCGTCGAAGTACCACTTGTTCAGCAGGAACTTGTAGAGGCCGGAATGACGTTCCGCCAGTTGCTTCGGCATCTCCGGCTTGCGGATATAAAACTGATAGGCAACCAGCAGGCCGAGCACCATCATCACGAACGGTGAAACACGCACCCAGGCAGGCACTTCATGCATGGCATGCAGAACATGGCTGTCGGCAAAGGCCGGCAGCGAACCGTCCCAGAAGGCGTTGTAGGCTTCTTCTGAATAGAAGAACGATCCGTAGAAGACCATGCCGGCCAGAACGGCACCAATCGACAGGATGAACAGCGGAACAGTCATCACGAGCGGCGATTCATGAACGTGCTTCATCACATCGACAGGCGCGCGCGGCTTGCCATGGAATGTCATGAACGTCAGACGCCAGGAATAGAATGATGTGAGCGCTGCAGCGATCACGGTCAGCCAAAAGCCGTAAAGCGCCATCGGATTGGCATGTTCCCCGCCGGACGCTGCAAATGCAGCCTCGATGATGCCGTCCTTGGAGACAAACCCGGCAAAACCCAGATGGGTGAAGGGAATTCCGACACCCGTGAGCGCCAGAGTTCCAATCATCATCGTCCAATAGGTGATCGGAATGTGTTTCCGAAGTCCGCCCATCTTGCGCATATCCTGCTCATCGCTGACGGCGTGGATCACCGAACCGGCGCACAGGAACAATAGCGCCTTGAAAAAAGCGTGTGTGAACAGATGGAAGATACCGATGGAATAAGCCCCGACGCCAAGCGCAACAAACATGTATCCAAGTTGCGAACAGGTCGAATAGGCAATCACGCGCTTGATATCGTTCTGGACAAGACCAACCGTTGCGGCAAAGAAAGCCGTCGTCGCGCCGAAGAACACAATCACCGTCAACGCGGTGTCAGACAGTTCCATCAGCGGAGACAGGCGCGCCACCATGAAGACACCTGCCGTTACCATGGTCGCAGCGTGAATAAGCGCGGAAACCGGTGTCGGGCCTTCCATCGCATCCGGTAGCCATGTGTGAAGCAGAAACTGCGCGGACTTGCCCATAGCGCCCATGAACAGCAGCAGGCAGATCACGGTCATCGCAGCTTGCGCATCAAGATGATAGCCGAGGAATGACATGACCTCGCCTTGCTCCTCGATAAAGGACGGCGCGTCATTGAAGATCGTTGTGAAGTCGATGCTCTGAAAAACGTAGAAGACACCGAAGATACCAAGCGCAAAACCGAAGTCGCCGACACGGTTGACGACGAAAGCCTTGATGGCGGCAGCATTGGCAGAAGGTTTTTTGTACCAGAACCCAATAAGCAGATAAGACGCAAGACCCACGCCTTCCCAACCGAAGAACATCTGCAGCAGATTGTCCGCCGTCACCAGCGACAGCATGGCAAAGGTAAAGAGCGACAAGTAGGCGAAAAACCGCGGCCGATGCGGATCATGATGCATGTAGCCGATGGAATAGACATGCACCAGGGCCGAGACCGTGGTCACCACAACCAACATGACCGCAGTCAGCGTATCCACTCTGATGGACCAGGATACTTTCAGATCACCGGCGTTGATCCAGCGGAAAAGCTCGACGATTTCCAGTTGCGCGCCGCCAAGCCAAAAACCGAAAAAGACGATCCATGACAGCAGTGCCGCGATTATCAGAAAACCGCTGGTAATGTACTCGCTGGCTTTTGCGCCGATTGCGCGGCCGAAAAGACCGGCGATCAGGAAGCCGAGCAGCGGCAGGAACAGAATTGCGGAATACATCGGTTCCTAACCTTTCATCACGTTGACGTCTTCCACGGCGATAGAGCCGCGGTTCCGGTGGAAGACCACCAGGATCGCCAGACCGATTGCCGCTTCGGCAGCAGCCACGGTGAGAACCAGCATAGTAAAGACCTGCCCCATCATGTCGCCGAGGAACGACGAAAAGGCGACAAAGTTGATGTTCACCGACAGCAGCAGCAGCTCGATGGACATCAAGATGACAATCACGTTTTTCCTGTTCAGGAAGATCCCGAAAATCCCGATTGTGAACAGGATCGCCGCGACCGACAGATAGTGCGACAGACCGATTTCCATGGGCGCCTCGCCGTGCTCCCCTCGATTACCCCAACCAGAAACCGCACGGAGGAGCGTGCTGGTTTCCGGACATTCTCGTGTGACGCGAGTTACGCGTCAGATGCCTTTGCCAGGCTCAACTTTCCGCACCTCAATGGCGGTTTCTCGGTTCCGCGCCACCTGATCCGGAATGCTCTGGCGTTTGACATTTGGCTTGTGACGCAATGTCAGAACGATTGCCCCGATCATTGCCACAAGCAGGACCAGGCCCGCGACCTGGAAGAAATAGATGTACTTCGTGTAAAGCACCGAGCCGAGTGCTTCGATATTGCTCATTTGGCTCAAGGCAGGGGTCGGCTCGGATCCGTGCCCCAAAATCTCGGGCGCGATGATCCATGCGCCCACACCCATCAGAAGCTCAACCATCAGGATAAGTCCGACCAGCGCCCCGACGGGCAGATACTGCAGGAAACCCTGGCGCAACTCGACGAAGTCGACATCGAGCATCATCACAACGAAGAGGAACAGAACTGCGACCGCCCCCACATAGACAACCACCAGCAGCAACGCCAGATATTCAGCGCCCAGCAAAATGAACAGACCGGCAGAATTCACAAAGGCCAGGATCAGAAACAGAACCGACGTCACCGGATTTCGGGACGCGATCACCATGAATGCTGACGCCACTGTGACGCCGGCAAACAGGTAGAAAAAGAGGGCTTTCAGGATCATTTCAAAGACCTGCCTGTGGTGTGGCCTTTCGGCCGGAAATGCGGAGCCCGGCCGGATTGCCGGGCGAATATCGGTATGTGCGGTTAGCTCCTAGCGGTAAGGAGCGTCCATTTCAATGTTGCGAGCGATTTCGCGCTCCCAACGGTCACCGTTGGCGAGAAGCTTTTCCTTGTCATAGTAGAGCTCTTCGCGCGTTTCCGTTGCGAATTCGAAATTCGGTCCTTCGACGATCGCATCCACCGGACAGGCTTCCTGGCAGAAGCCACAATAGATGCACTTGACCATGTCGATGTCGTAACGCGTCGTCCGGCGCGTTCCGTCGTTGCGACGCGGACCCGCTTCGATCGTTATGGCCTGAGCCGGACAGATCGCCTCACAAAGTTTGCAGGCAATACACCGTTCCTCGCCATTCGGATATCGGCGCAGGGCGTGCTCCCCTCGGAAACGCGGGCTGATTGGCCCCTTCTCGAAAGGGTAATTGATCGTCGGCTTCGGCTTGAAGAAGTAACGCATTGCCAGAATGAAGGCAGACACGAACTCCTGCAGAAACAGCGATTTGACGGATTGACTAAGTCCCATCGCTTTTAGCCTCTCTTTCCTCAACCTGCCAGCGCGCTGGCGGCCCAATACCCGACGATCGGGAAGCCGATCACCGGAACACCAAAAATCAGAGCGCCCAAAAGCGCCTTGTACTTTGCAACAGCGCCACCGTCGCCGCCGGCTTGTCTGTTTTTCGTCTCGCTCGCCTGAAGTATGCCCTTCAGGATCTTCCAATCGAGCCAGCCGATGTAAAGTCCAACAGCGGCACCGACAAGGCCGGCGATCGAGATACTCACGCTGCGCCCGGTGCCCAGCCCATGACCATCAATACAGCGGCGACAACAACAACCATCGCCAAAGACAGCGGCAGGAATACTTTCCAACCCAGACGCATCAACTGGTCATAGCGGTAACGCGGCACCATTGCCTTCACCATAGCGAACATGAAGAAGCCCAGCAGACACTTCAAAATAAACCAGACGACGCCTGGTACCCACGTGAACGGGGCAAAATCCAACGGCGGAAGCCAGCCACCCATGAAAAAGATGGTCATCAATGCGCACATCAGACAGATCGCGACATATTCACCAAGCATGAACATCATGTACGGGGTGGAGCCGTATTCAACCATGAAGCCGGCAACAAGCTCCGATTCTGCTTCAGCAAGATCGAACGGAGGCCGGTTGGTTTCAGCAAGGGCGGAGATGAAGAAGACGACGAACATCGGGAACAGCGGCAGCCAATACCAATTCAGGAAAGACAGCCAAGGCACGCCCAGCATGGTCGCCAGGCCAATCTCCTGTGCATGAACGATACCAGACAGGTTCAACGTTCCGGCGCACAAGAGGACGGTGACAATGACAAAGCCGATAGAAACTTCGTATGAGACCATTTGCGCGGCCGAGCGCAGCGCAGACAGGAATGGATACTTGGAGTTGGATGCCCACCCGCCAATGATAACGCCGTAAACCTCAAGCGAAGACACGGCAAAGACGAATAGCACGCCAATATTGATGTTGGCGATTACCCACCCATCGGCCACCGGTATCACAGACCAGGCGGCAAGTGCCAGAAGTACGGAAACGAGCGGTGCCAGCAGAAACAGAATCTTGTTCGATCCTGCCGGAATAACAGGCTCCTTCAGCACGAATTTGAGAAGGTCGGCGAAACTCTGAAACAGTCCCCAGGGTCCGACAACATTTGGACCGCGGCGAATTTGCACGGCTGCCCAGATTTTCCGGTCCGCGTATAGAACGTAGGCAACAATCACCAGAAGCACGACCATCAGCAGAACGCTCTGGAATGCCATCCAGAGGAACGGCCAACCGTAGGTCGTCATGAACTCAGCCATATCGGTCCCCTGCCCCTTATTCAGCAGCTTCTGCCGCTCGCGTTATTGCGAGCGCCGAACACTCGGCCATCACCTTAGAGGCACGCGCGATCGGGTTGGTCAGATAAAAGTCCCGGATCTGATTGGCAAATCCGGCACCATCCATTTTGGCCTTGGCGTTGGCCAGCTTCTGAAGACCGGCGGCATCGCCTTCTTCAATCGTGTCGATACTCGCCATATGCGGCACAGCCTCAAACAGTTTTGCGCGCAATTCGCTCAGCGAATCGAACTCAAGCGTCTGGCCAAGATGCCCGGAAAGCGCTCGCAGTATCGCCCAGTCTTCTCGTGCATCACCGGGAGGGAATGCGGCTCTATCGGCGAGCTGAACACGTCCTTCGGTATTCACATAGATCGCGGACTTTTCAGTGTAGGCCGCGCCAGGCAGGATCACGTCCGCACGATGCGCTCCACGGTCGCCATGTGTGCCCTGATAGACAACGAATGCACCTTCGGGAACTTCAACTTCGTCGACACCCAGCAGGAACAGAACATCCATCGCGTCCTGCTCGAGCATTCCACCCGTATCCTTGCCACCTTCTCCAGGAACAAAACCAAGATCCAATGCGCCGACCTGGGAGGCTTCAGTGTGCAAGATATTGAGGCCGTTCCAGCCGTCCTTGATCACACCGAGCGACTTGGCGGCAGCAACGATGTTGGCAAAGACAGCCTCGCCGTCCGGCCGATTGAGAGCACCCTGCCCAACAATGAAGATCGGGCGTTCAGCATTTGCTGGCGCATGATCGACGAATTGTTTCAGGCTTTCGGGTCCCGCACCAAGATAGGTCACCGGGTAGGTCAGATCCGCATTTTCGCCGATCAAGCCGATATTGATGTTGCCCTGGGACCAACGCTTGCGGATGCGGGCGTTCAGAACCGGTGCTTCCTGACGCGGATTGGTGCCGATCAGCATGATCGCATCAGCTTCTTCAATCCCCTGAATCGTGGAATTGAAAATATAGCTGGCTCGTCCGTTCTTTGGATGCAGCGGTGACCCCGGGAAACGGCTGTCGATATTGGCTACACTAAGCTTTTCCATCAGGCTTTTCAGGGCAAACATGTCTTCAACGCCTGCCAGCTGCCCAGCCAGCGATCCAATCCTGTCGGCGGAGGTTGCTTTTACCTTTTCAGCAATGATCTGGAAAGCTTCATTCCAGGAAACCGGCTGCAGTTTGCCGTCCACCTTGGCGTAGGGCCGGTCGAGACGTTGTGTTTTCAAGCCGTCCCAGATGTAGCGCGCCTTGTCGGAAATCCACTCTTCGTTGATCTCTTCGTTCAGGCGCGGCATCACCCGCATGACTTCCTTGCCCCGGGTGTCGACCCGAATGGCCGAGCCGACCGCGTCCATGACGTCGACACTTTCCGTCTTCGTCAATTCCCACGGACGGGCATGAAACTCGTAAGGCTTGTGCGTAAGCGCGCCAACCGGACAGAGATCGGCAACATTGCCCTGCATCTCAGACGAAAGGGCCGCTTCGAGATATGTGGTGATTTCCGCATCCTCGCCGCGGCCAATCAGGCCCATATCCGTTACGCCGCACACCTCGGTCGTGTAACGAACGCAGCGTGTGCAATGGATGCACCGGGTCATGATCGTCTTGATCAGTGGCCCGATTTCCTTGTTCTCAACTGCGCGTTTGTTTTCATGGAAACGGGAGCCGTCGACCCCGTAGGCCATCGCCTGATCCTGCAAGTCGCACTCACCGCCCTGGTCGCAGATCGGGCAATCGAGTGGGTGATTGATAAGGAGAAACTCCATCACCCCTTCGCGTGCCTTCTTGACCATTTCCGATTTGGTGTCGACCACAGGGGGCTCGCCGTTCGGACCGGGGCGCAGATCCTTCACGCCCATGGCGCAGGATGCTGTCGGCTTGGGCGGTCCACCCTTCACTTCCACCAGGCACATGCGGCAGTTGCCCGCGATCGACAATCGATCATGGTAACAAAAGCGCGGAACCTCGGCGCCCGCCTCTTCACAGGCCTGAAGCAGCGTGTAGTCCGCCGGGACTTCCACTTCCTTGCCGTCGATGATGAGCTTCGTCATCCGTTGCTCTCCAAATCCCGTTCCGCTTACTCAGCCGCCACCATGGTCGAAGACGACTTCGACTTGGCGACATAGTCGTCGATACGCTGTTCGATGACCGGCCGGAAATTCTTGATCAAACCCTGGATCGGCCACGCGGCCGCATCCCCGAGGGCACAAATGGTGTGGCCTTCGACCTGCTTGGTCACTTTGAACAGCATGTCGATCTCCTCATAGGAAGATTCGCCCTTGACCATGCGTTCCATGACGCGCCACATCCACCCCGTTCCTTCACGGCACGGAGTGCACTGTCCGCAACTCTCATGCTTGTAGAAGTAGGACAGCCTTGCGATCGCCCTGATGATGTCGGTGGACTTGTCCATGACGATCACTGCGGCAGTGCCAAGCCCCGATCCCATGCCACGCAATGTATCGAAGTCCATGGGCGCTTCCTTGATCTGTTCAGCCGTACAGCACGGCACCGAAGACCCGCCCGGAATGACTGCCAGCAGATTATCCCAGCCGCCGCGAATGCCTCCGCAATGCTTGTCGATCATCTCGTCAAAGGGAACGCCAAGTTCCTCTTCGAAAGTCGCCGGTTTATTGACGTGACCGGACACACAGAAAAGCTTCGTGCCAGTGTTGTTCGGACGTCCGAGTGCTGAAAACCAGGCTGCGCCGCGACGCAGGATCGTCGGGGCAACTGCTATCGATTCCACATTGTTCACCGTTGTCGGGCAGCCATAGAGCCCAACATTGGCCGGAAATGGCGGTTTCAGCCTTGGTTGGCCTTTCTTGCCCTCAAGGCTCTCCAGCAGAGCAGTCTCTTCACCACAAATATAGGCGCCGGCCCCATGGTGAACGTAGATATCAAAATCATATCCGTTCTTGTTGTTTTTGCCGATCAGGCCATCGTCATACGCCTGATCGATGGCGGCCTGTAGACGCTCACGTTCCCGGATGAACTCACCGCGCACATAGATGTAAGCGGCAATGGCACCCATTGCGAAACCGGCAACAAGGCAGCCCTCAACAAGAGTATGCGGATCATGCCGGAGTATTTCGCGGTCTTTGCAGGTTCCAGGTTCCGATTCGTCTGCGTTCACAACAAGATAAGCCGGACGTCCATCGGACTCCTTCGGCATGAAGGACCACTTCAATCCGGTTGGGAAACCCGCACCGCCACGACCGCGCAGACCCGAATCTTTCATTTCCTGCACGATCCAGTCACGACCCTTGTCGAGCAGAGCCTTGGTATTGTCCCATTGGCCCCGCTTTTTCGCACCTTGCAGGCCCCAGTCGTGCAAACCGTAGATATTGGTGAAGATCCGATCCTGATCTTTCAGCATCTCGACCCCCTAGTCTTCGCTCTTGGAGGAGGCCACATCACCGGCTTCCACGCGCTTGGAAAATTCTGTGTCTTCACCGGACGCCAGGATCTTGGCCTGTTCAATCCAGCCGTCGCGTTCGATACGACCCTTGAACTTCAATCTGCTATCCACCCATGCGACTTCAGCAGGTCCCCAGTTCGCAACCTGGTCGAAATGGAAGAACCCGAGATCATGCAGCGTTGCTTCCAGTTTCGGTCCGACGCCCTTCAATTTCTTCAGATCGTCAGGTTTACCGCCACGGGCCTCGGTCAGCGTCTCCGGCGCTTTCTCTTCAACCGCAGCCGCCTCCTTCTCCGCCTTCGGTTTTACGGCGGACTTTGGTGCAGCTGCTTTGCTGGCCGGCTTCTCTGCCTTCTCAATTTCTTTCGTGTCGGCTTTCTTCTCAGCAGGAGCTGCTGATTTCTTTGCCTCAGGAGCCGCTGCCGATGTGTCAGGCTTTTTCTCTGCCTTAGCGGCAAATGCTGCCTTCACTTTGGCAACCGCATCTTCAGCAGGCGTTGGCACGCCATCATAGTCGTTTCCGCCGACGTTGATCGAAGCGCCGG
Organism: uncultured Roseibium sp.; assembly: GCF_947499295.1. Lineage (GTDB taxonomy): Bacteria > Pseudomonadota > Alphaproteobacteria > Rhizobiales > Stappiaceae > Roseibium. The sequence continues at coordinate 63,114 of NZ_CANMNP010000007.1, forward strand.
CGAAGTCGTGGGATGCCTTCTCAGCTCCATCAACGACATGAGCAACGGGCAATGCCCCTTTACTCGTGTCCTCAATGTCGGTTAGAGACGTCTGCTCACCTTCAGCCATTGCAAAACGCCGGCCGTTCTGCGGTCCGGGCGTGACTTCATGCCCTTCGGAAATATCATCAAGCAACTTGTTGAAACTGTCGGGCGTCAGATCCTCATAAGTGTCCTTGAAGATCTGAACCATGGGGGCGTTTACGCAAGCACCAAGACACTCGACTTCTTCCCAAGAGAACATGCCGTCCTCTGAAATCTCGTGCATATGCTTGGCAATGCGGGACTTGCAAATCTTGATTAAGTCTTCTGAACCGCGCAGCTGACAGGGCGTGGTACCGCAAACCTGGATATGGGCTTTCTTTCCGACCGGCTGCAGCTGGAACATCGTGTAGAATGTGGCGACTTCCAGAACACGGATCTTGGGCATGTCGAGCAGCTCCGCAATATAGCGAATAGCCGGCTCACTCACCCAACCGTCATTTTGCTCCTGTGCACGCCACAAAACCGGAATGACCGCGGAGGCCTGACGTCCGGCCGGGTAGCGGTCGATAAGCTTATTGGCCCACGCGAGATTTTTCTCGGTGAACACAAAGCTTTCTGGTTGTTCCGCGGCAAGTCGGCGAACTGCCATGGTGTTATCCCCGTTTACTGCGCGATGGCCACACTACCGTCTCCGGTTTGCGCCTGACCGGCCACCAGGCCGGCGAGACGATCCATCCAGAATCGGCTTTGTGTCGCAAAAAAATCATATCCTTTACGGCGGTCGCGCTTCAGGCCGTCAAGCTCCAAAACCGCGCCCAATTCGAAGAAACGATCAGCATTGTAGCCAAACAGCCGCATGCCACATTCCTCGGAAAGGTACTTGGAAACCGAATGACTCCGATCGGCGCCATGGTCTTCATAGATTATCAGAACGTCTTTCTGCAGCAGATTGCTTGCTCCTTTCAGAGCTTCAATCTCGCTTCCTTCAACGTCGAGCTTCAAGACTATCGTCGAGTGATCCTCAAGCCCGGCTTCTTCAAGTATTTTGTCCAGAGTTATCGTCTCGACGTCACCAAGCGCGTGTCCTGAAACCTGCTGATCGACCAGCGATCTGGCCTCATGCTTGCGGCCGAAGAAATTCAGGACTTCTCCGTCCTTGTCGAACACCGCCCGATTGATGCAAATGAACCGGTTATCGTTCAGAACGGCATTCTCGCACAGCCGTTCAAAATTAACCGGATCGAGCTCAACAGCAGCAGTCTGGCGCTTGCCAAACCGTCTGCTGGTAACCTTTGCCGACCAATACCCGTAGTTCGCACCGCAATCGATGAACGCGTAGTCAAGATCGCTAAATGTCAGCAGGAGCGCTTCGATTTCCTCTTCATAGAGGCTCAAGGGCTTCAAAAGGCGGCTCCAATAAGCATCCCCATAAGGGAACGCGAACTCTAGGTCCTCGTCCAGCACGAGGCGGATGTCTTTTTGACTGGGCAGAGCTTTGCTGACCAGTTTGGCCACATAGGAAATGCCACGACTGTTAAGAGGCGCAAGTGCCCTGGCCGCAATGCTCATCGCAGTAAGGCCGGCGCGCTCGACAGACGATGCGTTTGAAATCGCACCGGTGCGCCAATCAACAACAATGGAGTTTCCGGCCAGGGTCATGATCTAGCGGTCTACCTCGCCGAACACGATGTCCATGGAACCGAGAACCGCAGAAACGTCGGCAAGCATGTGGCCCTTGCAAAGGAAATCCATCGCCTGCAAGTGCGCATATCCCGGCGCCTTGATCTTGCAGCGGTAAGGTTTGTTCGTTCCATCAGCGACAAGATAGACACCGAATTCACCCTTGGGCGCTTCCACGGCGGCGTAAACTTCGCCGGCGGGAACGTGGTAACCTTCGGTATAGAGCTTGAAGTGGTGAATGAGCGCTTCCATCGACCGCTTCATTTCCCCCCGTTTAGGAGGAACGATCTTGCCGTCGGTCGACGACACGGGACCTGTTTCAACGGTCAGCTTCTCAAGACACTGCTTCATGATGCGAACCGACTGGCGCATTTCTTCCATGCGAATCAGATAGCGGTCATAGCAATCGCCGTTCTTTCCGATGGGGATATCGAAGTCGAGTTCAGAATAGCACTCATAAGGTTGAGATTTGCGCAAATCCCAAGGAGCACCCGAGCCCCGCACCATGACACCGGAGAACCCCCAGGCCCACGCGTCGTCCAGATCCACGACACCAATGTCAACGTTCCGTTGCTTGAAAATACGGTTGTCGGTCAACAGTCCTTCGATGTCATCGCAGGTCTGCAAAAACGGATCGCAAAAGTCCCAGATATCATCCAGCAGATCCCGTGGCAGGTCCTGGTGAACACCGCCAGGCCGCACATAGGCTGCATGCATGCGGGCCCCGCAGGCACGCTCGTAAAAAACCATAAGCTCTTCGCGCGGTTCAAATCCCCAAAGTGGCGGCGTCAGAGCGCCGACATCGAGAGCTTGCGTCGTGACGTTCAAAAGGTGCGACAGCAAGCGTCCGATTTCCGAATAAAGCACCCGGATAAGCTGTCCGCGTTTTGGAACCGCGATGCCAAGAAGCTTCTCGACGCCCAATGCAAAGGCGTGCTCCTGGTTCATCGGCGCTACGTAGTCGAGACGGTCGAAATAAGGAATGGCCTGCAGATAGGTTTTCTGTTCAATCAGCTTTTCGGTGCCCCGGTGGAGAAGCCCGATATGCGGATCGACACGTGTCACAACCTCGCCGTCCAGCTCCAGAACCAGACGCAAAACGCCGTGGGCTGCCGGGTGCTGGGGCCCGAAATTGATGTTGAAGTTACGGACCTGAGCCTCAGCCATTTTGAGGTTCCTGCATTTGCTGCGTGTAGTACGCAAATACTTCAGGGCCGGTCATTTTGCGCGTCTCGTTTGCAAACGCGTAGTTGGCCGGCTGTTCGTCCACGAAGATCTCCGTGGTGAATTTGAATTGAGACGGGTCGTCAAAGGCTTGCGCAGAAAAACTGACATGGGAGCCATCCGCCATGCGCCACATCAATGTCGAACCACATTTCGAGCAAAACACCCGTTCAGCATAGTCTGACGCTTTATAGATGCTGAGAGCGTCTCCGCCTTCAATTTCAACGCTGCTCATGGGGCCGCAGCCAACGGCCATGAATGACCCGCCTGTCCAGCGCCGGCACATGCCGCAATGGCAAACGCCCATTTCGCCGTTGTCGGGCTGCGCACTGAACCGCACTGCCCCGCAAAGACATCCACCAGAAAGCCGCTCGCTCATCCCCGCCCCGCCGATCAGTTGGTTGTCGCTTTCTCATCGCCGGGCAGCACATAGTCGGTACCTTCCCAAGGCGAGAGAAAATCAAAGGAACGCATTTCCTGGTTCAGTCGAACAGGTTCATAGACGACACGTTTTTTCTGGTCGTCATAGCGCACTTCAACGAAGCCGGTCACAGGGAAATCCTTGCGTAGCGGATGCCCGTCAAAGCCGTAATCGGTTAGGATGCGCCGCAGATCCGGATGGCCAGAGAAAAGAATTCCATACATGTCGTAAGCTTCGCGCTCGAACCATTCCGCTCCCGGAAAAAGCGATGTCAATGAAGCCACGGCTGTCGTCTCGTCGGTCGCGATTTTCACGCGGATGCGCTGGTTCTGAACCGGTGACAGGAAGTGATAGACAACATCAAAGCGTTTCTCACGCTCCGGATAGTCGACGCCGCAAATGTCGGTCAGATTGACGAATTTGCACGAGGCGTTGTCACGCAAAAAGCGAACCACATCCAGAATGTCGGTCGCATTCACGCTCAGCGTCAATTCACCGAATTCCGCCTTCCAGGACACGAGAGACTCGCCAAGACCAAGCTCGACGTGCTCAGCGAGTTCCTTCAAAGTCTCGTCCATGGTGTTCGCCCTCACTCCCTCGGAGCCTTCCTTTTAACGCGCCTGCAAGCGCCAATCCTTTGAATTCTCCGCCGATTCAGGCGGTAAAACCCTTATCTCTCGATAGTGCCCGTACGGCGAATTTTCTTTTGCAGCAGCATCACACCGTAAAGAAGCGCTTCTGCCGTCGGCGGGCACCCTGGAACGTAAATGTCGACTGGCACGACCCGGTCACATCCGCGAACCACTGAATAGGAATAGTGGTAGTAGCCGCCACCGTTCGCACATGAGCCCATCGAAATCACGTATCGCGGCTCAGGCATCTGATCGTAGACCTTGCGAAGCGCAGGAGCCATTTTGTTGGTCAACGTTCCGGCCACAATCATCACGTCTGACTGGCGCGGAGAAGCACGCGGAGCAAATCCGAAACGTTCCGCGTCGTAGCGCGGCATGGACATCTGCATCATTTCAACAGCGCAGCACGCAAGACCAAAGGTCATCCACATCAAAGAGCCCGTGCGGGCCCACTGAATAAGGTTGTCCGTCGACGTTACGAGGAAGCCCTTGTCGGCCAGCTCATTGTTGACCTCAAGGAAAAACGCGTCGTCCTCACCGATCGGTTTACCGGTGTTCGGGTTAATAATGCCCTTGGGTTTGGGAGCGACGAGCGGATCGGTAGTGGTCAATCCCATTCCAGCGCTCCTTTTTTCCATTCGTAGATAAATCCGACAGTCAGGACGCCGAGAAAGACCATCATCGACCAAAACCCGTACCAGCCGAGGTCACCGAATACGACAGCCCAGGGAAACAGGAAGGCAACTTCAAGATCGAAAATGATGAAGAGGATCGAGACCAGATAGAAACGCACGTCGAATTTCATGCGCGCATCGTCGAACGCGTTGAAACCGCACTCATAGGCCGACAATTTTTCCGGATCCGGGTTTTTGTAGGCCAGTAGAAACGGTGAAATCAGCAAGGCAAGGCCGATCACCAGTGCAATGCCGATGAACACGACGATCGGGACATATTCCCGCAAGAGTTCTTCCATGTCTTTCGCGTCCTTGCATATGGAGGCGGATCGAGAGGCGATCCGGAGCCGGGGCTGCACCTCTTGGCCTCATAAAGCCGGCTGGTCGCGCAGAGCCCGTCAGCTTAATGAAACCAACATGCGAGCGCACGCTTAACTTACGGCTTGGTGCAACGCAAGACCCCCTGCGGGTCAAACTCTTGCCACATATGAGCCAATTTCCAAACGACCCCTGCCAACTCCTTTGTTTCAGCCAGTTTGTGCAACCGCAAAATCTTTACACAGGCTGCGCGGGATTATGACGCACCCGAGCCGGATTTCCACCCCTTGAATAGAATCGCAATTCAAAAACAAGGGAAGACCCAAAACCGTAACAATTTGAAGAAGCTGACGCTGTCGATTACTTTTATGCGAACCTATACGCAACATTCAGGCCCAACCGACAAAAATCGGGCCGTGTCCGGTTGGCCGTATGCGCGGTTAATCCATTCGTCATTTTTCAACTTGGGAACAAGTTCGGGAACCGTGAGTGGCGCGAGTGACGGGGCTCGAACCCGCGACCTCCGGCGTGACAGGCCGGCACTCTAACCAACTGAGCTACACCCGCACAATCACGGTATATTTGCGCCTCTTCTTTCAAGATACACTCTTGCATCTTAGTGAGAAGTGGCGCGAGTGACGGGGCTCGAACCCGCGACCTCCGGCGTGACAGGCCGGCACTCTAACCAACTGAGCTACACCCGCTTCGCGCGGCAACGCAGTGTTGCCGTGAAGTGGCGCTGATGTACGGCGGCTGGAAAGCGAAGTCAAGCGCACTGACGCATCCAAATTGCCTTTTTTGACAAAGCCGCAGACAACTCGGTTTTTCCGCATCAAAGAAGCCGTCCTTCAGTGTGGATAACTCGTCCCCGATCAACAAGTCGACACGGTATAGGAACTACACCGGCAAAATGAATTTGGAACCTGACGCCTTCGCCATGCTGCGTCGGCAATTAGCGCGAATTGGATCAGTCTTATCAACAAGGTGGCTTTATTCCGCAGGGACTAGACGGCTGTCCCTCAATTGTCCCTCCAAAGCCAGGATCGGTACTGCCACAGTGGCATAGAGCGAATTGATTTCCTTGAGGCTGCGCACGACTTCCATGTGGACGCTGCTTGAATCGATGCTTTCCGGCGTCCTCGATTTCAACCTGCCCAGATGTCGATCATGACATTCCCGCTCCAATTGACGCATCCTGTCTTTCTCGGCGATCAGTTCGCGCGCTGAAGCAACATCACTGGAAACAAGCACGTTAAGCGCCAGCTGCATGTTGGCCAAGACACGGTCATGCAAGTTTTCAAGCTCAACCCGCCCATCCCTGGAAAATTTGATCCCATTTTCCTTCAGCTCAACCGCCCGTTCCAAAAGGTTTTTTGACACCAGGTCGCCGGCACGTTCCAAATTAATGGCAAAACTTGCCAGCTCCATGCTCCGCTCCGCCTCCGCCGAGGTCAATTCACCGCGGTTAACCTCCGCAATATAGAGCTTGATGTCGGAGTGTATCCTGTTGACGTTCTTATCCATCGCCTGAAGACGCTTGATTTCCTGTTGATCGCCATTTTCAAGCATCATCATCACTGGCCGGGTCATGAACTCAACCAGCTCCCCCATGCGCAACAGCTCCCGGGTCGCACTGGCAAGTGCCAGCCTGGGGACATGGACAACCCGCTGATCCAGAGCACTTTTGACGACGGTCTCGTTGGTGCCGGCTCCCCGCTCTTTCGAGGGCATCAACCGCTCGGTCAGTCTGGCAACTGGCCCGGTCAACGGCAGACAGGTCAGAACCAGTAGGAGATTGAACAAGATATGCACCGCTACGATCTGTTGCGCTGGATCACTGCTCAACGTTTCCAAAGGCAGGGGGATGGATGCGACTAACAGCATGGCAATCAAGGCGCCGCCGGCCCTGAAGATCAGATTTCCAAGCGGCATCAGCCGGGCTTTTCGATCCATACCGCGGGTCAACCAGAGTGCCACACCCCCTGCTCCGACGTTCGCGCCAAGAACCAGCGGTACGGCCGCCTCCAACGGCAAACCTGCATTTTGAACGAAGGCGGCAATCATCAATACCGCAGCCACACTGGAATGAATCAGAAACGCAAGCACCGCTCCAAGCACCAATGCTGTTGAAGCATCACCGGCCAGATATTCGGCAACATGCGGCATGAACTGAGCTTCTTTCAAAGGCGCCGTCGATTCCCCAATCAACTGAAGCGAGATCAACACAAGTGCTATGCCGATCAGGATCCGTCCTGCATGTTTTGTGGTTCGAGACTCAACTTTCAGGAACAACCACCCCCCGATCGCCAATAGCAGTGGAACCAGCCAGCTGAGGTCAAATACCAGGAACTGCACGACGAGAGACGATCCGAGATCGGCACCAAGCAGGACCGCTAGCCCTGCAGCCGTAGAAAGGATGCCGGAAGTTGCAAAGCTCGCCGCGAGCACCGCAACCGCCGTTGCACTTTGCAGCAGGATTGCCACCGCCATCCCGGACAGGGCCCCGGCTACCCGGCCAGATGCGGCTTTGATGATGGTGCGCTTGAGTGCGGGGCCAGACACCCGTTCAAAACCGGTCCTCACCATGCGCACCGCATAAAGGAGCAGCATAACTGATCCCAAAATCTTGATAAAAAGGACTATCGCCATCTAATTAAACTTCTAATTTTTCGATGTTTTTTTGTTAGCCGGTAAAATTTATAGAAACCAAACACGGCGAAAAACAAGCAAAAAAGTGCACTCAGTGCTTATATTGCATCCGAAGTAGGTGCTGGACTGCAGCCAAGTCCTTGAAGCTGCGATCAGAAGCTCAATCGAGTTTCATTCAATTTTTTTGTTAGCGCAGTTTTACAAGATCGCATCTGTTCGCGAAAAATCAGGCAGTCCCTGCACCGACCAGAAATTGGGTGACTGAACAAAAAACGAATGAAGAACCGAAACGCGAAGCATCACGGCACAAGGCAAAGTCTTTGAATTTGGGAAAGAAAATGGTGGGCGATGAGAGACTCGAACTCCCGACATCTTCGGTGTAAACGAAGCGCTCTACCAACTGAGCTAATCGCCCTCAACGAGGTGAGACGCCTTTTAGGTTGTCGCCACTTTCTTGGCAAGTCCTAATTCTAAGAAATTCGCAATCCCTGCCATACTTGTGGATGACCGCTTCAAACCGGCTTTGTCGAACCTGTGCAGATATCACGCCACAAGAGGCGCTAAACCGCCAGACAAGGCAAACGGATTCAGGAGCTTTGAGTTCCGGCAGACGCAGCGTCTCAACTGAGCGGCATGAAAATCAGCTATCGAAACCGGTAGGCAAACTGCAACATATCCGTCAGGCCGCGCTGAGGATTGTCGGCAGCAAGGCCGTTTCGATTGAAGAATTGCACAAGCCTCGCGATTCCCTGTTGATCGTTCGGACCCTTTGGCGGTGGTTGATTCATTAGTTTGGCGGCAATGATCCACGACATTGTCCGCCTGAGCCTGTTTTGATTTGCCGAAAACTCCGGGTTGCTCGCTGCGCGCTCAAACAGACCTCCCCAGGCCTGATTGACCGCATCGTTGATTGCCTCAATACGAATGAACCCTGCCTTGTTGGGACTTCGCGCCTTGTTCAGCAAATGATCGATGTTGTAACCCGCCAGGTCGGCGCTGGTGGCATTGATACCGTAGACCTGATTCACGAAAGCCAGCCATGCCTTCTGATAGGAAGAATATCCTGCCCTGACCCAGACACATGCGTTTTCATCCGGGTTCCCCGGCTTGCGGACGATGGCCACATTCTTCAGGCTCCTGCGCCCTGCCCGCTCAGGTTCGATGCTGTCATCATATTCATCAAGAAAGACAAGGCGACCTAACCATTCAGGATGCTCCACCTGCACCTGGACAAGCGGATTGCGAACCCAGGCTTCAAATAATGCACGTTGACGGCGGCTTATCAGTGCTTGAAGTGTCATGGCTCCCTCCGTGTGAGGAGTTCCGCTTCGCCGGGGAAATGGTAGATCTAAACAGGCAATTCAAAGATAAACACTCATAGATTGATATTATTGCCACAAAAAACCCCGGCCCTGCAATCGCAAGCCCGGGGTCAATTGAAATCGGTCTGGAACGATTAAGAGTTCACAGCGTCTTTCAGGCCTTTACCAGCCTTGAACTTCGGCGTCTTAGAAGCCGGGATCTGGATCGTTTCGCCAGTCCGCGGGTTCCGGCCTTCGGTTGCAGCACGAGCAGAAACCGTGAAGTTACCAAAGCCGATGATGCGGACTTCGTCACCGCTTTTCAGCGTTTCTGTGACTGCATCAAAAGTTGCGTCAACTGCTTCGCCTGCCTGCGCTTTGGTGAGGCCAGTCTTTTCTGCAACAGCTGCGATCAGATCGTTCTTATTCATAGCAGATACCTTTCTAAGAAACGGCAGAGTGCCGACGATTCCTGTCAGCGCCGTTGCGCGAAATTCGTGCGATTTGACGCGAAACGCAAGAGGTTTTTTCGCAGAAAACAGCCATTTCTACCGATTATTCAAAAGAAAAGCCCCGGTTGACCCGGGGCTAGACGTTTTGTGCGGTGCAAAATGGCTCTTAGTGAGCCAAAATTCCGGACGCGTCTTCTTCTTTTTCACTCGCCTTGGCTGCAGCGTTTGCAGCTGTCTCATCCCATTCGATGGGCTCCGGAAGTCGAGTCAGAGCATTTTTCAACACTTCCTCCATTCCGGAAACCGGGATGATTTCAAGCGAGTTTTTGACCGAGTCTGGAATGTCAGCCAAGTCTTTGGCGTTGTCTTCCGGGATCATGACAAGCTTGATACCGCCACGTAGTGCAGCGAGCAGTTTTTCCTTCAGGCCGCCGATCGGCAGGATCCGTCCACGAAGCGTGATCTCACCGGTCATGGCAACATCGCGGCGAACCGGAATTCCAGTCATTGTGGAAATTACGGCTGTCGCCATCCCGATGCCGGCGGAAGGACCATCTTTCGGTGTCGCACCTTCAGGCACGTGAACGTGAATGTCCTTCTTGTCGAAGGTCGGCGGTTCAATACCGTAATCGATCGCACGGGAACGGACATAGGACGCCGCCGCTGAAATCGATTCCTTCATCACCTCTTTCAGATTGCCGGTTACGGTCATCTTGCCTTTGCCCGGCATCATCACGCCTTCGATGGTAAGCAGCTCACCGCCGACTTCTGTCCAGGCCAGACCAGTGACAACACCAACCTGATCTTCCAGTTCGACTTCGCCATAGCGGAACCGTGGAACACCGAGATAGTCTTCGACGACCTCAGGCGTAACGGTGACGCTTTCCTTGTCACTCATCAGGATGTCCTTGACCGCCTTACGGGCAAGGGTCGCCATTTCGCGCTCAAGGTTACGTACACCAGCTTCCCGCGTATAACGACGCACGACGAACTGCAAAGCATCGTCCTCGATGGAGAACTCACCGTCCCTCAGGCCGTGATCCTTTTCCGCCTTAGGAATGAGGTGACGGCGGCAGATTTCCACCTTCTCCTCTTCCGTGTAGCCGGCAATACGGATGATCTCCATACGGTCCATCAGCGGACCGGGAATGTTCAGCGTATTGGCCGTGGTCACGAACATCACATCAGAAAGATCGTATTCAACCTCAAGATAGTGATCCATGAACGAAGAGTTTTGCTCCGGATCAAGAACCTCGAGCAAAGCTGAAGACGGGTCGCCGCGGAAGTCCATACCCATCTTGTCGATCTCGTCGAGAAGGAACAGTGGATTGGACTTCTTTGCCTTCTTCATCGACTGGATGACCTTGCCGGGCATCGAGCCGATATAGGTGCGACGGTGACCCCGAATTTCGGCTTCATCACGAACGCCACCAAGCGACATGCGAACGAATTCACGTCCAGTTGCCTTGGCAATAGACTTGCCCAGGGACGTTTTACCAACGCCTGGAGGACCCACCAGGCACAAGATCGGACCTCGCAACTTGTTGGCCCGGCTCTGTACCGCAAGATACTCAACGATCCGCTCTTTGACCTTGTCGAGACCGTAGTGGTCGGTGTCGAGCACCTTTTCGGCAAGCGCCAGGTCGTGTTTGACCTTGGATTTCTTGTTCCAGGGAATGCCGATCAGCCAGTCGAGATAGTTGCGCACGACCGTCGCTTCAGCGGACATCGGGCTCATCTGCTTGAGTTTCTTGATCTCGGCAGCAGCCCGCTCACGCGCTTCCTTGGTGAGCTTCGTCTTCTTGATCTTTTCCTCAAGTTCGGCAACCTCGTCGCGGCCGTCCTCGCTGTCGCCAAGTTCCTTCTGAATGGCTTTCATCTGCTCATTCAGATAGTACTCGCGCTGTGTCTTCTCCATCTGCCGCTTGACCCGCGAACGGATGCGCTTTTCGACCTGAAGAACGGAAATTTCGCTTTCCATCATGCCAAGAACGCGTTCAAGGCGCTCCGCGACGGAAACAACACCGAGAATTTCCTGCTTTTCAGGAATCTTGATAGCCAGATGCGACGCAATGGTGTCGGCCAGCTTTGAATAGTCGTCGATCTGATTGACCGCACCGAGTACTTCCGGCGAAACCTTTTTGTTCAGCTTCACATAGTTCTCGAACTCGGAAACAACTGAACGAGCAAGAGCTTCGACTTCGATGTTCTCACCATCGCGCTCCGGCAGCACTGTTGCGGTTGCCTCGAAATAGTCCGTGCGATCAGAATAGTCTCCGATCTGTGCGCGAGCACCGCCTTCAACTAGCACCTTGACGGTGTTGTCAGGCAGTTTCAGCAATTGGAGCACGGTTGCGAGCGTACCGACATTGTAGATCTGATCCGGATTCGGATCGTCATCAGCTGCATTCATCTGGGTCGCCAGCAGAATGTGCTTGTCGGTGGTCATGACCTCTTCGAGCGCCTTGATCGACTTCTCGCGGCCGACAAACAGCGGCACGATCATATGCGGGAAGACGACAATGTCGCGCAGGGGCAGGACTGGATAGACAGCCGTGCTGTCCGGATCTGTAGCGCGGATTTCTGCGTCGCTCATTTTTTTTCCTTTCTCAGCGTGTCCCGGCCCCACTCATTAAAAGGCAGCCAGAACACTGGAAAACGGCTTTCGGATCCAACAAGAACCGAGTGGCCTGACCCCGGCACCCCTGCTGGGCGCACCGATGGTCAGCGCGAGCCATTCTTTAGCCCTATTAGGTGGACACCAGACCCGCCGGTGTCAAGGCAATCAGGCCGATTGCAGAAGCCTTGTCTGTTGACGACTCACACCTACGGTGGAAAACACGTTTCGCCAACAAATTCGGTGAGAAAAATCAAAATGCCGCCCCAATGGAGCGGCATTTATTCACTTTTATTTTCAACTGACCGTCAAAGGTATCAGGCGCTTGTGGCGGAGCTTTCTTCACGGTCCTCGTAGATATAGAGCGGACGCGCCTCTCCTTTTACGACTTCCGGTGAAATCACCACTTCCTTGACCCCTTTGAGACCCGGCAGCTCGTACATCGTGTCGAGCAGGATTGACTCCAGAATTGATCTCAGACCACGCGCACCGGTCTTGCGGTCGATCGCCTTGCGGGCAATCGCCTTGAGCGCGTCTTCGTGGAAAGACAGCTCGACCTGCTCCATTTCGAACAGGCGCTGATACTGCTTGACCAGAGCGTTCTTAGGCTCCGTCAGGATCGTCACCAGCGCATCTTCGTCCAGATCTTCCAGCGTTGCGATCACCGGCAAGCGACCGACAAATTCCGGAATGAGACCGAATTTCAACAGGTCTTCCGGTTCCAGCTCGGCAAAGAGCTCACCGATACGACGGTCTTCAGGTGCGTGAACCTGCGCCTGGAAACCTATCGACGACTGGGTGCCCCTGTCGGAGATAATCTTGTCGAGACCAGCGAACGCACCACCGCAGATGAACAGGATGTTGGTGGTATCCACTTGCAGGAATTCCTGCTGCGGATGTTTGCGCCCACCTTGCGGCGGAACGGAAGCCACCGTGCCTTCCATGATCTTCAAAAGCGCCTGCTGGACACCTTCGCCTGACACGTCCCGCGTAATCGAAGGATTGTCCGCTTTCCGGCTTATCTTGTCGACTTCATCGATATAGACAATGCCGCGCTGCGCACGCTCGACGTTGTAGTCAGCAGACTGCAGCAACTTCAGAATGATGTTTTCAACATCTTCACCGACATAGCCGGCTTCGGTAAGTGTCGTTGCATCCGCCATGGTGAACGGCACGTCCAGAATACGGGCAAGCGTTTGCGCTAGCAGCGTCTTGCCGCACCCAGTCGGGCCAACCAGAAGGATATTTGATTTCGCCAGTTCCACATCATTGCTTTTGGATGCGTGATTCAGGCGCTTGTAGTGATTGTGAACGGCGACCGACAGTACCTTTTTGGCACTGCCCTGTCCGATGACATAGTCATCCAGAACGTCGCGGATCTCTTGAGGGGTCGGGATCCCGTCCCGAGACTTCACCAGCGAGGATTTGTTCTCCTCACGGATGATATCCATGCACAGCTCGACACATTCATCGCAAATGAAAACAGTCGGGCCGGCGATCAGCTTGCGAACCTCATGCTGGCTTTTGCCGCAAAAGGAGCAGTAAAGCGTATTCTTGGAATCGCTGCCGCTGGCCTTGGTCATGTAGTCAACCTCGCGTTTGTGGGGCGTTTCCCCTATTCAGCCGGTCAGGTCCATCCGGACCTACCGGTACCGAAGAGACGCCGAAGCACCCCTTCTTTAAGTCCGATGTCACCATGCTTCGCCATTAAAAATCAATATAGGTTTAAGGCGAAGATGAAAACCCGGCATCAATTGGGGTTTTCCCGGTCTCAATCAAAGAAATTCAATCTTTGCTTAAGACCAGGTAAGCCCATTATTCGGTCTCTTCGCCACCAAGACCTGAACGGTCCGTGATGACATTATCTACAATACCGAATTCTTTAGCCTTTTCAGCAGTCATGAAGTTGTCACGCTCAAGCGCTTCTTCAACCTGATCGAGGCTTTGTCCGGTGTGCTTCACGTAGATTTCATTCAACCGGTGCTTCATAGCCAGGATTTCCTGTGCATGAAGCATGATATCCGCCGCCTGCCCACGGAAACCGCCTGAAGGCTGATGAACCATCACGCGGGCATTGGGCAGAATAGAACGCAAGTCCTTGTGGCCGGCTGCCAACAGCAAAGACCCCATAGAGGCCGCCTGGCCAATGCAAAGGGTCGATACCGCAGGGCGGATAAACTGCATTGTGTCGTAAATCGCAAGACCAGATGTCACCAGGCCACCTGGTGAGTTGATGTAAATTGCGATTTCCTTGCTCGGATTCTCCGCTTCCAGATAAAGAAGCTGCGCACTGACCAGGGTTGCCATGTGATCCTCGACCGGGCCGGTCAGGAATATGATGCGCTCTTTGAGCAGGCGCGAGAAGATATCGAAGGCCCGCTCGCCCCGGTTTGTCTGCTCGACAACCATTGGCACGAGTGTGTTCATGTAGATATCGACAGGATCCTTCATACCTCATCCATATGCTTGAGATGATGCCGGGATGATTCCCTGGCTTGAAACAGGCCGTGAAGCGCATCGATTCATGGCCTGACTCGAAAAAAGCGACATCCCGTATATATGAGATGTCGCCCTCAACGCAAAGTCATGACAGATGCGGCATGAAAGCAAAGTTAAAACCGCTGCCGCATCTGGGGATATGGGGGAAAAAGCTTACGCGTCTTCCTCGTCGTCGGCGACCAGCTTTTCGAGCTCTTCCTTGGTCACCGTTTTGTCGCTTACCTTGGCAAGCTCCAGCATGTAGTCGACGACTTTTTCTTCGTAGATTGGAGCACGAAGGCTTGCCAGGGCCTGCTGGTTGTTCTTGTAGAACTCAAACACCTGCTGTTCTTGACCCGGGAACTGGCGCACGCGGTCATAGAGCGCGCGCTGCAGCTCTTCGTCAGTGACCTGAATGCCGTTCTTTTCGCCAATCTCGGACAGGACCAGACCTAGGCGCACGCGGCGCTCGGCGATCTTGCGATACTCAGCCTTCGCCTCTTCTTCCGTCGTGTCTTCGTCTTCGAAGGTCTTTTCGTTGCGCTTCATGTCTTCTTCGACCTGGCGCCAGACGACATCGAATTCACTGTCGAGCAGTTTTTCCGGGAGTTCGAAAGAATAGTGCTCGTCAAGCTTGTCGAGAAGCTGACGCTTCACGCGCTGACGGGTCATCTGGCCGAACTGACCTTCAATCTGACCACGAACAATTTCTTTCAGGTTCTCAAGTGATTCGAGACCAAGGCCCTTGGCAAACTCATCGTCGATGGCTGCTTCACCCGGCGCACCAACTTCCTTGACGGTTACGTCGAAAGCCGCAGCCTTTCCGGCAAGGTGGGCTGCTGGGTAGTCCTCTGGGAAGGAAACTTCAACAACCTTTTCATCGCCAGCCTTGGCGCCGATCAATTGATCTTCAAAGCCTGGAATAAACTGACCTGAACCCAGTACCAGCTGACCGTTCTCGTCTGCACCGCCTTCAAACGGCTCACCGTCGATCTTGCCGAGGTAAGACATTGTGACCCGGTCGCCATTTTCAGCAGCACCGTCCTTGGTATCGAACGGAGTGTTGTTCTTTGCGATTTCGGCAATCTGTTCGTCGACTTCACCGTCTTCGATCTCAACGACCGGGCGCTCGATTTCGATGCCGGCAAAATCGACAATGTCAAAATCGGGCAGAACGTCGTAGGTCATTTTGAATGACAGATCGGCGTCGCCAGCCATAATCTTTTCAGCATCTTCTTCCGGAAGATCAATTTCCGGTGTCAGTGCCGGGCGCTCGGAGCGCTCCTCTACGGCTTTCTGCGTGGTTTCCTGAATGGTGTTGGACAGGATTTCCGCCATGGCCTGACGGCCATACATTTTCTTCAGGTGTCCAAGCGGCACTTTGCCCGGACGAAAGCCCTTGATGTTGGCCTTGGATTTCATATCGGCCATGTAGTCTTCCAGCTTGGCGGCAAGATCACCAGCCGGAATGTCGATTTTCAGCTCTCGCTTGAGGCCCTCAGAGAGGGTTTCGGTTACCTGCATGGGTTTAGTCGTCCTCAATCCCGAGCGGCAATCCGCCCCGGAGGTTTTGTTTTAAAATTCCGTGTGCCGCACTGCCGGTACTTCCCTTTTTCCGGAAGCGTTCAAACAGCAGCGCATCGCCTTGGACGGAGTCCGAGACGCACGATGGGAGCGCGATACTGCTTGGGGTCCGAAGTGTCAAGGGGATACAGGGAAATCGCAGCGATATGACATGCGGAATTTCGTTCTGGGAGCAAGAAGGTTCCGGATCTCTCAGACCGTCAGCAAATCACTGACCTCTAGACACATGTTTCGACTTTGGGTCGAATTTCCTCAATCGGTGAAAGTTTCCTCAGTCCGCCAATTTCTCGTCAATCGTTTCTGCGGCACGTAAACCGCTCAGGTAAGCACCATGCGTTGTACCGTGAAAGGCAAAGTCCGTATGTTCGCCTGCGAAAAGAAGTGTATCGGCGACAGGCTCCTGTAGTCCGTCAAAATCCCGCGGTGAACTGCCCACTTTCGAATAGGAATAAGCGCCACCGGTCCAAGGGTCTTGCGACCATCTGGTCGCAATATGCGCGACAGGCTCAGGCGCTCTGGTTCCGAACATGGCACGGATGGCTGCCATGCAGTCGGCCACCATTTCGGTGTTTGTAAGCTTTTCAACCGCCAGAGGATAAGCGCCGACACTAACGCCCAAAAGGATGTTTTCGTTACTGAACGTGCGGTAGTTCAGGAAGTAATTCCATCGCCCTCTTGGTTCGCCCATATAGCCAAAATACTGAATGTCCAGCGGCCAAAATGGGTCTTCAAACTTGAGAGCGAGCTTTGTGACATTTCCAAAGCCTAGATTGCCGATATGTGTCAGATGCTTTTTTGGCAAGGGTGGATCAAAGCTAATACGTTGCTGCTTGAGCATGCCAAGTGGAACGGAACAAACCACGTAATCGGCTTCGAACACTCCGCCGGCGCTCAGAACGGTAGCTCCCTCGCCTTCTTCATATTCGACAGCTTCAACGGGGGCATTGAAGCGAATGTCCAATCCTTCCGCCAATGCCTTGGGTATTTTATCATAGCCTTCAGGGAGAATGACGTCGTCACCTTCGAGGACATCGTCTTCATCAAAATAATAGGCGGACAATGTCTCGAGGGAACTTCCGTTCGAGAACTCTGTGTAGGCGCTCGCCATCCAGTTCAAAACAGGGTCTTCCAAGCCCTTGCCAGGCAACGAACGAAGTGCAGCTTCGAGTGATTGGCCGGCACCTACACGCGCATCAATTTTCTGATAGAGCTCGGTAAGGTCTTCATAGGCATCATAAATTCGCTGACTTGCTTGCCGCTCTCCCGTTTGTGAATAGACCCCGAAACTGTCATCTTTGGTCACAAAGGTGGGTGCCCCAATGCTGGCTGCGAGACCTGATATCGGGTTCCTGTGCGGGCCATGTATCCAACCGGCACCAACTTCAAAGGGTGCGCCCAACCGCCAGTCAGTTCTGATCCGGCCACCAACCTTGTTCGTTGCCTCCAAAACGACGACGGTATATCCGAGTTCGGTGAGCATGCCTGCCGCAGCAAGGCCCGCAATTCCAGCCCCAATCACAATCACGTCGAAACTCGTCTGTGCGGCCCGCGCATAGCGCGGCATCAAAGTGGACGTTGCCATCACAGACCCGGCTGAAAGCATCAACAAGTGCCGTCTGCTTATCCGTTGCATCATAAAGGTTTTGCCACTCTGATCGTTGTGTCCTTTAATCATTAAACTGACTGCAACGCCAATTCGGCCGTAGTTGGTCGATACTTTCAAGTAGGCTCAGCCACTTGACTGGGCATCCCGCCCAAACTCTTACAAACTTGGCAGGCTAAATTTGCCTCCGCACGGTCGCAAACACCCAGCGTTCTGGAGATTTTGCTTGAAGCAACCTGCTCGAAAACACCTTTTTCTGCTGCTCTCAGGTTTGTTTTCGACCGCTGTTTTTTCGCTTTTGATGACCTCTGTCTTCGCGCAAGGCAAGCTACCGAATTCTGAGCGCCTGGAAAACGTCGAGGCAAAAGTGCTGCCAAGGCTGGAAGAAGAGTTTGCTGAAAAGGGTCTGAGGCTTGGCGCACCCGTCTTTGTCCGGGTCTTCAAGGCTACCAGCGAGCTTGAGCTCTGGGTGGCAACCATCAGTGGCTACAAGCGCTTCAGAACATATCCCATTTGCAACTTTTCAGGTGAGCTCGGACCAAAGCTAAAGGAAGGTGACAGGCAAAGCCCAGAGGGTTTCTACAAGGTCACGCGCGGGCTCATGAACCCGAACAGCCGCTATCACCTTTCCTTCAATTTGGGATTTCCCAACGCTTATGACCGCGCTCTTGACCGGACCGGCAGCTTCTTGATGATCCATGGAAGCTGTGTCTCAATCGGCTGCTATGCGATGACGGACGCGGGCATTGAAGAGATCTATTTGGCTGCAAATGAAGCTTTCAAAGGCGGAGAGGAAGCCTTTGATGTGCATGTATTTCCATTCCGAATGACAGACGAAAATAAAAACCTGCACAAATCCTCTGTGTGGTCTGACTTTTGGCAGAATTTGAAAGAGGGGCATGACGCCTTTGAAAAGACAGGCATGCCACCGTCAATCGAGGTTGCAAACAAGCGTTATCTCATTGTGGATACGCCGAATTTTGGTAAAGCCGCCAATCACCTGTTCCGCCAAAAGCCACAGCAAAACGGGGCCGATTGAGCAGATCGCCGTATTCGATTGCATTTGGTGGGGCCTCATTCGATCTACGCTGCATTCAGCCAGGTCAAAGGACAGGAACGCGTAGAATTTTTGGTGCGGATGGAGGGACTTGAACCCCCACGCCTTGCGGCACCAGAACCTAAATCTGGCGTGTCTCCCAATTTCACCACATCCGCACTGCAGAAGCCTTGTCGCTCTGCCGATGAAGCGGGGCCTCTATAGCACCACTGACTTTTCCGTCAAAGGAAAAACGAGGCTGTCGCCCTACCCCTCACCCAATTTGTCCACAAGCGCTGGCAGCACATCTTTGAGCGCCGGGGCAAGGTCTTCAGCAATCAGTCCTGGCCCGACAATGTTCCCAGCTTCTCCATGGAGCCAAACCGCCTGACAGGCAGCTTCAAAGCCTGACACGCCTTGTGCGAGCAGACCGGTCAAGATACCGGCAAGAACGTCACCGGAACCCGCCGTGGCGAGCCATGGCGGTGCATTGCGGTTGATCGCAGCCCGGCCATCAGGTGAAGCGATGACGGTATCCGCCCCCTTCAATATGAGCGTCGCGCCTGAAAGCCTTGCTGCCAAACGTGCACGCGCGAGCTT
The DNA here is from genome assembly GCF_947499295.1 of uncultured Roseibium sp. Classification (GTDB taxonomy): domain Bacteria; phylum Pseudomonadota; class Alphaproteobacteria; order Rhizobiales; family Stappiaceae; genus Roseibium. Next base: position 82,407 of record NZ_CANMNP010000007.1, read on the forward strand.
GTTGCCTTCGGCCGGTGGGAAAAGCCTCGCGAACTCGCCCTCGTGAGGTGTCAGAACAACCGGCGCGTCACTTAGCCTGATAAGGGAAAAAAGAGTGTCGGGGCTTTCAGAGAAACTGGTCAAGGCGTCCGCATCAAGAACGGTTGCTCGACTGGCGCAAAGAATGGCCTCGACTGAATAGCGGGTCTCAGCACCAATGCCGAATCCGGGACCAATCAGAACCGATGAAAACCGCTTGTCAGAAAGCAAATCCTGGACAGCCGTTTCGCCAACCAGTTTTTTCAGCATGACAGCGGTCAAATGGCAGGCGTTGACCATCATCGCATCTGGTGGCGATGCCAGCGTTACAAGCCCGGCCCCGGCACGCAGTGCTGCGGCAGCGCCCAGTCTGGCAGCGCCGGTTGAAGACACCGGGCCGCTGAATACGACGGCGTGCCCTCTGGTGTATTTGTGGCCCTGCTGACCTGACATCGGCCAGGCATGTCTCCAGAGCTCCGGCGAATTTTCAAAGACTTGCGGCTTGATGCCATCAAGCACTTCTGGCCGGATGCCGATCTGTGCCACAACAACGGTCCCACAAAGTGCCCGACCAGGAAAAAGTATATGGCCGGGTTTTTCGCGAAAGAAGGTGACTGTCTTTTGCGCTCTGACAGCAGATCCGAGTTCCTCGCCGCTGGCACCGTTGACACCAGACGGAAGGTCGATGGCCAGCACTGGCATGCCGCTGCCATTCACCGCATCAACAACATGCCTGATCTTACCCTCAAGCGGCCGGTCGAGTCCGGCGCCGAATAGACCGTCGATGATCAGGTCCGCTCTGCCCAAACGCGTGGAAAGAAGTTTTTGCCCCTCTTTGCCTTCATCGATGAGTTCGGCAGGCGAACCCATCCTCTCAAAGGCCATAAGAGCGTCTCCTTTGAGCCTGTCAGCCGTGTGGGTCAAAAGCACGTCGATACCGTACCCCATCGCGGCAAGGCATCGTGCTGCAATAAAACCGTCACCACCATTGTTTCCGGGCCCGCAAAGGATCACGATCCGCGCTCCCGCGGATACCATTTCGAAGGCGGCACGCGCCACCGCCTGCCCAGCCCGCTCCATCAGCTCAATGCCTGCGACACCACTTTCGATAGTCAGCCTGTCGGCCTGTCCCATTTCGGTGGGCGACAGCAATATAGGAAGTGTTGAGCGCAAGTCTGTTGCCATTGGTTCGAACCTCGATATCCTGCCGCCCCACCTTTGCAAGCGAGGATCAGTTTTGTCGAGATCCAACCTTTTGATGATGGAAGCAACACAATTTCCGCCTATTAATTAGGCGATTTGCCTAGTATGTAGTCAATTCCATGATGGGCCGCGTGTGTTCTCCGAAACTGCACTGCTTGAATTGCTGTTTTTTTTGGCGGAATTCCCGGCCCTTCAAATTTTTGCACATGCACAACTTGGGTTGGCACACATCATGCTTTGATGCGGTCAACGGTCCCTCCGGGCCCGTAGGGTCTGCTTGTCTCTACGAGAACCGGAAAACTAACGACCAGCCGAGCACTCACGGCCTGACAAGTGGAGAGAGACACAAGGTGATGAAAAAGATCGAAGCGATCATCAAGCCCTTCAAATTGGACGAGGTTAAAGAAGCTCTGCAGGAAGTCGGCCTTCAGGGCATCACTGTGACCGAGGCCAAGGGCTTTGGTCGCCAGAAGGGCCACACGGAGCTTTATCGCGGCGCTGAGTATGTCGTGGATTTTCTCCCCAAGGTGAAAGTCGAAATCGTGCTTGGTGACGAAATGGTCGAGAAAGCCGTTGACGCGATCCGATCCGCCGCGCAAACAGGTCGCATTGGTGACGGCAAGATTTTCGTGTCTAACATCGAGGAAGCTGTTCGCATCAGAACCGGCGAGTCCGGCACTGACGCCATCTAACCCACCTATTCCGGCATTCGCCGGCTATCCGAATTCCGGTCCAGCGTCTGAAAGAGCTCGATCTGAACCTCAGCAGGGCCGGAACAATACCCAACCGTTCACATGATAATTAAGGGATGGACACTATGACCACTGCCGCTGAAGTCCTGAAGGAGATTCAGGAAAAGGACGTGAAATTCGTCGACCTGCGTTTTACCGACCCGCGCGGTAAAATGCAGCACGTCACGATGGATGTTGCTCTTGTCGATGAAGACATGTTTGCCGAAGGCGTTGCTTTCGACGGATCGTCCATTGCTGGCTGGAAGGCCATCAACGAGTCTGACATGATGCTGATCCTGGATCCGGAATCAGCTCACATCGATCCGTTCTTCGCGCAGTCCACAATGGCGATCTTCTGCGACATCGTCGACCCGATCACCGGTGAAGGTTACAACCGCGACCCGCGCATGACCGCCAAAAAGGCAGAAGCATACGTCAAGTCCGGCGGTTTCGGTGACACGATCTATGTTGGTCCGGAAGCCGAATTCTTCATGTTCGACGACGTCCGTTTCAACGCCGACCCTTACAACACCGGCTTTATTCTGGACAGCACAGAACTGCCGTCCAACATGGGTTCTGAATACGAGACAGGCAACCTCGGCCACCGTCCGCGCACCAAGGGTGGCTACTTTCCGGTCCCGCCAGTTGACAGCGCACAGGACATCCGCTCCGAAATGCTGTCCGTGATGGGCGAAATGGGTGTTCCGACTGAGAAGCATCACCACGAAGTGGCTGCAGCTCAGCACGAACTCGGCATGAAGTTCGACGCTCTGACCACTTGCGCTGACAACATGCAGGTCTACAAATACGTTGTTCATCAGGTTGCACATGCTTACGGCAAGTCCGCAACCTTCATGCCGAAGCCGGTCTTCGGCGACAACGGCACCGGCATGCACTGTCACCTGTCAATCTGGAAAGACGGTGAGCCAACATTCGCCGGCAACCAGTACGCAGACCTTTCCGAAACCTGCCTCTACTTCATTGGCGGTATTCTGAAGCACGCCAAGGCCCTCAACGCCTTCACCAACCCGTCCACCAACTCCTACAAGCGTCTGGTTCCGGGTTATGAAGCTCCTGTTCTGCTCGCATATTCCTCGCGCAACCGGTCCGCATCTTGCCGTATTCCGTTCACGGCGTCTCCGAAGGCCAAGCGCGTCGAAGTCCGCTTCCCGGATCCGACTGCCAACCCGTACCTGTGCTTCTCCGCACTGCTGATGGCTGGTCTCGACGGCATCAAGAACAAGATCCATCCGGGTGATGCGATGGACAAGAACCTCTACGATCTGCCTGCAGAAGAGCTTGCAGAAATCCCGACAGTTTGTGGCTCGCTGCGTGAGGCTCTGGAAGCTGTCGATGCTGACCGTGAGTTCCTAAAAGCCGGCGGTGTATTCGATGACGACCAGATCGACGCTTACATCGAACTGAAGATGGAAGAAGTCGAGCGTTACGAAATGACCCCGCATCCGGTCGAATTCGACCTGTACTACTCCGTCTGATCGGATCGTACCTTGCAACATGGAAAACCCCGGCGGTACCGCCGGGGTTTTTTTGTTGTGTCCGTGCCTTAAAGCTGGTTCGATGTGTCTTGAAGCCAATCAGCAAGTGATGGCCTCTCGTGCCGATTTCTGCCCTTTATCGCAGGCGACGCGATCATCGCATTCAAGACAGCCTCTTGTGTTGTTTCCGCAGCCGCTCTGAAGAGGATATCAATCCGGTCCTCGTTCAGGCACCGGCGATCAACAAAATCTCTCTCTTCCTGATGAAGAACTTTTTGAGCAGTGGAAAATGCCAGCGCGATATCTCCGCTGCCATTTCCATAAAACGCACCGAGACGGGCAAGGCCCGCGCCTGCCCGCTTCGCAACACGTTTCAACTGCCGGCTCTCAAGCGGCACGTCGGTCGCAAGCACCACAATAACCGAACCGCGTTCTTCCGAAGACTGGAGTTCCTTCGGATCCGGACGTCGACCGTCCGGCAAGATCAGGTCACCTGAGCGGCCAAAATTGGCCAGAACAAGAGCCCCCAGCACAAATCGACCGCGATCCAGTTCGAACACCCTGGAAGCCGATCCAAGGCCGCCTTTGAAACCAAATGCGCTCATGCCTGCTCCTGCGCCGACACTGCCTTGTTCGACTTCGGGCGAAGCCGCGTGGAGTGCTGCAATTGCATCGGACTCGGTAAGAGACATGGCCTGAATGTCGCTCAAATACCCGTCATTGCATTCCAGAACCACCGGGTTCACTGTGCCTGTCGTGTGACCCACCTCCGGATTTTTCATGATTGTTTGGCGGATCAATGCGTTGACGCCACTGCCAACCGCAAATGTGTTTGTCAGGAGGATCGGCGTCTCAAGCGTCCCGAGCTCGTCAACCTGAATCAGTCCCGCGCTTTTTCCAAAGCCATTTATGATTTCGACACCCGCAGAAAGCTTCTCTTGGAAGACATTCCCGGGATGCGGCAACAGGGCAGTGAACCCTGTGTTCAACTCCCCGCGCCGCATTGTCTTGTGTCCAACGGACACGCCGTTGACATCAGAGATCGAATTGGTGGGTCCCGGCTCAAGCGAGCCACAGATCAGACCAAAGCGGCGTGACGGTGAAAGCGGGTAAAAAGACATGGAACACCGGGCAAGATTCGCGGGTTCCGTATTTGAAAGTGAAACGACACACTTCACAATACGAAAAAGCCTCCCGGAGGAGGCAATTCGCAAGCGGCAAGATCTTGAAAAATCTTAGTAGCAAACTTGACGATGACCTACGACAACGTAACGGCCATAATAAGCATCCCAGCGGGTAATCGGGCGATAGCTGCAGCGAACCGGCGGCTGATAACGCGGGCGAGCCTGGGATGCGATAATTGCACCTGCTGCAAGGCCGAAGATCGCTCCGGCGGCAACGGCACCGGCACGGTTCTTTGCATGAGCTTCGCTCGGTGTCATGGAAACGGCGGCAGTTGCGACGGTGGCAACAGTAACGGCGGCGATTGCGAACTTACGAAACATGTCAAGTCCTCTCTTTTGATCCTGGCGCAATTCGCTGCGCCGATGAGAAGAACATAGACTTGCCGCAATTGTTTGACTGTGACTGTCATCACGTTGGGTTAGTTTGACATGATCAGCGGCAGCTTTGTTACATTTTATGATGTAAATCACAAAAGAAAGGTGATTCTGTATGTGGGCTATTCTTGCAGTTTCCATCCAAATGCTGACCGGTCCGAATGTGTGGCCCGTAAGTGACGAAGGCACTTTTGAAACCGAGGCTGAATGCCAGGCAGTGTTGGATGAACTAGTACCTCGAACCTTGAGCGAAGAGTTACGCATTGCCTGGGAAGAAGGCCAATTGAAGTATGTGTGCCTGAAGGTTCGTCCTTTGGGACGCACTCCCAACTGATCTTTACCGGTCAAGCTGCAACTACGTCCCGTTTTCCCTTGTGCTGCAATTTACATCGCAGGCAGCACGCGCTAGAGCACGTCCAACAGTGCGCTTAAGGGCGCAGAAGATGACTACGGACGGACAGGCAGGCATGAGCGAGTTCAAATCGGACTTTCTAAACGTTCTTTCAGAACGCGGTTTTATTCACCAGATCTCCGATCCAGACGGGCTCGACGCGCTCTGTGCCAAAGAGACCGTAACCGCCTATATCGGTTTTGATTGCACTGCGCCGAGCCTACACGCCGGCTCACTTGTCCCGATCATGATGCTCCACTGGTTTCAAAAGACCGGGCACCGCCCGATCGCCTTGATGGGCGGCGGCACAACCCGTGTCGGCGATCCATCTGGCAAGGACGAAACCCGCCGGATGCTGACCGAGCAAGATATTGAAGAGAACAAGGCCGGCATCAAAAAAGTCTTCGAAAAGCTTCTGACTTTTGGAAACGGTCCGACCGATGCACTCATGCTGGACAATGCCGACTGGCTCCTTAAGTTGAATTATGTCGACTTCCTGAGGGATATTGGCCGGCATTTCTCGGTCAATCAGATGATCCAACGTGACTCGGTCCGTCTTCGCCTTGAGCGTGAACAGCATCTGTCTTTCCTGGAATTCAACTACATGCTCTTGCAGGGGTATGACTATCTGGAGCTTTTCCGCAGGACCGGTTGCCGGCTGCAGATGGGTGGCTCGGACCAATGGGGCAATATCCTTTCCGGAACAGACCTTGTACGCCGCCTTGGTGAAGCGGAAGCATATGCTCTGACGTCCCCGTTGTTGACCACGGCCTCAGGCGCCAAGATGGGCAAGACCGCAGCCGGAGCCGTCTGGCTGAATGAGGAACAGCTTTCCGCCTATGACTATTGGCAATATTGGCGCAACACAGAAGATGCCGATGTCGAGCGTTTTCTGAAACTCTTCACCGTGCTGCCTATGGATGAAGTCGCGAGACTGGCTGGGCTTCAGGGAGCGGAAGTCAACGAAGCCAAGAAAATTCTCGCAACTGAGGCAACTGCACTGATCCACGGTCGCGATAAAGCCGAGATCGCAGCTGAAACGGCCCGCAAGGCCTTCGAGGAAGGCCAGTCTGCCGAGGGCTTGCCCACAGTCGAAATCTCCAAGGCCGACCTTGAAGCAGGCCTTGGCGTATTGTCTGCGTTTGTTACCGCCGGACTGTGTGCCTCTAACGGTGATGTCCGGCGCAACATCAAGGGCGGCGCGGTCAAGATCAACGACAAGGGCGAGCAGAATGACCGCCGGCAACTGTCCCTGGACGATGTCACCGAAGACGGAATCGTCAAACTGTCACTTGGAAAGAAAAAGCACGTGCTCTTGAAGCCTGTCTGAACAATCGCGAAAATCTGTCAAAAGGCCGGTTTATTTTGACCGGCCTTTTTTGTTGGTCAATTTGCCTGAAACTCAAACATCTTTCGGAAGATGCCAGGCGCAATTGCTGAAATCGGATTGACGGACAGCACCGGATCCGAAACCGACCCGGACAGTTTGTAGGTGACGCCAATCAGCCCTTCCCCGGAATTGCCACCAAGCGCAAACCCAAGCAACGGTATTTTTGCAAAGAAATTGTTCAGCGCATAAATCGGTACGAATGTTCCGGTCAGGTTGAGTGTCTGCTGATCCAAATCGACAGTGCCGCTGACCGTGCCACCAAGCGCAGCCCCCTGCAGGGCCCCTTTGGTGATTGTCATCAAGTCACCATCACGCTTGAAACTGATGTCAAGTGTGTCGAAACTTGCCGTACCATCAACTTCCCGCCGATTGGCAACCGAACCATCTGGATTCAATCCGTTTCGGTCACGCTCCCGGATTCGTTTGATAGCGGGGTCTTCGGTGATCTTCAGCTTTCGGACATTAAAGTCCCCAACCCAACTGTCTTCGTCGGCCATGGCAACATTCACGGTTCCCTTGCCGCCTTGCATACGTTCGTAAAGGTCCAGAAAGCGAAGTGTTGCCCCGGTATCGGCAAAGTTCCCGATGGCTGACTGCGATCCGTTCTGCGGTGTCACGGAGAATTCGAAACTGGAATTTCCATTCATCAACCCACCCAGATCAGCCGACATCAGACCTTTGCTGCCGGTCTCGATCTGCCCGGCGAAATCTGAGATACTTTGCCCGTTGAAGCCCGTGACACGATCAATCGTAGCTGAAATTCTCGCTCCGTCTTCGAAGTCGCCCGCTCCCTTGCTTCCACCGGGACTGCGAATGCTGCGAATTAGTCCACGACCGTCGAACGCAGCTCCTGCAAAAATAATGTCGTATCGACCACCTGAAGCGCGCTGTATGTCGACTTCTACATCGTCTCCCGGGCGAAGCTGAAAAGTATCAAACGAAGCTGTGACAAGGTCACCATCAGCCGACAGGTTCATTCTCCCGGCGACATTGACACCTTCCGACGTAAGCTTGAAGTTCTCGATCTTGCGTGAAGTATCCGTCTCCACGAGCCTGAAGGAGGCGGTTGCCGGAACCCCATTGGCCTTGTGCCATCCAAGTGCCAGCAAGCGCACATCTGTAGGTTTCAGATCGATAACAAAGTCCTGTGCATCCTCTGCCCGTGTGACGTTCAGCGTCATGGGCCCGTCCAGAAACGCCGTCAGATCGATCCCCTTGTCTCTCAGCTGTGCGGCAGTGGTGGTGACAATAACGTCTTGCTTGCCGGCAACTCCGTTTTCACCAAGAGGAACGACAAGATCGATATCAGCCTGCAAGCCGTCCAGTTTGCCCCGCCCCGTTATCGCGACCTGCTGCTTGTTCGCATCTATTGAGACATCTGCATCTGCAACGGTGTGTCCCAAAATCGGGTTTGCATCGGTAAAATTCTGCAATTCGCCAGTTGCCCGCCAATCGAGATCGACAATGTCGACAGGTTCTCCGAGCGGAAAGGTTGCCGTTACATCGAGTTCGCCTTGACCGCTGACACCGTCGTTTTTCAATCCGGCGCGCTCAAGTACTCTGAAGGGAGCGCTGTCGACGACCTCTCCCAGATCCTTTGCCTCGCCTTGCATCTTCGTCGTGATCTGGGCAGTCTTTCCATGCCGGTGCGGCAAGTTGAATATATTGAAGACCCCCTCTGGCAAAACGATCTCGCCACCATCAGGGGCCGTCACATAGCCGTCGGTTGCCGAGACGGTGAGCGTTTCGTCTTGAACAGTCAGCGTCCCAGACAACCCCTTTATCTCTGGTACTTCTCCGATGGGCGTGACGGATCCATCAGAAAAGGTCATGTCCAGACGCATGTCGTCGCCGGACCACCCCGGATCCGGATCACGATGATTGAATGCAGGTGGACGGATAGCACCGGTGTAGGAAACCGTTTCTATTGTTCCACCTGTTATTCTGTCGATGATCCATCGCCGCGCAGGTGGAACGAGTGTTATTGGCCAAAGCTGTTTGGCCACGGCGATCGGGATCTTCTCCCCCTCCGCGGCAAGAGCCAGATAAGGGCCATCGGACGTTAACTCGAGTTCGGCCACACCGTGAACAACCGCTTTGCCGGAACGCGCGGTAAAACGATCGATCGACAAAAGCCGATCTTGCGGGTCAAAACGCGCTCTAACCTGGACCCCATCAAGCATGTGGGGCGCATCTCGAATATCGGCCGAACCGAATTGCGGATATTCCGCGTCCAGCTTGATACCCCATTCTCGTCCACCGTCGAGACCGGGCTCCAAAGCTCCTGTGAAGAAGATTCGGCTGTTACCTCGAATGATATGAGATTTCGTTATTTCAATAGGTTGACCGGTTTTTTTAAAGAGAAGAGACAAAGCTGCATCGTCAAATGCAACCAATGTCCTTCCCATTTGAAACCAGCCATTTCGGACCCGGGCAACTGCGTTTGCTGAAAGAAACACACCTTCCGCATCCAGCCTGCTTTCAATTTTTGCCGAAGCCGGCAACCCAAAGCCCTTGCCGTATTGCGGCGTGGCCTCGGGGCCAAGCAATTCGGCGAGAGTGATACCGTTGACCACAACGCCAATGCTTTTCTCAGCGCCGCCTCCGGGTGCGCTGCGTGCAAGCTCCATCCGCCAGGTGGAAACACCGCCCGATATTTTTGCAAAAGCGCGGATCGCACGTTTGCTTCCCCTGAAGACATTAGCGTCTATGCCCGCAAACCGTCGCTCGGTTGCTCCGGACAATTCAACCGAAGCATCCTTGACGCTGACAAACTTCAGAGCTCTGCGTGCAAATTGATCATCGACTACATCGCTGACCCGATCGACTGCTTCCATAAGCGGGCCAATTTCAGGGATCTTGGTCGGGCCGCCTTTCAGCTCGATTTCGACGTGCGGTTGATCAAGAATGAGCGAGGAGAAATGGACTTTGCCAGAGAAAAGCGCGTCCCTGTTAAGAGGTGCGGTCAGCTTGGGAAGGCGCAAAGTGACTGCCGAGGGGCCACTGATATTGGCCTTCGCACCTTCAAGTATGATGTTGATGCCGTCACGCGCCGTAAAGTCAAGGCTTGCGCCGTCTACGGAAAGGGTGACCGGGCCGCGGGTTCCTTGCATTGCCAGAAGACTTCCCAGCATAGGCACGCGAACTGGCCCGGAGGCAAATACAGCGATTGTCGCCGCGATCAAACAGACGAGAAGGAAAGCGACGAAGTATCGTAACCGCTTTCGCTTGGGCCTGGCTTTGCCCGGCTCCTTCTGCTCTGTTGCTCCGCCTTTGGTTGGCAACTCCACAAATCCATTCTAAAGCCTGTGCGTATCTGTCAGGCAATCCGATTTTCCTGAAACAAGACTTCGCTTGTTCCCGCGCAGCATTGAACGAGTCGCCGAGCGACCTATGATACTGCGAACTCTTTGACAAAAGCGACAGTCGCGATCCCGCGAACTGGCGGATTCGGGCATTAACGCACAAACTTTGACGGAAGGAAGGCAATATGGGTGATTTGACCATTGGCGATGCAGCACCTGAGTTTGATCTGGAGAGCGATGGTGGCGGTCGGGTCTCGCTGAGTTCCCTTAGAGGGAAACCCGTGGTGGTCTATTTTTATCCCAAGGACAACACACCAGGCTGCACGAAAGAAGCAATTGCCTTCTCTGAGAACATGGAGGCTTTCAAGAAACTCGGAATCACCATCGTCGGAATTTCTCCCGATTCTGCCAAAAAACACGACAACTTCATTGCCAAACACAATCTCGCGGTCAGACTTGGTGCTGATACGGATACACAAACAGCGGAAAGCTATGGTGTCTGGGTGGAGAAATCCATGTACGGCAAGAAATACATGGGTGTGGAGCGCGCTACATTTTTGATAGACGCGGAAGGGAAAATCGCCCAAATCTGGCGAAAAGTGAAAGTTCCCGGGCATGCCGAAGCAGTGTTTGAAACAGCAGGTGCACTCTAGCCCACTTGAATACAAGGCGCGCATGCTGACGACGGAAAAATCAGAGATCCCCGAAAGCCTGGTTGCCGGTGCACGCGCAATTGTCGCGGCTCCCGAGACCAGCGAAAAGGTTCGGCTCGCTTACGGCGTTTCCAAAGCATGGTTTCAAAGAAGCCTGGCTTTGGGCTCGCTATCAAAAGACGGCCACATGCCGGATCGGCCGGGCCGCCCGCCGAAGCCCACGCTTCTCGCGCCGCGCGACATGCCCAAACGAAGCCTCACCGGCAAAGCGGGTAGACTTGCGCTCATCCATTCGCTTGCGCATATCGAGTTGAATGCCGTTGATCTGACCTGGGACCTTATCGGACGTTTTGCTTACGTCCGATTGCCAAGATCCTACTATGACGACTGGGTTCGCGTCGGGCTGGAAGAAGCCAAGCATTTTGCAATGCTACAAGACAGGCTGTCACAGTTGGGCGCTACTTACGGCGACTTGCCGGCTCACGATGGTCTTTGGCAGGCCGCGCAGGACACAGGACACGATCTGGCAGCCAGGCTCGCCATCATTTCCCTTGTCCTGGAGGCTCGGGGCCTCGATATCACGCCCCCAATGATAGAAAAGGCTCGTCAGATCGATGACGAAGAAACGGCAAAGTGCCTGGATATCATTTACCGGGACGAAAAGAATCACGTCGCATTTGGTGCCAAATGGTTCCGATTCTTGTGCGATCGACAGGGAATCAGAGCTGAACCGGCTTTCCACGCCTATGTCCGGCGGCACTTCCGCAGAGCTCTGAAGCCGCCCTTTAACGATCGTGCACGCTCTGAAGCTGGCCTAACCCCTGGGTTTTACAAGCCATTGGCTCCTCTTGTCGGGTAATTTCACCCCCTTTGAAGACGATTTATTAACCTTACCAAATTCTAATCACACTCAGTTCCTTTGCAGAATGCAGGCAGTGACTGAGTGAACATGCAACAGCGCCGAGAAAAGACGCGGATATACCCAAATCAAAGGGTGGCAGCACATCATGCGCCCTTGGGGAAAAACGCCAAAACAACCACATATACTGTGCGTCCCGCTCACCTTGTCTGCGGCGCCATCGCCTGTGTGACCGCCACACTCGCAGTGGTTGGGACTGTCGGGTACTATCTCATGCGCAACGATATGATGGCGGAAGCAAGCGCTGAGCGCACCGAACTGGTTCTGGAGTATCAGGATCACATCGATCGCCTGCGTGCCGAAATTGAAAACCTGAACAGCCGCCAGATGGTTGATCGGGAATCCGTCGAAATCCAGGTCATGGACGTGCTGCGCAGGCAGCAGGACCTCAACCAGCGTCATGCTATTGTCGCCGACCTTGTTGCACGGGCGGAAAACGCAGGCATCTATCTCAGCAGCGACAAACCCCTGCCTCCACAAAAACCCAGCCTGGATGGCCGTGGACTTGCAGCGATTGATAGGCAGGACAAATCAGCGATTGGTGGCGAAACGGAGCTGATCGACGAGCCGGTCAAAGCACTCGGTCTTCGCGATGGCACAAGCAGGAGCGTCGATCCGCTCACAATCCTGCAACAACCGGCCGATGACGCTAACGCCGACCTGCTCGACAAAAAAAAAACTCTAAGAAACAAACTGCTCTCGATGCGGTGAAGGCCGACATTTCGGCGATGGACGTCGAAAGTACCGCAGCCATTGATGCCATCACGGTGGCAACTGAGGGTCGGATTGACGATATTCTTGACATCACCCGAAAGATAGCACCGTCTGTTAATACGGCGCTGCGCAAGAAGACATCCGTCGGCGGCCCATTTCTGCCGATAACCGATGAAAACTTCCCTCAAAGAATCGAACGCGCCAGCAATGCGCTGAATGCGTTACGGCGAATAAAGTTCACTGCCTTGCGGCTCCCCGTCAAACGCCCGATCAAAAACGGGTCGGTTTCCAGCAGTTATGGACCTCGTGTCGATCCGTTCCTTGGCCGTCTTGCCATGCACACCGGCACAGACTTCAAGGCGCCATATGGAGCACGTGTCTATTCGACTGCTCCCGGAACGATCCTGAGCGCCAAATGGCAAGGTGGATACGGCAAGATGGTGGAGATCCGCCACGCCAATGGGTTTGTAACGCGTTACGCACATCTCAGCCGCATTCGCGTATCTGTTGGCGATCATGTGCTGGCAGGTGACCTGATTGGAAATGTCGGTTCCACTGGCCGATCAACTGGCCCTCATCTTCATTACGAGATCCGTCGCAATGAAAAGCCCAGCAATCCGGCTTCTTTCCTGGCCGCAGGCGAAAAACTCGCCGCGCTGTCACTCTAAGAAAAACAGGGCCAGTGAGGCCCCGTCTGTTTCGACAGTGTTTTGAGACTATTCTACGTCCTCTACCTCAACCGGTTCGCCGCCGAAGACACGCTGCGCCAATGCCGCTTCCATAAACCGGTCAAGGTCTCCATCCAAGACATCGCCAGGTGAAGTGCTTTCAACACCAGTGCGAAGATCCTTCACCAGCTGATAGGGCTGAAGAACGTAGGATCTGATCTGGTGACCCCAGCCAATGTCCGTCTTGGACGCAGCTTCGGCACTCGCCGCTTCTTCGCGTTTTTTCAGCTCTGCCTCATAAAGGCGTGCCTTGAGCATGCCCCAAGCCGTTGCCCGGTTCTTGTGCTGCGAACGCTCTGACTGGCATTGAACGACAATCCCGGTCGGCTGGTGCGTAATGCGGACAGCCGAGTCTGTTGTGTTGACGTGCTGTCCACCCGCACCTGAAGCCCGGTAGGTATCGATGCGGCAATCGCTTTCATTTACATCGATTTCGATGGAATCATCGATCACCGGGTAGACCCACGCACTCGAAAAGCTTGTGTGGCGACGCGCATTGCTGTCATAGGGCGAGATACGAACCAGTCGATGAACACCAGACTCCGTCTTCATCCAGCCATAGGCATTCTCACCCTTGATGAGGAGCGTCGCGGATTTGATGCCGGCTTCCTCACCATCATGGTATTCAAGTACTTCAACCTTGAAACCGTGTTTTTCCGCCCATCGTCTGTACATCCTCAGCAACATGGACGCCCAGTCCTGGCTTTCCGTGCCACCTGCCCCGGAATTGATCTCCAGATAGGTGTCGTTGGCGTCAGCTTCACCGGACAGCAATGATTGCAGCTGCAGTTCGTTGACCTTGTCTTTCAGGCCACGCAGCGCGTCCTCGGCATCCTCAACGACGGACTTGTCTTCTTCCATCTCTCCGAGTTCGATGAAATCGACATTGTCGGCCAGATCCTGCTCAAGTCCCTTGACGCCGTTGATACCGTCGTCGAGCTGCTGCCTTTCCCGCATGAGCTTTTGCGCCCGGCTCGGATCGTTCCACAGTTCCGGGTCTTCAGAAAGAGCGTTCAGTTCTTCCAGGCGGACAAGTGCATTGTCCCAGTCAAAGATGCCTCCTCAGCAGGCTTATGGCCTGCTTGATTTCATCGACGATCGCTTCCATTTCGGCGCGCATCGGGTACCTCGCGTCATTTTATGTGAAGCGGCCCGGTCTCCACGAGGAGACACGGGCCGGGAATTGGAGCGGGACATTACCCGCGAGACCAGCTGCTGTAAACCGCACTGACTGGTCTCAGTTGTCCTATCGCGACCAAAGGAGTTTTTGGCCGGTTAGTAGAGGCCACCCGTGCCGCCGGCAACCGCATCCAGAGCTTCCTGCGAAACATTGGCCGGAACGCCCATGGAGTCCTGGAAATCGATCACGGAGAAGCTGTCATTTGGTGCCATACCTGGTTTGAAGGCTTCCAGGATTGCGCCTGGTGTTCCTGCCGCCGCACTCAACCCCGTCCTGCGGTTGATTGCGATCAGTTGCAGTCCTTTGGGCACCCTGAATTCTACTGGCGGTTTGTCGGCTAGCGCCTTTTTCACGAAATCCGTGAAGATCGGTGCCGAAACCTGGCCACCTGTCGCTCCGCGGCCCATGGGTTTCGGATTGTCGAATCCGACAAAGACGCCGACCGCGAGGTCGGGCGTGAAGCCCATGAACCAGGCGTCTTTTTCGTCGTTTGTCGTCCCTGTTTTTCCGGCAACCGGACGACCGACAGCGCGTACAGAAGTTGCTGTGCCACGTTGAACAACACCTTCCATCATGGAAGTTATCTGGAAAGCGGTCATTGGGTCCAGAACCTGCTCGCGATCATCGATAAGTGCCGGTTCACCCTGCCCTTCCCAATTGTCCTGCGTGCAGCCATCACAGATCCGGCTGTCGTGTTTGTAGATGGTACGGCCGTAGCGGTCCTGAATGCGGTCAATAAGGGTCGGACGCACTTTCCGTCCACCATTTGCAATCGTTGCGTAGGCGGTCGTCAGGCGCAACACGGTGGTTTCCCCGGCGCCCAATGACATCGACAGAACCGGAAGCATGTTGTCATAGATGCCAAACCGCTTGGAGTATTCGGCAACGAGGGGCATGCCCATGTCTTGCGCCAAACGCACGGTCATGACGTTTCTGGACAGTTCAATACCCGTACGCAAAGTAGACGGGCCGTAGAATTTACCGCCGTAGTTTTGTGGCCGCCATGTGCCGAGCCCCGGTCCCTGGCTGATCTCCAGCGGGGCATCCATGATCACGGATGACGGTGTGTAGCCATTGTCGAGCGCCGCGGCGTATAGGAACGGCTTGAACGAGGATCCAGGCTGGCGATAAGCCTGAGTTGCCCTGTTAAATTCACTTTGTGCGAAGCTGAACCCGCCCACCATGGCAAGAACACGACCCGTATAGGGGTCCATGGCCACAAGTGCACCGGATACCTTCGGGATCTGACGAAGCTCAAAAGTTCCAGGTGCAACCGGGCTTTCCTGAACGTAGACGACATCCCCAGGCGTCAGCACATCCGAAACCGCGGCTGGTGCCCGGCCGGATACCCGCGCCCATTTCATCGTTTCCAGGAAAAGCTGTCCGGTTTGGCGTTCTTCGTCGAGACTGCCACTTACCAGCCGCTTTGGCTGGAGGCCGACTCGCGCTTCATCGCCACCGCTTTCCAGAACGACTGCGAGCTGCCATTCCGGAATGTCGCTCAAAGCTTCCACCTTGGACAGGTCGACACCCCAATCGGCATCAAGCGCGATCTTCTCAACCGGTCCGCCCCAACTGCCTCGCTTGCGGTCGAAGTCGATCAAACCATCCATGAGAGACTTGCGCGCCATCTTCTGAAGCTCGGGATCCAGTGTGGATCTGACCGAGAGCCCGCCCTCGTAAAGACGCTTGTCTCCGAATATTTCCGCAACTTCTCGCCTGACTTCTTCTGTGAAATACTCTGCGGCAAACAGGAAAGATCCACGTTCGCGGGGTTTGACAACAATCGATTTCTTCTTGGCTTCTTCGCCTTCCGCGGTCGAAATGTAGCCATCAGCCATCATGCGATCGAGCACATAGTTGCGGCGGGCGATGGCCGCTTCTGTCTTGCGATACGGATGATAGTTGCTGGGCCCCTTCGGAAGTGCGGCCATATAGGCGATCTCTTCCAAATTGAGCTCGTGCACGGATTTGTCGAAATAGATCAGTGAGGCTGCAGCGACACCGTACGCTCCAAACCCAAAATAGATCTCGTTGAGATAGAGCTCGAGAATCTCGTCCTTGGTAAAGGCCTGTTCAATGCGCAGCGAGAGGATGGCTTCCTTTACTTTGCGCTCATAGGCTGCCGAGCGGCGACGGCGTTCTTCGCTGACAAGATCGGACAACAGAAAGTTCTTTGCCACCTGTTGCGTGATCGTTGAGGCCCCTTCCGGGCGCCGGCCGGAACCGTAATTTTGAACGAAACGTACGCCGGCGCGGGCGATGCCTTCCGGGTCGACGCCGATATGGGAATAGAAATTCTTGTCTTCCGCGGCGATAAAAGCCTGTTTCACACGATCCGGAATGGCCTGGATCGGCAAGAACATGCGGCGCTGCGTGGCGTATTCAGCCATAAGGCTACCATCCGCCGCGTGAACGCGTGTCATCACAGGCGGTTCGTAGTTCTGCAACGCTGTATAGTCAGGCAGATCTTCCGACAGGGACTCCAGATACATCCAGACACCTGCCGCTATCAACAGCGCAAATACTGCACCGATCCCGAAAAGATAGCCAAAAAACTTCACCAAAAATTTCATACTGCGGGCTCGTCTTTCCCCGTCATTAACGCGTCAGGCTTTTTAACACGGAAACCTTAATACAGCACCCTTTGGTGCCGACTGTCACACACACTTGTCAGCCTTCCTCGTGCACCAATATGGCGATGCTGAGGCAATGGCCTGACAAGACCTTCAATTTTCGAGACAATTCAGGCCTTTTACTGAGATGGCGTTGCCTGCTGCCGGGCCAACCTTGGCCGGAAAAACCCGTGAATAGCTTCGCTCATTGCGCCGGCCATGCGCTCACGCCATTCCGCAGATATCAGGAGCTTTTCGTCATGCTCGTTCGAGAGATAGCCCAGCTCGACCAGAACTGAGGGCACATCATGCGCTTTCAATACTCGAAAACCCGCAGACCTGTGCGGATTGTTGATCAGTCGAACAGCGCTTTTAAGCTCGCTTACGAGCGTTCTGGCGAAATAGACTGAAAACGACCTTGTCTCCCGTCGAGCCAGATCCAGCAGAATATCGGTTACCTCGGTCGGCTCGTCCTGCAATTCCACACCGGCGATAATGTCGGACATATTTTCGGTTTCCGCCAAGTCTTCTGCAAGTTGGTCAGAGGCTTTGTCTGAAAGAGTATAAACCGTTGCTCCCCTTGCGTATTTCTGACCCCTTCTGACCGAATCAGCGTGA
The DNA here is from genome assembly GCF_947499295.1 of uncultured Roseibium sp. Classification (GTDB taxonomy): domain Bacteria; phylum Pseudomonadota; class Alphaproteobacteria; order Rhizobiales; family Stappiaceae; genus Roseibium. The sequence goes on from NZ_CANMNP010000007.1 coordinate 99,927, forward strand.
ATGGAAATGAACAGGTCCGCTTCGAGATCGTGTCCGATCTGGACCCGCTTCGCGAGCGGAATAAACGTGTCTTCCTCGCGCGTCATATGCACACTATAGAGACCGCTTTCCTCCAGTTTTTCCTTCAGCAGCTTGGCGAAATCCAAAACAATGGCCTTCTCCAGCGTACCGGCAACGCCTGTTGCGCCGGTGTCGATGCCACCATGGCCCGGGTCCAGAACAATAAGTGGCTTGTCGCTGTCACTTCCAGCCGCCAGCCGGTCGCTCTTGGTATCTGTTTTCTTGTCTGCAGTGGACCGATTGGGGCGCGAGGCCTCAACGAAGGCAGAGAATTCTTCCGCCGACGTGCTGACCAGATCCACAACAAGGCGTGCCGGCTGGTCATCAATTGCGGGCAAAAAGAAAGTCTTATCCACACTTACTGGGCCGGTCAGGTCCAGAACAATCCGGGATTTACCGACGGCGAACAAACCGAATCGCCAGTCGGAAACGAGACCTCGCCCGCTCTCGCCGGCATCCTCGGGCACCTTGAAGACCATCTCTGGGAGATCGATGATCAGTCGATAGGGATTGCGCAAGCCGGAAATCGCCGGCGTCACTTGCCGGTCCATGTCCAAAACGATTCGCGTTCGAGCGTCGTCGCCCGCCACTCTGGCGCCCAAAACCGTCGGCTTTTGGGCTTCCGCGTGCGCGTCAACCGATACCGTATTGAGTCCAAACAGCAAAAGGCACAATACGATACCAACGGTCGTCAGCATCTGAGCTATGGCAGTCGGCACGATGCCTACCAACGGTTTTATCCAGTGTTTCACTTCAATTATTCCGGCCATTTTGCTTGCAATTTGCCTGCACACGGGCCCCAGCCAACCCTGTCATACGCGATCCGGTACTCAAGGAAAATGCCTTATGCATTTCACATTGCTTGCAAAGCGAAGCATCGGATCGTAAAAGTACCTTACGGATTTCGGTTCAAGACCGATACCTTCCCTGGTGACGAACAAGGGTTTCTATCCACAACGTCATCACCCGCCAGGACATGGAAATGGCAGAACAGAGGCCGTTCTACCAGTGAAAAGTTCCACTTGGCAGTCAGCGGATAAGGTATTGGCACATCTTTGAAACCGCCCCGCCTCGCAATGTGATGCCCATAACCAATGGCAGATTTTCCGGCGAGGACCGCGGCGGCTCTTCTAGACGAACACAGTCCGGAACCGGTGCAGACCGAGGGTTCACGCCAAGCTGTAAACCGGAAAAGGTACAACGACTTAACTAAAGGGCTTGCGTTGCCCCGAAGGACCCGCGCGATGCACATGGAGAACAACATACAGCAAGGCCCCGCATTTGCGGCCGCTTGTGTTGATGACCCGACCGCGCCGGGCGCAGACGCCCTTTCTCATCTTAGCAAAACAAATACGGCAGCCATCCTCCTTTCGGGCGATGCGCGTTTTGCATACGCGCCCATGAGCGCTGCCGTGGAGAAGTTTCATAATGGCAAACAAAATGCTGATCGACGCGGGCCACCCGGAAGAGACCCGGGTCGTCGTCGTGCGTGGCAATCGGGTTGAAGAATTCGACTTTGAAGCGGCAAACAGAAAGCAGCTTCGCGGGAATATTTACTTAGCAAAGGTAACAAGGGTCGAACCCTCGCTTCAGGCGGCCTTCGTGGAATATGGAGGAAACCGTCACGGTTTCCTCGCTTTCAGTGAAATTCACCCGGACTACTATCAAATTCCCGTTGCGGACCGTGAGGCGTTGCTTGCAGCCGAAGCTGCCGAGCGCCAGCGTGACGACACAGAAAACGAAGAAAAGCCAAAGCGCCGTCGGAAATCTCGAGCAGCCAAGAACGAGGCGAGCGAGACAGTCGCCAGTGAGAAAGTGGTAGCTGATTCCGAAGACGAGGCGAGCGCGGCGGAAGACGGCGAAACCGTCGAGGAGAGCCCAAGCCAGGCTCCTGAGGGAGATGAAGAGCTGACTGTAGCTGCCTCCGAACAGGATGCAGCTCTGGACGAGGCACCTGGAACGGACGCAGGCGACACAGCTTCTGAGGAAGTATCGGCCAAGGCGCCACAGCAGGACTCTGAGGACGAGACGTCTGACAGTGAAGCTCCCGAGGCAGATACTGGAGAAGACGACTCCGAGGAATCCGAAGAAGACGTTACCGACACCGCCGAAACGGACGAAGAAGAAGAAAAAAGACCGGCCCGCGCCCGCGGACGTCGCGGCCGCCGCCGTCGGAATGACGACGACGACGATGCCGATTCGGATGAAGACGCCATTGAATCCGTTGGCGCGGAAGACGCAATGGAGGAAGTTCCTGAGCGGTCCGTTCCGGTACGCAAGCAGTACAAGATCCAGGAAGTTATCAAGCGCCGCCAAATCATCCTGGTCCAGGTCGTCAAGGAAGAACGCGGCAACAAGGGCGCTGCCCTGACCACTTACTTGTCGTTGGCTGGCCGGTATTCGGTTCTTATGCCTAACACGGCACGAGGTGGCGGTATCTCTCGCAAGATCACGCAGCCAACTGACCGCAAGCGCCTGAAAAAGATTGCGTCCGAGCTCGATGTGCCGGAAGGCATGGGCGTAATCTTGCGCACAGCAGGCGCAAGCAGGACCAAGGCCGAGATCAAGCGCGACTTTGAATATCTCATGCGGCTTTGGGAAAATGTCCGGGAGTTAACACTGAAATCCAGTGCGCCCAGCCTCGTTTACGAGGAAGGCAGTCTCGTAAAGCGTTCAATTCGTGATCTATACAACAAGGACATAAACGAAGTTCTGGTTTCCGGTGATGAGGGCTACCGGGAAGCCAAGGATTTCATGCGCATGCTCATGCCGAGCCACGCAAAGAATGTTCAGCCCTATCGCGACCCCTCGCCGCTTTTCATAAGGTACGGGGTAGAACCGCAGCTTGATGCGATGTTCTCACCGCAAGTGACCTTGAAATCGGGGGGATACATCGTCATCAACCAGACCGAAGCTCTGGTGTCTATCGATGTGAACTCAGGCAAATCCACGCGCGAACACAATATCGAAGACACAGCTCTCCAAACCAACCTGGAGGCAGCCGAAGAGGTTACACGTCAGCTAAGGCTCAGAGACCTCGCCGGTCTCGTTGTTATCGACTTCATCGATATGGAGGAATCGAAAAACAACCGTGCCGTCGAACGAAAGCTGAAAGATTGCTTGAAAAACGATCGGGCGCGTATCCAGGTTGGGCGCATCTCCCATTTCGGCCTGCTGGAAATGTCCCGTCAGCGGATCCGGACAGGCGTTCTGGAAAGTTCGACAACACCCTGCCCTCACTGCCAGGGCACAGGCATGATCCGGTCCGTGGAATCGGTTGCGCTTCACGTGCTCAGGTCTATCGAGGACAACCTGCTCAAGGGTGCCTCACACAACCTGATCATTCGCACGACCACACAAGTCGCGCTCTATATTCTGAACCAGAAGCGCTCCAACCTCTTTGATTTAGAGACCCGCTTCGGTGTCGAAATCGAGGTGCACGCTGACGACATGGTCAATGGTCAACTCTACGTGCTTGAGCGTGGAGCCCCGGTTGACAGGGATCGAATTCCGGCACCGGTTCCGATCGTTCAGCCCGATACCGTCGAGATCATCGACGAGTCAACTGAACAGCCGGTTGTCGAAGAGGAAGCGCAGGAAGAAGACGGCGAAGGTCGTCGTCGCAAACGCCGGCGCAAGCGCCGCAGAGGCGGGTCCGATCAGCAGGGTGACGAAAACGAAACTCGCCAGACCTCGGGAGAAAGTGACGAGCAGACTGAAGACGAAGATGCGTCTCAGGAGGCACGTTCGGAAGACAGTGACGGTGAAGATGAGCCTCGGCGCAAACGCCGCCGTGGTCGTCGCGGAGGACGTAGAGGGCGTCGCAACGGCGATGAATTGCGTGCTGACGGAGACGATGACGAGAACATTGAAGCGCCGAACAGTGCGAACGGTGAAGCTCAGGACGGCTTTGACGCTCAGGAGAGCTCAAAGACAGCTGCGACATCTGAGGAAGCCGCTGAGGCCGCGAACAGTGATGACAGCGACGCAGCACCTGTAGAAGTGTCAGAAACCGATACGGTTGTTGAGGCAATTGACGAAAACGTTGCCCCAGAAACGGAAGGCACTTCAACGCAAGACACGCCCGAATCCGATGGTGTTGTTGCTGCCGAAGTTGTCGAGACAGTTGTCTCGGAAGAAACAATCGTGGTGGAAACTCCAACCTCCGAACAGCCCGTTGCTGCAGACGCGCCTGAAGAGGACGCAGAGGTCAAACCTGCCGCTCCAGCTGAACCGGTGGTCACAAGCGAAACGTCGCAGGACGAAAAGGAAGACAAACCAAAACGTGTCGGCTGGTGGCAGCGAGGACGATCGTTCTTCTGATTTCAAATTGCAGTTGTAGCTACAAGGCGGCCAATTTGGCCGCCTTTTCTTTATGATGCGGTCTTCAAATCTTTCCTAGAAAACCTGAAAGCCGTTCCAATGCAGATTTCATATCCTCATGGGCTCCGGCAAAGGAAAAACGCAGAAATTCATGACCGTGGACCGGGTCGAAATCGACACCGGGTGTCGCTGCGACCCCCGCTTCTTGGAGTATACGCTTGGCAAACTCGAGACTGTTTGAACTGAATCTGCTGATGTCGGCGTAGATGTAAAACGCTCCGTCCACCGGCAACAACTTGTCGAAACCGATTGCCGGCAATCCATCCAGCAGCAAAGTCCGATTGGCTGCATAACCCGCCTTGACCGCTTCAAGTTCCTGAACCGCGTCAAGTGCGGACGCGGCCGCGATCTGGGAGAGTTCGGGCGGTGAGATGTATAGGCTTTGCGCAATACGTTCGGTCGGACGGATGAGTTGCTCTGGCAAGACCATCCAGCCGATCCGCCAGCCAGTCATACAATAGTATTTTGAAAAGCTATTGATAATTATAGCGTTTTCAGAAGTTTGAAGGGCGGTCTTCTGCTCCCCGGCATAGTCGAGGCCATGGTAGATTTCATCGGAAATGAACCAGATCCCCTCATGGTCGCAATAGTTTATGAGGTTGTCCAACGCTTCAGCACTCATCATGGTGCCAGTCGGATTGGCGGGGCTGGCAACCAGAACACCTCTGATTGGACCTTCACGCCTGGCAGCTTCCAGATGCTCCGGCGTCAGGCACCAGCGGGTGTCTGAACCGACTTCCACTTCAATGGGGATTAACCCGAGCGCTTTCATGATGTTGCGGTATGCCGGGTATCCAGGTGCGGTCAGCACGACACGGTCACCAGGATCGAATGCTGACAGGAACTCCAGATTGAAACCTGCAGAAGAACCGGTTGTCGCCATGATCCGCTCCGCGGGTACGTTCACGCCATAAGTGTGCCGGTAGTGCGCAGAAAGCGCAGTCCTCAGCGACTTGATGCCGAGCGCTTCAGTATAGCCGAGACGGCCATGCTTCAGCGCCTCTGCAGCGGCTGCAAGCGCTGGCTTTGGTGCTGGCGCTGAAGGTTGACCAACTTCCATATGAACGATTGATCGCCCCTGTGCTTCCAGTTTGGCTGCCTCGGACAAAACGTCCATGGCGATAAAGGGGGCAACCTCGCTTCGCTTGGAAGGCGAAAAGACTGGTGTGTTCATAAGGGTAGCGTTTCCGATCGTGCTTCGAAGGCACCCGGTATCGCGGATTTTAGGAAGTGATGCAACGCATCCACCAGAATTCCAGCAGCAGACAGTCTCAATCCTTACTTATTTGTCATTCGGCTTTTCTTGACCCTGACGCGACACCTCCATACCTTCGCCACACAAATATGTGCGTGGAATGGGTGTGCTGCCCCAAAACACATCAAAGAGCGAGAAGACCTTCGTGCCCGTTCAAGCCTTGCCGACGTTGAAGTCCGGTAGTCGATTGATAAAAAAAGCCGTTGCCATCGCCTGCTCGGCTGCAATCCTTTTGCCAATGGCGATTGTCCCCGCACAGGCGCAACGGGGAAAACTGCCGCTGGTCCGCGACGCTGAAGTGGAAGCGCTGCTGAAGGACTACGCCAAGCCCATCTACAAGGTGGCTGGCATTTCCAATTCAGAACCGCAGATCATTCTCGTCAACGACAAGAGTTTCAACGCCTTCGTTCCAGATTCCCGGCGCATGTTCATCAATATCGGCGTCATCATGGAAGCTGAGGCGCCAGGCGAAGTTATCGGCGTAATAGCGCATGAAACGGGTCATATCGCCGGACGGCATCTGGTGCGTCTGAGATCTGCAGCTGCAAACGCTCAAATCGTTTCCGTGATCGGACTGATACTGGGGGCTGGAGCTGCCGCAGCCGGTGCAGCCGCAGGTTCAGGGGATGCCGCATCGGGAGGTGCCGCTGCTGCTCTTGGCGCAGGCTCCGTCGGCAAACGAACGTTGTTGAACTATCAGCGCGGCGAAGAAGCCGCAGCTGACAGAGCCGCACTCAGATACCTGAATGCAACGGGACAGAGCGCGCGCGGCATGTTGAAAACCTTTCAGCGCATGTCGGAACAGCAAATGTTCTCGCGGAAATTTGCCGACCCATACGCGCAAAGTCATCCAATGGCGCAGGAGCGCTTCAACGGCCTTTTGAATGAGGCTCAAAAATCCAAATACTTCAATCAACCGGAAGACTATGTGCTGCAGTACAGGCACGATCAGGCGCGCGCCAAACTCTTTGCCTTTACCAGTCATCCATCAGCGACGCTGAGAGCCTATCCCAGGAGCGATAAAAGCCCGGCTGCACAATATGCCAGAGCCATCGCAGCCATGCAAAGCCGCGGCAAAGGCGCCGTCAAGGAAATCGATGCCCTGATCCGCACACAGCCCAACAATCCCTACTACTACGAATTGAAGGGTCAGGCTCTCCTGGAAGGTGGCGACCCAAAACGCGCCATTGCGCCGTTTCGAAAGGCACTCTCCTTCAAACCAAACGAACCACAGTTTCTGGTTTGGCTCGGCTACGCGCTTGTCGGTGCCAATGAGCAGTCCTATCTGCCTGAGGCCGAGAAAGTCTTGAAACGGGCCATTCAAATGGACGAAAATTCAGGCATTGCCTATAGCCAGCTTGCCATTGCACATGGCCGCCAGGGCGAACGCGCAGAGGCTGATTTGGCCACTGCGAAGGGTTTGATGGTTCGCGGAGATTTCGAGGCAGCAAAGCGCTATGCGGCGCGTGCTCAAAAAAGTTTGAAGCGCGGATCGCCGGCATGGCTTCAAGCGGACGATATAGTAGCGTACAAGACACCCAAACTACCGCGAAACCGCTGACCTGTGACACATAAGGCGGGGAGACCGGCCAAGATCCGGATCTGCCGCCAAAGGAGCCCTGAATGACCCACGTATTCCAATTCTCCCGGCGCCTGTGCCCGCCTGTGCTGTTGAGGATCTTCTCCGCGAGCGCGTTGTGTCTTGCGCTAATCGCAGGGTCCGCAACAGCTCAGGATATTGACCGCGGCGAGATCGAGAAGATCGTGCGCGAGTATATCTTGCAGAACCCGGAGATCATCGCAGAAGCGCTGACCGAATTGGATCGACGTGAACGGGAAGCTGCAGAGGCTGCGCGCTTGCAGGCACTCAATGACAGCGCCGACGTCCTGTTCAATTCCACGCGTCAGGTTGTCATGGGCAATCCCGAAGGCTCGGTGACGCTGGTCGAATTCTTCGACTACAATTGCGGCTACTGCAAACGGGCCTACGGTGACATGATGAAACTGATCGAGGGCGACCCGGACCTGAAGGTCGTACTGAAGGAATTTCCTGTTCTGGGTCAGGGTTCCGTTGAAGCGGCACAAGTCGCGGTCGCGGTCAATTCCGTTGCGCCGGACAAATACGGTGAATTCCACGAGACCCTGCTTCTCAGCCGTGGTCAGGCAAATCGGGCAAGCGCACTCAAGGCAGCTTTGGAGACTGGTATCGAAGAAGACAAGCTTCTCGCAGCCATGGAAACCGAGGAAGCCGGGCTGACGATTGAAGAAGTCTATACCATCGCCAACCGTCTGGGCCTTACCGGAACGCCGTCCTATGTGGTCGGCAACGAAGTCGTAATGGGGGCTGTTGGTTACGACCAATTGCGCAACAAACTGGATGCGATGAAGAACTGTGGTCAAACGACCTGCTAAAAAACCTTCATCCGACACGACTTTTCCTCGATTTCGATGATCTGTCGGGGTTTTCCTGTTACAATTGAATGCCTATAAGGGTCGTAATCCGCTTTCTGATCGGAAGCGGGATACGACCTAAAATGCTTTGATAATGCGGGGCAAATTGCACAAAACGAAGCGGAGTTGACGGAATTCAAATCCCCGAAAACCGGCAGGTATTGGACCAGCCACCGACAGAGGTGGAGCTGACAGTGGCCGGAATATGTTTGTGCCAATTGCGGACCGAGTACGAGAGCCAAACCACATGATGCGTAACGATAACAAGAAATTCGACACTGCCCTGATCCGGGATCTCGCAGTTTTACTTGACGAGACCAATCTTTCCGAGATCGAGCTGGAACAGGGTGACACCCGCATTCGCGTTGCCCGTCAGATGTCGATCAGCGCCCCGGTAAGCATGGCTGCCGCACCTGCAGTCGCACCTGTCGCAACCCCAGCGCCAGCTGCACCGTCCGCACCCGCTGCTGAGACGGCTGCGAGCGCCGGTTCAACAGTAACCTCTCCGATGGTCGGAACCGCTTATTTGTCTCCAGAACCAGGAGCTGCCGCCTTTATCCAGGTCGGTGACAAGGTGACGGAAGGTCAGTCGATCCTGATCATCGAAGCCATGAAGACAATGAACCACATTCCCTCCACCAAAACCGGTGTCGTCAAGGAAATCCTTGTGGAAGATGCTCAGCCGGTGGAATTCGGCGAACCGCTCATTATCGTCGAATAAGGAGCCTCTTTGGCTATGTTCTCGAAAATCCTAATTGCCAACCGAGGCGAAATCGCCCTGCGCATTCTGCGCGCATGCAAAGAGCTTGGCATTCCAACAGTTGCCGTTCACTCCACCGCAGACGCTGATGCAATGCATGTGCGTCTTGCCGATGAAAGTGTTTGTATCGGACCTCCGGCAGCGCGTGAGAGTTATCTCAACATTCCGCAGCTTTTGGCAGCCTGTGAAATTACCGGGGCCGACGCAGTTCACCCCGGCTATGGTTTTCTTTCGGAAAACGCACGGTTTGCGGAAATACTCGAAGCACACAATATCGAGTTTATCGGTCCAACCGCTGAACATATCCGCATTATGGGCGACAAGATCCAGGCCAAGCAAACAGCCAGGGATTTGGGCATTCCTGTTGTGCCGGGATCTGACGGAGCAGTCACGTCTTCCGATGACGCCCATGCGATAGCGCGTGAAATTGGCTATCCAGTGCTGGTCAAGGCCGCTTCCGGCGGCGGTGGCCGAGGCATGAAGGTCGCAAAATCCGAGGCTGATCTGGACACAGCACTTTCAACGGCGCGGAGCGAGGCTGCCGCAGCCTTTGGTGACGACGCCCTCTACATGGAAAAGTATCTCGGAAAGCCAAGGCATATCGAAATCCAGGTTCTGGGTGATGGCAAGGGAAGTGCGGTCCATCTTGGGGAGCGCGACTGTTCGCTCCAGCGCCGACATCAAAAGGTTTTGGAGGAGGCTCCCTCCCCGAGCCTCAATGCAGAGCAGCGCAGCCAGATCGGCGAAATTGTTGCCAGTGCCATGCGCAAGCTCAAGTATCGCGGTGTTGGGACCGTGGAATTCCTTTATGAAAACGGCGAATTCTATTTCATTGAAATGAACACACGCCTTCAGGTGGAGCACCCGGTGACTGAAATGATCACCGGCATCGATCTGGTGAACGAACAGATCCGGATTGCAGCCGGTGGCTCGCTTGACATGACCCAGGAAGACATTCGCTTTGAAGGGCACGCAATCGAGTGCCGTATCAATGCCGAAGACCCGGTCAACTTCACGCCGTCCCCGGGGACGATTACCTATTATCATCCCCCTGGCGGCTTGGGCGTTCGCGTCGATTCAGGCGTCTATCAGGGCTACAAGATCCCGCCCTACTACGACAGTCTGATTGGCAAGCTGATCGTGCACGGACGTAATCGAGTGGAATGCATGATGCGCCTGCGCCGGTGCCTTGATGAATTTGTCGTTGACGAAATCAAGTCGACTATTCCGCTTTTCCGCGATTTGGTGGACAATCAGGACATAGCCAACGGTCAGTACGACATTCACTGGCTCGAGAAGCACCTGGAGAATAAGTCCAGCTGACCGACCAGGCGGCGAGCCAGCATCGCCGCCACAGGGACAGTGAGGTCTTATGGCAGGTTACAAAGACGACATCGTCATGGAAATTACGCCGCAGGTGTTGCTGAAGGCATATGCCTGCGGTCTGTTTCCCATGGCTGAATCGGCTGATGATCCCGGCCTCTTCTGGCTCGAGCCGGAGCGGCGTGGAATCTTGCCCCTGGACAGTTTCCATCTGCCGAAACGCTTGCGCAGAACCATCCGAAACGACGTTTTCGAAATTCGTGTCAGTACGGATTTCCAAAGCATTATTGACGGCTGTGCAACACCTCAGCCAAACCGCGACAAGACCTGGATCAATCGGGAAATTCGAAGACTTTACGGCGAACTGTTTGAAATGGGGTATTGCCACACGGTCGAGGCCTGGCAGGAAGGTGAACTCGTTGGCGGGCTCTATGGCGTAAGCCTGAACGGTGCTTTTTTCGGCGAGAGCATGTTTACCTTCAAGTCTGACGCTTCAAAGGTCTGTCTCGCGCATTTGGTCGCCCGTCTGATTGTTGGCGGCTACTCTCTGCTCGACACACAGTTTGTAACCGACCATCTGAACAAATTTGGTACGCAGGAAGTATCGCAGGCCGACTACAATCAACGCCTTGCCGACGCTCTCAAACTTGAGACCGACTATTACGCCTTGTCTCCGCAAGCCTCGGGACAAGACGTCTTGAGTGTGCTGGACACCTGAATTCTCTTTGAAGGCCAACGCCAGGCGCGAAGTGGCCTGTATCTGCCAACGCCCAAACGTGCAGCAACCCTGACGCGCATATCGGTTGCAATTGCCGCCATCACCTATCTTTGCTAGCATTCCGTTGCGTAACAAAGAAAAGTCAGGAAGTTGCATGGCTGGGGATGTCAAAGACAAGACCGACGCACGACTGATGCGGGAGCAAGCAGTCCGCAAACGCAAGGAACTGGGTGACGAGGCCTTTTCACAGGGCTCGGCTCCACCGGCACCAACGACGCCCTCATCCTTGAAGCCGGACACTCTTTCATCGTCAACATCGACCAAGCCCGGCACGGCCGCCCACTTGAGTACGGAACTCCAAAAGGCCAAGCAGACCATGACGGATTTTGCCGCCTCGGTCTGGAACAGCGGAGCCACGGATCCGAGCAACACAATCCTGGATACCAAGTTCAACAAGGATCTGGAGACATTGCGGGGCTTGCACTCGTTTTTGATACGCGAGGCGACATCGCTTCCGGAGAACTTCTCGCTTGGTATTCTCAATCACCTGCAAGCCGGGGGGTCTGGCGACAAAGGCCGCACTCCCACAGATGCGGAGTGGCAGGCGATTGAACAAAAGACTCAAGCTCTCTTCAGTCAGTTGTCAGACGCCAATCGCAAAAGGTTTCTGGCATCTCAAATGCCAAACTTTCTGCCGAAGCTGGCAGTTTGGCTGGTTGTTGTCTCGATCGGCTCCATGATCATGTCCGTGGTCCTGTCAGAAGTGCCGATATTCGGCACCGGAATGAACGGTGCCGCAATGGTCCTCTTCTTCCTTGTCTGGCTGATGTCCCTGGGAGCAATCGGATCGGCTGCCTTTATTGGCTTCAATGCCATTTCGGTCACAAGCGACATAACTTTCGATATTTCAGATTCGCGCCTGATCGTTCAAAGAATCGTTCTGGGAGCCCTATTTGCTTTGTTTTTCACGTTGCCCTTCGGGTTTCATGAATTTCTGAGTTTCGTGAAAAGCCTGAGTTCTGCTGCACTGAACAAGACAACCGTGCCTACGAAGTCGGAACTTGCCTTCACCAACCAGTCCATGCTGCTGATCATGCCGTTTGTGCTGGGCTACAGCACATCCCTGGTTATTCTGGTCCTCAACAGGCTGATTTCTTCCGCCAGCACATTGTTTGGCGCACAGCAGGCATCTGCAAAGGCAAGCCAGAAACCCGGTTGAACGGGCGGCTCGCCCGGCAGACAGTCGAAACAAAAAAGCCCCGCTTTTCAGCGGGGCCTTTTTTTTGGTTCTGAGGGGTTCAGCTGCCCGGTGTCCAGGCTTCATAGTCACCGCTCACTTCAGGCCGTTTTTCCGGCGTCAGGATAGAACCGTGCGGTCGATAGGCGTCGGGTGTCCCGGTACCATTGGCGCGATGCGACTGCTGCCAATGCTTCGGGTGATAGGTTTCGTCAGACGGTGGTGTGTCGACCCGGTGGTGCATCCAGCCGTGCCAGCCTGGTGGTATCGTTGAGGCTTCTGCCAGGCCGTTGTAGATCACCCAGCGCTTCTTGCCCGCACGTTCCTTATAGTATTTGTTGCCGAGTTCGTCTTCGCCGACAAACTCACCCTTGCGCCAGGTGAAGAAACGGGTGCCCATTGTCTGGCCGTTCCACCATGTGAAGAGTTCAAGCAGCAGAGTTTTCATGGCCCTCTGGGGTCCCTCAAAGTCAATTCGCCTGTGTTCCGCGCAGCTGTATTCAGACAACTATCGGATTTTGGCGGACTATGGCGGCAACGCTCGCGTCTGTCTATAGGTCGCAGATACAAAATATCGGCATTCGCACCGTTCCGGCAATCATGCCGCAGATGCAGTATCAAATGCCGCTGGACCTCCGCACGAGATCAGTGCGGCTTGAAACCCTTGAGGCCGGTAAAGCCCGCGGTGCGGATGTGTCTTGCCGCTGCAGAAAACTTCTTTTTGATATCCTTGTCCTTGCTGACGCTCCGTTTTTTGACACCAGCAAAGATCGGTTTGGGCACTTCAGGCTTCTCAAATGCTTCTTCAACGGCGTCTTCGACCTCAGCCCGCTTCTTCACAGCAGTCCGGTGATGCAGTCTGGCCCCGGCCAATGACTGCATTTTCTCCGCCTGTTCATCCATTGTCTTTTGGATGCCATAGATATTGTAGAAGCCCGAGTGCTCGAGAATCATGGGCCGGTCATCGTTCAACAGCCAATGCAGCCGTTTGAAGAGTGTCGAGGGTGAAACGGGCTTCACCAGAACATGATGCGCGCCGGCTCTCAGTGCCTTGTCGACCAACGGGCGGGTTCCGTGAGCCGTAATGAAGAGAATCGGTACATAGCAGAGCGGTTCCATGTGGCGATGTCGAACGAGCCGCAAGAACTGGTATCCGGAGGTCGGCGCCATCCGCCAGTCGGTGAGAATCACATTGGGTGGCTCTGCAAGACTGGCCTCGAGCGCTTCATCGACCGAATCGAAAACGCGCACACGCGACACTTTAAAACTGAGGAGAATCGATCTGAGAATCGTTTGCATCGGCTTGCTGTCTTCCACGACAACAGCGTCGATGTCCTCCATTGCGAGCCCGAAAGCGGCATGATGCTTCATATTGTGCGGGTCCCTATCCCTGTCGTTCCCACACTAAAGCAGACGCGGCTTAAACCCGGTTGAAGGTGACACGCGCCATTTACTTCAAATTTTCATAAAAAACGTGCCCATACTCATCCACAGCTTCGTTGATCGAGCGCTACCGGCACTTATTCGCCGGGAAAGCAAGCGCTTTTTCCCTTGGGTTTGCGCGCTCCCCACTCCCCTCCCCAATATCCACATGGACACACAAGATTTTGCGTTTGTACGTTTTTTGAGCACTAGCTGTTGTCACTCACGCCTTGACCTTAAGATTTCATTTACCTTAGATTTCCTATCATTGCGATGTGCGTAGTCGGGAGCTTTTCCAGGCAACCCGGTCATCCAAAACCACCAGTATCCGCGTTTGCGTCTCAGGTTTTCTTTCAAAACCGGAGGAAGGGATTTTGTGTGTCAGATCCATTGGCGCATATCGTGACAAAGCTGTTGATGAACACTATATATAGTGGATCGTTAACCTCTATACGCTACATACAGACACAGACCTAGTGTAGGCAGGACAACATCCGGGACGAGAGGCAGGCGAAACGCCAATTCCGGATGAAATGCGGGACAAGGCTGGTTTCATGAACCGGCAAGGGATTAAAAGGGGTAACTGAGAATGCGGATCGAGCGGCGCTACACCAAGGAAGGCCAATCGCCTTACGCCGGCATAGACTTTCGGACAGCTAACAGTGAGATCCGCAATCCGGACGGATCGGTGGTATTCCGTCTGGAAAACATCCAGGTACCGACTCAGTTCTCCCAGGTTGCCTCCGACATTCTGGCGCAGAAATATTTCCGCAAGGCTGGTGTGCCCGCCAAACTGAAACCTGTTGAAGAAAACACCGTTCCATCCTGGCTGTGGCGTCATGAGGCCGACGAAACCGCGCTTGAAAAAATTGACGAAGACGACCGCTACGGCTCTGAAACCGACGGACGTCAGGTTTTCGACCGTCTTGCCGGTACATGGACCTATTGGGGCTGGAAAGGCGGCTATTTCGACAAGGAATCAGACGCGCAGGCGTTCTACGACGAGCTGCGCTACATGCTGGCCACCCAGAAGGTCGCACCGAACTCTCCGCAGTGGTTCAACACCGGCCTGCATTGGGCCTATGGCATCGACGGACCGAGCCAGGGCCATTTCTATGTAGACTTCCAGACAGGCCGCCTGACCAAATCTAAAACCGCTTATGAGCATCCTCAGCCCCACGCTTGCTTCATTCAGTCGGTTGGCGACGACCTTGTGAATGAAGGTGGCATCATGGACCTCTGGGTCCGCGAAGCCCGCCTTTTCAAATACGGCTCCGGCACCGGCTCCAACTTCTCGCATGTCCGGGCAGCTGGCGAAAAGCTGTCAGGTGGCGGCAAGTCCTCCGGCCTGATGAGCTTCCTGAAAATCGGCGACCGTGCAGCGGGCGCAATCAAGTCCGGCGGCACGACGCGCCGTGCAGCAAAGATGGTTGTTGTGGATGTCGACCATCCCGACATTGAGGAATACGTCAACTGGAAGGTTCGCGAAGAACAGAAAGTGGCCGCTCTCGTCACCGGATCCAAGATCTGCCAGAAGCACCTTTCCGCCATCATGCGCGCCTGCATCAACTGCGAAGCGGACAATGGCGACTGCTTCGACCCGGCCAAGAACCCGGCATTGAAACGCGAAATCCGTGCAGCGAAGAAAATGATGGTGCCGGAAAACTACATCCAGCGCGTCATCCAGTTTGCACGTCAGGGCTTCACGAAAGTCGAGTTTCCAACCTACAACACAGATTGGGATTCAGAAGCCTATCTGACAGTTGCCGGCCAGAACTCGAACAACTCCGTCCGCGTGACCGATGGCTTCCTGAACGCTGTTATCGAAGAAGGCGAATGGGACCTGACCGCGCGCAAGTCCGGCGGCGTTCTGAAGACGGTAAAAGCCAAGGAATTGTGGGAACAGATCGGTTATGCCGCCTGGGCGTCTGCCGATCCGGGCCTGCAATATCACACAACCATCAACGATTGGCACACCTGCCTGGCCGATGGTGAAATCCGGGCCTCCAACCCGTGCTCGGAATATATGTTCCTGGATGACACCGCCTGTAACCTGGCATCCCTGAACCTGATGCAGTTCCGCAAGGAAGACGGTTCGTTTGCCATCGACAACTACGAACACGCCGTGCGGCTGTGGACCATTGTCCTCGAAGTGTCCGTGTTGATGGCGCAGTTTCCGTCGAAGGAAATCGCGGAACTTTCCTACAAATTCCGTACGCTCGGCCTTGGCTATGCCAACATTGGCGGTCTGCTGATGACCTCCGGCATCCCTTATGACAGCGTCGAAGGCCGCGCGATCTGCGGTGCGCTTACTGCTGTCATGACCGGGGTATCCTATGCGACTTCAGCCGAAATGGCCGGAGAGCTCGGTTCTTTCCCGGGTTACAAGAAAAACGCCAAGCATATGCTCAAGGTGATGCGCAACCATCGCCGCGCGGCCTATGGCGAAGCCGACGGCTATGAAGGTCTTCAGACCAACCCGGTCCCGCTCGACCATGCCTCCTGTCCGGAGCCGATCCTGATCGACCGTGCCAAGAAGGCCTGGGACCGCGCGCTGGAACTTGGCGAGAAAAACGGCTACCGCAACGCCCAGTCGACGGTGATTGCACCGACCGGGACTATCGGTCTCGTCATGGACTGCGACACCACCGGCATCGAACCGGATTTCGCATTGGTGAAATTCAAAAAGCTCGCCGGTGGCGGCTACTTCAAGATTATCAACCGTGCCGTTCCTGAAGCATTGCGTGCACTCGGTTACTCCGAAAGCGAGATCGGCGAGATCGAAGCTTATGCCGTCGGCCACGGCACGATCGATCAGGCGCCGGGGATCAATCCCTCCTCCCTGAAAACCAAGGGTTTCAGTGATGAAAGCCTGGCGAAGCTGAAAGACGGCATGAAGTCGGCCTTCGACATCAAGTTCGTCTTCAATCGCTGGACTCTCGGCGACGAACAATTGAAGGCGCTTGGTGTTTCTGACGAACAGCTTGAAGATCCGGAATTCGAACTGCTGTCTTTCCTTGGCTTTTCCAAGGCCGACATCGAGGCTGCCAACAATCATGTCTGCGGTGCCATGACGCTCGAAGGCGCTCCTTTCCTGAAGGAAGAGCACTATCCGGTGTTTGACTGCGCCAACCCGTGTGGCCGTATCGGCAAGCGCTTCCTGTCGGTGGAAAGCCACATCCGCATGATGGCGGCAGCTCAGCCCTTCATCTCCGGCGCGATCTCCAAGACGATCAACATGCCGAACGATGCAACGGTCGAAGACTGCATGGAAGCCTACATGCTGTCCTGGAAGCTGGCTCTCAAAGCCAACGCGCTTTATCGCGATGGCTCCAAACTGTCTCAGCCTCTCAATTCTCAGCTTCTGGCTGACGATGAAGACGACCAGGAAGATGCAATCGAGGAACTCGCCGCCAAACCGCAGGCCGCCAAGGCCGAAATGGTTGCAGAGCGGATTGTCGAGCGGATCGTTGAGCGTGTTGTCCGTGAGCAGGAAAAGCTGCCGGCCCGCCGCAAGGGCTACACCCAGAAGGCCAAGATCGGCGGCCACACCGTGTTCCTGCGTACCGGTGAATATGACGACGGCCGCCTTGGTGAGATCTTCCTTGACATGAACAAGGAAGGCTCGGCTCTTCGGGCCTTCATCAACAACTTCGCGATCTCTGTTTCGCTCGGTCTGCAATATGGTGTGCCCCTTGAGGAGTATGTCGACGCCTTTACCTTCACCAAGTTTGAGCCAGCCGGTATGGTTCAGGGCAATGATGCGATCAAGAACGCAACGTCGATCCTGGATTACGTGTTCCGCGAACTGGCTGTTTCCTATCTCGGCCGTCACGACCTTGCCCATGTCCCGCCGGAAGCCTTCAGCGGTCCGGTTGATGCAGGCGCGGTCAAGAACATGGATAAGAGCGACCCTGGCGTCGTGTCGCACGGCCTTGTCCGTGGCCAGACGGAACGTTTCCGCCTTGTCTCCGGCTCAGAACCTGCAGGCGAAATCACCGAAACGGTGAAAGTGGAACTCGCGGGAACCGTCGCTGCGCAGGCGTCGGCTGTGGCGACTGCCTTTGCCCGCGGCGAAAGCGTTGCTGCGGCTGTTGAGGTCACAACAGCCCCTGCCCCTCAGGCCAGCACCGCATCACAGCAGATCGCTCAGGCCCGCATGAAAGGCTATGAAGGCGAAAGCTGCGCCGAATGCGGCAACTTCACCATGGTGCGCAACGGCACCTGCCTGAAATGCGACACATGCGGCAGCACAAGCGGCTGCAGCTAAGCGCTTAGCCGGGAGTTCGCCCAGGCCGGTTTTACCACTGGCCAAGCGCGGCTCCCGGCGCCCAGACGAAGGAACCCGCCCATCGGAGACGATTGGGCGGGTTTTACTATATCCGAGGGTGTTGATGACGGTTCTGGAGCCGAGGGCGGACTGGCAGAAAGAACCCAATTTGCCTTTTTTGTCGTGCATCCTGATCAGGGCGCAGCCGAATTTCGTCATGACAACCTTGCAACCGCCCAGTCCCGTACGCAAATGCATCACATGTTACGCACTCTAGCAAAGACATTGCTTGTCACCTTTGGGATCGACAGTGCGCATGCAGATGACTTTGAAAGCTTGTCCAGGCAGGCCGCATCGGAAGCGCCGCGCTATGCTCTGGGTGTGGGCTACGCGAAAACTGGCGAGCCACCAGTCACGATGACCTTTGGTCCCATTCACAAAGACACCAGTAGACCTGTGACTGCTGATGCCCAGTGGCATATCGGATCGATCACGAAATCCTTCACCGCCGCCCTGGTAATGCGGTTCGTGGATCGCCAAATCCTCTCGCTTGACGAACCAATCGAGGCCTATCTGCCGACAGATAAGGGGCAAATGCATTCGCATTGGAGAGAACTCACCCTTCGGCAACTGCTGTCGCACACATCCGGCTTGCAGGCAAATGCGCCGATGGCAGACTTTTCCAAGCGATCAGATGAGAACCTCCACAGCCTGAGACGGGCTGTCCTTGCTCCCTTATGGACCAGTCCGCTTCCCAATCCATCGGATGCGTATCTTTATTCCAATCTTGGATACGTGCTTGCAGGCTTCATCGTGGAAGAAGTGAGCGGACGATCATGGGAAGAGCTTGTGCTGGAGGAATTGGCGTCACCACTCGGTCTCAACTCGCTTGGGTTTGGGGCTCCTTCCGAAGAAGGCGCACCCTGGGGACATCGCGATCTTTTTCTGTTCAAGCGCAAGATCTCGCCACAGGGGGAGATAACGGACAATCCTCCATGGCTTGGTCCTGCAGGAACAATCCACCTGAACCTGAAGGATCTGCTACGTTGGGGGCAAGCCCAAATCGCAGCGTGCAAAGGAGAACCCAACAGCCTCTTGTCCGCCGCAAGTTGCCAGGAAATGCGGAAGGTCGTGGCGGAAAACTACGGTCTCGGTTGGGTCATTGAGACCGACAAAGAAGCACCATACATCTGGCACAACGGCTCAAATTCAATGTGGTATGCCAAACTGGTTATCCTTACAGAACACGATCTTGTGCTGGTGGCAGCAACAAACGTCTTTGATGCCAAGGGAATAGATGAACTTGTGGACAAGTTGAGGTTGACCAACCCGGTAACAGACCAATCAGATTAGTGAATTTGCGATTCGCCTTGATTGGATAGAGCTGTCCGACAGCGACTAACTGAAGCGTTTCCAGCTCAATCCTGATGCGTGTTTTCCATCATGTAATCAAGATACGCATCGTTTGCTTGGTCAATTTCGATCGAGAGTATGCTCGGCGCTTCATATGGATGAAAGCGGCAGATCGCGTCGGCGACTCTTGGAAAGAGGTCTTTTCTCGACTTCAGCAGCAGCGGTATTTCCCGTGCGGTTTTGATTTCTCCTTTCCAAACATATCGGCTGGTGATCGCGGCATAGCGGTTCGCAGCGCCAATCAGGCGCCGCTCAAGAAGCTGTTCCGCAATTTCGTCCGCGACGTCTTCCGAAGGACAGTTAACCCAAATCTTGATTATCATTGTAGCTGCTCCAATGCTTCCAACCCACAATGGCAGCCTAACAGCCGCCTATTTTAGCGATCAAAAGAGAACTGGCACTTTACTGGAGGACCCAATGTTTGATCATGTCGAGTACTCTGTTGGCGATTTCTCAGCGGCCCACCGGTTCTATGTTCCAATTTTCGAAGCAATCGGTGCGCATGTGGCCTTCCTCGACGAGGAGATCGGCGAACTTGGAATAGAAAGTGAAGGTATCGTTCGTTTTTTGATTACTAAGGGCGCGCCGACTCAACCAAAAATTCATATTTGTTTCAGAGCGCCGGATAAAGAAGCCGTTCAGAAAGCCTATGACGGCGCAATTGCCGCGGGCGGCATCTGTAACGGTAAGCCCGGCTATCGGAACCACTATGCACCTGGCTACTACGCCGCGTTTGTGTTTGACCCAGATGGGCACAATGTTGAAGTTCTCTTTCGAGAGGCTTTACCCATAGCATCGTAACGGACAATCGCGACGTCTGGGACATTGTTGAAGATATTTTCTACGAAGGTTTCCTGGAAGCCTTCGTGCGCTATCTCGAACGGGTGAAACACTGCTGATCGAGGATCCGATCACGATGAAGGTCGAGTAAGACGGTATCACCGTTGAAGCGGGCGTTTGCATCATTTGCATCATTTGCAGCATACAGCCACTCTGATCCCAAAGTTCCAAGTGTTGTGCTTTGCACCGATACTTGCATTTCAGATGCTTCAGCCAGCCAGCATTAGTTTTACAGTTGCAAAATGGCCCGGCGCTGCGTTTGACGTCGCGCAGAGCGTAAAGCGTGATCTTGCTGCTAACCGCATACGTCGAAGATCGATGACATAGGGAAACCTCTCTTCTTTGTGCCATCTTATGAGATCGCTCGGGCACCAACCAACTCCAGTTTGTACCAAGTATTCATCATCATGGATCAATGCATTGCAGAATCGAAGTGCGGCGTCTTTGTATAAGCCTGACTTGGCGACCTTGTGCGTGAAAAGGAGGACGCTTGCCCGACGTAACCATCTGTCATTGCCAGTAACCCTAGCGGTTCAACGACGAGAGAATTGAGCGAGAAACCAGGTTCAGGCAGCAACAGATAGCCTTAGTCCTGCGGCAGGCCTTTGGTGGACTGAGCGTTGAAGAATTCTGCTTTAAGGTCGACTTCTTACAGCAGACCAAAGACCGTTGGTGCGGTCGTCTTCCGCATCTCACTTACACTTTAGCGTCGCGCGAGCGTGTGCAGGCCGGCCCGTACCCTGCTTTAGTTCGCCTCGGCTGCACGGTGGCTGTTCGTCCAGTCAAGGCAGGAACGCAGAAGCTGAAGGTATTGCTTCGGCGTGTAGCTTTCGTGAGTCGCGCCGGGATAGCCGACAAGATGGGCCTCGGCACCTGCGCGTTTGAGCGCGCGGTAGAACTCCTCAAGCTGAGTATAGGGCACGTTGTCGTCCAAAAGCCCGCCCTGGATCAGGATCGGGGTTGTCACGTTCTTGACATGAAAGATCGGCGAGCGTTCGATGAACATCTGCAGATTGTCGATAAAACTGCCGCCCAGATACCAGCTGGTCTGGAAAAAGCCGTTGGTTCCTTCGAGGCTGATATAATCCGTCTCCCCCGCGATCGAGCAGGCGGATTTGAAGCGTTCGGTCTTGGTCACGATCCAGTTCGTCAGGGTACCACCATTGCTCTGCCCGACAACAAACAGCTGATCGGGATCGGCTATGCCCAGATCGACGACATGGTCGAGCCCGGTCATAATATCCTCGTAGTCTGGACCGCCGAAATTGCCGATTAAATCCTCGCGGAACGCACGCCCATAGCCGAGGGTACCGCGATAGTTCACCCGAAGCACGACGTAGCCCGCCGCAGTGTAATTCGCAGTAGCGAAGTACTTAATCACAGGCAGATATTCGTTGAAATCGACCGCATTCGGTCCGCCGTGGATCTGCACGACCATCGGGTAACTCTGCCCCTCTTGGTAGTCCGGCGGATAGCTCAGGATGGCCTCAACCTCGGTGCCGTCCAGCGATGTCCACTGAATAAGTTCCGATGTCCCAAGCGGCACCTCCAGATAGGGATCGTTGGCAGTGCTGATTTTTTCCGGCGAGAAATCATCCACGTCGCTGAGATAGATCGCGGGTGGCGTGCTAGAGGTTTGGCCGATATAGGCCAGTTGGGTATTGTCCGGGCTGACATGGATGTAGGGCGACGTAAGATATGTGTTCAGGCCAGGGGCATCGATGTCCTCGGGCGCGCCAAAGATCTTGGTGAAGTCGCTGCCATCAATGGGCATCTCATAGAAGGAATAGCTCACCCGGTCGTTTTCGAGGTAGTAGACACTCTGACTGTCCGCTGCCCATTGCCAGATGAAAGGCAGCCGATTTTTGGTCCGTGCCAGCTCGACCAGATCACCGCCTTCGACGGGCAAGAGTTTGATGTCCCAGAGGAAGGACCACATAAACTCGCCCGGCGCGTTTAGGAAGGCGATGTATTTACCGTCCGGGGACCAGCGCGGGAAGTATTGCCAATGATCGTTGTCCGGCGCCATCGGAGTCACGGTTTGTGTCGCGACCTCGGTGATGGAGAGGCGCGCTTCAGTCATGTAGTCTAGCCCGGGGCGTTCTTGATGGGCAAAGACTATGGCCGAGCCATCCGGCGCCCAATCATAGGTCCAGTTGCCCGTCCAGCCGCTGATGGAGAAGTCGGCATCTGGGGTCAGATTTATCGCAGCGCCGTCCGGAGCACCATCGGAGAGGAGCACCATCCAAAGCTGGTTCTTGACATAGTCGTCAGCATTGTTCAACGGCGGCGGCACATAGCTGGGATCTTCAATGACGAAGGCGATGGCATTGCCGTCAGGTGCCCATTTGAAGCTCTGTACATCAGTCGTCTGGTCGGTGAGAGCCTGCCCGGTGCCGCCCTCTGCTGGGATGACCCATATGTTGCTGACCCCGGAGGCCGAGGACAGATAGGCAACCAGGGCCCCATCGGGCGACCATTGCGGCCAAGAGTTATCCGGCGACGCAGGCAAAAGCGTTCGGACGGAGGCGCCGTTCAGATCGGAGATCACATATTCGGTCAGATACTGGTCATTATCGAGGTCGATGCTCTGGATTCCGAAGAGCAGTCCGGTACCGTCGGGGGTGAAGGAGACATCCGACAGGTGCTTGACCGTGAGACTACGCTCTGGCGTCCAGCCCTCCTGCGCCAGTACTGGCAACGTCAGAAACCAACCGGCAAGCACTCCCAGACCAATATGTTTCAATTTAGCCATAAGATGTTTCCCGTGCGCAATTTCCACGGGTCTGCCGCCATATTTCGGTCAAACCGTCGTCACGCGATAGCTAACACGCCGCAATGCGGCGCGTCAAAGCTGGGACGCTCAAAGCTCTTATAAATGGTCTTTTTGACTGCGGCTGTCCTGGAAAGGAGCCATTGGCGCTACCGCAGCGAATTGGCATCTAGTCCGCATACCGGTCATTTGCCACCGCCGTTTTGATGGTCTGGAATAGAGAGCAAGCCTCAACCCGCAGCGAAAAAGCATTGCTGCCTGCTAGAGCACACCCTCCGGGAGTTGTGCCTTTTGGCTCCAGCGTTTGGGAGACTGGCCATACATGCGTTTGAACTCCCGGCTGAATTGCGAGGAACTGACGTAACCGACTTCCCAGGCCGCTTCGCTCACATTCATCCCGCCTGCGATCTTCATCGCAGCGTGGTTCAATCGCATGGATTTTGCGAATTGGATCGGTGACAGTGTGGTCGCTTGTTTGAACTTGCGATGGAGAGCTGCCCGGCTCATGCCGGCATGTGCTGCCATGTCGTCGATGGTGACCGGTTCATTCAAGTGCGCTGACAGGAACTGGATAGTTCGGGCAATCTCGTTGCCGATGCCAAAGGCACGGCGCGCGGATACGCTGGCTTCTCCCTTCAAGACAGCATAGTAGACCTCTCGCAGCCGGCACTCTCCAAGGACTGCCGTAGCTGTGGGGTCATCACCAAGTTGCACGAGCCTGTGCAAGGCGTCGGTAAAGGAAGCATCCCACCGCGCCAAAGTCAGACCTGCCTGGGGCGTGTCACTTGCAGATCTGCGGAGTGGCGCAGCACTTTCCAGCTCGATAGACAGCTCGGTCATTACGCGCGTATCGAGGGAAATTATGACACCGAGGAGCGGGTTGTCCGGACCGGCAGTTGGCGTGCCCGCCTCGACCGGCATCGACATGGGGCAACAAAGATACCGGTCACGATCGTAGACATAATGCTGACCATCAAGAATGGCCTCCTTGGTCCCGCGCACGATGGCAACAACAGTCGGTTCATAAACCGCAGGCGCACAGGCCACCGGTTCGGTGACGCGAAAGAGCTGCACACCCCGGATCCCGGTCTCAGCCATTCCGGCAACCGGCAATCGGCGGTCGATAATTTGCCTGATCAGATCTTTGCTCATGCCTTCAACCTGCCTCGAGAGGCCTAGACTTACAATACGGTTGATACAATCAGGTAAAAAATTGCGATCAATTCGCCTGTTTCAGCTCATACAAGAGAGTTATCTCTTATTTCAAGTTGGTGGAAACACTTCTCGAAATGCCCTGCCATCGCAGGAAGAAATGCGAGTTGAAAATGAGATTTGGACCAAAAGGATGGACGCCGGAGCGTCTCGGCTCCCTGAAAGGAAAAACCTACGTCATTACAGGGGCAAACGGGGGTGCAGGTTTCGAGGCAGCGCGGATACTACTCTCCAAAGGCGCACGTGTGGTGATGATGAACCGCAGCGCTGAGAAGTCAGCCGTCGCGATCGAAAGATTGAAACAAGAGTTCGGGCCGCAAACCGACGTCAGTTTTGTTCGTATGGACCTTGCTGTACTGGCAAGCGTTCGGGACGCTGCAGCAGAGCTTCTGGAAACCGTCCCCCAAATAGATGCCCTCATTTGCAACGCCGCCATCGCGCAGATCGCCACGCAGCAACTCACCGTGGACGGCTTCGAAAGCCAGCTCGGCGTGAACCACTACGGCCATTTCCTTCTGTGTGGGCTGCTCTTTGAACGTATCGAGGAAACGTCAGGGCGGATCGTTGTCGTCGGAAGCAATGGCTACAAGATGGGCGACCAACGCATTCGTTTCGAGGATCTGAACTTTGACAACAACTATTCGGCATGGAACGCCTACGCTCAAAGCAAGCTGGCGCAAATGGTTTTTGCCTATGAACTTCAACGCAGGGTGCAGAAAGCCGGCAAGACCGTTCAGGTCCACGTTTGTCACCCCGGCGCATCAAGGACCGGTTTGATCCGGGACACGGCCGACCTGAAGACCCGCATTCTTGCCACTCTGCTGCTGGCATTTGCGCAATCTGCCGCGCGAGGCTCCTGGCCCGAAGTCATGTGCGCCACGGAGAAAGGTCTGGAAGCCGAAAAATATTACGGCCCGACTAGGTTTGAAATGGTCGGACCTGTCGGCGAGTGCGCCCTGGAGGCATTTGCTCTGGAACCGGACCAGGCTGCCAAGCTTTGGACGCTCTCCGAGCAGAAGACCGCTTTGAGCTGGACGCCTTAGGCAGCTGGACGCTCTGGTCCCTGCGACAAACTATCTGCCGCTTAAGCCAAAGCTTTCTTGGTCACCACGGTCATTGTGGAATGTAGACGAACCTTCCGCGTTCGCATCAAAAGTGTATTCCAGTTTGTTTTCTGCCAGGAATTTTTTGCAGCAGACCTCAGATTGCGACCATCAGCGCGGCCAGAACGCCGAACCAATAGTGCATCAGGATCACGCCAGCGAGGTTCTTCTGATAGAGATAGACATAGCCGAAAATGATGCTGGCGAAGAATGTTATGACGACGGCATCCACGCCGAAAGTCAGGTGAAGCGAAGCAAATATCGTACTGGTCAGAAGTACTGCCCTGTGGCCCTTGGTATCGGCCAGGAACTTCTGGAAGAGCCCCTGCATCAGGCCCCTTGATCCGATTTCCTGAAACACGGTGTGAAACAGGTATTGCGTCAGAAAAAGCAGATCGATCTTGACGCCGCCTGCCGTTGGCGCTTCTGCCTGCTTGAAGAAGATCAGGTATATTCCGATAGGGATCGAAAGAACCAGACAGATACCGAACGACTGCGCAAGTGATTTTGCCAATCCCTCCCGGCGCAACCCGAGTTGAGCCGGCGGTATCTTCATGGCCTTGATGATGATCAGGCAGGGAATCGCGAACAGCAGGATCGTTTGCCAGGAAAATCCGGGATCATAGACATCCTTCACGTAACGCTCAGCGACGAGATAGAAGAGCGAAGTCGATATCAGAAACAGCGCAATGGTGAAAACCAGGAAATAACCGAACTGGTTCTGCAGGGTCTTGGCTGCGAGTTGTTCCCGCAGCGCGGACAGCATTTCGTCACTCAAGCTACGTGCCCGTTTTACGACGACACCAGCCAGCGCGCCCTTCAACTCACCAGTCACCATGGCACCGTCAGGCAAGGCTCTTAAGGCATCGACTGGTATCTTGATGAGCTGGCAAGGCGTTTCCGCAACAACCGAAGCAGATCTGGGCGCCCCGTCCAGGAAGGCCAGTTCACCGACGCATTCACCGGTCCTGATGATGTTCAGTTTGATGTCTCCACCACCCGGGTCTCGCCTGACGGCGCGCGCCTCCCCCTCAATCAGCAGATAAAGATCAGAGGTCTCCTCGCCCTCCCGCACAATGAACTGATGCTCAGGGACATCGATTGCCTTCGAGACCGAACAGATGCTCTCAAGTATGGAGTCGTTCAGATGCGCAAAAGCATCGTGTTTCCTGAAGTGTTCGATCATTTCCATGAAATGGCGGTCGGCTGCGTTTACGGGTGAAAACAGATCATTTTGAACCGGATCGTTAGCATCAAGATGTTCATAAAATGCTACTTGTCCTTTGAGTGGGAAGACTATTCCACGCCGATGTGCAAGGCTTTCGCTCAAACTTGCCACAAGACCAATACAAGCCAGAAGTGCGACAATCGGAGACAGCATGAAAGCGGGCCGCAAGAGCCGAATTCTGATCGTCAATGCTTACTTCGACCCCTGGAGATCGGCAACGCCGACACGCCTGTTCGTGCCACGGGCGATGGCGCCCTACTACCTTGCGGGTTACTTCAACCCCGCTCTCGCCGAGGTTCGCGTGTGGGACGAAGTGTATCACGGCGCACTTCTCGAACGGCGTCAGTTCGAATGGCCGGATATGGTTGTCTTCACGGGCCTGACGGCAGCCTTCGACAGAGCGCGGCAACTATTGGCTTATTGCAGGCATTTCAATCCGAGCGTGGTCGGCGTGATTGGCGGCCCGATTGCGCGAGCACTTCCTGCAATCTGCGACGAGGTATTTGACTATACCTGCCAGGGAGATGTCGAAGAAGTTGCCTCTGTCATCGAAACCGTGCTTTCCAGAGATCATGTTTCAGACGCGGCCGCTCCCAGATTTGACCTGACATCGCCGAGCATGGGCATCGCCTATCTGGAAACAACAAAGAATTGCAATTTTGCCTGTTCCTTTTGCTCTCTTTCCGGAGAGGGTCGCGCATATACAGCTCATTCCGAGCACTCGATCGACAGTCAGCTTGATGCAATTGGCAAGGCTGTCTGTGTCATGGTCCTCGACAACAATTTCTATGGCAACAACCGTGGCAGCTTTGAGTGGCGGGTAAAGAAGATCGGCGAGAGATGGCGTCGGGGACAATTTCGAGGATGGGGTGCACTGGTTACCGGGGACTTTTTCAAACGCCCCGAAAATCTCAAGCTTTTGGCTGAAAATGGCTGCAAGGGCATATTTTCAGGTGTCGAGACTTTG
Organism: uncultured Roseibium sp.; assembly: GCF_947499295.1. GTDB lineage: Bacteria > Pseudomonadota > Alphaproteobacteria > Rhizobiales > Stappiaceae > Roseibium. The sequence goes on from NZ_CANMNP010000007.1 coordinate 127,342, forward strand.
GATCCGGCGCTTCTACGGACCTTCAACAAGAAGCAAAGCCTTTCCTCCGATCCGCTTACCTTGACCCAAGCCTGTGCGGAAAATGGTATCTTCTTCGACTACGGCATGATCATCGACTTTGCACAGCAGACTGTCGCCGAAGTCGACGACCAGTTGTCCGGCCTCCTGTCGGACCACCGGGTACCACTTCCCGGTCTTTTGTCGATGACCATCCCGATTGCAGGAACCCCATATTTCGACAAGGCTGCGCGCGAAGGCCGCTTGATGCCGAATGTCCTACTCAGTGATATGGACGGTCAAAAACTTGTCGAGTGGCCAAAAGAGCCCATTGAAAAAGTCGTGCCTTTTCTCAGGGACCTTTTGAAATTTCGAAGACGTAAAAAAGCTCTGACACGCCACACTTTCGGGCATGCCTGGCATTGGCGTAAGCACTTTGATCTTGAACAGACGATACTTGCCGCCGTCCGGCCATTACACCGCTTCGGCTGGAACGCAGGCATCGGCAGCCCACGCCAGATGTATCAATCCTTCAAAGAGCCGCCACTGACCTACAGCGCCATGACTGATCAGCTCAGATCCGCTTACCGGCCTCAACATCGTCTTCCAAGTCGCTTCAAAAATGATTTTGAACCACTGAAGGTGACAGACGAAAACGGCGTGCTGACGGATCAATTCCAATCGGCCCGCATCGCGCCCTCTTCGCTCGCAGTTTGATATCAGAAACGCCAGCTCATGGAATATCAGGCAGCTCTCCCGGATCGGGCTGCCGAATGGACTTTTTCTGCGGTCTCTATATTCGCCAACAGCTGCTCGGTGCATTTCGACCAGCTTTGCTCAAGCGCGGCTCGTCGACAGTTCTCCCGCGGGACCTTGAGTGCCTCGAGTGCGGCCTCTTTCAAATCGTCGGATAGAACCCCGACACCACTCTTTCCAATCACGTCAAGAGGCCCCATCACGGGATAGGCGGCAACGGGTGTGCCACATGCCAGGGCTTCCAGAAGAACGAGACCGAATGTGTCCGTCTTGGATGGAAAGACAAAGACATCTGCGCTCGCGTAGTGTCTTGCAAGGTCCTCACCATTCTTCGTACCGGCGAATAAAACCTGCGGGTAGGCCTTCTTGAGGCTTGCCAACTGAGGGCCATCGCCAACCACAACCTTCGAGCCGGGCAGCTCAAGGTCCAGAAATGCCTTGATATTCTTTTCGACTGCCACTCGTCCGACATTCAAGAAAATGGGCCGCGGCAACTCCGCCGGAAAAATCGAGCCGTCATGGGGCTTGAACAGGTCCGTATCCACGCCGCGTGCCCAACGCATCAGGTTCTTGAATTTCCGCTTTCGCAGGCTGTCTTCCAGAAGCGATGTGGCGACCATGCAGCCTGACCCTGAATTGTGGAACCGGCGAAACCAGGCATAAAAGGGTGCAGTCGGCAACGGCAATCTGGCGGCGACATATTCAGGAAAACGTGTGTGATAGCTTGTCGTAAAAGGCAGTTTTTCGCGTTTGCATGCGCTTGCGGCCAGCAACCCAAGAGGCCCTTCCGTCGCGATATGCACATGATCGCAACCAACATCGTTCAGCATTTTTCGAACGCTGCCTCTTGTTGTCAGCGAAAGGCGAATTTCCGGATAGGTCGGGCATGGCACTGTTCGAAACCCCTGCGGGGTCATGAACTCGACGCGCACCCCGCGTCGTTCCAGTTCGCGTGCCGTGTATTCAAGTGTTCTGACAACACCATTGATTTGCGGATACCAGGCATCGGTTACAAAAAGCACGGATTTCATGCAGCAACATTCGTCTCTGTGTCTTTGGCTGCCCGGGCAAAGATCTGTTCAGCACCTTGCCACCGGATGACCTCGAGCGATCCATCCAAGTTTTCACCAATCGCAGTGCAGCTCTCTACCCAATCACCCGTGTTGAGATAGTGAATACCGTTCACCTCCCGGTCCGCTGCATGATGGATATGACCGCAAATGATGCCGTCGAGCTCTCTTTTGTCTATCTCGGCAAAAATAGTGTCTTCGAATTGGCCGATAAAATTGACGAATTGCTTCACATGCTGCTTCGCGAATGACCCAAGCGACCAATAGTTCAAGCCCAGCCGGTGCCTGATGATGTTCAGCCAAGTGTTGAGCGCCAAAGCGGTGGCATAAAAGCGATCTCCAAGAAATGCGAGCCACTTGGCGTTTTGCATGACAACATCGAACTGGTCGCCATGAATGACCAGGTATCGTCGCCCCTCAGCTGTCAGGTGCTCTACGCTGTCGGCAAACCGAATGCAGCCAAATCTGGTTCTGGTGTGTTTTCTCAGAAACTCATCATGATTTCCAGGAATGTAAGTGAGTTCAACACCGCGGCGACCGCGCTCCAGGATCTGGTTCATGACCTCTTGATGAGACGCAGGCCAGAAGCGCTTTTTCCGAAGACGCCAACCGTCGATAATATCACCGACCAGGTAGATCCTCTGGGCATCGTGGTGATCTAGAAAGTCGAGAAGCAACTCTGCCTGGCAACCGCGCGTGCCTAAATGAATATCGGATAGAAAAAGTGACCTGAGGTGTCTGACGTAACCATTACCGGATTTGATCGTTTCGTGAATGACAAATGCTCCCGATTCGAAAGGACGTCAGGATTATTTTCCCGAAACGAAAAGCATGCAACCCAGCAGCGAACATCTCGATCGAAGATCAATGGGTGTTTCCAAATACTGCCTTCATCGCACGGCTAAAAACGGGACTTTCCCGATCAAAGAAAGGCCTTTAGCTGCAGCGCAAGCTGTTCCGTTTCGGTCAAGTCTTTCCCGCCCACAAGGATGTAGCGAAAGGATCCGTCGTGCCAGGCGGTTGTCGCCAGACCATGAAGCATTTCAGACGAGGCAACATCCGGACTGCCGGCCCCGGTGCCCGTCGTAATGCAAAGCGCAAACGGTCGTCCATCGTCGGCCTGATAGACAATCTGGATCAAGGGTTCGTCGTCAAGGCCAAGCACCTGAACGCGTGCCAGACTGAGCGAAGCAGGCGCATCAAGGCCTTGCCGCTCCAACGGGCGGCCGAGCGTATCGACAGCCGCATCGAGTTGTCGTTCGAGCGTTTCAGCGGACGCGGTGGTGAGCCGCACCGTTTCGGCGACATAAAGTGACTGGTATTGCGCAATGCGGCTTCTCCAGTCTTCAGGGGCCGGCCGGCCGAACCACATCACGCCACTTCCCAGAAGCACGCCCAATAAGAGCACAGCTGCCAACCTGGACCATTGCAACGAGCTTGCCTTCTCCTGGAGCGTAAAGGGAGCAGATCGCTTCAAGTCCAGTAGAACATGATCGCCAGGAACAGCCTTCATGGCATTTCGAACCGGCGTGGCGACAGGGTCCAGATCCATCACACGCGCCTCCAGATCCTGATCGATGCGCATGGTTTGCTCGATCTCGGCAGAACGTTTTTCATCTAGCCGGCCATCCAGAAAGGCCAGCAAATCCTGATCTGAATAGGTCATCGCTTCTCCTTCCTTTGATCAAAACTCGGCGTTTGCGTGAACTTTTTCAGGGCTTTGCGCGCGGCGTGCAAACGGCTCATGATCGTGCCGATAGGAACATCCAGGATCGTCGCGGCTTCCGAATAGGTGAATTCCTGTACAAAGACCAATTCCACCGCACTGCGCTGAGCGTCCGGCAGCGCCATCACCCGCTCGATGATTTCCTTGGCGAAAAGATTGTGTTCAACGCCCGGAGCAATATCAGGAATGAGATCCGCGTCGATCGTCGCAAAGACCTTGTCTTGCCGTGTCGCTCGACTGCGCAATTCATTCAGCCAGATCGAACGACAGATTTGCAAACACCAGCCTTCGAAACTTCCGGAAAATCGAAACTGATCTGCCTTTTCCACCGCACGCAAACAGGTCGACTGCGCAAGGTCGTTCGTCATGTCGACGTCACCGGTCAGACTCAATCCAAACCGCCAGATTGATGGCAGTGCATTTGGCAACAAGTCCCTGACTTCTTTTGGCTTCATCCGCTCTCCCAACACGCCGGCGGTTTGGAGACCGCCGGCAGGTCGGTGATCCCTACTCTACGGTAATCTTGATGACATCAGAATAGACCGGAGGATTGTGCGGAATGTGATTGAGGTCGCCAAGCACGAGTTGCAATGTATGTTCGCCCGGCGCGAGCTCCAGCACCGTTTCAGTCTGACCACCGCCATAGTGAATATGGTTCTCATCGGCTGGAATGTTGTAGACGAACTCGTCTTCGCCATCTTCACCCTGACCAATCGGTGCTCTGTTGATCAGCAGATGATGGTGACCGGTGTTGTCTTTTTCGATGCCGGCCGGCGCAATACCCATGCCCGACAATCCGAACACAACTTTGACAGGACCCTTTATCGTGGCGCCGTCTTCAATGTTTACAAAATAAACCTTCGCGTCCGGACTGGACGGGGTCTCTCCTGCAAGGGCTTGGGTGCAAGCCAGGCTCAAGGCAATGGCAGCGGATGCAAAAACAGTCTTCATGGCGCTTCTCCCTTTGAAAATTTACATCACGTAGATACACGACGATCGAAATTATTCATTGTGCTTCAGAAAAAAGTTTGAGGGCTTTGCGATATCATGCATCTGAGCAACCTGAATTGGACAGTCCGGTGCAATCAGTAAGCGCTCAGGCCGCCCGAGTGAAGCGACAGGAGCAAAGCCCTTTCGGGCCAGGTTTCCCGCCCGCCTCTGGCTCTTATCTCTTTCAGTTGCTGACGCGCGCCTTCAATGTCGCCGCGTTTCGCAAGTCCCATTCCATAGTAGGAGCGCGCAAGCAGATTGTTCGGGTCCGCAACAAGTGCAGCAGCATAGTATGACTTGGCGCTGTTCCAGTCTCCGGTCTTGCGGGCGATAAATCCCCGATATGTCAGCACCCTTGCGTCGGACTGATCGGTCATTGCATCCAGTGCTCTTTGAGCGCTCTCAAGTCTGCCCGCGTAAGCCAATTCACGCGCTGCCCTGAACCGATCGAGGTCGCTGAAGAGACTTGCTTTCATCTCGGCGCAGCTTTCAGACCCTTCGTCCCAGGCAGTCCCGTCAGGACATTTTGTTGAAGTCGGCGTCGGTTTCGGAGGCTTCTCTTCGTCTTCAGGCAAGACCGCAAATGCAGGATTTGCAATCGTGGTCAAGGCAATTGCGATGGCAGCAAGCTTCTTCATTTCATACTCCAGGTTTTATCGATGTAACGCCTTGCAAGAACCCGGCAACAACGCCAGCCTTGTTTCCCTAGGCATCTCCTGGCAAAAAGCACAGGCCGACTTGTGTTCCTTGCGTCATTTTGCTGAATGGCTCAGATCATTCGATCTCTGCTCTCGGAATCGCTCTCACCTTGCCTATATGCTTGTTTCAGAGTTTCCGCCGTTTCTTGATCAACAGGCAATCATGACTGCAAAACCACCGCTTTTCCACTTTGACAACTCTTATGCCCGCGAACTTGAAGGGTTTTACGTAGCCTGGAAAGGAGCCCAGGTCCCCTCACCCAAGCTGGTTTTGTTCAATGACCGTCTGGCAACCGAACTCGGCCTCAGCCCCAACGAGCTCAAGGGCCCTACGGGTGCCGCGATATTTGCGGGAGCCGACAGTCCCGAAGGCGCAAGCCCGTTGGCTCAGGTTTATGCAGGCCATCAGTTTGGGGGCTTTTCTCCTCAACTTGGTGACGGCCGCGCACTGCTTCTGGGCGAACTGGTCGACCGAGAAGGCATAAGACGGGACATGCAGTTGAAAGGCTCCGGCCCGACACCCTTCTCGCGCGGGGGGGACGGCAAGGCGGTCATCGGCCCGGTATTGAGAGAATACATCATGGGCGAAGCAATGCACGCACTCGCCATTCCAACGACGCGCGCTCTTGCAGCCGTAACCACAGGCGAAACAATATTCCGCGATGGTCCCAAACCCGGCGCTGTTTTAACACGCGTTGCCGCCAGCCATTTGCGCGTAGGCACGTTTCAGTATTTTGCCGCAAGAGGCGAAACCGAAAAGGTTCGTCAGCTCGCAGACTATGCAATATCCCGACACGATCCGGATCTGAGGGGTGCAGAGGACAAGTACCTGAAGCTTTTCCGGCGTGTCGTAGAACGGCAAGCCAGCCTGATCGCGCACTGGGTTCTGGTCGGATTCGTGCATGGGGTCATGAATACAGACAACACCACCATTTCCGGTGAGACCATCGACTACGGCCCATGCGCTTTTATCGATGCCTATGATCCCGCTGCGGTGTTCAGTTCCATTGACCACGGCGGCCGCTACGCCTTTGGAAGGCAACCAGTCATTGCCCAGTGGAACCTTGCCCGGCTGGCAGAGGCGATTCTGGCGCTGATTGAGCCCGATGACCTCGACAAGGCCGTCACGCTTGCAGCCGACGAACTCGCTCGCTTTCCGGACATCTACGGAAAATTATGGCTTTCAGGCATGCGGTCAAAGCTTGGGTTGGTCAAGGACGCGGAAGACGATCAGGACCTGATTGAAGAACTGCTAAGCCTGATGAAAGACCAATCCGTCGACTACACTGTGTTCTTCCGCCGGCTCGCCGAGACCGCCGAGGGGAAGGCAGATCCAGCGGCGGCACTTTTTGAAAACACCGGCGCGTTTGTCACATGGCACAACAGATGGCTGAGGCGATTGCAGTTGGAGGACGCGCAAACTGCCGGCCTCAAGGACCGGATGAATGCGGTCAATCCTATCTATATTGCTCGCAACCACATGGTCGAAGCGGCTCTCTCGGCAGCCGAAGGCGGCAACTATGACCAGGTTGAGCAGTTGCTTGACCTTCTCTCAAGACCATTTGAGGAGCGTCCGGGATTTGAAGCCAATGCGTTGCCTGCACCTGAGGACTTTGGTCCTTACCAGACATTTTGCGGTACGTAGTCTTATGAGCGCTGAAGCAATTACATCCCAGAAACGCGCTCAACCAGAAACATCATCTCGCGGTCCATCTCTTCTCCACTGAGGCCGACAAATCGAGCTTCCAGACCGATGGTGACGAGCCCGTGAACTGCAGCGAAGCAGGTACGGGTTCTTGCCGCAAGAACATCGCCTTCAAGCTCCGGATTAAGTGCCTTGAGCGGGACAGCTATGAATTCCAACAGTGCGATGTTTTCAAGAATATGCTCTTCCGGAACCGCTTTGCCCTCCGGCAGCCGGTGCGCAAAAAGCGTCGTCCATAGATTTCGGTTCTCACGCGCAAAATCGAGGTAGGTCTGCGCCAGAACCTTCATTTGAAACATCGGATCAACCGAACCCTCGAGCGCTTCCGACATCCTCTCTCGAATGCGTCCGAGCGTAACGGAATTGACCGCGAGCAGGAGTTCGTCCTGATCGGCATAGTGTTTGTAGACCGAGCCAACCGAATAGCCTGCTTCCGCGGCGATCTTCCTTATGTTCACAGCATCCAGACCGCCAGCCTCGACGGCGCTGATGGCAGCTTCCAAAACGCGGCGATGCGTTTCTTCGCTCTTTGCTTTTTGCAATCCGGCCACTATGAGTTTTCTCCGCAAAAGTGAACTTAGTTCATTTTCTTCTTGACTTAACTGAGTCTCTGTGGCTTTGTCAAATAATGAACACTGTTCACTTTTATGGAGGCAGCATGTTTGAGGAACCAATATTGCAAATGAGAGCACTCTTCACGGCATGTGCTCAGGTCGCTCTGACCCTGAACAACCGCGAAGAAGCCGCAAAATTGCGCATCCGGCTGGAACACGCAAAATCCGAAAAACTGCTGATCAACATCAATCAGCCCGAGCAATCCTAACCAAAATTCGTTCAAGTGGGGTGCCGCAAACAGCCGCCCCGCAGGAGAAGATAATGCAAAAGCCATTGATGACTTCCCGGCGGTTTGCGCCGCTCTTTTGGACCCAGTTCGTTGCAGCGTTCAACGACAACTTCCTAAAAAACGCACTCGTGTTTCTGATCCTGTTCAATGTCGCCGGTTCGTCCGCAGGCAACTCGGGTGCCCTGATTGCCTTGGCCGGCGCAGTCTTCATCGCTCCGTTTCTGGCGTTCTCAGCAATTGGCGGTGAACTGGCCGACCGATATGACAAGTCCAGGATCGCCCGCATCACCAAGCTGGTGGAAATTGGCGGCGCAGGACTTGCCGTCACTGGGATGGCCCTGAGCTCTCTTCCGATCCTGTTTTCAGCTCTCTTCGTTTTCGGGGCAATGTCCGCCCTCTTCAGCCCCGTCAAGTACGGGCTTTTGCCGGATCACCTTCCAGCAACCGAGCTGCCACGAGCAAACGCCTGGATAGAAGCTGGAACCTTTCTGGCCATTCTCGGCGGAACCATATCGGCCGGTCTTGTCTTCGCAACGGGTGCGCCCGTCATGTTGTTCGCACCGGTCATGATCGCATTGGCCGTAGCCTGTTATGGTTTGAGCCGCCTGATACCATCAACACCGGCAGCGGCACCCGATCTCAAGATCGACTGGAACGTTGCCACGTCTACCTGGCGTGTCCTTGCAGACCTTGTCGCTGACAAGCGTCTTATCCGCGTCGCACTTATGAATGCCTGGTTCTGGCTGATCGGTGCCTTGATCCTGGCCATCCTGCCGCTGATGGTAAAATCTTTGCTTGGTGGCGGTGAAGTTGCGGTCACCTATTTTCTGGCCGTATTTGCAGTTTCCATCGGAATTGGCTCAGCCATCGCCGCCTGGCTGCTTGCCGGACGCGTCGTCCTGCTGCCGGTTCCGGTCGGCACACTCCTGTTGGCTGTTTTTTGCCTGGATACGGCACTTACCTTGAACGGAGTGTCTCATTCGCTGCCGGCCGCAACACTGGGCGAATTCATTGCCCGCGAAGGCGTCTTGCGCCTGTCCATTGATATGGCAGGCCTTGCCATCTCTGGAGCATTCCTTGCGGTTCCAACTTTCACCGCACTGCAGACCTGGTCTGATCCGGACTGCCGGGCACGCAGAATTGCAGGTACCAATGCGCTGGGCGCGGCGATCATGACGCTTGGCGGCCTGACGCTTGCCGGTGCGCAGTATTTTGGCGCTTCTGTACCGACGATCCTCCTTTCCCTGTCTGCGCTCAACTTGTTCGCCGCGATTGCTATGCTGATGTTCCTGCCGACCAACCCGATGCGGGATGCGGTTTCGATACTCTATCGTTCAGTATTTCGTGTGGAGATTTCCGGCCTCGAGAACCTTGAAAAAGCAGGGCCGGCTCCCGTTCTTGCCCTCAATCACGTCAGCCTTCTCGACGCCGGCCTTGCATTGACCCTGAGCGACAAGACCCCAACATTCGCTATCGACTACGACATCGCCAAGCGCTGGTGGGTGCGACCCTTCTTGCGGCTAGCCAACGCATTGCCGATCAACCCGTCAAAACCGATGGCGACACGAGCGCTGATCAGAACCGTTCAGTCAGGCGAGCCACTTGTGATCTTTCCGGAAGGCCGCCTGACGGTCACCGGCTCCCTGATGAAGGTTTACGACGGAGCCGCAATGGTAGCCGACAAGACGGGGGCGATGATTGTGCCCATCCGCATAGAAGGCCTTGAGAAAACTCCTTTCTCCTATCTGAAACCCGACCAGATCCGCAAACGACTGTTTCCGAAAGTGAAGGTGACGATCATGGAACCGAAACGCCTTGAACTGTCCGAAGACCTGAAGGGCCGCAAACGCCGTGCAGCGGCAGGTGCTGAACTCTATCAGGTGATGTCAGGTCTAATGTTCGAAACCAGTCTGTCGCAAGACAGCACGATCCTTGACCGGGTCATCGAAACCGCCAGAGAGCGCGGATATTCTCAACTTGCCGTCGAGGATCCGCTGAGCGGCAAGCTCAGCTACGGCAAACTCCTGACGGGCGTTTCCGTTCTGGCGCGAAAGATTGCAAAGCTGACACGAGGCGAGACCACAGTCGGGATCATGTTGCCAAACGCCAACGGTTCGGCCGTGACCTTTCTTGCTGCTCAATCGGCCGGCAAGGTCCCGGCAATGATCAATTTCACCGCTGGACCGAGCAACGTTTTGTCGGCGTGCCGGACAGCAAACGTCAAAACCATTCTTTGTTCGCGCACTTTTGTTACTCAGGCGAGATTGGAAAACCTCGTTGAGCAGCTCTCTCCTCATGTCCGCTTCATCTGGCTTGACGAAGTCAGGAAAGAGATCACGCTCCTCGACAAAGTCAGAGGTCTCGTCACGAAGACCCGTCCTGTGGTCACACGGCACGCCAACGATACAGCCGTTATTCTGTTCACATCCGGTTCGGAAGGAGAACCGAAGGGCGTGGTGCTGACGCACAGAAACATTCTGGCCAATGCGACACAGGCTGCCGCCAGGATTGATTTCACCCCGTCCGACAAGGTTTTCAATGTCTTGCCGATGTTTCACTCATTCGGCCTGACCGCCGGCACAATTCTGCCGTTGATCTCGGGAGTACCGGCATATCTTTACCCGTCTCCCCTGCACTACCGCATCATTCCGGAGCTTATCTACGGCTCAAACGCAACGATCCTCTTTGGGACCGATACCTTCCTGAACGGTTATGCCCGGACTGCCCACGCCTATGACTTCCGTTCGCTGCGCTATTGCTTTGCAGGTGCGGAGCCAGTCAAGCCATCGACACGCGAGACCTATCTTGAGCGCTTCGGCTTGCGCGTTCTGGAGGGCTATGGTGTTACGGAAACCGCACCTGTCATTGCGATCAACACGCCCATGTTCAACAAACCGGGCACGGTTGGCAAGCTGATGCCGGGCATGACTGCAAGGCTTGAGCCAGTACCAGGTGTTGAAAGTGGTGGGCGCCTGCTCGTATCGGGCCCAAACGTGATGGTTGGATATCTGAGATCTGACAACCCCGGCGTGATCGAACCGCTCGTCGATGGATGGCACGACACCGGAGACATCGTCGACATCGATCAGGACGGTTTCATTACCATCAAAGGACGCGCAAAACGCTTTGCCAAGATTGGCGGTGAAATGGTCTCTCTCGCCGCCGTTGAAGCGCTGGCTGGAAAGATCTGGCCGGATCATCTGTCGGCTGTTGCAGCAATCAAGGATCCCCGCAAAGGAGAGAAGCTGATATTGGTGACCGAAAACCCCGACGCAACAAGGTCCGCTTTTATCGAAGTTGCCAAGTCAAACGGAGCTCAGGATCTGATGATACCGGCGGAAGTTCGTGTGGTGTCGAGAGTTCCGGTTCTGGGGTCAGGCAAACTGGATTTTGCCGGTGTTTCAAAGCTCGTTGCAGACGGTTCAAACGCATCCAAGGCCGCCTGATCGATACAGCATCCCGTCAAACGGCGGGATGCTTGCCGACCTACCGGAAGTTCGCGCTTACTTCCTGGAAACTCAAATCATTTCGCCCTTGCTCCGATCCGGTTCAAACGACTAGTCTCGCAACTGTCTGCTCCAGGTTCGGAGCGCTGTTGTCGATTTGAGGAATGAGATTGCCATGTCCACACCCGCGTATGACGATCAAAACGTCTTTGCAAAGATCCTTCGAGGTGAATTGCCAAGTCACAAGGTCTATGAGGACGATAAGACGCTGGTGATCATGGACATCATGCCCCGTGGTGACGGCCATATTCTGGTGATCCCGAAGAACCCGTCACGCAACATTTTTGACATCGCAGAAGAAGACCTGAACGCTGTCATGGCAACGGTTCAGAAAATGGCGCGCATTGTGATCAAGGCATTTGCTGCGGATGGAACAACAATCCAGCAATTTTCCGAACCTGCAGGCGGTCAAGTAGTCTTTCACACACATGTCCATGTAATTCCCCGTTTCGAAGGCGTCTCCTTACGACCCCACACCGGCGATATGGCGGACAATGACGTTCTTGCTGCTCAGGCGGAGAAAATCAGGGCAGCGCTCTCCTGATTGCCCATTCAGCCAACGGGGTTCCAACGGGCTTTGCCCGCCTTTTCACCTTTCAGCGCACTGAAGTTCTGCCTCTTCTCAACAGGGATGGTACTTATGTGCCCTCCTGGACCGGAATTCAAACGCCGCCCCAATACAGGCTAGCCTACGAGTATGCAGCCAAGCACATGAAAGAACATGGCTTGTGCGACGGCCGGACACCACCAGTCTGGACCTTTGAATCCCGGGAGGACGATCTTGAGTTGCTGGCGGCAAGCCTCCTCTCAGAGCACGAGTTCAACGAATTTGAATACGTGACGTTGGAGCTGGTTGTCCCGGAGAACCAGCTCCTGCGTTCTTCCTATGGCCATTGGTGCGAACTTCTATTTCAATCCATAGAGACGGGACGGATCGAGGATGACGGCTCCTGGCTTTGTGTGAACGGGCAACTAGACGATCAATCACCAGGTTCCATCCAGACGTTGATACCTCACATCAGGAAAGAGTGGATCAGAAAAGTCGAACCATTGGAAATCAACCCGGAAATGTATTAGCGAATTCGTTTCTGCCAATCAGGCATCGATCAGTCCAAGCCCGCCTGGACCGCTGCATCTTCCTGTTCTTTAGCGAGGTTCTGATCCTCCTGAAGCACCTTGACGGGTGCGGGACGCTCGAAATAGCGTTGCGTGAAGTCTTTGAATTCATCAAATTCAGGAACAATACCGAACATCATTCCCCAGCGCAGTCCCACAGCCCAAAGCACATCGACCGCTGTCATGCGTTCGCCAAGCACATATGGGCCTTTCGCGAGCTGCGCCCTCATGTTCTCCATCACCGTATCGAAACTGCCATAGGGTGACATGACCTGTGGCGGCTCTTCCCGTTTGAGTGCGCGGTCCACCAGGGCGGGCTCAAAACAGGAGGCCATGTGAACGAACCATCTTAAGTAAGGACCACGGCGCCGATCATCCAGCGCCGGAGTTAATCCCTTCTCCGGAAACAGATCGGCCGCATAGATGTAGATCGCAACCTGTTCTGTGATCACTGCGTCACCACTGCGCAAAGCAGGGACTTTGCCGGATGGATTCACTGCCAGATAACTGGGCTGGCGGTTCTCACCAAGTTTGAAGTTCAGAACATTCAGCTTGTAAGGTGCGCCCAGTTCCTCAAGGAGTACACGCACCCCGGTCGCCCGGGTTTGTGGTGCATAGAAGAGTTCCACTTGGTCGGCCATTCCGGTGTTCTCCTTCTTGCTGAAACACGGAGTGTGCCCAACCTATGGTATCAAGCTCCATGAGCAGCTACAGCAAAAAAGTGTGCGAAACCGGTGGCTAGAAAAGATCGAGTGCTGTCCACCCCACGAGCAGAAAGGCCTCTGCCACCAGAACTCCCACGACCACGCGCTGACGGGAAATGAGAAAGGCGGTAAAGCCGAACACTGTTGCCGCGAGGCGCAGCCACATCGGAGTCTCAGCGAGAATACCTTGCGGAAAAAGGATCAGTTTGGAGATGAGCCCGGCAACGAGCGCCGTCGCGACACACCTCACCCAAATCAGAAGCTCACCATCTTCACGCAATCGTCCGCCGGCGAAAACACCGAGCCAGCGCCACACGTCCGTTGCAAGCCAACCGGCGACCAGGATCATGAGAAAAGGCCACCACCAGGTATCCGCATAAGCTCCGCTGCTCATGAGACCGTCCATCACGACAGTCCCCGTCGCCAGATACGTGTGGCCAGATACGCCAACGTGCCACCCATCAATCCGGTCCAAAGAAGATCAAGCCCTGGCAGGGATATGAAAAAAACCGGACCGAGCACCAGACCGGCCACCATGGCCGCCTTGTCTGCGTTCAATCTTGCAGCGCCCCAGAGCGAGCACAGAAAGTAGACTGGCGTCAATAAAAACAGGGCCCCGGCCACAACGTCCGGAAGCCGCTCGACAAGCAAATAGGCAATGCCCGTCAACACAAAGACAAAGGTGGAAATCGAGCTGCCGAAGCCAACGAAGAAAGGCAGTCTCGCCTCTCTTGGGAGTTCCGGCAGGTGTTTCATGGCATAGACCCAGGCCGTGACCGCAACGAAGTGTGATGCGATCAGAAGCTGCCAGTTCTTGGTTTTACCTTGGACTTTGATGATCGGCATCAGCGCCATTGTCATCGGCATCAGCCGAACGGAAGCAAGCGCCACGGCAATGCCTGCCGGGACAATACCCATGCCGGAAGACAGGGCGCCGGTCAAAACCACCACAGATGGCAACGCCCAGATAAAACCAGTCATTGCAAGGGTTTCCAGCAATGTGAGGCCCGTCTCGCGGGCCAGTCCGGCATATCCGACAAATGCTGCCGTCAATATGAACGCAGGTATGGAGATTGCTGCACGCGCACCACGGGCAAACCATTTCCTCGAGGATATGGCTTCACTTTGCTCAGACTGTTTTTCAGAAGCGCCGTTTGGCGAGGACATGAACGTAGACCAAAACGAAATTCGTAAGGAGACCTTATTTTCTGATCCTCTTCCCGCGAAATGTCAACGCGCCGCCACAACCGGCTCTGTTCGATATTGACATGTTCCTGACAAGCAATTTCTCTGGTTCAACAATTGGCAAATTACCTCGACTGGACTGAGCTTGATGTCAGACCTCTCAAAAGACTTCTGGTTAAATCGGTGGCTAAAAGGGTTGCGTCTCGCCGACCACGTTTACAACGACGCATCAATCAGATGGGGAGAGTTGATTGAACCCAGCGTTGATCCAAGGCCGCATCCGTTTAACGACACTCTGCGCATCGCCGTAATCGCAAGCTTGCCAGTCGGTTTTCTGACGCTCAAGACACTGCTGACCTACGCGCGCCATTATCCAGCACAGCTGCACATTTCATGCCTTTTGACGGATGACCCACTAAATCAGGATGCCAGAATCAGTGCACGCAAGCGCATTTGGCACCTATATCCTCAAGACCTGCAACGCGAGCTTGAGAGAGCTACGATCAGAACCGCCCTGACAGCAGGTATACCTGTTTATACCGGCGACATAAAACAAGACTGGTTTCGTGAAACACTGCGAGACCTGAAGCCCGATGCGGTTCTGTGCTGCGGCTTCGGCCAGTTGATCGACAAACCTTTCCTGCGCATACCGAACCTCGGTGTCTACAACTTTCACCCGTCTGACCTCGCCAGCGGACACGGTGCCGGTCCAGCGCCACATGAAGATGTAAAACAACGAAATGCACACACGACGCGTTGGACGGTCCATTTGATGAACGAGGAAATCGATGCCGGGCACATTATTGGCACCTCTCCTCCAATCAACATTCGTCGAAGCGACGGAGAGTTTCCGGACAATCCTATAGATTTTTACAGCAAACTCACGGACGGGCTCGACCACCTGGTTTATCACACAGTCAAATGCCTCATCGAATGGCATGCGCACGGGCAGACAAAGCCTATGAGATCAATCAATTTTGAGCAGCTCTTCACGCCGGAAATCAAGGCGCGCATGATGAAGCCGATCGCTGACTTTCCGGATGTTGTGTTCCCAGATCCGACTTTGTTTGCCGAAGTCTGACCAGCGCAGCATCCAACACGCCGTGCATCTTGAGTTCGATGGCCTATGGCCAAAAAGAGAGCCCCAGCAGTTGCCGGGGCTCTTCAAGCTTGGAAAAGTTGATCAGTCCGCCAACGGCACCTTGGGCACCAGGCTCTTCTTCGAAGAACCACCTTTGCCGGACGACGACGCCTTGCTGTCCTTGCTGGTTCCCGCCGATTTGGCCGGAGCTTTGCGCTTGCGCTTAGGGCGCGGCTTGGGCTCGGTCTTGGCTTTGGTCTTCGGCGGTGTCGCTCGCTCCTCGACGCTTTCAAGGAGCAGACCCTTGCCGTCTTCCGATACCGACACTTTGACCATGCCGCCTTTTTTCAATTTGCCGAACAGCACCTCATCGGCGAGCGGTCGTTTGATATGCTCCTGAATAATTCGACCCAGAGGTCGAGCTCCCATCCGGTCGTCATATCCTTTAGTCGCCAGCCATTTCACGGCCTCGTCTGTCAACTCGAACGTCACGTTGCGATCTGCGAGCTGGACTTCCAGCTGCATGACGAACTTTTCGACGACTTTGTGGACGACCTCGATCGGCAAGTTGCCAAACGGTATGATCGCGTCCAGGCGATTTCGGAACTCAGGCGTGAACAGCTTGTTGATCGCCTCAGTGTCATCTCCTTCTCGCTTCACGCGATTGAAGCCGACAGGCATCTTGGCCATGTCCGCGGCACCCGCATTCGTCGTCATGATCAAGATGACATTGCGGAAATCGACCTGTTTGCCATTGTGGTCGGTCAATTTGCCGTGGTCCATGACCTGCAGCAGAATGTTGAAAAGATCCGGGTGGGCTTTCTCGATCTCATCCAGCAGCAGCACGCAATGCGGATGCTGATCGACGCCATCGGTCAGCAGACCGCCCTGATCGAAACCGACATAGCCTGGCGGTGCACCGATCAAACGGGAAACCGTATGCCGTTCCATATACTCCGACATATCGAAACGGATCAGCTCAACCCCAAGCGATGATGCCAGTTGTCGAGCGACTTCCGTTTTGCCGACACCCGTCGGTCCGGAGAACAAGTAACTTCCGATCGGTTTGTCCGGTTCGCGAAGCCCCGCTCTAGCCAGTTTGATCGCCGAAGCCAGGGTTTCAATCGCATCATCCTGCCCATAGACGACACGTTTCAGGTCCTTGCCGAGATTCTCAAGAACTTCAGCATCATCCTTGGAAACGGACTTTGGCGGGATCCTTGCCATTGTGGCGATGGTGTTTTCGATTTCCTTCACACCAATGGTTTTGCGCCGCCGCGCTTCCGGCACGAGCATTTGAGACGCGCCTGTCTCGTCCAGAACATCGATGGCCTTATCAGGAAGCTTGCGATCGGAGATGTATTTTGCTGAAAGCTCAACAGCCGTCTTGATGGCATCGTTGGTGTAGCGAACCTTATGGAAATCCTCGAAATAAGGCTTCAAACCCCTAAGAATATCGATTGCGTCGGGTATCGACGGTTCGTTGACATCGATCTTCTGGAACCGCCGCACAAGTGCCCTGTCCTTTTCGAAGAACTGGCGATACTCCTTATAGGTCGTTGACCCAATGCAACGGATCGCCCCGGATGCGAGTGCCGGCTTGAGAAGGTTGGACGCATCCATGGCCCCTCCGGATGTGGCACCTGCCCCAATCACCGTATGGATTTCGTCAATGAACATGACGGCGCCCGGATAATCCTCGATTTCCTTGACCACTTGCTTCAGGCGTTCTTCGAAATCGCCGCGATAGCGCGTTCCGGCAAGAAGCGAGCCCATATCCAGTGAAAAGATAGTCGCGTCCTTAAGAACATCGGGCACATCACCATTGACGATACGATGGGCCAATCCTTCCGCGATCGCGGTTTTGCCTACACCGGGATCTCCCACAAACAGCGGATTGTTCTTGGATCGCCGGCACAATATCTGGATCGTGCGTTGAATTTCGCTGTCTCGTCCTATCAGCGGATCGATTTTGCCACCGGTTGCCTTGTCATTGAGATTGACGCAATAAGCTTCAAGCGCATCGGTTTTCTGGCTCGATTTCTTGTCCGTTTCCGCGCCCGGCAACACATCTTCTTCTTCCGCGCCTTCCACAGGTCTGGCTTCGGACATTCCGGGGCGTTTCGCGATACCATGTGAGATATAATTCACCGCATCGTAACGCGTCATATCCTGATCTTGCAGGAAATAAGCCGCGTGGCTTTCCCGTTCCGCAAATATTGCGACCAACACATTTGCGCCCGTGACTTCTTCGCGTCCAGAAGACTGCACGTGTATCACGGCACGCTGAATGACCCTCTGAAAACCAGCGGACGGTTTGGAATCATCGTCACTGTCAGTAACGAGATTGTCCAATTCAGTTTCGATATATTCCAGGAGGTTCCTGCGAATCGTATCCAGGTCGACATTGCAGGCCCGCATGACGGCCGCAGCATCCTGGTCATCGAGCAACGCCAGAAGGAGATGCTCGAGCGTCGCATATTCCTGCTGGCGCTCGTTCGCGAATGCCAGAGCCTGGTGAAGGGCTTTTTCAAGACTGCGTGAGAAGGAAGGCACGTGCGTTGGTCCTCACTTTTTTTCCATGACGCATTGCAAGGGATGTTGGTGCTTACGCGCAAAATCCATCACCTGTGTCACTTTTGTTTCCGCGACTTCGTAAGAAAATATCCCGCATTCTCCGACGCCGTGGTGGTGAACATGAAGCATGATGCGAGTCGCCTCTTCGCGGTTTTTTTGGAAGAAGTTCTCCACAACGTGAATGACGAACTCCATCGGCGTGTAGTCATCATTCAGCAGCAGCACACGATACAGATTTGGCCGCTTGGTAACTGTTTTTGTCCGGGTGACAACGACTGTTCCGGCGTCGTCACCGTCATTGTCATAATCAGAGCCTGCCGACATTGCCCAGTCTATCGCCTTATTCACTCCGGCCATCACTCATTTCATACTAGCGGGCATTGACTAACCCTGGAAAGCCTGCCCGTAACCTGGACCGCCACTTTGAAAAGAGTTCACGGTCACTTTGCTTCTACGGTAATCCTGCCGCGCAAGCCGCCCTTGCGCAATGGTCGATTTCATCAACAAACCGGTGAACTGCACAAATCGGCATAAAGTGCAGCCGGTGATGCTGAATGTAGGTCTCTCAAAAGAGATTAAAAGATGGGGAGGTAGCGCATTTCCAATCCGTGAAGACGATGTGTTCAACACCGGCAAAGGACTGGGCAAAACTGTGCATATACGAAAAAACCCGGCTCAGATAAGCCGGGTTTCGATCAATTCATTGCCTCGAAGAGGCAGAAATTGGTAATTACTTGGCCAATTTGCTCATCACGCCTTCGTAAGGCTTGTAAGCGTCTTTGGACATGTCGGTGAACATTTCACCGAGCTTGGTCATCTCACCGACGAAGCCTTCGTAAGCGCTCTTGGCGTAGTCAGCCTGAGCTTCAAAAGCTTTATCCAGAGACTTGGAAGAAACGAGCTTCTCGACTGCAGCAGTGCCTTCATCAAAGGACTTTTTCTGATAGTCAGCAACTTCGGCTGCGATTGCCTGCATGCCTTTGCTCATCGTGCCGAACGACTCCATGGCCATATCCATGTTGTCTTTGCTCATCTTCTGGATCTCATCTAAGTTATTCATCATCTAACTGCCCTCATCCGGCGAACCGGTCTTTGTGGCCTCGTGGTTGCTCCATTCGGCAGCCGGTGCGCTAATCGCGTTACCTAATGAACATCACATAATGCACTGCACAAAAAGTGTCAAGGTGATTTTGCACCGCAACAACAACCATTACGAGAAATTAACAATGCGATAAAACCAAAAGGCACGTGCCCGATGAGGTGAAAATAGCAATTGAATAAAAACTCGATCTCCAGGAATGCCCCAAAGGCATTTCAAGTTATTTCTCTATAAATTCCAATATGCAACAACATCCCACAAAAAAGAAAGACATTTTTAAGAAAATATTCTTGCTATTCTCACTTGTTAACTTAAACCGCAATAGAAACATCAAGAAAGATCGTAATTAACCATTGATTAACTCTATTCAAAATCAAATTTTTTAAGTGTTTTTTGCGCAAACTATTTACACATTCGTAACCGTGTTTCCATCAAATACACACGTAGTCGACGGGGTAGCCGGATTGAATCGCACGGGGGTTCAAGATCCAGTCCAGGCAACTTCAAACACTGACCGCGTGACCCTGAATGGGATAGTTATTGTGTTTGGTATGCGTTTTTTTCGCAATGCGAGAATGGTTGCCCGTGCAGGCAAGATTTTGGTCCTAGGCGCTCTCTTGCTGAGCGTTCCGTCTATAGCGATAGCCAACCCGAAATATGCTGGCATCGTTGTCGACGCAAAAACCGGCAAGACCCTTTACGCATCTTCGGCAGACGCCTATCGCTTTCCAGCTTCGCTGACAAAGATCATGACCCTTTACGTGGTCTTTGAAGAGCTTGAGGCTGGTCGGCTTTCACTTGATTCCAAATTGACCGTTTCCAAGTATGCCGCCGGCCGGCCACCTTCGAAGATAGGCGTCAAGGCAGGTCGTACGATCAGGGTCAAGGATGCCATCCTGGCGCTCGTAACCAAGTCAGCTAATGATGTTGCAACAGTCGTAGCGGAAAATATCGGCGGTTCTGAGAAAAGGTTTGCGGAACGCATGACCAGGACTGCGCGTCAGCTCGGCATGTCCAAAACGACCTTCCGCAATCCCCACGGTCTGCCAAACTCCAAGCAACGGACAACTGCAAGAGACATGGCGCGGCTTGGACGGGCAATTCAGGAGCGCTTTCCGCAGTATTACGGGTACTTCAAAACCCGCTCTTACAAGTACAAAGGCCGTACCTACGGCAACCACAACAAGCTGCTCGGTCGGGTCAAGGGCGTAGATGGCATCAAGACGGGCTACATTCGCGCGTCCGGCTTCAATCTGGTCACTTCCGTTAATCGCGACGGACGCCACATAGTGGCAGTTGTCATGGGCGGCAGGTCTGGAAAATCCAGAAACGCCCATATGACCAACCTCATCAGCCGTTACCTTCGCAAAGCCAGCCGCGGACCAAAAACCGTGCCGGCAATCGCAAAGAGCAATGTTCAGCCGACATTCGTTGCAGCAAACTTGAAAAACCCGCCATTGCCGAATTCAAAACCCGGCAGCAAACCTGAACCTGCAAGCGGTGCTCCGATGGTACTGGCATTTTCTGCGCCCAAACAGGCTGGCGTCGTCCCTGCCCCGCAGCCGGCCACCGTTCCAGGTTTTGGTGAAGCTGTGCCATTGCCGCCGCGCCTTGTGAAGCAGCGTTTCGACAGTACCTTTGCGGTTGCAACTGCGCTGCCACCCATCCCGCCGGAAAGCCCGGACGGTTCGTTGAGCACGAATTCCATCTCGAAAACTGCACTGCTTCAGGCCGCTCAAGCCCGTTCCGGCGGAACGTCGCAACAGCAACTGGCTCTTTCGAATGCTCCCGCGACCCGGTCCGTTCAAGTTGAAACAATCCAACTGAATACGGTGCCCGTCGCGACGATCAGTGCAAAGCAGGCAGTCGCGCAACAGCCGGCCACCAGGATAGCAGCTTTGGCGCCGATCGAGCCTGAAACAGCCGACGATACGGTCACTGTGGCGACCAGCGACAGCAAGGATATCGAGCCGGGCTGGCAGGTCCAGATTGCAGCAACAGAAACCGAAGGCCAGGCAATCCGTATGCTGAAGAACGCCAAGGCCAAAACCGGTAGCGCCCTGCGTGGCCGCTCACCCTATACCGAACCGGTCGATTCCGGCGGACAGACCCTCTACCGAGCAAGGTTTGTCGGCTTCGACAACAAATCTGCAGCCAAAAGGGCCTGCAGAACACTCAAAAAAGCAAAATATGCTTGCTTCGCCATCTATCAGTAACCGCGTAACGGATGCCGTCAATGTCTTCTGAGAAGCGTGTCTTTAGCCTCGTTGATTTTCGCCGCGAGGAAACCGGAACCTCCCTGGTCGGGATGAACCCGCATCATAAGCCTGCGATGCGCGGCTCGAATTTCCGCGTCCCCGGCTTCGGGCGTAAGCCCCAGGATCTGGTAGGCCTCCTCATCTGTCATGGGGCCCGCGCCCGGCGAGCTTCCCTGCCGCTCTGTTCCATCCGTCTGGAAGTGTTCACGCCATCCGGCAAGCCGGCGGTCGAGATAAGCTTCGACTAGCTTCTGGCTTTGCTCATCCTGGCCAGCTTCGCGCCAGAATGCTTCAAGTTCTTGCTCGTTGAGTTCGTCAAGCCCGCGGCCCTGAAAGCCGCCGGCCAATATGGTCCCGGTCATGGCCCCGCTGTCATGATCCAGTTCCATTTCAACCATTGCCGTCCGCACACGGGATCTCTGCCCGGATGACTTCTGTGGCTTGTAGCCACCAGATAGGCCCGGAAAAACATGTTGTCGAAGCAACATCACGCCAAGACCAAAAGCCGGTAGCGCAAACGCGAAGCGCCCCGTGACTGCGAAAAACCCGGCAAGTGCAATCATGAAGACACCGGCGAAAGTACGCAGTTGCCTGGCGAGCGCGGCCGGGTTGGCGTGCACAAATTGCCTGGCAAGCGTCAAAACGGCGACAAGAAGAACAATTCCGATCAGAAGGTAGAACATTCGGTCCCTTGGGACTGGATTGACAAAAACAACATCGAGCGGCTCCACACCGCCACGAACTTCCTGCCATCAAAATGGGGCTTTCCAAAGCACTTTTGAAGGAACGTCGTTATCAGGCTTCTTGCGGCTTCATGTCACGACTTTGGCGGAAGCTGCTGCAAAAGCAACCGCGCTCCCTGCCCGCCCTTTCTTTCCAGCGCTTGTAGGGCCGATCGGCCGCCACTGGCAAATACAGCGACCGCCTTCAAAAGCTCCGCTAATTGTCGCGCCGCTCCTGCATCAAATGGACAATAGGCCCCCTTTGTCAGGCGCGCCATTTCCCGGAAAGCTCTTTCCGCTACCGAATCGCGGCCTTCCTGAAACAAGAACATCGGCACCCCAAGCAATCCCAGTTGGCCCGCCTTGTCGCAGAGCAGGTCGACATCTTCTTCCATGCAGTCTCCTACATAGACCAATGCTGCAATCTTTTCCCTGTCGGCCGCTTCAAGTGCGGCCGTCAGAACCTTGCGGATTTGTGTGCGTCCGCCCTGACATGATATTCGGCTCATCGCACGAGCCAAATCGTCGCTGGAATCGAACCATCGCGACGCCCGGCATTCGCCGAAGCCCCGAAAATAGACAAGCTTGATGTTCAGCCCGCCAATGCTCCCGGCTTCCTGAAACATTTCGGCTTGAATATGACAGGCCTGGTCCCAGGTCGGTTGCCGGCTCATTGTGGCATCAAGCGCAAAAATCAAACGGCCGTCACTCCCCGGTTGCGGCTTGATGTTTCGCGCCTTTTCCAGAAACGCCGAGACATCGGCATCCGCTGACGGAAGTTCTGATTTTTGCCGGACAAGCGCTTCCTTCATGCGTTCGTCGGTCTTACCCATGCTTGCCTCGTCCTAGTGGCTGTCTCTGACAATCAACTTGGAGCGCTTGGATGACTTTGGCAAGTTCAGGTGCTCAAGGGAGTTGAGTGCCGCAGGCGGTATTCTTGTCGAGCCTGTTTACGTGGTTCAAAGTTTCAAGGAGTGCACCCGGCGAAGATAGAGCTCCACCAAGACCGCGTTCGGCACCCAGCACGCCCAGCTTATGATGGGGTAAGCAATGGCAAAGTCTGCACCCAAGGCCATAGAAGACCCCAGATAAACCCTTAAAGTGACAGCGGCAAAGGTCAGTGCCGCCGACCGAAGCATCCAGCGTCTGTGCCGCTCGATCTGACGGGACACCGCGTAATAGAAGGCCGCACCTGTCGTTCCGAGCCAAATGAATGCCAACAAGGCAAACCCAAGTGTGGCAAAGGCTCCTGTGGTTGTGTGGAATGCAAGCTGAAGACCTGCAAGACCTGACACCAGGATGGCTGCCACGTAGACCCGGCCACTCCAACGGTGCAGAGCTGGCCAGCGTCGCCGCACGCCAGACATGAATTGAAACGGCATCAGGGCGAGCGCAATCGGTGCAACCCCGATGTGTGCATAAAGTGCAAGGGCGTTGCCGCTTAGGTTATGGGCAACGAACTCCATTCCCTGCTGAACACCCAAGGGTATGAAGCGATAAGACACGACAGCAACCAAGACCGAAGTTATCGTGGCCAGCCAAAACCCTGAGCTGCCCGCAAGCCTTGAAATCCGTTCCATCTCGCCTCTCTCCTCATAACTTGACAATGTCAAGATAAGATCGAACTTGACAGTGTCAAGCCAATCACGGATGAAACCTTCATGATGAATGCTCCCAAAAGCCGCCCTAGGGACGGCACGCTTCGAACCAAACTGGTTGATGCCGGCGTCCAACTGTTGAGAGACCGGGGACCTGATGGTTTGTCACTGAGGGAATGCGCTGCGATGGCGGGCGTCTCTCATGCGGCACCAGGCTATCATTTCAAAAACCTGATGGGGCTCTCAACGGCCATCGCCGCCAGAGGGTATCGGCTCTTTTGCAATGCCATGCTTGCAAGACGAGACAAGGCAGGCCCGGCCCCTTTTGAACGCCTCAGCGCGATCTGTCACGGCTATCTGGATTATGCAGCGGGGCATCCTGAATTGTTTCTGTTCATCTTTTCAGGGCAGAAATTCAACGAGAACGACCAAGACTTCTGCGTGGCCTCTTCAGAGGCATACGGTATCTTGCGAGAAACGTGCGCACCTTTGGTTCCTCCAGGCTCAGAAATTGAAGAAACCGAGATCCTTGTCTGGTCACTCGTTCACGGCTACGCCCATTTGGCCATGACCCGAAAGAAGGACAACCCGAAGCTGGGTCGCGGCTGGCCTGATCTTGACGCACTGCTTTCACACTTGCGGAATGCGCTGGCCGCCCAGTCCGCCGACAAAACCCGCGAGTAAGCCCGCCGTTAAAGGAGACAAAGCTCGGTCAGGTCGCGGCGCATCGCATCCGGCATGGCCACTGCCTCGCCCGCAAGCCGGATATCACCGGGGGCTTCATCCACTTTTAGGTACCGCCAGCCCTGGAACGGTCGCCTGGGTCGGTATTGGGTCAATATCAAACGGGGTTCCAGCACAAGATCGCATCGTTTTATACCCGCTTCATCGGTAAACGGGCGAATGTCCAATAGGTGTTGCCGCGCCTGGATCTTCCCCTTGATGACCCAGTAGAGCGACCCGCCGTCCAGCAGCTCATCCTTGCGGGTCGGAACCATGCGGGTTGTGTGTGTCGTCACCTCTTCCACACCAGCAAGGCGCGCCTGTTCAACGCGAAAATCAATCCAGGCCTGAAGAGATTCTGCGCTGTCTGCTCCCACACACAATTTAACAAGATGCAAGGTCATAGACTTGACCTAGCAGGCCTGCCGGTTCCGTCAAGCTGACTTCTGGAAACGGCGGTGGATTTTGCACAGCAAGAGTGACGTAACGCTTGCGGTTAACGCTTAACGGGGGTCTCATAGTCCCATGGAAGTGTTTCTCACAGGCGGAACCGGTAGCATCGGTTCAGCGGTTCTAAAGCGACTTCTCGACGAGAACGCACGGATTGTCGGCCTCGCCAGATCCGACGCGTCGGCTGAAAAACTCCGTGCTCTGGGCGCCAATGCCTACCCCGGAGACCTTCGCTCTCCCGATAGTTGGGTGAGCCGTGCTGCTGCCTGTGACGCCGTTGTCCACACCGGCGCGACATTTTCTGCCGACATGGGCCGTGTCGACAGGCAATCCATGCTGGCACTGAAGAAGGCCGCGCAACATCGTCAACAACCACTCAAGGTGATCTACACCGGCGGGGTCTGGCTGTTTCCGCAAACGACTGCGCGGAACGTGATTACGGAAAAGACTCCGTTTTCACCTCTGCCCGCCTTTCGCTACATGACCGAGACAATCAGAACCCTGTCACACGGCACAGACATGAACCTTGCGGTGGTTCATCCGGCACTGGTGTGCAGCCGGGAATTCGGACCCATCGCAGAAATGACCGATGCCCTGAAGAAGGGCCATGCATTCAAAACAAGAGCGACGCGCGATACGCTCTGGCCACTGGTCGAAGTCAACGATCTTGCAGACTTTTACGCGCGCATATTGCAACAGACCCGTTTCAGAATGTCCCTGA
This sequence comes from uncultured Roseibium sp., assembly GCF_947499295.1. Classification (GTDB taxonomy): domain Bacteria; phylum Pseudomonadota; class Alphaproteobacteria; order Rhizobiales; family Stappiaceae; genus Roseibium. The sequence goes on from NZ_CANMNP010000007.1 coordinate 152,868, forward strand.
TTGCCAGCTGCATTGACGGTATTTCAGTCGGGCACCTTGCATCGCACATTTCCGCAAGGCACGGCGCACCGTTGGAAATCGACACAACACCCGCCCCCGAAGAGACTGATCCGGAAACCGATTGGAGCGCGGGTTACGCGCTGTCGCAGAAAGTGGACGTCAATCACGCCCGTCGCACAACCGGATGGCAGCCCGAGCACTCCACCATCGAAGACCTGGTCGTTGCCCTGTCAAAATGAACACTGGCAATTCCACAAGGCTGCGGTAAGGATTTTCTCAATTCGAACAAAGACTTTCTAAAGTTTCCCACCTTAAATTGAAACCAAGGGCAACTTGGGGCTTCGCTTTGATCAGGTCATTTTTCGCAATTTTTGCGTTTCTTCAATTGACGGCTTCACTTGCTGCCGGCGATTGGCCACTCGGCGCATTTGAAGTCCGCAATACGGCCGGATTTGTTCAGGAGGGCGACGTACGCAGGACGATTGGCGTCGACCGAAATACCGGCATTGCCGAAATTGCAGCGATTGAAGGCGGCCTGAGTGTGACGATCGGCGGCACACAGCTGCATCTATTCCGGATCGAAGAAGGCCTTGCATCGATAGAATGGGATGCAAGCGGGACAAATTTGCTCCATGGCATCGATATTCAAGCGCTTCTGGGCGAGGAAACGCCGCAAAACATACCCGTATGGGGCGCTAGCCTGGCCTGGCCAGGTGCAGGTTCAGTGCAAATGGTGCTGCTGCCACTTCGGCAAAACGCATATACCGGATTTTTGGTCAGCCGGCCGGCGGACCAGATCGTGGTGCGTCAAATGGAATTTAGAAAGAACTCCGGGCCGTCCAATCGCCCGGTATCGTCAGGATCAGCTGATAGGCGTCGTGCGGGTATTGCCGGCTAGAAACACAATAAGGCGCAGCTCCCGGCTGCGCCTTTGTTCTGAACACGTCCAGCTGTTCTTATTGAGCAACAGCGACGGCTTGTTTGGCACTTTCCACATCATTGAACAAAAGAACCATCGTCAACGCGACGCCAACGACAGCGACAGTCCAAAGAGTGACGCTCCAACAAGATTTCTGCACGTTTTCGTCCATCAAATCCCTACACTTTGTTATTCGGCGCCGGGTCCCACCGACCTCAAATGTGGCGCCATTGGGGCGATGAGGTAAACGATCCCTTACCCTTTCGCAAGCGCAAAAAAGGAGCAACTGGTATCGCTTTTTTGCAGAGCTTAAATCCTTTCAATTTTTCAGCACCTTACGGTTTCCCACAGTGTTCCTTAGTGCTGTTGTATAAACTCTGTTATGACAATTCGAAGCCGGAGTTCACCCACCGGCATCGTCAAAAGGTTCGTGATGCAGGCCCTCTCAAATATTGATATCGCCGCTGCCGCCTGGTTTCTCTTTGCCTGGTTCGGTTTTAATTTATTGATTGATGTCAGTCCTTTAAGACAAATAACCCTGTCAAATGCGATGGACGACTTTCGACGTGGCTGGATGATCTCCATGTGCATGCGCGAAGTCCGCATCATGGACACCTCCATCATGGCGGGCCTTCAGCAAGGCACTGCCTTTTTTGCCTCAACCGCTCTTCTTTCAATGGGGGGCTGTTTTGCACTTCTCGACGCTACGGAAAGGATACTCCAAGTCGCCGGAGATCTGGCAATACCAGGCGCAGACAGTCGCGCCTTATGGGAAATAAAGGTTCTCGGCCTGATGCTGATTTTCGCCTATGCCTTCTTCAAATTTGGCTGGGCGTACCGGCTGTTCAACTATGCAAGCATCATTATGGGTGCCGTTCCGGACCTGGGGCAGGCTGAAGACAAAACGGTACGAAAGATGGCTATGCAGGCCGGCGAACTGAATGTACTCGCCGGACGCCATTTCAACCGAGGTCAACGCGCGTTTTTCTTTGCAATCGGATTTCTTGGCTGGTTTGCTGGCCCCTACGTTTTCGCAGGGGCCACGCTTGCAGTGCTGATCGTGCTCACACGACGTCAGTTTGCTTCCAGAGCCCGCTCAGCCGTGTTTTCAGGGCAATATCCAAACCTCGGATCACCCGTCAAATCCGGAGAATAGACCGATACCGGATCATCGAATCCCTTCACCTGATACCGCCCATAAAGACCAGAACGGCATCCCATGATGTCGGAAAGTGCGTCGGAGACCAGGACTTGACGCTCAAGGTCCTTCGCCAGTTCGGCGATACGCGCAGCCAGGTTCACAACCGGTCCCACCACGGTGAAATCGAGCCGCGTTTCACTGCCGACATTGCCATAGAAGACATCGCCGGCATGCAACGCAATCCCGACGCTCATATCCGGGGTCGTAGCGCACGTTCTGGCACTGTTGATCGTTTCGATCCGCTGCAGTGTCTCCCGTGCAGCAAGCAACGCCCGCTTGGCTGCGTCACGTGCCTCACCATCCGTTTCATACGGAAAAATGGCCATCACTTCGTCGCCGATAAACTTCAGCACTTCGCCACCATGGGCCTCCACAGCTGCCGTCATCGCGCCGAAATACTTGTTCAGGAACAAGATGACCTTGTCGGCAGGCAATGTGTTGGACATCCTGGTGAACCCGCGAATATCGGCAAAGCTCACAACGGCCTTGATCCATTCGCCTTCACCGCGGCGTGTCGTACCATCAAGAACCCGCGATCCGGCTCGTGGACCAACGTAAGTCTCCAGAACAGTTTCCGCAGTCCTTTTCAGGGTTTTAAGCTCACAGACCAGTGCCAGTGGCCGCACAAGCGATTCAAAAACACCTATGTGAGAACTGACGAACCCGCCAGGCGCCTTGGTTGCGAAGGTAGCAACCTTTACGGAGCCATCCGAAAAGGGCAGCGGCAGCGCTATGTAGTCGGTGTAGCCTTCATCCCGCAATTCAACCGTGACCGGGAACTCCTCCACAATCGAAGGTTCTTTCTCGATCCGGACACGCACTGCAGCACTCGTTTCGTGGACACGCTTGATCGGACTGGCTTCGTAATCCTCTTCCGAACTGTTGTCAGACGTATAGAGCCTGAGCTCCCGCGTCCCGTCACTTGCCCAAATGGATGCTTCTGCGCGCACGTTCGGGTGCACGACCCAGATGCCCGTTGTCGCCCTGTCGACCGGCACTTTGCCGCGGCGCAGGCGTTCAGCAAGCTCTGAAACGATTTCCAAAGTATCATTCAAATGCGAAGCGTCGCTGTAGAGCCACTGTACAACGTCTGCCGCGACGATCGGCGCTTCGAGGACCATCAGCCCACGTCCTTTCAATTCCCTGAGTTCGCTCAATATATGGTGCGACGCAACCGTCTGTAAAAGAGGTTGAACCCAAAATTGAGATGTAAGTTAAAAGTGATTTGCCGTCTTCAGGGCTTCGGGAAAAATTCCGTGCTTCGCCCGATCACCCAATAGATAGCTAATCCGAGCCATTCCCTAAACGCTATGTCGAATCGACGCAGCCCCTTTGACGCGCCATCGAATCCCAGTCCTCTGTCCACTTCCCCCCTGGTTCGATAGTCCACAGGATAAGCCGTCAGCCCTGTCCACCCTGCCTTCTCAAAGACACCCATGGACCTGGGCATATGATAGGCGGAGGTAACGAGCAGCCACCTTTGTCCCGGCTGCGGATCCACGATCTCCTTGCTCAAGGTGGCATTTTCCCAGGTGTTCCGTGACTCGTCCTCCAGCACAACGCGCTCCGGTGAAATACCAAAATCGGCGAAAAGCCGGCCGGCCCCCTCCGCCTCCGTCGCCTGCGAAGAAATAATGACGCCCTGTCCGCCAGTGTGGACGACAATTGCGTCGGGCAGCATCCTTGCCAGCCGCGCAGTAATCGTTATGCGCTCGGCCGACATGGTCAAAGCTGTGTCTCCGCGAACACCGGTCACGACAGTATCGACAGCGCCGCCAAGAACGATAATGCCGTCAAATCCGCTGATGTCTGCAGGACGAGGAAAACGGTCCTCCAGTGGTTGGATCAACCAGTTTGCTGCTGGAGAAAATCCACAAATGACAAGTCCAGCAAGCCCGGCCCAGGTCATCAGCTTTGCGATACGTTTGCGGCTGGTGAAAGCCATCAGCAGCAGGCCAAACAGAACCAGAGCAATCAGGAAGTTCGAAGGTTGAATGAAAAACTGACCAATTTTTGAAATGTAGAAGAACATCCGCCCCCCAAGGAAATCATTTTCTTAAAGAACAACGACCAGCATCGTCCAACAAGTCAAGGCTTGCCGAGTGCCTCGCTCGGATGGCGACAGATAGCTGAACGCCCGTGCAACGAAACTGCCCAAAAGTGTTCACATTCATCACAAGAGTAAATGGCAGTTATGGCTGGAAATAGACTGCAGAATTCATCGAACTATGGAACTCGGCCATCACGGTTTGCCGCTTTTAACCGCGGCAACTCACAGCTGGGTACAAAGCTTGTGATGGCGTTTGAATTGTAAAAAGACTGACATACAAACCCGACATTCTGCGCCCCGCTATGAGCCCGTTTGCCGATATTCACTTCCGACAATGGACAATACAGCCATGCAGAATTTCATCGGAATTTTTGCAAAGGGAATAATCGTGATCGGAGTCACAGGGTTTTGAAATCAAATGCGGCAATCTCTAGGCATCGTTTCGAAGGCTTAATCGAGGATAGCCAGATGACACTCTATATGAAACTTGGTGGACGCAAGGCAGTCATGCAGGCCATGCCACGTCTGAAGCAGCGTCTGGAACAGGATGAATGCTTCGATCTCTCCGGTTTCCGCGAAGAGTTCGAGCGTTCCGATGACCTGACTGAATTCCTGATTTTCCTGTCAGGCGGCGCGCCGTTCTATGATGGAAAGCCGGTATGTGAGTTACTGTCACCAATTTGCACTTGTTCCGACCTGTATGCGCGTTTTGTCGATCACTTGGTCAGCGCATTCTTTGGCGGTCGAGCCGGCACCGGAGACGAAACAGAGTTTCGGAGACTGCTGGACCGCTTACGTCCGCAAGTTCTCAGCCCGAAACCTGTTGCTCCGGTACTGGTTTACTCAGTCGAACCGGAAACGCTGAGCGCCTAAGGTCCCCCCACAAAACAAAACGCCGGTGGAACCAACCACCGGCGTTCTGTGACAGTCTCTTTTAGGCTTCGATCAGCCCAGTTCGTCAACGCTGGTCACGACTTTTCCGACAAGACCATACTCAATGCCTTCTTCCGGGCTCATCCAGTAGTCGCGATCCGTGTCCTTTTCGATCCGTTCGATCGGTTGACCGGTCGCATCGGCGAAGATCTTGTTCAACCGGTCACGCATCTTGATGATTTCCTTGGCCTGGATCTCGATATCCGTTGCCATGCCGCCGGCACCGCCGGACGGTTGATGCAAGAGAAAGCGTGTGTTCGGGGTACAAAACCGCTTGTCCTTCGGCACGGATACGTAAATCAATGCACCCGCGCTGGCGACCCAGCCCATTCCAAGAATCCGCACTTCAGGCGCAACAAACTTGATGGTGTCATGGATCATGTCGCCGGACTCAACGTGACCGCCAGGCGAAGAAACAATTACCGTGATCGGATCGTTTGAGACCTGCGCAAGGGCAAGCAAACGGGAACAGACGTCGCGGGCCATTTCCTGTGTCACCGCACCGGTGATCAGAACTGTGCGCGCTTCGAACAGATGCTTGTCGACTTGGATCGACTGCTGGCTTTTGGCTTTGTCCTCGTCATCATCGTCGAGGCGTGCAGGCACCGTGGTCGAATAGTTTTTCATGCGCAGGATTAAGCTCCCTTGGCTGTTGGGCCGATTGAACCGGCGTTTTCAACGGACGATGGCTGAAAGTCCATCATCCCGGCATTCAGTCATGTGTATGCGAAGTCTGGGGCACTCGCAAATGATGTGATCCTCAATAACGTGAAAAGAGTTATCAGAAAGGCAACGCCTGACCAGATCAGTGCCTCAGTCTCCAGGAGGAAGTTGGCTGTCAATCGCCTTTTCCCTACGTCCGACAACGAAGTGCCAGACAAGCATGACCGCAAACGGCAAGGAAGGCCAGACGAACCATAGTGTGGACAACCCTGACGTCAGAAGATTGAGGACGAAGAAAAAACCGATCATGAACACGCAACTGCGCACCTTTCGCGGCTGCGCGCGCAACCAGCGCCGCGCCTGCTCAAAGCCGTTGGCAACGGCTTGCGTATCCTTATCCCAATTCGGTCTGTCCGATGTTGAACCGGGCATGTCGGCCCCATCTTCATTTTGGGTCGCAGTGCTTTCCTGCGGTGTGTTCCGGCCTCCCATTCGTACGGAATAGGTTTCAACAGGGTCAGCGACATTCTTGACCTGTTGCGGCCCAAGCGGCTCGAAGCCAAGCGCCATTTTCGTTTTGACCTGATCGTAAACCGACTGCGACAACATGATCCCGCCTGTTGGCGCAATTTCCTGAAGGCGCGCAGCGACATTCACTCCGTCCCCATAGATGTCATCGCCCTCGACCATGATATCACCGAGATTGATGCCGATTCTGAATTCCATTTTGTTCAAGTCGGGAAGTTCGGAATTGCGGTGCAAAAGTTCGTTCTGGATGTCGACCGCGCATTGAACGGCTTCCAGGACCGAGGTGAACTCAATGATGACGGCATCGCCCCAGGTATTAACGATCCGGCCGTTGTGACGCCCTGTCATAGAGGACATTACAGACCTATAGGCCTTCAGCCGATCCAACGTGCCGTCTTCGTCACGCGCCATCAGCTTCGAATATTGTGCAACGTCTGCGCACATGATTGCCGCCAGACGCCGCTTCACCCGTTGCATCATTTTACCCCTGATTGCTCAAGCTTAGGAATGGTAAGCCCAGAACCAAATTGCAAGGGCAAATCCACTCAGGTGCCAATTGGCAGGCCATTGGCCGCAACCAACACTGCCGCTACCTAATCGCCGTCAGCAAGGTTCCTCAAGACTTCCAATGCATCTTGAGCGCGCTCCGCCGGGACAAAAACATGATCATGGAAAAAGGCGGCAACAACATTGGCCGGTATTGCTTTTTCTGCCAATGCAGCAGCAACTGCAGCTGTCAGGCCAACAGCCTCCAGCGAGGAATGGACCGTCAGCGTGATCCTGCGGTACCACTCTGCATCGGCCAAGCCCAGCTCGCGGGCGCGTTCAACGGGAAGAATCGCCGTCATTCCTTCCGTTTCGGAAAAGAGCCCAATTGGCTCATACTGCGCAAGATCTCCGGCTGCCATGGTTTCAAACGTGCAGAACACATAATGTTCGGGATCAAGCATCGGACGCATATGAGAAATAAGCGCGCTCAAATCAGTTTCACCCGGCATACTGCCTCCAGTTCAAGTTAAACGAAGCCGCATCAAAGGCCGGCGAGGGCTACGGCGAGCGACCTCTTCAAAACCACAGCGGCGGAACACGGACGCAATTCCAACAAACCCCTCACCCCATTGCAAAGGCTTGTCAGTCTCTATCGGGCAGGCATCCAGATAGTGGGCTCCCTTGCTTTTGGCATGGATGGACGCTGCCTTGATGAGTTGCCACATCAAACTGCTGTTCCGAAAACCCTTTCGAACAAAAAAACACGTCAATGCATATGTTTTTCGAATTTGGTCCCGCGTGTCCTCTTCCAAAGGACGCGTTGTTCGGCTCATCTGGAATCGAACATAATTTTCGCGAGGTCCCACCGCGACCCAGCAGATCGCCGGTTTGTCGTGATATCCCAGCAACCCGGGTTCAGATCCAATCGACACCCTGTTGTGGAATGCATCCCGGCGTTCTTCTCGGGCCATGGCCTGCCAGTCTTTTGCTCTTAAAAGCGGCCACATGCACCAGCATCCGGAATTTGCGCCCCTTTCCGGTCCGAATAAGTCGACGAGGTCGTCCCAGCGATCAGGGGTGAGCGGGCGAAATTCCATGTCGTTGAGCATCTCGATTGCAACCGGTTGGGTCGCAAGAAGAGCATGGAACACGTGTCCCCCGCAATGTTCATAGTTTTTTTGATTTCAATTGGGTCGATGCTCGAAAACCAGCGGTCTACCAGGGAATTCTCTCGCCCTTGTGGTCAAAGAAACCTCCATTTGCCCGAGGTTCAAGTGTTCTCAAGACTGTCAGGATCTTCACTGCGGCTTCATGCGGAGTTTGAACGTCGAGACCCGACTTCGCAAAACTGTCGGTCAATGGCGTTTTTACTGTACCTGGATGCAAGGCAACGCATATGGCGTCCGGTGCCTTGCGCGACATTTCAATCGCTGCCGTTTTGACGAGTTGATTAAGCGCCGCTTTTGAAGCCCGATAGGCGTACCAACCACCAAGTTGATTGTCACCAATAGAGCCGACGCGGGCCGATAAAGTGGCAAATACGGATCGCCCCTGCCGCGGCAGGAGAGGCAAAAAATGCTTCATGAGAAGAGCAGGGCCAATAGCATTGATCGCATAGGCTTCCGCCAGATGCACAGGATCGATTTCTCGCAGGCTCTTTTCAGGTCGACTTCCGGACACCGTCAAGCCACCGGTTGCGTCGACCACAAGACGAATTTCACCTTTCAGGTCCTTCACCCAACCGGCTGCAGACTTGATGGATGCTTCGTTCAACAGATCCAGTTTTGGCGTGTCCGCTCGGTTTAAGCCGAGGACAGTATCAAATTGCTGCCCGTCGCGAAGTTTCGTTTGGAGCGCTGAACCGATCCCTCCTCTTGATCCGATGACAACAGCAACCTGTTTCATTTCTGGCCTCTCGATTTTCTTCCAAAAGACCTACGAAAAAAAACCGCAGAAGGATTTGTCTCAAGGTTCAGAACCTGTGACCAAGCACCGTATTAGACACCTCGCCGTCCAAACTGCGTTGGTTTGCTGTAGCTCCGTTGAGCAATGTTTTGGGAGTGGCTGTTTATGGCTGTTGAAGTTCGCCCTGCAGCTATTTGCAGTCTAGGCAATGTTGGGCCTCCAGGCCTCAGATTTCTCTGTATGCCGCAAACACCGACATAGACAAATGCAATGCGCCAGACAAAATACCAGATGTATTCGAGTGGACTGGCAACAAATTGCTTCAATTTAAATGTTTCCGGATTTGCCGGATCATACTTGAGATCAACTTCGTTACTGCGTCTCAAAATTGTATAAGTCGTATACGAGACACGCTCTGTTCTTGTAAGTATTTCGCCATCCGGCCCAGGAAATGAGATCGTTGCAAGATAGCTTGGTGTTCTCATTGAAGCAGAATCTTGCGCTTTGACGAGACTGTCGATCTTGCCAGTTACCTCTACTCCCCAGAATACTATCGGAATCTTTTTTTGCATGTTGCCCGTGCCACCAACCAAACCTGCTCCGGCAATACCAATTCCGAAGAGAAACACGCCTATTGAAGCCAATTTTCCGACAAGTGTATTTGCTTTCCCTTCTTCCTCGGTTGGAAAACCTATTGAAATTCTTCTGTAAATTCCCCTGCCGCCAAAGAATAGAAGCCCACCACCTGCAACGACTTGCCCCACGAACATGAGAAGGAACAATGCGAAAACGCCCGGACCTGGTAGCTGGAGATCGGACTTTTCGATGATTTTGCCAACCAACTCAGCCCGCGGATCCGCTCCAATTCCTGAGAGCGTCAAATACATTACAACGCCCTGAATCAGTTTCGACATTCCCTGAAACAACAAAATCAGGCCCAAAACGCACCCAATCAGACCCGCAAATAGGTCGAGGCTGTAGCGTAGTAATCGATCCATAGTGCACCCCTGCAATTGAGATGCTACCCATACGCGAAATTCAATTAAAAGAAACTGAATTAAAAAAATGCAATCATAACGATTATCAACGCATTGGCCGCTACACCGTTGAAGTTAAGCCCGCCTTCGGGTGGACCAACTGCTCGTTAAGTCTGCTGGACAAAACAACCTGTGCCAAAATTAAAAAGCGTGCCCGACTGATAATCCTCGCGCACTCTATGTCCTCAAACCGTGGGCTGCCATGCCCCTTCGACATATTCTGCTTCATCGTCTCCCGGCCAGGGTGGCATCGAGATACAAATGAATTTCAGCGGAGCCGTACCAGTCGCGCGATATTGAAAGGCAGTCCCGGCCGGAATATCAATCGACACGCCCGGTTCCAGGTCAACAATGATTTCGGTTGAACCGGATTTGCGCCAAATCTGCCCCTGCCCTTCCAAAACGTGCCAGAATTCGCTGACGGTCTTGTGCTGGGTTGCCCTGTTGATTTGACCGGCAGGGACCGTCGAGTGGATCATGTTGCCAGTCGGTCCATCCATGATAAAGCGGATATCGGCTCCAGCAGGAGATTTGGCATCCGCCGTCTCCGGCAACCTGGTGTATTTCACTGATCCACTCCTTGGCGAAGACTTAGGTCGTTCGCTGCAGCCGGTTAGAAAACCGTGCATAGACGTTGTCGATCCGCACATGGCTATCCTCGTCGATGCAGCTGACGATCGCGAACAGGATCGCGGCGCCGACGAAGTGCCATTGCAGCTCGCAGAGGGCCGCTTGGGAAGCATTAAAGCCGTAACGCGCTATCACCAGAACCACGAAAACGGCCAGCCCGATCAAGAGCGCTGCAATCCACAGGCAGGCATTGGCCAGGTCTTTTGTGGCCCGGTTCATGTTGTGCAATAGGCTCATCTCAGCCCCTCGGGCGCAGAGGCCCAAGGATCGCGCTGGGACGGCCGATCATGGGCGCTGCATAGGTGCTACGGTTAACGCGTCCCAGGTGTCTTCTTGCGTTCGCGCGGCCTGCAAGCTGTCCCAGACCTCTGCCACAAAGGGGTCAGCCGCGGCCATCTCGGAGATAAGCGTGTCCCAGGCTACCCGGAGGCTGTCCAGGGTCTCGGGGCTGTAAAGGCGGACGTCCACGCCCTGTTCTGCCATTTGCGCGACGGCGGCGGCTTGTGAGTATTCCATCCGCAGGACCGAACGCATCGCGTTGGTTCTGGCCGCCATGTCGATGATCGTGCGCTGGCTGTCTGTCAGGCCGTCCCAAACGTCGCGGTTGATTACCAACTCAATCATCGTCGAGGGTTGGTGCCAGCCAGGGAAATAGTTGAAAGAAGCCACGTCCGGAAAACCCAGCGCAAGATCCACTTGTGGAAAGCTGAACTCGGTCCCGTCGATGACGCCACCTTCAAGCGATGGAAAGATCTCTCCGCCTGCGATCAGCACGGTATCCGCACCTAGGCTTGCCAGCACTTCCGAGGCAAGCCCCGACCAGCGCAACTTGAGCCCGGCAAAATCGTTGGTCCCTTCGATGGGTGAGTTGAACCAACCGCCCGATTCCATGCCTGTGAAGGTTAGTGGCATAGTCACGAGGTCAAAGCCCGCATCGTCATACATGCGCTGATTGAGCTCGAGCCCGCCGCCTTCGTAGAACCAAGCCATATAATCGAGCGCTTGCGGCCCGAACGGCATCGACGTGAAAAACGACGCAACGGGCAAGGATCCATGAAGGTAGGCCGCAGCGGTATAGCCCGCTTCGATCTCGCCGTCAGAGACCGCTTGTTGAATGTCGAACGGTGGGACAATCGCGCCAGGTTCCGCCAGCTCGATCTGGATCGTCCCGCCGGAGGCTGCCTCGACCTCTGCTTCGAACTGCCGGATCGTGTTGATGACCGGAAGGCTGGTCGGAAAAGCCGATTGCAGGGTGATTGTGACATCCTGCGCAAGGCTCGGCCCGCTCATGGCCACAAAGGGTAAGGCAGCCAGGGCCAGTTTGGCCATCTTTGTCATGTTGTCCTCCGGGATTGTTGCGTCAGTTTTTTAGGGTGCGCGATTGTCGATGCGGCGCATTGGACCATGTTATTTCGAAGAGCTGGCTGATGAACTGGATCTCGCCGCAGGCGCCTGGATTTCTGTCCTGGATGAGACCGAGTTTGATTGTTCTTATCGTCTCGATCCCGCTCAGTGTTGTCAATGCGCGTTCAAAACTGACCCGGTTTCAGATCAACAATGATCTCCGTTGCACCGGATTTTCGCCAGATCTGTCCCTGTCCCTCAAGAATGTGCCTGAATTCGCTGACTGTGTTGTGCCTGGTCGCCCTGCTTATTTGACTGGCAGGGACTGTCGAGTGGATCATGTTGCCGGTCGGTCCATCCATGATAAAGCGGATATCGGCTCCAGCAGGAGACTTGGCATCCGCCGTCTCCGGCAGCCTGGTGTATTTCACTGATCCACTCTTTGGCGAAGACTTAGGTCGTTTTGTTGAAGATCTCGCGGCCAATCAACATGCGGCGAATTTCCGATGTTCCGGCTCCAATTTCGTAGAGTTTGGCATCGCGCAGCAAGCGGCCGGTCGGATATTCGTTGATATACCCGTTTCCACCAAGTAACTGGATGGCATCCAGAGCTATTTTCGTTGCATTTTCCGCAGCATAAAGGATTGCACCAGCGGCGTCTTCGCGCGTTGTTTCTCCGCGGTCGCAGGCTCTGGCGACGGCGTAAACGTAAGACTTTGTAGCGTTCATTGTCACATACATGTCCGCGACCTTGCCCTGAACCAGCTGGAATGTCCCGATCGGTTGCCCGAACTGCTCGCGTTCATGAACGTACGGGATAACGACATCCATCGCGGCCTGCATGATGCCGACTGCGCCCGCGGCCAGGACAGCGCGCTCGTAGTCAAGGCCAGACATCAGGACGTTGACACCTTTGCCGACTTCTCCAAGCACGTTTTCTTCCGGCACTTCGCAGTCCTGAAATACCAATTCGCCGGTTTCAGAGCCCCGCATGCCGAGCTTGTCCAGTTTTTGAGCAACCGAAAAACCCGGGAAATCTTTTTCGACAAGAAAAGCCGTAATGCCTTTCGGACCAGCGCTTGCGTCCGTCTTGGCATAGATGATCATTGTTTCGGCCGAGGGCCCGTTTGTGATCCACATCTTGGATCCATTGAGGATGTATCTGTCGCCCTTCTTGTCAGCGCGCAGTTTCATGGACACCACGTCTGAGCCAGCCCCAGGCTCCGACATTGCAAGTGCTCCCAGATGCTCACCAGTGACAAGTTTCTCCAGATACCGCTTTTTTTGGTCGTCGCGCCCCCAACGTCGCAGCTGGTTTACACAAAGGTTGGAATGCGCTCCATAGCTCAAGCCGATAGAGGCGGAAGCACGGCTGACTTCCTCCATGGCGATGCAGTGCTCAAGATAGCCGAGCCCCGAGCCACCCCATTCCTCTTCAACCGTAATGCCATGCAGACCAAGCTCACCCATCTCTGGCCAGATTTCCCGCGGAAACCAGTCTTCGCGATCAATTTTTTCAGCCATCGGCGCAATACGATCCTGGCTATAGGAACGCACTGTATCGCGCAGCATGTCGGCAGTTTCGCCCAGGTCAAAATTGAACCCCGGAAAATCGTTGCGGATCATTGTTTTACCTCCCTGGCTCCCGAGCTATCGAGAGCGGTCATAACGGACAAACTCGCTCAAGTCGCCAATACGGTCGTAGAGGAGACGCGCGCGTTCATTGTGATGATGTGTGTGCCAATAGACATTGCCGCTCGCCAGCGGTTCGGCATCAGCTGCAGCGTAGACGGCTTCAATCAGTTTGCGGCCAGCGCCACTTCCACGAAGTGTCGAGACGACAAAAAGATCTTCCAGGTAGCAGGTCATCTGCGACGACCATGTACTGTCGTGGAAAAGGTAATGAACCAGGCCAACCATCTCTTCGCCGTCAAGAGCCACCAGTGCTCTGTGGCCGTCACTGGAAAGCAGCCGTTCAAATAAGTGGTCGGTTATCTCCGCGGCAAGGTCTTGCTGATAGAATTCAAGATAGGCCTGCCAAAGTGCGCGCCAAAAAGGTTTGTCCGCGGGCTGCAGCGGCCTGATCGTCAGGTTGTGCATCATATCAGTCTTTCACGCCGGAGACGCTCATCAGGGTGAAAAGTCCAGTGGCGACATGCACCTGTGTGCCGTCGTCCAGCCCATAGACATCGGACCGCGCAATCGTCAGGGTTCGGCCCGGTTTGATCACTCGGCCTCTGGCGAGCAACACAGGTTGGTCCGCAGGGTTGAGCAGATTGATCTTGTACTCGCTTGTCAGAACACCGGCTTCCGGCGGAAAAAGCGTCAGAGCTGCATACCCTGCCGCACTGTCGGCGATCGACGACGTCGCGCCCGCATGGAAATAACCGTGCTGTTGCGTCAGATCGGGCCTAAGGTTCAGCTCCAGATCGACACCACCCGGTGCAGGATGAACAAGCCTGGCACCGATTAGGGCCATGAACTTCTGAGCGCTGAAACTGTCACGAACTCGGCTTTCCCAATTGGGATCTCGTGGTGTCAGGTCCATTCAGGCATCCTCCGATGTCGCATTGACATCAAGTTCGCTTATTCTTGTTCGAGCCCCGGCTTCCACCTCATCCAGCTCCAACAAGGTCAACTCGATATCACGCTGCTTTTCCAGGAGCTCTTCGCGCCGCGCTTCAATCTTGTCCAGGAGCAATCGCAGCTGTCCGGTTTCGCCCGGCGCGCTGGCATACATCTCAATCATTTCGCGGATTTCATTCAGCGAAAATCCGAGGCGTTTTCCACGCAGGATCAATTTGATGCGGGTTCGATCGCCAGGTGTGTAGAGACGTTGCCGCCCGCGTCTTGTGGGCGACACCAATCCTTGCGCCTCGTAAAAGCGCAAAGTTCGAGTCGTAATGTCGAATTCCTGGGTTAGTTGCGTGATCGTGAAATAGCGCTGCATGGCTGCTCCTCGTTGGAGCGCACAGTTCAGCCTTTTTACGTTAAAGTCAACACATCTATTTTATTATATATTTTTCAATTAGATAATATCTATGACTTGAGAGCATCAAGTGTCAGTTCGCTGTTCAGTACGTTCAGATCGACATCCCCGGATATCCCGTCCACAGATCCTCTGTTGTGAAACTGCCAGATCGTCCAGTCCTGGGAATAGGCCGGTGAGTGCCAGATGGATCGCGTCCATAGCCGGCGGTTCAGCCCCTGCCCTTTCAGGTACGTGCGATAGAAGTCTTCCGGCGCGTAAAAAAGCACCTGCTTGCCGACAACGGCTTCAACTGTGTTCGCGAAATCGCTGACTTCACGAAGCACTTCTTCAACGGGCGGACGGCGGGCACAATTGCCGGTAAACTCCAGATCAACCATCGGCGCGAGCATATCCGGCGCTTCCGGCAAGACACTCAAGAAGTTTTCAGCCTGTTCTCTACCCGGCTTGCAAAGACTGAAAAAGTGATAGCCACCTCTTTCAAGCCCGGCAGCACCGGCTGCCGCCCAGTTTTTGGTGAATGCACTGTCCTTGAAGTCGCCGCCCTCGCTTGCCTTGATATAGGCAAAGGCGACATTGTCGTCCGCGACCTTTGTCCAGTCGATAGTCCCCTGATGGTGGGACACGTCAATGCCGCGCACGGGGAAGTCATCCAGATCTGGTTCCCAGTTCATGAAGAAAAACGCTGCTCCGACAATCGAAATGACACCGCCGACCACAACGTAGAACAAGGTGCGCAAAATCGCTTGCAAGAATTTCATTTTGTCATCCGATTGGCTCAATCCTGCGTGCGCACCAATACGCTTGAGACCCTAATTTCATGCTAAGAAATTCGGCCAGAGCGGAGCGCTTGCCAATTCAAGAACATTCCCGTCCGGATCGTTGAAATAGAGACTGCGACCACCGGCCGGCCACGTGACCTCACTTATGATTGGTGTCCCCGTTTCCTTCAAATACCTGCGCCAGGCTCTCATTTCGTCTGAAGCGATTTTGAAAGCGAAATGGCTATGCCCATTGGTGTCATGACCAGGTACGGTCCCACCACTGGTTTCAACGTCTTCCCCTGTGTGCCCCCGATGAAAGACAAGCAGGACCTGGGCAGGACCTGCGTCGTAGGCATAGAGGCGTTCACCGGCAACCATACGCTTCAATCCAAGAACTTCGGAATAAAAGACATGCGCCGCATCCATGTCGTCAACGTAGACCGCTGTCTCCAAAATCCCTGCTATTGCGGGTCTCTTCATCAACAAACACCCTTTCGGGACATCAAACACTGCACATTTCGACAGTAGAATTATTAACAGGTCACAAGTATATTCAACCTAGAAACAACTACAAGATGCAATTCACAAGAAATAATAAACAATCAAGCAAGATTATACACCGATTTTCAATTGCAATTCAGACACTGCACGTGACAGAGTTTACTTAAACGGGGCGGAATCAAGAGTAAGTTATGCTTATCTTGAATTCAATAACATCGGATCTGACATCCTTGCCGATCAGAAAAGAAATCTATTTGTTCGCGAAATTTTTTGCCAGCATCGGTGCATTGGCAGCATGGATAGCATCGGCGCATGCGGCAATGACTGTCACCGTACAGGGACCGGAATCGCCAACCGACAAGCGATATGAATACGACCGTGCGGTCATCGAACTCGCCCTGGCCAAGACCCGGACGAAATACGGCGACTTCAAAATACAAGACACGCCCGTCGGTCAAAACTCAAAGCGCGCCCTGATTGACGCATCAAACAACAAATACACAAATTTCATCATCAAGTTCTCGATGAACAACGATTTACCGGACAGCCTGACCGCAATCCCCTTTCCCGTGGATCTTGGCGTCGTCGGCTACCGTGTCGCCCTCGTATCCAACAAGACGAAATCGGCGCTTTCGAAAGTCAGAACGCTTGAGGAGCTCAAGAAGTTCGAAGTACTTCAAGGGCTGGGTTGGCTAGACACACGAATTCTGGAACATCACGGCTTCAAAGTCAGGACCGGTGCTGAATACGAGGCCATGTTCTCAATGGTCGCGTTGGGCCGGTCGGATCTGTTTCTACGCGGTGCAAACGAACTCCTGAACGAATGGCAGTCCCATCTCGAAATAGACGGCCTCGCATATGATGAAGCAATTTGCATCTACTATCCCTTGCCGCGCTTTCTCGTGACATCAAGCGAAAACAAGGAATTGATCGCCCGGGTGCACGAAGGATTGCTGCTTGCTCACGAGGACGGGTCCTTGTTCGAACTCTGGGACCAGAAGTACCGAGCCAGCGTTGATTTCGCAAAACTGGACAACCGCAGGATTTTCCGCTTGAGCAACCCGTTTATTGAGGGGCTTGACCCGTCCTGGCAAAAATTTGTGTACCAGGCCGGGCCAAAACTCACCCAATAGCCTCTTCTTGAACGTGGACTTTAGGTGGGAGTGAACGCTTTGTCGTCAGACGACCGTCAACTTGACCTCAATGTTGTTTCGGGTTGCGTTCGAATAAGGACAAACCTGGTGAGCCTTGGCAACCAAATCTTCGGCAACCTGCCGCTCCAGACCTGGCAATGAAATTTCCAACGCAACTTCAAGGCCAAATCCGCCCTCTGAACGCGGGCCGATGCCTACTGTTGAGGTGATTGCCGTCTCTGCAGGGATCGTAATCCTGTCCTGCCCGCTGACAAACTTCATCGCGCCGATAAAACAGGCGGCATAGCCTGCGGCAAAAAGTTCTTCCGGATTGTTTCCCTTACCACCTGCTCCGCCAAGCTCCTTCGGTGTTGCAAGCTTCACTTCAAAGGATCCGCTCAAGGTCTTTGCGGACCCGTCGCGTCCGCCTGTCGCCCGTGCCCTGGTTTCATAAAGAACTTCCACTGTCATCTGCTCGTTCCTTTGGCTAGCAAGATTTGAAATTTTACATCGGATACGTTTTTATCGTGCACGATATAATTCGTGCACATATAGGCATTGATATACGCAGTCAATGTGTTGCGATCATATCGCGCACGATTTATAAAACGCGCATGAACGAGACGACCGACCAGATGTCGCTTCTGGATGCATTCGGAATGACTGCATCTGAAGAGACCCAAAAACCAAAAAAGAAATCGCCTTCTTCCAAGAAAAAAGCACGGCCGAAAAACGCCAAGGCATCAAAAAAGAAACGTGAAGACATTGCGGAAGAGACCGCCGAGCCTCAACAAGTCGGTAGCGAGCAAGCGCCTGCTCAAAGCCTGCATGATACGGGCAAAAGCAATGGCCCGTTGAACACTTCTGCCGAAGCTGTCCAAGTCGCGGACGATCTTGTCGGAAGCGAGCCAATCACGCTCGACAAATACATTTGCTTCGCGCTCTATTCTGCCAATCACGCAATGCATGGCGTCTACAAGTCACTGCTGAAGGAAATCGGTCTTACCTACCCGCAGTTTCTTGCAATGACAGTGCTTTGGGAAACCAACAATGTGCCGGTCGGCGCCATCACGGCCAAGCTTCAGCTAGACACCAACACGCTGACCCCGCTGCTGAAACGGCTGGAAGCCATGGGGCTGGTCACCCGGACACGTAACGTCAAAGACGAACGTCAGGTCATCCTCAAACTGA
Organism: uncultured Roseibium sp.; assembly: GCF_947499295.1. GTDB lineage: Bacteria > Pseudomonadota > Alphaproteobacteria > Rhizobiales > Stappiaceae > Roseibium. The sequence continues at coordinate 171,145 of NZ_CANMNP010000007.1, forward strand.
CACGCAAGGGACGCGCCCTTGAGAAGAAAACCGAACATTTCGGCTCCTGCATTTTTGCATCAACCGGATTGAACCTTGAAGAAATTACAGATCTCCAGTCCAGGATCATGAGGCTTCGGGACAATTTAAGGGATAAAGATGCAGGCACCTGACATCGTTCAAAAAGTCTGATTTCGGAAAACTAGTCAGGTCTTGTTGTGGGGCGCAACAAGGCTTGACAAATCGTACGTGTCAGAACGTCCTGAGCAGCCTCCCTTTGCCAGCCGCAATCCTGCGTCAGCAGTCCCCACATCTGAACGCTGAAGGACGCCCACAAATATTCTGAGGCTTCTTTCGAAGACCATGCCGGTTGCAAAGCCTTGTCTTCTTCCAGGGTTCGCGTGAGTTCAAGCAGCCATTCACGCAGTTCCGACATTCTGTCTTCCCAGGCAAGAGAGGCGTCTTCGTCGGTCGCTCTCAGCCGTATCAGATCGGTCGCTACGGGAAAAATCTCCTGAACGAAGTGGATCCAGACACTGACGGTTGCCTTCAGGCGATCTTCCGGATCTTCGGTCTTAAACGCTGAAAACAGTTTCGCTTCAATATCAAGCCGCTCATCGGCCCTGCGCACCAATGCCAGGATCAACCCTCCTCTCGATCCGAAATGGTCGTAGACGGACTGCCGACTGTTGCCTGAAGCCTTGGCAATTTCAGCAATTGAGACCTCTGTTCCCCTCTTTGAAATCAGGGTCCAGGCACTGTCGAGAATTTCTGCGCGTGTTCGCTGTAACCTAGCTTGACTTGACACGTGTAAAGTTTCCTGCAATTTGACACATGTAAAGTTATGGAGATTGCTCATGAACGTCAACCAACAGGTTACCCAATTCACGTCTTGGTATGGATCCGGCAGCGATGGTGCCTGCCCGACCGAAAGCCAATGGTCTCAACTCCTGCAAAGGCCTGCTGATCAACCAATAACCCTGATCAACTTCTTCAAGTTGCGGGCGAACGCCGAATACTCCGAGGGCCACGCCGCTCCGACCGGCCAAGAGGCCTTCTCGGACTATGCATCCGTCAGCATGCCCGCCATGGAACAGGCTGGCGGGAGTTTCCTTTATGTTGGCCCCTATCAGGGGATGTTCATGGGTGAAGACGAAGACTGGGACCTGATCGCAATCGGGTCCTATCCGAACCTTGATGCGTTGATCGCCCTATATTCCGACGAAACCTACCGCGGTGCGTTTCACCACCGCACAGCCGCCTGCGAACGCCAAAAGGTGCTGGTGTGCGGCAACTGATAAAGAAAGGCTGCGTTCACCAGAGCGCAGCCTTTTCCATTGATCGCACCAGTGCATAAGCAACGTGAATGATGGCTAAAGCGGCAATCCAAACCACAGCGCCGCAATTCCGAGAAAAGCAAAGAAGCCGACAACATCCGTCACGGTGGTGACGAAAACGCTGGACGCAATTGCCGGATCGACCTTCATCCGGTCAAGCACAATCGGGATCAACAGTCCGGAGAAACCGGCAAACAACATGTTTATGATGATGGCACCGGCGATCACGACCCCAAGACCGGGACTGGCAAACCAGAGCCATGCAGTGATGCCAATGAGGAAGGCCAATGCCAGCCCATTGACCGCGCTCACAAGGATTTCGCGATTGAGAACGCGCAGAAGATTTCGCGCGCTGAGTTCCTGGGTGGCAATACCACGCACTGCGACAGTCATGGTCTGCGTTCCAGCGTTCCCGCCCATGGACGCCACAATCGGCATCAGAACGGCAAGAGCGACCATGGCTTCGATCGTTTCCTCAAACAACGCAATAACCACAGACGCCAGGACGGCGGTTCCAAGATTGACAACCAGCCAGGCAAGGCGAGAGCGCGCAATCGTGACCACGTCGTCGGATATTTCCTCATCACCGACACCCGCGAGCGCTCGAAGGTCTTCTTCTGCCTCCTCTTGAATGACGTCGACAATGTCATCGACCGTCAGCACCCCGACCAGGCGGTCGTTTTCATCCACCACAGCTGAAGAAACAAGATTGTAACGCTCGAACCGCCTGGCAACTTCCTCCTGATCCTCTGTCGCGAGAACCGCCTGACGGTTCTCTTCCATGATATCTGTCACCTTCCGCGCCCGTTTGGTGCGCAGGATCTTGTCCAGATGAACCGATCCAAGCATTTTGAAAGCAGGATCAACGACATAGATTTCATAAAAGCTGTCCGGAAGATCCCTGGCTTCGCGCATGTAGTCGATGGTCTGACCGACGGTCCAGAACTGTGCAACCGCGATGAATTCGCTTTGCATGCGTCGGCCCGCACTGTCTTCAGGATAATCCAGCGCCTTTTTCAGCTGGGCTCTGTCGGCGTAAGGCAGTTCTTCCAGAATTGCCGCCTGATCGTCCTCATCGAGGTCTTCCAGAATGTAGACGGCGTCATCTGAATCGAGATCTTCCAGACCTTCTGCGATAACCTCGTGCGGCAGGTCCTCCAATACCTGCAAGCGAACGGCTTCATCGGTTTCCGTCAGCGCAGTGTAGTCGAAATTATCTCCGAGCAGTTGAATGAATTCCGCCCGGTCGTCGCCGTTTAGCGTCTCCAGCAGGTCGCCGGTATCAGCCTCATGCAAATCGCCTGCAAGCTGTCTCAGGTCATTGGCATCACGCGCCTTGATGGCTGCTTCGACGGCAACGATAAAATCAGGATTAAGGCGCTCGTCCCCGTCGCGAACAGGAATGGCAGGAACGGGTGAGGTTCGAACGTCAAGCTCAGCTGCGTCACTCATCCAGCGCCTCCCACTCCTTAGACGAACTGCCCGCAGCGCCCAGCGCCGCACTGCCGTCAAGAACTAGCGTCAGACGGCACGAAGCGCCACCGCAAAAACTCAACCGGTCCACAGACTTGGACAGAAATTCATGAACGGCTCGGCGTGAAACGGCACTTTCAGCAACAGATCTTTTCAGCTTTAAAAGCCGCGGCAACTCTTGCCTCGCGCCAAACTTCTGAGGTTCTCCAGATAGTCTCGCGCTTTAGTCGGCAAGATGTCCTCATCATTTGAAATACAACGCTCGGCCCGGCTGAATGCGCGTCGCGCCCTTTGCGTTTTCAGACACACGCGCCCTTCAGCCAGAACTTCCTGCTCCACGTACCAGAGCTGCTGACAGGTCATTGCACCGAAACGCCCTGGATTGGTCGACAGGCTCTGGGCAATCGCCGACGAGCCTGCTGCGAGACCTGTCAACAGGACAAGGGACCGTGCCAGAGACCGCCGCATCCGCTTTGCCTGCATTGGGCTTCTTCTTTCAAAGATTGTGGACCTCAATCTGTCGCTGGAAGCAGAACCTTAGTTTTCGTTACATTCAGGCGGCCTGGTGTCCATCGTCCACTCTTCAACCGGCAGGGCTTTCAAACTCGTTCGAAAGGTCTTGTCATTCAACTCGCCTTTGCCTGTCAGCAAATTGACATCGCAAATGCCGTTACTTTCCGGATCCAGCGTATCGTAATACGTATAGGTGTAGCCGGCGACCAGAAACCGGCCTTTGCGATAGGCGATGGTCAGGATCTGTTCCCAGCGGTTGCGCCCAATTGAACTGTTCTCCGAATAGACCTTGAGTGCACCTTTCTCGGTCGTCTCGATCCAGGGTTCTTGCCCGATGCCACCGCGCCATACGATGTCCTTTGCGTAGACATCCTGCGTCCATCCATCCCCTGCATCCGTGAAGATATAGAGATCAGCTCCCTCTTCACTGTCTGCCAGCACTGCCTTGTAGCGATAAATGTCACCATCCACGGGAGCCGTTTCCATGCCCGAAACAGCACTTGGAGCGATCGCCCCGGTCTCAGCACCAGCGTGCGAAGCAAACGCAAATGAGGAAACAGCAAGCACAACGGACAGAACCGTCCAAGAAACAGAGTTGGGCATAACGACCTCCTAAAAAAACGCACCTTCAAGTGGCTTTGAAGTCCCTATTGCAGGGCGATACTAAACACAAGAAAGCCTCGCACCAAAACCCGGCAAGAATGAAGCTGCACTGGTCATTCGCCACGTCGCCGTTTTCAAGGCAACCGTCCCGTTCGCATTGACGGAAATGCGTGGCATGCCAAAGGAGCCAAACCACTATTCCCCTTGGCCGACAGACCCGGCACCGGCTTTTTGCCTCATCAAGGCTCTAAACTCGCCACCGAGATCATTTGCGATACTCAGAGGTGATTGGTCGAACTCCGAGACCAACGAGACGACTGCGCCTGCATTCAGAAGCAATTCAACCGCAACAAGGTTTTTCTGATGCAAGGCGACATGCAGTGGCGTCTCAGACATGTCACCGATCGCATTGACGTCGGCACCTGCCTCAATAAGCCTTTCAAGGCCGTAGTTGTTTCCACGCCGAGCCAGTACATGAAGGGGTGTATCCCCATCGGCATCGCGGCTGTCGACCGTCACCGGCGCAGCGCCAAGATCCGCGGGAAAGAGTGTATCGGAACAAGACGCCAGGATTTCTTCCAGGGACTGCCTCCGCTTCAATTTCTTGCTCACAGAACCCACCTCGTTATTTTGACTGTTTCAAGCCTTAAGCAGGCAGTCCTTTTCACAACGTGAATCTTGTTATCTCAATTCTAGGAAAGCGGCACTGGAATTGGAACTTGAGTTTGCTGAAACTTGATGGTGGCCGCGCAAATCATTGAGGAAGTCAGGAACGCTGTGTGCTTGACGGCTATCGCTCCCGCAACTGACATTCAAGGAAACATCAGCGTCCAGAATGGCCTCTCCCAGTGAAAGGCAACTCGCATCTTGACCATTCAACGCGGCGGAATACCCTTTCCCTCACCGGCTTTGGTGACACCATCGATCAGGATGAACATGATCGTGCACGGCTCCGTCCCGCGGTTGGCCCAGGCGTGATTGGTTCCACGCTGCACAACGACATCACCGGCCTTGAGAAGAACATCCTCTTTTTCCTCATCCATCAGCATCCAGATCTCACCGGACAGAACGATCCCGTAGTCCACTGAATCGGTGCGATGCATCCATGGATGACGCCCTCCTTGCACAACATTGGCGCCTGCACCCATCTCCGCAAAGGCCGCTGCACCATCCTCGCTGGAGAGCCTTGCCATAACCTCCGGGTCTTCCGGCATGAACTCAACACAACGAAAAACCGTGCCGTCCTTGGGTGGGTGCAGAATGAACGGTCCCGTACACGTCTCGGTCGACCCGTCATATTCTGCCGGTGTCTGATCGGTCAGCCAGAAGTTGGTCAGACGCACGCCAGGGCGATTTGGCCGCTCAAGGATCTGTGTGGCGATCTCGTCGCTCTCAATGACGGCAGTACCATTGGCATCATGCCCGGTGACAACGCGTCGAAACTCTCTGTGCTGCATCAGGTTCTCTTCGGATTTGAGGTTGCAGGATGAGCGCGGTCTATTGCGACAACCGCAAGGAACAGAACAATACCGATGGCGGCGCTGAGCCACCCCTGGAACAAAAGGCAAAGCCCTGCAACGGCAGCCAATGCGCGAACCGAAGCTGATAGTGGCCGACTGAGTGTGCCTATGATGGCAACCGCAATAGCAAAGGTTCCGATCGCTGCAGTGACGACTGCGATTGCATTGGCACCCAATGAACCGTTCATCAGGAGCCCTGGGCCATAGACAAACGCAAACGGCAGAACAAAGGAAGTCGCAGCGTAGCTTGCCGCGGTCCAGCCAACCTTGTTGACGTCCGCTCCGGCGATACCGCCTGCCACGTACGAAGCAAGGGCCACAGGTGGCGTGATGGTTGAAATGCAGCCGTAGTAGAACACAAAGAAATGGGCCGTCAGGACCGGCACACCAAGTTTCACCAGGGCTGGCGCGACAACTGTCGCCAGGATCAGGTATGCCGCCGTCGTCGGCAACCCCATCCCGAGAATGATGGACGTCACCATGGTGAAGAACAATGCCAGAAGGAGATACCCGCCGGACGCAAGATCGATCAGCGTGGCGATCTTCGATCCAAGCCCTGTCACGCCCAGCACTCCGGCAATGATTCCAGCAGCGGCACAGGCAGCCGAAATGGTGACCACCGAGCGTGCGCCTTCGGAAATGGAGGTGACGACCTTCCAGGCAAAGACCTTGTCGATCCGGCGATTGCGAACGATATCGCCGGTAACCAGGACAAGCATCGCCCAAAGAGAGGCCATGAACGGCGAAAAGCCCATCAGCATCATTGTGATCAGCGTACCAAAGGCTGCGATGAACGGCGCGCCCTTCAACACCACGTTCAACAGTGGCTCTTCACTCGCTGTTGTGCCCGTGTTCGGTGCTATCCCGGACTTTACCGCCTGTAGGTGTACAACCACAAAGGCCGATCCAAAGAACAAAAGCGCCGGTAAGATCGCAGCTGCCATTACTGAGGTGTATGGCACTCCCACGATCTCAGCCATGATGAATGCCGCCGCCCCCATCACCGGTGGCATGATCTGCCCGCCCGTGGAAGCAACAGCTTCGATCGATGCTGCCTGATGGGGCGCATAGCCTTCGCGTTTCATGATTGGGATCGTTACGGTACCCGTCACTGCAACATTGCCCGCAGCCGACCCGCTGACCATGCCAATGAGCGTCGAGAATAATACAGCGGCCTTGGCGGACGCTGCTCGAAGGCCGCGTGTGCAGCGCACCGACAATTGAAAGAAGAAGTCGCCCGCGCCAAAATTCGACAGAAGCGCACCAAAGATCGTGAAGACGATGATATAGGTCGCCGCCACACCGACCGGAATGCCATAGATGCCGGCCGTATCGGTCGTCAGGACCACAACGATCCGTTCCAGTGTCGACCCGCGCCCTTCCAGCACTCCCGGCAAATACGGCGCGGCAAAGGGATAAAGGAAAAAAATGAAAGTGATCGCGGCCAGGATCAGCCCGATCCCGCGCCGGGCAGCCTCGAAGACAATGATCAGAAGCACCACACCGGCAGCAAAATCAGCGTCGGTGGTTATGCCACCGCTGAAAGCAATCGCTTTCCAGCGGGCCAACATCCATAGACTTGCCCCGATCGCTGCAACAACCAGTACCGCAGTGAAAACGGCATTGACCTTGGTCCCTGCCAGTTTCCGGCTAGCTGGTTTGATGACGAACAGCAATGACAGGGCGAGCATCACATGCGTCACGCGCATCGGCATGGTCGAGATCGCAATCACGCCCGAGACGACGAGCAAATGATAGGCCCCAAGCGCGAAGCCAGCGGCAAAGACGCCGTTCTGCACGGTCAAATAGCGGGATAGCCAAGTCAAAGCTGGATCCTGACTGGTTGGGGGCACTTCCCCCAACCATTGATGAGAGACTACTTGCTGTCGAAATAAGCTTTGGCACCCGGATGCAGCGGGATTGCCAGGTTCAACGACATTGCCGGATCAATCTGACGTGCGTTGGCGTTTTCAGCCTTCAGTTCATCAAGATTTTCGAAAATCGCCGAGGTCACTGCCTGAACGGTCGCGGCATCCATGTCGTTGGGTGCGATCAGCATATTGTTGACACCGATCACGGTTCCCGGCTCAGCTGTACCGTAGACATCCGTCGGCACTTCAACCTCCACAAATGCTCCGTTTGCTTCAAGCGCCTTGTCGAGCATTCCTTCAGAGAACGAAATGAAACGGAGATCTGCACCGGCTGTAGCCTGCATTACCGCGCCTGCCGGAAAGCCGGAAAGAGCCAGTGTGGCATCTACCGTGCCATCGGTGAGTTGGCTGAAACCGTCGGAATAAGAGACGAAGCTTGGCGTAATGTCATCGATGGACATGCCATGCAGCGGGAACAGAAAGTTCACAAATCCTAGCGTGCCACCACCGGCCGGACCAACTGCAACGCGCTTGCCCTTCAGGTCCTCAAGCGTCTGAATGTCGCTGTCGGCAAGAACCATCATGTGCAGAACAGACGGGTGAAGCGCAGCCACCGCGCCGATGTCGATCGGTCCGGCCGCCTTGTAGGGTCCAGCCCCTTTCGTCGCAAGGACCGCCAGATTGTTGTTCGTGATGGCAATCTCGACTTCACCGGAAGCGATCAGATTGGGGTTCTGCACCGAACCGCCAGTCACGATCGGAACCATCGAAATCCCCTCGCCGGCATGCTTGTTGACGACGTTGGAGATGGCTTGCCCCATAGGATAAAACGCACCGCCCAGCGACGCAGTGCCAATGCGCAACTCTTCGGCCACCGATGCCGAGCCTATGAGCGATACCGCAGCAGCGGCTGCGACTGTCTTCAGTGATTTGATCATGGAATCCTCCCTGGTACCGAAACCATTATTACGGTATTTTAGCAAAGAATCCAAAAAAATCGATATTATAAGTATAAATTAAAAAAAACGGGTTTTCGCACTTCCTTGGCTTCCGACCATTCAAGGCAATGCATGCAGGTTAAAGTAGGCACTTGAGATATGGATCGGTTGAGAGAGTTGGCGCGCTTTCCGTGCACAATTGAGGAATCGGAAAACTTTGTCGCCCCCCAATCGGAGACCAAGAGGAGCTTGCACGTAGCATGACGCATTCCCAATGCCTGCTCGCCCGATCGCTGTGACATCACATCACCGGCTGTTGCACAGTGACTGGCAATAATTGTCCTGACATTGCTTCTGAGAGACTTGGTCTGAAAATAGTGTGCCTGAAACCGGCGTAACAACCAAAAAAGGCGCCCCGAGGGACGCCTATTCATCAATCAGTAGCCTGATTGTCTTTGGTGCGGTCGAGAAGACTCGAACTTCCACGGGTTTTACCCCACAGCGACCTCAACGCTGCGCGTCTACCAATTCCGCCACGACCGCATATTCGATTGTTTTCGGCGCCTGTCAGCGTCGAGGCGCTCCATGTAGCAAAAGGGCTTTGGGCGCGCAAGGGCCGAAGTGACATTAATTCACAAGGGCATGGAAATATTCTTGAGGCCTGTCCGGAAGCCTAAAGCGGACCGTCGGTCCTCATCGGACGGACTTCAGGCGGACGCATCAGAACCTCGGTGATTGAGATCCCGATCCTTTCGCCCAAAAGCACCACCTGCCCCTTGGCGACAAGCGTGTTGTTGGCGTAAATCTTGACGTCGTCATCTTCAGCAACGTCGAGATCGATGACCGCGCCACGGCCCATGCGCAACAGCTGATGGACAGGCATCTCGGACTCGCCGAGAACAACGGATATATCGACTTTGATCTCATCAAAGGTGGTCATCAGACACATCGATCCTTAAATAGGGCGAACGCCGCCAGCGCTTAACCATACCACGGCACGGCCAGCCAGCTCAAAAAACAAAGAAGTGTCATCCACATGTCACCTGCCGACCGCGACAGCCTCGCATTGAAATTTCTGCCAGAATCGGGCTCAGCACCCGTCGAATGGACAATCTCCGACAAGCTCGTCGACTACGAAACCGCGCTCGCCGCGATGAACGAACGTGTTGAGAGAATCATTTCAGGCGACGCACCCGAACAAGTATGGCTGCTCGAACACCCGCCGCTTTACACCGCCGGTACCAGCGCGGACGACGGCGACCTCGTTTCGCCCGACCGGTTTCCTGTTTACCGCACCGGTCGTGGCGGCCAGCACACTTATCACGGGCCGGGCCAAAGGGTCGCCTATGTCTTGCTGGACCTGAAAAGGCGGCAACAGGACGTCAGAGCCTTTGTCGCGGCCTTGGAAGCCTGGCTGATCAACAGCCTGTGGCACTATCATATTCGCGGCGAAAGGCGCGAAGACCGGGTCGGTGTCTGGGTGCGCCGGCCGGACCGCGGTGCGCAGGTCGAGGACAAGATCGCTGCCATTGGCATTCGCGTGCGCAAATGGGTGACTTTTCACGGCGTCAGCTTCAACGTCGAGCCGGACCTGGAGCATTTTTCCGGCATCATTCCCTGCGGCGTGGAGGAGCATGGCGTCACCAGCCTCGTAGACCTCGGTATCCCTGTTGGCCTTGCAGAAAACGACAGCGTGTTGCGGGCGGAATTTGAAAAGATCTTCGGTGACACCAGGTAGCTGCGCTGACTTGAAACCTTTCAGCTGAGCGAACCGATAAACGCCTGAAGGCGCTCCTTGCCGCCCGGTGTCCAGCCGAGTGCTTTCAGCTTGCCAGGCTCCATCACACCTACGGGTCCCTCAGCACGCGGCGGCAAGGCTGCTCCTTTCACTCCCTTGTGCTCGGCATAGAGTTTTATGAGGTCCTGACGGTCGAGCAGCAGGTCGGAAACATTGTAGACCTCAAAGGGTCTTTTCCTTTGAGAACCATTGTCCAGAATTCTGGCAAGGCCGTCGGCAAGGTCTTCACCGTAGACTTCCGTTCCTAGCCTTGGACCGATGCTTTCGCCGCGTTCAAACGCCGCGAAAAGGTCAGACCATTTGTGCCGTTGGGTTCCTGGCGCCTTCCCGTAGACACCCGTCGCTCGCAAGGATGTGCCCTTGAAACGGTCATCGCACAGAGATTGAAGCGCCTGTTCACAGACCAGTTTCACCTGGCCATAAAGGGTGTTCGGTTCTGTTTCAGCTGTTTCGCCAAGCACAGCCCAGTTGACAACCTCGGAGTAGACAGCCCTGCTCGACAAGAACACAAAGTGAGAAATTCCAGCCGCCTTTGACCTTTCCAACAGGCGCACAGTTCCTTCCGCGTTGCGTTCGATGAAGCCATGCGGGTCATCACCCTCACCGTCCCTGTACTTGCCGGGTGCATGTGACAAGGCGCAATGGATCAGGACATCGGCTTGTGGCACCACAAACTGCGTCTCTGAAAGGCTCCAGGATTGGTAACCTGCCTGAAGCCAATCTAGCGGCTGACGGCCCAGCGCAGTCAGTTGATGGCCGTCGCGGTGAAGACGATCAGCGATGAAACGGCCGACAAGACCGCTTCCACCGGTTATCAGAACGTGCATTTAAACAGCCTGTCAGGTTGCAAGTACCGCAGGCCCGCGCAAACACCCAATGTCTTCCGGTATTCCCGTCCCGCTCGCAAAGGCCTGCCACAGATCAATGAGCGGACGCAACAACTCAGCCTTGGGATGATCGGTTTGCCACGGTTTTTCATACTGGAAATGCAGAACGTGAATTTGGTTCCAGTCCCATAGCTCAGGCAGGTTGAACCAGACATATTGCAGCATGTTGTAGAAAACCGGCAGGCCGTGCCAGTCAGGAAAATAGCTTTCCAGGAACGTCTGGTCGGTCCGCCGCCAAAACACATCCGGCCGGTCCAGCGCAGCTGCCATTGCGGAAAAGGTCGCGGCGCTCGGCGTGGCCGTGAAAACCCCACTGTTCAGGCGATGAAAATCTGCAAGACTCTCATAGACATTTGGCGCGGCGCAGAACTCCGGATACTCGAACAGCTTGTCACAGTTTTTCAAGACCAATGCATCCGCGTCGATAAAAACAATTTTTTCATAGTCGCGCAGTTGCCAGAGCCGCAGTTTGACGAAATTGTCCAGCGGCGTGTGAAACTGGGGTTTGCCGCCCTTTGAAAACGGTGCTGCCTTGTGAAGGCGTCCCCTTTCGTGGCGTTCGTTGAAGGCTGCAGAGGTTGCAAGCCTTTCACAGCGGCCAAGCCTTGGTTTAAAGTTTTCAAGCTCGGCGAGATCCGCCTCGTCGACACCAGGTGTGTGAAGCACCACCAGGTCGGCTTCGGTCCCGGTTCGGCGAAGCGAGCGCAACAAGGCGCCCGCTCCCAGAATGTAGTCCTGATTGGTCACCAAAGTGACATAGGCAACTCTGGCTGAGGGCGCCCGGTTGAACGCAGGAGCATCGTCCATCGGTCTGGTCAGGAAACTGACTTCAGCCGAGGATGTTCAGGATCATGCTCGACTTCATCGGCAATCTCCTTTGTCCAGGCAGAAACGGCAGGTACACGGCTGCGGTCGACCCGGTAGGCGTAAGCTTTGGCAACATCGACGACTTCATCGAGCAACCCCTCTTCCAGGGTAATCGGATCCAGGCCCAGTTCGAGAAACTGCTTGTTCTCGACAACAAGATCGTTCTCAGCTGCCTCCTTGCGCGGATTTGGCAGATAGGCAACCTTGGCCCCTGTCTGGCGCGAGATCATTTCCGCAAGATCGCGCACACGGTGGGTTTCAGTCATCTGGTTGAAGACCTTCACCCGATCGCCACGCACAGGCGGGTTCTTGAGAGCCAGTTCGATACAACGAACCGAATCTTGAATGTGAATGAAAGCTCTTGTCTGTCCACCCGTACCATGAACCGTGAGCGGGTAGCCGATAGCCGCCTGGATCAGAAACCTGTTCAGGACAGTGCCATAATCACCATCGTAATCGAACCGGTTGATCAGCTGTTTGTGGCGCAGTGTCTGCTGCGTGTGTGTGCCCCAGACGATCCCCTGATGCAGATCGGTGATCCTCATGCCGTCGTTCTTTGCGTAGAACTGGAAGAGTAACTGATCCAGACACTTGGTCATGTGATAGATGGAGCCCGGGTTTGCCGGATAAAGGATTTCCTGGTTAGCCTTGTACCCGGCAAGGGTGTCCACATCCACCGACAGATATCCTTCGGGGATTGCGGCACCGACATTGGAATAGCCGTAAACACCCATTGTGCCGAGATGAATAAGGTGCGCATCCAGATCCAGCTCCACCATGGCGTTGAGCAAGTGATGGGTGGCGTTGACGTTGTTGTTGACCGTGTAGTTCTTGTGCTGATCGGATTTCATCGAATACGGCGCTGCGCGCTGTTCGGCGAAATGAATGATTGCGTCAGGCCGGTTATCCGCAAGCCAGCCTTTGAACACCTCGTAGTCTTCGGCAATATCGATCAGATGAAAATTGATGGTATTGCCGGTTTCCTGTTTCCAGATACGTGTTCGTTCCTGAATGGAATCCATCGGCGTCAGTGACTGGACACCCAGCTCGGCGTCGATCCAGCGACGGCTGAGATTGTCGACAATGTGAACCTCGTGGCCTTTATCCGACAAATGCAAGGATGTAGGCCAGCCGACAAAACCGTCACCGCCAAGTATCGCAATTTTCAAAAGTCATCTCCCCGAGTTACACAATTCGGCACAAGAGTGTTTCACTCAAATTGTGCTATATGAGAGATCAGATCATTGCGATGTTTCCGTGACAATTCAACGGTGAATTTACAGATTGATACACTATACCGCAGCGCCATGGATTTCTCGGATGCATCCGATCCAAACGGGGGCGAAGACGGTCCAATGTGACCTTCGCAACATGTTTGACGGCAGTTAGGCCGTTTCACGCATTTCAAAACCGCCGCTACAGGGACTGACAGGCGCAAGGTCCTTGAGGGAGCGAACACGCGCTAAGGACGGACCTTTCCAAAGCGCATCCAGCATATCGACGACCGTATCCGAAGGGCCTGAAAAAACGGCTTCTACAGCGCCTGTTCTCAAGTTTCGCACCCAACCGGAAAGCTGACGTCGCTCAGCTTCGGCTGCGCACCACGCTCGATAGCCGACACCTTGCACCCTTCCCTCGACCAGAACATGAACGGTCAATGGATCACTCGTCATTCGAACCTCATTTCACCCGCAGTTGAATGAAGCACAATCATGACGGCGGTTCCACTGAAGGATCGAGGAATTCGTGGACAATCCAAAGGCCACGACCACAGCCGGTGCAATTGAAACTGATTCGAACGGACGAAGCCGCACTCTACCTTAAATTGAAGTGCGGTTGTATTTTATTCGACATAAACAAATAGTTCATCATAACCCGCCCAATAAAACCAAATAAAATAGAAAAGTTGATCAATTAGCTAGATCCTACAATGCAACTAATAATTTAGTAACATTTGCCAATAAGATTTACTGTCAAGTAATTCTAGGCGAGTCCTTCCAAATGCCTTTCAGACAAAGAGCCTTCGCGTCTAACATACGCAAAAGACTATTGCCGGAAGTTGCAATGACACTGGCTGGTCTTGCAGCTTTGACGCTCATTCTTGCGGAGCTGGATGCATTTGAGCGGATTTACGGTTTTTCGCGGGCACATGAAGACTACGAACTTGATGAGATCATTACGGCGCTGTTTGCGTCTCCCGTCATCTTGCTGGTCTTCACTTTCCGGCGCCTAAATGACCTTAAGAAAGAAATTAAACGCCGTGTAACCGCAGAAGCCGATTTAAGGCATCTTGCACAGACAGATTTGCTGACAGGATTGCCGAACCGCCACTTCTTCTTCGATGCGCTTCAAAAGCGATTAAACCCGCAAACACGTTCAAGCCTCCCGTTTGCACTCATTCAAGTGGATCTGGATCGCTTCAAACACGTCAATGACAGGTTGGGCCCTGCCTTCGGTGATCACATTCTCAAACAAGTAGCGCATCTACTTGCTGAAAACACTTCGAAGGACTGGATGCTCGCGCGTATCGGCGGGGACGAATTTGTTATCGCCGCAGACGTGCAACAAGAAGCCGACGCCAAGGCGATCGCCACAGAGCTCGCTACAACCCTCAAAAGGTCCTTCATTTATCAAAACACCGAGTGCACGATCGGCGTCAGCATTGGTGTGGCTGTTCACGACATCAATTCGCGCGGCGATGTTACCGACCCGGAAACCCAGCTCATGAATGCCGATATCGCGCTCCATAGAGCCAAAGTCGGTGGGCGCAACCGGATCGAAGTGTTTGAACCTTCTTTCCGGTCCGATTTCGAAAAGAACACGGTTCTCTCCAACGATCTGCTGCGGGCCATTGCAAACAAGGAATTTTTTCCTGTTTACCAACCGCTGGTGGACTCATCGACGAAAAAAATCGTTGGAGCTGAAGCGCTTGTGCGATGGAGACACCCAACACGCGGCGTGCTGCCGCCTGCCGTTTTCATGGATCTGGCTCAAACTCTTGGTGTGCTTGCCGATATCGACCAGGCCATGTTCGAAGAAGCTGTAAAGAAGAGAAAGACCTGGGAGCGGATGCTGCAAAATCCGCCGCGCATTTCGGTCAATATTTCAGCGGAGAGACTAAAGTCGCCAAGTTTCCTGAGTACGGTTCAAGCCGCGGGCGTTCAACCGAACACAATCATTTTTGAAATAAGCGAAGCGGTGACGTTTGAAGAACTCGACGACGTTTCGAAATACAATTTGGATGCCCTGGAAGGGCTTGGTGTTGAAGTTGAGATCGATGATTTCGGGTCCGGACGCGCCTCTATCCTGAGCCTTTTGGAAATGAAACCTCGCCGATTGAAAATCGACAGAAATCTGACAGCGCCGGTTGTCGAGTCGGAGCAGGCACGAAGCCTCGTCGCCAGCATTCTCGATATCGCCCGAACCCTTTCTATAGAAGTGGTAGCAGAGGGCGTGGAAACCAGCCAGCATGCAGACATCCTCACAGAGCAAGGCTGCACGCTGCTTCAAGGATACTATTTTTCCCGTCCGATTGAAGAAGCTGCCTTTGAAGCGCTGCTCCAATCGGACGAAGCGCGCAACACGACCTTGCCAGCACATGGAAATGTCCATCTCACCGCTTCGGCAGGTTGAACACCGCATACTTCTGTGAACCAGCGCTCATTTGGCACCCTTGAGCGAGCGCGTACTCACGCTGCGCGGGACATGGCCGCACTTCGCTTTTGTTCATCCAGCATGACCAGCAGCGATGCACCGACAATGACGAGTGCACCGGGCCAGAAGGCTCCGGAAGGTGCAAATCCAAATGCCAGAAAACCAACGGCAATATTGAGTGGCAGCTTCAAGTGATCAAACGGTTGCACAAAAGTAGCATCGGCATGTTTATAAGCCAGCGTCAGAAGATAGTTTGCCACGACGGTCAGAACACCGGCGCCGATCAACAACCAAAGAGCATTCCCAGACGGCACAATTCCACCATCACCAAGAGCAAGCAGGGCATTGACCGGTGTCAGCAGCAGCAGCAGATATACCGTAATGGAATCTGCTTGTTCGGTCGCGGTCAGCTTCTTGGTGACGAGAGACGTACCCGCCCAGAAAGCTGCAGCGGCAACGGGCAACACAGCCCCCCAATGAAATGCCTCCGTCCATGGCTGGAGGATAATCATACCACCCGAGAAACCTGCGATGGTCGCCAGCCAGCGGACCACGCCTACTTTCTCGGAGAAAAACAGTTTCGCACCGATGATGACGAAGAACGGGGACGTCATTACGAGAGCAATCGCCTGCCAAATTTCCACTCTGGCAAGACCGGCCACCCATAACTGAATGCCGACGACAGCCAGCGCTGCGCGTAACAGATGCCAACCGAGCTGGCGCGTTTTCAGGGATGACAGTCCGCGCCGCAATACCCAGGGCAAGGCAATGAGCAAGCCAAGGGCGTATTGCCAGAAAGCAGCCGATGTTGAAGGCACACCCAATTGCATTGTAGAGGCCTGGAGGGCCCCATTGACCAGGGCAAAACATGCCCCTGCCCCAACCATCGCAAGGGCGGCAAACAAGGGGCCGGAAAAGGCTCCGCTGGAAGATGAAGTCATTTCGTTTGATCCTGTCCGGTTCGTCCAATCCAGAACAGTCTCAAAAGACACGCGCCCGCAGGCCTGAGTGTCAGACCAGCGTCCAAGTTCTCTCTCATCCGGACTGTAACCGTCGGCTCCGGCCTCTCACCGGATCTGCTGACCCTTGAAACGGCTGTTTCAAGGCGCTCGCGGGCTCCAGGTTTCCCTGATACCGCCGGTGGGGAATTGCACCCCGCCCCGAGAACTGTTCTCTGTCGGTTTATCTAGCCGGTGCTTTCGGCCTTGGCAACGCCTTAGCGGCCAAAAATTCAGTGTCACTGAAAGATTGTAAGTCATTTGTGCCGACCTGACAGCAAAAAACGCTTCAGACGCGCACGAACCTGCTTTCAAGGAACTGGACAATTTCCGTAGGCTTTCGAGCAATCAGCACCGGGTCTGCCTTGTGGAGCTCATCGTGGCTGCCGTATCCCCAAAGAACCCCGATACTGTCAACACCATTCGCCTTTGCGCCAATCAGATCATGTTCGCGGTCGCCAATCATAACGACTTGCGTGGGTGTGATGCCTTCTTCATCGAGAATATGAGAGATCAGGTCGGCTTTCGCAGAACGTCTGCCGTCAAGTTCCGAACCGTACACCTTGCCGAAATACGGCATCAGTTCGAAGTGTTCGACTATTTTTCCCGCATAGGCATGAGGTTTGGACGTGCAGACATGCAATTCAAAACCCAATCTGCGCAACTCACTCAGCGCCTGGGGTATCCCCTCGATCAACGTATTCTCGTAAAGACCAACGTCAGTGAAACGCTCTCTATAAAGAGCAACGGCCCGGTCGAGCTCTGCCTTTTCATCAGTGTCAAGAAGAACGCGGAAGCTGTCCCAGAGCGAGGGGCCGATACACCAATGGAGATCTTTTGCGTCTGGAACCTTCGATGACATCCCTTCAAGGGCGTATTGGATCGAACGAGTAATGCCCTCAAAAGGGTCTGTAAGCGTCCCATCCAGGTCAAACAATACGGTTGTAACGGACATCCGGCTTTCCTGTTAAACAATCAAAACGACCCATGGCATAAATGCCATGGGCCGCAGCACTAGCGTTTGTCCGCTCAAGGTGTCAATCAAGCTTCAAATCACGAGAACTCCATGATCACCGCGTCTACGGCGAGGCTGTCACCTGGAGCTGCCTTGATAGCTGAAATCGTGCAGTCCCTCTCAGCTCTCAGGACATTCTCCATCTTCATGGCTTCAACAACCGCAAGCTGTTCACCAGCCTTCACCTCTTGCCCTTCGTCAACGGCTATCGAGACAACGAGCCCCGGCATTGGACACAACAACATCTTGGACGTGTCCGGCGGCAGCTTTTCAGGCATCAGTTCGTCAAGTTCGGCAACCCTCGGTGTCATTACTTTTGCAACGACGGAATAACCTTGCCAGTCCAGTCGATGGCCACCGGTTACCTTTCGGATCTGCACTGTTACCGGCTGATCGCCGACTTTACCTGACCAAAGCGGGGCTCCAGGGGCCCAGTCCGATTCAACATTCATCAAAGGACCATCACCGACGGCAACATCGAGTTCGACAGGTGTCCCGGGATAACCTGCGGCAAGACGTATCGGCACATAAGTCTTGTCGAGCCGGACCACCCAGTCTTCCCGAACAGCGCCTGAATGAGGCCGCAAACGACCTGGCAGATGGTCCAGACGTTCACGCTCCAGGGCTCCCATGGAAAGAGCGACAGCCGCAAGCACGGAATAGGCAGCTTCGTCTGGAACGGCAGGTGAGAACCCGTCCGGGTATTCGTCGGCAATGAAACTCGTTGCCAATTCCCCGGATCGCCAACGCGGATGGTTCATCAGCGCGGTCAGGAATGGAACGTTGTGCTGGATCCCATCGACATAAAATGCATCTAGCGCCGTGCTCATTGCGTCGATGGCTTGTTCGCGGGTTGGAGCATGGGTAATCAGCTTGGCAATCATGGGATCGTAGAACATGGAGATCTCCGACCCTTCGACAACACCGGTGTCGTTCCGGATCGTCAAACCGTCAGCAGAGACCTCTTCTGGCGGCTGATAGCGCACCAAACGTCCGATCGACGGCAGAAAATTCCGATAGGGATCTTCAGCATAGATCCGGCTTTCGACCGACCAGCCTTTCAACTTCACATCATCCTGTTCAAGAGACAGTTCTTCACCCGCTGCAACGCGGATCATCTGCTCAACCAGGTCAACACCGGTAATCAGTTCCGTGACCGGGTGTTCGACTTGAAGACGGGTGTTCATTTCCAGAAAATAAAAGCTCTTGTCTTGACCGGCAACGAACTCAACCGTACCCGCGCTGTCATAATCGACGGCTTGCGCAAGTGCGACGGCTTGCTCGCCCATCTTGCGACGCGTTTCCTCGTCAAGCAGCGGCGACGGAGCTTCTTCGATGACCTTCTGATTGCGGCGCTGGATCGAGCATTCGCGCTCTCCCAGGTAAATCGCGTTTCCGTGCTTGTCACCAAGAACCTGTATTTCAATGTGACGGGGGTTTTCGATGAACTTTTCGATAAAGACGCGGTCGTCGCCAAATGAAGATGCCGCTTCGGACTTGGAACGGGTGTAACCGTCCCTGGCCTCTTCCCCATTCCAGGCGATACGCATTCCTTTGCCGCCACCGCCGGCAGAGGCCTTGATCATCACCGGGTAGCCAATATCACCTGCTATCTCGACTGCCTGATCTGCCGATTCAATCACACCGAGATACCCGGGAACCGTGCTGACATTGGCGTTGTTTGCGAACTTTTTGGATTCGATCTTGTCACCCATAGCCTCGATAGCGCGAGAGTTCGGGCCGATCCAGACAATACCTTCTTTGGCCAGTGCCTCTGGAAAGCTCGAGCGTTCGGACAAGAACCCGTATCCCGGGTGAACAGCCTCGGCACCCGTTTCCTTGCACGCAGCTATGATCTTGTCAGCCAGCAGATAGGACTCAGCAGCGGCAGCCGGTCCGATATGAACCGCTTCGTCAGCCATCTCAACATGCAGCGCGTCCCGGTCTGCGTCTGAATAGACTGCAACCGTCTTGATGCCCATGCGGCGTGCCGTCTTGATAACCCGGCAAGCGATCTCGCCCCGGTTGGCGACAAGAATTTTCGAGAACATTGAATTCCACCCAGCTGGATCGTTTCCAGAGTTGTAGGCTGGGCCACTGCCCTGCGCAACTTATCCAAAGGGCGAGAGGAGTATTGCGGACACCTTGCATCGCTCTCCATCTGGCTCTTGATACATCAACGGAATGCCCCTGACAGAAATGTGATGCTTTTCAGCCGGTTCCGGCAGAAAATTGCAAGCCGCTTTTATCTCAATCTTAAGAAAACTATTGCAGTAAATACTAATGCTTGGAGGAGAACCCATGGCAAAGCTTTTTGCTTTTGCACTCGTTGCAGTCACATTGTTGTCTCAGACCGGGAACGCAGAGACGTTCGCCAAGTGGAGCCGAGGCGACGTCGACGGTTTCACCCGTTACTGGACCACAAACAATGTCGGCGCCAACTTCATCATTTGGTGCCATCCGGCGCGCAAGGTCAACGGAACCGTTCTCCATATCGAAATCGATGGTCAAACACCAAAGCCGAACAGCCACGTTAAGCTGATCCTGGACCGTGAGATCCTTGATCTGCCGGTCAACAAACAGGGATATATCGGCAGCGATTGCGCCGCTTGTTCCGACAGTTTCAGCTATGTCTGGCATCGCCTGCGCGCGGCCAGCACTTTGGCGGTCAAATTCGAAGACAACCGTTACGCTGGATTTTCGCTCAAAGGCGTCCAACAGATCCTGCCCGGCCCCGTCTGCCCGACGGATTTCGGGAAGATACATTCCTGATCAGTGTTTGGGAGCCCGTCCCTCAACACCATTTTCCCATGGATTGCGATTGAGCCAACTCAGCCTGCTGATTGTTGCTTCAGGTAATCTGTCGACACGTGCGTTTCAGCCATTCAAGCTATTTAGGCAATCTGCCGTTCGCACCCGGAACTTCAGGCAACTTCGCTACACAATTCTATGATGGAAGCTCTTCTTGGGCCCGACTTCTTAAAATATGACCTATTCGCAAAACGGGAGCTAAGCTGAATTTAAGTGTCCGGCGTCACATCTCCGCAAGGCGAATTGATACAGACTTCGTCAAGCTCTTACCCAAGGTTAAGTTCAAGAGTCACTCTTTAAACTATTGCTTCTCGCCGGATTTCAAACGCAACAAAGTTTTCCGGCATCGCAAGGAGATATCAATGCGTAAAGGCAAACTCTTCAGCGCAACGCTCGCTCTTGCCGGTATTTGCATGGCCACCGCCGCAGAGGCGCGCCCGGACCTTCGTCAAATGACCTGCGCACAAGCACAGAACATGGTGGTTCGGCATGGCGCCGTCGTCTTCACGACAGGCCAGCACACCTATTCCATGTTCGTTTCAAACAGAAGCTATTGCGATTGGAACCAGGAGCTGTTCGTGCAGTACGGCCCGACGCGCGACAACCGCAAATGTCCTGTGGCCTACCAGTGCAAAGAACCACTATTCGGACGCGGCGGCTTTAATCGCTGGAATTGATCACCAATTCCAGATCCAAATAAGGGCCGGAAAACCGGCCCTTTGTCGTCTCGCAACCTAGCATTCCGTCTCTGTTCACAGCGGGATGTTGTCGTGCTTCTTCCATGGCATCTCAACATTCTTCGTCCGCAGCAAAGCAAGTGCTTTGGCAACCCTGCGACGGGTTGAATGAGGTCGGATCACATCGTCGATATACCCACGTTCGGCAGCAACAAACGGGTTTGCAAACCTGTCTTCGTAGTCCTTGGTGCGCTGTGCAATCTTGTCCGCATCGCCAAGTTCTGACCGATAAAGGATCTCAACGGCACCCTTTGCCCCCATGACCGCAATTTCGGCAGACGGCCAGGCATAATTGATGTCGCCACCGATATGCTTCGAACTCATGACGTCATAAGCGCCACCATAGGCTTTGCGCGTAATCACGGTCACTTTCGGTACTGTCGCTTCCGTGTAGGCAAACAACAGCTTCGCTCCATGTTTGATGAGGCCACCATATTCCTGCGACGTCCCAGGCAAGAATCCAGGTACATCGACAAAGGTAACGATCGGAATGCCGAAACAGTCGCAAAACCGCACGAACCGTGCGGCCTTGCGGCTGGCATCAGAATCCAGAACCCCGGCAAGCACCATCGGTTGATTGGCAATAATACCGACCGTCCGCCCTTCGATACGCCCGAGCCCGGTAATAATGTTTCCCGCAAAACTGGCTTGCAGTTCGTAGAAGTCGCCCTCATCGACTGTTTTGAGAACGAGTTCCTTCATGTCGTAAGGCTTGTTCGGATTGTCCGGAATAAGGGTATCCAGGCTGTTGTCGATACGCTCCGGATCGTCGTAATTCGTCAGTTCAGGTAAATCGGCCTGATTGTTCATGGGTAGAAAATCGATCAGACGCCGCATTTCATCCAGCGCCTCAACATCGTTGTCGAACGCCCCGTCCGCGATGGAAGACTTTGTCGTATGGATCGACGCGCCGCCGAGTTCTTCTGCTGTCACGGTTTCGTTGGTGACCGTCTTCACAACATCAGGTCCGGTAACGAACATGTAGGACGTGTCCCTGACCATGAAGATAAAATCGGTTATGGCCGGACAATAGACATCTCCTCCGGCACAAGGTCCCATAATCAACGATATTTGGGGAATAACACCTGATGCAAGCACGTTGCGCTTGAACACTTCGCCGTATCCGCCCAGCGCGGCGACACCTTCCTGAATACGGGCCCCACCGGCGTCGAAGAGACCAATGACTGGCGCGCGATTTTGCAGTGCCATGTCCTGCAGCTTGGTTATTTTTTCAGCATGGGCTTCCGACAGGGAGCCTCCGAAAACCGTGAAGTCTTTCGAAAACACATAGACTGTTCGACCGTTGACAGTACCCCAACCGGTCACAACACCGTCGCCGGGAATGTGCTGTTCTTCCATGCCGAAATCGGTGCACCGATGCTGCTTGAACATGTCAAACTCTTCAAAGGAGCCTTCGTCCAAAAGGATCTCGATCCGCTCACGCGCCGTCAGCTTGCCTTTCGAGTGCTGCGCATCGATGCGACGCTGCCCGCCACCAAGCCGGGCCGTTTCCCGGCGGGTTTCCAATTCGGCCAGAACTTCTTTCATCCGGTCCTCCAAAAATACGTCAGCTGAGGCTCTAACATGCCCCCCAGTCGCGGCATAGTCAGCACTTGGGATTATGGGGAAGTACGCGGACGGCACCCACAAAACGGCAAAAATATGATTTGCGACACATCCCCTAACGTTATTTCATACTAAGTTCGGCGATTGTGAACGGGCCGTTTTTTTGTTTGGGTCCGGGCACCGAAGGGATTTTGCCCTGAAATCAAAATGCATTTTTATGGCTTAATAGTGCAAGCCGGCTGGGAGCATTTGCGATGACTTTATACAGTCCCGAAACAACATGGATTGCCATCTTAGGCGGCGGTTTCTCCGGTTCGATACTCGCCGGTGGAAGCGTTTTTCAGTTTGATCTCTGGAATATGGGATCGAAGAAACTACCCATACAGGTACTGGTGACCGGCAAACGCGCAGGTTTGATGGCGGAAGCCGGCACTGCCATGGCGGTTCTTCTGGTCACAGGGTGCCGCACCGCAAGAGAGATGGACGGCATTACATCTTCCGGTCTTGACTGGGAACTGTCCTTTGGCGGTGATGCCGATGCGGTCGTCAAGTCCGGAGCAAGCGTTTTCAAGGAAGTCATGAAAGCCGCTGGTAAGCAAACCGGCGAATGGGCACTGCATGAATCCGGTAAACGTCTCGCACAGTATATTGTTGGCGACCTCGGGGTTGTTCAGCAGGGACGACAATTCAACCTCCTTCCCACACCAATATCGGCATCCATCGGTGCCGGGATCTTCTATGAATGGCAAAAACTTCACGTTCTGGATGGTGAAATCGGCTGGAACTACATTTCGCCGGAGTACTCAGTCGAGAACCGTTCCGGAAACGTTTATATGCGTATGAAAAACATCCCGGTCAAAGACGGTACGACTATTCATCTCGGTTTTGGGGTGGACGAATGGGGGATCGACGGCAACATCAAGTGGGCTCCGACTTCTTCAGGGCCGCGGATCGGTCGCAGCAAACTGCATATTGACTGTGCAGTTTATGGTGGTGAGCTTTATCAGAGCTTCAACCGCAATGAGCAGCCTGGCATCAATCTCAGTCAGTTGCAGCCGGCAGGGCGAAGTGAAGCCGGCATGCTGACGGTCTCCAACACTAAGGAAGTCGCGAAAAACGGCAAACTCAAGATCTACCCGCGCATCTTCAAATTCACCAACTATCCCTACTGGTCCGCAGATGACACCATGACCGTTCATGTTGACGGCAAGGGACGCTTCACAAAGGTGGATGGAACGACTTCCTATAGAGACTAGAATGTGAAGTTGCCTAAAGAGTGAGCAAGAGCGCCGCCAGTTTGTACTTTGACAGCCTTCAGAAATTTGCAATGATTGCTTAACAACGAAGCACACGCAAAGGGGAGGCAATGGCGGACGCTCGCACTTTCTTCAATGAAATGCTCGACGAGACCGGGAACCCTCGCACTCCATATGCCAGGCTCTCAAATTGGCTTGAAGACAAGCCCGCCAACTTCCTTTCCAAAAAGAGCCGAGATGCCGAAACGATCTTTAGACGTCTCGGCATCACTTTTGCGGTCTATGGTGCCGAAGAGGCAACCGAGCGCCTGATTCCCTTCGACCCGATCCCCCGTGTGATATCGGCTAGGGAATGGCGGCGCCTGTCAGCCGGCATCGATCAGCGTGTACGAGCGCTGAATGCGTTCATGCATGATATCTATCACCGGCAGGAGATCCTGAGAGCCGGCAGAATACCTGCCGATCTGATCTTGCAGAACGAGGCGTTTCTTCCGGAAATGGCCGGGTTCACACCCGCGCGCAAAGTCTACGCGCACATCATCGGTACAGACCTCGTCAGGGTGTCAGAGAACGAATTCTACGTTCTTGAAGACAACACCCGCACACCGTCCGGCGTCTCCTACATGATGGAGAACCGGGAAACCATGATGCGCCTGTTTCCCGAACTCTTCCAGATGCATCGTGTCGCCCCGGTCGAGCAATATCCGGAAAGCCTTCGCCGCACCTTGGAAAGCGTCGCTCCGGACTTGTCCAAGTCAACCCAGACTGTGGTCGTCCTGACACCGGGCATTTATAATTCCGCTTATTTTGAACACGCGTTTTTGGCAGACTCAATGGGCGTTGAACTTGTCGAGGGCCGAGATCTCTTTGTCGATGCAGGCAAGGTGTTCATGCGTACGACGCGTCAACCGAAGCAGGTCGATGTCATTTACCGGCGCATAGACGATGCGTTTCTGGACCCCCTCACCTTCAATCCGAACAGCATGCTAGGCGTACCGGGATTGTTTGACGCCTATCGGGCCGGCAATGTCACGATCTGCAATGCACCCGGAACCGGCATCGCGGACGACAAGGCGATCTATGCATATGTGCCCGACATCATCGAGTTCTATACAGGTCAAAAGCCTATTTTGAACAACGTGCCGACCTGGAACTGTTCCCGCCCCGACGACCTTGCCTATGTTTTGGACAATCTTGAAGAGATTGTGGTGAAGGAAGTTCACGGATCCGGCGGCTATGGGATGCTGATAGGTCCAACTGCGTCGAAGCGGGAAATTGCCGAATTCCGGAAGGTTTTGGAATCCAATCCGTCCAACTACATTGCGCAGCCAACCTTGGCCTTGTCGGCCTGCCCGACACATGTGGCATCGGGCGTTGCCCCGCGCCATGTGGACCTGCGCCCGTTTGTCCTGATCGGAGACAGGGTTCGCATCACTCCCGGCGGCCTGACCCGAGTTGCACTGAAAAGGGGGTCGCTTGTCGTGAACT
Organism: uncultured Roseibium sp.; assembly: GCF_947499295.1. GTDB lineage: Bacteria > Pseudomonadota > Alphaproteobacteria > Rhizobiales > Stappiaceae > Roseibium. Next base: position 196,456 of record NZ_CANMNP010000007.1, read on the forward strand.
CCAGTCAGGGCGGCGGCACCAAAGACACCTGGGTACTTGAGGATTAGATGCTCGGAAGAACCGCTTCTTCGCTGTTTTGGATGTCGCGTTATCAAGAGCGCGCGCTAAACGTCACACGCCTGCTGGAAGTGGGCTACCGTGGCGCCATCATGTCTCACATGGGCCAGGAGCACGGCACACATTGGACTTTCGCACTTACCTGCGCCGGCTGTGAAAGCGGTTTTCAGGCCAAATACGACGAACTGGCTCTTCGAAATGTCACCAACTATCTGATCTTTTCCAAAGACAATCCGGCAAGTGTCAGGAACAGCCTGGAACATGCGCGCAATAATGCCCGCGCTGTGCGTACCAGCATCACGGCTGAGCTTTGGGAGGCAATCAACACAACCTGGATCGAGTTTGCCGAAGTCAATCCGCAATCGATAACGCAGGAAAAACTCCCCGACTTCATGGCCTGGGTGATCCATCGCGAACATCTCTGCCGGGGAGCCTTCCTGAACACAGTACTGCGGGATGACGGTTATTGCTTCAGCCAGATGGGCAACTTCGTCGAGCGTGCCGACAACACCGCCCGCATCTTGAACACACAATATTGGGTACTTCTGCCGGACAACGATATTATCGAAGACGGTTCGACGGACCGTTTCCAGTGGTCCGCGATCCTCAGGGCGCTTTCCGGTCGCAGAAGCTACCGATTCGCCTATTCAAATGGCCACCTGAAGGCTTTCAATATCACCGAGTTTCTCGTGCTCAGGAAAGAAATGCCACGGTCTCTGGCGCACTGTTACGATTGGATAAGCGATACCGCGGAAGACCTGGAACAATTCTATGGCTCAAGCGAGCCGAGCCTACAGCTTGCAACCGACATCGCAAAAGAATTACGGCAAAAGCAAATGCGGGAAATCTATCAGGAAGGCCTCCATGAATTCCTGACCGATTTCATCGGCAAGAACAACCAGTTCGCCCAACAGCTTTCCGAAGACTACAACTTTGCCTGACCTGAGCCCCGGACCGACCCCATGAGACTGACTGTCCGACACACGACCCGATACCGCTACGACACGCCATTGGCCAATGCCATGCAGCAACTCAGGCTGACACCTGAAGATGGTCCCTCACAGACGATCGTGGAATGGTCCATCGACGCTCCCGGCATTGAGCGTGCCACCACTTACAAGGACGCCTTCGAGAACCGGGTGCATATGGTCTCCAGAAGCGAGCCGGTGGAGACGGTCGAGATAACGGCGTCGGGCACCGTCGACACCATCGATACGAATGGTGTCATCGGGCACGAACCGGATGCAGGTGCTCCCACCCGCCTCTATACGCGCGTGACACCGTTGACCCAGACCAATCAAGCGATCCGCAAACTTGCAACACTTGCCGAAAGCCATGACAAGATCGCAGGCTTTCACGCCCTCATGCATGCCATTCGCGATAAGGTGGAATACAGGATCGGCGTCACTGAGACCCATGCATCCGCCACCGCTGCACTGGCTGCTGGCGAAGGCGTGTGCCAGGATCACGCGCATATATTCATAGCGGCCGCTCGCTCGATCGGCATTCCAGCCAGATACGTCTCTGGATATTTGCTTCTGGAAGAAGAACAGGCCTCCGAAGCACATCATGCCTGGGCCGAGGTTCTGATCAATGGCCTGGGATGGACCGGATTCGACATCTCCAATGCCATGTGCCCGACCGACCGCTACATTCGCCTCACGACCGGGCTCGATTCGCGATCCGCAGCGCCCATCAAAGGACTTCGTTTCGGCGGTCTTGAAGAAAATCTTCAAGTAGAAGTGGATGTCGCACAGGCTGCTTTGCAACAGCAGCAATAGCTGTCATAAGGCAAAGACCTAAGCCGGGTTTCTGAAGCCCGGAATTGAAGCATGGGCGGGGCTTTGGAATGACCTATTGTGTCGGTTTGAAATTGGACCGTGGGCTGCTGTTTGCATCGGACACCCGAACCAATGCCGGTGTCGACAACATAGCCACATTCAAGAAGCTGCACACCTGGGAAGAACCCAACGAACGCGTCATAACGTTGTTGTCGGCTGGCAATCTGGCCATTACTCAGGCTGTCGTCTCACTGCTGAGCGAACACATCACATCTGTTGAAGACAGTCGGGCCACGCTTATGACGGCCAAGACAATGTTTCAGGTTGCGCGCCTGGTCGGCAGTGCTGTGCGCGAGGTCAAGGAAATCGACGGCGAAGCGCTGGCGACCAGTGCTGAAAGCTTTTTCGTAACCTTCATTCTGGGCGGGCAGATCAGGGGCGAAGAGCCGCGCATGTTCCAGATCTATGCTGCCGGAAACTTCATCGAAGTCTCTGAGGACACGCCGTTTTTGCAGATCGGTGAGCACAAGTATGGAAAACCTATTCTGGACCGGGTGACCCGCTCTGACATGCGCCTCGGCGAAGCGGCAAAGCTTGTCCTTTTGTCTTTCGACTCAACCTTGCGTTCCAACCTGTCCGTCGGCATGCCGATCGACATGCTTCTCTACAATACCGATACCTTCTCGACCGAGCGTCAGGTTCGCATTGAGCAGAACGACCCTTATTTCCGGAAGCTTTCTCAAAGCTGGTCAGACAAGTTGCGGGAAGCGTTCAGCGATATCGATGAGTTTGAGGTCTAGCCTCCATTCAGCCTGTCAGGCTGCCGTCATAAATCCGCAGTAGATGCGTACCGGAAATTCCGGAGTTCATGTCCATGAGCAATGCCAGCACAACATCGGATCTCAAACCTGTTTCCTGGACCAGGGAACCGGCGCAAGAGCCGCTTGAGGAAAACGACGACGCCTTGAGAGCCGTGCGCGAGATGATCAAAGCCGGTGAGCGGATCCAATTGGTGGATCTCCTGAAAAAATGGGACCCACTGGACGTGATGCAGTTGCTCGTTCGCCTCCGGCTTAAACACGCTCGAAAACTCTTTCAATGGCTTCCGGCCAATCCATCGATCAAGGTCGTTGCAGAGCTTCGCCCCGAGTTTCGTTCCATATTGATGGAGGAAAGCACGCTCGAACAGTTTCGCGACATTCTTGCAGGTCTTGACCCGGAAGACGCGGTGGAAATTCTAAACGAATTTCCAGATGACGCCGCCGAAGAGCTGATCGCAAGATTGCCCGACATCGAAGATATCGGGACGCGCGGGTCCTATGCCGACGACACGGCCGGGCGCGTGATGGCGAGAAAGTTTGTTGCCCTACCGGAGGAGTGTACTGCAGGCGACGCCGTCGCCCAGATGCGAGCGGAAGCAAGCGGGATCCGCAAGGTGTTCACGGTCTATGTAACAGATGCGAAAGGCCGGCTGACGGGCACTGTCGAGGTCGGCAAGCTGCTATTGGCCCCCAATCAGACGCAGCTCAAGAAGATCATGAACAAGGACGTGATCGCTGTTTCGGCCGACACGGACCAGGAAGAAGTCCTCAGACTCGCGCGCAAACGCGACATGCGCACCGTCCCGGTGGTGTCCGGGGATGGTCAACTGATTGGCCGGATTACCCCGAAACAGCTGACCCGGATTGCGGCAGACGAAGCCAACGAGGATATGCTGCTTATGAGTGGTGTGTCAGGTGAAGCCCGCTCGGATGATACCGTTTTGCGGATCGTCAAGGGGCGCCTGCCCTGGCTTCTTGCCGGCCTTGTCGGTGCGAGCGTTGCTGCAACCGTGGTCGGTTCATATGAAGATCAGCTGGCGGAAGCCGCCATTCTTGCAGCTTTCATCCCCGTAACAATGTCCATGGCCGGAAATGCCGGTCTACAGGCATCGGCTGTTGCGGTTCAAGGCATCGCTACCGGCGCACTTTGGTCCGGCGACATCTTTTTCCGGCTCATGAAGGAATTTGTTGCAGCGCTATTCAACGGCGCCATTGCCGGAACGTTGCTCGGCTGTCTGGTCTTGGGCGCATCAATGATCGTACCTCTTGAAGATCCGGTGCGACTTGCGCTCGCCACATCGCTTTCACTCTTGTGCGTGACCACGCTTGCGGCAATGGTCGGAGCAACGGTCCCCATTGTGCTGGACAAGATCGGCATTGATCCTGCCATGGCAATCGGTGTCTTCATTACGTCATCAAACGATGTGCTGGGAGTGTTGATCTTTTTCCTTATGGCAACGACTTTTTATCTGGCCTGAGGACTAGCCCTCTTTGAGGACCAAAACGGCGGCATCAAACTCTGCTCGCTTGTAGGTCCGAATTTGCGCAGCTTCCGCGTCCTCGCCCCAACGCTCGATATTGAAGTCTTCTTCCACATGCGCCGCAGTCCATGCGCTTTCTGCATCCAGCTGCCCTTCTTTTAGGGCAAGTGCCAACAACGCGGACCCTGTCACACTGGTAATTGTGTGAAGGGCTGCAAGCTGCAAGGGTGTAACTGCATCAATATGATTTCGATATGCCGAAAGCAGATCGTCAGCTTGTGGTGCATGAACAATGCCTTCGATCAAGACAAACCTGCCACCCAGGAGCCCATCTGCCCAATTGACGACCGGATCCCAGATGGTCCGCTGCGTTTCTACAAGGCTTTCGGGTTCGTCTGCCCTATAGCAAAGCGCATCATTGCCTGCGAACCGGGTGATATCGTCAGCAACTTCACCGAACCGGACACGCACTGCGTCTTGCGCCGAATTGGCAATCCGTGTGAGAGGCATGTTCGCAGGATTGATTTCCTTCTCCTGGGCGTTCCATTCAGCAGCAACAGCCGCGCCAAGGGCGTCTGACGGCAAGACCAGTGTCTCACGACCCGGTGTTTTGACCGGCCGGCCATCGAGGTGAATTTCAAATCCGCTATCACCCGCAACGTGCTTTGCATCCTTGTAAAACCGCTTGGGCAACTCCCGCCTGGAGAGTTCACGCGCACGCTGCTCCGGATCCTTGACCGCTTCTTCTTGTAAGGCTTCAAGAAAGTCACGCATCACATTGTTTCCTTGTGAATTTTCATAACCTCTGACACGGCAAATTTGAGTTCTTCAAAGTTTTGAATAATTTGATCCGCCCCCTCTTCGACGAGACGGGAATGGTCATGATAGCCCCATGTGACGCCAATGGCATGCGCACCGGCCGCCTTGGCCATAGCCATGTCGAATCCGGTATCGCCAAGCATGACGGTGTTCTCAGGCTCGACTCCCGTTTCTGCAATTGCGCGAAGCACCATGTCCGGATGTGGTTTTGAGGGAGATGTATCGGCAGTCTGGATCGTCACAAACCGTCCATGAAGGTCATGACTGTCAAACATATGCCGAACGCCACGCATCGCCTTTCCTGTTGCAATCCCGAGCAAGAAGTCTTCACGTGCATGAAGCTGGTCAATCGCCTTGCGAGCGCCCGGATAGAGCGGATCGAGATCCAGACCTTGACTGCGTCTTGAAACCTTCGCCTCTCTGTACGCTGCGGCCATCGCGGGAACTTTGTCAGCATGCGTTGTGCCAACCAGATCCAGAAACGCTTCTTCAAGCGACCGACCAACAATTGACAACGCCGTCTTTCGATCGGGCATAGGAAGGTCAACTGCGGCGAAACCTACCTTTAGTCCATGAAAGATGGTGTTTTGACTGTCCACCAATGTGCCGTCGACATCAAAAAGGATCAGATACATAGGGCCCCAAAAGGAAGACTTGCCGGCGCCGGAGGGAACCGGAAATCGAAGATGAGTTTGCTCTCCCGCATGTGCAGCGTTTTGGCTTTGCGGTCAAGAGCAGCACCGGGGAACCGCGCATGCTGGCAGGAATACCGATCGGCAAAAGCTGCCCAATCCCCTTCTTTCCAACTTCTTGTTTTGGATATCGCCGAATTTAGCTGAGCGCCTGAAAATTGCCTCTTTATCTTGGTTATCGCACACCCGGACACACTTAACGTTCGGTTAACCACGTTTCTAAACGCCCTGGTTACCATGAACGGTAATAATCGTCAGGCCGGGTGGGCATGACTATTTGGGGCAGCTTTGTCACCAAAGAACACGGATTTTGGGACGCAGCTTGAAAAAGCTGCGCGAACGAGAGTGGTTTTGTCTGAATGCCTCAGAACAAACAATGCACCAGCCGCCGTAGGCATGTGACACCCAAGACAATCCAGCGCACTTTTTTGACGGCACTTGGTGGTGCAACGCTGCTTATCGCCGGATTTGCCGCCATTGCCGCCTTTATGAACCCTGCAATGGCACCCGCTCAATTTGCCAAACTCCTTGGTTCTGTTGACGAACTGGCCTCCGCGCAGCATTCAGGGTTTGCTTCGTTGGATAAAGACGCTCAACACCCAGCTGCGCAGATTTCAGATCAAGCAACAATTGGCATCACTCTGACAGGGCAAGCTGGCACGGTCGCTGTTTCATCGGCGACGGCCTCTTTCGATGTCGCAGCCGAACGCGAAGCGTCCGCAAAAAAGATCGCCAAAGAAGCTTTGGCAGCAAAACTCGCGCACATGAAGCTGGCACGCAGCCTGTTGGCCGCTCAAAAGGCTTCTCAACTGGCAGAAGCGTTGCCTGCACCGACAGTCACAGTCGCGGCGAACCAAAGCGTTGGCACTTTGGCCGAAGCATTGGTGACGACAAGTGCAGAGGCCCCAGTTAGCGTCGTCGCCTCAATTGCCACATCTTCCCCTATCAAACCGGGCGCAATCCTTCCCCCTGCCCCAGCTGTAAAGCCAAATCCGCCGCGACGCGCAAAACCGGCTTCTCGCGCTACTGCGGACGACAGTGTGAAACCACGTAACACTGCGCCCGCCCTTGCATATGCGGCGCCCGGCGATCCTAAGAACGAGGAAGCTGGTGTTTTCAGTGGAATTGGCAAACTCTTCAACGGCGCTCGAGGCGGATTGCCTGGTCGAGGAAGCGGTATCGCCGTTTACGACATCAGCGCCGCAACAGTTCATATGCCAGACGGCACCAAGCTTGAAGCACATTCCGGGATCGGTCATCGCATGGACAATCCCAAATACGCATATGTGAAGAACCTCGGGCCGACACCCCCGAATGTCTACAAATTGCGCATGCGCGAACGCCGTTTTCACGGTGTAGAGGCAATACGCATGCTGCCGCTCGACAAGTCTGCCATGAAAGGCCGGGACGGTATGCTGACCCATACCCGCCTCCTGAGGAACAGCATCGGGTCTCATGGCTGTGTCGCCTTCAAGGATTACAACAAGTTTCTGCGTGCCTATAAGAGCGGCAAGGTCAAAACTCTGATCGTTGTTCCATCCATGAACAAGCTGCCGACCTATATGGCGAAACTTCAGAGGCAAAGCGGCGCTTGAGATCTCTTGCGAGTGTCTTCCCGATTGGCTATGCCCTAGAGTATAGCCACTCCCGTTCGGCCAGGAGCCTCCCGTGACAAAAATACTTGCGCTGTTTTTGATCCTGATTGCTGCAATCCAGGTGATAAAGCCGCTCGGCTGGCCTGGTCTCAAAAAACGTTCTGATGCCTGGAAACTTGTTGCCGGTGTTGCAGCAGTCACTGTGGCATCCGTTATTTTGAGTGCATTGTTTCAGGGGCTCTGATCCAAAGGCCGCGGTCAGAAATTCAACAAACCCAGGGGAACGGTGGGACAGTCCATGCCCGTTGCAACAACGCTTCACATGCTCTGCGGAAAGATCGCCTCCGGAAAATCAACTTTTGCAAAAACCTTGTCGGCTGATCCGAAAACAATCATGATCAGCGAGGATCTCTGGCTGTCCGGTCTTTACGGCGACGAGTTGGTCAGCATTGCAGACTATGTACGATGTTCCGAGCGTTTGAAGCAGACAATCGCGCCCCATATCGTCGCGCTTCTCAAGTCAGGTCTTTCTGTCGTGCTCGATTTTCCGGCCAATACCCGGGAACAGAGACTATGGATAAGACATCTTTTCGAGGAAGCTGGCTGTCATCACAAGCTGCATTATTTCGACGTTCCTGACCAGGTCTGCAAGGCACGCCTGAAAGCGCGCAATGCCTCGGGAACTCACAAGTTTTTGGTAAGTGAAGACGTCTTCGACAAGATCAGCAGCTACTTCCAGCCCCCTCAGCCAGACGAGGCCTTTGATCTGGAAATTCGCCCCGTTAGGTAAAGCTCTGCAGGCCGCCTACGACCAAGAAAACACCATAAAAATCCTCGATTTTGAAATTGGTCGTCAGCACGATCTCGTGCGCCCAATCGCAATATCGCCTGTGGAGTTAGACTTTCAAATTACCGTATGGACGGACTGGTTGCTGCCACCCGAAATATGTTGTTCTGCATCTGCAAATGAGGTTTTCGGATACAAAAAGCATTTGTGTCCTCAATCGAATAAACTCTCATGCAGGAACTCAAGAACATCCTGTTGCGCGGATTGGAATTCCAGCAATCCGTGCTTATTCGACAACACGCCAGTATCATAAACAATTGATTTACTGCCGTTTTCCGTATTCAGAAACGGTGCGCATTCCCCTTTGGTCCACTTATTTTGATGCCACGGGTCTCCTGCGCCAAGGAGGGTCAAAACCGGTTCGTCGGCCGCCGCGTTAACGCCTCGGTACTCGGTCCAAGGCGCGTGGCAAGTCCAGCCTTCCGCAATCCTGGCTCTGACATGCTGTTGAGGGTTTTGTGCCTGAAAGGTTACCGCAGCCAGAGCGCCTTCGCTGAACCCCATTAGAACAATCTTCTCATCATCAACAATCTTGATTTCACGCGCCCTTTCAATGGCGTAACCGGCATCATTGTTTCGCAACACCAAAGTGCCGCGAAACAGGCCGCCCTCACGTGTTTCCACGTTGCAGGAACGAGGATAGGTTTTTCTCGCCAAGCTCGCGGGTGCAATAACAAGAAATCCATTGTCTGAAAGGAATTTAATTCGTTCAAAGGTACCCGGCCAAAATCCGCTACAGCCATGAAGATAGATGACAGTGGGGAGTTTGCGTTCGATCGCAATTGTTCCCTGTTGCAGATCTTCGATCGTCACTTGTTTTGAGTGTCCAGGCCCGACAGGCACGCGAACAATGGCCGCGCGCCATGTTCGCTCCAGTTCCTCCGGAGCATCCCAGTCCTGCCATGAGAGGTCAGCGGGTGCCGAGAACACCTTGGAACTGTTGTGCAGACCGTCATCCTGTGAAGTTGCGGGAAAGCAAAGCAGGATGGAACTCAGCAACGCGACGACAATTCCTGAACAGCAAACCTGTGCAAAGTGATTTGAAGTCAAAAAATGCGACCTCCGTATGTCTTACAGATAGGACAGGCCCTTTCGACGGCAGCACCATGCATTGCGCAGGTTCCTAATGCAGAAGGCGCAATGAGAATGCGAAACTTGAACACATAGGCAAAGACAGGTTGGCCGGTAAAAGAAGGCACACCAGTCAAATGATCCAACATTTGTTGGATGCACTCTAGCGCTTGATAACGCTTTCGTCCGGGTCGTCTGCCTCCGGATCGTAGTCCGTTGCATCAAAACCCAAAAGGTTCCAGGTTTGCTGCATATGAGGAGGCAAAGGCGCGGACACGTCAATCGTGCCATGACCGGAAGGATGCGGAATGACGATCCTGCGGGCTAAAAGGTGAAGTCTGTTCTGGATACCGCCGGGAAGTTCCCAGTTCTCGATGTTGAAATACTTGTCGTCACCGATGATCGGATGACCGATATGAGCTGCGTGAGCCCTCAACTGGTGCGTTCGGCCTGTCACTGGTTTCATTGTGACCCAGGACAGCTTCTGCGCTGATTGCTCGAACACCGAATAAAGCGACACCGCATGTTGCGCATCGTCATCGCCCTGCCGCACGACCTGCATGCGCTCCTCCCCCTCATTGCGAGCCAGGAAGGTTGAGATACGGCCCTGACGCGGCTTTGGAACACCGGCAAGCATCGTCCAATAGATCTTGCGCGTATTCCGATGCCGGAAGGCCTTGGTAAGCTCCTGTGCCGCCTGCCGGGTGCGAGCCACAAGAATGATCCCTGACGTTTCCCGGTCCAGGCGGTGCACGAGCCGCGGCTTGTTGCCCTTGCGGTCAGTGAAGGCGTCCAGCATGCCGTCCAGATGCCGTTTCAGGCCGGAACCTCCTTGTACGGCCAGCCCAGCCGGCTTGTTGAGAACCATCACCTGATTGTCCTCAAAAAGGAGCATGTCCTCGATCGCCTTGCGATCATCTGCGGTCAATTTCGTGGACTTCGGCTTAGCATTCTTCTTGTCGTTGGCCGGCAGTTCCACGCCCAATGGCGGAATGCGTACCGTCTGGCCCTTGGCTATCCGCGTGCTGGCTTCTACACGTTTTCCGTCAAGCCGCACCTGACCGGTGCGCAGCAGCTTTTGCAGGCGGCCAAAACCCAGCCCCGGATAGTGGGTCTTGAACCAACGGTCGAGGCGCATGCCCGCTTCATCGGCGGTCACTTGTTTCTGTTCAATTGCGGACATTTTGTTCTCAAGGTCAGCGCGCTTTCAGAGCCCACGCGGTCGTCGCCCTTTTTGCAAGCGGACGATAATTCGTTCCGGTGCGTATAGGCGGAATCGTCAGGGAAAGGAAGAAAAACCTTAAGATCCCATTTGGCGCATGATCATCAGACCAGCGAAGACAGCGCCAATGGAAAGAACAACAGAGGCGAGGATGTAGACCAACGCCAGATGGGTGTCCCCCCGTTCCCAAAGAACTGAGGTATCAAGGGAAAAGGCAGAAAACGTCGTAAAACCGCCAAGGACGCCTGTTGCAAAGAAGTAGCGAAGCGTCTGGATATTCGCGGTTTCGTGCTTGACCAGCCAACCGATGAGAAGCCCCATCGCCAGAGATCCGATGACATTTACGGTCAGAGTGCCGACAGGAAAACCCGGTCCAAAGAGACGCAATGTCACGAGCGACACAAGATGACGGCCTCCCGCCCCAAGTCCGCCACCAAGCATAACCAGTAGAAGATGTTTCAATTCTTTCGCCCCAGCGAACATGTTTCCCTGCCAAGCTTTCGCAGGCAGGAAACGGTCTTCTTGCGTTTATCACATAAATGCCCGGACCTGAATGAGACGCCGCACGTCTTTGCCGCTGAACTCGGGGGCTTTAGTCAATCAACTATTCACCAGGGGCTACTGGCTTTTGTTCAGCTTCCTGGCCCAGTTTCTCAAAGACCTTGACCTGGTCATCGTATTTGGGGTCGATGGTTCCGCACACCCGGTCCCAGAAGGAAAAGAAATTTGCGTAATTGTATTTGAAGCGCGAATGATGCTGATCGTGGAAGGTGACGCAAACCATGGGCGACGGCATGCGGGACATGGGGGATGCCCAAAATTCGTAACCCGAGTGCCCGATCGTGCCGTTGAAGTGATCCCAAAGCCTGTGAACGATCAACACAGGGATCGGGATCGGAAGCAAGATGACTGCCCACAAATAGTAGCTCTGCATGACGAAGGCATCGACCAGGTCATCGGAATAAGTGCTCCAGACCGTCGGGGCGACCGACCGATGGTGTTCGGCGTGAAAACGGTAAAGCCACTTGGTGTGCATCAGCCTGTGACCCCAATAAAACCAGGTGTCAAAGGCAATAATGGAGACGACAAACATCAAAATCGCGGACCACCAAGTCAGCTCCAGCGGTGCAACCAGCGTCCAGCCTTTCATTGACAGGAAAATACCACCGGCAAGGCATCCGGCTGTGACGGTCAGCGAGGAGACGCTGGCGCGAATTTCCTTCCACATGCGTTTCTCGCCGCGACGGTTCTGTTGAATCCGGCGCTCCGGGTGACGATTCTGAATCTGAATGAGCACCCAGCCAGTCGCGAAATACAAAAACACATTGATGGCATAACAAGCCGCATAGATCGGCAGAAATTCAAGCAATACTGTCAACGCTTGATCGAGCATATCGTCTATTTCATCCAGTTTGTCGGTTGGCTGACACAGCTGATCTGGTGTGCGGGCTTATCCGGTTGCCTTGACTTTGGTTTGTTCAGTGTCCGGGATCTCACCGGTTTCTTCCATCGCGCGCACCAGATCATCATATTTCGGATGAACTGTTCCACAAACACGATCCCAGAATGAGAAGAAGTTACCGTAGTTGTAGTGAAACTGCGAATGATGCAGATCATGGAACGTCGTACAAATCAGCGGCGACGGGTAGCGCGACGATTTGGAAGCAAAATACTCGAACCCGGAATGCCCGACCATTCCCGAAATCTGATCAAACAGGCGCAGTGCAAAAACGCTCAGTGCAGGAACCGGCAGCACAAACCACACAATAAAATAGAAGAAATGCTCAATGAGCGTATCAACGAAGGTGGAGCTGTCGTTACTCCAGGCCGTCGGGGCTATCGAGCGGTGGTGTGGCACATGGAACTTGTAGAGTGCCGGAACATGCAGCAGCCGGTGCCCCCAATAGAACCAGGCGTCGAACAGAACAAAACAGACCGCAAACATCAGCGGGAACGACCACCAGGAAAGCGTCAGTGGTGAAAACAAGGTCCAGCCCTGCGTCTGAGCGAAGTATCCGGCGGACATCAAGACTGAAGATGTCGCAAGCGCCTTCATAGACGAGCGAATTTCTTCCGCCTGGCGTTTCAATCCGTCGCGGTGTTTTTGAATGCGTCTATCGGGAAAACGGGCGTTGATCGCCATCAAGGCGAAACCGGTCGCAAAGTAGACAGCCACCATGACGGCGTAGATGGCAGCAAAAACAGTGATGTACTCAAGCAGAAGTGTCATTGGGATTGATCCTGCTTGCCGGCATATAGTGCCTCAAAGCCTTCCACACGCTTGTCGTAGGTCGGATGAATGGTTCCGCACAGCCGATCCCAGAATGAGAAGTAGTTGGCGTAATTATAGACGAAGTACTGGTGATGCTGGTCGTGATAGAGCGTGCACAGCAGCGGCCAGGGTTTGCGCGCACTCGGGCTGGCGAAATGTTCATATCCACAATGACCGATGGCAGCAGACACCTGATCGAACAGCCGATGGCCCAGGAAGACAAGTGGCGGCATCGGCACGACCAGAAGCACCAGTGCATAGTAGGAATGAGCAAAAAACGTGTCGACGCTGGAACCGGCATCGTTTGACCAGACCGTGGGCGTCACAGTCATGTGGTGCGGCTTGTGGAACCGGTAGAACAGTTTTGTGTGCAGGATCCGGTGGCCCCAGTAGAACCAGGTGTCGTGCAGCATCAGTGAAATGACAAAAAACAACGGCACTGACCACCAGGACAGCGCAACCGGTGCAAAAAGCGTCCACCCGCGCATCTGGAAATAAAGACCGACGGACAGACAGCAACTGGTGATCAGCAGTTGGACTGTCGACGACTTGATATCCCGGATTGCGTCATGGGTCGGCTGGCGCTTTTGAATCTTGCGGTCAGGATGCCTGCCATTGAGCGCTGTCATTGCAAGACCTGTGGTAAACAGCACGACAAGGCTCGCCAGATACAGTCCGGCAAACATTGCCACCAGCGCGCCAATCCCAGTTCCAAACGTGTCGGTTACGAAGCTCATAAAGCAATATCCATCCGTGAGGCCTTCGCTATAGCAGTGCGTAGCGAAAGTTGAAACGCCGCGTCAAGAAAACACGGGCAGAATTTATGGACAGAAAGGCCTAGACCTCTTCCTCAACATGAGCAAAGTCGGGATAAATGGACCTGACCAATGCATCGATACGGTCAATTTCATCAGGTATTTCAGTGAGTTTTCCGCGTTCTTCTTCCAAGACTGCCAGAAAAATTCGTGCGCGGGCCTGATTGACCTGCGGCTGCGGCAAAGTGCCCTCATGAGCCGCAGACAAGACTATGCTCACCAGCCTGTCAGCTGCGTTCAAGCGTCCCCAGAGATAATCATGTTCCCGCCAGCCTCGATTGAAGAAAGCGCCAAAGGTGTTGAGCTGTTTGCCCTTCAGGTCAAACCCTTGTGTGAAAAGGCTCGTTGCGTCCCGCGGGCTGATCCGGTCGACCAGTATCTCGGTGACCTCTGAGAAATCGTTTCGTTGCAGGACTGGAAACGTAATGAGGTCGTAAAACGCAAAGCCAATATAGGTTCGCATCAGGGTAGCGTGTCGTTCCTTGTCGAGCAGCTCAAGTGCCGTTTCAGCAAACAGCTCGTCCTGCAATCTGTCGAGATCTGCGAGCCCCATCATGCCGATGAGGTTGTCCAGGAGAGTAGCAACATGATCACCTGCAGTTGACGCGCCAACCGAAACGTCCTGAACGAATTTCCGTGTTATTGACTGGCTTCTGCCGCCAAAAAATCGGCGGGTCCAGCGCCAGCTCAAATGGTCGATTTGCTCATAAAGCAAACCTTTCAGGCGATCGAGCGCAGCTGTATCCGGCGGCGGCAAATTGCTTTCGGGCTGATAGTGGTAAAACCCGTTGAGCTTGCGAATGACGAAGCGCAGCCGCCTCACCCGATAGTCGACATCAAGACCACGTAGCAGAGCGACGATCTCCGGGTCGGTGCGGCCAAGAACATCCTTGCTGTTTTTCGTGAGATCCGCGAAATGGTTGGCAAAAAGAGCCAACATGGCCTCTTCGTGCGCCCGTGCGCCCTCATCTTCACTCAATAATGCCGCTAAACCGGCAACCCGTTCAGCAAGTGCATGTAGTTTCAGCGATTGATAATTCAGGAAAGCAAAGCCTGCCTGCTGGAATGCGGCAACCGTCGCATCCTGGCGGCACTTGGCCAGCAACGCAGCATTCACCTTGCGCCGCTTCGGTAGCAGTCCTGAAACCGCCTGCTCCACCATGGGTCCCGCTGCATCGATCAGCTGCGACAACCACCGGCTTCGCCTGTTGTTCTGCTCCAGTTCCCGCAGATCATCGCCAATCGGTTCATTTCGAGGAATATGCGCAAGTGAAGCCAGAATAACCCGAAAGAACCCGGGCAACTCGACGGGGCCGCTGCCCGATTCTTGCGGTTCCACCGGTGCGGGATCGACATAAATCAGACGCCTTGCAACTTCACGAGCTGCCGGGCGACCCTGAATGACCTCAATTACCGGCGCAAATGGCTTGTTCATCACGACACTGCCATCGACGAAGCAGTGATTGCCGAAGGTTTCGGATCTTAGATCAAGCCCCTGAGCCAGAAACGAATCTCGATTGCTCCAGTCCAGCTCCTTCCTTGAAAGCACCCTCTCCATCTCCGCCACGGTGGCAGGAGGAAAGGCGCCCGGGAAAGAAGAGGTTGCGCGGGCCGCAAAGACAATGTCCGGGATGTTATCCGTGTCGAGTTGGCTGTCGACAAAACCTGGTGCCCGATGGACCGCATGAAAATTCAGGATCCGGCGATGATCCCACTCTTCCACAAAGGCCGGGTCATCCAGATGTATTCGGCGTTTCATACCGTTGTAATCGGTTATGGTGACGAATAGGTCGAGCGTCTGCCCCCGCGGTATCAGCGTCCGTCCGGTGCCGTCCCCGTTTTCCATTTTCTGGCACGCATCGAGCATCCAGCCGATAAAACGTTCGCCTGAAAATGGCGGCGAAAACCAGCGCGACTGCATGAATTGACGCAGCTTTTCACGCGTCTCAGAACTCTCGATCTGCTTGTTGAGTCTTGAGGAAATGAGGCGGTCCAAAACTGGCGAAACCGAAAGCTTCAAATAGCGCGAAAGACCCGACTGAGGTCTTGCAAGCCGCGTGACATCCGCATTTTGAAGCCACATCTCGCTATGGCTGTCGAGCGGCAGGTCATGGGCAATGGCTCGAGCCAGCATGATCCCGTTTACACCACCGGCCGAAGCGCCGGCGATTGCATCGACGACTACTCTAATGTCGGCGACAGAAGAAATCAGATCGAGAAGGTCACGAAACGCGGTTTGCACCGGTGGCAGCTCTGACGGCTCATTCCCAGCAGCCTTGCCCGCATTGCGATCCAAGCGAAAATTCGAAGCACGGACAAGGTTCAGAACTTCACGGCTCACGCCATGCATGTAGATGGCCAGGGATACCCCCCCGTAGAGCACAAGAGCCAATCTGAGTTCGATTTCCTTCATGGGCTGCCGCCAGCTTCCGGTTTGGGACTCAACGAACCATTCGCGAGTCTAGCACGATAAAAGGTTTCAAATGTTTATGTGGCGATCGCCCCTCCATACCGAAGAGCTTCGCAATTACAATGTGATCATACCAACTCACGTCTGGGCGTTCGGTGCGTGATCAAGATTTGACATCGCTCCTGGTTCTGGAAAGCTGCGCTTCACTTTTTAGCGCGTGCTGAAGACCTCTTACGCTAAGATAAAACACCCGCCGAAGGTGATTCTTGGGCGGAAGCCCAAACAGCAACAGCAGAGACCTCCGTCAACTCGATCAAAATGGCACTCAGCTTGGAAAAAGAAACGCAGCCCTCCTCCGAGATCAAAAACGAAAAAGAGGACCTTCCCCTTCGCTCGTTCGAAGAGGAAAACAAGGACTTGCGTGCAGAACTGGAAGACCTTCGCGTTCTTTATGAAGCGACGATTGAGCATAGCGAGGCTATTGAAGACCAGCTTTCCGAGCAGTCAGAAAAACTCGAAGAGCTCTCCAGACAGCTGGCAAAATATTTGTCTCCTCAAGTCTATCAGTCCATTTTCGAGGGTCGCCAGGAAGTCAAAATCGCCTCCACGCGCAAAAAACTGACTGTCTTTTTCTCCGATATCGCAGACTTTACTGAAACCGCTGACCGATTGGAGAGCGAAGAGCTCACAAGTGTCCTCAATCAATACCTGACCGAGATGTCCAGGATCGCGTTGAAGCATGGCGCGACGATCGACAAATATGTAGGTGACGCCATCGTTATCTTCTTCGGTGATCCGGAAACGCGTGGGGTGACGGAAGACGCGCTTGCCTGCGTGAAGATGGCAATCGAGATGCGCGAACGCATGTCTGAGCTGCAGGATGTCTGGCGGCAAGCTGGGATTTCCAATCCGCTCAAATGCCGGATGGGTATCCACACCGACTACTGTACCGTAGGCAACTTCGGCAGCGATGATCGCCTGGACTATACGATCATTGGTAGAGGCGTAAACATTGCATCAAGACTGGAAGCCCTGTCTGACCCAGGTTCAATCCTGATTTCCTTTGAAACCTACTCGCAAGTGAAACAACATGTTGCCTGTACAGGCCATGGCGACGTCACGGTTAAAGGCATTGCCTACCCGGTGAACACTTTCCAGGTGGTGGGATTGAAAGACAAATCAGCTGACACGCTTGGCGCAGATCTTTCGAAAATTTCCGAAAAGCTGAATGAGCTCGCATTTGACCTGCCGGAGGAATTGGAGCCGGGCGAGCGGGAAAAACTGATCAGGACACTGCAAAACGCAGTGGATCGGCTGAAGTCATCTGGCGAATGATCTGACCGCCACGGAGGTTGACAAATCAACCACGGTCTTTTCTCAATTTGTCCCAGTATTCCAAACGCTTTTTGAGCTCACGTTCGAATCCACGTTGCGGCGGATCGTAGTAAGTCTGCCGCCCAATTTTTTCAGGAAAGTAGTCCTGGCCGGAAAATCCATCTGGGGCGTCATGATCGTAGCTGTACCCCTCACCGTAGCCTTCTTCCTTCATCAGCTTGGTGGGTGCATTGAGGATGTGTTTGGGCGGAAGCAGCGAGCCGCTGGATTTGGCTGAACGCATTGCAGCTTTATAGGCGACATAAGCGCCGTTGGACTTTGGCGCTGTGGCGAGGTAGATGACAGCCTGTGCGAGAGCCAGTTCACCTTCTGGAGATCCCAGCATCTGATAGGCATCGCGGGCCGCATTCGCCTGTACCAGCGCATTGGGGTCTGCAAGACCGATGTCCTCCACCGCCATGCGGATCAAGCGCCGGGCAAGATACATGGGATCTTCGCCACCATCGAGCATACGGCAGAACCAGTAAAGCGAGGCGTCTGGATCCGACCCGCGCACCGATTTATGCAGCGCTGAGATCAGATTGTAGTGACCGTCCGCACTCTTGTCGTAGATCGGTGCGCGACGTTGCACAATCTGCTGCAAACGTTCCGCGTCGAAGACTTCATCTATATCGGCGGCCCGCCATACATCCTCAGCCAGGGTCAGTGCGGATCGGCCATCACCATCGGCCATGCGGATGAGCACTTGCCGGGCCTCTGCATCAAGCGGCAGGTCCTTATCTTCAGTCTCCTCCGCCCTGGTCAGAAGTTTTTCAATAGCATCGCCCGACAGGGACTGAAACGTCATGACATGCGAGCGCGACAGGAGCGCTGCGTTCAACTCAAATGAAGGGTTCTCGGTGGTGGCTCCGACCAGCGTAATCGTACCGTCTTCCATGACAGGCAGAAAACTGTCCTGTTGGGCACGATTGAAGCGATGGATCTCGTCCACGAACAAAAGCGTCGCGCGTCCGCCCATGCGCCGTGCCCTGGCAGCCTCGAAGACTTTCTTCAGTTCAGAAACACCGGAGAAGATCGCAGAGATCTGTTCAAAGGCAAGATCAGTCTCGTTGGCCAACAGGCGTGCAATTGTGGTTTTGCCTGTCCCTGGAGGTCCCCAGAATATCAGTGACCCAAGCGTGCGCGTCTTGAGCATCCTGGACAACGTGCCCTCAGGACCCAGCAAGTGATCCTGGCCGACAACATCTGCCAGCTTTGCTGGACGCATTCTGTCGGCCAAAGGGCGTGGGCCGGACTGTGCCAGACCCGAAGCTTCGAACAGATCGCTCAATAGGACGTTTACCTCAAGATAAGCTGGGACACCTTGCCATCGCGTTCGATCTCAAGCCGCCAAACCCGCGGGGGTGTTTTGGTCACGGTTTCCAGCATCCGCGTGCTTTCAACAACCTGCTCGTTGATGCCGCGAACGACATCTCCGGGACGCAAGCCCACCTGATTTGCTGTGCTTCCCCGCCGCACGGCGGTGATCACCACACCCTCAAAGACACCTTCCAAGCCGATTTCAGTCGAGACGGCTGGGGAAAGGTTCATGACTGTTGCCCCTTCGAACGGCGAAAACTCGACGAGCTCTCGCGTATCCCGCGGCACTGTCTCCGGAGCCGGCACAAGGGATATTGGCAAGGCTATTTCCTTGCCGCCACGGATAATCATGAACTCGGTTTCATCACCAATCATCTTGGTCGCAAAGCGATAG
The DNA here is from genome assembly GCF_947499295.1 of uncultured Roseibium sp. Lineage (GTDB taxonomy): Bacteria > Pseudomonadota > Alphaproteobacteria > Rhizobiales > Stappiaceae > Roseibium. The sequence goes on from NZ_CANMNP010000007.1 coordinate 215,427, forward strand.
CCGAAGGAATTCGGATCGGTGACCTCCTTGCCGCCAATGGCGACAACGAGGTCACTCACTTGCAGCCCTGCATCCTGTGCCGGCGACTCGTCGAAAACGGCGGTCACCAATACTCCGCGCGGACGATCGAGTGACAGAGCTTCGGCAATCTCCGAATTGACCATCTGTACGGTCGCGCCGAGCCAGGGCCGTTGGACCTTGCCGCCTTGATCAGCTGCACGCGCAACGAACCTTGCCATATGGGCAGGGATCGCAAAACCAATTCCGTTGGAACCGCCAGAGCGGGAGAAAATAGCGGTGTTGATCCCGACAAGCTTCCCTTCCATATCCACCAGCGCTCCACCGGAATTGCCCGGATTGATCGCGGCATCCGTCTGGATGAAAAACTGGAAATCTGTAACACCGACCTGGGTGCGGGCCGTCGCAGACACGATGCCCTGTGTCACGGTCTGCCCGACCCCGAAAGGGTTGCCGATGGCAAGCACAATATCTCCAACCTCGAGACTGTCGGACTCGGCAAAGGTCGTATGATCAAAGGGGCCCTCGCCCTTTATCTTTAAAACTGCAAGATCGGTTCGTTCATCCAGCAAAACGATTTCCGCATCGAATTCGCGCCTGTCACTAAGTGCGACGCGGACTTCATCTGCATCCTTGATGACATGATGATTGGTGATGACGGTTCCGTCCCGGCTGATGATCACGCCGGACCCGAGGGAGGATTCCACACGCTCGCGCGGACGATCAAAACCACCACCGCCCGGCTGGCCGAAAAATCGCCTGAAAAAAGGGTCGTCAAAGAACGGTGATACACGCCGCTGCTGTACGACCTTGCGACTGGCATAGACGTTGACGACGGCCGGAGCGACGTTTTTCACAATCGGTGCGAAAGACAGCTTTATCTGCGTTTCGCTTTGTGGAACCAGCCTGAGGTCAGCGGGTGTTGTCGGTGTGGTCTGGGCGAATGCGCTCACAGACCAAAGGCCCAAAAACCCTGTCAGAACTAAGCACAACAGTCTTGTCGTTTTAAAGGTTTGTGCCAGGCGCATGCCATGCCCTCATTTCGAATCTCGTCAGGTTGAATGCCGATACATGGCAGATAGGGTGGAACAGAGGCAAATACAAAAGCAAAAAGCCGCCGGAAATCCGGCGGCTTTCGATCAAAATACAGTGTTTGATCAGGCAGAACGAACCTGATCAAGGAAGCTGCGGACTTCGGTGTCCAGCTGCTCAGCCTCCGAGGCCATGTCGCCAGCTTCATCTGTGAAGTTCTGAGCGGCCATGTTTGTGTCGTTGGAGAGTGAGGCAACGTTTCGAATGTCCTCAACCACCTTGGATGTTCCACCAGCTGCACGTTGCGTATTCTCTGCAATGCCTTGCGTCGCATAGCTTTGCTCGGTCACCGCAGCCGCAACTTCACTGACTGATTGCGTGATGTCGTCAATCGTTTTTTGAATATCGCCGATTGCTCCAACGGCATCATCCGTCGCTCCGCGGATCGCATCGATCTGCTGCTGGATTTCACCGGTCGCCTTGCCTGTCTGGGCGGCAAGGTCCTTGACTTCGGATGCCACGACCGCAAAGCCCTTGCCCGCCTCACCGGCGCGCGCGGCCTCGATAGTCGCGTTCAGAGCCAGCAGGTTGGTTTGGTCTGCGATGTCAGAGATGAGCGTGACCACTTCTCCAATCCGATTCGCAGCTTCGGCAAGCGACCTAACGGTCTCGTTGGTGGTCTCCGCGCGCTTTGTCGCTTCAGCAGCCACACCGGACGACCGTTCAATCAGAGTGGAGATTTCCTGGATCGAACTGGAAAGCTGATCGGATGCAGCTGCAATCGATTCCACTTCGGCGAGCGTGCCTTCTGACATCTCCGCAGCATTGGTGGAAGTTTCTCCGGCGCTATCAGTCATGCTGCGCATGTTGTTGGCACTTTCACGGAGCTTCGTTGCAGAACGGGCAACCTTGTCGACCACAGTGCCGACAGTCGCTTCGAAGTCACCAGCCAGACTTGCAAGCATTTCCTGGCGCTGCGCTGCCTGACGTTGAGCTTCGTCGGCTTCTTCTGAAGCCCTCCGTTCGTTTTCGTCTGCTGCATTCTGACGGATTTGCAGGACGGCTCGGCCGATATCGCCAATTTCGTCCTTGCGTTTCGCTGCCTTGATTTCAGCACCAAGATCACCGGAGGCAATCGCATTGAGAGCACCAACCAGTGTGGTCAGCGGTCCAGTGATCGAACGGGAGAAGAACAGTGCGATGACGGCGGCAACCGCAATGGTCACCAAGGACCAAATGAACATTTGATCGCGCATGTTGGTGACTGCAGAAAGCGTCTCTTCAACGCTCTTTTCTGCAACGATTGCCCAGTTCTGGCCCTGGAAGGACAGCGGCCGTGCGACCATAAGATCCGCAACGCCGTCAGCACCGGTTACGATATCGGCAGCTTCCGAGCCGTTTGCCGCTTCACGAGCCGGAGCTGCATCCACAGTTGCGCTCAAAGCAGTCGGCGAACCGGCAAGTGGCATATCACTGAGAACCAGCCCGTCCTCATCGATGACGTAAACCTGGCCTGTGTTGCCAAGATCTTCGCGCCCTGCAACGATCTTGTTCAAGAACTTGGTGTTCAACCGGACGACAGCCACGCCGTTCAGACTGACGGACCCGAAGGAATTCATATAGACCGGAGAAGCAAGAAACAGCGTCCCTTCGCTACCAGCAGGGCCATAAGCTTCAAACCCCGTTGCGGCGACTTTGCCCTCTTCAAGCTCTTTTGCAGCGTTGAAGACAGCTTCAAGACCCGTTCCGTCGGCAGCACTTCCTTCGCCCAGTTTTGAAAGGAATTCATCCCCTTTGGTGACGGAGTAAAGAATGAGGCCTGAAGGATCAATCAGATAGACATCTGCATATCCGCCGTTTTTCCAGACATTGTAAAAGGCCGGATGCGCTTCCGAGTGACGCCAGGCATACATGGTCTTTTGCTCGGCACCGGTCAGCTGGGCACGCTCTTCAGCTGACTGCGGAGCGTGGAAAAGGCTCAGAATCTCTTCTTTTTCCTTTTCAAGGTTCATGGTCGCATTGCCAAGGTTGCTGATGGGGTCAGCGACGCTGGAGGCAAGATTGACAATTTCCGCATCGACGGTGTCCAGCTTCGCGTCGAGCAGTGCTGACCTGGCTGTGATAACCATTCCAAGTTCAGCTTCAGCTGCTTTCTGCAGACCGTCTTTACCGGTCATATAACCGATCACACCAACCGCTGCACAGGCAGCGACAGTGATCACAATCATCAATGCAGGAATGACAAAGGAAAGACGAAGAGAAGGCCCAGCCTTCTTCGATCCCGATTTCTTGTTGCCGATCACAATAATTCTCCCCAGCCCCGAATCCATCTCCAGGAGGCTGAGGAAAGATAGGCTTGAGTTTCTTAAATCATTGATAATCGGCAATTATACTATTTGCAGGCTGCAGAAAAGTATTTGAAGATGTTTCATTTAAAGAAAAAGGCGGGCCAATGCCCGCCTTTCAGTATTCGCCATGAAAACCCAACTTACGCTGCGTTTTCAGTTGCTTCTTCTGCTTCAGCGCGAGCACGGTCGTCTGCACCGCGCGCTTCCGGATCCCGGTCGACGAGCTCGATGACTGCCATCGGAGCATTGTCACCATAGCGGAAACCGGCTTTCAAAACGCGGGAATACCCCCCGTTGCGATCCTTGTAACGCTCGCCAAGCGTCTCAAACAGCTTGGCAACCATGGCTGTATCGCGGATCTGCGAGATAGCCTGGCGGCGTGCATGAAGATCACCGCGCTTGCCCAGGGTGATGAGCTTGTCGATAATCGGCTTCATTTCTTTGGCCTTCGGCAGGGTCGTGACGATCTGCTCGTGCTTGATCAGCGACGCTGCCATGTTTGCGAACATAGCCTTGCGGTGGCTAGAAGTCCGATTGAGCTTGCGGCCGGCTTTACCGTGGCGCATGGCCCTCTCCTTTTTCTATCGGGAAGTCTGCTCTGTTTCTGTCAAGAGCACTTGCCCGGTGGTTCCCTAAAGGACGCTTGCGCCCTTAATACTGATGGTCTTCGTAGCGCTTGGCGAGATCGTCGATGTTCTCAGGCGGCCAGTTGGCAACTTCCATGCCGAGATGGAGACCCATCTGAGCGAGAACTTCTTTGATTTCGTTGAGCGACTTGCGGCCGAAATTCGGTGTCCGCAGCATTTCCGCTTCGGTCTTCTGAATGAGATCGCCAATATACACGATATTGTCGTTCTTCAGGCAGTTTGCAGACCGGACAGACAGCTCCAGCTCGTCGACTTTCTTCAATAGCGCCGGGTTGAAAGCCAGTTCCGGGACAGTGTCCTCGGCGACTTCGCGTTGCGGCTCTTCAAAGTTGACGAAGATGGAAAGCTGATCCTGCAGAATACGCGCTGCGAAAGCCACGGCATCATCCGGCTTGACGGAACCATCGGTTTCGACGGTCAGGGTCAGCTTGTCATAGTCAAGAACCTGGCCTTCACGGGTGTTTTCCACCTTGTAGGAGACCTTCTTGACCGGTGAGTAAAGACTGTCGACCGGGATCAATCCGATCGGAGCATCTTCCGGCCGGTTGCGGTCGGAAGAATGGTAGCCTTTACCGGTGTTGACGGTGAATTCCATGCGGATTTCAGCGCCTTCGTCGAGTGTGCAGAGAACCAGTTCCGGGTTGAGCACTTCTACGTCGCCGACTGTCTGAATATCACCAGCTGTCACAACACCTGGACCCTGCTTGCGCACAACCATGCGCTTGGGACCTTCGCCTTCCATGCGGATGGCGATTTCCTTGATGTTGAGTACGATGTCGGTGACATCTTCCCGGACACCCGGGATCGACGAGAACTCATGCAGAACGCCGTCGATCTGAACCGCTGTTACCGCCGCCCCTTGCAGGGAAGACAGAAGAATACGGCGCAGGGCGTTGCCCAGTGTCAGGCCGTAGCCACGCTCGAGCGGCTCGGCAACAACCGTTGCCAAGAAGCGCGGATCATCACCCGGCTTGATCTCGAGTTTGGTCGGCTTGATCAGTTCCTGCCAATTTTTTTGAATGGTCACGTTTGCGTCCCTTCGGCTATCCCGCCCGGCTCTGCGGCCAGGCTATTCTTTGCCATTTGGAGAAACAGGTACCTAAGACTGAATAAGCCTTAGACGCGGCGGCGCTTGCGCGGACGGCAGCCATTGTGCGGTATCGGCGTCACGTCACGGATGGACGTGATCAGGAAACCGGCGGCTTGCAGTGCACGCAGAGCGGATTCACGGCCGGAACCCGGACCGCGCACTTCAACTTCGAGAGTGCGCATGCCGTGCTCGGCAGCTTTCTTCGCAGCATCTTCAGCAGCAACCTGAGCCGCATACGGCGTGGACTTACGAGAGCCCTTGAAGCCAAGCGCACCAGCGGAAGACCAGGAAATAGCATTGCCCTGGGCGTCCGTGATCGTGATCATCGTGTTGTTGAATGTCGAGTTCACATGCGCAACGCCAGACGAGATGTTCTTGCGTTCGCGGCGACGCACGCGCGTCGTATCTTTAGCCATTTTGTTGTCCTTGTTTTGATCTCGTCACTGCCGTAATGCCGGCAGCTCCACCACCAATCGCGGAGTGTTGATTATTTCTTCTTACCTGCGATCGGTTTCGCCGGACCCTTGCGGGTACGTGCGTTTGTATGCGTCCGCTGACCGCGAACCGGCAGGCCGCGGCGGTGACGCAGGCCGCGGTAGCAGCCAAGATCCATCAGACGCTTGATGTTCATTGCAGTGTCACGGCGAAGGTCACCTTCAACCATGTAGTCACGGTCGATGGTTTCGCGGATCTGCAGAACTTCTGCGTCGGAGAGTTCATTCACACGGCGGGAAGCGTCGATGTTGTTTTTTTCAACGATTTCCTGGGCAAATTTTTTGCCAATGCCATGAATGTACTGAAGCGCGATGACAACGCGCTTGTTCGTCGGGATGTTAACGCCAGCAATACGTGCCACGTTTGTCTCCATGTTAAGCGGCAGAACCTGAGGCGCCGTCCGCAGTGGGTAGTGCCCGCGTCCGGTGGAGTCCGGCCCTTGCGGGTATGAAAATGCCGGGGTGGCCCCGGCACAGAGAATGCCGGTCCCACGTCCATGGAACCGGCTCAACTGTAAGATAGAGCGCGTCGTTTACCGGCTCTAAACCCTTTCGTCAAGACCTTGAAGTACGGAATCTATAGACGCTGCAACTTCTTCAATGGATTGCATTCCATCGATGACATGAAGAAGGCCTGTCTTCTCGTAATAAGGCACAACAACGGCGGTATCGCGGTTATATGCTTCGAGCCTTTGCTTGAAGACAATCGGATCATCATCCTTGCGAACCGGCTCGCCGGCTGCTTTGGCATCTTCAGCACGTTTTACGATACGATCAACGAGTTTGGTCTGGTCGACACGCAGCTCAATGACGGCATCCACTTTGTAGCTGCCTGCCTGGAGCATTTCATCAAGCGCCTCAGCCTGGGCGACGGTGCGCGGGAAGCCGTCAAGAATGAAACCATTCTTGGCATCGTCTTCTGCGATCCGGTCGCGGATAATTCCGACGACAATCTCGTCAGAGACGAGCCCGCCGGAATCCATCACTTCCTTGGCTTTGAGGCCGACCGGGGTCTGGGCAGCTACGGCGGCCCGAAGCATGTCTCCTGTGGAGAGCTGCGGTATGCCGTATTTTTCAACAAGCCGAATGGCCTGCGTTCCCTTCCCCGCTCCTGGCGGTCCTACCAGAATTAGCCTCATCTACGTTTCCCCCTGAGTTTCGCTTTCTTCACGAGCCCCTCGTACTGATGTGCAAGCAAGTGGCCCTGGATCTGCGATACGGTATCCATTGTCACGCTAACAACAATTAGCAAAGAGGTGCCCCCGAAGTAAAACGGAACGCCAGTGGCCGATATTAGGAATTCGGGTAATAGACAAACGACGGTGATGTAGAGCGCACCAACAACCGTGATGCGTGTGAGCACATGGTCGATATATTGCGCAGTGCGTTCGCCAGGACGAATACCTGGGATGAAACCGCCGTGTTTCTTCAGGTTGTCGGCCGTGTCACTCGGGTTGAACACGATCGCCGTATAGAAGAAACAGAAGAAAATGATCATGGCAGCATAAAACACCATGAACAGCGGCTGTCCGTGTCCAAGAGCCGCGGTGATGTATGTCAGCCATTCATTGCCGCTGCCTTGTCCAAAACCGGAGAGGGTTGCCGGTACGAGCAGCAGGGACGACGCGAAGATCGGCGGAATGACACCCGCGGTGTTCAACTTCAACGGCAGGAACGAGGTGTTGCCCTCGAACATGCGGTTGCCCATCTGCCGCTTCGGATATTGGATCAGAAGGCGACGCTGCGCACGCTCCATGAAGACGATGAACGCAATAACCACAACGGCCAGGATGATGACCGCCAGAATGATGCCGGTTGCCAGGGAGCCCTGACGTCCAAGCTCAAGTGTCTGTACGACCGCTGAAGGCAGACCGGCGACAATGCCGGCAAAGATGATCAGCGAAATACCGTTGCCGATGCCGCGCGACGTGATCTGTTCACCAAGCCACATCAGGAACATGGTGCCCCCGACAAGCGTGATCACGGTGGATGCACGGAAGAACCAGCCCGGATCGGTAACCACATTGGTTGCGCCTTCAAGCCCGACGGCAATGCCGTAGGCCTGAAACGCCGCCAGAATGACGGTTCCGTACCTGGTGTACTGGTTGATGACCTTCCGGCCCTGCTCGCCTTCCTTCTTCAGCTGCTCAAGCGTCGGTACGACCGTCGTCATCAGCTGCATGATAATGGAAGCGGAAATATACGGCATGATGCCGAGGGCGAAAATCGCCATCCGCTCGACCGCACCACCGGCGAACATGTTGAACATGCCGATAATGCCTTGCTGTGCCTGATCAAAGGCTTGCGCAAAGGCTACCGGATTGATGCCGGGCATCGGAATGTAAGTGCCCAGTCGATAAACCAAAAGCGCCCCTAGCGTGAACCAGATGCGCTTTTTGAGCTCTTCAGCCTTGGCGAAAGCTGAGAAATTTAGATTTGACGCCAGTTGCTCGGCGGCCGATGCCATGCCCTACTCCGGTCAGATGCTTGCCCAAAAATGGGAAAAGCCCAGGCTGTTAAGCCTGAGCTCCCAGAACGGCAACCTTGCCGCCCGCTTTTTCGATCGCAGCCACAGCGCCCTTGGAGGCACCGGCCACTTCAAATGTCACTGCAACGGTGAGTTCACCATTTGCAACGATGCGCACGCCATCACGGATCCGTTTGACGACGCCAGCTGCCTTGAGGGCTTCGGCGGTCACGGTTTCGGATGCGTTCAATTTGCCGGCATCAATCGCCTTCTGAACACGGCCAACGGACACAGTATTGAAGTCCTTGGCAAAAATGTTCGTGAAGCCGCGTTTCGGCAAACGGCGGTGAAGCGGCATCTGACCGCCTTCAAAGCCTTTGATAGCGACGCCGGAACGGGATTTCTGACCTTTGACACCACGGCCGCCGGTCTTGCCCTTGCCAGAACCGATACCGCGTCCAACGCGGGTGCGCTCTGGTGTTGCGCCTTCGTTGTCACGAAGTTCGTTGAGCTTCATGTTTTCTCTCCTCACCCCGTTCTTATGCGTTGTCTTCGACGACGCGAACGAGATGCTGGACCTTATTGATCATGCCGCGCACTTCAGGAGTATCCTTCAGCGTGGAACGGCGGTGCATCTTGTTCAGGCCAAGACCGACAAGCGTCGCGCGCTGGTCCTTAGGACGGCGCAGCGGGCTGCCGATCTGTTCGACCGTAACAGTCTTTTCGGTGTTCGCCATGGAACCTACCCTCTTTCAGCTGGGGACCGGAGCCGCTAAGGTCAAGCCTCAGCGGCAGCCGGAGCCGCCTCATCGTTGTTGTCACGACGCCGCGACTGCAGCACAGAGACCTTGAGGCCACGGCGAGCTGCGACGGAGCGCGGGCTGTCTTCTTTGGTCAGCGCAGCAAAAGTTGCACGAACCATGTTGTAGGGGTTGGATGTCCCCAGCGACTTTGCCACAACGTCCTGAACGCCAAGCGTTTCAAAGACAGCACGCATCGGGCCACCTGCGATGATACCCGTACCTGCCGGTGCAGCGCGCAGCAGAACCTTGCCTGCACCGTGACGGCCTTCCACATCGTGGTGAAGGGTCCGGCCTTCGCGCAGCGGCACACGGATCATCGTGCGCTTTGCAGCTTCAGTTGCTTTCCGGATGGCTTCCGGCACTTCACGCGCCTTGCCATGACCGAAGCCGACACGGCCCTTCTGATCACCAACCACTACCAGAGCGGCGAAGCCGAAACGACGGCCACCCTTGACCACTTTGGCAACGCGGTTGATGTGAACGAGCTTGTCGACGAATTCGCTGTCTCGCTCGTCGCGATCGCGATTTTCTTGTCTCGCCATTTTATACGTCTTCCGTTCTTAAGAGCGCCAACGGGCGCTGGTCAGAATTCAAGTCCACCTTCGCGGGCCGCATCGGCAAGCGCTTTGACACGCCCATGATACATGTACCCACCTCGGTCGAACACGACCTGCTTGATGCCGGCGGCGACTGCGCGCTCGGCCACAAGCTTGCCGACGGCAGCAGCTGCTGCGACATCGGCGCCCGTTTTCAGGCTGCCCTTGAGATCTGTTTCGATCGTTGATGCAGAGGCAATTGTATGCCCCTTCGCGTCGTCAATGATCTGGGCGTAGATCTGCTTCGACGAGCGGAAGATAGAAAGGCGCGGACGTCCGCCGGCGGCTTTCCTGATCGAACGACGCACGCGATCGCGGCGGCGCTCGAAAGCTTGTTTGCTGTTCGCCATGATCCAGGTCCGTTACTTCTTCTTGCCTTCTTTGCGGACGATGAACTCGTCTGCATAACGTACGCCTTTGCCTTTGTAAGGCTCCGGCGGGCGGAATTCACGGATTTCAGCAGCCACCTGGCCGACACGCTGTTTGTCGGTTCCGGTGATGTTGATTTCCGTCGGTTTCGGGCATTTGATATCGATGCCTTCCGGGATCGGATAGACGACGTCATGCGAGAAACCGAGCGCCAGCTGAAGGTTTTGACCCTGAACCTGTGCACGGTAACCGACACCGGTAATCGCGAGGTCCTTTTTGAAACCATCGGTTACACCGGTAATCAGGTTCGACACCATGGTACGGCTCATACCCCACATGGAGCGAGCCGGCTTGGTGTTGTTACGCGGATCGATTTTGATCCCGTCATCTGTCATTTCGGCCAGAACAAGATCATTGAGCACAAAAGACTTTTCGCCTTTCGGGCCCTTGATCGTAACCATCTGACCGTCGATCGATGCCGTTACCCCGCTTGGCACGGGGACTGGCTTTTTGCCAATACGAGACATGTGACCAACCTTGTCGTTGTTTTAACAATGAGGATGCCGCATCAGAAGACGCGACAAAGAACCTCACCACCTACGTTTTCTTCCCGCGCCTGATGGTCGCTCATGACACCGCGCGGAGTCGAAATAATCGACACGCCCAGCCCATTAGAGACATGCGGGATGTTTTTCACCGAGGAGTACACACGGCGGCCCGGTTTGGACACACGTTCAATCGTGCGGATAACCGGTTCACCGTCGAAATACTTCAGTTCGATTTCCAACTCGGACTTGCCGCCCTCGTAGTCAACCGATGTGTAGCCACGGATGTAACCCTCTTTTGCAAGCACATCAAGTACGTGTGCACGCAATTTGGATTTTGGTGAGCTGACCTTGCTCTTGCGGCGCAATTGCGCGTTACGGATGCGGGTCAGCATATCCCCCAACGGATCAGAAATTGCCATCGGAGTTTCTCCTTACCAGCTCGACTTGACCAGGCCCGGGATCTTACCCAGGGAACCCAGTTCACGAAGCGCAATACGCGACATCTTCAGCTTGCGGTAAAAACCGCGCGGACGGCCGGACACTTCGCAACGGTTGCGAACGCGGTTCGGCGCGGAGTTCCGCGGCAGTTTTGCCAGCTTCAGGCGGGCGTTGTAACGCTCTTCCAGAGACAGGCTATCATCTTTAGCCATTGCTTTCAGAGCGGTGCGCTTCTCAGCGTATTTCTTGACAAGCTTCTCGCGGCGCTTGTTTTTCTCGATTGCGCTTTTCTTCGCCATCGTCGTTCCCTTCCTTGCCCGTTACTTCGTGAACGGGAAGTTGAACGCGCGCAGAAGCTCGCGCGCCTCGTCATCCGTCGATGCGGTCGTGCAAACGATCACGTCCATGCCCCAAATCTGGTCGACCTTGTCGTACTCGATTTCCGGGAACACGATGTGCTCTTTGATGCCCATGGCATAGTTTCCGCGACCGTCGAAGCTCTTCGGGTTCAGACCACGGAAGTCACGAACGCGCGGAAGCGCGATGGTGATCAGACGGTCCATGAACTCGTACATCTGCTGGCGGCGCAGGGTCACCTTGGAACCAAGCGGCATGCCTTCACGCACTTTGAAAGTCGCGATGGATTTCTTTGCCTTGGTAATGACCGGCTTCTGACCGGCAATTGCTGCCAGGTCTTCTGCTGCGATGCGCGCTTTCTTGGAATCGCCAACTGCCTCACCGACACCGATGTTCAGGACGATTTTTTCCAGTTTCGGTACCTGCATAACGTTCTGGTACTGAAACTTTTCAAGAAGCTGCTTGCGCACGACTTCTTCGTAATGCGTCCGGAGACGCGGCACATTAGTGGACTCAGCCATCGATCAGGTCTCCCGAACGCTTGGCCACACGAACCTTGGTGCCATCGTCCTGCACTTTGAAGCCGACACGTGTCGCCTTGCCGTCCTTCGGATCAACCAGGGAGACGTTGGAAAGATGAATCGGTGCTTCCTTAGCAACGATGCCAGCTTCCTGGGTCTGGGTCTGCTTCTGGTGGCGGCGAACCATGTTGATGCCACGGACCAGGGCCTTGTTATCGGCGAGAAGCATCTTGATGACTTCGCCGGACTTACCCTTGTCACGGCCGGTCAGTACGACCACCGTGTCGCCTTTTTTAATTTTCGCAGCCATCAGAGCACCTCCGGCGCGAGCGAAATGATTTTCATATGGTTTTTTGCACGGAGTTCGCGCGGCACCGGACCAAAGATACGGGTGCCGACCGGCTCCTTATTGTTGTTGATCAGCACGGCCGCATTGCGGTCGAACCGGATCACGCTGCCATCGGGACGGCGGATATCCTTTGCCGTGCGCACGACGACAGCCTTCATCACGTCGCCCTTTTTGACGCGCCCCCGCGGAATAGCCTCTTTGACGGAGACAACGATAATGTCGCCGACCTGGGCATATTTACGCTTGGAGCCGCCGAGCACTTTGATGCACATGACACGACGCGCGCCGGAATTGTCGGCGACGTCGAGGTTTGTTTGCATCTGAATCATGACTGGCTGCCTTGTTCTTCTATTGGCGCTCGAATGACGGGCGCCTGATGCTCACTTGATCGGAGCGTGGTCACTGAGCGACCACAGTCCAACGTTTGTTTTTCGAGATCGGCGCGCACTCTTCGATCTGAACAGAGTCGCCAACCTTGTATTGGTTGCCTTCATCGTGTGCGCGGTACTTTTTGGTCCGGCGCACAGTCTTTTTCAGCAGTGGGTGTGTGAAGCGACGCTCCACATTCACCGTCACCGTCTTGTCATTGGCGTCGCTGACAACGGTGCCCTGCAGGATACGCTTCGGCATTGCCGTCTCCTTACGCGTTCGCCGTCACACGCTTTTCGCGCATGATCGTCTGGATACGCGCGATGTCCCGGCGGATCTGCCGGACACGCGCAGTGTTTTCGAGCTGACCCGTTGCCTTCTGAAAACGCAGGTTGAACTGCTCTTTCTTCAGACCTTCGAGTTCCGTGCGGAGCTCATCAACGGTTTTTGCCCGTACTTCGGTCGCCTTCATGGCATTAACTCCTCGACTGCCTTACTCGCCGATACGCTGAACGAACCGGCATTTGATCGGCAGTTTGGCAGCAGCAAGACGCATCGCTTCACGCGCAATGTCTTCCGACACACCATCAACTTCAAACATGATCCGGCCCGGCTTGACGCGGCAAGCCCAGTAATCCGGAGAACCCTTACCCTTGCCCATGCGGACTTCAGCAGGCTTCGAAGAAACCGGAACGTCCGGGAAAATACGGATCCAAACACGACCCGCACGTTTCATGTGGCGGGTCATAGCACGACGGGCCGCTTCGATCTGACGTGCAGTAACACGCTCTGGCTCCAAAGCCTTCAGACCGAATGCGCCGAAGTTGAGGTCGGTGCCTCCCTTCGACAAGCCGTGAATGCGGCCTTTGTGCTGCTTGCGGAACTTTGTGCGCTTCGGTTGCAGCATCGTTCTTCTCTCGTCTTTCTTGTCTTACGAGCGGCAGGCAGCTTGAATTAAGCTGCGCGCTCGCGGCCCCGATCCCGGCGTCCGCCGCGATCACCCTGGTTTCCTTCTGACGCAGCGCTCGCACGGCGTTCCGACGCCATTGGATCGTGTTCCAGAATTTCACCCTTGAAGATCCAGACCTTCACACCGCACACGCCATAAGCCGTGTGTGCACTGGCAACACCGTAGTCGATGTCTGCACGCAGAGTGTGGAGCGGCACGCGGCCTTCACGGTACCATTCGATACGAGCGATTTCTGCGCCACCGAGACGACCACCGCAGTTGATCCGGATGCCCTGGGCGCCAAGACGCATGGCGGACTGAACGGCCCGCTTCATGGCGCGGCGGAAGGCAACACGGCGTTCCAGCTGCTGAGCGATCGAAGCGGCAACAAGGGTCGCATCGATTTCCGGCTTGCGAACTTCAACAATGTTGATGTGCACTTCCGAATTGGTGATGTCGGCAATCTTCTTGCGAAGACGCTCGATATCAGCACCCTTTTTACCGATGACCACACCCGGACGACCGGAGTGAATGGAAACACGGCATTTTTTATGCGGGCGCTCGATAACCACTTTGGAAACAGCTGCCTGCTTAAGTTCCTTCAACAGGAACTCACGGATGCGGAAATCTTCATGAAGAAGATCGCCATATTCGTTTTTATTAGCGAACCAGCGGGAGTCCCAGGTGCGGTTGATCCCAAGGCGCATGCCGATCGGATTTACTTTATGTCCCATCAGGCAGTCTCCTCAACTTCGCGCACAACGATGGTCAGGTTCGAGAAAGGCTTCTCGATCCGGCCGACGCGTCCGCGTGCACGGGCCTGGAAGCGCTTGATGACAAAAGCCTTGCCAACATGAGCCTCGGCAACCACCAGGTTGTCGATATCCAGGTCATGATTGTTTTCCGCGTTTGCAACGGCAGACATCAGGGTCTTCTTGACGTCCTGCGCGATGCGCTTGCGGGAGAATGTCAGATCCGCAATGGCGGAGCCGACCTTTTTGCCGCGGATAGCAGCCGCAACGAGGTTAAGCTTGCGCGGTGAGATGCGCAGCATGCGGGTCATTGCCCGAGCCTCGTTGTCAGCGAGCGTCCGCTCACGCTTCGGCTTGCCCATCGTTACTTCCTCTTCGCCTTCTTGTCGGCGCCGTGTCCGTAGTAGGTCCGGCTCGGAGAAAATTCACCGAACTTGTGACCAATCATCTCTTCAGACACCAGCACCGGAACGTGCTTTTGACCGTTGTAGACGCCGAAGGTCAAACCGACGAATTGCGGCAGGATCGTTGAGCGGCGGCTCCAGGTCTTGATGACCTCGTTCCGGCCGGACTCGCGAACCTTGTCAGCTTTCTTCAGCAGATACCCGTCGACAAACGGACCTTTCCAGATCGAACGTGCCACGATCCTTGTCCTTTACTTCTTACGCGCGTGACGGCTGCGGACGATAAACTTATCAGTCTGCTTATTACGCCGGGTGCGCTTACCTTTGGTCGGTTTACCCCAAGGGGTAACCGGATGACGACCGCCTGAGGTCCGGCCTTCACCACCACCGTGCGGGTGGTCGATCGGGTTCATGGCAACACCACGCGTATGCGGGCGAATACCAAGCCAGCGGGAACGGCCTGCCTTGCCGAGGTTTACGTTGGCGTGGTCCGGGTTGGACACCGCGCCAATCGAAGCCATGCATGTACCGAGCACACGGCGCTGCTCGCCTGACATCAGGCGCAACGTTGTGTAGCCTTGGTCACGGCCAACGATCTGAACGAACGCACCGGCAGAGCGAGCGATCTGGGCACCTTTGCCCGGCTTCAGTTCGATGTTGTGTACGATCGTACCGACCGGAATGCGCGACAGCGGCGCTGCGTTGCCCGGCTTGACGTCGACGTTTTCGCCAGCGGAAACAGTGTCGCCAACGGCCAGACGCTGAGGCGCCAGGATGTAGCTCAACTCACCGTCTTCATAACGGATCAGCGCGATGAATGCGGTCCGGTTCGGATCGTATTCCAGGCGCTCAACCGTTGCCGGTACGTCCCACTTGCGGCGCTTGAAGTCCACAAGACGGTAGGACCGCTTGTGACCGCCACCACGGTTCGGCGACGTCAGGCGACCGGTGTTGTTACGACCACCCTTCTTGGACAGGCCCTCGGTCAAAGTCTTGACCGGCTTGCCTTTGTACAGACCAGAGCGGTCAACCTGAACAAGCTGACGGCGACCTGGGGACGTCGGGTTGAATGTCTTAAGTGCCATTTTTCTTAAGTCCCCGTCTTAGAGCCCGGTGGTCACGTCGATTGCGTGACCTTCCTGCAGCGTAACGACGGCCTTCTTGAAGTCAGACTGACGGCCAAGACGTCCGCGGAAGCGTTTGAACTTGCCCTTGCGGACGAGAGTGTTCACTGCCGTGACCTTGACACCGAACAGCGCTTCGACTGCGGCCTTGATTTCCGGCTTCGTTGCATCGTTAGCAACTTTGAAGACAACCTTGTTCTCTTCAGAAGCCATCGTCGACTTTTCGGTGATTACCGGGCCGACGATCTTGTCGTAGTGAGGAAGATTGCTCATTTGAAGCGCTCCTCAAGTGCGGACACCGCGGCCTTGGTCAACACGAGAGTGTTGGCCCGCAGGATGTCATATACGTTGATGCCCTGAACCGGCAGCACATCCACATGAGGAATGTTGCGTGAGGCCAGTGCGAAGTTGTTGTCGATTTCAGCGCCGTCAATAACCAGAGCACTCGTCAGACCAAGCTTGCTCAGCTGGTCTTTCAGGGCCTTGGTTTTTGCCTCGGCTGCCTTGGCATCCTCGACAACGACAATGCTCTCAGTTTTGGCTTTTGCCGACAGGGCATGCTTCAAACCGAGCGCACGTACCTTTTTCGGCAAATCATGGCTATGATCGCGAACGTTCGGACCGAACGCCTTGCCACCACCGCGGAACTGCGGAGCTTTCTTGTTGCCGTGACGGGCACCGCCGGAACCTTTCTGGCGAACGAATTTCTTCGTCGTGCCAGAAATATCTGCGCGCTGCAGCGTTTGGTGGGTGCCGGCCTGGCGCTTTGCCAGCTGCCAACGCACCACACGGTGGATCAAATCGGTGCGCGGCTCGAGACCGAAGATCTCGTCAGACACCGTGATCGAACCGGCCGCCCCACCTGCGAGGGTCTTGACCTGGAGTTCCATCACTCACTCTCCTTCCCGGCAGCTTCAGTCGCTTCGGTTGCCTTGAAAGCACCCGGAACCGGAACATTTTCCGGCAGCGCCTTTTTGACCGCGTCGCGGACCTGGATCCAGCCGCCCTTGGCGCCCGGAACAGAACCCTCGACCATGATCAAGCCACGCTCAACATCAGTGCGCACAACCTTCAGGTTTTGCGTGGTCACGCGGGCATCACCCATGTGACCGGCCATTTTCTTGCCCTTGAACACGCGGCCCGGATCCTGACACTGACCGGTAGAACCGTGTGAGCGGTGCGAGATCGAGTTACCGTGTGTTGCACGGCCACCACCGAAGTTGTGACGCTTCATCGCACCGGCAAAACCTTTACCGATGGAAGTGCCCGTCACATCAACGAACTGGCCTTCAACATAATGGTCTGCGGTCAGCTCAGCGCCGACGTCGATCATGTTGTCCGCGGAAACGCGGAATTCAGCCACAGTCCGCTTCGGCTCGACTTTTGCGACGGCAAAATGACCGCGCAGAGCCTTCGGCGTGTTTTTGACTTTGCGGGTACCGGCGCCAAGTTGCAGCGCAGTGTAACCATTCTTTTCTTCAGTACGGTGGGCAACCACCTGGCAGTTTTCCAGCCGCAAAACCGTGACCGGAACATGCTCGCCTGCATCATTATAGATGCGGGTCATGCCCACTTTCTGAGCGATCACTCCAGAACGCATGGATGTGTCCCCTTCGACCCGGCTTAAAGCTTGATCTCGACGTCGACACCAGCGGCAAGGTCGAGCTTCATCAGCGCGTCCACCGTCTGGGGCGTCGGATCAACGATATCGAGCAAGCGCTTGTGTGTACGCATCTCGAACTGATCGCGGCTTTTCTTATCGATGTGCGGTCCGCGAAGCACTGTGTACTTCTCGATCCGCGTCGGCAGCGGTACGGGACCCCGTACCTGAGCACCGGTCCGCTTGGCCGTATTGACGATCTCCTTAGTGGAGGCGTCCAGAATACGGTGGTCAAACGCCTTGAGGCGGATCCGGATATTCTGACCGTTCATTGTTATTGTTCCCAATAAGACTGCGGGCCTGCCCGCGTTTCGATTTGATGCACCGGCAGGCCCGGCTGTCGATTATTCAGTAATTGATGCGACGACGCCGGCGCCGACGGTACGGCCACCTTCGCGGATCGCGAAGCGCAGGCCTTCTTCCATGGCGATCGGCACGATCAGCTCAACGTCAACGGAAACGTTGTCGCCAGGCATAACCATTTCAGTGCCTTCAGGAAGGGAAACAACACCGGTCACATCAGTCGTACGGAAGTAGAACTGGGGACGGTAGTTGGTGAAGAACGGCGTATGACGGCCACCCTCTTCCTTCGTCAGGATGTAGGCTTCTGCCTTGAACTTCGTGTGCGGGGTAACTGAACCCGGCTTGCAAAGAACCTGGCCACGCTCAACGTCTTCACGGGCAACACCGCGGATCAGAGCACCGATGTTGTCGCCTGCTTCACCGCTGTCCAGCAGCTTGCGGAACATTTCAACGCCGGTAACCGTGGTCTTGGTGGTGTCCTTGATGCCGACAATCTCGACTTCTTCACCCACATTGATCACACCGCGCTCAACACGACCGGTCACAACAGTACCGCGGCCGGAGATCGAGAACACGTCTTCGATCGGCATCAGGAACGGCTGATCCTTCGGACGCTCAGGCGTCGGGATGTATTCGTCAACCTGGTTCATCAGCTCGCGGATCGCATCACGGCCAATCGCCGCATCACGGTTCTCAACAGCTGCAAGAGCAGAACCCTTGACGATCGGAATGTCGTCGCCCGGGAACTCGTAGGAAGACAGAAGCTCACGGATTTCCATCTCGACAAGCTCAAGAAGCTCTTCGTCGTCGACCTGGTCAACCTTGTTCATGAAAACAACAAGAGCCGGAACGCCAACCTGACGCGCAAGCAGGATGTGCTCACGGGTCTGCGGCATCGGGCCGTCTGCGGAAGACACAACCAGGATCCCGCCGTCCATCTGAGCAGCGCCGGTGATCATGTTCTTCACGTAGTCGGCGTGACCAGGGCAGTCAACGTGAGCGTAGTGACGGGCTTCCGTCTCATACTCAACGTGAGCCGTGGAGATCGTAATACCGCGCGCCTTTTCTTCAGGGGCACCGTCAATCTCGTCATAAGCTTTTGCTTCTGCGCCACCTGCTTCTGCAAGCGTCATGGTGATCGCAGCGGTCAGCGTCGTCTTGCCGTGGTCAACATGGCCAATCGTGCCAATGTTAACGTGCGGCTTGTTGCGCTCAAATTTTTCCTTCGCCATCGGATTACTCCGTTTCTCTATTTCTTCTTGACGTTAAGAGGCTGGGATCAGGCGTATTTCGCCTGAACCTCTTCGGCGACAGCCTGCGGCACCTGCTCGTAGTGATCGAACACCATCGAGTATTGAGCGCGGCCTTGAGACATGGAACGCAAGTTGTTCACGTAGCCAAACATGTTGGCCAGCGGAACCATTGCGGTGATGACCGTGACAACGCCCCGGTTCTCCGTACCCGCGATCTGACCGCGGCGGGAGTTCAGGTCACCAATCACATCACCCATGTAGTCTTCCGGGGTGACAACCTCGACTTTCATGATCGGCTCGAGAAGTTTCGGGCCGGCCTTCTGGATCGCTTCGCGGAAACCGGCACGGCCGGCGATTTCGAAAGCGAGTACAGAGGAGTCAACGTCGTGGTATGCACCGTCGGTGAGGGTTGCCTTGATGTCGAGCATCGGGAAGCCTGCCAGCGGACCGGAAGACATCACGCTCTCAATACCTTTGGTAACACCCGGGATGTATTCCTTGGGAACGTTACCGCCGACAACGGAGCTCTCGAAGACATAACCTTCATTCGGCTCGGACGGCTCAATGGTGAGCTTGATGCGAGCGAACTGGCCTGAACCACCAGACTGTTTCTTGTGGGTGTAATCCACGTCAGCCTGTTTGGTGATGGTTTCACGGTAAGCAACCTGAGGTGCACCGATGTTGGCCTCAACCTTGAATTCGCGCTTCATGCGATCAACGATGATGTCCAGGTGCAATTCGCCCATGCCGGCGATGATTGTCTGACCGGATTCTTCGTCAGTCTTGACGCGGAAGGACGGGTCTTCAGCTGCCAGGCGGTTCAGGGCAAGGCCCATTTTCTCCTGGTCGCCTTTGGTTTTCGGCTCAACTGCGATCTCGATGACCGGCTCAGGAAATTCCATGCGTTCCAGGATCACCGGCTTCAGCGGATCACAAAGTGTGTCGCCTGTCGTGGTGTCCTTCAAACCTGCAATCGCCACGATGTCGCCTGCATAAGCTACATCGATGTCGTCACGGGAATTGGAGTGCATCTGCATCATACGGCCGACGCGCTCGCGCTTGTCCTTCACCGTGTTAAGCAGTGAAACGCCCTTGTTCAGAACGCCGGAGTAGATGCGGCAGAAAGTCAAGGAACCGACAAACGGATCGTTTGCAATCTTGAACGCCAGCAGACCAAGCGGCTCTTCGTCAGAAGACTTGCGCTCGACTTCTTCCTCGTTTTTCGGATCGACACCTTTAATGGCAGGTACTTCCACCGGGCTCGGGAGAAAATCGACAACAGCATCGAGAAGCGGCTGAACGCCTTTGTTCTTGAAGGCTGAACCGCAGAATACCGGAACGAATTCGTTGCTGATCGTGCCTTTGCGAATAAGCTCTTTGATCTTATCGATGGAGGGCTCTTCACCTTCCAGATAAGCTTCCATGGCTTCTTCTTCGATCTCGACAACGGTCTCAACCAGAGCATCGCGTGCCTCTTGGGCGCGGTCAGCCAGGTCCGCCGGAATGTCGACAACATCCCATGCAGCGCCGAGGTTTTCGGACTGCCAGATGAGTGCCTTCATCTCCAGAAGATCGATAACACCCGCGAATTCGCTTTCAGCGCCAACCGGGAGCTGCATCACAAGCGGCGTGCATCCGAGGCGCTTTTTGATCATTTCGACACAGCGGTCGAAATCAGCACCGAGCTTGTCCATCTTGTTGACGAAGATCATCCGCGGAACGTTGTACTTGTCAGCCTGGCGCCAGACAGTCTCGGTTTGCGGCTCGACGCCAGCATTTGCATCAAGAAGGGCGACAGCACCGTCAAGAACACGCAAGGAACGCTCAACTTCAATGGTGAAGTCAACGTGCCCTGGGGTGTCGATGATGTTCAGGCGCTTTTCGTTCCAGAATGCAGTGGTTGCAGCAGACGTGATCGTGATGCCACGCTCCTGCTCCTGCTCCATCCAGTCCATGGTGGCAGCACCATCATGAACTTCGCCGATCTTATGGCTCTTACCTGTGTAGTAGAGGATCCGCTCAGTAGTCGTGGTCTTTCCGGCATCGATGTGAGCCATGATGCCGAAGTTGCGGTAGTCCTCGATTTTATGCGTGCGCGACATAGCGTCAGCCCTTCGAAGTCACAAATTACCAGCGATAGTGCGAGAACGCGCGGTTGGCATCAGCCATCCGGTGCGTGTCTTCACGCTTCTTAACTGCGGTACCACGGTTGTTTGCAGCATCGAGCAACTCGCCGGAAAGACGATCAACCATCGTGGTTTCGTTGCGGTTGCGTGCTGCAGTGATCAACCAGCGAATAGCCAGAGCCTGGCGGCGGTCGGTACGAACTTCAACCGGAACCTGATAGGTCGCTCCACCAACACGGCGGGAGCGCACTTCTACTTGCGGCATGACGTTCTCAAGAGCAGCATGGAACACTTCAATCGGGTTCTCACGGGTCTTGTTCTCAACCACATCAAACGCGCCGTAAACGATGCGTTCTGCAGTGGACTTTTTGCCGTCATACATGATGGAGTTCATGAATTTGGTGACGACGGTATCCCCGAATTTCGGATCCGGGTTGATTTCGCGTTTTTCTGCGCGGTGACGACGGGACATCTGATGTGCTCCTTACTTCGGCCGCTTGGCGCCGTATTTCGAACGACGCTGCTTACGATCCTTGACGCCCTGCGTATCGAGCACACCACGGATGATGTGATAGCGAACGCCCGGCAAATCCTTCACACGGCCGCCACGGATCATCACCACCGAGTGCTCTTGAAGGTTGTGACCTTCACCCGGGATGTAGCCAATGACTTCGAAGCCGTTGGTCAGGCGGATCTTGGCCACCTTACGAAGAGCCGAGTTCGGCTTCTTCGGCGTCGTCGTGTAAACGCGGGTGCAAACACCACGCTTCTGAGGGCAGGCCTCCATGGCCGGCACCTTGTTCCGCTTCGGCGGATCTTTCCGCGGCTTGCGGATCAACTGGTTGATGGTCGGCATTCTTTGCCCTTTACCTTGTCCATCCAAAAATTCTTTAGCAATTGCAGTTTTCGCAGCCCTGCGGGCAACCGGCGCAAACCGTTAGCCATGCAGAATTGCACCAGCGCGCTCAAAACTGAGCGGCCGGCGCTGCGAAAAACCAGAGGACCACAAGTTGCCTTGCGGTCATGCAATCGACGCGTATTCGCCTATGTAACCCGGCAGCGTTTAAAAGGATTGTGTCCTGCGCCTTGGTTAGCGCTGGACGGTTCACTCTTACCGCCTGCCCTTGGGATGCGCGGAAACTACTCATATGCACCCATTGCGTCAAGTGCTTTGTCGAAAAAACCGCGATCGCGCGGGTTACCAAACCGCAATCTGAATTTTCCGTCTGTTTTCAGGGACATGAAGTCAGATCGCGAAAGGAGATTTGCTGCTTTTGTAATTTAATTGCGTGCCGTGCTCTCCAAGCTCACCAGCCAGTCGAGTTCGACGCATCCTGCAGCATTCAAATCACGCGGAAACCGCGCCGGAACACTTCAAGATGACCGGAACAGACCACAGGCGAGTCGCGGAACGACATTCTGAAGAAGTGAGTCCCGATCAGAGCCTTCATGCGGCGCAAGCCTGTGTCAGATTGCTGCTTCCTGATAGGCACCAGACGAATAGGTCAGTTCATAGCTGTGGCTGTAGATCTCAAAAACGTTCCCGAACGGATCTTCGACATAGACCATTCGATAGGGTTTTTCGCCTGGGAAATACTCTCGAATGGGCATTCTCTGTTTCCCGCCAGCCGCGACGATCCGCTCCGTCAGTTTTTCCACATCGGGATCTTGGACACAGAAGTGGAAGACACCGTGCCGACGGTAGTCAAGGTTGTTGTCCGGAGCATAATTGCCTTCGAACTCGAACAATTCGATTCCGATGCGATCCGACGTTGCCAGGTGCGCGATCCTGAGCTTCTTCCACCCTGTTCCCAAGACGTCTGTGCACATCCTCCCGATGGCACTGTTGTCTTCAACGACCGCAGTCGCGGGCATAATGAGATAGAACCCCATCACCTTGGTATAGAACGTGATTGCCTTGTTCAAATCGGGAACAGACAACCCGATATGGGAAAAGGAACGCGGGTAAGTGGACATGACGGTTCTCCTTGAAGTTCACTACCGCGTATCTAGGCCTCACAGGTCATCTTGGAAAAATTATCATTTTTCATTTTTCGAATAATATTCTGTTATGCGATACTGCGCGCATGCTGAACGCGCACTGGCTTGAAACATTCACGACGCTTTGCAGGACGCAGAGTTTCACCAAGACCGCAGCCCGCCTGAATATGACGCAGCCGGGCGTCTCCCAACACGTCAGAAAACTGGAAGAACAGGTGGGCCAGCCGCTCGTTTCCAGACCCGTCAAGTCCTTTCTGCTAACAGACGCGGGCGAAGCCGTTCTGAAAGTGGGCCTTGCCCGCAGAACGGAAGAACGAAATTTGCTGGAGACCATCGCGCTGGACCGAGAGGATGCAGGCAAATGCGCAATCGGTTGTTCAGGCAGCTTCGCGCTGCTGCTTTACCCGCGGTTGATCAAGGAAATGAACAGGGCGCCAGATTTGTCCATTCACCTTGAATCAGCGCCGCAAAGACAGCTCGTCACTGCCCTTCTCGAAAAACAGCTCGATATCGCGATACTGGATCACAAACCGGTCAATCCGCGTCTGAGTGCAGTTCAGATCGGGCATGAGGAACTGTGTCTTGTTGTACCAAGCAGCTTGCCGGCATCCCTGCCCGACTTCGAACAACTGCAGGACCTGGGCTTCATCGCGCACCCGGATGGCTTCGATTATGCCGACCGGCTTCTCTCACGCAATTTCAAGGCCGGCTTTCACGGCTCCGACCACCTCGAACTTCGCGGGTATGTCAACCAGATCGGGCAGATCCCCTTGGCGGTTGCTGCAGGCAAGGGGTTCACGATACTGCCGAGGAGCGGCGTCGAAGCATCCGAGTTCCGGGACCGGCTTTCAGTTGCCGAACTGGAAAATCCGATTTTTCAGGAACTCTGGCTGGCCCAGCTTTCCGATCGCCGGATGCCTGCGCGAATGCAAAGAATCAAAGATGCCGTTCGCGAGGTTGCCCAGCCACTTCAATTGCCCGACTGAACTGCTTTCATCGAGACCAGGCAGAATTCGAATGCTCCCGTCTTTAAGACTTCCCGGTGGCGTGACCGGAAACTCCAATTCCGGATTCTATTGGTTAAACGTAACAATCGCGACATTGCCAGCAAGGGCGTCCTGATAAGCGCCTTCATAGACAGGATCGTCCGGCTCGCCGTCCATCACGCCAATCTGTTCCAGCTCAGCTTCCGCAAATCCCTGGGAAGACAGGGACTCAAGTGTTCGTCTTACAGCGTCGTCATCGTCGGGAGCAGTGAGCATCGCGTGGATGGTAATTGCATCCTCCGGCAACGCTTCTTCATTTTCCCATACCCGGCCAATGACGATGTAGACGACCGGATCCATTTCAACTTCATTGTCATTCATTGCTAGCTTCCACCTGTGTCCTGATACAAGAAAGGCCGCCCGGAGGCGGCCTTTCGAATTGTCATGGGAGCTCCGGTTATTCGGCCGCCCCGGTCATGTCTTCCAAGAGGCCTTCTGCTGCGCTGTCCGATGACTGCTGGCGCTGAGCTTCCTGGATCAGGTCGTCGCGATGTGTCGCAATCTTGCGGATCCGCTTCATCACCCCGCCGGTACCGGCCGGTATGAGGCGTCCCACGATCACGTTTTCCTTCAGACCAACCAGCGGATCGGTCTTGCCGTTGACTGCAGCGTCGGTAAGGACGCGGGTCGTCTCCTGGAAGGAGGCGGCAGAGAAGAACGAACGTGTCTGCAGCGAAGCCTTGGTGATGCCGAGCAACACCGGGGCCCCTTTTGCAGGTTCCCTTGCTTCGTCGATTGCCTTGCGGTTCGCTTCCTCGAAGTCGAGCTTGTCAACCTGCTCACCAGAGAAGAATTCGGTATCACCTGCATCGGTGATCTCGATCTTCTGAAGCATCTGACGAACAATAACTTCGATGTGCTTGTCGTTGATCGTCACACCCTGCAACCGGTAGACTTCTTGGATCTCATTGACGAGGTATGCAGCAAGTGCTTCCACGCCCTTGACGGCCAGAATGTCGTGCGGCGCCGGGTTGCCGTCCAGAATGTACTCACCCTTTTCAATGGCGTCGCCTTCCTGCAGATGGAAGTGCTTGCCTTTCGGAATGAGGTATTCGACCGGATCAACACCCTCTTCAGCCGGCTCGATGATGATGCGGCGCTTGTTCTTGTAGTCGCGACCGAAACGGATCGTGCCATCGATCTCAGCGATGATAGCGTGATCCTTCGGACGGCGAGCCTCGAACAATTCCGCAACACGCGGCAGACCACCGGTAATGTCCTTGGTCTTCGCGCTTTCCAGCGGAATACGAGCCAGAACGTCACCAGCCTTGACGGTTGCACCCGGCTGAACGGACAGAACCGCATCCACCGAAAGCATCAACCGCGCATCGGAACCACGGTCGGTTTTGGAAACCGCACCCTTGTCGTCCTTGATCACGATCGCAGGCTTCAGGTCGGCGCCACGCTGAGACGAACGCCAGTCAATGACGATACGTTTGGTGATACCGGTTGCCTCGTCAGCGGTTTCCTGAATGGAAGCACCGTCAACCAGATCTTCAACATCAACGACGCCGTCAACTTCGGCAAGCATCGGACGGGTGTACGGATCCCATTCGGCAATCCGCTGACCGCGCTTGACCTTGTCGCCATCATCGACATGAAGTTTGGAACCGTAAGCCACACGATGCACGGCCCGTTCGTTGTCGTCGCTGTCGATAACAACGATGGACATGTTACGAACCATGGCAATCAAGTTGCCTTCAGAGTCCCGGTTGACCGAACGGTTCCGGATCTTGATCGTGCCGTCGACATTGGATTCGATGAACGAGCTGTCAACGACCTGTGCGGTCCCACCGATGTGGAAAGTACGCATGGTCAGCTGAGTGCCAGGCTCACCGATGGACTGCGCAGCGATAACGCCAACAGCCTCACCCATGTTCACCGGAGTACCACGTGCCAGGTCACGTCCGTAACAGGTCGCGCAAACGCCTGTTTCGGTTTCACAGGTCAAAACCGAGCGGATCTTCACCTGCTGCACCTTGGCAGCCTCGATTGCTTCAACGTCTTTTTCGTCGATCAGCGCGCCCTTTGCCACCAGAACTTCACCTGTCTGGCTGTTGACGACGTCTTCTGCCGTCGTACGGCCAAGAACACGCATGCCAAGAGAAGCGATGACGTTGCCGGCATCCACGATCGGCGCAACGGTGATGCCACGTTCAGAACCACAATCCTGTTCAAGAATAATGGAATCCTGGGCAACATCCACGAGACGACGTGTCAGGTAACCGGAGTTCGCAGTCTTCAAGGCCGTGTCGGCGAGACCCTTACGGGCACCGTGGGTGGAGTTGAAGTACTCCAGAACCGACAAACCTTCCTTGAAGTTCGAAATGATCGGGTTCTCGATGATGGACCCGTCCGGCTTGGCCATAAGGCCACGCATGCCGGCCAGCTGTTTCATCTGCTGGGGTGAGCCACGTGCACCAGAGTGCGACATCATGTAAACCGAGTTCATTGGTTCCTGGCGACCAGATTCCTCATCGATCTGAACGGCCTTAATACGGGCCATCATTTCATCAGCAATCTTGTCGGTACACTTCGCCCAGGCATCAACAACCTTGTTGTACTTCTCGCCCTGAGTGATCAGGCCGTCATTGTACTGCTGCTCATACTCGGTCGCGAGCGATGACGTCTCGGCCACCAGCTTCTGCTTGGTGTCCGGGATGACCATGTCGTCCATGCCAAACGAAATGCCGGCATTACATGCGTTTTTGAAGCCAAGCTCCATGATGCGGTCACAGAAGATAACCGTCTCCTTCTGACCGCAAGCACGGTAAACCGTGTCGATCATCTTGGAGATGTCTTTCTTCGTCATCAGCTTGTTACAGGCATCGAACGGCACTTCGTGGTGCTTTGGCAGCAATTCCGCAACAAGCATCCGGCCAGGTGTCGTTTCAAAGATTCCCGACGTCGGATTGCCATCCTCATCAATGGACTTGAAACGGCCCTTGATCTTGGAATGCAACGTGATGACGTTGTTGGCCAGCGCATGATGGATTTCGCCGATGTCGCCGAAGGCCATGCCCTCGCCCGGCTCACCTTCTGCCATGATCGACAGATAGTAGAGACCCAGAACAATATCCTGGGACGGCACGATGATCGGGCCACCATTTGCCGGGTGCAGAATGTTGTTCGTGGACATCATCAGCGTCCGTGCTTCCAACTGAGCTTCGAGCGACAACGGCACGTGAACGGCCATCTGATCGCCATCGAAGTCGGCATTGAACGCGGAACAGACAAGCGGGTGCAGCTGGATAGCCTTGCCTTCAATCAGCGTTGGTTCGAAGGCCTGGATACCAAGTCGGTGCAGCGTCGGCGCGCGGTTCAGGAGAACCGGGTGCTCACGAATGACCTCGTCGAGGATGTCCCAGACTTCCGGGCGCTCCTTCTCAACCAGTTTCTTGGCTTGCTTGACCGTCGAGGAGAAGCCTTTTGCATCGAGGCGCGAATAGATGAACGGCTTGAACAGCTCAAGCGCCATCTTCTTCGGCAAGCCACATTGATGCAGCTTCAGTTCCGGACCAACGGTGATGACCGAACGGCCGGAATAGTCAACGCGCTTACCAAGCAGGTTTTGACGGAAGCGGCCCTGCTTGCCTTTCAGCATATCGGACAGCGACTTCAAGGGACGCTTGTTGGCACCGGTGATCACACGGCCACGACGGCCATTGTCGAACAGGGCGTCTACAGATTCCTGCAGCATGCGCTTTTCGTTCCGGATGATGATATCCGGTGCACGCAATTCCATCAGGCGGCGCAGACGATTGTTACGGTTGATCACCCGGCGATACAGATCGTTGAGATCCGAAGTCGCGAACCGGCCGCCATCCAGCGGTACCAGCGGGCGCAGATCCGGCGGGATCACCGGAACAACGGTCATGATCATCCACTCGGGACGGTTGCCCGATTCCATGAATGCTTCAATGACCTTCAACCGCTTGGCCAGCTTCTTCGGCTTCAGTTCAGTTGTCGCTTCCGCGATTTCCTGGCGAAGCTTCTCGCTCTCGCGCTCCAGATCCATGCTCATCAGGATCTCACGGATCGCTTCTGCGCCGATCATCGCTGTGAATGCGTCTTCGCCATACTCGTCCTGAGCGGCGATGAAGTCTTCTTCAGACAGAAGCTGATGCTGCTTGAGCGGCGTCAGGCCCGGCTCCAGAACGACATAGTTCTCAAAATAGAGAACACGTTCCAGATCCTTCAACGTCATATCAAGCAGAAGACCGATGCGGCTCGGCAGGGACTTCAGGAACCAGATATGAGCAACCGGCGCTGCCAGCTCAATGTGGCCCATACGCTCACGGCGAACGCGGGAAAGGGTGACTTCAACACCACATTTCTCACAGATAACGCCTTTGTATTTCATACGCTTATATTTGCCGCAAAGACATTCGTAGTCCTTGATCGGGCCAAAAATACGCGCGCAGAACAAACCGTCGCGTTCAGGCTTGAACGTACGGTAGTTGATCGTCTCCGGCTTTTTGATTTCGCCGAAGGACCAAGACAAGATCTTTTCCGGGCTCGCGAGCGAAATCCGGATATTGTCAAAGGTCTGTGTGGGAGCCTGCTGGTTGAACAGGTTCATGACCTCATGATTCATGGTCCGTCTCCTTCGATGCACGGCCGGGGTAGAGGGTCACTCGCCTCTCCCCGTCACCGGCATGAGTCAATTGGGGTCCGTTGCCGGGGTTACTCTGCGGCGTCCGCAGCTTCGTCCTCGGCGATCGCAGGTACATCGTTACGCTGAAGTTCAACGTTGAGACCCAGGGACCGCATTTCCTTCACAAGCACGTTGAAGCTTTCTGGAATACCCGCCTCGAATGTGTCGTCGCCGCGTACGATGGCCTCGTAGACCTTCGTCCGGCCGGCCACGTCATCCGACTTGACGGTGAGCATTTCCTGCAGCGTGTAGGCCGCACCATAAGCTTCAAGCGCCCAGACCTCCATTTCCCCGAAGCGCTGGCCACCAAACTGCGCCTTACCACCCAACGGCTGCTGGGTAACGAGCGAGTATGGACCAATCGAACGGGCGTGGATCTTGTCGTCGACCAGGTGATGGAGCTTCAACATGTAGATGTAGCCCACGGTAACCTGACGATCGAACTCTTCTCCGGTCCGGCCATCATAAAGGGTTGACTGACCGGACTGCTTGTAGCCCGCTATGTTCAGCGCATCGACAACATCCGGCTCACGTGCACCATCAAAGACCGGCGTCGCAATCGGAACACCCTTCTTAAGCTGATTCGCAAGGCGCACGATGCCATCGTCATCGAATTCCTTGACGTCATCGCCCTTGAGGTTGTCGCCATAGATCTCGATCACCTTGCCACGCAGGTTCTCGATCTCACCAGTCTTGCGGTACTCATCGTACATCTCGCCGATGCGAAGACCCATACCACGGCAGGCCCAGCCCATGTGGGTTTCCAGGATCTGACCGACGTTCATGCGCGACGGCACGCCAAGCGGGTTCAACACGATGTCGACATGCGTACCGTCTTCCAGGAACGGCATGTCTTCACACGGGTTGATCTTGGAGACCACGCCCTTGTTGCCGTGACGGCCGGCCATTTTGTCGCCCGGCTGAAGCTTGCGCTTAACGGCAACGAAGACTTTGACCATCTTCATGACGCCTGGCGGCAGTTCGTCACCACGCTGCAGTTTCTCGACCTTGTCGATGAAACGCTGCTCGAGACGCTTGCGGCTGTCGTCATACTGACCACGCAGAGCTTCGATCTCCGACATGAACTTCTCGTCGTCAGTGGCGAACTGCCACCACTGCGAACGCGGGAAGTCGTTGAGAACATCCCCAGTCAGAACGCCGTCCTTCCGGAAGCCTTTCGGTCCGGCAACAGCGGACTTGTCCATCAGCATTTCTGCCAAACGGCCATAGACGTTACGGTCGAGAATAGCCTGTTCGTCGTCACGGTCCTTCGCGAGACGTTCGATTTCTTCACGCTCGATCGCCATCGCACGTTCGTCTTTTTCAACGCCGTGGCGATTGAAAACACGAACTTCGACGACCGTACCGGACACACCCGGCGGCAGACGAAGAGAAGTATCGCGAACGTCCGAAGCCTTTTCACCGAAGATGGCGCGCAGAAGCTTTTCTTCCGGCGTCATCGGGCTTTCGCCCTTCGGTGTGATCTTGCCGACGAGGATGTCACCAGGGTTCAGCTCGGCACCGATGTAAACGATGCCAGCCTCATCGAGGTTCTTCAGCGCTTCTTCCGAAACATTCGGGATATCGCGCGTGATTTCTTCCGGCCCAAGCTTGGTATCGCGCGCCATCACTTCGAATTCCTCGAGGTGGATGGAGGTGAAAACATCGTCGGAAACGATGCGCTCGGAAAGAAGAATGGAATCCTCGAAGTTGTAGCCGTTCCAGGGCATGAACGCGACAAGCACGTTCCGGCCGAGCGCCAGATCACCGAGGTCCGTCGAAGGACCGTCAGCGATGATGTCACTCTTGTGCACCCGATCACCGACACGGACCAGCGGACGCTGGTTGATGCAGGTGTTCTGATTGGAACGCTGGAACTTCTGCAGCCGGTAGATGTCGACACCGGATTTACCGGGATCGAGGTCTTCGGTTGCCCGGATAACGATACGCGTTGCGTCGACCTGGTCGACGACACCTGCACGGCGTGCGCCGATGGCAGCGCCGGAATCCCGGGCCACAATCGGCTCCATGCCGGTACCGACAAACGGGGCTTCCGCCCGTACAAGCGGCACGGCCTGACGTTGCATGTTCGAGCCCATAAGAGCACGGTTGGCGTCATCGTTCTCAAGGAACGGGATCAGCGCCGCGGCCACGGAGACCAGCTGCTTGGGCGAGACGTCCATGAGGTCGACCTTGTCGGACGGAACCATCATGTTTTCACCGGCGTGACGGCAGGTGATCAGCTCTTCAATGAAACGGCCCTCGTCGTCCATCACGGCATTGGACTGCGCCACGTAGTGTTTGGCTTCTTCCATGGCCGACAGATAGACAACGTCGTTGGAAACGATACCGTCTTTCACTTTACGGTACGGGCTTTCGATGAAGCCGTACTTGTTGACACGTGCGAAGGTCGCCAACGAGTTGATCAGACCGATGTTCGGGCCTTCCGGCGTTTCGATCGGGCAGATACGTCCGTAATGCGTCGGGTGAACGTCACGGACTTCGAAGCCGGCACGCTCACGGGTCAGGCCGCCCGGTCCAAGTGCCGACAAACGGCGCTTGTGGGTGACTTCCGACAGCGGATTGGTCTGGTCCATGAACTGCGACAGCTGCGAAGAGCCGAAGAATTCACGTACAGCAGCGGCGGCTGGTTTCGCGTTGATCAGGTCCTGCGGCATGACTGTGTCGATTTCGACTGAGCTCATGCGCTCCTTGATGGCACGCTCCATGCGCAGAAGACCGACACGGTACTGGTTTTCCATCAGTTCGCCAACGGAGCGGACACGACGGTTTCCAAGGTTGTCGATATCGTCGATATCACCCTTGCCGTCACGCAGCTCCAGAAGCACGCGGATAACTTCCAGAATGTCTTCCTTGCGCAGAACCCGAACCGTGTCTTCGCACTCCACGTCAAGACGCATGTTCATCTTCACACGGCCGACTGCGGACAGATCGTAGCGCTCATCATCGAAGAAGAGCGATTGGAACATCGCTTCTGCGGTGTCGATGGTGGGCGGTTCACCCGGACGCATCACACGGTAGATGTCGAACAGCGCATCCTCGCGGGACTCGTTCTTGTCGACTGCCAATGTGTTGCGGATATATGGGCCGGTGTTGACGTGGTCGATGTCGAGCATCGTCAGCTCGTGGTAGCCGCGCTCCACGAGTTCTTCCAGCAACTTGCCGGTGATTTCGTCGCCAGCTTCGGCGTAGATCTCGCCGGACTGGCCATCGACAATGTCTTCGGCAAGATACTGAGCGTGCAGATCTTCGTCAGTCACCTTAAGAGCGGTGACACCCTTTTCAGCAAGCTGACGGATCGTGCGGGCAGTGATCTTGCGGCCGCCTTCGACAACCACTTCGCCGCTATCTGCGTCGATCAGGTCGTAAGATGCCTTGGTGCCTTTCAGACGGTTACCGTCAAAAGGCATACGCCAGGAACCATCCTTCTGACGGGTGTAATCGACCCGATTGTAAAAGGTGTTCAGGATCTCTTCGCCGTCAAGGCCGAGCGCCATCAGCAGCGAGGTGACCGGGATCTTGCGGCGGCGGTCGATACGCGCATGGACAATGTCCTTGGCGTCGAACTCGATGTCGAGCCAGGAACCGCGATAAGGGATCACGCGCGCAGCAAACAACAACTTGCCGGAGGAATGGGTCTTGCCTTTGTCGTGATCGAAGAAGACGCCCGGAGACCGGTGCATCTGGGACACGATCACACGTTCTGTGCCGTTGACAATAAAGGTGCCGTTGTCGGTCATGAACGGCATATCGCCCATGTAGACATCCTGTTCCTTGATGTCTTTGACTGACTTTGCACCGGTATCTTCATCAACGTCGAATACGATGAGGCGCAGCGTAACCTTCAGCGGTGCCGCGAAGGTCATGTCGCGCTGACGGCATTCGTCAACGTCGTATTTGGGAGCTTCAAACTCGAAGGAAACAAATTCCAGCAGTGAGGTGCCGGCAAAATCGGAGATTGGAAATACGGACTGGAAGACCGCTTCAAGGCCTTCAATCTTGCGGCCACCGCCAGGCATCTCGTCGACCTGCAGGAACTGGTCATAAGACGCTTTTTGAACCTCGATGAGATTGGGCATAGCCGCGACATCGCGGATCGATCCGAAGTATTTACGGACCTTTTTGCGACCGTTGAACGTTTGGGTCATTGTCGCTCCTCATATGGACCGGGTAACGGCTTCCCGAAACGCCCCTTATCCAATCGGGCAGCTGCCCGGGCGCTTCGGAAAACCGTCGCCCCTTTTGAGATCCACTTGCCTCAAGCCAGACAAGCCGATCAGTCGTAGGGGTCTAGAGCTTTGCCACGCTCATTTGAACACAGCAGGCCCTAGTGGGACGTTCGCCCCGGAACCGGGTTAGACCCGCCGGGGCAAGAAACGGTTCCGGGAAAACCCGGAACCGCGAAAGGCAATAGCCTTTATTACTTCAGCTCGACAGAAGCGCCAGCTTCTTCCAGCTTTTTCTTCAGCTCTTCAGCTTCGTCCTTGGCAACGCCTTCCTTGACAGCCTTCGGAGCGGACTCAACGAGTTCCTTAGCTTCCTTCAGACCCAGGCCGGTGATGGCACGGACTTCTTTGATGACGTTGATTTTCTTGTCGCCAGCAGAAGCCAGAACAACGTCAAATTCGGTTTTCTCTTCAGCAGCAGCACCTGCATCAGCAGCACCACCGGCAGCAGCAGCAACTGCAACCGGAGCAGCAGCAGAAACGCCCCACTTTTCTTCCAGAAGCTTGGAAAGTTCAGCAGCTTCCATGACGGTCAGTGTGGACAGTTCTTCAACGAGCTTTTCAAGATCAGCCATTTTTCAGTACCTTAAATTCGAACCAGTGTTGGTTTCATGAGACAGTGTGTTGGTCGCCTTATGCGGCCTCGTCCTTCGTGGCATACGCATTGAAGACGCGGGCAAGCTGCCCGGCCGGTGCGTTAACAACCTGGGCGATCCGGGATGCAGGTGTCTGGATCATGCCAACCAGTTTCGCGCGCAGCTCATCGAGCGACGGCATGGTTGCCAGTGATTTGACCCCTTCCGGGTTCAGATTGGTCGTGCCAAGAGCACCGCCAAGAATTGCAAACTTATCGTTTGCCTTGGCGAAATCGACGGCTGCTTTCGGTGCGGCTACCGGGTCCTCGGAATAAACGAGAACGGTAGGGCCCTGAAACAGGTCGGAGATGTGCTCAAGGTCCGTGCCTTTGAGGGCGAGTTTCACAAGGCGGTTTTTTGCGACTTTGACAGAGCCGCCGGCTGCACGCACAGACGCCCGCAATGCGGTCATCTGGGCAACCGAAAGACCTGCATAGTGCGCGACAACAACGACGCCGGTGTCTGCCAGCTCATCGTTGAGAGATGTCACGAACTCGTGCTTTTCCGCTCTTTCCACTTGCCTTCTCCATTTGGTGGCGCGTTTCGCCACCGGTTTACCTTTGCCGCCCGGCTTGATGGTCCCGAACCCGGGACCGTCTAGTCAAACGGCGCTCAGGGTCCTGTCCCCTCACCTGTGCGCCATGACAACGCGCGGCAAGGTCTGGTTCGAACCAAGTTTCCGCCGGATCGGCGGGGAATTTGGTTCTCACCCATCTATGCAGGCCAAATTGCTTAAGCCGGTTTTCCGGCACCTGCAGTCTCGGACAGGGCAATCCGGCGGCGGACCGCCGGATCTATTCGGCCTTGCGACCGAAATCTCTTCGTCAATCCGGAAACCCCGGATTATTCACCAGCAAAGCTGGCAAGATCCACTTTCACGCCGGGGCCCATGGTGGAGGACACCGCAATGCGCTTCAGATAGGATCCTTTTGCACCGGCCGGCTTGGCCTTCTGAACAGCATCCAGCAGAGCCTTGACGTTCTGCGAGATTGCCTCTTCGGAGAAGGACACTTTGCCAACACCGGCATGTACGATACCGGCCTTTTCAACGCGGAACTGAACTGCGCCACCCTTGGCGTCGTTGACAGCTGCGGTTACGTCTGGCGTTACAGTGCCGACTTTCGGGTTCGGCATCAGACCGCGCGGGCCAAGCACCTTGCCGAGACGACCAACGAGCGGCATCATGTCAGGTGTCGCGATGCAGCGATCGAAATCGATCTTGCCGCCCTGAACTTCCTGAACCAGTTCTTCAGCACCAACAATGTCGGCACCTGCGGCCTTGGCTTCATCCGCCTTGTCGCCACGTGCAAAGACGGCAACCTTGACGTTTTTACCCGTGCCGTTCGGCAGAATACACACGCCGCGGACCATCTGGTCTGCGTGGCGCGGATCAACACCGAGATTGATCGCAACTTCGACGGTTTCGTCGAACTTGGTCTTGGAACGGCCCTTGACCAGGCTCACAGCCTCGTCGAGCGAATAGAGCTTGTTCCGGTCAATGCCTTCACGCGCTGCTTTGGTACGCTTTCCAACCTTCGCCATGATCTTACCCCTTTACCTCAAGGCCCATGGAACGGGCGGAGCCTTCAACCATCAGCATTGCTGCGTCGACGTCGTTGGCGTTCAGGTCCTTCATCTTGGCTTCAGCGATTTCCTTGACCTGATCGCGGGTCACGGAACCGACAGTGCCGCGACCTGGGGTCTGGGAACCCTTCTGCAGCTTGGCAGCCTTCTTCAGGAAGAAGCTGACCGGAGCGGTCTTGACTTCGAACGTGAAGGACTTGTCAGAGTAATATGTGATCACGGTCGGGCACGGAGCGCCTTTTTCAACATCCTGCGTCTGCGCGTTGAACGCCTTACAGAATTCCATGATGTTCAGGCCACGCTGACCGAGAGCCGGCCCAATGGGCGGCGACGGGGTAGCGGAACCTGCCGGCACCTGAAGCTTCAGGAAACCTTCAATTTTCTTCGCCATTTGTCTCTCCAGTCATCTGCAGCCGAACGGCAATCCGGCTGCTTGGGAGTTGGTGGTCCGGCACTTTGTCGTCGCCCGGCGAAGAGCAACGGAACCTTCCACCGCATTCATCCCGGTCCGATCATCTTCAAGATCACCTTTACCGGGCACACGCGCCCTCCCGTCGGGAGAGCAGACAGTCAGAGCTTGTCGACCTGACTGAATTCAAGTTCCACAGGCGTAGCGCGGCCAAAGATAGAAACTGCAACCTTCAGACGCGCACGCTCGTCATCGACTTCTTCGACCAGGCCGGAGAAGGATGCAAACGGGCCATCGGAAACACGCACCTGCTCGCCAACTTCAAAGCTGACAGAGGGCTTGGGACGATCAACGCCCTCCTGCACCTGATTGATAATGCGCAAAGCCTCTTTCTCCGGGATCGGCATAGGCTTTTGATCCGCACCCAGAAAACCGGTGACTTTCGGCGTATCCTTGATGAGATGGAAAGCCTCGTTGGTCATGTCCATCTTCACCAGAACATAGCCCGGGAAGAATTTGCGCTCAGCGTCGACCTTGCGGCCACGGCGCACTTCCACGACCTTTTCCATCGGAACGAGAATTTCTTCAAACAGATCGGTGAGACCTTTCTGTTCGGCCTTCTCGCGAATGGAATCGGCGACCTTCTTCTCGAAATTGGAATAGGCGTGCACAATGTACCAGCGCTTGGCCATGGTTCTTCAGTTCCGTTTCTTGTTCTTGTCTGCAAACCGGACGGCCGGTCTTACTCAATTAGCCGCCGACACCCAGCAAAAAGCCGATCCCCAGGCTCATCAGCTGGTCCGCGATGAGGAAGAAGATCGAAGCGATCATCACCATGACAAACACCATGGCAGTGGTCACAGCTGTCTCGCGACGCGTCGGCCAAGTCACCTTGGAGGTCTCGGCGCGCACTTCCTGGATAAATTTAAAGGGATTGGTCTTCGCCATTCCGATTCCGGTCTGTTAAATACGAGTGGGCGCGCGGAAAGTCTCCGCGCGCCTCACTCGAGGAAACTGTTTAAGCCCTCGAGGCCGATTAATCAAGAGCAAATTGGCAGGGGCAGCAGGGTTCGAACCCGCGACCTACGGTTTTGGAGACCGTCGCTCTACCAGCTGAGCTATACCCCTTCATGGGGAACCGCCTGCGCGATCCCCGCTCCTGATACCCTCTGAGGCCGCTCACAGCAACACTTAAGAGGGCAAACCGCCGGGCACAAGCCCGGCGGTTCAATTTCATCTTATTCAGTAATTGATGCGACGACGCCGGCGCCGACGGTACGGCCACCTTCGCGGATCGCGAAGCGCAGGCCTTCTTCCATGGCGATCGGCACGATCAGCTCAACGTCAACGGAAACGTTGTCGCCAGGCATAACCATTTCAGTGCCTTCAGGAAGGGAAACAACACCGGTCACATCAGTCGTACGGAAGTAGAACTGGGGACGGTAGTTGGTGAAGAACGGCGTATGACGGCCACCCTCTTCCTTCGTCAGGATGTAGGCTTCTGCCTTGAACTTCGTGTGCGGGGTAACTGAACCCGGCTTGCAAAGAACCTGGCCACGCTCAACGTCTTCACGGGCAACACCGCGGATCAGAGCACCGATGTTGTCGCCTGCTTCACCGCTGTCCAGCAGCTTGCGGAACATTTCAACGCCGGTAACCGTGGTCTTGGTGGTGTCCTTGATGCCGACAATCTCGACTTCTTCACCCACATTGATCACACCGCGCTCAACACGACCGGTCACAACAGTACCGCGGCCGGAGATCGAGAACACGTCTTCGATCGGCATCAGGAACGGCTGATCCTTCGGACGCTCAGGCGTCGGGATGTATTCGTCAACCTGGTTCATCAGCTCGCGGATCGCATCACGGCCAATCGCCGCATCACGGTTCTCAACAGCTGCAAGAGCAGAACCCTTGACGATCGGAATGTCGTCGCCCGGGAACTCGTAGGAAGACAGAAGCTCACGGATTTCCATCTCGACAAGCTCAAGAAGCTCTTCGTCGTCGACCTGGTCAACCTTGTTCATGAAAACAACAAGAGCCGGAACGCCAACCTGACGCGCAAGCAGGATGTGCTCACGGGTCTGCGGCATCGGGCCGTCTGCGGAAGACACAACCAGGATCCCGCCGTCCATCTGAGCAGCGCCGGTGATCATGTTCTTCACGTAGTCGGCGTGACCAGGGCAGTCAACGTGAGCGTAGTGACGGGCTTCCGTCTCATACTCAACGTGAGCCGTGGAGATCGTAATACCGCGCGCCTTTTCTTCAGGGGCACCGTCAATCTCGTCATAAGCTTTTGCTTCTGCGCCACCTGCTTCTGCAAGCGTCATGGTGATCGCAGCGGTCAGCGTCGTCTTGCCGTGGTCAACATGGCCAATCGTGCCAATGTTAACGTGCGGCTTGTTGCGCTCAAATTTTTCCTTCGCCATCGGCGTCGCTCTCTGTCCAATACTCGGTTCATCGATAAAGGCTCGAGTCGGGCCGCATTCCGGCGCCTTGGACAGATCCGCGTGCGACGAACTACTTCCCGTAGAACTTTTCTGTCAGGATTTCCGGGCGAAAGAGCCTTCCGTCCCGGACACTCCGATCAGCACCCATGATGGAGCGGGTGAAGGGAATCGAACCCTCGTCGTCAGCTTGGAAGGCTGCTGCTCTACCATTGAGCTACACCCGCACAACGAGAGAAACAGAAACGATGGTGGAGGAGGTTGGATTCGAACCAACGTAGGCATAGCCAACGGATTTACAGTCCGTCCCCTTTAGCCACTCGGGCACTCCTCCATCTCGTCCTGCTTCACGCCGAAGCGATCAGGATGGCTTGACCGGAGAGCCCGCCCGAAGGGGCGAGCAATCCCGTGGCGCGTGTTATGCAGATGAGGACCTGCCCTGTCAACGCCGATTTTGCAAAGAAATGAACAAAATCCGGATGACGCGCGAAACAGTTGCCTCACGCGCAGTCCATCGGCCTAGCCACCTATCCAAAAAGTGTGCCTCAGCTTGGCCATTTTGTCACGATTTGCCTTTGGTTTTCACGCTCTTGCGCTCTTGCAGGCTCTCCCCCTGTGGACAACTGCGGAGCGTCAGGCAGTGGGGCGCATATGGCAGCAAAGTAGGGCTTCAACGATTTCAAAGCACCTCTGATAGACGCCAGGTGATCAAAATAGGAGTTGCGGCGCACAAACGATTTGTTGTAGCTACAACAAATGACTGATCCGCTTGACGACATAGACCTGATGCATATGGGCCGGATGTGCTTCGGCCACGCAGCAAGGCGCACCGCAAATCTGCTGACCCGGCATTATAATCGGCACTTGGCGGCACTCGGTTTGGAACTCACCCAGGCTCAGTTGCTGGCAGCGATTGCAGAAGGTTCCGCCACATCCGCATCGGAAATCGCAAGATTTCTCGGCATTGACCGCTCCACACTAGCCAGAAACCTGAAACCGCTGGAAACCGCCGGCCTGATCACAAGGCAGGACCAGGGTGGACGCCGTGTGTTGCCGGTCCTGACGTCGGCGGGCAAGAACAAGGTGATCGAAATCCATCAAACCTGGTCAAGGGCGCAAACCGAGATCAGCGACCTTCTGGGCCCTGACGGTGCTCAAGCCGTGCGCAGCCACATGTCCGCGCTGCGCAAGGCAGTGCACATTCTCTCCGGCGAAATAGACACGGAGAGGCCGAACCTTGCTGGGCAGAGCACTCAAACAATTTCTTCAAAATCAGGACGACAGACATGAACAACTCTGAGTCATTTACAGAAAACGGCAAAACCCATGAGCTTGGCGCCCTGCCCAAGAAGGCTTTTCACGAGATGACCGGTCTCGACATTTTTGAGCGGATGATGGCCGGTGACCTTCCCGCACCGCCAATCATGGTACATTCCAATATCCGCATGAAGGAATTCTCAGAAGGGCGCGCTGTTTTCACCGGCCAACCTGCCAAAGAGTTCCTCAACCCGCTTGGCACCGTTCACGGGGGCTGGATTTCCACTCTGATTGACACAGCCCTTTCCTGCGCGGTTCACACAACGCTGCAGCCCGGCGAGTTTTATACGACCACTTCGCTCAACGTGAACATGGTGCGTCCACTCCAGGCCAACAGCGGCAAGGTCACATGCGAAGGCCGGATCGTGCATCGCGGTTCACGGCTTGCCACCTCCGAAGGTGACCTTCGCGATGCAAATGGCAAACTGATCGCCCATGGCACGGTCAGTTGCATGATCATGAAACCATCCTGACACCTGCATCCGGTCTGTTGAAGAGACGGAAGCCACCTCTTTCCCTTTGGACTATTTGGCGCTAGAGCTGCGCTATGACGGAAAACACCAAATCATCGCGCTTCAAATCGGGCAGAGGCAAGCCCGGCGGACCTTTCAGGAAGGGGGCAGGCAAACCTGCCCCGCGCCGCCCGGGCCTGCCGCCGGAAGGTCCTGTACTGCTCTATGGCCTCCACACGGTGGAAGCGGCCTTTGCCAACAAGGACCGCAAGCGGCTGAAGCTTTTTGCGACGGAAAATGCACAGCGCCGTCTGGAAGAGCGCGGCGTCACGATCGACGTGCCGGTGGAAAACATGATGCCACGCGCACTCGATCGCATGGTCACCAGGGATGCGGTTCATCAGGGTATAATTCTGGAAGCCGACCCCCTGCCCGCATATGGCGCGGAGCACCTAAGAGGTGCGCGGCTGATCCTGGCGCTCGATCAGGTCACCGACCCGCACAATGTCGGCGCGATCTTGAGATCAGCCGTTGCACTTGACGCCGATGCCGTCGTCACAACGGAACGCCACGCCCCTGAAGAGGGTTCCGTTCTTGCCAAATCCGCATCCGGTGCGCTGGACATGATCAAACATGTCAGGGTGAAGAACATGGCCCGCTTCGTTGCGGAAATGCAGGACGAGGGTTTTTCCTGCGTCGCTCTGGACAGCGACGGTCCGGCAAGCCTGGAAGAGACGCCCTTCACCGACAAGACAGTTCTGGTTCTGGGGTCAGAGGGCAAAGGCGTGCGCCAGGGCGTGCGAGAAGCCTGTGGCCTGACGGCACGTCTCGATATGCCCGGCGAAATCCGCTCCCTCAACGTCTCCAATGCGGCCGTGCTGTCTCTCTACGTCGCGCGCATGAAAATGGGGCTCTAGGCAACAAGCCTTGAATGCTGGCTGCCCAAGAACGTTTTCCGGTCTATCACCAGCTAGACTTGCTTCAACGCAGAAGCGAGAGCAGCCTGCGCCTCTTTCAGAGTTTTCAGGAAACACCGGCTTCGACGGTTGGTCCCTCAATCCTTCTCAGCACCGTGCAAATGAAATTCATTCAGCGATGTCAGCCGCATCGCTCGCACCACGGTGTCCGCCCCAATTACCGGCACGTGTCAGGAACGGAGCGAGGATCAGGCTCAAGAAGAGCGTCGGTGCGAGCACCATAAGACCGGTGCGAATACCGTAGGCATCGGCAACCGGGCCAATCGTCAACGGCCCGAGCAGGAAGCCCAGCAACGCGATAAAAGACAGGATCGCGACGTTCGAAGCCGCACTTGTTCCTGGTGCCGCAGACGCGGCAGAGACGCCCAGTGGAAATGCCAGCGCGGCTCCAATGCCAAGAATACCGAGCCCAAGAAGCGCCACCGGCACGCCTGGCGCGACCCAGATGATGCCCAGACCGGCCAGACCCACCGCTGCAAGTATTTGCCCCAGCCTGCCAGGCTCCGCCACATGTCGAAGCCTGTCGCCCAACAGCCGGGTTGAAGCAAGGCAAAGGGAAAAGACGGAAATACCGAGACCGGCCAGTCCCGGGCTTGCGGCAAACGCGTCTCGCAGGAATACCGCGGCCCAGTCCGCAATTGCTCCTTCGACGATTGTTGTACCGAACGTGAAAACACAGACGCCGAGCAACAACGGGTGTGGCATCCGAAACCCTGGCGCATGTTCCTGCGCACTGGTGGAAGCCTCAGCGACAGGCATCTTGAGTATTGCCGGCAACACCAGCACTTCAACCACAAGGGCAATCGCCAGTCCGGCGATCAACGGCGACCACCCCAGGCCTGCAACCGCAGACCCGATCAGCGTACCGGTCAACAAGCCGAAACTCCAACACCCGTGAGCAACGCTCATGACCTTGCCGCCGGTATCCTTTTCATATTCGTCGGCAAGCACGTTCAGGCCCAGTTCCAAAAGGGATAGGGAACTTCCCATAAAGGCAAGCGCTATCATCAGGACCCATTGGGTCGGTGCCATGAACGGCAGCAGCATGACGAGCAGAAACACCGGATAAAGCACCAGCGTAATCCGGCGCGCGCCCAACCAGTTGGCGATACGCCCGGCAAAGAGGAGCGTTGTCAACGTCCCGATCGGAGCACCAATCAGAGCGAAGGCAAGCTCACTGTTGCTGAGACCCAATGAGGTCTGAATGCCCGGAATATGCGGCAACCACGCTCCCAGCGCGATCGGCTGCAGAAAAAAAATCAGGCAGATGCGCTGTGCCCGCGTCATGTATTCCCTGTTCAGTGAAGACGGGCCGCACCGCGAGGTGCCGTTACCCGGTGCGACTCATTTTGGGTTGTCGATGCACAGCATTACACGAATTTTGCCAGGTTCGGCAGGTGCCCGCTTACCGCCCGGTTCCGGGAGGCCCCTTTCGGGTCTGCACCGGACCTTCGTAAGGGGCAAAGGTTTTCAGCCCGGAGACATCGAACCCGCTTGGGCATCCGGACGCGATATAGTCAAAATAGATTGCCCTGCCGCGAAAAGCTCTGCTTTTGTCTGCCTCCAAAAAGAGGCCGTAGCAGGTTTTGTTGCAATAAAAGAGGCTTCCCTCCTCGGCCCCGACCCGCTGCGCCTTGCCGTTGGTCTGGAGGATCTGCTCGCCCTGAAGCATGCCCGTCATCACGTGACAGACATCGCCGCCATATGAGTTCCGGGTGCTGTCCTTTATGGCGAACCGGATTGGAATGC
This sequence comes from uncultured Roseibium sp., assembly GCF_947499295.1. Lineage (GTDB taxonomy): Bacteria > Pseudomonadota > Alphaproteobacteria > Rhizobiales > Stappiaceae > Roseibium. The sequence continues at coordinate 257,965 of NZ_CANMNP010000007.1, forward strand.
CGGTGATCTCCTTGCCGGTGCGGTCCACGCGATGCAGCCAACGATCGCGCGTAAAATTCTGCGGGTGTCCGGAAAGGCAATTGAGCACATCCCAATCGGAGGTGGTCTTTACATTATAGAAATAGTCACCGGTCTCGTCTTTCATGCCACGGCAGGTGTCGAGTGCATTTTCAACCCCGTTCGCCTTGTCGAACCACCCAAGCGCCAGGATCGGAAACCCGTCCATTGCATAGCCGATCGGTTTCTTGTCGACCTCCACCCACGTCTTGCCGAGATCCTCAATCAGGCACTTGGGCGCAATGTGGTAGTGATAGTCGTCACCCCTGCCCGCATGGCCGCCGCAAACATCCAGTTCGCCGGCTTCAAAGGCGCTCGGGCGCTTGCCGGTCGACCTGTTCACCGGCCCCTGCGTGCTTGGATCGAAGATCGGAACACCGTTGACGGCAACACCGACCGGACCTGCTTCTGTTTTTGTCGGCCGGTTTGACAGCTGCGGCGTCAAAAGGATTTCAAACTCGTAATTGTGTACGGACGGGAATTGCTGATTGGTGGCAATGATGCCCCGCATGATCGGATCGTCGGTGTCGGGCAGTCCTTTGGACGAAAACCGCGCCTTGCCACCGGAACATTCCAGCGTCTCGATCTCCTTGGTGTAGCAGGCCTCATCGCATTTGCAGGTCTTGATATCGTGCGCTTCTGATGTCGTTGAAAACGCAAGCGACGAAAAGACGATCACCGCCGACAAACCCGTTGGTTTTGCAAATTTCATTTGTGCATTCCCGATATAGCCCACGTCATTTGGCTTAACACAGCCCCGCAGCAGACCGCAGTGTGAATTTGTAATAGTCTGTAACCGGCCCTGGAACGGATTTATCCACAGTGACGAGGCAATTATCGTTGCTTTTCTATGACGTTAGAAAGTTTGTTGGGCCTGGAAAAGAATTTTTGCCACAAGGGCATGGACAAGCGCTGCCAATCTGGTAGAAGCCATTCCCGGCGCCGGTATAGCTCAGTTGGTAGAGCACGTGATTTGTAATCTCGGGGTCGCGGGTTCGAATCCTGCTGCCGGCACCAGTTTTCTCTCTACAATTAGATTTTTTGACACGGTGACGTTGCACGTGCTTTCCATGGCAGTGTGTCGAAACCTGTAGCGCGCAACTTCACTTGGCCACCAGATTTTTTCCTAAATCGGCTCTACCATCTCCGCCCCATCCGTCTTCGATGAGTTGACCTGCCGACCGACCCGATAGAATTCAAACTGCGAACCCAAATTGCTGCCAAGAAGCGCTTTCGCGTCCGGAACTGGCGTTTGTGGGTCAAGCCATCCATCATATGCGGACTGGTCAAGGACGATGGGCATGCGGGTGTGCACTCGGTCGATCGGAGCGACGGCGGGTGCGGTCAGGATGGCGCAGGAGATCACGTCCAGCGTGGTGTTATGCGCCCATAGGCCCGCAAATGAGAATGGTGCCGTCTCAGGCAGATGGATGAACCAAGGATCCCGGCCGCCATCTTCACCTTTGGTCCATTCGTACCAGCCATCGGCCGGCACGAGGCACCGCCGTGTCTTGTAGGCATCCCGGAAGGCCGGTTTCTTCTCGGCATCCTCAGAGCGCGCATTGAACATCGGATATTTGCTCTGAAGCTCTTTCGCCCAATGAGGTACGAGCCACCAACGGCCTTGTGACACCTCCAGATCTCCGCCCTCACCCACGTGGACAAACGGCACGTCCTGCGTTGGAGCGATATTGTAGCGGGCGGCCGTGTTGAGGTGCAAATACTCGGCCGTCAGATTATATAGCCGGTGGATTTCCTTCCACGGTTTCATCAGCGTGTAGCGGCCGCACATTCTTGGTTTGCGCTCCTATAGTGGTTGTTCCTAGATCATCAGTAGATTCTCTCACTGCGCCGAATTCTTCAAATTCGCGATAGAACCTATTAAAGGTAGTTTGGAAGCGAAGCAGCGAGGATAAGGATACGTCCAACTTCGCTGAATGGACCGGTAACATTGATTTTTCTTGTTCTAGGAGCGTTTGGACCTGAGTTTCGAGGTTTTGCAGTTTCTTCAGATCATCAATATCGACATGACACCTTTCGTATCTACTGCAGTCTTTTTTTAACGATGAGATCGTCTCGTCAACTTCAAGGCGTGAAAAGTCTATTCGCCTTTCGATTAAACGGCCACTCGGCTCAGCAGTGTGGATCTTCACAATTAGGTTGTCTTTTTGCTGTGAAACTTGTTGCCATGTGAGTTTCCACAGTTCAAGCGCCTGTTCATGCACGGCCGAATTGTGCTCGAAGTCCATAAATTCGGTTTGTTTGGCGAAGTAGTCACCGCTTCGTCGCGCTTCCTCAGCTTGAGCCTTTGTCGCCTCCTTGGCCTCTATCGCCACCTCACGCGTCAACTGCAGTTCCTTGCGTTGCTCCGCCAATTCTTGCGACTGAATGTACACCGCCGCCGCCAACCAAATGAATGCCAACGGAGCGAAAAACCCAGCAAGAAAGTCGCCAAGCTCGTTTGCAGTTAGTCCACGAAATATCTTCAATGGTTCGTTTGAGCTGTCTAGTCCCGACTGCGACAAAAGAAACACACCGATCAAAACCCAAATGATCGAAAATCCAACCAATGCCTTTTTCATCAATGCCCCCGTGAACCACACGGGAGCATTACAACCTTCGGGCGATCTATCAAGCATCATCCATAGAAAGCACCCTTGAGAGTTCGCCACGCATAAGCTGCGACCAGCGGGACAACCCCGTTACCGGCTGCGCGGGATCGCTCCACCCGATTGGCCAGCCCATCATCCAGCCCGAAAAGTTCGGGTTGAAGGTCCAGTCGCCTGGACAGGTGCGTGTCCCAGGCTTCAAGGTCACATGGAGTTGGGGCAAAGATGGGTAAATCGGTGTTTGAAGGGCCTTTAAACCCATCTGTTTCACCGCCAGCCAGAAAGTGCTCCACACTCTCGCAGCGTTCCCCAAGGCGTGCTGGCTGCCCAACTGGTCCGTCGCAGTCCGGAACCGGAAGGCTCCCTGCTCTATCAAGATGTCCGTCCGGCACGCATAGATGCTTGTCGTTGGCGTGGGCCAGAATGAAGAGCCTCTTCCGGATGTGGGACGCGCCGACTTCAGCCGCCGAGAACAATCCCGCTTTGATGCTAAAGCCCAGTCCTTGTAAGTCCCCGGCAACCTCTTCAAATCCACGGTCCAAATGTCCCTCGACGTATTCGCAGAAGACCCATTCGGGACTGGGCGAGTGTTAAGCGATATAGAACGACGATCTCGCGCCACGGTTTATCTTGGGTATAGCGTCTGCACAAAATACTACACTCCTTTTTGGAGTATCGCGTAATATTCCTTTATGGCGCTACCGATCAAGCAGCCGAAGTGTCCGTCGTCAGGGTATTTGGGGCTGATGGCTTCGTGACTTAGCGGAGAGACTGGCTCATCGTGTTGGTTGATT
>NZ_CANMNP010000008.1 GCF_947499295.1 uncultured Roseibium sp.
ACCGAAGCCGACATCTCATCATCCGAAATACGCTCAAGAACTTCACAACCAGGTATGCACAAACGCAAAACATCAGCATCATTCAACGCTGACCAAACAGAAGAACGATCAGCCTGAATAACTTGACTGCCTGATATCTCCATGTCCTCCCCATCGACCGTTTTCGGCAAGTTGCAAGCGACAGGAAAATACACAGGGCTGCAGCTGTACACTGTACTTTAGGTCGGGTCTGCTTCCCGGCTTTGCAAACACACCGGTCTGAAGCTACATTTTGGGTTCGGCGACGGCAGTTCCGGCAAAGGAACGCCGCCTCCTGGGAGGAAAAATTGAACCCAAAAACTGGGACGCGATATGCCTGCGGGGTGGTCGTTTTATCGGCCGGCCTGCCGGATGAAGAGAACTTCTGGGCTGAAATCGATGCAGCTGCCAGGACGGGCCGGTATGCGCAGGCTCTGCTGTTTTTTTCGCAAGACCAGTTCCCGGCAGACATCATCCGAAACCGAATGGCCCATCATGCCGATGGCCTTGCCTATGCCGCATGTTCCACTGCCGGTGAGATAGGCGGTTCGACCGAAGGGACCGGACAATGCCTTGCCGTTCTGTTTCCGAAAGATCAATTTTCCATAAGCGCTGTGCGTATAGATGGCATCCGCTCGATCGGCTTCGATCGTATCGTTGCCCAGGTCAAGGACGCGCGCCAGGTGTTCGACGCCGACGTGGCCAACCGTGCCGCTGAAGCTGAACAGGGCGACGCCTTCGCCATCTGCCTGATAGACGGACTGTCGGTTGTCGAGGAAATGATCACCGCCGCGCTTCACTGGGCGCTGGACGATATCCCGCTGCTCGGCGGATCGGCCGGCGACAGCATGCATTTCAACAAGACCTCGCTCATTTTGAACGGCGAAATCAGCGATGATTGCGCGATCGTACTGTTTTGCAGAACAGCTGTGCCATTCCGGATCTTCAAGACCGACAACTTTGTGCCGACGGAACGCAAGCTTGTCGTCACAAGATCCGATCCCGAGCGACGCATCATCTATGAATTCAACGCCGCAGAAGCAGCTGGGGAATATGCCCGAGCCGTTGGCATCGATCCGGGTTCGCTGTCTCCCATGAGTTTTGCCTCTCATCCGCTCGTTGTTCGTGTGGGAGGCGAGTACTATTGCCGCTCGGTGCAAAAAGTGAACCCAGACGGATCGCTGTCCTTTTTCTGCGCTATCGACGATGGCATTGTTCTTACAGTCGCCGAACCGACAGGCATGACGAAGTCCACGAACGAGGCCTTTGAAGGTGTTGCAAACGAAATCGGTCCGGTCGACTTCGTCCTCGGCTTTGATTGCGTGCTGCGCCGGATCGATGCCCAAAACCGGCAGGCAACACAGCGTATCCAGAAGATCTACGAAAAATACAATGTCGTCGGATTCAACACCTATGGTGAGCAATACCTATCGATGCATCTGAACCAGACCTTCACTGGGATCGCCTTTGCACAACAGGCCTCTATCGCGGGAGAAAAGGCATGAGCCTGTCCGATATCGACGATGCTGCCAGGCTGAAGAAAATAAATGCTGCGCTGGTTGACCGCGTAGAGCAGGCGATGGACCAGCAACGCAACGCCTTTTCCCTGTTTCAAACGGCCATTTCCCTGGAAGGACAAATCCGGCGCCGAACGGACGAGCTCACATCTGCACTCAGACGCTTGGAGGAGACAAACATCGAGCTGGCGCGCCAGAAAGACATTTCTGAACGGGCCAACCGGTCGAAAACGGAGTTTCTGGCTGCCGCGAGCCACGACATTCTGCAGCCGCTCAACGCGGCTCAACTGACCATCTCCTCCCTTCACGAACTTCAGGTGTCCGATCAGGCGCGTGCCATGGTCAATCAGGTCGAGCGCTCGCTCGACACAATGAACGAGTTGCTCAGGACCCTTTTGGACATTTCGCGTCTCGATGCCGGTGTTACAACACCGCGCTTCACATCGGTCCCGATACCCCCGATCCTCGACAGTCTGCTCTCAGACCTCAGGCCGATTGCGGAAAAGAAGGGATTGCGTCTACGTGTGGCCGTGAAGAACGACTGTGTCTACACCGACAGAGTGATGCTGCGCCGAGCCCTTCAGAACCTTATTGCCAATGCCATCCGGTATACGGACAGCGGCGGCGTCCTGATCGGCACCAGACGCCGTGGCGACGACATTTCAATCGAGGTCATCGACACAGGCAGTGGCATCCCCGAAGACCAACTGGAAAAGATCTTTGAGGAATTTCACCGGGGACCGCTGTCTCGCGGTGATGGCAATGCCGACACTGGAACGGGACTGGGGCTCGGTCTTGCCATTGTTCGAAGGTTGGTAACCGCCCTGAAACACGATGTGAGCGTCAGATCCAGTCCTGGACATGGCAGCGTTTTCCGGATCAAGGCCAAGCGATCCGAAGCACCTGCGGAACCAACCGGTGCGGAGCGCACCAAACTGATAGCAACTCCCGTCAATGCCAGCCTCAAAGGCAAGAAGATCCTGGTCATTGAAAACGATCCGGCCGTCCTTGAGGCCATGGAAGGGCTGTTAGCCACGTGGGGATGCATCTACAGGATTGCGCGCTCATGCGACCAGACCCTTGAAGCCGTCGATGCGGTTTCATGGGTGCCCGATCTGATCATTGCGGACCACCATCTGGATTTCGGAGACCTTGGCACTTCGACACTTGAAAAGCTGTTTGAGCTCCTGCCGTCGCGGGTGCCCGCGATACTGGCGACCGCCGATGCCTCTCAAGGTGTCATCGACAGAGCGCGTGAGCTTGGTGTCGAACATCTGACAAAACCGGTCAAACCGGCACAATTGCGCGCTCTGGCAACGCATCTGATCAACAAGGCGGGTTAGCGGAAAGTGCCGACAAGGCACCTGACCTGTTCTGCCTGTGCAACTACTGACGCCATTTCGCGCGCCTCAATCGGAGGGAGGCACAAACGGGGCAGCGGTCCCCAAGGCCTCGAGTTTCTTGACCTCGATGACCACCTGTGTCCGGCTTGAAACGGCCAGTTTTCGCAGGATTTCAGAGACGTGTGCTTTCACGGTCGTCTCCCCTACCTGCAACTCATAGGCAATCTGCTTGTTCAACAAGCCGCCACAAATCATGTTGAGCACCCGGATCTGCTGAGGTGTCAGACTGGCCATCCTCTCGATCATCCGGCTGGTCTCTTCATCAATCGATTCTTCTACGCCGTCTTCATACGATTCAGGCAAGTAGACCGCACCGCTCATGACTTGCTGAATGGCCTTTGCCAGAATAGTCTTTTTGGAAGATTTCGGGATAAAGCCTGCTGCGCCATAGGCCATGACCTGGGCAATGATCGCCTGGTCTTCAACTCCGGATACAACGACGACTGGTAACTGCGGGTAGTGAGTTCGCAAGTGCAGAAGGCCCTCCATTCCCGTCACGTCCGGCATGGAGAGATCGAGGAGGGCAAGATCGAACCCGGGCCTAGCATCCAGAAAACGGCAAGCATCTACCAGCGAGGCAGCGCCCAGGGCATCGGCCCCTGGATAAGCCAGCTCCACCGCACTGTGCAGCGCCTCGCGAAACAAGGGGTGATCATCGATGATCAGAAATTTGGTCACATTGTCTGTCCCGCCTCGCAGGTCCTCTTGCTCCGTTGTGGTGTTGGTCCCTGGTAACAATTGTCAATCGCAATATCTTGGCCTGTTCGCAGGCAGTTGCCAACAGTTTCGAGTGCTGATCGGCTGTGTTCAGCTTCGCGCCCAAATGATCCTGAATGGTATTCGGAAGCATAGATGATTCGGCCCAAAATGCATTTGGCCTGGAAATTCTTTGATTGACGACCATCAGCAAATAATTTCAAACCCGAATACAAGCATTTGTGATGACTATCACACCGACCCGCGCTTCCCTTAGGTAAACTTCAATTAGATTGAGCTGCTGATGTGCCCAATAGCTTGGGAATTCGCATTCGCGTGGGCTGAAGACTGAATACCGATCGAAAAGGACCGGGTCATGATTACGATAACTTCACCCTCGATGTGCCTGAATGACGCGCGTTCGAACCGCATATACACCATGGACGTGACCAAGAGGGTCAGCGCGACCGATACTCAGCGCGAGATTGTCGATATGGTCGTTGCCGCAGCAAGCCGTGTCGAAGGCGGCAAGATTGAAAACCTGGTGCTCAACGCTCATGGGTCGCCGGGAACATTTCACATCGGCACAGGATTGAGTTCAAGCACCATGTCGCCCTGGTCGGATGTCCGTGACAAGGTTTTCAAAATCTGGTTCCGCGGCTGTCTTGTTGCCCGGATTGCCGGAGAACACACCTCCAGCCACGGAGACGGTTCCTATTTGGAGGCTCGGGGCCTGAATTCCGGCAACGGACACTCCTTTATCAGTGCGTTTGCCCGACTGACCGGATGCTATGTCGTTGCGCCGACAGAAATTCAGAGCGCGGCGCGTCAACGCTCCAGTTATCCGCGGGGTCAACTCGACAGTTACGAAGGACTGTTGCTTAGTTACGATCCGCAAGGGCGGATCAGCTGGCAGCAACGATATCCTTCACTGCACAGCTACAACAATGAAACGGGCACTGTACGGCTGCCCAACAGCGAATAGCCAGATGTTGTTCCGTTGATCCCGGGGCTTCAGACACCCGGGTTTTGCCGGTAGCTTTGCTCCAGTTCGATCAGCCGCTGCTTGCGCCAGAGCCCGCCGCCATAACCTGTGAGCGATCCGTCTGATCCGAGCACTCTGTGGCACGGGACAACAAGTGCGAGCTGGTTGGCACCGTTGGCCCTGGCGACCGCCCTCACCGCATCCGGCCTGCCGATGGCATTTGCAAGTTCTGAATAACTCCGCGTTTCGCCCGCGGGGATCGTCAACAGCTCACGCCACACATCCCGAGTGAAGGCGGAGCCGTGCAGCGCAAGCCTGGTTTCAAAGACGCCGCTTTGTCCCTCAAAGAACCGGTCCAATTCCTCTTGGATCTGGTCGGTGGTTGCGGTCCTGCCAAAGCCAATCTCACCCTTGGCATAGCCCTGCAGTTTTTTGAATTCGGTCGGCAGAGCCTTGCGGTCGAGAAACTCCAGAAGGTGCAACTGCGACTGGTCAGTGACGGCGACCAAAGGACCGAGCGGTGAAGACACCCAGTCGGCAACCAGCAACGGGTCTTTGGAAAAAGCACCCGGTGCCTGTCCGAGAATTTTCGCGAAGGCCTGTCGAAAGGCGCTCGGCGAGCCAAAGCCCGCTGTGATCTGCGCCTCGATCACTTTGCCTCCACCGGCCAATGTCGAAAACCCTTCCTGAAGGCGCCTCTGCCGCGCCATCTCCAGAAAGGTTATGCCGAATTGCCGTTTGAATGCGCGCCGTACAGTGGATGGATCAAATCCGAGGTGTTTCAGATCCGGCTCGCCCCAACGATAGGCGGGTCGCTTTTCAAGCGCCTCTATGAGTGGTTTGACCACCGGATCCGCACTCGCTTCGGGTGTTGTTGGCTTGCAGCGTTTACATGGCCGAAAGCCGGCGTCAAAGCACTCTGCAACCGTCTCATAGAAGGTGCAGTTGTCCCGTTTCGGCTTCCGTGCGGGACACGTCAGACGGCAAAAGATGCCTGTGGAAGACACACCAACGAAGAAGCGCCCATCGTAGGATGCATCGCGTTCCTGAAGCGCTTCATAAAGCGTGTCAAAACCTGGATTGAACTTCAACATACGCGGAGACTAATCCGACTGCCCGGCAGATGCAGCCGGAAATCGGGCGCATATTGATTTCTTGGAACTGTCCCTACCTGTAGACCTGCTCTTCACCCGGAAAACTGCGTTCCTTCACTTCATCCGAATACGCTTTGACAGCGGCTTCGATCTGCCCCCCAAGATTGCCATAGACCTTGACGAATTTTGGCGGTGTCGGATTGAGGCCGAGCATGTCTTCCAAAACCAGGATCTGACCGTCGCACGTGGCAGAAGCGCCGATACCAATTGTCGGGATGGGAATGCCTTTGGTGACCTGAGCTGCCAGCGGCTCCACCATTCCCTCCAGCACCAACGCAAATGCACCGGCCTCGGTGACTGCTCTTGCATCTTCAAAATGCTGTTCCCAGTCATCTTGCTGACGCCCTTGTGTCTTGAACCCGCCCATGACATGGACAGACTGCGGTGTCAGGCCGATATGTGCCATGACCGGGATGCCGCGTTCCGTCAGAAAGCGGATGGTCTCTGCCATTCGAACCCCGCCCTCCAGTTTCACTGCTCCGCATTGGGTTTCTTTCATGACACGTGCAGCATTCCGGAACGCCTCAGACGGACTTTCTTCGTAGGTGCCAAAGGGCATATCCACCACGACGAGAGCTTGCCTGGTGCCACGGACCACGGCCTTGCCATGCATGATCATCAGATCGAGCGATACGCCGACTGTCGACTCCATGCCGTGCATCACCATGCCGAGGCTGTCGCCGACGAGAATGAAATCCGCGTATTTATCGACGATGGCGGCAGTGTGCGCATGGTAAGAGGTCAAAGAGACGATGGGATCGCCGCCTTTGCGCTTGGTTATCTGAGGGGCCGTGATCCGGCGAACGGGTTTTTGCGCGCTCATGCGATTTCCTTTCCAAGGAGCTTGATCTTTTCGGGGACGCTTTCTCAGGCAGGCGCAACCACGCGCTGGTCGATCAACAAAACCGTGTCGAACCGGACAGCCAACAACACCACCGCCGGCCGAGCCAGACGGCCACCCAATTCTGCAAGCGTTTCAGCATCCCGGATGTCGACGCTCTTGATTTCTCCAGACGGCGCCTTTGCAAGCTCTTGCCGGACTGCCTTTTCAAGAGCGGCAACGTCAGGCCCTGACTTTGCAAGCCCGTCAGCCAGCTCGAGAGATTTCGAAAGGGCAAGAGCTTCCTGACGATGCCGCGCATTCAAACGAACATTGCGTGATGACATTGCCAGTCCGTCCGGTTCGCGCACTGTTGGGTGGCCAACAACATCTATTGGCATGTCAAGATCGCGGACCATCTGCCGGATCAGGGTGAGTTGCTGGTAGTCCTTTTCACCAAATACCGCGATATCCGGAGCGACAATGTTGAAGAGCTTGCTGACAACCGTCGAAACGCCGCGAAAATGTCCCGGTCGCAATGCGCCTTGCAAGATACCCGAAAGTCCTGGCACCTCGACAAATGTGTCTCCACCAGCACCGTACATTTCGTCGACATCCGGTGCGAAAACGGCATTCACATTTTCTGTAGTCAGCAACGCCAGATCGCGTTCTTCGTCGCGCGGATAGGTGTCCAGATCCTCACCCGCGCCAAACTGCGTGGGATTGACAAAGATGCTGGCAACCACCCTATCAGAATTTTGCAGCGCCATCCGCACAAGGCTCAAGTGCCCTTCGTGCAGATAACCCATCGTCGGCACCAGTGCGACGCTCTGGCCGCTTCGCTTCCAATCGCGCACAGTCGCCCGCATATCCGCCTTTGACCGGCAGATGATCATTGCGCACCCTCCCTGGACCACGGCTGCTCTCGACAGCATCTTGCTTTTCGCAGGTGCAACATAGGGGGACAGTTTCTGAAGGTCCAGTGGCCAAAGGAAGCAAGCCAAATGCGGTTTGCCTGCCAAAAACTCAGTGCCTGGAACCGCATGATTTCTTTGGCTCACGGACATGTGCCTTGCAGCCTTCATGTCAGGTGCGAAAAATCGTCTAGCGTTGCGACCGAGGCCTAAACATGCGTGTATTCCTGTTCATATTTCTCCTTTTTCTGCTGCCACAGGCCGCCGATGCGTGCGGATCCGAAACACCGTGCGAAATTCCTGGCGGTTATTATCTGGCGGCCGCCCCTGAAGACTGGGACAACAAGACGCCGCTTCGACTCGTGGTCTATTTTCATGGTTGGAACAGCTCACCAGAGGCGACTTTTCGAAACAAGGCCATGGTCAATGGGGCGACCCGACGAAACGCACTGTTTGTCGCTCCATTTGCAAAAACCGGATACTGGCGTCAGATCGGCGACGGGCGGGCTGAAAGCGGACGCGATGAAGCTGCATATATTCGCGCCGTTTTGGACGACGTTCGCAAGCGCTGGCCGATAGATGAAAGGCAGACCTTGGCCTCGGGCTTTTCACGCGGGGCTTCAATGGTCTGGAATGTCGCCTGCTACAGCGGCAATCTTTTCCGCGCTTATGCTCCCATTGCCGGTGGTTTTTGGCGATCGAACCCGGAGACGTGCCCTGCCGGGCCGGTCAATTTGCGCCATATTCACGGCCTTGCCGATGGTGTTGTGGCCTTTGACGAGATCGGGATTTACAACTCCATGCCAATCACCGAAGGCTTCGACATTCTGTCTGAGACAAATGGGGTTAAGGACGAAGCGCGCGAAGTGGCAAGCGGTGATCAACGGCTAACTTGCTCACGCTGGGACAAAAGCGACAGCGGACGCGTTCTTGAACTTTGCCTTCACGAACGCGGTCATTCGATCCCCGCCGAATGGGTTGCGCAAGGTTTAGACTGGCTTGAAAGCCTTCCTGAAGGTTCATGACGTCGAAACAATTGCGTCAGTTTTAACTGCTCCCAAAGCCGTGCCAATTGGCCCGCGCCTGGCTGTGCTTTGCAGCCCCGGTGACATTCGAAGAAGGACAGTTACAAGTCTTTCTCATTGAAAGTTGGCTCGCTAAAATGACGACACAAATCGCACTCTTCCAATCTTGAGAAACACGCCATCATGTACGAGCCCAGAGGAAATGGCAAAGCAAGGTCGGTGCAATCCGTGACGTTTGCCGAGGTGGAACCTCCGGACCACTTGCGAGACGTCGTGCATCGCTTTCTGGAACTCAGAACGAAAGAGAACCTTGGAGAGGACTACAGCTTTCACGCCCTGCCTGATGCATGTACTTATGCTGTCTTCGACCAGCTTGATGCATCCATTGCCGGTGTGACGCGACTGCAGGCGACCTCCGAAGAACTCAATCTTGGAAAACAGTTTCACTACGTCAATATCCGGTTTTTGCCGGGGGTCTGGCAATCCGAAAAGGAAAAGAGTTCCTACGGCATGATTGCGGAGCCTTATATGGGCGACCTTCACTTGGCTGAACTCAACCATCAACTTGTCAAACAGAACGACTTCACCGCGAAACAGTCATTGCTCACCGCGTTTGTCGAGAGGCTTCTCGTCAGCGAGCATGTTGTCGCGAATCCTGTGACTGAAAAAATCTTTCGTCAGCTGGAGCAGATACACTCTGTTGCCGACATGGCTTCGTTCGCGCATTTGTCGCCGCGTCAGCTTCAACGCGTTCTGAAAAAGACGTTGGGTTTCACACCACATGATTTTCTGAAAGTGCTTCGGTTGCAGCAATCATTGAAAGGCGAGCCATCACTGTCCTATGCGGATCAGTCTCACTTCATTCATTCCTTTCGAAAGGCGACCGGATACACGCCTGCCCGATATTCCCGCAAGTTCGATGTCTGAAATCTACAATACAGGCAATTTGTAGATCGATAGGTAAATGGCATGTTCAACACGACCAAATGGAGTTGAAAATGTCGAAGATGAACGCCGTTGGATGGTTTGATATTTACGTCAACGAACTGGACCGCGCAGTTGCGTTTTATGAGCAGGTTTTCGACCAGAAGCTGGAGCCGATCGGCGACCCGACTGGCGAAAATCAGATGATGAGTTTTCCGGCCGACATGAGCGCCTATGGAGCCGGTGGCGCCTTGTCGAAGTCTGAACACGCATCCCCAGGTCCTGGTGGTACCGTTGTCTACTTTTCATCCGAAGACTGTGCTGTCGAGGAGAGCCGTGTCAGCGCTGCCGGAGGCAAGGTCATAAGGCCCAAATTTTCTATCGGAGAATATGGCTGGGTCAGCCTGTGTCAGGATACCGAAGGCAATTTCTTTGGCATCAGTTCCATGACATGACTTCGTTTTGCGGGGCGCTAACTCTGGAGCCCCGCAAACCGGCGATGGAATAGCCTTACACGGTCCAGACGTTTATCGACGTTTCCCGGCCCCTCAGCTTGATCTGGTTTTTGGCCGAGAACTGAAATCCCGGGTCGGATGCATTCTCGGAAAGGCCGGCACGGCGCATCAGTTCTTCACTGACGACGCATTTGCATCCTAGTTCCCGGGTCGAGGCTTCCAGCCTGCTGGCCACATTGACCGTATCGCCGACAACTGCAAACTCCAGCCGTCTCGACGGTCCGATATCGCCCAGGATTACCGGGCCGAAATGAACCCCCACCGAGACCTTGATGGGCTCTATGCCTCTGGCTTGAAGGTCCTTGTTCAAGGCTTCGGTTTCGTCAATGAGCTGCAGCGCAGCCTTCAACGCATTACCGGCGTCGCCTGATTTGGTTTCCGGCGTTCCGAAAGTCGCCATGACGCCATCGCCGAGGTATTTATCTAGCGTTCCCCCATTTTGAAAAATAGAGCGCTCCACGAAGGCATGATATTGGCGCAGGAGGTCCATGACTTCCTCAGGCGAATGATGTTCCGCAAACTGGGTGAAGCCGACAATATCCGCAAAGAGCACCGCCACTTCCTGCGTTCGAACAGCCCCGATGTCGCGATCTGTCGACGCCAGAACATCGACCAGGCTGGATGGGAAGTAGCGCGACAGGTTTGCCCTTTCCGCGGCGATACTGGCCTGCCGCATCAGGAGCTGGTTCGATCGCCACCCCTTGAGCGCCAACATGGCCGCGACGATCAGGAAAACGACAATTTCCTGAATGCGGACAGACGGGCGGACGCTATTGGGGTCCAGTTCGCTCCCCACAATCGAATGGCCTTCAAAAGCGATTGCGGCAGCTTCGCTGAGTTCAGGGATTTTCTGTCCGAAAACGGCAACATATATGAAACCGGCTAGCCAGAGCATGCCCACCCAGGTGCCGATCGCCCAGACCGTCCGCCAGGAATAGGCAAGTGTGGCAGCTGCCAGAAAAATGAAAAAGTAGATGAAATTGTCAAACCTGTAGATGAACGCGGTCGGCACGTCCTCACTGAAGAAGGGGTTGGGCGTAACAAAGAGAAGTGTCAGCAGACTGACATCCAGGAAAATGAGGCCGAGTTCCGTACGCGAATAACCGACACGTGCCAGCCGCAACTGTAGCCAGCCGAGAGCAATAAACACCGCAACCCAAGCCTCGTAGTAAAGGACACTCACGCTCGGGTTGAGAAAGGGCAGAAGGAGCGCGACAATTGACATCGCCACGGTCCTGGCGATCACAGCGAGCCGGTGCCCTTCCATTTTTTCGATTTCGAGAGCCTGAGCCAGAAACTCGTTTGAACTGGCCTGACGCCTTTCATCATCGCGCAATTGACGCAGTCGCGCGATAAACCTTAACGGTGAGGGTATTCTGAGAGCCGACATACTCACTCCGTGTCATCGCAATCGTTCCAGTAGATATCCTCACAATTGGTTACGAAGGAAAGGAATTCCTACGCCCTGATCCGAAAAAGCCGAGCAGTGAATTGAGACAGCGTCACACATAATCGCAGGCTTCGGCGAAGGAACTGGAAGCTCTTCACGCGCCTCTGCTGGCCAGAGCGCGCGCTCTGCCATCATTTTCATAGAGATAGCCGATGTACCGCGTCGTATTGCTCGAAACCGCTCAGCTTGGCGTCCGTTCAGCCCAGCCTGCGAAAATCTTCTCCAAACCCACGACGATGTAATAGAGAACGATGCCAAGCAGGGCCAAAGCAATCAGAACCGCGAACATGAGCGGGTAGTCCGAGTTGGTTTTTCCGCTGTCGAACAGCGCTCCCAGACCCCTTCCATGAGGGCTGACGATCTCCATCAGATTGGTCCCGATAAAAGCCAGCGTCACAGAGACTTTCAACGCACCGAAAAACTCAGGGAGCGTTTTCGGCAGCGCGATCTTCCAAAAAATCGTGGTCTGCGACGCACCGAGAGACCTCAAGATATCGCGATACTCAGGCTCCAGCGTGGACAATCCGATCGACACGGAAACGGCGATCGGAAAAAAGGAGATCATGAAGGCGATCAGAACCGTATTAAAGTCGTGTGCACCGACGAACATGAGCGCGACGATGGGAACAACCGTCGCCTTCGGGACTGCGTTGAAGCCGACTAGCAACGGATAGAGCGCATCTCTCATGGTGCGCGAGAATCCCATCACCATTCCAATTGCAATACCGACAATGACTGCCAGCAACAGTCCCACGACCGTGCGCCAAAGCGTCTGCCAGCCCATGACGAGGAACAATTCCCAGTACCGCACATAGGCAGGCCAGAGATCGCTCGGCGAAGCCATCTTGTAGTTAGGCCAGTCATTTACCCAGACAAGCGCTTCCCACAGAAGCAGGAAAACCAGCATCGCAAACAGCGGCACGATCACATTGCGCAAGCGTCCGTTCATGATGCAACCTCTTCGGGAACGCGCCCTTGGGCAATTTCAATCTGATGCCGCAGAATTGTGAGCCTTTCGGCTGCTTCTGTGGTGTAGAGCTCTTCCAGATTTGCCGGAGCTGACCGGTCGATATTCATGACATACTGTGTGCGTGCCGGCCGCCCGGACAACACGACAACCTGATCCCCCAGAAAAATGGACTCTCTGAGATCATGAGTGATCAATACGCCGGTGAACGGTTCCTTGGCTTTCAGTTCATGCATCGTTTGCCAAAGGTCTTCTCTCGTGAAGGCATCAAGCGCGCCAAAAGGTTCATCCAGGATGAGCACCTCCGGCTGATGCACCAGTGCCCGGCATAGGGACGCCCGCTGCCGCATGCCACCAGACAATTCCGACGGCCGCTTGTCCTCAAAACCTTCCAACCCGACCAATGACAGCAAATGCCGCGCCCGCTCTTTCGCGGCCTCGCCTTTCAAGCCGTTGGGAACAATCTCCAAAGGCAACATGACGTTCTTCAAGATAGATCGCCATTCCAATAGAACCGGATTTTGAAACGCCATGCCGACTGTCGAGCGAGGTCCTCGAACCCGTTCACCATGAAGCCAGACTTCGCCTTCATCGGGACGCATCAGCCCGGCAATAAGGCGCGTCAACGTTGACTTACCGCAGCCGGAAGGGCCCACAACAGCGCAAAACCCGCCTTCTTCGACCGACAATTCAAGCCCATCCAGGACTGGCAATGGCCCGGCAGCCGTCGGATAGGCATGCCGCACGCCCTTAATTTCAATCAATGCTGTCATGAGATCCTTGATGGCCAGGGGGCTTGTAGCCCCCTGCCTTTTTATTTCAAAGAAAAACCGCCTTCAGGCAGGTAAGCGTCCGTGAAATAGAGGCTGGCGTCAGGCTCATTCTGGAAGTCATAGACCGTCCCGATCTGCTCGATCGCACTGATCATGCGATCCGCATCAATACCGCCCATGCCGTTCGCGGTCGTATAGTCTGTGACGACATTGGCATCGATCGCCAGCTGCAGGCGGCGCTGCTCAAGCGCAGCATCGGCTGCCGGGTTGCGTTTGACCAGCGCAGGTATCACGGATTCGGGATCGGCGATTGCATCTTTCCAACCCATGGCAACAGCCTCAAGAAAGCTTTTGACCACTTCAGGGTTCGCAGCTGCGTATTCCGTGTTGACGATAACCGCATTGCCATAAAGATCGAGACCGTGGTCAGCCATCAAAATGGTCGAGATGTCGTCTTCCGGAACGCCCAAGCGAACAAGGTTCAAATAAGAGCTGAACGAAAAGCCCGTGATAGACGAAACGTTTCCTTCAGCCAGCATCGGCTCGCGGGTCGGGAACCCAACAGGCTCGACTTTGATGTCGTCCATATTGATGTTGTTTTCGGCGGCAAAAATCGGGAACTGCGCCCAGGCGCCGTCTGGTGGCGGTGCACCAAGTACCTTGCCGGCAAGGTCTCCCGGGCCTTCGACACCCAGCGACTTGCGTCCAATGACGGCAAAAGGAGGTTTGTCATAAACCATCATCGCGGCAATGACGGGTGCGCCCGGGTTCTGGTCGATGAATTTGATCAGGCTGTTGATATCTGCAAACCCGATCGGGAATGCACCTGTTGCGACCTTCGGAATTGCATCCAGGGACCCGGACCCTGCGGTGATCTCGACGCTCAAGCCCTTCTCATCAAAGTGGCCGTTGTCAATGGCGGCAAAATAAGGCGCGGACGGTCCTTCAAATTTCCAGTCCAGAGCAAAAGGGACAGCGGTCTTGTCACTGGCTACCGCGGCCGTTGCTCCGAATGCCACGACCGCAGCCGCGACGATTTTGCTGTAGAACATGAACGTCTCCCGTTACTTCAACTGTGCCAGCGATAAGCTGGGCCTCTACTGCGCCAAACGTTAGAGAGTGAAATCGCGATTTGCAAATCTTTTTGGCACGTTTATTTTTTGAGCACACCCTCAGAAATAGCAGACGGGATCGTGAGCTGAGCCGGAAAGCGTTCCGAACGCAAAAACACGCACAAAACCCTCAGGCTTGCGCCTAGCCTCAAGTCGCATGGGGACAGCGTTCCATTCCGGAAAAAGCCCCACAAACTGAAGGTTTGCCAACTCCGGTCCCCTCAATTGCGCTTTTTCCAGTTTTGCTTAACCAAATGCTACCAGCCGGTTTTGCTTCTTAAAGTTGTTTGTTTCTCAATCCACTATCCAAGCGACACCAAATTGAGCATGCCCAGAAACTCACCTTTGGCCACGCCAGACCCACCGTTTTCGCAACCAGTTGGCATTAATCGGCCGCGCTTTACCTAAATTGCAAACCTGTCACGCACAATCAGAGGCAATCATTGTGAAGAGGCGTCTTATGTCATCATTTCTTGCCAATCGATCGATTGCATTCAAGCTTGCACTTGTTTGCTGGGTACCGGTCTTGGCCCTGATCGCCATAAGCGCACAGAAGATCAACACTGAATATCAGGCCTGGCAAAAGGCGGAGGCCATCGGACAAGTGCTTAATGTCGCTCCGGTCCTGTCAGATCTGATTCATGATATTCAACGCGAACGTGGATCGTCTGCAGGCTTCGTCGGCTCTCGAGGATTAGCGTTCAAAAAGTCGATAAATGGTGAAAGATCCGAAACAGATACCGATCTGAAGAAGCTGCTGGCAACGGTTGGAACACCTTCCGGAAAACTTGCCTCCTCCAACTTCACAGACCCTTATAACGGCGCGCTCTCCGACTTGAGGAAGCTGACGAAGATCCGACAGGAAGTCGATTCATTTCAGATAACCGTGCCGGAAATTGCAAACTACTATACGGACGTCGTCGCACAGCTACTCGAAGCGATAGAACAAATGAAGCTGTCGGTCGACAACGCGGAAGTTCTGCACCAGATCTCGGCCTATATCGCGCTACAGCATGCCAAGGAACATGCGGGCCTCGAACGCGCCATGGGTGCTGTCGGCTTCGGCTCCGGGAGCTTCGCACCGGAGATCTACCAGCGATTTTTGAGCCTTGTTGCACAACAGGACTACATGTTTTCTCAATTCCGCCAGAACGCGCCGACCGAAGCTCTCGTCCTATTGAGCAAGTTGCAGCACGGACCATTGGAAGTTCGTGTTCAGGAGTATCGGGAAATTGCGCAGCAGAGCCCCTACGGCGGAAGCGCGCGCCTAGTATCCGGAACAGACTGGTGGGACGCAACGACTGCCCGCATCGACGTACTCAAATCAATCGAAGACCGATTGTCACGATCGCTGCACGAATGGGCTCTGGAAGCCTGTCACCAGGCCTGGGTTTCGTTCGTTACGCTGACGACGTTTCTATTTGCACTCGTGGCTGGCGCAAGTGTCGTTTCGCTGCTGGTATATCGAGAAATCCAGCCGCCAATCGCGCGTATCAACGCATCGATGGCCAGCTGGACAAACGACGGAACCATGCCGGACCTGAAAGAAGCGCAACGTGAAGACGGTATCGGCGAGCTTGCACGCACCTTGAATGACCTGCGTCACCGGTTGGAAGACACACGGGAGACCGATCTGGAACGCAATGCCCGCGAACGGGCACAAACACAAGAAATGAAGCTGCTTTCCGATCTCAATGAATGGCTTCAGTCAAGTACATCGACCGACGAACTATATACGATGATTGAAACATTCATGGCGAAATTGCTGCCGGGCAGCAGCGGCAGCGTCTACGTCTATTCCAATTCGCGCGATGTTCTGGACGGGACTTGCGCCTGGAATGGCGGTGTCCTGCACGAGCACATTCGCCCCGACGACTGCTGGTCGCTGCGTCGTGGCCGCGGCTACTCGTTCAAAACCGATGATATCAAGTTCGCCTGTGAGCACACGCAGCCTCATGACGACGGCCCTTACTATTGCATCCCGATCCTGGCACATGGCGAAACCGTTGGCATGATGCACCTGAAACCTCTGCCGGGCATTTCGACGGATACTTTCTTCGAAAGCTATCGGCTCGCCCAGCTGGCCGCGGAACAAATCAGCCTTGCCATTGCCAACAGCAAGATGCGTGATCAACTGCACCAGCAATCCATTCGCGATCCTCTGACCGGCCTCTTCAACCGGCGGCATTTCATTGAAGTTCTGAGACGAAATGTCGAGACTTCAAAGCGCACGAAAGCGCCCTTTGTGCTGGCATCGATAGACGTCGATCACTTCAAGCGGTTCAATGACAACCACGGACATGACGCAGGCGACATGGTTCTGCGCGCTGTCGGGGCGACGCTGGAACAGGCATGCGGCGTTGAAGAATTGCCATGCCGAATTGGCGGCGAGGAGTTCATGCTGCTCTTGTCTGAGACAACATTGGAAGCAGCTGAAAACCGCGCCGAGGACATCCGTCAACTGATCGAAAAAATCAGCGTTCGCTATGGCGAAAAGTCCCTGCCGAAGATAACCATTTCCGTCGGACTGTCTGCATTTCCTGATCATGGGTCACTGCCGCAGGATCTTATGCAGACGGCAGACGATGCCCTTTACAAATCAAAGGCGGCTGGACGAAATCAGGTCACCGTTGCCAATCTGGTGAAAGACGTTCCAGATCAGCCAACCGTCGATTTTGAAAAGGTCAAGGAAGAGCTGATCGACCACGTTGACCAGCGGGTTGCAAAAATCTAGACCCTCACGATGGCGCAAACACCGTTCTCGTCAGACGATTTCACCAAAAGCGCATTAACCTGCGCCAAACGAATGAAACAAGGCATTACTCAAACAAATGCGTCTTCATGATTGTTTTTGAAACTGTGCGCATAAAGGTCCGGAAATGGCGCCTCAGCGACTTTGACACCTTGCTTGCAGTCTATGGCAACCCGGACGTCTGTAGATACATTGATGACGGATCGCCTCTCTCACCGGACGAGGCCAGAGCCTGGTTGTCGGTCACTGAGAACAATTATGAAAAGCGCGGTTATGGAATGTGGGCTCTGACTTCAAGAGACACCGGCGCAACGATCGGCTTTGGAGGTCTGGTGCATCCCGGCAATCAGAAAACTCCTGAAGTCAAATACGCCCTTGATGTAAATTTCTGGCGGCAAGGCTTCGCGACGGAATTCGTGTCTGCCGCATGCAGTCATGGATTTGACTGCTTCGCCTTGAACTCCATTATCGCAACCGTTGCTGCGGAAAACGGAGCATCAATTCATGTTCTCGAGAAATGCGGTTTCAGCGCCACGGGAAACCAGTTGGAGAGCGACGGTTCGATCACTCGCATCTTCCAAAAAACGGCAATCTGAGTTTTGGGATTGGTCTGCGCCGCTAAGGCTCCTCAGAAGAATCCGAAGTCATCGAAACTGTTCGGCGCATCCTTATCGGTTACTAAGGACTGGGCTTCGCCGGAACTGGAATGACCACCTGTCTGGCCAGGTTTCCAAATAGGAGGATGCATGGTTTCGATCGGGATCCACTCCCCGCCTTCTGCATCTTCGTCCGCGGACACGCCGCTGAAATCAAATCTGTCTTCTTCAGAATTGCTCCCGGAAGTCCTGTCGTCTGCATTCAGGTCGCTTACTTTGTAAGATGTAATAAATGTGTTTGATACGCGGGGCATTTCCATCTCTCCTTCTGTTCAACCATGGAGCAGGTGCCCCAGCGTGAAGTCAGATTAGAAGGCGCGGAATTTCCGGTCTGTGATGAGGATTACGAAGTTCGCAAATCCGAATTCTTGCTACAAACACGCTCAATAAAGAAGACGTCCCTACGCTGAACAGCTGTTCCTGATCCCGACAAGCCATCACATGCCTGAAGACAGGTGAAACGCAGGATTGACTGGCCGGCAACGACGCAAACTGCAATTGCCGACGCAGCGTTCATTTCGAGGGGTAATGGTAATCCGGTGTGGACTACCTGTGATCAGGCACCACGGTGACGATTGCTTGGCTCAAAGCCCGATTTTTCCGCCTGTCTTGGTTCACGTACCCAGACTTCACGGTTCGGATGCATACCGCCACCGCGAACGGCGGGAACGGCAGTGTGACGTGCCCTGTGCAACAGCCTCGTATCGGCAACGCCGCAATTGGGATGCTGACCGCCATTGTCGGCGACGACTTTATCCCACACCCCTTTACGAGCAGCCAGAACGGCAGGGTCTTCGAGAGCTGTGCAGTTCAAGGTGTTGCTGTTCAGATCGACGATAATGGCATCGCCATCTTCGACAAATGCAATCGGGCCGCCAAGGGCCGCTTCAGGTCCGACATGACCGATTACAAGGCCAACGGAACCGCCAGAAAAGCGCGCGTCCGTCATCAGGGCGACAACAATGTCGCGTTCGCGGCAAAGCGTGGTGATACGGGACGTTGGGTCCAGCATTTCCGGCATCCCAGGAGCACCGCTCGGCCCGGAATAGCGGACGATAATCATGTCCTTGTCCTGGAAGCTGTCCGGCGCTTCATCAAGCGCCTTGATGAGGTCTGCCTCGCTTTCAAACACCCGCGCGCGCCCCTTGAAAAGATTGTCTTCCAGACCGCCTTCCACGCCCGCAAGTTTCAAAATAGCCGAAAAATCCGGAGACAGGTTACCACCGAGCATTCTGAGCCCGCCTGTCGGCTTGAAAGGCTCAGCGACCCCGTGAATGACATCGCCATCGGGCGCTGGAGTGTTCAAGTCGGCAACCTGCTCGGCAAGTGTGCGTCCGGTACACGTCATCATATCGCCGTTCAGAAGACCTGCATCCAGCAGTTCCTTGACAATCACCTGGACGCCGCCGACGCGGTCGATATCAATCATGGAATAAGCGCCATATGGCCGCGCATTGGTTAGGACCGGCACAACGTTTTTCGACAGGTGATTGAATTCTTCAGGTGTCATGACATCGCGCCAGAAGTGCTCATAACCGGCGGCACGAGCGATTTCGGGCACGTGTAGAACCACATTGGTCGAGCCACCGATGGCCATCGCCACGATCACAGCATTCCGGATCGAGTCCCGCTTGACGATATCGCGCGGCTTCAGACCGGATGTCATCATGTCAGCGAGATGGGAAACGAGCTCAGCCGGGAATTCTTCAAGGCGCCGAGGATCGTCGGAAGCGGGCGCGACCATGTGAAGAGGTTGAAGGCCGACGACTCCGATGAAGGTTTGCATGGTGTTGTAGGTAAACATGCCGCCGCAACTGCCAATGCCCGGGCAGGCATTGCACGCTATGCGATGGCGGACTGCCGGATCCGGATGACCTGCAACCTGATACGCGCTGACAATATCCAGGGCTTCCCCGGTTTCGGGGTCCCGGCCTGGCCGGATGGTGCCATCCGACATGATGATTGCCGGTTCGTTGTGTTCCAGAACGGCTGCCATAGTACCGACCGGCGGCTTGTCGCAGGCAACCACGGCGATGGTTCCGGCAAGGCCTGTTGCCTCCAGATGCTCACACAGGGAATCGTTGGTGACTTCCCGACCCAGGAGCGAATAGCGCATCTCCCGTGTCCCGTTGCGGATACCGTCGGAGGTCGCGATGGTGAATTCCGGCTGAACCAGTCTGTATTTCAGTTCATCCGGACCATTGCCAATGCGGGATTTGAGGTGCTCATGAATAGCATCCACTTTGGAGGCAACGCCGAGGTAACACTGGCTGTCTCCTTTCGTCCCGACAACACCGACTGAGGGTTCGTGAATAAGTTCCGGATCTGTCCCCAGTTCTCTGGCAACCCCAATGGTCTGAGCGGACCGGCCAGGGTGGCGATCAATCAGGACGATTTTCGAACCCTTCATTTTTTTCTCCCTCACGTCGAGCACGATTACGTGTGCACCTGTTATCCCGTTTTTCAGCCACTGAATAGCCTCAAGCTGCACGGATCAGGAGCATTACCCGTCCAAAATAAACCAGTCGCAAATAATTGGCTTGATTTCGCTGTTTTGCCTAAAACGCACCATCATAGGCTCGGCGTGGAATTCGGCAGGCCAGCAAAGTGAAACCGTCCCGCTTCAGTGCTGCTTCTGCTTCCTGTTTCAGATCGTTTTCATTCTCGATCCAGACACCGTGCCCGCCATATGCGCCAGCCACCGCCGGGAAATCCGTCTCGCCAAAATCCACACCTACATTCGGTCTTTGACTGCCGCGCTGTTTCAGTTCGATCAGCGCAAGACTGGTATCGACCAACACACAGATGATCACGGGGATATTCAGATCGCGCAGTGTTGAAAGTTCTCCGAGGCACATTTCGAGACCTGCATCTCCGACAAAGGCGATGACCGGTGAGCGATCGTCGACGAGACGGTGACCCATCGCGAGAGGAACCGCGCACCCCATGGTGCAAAGAGCCGATGACTGGAGCATTTGCCTCGGCATCGGGCAGCGCCAGATTTGACTGACCAGAATGCGGTGCGCGCCACTGTCAGCCGTTGCGACCGTGTTCGCAGGCATGACGTCGCGCAGCGTATGGAAAACCCTGCCAGGGCCCCAGCCGGACGGCTCTGGTTGAAATGCCTCTTCGAGATCCTTACGCACCTTAGCCGGTTGGCCGGCAGCCCAGGAAGACTGTTCCTTGCTTCTGGCGTCCGCCAAAAGTTTCAAAGCCGGGGCGACAGCGCTGCGAAGTGTTGCGGAAACGGCGTGCATGCCATGTGTGCGCAGCACCGATGTCACGTCGATGACATTCGCCGTTTCCTCCCAGGGATTGCGCCAGTTGATGCGCATCTCGATCGGGTCATAGCCCAAAAGAAGAATGCAATCGCTCTGATTGATCAGCGGCAGCAGGTGGCCATCAGCCTTTGGCGACAGACCGGCGCCTCCAAGTGCAAGATCGCTGTTTTCGTCCAAAAGACCCTTGCCCTTGTAGCTGGTCAAAAGGGGAATATTGAACGTTTGGCAGAACTTGGAGATCTCGACCGAAGCACCTTCGTTCACGGCATCGACACCGGCGATGGCGATCGGACGTTCTGCCTTGGCAAACACCGCAAGCGCTGTCTCAAGGTCAGGTCCCTGAAACGGTGCACTGGCCACAGGTGCGGAGGAAAAACGCTCGCTCCAACCCTCTTCCGTTTCCGCTTCAGCGACCTTGATCGGAACATCTATGTGCACCGGCCCTGGCTGACCGTCGAGCGCAATTGCCAGAGCTTTTTCCATCATCACGTCCAGCGCACCAAGGCGAGCTGAGAAGCTTGCCTTCACGATTGGCCGCAACAATTGCTGGTGAT
Source organism: uncultured Roseibium sp. (assembly GCF_947499295.1). Lineage (GTDB taxonomy): Bacteria > Pseudomonadota > Alphaproteobacteria > Rhizobiales > Stappiaceae > Roseibium. The sequence continues at coordinate 21,517 of NZ_CANMNP010000008.1, forward strand.
CGAAAACCTGGTGCGTGTAGCTTTCCGCATCGGCCTGATCGACGCAGCCCGTCAGGAAAATCAGCGGCACGCGGTCCTGCCATGCGTTGGCAACGACATTGATTGCGTTTGCTGCGCCCGGACCGATGGTAGCCAGAAGCACACCTGGAGCACCGTCAGCATGCCAACCGCCTTCAGCCATGAAGCCTCCGGCATTTTCATGTTTGACCAGAACGAAATTCAACCCCGCCTGATCGAGCGCCTGCATCAACGCAAGAACTTCACCGCCAGGGATGCCAAAAGCATGACGGCAACCAGCCGCGTGAAGTTTGCCTGCGATAATATCTGCACCAGTGGTCATTGAAATGCTTACCCTTTATTTGGAGCATCTGCCCCAAGATCCAAAATACCTTTTGCTTCCAGATCCGAAAGCTGCTCTGCGGTCAGTCCCAGGTGACGAGCGAGCACGTCTTGTGTGTCTGCACCAAGCAACGGTGGCGCGTTCCTGTAACCAACCGGCGTTTTCTCCAGGTTGATCGGAGATCCAATCAGGTCAACGTCCCCGCTGAGCGGATGCGGCAGTGTAATGCGCATGTTGCGCTGCCGGATTTGCGGATCATCGAAAACCTGTCCCAAATCATTGACAGGGCCGCACGGAACACCCGTCTCTTCGAGCAGCCTGATCCACTCGTCTGCCGTCTTTTCAATGGTAAGACGCCGGATCAAGGGGATTAGCTCCTTGCGATTTCGTACTCGATCCGCGTTCTTGGCAAATTGAGGATCGGCGCCAAGTTCGGGTGCACCTGCAACCGCGCAGAACTTTTGAAACTGGGTGTCGTTGCCAACCGCGATGATGAAAGACTGATCTGCAGCTGGAAAGGTCTCATAAGGAACGATGGTCGGGTGACCATTACCAAGCCGACCAGGGACATCGCCGGACACCAGATACCCAACGCCCTGATTGATCAGCCAGGAGACCTGCGCGTCGAGCAAGGAAATGTCGATATGCTGACCTTCGTCCGTTGAATGCCGATGGTTGAGGGCAGCAAGGATCGAGACCGTTGCGTACATTCCGCACATGACGTCGGCAATGCCGACACCGCACTTTGTCTCCGTGCCGCCATCCTCGTCGGCAAATCCGGTAAGCGACATGATCCCGCCCATGCCCTGGATCAGGAAATCGTAACCTGCACGATGCGCATAAGGCCCGGTCTGGCCGAAGCCGGAAATCGAACAATAAATGAGGCGCGGATTGCGCGCTTTCAAAGTTGCGTAGTCGAGGCCACGCCGTTTCAGGTCCCCAACCTTGAAATTCTCGACCAGAATATCTGCCTTGACGGCGAGATCGGCAATCAGGCTCTGGCCTTCCGGGCTGGACAGATCAATCGCTACAGACGCCTTGTTGCGGTTCGAGGACAGGTAGTAAGCGCTCTCGGCGGTCTCATTTCCATCCTTGTCCTTCAGGAAAGGCGGTCCCCAGCCACGGGTATCGTCGCCGCGGCCCGGACGCTCGATCTTGATCACTTCCGCACCAAGATCGCCCAGGATCTGGGTACAGGTCGGACCAGCCAGTATTCGCGAAAGATCTAGAACAACAAGACCGGACAGAGCGCCGGGATCGGGGCTGGATGGGGACACACTTCACCTAAACGTGCTGAATTTCGTCGGAAAAGGCCACAGGGGCGCAGCCGCGTCAACAGCACCGTTGCGCTGACGCGCACACTGCGGCTCAAATTCCTGTCAGTTCGCGGTGAACGTTCACCCCTTTTCGGTCCACCCCATCATGGAGCCAAGCTCAGTCCACGCACGCTTGATCCATTTTGCTTCAACACTGTGGCCGCCATCATGCAAACAGAGTTCCAGAAGCCCTTCGCTGGGTTGCCAGCGTTCGCAGGTCAATTTGCCGTCGGTAAATTTTTGTGGCGCGGCATCCGCCAGGCCGTTTTGCCGGCGCCAGACATCAAAGCTTTCAAATACATCTCCCTGCTTCCACTGGCCGCCGCCGAGCCACCTGCCCGCGAGCGGCACGACCGTATCGCTGGTGCCGTGAACATGAAAAAGATAGGGCGGTTCTGTCGGACAGTCTTTCGGCAGCGGTTCCCAGAAAGCTCCGGCAATCGGCGCATAACCGGCAAATTTTCCGGAGTCCTGACAGGCCAGATACCAGGTCATGAAGCCGCCCGATGAAAAACCGGACAGCAGTGTCCGGTTCGTGTCGACACCGAATTTGTCGGAAAGGTCACTCAGAACATTGTCGAAGAAGACGGCCTCATCGCGCAGGTTTCGAGGCGCCGTGGGAAAGGACCATGTGCCGTCCACGCCCTGGACCGCGACAAAGGCGACGCCGAGCTCATCGGCCATGCGCTGGAAGCCTTTGTTGCGGATCGCATTGACAGCCTTTCCACGATGGCCATGCAGATAAAAGATCGCGCCGAGCGCTTCTCCGTCTTCATGCGCCTTCGGAAGGTGGATGTAGTACTGTCCGTTTTCGATTTCACAAGGGACTTCTTCGCCGCACCCGGTTTCTGCGGCTGTGCTGTTTCCGCCCGCCAGGACAACGCCGCTCAAAATGGCGGCACAGCCGACGAAAGAGTATTTTTTCGACAACACTTCCAGCTCCTCACCCATCGCATATGGTTCGCGGACTGCCGCAAAGAATTTGGCGCCCCGCCTGCAAACATTGGAGCGGCGCTGGAATTTGTCCAGCCGGCGCCGTTCACAAGTCGGAGAGAGCCATCATGCTGAGTGTGCAACTATTCCCAGGAGCCGTCGGTGGGTATTTTCAGTGTCCGGCCGCAATGCTTGCAATGAACAGCATCCGTATCGTGCCGGTTCAAGCCGCAGTCGGGGCAGGATATCCTGACTTTGGAAGGCCGGAAAATCGTTTGAACCAACCGTAGAAACAGGGCAACACCGAAGATCATGATCAGGACGGTCATGAGCCTGCCGACACTGTCGGTCATCGTGATGTCGCCAAACCCGGTTGTCGTCAGGGTCGCAACAGTGAAATACAGCGCATCGAGATAGTTGTTGATGTTGGGATTGCGGTCGTCTTCCACCACAAACACGATAGCAGTGACCACGAAAATGAAGACGATCAAGTTCACGCCCGACTGCAGAATTTCCTCGTTGCGCCTGAACCAGCTGGACGCATCGCGCAGCTCCTTCAGAAGATGATAGGACCGCATCAAACGCAACATGCGCACGACACGCATGAAGGCAAAGTTTTCAAGGAAGGCGGGTGCAATCAAAGATGCAATCACGACAACGTCGGCCAAAGACGTAAAGCTGACGACATAGCGCCCCGGATTGGCTGCCGCGATCATCCTGGCAACATAGTCGAGCAGCAGCACACCTGCGATCACATAGTCCAACGCATGATGTAGCCGCGCCGGGTCAAGAACCGAGGAGACAACGAAATAGCCGATCGTGATCAGATCGAAAGCAAGCAGTGCATAGCGAAAGACCCTGGCTTTGGTGCTGTGACCGAAATAAAGCTGTCGGAGAATTGTTTTCAGAGAGAATGTTTCCGCGGCCATTGGATTTGCCTTTTCCCGGTTCAGTTTGACCGCAGTCCGACGGCAACCGCCCAGCCAATTCGCGTCACAAGCAGGTCGCCTGATTGAAGACCTAACACGCATTCGTGCACAATCTGCATGATGATGCTGCGATGCAGCTGTTTATTCCACAGCCTCGGGGCACTAAGGTCGCCAAAGCAAAAACGGCAAAAAGCCAACAGACGATAGGACTGGACGTTATATGTTTGATTTGTCGGGACAAGTTGCCTTGGTGACGGGAGCCAGCCGAGGCATAGGCGCAGCAGCAGCCCGAAGCCTTGCCAAATATGGAGCCAAAGTGGTTCTCGCAGCACGCAGCAGCGCAGATATCGAGCAGATCGCGGACGACATTCGCAAAAACGGCGGGGATGCTGCGGCCGTAACGTGCGATGTTGCCGACTACGGGGACATGGAAAAGGCCGTTCAGTTCGCGCTGGACACTTTTGGCGACATCAGCATTCTCGTCAACAATGCCGGCGTCATAGAGCCCATTTCACGGATTGAGACATCCGACCCCGAGGCTTGGGGGCAGGTCATCGATATCAATGTCAAAGGGGTTTATCACGGCATTCGCGCCGTCGCTCCGCACATGCTTGAAAAAAGTGCCGGAACAATTGTCAATATCAGCTCCGGCGCCGCCGTCGGCGCCCTTGAAGGCTGGAGCCAATATTGTTCTTCCAAGGCAGCGGCCCTGTCGCTCACACGCTGTGCCGACAAGGAGTTCGGCGACAAGGGCCTGCGTGTGGTCGGCCTCAGCCCGGGCACCGTTGCGACACAAATGCAGGTGGATATCAAGGCATCCGGCATCAATCCTGTCAGTCAGCTCGACCCTGCTGTGCACATACCTTCAGAATGGGTCGGCGAAGCCATTTGCTGGCTGTGCACGGATGCCGGTGACGCCTATCGAGGCGTCGACTGTTCCTTGCGGGACGAGGACGTTCGCAAGGCAGCCGGTCTCATACAATAAACATTCAGAATCAAAAGAGGGCCGCAATGCGGCCCTCCCATGAGATCGACGTGTCCGAATGTCCGGATCAGATCCCAGCGAAACCGTTCAAAACCGGAGGCTGCTCCAGCATCGTTCCATTCCGCCCAGACTTTCGGACCACGATCGGATACTCACTAGACATGGGCACACCTCCTTTCAGTTGTTGCAGACACAATAAATGTGAGGCTGAAATCTCAACGAGACAAGGCGAAAATCATATTTCCCCTGCTTTCGAGATGCTGATCAGACCGGCCTGTTACCGAGAGGCAACAGCATTATCCGCAATTGTCTGAAAGACATCATCCAGCTCGGCGGCGAGTTCGGCGAGCGCATCCCCGCCTTCATCCATATAAGGGGCGAAAACAAATCCAGGCGTTTTCCAGGATAACGTTCCGCTGCCATCGCTGTTCTCGGTGACATAAAACCGGATGGGTGCTTCAATGCCCGCAGCAACCGATGCTTCAAGCATACGGATGGCATAATCGTTTCTGTAAACGCCCATGATGCGATTGCCGGGTATTTTCAACCCACGTCCCTTGGCTCCAGCTGAGGCGCTTGCCTGCGTGACGAGAAGCATCTTTTCAGCTTTCACCGCCGCTTTGACGCTTTCGACCAGGTCGGAATAACTTTGCTCAGTCGGGATGACTTTCCAGCCTTCCCGGTTCGAAAGACTGTCCGCCTGGGAGACGCCAACGGCGACAATCAGCCAGATAAAGACACTTATCAATAGACGCATATTGCTTGCTCCCGCACTCACGTAGTCAATTCCGGCACCCTAATGGCCACCTGCCTCACAGCGCTCTCACAATGCGGTGTGCCGGGTTTCCCTCAGCCCATGCCAAGCCGCAGTCTCAACCTGGTGCCGGCAAGACTTCCCAGAAAACCGAAGACGAGCCAGAGCCAGCCATGAAGTGAACCGGATACCAGTCCGCCCAGATAAGCACCAATGTTGCAGCCATATGCCAGGCGTGCGCCGTAGCCCATGAGCAGACCACCGGCGAGTGCGGTCAGCACATCGCGCCGACTGAGATGCCAAACAGGAGCGAACCGGCCAGCAAGGGCCGCCGCCGCCATGGCTCCCAGAATGACGCCAAAATCCATGACGGAGGTGGTGTCCCGCAGAACCGAGTTGTCCAAGGCTCCGCGTTGCCAGGTCCAATAGGGCCAGGTTTCGACCGGCAACCCGACAGCTTGAAAGGCCTTGGCCCCCCAAAGTGCAAATGCCGAGGTTATGCCCCAGGGCCGACCGACGACGACAAAGGTTGCTATGCCAACGACGGCGAGCATGAGCGCGCCCAACATGGGCGACCAGGGACCTTTGAGAAAACTCTCAGTCCGCCTTGCGGGCGCGATCTCGCCATGAGCGCTCCTTTCAATCCGCAGCGTCAACAAGGCCAGGGCTCCAAGAACCGCCGCAGTTGCCAAAAAAGCACCGTGAGGCCCAAATTCCCGGACGAAGGAGACCGCCGGAAATTTGGGCAATCTTCCCCATAAATGCAGATGCGCCGTTGCCGCAACCGAGCCCAGAATGAAGGCGGCCAGTGTTATCATCATTCGGGTAGAGCCTCCGCCGGCGGTAAAGAGGGTGCCGGAGCCGCATCCGCCGCCCAGCTGCATTCCGATACCGAACATGAATGCGCCCAACGCTGCAGCAACGCCGAACGGAAAGACGAACCCGCCGGTGGGCCAGCCAAGTGAACCGCCCCAGGCGATCAGCGGAAAAGACACGGCGCTTGTCAGAAGGATCAGAACAAACTGTGCCCGCAGGCCGCCACCACGCCTTTCGGTCACGATGCGGCGCCAGGCAGCTGTGAAGCCGAAGCTGGCGTGATAAAGAGACAAGCCGGCAAGACCGCCGATAAGGGTTGCAATTGCTTGCCGGGACCCGGCCTCGCCGTAGGCGCTTATGGCAATAAGGCCCAATAGGGCGAGCGCAATGCCAGTCACCATCAGCTGAGACTTTTGCAAACTGGGCGTCATGTCCTTGTGATCCCGATTCACTTTGGTTCCGTATTTCTTCAAGAGCAAATTTCACGGTGTCACGATTGGCCATAATTTCGCAACGAAAGTGTCTTTTGGTGCCCTACACATTGCCAACACCTTTTTGTGTTTTGCAGTTCAAGTGAAGCCTGCAGATTTTAGCGGTGACAAAGTATTGGCTGGCAGATGCCGAACGTCTTGACGCGGGAACAACGCGGCATCGGACCAGCCCGAAGAGATATAAAGGCCTGACATGCGTCTCAGCGATCAATTTGGGTATGATTTAACACTTGCCAACAAGGACGCAGTTGCGGCCTGGAATGCGACCGTGAATGCCTTCCTGGCTCATGGCAAGGCGACGCCGGGCCATCTTGAAAGCTGTTTGAGCCTGGCGCCCGATTTCGCGCTCGGCCATGCCACACGCGGTCTCTTCTGTCTGTTGCTTGGCCGGCGGGAACTTTATACGACAGCGCGCGAATGCCTGTCGGTGGCGCGCACGTCCGCCCAAAACACACCTTTGACCGATCGCGAAACGGTTGTCCTTGATGCGCTCGACACCTGGCTTCAGGGGTTTCCGACCCGGGCAGCCGATATCCTTGACGCCCAACTCGTCAAATATGCTCAAGATGCCTTGCTGATGAAGCTCGTCCACGCGATCCGTTTCGTTCTGGGCGATTCCGTCGGCATGCGGCAATCGATCGACCGTGTGTTCTCGGCCTATGACGAAAACCACCCCTCGTACGGGTACCTGCTCGGGTGCCGGGCCTTTTCGCTTGAAGAAACCGGTGACTACCGTCAGGCGGAAGCATCCGGCCGCAGAGGGTTGGAGTTTGCAAAAGACGACGCGTGGGGCCTTCACGCTGTGGCACACGTTCACGACATGACGGGACGTGCCGAAGAGGGTGCCGGCTGGCTGGAAAACCATCCGAACGGTTGGGCGCATTGCAACAATTTCGGCTATCACGTGTGGTGGCACCTGGCGCTGATGTATCTCAGTCAGGGCGAAGCGGACAAAGCACTCGCGCTCTACGACAACGATATCCGCAAGGACAAAACCGACGATTATCGCGACATTTCAAATGCCGCGTCGCTGCTTGTTCGACTGGAACTGGAAGGTGTCAATGTTGGTCCTCGCTGGGACGAACTGGCCCTTTTGTCCGATAAACGGGCCGAAGACGGCTGCAATGTCTTTGCGGACCTGCACTATCTCCTCTGCCTCCTGAACGGCGGCCGCCGTATGGGAGCGGATCGTCTGCTCAACGGACTGAAGGATCGGGCGAAAAGCGAAACGGACATCGGCCGGGTTTCCGCCGAGGCCGGCTTGCCGACGGGGCTCGGACTGGAACAATACCGTAAAGGCAACTATGCATCAGCCTTTTCACTGTTGACTTCAGCCAGGGACAATCTGAACATCATTGGCGGTTCCCATGCCCAGCGCGATGTTTTTGAACGGATCACCATTGACGCTGCCTTGCGGGCCGGGTTCTCCTCTGAAGCAGAAAATCTGATCAAAAGCCGCACCCACAAGCGCGGCGCCCTTGACAGTTTTGCCGAACAGCGGCTTGAAGTCTGCGACAAGATGCAACGCGCAGAGCGGGTCATGGAAGACGACAGCCTTAGGGCAGCCGGATCGGTGTAATAACCGCCCGCCTCTGCAAGCCACATTTTTGGACCTGACGTGAACGCACATCACCAGACGAAACGCCCCCGTGACCCGCGGCTCGATTTTTTCCGCGGGATCGGAATGTTCATCATTTACGTTGCCCATGTGCCGTGGAACTGGTGGACTCTTTGGATCCCGGCGCGTTTCGGCTTCTCGGACGCCACGGAAATCTTCGTTTTCTGCTCGGGCATGGCATCCGCCATCGCCTTCGGCAAGATCTTCGATGTGCATGGCATCGGTATGGGAACCGCCCGCATTCTGCATCGAATGTGGCAGGTTTATTGGGCGCATATCGGCCAGATTCTTGTGATCGCGGTCGGGCTCGTGATGATCCACGAAAGTGGCTATCTCAAAGAATGCTGCGACCTGACCCAGGATTATGTCGCGTCCTTGAACCTCTGGCATCTTTACAACAAAACTGTCGTGGCCCTGCCCGGTCTGATGACATTGACCTGGGTGCCCAATTATTTCGACATTCTGCCGATGTATATCGTGATCCTGGCACTGATCCCCGTGATCATGCTGGCCTCACGCGTGTCCGTTGCAGCCGCCTTTGCAGTATCGATCGGTCTCTGGCTCGCCTCTCAGTTCGGCTTTCTGGATCTTCCGGCAGAGCCCTGGGTCAATTCCGAAGGCGAACACAGAAAATGGTTTTTCAACCCGTTCGCCTGGCAAATGCTGTTTTTCACCGGTTTTGCCTTCATGCGCGGCTGGATCCCGGCACCGCCCGTAAACCGCAATTTGATCCTGTTCTGCGCGGCAATTGTCGTCGTCACGATCCCTTTTGCCTATTTCCGTATCCATAGCGAACATCAGTGGAATGTGGTTTGGGCGCGGGACGTACGCGAAATGATCCGTCCGCTCTGGATCAAGACCGAGTTTGGCCTGTTCCGCTATCTCCACTTCCTTGCTCTGGCTTATCTGGCCTGGGTCGCGGCCGGTGAACATGGGAAGCATCTGCTCGGACACGGCGTTCTCTGGGGACGGTTTGTCAGGATCGTCCAAAAGGTTGGTCAGCAATCACTCGCCGTTTTCATGGCAAGCCTCGTGATTGCTCAGGCTGCTGCCTTGCTCCGTGACATGGTCTGGGGGCGTGGTGATTGGTTGCCTCAGATCCTGAGCAATCTGCTCGGCATTCTGGCGCTCATTCTCGTGGCCTATGTGGTCTCCTGGTACAAGAGCCAACCCTGGCGCAAACCACCCTCGGTTCAATCGGGCGGATCCCCCGACATGCCCAAGCCGGCAAACCGCGAAGACGCCGATGAAGCTTCCAAAACAAGGCCCGCTGGCAAGGAACAGGCGCTTACCTGAAGATAACAACATCATCTGCGTTAGCTGGACGTTGCCTATGCCATAAACAAAAACACCGGCCAATCGGCCGGTGTTTTTGTTTAATTTCTGCAGTGTTGTCTAGTGAAGCGAAGCCATTTCAAGGTCGGCTTCGAACGCATTGGCAACGGCTGCTTCACGGCTGTCTGCCAGCAGGATCGGCGTGCCGTCCGCATTTAGAAGCGCATAAAGCGTCATGTTGTCGTGGAGCGGTGGAACTTCCGGAAACATTTCCTTCAGGTCCCGCGCTTTGATCGGTTTGATATAGGCAACATCTCCGGTACCGAGTTCCGTCAGTTCGTCGACGGACATGGCGGTTGTGAGATCTGCGCCGTCTGCCCAATCCGGGCTATTTGGGTCGTGCATCAGTCAATTCTCCACAAGTTGGTCGACGAGGGTCTATTCGCCGCTGGAGATTTCTATTTTTCTTATAACACGTTCCGGTTCAGGACGTGCCAGGTCGATGGACAAAAGACCATCTTTGAGGTCAGCTCCGAGGATCTCGATCCCCTCGGCCAGAACAAATGCCCGTTGAAACTGCCGGGCGGCAATGCCGCGATGCAGATACTGGCGGGATTTATCGTCTACCTGCCGACCTCGGATCACAAGCTGACTCTCCTCTACGGAGACATCGAGTTGCTCTCTGGTGAAGCCGGCCACAGCCAACGTTATCCGAATTATATCACCCTGACCTTCGTTTTTCGGAAGTCTTTCGATGTTATAGGGCGGGTATCCGTCATTCGCGGCCTTGGAAACGCGATCAAGCACACGCTCGATATCGTCGAACCCGAGCATAAACGGGCTAGAAAACGCTGACATGCGTGACATCCTCAAAGTCCTTGTCGAAGCGACCTTGCGCCCGGACCCTTTCAAAGGCATCCGGACCGGAGACAAGCTCCGTTCAGTATTAAATATGGCGCTTCGTTAAAATTGATTCAAGGAGAGGCGTTTTCCGGTCTTTTTCCGACACTGCCTCCGGACTTGCTCAGAATTCAGGCCGCAGCAATGGATCGCGTTTCAACAACTTGGCGAGTGCGGAAACGGCCTGTCTTATCAAAGGCTCATGGCGTTCGTCCTGATGCATGACAAGCCATCGTTCCGTCTCAAGCTCTTCAACAGGTTCCGAAACCCGGACAAGATCCGGGTAAGCCTCGCCGACAAACATGGGCAACAGCATGCGTGCATGTCCCTGCCGGACCAGCGAGAGGGCCAAGGATGCCCTGTTCACCGTGATCGTCACGTCGGCGGCATGATTTTCCATCATCCAGACAGCGGTTGGAAACAGAGCCTCCTTTTCAACCGGACTGACCCAGCCGATTTTTTGATTGGGCGCTATTTTGCCTGATTGATACGCAGCAAATCGGACTGTCCCGACCTTTCTGCCCGCCAGCCATTCCTGTTTCGGCCTTTTATTGCGGATGCCAATGTCGATCTGCCGCCGGGCGACGTCTCTGTTGCGGGGGTCGGCCAGAAGTTCCGGAACCCATCCTGCGTCCGGCGTCCAGAAGCCATCCAGATTGTCCATCAAAAGCCGCATGGTCCAGTCGCCCGCCGATATTCGAATACGCCGCCGCGCCTGCCCTGTGTCCCGCCAGGCGGCAATCGATTGAGCAGCCTGATCCATGTCTTCGAGCTGCATGAGCAGTTTTTGTCCCGCGGACGTTAGCTGGTAGCCGCGCGCCTCGCGCTCGACCAGTCGGGCATTCAAGCTCTTTTCAAGAGACGAAACACGGCGCCCGAGCGTCGCGGCACTGACACCTGTCTTTTCTGCAGCTCCGGCAAGACCACCCGCTTTGGCGACGGCCAGAAACAATCTCAAGTCTTCCCAATCAATGTTTCGTTTCATTTTTGAAATCTCAATTTCAATTAGAAAACATAGGAATAAGCGTCTCTTGTGAGATTATCTGCAGTGATCCTCCAACACCAACCATTTTTGAATGGAGCAGCAAATGCAAATTCCTTATTGCCTGCCTTTGAGACTCGATGGGAAACGTGGAAACACACCCGACTGGAATGATCCAGTCCGGGGCCTTTACCCGAACCATGCAGAATTCTGGCCTTCAGAACTTCCTGAACATCATCAAATGTTGCAACGCCACCTGCGCCTGGCACGCAAGCGTCGCCGGTTGATGTTGATAAAACTTTTGAAGTGGTGTTTGGGCCGCCCGCTCATGGGTGTCAGGGCGCAGAATGCACCGGCTTCCGAGGAAGACCGGCAAGGCTTGGGCACGAACACGCCTGCCCGGTCGAAGTCCAAAGAAACCGTGTCTTTCTTTCACCCGCTGCAAAATGCGTCGGTCGCGCCACAAAAAGAGGCGCGACCGCTCCCACTCAGTTCGGCTTTGCCAGAAGCCTGCCGCCATGGGGATTGTCGATAACCATTTTCCAACTGCCGTCCGGCTGACGTCTTAACACCGCAACCGAAAGGCCTTCACCGGTCACATCCCGGCCTTCCGGGTCGGTGCCGGTCATTTTCCATGGCGCAATATGGACAGCCAGATCCCCCTGAACGATGACTTCATGGCCCGCATAGGAAAACTCTGGCGAAACAGAGCGGATCTGTTCGAAAATCTGCCGGGCTGTTGCGCTGTCGGAAACCGGCTGTCCCGGATCAAAAACAATAGATTGATCAACTTCGTAAGTCTGCATCACGGTGTCGATGTCTCCTTTTTCAAAGGAGCTTGTCATCTTCTCGATCAGGTTCAGGACATTTTTCTGGTCTGTGGTCATATCAGAGCTTTCTTCCGCTTTCGTGCATGTTGAAAAGATCAGCATTGCCGCCACCATGGCAGCTCGATAAAAGATCCGACGTTCCATATGATTCTCCGCGAATTCAGGCATGGCGGGGCCAGTCCCGCCTGGTGCCAGGCTGGTTAGGGTTGTTACTTGTCTGGCTGAACTGCGCCGCTAGAGCTCGGGCGACAGAATTCTGCGCAACCTCATGCGGATATCATCCGGACAGGCATGCGAGGGGACGCTGCGCTGAAGTTTAAATGTTTTCAGATCGTCGACGACAGCATCTATCTGTCGTCTTGTCTGCGCGTATCCCATTCGGCTTTCTGCTGAATTTGGATAGGTTCCAGCCTGGACCCTGCCCCCTTTGATTGCGGCAGGCAGGCGGCGAGGGCAGCGGCATTTGGCTTCGCTGGCGACAAGTCCGCAGTGACGGCTAGTGAAAGCCTCAACGCTCGCCCGGGCACGAGACAACCGTTTTCTGAATGTTGCCGGCGTGAGCTCAAGGATCTTCGAGGCTTCCAGATGATCCAGCTCAAATACGTCTCCAAGTACATAGGCAAGCCGCAAGTCCAGGCTCAGACAAAGAAGCATCGCCATTGTGCAAGAGATCCGCAGTTCATTCAGAAGCAGTGCTTGATCAGGTGCTTCGGGAGGGTCAGATATCAAACCGGTTTCAAGATCTGCCGCGAACATCTCGAAGGTCAGGCCCAGGTCCCGATCCCGGTGTTTCTTCGCTGCGATCAGATAACGAACGGCAACCTGGTAGGCCCAGGTCGAAAATGCACTCTCATTGCGAAACGTCGAAAGCTTGGTCAGTATCTGGATCAGGATTTCCTGCGTCGCTTCGCGGGCATCCTCCGGATTGACCAGAATGCGCCGTGCGAGACTGTGAATCAGATCCTCCACACTTGAAAGCACCTCTTCCAGGGCCTTCCGATCACCATCTTGAGCAGCTGCCACCTTCGCTGCCGATACATCCGCCGTCATAATTTGCCGGTCCTTCATTGAGTTCTTGAAAGGTTAGAGGGACCGACACGCGGATGTGTGACACAATTTTTTCAACTCAATCTCCTTGCGTGGCCGGAACCGACACGTCATCTTGCCGTTTCCCGCCGAGAACTCCGACCTCAGTTGACCCAGAGCCACACGATGACACGCGACGAATTTGACGCCTTTTGCAAGTCCCTTCCCGCGACAACAAACGTTATTCAGTGGGGTAACGCTTCAGTCTGGAAGGTCGGCGGCAAGATCTTTGCTGTTTGTTCCAAGTGGGGCGAGGGCGCTCATCCGAAGGTCAGCTTCAAATGCTCAGACATTTCCTACTCGCTTCTAACCCAGCAGGAGGGCTTGATCCCGGCCCCCTATCTTGCAAGAGCCAAGTGGGTGCAGATGGAGCAGGAAGGGGCGCTCTCCGATGACGACCTGAAAGCTTATGTCGAAGCCGCGCACAAGATCATCGCGGCCAAATTGACAAAGAAACAACAGAAAGAACTTGGCCTTGCCGACTGACTTCACCGGCAAGTGGCGTTCACTCAGCCTGTTGATGGTGGCTGAAGTTGCAGTCATGAGCCTTTGGTTCATGTCCGCTGCCATTCTCCCCGATCTCACACGCGAATTTGCGATCTCCGAATTTCGCCAGGCCGCCCTTTCCAGCGCAGTACAGATCGGCTTTGTTGCGGGTGCTCTCGCCTCTGCACTTTTGGGACTGGCAGACAGAATTGACCCACGCCGTTTCTTCGCCTTTTGCGCCATTCTGGCCGCGCTTTTCAATGCCAGCCTGCTGGTTGTGGAACCGGGCGGCAATCTGTCGATACTGGCCCGGTTCGTGACAGGGGCCCTGCTTGCGGGTGTCTATCCAGTGGGCATGAAAATTGCCGTTGGCTGGGGAAAGGAAGATCGCGGTCTTCTTGTCGGAACGCTTGTCGGTGCGTTGACGCTTGGATCGGCGGCCCCTCACTTCCTGGCGCTTCTTGGCGGCACTGACTGGCGTTGGAGCCTTTCTGTTGCCTCGATCGCGTCCGCCGCCGGAGGCGCACTGTGCCTTTTTGCAGGCCTCGGCCCCTTTCATGCCAAAGCACCGCGCATGAAACTCAAGGCTATCCTGACAGCCTGGACCAACCGCAAGATCCGCTTCGCTTACGCCGGATATCTCGGCCATATGTGGGAGCTTTATGCCATGTGGGCATGGATCGGCGTTGCATTGACAATCTCGTTCAGCGGCCAAATGTCATCTGACGCTGCGCTTTCGCTGTCCAGACTGATTGCCTTTCTGACTATTGCCGCCGGTGGAATTGCCAGTGTGTTTGCCGGCCTTGTCGCAGACCGGGTTGGCAAAGCGAATATTGCCATCCTTGCGATGGTAATCAGCGGCAGTGCTGCTATTGCCTCGGCGCTCACATTCGGTGGACCGGCCTGGCTGACAATCATCTGTGCACTCGTCTGGGGCGCGGCCATCTTGCCGGATTCCGCGCAGTTCTCAGCACTTGTCGCGGACTACGCGCCACCCGACCAGGCCGGCAGCCTGATGAGCTTCCAGACGGCACTCGGGTTTGCCCTGACATTCTTCACCGTTCAGCTCACACCCGTGGCCGCCGACTGGCTCGGATGGCCCACTGTCTTTGCGCTCATGGCCATCGGGCCAGCGCTGGGGATTGCCGGAATGCTGAGACTGAAGAAAATGGAATGAAGTCTTTCAAGCGCGTATCAGGGCATTGCCAGTTCAAATTCAGCGAACCCGAAATCCTTCCCGTTGATCCTCAGGCTCACTGCTTGAGTGCCTCCGTAGTAGACCCGCGTGGTGATCGGTCTGATCGCATGCTCTCTTGAAAGCTTGACCACTTGGCCCGGCGCCAGCTGGAGTTTTGTCCATTTGAAAACTTTCGGGGAAAGCGCTCCGTTCGCCTTCTTGAAATGAACCAGATAGTCCAACACCAGCGATTGCGTTTCGGCAGACGTTGACGTCAGTTCGATGCCGAACCCGAGCGCGTTGCCATAGGGGACAACTTCCGTTGAGATCATTGGCCCTGTCAGTTCGAGCTCCGGCGGGTTCAGCCCGAACGCTTTCAGGGTCGCCGCATGACCCTGTTTGACCAAGGACCGGCAAGCATGCCTGACCAGCTTTTCCCGGTTCTTGTCAGCACCCTTCAGCCAGCGAGCTGCAATCTCGGCAACCAGATCCGGGTGGTCCTTGGCAATGTCATTGAGATGATTGGCGACGGAGCGGCGGACATACTCTTCCGGGTCGTCCTTCAGGGCTTCGAGCAGCGGCAAGGTGGGTGTCGGATCGGCGACCAGTTTCTTGAGCCGCATGCCCCAGGGCAGGCGTGGGCGGGTGCCTTCGGAGACAAGCCTGCGCACATGAACGCTCGGATCGTTCACCCATGGCGACATGATCGCCAGTGCGCGGTTCTGGTCCTTGTCTAGAAAGGGCCTGACTTCGAATTCCGCTGTTGCCCGTTTGGTCATTTCCTTCAGGAGTGTGAAGGACTTTTCGAAGTCTTCAAGGCCGCAATCCGTGACAACCATTCCAAGGGGCATCATGCCCCAGCCGCGTATGCCTTGATCATCACTTGCGCGGTCGACATCGGTATCGGCTACGGGATGCAGCATGGCTTCAAGAACACCAAACCGCTCGTCCAGCCCGGCCGGCAGAACCTCTCCGGTGACATCGGCAATCAGCCGCGCGCGTTCCTTCAGTTCCAGAGCTTCAAGTCCCTCCAGGATCTCGGCTTCGTAGGCTTTACGATCGAAGCATTTGAGATGCCTGTCGAGATGTCCTGCAAGGCAGCGCACCAGATCCGGCGAGAGGTGGTTCTTGAAAGGCTCCAAGTTTTTGCTCCTGGCTTGTGTGTCCGAAACGATGTGCCAGAAGACGTCCCCTCTCACCAGAGGGCACAACGCAGGCTCCTGACAGGCATTGTCAGGAGCCTGTCAGTTGCGCTGTCTGATTTGCCTCTCAAGACAAAAGGCCACCCCGGTTTCCCGGGATGGCCAATTCGGATATGGGCACTCGTTGCGGGTCACTGCCTGGCTGCAGATCCGTCAGTCGATCCGTTGTCCGGTGACGGCATCAAAGAAATGCACATATTTGGGGTCAACCTTGAGGTGCATCGTCTCACCGGGTTCGTGATGGGCATGGCTGGAGACGCGTACGACCATTTCCTGGCCACCATCGCCAAGGCTTGCATAAACGTAGCTTTCCGCGCCGACAGGTTCCAGAACGTTCACCGTCACCTCAAGGTTCACACCGTCGCCGTCAGTCGGCCCGTCAACCACATCAAGATGTTCCGGGCGCACCCCGATGATGTAACCATCCTTGCCCTTGGTGTTCGCGCCGCTGAGCCCGCTGCCGGATTCGAGCGCAAGACCGGTGCCTTCCGCCTTCACCTTTAGAAGGTTCATGGCCGGGGATCCGATGAAGCTCGCCACAAATGTGGACGCCGGGTTATCGTAAACGTCGATTGGCGATCCGATCTGTTCGATGTTGCCACCGTTCAGAACGACAAGACGATCGGCAAGCGTCATGGCTTCCAGCTGATCATGGGTCACATAAACGCTGGTGGTGCCAAGCGAGCGCTGCAGACGCTTGATTTCCACGCGCATCTGGACGCGCAGTTTGGCATCAAGGTTGGAAAGCGGCTCGTCGAACAGGAAGGCTGCCGGTTCACGTACAATGGCGCGACCCATGGCGACACGTTGACGCTGACCACCGGATAGCGCCCGGGGCTTTCGGTCGAGATAATCGCCAATTTCAAGAATGCGCGCGGCTTCCTTGACGCGGCGATCGATCTCTTCTTTGGCCATGCCCCGGTTCTTGAGGCCATAGGCAAGGTTGTTATAGACCGACATATGCGGATAGAGCGCATAGTTCTGGAACACCATTGCGATGTCGCGATCGGCCGGATCAACCTTGTTGACCAGCCGGTCTCCGATCTTGATGTCGCCTGTGGTGATATCCTCAAGCCCGGCAATCATACGCAAAAGCGTGGACTTGCCGCACCCGGAGGGGCCGACCAAAACGATGAATTCACCGTCGTCGATATCAATGGAAACACCTTTGACGGCTTCCACTTCGCCGGCATAGACCTTCCGGACCGTGTCGAGAGTAATCGTTGACATAAAGTACCTCTAATTTCTCACTTGTCGCTCTCGACGAGCCCTTTGACGAACCAGCTCTGGAAGATCACAACGACCAGTACGGGCGGTATGATGGCAAGTATCGCCAGAGCCATGGCCTCATTGAAGTCCGGGATCTGCGCACCGACCCATACCTGCAGGATCTGCTTGATACCGCGCACCAGTGTGAACAGGCTCTCGTCTGTGGTGATCAGCGTCGGCCAGAGATACTGGTTCCAGCCAAAGACGAACATGATGATGAAGATTGCCGCTATCATCGTCTTGGAGAGCGGCACCAGGATATCCTTGAAGAATTTCCAGGGGCCGGCGCCATCAATCCGGGCTGCCTCCAGCAATTCGTCCGGGACAGACATGAAGAACTGACGGAAGAAGAATGTGCCGGTCGCAGATGCAATCAAGGGAACAATCAAACCGCTATAGGTGTTCACCATTCCAAGCGACTGAACAATCTCGTAGGACGGCAGGATGCGCACTTCCAGAGGCAGCAGCAGCGTTGCAAAGATCACCCAGAAGCAGAGTGTTGCCATCGGAAAGCGGAAATAGACGATAGCGTAGGCTGCGAGCATCGAGATGACGATCTTGCCGATGGCAAAACCGAAGCCGAGGATCATAGAGTTCTTCAGCATGACGAAGCCGTCGACTTCCTTGGTGAAGCCGCCAGCCTCAAAAAGTACCTTTTCGTAGTTTTCTAGAAACTTGCCACCCGGCAGGAACTGGACACCTTCCTTGTAGACCGTGATTGCATCATGGGTGCTGGTCAAGAAGGTCAGCGCAACGGGCGTGACCATGAAAAACACACCGGCCAGCAGGATCAGGTGATCTGAGATCTGAAGTTTGTTCATTGCCGCCCCCTTTTACGTGTAGTGCACGCGCCGCTCGATCAGGCGGAACTGAATGACTGTCAGAACAAACACCATCGCCATCAATAGAACCGATTGTGCCGACGAACCGCCTAGGTCATTGCCGCGGAAGCCGTCGAGATAGACCTTGTAGACCAGGGTCACCGGGTTGTTGCCAGGCTCGTTCTTCACGATGACATCGATGATGCCGAACGTGTCGAAGAAAGCGTAGGTGATGTTGATGATGAGAAGGAAAAAGCCTGTCGGCGCCAGAAGCGGGAACGTGACTGTCCAGAAGCGGCGTATGCCGGAGCGGCAGTCAATGCTGGCCGCCTCCTGCACCGACTTTGAAATGCCCTGAAGCCCGGACAGAAAGAAGATGAAGTTGACCGGTATCTGTTTCCAGACAGCCGTCACGATCATGGCGAAGCTGGTGTCGAAATAATCCACACCGATCTGCATCCTCCAACCGAACAGCGCGAATAAATCGACGATCGGTCCGACATGCTGATCGAACAGCAGAACGCCGATGAGACCGGCAACCGGAGGAGCCACCGCGTAGACCCACATCAACAGTGTCTTGTAGCTGGATGCACCCCGCAGAACCTTGTCTGCCTTGACGGCCAGCAGAAGGGCTATGCCAAGAGAGAGGAAAGTGACGAAGAACGTGAATACGCCAGTAAAACGCGCCACCCGACCGTAGTCGGTCGAGGTCAGCGTATCGCTGAAATTGTCAAGCCCCACGAAAGTTGAGCCGAAGCCAAAGGGATCTTCCAGATAAAACGATGACTGCACCGCCTCGGCCGCCGGCCAGAGAAAGAAGATCGTCACGATGGCCAGCTGCGGCATCAGCAGCATGTAGGGCAGCCACGGGGACTGGAATTGAACTTTTTTCATATGAGTTTTCTTGACCCCCGGGAATGGGTAAAGCGGGTCACCAGATAAACCGGCAGACCCGCTTGACGTTCATGAAAATGGGGGCGCTTCGGAGCGCCCCCATTTGGGGTAGGTCAACCTGAACTTAGTTGCCGGTGGTCTTGGAGAAACGCTCAAGAAGCTTGTTGCCATCTGCTTCGATGGTCTTGAAAGCGTCTTCGACGGAGGTATCGCCAGACATGATCTTACCGTACTCGCGGTTCATGACGTCACGGATCTGAACGTAGAAGCCCATGCGGTAACCCTTGGTCCAGTCGCCGCCCGGCAGGGTCAGCTGCTTGATGCCGATTTCGGCAGCAGGCGTGCTGTCGTAGTAGCCGTCCGACTTGGCCAGTTCGTATGCAGCGTTGGTGATCGGCACATAACCGGTCTCTTTGTGCCACATATACTGGACTTCCGGAGACGTCAGGTACTCGTAGAAGGACGCAACGCACTTGTTTTCCTCGTCCGGCTTGCCGGACATTGCAAAGAGTGCCGCGCCACCGATGAACGTGCCGGTGCCAGCGCCTTCAACTGCGTCCCAGTAAGGCAGGTATGTCGCGGAGAACGGGAACTCAACAGTTTTGGCAATGCCGCCGAAGGAACCCGAAGAGCCGAGCCACATGGCCACTTTGCCTTCGTTGAACGGGGTCTGGTTGTCGCCCCAACCGGTGCCGTAGTAACCGAACAGACCATCGTCCAGCCAACCTTTAACAGCGGTGAAGTGATTCTTGATCGGCTCACCGAAGACCAGCTTGGTATCCTTTGAACCGTCGTAACCGTTGTTGTTGGTTGCGAACTGCAGGTTATGGCGGGACTTGAAGTTCTCGGTGAAGATCCAAGGCAGGTGAGACTGAGCAAGCGGCACATAACCGGCTTCTTTCAGCTTCGGTGCGATTTCCGCAAACTCTTCCCAGGTCTTCGGAGCTTCAACACCGGCCTTTTTCAGCGCGTCGACGTTGTAGTAGAGGATCGGTGTGGATGAGTTGAACGGCATGCCGATCATCTTGCCGTCACTGTCGGCATAGAAATAGCGAACGCCATCGATATAGTCTTCGATGCTGAAGTTGGCGCCAGCGTTTTCCAGAATGTCCTGGGCCGGAATAACGGCACCCTTGGCTCCGATGATGGTCGCTGCACCAGCATCGAACACCTGCAGAATGTTTGGCTGTTCGCCGGCACGGAAAGCCGCGATGCCGGCTGTCAGGGTCTCTTCATAAGTGCCCTTGAAGACCGGTGTGATTTTACAAGCGTCCTGAGAAGCGTTGTAGCCGTTCGAAATGTCGACAACAACTTCGCCCAGACGTCCACCCATGGCGTGCCACCAGGCAATGTCGGTTGCCGCATATGACGCGGAGGATGTGCCCAACAGGGCAGCCGCAGCGACAAAGCTGGCGACTGTTTTACGATAAGCCATGTTTATTTGCTCCCATCTCGAAGGGCATTTTTAGCCCCGGTCAGCAGTTGGTTTTCACGATACTGAAATGGCTTCATCAGCATCAGAAAGGATAACGCCTGCGTTTCGTATTGTTTTCATATGAACGTTGTATGACGCTCATATGAACATTAAAAGACGCCCAGACCGCGTCCGCAAGTGGCAACAGATGAAAACTTGCATATTTTGTTCAATCATCGGGATGTCAGCTGTTTTTTTTACCGCGTCGAAGGTTCGGCAAGACAATGGTTTGCCCGCAGACTCGCGCGTTTTTTCAGCGCAAGCCTTTCGTTGATATCACCGCGTCCATGAGGTTTAGCATGATCACATGAACGGGCTTCGACGAAGCCGGCTTCGTGAATATATCCATGAATTCAGAAGTTTACGCGTATACGCGATTTCCCAGGAGGCGCGCACCGCCTGTCAGGCAGCTCACTGGCGCGAGCCTTCCGGCACCCTCAGGCGTCCTGACCGAAAATCCGTTTCTTGGTGCTGGAGGATGAATGCAGCAGCTTGTTGTAGATATAATGCTTGCTTCGTTTTTCCAAAAACCGAAACGCGTATTCAATGCGGCCTTTCAAGCTTCGGCGTACCTTCGGACCCGAAGCCAGGTACCTGCGGATACGTCCCTCTTCACAGAGCCGGTCCACCCATAGCTTTTCCGCGTCCCAGTCGTGCGTGTGCTGTTTGCCCTGATGCGTAAACCCGAACAGATGGATCTCCACGTCGGGCATGACATCCAGAATTTCCGCAATGATGGACGCGCCTGTCGTCGGATTGCTTCGTTCAAACGGATCGAATTCCTTGAGATGGCCGCGTGCTTTGGTTATCGGACCGAACCCCAAATGGGACTGTTTGCACTCCTTGGTAAAGAGCCAGTCGACGTCTCCATTTTCCCGGATATCATTCACCCAGACTTCAGGCGCGCGATGCAGGGCAACAGGATTTATCCGCTTGCTCATATAGACGCGCGCCCGGTTGAGCAGCAATGCATCGACCCGCTCGCCTGCCGCGCCGCAAGCTGGCGCGCTGTTAAACCGCAACACGAAATCGGCCTTGTCGATCATAGGGGCGTCGGCCTTCGAAACAGGCCCGTTTCCGACGATGGAAATCGATTTGATCGCGCGCTTCTTCAAGTCGCTTATTGTCATGAAGTCTTCCTGATACTGCACCGGGCCGTATAGCAATCCGGTTCCCAACCGGCAACGGCTGTTTGCGGCCCGGGCCGAGTGGCCATGGTATGGACGCGCAACCGGGACACTCTCCATCCTGGCCTTTTCGACAACAAGGTTCCGCAAATGAATGGCATCCGCTAAGCTGGTTTCATTATTCGTTGACCTGGCACAGCATGACCCTGCCCTTCTCTTCTGTCTTTCCGCTGAAAAAAGCGCGCGCGCATGAAATTTGCGGCGACAGCGCTTTGGTTTTTGCCGCCGCAAGTGCCGGACTTTCAACCGGGGCCGTTGTCTGGGTATCGGAAAACTGGCGTCCGACGGTCAACCCGGAGGGCCTTTCTCCTTTCTGTGACCCGGGCAAACTGCTTCTGACCCGCGCCGACAGCCAGCTGAATGTTCTGGCCAGCACCGAAACGGCGCTGCGGTCCGGTGCCGCCGGGCTTGTCGTGGCAGAACTATCCAGCGCCATTGGGCTAACGGAAGGGCGCAGGCTGCAGCTGGCGGCGGAAGCCGGGGGAACGACTGCACTGCTCATCATTCCGGACGACGCGGGAAGCAATGCGGCAGAAACCCGCTGGCGCTGCACCGGCGTCCCAACCGGACAACCAGGACTGCCCGGACAGCCCGGTCCTGCCTATGGCACCCCTCGTCAAAAGGACCATGACTCGACTCATTGGCGCTGGTCGCTTATAAAGAACAAAATAGGAACATTGTCAGAATGGATTGTCCGTTGGGATGCAGCGACGCATCGTATCATTGTGGTTTCCGAGGCTGGCAGCTGAGCGCTCCTTGCGCGCTCGGCCCGTCGATGCGCCTTTTGCTCTGACCCTGTTCGATCGGAATTCAGAACGCATTTACGACCTGTGTCCCCGTGCTGAAGCTGCGGGTCTCAACCGCGGCATGACGCTGGTTCATGCGCGCAGCTTCTGCCCCGGACTTCTGACCCGTGCGGCTGATCCTGTGACCGATCAGCGTTTCCTCCGCTTGCTGGCCCGGTGGGCCGTGCGCTACTGCCCCTGGGTCGGCCTTGACGGCCGGGACGGCCTTTTTCTCGACGTAACCGGATCGGCGCATTTGCTTGGCGGAGAGGCTCCGCTTCTGGACGATATCAAAAGCCGCCTGACCCGCGCCGGCCTGACGGCAAGGCTTGCTCTTGCCGGCACGCCGGGCACAGCCTGGGCCATGTCCCACTTTGCTGAAGGCATTGCTAACGATGGTGAGAACCTTGCGCGTATCGGCCCGCTGCCGCTCTCTGCCCTGCGCCTTCCCGACCAGACCTGCACCAGCCTTGAACGCCTCGGCATCGCAACGGTGTCGGAGCTCTATAACCTGCCACGGGCAACCGTTGCCAGACGTTACGATCCGGAGGTTTTGCGCCGCCTTGACCAGGCGCTCGGAGATATCCCGGAGCAGATCTCGCCCCTGAAGGACGAGGTCAGCTTTGCCGTGCGCATCACCCTGCCTGACCCGATCGGACTTCTGGACGATGTCATGGCAGCGGCCCGGCGATTGATCGATCATCTATGTGCCCGGCTGGACATCGCCCAGAAGGGCGCGCGCATGCTCAAGATCACCTTCCGCAGAGTGGATCAGGAGAACCAGTCGGTAGAACTGAAGCTTGCCCGGCCGATGCGGGATGGCGAGCGCATACTTGCGCTTTTCGAGCGGGGCGTCAGCGCCGTCGATGCCGGATACGGCATAGATATGATCCGGCTGGAAGCGGTGGAGGTCGAAGAGCTTGGCATGCGCCAGCTGGACCGAGCCGAAGGCCGGGAAAAGGACAGTCTCGCCGATCTCATCACCCAGCTTGGTAACAGGGTGGGCCTGGAGAACATCCAGCGGTTTCACCCCGTCGACAGTCATATTCCCGAACGCAGCTTCAAACTGGTGCCTGCCGCCTATTCCAGCCCGGTTCCCACCTGGCCCGCCCAACGTCCACGCCCCTTGCGCCTGTTCCCCCCCGAACCGATTTCCGGGACCGGGTTCGAGCCGCCGCGCCGCTTCCGCTGGCGGGGCCGGTCCCTGAGCACCGCAGAGGCTGAAGGGCCGGAACGGATCACCCCGGCGTGGTGGGAAAACGACCAGGACTGGGCCCATGGCCTGCGCGACTATTGGCGCGTGGCCACTTTGCAGGGCCAGCGCCTGTGGCTGTTCCACACGCCGCAACACCCGGCCTGGTTCGTGCAAGGGGAGTTCGGTTGATGACCGCACCGATCCTTGCCGACGCCGTGTTTCCCGAACCGGCCCGCTATGCGGAGCTGTGCGTCACATCCAATTTTTCCTTTTTGCGCGGGGCTTCCCACCCGGAGGAACTGGTAACGCGCGCCGCAGCTCTTGGGCTGGACGCAATTGCCATCACTGACCGCAATTCACTGGCAGGTGTGGTGCGTGCCTTTTCCGCACTCAAGGAGATCCGGCGGACAGCGGAGGAAGGCATCCAGATCCGGTCCCACTCGCAGATCGATTCATCCTCCCGGCAAGAGACCAGCACCACACCACCGCTCACCGTCGCACTTTCCAGAAGGTTGCCACGGCTGATTGTCGGAGCACGGCTCGTGCTGCAGGACAGCCCTGTGGAGTGGGTGGCTCTGCCGACGGACCGCGCGGCCTATGAACGGCTCAGCCAGCTTCTGACACTTGGCAAGCGCCGAGCGGAAAAGGGCGACTGCCATCTGAACCATGCCGATCTTCTGGCCGCCGCGACCGGCCTGATCCTGATTGCTCTGCCCCGGCCATTCATGACGGCATGTGCCTCACAGGCCGATATTTGCAAGACGGCACGTGCACATATCCGCGCGCTGCGCCAGGACGCCCCCGGCCACATCTTTCTGGGAGCGGCGCCGCGCTATGACGGTACTGACCAGGCGTGGTTCCGCACCTGTGCCCAGGCAGCCCATTCACTGGCAGCGCCCATGATCGCCGTCGGTGACGTGCTGATGCATCACGCCGGACGGCGTCGGCTGGCCGATGTGCTGACATGCCTGCGCGAAGGCTGCACCATCGACCAGATCGGAACCAGGGCCCTGCCCAATGGCGAACGGCGGCTGAAGGCGCCCGAGGATATGGCCCGGCTTTACCGCCACCACCCGGCGGCGTTGCGCCGAACTCTTGAAATTGCCACGCGCTGCAGCTTTGACCTTGCCGAGCTTTCCTACGAATACCCGGATGAGATCGCGGATGGCGAAAGCCCGCAGGAACGGTTGGAACGGCTCACCTACAAGGGCCTTCAAAACCGTTATCCGGCCGGCATCCCCGAGCACGCCATGGCCCTTGCGGAAAAGGAACTGAAGCTGATCCGGAAGCTTGATTTCCCCGCCTACTTCCTGACCGTTCACGACATCATCCAGTTTGCCCGCAGCCGTCATATCCTTTGCCAGGGACGCGGTTCGGCGGCCAATTCGATCATCTGTTATGCGCTTGGCATCACCGATGTCGGACCGGAGACAATCACCATGGTCTCCGAACGGTTCATTTCCGAACACCGCGGCGAACCACCGGATATCGACGTCGATTTCGAGCATGAACGCCGGGAAGAAGTGATCCAGTATGTCTATGAAAAATACGGCCGTCACCGCGCCGGGCTCTGCGCCACGGTGATCCATTTCCGCACCCGCGCCGCGATCCGGGAGGTGGGCAAGGTGATGGGGTTGAACGTGGATGTCACGGCGGCCCTCTCCGGCCAGATCTGGGGCAGCTCCAATTCCGGGCCGGAAGAAACGCGAATGAAGGAAATCGGTCTCGATCTGAGCAATCCGCGCATCTGCCAGACGATCGAATTGATCAAGGAGATCATCGGATTTCCACGTCACCTCAGCCAACATGTCGGCGGCTTTGTGATCACACAGGGACGTCTTGACGCGCTCTGTCCCATCGAGAATGCGGCCATGGAAAACCGGACCGTGATTGAATGGGACAAGGATGATATCGACGCCCTCGGCATCCTGAAGGTAGACCTGCTCAGCCTTGGCATGCTGACCTGCATCCGCAAATGCTTCGATCTGCTCGACACGCATCATGGACGGCAACTGACTCTCGGCACGGTGCCGCAAGGCGACACGACAACCTATGACATGTTGTGCAAGGCCGATGCGATCGGTGTTTTCCAGGTGGAAAGCCGGGCGCAGATGAACTTTCTGCCGCGCATGCGCCCCCGTGAATTCTACGATCTTGTCATTGAGGTTGCGATTGTCCGGCCCGGTCCGATCCAGGGCGGCATGGTGCATCCCTATATCAACCGGCGTCAGGGCAAGGAAAAGATCAGCTTCCCCTCAAAAGCGCTGGAAGAGGTTCTGGGCAAGACGCTCGGCGTACCGCTTTTTCAGGAACAGGCGATGCAGATCGCCGTGGTTGCCGCCGGCTTCACGCCGTCGGAAGCAGACAAGCTGCGCCGGTCCATGGCTACGTTCCGGCGTATGGGCACAATCGGTCAGCTGAAGGACAAGTTCATTACCGGCATGCTGGAACGCGGCTATGAGCTGGAGTTTGCCCAGAACTGTTTCAGCCAGATCGAAGGGTTCGGCGAATACGGCTTTCCGGAAAGCCACGCAGCCGCCTTTGCCATGCTCGCTTATGTCTCGGCCTATCTGAAATGTCATTTCCCGGCCGAATTCGCCTGCGCTTTGCTCAACTCCCAGCCGATGGGTTTTTATGCCCCGGCACAGATCGTGCGCGATGCCCGCGAGCACCAGGTGGAGGTGCGCCCCATTTGCGTCAACACCAGCGCCTGGGACAACACGCTGGAGCGGCGCAGCGATGGCGCACTCGCCCTGAGACTGGGTTTCCGTCAGATCAAGGGACTTCGCGAAGAGGACGCCGACTGGATCGTTGCGGCACGCGGCAACGGCTATCCGGACACCGAAACCCTGTGGCTTCGAACCGGTGTGCCTCCCGCTACGCTGGAGCGCCTGGCCGAGGCCGACGCCTTTTCCGGCATGGGCCTCAGCCGCCGCGCCGCACTCTGGCAGGTAAAGACAATCCGCAGCCCCAAACCGCTGCCCCTCTTCAACGACCCGATTGACGGCGAAGCAATCTTCGAACCGGATGTGCTGCTGCCGGCCATGCATCTGGGCCAGGAGGTGGTGGAGGATTATCTGTCGACCCGTCTGACACTGCGCGCCCATCCGATGGAGTTGCTGCGCCCGCATATTCCACGCCTGACCCCGCATGACCGGTTGCCCGTGCTCTCCCCCCGCGAGGCGCGTCATGTTTCGGTCTGCGGCCTCGTCATCACCCGCCAGCGCCCTGGCACGGCTTCAGGTGTCATCTTCTTGACATTGGAAGACGAAACGGGCGTTTCCAACGTGGTCGTCTGGCCGAAAATGTATGAAAAATATCGTGCCGCTGTCATTGGCGGGCGGCTCTTGAAAGTGACTGGCCGTCTGGAGCGCGAAGGTATTGTCGTCCATCTGATCGCTGATCATATCGAAGACCGCTCCCGCGACCTCGCTCTTCTCGGCCACCCCAGTGACGATGCTCTGGGTCAGACCACACCCAAGACGGATGACGTGCCCGCGCACCTCAAATCAGACGCACCTAAACCAAGAGCCATGCACCCGCGCGACCAGGCCAAACGGCTCTTTCCGAGCCGGGATTTTCACTGAGACACGCTTGCAAAGACACCACCATCATACCCTGAACCAACTCACTCATCAGGCCTGGTTGACAGAAGAAACCGCCATTTATTATACAGTGTATAAAAATGGAGAGTTGAATGCCAACCGGACACACAATGATGGCCATGAGCCTGGATGGTTTCGTCGCGCGAAAGAACCACACGCTCGACTGGTTGATGAAGCTCGACACTGAGGGTGAGGAGCACGGGTTTGCCGACTTTCAAGAGAGCATCGATGTCATCGTCATGGGCACAGGCTCTTTCAGAACGGTTCTGGGCTTCGGTGAATGGCCCTATCAAAAACCGGCGGTGGTTCTGAGCAGTACCATGCGCGAAGACGACATTCCCGACCACATAAAGGGCAAGGTTGAATTCAGCCAATTGTCACCTGAAGCTCTGATGTCTCAACTGGGTGAGCGTGGCATATCGCGGGTCTATGTCGACGGCGGCGCAATCATCCGGTCATTCCTGCATGCCGGCCACATCGCCGATATGAGAGTTGCGGTAGCACCCGTACTCATTGGCGACGGCATTCGCATGTTTGGTGAACTAACCAAGGACATTGATCTGTTTCTTGAAGAGGTGAGCCAGTTCAAGTCCGGCCTGGTCCAAATGCGGTACAGGGTTATCTGACGATGGCCGCTAAAAAGACCCCGGGCCGCCCATCAAAAGGGGCTGGCGCGTTGTCCAAAAAACGCATCATTGACGCTGCCGCGCCGCTCCTGCAGCAAAAAGGCCTCGAAGCTGTGTCTTTTAGGCGTTTGGCGGACAACCTCGGTGTGAGTGCAATGGCAATCAAATACCATATTGGTAGCCAGCAGGAACTGCTGTCCGCATTGGTCGAGCACAGTTTCAAAGACACGTTAGGCACGATCAAGGGAGAAAGTCCTGCGGAACGTCTCCGTCATGTTCTTTCAATGTACTGTATCCGTGCCCTGGAAAACCCGAATGCGATCCGCTGCATCCTGAACGACGCTTCGCTCATGAGTCTGGAAATTATTGAAATCACAGAAGAAATAAGGAAATATACCCGACTGTTGAACGATGATGACCCAGACGACGTTCTACTCAACCTGCTGGTCGATTACACACACGGTTTCGTCTTTTCAGCGGTTGCAGCTGCCCCCAACACATGCCTTACCCAAGAGGATTACCTGCGCAGCATCGATTGGACGCTCTCGCTCTGCAAGGACCAGAAAAAATCGACACCGTCTTGAGACAGGCGCTACTGAGTTGATATGCGATGATAGATCAAAGGGCGATCATCGTCGGTTGCACCGAAGCGGACAATGCCCGTCTCTTCGTCGCGAACCAGGAACCTGTCTCTGATATCAAAGGGCTCGCCACCTTCGCAAACTGCGCGTGAATTGAAGCGGTGAAGCTTGCCATCGTCGGTCAAGCGACCTTCAGCCACAATCCAGCCTTTCCCGTTTTCGCAAAGAGAGAACTCCGAAGGAACCACACGGATATCAAACTCACCCGGCTCCTTACCAGCAATCGACAAATAGTCGATTGAGCCATCAAGAGCATCAAGTCCCTTGTAAAGTCCCACCCAATCCGCATCGTCCGCGACAGCGGAACCGGTCAAAACAGCCAACCCTACAAAGGCCGATGCAAGCAATCGATTGAACATGCTTCAATCCCTTCGTGCGTATCAATTGCGATCACGACAGTCGATGACCACAAAGAAAATCACAGATTGCAACAATCCGTCAAAACACCCGCCGAGACCTTGTAGGACTGGTGCCACGCATTTTCTGTGTCCTGGTGAAACATCGTAGGCAAAAAGTATCGCATTCTGCTGGTATTTCATCCACGCATGACTTATGAGTGAGCAAATGCTCATTATTGTCTTGAAAGGCTCGTCATGCGCGCTTCATCCGTCCTGCTTTCCATAGCGCTACTCGTCGGCCTGGCTATTCCGGCTGCTGCTCAGATGAGCGAAGATCAAATCCGAAACGGCTTCAAAAATCACGCCGCGATGGCCCAGTATTATCGCTGGTATCAATTTTACGAACGCCCGGATGGCGGCGTTGCCAACGCACTCGATATCCTCACCAAAGACGTGACGATCACTTCCGGCCTGGGCACTGCGAACGGTCATGCGCAATACAAGGAACGCGTGGCACAACTACCGGCAACCTGGAAGAATGCGCACCACGTTCAAACTGCCGAGATCACCCAAGGCAAAGACGGCAAAATGACGCTTACCGCGAAGATCATTTATCAGAACCAGGGCATGCTTCCGGATGGGGCCGTTCGACAAGCCGACCTGAACTACACCGTTGAAATGGTGCCTGGCGAAGATGTGCTTCCGCTTCTATCCAATGTTCTGATCGAACAGAACAGCGACACCACCGTCACAAGTTTTCAAGATGCCTATGCTGAGAATCGGCTGCGCAGCCTTGTTCACTACTGGCTCGCGCTGATCGAAGACCCTTCCCGCAATCCTGAACCCGTTCAGGAAATTCTTTCAGATGACTTCTCACTGAATTTTTCAAGCGGCGCCATCACCGACTTTAACGGCTTCAAGGCTTGGCTGGCCGGTCCAGCATCGCAGGTCGCGGCCAGCACCCATGTCATATCCAACTTCGAAGCGAAGGACCTTGGTGAGGGAGAATACACGGCCACGATGGATTTCGATTGGGCAGGCATCACGCCCGACGGCACCGAACTTGTCGCCAAGACGCGCCATACCTGGACAGCAACCAACGACGTCAACGAGCGGTTCGCGCGCATCAAAACCGTCGATGTGGAAGTGCTTGAACCCTTCCGGCCGCGTGGGAACTGACCTCACCAAACAGTGTAGAAAACCAGTTGATGGCCCGCGCGACAAAAACCTGATGCGTGGGCCACTTGCGCTATCGACGTCCTAGACAAATCGAACTGGGACTTTCTATTGTGCCGGCATGACAACCGAACCTCCAAAGATATCCGATAGCCGCATTCGTGCAGTCATGGCTCCCCTTGCGCTCCCGCATAAGACGGCGTCCGGCACACTGGAAGCTGCTCCCCTGGTCCTGATCGACATAACGATGAATGACGGGATCACTGGTTCGGCATATCTATTTTCCTATACGCCGGTTGCGTTGGAGCCACTTGCCCTTTTGACTGGGAACCTGATCAACGGTCTCGTTGGCGAGACTTCGGACCCGGAAAGCGTGAATGCACTGCTTGATCAACGTGCTCGGCTGCTTGGAAACCAGGGCCTTCTGGCAATGGCGATCAGCGGTATAGACATGGCTTTGTGGGACGCCAAGGCCAAGCGGGCCGAGAAGCCCTTGTGCAAGTTACTGGGCCAGGATTGCAAACCAGTCCGAGCTTATGACAGCCTTGGTCAGATGCCACCCGACGAGACCGCCCGGGAAGTCGAGGCTTCTCTCAAACGCGGATTTCGCGCTTTCAAGATCAAGGCCGGACATCCCGATCCGCAAGTTGATGCCGCCGTTGTGCGCGCGATCCGAAACGTAGCCGGTACCGATGTCTGGATTGCGGCGGACTTCAATCAGGCGTTCGATGTCGACGAAGCCGTCCAGCGCATGAAAATACTCGACGATGAAGGCCTGGCCTGGATCGAGGAACCGGTTCATGCCACCAACTATCTGGGGCATGCCGTTGTTCGCACCAACATCCGGTCACCGGTTCAAACAGGTGAAAACTGGTGGGGAATTGCCGACATGCAAAAATCGGTTGCCGCGAACGCTTCAGACCTTGTGATGCCGGATGCGATGAAAATCGGCGGTGTGACAGGCTGGCGCCGGGCAAGCCAACTTGCTCAAGATGCATCATTGCCGGTTGCAAGCCATCTGTTCGTCGAGATTTCCTCCCATCTTCTGAACGCGACGCCAACTGCCATGATCCTGGAGTGGTTCGACATTGCCGGAACGCTTGTCGCGAACACGCCCACCATTCGAGACGGCCACGCGCTCCCATCTTTGGAGCCGGGCATCGGCATTATCTGGGACGAGCACGCAATTTCGAACATTTCAGCATAGCTCACGTGTTGCCTGTCAAAGCTGCAAGACCGACTTCACAGATCCAGCGCTGCTGAATGACCAGTCGATTGGTTGATTTTCCAGAAGATAGATAATGGAATTGTCGGGTTTCAGACCGGTCTGGCCGAGGCGTTTCCTCACATCTCGGTAAAGTGCCTCTTTCTGATCGTCAGAACGACCGCCAAGCAGAGCGATCTCAATAATGATTGTATGTGCCGGGTCGCGTACGCCCAGAAATGACGGATGAAGAATAATGTCTTGTGGCGGATAACGCGTCACAAGGCAGAAGAAGTCATCAGGGTTTACCGCACACGTTTCCACCAAGCTGTCATGAAGCAATTGATTGATGCGGTGGCAGGTCGCTGTCGGCAGTGCCTGCGGAACGTGGATCTTGTTCATCGGCATCAGAGCCCCTTTCTGTTCGTTTGAAGTCCGGGGGCACGCTATTCTTGAATTTTTGTTGAAAATAGACAAAATCAAGCAAGATAAACTTGCCTGAAAGTCTGAAATGAATCCACATCTCGCACCCGAACTCGCGACGTTCGTGCGTGTCATTGACCTGGGGTCGTTCGCTTCAGTTGCCGATGAACGGGGGCTGACGTCTTCCGGGATATCCCGCGCTGTTTCCAGGCTTGAGGCATCATTGGGGTCCAAGCTGCTGCACCGCTCAACCAGGCGATTGGAATTGACGCGCGAGGGAGAAGTCTTTCTCCGGCATGCGCGCAACATTCTCGCGATGCTCGAAGCGGCACAGTCGGACATATCCAAGGAAACAGAACTTGCCCGTGGCCACTTGAAAATCAACTGCGGCTCAGCCTTTGCCCATCACAAACTGGCACCGATCCTGCCCGCATTCAACGAGACCTATCCTGATGTCACCGTTGATGTCTCAATCGCCGATCACCGCATAGACCCCTATGCTGAGCATTCTGACATCACGATCCGGGTCGGCCCCTTGAGCGATAGCGATCTTGTCGCCGTTCGGCTGGGATCGGTATCAAGGTTGATCGCAGCCAGCCCAGCTTATCTGGAAAAATACGGGCAACCGGCTTCATCGAAGGACCTGCTTTCGCATAATTGCCTGCTTTTAAAGGGGTTCCCTCACCAATCGAACTGGCCTTTCCGGGAAAATGGCAAACTGGTTGAGGTTGCCGTTTCCGGCAACTTCAGCTCAGACAGCGCAGAAATGCTGCTGCGGACGGCAATTGCGGGCCTCGGGATCGTCAGGTTGGGAGACTTTCTGGGAGAAGCCGCTCTCAAGTCCGGCAAACTGCTTCCCATTCTTCAAGACAGTCACATCAAAAACGAGCAACCCATTTCCGCACTCACACCGCCAGGACGGCAGTCCCTTCCACGCGTCCGCGCAATGCTGGATTTCCTGAAGGCGAAAACCTGAAGCCAGCCGGTCTTGTGTTGTCTGCGCCCGTCACACACTAGAATTCGTCGGCAAGCGCTTCCAATCTTTCCCGGTTCTTGATGATAAGCCAGCCGTCGCGCAGTGCTATCAGGTCAGCTTTTTGCCATTTACCGAGGCAGCGATTGACGCTTTCACGCGTGTTGCCAATCATGCCTGCCAGTTCCGACTGAGATTGGGAAAGCTTTTGAAGCGGACGGTCGTTTGACCCCGGAGTTGTTGTCGTCAACCTGAGCAGAAGCTTGGAGAGGCGCACCTGGGTATCCATAAAAGCGACCTCGATCATGCGCTCGTCGGACCGGCGCACACGCTGACACAGGAGTTCAATCAACCGGATCGAGAGTGCTGGGTTCCGGTTCAGAACGTCCAGGAACGAGCGGCGTTCAAGTACCACAAGCGCACAATTTGTGAGCGCATCGACATTTGCCGAACGTCCGCCGCCATCCAGCATGGCGATCTCGCCAAAGACATCACCGGCCTGCAGATCATTCAAAGTGATGTCCCTGTCGCCGGGTGTCATCATCGAAACGCGAACGGAGCCTTCGGCGATCGCCATCATGCTCATGCCGGGTTCACCCATCGCGAAGATTTTCTGCCCCGCGTCATAACGCTTCACATAAGAAAACTCAGCAAGTTCCTCTCTGGCACGGCTGTCAAGCGCTTCAAAAACAAAGCTTTTACCGAGCAGCTTTTCCTTGTTAAATTCGTTTGATGCATTCATGGTTTTTTACTCGAGAGGCATGACGCGCACGACATTGCTGGGAATGTCCGTGACTTGTTGGACAACAGCTCTAGGTGCCTTTGGGCAAATTTGAGCACGGCTTGAACGCTCCATTTAGG
Organism: uncultured Roseibium sp.; assembly: GCF_947499295.1. GTDB lineage: Bacteria > Pseudomonadota > Alphaproteobacteria > Rhizobiales > Stappiaceae > Roseibium. Next base: position 55,109 of record NZ_CANMNP010000008.1, read on the forward strand.
ACATCGATGATGAAAAAGTATGTCACTCTGGCCCTATTCTCCATTCTGATTGCGCTCACAAGTACGTTTTCGAACGCACAATCTCTGATTGGGTGTACGCGAACCGAATTGGCAGATCCCGCCCGGGTTGTCTATCAGTGCCAGGGCGGTGTCACACTAGAGGCCGAAGCTGCAGCGTCCCTCGGTGTGATCAAGTCGGACCCCGATCAACGCCCTTCTGAGGTTGAGGTCGATTCTGATGCTGTCCTGATCGAGGTTGCACCTGCAGGCGGGCCCTTTCAAATTCGCACACCCCACGCGATCGCTGCGGTCAGGGGCACGGTCTATATTGTCGATGTGACCGCTGAAGGCACTTCCGTCTTTGTCAGCGAAGGCGAGGTCGCAGTTTTCCGCGAAGTCGGCAGCGAAGAAGTTACCCTGGCCGCAGGTGACGGTGTCGATGTGCGAACCGGTGAACCGCTTGTAGTCCGGCAGTGGCCGGAACAAAGGGTACGCGCCTTGCTCAATCGCTTTGGTCGATGAAGCCGAAGCTTTCCCGATGGATCTTGCTGGCTGCACTTGCCGCCGGCCTGATTTGGTCGGGTCTGCTCGCCTATATTCATCTGACCGGAAGCGCGAGTGTCCTCGACCGGTTTGAAACAGTTTTTCTTGATCTGAAAATTGCCGCAGCAGGAGAAAGATCTCCGCCCTCCGATGTGGTTATCGTTGCAATTGACGATCAGACCGTCAACGGAGTAGGGCAATTTCCGTTGCCGAGAAACCGGCTCGCCGCGCTCATCGATGCGATTGAGGCAGCTGGTGCGAAGGCGATTGCAATCGACCTCCTGCTGCCAACCACATCAGACGATTCGCATGACCTCGACCTTGGTGCAGCTCTCAAGAACTTTCCATCCGTCATCGCTGCAGTCGGCAGCCTGGAGGAGGCACTCCCCCTTGAAAACAGCGTTCCCGTTGTGGAAACGGTGATGGTGCCCGCCGCAGCTGTCTCCAGGTTTTCGAAAACGGGATTGGCTAACATCGTCACGGACACCGGTGGCACACCGCGTCATATTCCGCATCTATTTTTGACACCTGAGGGCTTGAAGCCATCCTTCAGCTTGCAGGCGTTCAGCCTTTTTCAAGGTGAGCCACATTCCTTTGCGGCAAACGGCGTACGCATCGGTGAGCAGTTGAGAGCGACTGACCTGGGATGGCACATGCCCCTCAACTATTATGGCCCGGGCGGCACCATCCCCACTTTCAGCGCTGCTAATCTCATGGAGCAAGGCTCAGACCCCGAGATAAGCCTGGAGGACAAACTGGTCGTCCTCGGTGTCACAGCGACCGCAGTAGGAGATCGGTTCAGCACACCGTTTGATCCCGTCATGCCCGGGGTTGAAATCCAGGCGACCGGGCTTGCCAATCTGCTCGACCACAGCGCGCTCATACGCGGACCGGAGACCAGAAGCCTCGACGGTTTGGTCGCAGTCTGCATTACACTTCTCGGTCTTCTCGCGATCGCGTATTTCTCCTTGGCACAGGCCTCATTCATCTATTTCGTACTCATGGCTGTTTGGCTCCTCTTCACTGCGGTGGCATTCACTCACGGTCACTGGCTCAACGGCGCGCTGCCCTTGGCAGCAAGCCTTCCACCTGTCGCTGCATTGATTTTTGTTCGTCAGATCTCAGACCGCAGATGGGCTCGACAGCAGCAGATCGCACAACAGGAACTTGCCAGGTTCCATGCGCCGAGATTGGCGGAACGAATTGCCGGGGACCCTACGTTTCTCCTGCACCCCAGGGAACAGACGGTTGCGGTTCTGTTCATAGACCTGTCCGGCTACACAGGCCTCAGCGAGCAGCTGGGCCCAGCTGCGACCCGGGACTTCCTGAAAGAGTTTCATACGGTCGTGGTCAATGTTGCGAGCGCAAACAATGGTGTCGTGCTCGATTTTATGGGCGATGGCGCGATGCTCGGCTTCGGCATCCCGGACCCAGCCTCAAGCGATCCCTTGAATGCCTGCCGGTGCACATTTCAACTTGTGGAGCAGGTGCACGATTGGCTCGCGCTTCAGTCGTCAATGTCGGAAAGGTGCCGGCTCCGTGTCGGTGGACATATCGGGCAAGCCGTTCTGTCCCGTCTTGGACACGAACAGCAACAGCAGATCACCGCAACTGGTGACTGCGTCAACGTGGCCAGCCGGTTGCTGGAAGTGGCTAAACATCATGGTGCCCTGGTTGCTCTCTCGTCTGACCTCATTGCAGCTGCAGAGAACATTTCTCCCAACTCGCTGACGGTACCTAGACGCGAAACAGAAGGCATTCGAGGCCGGCGGCAATCTCTCAGCGTCGGCCTCTGGAAGTCGCACGAAGTCCTGCTGAGTTCCAAACGGCTTTGAGGGTCAGACCACTTTGCCTTCAACAAGTGTGCACCGTTTCGTGCAGGTGTAGCGGCCCGGAGATTGCCGTGCACCGGACCGGACGAACAGACAAAATCACAGCATCCGGAAGAGCGTCCGATCTTTCCTGATCGTGTGATGAAAAACCACAGCACCGATATGCAGCACAAAGAGGACAAGCAGGATATACGCGCTCCACTCGTGGATGGCGGACAAGGTCCAGGCGATATCAGGGCTCTTGCCTATCGGACTCCAGATCTGAACCAGACCGAACCATTTCAGCGGAAACCCATGCGCATTGGTCGCCAGAAAACCGGATACGGGCATGATGATCAGGAAAAGATAGAAAAGGCCGTGAACCGAGGCCGCCGCGTATCGTTCAATAGCCGGCCCTTCGTTCTCGATAGGTTTCGTCAAAAGCTTGTTGCCGACCCGGATCAGCATCAGCCACAAAACGATGAAGCCGAAGCTTTCGTGCAGCAGGTAGAAAGCGGTGACGACATCCTTTTTTGCAAAGCCGATCATCAGTCCCAGCGGCCACGTGATCAGGACCAATACGGCGACGGACCAATGCAGAAGCCGCGTAACTGAACCATAACGCGCGAAGGGGTGAACGGGTTCCCGGTCCCCTTGAGAGGTTTCTTTGTAAGAGATGCTGTCTGTCACGGGTGTCTCCAACGGTCCTATGAGCTGATTGTATTGAGGGCTCAAGTTCAAATTTGCGCAAGGTCTGGCGGATCAGTTTTTACTGCACGGCATTCAAGCCGGTCCGCCAAGGTAGGTTTGCATCGACGAGGTCAGACATAGGCCTGAATGGGATTTCCGACATGTGGCATGCCATGGATCTGCGGCTGATCTGCACGAAAACCGAAGGCGTCCCGCTCATCGAACAAAAACTCGGACAAGTTTTCCATGATGCGAGCTCTTGCACCCGGCACGTGAAACCTCAAGTTTCGCAATCCACGAACGTAGTCGGAGAAAACCGGGTCGCGCGCACCCAGTGGACGACGGAATGCCAGCTGCCTGTCGCCGAACACAGGCTTATATCCAAATATGGAAAGCCCAATGAGTTCGCGTGCCAAGACACGTGGAATGTTTTGCCGTGTGTCCCAAAACATGCGCAAATTCCAACTAATGAACTTTTTCCAACAAAGCTTCTTGAACTCAGGTGTATTCCGCACGAAACCCGCCGGCACGTTACCAAATTGCGCGAATTGCTGCTCCAACTCCCGCAATTCCTTGCCAAGAGTTGCCTCACATTCACGCCAGAGACCGCGTTCGTAGGGCTCAAGCGTTATGACAAACTCATGGTTTGCAGTTGCACCCCCGACGATCAGAGCGTCATTGAGAAGTGGCGTCCAACGATCTTCGCTCAAGATACTGCCAAGCCCACAAACCGGCACAACGTTCCTGGTCGGGAGGCGAGTATTCACTGGCAAGTCCGCGTCGTTTACTTCCTCGCGCTCTGCTTGTGCAGCGTCGGCCAGCATTGCTGTTTCTCTTTCCTGAATGCCATTGGCAGCAGTAATGCCGAAATTCATGATCAGGTTTCTTGCCTTGCGGATTTCGGTACCACCGAGCAGCACTAATCTCAGCTGATTTTGGCCCGTCGCCCGATACAGCCTGTAAGCTGCCCGGATGTACATTGTCATGGCAAGATCCCTGTCCCAGGACGGCGGAATGTAGCGACCGACCCAGGCGTTATCTTGTCGGTAGATGTTTTTGACGGCTTGGATTTCTCTGTTGAATGTTTGGAAATTCATCAACGGCATGGGTCTTTCCTCCCTATTTGTCCCGAAGGAGCGGTTCCGATACCTCCAAGATGGTGGAAAGCGTTGTGAATGCCCTGTGACCATGGACACTTCACATGTCTGTAAATGAGAGAAAAGTTTCGGGAATACCTGAACGGACGGTCGGGAACGCACAAAGCCGCGGCAAGCGTCGGGTCTTTGGTTTTGTCGACGCACGGAAACAAGGCTCCGTTGCCTCAAACCCCACCAACTAAGCTCCTGAATGCTCAAGTCGAAAATCTGTGCCGTTCAGCACACTCTTCAGCCTCTGAACATGTGAAGAAGACGTCAGCTTTGGGTTGGTGTCGACGGGGTCCGTTTCTTAACCTACTGAAAATACTTCAGATCCATGCAATAGCAAATCGATCACAACTACGTTGGTCACCTGTACAAGGTTCTTTCGCTGTGTTAGCGGAATTGTCGTTCTACTGCTCGTTCGAGCAAATATTTCAATGGGATACTTCAAGCATGAAATCTTTCATACCCGGTTGCTTTCCGTTGTCATTGGCAGTCGCGGGAGCGCTGGTTTTTTCAAGCCCTGTTCTGGCCCAAGACACTTCAAACCGTGGCAAGGCCATGATGGTCCTGGATGCCTCGGGCAGCATGTGGGGCCAGATTGACGGGGTTCCGAAAATCTCAATTGCACGTGATGTGATCGATGGTGTTCTCGGAAAGTGGGACCCGGCCGTCGACCTGGGTCTCATGACATACGGGCACCGGCGCAAGGGCGACTGCAATGACATTGAAGTCATTCAATCCGTCGCGCCTCTTGAGCCTAACAACTTTTCTTCGCTTGTCAGGGGCATCAATCCGCGCGGCAAAACACCCATTTCGGAATCGCTCATTCGCGCAGCGCGTGAACTGCGGCATGTTGAGGACCCTGCCTCCGTCATTCTGGTCAGCGACGGCCTTGAAACCTGCGAAGCAGATCCCTGCCTGGCTGCAACGCTCCTTGAAAACAGCGGCATTGATTTCACAGTCCATGTTGTCGGCTTTGACCTGACAGATGAGGAAGCACGCCAGTTGCGCTGCATTGCCGACAACACGGGCGGCCGCTTCCTGAACGCCGACAATGCAAGCGAATTGACTGAGGCCCTTGCCGAAACTGTTGTTGCGGTCAGCGAAGAAGTGGTTGCCAAGCCCGCCGCATCACAACCGGCACCACCCATTGTACCCAAGAAGATCACCGAACTTGATCTCGACCGGCTGAGCTTCGACGTCCACAAGATCGAAAAAGATGCCGCTTCCGGTAAAGTTGTCGCGACCGGAACGTCGAACGGCGTTGGCTGGACGGTCACTGCCAACAGCATCTACGAACCGTATTCCAACATCAAAGGCGGTGCAGGCTTCAACGATCTCCCGGGCCGCTATGACGATCTGCATGTCGGGTCCGACTTTACGATCACCTTTGATCAGCCAGTGACTTCGATGCTTGTTGTGCTTGCCAATGACAATGACACGGGAGACGGGCCGAACTTCCAGGAACTGCCGCCCGTCGATTTTGTCGACGCCAGCAATCCCGATGGTGGCACCCAGGTGAAAATCGAAGATAAAGGCGGCGCGTTGTTCTACTACTACGACATCAACATCACATCGATGACGCATGTGAACGACAACGGCATCAATGACGGTTGGGACCTGGCGTTCTTCGTGTTTCCGACAGCCAACTGATCCATTTGAACAAGAAAAAGATGCCGCCAGGTCAACCAGGCGGCATCTTTATTTGAATTTCTCGTCGAGGCTTGGGATCAGGCAGAGCAGACCAAAATTCAGCGCTTTCAATTCAACCCCGGCCAGTTCCTGTTTGCCTTGGCAATATAGCCTGGGATATCGCGGCTCCAGGTCCGCTGAACAGGCTTGGAGTAGTTCACATAGAGTTTGCCGGCCACCACTTTATAAGCGAGCGGATCGACACCGACCTTGTAACCGCGTGAAACGCCATAGGCGCAATAGCCGTCAAATTGCGGGGCATAACTTGCAGGGTTCGCAGAGAAGGTGTCGCGGTTCCGTGCTGACGTGAACTGGTATGTCAGTCCCCGGTATTGCGCAGTAAATTCAGCGCGGCCCTGCTTGGGGGTCTTTCCCGAAAAATAAGTCACCGGGTCGTAACCTGTCAGCGCAAGCGGGCTTTTTGCGTAAGCTGGCAATGCTGAAGTCGCGACAATCGCACTAACGGCAGCTGTCGCAACAAGTCCTAGCAGTCCTCTACGGTTGATCATGAAACCTCCTCGGGTTTTCATCGTTCGGATGAGGATGTTGCGCGACAGGCTGACATTCAATGAACAATCATTTGAACCGAGTTGGCTTGCTGGCCTTCAAACCTGCTGTTTTCAGATTTCTGCGCGCAATCGGCGCACGTTACGAGGAGCAGAAGCGGCCGGATCACGAAACCGTGAGCTTGGTTTATCGCGCTTCCTGACAAGCTGAACTCGGAAATTGCCACAAACGCACTATACTTTTGATCGGCCGTGTTTGGTCCCGAAGGTACATATGGGCGCCAATTCCGACAGGAGAGACATTCATGACCACCGATCTCATCACCCGCCGCAAACTTCTCGCTGCTGGAGGTGTTGCATTGACGATGGGCACAACCGGATTGTTGGTACCCGCTCAGGCACAAGGCCTCGCGCCAACGCGTTCTATGCGGGGTGGTTCCAACAATTACCGTCCCGATGCTCCAATCGTCGACCGCATAGGGGATGGCGGCTTCTGGATGACTGGTACCGTGCGCCGCGCAGGCGATGGTGCACCTCTTGCCGGTCAGCGTATTCAGATATGGGCTCACACGACCGAAGGGCATGAACGCGATCCGCAAAGTCACGGCGCAACCCTTACCGATGCCAATGGCAACTTTCGCCTTGAAATGCCGCAGATCGTGCCCGCGTTTGGGCAACCGCACGGTCACCTTGCCTACGATAGCGAGGAGTTTGAAACGGTGTTCCTGCGTCCAATCATGTCAAGCTCGAAGGACACCAGCCTGGAGGCGCATTTCGTCCTTACACCGGCCTGACCCGACTTGGGGCTTCCTGAGATGAGCCGGATGCGCGGTTACCTGGTCTGGGGCGTGCTGGTGATTGTTATCGCGATACCGATTTTGGCCGCTGCAACAAGCCCACTGCTTGCCTGGCGGCAACCCGTTTACATTGTTGCCGGATTTGCCGGTGTTGCGGGCATGGCCCTTCTCTTGGTTCAGCCTCTTCTTGCAGGCGGCTATCTGCCCGGGCTTGCCGGCACGCGCGGGCGGCGGCTCCACCGCTATACCGGGACACTGCTGATTGCCGCTGTCCTGCTCCACGTTGGCGGGCTTTGGATCACCAGCCCACCGGATGTTGTCGACGCCTTGCTGTTTCGTTCTCCAACGCCGTTTTCCGTATGGGGTGTTCTTGCCATGTGGGCTGTTCTGACCGCAGCCTTTCTTGCCGGGTTTCGACGCCGCCTGCGGTTGACGGTGCGCTCGTGGCGACGTGCCCACACAATCCTGGCGATAGTCATTGTCACCGGTAGTGTGGTTCATGCTCTTTTGATCGAAGGAACGATGGAAGTCATGACGAAGTTCGCTCTGTGTGCTCTTGTCGTTATCGCGACAGTGAAAGTCATCGTGGACCTCAAGGTCTGGACGAAACGGCCGCCGCGCGAAGTCTGAAGCAAGTCATTTTGATCGCTCTAGCCGGCAGCATGTTGCCACTCCGTCGGCTCATGGATCACATGATTGCCGATATGCAGGGCCAAGAGCTGTCCTAAGACCTTTCGGAAGCGCTTTCGTCCGGTTGAGGATCTTGCCGTGGCCGCGTTGCTATGCTGTGGTCGAGCGTGCGCAGTGCGCGCGAACCATGCCTGAAGAACGAGCCTTCCATGTTCCGTGATCTCACGTTTCCAGCCACCTATATGGGGCTGCTTGCAGCCTTTGTCGGATACGCGGCCTCCTTTGCCATTGTGCTTGCCGGCGTAAAATCGATGGGTGCCACCGATGCACAAGCCGCGACCGGACTGTTTTTCGCTACCATCGGCATGGGCATCTGCAGTATCTGGCTCCCGGCCGTCACACGGATCCCGGCTGCGGTCGCGTGGTCAACTCCCGGCGCTGCATTTCTTGCGGCAACCGTTGCACTGCCGGGTGGATTTTCAGAAGCCGTCGGAGCTCTGATCTGTTGCGCCGCGCTAATCGTCGTGACCGGGTTCATCCCGGCACTCGGACGTGTTGTCGCCGCCATTCCGAAACCGATTGCAAACGGGCTCCTGGCAGGTGTTTTGTTGAAATTATGCTTTGCGCCGGCTTTGGCTCTAGGAACGATCCCCTTGCTTGTGTTGCCTGTCCTTCTGGCCTGGCTGGCCGGACTTGCCTGGAACAGGCTTGCTGCAATGCCATTTGCCGTCATCGCCTTTGTGATCGTACTTTTCTTGACCGTGAATGGCGACACCGGAACCGTCGGCGCGGAAACGCAATGGCTGCCGGCATTTACGCCTGTCATGCCGACCTTTTCCATTCATTCATTTGTTTCCGTCTCTTTGCCGCTCTATCTCGTGACCATGGCAGGTCAGAACATTCCGGGCTTCGCCGTTCTGGAGCTGAACAAATACCCGGTCAACCGGCAGCCACTGCTCCAGAAGACAGGGCTGGTGAGTCTTTTGATCGCACCGTTCGGATCGGTGCCGGTCAACATGTCCGCGATCACCGCTGCAATGATGGCCGGAGAAGATGCCGGACGCGATCCGGCAGGGCGCTACTGGGCTGCCATCGTGTCTGGAATTGCCTACACGCTTCTGGCATTTGCTGCTGGACTTGTGACCTCTCTTGCAGGCCTTGCACCGACAGATCTGATCACTGCGGTTGCGGGGCTGGCGCTGATCCCGGCTTTCGTCAATTCCGTTTCGGCGGCGTTTAGCGATCGTGAGCAACTTGAAGCACCGGCTTTAACATTTCTGATCGCAGCCAGCGGAATGATGCTTTTCGGTATCAGCGGCGCGTTCTGGGGCGTCGTTGCCGGTAGCATTGTCTGGGTCGCAAAAGCCGTCGTTAAAAGACACACGACGTGAACGAAACGTGATGCGGCGCTCTTGTTAGCGACCTCCTCACGAGAGTTTTGTGTGCATGTGAACGCGTGAATCCGCAGACTGGCATTGGCCAAACGGAGGATGCCATGCCACTGACGCGTCGCGGATTTACTGGAATGCTTATTGCAGCTGCCGTCACACCTGCACCATTGAGAGCACAGGACGATCCGGTTCTGGCAGCCCTTCGATCTCCGCTTTACGGTACAAGTTCAGAATTCGCGAAAGGCATGATCTTCTTGCGTGAACGCGGCAGTCCAGACGTCGTGCCCGCGCTCTTGACCAGCATGCGATTTTCCAGAGGGCGGCAGGGACGGATTGCCGAGGTGATGGACGAATTGGCGGGTCAAAAATTCGGTACCGACTGGTTCGAATGGATGCTCTGGCAGGAACGCAACCCGCAGATCATCCCCCATCCGTCACTGATCCCTTTCAAGCGTGAGGTTCTGCTTGGGATAGACGAAAATTTCGACGTCTTCCTGAAACCGGAGTCTCTGGCTCGCAAGCGGATGAAAATACGGTTTGAGGAAATTGCCTGGGGCGGTGTCCGAAAAGACGGAATTCCTTCCCTCGACAACCCTGAACTGCTTCCAGCGGCCAAGGCGGACTATCTCAAGGGCGATGACCTCGTTTTCGGCGTCTCGATCAATGGTGACACCAGGGCCTATCCATTGCGGATCATGGGCTGGCATGAAATGTTCAATGAAGTCATCGGAGGCGTTCCGGTCGCACTGGCCTACTGCACGCTGTGCGGCTCGGGCATCTTGTTCGAAACCAAAGTGAAAGGCCGAAGGAGGCCGCTGGTTTTCGGTTCCTCCGGCTTCCTTTATCGCTCCAACAAGCTGATGTTCGACCGGGAAACCCATTCGCTATGGAACCAATACACCGGTAAACCGGTGGTCGGTCCGCTGGTGGACAGTGGCATTGAATTGAAGCAGCGTCCCGTCGTGATAACAAGCTGGGATGCCTGGAAGGCCTCCCATCCCAAAACCCGGGTGCTGTCTCTGAACACCGGCCATCGACGCGACTACGGCTCAGGCGTCGTTTACCAGGACTATTTTTCCTCTGCCGAGCTCATGTTTCCAGCGCTGGTTGATCAATCACGGCATCGCCAGAAAGACTATGTCTTCGCAGTCCGCCAGTTCGGGGCTGCCAGAGCTTGGCCGCTGGATGCCTTTGAAGAGAAATCGATTATCAACGACGCGATTGCACAAACGCCTCTCGTCCTGATCGGCAATCCCTCAAAACGCACCGTGCGCGCCTATGAGCGCGGGCCTCATCGATTTCAGCAACGCGGCGAAGAGCTTCTCGATGATACCGGTCTGGCATGGACCGTGACAGAAACCGCGCTGGAACGTTCAGACGGGAAGAAACTCCCCCGTGTGGCAGGTCATATCTCCTATTGGTTCGCATGGGACAATTATCTGGGTGATGCCGCAACCATCTATGGCGGTTAACGGCTTGATCTATCGAAGCTTCCCTTCAAACAGGATGGTAGAAGCAATCTGAACAGCAACGTCACCTGCAGTCGCTGCAACAGCAGTCTTTAGATCTCACATATGGTCGATCTGCCTAACTTGAATGCAATTCAAGAAATACAACCTGCACAGCAAATATTAGCGATGGCACCACACCTTACGGGTTGTACTCAAGATACGAATTTGCCCCTGAATTCGACATACCTGCTCAAAAATAAGTTATTGGAGAAATAATACTGATAATTCGCATTGATTTCACAGAAATTCGCCCGATTTAGCCGTTACCAGACTCTGAAAATCGCTGACAATGCAAGTTTCCCGAGTATCTGAGCGCAGAAAATCATCTGGGTTCCATCTGTGGAGAGATTCTATGACTTCAAAAAGCAAGGCAGGACTTTTGAACGTTTTCTCTAGGTGCGCACCAGCGCCGCTGGTGGCGGCACTGACCATTGGTCTGCTCGTCCCGGCGGCAGTGGCGGAAGACCGCAGCGACTGGCCGACAAGCTTCTCGGTCGGAACGGCAAGTCAGGGCGGAACCTATTTCGTATATGGCTCAGGCTGGACAAATCTTGTTTCAGATCAGCTTGGCATCCCGGGCGGAGCCGAGGTCACCGCCGGACCGGTACAGAATGCAGCGCTTGTCCAAACCGGTGACCTCGATTTCGGCATGGTCACCATGGGGCCGGCATTCGACGCGATCAACGGTGAAAGCGCTCTTGCGCCAGGACTGAAACATGATCAGATCCGGGCGATCTTCCCGATGTACAAGACCGCATTCCATATCATGACCCTGGAAAGTTCCGGCATCGACAGCATCGATGACATTCCGGAAGGCGCAACTGTAGGCTTTGGGCCGGTTGGCGGCACCCCTGGAACGTACTGGCCACGGTTCTTTGATACGTTCGGCAAGTCCGTGACTGCGCGCCACGGAGGAGCAGCAGACCTTGCCGGCCAACTTCAGGACGGCTTGATTGATGTCTACACTTGGGCAGCAGGGGTCCCCTTCCCGGCATTCTCGCAAGTCGAAGCGCAGGCTGACGTCAATTTCATCGGCATGACGGACGATCAGGCCAAACAGATCGCAGCGGACCATCCGGTGTCTCTTTTCACTATCCCGGCCGGAACTTACCCGTCCCAATCCGAAGATCATGCGAGCGTTTCCATGTGGAACTTCGCGATCGCGCGCGCTGATCTTCCGGACGACTTTGTCTATGCAGTCGTCGATGCGGTGATGAGCAACAATCCAAGGATGCTCGACATTCACAAGGCAGCCATCGAAACCCTGCCGGAAAACTACGACAAGAACGCATTCATTCCCTGGCACCCGGGAGCTGTTCGCTGGTTCAAGGAGAATGGCTTCGAGATCGACCCAGCCCTTGGCGGCTAAGCGATCCGGAACACGATAGATAATTGCCTTTATCCCGGGCCGCATGACAGTGGCCCGGGTATACTATGTGCCAGATCGAGACCGAAACGTCATGTCCGACCCGATTGACCCCGTTCCCGCCCAACAGGGTGAAGCTACCAGCCGCGCCTTGCAGGGTTGGCAGGGGAAATTGTTCGGTCTTCTGTGTGTGCTTTACGCAGCCTGGCATCTTTACAGTCTCAACATCGCACCCCTGGAGACCTGGCTTTTTCGCATTCTTCACATTTGCGGAGCCCTCGTTCTCGGGTTCGGGCTGACGGGAGTGCTCATCACCGGGCCTGACAATCGCCTGCGTAAAGTCACGATGGAACGGGTCATTGCGCTCGCCGCCGGACTGCCGGTGATTTATGCACTCGTGCTGACCGTTTACGGTGTCATTCAATATTGGAACTCGGGGACCGTCGAGAACGCCGACACGACCTTTGCCTATTTCGGGATATCGCTCGCTGTCGGCACGCTGTTTGCGATTGTTGCCGGCTGGTTCATACGCGGCAAAGAAGGCCATATTTCCCCGATCGACTGGGTTCTGGTGCTGGCCAGTATTGCATCGACCGGTTTCATCGCTCTCAGTCTAGATGCCTTGAACTTGAGACTGCGCGCGGGCACGCCATTTGCCGATCCGCAAAATGCCTGGGCCGCATTTGTTGCCATGGCGCTCATGCTGGAACTTACACGCCGTGTCGCGGGTCTCGCCCTGGTAGCGATTGCAGCAATATTTGTCGGATATGCCTTTTTGGGGCCCTGGCTACCCGGATTTCTGGAACACCGCGGGTACGATGCAAAGCGGTTTTTCAGCTACGTTTTCACCGACAACGGTATTCTCGGCCCGACAACCGCCGTCTCCTCCACCTACATCATTCTTTTCATCATTTTCGCGGCCTTCCTTCAAAGCTCAAAGGTCGGCGATTATTTCGTCAACCTGGCCTTTGCAACAGCTGGCCGGGCACGCGGCGGGCCAGCCAAAGTTGCCGTGTTCGCTTCCGGACTGATGGGAATGATCAATGGCACTTCTGCCGGTAACGTTGTGTCGACAGGCTCGCTGACGATCCCGCTGATGAAGCGTGTGGGATACCGCCCACAATCGGCAGGCGCAATCGAGGCTGCTGCCTCAACCGGTGGCCAGATCATGCCCCCTATCATGGGTGCTGGTGCCTTCATTATGGCCGAGATCACGGGAATTCCATATACGGACCTCGTCATCGCAGCACTGATCCCGTCCGTCCTCTATTTTGTCTCTATCTATTTTATGGTCGATTTCGAGGCGAAGCGTCTTGGCATGCGCGGCATGACCAATGACGAAGTGCCCAAATTCAGGAAACTCGCCAAGCAGGCATTTCTGTTCCTGCCGATATTCATTCTGGTCGGCTCTCTTTTCCTTGGTTATTCGGTGATCCGTGCAGGCACGCTTGCGATTGCGTCTGCCGCTGTCGTGAGCTGGCTCACCCCGTTTCGTATGGGCCCGCTCCAGATCATCGAAGCCCTGCGCAATGCGTCTCAGATGTCCATCCAGATCATTACGGTCTGTGCTACGGCTGGCATCATTGTCGGCGTGATTTCATTGACAGGCGTCGGCGCCAGGTTCTCTTCTCTGCTGTTCGAACTCGCAGAGACCAGCAAACTGCTCGCGCTGATATTCGCGATGATCATCTCGATCATTCTGGGCATGGGTATGCCGACGACCGCAGCTTATGCGGTTGCCGCCTCGGTGGTGGCACCCGGCCTGATCGAACTCGGCATTGAGCCGCTGATTGCGCATTTCTTCGTGTTCTATTTTGCGGTCGTCTCCGCGATTACTCCGCCGGTGGCGCTTGCCGCCTATGCGGGCGCTGCCATTGCAGGAGCAGAGCCCATGCGCACATCGGTGACGGCATTCAGGGTCGGCCTGGCCGCGTTTATCGTACCGTACATGTTCTTCTACAGCCCCGGTCTTCTGATGGAGGCCAGCTGGATAGAAATCATCCGCAATGCAATTACCGCCATCATCGGCGTCTATTTCCTGTCTGGCGCCGTTCAGGGCTATCTGATGAGCCCCCTTGCCCCGATCTGGCGTATACTGCTTCTGGGAGCCGCCCTTTGCATGATTTCCGGCGATTGGCGTACCGACGTGATCGGCATCGTACTCGGCGCTGCGCTTTGGTTTAAATCGCGTCATGATGTTGAACACGTCACCAGGGAAGCCTGATATTCGGGCAGGCTAATTTACACGCTCGTCTGTCGCTTGAAAGACCTGAAAACCGCCTTATCGCAGGAAAGCCGCCATCTCCTTCCTTGCCTTGGCAAGGTAGTTCTGACGGCTCTCCTGGGTCGAGCTGTCCATCTTGTAGTGTGCCAGATAACGTGTCTTGCAACGCGGTTTTGCAAGAAGCTTGATGCCGCGCATGATGGTTTTGCGCCCAGGTTCTCCAACAAACTTGGACACAAACCAACTTGCCCCACAGGTCGTCACGATCCCGATGCGCGAGATATTCTGCATGTTGGGCCGCAAGTCCTCAGTCGCGGTCGGCATGATGAACGTCTCATGCGGCACCCACACCCGTTCCAACCACCCTTTCAGCATTGCCGGAAGACCGAACCACCAGGTTGGATAAATGAACACGATCGCCTCGCACCACTTGATATCAGCCAGATCCTGCGCAATCGGTACGGTATTCGACTGCGGTGTGTGATAGCCACGCCGTTCCTGCGCACTCATGACCGGGTCGAATTCTCTCGCATAAAGATCCGTCAGGCGCACATCGTGGCTGTCTTCCTCAAGGGCGCTGATAACGGTCTTGCACAGCGCAGCATTGAAGCTTTCTTCACAGGGATGACAGTAAACGACAAGAACGCGCATGCGCTTGGCCTTAAGGAACAACAACATGCAGGCAGAATGAACAAGCCGCCTGCGTCACTTTCGTAAGCCGCCACTCAGCCTCGCTGAAGACCGGGAAACAGGAAAACCTTGCCACTTGTGTAGTCGTAGTCCGGGTTCTCCCAGGCAATCATCTTGCCCGGATTGAGCAGCCCTTTGGGGTCTGCCTCCTGCTTGAAGGCCAGCTGAACCGCGTCTGTCTGTTTCATGCCGCCTTCTTCCAGCGTGTAGCGGTGTGGATTGAAAATCGGGCAGCCGTTCTCCTCATGCATCCGGATGATCTCATTCAGCCTTTCTTCGCTGGTGTAGCGCACGATTGGCAATCCGAAACAGGTGATGTCGCCGTCAAAACGGACATATTCCAGGTGTCCCGGCACCTCATCGCCGAACAGTTCCTGCATCTTCCCGACCAGTTCAACCTGGTTCGGAAACGGATAAAGAACCTGGAGATAAGTGATCTCAGGATCGACCCGCAGACCGCGCAATGTCGTGTGGTTCCAGGAAAGTTCATAGGCTGGAGGAAGCCGCCTCAGATCCTCTTCGTTTGCCTTGTCGGAACGATAAAGCACCGCCCCGCCGGACTGACGCGCGACGAACGCCTCAAACGCCGCCATGGCAAAGGGAGCCACCATCAACACCGCGACAGACTGATCCTTGCGAATGAACTTCTGGTGCCGCAGGAAATAGTCGTGCGGAACCGGCGCGGCCACGGGCGCTATATTCTTGGTCAACAGGCCATCCTGATTGGCCATGGTGTCGGAAAACCTGACCGCATCCATAAAGTCATCAAAGCCGACCAGAACATCAACCCAGTCGTAACTTGCGGTCAACGGCATCTCGATCTCGGTTATGATGCCGTTGGTGCCATAGGCATGCATCACCTTCTGCAGATCGTCACCCGTCATCTCCAGAATTTGAGGATCGGCCTCCATCGTGATGACCCGCAACCGAATGACATTGCCAAGATCCCTGAGGCCGCCCCAGTTGATCGAGCCGACCCCGCCCGAACCACCGGCAATAAAGCCGCCGATGGTGGCTGTCCTGTAGGTGGACGGATGCATCCGCAATTCCTGTCCGGACTGTTCGCGGGCAAC
The DNA here is from genome assembly GCF_947499295.1 of uncultured Roseibium sp. Classification (GTDB taxonomy): domain Bacteria; phylum Pseudomonadota; class Alphaproteobacteria; order Rhizobiales; family Stappiaceae; genus Roseibium. Next base: position 71,175 of record NZ_CANMNP010000008.1, read on the forward strand.
CTTGTCGATGTCGGACATGATGGCTCCGGCTTCAACGACAACCGAACCTGTCTTGACTTCCTTGACGGCCGCCATATCCGCCATGTTGAGTACAACACCGCCCGACAGCGGCATGGCCTGTCCGTAGTTGCCGGTTCCAGCGCCCCGCGTTGTCACCGGTATGTCGGCTGCAAAGCAGGCCTTCAGAACACGGATGATTTCGTCTTCCGTTTTCGGGGTCACGATCAGGTCGCCGGTAACATCCTCCAGCTGCTTCTTCAGGACCGGCGAATACCAGAAAAAATCGCGGCTCTTCTGCTTTACGATTTGCTGGTTGTCCTCGATCTTGAGGCCGTCAAGATCGGCTTTTAATGCAGCAATGGCGCTCATGACTCTGGTTGCCTTTCCTGGAGAATGTGATCGAGGTCGCGGTAATCGGGCAGAGTTTGGTCAATAAGAGACCCCGCGCGCAAAACACTGCGCGGACCCGCCGGGCGGGACAAGAGCTCGTTCCAGTCGCGAGCCTTAAACAGCACGAGGTCGGCCGGTGCTCCGGTATCCAGTTTGCCCGCCGGGATATCCATCAATTGCGCAGGTGTCGTTGTGACCGTGCTGATCCAGTCGCCGATCGGGTGGTCGAGATGTAAAATCCGAGTAGCTTGCGTATAGACCTCGACCATATCGAGATCGCCATAGGCATAGAAAGGATCACGGGTATTGTCGGAGGCGACCGCAACCGAAATTCCGCGTTGCTTCATTTCGTGAAGCAAGGTGACACCCCGGCGGCGAGGTGTCCGGCCAGGCACACGGTCCTGGAGATACATGTTGCACATTGGCAGCGAAACGACGGCAATCCCGGCCCCTGCCAACAGATCAAGCGTCCTGTCAATCTCATCCGCCGGATGCACCGACAATGAACAGCAATGACCGCATACAATCTTGCCGTCGAATTTCAGACGCTGTGCCGTTTCGGCAATGTGGCGCAATGTGACCGCTGCCGGGTCCAGCGTTTCATCCACGTGAAAGTCCAGATCGAGGCCCCGATCCATGGCCGCACGAAAGACGTCTTCAAGATGCCTTTCCAGATCCGGGATCATATAGGTCACTGCGCCCATGATCCCATCGGCTTTCCTGACCTTTTCCGCAATACCCGACAGATAGTCCCTATCTTCGGCCAGGCGGTCGATCCCGAACAGACAAACGCCCTGCAGGTTTATGCGACCACTCCAGTCGGTGCGCATTTCCTCAAACACCGGCCAGGTGATGTCCTCCTGCGGCGGGATGCTGTCCAGATGCGTACGGATCGCGGCTGTTCCGTGTGCGTAGGCACACTTCAGGGAAAACTCCATGCGCGCCCGCAGATCATCGGCCGACCAATAAGCAATCCGGTCTTCGCCGACCGCTGTGAGCGCCCCCATGAAAGATCCGTCTGGATTGGCCTTGCGTGGCCAGATGTGGCCTTTGTCGAGATGGGTATGCAGATCAACGAAGGCGGGCAAAACCAAACCGCTGTCCAGGTCCAGACTTGGATCCGCACCGGTCAAGGATCCGGCAGGCGCGACTTCAAGAAGCTTCCCATCAACGACCTTGAGGTCCCTCGCCAGCAGGCAGGCAGGATCCGAACCTTGTGTGTCGGCGAGCAAACATGCCGGAACGGTTGCATTCTTGATGATCCCGGTTCCGTTGAAACCCGATCCCGTTGCCGGTCCCATTTATATCTCCCGCTTCAGGGCACTTTCATGCCATTTGCGCAGGAGCAAATGCGACAGGAGGTTCATAGTCAGGAAGATCAGGATCCCCGTAACGGAAATCAGAATGAGTGCCGCGAACATTCTTGGCATGTTCAGCCTGTAGCTTGCCTCCAGAATCTGGTTGGCGAGCCCTGAACCGGAACCTGCGGAGCCTGCGACGAACTCCGCAACGATCGCGCCGATCAGAGACAGGCCGCCGGCAATTTTCAATCCGCCCAGGAAATAGGGCATAGCTGCTGGAAGGCGCAAAAACCGCAAGGTTTGCCAGCGGCTTGCGCCATAAAGGCGAAACAGGTTCTGCAGATTGTGGTCTGCCGAATTCAGTCCAAGTGTCGTGTTTGAGAGTATCGGGAAAAACGCGACAATCCAGGCACAGATCAGGAGCCCGGCGGTGATGGAATCCACATAAATCAGGATCAAGGGCGCGATCGCGATGATGGGTGTTACCTGCAAGATGACCGCGAAAGGAAAAAACGAGATTTCGATCCATTTCGACTGCGTGAACAACACCGCCAGTCCCAGACCGCCCAATGTCGCGATCAACAGGGCTCCGAATGTGATCTTGAGCGTGTTGATGAGCGCAACACTCAAGATGCCCCAGTCGGCAAGCAACGTTTCAAAAACCTGTCCGGGCCTCGGCAGGATGTAGTGCGGAATTTCGTTCCAGACGCAGACCCTGTCCCATAGGTAAACCGACAACAGCAATATGATGACCGGCAACACCCATCTGCCAATCGTTTCCCTTCGAGCCGAACGTGCACGCTTCATTTCCTCGGCATCAAGAGGAATTTCCGCGCCAGCCGCAGGCAAGGGTGTTTTGTCTGCAATGTCTATGGTCATGATCCGGAGCGACCCTGAGAGTTTAAGAAAATCAGACAGTTCATCAGAGGTGATCTCCCGATTTCATGGCCTCGTGAAGCGCTTCAGAAACGTTTCGGCAGAAACCGCTATAGACGGGTGATGTCCTGAAATCCTCGTCCCGCGGATAAGGCGCATCAATGGCCATATCGTTGACGACACGTCCGGGCCGCGCTGCCATGACGACGATGCGGTTGGAGAGGTAAACGGATTCAAACACTGAATGGGTCACGAAAATGACCGTCCAGCCGAAGGTTTCCCACAAACGCAGAAGATCGTTGTTGAGCTTGAAGCGGGTTATTTCATCAAGTGCCGCGAACGGTTCGTCCATCAAAAGGAGCTTGGGCTTTGTCACGAGGGCGCGCGCAATCGAGACACGCATTTTCATGCCCCCCGACAATTCCCTGGGATAACTGTCCGCAAACTGGTCGAGACCAACACCTTTCAGCGCTTCCATCACCTCATCATAGGCGGCTTTTTTCGAGACCCCCTTGAGGCGCAGCGGCAACCAGACATTCCCGAAGACCGTCGCCCAGGGCATGAGGGTTGGTTCCTGAAAAACGAAGCTGAGTTCGTGGTCCTTCTGTCTGGATTCTTCCATCGGCCACTCAACCCTGCCCGAGCTTGGGCTCGTCAGGCTTGTGATGATCCGCAAGGCGGTGGATTTGCCGCACCCCGAGGGACCCAGAAGGGAAACAAATTCCCCTTGCCGAATATCGAGCGACAGGTTGTTGAGTGCCACCGTCCCGTTGGAAAAGGTCTTTGAGATGCCTTTGAGGGAAACAATGGGCTGTCCAATACCCGTATCTATTTGCATATTTGCTTGTACCATGGCCGTCATTTCAAAATTGTCCGGCCATGGTTGCATTTTTCATGTGTGTCACGAAAGCGTCCTGATCAGTTCCCGGTCAGCTCTTTTTTGCGGTCCAGACCGACGCCATTGTTGACGAATTCAAGCGTGTAGGACTTCGTGTAGTCGACGTCTCCGTTGACAACACCCGCGGCGACCATTTTTTCAAAAAAGGACTTGTTGCGCTCATCCGTCATGGCACCAATGCCCATTGTGAGCGCATCGCCACTGTCAACGATGCCGTAGGATTTCAGCTTCTCGATCGAGAAGGCCAGCTGACCGTCCGTCATGCCAGGATTGTCCTTCTTGATCATTTCCAGTGCTTTGGAATTGTCGCCATAAAGGAAATTGACCCAGCCGATAGCCGAACCGTCGACAAAGCATTTGACGACTTCCGGTTTGGTTTCCACAAGCTCGGTCCGGGTTTCCACTGTTGTCGAATAGGTGTCATAGCCAAAATCGGCGATCAGAAAGATGTTGGGCTCAAAGCCGCCTTCCGTCTCGATGGCATAGGGCTCAGACGTAATATAACCCTGCTGGCCCAGTTTCTTGTCGGCAAGAAACGGTGCCGAATTGTAGGTGTAAGGACGCACCTGTTCGTCCTTGAAACCGAACTCTGACTTCATCCACTGATAAAAGGAATTGAGGCCACCCTTGCCGATCAGGAGGTTTATGTCCTTGAGGCTTTCCCAGGTATCCAAGCCCTGACCCGGATGCGTCATCAGGATCTGTGGTTCTTTCTGGAAATGAGCCGCCACAACGGTGGTTGGAATGCCCTGCTCAATCGCAGAAAATGCCTGAAGCATGTTGCCGCCCATCAGGAAGTCGATTTTTCCGACCGGCAACAGAATACGGTTGTTGGCCTGCGGGCCCCCAGGCTTGATTTCCACTTCAATGCCACAGGCTTCAAATGTGCCGTCGGCAACCGCCTGGTAGTAACCACCATGTTCTGCTTGAGCGACCCAGTTTGTACCGAAGGTCACTTTTTCAAGCGCATGCGCGCTTGTCGACGCCATGACGGCGAGCGTCGCAAGTCCTAAGTTCCGAGACAATCCCATTTCCGCGTTCCCCGTTTTCGTTACACCAAGCAGGTCAAACTGCCCACGACGGGCCGAATGCTCTGCCGCTGTGCTCGAAAGCCCTGAGAGCGGAACAGGCAGGAAGTGAGCCGTCGCGTAAAAACATTGGCCCGCTTGTCGTGCTGCCCGTTGGTTGTCTGAGCAGCCCGTAAAGACTTGCACATTGCTGCACCATTGTCAGCGCAAAAGTTAATCGCGCCCTCTATTTGAGCAATGGCATCTAAAATACGCAACTGCGGAAATTGCACGCAGGCGATCGCCGCGATAGCTTTCGGTTTTTGACGTGAGGACAAGTCATTTGAAACGCACGCACACACCACCTGAAATTCGTGCCCCCTTTGCTCGCTACAGCCATGCTGTAGAGATCCCTGCAGGGCATCGTCTGCTGTTCGCTTCGGGTCAACTGGGTATTGCAGCCGATGACCGGATCCCAGCCGACATTGAGGGTCAGACCACGCTCTGTTTTGAAAATATAAAGGCGATCTTGGCATCTGCCGGCATGACATTGCAGGATGTGGTGCGGATCAATGCCTATGTGACCGACCGCGCCCACTTGCCTGGCTATATGCGCGTCAGGGACGGTTTCATTTCCGAACCTGCCCCGGCATCGACACTGATGATTGTTTCGGGTTTTGCGCGCGAAGACTTTCTGGTCGAAGTTGAGATTGTTGCCGCGGCGCCCTGACACGCTTTGTTGCTAAACGTGTGCGAAATGCCTTCAGAAGGAACTGAGGAGAAGAACCTTCATGCTGCCCAAACTCAATTGGCAAGACATGACCACCACCGATTTTGAGGCTCCGTCGGTCGAGGACTGGATTGCCGTTCTTCCGGTGGCTGCAATTGAACAGCACGGGCCTCATTTGCCGGTCTATACCGATACGGCGATTGCCCAGGGTCAAGTCCACAGAGTGATGGATCTTATCCCGGAAACCGTTCCCGCAACCTTCTTGCCCGTGCAGGCGGTCGGCAAATCGAATGAACACATATCCTCGCCGGGAACGCTAACCCTTGGCTGGGAGACAGCGCTCAGGGCCTGGATGGAACTCGGCGACAGCATTGCCCGCGCCGGGATCAGAAAATTGGTGATTGTAAACTCTCATGGAGGGAATGTGCCTTTGGTGGCCATCCTGACGCGAGAACTCAGGATCCGGCACAAAATGCTGGCCGTTGGCACTGCCTGGGCGCATTTTGGACAGCCCGAAGGCGTCTTCCCGGATCATGAACTCACCTTTGGAATACATGGCGGCGACGTGGAAACCTCCATCATGCTTCACCTTCATCCTGAACTGGTGAAGATGGACAAGGCTCAGAACTTCCGGTCCGCGCAGGAGCAATTCGTTTCTGAGTTCACACACCTGCGCGCTCATGGACCACATGCGTTCGGCTGGAAGGCCCAAGACCTTAATTCCAACGGTACTGTTGGCGATGCTTCCATCGCGACCGCCGACAAGGGACGCCAGTCTCTGGACCACGCAGCCCGCGGCTTTGTGGAACTGCTGCATGACGTTCACGCCTTTGATCTGAATTTGCTGGCAGACTGAATTGGTGCCAGATAGCACAACCAGATTAAGGAGCCTCGCCATGTCACCAACCGACCTTCAGAGAGACATTATTGCGCGGGGTTCACCGCTTATCTCAACCGAAGAACTTGAACTTCTTTTGAAGCAACCGGGTCTCAAACTGTTCGACGTGCGCGGAACCTGGAGCAGCCCGGCCAGGGCGTTGCCGGAGGATTATGAACAAGGCCACATTCCCGGTGCAGCCTTTCTCGACTGGACCAGCCAATTCATCGATCAGAGCGAAGCTCTTCCTCTTGCATCTGTCGCGGGTCGGGATGCAGCCCGAAGCGCGTTCAAGGCCCTTGGCATCAATGCGACTGACCTCGTCGTTCTCTACGACAACTACAACCATATGCTCGCAGGCCGCATTTGGTGGGCAATGCGGTACTGGGGTTTTGAAAATGTCCGTGTGCTCAATGGAGGCTGGACCCGTTGGACCACATTGCAGAAACCTGTGGCAACCGACAAACCAGATACGTCACAAGGCGACTTTGAACCTGTTCAAAAAAGCGATTTGCGCACAAGCCTAGAAGACTTCATCGAAAGCCACCAAAAATCCTGCGTCATAGACGCACGTGGCTTCGCCGGGTTTGCCGGGAAAGCAGAGGACCCGCGCACCGGACATATTCCAGGTTCATTGAACATCCCGTTTTCGGAACTCCTGGACAGCGAGACCGGTCTTTTTCTGAACCGCGGTGCCTTGTCAAACGTGTTTGATGAAAAGTCGCCTCAATGGCGAGACCTTCCAGTTATCGCGACTTGCGGATCCGGCTATGCCGCGACCGTCACTCTGCTTGGATTGACCGAACTTGGAAGCGAGGCACGTTTGTTTGATGGATCCTTTTCAACGTGGAAACAGGACCCGGCCAGGCCCGTTGAGCAAATCCAATAGGTTGGCCAGGTCACTGGTAGATGGATGAAATCTTCAGTGCTGTGATCGAAGGCTACGCGGTTCCTCGAACCGGGCGGTTGTTTTCGATGTTGAACTTCATTCCGTCTAGCAGCTCTTCCAGGTCGGGCCGCGCCGCCGGCCCGTTGGAAATATCCACCAGCATCAACGTGCCGTCCGGTCGTATCCCGAAACTGCCGGGTTCAGCAAAGAGCTTGTCAGTTTCAGCTTCCGAGAGAGGCTCTGAAACATAAAGGCCAAGTGAGCGCATCTGCGCCTCGCTCATTCCGTAGCAAAGCTCGAAATTCCAGCCGAATTCCTGCTGGTCAGCCCGCGCTTTGTCTTCGCTGTCGGCCGAAACAACCACAACGTCCAAAACATTGGTCCAGTTATCCAATGCAGCGTTCAACTTGTTCAAGAATCGCTTGCAGCGCGGGCAATGCTTGCCGCGATAAACAAACAACATGGTCCAACGGTCTTTGGGTTGCCCGACGGTGATCGAACCTTCACGCCCGAGCACCGGAAAGCTCATTTCCTCGAGACGTTCGCCCACACGTGGTTTTGGAGAAGACATTTGTTGCCCTTTGTTTGAAGATTGAACCGAGACTTAACGATAGCCGAATGGCCGCAGGGACAGCCGATTCGCATCTGCAAGATAGCAAAGACGACATCAGAAAGTGTCGCGTGCATGTTCAATATGCGTTGAGCTGCCTGGAAGGCAGGTTTTCAGTTTTTGGGTTCTGACATATCGGCCGGACCCGTCATGCGAACCGTTTCGCACCCGCGACACAGATGACAACCAGTATCGTAACCGCGATCATGGAGGGGGCGATAGGTTCTGCCAACAATACGGCGGCCAGGATCAGGCCGAAAAAAGGCTGCAATAGCTGCAGTTGCCCAACGCCCGCAGTCCCGCCGATTGCCAGGCCCCTGTACCAGAAAACGAAACCGACAAGCATTGAAAAGACAGACACGTAGACAAGGCTCAGCCAAACCGGCAGCCCCAGATCAGCGAAGGACTGAGGATACGTGACCGCCGCCAGACCTGCCATGAAAGGAAGTGACAGGATCAAGGCCCAGGATATCACCTGCCAGCCACCCAGCCGGCGCGAAAGTTGTGCACCTTCGGCATAGCCCAAGCCACACGCGACAATCGCGGCAAGCATGAACACATCACCGGTCAGAGAGGTATCTGAACTCCGGGACAAGGCAAATCCAACGACTGCCGCGCTGCCCAGGATCGAAAAAAACCAAAACAGGGGTGCGGGTCGTTCACCACCCCGTATCACCCCGAACGCGGCCGTCGTCAAAGGCAACAAACCAATGAACACGATGGAATGCGCCGCAGTGATGTGCTCAAGCGCAAGGGCCGTCAAAAGCGGGAAGCCGATGACCACACCGATTGCAACGATCGCAAGCGACTTCAGATCAGCAACAGACGGCCGCCGTTGCTTCATCAGTCCAAGCAGGAGACACGCCAGAACGGCGGCAAGCACTGCGCGCGCAGCTGTCAAAAAATAGGGATCGAAACCACTCACGGCCACTCGCGTCGCCGGCAACGAGCCACTGAAGATCAGCACACCGAGCAAACCGCTGCCCCAACCGGAAAATGAAGAGTTCATCGCGACAAATCCTTTTTTGGATTTGTAGGTGGATTGGATCAGCAAAGGCAGATACAGATCAATACAATATTTAAAAACTGTATTGGTTTAGTAAGCCATACAACGGAGCTGATGGTGACAAAAGCAACACGCCGAAATCTTGTCGTGGAACACATCAACCGCAGGATCCGGTCCAGAACACTTGGACCTGGAGACAAGCTGCCATCCGTTCGCGGACTTGCTTCCACTTTGAACATGTCTCCGTCGACAGTCGTGGAGGCTTATGACGTTCTGGCGGCAGAAGGTGCCATTTGGGCGCGGCGCAGTTCCGGTTTTTTTGTCGCCGACAAGGCTCAGCCCTTTGCCGTTTCCCAAACCGGTCCGCAGCTGGACCGTGAAGTTGATTCCCTTTGGGTCGCAAGACAATCGATCGACACGGAAAACGAACTGACCAAGCCCGGGTGCGGCTGGCTGCCAAGCGACTGGATGCCGGTCGATGCACTGCGCCGTGCCATGCGCCAGGTCGCCCGCGCGAATAATAACGTACTGACCGACTACGGCAGCGCTCAGGGGCACCGAAACTTGCGACATCTTATTGCCCGCAAGCTTCACGATCAGAGTAACGACGTGGATCCGGACTGTATTCTTTTGACAAACTCGGGATCGCAAGCTCTGGATCTGGTGTGCAGGTTCTTGCTCAGTCCAGGGGACACGGTTCTGGTCGACGACCCCTGTTACTTCAATTTTCATGCCCTTCTGAGGGCCCACCAAATCAAGATCGTCAGTGTTCCTTATACGCCAAAGGGCCCTGATCTGGCCGCTCTGGAGGACACCCTGAAAGACAAGCGCCCGCGGCTTTATCTTACCAACTCAGCGCTTCACAATCCAACAGGGGCAACGCTCTCGGCCGCGACTGCGCACCGCGTCATGTCACTTGCCGAAACACATGATCTCATCATCGTGGAAGATTCCATCTTCTCCGAATTTGAACCGGCGCTTTCTCCACGCCTCGCGGCTCTCGACGGTCACAATCGTGTCCTGACCATCGGCAGTTATTCCAAAACACTGTCGGCCTCTCTGCGTTGCGGCCATATCGTAGCTCGACGGGACTGGATCGAAGCCCTGACGGATTTGCAGGTTGCGACCAATTTTGGCGGCCCCAGCCCCATGGTGAGCGAAGTTCTGCACACGGCCTTGACCGATGGCAGCTACAGAAAACACATGGAAGCCCTGATAACCAGGCTCGACCAACGGCGCGCCCAAATGACCAATGAACTTGGTGCATTGGGACTGAAGCCGTGGGTAAAGCCCCGCGGCGGTTTCTATCTCTGGTGCGAATTGCCAAACCAGATTGACGCTGCAACCGTTGCACGCGTGTCTCTGACAAAAGGGGCTGTTTTCGCTCCGGGCAACGTTTTCAGCGCATCGCAGAGCAAGTCTTCCTTCATGCGCTTCAACGTCAGCCAGCTGGAACCCGAGCACCTGAAGATACTCGGTGAAGCGACAAAGACCCGCGATTCTGCGAACGTCATCTGACCTTTGCGAGCCGACCCTAGAACCAGAAACCTTCCCGGCGCCAGATCGTCAGGTTGCCGCGAACCGGAGGCGCAGGTGTTCCACCAAGAATGGTGAATTCCATTCCACCGTTGATGCCCTTACCGCCGGTCTGCTTCAGGATGACCCATTCATTGCATTGCGGACCACCGCTGGAGCTTTGGCACATGTCGATGCGCACGCTCTTCTCGTCGATCTTGTTCCAGACCCAGTCGACAATTGCCACATGACCGTTCCAGACCATGAAATCGAGTGGCTTCACTTCGTGGACGTCATCAATGTTGATCTTGGCGACGTGCTTTGGATAGTTCTTTGGTGAGACGCCGTAGTATTTGTCCCACTCGCCGGTGTAGATTAGAAAATTGGCGATGAAGCCAATGCAGTCCATGCCGAAGAAGCGGTCCTGAACCATCTGCTGCAACGCTGCACGGTCCGACATCTTGTCAAAATACATTCTCTTGATCTTACCGGTCTGCTCGACATCCTTGGAGCCGTCCTTTTTGGCACGGCCGCAGACGTCGACCTTGTATTTGTCCATCAGCTCCTTGTTCTTGAGCATGAAATTCCAGATCTTCACGAAAGCCTTGTCATTTCCCTGACCCTTCAGCGCAAGATCAATCGCCTTGCCGCCGACATGTTGATTGAGGTTGATGCCGCTGGCATCCTTGATCCATCTGAAATTCTTGTAAAAACTGGTCGCGCTGTCATTGCCGCCATTGCCGCGATCCTTGCAAAGATACTGGCTCAGCTTGACAGGACCCGCGCTGGTCTGGAGACCCGGACTGGTGAGATGATCTACGTAATGGTATGGCAGGAAAAAGGACTCAGCCACATTCACTCTCCCTAAATTGGCCCCCGCATTTGACCCCTTTTCGGTGTGGTGACCGGCATCAGATCTCTGAGAACCGGCGAGGCTAAATTGCCGTGGCAGTGAGGCTCTGTCTGTCTTCTACATCACACAATTCTTCTCCGCCTGCAGCGCAGCCGCCATTTTGAAAGACTTGATTGCGCACACACCGCAATTCCTGCCTGAGGAACCAGGTGCGGAAATTGAGCCGACTAATTTTCTTTTGTTCCCTGATTGATGAGCGATAATTGATCGCCTAGTCTTCCATCATCGGCTTTGGCCGACGGCCTCGCTACCTATGATTGCAATTTTCCTGGTAGGCAGTTGCATGACGGCTCGGCGCAGCCAAACTGAGGGAGAGAAAATCGTGACAAAATTTGAAGAACAAGAACAGTCATTCGACGAATTTGACGAGGCCATCAATCCGCCGCCGGAAGTGACCGAATTCGACCAAGTGGTCGACGAGGCCCTGTCCCGGCGTGGGTTCCTTGGGGGCGTCATGGCATTTGGCGCCGGATCATTCGTGCTCGGTACATCCGTCTTTGGCTCCGGAGAGGTCGCGGCACAGAATTCCCGCCTGGGCTTCAACCAGGTGGCGGCCAACACGCTTGACGACATCACCTTGCCAGATGGCTATTCCAGCCACGTGGTCATTCGCTGGGGTGACCCGATGTTTTCCGGCGTTGCCGAATTCGACCATGCGACCCGCGGCAACGGCGAAAGCCAGGCCGGCGCATATGGTGACAATATCGATGGCATGGCGCTTTTCGAGCTCGGCGACGCATCGGTCCTGGTCAACAACAACGAATATACCAACCGGAAGATCATCTGGGGCAATCGTCCAGAAGGAAAGTCGGAAACGGATGATGATGTCCTGAAGGGCATGATGGCCCACGGCGTTTCTGTGATCGAAATCGCCAAGAGCGACAATGGCTGGGCTCTGGTCAAGGACAGCAAATACAATCGACGCATCACACCGCAGACCGAAATGGAAATTACGGGCCCCGCGGCCGGTCATGCCTCGATGCAAACAGAAGCTGACCCTGCCGGGACGCTGTCCAAGGGCACATGGAACAATTGCGGCAACGGGCGCACACCCTGGGGCACCTATCTTGCCTGTGAGGAAAACTTCAACGGCTACTTCTCCTCATCCGATCCTGATATCGAACGAACCGATGCGCAGAAGCGCTACGGGGTCAACGTCGAAGACTGGGGCTATGGCTGGGCCCAGATCGATGACCGGTTCGACATTGCCAAACACCCGAACGAAGCCAATCGTGCCGGTTGGGTGGTCGAAATCGACCCTTCAGACCCGTCGTCAATACCCAAAAAGCGGACTGCATTGGGCCGGTTCAAACATGAGAACGCGGAAGTCGTGGTCAATGGAGACGGGCGCATCGTCGTTTACATGGGTGACGATGAACGCGGCGAGTTCCTGTACCGTTTCATTTCCGACGGCGTTTATGCCGAAGGTGCAGACAATTCAGATCTGCTGGCTGAAGGAACGCTTTATGCGGCGAAGTTCCATCCCGACGGCACCGGTCAATGGCTGGCGCTGACGCCAGAGACGACTGGTATGGCGTCGGCTGCCGAGGTCGTGATCAATGCCCGTGCCGCCGGCTCTACTGTCGGCGCGACAACCATGGACCGGCCGGAATGGGTTGCAGCCAACCCTAAAAAAGCTGAGATCTATTGCGCTCTGACCAACAACAAGAACCGCGCAATCAAGCCCAACGCGGGTGGAGACCCAACTCCGGCGATGGGCCCGAACCCACGTGCGGAAAACCACTATGGGCAGATCGTCCGATGGTGGCCTGCAGGCAGTAACCATACCAGCGACAGCTTCACCTGGGACCTGTTTGCGCTGGCAGGCAACCCGACCGTTCACCAGGATGCCTATGGCGGATCAGTGAACATCAATGAAGGCAACATGTTCAATTCGCCGGACGGGCTGTTCTTCGACACCAAGGGTCTTTTGTGGATTCAGACTGACGGCAATTACTCCAATGAAGAGGACTTTGCCGGACATGGAAACAACCAGATGCTTGTGGGTGATCCCGCAACTGGCGAGATCAAGCGGTTCCTGGTTGGCCCGAAGGAATGCGAAGTGACCGGTGCGGCAATGTCCAGCGACGGTAAAACGCTTTTCGTCGGCATTCAGCACCCCGGCGAACGCGGTGACTCGCATTGGCCTGAAGGCGGTGACAGTGTCCCACGGTCTGCCGTCATTGCGGTAACACGGGATGACGGCGGCCAACTCGGCTGACGCCATACTGATCCGAGCAAAAAACCGGCGCGGCCATTGCCGCGCCGGTCTCATAAGGACGAACCACTTTTTCAAGTGGCTGCTTATCCGCGCAGCCGATGATGCAAGATGATCGGCACTGCGAGTTCTTCTTCATCCGCCAGGTGCCGGACAAGAAAGGCTTCTATTGTTTCGGCAAGACCGTGCAGTTGACCAGCTTCTTCGCGCGCCTGCGCTTCATCCAGCTGGCTCAGCTTGATGGTCCTGTTGGCGGTTTCGGTAAACTCATCCAGGACGCGGTCCAGTTCGTGATGGTCCTTTTCCAGGATTTCCAGGCCTGCATCAAAGCGGGGATCGGCAACGGAGAGCTCCGGGAAATAACTCCTGTCTTCCCAGGTGTGATGCCCATGGAGGTTTGCGACCAGCGCATTGCCGTAATATGACAACCGGCCTGCGTAGTCATCGGAAGAGCGTCCTTTGCCGAGGTACACCTCGGTTTCAGTGCGAACAAGCTCCCCCAACTTGCGGAACATCTGGTGAGCGCCCAGCCAGTGCCTGGTTTTGTCCTTGAAGCCAGGATGTGTCTCCCAGCTGTCCCTTGGATAATCATCCAGCAGAAGACGCATTTCTGCGGGCATATCTTTGGTGCGCATATTGAACGTCGGTGTCATCGTCTTCTCCTTTCTCCATCCTGCAATACCCGGAAGCCACATCTTCAGGCGGTCCATCAAATTTGCCTTCAACGCGACAGAACATTTGTTTCCGGGACATCGGAAGGGTCTTATGTCGGCATGCCTTTGCCGGAATTCCAGTTGCTGAGATGCAATGCGGGTATGCAATCAGCGCCCAGGCCGGCGACCGATTGAGAAGTTGCCGCTGTGTAACAGCGATCATTCAACCGCATGCTGTCGCACTTGTGAGCCGTTCAACAGCTCGCCGGACTTGCAATTTCCGGAAATCAACCAGAGTGTTGGCATTCTGCAGTTTCCAACAACGCACATTCAGCGAGTTTCTTTCAGCCCATGGCCACGATCGAATATGTCTATTCCGCTCACTCCGGCTATGCCTATCTCGGTTCAGCGGAGCTGCTGCGGATTTGCGCTGACAACTCCGTCACACTGATCCACAGACCGATTCTGCTTTCACCAGTGATCGATGCACAGCGAGCGCCCTCGTTCCGGGGGCGGACGCAACAGCATGTCGACTATTTTTTTGGGCGGGAAATTGAACGATGGGCCGAGTTCCGAAACGTCCCCATCATCAACTACCGACCCAGTCGGCATGATGCTGACTATAGCCTTGCCTCGGGAATGATCCTTGCACTTGGCGAAACCGGTCAGCAAACGGATGCCATGGCACATGGACTACTCGAAGCCCATTGGCGTGACGATATGGATCTTTCGGATCTGGCAGCTTTAAAGGCACTTGCCACCTCACTGGGGCATGATGCTGATGCGCTTCTTGCAAAGGCCGGTTCGGCGGAAATGCAATCCTGGCTGCAAGCCAACACGCGTTGGGCACAGGAGAAAAACGTATTCGGGTCACCGACCTATTTCGTTGATGGCGACCCCTTTTACGGGCAAGACCACCTTGAGCTGGTGAAGCGCGCACTTCATACACCTTTCAAGGCTCCCGGTTGGTCAAATCCACCCGTGAAGTAAGGAATACCTCTGCCGGCCCCGATGACCGGTGATCTGTAAGGTGTGAGTGCCAAAGTCAGTTGGAAGTCCGGCCCCTCGCCCGGGCGTTCAGTTCAAAAGTTCTTCAATCACAGAGGCCTGTTGCTTACGTCCGTCTGGATCAGTTGCCGTCTTGAAACGGGTGAACTCCTCCCCCCAACTGGACGTGCGCTTTCGAATGGGCGGCTCATTTGCCTCGACACACTCAAGGACCACTGACGCGACTTTTTCCGCTGTCTGGTAAATGTCGCCACCTGCGGCTCTATCCTGCGCGCTACCGATGTATTTCTGGAGGATGGGTAGATATTCATCCTCCAGCATGCCGCCTGTTTCCTCGATTTGCTTCATAATATTGGCCGCGAATTCGGACTGGATTCCACCAGGCTCTACTGTCGTGAAATCGATGGCAAAATTCGGCGACACGTAGCTGGCCAAAGCTTCCGTAAATCCTTCGACCGCGAATTTGGCAGCGCAATAGATCTCATTGAACGGCTGACCGACCAGGCCGCCAACCGAGGAAACAGTAACGACGTGTCCTTTGCGCGCTTTGCGCATATGCGGGATGACCGCTTTGGTGCATCGGACGACGCCCATGAAGTTGACGTCCATCACCCAGTTGATTTCTTCTTCGCTCGCCTGTTCCGTGGTGCGCACGTATCCGGCACCGGCATTGTTGATCAGTGTGTCTATCCGCCCCTCGGCAGCTATCACATGATCGACGGCGGCGTTGACGCTTGCACTTTCCTGGACATCCAGCTGCAGCACCTGCAGCGACACGGCGGCATCTTCAGCTGCGGCATCGAGGGTCGACCGCCTGGTAAGGTTGCGCATCGTGGCATAGACCGTGTGCCCCGCCTTGGCAGCCTGTACGGCGATTTCGACACCCAGACCCGTGGATGTGCCGGTGATGAGAATGACTTTGGACATGGCAGGTGTTCCTGAAAAGTGACGGGCATTCGACGCACAAGACCAAAACATCTTCAGATCATGCCGCGAGAGCCGCGAGTGAAAGCATCCATTGGTCCGTTGCGGATGCAGGGCTTGCAGCATGTGCGCCAGTAGCACCTTTAATTAATGAGCAATTGCTCATTGTCAATATGGACCGGCAAAATCAATCCATGGTGCAAATCGATCCGGATTGGTAAGTAGGGGGATAGTGAGTTTCAGGAGACACATTTGGCGCGACCAAAGACAGGTGACAAACCTCAGGATTTGCGAAAGGCAACCGTTGACGAGGTGGCGGCAATCGGCTCGACAGCCGTTTCCGTCAACAAGATTGCTGCGCGGGCCGGTCTGAGCGTCGGGACCATTTACAGGTATCACCGAAGCAAGGACGAGCTGCTGTTTGCGGTTTTCCTCGACGTCAAACGCGACATACATGACGCGATGATGTCGGCTGCTGCACAACACCAGGAAACAGCCGATCGTTTGCGGGCCATGTGGTTCGCCCTTGTCGACTATGGCTTTCGCGCACCTCGGGACTTTCAGATGGTTGAGCTGATGAGCACCGAAACGCGAATTCAGGCCAGCGACAATGAAGATCTTAAGCGGCTCATGTCCGAAGTCCTGGCTGAAATTCAGCAAGGGATCGACGATGGCACGCTTGTGAAAGCAAGTGTACGCACCATCGAGACCGTACTTGCTTCGCCGGCGATTACGCTCACGCGACGCGTTGCGATGGGCCGCCAGGGCATCGACAAAGACGAAGTGGAGCGAATTTTTTCCTTGGTCTGGCGCGGGATTGCCCATGACCAGTCAACGTTTCAAACCCATCCATAGCTTGGACAACGCCCGGCGCAAAACGCATGTCCCCGTGAGACAGTCGAACCTCAGATCAACGTGCCCAGCAGACCAACCAGCAGCGAAGCCATGACCACCAGGCTCAATGGCATTCTCAGCTTCGGGTACCAGGAGGGTGCGTCTCCAGACCGTGAAGCCGAAACGTCCTGGTAAAGCACAAGAGCGAAGGCTGCCACCATCACCAGCAAACCGGTTGACAAGGGCAGCAGCAACCCGGCCCAGGCAATCAGGGACGGAACGACGCTGAGCGAGAGACGCGTGACTTGATTGTCGGTCGAGCTGGCGTCACTTATGGCAAGCCCCCATTGAATGCCTCCGAGAAAAGACAGAATGACTGCGCCGTAAAAAGCCATCGCTTGAGCAGCCCAATTTGACCAGTTTTCAGGTGCGAACACACAAAGAAATGCCAGGCCTGCAAACGGAATCGCGCCGGTTCCGCCTAACCATCGCGCTGCAACCGGCACGGTCGCCGGATCTTTCGGGTTTGTAAGACCAGTTGCGCTTTTAGCTGTCTTCATCAGAAAATTTCTCCCGGTCCCTGGCGCAACGTTTGAGAAGCGCAATGTCTCAATTCGCCTGGCGACGCATTTCATCGCGCCGCATCGGCATCTTGTCGATCAGTGCGAAGATTGCATTCGCTGACACAGGCTTGGTAGAGCGCAGTTTGAGACCGGTGTCTTTTCCGAAGAGCACGACTTCAAATTGCTCATCGGTCTTGCGCGCATAGTTCCTCACGCCAGATCCGGAAACATTGAGGTCAGGTCCAATCACAGTGTTTGCTGTCCCGGAAACGATTTCCACCAAGACCAGATGCCGCTCTTCAAATCCTTCCTGAATGCGTGCAAATGCGCGGCGCTGCGCAATCAGATCTACGTCTTCAGGATGCGGCGCGAATACAACGATCACACGGTGCTTCCAGGCCCAGGCTTCCGGAACCTCTGCTGTGCTAGCCTGTGACGGAATAAATGTTGCGGCCACAACGGCAAGGGCCGTTCGAATGCCATTCCAGCTGCTATTGGGCATATGTCCGTTCCGGTTAATCTGTCTTCAAGTTCAAAGACCCCTACGCATGTCGCCGACAATCGGATTTCAGGCCTGAATTCCGAACCATGATGATCTTCCTGAATTCTTCTGCTCACGGGTCAACAGCAACCGGCCGTGAACCAAGTTGAATGGAACTGCGTAAATCAGGCATCTAGTCGTGAACCGCCGGATAGACACCTCAACCGCTCTTGCAAGGACCAGACAAGAATGACCCGTCGTCCCAGTCTTGCTTTTCTCAAGACAAAAGCTTTTAAGACGACGACGGCCGCACTGGTGTCGATCGGAACGGTTTTCACACCACCGTTTGACGGTCACGCGGCTTCGGCAAAGCCAATCAACTCAGCACACGACTTTACGTTCGAAATGGCATTCGGCGAGCCGCTTTCCTTGAAAGAATTTGCCGGAAAGACCGTTTTGATTGTCAACACGGCCACCGAGTGCGGGTTCAGCGGCCAACTCTCGGGCCTGCAAGAGCTTCACGAGCGCTATGAAGGTCAGGGACTTGTTGTGCTGGGTGTTCCGTCCAACGATTTCGGCGGTCAGGAACCGCGCACGAACGATGAAATCGCGACGCATTGCGAGGCTGAATATGGCGCGACCTTCACAATGACTGCGAAAACGGCTGTGAAAGGTGAACATGCTCATCCCTTCTACCAATGGGCAGCCAAAGAGCTGGGCGTCACCGCGAGGCCTTACTGGAACTTCCACAAGTATCTGATTGATTCGAACGGCAAGCTGGTTGCCTGGTTTGCAACACCGACCGCGCCAACGTCAGGAAAACTGACCTCAGAAATTGAGCGCCTGTTGACCAGCGCGGCAAAAGGCTGACACCGGCGCACAGTTTGCGCCACATCAACGCCCCCTCACCGCCCCAAGCCTAGGTTTCTCCAACAGAAAGTCCAAACCTTAGGAGAAACGAGATGGCCGTATCCGATTGGGAAGCTTTTGTCGCGCAAACGGACGAGCGCATGGCGGCAGTTCGCAAAGGTGTGCCTGAGGTTGCCAAAGGATTTGGCGCACTTGCCAAGGCTGCCACCGCACCCGGCGCACTCGACGCAAAGACAAAAGAACTGATTGCGCTTGCCATCGGCATTACTGCGCGCTGCGACGGCTGCCTGGCCTATCATGCCCGCGCGGCGGCTCGCCTTGGCGCAAGCCGCGACGAGATCCTCGAAGTCATTGGCGTGTCCGTCTATATGGGCGGCGGCCCCTCGATGATTTATGGAGCCGAAGCACTGGCGGCATTTGACGGCCTTGGCGAAGGCAGCTGACGAACCGTATGCACTAGTGGTTTGGAGGTGCCCGGAACTGCGCACCGCCTTTATTCGAAAGCCCCCTAAGAGGCCACAGTTTCATTCACTCAGGATCGGTTCAAAGCCTTCAAACTGAGGATGGCCGACATAAAGGCCCTTGTTGGTGCCGGCGTTTTTATGAGCTGCGCGAAAATGCTCCGACCTGGTCCAGTTGACGAAGTCCTCACGGCTGTTCCAGACCGTATGAGTCGCGTAAAGCGTGGTGCCCATTTCTTCGTCCTCGGGCCCCTTCAACAAATGGAATTTCTGAAATCCGGGGACGTCATTCAGCCTTGAATCCCGCTCACGCCAGACCGTTTCAAAAGCGTCTTCCTGACCGTTCTTGATAGCGAAACGGTTCATGGCGATGAACATATTATCTCTCCGGGTTCGAATTTCGTGGTGCCGCTCGAATAATAAATATGACTCTAAAATTCAAGTTATTTGAGCGCGTGTTACCACTCAAGATTCATATCTGACAAAAGCGAACCGGCGACTGTCCGGTGCCCAGGAGGGAACATTCAGCGTCCCTTGTCCGCCAAAAAGTCCGAGCAGTGTCTTGGGTGTTCCGCCCCCGGCTGGTAACAGACGCAGTTCCACATCCTTGTTGGCCGGGTGGCCTGACGTTCCCGCTTCATAGGCGAGATAGACGACATGTTGGCCGTCGGGCGAAGGATGCGGAAACCAATTGACCCGTTCATCTGCCGTCATTCGTTGAAGCTCCGATCCGTCCGGTCGCATGCGCCAAAGCTGTACATCGGTGTCTTTTTCACCGTTGAACCAGATCCAATTGCCATCCGGCGCATAATCCGGGCCATCGCAATGGTCGAAGTCTCTTGTCAGCTGCGTTTCTTCACCACCGGTGACCGAACATGTAAACACCTGGAAAGTGCCACGCGTTTGTTCGCGCTTGCCGACAAAAGCCAGGGTCCGGCCGTCGGGTGACCATCCATGCCAATACGAGGGCGTTTTCGATGTTACACGCACTGGCAGACCGCCACCGACCGGAAGCGTATAGATGCAGCTTTCGGGCGTTCGGGATGCATCACTGATGACAAGCAATCGCCCGTCAGGCGACAAACCGTGATCGTTGTTGAGAGCCGTTGCAAATCCGGTATCGATTTCAATGAGTGAAGGCGCGCCAATTGGCAGTCGGTAGAGACGACCGTTCCCGTTCACCACCAGCGTGTCACCGTCGGGCAACCAGTTTGGTGCTTCCAGGTGGCGCTCAGCCTCAAGAATAATGGTTTCGCTGCCGGTCGCGATATCAATCGTTGCAACAATGCTCTTCAATACCCGCTCCCACGCGTCAGTTTTCCTGGATCACATGTGGCACAAAGCGCGAAAGATCCTGCGTGATCGGATGCCGGTCCTCACGGATACAAATGCCTGAAGCCTGACCACCAACGATCCAGGAACCGATCATCGCATAGTCATCCCCGAACTTCGGAGGCTCCGTGTAAGCTTGGAGAATATGCCCCTCAGCGCCATAGGCTCCTGGTGTCGTCAACTCCTCATCGCCGAGCCCGCGCAGGGTAATGTTGGCACCCTCGCGGCTGAAAAACGGCTTGCGAACATACGGCTCCGCCAAAAACGCGTCATCTGCTTCTCCCTCGAAGAAGGACGGCAGCAAATTGGGATGCTCAGGGAACATTTCCCACAGGAGCGGCAAAATTGCCTTGTTTGAAAGTATCGCCTTCCACGGAGGTTCAATCAGTTGCACGGGAGCGCCTGGCAAATACGGTCCATAATCCTCACGGAACATGTCTTCGTAAGGATAAAGCTTGAACAGTGCATCGATGACAAAAGCGTCGCTGTCTGCGAACCGTCCCTGCTCGTCAACACCGATTTCCTCAACCGCGACAAAATGCGGGATCAGACCTGCCTGCTTTGAACAGTCTTCCAGATAGCGAACCGTCGCACGGTCCTCGTCCTGGTCTTTCGAGGAGGCGAAATGAATATGGAATCCCGGCGCGAACATGGACGCGAACCGCTCAATCAAACGGTCCTGCACCGAATTGAATTGATCGGTGTCTTCCGGCAGCACGCCTGCCTTGATCTGTTCTTCCAGCCACATCCATTGAAAGAAACCGGTCTCATAAAGAGCCGTGGGGGTGTCCGCGTTGAACTCCAGCAGTTTTGCCGGACCCGTGCCGTTATAAAAGAAGTCGAAACGACCATAGAGCGAAGGCGTTTCGGCTTCCCAGGATTGTCGAATCCAGGACCGGTAGTCCTGCGGGATCGCGATCTTCTGTAGAAGCGCATCATCCCGAACGACCCGATCCACAAGCTCCAGGCACATGCCATATAGCTCTTGCGAGGGATCCTCAATATCGTCCTCGATCTCCTTGAGCGAGAACGAATAGGCCCTGCTTTCATCCCAGTAAGGCGCGCCATACATGGTGTGAAAGCCGAAGCCGAGCTTCTCAGCCTCTTCTTTCCAACCGGGTCTTTCGGGAAGCTCTAACCGTTTCATTTCAGATGGCGGATCAGAGTTTTTCCAGCAGCGCTTGAACATCATTGCGCTGAGGGTTTTCCAAGGCCTTGATCTTTGCTTCCAGGTCAGCGCCGCTTTCAAGCCGGGCTTCCTCGTCAGCTGCTTCCAGAATAGCCTGCTGCTCGGCCTGACGCTGCTCGAGCCTGGAAAGGCTGTCGACGGCGCTTGCCAGTTTCCCGTCAGAGGCAGTGGTATTCGTGGACGCAGCTTTTTGCGCCTTGATCAGAGCTTCGTTTGCTTTGGCGCTTTCCATCTTGCGCTGAAGCGTCTCGATCTTGTTTTCTGACTGGCGGATGGTGCTGTCCATACGCTCTTCGGTGGACTTGTACTGATCAAACAGGGCCTGATCGGACTCGGCCTTGTCACGCAATTTCAGGATGCTTTCGATGATCTGAACCGCCAACGGCTCGTCGCCTTGCGCCTTCGCGGTGCGCGCAGCTTCGGTGCGACGTTCAATCTCGGTCATCAATTCAGCGACCGATTTTTCCTTCAGTTTGCGGTTGGCCACCATGCGGGCCTTCTCGTCCTTGGCCGCAGAAATCGCCTGCTTGGCCTCGCGAACTTCCTGCTCCAGGATTGTCATCAGGTTCGCATCCTGAATGGATTCGGCCGCGTCATTGGCATGGCCCTTGAACGCAGTGATCAATTTGCCCCAAACACTCATGTTCCAGATATCCTTGCTTGATGAAACGGCTTTAAATTGCAGCGCTGACCTTGGGGCCGACTTCGGCGGCGAGTTCAAGCGCACTGTTTGAAATCGTGCGCAGCTCCGTTTCGACGGAATCCAGCGTCGAGCGGACCGACATGGCTCCGAACAGTTCATAGTATTCGCGACCGTCAACCACATCGATGGAGAGCGCGCATAGCGGCAGAAGCTTCTTGTGATTGCGCAGCATCATCGCCTCGAATGCGCCCGGATCGTCCTGTGCGTCGCGCGGCCAGAGCACCGTCGATGTCAGGATCTGGGTCTCTCCAAGGGTCAGGAAAAGTGTGATTTCGCCTGCGGAGCGGAGTTGAACCTCAAGAACGTCCGATTGTGCTTCGTTGATCTTGCAGCTGATCTCACCTTCTGCGAATGACTCCGACGCTTCGAGCGCGTCCTTGAGTTCCTGCAATGTCCAGGGGGTCTGCCGTGCGTTCATCCAATCGCCTCCAGATTTTTCACCGGGTCCACTCCCAGCATCGAACAAGTAGAAGTGAAACCAGACCGTTTCAAGCGGTTTTTCAGATTGGCCTGCGCGTTTGACAACCAGCGTCCCTCTCGTCACATTATGGGCCAAACACAAGCGGGGGCAATTAGCGCGCTGTGCCACTACTGCAACTCGTCATATCACGACTTTATCAGCATATACTGGAGCTCAAGCTCTGGCTGCTGTCGACACTGATTTGCGGATATCTGCTGATCTCCTGGCTCCTGTTTTTCCTAGCAGGCGAAGCGGGACTGACCAGCAATCCACTGACTTTTATCTATTTCGCCGCCACGACCGCTTCGACAGTCGGGTATGGTGACCTTTCACCGGAGACCGGAGCGGGACGCATGGTTGCCGCCTTCTGGTTTTTTCCGGGGGCCCTTTTGATATTCTCTGCAGTTCTCGGCCGGCTGACAGGCATGCTTGTGGAAGGAGTGAGGCGTATGGCTGACGGAAACGGTAACTACGAACGTATTCAGAACGCCACCGTCATCGTTGGTTATCACCGGGACAAGACCCCCCTCATGGTGGAGAACCTGGTCGCGGGCCAGGATGGCGACGAAAAGATCATCATTCTTGCAAGCGAAAAGAACGTCGAAGTGCCGGAGGGCGTCCGCTTTGTCAGAGCGGAACGTCTGGATGCGCTTCAATCATTGCGCCGCGCTGCCATTACCGGATCGCAGAAGGTGCTGGTCTATGCGGCGACGGACGCGGAAACGTTCAACACCTGTCTGGCCATTCGCGAGCTGAACGAAGTCGTTCATATCGCGGCTTATTTCGAAGACAGGGACACAGCAAAACGGGCGGGCAAGCTGGCCAATATCGAACCAGTGGTCTCCAATGCCTGCGAAGCTCTGGTGCGCGCAGCGCAAGACCCTGGTGCCGGCGAAATTCTGATGGCCCTGTCGACTGCTGGCCTCGGCGCGACGATTTATTCAGCCATTGTCGAAGCGGACAACCCGATGGCAACCAGGATCCTGGAAAAGGCTCTCGCGGGATCAGAAGGAACCCTGATTGCGATCTCTCAACCCGAGGACAAAAACTTCGTATTCCGGCCCTTCCCGGATAGCCTGAAGTCCGGTGGATCGGTCTACTACCTTGCCAACAAACGGCTCAGCGCAAGTGAAATCAGTGCCGGGCTGGAGGGAACCGATGTTCGGATCACTGTTTAAGCGCAACAAAGAATGGCAGCCTCCCGAAGTGCTCGGACTGACAGTCGGGCGCGGCATTACATTCGACCCGATTGCGCTCCGCCTGCTGCCGGAAGACAGCCTGATCGAACGACCAGATTCAACGCTCATGATCACCGCACAGGGCCATTGCGACCTTGGCGAACAGTCACACATGCACCGCTTTTATCCTGATGACGATCGGTTCCTGATCCAGTTTCAGGGAGGTGACGGCCAAAGCGACGAGCGGGTCGATGAAATAATGCTCTGGTACTTTTATGATGTGCAATATCCTTCAGGCGATCAGGAATGGAACCGCCTGAAACAGGCTATTCGCCAGAACAGTTACACATTGGAGGGCGAAAACGGCAATCATCGGTACGAGCGCGCCTGGTTCGACACTTCGACCGGCCCGGAAGACCCGATGACCTATTGGGAGGAAGTCTGCGACGACCGATCTGGCAGCGGTCGCAGGCGCATCTTCCAAACTGCAATGTTATATGCACGCGGCTTGAAAGACGGCCGCGACGAAATGCTTCTTATCAATATGGAGGAGCCGGACAATGCGGAACGCAGTATTGCGTTCATGATCGGCTTTCCCCTCGAACGGCATAATTTTTCAGTTTAATTCACTTCTGACTTCAGTGGAGACCAAAATGGCCGACCTTCAGGCGTCCCTCGCAGGCATTCTTCCCTTTATCGCCTATTTCGCCGCAGCAATCGCAATGCTGTTGATTTTCATGAAAATCTACACCGCCATGACACCGCATGACGAAATGGCCCTGATCAAGGAAAACAACGTTTCGGCATCGGTCGTCTTCAGCGCGGCATTTGTCGGTTTCTCGTTGCCGCTCGCCAGCGCTGCGGCGAACTCGCTGAACATTGTCGATTTCATCATCTGGGGCATTATTGCGTGTATCGCACAGCTCGTCGTCTATCAGATTTTCCGGCGCTTCTATCCAAAGATCACCGACCGCATTGAACGAGGTGAAATTGCAATCAGCATTAAGCTCGCTGCCATTTCGATCACTGTCGGCCTCCTGAACGCAGCCTGCATCACCTACTGACAATCCTGGACGAACGTATCCGCGACAATTGTCCAAATTGCATCAGACCGATTTGACGGTCGGGAGAAAACTCATGAAACGCTCCAAGTCGATCAAGCTGGTGGTCATGGCAACGACATCAGTAACTCTTGCCAGCTGCTCCGATGAACCGGATCTTGAAGGCCGCGTCTACAAGACCGAGGAAGAGTGCGTCACCGACAGCTTTGTTCCAGATGAAGTCTGCACCCAGGTCATTTCGGCCGGCAAGCAAATCCACCAGACCTCGGGACCACGCTACAACACGGTCAACCTGTGCGACGAACAGCACGGCAACAATTCCTGCCTTTATGAATCGGCGAGCGGCAGCGATTTTTATTCGCCGCAACCTTCCGGCTATTTCGTAACCGGAGCTCTTGCCGGCCTGACAGGCGCTGTTGCCAGTCAGGCTCTCATGAACAATGTGCGGCCCGTCTATCCGGAGCGTGGCAGCAGGCGCTATTACACATCCGGCGGATACTATGTCGGCAGTTACGGCGGCGGCAGCTGGCGTACATATAACGATGCCGTCAAGACACCGCCCAAGGCCGCAAGAGTTCAGACAAGAACTTCGGTGGCTTCGCGTGGCGGTTTCGGCAGCCGGTCCAGTTCCGGCTCCAGAGGCGGATAGTTCATTCCCGCATCTTGAGACAAGGGGTTGGATTGATGTCCGCCCGGCCACGAGGCCGGTGCGAGTCTAATCCAGCCTCGCCTCCTTCTCGCGCCGCTCAAACGGCACCTTTCTGCCATCGGCCGTAAGCTGGCAGATGGAGGTCGGGGCACCGGTTTCGTCAAGTTCGACCAGTCCGATCCCGGAAGCGTTCAAGATCCGCTGTCCATGCGGGGTCCCTACCGGCTTGCGCGGAATGACGCGCATCCCTCTGCGTTTGGTGAACCAGTTGAGCGGTGATCGCGGGGCAAAGGCCCACCTGTTGCAGAAGTCGAAAACACGGATCAGCTTTTCCGGCCAGATGTTCTTGATACCGGAACTGCAGATCTGCCAAATCTGAGGACTGTCCGGTTCATCGCCATTCAGGCTTGGCGTCACCTGACGCAGTTCAACGTCGTAGACAAATGAATAGTGGACGTCACCGGACAGGATCACGAAATGCTTGGGCGTGTTGCGATGCCGGAAAACATTCAAGATAGCGCCCGCCGTTCCCGCGTGCGCCATCCAATACTCCGCGTCAACCATCAGCGGTTTGCCGATAACGGTGAAGAATTTCTGCACAGCTTCAATGAGTTTGACGCCGAAAATCGGCGCAGCGGACACCAGGAGGACCGAGTTCTTGCCGCGCAGGTGAGACTGAAGATCCGTTGCCGCTTCCCAATCCAGCAAGCCGGAGGGATAATGTGAATTGCGCTCCGAACGCCAGCGGCGGGTGCGCGTGTCCAGGACGATCAAAGGCGGATCGGTTTGCCATTGATAGTCCCACTCCTCAAGAGCCAAGAGTGCCGTGATTGCTGCATCGTGGCGGTCCGATCCTGGGTCAGCCAATGCGTCGCGCACAAACGCTTCCTGGGTATTGCGGAAGGTTTGCGGACAATTGCCCCAGCCCTGGTTCAGCGAATAGGCGATAATCGCGTTGCCGATCACCCGACGAGCCAACGGATGCCCATAGGCTGCCTGTTCCCAGGCAAGCGACAGGTTCCAATCGTCAGTCACATCGTGATCGTCGAAAATCATTGCAGTCGGGAGGTGGGCCATCAGCCGCCTTACGGCCGGGAGGTCGGCAACGAAGGCCTTCAAGGTCTCCGTTTCCTCCGCGTACATCTTCATTTCCTTGTCGCTCAATCCTTCAGGTGCCTGGAACTCCGGCATGTCCTTCCAGACGGCCGGCGACCAGACCAGCAAATACATGGCCAGCATTTCCGCCAGCGTGAAGAGATGATTGCGGGCGTGCAGGGAAGTGAAGATCGGTTTGCTCGTGCCGCCGAAGAGAACGTCGAACACCCTTGCGTTCTGATCGATCTTTGGCAGCAGCCCGTCGCGGCGATAGAGATAACCGCCGGCAGCATGCAAGGCATGGCCAGAGTCGGGAAGTCCGGTATCAAGACCGCTCAAGGTTTCGTCGTGAAGACCAAGCTTTTGAGCAAGTGCCCCGATCGCCTGCACCATCGGTCCGGCCACGTCATCCACATAGACCTGGTCACCGCTCATGACCAATAGCGATGGCCAGCCTTCTTCATTCGTACCAGGGGTCTCGCTGGTCGGAAGGCGCGCTTTCAAATGGGCATCGGCTGCGACCAAGCCATCGCCGGCTTCGCTGTGCGGTTTGCGGCATGACCCATGCAGCAAGGACTTGATCCTTTGGGGCACCATGAACCCGGGACGACTGACGCCCGGATAGGTGAGATCCGGTGCCCAGATCGTGTGATCCTGCCAGCCACTTTCCGGATCGTCTTCAAGTTCAAGGCTAAGGCGATAGCTGATCCATGTTTCAGCGGGCAACGGTGTGTCGATCGGCACGTCTATCAGGAGATAGTGCAGCCTTTCGCCCGCGCATATGCAGGAAAGCTCCTCGGTGCCAGGTGTCAGGATAAATTCCATCGCCTTTTCGGCTTCCGCCTGCAGCTCCAGCTTCACACGGGCGGATGCGCGCACTGCCAGCCAGATGGCCACACTGTCCGGTGTGACCTTACGCAGAATCGGGCCTGCCAAAACTGCGGGAAGGCCCTTCTCAGGTTGCATATGCGTCTCCGTGTGCCCCTACCATCTTCAACAACAACGCATAATCCTGTCTGGTCTGACCAGCGTATTTTCGTGCAAGCGCAATCAACTCCTTCCTAGAGGTCTTCAATGCCGACGTCATGGCCCGCTCGTAGCGCACCGAGCGGCGATCGCCGCGAGAATGCGTTCGCGCCAGTGCGACACCACAGGCCTCTGCATAATCCTTGAGCGCTTTCGCAGGTTTCCTTGTGCGCAACAGGTCCTCTGGATCAACCGTCAGTCTTGCGTGATGGCGCGAGCGTACGAGCCAGTGCAAACCGCTCCAATAAACTTCATCCAGCACCAGATCAGGACGGCGCATCATGCGGCGCTGACAGTCCACAGTCAGATGCGCCGGGTTCATCCGGTTGACAGGCGACAGATCCGGAAAATGGTGGATCACCGCAGCTTCTCTCTGTTGCTTTATCTCAACGACATGGGTCTCCCTGAAAGTCCCGGCGTCAGGTGCCGCGTCCGGCCCAACCAGAAAATAGTAACGCTCGACACTGAGCGAACCGATCCCGGCCCCGATGCGCCTTGCGACATCCAGAACATCATCATCGAGATGTGGCCCGAACACTTGCCTCAGTTCACCTGCAAGGACAGGAGCGACCTCTGCAAGCTTGTCTGATGAAGGATCGAAACGAAACCCGGCTGCTGTTCTCTTCGTCAATTTGGCAACAGAAGACTTCTTCTCAAAATGTTTGCCGCCCGCAGACCTGGCTTGCGCCTTACAGATAGGTTTTTTCAAGAAGTGCCCCTTGGCGAAACGTTTCAATGCCTCGTCCCGCTTGTCGGTGTCCTTCACGATCTGGCCCAGCGCCTTGCGATACGACTTGAGAAAGCGCTCTGACGCTCCTGCCGCATCCTTCCAGGTCGGTGGTGTTTTGTTTTTGAACCTCTTCTCGCTGCGATAACGCCCCGCAACGAGACCCTCCAGAAAATCTGCAACCAGAAACAGCGAGACACAAAATCGCAACAGGTCGAAGGCAGCATGCCCTGTAGCGGCATCATCATAGTCGTTGGGTGCCCAGATCACCGTGTCTCCGTAGCTGCCATTTTCGGTAAGGAAGCCGAAATTCGCCAAATGACAGTCGCCGACAATGCGCGTCAGAGGCACGTCAAGAAGTGCATTTGGCAGTCTGAGATTTCCAAAGGAAAGGTCGGCATAAAAAAGCTGAGAAGCGCCCCGCAGGAACTGAAACGGCGAGGCGGCCATTTTGACATGTTTTGCCAACACAGGCCGCGCATCCGGCGCTGCCCCGTCTATGCGCCGAAGCTCCTTTGAAATCAACAATTGACGTTTTCTGCGCGCGTTCATTGGATGCCTTGATTGCAAGGTGCAACTGGTTGCCGGTCCGGTTCCGAAAGTCTCTCTGGCAATCTCACATATGTTTGCAACATCGCGCTGGCAACCGGGCTGATACAATCGGTGACAAACATTCTTGTTGTGCGCCTCAGGCGGCAGCAGTGCAAATCAGAAAAGGGGAACGGCGCCGGTACCAGCCCGCAAGGCCTTCACACCATTGGTCAGGACAGATCTGCCGTGTTCGCCGGCTTATCGGCATTGCCGGTCGATCGGCAAAAGCTATTTGCGGCGCAGGGGGTCCATATAGGGCCCATGGATCCTCTCCGCTTGTGGCCTACGACCTGACGGCCACCAGGAATGCAGAACGGTTTCGTCGGCGCGATAAACGCAAACGTTTTCCGGGTGCAAACGTGCCTTAGAGGACTTCTGGGAACTTCAATGAAGTTGGGTTGTGAAGGAATGGTGGAGCCAAGGGGGCTCGAACCCCTGACCTCTTCGCTGCCAGCGAAGCGCTCTCCCAGCTGAGCTATGGCCCCATGTTCCAAGTGCGTCCGGGCTGGGAACCCGGCGCTGATGGGGGCGGAACATAGTCACACCGCCCCACAAGATCAAGCAGAAAATCGCCGATCAGGCTTCGGCTTGCACTGATTTACAAGCGCAGGCCGAAATCTTTTCTAAATCAATTAGTTACCGGTCGGTATCTTCGTCTATCTCGACACGGATACCTGGCACGGCTTCGTCGTCTTCATCTTCGTCGTCGATGAAAACATCGTCGCTGCTGTCGTCGTCGTCTTCCTCGAGATCAACGTCGGTATCGTCGATATCCGGCACATCCTCGTCGTCAGAACCTTCCGCTTCCGCATCCGCTTCTTCCAGGGTCACGATTTCCGGTGCGGCAGCGTCTTCTTCTTCTTCTTCTTCTTCCGGTTTTTCCTCAACCTTGGCCGCCTTGGCCGCACGAGAGGTCATCACCGCTTCGAAAACGGTACCGCATTTCGGGCACGTAACCGGTTCCCGATTGAGATCGTAGTATTTTGCGCCGCAGCTCGGGCACAGCCGCTTTGTGCCAAGTTCAGGTTTTGCCACTGTGCTTACCCTTCGTTTTAATTTAGCCGACTTGAATTGGTGGGCAGCCCCATAGCTGCAAGCCGTTTCGCTGTCAAAGGCAAATCGATAGAAAAATGTTCGTTGACCCATTGTTCTGCATGTTGTCGGAAAAATTTCAAGCGTCTGCCCGGTTTTCCCCACTCGCTTTTTTGTCATGCGCAACTGCCTGGCAACAGTGATCGGGCGCACGGAATGTCCTTAATCGTGAATCGCATGGGAAAAGATGACGAAGCTGCATTCGCGTGATAGGACGTGGCACCTTTTGACAACCGATCCAATCCGCGGACATTGAAAATGTCACATAACAACGCGCCTGCGCCCCTCACAACCAGCTCAGGCAGCCACCTGACCGGCACCATCCGGGTGCCCGGCGACAAATCCATCTCCCACCGATCTTTGATGTTCGGAACGCTTGCTGTCGGCCGAACAACGGTCACAGGGCTTCTTGAATCAGAAGATGTTCTGGCAACCGCCAACGCCATGCGCGCAGTTGGTGCGACAATCGAAAAACATGACGATGGCCGTTACACGGTCGACGGTATCGGCCTTGGCAGTCTGCTGGAACCGGAAAACGTTATCGACTTCGGCAATGCGGGCACGGGCGTACGCCTGACCATGGGTATCTTCGGCAGTCATAACATTGCCGCCACCTTCGTCGGCGACGCATCCTTGTCGAAGCGACCGATGGGCAGGGTCCTCAATCCATTGCGCGACATGGGGACAAGTGTCATAGCCCGCGATGGCGACCGTCTGCCGGCGTCGATCCGAGGCGCGGA
Source organism: uncultured Roseibium sp. (assembly GCF_947499295.1). Taxonomy (GTDB): domain Bacteria; phylum Pseudomonadota; class Alphaproteobacteria; order Rhizobiales; family Stappiaceae; genus Roseibium. The sequence continues at coordinate 102,042 of NZ_CANMNP010000008.1, forward strand.
GCTGGCAATGCCCATCACCTATCGTGTACCGATGCCATCCGCTCAGGTGAAATCCGCCGTCTTGCTGGCCGGTCTCAACGCGCCTGGCGAGACAACGGTTATCGAGCCGATCGCAACGCGCGACCACACGGAAAAGATGCTGAAAGGGTTCGGCGCCCAGATCAGCGTGTCGCTGAATGACGATGGCGAACGGGTGATCAAGCTTCAGGGACAGCCTGAATTGAAACCCCAGGACATTGACGTGCCGGGTGACCCGTCCTCTGCAGGCTTTCCACTTGTCGCAGCCCTGATTGTCCCGGGCTCCGATGTCACCATTGAGAACGTTCTTTTGAACGAACACCGCACCGGTCTGATCACAACACTGATCGAGATGGGCGGCGACATCGAGATCGTTAACAAGCGCGAAACTGGAGGTGAGGAGGTCGGAGACCTTCGTGTGAAGGCCAGCTTGCTGAAGGGCATTACCGTGCCCGCCGACCGGGCACCCTCGATGATCGACGAATACCCTGTTCTTGCAATCGCCGCGGCTTTCGCTGAAGGCGACACGTTCATGCCCGGGCTTGAAGAACTGCGCGTCAAGGAATCTGACCGGTTGGCGGCTGTTGCGCGTGGGCTGGAAGCCAATGGCATACCTTGCGTCGAAACGGAAGACACGCTGACAGTGACGGGAGGCTCCAACGTAATTGGCGGCGGAACAGTCACGACACATCTGGACCATCGCATAGCCATGGCATTCCTCGTTCTCGGCATGGCGGCTCACAAGCCGGTGACTGTCGACGACGGCGCCGTGATTGCGACCAGCTTTCCAACATTCACGACGCTGTTCGAAGATTTGGGTGCCACGCTGTCCAACAATGCCAGCGAGGCCGCATGATCATTGCCATCGACGGGCCGGCGGCGTCCGGTAAAGGCACTCTTTCGCGGAGGCTTGCAGACCATCTTGGCCTGAGACACCTGGACACTGGCCTGACCTATCGGGCAGTTGCAGCCGCCCTGCTTGCCAAGGGCCTGCCGCTTGGCGATGAAGCGATTGCAATCGAGATCGCCCAAAACCTGGATCTTGCGCAAATGGACAAGAGCGTCCTGTCCGCGCATGAAATCGGTGAAGCCGCATCTCGCATAGCGGTTTTGGGTGGCCTGCGCGAAGAACTTGTCAATCTGCAGCGCCGCTTTGCCGAAACACCACCGGGTGCCGTGCTCGACGGGCGCGACATCGGCACGGTCGTGTGTCCCGACGCGTCGGTGAAGCTATTTGTGACTGCCTCGCCAGAAGCGCGCGCGCGCAGGCGCACCGACGAAATGATTTCCAAGGGCCAAGACGCCAATTACGCCTCTGTTCTGGATGATTTGAAGCGCCGCGACGAACGTGACAGCCAAAGAACCGTCGCACCAATGAAACAAGCGGAAGATGCGGTCTTGCTTGATACGACAGAAATGGATATAGAGACCGCGTTCCAGGCAGCTGTGGATATCGTGTCCCGTGCCAAGGATTGCTAGGTAGCAATGTGGGGTTCACCTTTGGTGCGCCCCTGTTCGTGCATCCGGAACAGACAGGCTGAAAGGCCAAAGGTTCTTAAAAGGAACACCTAAGAGATTTCGGCAGGACGCAGCCAAAACCGCGCCCTGTGACGAGACCGGATTTTCCGGCTCCTGCCCCGCCGGCCCGCTTCTTGTAAGCGGAAGGATCAGCGAGAACGCGATCCCGGGAGAAGGCCAATCCGGAGTGCAACACCAACCCGCCGGCGGTGCGCCAACTGGCGCCAGGAGAAAGACTTGACTGATTTTAATCCCTCCACCGAGGATTTTGCGGCTCTTCTCGAAGAGTCCTTCGTCCAGAACGACCTTTACGAAGGTGCTGTTGTCAAAGGCACCGTCGTTGCTATCGAAAAAGACCTGGCCGTCATCGACGTCGGCCTGAAGGTTGAAGGCCGTGTGCCGCTGAAGGAATTCGGCGCCAAGGGCCGCGACGGCGAAATGGGCGTCGGGACCGAAGTTGAAGTTTACCTGGAGCGTGTCGAAAACGCTCTTGGCGAAGCCGTTCTATCGCGCGAAAAAGCCCGCCGCGAAGAAAGCTGGGTTCGCCTCGAAGTCGCCTTCGAAGCCAACGAAAAAGTCAACGGCCAGATCTTCAACCAGGTCAAAGGCGGCTTCACCGTCGATCTGGATGGCGCTGTTGCCTTCCTGCCGCGTTCCCAGGTGGACATCCGCCCGGTTCGCGACGTGACCCCGCTGATGCATACGCCTCAGCCGTTCCAGATCCTGAAAATGGACAAGCGTCGCGGCAACATCGTCGTATCGCGCCGTGTCGTTCTGGAAGAAACCCGTGCGGAGCAGCGCTCCGAGCTGGTCCAGAGCCTGGAAGAAGGTCATACCGTGGAAGGTGTGGTCAAGAACATCACCGATTACGGTGCGTTCGTCGACCTCGGCGGCATCGATGGTCTGCTGCACGTCACCGACATCGCGTGGCGCCGCATCAACCATCCGTCGGAAGTTCTCACCATTGGCCAGACCGTCAAGGTGCAGATCATCCGCGTCAACCAGGAAACGCACCGCATCAGCCTCGGCATGAAGCAGCTTGAGACCGATCCGTGGGATGGCATCGAAGCCAAATACCCGATCGAAGCCAAGTTCACCGGCCGCGTGACCAACATCACCGACTATGGTGCATTCGTGGAACTGGAGCCGGGCATCGAAGGCCTTATCCACGTTTCAGAAATGTCCTGGACCAAGAAGAACGTCCATCCGGGCAAGATCGTTTCCACTTCTCAGGAAGTCGAAGTGATGATCCTGGAAGTCGATCCGGTCAAGCGCCGCATCTCGCTCGGTCTCAAGCAGACCCTGCAGAACCCGTGGGATGCGTTTGCTGAACAGTTCCCGGTCGGCACGAATGTCGAAGGCGAAGTCAAGAACAAAACCGAATTCGGTCTGTTCATCGGCCTCGACGGCGACGTGGACGGCATGGTGCACCTGTCCGATCTCGACTGGAACCGTCCGGGCGAGCAGGTCATCGAAGAGTACAAGAAGGGCGACATGGTCAAGGCCGTCGTTCTGGATGTTGATGTTGAGAAAGAGCGTATCTCACTCGGTATCAAGCAGCTCACCGGCGACCCGATGGAATCTGGTGCTGCCGGCGAGATCCGCAAGAACTCTGTCGTCACTTGTGAAGTCATCGAAATCAAAGACGGTGGCCTGGAAGTCAAGATCGCGGACAGCGACCTGACAGCCTTCGTACGTCGCGCTGATCTCAGCCGTGACCGCGAGGACCAGCGTCCTGAGAAATTCTCTGTCGGCGACAAGTTCGATGCACGCATCACGCAGTTCGACAAGAAGACCCGCAAGGTTGCAGCGTCGATCAAAGCGCTGGAAATCGCAGAAGAGAAGGAAGCTGTTGCTCAGTACGGTTCGTCCGACAGCGGCGCATCTCTCGGCGATATCCTGGGTGCTGCTCTGAAGCAGCAAACAGACGACTAAATTTTCCGGTCACTTTCAGGACCAGAAACGGAAAAGCCCGGCAGCGATGCCGGGCTTTTTTTTCAAGCAAGAACTTTCTTTGACACCGGTCAGGCAACACCGTCACGAACATAGGTGAAAGCATTCAAGCCGGCTCCAATCGCAACGATCCTTATCTTGCGCTTTACACCGCCCGGCATCGGGTCATCTAGGCGGTAGACACCATCGCGCTGAAGTCCCAATCCAGCTGCCGCAGGAACCCAACCGGCTTGGGCGTATTCCTCGAAACCTCCCGTCGCTTGTGGTGCATCCGATGTTTGTGACAAGGTTGTTCCAGTTTCATAGGTTTTCAAAATATAAGGCATTTGACGTTTCTCCCTTCAGGAGCGCTTCGAACGCTCTGCAGCTGACTATTGGCAAGGTGTAAGCCCACCTGGATCTCGAATTGCGCGAAACCCGACCTGATCGATCGTGTTGTCACTGCGTGCCTGGAAGCAGTAGCTGTCATTGGCAGCCGGCGCGGCAACGACGCAGGAATTGAACCCATTGGGTACGACATAATTCTCCAGGCCATTGATGGCGAAAACGGTTGCGGTACCGTCCGGATGTGGCACCGGGTGCTTGGAAAACAGAATGGCGTCGTTAGGCGCCACGACCGGGATTGCTTGGAAATCCCGGCAGTCTGCCGAGAACGCCAATTGCGCGGAGGCGGAAACGGGCACGGCTAACAACCCACAAACCCAAGCTGCCACCGCCAACAAAGACACACGCGCTCTTCTGAAATGGAGACGCGGTTTTCCGTTTTTGAACTTCAGCATTGTCGTCGTCCTTTTAATTGAGGCATCTGGTGAGCGCATGGTGGAGCGCTCCGGGCGACGGAGGTCCCTCAGCTGCCTGTTGTGGTGAAAGTGCCGTCTGGATTGTAGACCACCTTGATGACCTGATACCCAAGAGTGAAATCACAGGTTGCTGCATGAGAGGTGTCGTACGGAACAACGGCCCCGACCTCGAAGTCCCCAACTTTGACAAAGTACTTGGAGACTGGCGCACAATAGAGCTGGCTGTTGGGATGCGGAGAAACGAAGCTTGACAGCACTATGGTGCCGTTCTGGTTTATCGTTGCGCACCCGCAAAAAAGTTCCGGCGTTGGCGACGGTTTATAAACAGGTATCTCAACTCCGAAGTAACCGCCCGGCAGACCTTGCTTTTCAATAGGGGTCGAGAGCCCAAGCGGGTTCAAACTCATTGTCGAGTAGTTGTCGGCCTTTTGACCCGCCGCCAACGGTGTAAGGCTAATGGGTTGAGCCGCGGAAGTCTGGATGCCCACACTTTCGGTCGTATCCAGAGAGATCCTCGCATTGAAGCGCGTGACGGCCTCGTTTGCCCCAATACCAATAGCGCCGGCATAAACCTGTTTATCAAAACTGAATTTCAGCTGTGACCCGGAGGTCGCGTGAGGCGCCAATGAACTGCCTGCCAGACAACTTGATTTGATACTGGCCGGGGAACCGGCATTTTGAAACGTTGCCTGATCTTGGAAAGCGTAAAAGTCCGCCGGTTGGCTGGAAAGGTTTTGAATTATGATTTGATATTGAGCGGTCATTGTCGCTGCCTTCAGGCTTGCTATCCATGCAACGGGGAAGCATTTCGCGTTTCGATCTGAGCCGAACGTCGGTGGAACGCGCCGTCCCTTGCCTTGGAAGGCGAACTGCTATTTTCGCGAAATTGACTTGAATTAGGCTGGCGTGAGCAGACCGGACAGGAAGAACGAACCGCTCACGCCGTCAACACCAAGAACGTATCAAGGGCTATTTGACGATATCCGTCACCCAGGTACCGTTCGAATTCAGTGTGACGTCGATGATCGAGTGACCGCCGGTGAAGTCGCAGATGGCAGCATCTACGCTTGAGGCTGTGAAGTTCATAACCGTTCCGGGAGTGAAGTCACCGGTCTGCACGTAGTACTTCAGGATAGGCTGACAATCCGTGTTGTTGTTGGGATTGGCAACGACGAAGTTCGACAGTGTGATACCACCATTGACTTCCACAGCGGAGCCAACGTTGTAGATGGCTGGAGGAGAATAAGTCGGCGTCGTGATGCGGAAGGCTCCCGGCTGAACGCCTGTCCCCGATGTTGGCTGTGTCAATCCCAAAGGACTGACAGATGCTGTCGTCCAGTCGTTTGCAGAACCGGATGCAGGTGCAAGATCGATTGCCCGACTTGCTGAAGAAAAGCCTGAAGACTGGCCAACCTTGGGGGTGCTGTGCGCCTCCTGAATTCCGGCATAGAACTGCATATTTACCTGGAATGTCAAAATCGACCCTGTTTGACTATAGTTGCCAAGGCTCTGCGCATAGAGGCTGTTGCTATAAACCTCTCCTCCACCCGTATAAACTGCAGGCTGCTGAAAGAAATAGAATCCTTGCGTTGCCGATTCTAGATTTTTGACATTAATCGTTAGAAGAGTAGACATTACAATCTCCTGTTACATTAATTTTATTGAGAGGGTTTTTTCACTTCCAAAATTTTTATTTAACTAAACTACAAGAATGGAAACTTCCTCTCAGGAATATGCTGACCCATAAGAGAGTTTTTTTCTATTTAAAGTTGTTTACTTATGGTTTTGAAATCTAATTAAATTTACCACTGGTTGAATTTTGGATGCGCACTGATCACCTTCTCTGGATCTCGGAGAGCAACTCAACAAGCAGCTCTGCAACCCTAATCGGGAGCGCCCTCGAACTCTCGACAAGATCAGACTCAAGGGCACTCATCTGATTTGGCTGCACCCAATCCGGGCCATTGCGGCCCAAGAGAAGCCAATCAAGTGAAACGTTCAGAGAACGCGCCAATTTGCAGGCATTCCCGACCGACATTGCATGGCCCTGCTTCCATTTCGTAATCGCTGCCGGCGAAATATTGAGTTCAACAGCAAGGGCCAAAGCCTTTCGATGTCCACGCACAAGCATCGCCTGCCTGAGGCGCTTACCTCGCTCCTTGTCAATTTCATGAGAGCCCATTCCCCAACCCCTTTACAAAGTGGGGAAGACTAGAAGGACACAACTTATATTTGACAAATTTTCATATGATGCACTTAAAAAGTGTTCTGCTCGACAGTTTTTACAATATCAAAGAATATCTAGAGAATTCTCATTGAAATACTTAGAGCCACACACTGGTCATCTTTTCTGCCGAGCTACCCGTCGCGACTTGGTTGATAGTCCGCCGGGGCAAGAGCATGCGGCAACATCCAACTGGTCAGACGAGGCTCTTTCAGTCGCTCGGTGCACTTTGACTTTTATATTGCCTGCTTTAGGCTGCATTGCACGACGAGCACCCGCCGGCAAGCTGCGGCCTCAAAACTCACCCCCCAGACAGAATTGCGAAACGCATCATGACCGAAGCCAAAAGCGGCGACACGGTTCGCCTTCACTACAAGGGCACACTTGACGACGGTTCCGTGTTCGACAGCTCCGAAGGCAGAGAGCCCCTGGAGTTTACGGTTGGCTCCGGCCAGATCATTCCCGGTCTCGATCGCGCCATACCGGGCATGAAAGTGGGGGATGAAAAGACCGTCAATATTGCAGCTGCAGATGCTTATGGCCCGGTCAACCCGGATGCCCGGCAAGCTGTACCGCGTTCGAATATTCCTGAAAATGTGCCTCTGGAAGTCGGTCTCCAACTACAGGCGCAGACCGAAAACGGCCAGATGATGACAGTAACCGTGGTGGAGGTAGGCGAAGCGGAAGTAATCCTGGATGCCAATCATCCGTTGGCAGGCAAAGACCTGACCTTCGAAATCCAGATTACCGGGATAAACTAGGCCGGACACACTCACGCTTGAAGATCTTGAGCCCGCGATCAAGCGGGCTTTTTCTTGTGAAAGCCCAAATGATCATCCTATTGGGCGGGCGCAGGGTCCGGTTCGGCCTGCTTTTCTTTCACCAGTGTTTCTTCCATGAACACGACATAGATGACAAGGCCGACGCTCGCGGTTGCAGCAAGGGTCAAAAAACCGACGGTATAACTCGTGAACTGAACGATGTACTCGGCTGCAATATTGCTAAGCGATGCGCCAATTCCGATCAACATTGCAAGGACGCCTTGCGCGAAATTAAAGCGGCCTGTTCCCGCGGTGATATCTGCAAGAACCAGCAGAAACACCATCGCGAATATACCGTTGGCAACGCCATCGAGAGCCTGAATGGCAACGAGCGCGTAGGTGTTGTCGAATTGGCTGAACAAAATGCCCCGAACAGGCAGCACAAGAAACGCGATCAGCAGCAAGGGTTTGCGGCCCCAGACATCTGCTTTCTTACCGCAAAAGATCGCCATGACGATCATCACGAGCTGGGCGGCAATCACACAGGCCGCCGTGAAGGCGATGCCGTGTTGCGCGTCACTGTTGGACGACAGTTTCTGACTGACGAGCGGCAACATGGAGGCATTGGCTGAGTGGAACAGGAAAATGCAGATGGCAAAAACAAGCAGCCGCCTGTCTTCGAAAAGGCTCAAAATACCTTCCGGGTTACCGGAACCGATTTTTTCTTCAGCCACACCTCCGCGCGCCAGTTCATGATCGATTTCGTTCCTATTGATCAGCAGGGCGCATACGATCATGCCGCAAGCCATGGCTGCCACGAGCCAGAATACGCCGAGCGGTGACCAAGTCAGCGCGAGTATGGCTGCCAGGACCGCAGCGATCATGTTGCCAGCGTGGTTACAGGCCTGGTTTGCACTTGTCTGCCTCGTGAAATAGGCATGACCGACCAGACCAAGAGTAACCGCCGCAATAAGTGGCCCCAGAAATGCCGACGCGGACCCGATCAGGATCTGTGCGGTATAGACCGCAAAGGCATCGTTGAAAGCCAGGATACCGAGCGTGCTGATTGCAATGGCGATCGCGCAGCCGATCAAAAGTGTCCGTTTCCACGTTACGCTGTCGACTATCGCACCGGCCGGGGACTGCATCACGACGGTCGCAATGCTGCCGGCTGCCAGGGCAAACCCGATTGAACCGGGAGACCAGTGCTGCAAGGAAAGCAGATAGATCGCCAGGTAAGGCCCAATCCCGCCGACGACGTCGCCCGCAAAAAAATTCACTCCAAGCAACGGTCTGTTCAACTGCATGCTACCAGCCTTTGAAATGAGAGGGGCCTAACGTAGTCACCATCCATCACAAGCAGAAATTAGTAAAGCAATTGAATACATCTCGAAATAGCATAATAGTGTAGGCAGTTCGACAAATTCGGATGGATTAGATGCCTTTGAGTTTAATTGTATCTATATTTGTATTTTTCTTGATTGCAGTACGACAATGGCTTCCAGACTGGCTGAAGATCTGGATGATCATGACCTTTGGCGCAATATTTCTATTAATAACCGGGACTATTTCACCTTCTGAAGCCTTGAAGGCTATCGATTGGAACGTAATTGCCTATCTTTTCGGCGTGTTTGCCATTTCTCATGCTTTGTTTGCCTCCGGCATTTCGGAGAAAGTCAGCAATTGGATTTGTGCAGATACCCGTTCAGTTCCCCAGATCCTGCTCTTTTTCATTTTATTCGTCACCGCCGTGTCTGCTGTGCTCACCAACGATGCGGCCGCCGCCATTGGAACACCGATCGCAATTGCAATCGCTGCGAGCCTCAATATCGCCGCGGCCTTGCCTCTCATTGCCCTATGTGTCTCCGTCACGGTAGGCAGCATGTTTTCTCCGGTGGGCAATCCCCAGAACCTGCTGATCGTCGCCGATGGGCATTTCAACAATGCGGTCGGCACGTTTCTGGAGTGGCTGGCGGTACCGGCAGTGCTGTCTCTCGGATTTACGCTTTTGTGGTTTTGGTACTGCTTTGGCAAAGCGCCAAAGGGGGACGCCCCTTCCAACGTCACGCCGGACGAACAGAATATGCGTCAATGGCCAGCCCTTCTGGCAACCGGTTTGTTGTGCGCCCTGGTCATTACCGACAGCTTGGCGCATGAGACGGACTGGCTACCCGACCTTCCTCTTGGAGCCCTCAGTCTTGTCGCCTCCATTCCGCTGTTTGTGTTTTCTTCGCATCGGTTTCAACTGATCAAGGAAGTGGACTGGCATACGCTGATTTTCTTCGTGTCCATGTTCATTGTGACCGGCGCCGTTCTGAAATCAGGTGCCTTGCAGGAATGGCTAAGCCCCTGGCATGACCAACTGGGTGAGCCGTTGATGGTCACTTCCATTTCGTTCTTCGGCAGCCAGGTGTTTTCAAATGTTCCGCTGGTGGAAATCTACCTGAACATTCTGGAGGGGCATGAGACGGCGACCTTGATGCTTCTTTCCGGCATTTCCACGCTCGCCGGCAATCTCTTTATCCTCAGCGCTGCCAGCAACGTGATCATTGTTCAGCAAGCTGAAAAACATGGCGTGGCACCTTTTAAGTTCTGGCAATTCACCGTCTACGTTCTGCCGGTAACGATCTTCTCTCTCATCGTCTGTTATGCCTGGGTTGCCTTCGTGCGAAACGCTGCCGGTTAGAAGCTGTGCCGCTTCCCTTCGCGGCAATTTTCGCGCGCGTTACGCGAAACCGCCGCAATCTGATGCGAAAGTTGCGATAAGCAATTGCAATTGCTCGTTCGCTCACTCTATTTAGGTTATTGGTTTCATACGATCTTATCCGGAGACCCCAATTCCATGTCAGTTGATGTTGACGCGCTGGTAGATAGACGTCGTTTGCGGCGCAAGGTAACCTTCTGGCGGGTGGCAACCTTTGTGGTAATTGCCGTGGCCCTGATCAGCGGCCTTGTTTATGTGTCCGGAATATCCGGTCTCTCCAAACGAAGCGCCCACATCGCCCGCATACCGATCGAAGGTGTCATCATCGAAGATCGCAAGACGCTGAAAATGATCGAGCGGATCGCCAAGGCGGAAGCCGTCAAGGGCGTGGTCATATCAATCAATTCACCAGGTGGCAGCACCACCGGCGGCGAAGCGCTCTATCAGGCGCTTCGGGAATTGTCGGAAAAGAAACCTGTCGTCGCCGAAATACGAACGGTCGGCACGTCTGCGGGCTATATGGTTGCGCTTGCCTCGGACCATATTGTTGCCCGCTACAACACGATAACAGGTTCGATCGGTGTCCTGTTTCAGTTCGGTAATATTCAGAAGCTGATGGAAACGGTCGGTGTCGAGATGGAGGCCGTCAAAAGCGCCCCGCTCAAGGCCGAACCGGATTTCTATTCGCCAACAACACCTGAAGCCCGCGCCATGCTGCAGAGCCTGGTTAAGGACTCCTATGACTGGTTCGTCGGTCTCGTCGCGGAACGCCGCGATCTGTCACCTGCCAAGGCGAGAGAACTTGCCGACGGCCGTATCCTGACGGGCCACACAGCCGTGGAAGAAAAGCTGGTCGACGCCATTGGCGGTGAGGACAAGGCCATCTCCTGGCTGGTCGACGAGAAGGGTGTTGCCAAGGATTTGCCGGTCGTCACCTGGAAGGCAAACGAAAACCTTGAAGAGTTGCCATTCTCGTCCCGGATCTCCCGCGAATTCGGAAAAGGCATCGGATCCGCGCTTCTAAATCCCATTAATGACGCTAAGGGGCTGATTCCTCGAGGTCTTACGCTTGACGGGCTCGTATCCGTTTGGCAGGCTTCAGACGCGGCAGACAATAATCATTAAGCGAGGGGGCTCTCCATGATCAAATCTGAGCTTGTACAGCATATCGCCGAGCAGAACCCGCATCTGTATCAGCGCGATGTCGAAAACATCGTCAATGCCATCTTGGACGAGGTCACGGAAGCTCTGATGCGTGGCGACCGGGTGGAATTGCGTGGCTTCGGAGCATTCTCCGTAAAGAACCGCCCCGCCCGTATCGGACGCAATCCCCGCACCGGCCAGAAAGTGGAAGTGGACGAGAAATATGTTCCCTTCTTCAAAACCGGCAAAGAAATGCGTATACGATTGAACGATGGTGTGGATCACGGCGACGACTGATTGCGCTGCCGGTACCGGACCATCTAACATCAAGTTCTGATTTGGAAAATTCCGGGAGACCCCAGTGACCCGTTTCATCAGGAATGTGATTTTGTTTGTGATTGCAGTGGTTCTGGTGCCGCTTTCAGTCGCAAACCGGCACACGGTTTCCCTGTCCCTGAATCCATTCGATCCGCAGGATCCAGCAATGACCATTCAGGGCATTCCATTGTTCTGGGTGATTTTTGCCAGCCTTGCCGTCGGCATTGTGGTCGGCGGCCTCGGGGCATGGGCCAAGCAGGGGCGCTGGCGCAAGGAAGCCCGCGTCAAACGCCGCGAAGCCGACAAGTGGCACAAGGAAGCCGACCAGCTCCGCGAAATGAACACCGCCGCACAATCGGCAGCCGGCGTTAAGGGTTTGCCAGGACCGGGCAACCGATCAGCGGCCTAAGCACCGGCTTTTCAGATGAGGATCATCTCGAGCGGTGAAATTGACGCCTGTCTTGAAGACAGGCAGGTTCTGGAATCACTGAGACGCGCGTTCCGTTCCAACACAATTGCCCCCGAGATCAGCACTACGGCGATTGGCCGTCTCAACCAGAAAAACGGCAACATCTCCTGGCAACCGGCCTGGACAGATTTTGCGTCGCAAGGCGACGTCAGCCGCGGCTATGTCGGATGTTCGATCGAGTTGGCACTTCCCGAGCAAAACGGCCAGTCGTCAGGCCTGTATCTTCTTTTTTCCGGTTCTGCCGGACAACCAATCGCATTGCTCGACGGCGTCCGGCTTGCTGATTGGCGCACGGCCGGGCTCCATGCCCTGGCAGCCAGTTACCTGTCTCGCGAGGACACATCGCGCCTGCTGATCATAGGCGACAGTCCGCTCATCCCGCGGCTCGCCTGCGCCTATGCTGCGGTCAGAAATTTTACCTCTATCCTGCTCGCCGGTGCGTCGAAGGACATGCAAAAACGCCTGTCCGGCTTGCCTGCACTCAAGAAAGTTCATATCGGAACAACAGCAGAGATCCACGACGCCCAGGAAGGCGCGGACATGATCTGCATCGCGGGACCGGACAAGGACACTGGAAACCATCACCATCTGACCTATCTGGATCCACCGGCTGGCTGCCACATAGATGTTGTTGACGCAAATGCCAGCCTTCCAACCGATCTGCAGGAGGAGGGCAGGCTGTTCACAACAGACCTGAAGTCCCCGCCGCTGACGCATTTGGAGTGGGCAGCGGACTTGAAGGATCTCACCCAGGGCAACAAAGCCGGACGGCGGTATTACGGTCAGAGAACACTGTTTCTTCATGGCAACCGGACAGCCGTTGCGGACTATGCACTGGCAACACACATTTTTTTGAGGTCGTGACCTCTGGAACTTCAACCAATGAACACCAAATCTAGTCGCAGCAGGGGGAGACCTTGGGAGCGTGTGTCCTTAAACGGGTAGAAAACTCACAATCGGACACGCTTTCGATTTGTCGTTTTGCAAAGGAGCAAGACATGTTGACGACACTTGCATATTCGGCAAGCCTCCCAGTCGTCGCGCTCGGAACGATCTTTTACGTTTCCGCGACATTCGGGCTTGTTTACTAGGCACAAGGCGAAAAGCCGGTTCGTGGGAACCGGCTTTTGTCCTTTTTAAGGGGCTCATTTTCCAAAAAAAAATGCTATTGCCTGCAACGATGGTAAAGTACTGTAGTGGTCATCCACCTTCAGTCTTACCGCTCAGCGCTGCTTCTGTACCCTGGTAGTTTCCATCCATAAAGGATCGCGCCGCCGCGCAAGCCCAGGGCGAGAAGTGCTGCAAAACCGGCAGCCAAAGCGTTTGGAACATCGAACTGAGCCAAGAGCACAAAGCAACTCGCGCCTGCAAAAGCTGCACTGACATAAATTTCAGGCTTGACGATCGATGGCGGCTCCCCGGCAATCGTGTCTCGCAGAATACCGCCGAAAGTTGCCGTTGAAACACCCATCAGGATCGCCACCAGGATCGTGTCTCCGACGGACAAGGCCTTTGCTGCACCCATGACCGAATAGGCGGCAACACCGACGGCATCAACCCATCTGAGGGGTTTGCTCAGCCGCTCGAGCCAGTGCGCAAAGAACCAGACGAAGACACTGACAATCAGGCAAACCAACACGTAGGTTTCGTTGACCACCCAGAAAACCGGCACACCCAACAACAGGTCGCGCAGTGTACCGCCTCCGATCCCGGTTAACGTTGCGAAGAAGAGAAACGCAATGAAATCCAGCTGCTTGCGAGACGCAACAATACCACCGGTTACAGCGAAAACGGCAACGCCAAGATAGTCCAGAATTTGAAAAAGCATTTACGCCCCCGGTGTTGGTTTTCACTTCTTCCGGGTTTGACACTGCGGCGTCAAGACCTGATGCTTGGTCCGTTCAGACCGGAGTGGTCATCAGCAGCGCATAATGCGCAAGAAATGAAAAAAGCCGCTCCCAGGTTTGGGAACGGCTCATTCATTCTGCATCTATGTCGCGTTCAGGCGCTCTTGTCGACAGTTTGGCCTGCTTCTTCAGAGGCAGCCGCCGCCTGGGCGACGTCCTTGGGACCACCTTTGGAAACCCCGACCATAGCAGGGCGCAAGACCCTTTCACCGATCACGTATCCGGCCTGAACGACCTGGACAACCGTGTTGTTCGGTACTTCCGTGTTTGGAACCTCGAACATGGCCTGGTGAAAATTCGGGTCGAATTTCTGACCTTCAGGGGTCAGCTTCTTGACGCCGTTCTTTTCAAGCTGATTGAGAAGATCCCGCTCGATCATCTCAACGCCTTCGATCAGGGAGGCAACACCGGCATCTGCATTGCGGCGATCTTCTTCCGGCAGGGCCTCGAGTGCGCGGCGCAAATTGTCAGACACTGTCAGCATGTCGCGTGCAAAGCCGGATACTGCATACTGCCGGGCGTCCTTGATCTCTTTTTCGGTCCGGCGGCGTAGATTTTCCATCTCGGCCATCGTCCTGAGAGCCCGGTCTTTCAACTCGGCATTTTCAGCGTTCAGAACTTCGACCGGATCTGCGGCAGTCTCTTCGACCGTATCAGACTGCTTTTCTGCAGCTTCGGCGCCCGGTGACGCCTCTTCCGGCTGTTCTTCCGGGGTTTTGTTTTCGTCGCTCATGGATGTTCCGTTTGCTCTGACTGTTTGCGGATGCTTATAGAACCACTTGCCGCCCATTTCAAAGCGTTTTGGCGGACAAGCATCAGCTTATCCGCCAAATGCACCCAGGGAACCCGGGCCTGTCCGCAAAGTGGTGGTTTCAAAGAGCGCTCTTGATCCAGTCGGAGAGCTTGGCCTTCGGAGCGGCACCAACTTGCGTCGCCATCGGCTCACCGCCCTTGAACAGGATCAGCATCGGGATCGAACGGACACCGTACTTCATCGCCATGTCCTGGTTTTCGTCGATATTGAGCTTGGTGATCTTGACCTGTTCGCCCATTTCCTCGGAGATTTCTTCAAGTGCAGGGGCAATCATTTTGCAAGGGCCACACCATTCGGCCCAAAAGTCGACAACAACCGGCGCGTCGGAATTCAGAACTTCGGTTTCAAAGGAAGCATCGGTAACTTGAGTGGTAGCCATAACAGGATCTCGTGGTTCGGAGCAAAACACCTACACGATGCAGGTGTATCAGTTGGCAAGAACGTAGGAAGCGATGCGGCCTCCGTCAAGCGGATGTGCCATCGGGACGCAAACCGGCGAATGTCTCATCGAGTATGTGGGCCGGAATCTCCATCAACTCGGGTTTTGATGTCCAGAGAAGACACGCGGAAACGACTGTTTCCGGATAAATCTGTTTCAGCATTTCCCTGTAAACACAAAGCTGTGCGCGATATTCAAGTGGAATTTCCTCGACCCGATCCGGCGGATTGAAGTTGGTTTTGTAATCCACAATCACGACCCTGTTATCCTCAACCAGCAATCGGTCGATCTGTCCGGATATCTCCACTTCCGTTCCGTTCGCAGCGCGAATCGTCCCGACCAGGGGAACTTCGGCAAGTGCACTGCCGGCGAACAGAGGTTCGAAGTCGCTGTTGGAGAGAATGTCATCGATCTCGTTGAGCAGACGGTTTCGAAAAGCCGCAAATTCAGGCTTCAGCGCCTGGTTAAGGTAGTTGTCCGCAGCCGGTAGCCGGTCTTCCCTATTCAGGTCAGGTAGCAGTTCCAACAGACGGTGGATGAGCCGTCCCCGCTCCAGCGGCCAGGATTGTGGCTGCCGGCCTGCCTGAAGACGTGCCAGGGCCGGGATCGGGTCAATCCCCTGTTTTTCTTCCATCGCTTCAAAGGCGCGAGATGGCTGCAGCCTCTTTTTTTTCGGCAACGCGCGGACCTGCGTCGTCAGCCAAATGGGAAGCTCCTCACCTGTCGCAGCCTCCTCGTCCGCTTTGGCCTGCCCAGTCTTGTTGTCAGCTGTCGGTTCCGACTTGCTTTTTTGCCAACGCCACCCGCTTGTCTCACCCGATGCATCGACCAATTCGCGCGCATCAGGTTTCAAGGCCCTGCTGACCAGCGAATACCAGCAGTTTTCGTGAGCACCGCGTTTGGGCTCCCAGCCGCATACGATCAATCGGTCTTCTGCTCGCGTCAGGGCGACGTAAAGCAGGCGCCGGTATTCTTCTTCCTGCGCCTGCCTGAGGTCGTCGATTGCCTCGTCGTGCCAGGCTGTTCGATCGGCTTTCGAGGGCAACCAGACCAGGGCAGGTGGCATCAGGTCGTTGCCAAGACGTTTGCGCGGCAAAAACGCTGGGTCGTGAATGGCACTGACGGGCGCAGCACCCGGATCAACCAGAATAACAATCCTCGCCTCCAGTCCCTTTGAACCGTGCACCGTCATGATCCGCACCATGCCCTTGGTGTTTGTCAGCTCGCGCTTGATTTCGGTCGGGGCCGCAGCCATCCAGGCCAAAAAACCTTCCAGTCCGGGCGCCGCCGCCTGTTCGTACGCAACTGTCAGGGCCAGAAACTCGTCAAGCACATCATCAACTTCGACCCCCAGCCGCGCTCGGAAGGCCTGACGGCCTCCGTCAGCACCCAAAAGCCTGGCATAGAATTCATAAGGAGGAACGAAGTCGGCCCGCGAACGCCACTCCTCCAGGCGAGCTCGCACACCTTGCCATTTTTCCGAGGTGTCAGAGCGTTTGACGAGCATCTGCCAAAGTGTACCGGGGCGAATATCTGCCGCACTTTCCCGGGCAATTTCCAGAAGATCCTCATCGACAAGACCAAAGAGTGGGCTTTTGAGTACCGCGGCAAGCGAAAGATCGTCTTCCGGCAAAAGCAAGAAACGCCCGAGCGCCGAAAGATCCTTGACGGCGATATGATCCGTCAGAACCAACCTGTCGCTACCGGCCGCCGGAATGCCCAGTCGTTTCAGTTCTCGGTTGAGTGCTTCAACAAAGGGTCCACGCTTGCGCACAAGGATCATGACATCGCCGGGATCTGCGGTCCCGTCGCGCATCCACCCGGAAATTTCACCGGCAATTCGGCCGGCGACCTTCAGCATCGGATTGTCGGAACCGACATGGTCTATAGGCCTTCGCCAATCATCGGGTTCTGCAATCTCCGTTTCTGCTTCCAGCGGCCATAAATCGACAATGCCCGGATCCCTGCGGATCGCCTCATGCTTCGGGGCCTCGGCTATCTGTGAAAGGCCCCGGTAGGCCGTTTCCTCGTCAAACACCTTGTCGACCGCGCCAAGCACGTCCGGTGTGGAACGGAAGGAAAGCTGCAAATTGACTGAATGAAACTCCTGCTCTGCCGCCGCTGCCTTTTGCGAAAATGCCCGGCGCATTGCATCGAAATAGGCAGGAACCGCACCCTGGAACGAATAGATGGACTGTTTTTCGTCACCAACGGCAAAGAGCGTCCGCGTTCTCTCGTGAGCGCCGCTGCCTGCAAAAAACTCCGATGCGAGTTCCTGGACGACTTCCCACTGACGCGGGCTGGTATCCTGTGCTTCATCGACAAGGATGTGATCAAGACCCTGATCCAGCTTGTACTGTACCCACTGGGCGGCGTCCGACTTCCTCAAAAGCGTCGCCGTCTTGACCACAAGATCTTCGAAATCGAGATACCCTCTGGCCGTTTTTGCAAGTTCGTAGTGGCGGATCACGGCATCGGCAAGATGCAAAAGGGACTTGGTCCCCTCATAGGTCGCCACCTTGCGGCGCTCGGCCAGAAGCGACAGAAGTCTTGCCTGCTCCGCATTCAAGGCATCAATCACGTTAGGAAAACCAGCTGTGATCTTCTTTGTGGCGAGGGACTTGCGCGGCTCAAACTTGGCCGTCAGGAAAACAGGCAACCAGGCTTCACGAAAAGCGGACGTGTTTTCGAGCCTTGCCGCAGCAACAATATCCGCAGCGCGTGCCTGATCTGTCTTTGCACCGGTGTTCAACGCTTCGGCATAACTGAGGCAGCTATTCAAATCGAGACTGCACTCGCTCTTGAACCGAAGGTCAAAAAGATCAAGCCGTGCAGTTGGATCCACCTCCAGCAAACCGGCTAATTCCGCGATCGCCTTTTCAAGATCCCCGGCATCAACCGTCCAGCGACGAAAAGCGTCCCGGTTCTGAATAAGTTCATCCAGAGCTTTCTGAGCCCCGCCGTCGCTCATGAGGTCAATGACGGAATTCAGGGCGGTCCCAAACGCACTTGCCGGTTCCATCTCGGCCTTATGCAGAACAACCGCCCGGGCTTCGGCCATCAACTCGCTGGCAATCCGGTCGTCCAAAACCGCAAAATGCCCGGCAACATTGGCTTCAAGCGGAAACTGGTGCAACAACGCTTCGCAAAAGCCGTGAATGGTCTGGATTTTCAGACCGCCCGGCGTTTCCAGTGCTTTGGCAAACAACCTGCGTGCAAGCGCCAGGCGCGCGGCACTGGGCTTTCGGCCCTCGATCTCCTCAAGTTCACGCGCAAGCGCTTCGTCTTCGATTGTTACCCATTCTCCAAGGATCTTGAAGACGCGTGTCGCCATTTCGGCAGCCGCTGCCTTGGTGAAGGTCAGCGCAAGAATGCGGCTTGGATCCGTACCGTCCAACAGCAATCGAACAACACGGCGGGAAAGCACGAAGGTCTTGCCGGAACCGGCATTGGCACTCACCCAGGCCGAGGCCCTGGGTCTCGAGGCGCGGTCCTGCCGCTCTTTCGTCAGCTGGGGGATGTCAACGCCGCTCATGCCGGATCGTCTCCGCCGAGAGCCCATTCCTGCGTGCGCGCCAGGTGATCGAAATCGCCGTCCATCTGTCGGCCGCGCATCACTCTTGCGCGTGACAGATAGCCCGTCTTTTCATCGGCATAATGCGCAATGAGCTGTTCAAGGCGCATCCATGCGTCTTCCGCAAGATCTGCCAGTTCAAGGTCTTTCGGATTGCGCAGGACTTCTATGACCGGTTCCAGGCCACCCTTCAGCTGCAGATAAAGCAATTCGGTCAACGGCGCGTCTGCCGGAACATCCTTGAACCCGAAACGTTTGATCATCGCGGCTTCAAGAGGCAATTGCGGAGCCAGAAGCGCATCAACCTGCTTCTGCGACGGCACCTGCCCGGTTTTGTAGTCGATGACGGCCAGACCTCCTCCCTCCAGGAGGTCAATCCTGTCAGCGCGGCCACGCAACCGGAACTCAAACCCTGGAAGCTTCAGGTCAACACCACCGCCAATTTCCAGATACCGTTTTTCCAATGTCTGAGACCGGATTGCTTCGTATCCGACAAATCCCGCTGCGATGCGCTGGAACCGCGGCCACCACAGAGCACGTATGGCAGGAAATGCATCCAGCGGCTGGAAGAGTTCTTCCCCAATCTCCAGAAGGGCCTCGATGGCGCTGCTGTCGAAGGGGCCTTTCCAGCTCGCCAGAAAGTTCGCCAAGGCATCGTGGACAAGATTGCCTTTGTCCGCAGCTCCCGGTTCACCACCAATCGGCTCTACGGGCTGGAGATCCAGTACATGACGGACGAAAACCGCATAGGGATCCCGGATGAGACGCTCGATCTCGGTGATCGAAAGAGACTTCGGCCGCGCAGCGAGCGGTGGGCATGGCCTTGGCCTTGCGGCGGGTGTGACGTTTCCCGGCGGTCGATCAAGACGGCCTGCCAGGGACGTATAGCGAGCGCCCTGCTGCTCCATGACACGGGCAATATTGGGCCCGGCCAAAGTCGTCAGCCGCTGGAGCCAGCGAGACGCAACAGTCGGTGCCCCGTCGGCTCTGGCGGCGCGCGTCAGAAGGACACGTCCAGCCCCAAGTCCTTGCGAAAAATCGTGGGCTGCGGCACCTAGCCGGCGCTCCGGCGGTTCCAGCCCCATGTCTCTTTTCATCGGCCGATTCAGCCAAGGATCGTTTCTGGTCCGTTGCGGCCAGACACCTTCGTTCAAGCCACCTAAAACGGCAAAATCGAATGACTGCAGCCGGGCCTCCATCGGACCCAAAATCTGAACGCGCAGATCGCCGGGCACGCGCCGCCGGACAGCTTCGCCAGACATCAGCGCAGGCAGCACGGAGGACCATTCACGCGGCACGATTTCAAGACCGCTTGATCCGGCGTCCAGCAAGCCTGTCAAGAATCCGGCGAGCGCTTCCCCGGCTTCGCCGGCGAACAATTCATCTACAGACCCGGCTTCATCCACGGCAACTGCCTGCAAAATATCCACATGCCTTCTGGCAAGTTCTGTGACGTCCAGCGGTTTGGAGCTGTTTGCAATCTCCTCCAGCGGCTCAAGAGCTGTGGAGAGACGATCCACCAGGCCCGCGATGACGTCCCAGTCTTCATCATGGATCTTCTTCCAGCGCGGCACATGCGATGCGTTGGCAGCCGCTTTCCGACTGACCTCAACGGCAAGCTTCAAACCCGCAGTGCCGGGGCGCGCTCTTGGTCCGCGCAGAACACCACGTTCAAGCGCGCGTGCAGCGGAACGAATGTCCTTCGCTTTCAAGCCAAGCCGCGCAAGAGGGTGTTTGAGAAGAGCCAAAAGGTCGATCGGATCGCACCCCTCCAACGCCAGTTTTGCCGCAAGGATCGCCAATACTGCAGGCGCAGTCTGGTCCAGGGGCCGGCCCGCACTGTCATCCACCTGAACGTTCCAGCGTGCCAACTCGGCGGCAACGCGCCGGGTCAGCATCCTGTCCGCAGAAATCAATGCCGCTTTATGACCAAGATCAATCGCTTCCCGCAAGGCAATGGCAACGCTCAAGGCTTCATCGGCTTCATTGCGAGCGGTCAGAATTGCGACGTCCCGCAACGCTTTCGCCCGCTCTTGCTCTGGTCGCTGCTGAAGATATTGTGTCCATCCGTCAGATGTATCCGCTGGACGGAGAGCCTCGGAGACCAGCTCTTCGCGCAGCTGCAACTCTGGTGTTCTGGCGCTGCGCAGTGGAATTACATCGGCCCGTGACGCCTTCAGCCGGATCAATAGTTGCTTGAGCGAATATTGCGGATGAGACGGCAGTATCGATGCAGGCTTGGCAGCCCCGCTGCGGTCGAGCGCCGGTGCCTGACGTTCCCCGAGTGCTGCCCATGATCGTTCATCAAGATGATGATCGAGGCCAGGCAGCACAATGACACCCTGGTCCAGTCCTGCGACGACTTTCAGAAGTTCCGCGGTTGCGGGTACTGAGCCGGTGACACCAGCAACAATGACAGGCCCCTTTTGCACAGTCGACCTAAGGCGTTCGGCTTCTCTCCTGATCAGTGTCGAGCGGCGCGCTTTCGGGTCCATTCTGCCCAACTCTGCCAGAAGTGCCGGCCAGGCCGTTTGAACGATTTGAAGAAAGTCCAGGGTAATCTGCCAGTAACGCGCATGATCCTCTGGAACCAGCCCACCCAGTCCGGACCAGTCCGCCTCTTCCGTTTCCACTTCGTCCATCAATGTCAAAAGATCTGCGGCGAGCCAGGCCGCGTCGGCAGTCGATGCCGGCAAACCCAGCGGTTCATCGGAACGCAAGCTCAGCGCCTCCCGGCGCAGCATGCCCTTCCAGGCTTTCACCAGCCGCGTCATTGCCAGATGCCGCTCCAGGAGCGGCATGGCGGGCGGCAACGGCTCCAGATCGGCATCACCACTCAGGCCCTGGACGTCTTCATCAGCATCTCCAACCGGACGGATGACAGGCAAGAGAACAGGTTTGCCGCCAAATTTTTGCTGAAACAGTTCCGGCAGGAGCCTGGCCGCACGACGCGTTGGCAGGTAGAGGGTGACCTTGGGCAGAAGCAATGGGTCATCAACCGGAAGAAATCCAGGCAAAAGAGATCCGTCGACGAGCGTGTCTACCAGCGTTTTCAGAAATGGAACGGAGGATGGAACGGTGAAGAGGCGCGGTCTTTCACCCATTCGTCAAGCCGCGCTCTCGCGCACTGCATATTCCGCCGCATGGATCGCTTCCGGCGTTCCGATATGAAGCCAGAGCCCTTCCATCTGCACACCGAACAGACGACCATTTTCAATGGCCCGGTCAAAGAGCTTGTTCATCGAAAACGGGCCTTCCGGTGCACCTTCAAAGAGACGCGGATGCAGGATGGTAGCGCCGGCATAAGCGAAGGGAGTCACGCCCTTTTCAAGACGGCGGGTCAACGCACCATCCTTCGCCATGTCAAAGTCACCGCGCCCGCCATATCCGACCGACTTCACCGTTTCGGCGACAAGCAGCAACGCATCCATGCGGGTTTCATCCCAGGCATCGATCATGTGTTCCAGGTTGGGTTTTACCCCTTCAATCCAGTAGCAGGTGTCGGCATTCAACTGGAAAAACGGTTCTTCGCCAAGCAGCGGTAAGGCTTTCTTGATGCCGCCTCCCGTTTCCAGGAGTTGTTCGCGTTCATCGGAAATGAGGATATCCATATCCTGGCGTCGGCGCACATGCACCTCGACAAGATCAGCCAGATAATGGACATTGACGACACATGTCTTCACACCTGCTGCCGACAGCCGGTCCATGCCATGATCGATCAATGCCTGACCATTCACCTCAATGAGCGGTTTCGGCGTCGTTGCCGTCAAAGGACGCATGCGTTTGCCGAGACCTGCTGCCAGGATCATGGCTTTCGATGGACGGAACCGTGTGTTGGTCATGGATCATGCTCAATTGATAGTAGGCCGGCATCGCACCATTGCAGGTTCAATGCCGGAAACCGTTGTACCAGTCTTTCAATTCCGACAGATTCGGCCTGTCGAGCACCCGGTCGAGATAGCCTAGCATACGCGGCAAATGGCTCAAATAAGCCGGCTTGCCGTCCCGCCTGGCCAGCCTGACGAAGATGCCGATGATTTTGGAAATCCGCTGTGCTGCCAGCACCGAATAAGCGGCGGAGAACCCAACCTTGTCAAAACCCTGCGACTGATTTTCCCTCAACGAGACATAAGCATCAAATAGGGCTGATTCCAGATCTTGACTGATATCCGTTCGGGCATCGAGCAGCAGTGACGCAACATCATAAGCCACCGGACCGAAGACCGTATCCTGAAAATCGATCAGGCCGATCCGGTCGGTTCCGCTTGCGTCCCGCTGCCAAAGCAGGTTGGGCGAATGAAAATCGCGTAAAACCCAACCAAGTTGCGCAGAGGATATGGATCGCAACGTCTTGCGCCATAGGCCTTCAAATGACGCCCGCACGGTGTCGTCAATCGCCCGGCCGGTCTTTTCGGGAACATACCAATCCAGAAAGAGCGACGCTTCGGTGATCAATGCCTCGGATGAATAGCCAGGTACCTGGTAGGTCCGGTTTCCCTCAACCGGAATTGATCTTGGCCAAGTCTCACCATGCATTCGTGCCAGAACTTCAACGGCGGCGTAATACCGTTCCGAGACTGGAGCACCGTTCATGACAATGGTGTCGCGGCCCAGATCCTCAGCCAGGACGAGCCCCTTTTCAGGCTCAGCTTTGTAGACCCTTGGCGCCCGAAAACCGCGGTCACTGAGTTCCGTTCCAATCGCCAGAACAGAGCGGCAATCCTGTGCCAAGTGGACTCGCTCCATATAGTTGGAGACGCTTTGAGCGAGCGTGTTCTGGTGAAACGGCCAGCGCATCAGCACAGCCGAGCTGTCATTCGTGGTAACCGTTTCGAAGGTCCGTAACGATGCGTCGCCAGCCAGGAACCGCCGTTCAGCGCCTGGGAACGAAGACTGTTCCAGAAAAGCCCTGATCTCGTGCGTTTCCCGAATTCGATCCTGCCAGGACGGGTCCGAGGCGTGAAACCGGAACACACGTTTGTCCTCGGCCTCATCGGGCTGGGTGATCTGGATCCATAGGGCTTTTTCCGGCAAGAGTTCCCCTGCCTTCTCCGGCCACTCAATCAATGCCGCCCCGGTTTCCAAAAGATCATCGAGACCCAGCTCTTCAAGTTCTTCGGCTTCTTCAAGGCGGTAAAGATCAAAATGTGACAGGTCGAACCGATCGAACTCATATGTCTGAACGAGCGTAAAAGTCGGACTTGGTACTTCCAGCTCCGGATCGTTTGCGAGGGAACGGACAAGTGCGCGCGCCAGCGTCGACTTGCCAGCCCCCAGGTCTCCTGAGAGGCAGACAACATCGCCGGTTCCCAAGACCACGGCCAGATCATTTGCCAGGCGCTGCGTATTCGCTTCGTCGGCAATCGTCAGTTCAAGAAAAAAGTCTGGAATGGACCGCAGCTGGTGATCTGCCATGTTTGCTCTCTGGCCAGCGATCTATTCGGCAGCGGCCTGGTCCGCCTGTTCAGGCCGAGCCGGGAAAGCACATGTGACCGTCGTGCCATTGCCTTCATCGGAATCGATCTCAACAGAGCCTCCGTGGAGTTCCACGAAGCTCTTGACGATGGCAAGACCAAGGCCCGCACCCTGTCGCCGTGCGCCTGTGTCGTGACCGACAAACCGATTGAAGACCTGTGTCAGGATTTCGGCCGGAATACCGTAGCCATGGTCCTTGACGATGAATTTCACCGTATCGTCTTCACGGCTGCAGCTGACATCGACGACACCGTTTTCCTCAGAATAGCGAACGGCGTTGGCAATCAGATTGAACAGGACCTGACGCAGCCGTTTTTCGTCGGCGATCATCATGCCGATGTCGGCAGGGACCTGCGTCCGCAGATTGATCTTTGCTTCGGCGATCCGGTCCTTCAACCCTTCAACCGCCGCAGAGACCGTTGAGGCGACGTCAACCTCACCGAGGTCCAATTCCATGATACCGGCATCGAGCGTAGCCAGATCAAGAATATCGTTGATGATGGCGAGCAGTGCAGAGGATGAAGACTGGATATATTCCGCGTATTCGCCCTGCTTTTCGGAAAGTTCGCCAAATTTCGGATCGGCCAGAAGCTGGGCAAATCCGATGATGTTCGTCAGCGGCGAACGCAGCTCATATGACACATGCTGGATGAAGGCGTTTTTGATCTGGTCTGCCTGCTGCAGAGCCTCGTTCTTTTCAAGCAGCGCCCGCTCGACATTCACGCTATCGGTCACGTCGACGAAAGTGACAAGCGTGCCACCGTCCGGCAGAGGTACCGTGGCGTAATCCAGAACGTCACCATTGTGCCGCTCAAGACGGCTGACATTTTGAGTGCGGTTGTCCAGAAGGCCGGTGACGTTGCCGGCAAGCAGATCCCAAGCCTCTTGTTCCGTGTCGCTCAGAACACAGGCTGAAACAACTTCTTTCACATGTGGAAGTTCCGCCAGTTGGTCTTCTTCAAGGCCCCAAATGCGGCCGAATGCAGGGTTCCAAAGTCGAAGGCGCCCGTCCGAGCCGAACACGGCAACAGCTTCAGACAGATTGTCGAGCGTTTCGCCCTGAACCCTTGTGAGCGCATTGTACCGGCTTTCCAGATCCAGCTGCTCAGTCACGTTCTCATAGATATAAGTGACGCCGCCTTGCGGATGCGGATTGGCGATCACGCGTAAGGTGCGTCCATCGGGCAGGTGCCACCAGCTTTCCCGCGCTTCAAGAGACTGGTAGCTCTCCAGCATCTTGTTGCGCCAGACCCGGTAGTCGGCCTGTTCGGGCAGCTTGCGTGCGGCCCGGAGTGCGTCGAGTACGGCACCGTCTTCCGGCTGGCCTTCCAGGAAGGACGGGTCCAGGTCCCATAGCTGACGGAACGCGGCATTGTAGAATTGCAGTTTTCGATCGCTGCTGAATATCGCGACAGCGGCCGCCAGTTGGTCAAGTGTCCGGCCATGAAATTCTTCGGCACGGCCCATTTCCTTGCGGGACTGCTCCAGCTCACTGATGTCCACGGCAATACCGGCCCCACCGACATTCGCATTGACATCAGTAACTTCGAAGACGCGGCGTTCACCAGACGCCACAATTGGAATGCGGGCTGAAAAGCAACCGTCCTCTGTTCGCTTCACAGCCATAGCGGTGCGGGCTGCCGCATCAAGGAAAGTGGCCCCCTTCTTAACGGCTGCATCTGCCGTCGGCATCTCGACCGCCTCTGCATAGGCCGCGTTTGCCCAGATCAGATTGCCCTCGGCATCTCTTTGCCAGGCAGGTGCCGGCATGGCGTCAAGCAATGCGTGCAGCATATGCAGCTCGCCCGAAATCTTGGCGTTGCGTGCAGCAAGCTCGGCTTGCATTTGCCGTTCGCCTGTCAGATCACGTAACCGAAGCACCACAGCACCGCCCGTCGTACGGCCAAGCGCCTCGACATAGCTGCCGGTCCGGGTCTTCAATGTCGTGGTGAAGGCTTCTCCCGTCCGGAACAACAGATCCAGATGCCTTTCCAGATCACCCGCGCATTTGGCTGTCAGCCAACTGCCGAAGGCCAGCAATTGCGCCGGAGGACGCGGAACACCGGATGTTTCGGGGAGGATGCCCCAAATCTGAGGCATTGCACCATTGCCGGTCCAAACAATCACCCGCTGTTCATCGGTGTTGAGCATGGCTTCAAGCCGGTCTACCCGGAACTTGAGGTCGCTCTTTTCCTTTTCCAATGCACTGGTAATCTGGGCCGACTGCTTACGATGGCGGACAAGTGCGATGGCAGCGGTTACGGCAAATGCGCAGATGCCACCAAATGCACCAAACAGGATCATTGCACCGGGATTGATTGCAGCGGCGGTGTCGGCGAGCATGTCGGCTGAGGCCGGAACGCTGGACAAGCCAAAGGCCGTCAACGCCGTACCACCAAGCGCAACTGTTTTCGGACTCCAATCTCGCCACGTCGCGCGTGATCGCGCGCCGTCCCTGCTGCCTTTCGGCATCTTATGATCCCCTTAGTGCCGCCTTGACCCGTTTTTTGCGGGCTGCAGCTCCCGGATTCTGGGAGCAAATCAAAGACATCTGCCTCTTGGCCTTTGATTCGCTTAAACCATAACCTTTTTGAGAATCACGCAGAAGAGTCCGTTGCTGAAAAGTTAACAGGACCCTTCAAATTGAAGGGTCCTGCATTTTTTTGTTCACAGCACCGAATCGAGGCGATCACTACATCTAGTGTATCTCCAATCGAAAATCAGTACTTGTAGTGTTCTGACTTGAACGGACCAGCCTTATTAATCCCCAGATATTGGGATTGCTCGTCGGACAATTCAGTTAACGTGACACCAAGTTTTTCCAAGTGCAGGCGAGCGACCTTCTCGTCCAGGTGCTTGGGCAGCACATAAACTTCGTTCTTGTACGCGTTGCCTTTGGTGAAGAGCTCGATCTGCGCCAGAACCTGGTTGGTAAAGCTTGCAGACATCACGAAGCTCGGGTGGCCGGTTGCATTGCCGAGGTTCACCAGACGTCCCTGCGACAGAAGGATCATCCGCTTGCCATCCGGAAACTCGTACATGTCCACCTGATCCTTGACCGGGCGAAGCTTTGTGTTCTTCAAAGCGGCAACCTGGATCTCGTTGTCGAAGTGGCCAATGTTACAGACGATCGCCATGTCCTTCATGCCACGCATGTGGTCAAAGGTGATGATGTCCTTGTTTCCGGTTGCGGTAACATAAATGTCGCCTTCCGGCAGCGCCTGCTCCATGGTCTTGACTTCAAATCCGTCCATGGACGCCTGCAATGCACAGATCGGGTCGATTTCAGTGACGATCACGCGTGCACCCGCGCCAGCCAGTGACTGGGCAGAACCCTTGCCGACATCGCCATAACCGCAGACCACGGCAACCTTGCCGGACATCATGACGTCGGTGCCGCGGCGGATACCGTCGACCAAAGATTCGCGGCAACCGTAGCGGTTGTCGAACTTGGATTTGGTGACACTGTCATTGACGTTGATCGCCGGGAACGGCAAGGAGCCGTTTTTCTGCATTTCGTAAAGACGCAGAACACCGGTTGTGGTTTCTTCCGAAACGCCCTGAATCAGGCTCTTTTGCTTCGTGAACCAGCCCGGGTTTGCAGCCATGCGCTTCTTGATCTGCGCAAAGAGGCATTCTTCTTCTTCAGAAGTCGGATTTTCAATGAGACCTGTTTCTCCGGCCTCAACTCGCGCGCCAAGAAGGATGTACAGCGTTGCGTCGCCGCCATCATCGAGGATCATGTTCGCACCTTCGGGGAAGTCGAAGATCTTGTCGGCATAATCCCAGTATTCTTCCAGCGTTTCGCCCTTGATGGCGAAAACCGGAACACCTGCTGCTGCAATGGCTGCTGCTGCCTGGTCCTGCGTGGAATAGATGTTGCAGGACGCCCAGCGAACTTCAGCACCCAGTGCGACCAGCGTTTCGATCAATACCGCTGTCTGGATGGTCATATGCAATGACCCGGCGATACGAGCGCCCTTGAGCGGTTTGCTTTCACCGAATTCAGCACGGCAAGCCATCAGGCCCGGCATTTCGTGTTCGGCAATTTCAATCTCGGTGCGGCCCCAGTCGGCGAGCCCCATATCCTTGACAATGTAGTCGGTCATAAATGTGTCCTGCTGTTTGAGCCAGCGTTAAAGGCCAGGCCTTGAGAAGGGCAATGAACCAGCCGATTACTTGAAACGAGACAAGCATGGCGGCAGCCCCAGGCTGATTTCCGGAAAACCTTCCGGAAATCCTGCGGCGGTTTATACCCGCCTCACGAACATGACGCAATAAAGATATAAAGAATTCTTTATATCATTTAAATTTCCTTACCTGATCTCAGTTCAGCAGTTCAGTGAGAATGTCGAAGGTTACGGAAACATCATCATTGGCTTCAGCAGAAAGGTAAACGACTGTCACACCACGGTCCGCAACATGGCGCACATCAGCGGAAAACCCGACATCTCCGCCCGAGTGGCCTACCACCTGTCCCAGATCAGGCTCGGTTTCAATTTCAATTCCCATGCCATAGCCCTCACCGATCGGGTCTTGCAGCAGACGCATGACACTTTCCTGGTTCAAGACGTCCCTTTCGTTAAAAAGGGCAAAATAGAATGCGGCGATGTCTTCAGCGCTTGCTACCAGTCCACCATCGCCGAACCCGAAACCTAAGAGCAAGTCATCAACAGACTGGAGGCCGCCGCCGAAATCCTCATTGCCCTGAACAAAGTCTTCCGGCCCTAAACCGAACCCGAGTACCTGCACATTTTTGATACCGATCGGTAAGAAAATGTTTTGAGCGAAAACCTTGTTCATCGAAGAGCCGGTTGCCTCTTCAAGAATGATTTGCGCCAGCAGATAGTTTGTATTCGAATAGTCATACGCGTTCCCAGGAGCAAAAAGATGCTTCTCATCCGCGATCGTTCCAGCTGCCCAGTGAAGAACCTCTTTGGCGGTCTCGCCAGCCACGACCCTTCTCAGGCTTTCCAGATAATACGCTTCATCCAGATAGTCCGGCAGCCCACTCGTCATGGTGAGCAGATGAGCAATGGTCAGATGATCCTTGCCATCCAGAACGTCAGCAATGTCAGACGGCAGCCATTTTGACACTTTGTCATCAACATCCAGAAGGCCCTTTTCGTTGAGCTGCAACAGGGCAACGGACAAAAACAGCTTGCCGAGCGAAGCGGTCAGAAAGCGACTGTCCGGCGTGGTCGGTGGACCAGATGGACGTTCCTCGCCACAGGTCAGCCAAGCCTTCGCATCAGGTGTCTGGACATAGAGCACCCGAGCCGGGCCAAGCGCCGAACAGTCCGGCCCGTAGATGTCACGAAGTAGCTCTTCCAGATCGTCTGTTGAGTGCGCCTGCAGTGGCTGCAGGAAAACAACGCTGACAATCGACAAAAGACATGCGAGACGGGACGGGCTGCACATGACGAACTGACCTTAATTTCGGTAGAGGTCTTCACGTGTCGGCGGCATGCCGGACAGGCCTTTGGTTCGCCGGGAGGTCACCGTCTGAAAAATTCCAATCGAGCCGCGTTCAAATCCCAGCGAAACGCCGATCAGATAGGCCAACCAAAGACGGTATTTCTCTTCGCCAATTTCCGCTATGGCAGCATCCTTCACCGCCATCAGGTTCTCGGCCCACAGCCGCGTGGTTCTGGCGTAGTGCTCGCGCCAGGCTTCCACAT
This sequence comes from uncultured Roseibium sp., assembly GCF_947499295.1. Taxonomy (GTDB): domain Bacteria; phylum Pseudomonadota; class Alphaproteobacteria; order Rhizobiales; family Stappiaceae; genus Roseibium. The sequence goes on from NZ_CANMNP010000008.1 coordinate 131,840, forward strand.
CGTGCACCTCAAAGCCATGAGCCTCGAGATTGGTCAAAGTCCAACCGATATGGTCAACCTCGCCACCAGGGAAGATGTAACGCACAAGCGCCTGATATTCCGGCTTCTTGCGGCGAAAGGCCTTCAAATCCTTCTTGCCGCGCCTGGTGATTGCATGGTGGAGGTAAAGTCCGCGCGGCTTCATAAGGCGATGCACGCTCTGGAAATAGTTGTCATAGTTGTCGAGACCGACAGCTTCGAACATTCCGATGGAAGAAATCTTGTCGAACTTGCCCTCCATCTCGCGATAGTCGATCAGCTTGACCGTGACCTTGTCTTCCAGTCCGCGCTCTTTGATCCGTTCCTCGGCGAGTTTCAGCTGCTCTTCGGCCAACGTGACCCCAACAGCGTTGACGCCATAGTGTTCGGCAGCGTGACAGATAAGCGCTCCCCAACCACAGCCGATATCGAGCATGCGCTCACCGGGCTTCAGCCGCAGTTTGCGGCAAATCATGTCCAGCTTGTCTCTTTGCGCTGTCGCCAGATCGTTCGACCAGTCGGTGAAATAGGCGCAAGTGTAGACCATCTCCGGATCGAGAAAGAGCCGATAGAAGTCATTGGAAACATCATAGTGAAAGGCAATGTCGTCCTTTCGACTGCCTGAGCTGCGGTCTGCTGCACGCCCAGCGTCCAAACCGTCGGTCTGCCCCTTACCGGCATTGCCGCCCAATAGCAGTGGCAATGCGTTTTTCAAAAGCAACCTCTTCCTGAGCCGCTTCCGAATTTCTCGGCCTTTGACCTTGGGCCTCTTGTCCGCGAAATCGAAAATCGTGCCACCGCGCGGATCGATCCTGCCTTCCGAGTACAGATCTACAACTGTCTTGATGCCGGGACGGCGCAACAATCGCGTCAGCGCCGTTTGACCGAGTGCGATCCGCATTCCATCTTCCGGCATTCCTGCAGGCACGCGGCTTCCGTCCCAGAGTTCAAATCCGAACTCAAGCTCGAGCGCTTCGTGAATATGGGTCAAAACCGCCGTTGCAGATGAAATCAATCGGTCTTCGGAGTTACCTGCCATCGTTCTCCTCAATAAAGCTGACGGGAATGGCCCGAAGTTGCGGAATGGGCAATAAGTTCAGTCGGTCTCGCCGAAGCCGCTTTCAACCAATTCTGAAATCGCAGTCAAAGCCTCTTCAGCGTCAACACCGGCAACGCAGACCTTGATGCAGCACCCCGGGCTGGCAGCCAACATCATCAATCCCATAATCGACGTGCCACCGACGGTCTGACCATCTTTGGACACATTGACATCAGCCTCGAAGGTTTCGACCAGTTTCACAAGTTTAGCCGAAGCCCGCGCATGAAGGCCGCGTCGGTTGACAATGGTGAGATCTCTTTCCAACGGTGTGTCTGTTGTCATGTTTTTTTTATTAGTTCTGTCCCGACAGCACCTGACTTGCAACGGAAATGTATTTTTGCCCTGCCTGGCGGGCCTCATCGACGGCGTCTGCCAACTCGCGGTCTGCCCTGACACTGGCCAGCTTGATGAGCATGGGCAGATTGACCCCCGCAACCACTTCAACAGACTTACTGTCCATGACCGAGATTGCCAGGTTTGAGGGTGTTCCGCCGAACATATCGGTCAGCAAAACCACGCCCTTGCCGGAATTGGCCGCTTCGACCGCCGTCAAAATGTCCTGCCGACGCTGTTCCATATCATCATCCGGACCAATGGAAATGGTTTCGACCTGTTCCTGGGGCCCGACAACATGCTCCAGCGCCGCCTTGAATTCCTCGGCGAGACGCCCGTGGGTCACAAGTACTAGTCCAATCATGTGTCGTTCGGCCTGACTATCGTGTGTTATCTGCTCAGAGTTCCGGTCAGAACCCGGAACGCGCCGGGCGTTTATCAGTCTGATGCACTCTCTTCAACCGTTTGCAGACATGCAAGCAAAAAAGACCTTCGATCCCTTAAATATAATCAAGGTTGCCGGGAAGCAGCTTGCGAAGGGCCCAGCGTATCATGCGCATGCTGTTGAAAGGCTGATCGGCTGGACATTTGAGGACCGGAAGCTGGATGCCCTCCAGCACCACATGGTCCAGGCAGCTTTCAGGCAAACGTTCCAGTTCCTGCAAAGGCTGAAGGTCGATAACAAGGTGCACCTGTGCTCGGCGTTCAAAAGCCTGTTCGACAAGTCCGAAACCACGCACTTCCATTCGCCCGCGGATCGTCTCTGGCGCTTCAGCGATAAGCCGCGCACCCTGCACACTCAAATGAACGTAGTCGTCAGAGACGAGGCGCCCGAAGTTTCCCCGCGACAAGGCCACTTCTATCAAGAGGTCACACAGCGACGTCTTGCCGCTTCCGGCATCTCCCCGGATCAGCAATCCGATCGTGCCGACAATGGCGCAATTCGCATGGACTGCACCGGCTGTCACTTACCCGGTCCAAGCGGCAGATAAATAGCAAACCTTGCTCCGGCGATTTTCTGGCTGCCATCCGCGCCCTGCTCAATTCGATTCGTCGCCGTCAAGGTGCCGCCATGCGCCTCGATGATCTGCCGTGAAATCGACAGGCCGAGACCTGAATTGTTTCCGAACCCTTCCCCGTCTGGCCGGTCGGTATAGAAGCGTTCAAAAATCCGGTCGGTGTTTTCTGCGCGGATGCCGGGGCCGTCGTCATCGACCATGATCTTGAACCCACGCCCCTCCCGGCTGAGGTCAACCCGAACTGTTCCGCTTGGAGGTGAAAACGAACGAGCATTGTCAAGAAGGTTGCTCATGACCTGACCCAGGCGAATATCATGGCCTTGCATTTCATAAGGCTTGACCCCTTGTGCATCTGCGACCGCCAACTTGACACTGGCACCTTCAGAACCGGCCATCTGATTGGCCGCGTCTGCCATGTTGCGCAGCAATTCCGCGATGTCGATGGTTTCGGCCTGGATCCTGGCAAGCTCAGCATCAAGACGCGAGGCGTCGGAAATATCGCTGATCAACCGGTCGAGACGGCGGACATCGTGCTGAATGACCTCCATCAGCCGATCCTGGGAGTTTTTCGACTTTGCCAGCGGCAGCGTTTCAACGGCACTGCGCAGAGAGGTCAGCGGGTTCTTCAATTCATGCGCAACATCCGCCGCGAACCGCTCAATTGCATCGATCTTGTCGTAGAGTGCATTTGTCATTTCACGGAATGAACGAGCCAGATGGCCGATTTCATCCTGACGATCTGAAAAATCCGGGATCTCCTCGCGCGAAGCCGAAGACCCTCGCCGCACGCGGTCGGCTGCCGCGGCGAGGCGGCGCACCGGTCCGGCGATCGTTCCTGCCAGCAGGATAGACAACAGGATCGTCACGGTAGCCGCAAACAGGAAGACCCTGATGATCGCTATTCGCTCGGCCCGTACGATGGCATCAATATCGCCACCCTGTGTGGAGAGCAGCAATGCTCCCAAGACCGCACGGAACCTCTGTATCGGAACGGAAACCGAGACAATCAACTCCCCCCTTTGGGAGATTCGCGTCACACTCGCCGGTGACCCGGCAAGCGCCGCTTCGACTTCCGGATACGCCCGACCGTCGCCTCCCCCAACTTCCTGATAAAGCGGCAGGTCACCCTGCTGAAGCCAGCGCTTGGTCCATTGCCAGAGCGCATTCCAGAAGCCTTCTTCCTCGGCCGTTGGCGGCGGCAGGTCAAAACGCAGGATCTGAGCGCTGGAATAAAGATGCCGGGAATCAAGGATCAGGATGCCTTCAGGGTCATAGATCCTGGCACGGGTCTTTGTCGGCGAAATCAGACGGCGCAGTACCGGGCCAACACGTTCGGGATTGATCGGAAAGTCCAGACTGTCGAGATCATCCGTTGTCGGCGTAATGCTTTCGCCGGCCTGCAGCTGCAACAGGCGCTCAGGATCTACGGTGATTGTGCCTGTATCGACCGTGGCCGAGGCTGCAATCGCGCCAGCAATGATTTCACCTTGTGTGAGCAGGCTTTGAACACGGGCATCAATCAGACCCGCGCGAAACTGATTGAGGTACAAAATGCCGATCACGAGCGCCAGCAGACCGACAAGGTTGATCGCGATGATCCGGCGCGTCAGAGACGAAAGGACATAAGTTCCGAAGATTCGGCCCAGCTGATTGAGAAGACGTCTTCGGATGCGCTTGTTGCCGAGCCGGCGCAAGCGCGAGCGCTCCGAACCGTTTGCAGGTTCAGTTGCCGTGCCGACTTCGACGCTCTCGCTTTCAACCGCCATTCAGGCTCGCTCTAAGGTATTTGGACCTTCACCGTCCAGTCAGGCTTCCCGGAACCGGTAGCCAACACCATAAAGTGTTTCGATCATGTCGAAGTCGTCGTCAACAACCTTGAACTTTTTCCGGAGTCGTTTGATGTGGCTGTCAATGGTCCGGTCGTCGACATAGACCTGATCATCATAGGCTGCATCCATCAAAGCGTTTCGGCTTTTTACGACACCCGGGCGCTGCGCCAGGGCGGACAGGATCAGGAATTCGGTGACCGTTAGCGTGACCGGCTTGTTGTTCCAGGTGCAGGTGTGCCGCTCCTGATCCATAACAAGCTGGCCGCGTTCCAGCAGTTTGTCGGCGTCGTCACGCGGGGCGGAGGCATCCTTTGGCTGCGCCCGGCGCAACACCGCGCGGACACGCTCGACCAGTAGACGCTGCGAAAACGGTTTGCGGATAAAATCGTCTGCGCCCATCTTCAGACCGAACAACTCGTCGATCTCATCATCTTTCGATGTCAGGAAGATAACCGGTAAATCGGAGTTCTGGCGAAGCCGGCGAAGCAACTCCATCCCGTCCATGCGCGGCATCTTGATATCGAAGATCGCCAGCTCCGGCGGGTCGGTCTGCAATCCATCCAAAGCCGATGTTCCATCGGTATAAGTCTGGACGCGATAACCTTCCGCCTCCAGCGCAATTGAGACTGAAGTCAAAATATTACGGTCGTCATCGACCAAGGCAATTGTCGGCATGCTTTGTTTTTCCATTTCCGGCTACGCACCGATGGCAAGCTTTAGTGTATCACACAGCGTTTGGCCTGCTAAATGCGCATAAATTAAGGCAAACCGCATGAAGAGATGCGTTGAAAATTTGAAAGTCGCCCTAATCGAAAGCATTGATGGAGTGCGCGCCGAGAAAATTCAAGATGTCGCGGACGACGTGGCCAATAAAGGACTTAGACGCGACCAGGCAAAGAGTACGGACGCAGATTCGAGAACATTGATACGCGAGTTTGGCGCGTTTTCTTTCGAATTTTCCGCCAATCCGAACATTCCGAAGGTTTCGGTTTTTTATTCGCATTCCAAATTAAACATTGGAAAATAAACGTAGGATTTTAATCGATTAAACAATGACATAGCACTTTTGGTGGTCTTGCTGCCCCTTGGGCATTCCACTAGGTTCGCAGCCCTCAACGCCGGATCTGTTCACTTTTTTGCTTGTCCGGCAGCGACAAACACGCCCACATCACGAGGACTGCGGGAACATGAAAGAAGTCGGTGTCAGGAATCCTTCCAAAGGTTGCGATATTTTTGGTTTCAAGGGCCTGAAAGCGCTCTATTGGAACCAGAACGCGCCTACACTTTACGAATATTCTCTTTCTCGCGGTGAAACCCGGCTTGCAGCCGGTGGTGCAATCGTTGCCGAAACCGGCATTCACACTGGCCGATCCCCGAAAGACAAATTCGTCGTGAATGACGAAAGCACCAGAAATACGGTCTGGTGGGACAACAATGCACAAATGTCCAAGACGCAGTTTGATCAGCTTCTGTCAGATTTTCTTCAGCACGCGGAAGGAAAGGAGCTGTTTGCACAGGACCTTTATGGGGGCGCCGACGCGACACATCGTCTACCGGTACGCGTCTTCACCGAATATGCCTGGCATTCGCTCTTCATTCGCAACCTTTTGCTGCGCCCAGAACTTGGCGAACTCGACGGCTTCGATCCTGAGATGACAATTGTCGATCTGCCAAGCTTCAGAGCCGATCCCGACAAACACGGCTGCCGTTCGGAAACTGTTATTGCCTGTGACCTAACCCGAAAGATCGTTCTGATCGGGGGTACGTCCTATGCCGGTGAAATGAAGAAGTCGGTCTTCACGATGCTCAATCACCTGCTGCCGGCAAAGGGCATTATGTCAATGCACTGCTCGGCGAATGTCGGCGCTGATGGTGACACCGCGGTTTTTTTCGGTTTGTCAGGCACCGGTAAAACGACGCTTTCAGCCGATCCTGGCCGAACGCTGATTGGCGATGACGAACACGGATGGAGCGAAAGCGGTGTCTTCAATTTCGAAGGCGGCTGCTATGCCAAGACCATCAAGTTGTCCAAGGAAGCCGAGCCGGAGATTTATTCCACGACACAGCGCTTTGGCACAGTCCTTGAAAATGTCGTGCTCGATGCCGCGCGGGTACCGGATTTTGACGACGGGTCAAAGACCGAAAACACACGTGCCGCCTATCCGATCCACTTCATTTCCAACGCAAGCGAAACCGGCTGCGCGCCGGTGCCAAAAACCATCATCATGCTGACGGCAGATGCGTTTGGCGTGATGCCGCCCATCGCGCGCCTTACACCGGCACAAGCCATGTATCACTTCCTGTCCGGATACACGGCGAAGGTTGCTGGAACCGAGAAAGGCGTCACCGAACCCCAGGCGACATTCTCTACCTGTTTCGGCGCACCATTCCTGCCCCGCCATCCGTCAGAGTATGGCAACTTGTTGAAAGAGCTTATCGCCAAGCACAATGTCGATTGCTGGCTGGTCAACACCGGCTGGACAGGAGGCGCTCACGGAACCGGCCATCGCATGCCGATCAAGGCCACACGCACTTTGTTGCAGGCCGCGCTTTCCGGAAACCTGAATGGCGCTGAATTCCGAACGGATCCCAATTTCGGTTTCGACGTTCCTGTTGAAGTTTCCGGTGTCGAGACAAGAATGCTCACGCCACGGGATACATGGGCCGACAAGGACGCATATGACGTTCAGGCATCGAAACTCGTTCAGATGTTCGTCGACAATTTTGAGACTTTTGAAGCCCATGTCGACGGCGCTGTGCTGAGCGCTGCCCCCGCCTTGAGGGTCGCCGCTGAATAAAAGCCCAACAATATTGTCCCACCCAACTTGATCGGCGCCGGGCCTACCGGCGCCGTTTTTCTTTGGGATCCACTAGCATTCAAGGCCGCGCACATCGCCCAAGGCCAACTAGGACTTAAGCGCACTTTCTTAGCTGTCAGAAAAGCCTATATTGGGAGGCCCCGCGACTGAACCGGGCTCACGAAGGAGCGCTTTTCATGACCACCGAAACATCCTCGATACCCGACGCTCTGAAAACCGCGGAGGCCTGGCGGAATTCCGGTCGGCCGGTAGCGCTGGCCACAGTGATAGAGACCTGGGGCTCAGCTCCTCGTCCCGTTGGCTCGCATCTGGTGATCGACGCAGATGGCAATTTCGAGGGATCCGTCTCGGGAGGGTGCGTGGAAGGCGCTGTCGTTGCAGAGGCAATCGATGTGATCGATACCGGCCGGCCGACCACCCTTGAGTTCGGCGTTGCCGATGAAACCGCATGGCAAGTCGGGCTTTCCTGCGGTGGCCGCATTCGTGTTTACGTTGAACCTGTCAACTGACTTCAGGACCTGTCGTGCTCAATATTGAAACTCTTCTCGCTTTTGCTGCCGCCACTGCCCTCTTTGCCTATATGCCAGGTCCCGCGTTGCTTTATACCGCTGCGCAAACGATCGCACGCGGCAAGAGAGCCGGTTTCATGGCGGCTTTGGGCATACATCTGGGCTGCTATGTACATGTTTTTGCCGCAGCTTTCGGCCTTTCGGCGATTTTTACCGTCGTTCCAACGCTCTATTTTGCGTTGAAGCTCCTCGGAGGCATTTACCTGGTGTTCCTGGGCGTGCAGATGATCCGTACACGAATGGTTGCCGGATCAACGCCCGACCTGCCTCAAAAAACGGTTCGCCGAGCCTTTGTCGACAGCATCCTGGTTGAAGTCTTCAATCCCAAAGTGGCAATTTTCTTTATCGCCTTCCTTCCTCAGTTCGTCAGCCCGGACGCCGGCTTTCCAATCTGGCTTCAGTTTCTGATCCTCGGCACGTTCGTCAACTGCGCGTTCACATCTGCGGACGTGGTGACGGTTCTGTTCGCAAGCGAGGTGAAAAAACGGTTGACCAAGTCCTCGAAAGTTCAGGATCTCACACGCTGGCTAGGTGGGTCGCTGCTGGTTGGACTTGGCCTCAAACTGGCAACGGACCGCGCGTGACACCATGGATCTTTCTCTTCTCAAACAGTTGAACAGAGACCGGGAGAACCGCTGCGCGGCGATCCTTGTTACACACATGTCGGATGGCACACAGCGGCTTGTGCACAAGGATGACAAACTTTCCAGCGATCCGCTTGCCGAAGAACTTGAGCGCAGGTTTCGATCCGGCAAATCCGGAACTGTCGAAACAGATCACGGCAACTTTTTTCTGACGGTTTCTGTACCGGCCCCCCGCCTTGTGATCATCGGGGCCGTTCATATCAGCCAGGCGCTTGTTCCAATGGCCGAAATGGCCGGTCTCGACGTTACCGTGATCGACCCGAGGACCGCGTTTGCAACAGAAGACCGTTTTCCAGGCAGTTCATTGAAGGCTGACTGGCCGGAAAACGTTCTCAAAGACGCGCCCTTGGATGCCTACACCGCCCTGGCTGCCGTAACTCACGACCCGAAGATAGACGATTTCCCGTTGATCGAAGCCTTGAAGACCGAATGTTTTTATGTGGGCGCACTCGGCAGCAGAAAAACACACGGCAAGCGTCTTGAGAGATTTAAAGAAGTCGGACTGACCGACCGTCATTTCGACCGCATTGATGCCCCCATCGGACTTGATATCGGCGCGGCCTCGCCTCAGGAAATTGCAGTTGCCGTGCTCGGGTCCATCATTCTTGCACTGCGTAAAGCTCCGGAGACCGCCAGATGAAATTCGGGCCTTGCCCTCCGGAAGAGGCAGCTGGTTGCATTCTGGCGCACAAGACCAAACTGGGCGAGCGCACCTTGAAAAAGGGGCATGTGCTTACTCTGGAAGACTGCAAAGAGCTGTCTGCAGCCGGAGTTAGCACGGTTGTCGTCGCCCGTCTTGAAGCCGGTGATATCGGCGAAGACGAAGCCGCAACACGTCTTGGACTTGCAGCCAGAGGCAAGGGGCTCGTCGTTGATACTGCCGTGACAGGCCGCATGAACCTATACGCGGAGCAGGATGGCATTCTGGTGATTGACGAACAGGCAATAACAAACGCCAACAGGATTGATCCGGCGATCACATTCGCAACGCTCGCCAATCACACGAAGGTCGCAGACGGTCGTATGGTCGCAACAGCGAAAATCATTTCATTCGCTGTTCCCGAGGCCAAGGTGGCAGCAGCTGCTGAGGCAGTACGCCAGGCTGTTCGGATCCGTCCCTTCAAATCCTACAAGGTCGGTCTTGTTGCGACGGAGCTGCCTCACCTCAAATCAGCGACGATGGACAAGACAAGGCGGGTGCTGGAACAACGCCTGAGACCAAGCCAAAGCGAAATCCTTGAAGAAATACGCGTGCCCCATTCAGAGCCGGAAGTGGCGCGGGCTATCAAAGCTCTGGCGGACAAAGGGGCCGATTTTCTGGTGCTCTTCGGAGCCTCAGCCGTGGTTGATCGTCATGATGTTCTACCCGCCGGACTGGACCTGGCCGGAGGGAAAGTCAAGCATCTTGGGATGCCGGTTGATCCCGGCAATTTGCTCATGCTTGGAGAGTTTGATGGCAAACCTGTGCTTGGAGCTCCCGGATGCGCCCGCAGCCCGAAGGAAAATGGCTTCGATTGGGTGCTTGATCGATTGATCGCGGGCCTGGAGGTGGGTTCCGATGAAATTACGGCGATGGGAGTTGGAGGCTTGCTGATGGAAATCGGAACAAGACCACAGCCACGCGAGGCAAGACGCACAAGCGAAGCAACGAAGATTGCTGCAGTCATACTTGCCGCCGGAAAATCCTCACGCATGCGTGGACCCAACAAACTGCTTGCCGAACTGGACGGAAAAGCCCTCGTTCGGCACGCGGCGGAAGCCGCCACGAATTCCGACCTGACCCAGACAATTCTGGTGACGGGTCATCGCGCCGATGACGTTTCTGCGCCTATTGTCGATTTGCCGGTCACAGTGGTTCACAATCCGGACTTTTCTGACGGCATGGCAGGTTCAATACGCGCCGGAATGGACGCTCTGGAGGCCGATACGGATGCCGTGATCATTCTCCTTGGTGATATGCCGCGCATTGATGCGAAGGTTCTGAACACTCTCATTGCCGCATATGGTGCGAAGAAGAACAACCTGATCATCACTGCGACCGCAGATGGAAAGCGCGGAAATCCCGTTCTTTGGGACAGGCGCTATTTCTCGGCGCTGAAGTCATTGAGCGGTGATGTTGGTGCGCGTCACCTGATTGCGGACAATCCGGGCTTTGTGGCCGAAGTTGAAATCGGTGCCGCTGCCCGACTGGATCTCGATACACCCGAGGCACTGCAAAAGGCCGGTGGCGTTCTTCCGGAAGACTAGTGCGGAGCACATTCTTACCAAAGATTAACCCGGTATGCACTCAGTGCAGGTCCGCAATGCCAGGTATACTATTGCAATTTTGTGACATGCCGCTTATGTAATGCCTGCGCTTGCTGAAGGGTGCCCTTTGCGGGCTGGGCCTGGTTGTGGTCTGAAGCGCCTATAAATCCGATTTCTAACAAGAGCTGTTCGGATCCTCTCCTCCCGAGGATGGTCGAGCGCTTTTGTTGCTTGGCGAGAATAAAGGAAAACGACATGGCTGACTTGTCTCTCCCGCGTCCGGGCTGCTGCAAATGGGCAGAAGGCGATGCTGGTAACTACATCTTCCCGTGCAACACCCGCGTTGAAGCAGGTGTTTCTTATTGCTCGGAACACAGCGCAATCGTCTACATCCCGCCGGAAGAGCGTCGCCGCAACCGTTCCGGTGGCGGTGGCATGAGCCTGTCATTCCGCCGCGCGGCATAACTGAATTCAAGCTGCTTAGAAACAATAGCAGTTCTTTCGTGGGTCACCCACGTACCTTTAGACCCGGCCTCTGTGGCCGGGTTTTTTATTGTCTGCTTGCAACATACCTCTGAGCTATTCAAAACTGATCGGCAAAAAAGAGAACCAGCACAACCAAAGCTGCACATTGAACAGACCTGTTCTATTAAAGATTTAGATAGCATGTAAATTCTACTTATTTTCTGTATTTAATTATTCTCAACATCTCTTACTTCTGCAAAATTAACGCCAACACTAAAGTCTTCGGAGTCAGTTTTCTTAAAGTTGTAAACATTAATCTTTTATTCCGAATGCTCATGTACGTTAGAATGGTCTATATTCAATCCAGGCAGACCAATCGACAAAGGGCGAGTCCTGTATGGAAGTCTCGCAACCGCCAAATGAATCCGATCGGCTCAAGGCGCTTCATGCCTTGCAGATCCTGCATTCTGAAAGACTGCCGGAGTTCGATGCCGTTGTTGAAGCTATTGCTACCGTATTTGATTGCCCGATCTCGCTGATATCCATTGTTGGTGAAGATGAGCAGTGGTTCAAAGCCAAATGCGGTCTTGATGCCGACAGCACGTCACGAGATGTGTCCTTTTGTCAGCACGCAATCCATTCCAACGACTTATTCGTCATTCCAGATGCACGAAAAGATGAGCGCTTTCGCGACAATCCGCTGGTCGTGGGCGATCCCTCTATTCGTTTTTATGCCGGCTGCCCGATATCCATCGATGGTGAAAACAGACTGGGGACCTTGTGTGTCATCGATCGCGACCCAAGATCGCCGAGCGAGGACCAGCTGACGCAGCTCAAACGGTTCGGAAAAATTGTCGAGGGTTTGATCAAGTCGCACAGGGCAGAACTTCAGGTGCAGGATGCACTCGATAGGGCCGAAGCGGAAAGTAGGCTCGCCACGCAGGAAAGTGAACTCCTTGAAGAAATTGCGACTGTATCCGGCGTAGGCGGTTGGGAACTGGACCTCGACACCAACCAATTGATCTGGACAGACAAAACCCGGGAATTGCACGAAGTTGATGCCGACTTTGTTCCGAGCGTCGATACCGCACTTTCGTTTTATGCACCCGAAGGGCGTGAAATCATCAGTGCTGCCGTTGCCCGTGGCATTGAAGAAGGTATCGGGTGGGATGTCGAGCTGCCTTTCATAACCGCAAAGGGCAATGAACTCTGGGTTCGGGCCGCAGGACGACCCATTCTTGACAACGGCCGTGTTTGCAGATTGGTCGGCGCATTTCAGGACATCACCGAAAGGCTCGTGTCCGAAAAAGCGGTCCGGCGTTCTGAAGCCGTGCAGCGCACAACGCTGGAAACCCTTCGCGAGGGCATACTGGTTCTGAGCGCAAGCGGCCGGATCCAGTCATATAATCCTGCAGCAGCCAAGTTGCTCGGACTGGCAGATGAGGCTGCAGCAGGTCAGAAGATCCAGGACCTGATTGCAGGTATCCAGTTTCACACAGAAGACGGCAAGGTGGACCATGATGTCCTGGCAAGGGCTGCAAAGCTGCCGCACGAGGTCAACAATCACATCGTCAAGATGAACCGTCCCGATGTATCTTCATCGGTCTGGCTTCGAATTGATGCAAATGCCACTGCGGGCACCGGTGGTGCCGGACTGGATGTCGCCGTCGTTTCGCTCGCGGACATAACCGAGACGAAACTCCAGGCTGAAACGCTGCAGGTTGTCTTTGACAATATACACGGTGGGCTCGTCTACTATGATGAAGACCGTCGACTTGCAGCCAACAACGAATACTTTCAGCAGCTTCTGAAGTTGCCGAAGGAGTTTATTGACAGAAAAGCATCGCTTCAAGATGTGGCCGGTTTCCTGGCACGTCGAGGAGATTTCGGGCCAGGCGATCCTGACAAGCTCGTCAAAGAGCGCTTCTCCGTCTTTGACAATCCGGAACCGCATGTTTACGAGCGCGCCGGACCAGATGATACGACGCTTGAGATTCGGGGAAATCCCACGCCCAGCGGTGGCCTGGTAACAAGTATCTTCGACATCACGGAGCGCAAGCGGACAGAACAATCGCTCAAGATTTCGGAAGCCGTCAATCGTGCCACCTTGGCAGCTGTTTCCGAAGGCATCTTGTTGTTTGATTCAAACGGCATCATTCAGGTCTGCAATCCTGCGGCTGCCGGCATGGTCGGGTACCGGGCAGACGAGCTGGCCGGAATGGCGGTCCAGGATCTGGACATCAATATTCAATGCAGCCTCAATGACCTGGACTGCGACCCGTTCGTTCTTGCAGTGGATGATCCTGATTTCGTCACGGACTTGATTGCCAACGTGACGCCGCATGATAGCAAGACCAGCATCTGGCTGCGTGTGAACGCAAGGTCAATCGACCCTTCAGAAGAGTTCGGCCTGAAGGGCGTTGTCGTTTCGATGGCGGACATTACGGAGACGAAGGCGCAGGCTGACCAGCTTCAAACGATCTTCGACAATGTGCCCGGTGGTTTTGCCTATTTCGATGCGAGCTATCAACTGGCCTTCTACAATGACGAACTGATCGAAACACTGCAGGTACCTCGCGATCTCCTCGAACAGAAGCTGCACCTGCTCGACTACTTCAAGTTCAATGCTCAACGCGGTGACTATGGCCCCGGCGACCCGGAAGTTCTTGCTCTAGAAAGGTTCAAGGCGTATCCGCCAGATCAACCCCACGCATTTGAACGGTCAACATCAGACGGTCGCTATCTCGACATCAGGAGCACGCCACTGCCAAGTGGCGGCTTCATCTACAATTTCTTCGATATTTCCGAGCGCCGACGCATGGAAGAAAAGATCGCAGAAAGCGAGCGCCAGGCGCATCTTCGCAATGACGAGCTTGAAGCCATTCTTGCCAATATGCGCCAAGGCGTCAGCGTCTTCGACAAAACGGGGCGTTTGTCCCTTTGGAACCAGCAATATCTTGAGATTTTCGGCAAGCCAGAGGGTGAAGTCCGCAAAGGTGCGAGCCTTGTCGAACTGATTGAAGCAGAAAAAGCGCGCGGTGAATTTGAAGGTGATGTCAAGGCTCATGTCATGGACCTGATGATCCAACTGTCTGCCGGCGACGTCGTCCGTTCAAAATTCAAACACCCCAGTGGCAGGGTGGTCAGTGCAGTTCATGCTCCCATGCCGGGCGGTGGATGGATTGGCACCCATGAAGACGTCACTTCGCAAGAACTGGCTGCTGAAAAGATCGAATATGCAGCACATCACGATATGCTCACCGGTCTTGCCAACAGAACTTTGTTCAACAAGACGCTGGATGAAGCACTCGACCGCGCCATCGTTTCAGAACACACAGGCGATCTGCTGTTGCTGGACCTGGACCGTTTCAAACCCGTCAACGACACCTTTGGCCACGATGTCGGAGATGAAATTCTCAAACAGGTCGCGGAACGAATGAAGGCGTGCGTGCGCTCAACCGATCTCATTGCTCGGCTCGGCGGCGACGAATTCGCTATTATTCTCAACTGCACCGGAGAACATACAGCCGAAATTGCCGCGCGCATTGTCAGTAACATCGAGCGGCCGTTTTCGGCTCTGGGACATACCGTCTCCATTGGCGTTAGCGTCGGAATTTCACCAATCTTCGGCGAAACCGAAGATGTGAGCCCGATCATCAAGCAGGCTGACATCGCTCTTTACGAGGTGAAGAAGAACGGCCGCAACGGTTTTCGGTTTTTCGATGGCAATCTGACCGGGGGCCCCACAGTCAACTGACACCGTGTCCATGAAAAAACGCGGCCCGTTTCCGGACCGCGTCATCAATCAGATTGGCCGATTGAAAGTGGTTTCAAGCCTTACTCAAGGCCTCAACCACATCTTTCAACTGTGCCAGAGTGTTTTCAGCACGCTGTTTCGTCGCATCGTCCTTGGCATCAGCCACGTCTTCTTCAGCGTTTTTGATCGCCTGATCAAGCTGTTCCCGGCTGATTTCGCCCACAGGCACGGCCTGTTCTGCCAAAACAGTCAGGCCACCCGCTGCAACATCAGCAAAACCGCCACGCACGAAATACTCGTCCCAACTGTCGCCTTCCCGGCGCACTTTCAGGATGCCGGGTGTGATCGTCGACATGAACAGGGCGTGGTCTTTCAGGACGCCAAACTCGCCTTCGGTGCCTGGAACAACAACTTCAGACACCTGTTCGGAGAGGAGCTGGCGCTCCGGCGAGACCAACTCAAACTGGAAAAGTTCGGCCATTTGGCGTCTTCCTTGTCAGTCAAAACTCAGATGGGCAACCCATCAGACTAAGAACCGGACACCTTGCACGGTGTCCGGAGATTTTAAGAGCCTTAAGCTGCTTCTGCAGCCAGACGCTGAGCCTTCTCGATCGCTTCATCAATGGAACCGACCATGTAGAACGCTGCTTCCGGCAGGTGGTCATATTCACCTTCAACCAGGCCTTTGAAGCCTTTGATCGTGTCTTCCAGGGCAACAAGCTTGCCCGGAGAGCCGGTGAAGACCTCAGCCACGAAGAACGGCTGTGACAGGAAGCGCTCGATCTTACGTGCGCGGGCCACTGTGAGTTTATCTTCTTCAGACAGCTCGTCCATGCCAAGGATGGCGATGATGTCCTGAAGCGCCTTGTACCGCTGCAGCGTGACCTGAACTGAATATGCAGTGTTGTAATGCTCGTCACCGATGATCCGGGCATCCAGCATACGGGACGAGGAATCCAGCGGATCCACAGCCGGGTAGATGCCTTTTTCAGCGATGGCACGGTTCAAAACCGTTGTTGCATCCAAGTGAGCAAAGGTTGAGGCCGGTGCCGGGTCAGTCAAGTCATCGGCCGGGACGTAAACGGCCTGCACGGACGTGATCGAACCCTTGGTCGTGGTGGTGATGCGTTCCTGCATCGAGCCCATGTCCGTCGCCAATGTCGGCTGATAGCCCACAGCAGACGGGATACGACCCAGAAGCGCGGACACTTCGGAACCAGCCTGCGTAAAGCGGAAGATGTTGTCGACGAAGAACAGAACGTCCTGGCCCTCATCGCGGAAGTGTTCCGCAACCGTCAGACCGGTCAGAGCAACACGGGCGCGAGCTCCGGGAGGTTCGTTCATCTGACCGTAAACAAGTGCCGCCTTGGAGCCTTCTCCGCCGCCTTCCTTGTTCACGTTGGATTCAATCATTTCCCAGTAAAGGTCGTTGCCTTCGCGGGTACGCTCGCCAACACCGGCAAACACAGAGTAACCACCGTGCGCCTTAGCGATGTTGTTGATCAATTCCATGATCAGAACGGTTTTACCAACGCCGGCACCACCGAACAGGCCGATCTTACCACCCTTGGCGTAAGGTGCCAGCAGGTCAACGACCTTGATGCCCGTAACCAGGATTTCAGCTTCGGTGGACTGCTCAATAAATTCCGGAGCTTCCTGGTGAATGCCGCGCTTGGTTTCGTGTTTGATCTCGCCGGCGTCATCGACCGGCTCGCCAATCACGTTCATGATGCGGCCCAGCGTACCGTCGCCGACGGGAACCATAATGGCAGCGTCCGTATCGACCACTTCCTGACCGCGGACCAAGCCCTCGGTGGAGTCCATCGCGATGGTGCGAACCGTGTTCTCACCGAGATGCTGCGCAACTTCAAGCACAAGGCGTGTGCCCTGGTTGTCAACTTCAAGAGCGTTCAGGATGAACGGCAGATGGTCATCGAACTTGACGTCGACAACGGCGCCGATGACCTGGGTGACCCGTCCGACTTTTTTGTCAGCCATATCCCTAATCCTCGTATCGATCCCGTTAGAGCGCTTCTGCGCCCGAGATAATTTCAATCAATTCCGTCGTAATCTGAGCCTGGCGCTGGCGGTTGTAGCTGATCGTCAGTTTGTCGATCATTTCACCAGCGTTGCGGGTCGCATTGTCCATAGCGGACATGCGGGCACCCTGCTCAGACGCAGCATTTTCCAGGAGAGCCCTGAAAACCTGCACGGAGATGTTACGCGGCAGAAGATCCGCAAGGATCTCGCCTTCGTCAGGCTCATATTCATAAACCGGCTGCGCGCCGTTGTTGCCTGTGTTTTCCTCGACTTCAAAGCTTGCAGGGATCAACTGCTGGGCAGTCGGTTCCTGAGCAATTACCGATTTGAACTTGGCATAGAAGAGCGTGCAGACATCGAATTCGCCATTATCGAACATGCCGAGAATGTCGCGACCGATTTCGTCAGCATCGGTGAAACCGACATATTTCACACTGCGCAGATCCACGGTTTTAAGAACGTACTGCCCAAGCTCGCGCTTCAACGCGTCATAACCCTTCTTGCCAACGCAAAGGATTTTGACCGTTTTACCGTCGGCGATCAGGCTGCGCGCCTTTTCACGTGCGAGCTTGGCGATATTGGTGTTGAAGCCCCCGCACAGCCCACGTTCAGCCGTAGCGACGACCAGGAGATGCACCTGATCGCTGCCCGTACCGGACATCAGCTTTGGAGCGTCGTCGCGGCCCTCGAAAGCCACCGCGAGATTGGCCAGCACGGCGTCCATGCGTTCCGCATAGGGGCGTGCAGCCTCCGCAGCTTCCTGTGCACGACGCAGCTTCGCCGCGGCCACCATCTGCATGGCCTTGGTGATTTTCTGCGTCGCCTTCACGGAAGCGATGCGGTTTCGTAAGTCCTTCAGGCTCGGCATGGCCGCCCCTGCTCCTTATCCCGGCGTGTGGTCTTAAGCGAAGTTCTTGGCGAACGCGTCGACGGCAGCTTTCAGCTTGCCGGTCAGTTCGTCGTCGAGAGCCTTCTTTTCCCAAATGGCGTCCAGCAGATCCTGGTGTTCACCACGCAGGAACAACAGCAGGCCTTCTTCGAAATCCTTCACCCGGTCGACCGGATGCGTATCGAGATAGCCGTTCACGCCAGCGTAGATCACTGCAACCTGCTCTTCCGTTTTCAGCGGCGAGAACTGCGGCTGCTTCAGAAGTTCGGTCAGGCGCGCGCCACGGTTCAGCAGGCGCTGCGTGGTGGCATCGAGATCGGAGCCGAACTGCGCAAATGCTGCCATTTCGCGGTACTGAGCAAGTTCACCCTTAATCGGGCCGGCAACCTGCTTCATCGCCTTGATCTGCGCGGAAGAACCAACGCGGGAAACCGACAGACCGACGTTCACTGCCGGACGGATACCCTGATAGAAAAGGTCGGTTTCCAGGAAGATCTGACCGTCAGTGATCGAAATCACGTTGGTCGGAATAAACGCGGAAACGTCGTTGCCCTGGGTCTCAATGACCGGAAGCGCTGTCAGGGAACCGCGGCCATGCTCTTCATTGAGCTTCGCCGAACGCTCCAGCAGACGGGAGTGCAGGTAGAAAACGTCACCCGGGAACGCTTCACGTCCGGGCGGGCGGCGCAGAAGCAAGGACATCTGACGATAGGCAACAGCCTGTTTGGTCAGATCGTCGTAACCGATCACGGCGTGCATGGAGTTGTCACGGAAGTACTCGCCCATGGCGCAACCGGAGAACGGTGCAAGGAACTGCAGCGGGGCTGCATCGGAAGCTGTTGCGGCGACAACGATGGAATATTCCAGTGCGCCTGCATCTTCCAGAGTCTTAACGAACTGAGCGACAGTGGAGCGCTTCTGCCCGACCGCAACGTAGATGCAGTATAGCTTGGCGTCTTCATCATCGGAAGCGTGCAACGGCTTCTGGTTCAGGAAAGTGTCGAGAATAATCGCTGTCTTGCCAGTCTGACGGTCGCCGATGACAAGTTCGCGCTGACCACGACCAACCGGGATCAAGGCGTCGATTGCCTTCAGGCCGGTCGACATCGGCTCGTGAACGGATTTACGCGGCAGAATGCCAGGCGCCTTAACGTCCACACGGCGACGTTCGGTCGCTTCGATCGGGCCCTTGCCGTCAAGCGGATTGCCGAGCGGGTCAACAACGCGGCCCAGCAGACCCTTGCCAACCGGCACCTCAACGATGGCGCCGGTCCGCTTGACGGTGTCGCCTTCTTTAATGTCACGGTCGGAACCGAACAGAACGACACCGACGTTGTCGGATTCCAGGTTAAGAGCCATGCCCTTAATTCCACCTGGGAATTCGACCATTTCACCAGCCTGAACTTTGTCCAGACCATAAACACGGGCGATACCGTCACCGACGGAGAGCACCTGACCAACTTCAGAAACTTCGGCTTCCTGGCCAAAGCTCTTGATCTGGTCCTTGAGGATTGCGGAGATTTCCGCGGCCCGAATATCCATCAGCCGACCTCTTTCATCGCGAACTTGAGTGAATTGAGCTTGGTACGCAGCGAAGTATCGATCATACGTGAGCCGACCTTGACCACGAGGCCACCGATCAGAGCAGGATCAACTTCCGCTACGACGTTTACAGATTTGCCCGTGGAAGAAGACAATGCTTCCTTCAGGGCGGCGACATGTTCGTCGGACAATGGGGCTGCGGAGGTTACCTCAGCCGTTTCCTCGCCTCGCTTGTCTGCAAGCAGTGCGTGGTATGCCTTGATCATGCCGGGAAGAACGAAGAGGCGCCGGTTACGGGCGGCCAACTTCACAAAATTTGCAGCGAGGCCGGAAATGCCTGCTTTTTCGAGAAGTGCAGTGAGCGCTGCTAGCTGCTCCTCAGCACTAAATGCCGGGCTCTTCACTAGACGGTCGAGATCTTCACTTTCGGCAAGCATGCCTTCGAAAGCGGCGAGATCCCGTTCCACGTCAGACGTTACGCCTTCGCCCTCTGCAAGGTCGAGAAGGGCGGACGCGTAACGCTGTGCCACGCCGGATACGAGAGATACGTTGTCAGTCACCAGGTCCGTGCTCTCTGACTTTTTCCAGACCCGCAAAACGGCCAGCGTTCGCAAGGTATTGAAAAAATGAATGATTTCGAGGTCAGAAGGTATGACGGTTAAACCGTTCCCCCAAAGCCGCGCCTCAATTAGCACAGGGTTTCCCAGTGTGCAACTTCGCCAAAAGACTGTTTTTGACGATTCATAGGGGTTTTTTGATAGGCAGGCCTAAAAAGCCATGAAGATCAATGTCTCCACGCCCGTCTAAACCTTTAGACGGTTTTCCTGCGGCTGCGATTTTTTTGGGACGCACGGCCCTAAAGCTTCCTGGCATCGTCGAGGATCCGCTCGCGGCAGCCTTAATAGCTGACAAGAGGCTCAAAACCGCCGAAGATCATGCGCTTCATGCTCATGATTTCGTTGGCATTCGGCATGACCTCCTCCCATCGGGGATCCGATTCCATCGTGGCCATACAGGCATCTGCCGTTTTTTGGTCCGGCCAGACAATCCAGGAAAACACTACAGTCTCATCGTCTTCCTTTTTAACAGCCATCGGAAAAGACGTGACTTTTCCGTCCGGCACCGCCACGCCCCATGCCTCACAGCAATTCAAGGCGCCGTATTCCTTGAAGAGAACCCACGATTTCTCTGCGATTTCTTTGTAATCTGCTTTTCGCGCCGTCTTCACCGGTAACAAAAACCCCTGAACATAGGTCATTCACTTGCCCTCCTGGCTGGAAACAGACGCAAGCATCGCATATGATTATGTTGATATCAACGTAATCATATGCGATGCACCCAGATCTGCCACTTTCTACAACACATGAAGTCCGC
Organism: uncultured Roseibium sp.; assembly: GCF_947499295.1. GTDB lineage: Bacteria > Pseudomonadota > Alphaproteobacteria > Rhizobiales > Stappiaceae > Roseibium. The sequence goes on from NZ_CANMNP010000008.1 coordinate 152,484, forward strand.
GACCGCTGTCTTTGCCTTCATCTTCAGCGCGCTGCGCGTCACGTTGGACGCCGGTTTGATGAGGCATTGCGGCCACTCCAGCTGACGAACGGGCAATTCTCCTTACTCATGGCGCTGAACCGGCCCGGCGCGCCAAAACTGGGAGAAATCGCCACTTTACTGGTCATGGACCGCACCACGTTGACTGCAAATCTGAAGCCTTTGGTGCGCCGTGACCTGTTGACGATAGAACCGGACCCCTCGGACCGGCGAAGCCGCAGGCTGCTGCTTAGCGACAAGGGTCGAAAGCTATTGATCGACGCCATGCCTGTCTGGCGCGCTGTTCATGACGCGATTGATGCCGAACTGGCATCGGTCGACAGCGCACCTATCCGGAAGCAACTGCTAGCTCTCAGTTTCGATTGAGATGACCTCTTTGCCACCTCATTAGAGAAAGTGCTGCGGATCGATGTCCACCTGCACCCTTAAACCCCTTGTCGGTTTCGGGCCCTCCGCGAGCCAACGCCGCAAATACGTCTGTAGGTCAAATTGACGCGGGGCCATCGCCAGCAATCGAAACCGATATCTTCCGCGCACCATCGCGAGAGCTGCCTCTGCCGGGCCGAGCAATGTCACTGCCTGATCGTGGGGAGCTGCCCGCGCCAGCGCTCTGGCGTAGCCTTCAGCGAATGACTTGTCTGGTCCGGACACAATGAGCGCTGCCAACCTTCCAAAAGGAGGCAATCCAGCTGACCGCCTTGCTTCGATTTCCGCCTGATAAAAGGCATGTTTGTCGCTCGACAACAACGCCTTGATCACCGGATGATCAGCATTATAGGTCTGAAGATAGCCCCTTCCGCCTCCGGTTACCCGGCCCGCCCGGCCGGTCACCTGCGCAAGCAGCTGAAATGTTTTTTCAGCCGCTCTCGGGTCCCCATGGGCGAGACCCAGATCGGCATCGACAACGCCGACCAGTTTCATCTTTGGAAAATTATGCCCTTTGGCGACAAGCTGCGTACCGATCACGATGTCGGCACCGCCTTCTTCGACGATTTTCATTTCCCGTTTCAGTCGCTCGGGCCCACCGGCAATGTCGGAGGAAAGCACCAGCGTGCGCGCCTCGGGGAAAAGATCCGAGATTTCTTCGGCAATCCGTTCTACTCCAGGTCCGCACGCCACAAGGCTGTCACTGCTCTGACAGGACGGACAGGAATGCGGAACCGGTTCGGAATGACCGCAATGATGGCAGACGAGCTTTTTTTGAAACCGGTGTTCCACCAACCATGCGCTACAATGCGCGCACTGGAACCGATGACCACACGTTCGGCAGAGCGTTAGCGGCGCATAGCCACGCCGGTTCAAAAACAAAAGCGACTGATCGCCGCTGCCGAACGTTTCGCGAATCCCGTTGATGAGAGCGGGCGCAAGCCATCGGCCGCGCTCCGGACCATCCAGACGCATGTCAATTGCGTGCAGGTCCGGCAGCGACGCGCCTGACGCGCGTTCAGGCAACTCGTATAGATCATACCGTCCCTGTTGCGCATTGACGATGCTTTCAACCGAAGGCGTTGCGGACGCCAGAACCACGGGAAACTTCGATATGTGTCCTCTGACGACTGCCATGTCCCTGGCACTGTAGGGAACCCGGTCATCCTGTTTGAATGCTGCGTCATGTTCCTCATCTACGATAATCAAGCCGAGTTCCTTGAACGGCAGGAACAAAGACGAGCGAGCGCCGATGACAACCCTGACATCGCCGGAGGCTACGCCGCGCCAGACACGTGCCCTATTGCGAGGTGTAATTTCCGAATGCCACTCAGCCGGATAAACGCCGAACCGTTGTTCAAACCGACGCAGGAATTGTTCGGTCAGTGCTATTTCCGGCAAAAGCACCAATACTTGCCGGTCCCGTCGCAACGCTTCTGCAATCGCCTCGAAATAGACTTCCGTCTTTCCCGATCCGGTTACGCCGTCGATCAGCGCGACACTACCGCCTTGTTTGGAGAAGCCGCTGATCAAGCCTTCCGCAGCAGCCTGTTGAGAAGACGTCAAAGGTTTTTGTGAATAATCGATCTGTGGTTTGGGAAGCGGCAAGGCCGCCGGCATCATGACCACTTCCAAAACGTCCTGATTGATCAGACCGTCGATGACCGATGGAGAAACCCCTGCTGCGTGGGACAATCCGCTTTTTGTCCAGGCAAAACCATCTTCCATCGTGGCAAGGACACGCCCGCGAGCTGCCGTCATCCGGTCCGGCTCAGCGCCGTCAATGCGTCGAACGCCCGGAACGGGCGCTTCCGGTTCCAGGGCTTCCTCGGAACGCAGCACCATACGCAGCACCATTCCGGGTGCTCCGAGCGTCCAGGAGGCGACCCAGTCAACGAAACGGCGCAATTCCTCATCAAGTGGGGGTGTTTTGTCATAGACCCTTGAAATGGATTTCAGCTTTTTGGGATTAATTGCTGCGTCCGGCTGATCGTCCCAGACAGCCCCGATCACTTCACGAGGACCTAGAGGCACCTTGACGATTGTGCCTGGCACCACAGTCTCACCAGGCGGCACCTTGTAGGTATAGGCATCCGGCACGGCAATGGGCACCAGAACACTGGCAATCGTTTCAGGCAGTTCTGGGTCGTCAAACAGCACCGGGTTTCAGGTCCTCACCGTCGTTTGCCAGTTTGTCCAGTACATGTGGCAACACCTCGAAATTGAAAAAAACAATGCCGCCGTCTCGCTCAAGCGCAAGCTCCGTTAGTCTTGAGGTACGTACCGCAAAAAATTCATCCACCGAAGAATCAGGGGTTCTTCTTGTCATCATCCTAGGGTAAAGAGAGCGCAGCTGACCACGCAAACGTTTTGCCCCGCTACCGGGAAAAGACATCCGGCGACTAAACGGGCGCCTCACAGGGAGTACGAATTCATGAAATTCTTTGTCGACACTGCCGACGTTACGGAAATCAAGGAACTGGAGTCCACCGGTCTACTGGACGGTGTGACAACGAACCCGTCGCTGATTGCCAAATCCGGCCGTGATTTCAAGGAAGTGATCGCGGAAATCTGCTCGATCACAGAAGGCGATGTTTCTGCAGAAGTTGCTGCAACCGACTTCGATACAATGATCAAGGAAGCCAACGTGCTTCGCGCGATCGCAAATAATGTGGTCATCAAACTTCCGTTGACTTTCGACGGCTTGAAAGCTTGCAAGAAGCTGACAGAGGAAGGCACGAAGACCAACGTCACGCTGTGCTTCTCCGCGAACCAGGCTCTTCTTGCCGCCAAGGCCGGTGCAACTTACATCTCGCCGTTCATCGGTCGTCTTGATGATATTCATGCGGACGGTCTCGAGCTGATCAGGGAAATCCGCGTCATCTATGACAACTACGGTTACGAAACCGAAATCCTGGCGGCATCTATCCGCACACCGAACCACGTAAAGGATTGCGCCATCATCGGCGCCGATGTTGCAACCGTTCCCCCCGCAACGTTGAAAAGCCTCGTCAAGCACCCTCTGACCGATAAGGGTCTTGAAGCTTTCCTCGCCGATTGGGCGAAGACCGGGCAGAGCATTCTTTAGGCAAATACGAAACGTTACGACGCTGCAGTGGACGCATCGGGCTCAACGGTCCGGTGCGTTTCTGGTTTTGCCGGGTCATCGGGTGCGGACGCTCGAACTTTGCGTGAAGGGCGCACCAAGTTCAGAACCATCTTGCCCCACACGGCAAATGGATAAAGGATCAGTTTCACGACATCGTTTTCCGGAACGCCTTTCGCACCCAACGGTTCATGGCAAGGACCGGGAACAAAATATGTGCCAAAGGCAAGATCGAATATCGGGAAGATATTTGCGAGGTTCTTGCCGTAGGCTTCCGGAAAATCGGCATGGTGCCATTGGTGCATGCGCGGCGATGCGATCACATATTTGAACGGTCCGTGATCCCAGTCGACATTGAGATGGACATACATGCTGTGCAGCGTCAGCAGAACGGCTCCCATTCCCATCGATCCTGTCGGGAAACCCAACCAGCTGAGGAGCAGGATGTAAGACAGGCCCATCACGACAGACTCAAGAAAGTGAATCCGATAGGCCGTAAGTGCATTCATATCCGGGTCGGAATGGTGAATGGCGTGGATGGGCCAAAACCACCTGTGATGCATCAATCGATGGTTCCAGTAGTTGGCGAAATCGTAGCAAACGATCGCCAGTGGAACGAGCAGCCATGCCGGAACGCCTTGCCAAAAGCTCTCGTCGATGCCGGGCAGACCAATTGCGTCATAAAACTGCTTTACCGGGTAGGTAAGCAGCAGCACCGCAGGTGCAAACAGCAGGCTGACCCACCAGAAAGCAATATTGGCACCAACACTTTTCAGCAGCCGCCGTGGCCAGGAGAACCTATAACCACGCCGATGCAGATCAACCAAAACAACCACAAGAAGAAAAGCGATGGTTGCTGCAAAAGTCAGGCTTTCAAGACGGTTGTTGACCAGAAACAAAAACAGTTCCTGTAGCCGTTGGGCAAAGTCAGCCAATACGTCCACCGGGGCAACTCCTTACAAAACTCAACAAGCGTTTTAGCAACCCTTGCTTAAGTGACGGTAAAGTCGCCGCTGTCTATTCATCGCATCAAAATCCGTTCCATCGTTAACGGAACAGTTGCCTGTTCTGAGTGTAAATGAGGATCATGCGCACGAATTCTGACGAACAAAATGCCTTGCTGACCACGGCCCAGCCTGATCTTAATCACCGGCTGGAACTTTGGCTGGATCACCTGTCAGACGAGCGGCGCCTTTCGGACAAGACTCTCCTGGCCTATGAGCGGGATCTGCGTCAGTTTCTGCGGTTCTTGACAATGCACTTGGGTGGAGCGCCGGCCCTCAAGGACATTGCGGCCTTGCGCCCGGTTGATTTTCGAAGCTTTCTGGCAAACCGCCGCCGCCAGGGTGTGCAAAGCCGTTCTCTGGCACGTGGACTTGCCGGGATTCGGTCCTTTCTGAGGTTTTTGGAAAGACGCGGAGAGGTCAATGCGGCCGCTTCGGCAGCAGTGCGTCCACCCCGCCAGGCCCGCTCTCTGCCCAAACCCGTTTCCTCGAAAGATGCCGTCGATATCACCAGCGGCGATTTCGGGATGGAATCAGAGGCTTGGATCGAGGCCCGGAACGCTGCGGTACTGACGCTCCTTTATGGCTGCGGATTACGCATTTCAGAGGCGTTATCATTGACAGGCGGCGCGGCGCCGAAACGTGTAACAAAGACGATACGGATCATCGGAAAGGGTGGCAAAGAACGAATTGTGCCAATTCTGCCCGCCGTCAGCGAAGCCATCGAGCAATATCTGAAACTCTGTCCATACGCGGTCAGTGCAAATGGCCCGCTGTTCCTCGGCGCACGTGGCGGGCCACTCAATCCCCGTATGGTCCAGCTGGCCATGCAGCGCTTGCGTGGAGCACTCGGTCTGCCAGACAGCGCGACGCCTCACGCCTTGCGCCATTCCTTTGCGACCCATCTGCTGGCCGGCGGTGGCGACCTCAGAACCATCCAGGAACTGCTTGGACATGCCAGCCTTGCCTCGACGCAGATCTACACAGAGATCGACAGTGCGCACCTTCTGAAAGCTTACGACAAGGCCCACCCCAGAAGGTAAAATATTACCTGTTTCAGTGAGTCATTCCTGTCTTGGCAAGACATACACCGAACGTGTTTTGTCATCAGGAAAGACTTCCCGCGCAATCACCTCACCACCCAGCTTTTGAACGAGTTTGCGGGCCGCTGCATTGGCATCATCCATATGCGTTTCCACCAAAGGCCAACCATAGTTGTCATAGGCGTGCTTGATCGCAACTTTTGAAACTTCGACGGCCGCGCCAGTCCCCCGGGCTTCGGGCAGCAGCCACCAGGTCAGCTCGCGCCGGGGCCAGCCATCCGGCCAGACAAATCCGCAACCACCGATCGCAGGCCCGCCTTGTTTCGGCACGATCATCCAAAGTCCATAGCCGCGCAGGTGCCAGTGTCCGACGTGCCCAGCAAGGGCCCGCCAGGACTGATCATCCCGCAGCGGTCCACCGTAGAAACGGGATGCTTCGGCATCTGAAAAAAAGGCGCGGTATACGGCTAGGTCTTGCGCCTCGGGTGGGCGAAGCAGAAATCGCTCACTGCTGAGTGATTGCATACTAACTCTCTGTTTTACTTGGAGGGATTTTTTAACGACACTGTCACTTTTCAAATGCAATTCTAGCAGGTGCGGCGGTAATCGGTTAGGTTGAAGTCAATCACTCGACGTTTTTTCACCGAAGGCACGTGGGAGAACAGACATGCGCATGGTGATCCTCGCAATCGCCCTATTGATGATGTCCGCGGCCCCGTCTCTTGCACAGCGGATCTACTGCCCGATCCCAGAAGATGGCACCTGGGTCAATCCGGATGCCGAGCCCAAACAAATCTCGCGTATCGAAGTGGAGAGCCGCTGCGAAAATGAACAGGTGAACGTGCGTGTCCGAGCCTTTACGTCCTGCATTCCGCGAGACTGCAAATGGGGTTGGACCAAAGCGGAGCTGCGTTCAGATGGTGCTGTCGTGGTATTGTTGGTCGGCTTTCTCAGCAGTAAGCAGATTACCTTGAAAGCTTTCGGGGATCTTCTCGACACCCATGTCGTGAATATCGTCAATGACTTGTCGGAACCTCGACGTGAAGTAACTTACAATCTCAGGCGAAAGTGATGCTGTTTTGCGCAGCAAAATACAATCGATCCCCGTTTTTTCCTTGCCAGATCGTCGTTTTTTCTTACCCTACGTAAAGTCGCGTCGTTCTAACGCGGCCAGAAGACGGAGGCAGAGCATGCGTCTATTAAGCACCGGTGTTGCGGCCCTCGCCCTGACAGCATTTGCAGTTGTTCCTGCAAATGCCTGTTCCTGGGGAAAGACCGCAAAGTCGAAAAACATGACCGTCGCGGACACGACCGTCATACCCGAAGTTGACACGGATGTTTCCATCGCGACCAATGATCTGAGCGACGAAACACTAAAAGAAGCAATCGTTCTACCGGTTCCAGGCGACAAACCAGCCGAGTGAACCGGCTCCTCTAAAGAGCTCCAATCATGTCCCGCTGCCTTGCAGCGGGACTTTTTGCAGAAGCCTTGCACATTTTCTGCTGAAATCGGCCCTCAAGGCGCCGCGAAGCGGATGCACCACAGCTCATATTGGCAGCAACCAAGTATCGGGGTGCGGTATCTCATGATTTCAAGGCGATTGTTTTTAAAAGGGCTTGGATGCGCCGTTCTTGGCGCGATTTCGGCACCCGCCTATGCGATCGGAGTTGAACCCTTTCGCCTGACGGTCAAAGAGTATCGACTGACACCGCCCCGCTGGCCCAAAGACCTCCAGCTCACGGCCGCACTGATCGCCGACCCTCATATTTGTGACCCATGGATGAATTTGGAGCGGCTGAAATTCGTGGTTGGCCGCACCAACGCCCTCAAACCGGATATCATCCTGATGCTAGGGGACTACGTGGCGAGCCACAAATGGCAGTACGATGCAATTCCACCGCAGGAGTGGGCAGACATTTTCGGCGACCTGAATGCGCCGCTCGGCACACATGCCATCCTTGGGAATCACGACTGGTGGGATGACCATGAAGCCCAACTGACCGGCCGAGGCCCAACGAAGTACGGTCAGGCCCTCCTCAACGCCGGAATACCGCTCTACCAGAACCGCGCTGAACGTTTCACCAAAGACGGCAAAGCCTTCTGGCTGGCCGGACTTGATGACCAGCTTGCCCTTTTTCCGAGCCGCAAGCGAAAGCGGAAATACTGGCGTGGCATGGACGACCTGACAGGGACCCTTGACCAGGTGATTGACGACGCGCCCGTGCTACTCATGGCGCATGAGCCAGACATAATCCGAAAGGTGCCTTCTCGCGTGAGCCTGACCGTCAGTGGTCACACACATGGTGGTCAGATCGATGTCATGGGTTACAAGCCCGCATTCCCCAAGAAACACGGGAAAGACCACATCTATGGTCATATCATCGAGACCGAAGGAACAACTCTGATGCGCCATTTGAGCCTCAGAACGAACCCAAGACACCTGATCGTGTCCGGCGGTCTTGGATGCTCGATCCTGCCGGTCCGCTTCGGCGTACCGCCGGAAATCACGTTGGTTCACCTCGGCGCTGCCAAAACAGCTTCTTGACATGCCGTGATGTCATCGAAAGGTGCTTGAGCGCTAACTTTCAGCAGAAACCAGCGGTCACTACACTGCCGGGTGGGTTTGCGAGCTGTCTTGACGGTACTCCCGAATAGCCTGCACGAAAATCTGGATTGCAGAGCTCAGGAACAGACCCGCCATCAATCCAGCAACAATCAGGTCAGGCCAGGCGGTTGCCGTGCCCCAAACGCCGAAAGCCGCCAACATAACCGCCACATTGCCGATTGCATCATTTCGCGAGCAAAGCCAGACGGACCGAACATTTGCGTCCCCATCCTTGTATCGCACAAGCAACAACACGCTGAAGAGATTAACTGCCAAGGCAAGAAAGCCGATTGACCCCATCACCGCAGCCCGTGGAACGCCAAGAACAAACACTTGGTAAAGCGTTGTCGCCGCAACCCAAAGACCCATGAGAAAAAGGCTGCTTCCCTTGAAGAGAGCAGCAAGCGCGCGCGTCTTCAGGGAGGCGCCAATCACAGCAAGTGAAATGCCATAGGTCACGGCATCGCCAAAGAAGTCCAGGGCATCGGCCTGAAGAGCTTTGGACCCGGCCGCCTGACCTGCTGCCATTTCCACGACAAACATTGCCCCGTTGAGCGCAATCACCAACCAAAGACGACGGCGGTAATCTTGCGACATGCCGTCAAAACGTTGATTTGAAGCGCCGCAGCACGCGCCCATGGTTCACTCCTTGCCGAATCGGCCACTTGAATTTCCGTCTTTTGACCTTTCTAATTCCTATAGCGACTAGAGCTTCAAGAGGTTTTTGATGGATTTTTCAATCGGAGAGCTGTCCCGCGAAACCGGGGTGAAGGTGCCAACGATCCGGTATTATGAAAAAGAAGGTTTGCTGGAAGCGCCCTTGCGGACCGAAGGCAACCAACGCCGGTACCGCCACTCGGATCTTGAAAGGTTGCGCTTCATCAGACACTGCCGCGACCTGGGGTTACCGATGCCAGCGGTTCGGGATCTTATCGAACTCAGCCAACACCCCGACAAACCTTGTGCCGAAGCGGACCTGATTGCGGTGGAACAGCTCAAGGCTGTCCGGCAACGCATCACGCATCTGCAGAGACTTGAGTCCGAGCTAACCCGTATTGCCGACAGCTGCCAGGGTGATCACACAGTCACAGAGTGCAACGTTCTCAGAGCATTCGCAGATCATGGGCTTTGCAAAGATGATCACTGAGCATGAGGGAGAATTCGCGACGTTGTTTCGTCACCGAAGATTTTGACCGACACGCCCTCATCCAGTTTTTCCAGTCGCAGAATCCGCCACCGTTCAACGGGAAGATTGCAGGACTGCCGACCCAATACACAAGAAAATTGCGGGACCCGCCGATAGTCCGGGTCCGACCACACTTTTTCAGCAATGTCATGCCGACCCTTGAGATATCCTAAAATCGTGTACTCGCTCACGTACCAGACATCGCCTTCCTCGAGGTCGTACAAACTTGTCGGACGCCCCTTGGGAAAGGTTCCGCCCCACGTCCAGGCGAGTGCGCCCAGGGTGTTTTGGTTCAGATAGTGCTGAGCCATGGTTTCATCGACAAACACGCGCTGACCATCTGACAGATCCTTCTCATAGGCAGCTATCACCGCTTCAGAATTCTCCACTCGTTCTGAAATAAAATAGAAGCTGAAGAAATTGGCCGATAGGGCCAGAAAAAGGGTGGCAAATAGAGTTGCCTTCACTTTGAGCCACCTGGTTCCGACAGCAGCATCCAACGCGATCAGGAAAACCATTGAAGCCGCGAGGTTCCGGATCAAAGCTTTGTCGTGGAGGAAGGCCGCCAAAAACTGACCTGCCGCCAGTGCAGTGCAAATTGCAGCAGCGGCGTGGTTGTGACGAAAGACGAGCGCTGAAGCCCCAGCGAACAGGACCGCGCGAAGAATCGCCTCGTCATTGAAGCCACCACCCGTTGATCGGCCGGCATGGAAGGTGAACTGCTCAAGAAACTCGGCAAACTCGAAATCAATTGACAGTGCAAACACCGCGAGCGCCAACAAGAGCGCTGCAAGACCTTCGCAGATAATTCGCAACAGTCTTGCCTGACGCGTTGCCAGGCGCCAGATCTCCAACACCGCAATAGCACCGAGGCTCCAGGCAAAAAGCGAAGGCGCTGCAAGAGGCGCAATGCCGAAAAGAAACTTGCTGAATATGCTCATTACAGCGCGCGGTCCTGCCTGCCCCCTGGCACGGGAAGCCTCAGCGCGCAACAACGGAAGAGACACGCTCAAGCCCGACACGAATATCAAGGCACCCGTCAGCTCCAGGCGAAATCCGGTAACAACGTACAATGGGGCAAAAAGGAGCGGTGTGAAAAGCGCGGCAAGCCGCAAATCCAATCGCAAACAGATGATCACGAAAACCAGGTTGGTCAGCGCAAAGCACAAAAACTCAAATGCAAGCAGCGCCGTGGTGTCGGTTCCAGAAACTGAAAAAAACAGTCCGGCGAAGATCAGATGCAGCCTCGGCTGCAAATGGTAGTTTTCAAGGCCGGGAAACTGGACCGCGAGCAGACTGTTCCAGTGGCGCCCGCTCTCGGCAAATTCCATTGCCCAGGGAACGAAAAAAAGGTCATCCACATTGGCAATGCTGCGGTCTGGCCAGAAGAAAACCAGGCCGCAAAGCAAAGGCAGCCCCATCACAGCCATAAAAAAAAGTATGCCTGCTTTGTTATTCAATCCATTTGCAGGTTCGTTAAGTGCCAATTGTCACCTGACTGTTTCAACAAAAAACCGGGAGCTCTTTTCACTTAAGAGCCCCCGGCTTCCAACCGTTATTCTGCACCGCTGTTCTGATTGGCCGAAAAACCGACGGTTCTTTTAGGAATGTATCGGCTTGGCAAACGCACCGAGTGCTGCCTCCTTGACCGCTTCTGACATGGTCGGATGAGCATGGCATGTCCGGGCAAGGTCTTCCGAGGACCCACCAAATTCCATAAGAACTGCAGCCTCGTGGATCATCTCACCAGCGCCAAAGCCTACTATGTGAACGCCAACGACGCGGTCTGTTTTGGCGTCAGCCAAAACCTTGGCAAAGCCATCCGTCTGGTTCATGGCGCGTGCGCGGCCATTGGCCGTGAACGCGAATTTGCCGGTCTTGTACTCTACGCCATCGGCCTTCAATTCTTCTTCGGTCTTGCCGACAGAAGCCACTTCCGGCTGGGTGTAAACGACGCCTGGAATGACATCGTAGTTCACGTGACCTGCCTGGCCTGCCAAGATCTCTGCAATGGCCACGCCTTCGTCCTCGGCCTTGTGGGCCAACATGGGGCCGGCAACAACATCTCCGATGGCATAGATACCGTCGACATTCGTCTTGTAGTGCGCATCGATCTGAACCCGGCCACGCTCGTCGAGCGCAACGCCTGCACTGTCCAGTCCAAGTCCTTCCGAATAGGGACGGCGGCCGATAGCGACCAGGACGATGTCCGCTTCAATGGTTTCCGCGTCACCGCCTTTTGCCGGCTCCACGGTCACGGCTAGGCCTTTGCCTTTTTTCTCAACGCCGGTGACTTTGGAGGAAAGCTTGAATGCCATGCCCTGCTTTTTCAGCATCCGCTGGAAGTTCTTCGACACGTCTCCATCCATCGGGCCAAGGATCTTGTCCATGAACTCAACCACGGTGACTTCGGACCCGAGACGGTTCCAGACCGAACCGAGTTCCAGTCCGATCACACCGCCCCCGACGACGACCATCTTTCCGGGAACCTTCTCCAGCTCCAGAGCACCGGTCGAGGAGACAATCAGTTTTTCGTCAATCTCAACACCCGGCAAAGGCATGACATCGGAGCCGGTGGCGATCACGATATTTTTCGTTTCGACCACGGAAACCGTGCCATCATCGGCCGTAACCTCGACTTTGCCCTGGGCCAGGATCTTGCCAGTGCCGGTATGCACATCGATCTTGTTCTTCTTCATGAGGAACGCAACGCCGCCGACATTGGCGTCCACCACATCAGATTTGTGTTTCATCATCGCCGGCAGATCGAGTTTCGGCTTGCCCGCCTTGATTCCGATCTTTTCAAACCCATGTCCGGCTTCGTCAAACATTTCCGATGCATAAAGCAGCGCTTTGGACGGAATGCAGCCGATGTTGAGGCAAGTGCCACCGAGGGTCGCCCGTTTTTCAACGACGGCCGTCTTCAGGCCAAGCTGTGCGGCCTTGATTGCGCACACATAGCCGCCCGGGCCGGTTCCGATGACGACGAGATCATATTGGGACATTTTGGTCGCCTTTGCCTCTTTCACTTCTGGTTGGAATTCAAATTCATGGGAGGATCGACCGGCCGCCGGAAACGTCGAGAATGGCGCCGGTCGTGTAACTGGAACTGTCTGAAAGCAACCAGATGATGGCTTCTGCAACCTCGTCCGCAGATCCGGCACGTTTCATTGGAAGCTTCGACTGCAACTGCGCAACGCGATCCGGCAAGCCACCAGACGCATGCAGTTCCGTATCGATAATGCCAGGCCGAACAGCGTTTACGCGGATGCCTTCGTCAGCGACTTCCAAAGCCAGGCCAACCGTCATTGTGTCGATCGCGCCCTTTGAGGACGCGTAGTCGACATATTGTGACGGAGACCCAAGCTTGGAGCCCGCCGAACCGAGATTCACGATGGCACCACCATTGCCGCCATGCCGCGTCGACATTCGCTTGATCGCTTCGCGCGCACAGAGGAACGAACCGACCACGTTGATGGAGAACATTCTGGTCAAACGTTCGGCGGTCATTTCGTCGACACGTTGAGAAAAATCGACGACACCCGCATTGTTGACGAGCCCGGCCAGCTGCCCAAGTTCATCGGCTGCGTTGAAGAGAGCAAGAATGTCAGCCTCACGTGACACATCAGCCTGAACTGCAACAGCCTTTCCACCAGCCGCTGCAATGTCTGCGACCACGGCGTCTGCAGCCGCCTTGTTGCCGGCATAATTCACCACTACGGCATGGCCCAAAGCGCCGGCCTTGCGGCAAACACTGGCGCCAATACCTCGGCTGCCGCCTGTGACGATAAGAACTTGATCGGTCATATTGTCTCCGGCTGAGACCCCTCTTGCTACCTGATCGGACGCAAATTGTCCGTCGCTCGCCCTTTGGCCCAAGTGCCAAAGAGAGAACCATCGGGGTTGATTTGATAGATCACAGGGTCGGCCTCTCCCCAGTTAACAACGAGCTGGTTTCCCTTGACAGGCCCCTGGCCGTGGAATGTGTCGCCAGCAATTTCCCAGCGGATATAGGCCGTGTTGTCTCTCACAGTAATGGTGGCCCGGCCCTGATAAGAGGCCCCGCTCGGATTGGTGCCCTGAACCGTATAGGTGCCTTCAATCTGCGGTGCAAAGACGGCTTTAGGCGCAGCAGGGGCCGGGTTCGATAGCCATGGCAACGAGGTGAGGGCCATTACAGCCACAATCAGAGCGGCAGCAAGCTTTCTAAAGAGTGGCAGCAGTGAAGCTTTCGGTGTCCTTATGCCCATCAGTCGCCTCCTTGTCAGAATTACTGTTCGGCCATGGCCAGTCGCAAACCAAAGCCTGCAAATGTTGCAGCGACGGTACGGCGCATCCAGACGAGCACCCTGTCGCTGCGCAAGATCCGTTCGCCAACGAGCGATGCAAACATGCCGTAAACGACAAAAACCACGAATGTCATCACCATAAAGACACCCCCGTGCAAGAGCATCTCCAAGGTCGGATTGCTTGCAGCCGGACTGACGAACTGAGGCAGGAATGCCAGAAAGAAGACCGTCAGCTTGGGATTGAGGATGTTGATCAGGAAACCGGTCCAGGCCGTTGAAGCAAAACCCTTGGCCTTGCTTTTGTCGGCCTTCAGATCCATTGGTCCGCTGTCTCTCAACGTTTGCCATGCCAGATAGAGCAGGTAGGCAACGCCAGCATATTTGACAGCTGTGAACACCAGCGCACTGGTGTGCATCAAAGCCGCAAGGCCGATAACCGATGCCAGAATAGCCGGAACGATTCCGAAAGTGCACCCGAGGGCGGCGGCGATGGAAGCCTGCCGCCCCTTACCAAGGCCAACGGCCACGGTATAGACAACCCCTGTTCCGGGAACCAGCACCACGATCAGGGCGGTTATCAAGAACTCCAGACTCATGATGCGGTCCCTTTTCTTCGGGGTCGGCCGGTCCGGATTACAGATCCAAAACCAGGCGCTGCGGGTCTTCCAGGCTTTCCTTGACGCGGACCAGGAAGGTTACAGCTTCCTTGCCATCGACAATGCGGTGGTCATAGGACAGAGCCAGATACATCATCGGGCGGATCACCACCTGACCGTTAACGGCCATAGGGCGCTCCTGGATCTTGTGCATTCCTAATATGCCCGACTGGGGAGCATTCAGGATCGGTGACGACATAAGCGAACCATACACCCCGCCGTTGGAGATGGTGAAGGTGCCGCCGGACATGTCTGCCATGCCGAGCTTGCCGTCCCGGGCCTTGCGACCAAGATTGCCGATTTCCTTTTCGATTTCGGCAATGGACATTTCATCGGCATCACGCACAACTGGCACCACTAGACCCTTGTCTGTGCCGACTGCAACGCCGATGTGGCAGAAGTTCTTGTAAATGATATCGGTGCCGTCGATCTCGGCATTTACTGCCGGGATTTCCTTCAGCGCATGCGTGACCGCCTTGGTGAAGAAGCCCATGAACCCGAGCTTGACACCGTGTTTCTTTTCGAAAAGGTCCTTGTACTGCTTCCGAAGCTCCATCACCGGGCCCATGTCCACTTCATTGTAAGTGGTCAGCATGGCAGCCGTGTTCTGGGCGTCTTTCAGGCGGCGGGCGATGGTCTGGCGCAGTTTGGTCATACGCACCCGCTCCTCGCGCGCATCGTCCTGAGCTGCAACCGGACCACGCGGAATGGCAGCAGCAGCTGGCGCTGCAGCCGTTGCACCCGACGAGATCGCGTTGATGACATCTTCCTTCAGAACCTGACCACGTTTGCCGGACCCGGCAACCTGATCGGCAGAAAGGTTGTTTTCTGCCATCATTTTCTGAGCAGAAGGCGCAGCCGGCATGGATGAGCCGGAAACCGCCGCAGGAGCTGAGGTGGCCGCAGCCGCAGCAGCAGCCGGTGCTGCAGCGGCACCCGCGCCAGAAGGATCGATCTGGCAAAGAAGAACACCGGGTTGAATGGTTGCACCGGTTTCAGCCGCAATTTTGACCACAGTGCCTCCAACAGGAGCCGGCACCTCCTGAGCAGCCTTATCTGTCTCAAGCTCGACGAGCGTATCATCGGCCTTGACCGTGTCACCGACCTTGACGCTCCACTCTCCCACCTCGGCTTCCGTCACGGATTCGCCAGCGCTTGGAGCAACCACGTCGACCAGTTCGGCGGCACCAGAGGATTTTGCCGCCGGAGAGCTTTCTTTCTTGGCTGGTGCCGAAGCTGCAGCGACCGCGCCTTCGGCGATCTGGCCGAGAAGAGCTCCGACTTCAACCGTATCGCCTTCGTTGACCACAATGCTTTCCAACGTGCCTGCCGCTGGAGCCGGAACCTCAACCGTCACCTTGTCGGTTTCCAGTTCCACCAGCGGCTCGTCCTGACTGACGGCATCCCCCGGTTTCTTGAACCATTGTGCAATTGTTGCTTCAGAAACGGATTCACCCAGCGTGGGCACGCGAATTTCGGTTGCCATGGTCGCCTTCTCTTAAAATTACCTGGCCAAGTCTTGAGAAGAGGGCCCGAAGGCCCTCCCGAACGGGATACGTTTAGTTTCCTAGTGCCTCTTCGAGGAATGCCTGCAGCTGTGCCAGATGGGCCGACATCAGGCCGGTTGCCGTCGAAGCCATCGCCGCCCGCCCTGCATAGCGCGGACGCTTGTGTTTGGCATCAATCTGACCGAGCACCCACTCAATGTAGGATTCAACGAAGAACCAGCTACCCATATTCTTGGGCTCTTCCTGACACCAGACCATTTCAGCCTGCGGGAAGCGCGCCAACTCGAGCATCAGAGCCTTCTTCGGGAACGGATAGAGCTGCTCAATTCGCATAAGATAGACATCATTGATGCCGCGCTTCTCACGCTCTTCAAACAGATCGTAATAGACCTTGCCGGAACACATCACGACACGACGGATCTTGTCGTCCGCAACCAGCTTGCTTTCGGCGTTGAGGTTCGGACCCCAATCATCCCAAAGCAGACGGTGGAACGTTGAATCCGGGCCAAGCTCTTCGATCTTCGAAACGGCTTTCTTGTGGCGCAGAAGGGACTTCGGCGTCATCAGGATCAGCGGTTTGCGAATGTCACGGCGCAGCTGTCGGCGCAGAATGTGGAAGTAGTTTGCCGGTGTCGAACAGTTCGCCACCTGCATGTTGTCTTCCGCACAGAGCTGCAGATAACGCTCCAGCCGCGCTGATGAGTGCTCCGGACCTTGGCCCTCGTACCCGTGCGGCAGCAGGCAGACCAGACCCGACATGCGAAGCCACTTGCGCTCGCCTGAAGAAATGAACTGGTCGAACAAGACCTGCGCACCGTTGGCAAAGTCGCCGAACTGCGCTTCCCACATGGTCAGTGCACGCGGCTCGGTGAGCGAATAACCATATTCAAACCCGAGCACAGCTTCTTCGGAAAGCATCGAGTTGATGACTTCGTAGCGTTGCTGATCCGGAGAAATATGGTTGAGCGGGATATAGCGGCTTTCGTTTTCCTGGTCATAAAGAACAGAGTGACGCTGAGAAAACGTTCCGCGCTCACAATCCTGACCTGAAAGACGGATCGGGTGCCCTTCTTTCAGGAGCGACGCGAAAGCAAGTGCTTCAGCTGTTGCCCAATCGATGCCTTCACCGGTCTCGATCATACGCTCACGATGGTTCATGAAGCGGGCAATGGTCCGGTGGATGTTGAAGCCGTCCGGCACATGTGCCAGAGCCCGGCCCATATCCTTCAACTCCTCGAGCGGCAGCCCGGTTTGACCGCGCCGGGGATCGTCTTCATCACCCGCGCGTTTCATGCCGGCCCATTTGCCGTCGAGCCAGTCCGCCTTGTTGGGCTTGAAGGCCTGACCGGTGTCGAATTCCTCATCCAGATGCTTGCGCCATTCCGCCTTCATCTGATCGACGTCTTCCTGCGAAAGCAGACCTTCGCTGATCAGACGTTCGGAATAAAGCTGAAGTGTCGTCGCATGCTTGCGGATCTTGCGGTACATGATCGGCTGCGTGAACGCCGGCTCGTCGCCTTCATTGTGGCCGAAGCGGCGATAACAAATCATGTCGATAACCACCGGACGATGGAACGTCTGGCGGTATTCGATTGCGATCTTGGCGGCAAAGACGACCGCTTCTGGATCGTCCGCATTGACGTGGAAAATCGGCGCTTCGATGACCTTGGCCATATCCGACGGATAGGGTGAGGACCTCGAGAAGCGCGGATTGGTCGTGAAGCCGATCTGGTTGTTGATGATCACGTGGATCGAACCGCCGGTGCGGTGACCGCGCAGCGCCGAGAGGCCGAAACACTCGGCAACAACACCCTGGCCGGCAAAGGCCGCATCGCCATGCAACAGCAGCGGCAATACCGTGTCGCGATCAACTTCGGTGGTTTCGATGAAATTGCCGTTTTCGTCGGCGGCCAGCTGATCCTGTTTGGCGCGAGCCTTGCCCAGAACGACCGGGTTGACGATCTCCAGATGCGACGGGTTCGCCGTCAGCGACAAGTGAACATTGTTGCCGTCGAAATTCCGGTCAGCAGATGCCCCGAGATGATATTTCACATCGCCTGAGCCTTCAACTTCATCAGGCGCATAGGACCCGCCCTTGAACTCATGGAAGATGGCGCGGTGCGGTTTCCCCATCACCTGGGACAGCACATTCAGGCGGCCTCGGTGCGCCATGCCGAAGACGATATCCTTCAAGCCCATCTGGCCGCCACGCTTGATGATCTGCTCCAACGCAGGGATCAGCGCTTCGCCGCCATCAAGACCGAAACGCTTGGTGCCGGTGTATTTGACGTCGAGAAACTTTTCGAAGCCCTCCGCCTCGACAAGCTTGTTCAGGATGGCCTTCTTGCCTTCAGAGGTGAACGCAACCTGTTTGTCCGGCCCCTCAATGCGCTCCTGTAACCAGGCCTTGGACGCCGGGTCGGAAATATGCATGAACTCGACACCGAGCGTGGAACAGTAGGTCCGCTTCAGGATGTCGAGCATCTCGCGGATTGTGGCGTGTTCCAACCCGAGAACGTGGTCGATAAAGATCGGCCGGTCCCAGTCGGCTTCCGTGAAACCGTAGGATGAGGGATGCAGCTCCTCATGATCGCCCTTGCCGCTCAGGCCGAGCGGATCAAGATCTGCATGCAGGTGACCACGCATGCGATAAGCGCGGATCATCATCAGGGCACGGACGGAATCGCGGGTTGCCTGGTGTACCTGAGCGTCCGAAATCGGTTCACCCTTGGCTTCGGCTTTCTTTTTGAGCTTGTCGCCGATTTTCTGCTCGATCGGCGCCCAATTGCCGTCAAAAGCATTGACGAGATCGCCATTTGCTTCAATCGGCCAGTCCTTGCGTTTCCAGGTCGCCCCGCGTGCCTCTTTCAAAACGGCGTCTTTTTCGTCCTGGAAAGACGCAAAGAATTCCCGCCAATCGGCGTCCACCGAATTCGGATCCGTTTTGTACTGTGCGTAGAGGTCTTCGATATAGGCTGCGTTGGCGCCGTAAAGCAACGACGTCAGTGCGAATACGTTGTTCGCTTCCTGCCGTGCCATGTCCTTTAGCGGAGGTTTGCTCCGCCCTTTTTGTTAAGGCGGGCCGAAAATAAGACCCGCGGCCGGTTCCCTACAAAGACCAATGAAATCATCGGCCCCTCGAATAAGTGTTACGGCACACAATTTGCGCCGCAACCCATCCTTTCACTATGCAACAGGAAACGTAAACCGTTTCCGTGCACTAACCGCAAATAATCCTGCGATTTTAGCTCTTCAAGACTTCGAGAAGTGTCTCACCAAGCTTTGCAGGAGACGGAGACACCTTGATACCGGCCGCTTCCATCGCCTCTATCTTGTCTTCCGCACCACCTTTACCACCGGAAATCACGGCACCGGCATGGCCCATTGTCCGGCCAGGAGGCGCGGTACGGCCTGCAATGAAGCCAGCCATAGGCTTCGAGCGACCCTTCTTGGCCTCATCCTTCAGGAATTGAGCAGCCTCTTCCTCGGCTGAGCCGCCGATTTCGCCGATCATGATGATGGATTGAGTTTCATCGTCAGCCAGGAACATCTCCAGGACATCGATGAACTCGGTGCCCTTGACCGGGTCGCCCCCGATGCCGACAGCAGTGGTCTGCCCAAGTCCGGCGACGGAGGTCTGATAGACGGCCTCATAGGTCAGAGTACCGGAACGGGAAACAACGCCGACGGAGCCCTTTTTGAAGATAGAGCCGGGCATGATGCCGATCTTGCACTCTTCCGGAGTCAGAATGCCTGGGCAGTTCGGTCCAAGCAGACGTGAATTGGACTTGTCCAATTTTGCCTTCACCTTGACCATATCAGCAACCGGAATGCCTTCGGTGATGCAAACGATGAACGGGATTTCCGCATCGATTGCCTCGATGATCGCAGCACCGGCACCCGCCGGCGGGACATAGATCACGGATGCATCCGCACCTGTTGCGTCCTTCGCTTCGCTGACCGAAGCGTAAATCGGCAATTGAGCGGCGCTTTCAACGCTGCCCCAGGTTTCGCCACCTTTTTTCGGGTGCACACCGGCAACCATCTTGGTGCCATAATATTCAAGTGCCTGTTCCGTATGGAACGTACCGGTCTTGCCGGTCAGGCCCTGAACGATGATTTTCGTGTCTTTATTGACGAGGATCGACATTTACGCGCCCCCCTTGACGGCTTTCACGATTTTCTGGGCGGCGTCGTCGAGATCATCAGCGGCGATCACGTTAAGGCCGCTTTCGTTGATGATTTTCTTGCCGAGCTCCACGTTGGTGCCTTCCAGACGCACAACGAGCGGAACCTGCAAGCCGACTTCCTTGACGGCTGCAACAACGCCTTCCGCGATCACGTCGCAGCGCATGATGCCACCGAAAATGTTCACCAAAATGCCCTTCACGTTCGGATCGGACGTGATGATCTTGAAGGCGGACGTCACTTTTTCCTTCGACGCGCCGCCGCCGACATCCAGGAAGTTTGCGGGCTCTGCGCCGTAGAGCTTGATGATGTCCATGGTTGCCATGGCCAGGCCGGCACCATTGACCATGCAGCCGATATCACCCTCGAGCGCGACATAAGCGAGGTCATGTTTGGACGCTTCGATTTCCTTGGCGTCTTCTTCCGTTTCGTCGCGCAGCGCCATGATGTCGTCGTGGCGGAACAGGGCGTTTCCGTCGAAGGAGACCTTGGCGTCAAGGACACGCAGATGTCCGTCCTTCATGACGATGAGCGGGTTCACTTCCAGAAGGCTCATGTCTTTTTCGACAAAGGCCTTGTGCAGGATCGGGAACAGCGTCATGCCATCGTCGCGTGCCGCACCTGTCAGTTCAAGCGCATCACACAATTGGCCCGCATCAGCAGCGGTGACACCCGTTTCAGGGTCGATCGGCAGCGTGATGATTTTTTCAGGCGTCTCTTCGGCAACCGCCTCGATATCCATGCCGCCTTCGGTGGACACCACGAATGCGGGCCGTCCAACCGTGCGGTCGACAAGGATGGAGAGATAAAGTTCGCGCTCGATGTCAGCGCCATCTTCGATGTAAAGGCGATTTACAACCTTGCCCGCAGGGCCGGTCTGCTTGGTTACCAGCGTGTTGCCGAGCATTTCCTTGGCATGGGCAGTGACTTCATCCAGTGAGAAAGCCAGGCGAACCCCGCCTTTGGCATCTTCCGGCAATTCCTTGAATTTGCCTTTGCCACGGCCACCAGCGTGGATCTGTGTCTTGACCACCCAAAGCGGGCCGGGAAGTTTCTTTGCGGCAGCTTCTGCCTCATCGGCTGTAAAAATGGCCACGCCTTCTGCGACCGGCGCACCGAATTGCTTCAGCACTGCCTTGGCCTGGTATTCATGAATATTCATGTGTCTCCCCCGTTTTCGGAGGACCGCTCTTTCAAATGATCGAAAAAGCGGCCGCTAAGTTCAAAAAGCGGGCGCTCGCTTAGCCGAGCGCCGGCTGAATTTTCTTACAAGCGTCAACCAGACCATCGACCGCAGCAACGGACTTATCGAAGTTGGCTTTTTCCTCGCCCTGCAAGTCGATTTCGATGACGCGTTCAACGCCATCCGCACCGATCACAACAGGTACACCCACATAGGTGTCTTTCAGGCCGTACTGTCCATCAAGGGCTGCTGCGCAAGGTAGAACACGCTTCTTGTCTTTCAGGTAGCTTTCGGCCATCGCAATGGCAGAAGAGGCCGGGGCATAGAAAGCAGACCCTGTTTTCAAAAGGCCGACGATCTCCGCACCGCCGTCACGGGTACGCTGAACGATTTCCTCCAGCCGCTCAGCAGTACACCATCCCATCTTGACCAGATCCGGCAGCGGAATGCCCGCAACGGTGGAATAACGGATCAGCGGCACCATTGTGTCGCCATGGCCACCCAGAACGAATGCCGTGACGTCTTCGACGGAAACATTGAACTCATCCGCAAGGAAATAACGGAAGCGGGCACTGTCCAGCACACCGGCCATGCCGACGACCTTGTTTTTCGGAAGGCCGGAGAATTTTTGCAGGGCCCAGACCATCGCGTCGAGCGGGTTCGTGATGCAGATGACAAATGCGTTCGGAGCATATTTGGAAATACCAGCGCCGACCTGCTCCATAACCTTCAGGTTGATTTCAAGCAGATCGTCGCGGCTCATGCCGGGCTTACGAGGGACCCCTGCGGTGACGATGACAACATCGGAGCCTTCAATGGCTTCATAGCTGTTGGCACCGGCCAGTTTGGCATCGAAGCGGTCGACCGGGGAAGACTGAGCGAGGTCCAGCGCCTTGCCCTGCGGAACGCCTTCCGCAATGTCGAAGAGAACGATGTCTCCCAGTTCCTTCAATCCTGCCAGATGAGCGAGCGTGCCGCCGATCTGACCAGAGCCGATCAAGGCAATCTTGTTCCGCGCCATTTCGAAAGTTTCCCTTTACGTAAGATGGAACTCTATGCCATCCTCTGATGACTGAAGATGGCACTACTCTCTTTGCCGCCCCTGCGCAAGTTCGCCAAAAGAATATTGCGCGAGGCGAAGCAAAATTTCTCGTTTCTTCCCGTCTGCGTAATTCTCCTATACGGAATGCAGACTTAAGCGTGTACTGCCCGATTGTCTCCCGCAAGGTACGCTTCGGACCTCATTTCGATCAAGCGTGAGGCCGTGCGATCGAATTCAAAAGCTTCCGTGCCATCTTCTCCGACATAGAGCTCCTGCGGCTCTGCTTCCGCTGAAATGACCAGCTTGATGCCGTTGTCGTAAAGCGTATCGATCAGGTTGATGAACCGCTTTGCCTCATTGCGCCGCGCACGCGACAAGACCGGCACATTGTCCAGGAAGATGGTGCTGTAGGCATTGGCGATACGGAGATAGTCACTCGCGCCGAGCGGCTGCATGCAAAGGTCATCGAACGTAAATCTCGCAGCACCCGATGCGACCGAAGGCACCGGTATGACACGGCCCTTGTTTTCCAGCTCTTCGGAATGAGGCTTCATTCCATGTGTAAGCTTTGTGAAAAGCGCGTCCATCTGGGCATTTGCGTCGTTGCCCAGCGGCGTGACATACACAGGTGCTCCAGCAAGTTTCTCCAGCCGATAGTCAGTCGGTGAATCCAGATGCAGAATTTCCACGCGCGACTTCAGCATTTCGATAAACGGCACAAACAGTTGTCGGTTCAAACCATCCATATAGAGCCGTGACGGCTCGACATTGGAAGTTGCGACCACCACCACACCACGCTCGAAAAGCTGCGTAAACAAACGGCCAAGGATCATCGCATCTGCAATATCGGTGACCGAAAATTCATCGAAGAGCAGCAACCGGGTTTCATCGGAAATCTTTTCGGCGACCGGTGGGATCGGATCATCTCCCTTGACCTCACCGCGCTTGTGCGCCTGCCGGTGCGCATGAATGCGCTCATGCACGTCGGTCATGAATTCATGGAAGTGAACCCGACGCTTTCTGCGGATCACGGTGACCTCATAAAAGAGATCCATCAGCATTGTCTTGCCACGGCCAACACCGCCCCACATGTAGAGGCCCTCGACCTTTGCCCAAAGCTGGTTCTTCTTGTTGGCAAACAGCCAGCCAAGTGAACTCTTCTTTGAGGCCAGACGGGTTTCGGCAAGGCGAGTGTTCAAAAGATCAAGATGATAAACCGCTTCTCTTTGGACAGGGTCCTCAGTGATCTCACCGGACGCGATCAGAGCATCGTAGCGGGCGCTCATGGCGCGGTTAACCGGCAGTTCCATATTCAAGGGTGCTGCTCCATCCATGAGAATTCATGGGGCGGTGAGTATCCAAGGCGCAGGTTGCTAAAAACCCTTGGGCGAAATACGGTCAAATTGCCGCAGATGCAAGTCATGAAATTATCCCAGGGCGCATTGCCGAGGCTCGAAATTTTCATTCAACCGATTGAAATCAAAGGTTTTCAACATATGCCCGTAGTTCTGTGCGAGCACGATCCCAACTGGAAGGAAGAAGCGGAAAAGATCATTTGCGATCTGCAACAAGCGCTCCTGGACAACGTAACCGGCTTTGAACATGTCGGTTCGACCGCCATTCCAGGCATCAAGGCAAAACCCAAACTGCATATCGACATTCTTTTAAAACCCTCCGCAGATCTTGGCGAGTTGCGCCGTCGCCTGGTCTCGGCCGGATATGCCGACCATGGCAACCGGTTTCGGCCTGACGAAGTGCAGTTGACCCGACAGACGGCCAAACGGCTTGCTTCCGATCACCCTAATCAAAATGAAACGCTCATGAACCACCGCGTTTGTCTGTGCAAGGCCGGGTGCGCTGCAGCGGCAGACAGGGTTGCCTTTCGGGACAGGCTAATCAGCGAGCGGACACTTGCGCTGCAGTATGAGGCTCTCAAGGAGCGACTTGCTTCGAACCACAAAACCGGCCCGTTTTGGTCCGACTACTCTGCGGGTAAGACCGCCTTTATCAAGGAAGTACTGGCTTCGCCAATAGGGCGCTGATATCGCAAGCTCTTAGTTTAAGGCCCCTGGAGACCGACAGCCCGGTCCCTGGTTCAAGGCAGATTGTTCTGTGCGATGAATGCCTTGATGTCGTTGAGTTCCTTAATCAGCTTCTCGGCTCTTTGTCCATCCACGCCGATGGCGCAACCCAGGCCCTGAGGAACCGAAAGTGCCGTTTTGTAGAGACCCTTGCCACTCTCGGTCAGGAACACCTGAACGCGCCGCTCGTCTTCCGCGCTTCTTTGACGTGTTACAAAACCAAGTTTCTCAAGCCGCTTTACCAAAGGGGTAGCAGTTGCCTGGTCCACTTCGAGGCTCCTGGCAATGTCCTGCACCAGAATGCCGTCGTTCTGCCACAACACCATTAGCGCCAGATATTGCGGATAGGTGACACCCATCGTCTCAAGCAGAACCGCATACTCCTTGGTGATCGCCCTTGATGTCGAATAAAGAGCGAAACACAGCTGATCCTCTATTCTGAGCAGGCCTTTCTCGTCCGTCGTACAGCTTTCCATGATGCGTCCTATTAGATAGTGCGCAAATTTTTAGACCAATGCGGCATATGTTTCAAGGCTCCCCGTCTCTAACCGACTGAAATCAGTCATATTTTCGATCCCTTCAGAAAATGCTTGACTTCACATATGTTAAATAGCTTACAAATAAATAGTGCACTAATTAATTGCTTACCCTTTTTCAAAGGAAACTATCATGACCTCACTCCGAAACTTCCTTGCGAGCGCCGCAATGGCAAGCGCCATGATCTGGTCGTCCGGTCAGGCAATCGCTTCAGATCTGAAAGCCAATTCAGTTGTCCTTGTTCACGGTGCATTCGCCGATGGGTCAAGCTGGAGCAAAGTAACGCCCTTTCTGGAAGCTGCCGGTCTTGAAGTGATCGCTGTTCAGAACCCGCTTGAATCGCTCGCCGGCGACGTTGCATTCACCAACCGTGCGATTGATCGCGCAGAAGGTCCCGTGGTTCTGGTTGGCCACTCCTGGGGCGGCATGGTAATCACCGAGGCCGGCGGACATGACAAGGTCCAGTCTCTGGTCTACGTGGCCGCCTACGCACCAAATGAGGGACAATCCCTTGGTGAAGCTGCCGAACTCGAAAAGTTCCCTGCTCCGGGCATAGGCGCGCTGCAAAAAGATGAACACGGTTATTTCTTTCTGTCGAAAGAGGCGACCGCGAAATACTTCGCACAAGATCTGCCAAAGGATCAGACCGATTTCATCGCGGCAAGTCAGGGACTTTTGAACAGCTCTGCACTTGGAGAGCCGGTCAGCACCACAGCATGGAAAGAAAAACCCAGTTTTTATGCCATCGCCGGCGAGGACCACATGACACCAACAGGGCTCCAACGCGAGTTCGCGAAGAAGATTGGTGCCGTTTCCAAGGAGATAGCGTCAAGTCATTCCATCATGGTTTCCCAGCCGGAATTTGTCGCCAATCTCATCATCGAAGCAGCCAAATGATATTCATTTGAAGGAGGACGAAATGAATCGGAAATTCAAAACAATAGCTGCGGCCGCAGTGACTTTGGCAGCTCTGAACGGGGCCGCCATCGCGGAAGACAGCCGCACGCCGGTCTATGTCGCGGGGAACAAGCCAATTGCCCCCTATTCACCGGGAATCAAGCTTTCAAACGGAATGCTGTTTGTCTCCGGACAGATCCCCTATGTTGAAGGTGCAATTCCCGACGCGGCAAAAAATGACGTCAAGGCCCAAACCAAAATTGTCATGGAGAACCTGCGCGGCGTTTTGAACGAGGCCGGATACACTTTCAACAATGTCGTCAGGGCGACCGTCTTTATCACCGATATGGACAATTATGGCGCGTTCAACCAAGTCTACGGCACCTATTGGTCAGAAGGAGACATTCCGCCTGCACGAGCCGCCGTCGAAGTGGGCGCACTTCCCGGTTCTAAACCCGGTGCGCCGGTGATGGTTGAAGTCTCAATGATTGCAGCGAAATAGTTCGCAAACGACAAAAGGGCTGCATCCGGATCAACCGGACGCAGCCCCCAACCAATTTGAAAATCCAAGTTGGTCGTACGCTATCGCAAAATCAGCGTCGTCTTGCGGCCGTTTTGCATTTCTTGCAGATAAAGAAGCTGCGCTACGAGATAACACTCGGATTGATCATCCAAATTCGCTTTCCGGCCACGACCGTCGGTCAACAGCCAGGCGTTTCCTGACTTGACCACGTCGCACTCAATCGGGTCCGTCGGATCGAACCCGGCTTTCTTGATGAGTTCCAGTCCTTCCTTTTCGGAACTGGCTTCCTCAACGCCTTTCACCTGCATTCTCAGACCGCGATAGGTCTTCTGCACGGCAAGCGCTGCGACGATTACAGTTACAACGTCATCGCCATCCATTGCCGCGAACCGCATCACGCCGCCGCCTTTTGGAATGGTCGAGTTGGAACACGGTGTTCTTTGCACATCCCCAAGCGGCGTCCACTCCGAACGAAGTGTGACGGTCGCCGGTTGCCGAAGGGCACCCATCTCCTTTGCCAGCCGCTTCTCGGCAGCACGTTGAGGGTCACGCCCCAGTCGTTCGGAACGTGCTGGCTTGCCGGCAAGAATTGTCCCTCCGATGCGCAGGCGGCGGAAGACGATGACATCCCGCATGAGGTCGGTTCGCTCCACACGCCAACCAGCGTCCAGCCAGGCATTCTGATGCACCAGACTGCCGCCCGAATTAGCCCACCATGTTCTGTGTTCGCGGGCGCTTTTCGGCAATGATGAACCGATGATTTCTTCGACTTCATACAGCTTGGCGGCCCAGACAACATCGTCTAGTCGAGCCAGGTGTTCGCGCAATGGTTCGTATTTGGACATTCGCACAGCCTTTCCGGTAGCCATGCAAATATACACTCATAGCGCGTACTGTAAAGTAAAAACACGGAGGTGTTTTAACGGAACAACGAGATGGGTGATCCGGAGGAGGTTTGACCGTTAAACTGCCCGGGAGAGCTGGAATAAAGCTGTGCGACGATCACACCGGAACCGTCCTTCAAAACGACTTGATTGCCGTTCAGATCCCAAGCCGAGATTCCTGACAATGCAGGCGTAGCACAACCTCTGGTATTAGCCCGGTAGCCGCCGGACCAGGTCGTCAGCGTCATAAACGCCATGCAGCTGTCACCCGAGGAAGACAGCTTCCAACCGCCCAAAAGATCGGTTCGGCCAACTTCCTTCGCACCGGACGGTGCAGCAACTGGATTGCTCGCAAGGTCCGTCGGAGCAGCGTTCGGATCGGTCAAGGTTGTGCCCGGTGGAGGTGCGTTGGGATCGAGTGGATCAAGTGTCCCAGTTCCGACCGGAGTTGTCGGTGTCGCAGGCAGCGGAGCCGCGTAGTTCCGATTGCCCGATAGCCGTTGGCAAGCGGCTGTCAGAACCACCAGACCAACAATCAAAACGAACTTTCCCGCACGCATCATGACGAATCAATCCCTCACCTTCGTCCCCATATGGTGCATCTCTTAGCCCACAATTTGTCGAAAATCCAAAATCACGAAAAAAATGCACATGAAGCACCGCTATTTTTGACTTGGATGGCAGTGGCAACGGTCAGGCAACGTCCCGAACCGCCGGCGAGGCCGGTAACCCAGGCGGTACCAGCAATCGATCGATCACTGTCCTGATCTTCAGAAAGTAGCCTGCACTTGCCGTGAAGCCCTCCGCCAGCGGAGGCTTTCCAGCAATGCTCCACCAGTGGCTAGAGGTGGTTGCCTTCCAATGTGATGGCTGATCGATCGGCGCCAGGTCAGCCAGGTAAATGACCCTGTCGGGAACAACTGCATAGGGCAGCAGGAAAATGTCGACCGGCTTTGGCGTCAAACCCCTGGCATCCAAACCTTCGGCAGCAAGAAGTCTTTCGACATGCCTGCTCAGCCGCCCAGATGGTGCAGACGCTGCAGAAAAGGCTCGTATCAGACCATTCGCCTTCGAATTCAGATAGGCTTCCGCGAGAGGACCGAGCAGAGCGTTGTCCGGGCACAGGAACAGCAAGGTGGTGTTTGACAAGACGTCACCCCTTCTTAGAACAACGTAAATGATGCGCCAGCAGCGACATGCTCCTATCCCTCCTTCAGGTAAAGAATATGACAGGAGAAGTTCGCCTCCTGTTTTCATGAGGATATCTTTGGAACAAAGACACGAATTCGAATATTCGTCTGTGCCGGGACTGTGACCCTTATCTTCATCGCCCACGCCGTCCTGACGGTAGGTCCATGAATTTGAATTGGAGCCAATGATGTCAATTGCACTGTGGTGCATCCTGATTGCCGCAATTTTGCCGATCCTGTCTGCTTTTCCTGCAAAGCTGAGCAAGGACTTCAACAACGCCCTGCCGCGAGATCCGGACTATTGGCGTGAAGGATTCAGGGCGCGCGCGCAGGCGGCTCAAGCCAACGGCTTCGAAGCGTTTCCGTTTTTCGCGGTTTCCGTTTTTGTCGCAATGAGCCAGGGCGCAGATCCACATTGGATCGACAGATTGGCTGTTTTGTTCGTGCTTTTGAGACTGATCTATGTGTTCTGCTACTGGATGGATCGGTCGACACCACGGTCGCTGGCATGGGCGGCGGCTTTCTTGACGATCGTGGGACTGTTCACCAGCTCCTTGTGGAGTTGAAATGCAACAAGGCGATATTTAGATCGGTAAATTCTTCAAGGAGAGTTTGCACCACAGGTTCTATTTCGCTAACGATGCAGGGACGCGTAGCAGGTTACCGATGGGCAGAGGTGCAGTGTGCGGACGACAGACCAGACGACAAACGCCTTGCCGGCTCGGCGTGAGGCTGCGCTCCAAAAGCAGGCTCCAGAACAACATATAGTTGATTCCCTGATCGCCGAACGCGGAAAACTTGTGATGGCCAGCCCCTGGTGGCCCATCATCAAACCTTTTGCATACAAGATACTGCGCTACAAATCCGCGGTCGATATGGCGGACAAGATTGCTCAAATGGAAGCCGTAGACTGCTTTGCCCATTTGAGCAGTCTGCTTCAGCTTGATGTGACAACCATTGGCCTGGAGCGCGTTCCCGCTCAAGGACCCGTGGTTCTTGTTTCAAACCATCCGACCGGTATTGCCGACGGCATTGTTCTTTACGATGCGATCAAGGCCTGCCGCGATGATCTGTCCATTTTCGCCAACAGGGACGCAATCCGAATCAACCCACGGCTGGCGGACATGATTGTCCCCGTCGAATGGCGGGCCGATTTCAAGAGCCGGACAAAGTCGAAAGAAACCCTGAAACTCGCCTCATCCGCATTTACGAAAGAACGCGTTGTGGTGCTCTTCCCATCCGGACGTCTTGCCCATTGGCATCAAGGAAAGTTGACGGAACGCCCCTGGATGACGTCTGCATTGGCTTTGGCTCGAAAAAACAAAGCGCCGATCATCCCCATGCATATGGGAGGACGCAATTCGGGCCTCTTCTATTTCCTTGCCAGGGTGTCGACAGAATTGCGCGACATGACAGTTTTCAATGAGTTGCTCAATAAGAAGAATGCCAAGTTCAGCGTCCATTTCGGCAAACCTATCCGCCCGGAGCGACTTGCGGGTGATCTCAGCGATCTTGCCGAGCAGATGCGCGTTCACTGTGCCGAAACCCTGGCGACAGATCCGGACGCCGAATTCTGATTTTCACATGCCCTGTTGAATGGCGAAACCGGTCATCCACAGGTGCGATTTCCCCTTCATTGCCCTGACTGTGCGAATAAGACATGGTGCGGATGAAGAAAGGGAACCTTCTCGCTCATGCCAGTTTCGCCCGCGATTGCCGCGCAGGATACCCTGCCCGTTCAGCCCGCCGTCGCGCCGCCGGTTCTTCCCGAACCAAAGCCGCTTGCAGTTTTGCAGCAGGTGTTCGGCTACGGCAGCTTCCGGGGCAAACAACAAGCCGTCATTGAGACCTTGAGTGAAGGCAATGACGCTGTCGTTCTGTTTCCGACCGGTGCCGGGAAGTCTCTTTGCTTTCAGATCCCCGCACTTTGCCGTCGAGGCGTCGGCATTGTTGTATCGCCCCTGATTGCGTTGATGAAAGACCAGGTCGGCGCTCTGCAGGCCGCCGGAGTAAAAGCAGCGGCCCTCAACTCGGCACTCTCGCCGGATGAGCAGGATGCGCTGCGGGAAGACCTGCGGCGAGGGATTGTCGACCTCCTTTATGTGACACCCGAGCGTCTTGGAAATGAGAGTTTCCGCCGTTTCCTGGACACGCTTGACATTGCCCTGTTTGCGATCGACGAAGCGCATTGCGTCAGTCAGTGGGGCCACGATTTCCGGCCAGAATACCTGTCTCTTTCGTGCCTTCGCGAGCGTTATCCGGGCGTGCCAAGGGTTGCTCTGACCGCCACCGCAGACCCGCACACCCAAAAAGACATTCTGGCCCGGCTGCAGCTGGAAGAAGCTGAAGTCTTCTCTTCCAGCTTCGACCGGCCCAACATTCGCTACGAAATCGTGGAACGGACCAACCAGCGTCAACAGTTGCTGGACTTTCTGAAAAAACATGAAGGTGAAAGCGGTATCGTCTATTGCCTGTCACGGGCGAAGGTTGAGGATATAGCCGACTGGCTAAGTGCCAAGGGAATAAAAGCACTTCCCTACCATGCGGGTCTGCCGACAGGGCAGCGCGCGGCCAATCAGGATGCCTTCCTTCTTGAAGAAGGGCTTTGCCTTGTGGCAACGGTCGCCTTTGGTATGGGGATCGACAAACCCGACGTTCGTTATGTCGCCCATCTCGATCTGCCGTCTTCCGTTGAAGCCTACTACCAGGAAACGGGGCGTGCCGGTCGCGACGGAGCACCAGCCGAAGCCTTTATGGCTTATGGCATGGCCGACCTTGTGCAGCGCCGACGCATGATTGCGGAAGGAGATGCCCCCGAAGAAGTGAAGCGGGCGGAGAATGCCAAACTGAATGCGCTGCTTGGCATTTGCGAAACGGCCGGCTGCAGACGGCAAGCCCTTCTTGCACATTTCGGAGAAACCTACGCAAACCCTTGTGGAAACTGCGACACGTGCCTGTCACCGGTTGAAACCTGGGATGGGACCGAAGCTGCGCAGAAACTCATGTCTGCGATCTACCGCACCGGCCAGCGCTTCGGCACCGGTCATGTGATTGATGTTCTCATGGGTAAATCGAACGAGAAAACCAATCGTTTCGGACATGACGCTTTGACCGTTTTCGGGATCGGTCAGGATGTCCCGCAAAAAACCTGGCAATCAATTGCCAGGCAGTTGGTCGCAGCCGGTTATGTGGATGTCGACCACGCCCAATTCGGAGCCTTGGTATTGACCGAAAAGGCGCGCAGCGTCTTGCGCGGCGAACAAACACTGGCCTTGCGCAAGGACCGCAACGCTGCGGGCCTGAAAAGAACACGCACCTCCCGGACCGCTTCAATTGCAGACGAATTGGATCACGAGGACAAACTCTTGTTTGAGCGGCTGCGCAGGCTCAGAACCCAGATTGCCCGGGATCAGAGCGTTCCGCCCTATGTTGTTTTTCCCGACGCGACGCTCGCAGGCATCGCTGCGGCGCGTCCAGTGACCAAAGATGCTCTGCTTGCTGTCTCCGGCGTCGGACAATCCAAACTTGAAAAATACGGCGAGACGTTCCTCGATCTGGTTGAAGCGTTCGAGGCCGGGGTATGAATTCGTTTACCTTAACGCATTCTTGATAGGTTTCACCCGACAAAACCCTCAAAGGTTGTATTCAGGGGTCTATCCATGCGTTTCACGCCGCTTGTTGTCATCGCCATGTCAGTCGGGGTTTCTGTTTCCGAAGCAGCAGACATTCCGACAGACGTTCTTCCTGTTGCACAATTCGGATCGCCGGAAAATCTGCGTCTGAAACCCGTGGGCTGGACAGGCTTCAATGCCGTTCTGTTTGCCGGCGGTGGTTTTCTGCAAGGAACCGATAGTCTGGGATTGGATGCTTTTTTCAGGTCTGCGCTCTTCGGAGGATCGCTTGGATACGATCATCAGTTCAACAGTATCGTGTTTGGCGCAGGCGTCGAAGGCGCGTTCACGAATTTTCGCGGCAACTCCAGCTCGGGCAATTTCAGGCAGAAATCCAATTGGCTCTCAAGCGCAACCGTCAGGATTGGATACGATGTCGGACGGTTCATGCCATATCTGTCCGGCGGTATCGGCTTCGGCAACTACGAAATTGAGCGAAAGAGCGATGGTGCCAGCGACGAAAACACCCAAGTCGGGTATGTTCTCGGTGGAGGGCTAGAGGCCCGCATCACCGAAGGCCTCTTTGCAAGAGCCGACTACAAACACTACGAATTCAGCGACCAGCGATACAGTGTCCCGGGGACACAAAGTTTTACGGCTGAAGGCAACGCAGACATCTTTCAGGTCGGAGTTGGTTACCGCTTTTGATCTTCAGGCGATTTCGGGCTGATCACGCTTCCGGGCGCAAACAGAGCTGATAGACACCTGTCAGGTTGCCCAGCGTCTCTTCGTCCGGATGCGTCAGAAATTCGTCGATGATTTCCCGCAACGCAAGATGCATCTGCCGATGCTGTCGCAGGCGGCGGTAAGAGGAGCCGAGCTTGTAGATCTGGTCGATTTCCTCACGAGTGAACAGGTCGAGACCCGCAATCCCCAGAACCACGCCAAGGTCGGCGTGAGTGCGGCGGCACAGATTGTGTGCGACCAGAAAACCGAAAAGACCTGTCACGAACCTGTTTTCGAAAGACAGATGATTGAAGTCCCGCCCCACGACAGCCAACACGACCTTCATGATGACCACAGTTGCCTCGGCCGTGAATTCGGTCGGAGTATTGGTGTCCCTGATTTCCAGATCGGTTTCTTCCAGCAAACCGGCAAGGCCGGCGCGCAGGCGATCTTCCGTTTCTACGGCCCTCAGTTCGGAAATGAATTCCGGCTCCGCTGCAGTTCGACTTCCAAACAAGCTTAGCATACCAGCGCCCTCCCAAGGGTGAGCCCACGAAATAAATTGTAGCGCAAAGTTACCTTACGGCAAACATGATAAAGCCTACGGCTGATTTTTCATTCATACAGTGATACGCAACACATTTCGGGCGCTGGGTATGCCCGTCTTTAAGACCCGGCTTTCGGTATGCCCTTGAAGGCTTCGTCCCCCCATACAGACTTCACCCGCGCATCGCGGCCGCAAGCCTTGCGATAGCCCTTGTAGGCCTCCGCCCGGGTGACATAGCCGAACCTCGTCAGGGTGCGGACATCGCTTTTATAATAGGCCTGATGGTAATCCTCAGCAGGCCAGAAGACCGCTGCACCCTCGATCGGGGTCACAACCTTGCCGCCAAGGATCTTGTTGGCTTTATCGAGTTCCTGTTTGGCCTGTTTCGCCTGAGCATCGTCCAATGGATGAATGGCTGTTGAATACCCAAAACCCCTATCGCAGAACTGACCACCGGCATCCGTCACATCGACCGTGCGCAAAAAGATCGCGACAAGGTCTGCATAACTGATTTTGCTTTCGTCGAAGTCGACTTTCACGACCTCACGGTGACCACCGCGTTCATAGTTCTTGTATGTCGGGTTTTGTGTCTTCCCGCCGGCATAGCCGGACACCACATCCCTCACACCGGGCAACTTTTCGAGATCAGACTCAACGCACCAAAAACATCCACCTGCAAAAACGGCCGTTCCAGCCTGTGCGGGAGAGAATTGAGCGGCGCCAAGCATCAGGGTGGCGAGAATAAGGGGCAGCTTACGCTTCATCAGTAATCCTCCATCGGTTACCACAAAGAGGTAACGTAACGCGGGAGAGTGGCAACTCAACTCACATGGCCGTCCCAGCACAAGAGCGTGAGTGTCACGTGACAAAACCAGATAAGGGTGCATGGACCCCAGGTACCGCTGCTGCCAGCGCAATAGACAAAAAGGCCGCGATAGAGATCAGGCGAGCCGTGAGGCCCGCCCGGTATCGCTTCAAAAGACCCGCATTTAAGTGGGGCAACGACGTCTCGATTGGGTCTATGCCTGCTGGCCTGACCAATCGATGCGTTGTGTCACGAACATTGTCACTGCCAGTGCAACGAATGCAATGACGGATCCGATCAGCAAAGCGTAGTCCTGCTCGCGCATGAGCGCGTACAAAACACTGAAAATGCTCGCCAAAACCAGAAACATAACCAATCCTGCGACCTTGCTGCGAAGCGATGTGCCAACATACGCAGCGTTCAAAACAGTCGCCGCCAGAGCGGCTATCAGATAGGCCAACGCATAGCCAACGTGTTCTGCGAAGGCGAGCAACATGACATAGAAGATGATCAAGGCCAGCCCAACCAAGCCATACTGGATCCAGTGGAAGTGCCATCCGGACCGCATCTCGAGCACAAATACTGCGAGAAATGTCAAGCTGATGAAACCGATGGCGTATTTGAGCGATCGGGAAATTGTCTGATAGAAATCAACAGGTTCAACGAATTTCACGCCCAGCATCTTGTCCTGAAGGGGCACCGAATTGGTGACCAGAACTTTCGGAATGCCACGAGCCAGATAGGGGATGGTCCATTTGGCATCAAATCCGCTTTCAGAGATCTCACGGGTTTCGGGCAGGAACGCCCCCGTGAATCCAGGATGTGGCCAGTCAGACTTGAGAGCTACCTTGGTGGTTTGTCCGGCAGGCGCTACATAAATTGCCCTGGAGCCATTCAATTGCAGCGGAATGTCGAACGTGAAACCGTCTCGCCATGTTGCGTGTGGAATGGCAACGTTAATGCCTGAAGGGCTTTGAGCACGGCCCGCCCGGTATTGCGGGTTCATCTCAAGGGGTCCAAGGCCCGGCTCGAATGGCAGAGACTGCGCTCCATTCAGCTTCAGGCTGACTTCGCTTTTCAGCGCCCGGACATCACCGATACCGATGGTTAGCAGGGCATGGTTGTAGGCAACGGTAATTGTCCCCCCATGCATGGCGCGGAACATATTGGTAGGACGCGCGGCAAAGCGACCACGCAATTGCAAGCTCCCGTGATAAACCGGCAGTGAATAGATTGACTTTTTGCGGTCCTCGACAGCAATGTCACCTCCAATTTCCAATACTTCTGGAAACAGGACAGCCGCGCGCTGTACAACCTTGGTCACGCTCTTGTCGTCGATCTCCTGCCGGTAAGTCTCCGTGTAGGGAACCACCAGATACGGGCCGTTCACTTCCTGCGTACCTCCCCAGGATTTTGCGATATCACGCGCGACCTCTTGCGCTCGATCCGCCCGCTCTTCAACAAGTACCCAGACAAAAAGGCTGGGAACCAAAAGCACCATCGTTACAAAGCCAATCAAAACGAATTTGACGGCAGGTGAATTCAGAAATGATTTGGATTTGCCATGACCGCCATTTGAATGCGGCTTGGGACTATTTGCAGGTTCTGAACTGGTTGTGTCTGAATTATTCATACTATCGGAAACCCTCTGCAAGGCGGCGCCCGACCAGATCGGATGCCTTTTCAACGCAAACAGGTTTCCATCCAATCCGGGGAAAGGTTGGACGCGTTCGATGAGGTTTTTCGCATTGATTTTGCAGAAAACGTGCAACGCCCCGTAGCTCCCGACGATCTCCCCGATACGCCAAAACGCTCACAACAGGTTTGAGAGAGCCCTTCCGATGCACTTGCGCCGGTTCTTCGCCGCACTTATGTCGAAGCAGTCGTTCACTTAATTTTGCAGGTCTCATGTTCCAAGCCGCTTCCAGAGCCATGTCTCAGGTTTTTGAACCTCCGTTTCGTTCAATCTTCTGGAAAATGCTCGGCTTTACACTCGGTGTCCTGCTGGTTGTCTGGATCACTCTCCAGGGCTTGGTCGTAAACTTTGTCGAGTTGCCCTATGGATGGATGGACACAGCACTTTCGATCCTGACCGGCATTGGTGCGATATTCGCGCTTGGCTTTCTGATTGCGCCAATCTCAGCGCTCTTTGCAGGTCTTTTCCAAGATGACATAGCCGACATTGTCGAGGCGCGTGACTATCCTGGCGACCGACCGGGCCGTGCATTGCCATTTGCGCAATCGATTGGCCAGACCATCAAATTCACAGGCGTTGTCATTCTGGGGAACATTTTTGCGCTCCTGCTGCTTCTGGTTCCCGGCATTAACCTGATCGCTTTTTTCCTGGTGAACGGCTACCTGTTGGGACGAGAATTCTTCGAATTTGCTGCAATGCGTTTCATGCCCGCTGCGGAGGCAAAAGCATTCAGAAAAGCACGGAGCGGGACCGTCTTTCTTGCAGGCCTGATTATCGCTGGCCTGTTGGCGGTGCCAATCCTAAATCTGGTAACGCCGATTTTTGCCACGATTTTCATGCTGCATCTGTTCAAGATGCTCGCGGCCAAACATCCCGGTTACTCAAGCATTGATCAAAGGAGCTAGCCGCTCTTATTGCCCAAGTTTCCGGCATTTCTGACGGTTCCTCTCTTCAAACCCTTGCATCCGGCCCACCGATCTGAAGAACTGCCTCTTCAAGCGGAAGGAAGACATGCAGAGTTTATTGACAGAAA
This sequence comes from uncultured Roseibium sp., assembly GCF_947499295.1. Taxonomy (GTDB): domain Bacteria; phylum Pseudomonadota; class Alphaproteobacteria; order Rhizobiales; family Stappiaceae; genus Roseibium. The sequence goes on from NZ_CANMNP010000008.1 coordinate 189,290, forward strand.
TCGCGGCAGCAGCGGCTTCCAGCCCCGACAAAGGCAGCGTGGCAACCTACATTCCAGAACTTGCCGACATAGATCCCGAGCAATTCGGAATGTGCGTCGCGCTGGCGAGTGGGGACGTGTTTTGTGCAGGCGATGCTGACACGCCCTTTTCAATACAGTCAGTGTCGAAGGTCTTTGCGCTCGCCCTTGCGCTTGGACACGTCGGCGACCAGTTGTGGAACCGGGTCGGCCGCGAACCCTCCGGCCTGTCGTTCGATTCGATCCTGCTGCTAGAGCGGGAGGACGGTATTCCGCGCAATCCATTTATCAATGCAGGCGCCCTGGTAACGACGGATACCTACCTTTCCGGATCATCTCCGCGCGAAGCGCTGGCCGCACTTTTGAGGTTCATGCGCGCAGCTGCAGACGACGACAGCATTCATATCAACGAAGATGTCGCCAAATCGGAAATTGCGACCGGGCACCGAAACTTCTCGCTGGCACATTATCTTGCCTCGCATGGCAACTTGCGCAATTCCGTCGACAAGGTTCTTGGCACCTATTGCCATCAATGCGCCGTGGAAATGACCTGCCGACAACTGGCCCTCGCTGGACGCTTCTTGGTCGATTCTCCCACCATGCCGGCACTCGTTTCCATCGAACGGCGGCGGCGAATCAACGCACTCATGATGACTTGCGGCCACTATGACGGGTCCGGAGACTTTGCCTTTCGGGTCGGAATGCCCGGCAAGAGCGGTGTCGGCGGCGGCATTCTGGTTATTTCTCCAGGACGTGCAGCAATCGCCGTTTGGTCACCCGGGCTGAACCGGTATGGCAATTCGAAATTGGGAACGGAGGCCATGGAAACCTTTGCGCACAGTACCGGTTGGTCCGTCTTCGGCGTGCCGCATCCGGCTTGAGCATTGCTGCTGAATTGCGTGAAGTGTGTGAAAGAGACAAACCTGCATTGCACAAGGGATACAGCTCCGAGCGAACCTCTTGCGCCAGTCACTTTTTGTCACCGTGTGAATTAAAACGATTCAGAAGTAGTCTCCGCTCGTTTTGGCCTTTAGGATATTTTGACGTTTGAAGGCGTTAGCGCTAGAACCCCTCTAGACAACGCTTTGATTTGCTTACGTTTGCGTAAACGTAAACTTGAGCGAAATGAGCTAAGGATGTCACGTTTGCCAGTGTCGCCCATTACCGGTGCGGTGCGTCTCCAAAAGGCGAATGATGCATTCTTGCCTCATGTCGCTCTGCGTCGTACGGGAGAGGAATTCCATGCCGAACGCCGATCTGCGGGGCAACCGCCCGCTATCGCCCCATCTTCAGATTTATAAGCCTATTCTGACGATGGTCATGTCCATACTGCATCGTATTACCGGTGCAGCACTCTATTTCGGCACCATCCTTCTGGCATGGTGGCTCATCGCAGCTGCAGCCGGGCCGGCTTATTTCGATTTCGTCAACGAGATTTACGGCTCAATTCTGGGCCGCCTGATCCTGTTCGGCTTCACCTGGGCGCTGGTACATCACATGCTCGGCGGTCTTCGGCACTTTGTGTGGGATATGGGCGCCGGCTTTGGCAAGGACGCCCGGGAGTGGCTCGCCAAGGCGACCATAGTCGGCTCTGTCTCGCTCACGCTGATCCTTTGGATCATCGGCTACATCGTTCGATAAAGGAGAGTGTCATGACAGATATGCGCACACCCCTGAACAAGGTTCTCGGACTTGGATCGGCAAAAGAAGGCACAGACCACTTCTGGAAACAGCGCCTGACAGCCGTCGCCAACGTCTTTCTGATTTCATTCTTTGTGATCCTGGTGATTTCGATGCAAGGCGCCAGCCATGGCGATGTGATCGAAACGCTCAAGAATCCGCTTGTTTCCATTATCCTCCTCCTGGTGATCCTCTCCGGCGTCTATCACATGAAACTCGGTATGCAGGTCATCATCGAGGACTATGTGCATGGCGATGGCATCAAGTTCCTGACGCTTATGGCAAACACCTTCTTTTGCGCCTTTATCGGCTTCGGCTGCATTTTTGCGGTTCTTAAAATTGGCTTTGGAGGCTGACCCGAATGGCCAAGACGTATGAATTTGTCGACCACAAATATGATGTGGTCGTTGTTGGTGCCGGTGGTGCGGGTCTGCGCGCGACACTCGGCATGGCTGAACAGGGACTTCGCACTGCCTGTATCACGAAGGTCTTTCCGACGCGTTCCCACACTGTTGCCGCGCAGGGCGGTATCGCCGCGTCACTGACAAACATGACGCCGGACTGCTGGGAATGGCACATGTATGACACGGTCAAGGGATCGGACTGGCTCGGTGACACCGATGCCATGGAATACCTTGCCCGTGAAGCGCCCAAGGCGGTTTATGAACTCGAGCACTACGGTGTGCCGTTCTCGCGAACCGAGGATGGACGTATCTACCAGCGTCCCTTTGGCGGGCACATGCAAAATTACGGCGAAGGCCCGCCCGTGCAGCGCACCTGTGCGGCGGCAGACCGGACCGGCCATGCTATCTTGCACACGCTTTACGGCCAGTCTCTGCGCAACAACGCCGAGTTCTATATCGAGTATTTCGCGCTCGATCTGATCATGTCCGAAGACGGTGTTTGCCAGGGTGTGATTGCTTGGAACCTTGACGACGGCACGATGCACCGCTTCTCGGCCAAGATGGTCGTGCTGGCGACCGGCGGCTACGGACGTGCCTATTTCTCCGCAACGTCTGCCCATACCTGCACCGGCGATGGCGGCGGCATGGTGGCACGCGCGGGGCTGCCGCTACAGGATATGGAGTTCGTGCAGTTCCATCCGACCGGAATCTACGGATCGGGTTGCCTGATCACGGAAGGTGCCCGCGGCGAAGGCGGTTATCTGGTCAACTCCGAGGGTGAACGCTTTATGGAGCGTTATGCGCCTTCAGCCAAGGATTTGGCGTCCCGCGACGTTGTTTCACGTTGCATGACGATGGAGATCCGTGAAGGCCGCGGTGTCGGCAAGGACAACGATCACATCTTCCTGCATCTGGATCACCTGGACCCGGCGCTGCTGGCTGAACGTTTGCCCGGCATTTCGGAATCGGCGCGCATCTTCGCCGGTGTCGATGTCACCAAGGATCCGATCCCGGTCTTGCCGACTGTTCACTACAACATGGGCGGCATCCCGACCAACTATTGGGGGGAAGTCCTGAACGCGGATGGCGACAATCCGAACCGCATTCAGCAAGGCCTCATGGCTGTTGGTGAAGCAGGCTGTGCGTCGGTTCACGGCGCCAACCGGCTTGGCTCCAACTCGCTCATCGACCTTGTGGTGTTCGGCCGCGCGGCTGCGATCAAGGCCGGTGAAGTCGTTGATCCGAAAGAAGCCATTCCAACGCCGAGCGAAGCATCCTGCGACAAGATCATGGACCGTTTCGACACGCTGCGGAACGCCAACGGCTCAGTTGCAACGGCCGATCTTCGCGACAAGATGCAACGCGCCATGCAGGAAGACGCTGCCGTCTTCCGCACCCAGGAAAGCCTTGAAGCCGGATGCAATCGCCTGAGTGAGATCTGGGGTGAAATGAAAGACCTGAAGGTCACCGACCGGTCTTTGATCTGGAATTCCGATCTGGTGGAGACGCTGGAACTGGAAAACCTGATGGCCAACGCCATTACCACGGTCTACGGCGCGGAAGCCCGCAAGGAAAGCCGCGGTGCGCACGCGCGCGAGGACTTCAAGGACGGTCCATTTTCCGGACGGAACGACGAAGAATGGCGCAAGCACACCCTGGCATGGGTCAATGACGCAGGCGAGGTCAAGCTGGACTACCGTCCTGTCGTGCTGGACCCGCTGACCACGCATGACGAAGGCGGGATCGATCCGAAGAAGATCGCGCCCAAGGCGCGCGTCTACTAAGGAAGCAGCACGTTGAGTGAGGCGGCAACTCTATTGGACACAAGCAGTCCGTTCGGCACCTACAGGGCCGAACGGCTGGTTCGTGCTGCCTGGCGTCTGGCAGATCGTCATGACCTCTCCAGAGGGTTGCGCAAGCGTATCCGCGCCTTGGTCGCAAGGGTTTTCAAGGGACCTTACGACCTGGAGGCGGACGGCCTCAAATTCCGGATTTATCCGGGTGAAAACTATGACGACCGAAAGTTACTGGCCAAGGGGCGGCTGCCCGAGCGCGAAGAGCACAGGCTGATCGAACCGCTGCTCGGACCCGGCAAGACTTTCGTGGATGTTGGGGCAAATATCGGATCCTATGCGATTTTTGCCGCTCACCGCGGGGCCAGGGTTGTTGCGATCGAGGCCAATCCTCAGACGGCTTCCAAGCTCAGCTTCAATGTCTTCGCGAATGCTCTGGACAGTGTCACGGTGATCAATTCCGCAGTCGGTCCACGCGAAGATACGCTGCCGCTTTGGCACGAACCGAGCAATTGCGGTTTCGCCACCTTTGTGAAGGATCTGACCACCGGCGAATGGGCCGGAGACTGGTCGCAGACCTTCGTCAAGGTCAGGCCCTTGACCGCCATAACAGACGACCAGGGACTTAAACGGATCGACCTCCTGAAAGTGGATGTCGAAGGTTTCGAAGACCGGGTGGTGCTGCCCTTCCTGAGGCACGCGGACAGGCCACTCTGGCCCCGTGTGATCCTGCTTGAAACAAATTGCCGGCCTTATTGGACCGAGGACTGCCTGAGCGAATTGGCAGACCGAGGGTACGAGATCACAGGCCAGACGAATGACAACATGGTCCTTGAGCTTAAAGAAGAAGCTTGAAGATACTCAGGCCCAGGACGCGAACCGGGCCCAACGCGGAGCAGTAACAAATGGTTCAGCTGACGCTTCCTCGGAACTCTCAGGTGACGGAAGGCAAGGTGTGGGACAAGCCGGAGGGGGCGACCAACCTGCGTGAATACCGCATCTATCGTTGGAATCCGGATGACGGGCGCAACCCTCGCGTCGACACGTATTTTGTCGACGCGGACAATTGCGGGCCGATGGTTCTGGACGGGCTTATCTATATCAAGAACAAGATCGACCCGACGCTGACGTTCCGCCGCTCCTGCCGGGAAGGCATTTGTGGTTCCTGCGCGATGAATATCGACGGCACCAACACGCTGGCCTGCACCAAGGGCACAGATGAAATTGCCGGCGATGTGGTCAAGATCTACCCGCTTCCGCATATGGCGGTGGTCAAGGACCTCGTGCCGGACCTGACCCGCTTCTATGCCCAGCACCGGTCTATTGAACCCTGGCTGCAGACCGTTTCGCCGGCGCCGGAAAAGGAATGGCGCCAATCCCATGAGGACCGCGTCAAGCTGGACGGTCTATATGAGTGCATTCTGTGTGCTTGTTGCTCCACGTCGTGCCCGAGCTATTGGTGGAACGGTGACCGTTATCTCGGCCCGGCCATACTGCTTCAGGCCTATCGCTGGCTGATCGATAGCCGCGACGAGGCAACAGGCGAGCGGCTCGACAATCTGGAAGACCCGTTCCGGCTGTATCGCTGCCACACTATCATGAACTGCTCTCAGGCTTGTCCGAAAGGCCTGAACCCGGCCAAGGCAATCGCCGAGATCAAGAAGATGATGGTGGAACGGCGGGTCTGATCTCAGCCGGCAATCTGAGTTTTTAAGGCCGTCCAGAGGACGGCCTTTTTTGTTTGCGGACGTCCGATGTTCGTTGCGACCTACTTCGGTGAATGTAGACCGCTCCAGCGTACGCACAGCCCTATCGGAGCAAAAATCCAAGCCTTTATCCGATGAAGCTGTGATTGCAGTCACAGCAAAATAAATCGTGTGCTGCGATAGTTAGTTAATGCTCAGAAAAACGTCAAAATACTTATAATTCATATAGTTACGCCAGCTCTCGTCAAAGAAGACACTTGATGTGGGCCAAATTGTTCCAGCAAACCACTCAAGGCTGAACCCCATGCAGGAATTTTGGAAACATCCCGCACTGTCCTATCTGCAAACCTCGTTCTTTCAACACCACTCGAATATGTACCCCGCAGATTATGGCAGTCATTACAAATCTTTGCCTGTCCCCGTCGGCAACTCGGTTATTCGGGTGGCGGTGAATGGATACCGATCCAACTACACGAGTGCACGCAAAGCCGAATGCAACGCGCTTCTCAGGGTTGTCCGAAAATTCTGCGACCAGCCAGGAAGCGACTATCAACAAGCAGGAGAATGGACCCGCACCTGTCAGGCCCGCGTCGTCTCCTGTTTTGCTGGCCAAGGCATGCCGGAGGAAATTTCCCTGCTGTGTTGCCTCGCTGTCGAAAGCAAATACAAAACTATTGGCGAGTTGCCGCAATGGGCCTGGGCAAATTTCGGCATGGACTGCGTTGGCTTCGTCAGTAGCTATCTGATCGCTCTCGGCCAATTTCAAAAGATGGTGACATATATTCCGAAGTACAAATTCATTGCCGATGTTGCCAGATCCGTCGATGATATCAAATATGACAACGCCATCCTTTGGGCCGATGTTGAAGGCGGTAATGCGAAGGTTCGTCGAAATCCCGGGAACAAGTCACACATCGCTATCGTGGAGTGCTGGGAACAATACGGCAGCACCCTCTACGTGGCGCAATCGGCCAGTTCAAAGAAGGGTGTCGACTTTGACCGGGTTTATGAAATTGTGCAGGAGCCCAAGTCCAGCCAACGGGATCGCGCCTACTGGAAAATCCGCCCGAAGGGATCCTATACGACCAGCAAGGTTGTGATTACCAAATCCATTCCGATTTTTGCAGGCTCAAACTGACTGAATACGCCGAGAACTACTCTCGCCAGTCCCATTTGCCTTTCGGATCGGATTTGTCGATCGCCAGACCGGCGATTTCACCGTGCGTGTCCGTTGAGACCTTAACGTATTCCTTGGACTGCCAGACCGGATAGCCGCCCTTGATGATATCAATGCCGATCTTGATCGTCTTGTAATCGAGATCCCGCTTGGCGACCGCGCCACCAATGGCATAGCCCTGCTCGTAAACACCTGCTGTTTGAGAGTTTGTCAAAACAAGGCCGAACCCGATTGTCCGGCTTTTGCGGCTGGGGATCATGGCAGCTGTCGTTCTGGCAGACGCTTTCATTCGTCCCAGTTGCACTGTCGCTGGCAAGAGCTCTCCCGTCCGGTCTTTCTTGGTAAGATTCCGCGGATCTTTCGGGTCTGACCCGGTGAATTTGACTTCTTCCTGCTTGAAACGGATCCGAGGATCATATCCCCATTCATCTATACGTATGGCCACGTTGAAGTCGGTGCCGTCCGGTTCTGGAATGCCTTCAATCTGCAGAATGAGTTCATTGCCCGAGGATGGCGTCAGGCGCCATTTCGGTTTTGCGTAATACCAGGCGTTTTGCGTTCCAAACGGGATCAGCTTTGTCTTTTCGTACCAAAACCCGACACCTGCTCCAAGACTCGGAAGGCACGGAAAAATGTAGTACTTTTGAGGATCGCGACTTTTCAGATAGTCCTTGTCGAGTAGGTTTTCCGACTCGCCAACAAGGATGTTGAACGCGGTCTTGAATTCGTTCGAACCCGCTATTTGCTCAATGTTTTCCTGGTTCTTTAAATATGCACTTATGATGGGCCTGAGCTTTGGCATCAAAGTGGTCAGGCCAGCTGCCATTTCAACTTTCTTCTTTGAAATCCACTCCGTGCCTAGCGACGCTTGCCAGTCATAACCGCCATCGCTGAGGCTGAGTGACTTGAAGTGTTCGAAGTCTCGAACACCGCGCACAAACACAAGCGAGGGAGCTTCCAGATGCGCTTGAGCCATTGCTCCCACTCTTGCGCCGACTATCAGTGCATCCAGCCGGTCCCGTTTTCCTGAAAGGCTCCACAGGGCACATGCTGTCCCCGATCCACCGAGGATAAATGAAGCGTTTGCGCCGCCGACCGTAAATCCGGCCCAAACATCCGCGAATGTGTCTTTGCTCACCGAAAAACCTCAAACAAATAGTCACCAAATCTGCCGTAAAATTCCGGCATGCTCCTTACAAGAAAAAGTAGAGAAAAAATCCCCTTAAACCCTGTGTGCGGAGTTAAATCAGAAGCAGTGACCTTTCAAAAAGATACAACTGTTGATTATCAGACTTTAATACTGAAAAAGGATCAGAATTCACGCCGATATACAAGCTCTAAGACGCCGGAAAAAAACGAAATGTATTAGTAAATCTTGCAGCGTTGAACAATAATTCGTGAATACAAGCAGATTGCTCTAAGCGATTCTCAAGCTGCGCAAAGGCGTGCTTCGTTCATTTTCCGATTGCGCGCTGAAGACGGCTAATTCGAATTGAAATCCGGACCTCCGGACAAGACGAATGGCAGCTGGAGAAGGTCCGCATACCTCAGAATTGCGTCCGGGCCTTCAGCGCCTGCGTGAGTGTGCCCTCATCGAGGTAGTCGAGTTCACCACCAACCGGCACTCCATGTGCCAGCCGGGTGACATTGACCTCAAGATGCGAAAGCTGATCCATGATGTAGTGGGCTGTCGTCTGGCCCTCTACCGTTGCGTTGATCGCAAGGATGATCTCGTCCAAAGGCTCGTTTGCGCAGCGGTCTATCAGGGTCGCCAGGTTGAGATCGTCCGGACCGACCCCGTCAAGTGGAGAGAGAGTACCGCCAAGTACATGGTAGCGGGCATTGACAGCTCCGGCGCGTTCCAGGGCCCAGAGATCAGCAACATCTTCCACAACGACCAGAACCGACTGATCGCGTTTGGTATCAGCACAGATGGTGCAAGGGTCCGACGTGTCGACCGTTCCGCAGGTGCTGCAGATGCCAATTTCGCTGACCGCGACGCCCATGGCCTCCGCCAGCGGGACCAATAACTGATCCTTTTTCTTGATGAGATGAAGTGCTGCGCGGCGCGCAGAGCGCGGTCCGAGGCCCGGCAACTTTGCAAGCAGCTGGATCAACCGCTCGATTTCCGGCCCCGCAACACTTTTCTGCGCCATTTGCTGCCTGCCCCGTCTCTTAAAACGGCAGCTTCATATCGGCGGGCAGACCCAATCCACCCATGAGCTCCTGGGTCTTTTCCTGGATCAGGATCTCGACTTTGGCCTTGGCTTCCGTGTGAGCTGCCATGATCAGGTCTTCCAGAATTTCAGCTTCTTCTTCCTTCAGCATCGAAGGGTCAATTTTCAGGCTTTTGAGCTCACCTTTTCCGTTGAGCGTCACAGTGACAAGGCCGCCGCCGGATGAAGCAACCGCCTCTATGTCGACGATCTGCTCTTGCAGAGAACCCATCTGCTCCTGCATCTGCTTGGCCTGTTTCATCATCTTGAGGAAGTCCACGGGGTCTCTCCTTGAATATGCATGTGTGCCGAACCGGCGAGCTTCGTTTGATGATAGCGTTTAGAAGAACGTTCAGCGAATTACCAGCCCCAACTCACTGCCCGAGCATCGATCGGATGTGGGGTGGCATCAAGTCCGAGAGGTGCTCTCCGATACTATTCAATGCCTGTTTCCGGGCGACCTAAAACAGCTTCTACGCCTCCTTGAAACAAAGATAGAAGATCCTCGCGATGAGATAGAGCGCAACGAAGAAGAAGACACCGATAATGGCCAGCACAACAAGGAACTTGGTGAAGTCATCAATTCCGCTTCTGGAAATAACAAACATGGACAGGAACGTGACGAACCCCGTCACGAAGAAGAAGATGAAATTCCATTTGATCTTGTGATCTCTCGCCATCTTGGCCACCAGATCACCGGAGCCGTCAATCGTCTTCGTCATCGCCAAGCGCCTCGCCTAAAAGGGGGTCTGAAACCATCGGATCGGCCAGAGCAGCTTCATCCTCTTCCGATACCTGCACCTTCACGTCGACAACCTTCGCCCCAGGGAATGCTGAAAGCAGAGCAGCGACCGTCGGATGGGACTTGGCGTCCGACAGCAGTTGTTGCTGGTTGGCTTCCTGCTCTTCATGAATGGTTGGACGGCCCTGATTGCGCGAGACAACCACGAACCATCTCTGGCCTGTCCATTCCAGCAGCTTTCGGCCGAATTCGCCCGCGATATCGGCAGGCGCATCTTCCGTTGGCTGAATTTCGATCTTGCCCGGTTCGAACTTGACAAGCCGCATCTGCCGCTGGATGGCGACCTTCATCGGGATATCGCGCTTTTCTGAAGCCAGAGCGACACAGTCATGCAGGTTTTTCAGACTGTAGGTCGGTTCGGCCGAAACCTTTGGTTCGGGTGTGGCCATTGGCTGCACTTCAGCTTTCGGCAAACCGCCTTCGATTGCTGCTAGTTGAGGCCGGCCCAAGATTTGTGCCGGCCTTGCCTGCATGGAGGGCCCACCGCCGGCAGGTCCTGAACCATGTGAAGCTCCAACGGCCATCGCCGTTCCACTGCCGCCACCTGGGCCAGCGCCGCCACCTGGGCCACCGCCGCCACTCGACGGGGCGCTGCTGGGAGCGCTTGCACCTGCGAACGGGTTATTGCCATTCTTGATCTGTGCCATCAGGTCGCCAGGGTCCGGCAGGTCGACAGCATAGGCCAATCGTACCAGCACCATATCCGCGGCAGCGAGCGGTTTCGATGCCGCCTGCACCTCTTGCACGCCTTTCAGCAGGATCTGCCACGCCCGGGACAACAGGCGCACGGAAATTTTTTCAGCGAACTCACGGCCGCGCCCACGCTCTGCTTCGGTTACCGAAGCTTCGTCGGCAGCCTTTGGCGCCACCTTCATGCGCGTCACCAGATGGGTGAAATCCGCGAGATCCGTAAGCACGATGGCCGGATCCGCTCCGACATCATACTGCGCTTGAAGTTCTGCAAGCGCGCTTTCAATGTCGCCGCTCATCAGGTGCCCGAAGAGGTCAATAACCCTTGCCCTATCCGCCAGACCGAGCATCTCACGCAGGTCACCAGCTTCGATCGCACCGCCACCATGAGCCATCGCCTGATCCAGCAGAGACAGTGAATCGCGCGCAGAGCCTTCACCTGCCCGGGCAATCAGCATCAAGGCCTCATCCGAAATCTGAATGCCTTCCGCATCAGAAATCCGCTTCAGAAGGCCGATCAGTTTCGACTGATCTATCCGACGCAAATCAAAGCGCTGACATCGGGAGAGAACGGTGATTGGAACTTTGCGAATTTCGGTGGTCGCGAAAATGAACTTCACATGTTCCGGCGGTTCTTCGAGGGTCTTGAGCAGACCGTTGAAAGCCGCATTGGACAGCATGTGGACTTCGTCGATGATATAGACTTTGTAACGCGCTGTGGCCGGACGATATCGGGAGGCGTCAATGATCTCGCGAATGTCGTTGATACCGGTATGGGACGCGGCGTCCATCTCGATCACATCGACATGGCGTCCTTCCATGATCGCCTTGCAATGGGTGCCTTCCTGATCGAGCTTTACCGTTGGCCGATCGGCGACGCCGGGCACTTCGTAATTCAGCCCTCGTGCGAGAATACGCGCTGTTGTCGTTTTTCCGACACCGCGCACACCTGTCAGCATCCAGGCTTGGGCAATCCGGCCTGTGTCAAACGCGTTTTCAAGCGTTTGAACCATTGGTTCCTGACCAACCAGATCCTCAAAGGTCTTGGGTCGATACTTTCGTGCGAGCACACGGTAAGCGCCATCCTGCGCGGCGGGTTGCGCCACACTGCTATCGCTGATCAGACCGGGAGCTTCACCGGCCGCCTCTTCCGGAAAACCTGTTTCATCCATGAGCCGCACAATAGCGGTTTTTTCGCAAAGATGGACGGCTTATTGAAAAGATTTCTGTGTGTGAAGGTCGCACCTTGCAGTGAGCCGACCCAATGGTGAGCTCAAGCATTGCAACGGTCTGGCATCAAGAAAACCGTCCTGGCGTTCTTGCTGTTCAAACGGTCTGGCGAGTACCAGTTTCCCATCAAGGACCTGGACATCAGGTCGGTGTTTTTCTCCATGAATTCGCCGAAGGTTTGGTGGGGAGTCGATGCCATTCGCTCCGACAAAAGGCTCAAGAAAGCCAGGGTGACAGTCAGATTGAACTTGTCTGGCGCACCTGCTTTGCTGGCAATGCCTCGCAATGCCCTGGAATACGTGCGCGCCGCGTCCAGAAAATCGTATCTCTGCAACATCTGACAGGCAACGCCAATATGGTCGAGATGGCTGAAGCCACTCGCATCTAGTGTTTCCGCCTCAAAACGATCGGCCAAGATGCGATAGTCCCTATCTGTCATCGCGCGACTCTTCCTTGAGTTTATGGCTGTCCTCTGCCGAAAGTGCCAGATCGTAGACGCTTTTGAGCTGTTGGATCTTGCCGATTGTTTCTTTCGAAAAGGGCGGTTTGTTTTCAAAGCAATGGAGCGCCATGCCTTCGATCAAATCGCCCAAAGAAATGTCCAGATGCCCCGCAAGGCCTTTGAGAACCTTGAGAAGCCTCTTCTCCAGACGCACACCGGTCTGAACGCGTTCAATCTTTTTGCTCATTTGTTATTTTGGTACATTGGTACCATATTTGTCAATACACTTCGCGCGCTTCTGGAGCGTGAGCTTGCAGGAAAGATTGAGAGATCGAGGAACACCAGCCACAAAAAAACACCGCTCCAAAGGGCGGTGTTACCTGCAGCCATCTTGTGGCTGAAATGGGTGGGAGGCTGGCACGGCGACCCGTGCCGAGGCTCGTTAGGGCTGCTTCCTTCCGGATCTGACCCGGTTGGCGAGTGGCTCGTCCACCACCAACCTCCCGAGCGCCTTATATCAGATGCCCCCAGGGGTTTGGCAAGGGCTGGAAAGATGTTTTTTCAACAACGCAATTCATGGAAACCACGGATTAGGGACGCAGTGTCGCCAGCTTCAGACCGAATCCCATGAACACCAAACCGGTCACGCCCTTGAGCCACCGCTGAAATGAGGGATTGCCAGCCGCCCGGCTCACTTTCGCAAGCAGCATGATCATGGCCCCGAACCAGACAGCGTTGATCAGGGAATGCGTCGCGACAAGCATCATGGACGCAGCTATCGCACCCTCCCCAGCTGGAATGAACTGTGGAAAGGCCGCCAGATAAAACATCGAAACCTTGGGGTTGAGGGCGTTCGTTAGGAAACCTTCACCAAAGGCCCGAACCAGCGTTCGTTTGCTGCCTGCCGGTTGAACCTTCGATGCGATCACCTTCCGGGAAAGCGCATCGCGCAATGCTTTCAGACCAATCCAGAAGAGGTAGGCAGCACCAACCATCTTAACAACAAAAAAGGCTTCGGCTGAGTGCACCAGGATAACGGAGATCCCCAGGATCGAGAGGGATCCATGCAAGAAAAACGCAGACACGAAACCGCCGACATTCGAAAAGGCGGCCGCACGACCTGATGTCGGAACCGTCTTGGCAATCAGCACACCATTTGGGCCCGGCGACATGACCAGCAATGCGGCAACAAGCGTAAAACTTAAAAGTGTTTCCAATGACATGACAAAGGCCCAGTGACTGATGACAAGGTCTTTCAGGCTGAGAATGCGGAAGACCGGTTCACATGGCATTCAATCTAGCTCTATGGTGTTGAATTGCAATCCGGGACATCGCCACCTGCGGATTGCGCAACCCCGCTTCAGTGTTCACGGAACAAGATCATGTCCTCTTTTGCCATCAATCCCCGCCTGGAAGGCGACAGCTATTTCGTTGAAGATTTGCCGCTGTCCCAGCTTCGACTGATGAAAGACGCAAATTATCCCTGGCTTATGCTGGTTCCCCGCGGTGCCGATCTTGTTGAACTGATTGACCTGTCCGCTGAGGACCAGCAACAGCTGATGCGCGAAATCGCAATGACCAGCATGGCCCTGAGGGTGGCAACAGACTGCGAGAAGCTCAATGTCGGTGCGCTTGGCAACCAGGTATCGCAATTGCATATTCACGTGATTGCCCGATTTAGAGCAGATCCGGCCTGGCCAGGGCCCGTCTGGGGTGCTGTGTCTTCAATCGCTTATGAGCCTGAGAAGGCGGACAGCCTGATTGCGGACCTCCGTCGCGCGCTGGCCGATGCCACGGCTTGAATTGAACAAGCCACGAACAGGGCTAGCGCTGGACAGCACCCAACCACCGACTTAGTGTCAGGCATCGATCATCCTGCCTTCACCTTTTCAAGGAATACTAGATGCGCGCGCCTGCTGCCGGTCTCCAACCGATGGAGATGAGTTTTCTCGGCAACACACTTGACCGGCAATCCACGAAACGAGGTGACAAAGCTTATATCGACGGGCTGTTGCAAAGACCGGACACGCAATTTGTCCTGTCGACGGACAAGACACTGGTCTTCAGGGGCGATGACATCCAATCGATCGGCCACAGCCTTTCCGAGGCCGTCGCTTTGGGAGCGGAAACCAAGGAGATGGTGTTCCTCGGGTTAAGGCCTGAAAACGGTCAAGCCGTATTTGCAACCACCGTCCCACATACTGACGATGACCTGTCGGAGCGACCAGGCCTTCAGTCGATCGACTTGAGAAATCTCGCGCTGAAAAACCTATTGTCGCCTGAGGACCTTGGTGCCCTTGCACAGGCAAGAGCTCTTATTCACTGGCATCGCACGCACCGCTTTTGTTCCAGCTGTGGTGAGAAATCAGTCATGGCAGAAGCTGGATACCGTCGCGATTGTCCAACCTGTGGCGCACCGCATTTTCCGCGCACTGACCCTTGCGTGATCATGCTGATCACCGATGGGGACCGTGCCTTGCTCGGTCGGCCCGCACGGCTTCCGGAAGGGATATATACGACCCTTGCCGGTTTCATGGAGCCTGGCGAATCAATCGAACAGGCCGTGCGACGCGAAACGCTCGAAGAATCCGGCATAGTCGTGGGCGATGTTCAGCTGATCTCCAATCAACCCTGGCCGTTTCCGGCAAACCTGATGCTTGGATGTATCGGCACCGCAACCACTTTCGAAATCGAAATTGAAGACGATGAGTTGGAAGCATGCAAGTGGTGCAGTCGTGAGGAAGTCCGTCAAATGGTTGCCGGCACTCACCCTGAAGAGCACAAGATACCGCCGTCTATTTCGATCGCCTATGAGCTCATCATTGGCTGGCTCGATGGAGTAATCTGATGACCTGGTGCGTTTACCTGACCCATCCTGAAGTGAAAATCGATCCCGACGTCCCCGTTCCCGAATGGGGCCTGTCCGACATCGGCCGTGAACGCGCGGGAAAAGCGACCTTTTTGCCGTTTGCCAAAGAGATCAAACAGGTGATTTCGAGCGCCGAGGTCAAGGCTGTTGAAACCGCGCAGGTGTTTTCGGGCCGTCTGAATGTTTTTCACCGTGTATTGCAGTTTCTGCACGAGAACGACCGCAGCGCCACCGGCTTTCTTCCCCCCGAGGAATTTGAAGAGACAGCGGACGCTTTTTTTGCCAACCCTGCGGTTTCTATCCGCGGTTGGGAAAGGGCGATTGATGCACAGGATCGCATCGTGAACGGCGTTCGCAGCGCGTTGCGACACATCCCTGACGACCAGCCGGTGCTTTTTACCGGTCACGGAGCTGTCGGGACACTCTTGATGTGCCATTTGATGGCAACTCCAATCTCAAGGCACTTTGACCAGAAACGCGGCGGTTGCTGGTACCGTTTCGAAAAAGACTGGCTGAGCAGCCAGGAAGGACGGCATTTGGGCTGGACAGAGCTCTAAAGTCGGTCGGTCCTGGCCCCGGATCGTGATAGGCTGCAGCGCTGATTTAAGACTGTGGAGCCTGCCTGTGATCCGCCCATTGCCCTTTCTACTTGCCGCCATCTTGATTTTCGGCAGTCAATCATTGCCAGCTTCAGCGGGCAAATACGACAGCCAGTTCCGGCAATTTCTGCAAAGTGAAATTATTCCGGCCGCGCGAAAGGCGGGTGTTTCACAGGCAACACTCGACAGGGAGTTGTCCGGTCTTGCTCCGGATACGTCACTTCCGGGTCTGGTTGGCCCTGGTGGCAAGGGCGCGCCTCCGAAAGTCAATTTCCAGGCGGAGTTCCGAACGCCTTCGCGTTACTTCAGAGACAGCCAGTTCAATTCACTTGTGCCGGGCGGGCGCAGCCTCATGCAGAAACACGCATCCGCACTTCAGCGGATCGAGGCGCGATATGGCGTTCCCAAGCGCATCATCCTGGCAATCTGGGCACGTGAATCGGGCTATGGTGGAGCTAAAATCCCTCACGATGCCCTGCGGGTTGTCGCCACGCAGGCTTTCATGGGTCAGCGGCCGGATTTTTTCAAAGGGGAGGTAATCGCCGCGCTCAGGATCTTGCAGAACGGCGACATTTCAAGGCGTGCGATGAAAAGCTCCTGGGGTGGAGCTATGGGGCAGCCGCAGTTCCTGCCATCGTCTTATCTGAAATATGCCGTCGATTTCGACGGCGACGGTAAGCGCAATATCTGGACATCACAGGTCGACACGATGGCTTCGATCGCGAATTACCTTGCAGAACACGGCTGGGCAAAGGGCCGGGACTGGGGCTATGAGGTTGTCTTGCCGGAAAACGTCTCCTGTACGCGCGAGGGTCCGGACAACCGGCAAAAAATTTCCGCTTTTGTGCGTGAAGGCGTCAAACGTGTCAGCGGACGGCCATTCCCGGATCATGAATTGAACAAGCCGGGTAACATCCTGTTGCCCGCAGGCCGGTATGGGCCAGCCTTCATTGCGACCGAAAATTTCTATGTGATCAAGGAATACAACGAGAGCGATACCTATGCCCTGTTCGTTGGCCACCTTGCCGACCGCTATGGCAGCAACAAAGCTTTCGCAGGATCATGGAAGCCAATGAAAGAAACCACACGCGGCGCAGTTCGAAACCTGCAACAGCGCCTGGAGGGCCTTGGCCACGATGTCGGCGGCGCGGATGGTTTGATCGGTTTCAAGACACGGCGTTCGATCGGCAAGGATCAGGAAAAGAACGGTTTTTTTGCCACGTGCTGGGTCGGTTAAGGGCCTGAAATCCAACCGCCAACAATCAGTTGATGCGGCAAGCCTGACTTATCAGGAAGTGACGAGACTTTGCATCGCAAGCTCGGCGCACATAGTGTCGTGAAGGTGAATTATGACTTTTCGCTTTCATTTTTTATTGTTTTACGATAATTAATTACCTCCATTACCAGAATGGAGTTTCTCGAATGTTTGGACCAATGTTCCAGCGCGCGATCCTGTCGCCGTGCCTGAAATCCCTGTTTGTTGCTTTTTTGGTGTTACTGGGTAAGACCGGCCTTGCCCACAGCGCCGACCTTGACGCTTTCAACCCCGCCAAGACCGATCCGGAGCATTTCCTGATTGCGGTTCAGCATTCGCAAAGGCTGAAAGTCCCGGTGAATGGTGCTCGCATGAAGGTTGTCATGCGAGAGAAATCGACCGGACGCGTTTTGAAACAAAAAGAGATATTTCTGACAAGAACTTCGCTGCCCGCCAAGTCTGCAGAACAATTTCATCACAACCAGGATGAGACCGTATCGATTTTCCGCATTCCCGAAGTTCAGATCGACGAATTGCGATCCCTGCAGGCAAAGTTTCTTTCATTGCCTGAAACGAGGCGGAATGCCATCAGCGGATCGTTGATGATCGACGTCGCCGGTTGCAAGGTAGATCCGGAGGACAACGGACAAATGCTGATCTCGACCTACCTGAAGACGTCCGAGCTTCCCCAATTCGTCGTCCTTGCTACAGATTATGACTTGAGAAATGTGCCTTCCAAACCAGGTGTCCAACAGGACGATCCGATCAAACCCTGTCGCTGATCTGGCTGTCTGGCGTTGTTGGTTCAAACACCGACAACGCCTTCCGGAGCTGTTTCCAGGCGGAAGGCTGCAGCCATCAGCGCCTTTGTATAGTCCGTTTGGGGAGCGTCGAAAATCTGCTCTGACGGGCCGGATTCCACGACTTTTCCCTGACGCATTACGACAACTTCGTTGGCGAGCGCACGCACAACCTTCAAATCGTGAGAAATGAACAGGTAAGCGAGACCGTGTGCCTTTTGCAGGTCCCTCAGGAGATCGACGACCTGTGCCTGTACACTCATGTCCAATGCAGATGTCGGTTCATCGAGCATCACGAATTTGGGTTCCAGAACCATGGCTCTTGCGATTGATATCCGTTGCCGCTGGCCACCTGAAAACTCGTGCGGGTAGCGGTGGCGCGTGGACACATCAAGGCCGACTTCTTCCAAGGCATTGGCCACCTTGCGGTCACGCTCTTCAGGAGAAATGTCCGGGAAGTGAACAAGCAGGCCCTCGCCGACAATGTCGGCAACGGACATGCGCGGGCTCAGGGCACCGAACGGATCCTGAAACACGATCTGCATGTCCCGCCGGAGGGGCCGCATTTCCTTCCAGGAATTGGTCTGGATCTCGTTGCCATTGAACGCGATGCGGCCGGTGGAAGATATCATGCGCAGGATCGCCAGCCCAAGCGTCGTCTTGCCGGATCCACTTTCGCCGACAATCCCGAGTGTCTGTCCTTGACGCACGGTGATGTCGATACCGTCAACGGCCTTGATGTGATCGACGGTCTTTCGCAACAGGCCGCGCTTGACAGGAAACCAGACCTTCAGGTTGTCAGCCTGAACCACAATCGGCTTGTCCTTGTCGGTTGCCGGCGGGTCCCCTTTCGGCTCGGCCGCCAGGAGGTGTTTCGTATAGTCATGTTGTGGCTTGTCGAAAATGTCGGCAACCGGCCCCTGCTCGACGATTTTACCATTGGTCATCACGCATACGCGGTCTGCGAACTTTCTCACGATCCCCAGATCATGAGTGATGAAAAGCATGGCCATGCCCTGCTTCTTCTGAAGGTTCTGCAGGAGTTCCAGGATCTGAGCCTGAACCGTCACATCAAGCGCCGTGGTCGGCTCGTCGGCAATCAAGAGATCCGGCTCGTTGGCGAGCGCCATGGCGATCATGACGCGCTGGCGCTGGCCGCCCGATAGCTGATGCGGATAGGATTTCAGGCGTTTTTCCGGCTCCCGGATGCCGACCTGGTTCAACAGCTCAAGAACACGTTCACGCGCTTTGGTGTCACTCATGCCACGGTGGATCTTCAGGATTTCGGAGACCTGCTTTTCCACCGGATGAAGCGGGTTGAGAGACGTCATCGGCTCTTGAAAAATCATCGAGACGCCATTGCCGCGCACTTCGCGAAGTTTTTCCTCATTTGCCTGTAGCAGATCCACACCATTCATCATGATTTTCCCGGAAGGATGGGATGCGGTCGGATAGGGTAACAGGCGCAAAACCGATTGGGCGGACACGGACTTGCCGGACCCACTCTCACCAACCAGAGCGACAGTCTCACCCTTTTTGAGGTCAAACGAGATCCGGTCGACTGCGAGGGTCTGGCGTTTGCCTTGCGTGAAGGCTACGGACAGGTCTTGGACTGAAAGGAGGATTTCTTTTGTCATTGCCGTTTCCTCCTTAACCCATGCTCTTGCGCGGATCGAATGCATCGCGCACGGCCTCGCCGATGAAGATCAGAAGGCTGAGCATCAGCGAAATCACCACGAAGCCGGTAATGCCGAGCCAGGGGGCCTGAAGATTGTTCTTACCCTGTGCCAACAATTCACCAAGCGAAGCCGACCCGGGCGGTAACCCGAATCCCAGAAAATCCAGCGCCGTAAGGGTCGAAATCGAGCCATTGAGAATAAACGGCATGAATGTAAGCGTTGCGACCATCGCATTGGGGAGCAGGTGCCGCCACATGATGACCGGATTGGACACTCCAAGCGCTCTTGCCGCGGACACGAATTCCAGATTTCGGCCCCGCAGGAATTCGGCCCTGACAACGCCGACCAGCGCCACCCAGGAGAAAGCGAGCAATATGAAAAAGAGTGTCCAGAATCCCGGAACCAGGAACGAAGACACGATCAGGATCAGGTAAAGGGTCGGAATTGCGGTCCAGATTTCGATAAAGCGCTGGAAACCGAGATCGACCCAGCCGCCGTAATACCCCTGGACTGCACCGGCGGCGATGCCGATGACGGAAGAAGCGAGCGTCAGGGCAAGACCGAAGAGGACGGAAATCCGGAAGCCATAGACCATCCGGGCGAGCACATCACGGCCCTGATCATCGGTGCCGAGCCAGTTCCAGTTGCCAATGACGCAGTTCGGATCATCCGCTCCCATTGGGTAACGGGCGCACCGCTCTTCCTTGTTCATGGTCCAGGACGGCGGCGCCGGGGCAGGGATCGGAATGTTGCGGTTCACGGACCGATGATTGTAGCGAACAGGCGGCCAGAGCATCCAGCCATTCGCCGCAATTTCTTCCTGAATGAAGGGATCCCTGTAGTCGGTTACGGCCAAAAAACCACCGAACTTTTCTTCCGGATAGTCGACGAATACTGGCGCGAGCAGTTCACCCTTGTAGGACACCAGAATGGGGCGTTCGTTGGTTAGAAATTCCGCCAGCATCGCCATTGAAAACAGCACCAGGAAAATCCAAAGCGACCAAAAGCCCCTTCGGTTGGCCTTGAAATTCTGAAGACGGCGGCGATTGATGGGTGAAATGCGTGAAGCAGTATAGGGAACGAGGTCCGCAGTGTCGTTGTGTTCGGTGACCGGTTCATGATCCGTCTCGACAAAAGCTGCTTCTATCGCCGGCTCATAGGCTACTGCCTCGCTTCGGGGATCGCCGATATCGAAGCTGCCGCCTGCATCCTTGCTATGATCGGATGGCATGGCTCAGACCTCCCTGCTTTCGAAATCGATCCGGGGATCGATCCAGGTGTAGGTGAGATCGGAAACAAGGTTCACCAGAAGACCCATCAGCGAGAAGATATAGAGAGTTGCGAAGACGACGGCATAGTCACGGTTGATCACCGATTCAAATCCAAGCAGACCCAAGCCATCGAGCGAGAAAATTGTCTCAATAAGCAACGACCCAGCAAAGAATGAAGAGATGAATGCGCCTGGAAAACCGGCGACGACGATCAGCATCGCGTTCCGGAACACATGTCCGTAGAGCACCTGACTTTCATTCAGTCCCTTCGCCTTGGCGGTGATGACATATTGCTTGCGGATTTCGTCCAGAAACGAATTCTTGGTCAGAAGCGTCGTTGTTGCGAAGGCAGACAACACCATGGCCGTGAGTGGTAACGCCAAGTGCCAGAAATAGTCCGCAATCCGGGCTGGCCAGGAGAGAGATTTCCAATTGTCCGACACCAACCCTCGCAGCGGGAAGATGTCCCAGAAGGATCCGCCGGCAAACAGCACGATTAGGAGAACAGCGAAGAGAAACCCCGGGATGGCGTAGGCGACAACCACGACACCGGACGTCCACACGTCGAAGCGAGATCCATCACTGACCGCCTTGCGGATGCCGAGCGGGATCGACACAAGGTAGGAGATCAGTGTCATCCAGAGACCGAGAGAAATCGAGACGGGCAGTTTCTCGGCAATCAGGTCAATAATTCGAATATCCCTGAAGTAGCTCTCGCCGAAATCGAACCGTGCGTAGTTCCAGAGCATCGTCAGGAACCGCTCAAATGGCGGCTTGTCAAAGCCGAATTGCGCTTCCAACTCGGCAATGAATTCCGGATCAAGACCTTGAGCGCCGCGATATTTGGAGCTGACCGCGTCAGCCGATGCAGCCCCGCTACCACCGGAGGAATCGTTCCCCCCTCCGAGCATATCGCTGCCGCCGCCGCTAATCCGTGAGGTGGCCGAAACATCGGTCCCCTGAAGCTGCGCTATGACACGCTCAACCGGGCCTCCCGGCGCGAACTGGATTATCACGAAATTTATGGCCATGATTCCGACCAGCGTCGGTATCATGAGCAGCAGTCGGCGAAGAATATAGGCGCCCATGGATTACGTGCATTCCCTTTATCTTTGGCCTTCTGAAGCGGGCCGGAGGTGTCACTGTCGGAAAGATTACCCGCCTTTGCCGAGTTTTTGCGCCTTTTCCTGATCTATCCACCAGAGTTCTTCAACCGGGAAGAAATAACGCGGCGTTTCTTCCGGAAAGCCGTAGACATCCCATAGAGAGACATTGTGGACATTCTTGTACCACTGGGGAATCCAGTAAAATCCCGAGCGCAAGACACGGTCCAGAGCACTGGCTGCAGTGTTCATTTCCTCGCGTGTCTGGGCCGCGATTGCCTTGTCGATCAAGGCATCGACAACAGGACTTGAGATGCCAGCCGTGTTGTAGGTCCCCGGTGTTGCCGCTGCCCTTGATCCCCACAATTCGCGAATGGTGTCCGAAAGAGTTGGCGCGAGCGAATACCGGCGGCTTGCAATGTCAAAATCATAGTCGTTCAGCCTGGCCTGGTACTGGGCTGGATCGACAATGCGCAAGTTGGCCTTGATACCGAGCCGCTCCAGGTTCTTCAATAAGGGATTGGTGATCCTCTCGAAGGCTGTCGTGTTGTTGATGAATTCAACTTCAAACGGCTTGCCGTCCGGCCCGATCAGCTGTGGACCATCGCGCTCATAGCCTGCTTCTTTCAGCAACTGGCTGGCACGGCGCAGCAGCTTTCGGTCAAAACCTGACCCATCGCTTACCGGCGGAATTATCGGCTCGCCGAACACTGTTTCCGGCAATTGATCCCGGAAAGGCTCCAGCAGCTCCAATTCAGCTGCCGATGGCATGCCTTCGGCCTTCATATCCGAATTTTCAAAGAACGACTCTGTGCGCTTGTAAAGCCCGTAAAAGAGGTTCTCGTTAGACCACTCGAAGTCAAAGGCGAACCCCAGAGCTTCGCGAACTCTCGGATCCTTGAACTTTTGCCGGCGTGTGTTGAAGAACCACCCTTGTGCACCCGATGGACGGCCATCAGGGAAATCACGGCGCACGACACGGCCATCCTCGACAGCCGGAAAATTGTATTCCGTCGCCCAATTCTTGGATGAAAACTCTTCGCGATAAAGGACGTCGCCTTTTTTGAACGCCTCGAAGGCAACTTGCCGCTCGCGGAAGAACTCAAGGCGGATGGTTGAGAAGTTGAGCTGACCTTTGGTGACCGCAAGATCATTTGCCCAGTAGTGTTCAACCTTGTGATATTCGACATATCGGCCAACCGCATGCCTGCCAACCTTATAGGGACCTGATGACAAAGGCGGGGTCAGCGTCGACTGCTTGAAATCGTAAGCCGTGTAGTAGCGTTTTGAGAAGATTGGATAGTCGGCGGCCACTGCGAGAGGGAAGCTCCGGGCCTGCGTTCCGTCAAATTGAAACGCAACCTGATACTCACCCAGCACTTCAGCATCCTTCAGGACGCCAAGCGGCTGGCTCAGCAGAGGATGACCGTCGGCCTTCAGCATCATGATGGAAAATGCAACATCCTCGGCAGTCAGCTTGGATCCGTCATGGAACCGAGCCTCCGGCCGAAGATTGAACGTGAACGTGTTGCCGTCTTCAGAGACTTCTACAGTTTCGGCCACCAGGCCGTAGACCGCATCCGGCTCGTCATAGGCACGCACCATGAGCGTGTCGAAACACAGCTCCATACGCGGTGGTGCGTCGCCCTTCAGGATGAAGGAATTGAAGGTGTTGTAGGTCTGAACATTCTGATTGAAGTACCAGTAGGGTGCTTGAAACGAGAAAGCTCCCCCTTTTGGCGCGTCCGGGTTGACGTATTCGAAATGAGTGAAATCCGGCCCGTATTTCAGGTCTCCGAAAACCGACAGACCGTGCCGTGGGCCCTTTGGTGCGGCAAGTGCCATTTTAGCGGCAAGAGGTGTCGAGGCCGCGATTATTGCCGCTCCAGACAGTTGCAGCATCTGACGGCGCGTGGGAGACAAGCCCTTTTTCATCACTTGATCGCCTTCGTCTTGGCCGCCAGCTCTTCATCGTACCACCAGATCGTAGGAAATCCGGTACTGAATTCAGGCATTTGTTCAGGATGCGCAAAGCGGTTCCAGCGCGCGGTCCGCGTTTCATCGGAATAGAATTGCGGCACCACATAGTGGTTCCATAACAGCACCCGATCGAGCGCATGGGTCGCAGCCACCAATGTCTCACGGTCTTCGGCGAAGATGACCTTGTTGATCAGCTTGTCGATTGCCGGGTTCTTGATGCCCGCATAATTGGCCGAACTCGGATTATCGGCGGATGTCGTTCCCCAATACTCCCGCTGCTCGTTTCCAGGTGAGAGCGACTGACCGATCGCCAGTACGACCGTATCGAAATCGCGCGACCGCACTCTGTTGATGAACTGGGACGTATCCACGAGCCGCAATATCGGGTTGATGCCAATGCTCTCAAGGTTCTTGGCGTATGGCAGCAGTGTCCGCTCGCTGGCCTTGTCCCGATAGAGAAACTCGATGCTGAGCTGCTCGCCGGTGTCGGGGTCGACCATCTTACGATCCTTGAGTTCATAGCCGGCTTTGCGCAGAAGTTTCACTGCCTCGCGCAGGTTGGCCCTGACGTTTTGCGGATTTCCACCAACAGGGTTGGTGTATTCCTGGGTGAAGACTTCGGGCGGGACTTCGCCCCTCACCTCTTCCAGGATCTCCAGCTCCTTGCCTTCGGGAAGGCCCGATGAGGCGAGTTCAGTACCTGCAAAATAGGAGTTGACGCGTTTCAGGAGGTTTGCCGAAACGATCTCGTTGGTGGTTTCAAAGTCATAAGCGAAGTTGAGCGCTCTACGTACATCCGGGTCCTGGAATTTTTCCCGTCGCTGGTTCAGGAAAAAACCCTGCATGACACCGGATGATCTGTCGGGAAAGATTTCCTTGACGACGCGGCCATCTTCGACTGCCGGGAAATTGTAGCGCTTCGCCCACTGGCTGGAACTGCGCTCAAGATGATAGTCGTATTGATCGCCTTTGAAGGCTTCGAACTGAACTGCGTCATCGAGAAAAGAGATGTAACGGATTTCGTCGAAATTGTAGGTGCCGACCCGAATGGGCAGATCCTTGCCCCAATAATCGTCGACACGTTCGTAGTTCACCTGCCGGTTGGCCGTGAAATCCTTGATCCGGTATGGGCCAGAGCCCAGCGGGGGTTCAAGCGTGGCTCTTGAGATATCACGCGGCTCACCCTTGCTGTCGGTGCCCTCCCACCAGTGCTTTGGCAAAACGGTGAGTTGACCCATGATTTTCGGCAGTTCGCGATTGCCGGATGCATCAAAGGTGAAGCGGATAACCCGGTCATCCACGATTTCAGTTTTCGTGACATTCTGGAAATAAAACTTGCGCTGCGGATCGAGCTCAATCGCCTTTTCAAAAGACCAGACCACATCTTCCGGTGTCACTGGCATGCCGTCGTGCCATTTGGCATCGGGGTTGAGACGGTATTCGACCCAGGAGTAGTCCTTTGGATAACGTACCGCATCGGCCAGAACACCATATTGGGCACTGATGTCCTCTTCATCGAGAGACGGTTCCATCAGGCTCTCGTATATGATCAGGATGCCAGGCCCGATGCTTCCTTTTTGCGCCAGGATGTTGAAGGTATCGAACCCGCCGCGGCTGGCCAGGCGAACAGTCCCGGCTATTGGCGCTTCGGGATTGACATAGTCGAAGTGGGGAGCGTCAGGGCCATATTTCGGCGCGCCGTTCAAAGCAGCGGCATGTTGCCATTCGGGTTCTTCTGCCTTTACCGCACCAGTACCTAATGCCGTAGCAGACAAGGCTCCCGCCAGCACTACTCCTGCTGCGGTCCGCCTAATAGAACACCAATTGAGCACCATGGGCTTTTCCGTCCCTTTCCTGTTTCGCGGCCCAAATCATCGGACCTTATGTAAACAGTGTAGGGACGCACTGACCAAACGTCACCAGCTGGTTGGCAAGATGACAGAAATTTAACCAGCTTGGACCACTCCCTTCCTGGAAGGGTCTTGTAAATTTTGCTTAGCTTTAGCCTTTTGGGCGTACATTCGCCCATCAGCAACTCTTAGTAGGTCTTCGACAGTTGCTGCATCTCCTGGGTAGCTTGCCGTTCCGATACTTGCCTTAACGTCAATCCGCGCTCCCGAATACTCAAAGACACGAGATACGTGGTCGGACAGTCTGGTGAGAAAGGACTTCCGTTCCTGCCTGCGCATGTTTCCCGGGGTCAGGACAATGAATTCGTCACCGCCAACACGCGCGACCGTATCTGTCCTTCGAACCTGGTTCTGCAGCCTTTGCCCGACCTCCACGAGCAGACGGTCCCCAACCGAGTGCCCATAACTGTCATTGATCGGTTTGAATGCATCCAGATCGACGTAAAAAATCTCGAAACCGGATCCGCTGCGTTCGCACATGGCAGCCAGCTGCATCATCCGATCCTCAAGGAGCCGTCTGTTGGCCAGCCCCGTCAACGGATCATGCAAAGCCATTGAGCGGACCTTGTAGACCTCACTGATCAGGAGAAACGCCATTGCCGCAAAGACCAGAGAAAGGAAACTTCCGACCAGCTGGGTGACCCAGACCTTGTTGCCCATATTGGACCAGCCAATCTCCGGATAGGCGATCAGTTCCCAATCCAATCCACCCGGCAAATGAAGAGGCAGAGATACAAAATCGAGATTCTCAATTGACGCAGATCCGAAAATGACCGCGGATTGGCTGTTTACGGCATTCTTGTTGAGAAGCGCCATACGAAGGCCGCCGACACTTTCCCTGATCCCGGCAGACTCCATCAAACCGGCTTCGTCCAGCACAAGCGTCACAACACCCCAGTAGGGCCGGTCCTTTGTGGGCTGCCCCGGGAAAGTCGCCGGAAAAACGGGAATGCGGATCACGAGAGCCCGACCTCCCTGAACCAGTTCCAGCGGCCCGGCAATGACCACCTCCCGGGTGAGCATGGCTTTGCGTATCGCTGGCCACTGGGCGGTGTTCATTCTGTAGTTGAGACCGATGGCAGCCTGGTTCGGTTCAAACGGATAAACAGCGCGCAGAATGTTGTTGGGTGCAAGACCGATGGAGCGTATCGACGGATTTTCCTCAATCAGATCGATCGAAATTTCGCGATAATCTTCCATGTCGAATGGTGCACCTGAGACCTGGGAGACTACGGATCTCAATCCGAAACCGTACGCGACTGTGCGGCTCAGTTCGCCCTCAAGCCGAGCATGAGCTTCCGACAGGTTGGCGATCACTTCGCGCTTGTGTTGGGAGACCAGTTCGTTGCGCACGAGCTGGCCCACATGCGCTGTCACTGCAATTCCGACGAGAAAACACGCGACGGCAACAAGGGAGGCGGCAACCGCCCCATTTGTTTTGCCTAGTAGATCTCTCGTTAGACTTATGCCCATGCGGCCCACACCCGACCTTCGCCCGCGTAGCATATAACGTGACGTCAGATTTGTTAATTTTTCGCCCAGTTCCCACAAAAAAGCCGGGTGCAAGACCCGGCTCCTTGAGAATTTGTAGCAACTGGCGCTGCGGCGGGAGTGTTTTACTCTGCCGGCAGCGGTTTTGGCGAAGCGGACAGCTCACGCATGTAAGCAATCATGTTGGCCCGCTCTTCCGGCTTGCGAAGGCCGGCAAAACCCATGGACGTACCCGGGATGTATTTCTTCGGGGAAGCCAGGAAGGACTCAAGACCTTCATAGGTCCACTCGGCATTCGCCGAACCGTATTCGTTCATGGCGGCAGAATATCCGAAACCGTCGACGCCGCCAGGTTTGCGACCGACCACATCCCAAAGCGCCGGACCGACCTTGTTGGCTCCGCCGTCATCAAACGTGTGGCAAGCGGCGCATTTCTTGGCGACTTTCTCACCTTCCGATGCCGAGGCTGCGAGCAGCAGCTCTGAAATCGGCACAACGTCCGGCTCAGGCTGAACTTCAGAAGTGGAATCTTCCGCAGATGCCACGACAATCTCATAGCCCGGTTTGCCGGGGATTGTCGGGTGGAAGATGATGTCGGAGACAATACCAACACCCATTGTCAAAATCAGGACCATCAGGATCGCACCGGCGATCTTGTTCAGCGTGAAGGAATCCATTCTCTCCGGCTCCAAGCTCATACGCGTCCGGGCCCGCAGTGACACTGCGACCCCTATCAGCTTTTCGAATTTTGCCGGAACCTACAAATTTTTTGACCTTGCTGTCCATAGCTTTAAAAGGGCATCTGATACGACAAACGGACGCGGCCCGGTTTTTTTGCACCTTTTCTGCCCGTCCGACCGAATGGAGACCCGATTGACCGCCGCTCTTGTGATCATACCCGCCCGTCTTGCGGCAACACGCCTTCCCCGCAAACCGCTTGCCGATATTTGCGGAAAACCAATGATTGTGCGCGTTCTCGAGCAAGCCCAGAATGCGGATATCGGCCCGGTTGCCGTCGCTTGCGACGACAAAAACATTTTCGATGCCGTCAAGGACCATGGCGGGCAGGCAGTGATGACGCGGGTTGATCATGCGTCCGGTTCGGACCGCATTCATGAAGCCGTCGGACTGGTTGATCCGGACGGAAAATTCGAAGTCGTGCTCAATGTTCAAGGTGATGTGCCTTTGATTGCACCGGAAGCGATTCGGGCAGCCTTTGCTCCGCTGACCGTTTCTGAAGTCCAGATCGGGACCATCATGACGGAGTTTACGAACCCTGACTTCCGTGATGACCCGAACTTCGTAAAGGCTGTCACGACGCCAAATGGTGAAGGGCATCACCGGGCGCTTTACTTCACCCGCGCGTTGGCTCCCAGCGGCGACGGTCCGCACCATCACCATATCGGGATTTATGCCTATCGGCGGTCCGCTCTGGCAAGGTTTGTCGCCCTTCCGCCATCTCCTCTGGAGATTCGCGAAAAGCTGGAGCAGCTGCGTGCGCTTGAAGCAGGTATGCGGATCGATGTTTCGGTCATTGACAGCGCACCCATGGACGTGAACACACCGGAAGATCTTGAGCGCGCACGCGCAGCCTACAGAACATCCTAGAAAGTCAGGCTTTTTTACCCATGTCAGATAGAAAAAGAATTGTGTTTCAAGGAGAAACCGGCGCCAACTCCCACATGGCCTGCAGAAGCGTTTATCCCGACTACGAGGCTATTCCCTGCGCGACCTTCGAGGACTGCTTTTCCGCAATGGCGGATGGTTCGGCAGACCTTGCCATGATCCCGATCGAAAACTCCGTCGCGGGCCGTGTCGCAGACATCCATCATCTTCTGCCAAAGTCAGACCTGAACATCATCGGCGAGTATTTCATGCCGATCAAGTTTCAACTGATGGCGCCCAGGGGTGCCCGCGTGGAGGATTTGAAAAAGGTTCAAAGCCACATTCACGCCCTTGGACAGTGTCGCAATGTCATTCGGGAACTCGGCCTGACCGCCGTGGTCGGCGGTGACACGGCCGGCTCAGCGCGGCAGATTTCCGAGTTGAATGATCCCAGCGTCGGCGCTCTTGCACCTGAAATGGCGGCCGAGATCTACAATCTCGACATCCTGCGTAAAAACGTTGAAGACGCAGCGCATAACACAACACGGTTTGTTATTCTCTCCCGTGACAAGATGGAGGCTGCGCATAACGGCCAACCGGTTATCACCACGTTCATCTTCCGTGTTCGAAACGTGCCGGCTGCGCTTTATAAAGCGCTCGGAGGGTTTGCGACCAACGGGGTCAACATGACAAAGCTGGAATCCTATCAGCTCGAAGGCCAATTCTTTGCGTCCATGTTCTATGCGGATGTAGAAGGCCACCCGGAAGACCCGGCGGTCGCTCTCGCCCTTGAGGAGCTTGCCTTCTTCTGCGCAGAGCTCAACATGCTCGGGGTCTACCGCGCCAGCCCGTTCCGAGAAAAAATCAAAGAGCCTGAGGCCAACCGCGCCCTCAGACCCAATCCCAATTCCTAACGTCACCCCTGACGCTACCAGAGGACAATATGACCGAAACCAGATTTGATGCCCTTTGCATCGGAAATGCCATTTGCGACGTGTTTGCACATGTTGAAGAAGATTTTCTTCTCCAGGAAAACCTGATCAAGGGATCGATGCGTCTAATCGACACCGAAGAAGCGGTGCGTCTCTTCAACAAGATGGGGCAGACCGTCAGGGTCTCCGGTGGCAGTGCCGGCAATACGGCCGCCGGCATTGCATCTCTGGGGGGGCGTCCTGCCTATTTCGGCAAAGTGGCGGAAGACGAACTGGGCGACAGCTACTCTCACGACATGAACGGAACAGGCGTTTATTTCAACACACCGCGCCTTCGGGAATGGAAACCGACCGCGCGCTCGATGATCCTGATCACGCCGGATGGTGAGCGCACCATGAACACATATCTTGGGGCCTGCACCGAATTCAGCCCGTCCGATGTGGACGAAGATGTCGTTGCCGCTGCGGCTGTCACTTACATGGAAGGCTATCTCTGGGACCCGGAAGAGGCCAAAAAAGCCTTCCTCAAAGCGGCCGAGGTTGCACACCTGAACAATCGCAAGGTCGCCCTGACACTGTCCGATTCCTTTTGCGTTGACCGTTACCGTGATGAATTTCAATCGCTTCTGGCCGACGGCGTTGTTGATCTTCTGTTTGCAAACGAGCATGAACTCAAGGCGCTTTACCAGACAGGCGATCTCGACACAGCCATCAGTGCTGCCAAGGAAAACGGTGCCCTGACGGCCCTGACGCTGGGCTCCGAGGGCGCGATGGCCTTCGACCGGGAAGAAACCGTGAAAGTTGACGCCAAGGACGTTGCCAACGTTGTGGACCTGACAGGGGCCGGCGATCTGTTTGCGTCCGGTTTTCTGTTTGGGCTCGCGCGCGACTACAAGATCGCCGATGCGACTGAGCTTGGCTGCCTATGTGCTGCGAGTGTCATCAGTCACGTTGGCGCACGCCCGGAACACCCCTTGAAACACCTGGCGGCACAGAGCGGATTTGAAGTCTAGAAACGACAAAGGGGCGATCATCGCCCCTTTGATTTTTCTGTATTGGCGATTTGCTGAAAAGCGGGATGTCAGTCGGCAAGATCCTGCATGCTGACTACGCCGCCGTTTTCATCGAGCCGATAAATGATCGGCGTGCCGGTTCCAAGTTCGCGTTTCAGAATTTCTTCCGGGCTGAGGTTTTCAAGCTCCATGATCAAAGATCTGAGCGAGTTTCCATGGGCAGCGACAATTGTCCGGTTGCCCGCCAGCACACGCGGCAGAATTTCCGCCTTGTAGTAAGGCAGGACCCGCTCTGCCGTCATTTTGAGGCTTTCGCCACCGGGAGGCGGAACATCGTAGGATCGGCGCCAGATATGGACCTGTTCCTCGCCGAATTGCTCACGGGCCTCGTCTTTGTTCATGCCCGTCAGATCACCATAATCCCGTTCATTCAACGCCTGATCCTTGAACGTTTCCAGACCTGTCTGGCCAAGCTCATTTAGAATGATATCTAGAGTTTTCTGTGCCCGTGACAAAACCGAAGTAAAGGCGAGGTCGAATTCCAGTTTCAGGTCTTTTAGCTGTTGTCCGGCCTTGTGAGCCTCGGCAACCCCCTGTTCGGTCAGACCAGGATCCTTCCAGCCGGTAAACAGGTTCTTCAAATTCCATTCGCTTTGCCCATGACGGACAAGCACAAGAAGGCGATCCATGCCGTGCTCCTTAAGCTTCGATCTCAATTTCAGTCGTTCAGGCCGAGAACGTCGGCCATGGAATAAAATCCGGGCTTTTGATCAAAGCCCCAAAGCGCGGCCTTCACGGCACCGCGCGCAAATAATTGCCTGTCTTCGGACCTGTGTGACAGTTCGATCCTTTCGCCTTCACCAGCGAAGATCACGGAGTGTTCTCCAATGACGGATCCGCCTCTCAAGGTAGCAAAGCCTATATCGCCTGTTTGCCTTGGGTCCATGATACCGTCCCGCGTGCGCACCGAATGGGTTCCCAAATCGAGCCCGCGCCCTTCGGCTGCGGCCTCACCAAGCAGCAAGGCCGTTCCCGACGGCGCGTCAACCTTGTGTTTGTGATGCATTTCCAGGATTTCAATATCAAAGTCGGTGTCAAGCGCCGCAGCAGCCTTGCGCACCAAACTGGCGAGCAAATTAACGCCCAGACTCATATTGCCGCTCTTGACTATGCGCGCATGTCGCGCCGCAGCACGAAGAGGTTCGTCCTGCCCCTCAGCCCAGCCGGTCGTGCCAATGACGTGGACAATCCGTGCTTGTGCGGCCAGCTCAGCAAAATAGAGACTGGCTGGAGGTGCGGTAAAATCTACCACCCCGTCCGCCTTGGCTAAAGCGGACAGGGGATCGTCGGTGACGGGCACTCCAAGTGTCTCGGTACCTGCAAGATCTCCGACGTCTTTTCCCAGACAGTCAGCGCCTTCCCGGTCAACTGCTGCGACCACCATTGCACCCGGTGCTTCGGTTATGGCACGCGTCAAGGCTCGACCCATTCGGCCACCAGCTCCGACGACCACCAAACGCATCTGCGCCATTGCGAACCTCTCAATCAACTTTCGAAGGGGGTATAGCAGTTTCGCACAGGGAGGCAAACGCTTGATATGTTGTCCGGCAGCAGACTTGCGCTACCTAATTCCTTGTAAATATTACTAGGAATGGATTTCAGATTTCATAGTCAAAGTTAAGTTTATTCCCGTATTTTTGTTGACTAAAAACTTTCCTTCAATTCACCTAAGATAAACTTTGAACAGTTACAGTGACGCTTCCGATTGCTTATTCTAACAATTGTGAAATCAAGCCAAAGATTTCATGATGGTGTATTCGGATGGTCTGAGAACGAATGAAAAAAGTTGCGACCAAATTGACGCCAGGGCTTCGGGGGCGCTCCAAATCTGGAAAAGTCACCTTTGGCCATGACAGCCTGACCCCGCTCAACCAGGCGAGCCTTTTTGCTGCACAATCTTTAGATCACACTCCCGGCACCCACGGAGAGCAACTTTGAGAGGCCGGTTTTCATTCCCGTTCAGCCGGCTTGTCATGGCGCTTTTTACCGTCGGGCTGGTCGGCACGGGGATCGCCCTTTTCTGGGTCACCTATATGGGAAGTCTGTCGATCGCCGAATACGAAGTTGCCCGTAGCGCCAAATCGAAGGCGACGCTGGCGCGTCTTGTTTTCAACCAACATCTGGACCAACTCGAAGGACGCATTCGCACCGTTGCGAGCGACCCGGCGCTTCAAAATGCGCTGGCTGAAAAGGACGCTGCCGCCGCAAAGACAATTGTGGAACAGGCGTCGCAAAGCATGACCAGCGCTGTTCTCGACCTGTTGTTAATCGATCTTCCAGATGAAAGCGGTTGGGTCAAAAGCAGCCTCGGCTTGATCGACTTGACGGATCAATTGCCTTTCAATGTCCGTCAGGCCATGCCTCCCGATATCTGGATCACCTATGCCAATCATCACACCGACCCCATGGAAGTCACAGCCGCGCTGTCAATCCTGGTAATCGATCCGGAAACCGGACAGCTTCTTGGCCGGGTTTTTGGAGGTACGTCGGTTACAAGCTCCTTTTCGCTTCCGGGCGTACTCGCCAAGAACCTGCAGGTCGATGACATTTCGTTCGCTCATGACCATCACATTGTTGCCGGCATCGGCGAATTGATGAGCGAAACACTGCATCACAGGGCGACCACCGGCTCAGAGAACGTTCAGTACCTGCTTGAAAATGATCAGCTTTTCGTCATTGCGCCCCTTATCGCCGATCTTGACGGACACATGCTGTCCGCCATCATAAAGCAACCGATTGATACGCTTAAGAATGTCAAGGCAACTTATAGCCAGCTGTTCCTACCGTTTCTCGTCTATACCGTTTTATTGGCTCTGTGTGCAGCGCTTCTGGTCAACAGGATAACCAGTGCCGGACTCGGTCGGCTGATGCGTTATGCCATGAACCTGCGCCAGGACCGCCTGGTTTCGGCTCCGCAGGCCGGACTCATTTCCGAATTCAACAAACTGTCTGCCATGTTCCAGACTGCCTTTGAAACCGTCAGAAACAGAGATGCTCAGTTCAAGGACATGATCGACGGTTCGCTGCACGGTGTTCTGGTACATTCCAATCGGCGCGTTCTTTACGTAAACGACGCTCTCTTGAAAATGCTCGGGTATGAACCGGGCACGTCCGAACAACTGGTCGGAACCCCCCTTCTGACATTTTATGCCCCTGAAGAACATGACCGTCTCCGCAGCTATCTCAAAATGCGTGGGAAAGGTGGCGCGCCGCGCGTATATGATGTCAAAGGGCAGCACAGGGACGGGCACACGGTCTGGTTTGAACAGCATGTTCGTCTTACGGAATGGCGCGGAGAAAACGCCCTTTATGTAACGATCACTGATATCAGCGAACGCAAACGCCAGGAAGAACTGGCAACCAAGAATGCCAATTTCGATATTCTGACAGGCCTGCCCAACCGACGCCTGCTCCTGGACAGGCTGCGGCAAAGCCTGCAACGCAACCGGCATGACGGCGTTCTGACTGCATTGATGATCCTCGACATCGATCGCTTCAAGATGGTCAATGAGACCTATGGACCGAAGGCAGGCGACCAGGTGATTGAGAGCGTCGCCGCCAGGCTGACACAGACGATGGGTCCTGACCAAACGGTCGCTCGCATGGGCGGCGATGAATTTGCCATCATCCTGTCCGACCCTGAAGACCGCTGGGAAATTGAGCGGATTGCGCGCGAGATCCTGACCGATATCAGCGACCCGATCGAACTTGAAGATGGCACCCGCGTCGTGCTCTCCGGAAGCCTCGGCATAACGCTTGCGCCAAATGACGGTGACGATGACGAAGTCCTGCTTTTGCAGGCCGACACCAGTATGCACCAGGCAAAGGCCGAAAGTGGCACGAGTTACAGGTTCTTTGCCACCCGAATGAATGAACAGACCGCACGGGCGGGTCTTGTGGAAGCCTCCTTGCGGCGTGCAATTGAAAATGGCGAGCTCCACCTCAATTACCAACCCATTGTCGACTATGACTCGAACAAAGTCGTCGGCTGTGAAGCGCTGGCGCGTTGGACGGACGACAAGCTGGGCGTCGTTCCTCCGACAGAGTTTATTCAGGTGGCGGAAGAATGCGGTCTCATTGTTCCCCTCGGAGAGTGGGTGCTTCGGGAAGCCTGCACTTTCTATCAATCCTGTAATCGCAACGGAATGAAGCTGGAAAGCATCAGCGTCAACATCTCACCACGCCAATGCCGCGATGAAGATTTTCTCACCGAGCTTCGCGACATACTTCACGACACCGCCATGGACCCTACACATCTGTGTCTGGAAATCACTGAAAGCGTGATGTTTGACGATCAGCGAACCAACCCGGTGGAGATCCTGACCGCGATCAGTTCTCTCGGCATAAGGATATCCCTTGATGACTTCGGAACCGGTTATTCGTCACTTAGTTATCTGAAACGCCTGCCGATAGACACGCTGAAGGTCGACCGCGCCTTTGTCATGGACCTTGACCAGGACCAGGACGATCAGGCACTTGTCCAGGCCATCGTTTCGATGGCGCGCTCACTTGGAATCAACGTGATATGCGAGGGGGCTGAAACGTTGGAACAATGTGATCTGATCCGGTCGTTCGGTTGCTCTCTGATCCAGGGGTATCACTTCGCCCGGCCAATGGCCGGCGTCGATTTTCATGGATATCTCGTCAATATGAACGGAACCGATCAGGTTTCTGCCGAAGCCGGTTGATCACGCCGAACCACATATCACATGACAAACAAAAAACGGGGGCCAAGCGACCCCCGTTTCTGTTCAAGCTATCAAGAAGGCTTATTCAGCTTCTTCTTTCTTCTCGATTTCCTTGCCGG
Organism: uncultured Roseibium sp.; assembly: GCF_947499295.1. GTDB lineage: Bacteria > Pseudomonadota > Alphaproteobacteria > Rhizobiales > Stappiaceae > Roseibium. The sequence goes on from NZ_CANMNP010000008.1 coordinate 224,822, forward strand.
TCTCTTGATCAACGACCTTCATGGACAGGCGAACCTTGCCACGCTCGTCGAAGCCCATCAGCTTGACCCAGACCTTGTCGCCTTCCTTGACAACATCGGTAACCTTGCCGACTTTTCTCGGAGCCAGCTGGGAAATGTGAACCAGACCGTCTTTGGCGCCGAAGAAGTTTACAAATGCGCCGAAATCAACGCACTTCACGACAGTACCTTCGTAAATCACACCAACTTCCGGCTCAGCGGCAATGGAGTTGATCCAGTTGACGGCTGCCTTGATGGCCTTGCCATCGGAAGAAGCAATCTTGACAGTGCCATCGTCTTCGATGTTGACCTTTGCACCGGTCTTTTCAACGATTTCACGGATGACCTTGCCGCCGGAACCGATCACTTCACGGATCTTGTCGACCGCGATTTTCATGACTTCAATGCGCGGCGCATGTTCGCCGAGCTCGGACCGGGCTTCGGTGATGGCATTGGCCATCTCGCCAAGAATATGAATACGCCCGTCCTTGGCCTGTGCCAGGGCGACTTTCATGATCTCTTCGGTAATGCCGTCGATCTTGATGTCCATCTGCAGGGAGGTGATACCCTGTTCGGAGCCGGCAACCTTGAAGTCCATGTCGCCAAGGTGATCTTCGTCACCGAGAATGTCGGACAGAACCGCGAAGCGGTCACCTTCCTTGATCAGGCCCATCGCGATGCCCGCGACCGGTGACTTGAGCGGCACGCCTGCGTCCATCATCGCAAGGGATGCACCGCAAACGGTTGCCATCGAGGACGAGCCGTTGGATTCGGTGATTTCTGAGACAATGCGGATGGTGTACGGAAAATCGTGATGCTGTGGCAGCATCGGGTTGATCGCACGCCAGGCCAGCTTGCCGTGACCGATTTCGCGGCGCCCCGGAGAGCCCATGCGGCCGGTTTCACCGACAGAGTAGGGCGGGAAGTTGTAGTGCAGCATGAAGTGAGACTTCACAGTGCCTTCCAGCAAATCGATGAACTGCTCGTCTTCACCGGTACCGAGGGTGGCAACCACCAGACCCTGTGTTTCACCGCGGGTGAAGAGAGACGAACCATGCGCGCGTGGCAGAATTCCGACTTCAGACGAAATTGCACGTACAGTCGAAAGATCACGTCCATCGATACGTGAACCCGTATCGAGAATGTTGCCGCGGACAACTTCCGCTTCCAGTTTCTTGAACTGTTCGCCCAAAACGTTGGATTCGACAGCTTCGCCTTCAGCTGCGTTGGTGATCAATGCCTCAACCGCCTTGGCCTTGGCAGCATCAACAGCATTCTTGCGTTCGGTCTTGGACGTGATCTTGTAGGCTTCAGTCACTTCATCGGCGACCAAAGACTTGATTTTACCGAAGAGTTCGGAGTGATCCGGCAAGACCAGATCGCGCGGTTCCTTGGCAGCGGTTTCAGCCAGCTTGATGATGGCGTCGATCACGGTCTGGAAACCCTTGTGACCGAACATCACGGCACCCAGCATGGTGTCTTCGTCGAGTTCCTTGGCTTCCGATTCAACCATCAAAACCGCATCGTTGGTACCTGCGACAATGAGATCCAAAGACGAATCCGGCATGTCGTCAACCAGCGGGTTGAGGACGTATTCGCCGTTGATATAACCAACACGCGCACCGCCAATCGGGCCCATGAACGGAACACCGGACAGGGTCAGTGCGGCGGATGACGCAACCATTGCCAGAATGTCCGGCGCATTTTCCAGATCATGGGAAAGAACGGTGATCACAACCTGAGTGTCGTTCTTGTAGCCATCGGCAAACAGCGGACGGATCGGGCGGTCAATCAGGCGTGATGTCAGAGTTTCGTGCTCAGACGGACGGCCTTCACGCTTGAAGAAGCCACCCGGGATCTTACCGGCGGCAAACGCCTTTTCCTGGTAGTTCACAGTGAGCGGGAAAAAATCCTGACCTGCCTTCGGTTCCTTGGCGGAAACGACTGTCGCCAGAACCTTTGTTTCGCCGTAGGTCGCCATAACGGCACCATCGGCCTGACGGGCTACCTTGCCCGTTTCGAGAATGAGCGGACGTCCGCCCCAGTCGACTTCCACACGATGAATGTCAAACATCATCTGTCCTTACAAGTTTGCCCGCTGCCGGCTGCTTTCGGTACAGCACGGCGAAACGGGCACATTCCCGGTCGGCCCCGGATGGGCCGGTTACCGGTGGACAAGCCACGGGCAAGACAACGAGCTGCTTTCGCCACATTTGTGGAAAGAAGCCGGCAATCCTGCCCCATGACGTGTCACGAGGCTTCTATAGAGCGTTTATCAACAAATGGAAACGCTCAAGAGCCGATTGGTGGATCTCCCGGCGGCAATTTGTTCATCTGTGCTTGCCGAAGGTGTCTCCAAAGAAAAACGCGGCGGGAAATCAACCCACCGCGTTTACCGAATTCAGTGTTCTTAGCGGCGAATGCCAAGACGCTCGATAAGCGACTTGTAACGCTCTTCGCTTTTGCCGCGCGTATAGTCCAGAAGAGACCGACGCTGCGCAACCATCTTCAGAAGGCCGCGGCGGGAATGATTGTCCTTGCCATGGTCCTTGAAGTGTCCAGTCAGGTTGTTGATCCGTTCGGTGAGGATTGCAACCTGGACTTCCGGAGACCCGGTGTCGCCTTCTTTGATCGCGAATTCCTTCATGAGCTCTGCTTTGCGCTCTGCGGTAATCGACATCGCTCTTTCCTTTCAAAGAGTGGTGGTCCGTTGACCGGACACGTTGAACTGCCGGAAACCGGCCTGATCCGAATGTCTCCAGAGCCGAGATGTCGTTCAGCAAAGGATCCTTTCGGACGAATTGAGCCTTAGTACTCAATGGCGGCGGTATATGGCAGAAAACAGCCAGGAAATCCAGAGAAAATTTACAGATTGCACCTTGCCAGATTCAACAAGCTGGTCATTGTGGACCGGCACGCTTTCGCACAATCAAACTCTTTTCGGGATCCGGACCTCACAACAGCCGATTTGAGATTCAGATGATCATCAGAAGCGCACTAGACAGCGACAAGAAGCCAATGAGCGCTATTCTGGCTCAATTCAACCTGCTGTCGCGCAGCGACCGGTCAAGCGATGCTGCATATGTTAGCCGGCACAACATCGAGCACTCGGACACTGTTTGCTGTTCCGTAGCAGAAGATTCCGATGGCATTGTATTGGGTCTTCAGTCTCTAAAACGCGTTCAGGACGGAACCCCGTTTGGCCTTCCGCCCGGTTGGGGTTCTATCGGAACCTATGTGGCTTTGAATGCGGTTCGGCAAGGGATCGGAACTGCGTTGTTCGAGGTCTCGAAAAGAGCAGCCAGATCCGCCGGGGTGACGATGGTCGACGCGACAATTGACGACACCAACGCACGCGGCCTTGCCTATTACGGCGCTTTGGGGTTTGCGACCTACCGCACGATTCCAGGCTTTGTCTGCAAGTGCTTTAAAGTGACCATGCCTCACAAATGAAACACACGGGTCGGCTGAAATCGGCCTTTTTCGATGGTGCCGATCGCGACTGGCACGTCGGCGTGGCTGGCGAAGGCAACGTCCGTGTTCAGCGGTGCGTCCCGGCCGCGCAAGATGATTGCCATTCCTTTGCGGATCTTCGCTGCATCATCGAGCGAGACCTGTACTTCCACCAGGTCATCCATTGCGTCGCGGACCGGCAATACAAATTCAGCGACCAGTTCCTGAATGCCTTCGCTTTCTGCCAACTCCCCGGCAGCTTCAAGGATCTCATCGAACTTGATCAGGTCCTCTTCGCCGAAGGGACCAACAAGCAATCGGCGCAATTCCGTGACATGACCGCGCGTGCCCAGCCTGCGCCCAAGGTCCCTTGCGAGCGCACGCACATAGGTTCCTTTTCCGCACTCGGCTTCGAAAACTGCCCGATTGTCATCCAGGCAGCTGACAAGGTCAAGACGGTGAACATCAATCGGCCGCGCCTCCAACGCGACAACCTCACCTTCACGCGCCAGATCATAGGCCCGCTCACCAGCCACCTTGATGGCCGAGAACTTGGGAGGGACCTGCATGATCGTTCCGGTGAATTCGCCAAGGACAGCGGTAATCGCATCCGCGGTCGGCCGATCGTCAGATGAGGCAATGACCTCGCCTTCGGTATCGTCCGTGTCGGTTTCAGTGCCCCAGGTCACCTCAAACCGATAGATCTTGCGTCCATCCATCACAAATGGAACCGTTTTCGTGGCCTCACCAAATGCAACAGGCAACAGGCCAGAGGCCCGAGGATCCAAAGTGCCTGCATGACCCACTTTCTGAGGCGAAAAGATGCGCTTGATCTTACCCAGTGCTTCGTTGGAGGTAATGCCGTAGGGCTTGTCCAGGACCAGCCAGCCATTTATGGCATTCTTTTTTCTTTTGACCTGCTTTTGCCGTGCCATTTTTTGCTCTGCCATAGAAGAACGTCAAAGCCCCATAAACGCTCCGACGGCCCCGGGAGGCCCGGGCCTTGAAACACTTCAGCCGCGACCTGGGACTGTCGATATCTAGTTGTTTTCGTCGTCCAGATCCCTGGCAACATCCGGAGAATGAAGGAGCGACCCGATGCGGTCGTCGTCATCAAAACGGGTGTCGAGGACAAAGCGCAGATCGGGCATGTATTTCATGGTCAGGCGGCGGGAGACCTGTCCGCGCAAGAATTTGGCGCTGCGATTGAGAGCTTTCTCAACCTTCTCTGCATTCACACCGCCGAGCGGCATGACGAGGCAGGTTGCAACGCGCAGATCGGGCGTCATTCGCACTTCCGGAATTGTAACGATAACTCCATCCAGATCAGGATCGGAGAAAGCGCCACGGGTAAGAATGTCCGACAGTTCCTTGCGAACCGTTTCGCCAACGCGCAACTGACGCTGCGAAGGGCCTCGACTGTCCTGTTTGTGTTGCTTTGCCATTATTCTGGTCCTATCCGCCAGCTCTCCCGGTCCGTGCTTGAACTGCACGACGGTCCGGGACCTGCCGCATATCCTGCGCGGTTCACGCGCTCAATTGAAAAGAGCGCGCTTTCGCGCGCTCTCCTATCCGAATTCCGGACCACAAACGGCAAGCGCCATTGTCATCCGGAAAATCTTAGATGCTTCCGGCCGTCAGAGCGTACGTGCGATCTGCTCAACCCGGAAACACTCGATGACGTCGCCCGGACGCATGTCCTGATACTTGACGAAGTTCATGCCGCATTCCTGACCGGACTCGACCGATTTGACTTCATCCTTGAAGCGTTTGAGCGTGCCCAGTTCGCCTTCGTGAATGACCACGTCGTCACGGATGAGACGGACATTTGCGCCACGCTCAACCACACCTTCGGTAACCAGACAGCCAGCAACCTTGCCAACCTTCGAGATATGGAAGACTTCCTTGATCTCGGCATTGCCGAGGAAGGTCTCGCGGCGCTCGGGCGACAAGAGCCCGGACATCGCTGCCTTGATATCGTCGACCAGGTCATAGATCACATTGTAGTAACGGATCTCGATGCCATCGCGGGACGCAGCTTCACGAGCCTGCTTGTTGGCACGCACATTGAAGCCGATGATGGGAGCCTTGGATGCTGCTGCCAGAGTGATATCGCTTTCGGTGATGCCACCGACACCTGACAGAAGAATCCGTGCACCGACTTCGTCAGTACCCAGTTCATTGAGCGCATGCACAATCGCCTCGGCGGAACCCTGAACGTCGGCCTTGAGGACCAGCGGGAATTCCTTCTTGCCGGTGTTCTGCGCACTCATCATCATCTGTTCGAGCGAGCCGCGGGCAGCGGAAGCAACCACAGACGCCTTTTCACGAATCTGACGCTGACGATAGTCAGTGATCTCACGAGCGCGGGCTTCGTTCTCGACAACGGCGACCATGTCACCAGCAGCCGGAGTACCCTGGAAACCCAGAACTTCCACCGGCTTGGCGGGCCCTGCTTCCTTCACCTGCTTGCCGTTTTCGTCAAGCATCGCACGAACACGGCCCCATTCGGCACCAGCCACGAGGATATCACCCGGTTTGAGTGTGCCCTTTTGAACCAGAACGGTTGCAACCGGACCGCGGCCGCGATCAAGCTGCGCTTCGATGACAATACCTTCAGCAGTACGATCCGGATTGGCCTGTAATTCCAGGACTTCCGACTGCAACAGGATCATTTCGAGCAACTTGTCGAGATTGGTACCGTTGAGCGCGGAAACTTCAACATCGATCACATCACCGCCCATGGATTCCGTCACCAGCTCTTCACTCAAGAGCTCTGTGCGGACCCGGTTCGGATCAGCGCCCTGCTTGTCGATCTTGTTGATCGCAATAATGATTGGTGCATCCGCTGCCTTGGCGTGCGCAATCGCTTCCTTGGTCTGCGGCATGACACCGTCATCAGCAGCTACGACCAGGATCACGATATCTGTCGATTTGGCTCCGCGAGCACGCATTTGCGAGAACGCAGCGTGACCTGGCGTATCGATGAATGTAATCTTCTGACCGTCCTGGTCGACCTGGTAAGCGCCGATATGCTGGGTGATACCCCCGGCTTCCCCGGTTACGACCTTGGACTTACGGATGGCGTCAAGAAGTGACGTCTTGCCGTGGTCAACGTGGCCCATGATGGTAACAACCGGCGGGCGCTGCTGAAGCGTCGCAGCTTCGTCTTCCAGGGTGAACAGGCCTTCTTCCACGTCTGCTTCGGAAACACGCTTGACCGTGTGGCCCATTTCCTCGGCGATCAGTTCAGCCGTGTCAGCATCGATCACATCATTGATCTTCAGCATCTGGCCTTGCTTCATCAGAAGCTTGATCACATCGACCGCTCGCTCAGCCATACGGTTGGCGAGTTCCTGGATGGTGATGGCTTCAGGCAGAGTAACTTCGCGCGAGATCTTCTCGCGGACCACCTGCTGCTGGCCACGCTTCGCCTTTTCCTGGCGACGGCGCATCGATGCCAGCGAACGTGCCCGCTGACCGTCGTCACCTCCCGTTGCCGCAGAAATCGTGAGCTTGGACCGGCGGCGGTCTTCACCAGCGCGCGGACGCGCTGTCGGTGTCGGAGCCTGCTTGGGACGCTTGACCGCGCGAAGACCCTTGTTGTTGTTCCGGGTCTCGTCTTCGCTTGCCTCACGGGCAGGCTTGGGACGAGCCGCGGGGGCTTCTTTGCGCTTGCCCATGTCGTCAAGGCTCGGCGGTCTGCCACCGTCGGCATGCGACGGCTTGCGGCCGGAAGATTTTCCGGACTGGGCGTGCGCCTCATTTGCCGGAGCAGCATCCGCGTCGGGCTGGGCTTGTTCGGCTGCAGGTGCTTCCTTGGCCTTCTCGGCGGCCACCCGGGCGGCTTCCGCCTCCTGCTTGGCTCGCTCTTCAGCTTCGGCGCTGGCACGCGCCTCTTCTTCCGCCTGACGTTTCGCCGCTTCTACTGCACGGCGCTTATCGTCTTCTTCGCGGCGCTTGCGTTCCTCAACTTCCCGCTCCTTGGCCATCTGAAGCGCCGCGGTCCGTGCCGCCGCTTCTTCCTTGGTCAAGGTTCGGAGAACGTTGCCGTTGCCTTTCTGGCGCTGCCCGGACGCAGAGCGACGGGCTTGCTTTGCAGCCTGAGGATCGGGCTGCTGCGGCTTGCGTGGCTCTTCAGCCGTTCTCTCAAGGCGCTGCGTTGCCGACACCGGTGCTTCCGGCTTGGGCTCCTGGCCTGGGATCACAACACGACGCTTTTTCTTTTCCACGACGACGGCTTTGGACCGGCCATGCGAAAAAGACTGCCGAACAGTTCCCTGGTCGCCACCCCCGCGCTTTAGGCCAAGCGTCTTGCCACGCTCAACGCTGATTGTCTTGTCGCCTGGATTCTTCGTATCGCTCATATTGCCTTCAGTCCTGCGCAACTGCCCTGTCAAGCGTTGCTCGTTTCGCTGCCAACCGCGGTTGGTGCTCGAAAACTCTCCAATTCGCGCACCCGCGCCAGGAAGTTTTCGCTCGCCTGCCCGTCAAGCAGTGCAGCATGTATCACATTTGACCGGCCCAATGCCAAATCCAATTGGTCCGAATCGAACAAACGGACGATTTGGCATCCGTTTGCGAGTTCCTCTTGGCCAGCAGCCACTGCTGCCAGCTTCCGCACCCCGTCATCTGCAGCGTCCGAGGCGTGGATAAGCCCGGCGACGGGATCCCGCCGCAGAGCCGCTTCAACCTTTGCAAACCCGGTCACCAGTTCGCCAGCCTTGCGAGCCATGGACAATGCCTGCAACGCAGATCGCTCCATCAGCCCATCAACCAGATCCGCCAGTCCCGGTTCGACACGGGCTTCACCTTTAAACCCCCTGCCAAAAACCTTCTTCCGGTCTTTTTCGGCAACGGCGACCATTTCGTTCGAAGCCGTTACCCAAACACCACGCCCGGGAAGCACCCGCTTCAGATCCGGCACAACCCGACCATCGGGATCAAGCACGAACCGGATCAGCGAGCTGATCGGCTGAACCTCCCGGGTGACGGCACATTGCCGTTCGGTCGGCTCATTCTTCCTGGGCACCTTGCCACTCCTTCAGGTCGACTTTCTTTTCGATCCATCGAGAACCGTTCAGACCGACCGTTCACTTCGTCATCGGAACTAGAGCCCTGCCGTTGTGATCCATAGACCACAACCAGCTCTGTCCGCATTCGTCCCTTTGCCTTACCCGTTCAGGATCGCACCGGCTGGGGCTTCTTCTGCCGGCGCTTCAACAGCCTCGACAACTTCTTCTTCGTCTTCTTCTGCTTCGGCCGCCTGTGCCGCAAGCTCTTCTTCGGTGATCCAGCCTGCTGCGATACGCGCGGACATCACCATGTTTTCTGCATCGGCGCGAGAGACGTCGAAGTCGGAAAGGGCACCTTCGAAACGCTTGGTCTCACCATCCTTGCGTTCAGTCCAACCAACCAAGTCGTCAGCGGCACAGCCTGCAAAATCCTCGATGGTCTTGATGTCGTCCTTACCGAGAGCCACCAGCATAGCTGTTGTCAGGCCATCAATCGAGCGCAACTCGTCAGAAACACCAAGAGCAATGCGTTCCTCGTCCTGCTTGGCTTCCAGTTCGCCGAGATAATCACGGGCACGAGCCTGAATTTCAACGGCTGTGTCATCGTCGAAGCCTTCGATCATGGAAATTTCTTCAATTTCCACATAGGCAACTTCTTCTACCGAGGTGAAGCCTTCGGTTGCGAGCAGCTGACCGACCATCTCATCAACATTGAGTGCTTCCATGAACAGCTGCGAGCGTTCCATGAACTCTTTCTGACGACGGTCGCTTTCTTCCTGCTCCGTCATGATGTCGATGGCCCAACCGGTCAGTTGAGATGCAAGCCGGACATTTTGGCCGCGGCGACCGATCGCAAGAGATAATTGGTCATCAGGAACCACGACTTCAATGCGTTCGGCGTCTTCATCGAGAACAACTTTCGCAACCTCAGCCGGCTGCAAAGCGTTGACGATGAATGTGGCCGCCTCATCATTCCACGGAATGATGTCGATTTTTTCGCCTTGCAATTCACCGACAACCGCCTGAACGCGGCTGCCGCGCATGCCGACACAGGCGCCGACTGGGTCAATGGACGAATCTTTGGAAATCACGGCAATCTTGGCGCGGGATCCTGGATCGCGTGCAACGGACTTGATTTCGATAACCCCGTCATAGATTTCCGGCACTTCCTGGGCAAACAGCTTTGCCATGAATTGCGGATGCGTGCGCGACAGGAAAATCTGCGGTCCGCGCTGCTCGCGGCGAACGTCATAAATAAACGCGCGAATGCGGTCACCAGTGCGGAAGATTTCACGCGGGATCAGCTCGTCACGACGGACAATGCCTTCGCCACGCCCCAGATCGACAATGACGTTGCCGTATTCCGCCCGTTTGACGACACCGTTGATAACTTCACCAACGCGGTCCTTGAATTCGTCAAACTGACGATCACGTTCTGCTTCGCGAACCTTCTGAACGATTACCTGTTTCGCGGACTGGGCTGCGATCCGGCCGAAATCAAGCGGCGGCAATGGCTCGGCAATGAAATCGCCGAGATTTGCTTCCGGGTTCCTGGCCTGTGCATCGGTTAGCGCAATGTCGGTAGAGACGTTTTCAACTGTCTCAACGACCTGCAGAAGACGCTGCAACCGGATTTCGCCGGTCTTCGGATTGATCTCAGCCCGAACTTCCGTTTCGGTTCCGTAGCGCGAGCGAGCCGCCTTCTGAATTGCGTCTTCCATTGCGTTGATGACGATCATCCGGTCGATCGATTTTTCCCGAGCGACCGCGTCAGCAATTTGCAGCAGTTCCAGCCGGTTCGCGCTGATTGCCATTTTTCACTCCTCTTGCGCCAGAGTAATTCTTGTCTCGTGTCCGGCGCGTTGTTCCTTAGCCTCTGAGCTTTCGGCTCAGTTGGGCGTGTTGTCCTGTGCCAACTCCTCAGTCGGCTTCCGGGCAGCCAACGCCGCCTTTTCCGCCTGCAGAGCAGCTGTAATCAAATCGTCGGTGAGCACCAGTTTCGCTTCGCCAATATCTTCAAGCGGTAGGTCAACGGTGTCCTTTTCGCCATCGGCCGCGTCAGGCAAACGGATCTGCGCCGCACCGTCCTGCGCACCCAGGAGCAGTCCGCGAAACCGCTTTCGGCCTTCCTGCATGACCGTCATTTCGATTTTGAGTTCGTGTCCCGCCCAACGGTTGAAGTCTTCCGCGCGCACCAAGGGTCGGTCAATGCCGGGCGAGGAAACTTCAAGGTGATAAGCTCGATTGATTGGATCCTCGACATCAAGCGCCGGCGAAACAGCGCGACTGATGGTTTCGCAATCTTCGACCGTCATGGTGCCATCGGGGCGCTCTGCCATGATCTGCAATGTGCAGCCATTGGCGGCGCTGATCTTGGTGCGCACCAGACGATAGCCGAGATCTTCAATGACCGGCTCAACAATTGCGGCAACACGAGCGTCCAGGCCCTGTTCCGTCACAATTCTCGGTTCGTGTGTGCTCACACTTGGCTCCTTAAGAAGCAGTTGCCTGCTTTTGAGCATCAGATGCACCTGATCGTCGATTTACATAGGGCAATCCTGCTCGAATTCGTTGGTTTCCGGCGCCAGTTAAGCAAAAAAGAGCGGGTCCCCGGCGGGCCCACTCTCAAAGTGCTCAGATAAGCCGTTTGAGGTGAAACACCGGCTGTATAACGCCAAAGCCATTGCGAACGCAAGAGGCCCAGCCAAATTCATCAAAGAAGTTGGTGTGACAGTGACTTTCGGGCTTTCAATGCAAGCGCGGGCCTCAGATCCGGCGAAAGGTCAGATACCTTCCGACACGGCCTTCGCGAAGGGCCTTGTCCTCATAGCGCGTGCCTGGCCAGCCTCGCCAGGGCTGCTTCCAGTCGCTTGAAGTCCCGGCCGTCCATTCAAACTCCGGATGGTCGCGACAGTGACGCAGTGTCCAGTCGATATATGTGTCGATGTCACTGGCAAATCGGAATTCAGCCCCCGGCTTGATGACACGGGCATAACGGCTCAGGTTCGGTTCATTGATGAACCGCCGCTTCCAGTGGCGCATCTTCGGCCAAGGGTCGGGATAAAGCTGGTAGGCAAGATCCAGAGAAGCGGATGGCAGCCAGTCGAGCACATTGACCGCGTCATCATCATAGAGCTTCACGTTTTTCAGTTTCTCGTCGACCACGGCAGCAACCGCCTTGGCCATACTGCCAACAAACGGTTCGACGCCTATAAAGCCTGTTCGCGGCTCCGAGCGTGCGCGGTGGAGCAAGTGCTCTCCGCCGCCAAATCCAACCTCGAGGCAGACCGTGTCAACGTCGGCGCCAAAGAGGCTTTTGAGATCCTCAGGCGCTGGACCGGTCAAATCAAGGGCCAGCCGCGGCAGCTCCCGTGCCATGAGGTCTTCACGGCGCGGACTGAGCGGCTTGCCTTTGCGCCGACCGAAAAAGGAGCCTTCGTAGCGTTCAGTCATTCTTTTTAAACGTAGATCGCCGGCAGTTCACCGGCGACCTCCTTCTTTGCTTTATCAGCTGGTCAGAGCTTATCCCGCGAGCGGGCGAAGTTGATCAACCAGATCCGTCTTTTCCCAGGTGAAGCCACCATCTGCATCCGGCTCGCGGCCAAAATGACCATAAGCTGCGGTACGCTCGTAAATCGGATTGTTTAGCTTCAAGTGCTCACGAATGCCCCGCGGGCTCAAACCCATGACATCACGCAGCGCCGCTTCCAGTTTCGCTTCGTCGCAATTACCTGTGCCGTGAAGGTCGACATAGACCGACAGCGGGTCGGATACGCCGATCGCATAGGACAGCTGAATGGTGCAGCGGTCTGCGAGATCAGCGGCGACGACGTTCTTGGCAAGGTAGCGCGCTGCATAGGCGGCAGAGCGATCAACCTTGGTGGGGTCCTTGCCGGAGAAAGCGCCACCGCCATGTGGGGCAGCACCGCCATACGTGTCGACGATAATCTTACGGCCGGTCAAACCTGCATCTCCGTCCGGACCCCCGATAACAAAAGCGCCGGTCGGGTTCACGTGCCAAACGGTCTCGCCGGAAATCCAACCATCGGGCAGGGCCTGAAGAATGTATGGTTCAACGATGGCCTTCACGTCTTCCGACGTCAGAGCCGGGTCGAGATGCTGCGTCGACAGAACGATGGACGTCGCGGCGACAGGCTTGCCGTTTTCGTAGCGGACTGTGACCTGGCTTTTCGCATCCGGCCCGAGTGCCGGCTCCTTGCCGGACTTGCGTGCATCGGCGAGCAGCTGAAGGATCCTGTGTGCATAGAGGATCGGTGCCGGCATCAGCTCGGCGGTTTCACGGCAGGCATATCCGAACATGATGCCCTGGTCGCCCGCACCCTCATCCTTGTTGCCGCCAGCATCCACACCTTGCGCGATATGTGCGGACTGAGCATGCAGGTGTACTGCGATGTCGCAGTTTTCCCAATGAAACCCATCTTGCTCATAGCCGATATCTTTGACAGCCATGCGGGCGAGATGCGCGAGGTAGTCGCCCGTAATGTTTGCCGGGCCGCGGGTTTCGCCTGCGATCACGATCCGGTTCGTTGTGGCAAGCGTTTCGCAAGCAACGCGTGCTTCCGGCATTTCTCTGAGATAGGCATCGACGACGGCATCGGAGATGCGGTCGCACACTTTGTCCGGATGCCCTTCGGACACGGATTCAGACGTAAACAGGTAATTCTGACGTGCCATTGGCGATCGTCCTTCTGGGAATGAATATGACTGAAGCGGCGAATGACATCGCCGCTTCGAGTGCATCAATCTTAGAAGTTTTTCGCCACGTCAAGCTCGCGGTCGAATTTTGTTAGTCGTCACCGGCCAATGAACGGACCAGATCGACAATTCGACGACGCACTTTTGGGTTTTCGATCCTTACGAAGGCCTTGTTCAAAGACAGGCCTTCCGAGGACGACAGAAAGTCGACGACATAGGAAGTTGGCTGTGTTTCGCCAAAGCCTTCAGCCTCTTCAGGTGTTCCAGGAGCATCTTCGAAAAAGAAGGACACCGGCACTTTCAAAATTGTCGCAATATGCTGCAGCCGGCTTGCGCCAATCCGGTTGGTACCTTTTTCGTATTTCTGAATCTGCTGGAAGGTGATGCCGAGGGCTTCACCCAGTTTTTCCTGACTCATACCCAGCATCATCCGCCTGAGTCGAACTCGGCTTCCTACGTGAATATCAATCGGATTTGGAGACTTCTTACTGGGCATATGCGTCACTCTTTCTTCTTCTCGCGGTGAATGTCCGCTCGTTTTCGTTTGCAACAGCTCCTCTTAAGTCCTCCCACAAGGTCCCAGAGGATCGAAGTTTGCCCGCAACTTTACACTGGTGCATGAAGCAGCCTTCAATCGGCTATTTCACGGTTGTATCACACTTCCTTCACTCAACTCAAACAATTTTTATCAATTTATACGCGAGTCGCGGTTGTATTGTGAGATCCCCGCAAATACTACCAATGCGATTGAAATAATCAGCATGGGCAAGTCGCCAAATACCCCATAGAGAGTTTTGCCTAACCTCTGCGGAAGCTGTCCGTCTATCACGCCTTTTTCGAAGATTTCGAGCTTGCCAATGACTTCACCCTTGCCGTCAAAAATGGCGGAAATACCGGTGTTTGCGGCTCTAATCATCGGGAGACCGGTTTCGATCGCCCGAAATCTTGCCTGAGCAAGATGTTGATAAGGTCCTGGTGTGCGGCCAAACCAGGCATCATTGGTTACATTCAAGAGAAAGTCGGGACCGTCTTCAGCCCCTGAAACACTTCCCGGAAAGATTGCCTCATAGCAAATCAGAGGTAGAAACCGGGATCCCTGAGAAACGCTGAGCGGTCGGCGTTGATAACCAGGGCTGAACCCTCCCGGAAGCCCGGCCAGATTGGTGATCCCGAGACTTTCCAGAATGGATTTGAAGGGAACGAACTCACCGAAGGGAACGAGCCTGACCTTGTCGTATATGCCCTTTACAGCCCCGTCTCCATCGACGACATAAACGCTGTTGAAGTATTCCGTTCCATTCGGACCGGCCTCTGCACGGACAGCGCCCAAGACAAGTTCGGTGTTGTCAGTGAGCACCTGCGCGATCCGGAACATTGCACCCGGCTCCTGCGTCAGTAGAAAAGGCACCGCCGATTCCGGCCATATCACGATGCGCTCCTGCCCAACGCGTGCATCGCCTCCGAGCGGCGCAGCTGTCATATCCAGAAATGTTCGAAAAATGAGGTCTCTGAACTCGGGCCGCCATTTGTCCTGCTGATCAATAGACGGCTGCACAATGCGCACATCCAGGTCAGAGGCCTTGGTCTCAATCGTCTGAAGCCTGAAAGCTCCGTATCCGGCGAGAACAAGCAGCAATGCCGCCGCAAGACCAACAGCCGACATTCGTTGCCGCAACGGTCTGGTATCTGCAAGAACGGCTGGGGTGGAAAAGATGGCAACAACCAAAAATGTCAGACCATAAATTCCAATCAGGCTTGCTGTTTGAGACAGCGCCAAAGACCCGGAAAATCCGTAGCCAAAAGCATTCCAGGGAAACCCGGTCAGCACATGGCCACGCAACCAATCTGCCAACGTCAGACACGCAGCAAGAAGAAGAACGCGCCGAAACCTGTCACTCCAAAACAGCGCCGAAAAAGCAGTTCCGATACCAGTAAAGATAGCAAGACCAACCGGCATCGCCAGAACTGCAAACGGCATCAGCCAGGCGAAGCGTTCGGCCTCGACGAGAAACGCTGCGCCAATCCACCAAAGACCTGCGAGGAAATAGCCGAAACCGAAGAGCCAGCCCAAGCCAAATCCGGTTCGGAAACGCTTCAAGGCTCCACCGGATACAGCCTCCAGGGCACCATCCAGAAGCCAGATCAGACAAGGGAAAGTGACCAGGAGGACAATGGGAAGATTGTACGGGGGCAGCGCGAGTGCCGACGCGGCTCCACAGGCGATGCATAACAGCCACCGCTGCCATCCCCATGCCAACAGAAAATAATTGGGCAGGGCGGACAGCCGTTGAGACAACCAATGCATCAGAAACCTATTCCCCTTTGAAGTGCTGTGGAGCTTTGTCGGCTCCAGGCAAGAGGGTCAAGGTTTTATTGCCTGATATCAGAAAAGCCGACGGATCAACGGCTCGTGCCGGAAACAGATTTGCGCGAAGGCTCTTTTGCCGGCTCTCGTTCAGAAACGCTTTGCGATGGCTCACCCTGGGCTTGTTCCGAAGCCGGCTGATCACTTCGCTTGTTGCGCCGCCGCAGCTCCTGGGGCCGTATTTCGGTCCGCCGGCGCCGGATCTTCAAACGCTTGATCCGCCGGGGGTCGGCGTCCATAACCTCGAATTCAAAGCCCGGCACTTCCTTGGGTACAAACAGCAGTTCGCCGCGCACAGGAACACGTCCTATCGAAACGTAAAGCAGTCCACCCAAGGTATCGACGTCCTCAGAGATTTCATCGCCGGTCAGCTGCGTGCCGAGGGCTTCATCCAACTCTTCCAGTGGAAGGCGCGGGTCAGCGGTCCAAACGCCTTCAGCCTCGAGAGCGAGCATAGATTCTTCGTCCTCATCATGCTCATCCTCAATGTCACCGACCACCTCTTCGACGAGATCCTCCAATGAAACCAGTCCGTCGGTGCCACCATACTCATCAATGACCAGCGCCATCTGAATCCGTCCGGCCTGCATTTTCGCCATCAAGTCCGTTGCCGGCATGGAAGGCGGGACAAACAGAAGATCCCGCAACAGATCCGTTTCCTTTAGCGAAACCGACAAATCGACACTGGACAGATCGAGATGCGGCCTGTTGTGACCATTTCGGGCACCTCCATTGAGGTCATCTGGTTGTATCTCGGTTGCACTCTCACCGTTTTCCACAGTAGTTGCAGGCCGGTTTTGCGCACCGCGCTCCGCAATAAAGGCCATCACGTCCTTGATGTGGATCATTCCACGCGGATCATCGAGCGTGTCTTCATAGACAGGCATGCGGGAATGGCCGCTTGTCTGAAACAATTCCATGACACGGCTGAGGCTGGTATCGAAATCAACTGCGTCGATGTCGGCACGCGGGATCATGGCGTCCTCGACGCGCAATTCTCTCAAGCGAAGAATGTTTCCGAGAAGCAGGCGCTCTTCCGGCGAGAAGGCAGCATCACCACCGCCCTCGCGCGCGAGCTCGTCTTCAAGGTTTTCACGCAGGCTCGAAGAGTGACGTCCCAAGCGCAAAACGCGTTTGAGCTTATCCAGAAAGGCCGCAGATCGCTGCGGCTTCATCTCTTGCGGGTCTTCCCCCTCCGGGGGCTGTCCGGAAGAAGCGGCCTTAGGCTCGCTTGCCGGACTTTCAGGTTCACTTACGTCCATCATCCATCAATACAAGAACGCCACGCTACATGATGCCATCTAACGGCCTTCCGCCACAAGTGGCCTGTCAGCGTAAGGGTCATCAATGCCTATAGTGGCCAATATGGTTTTCTCAAGGCTCTCCATCAGTTCAGCCTCATCATTTTCCTGATGATCATAATCGAAAAGATGCAGCAAACCATGAATTGTCAAATGGGAAAGGTGATCGTCAAATTCAATTCCCAGCTCTTCCGCTTCGCGCATTATGGTTTCAAAAGCAAATACGATATCTCCTAAAAGCGGCCCGTAAACATCATCTTGCGGGTCACTGCCCGGAAAAGACAGCACATTTGTCGGCCTGTCTTTTTCTCGCCACTCTCTGTTCAGGTTGCGGATCGCATCATCATCAGTGAATAAAAGCGAGACTTCGGACCCGTTCCGGACTTCTAGGTCAGTCGCCTCAAATGCAGCTGCGATTGCTCGGGTAACAACTTTTTCCAAGCCAGATTCATCTGCCCAGCCGGCCGCCTCGATCGAAAGATCGATTTGAAACCCCTCCGGCAGGCTGTTCGACATTCTTCGCCCCGGCTCTCAGGACGCTGCAGCTTCACGCGGTCTGGGCGGAACTCCGTCCTGACCATTGTCGCGCTTGCGTTCGTTGAAGCGGCGCTCACGTGCCACGGATTCCTCGCGGGAGGCGTTGTCATAGGCGGTGACGATGCGTCCAACCAACTCATGACGAACAACATCGGTTTCCGTGAAACGGATATGCGCAACCGCCTCGATATCCGTCAGAAGGCCCAAGGCCTCACGCAGACCGGATTTCTGACCTGCGGGCAAATCGATCTGACTTGGATCGCCGGTCACGATCATTTTGGACCCTTCCCCGAGACGGGTCAGGAACATCTTCATCTGCATGGACGTGGTGTTCTGTGCTTCGTCAAGCAAAACAACAGCATTCGACAGCGTGCGGCCACGCATGAAAGCGAGCGGCGCAACTTCGATCATCCCGGACTGCAACCCGCGATCCACTTTTTCTGCCGGCATCATCTCGTAAAGAGCATCGTAGATCGGTCGCAGGTAAGGATCGACCTTGTCTTTCATTTCGCCAGGCAAGAAGCCAAGACGCTCACCGGCCTCTACGGCGGGGCGGGAGAGGATCAGGCGCGCAACGTCGCCGCGTTCCAGCAGGGCTGCCGCATATGCCACAGCCAGAAAGGTCTTGCCTGTGCCGGCAGGACCTGTTCCAAAAATCAGATCCGCCCGATCCATGGCGCGAATATATGCGTCCTGAGTCGGCGTTCGAGCAACGATTGTTTTCCGGCGTGTTGCGATCTGCGCAAAGGCAAGGCGCGACTTCGGCTCCAGGGTCGGTAGCGGCAATTGTGCCTCGGCCGCCGCAGCCATGCGCAGGGCGCCGTCCACGTCGCCGGGGTGAATTTCCTGGCCCTGCAGCAGTCTTTGGTACATCGCCTCAAGCGCAGTGCGTGCCTGTGCACATCCGGCGCGAGACCCCTTCAGCGTCACCTGATTGCCGCGCGCAATGGCATCAATCCCAAGCCGCTGCTCGATCAGCGCAAGGTTCTGGTCAAACTGACCGAACAGGTCGCCGATCAGCCGGTTGTCTTCAAAAGCAAGGACAATGTGGGTCAAATCGGATGCCGAAGCGGCGGAAGAGGATTGATCCGTGGACTTGCGGGAAGAAGATTGGCTGTCGCGCGTCAAATGACGTCTCCTGTTCTCAACCGGCTTTTGCCTGGATGGCGCCGGCATCGTCTCGTTCATCTTGCCCGGCATTCAGCCGTCCGAACAGCGAATTAGATCCGATCTCTACGATTTCCACCGCTTGTACACTGCCAATCAGGCTTTCCGGTGCGTCCAGCTGAACCGGCTGCAGCCATGGGGACTTTCCGACGAGTTGACCCGGATTTCGCCCTTTCTTTTCCAGAAGGACATCGCAAGTCATCCCAAGCCGGGAGGCGTTAAAGGCCTTTTGCTGCTCGCTCACCAGCGTCTGCAATTCCGCTAGACGCTCGGACTTGAGATCTTCCGGCACCTGGTCGTCCATGGTCGCTCCAGGCGTTCCGGGGCGTTGACTGTATTTGAACGAAAACGCGGATCCATATTCGACACGCCGTATCAGGTCCATTGTGTCTTCAAAATCCTGGTCTGTCTCACCCGGAAACCCGACAATAAAGTCACCGGACAGTGCAATACCGGGCGCAGCCGCCCGAATTCTGTCGATCAAACGGAAATAATCATCGCGCGTGTGACGCCTGTTCATCGATTTCAGGATCTTGTCCGAGCCGGACTGCACAGGCAGATGCAAATAAGGCATCAGGGTCTTCAGGTCCCGATGCGCATCAATCAGGTCGTCATCCATGTCACGCGGGTGGCTGGTGGTGTAACGCAACCGGTCGAGACCATCGATCTCCGACAAGCGGCGCAGCAACTGCCCCAGACCCCAGGTGGTTCCGTCCTGCGCTTCTCCGTGAAAAGCATTCACGTTCTGCCCGAGCAAGGTGATTTCACGAACGCCGGACGCCGCCATGCGCTCGGCTTCCTTGACAATCTGCGTGACGGACCGGGACACTTCTGCGCCGCGTGTATAGGGCACAACACAGAACGTGCAGAATTTGTCACACCCTTCTTGCACAGTCAGGAAGGCAGAAGGCGCTCGTTTCTGAACAGGTTTTTCTGCACTTTCCGAAAGATGATTGAACTTCGCGTCGATGTCGAACTCGGTCTCAACGACTTTCGCTCCCTGGCGCGCTTTCGACAGCAGTTCAGGCAGCTGATGGTAGCTTTGCGGCCCGACAACCAGATCAACGATCGGTGCACGTCTGGAAATTTCCTCACCTTCGGCCTGCGCCACGCATCCCGCGACACCGACCATCATTTCCTTGCCCGACTTTGATCTTGCTTCCTTCACTTTGCGGATCCGGCCAAGCTCTGAATAGACCTTCTCTGCAGCTTTTTCGCGAATATGACAGGTGTTCAGGATGACGAGGTCGGCGTCCTCCATATCATCGGTCGCCTGAAACCCCTCCGGCGCAAGAACGTCGGTCATGCGCTCACTGTCATAGACATTCATCTGGCAGCCGTAGGTGCGAACAAATACCTTGCGGGTATTGGTCAACTCTTCGGATGTCGTGTTGTCCGACGGAGAAACGGCAGATGTGGTCGTTTCAGGTTCTAGGTCCGGGCGGCTGGTCATTCGCTCCTCGTGGCCTTCATTGCGAGGCCGTCATGTCATGAGTGCCGGTGCCTTTGGCGGGGGAGCTGCTTTCCCTCTCGCTTAGAGAACAGTCTCGTCTTTTCTATGAAAACGAGGTGCACCAGAATTTCAGGCGCCAGCTTTACCGGTTTTTTCCGCGTTTGAGAAGAACTCGAAAGCCTTGAGATCGTCTGTTTGTTCACTTTCGAGCGGCTTTTGAAGCAACGAGGCGATGGTCATTGCCCTGACATCCCTTTCAAGCTTTCGGGTCAACGCTTTCCGGTCGGTGTCTTTGTCGACAAGAACCGGGTCCCCCCAACGCACGATCACATCCAGTGCTCCGCGCGAGAAAATACCCCAGAGATGCCCAGGCAGTTCCATATCACCATACCAGGCAACATGGGGCCGATGCGCCCGGCCCATCGGAAGGCCATAAAAACCCTGGTAGGCCACCGACAATGGCTGAACCCAAACCCTGGACGTTTCATCTGACCCGACAGCTCTGGTGGCCGCACCAAGCAGCGCAGACCGGAAGGGCAGCACACAGTTGCCATCGTTGGATGTGCCTTCGGCGAAGAGCACCATCGCATCGCCTTGCGCCATGCGGTCCGCAATCTCATCGGCCACCTGAGCCGTCTCGGTGCGCCGGGTTCTGTTGACGAAAACCGTTCGCTGCAGCTTGGCGAGAAGGCCGAAGATCGGCCAGCCGGACACTTCGGACTTCGCAATGAAGGACAACGGCATCAGCGATCCGAGAACAGCGATATCGACCCAGGACACATGGTTGGCCGCGATCAACAAGGGCCGGTCGGTTGCAGGTTCACCTATCTGCTGGATCTTGATGCCCACAAGCCGGGTTGCGACGCGATGCCAGATTTCGGGCAGCTTTCTTTGCACCGGCAACCGGAATTTGATGGCAGCCCACTGCAACGGAATGAGGATCAAAGAGACGATCGTCAAAAGAAAAATGATGATGCCTGCCTTGATTTCAGCCATCGCCCTTGTCGTCCTCGGTGGCGCTCAGCGGAACTCCGTAGAGCTCCAGTCTGTGGTCTACCAGCTTGTAGCCGAGTCTTTTTGCAATGAATTCCTGCAAGGCCTCTATTTCTTCATTTCGGAATTCGATGACCTGCCCGGAGCGCAAATCGATCAGGTGGTCATGATGTTCATCGGGAACCGTTTCATAACGTGACCGACCGTCACGAAAATCATGCCGCTCGATCATGCCGGCATCTTCGAATAGTTTTACAGTGCGATAAACGGTTGAGATGGAAATACCCGGATCGATCGCAACAGACCTGCGGTAGAGCTCTTCCACGTCGGGATGTTCGTCCGAGGCTTCCTGAATGACCATGGCAATGACGCGCCGCTGTTCCGTCATGCGCATGCCCTTGGCGATGCACAACTCTGCGAGCGTTGGTTGCCGGTCGTCCGTCATCAAAAGCCGCCTAATGTCCCATTGCAGTTCCGTGCTACAGCGCTTAGCGAAGATCGATGCGCATGACAAGCGCCGTACCGTCACCTCCGCTTTCGCTGTAATAGCCCTTGCGCTTGCCGACCTCCTTGAAGCCGAGCCCGCGATAGAGCAGCAGGGCGGCCTCGTTGGAAGCATCCACCTCCAGAAACAGGTGACTGCACCGCTCGGCATAGAGCCGGAACAAGGAGGCTTCCATGAGCTTTTTTCCAACGCCGCGGCCGCGTTGTCTGGGCTGCACCGCGATGGTGATGACCTCCGCTTCTTCGGCAACTGTACGCAGAACAACAAAACCAAGCGGCGCCCGTGTTCCATAGGGGCTCGCTCTGCGTGCAACCAATATCGTCACACCGTCCTGTGCTTTCATCCGGCCGAATTCGTCGGCATGCCAGTTGTGTGCGAAAGATGAGGCGTGAATCTCGGCAATCTTGGGCAGATCTTCGTCCAGCGCCTCTTCAACGACCGGCGGCTGGGTCCAGAACCACCAAAAACTCATTGCCGTTCAATCCTTCCCCTTGTCTGCGGTTTTGCGTCCGGGGGCCGCAGATACAGCGGCGAAGGAGACGAAACAACCGGATCCGCAGTCAACCCGAGCTCAGCAACATCCCGGATACCCGGAAATCCGTTGATGGACAAGACACGCTCACGTGGCAGTCCCAATCCATCGACAATTTTATACGCTGCCGAACCCGCGAACCTTATTTGCTCCGGCAAGTCACCTGCAAGATCCTGCAAGGAGCGTACAGCGGCCTGACTTGCAGGAAATCCATCTGCATCAAATTCCTGGCAATAAACTTCATCACCCTTCCCGGTCAACGCAACCAGGATCGGCGCTCCGCCATCATGAGGTGCCGCAGACCGAGCAATCGCGGCCAGTGTCGTGATGCCGACAACAGGTTTTCCAAGGACAAGACCGAAACCGCGAGCAACGGACAGTCCAACACGAAGACCTGTAAAACTGCCGGGACCCACGGTGACGACGACCCTGTCCAGGTCCGCAAATGCAGTTGACGTTTCGGCCATGACCTCACCAATCATGTCCATCAATGCTTCTGCATGGCCCCGGCCGATTTCCTCCGCGCATGCCTCAAAGCATGCGGTTTCAGCACCGTCATCAAGGACGGCGGCCGCGCAATTTGCAAGGGCTGTGTCTATCGCTAGAACGCGCATACCGGGTCAACCATAAGTCTCGTTGCTTATGCCACTACCGCGTGACCCCACTTATGTCGAGCCTAGCTTTGGACCTAAGTCCAATGGGGGGCTTGCGTTCCACAAGGAAAGCGAGTCGGAAATAAAAACGGCCCGACAACAAGGTCAGGCCGTTGAAAAATCGAGAGAATTCGGCTCAGATCGGCCGAACTTCCTCGACCTCGGGAACGAAATGGCGCAGCAGATTCTGAATGCCGTGCTGCAAAGTTGCCGTTGAAGAAGGGCACCCGGCGCACGCGCCGCGCATGGAAAGATAGACAATTCCTTCCTTGAAGCCCTTGAAGGTGATGTCTCCACCGTCCTGCGCGACGGCCGGACGAACCCGCGTTTCAAGGAGTTCCTTGATTGTTTTGACGGTGTCCGTGTCACCTTCTTCGAAGAATTCGCCTTCTTCGGTATCCTCTGCCTGACCGGCTATCATGACCGGTTGGCCAGACATGAATTGCTCCATGATCACGCCGAGGATAGCCGGCTTCATGTGTTGCCAGTCGGTTTCGTCCTTTGTCACCGTGACGAAGTCATGACCGAAGAAGACGGCCACAACACCGGGGACATCGAAAAGTTTTTCCGCCAGAGGCGAAGCGCCGGCATCCGCCCTTGAGCGGAAATCGTAAGTGCCCTCCGGCAAAACGACCTTGCCCGGCAGGAATTTCAACGTGGCCGGATTGGGGGTAGCTTCCGTTTGAATGAACATGATCATCGTCCTTGCGTTTCTTGAACGCGCCCGAATTAAGCGGGTGTCTTGCGCCTCTCCTTATCGCAAAACACCGATAAGTCCTTTTAGACCATCTCGCAGCAGTTTGGAACCGTTAAAAACTAGATAGGTACTCGACCGGCGTGGTCAAGCAGCCGCCCTGAAGATGCCGCTGTTTTTTGGTGCAAAATCTGCCGGGTGCCCTGACCCTTAAGCCAGAGCAGAGATGGAATCGTCGTCCAGGTTCCCCGGCACGATGGTAACCGGAATGGGGAACGTTCCCGCAGACTTTCCTGCAATCGACGACACAAGCGGTCCAGGACCTTCCGACCCGGTGCTGGCAGCCAGAACCAGGATCGCGATATCGGCGTCAGCTTCAATCAGCTCCATGATTTCTTCGGCCTTGGCCCCTTCCCGAACAACGGTTTCAGGTTCGGTGCGTGCGACCGACCGGACGCGACCGGCGGCTTTGGCAAGGGTGGCTTCCGCTTCTTCCTGAGCTTCCGCGCGCATAATGTCTTCCACGCCGAGCCAGTGCTGAAAATCACCCGGTGCGATGATGAAGACGAGAGTGACCACGCCCCCCGTGCGCGCCGCACGTTTGGCTGCATAAACAATTGCCCGATCACATTCGGGCGTTTCGTCGACCACGACCAGAAACTTCCGGCGGTGGCCTTCCTCGTTGCTTTTGCGAATAGCTACCATTCGCGCATGCTGCCATTGCTCTGCACGCATCGCAAGCGGCGAAATTGCCGCTTGCCTGAACCGGCTTTTCTGCTGACCTACCTAGAGAATGAACCTCGACAGATCCACGTTCTTGGCGAGATCACCGATATTTTCATTCACGAACTCTGCGGAGATCTCAACTTCCTCTCCCGACTTGTCGGGGGCTGTGAAGGAGATTTCGTCCAGGATTCGTTCCATCACAGTCTGCAATCGGCGCGCACCAATGTTTTCGACCGAGGCATTGAGATCAACCGCGACCGACGCGATTTCCTCGATTGCATCTTCGGTGAAGGAGAGTTTGACGTTCTCCGTTTCCATCAACGCGACATACTGTTTGATCAGGCTTGCTTCAGGTTCAGTCAGAATCGCACGGAAATCTTCCTTGTTAAGTGCGCGCAATTCCACGCGGATCGGCAAACGCCCCTGCAGTTCGGGCAGGAGGTCCGACGGTTTGGCCACATGGAACGCACCCGATGCGATGAACAAGATATGGTCGGTCTTGACAGGGCCGTGTTTGGTGGACACCACAGTGCCTTCGATCAACGGCAGCAGATCACGCTGAACGCCTTCGCGGGACACGTCTCCGCCTGCCCGGCCCTCGCGTGCGCAAATCTTGTCAATCTCGTCCAGGAAGACGATGCCGGAATTCTCCACCAGCGAGATCGCCTCTTCGACCACCTTGTCTTCATCGAGGAGCTTGTCTGACTCCTCGTTGATCAGAAGCTCGTAAGATTCGCGAACCGTGGTCCGTTTCTTCTTGGTCTGACCACCAAAGGCCTTGCCCAAAAGATCCGACACGTTCATGACGCCGACGCTTGCGCCAGGCATGCCCGGGAGATCGAAACTCGGCATCTGTGCCTGCGCACGGACCTCGACTTCGATTTCCTTGTCATCCATCTCGCCATCGCGCAGTTTTGTGCGGAAACTGTCGCGCGTTGCCGGGCTTGCGTTGGCACCGACGAGTGCGTCCAGTACCCGCTCTTCGGCAAGTACATGGGCTTTCGCCTTGACCGATTCGCGCTTTTGATCGCGTATCAGCGTGATACCGGCCTCAACCAGATCGCGGACAATCTGCTCGACATCCCGGCCAACATACCCAACTTCGGTGAACTTCGTTGCCTCCACCTTGGTGAATGGAGCTTTGGCCAGTTTTGCCAACCGTCGGGAGATTTCGGTCTTGCCAACGCCGGTGGGTCCGATCATGAGGATGTTCTTTGGCAGAACCTCCTCGCGCATCTGACCTTCCAGTTGCTGACGGCGCCAGCGGTTGCGCAGCGCAATTGCCACTGCACGCTTAGCGTCTTTTTGACCGACAATGTATCGGTCGAGTTCTGATACGATCTCGCGTGGAGAAAAATCGGTCATCGTTTACGACACGCCTTCTTGATTATTGTGTTCCATGAGCAAACTGTCGTCGGTGCGGCCAAGAAGATCCTCGATCTCCCGGAACCCTGCCTTTCGGTAGGCTTTAACAGCCCTCAGATTTGCAGGGTCCGGATCAATGATGATCCGCTCATACCCTTCCCCGCGCAGCTTCTCAACAAATGCACTCAAAACTCGGGTTCCTATGCCTTTTGACAGATCTGCCGCGCTGGCGATGGACAAATCCACGCCAACCGCTTCTTCAGGCAGCAACTCCAGCCAGGGATAGTCTTCAACCCATTCGGTGTTCTTCTGATCCTTGATGAACCAGACCTGGATATAACCCGTCTCTTTTCCGTCTATCTGGAAAAAATAGGGACGCGTTGTGTCCTGGCCGGTCAGCATTTCCTTGATGTATCCAAGCTCTTCAGCCGGATCGCCCCACCATTCCCGCCAATGCGGCCTTGCCATCCATTCCGACAGCAAGGGCAGATCTTCCATTGTCACGGGGCGAAACGAGACCATCGACGATCACTCGGCGGTATCCAGCGATTCAACAGTTACACTGGCATTTGTGTAGACACAGATTTCTGCCGCGACCGCCATGGCCTTGCGAGCAATGGTTTCTGCGTCAATATCCGTATCTGCCAGTGCACGGCCGGCAGCCAGTGCGTAGTTGCCACCCGAACCGATCCCCATAATGCCGCCTTCAGGTTCAAGAACGTCACCGGTTCCGGTCAGCACCAGTGACACATTCTTGTCGGCAACCAGCATCATCGCTTCAAGCCGGCGCAGGTAACGGTCGGTGCGCCAATCCTTGGCCAGTTCCACACAAGCCCGCATGAGCTGTCCGGGATATTGCTCCAACTTTGCTTCCAGGCGCTCAAACAACGTGAATGCGTCTGCGGTTGCACCTGCAAAGCCTGCAATCACTTCACCCTTTGCAAGCGGCCGCACCTTGCGGGCGGTGTGCTTGATCACGGTCTGGCCGAGAGACACCTGTCCATCGCCCGCAATGACGACCTTGCCGCCCTTGCGCACCATCATGATCGTCGTACCGTGCCACTGGGCAGGTTCGCGCGTTTCGCTCATCAAGTCCTCGTAAGTCTCTTTTGTCTGCCGCCCTATGTAGGCGGCTAACACGGCATTTCCAAGCAATCATTGGCGCAGGCTAGAATAACGCGGGTTTCAACCTCAGTGCGACATCTCGATCCTGGTTGCTCTCAAGAGGGCATCCACCAGCCGATCAAGCTGACCGCTGATCCGGTCATCGGTAAGGTCACCTTTCTCGTCAAAGGCACCAGATGCGCGGGGAATTGAGACCATCTGCGGCAACACCATTGCACCCAATCCAACCTCGAGGATCGTGCGCATACCGATTAGGCCGCGCATGCCACCGAACCCGCCCGGTGAAGCTGCTCCGAGCGCAAAAACCTTGTTCTTGTATGCTTCACCCGGCTCCTTGACACGGCTTATCCAGTCCAGAGTGTTCTTCATAAGCGGTGTGATGCCGGCATTGTATTCTGGACAAGACAGGAACACACCATCCTGACCATGGAACAAACGTTTGAGCTTACAGGCATTCTCAGGCACGCCATCGCTTTCTTCCAGGTCACCGTCATAGACGGGCAAGGGATACTCCTTCAGCGACAGGTGTGTGACCTCCGCATCCAGAATGGCCAGCCTCTTTGCCACCAGCGCCACCAGTTTGCCGTTCAGCGAAGCGCTCCGGGACGAGCCTGAACACACGAGGATCTTTGGATTTCGCATCAAATATCTCCAGTTCACAGTCGACCATAGGGCAACACCGCCAAAGGTGTTTGCCCGAACACGGTAACTAGAGCGTTGTGCACGAATTTTGGAGGTTTAGTGGCCTTTGCGGTAAACCCAAACCCGCGCCGGAGGCAGGTTTTTCCAAACCCAATCCGAACTGAACACCGAGACGGCATGACTGTTCGGCTTGACGGGCGCTACAAGCCCATAGGAAAACTGAATGAAAGGCGCTCCAGGCTTGAGCATTTCGAGAGCCTCGGCCAGCAGAGCCTTTCGAACAGACT
Source organism: uncultured Roseibium sp. (assembly GCF_947499295.1). Lineage (GTDB taxonomy): Bacteria > Pseudomonadota > Alphaproteobacteria > Rhizobiales > Stappiaceae > Roseibium. Next base: position 252,369 of record NZ_CANMNP010000008.1, read on the forward strand.
CCGGTTTCGTCAGCAGCGGCAAGGATGAGACAATGCCGTCAAGCTTGCCCGACCTGTTCGACCGGTCAGCGAAAAATCCGCCTTCACTTTCCAGACTTTCGCGCAAAGCATATGCATCCCCTTGCAAGACGGTCAGGCCCGGATACCTAAGGCTCAGGATTTCACAGAATTCGGGGCTGTATTCGACAAGATTGAGATGATGGTTGGCAAATCCGCGATCGATCAAGGCTTTGGTCACGGCACCCGTGCCAGGTCCAAGTTCGACGACACGGCAATGAGGACGCGGTGTCAGGAACGAGGCCATCTTTGCAGCGAGATCGGGACCCGATGGCGTTACAGCCCCGGTCCTCAACGGATTCTGCGCCCAGGATCGTATGAACTTCATTTCGTCGAGCACTTTTGCCCGGACGGCATTGGCCTTGACGATCTTTTCCCGAAGGCGTTCCCCGCGAATCCCGCTACGCTTCAACATCTTACCTCACTTCCACCCAGGAGGTGAATATAAGGGGACTTGTCAGAATATGCTACGGGTGGGCGTACAAATTGCACGAACTCGCGGATAATGCTTAGACGCACCAGGCCAATCAAGCGCCGAGATTGTCTATGAAATCCTTCACTTTGGAAAAGAACCCCGCAGATTCGGGATGGTTCTCGCCGGACGATTCTTTTTCAAATTCCGCCAGAAGTTCCCTTTGCCTGCGTGTCAGGTTCGTCGGCGTCTCCACAGTGACCTGAATATACATGTCACCGTGCTGGCTGGTGCGCATGATCGGCATGCCCTTGCTGCGCAGGCGGAACTGCTTTCCTGTCTGCGTACCTTCCGGTACCTTCACCCGGCTTGTCGCACCCGCAACAGTCGGCACATCGAATTGCCCGCCCAGGGTTGCCGTACTCATGGAAATGGGTACCCGGCAGTAGAGGTCTGCGCCATCGCGCTGAAACAGTTCATGGGGGCGAATTGACAGGAAGATATAAAGATCGCCCGCAGGACCACCGCGCACACCGGCTTCCCCTTCTCCGGCAAGCCGAATTCGGGTGCCGTCTTCGATGCCGGCTGGAATATTGACAGACAGCGTACGATCCTGGGTCTTTCGTCCTGAGCCGCTGCAGCTTTCGCAGGGATCGGTGATGACCTGCCCACGCCCCTGACAGGTTGGACAGGTGCGCTCAAGCGTGAAAAAGCCCTGAGCTGCACGTACACGCCCGGCGCCACCGCAAGTACGGCAGGCACTCGGGCTGGTTCCCGGTTTCGCACCTGAACCGGAACAGTCGTCACAGGTGATACTGGTCGGGACCTCGATCTCAACCGTCTTGCCGGCAAAAGCGTCTTCCAACGTAATGTCGAGATTGTAGCGCAGGTCGGCACCACGCTCCCGGCCACCGGAACGGCGTCCGCCACCCATACCGAAGAACTCTTCGAAGATATCTGACATGGTGGAGGAAAAATCATGCGCGCCTGCGCCACCACCGCCACCGAAACCGCCATTTTCGAAAGCTGCATGCCCGAAGCGGTCATAGGCGGCCCGTTTCTGGCCGTCTTTCAAGGTGTCATACGCTTCGTTGACTTCCTTGAACATGGCCTCGGATTCACCATCGCCCGGATTGCGGTCCGGGTGATATTGCATTGCCATTTTGCGGTAAGCGCTTTTCAGCGCCTTTTCATCCGCATCGCGTGAAACGCCCAGAACCTCGTAGAAATCACGTTTGGACATCAAGATCTCTCGGTCTTGTTGTTGCACCGTCGGCAGCCTGGGCAGGCCCGGCGCCAGGAACGAGAGGGGCTCGTCGCATGTTCAATTGATCCAGACAAAGCCCCACCCGCGACTATTACGGCGAAAGCGCCGGACTCATGTGCCCTTGTGATCGGGCAAGCAAGCGTCCGGCGCCAGACTTGACCAGCCAGCCGAGACACGGCTGGCTGTCGACTTTCAGTTATGCAGACTTCTTGTCGTCTTCGTCTTTGACTTCCTCGAAGTCCGCATCGACAACATCGTCTTCCGCCTTGGCTTCGGCTTCTTCGCCGCCTTCGCCACCGGCTTCCGCATCGGCTTGTGCAGCCTGATACATGGCTTCGCCAAGTTTCATGGATGCTTCGGCCAGGGCCTGGGTTTTGGCCTTGATGTCTTCAAGGTCTTCACCCTCGAGCGAGGACTTGAGCTCTTCAAGAGCGGATTCGATCGCAGCCTTGTCGTCTTCGGAGACCTTGTCACCGTAGTCTTTCAGCGACTTGTCAGTGGAATGTACCAGCGACTCGCCCTGGTTCTTGGCTTCCACCAACTCTTTCCGCTTCTTGTCCTCGTCGGCATGGGACTCAGCATCCTTGATCATCTGGTCGATGTCATTGTCACTAAGACCACCAGAGGCCTGGATGCGGATCTGCTGTTCCTTGCCGGTACCTTTGTCCTTTGCCGAAACATTGACAATACCGTTGGCATCGATGTCGAAGGTGACTTCGATTTGCGGCACGCCACGCGGTGCCGGCGGAAGTCCGACCAGGTCGAACTGGCCGAGAACCTTGTTGTCGGCAGCCATCTCACGTTCGCCCTGGAAGACACGGATGGTCACAGCCGTCTGATTGTCTTCGGCCGTGGAAAACACCTGGCTCTTCTTGGTCGGGATCGTCGTGTTGCGATCGATCAGGCGAGTGAAGACACCGCCGAGCGTCTCGATACCGAGCGACAGCGGAGTGACGTCCAGAAGGAGCACGTCCTTGACGTCGCCCTGCAGAACACCGGCCTGGATCGCTGCGCCCATGGCCACGACTTCGTCCGGATTTACACCCTTGTGTGACTCCTTGCCAAAGAAGGTGTTCACGGTTTCCTGAATTTTGGGCATGCGGGTCATGCCGCCGACCAGAACGACTTCGTCAATTTCACCAGCTGCCAGACCTGCGTCTTTCAGAGCAGCCTTCATGGGGTTGATGGTGCGTTTGACCAGGTCTTCAACCAGAGATTCAAACTTGGCGCGGGTGAGCTTCAATGTCAGGTGCTTCGGACCGGATGCATCAGCCGTGATGAACGGCAGGTTGATTTCGGTCTGCGAAGAGGACGACAACTCGATCTTGGCTTTTTCCGCGGCTTCTTTCAGACGCTGCAAGGCAAGTTTGTCGTTCTTCAGGTCAATGCCCTGATCTTTCTTGAACTCAGCTGCCAGATAGTCGACGAGAACCATGTCGAAGTCTTCACCACCCAGGAACGTGTCGCCGTTCGTGGATTTCACTTCGAATACGCCGTCGCCGATCTCCAGGATGGACACGTCGAACGTGCCGCCACCAAGGTCGTAAACAGCAATGGTCTTGCCTTCATTCTTGTCCAGGCCATAGGCTAGGGCTGCGGCAGTCGGCTCGTTGATGATGCGCAGGACTTCCAGGCCAGCGATCTTGCCGGCATCCTTGGTTGCCTGACGCTGAGCATCGTTGAAGTATGCCGGAACAGTGATGACCGCTTGAGTAACACTCTCGCCGAGGTAGCTCTCTGCCGTTTCCTTCATTTTCTGAAGGATGAAGGCGGAAACCTGGGACGCGGAGTATTTTTCGCCGTTTGCCTCAACCCATGCGTCGCCGTTGTCGGCTTTGACGATTTCGAAGGGAACCAGTTTCTGGTCCTTGGCGACAGTCGGGTCGTCAAACCGGCGCCCGATCAGGCGCTTGACTGCGAAGAGCGTGTTCGTCGGATTGGTGACTGCCTGGCGCTTGGCCGGCTGACCGACAAGGCGCTCGCCATCGTCGGAGAATGCCACCATAGACGGTGTGGTGCGTGCACCTTCTGCGTTTTCGATTACTTTGGGATCTTTACCGTCCATGACGGCGACGCACGAGTTCGTCGTGCCGAGGTCGATACCAATGACCTTTGCCATATCTGCCTCTCTTTCTAGCAAACCAGACAGACCCTAGAAGGCGTCGGCCCGGCTCCTCTCACTTGTAATCCGGGACCAGCCCGGAGATCGCGCCGGAGCACATGCTCTGGATTTGGCGCGAAGCTTGATCGCTATATAGGTGGATGAAACTTTGCCTGCAAGACATCTGTTTGCTGGCAATCGCCAGTCATCACCGATATTTCTTGCCTGATCGTTACCAAGATCGGATTTCGGATTGTCGTAAAAGTCAATTTTTCAGAAAATCACCATTCAGACGCGGGATCTCTCCAGAGGAATACATTCATGAAAGACGCCGATTTGTGGAGCCGCATTACGGCTTGTCATCCAGATGCGGTCGAAGCCGATTTTCCATTTTCAAAACGACTGGCACGGGACAATGGCTGGTCTCACGAATATGCCCTGCGCGTCATCACGGAATATCAGCGTTTTGCTTATCTCAGCCGGCTGGGCTCAGGCATGGTTACGCCAAGCGACGAGGTCGACCAGGCCTGGCACCTTCATTTGACCTATACGAAGCACTATTGGGGGGCTTTCAAGGACGCACTCGGCGGCCCTTTGCACCATATGCCGACCAAGGGCGGTGCAGATCAGAATGCACTGTTCAACGATGCCTACGCCAAAACATTGGCGCATTACCGAACCGAATTCGGCAAACCGCCTGCTGACATATGGCCTCCGGCCTCCGTGCGATTCGGGAAAGCACCGCATTTCCGTCGCATAAATACACAAGATCACTGGATAATCGCCAAACCGGAATGGCCCAATCACGTTCGGACCTTCTTCAAGGCCCTGACGTCGCTTCCTGGCGCCGTGCTTGGTGCCTGTGCTGCGCTTGTCGCATTTCTCCTGGGAAGCAGTCTTGCTTTAGCTCATGGCTCTCCGGCTGGCGACACACTGCTGGACCGGGTTCGAAACATGATCTGGCACTGGGCTACGGAACATACTGTCGTTTTCGTTTTTTGTGTTGCCATAGTCGGGATCGTTCTCCTCTTGCTTTTCAACAAAACGGCGGGAAGCAAGTCGTCTGGATGCGGTTCGGGCTGTACTGCCGGCGGCTCCAGTGGATGCAGTTCTTCTGGTTGCGGCGGGTGCGGTGACTGAACAAGAACCCGTGAGCAAAAAAATGCAGGATAGCTCTCTTGGCGGCCCGGCGGGCTTTAAGTATTTGCCCGGATACTTTGACCGCACCACCCAGGAATTTCTTCTGAAAGAAGTGCGGTCATGCGTTGCTAAGGCACCGCTCTTCCAGCCTGTGATGCCGCGAACCGGAAAAGCCTTTTCCGTGAAGATGAGCAATTGCGGCCCGCTTGGCTGGGTCTCCGACATCAACGGATACCGGTATCAGCAAGCACATCCTGATACTGGAGCTCCATGGCCCGGCATTCCGCTCGCCTTGCAAAAACTCTGGAAGGATCTCGCGCCAAGTGCTCAGCCGCCACAGGCCTGCCTGATCAATTTTTATGAGCAGAGCGCCCGAATGGGACTGCACCAGGACCGGGACGAACAAACTTTCGAAGCCCCTGTCATTTCGGTCTCGCTTGGCGACACAGCAACTTTCCGGGTTGGCGGTTTGTCCCGCAAGGACCCGACCAGATCCTTTCGCCTGCAGTCCGGCGATGTCGTTGTGCTCGGCGGTGAGGCTAGGTGTTCAGTCCCGGCATTTGATGGATCGGATTAAGTCTGAAACGATCAGGTTCTGAAGTCCATATCTTGCAAA
>NZ_CANMNP010000009.1 GCF_947499295.1 uncultured Roseibium sp.
ACCATGATCTACGTCACCCATGACCAGATCGAAGCCATGACCCTGGCCGACCGGATCGCCATCATGCGCGGCGGGCGTATTCTGCAGCTGGCATCGCCCAACGAAATCTACAACCGGCCGGCCAGCAAATATGTCGCCGAGTTCATCGGATCCCCCACCATGAACTTCTTCGAGGGCGAGCTCAAAGCCGACGGCGGAACCTACAGCTTCACAAACGGCACACTCACCGTCCCCTTGAGCGACTATCAGTTCAAGGAAACAAGCCCAGAACCGGAACCAGCCTGGTTCGGCATCCGCCCCGAACACATGACCTCAGGCGAGGCCGCACAAAACGCCACAGTCCGCATGACAGCATCCGTCGAACTCGTCGAACCCCTCGGATCCGACACCCTCGCACGCGTCAATGCACAAAACCATACCCTTTGGGTCAGACTCGACGGACAGGCAAACATCAAAACAGGCGACAGAATCGACATCGGCTTCGATCCAATGCGCGCAAACATATTCAGCAAAAATAACGAAATCAGAATCTGAGCCGCTCGGAGTTTCAAAAGTGAACTATCACGCCAACGCACAATCGGCAGACAGCCCATCCCCGCAAAAAACTGCAACTCAATCCTTGAACGAAGGCTGGACGTTACGCTGTGCACGAACCGTTGCCGCTGCCCCGGTTACGCCGGACATGAGCTGGGAAGCAACCGTTCCGGGCTGCGTTCATACCGACCTTATGGCGGCTCGTACCATTCCCGATCCATATCTGGACTGCAATGAACTGGCAGTCCAATGGGTCGGCGAATGCGACTGGACCTACGAAACCGAGTTTAATGCGGATCTTGAAGCCGGCACCCGGCACACACTCGTATTTCACGGACTGGATACTGTTGCGACGGTCTCCCTCAACGGCAACGTCATCCTTGAAAGCGAAAACATGCATCGAACCTATCGGGTCGATGTCACCGACAAGCTGAAAGCTGAAGGCAACTCACTGAAGGTGGGTTTCCTGTCGCCCTATCAGCACGAAAAGAAACTGCGTGAAGAACTGGAACCGCGCCCCAATTGTTATCCTGGGCCGGGCAATCTGATGCGCAAAATGGCCTGCAATTTCGGCTGGGACTGGGGTCCCACACTCGTCACGGCCGGGATCTGGCGGAATGTGGACCTGGTCAGTTGGTCGACGGCCAAAATCGACAGTCTTCGAACAGATGTGTCGATGACCGGAGCCGATGGCCGGGTCTGCATTCATGCCGGTATCGACGGGGTGTCCGAAAGCCTCGAACTGGAGGCCCGCATCGGTGACCAGTCCGCATCGACCTTCCTGTCGGACAGTGATGGCTATCTTGAACTCAACTACCCTGCTCCACACCTCTGGTGGCCGCATGGAATGGGTGGTCAACCTCTCTACGATCTCGAAATTTCGTTGAAAAAAGACGGCGAATTGCTGGAGCGGCAAACCAGACGCATTGGGTTCCGGACTATCAGGCTGGACCTGTCCGGCGACGACGACCAATCGGCGTTTACATTTATCGTCAACGGCAAGCCTGTCTTTGTCTTTGGTGCGAACTGGATACCCGATGACTGTTTCCCCGCGCGCATCACACGCGAAAGACTGGCCGAACGTATTGCGCAGGCAAAAGACGCCAACATGAACATGTTGCGCATCTGGGGTGGCGGCATCTACGAAAGTGACGATTTTTACGACCTGTGTGACGAAGCAGGCATCATGGTCTGGCAGGATTTTCTGTTTGCCTGTGCCGCTTATCCGGAAGAAGGCACGCTTCCGGCAGAAATTGAAGCTGAGGCCAAAGACAACATTTCACGCTTGATGTCGCATGCCTCGCTGGCGATCTGGAACGGCAACAACGAAAACATATGGGGCTTTCAGGCCTGGGGCTGGCAGAAACCTCTGGCCGGAAGAACCTGGGGCGAAGGCTACTATCTGGATCTGCTTCCGCGCCTTGTCGGGGAATTGCATCCAAGCGGCACCTACTATCCGGGCAGTCCCTATTCCGGTTCAATGGAACGCTTCGCGAACGCGGACGAACATGGGTGCCGTCACATCTGGGATGTCTGGAACGAGGTCGGCTATGAAGTTTACGCCAATTATGCGCCGCGCTTCGTTTCCGAGTTCGGCTGGCAGGCCCCTCCGACCATGGCAACGCTCACGCAATCGATCTCCGATGACCCACTGACACCGACATCACCCGGGGTCATGCATCACCAGAAGGCGAGCGAGGGAAACGAAAAGCTTCTGCGCGGCTTGAAGGGCCATTTGCCGGAACCGGGCAATTTCGAAGACTGGCACTTCACGACACAGCTTAATCAGGCACGCGCGATACATTTCGGCATCTCCCATTTCCGCGCACTTCAGCCGCACTGCATGGGGTCGATTGCCTGGCAGTTGAACGACTGCTGGCCGGTCACTTCCTGGGCTGCCATCGATGGGTATGGCCGAAAGAAGCCGCTGTGGTACGCACTCAAGAAAGCCTATGAACCGCATTTCCTCACGGTCCAGCCATCAGAAGGCGGTCTTGCACTCCACATCGTCAACGACGCAAATCTGGAATGGCGCACCCCAGTTTCAATCAAGCGCGTCAGCCTCGATGGAAGGGAACTTGCCGAGCACACAGTCTGGCGCGTTTGTGTGGAAAGAAACAAACCAATCAGCGTGCAGCTGCCGGAGAGTATCATAACGCCAAACGACAAATCAAACGAACTGATTGTCGTCACCGCGGATGGCTGCAAGACACATCATTATTTCCAGGAAGACATCAACCTCAAGCTGCCGGAACCGCGTCTCAGGCTCGACATCGAGGCTGGCGCATCCATCACCAGGGTCATCGTGACAGCGGAAACGTTCCTGAAGGATCTTTGCCTCTTTGCCGATCGCATTGGTCCGGACGTTACTGTCGATCGGATGCTCGACACGCTTTTGCCGGGTGAAACGCTGACCCTTGAATTGGAGAATGCGACAGACCTTTCGCTTGAGGATCTCACACCTCCAGGTGTAATCCGAACCGCCAACACATTGCTGGCGTCCTAAAGCAACTTCGTTTTCACGAGTTGCTGCAAGACGTTCGGAGCCTCACCCTCAATCTGGCGGATCAACATATCCGCCAGGTTCCAGCCGGCGTCGAGCCTTGAAAAATACGAGGTGATTGGCCGCTTGGCGAGATAGTCACCGAGATTGGTGCCACTGCGTACGGAAAAGTTGAAATCCTGAATTCGGTCCGCCGCAGCGTCGCGAACGCCTCTGCGTGCGCCCATCAGCACAATATCGTTGACGCAGACAAAACTGTCCGTATCGGTTGTCCTGACCAGTTCGGCAGCTGCCTCCCGGGCAACATTCGCCTGTGGGTCAAGATTGCGCACAAGTGCCTCCCGATAGGAAAGTCCCTCTTCGGCAAGAGCTTTCTTGTAGCCAGCCATGCGCTGCAGAACGTATGTGAATTCGGCCGGACCGTCGAGCAGCGCAATGTTCTTGTGACCGAGTCGGACCAGTTCCTTCGTCCCCTGCCAGGCAGCAAACTCATTGTCGACGTCGAAATAGGCATGCTGCGAGAAGAGCTCGGTTCGCCCGAAGGTGACGAAAGGCAACTCCATTTCCAAAAGATATTTGGCGCGTATGTCCTGCGGCGTCGTATGATCCATGATGACCCCGTCAGTGGCGCGGCCTCTGACGAGTTTTTCCAGTTCCCGGATATCCTCACCGCCATTCGGCGCAATGATAGTTTGCACGGAATAGTCCGAGTTTGCGCATCGCTGATGAATGCCCTGCAATATTCCGAGGAGCGTTGGATCGCCGATTTCCGTATCGGTTGGAAAGTTGAGCAGCGCGGTCAGCACGAAGGTTCGGCCGGTACGAAGCTTCACACCTTCCATGTTGCGGACATAACCGAGCTCTTCCGCGACGCGGTTAACCTTCTCGGTCATTTCAACGCTGGTTTTAGGCGACCCATTCACGGCACGCGCAACGGTCGTCACGGACACACCCAGCCGTTCGGCAATCATCTTTAAGGTGACATTCTTGCTGGAAGATGGGCCGGGCATGGACTGGTAGAAACCGATTCAGATGAAACAAATTTGAACGACCAGAATAGCCCGGCACATCCCCCGACTGCAAAGCAAACGTTGAACAGAATGATTTGTGGCTACAACGCCCCGCCTAGCCCGCCAGTAGCCTCTCAAAGGCGTCTTTCAGCTGATAGGAACCTTGCTGGCCCTGAACGATGTCCTGCAGTTCACCGGCCTCGTTAAAGAGCAGAAGAGTGACATGCTGCGCTCCGTATCGATTGGCAAATTCCCGGCCCTTCTGGGTTCTGATATTGGCGACCACATAGTCAATTTGCCGCCCCTCAAGCATGTCGAGCGCTTTGCGTGTCTCGCGCTGAAGCGCAAGACACATGGAACACTGCGGATCATGTATCTGCACGATGGTCGAGACCCCGTTGCCGACACGGTCAAGATCATGCTCATGCATGGTTGTCATCACGTTCTGGGCGAAAACGTAGCCCGTACCACCCAGGACCGCCGCGCCTATGGCAACGTTTCGGACCAGCCGAAGCATACCGCGTCTGTCCACGCCGGTTTCTGAAGCTGGTTGATGGGAGACCATAGCTGACGTGCGTTTGGCCTTGTGATTGGTGTTTTTCCGTTGTTTCTTCATCGGTCACCTGTTTGAAAATGTCTTCTGTCTCAGGTCACGAGGATCCCGGCACCTGAGCGCACGCGATCGTAAAGATCGATCACATCCTGATTGACCAGCCTCACGCAGCCCGATGACACAGCACGGCCAATCGAGGCCGTTTCATTCGTGCCGTGCAATCGATAAAGCGTGTCGACATTGCCCTGGAAAATGTAGAGCGCTCTGGCCCCCAGCGGATTTTCCAGACTTGGCGCCATTCCACCGTTCCTGGCACTATATTTTGCAAGTTCTGGCTGGCGTGCGATCATCTCGTCCGGCGGTGTCCAGGTCGGCCACGGCCGTTTCCACGCGATCCTTGCCCGGCCCGACCATTCAAAGCCTTGCCGGCCAAGTCCGACGCCGTACCGCATGGCAGTCCCTTCCGGCTCGACAAGATAAAGGTAGAAGCGGCTGGTATCGACCACCACCGTGCCGGGCTTTTCCTGCGTCTGGTAAGGCACTCTTTGTCGCCTGTACTGAGGCTTCAAGACCTTCGGATCCACAGCAGGAAGCGGAAATTCCTCATTGGGACGCGATCCGTAATTCAAGACGAATTCAGGATCGACGCGCGGTTGAACGGGCGCTGGTAAGGGAGCCTTGGCCGTCGGTGCGCAAGCTGCCAACGACAGTCCGGCGAGACCCAGCCCGCCCGACAACACCTGACGCCGTGTCACATATTTATTCATGTATTTTGGTCCGAACGCCTCTTAAAGAACCACAACACGAGTTCCCACAGGGACCCGGTTGTAGAGGTCGACCACATGATCATTGATCATGCGAATACAGCCGTTCGAGACGGACCTGCCGATTGAGGATGGCTGGGTGGTTCCGTGGATCCGGTAGTAGGTATCCCGGCCGTTCTTGTAAAGATACAGCGCTCGGGCACCGAGCGGATTGTTGACACCGCCGGGTACACCTTTGGCGTAACGCGCATATTTTTGCGGTTCACGGCGGATCATGTTCCGGGTCGGCGTCCAGCTCGGCCATTCAGCTTTGCGCTGGATGATTGCCGATCCCTGGAAGGCCAGGCCGGCCTTGCCAACGCCGACGCCGTAACGGCGTGCCCGGCCCCAGCGTTCCATCAGGTATAGAAAATGGTTTCGCGGATCCACGACAATGGTGCCAGGTGTGTAGTTCAGGGAATAAAAAACCCTTTGGGGCGCATATTCCGGATTGAGTTTGAATGTTTTTTTGAATTTGGCCGTATGATGGGCACTGGCCATATCTGCGTTTGCAACGACCAGTGCTGCAGCACCGCCGAGCAGCAGCTCTCTTCGGTTGAACATCTGAAGTCTCCTGAAAATCTGAAAATGCCGACCGGAAAACCGGTCAGGTGATCAAATCAAACTTTCAGGTATTGGGCGGACGGGGCTCGAGACGGCCAGAAACGGAACTGCGTCTGAGCGGCCGCGTCGTATCGAGCCGCTCACGCGTTTCAAAGGTCTCCAAAAGGCCTGAGCCCATGACCGCCTTGCAGTCCGAAGACTTGCAATAGGTCGGTTTGGTGTCCGCGACAGTCTTTTCTTCGCAGCATTCGTCTTCAAGCTGAGCAGCTTCTCCGACGACATAAACCGAGATTGCTTCGGGCGCTGCCTGATAAAGATCTACATTGCCGCGCGCAAGGCTTTGTTGCGCGCCTGCCAAAAGAAGGCCGACAATGAGCAGAATCCGAAACATGACAGGAGGTTACCGGCGAATCCTGACAAAACCTATACAACCCACTTCACACTCCCGTGAGCAAGCACGCAGCTTGTCAGGCTGCCTCAGCCGCGGCTGAAAGGTTTGTTCTGTCAGAAAAGCTGGGGTCCGACACGCATGCACCCCTCAGCATGAATGCCGGACCCCGAGCGCCCGGTCCGCCCCCGGAAAAACAATCTGTCCAGCTTAACAAGCTTGGCGCCAATTCCAAGCAGGAAACGCACCTCACCGCTTTGGCGTTGATCCCGGTCAAGGACAGGATTTTGTTTGTCGTGCAAGTAAACCAATAGGCCAAAGTGTCTGCAAGACGGATTGGGTTTGCTGGCGTGGAGGAAACAAAAATCAACTCAAGTCCCGTTCAGAGGATCTGGTTGCCGGGGATAACCCCGGAAAAAATCCATTTCAGACCGGGTGACGGCAAAACAGGAATTCGAAACATGACCATTGCCAACGATGAAAAGTGGATCGATAAAGAAACATCGGGTTTGTCGGAGGCAACCATGGATATCGACCTCACCATTTCCGCGGATACGGTCCGCCTGTTCGCCCAGAAAGCGCGCGCAGTCGCTTCCTCAATACAGGATACGTTTGAAGACGGGCATGAAGGCGATGTAGAATTCGACGCTGACACGCTGGAAGAAAGCCATAGCCACGATGGCCTTGCCGAGGAAGAAAGCGAAGACCTTTCGGACGAGGAACTTCGTGAACTGATAGAAGATCTCAACGTCGACGAGGCAGCGAACCTTGTGGCCATCACATGGATTGGCCGCGGTGACTTTGAAGCCGAGGATTTTGACCAGGCCGTCACTGAAGCCAAAGAAAGGGCAGTTGGATCCACAGCGAAGTATCTCCTAGGCATGCCACTTCTTGCTGACTATCTGGAAGCAGGCTTGGACGCACTTGATCTTTGAATTTTTCATCGACCCCGAAAGACTTCCCTAAGGTCAATAGCGGAGCTGTGATTTCGCCCTCTACTCCACAATTAAACGGTTTCCTTGGGAAAACCGGTTTGAGGAGTGTTTCTTGTCTTTCCCCGAGCGTTCGATTGTCGCAGTCTCATTGATGGTGATGGTGATGGGAGCAGGGAGCTGAGTGAAATGCTACAAGACCCGACGAACCGTGATGCTTTGACAGTTCATCGACCGTCTCCGTGGCCATATGTCGGAGGCATGATGGCAGCGACCGCTTTGATCACGACACTGGTCATCGCTTTCAGCAGCTAAACGACCCCACGAAATCCGAACTGAATTGTCAGGCGTTCCCGGTTTTGCGAACCGGTTGATCAGGTTTCTGTCCGGAAAGTACATATGACCACGAAGCGATTGGCCGTGCTTGATCTCGCCCGTGGCCTCGCAGTGGTCGCCATGGCGATCTATCATTTTTCCTGGGATCTATCCTGGTTCGCGTTCGTCGACTGGCCTGTGTCTCAGGGAACCGGCTGGCGAGTGTTCGCAGCTTCCATTGCTGGCAGCTTTCTGTTCCTTGCGGGCGTCAGTCTCGATCTCGCGCATAATGACGGCATTCGCTGGCGGCCATTCTGGCGGCGGTTTGCGATGATCGCGGCAGCCGCCGCAGCTGTGTCACTTGTTACCTATTTCACATTTGGCGATAGTTTTGTGCGTTTCGGGATCTTGCATTCGATCGCACTGGCCAGCCTCATCGCCTTGCCTTTCGCCAGAGCGCCTCTCGCCCTCAGCGCTGCCGCATCCATAGTGTTTCTGACACTTCCATTTTGGGCAAAATCGCAGATTTTGGATGGTCCGCTCTGGCTGTGGACCGGACTCGGAACCGTTGGTTATCCGAGCGTGGATTACGTTCCCATGGCACCGTGGGCTGGGGTCACACTCGCAGGCCTCGCCGTTTCACGAACCTTTCGCAACTTGAAACTCTGGACCAGATTGTCGGCGTTTCGCCTGCGCAGTGCTTCTGCAAGTTTCATTCGTGCCATGGGACGCCATTCATTGGCAATATACCTGCTGCACCAACCGGTGCTTTACGGGCTCGTATGGACAGCAGCTGCAGTCGGGCCCGATTTGGATCGCTCAGGCAAAGCGTTCGTCCGCAATTGCTCGCTGGCCTGCGAGGACAGTCTTGGAACGCCCGGCATCTGCCGGTCCGCATGCACCTGTACTCTTGAGCAACTGAAAGCGGACAACACCTGGGAGGCTCTCCAGAAGGAGCCGCAGAACCAGTCTTTGCGCAGCCGGATGAACACCAGCTACGCCCAATGCCTTGCAGACGCAGAGCTTGCGCCTCAGGCCGACTGAAGCGCGTGATCGCACGACTTAAAGGCAAGCGCGAGAGCGGTCAATGTTGGGTTCACCGCAACAGGTGCCGGAATGACGCCAGCGCCCGCCAGATAGAGATTGTCGAAACCGTGGACCTTCGCGTTGCAATCGGAGACCCCTGACGTTCCTTCGCAGTCCATTCGACACGTCCCGACCAGATGCGATGTGCCGGCAGGCACCCAGACGGGTTCTCCTCCCCTCCGCCACGGACCAAGCTTTTCACCAAGATGGCGAATATCGTCTTCCAAACGCTGCATCCCTTCGCGATCTCTCTCCGAAAAGGAATACGTCACCGAGATTTTGCCGTCATCATTGAAGGAAACGGAATTCGCTTGATTGAACTCGACAGGCAAAAAGGCTTGGAATTCCAACAAGCGGTTCGGATTGTCGACCGCTTCCACCACGGGAAGCGGACACGTATCCCGCAAAACCTGAATGTGCCAGGGCGCGTTCTGCGTCGGGGCAATCCAATATCTGGGCGGGACATCATCGCGGGCGGGTGTGGATGCCAGCTCGGGAGACAAGACAAGTTGCGCGAAATAGAGCGCGTGGAAAGAAAATCCGCGCCCAAGGGCTTCGGGTCTGATGCCTGACTTGTGGAGCAAGCGCGGAGTTCCAAGTGCACCACCTGCAATCAGGAAGATACCTGCGCTCAAGACCTGATCGTTGGTGTCGCCGCTCTGGACTGCCACACCGGTTACCTTGCCGTTTTTGTACAGTATCTTGTGCGCAAGAGCCGGAGCATAAATCCTGATCCGTTCGCGAACGTCGCAATCGACTGCGGTCAGCAGGTCTGCAGTTCCAGCGAAATGCAACCCGTCCCCTTTTGCTCTGCCGCCCGAGAACGGCAGGCTTTGCAGTGTGCGCCCCTCCCCTCGAAGCCCGGGCAAAAGCCGTTCCTTGATGTTTGCGCCAACCCTGGATCCAGTAGCAGCATTGGTCGTAACCTGAAGGGCTGTTTCCGCTTCACCGTAATAGTCGTTCCATTGAGCATCACCAAGGGCATCAAAGCGCTCAAACACCGATGCTCGTAGACAATTATTGGTCCACAAGACACCTTGGCCGCCGATTGCCGCCGTGTCGGCAATTCCAGGCAGGACAGCATCTTGACCCGACGCCATGACCGGCTGCAAAAAGGGTTCCACGGCCCCAAAAAAGGCATCAGGATCGTGTTGGAACCCGGGTTGATTGCGAAGATGGGAACCGGCGGGATCCGTAATCGCTTCCCCCTGCTCAAGCACGGCGACGGTCAGCCCCTTTCTTGCGAAACGGATAGCACAAGAGACGCCTATCGGGCCGGACCCGACGATGACGACGTCGGTGTGCGTATCTGTCATCTGTTTGGGCAGATCTAGGATTTGCATCAACCATTTTCCTCCGGCCCCCGGCAAGTCTGTGGCACCGGAATGGTAACATCATCTCTGTGCTGGGCAATCCACCGGTGTCAGGCAAACGGTCGGCTTAACTGACCTATGTGCCGCACGGCACGCGAACATCGTTCGCTTGCGTAAGTATAAAGGTCTCGCGCGTTTTCGAGCGCCCAAAGTGCCGAAATGGCGTCGCAGCGGACTTTCATGAAGAGAAGGTCTTGCTGTGTCCAAGATGCTGGCTGAGATGTGGCGTCCCGATATGACGTCAGAAAGATCTGCTCCTGGGACCGCGTGAAACTCATTTCCAATGCGGCATAGGCAACATCCCAAAGCGGATGCGCCATTGCAGAAAACTCCCAATCAATAAAAAGGAGGGTCTCGGAGTTCGTGAGACAGTTTCCCGGTGAGACATCTCCATGACTGGGTACCAAAGTGTCAGTGTTCACTGGACCCATTGTGTTTTCCACAAACCTGAGCACTTCAGAAAGATCGGGAACTTTCGCCACGATATCACCGATGCTTCCAAGGCCCTTGATTTGCGCAGCAAGAACTCGATCGGGGTCCAGATGGCCCTGAAAGGCGAGCTTCGAGCCGTGCAGTGCGGCAAGTTGCGTTCCCAGCTCTTTTGCAAACGCTGACGGAGCGAGACTTTCTTGTTCCTGAGCGCGAGTGACAAGCACGCCGTTTTCAGGATTGCAATAAACGGCAGGCAAGGCGAGGCCGATCTCTGCCGCAAGCCCCATGTTGTGAGCTTCTGCGATCCGGTCCAAGGTTCCGGCCAATGACGGCCCAGGCACTCTTACAAAGAACCGCCCCTTAGAAGTCTCCGTCCGAAAAACCCTGTTGGTCAGCCCTGCTGCAGGCACAGATGAGATGATCTCGCCCAGCACTGCACGCAGTTCCGCATCCCGGGCCGAAAGCAGAAGGAGGTCGGATGCAATGGTGTCTGGTGTTTGAACGGAGGACTGTGGCACAAGCTCTAAAAAGATCATCCTGAGAGAAAGGTATCAGGACGCTATGGCCAACGTCCCTTCACCCCATATCATCATCACCTATTGCCGCCAATGCAATTGGCTGTTGCGCTCAGCCTGGATGGCGCAGGAAATTCTGACAACATTCTCCGAAGAAACGGGAACGGTCTCGCTGGTACCGGGCACCGGAGGAACCTTTACGATAACCTGTGAGGAACAAACCATTTGGGATCGAGCGTCTGATGGCGGATTTCCGGAAGCCAAGATCCTGAAACAGCGATTACGTGACCAACTCTGGCCCGAAAGAGACCTTGGTCATTCCGATAAACAGACAAGAACAGATTGATCGGTGGCAGACCGGTCATGCCCGGCATAGATAGTCCCATGCCAGGCACCTGCTTGAAACGCTGGCTCAGCGCAAATTGTCCTGGATCCAGCTTGCTGCCATCGCTTCCCGGGAATCTCGCTCAGGGCAATGGCCGGGCGTATCATAGACAACTCGTTTGACCTGCGTCCCGCGTGACAGAAGTTCATCTACATCGGAGAGCGGTGCGACCGGATCATCGTTTGTCAAAATCGCAAAGATTGGCGTCTCCACTTTTGTCACGTCGTAGAGCCCTTGCTGCTTCAAGGACAGCGTTCTCGCAATTGCTGAAATGTCTTCAAATCCTGCCTCTGGTTCCAGTCCGAAGCGGGCGCGCACTCCATCCATGTTGTATTCCGGAAAATGCGCATAGGCCTGAGGCGGCGCCATGAGAGAACTGTGTATCGGACCGCACATATAGACGACGCCGGCCAGATCTAGTTCGGGACGGGCAATCCACGCGCGTGCGACCGGATGACCGCCAAAAGACGCTCCCTGAACGAAGAGGTTCCTGGCGTCGATTTCCGGCATGGTCTTCAAATGCTCGACGGCAGCGACATGCAATTTGTCGAGGTCCGGGCTGAACCGCCATGCCGCAGATTCCCCCATGCCCGGCAAGTCCAGCGACAGCATGGCGATGCCACGAATGGAAAGCTGTTTTTCAAAATATGGTAGCAACTCTTCCTTGGCGACATCCGATCCCATGGAGACCACCACTGCGGGCGCCGGCTCATTGGTCGCAGGCAAGTGCAGCCAGGCTTTGAAGGAGCTTTCTTCGAATGGAACGTCGATTTCCCGAATGCGAAGCTCGTGGTTTTCTGCAAGCGCTCCGTAGCTTTCATGCGCAAGATCTAACGCTGCACGCTGCAGTGGATCATCTGTATGAGGTGAAGAGGCTCTCAAGAAATAGGTAACAGCAGCTCTGTATCTTGCGACCGCATCGGCTGATTTGCCGTTTTTCGCAAAAACCTCGCCCTCGCGCATTGCCTGCTCACCGGCCGTGCGCCACTCTGCAAGCCAGCTTCCTTCACCCTGATAGGCCGGATCATCCGGAAGCTCCCGGTCGGCACCGGCTGCCGCGATGCGGCTCAGTACTGTTTCGATTTCCGCTCTGTCTCCGCCGATGTGCACCCAGCTGTCTGGCTCAACCGGATGATACCAGCTGCCTTCCTCGGGCGCTCGAAATCGTGTGCCGTCAATCTCCTGTGCCCCAACCTGACCACTGCCCAAAAACAACGCCGCACAAAAGAGCGCACCACAAATTTCATAGCCAAAACGCATCATCGCCTCCTTATTGTCAATCTTGGTTGACAATTGACAATGTGGGGACGGCTGCAGAAGCTGTCAAGCATGAATGACAAAAAGCCGACTCAACCTCCGTTTGCCAGCATCCGCGGCCTGGTCTTCGACCTGGCCGAACAGCTGGACAAACGCATGATTGAGTTGCGTCAGGGAACAGGATTGGATGCCGCCCGTCCCGCGGATGCAAATCTGTTCATGATGATCTGCCGCAACCCTCGGACAATCTCTGAATTGGCGCGGGACAAAGGCATCAGCCGCCAGGCCGTCCATTCAGCAGTATCCAGACTGGTGGACCTGGGTGCGCTCAGACTGGAGCCCGTCCCGGGCAGCAAGCGCGACAAGCTGCCTGTACCGACCGAACTCGGTCAGGAAGCTCGTGTAAAAGTGGTGGGATTGTTGAAGCAGATGGAAATCGAACTTGAGGAAGTCATGGGGACAGAAGACCTGGAAACACTGCGCGCGCTCTTGGTCAAGCTGGTCAGTGCACAGAAATCCAAGGACGTTTAAAGGCACCGTTTCCCAGTTGGCAAACCTTGCGCAATACGCGTCGCCGGTCGCTCCGCAATCAGAGAGTTGGAAAGACGACCAAGGCTTCCGATGGCCAGACCTCACACAAAGAGGATCGTAGACTCACCGGAGCGGAAAAGGGCCTATTTCAAGCCTTTCACGGCAGAGCACGTGCCTGAGAAAATGACAAAAGGCGCCTGGAGTCCTCGTCCCAAAGACGAAGCCGCAAGCTGCTGAGGCTTTGCCGGATAGTCATGCGATTTCCCTCGGCAAAATAGTCGTGATCTCGAAGCACTTCCGGCAACCGGTAAAAGGGGATCCGGCTGTTGAGGTGATGGACATGATGAATGCCCAGATTGGCGACCGCCCATTGCAGAACGGACGGCAGCACATAATAAGAACTGCCGTAAAGCGCAGCCTCGTGCAGCTGCCAGTCTGTCTCGGTGTCCCAATGAGTTGTTTCAAACTGGTGCTGAACATAGAACAACCAGACACCAACAGTTGCGGCAAGCAAAGTGGTTGGAAGAAAGATCAAAAGGAGCGGCGCCCAACCGCCAATCGCAAAAACAATCGCAAGACTTGCCAAAATGGCGGCATTTGTCGCCATTGCACTAAGCCAGAACTTGGTATTCGTCATGAAGCCGAAGGGCAACCGGTTTTCCAGGTAAAACGTATAGGCGGGCCCGAGGCCGAACAACACCAGGGGCGACCGATAGATCTTGTATTTCAGCTGATTGCCTGGCGTCATTGCTTTGTATTCGGCCACGGTCAGCGTGTGAATATCACCCATACCGCGCCGGCCGAGATTGCCTGATGCACTATGGTGAATGGCGTGTGCCCGCCGCCAGACGTCGTAAGGCGTCAGCGTCAAGACACCAAGGACCCTGCCAAGCCAATCGCTGATGAAACGGCTTTTGAAGAACGATCCGTGCCCACAGTCGTGCTGGATCGCGAAGAGGCGCACAAGAAAAGCCGCATTGACAAGGGCGATCGCCACAGTGAGCCAGTAACTGACCCCCATGGCCCACCAGGCCACCCCCCACAGGAGCACAAAGGCACCAAACGTGACGGCAATTTCAAAGGAACTGCGCAACGTGCTGGGTTCACGGTAACGCGCAAGAATGGTCACCCAATCCTTTGGCGCTCGCATTTCCGGCTCAGCGCCAGCAGCATCGGGTTTTTCGAACATATACCTGCTTCTTATGATTTCTCATTCTACATAGACAGATACTGGCCGCTTGCAATGCTACAATGTGATATCCGGCGACAATTCTTGGGCATTAAGCGGTTTCAGCAACCACACCTAGAGAGAATTAGTCGCTCAACTTGGTCCTTTCGCTTCAAATTGCAATCAGCAGAGCTGTCGACAATCATCATCGCTTCGGTCGATTGACGGCTCCAGATGGAGCCGCCTCTGCCAGGAAGTTGCCGAAAACCACGACCCGGGGGTCCAATGGCGTTCAAGTGGCAGGAGTGTTTCAGGAGGTTACTAAAGCTGAGGGGCGCTGACCCTGTCTTGCGCGTCGAACACCTCACGGGCGGCATTCAGACCGTTGATTGCAGCCGGCAGACCGCCATAGACAGCCATCTGCCAAATCGCTTCCACGATTTCACGACGCTCCGCGCCGGCGGCCAAAGTGTGTTCGATATTGACTTTCAACTGTGGCCCTGTCTGTCCACCGAGAGCTGTCAACGCAGCTATTGTACATAGCTGGCGGGTTTTCAGGTCAAGTCCGGGGCGCGCATAGTGACGTCCATAAGCCCACTCGATCAGACTTTCTGCAAAGTCGGGCAAGAGGTCGTCATACCGATCGCGCAGAACCTCTTCCAGATCAGGGTTGAGATTTTGCGTCAGCTGGCGCCCGCGTTGAAGTGCTGTGGTCAAATGACTGGTCCTTCACTACTGGCTGCGAGCCGTGTTCGGTCCGGGCACAGCTTTCGAAAGCCGGATCGACGGTCTCACCCGCTTCCATCTTTCGGTAGAGTTCAACTTTATCGTCCAGAACATCCAGCATGTCGGTCAACTTGGCGATATCGCCGGCCACTTTGCGGCGATGTGCTTCCAGCATTTCACGGCGCTCGGTCAACGAAGCTCCGCCTTTCGTGCGCAACTCCGCATAACGCAATCGGTCCCTGATCCCCATGCCCGTCGCTTTCAGCCGATCCAGAAAGTCGATCCATCTGAGGATGGTTTCGTCATACACCCTCCGGCCTCCGGCATCCCTGAGAGCGCGCGGTAGTAAACCGATCTTTTCGTAATAGCGCAGAGTATCAGTCGAAAGTCCCGACTTTTCTGCCAAGTCACCAATCCGCATATCCGTCTCCGAACAGAACGATTTCCTTCACCTACCGGTTGGAGTGCACTCCAGGTCAAGCTGTTTTTGAACTCTTGTTCTTTCGTCCAGCATTGCAGCGTCGGCCCCATGAGGTTTTGTGTCGATTTTAATTGATCGATCAATCAAAAAAAGCGCATCATCAATTTGTTCGAAACACTCCCTGGCAGCGGCGAAAGAAGAGAAAATGGGCATGAGCGGCAAGAACATCCTGATCCTGATGGTTGACCAACTGAATGGGACGCTTTTCCCGGACGGGCCTGCCGATTTCCTTCATGCTCCAAATCTTAAAAAGCTGGCAGAAAGATCCGTCCGGTTCGAAAACGCTTATACTGCTTCGCCGCTATGCGCGCCGGGACGCGCAAGTTTCATGTCCGGTCAGTTGCCGCGCCGAACCAGGGTTTATGACAATGCAGCCGAATTCGCATCCGACATTCCAACTTACGCCCATCACCTGCGCAGGGCCGGATACACCACCTGCCTTTCGGGTAAAATGCACTTTGTCGGTCCGGATCAGATGCATGGTTTTGAAGAACGTCTGACCACCGACATCTATCCGGCGGATTTCGGCTGGACGCCGGACTATCGCAAACCGGGAGAACGCATCGACTGGTGGTACCACAATATGGGCTCGGTCACCGGTGCAGGGATCGCGGAAATCTCGAACCAGATGGAATACGACGATGACGTCGCGTTTCAGGCCGTTCGCAAGATCTACGACTATGGCCGAGGAAAATATGACCGGCCCTTCTGCCTGACGGCCAGCTTCACCCATCCACACGATCCTTATGTCGCCCGCAAAAAATACTGGGACCTTTACGAAGACTGTGAGCATCTCCATCCACCGGTTCCTGCGATGAACTACGAGGATCACGACCCGCATTCCAAACGCATTTTCGACGCCAATGACTGGCGCAGCTTCACCATCACCGAAGACGATATCCGTAGATCGCGGCGCGCTTATTTCGCAAATATTTCCTATCTGGACGACAAGATCGGCGAAATCCTGCATGCACTGGAAGCGATGGATCTTGCACAAGACACTACCATCCTTTTCGTCTCCGACCACGGCGACATGCTTGGCGAGCGGGGCCTCTGGTTCAAGATGTCCTTCTTTGAAGGGTCATCACGCGTTCCGCTGATGATCGCCGACAAGGACCTTGCTGCCGCCTATATCAAGACACCCGTCAGCACACTTGACGTGCTGCCAACAGTCTGTGACCTCGGCGGCATCGACATGGCCGAAATCATGCCCTGGACCGACGGCGAGAGCCTGGTACCACTGGCAAGCGGCACAGAGCGCACATCACCGGTGTTGATGGAATACGCGGCGGAAGCCTCCTATGCGCCGCTTGTCGGCATTCGTGAAGGCGACTGGAAATACATCCATTGCGAACTCGATCCGCCGCTGCTTTTCAACCTGTCGAACGATCCGCACGAGCTCGAAAATCTCGCCGCGGATCCGGACCATGCGGATATCAGTGCCCGCTTCGCTCAATCCATCAGAACGGGTTGGAACATGGCAACCTTCGATGCTGAAATTCGCCAATCCCAGGCCAGACGCTGGATCGTCTACGAAGCTCTTCGGAACGGCGCCTATTTCCCTTGGGACTACCAGCCCCTTCAAAAAGCCTCAGAGCGCTACATGCGCAACCACATGGATCTCAACGACGTTGAAGACACCCAGAGATATCCGCGCGGCGAGTGATGGAATTTCGGATTGTTGACGTCCTGCCCTACCGCGCGGCAAAAATCTCATAGCCTTTGGGCAATGGCTTGCCGTCGCGTTCGGCTTCCGCTTTCAGGCAGTCGAGCAGGTCCTGCCGGCTGTCCTCAAAACTGGGCATGACACTGGTTGCAGCAAAAGCCAGCCGTTCCAGACCGATGCCGCCGAGTTCCAGTGCGCTTTCCGGCTGCTCGGGCGGCGTGATCCCGATATCTGCGATTTCAAGATGCCCTGCGAGAGGATAGACAAGTTCATCGCTTGTCCTCGCAGCCAGAGGATAGTGAATGCTCACAGAGTGATATCCGGGTCCCGCCGGATGATCCTTAGGCGCGAAAAAACCGGAACCGTCTCCGGCTGCTTTCGCCTCGTTCATCGGTCGCAAAAGGGTACGACCAGCCCGAACCATGTCATTTGTCTCCGCATATGGAGAGAAGGCCTCAGTGGACACGAACACCAGGCGCGCCGGATCAAGCTTGGCCTTTTCAACCAGGAAATTCAGCATGTTGGCAAAGAGGCTGCGATGCTCAATCGGCTCGGATTGCCGGAGACCACAAATCGTGAAAAGGGCCAGAACTCCGGCTTCTTGGTGACGCGCAGCATCGTCAATTCTGGCAGCTGGCTGGACGACCAGGCTGTTGCCGGAAACAGGAATTTCCAAAGTTTCATCATATCGCAGACCGCCATTGAAGCGATCGCCTGTCAGCAGTCCGAGTGGTTCTGTCGTTTTGTAGCCCAACTGGCCGAAATGTGACCGAAACTCCGTTTCAAGCGAGACAGCCGCTTCCGTGGCACCGAACGCCAATCCGGTTCCTGCAGTCAGGCCGGCAGCTCCGGCAAGCGACAGCTCCAGAACGGTTCTACGGGAAATCTGCTTGGTCTTGCTTTTCGTCATTTCGCTCAATCGCTCTCGCCGGGTCTACCCTGAAACACTCTTTTGACTGCCTGATCCATTTTGCCAGACCACACACTGGTCCTCAGAATACGTACAGAAAGAGTTTTGGCCAGATCCAGCTCCATTACAAATTCTCAAGAAAGTCTGCTTTCGATGCTTCATCTAACAGAAGGCTGGATCAGCGCTGGTCCCAATTGGCGCGCGTCCCGCGCACATCGATGTGTACAAAGCTTCGGTAAATTCCAACCCCGCCTTCAAACAGCCCATTTGAGCGAAGTGATTTCATGCGGCTGGCCCAGTCGCCGGTGACGCCAGCACCGCCGCCGACAACCTTAAAGTCTGCCGCGGTAAAGGCCATGTGCTGGCTGCGTGTGGCCCCGCCGATGCTGGAATTGTATTTCGGGCTTCGGTAGACGCTGGTCAGAACCACCGGAACGCCAACCTGTTCGCGAAACGCGTCTAAAGCTCTGGCAAGAGGAAGAACATTTTCCCAGAGTTCACGGGGTGGGTCGGTGTTGAGGCCGTTGGCCCCGTGGGAGCCGCCTTTGATCAGAAATTCATGCCATTTGAAATGACGGACCTCGGGCAAACGTTCTTCAAAAAATGCCTGAAAGGGGTGTGCCGGTGGCACGACACCATCGATGTTGGGCTTGTTGTCTGCAACGACAGCATCCGCATTGGCATCGGAATCCGGTTGTCCTTGTTCGTTTTCTCCGACCACATCCAGCTTCAGGTCCACATGCCCGTGGTCATGGAGAAATTTCAGGAAGGTCGCACAACCGCATTGTTTGGAAACCGCCGATTTGTTGAAGACCCCGTCTCCGACATACTTGCCTTTCGTATAGATGGACGAAAAGCTCCAGAGATAGGGCGACGGCAGCCTCTTCTTGCGATAGCCCCAGCCATTGTACCGCTCCCATCGCCACAGTGCTCTTGGCAATGACCAGTCGGAGAGACCCGCAAGCTTCTGGTGCGTAAGTGCGTCCCTTGCGCTCTCCTCCCAGGAGTTTGGCGGCAGCCAGGCGGCGGGACGTCCGGACGGCACACGAAAGGTACGGTTCGACAAGGGGTCGCCATTGTGAAGATGTGTTGAAAAATTATAGGACGATTCCAGCAGGTGGATCGCTGCGACGAACCACCAGGGGATCCCAAGCGGGTTCCCGACAGCCTCATAGCGCGATTTCTCGGCCACCGCCTTCAGAGCGTATTTTTTGACCAGCGCTTCACGGTCGTTCTTGAAACCGGAAGAAACAAAGAAACGGATATATTCGTCCGCAATTTCCTCATACTTGCGGCTTGTCGATGTCTTGGGTCCGGTCAGAATTCCGGAGTTGGCGATATCATCGGGTATCTTCACGGGATCAAGGACCGGTGCGATCATGTCCTCGTCGTTGTTCAGATCCTCGACCTCCTGGTCGGAATTGTGTGTCTTGCGCATGCCTTCGTCATCATGAAAAAGGCGAAGCGCTTCACCCAGACGCCCGATAATCGATGACAGTGCCGGAGCCTGAATAGGATTGCGAACCGGAGAAATTGCAACAAACGTCCGGTCCAGATCGGTCATGGCTTCCAGCATTTTCTCGGTGACATTCAAAAAGCGCCGTGTGCCGGACCGAAAGCCTTCCACGCTTTCCAGAAGACGACGCTCAAGCAGCTCATTGCCGAAGGCGCGGATCGCATTCACTTCTTCAATCGTTTGCGCCTTGTCGAGCAGGTCGAACAGATTGGCCAAAGACAGATCGTCGTTGAGTTTAGCGAGTACTTCTTCAGACGAATCCACAACACCCTCCTTGGTGCCAGACGCCTTATTGGCTCCCGGCAGCTGCGAGACGGACTTTTCGGATAGACACCCAGAATGCGTTTGACCGGCGCCGTATTTCCTCGGCCTCAACCGCGACCTCGGTGAGGTTGGCGACGGTTACCTGGGGTGTTTCAGCGGCCGCGACCAGGACGTCCAGTGCCTCCGAAGTCTGGTCAAGCAGGTTCACGTAAGCTGTCAGGCTTTCATGAAAGCGTTTGATACTGAGCGAGATGGCACTGAAGCGTTTGTTAGCCGCGGCGACAGCTTTTGTATCGCCGGACAGTTCCGCGATCCTTCGGTCCGCCCGTATATTGAAAAGATCGATCTCTCGTGCCTTGCGAAAAATGTTGTAGATCGGCGTCGTGTCGTCCGCGAGCGCCTGGATCAGCTCCTGAATGTCATCTTTGCTTCTGAGGATCGATTGCCGGACGGTCGCATTCGCGCGTGCCTGTCCAAGCCGGTTGGCAAGATCTTTGGCGTAAGAAGCCGAAGGCGGGATCAAGGCCGACATGCCGCCGCTTGGCACCACGCCGATCGCCGCGACCGAATTTGCCAGCCGCACCAACTCGTCGATCCGGTTGCCGAATTCTTCGGAGCGTTTGCCCTCGGCGATATCAACGAGCATGTTGTTGTAGAGTGTGATTGCCTCCAGGGCATTACGGCGGGCAACGATGGACGGATCCTCGTCGATGCGTGCATTGTCCTGACTACGGGCGGTGTCCGGATCGAAACACAAAGGGTATCCGAGACGGGATGTTCCACATCTGGCATCGCCTGCTGTCGACGTTTTGGCCGAGACGATAGGCGAAATCTCGTCCAGAAGCAGATCTCCTGCATCTCTCGCCTGCGCGAAGGCGTCCGCGTAGGTTGTCAGTGTCTCGACAGGTATTCCTGCACATCCTGTCAGCAAAAGAAAAAGTGTTGCCCAAAGCCCTTGCAAGGACTGCTTTATCTGAAGCAGTGGTTTCACTTCACTGAAAATGACCAAAAACTCCCCCGAATCGGATTGCACCTACGGCACCTATCCGCAAGAAAAGTAAACTACAGGCAGATAAAGTTAGCAACCTTAAGAAGTGTTGGAACTATGCAACCACCTGTAGTAACGAGGTTGTGGAGCCAGCAAACCTTCTTGGATCTGCGCTTGCCGCAAAAACGACAGATGCTCCAAGGGCAACTTTGAAAGCCTCCTGACACCATTCTGTCAGGAGAGTGGCAGGAAGTTTGAATTTGCGGAACAAAACCGCAACGGCCCTCTTCCCTCGCACGCGCAACCGGACCATATTGGCCGGTATGAGCAAGCGCCCCACCAAATCCGCCTCAGACGAAAATGCGACACCGGAAGGCTTCGGCGAAGCGCCGCAGAAGCCATTGAGCGGTGCACCCCTCAGCGGCTCAATCGAAAGCTGGGCGGCGGAAGTCGCCGAGGAGGCAGCAAAGCCAGCCCCGAGCGCAAAGTCGAAGATAAAGAAGCCATCTGATCTTGAGGATCTCGCACCCGGCGCTCCAGGCACCATCAGCCGCACGGCGCGGACCTCTTCGCGGGAACGGGAAAGAGCCGGCGGTGACGGTGCTGTTGCAAGCAATGTTGCGGAAGGACGCAAGGCAAAGCTGTCCCCGAAAGGCGCCAAGGCCAAGGGAAAGATCGAAAAACCGACCAAGTCGGCACGCGGCACGTCCATCGGCAAGGCCGACAGTGTCAGAGAACGCGCGGCTGGTGGCCTGAACCCGGTGGCCGGCCTCGACATGACGCTGGAAGAGGCCGAAAAGCTTGAGCAAAAGCTCAAGGACCATCAGAAAGACAACAAGAAGAAAAAGAAAGAAAGCAAATTCGGGGAACTGACCGGCAACCAGGGCGCCACCGCGACTGTGGAGGCTCTGTCCGCGCTGATCGAAAGCGGGAATCCGCTGCACAAGAATGGCGAAATGTGGGTGCCGCACCGGCCCGACCGCCCGGCGAAATCCGAAGGCGGTGTTCCCATTGTCCTGAAGTCGGACTATGAGCCGAAGGGTGACCAGCCAACCGCGATTGCAGAATTGGTCGGCGGCATGGATGGCGGCGACCAGACCCAGGTTCTGCTTGGCGTCACCGGATCGGGCAAGACTTATACGATGGCCCAGGTGATTTCCCGCACCCAGCGTCCCGCCCTGATCCTGGCACCGAACAAGACGCTTGCCGCTCAGCTTTACGGCGAGTTCAAGTCTTTCTTTCCCGACAATGCCGTCGAGTATTTCGTTTCCTACTACGATTATTATCAGCCCGAAGCCTATGTGCCGCGCACCGATACGTATATCGAGAAAGAAAGCTCGATCAACGAGCAGATCGACCGGATGCGCCACTCAGCAACGCGCGCCTTGCTGGAGCGCGACGACGTTATCATCGTCGCCTCGGTCTCCTGCATTTACGGTATCGGTTCGGTAGAAACCTATACGGCCATGACCTTCGCCATCGAGGTCGGCGAACGTCTTGATCAGCGCCAGCTGATCGCCGACCTGGTGGCCCTGCAATACAAGCGCAACGATGCCGCCTTCCAGCGCGGCACTTTCCGTGTGCGCGGCGACACGATCGAGCTGTTCCCGGCTCACTATGAAGATCGGGCCTGGCGGATTTCGCTCTTCGGAGACGAGATTGAATCGATCGTTGAGTTCGACCCCCTCACGGGCAAGAAGTCGGGCGAATTGAAAAGCGTCAAGATCTACGCCAACTCGCACTATGTTACGCCCAAGCCGACGCTGAACCAGGCGGTAAAGTCGATCAAGGCGGAACTGAAGCACCGGCTGGAGGAGCTGAATGCCCATGGCCGGCTTCTGGAAGCGCAGCGTCTGGAACAGCGCACCATGTTCGACCTGGAAATGCTGGAAGCAACCGGCTCATGCCAGGGCATCGAGAACTATTCGCGCTACCTGACCGGCCGCAAGCCCGGTGAACCGCCTCCGACCCTGTTCGAATATCTGCCGGACGATGCCATCGTCTTCACCGACGAAAGCCACGTCACCATTCCGCAGATCGGCGCCATGTACCGGGGCGACTTCCGCCGCAAGGCTACCCTTGCCGAATATGGCTTCCGCCTGCCCTCCTGCATGGACAACCGCCCCTTGCGGTTTGAGGAATGGGATGCCATGCGACCCCAATCCATCGCAGTATCCGCGACGCCCGGGTCCTGGGAGATGGAACAGGCCGGCGGTGTCTTCGCCGAACAGGTGATCCGGCCAACCGGCCTGATTGATCCGCCGGTGGAGATCCGCCCTGCCACCAGCCAGGTCGACGACCTCCTTGGCGAGGTGCGCGAGGTCGCTCAAAAGGGTTACCGCACGCTGGTGACGACGCTGACCAAGCGCATGGCAGAGGACCTGACGGAATATCTGCACGAGAATGGCGTGCGCGTGCGTTACATGCATTCGGATATCGACACGCTGGAGCGGATTGAAATTTTGCGCGACCTGCGCCTCGGCGCATTCGATGTTCTGGTGGGCATCAACCTTCTGCGCGAAGGCCTCGACATCCCCGAATGTGCACTCGTCGCCATTCTCGACGCCGACAAGGAAGGCTTCCTGCGCTCCGAAACTTCGCTGATCCAGACCATTGGCCGCGCGGCCCGTAACGTCGACGGCAAGGTCATTCTTTATGCCGATCACATGACCGGCTCCATGGACCGGGCCATTGCCGAAACCAATCGCCGCCGTGAAAAGCAGCTCGCCTATAACGAAGAACACAACATCACGCCGGAGAGCGTCAAGCGCAACATCGCCGACATTCTCGACAGTGTTTATGAGCAGGACCACGTCACGGTCGACGCCGGCTTCGCCGAGGAAGGCTCTCTCGTCGGCCACAATCTGGCGGCCCATATCGAGGATCTGGAAAAACAGATGCGCGACGCCGCCGCCGATCTCGACTTCGAAACGGCCGCCCGCCTGCGCGACGAGATCAAACGGCTACAGGAAACCGAACTCGCTGTCGCCGACGACGCCATGGCCCGCCAGTCCGACGTCAACGACAAGACCGGCGGTTACAAGGGCAACAAGAAATTCGGTGCCGGTGGAACCAAGGAAGGTGCCAGCGGCAAGAAAAAGGAAACGGCCCGCGACAAGGCAAGAGCTGCGAAAGCAAAGAACGCCCTGCCCTCCCCAAGCGCCAAAGTCCGCAAAAACACACTCGACGAAATGACGGTCGGCCGCACCGAAGTGCCGCTCGGCTCCGATGACCCGAAACCTGTGGTACGCGGCAAGATCGGCGCCGGGTCTTACGAAGACCCGGTGGAGGAAAAGAAAAGGCGTGGACGACCGAAGAAGAGCGGACGGCCGGGGCAGTAAGTCTCGGTCAACGCTTGGGATTTAGTTGGACCATGGATCATGTTCGGGGAGACATTTTATTCGATGCAATGCCTTGCCCTCCCTCAAATGTCATCCCCGACTTGATCGGGGATCCGATCCACGCAACAAAACAACATGGCCTTCTTCGTCTATGTTCTGGCAAGCCGACAGCGCGGAACACTTTACACTGGCATTACAAACGACCTTGGGAGGCGGGTCCATGAGCACCTGCAGAAGACCGGAAGCAAGTTCACACGGCGATATGGTGTGACGCGGCTGGTTTATTACGAAGTCTTTGAAGATCCGAACACGGCGATCACGCGGGAGAAACGTCTCAAGCGCTGGCCACGTGAATGGAAAATCCAGGCAATCGAGGAATTCAATCCAGACTGGCGAGACCTCTATGAGGAGCTAAACCGTTAGGAACCGGGCTGGCTGATAAGTGGATTGGATCCCCGATCAAGTCGGGGATGACCTGATTTTGTCTGAGGGACTAACGAGCTTATGATTTAGCGGTGGTACGTTGCTGAACCGGTACACGCTTTAAATCTTGCGAGAACTTGATCGTCAGCTAGACGGCAATAGTTCGGCAACACGTTGCCTCTACCAACTGTTCTGGAAATGATTGAACCAAGGATCGCGCCTTAGGCGACACCCATTGTCTGACGCATAAGTTCGCCCTGCCTTCAGCGTCATCCCCGACTTGATCGGGGATCCAAGTCACCTCACGTGACCAGGCGCGGTCAGTCATGAGACACAGTTGTTCTACCAACCTCTTACAGCACCCACCCGGTCGTGATCCACGACCGTTCCTTGCCGTCAACGTAGAGACCGATCTCGACAGTCGCATCGGCGTTTGCCGGATCGGCGTAGAACCAAAGATGTGCGTCGTGGCCGTCCCCGGTCTTGAAATAGTAACCAGCGCCTCCGTCGTCGGGATTTCGAAGGTCTGCCGGAGAGTATGTCTGGCCGAAGCCACCGGACACCAAAAGCGCTCCGTTCAGAACACAGACTTCCAGAAACCTGTTGCCTCGGTCGGTCAGCACCAGGCTTTGCAGATCATCGTCAGTTTCCAGGTAACGCTCCGGCGCATCAAGCGAGATGGTCTCGCCGCCTGCGGGGCAGGTGCCTTCGTCCAAATGCGTCGCTGCCTTAAGAGGATGCTCGAGGGTCAAGCGGAGATGAACCGACAGTGTGCCTTCAGTATAGGGCAGCTGCTTGTCACCCGTCCGGGTGCGCACAAAATTGGTGATGTCGATCAGGGCTTCGGTCAGTTTCACTTCTTCCTGAGCAGTCAGAACAGAAGAAAAGGCTTCCATGAACGGGCTGTTCTGCCCATCGCCGTCATAAGCCAGATGATTGGGCTGGGCGGAATAGATCACCATCAGATCAGAGAGCTGATGATTGACCCTGGACAGGCCGGAAGCGTCCGGATTGAAGAGTTTTTCCAGGGACCGTGTTGTGGCGAAGGGATTGTCCCGGCAGGCGTCCACGATCAGCAGCTTGACACCGGACGATGCCGCAAGTGCCTCCAGGAATTCTTCCATCCGGACGGCGGTTTCTTCAAAGACAGCCCGCGTGGCAGCGCCCGTATCGGTCGCAAGCAGGTAATTGACGTTGTCAGCCTGGACGCCATGACCTGCAAAGAAGATCGCCGCCACCTCGGCATCAACGGCATCTTGCCGGAATGCGGCAAGCGCAGTGCGCATCTCCGAAGCATCCGCATTCAGCACCAGCCGGGTCTCGAACCCGAGCGCGGTGAAGGTTCTGGATGCAAGATCCGCATCACGCGGCGGGTTGTCCAGCGGCAAGACATTGTCATAGGCGGCGTTGCCGATGATCAGAGCCAGTTTGCCCTCTGCCGCAGCAGTAAGTGGCACCAAGCACAGGACAGTTCCGGCAATCGCCGCGGCGGCATTTCTGATCATCGACTTCCCCCTCGGTATGGACTGAACCGCATGTTGCCCGCTGGCTCATCAATTTCCGAACGCACCCACACTTGCAGACTATACCAGCCTTGGCCGGTTCGCTGCACATATTGACGCAGCGGAACTCAATCTCAAACCTTCAAGGGCAGCGTGAAAACCGGGACAGGATCGGCAAGTCCACGCAGCTGCTGCAGTCCAAGCAGCTGGGGTGTTTCCCCCGCAAGTTTCCCGGAAACACCGGCATCCATCAGAACGGACTGCCCGAGAACCTTGGCATGTGCTTCCAGTCGGGCCGCGCGGTTGACCGTGTCACCATAAACGGTGAAGGCCTGCCGATCTGATGAACCGATGCTGCCCGCCGCAACCGGTCCAGCCGCAAGCCCGATACGGATCGAGAAACCGGCCTGTTTAGCGCACAGCAGCAAATCGCGGCCTGCGGCAACCGCATCCTGCTCAGGATGATCGCTGTCAATCGGCGCGCCAAAAGAGGCCATCAGACCGTCGCCGGTGAACTGAATGACGACCCCGTCGTGCCGGCTGACCTCTTCGGCACATCCGGACAGGAAGTCGTTCAGGTTTTCAATCACTTCTGTTGGAGGCCGACCGGCCGAGTAAGCCGTGAAACCGGCGATATCCATGACAAGGATTGCCGCATGACGTTCCTGCGGGACAAGAGCGGACGGATCGTCGATCAGGCGCTGGGCAATGGCTTCAGGCACATAACGGCCGAGTGTCGCCGCAATCTGCTCGCGCTCCGCCTGGGCAGCGACCTGTGCCATGAAAACCCGGCGGGCACGCAGCACGGCAAGCGCCAGGATGAGCGTTGCTATCATCAAAAAACCGGTCTCTTCGATCCGGTTGCCGCGCCCGATGAAATTGGCTGACAGAAACAGCGCCTCATAGTCTGCCTTGGTGGCTCCGGGCGTCAGGTCCGACCAGGAAAGCGTGGTCTCCAGGTCCGAGATCGCGATGAAAAAAGCTGCGAACCAACCCGCCACGGCGACACCGCCGGCCCAGAGCACCAGTTTCGGCGACAAGGACAGCGTCGCCATGGCAATCAGCGGAAACAGGTAGTAGATGCCATAGGCCCTGAATGCGAGGATCTGCGGCACCGTTTCACCCTGGACAAGCGGCAGAAATGCAAAGACCGCACAGATGCCCAGAATGTCGACCGTATAGATCGCGTATTTCATCCACCAGCGGTCGAAGCGCGTTCCGATCACAGCAGCATGAGCGATTCCGACCGCGGTGAATATCCCCAACACGCCGAAGACCAGAGGATTGGGATAAAAGCCGAAGGCAACCCATGAGGAGCCAACCCAGAGGAACGCAGCGCCGACCACAAGCGTCCGGCAGACGATGGCAAGCCTCAGGCCACGCTGCTCGGTCCGCAAAAGACGGGAAGTATCGGGCAACTCACTGGCAGGGCTTTGGCTCATCTTGCGCGCTCCATCGGCGAAGACATAGGACCGCACGCTGAAATTGTAAGGCTTCCGATCCAGGTGCATTGCCGTCGACAAGAACCCGGCGGGCGATGACAGCAAGTCGTTGTGATCCAGCGTCCGTGCCGGTTGTCGAGCTTGTTTCCCACACGTTGCTGCCCGAATGATCGATTGACAACGCACGCAACCTCGTCATCTTCAAAGCATGATCTGGTCAGAGGGGGCTGACATGGCGTTTAGATTTTTTCTTTCTCTGAGCGTATTGCTCTTGGGCACGGGCGGTGCCTTCGCGGAGTTGGCCAAAACCGGCTACGGCAAATGGTCGGTATCCTGCGATGAAAACAACTACTGTATTGCCGTGACCAGCGGTGAAGGTTCGAATGGCGAAGCTTTCCGCATGAAGGTTGAGCGCGGCGCCAAACCTGCCAGCCAGGTCTATGTCACCTTCGATCCGACAACGGAGCTGCAAGTTGGCCTGCCGGCCCGCATCGAGATCGAAAGCCTTGAAGAAGACAATTACGGCTATTTCGGCAAGGTCGACAAAGTCTACAAGGGCAACGAAATGACCTTTGGCGGCGCATCTGATCGTGACCTCATCGAGAAGCTGCGCTTGGGTGAAGATGCCGCCATCCAGATCGAATTCGGAGGCTCCACCGGAACACTCACCTACTGGGTGTCGATGAACGGCATCACCCATTCCCTCCTGAAAATGGACGAGGCGCAGGGCCGTGTCGGCCGACTGGACGCCATTGTCGCCTGGGGCGGTCTGCCGTCGGACAAAGCGACGGGCATCGCTGCAGCGCCTTCAACCACGAGCCAACCTGCTGCCCGTGACAATGCTGCCGCAGCAACAGACACGGCCTCGGCAGCATCGAACGCGGCATCCGCTGCCCCTGCCGACGATTTGCCGCCTCCCGTGATGCCCTCGCAAGATCAGACTGCGGGCCTCAGCGGACCCGTCGGCCAGGTCTATAACCTGAATGAAGTGCCGGATTCGGTTCAGATGACCGGTTATCGAGTGCTTGACTGCGCTCTTGAAGAAACTGTTCCCGCCTTCGGCGCGCAGTATTACGCCGAGGGCGACGTAGAAACCTGGGTTGTCCCCTGCACGATGGCCGATGCCAATGTGCCTTTCTACATGATGGTTCATATTCCCTTTAACCCGTCACTTGACGAGCTGAAAGAATTCGAGACACCGCCGGACTTCAACCAGCCAAACCATGCGCTCGTCAACAACCTGTTCTTCGACCCCGGCACCGGTCAGGTGACAGGCACCACATATTACTCTCCGAACTATGACTGCGGTGCCTTCGAGCGCCATGAGATAGAAGCCGAGTCGGGCAACTACACGCTGATGGAATATCAGGAAAAATCCAACTGCGACGGTGTCTCGGGACCGCCGGAAGGCTGGCCACTGAGCTGGACGATCGACGAAATGGGGGGCTGAAAAGAGGCCTGAACATCAGGTTTCAGGAACCTTCCAGGGGCCGCATTCGGACTGCGGCCTCATTGCGCTGAAGTGAAAAGGCCCTGAAAGGTCGCGCACTGGATCACAAGAACCCCGTTCATGGTCGGAGCGTTCATGTCGATGACAATCTCGATGTAATCGCTCGTTGACCCTTTCACATACTCAAGCTGCTGCTTGCATTCGTCGAGGCCGCCATCGGATTCGATGAGGATTTCATTGCCCATGCCTCCGGAAGGAACGACAGTCAGCGTGAGTGCCCAGGGATCTTCATCGACATGGTCACCTTCCGTAATCGCCAGAATGTCCTGCCCCGCGATACGGTATGTGAGCAGTTGCTGATATGCAGCAGCGGGCACGAGCGGCAACGCCACTGCACTCACAAAAGCAACAGCAAGGAAAACCCGGTTCAGCAATCGTATCATTCGGTGTCCCCCCAAAAAAACATCCCTCACAGGACGCCACGCACACAGCGCCGCGTCAACAAAATTGCCTTCGGCGGCGGCAAGCCGGTGAGGATCGACGACTGGTAAACATGACAGGTTCGACAGTGCAGCCAGCAATCTGTTTGTTAACCAAAAGGTAAACTCCGTTAAAATGCCGGGGATATCTGTCTTTTAGGGGTAACACTTTGCAATGTATTGTGGCGTTCAGACCTCGTGAGTCGTTGAAACGCCCACGACAAATGAGTTAATAAAGAGTTAAGGTATGCGTATCTCGCCGGTGCGGCGCCGGCGCGGAAGTCAGGAGACAGGAATGGGCATTTTCTCGAAAACCACGCGCCCTGGTAGTGACCAGGAGCAGCGGGTCGAGACATCAAGCACGAGCCAGCAGGTAGAAGAGGCAACACCGGCTCCGGGTCAAAGCGGCAACGTTGAGCAGCTCTCACCTTTTGCGCTCAAGATGCAGGAGAAAATGAACCTGCTTGATGGCCTGAAAACACGGGTTGGCGGCCTTAACCAGACTTTCGATCAGATGGCCGCCTTCGCGGCGGAAAGCCAGACATCGATCCGCATGATGGCGGATTATCTGGAAGCCTCGCGCACAAGCGTCGAAACTGAAGTTCGTCTGAAATCCGAAAACGCCAAGATTTCGACCGATCTCCTGGACGCCGAACACAAAATCAAGACCCTGACAACGCAATTGGAAGACGCTCAGGCAGAAGTGCACTCTCTCAGGAAGCGTTCAACTGAAACCCGCACGGCCCTGGAAACCGCGCGCAATGACATCGTCTCCATTCGCGACAACAACAAAAAGGTCAATGAAGACTACCGCCAGCAAAGCGCAAAGCTGGTGGATGCCAACGCGCAAGTCGCAGACCTGTCCGGTCAGCTGAACGATTTACACGCCAAGCACGACACGCTTGAAAAGCATTCCGAGAGCCTTGGAAGCGACCTTGAGGCGTTCAAACTGCGTGAAAAGGAACTTCAGCAGAACCTGTCGGAAAGCGCGAAGCTGCTAGAAGACGAGATCCGCAAGAACAATCAGGCCTCAAGTGAACTGGAATCCGCCAAGCGCGAGCTTGTGGAGTTCCGCAACAACAACATCGACCTGAAGTCGCATCTCGATGTTGCCAATCAGGAACTGGTCTATGCCAAGTCCCGGCTAGAGGAAGAACAGCGCAAGCACGACAACGAGGTTTACGCGCTCAACGCAGAAATCGAGAACCTGTCCTCTCAACGTCGGATCGGCGCCCAGTCCCTGCAGGAAATGGCGCGCGAGAACACTCAGCTGAAAGACCGCAGCCGTGATCTCCTGAAACGGATGCAGGAAATCGAACACCTCCTCGACAGTGCGCAGAAGAACCACGAGAAGGACCGCAACGAGCTGATGGCAACCACCGCCAAGCTGCGTGAACTCAATCTGCGTTATAATTCTGCGCTGACAGACCTGAACCACCAGCGGAATCAGAACCAGAAATTCGCAGACAATCTGGAAGACCTCGTCGAAGAAAACAAACGCCTGCAGCGCTACAAGATCCAGGTGGATACGGCCAACGAACAGATTGTTCAGCTCAAGTCCGTGATCACCAACTATCAGATGGCGATGGAGGGCAAAGGCCCGGCAGAAGAACTCGGCATCACAGAGGGTTTTGATCCTGCAGCCGAACTCGGCATCACCGAGCCCGCCTCAGGCGATCTGAAACCAATGGATTTGGATACGACGAGTGACGCCGCCGACGATCTGACCAACCCCGATGACGACAGGCCAGGTGGTGGCAACGACAAGATCGTTAAGCTCCGCGACTAGGCCATCGGCTGGGCGAACGTGAATACATGAAAATCAAAGCGGTCTTGAGTTTCATTCAAGGCCGCTTTTGTTTGACCCGGTTGGGCGCCCCTCATCCCCTTGGCTCGAGCACTCGCAAGCGGACGGGCGGGCGGGCGGGCATCAACTTGCCTGCAACAATCGATCTGCCCGTGACAGGTAAGCGCCGTAAAGAGCCCTGAGTTCTTCATCGAAAAAACCGTTTTGCCGATATCCAAGCGCTCGGATGGCTTTGTCATTCAGACAAGCGGCCGGTTCACCGCTGCCCTGTTCCTTCACAAAACGCAAGCCGGTTCGAGCTCCCGCCAGGTCATAAATCCTCTTTGCCACCCGCAGATCGGATAAGCGCTCTTCACCGCCAAGGTTATAGACCGAAAGATTTTCGGAGGACGGCAGACAAAGCAATTGGCAGATGGCAGCCGACAGATCACCGACAGGCAGGTAGGAACGTTCGGTCCGGCCATCTGCTTCAAGCGAAAGTCGTTGCCGTCTGAGTGCCTCGATGACCAGTCGCGGGATCCTCTTTTCCGAATGCTGACCTGCCCCAACCGTTGTCACCGGACGCAGAATCGTTGCATTCAACCCGGTCTGTGCTGCCTGTATTACGGCTTCTTCGGCCATTGCCTTCGACGTTGCATAGGGTGTTTCAGGCCGCAATGGTGCGGTTTCCTTGAGCGCGCCCCTACCCGAACCATAAACCTGATGTGTGCTGACATGGATGAATTTCTTGACGCCGAGATCGCGGGCGGCATTCAAAAGGGTCTCCGTTCCGACCACGTTGACGTCGAAAAAGAGTTCGGGATTGACAATCGATCGTGGCACATGCGTTTCCGCTGCCAGATGAATGACTGCATCACTTCCCTCAAGTGCTCTGGAAACGTCCGACACCGAGCGTATATCACCACGCAGAATCGGCAGACTTTTCCCCGAAAACGGATATCCGAGCCGTCGGAAGTCCGCTGCATAGGTAACACGGTCGAAAATCACGAGTTCTTCAACATTTTCCATCGATGCCAACCGGGAAGCTACCCGGGCTCCGACAAAGCCTAATCCCCCTGTGACGACAACTTTGCGAAAGGAAGTGTTTTGTTCCGGTGCAAACGGTTTCGCATCGCGTTTCATAGTGGGACGGATCCTGTTCCTAGCCTTGTCTATTAGCTTGGAACAGCAGATTTCATGCCAGAAACCAGGCCTGTCCGCTCACCGTTTGGCCGAAAGCTGTTTCGCACCCATCCTCATCGGCATGCAGCTTCAAAGACCATTTTGTTGCAGGCACATTGATTTCATTGAAAATGCTTTGCAAACCGCTGATCAGCCCTTCTTCTTCGGCGTCAATCTCGTCTTCGAAAATGACAAGCAACTCAGCCGAAGCCCCGTCCGACAGATCGACAACAATCTCGCAGCGCTCGCCCGGCGACATTTCCATCATTGTCATGGAGACCGGTTCCACCAACAGACCACCGTCGCTGCCGATCTTGAAGAAGGTTCGATCCTCGATAATTGCGGGCAAATCATCGACGCCACAATGAGAGGGCAAATCGATTGCATCGCTGTCTTCGTGGTCATTGTTTTTGGCACCAGCCTTGTTGAAATCGTCTCAAAATTCATGAGTGGAGAAACCTTGCACTCAATGGCCGACCATGTTGCAAGGCTGGCCCTGAGCGCACTGGTGCTGGCGGGATTTGTTTTTGAACGCCGCGCTCAGCAAAATGCTCTGAAGGATCTTGGCGGTCAGCTCCAAAACGCGCGCGGTCAACTTGCCCGGATTGATTCCAGATCCCCTGGACTGCAGGGCAATACAGCGCAATGATGCAAAAACAGTTTGACGCCTGGAACCTCACCGGCAGCGAGCAGGATGTTGTCATCGGCATGTTGAAGGGATTGTCCTTCCGGGAAATAGCAGGACTTCGACAGACATGAGAAAAGACTGTTCGCCAACAGGCCTCATCTGTTTACCGGAAGGCGGGTGTTTCCAGCCGAAACGAACTCACAGCCTGGTTCTTTGAGGACATGCTTGATCCGCCGGCGTCGGGCGATTGACGACCAGACCTGTCTCCGGCGATCTCACTCGCATTCCAGTCGGTTCGGCAGAAATCGCGTTTTGGGTCATGAGAGACCAGAGGCTGAGAAAGCTAAAAATTATTCGGGTTCGACCGTGAACTGCAGCGGATAGCCAAGTTGCCCTGCTGCATCAATCGCGCGCGTCGCCTTCGTCTCAGCCACATCTTTCGGATAGACCGAAACAACACAGGCCCCTTTTTGATGGGCCGTGATCATGACCACCTCAGCCTGCGCCATGTCCAGCCGAAATTCGGCCTTCAAAATCAGAACCACAAATTCACGCGGTGTGTAGTCGTCATTCACCAGCACGACCTTATAAAGCTTTGGCCGCTGAACTTTGGTCTTTTGTTTCGGTTTTAGGTCAATCTCACTCATCGCACTGGCCTAAGCTGCCGCCGTCATCTCCGGACGCATTGTTTTGACTGTCTCTTTGGAAGTACCGCCGAAATATTCATGTCGGCGTATCGTCGACTTGCTAATATTTCCTTGCCGACAACCCCAGCATTCACCGCAGGTTCCCGAAAGGAAGCAGACTGTCTCTGAAAGACAGTATAGTGCATCGCGAAATCGAAGAAAACATGACAGGCGAATATTTGTACCAAATCCGCAGAATGCGGAACGCCAAAACCGGCCGTTGAGCACCGATTTCACGAACGCGTGAAGTCTGCGGTTCATTTTTTGAAAATCTAGCAGCCGTTCTCGCTCGTAGGCAGAGCAGTCGCTCAAGACAGAACTGCCGTCCGGAGGAATGAACATGATCCAGCGCCTCATCACAAAAGTTTCACGCTGGCCCGCAACGGCGCTGTTCAGCCTGCTGCTCACGTTTGCCCTGGTCATGCCAGATACTGCTCGGGCCGACCTCGGAGCGGCCGCAAGATCCGTTCCATCCGCCGAGCTGGTGGGCAAGGGTCGAATGACATATCTGGGTTTCAAGGTCTTTGATGCAGAACTTTACGCCCCCGGCGGCAGTTATCGCCCTTCGACCCCCTTCGCCCTGAAACTCACATATCTCCGGAATTTCAAGGGCAAAGACATCACATCAAGCTCCGTGAAGGAAATCAAACGTCAGGGCGGTGTGTCCCAACAGCAATTGGACAGCTGGACCAAGCAGATGCAGTCCATTTTCCCGAATGTCTCCTCCGGTCAATCGATCATTGGTGTCCGCACGGCGAAGGGAAGCACCATCTTTTACCTCGGCAACCGCAAACTGGGCTCGATCAACGACGCAGCCTTCACAAACAAATTCTTCTCGATTTGGCTCGGTAACAGCACACGCAATCCACAATTGCGCGCCAAGCTTGTCGGCGGCGGTTCGTGACATCAGACACCGACGACCCACACACTTCGCCGATGAAAACTGCAATTTCGCCTGAACCCGCCCCTCAGCCCAAAGGGGCGCGAGGCACACCAACATCTTCCTTTCAGTCCAGAACTGTCCCTGTTTCAATCTCAGGACTGGCTGCCTATAGCGCAATGGCCTTTCCCCTGGCCTTCGCCGGGCTGCCAATCTACCTTCATGCTCCTGATTTTTATGCTGTAACGCTCGGGCAACCTCTGGCCGCTCTAGGGGCTGTCCTGCTCGGTCTGCGTTTGTTCGATGCCGTCCAGGACCCTTTGATCGGCAGCCTCAGCGACAGGTTTCATCATCGGCGCGGAATGATCCTTGGAGCCGGCGCCGTCCTGCTGGGTGCGGGTTTCTGGATGCTGTTTCATCCCATGGAACAGATTCCTTTGCTGTGGTTTGCCATTTCAGTATTGCTTTGCACCACCGGCTTCTCCGTCGTGTCGATAAATTTCCAGACGCTTGGCGGCCTATGGCGAACCCATAGCCGGGACCGCACAAGAATAACCGCGAGCCGTGAAGCGGTCGGTCTGCTCGGTTTGCTGGCCGCGTCCGTTGCCCCTCCGCTTTTGGCCGGTCTTAGTGGCAAGGAAGCTGCCTTTCACTGGCTGTCGCTGGCTTACCTGCCGTTCCTGGCAATAGCCCTTTGGCTGCTGTTGCGTTGGATGCGGCAGACCCCCGTCAACGAGCCACCGGCAAATGTTCGTGGAACCGGATGGTTGAAGTTGATCGGTGATCGCTGGCGGGCGCTGTTCTTTGGCATGGTCTTCCTGAACACGTTCGCCAGTGCTATTCCGGCTGTTCTGGTGCTGTTTTTCATCCGGGATCGTCTGGAAGCGGAATCATTGACCGGTTTGTTTCTGCTTATTTACTTTCTTGCCGGTGCGCTTTCCATGCCAATTTGGACATGGTTTGCAGCCCGCCTAGGGAAAATGCGCGCCTGGCAATGTTCACTCGGGGCTGCAATCCTGACATTCTGCTGGGCCGCACTTTTGCAGCCAGGGGACATTACGGCCTACGCACTGGTATGCGCGTTGTCGGGACTGGCGCTCGGCGCTGATCTGGCTCTTCCACCAGCAATTCTTGCAGACCACATCGATGAAGACCACCGGCAGGCTGATGCCTCCAGGCTGTTCTCTGTCATGGCCTTTCAATCAAAGGGCGCGCTTGCGGTCGCGACCGGTCTGGCGCTGCCCCTGCTGGGCCTGGCGGGATACCAGCCGGGCGGTACGATGACACCTGAACTCGGCTTTCTGCTCAGCATCACCTATGCCGGCATTCCTTGCGTTTTGAAACTTCTTGCCCTCATCGGACTTCTCTGGTTCGAAAAAGATCTTGCCCTGAACAAATCCCCCGTGTGACCTTCGCGAAAGAAGACTTGCAGACGGAACAAGCAAGATGAGTGTTCGACCGCCTAGACAGACATCAATGTCCGACAAGGACCCATTGGCAGCTGCACTTGAGCAGGAGATCCTAAACGAAAAGGCATCGACACTCTCCCGCCTGAACAAGAAGCTGGAGGCGGCTCTCGATAGGTTGAAGAAGGCCGAGGCAGATCTGGATCGTTCGCCAGAAGAAAGGCACGCAAGACTTGCCGACGCAAGCGAAGCGCTCTGGCACGTCACCATTCAAAGAGAACTCTGTGGCCTTCGGCAGCACCGCGCTTTCTATGATTTTCTCGGCGTTCCTAAGGCGGTGCGGCTACACATGGGGCCGGCCAGCAGCGTCAGAACAATGAAAGCAAAATAATAAACTAGACCTGCTTTATATAGTTGCCAGCACGCTAGCCTCATCTGGATACAATTTGTCCGTCGATTTGAGCCAGTGATTTCCTCCCAAATTCGCGCCTGTCGAAAAGTATCATTTGTATCAAATGTAAAACAGCTGCTGATACGTGGCTTACAATTAAGACGTTTCTTCCTTCATCCAAACATCCAGCAGATACATCCGGCGCTGAAGATAGCTGCTCCGCTATCGAATTCAACGCGGAACTGGGCAGGACAGTTTGAACCCAAAGTAGCAACAGGGCTGCATACACTTGAAGGAATATTGAAATGTCTACCAGGCTAACTGGCCGAGCAAACACATCTCCTGCCAACACCGGTAAATTTGAACAACTGCGACCTTCCGAGCCCCTCAGAAAGGGCGACATTGAGGAAATCATCTCAGAAACACAAGGGCGCGAGACTATTTTCAATGATTACAATGGCAGACGCGCAGAGCGTGAAGGCCCAAGCCTCGGCATCGAGTTCGAGAGTGAAGGTGGTCTAGAACCAATCGCAATGCGTGGCCGTTCGCTCAACAATCTCAAACAGATTGGGTTGGCAAATGCTGAAGCTGATGACCAGGCATCTGCAAACTGGAACGTCATTGCCGAACTAGAATCGGATTTTGCCAGCGCAGTGTCTCGCCTCCAGTCAAATCTAAGTTCAAATCTTAAAAAATTGGGCGCTGCCAACCGGTTTGAGCCTTTTCCATCGAACCTCAGTTTTGAAGCTGGAAATTTCCAACCGTTGGATCAAACCATTTGGATCGACTGGTATGATGACGATTTTTATGCCGGTGGCGATGGCATCGACATTGCCTATGGTCTCGGTGGCGTCGACAATCTCTGGCTCAACGGCGGCAACGATGTTGCCTATGGTGGCAGCGACAACGACTACATTTATGGCGGAAACGGCGCAGACCGACTTAACGGCGATAGCGGCGACGACAAACTTTACGGTCATGATGGCAACGACATCCTCAATGGCGGCACCGGTGATGACTACCTATCAGGTTGGCGCGGCGATGATGAACTTCTCGGCGGAACCGGCAACGACACTCTGGAAGGTGACGGCGGAAACGACCTTTTGAGCGGTGGCCACGGTGACGATTATCTCTATGGCGGAAACGAAGATGATCTCCTTTATGGCGGTCATGGGAACGATCGCCTCTATGGAAACCGGCACAATGACCGCGTCTATGGTCAGGACGGCGATGACTTAATCAGCGGTGGCACGGGTGACGACAGGCTTTACGGCGGCAACGGCGAAGATCTGATCTATGGCGACTTTGGAGACGACATTCTCTACGGTGGTAGTGACAACGACACCCTCCACGGTGGCCGGGACGACGACACCCTCTATGGCGAATCCGGAAACGATACCCTTTTCGGCGAAGAAGGAAACGACACCCTTTTCGGCGGCAGCGGCATCGACCGGCTTTATGGTGAAGATGGCGATGACAATCTGAACGGTGGTTCCGGCAATGATCTGATGTGGGGCGGCGACGGCGCCGACACCATGTATGGCGGAATTGGCGCTGATGCCATGCAGGGCGGGAATGGCGATGACGTGATGTCGGGCGCCAACGGCAACGACATCCTGTGGGGTCAGAATGGCGCCGACGTCCTGAACGGCGGTTGGGGCAATGACTCCCTCTACGGTGGCGAAGGCGACGACGAAGTCAATGGCGACGGCGGCAACGACTTCCTCTATGGGCAGCAAGGAGAAGATACAATAAATGGCGGGTCAGGAGCCGATCAGATGTTCGGCGGTGAAGACCGGGACAAATTGTATGGCGGGATCGGCAACGATACGCAATATGGCGGCGACGGCAACGACCTGGTTTATGGCGAGGATGGAGCTGACAGTCTTTACGGTGGAGCCGGCATTGACCTCATAAATGGCGGTGAAGGCAACGACTTCATCAGTGGTGGAACCAACAGCCAGGGGTTCAACTTTGGCGATGGCCTTTTCGGAGGCGCGGGCTGGGACACATTCCATTTCCAGTCAGGTGACAGCGGTGGTTCTGGCGGCAATCCGATGGACATCATCTTCGATTTCGGTGATGGCGGTGACATGCTCTTTTTCGAGGGTTTTGGCGGTGCGAACTTCCTCGGAGAACAGTCGAGCTTCTCAAACGGCCTGGGTGCCGAAGCCTATTTCGAGCACACGTTTTTCGACGTAGACGGTATCGGAGATGCAACGGTGGTTCACATTCGTGACAATGCCGGTCAAAACGCAGATGTCTCCGTCATCTTGCTTGGGCATCTTGATCTCGATGCCCAGTCGGACGTGTTCATCATTTAACTTTCGGTACT
Source organism: uncultured Roseibium sp. (assembly GCF_947499295.1). Lineage (GTDB taxonomy): Bacteria > Pseudomonadota > Alphaproteobacteria > Rhizobiales > Stappiaceae > Roseibium. The sequence continues at coordinate 38,832 of NZ_CANMNP010000009.1, forward strand.
GCGAGATGTCAGGCGGCGGGAAAATCCGCCGCCTTTCTTGCTTTATCGGGGTTAAACCTATGCAAACAAAAACAATGTCCTAGAGTGATCCGAAGCTTCGAGCAGCACCATGACAGCTGCATCAAATGCCAGACGAAATCAAACGAGGTGCCGCACATGGCTGCAGACAGTTCAAGCGATATCGTTGAAAGTGAGCCTGTTTCGGATCTGGGGTCACACACACCTTCCATTGAGGAGACGGGCAGCGACCAGCCGTCGTCCAGCATTCTTTTGGACGGTTTCGAGGCCCTTTCAGAAGGTGCCGCGCTCTGGGACCACACCTGGCGTCTGATTTCCTCCAACGCAGTTTTTCGCGAACTCGTCTTTGAAAACGACACAAGACTGTTTTCGGTCCACAGAGGTTTCCAAGAGATTTTCGCAGACCTGGTCGATCATAATTGCTTCGACATCCTAGCCGACGCTGATCCAGGTCAGTTTGCCAATGATCTGCAAGAAAAAATGGCAAGCCATGGAAATGCCTACCTGCATCACCGAGACGGCCGTGTTTTGCGGGCAACCTCCAGTAAAACCAAGCAGGGCAATTTCCTGACCGAATTGCGGGAAGTTGCCCGACCTCACTCGCAGGACAAGATCGGCGAACATGTTTTGCTCGAAGCAATTGAGGCTTTCGGTGAAGGCTTTGTGCTTTATGACAGGGACCGGCGCTTGGTATACGCAAACAACCAGTATGCGAACATGCTTGGACCACATAAGGATGTCTTGAAGCCGGGCACTCCGATGACAGAAGTCATCCAGCGCGCTATGAGCGACGGCCACGTCACCATCATTCGAGGGCCAGCCGGCGGACCAAAGGAAATTTTCCGGACCCTCGACGAACTCGGCACCCTCAAAATCGACATTAAGGTAGCTGACGGCACGTACAGAGTTATCACGCTTACCCGCCTCAAGGGCGGAGGAGTCGTCGCAACCGTGCTCGACATCACTGAGCGTTTCAAAGCCGAACGTCTGTTTACGGACGTGGTCGCTCGCCTGCCGGTGGGGGTTGCCATTGAAAGCGCAGATGGTCGTTTCACACATTGCAATGAGGCCTTCGCGGCCCCTTTCCAACTAAGTGTCGACGAAATTCTCGCGCTGTCGGATGAGCAACGGATCGAAATCCTCGCCTGCCACATCGCCACCGTGAAGGGACAGCCAGTTGGAAACGATGCTGCTGCCGACTTCAGCAGGGCCGCTCAGGAACAGCGTCAAACGCTCGCGTCCATGGAAGTCAGTTTTAAAGACGGCCGCCACTTTTTTGTAGAACGGGCCGTCACTCAGGACGACGGCAGAGTGATCGTGGTTACCGACACGACTGCCTTGATTGAAGCGGAGGAGCTCAGTCTCTCTGTTCTAAATGATGCCATCCAGTCTCTGGATGAGGGCTTGGTGCTCTACGACGCAAACCTCAACTTCTCGATGGCAAACCGCGAATGGCACCGCATGTTTTTCAGCAACATTCCCGCACCCGAAATTGGCGAGAATGTCGTCTCAATAATGCGGCGGCTTTTCAATGCCGATGTGATGTGTATTCCAGAAGGCCTCGAAGAGGCTGCTTATGTGGAAGAGCTCGAAAACACCATCCGCACCTATGAGAAAAAGATAACCCTGAAACTCGCAAACGGAGCAACACTGCTTGCCTCGGCGCACAAGACCGAACTGAACGGCTATCTGGTCTCCTTTATGGATGTCACCGAGCAGCTTCGTGCGGAGGAAGAGCAACGCGAAGCCGACATGCTGCTGCGAAAGATTGTGGAAGCCTGTCCGGCGAATTTTCTGGTCTCACGGGTCGACGACGGGAAAATTATCTATTGTCCACCTGCATCCAGGGAACGCTTCGGCAGTATCGAGACGACACTCAGTTTCTTTATGAAGCCGGAAGATCGCGAGGCATACCTGGAGGCGCTTTTGCCGACAGGTCAGCTTGACGACTATCGCGTGCAATTCCGCAGAGCCGACGGTTCTATCATGGAAGGTCTGACAGCAGCCAGGGTCACCGACTACAAGGGCGAAGATGTCATCGTCTCCTCCACCCGGGATATTTCCGATCAACTTGCCATGCAGGCAGAGCTGGAGCGTCAACGCGAGCTAGTCCACCAAAACGAAAAACTCTCCGCACTCGGTGAACTTCTTGCAGGTGTCGCACATGAACTCAACAATCCGCTTTCTGTAATTTCTGGCTACGCCCAGATGCTTCAGGGCAAAATCTCCGACCCGGTTCAGGCGGGACGCGTCGACTTGATCTGCCAGTCCTCAGAACGGGCAACAAAAATCGTTCGAACGTTCTTGTCCATGGCGCGTCGCAGACCAGCGAGGGTGGAGCTCTGTTCCGTCAACGACGTGCTGGCGACCGTCCTCGAAGTCTCTAACTACGGACTAACGTCCAGCGGCACTATCCTTACCAGCACACTCGACAAAAGCGTGCCGCTGGTTTCTGGCGACTTCGATCAACTGACGCAGGTTTTCAGCAATCTCATCACGAACGCAAAGCAAGCCGTTCAACCTCTTGGACAAGCGGGCAAGCTTTCCGTTCGGACACGATTCGAGGGTGGGTCTCGGCGGGTGGTTGTTGACGTGGAGGACAATGGGCCGGGTATTCCATTGCATCTGCAAAAACGAATTTTCGAGCCCTTCTTCACGACCAAGGATGTCGGCAAGGGCACGGGCGTCGGCCTTGCATTCAGTCATCGCATCGTCGCCAACCATGACGGAAAACTTGTATTGAAATCAGCTCCGGGAAAAGGAACCCGTTTTTCCGTCAAATTGCCCGCTGCGGCGGACAAAGCGGAAATCATCAAGACGCGCGTCAATGAGGAAGTTGCTCCTGGAAATATCTCGGTTCTCATTGTTGATGACGATGTTGGCGTTGCTCAGCTTCTCTACGATATTCTGAATGAAGCAGGATACAACGCAACGAAGGGCGTCTCCCCAAGAGAGGCGCTACGAAAGGTAGAAGCTCAATCTTACGATGCCATCCTGTGCGATTACAAAATGCCTGGCATCAATGGCGCAGAATTCTTCTACGCGCTGGAAGTCATCGCACCGGAAGCAGCCCAACGGGTGGGTTTTGTCACAGGAGACACTTTGAGTGACAAAATTCAACGCTTTTTCAGCTCGACCGGATGTCCACATATCGAAAAGCCCATCGCAAAAGATGAGCTTCTTCTGCTGTTAAAACAGATTGTTGAACAAAGTGAGAAAACTGCATGAGCGAGGACTGTCACGAAATCATAATCTGTGATGACGAAGCGCCACTGAGAAGAATGTTGAGTGATCATCTGAGTGAGTGTGGCTATCTGATCCGGGAAGCTGAAGACGCTACGTCCTTGTTTGTTTTGATGAATGAGCGGGAACCGGATCTCGTGTTGCTCGATGTCAGAATGCCAGGAAAAGACGGCCAGACAGCTCTGCGGGAATTGAGAAAAACTTCTGTTGTGCCCGTTCTCATGCTGACGGCAGCGGGTGAATTGGTCGACAAGATTCTCGGCTTGGAATTTGGCGCAGATGACTATCTTGTAAAGCCGGTCGATCTTCGAGAGCTTCAAGCGCGGATCAAGGCGACGATCCGGCGAAATGAAATTGGCCAGGGAACGAGGGACAGGGCCAAAGCACCGGAAGGTGCGGTGCAATTCGGACCCAGTCGACTTGACGTTGATAGCGGTCGGCTCTTTGGGCCTGATGGCAATGAAGTTACCATTACAGCCATGGAGTTCCGTCTACTACGCGTATTTGCGGCCAACCGCGGACGGATACTCATTCGGGACCAACTGCTTGAACAGGCGCATGACAAGGCTTGGGAGCCCTTTGACAGATCCATCGACCTACGCATTTCCCGCATCCGGCGAAAAATCGAACCTAATCCGGATAAGCCGGAAATCATTCGAACCGTTCGAGGTGTCGGCTATATTTTCGACTGAAATGTCAACGAATGCAGATGATCCATCGAGGTGGCGACGGCCTATGTGGGCATGAATTCAGATCATCCCTCGTGACGAACCGAAAGAAAGAGAACTCATCGGCCGATCCAGCAATGGCCTCGACCAAGAACAGATTTTGGGACGAGTACGTCAATTCTTCAAAGAAGCGTGTTCGTAACTCACCTGTGATGCCATCTCTCCGGCGAGGTACACTAATATGGTTGATCACAGGATTCCGAAACCCTGTGATAGTCATCACTTCTTTGTTGATGTCCCCGACTTAGAAAAGCGTACCGCTTGCATCTTGTATGTGGCGGTGCTTTTTTCTGGGGGCAATCTGAAAAATGAGTTATTTACAGTCGCGCTCAGCGAACTATGTGAAACCGTTATGGTTCGAGGCGCTGCCGGGTTCTGTTCGGCGAAACATTAACAACAACGTCAATCGCAGAGCGATCACAATGTGCAGGAAGACCGGCCCGCTTAGGTTCTCATCCAGACTGGCGACAGGATGCCTTGCATTGGCGTTGCTAATCAACCCGGTGTCGACACACCTGATGCCGGTTACCGAAGCGCAGGCGCAGTCCGTGCGCGCGGTCCCTGAAGGCAACAGATACAAGTCCCAACCCAAGATCCCATTTGCTTCCTCCCGCCGCACCAATGCGTCCAAATCCAGCTACGATGCCAAGTTCAACAAGGTTTTGTCGGTTCTCAAGCGTGACCGCCGGCTGCTAGGCTCCATAAAGCGGGTGTCCAAGCGCTACGGTATAGACCCGATCCACCTCATCGGCGCGATTGTCGGCGAACACACCTACAATTACGACACACTCGACAGCGCTCAGTCATACTACGTCAAGGCGCTTGCCTATGCCGGCATCAGGTTCGAATTCGAATTGAATGGCGAGCATGTCGACACTTTTGTTGAACGTCCACAGTTTGAGCGCTGCAACAAAGACCACATTCAAAAGAGCAGCGACCGGCGCTGGTCCTGCTATGAGAATGTCTGGAACAGCAAGTTTCGTGGCCGCAGGGTTGATGGCGTTCGGTATCCGAAGAAGAACTTCAATGAAGCATTTTTTCAGCCGCTGTTCTCAGGTCAGAGTTTCGGACTGGGTCAATTGAGCCCGCTCACCGTCCTCAAGATGACCGACCGAGTTGCCCGTCAAAGCAATTATCGCAAGCTCGAGGCTTCCAAGCCGAAGGAAGTCTATAAGGCAACCATGGATCCGAATATCTCGCTCCACTACATGGCGGCGATCATTCAGGACGCGATTGCAGCTTATAAGTCCGTAGGCAAAGTCGACATCTCAAACAATCCGGGTCTGACGGCAACCCTCTACAATCTCGGCGACCCCTGGAGTCGAGCTGCCAAGTTCCGCAGAACCGGTAGATCCTGGCCCCGCGAGAACTATTATGGCTGGCTGGTCAACGATCGCATCGATGACCTTCGGGCTTTGCTCTGACAACCCGGTTTTGGGCAGCGTAGCCCTTTAGGTCAGAAACGGATTTGTTTCCCGTTCCTGTCCCAGTGTCGATGCCTGGCCGTGACCGGGCAAGAACGAGACATCATCACCAAGCGGCAGCAGTTTTTCCTGAATGGATTTGATCAAAGTCGCGTGATCGCCTCCAGGTAGATCGGTTCTGCCGATCGATCCTGCAAACAGTACGTCGCCGGAGATGGCAAACCGCAGTTCCTTGTCAAAGAAAACCAGGTGACCGGGCGAATGACCCGGACAATGCAGTACATCGAATGTTCGCCCGGCAATGTCGATCTGATCCCCCTCGACCATCCATCGATCCGGCATAACCGGTTTGACGCCATCCACACCGAATTGCACGGCCTGATCGGAGATCCTGTCGATCAGTGGCTGGTCGGCTTCGTGAGGGCCTTCAACGGGCACTTTCAACGCAGCAGCAAGATCGGCTGCGCCACCCACATGATCGATGTGGCCGTGAGTAAGCACAATTTTTTCGACGCTGACACCCTGCTTTTCAATTGCAGCCTGAATGCGCTCGACATCGCCACCAGGGTCCACCACAGCACCCTTCATTGTCGCCGGATCCCAGATCAGCGAGCAGTTCTGCTGAAACTGTGTAACGACGATTACCATGACCTGGATCGGCGGCATCTCGTCACCGTCCTGGCCGTCGGGTCCATTTTCTTCTTGCGACAAAACCGCCTCCTCTCGTGAAACCCAAGCTCCGGCATTATAACTAATACGGGACAACACAGGCCGTTATTAGGAATATGATCACAAGCGGCTTCACCTTGCCGCAAGCATTTCGTACAAGAAGACAAGACCGCTGAGAAGACGGCAGCCACAATCGGGTATCCGAACCATATGAAGCGAAGACTATTAACACTGCTGATAACAACGGCGGCAGCCCTTGTCCCCGCCTCGGCGGGAATGGCGCAGCCCGGCAGAACGCCCCCCAGCTTTGAAGGCTGGACCGTTGACTGCGGCAATACCGGTGTGTGTTTTGCGTCTTCCTTTACCAGGTCTCAGTCCGTCTGGGTGGATGTTCGGATCGTTCGCGATTGGCAGGCCGAGGCACAGCCATTGGTGCGTCTGACAACCAATACCGAGCTTCCTCAGGACGGAACATTGCAGTTTGAAGTTGATGGCGGCGTTATCGAGGCTCTGCCGATCGAGCAACTGCGCGAGATGCAAACCGCGGTGACCCCACCTGCGGGCTTCCGCCCGCTAGGCGGTGAAGGCTTCTGGTATCCGACAGGCCCTGCCACCGTGACCTTGCTGGAGGCCATGCGTTCCGGCCGCGAATTGAAAATTCAGTTACCCCCCGTGGGAGATGCAGAGCCGGTTGCCGTTCCAGTTCCCCTGCAAGGCCTGAAGGCAAGCTTGCTCTGGCTCGACAATCGGCAGGACCGTACCGGTACCGTTGCCGCAATCATCTCAAAGGGCGATGAACCCGCCAAGGACGCACCGCATGCTGTCCCTGTCGTCAGCGCGGATCAATTGCCGCCGGAAGTCGCCGCCGTTTGGTCTGCCAACAGGCTCTGCTCTGAAATTGACCCGACAATCTTCGCCAGCCTAAACGCCGTTCGTGTGCCTCTTGAAGACACGGCATCGCTTTACATCATTCCTTGCGGCGCACCCACCGCCATCAACAGTCCCTATGTTGCCGTCCTTTCCGGCAAGGACGGAGCCGCGCGCCAGGTACATGTTGCCCGCATGTCTGAAAAGGGGCCCATTGCGTCGGATCTGATTTACAATGCCAGGTGGATCCCGGCAGATCAGCAACTTGTGAGCTACTTTAAAGGCTCCGGTGTCGGCGAATGCGGGCTCTGGAATCGGTGGAGCTGGAATGGAACAGGGCTGGTACTGCTGGAAGAAGCGACACGAAAAACCTGCGACGGAACCCCCCCGGACTTGTCCAATTGGTCAAACACCTGGCCGGCCAAAAACGCCCCAAATTAGGCCGTGGACCAAGGAATTTCTTGCGATTTTGCCTCTCTCGCCCTTATTATGATGACGCAGCGGCTGGAGAGGGATGTGGCAGGTGTGTTTCAGCCCTATCCCAGAATGTTGAACAGACGTACCGGGTGCGTCTTGGCGAAGTGACTCGACTGTGAAGGCGGGTGAGATTGGGTGTGATGTGTCAGTGCGGCACAGAGATTAAGGTGATTTAGTAATGCACGATGGCGATTCGGACCGGCGGTCGCGTGGTCGACGCGGCGGCAAGCGCGAGTTTGGCGGTCCGCAAGACTTCGGCAGTGATTTTGGCGGAAGCGACTTCGGTGGCGACTATGGCGGCGGCCGCAGTGGAGGTTACCGGGGCGGACGCGACAATGATTCAGGTGGCGGCTACGGCCGCGACAACAGGGATGGCGGATATGGCGGCGGCCGCGGCGGATACGGCGGCGGCGACCGGGACGGTGGTTATGGCGGCGGAGGCCGAGGTGGCTACGGCGGCGGTGGCGGAGAACGCGAAGGCGGCGGTTACGGCGGCGGACGTGGCGGTTTCGGCGACCGTGACGGCGGCGGTGGTCGTGGTGGCTACGGCGGCGGCGGCGCTGGCGGTGGCCGCGGCGGATATGGCGGCGGCGGCGGCCGTGGTGGTTATGGCGGTGGCGGTGGCGGTCGCGAAGGCGGCGGTTACGGCGGTGGTGGTCGTGAGGGCGGCGGTTACGGCGGCGGCCGGGACGGCGGCTATGGCGGTGGTCGCGGCGGATACGGCAATCGCGAAGGTGGTGACGGCGACGGCTTCCGTCAACAGCGTCCTCGCAGGGACGACGCCCCTGTTGAACGCGGTCCACGCCAATCCGGTACGGTGAAGTTCTTCAAGACGGACAAGGGTTTCGGTTTCATCACACCTGATGAAGGCGACGCGGATGTGTTCGTCCATATTTCAGCTGTGGAGCGTTCCGGTATGGCCTCGCTGGACAGCGGGCAACGGATTTCCTTTGAAACCGAGCCCGACCGGCGCGGCAAGGGACCGAAAGCGGTGGACTTGCAGGTCGTGGAAGAAGACGGCGGTCCCTCGGAAGAAGACAGCACACCTGTCGAGGAGTAAGCCTCCAATCACGGTGTGACTGCACTGGTGAGAACGGTTTCTAGGGCGCAGCCTTGCTGCGCCCTTATCGTTTTCCAGCATCACGATGCGCGTCTTCAATGATTGCAGGTGTCACTCCTCGAAAGCGCACCCCTGGCAACTCATGTGACAAGAACCAAGAATGAACAATGAGAACAATACGGTCCGGGTTCGTCCATTTCTTCCCGGAGATCTGGCAACACTGCTGCCACTGAACAATGCTGCGGCGCCGGGTGTCAGCGCGCTGAGCGCAGAAGCGATGCTGGACCTGATCAACAGCGCATTGATCAATATCGTCGCGGAAATCGACAACGTGCCAGTCGGCCTGCTTTTATGCCTGGCGGATGGTGCTGACTACGGCAGCCCAAACTATATCTGGGTAAGCGAACGCTATTCCAATTTTGCTTATGTAGACCGCATCTTTGTTGACGAGACGCTGCGAGGCCGAAGAATCGGAGACGCGCTTTACGCGGAGCTCTTCCGCCACTTCGCCGGGACGGGCCGTTCGTTCCTGTGCGAAGTCAATGAACGCCCACCGAACCCCGGTTCCCTGAGGTTTCACGGGCGCCTCGGTTTTCAGGAAGTCGGGAAGGCAGATCACGGAGGCACTGCTGTTATCTACATGAAACGAGATCCGGAGCCTTCTCCCGGGGAAGGTGCTCAATGAACTACCGTCACGCCTATCACGCCGGAAACATCGGAGATGTGCTCAAACACATCGTTTTGACCAGGTTGATCGTCTATTTCCAGCGCAAGGACAAACCTTTCCGGGTTCTGGACACGCATGCCGGCATTGGCCAATACGACCTGAAATCTACAGAAACTCTCAAAACAGGCGAGTGGCAGCAAGGGATCGGGAAAGTTCTCGCTGCCGATGCTCCTGCTTCGGTCGCACCCCTTATCGCTCCCTGGCTCGACGTAATCCGCCACCTCAACCCAAGTGGTGACCTGACGGTCTATCCCGGGTCACCCAGCCTCACGCGGCAAATGTTGCGAAAGACTGACCGGCTAAGCCTGACCGAGCTGCATCCGGCCGATTTCAAAACACTTTCTGCGCACTTTGAAGGGGACTATCAGGTCAAGACCATTCACCTGGACGGCTGGATGGCCATGGGCAGTTTTCTTCCGCCAAAAGAAAAACGGGGCTTTGTGCTGGTCGACCCGGCATATGAAGAGACCGATGAATTCGATCGTATGACCCAAGCGGTTAGCAAGGCCTATCGGAAATGGGCCAGTGGGACCTATGCGCTCTGGTATCCAATGAAGGATGCAAAGGCGATCAACCGAATGCACGAAGCTTTTGAATTGTCCGGTATCAGGGATGTGCTCGCAATTGAACTGAATGTCGGGAAAAGTGGCCCTGATACCCGGATGCTCGGATCCGGAATGACTTTGATCAACCCGCCATTCACTCTTGCGGATGAAATGCGCACTGTGCTGCCGTGGCTGTGTGACATTCTGCATCAGGGGCCCGGCACAAGTTGGCAGGTCAATCAGTTGATCGCCGAATAATTGCACCGCAGGGCACTTTTGCTCCGATCGACGCTTGACGTTGAACGTCTGCTCGCCCATCGTCTCCACTCAGTTTGCCTTCGGAGTTATTGCCGTGCGTATTGCCCGTTCCGCCCGTTTGATCCTGTCCGTCCTGACCGCCTGTGCAAGCCTGGCCACGCCTGTGATTGCCGACGAACACCGCGCCTACTTTTCCTTTGGCGGTGAACCTCGCCTGCCGGATTGCACGGCTGGTTCCGTTCAAAGCGCAGTTGCCGGTTCCGTTGCAAAGGCACGGAAAGACTATTATGGCGGCCGCACCATTCTCAGCATCGAGGAAATCACGGAAGTGGCCTACCGGGCCAACGATGTCAGCCCTCTTGCACGCCGTTTCTGCCGCGGCAAGGCAAGCCTATCTGACGGCAGCTATCAGTCCGTCCATTACATGGTCGAAGAGCATGCCGGCTTCGTCGGCGTAAGCTGGAACGTGGAAGCTTGCCTCGCACCATTGGACAAATGGCGCGTCTACGGAGCATATTGCAGCACCGCGCGTCCACACTGACGCAAAATCCCGCGGCAAAGGACAATCCATGGCGCTGATCAGCCGCGCATTGAGCTTTTGTGCATGTCTGATGGCAGCGAGCCTACAGTCGGTCTCTTCGCTCGCCGATCAGCCGGGCGACTTCGACTTCTATGTCCTTGCGCTGTCCTGGTCGCCCACCTACTGCAAACAGGAAGGTGAAGACGCGAACCCTCATCAATGTGATGTCCGCAACCCCTTCCGTTTCGTCGTGCATGGCCTATGGCCTCAATACGAAAACGGTTATCCGTCCTCCTGCCCGGGCGTACGCCAAAGGATAGATCGGCAAATCGCTGTTGAAATGGAAGATATCATGCCCAGCCATGGGCTTGTTTTCCACCAGTGGCGCAAGCACGGCACATGCTCGGGTCTGGAGCCAGGGGACTATTTCGGCCTGACCCGTGAAGCCTATGAAAAAATCACTATTCCGGGCGCATTTGAGAAGCTGAACAAGCGCGGCAAGGCAGCACCGGCAACGGTTGAGAAGGCTTTCAGACTTGCCAACCCGGGCCTCAAGGAAGACGGCATGGCCGTCACCTGCTCAAGGGGCGAGTTTGAAGAAATCCGCATATGCCTGACCAAAGATCTCGCATTCAGGTCCTGCGCCGCTGTCGACCGCAGAGGTTGTCGCTCCGGTAACCTCTCTGTTCCGGCGCCGCGCTAACCGCACCCGAAAACGCGCCACCTGTCCAATTCTAAGGAAACATCGTCATGAAATTGCGTTCTTCACCGCCTTCACCGTTTGGCCGGAAGGTGAAACTGGCTGCGGCAATCCTAGGATTGAAGGACAGGATCGAGATGGAAGACGCGAACACCGCAGACCCATCCGACAGTCTTCGCAGCCAAAACCCGCTCGGCAAGATCCCGGCACTGATCCTGGACAATGGCGATGTTCTATATGACAGCGCCGTTATCGTGGAGTATCTGGACCATCTGGCTGGTGGCGGTAAACTGCTGCCCCAGGGCGATACCCGTTTCACCGTTCTTCGCGACCAGACACTGGCTGACGGCATTATGGATGCAGCCCTGCTCAGGGTTTATGAAAAGCGCTTCAAGGATCCAAAGTACCGGGATCCTGCCTGGGACGCCTATCAGGGGGCAAAGGTCGAGCGTGGCCTGGCGCATTTTGAAGCCAAAACGCCCCCTGCCCCATCTGCTGCAAACGATGTCACTGTAGCGTCCTTGACGCTCGCCTGCGCGCTTGGATATCTCGACATGCGCTTTAATGGCGATTGGCGGTCAAATTATCCGAACCTGGTTGCCTGGCTAAGCGCCTTTGAAAACGCTGTCCCCGCATTCGCTGATACGAAGCAACCCGCTTCGCCGGTTCCCGACAACGCTCCGGCCCTTCTGCAATAAAAGGCTGTCAGACTGGAAGCAAACCAGGTTCGGTGCCTGATGCAAATCGGCACAACGGACCGGAGGTCGGCGGGTAGATCGAACGCTGCCCACCAACGCACCGACGGAACTATGTTCCTCTGCCGGACAAAGGGCGCCGGCCCCGGATTTTCAAAAGCCGGCGCCCGCTTGAAACAGATTGTCCGAAATCGCTTTGCAACGCCAGAAGCGTGGGCACCAGCAGGATCACGAGGAAAAGGCCGACCCCAAGCCCATAAGCCAGGGTAATAACGGTCGGCTTCAGGAAGAGCGCCTGACGACTCGTTTCAAACAGCAGCGGCGCAAGTCCGAAAACGGTCGTTGCCGTCGTCAACACGACTGCCCGCAAACGATCGCAGACCCCTTGCACCAAAGCCTGACGGAACGGATGGTTTTTGGCGTATTCGTCGATTGTCGTGACAAGCACGATACTGTCGTTGATGATGATACCGGACATGCCGATGAAGCCGACCACGGAGAACATCGACAGCGGCAGTCCGTGCAGGTAGTGACCCCAGAGCATACCGATCGCACCGAACGGGATGATGATCATGATCATCAGCGGACGTGTCCAGCTTTCAAAAATCCAGCAAAGCGTCAGATAAATCCCTGCCAGGCAGAGCGCAAATCCCAGCATGGCATCCGACAGGAAGGACCGTTCCTGTTCCGCCAGACCGCTCATCTCGCTTTCAACATCGAAATCCGATGAGAGTTGCGGCAACAATTCGCTTTCCAGAATGCTTGTGACCCGCGCCGCTGCCTCCGGATCGTCTTCCGAAACATCGCCGGTCACCCTCAAAGTGCGAAGACCATCGCTGCGCCGGACAGACGCAAATCCGTAACTGCTCTCCACATTGACGATTTCACTGAGTGAGACATAAGTGCCCGAATTGGTGCGAATGCGAGTGCTGGAAAGAAACGATGCGTCGGTTTCGTCATCGGGCATCAGGACCTTGACCTTGGCAGTCCGGCGACCGACGGGGAATTCCGCAACTTCAATACCTTCCAGCCTGTTGCGAAGCATCTGAGCAACGTCATCGGTGGTGAAACCCAGTGCTTCCCCACGTGGCGTCAGCGTCAGGCTAAGTTCGGGCTTGTCATAGGCGAGCGTATCTTCAAGTGCACTCACCCCTTCCATCGGGGCAAGCGCCTGTTTCAGGAACTCAGCCGCCGCTTTGAGGTTTTCAGTGGAAGATCCATAAAGCTTGACGTCAATGGCGTCCCCGCCGGGTCCGGACCGCTCCCCGCGCAGGGCCAGGGTTTCAAGAAGCGGCGGCCGCCGGATTTCTTCACGCCAGTCTCCAATGAACTGAAACGCGGAGTATGGCCGCAGGTCCGGATCCAGAAGTTCGATGGAAATGCCACCGAGCTGGTCGACGTCCTTGGAATCGGCACCGCTCAAACCGCGCCCCGCAGTTCCTCCCACCGTCGAAAGTGCGAAGCTAACCGGCTCCGTACCATACTCCTCTTGATACCGCGTATTCACGACATCAAGTGCTCGCTCCAATTCAGCAATCATCGCTTTGGTGTCTTCGCGTTCCGACCCAGGCATCATGGCGATGCTTGCAGACACAACTGCCCTTTCCGGCGCGTTGAAGAAGCGCCACCTGACACTGCCATCGACAAACAGCGTCAGCGACAGCAACAGAACCATCACTGCAAAACCGATGACGGGGTAGCGAACCGTAATCAACCAATCGACAAACCGTCGGAACAGGTTCTCGCGAAACCAGACAAAGCCGCGGTTGAACAACCGGTTCGGCAGATCGTACCAATGAGTTTTTTTGCTCGCTGACAAGGCGTGGTTCATATGAGCAGGCAGGATCAGGAAGCTCTCGACGAGACTGGCAACCAGTACAACTGCGACGGTAAACGGGATGTCCGCAATCAGCGTCCCGAACCTGCCGCCGATCGCGATCAGTCCGACAAAAGCAATCAGGGTGGTGATTGACGCACTGAAGACCGGAGCAGTCATCCGGCGCGCTGCAAGACTGGCAGCTTCTACGGGCGGGTACCCGCGCCTGTGCAGGGAATCTGCGTGTTCACCAACCACGATCGCATCATCCACGACAATGCCGAGACAAATGATCAGCGCAAAGACAGAAACCATATTGAGCGTCAGGCCAAACGCATACATCAACCCGATAGTTGCCGCCATGGCAACCGGTATGCCAGCAGCGACCCAGAACGCCGTTCGCGAAGACAGGAAAAGAAACAGAAACGCAAGCACCAGCGACAAGCCGAAAGCACCGTTCTCGATCAGGATATTCATCCTGTCGATAATGTTTTGCGAACGGGTCCGGGTCAGTTGAACCTTGACGCCTTCCGGAAGGGTTTCCTGAAATTCTGCGGTGATCCGTTCAACATCCCGCTGAATGGAGATGGTGTCGCCCTGAGCGCTTCTGTCGACCCGCAGCACAGCTGCCGGCATGCCTTTGTGATAGTAGGCACGTCCGCTTTCCACGCCTTCCGTCACGATTTCCGCAACGGAACGCAGTTGCAGCTTTTCACCCTGAGAAGGTGCCTTGAGGACAATTTCGCCAAGGTCCTGCTCGCTTCGCCGCGTCTGGCCCGTCCGGAGCCGCGCACCGCCTCCGCTCACGTCACCTGCAGGCGTGGTTTCCATTTCCGCTTCAACGACATCGGCGATCTCGCGCAGGGTCATATCGTGGCGGACCAGCATGTCCTCGCCGACATTGACCCTGATAATCGGATTGGCCAGTCCCTGAATGGACACCCGCGTAACACCCTGGCGGAATAGGGTGGTCTGCAAGTCTTCCGCGAACCGGGCCAGCTGGTCGATATCCACCGGCCCGAAAATCACGACGTCTGTCACCCTGTCGCGATAAACCCCACGCGTGACCACCGGCTCCTCGATACCCTCAGGCAAGCTGGAACGGGCCTGGTCGACGGCGGCCTTAACATCGTCGGTCGCCTGCCCCATGTTCCAGTCGTCTTCGAATTCCAACTCGATGCTGACAGTACCTTCACGGGCAACGGACGTTGCCTCATCCACGCCATTGATGGCGAGAAGCTGAGGGCCGAGTATTTCCACGACGGATTGATCGAGATCTTCCGGCCCGGCACCAGGCCAGTTGATCTCCACGTCGACTTCTTCGCGTACAAAATCGGGAAAGAACTGGGTTCTGATCTGCGTACTGGCTGCTATTCCGGCCAAAAGCATGAGGAGCAGCAACAGGTTTGCTGCCGTCCGGTGGCGCACCATGTAATCCAGAAACGACGCAAATCTAGGTCCACCGGGTGAACGCATTTCAGATCACTCCACTCAAGTCATCAGCTCCGAAGCCACGCCTCTATCCGCTGCGCCCACGCCTTTGCTCCAACCGGTCGACAAGATCTTTTGGCACCATCGGTTTATTCAAAAGCGCCAACAGACGGGCCTTGCGGTTCTCCGGCATGTTGGAGTCGTTCAGCTGAGCAATCAGCGCTGCGCGCCGCTCCGGATCCAGGGCAACCAGATCTCCCGAGTTTCGCTCATCATTTGCCGGCGACGCATTGGCAACAGCAGGGCCTTCAGGCTGGTCTGTGCTGCCATCCGTGTCCCTCGGCGAGACCTTCAATCCGGTCCCCAATTGCGGAAGCCGCTCCGTTACGTACTTTTCGCCAAATGGAACATTTGCCAGCACAACATCCTCGCGCATGCGACGAAGGACCTTGGCCTGGATTTCTTCAATCCTGTCGCCCTCACCGATAATCAACAGTCTACCGTCTTCGGTCACCGCACCAGCCGGCACTACTGCGACAAGGTTCAGTTCTGGTTCCTGGATCTCGACTTTCACAAAATCGCCCGGACGCAGCACGGCGCCTGGTTCAATTTCAAGCGTTGCAAACAACGTCCGTCCGGCTTCCCCTTCCGCGACGACTGCCGCCGCGCGGTCGATATTGCCCGGAACGACGATTGAGCGCCCGCCGAGTTGCAACGTCACGGAGACAGGCGCTTTGATCAGCTTGCCGCGATCATCCAGAAGTCTGGCAAATTCGCTGGTGGAAAGGGAAAATTTCACTTCCAAAGCAGTTGGATCGATCAAAACAGCAAGGGTTTCCGACTGGCTGACTCGGCGCCCCAGGGTCGCGTCGACTTCCGACAAATAGCCATAGAAGGGCGCTGTGAGCGTCGTTTCATCCAGAACACGCTGCGCATCATTGAGCGCGATCTGAGCCCGCTTCACAGTCAAGTCCATGCGTTCGATACGTTTGCGCGCGGTAATAACGGACTGCAGACGGTTGCTCAGAGACTGTTCAAGAGAGGCAACACCCAGCTCTTCTGTCTCAACTTGAACGGCCGTCGAATAGCCCTTGTCCTTGAGTTGCTGTTGACGTTCCAGTGCCTGTCTGCGCAGTGCGAGCTGGCGGCGAGCTGCTTCCAGCTCCTGTTCAGCACCGACAATTGCTTCCTCGGCCTCGGCCTTCTGCGCCTCTGCGTCAGCCAGCGCGGCCTCTGCGTCCAGGAATAGAAATTCGGCATTTGCCGGATCAATCTTGAGAAGCAACTCACCTTCGGCGACAGCAGCGCCATCCCGGAACTTGCTCGCAACGTTTACCAGACGGCCTTCAGAACTTGCCCTGAGCTGCAGACTGCGCCAGCTTTCAACCTGGCCAAATGCAGTTGTCAACGGCGTGACGGTTTGTGGTGCAAGCTCACTTACATTGACGGAATAGGTGCGCTCTCGAGCAGGTCTCTGACGCGTGGTTTCTTCTGCCGTCAGGGCATCATAAAACTGATAGGCGCCGTATCCGGCAAACCCGACCATGATCGCCATCAATGCCAGACCCAATAGTCCGCGCATCAAAAACCGCATTCACCTCTCCACCAAAAACATCGCCCCTGCCATGATTGCAGGCACGGACATTGCCGCAGCATTTAGTACAATATCAGTCTAATACCATGGTTGTGGGGCTAAATTCTGAAAAGCTTGTAACCACTTGTAACCGCTTGTAACAAAGAACCCGGCACCTTCCGGCACCGGGTTGAATGCTGTCAATTCTGAAACGGGGCTTAGAACTTGTAGCCCAGTCCGAGGCGAACCTGTGAATTGCTGAAATCCGAGCTCACGCCGGTGCCGTTCAGGTTGAAATCCTGGCTGCCGAAATCTTGATAGGAATAGTCAAGGCGTGCGCTAACATTGTTGGTAATGGCTGCTTCACCACCCGCGCCCAAGGTCCAGCCGAGAGCCGTCTTGTTATCGCTGTCACCATTTCCGGAGAGTTCCAGATCGGCAATTGCCAGACCACCGGCGCCGTAAACCAGATAACGGTCGAAGGCATAACCGACACGACCGCGGATGTTGGAATTCCAGCTGGACTTGGATTCCAGGGTCAGGCCGCCATTCGTGCGTGAATCTTCAAGACTTGTGAGACTGAAGTCAGCTTCTGCACCGACGACCACATTTGGCGTGATCTGATAGTTGTAACCGGTGTAAAGACCACCGCTGATGCCATTCGCACTGGTGTCCAGGCTGGCGCTACCGCTGGTGTTGTTGTCGAAGTTTCCGAAAGCCCAGCCGAGATTGCCACCGACGTAAAGCCCGGTCCAGTCGATGCTCTGCTGTGGGGCAGGAACCGCCTCGTAGGCTGGTGCCGGCGATTGCGGCAGATCCGCAGCCCAGACCGGGGCGGTTCCAGCCGTTGCGGCAGTCAGGGCCAAGCCTGCAATTGCAAGACGTTTCATTGATGGTACTCCAGATCCACATATTCATATTTGGTGGTCAAAAACAGTCGACCACACGGAACAGAACGAGGTATTACCGCGTCCATACTCGCCCCCTGCGGTGAGATATGGAGAGCGTTTGTGGCGGATCAGGATTGAGAATTGGGAGTTTTGATGACAAATGGAGGCAACAATCTGGCACAATGAAAGTGCGGTTAACCGACTCGCAAATTGCAAGAGGGTGCCGGTAAAAATGACCTATCAGTCTGTTCAAAGATCCTTGTCCACGGCTTTCCCCGCCCCAATCTATTGCGTATAAGGCGCTCAACTGTAATTGAGCGCTCCTTCCCATTTGCCGCTCTCCGATGGCACGACCGACCCGAACCGGAACCTTTAGATGCTGTTTGACTACATAAGCCTTGCAGGCGGACTTGTTGTGCTGATTATCGCCGGCGATGTCCTGGTCAGGGGGTCCGTAGGTATTGCCCAGCGGCTTGGCATCCCAAATCTGGTCATCGGCTTGACGATTGTGGCGTTCGGCACCTCTGCTCCTGAATTGGTAATTTCGCTCAAGGCGGCACTCGAAGGAGCCGGCGGTATTTCCATTGGTAACGTCGTCGGGTCAAACATAGCCAACGTGCTGCTGGTGCTCGGCATGCCTGCCCTGATTGCGGCAACCCCATGCGGCGAGTCAGGAGCAACGAGAAACGCGCTCTTCATGGTCGCTGTGACCATCGTGTTCATCACATTTTGCTTCTTCACACCGATCGGTTTGCCAGAAGGTTTCATTCTCCTCATCTTGCTGGGTGCCTTTCTGGCTGCCTCGACGATGGTCGCCCAGCGACATCGCAAAGAACAGAAAGCCATTGCCGCCGCCGCGGCCGGCGCTGCCGTTGCAACGGGTCAACCCGACGAAGAAGACGATGCTCTGGACGATGTCGACGATGTGCCGGACTCGGTCTGGATCGCCGTTATCTACATTGTCCTTGGCCTGGTTGGATTGCCCTTGGGAGCGCATTTCACCATCGGCGGTGCCACCAGTATTGCAAGCGCCTGGGGCGTCAGCGAAGCCGTGATCGGTCTTACGATCATCGCACTTGGGACCTCACTGCCGGAACTGGCAACAACCGTCATGGCCGCGATCCGGCAGCACGGCGCAGTCGCCATCGGCAATGTCATCGGCTCGAACATCTTCAATCTACTGGCCATCATAGGCATCACGGCCGTTGTCGTGCCGATTGACGTTCCACCTGAAGTGCTCAAGCTCGATATCTGGGTCATGCTGGCCTGTGCGCTTCTCCTGACCGCTCTTGCCGGATTTCGGATTTGCCTCGGGAGAATCTCCGGCCTCGCCATGACGGCTGCCTATGTCTTCTATATTGCGACCGTCTATATGCTGGGCCACACCGCCTGATCTTTGCACGGCAAGTTTTCCAACCGAGCACAGCGCTGCGCCCCTTTCCCCGGGGCGGCAAGACGCATAAATATCTGACATGCAGCAAAAACCTGATTCTCAATTGCCGGATGAGATAGCCGAACCCGTGAAGAAGGGGGTCGACGTCATCGCAGATGAGGTAAAGCGCCTGCCCAATGGCCCAGGTGTTTACCGCATGCTGGATGAAGATGGTGAGGTTCTTTATGTCGGCAAGGCACGCAGCCTGAAGAAGCGTGTCACCAGCTACACACGCCTACAAGGTCAATCCAACCGGATCATGCGCATGATCTTGTCGACCGCGTCGATGGAATTTGTCGTCACGGAGACAGAGCCAGAAGCCCTTCTGCTGGAAGCCAATCTCATCAAGCGGCTTCGGCCGCGCTTCAACGTGCTGCTGCGCGACGACAAGTCCTTTCCCTATATCCTGGTGACCGGTGATCACGAATCCGCGGCAATCGTCAAGCACCGCGGTGCACGCAAACGCAAGGGCGACTATTTCGGTCCGTTCGCGTCCGCCGGTGCCGTCGACCGAACCATCAATGCGCTGCAGAAGGCCTTTCTGATCCGGACCTGTTCCGACAGTTACTATGAGAATCGGACCAGGCCCTGCCTGCAGTATCAGATCAAGCGCTGCGCTGGACCCTGCACTGGCGAAATCGATCAGGAAGACTATGCGGGTCTGGTTTCTGAAGCCAAGGCCTTCCTGTCCGGACGCAGCCAGCTGATCAAGAAACAGCTCGCGGAACAGATGGAAACCGCGTCGGCGGAACTGGAATTCGAAAGAGCCGCCATCTATCGGGACCGCCTGTCGGCGCTGTCCCATATCCAGGCGCATCAGGGCATCAATCCGCAATCCGTGGAGGAAGCTGATGTCTTCGCCATCCACCAGGAAGGCGGCCAGAACTGCGTTCAGGTTTTCTTCTTTCGCACCGGACAGAACTGGGGCAACAGGGCCTATTTCCCAAAAGCAGACAAGTCTCTGGAAGAAGCCGACATCCTGGAGAGCTTTCTTGCCCAGTTTTACGACGACAAGCCGGCACCGAAACAGATCCTGCTGTCACACAGGCTGACGGAACAGGAACTCCTGTCTGAAGCCCTGTCGGAGCGCACCGGTCGCAAGGTTGATGTCGCAACGCCCCAGCGCGGCGAAAAAAGGGAGCTTGTGGATCATGCGTTGACCAATGCACGCGAAGCGCTCGGGCGTCGCCTCGCGGAAACCTCAAGCCAGGCCCGGCTTTTGAAGGGCGTGGCGGAAGCGTTCGACCTGAAAGCACCACCACGTCGCATCGAAGTCTATGACAATTCTCACATCATGGGCACAAACGCGGTTGGTGGCATGATCGTTGCCGGTCTTGAAGGTTTCACAAAAGGCCAATACCGCAAATTCAACATCAAGTCCGAAGACCTGGTTCCAGGCGATGACTACGGCATGATGCGTGAGGTTCTGATGCGCCGCTTCTCGCGTCTTCTCAAGGAACATGCCCGCGAAAGTGCCAAAGACGTGCACGACACGGTGCAGAATGGCGATACCAACGACGACGACATCGATGCTCCCGCCGCTTCCGAAATGCCCGCCTGGCCTGACCTGGTGTTGATTGATGGTGGTCAGGGTCAACTGACGGCCGCCAGGGAAACGCTGGAAGAACTCGGTATTAGCGACGTTCCGCTTGTTGGCATCGCAAAGGGTCCTGACCGGGACGCGGGACGCGAGAAGTTTTTCATCCCCGGCAGGCAGTCCTTCATGCTGCCAGAAAGGGATCCGGTGCTTTATTTCGTTCAGCGTTTGCGTGACGAAGCGCACCGCTTTGCGATCGGCAGTCACCGGGCACGGCGCAAGAAAGATATCGTGAAGAACCCGCTTGATGAGATCGCCGGTATCGGCCCAACCCGAAAGAAGGCCCTTCTGACCCACTTTGGAACCGCAAAGGCCGTCTCCAAAGCCGGACTTGATGATCTGGCAGCCGTTCCAGGAATTTCCGAAGCGATGGCCCGTCTGGTTTATGACCATTTTCACGAATAGCGGTGACTCAAGCCACCGCTCTCGTCTTGCCGCCTTCTTCGCCCGGCGCGTTTCGGGCATTTTATTCCGTAAACTCAGCTGCTAGAAGCGGCTGACTTCCAAACCCGGGAAATCCGGCCCCCAACATTCCCGTAACTGCGCAGCTATACGCGCCAAGCCCAGAAACGAAGATGTCTCAATATACGATCGACCGCGCTTTCAAGCTGATAGACAGCCAAAAATTTGCCGAAGCGATGCCCTTGTTGATCGATCTTCATGATCAGGATCCAACAAATGCCAGGGTCAATTATGGCCTTGGCCTGGCTTACCTGTTCTTCGGGCAACCAGGACGCGCCGTGCCACACCTTGCGTCCGCTGCCAAGGCCGCCAAAAAAGAAGCTGCCGTTCATACGACCCTAGCCAGTGCGCTGAACCTGAATGCGCAAAGTGAGGAAGCCCTGGCTCCAGCCCGCAAGGGTGTCGCGCTCGACGGCAAGTCGGAATACACGCAACGGGTCCTTGGACAGGTCTACGCCGACCTGCGCAAGCCGGTCATGGCCAAGCAGGCATTTGAGCGGGCTTTGAGCGCGGAACCAAAATCCGCCAGATCACAACTCGGCCTCTACGAAGTTGAAAAAAGCCTCGGCCACTCTGAAACGGCCGAAGACTGTCTCCATGCTGCTTTCGGTCTGTCCCCAGACGACCCGCTTGTGCTTGTGTCTGCAGCCAATTCGTCTGACGAAACCCTTAGAGAAAATGTCCTGACAAGGATCGAACGCATCTTGAGCACTGTGCCGGAAGGTGCCGCTCATCCCGAGATAGCAAAACTCTCATTCGCTGCCGGCAAAATCTTGGACGACCGCCAGGACCTCGAAAAAGCATTTCACTATTTCGACAATTACCGTGCGGGTCTTTACCGAGGCTATCAGCCGGAACGCTACGAATGGTTCGTCCAAACCTGCAAAACGGTTTTCACCGGCGATTTCTTCAAAAGCCGCGAAAACTTTGCTCTTTCCAGTGCGCGACCTGTCTTTGTCGTCGGCATGCCGCAATCCGGCTCGCCTTTGATAGAGAAGATGGTTTCCAGCCATCCTGATGCAGCAGCTGCCGGCGAGGTTCCCGTATTTCTGCAAGCCATTGGAGAGTTTACCAAGGGACAACCTCACGGACCTGCCCTGTTCGATCATGCTCTCGCACTCGACAAGCGAACCGTGCAGCGCATTGGCCGAAAGTATCTAGCTAGCCTGGACAAGCTCGACAGAAGGTCCCGTCTGATGGTCGATGCCACACCGCTCAGCTTTGAGTATCTTTGGCTGCTTGCCCTGCTCTTTCCCAATGCTTCCTTCGTTCACACAACAAGATCAGCAGCCGACACCTGCCTTGATCTGTATAGGACGCCCCTACCTGCAGAGCACACCTACAATACCGATCAGACGTCACTCGGGCACTACCACGGTCAACAACTTGACTTGATGGATCATTGGCAGAACGTGCTGCCTGTTAAGCTTCTTGAACAGTCTTTTGAGGCTCTTGTGGCCGATCCAAGATCCGAAGGCCAGGCCCTTATCGGTCACCTGGGCCTGACATGGCATGACGACTGCCTCGCACCTTTTGGCAAAGACGGTCGGGAGGGGTCCGTGAAAACTAGCGAGAACAAGCTGCCGACGCCAGCCAAATGGGAAGACTATAGGTCTCAAATTCAGCCATTGTTGAAAGCGCTTGAGCGTTCTTCAGCTTGAAGGGTGACAATCAGCAATCCATAGACAGATGCCGTGCGGTCTCTAGTATCGCCGGATGAACGCCGGACATTTACCCTGATGCAGCAACAAGAACCAGAAACGCGCAGATCGCTGACTCGAGCGGCCATATCGCTGATCGGTTGGTGCGGCCTGCTTGGAGCCTTGACCGTCTGCTTCATGGGACTATCCACATTCGTCGCGCCTGATTTCTGGTTTGCCGACAACATGAGCTTTTTCCTCACGCAATACCTCATGGCAGGTCTCGCCGGCGTGATCGGCGGGCTGCTTGGATTGTTTGTCAGCCATCGCTTCAAGCTGCTCTATAGGTTTTTCTGGCTCCTATCATTGGCCGCCTTCGCAGCACTTGTAGCACTGACCTCCTCTCGCACTCAGGCAAACACGGTCTCACCAACGCCATTGGCAGATGGCAGACAGCCGCTCAAGATAATCTCCATCAACATCGAGCATCTCTTTTTGGGCGATGAGGTTCTCACTTCATTTCTCGAAAGGGAAAACGCCGACATCGTCGTCATGCAGGAAGTTCTCTGGTGGCTGCAGGAGCGCAGATGGGAGCGGCTCGGTCTTACGGTAGGCAGCACAGGCCAAAACGGATTTCCGGAACACTTGCAAATCGGAGAGCTTGGCGGATTGGCGGTCTACTCGCGTTTCCCGATCCTGAAGGCCGTAACGAAAGTCATACAAGGAAAACTGCCGGCAGGCGCAAACGTCTACTACGACGCGGATCGTGAATTGCTTTCATTGACGCTGGATACAGGCGACACCCCCCTGCAGCTGGTGGTCATTCATCCTGATAGCCCGCGGACCGAACCCCGGTGGCAGAACAAGCGGGACTATCTCGATGAGTTGGACGAGGTCATAGAACGCCTACGCAATGAAAACTCCGGACACATCCTGGCAATCGGAGACTGGAACAGCTCGCCCTGGTCGGGCCGTTTCCAGGAAACGCTCATCGCCAACAAATTGGCGACAGCCTATCCAGGCGGCTGGCCACGAAATACGCGTTTCTTTTTCGACTATCGCCTTCACAAGATCCTGGGAGCCCCGGTTGATCAGTTTGGCGCATCTTCTGATCTCCAGGTCGTCGACGTAACGCTTGGGCCTGACATCGGATCCGACCACCTTCCGCTGATTGTCGAACTCGGCCTTGTCGAACCAGGCCCTGATTGAGCGATAAGCTGTGACCTAATCCTGAAAGTATTTGAGGCTTTGCCTCCGATTGGGAACACTGCGAACGACAATCAACCCGATTCCCGATCTTTGGCTCATGGCAAAACTCTATTTCAACTATTCCTCGATGAATGCTGGCAAGTCGACAGTGCTGCTGCAGGCTGCCTACAATTACGAGGAACGCGGCATGAACACTCTCCTACTGATAGCTGCCTTCGACGATCGTGGCGGCAAGGGCAAGATTGCCTCGCGTATCGGACTTGCGGCAGAGGCTGACGTTTTCTCTTCGGCTGACGATGTTTTCTTCCATATTTCCAAGGCGCGTGAGGCAGGCAAGCTGGATGCGGTTCTGGTAGATGAAGCCCAGTTTCTGACCGAAGAACAGGTCTGGCAACTGGCCAGGGTCGCAGATCAGCTCCGCGTTCCGGTCATGTGTTTCGGTCTGCGCACGGATTTTCAGGGCAAACTCTTTCCAGGAAGCGCAGCGCTTTTGGCGCTCGCGGACAATCTGAAGGAAATCAAGACAATCTGCTGGTGCGGCCGCAAGGCGACGATGGTCGCGCGGCTTGATGAAAACGGCAAAATTCTCGAAGAAGGTGATCAGGTCGTCATTGGCGGAAACGAAACCTATGTCTCCCTTTGCCGGCACCACTGGACGCAAAGGGCACTTGGCTAGTTTAGATTAAGCCTCATGAAGCTACGCAGTCATCGAACCGGGCCCAACAACCAATAGAGCCCTTGCACCCCATTCCAGCCCCTCGTAAAAGGGAAGAAAGCAAGTCAGGAGTGGGCCCAAGATGCTTGGCAAGATGTTCAAATCGCTGTTCTCGTCGTCCGGCGAAGGTAAGGCGAAAAGCAGTTCGAAAGCCACCACTGTGCAGCACGATGCCTTTCGGATCGTCGCTACGCCGCAATCGAACAACGGTCAATGGCAGGTGTCCGGCCGGATTGAAAAAGACTTCGGCGAGACCACCAAAGTGCATACCTTTATCCGGGCAGACACGATGCCCGACGAGGAGGGCGCTGCCAGAGAGATGGTGCGCAAAGCCAAAATGATGATTGACCAACTAGGCGATAGCATATTCGATTGAAACCGGTAGAAGGTTTCCCGAGGCACTCGCGTTAGAGTAATTATTGGGGCGCTGAGCTGAATGTCCGGAGAAGAAAGACGACACGCGTCTTCCTATCCTGGCTTCAAGCGCCCGCATCTGAAAGCCGATATGAAACGAAACGTTGTTCTGAGCCTGCCCAATCTATTGACCTATGGTCGCATTCTGGCGGTTCCGGCAGTCGTGGCCTGTTTCTATTTTGAAGGCAACACGTCCCGCTGGATCGCCTTGGCTCTTTTTGTGGTTGCGGCGATTACCGATTTTTTTGACGGCTATCTAGCAAGAGCCTGGCAACAGCAATCCGCGCTCGGCCGCATGCTCGACCCGATCGCCGACAAATTGCTCGTGTCCGTTTGCCTGCTGATGCTTGCAGCGGACGGTACAATCGGTGGCTGGTCACTGGTTGCGGCCATCATTATTTTGTGCCGCGAAATTCTGGTTTCCGGGTTGCGGGAGTTTCTTGCCGAACTGCAAGTCAGCGTTCCAGTCACGCAGCTAGCTAAATGGAAAACCACGGTCCAACTGGTCGCAATTGCATTCTTGTTGGCCGGACCGGCAGGCGATTCTGTATTGCCGGGAACTACGTTTGTCGGCTTGATTGCACTTTGGCTGGCTGCCACACTGACCCTATATACCGGCTATGACTATTTTCGGGCCGGCATCGGCCATCTCATTACGGAGTGACTGGCAGGTCAGGTCCGGAATTTTGAAAACAGCCACTTTATCGAGGAACTAATGAACATCCGCTATTTCGCATGGGTTCGCGAACGGGTCGGCCTTGAAGAAGAAACCATTGAGGTGCCAGCCTCCGTCAAGACAGTGGCAGACCTGATCGGGCACCTGAAATCGCTGGACGAAAATCATGCTGCGGCGTTTGAAGAAGAGGACGCGATCCGGGTCGCCCTCGATCAGCTTCATGTGGAGGTCGATGCAGAACTCGGCAACGCACGGGAAGCCGCGTTTTTTCCGCCGATGACAGGCGGCTGAACAATGAAGGTCACGCCGGTTGTTCGCGTTCAATCAGAAGATTTCGATGTTCAATTGGAGTCCCGTGCTCTTGCCGAGGGCCGCAAGGATGTTGGAGCGCTGGTGACGTTTACCGGATTGTGCCGCGATGAAGCAGGCACCCTGAGCGCTCTTGAACTGGAACATTATCCCGGGATGGCCGAAGCGGAGCTCACGCGGATCGCTGAGCAGGCAGTGCAACGCTGGCCGCTGACGGGACTGACTGTGGTTCACCGCTTTGGCAAGATACCGCCAGGTGAAAACATTGTTCTGGTCGTCTCGGCTTCGGCACATCGACGCGCCGCGTTCGAGGCTGCCGACTTCCTGATGGATTATCTGAAGACCCGCGCGCCTTTCTGGAAAAAGGAACACCTGGTGGACGGAGACAGCGGTTCCTGGGTCGAAGCAAAATCGGGAGATGAGGACGACGCTGCACGCTGGTCTTCGTGACAAACTCCAGCTTTCGTTCTATCGCTACCACCGGCTGACAAATCCCGCTATACAATTCAGACCATTGGCCTCCTGCCTTCAATATTGGTTCCAACACCCGTGAAACAGCACAGTGACTCATCAGACGCCGCAATTGGCGGCAATACGGCTTCGGAACCGAAGGACGGTTCGAGCGAGGTCGTCCGGGAAACTGGCATTCCGTTCATAGAGTTCGTGACCATCATCGCAATGATCATGGCGCTGAACGCGATGGCAATCGACGTCATGCTGCCCGCTTTGCCCGCCATAGGCGATGCCTTGCAGATCGTTGAGGAAAACAATCGCCAACTGGTACTGCTGTCATATTTGATCGGTTTCGGAGGCGGTCAGCTTTTTTTTGGTCCGGTCACGGATTCCTTTGGTCGGCGCAAGGTGCTGGTCAGCGGGCTCGCCGTTTATAGTGCCGCCAGCATAGCAGCCATCTTCGCACAGAACCTCGATCAGCTTCTGCTGGCGCGTGTGCTTCAGGGACTTGGCTGCGCCGCCGCAAGGGTCGCCGCCCTCTCCGTTGTGCGCGATTGTTATACCGGCCGGCGCATGGGCAAGGTCATGTCGCTTGTCATGATGGTTTTCATGGCTGTGCCGGTTGTCGCGCCATCCGTCGGACAGGCTATCTTGTTGTTGGCAGGGTGGCGCTGGATTTTTATCCTGTTGCTTCTTGCAGGCCTTGCCATGCTGGTATGGACCGGTCTCCGCCTGCCGGAAACATTGCCGGGTGAAAAACGTCGACCCATGGTGTTCTCGCACATTGTCGACGCATATGGCCTGGCGCTGAAAACACGGGTTTGCCTGGGTTATACTGTTGGAATGGCGTTCATATTCGGCGGTCTTTTTGCTTTCCTGGCAATGTCACAACAGATCTTCGTCGACGTATTCGGCCTCGGAAAACTGTTTCCGATCGTCTTCGCCGCCATAGCGATTGCCATGGCAATCGCTTCCTTCACGAATGCCCAGCTTGTCGAGGCAATCGGCATGCGCCGTCTGTCTCACGGTGCAGCAGTCTTCTATACCTCGCTCGGTCTGGTGATCTTTCTCATGTCGGCATTGGGTTTCGAAAACCTGTGGCTGTTTCTGATCTGCGCAAGCCTTGTGATGATGTCCTTCGGCTTTCTTGGGGCAAATTTCAACGCCATGGCGATGGAGCCGCTCGGTGCGATAGCCGGAACGGCATCGTCTGTCATCGGCTTCATCAGCACCTTGGGGGGCGCAATACTCGGATACATAATGGGCCAGCTGTTCGACGGCACAACCCAACCTCTTGGACTGGCCTATACGGTCTACGGCCTGTGCGCGATCGGTTGCATCCTTTACGCAGAACGCGGACGGATGTTTCACGCGCTGGAACGCAAAGCTTAGCCGCGCCGCAGGCAATGCCTCTAAGACGGCTCACTGCCTGACTTTGATTCCGATCTTGCCGACAAACGACTTTGCTTGAAAGCTCTCCTGCGCTTTGCGGATATCTTTCAGGGCAAATGTTTTGGCGACAATGGGCCGAATTTCACCGGCCTCTATGTAGCCAACCAGATCCGTGAAAATGTTGGCCGGCTGAAAGGTGCTGCCGAGGAGAGCTAGATCGCGCAAATAGAGCGTCCTGAGATCCAGCTCGACGATCGGTCCTGCGATCGCACCTGAGGTGACATATCGCCCGCCGTTGCAAAGCGACGCGACGACATCGTCCCAACGCGACCCTCCTACGAGGTCAAGCGCTACATCAAACGCACGGCTCGGCAATTCAGCATCCCGGTCGAGTGTCTCATCTGCACCAATGTCTTTAAGCGCAGTTGCCTTGGAGGCACTCGTAAGAGCGGTCACATGTGCCCCGCGACGTTTTGCGAGTTGGATCGCAGCTGACCCGACGCCACCGGACGCGCCGGTGATCAGCACTCTTTCAGCCCCAAGACCACATCGCTGGATCATGCCTTCAGCTGTTGAAAATGCGCAGGGAAACGTGGCCAATTCGATATCGCTCAGGTCGGAAACGACGGTGATCGCATCCATTGAACGGGTCTTGGTATACTCAGCGAAGCCGCCGTCATGTTCAGATCCAAAAGTCTGGACCGCCGGTTCATCACTTTCAGCATCAACCGCCTGCATCGACCGCACGAGAACCCGCTCGCCTATGCGTTCTTCAGAAACGCCCACACCGACAGCGACGATTTCACCGCAACAATCGGCCCCTTGAACACGCGGAAAGGAAAGCGGCGTTCCGGACCAGCTGCCATCGGTGTCCGCATCCGCGCCGTAGCCTCCGGTTGCCCCGGAAGCGGTGTCGCCACGAACGCTTTTGGAATACCAGCCGGTGCGGGTGTTCACGTCGGTGTTGTTAACTGACGACGCTCCAACCCGGATCAGCACTTCGCCCTTTTCAGGAACCGGCACCGTCAAGTCTTCCCGCCACTCCAGCTTTTCCGGTCCACCGTGACCGGTCAGGACGATACCACTCATCTTTTGCGGAATATTCACGCTGCCACCTCATGTAGAATGATCATTCTACTTGCTCATGTAGAACGATCATTCTACATAGTCAACCATGACATCCACATTCACCAAGATAGCGGCAGGACTGGAGCGGGTTTTCGCCGAGAACGGCTTTGCCGCACCCAGTGTCGGTGAGTTGCGGGACGGAGCTGGTGTCAGCCTTCGCACACTCTATAAATACACGCCCTCCAGGGAAGAAATGGTCTATGCCGCTCTTGAGCACCGGCATCAGCGGTACATGGATTTGATCTTCGCAGAGCTCCCGGAAGACCCAGTGGAAGCACTCGGCACGATATTGGATCGGGTCGGTCTCTGGATGCGGACGGAATCAACGCGTGGCTGTCTGTTCCATGCAGCCGTTGCCACCGCTCCTCAGGACCGGCGCCTCATTCAGCTGCTAAATGATCACAAGATGGAAGTTGCCAAACGAGCTGCACAGGCCGTTGAGCTGGAAGGCAAGGAAATTGAACTGTCCCTCATAATGGAGGGGCTGACACAGTCCTGGTCACTTTATGGGGCTCAGGCGGTCGAAAATGCCAAGAAGCTAGGCGAAGGGCTGAGAAGCACACAGCATTGATCGAATGAGAACTGATTGCCGCTAAAGAAAACGCCCAGAAACAAAGCCGGGACGCAAAAAAGGCGGGTCTAAAACCCGCCTTGTGCATTGAAGCCGCGTTGACGAGATCAGCCGGCAACGGCTTTCAGCGAAGGCGCTTCCGGGCGCACAGCGGTATCATAGTCTTCCATTAGGTTCTTGATGATATCGCCGACCTGGAACTGGTGACCGGCGATTTCCGACACAGGCGTGACTTCGGCGGCTGTTCCGGTGACAAAGCACTGTTCAAAGCCGGACAGTTCGTCCGGCAGGATCGACCGTTCAATCACTTCGATACCCCGGTCTCTCGCAAGGCCGATCACCGTGCGTCGTGTGATGCCGTCGAGAAAACAGTCCGGCGTCGGGGTGTGGATCTTGCCATCCTTGATGAAAAAGACATTTGCACCGGTCGCCTCGGCAATCTGTCCTCGCCAGTCCAGCATCAACGCGTCTGCATACCCTTTGGATTCGGCGGCATGCTTTGAAATGGTGCAGATCATGTAGAGGCCAGCGGCTTTGGCCTTGTAAGGCGCGGTCTGCGGATCGGGTCGGCGGTAGTCCGCCATATCAAGACGAATGCCCTTCAATCGCTCTTCCGGCGCAAAATAACTGGGCCATTCCCAGGCCGCAATGGCCAGGTGAATGGTGTTTTTCTGCGCAGAGATCCCCATCATTTCGCTGCCGCGCCACGCAACCGGGCGGATATAGGCATCGACCAGGTTCATGCGGGCAAGGGTTTCTTCCTTGGCGGAGTTGATCTGCTCGGCGGTCCAGGGAATGTCGAAACCCAGCATTCCGGCGGAGGCCAAAAGGCGTTCGGTATGTTCTTCAGACTTGAAGATCCGGCCGCCATAGGCCCGCTCGCCCTCAAAAACACTGCTGCCATAGTGCAGCCCATGGCTCAGGACATGGAGCTTTGCGTCCGACCAGGGCACGAAGGTGCCGTCGTACCAGATATCACCACTGAGCTGATCAAAAGGCTTCCCAGCCATCTTCCATCTCCCGCCCGCTCTTTGAGCGAATATTGTTGTCCTTGTGCAGAGGTAAATAACGCCAATGACTTGCGCTCTTTTTACCGCTGTATTTTTTGCACAGCACGCCTACTATCGGTATCCTGATGTCCGCTGCGATCTTGATCGGATTCGTTTAGCATCTGATGCGTAAAAAAGCATCTAAAAGACCGATCATTTCGTTCGCGGTGGCTAACAAGTAACAATCGACCAGAATTAAGTCAATATGACTGACGTAAATTTCAAATCGACACTTTCTTCTGTGTCCCGCGAGGAACACGGGGCCAAGTCCGGAGACCGAGATCAAAGGGGCGATGAAAGTCTGCCTTACGATCTCATCGAGCTTTTGTTCTTTGCCTACCGTGAATTTACCGGCGATCCGGATGACGTGCTGGCGAAGTTCGAGTTTGGCCGAGCCCATCACAGGGTCTTGCATTTTGTGGAGCGCAACCCCGGCATTATGGTCACCGACCTGCTCGGCATTTTGAAGATCACAAAGCAGAGCCTCGGACGGGTTCTGAAGCAACTGGTTGACGCGGGCATCATCGAGCAACGTGAAGGCCATCACGATCGTCGCCAACGCCTTTTGTTCACAACCGATCAGGGCCATGCGCTGGCCGTTGAACTGACCCGGCTGCAGCAACAGCGCCTTGAACGTGCCCTAATTGGATTGCCAGATGGAAGCAACGAAGTTATCCGCAAATTCCTGTTGCAAATGATTGATCCAGAAGCCCGCGCAGACATCCTGAAGCTCGTCCGGACGCCCCACGACTTGCTGGACTAATTGAGACCAAATGCCAATCGGAGCGAAGACAACCGCAATGAATGTTCAGGTCCCGGACGACAACGCCAACCACATTCTTCTAGTCGATGACGACAATCGCATCAGGGATCTCCTGTCCAGGCTGTTGAAGGAGAACGGTTATCGGGTTTCTGCCGCAGCAAATTCCGCCGAAGCACGCCAATGTCTGTCGGGATTGGAGTTCGACCTGATCATCCTTGATGTCATGATGCCCGGCGAAACGGGGCTGGAACTTGCCGGTGCCTTGCGGGAAGACTCGGAAGTTCCGATCCTCATGCTGACCGCCCGTTCAGAGGCGAATGATCGCATCGCGGGCCTTGAAGCCGGCGTTGACGACTATCTTTCAAAACCTTTTGAGCCACGAGAACTGATGTTGCGGATTGCCGCAATTCTGCGTCGAGGCAGCCAGCAACCGGTCGTAGCGCAGGAGGAAATCCGCTTTGGTCCGTTCTCTTACAATGCGTCGCGCGGCGAGTTGAAAAACGGCGATGCCATGGTTCGACTGACGGATCGTGAAAAACAGATCCTGTCGATCTTTGCCGAACAACCTGGGGCAACCGTACCACGCCACAAGATCGTCGGCGATGAAAGCGGTCTGGGTGAACGTACGGTCGATGTGCAGATCAATCGCCTCCGGCGCAAGATAGAATCCGACCCGGGAAATCCGATCTATCTGCAGACGGTGCGAGGGATTGGCTACCGATTGGCATGCGACTGAAACGCGCCCAGATGGATTTCACCTCCCTCTTGCGTCGCCTGCCCTCAGCTGATCGGCTGAAGCCATTGATCGCGCCGTTCAAACCCTTCGTTCACGTCTACAGCTCGGTTTCCAGGTTTATGTACCGGGTAATGCCCAAGGGGCTGTTCACGCGGACATTCCTGATCATCGTCGCACCGATTGTGATCTTGCAGTCGGTGCTGGTGTTCGTTTTCATGGAACGCCACTATCAGCTTGTGTCACGGCGCATGTCGGAGGCGGTCGTGCGAGAAATCGCAGCCGTTGTCTATGTCCTGGAAAACTACCCTCAGGATCCGAACCACCTCAAGATCGAGGAAATGTCCGCCCGGGCGCTTGGCATGTCAATCACGATCCTGCCTCTGGAACCCTTGCCGCCGCCGACGACGAAACCGTTCTTCGATGTCATCGATCAGGAACTCAGTCTTGCGATCAGCCAACGGATCGGCAAACCGTTCTGGATTGATACGGTCGGACGATCTCGTTTCGTCGAGATCCGCATTCAGCTGGAAGACTCGATCCTTCGTATTTTCACCCGCCGCAGTCAGACCTACGCGTCCAATTCGCACATTTTCCTTGTCTGGATGTTCTCAACCTCACTGGTCCTGGTGTTCATCGCACTTTTGTTCTTGCGCAATCAGATCAGGCCGATCATTCGCCTGGCCAATGCTGCCGAAGCGTTCGGCAAGGGACGTCCGGTTGAAAACTTCCGCGCCAGCGGCGCCCGTGAAGTCCGGCGTGCGAGCGTGGCCTTTATCGATATGCGCCGCCGGATCGAGAGGCAGATCGAGCAGCGAACCACAATGCTCGCCGGTGTCAGCCATGACCTTCGCACGATCCTGACCCGCCTGCGCCTTCAGCTTGCCTTTCTCGGCAACACACCGGAAAGCGACGCAATGCGCAAGGACGTCGATGAGATGAGCAATATGCTGGAAGATTATCTCGCCTTTGCCAGAGGGGATGGCGACGAGGATATCCAGGTAACCGACATTGCGATCTTGCTGGAAGAGCTCGAAGAAGAAGCTGAGATTTCCGGACAATCCGTGACAATCCGCTTTAACGGCCCGTCGGATGTTGAAATCAGGCGACTTGCCATGAAGCGCTCGCTGGCCAACCTCGTGACCAATGGATGCAAATATGGCGCCCGCGTCGAGGTCGAAGGCCGCATTGCCAACGGTTGGCTGACAATTACCATTGATGACGATGGGCCCGGAATTCCACCGGATCAGCGTGAACTCGCCTTCCGCGCGTTCCATCGACTGGATCTTGCCAGAAACATGGATGAAACCGGCAGCGGCCTCGGTCTTGCCATTGCAAGGGACATTGCCCGTTCGCATGGCGGTGATATTTATCTGGAAGATTCCCCGCTGGGTGGTCTACGAGCAAAACTGCGCGTCCCTGCGTGACCTAAGTCGCCTGACCGCAGATCGGCGAAACCGAGACCCATGATTTCCCGCACAAGTTTGCGAACCATGCCTTCGGTATAGTCCTCATAGGTGTTGATCGGTTGGGCAAAAGCGCCCGGGCCCGTGATGACCTTGTTGACGAAATACCGGAAGGTTCTCTCTTCCTTTCGGATGACCAGCGCATTGACGGTTACATCAGAGAAATCGCGGGTCGCGTAAGCGACAAACGGATCGTCGCCCTCGTTGTTGATTCCATCCGCCGACACGTCGATAACTTGTCGGTCGCAGCGCTCCGGAGCTGTCGACAGAACATCAGTTGCATGAACGAGCGCCGCGCCGAGCGACGTCATGAATTCTCTATGGTCGCGTGTTGTGGCCAGTATCGCATCGCCGGCTGCAGAGATACTTGTTTCATCGGAAAGATATCTCCAGTCGAGCAGTGTGTTCTGCTGGTAGCGCCCACTCCACTCAAAACTGTGCAACCAAATACCACCGACGGCCTCAATCGCCTTGATGACATCTGGATGCTTGAGGGCAATCGCAATTCCGGACTGTTGCAGCTCGTATTCTTCCTCGGTGATACTTGCTGAAACATCCACTGCCAGGACCAGAGCCAAAGAGCAGGCCCTGGCCGCTGAAGCAGGAAACAAAAGGAAGACCAGCAGAACCATCGGCCGGAGTGCTATTTGAGCCGGAGACAACCCCGGCACGTCGCACGCCGCTTTCCTGATCAGATGGGACATGGGGCCGCCGGATGACCTTTCTCTGGATTCGCACGCGGTTGTTCGAGCCGAAAACCAAATCCTAATAGAGACGACCGCCTATGGGAACGCCCTTGTCCGGTGTGAGAAGCACGACCTCACCTTCATCATCCGGCACACCCAGTGTCAGCACTTCCGACATGACCGGCCCAATCTGGCGCGGCGGGAAATTGATCACCGCCATCACCAGTTTTCCAACCAGTGTCTCGGGTGTGTAGTGTTTGGTGATTTGTGCAGAGGTCTTTTTAACGCCGATTTCAGGCCCGAAATCGATCTTCATTTTGTAGGCCGGTTTTCGGGCTTCGGGAAACTCTTCGGCTTCTATTATACGGCCGACGCGTATATCGACTTTCAGGAAATCATCAAAACTGATCTGGTCGCTCACGAAAGGATCCTTTCATTTCGCAAGCGACCTTGTCCGGTCAGTTCGGCTATTGCAAGTCAGTTTCCATCTTGTTGCTGCGGTTTCAGGCTCCTGCCGGTGCTTCATCAGCAAAGTCGACGCCGTCTTCATCCGTTTCTTCGCTGCGCTTCCGCCGATGGTTGCGGCCCTGGGAAGCCTTTCTCAAGAACGAGCGCATCTTCTTGGCGGCACGTTCCACGCCCTTAAGACGTTTCATGAACGAAGTCCCCTTGTCGAGTTCCTTGTCCAATTTCGCCATTGTCCGGGGCATGCCTTCGTCTGCTTCATCCAACCAGACATCAAGAACACGGGCAAACGCAATAGAAAGTCCCTGCGCCACCACCGTTGCCTTTACCCCTGACACATCAATGCCAGCGGCAATCAGCATCCATTTTTGAGACCGCACTTCGAGCGCATTGAAATCCAGTGCAAGCGCCGGGTCTTGTTGCGCGGCCGCCCTCAAGGCCCTAATGGTTTCCTTGTATTCATCCAGCGTGTCGATCCGTGTCATCAGGACGTCGAACAGGCGGTCGCGGGGCGGTTGATCGCCCATGTCCTCATCCCGTTCTTCCAGGACGATGGTATCGATCTGTTCATAGAACGCAGCAACCAGCTTGAGCTTCGATGCATATGCGCTGCGCATGTCCGACAATTTGACCTTTGCCTCTTCAGCAAGCAATGGGAGCGACACGTCGTCGTATGGATGTGTCTCCAGCAGCTTCAGAAAGGTCTTCAGGATCTTCTGTTTGGTCTTTGCGGTCGCCATGAATGGGCCTCCAGTTTCCTTCGTATCTGAAAGATAGGAGGCAAAGGCGTCCACGAAAAGGGTGACCCCGCGCCGCAGGGCCATTTAGACGAGGATTATTCAGCCAGTTCCTTGGCCCGCCGGATGGCAGCTGCAACTGCATCAGTCATGACAGGCTGCAGCCCTTCAGCGTGCATCAGCACGTCAAGAGCCGCTGCCGTTGTGCCATTCGGACTGGTGACATTCCGGCGAAGCAGCGATGGATGTTCACCCGTCTGGTGCATCAATTCACCGGCGCCGCAGACGGTGGCAACGGCCAGTTCCTGGGCAATATCATCCGGCAGCCCTGCTGCCTTTCCCGCTTCACAGAGCGCCTCAGCCAGGAAAAACACATAAGCGGGGCCGGAGCCGCTGACCCCGGTCACAAGATCTATCTGATCTTCCGCATCAAGCCAGACAACCTTGCCGACTGACGACAGCAGCTTGGTCACATCCGCTCTTTGTGCATCGGTGACTTCCTGCGTTGGAAACACAGCAGTGATCCCGCGCTGGACCATTGCGGGCGTGTTCGGCATGCAGCGGCAAATTGGAACCTTGCCGAAATACTGCTGGAATTTGGAGACAGGTGTGCCAGCTGCGATGGAAAGCACAAGGGTGTTTGCGTCAACGATCGTTTTAAGCTGCGGTAGAACCTGATCCATCAACTGAGGTTTGACGGCGACCAGCACGATCCCGGCCGTCAGGTCAGCCGGAGCAGCGGCCACATGGCGTACGCCATGTTTGGCAAGCATTGCGCTAATCTCATCGGAAAGGTTGGGATCGGCGACGACAATCGAAGCGGGATCAACTCCCTCTGCCAGCCACCCCGACAACATTGCCCCGCCCATCTTGCCGGCTCCGACGAGAAGGAAAGGGCGATCTTTGGAAAAACTCATGCTTCTCCTGCGGTTTCAAACAATGCCGAGTTCATCGCCTCGGAGGCCGAGTACCCGGCCCAGACAACGAACTGGAAGGCTTGATAGAAACGTTCGCAGTTTTCAAGTGCATTTGTCAGCATTGCTTCAATTTGCGCTGAAGATGCCTCAGCTCCACCGGACAAAAGCAGCGACTGGCGGAACATAATGACGTTCTCTTTATGCCAGAGATCGAAATGCCCCATCCAGAGCTGTTCGTTCACCATGGCGAGCAGCCGGAGAACTTCCGTCTTGCGCGGTTCGGTGACCTTGAGGTCGAATGCACAGGCAAGATGCAGGGCCTCAACCTCTTCCATCCAGGAAAAGGACACATGGTAGTCGCACCAACTACCTCCAAGGGAAATGGTTATTTCGTCCTCGTCCGACCGCTCAAAGGTCCAGTCATTCAAGGCCGCGACAGTCTCGATGGTATCGACGGGATTGCCAGGTCGCTCGAATTCGATCTCGATGAGGCTCATGATGCCTTCTCCCCTTTCGAGCCGGGGCCGAATACCCGATCACAATAACCGGGGGGGCCGCCGGGAAATGTCCCATGCCGGGGGAGCAAAACGCGTCCTTGATGGCCCTTTAGATCGAACCGGTTCCGTCTTGCTCCGACGAATCCCTGTTATCTTTGAGTATAGGATCAGGAATGATTTAAGCGATACATACCAACTGATCCGGAAAAGCCGAAACTTGTGGACGACGCCGCAAGAATTTTGATCACACTGCTCAAAAACACTGCAATTCTGCCGAGTGTAAGCGTCGTATTTCTGTCATTCACAATTAACAGAAATCGCTCACATCAACGTTAGAACTCAGTTCAGGCGTCGGCAGAAGGGTCCGAACCCGGATTTTCAAGCTTTGCGAGGCGCGATTCGAGCTCTTCAACCTTGTCGAGTGCCCGGGTCGCCATTTCCTTGACCGCTTCATGTTCTTCGCGAGAGACGACGTCCATTTCCGAAAGAAACCGCTCGGCCTGTGCACGAAACGCTGTTTCAACTTCGCGGCGCGCGCCCTGGGCGACACCGGCTGCGTCTGTCATCAGCTTGGCAAAATCGTCAAGAACTCGGTTTGGGCCTTGGGTCATCGGACCCTCCTATGTGCGGTTGAGGCGAATAGGTGACACGTATGAGGGAATGCGGGCAACTTCAAGAACCAATTGCGCCGCACCCTGTGTCTTGACGAGGACGGCAAGATCCGCCAAGCGTTGCGACTGGCTTTGCCCGTTCCGGATCTTGCCCTAAGGATTTACCGTGCCGCCCTTATTGGTTTTGCCGTTTCCCGCAATCGACCCAGTTATCTTCGAGGTCGGCCCTTTCGCACTGCGCTGGTACGCCCTGGCTTATATTGTCGGCATCGTTCTGGCTTGGCGGTACATGCGCATTCTCGCTCAAAACGAGCAGCTTTGGTGCAACCAGAAGCGACCGAGCCCTTTGGATCTCGATGATTTCGTTCTTTGGGGAACGCTCGGGATCATCATTGGTGGCCGTTTGGGGTATGTGTTTTTTTACAATCCCGCCTATTACCTTGCCAATCCGGCCGAAGCTATTGCCATCTGGAGTGGCGGCATGTCCTTTCACGGCGGCTTTGCCGGAACTGTCATTGCCATGATCCTGTTCGCCTGGCGCCGGGGGCTGTCCGTCTGGACGCTCTTCGATCTGGCGGCCTGTGCAGCGCCGATCGGCCTGTTTTTCGGGCGGGTAGCAAATTTCATCAATGCGGAGCTCTGGGGACGTCCAACAGATGTGCCCTGGGCCTTTGTCTTTCCCGGAGCTGGTCCGGAACCGCGCCACCCAAGCCAGCTCTATGAAGCTGCTCTGGAAGGTGTGGTCCTGTTTCTCGTGCTGCGTGTCTTAAGCCATCGGTTTGCGCTTTTGAAGAAGCCCGGCTTCCTGGCTGGAGCCTTCGCATGCGGCTACGGCATCGGTCGTTCAATTGTTGAGTTTTACCGTGTGCCGGATGCTCATATCGGCTATTTCGGCGGGTTCCTGACAATGGGGATCGTATTGTCGCTGCCAATGATCCTGGCAGGCATCGTCGCCATGGTCTGGGCATCACGCAACAGGGCCGAGGCCACCGTTTCGTGACGGATTTGAAAGACAGACTGAAAACGCGCCTTGCGGCAGAAGGTCCGATTTCCGTCGCCGAATACATGCGGGTATGTCTCAGCGATCCTGAAGCTGGCTACTACACGACCCAAAACCCATTTGGCCGGGACGGAGACTTCATCACCGCTCCGGAAGTCAGCCAGATGTTTGGAGAACTGATCGGTGCTGTCTGCCTTGCCGCATTCGATGCGATGGGTTCGCCTGCCGATGTTCAATTGGCAGAAATAGGACCCGGCCGGGGCACACTGATGGCTGATGTTCTGCGCATGGCATCGCTCCGACCAGACTTCCTTGAAGCTGCCTGCCTGAACCTGGTGGAAACAAGCCCGCGGCTTCGCAAAATCCAACAGGAAACACTCTGCGGCGGCCCGCTTCAGCCCACTTTCAGATCCGCTTTTCAGGAGCTACCGGACGGCCCCCTCCTGCTGGTCGCCAATGAGTTTTTTGATGCGCTGCCCATTCACCAATTTATCAAAACCGCTGACGGCTGGCGAGAACGCCAGATCGGTCTGTCTGATACCGGAGATCTCATGTTCGGGGCAGGAACTGCCCGTCTTCCAGACGACGCGGTGCCACATGATTTGATTGCAGCTCCCGAAGGCGCGATCGTCGAAACTCAGCCAACTGCAAATGCGATTGCCGAAGAGATCGGCACGCGTCTCGCAGATCACGGCGGCGCTGCCCTGATCATCGACTACGGTTATCTGAAGACCACAGCGGGGGACACGCTGCAAGCGGTCTACCGACATGCCTTCGATGACGTATTGGTCCATCCCGGTGAAGCCGACCTCACAGCTCATGTCAATTTCGAGGCGCTTACCGCCAGTGCAATCAAGGGTGGTGCCTTTGCTCTCTCGCCCATGAAACAGGGTAATTTTCTAGTCAGCGCAGGACTTTTGGAACGCGCAGGAACCCTGGGAGCCGGCAAATCACAAGCTGAGCAGGAACGGATCCGCGACGACGTGGAACGCCTGGCAGCTCCCGATCAAATGGGAGACTTGTTCAAGGTGCTTGCAATCACAGGACAGGAAATTTCGTTCCCACCATTTGACAGCGCAGTTTGAAGACTCCAAGGATTTGGAATTCGAATCTTTCCCATACCGGAGCAAAGCATGAGACTTGAAGCAACGGAGTTGCAGCTGGAAGGGTTGAACCACGGATTCTTCACGCGGCAAGGCGGTGTTTCCGGCGGTATTTATGACAGTCTCAACATCGGCCTTGGCTCTGATGATGACCGTGACAGCGTTCTTGAAAACCGCCGCCGCGTTGCGAAGGAAATGAACGTCGAAATCATCAACTTACTCGCGCCCTATCAAATCCACTCACCAGACGTGATTTCAGTCGCGACACCGTGGCAAGACGGGGCGGATCGCAAGGCGGATGCCCTGGTCACACGCACGCCCGGCCTGGCAATCGGCATATCCACCGCTGACTGCGGCCCCATTCTTTTCGCCGACCCGGAGGCTCGGGTTGTTGGCGCTGCCCATTCGGGATGGAAGGGAGCCGTAACTGGCGTTTTGCAAAACACTGTTTCGGCCATGGTGGATCTCGGCGCTTCCCCCTCTGGCATCACCGCCGTACTCGGACCCGCCATTTCTCAGTCGGCCTATGAAGTCGGACCGGAATTCAAACAACGCTTCCTTGAAGCAGATCCGGCAAACGAAAGCTACTTCATACCGTCTGAGAAAGCCCAGCACTTCATGTTCGATCTGCCGGCCTATATCGGCGACACGCTCAAAGGGCTGGGACTTGCAAAGGTGGCCAACATGGACCTTTGCACCTACGCCGACGAAGACAGGTTTTATTCTTACCGTCGCACAACGCATCGCGGGGAGCCGGACTACGGCCGCCAGATCAGTGCAATCGTTCTGACGCGATAAACTGGATAAAGGCTCATGGCACTTCATTTTTCCGACGCAGAATTCAAATCCCGTCTTGAGAAACTTCACGCAACAATGGAGGCGGAGAAGCTCGACGCGATGCTTTTGTTCGCGCAGGAGAGCATGTATTGGCTCACCGGCTACGACACCTTCGGCTATTGTTTCTTCCAGTGCCTCGTCGTTACAAGCGACAACCGTATGGTGCTTCTCACACGCTCGGCCGATGAGCGGCAGGCCAAACACACGTCCAACATACCCGACATCCGGATCTGGATTGACCGGGGGTCGGCTAGTCCAGTGTCGCAGCTGAAGGAAATGCTGTTTGACATGGATCTTCTGGGAAGCCGCATCGGCATCGAGTACGACACGCACGGAATGACCGGCAAGATTGCGCTGCAGATAAATGAAGAACTGTCGACCTTCGCGGACATTCGAGATGCTTCCCCGCTGATACCCGAACTGCGATCGGTCAAGAGCCAGGAAGAGATCGTCTATGTCCGAAAGGCCGCTGAACTGGCCGACAAGGCGTATCTGGCAGGGCTTGACGAAATTCGGCCGGGCGCCGACGAGGGCCGCGTCCTGGCCGCCATGCAGGCAACAATTTTCGAAGGTGGAGGCGACTATCCGGGCAACGAGTTCATCATCGGCTCAGGTCGGGACGCCCTGCTGTGCCGCTACAAGGCGGGTCGCCGGGTGCTTGAAGCCCAGGATCAGATCACGCTTGAATGGGCTGGCAGCTATCGCCACTATCACGCGGCACTGATGCGAACCGTGGTCATCGGTACACCGAGCGACCGGCATCAGGAAATGTACCTTGCCGCGCGCGAAGCGTTGGCAGCGGTTGAAACGCAACTCGTTCCGGGCCGGACGTTCGGTGATGTCTTCGACGCTCACGCAGAACGGATCGACAGTCATGGCATGATGCCGCACAGGCTCAATGCCTGCGGCTATTCTTTGGGGGCAAGGTTCACCCCGAGCTGGATGGACACACCCATGGCCTACAAGTCCAATCCGGCGGAAGTCAAAGAGAACATGGTGATCTTCATGCACATGATCTTGATGGATTCCATATCCGGAACAGCCATGACCCTTGGCCAGACTTACCTGACAACACAGGACGCTCCGGAAAGCTTATCCACGCTGCCTCTCGACCTGCCGGTCAAGTCAGGCTAAACCAAGGACAAATCTGCGGCCCGGTTCTTTCTTTGCGATTCTCGTGAAGGGCCTGCATCCACGGTAAATCGACAAAGAGAGCCAGGCATCTCCATGGTCCGTTTTTTCAACCAGACTTCTGATTTTCCTCTGCGCCTGATCGCCGGACTTCTGGTCGCAGGTCTTTTGGCCGCCTGTCAGGCCTCGCCGCAACCGCCGACCTCCATCACGTCGGCTGCACCCGCGCCATCCCTGTCTGGTCCTTCGGATGAGGCAGAGGGCGTCACATTTGCCTTTGAACCCTTTACCGGCGCGCCAGGTAATATTGCCGATGAACTATCCGAATTCATCGGAGCGGAAGCGCGCAAACAGGGCATCACTCTGGTTCGACGCGTTGGCGCCAGCGCGACCTATCGAGTGAATGGCTATCTGTCCGCCACCGGACAGCCGTCAACGGGAACCGTTTTCTATGTTTTTGACATTGTCGACGGGTCCGGACGCCGACTCAATCGAATCTCGGGCACCGAATCCACCGGCGGCTCGTCTGGTGATCCCTGGCAGTCGGTCAATTCTGGGACATTGTCGCGCATCGCAAATCGCTCGATGGTAGAAATCAAGGCCTGGCTCAACCGATAATGAAACGGTTAGCCGGGCAATTATCGCTGTGTGTCAGAAATTTTAAAAAAAACAGGTGTTCTGCCCCTTACGGCGGTTGTGGTCGAGGTGGTTGATTGCTAAAACGCCGCCGCCTGCCGAAGGATCTTGCAAAGATCTTGCGGCGTCCGGCAACTCGATAAGATCTAGTCCATTTCCGTGCCTTCAAGGATCTTCCCTTGAAACACGGTGTCGCACCAGAAGGACTTGCGGCTCATGAAGATCGTCGCGGGCAATTCGAACCGAGCCCTGGCAGAGGAAATCTCCACTTACCTGGATGTACCTCTGGCCAAATGCCAGGTCCGGCGATTTGCCGACCAGGAAATCTTCGTTGAAATTCAAGAAAACGTGCGTGGCGAAGATGTCTTCGTCCTGCAGCCAACCAGCTACCCGGCAAACGACCACCTTATGGAATTGCTCATCATCATCGATGCGCTTCGCCGTTCCTCCGCACGTCGTATCACCGCGGTAATCCCCTATTTCGGCTATGCCCGGCAGGACCGCCGCGCTTCCGGTCGAACGCCGATCTCGGCCAAGCTTGTGGCGAACCTCATCACCGAAGCAGGTGCAGACCGCGTTCTAACCCTGGATCTCCACGCCGGACAGATCCAGGGTTTTTTCGATATACCGACCGACAACCTGTTTGCAGCTCCGGTCATGACACGCGACATCAAGGAACGTTATGCCACCGACAACGTCATGGTGGTGTCGCCGGATGTCGGCGGTGTGGTCCGTGCCCGCGCGCTCGCCAAGCGAATCGAGGCTCCCCTCTCCATTGTCGACAAGAGACGCGACAAGCCCGGAGAATCGGAAGTCATGAACATCATCGGCGAAGTGAATGGCTATGACTGCATTCTTGTCGATGACATCGTCGATAGTGGTGGTACCCTTTGTAACGCTGCCGAAGCATTGCTTGCGAAAGGTGCCAAGTCGGTGACGGCCTATATCACCCACGGCGTCTTGTCCGGAGGTGCTGTCGCGCGCGTGGCATCTTCGAAACTCAAGGAATTGGTCATCACCAATTCCATCGAGCCGACAGCGGCAATCACCGCAGCCTCCAACATACGGGCAATCTCGATTGCGCCCCTGATGGGAGAGGCAATCAACCGTACCGCGCTCGAAAAGTCCGTATCCAGTCTGTTCAACTAAGACGGATTTCATCGCGACCTTGAAGAAACGCCGGCTTGTCCGGCGTTTTTTATTGCTTGAAACCAAGGTTGCTCCTGACCTGCCAGATTTCCAAAACGGCAGAAATTTTCCCAATTGATCAAAAAATTCCACTCTGGCGCACTGCACAGCTTGTGGGCACGCATATTTTGTGATCAACTTTTTCCGCAAAAATACCTTCCAGGGGACTCAAATGCACACTTCAAAACCATTTTCGAAGGCCCGCAGGGCCCTCCTGTCGGCTGCCTTGGCAGTCACAGTGGCTGCAGGCTTTGTGTACTCGCCGGCAGAAGCTGCAGATCCGATCAAGGTCGCTGCCATCTACACCGTTCCGGTTGAACAACAATGGGTCAGCCGCATCGACAAAGCGCTGAAAGCTGCCCAGGAACGCGGCGAAATCACCTACACATTCTCAGAAAATGTCGCCAACACCGACTATGAGCGCGTCATGCGCGAATATGCCGAGCAAGGTATGGATCTTGTTGTCGGCGAGGCGTTCGCAGTCGAACGCGCTGCCCGTAATGTGGCCGCCGAGTATCCGGAAACGGCTTTCCTGATGGGCTCGTCCTTCGGCCCGGCGCAGCCGAATTTTGCTGTTTTCGACAACTGGATCCATGAGCCAAGCTATCTGTCGGGCATGATCGCCGGTGCCACGACCAAATCCAACGTCATCGGTATGGTCGGCGGCTTCGCGATCCCGGAGGTCAATCGATTGATGCACGCCTTCATGGATGGTGCGACAGCGGTTAATCCCGATGTGAAGTTTCTCGTGACCTTCATCAACTCCTGGTACGATCCGCCCAAGGCGAAAGAATCCGCGTTTGCCATGATCGACAAGGGCGCCGACATTCTTTACGCCGAGCGCTTCGGCGTGTCCGACGCAGCCAAGGAAAAGGGTCTTCTGGCAATTGGCAACGTGATCGATACCTCCGGCGACTACCCGGGCACCATCCTCTCATCCGCTCTGTGGCACATGGAACCAACCATTGACCGGGCAA
This sequence comes from uncultured Roseibium sp., assembly GCF_947499295.1. Taxonomy (GTDB): domain Bacteria; phylum Pseudomonadota; class Alphaproteobacteria; order Rhizobiales; family Stappiaceae; genus Roseibium. The sequence continues at coordinate 83,267 of NZ_CANMNP010000009.1, forward strand.
TCGGAGCAGTTGTCGACGACAGCTTTGAACCGGCAGACTACGGTCCCTTCAGCTTCATGTCCTATGGCGGCGGCAGTTTCATTGTCGACGAGAGCCTCGCCCCGGCAGATGCCGTTACAGCCGCCAAGGAGAAAGAACAGGAAATCCTGGGCGGTCTGTTCCGCGTAAACGTGAACGACACAGAACCGAAATCCACCATGTAATGGTGATTGCCGGCGATCATCAGATCGCCGGCTCTTCCCCGCCCCGCCAGGCGGCGGCCACATTTCTTACATCCGGAGCTCTGCATGACCGCACCTGTACAGGAGGCTGCGCTCGCCCTGCGGTTGGACGGCATCACCAAACGGTTTGGTGCGCTGACGGCGAACGGCGACGTTTCGCTTGATCTTCGCAGCGGTGAAATTCTTGCTCTTCTGGGCGAGAATGGCGCCGGAAAAACCACTCTGATGAACATACTCTTCGGCCACTATGTTGCCGATGAGGGACAAGTGCTGGTCAATTCCGGGAATGGAAGTCTCACAGAACTCGAGCCGGGATCTCCCCACGCAGCGCTTGAGGCCGGTATCGGCATGGTGCATCAGCACTTCACACTGGCTGAGAACCTGAGCGCCCTCGACAATATCCTCCTGGGCACACAAAGCCTCGCGACACTTTCCACCGCACGCGCACCGGCACGCGCGAAACTTGAGGATCTGATGGCACGATCCGGATTGACGGTGTCGCTGGATGCACGCATTTCCCAACTGTCCGTCGGCGAAAAACAACGCGTTGAAATCCTTAAGGCGCTTTATCGAGATGCCCGTGTGCTTGTGCTCGATGAACCGACAGCGGTCCTCACACCGCAAGAATCAGAAACCCTGTTCGCAACGTTGAAGACACTTGCTGATGACGGTCTCGGGATCATTTTCATTTCCCACAAACTTGCAGAAGTGATCGCATCCTCGCATCGCGTCGCTGTCTTGAGAGGCGGTTGCAAGGTTGCCGATCTGCCGACAGCCAGCTGCGACCAGCGCAAACTGGCCGAGCTCATGGTGGGGCACGAAATCGTTGAGACCATTCGCACCGAAAAGGAAGCCGGAAGGTCGCTGTTCGTCCTCAAAAGGATATTCGCGGGCCAAGGTCGCGACGCACTGCAAGATGTGGATCTCGACTTGAAGTCGGGTGAGATCCTCGGGATTGCAGGTGTATCCGGAAATGGTCAGACGACTTTCGCCAAAGTCATTTCCGGGTTGGAGCCGATAGTTTCCGGAGAAATGCTTCTTGAAGACCAGCCGCTCACGCATGTTGACGCGCGCAAGATGATTGATATCGGTCTCGCCCGTATTCCCGAGGATCGTCATCATGACGGCATTGTCGGTGCAATGAGTGTTTCGGAAAATCTGGCGATTGAATCCATTCGCAAACCCGAAAACCAAAGTTTTGGATTGCTGCGCTTTGCTGCGATCCGGGAACGCGCCCGTAGCCTGATCAAAGCCTATGACATCCGATGCCAGAGCGAAGACAGTCCGGCGCGGCTGCTCTCTGGCGGAAACATACAGAAGATTGTTCTGGCCCGTACCTTGGAGACAATGCCAAAGGTCGTCCTCGCTGCTCAGCCGTCCCGCGGTCTTGATGTCGGAGCGACATCGGACGTTCACAAACGTCTTCTTGCCGCTCGCGACAGGGGAGCCGGTGTCATCCTGATCTCCGAAGACCTGGATGAACTGATGCGTCTTTCCGACCGTATAGCCGTGATCCATCGCGGAAAACTCTCTGAAGCGAACCCGACTGAAATGCTCGACCGGAGCACACTCGGCTTGCGTATGGCGGGCCATGATGGAGAAGAAGCCGCATGATCCGCTTTGAACCCAGAGGTCCGGTCCCCGTTTCCAGGGTGCTCTCTGTATTGGTTGCTGCTGCAGTGGCCGCCCTGTTACTTGCAGCCATTCCCATGGCGTTTGCCGGGCTGTCCGTTTTTGGTGCCTACGGCCTGATGGTCAAGGGTGCCTTCGGATCAATGTTTGCTTTTACCGAAATGCTCACGCGCGCCACACCCCTGATCCTGACCGGTCTTGCGGCTGCCGTCGCCTTTCGGGCAAAGCTCTGGAATATTGGCGCTGAAGGACAGCTCTATGCTGGTGCCATGGCTGCCGTTGCCGTCGGCACAGGCGCCTTTGGAGGCCCATCGTTGTTCCTTATACCCCTGGTCATTCTGGCCGGGGCACTTGCCGGCGGGCTTGTCATGCTCGGGCCAACGCTTTTGAAGACCCGCCTCGGTGTCGATGAAGTGGTCACCACGCTCCTCTTGAACTTTATCATCTTGCTCTTTGTCCAGATGATGCTGGAAGGCCCAATGAAGGACCCGATGGGAATGGGCTGGCCCCAATCAGAACCCATCCTCGATGAGGCTGCGCTGCCGAAGTTGATGGCCCGAATGCGCATTCACTGGGGCCTGATCATTGCGCTTGTTGCCTCGCTCGGCGTCTACTTTATGCTTAAGCGCACGGTCTGGGGCTTCGAAATCCGCGCTGTTGGAGAAAATGCAGCAGCGGCGCGCCATTCCGGCATCCCGGTAACCGCCACTTTCGTTCGGGTCGGGCTGATTTCCGGGGCTTTGGCTGGCCTTGCCGGTGTCGGTGAAGTTGCCGGATTGAAAGGGTATCTGACTGCGGACCTGTCGCCCGGTTTCGGGTATTCCGGCATTGTCGTAGCCATGCTGGCAGGCCTTTCTCCCGTCGGTGTGATTATCGCGGCCCTCTTCATCGCCAGTATTTTCGTTGGGGCAGACTCAATGTCCCGCGCAACAGGTGTTTCCAACTATCTGGCTGACCTGATGGTCGCCATGTCCCTGCTCTGCGTTCTGGTGGCCGGATTGTTCTTGAGGTTCAAGATCCGCCTTGTCGGTGCTCCGGCTGCAAAGGAGACAGCAAAATGATCGAGATCCTGGACATTCTTCTGTCTGCAAATTTCTGGGCGGCCGCGCTGCGTATCGCAACGCCTTTGATATTCGGCGTGATCGGAGCACTGATTTGCGAGCGTGCCGGGGTCCTCAATCTCGGCATTGAAGGTATCTTCACTGCAGGTGCAATGGCGGGCTGGATGGCCGTCTGGCTTGGGGCTGGCCTGTGGGGCGGTGTCTTCGTTGCCGCATGTGCGGGCGCTCTGTTCGGGCTGATCCATGCGATCCTGACAGTACCGCTCGGCCTATCGCAGCATGTTTCCGGGATCGGCGTAACGCTCTTTGCGACTTCGCTCAGTTATTTCATCTATCGTACAGCCTTGCCCGACGTCTCTTCACCGCCCCGCATCGACGCATTTCAGCCGCTCGACATTCCAGTGCTCAGCGAGCTGCCATTCATCGGTCCTGCGCTCTTTCAGCAAACCCCGCTGACATTTCTGGCCCTCTTTCTTGTTGTGGCAACAGCATATGTTCTCTACAGGACGCCTCTCGGTCTGGCGATCCGGGCCGTCGGCGATAATCCTTCAGCCGTTGAGTCACAAGGCCTTTCCGTCTATGCGATCCGCATCGGAACAGTCGTCGCCGGATCCGCCATCATGGCCCTTGGCGGTGCCTTCTTGACGATGTCCGCCTTTGACGCCTTTTTCTTCGGCATGGTCAACGGTCGCGGGTGGATCTGCATCGCACTCACCGTATTTGCGTCCTGGCGGCCCGGCAAAGCACTGATTGGTGCGCTGCTCTTCGGCGCATTCGATGCCTTCCAGGTCAGGCTCCAGACGGAAGTCGGCAGCTTCATTCCAGGTCAGATCTTCCTGATGATGCCGTATCTGTTTTCGATCGCTGCGCTGATCGTGGTTGCCCGCCGGGCAGACTACCCGAGAGCACTGCTTGTTCCCTATTTCCGCGGCCAACGCTGAGGTGTGCCCTGATGAGCTTTGACCTTCTCGTAAAGAACGCCAACTTGCCTGACGGCAGGACCGGCGTAGACATTGCGTGCCGCAATGGCCGGATCGAAGCCATTGAAACCGGCATCGCCGCAGAAGCTCAAACGGTCATCGACGCGGCTGACAATCTGGTGTCGCCCCCTTTCGTGGACAGTCACTTCCATATGGATGCGACGCTTTCACTGGGGTTGCCACGCATGAACCGGAGCGGCACGCTCCTGGAAGGCATCGCGCTTTGGGGAGAGCTCAAGGAGATACTGACCGTCGACGCTGTTGTTGAGCGCGCCCTGAAATACTGTGACCTTGCAGTGTCTCAAGGTCTTTTGGCTATTCGGACACATGTCGATGTCTGCGATGACAGGCTGACCGGCGTCAAAGGGTTGCTGGAGGTTCGCGACAGAGTGAAAGACTATATCGACCTGCAGCTTGTCGCATTTCCGCAAGACGGTCTTTACCGCTCTCCAAATGCGGAGGCCAACCTTTTGACAGCCCTCGACATGGGGGTCGATATCGTCGGCGGCATTCCGCATTTTGAACGCACCATGGATGATGGTGCCCGGTCCGTCAGAAGGCTTTGCGAAGTGGCAGCAGAACGCGGTCTCATGGTCGATATGCATTGCGACGAAACCGACGACCCCATGTCTCGCCACATTGAAACGCTCGCCTACGAAACCCAACGCCTTGGCTTGAAGGGCCGTGTAGCCGGCTCGCACCTGACGTCCATGCATTCGATGGACAACTATTACGTTTCCAAGCTTTTACCGCTGATTGCCGAAGCCGAGGTGCACGCCATCGCAAACCCGTTGATCAACATCACGCTCCAGGGGCGCCACGACACATACCCGAAACGCCGTGGACAAACGCGCGTTCCGGAAATGCGCTCCTACGGCATCAATGTTGCCTTTGGCCATGACTGCGTGATGGACCCCTGGTACTCCATGGGGTCAGGTGACATGCTTGAAGTGGCTTCAATGGGGCTCCACGTCGCACAGATGACAAGCCGCGAAGCGATCCGCTATTGCTTCGACTGCGTCACCAGCCATCCGGCAAAAGCCATGGGGCTTGAGGACTACGGCCTTGCAAAAGGCTGCAAGGCCGATTTCGTCATGCTTCAGGCACGTGATGCAATCGAGGCGATCCGTCTCAAGGCAACAAGGCTTGCGGTGGTCAAAGGCGGGAAAGTCATTGCCACAACGCCAGCGCGTCAAGCGCAACTGACCTTGCAAGGTCGCCCGGACATCGTCGACCCAGCCTCCTATGCGCCATCAGAAGGCTGATCAGGACGGCCGTGCCGGGGGGGCCCGGCACAACAGGGTTCAGTGATCAGCAATTTCACCCGGCAAACTCAGGTCGCCAGACGCAATATCAAATACATCAACGACACATAGCAGCGGTGCGTGGATACTCTGATTGACCCTCAACGCCGAGGTGACGCCGTCATACTTCAGTCCATCCACGAGCGACGCGTCGCTGAACGCAACATTGATGGTGATTTCCTGCTCGTCCAGAAACGGTGAAAAGCCAGGGCTGTCGATATAGAGCGGGAGGCCCGGCCAGGTTGCCGGCATTTTCGGACTGGCCCCATCCGGGATGTCCTGTACTGACAAGGCTCCAGGCCCGCAAGCCTCGTTCGCCGTCAGTACAACCCAGTGCGAATGCCACTTTGCGCCGTCATTGCCGACATCGCCGTCCCCATCTTCGTCAAAGAGCGGTGTGTCGTCGAAATCAGGATGGCTCGTGGCGGCCAGTGCCAAGATGCCTTTGCCGCCTTCAAAACCCACACTCGCCGGTTCAAGTGACGTCGGCCAGACGTAGGAATGCACTGGTGCGCCGGCCAAATCGCCCTTCTTCTCAGGCACCGTTGCCCCGGCACTTCCCGCCAGTGTCATGTGAAACGTCACGATACGGCCCTTACGGTGCACATGCGCGGCAAGGATGTCGTAATTTTGGTCGGCCCCTTCTTTTTCCGGTGACAGGACCGCTTCTTCCTGATTGAGCGCGTGATGGCCGTGGTCCCCGCCGGCAAGAGATGCGGCCGGCACTCCAGCGATCAAAAGACTTCCAAGGATCTGTTTCAACATTTGCCTATCTCCTTTTCTGAAGGCAGACATTTAATAATAGCGAGTCGAAACTATTGCAAGTTTAATTTCGACTCGCTACATATGAATTCATGAACGACCTCTCCGAAGCACAACAGATTCGAGACCTGATCGACCGCCTGACCCGGTTGAGCGCCGCTGAAGAGTGGAATGGACCGTTGAACCCGTCGCAATTTGCTGCGCTCAGCTATCTGGCGCGGGCAAACCGTTATTCGCGCGCGCCTTCACATGTCGCTGATTATCTGGCAACAACGCGCGGTACGGCGTCACAGACCCTCAAGGCGCTGGCGCGCAAGAGCCTGATTGACGAAACCCGTTCAGACGCCGACAAGCGCAGCATCCGATATGACGTTGCACCAGACGGTTTGGACCTTCTAAAGGTCCCGTCCGGTCTGGACGAGGTCATCAACGAATTGCCAAATGAGACATCATTCGTGCTGACGGCCGGGTTGAAGGCTCTCGTGAACGCAATGCTGCTTCGGCGTGACAACCGATCCTTCGGGCTCTGCCGAACCTGCAAACATCATCAGGGCCGTGAAAAAGGTGGATACTGCAAACTGCTTGAGGTCGAACTGTCGCCGGTTGAAACCGGTCAGATTTGCCACGAACACGCAGCAACATGAGGCAACTGCATGACTTTGAAAGCGAAAATCCTCAGCATTTATACCGGCGAGCCCGAGAAGCTTTGGGAAGACAAGGACCAATCCGCGATTCGTAAGACACTGGTCACCGGTCCGCAAAAGGTCAATCGCGATGGCCTCTTATCGGACAGTCAGGCAGACCGCGCTGTTCACGGAGGCCCTGAAAAGGCCCTGCACATCTACCCTTCCGAACACTATTCGTATTGGCGCGAAGTTTTTCCCGACCGCCAGGATATCTTCAAGCCGGGTGGCTTTGGAGAGAACTTCGCATCGGAAGGGTTTACGGAAGCGGAACTTTGTCTCGGCGACGTATTTGCTGCCGGCACCATACGTGTCCAGATCTCCCAGGCCCGGCAACCATGCTGGAAACTCAACATGCATACCGGCAATCCGGCACAGGCCGCACACTTTCAAAAAACCGCGCGGACTGGATGGTATTTCAGGGTTCTGCAGGAAGGCCATATTGAAGCAGGCGACGAGCTGACACTTGTCGAACGCCCCTGCCCGGAATGGAACCTGAAGGAAGTGATCCATGCCAGGTTCAGCCCGCGCGTGGATCCGCAGATGGCACGGGCCCTGTCCGAGCTCCCGGAATTGGCCGAACCTTGGCAAAAGGCGTTTGCCAAAAAGGCCGATCCGGCATTCCAGGAGGATACGTCCCGTCGGCTCAAAGGGTGAACCATTCCCTCACGACAAAGAAAGGTCACTTGGGTTTCAGTGTCATTGCATTTGCCACGGCCAGATCCAGCCAGTCGCGAAGGATGTCATCGGTGGCATCGTCTTCAGCCACAAAGAACAAGCCACTCATTACCCGTCCACCCTGCACCATTGGTGTTGCACCGGGCAGCGTTTCCGCTGTTCCATGATTGTCTTTCCCGACCCGGAACATGAACCGCCTTTCTCCGTCCTTCGTGCGATCGGCACCGCACACCATATGTCCGTTGAGTAGGAAGCACATGCCTCCCATCATCTTCTTTTCGGAAAGCCCTCCTCTGCCCTCAAGTGCATCGCGCAGCCTGTTGTTGAGATCCTCGTCGATTGCCATTGCAGCTCCATCCGTTCTGTCCTGAGCAGTTTTGTACGGACGTCAAAAACAGTCAACCTTTCAGTTGAGTAATTAAATTCCTCCAGATCGGGTGGAGCCGAACCAGTGGCAGATGGACGTTGACCTTGCGAATTTGCGCTCAATTTCGGTGCCTGAAACAACAAACTTGGTACGGCAGCCTTGCGCATTCGTTGGTGTTTCTGTATGTACGCGCTCGCGCCTGCACCCCTGGAGGAGGCGCATGTGGATCGATCCCGAACATCTGAAAGTCTTTTGAAGGCGCCAAGGTTCGCCGATCCGTTCTTAATACACCAAGGAGTTTCCCATGGCTTCCAGCTATGAGCTGAAGGCGTCGGCACGGGACCGGGTGGGCAAGGGGGCCGCACGGGCACTGCGTCGCGAAGGCCTTCTCCCCGCCGTTATCTACGGCGACAAGAAACCGGCACTGCCGATCACCATTCCGGTGAAAGAGACAACCATTACCCTGCACAAGGGTGGCTTTACCGCACAGATCGGCACGATCGACATCGACGGTGAAAAGCATCAGGTTATCGCCAAGGACTTTCAGCTGCACCCGGTGCGCGATGACGTCCTGCATGTCGACTTCCTGCGTGTTGCCAAAGGTGCAACGCTCACGGTCGAGATTCCTGTCCAGTTCATCAATGAAGAAGACTGCCCGGGCCTGAAAAAAGGCGGCGTCCTCAACATTGTCCGTCACACGGTCGAAATGAACGTGCCTGCGGACAGCATTCCTGAAGCACTGGTTCTGGATCTTGCCAAAGCTCAGCCAGGCGACAGCCTGCACATTTCCGCAGTCGATCTGCCGAAAGGCGCTGAGCCGACCATCACCGACCGCGACTTCACCATCGCAACGATTGCGGCTCCGGCCGGCATGAAAGAAACCGACGAAGGTGAAGAAGCAGAAGCCGCTGAAGAAGGCAACGAAGAAGCAAGCGAATAAGCTTCACTTCTGTTACAACAACAAGGAGGCGGCCACCGCCTCCTGCCTCGGCACTCCATCACGGAGCTGGCTCGGGGACGACTTCAGAGCAGCCGATTGGGCTGCTTTTTCGTTTCAACAACAGACGTGAAGGGCACACTATGAAGCTGATCGTCGGTCTCGGTAATCCAGGTGCGAAATACGCTGGAAACCGACACAACATTGGTTTCATGGCCCTGGATGAAATCCACCGGAGCCATTCTGCTTTTCAGCCTTGGCGCGCCAGGTTCCAGGGCCAGGTTTCTGAAGGACGCCTCGGCACGGATAAGGTCCTCCTGTTAAAGCCATCTACCTACATGAACGAAAGCGGCCGTTCAGTGGGTGAAGCTATGCGCTTTTACAAGCTTCAGCCTGAGGACCTTGCTGTCCTCTACGATGAACTTGACCTGCCACCTGCCAAATTCCGCATGAAAAAGGGCGGTGGTCACGGTGGCCACAATGGATTGCGCTCCATCTCTGCCCATATCGGGCCGGACTACCGGCGTCTTCGCCTCGGCATCGGTCACCCCGGCGACAAGAAATTGGTTTCGAACTATGTTCTCGGCGACTTTGCAAAGTCAGATCAGGACTGGCTGGTTCCGCTCTTCGATGAAATCGCAAGACATGCCGACTTGCTTGCGGCTGGACAGGACAGTCAATTCGCCAACAAGCTGACGCTTGCACTTGAACCGCAAAAGACCCAGCGAAAAGGCAAACCTGAAGACGCAAGCGAGCGTCCCGGCGGGCCGGCTGCAAAGCCAAAGGGACAAAGCCACATTCGGCAGGCACGTCAGCCCAAGCCTATGAAGATGCCCAAGTCCGGGCCGATGTCCGACATGCTGAAAAAGCTGTTCGGCAACGACTGACCCTGGCTGCAGCGAATGCTGCGGATCGTCAGCGGCGACGCAAAAACCGCGCGATAGGCAAACAGGATCCGTGCCCACGTCATAAGAACGACACGGTGACACCGCAAGATTTAGACCTTTCCCCGGGACGAAACTGCGCGTATTTGCTCGCTATGTCCGTCCAGTGTTTCTGGGAGGTAGGCAATGCGTTTACTAACAGTTCTGATCGCAGGCAGCTTTATGGTGACGACACCGGCAGCTGCATTCAAGAAGCTGGATGGCTATTTCATCGCCTTCGAGACCTGCGAGGCCTACCACAGCAAAAACAGGCTGACCAATCCGGGAGACATCACCACATCGCCAAGTGTGGCCTATAAGATGCTCGGACTGAACAAGGAAGGCGGAGACTATTTCCAGGTTCAGATGGACGACGCACCCGTATCAAACGCCAGGTGGGTTAGCACGGACTGCGGCGTTCACGTGGTCGAGGCCGACACCCGGACGCGTGGCACCGGATCAGACGGTTCGAATGATGTCATCGAACAGGAGGGCACGGAATCCGTCGACAACCTTCTGACGCTTTCCTGGCAGCCTGCATATTGTGAAATCCGTCCCGGCAAGAAGGAATGCCGCGACCTGAACGATGGCCTCCTTCCTCACACGACTCGTCAACTTTCCATCCACGGCCTGTGGCCACAGCCAAAGGACAACATTTACTGCGGGGTGCCGGCCACCATCATAGACCTGGACAAGCCCGACACCTGGGACCGTCTTCCGGCCCCGGCAATCGACACCGAAACCGCTGATGCCTTGCGGGCTGCCATGCCGGGATATGCCAGTTTCCTGCACCATCATGAATGGATAAAACACGGCACCTGTTTCCTGGGCGAAGATGGCGCGGATGAATATTACGACGACACGCTGTACCTGACGGAACTCGTCAACCAATCCGCTGTCGGAGACTTGTTCTTCAACAACGTCGGTGCCGAAATCACTGGTGCCGAAATCCGTGCCGCTTTTGACGCTTCGTTTGGACAAGGCACAGGAGACAGGGTCCTGATCAAGTGTACCAACGACGGCAGCCGGACCTTGATCAACGAGATCTGGCTCGGCATGAAAGGCAAGATAACTCGGGAGAGCGACCTGGGTGAGCTGATGCTGGCTGCGGACACCGTTGCAATGGGCTGCAGTCGCGGCACCGTCGACATGACGGGTCTGCAATAACATACAGGTACACGCTTCCTTTTCCGCACCGAGCGCTCAAAGTCTTGACCTGCCGCCAAGGCTCGGGCATGTAGCCCGGCAACAGTTTCAGACCAAACCGAAAGCGAACTCCCATGGGTTTCCAGTGCGGCATTGTCGGACTGCCGAATGTCGGCAAGTCCACGCTCTTCAACGCGCTCACGAAAACAGCCGCGGCCCAGGCCGCCAACTATCCCTTCTGCACCATTGAGCCGAATACGGGTGAAGTTGCCGTTCCCGACCCGCGCCTCTATGCGATCCGAGAAATAGCGGAGTCAAAAGAGGTCATACCGACCCGTATTACCTTCGTCGACATTGCCGGTCTTGTGCGTGGAGCTTCAAAGGGCGAAGGACTTGGCAACCAGTTTCTGGCCAATATCCGCGAAGTCGATGCAATCGCGCATGTACTGCGTTGTTTCGAAGACGATGACATCACCCATGTCGACGGTGCGATTGATCCGCTTGCAGATGCTGAAACGGTGGAAACCGAGCTCATGGTCGCGGATATGGAAAGTCTTGAGCGCCGCATAGCGCCTTTGAAGAAAAAGGCGACAGGCGGCGACAAGGAATCAAAAATCGTTTTGCCGATCATGGAGGCAGCCCTTGTCTTGTTGCAGGACGGCAAACCGGCTCGCATGCTGGAAACTGCCGACGCTGAAGAAGCCCGGCTCTTGAAGGGACTGAACCTTCTGACCTCAAAGCCAGTTCTTTATGTCTGCAACGTTGATGAAGCTTCAGCAGCAACAGGGAACGCGTTTACCGAAAAGGTCATGGCGAGAGCCAAGGAAGAAGGCGCTGTCGCCGTGGTGATATCAGCGGCAATCGAAGCTGAAATTTCCCAACTCGACAATGAGGAGCAGGACGAGTTTCTGGAAACCATCGGGCTTGAAGAACCTGGCCTCGATCGCATGATCCGTGCAGGCTACGACCTGCTCGGTCTGATCACCTATTTTACCGCCGGCCCCAAGGAAACCCGCGCCTGGACAATAACGGAAGGCACAAAGGCCCCCGGCGCTGCCGGTGTCATTCATACGGATTTTGAACGCGGCTTCATTCGCGCCCAAACAATTGCCTATGATGACTATGTGTCTCTCGGCGGTGAAAACCCTGCCAAGGAGGCCGGCAAGGCACGGGATGAAGGCAAGGAGTATATCGTCAAGGATGGCGATGTACTGCTCTTCAAGTTCAACACCTGAGGGTGCCGCGATCGGTTGAAACGGGCGCTTTGGCCTCGGAAACCTAAGATAAACACTGTTGCCTTATGCTCCTCCTAAATCAAAGGCCGGAGCAGGGGGCTGCAGGGTGGCGACAAATGAATTGAGAACCCGCAAGATTGTTGCGGGCACCGTCGGTAATACCCTGGAATGGTATGACTTTGCGGTTTATGGCTATTTGGCCCCGATTATCGCACAACAGTTCTTTCCAAGTAACAGCCCGACCGTCAGCCTGATCAGCACATTTGGCGTGTTTGCGGCGGGATTTCTGATGCGCCCGATCGGCAGCCTGCTGCTCGGGCACATCGCTGACAAGCTGGGCCGCAGCAAAGCGCTTTTGCTCTCCGTTACACTCATGGCTATCCCGACAACACTGATCGCCTTTCTGCCAACTTACGAACAGATCGGGATCGCCGCACCGGTCATTCTAACGCTGTTGAGGCTTCTGCAGGGTTTATCGGTTGGCGGTGAATATACAGGCTCATCGGTTTATCTTTACGAAATCTCACCTCAGTCGAAGCGCTGCTTCATCGTCTCTTGGGCCCTTGTCGGGGCGACCTTCGGCGTGTTGCTGGGATCAGGGGTTGCCGCTCTGGCCACAAGCTTGATCCCGACGGATGATCTCAGTATTTGGGGCTGGCGGATTCCCTTCGCCTTCGGACTGCTCGTCGGACTGACCGGCTTCCTGATCCGCAGTGGCAACAAGTCAGATGATACCGATATGCCCCCCTCGCCTCACAACCCTGTCAACGTTCCGGTCAGTGAGGTTTTGCGCAACCACAGACCCGCGTTGTTGCGCACCATTGCCTGCAACATCCTGAACGGTGTGGGATTTTACCTGACCTTCGTCTATCTGACGTCCTATCTGGTCACTTACGTGAAGTTTTCCGAAAGTCAGGCTCTGACAATCAACACCAGCGTCATGATCGTTTTCATGTTCCTGGTTCCGGTCCTTGGATACCTTGCAGACAAGTTCAATCGCAGATGGCTGATGCTGATCGGATCTGGCGGCATCACGATCTTCGGTCTGCCCCTGTTCTGGCTGATCCATCATCATGACACCTACCTGGTGGTGCTGGGACAACTCGGTCTTGCCGTCATTCTGGCAAGTTTCTTTGCACCGCTCATGGCCACGATGATTTCCCAGTTTCCGCGTTCCGTCCGCGTCACGGGATATTCGCTGGGTTACAACATTCCCCTGGCCATTTTCGGCGGCACCGCGCCACTTGTTGCAACCTTCCTGATCGAAAGATCACACCTGCAGATCGCACCCGCATTCTACTTGGTTGCAGCCGGCATTTTGACTTTCATAGTGGTGTGGCACATGCCGGACACGGTACAAGACGACGATTGATCCGTAATACGGACAGTTGCATACCTGGACGAAAGCAATCAGACGCCGGTAACAAACAGGTCGACGTCGCAGGGGCTGCTCGACAGCTGACATACGATGCGGCAAAAAGCACGGTAATCACCAATCTGGAGACCTTCGCCCCATGCAAACGGTGTTTCCCGCTCCGCAGCCGTCCATATTGCCCATTTGCGATAGCAAGCTTGGGTTTCCAGTCCGCAGGGTCTATTGCGTGGGCCGCAACTACGCAGCGCACGCGGTTGAGATGGGGCATGATCCTGACAAGGAACCGCCGTTCTTTTTCCAGAAAAACCCGGATGATCTCGACCCCTCCGGAACGTTTCCTTATCCCTCGCTCAGCCAGGATGTTCATCACGAGGTGGAACTGGGGGTGATGCTGAAATCGGGTCACGGAAGCATAAAGCCCGAAAACGCACTTCAACACGTCTATGGATATGCGGTGGCCCTCGATATGACCCGGCGGGATTTGCAAGGCGCTGCCAAGGAAGCCGGTCGTCCATGGGAAGCCGGAAAGGCTTTTGAACGATCAGCCCCTGTCGGCAGGGTCGTACCGGCTGCCGATTGCGGTTTTCTGAGAAGTGGCAAGATTTCTCTCGCAGTCAATGGTGGCATTCGCCAAGATGGTGATCTCAACCAGATGATCTGGAAAGTCCCCGAAATCATTGCAAAACTGTCCGACCTTTTCCAGCTGGGCGCTGGAGACGTCATCTTGACGGGAACACCTGCAGGTGTCGGGCCGGTGTCCAAAGGTGACGTGCTCCTGGCGACCATAGAAGGGTTGCCCGAACTGACGGTCGAGATTGGCTAGCAGTCTGGCATGCCGGTATGCCAACTCATCTGCAAGCAGGATGTCAGTGTTTTGGTCTTCCGTTCAGCTGCGATCCAGACCGAGCATCAACAACGGATTGGGACCTTTGTGGTTTCGCCACTTGTCGCTGTTCTCAGGTCGGCGCAGGCGCGCAACCCAATTCGTTCTGGGTGCGCCATACTTCTTCAACAAATTGTCTACTTCATAAAAACGATTGTTCTCGCGGGTCATTTTCCTTCCCTTTCCATTGCACGGCTTTCGCCGTTTCCTACCTGGAATATGGGAAGGAAAATTCGCGGTTCCATTGTCGTGAGATTAACGTTTCGTCATGTTTGAAGCGCACGATCAGGATGAAGCCAATCCCCTGCCCCGTGCCGGATTCGGTTCACATCATCGAGTGGGGCGTCATGCGTTCCGATCACAAGTGTCTGGATTGACAATCCTGCCTTGGTCAGCACCCGGAGATGCACCAGACAAAGCATGATTCATAGCTCGATCACGGACTGACTGGCAGACAACCTCAATCGCGAGTGCTGACTTCCAAACACAGCCTCAGTGCCGTCACGCAATCCCTCAAGCAAAAATCCAACATGAGGAAGCCAGGCTTCACACCCGACTTTCAGAGTGATCGCGCGAAGCACGCCATTGATACAGTACGGCACCCAGTTGCCTTTTCTGCGCCCAGGCAACGCTCCTCATGGAGCGTCATGCACCGGACTATATGCTGCTTCATTCCAGCTCTGCGGACACTATCGGACATACATTTGGTGGTGGCAGCAAGGAATACCGCCGCCAGATCTGACGTATTGACAATGCACTCTCGCGCGCCATCCCGATTTGGCGAAAGCTCGGCTACGATGTCATTGTCACTGCCGATCATGGCATGACTGAAGACGGTTGGCACGGTGGCACCACGTCCATAGCCACCAACGTCCCGTTATACCTCTTCTCGAATGCCCTGGCCCCGGAAGAAGAACAGGTGCATTCCCAACTCGGGATCGCCGCGTCGATCCTCGCATTGACCGGCATTGCTCCCTCGAACGGCATGGGGGATGCACTCCTGATACCGTAATCCACGCCGTGACGGATCCGCAATCCATCAGGCAATCAAGCAGAATGCAAATTGACCGAAACTGGCTTGTCAGCAAGGTTCCAAGGCCGGATTAGACAATACCCGCCGCCCTTGTTCAGAGACAGGTAGGTATCCTCCGGCTGAAAAACGTGAGTTTGGGGTCAGGGAAACCGGATTTCTATTCTCAATCCCTTTCGTTCAGGATCATCTCGTCGGCTGGGGGACATTGAAAGCTCTGCCCCATGCAGGTTGGCGATGGTTTTCACCAGCGCCAGGCCAAGACCGGCACCGGGCGTCGTTCGGCTTTCCTCGAGCCGGTACATCGGCTCCAGCACGCGGTCATACAAATGCTCTGGTATACCGGGACCGGTATCTGCAAGGACAAGGCTTTTGCCCTGCGCGGCAAGTGTAAGTTGCGCGCCCTCTGCCGTGTGTTTCAGACTGTTCTCGATCAGATTGGCAACGGCTTGAAGGATCAAGCGCCGGTCTCCTGAAATGCTCTCCGTTTCTTCGACAACAAGGTCGAATCTCCGCCCGCTGTCCTCGATGACAGCCTGATAAATGTCAGCCGTTTCCTCGGCAAGCACGGCCGGACTGAGGGTCTCGAACCTTTGCCGGTGTTCACCCGACTCCAGTTTGGCGATACGCAGCAGCGCCTCAAAAAGATCAATGATCTCATCTGTCTGTTCCAACGCCATGCCGATCGCATCTTCATCGGCCGACGCGGTTTCAATCATTTCCAGTTGCCCGCGCAGTCGGGTCAGGGGTGTCTTGAGGTCATGTGCAATGTTCGCCGTCAGGTTCCGTGTCTGCCTCAACAGAATTTCCAGCTGAGATGTCGTCTGATCGATTGATCGCGACAGACGAACGAAGTCGTCACTGCCGGATCCCGGTTCGATCCGTGCCGTCAGGTCTCCCGCGGCCACCTTGTCGAGCACTCCCGAGATGGCGGACAGACGCCGTTGTGCCCGCCAACCCAGGAGGCCTCCGATCATCAGCACGGCGACGAGCGTCAGAGCGCCCGATACAGCGAATATATTGATCAGGACCTCCAGATAGTCGTCGCGATCATCAAGGTTCGTCCCGACAGCAAGAGTGCCGCCGGCTGCGCGTGCGATGTAAACCCTCCAGATGCCGTCGAGATCCTCTCCAACAACCTTTCGGCCAAGTTTGACGGTCTTCAGTCCCGGTCTGTCCCCAGTGAGCTTTGCCAAGGCGCCAAACGTTGCTCCACCAGTTCCTTGAAAGGCGACAAACCGGTCTTCCGTCTCATAAAAGAGAGCATCATCTGGACCGTTTACAGCAATTCTGCCGGCAACATCGGCCAAGCGGGTTTCCAGTTCGGCGTCTATGCGGGCATTGATCTCTCTGTCGATGAATAGGATCGACACGAACCCTGCAAAAACGACAATAACGAGGAAGACAAGCGTAAGCTGCACTGTCTGACGCAGAACCGACATTTGCAGCAAGGCTCGTATCTGAGTGAGCAGATTCAAGGGCTGAGGCTCCAGCCAAAAACCCGATTTTCCGGATCACACTTCGAAGACATAGCCAGCACCTCGCTTTGTCCGGATCAGTGTTCCCTCGAACGGTTTTTCGATCTTTGCACGCAATCGACTGATATGCGTTTCAACAACACTGCTGGTCGGGTCGAAGTTGATATCCCACACTCGTTCAAGAAGCATCGCCCGGGTCAGCACCCGGCCCTCGCTGCGCATGAACACTTCGAGAAGGCGGAATTCCTTCGCATTGAGATCGATTTTCTGGCCCTGTCGCTCGCAGGTCTGTTTCAGGAGATCCAGCTCAACGTCGCCGGACTTGAGTTTCACCGGCTCGGCATCCGAAACAGCAGACCGGCGACGGCCAAGTGCTGCAATTCGCGCCAGCAGCTCGCTTGAGGCGAATGGCTTGGTTAGATAATCGTCCGCGCCCGCTTCAAGGCCTTCGACCCTATCTTCAACTGCCTCCATGGCTGTCAGGAACAAGACAGGCGTGGTGTTTCGGGAGGCGCGAATGGCCTTTAGAACCGACAACCCGTCAATACCTGGCGTCATCCGGTCGAGCACAATGACATCAAAATCTCCGGTCGCAGCACTTGCCAGGGCTTCTCTTCCATCTGCAACCCAGTCGACCACGTGACCGGCCTCGCTGAGGCTGGAATGCACCCACTTGCCGATGCCGCTATCATCTTCCAGAAGCAAAATGCGCATCTTAAGTTCAACGTCCTCAGCCTTTGACGGTCCTCATGCCGTCTCTCCCCTCAAGGCGTACAACGTTCGATCCCGATGAGGAAATCGAATTTCGCTTCTTTACAAAAATGTATATTTCACGCCAGAGGCAGGCAAACTCCACCGCTTATCTCTTGGACATCGGAGGGCAACGAAGCCGTCGGAGAAAACCCAAGAGGACGATGACATGAAATCCACCGCCAAGATTATCGCAGCCAGCCTGATCGCAGTCGGACTGACAGGCACTTCGCTTGCCATTGCAGCTCAGAAAAATGCTTCAGACGCGCCGCTTCATTCCGACCTTTCAATCGCGCAGGTCTCTGAAATCGCACTTGCTGCACAGCCAGGCACAATTGAGGAAATCTCACTGGAAAACGAAGACGGCAAAGCAGTCTTTGAAGTCGAAATCAAAACCGAAGCAGATGAAGTGGAGGTGCTGATCGATGCCGCCTCAGGTGAAGTGCTTTCGGTGGAAAAAGACAAAGACCACGCATGGTTCGGAGGCAAGGGCAAAGAGGCCGATGGTCAAAACAAAGGTTGACCCGAACCTCAAATGGAGTGGCGGGTCCCGGCCCGCTGCTCATTCCTAACCCCGCAAGACTAATTTTGGAGACTGTTATGAAAACCATGAATTCCTACCTTGAAACCGGCAAGACTGCACTTCGGCGCTGCGGCGCAGCCCTTGCCGGGATAGTGGGCCTCGTTGCTGGCGGCCTTCTGGTTTCCGCTTTTGCCACGCTGGGGCTGGCGATCATCGGCATCGGAGCCGTTGCCATGTCGATCCTGCTTGCCGCCAGTGCTCTTGCGCCCGAAGAGGACAAGAAGGTGACAACAACCTGACCTAGCGTGTTGAAGTCACACCGCGCCCTGCCCGGTCACAGCACCGGGCGCGCGTCAAACTTGTCCCCTTCAAAAGCATAAGAAGAAACCGGCTGCCGAGGGATTGAAATCCAATTGCAGGCCTTTTTCTGGCGAATCTCGGCAATTCGTCCTAAAACCGGTTGTAGCGAATTGGGGCCGCATCCACCGGAGCTTATGTGACATTCGATCAGACCGCCCTCTTTGTGTTGTTCGGTGCCGTTTTTGTCCTGCTTGTCTGGGGCCGCATCCGGTTCGACCTCATTGCCTTTGCGGCACTCATTCTGGGCGCGCTGCTCGGTCTTGTTCCGTCAGGTGAAATCTTTACCGGCTTCGGTCATCCTGCCGTCATCATCATTGCACTTGTACTGATTGTGTCCCGCGGGCTGATGAATTCCGGTGCCGTCGAACTTATTGCTGGCCATCTCCTGTCAGCCTCGCGAAGCCTTTCCGGCCATATCGGCCTGATGTCCGTTGTCGGTGCAGGGCTTTCAGGGATTATCAACAATGTGGCCGCGCTTGCTCTGTTAATGCCGTTGGATCTTGAAGCTGCCCGTAAGGGCGAACGGTCACCGGGCCTGACCTTGATGCCCTTGTCTTTCGCAACCATCCTCGGCGGCATGATTACCTTGATCGGTACGCCTCCAAATATTGTCATAGCCGAATACCGCTCCGACGCACTCGGCCAACCGTTTGCGATGTTCGATTTCGCTCCGGTCGGACTGGTTGTTGCCGTAACCGGGATTGCCTTTGTTGCTCTTTTTGGCTGGCGCCTGCTTCCGGCCCATTTTCGAAAGCCGCCCAAGCAGGAAGGATTTGCTGAAAGTCTCTATTCAGCGGAACTCAAAGTCGGAAAAATCCCTGATGACAAACCGCTTAACGTCGGCGATCTCTACCCCGTTGCCGATGACAAAGACGTGGTCATCATTGGGCTGATCCGCAACGGCAGACGCGTCAGGGGATTTGCCCGCCGCGAGCCGATCAAATCCGGAGACTTCCTGGTGGTGGAAGGCGACCCAAAGGCCATCGAGGCATTCATGGGCGCTGCGAAACTCGAATTCGCGGGCTCCGAACGGCACAAAGGCGGCCTGAGCGGCAGCGCCCTGTCGTTGCTTGAAGCCATCGTGCCCGACAACGCGCGCATCATCGGCCGATCAGCCTTCGACATGCGCCTGCTCTACGGTCAAAGCGTCACGCTCCTTGGCATATCCCGTCAGGGACGCCGCATCCAGAAGCGGGTGCGTCACGAGATCATCCGGCCGGGAGATGTCCTTCTCATGCTCGGCACCGAAGACCGGCTCGATCATGCCAGCAGCTGGTTGGGCGTCCTGCCTCTGGAAGGACGCAAGACCGGTATGATCCAACGCAACAAGGCCTGGCTTGCCATCGCGGGCTTTGTTCTGGCCATTACGGCAGCCGTTGCCGGTCTTGCCTATTTGCCCGTCGCGCTGGCGGCATGTGTCGTTCTTTATTCTGCAACCGGGCTCATCAGCGGTTCAGAGGTCTATTCCGCCGTCGAATGGAAAGTCATTGTGCTGCTTGGCTCGTTGATCCCGCTCGGACAAGCCTTTGAAAATGCAGGCAACGCCCAGCTGATTGCCGATGGCATCGTAGCCCTGACCGCGGGAGCTCCGGCCTGGATCACACTTGCCGTGCTGATGATCGTGACCATGACGCTGTCGGATTTCCTGAACAATGTTGCCACCTGTCTGATTGCGGCTCCGATATCCGTTCAGATCGCAGGCAGTTTGGGTGTCAACTCGGACCCCTTTCTGATGGCGGTCGCAGTGGCTGCATCCTGCGCCTTCCTGACGCCGATCGGCCACAAGAACAACACCATCATCATGGGGCCGGGTGGCTATCGCTTTGGCGATTACTGGCGCATCGGCCTGCCTTTGGAGCTGCTGGTGCTGGTCGTTTCTATACCGGCAATCCTGGTTTTCTGGCCTCTCTGATCTGTCTCGACACTCACCAGTGTCGACCTTCTGAAACTGGACCTTCTTCATATGAGTACACCAAAACGAATTTTGTTCACTGGCGGTTCCGGCAAAGCGGGAAAACATGTCATTCCCTATCTGCTTGATCAGGGGCACAGGGTTGTAAATGTCGATCTGACGCCTCTTGATCACCCAGGCGTCGACAATCTGACGGCCGATATCACCTCCTCAGGCGAGATGTTCAATGTCATGACGAGCTACGCCAATTTCGATGAGCTGGAACCCGGCAACGGTGTCCCGGCCTTCGATGCCGTCGTGCATTTTGCCGCTGTACCACGCATCCTGATCCATCCGGACAACAAGACTTTCGCTGTCAATGCCGTTGGCACCTACAATGTCATCGAGGCAGCGGTAAAACTCGGCATCAGGAAAATCGTGATCGCGTCGTCGGAAACGACCTATGGCGTCTGCTTTGCCGATGGCGTTGTCGATCCGAAAACCCTTCCCGTCGAAGAGGACTATGATGTCGATCCAATGGACAGCTACGGCCTATCCAAGGTCGTCAACGAGCAAACGGCTCGTGCGTTCCAGCGTCGCTCCGGATACGACATTTATGCTCTGAGGATCGGCAATGTCATCGAGCCGCATGAATATGATCGTTTTCCGGATTTCTTCAAAGATCCGGCACAAAGACGGCGCAACATCTTCTGCTACATCGATGCGCGCGATCTCGGTCAGATTGTCGATCTGTGCCTGGAAAAGGATGGATTGGGGTATCAGGTCTTCAATGCGGGAAACGACTCCAACTCGGTCGATATTCCCAACTCGGAAATCCTGGAACGGTTTTTCCCGAGCGTTCCCCTGAGCCGCGATCTCGGCGACCACGAAGCGCTGTTTTCCAACCGCAAGATCCGGGACGTGCTTGGCTTCCAGGAAAACCACAATTGGAGGAAATACGTGAAAACCTGACCACGCCTTCAACCAGTGCTACCGGAAACCGGTTTACTTGCCGGGATCCGGTGGATAGCGTCTGATGGCGCCGGAAGGGGAATGGCTAACATGAAGGAACGCCGATGAATTTTCTGAAGATAGTGGCCTGCGCGAGCATGCTTTTTCTGACCGGGACAGCCGCCATGGCGCAAGGAACCGGCTCGGAAGGCTATTTCCAAGTATACAACAATACCGAGGGCAACATCGTTGTCGGTTTCTACACTGATGACGGCAGTGGCTGGAGCGACAACTGGCTATCGGATGCCCTTGGTCCGGGCAAGAACGTGCGTGCTGAGTTTTATGCTGACACGGGCAACTGCGAGCAGGTACTTCAGATCGGCTGGCTCGGGGACGATGACAGCGAAGTTCTGGACGAGCCGATTTCAATCGATATCTGTGAAGCCAGCAATGTCTATTTGGACGATAATGAAATTTATTTCGACTGAACCTGGTCCAGTCTGGCTTCAGGAAACCTGATACATCCTGGCCTGCTCGACCGAATGATTCCGGAAAACACCTATGTCGGATCTCCTTTATTTCGAGGATTTACAACCAGGTCAGGAGTTTGATCTCGGTTCGCTCACGGTCACTCGGGAAGAGATCATTGGCTTTGCTGAAGAATTCGACCCTCAGCCATTTCACCTGGAAGACGCTGCAGGAGAAGCTTCGCTGCTCGGCGGCTTGGCAGCTTCGGGCTGGCACACAGGGTCCTTGGTCATGCGGTTGTTGGCCGCGAACCTCCTCAACAGGACAAGTGGCAGGGGCTCTCCGGGCATTAGCAAATTGCAATGGAAACAACCGGTCTTTCCGGGTGATACGCTGACGGCCCGTGCCGAAATTCTGGAAACCAAGAACCTGCGCACCAAACCAGACCTCGGTATCGCAATTTTTCGGATTACAGCAACCAAGCAAAACGGCTCAAGAGTCATTCATTGGGAAAACCCGATCCTGTTCGCCAAGCGGGAGATCGCCTGATGACGAAACCCTTCGACGAAATCGAAATTGGTGAAACACTCGAGCTTGGGCAACACACCTTCACCCAAGATGAAATCATCCGTTTTGCAGAGCAATTCGACCCCCAACCGTTTCATTTGAGCGAAGAAGCAGCCGCTGCGACCCATTTCGGCCGTTTGTGCGCGTCCGGTTGGCACACCGCTTCAGTGTTCATGAAACTTTGGGTCGCGAGACACAAAGAGCTTGTGGCCGAAATGCTCGCCGATGGACAGACCCCTGCAAAGATGGGCCCGTCTCCAGGATTTGAGGATTTGAAATGGATAAAGCCGGTCTTTGTTGGCGACACGCTTCGCTACAAGCGGATCGTCACTGGCAAAACAGAAAGCCGCAGCCGACCGGAATGGGGCCTCGTTCACTCTGATATGCTAGCCGTCAATCAGGACGACAAACTGGTATTTTCGTTCAAGGGCACGGTTTTCGTCGAACGCCGATAGGCAACTACGCTTTCCTGAAACTGACGCGATCAGGTGCGCAGCAGGCGCCCACATCAAAGCGCGCGCGCAAACAGTACTTCGTCGTGGATTTCGATCCCGTAGTCGCCCCGCAGCGGAATACCCGGCTTCTGCTCGCGCTCCCGGTCAATCACACCCTGACCGATCCGCTCGAGCCGAAAACCCCGTCGCTGATAAAACCGGAATGCATCCAGATTGTCGTTGGATGTGCGCACGGTCAGGCGCAGCATGCCGATAGAGCGGGCCTCGGTTACCACTGCATCCAGCAACTGGCTTCCGACACCCCCCCAACGGTTGAGCGAGTCGAGCGTCAGGATTTCCCACTCGTCAGCACGCTTGATCAGGGTCACCATGCCGACAAGTTCTTCACCGTCGTATGCGACGTATCCCGGCAGTCGTGATGCATCGACCATTTCATTGTCGAGCATGATTTCAGGAGCCGTCCAGCGATCCATCAACAACTGACGGACGTCGGCGTGGTCACTCTCTTCGGTCGCACGAATAATCACAGGCATCTGAGATTCATCTCCTAACGGCGAAACAACCGTGTCTCCAACGGGCTGCGCGATTGCCATCGCACGCGCTCAAGTTCCGGATCAATGTGTTCTTCTTCCGGAAAACCGACGCATAGATAAGCCACGAGCCGCCAGCTGTCGTCAACCTGAAGAATTTTGGCGACGGTACCCGGATCAAGAATAGACACCCAACCCACGCCAACTCCTTCAGCCCGCGCCGCCAACCAAAAGGTGTGGATCATGCTGACCGTGGAATAGGCAAGTGTCTCCGGCATCGTCATGCGTCCAAGGCCATGCCCCTGTGCGGGGTCTTCGTCGCTGAAGATGGCCAGATGGACAGGCGCGTCTTTCAGCCCGGACAGCTTGAGCTGACGGTAGTGCACAGCCCTGTCTTCTTGGTAAGTTTTTGCCGCCGTTTCGTTTTCCGCCTCGAAACACGCAGTCACTTCCGACCGCTTCTCCGGGCTCTCAACGATCACGATTCGCCAGGGCTGACTGTTGCCGACAGAAGGCGCTAGGTCTGCCAAATGCAGCAGATGATCCAGCTGACCGGATGGCAACGGATCCCTTCGGAATCGGCGCACATCGCGCCGCCATTTCAGAAGCGTTTCGAAGTCCAGGCGGAACTTTTTCGAAAAGTCCGGTTTTGCCTCTTCGTCCACGGAACCTCCCGACATGGCAAGTCAGTGACCCGGAAATTCCACCAGGGTCCGGACCGGGACATTCATGGCTTCAAGTTTCTTGCGCCCACCCAGATCCGGCAGGTCCACGATGAAACAGGCTGCTTCGATATTGGCACCCATTGAGCGCAACAGCTTGCAGGCGGCTTCGGCAGTACCGCCGGTCGCGATCAGATCGTCGACGACAATCACACGATCACCTGCATTGATGGCATCTTTGTGCATTTCCATTTCGTCGAGGCCGTATTCCAGCGAGTAGGCGATGCGCACGGTCTCGTGCGGCAGCTTGCCCTTTTTGCGGATCGGAACAAAACCCGCAGAGAGTTGGTGTGCAACAGCACCGCCCAGAATAAAGCCACGGGCCTCGATGCCGGCAACCTGTTCGACCTTGGAGCCCGCCCAGGGTTGAACCAGAGCGTCAACGGCGCGCCGAAATGCCCGAGCATTCCCAAGAAGCGTCGTGATGTCGCGAAACAGAATTCCATCTGTCGGATAATCCTTGATCGTCCGGATCGCTCCGATCAGTTCATCCTGGATTGTCTGGTCGGTCATCTATTCACTTTCTTTCGCTGGCTGTTCCTCTCCGACCGGTGCTTATAACAAGATTGTCGAACCGGTCGAAGCAAATTCAGTTAGGTCAAAACGTGGATTTCCGTTCAGGACGGCCTGTTCAGAACGCGTCCGGCCACGGCATCGAGTTTGGCCACAAGTTCCGGGTCACGTTTTTCCGGCGCAGTCATGAAGGCAAACTCAAGCGCGGTGTCCGAGCCTGCGGGACAGGACTGATGTTGCCTCGGCAAATCCCGCGCGACGCGGGCAACCAGACGCTGCGCGTTTTCGGCATTGTCGTGCAACACCTTGATGATGGCTTGAATATCAACCTCGCCATGATCCGGGTGCCAACTGTCATAGTCGGTTACCATGGCAATGGTGGCGTAGCAGATCTCCGCTTCACGGGCCAATTTCGCTTCCGGCATATTGGTCATGCCAATTACGTCGCAGCCCCACGTCCGATAAAGGTGACTTTCTGCGAGCGACGAGAATTGCGGTCCTTCCATCGCCAGGTAAGTTCCGCCCTTTGCGTAAGCCAGGCTTTCTGCCTCCGCGGCCGCTGCAACAGCATCGACAAGTTTCGGACTGACGGGCGTTGCCATGGAAACATGCGCGACGCACCCCGTCCCGAAGAAACTCTTTTCCCGGGCAATTGTCCGATCGATGAACTGATCCACCAGAACAAAGGTTCCAGGTGCATGCTCATCCTTGAGAGAGCCGCATGCAGACACCGACAAGAGATCGGTTGCGCCGCAGCGCTTCATTACATCGATGTTGGCGCGGTAGTTGATGGTGGTTGGAGAATAGACATGGCCACGGCCGTGGCGCGGAAGGAATACGACCTTCAGGCCGTCAATGGATCCGATGCGAACCTGGTCAGAGGGCTCTCCCCATGGGCTTTCCACACTGATCCATTCCGAATTTTCTAGTCCCGGCAGATCGTAGATGCCGGATCCACCGATAATGCCCAAAACTGCGTCTGCCATGTCCGCTCCAAAAATGATCTAAGTTCTGCAAGCATTGTCCGAACAAGGCTCGGCCACCGCTTCGAGATGGGTTATTTCAACTGTTCTGCGATGGCGTCAAGACCAGCTTCAGCACATTTGGCCTCATTGTCACTTCCCTCCCCGCCGGCAACACCAATTCCGCCAAGCAGCTCTCCGGACTGGGAGACAATCGGCAGCCCGCCAGCAAGTGCAAGGACCCCGGAAAGCGTTCGAAGATCTTCGCGCGCCGCGTCCTGCGCCAGGGCATCAATTTCAGATGTCGGCAGATTGAACGTTGCTGCGGTCCAGGCCTTGCGGCGTGCAGCATCCGTCACATGGGCTCCACCCATGTTGCTTCTCAAGGTGACCTGCTCCAGGCCAAACCGGTCGACGACCGAAACACCCACTTGATGACCGGCTTCATTACACACCAGAACGGCTCGCAGCGCGGCTTTCATCGCCAATTGCATGTCGAGTACCGACACCCGGTGCGTTGCCGCCGACCCGGCCACAGCGCTCCAGGAGAGCAGAAGCGCTCCCAGTAGTAACAACAAGCGGTGCATAAACATTCCCCCAAAGAAAAAGCCGCCGGAAACCGGCGGCTTTCATCATGCATTGTGTAGGCAATCAATCAATGCTCAACATTGCGCCATAGTTTCTTCTTGGTGAAGTACAGCAGGCCAGCAAAGACGATCAGGAAGATCATGACGCGGAAGCCGATTTTCTTGCGATCTTCCAGATGAGGCTCAGCTGCCCACATCATGAACGCCGCAACGTCCTTCGCGTACTGGTCCACCGTCATCGGCGTGCCATCGGTATATTCCACGGCCTCTTCAAACAGAGGAGGAGCCATGGAGATAAATTCGCCAGCCAGGAACGAGTGGTTGTAGTACTGCCCGTCCGGAACTGCCACGCCTTCCGGAGCATCCACATAGCCTGTCAGCAGCGAGTAGATATAGTCCGGACCGTTTTCCTGGTACTGCGTGAAGATGTCAAAGACAAACCACGGGAAGCCGCGCTGTGCAGCGCGTGCTTTTGCGAGCAGCGAGAAATCCGGCGGGTAAGCGCCGTTATTGGCAGCACGTGCTGCCTGCTCGTTGGGGAATGGCGACGGGAACCGGTCGGCCAAAATGGCCGGACGGTCATACATGTCGCCGAAATCGTCTGGTCCGTCGACAACAGTGTATTCTGCTGCGACAGCCTTGGCCTGGTCTTCGGTAAAGCTCGGGCCACCATCTTCGGCCAGGTTGCGGAAAGCAACCAGTCTCAGGCCGTGGCAGGCAGAGCAGTTTTCACGATAGACCTTGAAACCGCGTTGCAGCTGGGCCCTGTCATAGAAACCGAAAGGGCCCGCAAAAGACCAGCTCTGATAGTCGATCTCGACATTGGCACCTGCGGCCATCGCAGGTGTCGCAATGGCAAGCGCTGCCACTGCTGCTAGGGAACGAACCATTTTGATCATGGTGCTCATTGTCTCAAATAACTCCTGATCCGGTTCGCGTTACTTCGTTTCCGGTGCTGCAGCCGCAGCCGCCGGTTTGCCTGATCCACCCTTCAGCACAGATTCTGAAATCGAAGCCGGAAGCGGCTTCGGTTTTTCAAGGAAACCGAGCATCGGCAAGATGACCAGGAAGTGCGCGAAGTAGTAGGCGGTGAAGATGCGCGAAAGCGTCACGTAGATGCCCTCCGCGGGCATTGCGCCCAGATATCCAAGAGCCACACAAACCGCTGCAAAAATCCAGAAGAACTGCTTGAACAGCGGACGGTAGGCGCCGGAGCGCACCTTAGAAGTATCCAGCCACGGCAGGATGAACAGAACCGCAATCGCACCGAACATCAGCACAACACCACCCAGCTTGTCTGGAACGGCTCGCAGGATCGCGTAGAACGGCAGGAAGTACCACTCAGGAACGATATGCGCAGGCGTAACCAGCGGGTTGGCCTCGATATAGTTGTCGGCATGACCCAGATAGTTCGGCAGGTAGAATGCGAACCACGAGAAGAAGATCATGAACACGACAATCGCGAACAGGTCCTTCATCGTGTAGTACGGATGGAACGGAAGCGTATCCTGTTTGGTCTTCGGCTGAACACCGGTCGGGTTGTTGTTGCCCGTCGTGTGGAACGCCCATACGTGCAGGATCACCACGCCGAAAATCATGAACGGCAGCAGATAGTGCAGCGAGAAGAACCGGTTCAGCGTCGGATTGTCGACAGCAAAGCCGCCCCACAGCCAGGTCACGATGGCTTCACCGACCAGCGGGATCGCGGAGAACAGGTTGGTGATAACCGTTGCGCCCCAGAAGGACATCTGGCCCCATGGCAGAACGTAGCCCATGAAGGCTGTACCCATCATGATCAGGAAGATGATCACGCCGAGGATCCAGGAAATCTCGCGCGGCGCCTTGTAAGAACCGTAGTAGAGACCGCGGAAAATGTGAATGTAGACGGCGATAAAGAACATCGAGGCGCCGTTAGAGTGCAGATAGCGTAGCATCCAGCCGAAATTCACATCACGCATGATGTGCTCAACGCTGTCGAATGCTGCGCCGGTGCTGGGCGTATAATGCATCACCAGAACGATACCGGTCAGGATCTGCGCGATCAGCACGAAAAACAGGATACCACCGAAGGTCCACCAGTAGTTCAGGTTCTTCGGGGTCGGGAAATCTACAAAGGAACCGCGCATAAGCGAAATAACCGGCAAGCGGCTTTCCAGCCACTTGGCCGCAGCGCTTTGCGGTACATAGTTTGAATGTCCAGCCATGGCTGTCTCCTAAAAATGTCTGCCGTTAGCCGATCTTGATCGTCGAGTCGCTAACGAACTCGAGCGGCGGAATCAGCAAATTCTCGGGAGCCGGGCCCTTACGGATACGGCCGGCAGTGTCATAGTGGGAGCCATGGCAAGGGCAGAACCAACCGCCAAACTCACCCGCGTCACCAATCGGAACGCAGCCAAGGTGTGTACAGATGCCGATCTGTACCAGCCAGTTTTCCTTGCCCTCAACACCACGGTTCGGGTCTGACGCATCCGCGTCGGCCGGAAGGTTGGCGTTTCGCGCCAGTTGGTCCGGCAAATCCGCGATCGGCACGGATTTGGCTTCGTCCACTTCCGTTTCAGTGCGGTTGCGGATGAATACCGGCTTACCGCGCCACTTAACCGTGATTGACTGCCCCTCTTCAACGGCAGACACATCAACTTCAATAGATGCCAATGCCAAGGCGGAAGCATCCGGGTTCATCTGATCTATGAACGGCCATACCAACGCGCCGGCGCCTACAACGCCCATTGCCCCGGTCGCGATGTAGAGAAAGTCACGGCGGTTCGGTTCTTCCGCATCCGTGTTGTGTGCCAAGGTCGCGTCCTCTTTTATGTTCAACCTGTACCGAAAGCCCACGCACGGTCCAAACCCTTCTGCCCCAGAAGGACCTCGGAACCATGCCGGGCTCTACGGAGACCGGGCGCCCTCAAACGCGCACCGATCAAGCGGTTTGTCTTTTTGCACCCTTCGAAACGCTTGTCCAGTTCAACAAACGCCCTAGAACGCATATGTCGCAGGCAAAACCGCTACCGCGTTCGTTCAGACCCTATTTTGGCACGGAGTGCAAGACCGGAAATGGATTTCCCGGCCCTGCTTTTTGTGACGGGACCACTAGGCTGCCTGAACGGGAGCCAGGAAGCCGCCCGACTGATGTTGCCAGAGCTGGGCATAAAGGCCATTCCGGTCAAGCAATTCCTGATGCGAGCCTTCCTCGATGATTCGGCCATTGTCCATGACTATCAGACGATCCATCGCCGCGATTGTCGACAGCCGATGGGCGATCGCGATCACGGTCTTGCCTTGCATCAATTCGAACAGGCTTTCCTGGATGGCGATTTCCGCTTCGGAATCAAGCGCGGAGGTTGCCTCGTCGAGCACCAGGATAGGTGCATCCTTCAAGAGCACCCGCGCAATGGCTATCCGCTGCCTTTGCCCGCCCGACAGCTTGACGCCGCGTTCACCGACATGAGCATCCAACCCGGCCCGGCCATTGAGATCAGTCAGACCACCGACGAACTCTAGTGCCTGGGCCTTGCCGAGCGCGGTCTCGACTTCTTCGCGGCTGACATCCGGCTTGCCGTAGGCGACGTTCTCGAAAATCGAACGATGAAGCAGCGATGTGTCCTGCGTCACCACTCCGACATTTGCGCGAATGTCATCCTGCAGGACACCGGCAATATCCTGCCCGTCGATCAGGATCTTGCCACGCTCCAGGTCGTAAAAGCGTAGCAGGAGATTGACCAAGGTCGATTTGCCCGCACCCGAACGGCCGATCAGACCGATCTTTTCGCCCGGTTGAATGGTCAAGGTAAGATCCTCGATCACACCGGACGCCTTGCCGTAGTGGAAGCCGATCCCGTCGAAACGGATTTCACCTGTTGGCACTTCAAGCGCAGTCGCCTCAGGCACATCCACAACGTCGCGCTCACGCGAAATGGTGTTGATGCCGTCCTGAACCGTCCCGATGTTTTCAAAGAGGCCAGAGACTTCCCAGAGAATCCATTGCGACATGCCCTGGATCCTCAGAACCAGCGCAACGGCAACAGCAATCTCTCCCGTGTTGACGGCTCCCGCCTGCCAGAGACTGATCGACATCCCCGCTACTGCGAAAAGAAGCAGCATGTTAAGTGTCGTCAGCGTGATGTTCATTCCAGTTACCAACCGCATTTGCAAAAACACGGTCTTTAGGAAGGTCATCATCGAAGTCTTTGCATAGTCCTCTTCTCTCGCAGCGTGTGAAAACAGCTTCACGGTCGAGATGTTGGTGTATGCATCCACCACGTGTCCCGTCATGACAGACCGAGCGTCTGCCTGTTCCCTGGAAACGTTTTTGAGCCGCGGTATGAAGATCCGCATCGTCACCAGATAACAGCCCAGCCAGGCCATAAATGGAATGGCGAAATAAGGACTGGCCTCAGCCACGACGAAAAGTGCTGCCACGAAGTAGACAATCACATAGACGAGAATGTCTGCAATCCTCGTGACAACCTCTCTGACGGCAAGAGCTGTCTGCATCAGTTTGTTGGCGATCCGCCCCGCAAAATCGTTTTGATAAAACGAAATGCTTTGGCGCAGCAGATAACGATGTACCCGCCAACGCACCGACATGGGGTAAGTCCCCATCAGGCCCTGATGAAACAGCATCTCCCAAACGGCGGAAACACCCGGCAGCAGCACCAGCACGACCAGCCCCATCCAGAGCAACTGCCGCCAATTGTCTTCAAAGAAAGTCTCTGCGTTCTCGGTGCTGAGCCAGGTGACCAGCTCGCCCAAGAACGTGAAGATCAGAACCTCCAGGACCGCGATGATCGCCCCCAAGACGGAGGCCGTGAGCAAAATGGGCCAAACTGGCTTGGTATAGTACCAACAGAAGGCCCAAAAACCCTTGGGAGGAACTTCGAGTTCTTCGTTTTCGAACGGATCAATGAGCTTTTCGAACCGATCAAACATGATCACCTCTCAGACCCGCTCAACCGTAACACAGTCAAATGCGCCATGGCATCTTCCTGTCCGACCGGTCTCGAATACGGGCGTATCAATCGGCCAGATGCAAATATGAGCATGCTGGCAACGAAACTTGTAAAGGCCAGAGCCAGGACAAAAGTGCCCCAGAAAAGCGCACCCAACTGACCCAGGAACGCGGTCACGGTGAGTTGCTGACCTGCGATTTCCAGAGCCTCAATCCGGCTCAGGTTGAAAAAGAGCACCGGGATGAAAAACAGCCCGGCAACTGCAAATGTAGTGCCCAGGAAAAGAGCTGCGGAGGCAGCTGTCCTTTTCAACCGCACAAGAATACCGGGATCCGGTTCTTCGGGAGGGGACACCTCGAAATCCGGACGGCCTGCCAATGCGGCCAGGTCCGGTGTGAATTGGACTGACATCGGATCGTCTCCGAAATGGGATTTGTCACTGGTGACGGCGGACATACATCGACAGCGTATGCAGCATTGGATCGGCTTGTGCCGGTCACCGCAGATCTTGGAACTATGAATGAGGACTGAGCGCGTCGCTAACGGAGGCGGACAGTAATCCCTGGGCAACCCTCAAGGGCGGCAAATGGGTGGATCATGCAATGATCTATCATGTAGGCCCTCCTGGTTGCGTGGCGGGGAAGCCACTTGTGACTTGGGAATGAGTCAACTTCTAGGAGCTGACTGAAAAAACAGGTACCCGCTTTTGCATCGATTGGGAAGTGAAAATCCGTCATTTCAGTGCACGATCAACGCAACTGTTGCGGATGAGACACAGATCTGACCACCCCTTCTCCGGCACGCTGCCAGAGCGCCGGATCACCCTTTGGCAATGGCCAAATCGGAATGAGCGCTTTCTTCCAGCTCGAATGTCATCACGTGCATTTCCGCCTCCCGCGGAGACACGGGAACGGAAACCACGCTGCCCTGGATCTGCTTGCATCCAAGCTCTCTCAGGACATCGACCTGCCGTGACGTATCCACACCGACTGCGACAGTTTCCAGTCCGAATTGATCCGCAAGCCGAAGAACGGACTGTACAAGCTGATGCCGCTCGCAGTTGGCTTCCAGACCAGCAACGAGGTCCGGGCAGACTTTCATCACATTGGCCGCAACATGCAACAACTGGCCAGCACCACCATGCCCGCCGCCAAATCGATCAATGGCGACCTTGCAGCCAATCCCTTTCAGCGCTTCTATCGCGTCAATAAGCCCATCTTTTTCGTCGAAACGGATGATTTTCTCATCGAGTTCCACGATAAGCGCTTCAAGCGGGATGCCCTTGTCGCAGCTCAGTTTTTGAAGCTCATCAATAAAGCCCGGAGATTTGAAACTCGCCTGAGACAGGTTGAGCGCCATGGTGAAGGGCGAATTTGAAACCTCTCGCAGGTTACGGATCTCCGCAAGCCCGCGCTTCAAGGCGAACATTTCGATCCTTGCTATGCGTTTCTGGTCTTCCTGGATCGATAGCAGTTTGACGGGGTCAACAAGACCTTCACTCGGGTGAAGCCAACGCGCATAAACTTCGTAGCCCACTATTTTGCTCTCGCGAAAACAGTATTGAGGCTCCATCAGCAGTGTCAGATTGCCGTTTTCCAGATCCTGGTCGAGTTGCGCCATAACCATTCGGCGGTGGCGGTGTGTCGCGCCGACAGCATCCGAGTACCAGGCGACCCGGCCACGGCCGGTCTTCTTGGCTTCATAAAGAGCGATATCGGCCCAGTTTATGAGTGCCGACGCACTGACCTTCGCGGTGTCGGCCAGAACCAGCCCGACGCTGCCAGCCACACGCAAATTATGCCTGTCCACGGTGATCGGCCGTTCAAGGCCGCTCATGATCTTCTTGCCAAGACTGTCCAGCTCATCCGCACCGCTTGGTTCCGGTATCACCGCAATGAACTCGTCGCCGCCGATCCTCGCCACCAGCCCCTTGTCGCCGACAGCTGCTTGCAGAACCTTGGCGGCGTGCCGCAAGACGGCGTCACCTGCACTGTGACCGTGGTTGTCATTGATATCCTTGAAGTGGTCGAGATCAAATTGGATGATCCCGAGCTTCCGGCCAGACCCGTTTTTCTCCTGCACGAGCTCCTGCAAATAAGTCGACAGTTTCGAGCGGTTGGCAACGCCGGTCAAATCGTCATGCTCTGCCTGGAATTTCAGCCTGTTCCGCGCATCTTCCAGTTCTTTGACGTGCTCAACCTGAGTTGTCACATCGCGGCAGATCAGGATGATTTTCGTCTGGTCCGGCGTTGCACCATCGACCACGGCAAAGGTCAGCTGGTTCCAGAATATCTCGCCATTCTTGCGCTGATTCATGATCAGCTCCTCGACACCGGACTGAAATCGGGTCAGGTCGTACTTGAAGTTGTCGATCTCTTCAGCAGGCAGCTGTTTTTCGTCGGGCAGAATGAATTCTTGCGGTCGTCGTCCCCGAATTTCTTCTGAGCTGTAGCCTGTTATGCGGGAATAGGCAGGGTTTGACCACTCGATACGCCCATAAATATCCTGCATGACCAGGCCTTCATGAACATGCTCGACGACAAGCTGCAGGATGGCGGTATCGTTTCCGAAACCAGACAGGCTCTCCGCCTCGGGAAGCGCAGGCTTCCGCGTTCCCAATCGATAGGCGACGAGGAACACGACAACCGCTCCCAAGCAGAAAATCAGATACTGCGCTGGCGGCGACGCCAAGATCTCTGCCATGGTTTTCTTCGATTCAAAATATGCTCCGCATTAGTGTAAGGCATCAATCCTGAACCAATCTCTAAAAGAGCGCAGATTTACTTAAATACTGTCAATTTTAACTAGGAAAACTCTATAGATCGCAAGTAAAGTCAGACGGCCCTGACACTCTGGAGAAATTGGCCGACTTGCGATTGAAGGCTATCTGAGTAGTTGCCGAGTTCGGATGCAGCCGACAACATCTCTTCGGTAGCACTCTGGCTGATGTTCATCACGCTACTCAAGGTGTTGACGTTGGCTGTGACAAGTTCTGAACTGCTTCGCGCCGCCATTGCATTGTCACCTATGTCCTGGCTTGCCGCTGACTGTTCCTCCACGGCATCCCGGATCTTTCCGGAAATTTCACTCACGCGCCCGATTGTTGCTGCAATCGACCTGATCGCTCCCTCGGAAAGTTCGGCCACTTCCTGCACGGAAGTCACTTGCGCAGAAATATCTTCCGTCGCCTTTGTGGTCTGTTCAGCCAGAGCTTTGACTTCATTTGCAACAACTGCAAAACCACGCCCTGCTTCGCCTGCACGTGCAGCCTCAATCGTGGCGTTCAAAGCCAGAAGATTTGTCTGACTTGCGATCTGGCTGATAAGTTCAACAATCTCTCCAATCGCACGTCCAGTCTCAGAAAGCCGCCCGACAACTTCATCGGTCTTTCGTGCCTCCTCAACAGCAGCGCTTGCAATTTCAGTCGCCTGATCGACATCTTCACGGACCCGAAGCAGCGAGCTGGAAAGACGTTCAGCCGATACCGTAACGCAGTCGACAGAACCGCCCGCCTCCGAAGTCGCCTGATACACTTCATTGACGGCAACCAGTGAGGAATTCACAGCTTCGCTCAGCTGGGCAGAATTGTTTTCAACGCTGCCCGCAGCTTTCGTCAGGCCGGCGACAACACCGATTACCGACTTTTCAAAATCATCGGCAACATCTTGCATCAGCGCTTTTCTTTCCTGGCTCATCGCATCCTGATGTGCCTGGTCCTGCCGTGCCTGCTCTTGTGCCTTCTCGACCAGATTGGCTCGAAATCCGGTCACCGATCTCGCAATCTTACCAATCTCGTCCGTTCGATTTTCCCCATCAATCCGGATATCGAGTTCGCCTTCAGACAGTTTGTCGAGCCCGTTTTGAAGGCGGCGAAGGGGCCGCGCGATGCCCAGCGCAAGCACCACGGCAATGCCGAGAAATGCCAGGCCAACCGGTGAAACGACCAGCCCGATCGTGATCATCTGGTCGAAAATAAGAGTGTCGATCTTTGAGACGACATTACCGGACAAGAACTGCTCTGCTCCGGTCTTTGTTCCAATTTCCTGCAACAGCGCTTGCCGAAACACATAGAACGCAAATGCAGTGCCAGCCATCATGATCGCAGCGGCCGTGAAGACCATTGCGACAAACCGGCCCTTTATTGAGAGTGTCACGCTACTTCCCCGATTGAAATTCAGCAGGCGACGGTGGACCGCGGGATCGCGCCCAATCACCTCATGAGCGAGATACTACCGACTTGCACGTAAAAATTCAGTAACGACCCAAGATGAGAACTAATACTTACACACCAAAGAAGCCCAACATCTCTGATCAAGTAACCAGACGCGTGAGAATGTAACCCATACCAGCGGAGAAAGCAGACAAAACAGTCCCCCATGAAACATCGACAACGACCACAATAACAGGCCAGTTTTTCAAAGTGGCATAATTGGTTACATCATAGGTCGCATAAGTAAAGAAGCCGAACAATGCCCCGTAAATGATTGCGGTCATAAGACTCTCACTCTTGAGAGCTGGCGCGACAGCGAAAATAACAATCCCTACTATATAGATAATGTAGAAAGCGCCTGCCGCCGCCATGTTCGGCTTGTCCATCAGGAGATGGCCAATTCGATCGAAATAGAACCGTGTCGCCACCTGCGACAACCACACATAATCCACCCCAAGGAAAACAAGAGCGGTTGCAAAATAGGCGATAACGTTCTGGAGCATCGAGACCTCTGAAGTTTTGAGCTCCTTGTACGCGAACTGCCAGACACCAGATCAGCCCATGATTCTTTGGCTCCAACACAACCCGTTGACCGGGGATCAGCCGGTTTGCGGCTCTTCAATGAGAAAGCCGCCTGATTGCCGACGCCACAGTTTGGCATAGAGGCCGTCATCGTCAGCCAACAGCATCTCATGCGTTCCTTCCTGTAAAACCCTGCCCTTGTCCATGACAATCAGCCGATCCATTGCCACAATCGTCGACAAGCGATGCGCAATTGCAATGACCGTTTTGCCTGCCATCAACCCCTGGAGGTTTTCCTGTATGGCAGCCTCCACTTCAGAATCGAGTGCGGACGTTGCCTCGTCCAGAACAAGGATCGGCGCATCCTTCAGCAACACTCGGGCAATTGCGATACGCTGCCTTTGGCCACCAGACAGTTTGACACCCCGTTCTCCCGCGAAGGCATCAAATCCCTTGCGGCCACGCTGGTCTTCCAAAGACTGAATGAATTCGAAAGCGTGGGCCCGTTTGGTGGCTTCCGCGAGCTCTGCCTCGCTGGCATCGGGCCTGCCGTAGAGAATGTTTTCGCGGATCGATCTGTGAAGCAGTGAGGGGTCTTGCGTGACCATGCCAATAACATGTCGCACAGAATCCTGAGTGACGTCCCGAACATCCTGGCCGTCAATCAGAATACGACCCGCCTCTACGTCGAAGAAGCGGAGAAGGAGGCTTGTCAGAGTTGTCTTGCCGGCTCCAGACGGTCCAACCAATCCAACCCGTTCTCCTGGGGCAATGTTCAGATTGAGATGATCGATCACGCCACCCTTCTTGCCATAGTGGAAACGGATGCCCTCAAATTGAACCTTGCCTTCAGAAACGGTCAAATGCGGTGCATCCGGCCGATCGGACAGGGCAATCGGCTTGACAACGGTCTCCATGCTGTCCTGCAGGGAACCGAAATGCCGGAACAGACCGTTCAGTTGATTGAAGAAACGGTTCAACAAGATATTGAGACGCAGGATCAGGCTGAGCGCGAAGGCGACATGCCCGGTGCTAATTCCTCCGTCCTGCCAAATTTTCAGCGCCATCGCGGTAATCGCAACAATCATGACACCGTTGATCACGCTCATGACAATCCGAATGGAGGTCAACAGCCTCGTAAACGATGTCAGTTTTGCAATGAAGGCCTCAACCGCCGCCCGCGCTCCTCGGTTCTCTGTGAGCGTTGAACCGAAAAGTTTGACTGACTGAATATTGGTGTATGTGTCGACCAGCCTTCCTGTCACACCAGAATAGCTGTTGGCTACTGCTCTGGAGGCATCGCGTATGCGCGGGACGAAATACCGAGCGGTCACGGCGAAACACACGAGCCAAATCAAGACAATGCCGCCCAGCCTGATATCAAGATCCGCGACAAGTATCAGTGTGGTGAGCGCGTAAACGACAATGAACCAGGCAACCTGCAGAAGGTTGATCATAAAGTCGCCGGCGGACATGCCCGACTGCATGACCTTTTGCGAAAGCCGGCCCGCCAGATCGTCCTGGAAATAGCTGAGGCTCTGTTTCATCACGCGCTTATGGCTCTGCCATCGAACCAGATTGAAAAAGCCCGGTACGATGGTCTGCTCTTCCAGTAGCGCCATTAGTGAATTGTTCAACGTACGCACGACAAGAACCACGAAGACCATGCCGAGCAGCGTCCAAAAATGATCGCTGAAAAAGGTTTCCCTGTTTCCGGTTTCCATAAGATCGACGATCTCACCCAGAAAATTGAAGATCGATACTTCGATAAACGCAGCTGACCCGCCGAGAACGAGCATGGCCACAAATGGCCAGCGCACCTGGGAGACGAAGTAGACAAGCGCAGCGACGCCGCCCTTCGGGATATCCTTGTCAGGTGCGGGCCGAAATGGATCGATCCAGGATTCAAAGATGCGAAAGAGCGGGGACAACGAGGCACTCCATGGGCCGGGCGCGAATCTGTTTGATATCCTACGCGCCTGTCTGTCACATGGCCCGGACAAAATCGAAACCGATAAGCTCGCAGTCGCATGACAAAACAGACTACAGCTGTTAATCACCCTTCCCCGCTGCCCCAGAGACCTGGAACAAATGCCCGACATTGCCCTTTATCAGCCTGATATTCCGCAAAATACGGGAACCATTTTGCGATTGGCAGCCTGCCTGAACACGAAAGTCCACCTGATAGAGCCGGCGGGCTTTCCTATTTCTGACAGTGCACTCAGGCGTGCCGGGATGGATTATCTTGAGCGTGCAGCCATGACGCGGCACATTTCGTTTGCCGAGTTTGAAGCCTGGCGCACCGAGCGACGTGCGCGCCTCGTGCTTCTGACAACGAAATCCGCAACGCCCTACACCGCGTTCGACTTCAAAGACGACGACATTTTGCTGATGGGCCGCGAAAGCAGCGGGGTTCCCGATGATGTGCATGCAAATGCCGACGCCCGCATCATCATTCCGATGGCCGAAGGCATGCGCTCCCTGAATGTCGCCGTATCAGCAGGTATGGCTCTTGGTGAAGCCTTGCGACAGACAGGCACATTTCCTAAAAACCTCTCCGACGCTACTTCCTGAAGTCAGCACCAGTCAGCCGTCAACCAGACAGGGCCAAATTCATGAACGCACCTTCACCGGAAAACCGTGGCGGACCCATCCCGGACGGCATCGATCAGAAGAAGGCGGACGCGCCATTCTGGTTTCGGCAACTCAGAGACAGGATCTGCAAGGCATTTGAAGACCTGGAAGACGAAATCGGCGAAAAGAGCGGCCCACTTTCGGGCCAACCCGCGGGCCGCTTCAAGCAGACACCCTGGGAGCGCACCGACAGCACCGGAGCAAAGGGTGGTGGCGGTGTCATGTCGCTCATGCACGGCCGAGTTTTCGAAAAGGTTGGTGTGCACATCTCGACTGTCCACGGAGAGTTCTCACCGGAATTTCGTGGCCAGATCCCTGGCGCAAGCGAAGATCCCAGGTTCTGGGCGTCCGGCATCAGCCTGATCGCGCACATGCACAATCCTCATGTGCCCGCCGTCCACATGAACACCAGAATGGTTGTGACAACACGTCAGTGGTTCGGCGGTGGCGCGGATCTCACCCCGGTCCTCGACCTGCGGCGCACGCAGCAAGACCCGGATACCGTGTCGTTCCATGAAGCCATGCAAGGAGCTTGCGATGCGCATGACGTCGCAGACTATCAGCGCTACAAGGCCTGGTGCGATGACTATTTCTATTTGAAACACCGCAACGAAGCGCGTGGCATAGGCGGCATCTTCTATGACTACCTGCATAGCGGAGACTGGGACGCGGATTTTGCCTTCACCAAGGATGTTGGGTTGGCCTTTCTGTCGGTCTATCCAGAACTGGTGCGCCGAAACTTTGAAAAACCCTGGAGCGAAGAAGAGCGGGAAGAACAGCTGATCCGGCGCGGCCGATATGTAGAATACAATCTGCTCTACGACCGTGGAACGATTTTTGGGCTCAAGACCGGTGGCAATGTCGCTTCTATTCTTTCTTCCATGCCACCCGTGGTGAAATGGCCCTGATCTCTAGAGCACATACATAAAATGATGCATCGCTTGCTGGATGTACCCTAGGCGGCCGAACCCCGGCGTACTTTCTGTTCAGAGCGGTTGAGCGCTCCAAAGCCATTGTCGAGCAGCATGCGCGCAAATGCGGACACCATCTTCTGATCCAGCTTCGGCCCCATATCCTGCAGCATTGAAATTGCAGTCCGCGCTGGAAGGCCTTCTTTGTAGGCTCGTTCTTCCGTCAATGCCGTGAAGATGTCGCAGATCGTAATGAGCCGAACCTTGAGCGAGATCCTCTCGCCCTTCAGACCATCGGGATACCCGGTTCCATCCAGATACTCATGATGCTGGATCGCCATCTTCTTGATATCGATCGGCAGTTCAAGCCGCGGCTTCAGAATTTCCCGGCCGTATGAAGGATGCTTGTCAATGATGGCCCGCTCCTTTTCCGTCAGTTTGTCGGCCTTGTCCAGGATAGAGAGCGGAATGCGCGTTTTTCCGATGTCATGCACCAGACCACCGGCAACCACCTCTTCGCATTCCCCTTTCGACCAGCCCAGATGGTTGGCAAACATTCCGGCCAGACCGGCAACTTTCAAGGAATGACTATAGGTTGGGCTATGGTGCGAATTGACTGCCTCCATCCAGAAGGACAGACCTTCCTGCAACATCGCATTGAAGATTTCGCTTGCGCTGGTCTTCAACACACTGACCGGGATCTTTGTACCTTCAGCGCTTGCAAGACACATGTTTTCCAGAAAGACATTGCCCTTCTTGTAAGCCTCGACGGTTTTCTGCGGCATCCGTGCAGGCAGATCCTCCGCAATATCCTTTTGCGTGAGTGAAGTAAGCCGGCGCAGGATGAGCGCCAAAGGCGTCTCCCGGTCCAGCATCTCAGACTTTCCAAGGGCTCCGGCCTGGATCACTTCCCGGCGGTTTTTCCTGGCAACGAAACAGATAACCGGGATCGCGGCAATGCTGCCCCATGCCGCCTTCAGCGCAATCAATCCAGCATCGGTTGCGTCAAGTAACTCCACGATTGCGATCTTGCCCTCACCGACCGTCCCTGGTGACACCTTGTCCATGTCGATCAGACGGGCATGAAAAAACAACGGCAACCGCCTGACCGGTGACTCCATCGGGAGCGGACCATCCGAGATCAGAACAATTTCCATTACGGCCTCATCTAGAACCGGCAGACAATCGTCATGCGGTTACGCCATCACAAGATTGATGAAGTTTCTAAGGTCATATTGCCGGTATTTGCTTTAAAAAGCGCTAAATAGCTCAGATCCGGCGCTTGCTACGGCCTGGACGGCAAAATCCTGATCAGTTCGTCCTTGCCGAGCAAAAATCCACTATCCCGCCATCTGATTTCAAGCTGATTAAGCAAGTCGCCAAGAGATGGCCCTGGTGCGTGACCGCACGCGATCAGGTCGGCACCTTTGAGAGGAAACTTCGGCACTTCTGTTGTGCGCAGACCGGTCAGTCTGGTCTCAAAGCCGGATCCATCAGCCTGACTTTGCGCCAGCAAGGAGGCCCACCTGACAAGCAGTCCATCGACTGCTCCCTGCCGGCCAAAGTCATACAACAGCACCTGGCAGGATGGGAAGACATCGGCCTGTCGGAGGCATTTCATCGCCTCCCAGGCTGTTTTCATGCGTTTGCGCTCCGCATTAGAGAGACGAAATCGATCACAGATACGTTCCAGATCCTCGTGCACGAAACCTGCCAACACCACCAGACCAACTTCCGGATCAAGCACCTCCGAAGCCTGATCCTCAAGGCTACGCAATGCATCGAAGTCGTTGATCCGTGCAAGACCGCCCGTCGCAATCTCCCAAAGTCCACAATCGTTCATAAGGCGAAGTGCACGTGCGGCCAATGGCGCTCGAAGAAGGCGGCGCATTTCATGACCGATGCGCTCAGCTGAAAGATGCCTCAGCCCCTCGCGTTGACGCAGGCATGCCCCTAATCCGGCCTCATCCATTTCGCCGGCACCATAGGCCGCGTAAATGCGAAAGAACCGCAAGATCCTCAGAAAGTCTTCCCGAATGCGCTGATCCGGATCGCCGATGAACCTGATGCGTCGGCTTAAACAGTCATCGAGCCCACCAAGCGGGTCGTGTAGCAACCCGTGCCGGTCAACGTAAAGCGCATTGAGTGTGAAATCGCGCCGCTTGGCATCCTTGACCCAGTCCCTTCCGAAGACGACCCTGGCCTGCCGACCGAACGTTTCCACGTCCTCGCGAAGTGTGGTCACCTCATAGGGAACGCCATCACTGACAACCGTAATCGTGCCGTGATCGATCCCGGTCGCGATTGGCTTGAGACCTGCGGCCTCAGCACGCCCTATGACGTCCTGGGGCCGAGCGGTCGTGGCAATATCGATATCGGGAACCGGATGATCCAGCAACGTGTTGCGAATAGCGCCGCCAACCACCCGGGCCTGATCTCCATCCTGCTCAACAGCTGCAAAAACATTCTGGATGCCTTGCGACCGAAGCCAGTCTGCCTGCCGGAAAATGTTGTCAACATTCACCGCCATTTTTTCATTCATATCGGCCTGGAACAAATTGACCGTCGCGCATTTCAGACGGCCTCCAACTGGCTCCTTCCGGTGCCTGATTGTAGGAAGCCATGCCCACAAGGCCGCCGACAACGAGAACCAGACCTGTCAATGTCAGCCAGGCGATAGGGCCTTTGGACCAATTGCCCGGCCGATCTTTCTTGTTGCTCAGCCAAAGCCAAAGTGCATAGGCGAAGAAGGGCAAAAGGAACAACAGAAGGTGGGTAAGAAAAACACGTAGCATTAGCCATAAACCGTTTCGTAAAGGGACCGGATGATACCGGCGGTAACACCCCAGATGTATCGTTCGCCGTAAGGCATCTCATAAAAATAACGTCGTTTACCCTGCCACACGCGGCTTTGCTTGATGTGGTTGCCAGGATCCATCAGAAAGCCGAAAGGCACTTCGAAGACGTCTTCGACTTCATCAGGGTTTGCACGAAACGCGGTATCGGCACCGATCATTCCGATCACGGGAACAACCCGGTAACCGGACCCGGTCAGATAGGGGGACAGCCGCCCGATCGGTGCGACACTATCAGGCT
The DNA here is from genome assembly GCF_947499295.1 of uncultured Roseibium sp. Classification (GTDB taxonomy): domain Bacteria; phylum Pseudomonadota; class Alphaproteobacteria; order Rhizobiales; family Stappiaceae; genus Roseibium. Next base: position 125,563 of record NZ_CANMNP010000009.1, read on the forward strand.
TCAAGCCGATCTCTTCATCTGCTTCACGCAGTGCCGCTTCAACAGGCCCGGCATCGGTCGGGTCGATTTTTCCACCCGGAAAGGCAACCTGCCCTGCATGCGATTTCAGATGTCCGGTACGCTGTGTCAGGACAACGCTCGGCCCGTCGTCGCGCGGCAGGATGCCGATCAGCACTGCGGCATCGCGCGGAGGCCCCTCCCAGCGTGCGTACGGCCCAAGATCAGGGTTCAGAACATGGTCACCCGTGTCCTTGTCCGCATTGTCACTCTCTGCCAGCGAAAGACGCTGCTGCAACAATTCGGTGATATCCGCACAGGGCAAAATATGGTTCAACGAAGACGCGGTCATGCAGTCAGACAGCCCATCTGCGGTTCAGTGCTCTTCAGATCCGCGCAAGAGGTCGGGCTCCAACGCAAAAAAAGCACCTCCGCTCCAGATCCCCAGCTCAGTTTCACTATCACTGCCCCGTTCTTCCATCATATCTGCCAGCTGATACATCAGCGCCCGCGTAAACAGCGCTTCCAGCCGGCCTCTGACATGTACATAGGGTTTTAAGCCGCCGCTGTCCGGTTCTTTTTCAAATCTCAAGGGATGGTCGGGGCCAGCCTCGACGAGATCACCGAGATTTGTCCGAAGCGTCAACACCTGGTTTTCACCAGTTCCTTCAGCCGCCAGCTCGACGGCCAGGAAGGGGGCGTCCTCGACGGTGATACCGATCTTCTCAACCGGTGTGACCAGATAGTGCTTGTTGTCCTCATCCCTTCGAAGCACTGAGGCGAACAGTTTGACAAGCGCCTGCCGACCAATCGGCGAACCGAGGTAATACCACGTTCCGTCGCGGGCAATACGGATATCAAGATCACCGCAAAACGGCGGGTTCCACTTGTCGACCGGCGGCAAGGATCGGCCAGTCTTGTCAGCGCGGCTCATCAGGGCTTTCAGTCCCTCGGGCATTCCCTGGCCAACAGTTTTTGCTCCATCCGCCATTTGCAGAAAGTCCTTAAGTTGCCTTTGCATCAACACCGGGATTTTTGACAATTCCCGTTGACGCTCATCCGTTCCAATCCGGTTGAACCGGGGAAGTAGTCACAAGCTTTTCCCCAGGCCAAGGAAAGAATCTTGGACCTTTCCTCTGTATGGCGCACAATTGCGCCTTATCTACTCATTTATATGGTGTCAGACTGCTTGAGTCGCAGCAACTCCTGACGAATGAGCATTCATACCCGGCATGTGATTTGACCGGAGTTTAAAGAAGTTACGGGAAAGGTGATTCATGAGCGTTGTTTCCCCCTCCAGCCCAACAGAAGCAGACCTCGCCGCGGTCGCGGAAAGTGCCGAGCGTGCGGTCAATCGCATCAGCGATGCAAAGGCTGATATCGCCCGCGTCATTTTCGGCCAGGAAACGGTTGTTGAGCAATCGCTCGTCACCATTCTGGCCGGTGGACACGGTTTGCTGGTTGGTGTGCCGGGTTTGGCAAAAACCAAGCTGGTGGAAACGCTTGGAACTGTCCTGGGCCTTGATGCCCGGCGCATCCAGTTCACTCCGGACCTGATGCCCTCGGACATTCTCGGCGCGGAGGTCATGGAGCAAAGCAGCGATGGTGGCCGGTCCTTCCGCTTCATTCCTGGCCCGGTTTTCTCTCAGCTCCTGATGGCTGACGAAATCAACCGTGCCAGCCCCAGAACCCAATCCGCGCTGCTGCAGGCAATGCAGGAATATCATGTCACGGTTGCGGGTCACCCGCACGTTCTGCCGCGTCCTTTCCACGTGTTGGCCACTCAGAACCCGCTTGAACAGGAAGGCACCTATCCGCTGCCCGAAGCACAGCTCGACCGGTTCCTCATGCAGATTGACGTGCACTATCCCGACCTGGAAGCAGAACGGCGTATCCTTTTGGAAACAACAGGCGCCGACCAGGCCGAAGCCCAGGTCGCCATGACAGCGGAAGAGCTGATGGACTATCAGCAACTTGTGCGCCGAATGCCCGTTGGAGAGTCGGTTGTTGAAGCCATTCTCAAGCTGGTGCGTTCCGCCCGGCCGGACGAGGGATCAGCCAATTCCGGTGTCACGGATTTGATCGCCTGGGGCCCCGGCCCGCGCGCCAGCCAGGCACTCATGCTGACAGTTCGCGCACGCGCGCTCGTAGATGGTCGCCTCGCCCCGTCCGTTGACGACGTGCTGGCTCTTGCCGAACCTGTTCTGCAACACCGAATGGCTCTCACATTCGCAGCACGGGCAGACGGACACACCGTGCGCGATGTCATTAGACGGGTGAAGGACTCTATCGCCTGATCAGATCATTTCTCTCGCGGGAGCCAGACTGAATGGAATCCGGAAACAATACGACAGGCATAGACCAGACGACCTGGCCGAACGTGATTGGCGAAGCCAGGTCTGTTGCCGACGCGTTACCGGATCTTCTTGTCGAAGCCAGCCATGTCGCAAGCTCGATCATCGCCGGTTGGCACGGCCGCCGCCGTGCGGGACCGGGTGAAAGCTTCTGGCAGTTTCGCCCCTTCAATATGGGCGAACCGGCAAAACGAATTGATTGGCGGCGATCTGCCCGGGACGACCATCTTTATGTGCGCGAACGGGAATGGGAGGCAGCCCACACCGTCTGGCTCTGGTCGGACCTTTCATCTTCCATGGTGTTTCGCTCACGCCTTTCTGACGTCAACAAGCGCGACCGGGCTATCGTGTTGATGCTAGCCCTTGCCGACATGCTGGCCGAAACAGGCGAACGCATCGGCCTTCCCGGTCTGACGCGGCCCTTCTCGGACCGGCGGGCGGCAGAACGTCTCGCAGATGCGCTCGCTCACCTTTCAAAACCCGTGGCACTTCCGGACACTATGTCTATCAAAAGATTTGCCGATGTGGTTCTGGTCTCAGACTTCCTCGATCCCATAGACGAGATTGCGGAATGGATTGCCAGAGTGGCCAGCACCGGCGCGCGCGGACATTTGGTTCAGGTGCTCGACCCAATTGAAGAGACCTTTCCATTCGATGGCAGGATCGAGTTTACCGACCCGGAGAAAGGCATCCGGCTGACCGCAGGCCGCGCGGAAAACTGGCGCGAGGACTATCACAAGCGGTTGGAGGCCCATCGGGCGGAAATTCGGGATATGGCGCGGCGAGCCGGATGGACCTATGTTCTACATCATACCGACCGGCCGGCATCCGAGCCTTTGCTGGTTTTGCATAGCGCCCTGTCCGGTGCGCTTGATGTGATGCAGAAAGGAGGCGTCTGAGCCGTGTTTGCAGGCCTGCCCCTGACGTTTACCGCGCCGTGGATACTGGCAGCCCTTACCCTGCTGCCGGTCATCTGGTGGCTTTTGCGGCTCACCCCCCCGCGCCCGCGCGAGATCCAGTTTCCGCCCACTCGGCTGCTCTTGAACATTGATCAGCACGAGGAAACGCCTCAACGCAGCCCGTGGTGGCTGACACTTTTGCGTTTGTTGCTGGCCGCGCTTTTGATCATTGCCCTTGCCGGGCCGATCTGGCGTTCGTCAGAACCGGTCGCGACCGGGGATGGTGTCTTGTGGCTGCTGGTCGACAATGGCTGGACTTCAGCAAACGGCTGGGATGCACAAGTTAGTGCCGCCGAACAGATCCTCAACACCGCGTCCCAGGACGGACAGCCCGTGCTTTTCGCGGCAACAGCCGATGGTCCCGGTCAGAGCTTTGTACCGGAAGCAGCTGCGAGTGCGCTTGAAAGGCTGCGGGCTCTGGAACCTCGGCCCTATCCTCCAAGGCGCAGCGAACTGAGCATCGGCTTGCGAAAGTCTGCACAAGAAACTCCGCCTGGCGCGGTAGTCTGGCTTTCCGACAACACCCAAACCAACGGCGCGTTTTTGTCAGATCTTGCGCAGATTATCGGCGCAGTCCCTGTGACGGTGATGTCGGGGCTGGATACGCCAATGGGTCTTAAAGATCTTACCAACGATGCCGAGGCCCTGGCGCTCAAGGTTGTCAGGCACCCGGACCAGAAAGTGGGAACCGCCACTGTTCGAGCGCTTGATCTCAAGGGACTGGTGCTCGGCGAAGTTCAGGCGACCTTCGAACCCGATGCAACGGAAACAGAAGCACGATTTGAACTCCCGACGGAACTGCGAAACGATATTGCGCGCGTGGAGATTGCAGGCGAAGCCGCAGCTGGTGCGGTGCAACTTGTGGATGACAGCTGGCGGCGCCGGACAGTAGGACTGATTTCAGGACAATCCGGCGATCTTGATCAGCCATTGCTCTCACCCGTCTATTATCTTGAACGGGCGCTTGCACCCTTCTCAGACATTCGCCGCCCACGTGACGCGGATATTGCCGAAGCCGTTCCAGGACTGATCGATCAGGGCATATCCGTGCTCGTGCTTGCCGATGTCGGCCGGCTGCCGGACACAACCGCTGACACGTTACGCGACTGGGTTGAAAACGGCGGCACGCTGGTGCGCTTTGCCGGCCCGCGCACTGCTGGCGGCAGTGACGACCTGATCCCGGTCCGCCTTCGCGCTGGTGACCGGTCACTGGGCGGTTCACTCTCCTGGAAACAGCCGCAGCACCTGGCAGCCTTCCCCGACGGATCACCTTTCTCGGGCCTCAAGGTGCCCGAAGAAGTCACCGTGACCCGCCAGGTTCTCGCCGAGCCGACTTCGGAACTTCCGGAAAGAACCTGGGCCATGCTGGAAGACGGCACGCCGCTCGTGACTGCAGCTCCTGTAGGAGCCGGCAGTGTTGTCCTTTTCCATGTCACAGCCGATTCGACGTGGTCGAATTTGCCCCTGTCGGGCGTGTTCTTGAACATGTTGCGCCGGATCCTGGCCGTATCCAATGTGGCCGCGGCCTCGGAGACGGCAGAAGACGGGCAACCAAGCCAGAGTGTTCTGCCTCCACTGCGCCTTCTGGACGGATACGGCCGTTTCGGTCCGCCGCCGGTCGAAGTCACACCGGTAAACAGCACGGTTTTCCGAGAAGCATTGGCAAGCCGCCGCACCCCTCCTGGCCTCTACGGCACAGAGGACGGTTTCAGGGCTCTCAATCTGCTGCAACGCGAGGATAGCCTGGAAACGCTTGATCTGACAGCTCTCGGCGAACGGGCAGAAGCCGTGCCTTATCCTGCCTCCGACCCATTCGATCTGAGGTCCCTTTTCTTCACACTGGTCTTTCTTCTCATGATCGTGGATGCGATTGCAGTTTTCCTTTTGGCCGGTGGGTTGGCTCGCGTTGGCCTACGGAACCGGACCGCCGGTCTGGCGATCGTCACCGCACTTGCCGCGATCTCGTTTGCCGGGATTGCGCCGCAAAACGCTCATGCCCAGTCGACCTCATCGGAATTGCAGGCGCTGGAATCAACGCTTGATACCCGCCTTGCCTATGTTCTGACCGGCAATCCCGAAATTGATGATGCCAGCGCTTCGGGCCTGTCCGGTTTGACCCAGTTTTTGGCGGAGAGAACGGCTCTGGAGCCCGGACCACCGGCTGCGGTCGATATTGCTCGCGACGAGCTAGCCTTCTATTCCCTGCTTTACTGGCCCATCGATCCAGCCATGGACAAGCCCGGCGACCAAACCATCGCACGCATTGATACTTTCATGCGCAATGGCGGCACGATCTTGTTCGACACTCGCGATCACATCAACGCTTCGACAACCGGCTTCGGGTCGACACCGGCCACACTGAAATTGCGGGAAATTCTGGAAGATCTCGACGTCCCACCGCTTGAGCCCGTGCCGCAGGACCATGTTCTGACCAAGGCTTTTTATCTGCTGGAGACCTTTCCCGGTCGCTACGCGACCAGCCCCCTGTGGGTTGAGAGTTTAGAAGAAACCGCGACTCGTGGTGACCGGCCGGTCCGGGCAGGTGACGGCGTTTCGCCAATTCTGATCACCGGCAATGATTTCGCAGCTGCCTGGGCTATCTCGGACAGCGGTGAATTCGTCTATCCGACGGTTCCCAACAATCCGATACAGCGCGATTATGCGTTCCGCTCTGGCGTGAACATCGTCATGTACAGCCTGACTGGCAACTACAAAGCCGATCAGGTTCACATCCCTGCTCTTTTAGAGCGGCTAGGACAATGAGGTCTCGCGAGCACTGATGGTCTGGTCACTCTCCTTCGATCCGCTTTTGCCTCTGTGGGCCCTGATTGCCGGTGCCGTCATTACACTTCTGCTCACAAGCCTTTCCGGCTTCTTGAGCCTGCGAGGCTGGGTCCTTCGGGGGATCGCAATGGCCTTGCTGTTATTGGCGCTTGGCAACCCGGCGATCGAGCGAGAAGACCGCGAACCGCTTTCCAGCGTTGTTGCGCTCGTTGTTGACAAAAGCCAGAGCCAGCGTCTGGCCGGACGCGAGACAACAACCGACGAGACGGCGGCAGAAATTCAAAACCGGATTGAAGCCTTGAACGGCTTCGACTTGCGCGTTCTGGAAGCCCGGAACTCAGGCTCCGGCAACGGCACGGAACTGTTTCAGACCCTCGCCAACGGCTTGGCCGACGTTCCCCCTGAAAGGGTCGGCGGCGCAATCATCATTAGCGACGGGCAAATCCACGATCTGCCGGAAAGCGCCGCCTCGCTCGGTTTTGACGCACCTGTGCACGGTCTGATTACCGGAACCGCCGACGAACGCGACCGCCGTATCGTTCTGGACAAGGCACCCCGTTTTGGTCTTGTGGGATCGGAACAGACGGTCAGTCTGACGGTCGTCGATCAGGGGCAAGGCACCGGGCCGGGTGATGCAGTTCGCCTCACCGTCAAACGCGACGGCGATGTCATCACCGAAAGAACAGCACGCACCGGCGAAAAGATCGACATCCCTGTCGGGATCGCCCATGGAGGCGACAACATCTTCGAATTCGAAGCCGAACCTCTCGCTGGCGAGTTGACCACCTTGAACAACAGAGCTGTGGTGACGATTGACGGCATTCGGGAAAATCTGCGCGTCTTGCTGGTGTCCGGGTCGCCGCATGCGGGAGAACGCACATGGCGGAACCTGTTGAAGTCGGACGCTTCTGTCGATCTGGTCCACTTCACCATCCTGCGGCCACCTGAAAAACAGGATGGCACGCCCATCAACCAGTTGTCGCTGATTGCCTTTCCCACCCGCGAGCTGTTCTCAGTGAAGATCGACGAGTTCGATCTGATCATCTTCGACCGTTATGTCCGGCGCGGCGTACTGCCGATGCTCTATTTCGACAACATTGCCCGCTACGTTCAAGATGGTGGCGCAGTGCTTCTGGCAGGTGGACCCGACTATGCGGAAGGCGGAAGCCTCTACCGGACACCGCTTGCACCAATCCTGCCCGCCCGTCCGACAGGAACCGTTTTGGAACAGCCCTATCACGCCACGCTGGCCGAGCTGGGCGAACGTCACCCCGTTACGCGTGGTTTGCCAGGCTCGGAGCAGGATCCGCCGGCTTGGAGCCGCTGGTTCCGTGCGGTCGATACCGAACTCGACAAGGGTCAGACCCTGATGTCGGGCCCAAGCGACACCCCGCTGTTGGTGTTGAACCGGGAGGGTGAAGGCCGTGTCGCCATGCTGCTCTCTGATCACGTGTGGCTGTGGGCGCGCGGTTTTGAAGGCGGCGGACCGCATGTGCCGCTGTTGCGCCGCTTGGCCCATTGGCTGATGCAGGAACCGGACCTTGAGGAAGAAGCGCTCAGCGTTTCCATGCGTGGATCGGAACTGATTGTCGAGCGGCAGACTTTGGGTGAGAGCGTCAGCAATGCCACGATCGTTGCGCCGACGGGCGAACAGACCGACATCACATTGACCGAGCAACAACCCGGCCTTTGGACCGGCAGTCTACCGGTAACGGAGACTGGCCTCTTCACCGTGACTGAAGGCGATATGAGCACCCTCATCCACGTCGGACCGCAGAACCCGCGCGAATACACCGATGTACTTTCGACCGCCGATTTGCTTGATCCGATCAGTGAAGCCACCGGCGGTGCAACGCAACGATTGCGGGATATTGGCGGCGATCTGGATGTTCCGCGTGTGGTCTCTATGCAGCAGTCAGCCAGCTATGCCGGAAATGGCTGGATTGGCCTGAAGACCACAGAAGCCAGTGTTCTAAACGGCGTGGACCGCTACCCGCTCTTGATCGGGCTACTGGGCCTGGCGGTGCTTCTGGGGGCCATTTCACTGACCTGGTATCGCGAGGGCCGCTAGGGTTCTTGACCGCGCGCACCGCCGTGGGGCATGTCGCCATCGTTCAGTAACGCTACCAGCAGCCGTGCGGGATCAACGGGCCCAGGCAGCGTCACGCGGCCGAACGGGACCTGCTGAAAACCGAATGGACTGTAATAGGGAGCGTCACCGACGAGAAGAACCACCCTGTCATCGGCCGCGGCTGCAGCGTCCATTGCCGTGCGCATGAGAGACTTGCCCAGCCCCCTGTTCTTGAAATCTGGCGAGACAGTCAACGGCCCAAGCAGAAGCGCGTCAGCATCCCCGATAAGGATGGGGGACAGCCTGATGGACCCAGCCACTTGCGACCCGGCAACCCCCACGAAGCTGAGGTCCGGCCGATGCGACACGCCTTCGCGGATGCGGAACGCGGTCCGCGCAAACCGGCCCGGGCCGAAGGCTTCGGCCTGCAGTGCTTCGATAGCATCGTTATCTGTGATGTCTTCGGGCCGAATGACCCACGGTGTCTGTTTCATGAATTGGTTCCCGGCAGGCAAACTTGCAAGAAAGCGCAGCTGCCAGAAACCGGTCTATCAATCTGTCTTGGAAAATCCGGGATCTGGTCAGACGCGACGAAGCGGACGAGAGAATTCTCGTCGGATGGTTCGTCGTCGAAGTGTCAGACCTGTGGTCATTGATCCCAGTCTCGCCATGCGCCCGTCGACCTTTGCGGAGACGGCTGCAAATTCATGGAGGAAAGCGGTTAGCATGCAAGCCATTCCCGGTCCAGTGCTTTTTGCCATTCATCCATGCGGAAGATTGTTCACGCTTGCCGAACACAGCATTCAGTCGATTGATTTTGCGGTCGGACGCACGACTTAATCCATCAGCGAAAACAAAGGAGTTGAACATGGGTTTGCTGGTAGACGGCGTCTGGACGGATCAGTGGTACGACACGAAATCGACCGGTGGCCGATTCGTGCGCAAGGATGCTTCATTTCGAAACTGGATCACACCGGACGGTGCCGCTGGTCCTACAGGCACAGGCGGTTTCAAAGCTGAAGCAGGCCGCTATCATCTTTTTGTTTCCTATGCCTGCCCATGGGCACATCGCGCCATGGTGTTCCGCAAACTGAAAGGCCTTGACGAGCTCATATCGCTTTCCGCCGTTCAGCCCCTGATGCTGGAAAACGGTTGGGAATTTGCCGAAACCGAGCCGGTGGCTGGGGCGAAATATGCTTGGAACATCTATGCCAAAGCCGATCCTTCATATACAGGCCGTGCAACGGTGCCAATTCTTTGGGACAAACATCAAAATACGATCGTCAGCAACGAGTCTTCTGAAATCATTCGAATGTTCAACTCCGCGTTCGATGATTTGACCGGGTCGAAACTTGATTTTTACCCCGCTGCGCTTCGCGCCGAGATCGACGAAGTCAACGAGCGGATCTACCACACGCTAAACAACGGAGTGTATAAGTCCGGCTTTGCCACGACACAGGAAGCCTATGAAGAGGCCGTGACGGTGTTGTTCGATACGTTGGATTTCCTGGAAGACCGACTTTCGACACGTCGGTATCTTGCCGGTGAACAACTAACGGAAGCCGATTGGCGCCTTTTCACCACTCTGGTGCGCTTCGACGCTGTCTATGTTGGCCATTTCAAATGCAACATCAGACGCATTGCCGACTATCCGAACCTGTCCAACTATCTGCTGGAACTTTACCAGGTGTCTGGAGTTGCCGAAACCGTCGATATGCCGACGATCAAGCAACATTATTATGGCTCGCATGAAAGTGTTAATCCGACGAGGATTGTACCCGTCGGCCCGGACCTTGATTTTCTGGCCCCGCACAATCGCGACAGGTTGAAGGCCGCGGCATGATACTGCCCGAAAGACGCCAGATGGTTTCACCAGCGGCTGACGGCGGTTCCTTCGCCGGCCAGCCATTCTTCAATACGACGAACGGTTGCCGAGGTGACACCAGCCGGAAGATTTCGAGGCGCAAAAAAGGCCGCTTCAACGATTTCAGCGTTGGGGCTCAGGAAGTTTTCGGCTTCAGTCCATTCCGAAACAAGAAACAGCCCGACATGATCCCTGCCCGTTGCTTCCTCGTTCAGGTAGACATTCATCAACACGGGTTCACCTGAAGTCGAGATCCCTGCCTCTTCAAGAACTTCCCGGCATGCCGCCTCGACCATTGTTTCGCCCCGGTCGACGCCACCTCCCGGCAAATACCATCCTTCCAGATAACTGTGCCGGACCAACAGGATCCGCTCCTTTGCATCGAGAACCAGAACTCGCACACCAAGCGTGTAGGGATTTCGGACAAGCCCGAGCGCCTGGATCATGCGCTTGGTCCAGCCTGAAGGCAGGTAGGAAAGGACCTTCAGCATTCAATGCCGACCCGTCCAGCCGGGCTGAACCCGGCGTTCAGCTTCGCGAACCATGCAGTTACCCCCTGTTAACCCATGCATTGCGTGCAAGGCAGCCCAGTCAGAATAACGCTCCTCATCGCAACTGCGAGTGCCTATATATCAGGCAAGATGATGATTTCGAAGGCAGCGCAATTCCGGCCGCCTGACCCCTGAAGGAAACTCCGATGTTGAACGCTCTATTCGGCAAACGCCGCCGTCGTCACTCCAACTATCAGTGGAAACCCGCTGTAGATCTCAGCAACCCGCGCGTTGTTGCCGCTCTGACCACATTCACGAGCAACTGATCCGGCGTAGAAAAACTTCTTTTTGAAAAGGCGCTGCGTTATTTGCTTGACGCGGCGCCTTTTGCTTTGAAGATGCGCGCCCATGTCGCAATTCACGCTCGCCCACATTTCGGATCCGCATCTTGGACCGCTTCCGGATCCCAAGCTGCTCCAGCTCTTTTCCAAGCGCATTCTTGGGTATCTGAACTGGCACCGGAACCGATCGAAAATCATGGGCGCCAATTATCTGGAACAGCTTGTTACGGACATGAAAGCGCAGGCACCTGACCACATTGCGGTCACCGGGGACCTGGTCAATATCGCGCTGCCGCTGGAGATAACCGGTGCACGGGCCTGGCTGGAAGAGATCGGCGAACCGTCGAAGGTATCTGTCGTTCCCGGCAATCACGACGCCTATGTTCCCGGAGCATTTCGCAAGGCCCGAACGGCCTGGTGGCCCTATATGTGCGGCGATCAGGCAACCGAAGAGCCTGATCCGTCGGCGAAGTCCGGGGCAACCTTTCCCTATGTTCGCAAACGCGGTGAAATAGCGCTCATCGGCGTCACTACAGGACGTGCCAGTGCACCCTGGTTTGCAACGGGCAGAGTGGGCAGCGCACAGAGCAAGCGATTGAGAGCCGTTCTTGAAGAACTCGGCAACGAGGGCTTGTTTCGGGTCGTCATGTTGCACCATCCGCCCTTCAAACATGCCACGCGCTGGCACAAAAGACTTTCAGATGCGTCACGCGTGCGCGCAGTCGTCAAGAGAGCGGGAGCCGAACTCATCCTGCACGGTCACACCCACATAGACAGTTTCGAAGAGATCGAAGGCCCTCACGGGCCCGTTCCTGTCGTGGGTGTACCCTCGGCGACCAGCGCTCCGGGAGGCAGGAGCCGGCCGGCACGCTACAATTTGTTCACGATCGAAAAACGAAATGAAGGCTGGTCCTGCCGGATGGAGGAACATGGTTTCGATGTTCCCCACGAGCCGGTAAGCCTGCTCGAACAAAGGGACATAAACATCCCGAACGCCCGATAGACGACGTTTTTCAGGCGTTAAAGAGGATTTGCAAACCAGGCGAAGGCGACCAGCCCGATCACGCCTGCCGCAAGTCCAATTCCAAATGCCCCAATGACGGACAGCCAGGGTGTGCGGCTCTCCTTGACGCGCACCACTTTTGAATCGAGCGCCACCTGGCGTAGACGATTGTTGAGCCAGTCGCCTTCCAGTGCCTTTTCCCGTTCAAGCACGCGCTCGGCGATATACTCTGTCAGGCAATCCGCCATGTCATCGATATTGGCCGTTTCCAGAATGACCACCCTGCCGAGACGGGTATCCTTCAAAAACCTATAGGTCCGGCGATCGCCGCCAACCACGACATGACTTGTTGCATCTATCCAAAGACGCGGTGTCGAGCCTGAAATGATCTGAAGCGAAAACTGGTCGTCGTCTGCCGGGATTTCCTTGAAGACGTCCTTGAGTTCATCGGCCAGCATATCGAGCCGGGCCCGCTCTGTTTCCTGCAGCTCAACCACCACATCGGACCGCTCGACTTCACCGAGCTGAACTTTCCGGATAGCATCGCGCAACGAGCGCATGCGCGTATGTGGAACTACGTTATCCTGCATTTCAGACATGAGGCGCCTGACTCCGTGCTTCTGCCGATTGGTGAATCAAGTCTTAACCGACTCATTTCGGAGCGAAACAGCCTTGACGCCGTTACCACCAGCTATCCACCGGCATTGATCTGAACATGGTTAACAAAGCTTAAGGGATTTTTAACCCTGATGCCAGCAAGCGCGTGCTGGCGCGTGGCATGTTCATGGGTTATGCAACAACAATCCGCATCAGGTTCAAGGAGACGTTGCGATGAATGTGGACGGCAAGAAGTATCGGACCATCTGGCTTGCGGCAGACGGTGCTTCGGTCGAAATCATCGACCAGACAAAGTTTCCATACGCATTTGAAATCGTGAAACTGCACACGATGGAGGATGCTGCACATGCAATCCGTGTGATGCAGGTGCGTGGTGCTCCCCTGATCGGCGCAACAGCTGCCTATGGCGTTGCTTTGGCCATGCGCGCGGACCCATCAGATGATGCCCTGCACGCGGCTTGTTCTGCCCTGCTGGAAACCCGCCCGACTGCAGTCAATCTCCACTGGGCGCTCGATCGGGCTCGCAAATCTCTCATTCAGGTGGCTCCAGAAGTGCGCACGGAGGCAGCCTTTACGCTGGCGAACGATATCTGCGACGAGGACATTGCCATCAACATGGCAATCGGCATGCATGGCATGGAATTGATTGCCGCCATTGCCCGGACCAAACGTGAAGGCGAGCCGGTCAACATTCTAACGCATTGCAATGCGGGCTGGCTGGCAACTGTCGACTGGGGAACGGCAACAGCCCCTGTCTATATGTCTCATGACAGCGGCATACCGGTCCATGTGTGGGTCGACGAGACCCGGCCCAGAAACCAGGGGGCGTTTCTGACCGCCTGGGAACTCGGCCACCATGGCGTGCCGCACACCGTGATTGTCGACAATGCGGGTGGCCATCTGATGCAGCATGGCGAGGTCGACATTGTCATCACTGGTACGGATCGCACGACAGCAACCGGTGATGTGTGTAACAAGATCGGCACCTATCTCAAGGCGCTCGCGGCCAGAGACAACAATGTGCCCTTCTTTGTCGCGCTTCCCTCACCCACCATCGATTTTTCGCTTTCTGATGGCGTACGGGAAATTCCGATAGAAGAGCGCGCCGGCAACGAAGTCAGCCAGATGACTGGCCGCACCGATCGCGGTTCGATCGAGACGATCAACATCGTCGCCGATGGTTCTGCAGTCGGCAATCCGGCTTTCGATGTCACACCGGCACGACTTGTCACCGGGTTGATCACGGAACGGGGTGTGCTCGATGCCAACCGCCAGTCGATCGCCAATGCCTTCCCGGAACGTGTCAAGGTCAGCGCGTGATCCGCTTCAAATTCGAAGAGCGCCGAGACGGCTGGAACAGCTAGCCGATAACCGGAATATGCGGTGCTCTTTCTTTACCGTGAAGACCCAGCAGCCTCGGATCATCGGCAATCTCAACAGCGCGCTTGTAGGGCCGGTAGCCGCAGGACATATAAAACTTCAGGGCCTGCGGACTGTCTCCGGTGCAGGTGTGGAGCCAAAGACGTTTGGTTTGCGGCCGTGCCCAGGCCATGTCGACCGCTTGCGCCATAAGCCAGCGCCCTGCCCCGCCGCCAATTGCCTCAGGTACCAGCCCGAAATAGGCGACTTCCGGCTCTTCTGGGTTGGCAAAATCGAGTTCCAGAGTGCCGATTGGCTTTCCATTTCGAAGCGGCAGGTAGTTTTCCCGCGTCGGCTCGCTGAGCATGTCGCTTAAAGTGTCATCGTCATAGATCAGACGTCCAAACCAGATCCAATCCTCGCCAACCTGCCGGAACAGAGCGCGATAGTCGTCAAGATCCGGCGCAGTCCATCGCTGCAGCCTGATATCATCTCGAGGCGCGGCAATAGGAGTTTCCGGTGCACGAAGCATTTCCAGATAGGTGACGATAAAAGCGATCTTTCCATCCGGCACATACGTATAGCCGTCCATATCGGCCACTTTGACAGTCATCATCCCTCCAGAAACTCGTGTCTTCAATCCGCCAATAGCAGTTGGGAGCGTCCCCACCAAGGGGTCAATTCGCGTATTGCGATGGATTAACCGGCTGTTAACCAAGACTTGAGACCTTGGCAGGGTATCCAGGAAAGATGCGAATATGCCCAAAGTCGGAAACTACGTCCAACGCGACTATCACAACAAGTTCCGTTCACAACGGAAATCGACTTGGTCAGACTACAACAAGGCCTGGACCAAACGACGTCAGGCATCTACTCAAAAAATGCAGGAACTTCGCAACCTCGCCACCAATTTCACCAATATCGGTGTTCAGGCGAGCCAGGCAAACACTGTTTTCCTGATGCAAAACCAAGGTCAGGGCACGGCCTATGCAAGCCCAACCGCGGTCATGTCCCGCATCAACGTGATTGTCTGACGAAAAAATCTGACGCTTCTTCCTATTGCCGATAGGCATTTGCACCATCGCCTGTGACACCAGTCCATATGGATTATTCGGGTGTCACACCATGGAACTTCGGCACTTTTCACGAACGCTGCCTTGACCCACAATCAATTGCTGCAATCCTGAGAATTCGATCGCTATCCAGCGGGCCTGATTCTAGTCAAGATTGTGTTTCACTAAGCTGCGCCATCGCCCCCATTTCAGAATGGGACCTAACGAGTTTCGCCATGATGCCAAACATTCTGATCGTGGATGACGATGCGCATATACGCGGCATCGTTCGGATAGCTGCGGAAAATGCCGGGATGAAAACCACTGAGGCCGCAAGCGGGCAGCTCGCGCTCGACATGATGCAGCAACGAATGCCCGATCTTGTCATCCTGGATGTCGGTATGCCGGTCATGAACGGCTTTGAGTGCTGCCGGCACATTCGAAGTCTGTCGCGCGTGCCTATCCTGTTTTTGACAGCCCGCGATGAAGAAGTCGATCGCGTGGTTGGTTTTGAACTGGGGGCTGACGACTATGTTTCAAAACCCTTTTCTCCACGCGAACTTGTCTTGCGTATCAAAGCCATCCTCAGCCGTGGCAAAGGAACGGATGAGGACTTCCTGAAACATGGAGACATTCGGCTCGACACTCGGGCACATTTGTGCCGGCTTGGATCCATGGAAATTCCGCTGACTGCAACGGAATTCGCCTTGCTGGCAATGCTCATGCGACAACCGGAAAAGATGCTCGACCGAAACACGTTGATTGAAGGAATATATGGTCGCAACAGCGTTCTGTCAGGACGGACAATTGACAGCCACGTACGCAATGTAAGAGCTAAGGCGGCTGCGCTTGGTTGTCCTGATCTCATTCGAACCGTCCGCGGTGCCGGTCTGCGTCTGGGGATTTGCAGACTTGAACAAGGCACGCAGTGACCTGGTCGGCTCAGAGATGGCAACCGCCTATGTCGCTTGTGGTGCTCGTGGTCTGTTGTGTGATGTTTGCAGTGCCCGTGACTGCAATTCTGATCCTGAAATTGGGAGTGAACCGGTTCATTCATGAAACCGAACAATCCCTTATCCAACAAGGGGCAATTTACTCCAGCGCCTACGCTGCCGCTTTCGAGGAAGCGACACGCGAGACTGGCGGCGAGAAGATGCCCGGCTATTATTTGCCCCCCCAAAAACGTGTTTTCTGGAACGCGCGTGCAAGAACATTTCAACCGTTACTGGACCTGCGACGGGATACGGTTCTTCCGGTTCGACCTGGTGCAAAGCCAGTTGTGCTCACTCCCGGACCGAGACACCTGGCGATTACTACAGACCTTGAGCTTCTATCGAACCGAGCGCGCCGCACAACGCTTTCAAATGTCCTGTTTCTCGATCACAAAGGCTTGGACTTGCATGCTGACACGCCGGGAAGTTTCGCAGAACTCACCGAGGTCAATGAAGCTCTCAATGGCGGAATAGGCGCGGTTTTGAGATGGCGCAGCGGAGCCGAAACGTCTTCATCCTTCATTCGTCTCAATCGAGGCACCGGATTCAGGGTGTTTGTTGCCTATCCGGTGATCAGCGAAAACCGCGTGATCGGTGTTGTCTACCTGTCCCGAACACCCGATGAGTTGGGCGCTTATCTTTCTGAAGAGTGGCTCTCAATTATCGTCGTTGCTGCTGTGACCGCTATCGGCGCCGCCGTTCTTGGCGCTTTGCTGGTTCGCCAAGTCTCCAGACCCATCATGGATCTGCGAAACCGGGCACGCGCGCTGGCAAGAGGAGACCTGGAAAATCTAGAGCACTTGCACCGCTACGGAACACGTGAATTGGCGCAGCTTGGTGACGCCGTTGTTTCAATGGCAAAGACCCTTTCGGAACGATCAACGGAAATAAGCACCTACACAACACATGTCACACATGAGTTGAAAGCTCCGGTGACAGCAATAATTTCTGCTTCCGAGCTACTCGAAGAAAGCTCTCTTCCCGACGCCTCACGCAGGCAACTGCTTGAAACCCTGAAGGTCCAGGGGCAACGAATGGAAAAGCTCTTAAATCAGCTTCGGGACATCACGAGACTGCGTCAACAAATGCGCGGAACGCCTGCAAAGTTGGTCGACATGCTGCCGGATTCACCCGGTTTGCGGATCATCACAACACCGGTTGATGCCATTCTGCCGCTGTCCCTCATACACGGGCAGACGGTTTTTGCACATCTGGCCCAAAATGCAGTCGGCCACGGGGCGGATCAGTTTAGGATTGTCTGGCGGGACAATGTGCTTGAGATTCAGGACAATGGCGAAGGTTTTGAAGACAAGGATATGAAGCGGCTGACGGAGCCCTTTTACACGACCCGGCGCGATAACGGCGGGACCGGTCTTGGCCTGTCAGTCGTGAATGCCATTCTTGAGCGATATGACACTCAAATTGAGGCAGTGCCGTCTCCGGGTGGCGCGCTCTTCCGGATAGCATTTCCCATTGACGGTCTGCTTGAAAATCGAACCTAAATCCGACCTCCTACCTGCACCAAATCTGCACCTGACATGCGCAACAGCAATGCCGTAGACGTCAGACATCGCGAGTATTGTCCAAAGCGTCCAAGTCACGCTCACAGAGCGACAATCCACGCAAGGCGAACTTCATGAATGCTCAGTTTTCTGCAGCTGCGATTGCAATCGCAAGTCTTTTCATTGGTGCCACGATCAGTCAGACATCGGCCAATCCCAGTGAGAAGTATCTGAATTCCTATAAGGAATATTCAAGCGCTTCTTGTCCGCTTGAAACCGATGACATCACGCACTTCGTCTATTTCGCGCGCGATCGCAGTTCGATCAGAGACCACCCCCTCTTGAAGAACGATCGGCTTTCCGGAGCACAAATCATGTATTCCTGGAGACAGCTGGAGCCTTCACAAGGTCGGTATGATTTCTCCGCCATAGAAAACGACCTCGTCTATTTGGCTGCCCATGGGAAAAAGCTCTTCGTGCAATTGCAGGACGCTTCGTTTTCACCGCATTTCAAGCCTGTCCCAAACTATCTCCTGTCCTCCCGGTTCGACAGCGGTGTTTCTCCCCAATATACGGATGAGGGCGAACTGGAAGGCTGGGTCGCAAAACGCTGGAACAAGGCCGTGCAGGATCGATTTGCAGCACTTCTACACGCACTCGGTGAAGAGTTCGACGGCGAGATCGAAGGGTTAAATCTTCAGGAGACCGCGATCGGCATCAGTTCTGAGACAGATGCTTCGTTTTCCGCGTCTGGCTACGCAAGCAGCTTGAAGACCAATATGCGCGCTTTGAAATCGGCCTTTCGAACTTCAACCGTGATGCTCTACGCCAACTTCATGCCCGGCGAGTGGCGTCCATGGGAAGATCAGGGATACCTGAGCGGACTGTACGAATTCGGCGAAGAAACGAAAGTCGGCCTTGGTGCACCGGACCTGATCTACACCCGGAAGGGTCAGTTGAACCATGCCTTGGCGATGATGCACGAACGATCCTATTCAACCCCTCTTGGAATAGCGGTCCAGGATGGAAACTACATTGGTGAAACCAATACGCTGAAGGTCCTCCATGAGCGAAAAAACATAGTGCCTATCCTCCATGCCTTCGCCAAGGACTTCCTGAAAGTCGATTACATGTTCTGGAGAAATCAGAAACCCTATTTCGAACAGGATCTCCTTCCCTGTCTCTGACAGGGTCAATCAATACGAGGCAATTGCGTGATCGGGCTTTCGCTCCAAGAGCCCGATCAGATCGAACCGATGGTCTTCAACTTGATGCGCGGATGCACTTCCGATTGGCTCATGATCGTCGTATGTGCCCGGAAACGCTCGACGATGGAGCGGACGAAGGGACGGGTTTGCGGCGATGTCAAAAGCACGGGCACCTCGCCTTGCTGAGCAGCTTCTTCAAAAGCATCCCGCACTTTTCCGACAAACTCCTGCAACTTGCTGGGCTGCATGGCGAGTTGACGATCATCGCCTTCACCGACAATCGATTCCAGAAACGCTTGCTCCCATTGCGGCGACAAGGCGACAAGCGGCAGATATCCGCCAGGTGCAAGATTGGCTGCACAAATCTGTCTACCCAGCCGCATGCGAACGTGCTCTGCGATTGTGTCCGTGTTGCGCGTCATGCCGGTGGCTTCCGACACGCCCTCCAGGATCGTGCCGAGATCGCGCACCGAAATTCGCTCATTGAGCAGCGCTTGCAGCACGCGCTGCAGGCCGGACACAGTAATCTGCGAGGGCACAAGATCCTCAACGAGCTTGGCCTGTTCACCTTGCAGTTCCTTCAGCAGTTTTTGAACATCACCATAAGTGAGCAACTCGCTGATATTGGCCTTGATCGTTTCGGTAAGGTGGGTGGACAAAACTGTCGCGGGATCGACCACTGTATAGCCGCGCAACGAGGCATCTTCACGATATTGCGCCTCAACCCAGGTTGCCGGCAATCCGAAAGTCGGCTCGGTCGTGTGTGTTCCCGGCAGCTTGACCTGGCCGCCAGCCGGATCCATGACCATGAAGTGGTTGGGATAGAGAACGCCGCGCCCGGCCTCAACTTCCTTGACTTTGATGACGTAGTCGTTCGCGCCAAGCTGAATATTGTCGAGAATTCTCACAGGCGGCATGATCACGCCCATGTCGCCGGCCACCTGGCGGCGCAGGGCCTTGATCTGTTCGGTAAGAACATCACCATCGTTCTGCGTTTTTCCGTTGATCAACGGCAGCAGTGCATAACCCAGCTCGATGCGGAGTTCGTCCATCTTGAGCGCATCGGTAATCGGTGGCTCCGGCGGTGGTTTCGGAGCCGCATCAATCGCTTTCTTCTCGGCAACCTTGACGGCCGCCTGTTTCTTGTTCGCGCTAATCCGGAACGCCAGATACCCGGCGACCGCTGCGAGACCGAAAAACGGCACGATGGGCATGCCAGGAAGAAGTGCCAGGATCACCATGACAGCGGCCGACATACCGAGTGCTTTCGGATAACCCGTGAACTGGCTGGTGAGCGCCTTGTCTGCCGCGCCGTGCACACCTGCTTTCGACACCAGAAGACCGGCAGCAGTCGACACGATCAGCGCCGGGATTTGCGACACAAGACCGTCACCGATGGTCAGAAGTGTGTAGTTGTTGGCGGCTTCGGAGAACGACAGTTCCATCTGCGCGACACCGATGAAAATGCCGCCAAGTATGTTGATAAACGTAATGAGCAGGCCGGCGATCGCATCACCGCGCACAAACTTCGATGCACCATCCATGGCTCCAAAGAAAGAGCTTTCATCCTCAAGCGCCTTACGCCTGGATTTGGCTTCGCCTTCATCGATGAGACCGGCCGAAAGGTCAGCGTCGATGGCCATCTGCTTGCCGGGCATTGCATCCAGGGTGAACCGCGCAGCCACTTCCGCAATACGTCCCGAGCCTTTTGTAATAACGACGAAATTCACAATCACCAGGATCGCAAAGACGATGATTCCGATGACGAAATTACCGCCCATGACAAGGTTGCCAAAGGACTGAATGACATTGCCGGCCGCTGACGTTCCTTCATGACCGTTGGCCAGGATCAACCGTGTCGAGGCGATATTGAGACCAAGTCGCAACATCGTCGCGATCAGAAGCACAGTCGGGAAGGATGAGAATTCCAGAGGCTTTTGAATGAACAGCCCGGTCATGAGGATCAGGACTGAGAAGATGATCGACACCGCCAGAAACATGTCCAGCATGACCGGTGGCATCGGCAGGATCAGAAGTGTCAGAATAACCAGAATGCCGGTGGCAAGCCCGACATCACCCTTGCGAAGGGTGTCGATCATCTCGTGCATGCTCGGAAAGCCCGCGAAGTGGCCACCCGTCTGGGGTGTTGCCGCCTTCTGCTCCGGTGCGGGCCCGCCCGGTCCGCCTTGTCCGCCTGCTGCCGTGTCCGACATTCTTATTCCGGTTCCTTAAAAGTGCTTCTGATCCAAAGCTTTGAAACACCGATGTTCAATCAACAAATGCCTGTTCGAATTCTCAGGCTCGCGCTTCGCCGGGGCTTGGTACGCTGACGCCCTCGTCGGTATACTGGTTCAGCTTGTTGCGAAGCGTACGGATGGAAATACCCAGGATTTTCGCAGCATGGGTTCTGTTGCCTAGACAATGATCCAACGTGTCCAGAATGAGATCCCGTTCAACGTCTGCTACAGTGCGGCCGACGAACGATCTGGTAACCGCTTCTGCTGTTTGCGCGGCACGTTCCGCAGGGTTTCTGGATATGGCGAGCGGAGTACCATCCGGCATGCGGATCGCCTCAACGCCTATATCCGGGCCGGATGCCAGCAGGACAGCCCGGTGCATTGTGTTTTCAAGTTCGCGCACATTGCCCGGCCAGGGATTGGCCATCAGGGCCTGTCGCGCTTCACCCGAGACATTGCGTTGCGGAACACCGTTGGCTTCCGAATAGTGCTTGATGAAGAACAGCGCCAGTTCCATGATGTCTGCTGGGCGTTCACGCAGCGCAGGCAGCTTCAGGTTCACCACATTCAACCGGAACAAAAGGTCCTCGCGGAACTGGCCCTGGCGGACGCTTTCGGCAAGATCCCGGTTGGATGTCGCCAAAATTCGAATATTGACCGGAACAGGACGCGTGCCGCCAACCCGGTCAATGACCCGCTCCTGTATGGCCCGCAACAGTTTGGCCTGCAGGCGCACGTCCATTTCCGAAATCTCATCTAGAAGCAGGGTACCGCCATCGGCTTCCTCGAATTTGCCGATCCTGCGGGCTACGGCTCCCGTGAAGGCTCCCTTTTCGTGCCCGAACAGCTCCGATTCCAGAAGATGTTCCGGGATCGCCGCGCAATTGATCGAAATGAACGGTTTTGACGTGCGGTTGGAGCACTTGTGAACGTGTCGTGCAATGACTTCCTTGCCGGTTCCGCTTTCTCCGGTAATCAGCACAGATGCTTCCGAAGGCGCTACCTGCTCGGCCAGTTTCACAACATTGGCCATCGCTTCGTCACGGTAAATGAGGTCACCGCGCTCCTGCGCGACGGCTGCCAGGACCGCTGCGATCATTTCCGGATCCGGTGGCAGCGGAATGTATTCTTTGGCGCCGGCGCGAATGGCCGAAACCGCAGCCTGTGCATCCGTTTCGACGCCGCAGGCGACAACCGGAATATGAACCCGTTCGTTCTGCAGCTTTGTAATCAGACCGGCAATGTCGAGGTGGACCTCGACCATCATGAGATCGGCGCCCCGCCCGGATCTGAGGACTTTCAAGGCGCCCTCCACATCGTCAGCGTGGGTGACTTGCGCACCGCCCTGCATCGCAATTTTCGATGCTGTCGTCAGCTGTCCGCCAAGTGTTCCGACAATTAAGAGACGCATCTGCTTTTTTTCCTATCGATCCGTCTTGATGATTTCGGTCATGGTCACACCGAGCTTGTCCTCCACAAGGACAACCTCGCCGCGTGCCACAAGCCGGTCATTCACATAGATATCAATCGCCTCGCCAACCTTGCGGTCCAGTTCCAGAACGGTTCCGGATGCCAGCTTCAAGAGATCGGAGACGTGCATGCGCGAGTGCCCGAGCACCGCAGAAATTCGAACGGGCACGTCGAAAACGGCCTCGAGGTCGGCCGCGGATTGGGGAGCATGCACTTCGTCTTGTTCAAGACTGCGTTGCGGTGCTTCCAACTCGTCGAGCGGAATGCTGTGTTCCTGCTCTTCGCCTATCTGCTCGTCACTCATACGTCAGTCCCTTTCCCCGCCGACGTGTCGGACACTTGTGCCTTCTTCGCGGTGCCGCGGGCCCTCAAATAAGACCGGATCGAAGTGTCGATCTCAGCTTCAAGAGCTTTCCGGTCGCGCCGAATGCCACCATCCGCCCATTCAATATGGCAATCGCCCCGGCCGATTTCGGGTTCCCCCAAAATGACAAGGCGGCCTTCAAAACCCTTTTCATGGACAATCGGATCCACTTTCGGCTTCAGCGCCTCAACATCCTTTTCCGCAATGCGGATCACAAGATGAGGCGCCTTGCGAAGCGGACCCAGGCATTCTGACACCAATGCCACAGCTTCGGCCAGCGGCTGACGTGCGATCAGATGGGCACACAGTCGTCTAGCCACAAGAAATGCGAGGCCGACAGCGTCTTTTTCACGTGCGGCCTGTTGTTCGTCCAGTGAGTACACGACTTCGCGGACGGCAACGACAAGGCGATTCACTTCTTCGGTCAGCAGGGTTTCCTGTTTGGTCTGCAAATCCTGAAGCGCTTTTATCCGGCCTTCCTCGAATGCCTGTGCCCTGGCCTTCTCCAGAATTTCCTCATGTTGAGTAACAGGAATCTTCGGGATTTCCGGCTCAGGCGGAGCAACGATCTCCGGCTCCTCCTCCTGGGCGGCGAAGTCCATGTCAAAGAGAAATTTCGACGGGTTCGTCATGCTTCCCATTCTGTCGTAAGTTCGTACCGGCTGCTGCATCAGTAGATAATCTCGTCGTCACCCTTGGACTTGGAGATCATGATCTCACCCTTCGCCGCCAGGTCCTTTGCCTTGTTCACCATGCTCGTCTGGGCTTCGTCGACATCACGCAGCCTTACTGGTCCGAGCGCATCCATATCGTCCTGAAGCAACTTGGCCGCGCGTGAAGACATATTGCTGAAGAAGAAGTCGCGCGCCGTATCGGTCGAGCCCTTCAAGGCGATCGCCAGCTGATCTTTTTCCACATGACGCAGCAGTGTCTGACAGCTTGCCGCATCCAGTTTCAGAAGATCGTCGAATGTGAACATCAGCGTCTTGATGCGGTCGGCTGCTTCTCGGTTGTCTTCTTCAAGAGCTGCAAGGAACCTGGCTTCCGTCTGTCTGTCGAAATTATTGAAGATGTCCGCCATCATCTCATGGCTGTCGCGCCGGGAGGTGTTGGTCAGGTTCGACATGAACTCAACCCTGAGCGTCTGTTCGACCTTCTCAAGAACTTCCTTTTGCACTGCGTCCATGCGCAGCATACGGCTGACCACTTCAAGGGCCAGTTCCTCAGGCAGGATGCCAAGCACCCGTGCGGCATGATCTGAGTTGATCTTGGAAAGAACCACCGCCACAGTTTGCGGGTATTCGTTCTTCAGATAGTTGGCCAGAACATTTTCTTGAACGTTGGAGAGTTTCTCCCACATGTTACGCCCGGCAGGGCCGCGGATCTCCTCCATGATGACGCTGACCTTGTCGCCGGGCAAAAAGCTCGTCAACAGTCGCTCAGTCGCGTCGACGTTGCCTGTCAGCGCTCCCTTTGAGCTGACCCTGCGGACAAAGTCCTTGAAAAGATCTTCCAGCATATTCGGCGTGACCGGCCCGAGATTGGCCATTGCAGCCGAGACCTGACGTACCTCGATCTCATCCAGTTTTGACCAGATTGGCGAACCGTGGGATTCACCGAGTGCCAGCAGCAGAACTGCCGCGCGCTCCGCGCCCTTAAGTTCACGGTCTTCTTCGTCTAAGCTGACTTGAAGCTGTTGTTGGAGTTGGTCGCTCACGCTCAGGCCGCCTGCTCATCCAACCAGCCGCGGACGATATTGACCGCTTCGGTTGGGTGATCCTTGATCATGTCGCCCACCTTGGCGATCGAACTTGCCTGCATCGCGCCTTCCTGCTTGGCCTGTTCAAGCCACTCAATGACAAACTCGTCTTCAGGGTCATCCTCCTGCGGAACATCGGTCTCCACCACCAACGTGCCATCCGGACCAATCATCAGCTCTTGAGGCTGTTTTTCCTCTGGCGTCACGATGCGGCGCAGCAGAGGGCGAACCACGAAGAGAAGAAGAAGAACCGCGATCAGGAAAAGAACACCAAGTTCTGCGAAACGAATGATGTCATCGCGTGTGAAGTCGAAAAGACCATCGCTTTCGGCCAGAAGGTCTTCCTGCGGGGGGAGCGCGAATTGCAGATTGACGACTTCAACCAGGTCGCCGCGCTCTTCGTCGAAGCCAATGGCGGAACGCACAAGCACAGCAATCCGGTCCAGCGTCTCCTGCGAACGCGGCGTATAGACATTGTTTCCATTGCCGTCAGGCTGGTAAGTGCCGTCAACAAGCACCGCAACGGAAAGACGATTGATTTGACCGGCTTCGATAACCTCGGTCCGTGTGGAGCGCGAAATTTCGTAGTTTACGACCTCTTCGGTAACACTGGTGGTATCGCGGTCGCCGGCCTGACCGACATCACCTTCGCCCTGCGGCAGCTGATTTCCGACCGTAACCTGCCCGTTCCGGGAAATTGCCGAACTCGCCTCTTCCTTGGTTTGCGTGGACCGGACGACTTGCCCTTCCGGATCGAAGGTTTCGGTCGTTTCGGTTAAACGGTTGTAGTCGACTTCGGCATTCACCCGAACACGTGCGCGCCCCGGACCGACGATCGAATTCAGGATCTCTTCCACCTGATTGCGCAAACGCCCTTCGACCGCCTGGTTACGCTCTTGCAGTGAAGCGGTCAGCATGCCGTCTTCGTCATTGCCGACGCCGGATGCCAGCAACCGGCCGGCTTCATCGACTATGGAGACGCGATCCGGATCAAGCCCGTCAACGGCTGTCGCGACCAGATGCTGCACAGCGCGGATCTCGCCGGGACCGAGCGCGCCGCGCACGCTCAATACGATGGATGCCGAAGGCGGACGGCGGTCTTTCTGAAACAGCTGCCGCTCCGGAATTACCAGGTGAACACGGGCTGCGCGAATACGGTCGAGCGAGCCGATGGTTCGCGACAACTCGCCTTCCATCGCACGCAAGTGGTTGATGTTCTGGACAAAACTGGTGGCACCCAGAGTATCGGTACGGTCAAAAATCTCATAACCGATCGAGCCACCCGTTGGCAGACCTTCCGCGGCAAGCTGCATCCGCAAACGCGCAACTTGCTCCTTTGGCACGAGAATGGTCGCACCCTGACGGCTGAGTTTGAATTGAACGCCCTGACTTTCAAGTTGAGTGACGATAGCCGCTGAATCTTCAAGGGCCAGCTCATTGTAGAGCGTCGTCATTTGGGGAGAGGTAACACGGAAAATAATGAATGCGAAAACGCCGATCAGGATCGCCGCCACTGCACCCATGGCAGCAATACGTGCTGGTCCCAACGCTTTTATGAATTCAATCAGTCCGTTCACGAGTGCCCGCCCGCATCTGAAGCATTGTCTAAAACTGTTATTGTTGGAGTCGGCTCGACACACCACACTCCTGATGGGCAAAATTTGCCGCCCAGATGGTTAACAAGCAGTTAACGATTATGTCGCCAAAGCGACGAATTGGCGGCTTTCTGCGGAAATGGCATGTGCAAAATGCGACAGAAGTGGGGAAAAACTGCCTACTTTATTAATTTTTGGATAAGTTCCGTCAAAACGGCAATATCAAATCATCAACAAAAAAGGCCGGCACAGCCGACCTTCTTCAAGCACGCCACTTGCGTGCCCGGATATTATAATGCGCCTTGAGGATCAGGCTCGGTATTGCTGGATCCGCGTTGCCCGCAGCCCGGCAAGACCGTGCTTCTCAATGGAACTTTGCCAGGAGAGGAACTCCTCTACCGTCAAAGTGTATCTCTGGCAGGCTTCTTCAAGGGATAGCAGACCCCCGCGAACGGCAGCTACTACTTCGGCTTTGCGGCGGATGACCCACCGCTTTGTCGAGGTCGGAGGCAAGTCTGCTATGGTAAGCGGACTACCGTCAGGCCCTATGACATATTTTACACGCGAACGAATATGTTCGGTCATTGTACTCTCACACTAACCATGACCAAGGTTCGAATGAGACTACATGACGACGCTTAACAAACGCCTAAAGCAAAATTGTGTTTTTATTAACTATAGAATCTAAATTTAGTGAATGATATTTAGGATTCTACAAAGATAATCATTCAATAGCTTAACTAATGAATATGGTTTTATTAACCATAATTACTATCTCGTGCAATTTGCAACGCAATCCGGTTAACCAACGCAAATCGCATCAGGACCCCGAGATGGCATTTATAATTTTTCTGAAGCAAGGAAGCAGCCTTTACCGGACACATGGGCGCGTGTCCGGTCGAGCGACTGACGGAACTACAGTGCGATTTCAGATTGGGCAGAGAAGGTTCAACCGGTATCAGCTTGGACTGGACACCGAGAGCACCGACGAGACAGGAACGCTGCGCCCATCAACACTCAGAACCGCCGAACCGCTTGACCAGTCGACGCTATCGACAATGCCCGAGACTGCGGTCGTGACTTTTTCCGGACGACTGTTGGCATCCCTCAAATCGAACGAGATCGAATAAACGCCATCAGCCGCGTCGCCTCCCGTATCGGTCTGCCCGGCCCAGTTGAATGTGCCCGATCCAGCCTTGAGCTCAACTTCGCCGCTATACACAAGATCACCGCTTGAATTGCGGATCTCAAAGCTGCCTGAAGCGTCTTCTTGCAGTTCATACCCCCAGCTGGCGGCACTGCCGGACAACAAGGTACTGGACGCATCTGCGGTGATCTCGTTCCCGATATAGCTGACATAGCTCATACTCTGGTTGGATTCCAGCGATGCTATGATGCTCTCAAGGTTCTTGTTCTGCTGAATTGACTGTTCGACATTGGAATACTGAACCAGCTGACTCGTGTACTCAGCTGAATCTATCGGATCGAGCGGGTCCTGGTTCTGGATCTGCGTTGTCAGAATGCTCAGAAACAGCTCATAATTCGCCATCAAGCCATTCTGGCTCGACGTACTGGCGCTTTCAGCGGTCGTCGACGTTGAAGAAGAAATTACTGTCATTCTCAGCTCCTGGAGCGCATTCCCGCCCCACCTTAGATTTTCAGATCAAGACCACCGCGCTGCTGCGCAAGCGTCATGCGCACGATGTCCTCGACTTCAGGTTCCATCTCCATGGCTTCCGCTCCGTCTGCATCCTGCCGGTCTGCGGACTGGTCACCCTGACCGTTACCGGAGGCAAATTGCTGCTCGCCATCACGCTTCAGAGAAAACTGCAGATTGTCTGAATCCGGATTTAGACCTGCTGCTTCCAAAGCGCGTTCAAGGCCACGTTGATCGCGCATGAACATATCGAGAGTTTCCGGCCTCTCAACGATCAGGTGCGCCTGCACACTTCCGTCAGACCCCACCTTCATATTCACTTCAACTCGCCCGAGTTCAGGCGGATCGAACCTCATCTGGAAACGGGTCTGGCCGTTTTTCAGATTTCGGGCAATTTCCGCAGCCACCTGGGAGGCTACTTGTGCCGATTGAGCCTGATTGGGCGTCTGCAGGCTTTCGGTACGCATTGCACCGGTCAGATCGCCGCCCCTTACGGTCGCCGACCCGATTTCGCTGCTCAAGCTCAGGTCAGCAGTGACCAATGAAAGATCCGGCTTTTCTGTCGTTAAACCTGCGGGCAGCGCAGCAGCGGCAGCTGGCAGCGTGACATTTGCCAGACGAGCCTCCGGACGGGGCCCTGCCCCAGCACCCGTGTTTGCTGCAGCCAGCCTTTCTCTCAAAGTATCTGCCTTCACATCAGGTCCGGCATCGGCAATCGCCCTGGCGGGATCCTTGCCAGCCTGAGGAGACACCTCGCCACCCGGCTGCACCAGAGCATCACTGCCCTTCAGACCCTTGGTTGTTGCCGCGGCCTGAGGAGACACGTCAAGCGGTCCGGACCGAGTTCCAATGTCCTTGGCCTGACTTCCGGCAACCGGCTGTGTCGCCAGTACCGAATTCTGCGCTGCTCCATCCCTGGGCAGAGTTTTCAGCTGCTTTGCACCGTCATCATTGGAGGCAACGGGTGCACTGGTGGTGCTGAGCTGCTTTGTCGCCTCTCCTGCCGTGCGAGCCAATTCCCCGGCCGGCCCCTTTTCAAGCCCACCTTCTTTTACAGCGGCAACAGCCGGCATCAGGTCCCCTTCACCCGCCGAGGCAGCGGAAACCGGCGGCACTGTGGATGGAAGACCTTGCTGCTGATGGGCTTGCTTTTGCGCCGTGCCAGCAGTGGAGGCTCGAAGCTCTTCGGGCAATTCGGATTGCCAACGACGCGTGTTTGTCGAAACGGGCACAAGGACACCCTGCCCTGCATCAGCTGCAGCCTGACCGCTCTGCAGCGGCGATGCGGACCCGGCCTGACCAACCGCGCTTGACATCGGACGACCGGCTTCAGGCAAACCCGCGCCGAAAACTGGTGCTGCCCCAGCCGGCAGACCACTCACCGGTCCGGAAACACCTGCATTGCCAACTGCCACCCGATTGGCGCGGCTCGCGTCATGATTTGCCAAGCCACCTGCCAGGGCTGCGTCAGACACAACCTTGTCAGGCGAAAGCGCATTTAGAATTGTCTCCGCGGACGGCTGAGTTGACAGCGCCAACAGCGGGTCGGCAGCCCCATCTTCATTTGCCGGCAGATCCTCTGAGAATGCTTCCTGCCCCGGCTCTATCTCAGTTGCTTCGGCCGGCAATACATTGCCATCAGCTTCGTCAAGCGCGTCCAGTGCATCCTTCACAAGACCCGAACCATCTCCGGCAGGCACTGCTGTTGCAGCGCCGACCAGCGAGGGAACCTTTATGCCCTCCGCCGCATCACCTGCGATATCCACTTCAAGCAGGGAAAATCGGCCTACGGGACCGACGGCCTGCCCCTCTGGCGTGGCATCGCCGACATCCAGCGCTCCAAGTTCCCGCGCAAAATTCGAGACCTTGCCCCCCGCGCCGGGCATTTGTGCCGGAGCCCCCAGGCTGCTTGCACCAGCAGCCAGAGCACTGGCTGAAACATCATTCGTCATTCCAAATGGCAGCACATTTGCCCCCAATTCGTTCGCCCGCCACGGCAGGCACATTTCGTCACCGAATTGAAAGCAAGCACCGGGCCAGTTTCGGACATCCCGACAAGACATTGAAAAATATGACTTAAAGTGTTTTCCCTTGCACTAAGAACGAAAAAGAAGGCGGCAAGCTTTGCCGATCCGGCAAAGCGTGCCTGCCATGCAAGGGATGCAATTGGCAGACACCTGGCTTATCTGTATAGTGCCGCCGAATTTGAAATGACAAAGGATCTGAGCGGCCGGCGGAACCTGAAGTGGAAACCGGGACCGCGCCTAGTGGCATGATGCTGTGCCAGCCAGGTTGATCCGCCAGAACTTCTGGAAGTTGAATTGATGCGAAACAGTCTGGATCTTCCCGGCCGCCCAGAAGACACGCGTGTCGTGGTCGCCATGTCAGGTGGCGTCGACAGCTCAGTCGTTGCGGCACTGATGAAGGCAGAGGGATATGACGTCATTGGCGTCACACTGCAGCTTTATGACCACGGCGCTGCCGTGGCAAAGGCAAAGTCCTGCTGCGCCGGCGTCGACATTCACGATGCACGAAGGGCTGCGGAAAAGATCGGGATCCCGCACTACGTGCTGGATTATGAAAGCCGTTTCAAGGAACAGGTTATGGACCGGTTCGCCGATAGCTATATTGCCGGTGAGACGCCGATCCCGTGTGTATCCTGCAACCAGACGGTCAAGTTCACCGATCTGCTAAAGACCGCGCGCGACCTCGGAGCGGACGCTCTTGCCACCGGGCACTATGTGCGCTCGTCCCAGAAGGGCAACAAGCGGGCGCTCTTCCGTCCGACGGATCTTGACCGCGACCAGAGCTACTTTCTGTTTGCAACAACGCAGGAGCAGCTTGATTTCGTGCGCTTTCCGCTCGGAGGCATGCCGAAGGAGAAAGTGCGTGAGCTTGCAGCCGAATTCGGACTGTCCGTTGCCAACAAGCCCGACAGCCAGGACATCTGTTTCGTTCCCGATGGCGACTATGCTGCAGTAATCCGCAAACTTCGTCCCAACGCGGCTGAGCCTGGCGATATTGTTCACATGGACGGACGTGTCTTGGGCCAGC
This sequence comes from uncultured Roseibium sp., assembly GCF_947499295.1. Lineage (GTDB taxonomy): Bacteria > Pseudomonadota > Alphaproteobacteria > Rhizobiales > Stappiaceae > Roseibium. The sequence continues at coordinate 156,294 of NZ_CANMNP010000009.1, forward strand.
ACGAAGGGATCATACATTTCACTATCGGCCAGCGGCGCGGCATTGGCGTGGCAACCGGGGAGCCGCTCTATGTGGTCCGGCTCGAAGCGGACGACCGGCGCGTGGTTGTCGGTCCTAGAGAGGCGTTAGCGACCCGGACCATCCTCTTGCGCGAGACGAACTGGATCGGCGATCAGCCATTGGATGAAGGCGATGAAATCGAAGTCTTTGCCAAGGTTCGCTCCACCCGCCCACCGGCTCCGGCAACGGTCCGGATCCTGAACGGCAAGGCCTTTGTGGACCTTGCAAATGGAGAAACCGGTGTTGCGCCGGGTCAGGCCTGTGTTTTCTTTGACGGCGACGACGAAACCGCGAGGGTTTTAGGGGGCGGCTGGATCCACAAAACCGAACGCACCGGCGAAAAGGCAGTTGATTTTCCACAAGCGAACGCGCCGGTTTCAGCCGCTTGAGACGCTTCAAAAAAGAATGCGGGCGGCCGCTCATTCAACGCTTGACGCCCGCCTGCCCGCTCACTATAAGCACCCCACATCGCGCGGACCTGACAAGGTCCAGCCGCTTTGGATGGCGGAGTAGCTCAGCTGGTTAGAGCAGCGGAATCATAATCCGCGTGTCGGGGGTTCAAGTCCCTCCTCCGCTACCAAATTCAGCCAAGATGATCCGATGCGTGCAAAGTCTAAATAGCACAGTCCAAAGGCTCATCCTTTAAGCGATCTGGCATGAAGGAATGGTGCTTGAAATCAGCTCATCTGGATCGCAGGAAACCAAATTTTCAGACCGCTCCCCGCATAGCCCCAAGACATGGCCAATGCCATGGCTGTCCGTCTTCATTTGTTTTGAGACAATTGTGGCTTTGATTATACGGAGGCTCTGGCTCATCAGGTTGCCTTATGTAAACAACCGTCGCATCGTCGTTGACAGTGACACGGCGTCTTCGGACATATTGCCACTGCTGCAATCGTGATAAGCGCATTGGACCAGGCTCGTTTCAAACAGTCGGGATCCACTAAAAAGACGTTCTCTTACAAACGGATGCTGGTTGGAAGATCTTTGCACGCATGCACACAATTGTGTGGCGATCAACAATGAAGCGGAACCGGTCGGGTTCGACGTCGAAAATTGAACCTGGGCGGCTAAGACAGCAGCTTCAAGCCAAGAAAAAAGCAGGACAACCGACTGTAAAACGAGAGCACTCGTCTCCGGCGCGTTCGTCGCACTTCTAAGGCAATGACCGTTCGATCCGGTCCCGCTTTCAGATGATCTATAGTCGAATATGTGACCAATTGATCATTCACGGCAAAGACTGGCTTTCACGGAAGATCTACCCGAGGCAATGGTCTTAGGCTTGCGCCGCACTCAGCAAATGACTGGAGAACAACACCGTCTGCGTTTCGCAGACGTAACTGCAAAACGCCAGTCAGACAAATCTACTGCGTGAAGCCAAATTTCTAAACTACACATCGGCCATCCAAAGACCGCTTCGTGTTCAATCTTTCGCCTCGGATTTACTTAGTTTTCCAAGTTCGGCCAACACCGCTGCACCTGTTTTGATGCCGTCGATGAAACGCACAACTTCCAGGTTTTCGTTCGGGGCATGATTGGCTTCATCGGCGTTCGCGTAAGGGATCACGAAGGCTGGAAGATCCAAGATCTTGGTGAAGACATAGTCTGGCAACGACCCTCCGACAGTCGGATAAAGCAGAGGGTCAACGCTGCGCGCAGCCTTTACGGCCGCAATCAACGGCGCGGCGAACGGGCTGGTCAGCGGCGTTTTGGAAGGCAGCATTCCATTGTGGCGGATAACTTAGACCTCCGGGGCAAAACGCGCCACATGCGCCTCCACCCGTTCGAACACATAGTCGGGCGTCAGCGGCTCAACGAGTCGGATATCGCATTTGGCGATCGCCTGGTTCGGGAGAACCGTTTTGCTGCCGGGGCCGTTATACCCGCCGCTGATCCCGTTGATCGTTAAAGTGGGGTGGAACATCAACCTGTCCCAGTAAGGCCGGTCTCTCGGCCCGTCCAGCTCATCGATGGCAAGGTCCGCCTTCACGGCGGTTTCATCGTCGGGAAGCCGGGAAATAACCTCCCGTTCCAGATTGGTCGCCGGAATAACCGGCTCGGTTATGCCTTCAACAGTGATGTTTCCGTCCGCGTCTTTCATGGTTGCAAGAAGCTGCACCAGCGTCCAGATCGGATTGGGCACCACTCCGCCGAAGTTGCCAGAATGCACGTCACGCGAAGCGCCTTTTGCCAGCAGATCGAAGGACGCAACTCCACGCACTCCGAACGTGATGACCGGCTGACCGCTTTCATGCAGCGGGCCATCGGATGTAACCACGAGATCTGCTTGAAGCCGGTCTGCGTTTTGCTTCACGAAGTTCGCGATTTGCGGCGAACCGATTTCCTCTTCTCCCTCGAGCAGAAAAATCACGTTGCATGGCAATGTGCCATGGACTTTCAAATGCGTTTCGATCGCCAGCAATTGGGCGAAATGCTGCCCCTTGTTGTCACCGATGCCGCGCGCCCAGATCCGCCCATCCCGCAATGCCGGCTCGAACGGAGGGCTTATCCAGGCCTCCAGAGGGTCGGGCGGTTGCACGTCGTAGTGGCCATAGAGCAATACCGTCGGCCTCGCCGGATCCACATCGAAACGCCCCAGAACGAACGGATGTCCAGGTGTCTCTACAAGACCGGCTTCAAATCCCAACCCCTCCAGATGCCTCACAAGCATGCCGGCGACCGCACGAATTCCAATATCATGCGCGGAGATGGAAGGATGGCGGACATAGTCCATCACGCGCGCCACGAACTCGTCCGCATTTGTATCGATGTGATCGAAGAGCGCCTTGTTCATGCGGTGTCCCGCTTCAGCAGAAGAGCACCGGAGGCGTGAACTTGTGCGGTCCAGCCTGGCGAGATCACCGACGTTGTATCCAATTGTGTAAGGATCGCAGGACCGAAAATTTCAACTTCAGCGCCAAGGGCAGCCCGGTCATAAATCGGCGTTTCCAGCGTCCCGTCAGGCCAATGGACCATTTGAGTTTGAAGCGGGTCAGGTTTGGTTGCCGGGTCAAGCGCCGGCACTTTGATGGGTTCGGTGCGGCCCAGCGCTTCCACGCGGAGCGTCACCAGCTCAATCGGAGCGTCGAGCACAAAGCCATAGAGCGCTTCATGTGCAGCTCTGAAGTTCTTTTCCGTTTCTGGCGCGGATAGGCCCCAGTCGACGGCAATTTCACCACCTTGTCCGTGAAACCGCAAAAGTGCGCGGGCCTGCAACACCCGTTCCTCAGTAGGGACGCCTTCGGTATCCAGCCATTCCTCAGCCTTGGATGTCAGCTCACTGACAATCGCATCGCCAACATCCTGATCCGTCTGTCCGGGCATGGGCAGCGCGCGTGTGAACTCCGCTTTCATGTCTGCCGCCAGCAACCCGCCTGCACAAAGCAGTCCGGGCGCGGGAGGAACCATCACATGCGAAATGCCCAGAAGCTCAGCAAGTGCGCAGCCATGCAAAGGCCCTGCTCCGCCAAAGGGAACCAACGTAAATTCGCGCGGGTCATGACCGCGTTCGACCGACACGGTCCGTACCGCGCCGATCATATTATTGTTCATAATCGCAAGAATACCCTGTGCAGCCTCTTCATCGTTGAGCCCTAGAGGCTTGGCGACATTGTCACTGACAACTCGCCGGGCCGACTCCACATCAAGTGACATCGAGCCACCAAGCAAAGCGTGTGGCAGGTTGCCCAGCGTTACATGGGCATCAGTGACCGTTGCCTGTCGGCCGCCCTGTCCATAGGCAGCCGGACCCGGGCGCGCGCCTGCAGAATGCGGCCCGACGGCAAGCGTGTCATTGGTAACCTCCGCAATTGAGCCACCGCCTGCACCAATCGTGACCATATCCACCATGGGCAGTGACAGCGGCCATTCTCCGACCTTGCCTTGCTGGGTCAGTGCAATGGCACCATCCCGTATGAGGCAGATATCGGCGGATGTGCCGCCGATGTCGACGGTGATTATGTCGTGAATACCGCAGGCAGCAGCCGCATCAACGGCGCCTACAACACCGGCGGCAGGACCGGACAATGCGGTCAACGCCGGCGCGACCCGGATTGCTTCGGTTCCCGCCACGCCGCCATTGGATTGCATTAACAACAAGGGTGACGCAGCTTCGGCATCGTCCAATCGTTCCTGCAAGCGGGAGATGTAGCTGGAGACACCGGGCATGACGTTCGCATTCAAAACAGTTGCCAAAGATCGTTCGAACTCACGGACAACCGGCAGAACGTCCGTCGAACAGGTCACGGCAACGCCCGGAAGCGCATTTCTAAGAATTTCAGCCACGCGGATTTCGTGGACCGGGTTGGCGTAGGCATGCAGCAGACAAACGGCAACCGCTTCCACATTCTGGGTTTTCAGGGCGTCAACGACCTGCTGCGCGCTGCCTTCGTCAAGCGGTTCAAGAACCTTTCCGCCGGTTCCGATCCGCTCCGCAATCTCATGAATTCTATCCGCCGGAACCGGGCGTGCAGGTTTGACCCAGGTGAAGAGATTTGCATGGCGCGGGATATCCTGGCGCCCGATCTCAAGCACATGCCGGAAACCGCGTGTCGTCACAAGCGCGGTTCTGGCTCCCTTGTCTTCAAGGATCATATTGGTGGCAACGGTCGTGCCATGAAGTACGCGGGACAGGTCCTTCGCGCTGATGCCGGCATCCTCCATCACACTCCGGACCCCGGTCATAAAGGCTTGGGAAGGATCGGAAGGGACCGACGGCGTTTTCGCCCGCCACATGGAGCCGGAATTGCGATCCAGCAACGAGATATCGGTAAACGTGCCGCCGATATCGACCGCAACGGCGTAGGATGGATCCAGTGTCGCGTCAAACGAAGGCATCGACATACTCCTGACGGTGAAAACGCCGGACTTCCGGACGATCATTGCGTAGCGCCTGCGTCGCCAGATGGTCGAGTTCACCTTCCTCGATCACAACGCCATATTCGCCTATTGCTGCTTCCTGGGTGACGAAACCTCCGAGGACGTCGCGCAGCACCTCTTCTGCCGGGCGGTCATACGGGTGGCCGTAACCACCCCCTCCCCCGGTTTGTATGCGCAAGATATCTCCCCTTTTCAGCATGTTGCCGTCGGAGAGCGGATCGAGGCGGATTTCCGCCTCGGTTCCCGGATTGACAACCGCAACACCGTGCCGTCCCGATTTGCCGCCATGGATACCCCAGGGCGGGTTTTTGACGCTGTCGATACGGATCGCCACCATGGTTTCCTCTGCGAGGATTTCATATTCCCGGACAATTCCGCAACCGCCCCGATAACGTCCTGCGCCGCCGGAATCCGTTGCGATCCCGTATACCCGCATCGTGACCGGGTAACCGGCTTCTAGAAATTCGACCGGGTAGTTCTCCTGGGCGACAAAGTAGACGGCATCGATCCCATCGGCCGTAGAGCGCGCGCCATAGCCAACGCCGATCCCGTCTGCCAGGAGATAGGGTTCGAGCCTGCCTTCCACTGTCCGGTACTTGCCGCGCATGATGTTGACCACATAGGCGGAGTTCGCAGCCGGTGCCTCGCCTTCCCCGGCATTCAAGAGCCCGCACATGGCGGAAATCATCCGCATGGCGGTGAGACCGCGCAGCCCAAGCGGAGCCGGGTACTCCGGCTGCAAAAAACTGCCCTTTCGAAACAGCACCTCGTCCAGAGCATTCGGCCCGCCCGCATTGCAAACCTGGCTGGGATCTCCCCCTAGATAGAAGAGACCGAGCGCCATACCAGGAACGCCCTTGTTCATCAGGTAGTTGATTGGCCCCGGCGCCTGATCGTCGCTCTCGCGGGCATCGAAGCTGTAAACGTCGTCTCCGTCCTCGCCTTTGGCACGGGTGAGCGAAAACCGCATATGAAACGGCCCGTTTCCGTGCCCGTCCGTATCAATCGCATCGGTAAAGCTATGCGTACCGTAGTCAAAGCTTTCAGCCAGCTTTCCGCGCACAAGCTTCCGGGTACGCTGCAAGAGCTGCGCAAGCGCATCTTCCATGATGGCCGGTCCGAACCGGTCCAGAATTTCACCCACCCTGCGCACACCCAGCTCGACAGAAGCCATCAGGGCACGCATGTCGCCAATGCTTTGATCGGGATATCTGGAATTGCGGTGAAAGATGTCGAGGACGGCCTGATTGACCCTGCCCGCTTCGATCATTTTGGTCACCGGGATCATGATCCCTTCCTGAAAAATATCCGTCGCATCGGGGCTAATGGACCCCGGACGCAGTCCGCCGATATCGGCGAAATGCGCCCAGCTCATCACAAAGGCCCGCACCTTGCCGTCGCGAAAAACCGGAGCGAGCAAAACCTGATCGTTGGAATGGGAAATCGCGCCGTAGGAACCGTAGCAATCGTTGTACCAGTAGACATCGCCTTCCTGCATGGTTTCCATGGGAAACTTTTCAAGAACGGGGCGTGTCATATCCCCGAAAATGGGAACCATCGACCCCACCGCCATGGTGCCGTTTCCGTCAAACAACGCGGTGTAGAAGTCCTTCTTTTCCCGGATAAACGCCGAGATGGCGGTGCGTTCTATAAGCGCTTCCATTTCAGATTGGGCGGCGGCGATCGCGCCGCGAATGATCTCAAGCGAGACAGGATCGCAGAGCGCCTGTTCAATCACGCGCGTTTGCTTATTCATGATCAACTCCAGTCAGAGCGGGAAGTGTGAGCACCGTTTGCCCCAGTCCGCCGGCTTCGACGCGGGCGTGCGCGGCAACTATTTCAGACAGTGGATGAGTTGCGCCGATGCTGGGCGACAATGTGCCCTCGGAAAGCATTCTTGTGATGGTTGCTTCGGCTTCGGTCCGCTGACCGGCCGTGAGCCGAAAGCCTTGAATGAAACGGATCTGCGCACCAAGCCCGGCAAAGGCATAATAGGGCAGCACCGGCGCCGGGTTTGAACTGCAGGAATAACTGGCAATGGCTCCGTGGGACGCTAGGCAGGCGGCATCAATTTCAAGATTGGCAGCCAGGTCCACTTCCACAATGAGATCAGCGCCTGCACCGGCCGTTTCACGGACCACCTCTGCCGGAACCTCCTGTCGATGCCGGTCGATCACCACGACGTCACCGAATGCGGCTACCGCGGCCGCTCCATCTTCTGAGCTCACCGTGCCGATGACCTTAGCGCCATGCGTCACCGCGATCTGGACACAGATCTGACCGACGGCGCCAGCGGCGCCCTGTATAAGAACCGTCTTTCCAGCTAAGCCTCCGGCACCCAGCAACGCCAACCAGGCCGTTAATGCCGGAACACCCAGGCACGCTCCGGTTTCGAAGCCCGTATCATCGGGCAACCGAACGGCCTGCGGTGATGGCAGGACCACATACTCAGCGGCCGTCCCGAAAGCGCGCCCCGCTTCGCCGTAGCCGCCCTGCGCATTCCAAAGCCAGACCCGCTCTCCGATCCTTTGGGAAGAAACACCTTCCCCAACAGCCTCAATCACACCCGCACCGTCCGAATGCGGAATGATCAAAGGATGAGCCATGGAAGAGGCGTTCCATCCCGCGCGCCTTTTGGTGTCTGCGGGATTTATTCCCGACGCCATGACGCGCACGCGTACATTTCCCTCGCCGGGCGAAGGCACCGGGCGATTTCCAAGCTGAAGAACCTCAGCCGCATCACCTGTCTGGGTGTAATAGGCTGCTAGCATCACGGGCTCACGAAATGGCAGGCGACAAGGCGCGTATCTATTCGGCGCGGCGTGGGAACTTCGCTGGCGCACCGGGATTGGGCTTTCGGGCAACGATCACGAAAGACACAGCCGGAAGGCGGGTTACGCGGATCGGGGGCTCCGCTGCCGATAGGCAGGGGATCATGGCTCTGGTCCACATTGGGTGTGGGCACCGCCGCCACCAAAGCCTGGGTGTAAGGGTGCAAGGGAGTGTGGACGATGTCCTCCGTTGGGCCATCCTCCATGATCTTTCCAAGATACATGACGATGGTGCGCTCACACACGTAGCGCACCAGGGCAAGATCGTGGCTGATATAGATAGCCGTCAGACCCAGACGGTCGCGCACGTCGCGAAAGACATTCAAAACACCCGCACGCACCGAAACATCGAGCATGGAAACCGGTTCGTCAGCGACGACAAAATCAGGCTCCAGGATCAGGGCACGCGCCATGACGACCCGCTGAAGCTGCCCTCCCGAAAGCTGATGGGGAAACCTTTCCAGGAATTGCTCGGGATCACCAAGCCCCACGAGGGCCAGAGCATCGACCACACACTGGTGCCAAGAGCCGCGTTCGACCTTGGCATTGGCAAGAGGCTCTTCAAGCGTTTTGCGGATGGAATAACGCGGGTTCACTGCATCGAACGGATTTTGAAAAATCATTTGCGAACGGCTGCGGAACCGTTGCAGGTCGGCACCTTTCAGATCCCTGATTTCTTCCCCTTCAAACCGCGCGGACCCGCCGGTTACTTCTTCAAGCCGCACCAGGATCCGGCCCATGGACGTCTTGCCGCATCCCGACTCACCCAACAGGCCGACACTTTCGCCTTTCTTGAGGGAAAAGGTCACACCGTCGACTGCCTTGACCGTCGTCGACAGGCCCATCATGGCGGAAACCGCATTGCCAATCTTGTAGTGCAATTGGGCGTTGCTCAGTTCGATGATGGTTTCACTCATGCCGCCGTCCCCCAGGTAGCAGGCATCTTGGCGTCTTCCCGCAAAGCTGGAGCCTCGGAGACGCGGTGACAGGCAACGAAATGGCCTGGAGCTCCCTCGATCAGCGGCGGCTCGTCCGTCCGGCACTGATCGAGGGCAAAGGGGCACCTGGCTGCAAATCGGCACCCCGATGGCGGGCTGGCAAGATCCGGAGGGCTGCCGGCAATAGGGGTCAGTACGCCGCTTCCCGCCGATTGGAGATCGGGAAACGCGTTTTTGAGACCCATTGTATATGGATGAAGCGGTTCACTCAGAAGGGTCGCGGTATCGCAATCCTCGACAACCTTTCCGGCATACATCACCACCGTGCGGTCACATATATACGCCACCACAGATATATCGTGCGTAACTAGAATGACGGACAGACCAAGCTCCCGCTGCAGATTGCGCAACTGGTCCAGGATTTGGCGTTGGATGATGACGTCAAGCGCGGTGACCGGCTCGTCTGCGACCACCAGTCTCGGCTGAAGGGCCAAGGCAAGCGCGATTGCCACACGCTGGCGCATGCCGCCGGAAAACTGGTGAGGAAAATCGCGCAAGCGCCCCGGATCGATCCCCACCATTTCGAAGAGTTCAAACGCACGCTTACGCGCTGCGGATTTGCTCATACCTCCGCGGTCTCGCAGAACTTCCATAATCTGATATTCGACCCGGTAAACAGGATCGAGCGAGTTCATTGCCGATTGAGGAATAAAAGCGATAGCGCGCCAGCGCAGCGCGTTCATATCCCGTTCGGACAGGGAGACGATGTCCTGACCATCGAACTGCATCTGCCCATCAGCGATCCGGGCGTTGTCCGCAATCACCCGGGTTAGTGCACGCGCCATCGTGGTTTTGCCACAACCGGACTCACCAACCAGCCCAACAATGGAGCCCTGAGGCACATCGAAGCGGGCCTTGCTGACGGCAACGATGTCGAGCGTTCCGACTTCATAGGCAATGGTCACATCTCTGACCGACAAGAGTGGTCCGGTCATGTCAGCGCCCCAACTTTGGAAACAGCAGATTTTCATATCCGCGCGAAATGAAGAAACCGGCACTCACCACCAAAATGATGGCAAGGCCAGGAGGTATGAACCAGTAATAGGCCTGCCGGGCGAGCGCCTGGCTTGCAAAAGCATCCTGCAGCATAAAGCCCCAACTGATGGCGTCCGGATCACCGAAACCCAAAAAGCTGATCGATGCTTCCGTCAGGATCGCCCAGCCGATCGCGATCGAGCCGTAGAGAAAGGAAAGGGGCAGAATATTGGGTGTGATGTGACGCAGAATGATTTTCAGGTCCGACGATCCGACGACCCGCGCAGCCTCCACGTAACCGCGCGAGCGGAGCGAAAGCACCTGCGAACGGATCACCCTGCCCGTGTCGCGCCAAAGGACAAGCCCCATGGCGATAACCGTGTTCCAGATAGAAGGCTCGGAGAAGGCGGAAATCACGATGACAAACGGGAGAAACGGAATGCCGAACGCGACGTCGGCAAGGCGCATCAGAACGGCATCGACCCATCCGCCAAAATAACCGGCCAGCAAGCCGACAATGGAACCGATAAAGGCCACCATGAACGCAGCGGTGAAGCCAACCAGCAAGGCAGAACGTGCGCCCCACACAATCTGGGAGAAGATGTCACGGCCAAGCGAGGTCGTTCCCAGGATGTGGCCTTCAGCGCCGGGAAACAGATCGGATGCGAGGTCGTAATCAGCGGTATAGAGGATTTCTGAAGGGTCATATGGCGCGATATATGGTGCGCATATTGCTGTCACGACAAAGACCGCATAGATCACCAGTCCGGCCAGTGCGAAAGGATCGCCGACAGGCAACCGAATTGCGGCAAAGATACGGGCGATGCCGCTTTCGTGTTTCTGTACCGCCGTTTCAGGCATGGGAAATCCTTGGATCAAGAAATGTATAGAGCAGATCCGCAATGAGGTTCATGGCTATGACCACGATGGCAATCATCAGGAAAGCACCCTGAGCCAGCGGGTAGTCGGAAGCCAGAACGGCGGCGACCAGTTCACGGCCCAGGCCAGGCCAGGAAAACACGCTTTCGACGACCACGTTGCCCTGAAGCTGATATCCGACAGCGATGGCAAAGGACGTGATCACCGGTAACAGCGCATTGCGAGCTCCGTGACGTATGACCACGGCAGAGGGCGACAGACCCTTGACCTTCGCCATGGTGACGAAATCCTCTTTCATCACATCCAGCATATTGGAACGCATCAAAAGCAGCGGCAGCCCCTGGGAGTAAATTGCCAGTGTCAGCATGGGCAAAATCAGGTGAGACAGAAAATCCGCCGATGTGTAAAGCGCCCAGAGGCTGCTGTAGTCGGTACCGGCAGATCTCGTCCCGCCCGCGGGGAACCACCCGAGCGAGAACGAGAAAATCGCCAGCAGGACCATGCCGAGCCAGAATTCCGGCATAGCCCGGGTCGCAAGCACGGCAGGCAAGGCAGCAACTTCCACTCGGGAACCTCTCCGCCACGCCAGCCAGGCTCCTGCCAGAATGCCAAAAGCATATGCCACGATCAGGGAGGAAAAAGTCAGCACAAGCGTGTTGGGCAGCAGCAGCCAGATACGTTCCGCAACAGGTGCGCGATACCGGAAAGAATACCCGAGTTCGCCCTGAAGCAGGTTTCCCAGATATGCGAAATACTGTTGCCACAATGGCTTATCGAGACCGAATTGGCGGATGAGCGCCTGTTGCTGCTCCTCAGTAAATGTAGGGTCGATATAGGCGGCCAGCGGACTGCCCGGCATCAAGCGGAACATCAGGAACAGGATGGTCACCACAGCCCAAAGGACCAGCGCCAGTTGCAGCGTTCTGATGAGCAGAGGCTTAAGTGAATTCATCGCACGTCCCGAAAGGCCACCGGCAAAAGCAGCAAGAAAATGTCCAAGACTTTTTGGAAGATAGCGCGCGGCACTTTTCAAGCGGGCCGCGCGCTGCTTATGTCAACGCGTTACTTCGCAAGTGTTTCCGAAACGCCTTCCGGATAGGTCAGGCGGTCTCCGATACCGCCGTAACCTGCTTCTTCAAGAATACCCTTGGCGACATCCGAACCGGCCTTGAAGCCATCGACAACATCAGCGGCATGCCAGTATTCAAGCGCCGGGGAAACGACTGAGTTCGACGGCACCGCGAACTTCTTGAAAGCGGCATTGACAATCAGACGGCGGTCCACGGCGCTGGACAGGGCCCGGCGGAACGCAGGGTCGTCAAACGGGGGGCGGCGAAGATTGAAGGCCACATACCGGAAACCGATATCAACGGTCGAAACCACTTCAAGGTCGCCGTCTTCCTCAGCCGCCGTGATGAGAACCTGCGGATCCCCCTGAAAGTCGGTGAGGAAGTTCAATTCGCCTGAGCGAAGCATGCCGAGAGCGGCCTCTGCATTCGGAACGATCCGCAAGATAAAGCGTTCGGCCTTGGGTGCGTTAAAGTGAACGGCATTGGCCTCAAGCACAATCTCTTCATTTGGCAGCCAGCGCACGAACTTGAAGGCGCCTGACCCGATCGGTGTGTCTTCCTGATAGGATTCCGCGTTCTCTTCCTTGGCAGACAAGTCTGTGAGGATCGGTTCCCAGACATGTTTCGGGATGATGTTGATCTTGGCAAGGCTGGAAGTCAGGAACGAGGCTGACGGCGTCGCCAGGGTGAAAACGACAGTATTGTCGCCTTCGACCTCGATGTTGGTCACATTCTGACCAAACGGAGCGTACATGGGCGCTTCGCCACCTGTGGTCGCCTGATAGGAGAACACCACGTCTTCAGCTGTGACCGGCTGGCCATCATGGAACTTCAGGCCATCGCGCAGTGTAACTGCAATGGTGGTGTCGCCGCGCCATTCATAACTTTCGGCCGCCCAGGGCGTGGGCAAGCCATCCGGTCCGACACGGAACAGGCGGTCATAGATGAGTTCGGTCAGCCAATTGTCGGTGACACCCGAAATATAAAGTGGGTTTACGGCAATCACATTGTCCGAGCTGTTGACGATGACGTCTTTCTGCTCGCCGATCGGCGCCAACGACAACCACGTCCAGTAGCTGCGAATGCCAATTCCAGATTGGTCGACAACGGACGCCGGGTCAAACACGTTCTTGTCAAAGGCGAAAGCCTGCTGCGGATGCACGAGCATCATATTCGGCTGATCGGCGTCGAGCATCTTCTGCGCCTCGAGAACAAGCGCTTGACGCTTCTCAGGATCGACCGTGATCCGCTGCTCTTCTACCAGTTTGTCGTATTCTGGGTTGTTATAACCGATGAAGTTATAACCCTTTTCGGCAGTCGAAGAATGAAAGAGGTTGTAGATGATCTCATCCGGGTCAGAACGCTCGGGTCGCCCCGTCATCTGCCAGGCCGTCACATCCCAGTCATTCCGGTTGTACCAGACCGTGTCGGCCATCTGCGACCAGGGCATGACGTCAATCTCCACATCGAGACCCAGCTTGCGCCACTCCTGTGCGATCAGCTGGATCGCCTGAAACTCGGCAGGTTGAGCCGCCTGAGGCCGCGACAACAGGTGAATCGTGCGGATCGGGTCCTGCGCGGCAACGGATGTCGCATAAAGCGATGCGCCCAGCACACTCCCGACGGCAATTTTGAGAAATGTCTTCAAGTCGCTCTCCTGTTCCTGAGCCTAGACGCAAGAGCGTTCAGGCCGTTTCATTTTGGGCGAAACCACCGCCGGTCCTCCCGGCGCGCGTGACTGACCACCTGCCCTCACCACCCATCTGCATAAAAAATGATCACCACTGACGTCTTTGCATGCATATTTTGTTTTATTCAGTGAAACATTTTTGATATACTTCAATCAGTAAAACACATCGAAAATTAAAATCAATAGAGTGCAGAGAAGAAAATGGCAGGACCGACAGCAACTGATGCAGCCGGACGGAAGTCTTACCGAATAGATGCAGTGGCCCGCGCGCTTAGAGTTCTGGAAGCCTTGGGTGACAATCCCGGCATTGGCACGACAGCTCTCGCAGAAAAGCTTGGCGTAACCAAATCCATCGCGTTCCGGCTGCTCCAGACCCTGGAAGAAGACGGTTACGTTCAGCGTGACGAGGAGCGAGCAATCTATTCGCTTGGCTACCGCATCGCGCTGCTTGGCGAACGCGTTGGACGCAAAGGCGCTTTGTTGCAGGTGGCGCGTCCTGTTATGGATACCCTGAGGGACGAAACGGGTGAAAATGTAAACCTGGTTGCACGAGAAGGAACCGCATCGGTCGCAATCGCAACCCGTGAGGGCCTTCATAGCATTCGTCTTTTCGCACAAACCGGACGGCGCGGCCCCCTGCATGCAGGTGGTGCGTCCATGGTGCTTTTGGCCTATGCAGAACCCAGTATTCGCGATCGTGTACTCGAGGGTCCGCTCGAGCGGTTCAGCCCCCATACGATCACAGACCCGGAGCGGTTGCGCGAAGCTCTCCTGCTCATTCGCTCGAACCGCTACAATGTGGCGATCAACGACCTGGACGACGGCGCCTTTTCCGTCGCCGCACCGATCCAGAACACGGCCGGCGAAATCATCGCGGGCATCTCGGTCGCCGGCGCATCAGCCCGCCTGGATGAAGTGCGGCGGGCAAGCTACATCGAAAAAGTTGTCGAGGCCGCGGACGAGATCTCAAAACGCCTGACCCTTAGCTGACAGTTTTTTTCATTTCCAGCAAGACGCGCCCCCAATTCACGCATGCCGCATTCCGTTGAACGCACGGGTTGCGGCGCACAGCGAATTGCTGCTAGTGTTTTATTCTACGCTACATTGTTTCAATGAGTAAAACACTGGAACCTCCCATGAATGCCGCCGAGACCAAACTGCTTGACCAAGTCACCATCGATGAACCCTGGGCACTGGTTGAAAGTTTTTCGACCTTCAAACGCGAACATCCTGATGATGTGAACCGAGGTATGGACGAAGTTGTCTCCCGGCTGAAAGCACATGGTGTTGAAGTCAGGGTCCACGAACCGGACCTCTTTTTGAGCCTGCCGGGACAGGCCCGGGTTGAAGCGGACGGCCAGATATTCCGCGCCAAGCCGCCTGCGTTCAGCGCCGATGCAAGGGACGGGTTCACAGGGGACCTTGTCTATATTCCCGGCACCACGAACATGGACGAGGAAGACGCGTTCGAGAGCCAGCTTGAAGCGGGCCCCGACATGGAAGCACGGGTGCGCGGCAAAATTGTCCTGACCGAAGGTTTCGCAAGCCCGGCCATCATTTCTCTGATGGAGGCCTGCGGTGCGGTCGGCGTAATCGCCATCAACCCCGGGGTCGACATTCACTGGGGTATCTGCACCACGATCTGGGGAATTCCCGGGACGGCTGATCTGGACCGCAAGCCGCGTATTCCGGCTGCCGCCGTCAACTTGGAAAGCGGCAAAACACTCATCGAGATGGCGCAGGCCGGCAAGAGCGCCACAATCATAACGGAGATGGAGGAGGGCTGGTTCCGCTCCAAGCTGCCCGAAATCACAATCAGAGGCACGGAAGAACCGGAAAAATATGTGTTGTTGCACGGTCACCTGGACAGTTGGGATGTGGGCGTGGGGGACAATGCAACCGGCGATGCGACCATGCTTGAGATAGCCCGTGTACTTTGGGCCAACCGCGACAAACTCCGGCGCTCGGTGAAAATCTGCTGGTGGCCCGGCCATTCGACTGGCAGATACGCGGGATCGACCTGGTACTCCGATACATTCGCGCTCGATCTTGATGAGAACTGCGTCGCTCAGGTGAACTGCGACAGTCCCGGTTGCCGGTGGGCGACGGAATTCATCCATGTATCGGTCATGTCTGAAGCCCATGACTTCCTGGCCCAGGTCATCAGAGAAGTTGCCGGCAAGGAACTTCAATCCGAGCGGCCGCACCGGGCGGGCGACTACTCGTTCAATGACATTGGCCTCTCCAGTTACTTGATGTTGTCGTCCGCAATGACAGACGCTCACAGGGAGGAGCTCGGCTACTATGCCGTTGGCGGCTGCGGTATGAACATCGCCTGGCATACGGAAAACGACACGCTGGAAATTGCCGACAAAGACATCCTTCTGCGGGACATCAAAGTCTATCTTCTTGCAGTCTTCAGAAATGCAAATGCATCAGTGCTGCCAATGGACTGGCGGGCAACAGCCCGCGAGTTCCAAGCAACGATTGACGACTATCAGCAGCAGGCGGGGGACGCTTTCGATCTGTCAGCTTGCAGCGTCGCCACCACCACCCTTGCCGAAGATCTGGACCGCTTTTACGCTCGTGTTGATCAGGGCAGAGTTTCCGAAGAAACGGCAAATACCGTGATCCAGGAGCTGGCGCGTATTCTGGTACCGCTCAACTTCAACAGAAGCGCACGCTTCCGCCACGATCCGGCCCTCACAATCCCGCCGCTGCCTGCTCTGGAAGAAGCAACGAAGATCGCGAAGCGGCCCGTTGACCTGCAAGGGTTTTCGCGCACAGAACTTGTGCGCGGCCAGAACCAGGTGATTGCCGGCATGCGCGCGGCCCGGAAACTAATCGCGAGCGCAGCCGGAAGCTGATGGCTAGCTCCTTAAATACTGTCATATTCAGGCTTGAACCAAAGTCGGCAAATCTTTGCGGAGCGACTTTCAAGAACCCGGTATCGCAAGGCTTGATGCGGTAAGTCGACTTAGCTGACCTGATGCCAATTCGCCAACGGAAAATGACATGGCATAGATCTACTTCGTTGAGTGGTGCGAGAATCGGCGTCAGCATTCCCTAAGCGATAAGCCTGCTCTGGCTTATCCAAATAGGGATAGTTTTCGATTTTTAACGAAAGAGTAGCCTGAGATTCGTGTCAGAAACTCAGCAAGACCAGGGTACACATTGCGAAAGTCGAACGCTGAAATGGACAGCCCCGGCTGCGCATACCGACCTACCCAGTTTCATCTCGTTTCTGCAAAAACTAAAGTCTTGCGGAGACTATCCGGATGATCTGGCGACCAAATCCGCCGGTTTCGCAGGCCGCAGGGCTGAAGCTGCCAAGTTTTTTCGACGCCTTGAGCGCTCTCGGCTCAGGCCGCGTTGACGGCAATGTTTGCTTCGGTGCCCTCGGTGTCGAGCACCACCCGGATCGTGTCGCCAATCGATGCGTGATCCTGGAGCGTCGCGGCTTCCTGCCAGGCGTGATCGCCTTCTTTGCCGACTTCAACGCGAAGCTCACCGTTCTCACCGCGCTGGGCTCGGATGTATTCAGCCGCATCGGCCGCTGAACCGAAAGCGTTGGCGAGCAGTTGGCCAAGGTCGAGCTTGTCGCCTTCTCCGAAGGTGTAATCGGTGATGATGTCGGCTTCGGCCAGGGAGTTGAGCACGAATGTGTCGGCGCCTGCACCTCCGGTCAGCGTGTCGAACCCGAGACCACCGATGAGAATGTCGTCGCCGTTGGAGCCAACCAGGATGTTGCCACCATCGTCCCCGGTGATGACAGATCCGGCGACAGTCACCGTTACCGTAGCTTCAGGTGTGCCACCGTTATCGCCGGACGCGTCCGCGCCGTTAACGACCGTTCCGGGCGCTTCCGCGCTGTTGGAAACGGTAGAGGTCGTCAGAGGCGTTTCGTCCGACAGGACATCCAGGTCGATCGAGCGCGTCACGGTAGTGCCCTTCGCAAAGACCAGCTCCAATTCGACTACATCCTTGCCGTGATATCCGTCAGCCGGTGTGTAGGTTACCGTGAAGTCTTCGCTGATGTCGACGCTGCCGATGGACGTATCGCCCTTGATATCGACGGAAGCAAGGCCCGCGGCGACCTCCTCCGCAGTCGCTGCATAGAGCACCATCGCAACCCCGGCCGCGACGGCCGCGGACTGGCGGTTAGTGTCGGCTTCGGTGTCGGCGGTGTCATCGTTAGCAGCGCCGAAGCTCACGCCGGTGTAAACGCCCTCAGAACCGTCCACCTTGGTGTAGGTGCCTTCCGCAAAGACTGTATTGCCGTCAACGGCCCGGTCGACCTTGCCTGCGTTGAGATCGATCGAAGAGATCCCGTGTTCGAACAGGCTCTGGAGTTCACCCGCCTGGCTGAAACCGTCGGAGTTGGCATCCTGCCAGACCTTGATGTCGCTGAATGCGGCATCCTGAGTGTCGATCATGCCGTCACCATTGTCATCGAGCGAGGCCAGCGCTTCCAGAGAGTCCGCGAAAGAACCATCGTTGAAAACTTCGGAGAACACTTCCGATCCGTTTTCAATGGCCCCGGATCCGTCAAGATCGACCACCAACATGCCGTCATCGGGGCCAACCCAGCCGATGGTCTCAGCCGTTCCATCAGCGTCAATATCGAAGACCACCGGGCCGGCGAGAAGCTCAGTGCCATCGCCGTCAAGATCGAGAATGATCGGGTCGGAGACTGTCACCAACAGACCGGCATCGTCGATCGTGTAGGTCTGGCCTCCAAATGAGAAGCCAAGGGTGGCGAACTCCACGATGGCCGGGTCGGCTGCGCCCGCCAAGGTGTATGCGGTCACAAAATCGGCATCCAAGCCGGTACCAGCTGTATTGAATTGAACGAGTAAATCGAAACCACTTTCGAGAACACGCACATAGTCGGACGAAGCCCCCCCACTACCAATCGCCGCCTCAAGCGCGTCTAGATAACTCTGAAAAGTGTCACTGTCAGGCGTTGTCAGGGTGATCATCACATCATCGAAATTGATGACCTCAACGCTGTCCGTGATCGTGTCGGCGCCGTCACGGCTGACGACTGTATCTTTGATCGTGATTGTTCCGTCGGCATTTATGGTCAGGACATAGTCCGCTGCATCGCCGGTCAGGGAGATGCTGTCGGAGCCTTCGCCTCCATCGAAGAAATCGTCACCAGCACCGGATTGGAAGATATCACCGCCGCCATTGCCATTGAACACGACACTGTGGCTGCTCGTCATTTCGGACGCATCGACGGTATCGCCATCCCCGCCGCCATTGATCGTGATCGTCGTCGGATCGAGATCAGTGCCGGTGAAATCGCCGGAAACAACAAAGTTATCGGCACCGCCAAGGCCATTGACGTCAATGTCTTCAATGCCGTCGAGTTCGGCGATGACGGTCGAAGCGCCCGTCGGCCCGGCCAGGCCGCGCGACACCACGATCTCCGTGTCGGCATCGAGCAAGCCGCCAAGGCCGGTCCGAATGTTGTAGTCGGTTACCGTCTCGATGAAGAAGGTCTCATCGGCGGACGCTTCGCCGGTGACATCAAAGGTGTCTATGTCGGTGCCACCATCGACAATGTCGCGGCCATCGCCAACCGTCCAAAAGATCGTGTCGTCGCCGGCACCGGTGCCGATCGTGTCATCACCAGCGCCAAGAGTAACCTGGTCGTTGAAACCCGTTCCGGTGATATCGTCATTACCGGCGCTGTTATCGTAGATGCTGACCTCCGGCACGTCGCCAGTAAAGGTGTTGGTGGCGCTGACGATTGCGCTGACATCCGTTGCGCCAGAAGTCTCAACGCCGATGCCGATCTGCTCAAGTTGATTGTCCATGAAGCTGTTACCGGAAATAGCATCAGCATCGGCACCGTCATTTGCCAGGCCGACAAAGTTATCTTGCAGAACGTTGTCAGTGATCGTTGCATTCGAGCCCGGATTGAGAAAGATGCCGGTCGTGAAGCCTGAAATCTTTGAATTGCTGACGTCCAGCCCGTCTGCATCGCCTATTTCGTTAAGCACGCCGCGCGCATTGCCGAAACCGCCCGTGCGCTCGATCAGCATATTGGTGATGGTGATATCGTCCGCCACGACGTAAATGCCGGGCGTCGTACCTGCCGATGCATCCTGCAGGATATGTACACCATCGATCGTGCTGTCTTCTGAGCCTGTGTCAAAGGTGAAAGAGCCGGTGACCACGCTTTCCGTGCCGCGCGACGCATCGTCTCCGGAAACGTCTTCATTAGCGCCAAGGATCGTCAAATCCTTGTCGACGGTGACGTCTTCATCGTAGGTGCCGGGCCCGAGCAGGATCGTGTCGCCGTCTAAGGTGCCGACATTGTCGATGGCGTCCTGGATCGTGGTGTAAGTCGCTTTCAGGGCGTTCGTCGTGCCGTCGAACACCCGCACCAGCCCGGTATGCGTCACGGTTACGGAAAACTCGCCCGTGGCGCTGTCGCCGTCGCCGTCTGTCGCCGTGATGTTGAATGTCAGGTTGATCTCATTGGCCGCGGCGCTTGGGACCGCCAGTGTGTCGAGATTGGCCAGCAACGTAAATGTGTATTCGACCGTCGTGTCGTCGAGCGACACGGTGAAGACCTGATTGGCGTCCGGATCGGCGCCGGTGTAGCCCACAAGGGTGCCGTTCACGAAGTCAAAACTTACCGAGGCGCCATTCGACGTGAGGGTAGTGCCGGTACCTGTACCGTCGGTCACCGTCACATTGTTCTCAGCGGTCGTTGTGTCGGTGAAGGTTGCCGAGCGGTCACCCGTTCCGTTGCTGCCATTGTTGCCGTCGTCGGCACCGAAATCGATGCCGAGCGAACCGCTGATACCGTTATCGTCCGCGCTGGATGTCAGCAGGACATCCGCGTTGATGACGCCGTCTTCAACGAGGGTCGCAACGATTTCCGGCACGTCGTCGGCGACATTTACCGTCACCAGGCCGGTCAGCGTGACTGCGTCGCCATCGCCGTCGGAGGCATCAATGAACTGGCCCAACTCAAGCGCGATCGGGTCGTCGGTGCCGTGGTCGAACTGCTGGAGCAAAGTGAAAACGGCGTCTGTTCCGTCGAGCGTCAGGGTGAAGAGGATTGTGTCATCATCGTCGAGTGTGCCGTTATCCGGATCGGTCGTACCGTCGTCGACGAAGCCGCTGATGGTTGTGCCGTCCGAGACGATGCGCACCTGAGTGCCGCCGGCAGTCAGTAAACCGAAGTCCTGCGCTGCAAACGTCTGGAGCGAGAAACCGCCGCCGTCGACGCCGAAATCGACGGTAGACGCGAGATCGAGCGTGGCGATGAAGGATCCTGTGCCTGCCTGGAACACATAGACCTGGCCGACATCCGAACCCTGCGTTGCGTCTCCCGGCGCACCAACGGCGATGGTGTTGCCCTCGATTGAAACCGAAGCACCCATGTCATCTCTGCCGAATGAGGACGGCGTCGGGTCCTCCAGCGTTTGGATCAGGTCTCCCGTCGTTGCGTCGAAAACATAGCTGCGGCCGCCTTCATTTCCACCCGCGTCGCGGGCCGACGCGCCGATAACGACCTGGTTGCCGTCGATGGCGACGGAAAACCCAAAAAAGCCGGCCTGGACGGGTTCAGGGTCATCGAAAGTATGAAGCAGCTGGGACGTACCGGTCGTTTCATCAAAGGAATACAGATAGACTTGGCCACCATTTAGCGCGGTCGTGTCGTCCCCTCGCGCGCCGACCACCACGAGATTGCCCTGGATCGCGACATCGGACCCGAAAAAGTCCAGACTGTTCGGGCTAGGGTCAGTGAAGGACAGGATGAAGTTGCCTGCGGTATCGAACAGGTGCACCTCGCCCACGGATGTGCCGTTGCTCGGGGCGGAGACGACGAGGAAATCGCCGTCGATGTCAACCGCATCGCCGAACCGGTCTTCTCTCGAAGGGTTCGGGTTTCTGATGAAAATTGACGGGTCCGGGTTGCTCGGGTTGCTGGCATCGAAAAGATATGCTTGCCCGCCTCTTGTCCCCCCGTCAGGAACCCCGACGGCGCCAATCAGCAGCAGATTACCCGATATGGCCACATCGGAGCCAAACAGAGCTTCTCCGGGACGGAACACCCCGTTGAACAACGGCGCATCGTAGCTCGTGATCAGGTCGCCTGTCGTTGCGTCAAACAAGTGAGCTTCGCCCTGACGGGGCCCGCCCTGGGCATCAAAAGGAGCGCCGACAAGGATAAGGTTTTCTTCCATGTCGACAGAAACGCCGAACTGCGGTCCACCAAAGAAACTTCCACGGCTGAAACCGGCGCCGTCGAATGTGTGGACAAGGTCGCCGGTGGCCAGATTGAAAAGATGGACGTCGCCGAAATCTCTACCATTGCGCTCGTCGCGCGGCGACCCTACCAGCAAAAAGTTTTCAAAAACGGCGACGGACGCCCCGAAACCGTCCGCGCTGGTCACCGCGGGGTCGTCGAAGATGACTGGCGCGCCCGCCTCGTCCACCGTCGCCGTCACCGCGACGTCAGTCAGCTCCGGGCCATCGTCGGTGATGCGGATGATCTCATAAAATTCGCTCCCTAGCGGATCCGTCAGATCTCCTTCAACATCTCCGTCGCCATCGGTAACAGTGAAGTCCAAGTACAGATCAATGGGATCATTGTCGCCTGTCCCCGGATCGGGGTGGTCGAAAGCCGCCAGCTGCGTGAAATCATAACTACCTTCCGGCCGAACGACGACCTCGAAGACGTTTTGCAGTGAGGTCTCCGTCTTACCGATGATTGTTATCACCCCGGTGGCAGTGTTCGTACTTACGTCGGTGGTTACCCGTTCGCCGCCGACCGTTAAATAGTCAGTGTCTTCAATCAACGGAAAGCTGGAAAGAAAAATGTCGTCGCGGCTGACGAAGCCATCATCATCCGAGAACACTGCTGCGTTGGTTACGACTGCACCATCGGCACCTGGATCAAACTGGAGCTGCCCGCTGACTATGGTCTCCAGACTATCTGCTTCATTAACTTCAACAGGATCGAAGGGGTTGGGCTCAATGGGATCGGGCCCGTCATCGTCGAAGGTAATCCGGTCGCTGATGTCCTCGCGTGTTGAAACGGTATCGCCGTCAGCGTCGGTTACCGTGAGCTGGGCCCAAACCGAACCTGGATTAACCGTGCTGTCGTTGCCAATCGCGATGTCTTCATCAGAGCTGTCGGGATCGTCGTGCCAAAGCGACACATACTGGGCAATGCTGATGCTGCCATCATCTTCAATGGCTATGGCAAAAGCGGCTGGGTCGTTTGCGTCCGCAGTAGCGCCAATGTCATCATACCGGCCAACGATCAGACCCCCCTCTACAAAGAGGAAGATCTCCTCTCCTGGGCCGGTGTCTGCTTCACCCGTTGTGTAGAGGCCGGACGAAACCGGGCCCGTTGAATCGGCACCTGCGGCATCCACCAGCACCAATTCAAGCGACTGATCCTGGATCGGCGCGTCGGCACCGGCATCGAGTGATGCGCCCACATCAATCACGGTGTCCCGTGCATAGATCGGACCGAATGGAAGAAGGTCGTCGTCGGAGCCAACACCACCAGCACTGTTGAGCACGTTGGCGAAAAGATCGATCACATCCTGATCGTATTCCCCTGTGGTCTCATCGAACACATTGTCGCTGTGCTGCTCACCGTCGGACGTCTCATCGACGCGAACGGTACCTGGGCTCGGATCACGACGTGTCGGGGTCGAGTCCAGAAGTACAAACTGCGGGTCAGGCACATCATCGTTGATGACGACGGCGAAACTGCCGGTCACGCTGTCGCCGTCGCTGTCAGTCGCGGTGAAGTCGGCGCTGAGTGTCAGAGCGTCGCTTTCGTCCTCACCGCCAGAGCCGGTTTGATCAAGGTGGTCCACATTGTCATGCAGGGTGAAGCTGTAGCTGCCTTCGTCAGAAGCCGAAGAGCCATCATCAAGGCTAAGGCTGAACACAAGACGGTCACCAGCGGTGCGGCCCTCGATGGATGTGACCGAACCGTCCGTACTCGTGCCGGTGATAACGACAAGAACCGCTTCCCCGTTGGACGTCAAAGCCGTGCCGCCGGCCGTAACCACCGCAACACCGCCGGTGACGTTGAGGCCGACCTGACGGTCAATGCCATCGGAGACCGTACCCTGGCCTTCGTCCCAACTGTCCGCTCCCCAGTTGATACCAAGCGAACCGGTCACCGTTGCAGTGGTAAACGCGCCCGTGCTCGCATCAGCCTCTTCGGTCACCACCCCAAGGATATTCCCCGCGATCACTGGCGTATCGTCATCTACACTCACCGTCAGTGTGGAGCTTGCAGAATCGCCATTGAAATCGGTGGTGGTGAAGCCGAATAGTAGAGGCAGACTGGTACCCTGGTTCGCGCCGTCATGATCCAGGTTTTCATAAAGGATGATTTCGTAGGCTCCGCCGAAATCTTGAACATCGCCGGTGACGATGAGTTCGACAGTAAAAACAATTTCGCCCGAGCCGTCGGTCTTTGTTGCGGTCAAGAACTCACCGCCAGGAGAAGCTGCGTTCTGCGAGAAGGTCAGTTCCAAGGGCACGCCGTCAGACGTCAGATCTGCCGGGAGGTTGTCCTGATCGAATAAGAGACTGATCTCGTTGATCGTTCCGGCGTTCTGGCCGAAACTGAGACCCAAATCGCCGGAGGACGTCAGGGGAAGATCTCCGGCCCCGTTGGGCTCCGTTCCGTCGGCCAGATTGGCCTCGTCGAGCGAGACTTCAACCGCACCGCCAATGACCGGAGCCGAATTTGGCAAATCCGGTGTCTCGTCGTCCGCGCTGCCGCCATCGCTTTCCGGCCCATCGCCGGTTAAAAGCTCGTCCGCGCCCGCGCCATCGCTTTCCGGCGGTTCACCCGTCAAAAGGTCGGCAACTCTCAAGCCGTCGCCAAGATCCCCAATCGAGACGTCTTCAAAGGCCTGGCCGCTTCCCTGCGGCCCGCCCAAAGCCGTTGCAAGATTGGTTGTTTCACCCGATGCAGTCTGGATCTCGTCGGCAAGCTGAAGATTGGCGATCGCCGTGAATTCATCGATAGAGAGCGTCTCGCCTTCTCCCACCAAGGCGATTTGTGAATTGACGTCACCCTCGAAGAAATTCTGGATGAGGACGGTTCCTCCATCAGGGAAAATCATCTGCAGGTCGCCATCGATCCTGATGAAGGAAATGTCTTCGCTCAGGATTTGCCTGAAATCAACCAGTTGGCCGGACGCAAGAAACGTGACGATGCTCTGCTGCGCGTCTGGACGTGTAACAACCAGAAGTCCATCTGCTACATCTTCGTTTGCGTTGTTGGAGACGTTGGCTGGGGCGATCCGCACGATCTCGTTCATTCCTGGGCACTCTGCACATTGGCGGTTTTAACTAGACTTGCACTCCCACCGTTTACAGTTTTTTACCCTTATAAATAGCCCACGTTTCATTAACTTTAGAAAAGGTAAATACGCAAGTTCAATTCTGAACGAAATTTCCAAGTAAAATTAACAAAACAGAAGACGTCAAAAATACAAAATACGTGTGAAATAATCAAAATTTCATCTTTTATAATAAATTAATAGCAAAATTCATAATACTTAAAAGAAATGTTTCAGAAATTTATTTAAAACTTGAAAGCCTTCAGCTAGAAAGAGCATTTACGCAAATTCAGCAGGTCATTTTCCAATCTGGACTGCTCACAACTCAAATCGTGAGGCACTAATCGTGCTCGACTGCAGCGATTTGATCGCCGGTGAGATCTGCCCCTCGCCCAATTAAGTGACCCGCAAGATTTTTAGAGAAATGGAGGAGCTTGAACGTCCGCGAAGCGCCATACGCCAGAAGAAATTGTCTCGAACCACCGCCCCATTTCAAGCATTTTCGGTTGTGGTCAATAGGTACAATTGGTTCGTTTAGCAAAAGCAGCCCAGCGTTTTGATATAAGGATAGATTAACGATCACAGGTCGCAAAAATACCTTTCCCAAATCACATCAAGGTTTGCGAGAAAACCAAACCAAACCGGAATCCGATGGGTCGGGGATAATGGCGGTAACGGTCCTCCGCTATTAGATCAACATGATCTAGCGCGGTCAAATTTGCGGTAACACAACTTGATTGCTCTCATATTCGGATCGAAGAATTTCTTCTTCCACGCATTAGGTGAATGAGCGCTGACACCCGGACGCTTCGAGACCACAGCAACAGGAGAACCAAGCCCCGTGATTTGAGCCGCCACGGCCCGCTTGAAATCGCCACTGAAATCGCTCGTGTCCATGATGGCCCCCTTCCCCCAAAATTAGAATGAAGACGTCCACAAATCACAGGACTGGTCCCTCCCGGTCTTTGAAGATGAGCCAAAACCTCTCCGTCGAGCAATCAGCTTATTTGCACCCAAAGGCGCTGATGGAAAAACCCGACAGTCATCGCCACACGCAAAAGATCCGTCGGCTTCGCGCTTGGCTTGAGTGTATGAACGATGTGAACAAGGGCTATAGATCCCAGGCTCCGAGCCCAAGGGATCAGCTTGTGGGGGTTAGCGGCGGCAGCCGGTTTTCAATGATCGTCGATTTGACGATTGAGGTATGCGTTTCCGCCCGATCATGGAACGGCAGCAGGATCTCATCCAGCTCTGCCACATCCCGCAGAACCAGACGGGCAACATAACAATCATCGCCTGTGACACGGTCACACGACATGAAACGCGGTTGCTGTTCAAGCATCTGTTCCACGATATGCAACTGACCGCTGCGGGGTTTTATCCTGACCAGCGCTTGAATGGTGTATCCAAAACTGCGCAAGTCTATTTGCGCACCAAACCCCGAGATATAGCCCCGTTCCTGCAAGTTGCGCAGTCGCTCGCCAACCGCTGGTCCAGACAATCCAATTTCTTTGCCAACCTCCGCCAGACTCGTGCGGCTATTGGCCTTCAGAATTTCCACAATCTGACAGTCAATTTGATCAATCAATTTCGACATGCAAAAAATTTATCCGAAATACCATCGAGATGAAAGATTTTTCAGCCAAACGCAATTGATTTGTTCGGGACGAGCTGCCGCGGCACCCGGTATTGTCACGCCACATGACATGAGGAGATATTGATGGATATTCAGCGAATTGCAGCATTTAGCCAGGGTGCAGAAGGGGGCAATCCCGCGGGTGTCGTTCTGTTGCAAACCGCGGTTGCGGACGCAGATATGGCGCGGGTCGCGGCTGAAGTCGGATACTCGGAAACTGCTTTTGCCGTTCAGCAGGATGGTACCGGCAATAACTGGCGGGTCCGCTACTTCTCGCCTGAATCCGAAGTGCCGTTTTGCGGCCATGCAACGATTGCACTAGGGGCGGCGTTGGGCCAACGCAACGGTGCTGGCACCTATTCACTGACACTGAACGACGCAACAATTACGGTTGAGGCCGAAGCATCCCAGGGTGGGATGGTCGCGACTCTCGCGTCGCCGCCGACCAAAAGCCGTGCATTGTCCGGCTCTGAAATGCGAGATGTTCTGGCGCTCTTCAAGCTTACAGAGGATGACCTGGATCCACGACTTCCACCTGCTCGCATCCACGGGGGTGCGGACCATGTTGTACTGCCGCTGAATGACCGCGCCCGGCTTGCGTCCATGGATTATGACCTGGACATGGGACGAAACGTGATGCGCGAGCACAGTCTTGTGACCATCATGCTGGTCTGTATAAAGGACAATCAAACGTTCGACGCACGGAATGCCTTTGCCTCTGGCGGCGTGTTCGAAGACCCGGCAACGGGTGCCGCGGCAGCAGCGTTTGCAGGGTATCTGCGCGACAGTAGCTGGCCGCATGGAGGCCGTTTTACAATTCGCCAGGGCGAAGACATGGGTAGCCCATCCCTAATCCACGTCACGTTGGATGATATCAAAGGCGCGTCAGTGCGAGTGTCAGGGGCAGCGCGGGATATCGCATGACAGATACACCCGCTGTCATCCACGCCTGCATCACTACCCATATCCGTAAGGATGCGGGCGGGGGTGCCGGCATGCCTTTCCGATGCTGTCACTCTTTGAAACCTTAGTGATGATTGGGTGACAGCAGAAACACTGGACAAACCAGCCTTTGCTGACTTGGCGCAAAAGGATGTGAAGGCTTTTGAAAGACTGCATCAGACGGTCGCCGGGTCTCTACAAGTTGGACACAACAGAAGTTCAGATCGACTGTAGCGCCGTGATGGCAACGAACCTTCCCAAAGGTGGAAGGCAGGACTGCATATGCATTTCTCAGGCTTTGCTCTGGCACTTTCACGGAATGTGTCGAAAACGGAGGCTTTGGCCAAATTGTCGATGAGAATTGACTGAGCCAACAAACGGGCTGATGTGTCGCCCGCATTTTTTGTTCGTCCTGCCGGTTGTGCGGGCCTATTCGTCCCTTGCAAACATCGATCAACACCAGAGGGGACTGAAAACATGATCAGCCAATTGTCACCGGACACCCTGCGCGCTGTGCCAGAGCAATACCAAGGTATCTATGCGCATGGGACGCACATTTTCGCACCGCAGAATTTGGTGTTCCTTTCTGGGCAAATCGGCGTCGCAGCCGATGGAGTGACTTGCGCAGGTTTCGAGCGTCAGTGCCACCAGGCGATGGACAATGTTGAGGCCCTTCTGGCCGACACGGACATGAGCCTGCCCGATGTCCTGCGCGTGATTTACTATGTGACCGACGTGGCAAACTTGCCGATCCTGTCCGAGATACGCCAGGCGCGATGGAACCAGGGCCAAGCCCCGGCGGTGACCACGCTTGTTGTGGCCGCACTGGCCGCTCCAGACCTTTTGGTTGAAATTGAAGTGACCGCAGCTCGGTAAATCTGGACGCCTTATGTCAGAGCAAGTGCTTGCCCTTATTCTATTCGCGGTTGTCGCGACCTCGTCACCTGGCGGGGCAACAACGCTTGTCACGGCATCGGGCGCGCGCTTTGGCTACCGCCGGAGCCTGCCACTTATCCTTGGCATCGCTTTGGCGCTAGCAACACTGGTGGCCGTTTCGGGAACGAGCTTTGCCACGACGATCATCGCGGCACCAAGCTTACATTTGGCTGCAAAGGGAATTGGCTCGATCTATCTGCTTTGGCTGGCGGCAAAAATCGGCCTGGCCGGTCCACCAGCGGCGAGCAAAGCGAATAGTCAGCAACCCATTGGCTTTTTAGGGGGCGCAATGCTGTTGTTGGTGAACCCAAAAGCATGGGCAATGGCCTTGGCCGTAGCTTCATCTTTCTCACAAATCGCGGTGCACCCGACGACCCTTGGCTTCATACTCGCCACCGTCTTTGCGGTGGCTGCCTGCCTGTCCCTTTCAGTCTGGGCGTTGGCGGGCAGTGTTGTCGCGCGAACACTCAGCAGAGCGTGGCATTGGCACATGTTCAATTGGACAATGGCTGTACTGCTTTTGGCATCGATCGTAATGTTCTGGGTTTAGCGGCGAAAAAGTGTGTCTTGTGCCGATGAAAAGGACTTGCCGAAAGACCGACCACTATCATTCGGCTGATCCCGTCCTTGTCATTTACACTTCGGTCGGTCACGCTTCGCGTCTTGCGACTAACATGTTTCCGAAGAACGCTTCCAATTACAGACCCTTTTGGAATTGCATGCCTCACCGGTCGTTTGTGTAGCCAGGCAATCGGGTTTCCACGCCACAACAGGCGGCAATCCTACTCGGCCGTTTGCCTGAATAGAGCCCTCAAGTGTTACTTCGGATGATCATCAGACACGTTCGGCACCATATTGGCAATTGACTCGGATCCAATTTGCAAACCGACATTCGTTCGTCACACGGCATAGATCTTTCCGCGCTTAAAGCCCGCTTTCGTTCCAAGTGAACGGGACGAAAGGTATGTGTCCCTTTTCAGCCCATTCTGCGATCCGTCACTGGTGCCAAATGCAGACCTTCACAAGATGTGTTGCAAATTATTCAGTCGGGTTATTTTTGACAGGCCCATGACCCGAAAACGCAAAGCTGCAATTTGGTTGCGCAAGGCATAGGCCAAGTCATTGATCAACTCGTGCTTTTGGCTCGACCGGGCTGGATGACGAGAGTGCGATGCTTTCAGGCACAGTGTCGCGCTCACCGCCAGTGGTCAGAGCGTGGCCTGGCGTTTTCTCTCGCCTGCCGAACATCTTCTGAATTCATTCCAATGTCCCGGCGCAAGTGAACGGGCAAGTTATCGACATGAGTCCGGGGTCTTGGGCGCCGCGTGAGAAAAAACGTGCGACTGTGTACCCAGGGTGCAAAAATTTTGATAGCTTCTGAGAGTGAATATCTCATATTTAGAGTCCGATCCTGACTAAATTTCCCAATTTATCGGGACTTTCGGATCCGACATCAAATAAATCGGCCATCACCAGACATTAGTGAGATTTATGAATGGCGCGTTCTTCGCTCCCCCCACTTGCCGCCGTAAGAGCCTTTGAAGCAGCGGCTCGTCATGGAAGTTTTACCAGTTCAGGCAGAGAATTGGGCCTGACGCAAGCTGCGGTCAGCTATCAGATAAAGGTGCTGGAAGAACGGGTCGGGCAGCCTCTGTTCCACCGGCGCGCCAGAGGGGTCGAACTCACGCATGTCGGGACCGAATTGGCGAAAAAGGCAAGCGCAGCACTGGATGTGATTGCAGATGCCTTTGCCGAAGCACAAGGCAGCGCGCAGGCAACACTGGAAATAAGCGTCATTCCCACTTTCGCGACCAATTTCCTTGCCGAAAGGCTGGGCCGCTTCCAGATTACGCATCCCAACATCGCGGTGAGGCTCGAAGTAAGTGAAACGCTGATCGACTTTCAATCTGACACGTTCGACATCGCAATCCGCAGCGGCAAGGGGCAATGGCCGGATCTGGAATGCCACAAATTGATTGAAATCGAATTCACGCCCATGCTGAGCCCGGCTCTCGCTGAGACCATCGGCGGCGTCAGCAAACCTGAAGACCTCCTGAAACTTCCGATCCTGGGCGGAGGGGATCCATGGTGGGTGCGCTGGTTTGAAAAGGCGGGGGTCAATTCCGACGTCCTAGAAGGTCGACCGAGCCAAACCTTCGGACCGCAGATTCTGGAAGCAACTGCCGCAATGGCAGGGCAAGGTGTCGCCATGCTGACACCTGCATTTTTCAAAAGCGCAATCGACAGCGGTCAATTGATCCGTCCCTTTGAACTCTGTTCCAGCGACGAAACAGCTTACTGGCTGACTTACGCCCATGCCTACAGGAACACTCCTAAAGTCAAAGCCTTTCGGTCCTGGCTGGTCCAAGAAGTAGATGGCTTCCTGCAAACCGAGAAACAAAGAGGTTATGTTTCTCGCGCCTCCAGTTTAGCTGATCGCGACTGAGGCAGGACACATAACGGCTGTCTTCCACCACGTGGAAGGACGGCAGTCAAATTCGCAGGACTTGCTGATGGAACTTGTCCTTTCTGCATACGCGCAACGATCCGGCAATGCCAAGTTATGCACACAGCGCTCCATCGGTCAGACCGTCACCTGTTGCGATGGAGCAGGATAAGCCGCCTCAAGCATCACGTCGGCAAGGCTGTCATAGGCATGCATCCAGGCTGAAAGCAGCTCGTCTGAAAGCGTATCTTCCAGAAGGGTTTCCAGCATTTTGATCAAGGCCTGACGAACAAGAGCATAGTGTGCCCTTTCAACACCGTAGGCCAGATGGCGCAGTGCAAGATCCCTGACGAGAGGCTCAAGTTCTTCAGCATTTTGAAGTTGCGAAACAACCAACCCAAGCGTGCTCATGAGCTTCACGGACTGGGTGCTCATGTCTACTACGAATAAATTTCTCGTCTCGGGCGCGAGCTCGAACAGTTTTTCATAAAAGACGTCTCCAGCACGCTGCAGGTCGCCAGAAAGCCGGATATAGGATGTGCGAACGAGATCGATATCGTCCCGGCTCAAGCTCATCTTTTCTCTCCTGTTTTTCGGTCTTTGGCAGCTGTTGGCTTCAATTGTTTTCGTTGAAAAGCAGCTTAGAGGAACACTAGCCACTTGTCGGACAACCGGCTACAGGCAAGTACGCAGGAAGAGCCTGCACATTAGTGCGAAGTCATGACTGTCTGGAGCGGCTATCCGGTGGATTTGTGCACTGGTCCAAATTCTGTCGAAAAGATACGGACAACAGTTTTTCACTTGATGGGGACAATCTCTGATGGCAGTCCGACAATTGTCAGATTTTGCTCCGCTTGTTTCATTCGAATTCGCTAAGCGGCACGCCCTTCATTGGCCGTACTGGTTTCCTTGGCAGCGCACTCCAGGTCGGTTTTCAGGCTACCGTCGCCAAAGAGAACTTTTGCAGTCTCACGCAGTTGCCGGATCGCGGTCTGAACCCTTAAAGTCTGTACGGTGTCAGGGTGAACGTGAAGATGCAACGGTCGGGTGAACTGCGTTCTTTCATCACCGATGCGACGGAGACCTTTGTCATGCTCGGCAATGCACATTGGTAGCAACCCCTTGCCAAGTCCTTGTCGGATTGAAACCTGAAGCAGCCCTGGATCATTCCCGACGATATGAATCTGCTCGTTACGCTTCCTCAGTTTTTCAAGATACTTTGCCGGCAAGCGACGCGCTGCGCTGTCGTCGAGCATTGACACCCAGCCGAGATCGTTCGCGTCACAATTGCTGGAGGCGTAAAGCGCAAAGGGAACATCTGCGAGTTTGATTGCGAATTCACCCATTTGAGGCGGATCTTCAAACCAGAGCGAAATTGTGGCTGCGGTCCAGGACGCGATGGTCGGGTAACCGGAACTCAAGCGAACAGTCAGTCTCGGATGCCGCTGTTTCAGGGTTGGAAGGAAGCTATCGGCCAAATGAGCGAGAACCCAGTGGTCACCCAGTATCCGAAGTTCGCCGACAGGTTCACTTGCGGGAGAAGCAGCGGTCTGGGCGATGCGCTCGGCCCGCCGTTCGATCTCAAGTGCGTCAGCGATCAGTTTCTCACCGACTTCTGTTGGAATGAGCCCGGATTTTGATCTTAGGAAAAGAGTTGTGCCAAGTGCAGCTTCCAACGCGGAAAGACGACGGCCAACTGTAGATTGATCAACTTCCAACATCACCGAAGCGCGCGTCAGCGACCCTGACCGCACCAGTGCGAGCAATATGCGAAGATCGTCCCAGTTCAATTCACTTGTCTCCTTTTTGCCTAGCCCTGGTCCACCAGCCTGGAAATCTTACCGCCCGTAACGTCAAAAAGCGACATGTCCTCAAGGGAAATGTTCTGGCCGGCTCGCCAAGTGTCCGGCAGTTCCCGTGGACCAATTCTGTATTGGCAATCGCGGCATTATTTGTGTTGGTGGCGGCGAGCGCGGTGTTAACTTCCTGATGGCATACCGGGACTCTGCGTATTGCTGCGATGGCCAATTGGCAAAGCTCCTCGCCACCAACTGCTTCCTCCCTGATATCGCCAACCGAAAAATTGGCGAAGCCGTTGGTTCGTGACGGGCAAGAGATCGTGCTCTCCAAGTCTTTCGCATTGCAGGCGTAAATACAGCCCGCAACAGGTTCAGGAAGGTCTTCAAGCATCTTGCAAATAACCTGGGTTGCCTCCCTGACGCACCGTCTCTTCCTTCCAAAGGTCGCTTAACGGGCACGCCTGATCCAACAAAAGAGACCAAGCCTGCCATAAGCAAAGTTTGTCGGTCCCTCGCCTAGAACGTGAAAACTGTCTCGACTTCCAAAAGACAATCGGGAAGCGGTCGATACGGCATGTCTGCATGATCCTCGTGCAGACATGCCGGTTCCGGTCCAGTCAGCGCGTGCTCAGTTAAAGGACTGGGCGGAGACCCCGTGCGGTCACGCGATTTGAACAATTGATTTAAAGCGGAAGATTATCATGTTGAGCCTGCCTGGTGCTTTGCAGAAACCAACCTTTCAACCGAAGTGGCGTAGACCAACGAGCGCCAAGATGATCAAGGCTTGGCCACCGACCGGTGCTGCAGGCGATCACGTTGTCACAGAAGGCGGTTTCGCAAAAGTCGCAAAGAAAGCTGTCCGGAACAATGTCTGGGACGTCATAATCTTTAATTTCCAAACCGAGGTTCCCCGCGAAGTCAACTGGTATCTGCATCACGCGGTTGGCTGCTGGATGTCGAAGGACAAGATGAACTTTTGTTTTGATGGTGCCCGGACGGCTGATGGCAAGTTGGGAAGGGTCTACCTTCCTCCAAAAGACTGGATGCCGCCCTCGTATTTTAAACGCGGGTCCGGATTTGGTGGGCAAGTTGACCAACATGCCGATAGCGCTGTGCGCCTTCTGGAACGCCTGGCGGTTCGAATGCCTGGCATCTATCACCATGGAACCCAGTTGCCTGCGCGGGCCTATCGAACAGTGGCTGACCTCATCAAACGGCGGGATGTCGGGCTCAAAATCGACCCCAGCAGGGGATTATATGAAGCGGAATATGTTGCTGATGAAAAACGGATCTACGTAGGTTCGGCTGTGATGCTTAGCAGACCAATGTCCTATGGTGTAATTGCCAACGAAGCGACCCACGTATTCAATCACTATCGAAGCAATACCACCAATGCCTATCACGAAGAAGTGGCGTCTTCGATGGCAGACTCCATCGCCCTCGCTTGTATGAGTGAAGAAGCGACGCTTGCGCGGTTGCGCGAGGGAGGCCTGATGGACAAGCTCTATTTCGCTGGTTGGGTCTGGGTCAATCACCTTAGCTGGCGCAGAAATGTGACGCTTGAAGACTTCAACAGTTTCTATGACCACCCGATCACGGGAGAGAGGCGCAATCCCAAAACCGACTTTTTGGAGTATCACAAACTGATGGGATACATCCTGAAGATACGCCAATACGTTTACAATGAATGGGATCCCTACGCATAGGACTGTTCGAAGAGCAAATAGTCTTCCGCTTCTGGATACTCTAGATTTTTTTCGACGACGGCCCGAATTTGGAAGACGTCCGTCTCCATTATTTGACGTGATTTCTCTGCTTTCTGAGGAACATCCCGTATCGCTTCTTCGCGGTTAAAGTTGCGGGAATGCCCACAGTCAAAAAGTCCGCCATAACGAATTCGATATCCGTTGGTTTTGCCCTCGCCATCCATGCCTTGCAGATAAGTTCGAATGCTCAACGGGGTCTTTGGTGAGGTGGCAAGGCCGGTTTCCTTCATGCTTCCACGCATGACAACCCTTTGATTGCGGGGCAGTTCAGTTGTCCACGGCACCCTGTGGAAGTGTGGCAAGTTGTCAGGGAAACCGAATGTCCAGATCTGCAAACAATTCCGCAAAATCCTCAGGTGGCGCTCTGTCGGTCACGAGATAGTCTCTGGGTTTCAATGTCGGCTGACGGAGCGCCGGCTTGCGCAATTGCCGTTCAAATTTGGAGTGATCGACTGCCATGATCGCACGCCCTGCATTTGCCAGCATTGCGCTTGCAATATCGACCTCGCATTGCTCGTGGACGAGAAACCCTTTCCGGGCGTCGACCAGCGAGGCCGACAGCAAAACGTAATCCACCTGCATCCGTTCAATGACGTCAAACGCCGACCGGTCGAAGGAGGCACCGTCGTGGTCCCGCAATTGCGTTCCTGCCATTGAGACATTGTTGCCTGGGATCATCGCAAGCGTGCTTGCCACGTAGGCCGAATTGGTGACTACAGTGAGTTCCCGCCGGTTTCGCAGTGCCTGTGCGACGAACCCTGATGTCGATCCCGTATCGATCGCGATGCTGTCGCCATCCTGGATGATTTTCACAACCTCTTCGGCGATCGCCACCTTGGCTTCACGGTTCAAGTTCATGCGGGCCAGATAGGGCAGATCCGCAGCCGACTTGGTCGAAACCAGCGCGCCATGCACCTTTTGCAATGCGCCCCGATCGACCAGGGGGCGCGAGACCCGCCGGATGGTCTGATCCGAAACTCCGAGGATGCGCGACAGCTCTTGCACACTAACGGTGCCACGCATGTCCACGGTCTGTAAAAGCGTTGTTTCGTATTTCGACATGAAGCCTGTTTACACCAAAGTTTCTGGTCGAATAAGTCTATTTTGCACCCACAATTCAACAAAAATCAACAATCCTATTGTTATGGTGTTGATTTTTGTTAGGATTTGAGCTGACTCATAGCACTTGGATCTGCAAATGACCCAACATTCGGCCAAACACCTGATCATCGGCGGCGGTATAATTGGATGCTCGATCGCCTATCATCTGACCCGAATGGGTGAAAAGAATGTGGTTCTCCTGGAGCGCGCCGGCCTGACTGAGGGAGCGACATGGCACGCTGCCGGGCTGGTCGGGCAGTTGCGTTCATCACGCAATACCACACGTATGCTTAAAAAATCCGTTGAAATGTATGACCGGCTTCAAAACGAAGAAGGCATGCAGTTCGACTGGAAGAAAACCGGTTCGCTCAGACTTGCCGCAACAAAGGACCGTCTTCTGGAAGCAAAGCGTCTGGCCACCATGGCACGCAGCTTCGAGCTGGAAATGCAGATTATAACGCCTGATGAAGCAAAGGATCTTTTCCCTCTGATTGAAGCGCGTGGTCTTGAGGGCGCAGCTTTCATTCCCTCTGACGGCTATGTCGACCCGGCCTCGCTTTGCCAGGCCGTTGCCGGAGCAGCCCGGCGCCAGGGCGCGGAGATACGTCAGGGGGTTGAGGTACTCGACTTTGCCGTCTCGAAGGGCCGGATCACGAGTGTCGAGACAAGCGAAGGCGCGTTCGAAGCTGAGACAATTATCCTTGCGGCAGGCATGTGGAGCCGGGAACTCGGCGCGAAACTCGGCGTTCGCGTTCCCGCCTGTGCCGTCGAACACCAATACATCGTCACCGAGCCAACCGGAACCGAAGTCGACCATTTCCCGACACTGCGCGATCCGGAGCGCCTGGTCTACTACAAGCCGGATGTCGCCGGCCGCCTGGTCATTGGTGGCTACGAAGAAGATACGCTTCCCTTTGGAGACCGGGGCATTCCCGGTGCTTTCGTACGTCAGTTGCTGCCGGAAAACCTGGATCGCTTCCTGCCGCTGGCGGATCTGGCCAGCCAGGTTACGCCGGTCGTCAACGAAGTCGGCATCCGTCAGGTCATCAACGGGCCTATCCCCTACTCCGCCGATGGCGATTTCGTCATGGGCTGGCAGCCAGGCTTCAACAATCTGATGATGGCCACCGGATTTCTCTACGGCATCGCCGCAGGCGGCGGCGCTGGTGAAATGATCGCCGAATGGGTGGTCGAGGGGCAATCGTCTCTTGATCTCTGGCCGCTTGACGTGCGCCGCTTCGGACCACACCACGGAACCCGCACTTTCATGTATCCGCGTGCGGTTGAACACTATGCCCACCACTACAAGAAAAGATATCCGGGCCAGGAACACGAGAGCGCACGTCGGTTGCGATTGTCACCGCTCTATCAGAAACTCAAGGATCAGGGCGCGGTCTATGGTTCAAAGAACGGTTGGGAACGGCCGCTCTGGTTCGCTCCTGACGGCGTGGCGCCGGTTGATCAGTTGGACTTCCTGGATCCGGGCTGGAAGAAATATGCAGCCCAAGAACACAAGGCCGTTCGGCAGCGGGTTGCATTGATCGACCAGTCGAGCTTTTCCAAATTCGAGATTGTCGGCGCCGACGCTCTTGCAACCTTGCAACGGCTGGCTGTTTCCAACATGGACAAGCCGGTCGGCTCGGTCATCTATACTCAGCTCTGCAATAATCGCGGGGGCGTCGAGGCGGATGTAACGATCGTCCGGCTGGATCTGGATCGTTTCTATTTGGTGACCGGGTCGGGTTTCGGTGTTCGCGACAGCGACTGGATCAAACGCAATGTGTCCGAGAGCGCTTCAGTACACATCATCGAAGTGACGAGCGGGTACGCGGTTATCAACATTGTCGGTCCGCACTCACGTGATGTACTGGCGGCAGCCTCCGAAAGCGACGTTACCAATCAAGCGATCCCCTTCTCGACAATGAAGGACATCGTCGTCGGTGCGGCTCCGGTTCGGGCAGCCCGCATCGGCTATGTCGGCGAACGCGGCTATGAACTGCATGTTTCGACGGAATTTGCGGCCCATGTTTACGACACGCTCTGGGCAGTCGGTGAGGCTCACGGCATTGCCAATGTCGGGTATAGGGCGATCGAGAGCCTCAGAATGGAAAAGGGCTACGTCTATTGGTCCGGTGATGTCACACCAGACTATACACCGATCGAGGCCGGTCTCGGCTTCAGGGTCCACTTCAAATCAAAGGGTGATTTCCTTGGACGTGCGGTTCTGGAAACGCAAAAGAACAACGGCGTCGAGCGCAGGCTGAGCACTTTCGTGACGAAGGATCATCTGCCGCTGACGGGAGGAGAAACCATCTTGCTCGGAGACCAGGTGGTCTCATCAGCTACCTCGGTTGGCTATGGTTACACCGTCGGACAGACAATCGTGCGCGGATATCTCGACAAGGCACACTGGGACTGCACAGAGTTCAGTCTGGAAGTCTTTGGAGAACGTCATCCGATCACGCAGGCGAGCAGCCCGCTTTACGATCCAGACAACAGCGCACTCAAGGGATAAACGGGGGGAACATGACGGAACACGCCGAAAAGGTACTCGCGGCACTGCGCTCCGCACCGCAATTTGCAGATGTTGTCTCGGTAAAACAAATAGCCCGCCTCGGCGGATTGACCAATCTCGTCCACCGCGTCGACCTCGACGATCAGTCAGTTGTCGTCCGCATTCCGGGCGAAAACACCGAGGAATACATCGATCGGGGTATTGAGAAGCACAATGCAGCGGCAGCTGCCCGGGCCGGTGTCTCCGCCGAGGTTCTCTTCGCCGATGCCGTGTCTGGCGTGATGATCACGCGCACGATCGACGGCATCGAAACCATGACCCCCGATCTCTTCAAGTCGCGTGCCGGCTCACCCGGCCGGGCCGGTGCGGCCCTCGCCAGATTGCATGCATCTGGTGAAACCTTTCGCTTCCGCTTTGAGCTTTTTTCCATGATCGACGATTATCTCAAGGTTTTGTCGACCAA
The DNA here is from genome assembly GCF_947499295.1 of uncultured Roseibium sp. Taxonomy (GTDB): domain Bacteria; phylum Pseudomonadota; class Alphaproteobacteria; order Rhizobiales; family Stappiaceae; genus Roseibium. Next base: position 194,630 of record NZ_CANMNP010000009.1, read on the forward strand.
GGATATCTCCCTGCCGGACGGGTATGAGGACGTGGTGGTTGTCGCAATGCCTATTGGTGAGGTCCTGGCTGCGGCGAACCTGCCCCTGGCACCCTGCCATTGCGATCCTCTCTGCGAAAACTTCCTGGATGACGGCGAGAAGATGTGGATCGTCGACTGGGAATATTCCGGCATGAACGATCCTTTGTGGGATCTCGGAGATCTCTCGGTCGAGGCTGGAATGAATGCGGCGCAAGATGCGGAAATGCTTGCGGCCTATTTTGGCCGCCAACCAACTGCCGCGGAGACCGGCCGGGTGGTGATCTACAAGGCAATGTGCGATTTGCTCTGGACCCTTTGGGGGCTTATCCAGCTTGCCGACGACAATCCGGCCGAAGACTTCTGGGCCTACGCCACCGGACGATTCGACCGATGCCGCAAACTGATGCAGGACCCTTCTTTCGAGTCGCATGTTGCTGCTGTCAGGGCCGGTTGAGCAACTCCAGAAGCTCTGCGTGCAACTCTGGCGTAGCTGCCGTGACAGTGCGTCCGTCTGATCTCATTGTGAGCGGATTGCCCTGCCAGTCCGTCATCACTCCGCCGGCCGCCTCGACCACGGCAGATACCGGCAGATAATCGTAAGGCTGCAAATCGTAGTCCACGACGGCATCGACATGACCGCGCGCCAAAAGCGCATGCGGATAACAATCGGCACCCAGCCTGCGCAACTGACCAGAACGGACAAGACGCTGAAAAGCTTCCGGTTCAGACACGGCCAGCTTGTCACCCTCATTGATGAACAGATGGGCTTCCGCAAGAGAATTGCAGGAACTGACTTGGATGGCCGTCCCGTTGCACGTGGCCGGAATATTTTCGCCCCCGGCATAGACTTCGCCGAGTACCGGCATTCGGATCACACCCATCTTCGGACAGCCTTCGATCAGAAACCCGAGCAGCATACCGAAGAGTGGCAGGCCGGCGATGAACGAACGCGTGCCATCGATTGGATCAATGATCCACATCGCAGCAGCCTCTCCTGTCTGTCCGAATTCTTCTCCGAAAACCGCTTCGTCAGGAAAATGCAGTTGGATGCTATCCCTGAGAGATCTTTCGGTCGCCTTGTCCGCCAGAGTTACCGGGCTCAGATCGGCCTTGGTTTCTATCTCGGGATTGTTCCTGAAATAAGAAAGGCTGACAGCCGCCGCTTCTTCCGTAATTGCCAAGGCCTTTTCCAACCTGCCCGAGAAATCCGACATCTCGCGTTCCTCCGCATTTCTAGTCTTTTTTGACTATCTAATGTTCGTTTAATGCTCAAAATGTATCCAAAATCCACAAAATTCGAACCCATATGTTGCTTTTTGTTGATTTATACTGACAGTCTATGAGGGTGTTGTGCCGAGATGGCATCTGCTGAGGGGGTGATGCCTGGGCAGTCCCGCATTGGCAAAAATCGACAGGGAGCAAAATATGAAGCGCGTTTCTTTAGCACTGTCCGCAATGCTGGCAGTCGCACCTGCACTCGCAGCCGAGTCCAGCGATCCGATCAAACTTACTCTTCACGACTGGTCCGGTCAGCTGATCACAACCAAGCTCATGGGCGAAGTCCTGAAGGAAGCCGGCTACAACGTCGAATATGTTCAGGCCGACTACATTGCCCAGTTCGCAGGCCTGAAAACGGGCGACCTGCATGTCGCCATGGAAATCTGGGAAACAACGGGCCGCGAAGCGATGGATGAGGCCTTTGCGACAGGCAATGTTGTCAACCTCGGTGAAACCGGTCTCCAGGCTATCGAGGAGTGGTGGTACCCGTCCTACATGAAAGAGCGCTGTCCGGGCCTCCCCAACTGGGAAGCCCTGAAGGATTGCGCCAAGGAATTCTCGACACCGGAAACTGCTCCTTTCGGTCGTTACCTGGGCGGGCCTGTTACCTGGGGCGGCTTTGACGAAGAGCGCGTCGAGGCTCTCGGACTGGACTTCGAAGTGGTTCATGCAGGCACGGATGCGGCCCTTTTCGCCGAGCTGGAGGCAGCATATCAACGCCAGGACCCGATCATGCTCTGGGTCTATGCGCCCCACTGGGCCCCTGCAAAATACGATGGTGAATTTGTTGAATTTCCGCCGTTCTCACCGGAGTGTTACGCCGATCCGTCGGTTGGCGTGAACCCCGATGCTGCCTATGACTGCGGCAAGCCCCGCGGACCTATCTGGAAAGTCAGCTGGGCGGGCGTCGCTGACAAGTGGCCGGGCGCTGCAAAGGCGATCGAAAACTTCAATCTCTCCAACGCCGATTATGGCGCTATGGTCACTGAAGTCGATCTCAACGGTAAGTCCGTTGAAGACACAGTTGCCACATGGATGACCGACAACAAGGACACATGGTCGGGCTGGATTGCCAAGTAAGGCCGTTCCATACTTCCTGCACGCATCAATCCGTCTTTGATGCGTGCAGGACACCAGTCCGGATGACTGGCAAGACAGTTCCCCGACACAGGGAATAAAACCTCCACCGAGGACTGGATGACGAAGCCCGTAATTCTCGATTGCCGGAACGTATGGAAGCTATACGGCCCGCAGGCCGATACGTTTTTAAAAACAAATCCCACTCCATCTTCCGCCGATCTTGAGGCGGCCAATCTCATCGGTGCGGTTCGGGCGGTGAATGTCCAGATCCGGAAAGGCGAGATCTTCGTCATCATGGGGCTGTCCGGTTCCGGAAAGTCGACGCTTGTCCGCTGCATGTCGCGGCTTGTGGACTCAACAGCCGGCGAGATCCGTTTCGAGGACAAGGACCTGCTCAGTGCCGGTGAAGAGGAACTGATCCAGATCCGGCGCAAGAAAATGGGCATGGTGTTCCAGCAATTCGCCTTGCTGCCGCATCTGACGGTACTCGAAAACACCGCCTTCCCGCTCGACATCCAGGGCGTTGACAAGAAAACGCGAGAGGTGCGGGCCCGCGAAGTTGTGGAACTGGTGGGTCTCAAGGGGCGCGAAGGCTACTTCCCACGAGAACTTTCGGGCGGTCAGCAACAGCGCGTCGGTATTGCACGAAGCCTCGCCGCCGAACCGGAAATCTGGTTTTTGGACGAACCGTTTTCCGCGCTCGATCCGCTGATCCGGCGCGAAATGCAGGACGAGTTCCTGCGTCTGCAGAGCATTCTTCACAAAACGATTGTTTTCATCACCCATGACTTTGACGAGGCCATCCGGCTCGCGGACCGAATTGCGGTCATGAAGGACGGGATCATTGAACAGGTGGCAACCCCTGAAGATCTCGTTTTGCAGCCGGCTACCGGTTATGTCGCCGAGTTCACCCGCCATGTAAGCCGGGCGAAAGTGATCCGTGCAGCATCGGTTATGGAACCGCTGAACGGCGACAGCTTCGCCGGCGAAGTTTCCCATGATGCCGTGATAGAAGCCATTGCCGACCCGGTTGAAGCCTCGGATCTGCCGCACAAGGTCATGGAGGGTGACAAGCCGGTCGGACAGATTTCCCGAAAGGCGGTCATCGATGTGCTGGTAGGCCGCAGATGATTGCGCGCGGGGCAAAGTCCGGCTGGCTGTTCTGGGGACCTCTGTTCGCAGTCACCTGGCTGCTGTCGAGCTATTCCTTTCAGCTCTACAAGGCGCTCGACGCCCGCTGGATCGTTCGCTACCCCAAGGGTTGGGAATTGCCGCTCGAAGATCGCATCAGCGCGTTTCTCGACTGGCTCGTTGAAAGCGCCGGTTTCTATTTCTTTTCGTTCCGCGACCTTACCAGGGCCATCTCCGCGTTGATCGAAGCCCCCTATCAGGTGCTGCGCAACTTGCTGGTCGAAGGTTTCAGCAACGGTTTCGGGGACGCCGCGGTTCAGATTGCCCCGGCGCTCAGCTGGATCGCGGTGATCGTGACGATCATGGCGATTGGGCACTATGCGCGTGACTGGATTCTGTCCGTCCTTGTCGGAGCCTGTTTTTTCTATCTCGCCGTATTCGGGCAATGGGAAAGCGCCATGGTTACGCTTGCCTCGGTGCTGATCTCGGTTCCGATTGGTGTTGTTGGCGGTCTTCTTCTTGGAATCCTGGCTTACCGTGTCCGCTGGTTCGAACGCATGATGCGGCCGATCCTGGACCTGATGCAGACCGTTCCGGTTTTTGCCTATCTCGTGCCCATCCTGATCCTGTTTGGCTTCGGTCCTGTCGCGGCACTCGTTGCCACCGTGATTTACGCCATGCCGCCCATGGTCCGCATAACCATCGTTGCGCTGAATTCGGTGCCGAAGGAGGTGATCGAGGCGGGCCGCATGGCAGGTTGCCGCAATCGGCAGATGATGTGGAAGGTTCTCGTTCCCTCCGCGGTTCCCACCCTGATGGTCGGTGTGAACCAGGTGATCATGCTGACGCTGAACATGGTGATCATCGCCTCCATGATCGGCGCCGGCGGCCTTGGTTTCGATGTTCTGTCCAGCCTGCGCCGGTTGGATATCGGCGGGGGCATCGAGGCCGGGCTTGGCATCGTTGCCATGGCGATTGCGCTTGACCGGGCAAGTCAGGCTTTTGCTGAGCGAAGCATTCGCCACCCGCTGGAAGGCAATATCCTTCAGCGCCACCCATGGTCCGGAACCGTCTTTCTGGTGGTCGCCTCAACACTGATCCTTGGCCAGTTCGCTCCGGCGATCCGGACCTATCCGGATGCCCTGACAATCACGACGGGTCCGTTCTGGTCCAATGCCATGCAATGGATCAACGTCAACTTCTTCGACACGTTCGAAGCCATAAAGACCGTCATCCTTCAATGGTTGCTTCTGCCGGTGAAGAAGTTCTTCACGGGCATCCCGTGGCCCTGGGGCATCGTGGCAACCGCCCTCATCGCCTGGCGGGTCGGCGGCTGGAAGATAGGTCTACTCGCCGGTCTTTTGATGACGTTCATCGCAGCCTCGGGGCTTTGGCCCAAGGCCATGGTGACGATATACCTGTGCGGCGTCTCGGTTCTGATTGCAACGATCATCGGCATCCCGCTTGGTATCTGGGCCGCAGAAAGTCCACGCGCCGGACGCGTCATTCTGGGGCTGATGGATACGCTGCAGACCCTGCCCAGTTTTGTCTATCTGATCCCCGTTGTCATGTTGTTCAGGGTCGGCGATTTCAGCGCCATGATTGCCGTGATCCTCTATGCCCTCGCTCCCGCCGTCCGCTATGCAGCACACGGCCTCAAGGAGGTCCCGCCTGCGCTGATCGAAGCAGGGTTGATGTCCGGCTGTACAAAGCGGCAATTGCTGTGGCGCATCAAGCTGCCGCTCGCCACACCACACCTCTTCCTGGGTTTGAACCAGACCATAATGCTCGCGCTGTCCATGCTGGTGATCACGGCGCTCGTGGGCACGAGGGATCTTGGCCAGGAGGTCTATATAGCCCTGACCAAAGCCAATGCGGGACAGGGGATCGTCGCCGGTCTTTCTGTCGCTTTCATCGCGATCATCACCGACAGGATCATCAACGCACTTGCGGCGGGTCAGCGTGAAAGACTGGGGATTTAACGCATGTCTGAAACTGCAATTGCCCGCGCCGCGGCGCTTGCCTGCTTTTCCGATCCACAGGACATAACCCCGCTGGGAGGTGGCATCACCAATGTCAATCTTCTCGTGCGCGACGGCGACCGCCGTTTTGTCGTACGCCTGGGAGATGACATCCCCGAGCACGGGGTCATGCGCTGGAACGAACTCGCACTCAGTCAGGCGGCCGAAATGGCTGGCGTCTCTCCTGCTGTCGTTCATCAGGAAACCGGAGTTCTGGTCTTGGATTTCGTGGAGGCACAAACCTTCGAGGAAGCAGATGTCCGGGATCCGGCAAACCTGAATAAAATCATCGATCTGGTCGCCAGAGCGCACCGGGAGCTGGGAAGCCATCTCACCGGCCCGATCCTCGCCTTCTGGCCGTTTCAGGTAAACCGGACCTATGCAATGCGCCTGAAAACCGAAGGATCTGCGCATTCCGAATTGCTTCCTGGTCTGATGGACACGCTGTACGACCTGGAAAGGGCCGTCGGACCAGTCGATCTCGTCGTCGGACACAATGATCTACTGGCAGCCAATCTTCTTGATGACGGCGAAAGGCTTTGGCTGATCGATTGGGAATATGGCGGGTTCAACTCTCCGCTTTTCGACCTTGCCGGCCTCGCGTCCAACAATGAGCTGCGCGAAGCCCAGGAAAAAACGATGCTCGCGCAGTATTTCGAAGAACCGGCAGAAACATATTGGCGCGCTTACCAGGCTATGAAATGCGCATCCCTGATGCGGGAAACGCTCTGGTCGATGACTTCGGAAATCCATTCGCGCCTTGATTTCGACTACGCCGCCTATACCCGAGAAAACATGGACCGGCTGAACGCCGCTCTTTCCGAGTTCCGTGAATTGTGAGAGCCATCATGACACTTCCCTCATCATCGAAAATCATCATTATCGGCGGCGGCATTGTCGGTTGTTCGACGGCCTATCATCTGGCGCAGATGGGTCAGGAAGTTCTGCTCCTTGAAAAGGCGGCCCTGACGTCCGGTTCCACATGGCACGCCGCCGGTCTTGTCGGTCAGCTGCGGTCCAATGCAAACATTACCCAGCTCCTGGGATATTCGATCTCGCTTTACGACAGGCTGGAAGCGGAAACCGGGCAAGCGACCGGATGGAAGATGAATGGCGGCCTGCGCCTTGCCTGCAATGATGAGCGCTGGACCGAGGTCAAGCGCCAGGCTACCACCGCACACAGTTTCGGCCTGGACATGCAGTTGCTGTCCCCGAAGGAAGCACAGGATTTGTGGCCGCTGATGGATATCAGCGATGTCGTGGGGGCCGCCTATTTGCCGACAGACGGTCAGGCCAGCCCCTCCGACATTACCCAGGCACTCGCCAAGGGAGCACGGGCTGGTGGCGCAAAGCTGGTGGAAAACACACCGGTTCTTGAAATTCTGACTGAACGCGGGACCATTACCGGTGTTCGCACTTCCCAAGGCGATATCGCTTGCGAGAAACTGGTGCTGTGCTGCGGACAATGGACCCGGGAGCTTGCCGCGACGATAGGGGTCACTGTGCCGCTCGTTTCTGTCGAACACCAGTACATGATCACGGAAGCCTTCGACGTCCCGACAGACTTGCCGACTTTGCGCGACCCGGACCGGCTGACCTACTACAAGGAGGAGGTTGGTGGTCTTGTTATGGGCGGATACGAACCAAACGGTATTCCCTGGGCGGTCGACGGTGTTCCGGACCGGTTCGATTATCAGCTTCTGGACAGCAACTTCGACCATTTTGAACAACTGATGGAACTGTCGTTGCCGCGTGTGCCCGCACTTGAAAAAGTTGGCATCAAACAACTGGTCAACGGTCCGGAAAGTTTCACGCCGGACGGTAACTTCATTCTGGGTGAAGCACCGGAAATGGCTAATGTTTTCGTCGGGGCCGGTTTCAACGCCTTCGGCATTGCGGCAGGCGGCGGCGCGGGAATGGCACTGGCCGAATGGGTCGCCAAAGGTGAACCACCCTACGACCTCTGGCCGGTCGACATCCGGCGCTTCGGGCGGCCTCACACCGACACCGACTGGGTGCGAACCCGCACGCTGGAGGCCTATGGCAAGCACTATACGATGGCCTGGCCGTCGGAAGAACACGACAGCGGCCGGCCGTGCCGCCGGTCACCGCTTTATGATCGACTGAAAACGGCCGGTGCCGTATTCGGCGAAAAGCTCGGTTGGGAACGCCCGAACTGGTTTGCAGAAGCCGGTGAAGAAGCACGCGATATCTACACGTTCGAACGGCCCAACTGGCATGACCCTGTTGGCCGGGAACATAAGGCGGCCCGTGAGGCGGCCGTCCTGTTCGATCAGACATCTTTCGCAAAATTCATTCTGAAAGGACCAGATGCCGAGGCCGCGCTGAGCTGGATCGCAGCCAACCGCGTCGACAAACCCGTCGGGTCTATCATCTATACGCAAATGCTGAATGACCGTGGCGGCATAGAGTGCGACCTGACCTGCGTGCGCACGGCCATAGATGAATATTACATCGTCACCGGAACCGGCTTTGCCACTCACGATTTCGATTGGATCAGGCGCAATATTCCCGACGGTCTGAATGCCCAGCTCATCGATGTCACGTCGTCGAATGCCGTGCTGTCGCTGTTCGGACCGAGAGCGCGCGACATTATTTCCGCCTGTACCCGGGCCGATGTCGGCAATGACGCTTTTTCCTTCGGTAAGGCGCACCGGATCGGTATTGCCGGCTGCCCGGTTCTCGCGCTTCGCATTACCTATGTCGGCGAGCTCGGCTGGGAGCTGCACCTGCCGACGGAATATGCTCAAACGGTCTATGACGCCCTACACGCAGCAGGGAAAGAATTCGGCCTGCGAAACGCAGGTTACCGCGCGATCGAAACACTGCGGCTTGAAAAGGGCTATCGTGCCTGGGGCTCCGATATCGGGCCGGATCATACACCGGACGAAGCCGGCCTCGGCTGGGCCATCAAGATGAAGACCAATGCCGACTTCAAGGGGCGCAGCGCCGTTCAGGAACAGCGCGACAACGGCGTTAAGAAAATGCTCGCAACCTTCACGACCGACGGCAACGTCATCCTGTCCGGCCGGGAAACGATTTACCGCAACGGTGAACGCTGCGGCTGGTTGAGTTCAGGCGGCTATGGCCACACGCTCGGCAAGAGTATTGGAATTGGCTACGTCCGTCATCAGGACGGTGTCACCAAGGACCATGTTCTTTCCGCTGATTATGAACTTGAAGTCGGAACGGAACGGGTAAAGGCCGAAGTCACGCTTGCCCCTCTCTACGATCCGAAAATGGAACGGATCAAGACCTGAGGCAGCCAACTGACGATAGAAATGCATGCGAGCTTGGTTCGCGGAGGCATGCTGAGCCCGCGTATTTGTTTTTTGTGGTGGTTTGATACGGTGCTTTGCAATCGATCCAATGGACCGCAGCCGCAACAATCACCTAAATTTAAAATAAAATCAATTACTTGCAGAAAACAACACGATACGTGCAAACACTTTTACAACGAAGCCACTCCAGGAGAGTGGCGATCGATAACTAACTGATCGGGCCATAAGAAACGCTGACGCCTAGAGGCACCAGCGTTTCACAATCAGGCCCATGTGCCAGAGCACTATCGCTGCTGCAGGGAGATTCTTCGGACAGCCGGCTGGCAGCTTGCACCTGATCGAACCAGCGGCGAAGGGAAACCGGCACCGGGTTGGGAGGCCTTACCACGGTATACCGGTCCCCTTTACCAATTTTATGGTTTACTGTGGGATCGCTGAAAATTCAGCTTCATCCAACATGCCGTCCTGGTTTCCATCGGCTGCTTTGTAAGTTTCTTCTGGGAGCGTAGCACCTGCAGCCTGAATCTCTTCGTATGTCACAAAGCCATCCTGGTTTGCATCCAGCGTTGAAAAGTCAACACCTTGTGCAAACGCGGCTGAAGACACGAACAGGGCACCAAATGCAAGTACAGCTGACATAGACTTTTTCATGGGTATTCTCCATCTATCTAGTTCACGTCCCATAAGGTGAAGCCTCGATGGGACACCCGCATAAGGTGCGCAGGCTTTGCGGCTTCAATTAGATGCTGCTGAGGTATTAAATGGCCGTAACAATGATCATTGAGCGGCAGTTAATTTGAATTTCTATCGATCTTGGCGAGCCCGGTTTGTAGATATTTTGGATATGCATATGAGGAGCCGCGTGTTTTTCAGGCGCCCTCAACTTTCACTTTCCGTTTCCACTCAAATTCGAGTGGCGACAGGAACTGGTTTCTGAAGTTTTGCGCTTTGGTTTGATGCACATCTTGTGCAGTCCAATACGCCCCCGAAGCTGGAATTCGTGCATTGTCTGCTGACAGCAGAATTATCATGGGCTCCAGATTTGCCAGGTGATCGGTCCCGCATAACGACGGTGGTCATTCCTTCAAAACGAAATTCAGGAAAATTCCACCTCCCAATTCGAAAAGGAGGCTACCTGGGCTTTTGTGAGGTCAAGCATCATCCTCATGGCATGATTGGCTTCCAGGCTTCGCCGGTATATCGGGCCTGAAGCAAATCGGATTGCGGGCAGATCGGTTGAAACAATTTTCAAACCTTTTCCGCTGTCAGAATTCAAAAAACTGCTTGGCAAAACCGCCAGATAGTCGCCCTGTCTAAGGAGTTCCAATGCCGTCAACATGGAGTCGCACTGCAGATTTGCGCCAATACTGATCTCCGCCGTGTCATCCAGAGTTGCATTGATGGTGTCAAGGTAAGCAACTTCGCTTTGATAAGAGAGCCAGGTTTGTGCAAGCAAATCCTTTGCTGCTGCGCTGCGGTCATGAATTGGATGTTCAGCGTTCGCTACGATGACAAGTTTGGCGTTGAAAAGTGCTTTTCGAACTAGATATGAGGGCAGAGATTCACGCCTTTGAAACCCGCCGAAAAACGCATCAAATTCCCCCTCTTTCAAACCCTCCACGCCTTCGGTGTAGTTGGTGGATTTGAGTTTGATCAACAATTTGGGAAAACGTCGATGCATCTGCGCAATTGCGGGAGGCAATATTGTCGTCATCCAGACTGGTGCCGCCGCAATGCGCAGTTGACCTTGTTCGCCGTTCTGAAGCGCATTGAGTTCAGATTCTGCAAGTTGATGTTCTCGCAGCAAATGCCGAGCTTGAGCATGCACAAGCTTCCCCAGCGCTGTCAGATGCAGCCCCCTGTCACGGCGCTCGAACAACACGCCGCCAACCGCTGCTTCAAGAAGCTTGAGGCTCCGCGTTAGGGCGGGCTGTGTAACACCCACCATCTCCGCAGCAGCGCGCATGTTGTTTGTCTCAACAATAGCGACCAGCCGGCGGAGGAGTTCTGGTTCATAGATCATTGATCAGATTTTCTAATCAAAAATTTAGAAAAATTCAAATGCGTTATCAATTGAAACGCTTTAGCATTTTTTCAATTGGGTGCGCCGCACCTACTGGGAGGAAAAAATGAGTACATTTGAACTTTCGCGTCGTTCGTTTTTGACCCGCGCAAGTGCTGCTATTGCAACGACAGCATTTGGGTCCGGGGCTTCGATTGCGCAAACCGTGCCCGCTCCATTGAACAACGTTCCCGAGGGTGCAAAATTCCGCTGGATCGACAGCGGCGACCAAAAGGCAGTCTTCTTCAAGAAGTTCTTCGAGAAATATGGAGAAGCCCGGGGAATAGACATTATTTATGATCCGCTTCCCTGGAATGAAATTGCCAAAGTCGTTCCCCTCGGCGTTCGCAATAACACCGCGCATGATGTATTTGTTCTGCCGCGTAACTTCAGCCTTGCCGATGCGGTTAGTCAGGGTTGGGTTCAGCCCTATGACGAGTTCATACCCAACATCGAAGAATGGAAGAAAGGGTTCCCATCCGGGGCGTTTCTACCTGGCATCAACGAGTTCGATGGCAAGACCTATGGCCTGCCATTCACCTCGAACAAGCGCTATGCATCTCACTTGCTCTACAACAAAGCCTATATGGACGCAGCAGGCTTTGACCCAGAAGCCAAGCCGCTGACACACAGCGAGTTCCGCGAAGCCGCACGCAAGATCACGGAAGCAGGTCAGGGCCGTTACTTCGGTTTCATCATCGGAGGGTCACAGCTCAATCGTTGGGCTGACGTTGTGCGGAATATTGGCCGGATCGGCGGTGCGAGCGCGGGTGGGGACGGCATCCTGGACGCTGACATCGATCTGCGGACAGGAGAGTATGTCTTTGATAGCGATGAGTACATTGCCGCGATCGAGTTGCTTCTTGCCATGCAGTCTGACCGGAGCATGTTCCCCGGCTTCATCAACCTGAATGCTCCGCAGGCCAGAGCGTACATGCCACAGGGAGCTGCAGGAATGATCCTTCAGGGGCCGTGGAATATACCTTCCTGGGAGAGCCAGAATCCCGATTTCGACTTTGGTCTCTCCTCGGCTCCCGTGCCGGATTCAGGCAATCAGGGCAAGTTGACGATCAGTCAGGGTGGCGCAAAACCAAACACGATAAGCTTGTGGTCAGGTTCCGAAAATGGCGCGATCGCCGGAGAGATCTTCCACTATCTCGGCACGCTCGAAGGACAGATCGAGTGGGCAAATGTGGTTGGTGCCGGCGACCCTCCAATCATGCCTGAAGCCGTGGCCAAGGCCGATATGTCGCCCCGTTCGAAACAGATCCTGAACCTTTTCAACGACCAGATCCGTGTCGGTCCGAATCCGCTGGTTCGCAATGGAGAAATGTCCAAGGTGGTTGCGGCCTATGTCGCTCCGGATGTAAATTTTGCACGCACCGTGCAGGGCCTGGTCGCCGGTCAGCTTTCCGGTGTCAAGGAGCAGATGTCCGAACTTAAGGATCGCTACAATAGCGCTCTGGATGCCGCGTTTGCGAAAGCAAAGGCAGACGGCGCAAATGTGGATCGATCTGAATTGGTCTTCGCAAATTGGAACCCGGACGTCGATTTCGGAGCGGCAGACTACTGACGTAGGTGTCCATTCAGGGGCCACATATTCGCGAGTGGCCCCTCACCCAATTTTGTAAGGTCAAATCTTTCTATGCGCGTCCTTGGAACTCTCCGGGTACACCGGTTCCATTACCTTATGATGCTGCCTGGCCTCGTACTGGCGGGCATGTTTGTCTTCTACCCAATCTTCGCGGCCATGTTCTATGCAATGCATGACTGGTCCGGGTTCACCGCACAAAAGATCTTTGTGGGGTTCGGCAATTTTCTGGACCTGTTTCTGGACCCGATTTTCTGGAATGCCTTTGGACGCTCAATCGTGTTCCTTGTGGGAACCGTTCCGTTGCAGATGGCAATCTCGCTCGTTCTGGCAATGGTGTTGAACATGCAGCTTTTGAAGCTGTCGACGTTCTTCCGCACCATGATCTTCCTGCCGGTTGTGACCCCGGTCGCGGTGATCGGCATAGTCTGGACCTTTCTTTTGAGCCCTTTCAATGGCCCTGTGAACGGTCTCCTCCTGGACCTGGGACTGGTCTCACAGCCAATCGACTTCCTTGGCTCCACTCAAACCGTCATGCCATCTGTCGTTGGCGTATATGTATGGAAGTGGCTGGGAATAACGCTGATTTACTGGCTTGCCGCTCTGCAGACGGTACCGGATGAAGTTTACGACGCAGCTCGCCTGGACAATTGCAAAGGCCACCGGCTCGCATTTTATGTTGTTCTTCCAATCATCAAACCATTTGCACTTGCAATATTGCTGATTTCCTCGGTCGCCGCACTGAACGTGTTTCCCTTGATCATGTCGATGACGAATGGCGGCCCGTTTTTCGGTTCCGAAGTCATGGAAATTTTCATCTATCGCACTGCCTTTGCAGCCGATGACGGCAGCATTCCGCAGCTGGGCTATGCCGCCGCAGCCGGCGTGCTGTTTGGTGCAGTTCTATTGGGTCTGACCGCCCTTCAGGCACTTGCAGCGCGACGCACGCGAATGGCAACCGCGGGAACAAAAGCATGATTGCGCGTCTCTCTCCCAAACGGATCGTTTTTGGCGACCATGCTCCATCCTTGCGGATCACATTGACGTCGGCGATCCTGGCCCTGTTGTGTCTTGTCTGGATTTACCCCTTCCTCTGGATGGTTTCGACATCCCTGAAGTCCAATATGGAAATGTTCGCCAACCCGGGTCTGATCCCGCAGGACTTCATGTGGGACAACTATCGCCGCGCCTGGGTCGAAGCAAATATGGGGCGTTACTTCTTTAACACGCTGATTGTGACGGCAGGGTCTGTTTTTCTGGTCACTGTTAGTACGGCAATGCTTGGTTACGTGCTGGGGCGCTATCGGTTTCCCGGGCGCACCACGTTCTTTGTCGCATTCGTTGCGACTGTCTTCATCCCGCAGGGTTTCACGATTATTCCCGTTTTCGAGCTGCTGAGCATGATGGGCCTTTCCTCCAACCTGTTTGGACTGACGCTCGCAACATCTGGGCATGCAATGGTCGTTTTCGTGGTGCTTTTTGCGGGATATTTCAGTCAGTTACCCAAGGAACTGGAAGAGGCTGCCCGTGTCGAAGGCATTACCTTTTTCAAGATCTTCTGGTACGTCATGTTGCCTCTGGCGCGGCCAATGGTCGTCACCGTAGTCATCATGCAGGTGTTACACGCCTGGAATGATTTTCTATTGCCGCTCGTCATCACACTTGCGAACCCGGCCATCCGGACGCTTTCCGTCGGAATCTATGCGTTCAAGGGTGAACAATCGATCGATTGGACTGGCATGTCGGCGGCAGCAACGATCTCGATCGTACCTGTCGTCATTCTCTTCGTTCTTCTTCAGCGTTACTTCATCAACGGCCTTGCTGGCGCCGTCAAAGGATGACGAAATTGACAAAACGTACCAACATCTTGCTTATCACCACCGACCAGCAGCATTTTAGCGCTCTCGGTGCCGTCAATCCAAAGATCGACACACCAAACATCGATCGGTTGTGCCGCAGCGGCACGCGGTTCGACAAGGCATATTGCCCCGCGCCCACCTGCACACCATCAAGAGCAAGCATAATTACGGGCCTGTATCCCTCTCAACACGGAGCCTGGACGATTGGGTGCAAACTTGATGAGAACATTCCAACGATCGGCAGCTTGTTGTCTCAGAACGGCTACGCCACGGGATTGATCGGGAAAGCGCATTTTCAACCGCTTGCCGGCGACAGCCTGGAAAAACAGCCATTGTTACGGGACATCCCCTTCTGGCGAGACTTCAACGGGCCGTTTTACGGCTTCGAGCATGTAGAGTTGGTGCGCAACCACGCGGATGAAAGCCACGTAGGTCAGCACTATGCCGCATGGCTTGAAGACAGGGGATTGACTGATTGGCCGGACTACTTTCAGCCGCTCCCCGGTGATGATGCCCCAAAGGCCCCTGCTCGCTCTCCAGATGCACCCTATTGGGCCCGCACGGACCGGCATTGGCAATTGCCTCAGGAGTTGCACTACACACCCTGGATCGGCGAACGCTCCATCGCCTTCCTTGAGAAGGCAAAAAGAGAGAAAAAACCCTTTTTCCTATGGACCAGCTTTCCAGATCCTCACCCGCCCTACACGGTTCCCGAACCCTGGGCCTCCATGTATGATCCGGAGGAAATGGAACCGGGTGAAGTTGTCCCGGGGGAGCATGATCTCAACGCACCGCATTTTTCGAAAACTCAAGAGCTTGAGCCAGATTTCGCAGGCTGGCATGACCCTCACGAAGCTCACGGTTGTGACAGCCACCTTTATCCAAAGGACGAGCTCAAGAAGGATATGGCAGCCTATTACGGTATGATGAGTTTCCTGGATCGGGAGGTTGGGCGCATCCTTGATTATCTTGATGCCGAGGGCATGACCGAGGACACGCTTGTCGTGTTCACGACCGATCACGGGCACTTCTTGGGTCAGCACGGCCTGGTCGCCAAAGGACCTTTTCACTACGAGGACATGCTGCGAATTCCCTTTATTGTCAGTTGGCCCGGACGGGTGCCTAAAGGACATGTGAGCAAAGCCATTCAAAGCTTGCTCGATTTGACACCCACCTTTCTTGAAGTTACGGGTCTTGGTCCAGCGCCGGAATTGCAGGGTGTTTCGCAATTGCAAACCTGGCTAGGAACAGGCCCGGACGCCCGCGGTTTTGCGATCTGCGAAAATAGGCACAATCCGGTCATGCCTCATGTAACCACCTACGTCGAGGATCGTTTCAAAATTTCCGTCTACAGAACCGAAGAGCATGGAGAGTTGTTCGATCTGGAGGAAGACCCGAAAGAAATCAACAACCTGTGGCACGACCCAGACAGTCAGTCTTTGAAAACTCAAATGCTCCTTCGGATGATGCAGGGTGTCCAAAGTTCTGAGCCATTGAAGTCTCCTCGCGTCGCACAGGCCTGAAGAGTGAAATCGCACCAAGAACCACACAAGGCTTGCTGTACCCCGGACAGGGGTCAAAATGTTCATCCTGATTGTGCCGAACGAAAAGCCCTGACAGCAAGCGACGGAATGCCGGGTCTCGACACAGTGGTCATTCCCGGCGGGATTGCCGTGCTCGGGACGCGTTTCCCGCTGATTGCGAATGATGGAGAGGAAAGACGGAAAGCTCCCGACTTGCGTCAATTCCGAATGACGGCAACCACAATTACGAATGCAGAATTTGAAGCCTTTGTCGAAAGCACCGGCTATGTGACGGACGCAGAACGATACGGTTGGTCATTCGTATTCTGGGCGCAGCTTCCCGACAGCAAATCTGAATTACAAGCGGTTGCCGGGACGGAATGGTGGCGAAAAGTACAAGGAGCGGACTGGCGACACGTGGCTGGACCGGGATCCAAAGCAGACTGGCAACCTGATCACCCTGTCGTGCATATCTCGTGGAACGACGCCACGGCGTTTGCCAACTGGGCGGGTGGACGTCTGCCCACCGAGGCTGAATGGGAACATGCCGCACGAGGTGGGTTGGGAGACATTCCTTATCCTTGGGGAACCCGGGAACCAGACGATGAAGCATTTCAACCCTGCAACATCTGGCAGGGCCGGTTTCCGGAAGAAAACCTTGCCTTGGACGGACACGTGACCACCGCGCCAGCGAAGTCGTTCGAACCCAACGGCTTCGGTCTCTACAATATGGTTGGCAATGTCTGGGAATGGGCAGCAGAGCCTTACAAAATTCCTTCCTTGAAAAAGGCCGTTCAGCAGAAGTTGACCTCCATGAGGGGATTCAAGTTGCTGAAGGGAGGTTCGTTTCTTTGTCATCGAACTTATTGCTGGCGCTACCGCATTGCGGCGCGCAGCGGTGCATCACCAGACACGTCCTTGTCCCATCAGGGGTTTCGAATAGTTCTCGATCTATGAGTGCAACACTCGGAAGCGTGGACACACCAGATGCCAGCTGCATACTCGGCCAGGGGGCAAAATGCTCCAACTGCCTGACAATCAATCTTTGGTTCGGAAAAAAGAATGTACGCCAAGCACAGGATAGACCTGCGACTGCTGACATATTTTCACGCTGTCGCGGCGACCGGCAACATCACGAAGGCAGCCGAAGAGTTGAACATTGCTCAGCCGACGTTGTCGAAAGCTCTGAAACTTCTGGAAAGGCAGACAGGCACGACCTTGATGGAACGCAGCGTGCACGGGATCAGACTGACCCCCATAGGCGAACGGCTCCAGCAACATGCAACCATTGTTTTGGCACAAGTCGGCAAGGCGCTGGACGAAGTCGACCAACTCCGCACGGGAGGGCTGGGCGAGGTTCGGGTGGGGGCAGGTCCTTCCTGGGTAAGACGGTTTCTACCGGAAATCGTTGCGGAGATGATGCACGAAAGCCGGGACATCAA
Organism: uncultured Roseibium sp.; assembly: GCF_947499295.1. Taxonomy (GTDB): domain Bacteria; phylum Pseudomonadota; class Alphaproteobacteria; order Rhizobiales; family Stappiaceae; genus Roseibium. The sequence continues at coordinate 211,940 of NZ_CANMNP010000009.1, forward strand.
AGTAGAGATTGTCGGCGGTTTCGATGACAGCCTGACGGAAAGGTTGGAAGCCGGCGAGCTGGACTTTATTGTTGCTGAACTTCCTCTTGCTGGTGTTGACGACTACGAAGTCGACAAACTGACCTCCGACAATCTTGTTGTCGTCGGCCGTCCGGAACATCCTCTGGCAGGCCGTAAAAATGTCTCGGCAGCCGAAGCCCTGTCACATGACTGGGCGCTCCCACCGGCAAATAATCTGGCGAGACGAAAACTGGATGGCGGCGCGACAACACTTGGTCTGGCACCACCGCGGCCGGAAGTGGTCTCATCGTCACAAACCTTTCTGATGACCGTTGTGCATCTTGCCGATCTGCTCCTCTACACAACCAGAACGCAGCTAAAATCGCCAGAAGGCAAAGGACTTGTTGAAATGGACGTGCCGCAACTGATCACCAGCCGGGAAGCCGGGATTATCTACCGAACACCCCGCCTGCTTTCCCCGGTCGCCGCGCTCCTGGCAGAGCGACTGAAGAACGCCTGCCAGAAGGATCCATTCAACTAGTGGCAGAAATCCAAAGGCCCAACCATAGCCAATGGCTATGGAATTGCTCAATAATATCATTTTTTCACGCCATCGGGAAACGCTACGCTTGGAGCAATCTGAACGAGTAACTGACCTCGTTGAGATGATGGGAGGATCAAAATATGCTTTTTCGAAATAACTTCGCCAGACGCGCCTTGCAGTCGACCGTGGCACTTGCTGCTTTGACAGGTTCAGCATTCGTACCAGCTGCCGCAGCGGATCAGGAACCGATCACAATCGTGATCAACCAATCTCCCTGGTTCGCGGGTTTCCAGGCTGTTGTCGAAAAATACGAGGAAGAGACCGGTAATACCGTCGAGCTCGACGTAAATCCATTTGCCGGCAGCCTTGAGAAACAACGCACAGCGGTCCGGTCCGATGAGAGCCCCTTTGATCTTGTTATCATGAACGCTGGATTCTTCACCGAATTCTACACCGGAGGGTTCCTTGATCCACTGAACGCGATCGATCCGGAATTCAAACTCAGCGACGACATCTATACGTTCGATGATAGTGTTTGTTGGGATGCCAAAGCTGCCCGCATCACTTGCGAAACCGGTGAATTGATGTCGGTTCCGGTGAACCCGAACATTCTCATTCTTCACTACCGCTCGGATCTTTACCAGGAACACAATCTGTCGGTACCGGAAACCTGGGACGAGCTGCTGGAGAATGCGAAAGTTCTGAAAAGCCAGAACATGTACGGCATCTCGCAACGCGGTCAACGCGGAGCCTTTGACGTTACCTACGACGTCTTTCCATACCTCTGGGCATATGGCGGCGGGATCATCGACCAGCAAGAAGACGGCAGCTACCGTATTTCCATGAACAGTCCTGAAACACTGGCAGGCATGGAAATGTATTTGAAACTTGCCGAAGAAGTCGGTCACCCGTCAACTGCCGGGCAGACCCAAACGAACGTCATCCAGAATATGGCAACCGGCCGCGCTGCGCACATTGGTTCCGTGCTCGCCCCCGGACTGTTCGATAATCCGGACAAGTCCGCAGTTGTCGGCAAAGTCGACTATGCGCCCCCTCCTGGCACGGCAGAACATGGTTCTGCGACCCCGTTGGGGCATTGGCTCGCAGGAGTTCCAAAGAACATTCCGGATGCAAACAAAAAGGCCGCGCTCGCATTCCTGACCTGGTTCCAGACCGATGAAGCTCAACGGGCCTACGCAGAGGCCGGATCAGCCCCTGTCAGCCGTGCCGTCCTGACATCCGAGATGGCTGATACTCAGGAATTTCGTTGGATGAAAGCACTTGCAGATGCACTGCCGAATGCTCGGCTGACGTTTACTATTCCCGAAGCCAGTCAGGTTCTGGCAGTGACCGAGCTGCGTTTCAATCAGGCGATCGGTGAAGAAATGCCATTGAACGAAGCCTTGAACACCGCAGCGACCGAGATCGCCAAAGTGCTCGAGGATGCGGGCTACAAGTATCAGAAGCTCGAAGATCTGAACTAGTCGCAACCCTCCCCAACTCACGGGGCTGTTTGTCAACGGACAGCCCCTTTTTTCATTCGATTTTGCTGGATTCGACCTTATGAGTGCAGACAGGTTTTGGCGGCATGCAACTCTGTGGCCAGCTATTTTGCTCTTTGTCGCGCTGACGATACTGCCATTGGCCAATCTGTTCGCACTGAGTTTCAACGACGTTGAATGGGTGAACAGAACACCCGTGTGGAACTGGGTCGGTGCCTCAAATTACCAGAAATTGCCTGACGACAACCTCCTGCGCGCAGGATTGCTGAATACCGTAATTTTCGCGGTGGCCGCCGTCGCGATCCAAATGTTGATCGGCTTCGTTCTGGCCCTGCTGACGACCCAGATCACCCGTGGCCGCGGCTTCTACCGCACCATCTTCATCCTGCCTATTCTGGTACCGGGGATAATCATCGGAGCGATCTGGAAGTTGATGTATTCCTACGATTTTGGTGTTCTAAACCAGGTGCTGCATGTCTTCGGATTATCGGCGCTTGATTGGCTCGGAAGCCCGAACCTGGCTCTCCTGTCGGTTATCATTGTCGATGTGTGGCACTGGACGCCTTTCTGTTTCCTTCTTTTGCTGGCCGGTTTGGAGTCCCTACCAGACGATATTTTTGAAGCCGACCGCATCGACGGCGCTACCGGTTGGCAGATCCTGCGCGACATCACGCTTCCCCTGATGATGCCCGCTATCATCGTGACCTTCGTCTTTCGAATGATCCTCGCTTTCAAGGTGTTCGACGAGATCTACCTTCTAACCGGCGGCGGCCCGGGAACCGCGACGGAGGTGATCAGCTTCACAATTTACCGCCGCTTCTTCACTGAGGATCAATCCGGATACGGAGCGGCCATGTCCATTGCTGTCATCGCAATCATCGCTGCAATGATCATTGTCGCGACCAGGGCAACAGCAGGGCGAGGCAGCAAGGTATGAACGCACGTCTCCAATCTGCAGGTCTGCTGCGTCATGCGGTTCTCGTCACCTTTGCCGCGATTGTCCTGTTTCCGTTTTTGTGGATCGTGATGGCGGCTTTCAAGACCCAGATCGATCTGCTCATGGGCCGGGTCTTTTTCCAGCCGAACCTGACGGGTTTTGTCGACGTTATCTTCGACAAGACTTCCGACTTCGGCAGGAACTTCATGAATTCGATGATCGTCGGCGTCGGCAGCACCGTTCTGGTTCTGGTCGTTGCGACACTCGCGGCCTTTTCATTGTACCGATTGCAATGGCCCGGTTGGGTGTTGCATTCGTTGCTCGGTTGGTCGGTCATCTTTCACATGGTGCCGCCGATTACGCTCGCCGGTGCCTGGTACACAATGATGCGTTCCGTCGGGTTGGATAACACCTATACGGGCCTCATTCTTGCCCATGCGACTTTGAACCTGCCAATGGCACTCTGGATGATGGGTGTTTTCATCCGTGATGTTCCAAAGGAACTTGTTGAGGCTGCACAGATCGATGGTGCCAACGTACCCAACATCCTCTGGAACGTAGTCCTTCCCATCGTTCGCCCCGGCATTGCGGCAACAAGCATCCTGACGTTTGTTTTCAGCTGGAACGAGTTTCCAGTCGCACTGGTTCTGACACAGAGACAAACAGCCACCGTCCCTCTTGGGATCGGCAAATATGCCCAGGAGAACACGATCGCCTTTACAGAAATGGCAGCGGCTTCGACGCTTTCGATCGTGCCCGCGCTGATCCTTCTGGTCTTTGCTCAAAAACTGATCGTTCGCGGACTGGTCTCCGGCGCAGTTAAATAGGTGAATTATGAAAACGGTATTCGTGCTCTTCGATTCTCTCAACCGGCACATGCTCTCACCCTATGGCGGCACCCGAATTCCCACGCCGAATTTCGACCGACTGGCCAAAAGGTCCACCACGTTCGACAGGCACTATGTCGGTTCGATGCCCTGTATGCCCGCCCGACGGGATCTTCTAACGGGCCGTCTCAGCTTTCTGCACCGCAGTTGGGGCCCAATGGAGCCGTTTGACAATTCATTCCCCGAAATTCTCGCAAAAGAAAAGGGCGTCTACAGCCATCTGGTAACCGACCACTTTCACTATTTCGAGGACGGTGGTGCCACCTATCATACAAAGTATGACAGTTATGACTTTATCCGCGGACAGGAGGGTGATCGCTGGAAGGCCATGGTGCAGCCGCACTGGGAGCGCTTGAGGGAAAAATATGCCAACGGACAGTTTTCCAAGGAGCGTCGGACTTACAAGGCACAGAACATCATCAACCGGGAGTTTATCCGGGAAGAAAAAGACTTTCCGTCAGTGCAGGTATTCGACGCCGGTATGGATTTCATCGACCGGAACAAGGATGCGGACGATTGGCTTCTTCAGATCGAAACCTTTGATCCGCACGAACCATTTCACGCCCCTGAAGCCTACAAGAAACCATTCGAGACCGGTTGGACAGGCCCCATTCTCGACTGGCCCAGATATGGCCGTGTAGACGAGCTCCCAGAAGAGTGTGAGGAGCTGCGCGCCAACTACTATGCAACTGTTTCGTTGTGCGATGCTCTCTTGGGCCGGCTGCTGGATCAGTTCGACCGCGAAAATCTGTGGGACGATACTCTTCTGGTGGTCACGACCGATCATGGCTTTCTGCTTGGAGAGCACGATTTCTGGTCAAAGAACCGGATGAACATCTATGAGGAAATCGCGCATATTCCGCTGTTCGTATTTGACCCGCGAAGGCCGGACAGTCACGGAACGCGTGTCGACGGATTAACGCAGACGAGTGATATCGCTCCAACCTTCCTGAATGCCTATGATGCGACGGTTCCTGAAGAAGTCTGCGCCCAGTCGCTGCTTCCGCTGCTTGACGGTGCCCCATCGACCTATGAAGCGATCCTCTACGGTTATTTTGGAGGTGCGGTAAACATCACGGACGGTCGCTATACCTATCACAGGTATCCGCCCGACCTGCAAACGCAGGAAATCTATCAGTACACGCTGATGCCGACGCATATCTACGAACCCTTTGCCATCAAGGAGTTGCGTGAAACAACCCTGGCAGGACCCTTTCCATTCACCAAAGGAACGCCATTGCTGCGCGTGCCGGTCAAGCCGGGCACGGCAATGTCGAGGGCTTACGGGCCGGACTGTTTCATTGAAGACGATACCCGCCTGTACGACCTTGTAACGGATCCGGGGCAGCAAACACCTTTGGTTGATGCCGAAGTCGAGGCCAGATTGGCCAACGAAATGGCGCACATCATGAGCGTCTTGAGTGCACCGCAGGAAGCCTTCGACCGGCTTTCGCTCAGCACCACAATGAGTGCGGCAGAATGAGCTCCAGCTGGCCGATATCTGAACGGGCCCTGCTGGAAGCATTGGTTGGCGACCGGAGGCAACTTGCATCCATTCGACAGGTAGAGCTTCAGGACGGCGCGGAACGTGGCGTGCGAGCCCTTGTTTTTTCTACCGGCGCCGGACTTGATTTCTGGGTTCTCCAGGACCGCAGCATGGATATTGGCCTGCTGAGTTGGCGGGGGACCCCGATAGCCTGGCATCATCCGGACGGTTTTGCAGACCCGGCGTTGCGCCCATCTTCAAGCGACTCAGGTAGAGGAGTACAGCGCGCTCTGGGCGGTTTCCTCGTTACGTGCGGTCTGGACAATGTTCGTCAACCGCGCGGCGATCTTCCTCTGCACGGCTCGCTTCCGTTTACGCCTGCGCGGTTGATTTCCTCTTTCGAAGACTGGTCATCGTCAACCCCTGCTCTCATAGCGGAAGGCGAGATCGTTTCCGCGCATCTTGGGAAGTCCTGCTACCGCATGCGCAGACGCATTGAAGCGCCGATTGCCGGATCAAGTCTCACAATTACCGATTGGGTGGAAAATATCGGACCAAACGAAGCTGAACTCATGATCCTCTATCACGTGAATTTCGGCTTTCCGGTTGTGGCCCCCGGGACGACTGTGTCGTTGAACCATTCACCGGTCCCCTTCAAGGATCCGGTAACGGCCGACTGTGCGCAAACCGACCTTGAAGCAGATTGCCGATCCTCGGCTGGAACCAACGGTCGTTTCCAGGTGGATCTTCATCGGGGCGCGTCCGGACCTTGGCCGGGAATTCACGCGAGACTTTCAGGAGAGGCCACTGCGTTGCCGTATATGCAGTTCTGGCGGGATCCCCGTCCAAGACGAAATGTCCTGGCCATCGAGCCGGCCAACTGCGACCGCAACTCAGATGGCACCAGCGGACCTGGGACGACGCTCGCTTCCGGTGAAGTGTGGACCTCCACCCTTCAAATCGAATTTTCCGGACCTTAACGGACAGCCGACAAAGGAAACAGCCATGGCAACAGTATCGCTGCGAGGCGTCAACAAGTCATTCGGCAGACACAAGGTTATTAAGGACATCAGCCTCGATGTCGAAGAAGGCGAATTTGTCGTGCTGATCGGCCCGTCCGGCTGTGGCAAATCCACTCTTTTGAGAATGATCGCCGGTCTGGAAACCATTACGACCGGCGAATTGCTGATCGACGGCAAGCGCATGAACGACGTTCCTCCGCGTGAACGTGGCATTTCCATGGTGTTTCAGTCTTATGCGCTCTACCCGCATATGACGAGCGAGAAGAACATGTCGTTTTCGCTGAGGATCGCAGGCGTCTCTGAGAAAGAACGAACGCAGAAGGTGCAACACGCCGCAGATATACTGGGACTGTCTTCCTACCTTGAGCGCCTGCCTCGACAATTGTCCGGAGGACAGAGGCAACGTGTCGCCATGGGTCGTGCCATCGTCCGCGAACCCTCCGTGTTTCTGTTTGACGAACCGCTATCCAATCTCGACGCCAAACTGCGCGTAAAGATGCGAGCTGAGTTGAAGGAACTGCACCAGAAATTGAAGACGACGACAATCTATGTGACGCACGACCAAGTCGAGGCAATGACACTTGCTGACAGGATCGTGGTGCTGCGCGACGGAGTAATCGAGCAAATGGGCGCACCGCTCGACCTCTATGACGCTCCTGCAAATGCCTTTGTAGGTACGTTTTTGGGATCCCCGTCGATGAACTTGTTTGACGGAGAGATCCGTCAAGGTGAACCAGACGCGGTTTATTTACCCGATGGCCAACACTTCACACTGTCACAACGTTCAGAACATCGCGGACAGGTGCAAGTGGGCATACGCCCTGAAAATCTGAAGCTCGTTGCGCAGCCAGATCCCAACACGATCACTGCAGAGGTTGTCGTTGTTGAACCAACAGGAAGTATTACGGAAATCGTCCTTAGAAAAGGCGAGCGTGATTTTACAATAACATCGTCCGAACGCCTGAACCTGCGGGCTGGAGAAACGGTATCCTTGGTCGCCGATGCAAACGCGATAAAAGTGTTTAAGCCCGATGACAGAATACTCCTGAATGAAAGCGCCTAACGCTGCATTCATCTTGATCAAGTCCGCACACACGACCTGGACTTCACGCCCATAAGCAAAATTCATTTGGCGTTGAGATGGTACAAGATTGCAAGGAAGGGCCCGATGAGCGGGTTTCTGCCCGGTCGAAGGCGCTACCGTGAAGAAAGTGTCCTATAGCGCTTCCCTCCATTCAGTGGAATACAAAGCACCATCAAAATCTGGGCGAAAACACATCGATTGCGGCGAAGTGGTTCTCGATGACTGAGCTTATCTGCCTACTCGGCGAAAGCATCGAGTGCTGCGTCTGCAAAGGCCGCAAACCGGCATGGCAATTGCTCAATGGTTCGACGACCGACGTTGGCGAATGCAAACCTCAAATACTGGTCCTGACCAGGACCAAAATAACTGCCTGGCAGCGCCAGAACCCCGCAACTACCGGCCAACCGCTCGGCGACCCTGACCCCCGAAATATCAGGAAACGGGTGACGTACATAGGCGAAGTAGGCGCCGATTTGCTCGATTTGCCAAGTGGAATGAGGAGCTAAGGCTTCACGGAAGGCCTCTCCCCTGTCTGCGATCTGAGCATTGATATCAGCGCGCCATTCACCCAAGTTCACCATTGCCCAAGGCAGCGATATCTGCGCCGCGCGTGCCGGGCAAATCTGGATACAGTCCAGGATCTTGCCAATTTCACTTAGAACTTGCCGGGAAGCCGTCACAGCTCCGAGGCGATGTCCGGGAATGGCGTAACTTTTGGAAAAACTGTAAAGGCTTATTAGCGTGTCCTTCCAGCGAGGATCCTTGAACAGACTGTGAGGGACAGCATCCTCAAACAGGAAATCGCGATAGGTTTCGTCCAGGATCAGTTTGATGCCTCTATCACGCGCAAGATTGAAGAAAGATTCAATCAAGTCAGGTGGATAAATGGCTCCTGTAGGGTTGTTCGGCGTCACGAGAACAATCGCTTTGACAGTGTTATCAATCAACTTGGCGGCCTCTGCCGCATCTGGAAGAAAACTTTTTTCAGCCTGCAGCGGCAGTGGTCTCGCCTCAATGCCCAACATGTCGAGGGTCATCTTGTGATTGAAATACCAGGGCGCCGGCAAAATGATCGCATCGCCGGCAGCGGCAAGCGCCATGATTGAGACGAAAAACGCCTGATTGCAGCCTGCGGTAATCGCGACTTCTGCAAAATCAACCGGAGCCTGAAACAGTCTCGAGCAATCCGTTGCGTAAGCAGTTCGGAGTCGGTCGTCGCCGAAGATTTCACCGTATTGCGTTGCCTCAGAAGTCCCTGCCGCCAATGCGAGCTGTTCCAAAAACGCCGACGGCGGCGGATCACCGGGGACTGCCTGGCTCAAGTTGAGCACGGGCCCCACCCGTCCGTCATATGCCGACAACCAATCTGTCGCCTCCGGAATCGGAGGCGTGGCTGTGTCGATTAGATTCAGGTTCAAGTTCGAAGTTGCCACGCTAGCGTTGAAAACTCTGTGCCCGCACACTTGCCGAATGCGCGCGAAAACAGACCTTAGTTTTCGCTAGCCTCCTTAAAATCGAAACTTATCAATCAAAACATTGATTAATATGAACGTAATGATTTCAGCAGAAAAGCGAACCGGCTTGCGAAAAAGTCCTGGCGGACCGCTTTTCCCTTTAGTTTCCCGGCTATTTGCTTAGATTTCCGCGCGAATTCGGCATTGGTTGCATCGTGAGGCAAGCCGTTTGCGACCAGTGAAATTGATCACTTCTGAACCAGACTGATGAAATACAGATCAGTCGTGCATAGTTTTTCATCCAAATCGAGAAACTTGTATTTTTTAGCAAGAATAATTCGATTCAATGGAGTGTTAATGCAAACAACAAGACCGGAGCTTACTTCTGCTAATTCGAAACGGTCGCAACAGGCCGAAAATCAGAGGTGGAACGGTGACTTTCAAACTAACCCGAAGAGGCATCTTGAAGGCAAGCGCTGCAACTGCAGCGACGCTCGCGATGCCTTCAATTGTAACGGCCGCCGGTAAAAACGACTTCAGCGGCAAGGAAATCCGGCTCTTGACCTGGTCTGACAATACCGGTCTAGCAATACTTGAGAACATAGCAAAACCCTTTGAGGAAATGACCGGCGCCAAAGTCATTGCCGACCGTACCGGTTCAACTTCGGAAATGGTTGCCAAGCTCAGAGCCTCTGGTGGCAAGGCCCAATATGACGTGATTACCCTTGCCGGTGTCGGTGCCGTTGAACTTGCTGGTGACGGTCTGCTGGCCAAACCCGATCTCAACATGCTGCCAAATCTTGAAAAAGTGGATCCCCGCTTCCGCTCTGGTGCGGAAGGTCACGGTATCGGTTACCTGCTTTGGACCGGCGGCATGGTCTACAATACCAAGACCTTCAAAGAGCCGCCGAAGTCTTATGCAGAAATGTGGGACGCGGCCCATGCGGGTCGCCTGTTCCTGCCGCCGGCCACATGGACGGATGCGTTGGACACGATTTTCGCAACAGGCAAGATGATCGGCGGAGATGGAACCAACTCCGAAGCAGCCTTCGCGAAGCTTGCGGAATTGAGAAGCAGCATATTGACCTTTGGGGAAAATCCGGGCCAGATTTCCGAACTGTTCCGATCCGACGCCCTCGATATCGGCGGCGTATATGCACCAGCGTTTTTTGCGAAAGAACTTGCCAATCCGGCAGAGTCCAACATGGGGGCAACCTACGACCTAGACGAAGGCTTTTTCGCGGATCTGATGTACACGATCGTGCCGAAATCCAAGCCAGGCGATGACGACGTCGTGCACGCGTTCATCAACTACACCCTTGACGACAAGGTTCAAGGCGTCATGGCTGAGGCCGTCCTAAACGGGCCGATCAACCAGCAAGCTGTTATGAGCGAAGCTGCGAAGGCAAGTCCGTTTATCATCAAGCCTGAACAGTTAAGCGAAAAGGCCGTCGTCCATGACAAAGCCTTCATAGCCGACGTTCGGGAAAAGTGGATCGCGACCTATCAACAAACCCTGTCTTAAGAGGCGAGGACTAAGTGACAATCAATCGTGTCGACTGAATTTCTTCCAAGGAAACAGGCGCTGCTATTCGCAGCGCCTGCATTTATTGCCATTCTTCCGTTTCTGGGAGCGTGTTTCTATATCTTGCGGTTTTCCCTGTCGGGTGAACAGGGAACAATTGAAGGCCTGTCCTTCCAAGCTTATCGGGACTTGATGACCCCGTTTTTCGGCAGGTCCGTCTGGCTCACTTTGAAACTGGCATTTGTCGCGACGGTGATTGTGATGGTGCTGGCGGTGCCGCTGGCATTTGTCCTAACGTCGCTACGCAGCTCGTTTTTCAGGCGCTTGCTCACGATTTCCATCCTACTGCCGCTTATCCTGAACCTTCTGGTCCAGGCCTATGGCTGGATCCTGCTGCTTGGCCCGTCCGGAGTTTTGAATTCAAGCCTGAAGGCGTTGGGCATTATCGAACGCCCCCTGTTTCTGCTCTTCAATGAAACAGGTGTTTTGCTGGGTCTGGTCCAGACGTCTCTGCCGCTTGCAGTCTTTCCGATCGTCGGTGCCGTGAGAGCAATTTCGCCGGAGTACCTGGAAGCGGCGAGTTCCTTGGGTGCAGGACACTGGCGCACCTTCAAGGACGTCACCGTGCCACTCTTGCGACCTGGACTTGTCGGGGCAGCCTCCATTGTCTTTGCATTCAACGCCAGCGCTTTTGCCATTCCTCTGCTTCTTGGCGGACGCCGCGTACAGATGATGGGTCTTGTGATCCGCGACATGATCTCTCCGCTGTTCAACTGGTCTGGTGCCGCCGCAGCCGGAATGATCCTGATTGTTTTAACACTTTTCGTTCTTGTCGCCTCTTCCTGGCTTGTCCGACTTACAACAACCGCAAAGGAAACTCATTGATGCGGGTCGGACTTCTCCCAACTGAGGGTGGTGGGACCTACCGGTTCGCGATCCTTTTTCTCGCAACAATTGGAATTCTGATTTCCTCGCTGCCGGTGATCGTTGTGACGATCATGTCGTTTTCCGCATCCGAGTATTCGAGTTTTCCGCCCACGGAGTTTTCGTTCCGCTGGTATCTCGAAGTTGTGCAGCTGTTCACAAACGAAGATCCGTCCAGTGCACAATCGGTTGTCGATTCCACCTTAACGAGCCTGCTGGTCGCGTTTTTGGTGATGGTCATTTCGACACTGGTTTGCATTCCGCTTGCCTATGCGCTGGCTCGCAGCAACCGAAACTTGCGTGAGGGTATGGAACTTCTGTTCACCTTGCCTTTGGTGTTTCCATTGGTGATGCTGGGCATTGCTTTTCTCCTTATTGCCGAGAGTCTCCAGCTGGAACTCGGCATCTGGCGAATAGCAATACCGCATATAGCACTTGTTCTGCCGTTTGTGTTGCGCAATTGCCTGAGCGCCATGAATGGCATCAGCGTTGAAATCGAAGAAGCCGCAATTTCACTCGGCGCGTCACCGCCAAGGGCGATCTGGGATGTCGTCGTTCCGTTGATGAAAGCCGGCATTCTCGCCGGTTTGATCTTTGCGCTGATCATTAGTTTCAACGAATTCACCGTCACCTTCTTCATGTATACGATCGATGTCAGCACGCTGCCCATCTGGATGTACAGCCGAACGGTGTCCTCGCTGGACCCGGCGACCCTCGCACTTTCCGTCTTCATTATCGTGGTTGATGTTTTCCTGGTGGTGCTTGTCGACAAGCTGATCGCCGGACGTGGCAACCTGTTCTGACAAAGGCACAACGTGACCAACACGCATTTGAACATTGAAGCTGTTTCAAAGTCATTTGGACCGGTAACTGCGCTAAATCAAATTGACCTGAAGATTGAACGGGGCTCGTTTGTCTGTCTGCTGGGACCATCCGGCTGCGGCAAAACAACATTGCTGCGCATTATTGCCGGTTTTGAAAAACCAACGGCAGGGCGTTTGTTGCTGGATGGCACCGATATCTCAGAAGTGCCGCCGCACAAGCGCGGGTTCGGAATGGTTTTCCAATCGCTAGCTTTGTTTCCGCACATGAGTGTTGCCGAAAACATCGCGTACGGTCTGAAGCTGCGCAAGACGACGGCGAAGGAACAGCGTGAACGTGTTGAAGAACTACTCAACGTTGTTGAGCTTCCACATATTGCAGATCGCACTGTTTCAGCGCTGTCCGGCGGACAACGACAGAGGGTGGCAATTGCCAGAGCGCTCGCAATCAAACCAAAGCTTTTTCTTCTGGACGAACCGCTATCTGCGCTGGATGCGAAACTTCGCGACAACATGCAGATCGAACTTCGTAGGCTTCAGCAGAAATTCGGCGTTACGACTGTTTTGGTCACACACGACCAAACCGAGGCAATGATGCTGGCTGATGAACTTGTGGTTCTGGACCACGGCAAGGTTCAACAAGCAGCCACACCAACTCAGGTTTACCGCCAACCAGCCAACAGCCTGGTGGCCGACTTCATTGGTGCCGCCAACCTTGTGAAAGCCGAGGTTGATCAGAACGGACAACTGGCACTCTTTGGAAATACCTTCAAAGTGGCTGCTGATCACGAACCCGGTACGGCTGTCAGCGTTGCTGTGCGAGCAGAAAACATTTCCTTGCGCCCAGCGCAGGCAAATGGAGGATCAGCAGGGCGTGTTGTCTTTGCCCGAGATCTCGGTGCTTTCAAAGAATGGCTTGTCAGCGTAAAGGATCAGGAAATCCGGGTGCGCAGTTCCGCCTCCGATGCAAGCGAATACCAGGTAGGTGATCTCGTACACCTGAGCGCTGATCCGGCCCGCCTATCAATCTTTCCATTTACGGGGTCTGAAGATGCGGCAAACTGAAGGCCTGTTGCGCTTTTCAAATGCAGCCTTGGCGATGCTGCCCGAACGGTGCTGCCCTGACTGGTCAACGAAAATTAGGGCACTTTCTGTCGTATGAAAGCGGAAGCCAGCGAAGTGGTGCCACGGTTATCCTGCAGGCGTAGCAGATAGAATTCATCGAGCGCAGCAGGCAAGGGGCGCGTGTCAACACCCCCCTGCCTCCTACGTCCTCTTGGAATGTTATTCCTTGGCGGCAATAATCATGACTTCGACCAGGAAATCGGGCAAAACAAGCTTGCTTTCAACGCAAGCCCGCGCAGGCGGATTTTGCGGGTCGATCCATGCATCCCAGACTTTGTTCATGGCGTCGACATCCCCCATGTCCGCAACCCAGATCTGAGCGGACAAGATGCTGGACTTGCTGCTTCCCACAGATGCCAGGAGACGGTCCACCTCGGCCAGCATGGACTGTGTCTGCCTCGTCATATCCGGACCCTCGCCGATTTGACCTGCCAGATAGACGGTGTTGCCGTGAACCACAGCCTGACTCATACGGCTGCCTTTCTCCAAGCGTTCGATGGTCATTTGCCTTTTCCTTGTGTTCTGGGAAGAGAGGGAGAAAATTGCATTAGGCTCAGAATTTCAAAGAGCATCTGAGCTCCTGCGTGGGCAGTATTGGTACTTTGATCATAGGCGGGAGCGACTTCAACAACATCGCCGCCAACGAAATTGAGCCCCTTGAGACCGCGGATCAGACGTAGTGCTTCCCGAGTGGTCAAACCGCCTATTTCCGGTGTACCGGTGCCGGGAGCAAAAGCCGGATCCAGACTGTCGATGTCAAAGGAAAGATATGTCGGACCGCTTCCGACGACCTGACGCGCTTTTTCGATTATGTCCGGAAAGCTTGTATCGGTAATGTCTTTTGCCTCGACAACCGTCATGCCCGACATCTCGGAGAATTCCCAGATATACCCTGCGGCACCGCGAATTCCGATCTGGATCGTTCGCTCGGGCGCTAGAACGCCATCGAGCACAGCGTTGCGGAAAGGTCCTCCGTGGTGAAATTTCTCGTTTTCATAAGCGCCGCCTGTGTCGCAATGTGCATCGATATGCACCATGCCCACTGGTTCGTTCCGGCCGACCGCACGCAAGATGGGATGTGTGATGGAATGATCGCCTCCGACACCGATTGGGATCGCGCCCGCTTGAACAATCTGCGTCACATAGTCTTCGATTTCCTTATGGCTCAGACCAAGGTCAAATCGGCTGCTGAAGGGCACATCGCCGAGATCCGCAACTGCCATCTCGTGCAGTGGCGCCGTTTCCAGAGCATCATTGTAAGGACCTACGCGCTCGATGGAGCGAAGAGCTCGTGGTCCGAAACGGGCACCGTTTCGGTTTGTAACACCCAAATCCATGGGCGCGCCATATAGGGCAACCTGAAGCTCGCTCGCCTGTTCCAAAGTTGCTTGCTGAGCGTCGAGAAGTGTTGGGATACCGGAGTAAGGCGCCGGTCGCTTCCCACCTTCGGAGAATATTTTCGAGGCGATCTTCTGATACTTCGGCGTGAATAGCGTTCCGCCATCCGCATTGCCGAACTTTTCCCTAAGGGCCTCAAGTTTTGCGTTCGCCATCTATAGCTCCTGAAAAACAAGTAAGGAGTTGAATAAGATGGATTTTAAGCCTCATAAAGTTGAACTATCCAAAGAACATTTGCATAAATATGCATGAGTAAACATGAGGTACGAAAAAGCGATGGCCCGGCGGAAAAATGCATTTTCAGGAAGCGTAAGCGGGGCGGATATCCGACTGATGCGGGTTTTCAAAACTGTAATTGAGTGTTCCGGCCTGTCCTCCGCCCAAACAGAACTAGGCGTCGGGGCCTCAACGATATCCAGGCAAATATCAGACCTGGAAACACGCCTGGGAATAAGGCTCTGCCACCGCGGTCGAAGCGGATTTTCTCTAACGCAGCAAGGTGAAATTGCGTTGGAGCACATTGATCGACTGCTTGCAGCAGCCGATGAGTTTGCCACAAGCGTCGCTTCCATCAACCGGCAGCTGGTTGGCAAAATTGATATCGGTATGATCGACTACACCCTGTCCGATGAGCGAAATCCCCTGGTTTCAGCCATTCGTCGGTTTAAAGACGACGCTCCGGATGTCGACGTGAGCCTGATGACTGGAACACCTGCTGAGGTGGAACGGGCAGTCATCGACGGAATACTGCATTTCGGGATTGTCCCGGATTACCAGCGTCACCCCAGTTTGAAGTATCGTCATCTTTATGATGAAGAGGTGGGCCTATTTTGCGCCGGTGAACACCCAATGTCGGTCGCACTTGATGCCGGGAAAATCTTGAGCCAAGAAGAAATTTTGGAGCACGCTCTGGTCTACCGCGGCTATTTTGAAAGCAATACGATCCGAACCCTCAAACAGAAGTTCCCGGTGGGCACCATCGTTTTCCAAACCGAAGCCGTTCTGGCTTTGGTCGGAGCCGGAGTTTATCTCGGGTTCTTTCCAACTCATTGTACCAGCCAGGCACTCTATGAATTCAAGGAATTACGGCCAGATATTTTCCGGTATTCTTCGCCAATTTGCGCTGTGTGGCGCGGCGACAGGAACCAATCGCCTGTTTTGCAGCAGTTTCTGGAGCTGATCACAGTTGATGCCCCCACTAGCGCAGCTGGGCTCGCCGGTCGGAGGTAACATTGCCTAGTAGCGACCCTGGTATTCTGCGGCACGGTACACTCAAAGGGCGTATTTGGCGGAATACAAAACGGCCGGGATTGGTCTCAGTCTGCGCAAAGGCGAGACAGGTCAGCCAGCTGAGCTTCACCGCAGACTCACTTTTTGGTATTTTCGCAGCTCAAGGAACACGGCGTAGTCTCCTGATTGGATCTTTATTTTGGAATTGGCCATCCTCGCAACACCCTACTTCAACCTCGCTGCGACGATGTCGTTTATCGATCCGTTTCGAGCTGCGAACTACCTGATTGGGTCTACAAAATTCCAATGGAATGTGTATTCGGCGCAAGGCGGACTTCTACCGTCCAGCAGCGGTCTCGAGATTCAGACAAAGGCATTGACAAATTCCGCCTCCTTGAAAGCCGACCTTGTCGTGGTCAGTTCGAGCTGGACGCCCGAACACAGCTATTCAGATGTCATAACTTCGGCACTGAAAAGGTGGGCGCGCGAAGGGAGGACGATCGGCGGAATTGACACTGGTGCTTTCGTTTTGGCGAATGCAGGTCTTTTGAACAACAAGAAGGCGACGGTCCACTACGAGCATATTGATGCACTTGCAGAAACAGCGACCAACACATCGGTTTTAGAAGACCTCTTTGTTGTAGATGGCAGAGTTTTTACGTGTTGCGGAGGGACCGCGACTTCTGATGCTGCTCTCTACTTTCTGAACCGGTATTGCGGATTGGGCATTGCAAACGCAGCCGCACGATATCTGTTTCATCACGACGTTCGCGGGCCCGGCAGATCGCAAAATCCCAAGTTGATTGAACCTACAGGACAAGTGACACCGAATACCGTCAGAAGAGCAATCGATTTGATGGAAGCAAATCTCGAAGATCCGATTTCCATCCCTGAAATCTGTAGTCGAATAGCTATTTCTCAGCGGCAGCTGGGTCGCCTGTTCACTCAATTTGTCCACAAAACGCCCGTAGAGTATTACCGCGATATCAGATTGGACCGCGCACGCGGACTGGTTACGCAAACGGAGATGAAACTCAGTGAGGTGGCAGCGGCCTCAGGATTTAACAGCCAGGTTCATTTCAGTCGCTGTTATCAGCAAAAATTTGGTTTGCCGCCAAACAAGGACCGAATAGAGGGCCGGGTGCCCTTTGAGTTTCGGGCCTGGCCAATGCACAGTCCAACAGCGCGCCAACGTTATGAAACGGAAACGAATTCAGATTTGGGCGACTAACGTAAATCGCGTGTAGCGGCCTGAATTGCCACCAGCATTCTATCTCGAACACGCGATAGGTCTTCTGGAGTTTGTCCGCATGCCTGCTCCTCTAGACCGGCCACGAGTTGTTCAATAATCTGATCGTCTAGGCGTGGATCGCCGAGGTCATCCCACCAACCATTGAACGTATCCTTGAAGTGCTCGCAGAACGACCGGAGTCCCCCCTCTCCCGCCCCAAGGTGGAACAGCATAGTCGGCCCCATTGAGGCCCACCTCAAACCAGGACCAGCCCACATTGCCTTATCGATATCTTCGACACTCGCAACACCTTCGACAGCCATATAAATTGCTTCCCGCCAAACAGCGGCCTGCAGGCGATTGGCGACGTGACCGGGCATGCCTTTTTTAATACGTATCGTAACCTTCCCAATGTCCTGATAAAAAGCTTCAGCTACCTCCAGAACGTTCGCACCGGTTCTTGAATTCTCGGTAAGTTCCACAAGCGGGATCAAGTGTGGAGGATTGAACGGATGCCCGAGTAAAAAACAAGCCGGATCCTTCCAACCATCCTGCAAAGCTTCCAGCGTTAGACCAGACGTAGAACTCGAAACGATCGTACCCTTTTTCAAAACCGCTTCGATTTCGCGATAGGTAGCATGTTTGACAGGAAGCCTTTCAGGGACATTTTCCTGGACGAAGTCGGCTCCCTCAACAGCTTCTGCGGCAGAATTTGCAAATGACAACCCGCCAGGTTGAGCCCGATCTGCGAGCCCGAGTTGCTCAAGCGCAGGCCAGGCTTTTTCGATATACGCCCGAACGATTCTTTCAGAAGCTGTGTCTGGATCGAACACTGAAACACTACGTCCGGAAGCCAGAAACAACGCCGCCCAGCTGGCGCCGATTACACCTGCTCCCAATATCGCAACATGGGACATCTGTTTCATTAGAATAATCCCGGATTAAGGGGGGAGGCAGCAGTCATACCGCCATCGAGTGTGAACATTTGCCCGGTGGCAAAGCTCGCATCGTCAGAAGCAAGCCAAACTGCCATAGCGGCAATGTCTGACGGTTTGCCAAAACGCCGGATCGGATGACGTGCGATCGCATCGGTCTCAGCCTTCTTCGGATCCGTCGCGAGGTCGAAACCGGCTTTCAGCATGCCTGTTTCGATCCAACCCGGACAAATTGCATTGCACCGAACAGCTGGACCATGTTCCACGGCAACCGAACGCGTCAGTCCGTGCACAAACGCCTTGGAAGCGTTGTAAAGAGCCATGGATGGATCGGCGACAGTGCCGGAAATTGATCCGATGTTGATGATTGCACCGCCCAAAGACATTTGCGGTATGAGCGCCCGGCAAACATTGAAGACGCCCCGTGCATTGGTTCCAACAACCCAGTCCCAGTCTTCATCAGAACTGTCTACAACCGTTTTTTCCAACTGGACGCCTGCATTGTTCACGACAACATCGAGTTCACCGAGAATTCTTGCCGCATCACAAACGGCGTTCGGGTCAGAAACATCAAGGCTGATCCAGCGCGCGTCAAATCCGTCAGGCTGCTCCCCGCGACCGCAGGCAACTACGTCCGCTCCTTCGGCGTGAAAGGCGTCGACGATAGCGCGACCAATGCCGGACCGTCCTCCGGTAACGAAAGCCGTCTTTCCTGAAAGCCTCATGAGTGCGCCACCATGACGTGACGGATCGACGTGTAGGCATCCAGTGAATAGACCGACATGTCGCAGCCGGTGCCCGACCCTTTCATGGCAGCCCAAGGCATCTCCGGTGTCGCTACACCGTGCGTGTTCACCCAGGTGAAACCGTAGCGCAGCTTCGACGCCATACGCATTGCAAGTCCGACATCTTTTGTCCAGACGGAGGATGCCAAACCGTAAGATCCCGAATTTGCAGTTTTCAGCGCTTCGTCAGCATCTGCAAATCGAGACACCGAGACAACGGGACCAAAAACTTCATTTCGCGAAATCTCAGCATCATTGTCTACATTTGCGACGATTGTCGGCCTGTAAAAGAAGCCGTCCCCCTCACCGCTCTCTCCACCGGTGACCACTTCGCAAGAAGACCGCGCACGGTCTACAAAGGCGGCTACACGGTTCCTGTGACCTGAAGACACAAGGGGACCCATCTCTGTCCCCTCCGCCTTGGGAGTGCCGATTTGTATGCGGCCTACCTGGTCGACAATCGCGGTCAATAGTTTCTCGTAAGACGCTTCGGAGACGAGAACCCGGCATGGCTGAGCACAGTCCTGGCCTGCGTTGAAAAAGCTGCCATAGCGAATGGTCTCGGCAACTGCATCCAGATCGGCATCGTCAAAAACGATCACTGGAGCCTTGCCGCCCAATTCCAGATGGACATGACGGATCTGATTGGAAGCGGCACGCATGGCCGCCATTCCTGTCGCTGGAGACCCCGTGACGCTGATCGCTTCCATCTGAGGGCTGTTGATGAGTTGATCACCGACCGTGGGGCCTGATCCATGCACGATATTCAACTGCCCGGCCGGCAAGATATCCTTCAGAAGCTCAGCCAGTTTTAAAGTCGATAGCGGTGTCAGCTCTGACGGTTTCAGGACGATCGAGCATCCGGCCGCGATAGGAGCAGCCAGTTTCCAGGCCGCCATCATCAAAGGGTAGTTCCAGGGCGCGATCGCCGCGACTGGACCCACCGGATCTCGGCGGATCATGGAAGTGTGGCCAGCAACATATTCACCTGCCGCGGACCCCGTCATCGTTCTTGCTGCGCCCGCAAAGAAACGGAAAACATCGATTGTCAAAGGCATTTCGTCGTCAAGTGCCGATGGCCAGGGCTTGCCGACGTCGAGGCTTTCCAGCTCTGCAAGTTCCTGGCTTTTGGCTTCAACAGCATCCGCAATTTGCAGAAGGAGGGCGGAACGTTCTGCAGGCGAGGACGACGAGAAAGTCTCAAAAGCTTCTGCTGCCCCTCTGGCCGCCGCATCGACCTGTTCGGGACTGGCATCTCTTACCTGGGCGACCTCTTTGCCTGTTGCAGGATCAAGAACACTCCGCGCCTCACCGTCGCCATCCACCAGTTCGCCGTTTATCAGCAGTTTCGTCTGCATGGTTTGTCCTCTTCAAAATCCGACCCGGTCGGCCCCCTTCAATCCCAGGCGCGCACGCGCCTCGGCCGGAGTGGCCACCGTCAGGCCCAACTTTTCAATGATGGTGCGAATGCGCTGTACCTGCTGTGCATTGGACGTCGCCAACTCACCTTTGCCTATGAAAAGGCTGTCTTCCAGACCAACGCGGAGATTGCCGCCGAGAATCGCACTTTGGGTTGCGAACGGCATTTGATGACGGCCCGCCGCCAAAACGGACCACTCATACGCATCGGCACCGAACAGTTCGTTTGCCTTCTTATGAAGATGAACGAGATTGTCGACGTCTGCACCCATTCCACCCAAGATTCCGAAAACCATCTGGATAAAGAAAGGCGGTTTGATCAGCCCCTGATCAACGAACCATTTTACGGTGTAGAGATGGCCGAGGTCATAGCACTCGAATTCAAATTTGGTGCCATGATCACCTCCGAGCGTTTCGATCGCGTAGCGGATTGTCCGGAAGGTGTTCGGAAAGATGAAATCCTCCGTCATTTCCAGGAAGGGGCGCTCCCAGTCGAACTGGAACTCGCGGTATTTCTGGAGCATCGGGAAGATACCGAAATTTATTGACCCCATGTTGAGTGATGCCATCTCAGGACTGGCATTCGTCGCTGCATGGAGCCGTTCATCAATGCTCATTCCCAAACCACCGCCGGTTGAAACGTTCACAACTGCGTCGGTGGCCTGCTTGATGACGGGCAGAAATTGTCTGAAGGTTTCAGGTCTCGGATCCGGCTTACCGGTGTCCGGGTCGCGTGCATGAAGATGGATGATCGATGCTCCAGCCTCCGCGGCCTCAATACTCGCGGTGGCTATTTCTGCAGGTGTGATCGGCAAATACGGCGACATCGACGGCGTATGGATACCGCCTGTTGGAGCGCAGGTTATGATGACAGAGCGCGACACTACAGCTTCATCTGCTGCACTTGTGCAGACAGACCTCCGTCGAGCACCCAAAGCTGACCCGAAGCATAGCGCGCCTCGTCGGACGCAAGCCAGGTCACAAGATTGGCGATATCGGTTGGTGTGCCGTATGTGCGTAGCGGATGCACATCCCGGACAGCCTGCTGCAGCGTTTCAAGGTTTCCACCAGCGCCACCGGATCCTTCACCGTTGAAGAAACTCTGCAACATCGGCGTGTCGATGTAACCTGGACAAATCGCATTAACGCGAATTCCTTCAGGTCCGTGATCGCAGGCCATAGCGCGGGTCAGGGCATGGACTGCTCCCTTGGTAGCGCAATAGGCTGCAAGTCCGGGATCGGCGATGAAACCATCATACGATCCGAAATTGATCAGGCTTGCACTCGATCCTCTACTGGCGGCCTCGCGCATGAGCGGCAACGCATATTTAGAAGTCAGGAACGTCCCTGTCGCGTTAACGGCAAAACTACGGTTCCATTCCTCCAACGTGGTTTCTTCGATCGTCTTTTCAATTTCGATGCCTGCGGCGTTCACCAGAACATCGAGCTTACCTGCCGCCGCTCGAACAGTCTTCATCGCATCTCTGGCATCCTGTTCCAGCGTAACATCAAGCTTCAAAAAGGTGCTGCCGTCGTCGGCATCGCCTGACAGCGACCCGCCAGGGGTCAGATCAGCTGCAAAGACACTTGCGCCTTCTTTGATGAAGCGTGCCACAATCGCGCGTCCAATACCCCCGCGCCCTCCGGTAACAAGGGCCGTCTTGCCGGTCAGCATCATGAGATTGTGTCCTTGTTTGGAGGAAAGCGATATCGGCCGGCAGCAGCGGTCCAGTCCATGTGATTACGCACATACTGCTGACTGGCATCTGTAGGTGGGTCGAAATCCCAGGCTTCACCGGCACCCGCTTCCATCGCCGCATGTAGCGCACGCCGCGCTTTTTGTGTCGCAATCACCTTTGCCCTGAGATCGGTGCTGTCCCACCTTCTTTCGACTTCAACGGCAAAGCTTGCCGCTGCCTCGGCATAGCCGGGTTCGTTCGCTAGGTTCTTCGTCTCAAAAGGATCTTTATTCAGATCGTAAAGCTGGGGCGGGTCGGCGTCGCAATGGATGTATTTGAGTGAGCCCCGCCGGATCATTACGACGGGATAGGGCGTCATTTCTGCGCAATATTCCCCAATCGCCTCGTCGACTGGATCCGGCTCGCCGCGTGCAAGTGGCAACAAACTGCGGCCGTCGATGGGCATTCCAAGCATGTCTTTTCCGCCGCCGCCTATTTCGAGAAAAGTCGGCAGCAGATCAACCAGGGAACAGGCATTTGCCACACGTCCGTGAACAATGCCGGGTCCGGCCATGACGAGGGGTACGCGCGCGGAATGCTCGAAAAAATTCATCTTGTACCAAAGACCGCGCTCGCCGAGCATATCGCCATGGTCTGCTGTCACGACGACAATGGTGTTGTCGAGTTCCCCGGTTTCTTCAAGTGTTTGAACCAGCAACCCCACTTTGCTGTCGAAATAACTGACATTCGCCATATAGGCGCGACGGGCTTTCCGAACTTCCGCTTCCGTCAACGGGAAATAGGATGCCTCGATCCCGTCCATCAGCCGACGTGAGAACGGATCCTGGTCTTTTACGGCAGGCGTGAATTGCGGAAGCGCAATGTCTGTATCGTCATAAAGGTTCCACCACTCCGGTCGTGCCACGTAGGGGTCATGCGGATGGATGAAGCTGGCAACAAGCGCAAATGGCGCATCATTGCCCTGGGCCTTGTCTCTTGCAGCATCGAACAGCCAGCGCCGAGCGGCAAAACCAACCTCCTCGTCGTAATCGATTTGAAAGGTCGCTTGGGCAACACCGCTTTCCTTGACGGTCTGCATGTTGTGATACCACTTATCAATCCGCTCATCCGGTGCTTCCCAATCCGGCGTCCAGGCGAAGTCGGCAGGATAGATATCCGTCGTCACTCGGTTTTCGAATCCGTGCATCTGGTCCGGACCGACGAAATGCATCTTCCCAGACAGGCAAGTTCGATATCCAAGAGCCTTCAGGTAGTGAGCAAAGGTTGGGATCGAGGCATTGAATTCAGAAGCATTGTCATAGGCGGCGATCCGGCTGATCAATTGTCCCGACATGAACGCGAAACGCGACGGTGCACAAAGCGGGGAATTGCAATACGCCGCGTCAAACCGCACACCCCGCTCAACGAGTGCGTCCAGATGAGGGGTCTTTGCGATGGGATGCCCGTACGCTCCAGTGAAGTGCGGCGCCAGTTGGTCCGCCATAACCACCACTATGTTGGGACGTTTCACGCAAAACCTCGTGAGTAGGCGTCAAGAACCAGACCGTGAAAATGATGAACGGCATGCTCCGATTTCCCGGATCCTTGGGGATCGTGCACGATGCGCCCTTGCGTGAAAGCCGGTGTGTTCATGCCTCTTTGAACGCTTTCAACGAGACCTATGTCCTCAACCTGCAGCACTTCGTCCAAATAGCGGATGGCATCCAGTTCCATCTCATTCGGTTCCGGAGTCTCAAGAAAGAAGTCGTAGGTCTCCAAAGTGCGATCCGGCCCCACCGGGATGATATTCAGCACGATCATACTGGACCGACCGGGATAGCGCATCAGACAGGTAGTCGGCCATAACCACCAAACCGCATGTGTTCGAACGGTTGCATTCGACACATCATATGCCGCGTTGGCGGACTGTCCGGCATCGGCCATATGGCTCGAATAGATGCCATGCGTGGTCACCTTGTAGGTATCCATATCCACCAGGTCGCAAAAGTCCTTGTGGGCTGTCGGGCAGTGGTAACACTCCAGGAAATTGTCGACGACATTCTTCCAGTTGGATTTAATGTCGTATGTCAGCCGGTGTCCCAGCGTTAGTTTGTCGACATCCGGCGCCCAATGGCGGATCTCGGATTCAAGGTCTCGGGACTGCTCGCAAAGTGCGGTGGCAGCGGGATCGAGGTTGACGAACACAAAGCCGCAGAATTCTTCGACTTTGACTTGATCCAGGCAAACTTCGTCAACGTGGAATTCATGAAGATTTTCAGTATGCGGTGCGCGGGCGAGCTGGCCGTCCAGTTTGTATACCCAGGCATGGTAGGGGCACATGATCCGAGTTGTCGTGCCTTCTCCCGACAAGAGCTCGTGTGCTCTATGCTTGCAGACATTATAAAACGCCCTAAGGATACTATCGCGTCCACGAACGACCACGACGGGATGGCCTGCGATCTCCGCGGTCACATATGAACCGGGTTCTCTTGTCTTCTCAACATGACATACCCACTGCCAAGTGCGACCGATGATCGTCTTGATGTCCGCTCGAAACCACTCAGCCTCCGTATAAGCTGAAGCAACAAGCGAGTTTGACCGCGCCGGATCTACATCGTAGCCGGTGGTAACATGCGACACAGATGACATGGCAAAAAGTCTCCATCCTAGAGATCCAGTTTGCCGTTGATTTGGAGAGCAAAATTTACTTTTTTGGACACTGAATTAACTAAACCACTACCGGCTGATGCCGGTAGGATTATCGATGTGCTTCTCAAGGTACTGAAGTACGACATCTTCAGTGA
>NZ_CANMNP010000010.1 GCF_947499295.1 uncultured Roseibium sp.
GCAACAGTCACGACACCGTTGCCATCCACAGTGAACCGGCTGTCGTCAACGGAATAGGAAACGGAATCAGACACATCGGCATCTGTGGCGAGAGCAGTAATGCCAACCTGCGTACCTTCACCGGCGTTCTCGGCAATCGAATTCGCAGAAGCATCTGCATCTGAAACGGCAGACACGTCTGACTCGTTAACATCGGATACCGTCAAGTTGAAGGTTTCCGAAGATGACGAACCATCCGTGGATGTCGCTGTGATTGTTATTGAGACACTGCCTTCGTTTTCCGCATCGAATACGGCATCTTCAGCTATCGTAACAATTCCGTTTTCATCGATTTCAAATCTATGATCGTCGACCGAATAGGAAACCTTGTCCGTGGCATCGCGATCGGATGCTGACGCGGTGATACCTACGTGGGAACCTTCGCTGGCATCCTCTGTGAGGGCATTGACCGATAGGTCCGTGTCGGAAACTGACGAAGTGTCGCTCTCGTTCACGTCACGAATAGAAATTGTGAACACTTCAGACCGTGTTGCACCGTCCGGTGCAGTGGCGACCACAGTAATTTGATGACTGGCTGCTGTTTCAGCATCCAATTGACCGGCAACCGAAACGATCCCTGTTTCTGGGTCTATAGAAAACAGGCCATTTGCATCATCTAACAAACTGTAGGCAACAACAGCATCCTGGCCAGCGGTCGCCGAAGCCTGAATTCCTGTTGACGTTCCAATCGCTGAGTTTTCGTCCAGTGCATTGGCAGACGCATCAACATCAATGACTTCAGACAAGGACGAGTTTTGGGTTGTTTCATCCTGTGTAAGTGTTTCCGCTCTTTCCTCACGAGACCGTCCATCCGAAATTGTCCGATTGTCAGGCTTGTCTGCTCCCTCGGCGCGGTCTGTTTCAGGAACATCGAATTGAAGCGGCTCACGCGTCAATATGGCCGTCGGATCGGATGTAGCGGACCCGCTGGCGCCGGCCTCGTGACCGAACTTTTCATCAGCGATCTCCGCAGGGAATGCAACGGAAATTGAGGCGTCACTCTCAGCAGGAGTGAGATCCAAGGAATTAGACTGTAGAAGCTCGACAGTCGGATCTGCTGCTACTTCACCAATGGATTGATGTTCGCTTTGCTCGTTGTAAACGGGCTCCGGTGTCCGACTTCCAAGATGCAGGTTTGCGTTTACCTGCTCCATGGAGTCGCCCATATCTTGGTCGAGATGATAATCGTGCGCTTTGTCGAGATGTTTGTCGCGAGGATCGAGCATACCCGAATGCAGCATGCTGTCAGAATTTACTGTTGTCCTGCTTTCACCTGACCCAGCATTTGAAGACTCGCTGTGTTTCGGGTCCCGGTTTTCAGTGTCGCTTGCCATAACGGTCGCACATCCGCACAATTTCCGATTATGGCAATCAACTTGAAGCGTCTTAAAAAACAGCAAAAATCGCCCTAAAATCTTCAAGTTAGCGCCGATCTTGCTTGTTAAAAAGCGCCTTAAGGTAAACGCTTTTTAAACCTGATCAGCACAGTTTGAATGTGTAGCTACTCGACCCGCGTCAAACCAATGCTGAAATCTGTGTTCTCATCATTCTTTTTGCCCCGGCTAAGGGTGAAACATTCCCCAACCGGCAAATGGATTTCCTCGCCCGGATTGCCGAGGGAAGTCGTCGTTGCGTCGATTTTTGCGAATATATTTGGGCTGGCGATGCCGCTGGCAATCCTGCAGGTATATGACCGGGTACTTCCAAACGCTTCCACCGATACGCTGCTGGTGCTTATGCTTGGCGTTTCTGGCGTCCTGATAGTCGATGCCTTTTTCAAGATCGCACGCGCAGCAGTCGTCGGCCGTCTTGGAGCAGGTTTCAACCATCAGGCACACACAGAACTGTTCCGCCGCGTCCTCGATGCGGACCCAGCCGATTTCTCAAAGACGCCCGTATCGGTGCAAGTTCATAAGCTTAGGTCTCTCCAGTCTATCGCGGACCATTACGGTGATCAGGGAAGGTTGCTTGCAATTGATTTGCCCGCTGGCGGAATTTTTCTTGCAGTACTCGTGTTTATCGGTGGCCCGCTGGCGCTCGTGCCTGTCACGTTACTCGGGCTTTTTTTGCTCTTTGCGTTGAAGCGGAACAAATATCTGCAACAAGTTGTTGCCGAAAGGGCAGAACAAGACGATCGAAAGTCAGACTTTGTCCTGGAAGTACTTTCCGGCGCTAAAACCGTGAAGTCACAAGCCATGGAAGCGCTGATCATGCGCCGGTTTGAACGGCTACAGCGCACAACTGCCAATCTCAGTGCCAAATATATGCGGCTTTCTGGACAGGCGAGGGATGCCTCGGCTCTCTTCGGCACCTTCACCACAGTTTTGGTCGTGATCTTTGGAGCTTTGATGGTCATCCATGGCACTTTCAGCATCGGTGGTGTTGCCGCCAGCACTCTGCTGTCTGGCCAGTTCATACAACCGTTTATGAGGGCGATTAATCAACTCACCGACATGCAGCGTCTGAAACATGACTATTCCCAGGTGCATGAGTTGTTTTCGTTGTCCGAAGTAAAGATACAAGAAGCGATCAGCAGTGAAACCGACGGATCGATCAATCTGGTCAATGTCGACGTCGACAAGGGCGATACCGGACGTCAGGTCTTCTCCAAATTGAACCTGACGGTCGAAACGGGCCAGTTCGTCGGGTTTCGCGGTGCGGACGGAAGCGGCAAATCTACACTGATGAAGATTCTGACGGGCGAGCTGAAACCCACTTCAGGTCACGTTCTGATTGGTGGCCTTGACTATGACGGTCCCTATGAGCACGCGCTTCGTCGGACCGTGGCATATGTCGACAATCAATCGGCGATCTTCAACGGCACAATACTTGAAAACATCACCATGTTCGGAGCTGTTGCCGACATCGCTCATGCTCGCATGGCGGCAAAGCTGATTGGTCTGGAAAAGGAAATCCACCTTCTGCCGAAGGGCTATGAAACACTGTTGGGATCAGATCTTGGCGGGAAGGTTCCAACGTCGACACTTCAGCGCATCTGTATTGCACGTGCATTGGCGGGTGAACCCAAAATTCTGATCCTGGATGAGGCCAATGCCCAATTGGATCAACTCGCTGAAAAAAGTCTCATCAAGGCCCTGATGCGTCTGAAAGGTTATTTGACGGTTGTCATTATCAGTCACCGGCCATCCATGCTTGCAGTAGCTGATCATCAGTTCGAGTTGAGAGACGGGCAGATCCATGCATTGGAAGCTTCGTTTGACGCTGATCGTCAGCTGGCGGAGGGCCGCCCGGCATGAGTAGAAACCTATTTGACCTTGACGACATTGAGTTCACGGACAACGCGGTTCACCGGCAATGGCAGGACCTTTCCGCCGAACTGTCTTCAGCCACGAAGCAGGAATACCAATCCGGTTCAACGCGAAAAGGTGCTCCAGCCGCTGAAAACTGCCTGGTTCCATTGCTTCGCGAGATGCGCTGGCAAGGCAATGATCGATTGCTCTTCGAGGCGTTACCGCATTTCGACAAGATTGAAACCATCCAGGATTTGCGGGTGGTTTTGAACCGGTTGAACGTCAACACCGTCCTTTACAAGGGCAGCGCCAAAGATCTGTCCCAATCCCAGTTTCCCTGTTTGCTGGTAACTTCAGGCGATGTTCTGGTAATTGTCGGTTGTGCAGACACAGGTGCCTTTCGAGCTTACTCCGGCACAAATGCCTCAGCCGTTGAAATCGCGCCGGATGCAATCCAGAAAGACACTATCTATCTGATCAGCGAAGACGATACAGCAGATCAGACGCCTGGCAACAGGACCTGGTTTTCAGGGGTCTCAAAACGATTCCGTACGAGCATTGTTGCCATCTTGGCTCTCGGCTTCGTTTTAAACCTGCTGGCTCTGGGGCCGCCACTTTTCATCATGGCCATTTACGACAAGGCTATGGGCGCCAAATCGGTCAATGTGCTTCTGACCATGGCCGTTGGTATTGCAATCATTTTGCTGAGTGAAGTTGCGCTCAGAAAAACAAAGACTTGGCTCCAATCCTATCTTGGTGGCCGTATAGACGCGATCGTGGGAAACAAGACTTTTGAGCGCATCCTGCATCTTCCTTATTCGATGTTGTCCGAGGCGCCGATTGGGACGCAGGTCATGCGTCTACGATATTTCGACAGTGTACGGGACATTTTTCAAAGCTCGCTCTTTAACGCGATGGTGGATATTCCTTTCAGTCTGATATTCATTACAGCCATCTTCCTGATTGGCGGACCTGTTGCGTTGCCACCACTGGCACTGTTTGTGATCTATGGTCTCCTGGCGGTCTATGTTCTCCCAAAGGTCCAGCGTGAAGTTGCGTCAGTTGGCGACCAAAAGTCCAAGCTGAACAGTTTCATGATCGAAACCTTCCGCAATCAGAGGGCCTTGCGCAATCTGTCCGTGGAAGACATCTGGCTTGATCGGTTTTCAACCATGTCCACGGCGTTCAACAAGTTGAACCTGCATGCTCGAACTCTGACCCTGGTTCTTCAGACCGTTTCGCAGACGTTGATGACCATCTGCGGAGTGCTTGTGCTTGGAATTGGTGCCATGCAAGTCATGAACGGCGATATGAGCATGGGTGCACTTATCGCAACAATGGCATTAGCCTGGCGAGTGCTAAATCCCATGAACCAGGCATTCCTGAGTATCACTCAGCTGGCTCAAAGCCGCACCGTGATTGAACAGATCAACAACTTGATGCAGGTACCCCTCGAGCGGGAACCCGGTCATCTACCCAAGATCACTCGCGACATACGCGGTGATTTGAAAATTGCGTCTCTGGTTCTGAGATATCCAGGTGCTACAGAAGCCGCGTTGAAAGGAATGGAACTGACTGTAAAGCAGGGCGAGATGATCGCTTTTACTGGTCCCAGCGGATCCGGCAAAACGGCTCTTTTTCAGTCCATTACCGGATTGTTCCAACCTCAGGTCGGCTCAATTTTGTTTGATGGTCTGGATGTTCGGCAGCTTGATGCGGCGGAATGGCGCTCTGCCATCGGCTATGCTCCGGACGATCTTGACTTCTTTTATGGCACGGTAAAGCAGAACCTGCTTCTTTCAGATCCGGGAGCCAGCGATCAGAGACTGTTTGAAATTACTGATGATTTGGGACTGTTGTCTTTCCTTGAAGAAAATTTTGAAGGCCTCGAAACCAGGTTGAACAATGAAAGCCTGGCTCAGATCCCGGACAACATGAAACAGCGGATTGTCCTTGCACGTGCCCTGGTCAAATCGGTGCCGCTTTATCTCTTCGACAATCCGGGAACGCATCTCGATTTTGAAGGTGACAAGAAGTTTATGGCAATGATTGCAGACCTCAAGGGTAAGGCAACGGTCCTCGTCAACACTCAACGCCCGAGCCACATGAAAATTGCGGATCGTGTGGTGGTCATGAAATCGGGACAAATTGCCATGATGGGAACACCTGACAAAGTTGTGCCCGTGCTTATGGGGCAAACCGCGAAGGCCAGTTGAACAACGTATCAGGTGGGGTTTAAAGCCTTTAAGGAAGACCCAAGCTTCTTCCTTTGCTCGATACGCGCTTGCTGCCTAAGTTTTGAAACGGAATTCAACACCAATTTCCAGGCTTCATTTTTCCGATTTGAACCATGGTTTGAACTGTTTTCGAACTGTGACTTGCCGAGTGCATAAAGAGTGTCGTCAACGCTGGTCATATCAAGCGATGCACAATGTCGACCAATCCTTTCCTTCCAGCCGGCAATTGCCATTAGTGTGCCCGGATAATCACGGCTGCGAACCGAGTGCCTGAGCATTCGATAAGCATGAAACTCAGAGAGTTTGTATCCGTTTAGACGGTTTTTGATCCACCTCAGTAAGGGGTGTCCGTACACCTTGATGAAGAGAACAAAAAAGGCTGCAACAACCATAATCGCCAACACTCCAGAAAGAAGTGATCTGGTGTTGAAACTCTCCGATACCGGTTCATTGGCAGGTACGGTTCCAGCTACGTCAAACTCAATCGCCGGAACAGTACTCGTCTCGAATTTGCCGCTTTCAAGATTGTACCAGGACATCGAGAATTCACCGATCCGGTAGCTTCCGGCATTCTCCAGCATTACGGTTACTTCTTCTGACCTTATGCCCTCGACAATGCCCCGGTTTTCCCCCTCTTCCAGAACAGGTTCTTTGGGATAGAAGACCAGCCCGGAAACGGTTTCGTCTGGAGTAAGCGGGGGAACGAACATGGGCAAAACACCGCTTACGCTGACAGAGGTGCTAAGCGAAAGCGAATCTCCGGCTCTGAGTTCGTTTGTGAGCCCGTCAATAGTTCGGTCTAGTGTCAGTTTACGTGCTGCTAGAAACGGTTTCAGGGTATCCGCGCCTTGCGGTAACTTGCCGATTATCTCAAAAGCCTCGGTTTGCGCGTCGACGACGACTGGCTGGCTGGTTTGCGGGTCGGCATAGGTGACTTTCAACAGTCCAGCCGGTATTTCAAATCGGCCAACCGTCATCGGATACAGTCGATAGGACCGCGCAACACCAGACCAGGTTTCTCCATCGATCGTATCACTGATCGGTCCACTGGCTCTTGGAGGCAAACGGACTGCGACATTTGGCACTTCAATACTCGGAAACACCGGAAGCGAGGGCAACCAGGTCGGTACAAGAACACTGATGCGATAGATCAGCGGTTGCCCGGGTATTGCCGTATTTTGTTCAAGCGATGATCGCACGATCGGTGACGTGTCGTCTTGTGCGAGCACTGGGCCTGCAAAGGTCAAAATGAGCAGCGTCAGCCAATGTCTCATTGTGCGCCCCTTGCAGCTTCCAATGCAAAACGGGTCTTCAAAAAATCTCCCGTTCGCGTATCAACTGTTCGCATCCATTGCTCGGCTGTTTCAGGCAGAGCTTCGCCGGTTGGCTGTTGCGTTTGGGTGCCGCGCCCCGCCTCGTTGTCAAAGGCAACATCGTCTGCGCCGATCCCACTTTCACCGGTATCGGATTGTTCGCGTGTTGTTTCGACATATTCAAGTATGTACCGCGCAAGCTCCAGATTGTGCTGTGCAGCCTTGTTGTTGGGATCGCGCGCAACAGCCTTTTCAAACGCTGCAATTGCTGGTCTGTAGGCCCGTGATCGGAGCAACGACATGCCTTCTCCCATGGCAGCGTCCGCGCTTTCCTGCCAGGAGTACAGCTCAGCAGCATCTTCATATTTTCCGAGCCTGTAGAGTGAAAAAGCCTTCCACATCGGGTTTTGAAACAAATCTGCGGCCTTTTCATATTGCTTGTCTTCAAAGGCCATTCGCCCCAGTTGATCAGGTGTGAAAAACCAGTCTTTCCACCCGTCAGCACGCACTTCGGAAGACTGCAGAAAAACCCCGGCTGATAGCAGTACAACAGCCCACTGCATCGTCCATCCTCTGCGGAACCAAAAGAGCATGATCAATACCGCCGGAAATGCCAAGAAGCGCCCCTGGTCTCTCCATTTCTGACGTTCATCATTCGCGAGAGCTGCTTCATATACCGCGTTGATGTTTCGAGATACTTGAACAACGTCTTTGCTGTCCGGTGTCATTTCGACCACCTGGTACCCTGACAAAGCGCTCAGTTTTGACCTCGACTCTTGATCACGGGAGGCAAACCAGAACAAAACAGGCGAATTGGCACCTTGAGCATGTTGTGACAAAACCGCTGTATCCGCATCCGCGATCTCATCGGCCATGAACAGGATTGCACCGGGAACATCCTGCGAAGACAAGATGTCCTGAGCCAGTTTGAGAGCGGCCTGCAAGCTGGTGCCGTTCTTCGGCATGATCGACGGATCCAACCCTTCCAGAAACGGTTTCAGGACGGCCGGATCTTCCGTTAGCGGCACAACCTGGTGTGCGGTTCCGGCATATGCGACCAGTGCGGTCTTTGCACCGGATCTTTCAGTCAAAAGATCAAGGACCTTTTGTTTCGAGCGCTCAAGTCGGCTTGGAGCTATGTCGACTTGCATCATCGACTTTGTGACCTTCAGCGCCACAACAAGAGGGGCAGTGTCCGAAACAAGTGGGTTTGGAATTCGTGACCAGGTTGGACCGGCAGCTGCCAACACGAGAAGTGAAAGAACAAGAACCGCGCTATCAACCGGTCGAATGCTTTGCTTGCTTTGTGAACCCACCTGTAGTGCCCTTGCCAGGTGCGGCGCAATTGAAGATGGAATTGATGCAGACCGACCAGCAGCACCCCGAACCAACCACCACAGCATTCCGACTGGAAGCAAAAACAAGAGCCACCAAGGACGGATAAAATGAAACACGGAAAGGCTGTCGAAAAATCCGTCCGGTATCATGCAAGCCTCCGGCGTTCTTTTAGAACATGCAGAAGAAGCAAGGCGAAAAAACCTGTAGATGCTGCAAGCGCCAGCAGGACATATCCGAGACTTTCTCTCGGCCGGTATGTTGACGTCTCGACCGCGCGAGGCTCTTGAGCGTCAATGCGCGTGTAAATGTCGGAAAGTGCTGCCTCGTCTCCAGCAAAGTAATAGGAACCATTAGCCTGTTCAGCGATATCTTTCAGACTTGCCTCGTCGAGCTTTTGTTCACCGCTTCCTGCCGGATCACCGACACCGATCGTTATGATGTCAATTCCGTCCTTTGCTGCGATCGCCGCTGCATTGATTGGTGTCATTCGGCTGCCGGTGTCCGCACCGTCGCTCAAAACTATCAACAACTTGTCGGCAATCTCACTTCCTTGAAACGTCTTGATTGCCAGACCGATAGAATCGCCGAGTACGGTGTGCGGTCCTGCCATGCCAACCTCGGTTTGATCAAGAAGCGCTCGCACACTCTCCAGGTCTTCGGTGAAGGGGGCTTGCACAAACGCTTTTGCGCCAAACACGATCAACGCAATGCGATCGCCATCCCGCTCAGCAACAAAATTTCCAACCACCCGTTGGACAGCCGCCAGTCTTTGCGTCTTTTCCCCATTGGTTGCCACAAAGTCTCTCTGATCCATCGAGCCGGAAATGTCTATTGCGAGCATTACATCCCGCGCTGCCTTTTCGAGTACGACGGGGTCTCCGACTTTTTCAGGGCCGGCAAGGGCACAAACTGCAAACGTCCAGACCAGTCCAGCAGCAACAACTTGAACGACCGATCGTGAAAAAACGACTGAGCCAGGTTTGGGCTCTTTCCCCACAGCAGCTGCCAGTCGCCTGAAGAATGGCAGGCGCAGGGCCGACACTCTTTCACGGTGCGCTGGAACCAGGAAATAGACGGCAAAAGGCAGAGGCAGAAGCAGAAGCAAAATGGGCGCGTTGAACTCGATCATGACAAATTCGCCTGATGCGTAGAGATCCAGGTCCGCGCAACATCATAAAGATCGGAGGATGTGTCTTGCTGTTTGTATGGTGCGTGCGCGATTTGCCGCCCGGGGCCTGCAGAAAACCCAGATCCATTATAGCTTCGGTCTAAAAACGCAAGCCAGTCGGCACCATGAAGAGAAGCAACTTCGGTGCGCGGATAGGCGGTGAGGGCTGTCCGTCTCACGATTTCCGCAATCCGTGCCGCGTCATTCGAAAACGTCTCAAGCTCTCTAAGTGCCTGTTTGCGATAGGCGTTTTTGCGACGGTGTCTGATCGCCATCCAGACAGATGCAAGCACAATCGCCAGAAGAAGCAATCCGAGCAATATCCAGCCGGCCGTTTGAGGCGCCATTGAAACTGGTTGGGGGACCGGCACTGGCTCCAGCAACTCGAAAAGCTCAGGTAGCGTAAGGCCTTTCCAGTTTTCTTTCAAAGATCAGTCCCCCGGTTTTCAGGTGCTCCGCCGGCGAGTATTCGCAGTTGAGAAAGTGTGTCTTTTCCTGCGCTCAGTGGAAGGACAACCAAACCGAGACGTTTTTGCCAATGAAGCAGATCAGCAAGTCGGCCTTTGGAAAACGTTTCAAGGCGCTTTCGCACTTCGCCGTGAGTTGTGTCGAGTTCGACCTGTAACTCGCCATCGGAAACGACGATTTTCAAGTCGTTTGGAATCTCCTGGGATATGGGATCCGTGATCGGGCACAGAATTACGTCGTTTCGGCGTGCAATACCGGCAATCAAGGTCTCGGTACGGTCGTCGATACCATCGAAGTCGCTCAAGATGACAACCAGATGATCGCGCCTTGCGCTACGTGCGACCAAAGAAAGCGGTTGGTTGAGACCCATCGGTTTCTGATCGGATGGTGCATACGCATTTAACATCCGGTTAGCGCGTTCCAGCGCGGAAAGGAGACGATGGCAAGCTTTTCTGCTGTTTCTCGGTCTCACTTCACTCAGCAACTCATCTCCGAAGACAATACCTCCGATACGATCGCCCTGATCCAGCACTCTGAAAACAATAAGCGCCGCAGCTTCTGCAGCCGTTACGGATTTCATAGCGTGCCGGGTTCCAAAGAACATGGACATGCGTTGATCAACAACAACAAGAGTGGGGCGGTCGCGCTCTTCGCTGTAAACCCGAACATGAGGCTCGCCCGTTCTCGCGGTCACTTTCCAATCGATTGTGCGCGGGTCATCTCCGGGCAGATATCCGCGTAATTCTTCGAAATTCAGCCCCCTTCCGCGAAGGCGCGATGCATGTCGGCCGTTCAAGACACTCGAGGATGGTTGATTTGAGGGAAGAAGCCTCAATGACCTGACACGTCCCTCTAGGGATTTCAGGTGATCCAAAGTGACATGGATGCGCAGGTCGCCCTGGTTCGACTTGGCCGGGCTTGACCTGACCAGTCCCGTTCGAACTCTTGCGGCGCGATCCCTCATGTGGATTGGTCCTGCCTTGTTGAAGCTCGCCTATGACAAGGCAACGTTCTTGATGATCTCTTTCACGACTTCGTCTGGCGTCACGCCATCTCCCTCAGCTTCAAAGCTGATGGTCAATCGGTGTCGAAGCACATCGTAAGCGATAGCTTGGACATCCAGAGGATCAACATAGTCGCGACCGGCGAGCCAGGCGTGTGTACGCCCGCACTTGTCGAGCGCAATCGATGCACGCGGACTGGCTCCCAGTTCGATCCAATTAGCCAGGTCGTTTGAAAACCTGTCCGGATTGCGCGTTGCGTGGACGAGATCGGCCATATAACGCTCAATTGCCGGCGACACCGCGATGGCTCCGATTTCCGCACGTGCCGAAAAGACGGTTTCCAGAGAGACCTGAGTATTTTGTTCCTCGCGAGGTATCTTTGTTTTGTCGTTTTGGCTCGCAGCGACAGCCTTTTTTTCTTCGTCTCGCACCAATTGGACGACTTTCACCTCATCTTCGACAGGAGGGTAACTGATCAGCACATGCATCAAGAACCTGTCCATCTGGGCCTCTGGCAGTGGATAGGTGCCTTCCTGCTCAACAGGGTTCTGAGTGGCCATAACCATGAAAAGAGGTGCCATTTCATGCGTTTTACCCGAAACGGTTACTTGCCGTTCTTCCATGGCTTCCAACAATGCTGCCTGCACTTTGGCTGGAGCGCGATTGATCTCGTCTGCCAGTACTATGTTTGCGAAAATGGGGCCCTTCTCGAAGCGAAATGTTCCCGCACCTCCCGACTGGTGATAAACCTCCGTCCCGGTCACGTCCGAAGGAAGAAGATCCGGTGTAAACTGGATACGACTGAAGTCAGCTTGCAAGTTTTTCGCGAGCGCCTTTATCGCCCTTGTCTTC
This sequence comes from uncultured Roseibium sp., assembly GCF_947499295.1. Classification (GTDB taxonomy): domain Bacteria; phylum Pseudomonadota; class Alphaproteobacteria; order Rhizobiales; family Stappiaceae; genus Roseibium. The sequence goes on from NZ_CANMNP010000010.1 coordinate 11,671, forward strand.
GCCAGACCAGGCAGGCCTTCGATCAGCAGGTTTCCATTCGCAAGCAGTCCGATAATCAAGCGATCAATGACATCGACTTGACCGATTATCGACTGTTGCATTCGTTCTTTCAGCTCATTGATCTGATCTCGGGTGCCGCGCATGAAGGTTTCCAGTCGAACAAAGAGGCAAGGAATTATGGCTAATAGGCCTCAATTTGGAGAGCCGCTCCACACACGGTTCCAGTCTTTCGCCATATCAACAAGCAACCAACCGCGATCCGGTCCCTCATGCAGTCCTCTGACAAGCTTGCCAACATGACTGTTCCGGTCATAAGCCCATTCACGTTCTGCATCCGTGTGATGAACGATGAGCCCAAACCTGGGACCGTCGCCTGACGTCGCCCATTCCAGCATCTCAAAATCGCCGTCCGAATTGCCGCCCACGAAAATCGGTTTTTTACCGATCTTGTTGTCGATCCCCACCGGTTTGCCGGCCTTGTCATCGATAAACGCAATTCCGGGATCCTTTAAAATCGTCGGAACGCCTTCAACCACGGCATATCGTGTCACTCCTGCACTGCCGATTACCTTTTCCGGAGGAATGCCATAAGCCTTTTCGACGAAAGCCCGCATAAAATGGATGCCACCGCCGGACACGATATACGTGTCAAAGCCTTCGTCCCTGAGGAAACGCAACAACTCCAGCATCGGCTGATAAGTCATGTCTGTATAAGGCACATTTTTTGTAGGGTGTTTTGCGCTCTCTATCCAGTTGGCAACGTCTTGTGTGAATTCATCTACTGAAAGCCCAGCATGGGACGCCATGACTATTTCCAGCAGGCCCTCTTCACCTGACTTTGCCACTGCCTCCATATCGCCAGCCGCCGCAGCTTCCAACGTTGCACTGGTCAATATTTCAGGATTGGCGGCCGCCTTTTGTTTCAGTTTGTCGAGGGCGTAAAGCAGTTGGAAATAGACAGGTTTTTCGGCCCAAAGTGTCCCGTCATTGTCGAATACAGCGATCCTGTGGCTCTGGGTAACGTATTCAGGCGAGGCAGGGTCGGTAACAGACCCGACGAAATCAATAATCTGTGCCTTAGCTGCTCCATCGTTCCACGAGGGCAGGGGATCGGCGAGTGCACTTCCCGTTACCATCAGAACAACAGCAATCGAACAGAACAGGCGCATGTGAGCCTCCCGAAAATTTCTAAAGTGCAATGAAAAACCGCGATGGACCCTGAAGTCCACCGCGGTTGCGCAATCAGCTTTTACTGCGCGCCGCCTGGCGTGCTGAGTTTATCCATGACCTGGTCGAGGGAGAAACTCGCAGCTTTCTGGCGCGGCGGAAATTCCTGGAAAGTGGCAAGGAAATTCCCGACATACTGCTGCGCGGGTACAAGCATATAGGCCCGGTCGATCAACCAATCGTAATAGGTATTGGAGGTCTGATAGGACCGCTCGTATGGATCGCGGCGCAGATTGAAGATAAGCGGAAGACGCAGAACCGTGAAGGGTTCGATCCATGCCCGCAAAGTCTTGTATTGTTTCTGCTCCATGAAGATCAATTTCCAGTCGTTCCAGCGCAATGCCGTCAGATCGCCGTCATCAGAGAAATAGAAGATCTCCGCTCTTGGTCCGGTGTCTTCTTCACCCAGAAGTACCGGCAGGAAGTTGTAGCCGTCGAGATGAACTTTGTATTCGCGCCCAATCGCTTGAACGCCACCGTCTTTCAGTTGTTCCTTTATTTCCGGAGCGCCAGCGGCAGCCAGGTAAGTCGGCAACCAGTCCATGTGATGCATGATCTCATTGGAAACAGCGCCTGCTTCAATCTTGCCAGGCCAACGGACCATCGACGGAACACGCCATCCACCTTCATAGTTGGTGTTCTTCTCACCAAAAAACGGTGTCGAAGCAGCGTCAGGCCAGGTGTTGTAGTGCGGGCCGTTATCCGTTGAGTAATGGACGATTGTATTGTCAGCTATGCCAAGCTCATCGATCAAATCAAGAAGCTGGCCGACATGCAGATCATGCTCGAGCATGCCTGCTGAATATTCATCAAGATTTCTGCCGGCGAGCTCATTTGCTCTTTCGCGCATTTCCGGCTTCACGTGGGTTCGGAAATGCATCCGGGTACCATTCCACCAGACATAAAAGGGTTGCCCCTGATCATTTGCCCGTTTGATGAAGTCGATAGCGGCGGTTACCGTCTCGTCATCGACAGTTTCCATACGTTTTTTAGTGAGAGGGCCTGTGTCTTCAATCGTACCATCAGCGGAAGACTTGATGACGCCACGAGGACCGAACGCCTCACGGAAAGTTCTGCCGTCTGCCAGCGTCATGTTTCCGGGATAGTCCTCGTTCTCTGGCTCTTCCTCGGCATTCAGGTGATAAAGATTGCCAAAAAACTCGTCGAACCCATGATTGGTCGGGAGATGTTCATCCTTGTCGCCGAGATGGTTTTTACCAAACTGTCAGGTCACATACCCTTGTGCTTTCAGGAGACCGGCAATTGTCGGGTCTTCCTCCTGCATGCCGAGATCGGCACCTGGCAAACCAACTTTCGACAGGCCCGTTCTGAAAACGCTTTGTCCAGTGATGTAGGAAGACCGGCCTGCCGTGCATGACTGCTCGCCATAATAGTCGGTGAACATCATGCCTTCTTTGGCAATCCGGTCGATATTAGGCGTGTTGTATCCCATTAAACCGAATGTATAGGCTGATATGTTGGATTGTCCGACATCGTCACCCCAGATGACGAGAATGTTGGGCTTACCTTCTGATTGTGCCAGCGCAGCCCCCCCTCCGGCGAGACTGCAGGCTCCAATGGCACAGGCCGCAAACATTGCGGCTCTGAAGTTATACTGAAATGGCATGTTTGATAATCCTCCCATGTACACTGGTACTGACTAAAATTGTTATTAGTACCAATGCGTTGGACGTCGGTTCATCAATCAGATGTCGAATTTTCCCTTGCGTCAATACAGAAAGCGAAATTTAATTTTCTAAAGGTCATAAGCCTCGTAAAGAATGCCAAGGCCCATTCATTCTTCGACCCGAAAATACAGCTAAAAGTGGAAATTCGGCGCCAGTCGACTGGTCAACGGCCTTGCAAAAGACGCTCAAAGTCAGCGAGCCTCGTGTCATCCGGGATCAGTTTTTTCGCTCGTTGAAGGGTCATTTGTGCGTTGGTGTAGTCTTGAAGCGCCATAAAAAGACGGATCTGCATAATCCAGGCATCTGCCAATTGCGGGTCGAGCTGCGTGGCTTCTTGAAACGCCCTGATGGCGGCCTTCGGATTTCGCAAAGTCAGGGCCGTACCCGCGATAACCATATGTGTTTCTGGATAATCCAGCTTGGAAGAAAGGGCGGCACGCCACTCGTCGTTTGCATTCTGGGCGGCACGTTGAGTTCTTTGGTCTTCCACCCCAATTGAGGCTCCCAGAAGCTGCCTAGCTGCGGCAATACGAACAGTCTTGAGAGGGTCTTCCAACAATTTGGATAACAGTCGAACCCGGGTACTGGCTGACTGAGAAGCCGTCAATGAAACGGCGGCAGCCCGCACAAGGGGATCGGTATCATTCAAGAGCGAAAAAACATCACTGTGTGCCTCACGTCCTGAGTGTTGTGCGTACAAATTGATTGCCGAAGCGCGCACGATCCCGGGCAACGTCTCTTGCCGTGCAATTTTGAGCAATTGTTCTCCAAGTCCCGTCACACCTCCGCGTGCCGGGGCAAATACTGAAGCAAAATGAGGTGAACGATGGGCACTATCAGGAAAACGCGCTTTTAATTCTTCCGCAGCCCAGGACGCTGGCTTGTCCGTGTGACAATCCGTGCAGGCATTCGGCGTTCCAAGAGACGCACTGAGATCCGGCCGCGGAACCCTGAAGGAATGGTCGCGGCGGCCGTCAATTCCCATATAGGTGCGTTCGATCATGTGACAGGAAACGCATTGCGCTCCTGCGGTTCCTGTTTCGTGGAAGTGATGGTCGGAGCTGTCATACCTTTTAAGCGTCAAGGAGGAGAACTTGTTGTTACCCGCTTCAGAGTGACATTGAGTGCAAACCCCGTTTCCCACGGCCTTTAGTTGGCCGGAGTGGGGCTCATGACAGTCCGAGCATCGGACACCTTCAGCATACATTTTTGATTGAAGAAAAGACCCGTAGACATAGACTTCGTCCCGGATCTGACCGTCAGCGTGATAAAGTCCATCCCGCAGCAGCGCCAAGCGATAACTGTCGTGAAAGGGTGTGCCGGGAAGCGGATTGCCGTCTTGGTTCGGCTCTCGCCTTGAATGGCAAGCCGCACACTGTTCGATTTCCGTATGCGCAAATGCGTCTTTGAAATTGACGCTAAGGCCTTGATCGTCTGTTCCTTCAAAGACGGAAAGTTCTGACGAAGAAGCACCATTCGCCCAGGCAACGTGTGCTTCCCCCGGCCCATGACAAGCTTCACATCCTACACCGATCTCAGACTGAGTACTGGAGTAGCGTCGCGTTCTTGGATCATAGTTCTTTTGAAACCCGGTTGCGTGGCATTCTGCGCAGCGCGAATTCCAGTTCTTGTATGGTCCGGACCAATGATACCCATCATTGGGTGCCAGCACCTGATCCGGGTAAAGGTGATACCAGCGTTCGTTTTCCTGGTCCCACGCGATATCTAGTGATTGCAAGCGCCCTGGTTCAGTCTCAATCAGGTATTGCTGCAAGGGTGTGATGCCGGCAACCCCTTTGACTTCAAGGACCTTATTGCCTCCAAGAATGTCGGATGTCTCGATGAAGTAACGATCACCGTCCTTAAAGAACCGCGTCTTGCGACCTCGATGCTCAAATGTGGAATTGTTGAAGTCGCCATCAACGTTCTCATCATCAACGGGGAGCCAGGCCAAGGCGTGGTGACTGGATTGCCAGTCTTGATAAGCCCCTTCGTGGCAGGACTGACAAATGGAGCTGCCTTGAAAGTCAGGAACTTTATCGTTTGCACTCGCATGCACTTGGAAAAGCATGAAAGAAATCATGGACCAGCATAGAAAAGATCCAATTTGCATCTGGCCCCACAGGTTCAACAGCTTGCCAAAGGAGAATTCGAAGCAAGCAATCGCTTCAGAGCTTAACGAGGCACCGGCAACCCAACAAGTGATGGAACTGACGATGATATCCTTTTGGCCACAGTTCGAAAGGCACTTTGCCTAGGGAAAAATATGGCTGGAAAAATTGGAGTCTCAGCCAGAATACGTAAGCCTCTTGCAACAAACGAAGATTGACCTTCAATACACTCTTCCAAGAATGGTTCGTGGCCAAGTTTCGGATGTCAGTCTGGATAGGCTCAGGAAACACCAATTCTGACCAGATCGAACTGAGGCAACCGGCATGGTTTAAACGACCAGGAAGCCATGTCCGGTGGTACTAGGCGTTCTGCAAGCAAAACGGCAGCAAGGAAAAAACGCTATCATTGCCGGGCATTCGCTCACAGTTTGCTGTGATGACTCCGCGCCCCCGTTTGACAATCCGATAGAGATTGGTGATTGGCGACTTTTGAGTGACACCGAGGATGGAAACTCAGGTCCTGCGCTGTTCTTTTTCTGGCTGGGCTCCCCCTAAAGCATTTCGGAGCTTCGTGGAAAGGACCGTAAGTGTCTCTGCCTGATCGTCACCGAGTGTCGAGGTTATCAGGAACGTTGCCTCTTGCCAGACGATCCACACTTTCTCCAGAACGTCGCGGCCGTCGGGTGTCAGGTCAAGAATATCACTGCGGCGGTTTTCGGGGTTTGTGTTTTGCGTGATGAACCCGAGCGCTACCAGCCGTTCCGTCATCGAACTCATGCTGCCCGCCGAGATATCGAACTGTTTTGCCAGATGCCTCTGTGAGGTCGGTCCGATCTGCGCCAAGGCATCCAGGATGAGAGCCTGTCGGTGACGGATCCCAGTTGGTCTTAGCAGGACTTCAATCCGCTTTTCCAACAAGGTGGCTGAATGCAAAACGGGGTGGATGGATATCAGTGCCTGTTTCATGACCTGACAACGCTATCGAACAAATTCATGATCCTGGCACATTACGGTCACAAAGTTCTGATGTAAATTGTTTGTATTAGAACATTTGAGTGGCAGCGAATTGCGCCATCAAAGGCACTCAAGGGGTATCATCATGAAATCGTTCACCGGGATAGCGCTAGCATTCCTTGGCCTGGCCACGCAGGCCTTACCAGCCCAATCAGCTGGAAACCTGGTTGAAGTTCAGTTGACTGACAGGCTGGACGACGCGCGCGGCTACTGCCTTGATATCGCTGGCGGGCGGGGCAAGAACGCGCCGCTGGACAAGGGTCTTCAGGCTCACACTTGCTACAACTACACGGGAGATATCCTGGAAGATCAGGGCTTTGATGAGGAGCTCATCGGCAAGGGAGAGTTTCGCATTCCTTATTTTGACGTCTGTATGACTGTCCCGTCTGTTGAAACCGGTGCGCCGATTATGCTCGACCAATGCGGTGACACCGACACACAGAAGTTCACGTTGAATGACAATGGTCAGTTGGTCGCCCAAGCCGATCCGAAGTTATGCGTAACAGTGAGCAGTACGGAGAAGCGGGAAGGGCGCGGCGGCTCTCCAATCCATGTGATGCGGCCCCTGTCCCTCCAGCCCTGCGAAGAAGCCAGAAAATCCTACCAGACCTGGACACTTTTTGAATTGTAGGAGCATTGGATGAGTGCCAACCTCTCGAGAACAGCCTCATATGATGGCATTTCGCGGTTCAATCACTGGATCATCGCTGCTGCAATAATCGGGATGATCTGCTTCGGTTTTTACCTGTCGGAATTCGTTGAAAGTGGTCCAGGCAAAGGACAAATGATTGGAATTCACAAGGCAGTCGGAGTGCTCATCCTCATTTTTGGGCTGTGGCGCGTTGGCTACCGGTTGAAGCAAGGTTTTCTGGACGAAGCTTCCGTAATGCCTGACTGGCAGCGTCTCACGGCCAAGCTGGTCCACATCGTCCTGCTTGCTGGGATCATAGTTATGCCGATCTCAGGCATAATCGGATCCTACTTTGGCGGCAGAACTACCAACGTGTTTGGCCTGTTCACAATACCTGCTGGCAGGGAAATAGAAGCGCTCTCCGGAATGGGGCACTGGCTCCACGGCGCCTACGGCTGGCTAATGGTAGGAGCACTGGCGCTGCATGTTGCCGGCGCGTTGAAGCACCATCTTGTTGACCATGACTCAACTTTGACCCGCATGATACGCCAGCAATAAGTGACCGGTGTGCCGTATGTGGGATGCAAACAACCGAAAAAGAACTTCAATTGCCAGGAATGCCGAGATCAGCCGATCCGGGAGACGATCGAACGGCTCAAAATCATTGATCCAGTGAAGGGTTGGCTGGGGAACCTGGATTCGACTGGGGAATTCCAAGGGAGCCATATATTTCAATCACTTAACTCGTATCGCGGCGACACTGTGGGGGGAGCCTGCGGGGTTGTCAACAATTCATCGCGCATGTGACCGGGGAGGGCGTCACTGCTTAACATAGTGTCACATTAATTACAGACGGCCCTAATCCGTTCCTTACCATAGACGAATTCCGTCTGCCGCCATGTGGGTGGCCATTTCGCGCGACCAAACCTGACATCCCAATTCCATGACGGACTGGCCGAATCCCTTCGCTGGGACGGTCCCCACGCGAATCCTTACACGAGTCCTTGCGCGCACTTCGAGACCGGACGTCGCCGCGCATTGAGTCCTTTGCCGTCGCCAATCAAAACCTTAAATAAAAAAACCAATACTGAATGTATTCATCGAATCCTTATCGACATGATGATGGTGGTGTTAATTGTTGACAAATCGAAATGAAGCAAAAAGTTGCTATCATCTAAATAAAATAACTATGGGTACTTGACTGGCTATTGTGGATCCGGGATACACTGAGATCAGTCGCACGAAAATGTCAGTGCGACTGGTTTCCACGTCTCATGGGAAAGCAAAGGGGAGTTCATGAAACTTGACTGGGAAATGGTCGTAAGCACGAAAACCCGCGTCGGCGGGCTGTGGGTCAAAGCCCTGATTACCGTCGAGGAAGACGGCTCATACGTATGGAACGCGTACTGCGGTCAGCGCCTACAGTCTTCGTTAAAAGGGGGCGCGACAGCAACATTGACCGATGCTGTCTCCGCCGCCGAAATCGCAGTGCGGGAAATCGCGGCGATGATCGAGACCGAGCTGGAGGTCAACGCATGACGGTGCCACGCTGGGAAGTCGTAGACATCGGCGAGGGCGAGACGATGCTGATTTCACACCTCGAGTCCGGCGACCGGATCGTAGAGATAAGCGTCGTCCAGCGCGGCACCGACGGCGATTTCCTGTACGATGTCTTCGACGACAACAAAGAGTACGAGAAAAAGTATGCAGACACTCTGTCGGAAGCGCAGCGCGAAGCCGAAAACATAGCTCGGCGCGCGCTATGGGGATGTCTATAGAACGCGAAGGAACAATGACATCAGAGCTGCCGAGATATTCTGCCACCTAAACGGGTACGACGGACAGGGCGAATGCCGGACTTGCAGATACCGGGCCGGAGTGGAAGAGACATACGGCCCTGGAAATTTCTCTCACCCGCTCTAAACAAAAGCCCCCGGAGACACAAACTCCGGGGGCTTTCGTGTTGAGGCACTGAAGAGGCCTCCGGGAGCGGAGCGCGCCCCCCACAAGGCGCCGTAGCGAGCGCCCGGAGGCCGTGCGGCGTTTCGTGAGTCACGAAATGATCAAACATCCTGTGTTCGACGTCAGGGACCAGGAGGGGGTGCCCCAGCACCATCGCTGCTGTCGTCGTCACCGTCCGGCGGAGGCGGCACGTAATTCGGATCGAGATCCCGAAAATCGCGATCCCGTCCGCGCCTCCAATGCTCAAAATAATCCTGGTCGGTTTTCGGCGCCGGGGCGCCTCTCAGTCTCCAAGGTTCTCGGAGGTCGTACAGAACGCGCACCAAGTAACTTCTCAAATGCTCCGGAGTCCTGTGCCAGAGTTCTTCGGTTTCCGGAAGGCTCATGAAATCCGTTTTTAAACCCGCCGCCGAAATCCGCTTCACGAGTTGCTGTATGGTCATGCCTCGTCCTCCTATTCTGGAATCGCGGGATAGGCATCCCCGCAAAAATCGTCGTGATCATCAGGATAAACCAGGATGCGAGGCCCGGCTTTCGCCGGCGGCGGCGTCGTATCAATAGCTGATGCCGAAGTCGGTCCCCGCAGTTGCGACGCGGCGTTTCCCGACTTCGAGCCACGGGAGTTTTCCGCTCGAATTCAAAGCCCAAAGCTGCCTCCAGTGTATCCGTTCTCATCTGCCCTATTCTGTGCCGACAAGCGCGCGGTCTGCCGTTCTTTCGCCGCTTTCGCCAACCCCTTAGCGCCAGCATAGGCAATCGTCGGATCTTCCTTCAGCGCGGCGCGGGCGTCATGAAGGAGCTCTTCCTGATGCCTTAATTGGAGCAACCGGTGCCGTCGATCTTCATCGTGAACGACCTGCCGGGTTTCCTGAGCGGTTTGTAAAATACGAAGCGCTCGGGTCGCCTCAGCTTTCGCGCGGCGCAACGGTTCGCGATCGTCAAAAAGCGCGGCCAGTTCACACGATGCTTGATCCCAGCGGGCAGTTGCCCCTGACACCCAGGCGAGTACGCCGGTAGGACGCTCTCCGCCAGTTCGAAGCCGCAGATCAGTGATACGGCTGCCGTGGCGGTCATCCCAAGATGCGTGCTCACAGGCGGCAGCGGACAGGTGGCGTCGGGCATCGGTCAGTTCCTTCGGCTCCGGGAGCTTGTCCGGATGACCAAGATCAGTGATCTTGCTCCGAAGGGCGGCGTCAAGTCGGTCGAGGAAGCGCTCGGCGGCGGCGAGGGCTTCTTGCGGGGAGCGGCGCGGACGGCGTTTGCCGGATGATGGATCACCCGCGACCGTTCCGGAATCGCGCTGTACGGGCTTCCTAGAGGGTTGATAGTTCTCGGAAGTGCGCGCCTGAGGTGATTTTAGGGAATTTTCGGCACCCGAAACCGAGGAAGAGCGTTTTCGGGCGCCCGACTGCCAGCCCTCCGGTTCGGCGTCCAGGAGGTCCACCTGCGCACGGGAGCGTGCGGCGTCGAGGTCACCCGAGACAACGGCCTGTTCGACCATCATCCGGACGTCGACAGGCTTCTCGCCGATCAGGCGGTGAAGAGTACCGAGCGGCACGCCGTTGCGGAGGACGCTCCAGGCGCCGTCGCGGCCGGGCGCAATCTCGTAACCAGCGTTCCGGAGCGCGGCGACGCCTCCGGACTCCAATGCGGTCCGGATCTCGTCGCGGACAGCCCCCGTGCGCTTGGCATGCAGGCGCCGGGCGGCGCCCATAAGCACCTTTTCGCCACCATAGGCAAGGGTGGGGTCGGCCCGGAGGGCGTCAACCGCGGCGTCGAGAACTGCGAGCTCGCGGCGGCTCCGAGCGACCTCGCGGCGGGCGCCGGTGTCGTCGGGAGACTGCGAGGATTCGAGGATCTCACCTTTCAGGCCCGCGCGGCGATCCTTTAACCAGTGGTGCGCGGCGGCGACTGTACGGCGGTCGTCGTGACGGGCGCGGAAGGCATCGCTAAACTGCCGTGCCTGGTCGGCAGCAGCCTCGGAAACCTGCTCGGCTCCGGTCTTCTTTTTATCGTGAGGGAGGGCGCTCGTCGGGCCTAATCCGGATCGTTCCGCCCGGAATTTTGCAGACTTTTCGGATGATGGATCACCCACGGCAGGATGAGAATCGCGCTGTACGGGCTTCCTAGAGCGTTGAGCGTTCTCGGTTCTGCTCTCTTTACGCGAAATCTGATCCGGAGCGGCTTCCATCGCGTTCCGGATGTCGGCGCGTTTCTCACCGACGATCCGGTCCAGCGAGCCGATTTCGACGCCTTCGCGAGCGACAATCCAGACGCCCGATTTTCGGCCGGGCTCGATGTCGTACCCGGTGGAGCGTATGGCCTCGGCACCGCCGTCCTTCCAGGCGTCGCGAATTTCGGCGCGGGCGTCGGAAAGGTCGATACCCCGGCGGGCAAGGGCTTGCCGTTTTTCGGGAGAGGCTGCGGACGTCGGCTTGTCTGGATCAGGACCGTACGCCCCTTCCAGCCAATCGGCGACGTCCTCGCGGCCGTTGTTCCGGAGCCAGCGGACGGCGGATTTGTGATGTCGGCCAAGAACGGGCGCCTCGCCGAGTTCAAATTCAATGAGCCGGGAAGCAGTTTCAAGTTTGATTTTCGAGAAGCCGGATTCGAGCACTTTGCCGGACGGTGAGACGCGACCGAGGACAAGGTGAGCGTGGGAATGGCCTTCGCCCGCCGGACGTTCCTTGTCATGAACGACGAATGCGACGGGATGGTCGGCCGCGCCGAAGTGATCGCGGACGATTTCGGCGGCACGGGCAAGTTCGTCGTCGGTCAGCGCGCGGGAGGGACTGAGGTGAATATGCAGAGCTGCTGCCTCGGCGGATGTCGAATCCCGCAAGCGTTCCATGTCCCGAACGGCACCGGGAAGGTCGGTCGCGAGCGTCCCGCCGAGAATCCGAACGCGCGGCTCGTTCTCGGGCTTGAGCAAATGCCCGACCAGCGCCCTCGTATCGCGCTGGGTCCGGACGTGGCGAGTGACGCCCGCGATCACGACGCGCTCGCTTCACCGCCTCCGGTTTCGTGAGCGGTGACGGCTGAATGAAGGCCGCGGACGGCGGCGGTCAGGCGGTCAAGCGCGTCCGGATCAACGCGGCCGCCCTCGTGGGCATAGCGAGTGAGCTGGTTGATGTTGTTTCCGATCTGCCCGACGGCACCGGTCCACTTTCCGACGGCACGGGCGAGGTCGGTACGTGCGGCCCGGCGCGCAGGAATTGGCAGACCGGCGGCCCGGGTCAGGACTTCGCGCGCCCACGTGCCTGGGCCACATCCGGCCGCTTCGGACGCGGCATCGATCGCCCGCCGCTCGGCAGGCAGGAGGCGGGCACTCACGCTCGCCGTCCGCTGCCGAGTCTCGGAGCGGCGCCGGGGAGCGGTAGTCGTCTCGGCGGATGTGTTGTCGGGTTCGGTCACAGCGGCTCCTTTTCTTGGCGCCCGTAAGGGTGCGGTGGGGGTCAACGGGGGAGGCTTGCCCACCCCTTGCCAGATCGGGTGGTAACGGAGTTGCCGCCCGCTGCTGGCTCCCTTCCAAAAGTGAAGGGCCTTGCTCAACGATGATTGTGCTGGAAGGGACTGACCAGGGCAAACTGCCGGCGAAAACACCGAGGGTGTTGAAGCCCACTCCCGTAACTCAGGCAATGGCGTCAGGAGTTCTGGGATTTTCCCTTTGTGGTCTTTCTGACCGTCGGAATCTGTTCGATTGTTCTCCGCTTCTTGAGCGGCTGATCCGCAAGATGCTTTAAGCTCCTCCTTTGTCCGTACGTGTTGTCTTCAGGGAACAGAAAGGCTGGCCTTGGAACGGGTCGCCGAGGCCGCTGAACCGAGACCGTATTGGGTTCTTGTACAGACCGTATGACTGTATCTTCACGTGCCGAACGCGTAGGATCCAACAGAGCAAATGCCGAACCAGAAGAAACCCCAGCACCAGAAGGCTTGGCAGATAGACCCGTATTTCCGGAAGGAACCGTAGTCTCAAGATCCCTACCAGCAGATTGATCATTGGCCGTAGGTCTGATGGACACGCCGCCACTGTCCCCTTGGGTCCCAGCTGCCATATGTGGGTCAGTTTTTCGATAACCCATTGACGTAGTTGTTTTAATCCCGGCGTTGCTTGTGACTCTGGAATAGGCCTTATCCATCTCTTCCATCAACCTGTCCTTCTGGTCTTGCCGTACAATGAATGAATCATGGATCGGCAGGGCGGTAATGCCGTTCTTAACGGTCATTTCTCGTAGGACGCTCTTGGCAATTTCCGCATCAACGTTCTGAAGCCGCAACCCTGCTCCCGAATGGAAGAAGCGCTCGATCCGCCTATGCCGCTGCTTGATGGCTTTCACCAATTGTCTGGCGGTCGATTTGTCGCCGCCTACATGGGGCTGGATTGCACCGACGGCGCTCTCGTAGCTGCCTGCGTTCAGCAGGATGTTGAACGCCCGTTTACACGAGCTACGATCCCACCCATCGATCGTATATGCATCGCTTTCGAGTGAATGACCTGACATGGCATAAACAAGGCGCGGGTGGAGCATTTCGAAATCAAGTTCGCAAGTGGGTGCCCCATCAATCAGGAAGTGGATCCGGTCGCATGAGCGAACCTGTTGCCACCATCCACCGTAAAACCTTCCACCAGATGACCAGCCGCCGTTATAAACTCGATAGAGCTCATCAAAATCAGGATAGACCGCGTGCCCAGGAAAGCGGATCATCCGGCCGTCTGGCACGCCTGCGTTCAAGCGGATGTCCGCTTCGGCAATATGTCTGTTGAATTTCTCCAGAAACTTTCGTTCCCTGGCAATCCGATCAGTCTCTCGATAGGAAACCAGCTTTCCGTCGGCATCCTTCAATCGCATCAATTCGCCGACCTTGCAGTCCGCTTCTGGAAGATCGAGGTCGCGAAGGAAGGGAGCAGGCATGTAGGAACTCTGGATGCCGTTTCCATTCGGTTTGGGCGGCCTCCTGTCGTGTTCAACCAGCAGACCAGCCTCTACCAATGCATCGACCGAATGCACGACGGTGGAGTAGCCATACTCCGTCCCCCAATATCGGCTTACAGGTTCGTAGAACTTCTTCCGGCGGCTGTACGATGTGCGCTGGAAAGGTGCTTCCTTGGCAGCAAGCGCGGCATCATAGGCGATGGATGCCATGGCCTTTTCGGCTCTGCGGTTTGGGCACTTCGGAAGATCGAGAACATCTGAAAGCTACTTGTAGTCCGCTTTCCACCGGAAGCTCAGAGGACGGTCACGATCGTATCCGACGTGCTCATCGGTCTCTGGCTCATCTAATTGTTGACAATTTTTTTTCAGATCGGTGCTGGTTTGGCTTGGCTTTATGCCAAGCCTCGGGCTCAACCAGCGTCAACCTTCAACAGCAGGTCAACGGCCATGTTTTCGCAATTGAAAATCATTCCGTCCTCGTTGCCCGGCGCGTGCTCCAAGTGCCGCAAATGTCGGGTGTATGCCCTTATGGTGATTGCCGGCGGCGATACCGTCAACGCGTACCGCAGAGTACGGTGCGTTGTGGTTAAAGCAAAGTGGAAACGCCTGATTTTCGGAGCCCTTCGGCACGATTCAAAGCTGCCTTTTAGTGGGCCGCAGAATTACTCATTATGTATGTGCTCGCGCACTTCGTCTTCGATCTCGTCCACCAGATCGGTAACCTGCGACTCCTCAAAAATCTCCGGCTGAAATGGTGAGCCACGTAAGATCTCCAAGGCATTCTGATATGCTGGCATCAACTGATTGTTTTCAGGAGCGCCGACAAGAAAATGCAGCTTCAAGGGTTCCGTCGTATCCTCAGCGACAGCGGCGAGGTGGCCGCGCCAGCGCCGTACCTTGTCCTTGATGCCTTCTGCGTCAGCGAGGTCCAATGATAGCGGCTCATACGCATGCCAACGTCCATTTTTCCAAGCATGCTTGAACTCGATGCTATCTGTCTTGCCGGAAACGGTTTTTTTCTCCAAAGAGATATTCAGGTTACGCTCGGCCAAGAGAGTCCGTACTGGGCGCCAGATGTCTTCATCCGTCTTCCGGGAACGTTGATTGACGTCGTAACGGCCAACAAATCGTTCGTAAATCCGCTCGAAAGTCTTCTCCGGATTATCCGTGAGACCAGATCCGACCGATGACCATTGGAGCGAGCTATCGTCATGAGGGATGACGGACTTCGCGTATACCGAAACCACGTTCTTCTGCTGGAACAGCGCTTCTTTTTGAATGTCCTTCGCCGCGAGCTTCATTCCGCGCTCAACGGTTCTCATCGCCGAGACAAATGCCTCTCGGTCGAGATCTGGAAACACACTCTTGATCCGACCAATCGTCTTCCGGGTTCGCCACTTCAACGCACCATGGGAGGGGACGTGCAGGATCACTCCGACATTGACGAATTCGCTCGTCATGACGTCGTGAACATATCGCAGAACGATAAAGCTATATGGCTGGCGGTCACTCATGCCAAAACCCTCCGCATTTCATTCAAGCAGCCATCGATATTATCTCGCGCACCCCTGATGAGCTGCAACGCTGCATCGACTGCGGGCCCCACTCCGGCCCAGACATTCGGAACAGCATCCCGATACTCCAGAATCCTCTCATCAGACAAGCTACTCCAGCAATCCTTGATAGGTTTATAATCTATAGCCCGTCCTTTGAGGCCCTGAAGGAAAATATGGGCACCCGGTCTATCAATCCAATTTAAGCCACCTGGGTTCCAAGGCGGAACCCAGCCGATTATCAGACCGGCATTAAACGCGAGTTCATGATCGAAAATCCGAAGATCCGTACCGCGAACCATACAGTTGGGATTCCCGTCGCGCCTGTCAGGATTCTGAATGATGGCGTCGAACATGAATATGGCGGCAGCTTCTGGCACCATTATGTCCGGAATCGTATTTCCTTTGGCCCAGGCGGCAAATTGATTTGGAACTTTCAACGAACCAAATCCGATCTCGGAACTGTTGTTCAACTTCGTCCGGAAGCGATCGTCGGTAACCACAGCCGCGAAATCTCTCGATATTTCCACGCGGTACGGACGAGGGATCGGAAGCCTCAGATCGGCAGCCAGGCAGGCGCCAACAACTTCACGGGCCAAGCTGGATACGCCTTGATCGCAGCCTGCGGATACCTTGCAGAACAGATCAACGGATTCCCCTGCTTGATCCTCACAAATCAGGAGACCAGGCTCGGTTCTACCGCTTAATACCGGTCGGACAAATTCGGTCGCTATCGCAAGTTCCAGCAACAAATCCCCCCTTCAACGCCAGTTCGAGTTTGGCGCCACCATCATTTTGATCAGTCGAGCAGCTCTCCGGCCTGCGAATATGATGCCGCGAGCGATGTCAGCGTTGCGCTGGGTTGAACCGCGTCATGCGGGATAAGGACGTAGGTCCATGGCTTCCCGCCAGTCTCTTTCGCGTGATTGTTGGCATGGTAGACCCACTTCCGGGCCGCCTTGGCCTTGGCTTGAACAACCGGGTCGGCCATTTCGTTCTTCGCCTTGATCTCGACAATGAATTTTTCCTTGTCGGTCTCGACGACGAAGTCGGGTTCGTATGACTGTCCTGCGGCGTATTCGATCCGGAACTGGCCGACGCCCGGTTTCATCCATCGTTGAACGGCCGTTTCGCTCGGAGCCTCAAGGATAACGGCAAATTCCCGTTCCTGGTCGGAATGGAATTTCTGATATGGATAGCAGCACTTGGAGAACCCTTCGAAGACGTATTTGGGCATGTCCTTCAACGGGTTCACAGACGTTCGGAAATTTCGAACGAATGCAGTACTCGGGACGTTGTAGGCTTGCGGTTTGAGCATTACGAAGCCGCGAGACACGCTCGCGCGGTAATCGGTCGGGCTTTCCCAGTAGTGCGTTTTCATCTGCTCGAATATGAAGCGGGCAAGGTCCTTTCCGTGGACCACCAACACGTTCTCAACATCGTCAGATGAGGGGAGGTAGGACTCCAGGCGTCGCACCATTTGTCCAGCCAGTTTGAAAAGAAGCTCGCTCTGGGTCTCGTAGTCGATCTGCGGCAAGTCCATCAGGTGCCGCACCAGATAGTTTTCGGGACGGTCTTCCTTGGCATTCTCGACCGTCCTTGCAAGAAATGCGCGGGACTCGTCGCGAAGCCTCTGAACCATGATCTGATCTGCCAACGGTTGCTTGGCGATTGTTTCGAGATTCGAAAGATCGAAGTCGTGATATCCGAAGTTCACTTCGCTTGTCGGGAGAACCACGATTTCCGGAATTGAAATCGTATAGGTGACGAGTTGTTTCGTCACCTTGGCGACAGTGGCGGCCACGTCGGTTTTTTGTTCGAATGTTTCGAACGTTCCCTGTTCCGGAGCCATCACCTCTTTGACAATACGCGTGATTTCGGCCTGAACTTCGGGCGTGTCGAGCTTGTCGATCCCCGTCTTGATTTTCCGCTCGAACTCTCGCTCGATGACGTCCCAGGTGACGCGGGCGACCTGCCGTTCTTCGTCGCTGTCGAACGTATAGGGTGTTTGTTCGGATTCTCCGAACGTACCAGCCCCTCCGGTCAACATCGTTTCGACATTCGAAGGAGCGGCGACGACATGGGCGCCTTCGTCGGAGACATCGCCGCTGCCGCCAACGATAACGGTCTTGCGGATCGAAATCAGCGATTCTGGATCGCGCGCGGCCTTGATGACGTCGTCAAAACGATCATGGGCAATGACCGTCAGGCGGTCCACCGCCTCCACTCCGGTTCGGCGGCCATAAGGAAGACGAAGACCACGTCCCAATGTTTGTTCCGTAAGGATGTCCGACGCAGAAGCGCGGAGGGGCACGATCGTATATAGGTTCGTGACGTCCCATCCTTCTTTCAGCTTGTTGACGTGAATGACGATGTCGGTTTCCGCGTCATGTTCCAAGGCGACGAGTTTGGTGGTCGCTTCCTCCGTCTCTTCGCCGCGCGTGCCGGAATGCACTTCAATGACGCGTCCGCGGTATCGTCCCTGAAAAAACTCGTCGGACTCCACGTACTTCCGGATCTCTCCGGCATGGGCCGTGTCTTGGGCGACAACGAGCATGAAGGGATGGACTAGCTTGCGGCCAGTCTGTTGGGAATAGATTGCAAGTTCAGCCTTCGTATGCTCGTGGCAATGGATGCCGTCTTCCAGTTTCATCCGTTCGAGCTGTTCCGGACTGATGCTGTCAGCCCGGAATCCTTCACGGGTGGCGACGGCAGGGTCTTTGACGTAGCCATCCTCCATCGCCTGTCCCAAGGGGTAGTCGTAGATCACATTCTTGAACAGAGCGGATCGGGCGCCGACAGAACGCGGCGTCGCGGTCAATTCGAGGCCTATAACGGGTTTGAGTTCGGCGATCGCCGTCATTCCGGCTTTGGCTCGGTACCGATGAGCCTCGTCCATCAAGAGCACGAGATCGGGAAGACCTGAAAGATAGTCGAAATAGCTCTCGCCGATATATTCGTGCAGCTTTCGAATCCGGCCGGCTTCCTTGTTGATCTTGTCGACATTGAAAATGAAGACGATTGCCGTGTCGCCCAGCAGGTCCCCACGCACGGCGTAGCCTCGTTCCCAGTTGTCTCCTGTCTCGACAAGGGGAGGGACTTGGGCGAATTCGGCTATGCCCCGGAACACATATTTCGGCGAATTCTGTTGGCTGAAATCGGCAACCAGTTTCTCGTAGATCGTTGTGTTGGGGGCGAGGATAAAAAAGTGCTTTGAACGTCCTGTGAGATACAAGTAGGCGATGAAGGCGCCCATCAATCGGGTTTTGCCGACGCCCGTTGCCAGCGCGAAACACAGGGACGGAAACTCCCGTTCAAAATCGGATAGGCTCGGATAGGTCGCCCTGATGGCATCCAAGGTTGTGACGAGATCGACGTCTTTCGAAAATTCGATGGTATCCAGCACGTCAGCGAGAATATCGAGTGCCTCGGCCTGCGGTGTCCGTAGGGAAAGACGCGCCTTGATCTGGCTTAGCTGTCTCTGCAACATCATTCTTCACCTCCCAATTCGAAGAGGGGTAGTGCCGTCTTTGGTTCCTTATGATCGCTGTAGGGTACGTCGTCCTCCGTTACCTCCATTGCGTCTTCGCTTTCAATCAATGGAAGGTCTGCAATCCGGAGAGAATAATCGTCACGGCCCCATTCGCACTTCGCGAGGATCGAATGCGGAATTTTCTTGATCGTTAGATTTGGAAAACTGTCCTCGTTCGCATTGAATGCCTTGCAACAGACAAGGAGGGTTCGCTTCGGCCCCAATTCTTCAGACAGTTTTTTAAGAGCGTCGTAGGTTAGAGACTGGGTTGTGACATAGATGAAGTCGGTCTCGGTGGAGTGTCCATGCCTCCAATATTCCCCGGGGTCTTGACTAGGGGCATAGGTAAATCCGAGATGCTTACACAACGCCTCTGCTAACATGGCTGGATTATACTCTTGGGATATGATCCAGTTTCCAAAGCGGTCTTTTGTAAGTAAAGACGGCGCAAGGTGATAGAACCTAAATCCTCCACCACCTTTCCAATTAGCGGCTGCGGTTATCCCGCTGGCGTCCTTTCCGTCGATGACAGATTGTATACGAGGAATGATGTGCGTCGTTGCATGATCGCCCAACTCAACCATGATCCATCTTCGACCCATTTTATGGGCAACGGCGCCTGTCGTTCCTGAACCGGCAAAGGAGTCGAGCACAATGTCTCCCGGAGAGGAAGCAAGTTCAATGCATCTTTTTAACAATGCTTCGGGTTTCTTGCCTTTTGGAAATTTGACCCCACCCTCGTTATGGAGATTGTTCGAAAGCAAATCATCCCAGATTGTCGTCAGGGGCTCACCGGCTATGTATTCTCCGTCGATTAACTTGAGTTTTGTAGTATAAAAAAGTATTCTCTCTCCATTAAAAAAATACATATCGGAAAGATTGTCGCGTTCGAGCAATTTAACTTCGTTGCGCTTGCTTTTCGTTTCGTCAATTAGCGTACGTGCGGCAGCGCTCACCGCGTTGTAGTCTGGTCTTGCGAGGCGAACTACTGACTTTGCATTTTTGTGTACGAAGTCGGTGACTTTTTCCTCAAAGTCAGAACCTAGAGCTTTTTTCAGGCCACGCTCTGGAAGATCAAGCGATTGCGCGAAAGCTCGCGTGAGCGTAATAAAACGCCATGTTGAATAATGGTCGTCTATATTCTCAATAAACTGATTGTATCTCTTGTCTCGATCTGAACGAGCAGTAAAAATGCGATTTGGCGTCCATTTAGATTTATCTTTTGAATAAATTAGAACGAAGTTCGAATTCGTTACTACGCCCGGATTGATCGATTTGTGTCCAGTTGCCGCGCCTTGTTTAAATGTTACGATTGAAATCCGATTGCTTCTTCCAAAAATTTCATCTGCGACAGCTATAATGTAAGCAAGCTCATTATCGTCGATGTGAAGAAAAAGCGTCCCATCATCAGACAACAATCTATGAATTAATTGCAAGCGATCCCGCATGAGCGAAAGCCACAAGGAATGCTCGAGGCCATCTTCGTAATGCTCAAATGCCTGCTGTGTATTGAACGGAGGGTCGATATATACGCACTTAATCTGTCTTTCGAAGTCGGCTTCAAGGGCCTTCAAGGCAAGTAAGTTATCTGCGTGAATGAGTAAGTTCTGAAACTGGTCGAATTCGGAATGCCGAACAGCAGCATGGTAGGAGAGGGTTTCATCTTCTACTAGAATTCGAGGTTCAAGCTTGTGAGCGTCGTTCTTTCCGATCCAGGTCAGCTCAAGACGCGTCTTCTTACTCATGCTTCAATCTCCCACCGGATCGTCATCACCGGTGTAACATTCGGGGTGATCGCCAGCTTGGCGGCGACCTCGTCCAGCTTGGTGTCGACTTCTTGGCGGATCTCACGGAGGGTCTTGAACGTGGACAGTTTGAGTTCGTCCCGTTCCTCCTCGAGCTTCTTGATCCGCCGTTCCTCGGTCAATTTCTCGCCCAGGGGAATAGCTTGATTACTTCGTAGGGCCTTGCGGGCCGCGCGCGCTTCGATGTCCAATTCCTTGACCCGGAGATCGTTGGCCCTTTCAAGATCCTCGGCATAAGCCTCGAGCTTCTCCGTTTCCTCATCGAGCCACTTCCGGTTCTCCTCCTCGGCAAGCTTTTCCGCCTCGGCGAGGGCGATCCGGTCAATTGCCGCCATCTGGTCAGCCGGATAGGTGTTGTCGATGTCGCCAACGAACGCGGGCAGCTGGAACAGCCGTTCAGCCGTATCCTGCGCCACGATGGAGCCGTCATCTGTAACAGCGGCGAGAACCACGCTATCGCGCGATCCCATGGCCGTTTCAGCCTTCAACAGGGATACTCGCAACCAACCCGCTTTCCCGAGATAAGCTTCCAGATCGGACAGCCTCGGCTGGCCCTCATCGCGATAACCCTGATAGTTGAAAGTAAGCTTCGCGTCCGGAAGGGAGCGAGCCATCGTTTCCCGA
Source organism: uncultured Roseibium sp. (assembly GCF_947499295.1). GTDB lineage: Bacteria > Pseudomonadota > Alphaproteobacteria > Rhizobiales > Stappiaceae > Roseibium. Next base: position 32,752 of record NZ_CANMNP010000010.1, read on the forward strand.
ACAAGTTCGTCGGCGAGCGTGCCGTCGCCTAGGCGAAAGAATTGCCAGCCGCGTTGATCTGCCTCAGGCCAAACGGTCGACCAAGTCTTTCCCCCATGATCAAAGCTCGGAATGTCATCGTTTCGGAATGTCGATCCCGGCAATTCGGCGCGGGCGAGAAGCCACAGTCTCCTTTCGAACTCCGACATGGTTCGTTCGATTTCGCCGCCCCTCTGCCGGAGCATGTCGACGATCGAGGCGTCAAATAGATCGAAGAGCTGTTGTCGGGTCTCCGCCATGTCGGCCTTGATCTGATCTTCCAGTTCGACTTCCAGCCGCTGGAACGCCTCGTTCACTTCGGTCTCGGTTCGACATGCCTGAACGACGGAAAGGATCTTCTTCTCGAAGTCGATCCCGGACTCAATAGCGCCAAGGACTTGGTCACTTGCACCGAACAGGCCTTCGAACAATCTGAACTTGTTGCTCAGCAGCTCGTAGATCCGCTGTTCCGCGCGGTTCTTGCGGTTCAGCATGTTCACGACGGTGACGTCGATCTTCTGTCCATACCGATGGCAACGTCCGATCCGCTGTTCAACACGCTGAGGGTTCCACGGAAGATCGAAGTTGATGAGAAGGGAGCAGAACTGGAGGTTGATGCCTTCGGCGCCGGACTCTGTCGCAATCAGGATCGTTTTCTTGTCTGACTTGAAGGCGTGGACAATCGCACTCTTCATGTCGGCGGCTTTTGATCCGGAAACAGCGTCGGTGCCAGCCTTTTCCGTCAGCCATTCCTTGTAGATTTTTTGGCTTTCCGGATCGCTGTTGGAGCCATTCATAAGAACAACTTCGCCAGCGTAGCCATTCTGGGAGAGGATTTCAGCAAGGTATTTTTGGGTGCGAACGGACTCGGTGAAGATTACAGCCTTTCGCTGGCCGCCACGAGCGACGACCTCATCGAGCACTTCCGGAAGACGCTTGAGGAGCTTGTCGCCCTTGGAGTTGTTTCCGATCGACCTGGCGAGGTCGAGATATCCCTCAAGTTCCGCGATTTCCGCCGCCAGTTTGGCCTGATCGACAACGGGCGTCTCGTCAGCGTCTTCCTGCTGGCCCGAATTATTGTCGTCCCCGGCAAGAGCGGCGTCATCTGCGATCTCTTCCGCAACCTCAGCGGTATCGTCAATGTCTTCGACGACACATTCATCTGCGACCAGATTGCGCTTCAAGCGGGCGATGACGTTCTCGAGGAAAAGTATGATCGCGGCAACAGACGATCCAAGCGTCTTCCGAGCGCCGATTAAGACCAACTGGTTCGGTTTTGACCCGAAAGCGATAGATTCTGGGTTCTGGAGGTATGCGGAAACACCTTCGTAGAGTCGCTCTTCGAGACTGTAAGGTTCGAAATCGAACGTGACGGCCAGCCGGTTCGTGTAGTTCACGTGACCTGCCGCCTGAACGTCGCGCCTCAGGTGTCTCTTATAAAGCGGCGCCATCCGGCGACGAAGGGAGAGCAGCGACGCCTTGTCTGTCGCTCTTCCGTACATAACCCTGAAAGACTGCTCGTCTCCAAAGAAGTGGTCATCAATCATGGAAACGAGGCCGTAGAGTTCCATGAGCGTGTTCTGCAACGGGGTGGCAGTCAGTAAAACCTTGAAGCGTGATGACAGCGCTTCCTTAAGACGCTTAGCCTGAGCCGCAACGTTGCGTTTGTAGACATTCCGGAGGCGGTGGGCTTCGTCGATCACGACCAGATCCCAGCCGATACGATGAACCTCATCCGCGTTGCGCGCGGCGTATTGGTACGAAGTAATGATAATGGCAGAGGAATTTTCGAAAGGGCGCTGTTGTCCACCCTTGACCGCGTCCCGGTATGTCTTTGAATCAAGGATCACACTCGGGAGAGAGAACTTTTCCTGCAATTCCTGTTGCCATTGGGTCCGCAATGATGCCGGAGCAATCAGCAGTATGTTGCGTTTCCGCTCAGCCCATTTTTGAGCAATTACGAGGCAGGCTTCGATGGTCTTTCCGAGGCCGACCTCGTCGGCGAGGATGACGCCCTTGGATAGCGGCGAGTGCAAAGCAAACCGCGCGGCTTCAACCTGATGAGGCTTCATCTCCACCCGCGCCGTGGACAATGACTTCGCAAACGCTTCGTCGCTTCTTCCTTCAAGCGTAATGCGATTGGCGAAGAACTTACTGTGATAATGCGTGTAACCTGTCATGGATGCCCCGACTCAAACCGTGGGAATGAGACCAGAACGGGCGCCCATCTACAAGTTTAACTTGTGAAAACTCCAACTAGGTGTGGAACATCGGAAAGGCGATGGAGGGCGCTTATTGCTCCGCAGCTTCGTCACGGATCAATTGCGTGAAATCTTCGATTTCAGAAATAAGTCGCGGTCCATACCGGGCCATAAATTTCCCGGCGTTCGTCAAGTCCTTGCGTTGAGGTCCGCCGAAAAGCTGGACGCCGAGGAACGTTTCGATCCTTTTGACTCGATCAGTAATGACCGATTTCTGTATCCCGTTGCGCGCAGCTATTCGGTCGCGCGCGCCGTCGACATTTGTCGATGCCTCAACCATCAGATCGACGGTCAGGCTCAAGTCGGTCAAACGCATTTGATCTTGGATTTCACGCGGCACAGTTTGTTCCCTTTGTAATCACTTCTCTGGCTCGCTCTGGTGCGTGCGTTCAAGAATTCAGGCACGCGCTTCCGTCCGACGTCGCCGCGAACGAAGAGAGCGTGGGGAAGGAATAGACCCGGAAGGGTCGGAATGGCTTTTCAGGAAATCGAGGGGAAGGGGGCTTTCAAAACCCTCAACGACTTCCTTGAGCTTGGATACCGTCATCCTTTTTTCGTAGGTCGCACCTTCCCCCCGAAGCCCCTCATGGCCCATGACCGAGTTAATGTGGCGTTCTAGATAGTCAGATGATGCCAGAACGGTCTTGAAGGTATGCCTGAAGGAGTGAAAGACTACTTTCCGGCCGAAACCGAGGCCGGTTTTCAGTCGAGAAAATTCACGACTGAATTCGGCACCAAGTTTATTATCTCTGTTCGGTACCATGCCGGGAAAAAGTCTGTTTGAGTTCTCCTGAAGGCGCTTTTCTACAAGCTCAAGAAGACCGTGTTCGATAAGCCAAGAATGGATCGGAATTCTGCGCTCACCGGCTTCTGTTTTAGGATCCCAACCGTCCGGATGCCGCTGAATGACAAAGCAGGGGATGCCGTTCAGCGTAGCAATGTCATGGCTGGGTCGTAGGCGGCAGATTTCCTCCAATCTCATTCCTGAATGTAAAGAAATCAAAGGAAGCCAATGCAACGCGCTGTCTGCTGATGCTGTCCTGTAATCCCCCGATCTGAACAATCGATCGAGGCCTTCCGCTGACCAGTCATCCCGATCTCGGCTGCTTGATTTCGTACCCGGGAATGAATGTCCTGAGAAAGGGCTTTCTCCGTACGGAAGATGGCGTTGGTGCGTCAACCATGCCCAATAACCGTTCATGGCCGTCATATGCCGTTTGACGGTTTTCATGGTTGCGCGATCCGCGCCAGTTTTATCGGCTTGCTCGATTGCTTTGAGGGCATGAACAGCCCGTCCTTTGCCATGTGTCGAAGGTAGCCGGAGGAGCTGCGAACGGAAAATGGCGGCGTCCTCGCGAGAAACTGCACCGACACGTTTGTTGCCGATAATCTCGCTGAACAGACGCACGGCTACACCGTACTGCCGGGCTGAATGAGAGCTGATTGCTTTCCGGTCACCCCAGCCCATGGTTAGTGCGTTCTGCCATTCGGTCGAGTACTTCAGCACCTCTGGGGTATTCAATTGGACGGTTGACTGAGTGGACTGTTGTTTCGGATCAGATGGAGAAGACGATGCCTCGATCTCTTCGGGACGGAAAACCTCTTGAATGCGTCGTTCCACCCTCTCGGTGAGCATGGAGACGAGCACCTCGAGAGTTCGAGCAATCGTCTGATTGTCGAATGGTCCTGGATAACCGGCCGATGAAAGCGCCGCGTACGCCTCGTGGTCCCATTCTTGTTCCGCGGTCCAACCTTCGTTTCCCTGAGTCAGAAGGCGATAGGGAACGTCTTCGCTCTCGTAACGCAATTCTGCGGGCGTCATTTGATCCAGGACCGCTGTAATATTTCTCTGCCAACTGGGCTTCGATAACCAGTGGCGAGCTGATGCGCGGATGTCTTCATCCGTCAGAGAAAAATCCTCGGCCAAGTCGAAAAGCCTTTCAGAAACAAGGTAAAGAGCCGCTGCTCGTCTTCTTGCTTCACTACGCACGGAAGTTTTTAAAGTGCGGTAAATTTCCTTGAGGCCAATTCGAGGTTGCAGTCGCTCTGGAACCCTTCTGCGGAATGAAAAACCGGAGCCTTCCCGGAAGAAATAATCGGGCATCAGCCACCCTCTGTGGGGGTACTGCGTGGGGGGATTCCCGAAGCAGGCGAATGCGCGCTAAATCATTGAAATATTTGAATGGTTTGGCTGGGGAACCTGGATTCGAACCAGGACTAACGGAGTCAGAGTCCGTGGGTCTACCGTTAACCTATTCCCCAATCGGGCTCACTTTGTGAGCAATGTGTTTCGAGTGGAACACGTTTCCACCTCGAACAGGTGAGCCGCATATACATCCATCATATTCTTTATTGCAAGGCCCGTTTTTGACTTTTTTGAAAATTCGACCGGACCATGGTCTCGGAGACATTCCGATAGGTTCCGGTCTCGTAAGTGCTTTTCCATCCGCCATCAACCTGTTACAGTTTTTGCAACGAAAGATACGGTTGCGAACCGCGCCAATGGAAACCATGTCGGCTGCGGCGGCGACCTGAAAGGCAAAAAGTGACTCAGTCAGGTCAGGAACCGCCCGATTCCGGGCGTGGTATCCCTGATGAGTCCGGGAACAGCGGAGCTTCGTCGGAGCTCCGGACCACGGGTAGAAGGCGTCGAAAGCGCCGTTCTGGCAGTGGTGCAAAAGGCTCTCCCGTCACACAAAACGGTGTGGCGGCTGCGTCATTTGAAGGGAAGGGACAAAACCCGACCCTTGCTGTCTCCGGATCCATCAGTACATCGCATGACAATCAGGCGCGGCCATCGACCGATGGTGAAGACTCGGCATCGACACAAAAACGGCGCAGAAAGCGTCGACGCGGTCGTGCAAAATCTCAAACCGAACAGGCCTCCGGCACACACCAGCAACAACACGCTCTCAACCCGCATTCTTCGTCGCAACCGCAACCTGGTGCGGAAGGGGTCACCAGTCCAAAAGGCAAGAAAGCGGCGAGGCGGCGTGGCCGTAAACGGTGGCAGGCGCGCAACAATCAAGGTGTTGAGCAACAGGCAGTCAGCGGCAATCGTGCCAGCAACGTAACCTCGCAAAATGTCTCAGGTCCAACCGAGGAAAGTCTGAAGCCACAATCAAGGCAGAGATCTGAGGCAAAATCCGACAATTGGGCCACATCGGCAACCGGTGAGTTTCAGAAACCCAAAAGGCCTCAGGGATATCGTCCCAAAGCACCTCATGGACAAAACAGCAGCCCTCTTTATGCAGCGCTGGATCTCGGCACAAACAATTGTCGGCTCTTGATTGCCAGGCCGGAAGAACGTGGATTTCGTGTTGTCGATGCCTATTCAAGAATAGTTCGACTGGGTGAAGGCGTCGATTCGCAGAAGCGACTGAGCGATGCGGCGATGGACCGGGCAATTGAGGCACTCGCGAATTGTCATCGCAAACTCTCTGACCGCGGTGTTGCACGCTCAAGATTGATTGCCACTGAGGCGTGCCGGGCGGCAGAAAACGGATCCGAATTCATTGACCGGGTGAAGACCGAAACCGGCCTTGCTCTGGAGGTGGTCAACAGGGAAACGGAGGCGCGTCTGGCAGTTGCCGGATGTGCGTCGCTTGTCGACCATGAGGCCGATGGTGTCATCTTGTTCGATATCGGAGGAGGATCTTCCGAAATTGTCTGGCTCGATCTTCGCAATCGGTGCGGTGCTCGTGGCTATGCGCTGACACGGTTCATCCGGTCCTGGATTTCACTACCGGTTGGAGTGGTGAATTTGGCGGAACGGCACGGTGGTGTTCATGTCACGCCAGATATATTCGAAGCGATGGTTGAAGACGCAGCCGACCACCTTGCTGCGTTCAATCTTGCTAACAATCTCACTGAAGCAATCGCTTCCGGCCGTGTTCATATGCTCGGCACCTCTGGCACGGTGACGACGCTGGCCGGTGTCCATCTCGGGCTCAAACGCTATGACCGGCGCCGGGTCGACGGAACGTGGCTCGATGACAGTGATGTTTCCAGAATGATTGATGAGCTGCGCGACATGCCTTATGAGGCGCGCATGGAGAACCCTTGCATCGGTGCAGATCGCGCAGATCTTGTGCTGGCAGGCTGTGCAATTTTAGAAGCAATTCGACGTCGTTGGACCTGCCCGAGGCTCCGAGTTGCCGACCGGGGCCTGCGCGAAGGTATCCTGACCGAGTTGATGGCGGCCGACGGAGTTTGGGCGCGTCGCAGATCGAGGTCGCGTTTCGACCGTGGCCGCCAAGGAAACAGAGCATGAGCCGTTCAAAAAAAGGATCCGGAGATCGCGGGCTCCACGTCAAGGTGAAAACCGCAGCTGGCCGTCGGGAGTCGTCCACGCGCTGGTTGGAGCGTCAATTGAACGATCCCTACGTTCGTCGCGCCAAGATCGACGGCTACAGATCCCGAGCTGCCTATAAGCTGATTGAAATTGACGATAAACATAAGCTGCTTAAGCCTGGATACCGCGTCGTTGACCTTGGGTCTGCGCCTGGAGGCTGGTGTCAAGTTGCGGCTCAGCGGGTGCAATCAAGCATCGAGGCTCCCAAAGTCGTTGGGATCGATTACCTGGACATGGACCATGTTCGCGGTGCGACGTTCCTGAAGAAAGACTTCCTGGATGATGATGCACCGGCAGTGCTCATGGAAGCTCTTGGGGGGCAAAAACCCGATGTCGTTCTTTCGGATATGGCAGCTCCGACAACAGGTCACAAGCAAACCGATCACCTGCGTACAACACACCTGTTCGAGATCGCTGTCGATTTTGCGAGGCAAAATCTGGTTCCAGGGGGATCATTTCTGGCGAAAGTGTTCAGGGGCGGCACTGAAAATGCGCTCCTGCGAGATCTGAAAAGAGACTTCAAGACTGTCGCGCATTTGAAACCACCTGCTAGCCGCAAGGAAAGTCCGGAGCTATATGTGATTGCAAAAGGATTTAGGGGTACGGAACCCGAGCCCCAATCTTGATGCGTTGCTTAGAATGACCGAATTTTGAAGCGCAGACAGGTATGACTTGAATGCTCGTACGGGGTTCATATCAATGGCAAATACAGAGGACTTCAAAAGGGCCCTTCAAAAGTCATGGAGCCTTGAATCCAGTACCCTCTGGTCAGTGGATGTACCTGCCGCCGGTCAATGTGGTGTTACGGCCCTTGTTGCAAATGACATCTTGAACGCCCGGATTGTCAAAACCCGCTTTGGCCTCTCTTGGCACTTTTACAACTTGATCGACGGGCACCGATACGACTTTACGCAAAGCCAGTTCGAGTATCCGATCGTCTATGATGACATTCCAGCCTCGAGGGAAGAGGCTCTGGCCGACACGAACGCCCAGCAATATGATTATTTGCGCGAGGCAGTGATTGCTGCCCTTTTGACAGAACTGGATGGGGATAATTCTTCGGATCCAGTATGACCCTTTTCATTCTGTCACCTGCGTGTTATTGACCCGCGCCAACTTCTCCGGCACAGCCGAAGCGACTCAACCGATGCTGGCGTTCAACGAGAACGGCCGGTGTTTCAGCTATTTTTCATAAAGGGGAATTGGCCATGGCATCATTCTTTGTCCCGTCGACCGGACAGCAAGCCCTGACATTCGACGATGTTTTGCTGATACCCGGCCACTCTGAAGTCATGCCTGGTGACGTGGACCTCAGAACCAAGGTTACACGTGATCTGGAACTGAATATTCCAATTCTTTCGTCCGCAATGGACACCGTCACAGAAGGCCGGCTGGCAATCGCCATGGCGCAGGCCGGCGGCATCGGTGTCGTTCACCGCAACTTGTCTCTTGATCGGCAGGCTGAAGAAGTCCGCATGGTCAAGAAGTTCGAATCCGGCATGGTCGTCAATCCGCTTGTGATCGGGCCTGACGCTTCGTTGCAGGAAGCGCTGGATCTCATGAAACGTTTCGGGATATCGGGTGTCCCGGTTGTTGAAAACGGGGGCTCTGGCGGTCAGTCCACCGGCAAACTTGTGGGAATTCTAACGAACAGGGACGTCCGGTTCGCTTCAAATCCGAACCAGAAGATCCACGAATTGATGACAAGCGAAAACCTGGTCACTGTCAGCGACAACGTCAGTCAGGAAGACGCCAAGCGTTTGTTGCATCAAAACAGGATTGAAAAGCTTCTCGTTGTTGACGACAACCGCAATTGCATAGGACTGATCACCGTCAAAGACATGGAAAAGGCGCAGCTCAACCCCAATGCGTCGAAGGATGATCAGGGGCGGCTGAGGGTTGCTGCTGCAACAAGCGTTGGCGAAGAAGGTTTTGCACGTGCAGAACGTTTGGTCGACGCAGGCGTTGACATGCTTGTGGTGGACACGGCTCACGGTCATTCCCAGAAGGTTCTGGATATGGTTGGACAGGTCAAGAAACTGTCCAACTCCGTTCAGGTTCTTGCGGGTAATGTCGCGACTTCGGAAGCAACCCGAGCGTTGATCGACGCCGGTGCTGATGCGGTGAAAGTCGGTATTGGCCCGGGCTCAATCTGCACGACTAGGATTGTTGCCGGTGTGGGCGTTCCACAATTGACCGCAATCATGGAATCCGTCGAGGAAGCCAGCAAACAAGGCGTCCCGGTCGTCGCAGACGGCGGCATTAAGTTCTCTGGGGATCTTGCAAAAGCCATTGCTGCCGGCGCGGGCTCAGTCATGGTTGGGTCACTTCTGGCCGGAACAGAAGAAAGCCCGGGTGAAGTCTACTTGCATCAGGGCAGATCCTATAAATCTTACCGCGGCATGGGATCCGTTGGTGCGATGGCGCGTGGCTCGGCCGACCGCTATTTCCAGGCTGAAGTCCGTGACAGTCTGAAACTGGTACCTGAAGGAATTGAGGGGCAGGTTCCATATAAGGGAATGCTCGGTAGCGTGCTGCATCAATTGGCTGGCGGCTTGCGCGCTGCCATGGGTTATGTTGGCGGCAAGGACATTCTTGATTTTCAGGAAAAGGCCAGATTTGTGCAGATTTCCGGAGCCGGTTTGCGGGAAAGCCATGCACATGATGTTACGATCACGCGGGAAAGCCCGAATTATCCTTCAAATGTCTGAGCGAGCCTATCAGCTCGATAAGAGTTTTAAGAACTACAAAGGATTTGCATGAAAGACGGTGGACGCCTGGCGGCTGCAATTGAAGTGTTGCAGGAAGTCGAAACGCGGCATCGCCCCGTTCAAGCCGCACTAAGAGACTGGGGAACAGCCCACAGGTTTGCGGGGTCTGGAGACCGTACGGTGATCGGGAACCTTGTTTTTGACGCGTTACGCAACAAGGCGTCGCTCAGCGCCGTGATGCAATCAGGCGACCCGCGAGGGCTTGTCCTGGCAACCTATGTCAAATCCTGGGAAAAAGGAGTTGTCGCTCTCGAAGAGGCACTTGCCCAGGACAGACACGCGCCCGAGCCTTTGTCGGAACCTGAAAAACAACGGCTTTCAGAAGATGCAGAATTGAGCTTGTCACCTGCCGAAGCTGCAGACATACCAAATTGGTTGTGGTCCCGGTTCGAGGACAGCCTAGGTGAAAATGCCATTGCTGAAGGAAAGGCATTGGCGAGACGCGCTCCTGTCGATCTTCGCGTCAACACATTGAAATCGAACCGCGACAAGCTTCTGAAGCGTTTGGCCCATACGGGTGCAAAATCCTCGTCTTTGTCACCACTTGGCATCCGAATTGAAGCAAAACCCGGTCTGGGCCGTATGCCGCATGTCCAGGCTGAGGAAGGCTATCAAAAAGGGTGGTTTGAGTTGCAGGACGAGGCCAGCCAACTGGCCGCGTATTTGGCGAAGGCAGCGCCCGGCGAACAGGTTCTTGACTATTGTGCAGGTGGCGGCGGCAAGACGCTCGCCTTGGCTGCGAGTATGCAGAACAAGGGTCAACTCTACGCTTTTGACGCTGATCGGCTTCGGCTCGCCCCAATACATGAACGGTTGAAGCGGGCAGGCGTACACAATATCCAGGTCCGAGATCCGGCGAGCACGGATTTGACTGATCTTGAAGACCTAATGGATCTTGTGTTTATAGATGCCCCTTGCACCGGAACAGGCGTTTGGCGCAGGCGCCCTGATTCAAAATGGAAATTGTCGGAAAGAGCACTTGAAGACCGCATAAAAGATCAGCGGCATGTGCTTGAAAACGCAAAGAAATATGTCAAAACTGGCGGCCGGTTGGTATATGCGACTTGTTCTGTTCTACGCGAGGAAAATCAGTCTCAATCGGAGTGGTTCCTGAAACAGAACCCCGAATTTCAGCCTGTTTCAGCGCTCGAAATCTGGAAAGAACTGTTGCCGGAAAAGGCCTTGCCAGACCACGTGTCTGAAACCGGCTCACTCTTGCTGTCACCGCATTCGACAGGTACCGACGGTTTTTTCATTTCCGTGTTTCAGAAGCGGGCCTAGGTTCGCAACTGGAGCGCCCAAGGTTGTCATGATCGATCCTGCCGATTGAGGCCAAGAACATTTGGCATTCCATCGCCGACCGGGTTCAAGCGCGAAGTCTCTGAATTCTGCGGAGTATCGCGGCTCATATCAACGCTTTTGCTAGGAAGCCCGGATTGAGTTGCAGAGTTTTCCCGCGAAGTCTCGGGAACAACTTTTTCGGCGATCAAAGCTTCAATCAACTGCCGAACACCTGGTTCCAGCTGTTTGTTCGACGCGTGACCGGTCAACACCGATCTTGCTTCCGTTGCGTATTTTAGCGAGGCAAGTGCTGATCCCAATGCATTGAGGGGCTCTGCTGCGTCTGTATCCTCGTCATGTGCTGCCAGTGCGTAACGAAGTGCGGCAACGGGATCTCCGAGCTTTCGCGAAAGCACGCTCAGTTGCACCATGACTGGGAAGGAATGCGGATCCAGGTCCAATGCCGCTTCCGAGGCTTCTCTTGCGTCCTCGAGGGCACCTTTTCCGGAAAGCGCATCAGAAAGCACTGATAAAGGATAGGCATCGGTTTTGGAAAGCTGACTGGCCCGAACGGCTAGTTCAATGACTTCATCATAACGCTTTCTGAGCAGGAGGGTCTCCGATAGGCCGATCAAAGCGGGCACATGTTCCGGATCGACCTTCAAAGCTTTGCGATAGGCCGCGATAGACGCAGGGATGTGGCCGGTTTTGTCTTGGGTCTCAGCAAACAGGGTCAAAACAGCTGGCGTGTCAGGCAACAGTTCAACAAGCTTTCTCGCAAGTCCCTCTGCTTCCGCGGCCCGGCCTTCTTTCAACAACACCGTGGCCAGACCAAAAAGTGCGTTTCGATTGTCTTGGGCCTGTTCAAGTACGTCACGAAAATTCTGTTGTGCGTTTTCAAGATCACCCTGCAAAAGCTGGCAACTTCCAAGGCTGCCGCGCGCACCTAAATGCTCCGGTTCGGCAAACACAATTCTGCGAAGTTGCGATTGCGCTTCTTCCAGATATCCGGCTTGCAAGAGCGCAGAGGCTGTTCGATATGCGATTTCAGTATCTTGCGGCGCAAGTTCCTGTGCCTTGAGATAAGATACAAGAGCCTTGTCCAGGTTTCCAGATTGTTCAAGTGCAACAGCGTCATCAAACGCTTTACGGGCAGCTGCGGTCATATGGGTCCGGCATCCTTGAGCACCGTTTCACCACCCGGCATTGGACAGTAATGGCACGATCACTGTCCAGACTAAGTAGCCAACAGACAGGCGTCAAAACCGAATTTCAGCCGTACACAGCTTGTAGGAAGACATCGAACTTGACCTCAGGCGAAAACTCTGGCGCAGCTGTTGACGGAGGCGTCAAAAAATACTGTGAGGGATCATTTCATCCGCCGAATACGGGTTCATTTTGGAGAAAAGACCGGTTAGAAGCTGGCCATGACCCATCATCACGACCGCCTCCTCATAATCGACTTCGGTTCTCAGGTGACCCAGCTTATTGCGCGGCGCTTGCGTGAACTCAGCGTTTATTGCGAAATTCACCCTTATCAGAATGTAAGCGAGAGCTTTCTTGAGGAATTTCGCCCGAAGGCAGTGATCTTCTCCGGGGGGCCGGATTCAGTGGTAAGGGAAGGGGCTCCCCGACCACCAAGCGCGGTCTATGAGCTTGGTGTCCCGATCCTGGGCATCTGTTACGGCCAACAGGTCATGATGCAGGACCTTGGCGGCAAGGTCGAAGGTGGCAAGATTTCAGGAGGTGGCGGCACCGCTGAATTTGGTCGCGCCTTTGTCACGCCCACAAGCAGTCCACTGCCAATCCTGAAAGGCTGGTTTGCCAGTGGAAAAGAACAGGTGTGGATGAGCCACGGCGATCACGTCAGTGAACTGGCCCCAGGCTTTGAAGTGTTTGGTGTCTCGCCAAATGCGCCATTTGCCGTGACCGCCGATCAGAACCGCAACTTCTTTGCCGTGCAATTTCATCCGGAAGTTCATCACACGCCCAACGGCAAAACGCTTTATGAGAACTTCGTTCGCCTGGCAGGGTTTACCGGCGACTGGACGATGGGCGCTTACAAAGACGATGCCATCGACAAAATTCGTGAACAGGTCGGGGATAAAAAGGTCATTTGTGGGCTGTCGGGCGGTGTAGACAGTTCTGTGGCAGCAGTCCTCATTCATGAGGCGATCGGGGACCAGCTGACATGCGTCTTTGTCGACCACGGGCTCTTGCGCCAGAACGAAGCGGACGAAGTCGTTTCCATGTTCCGCGATCATTACAACATACCGCTCATACATGCAGACGAAACCGAATTGTTCCTGGGTGAGCTGGATGGCGTTTCCGATCCAGAAACAAAACGCAAGATTATTGGCAAGCTATTCATCGATGTTTTTCAAAAACACGCCAACGAGATTGAGGGCGCTGACTTTCTTGCGCAAGGGACCCTATATCCGGATGTCATCGAAAGTGTGAGTTTTTCCGGAGGCCCCTCGGTCACCATCAAGTCCCATCACAATGTCGGTGGTTTACCGGAAAAAATGGGTCTTAAACTCGTTGAGCCTTTGCGTGAACTTTTCAAGGATGAGGTGAGGGAACTCGGTCGCGAACTTGGACTTCCTGAAAGTTTTATCGGTCGTCACCCCTTCCCGGGACCAGGACTTGCAATCCGTTGCCCCGGTGAAATCACGCGCGAAAAACTGGAAATCCTGCGGAAGGCTGATGCAGTTTACATCGATCAAATCAGAAAACACGGGCTCTATGACGAAATCTGGCAGGCGTTTGTTGCCATTCTGCCGGTGCGCACAGTCGGTGTCATGGGCGACGGTCGAACCTACGATTATGCCTGTGCGCTTCGGGCCGTAACGTCGGTCGACGGAATGACGGCAGACTACTACCCGTTTGAGCATGAATTCCTTGGTGAAACCGCAACCCGTATCATCAATGAAGTCCAGGGCATAAATCGCGTAACCTATGACATCACATCGAAGCCTCCCGGAACGATCGAGTGGGAGTAACGTGCCTCAAAGCATTGAGCTGTGCATGACGGCTCTCCAAAGGCCCTGAAAACCTGAAAGCAAAGTCTTGGCGTCAAGTTGCTTGAACAGTGTTGATCAAATTGACCTCAATCCCGATTGCTCAGCGTGTGCTGCTCTTTGCTGTGTTGTGTTTGCATTCGATAAATCCGAATCCTTTGCAATAGACAAGGCCGCCGGAGAAGAGTGTCCCAACCTCGGCACCCAAGACAAATGCAGGATTTTCGACAGCAGGACAAAGCTCGGATTTGCCGGTTGTGTTTCCTACAACTGTTTTGGTGCCGGTCAGCGCGTCACCCAGGAAATCTTCAATGGAAAGTCGTGGCGGGAAAACAGCCAGTTGAAACAACAGATGGGGTCAGCTCTTTCCGTTTTGCGTCGTATCCACGAACAGCTCTCTCTATTGCGCTCCTCAAAGACGCTTCCGCTTAGCTTGGAAGAACGCAATTCAGTAGAGGCTTTGGAAAATGAGCTTTCTCGAAACGAAAAATGGACTGAGGAAGACCTGCATCTATTTCCGATTGAGCAAAGAGAAAAGGAAGTCTTCGCTTTTTTGAGCGGGCTTCGACGTCATGTCGTTTAACTGGCGCATTTGATGCAAAACGCTGCCGCTGGATCAACCGCAAGTCGCTTGGGCGAAATGTCTTCGCCGCAATCAACACAGAACCCGTAGTCGCCAACGTCCAGACGATGCAGCGCGGCGTCGATACTTTGTATTTGCGCACGCCGCTGACGCTCGGAAGCCTGCGCCATTGCTTGTCCCTGAAGTGCATCCATGCGCGACAACCGGCCAACTGATTGTTGATCCAGTGTTACCGGCGCACGTGCCTCTTCTGAGATTTCGCTAAGTGCTTCCAGTTCAGCTTTCAGCGACTGCAGTTTGGCACGCACGGCGCTTTCATCAATCGGCATCGTCATCCTCCGCAAATGAGGATGACGAATGCGATTGTTGTTCGCAAGGTCGAAGGGGCGTTGTCAGAAATCTTCGAGAACGATTTTACCAACGGTCTTTTGGCTCTCGATCTGTTGATGCGCTTTTCGCAAATTTTCTGCACTAATTGGTGAAACAGCGTCTGACAAAGTGGTGCGAACACGTCCCTGATCGACAAGATCAGCAACTTTGGTCAGCAACTTCCCTTGTGCATCCATGTCCGCCGTCTGAAACATCGACCGTGTAAACATGAACTCCCAATGGATCGAAACCGCCTTTTGCTTGAAAGGCATAATGCTGAAAGTCTCCGGATCGTCTATCAGCAGGAACCTGCCTTGTGGAGCAATCGTTTCAGCGAGATCTTCAAGATGTTGCTCAGTGTGCGTTGTTGAAAAAACCAGGCCAGGTGCATCTAGTCCCAACTCTTCAAACTGAGGCGCCAGTTTCTGAGAATGGTCTAAGACGTGATGAGCACCCAGTGTCTTGACCCAGGATTGGCTTGCTGAACGTGAAGCTGTTGCGATCACGTTCAAATCCGTTAACTGGCGCGCGAGCTGGATTGCGATTGATCCGACGCCACCAGCACCGCCTACAATAAGGAGACTTCCTGCGCCATTGCCGACTTTATCCTGCACCTTAAGGCGATCGAACAAGGCTTCCCACGCAGTAATGGTCGTTAATGGCAAAGCCGCCGCTTCGGCAAAGCCAAGAGACTTCGGCTTTCTGCCAACGATCCGCTCGTCAACGAGATGAAACTCCGAATTTGTGCCCGGCCGTGTAATATCACCAGCGTAGTAGACCTCGTCACCGGGCGAAAAGTCATTAACGTCCGAACCGACTTCGGCAACCACACCTGCAGCGTCGTAACCCAACACGATCGGTTCACCGTTTTCAGATTGCCGCCGCATACGCACTTTGGTGTCGACAGGGTTGATTGCGACAGCCCTGATTTCGACCAGCAAATCTCGTCCTTGGGCAGTTGGCTTTGGCAGATTGAATTCTTCCAATGACTTTTGATCATTCACTGGCAGCGAAGTTGTGTAGCCGATGGCACGCATGTCGTTTTCTCCATATTTGCGTACCGGCCAAATTGGACATAATCTAAACTCACGCAAGTATGTACAATTTGGACACATACTGACCGGAACAGTAGATAGTGACAAAATGGATACTATAAACAAGCCGAAAGATAATGGGTCGAAAAGCAGCTATGACTGTCACCCGGGATGTGCAGTCGAGGCAGCACTTAGCCTCATCGACGGAAAGTGGAAAGGTGTGATCCTTTTCCTGCTGCTTGATCGGGACGTCATGCGTTTCAACGAATTCCAAAAGGCATTGCCAAACATCACGCAAAGAGTACTTACATCGCAACTGCGAAGCATGGAGGCAGATGGTCTGATCGATCGTACGGTCTACCCGGTGGTGCCGCCAAAGGTAGAGTACCGCCTGACCGAACTCGGCCTGTCGCTTGAACCTGTTGTCAAATCACTCGCGGAATGGGGGAACGGTCACAAAGAGCTTTGGCCATTGGGGTTCAAGCGCGACAGCCATTTGCAAAACACGAGATAGTTTTTCTGAATATGCAGGTTTGAATATATCGCACGAGCTTTCGTGCCGTAAAAAATGGGAGCCACTGAGGGGCTCACACTTCAACATTGCCTATGACGCAATCTTTATTTTGTCTCAGCGAAAAACCGTTGCAAGGATGGCGGTCAAAGATCTGTTTTCGGAGTACAAAGTCATGCAAAAAAGCTTGAAACCACTGTCATGTGCGGCACTTGTGCTTGCATCCTTGATGGCTGGCAATGCTGTTGCAGGTGACGTGAAGATCGTTGGAGCTGAAGCAAGGGCGTCGGGTGACAGCTGGACCTTTTCCGTCACACTAGAGCATGATGACACGGGCTGGGATCACTATGCCGATCTTTGGCAGGTATTCACACCGGACGGCGACCTTCTGGGAGAACGTGTTCTCCATCATCCCCATGTGGATGAGCAACCCTTCACCAGATCATTGTCAGGTGTCAAAGTCCCTGAGGGTATCAACGAAGTCGTCATCAAGGCGAGGGATAGCGTTCATGGTGTTTCAGCTCAGGAATTCAGGATCACACTCAAGCCATGAACCGTCTAACTGCTAACCCTGAATAAATGCGAGAATACCGTCGGCAACGAATTGAACGGACAATGCAGCAAGCAATACCCCGAGCAGCCGTGTGATAACCAACTGTGCGGTGTCCCCTAAAAGGCGTTCAATTTTGTCAGCCAGCAGGAAAGCGCCCAGACAGCTCAACAAAATAATGGCTATGACACCGCCAAGGCCTGCATAAGTCAGTGTGTCCGGTGCCTGACTGGACAACAGAATAATCGCAGATATTGCAGCAGGTCCGGCAATCAGTGGTATGGCAAGCGGAAAAATTGCCAGCTCGTGGATGGAACCCTGATGCGTCTCCGCCTCCATGGCCTTTTCGGCAGTTTCCGATTTGCGCTGCTGCCTTTTGCCAAAAATCATCTCAATTGCGATCAGGAACAACAAGATACCACCTGCAACGCGGAATGCGGAAACAGAAATGCCAAGTACATTGAGAACAGTTTGACCTGACGCATAAAACACCAGCAGGATTGCTGCCGCGGTAAGTGTTGCTCTGATGGCAACCCTGCGCCTGTCCGCTTGGCTCATACCGGCAGTGATTGCCAGAAACATCGGGGCCAAACCTACCGGGTCAATGGTGACGAACAAGGTCGCAAAAGCATTGATATAATAGTCCATCATTCCCCATTCCCCGGACATTCAATCTGGCCTGATTTCTGTCTTACTACAGGGGATTGGTGACCGCGACGACCCACATCGGCGAAATCATTTTTCGACCCTGTGTATACTGTCTGTAAGTAACTGTTTTTGTTGCTTTTTAACTCTGACGCAAAACAGTCATTTATTTGGTTCTGATGATTGAATCGGATATAAAAGACGCAGCAATAACAATTAAATGAGTGTCTTCCTTGGCCGACCAGGACAACAGCACCCCTTCGGACGGATTTTCGTCCGATATCAAACCGGTTTCCATTGTCGACGAAATGAAGAGCAGCTACCTCGATTACGCGATGAGCGTGATCGTATCGCGTGCGCTTCCTGATGTCAGAGACGGACTAAAGCCGGTGCATCGGCGCATCCTCTATTCGATGCACGAGAATGGCTATGAGTGGAACAAGCCATACCGCAAGTCGGCGCGCGTGGTCGGTGACGTCATGGGTAAATATCACCCACATGGCGACAGCGCGATTTACGATGCATTGGTTCGCATGGCGCAGAATTTTTCTCTGCGCCTGCCGTTGATAGACGGACAAGGCAACTTCGGATCGATTGACGGCGACCCGGCGGCAGCTATGCGCTACACGGAATGCCGGCTGGAAAAGGTGGCCCACAGACTCCTTGACGATATCGACAAGGAAACCGTCGACTTTCAGGAAAACTATGACAATTCCGAAAGCGAACCGGTTGTCCTGCCGGCAAAATTTCCAAACCTTCTTGTCAACGGTGCCGGCGGTATTGCAGTCGGCATGGCCACGAACATTCCACCGCACAACCTGGGAGAAGTCATCGACGCTGCCATTGCCATAATGGAAAATCCGGCGATGTCGCTGGAGGAGTTGATGCAGATCGTGCCCGGCCCGGACTTCCCGACTGGCGGTATGATTCTTGGGCGTTCAGGTATCCGCAATGCCTATGAAAGTGGGCGCGGCTCTGTCGTCATGCGGGCAAAGGTGGATATCGAGGAGGTCCGCAAGGACCGCAACGCTTTGATCGTCACGGAAATTCCGTATCAGGTCAACAAATCGACCATGATTGAGAAGATTGCTGAGCTCGTGCGCGACAAGCGCATTGAGGGCATTTCCGATATCCGGGACGAAAGCGACCGCTCCGGCATGCGGGTCGTTATTGAACTCAAGCGAGATGCGGTCCCGGATGTTGTCCTGAACCAGCTCTATCGCTTCAGTCAGCTGCAAACGTCCTTTGGCGCCAATATGGTGGCACTCAATGGCGGCAAGCCGGAGCAGATGAACCTGTCCGACATGTTGCATGCCTTTGTCGCTTTCCGCGAAGAGGTCATACAGCGCAGGACGCGTTATCTCCTCAAGAAAGCGCGCGATCGTGCGCATATCTTGGTTGGTCTGGGTATCGCTGTTGAAAACATCGACGAGGTCATCAAGCTGATCCGGGCTGCACCCGATCCGGCGACTGCTCGGGCCCAGTTGATGGAACGAAACTGGCCGGCACGTGACGTGGAAGCGTTGATCCGCTTGATCGATGATCCCCGCCACATGGTTCAGGAAGATGGTACCTACAAACTGTCTGAAGAACAGGCCAGAGCCATTCTCGAGCTCAGACTCCAGCGCCTGACGGCAATGGGCCGCGACGAAATTGAGGAAGAGCTGAACAAGATTGGTGCAGAAATTTCCGATTTTCTCGACATCCTGCGCTCGCGTGCGCGTATTCAGGATATCGTCAGAACGGAAATGCTTGAGATCAAGGAAGAATTCGCGACGCCGCGACGGACGGAAATTGTCGAAGGCGGCGCGGATTTCGACGACGAAGACCTGATCCAACGCGAAGATATGGTCGTGACCGTTTCTCACAGCGGATATATCAAGCGAGTTCCTTTGGCCACCTATCGTGCACAACGACGCGGCGGCAAAGGCCGATCCGGAATGGCAACAAAGGAAGAGGATTTCGTCACCCGTCTTTTCGTTGCGAACACCCATACACCGGTGCTCTTCTTCTCGTCACGCGGCATTTGTTACAAGATGAAGGTCTGGCGACTACCTCTTGGAAGCCCAACCTCGCGAGGCAAGGCACTCGTCAATATGCTGCCTCTCGCGCAGGGCGAACAGATTACGTCGATACTTCCATTGCCAGAGGACGAAGACAGCTGGGCCAATCTTGATGTTATGTTTGCAACGGTGCGAGGCACCGTCCGGCGTAACAAGCTTTCTGACTTCGTCAACATCAACCGAAATGGCAAGATTGCCATGAAGCTGGAGGACGGCGACGGTATTGTCGGTGTCGACACCTGTTCCGAACACGACGATGTCATGCTGACCACCAATTATGGCCAGTGCATCCGTTTCCCGGCTACTGACGTGCGCGTCTTTGCCGGCAGAAACTCAGTTGGTGTTCGAGGCATCAGGCTTGCGGATGGCGACTGCGTCATATCAATGCAGATCCTGCACCATATCGATGTCGATGCGGAAGAGCGCGCCGCCTATCTCAAGCTTTCTCGCGCTATGCGCGGTGAAGCGGACGAAAATGCGAATGGAGCGGATGAGGACGGTGTTGTCGCCGGTGAGCTGCCTCAAGAACGGTACGCTCAAATGAGCGCAGCTGAACAGATCATTCTAACCATTTCCGAAAACGGCTACGGCAAACGGACTTCGTCATTTGAATACCGCGTTACCGGCCGTGGCGGCAAGGGCATCACGGCGATGGCCGTCAACAACAGAAATGGTGGATTGATCGCATCCTTCCCGGTGGAGGAAAGCCATCAGATAATGCTTGTCACAGATGGCGGTCAGTTGATCCGGTGTCCTGTAGATGGCATTCGCATCGCGGGCAGGGCAACACAAGGTGTCATTGTCTTCAAGACCGCTGACGATGAAAAGGTAGTGGCTGTTGAAGGGATTTCGGAAGTCGATGAAGAAGACGTCATCGAAGAAGAAGTAGAAGGCGCCGAAAACGGAGAAAACAGCGAAGACAGTGCTAAATCCGCGGACACTGATGACAGCTCTCCAGATCCGGAAGGAACTCCGCCGGAAAGCTGATAGAGCCAAACAATCGCCTAAAACGACAACAGCGGCCAGGGTGGAACCTGAGCCGCTGTTTGCCGTAGGGGAGGGAGGTCTTTGGTAAGACTTAGTTTGCCGTCGGGTAACGGGCCAAAATTGTTTCGTTTACGGATGGTGTCTGTTTCTCAACAGTAACGAAAGAAACGTTGCGGACCTTGCTTGCGCCGGTCAATTCCGCCGCGCAGTCTTCTGTCCAGGCACCCCATGCCTGAGTTTCACAGCCATTGGCTGATTGGGTAATTGCTGCACGATCACCTTTCGTGGCCATCATGCCTTGAGTTGCCAGGCTGTTCAGGTCCTGAGCCTGCGAGGCATTGCTCGGGTGCATCGTCATTACGCCCGCTGCAATCATCGTCAGCAACGCCAGCGTAAAGATGGCAACCATTTTGAAGTTGGCCACCGGATCAACGGCCCTGGCCTGAATAATAAATGACTTTGCCGCGCTATGGTCTGCGGTTCGGTCAATTGTTTCGTAGCTCCTCATTGTCTTGGCTCCTGCTCACGCCATCTGTTTTCGATGAAGCCACTTTGCCTCATGGAAGAAAAGACGGATGTGATGACCGTCACAAAATGTCAGTTGCCCGCAAAAATTCGAATGTACTTGGGCTTTGGCTTGTGAGCGGAGAATTGGCGGAGTATTGAAGATGCCATGACTCGTATAGCGCTTTATCCCGGTTCGTTTGATCCGGTCACAAACGGCCACATGGATATTCTACGCCAGGCACTCGCCTTGGCCGACAAGGTGGTGGTGGCTATTGGGATCCATCCCGGCAAAACCCCTCTTTTCTCTTTCGAAGAACGCGTTGAGCTGCTCCATGCGTCTGCAAGAGTTGAATTCAGTCCCGAGGAAACGGCGCGGATTGAAGTGATTTCATTTTCCGATCTGGTGATTAACACTGCAAGAACGCAAGGCGCGGCCTATCTTGTGCGTGGTCTTCGAGACGGAACCGACCTTGACTATGAGATGCAAATGGCAGGCATGAACGGCACGCTTGAGCCGGGGATCAAGACGGTCTTTTTGCCTGCATCACCGGCAGTGCGCCACATCACGGCCACGTTAGTGCGTCAAATCGCAAAAATGGGCGGAGAAATCTCCGCGTTTGTACCGGAGCCTGTTGCCGAGCCTCTCAGACATCGGGCATTACCCGGTTCATGATTGAAATTTCTCTGACCTGAACCTTAGGAGTCTCCAGTGTCACGATTGTTTACAGTTTTCGCCGTTCTGGCGTCGTTTCTGATCCTGCCGGTTTTCGGTGCCCAGGCGGCAGATCCCGAGAACACCCTTTACCTCGACCTGAAAGATGGACGGGTTACGATCGAGCTTCGGCCGGACGTTGCCCCCAACCACGTTGAGCGCATCAAGCAATTGACACGCGATGGTTTCTACGACGGCATCGTCTTTCACAGGGTGATTGATGGGTTCATGGCCCAAACCGGTGATCCGACTGGAACCGGAAGTGGGGGATCGAATCTTCCCGACATAGCAGCTGAATTCAGCAATGCATCTTTCAAACGCGGCACGCTTGGCATGGCTCGTGCCTCAGATCCAAACAGCGCCAACTCGCAATTCTTCATCATGTTCAACGATGGCGGCTGGTTGAACGGACAATACACCGTATTCGGTGAAGTCGTTGATGGCATGGATGTCGTTGACAAGATCACCCGCGGCGAACCGCCCGCAAACCCGGATAAAATCATCAAAATGCAGGTCGCCGCTGACGCCGGCTAGCCTTCTCAACAACGCCTTTTTAGGACTCAAGGAGCGAATTAAATGGCTGAAATCAAAGATGCCGAAAACACGTTGATCATGGAAACCAACCAGGGTCAGGTTGTTATAGAACTGAAACCCGACCTTGCACCGACACATGTCGCTCGGATCAAGGAACTTGTCCGCGAAGGCTTTTATGACGGCATCGTGTTTCACCGTGTCATTGATGGTTTCATGGCCCAGACCGGTTGTCCGCAAGGAACAGGAACTGGCGGTTCAGGTCAAAAACTGAAGGCCGAGTTCAGCCAGGAAAAACACATCCGCGGCACATGTTCCATGGCACGTGCCATGGATCCCAACTCCGGCGACAGCCAGTTTTTCATCTGCTTTACCGACGCACCCTGGCTTGATGGTCAGTACACGGTTTGGGGTGTCGTGATCGACGGTATGGACAATGTCGACAAGATCAAGCGCGGCGAACCTGTGGTCGATCCCGACAATATCGTTTCTTTGAAGGTCGCGGCCGACGCGGCCTGACTCAAAATTTTCCAGGTATAGCGATCGAAACGGCGCGGCAAAATTTGTCGCGCCGTTTTGGGTGGTGCCGTATTTGGGCTCCTTGAGTTGACCGGATCCCGATCGCCCTTTATGAGCCGCTGACCTGATCCTGTCCCGTTCACTTCAATCAGAGCTGTTCTCGTATTTCGGCAGCTTAATACCAGCGAAAAACCTGAGCGTTATGCGTGTTGATACTTTTGATTTTGACCTCCCAAACGAGCGGATCGCATTGCGCCCGGCAAGGCCACGAGATTCAGCGCGTATGCTCGTAGTCAAGCCAGGTGAGTACGATCCGCTAACCGACAAGGGTATAAGGGATCTGACCAGTATTTTAGAGCCCGGTGATGCCCTCGTGTTCAACGATACCCGGGTCATTCCTGCGCAACTTGAAGGAACGCGCTTGCGTGGTGATATCAGCGCTGGAGTGGGTGCAACGCTTCACATGCGGACCGGTTCAAGCAGCTGGAAGGCTTTTGTCCGTCCTGCAAAGAAGCTTCAGGTTGGCGACACCATCCTATTCGAAGGATTTGGAGCAAGACTGACTGCTGAAGTCGCTGAAAAATCTGATGGTGGCGAAGTTCTTTTGGTTTTTGACCAAGATGGCCCCGCACTTGATGCGGCAATCGCAGCTGTCGGGCACATTCCTCTTCCACCTTACATCGCACAAAAACGTGGCGAAGATGAACAGGATCGCAAGGACTACCAGACAATTTTTGCCGAAAAGGATGGCGCCGTTGCGGCCCCGACGGCCGGCCTGCATTTTACTTCGGACCTTCTTCAGGCTTTGACACAGCATGGGGTGGAACAGCACTGCGTAACGCTGCATGTCGGTGCAGGAACGTTTCTTCCAGTTAAGGCAGAGGACACCAACGACCACAAGATGCACGCCGAGTGGGGAGAAATCTCAGAAGATACCGCAGAGGCGCTAAGGGCGGTGAAAGCACGCGGCAACAAGGTCGTAAGTGTCGGAACAACATCACTGCGGATTCTGGAGAGCTCTGCTCAAATCACTGGTGAAATCACGGCGTTTGCCGGCGAAACAGCAATCTTTATCACTCCGGGTTATCGCTTCCTCGCAATTGATGCTCTCATGACCAATTTCCATCTTCCGCGATCCACGTTGTTCATGCTTGTGTCAGCGTTTTCCGGACTTGAGACAATGCGCGCTGCATATCAACACGCGATCGAACATGAATACCGCTTCTATAGCTATGGCGACGCCTCACTGCTGTTCCCACAGCACGGCGCGGTTTAGGAAAATCATGACCGAGCAGAACAAAAAGTTTGGTTTCAAGCTGATCTCAACCGACGGGATGGCACGCCGGGGAGAAATAACAACGCCCCATGGAGTGGTTCGCACACCCGCCTTTATGCCCGTTGGCACACAGGCAACGGTGAAGGCAATGTATCCTGAACAGGTTCGCGAAACCGGTTCGGATGTTGTTCTTGGCAACACCTATCACTTGATGCTTCGACCATCGGCCGAGCGGGTCGAAAGACTTGGTGGATTGCACAAGTTCATGAACTGGCCGCACACCATCCTGACAGACAGTGGCGGATTTCAGGTGATGTCTCTCGCACAATTGCGCAAACTGGATGAGGATGGTGTCCGGTTTCAAAGCCACATTGATGGTTCCAGGCATCACCTGACACCGGAGCGCTCGGTCGAGATACAGGGCTTGCTTGGTTCAGATATTCAGATGCAGCTTGATGAGTGCATCAAGCTTCCAAGCCCGAAAGAAGAAGTTCAGCGCGCCATGGAACTGTCTCTGAGATGGGCAGAACGTTCTCGCAGGCAATTTGAAGACATGAACGGTCCACACAAGGGGCAAGGGCTGTACGGGATCGTGCAAGGTGGTGACCAACCTGACCTGCGTATCCGGTCCGCGCAGGAACTGGGAAAAATACCGTTTGAAGGGTTTTCCGTTGGCGGACTTGCTGTAGGAGAGCCACAAGAAGTCATGTTGAGCATGCTCGA
The DNA here is from genome assembly GCF_947499295.1 of uncultured Roseibium sp. GTDB lineage: Bacteria > Pseudomonadota > Alphaproteobacteria > Rhizobiales > Stappiaceae > Roseibium. The sequence goes on from NZ_CANMNP010000010.1 coordinate 57,467, forward strand.
CATTACAACACCAGTCATGCCGATTGATAAGCCTCGGTACCTCATGGGTGTGGGCACGCCTGATGATCTTCTTGAAAGTGTCAAACGCGGTATCGATCAGTTCGATTGCGTCATGCCAACACGGGCAGGCCGACATGGCTTGGCCTATACCCGTTTCGGCAAGGTCAATCTGAAAAACGCGCGTCACCAAGACGACCCGAGACCCCTAGATGAAGAGAGCAGCTGTCCTGCATCAAGCACTTACAGCAGGGCCTATCTGCATCACCTTGTTCGCTCTGGCGAGGGGCTCGCGGGCATGCTGTTGACCTGGAACAACATTGCTTACTACCAACAGCTTATGCAGGGCATGCGCGATGCCATTGAATCTGGACGTTTTGACGACTTTTATTCAAAAACCAAAGAGGATTGGGCACGGGGAGATATTCCCGCACTCTAGAGCGGCGTTTTTGGAACGACAGTAAAGCGCTTTTATCAAACGAGGCTAAGCCGAAATACCGTCAGATTTGGTCAGGTAGCAGCCTGATATGCGCCAAGAGCCGTCATCCTGTTTTTCGAAACTATACAGCGCGAGCCAGTTTTTGCCCTTGGGCCCAGTTACATAGACCTCCTGGGTCGGTCCCAACTTCGTCATCTTGGATTGTCCGAAAGTAACACTCTTGGGTCGATACACCGGTTGATATCCCTGACGTACCATTTCCATGAAAAATTCAGGTGTCTGGAATTGTTGCTGAAGGGAATTTGTCGCGAAAGAGAACGCCGCTTTGGCATTTCCGGAGGCAAAGGCTGTCATCTGGTTCTTGATGATTTTTTGCAATATGCCACTGTCTGGCGCTTCCTCGGCCTGCGCGCCACCCAGACACAAAAAAACGCCAAGACCCGCAGCTGCAACTGTCTTCCAGAAATGAGTTTGAGCCATGATCGGTGTCTCCTTTTCTGAACCCGATCAGTATACGGCGCATTTGTTTAACCAGATCGCAAAATGAGAGTAATCCCCGACGTCAACAGGCAGACTTCTTTTGCCAAAAACGAAACAATAGTCATACAAGTGTCAATAAATTACAGATTTTACTCAGTTTCTGATCTAAAAAAGCTTGAAAAATCAAAGACGCCACAGCGTGACGTTGTCGGGCACGGTTTCGCGATCAAGAACAGCCGGTATGTCCGCCACAAGGCCACTGCCGTTCATAAGAACTGAAGTGGCCATTTGCCAGCTGCCATCACCTTGTAAAAATTGACTATGCGGAACTGCCAGAACCACCACGTGTGATTCTCGTAACTGCTCAAGATCGCTCAAGTTGATCCCATACTCCTCTTTAACCTGATCATGGTCGGCAAGCGGATCGTGGACGAGGACCTCGGCGCCGAACTTCTCAAACTCGTGGATCAGGTCGACCACCTTTGAGTTTCGAGTATCTGGAACATCAGCCTTGTAGGTAATTCCGAGAACGGCAATTTTCAGCGGCATTGGCTGACCAAGTTTAACGCTTTCCTGAATAACTTTCCCGGCAACAAATCCAGGCATCGCTTCATTGGTGCCTCGACCGGCCAGGATCACTTGCGGTGTCATGCCGATTTCATGTGCTTTGTGGGTCAGGTAATAGGGGTCAACCCCAATACAGTGACCACCGACCAGTCCAGGCTGAAACGGCAGAAAGTTCCATTTCGTTGCGGACCCAGCCAACACATCTCGAGTGTCGATCCCTATCTGGTGAAACATCATCGACAATTCATTCATCAATGCGATGTTCAAATCGCGCTGAGTGTTTTCGATCACCTTTGATGCTTCCGCCACCTTGATGGAAGGAGCTTTGTGAATGCCGGCGCTGACGACGCTGCCATAGAGGTCTGCAAGCAGCTCTGTTGCTGCTTCTGAAGATGCGGAAACGATCTTGGTTATGTCAGCAAATCCACGCTGGCCGTCGCCGGGGTTTATTCGTTCGGGAGAATAACCAACTTCAAATCCGTCACGCACTGTCAGCTTTGAAACGCGTTCGAGCAGGGGCACGGCAACCTCTTCGGTTGCTCCAGGAAAAACTGTCGATTCAAAAACGACTATTGAGCCGCGTTTCATGTTGCGACCGACCGTTTCCGCTGCACTCTTGAAAGGTGTCAAATCCGGTCGTTTTGCGTCATCCACCGGTGTGGGGACTGCAACAATGAAGACTTCGCAGTGTTTCAGTGAATTCTCGTCTGAGGAAAAAGACAGGCAGTCTTGATTGAGTTCTTCTGCAGAAACCGAGGCTGTACTGTCGTGTCCGGCTATCAACTCATCAAGCCTGCTCTGGCTGATATCAAATCCAAGAACATCATAGCCTTTCCCAGCAAAGGCAACTGCCACCGGTAGGCCGACATATCCGAGACCGATCACGGCTATCTTGAGCTGGGAAAGATTACTACTGGTCATGGAGGTTCCTGAACAAGGGAAGAGCCGAACCACCTGTTGGTGATCCGGCTCTGTCCTAATCCGTTCTTCGAAGTCTTTTCAAGCCCACTGGCAATCAGGAAGCTATTATTCGGCGGCCAGAGGTTGCTGGATCATTTCCTTCATGAATGGAACCAACTCTTCCGCAAGAGCCGGGTCGTCCATTCCGAAGGCGATGTTAGCCGACAGAAAGCCGGGTTTGCTGCCGCAATCGTAGCTGCGGCCTTCAAACTTCAGCGAAGCAAAGGACTGCTCTTTCATCATTGAAAGCATACTATCTGTCAGCTGAATCTCGCCACCTGCACCTTTGGTCTGATTTGACAAGAGTTCAAAAATCTCAGGCTGCAGAATGTATCTTCCGGTGATCATCAAATTTGAAGGTGCGGTACCTGGTGCCGGTTTTTCAACCATGTTTGAGATCTTGCTGGCATTGTCGTTGATTTTTGCGGCGAGCTCGACAATTCCGTATTGATGGGTCTGATCATCCGGCACTTCTTCAACGGCAATGACGTTGCCGCCCGTCTGATCGTAGAGATCAACCATCTGCCTGAGGCAACTGACTTGCGATTTGATGATTACGTCAGGCAACAGGATCGCAAACGGCTCATCACCGATAATATCTCGTGCGCACCAAATCGCATGCCCCAGACCGAGTGGCGCTTGCTGGCGGGTGAAACTTGTAGAACCGGGCTCAGGCCGGTGCTTTTCCAAAAGTTCGAGCGCAGCGTCCTTGTTACGGGACCGGAGAGTATCTTCAAGCTCGTATGCCACGTCGAAATGATCTTCGATGACATGCTTGTTGCGACCAGTCACAAAAACAATGTGCTCAATTCCAGCCGCCCTTGCTTCATCGACAACGTACTGGATGATCGGCCGGTCAACAATTGTGAGCATTTCCTTCGGCACGGCTTTCGTAGCCGGCAGAAATCTTGTCCCGAGTCCGGCCACAGGCAGCACGGCCTTGCGAATTGGCTTTTTCATTTTTGCCTTCCAATGCTTTGCGTCAGCTGTTTTTGAAGCGGAGAGGCCGGTGCACGACCCCATTGTTCAAACTACGGATCTAAAATCGCTAACAAAGGGTTATCTACTGAATGTCGATCTTTGCGATTAAGAGAATATGACCGCATGAGACATTTGTCGATTTCATTTTGTGCAACGCAATATTTTTGCTGGTTGTAAATTTGTCCGCAGGCTTGGAAATGTCGGCATTGCCGGGTTCTCGTTTCATTACATCTTCCAGGCGTTGGCATGTGCGAACCGCAGTTGCAGCAGACGCAAAAGAAGGCTATGCAATGCCGGAATCCTGTCCGAGGCCAACGTTTGCTAAGACAGGCGCGAACCGCGCCTTCTTATGCTAAAAAATGGTGATTGATGTCCGAGCCTAATCGCGAAGTATCTGTTGGAAACGTAACTTTCAGCAATTCTGCTCCATTCAGTCTGATTGCCGGGCCATGTGCAATGGAAAGCCGTGATCACGCCATGGAATGTGCAGAGGCAATCAAAGGAATTGCCGATGGCCTCGGTATTGGACTGGTCTATAAGAGTTCCTTTGACAAAGCCAACAGGACCTCACTCTCTGGAGGTAGAGGCGTCGGACTGAAAGACGCTTTGCCAATCTTTGCCGAAGTCAAAGAGAAATTTGGGCTTCCGGTTATTACAGACGTTCATTCCGCCGATCAATGCGCTTCAGTCGCTGAGGTGATCGACGTGCTTCAGATCCCAGCGTTCCTATGCCGGCAAACGGATCTTCTGGTTGCAGCAGCCAAGACCGGTAAGGCCGTCAATGTTAAGAAGGGACAGTTTCTCGCGCCCTGGGACATGAAAAATGTCCTGGCCAAGGTCACAGGCTCGGGCAATCCCAATGTTCTCCTGACCGAACGGGGTGCCAGTTTCGGATACAACACTCTTGTGACCGACATGAGATCCCTGCCGATCATGGCGCAGACAGGGGCGCCCGTCGTATTCGATGCCACTCACTCAGTGCAGCAACCGGGCGGGCAGGGAGCATCCACTGGTGGCGACAGAACAATGGTTCCCGTTCTCGCCCGTGCAGCGGTTGCCGTTGGCGTTGGCGCCTTGTTCATTGAAACGCATCCCGATCCGGACAAGGCACCATCAGACGGACCGAACATGGTGCCGCTCAACAAGTTGGAAGCGTTGTTAAAACAGCTGCAGGCGATTGATGCCGTCGTGAAATCCCAGGCTGATGCAGCCGAGTAATGTTTGGGCCGCACCGAAAAGTGCGGCCTTATCTTTGGAGCGTCGTTCCGACCCTTAAGCCTTTTATCAGGCGTCCAGCAGTGCCGGTTAAAAGACCTGGCCCAGTATCAATTCAAGTCCATTCCGACAAGGAGTTCTATCCATGACCGCCATTATCGATGTTGTCGGCCGTCAGATCTTTGACAGCCGCGGCAACCCAACCGTAGAAGTCGATGTCTTTCTTGAAGACGGCTCCTTTGGCCGCGCTGCTGTGCCTTCCGGCGCATCGACCGGCGCTCACGAAGCAGTAGAACTTCGGGACGGTGGAAGCCGTTTCATGGGAAAGGGCGTGCAGAAAGCTGTTGATGCGGTCAACGGCGAAATCTTTGAAACAATCGGTGGTCTGGAAGCAGAAGACCAGCTTCAAATCGATCAGGCTATGATCGATCTCGACGGCACTCCGAACAAAGCGCGTCTTGGCGCAAACGCCATCCTTGGTGTGTCATTGGCAACAGCGCGCGCAGCTGCTCAGGCATCCGGCCTGCCTCTCTATCGTTATGTTGGTGGTACATCTGCGCGTATCTTGCCCGTTCCGATGATGAATATCATCAACGGCGGCGCTCATGCGGACAATCCTATCGATTTCCAGGAATTCATGATCATGCCGGTTGGAGCTGAAAGCCTCAGCGACGCTGTACGCATGGGTTCGGAGATTTTTCATACACTGAAGAAAGCTCTCAACGCTGCCGGCCACAACACAAATGTCGGCGACGAAGGGGGCTTTGCTCCAAATCTGGAATCGACCGACGCCGCCATCGGCTTCGTAATGAAGGCAATTGAAACGGCCGGTTACAAGCCAGGCGAAGATGTTTATCTCGCTCTCGATGCAGCCTCGACTGAATTTTTCAAGGACGGAAAATACGTTCTGGAAGGTGAGGGCAAATCTCTCGCCCCCGAAGAGATGGCCAAATATCTGGATGATCTTGTATCGCGTTACCCGATCATCTCAATCGAAGATGGTTTGGCAGAAGACGACTGGGAGGGCTGGAAGGCGACGACAGATCTCGCCGGCAACAAGTGTCAGCTTGTGGGCGACGACCTTTTCGTGACCAACTCGGAACGCTTGCGCAAAGGCATCGACATGGGTGTCGCGAACTCGATCCTGATCAAGGTCAACCAGATCGGAACTTTGTCCGAGACACTAGACGCGGTAGAGACGGCACATAAAGCGGCTTACACTGCCGTCATGTCACACCGCTCAGGTGAGACAGAAGATTCGACCATCGCAGACCTGGCAGTGGCCACCAATTGCGGCCAGATCAAAACGGGCTCATTGGCTCGTTCTGACAGGTTGGCAAAATACAACCAGCTTATCCGCATCGAAGAAGAGCTTGGTCTTCAGGCACAATACGCAGGTCGTTCGATCCTGCGAGGATAGGCCAATTAGGCCAGTTACGAACTCAAGAAACAAAAAGCCCCGCTTGATCGCGGGGCTTTTTACGTCTTGCCGTAGATCAGTTTACCGTTTCGGTTTCCGGAAACGTGCGGGTTTCTTCCGCATGCTTCAACGCTGCGGCAATCGTTTCAGCCTTTTCTGCCCCGGCCAACACGAACCGCCCATCAATGATGAAACACGGAACGCCTGTAATCCCGGACTCTTGCGCCTTGCCGATTTGAGCGATGGTCTTGTCGAGATCGGAATCCGTTTCAAACAGCTGTTCAACCAGATCAGATTCCATACCTGCCTCGTCGGAAATCCTAACGAGAGTTTCGGATTTCGTTAGATCTTCTCCATCAAGGAAATAAGCTTTGAAAAGCCGCTCGACGACTTCGTCCTGCAGATCATCCGCTCTCGACCAGAGAATGAGTCGATGGCAGTCCAGTGTATTTGGCGACAATTTGATGGCATCGAACGCAAAGTCGATGCCTTCCTCAAGGCCAGCTGCCTTGATCTGGCTGTAAAAGGCATTTGCCTGGTCCAGGCTCCCAAACTTGTCACTAAGGTACTGTTGCCGGTCTTTTCCAGTCTTGGGAAGCGTGGCGTCGAGTTGAAACGGATGCCAGCGAACCAATACATCAAGATCCGGGACTGATCTGATCGCTGCCTCCAACCGTCTCTTGCCGATATAGCACCAGGGGCACATCACATCGGAGACCACATCGACGGTCAAAGGGGCAACATCGGTCATTCATCCATCCATCATGAGTGTCATTCACAAAGCCTAACGCCTTAATCGGATATGCCAACCCCAATTTCGGGGCAATCTTGTGGCAAAAGAGCTTCAAAGAACGGTATGACTCAAGATCGAGTTAATACGTTTTTGAAGCCTCTCCGTCCCTGCCTCATTTTTCAAGACGGCCACCGGGCCGAAATCTCGAACCAGACAAACCAGGTCCTCGTCCCGACTTGTTGCATCAGCAACCGACAGAAGGGTCGCATTGATCTCTTCAAGATTGAAATCACTGGACACGGTCAAACCGAAATTTTCCGGCTGAAGTCTCATTTCCCATAGATCAAGACCTCGAACGGCCAAAGCGTTGCTACAGGATTCAAGATAATTGGTGTAATCCTCAACACCGAGACCACCGTGATTGACCTGCTGCCTCAACCAGACGTGGCTTTCCGCGAGAACACGGTCAGCAAGACGGCGCCGTTTTCCAAACCGGATGGCAGCTTTCAGTCTCCTACTCAGGGTTTCCTTACGGTTCTCTCCCGCAAGCACATCCGACGCACCGTTTCGGAACAAAAGGACAAAGTCTTCTTCACGCTCGCAAACGGCCAAGACAGGCAGACCTGCAAAACGGGAATCTCTTCGAATTTGCTGCATGTAGTCGATCGCATCATCAAAGGGAGCATCCACTACAACCGCATCAAATGCACGTTGAGACATAAATTCCACAGCCATATTGCCGTCAAAGGCTCCGACAACTTCAACTTTGTCGTCACTGGCGTCCTGCCATTCCAGAAAACGGCCGCTGAGACCGACAACCATAAGGCTGCTCGTTCCGCTATGGTGCGGGGCGGTTCCAAATCCTGGGATGCGGCCAAATACTCTTCTTCGTAGCTGAGCTTCTTCAGACCGCAGGATTGCGCGTTGATGAATGCAGATCAACATGATCAGTACGTCATCGGGCACAACCCGATCAATAATCGCGGTTGCCGGCAGGTCCTCGGGTAAAACATCTTCGCTGCCGGTCAGAACATAAAAGGGAACTTCGCACGGCAACTTGGCAATTTCATTTAGAAGCCAACTGAAAAACGGACCGCGTTCCGTGTCATCAAAACCAGCGATATCCACCACGATGGCGGCGGGTAGGGCTGTCGGTAGGGCATTGCCGCGCGCAAACATGTCGTGAAGGGACACATCCAGATCTTCCGGATCGTCCCCGACACTGGTTCGCCTTGGACGCCGCCCCGCATACCAATAGGGACCACGCCAGGAAAGCGAAGTTTCAACGTCCATTCCCACTCCCTATGCCACGGCAGCCGGCAGTCGCTGCGTCCGCATGGTCAGCCTATCCCTGCAAAGCGTGCCATCGGCATTTTGAGGCAAAGACTGCAAGATCAGCACGCGATGGGGAATCTTGGCCAGGTCGACGCCCTCAGCATCAAGATAGGCGAAAAAGGCGCCCGCATCAGGCACATTTCCCGGTTCTGGTACGAGCGCCGCATACATTCTGGCCCCCAAAACACTGTCTTCGACGACGAAAGCAGCAGCTTCCCTGATGCCTGGATACCTTGAATAGATCACGTCGATCGTTTCGAGATTTCCGGTTCCAAGCGCATACTGGCCCGGAATGCCGAATCCGGAGATGCCACCTTCTGACATTTCGACCTTGATATTGGTATTCAGATAGCCGGTTCCCTCCCACCGCACACGTCGCAGCTCACTGTTGATCGTGCGCCAACCTATCTCGGGAACCATGGCCCCTTTCACCAAAAGCGTGGGTGTCTGATCTTCCACTTCGTCAGTCACAGAGACTTCAAGGAGGGCTGGCCCGCTTTCGCACCCGTTCGACCCGCTATACTTTCCCAGCGCGGTCGCCTTCATTTTGGCAGACGGCCCTCGAGCCTTGGCCACAAGTGCAAACTCATCTGCAACATGAAGATCAACAAGCCTGCGACGCGCCACAAATGTGGTTGGATGTGGCGCAGCTATGTTCCAGGCTGCGAGTACCGACGTGTTGTTGTTTTCAAGCTTCCGGTCCAAAGTTTGCGCAAGTGGACCAGGTGTCATGACAACATCAGCACCAACTTCATTCGCATGTGCTGCAAGGTTTGCCAGAGATGTCGGGTGGTGCAAATGCAACGTTCCGCCAGTCTGCAGCCAGGGAACGAGGCCGCCTCCAAGTCCGGTCAGCCCACTTAGAGAGTAGGGCACGAGGATGTTGCTGGCTTCCTTGATATGAGCTTCTTGAACGACCATCTGGCCAGCGGCCATCCAATGGTTGTGGCACCTGCTCACAGGAACATTTTCTTCGCCGCTTCTGCTCCAGCAGATCGTGGCAGTATGATCAGCCGGATCCGGACGGTCGCTGGACGAAAACTCAAGGTCGTCTGCCATATCACGCAGCAACGGCCCGAGTTCAATCAGTCCATCCGGAACGTCCTTGCCGAGCCCAAAAACGAAACGCAGTGAAAAGAGGTCGGCGGCAACATCGCGGGCCGCGACACCAACATCTCTGGTTTCAACACGATCAGCCGCAACGAAGCCTTTTGCTCCTATTGAATTCAACGCCTCCAGCACATTCTTTTGGCGCCAATGCAGAGGTAATGGGGATACGATGAGGTTGGCCCTGAAAGCTGCCAAAAGAGCAATCACCGTATCGACCGTGTTGGGCGACTGAACGCCGATAACATGATCGGCGGACAAACCAACAGTACTGTAAAACGCAGCCAGCCGGTCGACTTCACGATCGGCTTCAGCATAAGTCAGCGATCTTGGACCGCCTCCTGTCCAATCGGCCCGGTCGGGTGCGTCCACAAGGGCCAGTCTGTCTGGATGTTCGGAGGCTGTTTTCTTAAGGAGATCGTCAAGCGGCACATCGGACCAAGCTCCGCTTTCGTGGTACTCCTTTGCAAGGCTTTCTTGAGTGACTTTCATATTATCTTTCGTCCATAGGTCCGATCATTGAGCGGTGGCTGACCACCAAGTGTCGAATTCATGCCCGTAAAGGGAGTGCGACTGCGGTGGGATGACCTTTTTCCAATGGGCAACCCAGTCATCTGAAACGTGATACAACGGAACGGCGTAAGCTCCTGAGATGAGCACACGGTCGAAGGCTCTGACGGCATCGACGAAATGCTCGCGGCTGCGTGCTCCAACGATCTCATTGATCAATGCATCAATTGCCGGCTCCCGAGCACCCACAAAATTGAAGGAACCTTCCTGATCCGCTGCTTTCGTCGACCAGCGTCCATATTGTTCTGCACCCGGTGACAACGATGCCCTCCAGGTGTTGAAAACCATATCGAACTCGCGCTTGGTCCGTCGGTCTTCAAACTGCGCCGGATCAACACTTCGCACAGTTGCTTCAATGCCTAGAAGTTCGAGTGTACGGATATAGGCCAGTGCAAGCTTTTCTTCGTCTTCGTTCTTTGCGAGGATCTCAAACGATAGCGGCTTTCCGGTCGCCTTGTTCACGAGTTTCCGGTTATCCAGGCTATACCCTGCCTCGCCAAACGTTTCGAGCGCTTCACGCAGGACTTTCCTGTCCCGTCCGGAGCCGTCCGCATCTGCAGGCCTCCAGGTACCGGCCATGACTTCCGGGTCCACCGCATCAGGGAAGGGCGCCAGCAATTCCTTTTCGCGCTCGCTTGCAGGCCGTCCAATAGAAGACAGATCTGAATTGTCCCAATACCCAGCGGTGCGTTGATAGAGCCCGTAGTAGAGGTTCGCGTTCACCCACTTGAAATCGAAGAGCATGCTGAGGGCTTTGCGGACGTTTTTGTCCGTAAATTGCTCACGCCTGGTGTTAAACGCAATGCCTTGCATTTTGGCAGGGATACCGAATGGAATAGCGAGCTTCTCAACGTCACCGTTTTCAGCCGCCGGAAAGTCAAATCCGGTCGCCCAACGTGCCGGGTCGCGGAACTGGAGCGCATTCACAAGGCCTTTCTTGAAGGCCTCCTGGAGTGTCGTTTCATCTCTGAAATATTCGACCCGGATCTCGTTGAAATTGTCGAAACCGGCTTTGACCGGCAGATCTTTCGCCCAGTAGTCAGGATTCTTTTCATAGACGACCAATCGACCCGCTTCGATCGTCTTGAAAGTATATGGGCCAGACCCGACTGGCGGGTTAAGTGAGGACTTGTCGAAATTCTCGGCATCTGTGTGTTTTTTGGAGAAGATCGGTGCCAGCGCAATGAGCAGAGGCAATTCGCGATTGTCTCCATTTTCAAACACAAGCTTTAGACGGTTTGGGGCGGTAACCTGCTTTTCCTTGATAGCTGCGTACCAGTTACGATAGGGCGGCCGCCCCTTTTCTTCGATGATTTCGAGCGAAAAAATGATGTCGTCAACGGTTAAGGGTGTGCCGTCGGAAAACTTGGCGTTCGGGTTCAGCTCGAACTCGATCCATTCGCGGCTATCGGGCATGCGAACGCGCTGTGCGACGAGCCCATAAAGCGAAAAAGGTTCCGCATAGGAGCGAACGAGAAGGCTCTCCAAGATGTTGTTGCCAAACTGGCGTTCGCGCATCCCTCTTGCCGTTGTCCAACCACCTTGAACAATGAACTGATTCATGCTGTCGAAGGTTCCCTGAACGCCAAGCGTTATGGAGCCGCCCTTGGGAGCATCTGGATTGGCGTAGGGAAACGGTTCATCGGGTCCAAGGGCAGGGGATCCGTGCATGGATATGCCATGAACCCACGGCACGTCTTTATCATCGGCAAAAGCTGTTGAACCCGAAAATGGCACCGCCGAAAGGGAAAGCGCAAGCGCAGCCCCAAGGACACCGTTCTTCAGAAGTGAATGCACAGTACTATCAATAAAACGCATGACAACCGCCCGAGATACCGTTGATTCTCACCCTTTAGCCTAACACAAGGATTGTTGAGACGCGCCCGACGCAAGAAATAAACACCAAGATATTCAGATTTGAATCCAGGACAGGGCCTACGTTGCAAATCGGCCACCCTCTTGCCCTAATTAAGTGCGTTACCATGTTTTCACGGATCAAATGTTCTATCGGGTCTTGCGGTTACATCCGGAATGGCTCAGAACAACGCGAAAGTTTCGCACACGCACGATTGAGGACGTTTCGATGAAGAGTGTTTTGAAAAGAGGATTGTTTGGATGCGCTGCAGGAGCGTTCCTGGCTGTGTCTTCTTTTGCAGGTGCTCCCGCAATCGCCCAGGAAGAAAATAGCCCTTGGACGAAGGCGTGTAACACCAATCCGAAGACGCAGAAGGAAATCTGCTTCATCTCGATTGAACTGCGCACCAACACAGGCCAATTCCTGAGCAACATCGCTATTCAGGAAACGGAAGGCGAAGCACGCAAGAAACTGCTTGTTGCCGTTCCGACGGGTGTTCTTATTCAGCCGGGCTTGCGCATTCAAATTGACGACAGCAAGCCCGTGCAAGGCAAATACAGCATCTGTGCACCCAACGCCTGCTATGCTGAACTTGCTATCGATGAGACTTTCATCAACGCCATGAAGCAGGGCGGCGAAATGAGGGTTGCACCTTACAACCAGCAGGCCAAGGAAATCGTCTTCAAAATGACGCTGATCGGTTTCACCAAGGTCTATGACGGTGATCCGATGAACATTGCAGAACTGCAAGAACGTCAGGAAGAATTGCAAAGCGAGCTGCAAAAACGCGCTGACGAGGCACGTCAGAAGCTGATTGACGCTCAAAAAGCCAGCGAATAGCCACAAGCTTCTGCTTGAATGCACAAAGGCCGGAACAATCGTTCCGGCCTTTTTCTTGTCATTTCACAATGACATAAATCTGTCTAGTGGATCTCGACGCTTCGCGGCAAATAGGAACCGTCGGTCTGTTCCTCAAATATCTCTTCCACCTGCGGGTGCCGCACCGGTTCACCGGTCATGTCAGGTTCGAGATTTTGCTCGCTCACATAGGCGACGTATTCAGTCTCTTCGTTCTCAGCAAGCAGGTGATAGAACGGCTGGTCGCGCTGCGGACGCACGTCCTCTGGAATTGCGTTCCACCATTCTTCCGTGTTGCTGAACGTTGGGTCGACATCGAATATTACGCCCCTGAAGGGATAGATCCGGTGTCGAACGACCTGTCCAATTCTGAATTTTGCCGTCCGCATGGTTACTCGTCCGCCTACTGCATGCAATGCCGGGATACCGTGTCAGCAGCCTGCTTGCAAGCGTTGTGACATTAAACCTTAGACATCGAGCCTTGCGAAAGTCTAAAGACCATAGATTTCAGCAAGCTCACTGTCCTTCGATGACACAAGTTCCGCCAAATCTACAATCACCTTTGCTTGTTTCCATGTGGCATCGTCTTGCATCTTACCATCAATCATGACCGCACCCGTACCGTCTGGCATCGCATCTAGAATCTTCTTTGCAAATGCGACTTCAGCCGGATCGGGAGAGAACACCTTCTTGGCAATATCAATCTGGGTCGGGTGAAGGGACCAAGCGCCCAAACATCCCATCAGGAATGCATTTCGAAACTGGCTTTCGCAGGCTTGAGCATCGGAGAAATCGCCGAAGGGGCCATAGAAGGGTTTCAATCCATAGGACAGGCAGGCATCGACCATCTTGCCAACAGTGTAGTGCCACAAATCCTGCTGGTAGGCTGTCCGTGCATTGCCCGTTTCCTCCGGATCGGCCAGGACCGCATAATCGGGATGACCGCCACCGACACGCGTTGTTTTCATGCCGCGTGAAGCCGCCAGATCTGCCGGACCCAGGCTCATGCCATGCATTCTCGGGCTGGCAGCGGCAATTGCCTCAACGTTTTTTACGCCTTCTGCCGTCTCGAGAATGGCATGGATCATGATTGGCCTGGCAAGACCGGACTTGGCTTCGAGCTGAGCCAGCAGCTGATCCAGATAGTGGACGTCCCAAGGGCCTTCGACCTTAGGCAGCATGACGACATCAAGCTTATCGCCCACAGCAGGAACAATTTCCAGGAGGTCATCCAGAAACCAGGGGCTGTTCAGGCAATTGACACGTGTCCACAATCCCGTTGAACCGAAGTCGTTGTCTTTCGCGAGCTGTATGAAGCCATTGCGGGCATCAGTTTTAGCGTCCGCAGGGATGGCATCTTCCAGGTTCCCAAGCACGACATCGACCTTCTTGATCAGGTCGGGCACTTTCGCACGCATTTTCTCAATATGGGGCGGGACGAAATGAATCATCCGCTCAAGAGTGACCGGCAACTCCCTGAACGGCGACGGTGCGCCAATCGCAAGAGGTTGATAAAACGCGCTCGGGGTCTTCATGTATCAGCATCCTCCACCAGTATGGGAGATAGCTATAGCGCCAATGCTGCGCTGCAACCATCCCCCGAAAGGCGAAAGGCTCAATCAGACGGTCAACCCAAATCTAGCTTGGCAATCGCAGCTTTGCGCGCCTGTTTTTGAGCAGAGGTCTTGCCGGGAGGCGCCCATTTCTTGTGGATCCACATCCACTGATCGGGATATTCGCGAATCCAATCCTCAAACACCGCATGGATCTGTGCGGTTGCTGCCTCGATATCGGCCTGCCGGTTGTCAGTAACCGGGACATGTATAGCCCGACCTTCGACACGAAAGTGAACGCCCTTCTTTCGGACAACTCTTCCAAGGACGATTGGAACATTGCAGGAGCGTGCAAGCGATGCCGGAACAGGATTGGCATAAGCCAATTGTCCGAAAAAGGGCACTTGTATGCCTCTTGTTTCCCGCAAATCTCCCATCATGGCGACGACACCACCCGATTTGAGCGTTGCAAGTATTTTACGCGCCGTCTGGTGGCTTTTGGAAAGCAGGCCTCCTTTATAGAGGTCCCGTCTGAGGGCCCGCAACGCCTTGTCAGCCTCCGGATTTCGGAGAGCCTGATAAATTCCCGTAATTGAAAGTCCATTTTGGACAGCAGGCTGGACACACAGCTCCCAGTTTGCGCTGTGAAGCGAAACGAACATACATGCCTTGCCGCCTTTCAGCAGCTCTTGCGTCTCGTCGTCGGCGTCCGCTTCAAACCGGTTTTTCTTGCGCAAAAGCCTGTCGATATGGAACGTTTCTGCCGCGACCCGTCCTAGGTTTTCCCACATGCCACGAACAATTCTTTCACGCTCTTCTGGCGACATTTCCGGAAACGCCTTTTCCAGATGCCGAAGCGCACGCTTGTGCCTTGCATTCAAAGGAGCGAGCCGGCGCCAGGCCGTGCCCATAACGAAAGACGCAACATCGACCGGAATGAGTCGAAACACCCAAATTGCGGCATGAAGGGCGAGACCTTCGACCCAATTCTGAAAAGCCGTCAGCTTGGGATGATTGCGCTGTCTTTTCTTCCGTGACATTTCGGACAAGTGCTCTCGTTTTTTGCACCTCTTTAATTGGAAGAGGGCTTGTCCCAATCAGGTCCGCTTGAATGTGACCTTGCGATGTGGTTTCAGACCTGATTGGAATGCGGGTCAACGTGTTGACCTTTAAGTCACGCGTCCTAGCCAAGCCAGGCGCAAGATGCAAGCGCCTTCCGACTATTGCCCAGTATGAACCGTCACAGTCTATCGAACTCTGGAAGTTGAATGCAGGACGTCGTTTCACTTGCCTTGCCGTTTTTCGGTCTGATTCTCCTTGGTTTCGGCGCAGGCAAGTTGCGCAACTTGCCCGAAGCTGGGTTGAGCTGGATGAATTTTTTCGTCGTCTATCTCGCCTTGCCTGCCTTGTTTTTTCGTCTTTTGTCGGAGACACCTTTCGAACAGTTGGCAAACGTCTCATTCGTCGCTGCCACAACCTTCACAACCTACATCGTCTTCGCAATTTCGTTCTGTATTGGCGTATTGGCAACTCGCGGAAATATTGGCGAATCCACCATTCTCGGCATCGCCGGAGCGTATTCGAACGTGGGTTACATGGGGCCGGGCCTGACACTTGCCGTTCTTGGTGAACAGGCAACCGTGCCTACAGCACTGATATTGGCATTCGACAATGCTCTGATGTTCATCTTGGCCCCGCTCCTGATGGCACTTGCAGGCACCGAAAACGACAGTTTCCTGGGAACACTGAAGCAAATCGGCACACGCATTTTCACCCATCCGTTCATTCTGGCCACCATCGCTGGCGTGTTGGCCGCAGCGTTGGAATTTCGCCCTCCTCAAGCGGTTGATACACTGTTGCGATACCTCAGTAATGCGGCAGCACCCTGCGCATTGTTCGCAATGGGGGTGAGCATTGCGCTTCGCCCAGTTGGCAGAATTCCGCTGGAATTGCCGGTTGTATTGGCCATAAAGCTGGTTTTGCATCCGGTTCTGATTTTCTTGCTGCTGAGTTTTCTGGGTGGCTTCGACCCGAGCTGGGTTGCCACAGCTGTACTCATGTCGTGCCTGCCGCCAGCAACGAATGTTTTCGTGATTGCGCAACAATATGGAACCTATGTTCAAAGAGCCTCCAGTTTCGTACTGATAGGAACCGCAATTTCCATTGCGACCGTCACTTTCTTCATTTGGGCGATTACGACGGGACTTTTGCCAACTTGAACAAGCTGGACAACATCGGTGAATGAAATGAAAGACAACCCGGATGTCCTGGCGGTCATAGATCGCTATCCAGAAGAGGTGAGGGCTGCAATTCTGAGATTGAGAGCCCTCATTGCCGAAACCGCCAAGTCCAGCGAAGCCGTCGGTACGCTCGAAGAAACACTGAAATGGGGACAGCCCAGCTATCTGACAGTTCGTCCGAAGTCAGGAACCACTGTTCGTATCGACCGGGATACTTCGGATTCAGGTGATTACGCACTTTATGTCAATTGCCAGTCTTCACTTGTATCGGAATGGCGCGGGCTCTTTCCAAACATGACGTTCGGCGGAAATCGCAGCGTTCATTTTCGACTGGATGCCAAGATGCCGGAAGACGAACTTCGGCAGATGATGCTTATGGCACTCACATACCACGCCAGCAAAAACAAACGGAAAGCACCTTCGCCGTGATCGGTTTGATTTCTGCTAACGACCGAACCTGAAGGCAGATCCTGGCGCTAGCCCCTCTCGCATAAGCATGCGGCGGAATGGTCCAACACGTTCAGCCAAATGCATACTTACACTTCGTGCAGCCTGAACTGGCAGGAAATCCGTTAAAAGAGATCGGTTCAGTGCATCAACTGCACTGGTGCGCGAACGAATATCTCTGACACGCTTTGTTTCATATGCCTTGAGCACCGCATCGCGTCCAAGATCCTGATGTTTCATGCGTGCAGACAAGAGGACACCGGAAAGGTCCATGACGTCCCGCAGCGACAGGTTTAGGCCTTGCGCCCCAATCGGCGGGAAGACATGCGCTGTTTCTCCAACAAGCGCCAGTCTGTCTTTGACCAATGTCTGCGCCGTAAGTCCGGACAGAGGAAAGCTCTGCGGTTTCGAAGCCAACGTGAAACGTCCCAGGATGGAGTGCGCGCGCCGCTCCAGCTCAAGCTCCAACTCATGGGTATCAAGTGAAAGAAGGGTTTCAGCTCCTTCCGCCGTTTCGACGCAAACGAGCGAGGATTGCCTGCCAGGCAGTGGAACAAGCGTGTATGGACCGGTTGATGTATGAAATTCAGTTGAAATGTGCTGATGCGGCAAACGGTGCTCTAGGTTCAACACAACGGCGACCTGAGGATAAGACCACCGGCGAACCTGGATCCCGGCGGTTTCTCTAAGGACGGAATTCCGCCCGTCTGCAGCGACAACCAGCTGTGCCTCAATGGCTTGCCCGGAGTTTGTAGTCAAAAGTGCAGTTTCGTCTCCGTATTCAACTTGAGCAACGCTGTCATCCAATTCGGCAACGTTGCTGTGCGCTTCACATTGTTTCTCAAGAACATTGTTAAGTTCGTGGTTCAAGATATTGAAACCAAAGACTTCCATTCCGAGTTCAGCACTGTCAAATACAACTTCCGGCGCACGAATGAGCCGACCTGTGTTGTCAATCATACGCATCTTTTTAAGCTCGCAAGCAGTGTCGGCAAGCTCGTGCCAGACACCGATTTCTTGCAACAACTCGATGGACTTTTGCCAAAGAGCGGTTGTGCGCCCATCCTTTTGCGTTGATCGTGGAGCTACAAGAGCGCATGAAAAGCCATTTTGCGCCAATGTCAGCACAGCAATCCGTCCTGACGGTCCACCGCCTACGATCGCTATGTCAAAGATCTGGGACAAATTTGTTTTCGGCATGATCCAGGCTCACGTGAAAAGGATTGGCTTAAGATCGACCGCAGACAAAAGAAATTCAACGGGACGAAGTTACGCAGCCTGTTTGATACCGCGAACCGAGTTTTCAGCATATGTTGTCCTTGTGAGCGAAATCAAATTCTTCGCATCAAAGTGCTGCTATCCATTCTGACCAAGCAGGTGGCAAATTAGCAGGCTTGCGACAAGGCAAGATCAGCGGATTAAAGGAAGTGACAGTGCCATTGACCACGGCCAGCTACACTCAGATGGACAGTGGATTTCCGCGCGGCTGGCCAATGGTTTTGTTGTTCGTTGCGCTTCTAACGCTATCCGGTTGGGCATATCTGGTTGCCATGGTTGCTGAAATGGTCCCCGTGATGGACATGACCGAAGCTGGTCCCGGAATGGGATTGCTGAACCAATTCAATCTGTTCAAGGGTCTGTCTGCAGACGCAAGAGCCGCTCTCGCTGTCCTTTGTCTGCCAGCGGGCGCCACGTTTGGAATGCCAGGCCCTGAGATGGCTGCAGTAGACGTTTTGAAGATCTTCGTAATGTGGGCCATGATGGCGCTCGCAATGATGTTGCCAAGTGCAATTCCCATGCTGAGGGCCTATCACTTCAAGTTGGGCCAAGAAACAAACTTTAAGACCAATCCGGCGCCTGCCGTCATCAGTGCATCGATAGGCTATGTGCTTGTCTGGCTCGGCTATGCGGCATTGGCAACGTCAGCCCAATTGTTGCTATTCAAGATAGGTGCAGTCAGTGACATGATGGCACCGGCGACGCTTGCGTTGACCACAAGCGTCCTTTTCGCCGCAGGGCTCTACCAATTCACACCTGCCAAAAAGGCGTGCCTCGTGCGTTGCTGGTATCCACGCTGGGTCTTTGCTGAGTCGACTGTGGGCAACCGCATTGCAACCGGCATGAAAGAGGGCGTTGCCCAGGGCTGGGCCTGCCTTGGTTGTTGCTGGGCGGTGATGACAGTGATGTTTGCGGTCGGCCTTATGAACGTCATATGGATCGCAGTGCTGGGTGCGGTGATGGCCTTGGAAAAAACATTCCCGAACCGCGTCTTTCCATATCTTCTTGGTGTTTTCTTCCTGGTGTGGGCAGCGTTCTTGACCACCGTCATCCTTCTTGGAGGCAAGGCTGCCTGAAACCAAAACCTTTAACGACATCAAGATTGGCAATGAAAGTGAGCTGGGGCTGTTTTTTCGGTTCACACTGTCATACGATTGCAATAAAGGTTTCCAACCGCTCCAGCGTAGTGACAGGTTATTCCAACAATTGATCCAGTCCGACCGCTGTCAGCCTAATTCACCCTGGATTGGAGTGAGGACTTCGCGTGACGGACATTCCGACAGGTAAAGACAGAGCCGAACCGGCCCTGTTTCTGATTCATATCCTGACGGCGTCCGGTGCGCCCATTGCCCTTGTAGCACTCTTGGCCGGGGCCCAGGGAAACTGGGCGGAAATGTTCGCATGGCTGGGCTTGGCCTTCTTTATCGACGGGATCGATGGCCCACTCGCTCGTCGATTTAACATAGCTGAAAAGCTGCCCCGCTGGTCTGGCGCTTCCCTTGATTTTGTCATCGATTACGCAACCTACGTTTTTCTGCCTGCGTTCGCGCTCTCCTGGAGCTTGATGTTGTCGCAGCCCTGGAACTGGATTTGCGGCGGTTTGATAGTCTTCACAGGAGCGCTTTATTTCGCTGACAACGGAATGAAAACGCCGGATGGATCCTTCAAGGGGTTCCCTGCCGGTTGGAACATGGTCATCTTCGGGTTGATGGTTCTCTCTCCGTCAGAAGGCTTCACCATCGGATTTATCTTGCTTTGCTGCGCTTTGACATTCGCGCCGGTCCGTTTCGTTCATCCGGTACGTGTGCGACGCTGGCGTGCGCTGACGCTCCCGGTGACACTCCTGTGGATGGGTCTGGCGGCGCTTGCCATTTTGGACAACATGACCTTGAACGCCCCGATGGCAATGCTTTTTACTGCTGCCAGCATTTACCTGTTCTTCGTTTCCGCAGTTCAGCAGGTGCTCGACCGGGTCGATTGAACTGTTCAGGATGAGCACTTGTTGTTCGTCTATCAATTGATCCGTTCGCAAATCAGACTGGCCGGCAAAACGCCGATCAGTTGCTATGTGCCTAAGGTCTTTCCCGATACCATCCCAGTCACTAAGGTTCCCCAAAAAGAAAACCGCCGCGATGCCAACTGTGCTGACCGGCCTGAACGCTGAGGTTCTAAAATGGTTCAAGCGATCTGCATTCACGAAACAGGTGGTCCCGAAGTCATGCGCTGGGAACATGTCGAGGTCGGAGAACCGGGAGCTGGAGAGGCCCGCATCAGACAGACTGCAATTGGCTTGAATTTCATCGATACATATTTCCGGTCAGGTCTTTATCCATCGCCTGACGGAACACCGTTCAGTCCGGGCAATGAAGGTGCGGGGATCGTTCAAAGCGTTGGCGAAGGCGTAAACCATCTCCGTCCCGGTGATCGTGTGGCCTATGTCGGTCCAATTGGCGCCTATGCACAGGAAAGAGTGTTGCCCGCTGACAAGCTGGTTGTCCTGCCGGAAGGCATTGATGAGAAGACAGCCGCCGGAATGATGCTCAAGGGCATGACGGCGCAGTATCTTTTGCGCCAGACCTTTAAGGTTGACAGCAACACGGTACTCCTTTTCCACGCAGCCGCAGGCGGCGTCGGCCTGATCGCCGGGCAATGGGCCGCCCACCTTGGTGCAACCGTCATTGGGACTGCAGGGTCGGACGAAAAGATCGCACTGGCCAAAGATCATGGCTACCAGCACATGATCAACTACCGCACCCAGAATTTTGTTGAACGTGTTCAGGAGATCACCGACGGGAAGGGCTGTGATGTTGTCTACGATTCTGTGGGCAAGGACACGTATCCCGGCTCTCTTGACTGTTTGAAGTCGCGCGGGCTGTGGGTCAGCTTTGGACAGTCTTCCGGTCCGATTACAGATTTCAATCTTGGTCTATTGGCTCAAAAGGGCTCGCTTTTCGCAACAAGGCCGACGCTCTTTAACTACATCGCTACCCGAGAAGCCTTGGAAACGACGGCAGGTGAGCTTTTTGAAGTGGTTCAAAAAGGTATCGTCAAGATAAACGTCAACCAGGAATATCGGCTTGCTGACGCGGTCCAGGCCCATCAGGATCTGGAAGGCAGAAAAACCACCGGGACCACCGTTCTGGTCCCTTGAGGCATATCAGCATTCATGCGATCGGTTAGGGCACAAGATCTATCCAGGAACCTATACAGTCCGGCGATGCGCTACTTTTTGGCGGTCGCCGAAGCTGGCTCCATGCGGGCGGCGTCACGGGAACTCAATGTCGCTTCTTCGGCGGTCAATCGGCAAATTCTCTGGCTTGAAGAAGCGCTAGGATTGCAGCTGTTCGACCGGGTCGGTCGACGATTGAAACTGTCTCAGGCAGGCGAAGTTCTTCTGGCCCACATTCGCCGCACCTATTCGGACTTCGAAGGAACCGTTGCCGAACTTGATGCCCTGAAGGGTCTGCGGCGCGGCACCGTTTCAATAGCAAGCGTTGAAAGCGTTGCTGAAAAACTGCTGCCCGCGCTGATCAGCAGTTTCCGAAAGAGCTATCCGGGAATTCATGTAAACGTTTCCGTATCGTCTTCTCACGAGGCTGCCAGGAAAGTCGAGGCCGCGGAAGCGGACGTCGGTTTCACATTCGATCCGCCGGAAACATCCGCACTCTCTATCGCATTCCAACATGATCTGGGAATTGGCGCGTTGATGACGCCCGATCACCCGCTTGCTAAGTCAAAATCCCTCAGTTTGCAGGAGTGCCTGAAATATCCTGTCGCATTGCCGGCACAAGGGCTTTCACTGCGCACGCGAATAGATCTTGTCAGAAACAGGATACCTGGCGCTTCAAGAACTTATGTCGAAGCCAATTCTTTGCGGTTGATGAGAGCTCTTGCGCGTGAAGAGCAGGTTATCGGGTTCCAAACCCTGATCGGTTGTGAAGATGACTTGGCGTCAGGGATTCTCGTGTTCAAACCCCTGTCGGATGCACCGCTTCAGGCTGACCGGCTTTGTGTGATAACCTCTTCCCTGCGTGCACTTGCCTTGGCACCCGGGATGTTCTTCGATCACGCTGTGCTCACACTTAAGGATCATTTGCCTACTATTGATGCCAAATAGGCATCATAAAGCTCTCAAATGAGCGCTTTGGTTCGGTGCATTTTTAAGGCACATTTTTTCTTGATGGATTTTGCGGCATTTTACCGCAGACAGGAGAGGTTTAGATGGGGCGCCTGACTACGCATGTTCTGGACACAGCTCTGGGCAAACCAGCAAATGGTTTGAAAATCGAACTTTGGACAGCGGAAGACACACCCCGCCATATCTCGACGCACGAAACAAACAATGACGGGCGAGTAGACGCTCCGATTCTTGAAGGAGCGGCGTTCAAAACCGGTTCGTATGAATTGCGGTTTCATGCAGGCGCGTATTTGAAATCCACGACACAGCAGCTCGCCGACCCGCTCTTCCTCGACGTTATTCCAATCCGCTTCGGTATGGCGGAACCCGATGGCCACTACCATGTGCCGCTTCTTTTATCGCCGTTTGGTTATTCGACTTACAGGGGAAGCTGAACCATGCGCGACACCATTCGCTTCCTAAAAGGTGGACAAGTCGTCGAACTCGCCGATGTCGGGCCGAGCGAGACGTTGTTGGATTATCTCCGTCTGCGGCGTATGGAAACCGGCACTAAAGAAGGGTGCGGCGAGGGGGACTGTGGTGCCTGCACCGTGGCTCTCGGTCGTTTGCAGGGGGGACGTATTGTCTACCAACCGGTCAACAGCTGTATTCAGCTTTTGGGAATGATAGATGGAGCGGAGCTGGTAACCGTCGAAGACCTGATCGAAGACAAACGTCTGCATCCGGTTCAGAAGGCCATGGTTGACTTGCACGGATCGCAATGCGGCTTCTGCACGCCCGGTTTTATCATGACACTTTTCACGCTTTACCATGCTGAGGGTGAACACAAGTCTCGTAAAACCGTTACGGAGTGGCTGGCCGGAAATCTTTGCCGCTGCACAGGGTACCGCCCTATCATCGATGCAGCCCTTCAAGCATGCTTCGAAGCGGCAGACGACGCATTTACCTGGCGTTCCAAGCAAACGCGCGAAAACCTCCAGATGCTCGCTGACAGCCGGGATGTTTTCCTGGGCGACAGCAATCAGTTCTTCTCATCACCCGCAACGCTTGACGGCCTTGCCGCGCTTTTCGGCCAGCATCCGGATGCGACCATTGTTTCCGGTGCAACAGACGTTGGCCTTTGGATTACCAAACAACTGCGCGACCTGAAAAAAATGATCTGGCTTGGCAGGATTGAAGGTCTCGATCGGGTTGAGGAGAGCCCTTCAGGCGTACTGATCGGCGCTACGGCAACCTACCAGGCGACTGAAAGCGCGATGAATGCTCTTTCACCAAATCTTGGCGAGCTCTGGAGGAGAATTGGTTCTAAACAGGTTCGCGCCTCCGGCACTGTTGGTGGCAACATCGCCAATGGTTCTCCGATCGGTGACACGCCGCCAGCCTTGATCGCACTCGGGACCACTTTGGAACTTCACTCCGCGGAAGGTTCGCGCGCATTGCCACTAGAAGATTTCTTCATCGACTACGGCAAACAGGACCGGCGGCCCGGAGAATTTGTAACTGGCCTGTTCGTACCGCGCCTTTCGGCCAATCAGGCATTCCGTTGCTACAAGATTTCCAAACGATTTGATCAGGACATCTCGTCAGTCATGGGGGCATTCAGACTAACAGTTGCACCCGATGCCACAATCATTGAAGCACGCGTAGCCTATGGCGGGATGGCTGGTACGCCGAAAAGAGCCCTTGAAACAGAAGCCGCTCTTGTGGGTGTGTCCCTCGAGGACCCGTCAACCTGGGGCACAGCAATGCAATCACTCTTGTCCGACTTCACACCTCTTACCGACATGAGGGCAAGTGCTGAGTACCGGATGGAAACCGCAAGAGCATTGTTGGCAAAAGCGCTGATGGAAATCAGCGGAACTGCACCGGAAGACATTCGCGTTCTTGCAAGACGGGAGGCTGGTCATGACCGCGCCGCTTGACCAGACCAGCCTGGAGCAGCCGCTGAAACAAGTTCGCAGAGCGTTGCCGCACGACAGCGCCGAAAAGCATGTCTCTGGTACCGCCACCTATATCGACGACATGCCGGAAGCGGCCGGAACACTTCATGTCGTTCCTGGATGGGAAAGGGGAGCAACACGGGCGCGCATCCAGTCGATTGACCTGGAAGACGTTCGAAACGCCCCCGGCGTGGTTGCGGTACTGACGGCGGATGATGTTCCGGGGATAAACGACTGCTCCTCCGCATTTGGCGATGATCCCGTTCTGGCATCGGGTGAGGTGCTGTTCTTTGGTCAGGTTATTTTTGCGGTTGTGGCAACGACACGGGAAGCGGCGCGCCGGGCAACACTACTGGCCAAGATCGAAATCTCGCCTATCACGCCAATTTTGACGGTTGAAGATGCCGAAGACGCCGACACCACCGTCTTGCCGGACTATCAGTTTCGCAGAGGGTCTCCGGAAACAGGCATGACGGCATCAGCGTCGCTTCTGGACGGATCCATGCGCATTGGCGGTCAGGAACACTTCTATCTGGAAGGCCAGGTGGCGATGGCCCTGCCGCAGGAAGATGGCGGCATGCTGGTCTACTCCTCTACGCAGCACCCGACCGAAATACAGCACACGGTGGCAAAGGTTCTTGGTGTACCGGATGCACGTGTTACCGCTGAGGTGCGCCGTATGGGCGGCGGTTTTGGAGGCAAGGAATCACAGGCCAACCAATGGGCAGCGCTCGCGTCGATCGCAGCTCAAAAAACCGGAAAGGCCTGCAAGCTTCGGCTCGACCGGGACGACGACATGATCATGACCGGAAAACGTCACGATTTCCGGGTCGACTGGAAGGTCGGACACGACGGCACCGGCAAGATCCGGGCCGTTGAAATGGAATTCTTGTCGCGCTGTGGCTATTCGGTTGACCTGTCGCTTGGTGTCAACGACCGCACGCTGTTTCACGCGGATTCGAGCTACTTTTACCCAGACGCGCAGATCAGGTCGCGCCGGCTTCGTACCGACACGTGCTCCAATACGGCCTTCCGCGGCTTCGGCGGGCCACAAGGCATGTTGGCGGCAGAACGCATGATCGATGCCATCGCGATCAGTGTCGGAAAAGATCCCCTGGAAATTCGAAAGCTGAATTTCTATGACGGTGAGCACAATCTGACACCGTTTGGCATGCCGGTCGAAGAATTCGAGGTCATGCATGATCTCATTGCGCAGCTCGAAGAAAGCTCCAACTACTGGGATCGGCGGGAGGTTGTCACGGCTTTCAATGCCGAAAACGCGGTCCTTAAGAAGGGCCTGGCGCTGACCCCCGTCAAGTTCGGTATTTCATTTACGCTCAAACACCTCAATCAGGCCGGAGCCTTGGTTCATCTCTATACCGACGGTTCAATCCATCTGAACCATGGCGGCACGGAAATGGGTCAGGGTCTCTATCAGAAAGTCGCTCAGGTCGTTGCCGAAGAATTTGGTGTCACTCTCGATAAGGTTCACATCACGGCAACCAACACATCCAAGGTTCCCAATACCGGTCCAACGGCAGCGTCTTCGGGCACGGACCTGAATGCCATGGCGGCAAAACTGGCAGCCAAGGAAATCAGGAACCGGCTCACCACATTCTTGTGCGAGCAACATCAGTGCGGCCAGGAAGCGATACATTTCGGAGACAACAAGGTTCTGGTCGGAGATCAGAGCTTCCCATTGGCAGACGTTGCCAAACAGGCCCATATGGCCAGAATCCAGATGTCTCATGCAGGCTTTTATGCAACGCCCGGAATCACTTGGGACAGAGACAGCGCAACGGGCCGGCCTTTCTATTATTTTGCATTTGGCGGAGCATGTGCCGAGGTTACGATCGACACCATGACCGGTGAAATGACCGTAGACCGGGTCGATATACTTCACGACGTCGGTCATTCT
This sequence comes from uncultured Roseibium sp., assembly GCF_947499295.1. GTDB lineage: Bacteria > Pseudomonadota > Alphaproteobacteria > Rhizobiales > Stappiaceae > Roseibium. Next base: position 83,498 of record NZ_CANMNP010000010.1, read on the forward strand.
CTCAATCCGGCCATAGACCTTGGTCAGATTGAAGGTGGGTTCGTGCAAGGAATGGGTTGGCTGACCACGGAGGAGCTGATCTGGGACGAGGCCGGTCGCCTTAGAACTCATGCGCCTTCAACATACAAGATCCCGACAGCTTCCGACATTCCCGAAGACTTCACAGTCAACCTCTATCAAGGGTCGGGAAATCCTCAGTCAACCGTGTACCGTTCCAAGGCGGTCGGAGAACCTCCGGTGATGCTGGCAAACGCGGTTTTCTGTGCCATCACGGATGCGGTTGCAAGTCTCAATCCGGGTGAAGTTCCGGCTCTCGATGCACCCGCAACGCCGGAAGCGATCATGAAAGCCGTCCAGGACATGCGCCGGAGAAGGGCAACTTGATGAAAACCTGGGCACAGATTGCCAGTTTCCTGAAAGAAGGCGATGCCTGTGCCCTCGTTACCGTGTCCCGCGTTGACGGTTCCGCACCAAGGGAAGCTGGGGCAAGAATGGTTGTTGCCCCCGACATGAGGTTTTCCGGAACAATTGGAGGAGGCACGCTCGAATTCGAGACAATTCGGAATGCGGCCATGGCCGCTCGAGCAGGTATGGCCGTTTTCCGCCAGCAAAACGTGTCTCTGGGGCCTGATCTTGGCCAATGTTGTGGCGGCCGAGCACAGATCACGATTGAAGTTCTGACCAAAGAAAGCTTGGGCTTGTCCGAAACACTTGCAGCCCAGGAAGCTGAACTGGGCATGATTGCAACCCGGGCACCTCTTGACGACGAGAGCGTTGGTAACCGGCGGGTATCGTGCCAATCACCTGAGTATCCTTTTGCCATTGAAACAGGCGCGGATGGCCTTCAGCAGCTTGTCGAAGTCTTTGGGCAGGTTCGGCGTCCTATTGTGCTCTTCGGCGCAGGCCACGTTGGAAAGGCGCTTGTGCTTGCGCTGGCACCGCTTCCCTTCGAAGTCTCATGGATTGACGGCCGTCCAGATCAGTTCCCGGGCGCTGTTCCGGCGAATGTCCGGAAAATCGCCATGACCGATCCGGCAAATGCATTGGAAAATGCCAGGGATGGCGCGTTTGTTCTGGCTATGACTCACTCGCACGCACTTGATGAAGAGATCATGGCACGTGCTTTGCTTCATCAACGCTTCGGCTATTGTGGTGTTATCGGATCCAGAACCAAGAAAGTGCGGTTTCAAAAGAGGCTTAAATCCAGAGGGATTGCCCCGTCGCTGATATCGCACATGGTCTGCCCGATCGGCAGCACGACAATAAAGTCTAAAGCCCCAGCTACCATCGCAGTCGGTATTGCCGCCGACCTGCTGGAACGGGACGAGGCACTTCATCAACAAGCCGCTGCAGGCGAGGGGCTTGCACAAAATATACCACATGGTCAATAAAGCGGCATTCGCCTGGGGGACAGCGTGTCAGATAACAGCCTTTCACAGAACGGCAACAGCATGGTTCAGCAACCAAGATCCGGAAAGGACACCTTGTTGGACGCTCGCGGGCTTACGAAACGGTTTGGCGATATCCTGGCCAATGACCGCGTGGACCTTGTCATAAACAAGGGGGAGATCCACGCTCTTCTTGGCGAAAACGGTGCTGGAAAGTCGACACTCGTCAAGATGTTCTACGGGTCATTGGAACCCGACGGTGGCGACATTCTTTGGCAAGGCACACCAGTCACCATCGGCAACCCGGCCGCGGCACGCGAATTGGGTATCGGTATGGTGTTCCAACACTTTTCGCTATTTGAAGCCCTGAGTGTCGTTGAAAACATTGCGCTCGCATTGCCGAACCCTGGACGGATGACCGAACTTGCCAAACGGATCGAAAACGTTTCCCGGGATTACGGTCTGCCGCTCAACCCGGCAGACATTGTTGCCGACCTCCCGGTCGGTATTCGACAACGGATCGAGATTGTCCGCTGCCTTCTTCAGGAACCCCAGCTCATTATCATGGATGAGCCAACTTCTGTGTTGACGCCCCAAGAGGCCGACCAGCTTTTCTTGACGCTTGATCGTCTGGCGAACGAAGGCTGTGCGGTCCTTTACATCAGCCACCGCCTGGAAGAAGTGAAGCGCATTTGCCATCACGCGACTATTCTGCGCCACGGCCAGGTGGTGCGTGAGTGCGACCCAACCAAAGAAACACCTGCATCACTTGCCAGCATGATGGTGGGTGCGGACGTTGCGTCGGTCAGCGCGAGCGAACAGAAGCCACAAGTCGGAGACGTACGCTTGGGGCTGAACGGTCTTTCCGCGAAGGCTGCAACACCATTTGCCACTGCGCTCAACAGTATTTCACTTGATCTGCGGGCAGGCGAGGTAGTTGCGATTGCCGGCGTTGCCGGGAACGGTCAGGGAGAACTCTTTGACGCGATTTCAGGTGAAATGCCGGTCGAGGCCTCAATGGTCCAGGTCGATGGGAAAGCTTGCGGCAAGAAAAATATCACCTGGCGGCGACGGCAGAACGCCGCGTTTGTTCCCGAAGAACGGCTGGGCCATGGCGCTGTTCCAGGCATGAAGCTTTCACAGAACATCGTGCTGACAAGGCATTCGACTGGAGACAAACTGGTTGGCAACGGCTTCGTCTCGAATGCTCAGGCCGGGGACATGGAAAAACGGATCAAGCAAAATTTTGATGTCCGCATGTCGCATGACGACCCTGAAGCGCGTTCACTCTCCGGCGGAAACCTACAGAAATTTGTGGTCGGGCGTGAGCTTGACCGCAAACCCGGTGTGCTTGTGGTCAATCAGCCGACATGGGGGGTTGATGCCGGTGCAGCTGCCCTTATTCGCCAGGCCCTTATCGACTTGGCCCGTGAAGGTTCCGCGGTCCTCGTGATCAGCCAGGATCTTGATGAAATCTTTGAAATTGCGGATCGGATTGCAGTGATCTCAAGAGGCTTTTTGTCTGAAGCAGAACCGGCAGAGGACATGACCCGCGAGAGGGTCGGACTTCTGATGGCAGGCGGCGCGGAAGCCCAAGGGGAGGTGGCATGATGCGTATTGAGCTGGTCAAACGCAAAGAACACAGCCAGCTAATGGCTATGCTGTCCCCTCTCATTGCAGTGGCGCTAACCGCACTTGCCGCCGGAATCATTTTCTCAATTTCCGGTCACAACCCGTTGGTTGCTCTCTATAAATTCTTTATTGAGCCTTTAACACAGCAATGGTCATTTGAAGCCACCATCGACAAGGCGACACCGCTCATCCTGATCGCTTGCGGACTATCGGTCTGCTACCTTTCCAACAATTGGAACATCGGGGCAGAAGGTCAGTTCGTGATCGGAGCCCTGTTCGGCTCGATCTTGCCTGTGCTCTTTCCTTCGTTCGAAAACGCAGCAACGTTACCGCTCATGCTCATCTTCGGTGCGATTGGCGGTGCTCTCTGGGCGCTTGTTCCGGCACTCTTGAAGACGCGCTTCAATACGAATGAAATTCTCACCAGCCTCATGCTCGTTTATGTCGCTAGCCTCATACTCGACTATCTTGTGCGCGGGCCCTGGCGTGACCCCGACGGATACAACTTTCCTGAATCCAGAATTTTCTCCGATGCGGCAACCCTGCCGGAGGTTTTTGGCGGCGCGATGAGCCTGTCAGCTCCCATCACCGTCCTGATTGCAATCATCTTGGCGATTGTTCTGGCGAAAACGCTTAAGGGTTTTGAAATTCGCGTTATGGGTGAAAGCCCGCGTGCGGGCGGTTTTGCGGGCTTTTCCGCCAAAGGGTTGACGCTTTTTTCCTTTGCGCTGGCCGGAGGCCTTGCCGGTCTCGCGGGCACAATGGAAGTGTCGGGCGCCTTGAACCAGTTACTGCCCTCCATTTCACCCGGATATGGGTTCACGGCTATCATCGTTGCCTTTCTGGGACGCTTGAATCCTATCGGGATCATCATTGCTGGCTTCGTTCTCGCGCTGTCCTATATCGGAGGTGAAGGCGTTCAGTCAGCCATGGGTGTGACCAATGAAATAGCGAGCGTTATCCAGGGGTTGCTGTTGTTCTTCGTTCTCGCATGCGACACCCTCATTCTCTATCGGATCCGCTTCGTCTCCCGCCATGGTTCACAAGGGGAGGCGTCCCATGTTTGAAGCCGTTCTTTTGACTGTCATCACCGCTGCAACACCGCTCCTGATTGCAGCTCTCGGCGAATTGGTCGTCGAAAGATCAGGCGTTCTCAATCTTGGCGTTGAGGGCATGATGATCATGGGGGCTGTTGTCGGTTTTGCCGTCGCAAACCAGACAGGATCGGGCTTTCTGGGTGTGATTGCGGCAGTTGCTGCCGGTATGGCCATGTCCGCGCTGTTCGGCTTTCTGGTGTTGGTCCTGGTCACCAATCAGGTTGCAACAGGCCTGGCGCTGACAATTCTTGGTATCGGGTTTTCCGGCATGATCGGTGAAGCTTTTATCGGCGTCCCTGGTTTGAAGATACCGGAACTCTATATTCCGATCCTGTCGGAGATACCCTTCTTCGGTCCGGTCTTTTTCCAGCAGGATTCGATTGTCTATATAAGTTTCGTACTCGTTGCTGCCGTTGCCTATTTCCTGTTTCGGACAAGGCTCGGTTTGGTGCTGCGTGCGGTCGGTGACAATCACGGCTCCGCCCATGCCCTTGGATACTCTGTCATTCGCATCCGCTTCTCCGCCGTGCTATTCGGCGGCGCCTGCGCAGGCCTTGCCGGAGCCTATATGTCTCTTGCCTACACGCCACAATGGGTAGAAAACATGACGGCGGGCAGGGGCTGGATAGCTTTAGCCCTGGTTGTTTTCTCATCCTGGCTGCCCTTGCGCGTTGTCGTCGGCGCCTACCTTTTCGGAGCAGTGAGCGTCCTGAACCTTCACGCGCAAGCCGTCGAGCTGGACATCCCGTCCCAGCTGCTGTCCAGCTTGCCTTATCTTGCGACTATTTTGGTGCTTGTGCTCATATCCGCAAACCGCAGACTGACACTTGTCAACACACCAGCTTGTCTGGGCAAACCATTCGTTCCAGACCGGTAGCTTCGCCATCCGGTCTCCGGGATCCAACGCGATCGGAACCCAATCCAATCAACAAGATCGCAAAACAGAGAGATCAAACAAGAGGGGAATGAACCACATGAAGTCTCTATTGAAAGCAACCGTGGCAGCCCTTGCCTTTGCCGCAGCCGGTTCAACGGCTCAAGCGGCCGATGTCAAGGCTTGCTTCATCTATGTCGGTCCTGTCGGTGATTTCGGCTGGTCTTATCAGCACGATCAGGGCCGGTTGGCCGTGGAAGAACATTTCGGTGACAAGGTCGAAACCGCCTATCTTGAAAGTGTGCCGGAGGGTCCTGATGCGGAACGCGCCATCGAGCGTTTCGCGCGGGAAGGCTGCAACGTCATCTTCACGACCTCTTTCGGCTACATGAACCCGACCATCAAAGTGGCCAAGAAATTTCCGGACGTGAAATTCGAACACGCCACGGGTTACAAGACCGCCGATAACGTTGCGACCTATAATTCAAAATTCCACCAGGGCCGCTACATCATTGGTCAGATCGCCGCAAAGCAGTCCAAGTCCGGTGTTGCAGGCTACATCGCTTCGTTCCCGATCCCTGAAGTCGTATCCGGTATCAACGCCTTCCTTCTGGGCGCTCAGTCCGTCAACCCTGATTTCAAACTGAAGGTAGTTTGGGTGAACACCTGGTTTGACCCGGGCAAGGAAGCCGACGCCGCAAAAGCACTGATTGACCAGGGTGCTGACATCATCACCCAGCACACTGATTCCACAGCACCGCTTCAAGTGGCTCAGGAACGCGGAGTTCACGGCTTCGGTCAGGCGTCCGACATGGTCAACTTCGCCAAGGACGCGCAATACACCGCCATCATCGATGACTGGGCACCTTACTACATTCACCGCGTACAAGACGTTCTTGATGGAAAGTGGGAAAGCGGCAGCTCCTGGGAAGGCCTTGCGGAAGGCCACGTCGTAATGGCGCCTTACACAAACCTTCCAGCGGATGTTGTCGAAATGGCAAAAGCCACAGAGGCCAAAATCAAAGACGGCTGGGAACCATTTACGGGCCCAATCACCAAGCAGGATGGCAGCGTCGCAGCTGAAGACGGTGTCAGGCTGGACGACGGCGCGATCCTCGGCATGAACTGGTATGTCCAGGGTGTCGACGACAAACTGCCTCAGTAAGGCAACAGCGATCGGGCCGGAGGATATCTTCCGGCCCGTTTTTTTAAAAACGATTGACCTTCTCCGGTATCTCGGCACGCTGTTCGCTGCAAGTATTTCACTTGCTGAGCACAATCATACTGCTAAAAAGCAACCGGTGACCCCATGATCCAGAGAAGAGATTTGATGCTAGCCGCTGTCTCGGCGGGAACCGGCACACTGACTGGCATCGGAGCAGCGACAGCTCAAAGCTCATCTCGAACCACCGAAAAGATCCATCGAAAGTCCGAAGCCTTTGCGCTTGCTCTGGGTGGAGGTGCAGCCAAAGCTTTCGCCCATATTCCAATCCTTGAAGCGATGGATGAACTTGGCGTTCAGCCCGTCGAAATTGCCGGCACCTCCATGGGAGCAATTCTGGGCGGATTTTATGCCAGCGGAATGAGCGGTAAGGAAGTCAGGGAAATCACCGTCGACCTCTTCACGCGCAAGGCCCAACTGTTTCAGAAACTGTTCCTGAAGGACGGCCGGACCTGGTCTTCGTTGTTCAATGTCGTCCGTCCCGCCATCATTGACCCAATTGTGCTCTTTGAAACGGTGTTTCCGGCAGGCCTTGCCTCGGATTTTGAGAATCTTCAAATTCCGCTGAAGATCATTGCCACTGACTTCTATACCCAGTCCCAGGTCGTGTTGAGCGAAGGCGCTCTGCTTCCTGCAATTGCGGCGTCTTCAGCATTGCCGATGTTGCTGACCCCAGTCGAAATCGATGGAAGAGTTCTGATTGACGGCGGGTTCGTGAACCCGACTCCATTTGATGTGCTGGAAGCGGACGGGTTTCTCACCGTCGCAATAGATGTCACCGGCAGTGAGTTCGGTCAGGGCAAGGGGTTACCGAGCGGAATTGAGACCTGGATTGGCTCCTTTTCGATCACGCTGCATTCACTAGTCGCGGCAAAACTGGCTTGTTCGAAACCTGATCTATTGATCGAGCCACCGATAGGTCGTTTCAAGACCATGGATTTCTTCAAGATCGAAGACCTGTTGCAAGCTGCAGAGCCTGCCAAAGACGACTTCAAACGCGGATTGTCTGCATTGCTTGATGCCAACTGAATTCACACTGGTTCATTTTCAGAAAGGTGCAGGGCGGCGGGAAAAGATCTCCTTCAGTTCAGCTGCCCGGTCTTGTGACCAACCTTCGGGTTCGAGAACCGCGGCCCATCCGTCAATATAGTCCGGGGCAACGTAGTAATGACCAAACCTCTCGATATCGAGCGCGAACATGGAATCCAAGACCAACTGCAACATGGTGACAATCGGGAACCAGGAGAGCTTGTCTGAAACATCCGGTGCCCTCGGCTCCGCAAGCCATGCAGGCGCGCGGATAGCGCTGTCAAAGGTGAAATTGACGATCGGGTCGCTGCCGTAATTCAAGAACACCGCCCGGATCGGACCCCAAGGCAGGAAATCGCCTTCAAGACCGCCATATTGGTTCATGACCCGGATCAATGACCCATTGCCATAGTCGGGCCTCCAGGCAGGGCTTCCGGGGTTTCGTTGATCTCTGACCTCAGCCCAGTACCTGGAAAAGAAAGGAGACCCTGCCCAGAAAGCCCCATGTATCGGATCGCGGAGCATGTCCAGAAGAGGTAGGGTCGCCTGAGAGTTGAACGCCCCCTGACTGAGGCCGTGTACATAAAATCTAGGCCTTTGATCCTTGGGCAACGTTGTCCAGTGGTCATAGATGGCATTGAACAAGGCCCGGGCCTGATCGACGCCGTCATCCGGATGTGCAACAAGCGCCAGCATACTGCTCAAATAAGAATATTGAACCGCGACCGTGGCCACATCGCCGGCAAGTATGAAGTCCAGAGTGTCCTGAGCCCCAGGGTCCATCCAGCCAGTACCTACGGGAACCATTACCACCAGCACCGACCGCTCGAAGCCACCGACACGGATCATTTCCTCCAGCGCCAGCTCAGCGCGGTCTTCCGCAGTGTCAGCAGATCTGCGTCCGACATAAACCCGAATGGGATCCTGGACTGGTCTTTTCTGAAACTCCGAGATCTCCTTGACCGTGGGCGCAGTAGCAATGAACTGTCGTCCACGTCGCCCGATTTCGGTCCACTTGACCAGGGAAGCCGAACTGCCTGTTTTCAAGGGGTCTTCGGGTTGAACAACGTCTGGTTCCATCAAGATGTCGGCAGCAAGAAAAGACGCATCAGCAGCCTTAAACAGGGTTCTGACCAAAGCTCCATCGACCAACGCCCACAAGAGCCAACCAACAATCGCAACTGACAACACCACGCCTAGACGGCGCGGTATCATTCGCTCCAACTGCAAAGCAACAAATTGGCGAAGAACGCCCGCCAACCGGAACAGCAGCCACAAGCCAAGGGCGATAATGGAGCCTGCAAGAAAGATATAGACAGGTGCCGCACTTTCCAGCGGCATCATGCCGATAGCTGCACGCGTCGCATCCTGCCAACTTGCTGCCTTGGTCAAAGAATATGCGATGATGGTCAGGCTTGAAGTTAGAGCCGCCCAATTCCACCAGGCAGCCGGTCTGCCGTCAATTTCCGGCAATTCCAGATAGCGCCACACAGCACGAAACAGAAGCACTGTTTCATACCCAAGAGCCGCTGCGAAACCACATAGCGCCGCCTGAACCAACGGGTCTCTTGGCATCAGGGAAGGGGTCAGGGCTGCCCCAAAGAAACTGACAGCAAGCACCAGTGCAAAAGCCGACCATCCTGCCTTGGCAGTCTCCCAGATCTTCATGAGTGCCGCTCCAAAAAATTTTCACCGACTTTATCTTCCGGTCAGCCATCGAGCAAAAAACTCATTTCAGTCAGAGCCTTGCCGGACGAGGACGCCAAATCAACGCAATTTTCAACCAAAAACTGTTAGGTTTCCAGGTCTACAATTTAGACGGTTTTAACGGTTCCCCACCTAAATGCTGTGTTTGTGACGCATGTGATTATTCTCAAGTGCGCGACGCTGAACTTCAACAGCTTCCATTCATACCTCATCGGTGAACAGGACCGTTCCGATGGTGAATAGGCAGCAGAGGATCAGAAGATCTCATACCCGAATTTTTGATCGGGCTGAGTAGTCTTTATGAGACCAACCGGGGGGCGCCGGTTAGTCCGCGACTTTCAACCGGCGATATCAACCGCGCATTTCCGAGCGATCGGAGATGCTCAATTGACCATGCGGGTGAACCGAGCGGTATGTTTGTTTTTCTGGAACGTTGGGGCCCCTTACTGTGCATTGTTGTTGCACTGCTTTCCCTGTTGGCCAGCGGATTGGCTAACCCGTCGACTTACCTCCTACCTGTTTTGTGTTTGGTTATTCTATGCCTGTTTTTGCTGGTCCAAACAAAAAACAACTACTTCCGCAGTACAAGAGAAACTCTGGAGAGACAGTCTGATCGCCTGCACCTGCTCAACACTCGAGACCTGAACACCGGACTGCTGAACCGTCAACAATTCATACAGCTTGTTAAGAAGGCCGCGTGTCGGTTGAATGAGGCCCAGACCCTCGCAGTCCTCAGGTTAAGGTTTAAACCAACGAATACGGAAGTTCTTGTGGTGGAGAAATCGGCGGAAGATGCCATCCAGGCCGCCGCTGCAGATTTGCTTCGCCACTATACTCTTGGATCTGAGTTTGAGACATATCTCGCGCACTTGAAGGGAAACGACCTCGTGCTCGGCGTCGCTCTAATCGAAAACCATGAACAAGCTGCGTTGGAGACCGCAAAGCAAATATCAGATCTTTTCCGCCAGCCATTTTTAACCGCTTCAGGGTCGTTAGGGGCAAATCTCGCAATTGGAGTGGCGGTTGCTGATCCTTCCGATTGGAACCCGGAACTCATTCTAGAGAACGCAGAATTGGCGGTGGAAGACGCTTGCGAGAAGGAACTTCGCCAGATCTCCCTCTTTGTACCGTCAATGCGAGCAAAATACGAACATCGGGAAAGGATCCGGTCATCTTTGACTGCGGCCTTTGAGAACGACGAATTCGTTCCGCATTTTCAACCTCAGTTCAATCTTAAGACGGGCAAGATCATCGGCATCGAAGCGCTTGCAAGATGGAAGCACAGTAGATTTGGCTGGATCAGTCCTGCCGAATTCATTTCAGCGGCCGAAAGTACGGGCGACATCAACAGACTGGGCCGCTCCATTCTTGAAAAATCGTGCATGCAATTGCGGAGACTGCCTGATGAAATGACGTTGTCCGTTAATCTCACTTTGTCTCAGATCCTGGACGAGAGCCTGCCCGAAATGCTGCTTGAGTGCCTCACCGACACCGGCATTAAGGGGTATCGGTTGAAGATCGAGATTTCCGAAACGCAGCTATCCAAGAATCTGGACAAGATCTGGCGCGTACTTTCCGAAATTCAGGAATGTGGTATCGCCGTTTCATTGGACGATTTCGGCACGAAGTTCGCTGCGTTGCGCCATTTGACTGAATTTGATTGGGATGAAATCAAGATCGACGGGAGTTTTGTGGACCGGGCCTTCAACAATGAAAAACATGCGGAAATGCTTCTCGCCACCCTAAACTTGATCGCTAATATGGGGATCAGCACGGTAATTGAGGGCGTCGAAACTGTTGAACAACGCGACGCACTCGTCGAACTTGGCTGCGGTCTTGGCCAGGGCTATTTGTTCAGCGGTCCACTCGATTTCGATGACTTGATGACGCTGTTCTTTTCACGTCCCCAGCTGGAAGAACTCGTGAGTGTATAAATTCCCGTTTCAAAAAGATCTTGTGAAAGAACAACGCCGCCAGACACGCTATAAAAATGCCGGCGGCGTATTGGTTCAATCCTGTGTCTTACGAGCGAAGAACAGGTAAAGCACTGCGGCAAATACCGAAAGAACGGTACCTGTAAACAATGCTGTATGGAATGGAGAGTCCAGGAGGTGGCGAACATAGGCGCTCAGACCATGCACATCATGGTGAGGGCCGGGATGCGCCAACGCAGATGATGTCAGCAGGCTGAAAAACAGCGCAGTCAGTAGGTGTCTCATTCGGCAATGTCCCCTTGTTTTAGGCGGTCGGTCAGAATTTCGATTAGATCAACATCAGAGCGCTCGGTCAGCGACACGTATGTGAAAACCATCGTCTCCCGTGCCTGCACCATGGAGCCGGGAAAAGGCAGATAAGCCAGCTCCCGGGATGCGAAGGCAGGAGAGGCGGTTCCGATTTGCCAGTTGCTTTCTATTTTCGCATCAACGAGATGCTGCACCAGCCCGTCGGCACCGTGTCTGTGAAACGACACTCCTGCAAGGCGGAGATAGCTTGTCTTGTCTTCGGCAGACCGAAATCCGTCAATGAAGCTTGAACTAAGCGCTTGCAATTCATCAACTTTGTCCGCGTCAGAAATGCCGTGGACATGTGAATGCAGATGATCGTGACCACCGTGATTGTGTCCATGCATGTGAGCATGCACATGCTCGTGGTCATGATGATGAGAATGAACGTGATCCGTATTCATGCTGTCACTCCACTTCCGGACCAGCTGGGATGGATACCGGCTTATCTATGATCGACCGGTGAGAACCCATTTTGCCATGTGAAACCAGCGTTCCTAAAACATCGACAATCACGCGGGTTGCAAGCAGTGCGGTGATGTCTGAACAGTCGTAGGGAGGTGACACCTCGACCACTTCCAGACCGCAGATACCTTCTTTGGCGACGAGCGACACAAGTTCAAGCGCCTCGCGTGGCAGGAAGCCACCCGGTTCCGGCCAGCCCGTGCCAGGTACGAAGCCGCAGTCGACACTGTCGATGTCGAAGGAGATATAAACCGCATCGGCATCTTTCCAGGCCAGCTCAAGGGCGCGTGCCGCTGTTTCGGCCAGACCAAGCTCTTCAACATCACGCATCGTGAAGATGTTGGTATTTCGCTCGCGGGCAACTTCCACCCCTTCGCGCGGGACCTGCCAGCCGCCAATGCCGATCTGAACAAGATTGACCGCCGGAACATTCACCAAATCCGTCGCATGGAACCACGGTGTTGTGTGCATGCGCTCGTCGAGGTCTTTCTCCTGAATATCTATGTGCCGATCGAAATGCACGATACCGATACGTTTGGATGTGCATTGCGCAATGCCGCGAACACACGGGAAACCGATAGAATGATCACCGCCGATCATGATCGGCAAGGCGCCAGAAGACGCCACATGTGAAACGGCCCGCGTTATCTGGTCGAACGTCTTTTCGATATTTGCTGGAATTGTGAAAATGTCTCCGACATCGCAAAGCGTCATCTGTTCACGAAGGTCGACACCCATTTCATAGTTGTAGGGCGTGTAAAGAGCTGAAATGCGGCGCACACCCTGAGGACCGAAGCGGGTACCCGGACGATAAGTCGTTCCCCCATCGAAAGGAATTCCGATTACGGCAGCGTCATACGCGCCAACTTTCGTGACGTCTTCGATATAGGGAGCCTTCAGGAACGTGTTGATGCCAGCATAGTGGGGCAACTCACCGCGCGCGAATGTCGGGATAGACTTGTCAGTAAGGCTATCAGAACCGGTCAACCCCATTCTGAGAGCCCATGCCTTTTCTTTTTCCCAGGCAGCGCTTGGCAAAGCGCTTTCCTTTTCAGCGGACTTCCAGCCGCGCAACTGAAGCTTGTCGAAATCCGGATGGTGTTGCCTTGTCGTGGGGTCTCGCCGGACCGGACCTGCTGCTCTTTGCAGCGTTGCCGGGACAGATCGATCGAACAGGCTCATGGGCGTTCCTCGTACGTTTTGGGTGTTTGAGTTTTTTGGGGGGTGTTTTGCGCAGGCTGACGGATCGCGCCTGCGATATCCTCCGGCAGTTTTTCCGGTGCGGTTTCCGGGGACGACAATGGCAGGTCGTAGGTGATGGTCGCACCATAGGCATCCGGAGCCTGAGGATCGTGACGAACCTTGTCGAATACCAGCAGACGGGTGCCAAGTTTGAAGGCTTCATGGATGTCGTGTGTGACCATGAAGATGGTCATGCCCAGGTCTTTCCAAAGCCCCAATAGCAACTCGTGCATATCAACGCGGATGCCTGGATCCAGCGCGCCGAAAGGTTCATCGAGCAACAGGATATTGGGCTTCTTGATCAGCGCCTGTGCAATCGCCAGCCGTTGCTGCATACCTCCTGACAATTGCACAGGATAACGGTCTGCAGCTGCCTTCAGGCCAATACGATCCAGAATTTCATCAATGTCATCCTTCGCTCGACGGCGGGACTTGCCGAAAAGCCGGCCCGACAATGGAGCACCCGCGAATTCCGCTGCGAGGATAAGGTTCTCCGCGACGGTCAGATGTGAAAACACTGAATACTTTTGAAAAACGATCCCTCTGTCCGGTGTCGGTTCATCGGGAAGGGGGGCACCGTCAAGGAGAATTTGTCCGCGTGTGGGCAACTCCTGGGACAACAGCATGCGCAGGAACGTGGATTTGCCACAGCCGGATGCGCCGACGATCGTGCAGAACGATCCGTCTTCGACCAGAAGGTCAACACGTTCCAGCACAGGTGTCCCGTCATATGACTTGGTAAGCCCTTGAACTGAAAGTTTGGGAGTTGCGACAATGCTCATAGCGCGTCACTCCCAAGATGGTTCCAGCGGAATGCTCGTCGTGACAGCAAAAGAAGCAGGCGGTCGAGCAGGAAAGCCAGGAGAGTAATCCACACGACATACGGGAGGATCACATCCATCGCCAAATACCTTCTGACGAGAAAGATCCGGTATCCGAGGCCGGTGGTCGACGCGATCGCCTCAGCTGAAATCAAAAAAATCCAGGCGGGCACCAGCCCCAATCGCAGCGCAGTGATGAGTTTTGGCAATACCTGAGGCAAAACCAGCCGTGTCACCATCTGCCATACGGATGCTCCGAGCGTTTCGGCCTTGATGATCATTTCCCTTGGAATGTCGAGAACAGCTTGCGCGGTCGAGCGCACCATGATCGGTGCCGTACCGATAACAATCAGGGCAATCTTCGAAACTTCTCCAAGTCCGAAGGTAATAAAGAGTATGGGCAGGATCGTAATCGGCGGAATTAGCGAAAATGTTGCGATATAGGGAGCCAGCGCGCTTCGAATGTGCGGTATGAACCCGATTGATATTCCGAGTATGAGTGCCAGGAGCGTTGAAACAGCCATACCGGTGCCCAATCGCCAAAGGCTGTCAAATGTATCCACCCACAAAAGAAGATCACCGGAACGCCTGTCCGGGACAGCTGCCATGCGCCAGAACGCCTGACCCATGCTGTCCAGGGACGGCAGCAATTTGTCGGCTGGATTTTCAAGCCGACGATAGTGGCTCGCCACGGCATAGACGAGAATTGTCGCGATGAAGGGCACAAGCCCGAGGGCAAGGGTAAGGAGCCTAGAAGGCCGCCGGTTGATAATGCGCATGAAACGCCCCGCCTGATCCTGGAAGAAGGACCGGCACCAAAACGCCGGCCCACAAATGCAAAATCGGGAGTTTAGAGAGCGCCTTCAGCGGCCATCGCCATAAAACTCGGATCAAACCGGAGTTTCACGTTGTTCTGGTCGCCATAGACAGAACCATCGGCAAATGCGACACCGACGAATTCAGGACTTGGGGCACCTTCGCCGAGTATCCCCTTGTCGAACAGAAACTCTGCGACGAATTTCATCGTGCTCGGGAGTTCTGCCGATTTCGTGAATTCAACGGCATCAGCCGGTGTGAAGAACATCTTTGTTGTGGCAAGCTGAGCATCATATCCGGCAAGATCCGTGCCCGAGGCTTCAGCCATGGCAGTACGTGCTGCAATGCCTTCGTCGCTGTCGGTCGACATAATCCCCATGAGTTCATACCAGGCGCCGACGAGCGCCTTGCCGAAGTCTGGATTGTCAGCCAGCGTTTCGGTATTCACCATCATCACATCAATGATCTCTCCTGGAATTCCGGAGCTGTCGAAGACCTTGGTGGCATTCGGCTGAGCTTCGATTTCAGACAGAAGAGGGTTCCATGTGACCACAGACGTCACATCAGGTGTTGCATAGGCTGCAATCATATCCGCATCAGATGTGTTGACGACTGTCAGGTCCCTTTCACTGAGGCCCACAGTGTCAAGAGCGCGCGCCAGCAGATAGTGGGAAACCGACAGCTCAACCAAGTTGACCGTCTGCCCTTTGATGTCCGCAAGACCAGTCTTGTCTTTCAAGATGATCCCGTCATTTCCGTTGGAATAGTCGCCGACAATCAGCGCCGTTGTATCAACACCGCCACCTGCAGGAATCGACAAGGCATCCATGTTGGTCATGGAACAGCCGTCATACGCGCCTGCCGTATACTGGTTGATCGATTCCACGTAATCGTTGATCTGAACAATTTCGACATTGATGTCATATTTGTCGGCCCATTTTTTCATGATGCCGCTGTCTTGAAGGTATCCCCAGGGCATCCAACCGACATAGATGGACCAGCAGACTTTAAAGTCGGTTTTCTCCTCCGCCTGTGCGGAAAAGGATAGTGGCAGCGATAGTGCGGCTGCTAGGAGTGAAGCTCTAGCGAAGGATTTCAACATCTGTGCGCGTCTCCTTAATTTCCCCCGACAGGGAAGTCCAATCGGGCGACCATCATTGAGGTTTGCGCACGTCCGGGAGCAGGTTCGCGCGCGCGAAACCTCGTGCAGTTGTCTCCCGGGCTTTTGTCCCGCCGTGTCACCGGATTATGTCGGCGGAAGCGCCAAATCATCCGGCTTGCACCTCTCGGTCCTGCGTCTTGTCAGACCGGATCCCTAGGCGCGCTGCACTGGATAGGTATTAGCAAGGTTGGTGCCAGTCTCTGGCACAGAGAGTATTTTAATTATAATTCAATTACTTATTAAAAATACCAATCCAGGCGCAGAATGACACAGTTTGAAAGAAAGCTGAAAATGACTAAAAAAGCGGCAGGCCTGAACAGTTCGCAACCACATTTTGCAAGGCCTGTCTGGCAGGCATGCTCATCTTCATCACCTTGAGGATTGGAGAAAGGTGCGGGTTTTCAAAAGGACTGGAAACCGTATCTCAAAACGCTTGTAATCTTGCGAGCGCCAAAAAAACGCAGGGCGCTCGCCATTTGTCGGCGAAGTCAGTCCTGTGTCAGCCTGCAAAGGAGCAAATCTGCAAAAGTGGCGCAAGGTGTTGATCGACCAGGCCAATGCAACAGGAATGGGCAACCAGCAGAAACGCTGTCAGCAGTGATCCTGTCCCGAGTGCCATCAGAAGAGACGGGTCCCGGGACAACTCTTGAAGACAGGTTTCTTCGCGAAGTTCAGCATTGGTCATCTCAATTCCTCCTGCTTACTTGTTTGAGCCTAGGCTCATTCGGCCGCATTTTCGAGCTTGTCTTCATCGGTCTGTTGTTTTTTCTTGCCGCCGAACAGCCCCCCAAGCCATCCCTTTTTCTCTTCACCCGCAGATGGGTCTTGCGAAGCGTCTCCTAGAGTTTGATCTACCTCGTTAGAGGAAGCAGCCTCTGTTTCGGGGCTCGGAGCCACTTGCTGTGCAAAGGCAGCAAAGAACTCTCCAGCAAGTCTCTTTGACGTTGAATCGATCAGCCTGGCACCGAGTTGGGCGAGCTTGCCACCCACCTTCGCATCAACGTCGTAGTGAAGGATCGTTGCATCCGGCCCGTCTTCTTCCAATCGAACAGTCGCACCGCCGCGCGCAAAACCTGCAACACCGCCAGATCCTTCTCCTTCGATTTTGTAGCCGTTTGGCGGGTCGAGGTCGTTCAGAGTGACTTTTCCCCCAAACGTTGCCTTGACCGGCCCAACCTTGAGCTTGACCTTCGCTTCCAGCTCCGTGTCAGAGTGTTTGATGAGTTCTTCACAGCCTGGGATCGAAGCTTTGAGAACGTCCGCGTCGTTGAGTGCTTCCCAGACTTTTTCACGCGAAGCTTCAATCCGCTGGCTATCTGTCATTTGCATGAATTCGTCTCCATTCCTGGTCTTAAACGTGTTGTATTCGGGACAGCCGTTGGTTCTTGCGACGGACCATCAAAAGTTCAGCGAGGATCGAAAGGGCGATCTCTTCAGGAGTGATTGCACCGAGATCCAGTCCTGCCGGGCCCTTGATGCGCTCCAGAGCGTCGAAACTGACGCCCTGATCCTTCAGCTTTGATTTCAGGGCTTCGATTTTCCGTCGGCTTCCAACAAAACCCACATGCCGTGCTTTTGTTTTGACAGCAGCTTCCAGTGCCGCCAGGTCGCCTCGACCTTGTGTGGAGATGACGATATATGTGTCTGCACTGTTTGAAGTGATGATATTGAAACCGTTGTTCCTGCGCATTTCAGCAGGAAAACCATCTAAATCTTCAAGAGGCCCGCAAATGGTGACATCAAACCCTATTGTGGGCCCTTGATTTGCAAGAGCCAGAGCAACTGGACTGGCTCCGAAGACGGCAAGTTGCGGGCGAGGCAAAATTGGCTCGATAAATATGTCCATGGTGCCCTGGCTGGGGCACATGTTTTTGGCAAACTGTACACCTTCGCGTTCTTCGCCAGGCTCAACACCGAGTTCAGACAAGAGATCTGCCGGCTGAATGGATATCAGCCGGGCTTCACCATCATCAAATGCCGTCTTTGCTGCCTTGATCACTGCCGATTTTGCACAACCGCCACCGATCCATCCGCCGACAATCTCACCCTCGCTGGAAATGACCGCCTTGGCGCCTGCCTTTGCAGCCGTGACTGAGATTGTTCGGACCACAGTTGCCAGCACGAAGGGTTCCTTGCTGGATTGCATCTGGTGGATCAAATCCACCAGATCACCCGTCAAATCTTGTCCGGCTCTTGAACCTGAAATTGTGCCTGTATGCTTCATTGGTGCATCCCCCATGGATCAAAGCCCGGCCAGGTAAGGTTCAAGCGCTGCAAGACTTTCAAGATTATGCGCAGGCGCAAAGAGATCGACATGCGGCAATGCTGCCTGCATACCGCCCGCTGAGGGCTCATAGCCCTCCCAACCGATAAGCGGGTTGAGCCAGACGATCCGTCGACAACGGCGTCTGAGACGCGCCATTTCTTCTCCCAGAACATCGGGAGCGCCCGTGTCGTATCCATCCGACAAGATCATCACGCAAGTTCGCGAATGAATAACCCGCGCAGCGTGCCAACGATTGAAGTCAGCCAATGCTTCACCGATTTTGGTACCACCGCCCACGCCTTGCGCCATCAGCCCCAGGCGATCCAACGCCCGACCGGCATCTCGCTCTGAAAGCGCAGACGAGACATGGACGAGGCGAGTGTGAAACAGGAATGCTTCGGCTTCGCGAAAATTGTCCAGGATACCGTGCACGAAACGGGTGAAGACGCCTGTATAGTTGTTCATGGATCCGGACGCATCCAACAGGACCACAAGCCTGAGCTGCTGCTGGCGCGGTCCTTTTCGGATCAGTTCGAGAGGCGTACCGCCATGAGCGATGGAATGGCGGATCGTCCGGCGCAAATCCAGGCGACGCGCCTTTCGTTTCTGACGGTCTCTCCGCGTGAGCCGCACACGCATGGACCGCGACAGTCTTTCCGCAAGTTCATGAGCCTGTTTCAAGGCTTCGGGATCTTCTATCTTCCTGAAGTCTATTTGCCCGAGATTTTCAGCGACGCTTGCACCTTCTCTCCGGCCAGAAGGCGTTTCACTGGTTTCTTCATCTTCCTCGCCGGGTTGACGTTCGACATCTCCAGCGATTGTGTCCTGCCGACAGCCTTCCACATCAACCATCTCTCGGATGGTTTTCATACCTTTGCGCGGGCTGGAGCCACTGATTTTCACACCGGATTTCACGCCTCTGCCAACCCAGTATGCGTCGAACAGTTCGTCGAACTTTTTCCAATCCGAAAGACGTCCGCAAAAAAGTGTGCGGAACGATGATTTCAACCTGTCTTGCCGGTGCACGAAAGGTGACTGAAGAAGACGCAATGCATCACTTGTCTCGGCCAATCCCACCTTGAAGCCGCTGTCGCGCAATGACCGGACAAACCCCGCAAGCCGTGCACGCAAAACAGCTCCAACGTCTTCACGTGTTTCAAGGCGCAGAGCGTTCATCACTCAAGCCACCTTTCCAAGCAGCCTGTCGGTAACTTCAACTGTCACCCGAGACTTGTCTTCACGGGTTTTCAAGACACAGGTCAAGGTGTCGAAAACCAGCTCTCTGTTTTTGTGCAGGTCTTTCGCTCCCAGTCCCAGAAGCGCCGCCGCCCAATCGATCGTTTCCGCAACGCCGGGGATCTTGACCAGATCTTCCTTGCGCAGTTTGCCCATGAGTTCAGAAATCTGAAGTGCCAACCGGGCATCGAGGCCGTCGACCCTTGAAAGCAGAATTCGCGCTTCGCGGTCAGGCGTCGGATAGTCGACATAGTGATAAAGACATCTGCGCCGCAGCGCATCTGACAATTCCCGCGTTCCATTTGAAGTCAGCACAACACGCGGGATCGTGACGGCCTCGACCGTTCCCAATTCGGGTATCGAGACCTGATAATCCGAAAGAATTTCAAGAAGAAACGCTTCGAACTCTTCGTCAGCCCGATCTATTTCGTCGATCAGCAGAACAGGCGGTTCAGCCTGTCTTATCGCCGAAAGGAGAGGGCGTTCCAGAAGATATTTTTCTGAAAAAACAGCTTCCTCGACACTGTTGGCGTCATCTCCAGATCCTTCCCTTGCCTTTATTGCAAGGAGCTGTCGCTGGTAGTTCCATTCGTAAATGGCATCGGACCGGTCGAGGCCTTCGTAACACTGCAGACGGATAAGGTCTGTTTCCTCCAGACGTGCCAGCGCCTTGGCGACCTCCGTTTTCCCGACGCCGGCTTCACCTTCAAGAAGCAAGGGGCGACCCAGCATTTCAGTCAAAACAAGAGCAGTCGCCAGTCCCTCATCGGCGACATAGCCCGTTTTTGCCAATGCCTCTGCAATTTGGTCTTTGGTCTTACTCATCCGATTGCACTTCGTTCGAGTTGAGGAGATGAGGAGCAGACTTCACTGTCCTCGAGATCTTCCGGACAGTGAACTTGGTCGGAGGTTCGATCGGCAATATCCGATAAAAGCCTTCTTGGGCCGCATTCTTGCGATGCGGCCCAAGACGTCAGCAACCTCAGCCGTGAGCGCCGAGTTCTTTGGCAGCCTGCCAGATCCGCCACGCATCGTGCGGCATCTGGATATGGGTGCTCCCAAGAAACTGAAAGGCGTCGTTCACGGCGTTCGAGAAAGCCGGCACACCGCCGACATTGGGGCTTTCACCCACGCCCTTTGCGCCGATCGGATGATGCGGGCTGGGCGTTACCGTATGGTCGGTTTCCCAATGAGGTGTTTCAACAGCCGTTGGAATGAAGAAGTCCATGAAAGACGCCCCCATAACATTGCCGGTTTCGTCGTAGCGGATCTCCTGACCCATTGCGATCGCGAATGCCTCTGTCAGTCCGCCATGCACCTGGCCCTCGATAATCATCGGATTGATGCGCGTGCCGCAATCATCGAGTGCGTAGAAACGCCGGGTCTTGGCCACGCCTGTATCAACGTCGATATCCATGACGCAGAAGTAAGCGCCAAACGGATAGGTCATGTTGGGCGGATCATAGTAGCTGACCGCTTCGAGACCCGGCTCAATTCCCTGAGGGGGTGCATGATAAGCAGCCCAGGCGATTTCCTTCATGGACTTACGGGCTTGCGGATTGCCTTTTACCTGAAAACCGTCGACATCCCATTCCAGATCATACTCGGACACTTCCAACATGTGCGCCGCGATCATTTGAGCCTTGTTGCGGATCTTGCGCGCTGCAAGAGCAATTGCCGCACCCGCAACAGGTGTCGACCGGGAGCCGTATGTTCCAAGGCCATAAGGTGCCGTGTCGGTGTCACCTTCTTCGACCATGATGTCATCAGCCGGAATGCCGATTTCCGTCGCGATGATCTGGGCCCAAGTTGTCTCATGACCTTGACCCTGCGACTTGGTCCCCATTCGCGAAATCACCGACCCCGTCGGGTGGACACGAATTTCTGCGCTGTCGAACATGGCAACGCCCAGAATATCGCAATTCTTGGATGGTCCAGCGCCGACTATCTCCGTGAAGAAAGATACGCCAATCCCCATGATTTCCCGGGTCTCGCCGCGCTTGAACGCTTCTTGCTTAGCCTTCTGTTCCGCGCGCAATTCTCGATAGCCGATCGTATCCATCGCCTTGTGCATGGCGGTATGATAATCGCCGCTGTCGTATTCCCAGCCGAGCGCCGACTGATAGGGGAACTGTTCCGGTTTGACGAAATTCTTGATCCGAAGGTCAGCAGGATCCATACCGAGCTTCTGGGCCAGAATATCCATGCCCCGTTCAATACAATAGGCTGCTTCCGTCACACGGAACGAGCACCGATAGGCAACGCCACCCGGTGCCTTGTTGGTATAGACCCCATCAACTTCAAGATGAGCTGTTGGAAAGTCATAGGACCCTGTGACGATGTTGAAGAAACCTGCCGGCCATTTGGACGGATCGGCACACGCATCGAAACCGCCGTGATCGGCAAGAACATGAACTTTCAGACCGGTCACCGTACCGTCGTTCTTTGCCGCGATTTCCGTTGTCATATGATAATCGCGGGCAAACGAGGTCGTGGAGAGGTTCTCCATTCGATCCTCGACCCATTTGACCGGAACGCCCGTTACGATTGAGGCAACGATCGAGCAGATGTAGCCAGGATAGGCGCCAACCTTGTTACCAAACCCCCCACCAATGTCCGGTGCAATCACGTGGATCTTGTGCTCAGGTATGGTGGACAGCAGCGACGCGACCGTTCGAATGACGTGCGGTGCCTGGAACGTCCCCCAGACCGTCAATTCGCCCTTCACCTTGTCCATGGAGGCGACACACTGACAGGTCTCAAGCGGAGAGGGGTGCGTACGGTGATAGGAAATCATTTCCTTGACCGTGACATCCGCTTCCGTAAACGCTTTTGACGTTTCGTCCTTATCGCCGACTTCCCACGTAAAGATATGGTTGTGATGTTTGCGCGGTCCGTGCGCACCTTCCATCTTGCCGTCCAGGTCCGGTCTGAGGACCGGCGCGTCTTCATCCAAGGACTTGAATGGATCGGTCAGTACGGGAAGTTCCTCGTATTCGACTTCAACCAACTGTATTGCGTCGTCCGCAATGTAACGGTTTTCAGCCACGACAAAGGCAACTTCCTGGTTCTGATAAAGCACCTTGCCGTCTGCCAGCACCATCTGAACGTCACCGGCAAGCGTCGGCATCCAGGCCAGGTTGACACCCTTAAGGTCTTCAGCCGTTAGAACAGCAATGACGCCGGGCAATTTCAGAGCCTCGGACGCGTCGATCTTGGTGACCTTCGCGTGGGCATAGGGAGAACGAACGAAATCGCCAAACACCATGCCGGGGAGTTTCAGATCGTCCACATACTGGCCTTTGCCTTGTGTGAACCGGATGTCTTCTACGCGTTTGCGTTTGCAGCCCATGCCTTCAAGTGCTGCTTCACGCTGTTCCCGTGTCGGGGTCATGTCGTTCATTCTGCAGCCTCCTGAATGTCAGTGCCGTTCAGCTTTGCTGCGGCGTACTGGATGGCCTTGACGATGTTCTGATATCCGGTGCAACGGCATAGGTTGCCGGAAATTCCCATACGGATTTCGTCTTCCGTCGGGTTGGGATTTTCCTTCAAAAGCGTGTGGGCGCGCATAATCATTCCAGGGGTGCAAAAACCGCACTGAAGACCATGCATCTGGCGGAACCCTTCCTGGAGCGCAGAAAGCGTTCCATCCGGGTTGGCCATGCCTTCGATCGTGGTTAGCTCTGCACCATTTGCCTGGACGGCGAAAACAGTACAGGTCTTCACCGACATGCCGTTCATCTCCACAGTGCAGGCACCGCAATGGGATGTTTCACAGCCGATATGCGGCCCCGTCAGATTTAGATCTTCGCGCAAAAAATGGATAAGAAGCGTGCGTGGCTCCACAAAGCGTTGCACTTTCTTGCCGTTCACGGTCAAGCTGACCGGGACCTGTTCAATATCACTCATTTGTCTCTCCCAAAATCCTGATCAGCCCTGAGCCCGCTCGGCCGCACGTGCGAGCGCGCGCTCCAGCATGACACCAGCCATCTTGGTTCGATATTCGGCAGGTCCACGGCCATCTGAGGCCGGTTCCGTGATGGCTTCCGCGGCTGCGACCGCACGCTTGATTGTGTCGCTGTCAAGCGATGAACCCGTCAGTATTTCGCCAGCTTCCTTCGCAAAAAGGGGCGTGTCGGCGACGTTGGTGAGCGCAACCGAACAAGTGCTTACTGCCCCGCCAGACATTGTAAGTACGACTGCAGCGGCAGCGGTCGCATAGTCTCCGACTTTCCGCTTGAGTTTCTCGTAGGCATAACCATGTCCGGACGGTGGTACCGGGATCCTGATGGATGTCAGGATCTCTTCGGGTGCAAGAGCGGTGAAATAGGCGGCTTCATAAAAATCCCGAGCCGGAACGCGCCTGTCCCCGTCCGGACCCGTCAATACGTAATCGGCGTTGAGGCACTGCATGAGTGCCGGCATGTCGTTACCCGGATCTCCATTGGCGACATTGCCGCCAAGCGTACCAAGATACCTGATTTGCGGATCGGCGATCAGTTCCGACGTCTCGCGGACAATCGGCAGTTTCGCAGCGAGCAACTCTGAGGCGATCAAGTCGCTCTGGGTGGTCATTGCCCCGACGGTGATCGTGTCGCCGTCTTCAGCCACACCCTTCAGATCAGCGATCCCGCCAAGATCGACTAAATGTTCAGGAGCAGCCATCCGGAGCTTCATCATCGGAATGAGGCTATGCCCACCTGACAGCGGCCTTGCTTCATCTCCATGACTAACCAGGATTGCAACTGCTTCGGCCACCGATGATGGCCGGTGATAGGTGAATTCACCAGGTATCACGTCCGTTTCCTCCCTCAACCGGTTCTGAAAGAGAACCGAAGCCGAACACCTCAACGCGTTAACAAACGCCTGGGCCGGCCAGACCGTGCACCGCCTCCAGGAGTGGTGGCAGATTGTCACATGCTTGAAGGTTGGGAAAAGGTGCACCGCACACTCAAGGCACCATGCATTAACAGCACCAGCTTATGCACAAACGACGCAATCACTTGCACGAAATACGGCAATAACTCTTACGCATTTCATCGGACCGGCAATCCAATTTCCCAGGAAAGTGACATAAAATCTGAGCTTTAACGCAAGGAATACTATTCCTATAAACGATTGAGGAATTGACCATCCGTTCGTGCAGGCTTGCACGAACGGCGACAATTTCGAGCGAAATTGCACTGCACAAATGTAGGCAAAATCTGAGGATTGACGAGTTACTGAGCGACCGCAGTGTGTTCTGTTGCGGCTTCCGCCAATGCAGACAGGCGGGCTTTAACACGTCCCCAACGAGAACGGCTCACGGGCACAGTTTGTGCATCTTCTCCATCCAGAACAAGAACGCCGCCATCGCCAGCGCGTTTGTAACTCGCCACACGGCTGATGTTGACAATATGACTTCTGTGGACCCGGTTGAAGGTTTTGGGATCGAGCTGTTGTTCGGCTTCGCTGATGGACAGAGGACAGAAGAATTCGCGAGACCCGTCATAGAGCCGCGTGTAGTGCGCATCAGCATGAATGGCGTAGATTTCCTTTATGCCGATCTGGCTCTTCTGTCCGTCTTTCTCGATCGGGATCGTTCGTTTTGCCAATGCAGACTGGGCGCGCGCCGCAACTGTTGCAGATTGTAATCCGGCAGCGCTCTTTCGAACAAGTTGCGACTTTTGTGATGAAGGCTCTTCAGAAAAATGCGCATTCGCAAACTCGGTTTCGTCTGGCAGGGAGGTATCTTTAACTGACTCCACTTCCTCAATTGAGGATTCAGCACCCTGCGCCGGAACCAGGGCAAGCAAAAAAAGACCCGAAACGAGAAACGCCACACAGCACACGACAATCGCCAGAACACCAGGACTGAAAGAAGGCCCGACGGTTCCAGCCAACGTCTGCTTCATTTCATAAGTCAGACCTGTCATCGCGGTGTAGTGCATGGCGGAAATTGCAAGCGCGAGCACAGCGGCTGAGAAGACGATCGGAGGACGACGTCCAAGGCCGAATAGAAGCCACATCGCCAGACCTGCCGCGTTAAAGGCGACCAGAAAACTTGCAAGCACATAGGCCGGTTCGTGAGCCATATTGAGCGATTCATGAAGGGCATACATACCCAGGTAATGCATCGTACAAATGCCGCTTCCCATCACGAAAGCGGCAAGTCCAAGCCTAAGGGGAGTCAGCCGCGAATTGCTGGCTGCAAAGACCGCAATCCCAACCACAAGAACACAAACAAGAAACGAAAGCAGCGTTGGCAGCACGAGGAAGTCGACGGCTATCGGCAATCGCGCCGCAAGCATGCCGACAAAGTGCATGGACCAGATGGCCAGGGCGAGTGTGAGTGCCGCTCCGGCCAAAAGAAACCGCCGACGCGGATCGACAGCGTTCCTGACTTGAACCGCCAGGCTTAGTCCGACAAAGCTTCCCTGAAAGGCCATCACAAGGGATAGCGCCACGAGCCAGGGCTCGTGCGTCACCGGCATGTTGCTCTGAACCTCCCATAACATCCGGCGTTGAATCGCACCGGTCTCCTCATAGACGGGATGATATGCCAAAGGAGCGGGTGCGGCAAATAGTCAAGGCAACGAGGTCCAATGCCGAACTCACGCAAGGTCTTCAAATTGCGGACTCATTGGGATTCACTAACACTGCGCGCAGCAGGTTCATCAAAACTTCGGCGGGCTTGCTGATTGAAACACCAGCTCTTGTCAAAAGACCGATCGCGCGTCTGACGTCGAAATCCACTATCGATTTGAAAGTCAGGTCCTGACCCATATGAGACCGGATGGTCGATTGCGGCAACAACCCAACGCCAAGCCCACCAAGAACCAGCTCCATAGCCGTCGTTGACCGTCCCACCTCGAAGGTCCACTGAGCGGACAAGCGTCGACTGGCCAAAGCTTCATCGATCAACACCCGGTTTCCCGTGCCGCGTGCCGGAAGGATGAACCTTTCCGTTGCAATATCCCGCCACCGGATGACTTCCCGCTCCGCGAGGTGATGATTTTCGGGCAGGGCAAGCACAATGGCGTCGTCGAGTAGAGGGTCAAAATTCGTGTTTGGGTCCAGCGCGCCTATGGAACAGACCCCAAAGTCCGCATCACCTTGAGAGACAGCTTCCGAGACTTCGTTGGCCGCCGCGTCAAAGATGCGAAATCGCGGCGAAAAGCCTTGTTCCTCAAACGCTCGAATGGCAGGCAGTACAAAATTCGGGATCACAGTCGGGATGGCGGCAACCGTTATCAACGTGCTGCGCTGATGAGCAAAGGCAACGCTCTCATCGCGCATTGCACGGGTGGTATCCGCTGCTGTAACCAGCATATCCGCGGCTCTAGCCTGCAACCTCTTGGCAGCAAGTGTCGGCCGCACCGCCCGGGTCGTGCGTTCAAAAAGCACTGACCCAAGTGCCTTTTCCAACTTTTGAACCCGTCGGGTAACTGCTGATTGTGAAAGGTTCAATCGATCAGCCGCATGATGGAATGAGCCAGTTTCCAAAACCGCCAGAAAAACTTCAAGATCGCTGAAGTCGAATTTAATGCGCATTACGCAACAATTATTCAAAATTGATCATTGGTCAAATCAATAGGGTGCCTGATAGACGACACTCGAGAGGAAGCACCCCATGACATCTGACATCGACATCGTCGTAATAGGCGGCGGCAACGCAGCTCTCTGCGCAGCGATGACTGCGGCGGAACAAGGGGCAAGTGTCTTTGTCCTTGAGACTGCACCCAAGTCTTATCGTGGTGGCAACTCCAGGCACACACGAAATTTTCGCTGTATGCACAAAGGGCCCCACGGGCCTCTTGTCGACGACTATTGCGAAGAAGAGTATTTCAACGATCTTTTGAAGGTCACCGGAGGCAAGACGGATGAGGGATTGGCCCGTCTTACCATCCGAACCTCACAAGAGTGCCTGACCTGGATGCAGGATCATGGCGTGCACTTTCAGCCTTCACTCTCCGGCACCCTTTCGCTTGGCCGGACAAATGCGTTTTTCATGGGAGGAGGAAAATCCCTCGTAAACGCCTACTACCGCAGAGCTGAGAGTTTGGGCGTGAGAGTTTACTATGAGGCCCATGTTACTCATCTTGAACTGGTTGACGACAGGATCGCGTATGTGGACTTCACGCATGAGGGAACAAAAAAAAGGCTGGAGCCGAAAGCAGTCGTCGTCGCTT
Organism: uncultured Roseibium sp.; assembly: GCF_947499295.1. Classification (GTDB taxonomy): domain Bacteria; phylum Pseudomonadota; class Alphaproteobacteria; order Rhizobiales; family Stappiaceae; genus Roseibium. The sequence goes on from NZ_CANMNP010000010.1 coordinate 110,908, forward strand.
CCGGGGGGTTTCAGGCGGATACTGACTGGCTGACCCGCGCCTGGGGGCCGCCGGCGAAAAACTTCCTGATCCGCGGAACACCTTATAATCGAGGCGTCGTCCTCGCAGACCTTCTGGACCAGGGGGTCAGCTCCGTCGGCGATCCGACTCAGTGCCATGCCGTCGCCATCGATGGACGCGCTCCAAAATTCGATGGTGGCATCGTGACCCGATTGGACTGTGTGCCGTTCTCCATTGTGGTCAATAGAGATGCGGAGCGTTTTTATGACGAAGGAGAAGACGTCTGGCCCAAGCGTTATGCAATCTGGGGCCGGTTGATTGCTCAACAGCCTGATCAGGTCGGGTATGTCATCATCGATGCAAAATCGCTGGAGCTCTTCATGCCATCGGTTTTCCCGCCGATCAAAGCCGACAGTTTGGAAGAACTTGCAGAAAAAATGGATCTGCCACCGGGCAAACTTCTGCACACGGTTGCAAATTTCAACCAGGCTTGTGGAAACACCTCACGTTTCCACCCGACCGAACTTGATGGTGTCGCAACTTCCGGTCTGACCCCCGCCAAAACCAACTGGGCACGCCCGATAGATGAACCACCGTTCTATGGGTACAGCCTGAGAACCGGCGTGACTTTTACCTATCTCGGTTTGAAGGTGGATGAAAACGCCCAATGCAGCACCGGGCAGGGGCCTATTCACAATTTGTGGGCAGCTGGAGAAACAATGGCCGGCTCAATTTTGGGACAAGGCTATCTTGCTGGGTTTGGCATGACCATTGGAACCGTCTTTGGCCGGATCGCGGGCAGGGAGGCAGCAAATTATGCAAACTGAATTCTTGCAGGAAGCCCGGCGCCAGGCCGAGATTTGCAACGCCTGCCGCTATTGCGAAGGCTATTGCTCCGTCTTTCCTGCACTTCACAGCGAACGATTTTTCAGTGACGGCAACCTCACCCAATTGGCCAATCTGTGTCACAACTGCCGCGGTTGTTACTACGCTTGTCAGTATACGTCCCCGCACGAATTTGATCTGAACTTACCCAAGGCCCTGGCAGAGGTGCGTCAAGACAGCTGGGATCGCTTCGCGTGGCCCATGGCGTTCGCGAAACATTTCCAAAACAGCGGTTTGATGATTGCACTTGCGTCCGTTCTTTGCTTCGCCGTCCTCTTTCTGACTATACGCGCGCTTGGATCGGCTGACGGTGAAGGGTTCTATGCTGTCCTGTCCCATTCGGCCATGGTCTCGATCTTTCTTCCTGCCTTCCTGTTTCCCCTTTTCAGCCTCGCCATCAGCATGCGCCGATACTGGCGCGCAACGGACGGAGAACCTGTGCAATTCTCGCATATCGTCGAGGCTTTTGGTTCCGCCGGTAGAATGAAAAATCTGGCAGGCGGTCACGGCGATGGATGCAATTTTGAAGAGGAAGACCGGTTCAGCCAATCCCGCCGATTTGCCCACCAGGCAATCATGTACGGTTTTCTGCTCTGCTTCGCCTCAACTTCGGTCGCGACCATCCTGCACTACGTATTTGATGTACCCGCACCTTATCCGATCTGGTCATTACCGAAACTTCTTGGAATACCCGGCGGTATTTTCATGGTCGCGGGATCCCTTTGGCTGATGGGCTTGAAGTTGAAAGCGGATAGGAACCTGGGTGCACCTTCCGCATGGGGTGGAGAAATGGCTTTTGTCGCCCTTCTATTTCTGGTCGCGTTGAGCGGACTGCTGCTCTACGCTCTGGGTAGCACAGGTCTGATGCCGCTGCTCCTCGCAGTTCACTTGGGTTCAGTTCTGAGTTTCTTCCTACTCACGCCATATACAAAGATGGTCCACGGGTTCTATCGATTGGCTGCACTGATCAGGGATGCGCAGCGCAAGCCAGCCATGTAAGGGCTCAAACTATCTTTTGCCGGAAGGGCTGGCTGGCAGCGAAATTTGAGCCGTTAGTCCTGGCTGTCTCGCTGTCAGTTCCAATGATCCGCCATGCCGTTCAGCAACCCGCGACACAATTGGCAACCCAAGGCCGCTGCCGTCACTATTTGCAGACACCTGACCGAAGCGCTGCAACGCGGTCTGGATTTCTTCCGGGTTCAATCCTCTGCCATCGTCCTCGACAAAGATAGAAAGGAAACCTTCGTTCCTTTCGCAAGAAACCGATATCTTTGAGAGTTTTGGCCCGCCATGCTTCAACGCATTGTCGATCAGATTGGCAACTGCTTCCCGCACCATCGTCCTGTCTGCGGTGATTTCCAGGACTTCGTTGCCTGGTGAAGCTTCTAACTCAACGCCGCGATGCGGCATTGACTGAAATTCCGAGACAAGTTCGGCGATCAGGTCCCGCAATGAAAAGTGTTCCTTTTCCGAAGCCGGGCTGATCGACTTCGTACGCTCGTAGGTCAGGAGTTTTTGCGCAAGCTGGCTTGTTTCCTTGGCCGCCTTTACGAGATCGTCAGCCCGCTCCCGCATGGCAACTTCTGATCTTGCCGAGCGGACCGACTCGGCCAGCGCGAGCACGCCGGCCAGGGGATTTCGAAGTTGATGGGCCGCATTTGAAATGAATTCACCTTGCGTCGCCATGGCATCGGAAACCTGCCCAAGCAGCCGGTTAAGTGTCCAAACAATACCCTTAACTTCCACTGGAACCGCGCGTTGGATAGGTTTCAGCTCATCGCCGGATCTAAGGTCAATTGCTTGTTGCAAATCGTTCAAAGGCCGCAGCCCGATCCTGACGCCGAACCAAACGATAAGAGTAAGCGACAGAATAATCGACGAAATGACAATCAGGGACCTTAAAATCAGCGCACGAACAAAGGTGGAGCGGATCTTGACATCCTGCCAGACGGTCGTAGTGAAGATCCCGCTAAAGCCATCCACTTGCATATGAGTACGCATGCGATAACCGCGGACTTCACGCCCCAGATACACGCCGTTGAAATAAACGGCATTGAGATCTCCGTCTGCCGCGCTCGGAATGCCTGCTGGTGGTGTCGCATATCCGGCTACGATGACGCCGTCGGGTGCATAGACATGATAGTAAACGCGCCCACCGGACGTGTCGGCAAGGATCTTGCGCGTTTCGATCCCAAGCGCATCACCGCTGGAAAGAGCAACGTCATTGGATACGGCAAGAGCAGCCGATTGCAAGCTACGGTCGAAAACATCCCCGGCGGTAAGGCGTGCGTTGTTCAACTGCCAGAAACTCGCTGCACCGGCAACGAAGAGGAGGGGGATGAGAATGATAAGGGTTAGGCGGATGCGAAGAGAATAAGACCTCTTCATGATGTGGTCCTGTTCAGGGAATAGCCGATACCTCTGTGAACCTGGATATTGACACCGTGCGGGCTCAGCCTTTTGCGAAGTCTTGAAACATAAACCTCGATGACCTTTTCATCGGTTTCGCTTCCGGCTCCATAAAGCTGGTCGAGCAGGCTGGCTTTAGAGACGGTGCGGCCATTGGCGTTCAGGAGCGCGGCAAGTAACGCAAGCTCTCTTCTCGGAACTTCCAGAACCTCGTCCCGATCGAGAAGCTGCATCGAGCCTATATCGAACTTGAGCGTACCGATATTTGCCAGTTGCCGAGGCGCCGTGGCTTTGCGCCGGCCAAGTGCGCGAATGCGGGCAGCGAGCTCTTCCATCTCAAATGGCTTGACGAGATAGTCATCCGCGCCCGCGTCAAGCCCCAGGACCCTGTCCTGTGTTTCAGAACGTGCAGTCAACAGGATGACGGGACGGGGGTCTTCCCGCTCTCGAAGTTCAGCCAGGAGCTCAAGCCCGCTCTTGCCTGGCAAATTGATATCAAGAATGATCAAGTCTCCATCTTCCTGTTTCAGGAAGAACTCGGCATCCTCTCCGTCATGGAGAATGTCCACAGAGTGCCCCGCATCCCTTAATTGGTAGGCTATGCCTTTGGCGAGGCTCACATTATCTTCGACCAACGCGATCCGCATATTTTTTTCTTTTCGATGAAAGCTTGCTGCAAGCTTCGCAGGGAAATCTGGATGCATCAAGCCGCCTTTAGGGCGGTCTGAACGCGCAGCAGTTCAAACCAGATTGACTGCGCCATTGGGAGGAGAAAATGGTTCTTAAAAATCTAGCGCGCAAGCTCGCGCTGAGTGTCATGTGCGCAGCTGGTACTATGGTGCCAGCGCAAGCAATTGCCGAAGATCTTGATCTGTCAGGGAAAACTGTAGAATGGGTAATCCCGTTCTCCGAGACAGGAGGTTCGGCAAAATGGGCAAACTTCTACGCCCCCTTGTTGAGTGAAGCGCTGCCAGGCACCCCGACAGTCGTTGTCAAATTCATGCCGGGCGCCGGTTCCACCAAGGGTGCCAACTGGTTCCAGAACCAGAAATTCGGCGACAGTGAAGGCACTGTGATATTCGGATCCTCCGGTTCGACGCAATTTCCCTATCTGCTCGGTGACCCCCGGGTCCGCTACGAGTACAAGGATTGGAATGTTGTCCTTGCATCAGGAACGGGCGGTGTAGCCTATCTCCCCCCGGACCTAGCCGGTAAAATGAATGGCAACGATGCCGGTGCGCTTCGTGAAACGGACTTCATCTACGGCTCTCAGGGAGCAACGCGGCTTGATCTTGTGCCTTTACTGGCGTGGGAAATGCTCGGTTTGAACGTGGAGCCTGTCTTCGGCATCAAAGGCCGGGGCGACGGACGGCTTATGTTTGAACGCGGTGAAGCGAATATCGACTACCAGACGTCTTCTTCCTATCTGAAAGGCGTTACACCATTGGTTGAAGCCGGAACTGCCGTCCCGATGATGAGCTGGGGTGCATTGGACGCAGAAGGCAACATTGTCCGCGATCCAACTTTTCCGGATATGCCGACATTCAAGGAAGTCTGTGAAGCGACAGATGGTTGCGAAACGTCTGGTGCCAAGTGGGATGCCTGGAAAGCCTTCTTCATTGCCGGCTTCCCGGCTCAGAAAATGGTGTTTCTTCCAAACGGCGCTTCTCAGGACGCCATCGACACCTATTCAAAAGCCTTCGAAGCCGTCAAGGCACGTGGAGATTTCGCCGAAATATCGTCGGGTCGCCTCGGAAAATACCCGCAAATGACCGGTGCCGAAGCGGACGGGGCTCTGAAGAGCGCGACGGAAGTTCCAGATAGCGCCAAGGAATTTGTCGTTGGCTGGTTGCAGGAGCGCTACGGCGTCTCGCTGAAATAGGCCGAACGGACCCTCAGCCCGCCCGGACTTGACCGGGCGGGCACTCCAGAATTTCTTTCAAATCAGAGACGATCCAGTGGACATTCTCGGTACCGCTATGCCGGCGCTCGCCCAGGCCTCAGCGATGATCTTTCAGCCAGCAGTTCTCGGATACCTCGTCCTTGGCGTGGTAATGGGCTTATGCATCGGTGTCTTTCCCGGGCTGGGGGGCATTGCCGGCTTGTCGCTGCTGCTTCCCTTCATGTTCGGCATGGACCCAGTTCTTGGCCTTGCGCTGATGATTGGCATGGTCGCGGTTGTGCCGACATCCGATACGTTTGCCTCCGTGCTTATGGGCATCCCCGGATCTTCCGCGTCTCAGGCAACAGTGCTTGACGGTTTTCCACTTGCGAAAAAGGGCGAAGCAGCACGCGCCCTGTCTGCAGCCTTTGCATCGTCCCTGTTCGGCGGTCTGGTTGGCGCTGCGTTCCTCACGGTTTTCATTTTGGTTGCAAGGCCCATTGTGCTTGAATTTCGCACACCTGAGCTGTTGATGATCACATTGTTTGGTCTGTCGATGGTCGGCATTCTGGCCGGACAGGTGGCCATCAAAGGCATCGTCGCCGCCGGCCTAGGTTTGATGGTTGGCACGATCGGCGAGGGCGACAGCGCCGGTGCCCTGCGCATGGCCACGTATGACATGCCCTATCTCACTGATGGCCTGAAACTCGTCATCGTTGGCCTCGGTATTTTCGCCATCCCGGAAATTGTTGCTCTTCTTCGCCAGGACCGCGCGATTTCCGAGCGCTCAATGCTCGGCGGCGGCTGGCTGCACGGCGTGCGTGACTGGTTTGCCAATATCTGGCTCAGCGTGCGCTGCTCTCTCATAGGCGTCACGGTCGGCGTCATCCCGGGGCTCGGCGGTTCGGTGGTTGATTGGATCGCCTATGGCCACACCGTCCAGACGTCGAAAGACAAATCAAAATTCGGCAACGGTGATGTGAGGGGGGTCATCGGACCGGAAAGCTCCAACAACGCCAAGGAAGGCGGCGGTCTGGTGCCGACATTGCTCTTCGGAATACCCGGATCGGGATCAATGGCGGTTTTCATCGGTGCTGTTGCATTGCTCGGCTCAGGTCAGATCGAGGTAGGCCCCTCGATGCTGAAGAACAATCTTGACGTCACCTACGCGATTGTCTGGCTTCTGGCTCTGGCAAATGTAGTCGGCACGGTCATCTGCATTTTGGGATCCGGTGGCATAGCACGATTGACCACCATTCCCTTCGCTTTGCTTGCCCCATTCCTGTTCATGATCATTTCGTTCGCCGCGTTCCAGTCAGGTCAGAACCTGATGGATCTGGTCGCGCTTTTCGCCATAGGTCTTCTCGGCATCCTGATGCGGCGTTTCGACTGGTCACGGCCGGCGTTCCTGATTGGCTTTGTGCTCTCCAACCCTGCGGAAACCTATGCCAACCAGGCAGTGCAAATTGCCAGTTCGAGATTCCGCAAAGGGTTCGCAGAAGGCATGGAATATATTTTCTCGCCCATCGTGATCATTCTCATTCTGGTGACGATCGTGTCCGTCGTGGTCGGATTGCGCCAATCGAAGAACATCCGCGCCGAAGGTGATGTTTCGACAGGCACGAAGCGCGCACCCCTGATCTTCCTGATGGCCATCCTTGGTTATCTCGCATTTGCCTTCACCAATGCATCGCTGATCCCGGATTACGCGTCAGCAGACAGGGTATTCCCGCAATTCATCGGACTGGTCTCAATCCTTGGATGCATCATTTTGCTGTTTCAAATGCGCGGTGCGAGCGAAAGACACGCGCTCTTCTGCGACAGTGAAGCAGGAAATTCGGAAGACAACCGACACGGGCTTTGGAGCACACTGGCATGGTTCGCCGGCCTGCTGATCCTGACTTCGCTCATTGGTTTTATTCTCGCACTTGCCGTTTTCCTGGTTGCCTTCATCCACTATCGCGCAAAACGCAGCTTTGCTTACGCCGCCACCTACGGCGCCTGCGGCATTGCATTCATGTGCTGCATGGCCTGGCTTTTAAACCGCGATTTCCCGCCGGGCCTATTGCAGTCCTTCGCAAAACTTCCATGGCCACTGACGTGAAGACGACCAGTCGACACTCCGGTGCAACCGGCCAATGCAGTTGATCTGATCAGGGAGACGGCCGAATGATCCAGACATCTACCCCTTTCATTTTCATGCGCGGCGGTTCTTCGCGCGGGCCTTACCTCAAGCGAAGCGATCTGCCACAGGATCTGGATGTCCTGTCGAAAGTGCTGACCTCAATTGTTGGGTCCGGACACCCATTCAACATCGATGGGATTGGAGGAGGCACGGCCGTCACGACCAAGGTTGCCATGCTGTCAAAATCCGACGACGAGTGGGCAGATGTCGACTATTTTTTCGCACAGGTTGGTGTTGAAGAAGAGCTGGTCGATTTCAGACCCTCCTGCGGAAATATTCTGGTGGGTGTCGGCCCTGCAGCAATCGAAATGGGCCTGGTGGATCCGAGTGGCGACGTGACAGAAGTAAAGATCAGAGCCGTCAATACAGGAATGCTTGTTTCCGAAATCGTGCAAACCCCCGGTGGCGTCGTTCAGTACGACGGCGATGCTGCAATCGACGGTGTTCCGGGTACCGCAGCTCCGATCCAGCTTCAATTCATGAAGGTTGAAGGAAGCCTGACCGGAGCCTTGTTTCCGACAGGGCATGCACAGGAAATCATCAATGAGGTCCCGGTAACTTGCATGGATGTTGCCATGCCTATGGTCATCGGTCTCGCACGTGACTTCGGCCTGACAGGCGAAGAAAGCGCGGAAGATATCGACAAGAACACGGGCCTTTTTGAGAAGATGGAAGCCGTCCGGCTGATTGCCGGGGAGCGCATGGGTCTTGGAGATGTCCGAAAATCCGTGACGCCGAAATTCGGATTGCTGTCGGAACCAAAGCACGGCGGAACGGCATCAGTACGCTACTTCATGCCCTGGAACTGCCACCCCACTTTGGCTGTCACCGGATCCCAATGCCTGGCTTCCTGTCTGTTAGCTCCCGGCACGGTCGGCGAAAGGCTCCTCACTGAACGGCCGGCCACACCAGCAACATTGCAGCTTGAGCATCCGATGGGCAAAATGGAAGTGCTCATAGACTACGAAATTCAGCAGGGGCGATTCAACGTCAAGTCGGCGGGATTGCTCAGAACCGCGCGCAAACTGGCGACAGGTGAGGTGTTTGTGCCGGCAACTGTCTGGTCTCGAAACTGACGAAATTGCCAATCATCGAGTTCCTCAAACGGGTGCACAGCATGAAGACCGAATATGATGCACATATCGAGGCCGCAACACTTGCACTTCAGATCGCGCGACAACAGATTACCGATGAAATCAAGAACTACCCAACGCCTGTTGCCGGTTGCGACCTTCAGTACAACGTTCTTTTGTCCAAACGGATGCAGGTGACAAGGGCGCTGCATGCCATGAGCTCCGAGGTGTTTGTTCCCACTCCAAGAACCCTTGTTGCAGGAGGCGGCGTGGAAAGTCGATGAAAGTACATATTCTTGATGACTGGTTTGACACACTGAGCAGCTTGCCCTGTTTTGACAAACTTGACGGCCATGACGTCACTGTCTGGACCGATCATGTTGAAAACGCCTCAATCCTCGCTGACCGTCTTCAAGAGGCTGACTGTCTAATGCTCTTCCGCGAGAGAACCAGGATTACCGAGGAGCTTCTAAACAAGCTCCCGAACTTGAAACTGATCTCCCAGCGAAGCGTTTACCCACATATCGATGTCTCCGCATGCACACAAAATGGCGTGCTTCTTTGCTCCAACATGCATTCAGACACCCCGTCTTATGCCGCGGCGGAACTGACGTTGGCCGTGATGCTTTCAAGCTTTCGCCAAATTCCGGAACAGGTTGCTTCCATACGCCGTGGAAACTGGCAAATGGGCGTTGGTCGAACCCTGCGCGGTCGCACGCTTGGGCTTTATGGGTATGGGCGTATAGCAAAGGCGGTCGCCACTTATGCGCAAGCCATTGGCATGAATGTTCAATGGTGGTCGTCCGAGAATGGCAGAGAGCGGGCTAGGACAGACGGTGTTCAACTCGCAGAAAGTCGGGAAATCTTTTTTTCAACGTCGGATATCGTTAGCCTGCATGTCAGGCTGAAACCTGAAACACGCGGGATCATTACAGAGCAAGATCTGGCATCCATGAAACCGCGCTCGCTTCTGGTCAACACGTCCAGATCAGGCCTTATTGCACCGGGCAATCTGGAAACCGAGATTGCCAAAGGCCGCATCTTTGCGGCAGTTGACGTCTTTGACAGTGAACCGCTGACGGATATCGACAATCCGCTTTTGACCTCACCAAACGTATTGCCAACGCCACATATAGGCTACGTCACCGAAGATGAATTCGACCTTCAGTTTTCTGATATTTTCGATCAGATCGTCGCATATGCGGAAAACAAGCCCATTCACATGATCAACCCGGAAGTTTGGATATCCTGATGGTGTAAACGAGACTTCATTGGCCTCGAATTCCAATTCACAAGCTTCGATATTGGTCTCTTGCTGGATACCTGGCTTAGGATATCCCGTCCTGATTGCGGCACCCGAGGACTTTAGGCAAAATTCAAATCTACGGACTCGACTGATATATATTTTGAACCGGTTCGATTGCAGCAACTTGGTATGACCTGAGCAGAGGGCTTCCAGTGGAGTTTTTAATAAACGCGCGTGGCCGCGAAAGCGACATTTGCAATCTCTTCGGCAACGTTTTTGCAGAAGCAGAAGGGGCTGAAGAAGGCGAACTGATCGGGCAACTGTCGCGTGATCTCATGCAGGAAACTGCCTCGGATGACCTCCATACGTTCTATGCCGTTCACAAAGAAGAAGTCGTCGCTGCTATCATGTTCTCCCGGATGGTCTTCGACCAGGATGAGCGCCATGTATTCGTGCTAGGGCCTGTCGCGGTTGCGACCGCACACCAAGGTGAGGGGATTGGTCAAAGTCTCATAAGCTTTGGTCTAGAAACGCTCGCACAAGCCGGTGTTGAGGTTGCTTTGACCTACGGTGATCCGAAATTCTATTCTCGGGTCGGCTTCGAACCGATTACCGAAGAAGATGTGGCTGCGCCATTCAAGCTGCAATATCCATTCGGTTGGCTTGGGCAATCCCTGACGGAAACACCTCTGACGTCCATCAAGGGATCTTCTCGGTGCGTTTCAGCGATTGGAAAGCCGATCTATTGGTGAATCCCGGTCATTGAAGAGCGGTCCTGGCCAATTGGACCTCGTGAAACCGCAAGCCGATGTGATGACAGCTTTGCCAGGCGCTTGGCCTGGCAAAGAGTATCCGCTCCCTTTCTTAAGTGGGCGATGGGGCGAAAGGGAGCGGATGGGAGTGTGCGGTCCTACCAACCAATTCCCGTGTAATTGGAAGAGGCAGGGAGCGGAGCTGAAATGCGGACAAGGTCCACAATCACCGCGTCTTCTTTTTTGGACTCCAGCACACTCCGAAGACCTGGAATTTTTTGCGATACGATGATCGCATCAGCTTGTTCGACTGCTTCTGCGGCAGCCTCTTTCAAAAATTTCGGCAGGTCTTCAACGACGTCCTTAAGGTGAGGAGCTGCATATTGCATGTAGTCGAATTGCTGCTTGATATGCGCTCCCGGCTGAATTGCAGGATCAAAAGCAGTGACTTCGACGCCTCTGTTCTTGAGTTTCGCAATTACCTCAAGTGCCGGGCTTTCCCTTAGGTCGTCAGTGCCCGGCTTGAAAGCAACGCCCAGGATCGCAACCTTTTTCGCACCGCTTCGTTCAACAAGATCCACCGCTTCGTCGATTTGTTTCTGGTTGGAGGGCATCAACGCATCAATCATTGGCAGGTCCACACCAAGTTTGTTGGCCAGGTGACTGACTGCCCGAACCTCTTTGGGAAGGCAGGAACCGCCAAAAGCAAATCCCGGCTTCAGGTAGTAAGGAGAAAGGTTTAGCTTCGTATCCTGAACGAAAATGTCCATGACGGCGTGACTGTCGATGCCCATTGGTTTGCAAAGCCGGCCAACTTCGTTTGCGAAACACACTTTTGCAGCATGCCAGACGTTGTCGACGTATTTCACCAGCTCGGCGACTTCAACGGTTGTCACAATAGGGGACGTGTCGACCGGCTCGTAGATCTTCGACAGAACCGCTGCGGTCTTGGTATCCGTAACCCCAATCACAGTTTTGGGCGGCTCATGAAAGTCTGCGACTGCCGTGCCTTCCCGCAAGAACTCCGGATTGAATCCTATTCCAAAGTCAATGCCGGCAACCTTGCCCGAATGCCGCTCGATGATCGGCTTCATGATGTCCAGTGTGGTGCCAGGTGGAACCGAACATCGAAGAACCACCACATGAAACGCGGTTTTGTCAGCGAGTGCTTCACCAATCCCTTTTGCAACTGCCTCGATCGCTCGCGTATCGCAGCCACCGTCCTTGCTGGTCGGCGTGCCAACGGACACGAAGGTTACATCCGTTTCACGAACAGCTCTTTGAAGGTTGGTCGTTGCAGACAGGAGGTCTTCAGAAACACCGCGCGTCAAGAGTTCGGAGAGGCGGTCTTCATGAATTGGGCTATTGCCCCAGGCTATTGAGTCGACTTTCTTCTGGTCGATATCGGCACCAACAACACGGTGTCCGAGAGAGCTGAGACAGGCGAGGGAAACCGCACCGACATAACCAAGCCCAATCACACTGATCGAAGCTTTTGGCTCTGCAATGCTGAAAGGGAGGGTGTCGATTTTCTGAGCTGTGTTGAGGTTGCCGATATACATGTTCATCTGTTTTCTCCTGGAAACATCGTTCTGGGATACAGAGAACAAGGACCGTGCCAATTCGAGTGAATCCTATTTTCATTCTTAAAAACAGATAGTTATATTTTTTCAAGATGATTGAATAGATGTTGGCACTTCCGAAAATCAAAAAATACGAATTCGATTTTGCGCAAATTGAAAACTTTTAAGGGCAGCCGAGTTCAGACGTCAGTACCGATCGATAAATAGGTCTTGTTCCACAGCCGCCATACACACGCGTATTTATAAAGAGCACCGCAAATGCATGCAGGCCGTTCGTGCTTTGCAAATTCAGATGACGCAATTGCCGTTTCGCAAAGTCAAAAATCATACGACCACAATAAACAAAAGCCAAAAACAGCTTAAATAATTGTTTTAATTTAGCTTTTTAGAATTTTTTTTCCAATCAAATAACTGGCCAAGTCCTTGCAACTGCTTCAACAAACCCTTTCTAGAGGAGAAGCAAACATGTTTCCGAAACCAGTATTCGCTCCAGTCGGCCGTGTGTCCGGACCGGTCACAGGCACCGCAAACCGACTGAATGATGTCTTTCTTTTGGATTTGGACGCGCTGGTAAGAAACGATCAAGCGCACTTAGAGTACGGCCTGGCAAACTATCTCGATGATTTCGCAAAGTTGCGTCCTTGTTATCTGCTGAGCCGATCCAGCTACAACGATGTTTTGCTGCGCTTACCTGAAAGGCTTATCAGGTCATTGACCGGCGTCTTTGCCAACTCCGGCGCGGAACTCTGGTCTCAAAACGAAGTCATGATCAGGCATGAGCATGACTTTTCCGACGATCTCTTCGAATTCGTTGCGAAAGTTGTGCAGCAAAGCAATTATCCAGCCAAGAGAACGCCAACAATAGAATGCGGTCCGGCATCACTCCGTATTTGCCTTGCGGGCACCAACAGCACTGCCAGGCAAATCGAGAATTACAGGATCTGGGAAAGCGAGCGCGGTGAACTGACGGTCATTTTGGACGAGTTCAGTGCCCGTTTCCCGAACTATGAAGTCTATAGGGATACAGACCACAGCCTATTGATCATGCCGGGCTCATTCAACAGCTCGATCGTTCGCAATCATCTCATCAAGCGGCACAAATCAGCGCGCCTGATTGCTTATCTCAAGCATCGCTCCGTCAGCAGCTTTGCCCGGCCATTGCACAGCTCATTTTCCGGTGCAGACATCAGCACGGTCGTTGGTGGTCCCTGCGACGTCAGTCAGCTTTTGAGCTACGAAAAACGCTGTATGTCCGGACACGAATACCTCTGCAAGCTACCGACTTCCATTCTCGAGGAGGCCTGAGATGCGTGCCTTGCAGCCCAAAACCCGCGGCATGACCGGTTGGTCTATACTGGACAGCCGAAAGGTCTTTGAAGCCGGCGACCGCCTTCGCGTGCTACGCCAGACGATCAGTCTGCCGGACAGCCGCATCGTAGACGACTACTATCAGATCGATCTGCCGTCGTTTGCCAGCATCTATGCTGTCACGGAACAAAATGAAGTACTCATCCTGAAGCAATACAAACACGGAGTGGGGGAGACATGTCTCACTTTGCCTGGCGGTCAAATTGATGCCTGTGAAGACCCTGAATTTTCGGCGCGACGGGAATTGCTTGAAGAGACCGGTTACGGTGGAGGAAAATGGGTTGCGGCGCCCACAATGGTGCTCCACGGCAATCAGAAGATCGCCAAATCGCATGTCTTCATAGCCAGTCACGTAATCAAATTGAGTGAGGCAAACTCGGGAGATCTGGAAACGTCGACATTGCTGACTGTTCCTCGCAAAGAAGTCAAACGGTCGATGCTGAGCGGAAAAACTCCAATCGCCTCACACGTCGCTGCAATCGGTCTGGCGGAAATGTATCTTGATGACTAGCAATCAACGGCTAAACGGGAACTGACAGTCAACCGACAGTCAGTTCTCCATTTCCTGGGAGACTGAACCTTCGCCATCATTTGCAAGGGACTGAGTTTCCTCATCTTCCTGAGTTGCCCATATTTCCTTCTTCCTGTAGAGCGTTGACGGACTGACCTCAAGAACTCGAGCCGTTTTCGGCAAACTACCGCCACAAGCATCAATTGTTGCTTCTATGAGCTGCCGCTCAAGAGTTTCGTAGGACTGCCCGAGCAAAAGCGTGATATTCGGCCAGTCGCCGGTTACGCCGTTTTCTGCAGTAAAGGACCGGTTTAGCAATTGTGGTGCCTGACGAGGAACGACGACAGTCTCACGAGCAGTATTGGGAACGCGGCCAGCCAACGTAGACAACATATCGGCTTCGACGATCGGTCCCTCGTTCAAAACAACGAGGTTGCGTATCGTGTTCTGCATTTCTCGAACATTCCCGGGCCAGGAATGACCCATGAGCATTTCTTCCGCTTCGACCGAAAATCCCTCGAATGCCTTCTGTTCTTCCTTGCCAAACTGCAGCAGGAAATGACGAGCGAGTTCCAATATGTCTGCGCCTCTTGCACGAAGCGGAGGCAGACCGATCGGCAACACGTGAAGCCGGTAGTAAAGATCTTCACGAAAGCGGCCTGCTTCGACCTCTTCCAATGGATCTCTGTTTGTTGCACAGACAATCCGCACATCAACCTTCTTCAGCGTGTCGCTACCGACTTTCTGCACCGTACCGCTCTGTAAGAACCGAAGAAGTTTCGCCTGGAGGTTCAGTTCCAGCTCGCAGATTTCATCCAGAAACAACGTTCCGCCATCAGCCCTTGCCGCGGCACCATCCCGGTCTGAGGTCGCGCCGGTGAACGCCCCTTTAACATGGCCGAAAATCTCGGACTCGATAAGATCCTTGGGAATTGCAGCGCAATTGAGAGGTACGAAAGGCCTTTTGGCACGTGGGCTGGACTTGTGGATGGCCTCGGCACAAACTTCCTTGCCAGTTCCGCTTTCACCGGTGATGAAAACAGATGCGTTTGAGCGGGCAACACTCTCGATCATCTTGTAGACAGCCGTCATGGGCAGGGATGAGCCGACAAACCCGTGATTGGTTTTCTGGGTCGTTGGCTTCCGGACTTCTTCGACGACTTCGGTTAGCGTTTCACGCTCAAGCGCATTGCGTGTCGTCGTTACCAATCTTTCTTCGGCGACGGGTTTGACCAAAAAGTCGTAGGCTCCAGCCTGCATCGCCTCGACAGCCGTCTTGATCGAGCCTGAACTGGTCACGACAACCACTGTGACGGGCAATTGTTCGTCACCAATCATAGTCAGGACATCATGTCCGTTCATGTCCGGTAACTGCAGATCCAGAAGGACAACGCTGATACCGCCCTTGCGCAATCGGTCTATGGCATCCCGACCGGTTTCGACATGTAGCGTGTCAATACCTGCTCGAGACAGTTGATGGCCATAGACAGTGGCCAACGGGAGTGCATCTTCTACGATCAGAACTTTCAACTCACACTCCTCCGGGCGAACGGGACACAAATAGCTTTCAAATGGATAAAGTGATGCCCATTTCGTCAGCTAAAGCTTTCACTTCCCCTAACGTTCTGTCACATGTTTCTTCCAGTTCATCCAACCTGGACATGGCAGCTGATGACTTGTTGTCTCGTACGAGGGTGTTGATTGCCGCTGCAATGTTTGTCAGATCGCCTGCACCAAAGGTTCCAGCAACACTCTTGAGCGCGTGGGTCGCGCGTTCAAGTTTCTCCAAATCATCATTCTCGACAGCCAGTTTCGCAGCTTCACGTCGCTTGGAAGTATCCTCTATGAATTGGGTGAGAAGCTTCTTTTGCAGTTCTTCAGGCATGGTGCTCAGAATTTCACGGGCAGCCGACAGACTGCTTTCATCGTTGCCTTGAATATCATCAGCTCCCTGATCTCCACGCGGACCGACATTTGATGAAATGCAGGCGAGCAAGTCTTCTTTCTCGACGGGCTTGGCCAGAAAGTCCGTCATCCCGGCCGCTATGAACCGCTCGCGATCACCCCTGAGAGAATAAGCGGTCAAGGCAACGATGGGGGTGTTGGCGTTTCGGCGCCCGCTCTTGATCAGTTTGCTTGCTTCCAGACCATCCATTTCGGGCATCGAGATATCCATCAAGATGCAGTCATAGTCCCGTTTTTGTGCGGCTTGCACGGCTTCCTTGCCGTTGTTGGCAATGTCTATGTCGCACCCTGCATTTTCCAGCGTGTGACTGACAACAATCTGATTTGTCGCATTGTCTTCTGCCAGCAGTATGACCAGCCCCTCGGGAAAGTCTGTTTCTGGATTTTCATAAGAAGTCTCGTCAATGGCCGTCTGATCATCAGCAAGTTCTATTGGAATAGCGAAGTGGAAAGTGCTGCCGGCCCCCGGCAGACTTTCTAACGTCAATTCACCGCCCATCAACTGGGTAATCTGATTGCAGATCGCCAACCCTAGGCCCGTGCCACCCTGTTTTTTGGTATAGCTGCTGTCGACGGTGACAAATTCGGCAAAGAGGCTTTCGTGCTTGTCTTTCGGAATTCCGATGCCTGTGTCTTTGACAGAAAAGCGGAAAGTCGGGCGACGCACATCGTCTGAAGCAATTTCGACAGTCACCTCAACTGAACCTATTTCGGTAAACTTGATCGCATTCGAGACGAGGTTCAAAACAACCTGCCGAAGGCGGCCAGCGTCGCCAACCACAAGAACCGGCACATCTTCTGGATAGTTCAGGAACAGTCCCAATCCCTTGTCCTGAGCAATCGGTTTGAAAAGATCCATAACGCTCTTGACCAAAGTGTTCAGGCGGAAGGGGGCATGCTCCAGCTCCATGCGTCCGGCTTCAAGCTTGGAGAAGTCGAGAATATCGTTGATGAGCTCCAGCAGTGAGCGCCCAGATTCTCTTGCGGTTTTGACATAGGTTTTCTGCGACGGATCAAGATCGGTATCCCGCAACAAGCTCAAAATACCCAGCACTCCGTTCATGGGTGTGCGAATCTCGTGGCTCATCATGGCCAGGAACTTCGCTTTTGCCTCATTCGCAGCCTCGGCCTTTTCCTTGGCGTCCCTCAAAGCGGCATCGGCAGCCTTTCGTTCGGTGATGTCGCGCACATATCCCAGGAACAACGGCCCTTCGGCTCCCTTGGTATTGCGTATAGCCAGTTCCACGATGATTTCGTGACCCTCTTTGTGAAGCCCTTCAATTTCGATTCTTTTGCCGAGAACCGGGCCTTCTCCTGTCTCCAAAAAACGTTCCAGTCCGGAATCATGCATCTGTCTGTATTTTTCTGGAATGATGTAGTCGGACATCTTTTGACCAATGATGTCATTGGCCGACCAACCGAAAACGTCCTCGGCTGCCGGACTGAAATCCAGGACAATGCCTTCGCCGTTCATGACGATCACGCCATCGAAGGAAGCATCCACGACGTTGCGCAGAAGGTCCTGACTGCGCCTTAGTTCTTCTTCGCGTTTTTTGAGTTCTGTTATGTCGACACGAAATCCGACAAGACCACCTTCGCTGGTACGCGATTCAATCACGCGAAGCCATCGTCCATCATCCAGATGCTGCTCCATGGGCGCGCCAGGGTTACGATGACGTTCCATGCGCAAGGCAACCCATTCCTCTAGCACATGGTCGGACACTTGATATTGACCGCGCTTCGCGCCGCCTCGGATAATGTCTTCGAACTTTTTGCCTGGCTCGATCAGATCCGCGCTTCTGTTGTAGAATTCCTTGTATTTGCTGTTGCACAAAACAAGGAGATCATCGGCATCATAGAGAACGAAGCCATCTGGAAGAGACTCGATTGCATCGACGAGCCGGGTTTCAGCCTGCTTCAGCTTCTCGGCTGCTGCCTTTTGAGCCGTCAGGTCTCTGAGGATTGCCGTGTAGATGTTCGCAGAACCGGATCTGGACTTGGTGAGAGACAACTCTACCGGCGTTTCTCGCCCGTCCATGCGTTTGCCAATTGATTCAAAACGCATTCCGGCTGCAGCAATCTCAAGGGGCTGTGTGCCCTTGTTGCAGCATTCAAATGGAAGGTCGGAGTTTTCGGTGTCGGGTAGAAGATCGCAGATTTTCAGGTCGACAAGTTCCGCAGGTTGCTTTGCTCCGAACATGTCACAGGCCGCCGGGTTTACACTCAGGATCTTGCCATCGGTCCCGATAGAAAGAACGCCTTCCAGCATGGTCTCAAGAATTGCACTGACCTGTGCTTCACCGGCCTCTGCACGACGGGTAGCCGCAACGAGGGCTTCGTTTTTCTCCCTTTCTGCGGTCGCCATGTCCGAAAGACGCTTGGTTGCCCGCTGTCGTTGATTTGAGAGCACAAGTGTCAACGCGACGGCGGCAACAAATGCAACTGCAAGCATGAACATCAAATTGTTGATGGACGTGAAACCTGTTCCAAAAAGAGCACTCGCCGGTATGACGACTTCCTGTAATCCTCGAATGTCACCAATTTCCCAGTCCTGTTTGGGCGATTGAGGATGTGTGTTGTGACAGGCAACGCAGCTTCCTTCCATGCGCACTGCCGTGGCACTCCGGAAAACTGCGCCGAAGTCCCTCTGTTCGAGCCGTTGAAAGGGTTGATCCGGATTTTCCTGCAGCGCCTTCAGCGCTTCTCTTTCAAAATCATCCAATTGACGTTCAGTGCGCCAGGGCCACGGATATTCGGAGAGCATCCTTATTGTGCTTTCCGACCCCTGGCGGCTGAGCTCCTCTTCAAGGGCCAGTGTCATGGACACCGGGGCAGGTATCGTCAGTTCCTTGTCGTGATACTCATGACTGACGCTGACGTCAGATGAATAGAGTTTGTCGATGACTTCCCGGGAATAAAACGACCGGGTTGCGGTCAGAAGATCAGACTGTGCTTTTGCCGCCGCTGACAGGTCCGCTGTTCGCGTCTTTTGCCCGAAATCAACCGCAAGCACGTAAGCCGCGATGGCAGAGGCGGAGATGAAGATCAGAACCAGCCAGAATGTTGCATCTTGGCTCATCTGTTTAATCCAGGTGCGCATGGTTTTCGTCCTTCGCTCCGCCGTCTTCGAGCCCGCAACCTTGGGAGGGCTCTGGGGATCATGCCTGCTCATGGTTTATAAAAATTCGATTTTTTGAAAAATTCCCCAGGCGTGATTGCACTTTCACTCCGTGCCTCTGATTGTCGAAGTTGAAAGAAGGGATTCTCGGTCAGATAAGACTGCCAACTCTCATAGGTAAGTTGCCGTTCCCGCCGGCAAATATCGGCACAAACGAAGATGTCCACTGTCAGGTGAAACGGCTCATCAGGGTCGAAAAGCGCCACATAAGCGTAGAGAGCGTCGGCGGAGCGCGCGCCAGGCACCGGGCCCTTCATCGCTGCCTTGAAACGGTCGGTTGCAAAGTTCGCCCAACCACCGGATGGAAACCATCGACCGGAGCGCGGGCCTTTGCCGTCAAGGTCGCGAGGCGTGTCCGTGCCGAATGACAGCAGATAATCAAGACGATCTCCGACCGAGCCTTTACCGTCTATCAGATCTTGATCCACAAGCCGGCCAAGGCTCAGCAGACTAATGCCGGCATGGCCGGTGTCTTCAAACCGTTGTTTTCGAAATTGCTCATCATCCAAGCCCTTTTCCCGGTAATAGGCATCAGGCCAATATCGCCATAACGCCCCGTTCGAGGTGGATTTCCAGGAATTCAGGTACAGCATCGCGATCTCGTGGGCGCGCAATTGCAGGGCATCATCGTTGATACGGTCCAGAACCTCGGCAAAGGCAATTTGCCAATTCCAGGGTGCGACGGAACCTGCAAAACGGAACCCGTCATTCTCGTCGATCCTGTAAAGGCCGGTTTCTGCGTCCAATTGAGGTTCGAAGTGTTTTACGAGGCACATGGAAGCTGCGGTTATCCGGTAAGCAAGATGTGTTGGACAGGCAGACCCAAGGAGGTCGCAGCTGGCAGAAAGAGCATTTGAAATCATGGCCTGATTGATCATAAGACTGAGCCGTTTACCCGGCTCTGAGCCATAAATCGTTGAACTCCAGCCGCAAGAAGGATTGTTGGATCCTGCGCGCCCGGTCTTGCCGTCGCTTGCTGAAAGGCTCAAGCGGATCGACTTGCGAGCCAAGTCGGAAAAAACAGATGCACCTGTCTTGGCATAAAGGGTCGCCAACGCTCTCAGCCGATAACTTTGATTCCAGCTTTGCAGTCCTTCCGCATCAGACGAACACGCTCTCACTTCGCCTGTTTGCGAAAGCAGGAGGCCATTCAGAGCAAAGTGAAAGTATTTGGCAGCAGATGTACCATCTACGACAGCGACAGTTTCCCCCTCGCTCAGCTTGAATTCCTTGGGTATCGTTACAAAGTCCGCATCGGGATCGGAAATTACTGGCAATCCAATCTCGCCTGATTGCAGCGAAATACGGTAGATGCCTTTGCGATCGTCACCATCACAGTCAAGCCAGGACCAAAGAATATTGTCCTTGAGACGCAATCGACCGGGCTTGCAACTCCCGAAGTCCACAAGCTCTTCCCGGTCGGTCGTAATGTCACCGTTTGAGTTCCGGCGATATCGGAAAAGTTTCGTCGCCTGGTCTGTCCGCTCTTCAAGAACAGCCACATCTCCGGTCCGGACCTGGAGCAACTTGACTGCAGAGCCACGTTTCCAGGACAGCACAACCTGACCGTCTTGCAGCAACTCCGTCTGCTTATCACCGGTTTTCCATTTGCGAAGTGCAAACAGAGAGCCGCCTCTTGAAAGCTTGAGGCTGCCCAGTCGGGCCTCGCCAGCAATGGTGCTGATCCATGTGACGGGGATCTTGTTCAACGTGACTGCCGGCGCATCATCACCAGGCATTTTCTCAACAACCAGTTGATGGTGACCTGCTTGTGACACTTGTTCAAGACACTGGCCGGAGACGCCTTTTCTCGACACCTCTCCAGACTTCAGGTCAACGCTTATCCCTTGAGCGGGGAGGACGAGCTTGTCGGCTGCTGAACCCTTATAAGGTTCTGCTGCCCAGGAAGGACAACAGAACATCAGGATCAATGGAAACAATAAGCAAATTCGCATGTCTTGCTCCATCAGAAGTTGAAGTAGATGAATTCGGTCATTTCAGCCAAACGATAGGTCTGGATGAGAGCAACACCGAACAGAATGGAGACAGCAGCAGCCCACCGGGCGTTTGGTTGCCAGCGCACCGGAAAAAACCCTTCGCTGCGTCGCTGAGCGGCAAACTTCTTGAGGCCGAGAATAGGGTTGTACTTTTCCGTGAATTCGATGGAATTCGGGAGCAGAAACACTATCGCTGCGAGACAGATCAGACCGGCCCAAATCGGTGCGGTTCCTGTTACCAGACCTTCCCACAGCTTGGGTTCGTAGACCGTCGACAACCCGGTCATGCCGTGAAGAATATTCGTGGCACCTGCAAAGCTTTCCGCACGGAAGAACACCCAGGCGACGACAACGGCCAGCAAGGTAAGCGCTCGGGAAAGAAAGAGACCGACCGGCCGAGGCAGCACATTCGGTACATAGCCCTTTTCTGACAGTGCAGACCAGCCGTGATTGATAGCAAGATAGGCTCCGTGAAGGCCGCCCCAGAAGACAAATGTCCAGCTGGCACCGTGCCACAGTCCGCCAAGCAGCATAGTGATCATGAGATTGGCATAACGACGCACCGGACCAGAACGGTTTCCGCCAAGTGGAATATAGAGGTAATCCCGCAGGAAATGGGAAAGCGTGATGTGCCAACGACGCCAGAAGTCGGAGATGCTGGTCGCCTTGTAAGGGGAGTTGAAATTCACCGGGAGACGAATCCCGAACATTCTGGCAAGGCCCAGTGCCATGTCGCAATATCCCGAAAAATCGAAATAGAGCTGGAACGTATAGGCCAGTGCACCGATCCAGGCCGCTTCGAAGGGCACACCGCCGGTTGTTTCCGCAAGGTTGAATACGCCATTGGCGTAGGGTGCAATGCCGTCTGCAAGAACAATCTTCTTGAACAATCCAATAGCGAACAGCGTGCCGCCAACCGCGAGGTTCAAGACCAGTTTGTTGCGGAAGACCGGCAGCCTGAACTGCGGGATCGTTTCTTTCTGCATGACGATCGGACCGGCGATCAGCTGCGGAAAGAAAACGACAAACAGCATGTAGCGTGGAAAGTCACATTCGGAGATTTCGCCCTTGTAGGTATCAACCAGAAAGGAAATCTGCTGGAAGGTGAAGAATGAAATCGCGAGCGGCAGCGCAAGATGCAACAGCGGAATATCCGCGCCGGACATCAAGTTCGCATTGCCGATAAAGAAGTCGGCATATTTGAAAACCGCGATGAGTGCCAGGTTGAAACAAATGCCGGCAACCAGGATGAACTTGTCGCGGATCTGCCTCAGGATGCGGTGAAATCCGTAGTTGATGACCACGGACCCCAAAAGGAGGGGCAGGTATATGGGTGTCCACCACGCATAAAACACGAGTGATGCGATGGTGAGCCACCATATGATGCCGTTTTCCCAACCCCAATGCCGCAGCAAAAGGTAGCCGACAAGAACCGGCGGCATGAACAGATACATGAATTCCAATGAACTGAAGACCATGATTTAGCCCTCCGTCTTGCTTTGATTGGGTTGGGGTGAACGCTCGATAACCGTGAGATTTGCCTCATCGGTTTTTTGAATTTCCTTCAGGAGACGAGCGCTGCCTTGATGTCCTCGGTCCGCGCCTTTGCCTGCGAGTTCCAGGGCTTTCGTCCGGTCTTGCGGAACATGTTGCCCAACGGCGTAAAGCCTGCCGAGTTCTTCCATTGCACCTGGATGTCCGACATCAACACCACGCTCGAAAAAGTCGACTGCCTCTTGGCTGGGCAATCCGTAGACTTCCCTCAAATGCAGTCTGCCAAGCGCGGTAAGTGCTCCGCCATGCTCAGCCTTTGCTGATAACCGCAACCAATTGAGGGCGTTTTGAATGCTGTCCTCATCAGGGTCGCTAGCCAGGATCATCTGGCCCAAGTCGTGCATTGCGCCTGCATCCCCGAGATCGGCGGACCTCAAGAACCAGTCTTTCGCCTGTGAAAGATCTGCCGGCAAAAATTCTCCGTCACGGAAGATGCGGCCAAGCGTCTTGGCTGAGCTAGCAGATCCGTCCCGAGCTTTCTTTTCCAGACCCTCGATTGCTCTGCTCGCCCAAAAGGCGGCTCTTTCCGGGTCGGCAATGGTGCCGTATCTGCCAGTCAACAAAATACGAGCATAGTTGATGGTGGAAGACGGATAACCGTGAATGGCAGCCTGTTCGTAGTGGTCAAACGCTGCAGGAAGGTTTCGCTCGGTGCCGATGCCACGCTCATAATGCTTGGCAAGCTGTACATGCGCCTTGGGATAGTCCCAGACCAACGCCTTTTTGAACCACTGCAGGGCTATCTCCGCACAGCGCTCCCCTGAGGAACGCTGAAAAAGGCGCCCCAGCTCATAAGCGGTTTCACCCCTGAAGCTGAAGGAATACCGAACTGCTTCCATAAAGATCAACCGAGCCTGTGCAAGGTCCGCGTCAACGCCCCAGCCGTTTTTGTAAGCCCGGCCCAAGTGATAGAGCGCAACTGGGTGTCCATCATTGGCAAGCTGCGTAAGCAGGTCCGCTGCAGCGTCCCATCGTCCGACTTTCTGCAGTCCACGCGCTTGCTTGATCATTTCATCTATTGTCGGGTCGATACGCTCGGACTTGACCTTCGCCGGTACAACATCGCCGGAAAGGGCAATCGCACCTGAAACGCCGAAAACTGTGCCAAGCAGCATCAGTTTCCAGATCGACAATCTCTTGGTGGTCCTGGTCATTTTTGCATCTCCGGATCAGCAAAGCGGTCAAAGTTTCCGGTGCAGGACTGGCATGACATTGCGTTTGATCTGTCGAAAAGCCATTCGACTTTTTCTGGCACCAGGTGGTCATCGTCTTGACCGGCAACGAGAAATGAAACAGTTGCGGCTCCGATCATGAAGCCGGTGAAACCGAACATCAGATCGCTCATGAGATTGAGTTTCTTACCCATTTTTCCGCCTCCAGATCCGGCAGGAGCTGCCTTCCAGAAGCGTCAGGGTTCCTTCGCTGTGGCTGTTCTTGACGTCATTGCTGGAGACGGGACACGCCAGACCCTTGCGGCGCCCGATCGCTTCGGCCTTGTGCTCGCCGCCACTGCTCGTCAAAAGAACAAGCTCGCCGACAATCTTGCGCGCGGGATCAGAACCGAAATGATAAGCGTCGGTGAAATTGTTCAACTCCCGCGTGAATGGGGCGTCGAAATCAAAGTCGACAACCATTGCCAGTTCGGACAACCTCTCCCTGAACTTGTGGTTTGCTGTCGACAGTCCGAAATCGGAAATCCTGCGCTGCATTTCAGCAATGGTCGGAGGGATCAAAAAAATGAGTTCGACGTCATTTTCGGTGCTCCAACGAGCGATTTCCTCAACCTTCTCCCAGAGATCGTCCGATTGCTTGAAACGCCTCCAATCAGCGGCTCCGTTGGTTCCGACCTGTTTTGCAAAGAGCTGAGGAAGATCACGATCGATGGTGATCTCCGGCCAGTATCTGGCCCAGTGTCCAAACCCGAGGCCGCCATGGCGATGGATCGCCGGCAGAACGAGTGTTCCGTTCGGTGTGGTGAGAACGCATTCGTCACAGAGCGCTGGATCAAGCAAGGCTTCGACACTCAGCATGTCACGCCCGCCGAACTCGGCAGCGTTCGCGCTTTGGACAGGCCAAAGGGAAATGTCGTTCAATGACGTGAAGACAGAAGGATATCTGTCCTTCAGAAGCGTCCAGCCGGTTTTGGCGACAAACCAGTTCGTGTAGTAGGCGAATGGATTGTTCGCTATCGAAATTGCTTCTGGAACACGGTTCATGCCACCTTTGAAACGCGCATCCATGCTGCGCAGGGGCAGGCTGACAATCAGTGTTTCGAGTTCGACGTTGTTCCGCAGGTAGTCGAAAGTGTCGTAGATTTCGTAGACGGTCGCACCGCCATAGGCAAAATTGTAGACATCGTTGCGCCCCAGCTCTTGCCAATAGCGGTCTTGCAGTGCTCGAGCGCGGCTGTCGCCCAGGACAACCGTTGAGGCCTTGATGCGTGGATACTCGATCATTTTGTAAAGCGGGTAATGCGCCTTGACGCTGATTTCCTGCTTGTCGAGCCCCAGGTCGAACGTTCTGTTGTGATCATAGGCGTCAACAACCGTATTGAATGCAACGGGACCAAGGGCAACGATGCCGGTTAGTGCCAATGCTGCGGTGTAGACTTTCGGTCTCAGTTTCATCTGAAGGCCTCCGAATTAAGTTGCTGCCACTACAGAAACAAAACTCAGGCCACTTTCGAGCGAGGCAAAAAAAATGTTATTATTCAAAATGTTATTGGATCGTTTGCAATTTGCAGCCCTGTTTCGCTTTCGGATTTGAAAAGGGCAATTTGCATTTTGGGAAACGTCAGGACATCGGTTGAGGCGATGAAAACCCGAGCACGTTCGTGACCATGCCACTGCTTGGTGGATCGATGAGCCCGGCCATCAGACAAACGCCGACAAACAGCATTGTGACGTAAAGCACCGTCAGATAACTCGCCATCAGGTTCTGCAATCTAGCGATCAGCCCATCTCCTTCACCGGCGCGTTGGTCACCCCGATTGGACCAGCGCTGCTTCGACAGGCGGAAGATGCAGTAGACCTTAACGGAGGCATTGATGAGCTGGTTGAAATAGAGAATGAACGGATAGCTGAGGTCTACCTTTCGTGCGTAGCCATAAAGGAAAAGCGACAAGAGCATGCGCGTGATGCAGATGAAGACGACATAGCCGAAAATGTAATAGGGGTCGTACAGTACCGATGTGCAAATCGCCAACACCGGACTGACAAGCATCGTCCACATGGAAACCCTCTGGTCCAGAAGGCACCACCAGATGAAAAAAGGCATCCTGTGCGGGCCGAGGGCGAGGGCGCGCGCACCGTTGCGCAGCATGTTACCTGACCAGCGGCGGAAGTTCTGCACCATCCGGTCCATACCGGAACCTTCAATGACCTCAACGGTGTATCCCATCGCATCGGGCACGTAGAGCATGCGGCATCCTGATTGAAGCATGTAGTACCAGGTGCTCTTGTCATCTCCGGACAGAAATCTGAACTTCCCCCAGAGCCAATGCTCGAGATGGTCCGCCTCCAAAAGCCGGATAAACTTGAGTTTCAAAAGATGATTGGCACGAAAGACCGACATGCGGCCGGTTAGTGTCAAGACGCGGCCGGACAGCGAGTGTGACTGCATGGCCAGACGCCTTTGGGCAAAACGCATGGTCAGCCAGTTGGCAATCCACCTCGGCCCAATGCAAAGCACTTCCTCATCCGTCGTACATGCCTGCAAATCCGGATAGAGCTTGAACAATGGCAGACAGGCTCCAACTGCGTTTTTGGCGAGAATGAAATCTCCGTCCATGAAGATGATCAGATCATCCGCTTGAACATCGCCGCGGCTCATCGCTCTCAAGACCAGACCGATGGCCAGTCGTTTGCCGGGTTGGTTCTGTCTCACGATGTGCAGGGTTACATCCAGATCAGACCACTCTCGCTCTAACAGTTCAGAGATCAGTTCCTCGTCGAAACGGTCGCCCGACCCGAGCCAGATGGTACCTGGAACACCCGCATCGCGAATTTCCCGACAGATGGATCTGATAACCTTTTCAGTGATGTCCCGATGTTCCTTGTAGGTTGTCATCATGAAATGAAGGTGCCGTGGCCGCCAACCATCATCCCAGACCTTTCGACCGGCATCCCGCATGGAAGGATAGACAAAGCGACCATAGATCCATGCCCTGACGGCGTGGGTGAACCACCAGCCGTACCGCCAGATGCCGAGCAGCCCGATGACGAAAGTTATTTCCCGGGTTGCCGGACTGAAAAAGACATTTTCAAAGGTTGTCAGACCGATGAAACAAAGTCCGAAATAGAGCGTGATCTGAAAGATCGAGAAGGGTGTCCACTTCGCCCAGCCTCTGGGACGGTGCGTGATTTCATCGACGTCGTAAGGGTTTGTGATTTCGCGACTGTCCATCAGATCGCCTCGAGGATCTGTTGCGCCGTGCGAAACACCAGATTGTTTCTGTATCTTTGAAAATAGACGGTCGCCGGCGTTCCGCTGGCGGGCAGGTCACCGGAGACCTGGGAAAGGGTCACCTTTGCCGACCGGGCGTCCGGCGCACGGAAACGATGCGTTTCCGTTACCTCATCAACGAAACCTGCGGTTCTGTCAATCGCAGCGACTTCCACAGAAATCCATCTGTTTTCGGTTGGCAGGAAGAGATTGGCGGGGCTGCCGATGCGAACCTGTGCCGCTTCTTCCTGCGTCAGAAATGCCGTGACGGTTTCCGCACCGGTTTCTTCGAACACCAGCAGCGGTTCGCCTTGTTTTAGGATATTTCCCGAGGCAGCAAGGGTCTCGACAACGCGTCCGTTGAAAGGAGCCACGATTTTCTGGTCGGTGTCCTTTCCGGCCAGCTCCGTTTCCAGATGTGCATAGTGCCCCTGAAGCGCCGTCAAACGGGCTACCTTCGCCTTCAATTCAGCGGTTCGCCCGGCAAAACTGTTCCCCGTAAACAGGCGGACACTTGCGCCGCCGTCAATCAGCTCCTTGAGCTCCTCAATGTGTATCTTCTTACGCTCAAGGTCCGAAACCACCGATTTGACTTCAAGTTCAGCTGCCTCAACATCATCGGTGCGCACTAGACCTTTTGCGGCCAATCCCTGGACACGCTCCAACTTGAGCAACGCGTTGTCTCTTGCAAGCGCCAATCCGGACAATTGAGATTCTGCCTGGCGAACATTGTTCCTCGCCACCAGCTCATACCCCTTTGACCGACGCTCTTCTTCTTCGAGCATGACTGTTGTTTCAGCAAGTTCGGCTCGGGTTTTAGCCAGATCCGATCTGACACGTTGTAGGTTGGCGTTGTGACCCGTATCCGCCATGACGGCCATCAGAGCACCGGCTGCGGCCTGCGCACCCTGACGATGGCTCAGCTCCAGGAGACGTCCGTTGAAAGGAGCAGAAATCTCGATCCGCTGCGCACTGATAACGGCAGACTGAATTTCAAGGCGGAAGAGCGTCGCAAACACATATATGCCAACATAGCCGAAAACCACTGCACCGAGCACAAGGTAAAAGCAGGACATGACTATTTGCCTTATCGGCCAGCGTCGAACGGGAATATCGTTTGCGGGATTTGGGTCGGGTTTGACAGGAACAGGCGTTACCGGTGTGTCGATGCGCACGATTGTATCAGCAACATCGGTCATCTTGCCGCGAACCAGGTCTTCGACAAAATGCTGCATCAAAGCAGTTTCACGCTCTCCCAGCTCCGTGAAACGAAATGCCAGCTGATTTGCATCCTCGTGACGGCGCACTACTTCGGCTTCAGCTTTCAGAGTGATATTGAAACCCTGAAACGGCAATGTGCAGAAAAGCGTGTGGTGAGAACCGATATCCGGCTGGTCACCAGAAAGACCGGAAATCCGGCATCCACCAAGACCCCAATCAACAGCATCAACAGTCTGCTCGCCAAATGTCACGCGCATCGGCGCTGTCACCCGGTAATGCAGCCTCTGGCTGGGTCTTTCGTGAATAATCTCCAACTGAACAGTTCCCATTGGTTTTCCGATGACCGTTACAACGCAAAAGGAATGCCAATTGGCTTCGTGGAGATGTGAGTATTGAATTAGGTTTAGGAAGCTTATATAAGATACTGTTTTTGCTTAATTTTTGATTGGAAGTGGAAATCCATGTTCTTGTCGGTTTTGCAAAACTGAAATTCGTTGCGGCCGATGGTTGTTTCTCGTTTTTCAATTTTGCAAATGAACAGACAATCTGAACAAGAAGGAAACCGGATCGCATTTGCCAAAATGCAATCCGGTTCAATCACCTTTAGAAGATGAAGCAGTTGCTATCGAACAGGGACGTGACCGACTGATTGTCGACATTGTTCAATGTGCAAATGTCCTGGTAGGTCCCGTTGTCCTGAAGATCCACCGAAAGGGTCGTATCTCCATCAGCACTCGTGGATTGCAAACGTGCCAGGAAGGTCTGGTCATCATCCCGACCGGCGAGGTGGCTGAAATCCAGAAAGTCGAGACCGATGGTGAAGTCCGTGATCTCATCAACACCGACCAGGTCATAAGTTCTGAACACGAACGTATCTGCTCCGTCGCCGCCCGTCAGCGTGTCACTGCCTCTGAGCGAACGGATCTGGTCGTTGCCTGCGCCGCCGTCAATCGTGTTCACGCCGGACGTTCCCTTCAGGATGTCATTGCCGCCACCTGAGACAATATTGTCGACAAAGTTCAGGCTGTCGGTTCCGATCTCCTGTCCATGGGCCCGCTTGTTGTGCAGCAGGATCGACAGATCGACGTCAAAGTCGGAATAGTCGACCGTGTCATTGCCGCGACCGCCATGGATGTAGTCATTGCCGGCATCACCGTAAAAGACATCGTCATCATGACCGCCGTAAAGCTTGTCGTCCTGATGCCCGCCTCGCAGCTCATCGTTCCCGGCGCCGCCTTTCAATATGTCTTCACCATAGCCTCCGATGAGTACATCGTCGCCGGATCCGCCAATCAGACTGTCGTCGCCGGTACCGCCATCAAGACTGTCATTGCCGGTTCCGCCATTCAGATCGTCGTTTCCGGTTTCGCCATAGAGCGTGTCGTCTCCATTGTTGCCGTTGAGGTCATCGTCATGTTGGCCTCCGTAGAGGACATCATCTCCGGAATTCCCATAGAGGCTGTCATTGCCGGAACCGCCGTCGAGCACATCGTTTCCGCTGCCTCCGTGAAGGGAATCATGACCATTGTTGCCATAGAGTTGATCGTCGCCTGAACGGCCGTGAAGTTCGTCCGCTCCGGAGCCACCATGCAAGACGTCATTGTCGGTCCGTTCAATCACGACCGGCTGGTCGCCGCCATTGCCTTCAGGGTCTGTCCCGCCATTTTCCTGCTGATAATGCGCGTTGAGAAGCAAGGCGTTGGCCAGACCGATATCAACCGTAAAGACGCTGTCGTCAAAGTCACGGTCGCCACCATTGAAGAGATCTTCAAAGCCAAGTGTGATCGTGCCTTTGTCCGTCTTCAATACACCTGTCGTGTGCAGGATGTTGTCCGGATTGAGCCCGACCGTGTCACCATGGGCGGCTGTGTGGTAGGGATCATATTTGATAAGGGTCTGAGTACCGTTCTGATCAAGGTGATAGAGCCGCGGACTGTTGCTGTTCAGCGTTGCCGCTGACCCGTCGGCATTCAGGAAATGCAGTGAACCGTTTTCCAGATCGAGACCGCTGTAACCGTTGTTGCGGCCATATCCGTTTGAAACGATGAAGAAGGCAATCTTATCGCCCGCTTGCACATTCAGATATTCCCGGGACTGTCCCTGGATCAGGCTGCCGCCGCTGCCCTGCAAGGACGCGTTCGGCCAGACAAACTCCACATCATAAATGGTCCCGTCGTCGGCGACCTTGTAATAGCCGAATGTGTTCCGGTAGCCGGCGGTTTCGCCTTCAAACACAACTGACACCGGATAATCATCGGTGATTTCCATACTGGTGACCTGAACCAGGTTCGGACCGCCGGATCCATAAAGGATGTCGTTGCCGTTGTTGCCGTAGAGCGTATCGTCGCCGGTACCACCCCAAATCTCGTCATTGCCACCTTGGCCGGTCATGAGATCGTCGCCAAAGCGTCCGGACATCACGTCCGAATGCCTGGTTCCGTTCAGCACATCATTTTCATTGGTCCCGATCATGGGACGCGTTGCGGGCAAACTTGCCATTTTTCTCTCCTTTGTCTGACTCGCCGAAGCGATGGTCAACGAAGGAGTTGCAGGCACCGGGCCAACCGGACGGAAACAGGAATCTCTATTTTAACAAGTAAAAACAGATAGATAGAGATCTGTCATTTTAACCTTGTTGAACAGATTCGCGAATTGGAAAGTTCAATTTTCAATTTGGAAAAAGACGGAGCACAAACCAGACGATCACTCGACAGCAGTTTGTTTGCACTTCAAACCTGACCCGAAAGGACAGGTGTTCAATTCAACATTTATAAGAAAAATGGCGGTGAGGGTGGGATTCGAACCCACGGTACGCTCTCACGCACGGCGGTTTTCAAGACCGCTGCCTTAAACCACTCGGCCACCTCACCATTTGCAGCTGCGAACCATGTTGGATGCGCGGTTGCTAATTCCCTTTCGTCGGTATTGAACGGAAAGTCAAGGCCGTGTTTCAGCTTGAATCTGCTGAAAGCCGAAATTCGTGTGGAAGGAGCGCTGAGGAGAACGGAGATCCTTGGCATGTTCCGGTCCCGTCGCTTTCAGGGGTAGGGGCAGGACGTGCGACCGGCACCGGAACATAACCAAGATAGAGGCCGCCGGTCCGGTGTCGTGGGCAGGGTTTTGAACCGGCGGCCGAAGCTGGAGGTGGGGTCCAGCACTGCTGTGACAGGGCGGTCATCAGCAATGAGTTCAACCTAGGCGGATTTGACAGGGGTGGATGTGATGCACATCACAAACTGAGTGTTTGACATTTTTTCCGTCACTGTGCCTGGGGCGCAACACACATAACCTTCGGAAATCCCGAGATTTTTCCCATATATTACAATATGTTACAAAAGCGCCGCGAAGGCTCTGCAACCATATTGGCAATTTATGCGGTGCAAAGGCAGATTTCACGGCGAAAACTCCCTCGACTGAGGGTTTACTTTGAAGTAACACGTTTGAGGTTTAACAGGGCATTCGTGGGACGTGCAGCGGGGGCAGTGTGTCATCACGGGGACTGATCGACGAGATCAATCAATATGCTTCAAAACCGGCACAGCTGATAAGCGCCGGGTAAAGCGCGTGAGTTGCGGGGCCGCCAACGCGTCAGTGAGTAGGACGGCAGTATGCAAGGGACAGGCGAAATGACCTGCAAATCAGCGGGATCGTCTTTAGGGGTACCTGAAAAGGATGACCGTCCGGCCAGATCAATCTGGTCTCAGGTTTGCGCCGGGTTGGTGACCCTGGCAGCTGTATCGGCTCTGGCCGCCTGTAGTTCTGCCCCAACCGAACAAAAAGCAAAGTTCAGCCCCAAGAAATATGGTGTGAAAGCCAGCCCGCGGATGGTTGCGCAAGGCAAGCCAGTACCAAAGGGCGGTGGACGCTATGTTGTCGGCAAGAAATACAAGATTGCCGGAAAATGGTATTATCCGAAAGAAGATCCCAACTATAGGAAAACCGGACTTGCCTCTTGGTATGGCCCGACTTTTCACGGCCGCAAGACGGCCAATGGTGAAATCTTCGACAGGAATGCTCTTACGGCCGCGCACACGACGATGCCGCTTCCTTCTTATGCCCGCGTAACGAATGTCGCTAATGGGCGGTCAATGATTGTTCGTGTCAACGATCGCGGACCTTTCCATGGAAACCGCGTTATTGACCTTTCCGAACGTGTCGCAACCATGCTCGACACCAAAACGTCCGGCGTTGGCAAGGTGAAGGTCGAATATGTCGGCCGTGCACCGCTCCATGGGCAAGATGAAGAATACCTGATGGCGAGCTATCAGGGTCCAGGTGCCGTACAACCAGGTGCAACACGTCCAGGCACCTTGCTTGCACTTGCTGAACCTCAGGCAACGCAGCCGGTCGTTTTCAGTGGAAGCGTTCCGGCGCCAGGTCCAAGACCTTATCTCGCCCCCACAACCGTCACGGCTTCACGCACCTTCCCGGCACAGCGGGTTGCCGTCGCCTTTGATCCTGCAATTGCTTTTGAATCCGGCAATCAGACGATCAAAGTTGCGTCTAACAACAGCTTTAAGCCTGTTGAATCTGCTTATTCGCCATCAGGTGCACCTGCAGCCGGTACGCTCGGCGTCTTGCGTGTGCCGGCACCCGCACAGCCGACAGGTCTCGTTGGCGGCAGTGCAATTTCTTCATTTGCTGCAAACAAGCGGATTTCAGACGCGCACGCAGCACTGACGCATGTATCAGGTCAAGGTCTGACCATGCGCCAACTGGCAGCCAATACTCGAAACGGCAACTAGCTAGGACACCCGGCTGGTGTATCACCAGCCGTTTTCCGCTTGAGACCGTTTTGCCCAAAAAGAGCAAACGGAATTATGTTGCTTAGGCTCATCCAGACCTGTTTCCCGAATCCGATACGTTTTCCCTTTCAAGCGCTTGTACTTGCATTGCTAGGAATCCTGACTGGTTTTCCGGGCACTGTAAGTGCGGCTGAAACAATCGTCACGAAGGCGCCGATGGCGTTTTTGTTCGAGCCCGGATCCGGAACAATTCTCTTTGCAAAGGAACCGGACAAGCCTTTTGCGCCTGGAGCGCTGGTCAAGGTCATGACAGCTGCAACAGTCTTTAAAGCGCTGAAGGACGATGAGCTCAAATTAGAACAAACGTGCAAGGTCAGCGAACACGCCTGGCGCAGCGGGGGCGCTCCGTCCGGACGCGGCGCAACCATGTTCGCAGCCATCAAGTCGGAAATCTCGATAGAAGACCTTCTGAAAGGTCTTCTGGTCCACAATGGCAACGATTCGGCGATTGTTCTGGCTGAGTGCCTTGACGGCTCCGAAGATGCCTTTGCGAAGCGCATGACCGATCTGGCTCAATCGATAGGAATGACGAACAGCAAATTCGCCAATCCCACCGGTTATCCCGAAGTACCGAGCCAGACCACTGTACGCGATCAAGCGCGCCTTGGAGAATACATCGTCGAAGAGCACGATGACCTCTACCCCCTGTTTGCGATACCGGAATTCACCTGGAACAAGATCTTTCAACGCAACAAGAACCCGCTTCTGGGCGAAATTCGCAATCTCGATGGACTGGGCGGAGGTAACGATCCCAACGACGGCTATTCCGGCCTTGGGTCGGTTGACAGAAACGGCCGGCGTGTCATTGCGTCCGTCGCAGGTCTGACTTCTGACAAACACAGACTTCAGACTTTGAAAGAAGTCCTTGAAGGTGCCTGGGACTATTTCATCATCAAAACGGTGTTCACCGCCGGTGAAACGATTGCCGACGGCCGTGTCCATGGCGGCGTGGAGAACACTGTTCCGCTTGTGTCTACCAGCGACATCGATGTGCTGTTGCCAAATGGCGAAACACTCGAATATCGCATTCGTGTCGTCTACGAAGGACCTCTGCAAGCGCCCGTGGAAAAAGGAACCCGGGCGGGCGAAATCAGGGTTATCGGCAAAGACGGTATTGTCTATCGCGCTCCGGTCGTGACCGGGCAATCTGTTGCTGAAGGCACGCTTTTCTCTCGTGCTATAGACGGATTGCAGGAGTTGCTGTTCGGCTGGATCGGATAATTTCAGCCGACCCGTCCACACACTTCAAATTTGCTGTTAAAAGACCACCGAAGAATATTTCACATCGACACAGTCTGTGGAGCCGGAGCCAAGGTGGCAGGACACTTTATTACATTCGAGGGCGGTGAAGGGGCTGGCAAGTCAACTCAGATTGCCCGTCTGAAGACCTTCTTGGAAAGCTACGGAACAAAGGTTGTGGTGACCCGGGAACCAGGGGGATCTCCGGGCGCAGAGAAAATCCGCGCACTTCTGCTTTCCGGCGAAGCCAGGGAACTCGGCCCCAGAGGTGAAGCCATGCTCTTCGCGGCCGCCCGTGCAGATCACGTCGATACGACCATAAGACCTGCCTTGGAGCAGGGAACCTGGGTGTTGTGTGACCGTTATGCCGATTCAACGCGGGTTTATCAGGGGGAAGCCGGTGTTGATCCTGACTATCTCAAATTGTTGGAAACCGCCGCTGTTGCAGGTGTTTATCCCGAATTGACGATCCTGATCGATGTCCCTGCTGAAGTGGGCCTCAAAAGGGTTGTCCAACGCTCTGAGACGGACGCCAGTGGCGGACCTGACCGTTTTGAAGGCGAAGCGCTCACGGTGCATGAACGCAGGCGGCAGCTTTTTCTGGCCCTTGCAAGGGAAGAAGACTACCGATTTGCGGTTATTGATGGTCAGCAAGATGCTGATCAGGTGGAAACAGCTATCCGAGGCGCCGTTCTGAACGCTTTCCAACATGAACTTGAGCAAACCGCAACCGCCGCCAATACGGCGGAGGCGGCTTTCTGATGGCGCGTAGAAACGAACCGTTAGAGTTGCCTGAAGTTGATGCGATCTCAGGGTATCCTTTG
The DNA here is from genome assembly GCF_947499295.1 of uncultured Roseibium sp. GTDB lineage: Bacteria > Pseudomonadota > Alphaproteobacteria > Rhizobiales > Stappiaceae > Roseibium. The sequence continues at coordinate 146,028 of NZ_CANMNP010000010.1, forward strand.
CCCCATGAACGAGATCGGCTGATCGGGCACTCAAAGACCGAAACAGCCCTCCTGGAGGCCTATAGGTCCGAGCGTTTACACCATGCCTGGATCCTCAGCGGACCAAAAGGGATCGGTAAAGCCACGCTGGCTTTTCGGTTTGCCCGTTTCGTCATTGCAAATCCTGACCGTTTCGGACCGTCGGTAATATCCGCAAAAGATCTGTCTGTGCCAGAGGACAATCCCGTTTCCAGGCAATTGGCGGCAGGCGGCCACCCGAACATCCTTCATTTGCGCAGGCCCTGGGACGAAAAGGGAAAACGGTTCAAATCCGACCTTCCCGTTGACGAAGTCAGGCGAACCGTTTCGTTTTTCGGCACCACTGCCTCTGCAAAGGCCTGGCGCATTTGTATTGTTGACGCGGCCGACGACATGAACATGAGTTCTGCCAACGCCTTGCTGAAGATACTGGAAGAGCCACCGGCGCAATGCCTGTTTCTGGTTCTAAGTCATGCGCCGGGTCGTTTGCTGCCGACAATCCGTTCGCGCTGCCGCAGGCTGGACCTCGCAGCACTGTCTCCAGAAGAAATTAGAAGTGGCCTGGAGAATCTTTCACCTGATCTTGTTCCATCGTCGGGCGAGGATCTGGCAGAACTGGCCGCGGCTGCCGACGGAAGCCTGAGGTCGGCGATTACGCTTTTGTCCGGCGACGGACTTGCGATCGCCAAGGGCATGAAGAAACTCGCAAATCAGGGTGCTCAGATCGATCTCGCGGCCGTTCACGCCTTGGCTGACGTCGTGGCAGCACGCGGGCAGGCCGACAATTGGGAGAGTTTCCAGCACATTGCTCTTGCTTGGCTTCACGAGCGCATGCGCCAGGATCTCAGTTCCAACGTTCGAAACGCATATGGATTTGTTGAACTCAGCGAGAAAACACACCAGGCAATACGAGATGCAGATGCACTCAATCTCGACCGGAAACAGGTCGTTCTGGATTTCTTTCTTTCTCTAAGGGCGGCATCTGGCTAACGAAATACGTCCTCATCTTGCCGTTTGCAGCGCCAAGTATCGTTCGTAACCATTGCCAATTCTGCCTCTTGGGATCTTGCCTGTTTCCCTGTATCAAGGCCTGCTGAAACACCGTTTTGCGACTTCTAAAACAACCTTCTTGGAATTTTCATGCTTGTTGACAGCCATTGCCATCTCGACTTTCCCGACTTTGACGGTGAACGCGCCGAACTGATCACGCGGGCAAAGGCCGCAGGCGTCGAATTGATGGTCACAATCTGCACCCACGTGCGGAAATTTGATCAGGTGCGCGCCATTGCCGAAGAGTATGACAATGTCTACTGCTCCGTCGGTACGCACCCTCACAACGCTGGCACCGAACGCGGCATTCCGGTTGATGAAATTGTGAGACTTGCAGCTCATCCAAAGGTGGTCGCGATCGGAGAGGCAGGTCTCGACTACTTCTATGACAAGGCGCCGCGAGATGCGCAGGCTGAAGGACTGCGCATCCATATCGAAGCTGCGCGGCAAACAGGGCTGCCGTTGGTCATTCACGCAAGAGATGCTGATGAAGACATGGCCGCTATTCTGCGTGAAGAAATGGGGAAGGGGGCATTTCCTGCACTTCTTCACTGCTTTTCGTCCGGGCGCGACCTCGCCCTAACCGGCATTGAACTTGGACTTTACGTTTCTTTCTCCGGTATCCTCACATTCAAACGATCAGAAGAATTGCGCGATATCGCGCGCGATTTGCCAGCAAACCGGTTACTCGTTGAGACCGACGCGCCTTATCTGGCGCCGCAACCCAAGCGCGGAAAGCGTAACGAACCGGCTTACACTGCAATGACCGCCGCTGTTTTGGCCGAAACCCGAGGTGTTTCTGAAGGCGAAATTGCACGCCAAACGACCGAAAACTTTTTTCGTCTGTTCAAAAAGGTCCCGAATCCTGCAAAACTCACCCAAGTAGCCGCTCAATGACGGTGACAGCGACCATCTTGGGATGCGGGTCATCCGGCGGCGTGCCGCGCGTTGGCAACGACTGGGGTGACTGCGATCCTGGCGAGCCGAAAAATCAGCGTTTGCGTTGTGCAATGCTTGTGGAAAAGCGTGTGGACGACAAGTGTACAACTGTGTTGATTGACACTGGACCGGACCTGAGACAACAGCTCCTGGCAGCCAATGTTCAGAACATCGATGCAGTCCTCTACACCCACGCTCATGCCGATCACGTGCACGGAATTGACGACCTGCGCGGATTCTGGGTCAGAAACGGAAAAAAAACTAACGTTTTCATGGACTTGGAAACGTACGAAAGAGTATATTCTGCGTTTTCTTATTGCTTTGAAACGCCCAAAGGCTCCAATTACCCACCCATACTTGAGCATCAGCCCATTCAAATCGGAAAACCAATAGAAATTACCGGCGCTGGTGGAACTCTAAACTTTGAGCCAATTGAAGTCATTCACGGCGAAATCAATGCCCTGGGTTTCAAGACGTCCGGCCTTGCATACGTCCCAGATGTCTCTGACATCCCTGAAAACAGCGAGAAGGCCTTGAAAGATCTGAACATTCTGGTGCTCGACTGTCTGCGCAGGCGGCCGCACCCAAGCCATTTCTGCCTTCAGGACTCGCTTGAATGGACTGATCGACTGGCTCCAAAAAGGGCTGTTTTCACCAATCTACACAATGACTTGGATTACGCGACATTGCGCGCTGAGGTGCCGGCAACCATAGAACCGGCATATGATGGTCTGCAGCTGGTTTTGGAAGAGACCCACGACGACATCGTGCTCTCGGACTATGCAAGCTAGTCGGCGCTATAAAAAACCGACCGAAGAACGGCTGAAGCGTTCAGCGCTTCATTATCTGGAACGTTACGCGTCATCCGCAGCCAATCTTCAAAAGGTTCTTCAAAGGAAGGTCTTCAAGGCCTGCCATAGTCTTGAGTTGGATCCGGAAGACTACGACCCGATAATTGACCGCGTTGTTGCACTGTGTGTCGAGACTGGCTTGATCAATGATCTACACTACGCTGAGACCAAGGCTGCCAGCATGCGACGGCGCGGCGGATCCAAACGCAAAATTGAGGCTAAGCTGATTGCCAAGGGTGTCGACCGAGACACTCTGCAAAACGTGCTTGAAAGTGACGATGAAGTCGAGCTTGAGGCAGCTATTGCATTTGCGCGTCGACGACGTCTCGGTCCGTATCGCAAATCTTCAGATCGTGAGCTACGCCGGGAAAAAGATCTGGCTGCGATGTGCCGTGCTGGATTTGCGTTTGAAGTCGCGCGACAGGTCATAGACACGTCGGATGAGATCGAGCACAGTCTAAGTGGCTTTTCTGATTGATCGTGATGCGTTGCAGGGATCGTTGTGTCGCTGGCAACAATAAGCCCTTGGTTTCATGACTATTCCTGATCAGATAAAAAAGTTCCATAATATTGATTATGCGAAATTAGCATGCGGCCATCCATTTGCTGCTCTACGGGTGTCGGTCTTTTCAAGAATGTCTGACTTCCCGCTTTGTTGAGCCCTAGGAGATTGCGTATTAGATGGGTGTCGACGAGCGAGCATGTCTGAAAGTGGATTGAAGTTCTTGCCTTTCAAGATCGAGAGAATGTCGAGCAAACATCGAATGTATTGACGTGACCAAAATCAAGAACTTTATCTAGTAGCAGGATCTTGGCCCGTGCCTTCTCTTCCAATGCGCATAGGTTCAGCTGAACGCATTGGGTGCTAACTGCTACGGAAAATGGCGGAAGCCGAATGTCACATTTCCAACGGACTTCGAATATTGCACCTGCATCCGGTTTTAGCATTAAAAGCGATGAATGCGGTTCCGCTCATCGTCTTGACTGTCTCCCGTGAACGAAGAAGTTCGCCAGACACAAGTCAGACGGAACTCAGCAAGATTGATGTTTCGCTGTTTGTGATCCCGTCAACGCCTCGGACATCTCTGAGCACTCGATCAAAGTCCGTGAGATTGACGGCGGTCAATTGCGCGACGAGATCCCATTTGCCGTTGGTCGAATGAAGTTGTCGCAGTTCCGGCAGACCGCGCAACTTTCGAATGACGCTGGTTGTCGACTTGCCTGAAACTTCGATCATCATGATTGCGTGCACACCATCTGGACCGTGGTCTTCTCTTGCGCGAATGGTAAAGCCCAGAACGGCACCGCTGTCCAATAGCCTGTCGAGCCGGTTTTGCACCGTCGCCCTGGAGACGTTGAGGACCGTGGCAAGCTTGGCGACGGGTGCCCGCCCATCCTCTCTCAAAATCGCAATCAGCTGGCGATCGAGTTTGTCAAAAACATGCATTGCACTTTGCTCGTCAAGGGATAGCATTTTGCTCAGATGTAGCTGACATAATGTATAACTTGGCTATAACATTTGCAAATTCGAAGGCTTATCGTTGCGCAGGCACCTGAAGTCGCCGGAGAACTAGATGCACAACATTTCGATACAAGCGCCAAAATCGGTGGTGATGATCAGGCCTCATCATTTCACACCAAACATCCAGACAGCCAAAGACAATACGTTTCAGGGACAGGCTGCCGGCAGCACGGCGGAACAGACCGCTTCGCAAGCTCATAGTGAGGTGACACAAGCCGTCAGCGCACTGTCAGATTCTGGTATCAGGGTTCATCTATTTGAGGATAAAAGCGCCGCAACGCCGGATTCAGTCTTTCCAAACAACTGGTTTTCCACGCATTCAGGCGGCCATGTTGCCGTCTATCCAATGTACTCGCCCAACCGACGATCAGAACGCCGGCACGACGTGCTGGAGCTGCTGAAACAGAGATTTCGAGTTCAGGACATCAGGGATTATTCCGGTCTGGAACAAGACAGCCTCTTTCTGGAAGGCACGGGTGCCATGGTCATCGACCATCTGGAACGTGTCGCCTATGCGGCCCGGTCCAGACGAACCAGCGAAGTCTTGCTGGAGCGCTTTTGCGCGCACTTCGACTACGAACCAATGGTTTTCGATGCTTTCGATTTGTCAGGAACGCCTATCTATCACACCAACGTTTTGATGTGCATTGGAACCGGATTTGCGATGATAGGAAGCAATTGCATTTCAGACAGGGTACGCAGAAAGGAAGTCCTTGACCGTATCCATGGCGGACATCGCGAAGTCATCGAACTTTCGCAGCAGCAGATCGCTGATTTTGCGGGAAATGCAATTGAATTGTCCGGCTCAGATGGCCCGGTACTGGCCTTGTCTCAACGAGCCCTGGCATCGCTGAATGCGAGCCAGAAAGCACTTCTTGAAGCTCATGTTTCACTGTTGCCGCTCAACATCCCGACCATAGAGCTTGCCGGTGGCTCCGTCCGTTGCATGATCGCAGGCATTCATTTGAGCGAAAGGCCCTGAGTGGTTTGAACACCTGATCTATCTCAGTCTTTCTGTGCCTGATTGCAGCGTTCATCGGTCCATGAGCGCCAGGGATCCGGAGAAACCGGTCAGTGAAAGTTCCATTTTTGCACTTTGGTTTCCGACGCTGACAACCCCAATCCGCATCACCTGCCCCGACTTCATTTCTGCAATCATTCTGGTTGGCAGCGCAACCCGCACGTAAGCGCCGTGTTTGTCGGCTGTCCTAAACGGGTATCGAGTTGCCGTTCCGTCATCAATCGAGACTGCTACACCAGAGGTCAAATCGAGACCATGAGGAAGCAATAGCCCCATGGCCCAGGCCCCGCTATCCTTTACAATAGTAGCGCTGACTATCCGTTTTCGCGAATGAGTTTCAAGAATAGTCTGTGACATGGTACAAAATCTGGTCGCCTGCCCGCTCTGATTGCCGCAATTCACAATCCAGTTTGAGCCGTTTTTTCCAGCTTCTGTGTTGGCTTTCGTTTGCGCCAAAGCAGGTGGAGTACAGGCAATTGTCACCGCGATCAAACTTGACGGTAGGAGAGCCCACGCTGAACGGTGGCTAAGCTGGTTCATAGTCAAACTCCTTTTTAGATTGGAAAGGCTGGATTGACGGCGAGGCCGCGTTAGAATTTCAGCGAAGCTTTGATGAAACCTCCATGCTGGCGCGTACCAGGTGACAAGCGGCCCTGATAGCCGAATTCGAGAGATGTGTTGCCGGCCGACAGCAACGTCACGCCGGCTTCCACATCGGCAAGAACGTTGTCCACGTCAGACGTGCTCTCAAAGCCTGGCGCGCCGGCCGGAGCACCTGCAAAATGGGCGTTCAGAGAGTTCTGGTCCTGCGAAGAAAGCGTGACACCGGCCTTGAGGCGCATGCGGGCTGTCCAGCCATTGGGCAGCGCATGATCGCTTCCGATTTCAATCGCGGGCGTGACCGAAAAATACGTCGCTTCGGAGCTGTCCACACTGAGAGCCGTCGCAGAGTTGCCGGTCTCTGCGAAGCCGTCACGGTCAAGATAGGCAAGATACAGATCCACCTGCGGCTTGGCGTAAAAACCGCCTTCTTCCAGCAGATAGGCAGCACGCATCTGGGCACCTGCATAGGAGATGTCGTAGTCGCCATTGTTGACCGCACCAAGACCGCCGAAGTTGACACTTCTGGTGGTTTCATAAGCGCCGATGCCGCCGGAAACAGCCCCTGCGATCAACAGAGCACCATGTTGGTACTTCAGCGTGCCCCCGAGATGAAAGCGGTCGCTCCGGGCACTGGCACTGGCGTTGCTGTCCAGGGTGCCCTGCTCGTATCCAAGCCCGAACCCGGCGTGCCAGTCTGTCCAGACCTGGTACTGCCCGCCAACGGAAACGCCTCCGACGCGTTCCTCAAAGCCGATCCGTTCCACTGTTTCGTCAACACTCAGAAGACGCCCCTGCGGGCGTAGCCAAAGGCAATCGCCCTCGCGTATGAACGCATGGGCCCCGCCTTCAACGGGACACGAGAACAGACTGTTCGTAAAATTAGCCGCGGAGAACAAAGAGGCCGTCTCGGTGTTGAGCGCGATCTCCGGAGAAAGCTGATTGAGGGCTGTCCTCATTTGCTCGACAGATCCCAGATTGAACAATCCCTGGATTATCGGGCCAGTCTCGCCGGTATCACCGCTGTTGATCGCGTTGAGCGTGGTCAGGGTGTTTGTCTGGTTCGAGTTGAAAGTGCCTGCCTCGGCATTGAAGCTGAAGTTGAGCGCCACATCGTTCGCGTTTGGGTAGACCAGTTGAACCTCGGTCAGCGGATTGGTGAAGGTCTGCATGGTGCCGAGCGCAAGCCCGCTGTCGGTGACCCCTCCCCCTGCACTGACGATCGTAAAGAGTCCGACAGGATCAGCGCCTGTCAGATTGAGATCGACGGTACCGGCCAGATCTGCCGTGCCGGTGACCGTTACACGATCATTGGTGCTGCTTGCCCCGTCCACATCGACAACAAGAGATCCATCGGCCGCCTGTACGAGATTGCCGTTGATGGTGACCGCTGCAATAGCCCCGCTGCCGCCTGTCGAAATGACACCCCCGTTGGTAAAAGCACCGTTGATCGTGCCCGTCGCATTGAGGGTGCCCCTGTTGGTCACCGCCCCATTCAACGTCCCAGTGGTCGTGAGCGTCGCGCCAGTCGCGTTGGTCAAGCCGCTGGCCGCGGTCAGCGTTCCCGCATTGGAAAGCATCGCGCCTGTGCTGTTGACGATCGTATCGGCCGACAGCATCCGCCCTTCTCCAACCGAGACACCGGACGTGGCTGTGGAGGTGTTGGTCAGCACGCCGATGCCGGTCATGTCACCGCCAGCGACATCGAGCTGTCCGCTGCCCTGATTGGTGAGGTTGCCCGTCACCAGAACATCGCCGTCGACGACATTGATGGTGCCGTCATTGAAGATCGAACCGGTTGTTGTTGAGGCAAATGTGGCTGTGCCGCCGGGGCCATTGAAGTTGATGACGCCATTGGCCAGATTGTTGATCGCTCCGGCATCGCTCACCGTGCCATTCGTGGCAACATCAATGAGAGAACTGTTATTCAGTGTATTGCCGGTGCCCTGAAGCGTCGCATTTTCACGAACTCGGATCGTGCCGCTGGAATTGGTGATGACGGCTGCGGAAAGCGTGTTGCCCGCGCCAATTGCCACCGTCCCCGCATTGATCAGTGTGTTGATCGTCTCATCACCCTCAAGCTGAAAGGTACCGCTATTCACCTGAACACCGGCCGTGGCCGCAAGCGATCCGCCATCGGTGGACAGCGTTCCGCCGTTGACGGTGACGCTGACAGACGAAAGTGTACCCGTCCCATTCACATTCAGCTGTCCACTGCTGACAGTCGTGTTGCCGACAAGCGTTCCGCCTGCGTTCTGGTTGAACACACCGCCCGAGACGACAAGCGCGCCGCCAATCGCCCCGGTGTTGGTTGTCGTGCCGTCGCTGTTGGAGGCGCCTGCGGCAATCGTTCCCGTGTTGGTGAAAGTGCCACCGGTGTTGATCAGAGACGCAATCGTGCCAGCATTCGATCCTGTGCCGGCACTGGTTACCGCCCCCGTCGTGGCCCCGGCCTGATTGGTGAAACTTGCGTTATTGACAACAGCCCCGGCTATTGTGCCCTGGTTGGCGAGCGTGCCCGACGTCACCGTCGTGCCGCCGGTGTAGGTGTTGGTGCCTGTGAAAACCAGCGTACCGCTTCCCGCCTGGGAGACTCCCCCTGAGCCGGATATGACTTCGGAAAATGTGACGACATCAGAGCGATTGAAGCTCAGTGTAGCGTTGCTGATGATACCACCGATGACGCTACCGGTTGTCCCGCCGTCGCCAAGCTGCAGGGTTCCCCCATTTACCGTTGTGCCGCCGGTATAGGTATTGTCGCCCGCCAGCACCAATGTACCGGTGCCTGACTTTGAAATCGCCCCGGTTCCAGCAATCGCATCGGAGCCAGCCAACGCCCGGGTACCAGAATTGACTTCCAGAGTCGTCGTTCCCGCACCATCAAGATAAAAAATCCGGCCCAGCTCCTGACCAGCTGTCGCGCTGCCAGTGCCGCCAGTGCTGCCTGCCGTTACATTGTAGGTACCGGAAAAGTCGGTGTCAGCGATCGTCAGGCTGCCGCCATCGCGCACGAACACTGCACCGCCCAGGGCCGCGCCGCCGCCCCCATCAGCGCCCGTACCGACTCCACCTCGCCCGGCAAAGCGTCCTGCCAGGCCAATGCGGTCACCACCGCCACCGCCACCGCCGAAGCCTCCGTCTCCCCCACCGCCCATTGACCCATCTGTATTTGAACCGCCGCCGCCGCCGCCAAAACCTCCGTTCCCTGCGTTAAAACCACCGCCGCCGCCGCCAAAGTCACCACCATCGCCCCTGTTCGACGCGGCAACAAGACTTCCACCACCGCCGCCGCCACCGCCAACACCGCCAATACCGCCAGAAAACAGTTCTGTACCACCACCGCCGCCACCGGAGAACGCGCCATTACCTCCTGTTTCATTTCCTCCTCCTCCACCGCCACCGAAGGCGGCTGCGTCTTCGCCCGAACTGAAGTCACCGCCATCGCCACCTTCAGCTCCACCGCCTAGGCCGGCTGAAACACTAGCGTTCATTCCGTTCGCAGTCGCTCCGCCACCGCCGCCGCCAGTTTTGAATGCACCGTCGCCGCCATTGCCTTGTTGACCGCCACCGCCGCCACCACCGTCACTGCCCAAACCAGTACCACCGTTGCCACCGTTGCCAAATTCACCGCCACCGCCACCGCTACCGTCACCTAGGAACCCACCGTCCCCACCATTCCCTTCGTAACCACCACCGCCGCCGCCGACACCACCAAAGCCGCTTGCAGCCAGACTACCTTGTCCCCCATTTCCGCCAATTCCTCCGCCGCCTCCTCCGCCGCTGTTGTCATTGACACCACCATTTCCACCAGCTCCACCTGTTGCCGAGGCATCGCCGACGTTGACACCTGAGATTGTTACGACAGCGCCAGTGTTCACAAAGACAGCTGCACCGGCACCAAGCCCGCCGCCGCCAGCGCCTGCGTCACCATTCCCGCCAGCACCGCCCTGAGCAACGGCGTTGTTCACCGTCACGTTGCTGATTGAAACCGTACCAGCCTGGACGAAAAAAACGCGGCCATTGCCGTTGGCATCAATAGTGTTGCCGTTCCCATTGATTGTCAGATCACCAGTGATCATCGGAAGCGACTGAGTCAGTGCGTTTGACCCGGCAAGATTTCCAGACAGGTTGATCGTATTGTCCGCTTCACCATTGGTGTTGGCAGCAAAGATCGCTCCACGCAGTTCCGCCTCGGTTGACACATTGAAATCCGCCGACACGCTTGGCGCGGCTGAAACACCGAGTAGAATTGCTGCGCCTAAAATGATCTTAGCCCGGCACCTGCACGCAGTCGCGAATTCCGGCAACGGCAGCGCTGCCGCCGTTATTGTCAACACCGAGAGATGTCTCGTGCGATGTCCAAACATATAGAAGGTCAAATCAAGCCGCTTCATTGTCACAAAGTCATGTTGAGTGCCCGCTGAATGATGCTGAATGCAGCAGCGGGTCCGGAGCAGTCAGGCTTTGTGACAAGCACGTGCAATGTTTGGAATATGACATCCGTATTTTGACGGATATGCGCTTGCATTTGTCCGATATGCGCGCGAATGTGCAAGCTGCCGGTCAGATCGAAGTTCAGAGGTTCATGAAGAGATATAAACTGCGAACTGCGCTTGTGTTCGCCACACTATTCTTGATCTTCATAGCGACTGTTAAGTCAAAAGCTGAAGATCCCGGAAACACATGCGCGACCGGTTTTATCAATGGACTTGAAAACACTCTTTCGGAAAATCAAAGCGATCAACTGCGCTCACTGAACGCGGAATACTATATTGATCTCTCAGACTCTCTGAAGACCGGTGAGATTACCCAAAAGGAGTTTACCAGACTTCCCTGTGCCACGGCGCTGCAAGCGCCTTTGCCCGGCCAAACCCTATGGCTCCGCTTTGCTGTAAACAACGACCATGAAACAAGAAAACACTGGCTGGTCGCATTTGCTGAAACCATTTTCGATGACGTAATTATTTATGAACAAACCCGAGAAGAATTAGTCTTCATAGCTCGAGATGGCCGCACCGTTCCTCAATTGGAAAGAGCATCTCGTTCCATGAAGCCCGGCCTGCCTCTTGTTGTGGGGCCAGACGAGAGAAAAGTTTTCTATCTTCGTGTTGCCGGAACCGTTGAACCGACTTTGAAACCGGTCATCATCACGCCGGACCTGTTTGCAGACTGGTCCACCGGCATGATGATATTGAATGCATTGTTTTTGAGCTATGTGTTATCAATCACGATCTTCAGCCTGATCATTTTTCGTCAGATAGAAACCCGTTTTTACAAATATTATTCGCTCTATCTCGTCAGTCAGTTTTTGTTCTCGTTTCTCTATGATGGGTGGCTTCATAAAATTCTGGGCATCACCCTGCCCGTATCGGTGATGTCGCCGGTCATGTTCTTTTTCACCGGGGTCGCGGCCTTTGCAAATGTCCAATACTGCAGAATTTTGCTCGAGGTTGATGCAGGCCAGAAACGCCTGAGGGTTTTGTTTTCCGTCTTGTCTGTGACCACCATTATCTCAACTGTTCTTGCGGTCCTGGATCCATGGACACTGGCAGTGCCATTGCATGTTATTTACTTCTTCTGCCCCTTGGTTCTGTTGATCGTCGCTCTGCACAAAATCAGAGAAGGATTGCCACAGGCAATGCCGATTGCTCTTTCGTTATTGTTCTTTACCAGCGGCCTGGTTGTCGCGGTCTACTTTTTCTCTTTCCCACTTGAAATTACCAACGCCACCTACGCCTACGAACTCATCATTCGCTACCCAATTTCCTGGGGCTATTACATTGCGATCATTGGGGAAACGACATTCATGCTAATTGCGATTTCCGTCATGGTCAAAACCATGCAGAGCCAAAAGCATGCTGCGATCATGGAAGCCAACCTATTGCGGAGCGATGTAACCGTGCAGGCAGCGGCCCTTAAAGACACCGGTGCACGTATAGACGCATTGGAAACGATTTTAACGGAAGATCCGACCAACAAGCTATTGGCGCCGGCGGAAAAACGATTTCTCGAACAGGCTACAGATTGTGTTCAGGATCATATTGACGACGAGAATTTCGGCGTCAAAGAACTGGCAGCGGCTCTGGCTACGAGTGAAAAGACACTGGGCAGGCGAATAAAGAAGGTCAACGGTTTGACTTCAGCAGCCTTCATTCGATCGGTACGTTTAAAACAAGCTCGGGATCTGATCCTTATGCGTCAACACAACACAATAGCGGAAATCGCCCATGCATCCGGATTTTCGAGCGTCAGCCATTTTTCGAAAATGTATCGTCAGGCGTTCAACGAATCTCCCGGTGACACGCTGAAAAATGCAACGGCCGATCCTCAAAAATGACCGTCGACCTGTCAGATCTCCAAATCGAAATAATTGTTTGAACAGCGCTTTGCTCCCAGCTGCATTGCGATCAAGCGTGACGAGGTAACTGAAGCGACGAGCAGACTGAACACTTAGTCATCCTGCCGTCCTGCCCGGCCCCGCATCTTCTTGATATTGCCCCGTTGTTTCTTTGCTTCCAGGCGGCGCTTCTTGGACGCCAGGGTTGGCCTGGTCGCCTTGCGCGGTTTTTGCCTTTCGGTCGATTTTCGCAACAATTCCAGCAGGCGCTCCAAAGCGTCTTCACGATTGCGCTCCCGGGTTCTGTATCTGTCGGCCCGCAGCACGATTTCGCCACTTAGTGTCAGACGACTCCCGGCCAACCTTGCAGCGCGCGATTTGATATCCTGCGGCAGTGTCTCGTTTCCAGCCAGGTCAAAGCGCAGCTGCACAGCGGTCGATACCTTGTTGACATTCTGACCACCGGGCCCAGAGGCCCTGATGAAATCCTCCGACAGATCTTCCTTCAATATATGGTATCGACTTGTCACAGCGATCCGTGAACTGTCTGGCAGATCTGAAGGTTCATCTGTCATTGGCTTTGATCGTTTGCATCCGGCAAGGCCAACCCGACACCGTTCAGGATCAGAGTTGTAACGGCCTGAACCGTTTCCATATGAAATTCGGGATCGCTCAAGTCTTTGCCGGTCAACGCCCTGATCTGAACGGAAAAATCCGCATAGTGTTGAGTGGTTGCCCAGATAGTGAAAATCAGGTGAAGCGGATTGACCTTTCGCATTTTTCCGGCAGAAATCCAGTTCTCGATCACCTGGCTCTTTTCTTCCACAAGACGCTTCAAATCCGTTTCCAGAATTGGGAGGATCTGTGGGGCGCCCTGCATCACTTCATTGGCAAAGAGTCGCGAAGCCTCTGGAAATCTCGCCGACATTTCAATTTTTTGCCGAATATAGTCGGCAAGTTCTGAAGCAGGTTCACCATCAGGTTTCAACGTCTTCAGCGGTGCGAGCCACACTTCCAGAATATGTGCCAATGTCGCGCTGTAGATCGCTTCCTTAGAAGAAAAATAATAAAGAAGGTTGGATTTGGACATGCCCGCTTCCGCTGCAATTCGCTCCACGGTAGCGCCCGAAAACCCTTTTCTGGAAAACTCACTGAGCGCAGCTTCCAGTATCAATGTCCTGTTCTTTTCCTGAATGCGGCTCATGCCACCCGGTTTCAGTGATGCCGTATCCTGCCCGCTCAGACCTGTCATCAAATTCGTCCGTTTCGGCCCTTGTGGGCGCTCTTCTAGATATCCGCAAAGTAAGCTGATTCCTCTCTTGGAAGCAGCCTGTATGGACCTGGTGCTGCGCCTCGCATCGGCATGTGACCACAAATTGGTCATGTCGAATGGATTTGCATCTTGACCATTTGGTCAAATCCCTCCTAGGGTAAATTGACCAGATGGTCAGAAGGCTAGTCGATCACAAAAGCGCCCGCAATGGGCAACTCTTGAACGTTCGGCAGCATCTGACCATCATGGTCGTGATCCGGCGGCAAGCCGTGACTGGCCATGGGCCATCCAGAAAGAAGGATCGTCAGGAAGAGGCAAGAGCCCGCCCGAGGATCTTGAGGGACAGTGTGGGGAGAGGATCTGATCGGCGTTGCATTGCCACAAATGCGCCGTTGCTCATCATCCTTTCTTTTTGAGATCAACAGTCGACCTTGAGCGCAGCAATGGGTCGCAAGGAGGACGCATGTCATCACCGGCATCTCCGGCAGCATCGAGCCACGCTGCCACAAACAATCTTGAAGCATTCTGGATGCCGTTCACGGCAAATCGTCAGTTCAAGCAAACGCCGCGCATGTTCGTTTCGGCCAAGGATATGCACTATACGACCGCAGAAGGACGTCAGGTGCTTGACGGTACTGCCGGTCTTTGGTGCTGCAACGCAGGCCACTCACGACCCAGGGTCGTTGAAGCCGTGCAAAAACAAATTGCGACACTCGACTATGCGCCTGCCTTTCAGATGGGCCATCCGAAAGCATTTGAGCTTGCTGCCCGCTTGGCCGCGATGATGCCCTCCCCCCTCGATCACGTCTTTTTCACGAACTCCGGCTCGGAGAGCGTCGACACAGCACTGAAGATCGCCTTGGCCTACCAGCGTTCCATCGGTCAGGGCACGCGAACACGTCTGATCGGGCGTGAGCGCGGCTATCACGGTGTGGGCTTTGGCGGCATCTCCGTTGGTGGCATCGTCGCGAACCGTAAGACATTTGGCACCATGCTGGCGGGTGTCGATCATATGCGCCACACGCACGACCCGGACCGCAACGCATTTTCACGGGGAATGCCTGAAAATGGCGCGGAATACGCGGAGGATCTCATCCGCATCATTCAGTTACACGACCCGTCCACGATTGCGGCCGTGATCGTTGAACCCGTGGCCGGTTCAACAGGAGTACTGATACCGCCTAAGGGCTATCTGGAACGGCTTCGCGAAATATGTACCCAGCATGGCATTTTGCTGATTTTTGACGAAGTTATCACCGGATTCGGCAGGCTTGGCTCTCCCTTCGCGACAGACTTTTTCGGGGTAACACCTGATCTGGTCACGACCGCCAAGGGTCTGACCTCAGGTGTTGTGCCCATGGGCGCTGTATTCTGCTCTGCAGAAATCTACAACGCTTTCATGACGGGCCCGGAACACATGATCGAACTGTTCCATGGCTACACATATTCCGCTCACCCGGTCGCCTGCGCTGCGGCTCTTGCTACCCTTGACACATATGAAGAAGAAGGCCTTCTGACGCGTGCAGCGGAGCTTGCCCAGCACTGGGAAGACGGATTGCATGCATTAAGGGACTGCCCGCATGTCATCGACATCCGCAGTCTTGGTCTGATTGGCGCAGTGGAACTTGAACCGATTGCCGGAGAGCCAACCAAAAGAGCATTCTCAGCTTTCCTGAAGGCGTATGACGACGGTATCCTGATCCGCACCACCGGCGATATCATTGCCCTGTCACCACCCTTGATCATCTCCAAGGGCCAGATAGACGAGTTGTTCAGCAAATTGCGCAGTGTTTTGAATGCGATAGACTGAACGACAGGCAGTGAACGCGACACCGACATATTTCTAGGAGGCATGCATATGGCCGCTCCAGGCGAAAATTTGAAGATCAATCCGGACAGGCTCTGGGACAGCTTGATGGAGATGGCAAAGATCGGTCCGGGTGTTGCTGGCGGAAACAACCGGCAAACGTTGACCGATGAAGATTCGGAAGGCCGGAAACTTTTTCAGAAATGGTGTGAAGAGGCCGGACTTTCCATGGCCGTTGACACCATGGGAAACATGTTCATGACCCGGCCGGGAACGGATCCCGACGCACTGCCGGTCTATGTAGGCTCTCACCTCGATACCCAGCCTACCGGAGGTAAATACGACGGTATCCTCGGTGTTCTCGGCGGGTTGGAACTTGTTCGCACAATGAACGACCTTGGTCTCAAGACCAAACATCCGATCGTCGTCACCAACTGGACCAACGAGGAAGGCACGCGTTTTGCGCCTGCCATGTTAGCTTCCGGTGTCTTTGCAGGTGTTCACACCCAGAACTGGGCCTATGACCGCGAAGATGCGGAAGGCAAGAAGTTCGGTGATGAATTGAAGCGCATCGGATGGGTGGGCGACGAAGAAGTCGGCGCTCGCAAGGACAAGATGCACGCCATGTTCGAACTTCACATTGAGCAGGGTCCGATCCTCGAAGCTGAAGGCAAGGACATCGGCGTTGTGACACACGGTCAGGGCCTTTCCTGGACGCAAGTGACCGTAACCGGAAAAGACAGCCACACCGGCTCGACTCCGATGCCGATGCGCAAGAATGCTGGCCTTGCCATGGCGCACATTCTGGAATTGGTCGACGAAATCGCCTGGTCTCACGCTCCTCATGCTGTCGGCGCGGCCGGGCACATCGACGTCTATCCGAATTCACGCAACGTGATCCCCGGCAAGGCCGTCTTTACCATCGATTTCCGGTCACCTGATATCGCCGTCATCAAGGATATGGAAGATCGCCTGAAAATCGGCGGCAAGAAAATCTGCGACGAGATGGGACTTGAAGTCGAGTTTGAAAAAGTCGGCGGTTTTGATCCGGTGGAGTTCGATCAGGGCTGTGTCGACGCAGTCAGAAATGCTGCCGAACGGCTTGGCTATTCCCACCAGAATATCATTTCCGGCGCTGGACATGATGCGTGCTGGATCAACAAAGTCGCCCCTACAGCAATGATCATGTGTCCTTGTGTTGATGGATTGTCGCACAATGAAGCTGAAGAGATCTCGAAGGACTGGGCAAAAGCTGGTGCGGATGTTCTTTTCCATGCCGTGGTCGAAACGGCGGAGATCGTCGAATAATGCGATTTGCCGGAAAAGCCATGGCTCTGGTAGGCAGCTTGCTCATGCTGTCCCTGCCCGCCCTCGCCTTTTCCGTTGGCGACAGTTGGGATTGGCAGTTGACGGAACCTGTTGATCTCAACAGGTCCGTTGAAGTGCTGGACCTCCACCCAGACATTGTATCGCCAGAAGACGTGGCAGCCCTGAAATCCAGGGGCATAAAGACAATTTGCTATGTCAGCGTTGGTACGCTGGAAAGAACATCACCTGACAGAACAAACTTTCCGGCAGAAGTCGTCGGCAAGACTTATGACGATTGGCCTGATGAACGCTTTCTCGACATTCGTCGGCTCGATGTCCTGTTGCCGCTGATGGCAGCTCGCTTTGAAAGTTGCAAGGCTATGGGTTTCGATGCGATTGAGCCGGACAACATGGATGTCCATGACAATGACAGCGGGTTCCCGATTACAGAGGAACACACGGTGGCCTATATTCGCTTGCTTGCCGGCACGGCACGCGGTCTCGGCTTGAAAATCGGACAGAAAAATGTACCGGACCTGACTGAGAATCTGATTGACGTGCTCGACTTTGCCATCGCGGAAAGCTGTTATCAGGACCGAACCTGCAAGGCTTACGCAGCCTACAATGACGCCGGCAAAGCCATCTTTGATGCAGAATACACCGACAAGCCGATACATTTCACCAAAGCGTGCGTCATTGCCGAAAAATACGGTATCTCGATGGTCCTCAAAGACCGCGACCTGACGGCCCCGGCACTTTGGTGCCCTGAAACCAATTGAATGACCAACCAGGCAAACTTGCCGGTGAAACGGATGTGAACGAGAGGGAAACGACGATGGCAAGCAAAGTGATCAAAGGTGGCACGGTTGTCACTGCCGACCTGTCCTATGAAGCCGACGTGAAGATCGAAGACGGCCGTATTGTCGAAATCGGCCCGAACCTTTCAGGTGACGAAACCCTGGACGCGACCGGTTGCTACATCATGCCGGGCGGCATTGACCCGCACACGCATCTGGAAATGCCCTTCATGGGCACCTTCTCATCAGACAATTTCGACAGTGGAACCCGGGCGGCCCTTTCCGGCGGTACGACAATGGTCGTCGACTTCGCCCTGCCCTCACCTGGTCAGTCGCTGCTCGAAGCGCTGCAGATGTGGGACAACAAGTCCACAATGGCGCATTGCGACTATTCCTTCCACATGGCCATCACTTGGTGGGGTGAGCAGGTCTTCAATGACATGCAGGAAGTGGTCCAGAAAAAGGGCATCAACACGTTCAAGCACTTCATGGCGTACAAAGGCGCTCTGATGGTGAACGATGATGAAATGTTCGCCTCCTTCCAACGCTGTGCGGAACTTGGCGCACTGCCGCTGGTCCATGCCGAAAACGGCGACGTGGTTGCAACGCTTCAGCAAAAACTGCTGGCGGAAGGCAACAACGGACCGGAAGCGCATGCCTACTCCCGTCCACCTGAAGTGGAAGGCGAAGCAACCAATCGCGCCATCATGATCGCCGACATGGCGGGCGTACCCGTCTATATCGTGCACACCTCCTCAGAGCAGGCGCACGAAGCGATCCGCAGGGCGCGTCAGAACGGCATTCGCGCTTATGGTGAACCGCTGATCCAGCACCTGACCCTTGATGATGGCGAATACAAGCACGCCGACTGGGATCACGCCGCGCGGCGCGTCATGTCGCCGCCGTTCCGCGACAAGAAGCACCAGGACAG
The DNA here is from genome assembly GCF_947499295.1 of uncultured Roseibium sp. Classification (GTDB taxonomy): domain Bacteria; phylum Pseudomonadota; class Alphaproteobacteria; order Rhizobiales; family Stappiaceae; genus Roseibium. The sequence continues at coordinate 164,482 of NZ_CANMNP010000010.1, forward strand.
CCTTTGGGCGGGCTTGGCCTCCGGGTCCCTGCAGGTTGTTGCGACCGACCACTGCGCTTTCACAACCGACCAGAAACGAACCGGAGTAGGTGATTTTACAAAGATCCCGAACGGGACCGGCGGCTTGGAAGACCGCATGCCAATGCTTTGGACTTACGGCGTTGGAACCGGGCGTTTGACTCCAAACGAATTTGTCGCAGTTACTTCAACCAATATTGCAAAAATCCTGAATATCTATCCGAAAAAAGGCGCAGTTTTAGTAGGAGCAGACGCTGACCTTGTGGTTTGGGATCCAAACAAGGAAAAAACAATCACGGCTGCCAACCAGCAGTCGGCGATTGACTACAATGTCTTTGAAGGCAAGGCCGTCAAAGGGCTTCCGCGTTACACTCTCACACGTGGACGTGTTGCGGTCGAAGACGGCACGGTCAACCACAAGCAGGGTCATGGTGAATTTGTTGCCCGCGAACCATTCCAGGCTGTGAACAAAGCACTTTCCACGTGGAAAGAACTGACCGCTCCGCGCAAAGTGGAACGCACGGGAATTCCGGCCAGCGGTGTTTGACTGAAGACTTTCCCTCCCCGATTGGGGAGGGAACCGGGTTAGGGGAAAGCCGGTTTTCCGGCAAATTGCCCAATGGCTCGTAAGCGAGGAAATGAATGACTGCTCTTGCCAGCGCAAAGGACACCGGAACGGTGGAACAGACGACCAGCGCCAGCCCGAAACGCGTTATCGACATCGACAATCTGTCGCTTACGTTCGAAACCAATGACGGGCCGGTTCACGCCCTTGCCGACATCGACCTCAAAATCGATGAAGGCGATTTCGTTTCGTTTATCGGTCCATCCGGTTGCGGCAAGACCACGTTGTTGCGCGTGATCGCCGATCTTGAACGACCAACGGCAGGATCGATCACAGTCAACGGCGTTTCACCGGAAGAGGCGCGCCTGAACCGCGCCTATGGCTATGTCTTTCAGGCAGCAGCTCTCTATCCCTGGCGCACGATCGCCAAGAATGTCGCTCTGCCACTTGAAATCATGGGACTGCCCAAAGCCGAACAGCAGGATCGCATCGCCCGGAACATGGATCTGGTGAACCTTTCCGGATTTGAAAAGAAGTTTCCCTGGCAACTCTCCGGCGGAATGCAACAGCGTGCCTCCATTGCACGCGCATTGGCCGTTGAACCTGATCTGCTCCTTATGGACGAGCCATTCGGTGCCCTGGATGAGATCGTGCGCGATCACCTGAATGAACAATTGCTTCAGTTGTGGGCTAAAACCAACAAGACAGTCGTTTTCGTGACTCACTCAATCCCGGAAGCCGTTTTTCTCTCGAGCAAAATCGTCGTGCTCTGCCCCCGCCCCGGCCGCATCTATGACGTTATCGACAGTGATCTGCCGCGCGAAAGAAACCTGGACATTCGCGAAACGCCCGAATTCCTGAAGATCGCTCACCGGGTGCGCGACGGCCTACGTGCCGGTCATTCCTATGAAGACTGAAGCAACCATGGCTGACGAGACAATAGGCACGCTTGAAGAAGACATGACCGCCTGCGGAGCGAACCAATGACCGACGTGTCTCTTCCTACCACCCGCAGCAGCAACCCCTTTGCCGGCCTGATGTCCGGAACCGTTGGCCCTGTTGTAGTTGTCGTCTCTGCTATTCTAGCGATCTGGTACATGGCCGCCGTGGCACTCAACACGCCCTTTCAGCAAGAGATCTATGAGCGCGCAAGCCAGACTGATGTTCCTCTCAGTCAGCTGGTCACCGACACGCTTGCCCAGGAACGGCCTGTACTGCCTGCGCCTCACCAGGTTGTCGTTGAAATCTGGAACACGACAGTCGAAAAAAAGATCACGTCCAAACGATCCCTGATCTTTCACAGTGGCATCACTCTTTCTTCGACCCTGTTGGGCTTTCTGATCGGAACGACTCTCGGCATTTTGCTTGCGATCGGCATCGTTCATTCCCGGGTTCTCGACAAATCTCTGATGCCCTGGATCATATCTTCGCAAACAATTCCGATCCTTGCCATCGCACCGATGATCATCGTCGTTTTGAATGCCGTCGGGATATCCGGATTGCTGCCCAAGGCTCTTATCTCAACCTACCTGTCCTTCTTTCCTGTCGCAGTCGGCATGGTGAAGGGGTTGCGGTCACCTGAAGTGATCCACATGGATCTGGTGCACACCTATTCTGCCTCCCGCGTTCAGGCCTTCTGGAAGCTCCGCCTTCCCTATGCAGTGCCGTTCCTTTTCACGTCCATGAAGATCGGCATGGCTGCTTCACTGGTTGGAGCCATCGTTGGTGAACTGCCGACCGGCGCTGTTGCAGGGCTTGGGGCAAGACTTCTTGCTGGTTCCTACTACGGCCAAACCATTCAGATTTGGTCCGCCTTGCTCATGGCGGCCTTCCTTGCCGGTTCTCTTGTCGCGCTGATCGGAGTTCTGGAAAAACAAACCCTCAAGCGCATGGGGATGGCAAGATGAGCATACAAACGGCCGCCAAGCGCAGAATTGATATGCCAGCCCTTCTTGCCTGGTTTGTTGTGCTCATGGTGATTGTCGGGCTTTTCAGCCCCATATTCGGCCCTGACTACGGTGTCATGGACGTTCCGAGCCTGGCTGTTTGCCTCGTGATCCTTGCGATTGCCGGTGTCCGGTATGAACTCGGCTTCATGCGCAACTTGATAGGAGATCTCATACTCGGGCTGGTCGCGGCGACTTCAGCCTGGCTATTGGTTTCAACGGTGTCGCAACATGTCGGGGAAGCAAAACTGGGTTTTTGGGCGCTGGTTGTCGCGACCTGGGCCGCCTCCTGGCTTTTTGTAGAAAGACTGGCGCTCTGGAAAAGCCGCTCGCAGAGCTTGGCCCGTATAGTGAATTTGGCGATACCAGCCATTTTCGGCATTACGCTACTAGTTCTTTGGCAACTCGTGGTAACTGGTGCAGGCGTGCCGAAAGTGCTGTTGCCTGCTCCATCTGAAATCTGGTTGCGGCTCATCAATTCAGTGCCAACGCTATGGGCTGATTTCCAGCAAACCTTCCTGAAAGCGGTTCTCGCAGGCTACATCATCGGCTGCGGTTCAGCGTTCCTGATCGCAATCCTCGTTGACCGGGTTCCGTTTCTTAGAAGGGGTCTCTTGCCCATTGGCAATCTGGTATCGGCCCTTCCTATCATCGGTGTTGCACCGATCATGGTGATGTGGTTCGGCTTCGACTGGCCATCCAAAGCAGCCGTCGTCATCATCATGACGTTCTTCCCAATGCTCGTGAACACGGTAGCAGGCCTTGCTGCGTCGGATGCCATGCAGCGTGACTTGATGCGCACCTATGCCTCCAACTACTGGCAAACTCTCTTCAAACTGCGCCTGCCCATGGCTATGCCGTTCATCTTCAACGCGTTGAAGATCAATTCGACCCTTGCCTTGATCGGAGCAATCGTGGCCGAATTTTTCGGCACACCGATCGTTGGCATGGGGTTCCGGATCTCAACGGAAGTCGGCCGCATGAATGTTGATATGGTGTGGGCGGAAATCGCCGTTGCCGCTCTTGCAGGATCTTTGTTCTACGGCGCTGTGGCTCTGATAGAGCGGGCCGTAACGTTCTGGCATCCGTCCATAAGGGGTTAAGTCCTTGTGAGCCGGCTTTAAGTGTGCAAATCAGAGGCACCTATTTTGGTGCCTCTCATTGTTTATAGGTTTGCCAATGACACCCAGCCGCAACATTTCCCGCCTCATCGAAATCATGGCGGCCCTGAGAACGCCCGTAACCGGATGTCCCTGGGATCTGGAGCAAAACTTTTCGACTATTGCTCCCTATACGCTCGAAGAGGCTTACGAAGTTGCAGATGCAATCGCAAAAAATGATCTTCTGGAATTGCGAGAAGAGCTCGGCGACTTGTTGCTCCAGGTGGTCTATCACGCGCGCATGGCCGAGGAAGACGAGCACTTTGATTTCGGCGACGTCGTTGAAGGCATCACCAAAAAACTGATCCGTCGCCATCCTCATGTTTTCGGCGATGAAAACGGTGAAAAGGCGGAACACGTCAAAGGTATCTGGGAGCGGATCAAAGCAGAAGAGCGGGCTGAAAAGCAGGCCGAACGCGAAGCTCGCGGACTTGCTGAGCCGAGCAAAGGCTATCTTGACGATGTTCCAACCGCTTTTCCAGCCCTACAGGAAGCCGACAAACTGCAGCGCCGGGCCTCCAAAGTCGGTTTCGACTGGAATGATGCCAGGCTCGTGCTGGACAAAATCCGGGAAGAAACGCACGAGCTGGATGCAGAACTTGCCAAAGGTGACCCTGATAAGGACCGCATGAGCGACGAACTTGGTGACACCCTGTTTGCACTCGCCAACCTCGCTCGTCACCTCGACATTGATCCCGAAGAAGCCTTGCGCCGGACAAACAGAAAATTCCGTACCCGGTTTGCCGCAATTGAAGACGTGGCAAGCCGAACTGGCACCACGCTTCAGGACATGACACTCGAAGAAATGGAAGCGGCTTGGCAAGAAGCAAAGCAGAGACAGTCATGAACTTTAGAACCCCAGGATGGTCTCCTATTCAGCTTGGCTAACCTGGTTCTTGAAATTCGAATTGCTTTTTTCCGTGCCGACGACAAGATATCCTTCAATTGTAAGACGTGATTTTCGATCCGGAGCTTGTGACAATTGGCCGTCATTGCATCTTCAGCGGAAAGACGAACTTTGTCTTTGCTGGCCGGGCAAACAAGTCTGGCACAAACAGCCTGGACAATGGCGAGCCCGTCGATTGTCATCACGTTTCTGGCGGTATCAGTCGGAATGCCAGTCTTTTTGGTTGGTGCCCTCGTGTCTGTTCGACAACTTGCCAGCTCGCTGACCGACATCTTTCTTTTTGAGAGAATTGCCAAGATCAGAAATCGAAAGTTGGCGTTGTCTCTGTGTGACATGATCTTAGCGCTCTGCTTTGGCGCTACGATTGTCTCTGTGCTTTTCGGAACTCAGACCCAGACAAGTATCGTCTTTGTTGTCTGCATTTTCACAATGGGAGTCGCCGACGAATTTCAGCATTTGCTGATGACTGACTTTCTGGCAGACAACTTGCAATCAAAATCGCGTTTGTTGCTTCAATACACGCAGATGGCGATTGGTGGCGGATTTGGCGTTGCCTTGGCCTGGATCGCGCATGAGCTCACACTGGAATTGCCCCCACTTAGTCGGCACTCCATTGTGGTTACGATCGGCATCGCCTGTTTCGCTCTATCAGCACTTACAATATTGGCCGTGGAAGACAGTGCTCCAACCAACGCAGCACGGCCATCGGCAACGCGGTCTCCGCTTAGATTGGCCAGAAACTACTATCTCAACGTGCTGGCCATGATGAATCAATCATGGTTTCGCCAGTATGTGGTCATCACGACAGTGTTTTCAGCTGTGATACTCGCCGTTCCGTTCTTCGCCCTTATTGCTGCAGAGACCCACCACACGACGAGCAAGGGGCTGACGGCAATGGTCACCTCCTATGCCTTAGGCTACATCGTGGCAGGTCCGCTTTGGGGTACCTTGAATAACGTTTCACACCGGATGGTAATGATAACCTGTTCACTTCTGGTCGGCTTTTGCGGTTCCATTCTGGCAACACTTCATATGTTGAACCTGCAACACGATTTGAGAATACATGCCATCGCAATCTTCGTGGTCACTTTGGCAGTCCGCGGAATAGTAGCGGTCTTGCAAGTCTATTTTATGGAAATTGCGCCAAAGGGTCAGCGCGTCAAAGGAATTGCGGTGGCAAGATCGTTTAGCAGACTTACGATGATTTGCCTTTCAGCGCTTTTGGCAGCCGTTGTCCACCTGCAGGAAACCGTTTGGGCAATCTTCTTCATTGCCTTTGTGAGCTTCGTAACGGCCACAATTAGCTACTTCTTCGCCAGGAAATTCGAAAATTAGCTTAGACTCGATGCGCACAATCAAGCGATCTTCCACACAGGTGCCATTTTGGAAACGTCAGTCTTCGGAGCCCGTGTCCAACTGGCCAGCGAGATCGACAAGATATTCCGAAAACAAGTCCCGGAAGGGCCCACGTTGTTTGTCGGAAACACGCACCTCAGCCGTCACGAAGTCTTCCGCATCTGAGCGTTCCAGCACTTCAGACATCTGGTAAAGCTTTGCCAGAAGAGCGCCTTCCGCAACCGGTATCTGAATGGAGAAGATATCGTCGTGCTTTGCCATGAACGCGTCGATGCGATCAGACAAGCCATCGATACCCTCACCCGTCAAAGCCGACAGAGAAACAGGCCCATCATGGCCGACATCCTCGAGTAATTTTTCCCGAAGCGCCGGATCAAGGCAGTCGATCTTGTTCCATACTTCAACGACCGGAGCGCCGTTTTGGGCGTCAACGCCGAGATCGTTCAAGGTCTTTTTGACATCCTCCGCCTGCGCATCCGTATCCGGGTGCGAAATATCACGGACGTGCAGAATAAGGTCGGCCTCCAGCACCTCTTCCAGTGTTGCCCGGAAAGCAGCAACAAGATGGGTCGGCAAATCGGAAATGAAGCCAACCGTATCCGACAGGATAACTTCCCTGCCATGTGGCAGCTTTATCTTGCGCAACGTCGGGTCAAGAGTTGCAAACAAGAGATCTTTGGCAAAGACATCTGCCTCGGTCAACCGATTGAAAAGTGTAGACTTTCCGGCGTTGGTGTAGCCGACAAGCGCCACAACAGGCTGCGGTATCTTCTTGCGTTTCTTACGGTGGAGATCACGTGTTCGACGGACGCTTTCCAGCTGCTTCTGCAGCGCAATGATGCGCTCTTGTATCTGGCGACGGTCTGCCTCGATCTGCGTTTCACCCGGCCCCCCCATAAAGCCGGCACCGCCCCGCTGCCGCTCTAGGTGGGTCCAGGACCTGACCAATCGGCTCTTTTGCCATGTAAGATGTGCAAGATCGACCTGCAACTTGCCTTCCTTGGTCCGTGCCCGGTCGCCAAAGATTTCCAGAATGAGTCCGGTACGATCAATCACCTTTGTCTTAAGGCGTCGTTCAAGATTACGTTGCTGAACAGGCGTCAATGGATGGTCGATGACGACAAGGTCGAGATCTTCGCTGGCAACAATACCCGCAAGTTCGGCTACCTTGCCTTCACCAAAGAGCGTCGCTGGCTTGGGATTGTTGACCCGAACAACGCCTGAGTGAACGATGTCGAGGTTAATGGCAGCGCTTAGGCCAACAGCTTCTCCAAGCCGTGCCTCAGGGCTTCTATTGCCACGCAGTTCGCCGGAACCCTCCGCCCGCAATTGGAGGACTGGCTCTAGGATGATCGCACGAAAAGGCTGAGGCAGACGATCTACCCCAGTGTCTTTCACGCGAAGTGATTTCTGGCCCGGCTCTTCAGTACCGTTTGATTTTGAAAAATCGTCTGCCCGAGACTTCGGTTTCAATCAGCTTGCCTTTTCAGCGTTTTCCTCTGCCTGATCGAACAACTGAACAGGCCCGTTTGGCATAATTGTGGAAATCGCGTGCTTGTAGACAAGCTGAGAATGCCCGTCGCGACGAAGCAGGACACAGAAATTGTCGAACCAGGTTACGACACCCTGCAATTTTACACCGTTGATCAGGAAAATTGTCAGAGGAGTTTTTTGCTTGCGAACGTGATTGAGGAAAGTGTCTTGGAGATTTTGTGCGCGCTCAGCCATCAGTCTTTTTATCCTATTTGTCCCGGATGCGGCCGAGCATCCGGCGTTCCACAGCAGCTTACCGTCAAAAGACGTTCAAGTTCAAACGCTAAGGTTTGACAACCGCTCGCTTTTTGCATTGCCCACCAGAAGAGCTGTCTGCCCCAGCTCTATATTGTTTCGAATTCGCCGCCCAACAAGGCCAATCGAATCATACCGCCTGCAAATCAGTAGCAGTATGGAACAATTCGCGCAATCGGGTTGCAACAGATCCCGGATGGCCATTTCCGATAACCCGGCCATCAAGACGTGTCACAGGCATCACCACAGTGGTTGCCGCGGTGACAAAAGCCTCCTTGGCCTCGAATGCCTCTTCCAGACTAAATGGCCTTTCTTCAAAGGTCATCCCGTCTTTTTGAACAAGTTCCAGTACGACAGCTCGGGTTATACCACGCAATATGCCGCTTTCCGCCGGCCGGGTAACCAGAACGCCCTGCTTGGTGACAATCCAGGCATTCGTCGACCCACCCTCGGTCACGTTGCCGTCCTTGTCGATATACCAGGCTTCTTTACCGCCGTGTTCCTTGGCGTTCTGTTTGGCCAGAACATTGGGAAGCAACGCAACCGTCTTGATGTCCACTCTTGGCCAACGGTTTTCAGGATAGCTGACGACGCCGATACCCTCATCGGCCGAGGCTTGTGCAGCAGCAGGATCACTGGAGCGGGCCGTCACGACAATGGATGGTGCGACGTCTTCGGGTGGGAAAAAGTGATCCCGTTTGGCAACGCCGCGTGTGACCTGAATATAGACGAGGCCATTGCGTACTTTGTTGCGCCTCACAACCTGATGAAGCACAAATTGGACAGCGTTGCGCGCCATTGGCCAATCAATGCGCAGCTCGTTCAAGGAGCGGTCGAGCCGGTCAAGATGACGAGGAACATCGACTATCTTGCTTTGCCAGACTTCGCAGACCTCATATACGCCATCAGCGAACTGGTACCCACGATCCTCCACATGGACCGCAGCGTCCGCATGACGGACATATTGACCGTTGACATAGGCAATTCGGCTCATGCTTCCTCCGTTCGGGGACCGGATCTATTCAAACCAATCGGTATTGAGGTCATTTTTGACCTTTCGGTCAGGCAATTGCAAGACTAGAAAATCGGCAGTCGATCAGAAGAAGTCGAGACTGACTCGGAACATTTGTTCCACCTGGCGCACTCTGTTGGCGACGGCGAAGATCACGATGCGGTCCTGCGCCTGGATCTGCAGATCGCCATTTGGTGTCAGGACCTTACCCTCGCGAAAAACTGCACCGACGCGGATACCTGATGGCAGATCAATCACCCTCAGAGGTTTGCCGACAAGAGGTGAAGTATCCAGTGCCTCAGCCTCGACAATCTCGGCAGCACCGTTTTGCAGAGAGTGAACCCCTCTGATACGGCCGCGCCGGACATGCTGTAGAATGCGCGAGATCGTCACCGCTCTCGGATTGATGAAAGCGTCGATGCCGAGCGCATTGGCAAAGGCGGGATAACTCGGATTGTTCAACAAGGACAATGACCGCTTGCAACCGAGCTTTTTGGCCATCACCGACGACAGGATATTGACCTCGTCCTCATTGGTCAGAGCGACCATGGTGTCGGCGTCGCCTGCGTCCGCTTCATTGAGGATCTTTTGATCGAGTGCACTACCATGAAGAATGACCGATCTCTTAAGGTCATCCGCCACGGTAATCGCACGTTCTCGCGAGGCTTCAATCAGTTTGATTTTTGTTCCGGACTGACGCTGTTCCAGTGCCTTGGCGACATAAAGACCAATGTTCCCGCCTCCGGCAATAATTACCTTGGCCGCTTCCGGCTCCTCATGTCCGAAAATGCTGAGTGTGCGCCTGACCTGATCCCTGCGGGCAACCACATAGGCAAGATCACCGGTCAGAATAGAGTCGCTGCTCTTTGGCACAAAAAGGCGATTGTTTCGATAGAGCCCGACCACAACGGCCCCGAGATCTGGAAATAGCTCGGTTAGCTGACGCAGCGGCGTGTCGATGACCGGGCAATCATCTTCGCACATGATGCCGACGACGACTATTTGATCATCGGCGAACCGTACCGTTTCAACAGCACCGGGCAATGCCAGGCGACGCAGCACCATCTCGCCGACTTCGATTTCCGGCGAAATGATCACGTCGATCGGCATGTTGTCGCGCGAAAAAAGGTTGCGCCAACGGCCCTGAAGATAGGACTGCGCGCGGATTCGGGCCACCTTTGTCGGCACGTTGAACAGCGAATGCGCAACCTGACAGGCCACCATGTTGACTTCGTCATAGAGCGTGACGGCGACAATCATGTCGGCTTCCTCAGCGCCGGCCTGCGCGAGAACATCCGGATGCGCACCATGGCCGACAAAGCCGCGGACATCGAGTTGATCGCCAATGGCATTGATCAACTCTGGCGCGGAGTCGATCACGGACACATCGTTCTGTTCGGCGGCCAATCGTTCGGCGATGCCGTACCCGACCTGACCTGCGCCGCAAATCACGATTTTCATGGAAAGAACCCTTCCCTACTCTGCTGACTAGTTCCGATGTTCACCGGGCGTCAGGTCATACCCAGGGTCTTCAGTTTCCGGTGAAGCGCAGACCGTTCCATACCGACAAATTCTGCAGTCCGCGAGATGTTCCCGTCAAATCTCTTGATTTGAGCCTGGAGATATTCACGCTCGAAAATCTCTCGCGCTTCGCGCAACGGAACGGACATGAGATGCTCACCCGTTCCTGAGCTCGGCAGGCTCGGCAAGGTTTCACCGATTTCGGCAGGCAACAAATCCGCTGTGATGGTGCTGTCCGGATCACCACGGCTAAGGATCATCAGTCGCTCAACATTGTTGCGCAGCTGGCGAACATTGCCTGGCCAGTCATGAGTTTGCAGGACCGCCATCGCATCGTCGCCAATCGGGCGAAGCGGTATACCCGAGGCACCGGAAATCTGCTCCATGAAATGGTGTACGAGAACCGGGATGTCTTCACGCCGTTCAGCGAGCCCTGGCACCCTGAGAGGGACAACACTCAACCGGTGATAAAGATCCTGTCTGAAGAGTCCGGAAGCAATATGCTCTTCAAGGTTCTTCGACGTTGAAGACAGGATACGGATATCAACTTGTACTTTCTGCGTTCCGCCGACACGTGAAAAGCTCTGTTCGACAAGCACCCTCAGGATCTTGCCTTGGGTTTCAGCAGGCATATCGGCAACTTCATCGAGATACAATGTGCCGCCATGGGCTTCCTCAAGCGCACCGATCTTGCGCAGATTTCCGTTCTCGTCCTCGATACCGAACAGCTCTTCTTCCATTCGCGCAGGCGTGATGGTGGCCGCATTGAGCACCACGAACGGGCTTTTGATCCGGGGCGACAAATCATGAATCATTCGGGCCGCACGTTCCTTGCCGGCCCCCGAAGGACCGACGATCAGGATACGGCTATTGGTACCGGCAATCTTCTGAATGGTCTGTCTGAGACCATGTGCTGCAGAAGAGTTTCCGATGATATCACTGGTTTCGCCGCTACGTTGCTTGAGATCCCGGATCTCACGTTTAAGACTTGAGGCTTCCAGTGCGCGTTCTACGATGTGAATAAGGCGATCTGCCTTGAATGGTTTCTCAATGTAGTCATATGCGCCGCGCTTGATTGCCGAGACAGCCGTTTCGATGTTGCCATGACCGGATATGATGACAACCGGCATGTCCGGGTTGGAATCCTTGAACAGATCCAGAAGCGCCAAACCGTCAAGCCGGCTTCCCTGCAGCCAGATGTCGAGAATGACAAGCGACGGTTTACGCTCTTTCACCGCAGCGAGAGCGCTGTCTGAATCGTGCGCTGTCCTGGTACCGTAACCATCATCGTCCAGAATACCGGCAATCATTTCACGAATGTCGGTTTCATCGTCTATAACTAAAATATCATGTGCCATGAGCAGTCGCTGCTTCTTGTTGTTGCTCGGGTTCCAGCTCAATCTCGGCTTTGGCGGCCAAAGTCAGTCGAACAAGAGTTCCCGTGTCTGAAGGATCGTCTTTGGGCGCGTCGAGCAATTCAATACCGCCCCCGTGGTCTTCCAAAATCTTGCGCACGATTGCGAGACCCAAACCGGTCCCCTTCTCACGCGTTGTCATATAAGGCTCCAGCAAGCGGCTGCGATTTTGCTCAGGCAAGCCAACTCCGTTGTCGATCACATCGATGACAATGCGACCCGATTGGTCCGGCCCTTCTCCTGACAGACGAACCTCGACTGTGCCCTTCGGCACGTCTTCCCCTTCGCGGGCTGATACGGCTTCGGTCGCGTTCTTGACGACATTGGTCAACGCCTGCCCGATAAGCCTCGCGTCAAACACAGCCTTGACCGGAGTGTCAGGAACATCTGCTGTTACGCTGATATCCGGATTGGCAACAGACTGCATGAAGGCGGCATCTCTCACGGCTTCCCGAAGATCTCCCGATGACTTGTTGGGCTTGCGCATACGGGCAAAGGACGAGAACTCGTCAACCATCTGACCAATATCGCCCACCTGCCGAACAATCGTATCGATGCATTGGTCGAAAACCTGACGATCTTCCTCAATCCGTTTGCCATATCGTCTCCGGATTCGTTCTGCCGACAGCTGAATCGGCGTCAGAGGATTCTTGATTTCATGAGCAATTCTGCGTGCAACGTCCGCCCAGGCCGAATTGCGCTGGGCCGACACTAGATCCGTGATGTCGTCCAGGGTCACCACAAATCCGTGTTCGCGGCGGGTCGACTGTTCGGTCGTGATGCGAACGTTGATTGTCCTGAGACGGCCGCCGCGCGCAATCTCAATCTGTCGCTCAGGCAGCCGGTCACCATCATTTTCCAGGAGCTCGCCGATACACTCGTCCAGCTCTGGAACAACCTCCATCAAGGGCTTGTTCAGGATCTGAATCTCATCAAGCTGCAGAAGCTCCAACGCGGACCGGTTGATCAACATGATGGACGCTTCATCGTCTATCCCGATCACACCCGTTGAGACCCCGGACAAAACGGCCTCATTAAACCGCCGTCGCCGGTCGATCTGTTCATTGGCCGCAAGCAAGGCATCGCGCTGGCCGAGCAATTGCCCGGTCATCTTGTTAAAGGTGGTCCCGAGATTTGCGAGGTCTCCCCCTGACTTTTCCGTTCGAACCTTCACTGCGAGGTTGCCTTTGGCAACTTCGTCAGCAGCCGAAATCAACGTTCTGATTGGCGACACAAGCCGATTGGCGAAACCAAAACCTATCCAGATAGCCGACAAGAGAAGAACCAGCGCCACGCCAAGATAAACAAGAGCAAAGGCGACCTGTACTCCGAACCTGCTGCTTTCCATCTGCTGGTATTGGGAGGCCCCGGTCTCCGCCAGGCGCAAGTACTCAACAACGCGGGGATCGATGGCACGGACAGCGTAAAGATAGAAATTATCGTATGCGGACAACTTCATGATGCCGCCGACGATGTTGGAACTGCCGGGTGCAATCAGGATCGGATCGCCGGACTTTGCCTTGAAAAAACTGTCAGCCGGTGGCAGCGGAACATCGGCGTTTGGATCCAGCACGACACGCGTCACCACCTTGCCTTCGCTATCCAGGATAAACGCGGCCAGAATCCCGCGCAAAGAGACCTGGGTAGCGAAAAACTGGTCGAATCGTGTGGGTTCGAAGTCGTAAACGGCCTTAGCGCGATCGATATCATTTGTCATGGCGATCAGATCGCCACGCAACACGCGCGCATGTTCCTGCAGATAGGCCTGCGCGACCGTGAGAGCATTATCGATGATCTGGCGCGTTCGCTCTTCAAACCAGCGATCAAGGCCCCGGTCCAGCGTAATAGCTGCAAGAATAGCCATGAGGATCGCTGGTACGGCTGCAACGACACTGAAAAGGGCAACGACGCGAACGTGAAGACGAGCCGCGGCACGGCCGCGCCTTCGCGCCTGCCAGAGCTTCAGAATTTCAACGGAAATGACACCGAGCAATACTGCGGCGAGCGCGCCATTGATCGTCATTGCGGTGACAATGACTTCCCGAGTCGGGTCGATGGCCGTCAGGCCCATCAGAATGGCAAATGTCACGCCAATCGAAATCAGGGCGACAACCATGATCGCGAGGCCTGCGCGGCGCCAGAGTTTCCCTGCCGCACTCGACTGCGCTGCCGATCGCTGTTCCGCTTCCAGTATCATTAAGCCTCAGCACGGCGGCCACAATATTCCGGCCGCATCCAGTATTGTTTTATGCGGCAAACTTATCACACAATGTTGCGAAATTGCGACAGGGTGGAAGCATCACTGAAAAAATGCGGTGGAAGACTGCATGAACAGGCTTAGATACTTGTTTTATATAACTTTATTCAAGATCAAGTCTTTGTCAAACGTTCAATCGCAGTGCACATCGGACCCCTTATTCGGGCCGGCGACAGATCTGAGTGTACAAATATGCTCCCGCGCCGCACTCAGGGGCGCGGGGTCTCATTGTTCCGTCATCAAAGGATAATCTGGCAAGACAGCGACAAACGCTCGCCGGCAATCAACGAACCGAACGCATAACCTGAATGTCCAGATCCCGGATCTTCTTCCTCAAAGTGTTTCGATTGACGCCGAGGAGTTCTGCCGCCTTGATCTGGTTGCCGCGCGTTGCTGCCAATGCAGCACTGATCAGTGGATATTCGACTTCACGCAGAATGCGATGATAAAGCCCTGGAGGCGGCAACGCGTCTCCGAAAGTATCGAAGTAGCCTGCCAGATAACGTTCAACAGAGCCGCCGAGATTGATGTTCTCAGTTGTTTCCTCTTCAACCGATGCAACAGAAGGATGGCTGAGCTCCTGCTCCAGCAAGTTTTCACTTATGACATCCTGAGGATAAAGTGCTGCCAGTCGGCGAACGAGATTTTCAAGCTCGCGAACGTTCCCCGGCCAGCGATACCGTCGCAGAAGATTGAGCGCTTCCTGGTCGATCTGTTTGGCCGGCAAACCCTCCTTCTCAACCAGTGAGAAGAAGTGTCTAACGAGATCCGGAATGTCTTCGATCCGTTCGCGAAGCGGTGGCAATCTTATAGGCACCACGTTGAGACGGAAATAGAGGTCCTCGCGGAAAAGCCCTTGATTGATCAGGTGCCTGAGATCCTTGTTGGTGGCGGCAATAATGCGGACATCCGTCTTGATCGGAGTTCGCCCACCAACCGTCGTGTATTCGCCTTGTTGCAAAACCCTCAACAGACGGGTCTGTGCTTCCATGGGCATGTCGCCAATTTCATCTAGAAAGAGCGTACCGCCGTCGGCCTGCTCGAACCGGCCAGAACTGCGATTTTGAGCGCCTGTAAACGCTCCCTTTTCGTGGCCGAAGAGTTCGGCTTCGATCAAGTCTCTCGGGATGGCAGCCATGTTGATTGCAACAAAAGGTCCATTCCGCCTTTTGCCGTAGTCATGAAGGGCTCGGGCAACGAGTTCCTTGCCCGTTCCCGACTCGCCGTTGATCATGACTGTCAGGTCGGTTTGCATAAGACGCGCCAGGACCCGGTAGATCTCCTGCATCGCCGGGGATCGGCCGACAAGAGGCATTCCCTCACCGGCATCATCCAGATCCAGGGAAGGCCGCTTTTTCGGCTCTTCCAATGCACGTTGAACAATGCTGGTCAGCTCTTTGAGGTCAAACGGCTTGGGAAGATATTCATAAGCGCCTTTCTCGGACGCCTTGATCGCCGTCATGAATGTGTTCTGGGCACTCATGACAAGAACTGGCAACTCGGGACGCATTTTTTTCATGCGTGGCAGCACGTCAAAAATATTCTCGTCCGGCATCACAACATCAGTGATAACCAGATCTCCGTCGCCTGAAGATACCCAACGCCACAAGGTCGAAGCGTTAGAGGTCAGCCGGACAGTGTACCCGGCCCTGGAAAGGGCCTGATTGAGAACTGTGCGAATGGCCGCGTCGTCGTCTGCAACTAGGATCGTGCCGGTCGGCATGGTCAGCTATTCCCTTCGTTCGGCTTTTGGGAGTGGGAGGCTCCTTCGCCGGAAAAAGCGGGCATGAGGATACGGAAGACTGTTTTGTGTCGCTGACTGTCGCATTCAATCACACCGCCGTGGTCGCCGATGATCTTTGCAACCAGCGCAAGTCCAAGTCCGGATCCGTTGGTTTTCGTCGTTATGAATGGTTCGAATAGGTGCGGTAACAGGTCGTCTGGAACACCGGGACCATTGTCCTGAACACAGAATTCGAGCGGTAGGCTCACCTTTTCATCCGTTCCTGGCACAGACAGTCTGACACCGGGCCTGAAGGCCGTGGAAACGCGAATTTCTCCATCGGGGTCATCGCCGATAGCTTCACTGGCGTTCTTGATGAGGTTCAAGAACACCTGAATGAGCTGGTCCTTATTTGCATAAACGGGTGGCAAAGACGGGTCGTAAATCTCAACAATACGCTTGTCTCTTGCAAAACCGCTGTCGGAAAGACGTTTCACATGGTCCAGCACCACGTGGATGTTGACAGGCTCGCGCTCGATTGGGCGCTCATCGGAAAAGACTTCCATCCTGTCGACCAGTTTCACGATCCGGTCAGTCTCATCCATAATCAGCCTGGCAAGGGCCCGGTCTTCGCTAGGTACAGATTGTTCCATCAGCTGGGCTGCACCGCGTATGCCGGAGAGAGGGTTCTTGATCTCATGAGCCAGCATGGCTGCAAGACCTGTGACCGTGCGTGCCGCGCCGCGCGACGTCAGCTGGCGGTCGATCTTTTCAGCCATCGTGCGTTCCTGAAACATCAACACCACGGCACCTGGCCGATCGGAGACGGGAGCCGCATTTATGTCCACAACCCTGGGAGCACCAATTCGAGGCGAGCCAATGTCGACCTTGTACTCATTGACCGGTGCCGCACGCTCTCGCACTTGATCGATAAGTGTCAGAAGTGGGCTGCCGAAAGGCACAAATTCGCTGATTGGATGTCGGCGCAGTACAGACACGCTAGATCGCATAAAAATTTCTGCGGCCATATTTGCAGACTCGATCACTCCGTCCGGAGCCACGAGCAAAACAGGATGCGGCAATGCATCCAGTATAATCGGTCCATCGCTGGCCAAAGCGGCCGTTCGTCCCGTTTCAGACTTGAGATCGCTCACGCAGCTGTCCGTTCATTTGCTGAAGAGATCCAGTCATAAGCAATGCGGGTCACTTCTTTGGGATTTTGGGATGCCATAAGAATTGATTTGAGCGCAGCAGGCATTGGCATTGCCCCGAGCGCTACGGATTGTTCCAGATACCAGCCAACATGTTTTCTGGCGATACGAACACCCTTGCCTTCGCCATAGTGGCTCAGAATGCTCTCATAGTGCTCGATCACCAGATCCGCGAGGTCGTTCCCCATTGGCTCAGGCAGCCGCTCACCGGTCGCAAGATAGTGTCCGACGAAACCCGGAAGCCACGGTCGGCCATAAGCTCCCCGTCCGATCATGACCGCGTCGGCCCCAGAGGCTTCAAGCATGTTCAGTGCATCGGCACTGCTTTTACAGTCACCGTTTGCGACCAATGGAAGAGAAGTGGCTGCTCTCACCCGCGAAATAGCCGACCAGTTGGCTGCACCCTTATAGAATTGGTTCCGGGTTCGACCATGAACCGTGATGAGTTTCACACCGGCAGCTTCGGCACGTCGGGCAAGCTCAGGTGCATTGATAGACTGCTCGTCCCACCCGAGACGCATTTTCAAGGTCACCGGCACATCAACAGCTGCGACGGTTGCGTCGATCAGCATCAATGCGTGATCAAGATCGCGCATGAGAGCAGAGCCGGAATAGCCTGAGGTGACCTTCTTCGCTGGGCACCCCATGTTTATATCGATTATATCAGCACCAAGATCGGCAATGACCTTGGCCGCCTCCCCCATCCAGCGGACTTCTCGCCCTGCAAGCTGGACGACGTGCAAGCCCTGGTCATGGGCCTCGGCACGCATCTGCGTTTCCGCGTCACCCTTTACAAAGGACTCGCTTGCGACCATTTCACTGACAACCATACCTGCACCAAAACGCGCTGCGATCCGCCGAAAAGGCAGATCGGTTACGCCGGACATCGGTGCAAGCACAGCCCTGTTGGGCACTTCGTGCTTGCCAATCTTAAGTGTCTTCACCACAGGTAACACGCGATTCTCATTTTTGCTTAATGCCTGTGCACTTTCTTATTTGCCTATATTGTAGACAATTAATGCAATGCAACAAGACATAATTTGCGGTCTGAACAGGTTCTTAGTTAAAGACGGCCTGTCAGTTTGAATTTTTTGGAAAGCCTGGAGAAAGCGATCATGGCAAAATCCGCGGCAGCCCTGATCGTTGCCGCTGGGCGTGGAACGCGCCTGGCAGACGCAACCGACGCCCGGCCGAAGCAGTATAAGCTCCTCGCGAACAGTCCTGTTCTGAGCCATACACTGAACGCTTTGGGAAATCATCCGCGGATCACACATATCGTGACCGTCATTCACCCAGACGATGCGGATCTCTATTCAGAGGCGATATCCGCGATCGAAAAGCCGATCAAACAAAAGCTTTGCAGGGCTGTTTTAGGTGGCGCGACAAGGCAAAAATCGGTTTTTGAGGGACTGAAGGCGCTTGAGGAGTTGTCGTGCGACTACGTCCTCATTCACGATGCCGCACGTCCCTTTGTCGACACGGGTATCGTTGACCGGTTGCTTCAAAAGCTTGACCAGGGTGTTGAGGGAGCACTGGCCGCAGTTCCAGTTGCCGACACGCTCAAGAAGGCAGGTCAATCTGACGGCAGTCTGGAAACCGTTGACAGAACTGGCCTGTGGGCGGCCCAGACCCCCCAGGGATTTCCGTTCAACAAGATCCTCGCAGCTCACAAACGGGCGCAAGTTGCGGGAGAAACAGCCTTCACGGACGACACAGGCCTTGCGGAGTGGAATGGCATGACCATTTCCCTTTCTGACGGCGATCCGGCCAATTTCAAGATCACAACCGGCGCCGACCTAGAGCGCGCTGAAAAACAGGCAACTTATTCAAAGATGACAGCTGAAACCCCAGCACTGATCCCACTTAGCAAATTGACAGACGTTCGGGTGGGCATCGGCTATGACGTTCATGCCTTTGAAGCCGGTGAAGCAGTCATTCTCGGAGGCGTATCGATACCTTATTCCAAGCGTCTGAAAGGACACTCGGATGCCGATGTTGCGCTTCATGCCATTACCGACGCAACACTTGGCGCTATTGGAGACGGAGACATCGGTCAGCATTTCCCGCCATCTGACCCTGAGTGGAAAGGAGCGTCTTCGGATCAGTTCCAGCAATACGCCGTCAGGAGACTTGCCGTCCTTGGGGGCCGCATAGCACATATCGACCTGACGATAGTTTGTGAGGAACCCAAAGTCGGACCCCACCGTGACAAAGTTCGTGCATCTGTTGCACGTATCTGCGAACTCCCGCTTGCACGCGTCTCTGTGAAGGCGACGACGTCAGAGAAACTGGGGTTTACTGGCCGAAAAGAAGGTATTGCAGCGCTTGCTAGTGTTACTGTGCGCCTCCCCTTCAATGACGACGAGTAAAAAGTTCAGCCCCGATGAAAACCCAAATGAGCAGCTCTGCACCACACAATCTGGACGATCTCATTCCACTGGCGACCGACGTGTTGGATGCCATGAAAGCCAAGGGCTTGATGCTCGCGACAGCGGAATCGTGTACCGGCGGCCTGATCAGCGGTGTTTTGACTGAAATTGCCGGGTCCTCGGCCGTCGTTGATCGTTCGTTTGTCACTTACTCCAATGAAGCCAAGGCCGAAATGCTTGGCGTTTCGCGGGATCTCATTCAAAAGGTCGGTGCCGTCAGCAAGGAGGTTGCGATGGCAATGGCGGAAGGCGCATTGAAAAACTCCAACGCGGATGTAACCGTCTCCGTAACAGGTATTGCCGGCCCCGACGGCGGCAGTGAAGACAAGCCTGTTGGGACAGTTCATGTTGCCGTCGCGGTGCGGGGAGGAACAACGCAGCATATGCATTGCTGGTTCGCGGACCGTGGCCGCCAGTCGATCAGACTTGAAACCGTGCAGACCGCCTTAACGTCTATTCTAAATGCGGTCGCCTGAGTAAATAGGTGTCAAGGCAGGTCCAAATCCAGGCTGGCTGAACGTACACTGGTTGTGGTCCAAGTCGTTGAACCCTCTTGAGCGATAATTCCGGTCACCGTGAAACGAACTTCAGTGTTAATCACCTCGTAGGTCATTCTCGCAAGAGCAACTCTTGCGGAGAGTACTACGCCGCATGCCGGCCCTTCCTGTTTTCACGTGACACTTTTGGGTTGTTCGGCTGTTGTCACGTTTTGTTTCTCAAAAGGCTGACGTCCTTGAGAAGGCTCCTATTATGATCGGACCTAGATCGTGCGGAGCCACTCAGTTGCCAGAGCAGAGGTTGAAACCGGTTGCGGCAACACTGTTCGTCTTGAATACAATTTCAGTTTTGGCAGGCGCAATATTTGCGATGAACCAGCGCATCAGGTGACACTCATACCTCTTGGGATCGCAGTATGTGTCGAAAATGATCTTGCCCGGCTTGTTCCTGGCAACAATCCTCAAAGCCGTCTGTCAACTATATCCACAGGCTACAAACCGAGGCGGCCTTCAAGCATATGAGCAAGTTCTAACCCGGGGTAACAGACCGAATTCCTGTATCCCTAGTCTAGAAAACACAGTCATTCACCAAAGATCATCTGACCTCTAAATTTTTAATCAACTTCAATTGTCGGTAGCAACTGGTTTTACAACCACTTCCCTTATGGTCACGCTCGGCAAGAACCAAGACGCAATCAAAATTGCGAAACGGGAAAGAGTAAATGACTGTCGCACATATGCTTCTTGCAGCTGGAATACTGGTTGCAAGCGGAGCAATTGCAAAAGCGGATGGCGAACTTCAATCTGTCGGAGACACCTATATCGTGTCACGCGACGACTATAGTGCGTTTCGTGGTTCTCACCGCATCTACAGCAGGATGTCGGACGGACTGGTTCAAGTCGAGTATTGCGGACGCAAGTACTGGGTTCGCTACGCGACGGTGGCCTGGACCGAACTAGAAGTGGAACAAAACTACATTGTCCGCGTTGAGTACAACTGGGGCAAAGGCTGGCGGCCGATCTGCGCGCATCCTGAAGAGCAAGTCACCCTGGAAGACCTGGGGATTTACGACGATCCCCGCGTGATTGTTCAAAACGACGGGTCAACTGTGAAATCGGTAAACAGGTTCGCGGCAATTAGAGAATCTTTCCGCCCAACCACGGTCGAGGATGCTGCGAATACGCTGCGAGGCAACTAGTGCGAAAAACGAGCTGCCAATGGTAAGGCTCGGGTAACAACAATACAGGTAGACTTAGACGTTGCAGGCAATAAGGGGGCCGAGCAAAAAGGATTAACCGTATGAAACGCGCCCTTGCGTTCCTGACGTTATCAACGATATCCGCTGTCTACATGGCGGGAGCTGCGTATGCGCAGGGTGATTTCTATATCCGTTCCGACCATTCGAACGGCGGGTTCAACGGATCCCACGAAATCCTCACACTACCCAAAAAAGGCTATCACGAAGCCCGCTATTGCGACCGTACCTTCTGGGTGTCGTCCGGGACAGTTGTCTGGACGGAAGAAGAAGTTGCGGCAGGCCGAAGCCTCATTGTTGAAGAAAACATCGGCGCAGAGCGCCGTGTGGTCTGCTCCGACTATTCTGCATTTGCGACTCTTGAAGATCTAGGTTTGAAAAAGCGGGAGATCGAACAGATCAGGCGCAGAAACGAACCACTCGACATGAAATCGACCCGTTTGCGGACAATCAGGGATGCGTTCAGCCAGTTCAAGTAGGCATTGTCAGGCACCGTAGACCTGGTCCGCCCGCGCTTCGAACGCGTTGGAAAACTTCCGGAACGCCTTGTCGAACATGACGCCCATGAGCGAACCGAGCGTGCGGCTACGGAATTCGTAGGAGATAAAGAACCCAACCTTGCTCTTGCCCTCACCTGTGTCCTCAAAGGTCCACGTGTTCTCCAGGTGCTTGAAAGGTCCATCCAGGTATTCAACCAGTATTGTCCGTTCTTCGGGGCGAAGTTCAACACGGCTGGTAAATGTCTCCTTGAACAATTTATAGGCGACAGTCATATCGGCAACCAGAACCGTGTTGCCATTTTCAAGTTCCTTGCGACCGCGCACATGCAGCCCCTGGCAGAGCGGCACGAATTGCGGGTATTTTTCCACATCTGCGACGAGGCGGAACATGTCGTCCGCCTTGTGATTGACCGTGTGATTGGAAGTAAAACTCGGCATTCGGCTCAACAGATCCAGTTCAGGTCCGGCTCAGTGACCGAGCTTTGCTTTTCGCGCAGCCCTGAGATCAGCGAAATCCTCGCCTGCATGGTGGGAAGATCGCGTCAATGGCGTTGCGGACACCTTCAGGAAACCTTTGGCATAGGCAATGCGCTCATAACCCTTGAATTCCTCCGGCGTGACAAACGAAATCACTGGGTGGTGCTTCTTTGACGGCTGCAGATATTGCCCGATCGTCAGGAAATCCACATCGGCAGCGCGCAGATCGTCCATTAACTGAAGAACTTCATTTCTCTCTTCGCCGAGCCCAACCATGATGCCTGACTTAGTGAACATCTCGGCATCGAGCTCTTTCACCTTTTGCAATAGACGAATGGAGTGGAAATAGCGCGCGCCCGGACGCACCGTCAGATACTTGGAGGGGACAGTCTCCAGATTGTGATTGAACACGTCGGGTTTTGCATCAACCACGATTTCCGCGGCACCGTCTTTTCTGAGAAAGTCCGGTGTCAGCACTTCGACCGTTGTTGTTGGTGAGGTTTTGCGGATTGCGTTGATAACGTCGGCAAAATGCCGAGCACCGCCATCCTCCAGATCATCGCGATCAACAGATGTGATAACCACATGCTCCAGCCCCATGGCAGCGACCGCATCTGCAACACCCTGAGGTTCCTTGGGGTCGATCGGGCCCGGCATTCCCGTGCGCACATTGCAGAAGGCGCATGCCCGCGTGCACGTGTCGCCAAGGATCATGAAACTTGCGTGTTTTTTGGACCAGCATTCACCTATGTTCGGACACCCGGCCTCCTCGCACACGGTCACCAGATTGTTGTCGCGCACAACATTCTGCGTCTCGCGATAAATCGGTGAAGTTGGTGCCTTGACGCGGATCCATTTGGGTTTCCGCTGGACCGGATTGTCGGGACGATGAGCCTTCTCCGGATGACGCGGACGCGCATCGGATTTTTCATTCGGGCGGTTTAGCGTGTCGACGATCGTAACCATGAGCCTTAAGTGTCGTTTTTCCCTTGAAAGGTCAATATGGAAAGCTGTTGAGCCAGCTATGTGTTTAGCGCAGGACTGGTCAGTTTCTCCAGCTTTTGCCGGGTTTCTTCTGTGAGCGGATGAGATTTACGTGTCGTTTCATTCATCTGAACGATTACCGTGACCGCCTTTGCCACAGGTTCACCATTCTGGAAAACCAACTGAAAAAGGCGGAAAGAGCTGCGCCCGATATCCTGGACAGACGTCCCGATTTCCACTTCACCCGGCCAATTCACTTCCGACAGAAAATCCAATTCAAGGCGTGCAATGACGAATGATGCATCTGCATCTGTCAGCTCTTGACCAAAAATGACTTCTACCCTTCCCGTTTCCAGGAATGTGGCAAAAACCGCATTGTTGACGTGACCCTGCCGATCGGTATCCGCGTAGCGAAGTTTGTCAATCGCACGAAGGGGGAAATCACTGATCGTTGGTCTCATCAATTCGGCATTCCTTGAGCATCTCCACATGCCTTCACTTAAATGGATTTCTGCACCGAGCCCAGAGCTGGCCCCGCTACGGCCTCAGCACACCAGCATCCAATCAGCCAGCTTCCCATGGCCAAGTAAAAACGATCCGTAGCTCGGCGATACTCAATCGACGCCGCGTTCGTCACGAAGCATCAGGCTACCTCAGACAATTCAGCTGCGTATTTTTCGCCAAAGAAACAGGAACAGGATAGAGCCGAGTACAGCTATGATCAGGCGATCGAGAATGCCTCCCGTCAAATTGAGATCTAGTATCGACGCAAGCTCGCCACCGATCAACGCGCCTATCAAACCGACAATGAGGCTTCCGAGAAATCCTCCCCGGCTATTGAGCACCCGGTGTGCGACAGCACCCGCGATCAGACCGATAATGATTGTGATGATCCATCCCATCGCGGGTCTCCTACTTCCCTTGCTACGAGATCAGGCGTGCAAGCAACACGACCACGACGGCACCGATCGCAGCAACAACGATCTCGTTGACGAAAGTGTTCCCCAGATTGAGATTGATGCCGGCTACCTTGAACAGAAACCCTCCGACAAATGCTCCAATCAATCCGGTAATCAGATAGCGGATCAGACCACCACCTCCAACCACGATGCTCGCCAGCCAACCAGCAAGAATACCGATAGCAACCCAGATCAAAATTGCCTTCATATCCATTTTTGCACACTCGCCTTAAGTTTGATTTCTGTCAGAACCGTGCTCGGCTCGATCGATAACAGCAGTGTAACCAAACGAACCATCATCACAACTTGCCGATATCACATCGACACACACCTGCCTGAAAAAGCTGCTTGGTTTGGAAAACTCCAAACCGAACACGAGCCCGTCATGAAGCACCAATTTGCCTGAAGTTTTCCGGTCTCCTGCTTGTAGTTTTACGCTGATAAACTGATCGCCAGTTGAATAGTTGCCGGTCAAGCGGGAAAGGCTATTTTCTGCGTAATAGCGGAAACAGGGAATGCGGCCATCGGACTGTCTTTCGACAAAAAAACGCTGACCAAGCTGCTTCGTCGCCAACGTTCTCTGGTCATCAGGCAGTACCGCCAGAGCAGCAATAACCGTTGTCTCTTCATGAGGTTTGAGAGACCAGCTTCCCTCCCGAAACAAAAACCTCAATCCGTCAGAAAGATAGGCAAGCATAACGGCCTCTTTGCCTGCATCTGGGTGGCTCCGGCCGCTTGTCCGGCCGGAGACTTCGCGGTCAGGCGTTGAGAACTTTGCCGTAAGCGTCGAGCACCGCTTCCTTCATCATTTCCGACAGTGTCGGATGTGGGAAAATCGTATGCATCAGCTCTTCTTCGGTCGTCTCAAGGTTCATCGCTACAATGAAACCCTGGATAAGCTCGGTCACTTCCGCCCCACACATATGTGCGCCCAGAAGCTCGCCCGTTTTCTTGTCGAAAATGACCTTGATCATGCCGTTGTCTTCGCCAAGAGCGATGGCCTTACCGTTCGCATTGAACATGTAACGACCGACGCGGATGTCGCGTCCCAGCTCCTTGGCCTTGGCCTCGGTCAGTCCAACGGAAGCGACCTGCGGGTTACAATAGGTACAACCCGGAATCTTGCGGTGATCCATCGGGTGAACTCCCGGAACCCCGGCAATCTTTTCAATGCAGATCACACCTTCATGTTCTGCTTTGTGGGCTAGCATCGGCGGACCGGCAACGTCGCCGATGGCGTAGACACCCGGAACACTGGTCCGGCCATATTCGTCAATGACAACACAGCCTCGATCGGTTTTCACGCCAAGTGCCTCAAGGCCGATATTCTCGATATTGCCTTGGACCCCAACTGCGGAAATAAGATGATCAGCTGTGATCTGGCTGACTTTTCCGTCTTTGGTTTCAACATGTGCGGTAACGGAGTTCGCTGCTTTGTCGACTTTCGTTACCTTGGCTTCGGTAATGATCTTCAGTCCACGTTTTTCCAGGGCTTTGCGCGCAAATTTAGAGATTTCCTCGTCCTCTACGGGCATCACGTTGGCCATCAGTTCGACAACCGTCACATCGACACCCATCGAAAGATAAAAAGAGGCAAACTCAATGCCAATCGCGCCAGATCCCATGACGACCAGCGATTTTGGCATCTTGGCCGGCTTCATGGCCTCGAAATAGGTCCAGATGAGTTTTCCATCCGGTTCGATGCCGGGCAGAGCACGCGGACGAGCGCCCGTGGCGACGATGATGTGCTTGGCATTATATGTGCCCTCACCTTTTACGCCCTTTGGCACGGGATTCTGCGGTTCAACAACCGGTTTGGTTGATTTTCCGACGACGATCTGCCCGGGTTTTGTAAGTTTTGCTTCACCCCAGATCACATCGATCTTGTTTTTCTTCATCAGAAAGCCGACACCGCCATTCAAACGAGCCGAAACACCGCGCGAACGGGCAACAACGTCCTTCACGTCTGCTTTCATTGAACCTTCAAGCGTCAAACCAAAGCTTTTGGCATGGTTGGCATGATCGAGAATTTCTGCAGAACGCAGCAGGGCCTTGGTCGGGATGCAACCCCAGTTTAGGCAGATGCCGCCAAGATGTTCCCGTTCGACGATTGCGGTCTTCAAACCCAATTGGGCGGACCGAATAGCAGTGACGTATCCACCTGGCCCGGAGCCGATGATGATGACGTCGTAGTTGGTATCAGCCATGGTGTTTTCCCCGGCAAATGAAACTTCATTTGAAAAACGGCGCGGCGTTGCCGCCGCGCCGGAGCTGAGGCCTTAAACCAGCATGCTCATTGGATTTTCGATGTAGCCCTTGAAGGCTGCCAGCAGCTCGGCACCGAGTGCACCGTCCACACAACGGTGGTCAGTGGACAGCGTCACGCTCATCACCGTGGCAACTGCAAGTTCACCATCCTTGACAACAGGGCGTTTTTCACCTGCCCCAACCGCAAGAATGGTGGCGTGCGGAGGGTTCACGACCGCAGAGAAGTTCTTGACGCCCATCATGCCCATGTTGGACACAGCCGTCGTCCCGCCCTGATATTCTTCAGGCTTCAACTTGCGTTCTTTTGCCCGCTTGCCAAGGTCCTTCATCTGATTGGAGATGACGGACAGCGACTTCTCTTCAGCGCTACGGATGATCGGGGTAATCAGACCACCGGGGATGGACACCGCGACCCCCACATCAGCATGCTTGTGCATGACCATGTTGTCGTCGGTCCAGGACACATTCGCATCCGGCACGTCACGAAGGGCCAGAGCAAGCGCTTTGATCGTCATATCGTTGACCGAAAGCTTGTAGGCCGGCTTGCCGTCCTTGTCTTTTGAAGCGGAGCCATTGAGCTGCGCACGCAATGCCAGCAGTGCATCCAATTCCACGTCGACAGACACATAGAAGTGCGGGATCGTCTGTTTGGATTCGGTAAGCCGTTTTGCGATCGTCTTGCGCATGCCATCATGCGGCACCAGCTCGTAGCTGTCGTCATCGAAGAGTTTCAGCACCTGATCGGCGGAAGGTCCGGTTGCCGGAGCTGCAGCAGCTGCTTTGGTCGCTTCTGCGGCAGGAGCAACCTTGCCGGTCCCAGCTTCAAGAGCTGCCTCAATGTCGCGCTTCACAACGCGGCCGTGAGGTCCGGTTCCCTTCAGGGCGTTAAGATCAAGCGAATTTAGTTTGGCAAGCCGCCTTGCGAGAGGTGAAGCAAAAAGGCGCGTTCCATCAGAAGCAACTGGAGCTGGTCCTGCAGGAGCTGCAGCGGGTGCCGCTGCGGCCGGAGCCGGGTCAGCCGCAGGTGCCGGTTCGCCAACAGCCGCAGCCGGAGCAGCAGCACCTGAGGTGTCGATAGAACTTGCGTCTTCTCCTTCTTCCAGCAAAACAGCGATCAACTCGTTGACCTTTACGCCTTTCGAGCCCTCGGCAACCAGGATTTTGCCGACCGTACCTTCATCAACGGCTTCCACTTCCATGGTTGCCTTGTCTGTTTCAATTTCCGCGATGACGTCGCCCGCGGATACCGTGTCGCCTTCCTTGACCAACCATTTGGCAAGGTTGCCCTCTTCCATCGTCGGAGAGAGGGCCGGCATGGTGATATTAATTGGCATGTCCGTCTCCCCCGCCTCAGGCTGTGTAGGTCACGGCTTTCACCGCTTCGATAACTTCAGAAACAGTCGGCAATGCGAGTTTTTCCAGGTTTGCGGCATAAGGCATCGGAACGTCCTTGCCGGTCACCCGAGTTATCGGCGCATCGAGATAGTCGAACGCCTGTTCCTGAACCTGATAAGCGATTTCCGATGATACGGAGCACATCGGGAATGCTTCCTCGATGGTCACCACGCGCCCTGTCTTGCGAACTGATGCAAGCACTGTGTCAATGTCCAGGGGACGGATCGTACGCAGGTTGATGACTTCAGCTGAAATTCCCATCCCGGCAAGTTCATCAGCAGCCTTGAGCGTATAGGTCATGCCGATACCCCAGGAAACAAGGGTCACATCGGTTCCGCCACGCTCCACCTTGGCCTTTCCAATCGGAAGCACGAAGTCGTCAACATCCGGGATTTCAAACGAATGACCATAGAGGATTTCGTTTTCCAGGAAAATGACCGGGTTGGGATCACGGATGGCAGCCTTCAAAAGGCCTTTCGCGTCTGCGGCCGAGTAAGGTTGGATAACCTTCAAACCAGGAACATGCGCATACCAGGAGGCATAGTCCTGAGAGTGCTGTGCACCAACACGCGCCGCAGCGCCATTAGGCCCGCGGAAAACAATCGGGGCACCCATTTGGCCGCCGGACATATACAGCGTCTTGGCCGCAGAGTTGATGATCTGGTCAATACCCTGCATGGCGAAATTGAACGTCATGAATTCAACAATGGGCTTCAGCCCTGCCATTGCCGCCCCAACGCCGAGGCCGGCAAAGCCGTGCTCAGTGATCGGAGTATCGATAACGCGCTTTTCTGAGAACTCATCCAGCAAGCCTTGAGTGATCTTGTAGGCCCCCTGGTATTCGGCCACCTCTTCACCCATGACAAAAACGTCCGGATCCCGGCGCATTTCCTCGGCCATGGCATCGCGCAATGCTTCGCGCACCGTCGATGATTTCATCGGTGTTCCGGCAGGAACTTCCGGATCCTCGGCGGCTTCTGCGACCGGCGCTTGCGGTGCGGCGGCAACTGCCGACGCACTCGGTGTTTCGGCGGCTGCAGGTGCCGCAGCAGGAGCGGGTGCCGCTGCAGCCGCATCGATCGCGCTGGCATCTTCACCTTCGCCAAGCAAAACGGCGATTTTCTCGTTGACCTTCACATTGTCGGTTCCCTCGGCAACAAGGATCTTGCCAAGTGTTCCTTCATCAACGGCTTCCACTTCCATGGTTGCCTTGTCTGTTTCAATTTCCGCGATGACGTCGCCCGCGGATACCGTGTCGCCTTCGGCTTTGAGCCACTTGGCGAGCTTACCCTCTTCCATTGTCGGCGAGAGCGCCGGCATCAAAATGTCGATCGGCATGTTTTCCCCCGGCGTTAAAGCAGAATGTCAGTGTAGAGTTCAGACACATCCGGCTCCGGATCAGTCTGAGCAAATTCAGCAGCTTCGGCGACCCGTGCGCGGACATCCTTGTCGATGCCCTTGAGGTCGTCCTCGCTCGCCCACTTGTTTTCCAGAAGGCGGGCACGAACCTGCTCAATCGGATCGTGTTCGGTCCGCATTTTCTGCACTTCGTCCTTAGAGCGGTATTTCGCCGGGTCGGACATGGAATGACCGCGATAGCGATAAGTGATCATTTCCAGGATAAACGGGCCCTTGCCTTCACGGCACCAAGTCAATGCCTTTTCAGAGGCTGCCTTGACTGCACGGACATCCATGCCGTCCACTTGTTCGCCCGGGATGCCGAAGGAGGCACCACGTTGGGAGAGGTCGGTCATTGCGGATGCGCGCGCAACGCTTGTACCCATGCCGTATTTGTTGTTTTCGATCACGTAAACAACGGGGAGCTTCCAAAGCTCGGCCATGTTGAAGCTTTCGTAGACCTGCCCCTGATTGGAGGCACCATCACCGAAGAAAGCCATCGCAACATTGCCGTTGTCCCGATATTTGTTGGCAAAGCCCAGGCCCGTTCCAAGCGACACCTGTGCGCCAACAATCCCGTGGCCTCCATAGAAATGCTTTTCCTTGGAGAACATGTGCATTGAACCGCCCTTGCCTTTCGACAAGCCGCCGCGGCGTCCGGTAAGTTCCGCCATCACGCCCTTGGGGTCGAGGTCCATGGCCAGCATGTGCCCGTGATCACGGTAGCCGGTGATCATCTGATCGCCGTCTCTCTTGGCCATCTGCATACCGACGACGACAGCTTCCTGCCCGATGTACAAATGGCAAAACCCGCCGATGAAACCCATGCCGTACAGCTGTCCGGCTTTTTCTTCGAATCGGCGAATGAGTAGCATTTCGCGGTAGGCGTGGAGTTCTTCGTCCTTGTCGAACTCGGCGATCGCAGGCTTCGCCTTTTTGGCGGAGCTGCGGGTCCGGCTTGTGCTCTTTGAGCTAGCGGAAGTGGTTTTTCTTGCTGCGGCCATAACCCTCTTCTCGGCGTGACGTTTCCCCTAAGACAGGTAGGAGCAACTTATCCGCTCCCTTCTGTCAATCCAATCCATCGTTTTCTGATTCTTGAATTGATTTAAATAATTGCTTTGGAAGAGAAAAATAACACTTAACTGAAATTTGATTAATCTTGAACAATAAACCAAATTTTAGTTCACATCGTATCGATGCCCAGGACGAAGCACAACCAACTCGGTTTCGTGAACCAGATTAAGATTGAGACGCGCACGCTCATCAAGCATATCGGGATCAAGGCTCTCAGGCCGAAGCAGGCTGACCCTTGCCACAAGCTCTTGACGCTCTGCGGACAAGTCGGCCAACTCTGCCTCAAGTTCTGAAACTTGCCGCTCGATCATGGCTCTGCCAACCAGCCCGAGCTCGCCGCTCATGGCATGAAAGCCAAAATAGCCAAGCGCTGCGATTGCGATCGCTGGCGTTATCAGGCGACGAAGAAAGGATTGCTTACGCTGACGGGTAGCTGCTCGGGGCACTCTTTGGACCTTAACGCTTCAACTCTGGTCTCTTTGTCTGAGTACTATGAGGCGTTAGGTTTAATAGAATCTTGAGACGCGACAAAAATGCTCGTCTTCGTTGTGAAAGACTGGAGCCACACATATGGCCCCCTTTGCTGCAGAACGTGACGAAATGGTTCTGGTCCAGCTGGAGAGGCGTGGGGTCAAAGACCCCAGAGTGCTCGATGCAATGCGGTCTGTACCCAGACACCTTTTTGTACCTATTGAGCAACGCCACGTCGCTTACAGGGACGGACCTTTGTCAATCGGACACTGCCAAACCATTTCTCAACCCTACATCGTCGCGCTGATGGCAGAATTATTGCAGTTGAAAGAGGATGGTATTTGCCTGGATGTCGGAACTGGGTCCGGTTATGCGGCAGCCGTATTGGCCAAGCTCTGTGCCCATGTCTCCAGTGTCGAGCGTCTTCCCGAGCTCGTGGGTACTGCGAGAAACAACCTCATCGCGGCTGGATCCAGAAATATTGACATTGTCTGCGGAGACGGCAGCCTCGGATATCCCGAGGGAGCCCCTTACGATGCAATTGCGGTCGCTGCCGGAGCCCCCTTTGTTCCTGAACCGCTCAAGGAGCAACTGAAGCCTGGTGGTCGCCTCGTGGTTCCTGTCGGTCCATCCCGAAGGCTTCAGGAGCTGATCGTCGTCCACCGCATTTCTGATGGAGCTTATGAAACGGAAAACCTGGGTGGCGTCGCGTTTGTTCCCTTTGTCGGCGCTCATGCCTGGCCAGAAAACTAACGGTTCACGCAGCAGCCAGGCGCGCAAGTTTGGTTAAGACAGTCGCTGTTCCCTTCAGACGGGTATCCGTGTTTTCCCATTCCCGTGTGAGCACAATTTTCTGATCGGGACGGATTTTGGCCAGGACACCCTGTTCAGCAATGTAAGACACGAGACCTGGTGGATTTGCGAACTCGGAATTGCGGAAACTGACAACTATGCCCTTTGGTCCCGCATCGACTTTCTCGACATTGGCCTTACGGCAAAGCCCTTTGATGAAAACAATCTTGAGAAGGTGTTGAACTTCGTCCGGCAACGGTCCGAACCGGTCGATCATTTCAGCACCAAACGCATCGATTTCTTCCGCTTCGGTTACATCGCCAAGTCGGCGATAGAGCTGCAGACGGAGCTGAAGGTCGGCGACATAATCTTCGGGAATAAGAACGGGTGTACCGATGTTGATCTGAGGAGACCATTGTTCGTCACCAAAATCAGCGCCGCCGTCTTTCAATTGCGCCACGGCTTCTTCCAGCATCTGCTGGTAAAGTTCAAATCCGACCTCCTTGACGTGACCCGATTGCTCTTCTCCCAACAGATTCCCTGCCCCGCGAATGTCCAGATCGTGGCTGGCCAACTGGAAACCGGCTCCAAGCGTCTCCAGAGATTGAAGCACCTTGAGCCGCCGCTCAGCCGTCGCAGTCAACGTCTTGTTTGCAGGCACAGTGAAAAGCGCATAGGCACGCGTTTTGGATCTGCCGACGCGGCCGCGCAGCTGGTAAAGCTGTGAAAGTCCGAACATGTCGGCTCTGTGCACGATCAGCGTATTCGCTGTTGGAATATCGAGGCCAGATTCCACAATCGTTGTCGACAGAAGCACATTGTACTTGCCCTCATAGAAGGCATTCATGACGTCTTCCAGTTCGCCGGACGGCATTTGACCGTGAGCGACCGCAACCTTCAGTTCAGGAACTTGCTCTTCCATAAAGGCCATGCGCTCTGCAAGGTCGGACAAACGCGGACAGACATAAAAGCTCTGCCCGCCCCGATAGTGCTCACGCAATAAGGCTTCGCGAACCACCAGAGGGTCATAGGGGGAAACAAATGTTCTCACCGCCAATCGGTCAACAGGCGGTGTTGCGATGAGGGAAAGTTCCCGAACACCTGTCAATGCAAGCTGCAAAGTTCTCGGAATCGGCGTCGCAGAAAGCGTGAGAACGTGGACATCCGATTTCAATTCTTTTAGCCGCTCCTTGTGCTTCACACCGAAATGCTGCTCTTCATCGATGACGAGCAACCCGAGGTCACGGAATTGAACGGATTTACCGAGCAACGCATGCGTTCCGACGACAATATCTATCGAACCGTCTGCAAGCCCCTTTTTTGTTTGTGTCAGCTGACGGGTTGGTACGAGTCGCGACGCGTGAGCGACATTGATCGGCAAACCATGGAAGCGATCCGTGAAGGTCTTGAAGTGTTGGCGTGCCAACAACGTGGTTGGCACCACAACTGCAACCTGGCGCCCTGACATGGCTGCAATAAAGGCTGCCCGCAGAGCAACCTCTGTTTTTCCAAATCCAACGTCGCCGCAAACAAGCCGGTCCATCGGTCGGCCAGAAGAAAGGTCCTCAAACACGGAGTCGATTGCCGTCAACTGGTCGTCGGTTTCCTCGTAGGGAAAGCGCGTTGCAAATTCGTCGTAGACGCCTTCCGGCGTTTCGACGACTGGTGCTGTTTTCAAAGCGCGCTGTGCCGCCGTCTTGATCAATCCATCGGCAATTTCGAGGATGCGTTTCTTGAGTTTTGCCTTACGGGCCTGCCAGGCTCCTCCACCCAGCTTGTCCAGTTGTGCATCCTGGTCCTCCGAGCCGTATCGAGACAACAGCTCGATGTTTTCAACCGGCAAATAAAGTTTGTCTCCACCCGCATATTTCAGTTCGAGACAATCGTGTGGAGCGCCAACGGCTTCAATGGTTTTCAGACCGATGAAGCGACCTATGCCATGCTCGACGTGAACGACAAGGTCACCTTCAGAAAGGCCGGTTGCTTCTGTAATGACATTGGCACCCTTGGCTTTTCGGCGTGATTTACGCACCAGACGGTCGCCAAGAATGTCCTGTTCGCCGATAAAGGCGATGTTCTGAAGCTCGAAGCCATGCTCAATACCAAGAACGCAGAGCGCTGAAGTCTTCGCTTGCAGAGATTGTGTCTGTTCGAAAGAATCGACTTCCTGAACGGAACCAAGTCCATGGTCAGCCAGGATCTGTCCGAGGCGGTCACGAGAGCCATCCGACCAGCAGGCAATAACCGTGCGCTTTCCAGAGGCCTGCAACTCCCGCACATGAGCTGTGAGTGCATCGAAGATGTTTACATCTCCGGCGGCCCGCTCTGCGGCAAAGCTGCGACCTTGCCTGCCGCCAAGCGCAATGACCGTTTTGCCGCTTCCCGGTGGCGGCGTAAATGCATCCAGCGCGGCGCTCGCCCTGTCGGCGATGGCAGTGGTCCAGTCTTGTTCTGAAATATAGAGGCGGTTTGGTTCGATAGGCATATAGGGTACGGTTCCTGCACCCGCCCCCATCTCACGCGCTTCCTGACGGGCTCTATAGTGTTCGCTGATCTGTTCGGCCCGTTCACGCACCGCATCGGCAGTGTTGGTGTCAAGTACAATGGGAGCATCCCCGACATAGTAGAAAATCGTTTCAAGACTGTCGTGGAACAGCGGCAACCAATGTTCCATACCGGCATAACGCCTGCCGTCACTGATCGACTGGTAAAGAACATCTTCGCGACTGGCTGCGCCAAAGCTTGCCAAATACGATTTCCTGAACCGTGAAATCGCCTCGTCCGACAAGACAACCTCGCTCATTGGCACAAGGTCTAGGCGCTTTAGCTGTTTGGACGTGCGTTGTGTTTCAGCATTGAAGGATCGAATGGATTCAAGCGTATCTCCAAAGAAATCAAGGCGAACCGGCTCTTCTGAACCCGGCGCAAACAAGTCTACAATTCCGCCTCGGACTGCGTATTCACCTGTTTCCCGCACTGTTGGCGTACGCGAAAACCCATTCATCTCCAGCCAATTGGAAATCGCGGACATGTCGACCTGATTTCCTGGTGCCATTGAAAAGGTTTGTTCGGCCATGAACGAACGCTCCGGCACACGCTGGAGAGCAGCATTGAGCGTCGTGAGCAGGATCGTTTTCTGCCTGGTCTGAATACCGTGTGCGAGCTGACCCAATGCGAGCAAACGCCTGGCACTGATGGCTGTATTTGGTGAGACGCGATCGTAAGGCAGGCAATCCCATGCGGGCAACTGAACGATATTTGCTGAAGGGTCAAAGAAGGCCAACGCCTCACTGACCATTGCCATGCGTGTTGCGTCACGCGCGACAAAGACAAGCGAAAGTCCTTCGGTTTCACACTCGGAAAGGAGCTTTGCAAGCGCATAGCTTTCAGCGCCGTCGGGTACACCGGCCAACGTGACATTGGCCCGGTCTTTCAGAAGGCTGTCAAACACAGCATTTGTCCTTAGAAGTCTATTTCGAAAAGCCGGCCGGACCGGCTTTTTCGTGATAAGCGATTATTCGGCGATAAAGTGGCCCATCCCACTCCTGAGGCAGAGGTTTGCGACCAGTCATCCAGGCGTAGAGGTCTTGATCATGTGCAGTAAGCAAATGTTCCAGTTCCAGCATTTCTTTTTCGTTGAGACCGTCTATCTCAGCGTCCGCAAAGCCTCCGAGTAGCAGATCCATCTCTTTCATACCGCGGTGCCAACAGCGAAATAGAACCTTCTTGCGGCGGGCATCTCTGACTACACCTTTCGCAGGGCTCTGAGATCCGGGAGTACTGGAAGCATCTGTCATGGCTGGCCTTCAAGATAATGATCCGTGCTGCGGACCGTGTTGCATCGCAGATCTGCTGGATTGCATCGGGCTGAAGAAATTGGTCGCGGATATATAACGTTGGTGGGGCGACTTGTCAGCGCCTGAGTTCTCAGAATGTTCTATTTGTTGCGAAACAGTCGCCCTTCATGCCAGAACAGTCGTCAGGTCGCGAAAAGACCGACTGCAAACGAGGTATTTGACCAATAAAATGCGCCCTCCGGTTCTCGACCCACTATTTGCACCAGTTTCCACATTGCCTGGCATCGGACCGAAAATCGCAAAGCTTTTGTCCGGATTGGTCGGATCACAGCCGGATCGCGATGCGACCGTTGCAGACCTCCTGTTTCACATACCTCACAGCTTGATAGACAGACGCCACAGGCCCGGAATCGCCTATTCCGAAAATGGAGATATCGTTACGCTGGACGTCACTATCGGCAGGCATGCAGCACCGCCCCGTCATTCCAAGGCGCCATACAAGATCACAGCATTCGACGCGACAGGGCAAATCAGCTTCGTCTTCTTTCATCCCCGAAGAGACTGGTTGGAAAAGAACTATCCCGAAGGC
This sequence comes from uncultured Roseibium sp., assembly GCF_947499295.1. Classification (GTDB taxonomy): domain Bacteria; phylum Pseudomonadota; class Alphaproteobacteria; order Rhizobiales; family Stappiaceae; genus Roseibium. The sequence goes on from NZ_CANMNP010000010.1 coordinate 200,247, forward strand.
GAAAGACGGATCGTATCCGGAAAAGTCGAGTGGTTTCAGGACAAGCCACAGATGGTCCACCCCGACTATTCTCTGGCACCTGACGAAGCCGAACAAATGCCTCCCATTGAGCCAGTCTATCCCTTAACAGCCGGGGTCGCCGCGAAAACGCTTCAAAAAGCAATGAAGGCCGCAACAGACAAGGTCCCGCACCTGCCAGAATGGCTTGACCAAGCCTATTTGCAAAAAACCGGCTGGCCGGACTTTAATGATGCGCTCAGGGCTCTTCACGCACCTGAAGAGCGGCAGGATCTGGACCCGCAGTCAGCTTATGTGCAAAGGCTTGCCTATGACGAGCTTCTGGCCAGCCAGCTCGCGCTCGCTATGGTTCGCAAGCACATGCGTACGCTCGGCGGCGTCTCGCGAATGCCAAAAGGAAGATTGCAGGCCGCCGTCATTGGTTCTTTGCCTTTCCGACTAACCGACAGCCAGGAACAGGCTATCAAGGAAATCAACGCCGACCTTTCAGAACCCATAAGAATGCTTCGTCTCCTTCAAGGTGATGTCGGTGCCGGCAAGACTGTAGTGGCCTTGGCAGCTTTGGCTCAGGTTATCGAAACGGGTGCGCAAGGTGCTCTCATGGCGCCAACTGAAATCCTAGCACGGCAGCATCTCAGTTCAATGGCCCCATTGTGTGAGAAATCCGGGATCCGACTTGCACTGATGACCGGCAAGGACAGTCAGAAAGAAAGACGTCTGAGACAGGAACAACTGGACCGGGGAGAAATCGATCTTGTTGTCGGCACCCATGCCCTTTTCCAGGGTAACGTTACCTTCAAAGACCTTGGAATGGTCGTGGTTGATGAACAGCACCGCTTTGGAGTTCATCAGCGACTAGCCCTGTCAGCCAAGGGCCAAGGCGTAGATGTACTCGTCATGACCGCGACCCCCATTCCGAGAACTCTCGTGCTCACCGGCTTCGGTGACATGGATGTCTCAAGGTTGACGGACAAACCAGCAGGCCGAAAACCGGTCAAAACCGTGTCTGTCTCTCTGGATCGCCTTGATGAAATCATTGGCCGCGTCGGCGCTGCTGTGTCTGAAGGCCAAAAAGTCTATTGGGTCTGTCCGCTTGTTGAAGAATCCGAGAAAATCGACCTGGCTGCCGTAGAAGACAGGCACCGTGTTCTAGAGGATTTTCTGAATCAACGCGTGTCGCTCGTCCACGGCCGCATGACAGCGGATGAGAAAGACGCTGCAATGACGGATTTCAAATCCGGTGCAACCAAAATACTCGTGGCAACCACTGTCATAGAGGTTGGGGTCGATGTCCCCGATGCCACGATTATCGTCATTGAACATGCCGAGCGTTTCGGGCTTGCTCAATTGCACCAGCTCAGAGGTCGCGTCGGCCGCGGAGACAAAGCCTCCTCATGTGTACTTCTCTATAAAGGTCCGCTCGGTGAAACCGCAGGTGCACGGCTCAACATCATGCGGGAAACCAACGATGGTTTCCTAATCGCTGAAGAAGACCTGAAGCTACGCGGTGGTGGAGAAATCCTCGGCACAAGGCAATCCGGAACGCCTGGCTTCCGGATCGCCAGAGCTGACGAGCATGCAGATTTGATGGAAGTTGCTCGAGACGACGCGAGACTAATTCTTGAAATGGATCCCGAGCTTGAGACCACGCGTGGCCAAGCCCTGCGTGCCCTGCTCTACCTTTTTGGAAGGGACGCGGCAATCCGGCTTTTGAGAGCCGGCTAGTCAGGCATCCTCCCGTTCCCGGATCTGCTTCAACTTTTCAGGGTCTGCAATGACGTCTTCCAGAATTTCAGGATAGTCGGGGCTGACAAGACCGGCTGATATCACCAGTTTGGCGGCCTCCTCGACACTCATGGACAGCTCGACAATGTCTTCCTTTGGAACGAAAAGCAGAAAACCGGACGTCGGATTGGGCGTTGTCGGCAAGAAGACTGACATTGTGTCGGCCTTGCCTTTCAACCGCCTTTCAACTTCACCCTTGGTTTCCGTGGAAATAAACGCGATCGCCCATAGTCCCTTACGTGGATATTCGATCAAGGCCGCCTTGGTAAAACTATTTCCACGCTCATCAAGTACTGTCTCAAAAATTTGCTTTAACCCGCTGTAAATATTGCGAACCAACGGCATTCGGCCCAGCAGACTTTCACCAACTGAGATCAAACTGCGCCCGAGAAAATTGGCAGCCAGAAAGCCAACAATAGTCAAGACGAAAATCGCAACAATGAGGCCAAACCCGGGAACAGGAAACGGCAGATATGTTTCAGGATTGTAGATCCTGGGCACAAACGGCTTTACCCAGCCGTCGACCCATTTGATGAAGGTCCAGGTCAACCATAGCGTGATACCAATCGGTCCTGTAATAACCAGGCCTGTCAGGAAGTAGTTTCGCAGGCGAGTTGCCGCACCTGGTCTATGACCTATCTTGTGCGGATCATCTGAATTATCTTTGTGCCTGGTCATGAATAAAACCGACTGACTTTCCTTTTGTGCTCGCCATTCCGTGTGACGTCACTTAGATAAGCATCATTATCGCAAGGCGGTATGCTTCGCTTGATTTATTTTTCGGCGATATACGCCAAAATTGCCGAATTCGGAGGCAGCGTTGCGGCGAGCCACGTTCAAACTTTTGGGAACCGGTTGTGTTGGCCTCGGAATTGTCGGTGCATTTCTGCCGCTCCTGCCAAGCACGATCTTCTTTATTCTTGCGGCTGCCTGTTTTGCACGGTCCTCTCCCGCGCTTGAAACCAGGATCTTAAGACATCCGGTTTTCGGCCCGCCGGTGGTTGCCTGGCGGGAACATGGCGCTATAGGCCGTAAATCCAAGGCGATTGCCGTTGCAGGCATGAGTTTTGGCTATGGCATGTTTTTCTACACCGCCCAGCCATCGGCCTGGCTGGCAATCCTGGTCGGCCTCTTCATGATCGGTTGCGCGGCCTATGTGCTAAGCCGACCTTCGGGTCCAAAACCACAGCAGGTTGAAGAGCAGTCAGAAGCATGAATGAAATCAATTGTCTGGAATGAGCCGCTTTCCGAGCGGAACTGCCTTATCTTCTATATATCCAAGTTTCTCATAAAACTTCAGGACATGCTCGTTTCCCTGGCGCACGAACAGATTGATTTTCGGGCATCCAAGTGCTTCCAAAAACGCTTCGCAATGTTCCATCAGCAATTTGCCGAGACCAGAGGATTGATGACCCGGTTCCACGCTTAGGTAGTAGATTGAGCCTCGATGACCATCGTAACTGGCCATCACGGAACCGATGACCTGATCACCCAAAAGCATCACGAAAAATGCGCCGTTCCGGTCAGACAGCTTCCGGTCGATATCTTTGTCGGGATCATTCCAGGCCCTCGTCAGCCCGCACTTCTCCCAAAGGCTGATGACCTCTTGCCGAAAACGCTCCTCGAAATGGGTTATTTTTGGTTCTTGAGATGAAGACATTGGCTATTCCACGGTCACAGATTTTGCGAGGTTTCGAGGTTGGTCGACATCCGTACCCATGAAAACCGCGGTGTGATAGGCAATTAGCTGAACAGGCAAGGCATAAATGATTGGTGCAACAATATCCGACATATCCGGAAGGACTACAGTGTTCTGCGCCGCGTTCCCGCATTCCCGTGCGCCGCGTTGGTCTGTAAGAAGCACAATATTGCCGCCCCGCGCGGCAACTTCCTGCATGTTGGAGACCGTTTTCTCGTAAATTCCGTCATAAGGAGCAATGACGAAGACAGGCATATTCTCGTCGATCAACGCGATCGGTCCATGCTTCAATTCACCTGCCGCGTAGCCTTCAGCGTGGATATACGAAAGCTCCTTGAGTTTGAGCGCGCCTTCCAGCGCAAGAGGGAAATTTGTGGCCCGGCCGAGATAGAGCGCGTTGTTGGCTTTCGACAGAGGTTGCGAGAGCTTTTCAATATCGGCTTCCAAACCAAGCGCCTTCAGTGCCAGGCTTGGCACCTCCGTCAGTTCAGCAACAAGTGAACGTTCACGTTCGGCTGAAAGCACCCCTCGCTCACGGCCAGCCTGAAGTGCGAGCGCGGCAAGAACTGCAAGTTGGCAGGTGAAGGCCTTTGTCGACGCCACGCCAATTTCCGGACCTGCGATTGTCGGGAAAACTATGTCAGCTTCACGCGCGATCGTGCTTTCAGGAACATTGACGATTGCACCGATTGCGGCCCCGTGCTCTTTGCAATAACGCAGCGATGCCAACGTATCGGCCGTTTCACCGGATTGCGAGATGAAGAGCGCCGTATCCATCGCACCAACGGGCGTTTCCCGGTATCGAAACTCACTCGCGATATCGATTTCGACTGGAAGACGTGCGTATTTCTCAAACCAGTATTTGGCAACAAGTCCAGCCAGATATGCGGTCCCGCAAGCCGTAACAATAAGCCTGGAAAGATCCTTGAAATTGAGTGCTTGCGAACCGTCAACTTTCGCCGCGTTTGCGGAATAATCAAAGTACCGAGACAATGTGTGACCAAGCACTTCTGGCTGTTCGTGAATTTCCTTAGCCATAAAATGCTTGTAATTGCCCTTTTCCATAAGACTAGACGTCACTGAAGACCTGGCTTCAGGGCGAACAACTTTATGATTGTCCTGGTCATAAATCTCGGCACCGGAACGGGTCACAACCGCCCAGTCACCCTCTTCCAGATAGGTGATGCGATCTGTGAAGGGTGAAAGCGCAATCGCGTCAGACCCTAAAAACATTTCCCCATCACCATGGCCAATGGCCAATGGCGATCCTTTGCGCGCGCCAATCATAAGGTCCCCTTCATCTTCAAAAAGAAGTGCGAGGGCAAAGGCTCCCTTCAATCTTGGCAGCACGCCAGCAACGGCGTCTTGGGGAGACAGTCCTTTCGCCATTGCAATATTGATAAGGTGGGCGACGACTTCCGTGTCGGTTTCAGTATCCAGAATGGCTCCGGCGCTAACTATTTCGTCCCGCAAGTCAAGATAGTTTTCAATAATGCCATTGTGCACAACGGTGACAGAACCTGCCTGATGGGGATGAGCATTTGAGACGGTTGGCGCTCCATGTGTTGCCCAACGCGTGTGCCCTATCCCGGACGTACCAGAAAGAGGCGCGTTTTCGAGAGAGCTTTCCAAATTGCGCAGCTTTCCTTCTGCACGGCGCCGCACGATCTTGCCATCGACCAGCGTCGCCACACCGGCAGAATCATAGCCGCGATATTCAAGCCTTTTCAGGGAATCAATGATCCTGGGAGCAGCTTCAATATTACCCAAAACGCCGACAATGCCACACATGAAGAATGCCTTAAAAACCTGATTTGTCTGATCGCATTGCTTTAGACGACAGAGCCTTGGGGACTGAAATCAAACCCTGTTTCAGAACGTGACAAGATTTTGCCCAAAGCCTGGAAAACGTCAGGCTTTTGAGTCCTTCTCAGCCTGCAATTTTTCTCGAAGCTTCTTCGCTCGTCCGGTCTTCTCGATTTGCTTCGACCGTCCAAAGACAAGCGAATCTCTCGAAACATCGTTGGTGATCACGCTTCCAGCCGACACAAAAGCTCCGTTACCGAGTTTGATTGGTGCAACAAGTGTTGAGTTGGATCCGACAAAACTGCCAGCACCAACTTCGGTTCTGTGTTTGAGGTAACCATCGTAGTTACACGTTATTGTACCAGCGCCTATATTTGACTTTGATCCGACACTGGCATCCCCGATGTAACTGAGGTGATTTGCCTTTGCGCCGGAACCGAATGTTGCGTTCTTCACTTCAACAAAATTTCCGACACGCGTATCTGATCCAAGCACAGCTCCGGGACGCAGGCGAGCATAGGGCCCGACAATGCTGTCAGCTCCCACGGTGGCACCTTCCAGATGACTGAATGCCCTGATTTTCGCGCCTTTCGCCACTTTTACACCGGCGGCAAAAACGACATTCTGTTCCACCGTGACCCCAGGTTCGAGGTTCGTGTCGTGTGAAAAGAACACTGTGTGTGGCGCAACGAGCGTGCACCCCTTTTCGAGCGCGTCCATGCGCATTCTCTTCTGAAAGTCGGCTTCGCAAGATGCTAGTTGAAGACGCGTGTTGATCCCTTGTGTTTCTGTTTCTGAACCAGTCACCGCCACAACTTTCAAACCGCGCGCGTTTGCAACTTCAACCGCGTCTGTGAGGTAAAACTCGTTTTTTGCATTTTCGTTTCCGATAGCTTCCATCAGAGCCAAGGCATGCTGACCTGCAAAACCCATTATGCCTGAGTTACATACCGTGATCTTTCGCTCTTCCTCACTCGCGTCCTTTTCCTCGCGAATGGCAGTCAACTGCCCGTCTTTGATGAGCAAACGGCCATATCCAAATGGATTTGCAGACCTGAAGCCGAGAACGGCGACATCTGCGCCTGATTGCAGAGCCTGACGGACTTTCATGATCGTCGAAGCTGTCACCAGTGGTGTGTCGCCGAATACGACCACTACATCGTCGGCCTCGATCTCCAATGCAGGCTTTGCCGATAAGGCAGCATGTGCCGTTCCAAGCCTGTCATGTTGAACATAACAACGCGCTGTCGGCGCAAGTCGGTAAACGAGCTCCTCAAGCTGCGGCATGTCAGGGCCGGTGACCACCGAAATTCTGTCCGAGCCGGCTTGTTTCAACACCTTCAAGACATGTCCAACCATCGGCAGGCCGCCGATCTCATGCATCACTTTTGGCAGATCGGACTTCATGCGTGTACCAAGGCCGGCGGCAAGGACAATTGAAAGGCAGCTGCGCGTTGTCATGGAAGTTCCATTTTCGAAAGCATGTGTCGATCAGGTGGAATCGGTCTTTATATGCCCCGATCCACAGAACATTGAAAGATCTGACTTAAGCCCCATTTCCGTTTGCCGTCCGTTAACCATAATTAGCACCTGATACGCTATCTTCTGTGAGATTCGATATTCGCGATCGGGAAACCGGGTAATTGGCAAAGCCTCAGGAACAAAAAACACTCAGGGATACCATCCGTGAAACCTTCACGCCTTCTCGTGTTGGGCTGCTTTCCTGGGCTTTTATTGCGGTTATCATGGGAACAATTGGAGTTGCGTCCTACCAATTCGGTGGCGACACTCCAAATCGTTCTTCGGGTTCACTGGTAACTTCCGGCCTGGTTTTGCCGCCCGCGGGTGATATCGAGACGACTGCGTCGACCCCTGCAACTGGACGCATCCCCGTCGAAATCCTGCAAGTACCGCACAACAGACTGGATTTTGATGCGGTCAATCTGAACCAAAGCCAGATTGAAGTTCTTCAACGCGAAATTGTCGGGCTGCGCCGAAGGCTCAGTGCATTGACCGAACAGAATGTGGCCTATTCTCGCCGAATAGCGGCTCTGGAGAAGCAGGTGGCGGTCGCAAAGCTGTCGGACGCAGCAAACCCAATAACCCGAGGTGACGTAAGCATTGAACCCGCACCGGGTGTGGTGATTACCAGAGCGAAACCTGACCAGCAAAACTCAATTGCGTCCCAGACAGCGGCCGCAGACAATCCGAGTGTCACCCAACAAACAAATACCGGAATAGAAATGTTGGCCGGGAACAAACGGGACGCTACACAGAAAAACGTCCCGCCGCGTAGAATCGCCATCTACACCCCAAAAGGCAACACGCCCGGCGAATTTGTCACAGATGAAGCAAACCAGGAACCTGTACGAATCGTGCAATTGCCTCGGGTCGGCCCTGACCCAATCGTGACGGGTTCAATACCAGCGCAAACCGTTGACACACTGCCGGAGCAAACAGCGCCTCCGGCTGAGCCATTCGACGCAAACCCGACCCAAACTCGAGCCAAACCCGCGGTCATATCTCCCTCCAGTGCAGCGGGACGGTTGCGTGGAGGTGGAGAAAATCAGATCAAACGCAGTGATTTTGGGGCCGTGATCGGTCACTACAGAAACATCGCTTCTGCTGCCAAGGCCTGGGCCGATTTCAAGGAACAGAACGAAGAACGCATGCGTGATCTTCGCCCGCTTCTCATGAACAGGCAAGGCACTGAGGGTGGTATCGCCCTTCTCGTCGGACCTTTTGGAAATGCTGCCGATGCAGCTGTTGCCTGCCTGCATCTGCTGGACGTGACCAGCCTGTGCCACCCTGCCCTTTATGCAGGCGAACCCTTGATTGCTGCGGCTGAATTCAGGGACACCGCATTCTAAAGACTGCAGGTGTGCTTTGTGCTTCGGCAAGCACCGGTTTCGGTTTGACGGCTCCGCTAACTCAGTTCCAATGCTTTGCCTTGCTATCCAATGTACTGGAACGCTGGAAATGTCTCCAGCAGCCAATATGAGAATACGGCCATTTGCCCGGTCAAAAACAGCACCCCGGTCAAAACAAGCACACCACCCATGGTTTTTTCCACCGCCCCCATGTGCTTGCGGAAACGTTTCATGAAATTCAGGAACGGACCCGCGAAAAGGGCTGCAATCAGAAACGGAACGCCCAGCCCGACCGCATAAGCACTCAGCAGAAGCGCACCTTGACCGACGGTATCCTCAGTGCCTGCCACAAACAGGATCGCAGCAAGGATCGGACCGACACACGGCGTCCAGCCAAATCCGAAAGCAAGGCCGATGACATAAGCGCCCAACGGGCCTGCGGGCTTCCTGTCGACGTGGACTCGCGCTTCTCGATAAAGAAGACCTATTCGAAACACCCCGAGAAAGTGGAGACCCATGATGATGATCGCAACGCCAGCGATGTACCCGAGATAGTCAAGATAGGCCCGGATGAACTGGCCAAGAAAACTTGCCGTTGCACCGAGCAAGACAAAGACGGTTGAGAACCCCAGCACGAAAATCAAAGCACTGAAGAATACGCGGCGGGTAGCAGCATGCTTGTCGTCGTCCTCGCCTGTGAGTTCTTCAAGCGAAACGCCAGCAAGAAAACCGAGATAAGGAGGCACCAGAGGCAGCACGCATGGAGAGACGAATGACAGGACACCTGCCAATGCGGCGCCAACAATTGTCACATCCTGGATCATCTAAATTTCCGGCTTAGTTTGGATTGAGGTCCGACCGTAGCCGGGTTGTTGTCTACAAACCTGTTTAACTGCACTGACGGCTTGCAAAAAGACAAAAGCCGCTCACCTTTTAGCGAGGTGCCTCATCTCAGTCAGCCGATGTCAATTCTCAAGGCAATAAGCCCTGTTCCTGAAAAAAGCGCAATGCGCCAGGATGTAGCGGTGCTGCTGCGCCAAAGTCAGTCATATCGCCAGAACTCAAGGTACCAAGTGCCGGGTGCAACTCCTTGAATCCTTCAAAGTTCTCGTAAACCGCCTTCACAAGAGTTCCGACGATTTCATCTGGCATCTTTGCCGATGTCATAAAGGTCGCAACAACGCCGAACGATTCGATCGCAGTGTCATTGCCATAGGTATCAGCAGGTATGTCGGCCCTTCTGTAATATGGAGACTGTTGAAGGATCGCATCGACTGCAGAACTCTCAATACCGAGCAGCCTGACGCCGCATTGCTGCTGCGTTTCTTCAATCAACGCTGCCGGATGACCGATAAGTACGAAATATGCATCGATGGTGTCAGAGCAGAGCGCGTCGGCCAATTGGGATGTCTTCAGGTTTGAAAGATTACCTTGGTCTTCATCTGTCCAACCGATCCTGCGAATAATGGCAGACCAGGAAGCTGCGGAACCGGATCCGCTGCTTCCGACATTGATCCGGGCGCCCTTTAGATCATCGAACTTCTCGTACCCTGAACTTCGCTTCACAACGACAGTGGCGACTTCCGGATGCAGCGAGAAAACGGTCCGGAGATCATCGAAAGGTACCGATGACGCGAAGATGGAACTCCCGTGATAGGCGTGGTGTGCCCAATCCGATTGAACGTAGCCAAAATCAAGGTTCCCTTCCCTCAACTGATCAATGTTGGAGATAGACCCAAGCGTGGTTTCAGCCGAGCACCTGACACCATGATCATGTCGGTCCAGATTGACAATCCTGCAAGTCGCTCCACCAGAAGGGTAGTAGACCCCGGTTACTCCGGCCGTACCGATCGTGACGAAATACTGATCGTCGCTCAAGGCGGAGCTAGTGGCCGTGCTTAAAGCAAGCGCGAGTGTAACAACGGCAAGACAAGATGACCGGAATCCCGTTCCTGACCCAGATTTTGAAGAAATAAAAAAAATAAACCCATCTCCTCGACATGCTCGCACCGTATTGCCGGGCAACGAATACCAAATCAAAAGATTTCTGACCAGTTCACCTTGCCTGGTTCCGCTGGACAGAAGCAGTTTGTGACAGACAACAAAAAAGGCGCTCAAGCGCCTTTTTGAACTCAGACTTCTGCCTGAATGAACATGCTCCGGCCCCCAACCCAAGGCCGGTCATATCCACACGTCTAGTTTGCCTTCCCTCCGTTTATGACTTCGAACAGCTGTCCTTCCAGGGTCTCCTGATCGGCACCGTCCCTCAAACCCTGGCGCCACTGATCAAGTATCAGTCTCAAACCCAGCGTCTCACGGCTATGTGGAAGATCACCCACGAAGGATGCGAAAAACGCATCCAGCTGTTGCCTGTCTATCAAGCCCTGATCAATCAGTCCGTGAATGAGGGTCATCGTTGCCGCGATGTGCCCTTTCACGAAATCGAACTCCACCGAGCTCGTGTGTGTGTCCATCGTTGTTGATTGCATGTAACCTCTCAAGTGCCCAAAGACGTTACCCTACAAAGCTTTATTGCGCCACCTGACAGTTTTTGCAGGAGAATGATCATTATTTTCTTAAATTTGAATCTATTTGATTAGCATTTAAAATGTATTTGAAATGAATAGCTGTATATTCAATTTTTCATCGCTACTAATCGATTTTTTTATTTGAATTTTCTTTCACGCTTGAGTTCTCATGAGCGTTTATTCAGCGTTCAAACAGCATTCGTTATGTTTTTTTCGAGGCTGTTGAAAAAATCGAAATTGCCTCTTGCAATGTCCTCTTTGTCGGCCTAAACACACGCCACCAACGCGGTGGCGACCATAGCAAACCGTGTTGTTGCACCGGAAATTGGTGAGAGCCGATAGCTCAGCTGGTAGAGCAACTGACTTTTAATCAGTAGGTCCAGGGTTCGAACCCCTGTCGGCTCACCAATATTTCCAAAGGCTTAGCGATCCATCCAAAATCTTGAGCGAGATTTAGCTGCGTGGCGATTGAACGCTGACGCGATGCCTTTTGCGGTTTGTTGAACGCAAATGAAAAAGAGCCGACCCTTTAAGAAGCGCCGGCCCTCACCACTCTCAATAACCCTTAAGAACCGACCCATTTGCTAGGTCATTTCCAGGTATTGGCTGCTTAAGACTTCGATAAGCAAGAAAGCTGAAATTCGGCCCTAACCGGCCGGGTTTTCTTTCTGAATGTGCGTTTCGCCACCTAAAAGGCCTTTCACCTTCTCGCGGAGCGTCTGAAGGCTCACATAAAGAATTGGGATCAGGAGAACACCAATCGAGGTTGCGAACAGCATGCCTCCGAATACGGCAAAGCCAATAGCTTTCTGACTGGCTGCACCGGCGCTCGAAGCTGTCATCAACGGTACAACGCCCAGCAGGAATGACAATGCGGTCATCATGACGGCGCGGAAACGCAAGTGCGCTGCTTCAACAGCCGCGTCGCGAATACCTTTGCCGCTGTCACGCTGTTCCATAGCAAACTCGACAATCAGAATCGCGTTCTTGGCCCCCATGCCCACGAGCATGATCATTCCGATCTGTGTATAGAGATTGACATCCCCCCCCGTCACAAAAACCGCAACCAGGGCACCCAGAATTGCAAACGAAACAGACATCAAAATAGCGACCGGCATGGTCCAGCTCTCGTACTGAGCAACCAGGAACAAATAGGTGAAAAGCACCGACAACATGAGAATGAACATCACGATGTTGCCCGACCCCAGCTGCTGAAGTGCAGTGCCCGTCCACTCGTAGGTATACCCGGGCGGCAAGGCTTCCTGTGCGGCTGTCTGTACCTCGTTGATGACGACGCCCGTCGATGCACCGGGGGCCGGGTCAGCCATTACGGCAGCCGAGCGGAACATATTGTATCGTGTCAGGATCTGCGGTCCGAGGACGTTCTCAGTGGTCAGGATGCTGCGCATTGGCACCATCGTTCCATCGTCGGTGCGGACATAGAGAGCGCCAATGTCTTCAACACGATCCCGAAACTGTCCCTCAGCCTGAATCATAACCTTGTAAACACGGCCGAATATGTTGAAATCGTTGATATAGTAGGAGCCAAGATAGGCCTGCAAGGTCGTAAAGACATCGGAGACGTTGACCCCGAGGGTCTTGGCCTTCTGCCGGTCCAGGTCAACAAACACCTGAGGAACGTTCGCCCTGAAGGTCGAATAGGCACGTGCGATCTCTGCACTTTGGTTGGCAGAGTAGACCATGGAGCCCACTGCTGACGCGAGATCCTGCGGAGTTCCGTCCGCTGTCTGTTGCAGCATCAATTGGACGCCACCTGTTGTGCCAAGGCCGGGAATTGGCGGCGGGTTGAAGGCAATGATATTTGCGCCCGGGATTGTTGAAAACTCCGCCCAGAACTTTCCAAGGATCGCATCGATCTTGAGGTCCGGCTGCTGGCGGTCTTCCCAATTGCTCATTGTTGCAATCACAAGCGCCGCATTCGAAGAAGTGGCACCGTTCAGAATAGAAAACCCGTTCACAATAACAACGTTCTCAACACCAGGGGTGTTTGAAGTCAGCTCGACAACACGCTCTGTGACGCTCTCGGTCCTCTGGAGCGAGGCACCGTCAGGCAACTGCACGTCGACCATGAGATAACCCTGGTCCTCGGAAGGCAGAAAGCCCTGAGGCAAAGTCCCACCGAGTGTCACAATCACAGCTATGACACCGGCAACAATTGCAACGCCGACAAATGCAACGCGTACAAGTCTGCGCACGACTGCGGTATAGCCATCCCTGATCGATGTAATGCCGCGATCAAACATTCCCATGATGCCGCGCGGCGGGCCAGAACGCGCTTTTAGGATTAGGCCGCAAAGCGCTGGAGACAGGGTCAAGGCGTTGATTGAGGAGATCACCACCGACACGGAAATCGTCACCGCAAACTGCGAATAGAGCCGCCCAGTAATGCCCGGCATGAAGATTGTCGGCACAAAAACAGCAAGCAGAACCAAAGTGGTGGCTATCACCGGACTGGTGATCTGTTCCATGGCTTTCGCAGTTGCTTCTTTGGGCGGCAATCCTTCATCTGCAATGATGCGTTCCACGTTCTCAACAACGACGATCGCATCATCGACCACGATACCAATCGCTAGGACGAGAGCAAAAAGCGAAATGGTATTGAGTGACATGCCGAGTGCAAGCAGGACAGCAAACGTTCCGATCAACGAGACCGGGATGGCGACGGTGGGAATGATCGTGGCCCGCCAATTGCCAAGGAACACAAACACGACCGAGACAACCAGCAGAAAGGTCAGGAAGAGCGTTGCAATCACGTCATCCAGCGATGCCTGAACAAAGTCGGTAGTGTTGAACGGCACGCCATAGGCCATGTCGGGAGGAAACGTCTCCGACAGGCTGTCCAGACGTTTCAAGACATCCTCGGCCACCTGCAAGGCGTTTGCGCCTGGGGCCTGGTAGATCGCTAGGACGGTTGACGGCTGTCCGTTGAATTCGCCGGATGCATTATAAAACTGCGCACCGAGCTCGACCCGGGCGACATCACCAATCGTGACTGTGGCCCCATCACTTCCGGTTCGAAGTACAATCTCTTCAAACTCTTCGGGTGTCGACAACCGGCCCTTGGCTTTGATTGTGTACTGAAACTGTTGTCCATCAGGGACCGGCGGTGCCCCGATCTGGCCCGCGGCAACCTGAATGTTCTGATCACGAACCGCGTTGATAAAGTCCGTCGGAGTCATTCCAAGACTTGTCAGCTTATCCGGATCGAGCCAGATCCGCATGCCGTAAGCGAAATCGGTCATGACATCGGCGCGGCCAACACCCTGAACGCGCGCGAGCGCATCCTTCAGGTTGATCGAGGCATAGTTCGACAGAAAAACTTCGTCATAGGTGCCTTTCGGCGAATAAAGCGTGACAACCAGAAGCATGTTGGTGCTGGCCTTTTGGACCGTCACGCCATTGGCGGTGACTTCACTCGGCAGCTGGCTGGTCGCCTGGCTCACACGGTTCTGGGTATTGACCGTCGCAATGTCAGGATCCGTTCCGACATTAAATGTCACGTTCAAAGAATAGTTGCCGCTGTCATTGCTCGTCGACTGCATGTAGATCATGTCGTCGACGCCATTGACCTGCCCCTCAATCGGAGCAGCTACTGTTTCTTCCAGAACTTCAGCGTTCGCTCCGGTATAAGTTGCAGATACGTTGACGACAGGCGGCGTAATATTTGGAAACTGCTCAACAGGAAGCGCCAGGTAACCCAGGATCCCTGCGATCGTAATCACAATAGAAATAACCAGCGCAAATTTTGGCCGGTAGATGAAAAATTTTGAAAACATTTAGCTTTGCTCCGCCGGCTTGGCTGCAAGATCGGGGGTTACTTCGACACCAGGCCTGACTTTCTGCAAGCCTTCGATAATAACCTCATCGCCTTCCGCCAGTCCTTTGGTCACCACAAAATTCGTTTCGATTTGCTGTCCGAGCTCGACATATTTTTGCTCGACCTTCTTGTCGGAGGTAACCGCGAGCGCAAAAGCTCCCTGCTGGTCGCGCTGAATGGCAGCTTGCGGGACAACAAGCGCGGTTTCAGTTTTGGGAGCCTCCAGCACAACGGTGACATAGGTACCCGCCAACAGGCGCACATCCTTGTTTTGGAATTGGCCTCTAAAGGATATTGTGCCCGTGGTTGGATCTACCTGATTGTCGATATAGACAATTTTGCCCTTCTCTCCGTATGCCTCCCCATTCGGGAGAATCAGATTGATGTCGGGTGACTCTTCCGGACTGATGTCTGCCGGTTTGATGCCATGTGTTTTCACCGCGTCCAGATACTGCGTTTCTGAAACCGAGAAATTTACATAGACAGGCGCAAGCCGGATAAGCTTTGCGAGCGGCTGTGTGCTCGGACCAACGACTTCCCCAACGCTGTAGGTCGATTTACCGATTTGGCCGGGAAACGGTGCAGACACATCGGTATAGCTCAGGTTGAGTTCAGCCTGCTGAAGAGCGGATTGAGCAGCCTCGACAGAAGCTTCGGCCTGCTGCTTTTGCGCGAGTGTTGCCTCATAAGCGGCTTCAGAGACGTGTCCTTTTTCCAGCAAATCCTTGTCGCGCTTTTCATCGGCCGCCTTCAGGGCCGAATCAGCCTTTGCGCTCGCGACATCAGCTTTTGCCTTTGTCAGTTCTGCTTCATATTGCGCTTTTTCGATCGTGAAAAGCAGATCGTCCTGTTTCACAACGGAACCGTCCGGGACAGCTTTGTCCTCCAGAAATCCACTGACCCGTGCAATCAGATCCACCTGGTCGACAGCTTCGATTTGTCCGACAAATCGCGCACTATCGCGAACATCCTGTGACGTGACCTTTGCAACAGTCACCGCGGGCGGCGGTGGCGCGGATGCTTCCGTCTGTTGAGAGCTGTCCGAGCAAGCAGCCAGAAATACGGCAGATACTCCGGCAATTACAATTGAACGGTGAAAAGAGGAAAAGTGAAAAATGGACATTCATGAAGCTCCGCTGTCAGACCCTTGAGGCCGAGGCGCACGATTGAACTTCACTATAAAAGGACTTGTTGATTCAACAAGAGATTATTCTGCCCGCACCTGACCGGGCGGGCGACAAAATAAGTTACTTTTTCAACTCTGAGAACTGCGCATGTGCGCTACTGACAAGACATCAAGAGGCTTTACGTGCGTTCTTTGGCCGGAGTGAGGACGATAGTGAGACCGAAAAGTTCGTTGGCAGGAACGATCCTGGTCGTGTTTAAGCCTTCACATTCGATTTCCAAAGCCGCCAGAATCGGCAGATCACCCGCAACGGCGTTTGCAGCGGCCTCTCCAAGAAGCGATCTGTAGCCTGCTGGGCTAAGCACGAATACCTTTCCACGAGGCGTTTCGAGTTCCAGTCCAAGACTGGTGGCCCGCATCTCACGCTGTCCTGTGAAAGCCCCCAGAAATTCATGGTGATCCGACGGATCTTCGGCAAGCATATAGACGGTTTGCACTGCCCTCGCACCATTTGAATGGGTCTGAAAATCGGGTTTCCAGAAATTCTCGGGGTACTTGTTGAAACACGTAAAATAACCGATCTGCGGAGAGAGCGGATTATTCAAAATCGTCAAATCGAAGGCAACAGATGTCGTGGATCCATCTCTCAGATGCGCTGTCCGTTCAAAGGAAAACGGTTCATAGACGTCCAGCCCGGACTTCAAAAACGCCTCACGGTCTTCAGAAGCACCTTTGCTTTCCAGGACCAGCATGCTGGCCCCTTCCCCGCACGCCAAAAAGTCCCGATTGAAAGCGCCGAAGGAAAACTGTTTTCCGGCAGGCTCCGCAATGAGGTTCGCGTCAGCCACACTTAATAGCTCGATAAAAAAGCCATCAAACTGAATCAGTCGATTTGCTGTTCCCCAAGGGTGTCTGTTCTCAGGTGTTACCGTGAAGCCAAGCTCGGAATAAGCGCGACCGGCCGCATCTAGATCCTTTACTGCGACGACGACGTGATCAAGACCGCGCACCATGGCCATTCCTTCAGGTTTAACGCTCAATCAGACCAAACGGCTTTGCTGCATAGCTGCACCAACAAACGATGCAAAAAGCGGATGAGGTTCGAAAGGTCGAGACTTGAGTTCCGGATGATATTGCACGCCGATGAACCAAGGATGCTCAGCGATCTCAACGGTCTCCGGAAGCACACCATCTGGGGATGTCCCGGCAAAAATCAAACCGCAGTCCTCAAGGCGTTCGCGGTAGCCGATATTGACCTCATACCGATGGCGGTGCCGCTCTGAAATAGCGGTCGTTTCATAAATCTCGGCAATTTTCGACCCTGCTTTCAAAGCAGCCGGATAAGCACCAAGACGCATCGTACCGCCAAGGTCACCGTCCGCAACACGGGTTTCTTTTTCATTGCCCTTGGTCCACTCCGTCATCAAACCAACGACGGGTTCCTTTGCGGGTCCGAATTCAGTGGAATTGGCGTTTTTGATACCGGCAAGATTGCGGGCGGCTTCCAATACGGCCATCTGCATCCCGAAACAGATCCCGAAATAAGGAATGTTTCGCGTCCGGGCGTAGTTTGCAGCCGCTATCTTACCTTCAGCGCCGCGCTCACCGAAACCACCGGGAACCAGAATGCCATGGACGCCTTCCAGATAAGGACTTGGGTCCTCTTTCTCGAATATCTCCGATTCGATCCATTCGAGTTCCACTTTGACGCGATTGGCTATTCCGCCGTGAACAAGAGCCTCGATCAGAGACTTGTAGGCGTCTTTCAACACGGTGTATTTGCCAACGATCGCTATTTTGACCTCGCCCTCGGGGTTTGCGACGGCCTCAGAGATACTTTCCCAACGATCAAGCACAGGAGCTGGGGCGCCTTTCAAGCCAAAGGCTGCCAGCACTTCGTTGTCCAGGCCTTCCGTGTGATACGCAATCGGAACATCATAGATCGACTTCACGTCATAGGCAGGAATGACCGCGCTTTCACGGACATTACAGAACAGGGAGAGCTTGCGCTTTTCTGTCTCTGGAATGGGACGATCACAGCGAATCATCAAGATATCGGGCTGAATGCCGATTGACCGCAATTCTTTCACAGAGTGTTGCGTCGGCTTGGTTTTCATTTCACCAGCACTCGGGATGTAAGGCATCAAAGTGAGGTGGACATAAACAACATCGCCGCGAGGAAGGTCGTTACCGAGTTGTCGGATTGCTTCAAAGAACGGCAATCCCTCGATGTCTCCAACGGTGCCGCCGATTTCGACCAGAACGAAATCGTAGTCTTCATTGCCGGTTAAGACGAAGTTTTTTATGGCATCGGTGACATGCGGGATCACCTGTACCGTGCCGCCCAGATAGTCGCCGCGGCGTTCCTTGGCAATTATGTCCTGATATATTCGCCCCGTGGTGATGTTGTCCTGCTGATTGGCAGGACGCCCGGTAAAGCGTTCATAGTGACCGAGATCGAGATCCGTCTCCGCCCCGTCATCGGTCACGAAGCACTCGCCGTGCTGGTACGGGCTCATCGTACCGGGGTCAACATTGAGATAAGGGTCGAGTTTACGAAGACGTACCTTGTACCCGCGGGCCTGGAGCAATGCGCCCAGTGCCGCCGATGCAAGACCTTTTCCAAGCGAGGAAACCACGCCGCCAGTGATGAAGATGTATCGCGCCATGGATCAATACCATATCCTTGCCGAGGGCGGTTTGGCCACTCGGGAGTTGCGTTCTTAACACATAAAAATGCCCTGCGAGATCAGCCGCAGGGCACTTGTTGGACGAAAGGCCGATGAGCCTTCAGAACCGCTTTATTGCGCGGTCGGCACCTGTGGGCCTGATGGTGGGCTTAGGCCTTGAAGATCATCAAGAATACCGCCTGACCCATTTTGGGTGTCCCCATCTTGAGCAGCTGGTGCGCCATCGATCGTGGCCGGAGCGGCATCGAGAATGGACGCCGGGCTGTCTTCGTTTTTTGCAATCAGGCTAAGCGTCAGGGACGTTGCGAAAAATGCCACCGCAAGGATCGCAGTCGCTCTGGTCAATATGTTTGCCGTGCCGCGGCTTGACATCAAGCCGCCACCACCGCCGCCGCCGCCAATACCAAGTGCACCACCTTCAGAGCGCTGAAGGAGGACAACAAGCACCAGGGCCAGCACGACCATAAGGTGTATTACGATGACTACGGTTTCCATCGAATGCCATTCTGTATTGATTTCAAGTTTGGCGGCCTTCTACACCAGACCGCGGTTGCTTTCTACCCTTCAATTGCGTCTTGAACACAGAAGCTTCAAGACCCTAGTGATCAGGAATAGGCGGCCAGGATGCCCAACAAGTCATCGGCTTTGAGGCTTGCGCCCCCTACCAGTGCTCCATTCACATTGTCGACAGACATGAGTTCTCTTGCGTTTGCCGGTTTGACCGAACCGCCGTAAAGCAGACGCATCCTCTGTCCTTCGTTTCCCAGCCGTCCTTCCAAATTGACCCGCATAGCCTTGTGCATTTCTTCCACATCCGCGGCGGTCGGGGTCAACCCGGTACCGATCGCCCAGACCGGTTCATAGGCAACGACAGTGTTTTCAGCCGTCGCACCATCCGGGATCGATGCATTAAGCTGGCCTTCAACTATCGAAACCGCGTTTCCGGCTTTTCGCTCCGTCTCAGTCTCTCCCACGCATATGATTGCGATCAAACCGGCACGCCAGGCCGCCTGTGCCTTGGCATTTACGATTGCATCGGTCTCGCCATGATCAGTGCGGCGCTCAGAATGTCCGACAATCACGGCGCTCGCACCTGCATCGGCCAGCATTTCAGCAGAAGTGTCGCCGGTATGAGCGCCTGAGGCAGCAGTGTGACAATCCTGTCCGCCGATTGCGAGCGGTCCCTTACCGGCTTTCTCAGCCAACAGGGCTGTGAGCGTCGACGGGGCGCAAATCATCGCGTCAACGGTGTCGGCGACCTCGTCGGAGATGCCAACCACCAGCTTATAGAACTCGGCCTGACTGGCCTTCAGGCCATTCATTTTCCAGTTTCCCGCCACCAGCGGCTTGATCGCAGCGCTCATAGTGTTTTGCTCCCACGGCATGTCAAGAATTTGCCGCCTATAGAGCAGAAGCTTCCCAATGTTGCAATCCGCACCTGCCCGTCAAAATCAAATCTGCGTTGAAGTTAGGCCACACCGCCTTGCGGCGGCGACATGACCTCATTATGATCCGCCCGCTCCGGCTGAAGCCGGTCCCATAATCAGCCTGCTGTTCGGCTGCTGGAATGACAAGAATACGGGAGACGTCATGCTCGACGCGCTGCGCAAGGGCGCTGGCACATGGATTGCCAAAATATTCATCGCCTTGCTGATCTTTAGCTTCGCCATCTGGGGTGTCACTGACTTCCTGCAGGGCTTCGGCCAAAACACTGCGGCAAGAGTTGGTGACACGGAAGTCTCCCTCCTCGATTTCGATCGCACATACCGTCAGGATCTCAACCGTTTCGGTCAACAGCTTGGCCGTCCGCTGACACCGAGCGAAGGAGCTGCACTCGGCATTCCGCAGCAGTCTCTCGGACGGCTTGTTGCCGAAGCTGCCATGAACAATGCAGCGAACGAATTGAAATTGAGCGTATCAGACGAACGTCTTGCGACCATCATTCAGTCCGATCCGGCATTCCAAAGCTCAAGCGGACGTTATGATCGCACACGCCTGCAACAGGTGCTTCAAAGCAACGGGTATACAGAAGACGAATATGTCGTCCAACGCCGTCACATTGCTGAACGCAGTCAGCTCGCCGAAGGCATCGCCGGAAGCATGAAGGCGCCTGTTGCCTATCTTGAGGCTTTGAACGCTTATCAGAGCGAAAGCCGCAACGCCGAGTATCTTTTGATTACCGCCGACTATATCGGCGAGATTGAAGATCCTGCCGACGGGGATCTCTCGACCTACTTTGAAGACACCAAGGCAAATTTCAAAGCACCTGAATATCGCGAAATCAAAGTGCTTGAGTTGACGCCCGGGGCGCTTTCCAGACCAGGCGACATTGTCGAAGAAGATGCCCTTGCAGAGTATGAGCGCCGGAAAGAAGACTTTTCGCAACCTGAACGCCGACGGGTCCGACAAATGTCGTTCCCTTCTCAGGAAGCAGCTGAAGAAGCAGCGGCAGAACTGCAGGGCGGCAAGACCTTTGACGATCTCATGACTGAGCGCAATCTGACGAGCAATGACGTTTCCCTCGGTGTAATGGCAAGAGCGGATTTTCTGGATGACACGCTGGGAGATGCTGCCTTTTCACTTGCAGAAGGAGAAACGAGTGGCGCTGTCGACGGTCGATTCTCGACAGTTGTCCTGAATGTTGAAGAAATTCTGCCGGAAGACGTGCAGCCCTTCGAGGAGGTGCGTGACACAATCGTAACGGAGCTGGCAGCGGAACAGGCCGAACGCGAAATACTTGATCTGCTTGATGAAATCGAGGATGCCCGTGCAGGCGGCGCCCTTCTTGACGAAGTCGGAGAGCGCTTCTCACTTCAGGTGAAATCCCCTGAAGCTTTCGATGCCAGTGGCCTGTCAATGTCGGGTTCAGCGGTTGAATTGACTGAAGCTGACGGCCTCGTGTCCGGTGTATTCGACAGTGACATCGGCATTGAAAATGATGTTATCCAGCTCGGAAACCAGGGTTTCCTTTGGTACGAGGTCACAAAAGTGATCCCGTCGCGCGACAGAACCCTTGACGAGGTCCGCGACGATGCCATCGCCAGCTGGAAACAGGATGAGATGGCAAAGCGGCTTGGTGAAGCTGCCGAAGCGTCTCTGGCAAAAGCTGAAAGTGGAACACCGCTCGCGAATCTTGGCACGGAAATGGAGCTTGAGGTCAAAACGGCCGAAGATCTGAAACGAAACAACCCGTTGGGGGATCTGGGGCAGGAAGCAATCACGGCTGTTTTCAATGGACCAGAAGGAAACGTTGCAACCACAGCTGCCGCGGATGGCAATAGCCGTGTCGTCCTGAAGGTCACTGCAACGTCTCGTCCGGAGCTTGAGGCCGATTCACCGGAAGCCGCGGCGATTGGCTCTCAACTGTCGCAGCAGATCCAGGAAACGCTGTTAGGTCAGTTCATCTCCGATCAGGAAAGAAAGTCAGGCGTTGAGATCAACAATGCCGGTATTTCCCAGGTGATCGGACTGACACAGCAGCAGCACTGACATTCGGCACTGGCGGATTTGACGACATGACCAATTTCAAGGACATCATCGCAAGCGTGGCCGACGGCGAAACCTTGAGCCCAAAAGACGCTCGCGAGGCCTTTGAAGTCATCCTCTCCGGATCCGCCACACCTTCCCAGCTGGGCGGGTTTCTGATGGCTCTGCGCGTACGCGGTGAAAGCATCGCCGAAGTTACGGGCGCTGTTGCAACAATGCGTGCCAAAATGCTTCCTGTCGATGCGCCAGACGATGCCATAGATATCGTCGGTACAGGCGGCGACAGTTCCGGAAGTTACAATATCTCAACTTGCACAGCGATTGTCGTCGCTGGTTGCGGCGTGCCGGTTGCCAAGCACGGAAACCGATCCCTTTCCTCCAAGTCCGGTGCCGCTGAAGCGCTTTCAGAGCTCGGTGTGAATATCGACATCGCACCTGAAAAGATTTCAGAGTGCATTCACAAGGCAGGAATTGGCTTCATGTTCGCGCCGCTTCATCATGCAGCGATGAAACATGTTGGCCCTACCCGCATGGAGCTTGGAACCAGAACGATCTTCAACCTTCTCGGTCCCTTGTCGAACCCGGCAGGTGTCAATCGGCAGATGGTCGGTGTGTTCGCACACAAGTGGGTTGAACCTGTAGCGCAATCCTTGAACGAACTGGGTTCGGAAAGGGCATGGGTCGTTCATGGTTCCGACGGGATGGATGAAATCACCACCACCGGCAAGACATTTGTCAGTGAACTCAAGGATGGAAGTGTCCGGTCTTTTGAAATTTCACCGGAAGATGCAGGCTTGCCTATTTCAAGGATGGAAGATCTCAAGGGAGGGCTACCAGCCGAAAACGCCAAGGCTCTGCGTCAGGTGCTGTCAGGTGCCGAAAACGCTTATCGCGACATTGTTCTTTTCAACGCTGCCGCGTCCTTGATGGTTGCTGACAAGGTCGACAATCTCAAAACGGGTGTCGAAATGGCAGCAGAATCCATCGACAGCGGCACAGCAGCCGACACTCTTGAAAAGCTGGTTGCCGCTTCAAACGGGTAAATGATGGCCGATATCCTGCAAAAAATTGAAGCCTACAAGCGCGAAGAAATCGCAGCTGCCAAGGCGCGTGTCTCTCTTGCCGATCTTAAGGCACACTGTGCTGACAACGACGGCCCCAGAGGATTTTTGAAGGCTATCGAGGCCAAGCATTCAGTTGGCGACTACGCCCTGATTGCAGAGATAAAGAAGGCCAGTCCCTCCAAGGGCCCCATCCGGGCGGACTTTGACCCGCCTGCACTTGCAAAAGCATATGAAGATGGCGGAGCAGCCTGTCTTTCGGTCCTGACTGACACGCCGTCTTTTCAGGGAAAACCTGAGTTTTTGACTGCAGCACGCTCGGCTGTTTCCCTGCCTGCATTGCGCAAGGACTTTTTATACGACACCTACCAGGTCTACGAAGCCCGCGCCTGGGGTGGTGATTGTATTCTTGTCATTCTGGCGTCAGTCGATGACGATACCGCAAAAGCACTCGAGGACACCGCATTCGAACTTGGCATGGATGTTCTTCTGGAAGTGCATAATGCCGAGGAAATGGAACGCGCGCTTAAACTCACTTCCCGTCTGGTCGGTATCAACAACAGAAACCTCAAGACCTTCGAGACGAAACTTGAGACCAGTGAAGTTTTGGCACCTCAGGTCCCGGACGACCGGATCGTGGTTGGCGAATCCGGATTGTTCACTCCTGATGATCTCGCCCGTATGAACAAGGTTTCAATTTCAACGTTCCTGATTGGCGAAAGCCTGATGCGCCAGAATGACGTAAGCAAAGCGACAAAAGACCTCCTGCAACATCCACCCATGTCAAAAGCGGTTTAGTCCGGCCATGAGCAGTCACGATCCGAAACTGACGCACCTTGACGAGGCCGGTGCAGCCAACATGGTGGATGTTTCGACCAAGGAAAGTACCCATAGAATCGCTATAGCGCGTGGGAGCGTGACCATGCGCGCCGATACGCTTGCGCTCATTCGGTCTGGCAATGCCAAAAAAGGTGACGTGATTGGGACTGCTCGCGTCGCCGGGATCATGGCGGCGAAAAAGACCCACGAGCTCGTGCCGCTTTGTCATCCCCTGATGTTATCGAAGGTCGCCGTAGATATCGAAGTCGATGAGGAATTGCCCGGTCTTATTGTAACAGCGACAACAAAGGTCAGCGGACAAACCGGCGTCGAGATGGAAGCCCTGACTGCATGCTCGGTCACCTGCCTGACCATTTACGACATGGCCAAAGCCGTCGACCGGGGAATGGTTATCGGCGACATCAAACTGGTGGAAAAGGCCGGTGGCAAGTCAAGTCATTGGACGCTGGATAAAGATGGCAGCGAAGGTGGCACCTGATGAGCCTCATGCCGGTCTCAGAGGCCCTTGAAAACCTGCTTGAAGGTGTTGAACCAAGAGAGACTGTTCAGGCACCACTCGACAAGGCAAATGGTCGTTTTCTTGCCGAACCACTTACATCCACGCGCAATCAGCCCCCTTTTGCCGCTTCCGCCATGGATGGATACGCCATCCGTCACAGCGACCTCACCGGCGACACAACCGTCCTAGAGGTGATCGGAGAAGCCCCCGCCGGACACGGCTTTGCGGGCAAGGTGCAGAACGGCCAGGCTGTGCGGATTTTTACCGGCGCTCCGGTTCCTGACGGAACCGACACCATTCTTATTCAGGAAAACGCGGAAAGAACAGGCGACAGCATCACTGTGCTTGAACAACCACAGAAGGCTGCATTTGTTCGGCCGGCAGGCCTCGATTTTTCGAAGGGCGAGATCTTGTTGTCTCCTCCTTTGAGCCTCACATACCGGCATCTTGCGCTCGCAGCGGCGATGAACCACGAAAAGGTGCCTGTCATCCGCAAACCCGTCGTTGCGATACTGGCAACAGGCGACGAACTGGTTCGCCCGGGCCAGGACCCCGGTCCGGATCAGATCATCGCTTCCAATCACGCTGGCATCGCTGCTCTGGTTGAAGACTGCGGCGGTCTACCGCTGGATCTCGGCATTTCGCGCGACGATCCGATTGAACTCGCAACACATGTGCACAAGGCACTCGATGCCAAAGCCGACATTCTCGTCACACTGGGCGGGGCATCGGTCGGGGATCATGACCTGGTGCAGGATGTTCTTGGCCAGGAAGGCATGGACCTTGCCTTTTGGCGCATTGCCATGCGTCCCGGAAAACCATTGATGGCCGGGCGTCTCGGCAAAACCAAAGTCCTCGGATTGCCTGGCAATCCCGTTTCAAGCCTGGTGTGTGGTCTTTTGTTCCTGAAACCTTTGCTGAAGGCAATGCTCGGCCAGAGACCGGATCAAGCAAGACCGCAACACGCAATACTTGGCGCAGACCTTCCAGAGAACGACCGAAGGCAGGATTATGTACGCGCAGCCTTGAAAGAGGATGACAATGGCCGCCAGGTTGTTACGCCTTTTGCCAAGCAGGACAGCTCTATGTTGAACCTGCTGGCAATGTCAGGCGCATTGATAATCCGGCCACCACATGCTCCTGGCGAGAAAGCCGGAACAACGGTTCCGATCCTGATACTCTGAAGCGCCGGATTAGCGTTCCCTCATTGCGTGAGCAATCTGATCCGTAATCGGCTTCACCAGATAGCTCAACACTGTCCGATCCCCGGTTTGCAGGAAGGTCTCGACCGGCATGCCCGGTACCAGCGTCTGGGTGCCGAGTTTTTGCAGTTCCTTGTCGTCGATCACCATCCGTGCAACGTAGTAGCTGTTGCCGGTGCGTTCATCTTCCGTCAGGTCGGCAGACACGGTCAGAAGCTCGGCATTCAGTTCCGGCGTGGTTCTCTGGTCAAAGCTCGGGAACCGAACTCTTGCACTTTGTCCAGGGGCCATCTGGTCAATATCAACCGGGCGAACCTGTGCTTCAACGAGCAATTGATCTCCTCTCGGCACGATCTGCATGACGGTTTCGCCCGGCGCGATCACGCCGCCGATTGTATGAACAGACAGCTGGTGCACGAAACCGTTGATCGGCGCCAGGATTGCAACGCGGGTCAGTTCATCTTCTGCCGCGATCTTCTGTTCTTCCAGCTGCGCTATGCGCGAACGGACTTCCTGAAGCTGCTCCAGAACCTCGGCGCGATACGATTCCTCGATCTGCAGGATCTGGATGCGGCGCTCGCTTATGGACTCCTTCGTCCTTGCGATTTGCGCGATCAGGTCTCCATATTCGCCTGCTAGACGGGCCTTTTCCCTTCGAAGCGCTGTCACCCGGCTTTTCGAGACAAGTTGCTTGTTCAAGAGACCATCCAAATCTCCCAATTCCTCATCGATCAGCTCAATTTCCGAATCCTTGGCCGTAACCTGGGCTTCCAACCCCTGGGTTTGCTTGTTGAATTGCCGGATCTGCTCTTCAAGCTGGTTTTTGCGGCCTTCCTTGGAATTCTGCCTGGCTTGCAGCAGCAGCTGCTGTCCACGCTCAATATCGCCGATTTTGTCCTTGCGTTCCTCAGGCCAGTCGATTGTGGTTTGATCGTCGCGCTCAGCCTCAAGGCGCAACTCCTGTGCAGTCAATTCCGTCAGCTGTTTGGTGATCACTGCCAGATTGGCGCGGGTAACGGTGTCGTCCAGCCTGAGAAGAAGTTCGCCGGCCTCGACCAAGTCGCCATCCTTGACCGTAATCTGATGGACGATCCCACCCTCACGGTGCTGGACTTGCTTGGAATTGCTCTCAACAACTATGGTCCCCGAGGAAACAACCGCTCCGGATATTTCAGTAAAGGTGGCCCAGGCTCCGATGCCGCCCACCACGAAGATCGCAACGAACAAGGCAAACAACAAATGATTGCGGACAGTCTTGCGCAACATGTCGTCCGCGTTGCTTGTTTGGGCGTGTCCGGTTGTTTGATTGATTTTCTGCTTAGCCATTGATCACCGTCCCGGAGCCATTCCGGTCTGCACGCGCGGAACCGGTTGAACAACTTGTTTAAGTACGTCTTCCTTAGGGCCGAATCCGACCATCTTGCCTTCCTTGAGACACAGGATCTTGTCGACTGTTGCGATGGCGCTCGGACGGTGCGCGATGACAACAACAATCGAGCCCTTGTCACGCATCGCCTTGATGGCGTTGGTCAGGGCGCCCTCACCCTCAGCGTCAAGATTTGAATTCGGCTCGTCCAGCACCACAAGGAAGGGATTTCCGTAAAGTGCCCTGGCAAGCGCAATGCGCTGTCTCTGCCCGGCAGAAAGCAAACGTCCGCTGCGACCGATAACGGTATTATAGCCATCAGGCAGGCTCACGATCAGATCGTGCACGTCGGCCAGTTTGGCTGCCTCGATTATCTTCTCAGAAGAAGCCTCTGCATTGAAGCGCGCGATGTTTTCCGCAATCGTTCCGTCAAAAAGCTGAAGATCTTGAGGCAAATAGCCGATGAAATCGCCTCGCTTCGCACTCGGCCATTGGCCGAGTTCCGATCCGTCAAAGCGAACAACACCCTTGAGGGATGGTGTCGCACCTACGAGAGCGCGTGCAAATGTCGATTTGCCTGAGCCCGAAGGTCCAATGATCCCCAGGCCGTCACCTGCGGACAGTTCAAGCGAAATATTCTGAACAAACGGCATGGCTTCACCAAACGGGCCGCAGAAGACTTGTTCAGCCTTGAGCTTTTGTGTCGGGATCGGCAAATCCATCTTTTCTGGTTCGTCATCTGCAATCAGCAATACTTCGCGCAGACGTTTCAGCGCTTGCCTGCTTGCGACGAAACCACGCCATTGAGCAACCGCCTGCTCAATCGGCGACAACGCGCGAGATGTCATGATTGACGCCGCAATCATAACGCCCGGAGTGATTTCCTGCTGAATCGCAAGCCAGGCGCCGACGCCCAAAATCGCAGACTGCAGAACAAATCTGATTGTCTTGATCGCCGTACCAAAAACACCTGTACGATCTGCAGCGCGGCGCTGAGTCGAGAGATATTCGTTGTTCTGGTCATCCCACTTCGATGTCAGGGCGCTCTGCATCCCCATCGCCGTCACGACTTCGGAATTCCGCTGACCTATTTCAACTTCAGCCGAACGCTTGCCGGCCTGACCGGCCGCGTCCTCAGATGGGCCACGTGACATGAGCTCATTCAAGCCAATCAAAATGGTGATGATCAGCGCACCGGCAGCTCCGACAATACCCAGAAGCGGGTGAAAGAGAAAAACGATCCCCAGATACAATGGCAACCAGGGAATGTCGAAAATCGCAGCCGGACCTGGACCGGACAGAAACTGCCGAACGGTATCCAGATCCTGAACGGGGCGAAGTTTGGCCGCCTTTTTTCCTAGTCTCACCGGAAGTGAATTGGAAACTCTGTAGACAATCCCGCTCAAGCGCGCATCGACACGTTGGCCAAGACGCGACAGAATTCGGCTTCGAACGCCCTCCAAGAGGCCATAAAAGAGGTAGAGCACGATGGCCAGAACACCGATCACCACAAGCGTCGGAACGGAGCCACTCGCCAGAACACGGTCATAAACCTGAAGCATGAACACCGGTCCGGTGAGCATCAGGATGTTTATGACGAAGCTGACAATCGCAACTCCCCAAAAGGCCGATCTGACGGGACGAAATGCTTTTGTCACCGGATTGTCCCGGCCAACTATCGCTTTCGCGTTGCTCTGTTTTGCACCCACCATTTAGCCCTCGGAAACGTTGCCTTTGATCGGGAATTCACATTCAAGCATCGATATGGCCCACCTTGCCGGCAAAACATGCAAGGCGGGATGTAACCATTACCGGATTGCTAGAATCTATAGCCCTCTTGAGTCGAATTATTCCTCAACAATATTGGCATCCGGATGGCACGATAAAGGTGTTCCATATCACACAATGTTTGTCGGCTCCGCAAATAAAACGAAGTTAACTTTCTCTAAAAATTTAAATATTTGTAACTAGGCCCGACTGTATTAAAGCCGGGCCTAAGCATTTATTCCAACTTCTATTCGTTCACTGCGCTGCATTCACGGCGCGTTTTGCCATGACTGTTACGAGGTTTGCTCTGTAGTTTGCGGATCCGTGGAGGTCTGAGAGCATATCTGCAGGCGCGGGGGCAATTCCTGCGACAGCGTCCGGTGACCAGTTGCCGGCCAGAGCCGCTTCCATGTCGCTCATCCGGAAGACGCCGTTCTGCCCGGCGCCTGTCACGGCCACCGTCACCGACCCGTCTGCGCCCTTGGCGACAAACACGCCCGCCATGGCATAGCGCGAGGCAGGGTTCGGATATTTGGCATAAGCCGACTTTGCCGCCAGCGGGAAGGCCACCGACACAACCACCTCATCTTCATCAAG
>NZ_CANMNP010000011.1 GCF_947499295.1 uncultured Roseibium sp.
CCCGTGTAAAACCTGTCCCATAGTGCATCCTTCCATTCGGGAGAAAAGACTGCACCATCAAAATCTGGGATCAAACAGCTAGGCTCGTCTTTCATGGAATCGATCGGGTTTTGAGCGGAACATCGAGCCTTCTGAAAACCGGGGGCCGGATCAACCTGACGCTTCGGCGCGTCACCGCCGGTTGAGCAGACTGCCAGCTTCAGGCGTCAATACAGCGCGATCAAAGCAGCCACTGCGATCACGATATTCGCCAGTAGGCAGACCACGAATGCAATCGTGCGGGGTCCGCCAGCGACTCTGCCGACGCCGGCGTAATAAACGCCCCAAAACAATAGACGTGCAGCCAGGTAAATACCTGCAGCCACATTCACCAGCAACGGTGACACGCCGGCTATGATCGCAATCAGGACGGCAGCCAGAAAGGCCGGAAAGCTCTCAGCTGAGTTCTGATAGGTTCGAACCGCCCGAAAACTCAGTTTCGTATGGTCATACTGCAGCGGCATGCCAGGGATCTGTTCCTCTTTGGCAAATGCGAGCGGAGCTGTCAGGAAGTTCTGGATCAACACGATCAAGGATAGTGCGGCGACAATTGTCAAACCCGGCCTATAGGCATTGAGGAAGGGAGCAGCTTCAAAGAGATTTTCCATTTTTCTATCCGAATTCTTTCAACAGGATCTGCCTTTTTTGCCAGCAATCAATTTATGTTAAAGAACATTTTTTGGTCCCTGATATTCTTTCCAGATCAGGTCCGGGAGACAGCCTTGCCTTACGCCCCAGAGCACAAAACCAAAACGCGCAAACGCATCGTTGAATGCGCGCGTATTCTCTTCAACCGCCATGGCTTCTCAGAAGTCTCGATCGATACCGTCATGGCCGAAGCCGGCCTTACCAGGGGCGGTTTCTACAATCACTTCAAGAACAAGGACGAGCTTTATGCGGAAGCCGTGGCGTCCTTCCTGAACGGGCGTGGCAAAACCTGGCGCGACGAAGCCGGTGTCGACCCGGTCAATGGTGGACCACAGACGGTTAGGGACATGATTGAAAGCTACCTTTCGACCAAGCATCTCGGCGACGTGGAAGGACAATGCCCGATGATCGCACTGCCATCCGACGTCGCCCGGGCGACGCCTGAAGTTCAGTCCGCGTATGAGGCCCTGCTGCGGGCAATGATCTGGCTGTTTGAAAACAATCTGCCTGAAGCCCCTGCCAAAAGAGACAAGGCCATTGGACTGGCGGCTTTGTGCGTCGGCGGCATGGTGTTGTCCCGGACAATTGACGACGACACTCTTGCAGAAGAAATCCGCAACGTTTCGAAGTCGCTTGCTCTGCAACAGCTGGAGACCGGTGAGCGCCCCTGATGTTCACTGCTCCCGATATGTCGCCTCATAGCTGACCGGAAATGCAACTGAACGGGCGATGTAGCAATATTTGTGAATTTCGCGGTGGATCGCGTCAGCTTCTTTCAGGTTCGTGCCCATGGGCACCACGATCTTCGGTCTCAAAGTTGCCTGCAAAAACCGGCCTGCACCATTTTTTTCGGTCTCTCCAAAACCCAGAGGAAAGTCCTCATAAGCGCTCACGGCAATGCCGGCGTTGCTTGCCAGATGCAGATACCAGAGCATGTGGCAGCTTGCGAGCGCCGATAAAAGCAGATCTTCCGGGTTGTGAAGCTCCGGGTTTCCACCAAGCAACGGGTCATTGGCACAAGACACCGCAGGCTTGCCCGGTGTCCTGATTTCCCAGGTTCGTTCGTATCCACGATAGGTGTTCGTGCCGGTCCCCAAGTTCCCGGTCCAGACAATTTTCGACGTGTATTGGTGGTTGGTTGCCATCTCGCTCTCCAAAATGTATACATTTATACATTCTTGAATTTAAAATTTGTCAAGTCCATGATGAGGCCGATCAGAGGAAGGTTTCATGTCCGCAGAGCACATTGCAGCCACGCTGGAAACTGAAATTGTCGAAGGCCGCTTCCGGCCTGGCGAAGAACTCAAGCAGGGTGAAATCGCAAAACGATTTGCAATCAGCCGGATCCCGGTTAGAGACGCTCTCCAACTCTTGGCCTCTCGTGGAATGATCAGCCTCGTCCCCAATCGGAGAGCGCGGGTGATCAGTCTGGAACCGGCCGAAATTTCAGAGATTTACGACCTGAGGGTGCTGCTGGAAACAGACTGTCTGTGCCGTGCAATCAATCTGATGACGGAAGCCGACCTGAACGCGATTGAAATCGCATTCGCTCACTCGTCGATTGATGCGGGCACAAACCGGTGGGCTGACGGCGACTGGGCCTTTCACCAAAGTCTCTATCTACCTGCGGACAGGCCGCGGCAATTGAAGATGATTGAAGAGCTTCGACGGACATGCCGCATTCATATTTCCGGATACGGTGTACTGCCGGCACAGACCAAAGACTGGCTGAAAGATCATGAAGACATCTTGTCAGCTGTCCGCAATCGCGACAAAACCATCGCACAAGGCATCCTGAAACGGCACATAAACGATGCCTGCACGGTGTTGTTGTCCGCTTGGCCTAACCAGAACAACAGTTCTTAGCTGCAAACGGACCCAGTCCAGGCATCGTATGTTCTACTGCTTGTACGGTATGACGCTGCCAAAGCGATCAGAAGGCCTGATAGGTCAAAAGCAGCGCGCAGACGGCAATCACCCAAAGAGCAATTCGTCCAGACCGCGTGTGCCTTGCTTCTGCCTTGCCGATTGCTTCCGCAGTTTCTTCATCGAACCGAAGACCACTGTTGGTCATTTTTTCAAGTTCAGCAGACATGCGACCAATGCGGTCGGCAAACAAGGGCATGTCGTTTGCGACCCGTGCCAGTGCGGACAATGCGTCGCCCGCGTCCCGGAACTTACCAACGGGTCCAAGATTTTCTGCGATCCAGCTGCCAACAACAGGTTCAGCCGTCCGCCACATATCAAGATTGGGGTTCAAGGACCTGGCAACACCTTCGACTACGACCATGGTTTTCTGCAACATGATCAATTGGGTCTGGGTGCGCATTTCAAACAGGTCGGTCACTTCAAACAGCTGCGTCAGAAGCCTGGCCATGGATATCTCGCTGGCATCGTGACCGTGGATCGGCTCCCCAATCGCACGGATCGCCTGTGCAAACATGTCAACGTCCTGATGGGCCGGCACATATCCGGCCTCAAAGTGCACTTCGGCAACCCGCTTGTAGTTTCGAGTGATGAAACCGAACAGGATCTCGGCCAAAAAACGGCGTTCACGCTTGTTGAGCCGGCCAGTGATGCCAAAATCGACCGCGACAAGCGTTCCGTCTGGTTCGACGAAAAGATTGCCCTGGTGCATGTCCGCGTGAAAAAACCCGTCTCGCAGCGTGTGCCGGAGAAAGCTCTGAATGACTGACGCACCCAGAGCCTCCAGATCGTGTCCGTCTTCACGAAGGCCATCAACATCGGACATTTTCCGGCCATCGATCCACTCAAGCGTCAAAACACCCTTGGATGTGTGAAGCCATTCCACACTTGGCACCCGGAAACCCGCGTCATTCGCGATGTTTTCTGCCATTTCCGATAGTGCGGCAGCTTCGAGCCTGAAATCCATTTCCATGGCGACGGATTGCGCGAGCGTATCGACCACCGCAACGGGACGAAGCCGACGCGAAGGCGGATGGAACCGCTCCGCGAGGCGGGCGACCAGGTAGTAACTTTCCAGATCTCTTTGAAATCTTCGGGCAACACCCGGGCGCAAAACCTTGACGGCGACCTTTCGGTCCAGCCCGTCCTTGCCCCTGATGACGGCCGGATGCACCTGAGCGATGGATGCCGCTGCAACGGCTTCGCCAAATTCGACAAAAATCTCGTCTACAGGTCGATCAAGCTGTTCTGAAATTGCCCGCCGTGCTGCCTCATGTTCGAACGCAGGCAGCCGGTCCTGCAGTGCAGATAATTCACGCGCGGCATCTTTTCCCACGACATCGGCCCGTGTTGCCAGGAACTGGCCAAGCTTCACGTAGGAAGGTCCCAACCGATTGAGAGCGTCTGAAAGGCGCAGGTCTGCACTCTTGTCTTTGACCGCGCGACGTTCCAACAAGCGGGCAATCGCGATCCCGAAGCGCGGTCCTGCTGGAAGGTCCGGCAGATGGACGAGGCTGAACACACCTTCGCGCGCCATCACGAAACCGGCCCGCACTAGGCGGAATAGGGACATTACCGGAAACGCCATCAATCAGAATTTCCAACCGGAATGCAGCGCGGCAATGCCGCCGGAATAATTGCGATAGGTGACCCGTTCAAATCCTGCTTCCCGAACCATCTCCGCGAACCGCTCCTGACTGGGAAACTTGCGGATGGACTCTACCAGATACTGATAGGGGTCTCCGTCACCCGTCACCCATTTGCCCATGACAGGGATCGCCTTGAAAGAAAAGGTGTCATAGGCTTTGTCCAGAAGGGGCACATCGACTTCGGAAAATTCCAGGCAAAGAAAGCGGCCGCCGCGCTTCAGAACGCGCCGCGCCTCCCTCAGTGCTTTCGGGATGTCCGGCACATTTCGGATGCCGAAGGCAATCGTATAAGCGTCGAAACTCTTGTCAGGGAATGGCAGGTCTTCAGCGTTTCCCTGGCTAAAGGTGATCAATCTTGAAAGCCCGGCTTTCGCGGCTCTGTCACGGCCGACACCGAGCATGGATTCATTAATGTCGCAGACCACTGCCGAAACCGTTTCAGCCGACCGGTTGACGACACGTGTCGCTATATCGCCTGTGCCGCCTGCAACATCCAATAGCTGCCAGCCTGATTTGTCAGTCCTTGGCGGCGCAAGGAAAGAGACCATCGCATCTTTCCAAACCCGGTGCATCCCGCCGGACATCATGTCGTTCATCAGGTCATAACGGTCAGCTACCTTGTGAAATACATCGTCCACAAGCGCCTGTTTGCTACCCTCGGCCACCTTTGTGAAACCGAAACTGGTCGGCATGTCCTCCGGAGTCCGGTCCGAAGCTCCGCTGCGTGCCTGTTGCGTCATGAATGCGTCTCCAAGATCAACCTGTTCAGCCTCAGCTTACCGGTTGACCACCGTTCCTGTTCTTGAACAGATCAGCCCGCTCTTTCGCGAACTGCCGTTGTTCTGGCGGATCACAAATCCATTTAAGGTCTTCAAAGTGCGCCGGAACATAGTACAAGCACCGCCCGAGCGCTATCTTTGCCGGCCTTGGACGCCATATGCCGCAGGCCAGTGTGAGATTGTCAGACCTCTTAGCGCGCAACCGAAGCGGAGACCAGTCTTCAGATGCCTGAATTGCCGGAAGTTGAAACCGTCAAACGCGGTCTGTCGCCCGCATTCGAAGGAGCCACGCTGCGAAAGGTTGAGCAAAACCGCCCAGATCTTCGTTTTCCGTTTCCAGAAAATTTCACCAGCCGGCTGACGGGAAAACGGGTCACCGCCCTGTCCCGCCGATCCAAATATCTGCTTGCTGATATCGACAGTGGAGATGTCCTGGTCATGCATCTTGGTATGTCAGGGTCTTTTCGGATCGAAGCTGATCACAACGAAAGTGCACCGGGTGCATTTGTTCACGCCCGCAGCAAGGACACCAAGCACGATCACGTGGTCTTTCACCTTGAAACCACCACCGGAGAACGCCCGCGCATCATATACAATGATCCGCGCCGCTTTGGTTTCATGGACCTCGTGCCACGAGCCACGCTATCTGCGCATCCACTTTTCAGGGACCTTGGACTGGAGCCTCTGGGCAATCAACTGAGCGCGGAAACACTTGCCGGTCTATTCGAAGGTCGGAAATCGCCTTTAAAAGCCGCTCTGTTGAACCAGAAGCTGATCGCTGGTCTTGGCAATATATATGTGTGTGAAGCACTTTGGCGCAGTGGCCTGAGCCCGGAACGCTCCGCCGGGAGCCTGGTGACGAAATCAAGAAAGCCGACAAAAAAGGCGATCGCACTTGCGGCCAACATCCGGGAAACACTCGAAGACGCCATCAAGGCCGGCGGCTCTTCCTTGCGGGACCACACCCAGGCTGATGGAACGCTTGGCTATTTTCAGCATTCCTTTGCGGTCTATGGCCGCGAAAACGAAAGCTGCCGGACGCCGGGCTGCAGCGGCACTGTTGCACGGCTCGTGCAATCAAACCGCTCGACCTTTTATTGCCCTCATTGCCAGACCTGACAGTCCGGCCTCTATCCCTTCGGCCAAACTTGCCAGACACGCCTCGTGTCGGTTAGGCATGAGCCGTAAGTTTGACAAATCCGAGGAGCCGTACATGACGGCAACCTCCGGCCTTGGGAGCGCATACTATGGGATACGAGAACATCCGCGTTGAAAAGCGCGGCAAAGTAGGCCTGATCACTCTGGACCGGCCGGAAGCCCTGAATGCGCTCAATTCAGCGCTGGTTGCAGAGCTTTGCACAGCCCTCGACAGTTTCGACGAAGACGAGCGTATCGGCTGTGTTGTCATCACAGGTTCGGAGAAGGCTTTTGCGGCTGGCGCAGACATCAAGGAAATGCAGCCTCACAACTTCGCTTCCGCCTACCAGACCGATCTGATCACGCCATTTGACTGCGTCTCGCGGAACCGGAAGCCAATCATCGCTGCGGTTGCCGGCTATGCGCTGGGCGGCGGCTGCGAACTGGCCATGCTCTGCGATTTCATCATCGCTGCCGATACCGCAAAGTTCGGCCAGCCGGAGATTACTCTTGGCGTCATCCCCGGGGCAGGTGGTACACAGCGCCTGACGCGGTTCGTCGGCAAGTCAAAGGCTATGGAGATGGTTTTGACAGGTCGCATGATGGATGCAGAAGAAGCAGAACGCAGCGGCCTGGTCAGCCGTATCGTTCCTGCCGATGACCTTCTGGAGGAAGTCCTGAAGGCCGCTGAGAAAATCGCCGACTTCTCGCTTCCTGTCGTCATGATGGCAAAGGAAAGTGTCGACCGGGCGTATGAAACAACACTTTCTGAAGGGGTCCGGTTCGAGCGACGGGTCTTCCAGGCGCTTTTTGCCCTTGAGGACCAGAACGAGGGCATGAGCGCCTTTACGGAGAAACGGTCCCCGCAATTCAGGAACAAATAATCTTCCGTGTATCAACGACAAAGCCGTTGACGACAAGCGCAAGCGCCATTATAAGCAGCGCCCAATCGGTGGCGGACTTTCGCCGCCGTTGTTTTTTGATCGGGTCTTACCGGCTTTGAAGCCTTGGTCCGATCGCCACCGGACCCTAGTCCCCATTACCGATCAGGATTGAGCCAATGGCCAACACACCATCGGCCAAGAAGGCGGCCCGCAAGATTGCCCGCCGGACGGCCACCAACAAAGACCGCAGAAGCCGTGTTCGCACGTACCTGCGTAAAGTTGAAGAAGCAATCGCTTCTGGCGATCAGAGCGCAGCAAACGACGCTTTCAAGGCAGCCCAGCCGGAAATCATGCGCGCAGCGTCCAAAGGCGTGATGCATGCAAACACGGCATCCCGGAAAGTTTCCCGCCTCAACGCCCGCATCAAGGCACTTGGCGCCTAATTTTTCCGTGAAATCAACGCTCAGAAGACCCGGCCACAGTGCCGGGTTTTTTTTAGCCATGCAATTTTGTGGATGACAGAAATAGGCCCGTTTCAGGTTCACAACCTTCAAAAATACGCCATATGAGAGTGTCAAAAATTATCTATGTTTTTCAATATCTTACAGGTATGTAGGATCTAAGCGGTGAGATCAAACCGGATTCGATACGAGTCAAGGTATCTGTTCCGAAATTTTTTTTGAAATCGCTGTTTTTCATTTGCGACAAGGCAGCTCAGAGCAAAAAGTCATTGCGGTAAAAAGCATTTGCTCCTTTGCACACAGGGAGCGGAAATTCGGTAACGCAGGGGCAGAAACCGGCATCTGCCAAGAAACGTATTAACCCGCTGTTGCCCCGCAAGGCGCTGTCTGTATATTAACAACACGGCTGGCGGCAAAGACCAGCGATTAACCTAAAACTAGTGCTTGGAAAAACAATGTATAAGTCAAACAGAAATATAGCTGAGCACACGTCATATAGGCTGGGAAGCGAATACATTAACGCGTTCAGTCTTTACGGCGCTTAGCGAAATTTAGACTAATACTCCTTCCGAAAATACTAATAAGCAAATTATAACCGATGGCGCAAAGCTATCGAAGGGGGCGTCTGTGCAACTTGAGGGTGGTTACGCAGGAAATTTCAGCGCGAAGGAGGCTTTTCAGCAGCTCTCCGAACAACAGGACGCGGTGCTTGTTGACGTGCGCACACAAGCGGAATGGGCCTTTGTCGGCATCCCCGATTTGCGCCCGATCGGCAAGGAACCTGTATTGGCGGAATGGCAAAGTTTTCCGTCGAGCGGACCAAATCCGGATTTCGCGTCGACTGTTTCAAACCAGTTGGTCAAAAAAGGACTTGACCAAAGCGCTCCGATCTATTTTCTGTGCCGCTCCGGCGCACGGAGCCAAGCAGCTGCAATTGCGCTGACTCAGGCCGGTTACACGCACTGCTACAATATCTCTGATGGATTTGAGGGGCCGCTGGACGCAGACCGTCATCGCGGCACACAGGCCGGCTGGAAAGCTGCCGGGCTGCCTTGGATTCAGAATTAGTTTCCCGCATTCAAGACGGGGCGGCGGCTGGAGTATATCCACCGCCAAACGAATAACCGTCCCAAAAGGGACATCATAATGCTGCAAAAGCAGCGAGGCGGCGAAGAATGGCTGTGGCGGACCGTTCTTCACAAAGTACAGGAGGCAGATGACATGCAGGTTCAGGAGGCAGGTGGCTCCGAACATTGGAAAAGGGTCAAAAAACAGCTTCGCGCGGAATTGGGCGATGATGTTTTTACGAGCTGGTTTGCTCGTGTCGACCTTGAGGAACATCAGGACGGCACTGTACGCCTGTCCGTTCCGACTCGATTTCTTAAACAGTGGATCCAGAACAATTATAATGATCGGCTCATGGGTCTTTGGCAGCGCGAATGTGATAACGTTCACCGAATTGAGCTGACTGTTCGTGGCGCTATTCGGCCACGCCAGACACCGACAAACAAAGCCAGTCTTGCGGGCCCTTCGGGTGCCAAGCCTGTAACAGTCGACACCAGAAACGACGGTTTGGGCGATGCCGCGCAGGTCACGCGCGCTCAGGCAGCAACTGCGGCCCTTGGCAGGGGCGATGCCGGCGGCGACAGCGCAAGAGACGTCCTGCAAGGGGCAGCACTCGACCCCAAATACACATTCGACACGTTTGTTGAAGGCGAATCCAACAATCTCGCACTTGCTGCAGCCCGTCAGGTTGCATCCGGCGGCGCCGTCACCTTCAACCCGCTCTATCTACATGCGTCCGTAGGTTTGGGAAAAACTCACCTGATGCAGGCAGTCGCCGCGAAGGCACGCGCCAGCGGACGGAAGGTGCTTTACCTCACTGCCGAACACTTCATGTACAAATTTGTGGCCGCGCTCAAATCCCAGTCAGCACTTGCCTTCAAGGACACGCTGCGGACAATTGACCTCCTCCTGATCGACGATATGCAATTCCTTCACGGCAAACAGGTACAGCAGGAATTCTGCCACACGCTGAATGCCCTGATCGACGGCGCACGTCAGGTAATTGTCGCTGCGGATCGTGCGCCGTCTGAACTCGACACACTTGATGACCGCGTCCGTTCGCGTCTCTCCGGCGGCCTGGTTGTCGGCATACAGGAGCCTGACTTCACGCTTCGCCGGAACATCCTGACTGCCCGTGTCGAAACTGCGCAGAAAGCCTACCCGCAATTCGCCGTGCCGGAAACTGTTCTGGACTACGTTGCCCGGCATGTCGCCTCTTCAGGCCGTGATCTGGAAGGTGCTCTGAACCGGCTCATTGCGCATAACCAGCTCACCAACCAGCCGATTACGCAGGAAATGGCCGAGATGACATTGCGTGATCTGGTCCGCTCCAGCGAACCGCGCCGGGTCAAGATCGAAGACATCCAGCGCGTCGTCTCCAAGCATTACAATGTGACCAAGGCTGACTTGCTGTCGGCACGCCGAACCCGCACCATCGTGCGTCCGCGTCAGATAGCTATGTATCTTGCGAAAGTGATGACCCCGCGTTCACTGCCTGAAATCGGTCGCCGGTTCGGCAACCGGGACCACACAACAGTGCTGCACGCAGTGCGCAAAATCGAAGAAATGGCCAGAGCTGATTATGCTTTAGCGCAGGAGCTTGAATTGCTCAAGCGCATGTTGGATGCCTGATACAATCAGCGCGCCGACCTGAGCTCGAAAATAACAGGTTTTCTAGCATTTTGAGGGCGCTCCAAAGGGGCGCCCTCTTGCTTTTGAGAGCGGTTAAGGGCAGTGTCTTTCCCCCGCTCCATAACGGAGCCCCAAATCCAGTTCGCCAGGCTAATTCGCCTGGCTTTTCATGAGTACGGAACGAGTGAATGAAAGCGACCCTCGAGCGGACCGACCTCCTCAAGTCCTTGACCCATGTTCATCGGGTGGTTGAGCGCCGGAACACCATTCCCATCCTGTCGAATGTTCTCTTGCGGGCCGATGGTGGCGCGATCAATCTCAAAGCAACCGATCTTGACCTCGAAATCGTCGAAACGGTTCCCGCAATGATCGAATTGCCAGGCGCGACCACTGTGCCGGCACATATGTTTTACGATATCGTGCGCAAGCTGCCGGAAGGGTCGCAAGTCGTCCTGGAAACCACCAGCGACAATGCCACATTGGAAATACGGGCCGGCCGCTCGAAATTCACGCTGCAGATGCTGCCGGAAACGGATTTCCCTGACCTTACCGCCGGTGATTTCAGCCATGGATTCACGTTGTCAGCCTCTGACATTCGCAAGTTGATCGACACTACGCAGTTCGCCATTTCGACCGAGGAAACGCGCTACTATCTGAACGGGATCTACCTGCACACGGTGGACGCTGCCAACGGCCAGCAGTTCCGTGCGGTTGCGACAGACGGTCACCGCCTTGCGCAGGCCGAAGTGTCGGCTCCATCAGGATCGTCCGGAATGCCCGGCATTATCGTGCCGCGTAAGACGGTTGGCGAGATCCAGAAGCTTCTTGAAGAGCCGGAAGCCGACGTACAGATCGAACTGTCGGACACCAAGATTCGCGCAACGACGGGATCCGTCGTACTGACATCCAAGCTGATCGATGGCACTTTCCCGGATTATGGCCGGGTCATTCCGCAGGGAAATGACAAGGAGATGCGCGTCGACAGGGACGAATTCAAGGAAGCTGTCGATCGTGTGTCGACTATCTCCTCAGAACGAGGACGCGCCGTCAAGCTGTCGCTCGGCGACGGTCGCATGGTTCTGACTGTCAACAACCCGGATTCCGGCAGCGCGACTGAGGAACTGGCCGTCGAGTATGATGCCGAGGATATGGAAATCGGCTTCAACTCACGCTATCTCCTTGATATAGCTAATCAATTAAGCAGCGACACAGCTCTGTTCCGGCTGGCCGATTCCGGATCTCCGACACTTATCCAGGACAATACGGTTGATGACTGCCTGTTTGTGCTGATGCCGATGCGGGTCTGACGAGAACCTCCGGCAGTTGAAAAGGCGGACGTTGGATCATGACTGAGTTCAGGACGGCGCAGCTGACCCGCCTGTCCTTGACCGGCTTCCGCAACTACGCCGCACTTTCCATTGATATCTCGGCCAAGCTCGTCACGTTCGTCGGTGCCAACGGCGCCGGTAAAACCAACATTCTGGAAGCTATCTCCTTTTTAACCGCCGGACGGGGCCTCAGGCGCGCGACCCTGGCTGACGTCGCCCAAAAGGGCGGAGAGGGCAGCTGGAGTGTTGCCGCAACCGTCATGCTGGATGGTCTGGAGACGAAAATCGGCACGGGGCTCGCAGCGGGTACACCGGGCCGGAAAGTGCGCATCGATGGCGAGGAAGTCCGAGGTTCGGAAAGCCTTCTTGATTACATGCGCGTGCTCTGGCTTGTCCCAAGCATGGACGGCCTTTTTACCGGACCTGGATCGGACAGACGCCGGTTTCTGGACCGCCTCACACTGGCCATCGATCCGTCTCACGGACGACGCGTCGCCGATTTCGAAAATGCACTTCGTCAACGAAACCGGTTGCTGGATCAGGGCGGAGGTGACGCCTTTCTGACCGCCTTGGAGCAACAGGTTGCCGAACTCGGAACCGCTGTTGCGATCGCGCGCGGGGAAACTGTCGGGCTGCTAAGCCAGATGATTGCCGAGCAAGTCGCCCAGGCGTTACCCTTTCCGCATGCATCGGTCGCATTGGAGGGAGCGTTTGAAGCAGAGATGCTGGGATTGAGCGCCTCGGACCGGGAGGATCATTACCGCCAGATGCTCAAAGACGGACGCCCACGTGACCGAGCTGCCGGACGCACATTGAACGGGCCTCACCTGAGTGACCTGAAAGTCTTTCATGCCACAAAGAAAATGCCGGCTGCGCAATCCTCCACCGGCGAACAGAAGGCGCTG
Organism: uncultured Roseibium sp.; assembly: GCF_947499295.1. Lineage (GTDB taxonomy): Bacteria > Pseudomonadota > Alphaproteobacteria > Rhizobiales > Stappiaceae > Roseibium. The sequence continues at coordinate 12,454 of NZ_CANMNP010000011.1, forward strand.
CTGATCGGACTGGTACTGGCGCATGCGGAGCTGACTGCAAAAGTGTCCGGCATGACACCCGTTCTTCTGCTCGATGAGATTGCCGCGCACCTTGATCCCGGCCGCCGATCTTCGCTATTCCAGAAGCTGAATTCACTTGGCGGACAGGTTTTCATGACAGGGACTGACAGTGCCCTTTTTGAAGCCTTGCCCGGAGATGCGCACGTGTTTGAGATCGAGGATGGCAAGAGCCGCCTTTGCAGCCCCAGGTGACCCCTTAAATCCGCCTGAATCTTATGGTTTTCCACCATAATCCCTTCGCTGGCTTGCTGACGGGCCGCACGCAGTTGAACGACTGCCGGAACCCCGTATAACGGGGTGAGAAAAGATAAATCGATTGGTGATTGATTCGCATGAGCGACACGTCCACGCCTGAGCCTACCCCGAACCCGGAAACAGAAAACGGTGCCGACTATGGCGCCGACAGCATCAAGGTTCTCAAGGGCCTCGATGCCGTCCGCAAACGGCCCGGCATGTATATCGGTGACACGGACGATGGCTCCGGTCTGCACCACATGGTCTACGAGGTGGTCGACAATGCCATCGACGAGGCTTTAGCCGGTCACGCAGATTATGTCACCGTCACGCTTAATCCGGACGGTTCGGTTACCGTGTCAGACAACGGACGCGGCATTCCGACGGACCTGCACTCTGAAGAAGGTGTTTCAGCAGCTGAGGTTATCATGACCCAGCTGCATGCCGGCGGTAAATTCGACCAGAATTCCTACAAGGTTTCCGGTGGTCTGCACGGCGTCGGTGTTTCCGTGGTGAATGCGCTTTCCACCAGGCTTGATCTTCGCATCTGGCGAAACGATCAGGAGCACTTTATGAGTTTCTCCCATGGAGACGCTCAAGAGCCGCTCAAAGTCGTCGGTCCGGCCAATGGCCGGAAAGGAACCGAAGTCACGTTCCTGCCTTCGCCGGAAACCTTCAGCAAAATTGAATTTGATTTCAGCACCCTTGAACACCGTCTGCGCGAGCTGGCATTCCTGAATTCCGGTGCGCGCATCATCCTGACCGACAAACGCGGTGTTGAGGACGTTGTCGAGGAGTTGTTTTACGAAGGTGGACTTGAAGCTTTCGTCCGTTATCTGGACCGGGCAAAGCACCCGCTTATTGAAGATCCCGTCACCATGAGCGCGGAAAAGGACGGGATCACCGTAGAAGCCGCGATGTGGTGGAACGACAGTTATCACGAACAGGTTTTGTGCTTCACAAACAACATCCCGCAACGCGACGGCGGTACACACCTTGCCGGATTCCGTGCTGCACTGACGCGTCAGGTGACCGGCTACGCAGAGGCCACCGGACTTATGAAAAAGGAAAAGGTCTCCCTGTCCGGCGATGACTGCCGTGAAGGCCTGACATGTGTATTGTCGGTCAAGGTGCCGGATCCGAAATTCTCGTCACAAACCAAGGACAAGCTCGTTTCATCCGAGGTGCGTCCGGTCGTTGAGAACCTGATATCCCAGACACTGAGTGAATGGCTTGAGGAAAACCCGGCTCCCGCCAGGTCGATTGTCTCCAAGGTCGTTGAGGCCGCCTCGGCGCGCGAGGCCGCCAGAAAGGCCCGCGAGCTGACCCGCCGCAAGGGTGCACTCGACGTCGCCTCGCTGCCCGGCAAACTGGCGGACTGCCAGGAACGTGATGCTTCGAAAGCCGAACTCTTCCTGGTGGAGGGCGATTCCGCGGGTGGCTCGGCAAAGCAGGGCCGCCATCGGGAAAACCAGGCCGTCCTGCCGTTGCGAGGCAAGATCCTCAACGTGGAGCGGGCGCGCTTTGACAAGATGCTGTCGTCCAATGAAATCGGCACGCTGATTACCGCGCTCGGCACCGGTATCGGCATGGAAGAATTCAATATTGAGAAACTGCGGTACCACAAGATTATCATCATGACCGATGCGGACGTGGATGGTGCCCACATCCGGACATTGCTCTTGACATTCTTCTTCCGCCAAATGCCGCAACTGATCGAAAACGGCTATGTCTATATCGCGCAGCCACCGCTTTATAAGGTCAAGCGTGGCCAGTCCGAGCAATATCTAAAGAACCAACAGGCTCTGGAAGACTACCTGATCGCTCAGGGCCTGGATGACGCATCGCTGACGCTTGCAAATGGCGAAGTGCGCATTGGTCAGGACCTGCTAGGTGTTGTTCAGACAGCCCGGGCGATTTCCGACATTTTCGACGACCTGCACTCTCGCTACAATCGCGACGTCGTCGAACAAGCCGCAATCGCCGGTGCACTCAACACCGAGATTCTGGACGACCGCACGAAGGCCGAAGAAGCGGCTGCCTATATCGCACGCCGCATGGACATTCTCGCCGATGAATTCGAGCGCGGATGGACAGGCGAGGCCCGCGACGATGGCAGTTTGGTGTTCAAACGGACCGTGCGCGGCGTCGAAGAAGCCGCCACAATCGATGCGGCCCTGCTCGGATCGGCAGATGCCCGCCGTCTCGCGGCGCATGCCGAGCATCTGCAAGAAGTCTATGGCAAGGCCGCCGCGCTGCGCCGCAAGGACAACTCAACGGAAATCAGAGGGCCGCGTGCGCTGCTGACACAGGTTTATGCCTTCGGCCAGAAAGGCATTTCTCTTCAGCGCTACAAAGGCCTCGGTGAAATGAACCCCGAGCAACTTTGGGAAACAACCCTCGACCCGAATGTCCGCTCCCTTCTACAGGTCAAGGTTAAGGAAGCCGATGACGCGGACGATATCTTCACCAAACTCATGGGAGACGAGGTGGAGCCACGGCGCGAATTCATCCAGGACAACGCGCTGTCCGTTGCCAATCTCGACATCTAGTCGGGATCTTAAATGAAAAATCAAAAGAGCGGTTTTGCCGCTCTTTTTTGTCCTCACCTCCCCGGCCAGGGCGCGGGAGCACCGAAGAGATGACCCTGCGCTGCCTCGATATTCATCTCCCGCAGCAAGTCTGCTTCTTCAAGCGTTTCGACATGCTTGGCGACAACCTTGATGCCGAGTTCATGAGCCGCCCGTACAAGGCCGTTGAGGATGGCCGCTTTAGCAGGTTCCCCGATGACCTGCTGAGTCAAACCGGACTCCAGCTTCAGCCATTCAACCCGCAGACCCGTCAGGCGTGACAGAACAGGCCAATGACCGGCGAAATCATCTACGGCCGTTTGGCACCCAAGTTCAGCAGCGAACTTGAAAAAGGATTCAACCGTTGCCGGCTCGCGCAGGAAGTCCTTTTCGGCAATCTCCAGGCACAACTTGGCTGCAAGCAACGGGTTGATGGAAAGGCGATGATAAAGGCCATCGCGGAAATTCGGGTCGCGGGCCGATTCAGCCGAGACGTTCATCGTCAGAATTGACCGGTCCGAGCTTCTTTCCGCCGCGTCCAGCACCCGGTCCAGGGTCCAGGCATCCACCTGGGCAATAAATCCTGACCGTTCAGCGGCTGAAATCCATGCCCGGGACGACAGGCCCCTGGCGCGGTCGCCCTGCAACCGCAGCAAAACTTCCTGTCCGCAAACCCGATCGTTCTTCAGGCACATGATCGGCATGGCAAAGAGTGTCAGCTCATTGCCCCGGAAACTGCCGGCATCAGGTAAATCCGCCAGTTCGTTTCGCCGCCGCTGACAATCTGTCGATTGCACGCTGTGGATCTGAACGGATTGTCCGCCGCCCCTCTTGCCGCGCAGGCACGCATGATCTGCAACGCCCAGGAGCGCAGCGGCGTCGATTTCTTCGGCCACGACACTGCTGTCCACAAAGGCGACACCAATGGAGCCGCCAATCGTGAAGACCCTGTCACCGACTTCCAATCTGATCCTTTCAAAGCCATCCAGGACCCTTTCGGCCACATCGAGGGCTGCACCTTCACAGGCAGCGGGAACCATTCCGGCGAACTCATCGCCGCCAATGCGTGCAGCGGTCCCGAATTCACCAAGTGTCAGGCTCAAGCAGGCAGCGACCCGCATGAGCATTTCGTCACCGGCATCATGGCCGCCAAGGTCATTCACCTTCTTGAATTCATCCAGATCGATGTAGTAGACGGCCAGCCCTGTCTCATGGTCGGAGCAAAGTCGCGTCAATTCCCACTTCAGCGCTTTGGTGAAGGCCCGGCGGTTTTCCAGACCCGTCAACGGATCGTGGTAGGCAAGTCTTCGGTTTTCGGCAACGTCATGCGGGCAGTCAATATTGCGCCGGATAACCGCCATCGATGCGCGGCGACGAACACCTTGTTCCTTTCGTTCCTTGATCGGCACAATCCGGACTTCACACATCTGACGGTCTGTCAGGTAACCTGCTGCTTCAAAGCTCCGATTTTCAGGGATATGGAGTGTTTGTGCCAGATCCTCATCTCCCTCCTGCAATGCCTCAATCAAAGCCCCGATGTCATAGTCACTACCGATCAGCTCAAGCAGCATCACGGCTCTTTCCTCTGCACTTTCCGATCCGTCGAAAACAAGAATTTCGTCGGGAAAATGCTCCAACAGGTCGAAACTTGCCGACGCCGATTTGGAAGAAACCTCTGTCCGGGAAACAGTCTCGGGCAGCTGCTTGGCGTCCTGGCCACTTTCTTTCATGTCGAATTGAACAAGGACTGCCTGGTTCGCACCTGTCAGCGACACCACGGAGGTGCAGATCATATGGTGACAGAATTCGCTTCCCGACTTCAGTGTCATTGTGCCGCTGGCCTGCGAAGGGACCCCACTGAATGCAGTCGCCAAGACGGTCTTGCACCGTTTCCAGCTTGACCTCGACAACAATGTTTTCAGCCCGGCGGGCATGAAATCAAGTTTCAAACGGGAGCAGGCATCTCTCAAATGCGTGTTGCAGTGAAGTATGCTTCCGTCCTGCGCAACATAAGCAGCAGCAAATGGCAGGACTTCCAGCAGGGACGTGTGAAATCCCGCAAGACTATTATTATCACTTGTGTGACCGGACCTCTCCAGCCGGTCTTCTAAAAACCGATGGCTGACTTGCACCAGACCGCCCTTTCAAAAACTCGGATCGAAAGGCGCTACCACACTACTTACGCGCCAAAATCATGCATAAAGTATTATCACAGTTCTTTTGATTATTTCTAAAACTGAAAACTTCCCACAACTCTTAGGATTTTTATATTTAACCGGAAATTAACGTTCTACATTCAATATTAACTAAAATTTTATCAAACTTTTCTTCAATTTTCATTTTATTGTTGAATTCACGCCACAATTTTTTCACATCCGCGACGTATTCGTGCCGCGACGGAATGTTAGGCGTCGCCATCACAGTTTCGTCAATTTGTGGCCAGGAGCTGGCCAAGAACCGACAGGATTCAACCATGCATACACACAGCGCTCTCAAGAGCCTGGTGCGGGCAGGTCTTTGCGCAACCATGCTGGCAACGGCAGGATCAGCCGCCTTTGCGTCCAATGATAACTTTACCCAGTGCGGCAAGGCCTCCTGGTACAAATTGGGCGGCACCACAGCCAGCGGTGAGCCCGCCAACCCAAATGGCCTCACGGCAGCGCATCGCACATTGCCATTTGGAACCATGGTTGAGGTGACCAATCTCTCCAACGGAAAATCGGTTACCGTCCGGATCAACGACCGGGGACCTTATTCCAAAGGCCGTGTGATTGATGTGACCTATGCGGCCGCAAAAAAGCTCGGCTTCATCCGCAAAGGAATTACGAAGGTGCATGTCTCGGACGGACCGAAGCAAGTCGCTAAAAACACTAAGCAGTTTTGCCGATAATTTGCGATCAATCGGCCGGCTTCAGCAAACTACACATGCGGAATTTTTCGAATTTCTCTGTAGTAAGCCTCTGTATTTAAAGAGACTATTTAGTGACACGATACTTTCACAACTGACTCAGTATGAATAACGATCAGTCGCATTACAGTGAATCAAAAAATAAAATATTTTACGGTAATGACAATCAATAAAGATGTCGCTAGAGTTGCCGCCGTGGTCGATGGGGCCACGTGCACAGTAACTTTATTCGCGCAGTCTTATGGCTGCGCGTTTTTTTTGTTTTACATCTCAACAATTTGAAAAGTCTGCTTTCCCCCTGTCGGACGCACTTGAAATCAACGCATCCGCAACCTGCATATGCGGGGAACATCATACCTCCCCCTGCTGGTCGAGCCGGCCTAAAATGGCTTCGGCACTGGAGCGGTATTGGTCCTGTTTTTCAGGAGCCATTTTCCGCCAGGTCGCGTAAGGCTGCCCAAGTCGCGGATTGTTTCGAAGGTGAGTTTCGTTCCTGTCGAGAAAATGCCAATAGAGCGCGTTGAACGGACAAGCCCCCTCACCCGTCCTTTGATTGACATCGTAAGAACAGGCCCCGCAATAGTCCGACATCTTGTTAATGTAGTTGCCGCTCGAGATGTACGGCTTGGAGGCCAGCAAGCCGCCATCAGCATACTGGCTCATGCCGATGGTATTCGGTAGCTCGACCCATTCATATGCATCCGCGTAGACCATCAGATACCATTCATGAACTTCGCCTGGATCAACACCGGCAAGCAACGCGAAGTTTCCTGTCACCATCAACCGCTGTATGTGATGCGCATAGGCTTCCTCAAGCGTTTGCGTGACGGCTTCCGCGACACACTTCATCCGCGTTTTTCCCGTCCAGTAAAAGTCCGGCAAAGGCCGGTGGGCTTCCAATGCGTTCTTGGTCGCATAGTCCGGCATTTTCAGCCAATAGATGCCCCGGACGTATTCGCGCCAACCCAGGATCTGCCGGATAAACCCCTCCACGGCATTCAAGGGCGCCTTGCCTTCCAGGTAGGCCGTCTCGACCTTCCGGCAGAGCGTCAGAGCATCAAGAAGCCCGGCATTCAGGTAGGCTGATATGACGGCGTGATAGAGAAATTTTTCGCCTTGTAGCATTGCATCCTGATAGGTGCCGAAATTTGCAAGCGATGTCTCAAGAAACTCCTCGAACGCTGCCTCGGCATCCTGTCTCGTTACCGCGAACCAGAACGGATCGAGCGATCCGAAATGATCGGCAAAACGGTTTGCAACCAGATCAAGAACCTCTTTGGTGATTTTGTCTGGCGCTACCCGTCTCGGCGAGGGCATGAAAAGGTCCGCTTTCGCCGGCTTGCGGTTCTCCGCATCGAAGTTCCACTTGCCTCCCACGGGCTTTTGCCCGTCCATCAGCAGTCCGGTTTTGCGGCGCATGTCCTGATAAAAGTTTTCCATGCGCAACTGCTTTCGCCCTGTTGCCCAAGCGCGAAACTCTGCAGGTGAACACATAAACCGCTGATCTGAAAGGAGCTCCACCGGCAGACCGAGAGCATCCTGCCAGCTGCGCATGCCTTCCATCACACGCCATTCTCCGGGCTCGGTCAGCAGAATTCCTTCCGGGCTCAGACGCTGAGCCGCCCTTTTAATCTCTCCCTTGAAACTGCCCGTGTTGCCTGGCGCATCCAGCTCGACATAATCGACCGCCCAGCCTGCATCGCGCAGCTCTTGCGCAAAATGGCGCATGGCGGAGAACAGGAATGCGATCTTCTTCTTGTGATGACGGACATAAGTCGCCTCTTCCATCACCTCGACCATAAGCACTTGATCCTGCTTCCGCTCGGCCCGCTTCAAGCTGGACATATCGTGCGACAGCTGATCTCCAAGGATCAGCACAAGCTTACGGCAATCGGGCGTTTCGTTCATCGGAACCTGCGACAATTGAGGTCGTTACCAAACAATACGCAGCCGAAGCTTTGCTCTATCACCCCGGCGACATTTTTGTTGTAAACTTTGCTCCCGAACCAGAGCGGCCATGGTCTTCAAAGCACGATTACAGTTTCGGCAATGCCAAAGCCCAGGCGCCTTGCGAGCCGCCAGAATTCCTGTCCAAAATAGCAGAAAGCCATTGCCCCGGGTCCCCGGATCGAGTATCAGACGCGTCTATCCGCCGTGCCATTCTCAATGCATGGCCGAGCAGCACCCGTAGCTCAGCTGGATAGAGCGCTGCCCTCCGAAGGCAGAGGTCACAGGTTCGAATCCTGTCGGGTGCGCCAAAAAAATCAATAATTTCAGTAAGTTACGGAGCGCTCTCAAAAAGAGAAGTTCAGGCACTGCAAATTTTTGCAAGTGTTTTCCGGCGATTTTCGAGTTGTGCTCGTACAAATCCCGTACAGCGCTTCTCTGAAAGTTGGAGGGGCAAATGCACTCGCCTTGCCTGCCTTCCGGCAAGGAGGCATGCATGAGCGAGCGCCGCCCGTTCCGGGAAGTGAAGCTTCAGTGGCTAAGACTGCTGAGCTGTGATGCCAATATCAACGACAATGCCAAGTGCGTAGCGCTCTATATCGTGACCGCACATGTGAACGGCCACACCGAGAAGGCGTGGCCGTCCTACAAGACCGTTGCCGAGGCAACCGGCAAGAGTGTCAAATCCATCCAACGCGCCATCCGGGATCTGGAAATCGGTGGATGGCTCAGCGTTCAACGCGGGAATGGTGTCGGGCACAATACGGAGTATTGCCCTACCGACGCCTCGATCCTAAAGGCCTCCGAGCTTCGAGAAAAGACGGACAAATCTGCCCCCCTTACCCCGTCTGAAGGCGGACAGATCTGTCCCGAAAGGCGGTCAGACGTGTCCGGCAAACGCGGTCAAATCTGTCCACCAAACTTAGAGAAAGAAAAAAATATAAAACCTAACGCGCGTGAGGTGCGCGCGAAGGCCATCTCTCGCCGCTCCGTTCCCGTCGTCGTTCTTCCAACAGCCCGGACCCAGCAGGTCGATGAATGGAACACCTGGCTCGCCGAAAAGGCCCTGCCCAACCTGGCGCGGTTCAATCTCGCAACCAGCGTGAACGGCTCGTCCGGATACCAGCTTCCAGGGCGATGGCCTCCGGAAGGTGGCTCCGACAAAGAGCAGGATTGCTTATCGTATTTTCTGAGCAGACTGCCAGCGAGTGCACACCAGGAAACCGCTCAAGTAGCCTATTTGGAGGCAGCATAACCGCTGCGGAATTGCCATTGTTGCAGATACCGAAAGCTTCATCGAACTAGCCCAAACTCGAGTGGAAATCCTTGTTGAAACATCAGCCAGCATCTGATTGAAGCTCCAAACAAAACACTCAATGCGCGAATATGCAGACGAAGAAATTGGGAAAGTTCATTATGAAAATTGTCGCGAGAATTGCAGCAATCGAGCTCGTTCGCACCGTCTCATTGGTTGCCGCGGCAGCGTCAGCCTTTTGCATGGTGATGCTCACGTACTATGTCTTGGCGCTTCCTTTTTCTCTCTATTTTGGTCGTATTCTGCTTGAAGACTGGCAAGTCTTTTCAATGGCATTTGGATTGGCGGTTCTGCCGGCTATCTTTGTTGCCAAAGTGCCAGCCGTCGCCGCGAGCAATTTCGATGTGATTTTCGCAACAAGGCGCCCTTCTGAGCGGGAAATGACGTTGTTTGGCGGAGTCGAGGCGCTTCTGCAAGAGCGGTCTGTCGCGACAGGGATCAGGCTTCCCAGGTTGGTTTGGCGGATTCAGGACAGCGGGGAACTCAATGCCTTTGCCTATGCGCACAATCGGGTCGTGTTCACCAAAGGGCTGTTGCTCAAGTATGAGGACACGCCTTCCGGTATTGAGCGTCTAAGCGGTGTCATCGCCCATGAAATCGGACACTTACGCAATTGGGATACTCGATTCCAAATGTTGCATCACTATCTCAATCTTCCCATCAATTTCGGCGTTGGTATTGCCGACAGGACGCTCAACCGGATCCCCTTCTTCGGTTTGCTGTTCATTGCCATGACAACAGTCCTATGCATCCCGGCCAAGGTCGCTGAGATGCTCATCAATTCGATATCGAGGTTCACCGAGTACGAGGCCGACCGATTTGCCGCCCGTCTTATTGAGGGAAACCGACTTTCTGAAATTCTAGACGACTTCTCGAAGATGGAAGAACAACAGAGCGACACTTTCAGCGCGTGGATACAGCGCTCTCATCCGCCGGCAGAATTGCGACATGAGGCCGTATCGAAACACGTTCTTTGAAAAGACCAGTGCCCTATTGGTCAGGGCGCTGCTGACGAACGACCGCTTCGCGTCCCCATACCAGTCGTTCGAACTGAAATGTCGCGGCCTGGAAGCCGACAAAAACCGCAAGCTTTGGATCGATGTGGGTGCCCCAAAAAACGACCCTTAGATCAATTTCGCGATATTCTTAAAGTTGCTGTTAGGTCACGCGCCTTGTGAGCTGTTGACATTGGCCGAATTCAGCGATGCATTGGTTAACTGCTCAGGACGCCCGACTGTGCCAGAATATCCTACCGGAAGTATTCAGGGCAACAATCGAGCCGCTGCAGTTGGCCAGCCGGAAACCGGGGTGGTTTTCGTCGATCTCTACATAAACGACGGTCAAAAGTTTGCATCACCACCGCCGACACGGTTCAGAGACCCGCAACTGAATATCTGGCTGCGGATTAGCCGGAAATGTGACGACACGCTAACCCACATCAGCATGCATCGCCACCGCTGCTGCTATGTTGTCACACAGCTTCAAAGATGGGCGACGCCATTAAACCCGGCACCAAACAGCTACTGACAAGTCACTTTTACCTGTCTGGCAACTCTGATCGGGCCTGGCGCCTATCGCGCACTCCAGCTACACCCAGGAGGTCCCATGGACCATTCATCACATGAGCCGCTTCAGGCCGGCGAGATCATTGCGGCTAACGTCAAGGGCACCGATATCTACGGACCCGATGATAAAGTGATGGGCAATGTCTCCGAAATGCTCGGCACCGGTCAGTATGCAAGGGCGGTCATTGAAGTTGGCGGCTTTTTCGGAATCGGGGTCAAGCAAGTTGCCCTTGATGTGTCACGCATCGACTTCATGCGCGATGAAAACGGAAAAGTCCTTGCTCACACCAAGATGAGCAAGGTCGAATTGAAAAACCTGCCGAAGCATCGAGGTTGAGCTGTCAAAGACAAAATCAACTGATCGGAACACTATCCGAAGCGCTTAAACACGCCGGAAAATGGCCTTCAGACGCGAGCACAGGAAAACGAAATGGCAAAGGGCAAAAGCCGCCGTGGCAGAGAAGACAGAAAGCCGAAACGGAAAAAGACCACGCCTGTCCCGCCAACTTCTTTCAACAAGGAGTTGACCTTCGAGACGAAACCGAAGGCAAAAATTGCCTGAACTGGCTTTGTGGCAGGACAATTGCCAATCTAACCGGGCATTGAACGCTGCTGCCAATAGGGCTTGCGCGGACAGATCCTTGATCGTGAATAGGCTTTGCTGCGGCCTGTAAATTTCCTCCGGCGGCATCTTGCATGCAGCACCGCCATTTCTCTGCTCGATGTTCGGCCAAAATTAGCATCGGAGGTTCCTGATGATCGTCGGGTTTCCCGGTTGGTTGCCGCTTCGACGGGCAAGCAAAGCCCCTTGGAACGATATCAATCCTGTACGTGCAGAGATGTTCGGGGCCGAACGTCTGGAACAGCATGCGGCGAGTCTGGCAGAACAACAAGACGTCACCCTTAAACCACCACGTGTCGTGTCGTTGCAGCGCCGGCTGGAAGAAAATGCGATTGCCTTGTCGGCCACGCACAAGGCCTGCAATCTTGAACTTGCAGCCGGTCACCCGATCGTGCCTGCTGCTCAGTGGCTTCTGGATAACTATCACCAGGTCGCGGCGCAAATCGGCGAAAGCCGCACCGATCTGCCGGCCAGTTACTACCGAACGCTGCCAAAGCTCTCAGATGGCGCGTTTCGAGGCTATCCGCGAGTCTTCGGACTGGTCTGGACCTATGTGGCACACACGGACAGCCACCTCGATGCGGTGATGCTATCCAGATTTATCCGCGCCTACCAACAGGTGCAGCCCCTGACCATCGGCGAACTCTGGGCGATTCCAATCACGCTGCGCCTCGTTCTTCTGGAAAATCTCCGGCGCCTCTCCGACCAGATCCGCATGGGTCACAAAAGACGCCATGAGGCTGACCAGCTTGCAGACCGTGTTCTCGGCGCAGGGAACACGCAAACCCACCCACTAGCCTACTTAGAAGCTGGCCTGAATGGGCGCATGTCCGAAGTCTTTGCGGCTCAACTGGCCAAGCGGCTTCGAGATTGCGATCCGCTCATCACTCCGGCTATCGGCTGGCTCGAGGAGCGTTTGGCGGCGCAGGGCAGCGATATTGATCTTGTTGTGCACCATTCACAGGAACGTCAGGGCGCTTCCAACGTCTCGGTGCGAAACGTCATCACGAGTCTGCGCACAATTTCCGAGATGGACTGGCCGGATCTGTTCGAGAGTGTCAGCCTCGTCGATGCGAAGCTGCGGGAATACGCGGGGTTTGCCGCAATGGATTTCGCCAGCCGCAATCTCTATAGAACGGCCATCGAGGATCTTGCCCGGCACTGTGATCGCAGCGAAATCGAGGTGGCAGGGTTGGCGCTCGAGGCCGCAGGCAGAGCGTCAGAGATGGCTGCAACGTCTCTCTCCGACGCACTTTGTCGGCGCCGAGGCGATCCCGGCTGGCATCTGTTTGCAGAAGGGCGGATCACCTTTGAGCGCCAAATCGGTTTTCGGCGAGCCTGGCGGCCCTGGCTTCACTTTCACCCCAGTCTTTCAGGTTACGCCGGCAGCATCATTGGCGTCGCCCTTGGCTTGCTCGTGCTTGGCCTCTGGGCGGTTACAGGTCTCGCCAACGCCCCCGTTTCGGGAGCGTTTCTGATCCTGTGGGCCGTCGTAGCCCTGATCCCTGCAAGTACTGTTTCGCAAATTCTTGTCGATCGCCTGCTCGGTTGGACAGTCCCTGCCACCGCGCTGCCGGGTTTGGCGCTCGAAGACGGGATTCCAGCCTCGCTGCGCACTTTAGTCGTCGTGCCGACACTCCTGACAAATGTCAGCGATATGCGCGCGCAGATCGAAGGACTGGAAGTTCATTATCTGTCAGGTACAAAAGGAGATGTCACTTTCGCGCTTCTCACCGATGGCGTGGACACCCCTCACCAGAACATGCCGGGCGATGCGGCACTTGTGACACTGATCGACAAGGAAATCGCCAGGCTGAACCAGCTCTATGGTTCGGCCCCGTCGGGCGTGCGCTTTTTGCATCTGCATCGCCAGCGCCGGTATAATCCGGTTGAGAAACTCTGGATGGGATGGGAACGCAAGCGCGGCAAACTGCAGGAACTGAACCGCCTGCTGCGCGGTGCCACGGACACCGACTACCGTACCCCTGATGGCGGCATCCCAGTCGTCCCTCCTGACGTCCGGTATGTATTGACGCTGGATTCCGATACACGGATGCCACGCGACACGGTGCGACGGCTGGTCGGCAAGATGGCACACCCGTTAAGCCGCCCTGTTATCGACCCCGTCTTGCGCCGGGTAGGCGCGGGTCATGCGATCCTGCAACCTCGCGTCACTCCTGCCCTGCCGGCTGCGCGCAGTGGTACAGCCTTTCAGAATGCCACATCCGGGCCAGGCGGAATGGACCCCTATGCCGCAGCTGCGTCAGACATCTATCAGGATCTCTTCGGTGAAGGGTGCTTCACCGGCAAGGGCATTTACGATCTTGACGCATTCGAGACGGTGATGGCCGGGCGCGTTCCTGAAAACACCTTGTTGAGCCATGATTTGCTGGAGGGAATTTTCGCTCGAGCCGGACTAGCCTCAGACGTCGAGCTCGTTGAAACCTTTCCTGATCGGCAGGACCTTGCGGCACGCCGTATCCATCGCTGGTGCCGGGGCGATTGGCAGCTGTTGCCCTGGCTGGGACCGCACGGCGGGCTGGGTGCACTTGGGCGGCTCAAGGTTCTGGACACGCTGCGGCGCTCGCTTCTGGCGCCGGCGACCCTGGGCACGCTGGCACTGGGTTGGCTGCTACCCGGTCCGGCTGCCATTCTGATAACCGCGCTGGTATTGGCGATCCTGATGCTGCCGTCGTTCCTTCATGCGGCGGTTTCAGCAGTGCCGCATCGTGCCGGACTACATCTTCGAACACATCTGCGTCTGATGCGCGAAGATCTGGCGCTGGCGTTGCTTCAGACCGGGCTTGCGGCAGCTTTTCTTGCCGATGCCAGCTGGCGTTCGCTCGATGCCATCACACGTACACTGTGGCGATTGCTGGTCTCCCGTCGGCACTTGCTGCAATGGACCACCGCCGCCTCTCTCGCCGCGGCCCCGCGCCTGGATCTGGGCGGCTTCACGCGGGCCATGGCGCCTGGCACCACACTGGGACTGGCCCTGGCCGGGTTGACCGCCTTTGCCGCCCCGGCTTCGCTGCCGCTGATCCTGCCTTTCGCCGGGCTCTGGCTTGCTGCGCCTTTCATCGCCTTGCGCGTGAGCGAAATTCCCAAGCCAGGACCCGAAGCAACGTTGACACCTCAGGACGCACAGGCGCTACGTCTGATTGCCCGCCGGACCTGGCGCTATTTCGAGACATTCGTCACCACGGAAGACTGCCATTTGCCGCCAGACAATTTTCAGGAAAATCCCAGTCCTTCGATTGCCCACCGCACCTCTCCCACCAATATCGGGCTCTATCTTCTGGCAACAGTGGCTGCGCGCGACTTCGGCTGGATCAGCCTTAAACAGGTTGCCGAGCGGGTCTCCGCGACTCTTGATTCGATGGAAACGTTGCCGCGTCTCAATGGACATTTCTACAACTGGTACAGCACGCAGGATGGCCGGGTCCTTGACCCTCCCTACATCTCGTCGGTGGACAGCGGAAATCTTGCTGGACATCTGATCGCGCTTGCCAATGCGTGTGAAGAGTGGGCGGAGGCGCCTGCCGCGGATCTGCGACGCCGTCGCAGCGGTCTCGCCGATCTGTTGGACTTGGTCGAGATCGACGCAGTTCGGGCCGGCGTACTGCCAGATTCTAGCTTCCCTGCCACGATGCGGTCATTACGAGATAGCCTGGCACAATCCGAGATCGACTGGTCCGCCTTACAACACCTCGCCACCGAAGCAGAAAACTCCACAGGGGCCAGCAACCTGTCAGATGCGAGCGCACGATCCTGGCTGTCACTGTTGCGCGACAGTCTGAACGAAATGGCCGCAGACGCGGTTGGCTTTGGCATCGACCGATCCGATCTCGCCAGGCATCTGCGACAGCTCGGCGAAACCGCGCGCAGATTGGCGATGGAGATGGATTTCGCCTTTCTGCTGAACCCAGAGCGCAAACTGCTCTCAATAGGCTATTCGGTGCACGAAAACGCGCTCGACCCGGCTTGCTACGACCTCCTGGCGTCCGAGGCCCGTCTGGCGAGCCTATTAGCCATTGCCAAACAAGATATCCCTCCACGCCATTGGTTCCGGCTGAGCCGTGCCTCGACTGCGGTTCGTGGCGGCACAGCGCTTGTTTCATGGGCTGGATCGATGTTCGAATACCTGATGCCTGAGCTGGTGATGCGCGAACCCGAAGGTAGTCAGCTCGGACGCACCTGCCGATTGGCCGTCGCACGCCAGATCGCCTATGGCAAGGCTCAAAGTGTTCCCTGGGGTATCTCCGAATCCGGTTTCAATGCGCGGGATTTGGAATTCATCTACCAATACTCCTCTTTCGGCGTTCCCGGACTGGGGTTGAAACGCGGCCTTGCCGGCGATCTTGTGATCGCGCCCTATGCGACTGGTCTTGCCGCGATGCTCGATCCTGCCGCTGCGCGGAGGAATTACGACGCGATCGAAGGGTTAGGTGGACTTGGGGTCTTTGGCTTCTATGAAGCATTGGATTTCACCTCCGCCCGGGTGCTGCCCGGCCAGCGTTTGTCGGTTGTGCAAAGCTATATGGCCCATCATCAGGGAATGACCATCGCGGCTATTGCCAATGCATTGACTGACGGGCAGATGCGCGCGCGCTTCCACCGCGAGCCGATGATCCATGCCAGCGAACTGCTGCTACATGAGCGGTTGCCGCGCGATATCGCCCGCACACTTCCACCTCTCGAAGAGCCGGCGAAGAACCTCATGCAACCTTCGGAAGTGGAGCGAGGGCGGCGGATCTCATGTTGTCCGAGCGGTCTGCCCGTCAGCCATCTGATGTCGAACGGGCATTATGCTGTCATGTTGACCGCGACGGGAGGAAGTTATAGCCGTTGGGGAGACATCGCACTGACCCGCTGGGGAGAGGATGCGACACGTGACCATCAAGGCGCTTTACTGCACCTGCGGGACATTTCGGACGGGACGGTGCAGAGCTTTGGCCCCTGTCAGGAAGGGGCGACGACGTCCGACCAGGCCGTACAGTTTTTTGAAGACCACACGACCTTCACTGCCCAAACGGGGCGGCTTGACACGGTGCTCGACATCCTCGTCTCCGGTGAGGCCGATGCAGAGGTGCGCCGCCTGTCCATCACCAATTCGGGGCGCGGTGCTTGCGAGCTGGATGTAACTTCCTATGTCGAATTGACGCTGGCGACCCCTGCCTCTGAAACAGCTCATCCCGCTTTCTCACGGATGTTCGTGCAGACCGACTTCCTACCCGAATACGATGCGTTGATTGCATGGCGTCGCCGTCGTAGTCCGGACGAGCCGGAGATTTGGGCCGCACAGTTCATGAGAGTGGAAGGCGAGACAATCGCCCCCTTGCAATATGACACCGACCGAGCCACGGCACTCGGCCGCGACCAGGAACAGGCTCGGCCCCGCGCCATAACTCACCCCGGCCCGTTGGCGGGCCACACCGGAACAGTGCTCGATCCAGTCTTCGCCTTGCGCAACCGGCTACGCATCTCGCCGGGAGATACTGCACGTCTGATGGTCTGGATGGTTGCCGCAGATAGCCGAGAGGCGCTGATCGACCTGATCGATCGTCATCATGACAGCAATGCCTATGACCGTGCTCGAACGCTGGCATGGACCCAGGCTCAAGTGCAATTGCGTCATCTCGGCATTTCGCCGGATGAAGCCGCTGATTTCCAGCGTCTCGCGGCGCCGATCCTTTATCACGACATCAGGTTCCGGCCACCTGCGGCTGTTTTGGCAAAAGGGTCCGGACGGCAATCGGGCTTGTGGCCGCTGGCAATTTCTGGGGATCTACCTATCGTTTTGCTGCGCATCGACGATCCGGCAGACATCGGACAGGTCCGCGCGTTGCTCCAAGCTCATGAATACTGGCTTGGCAAACAACTGTCCGTGGACCTGGTTATTCTCAATGAAAACCCTGCCTCCTATGTGAAGGACCTGCAGACGGCAATAGACACTGCCCTGCGCAGCAGCCACTCCAGGCCACGCAGCGGCGAACAGCGTGTGCGGGGAGCGGTGTTCACAC
Source organism: uncultured Roseibium sp. (assembly GCF_947499295.1). Taxonomy (GTDB): domain Bacteria; phylum Pseudomonadota; class Alphaproteobacteria; order Rhizobiales; family Stappiaceae; genus Roseibium. The sequence continues at coordinate 29,698 of NZ_CANMNP010000011.1, forward strand.
TTCGCTCCGATTTGATCGCACCGGAGGCTCGCGCGCAGCTTCTGGCAGCCGCAAGGGTGGTTCTTTTGGCACGTCGCGGCAAAATTGGTGATCAGCTTGTCATGGCGCTGAAGGATACCGACCTTTTCCTTGCCGAAGAGAGACTGGCAGAAATACTTCCGGAACCGGCCGGGCGCACCACTTCGAGGATAACCGACAAATCCGCAGTTCTCGATAGTCCAGCAGATCTGCTGGCCGCTGGTGAAAGTCTGGAGTTCTTCAACGGCACTGGCGGATTTGACCAGGACGGGCGGGAGTACGTAATCCTGCTCGGCCCGAACGACACGACCCCAGCTCCCTGGATCAACGTTATTGCCAATCCCGGTTTCGGATTCCAGGTATCGGCGAGCGGGAGCGGTTTCACGTGGGCCGAAAACAGCCGTGACAACCAATTGACACCCTGGTCCAACGATGCTGTGGCAGATCCGGCGGGCGAGGCCTTTTATATCCGAGACGACGACAACGGCACGCTGATCTCGCCGACCAGCCGTCCGCTGCGCAGGACAAGGGACGGGACCGGAGAAAAAACCGGGCTGTATATCGTGCAGCATGGGTTCGGTTACAGCAAGTTCGAACATCAGGCGGACGGCATTGCCTGTGACCTGGTGCAATTCGTGCCTCGCGAAGACCCGGTACGGGTCTCGGTGCTACGTCTGAAGAATACCGGCCAGAAGCCGCGTCATCTGAGCGTTGCCGCCTATAGCGAGCCGGTGATGGGAGTGTCGCGTGCCGCCTCTGCGCCTTTTCTTATTAGTTCACGTGATGGAGCGACCGGAGCCCTGCTGGTATGCAATCCCTGGAACACCACTTTTCCAGGCCGTGTTATGTTCACCGGCCTTTACGGCCCAGGGGCGGGTGTTGAAAGCTGGACAGGCGATCGCACGGAGTTTCTCGGACCGGGTGGGAGCGTAGCTGCCCCCGCAGCGCTTCACCACCAGCCAACTCTTTCGGGCCGGCTTGGTGCCGGGTTCGACCCCTGCCTTGCGCAAATGAAGGCTGTTGTGCTTGCCCCTGGTGAAAGCGTCGAGGTTTTGCATTTGCTCGGCCAATGCACTGATGCGGCGACAGTTGGTGCGCTGGTCCGGCGCCTTCGCTCGTCAGATCCGCTCAAGATGCTGGCGGAAGTTCAAAAATATTGGACCGAAACTCTGGGCGCACTCCAGATAGAGACACCTGACCGGGCGATGGACATCATGGTCAACGGCTGGTTGCCCTATCAGACTCTTGCTTGCCGGATCGAGGCGCGGGCGGCCTTCTATCAGGCGAGCGGTGCCTTTGGCTTCCGGGACCAGCTGCAGGACAACATGGCGCTCACGTTGACGCGGCCCGAGCATACCCGAGCCCACTTGCTGCGTGCCGCCGCACGTCAATTTCCCGAGGGCGACGTGCAGCATTGGTGGCTGCCGCATTCCGGACAGGGCGTACGCACGCGTATTTCGGATGATTGTGTCTGGCTCGGTCACGCGGTTGCCGCCTATGTTGCCAGCACGGGCGATGCAGCGGTGCTCGACGAACGTGTACCATTTCTGGAGGGGCACCGCCTTTGCGAGGGCGAACATGAAGCCTTCTTCCTGCCCGACGAAGCAGGCGACGACGCGTCGCTATTCACACACTGCGTGCTCGGGTTGGACCGCGCCCTGACGCTGACCAGCCCGTTTGGTCTGCCACTGATCGGCACAGGCGACTGGAACGACGGCATGAATCGCGTTGGCGCCGAAAGCCATGGTGAAAGCATCTGGTTAGGCTGGCTTCTGCTGCAGACACTGAAGGCTTTCATTCCGCTGGCCGAGCCGCGCGACCCGGAGATTGCACGACGTTGGCGAACGAGGGCCGAAGCTTTGCGCCAGTCCATAGAGAAAAATGGATGGGATGGGGACTGGTATCGCCGGGCGACTTTCGACGATGGCACCTGGCTCGGCACGGCATCTGCGCGCACCTGCCGTATCGATTCGATCGTGCAAAGCTGGGCGGTGCTGTCGGGAAAGGCTGATCCCGTGCGCGCAAATCGTGCGATGGAAGCTTTTGACCGCCTTCTTGTAGACCACGCCGACGGGCTGTCTCTGTTGTTCACCCCACCATTCGGCACGGACCCCACGCCCGGGAACCGCGATCCGGGATATATCGCCGCTTACCCACCAGGCCTGCGCGAAAATGGCGGGCAGTACAGCCATGCCGCGATGTGGGCGATCCTCGCCTGGGCGAGGCTGGGACGCGGCGATCGTGCTGCCGAGCTATTCTCGCTGGTCAATCCTATCAATCACTCGAGAACGGCAGATGCCGCACAGCGTTACAAGACCGAAGCTTATGCCGTCGCAGCCGACGTCTATTCCGTTGCGCCGCATATCGGCCGCGGTGGTTGGAGCTGGTACACCGGCTCAGCCGCCTGGATGCACCGTGCAGCGATCGAGGGGATCCTCGGCATTACCCGTGAGGGCAATCGCCTGCGCGTGGCACCCAACATCCCGGCGGACTGGCCAGGCTTTTCTGCTCGTCTGAAAGTAGCGGATACCTTGTGCGAAATTCGGGTAGTCCACACAGAAGATGCCGAGGTCCGGCTTGACGGGCAGGATATCGCAGCGGGGCCAGAGGTGTTTCTGCCGCTCGATGGTACCTCTCACGATCTGTTCCTTGGCCTCAGTCATGTCGAGCGAAAGACACCTGCCGTGTGACAGAGCCGGGTTAAAAGACGGCTGCGAAAAGAGAACGCGCCCTCCCGTCTACCCGGTGCCAGCATCAGTTTGCCGGCAGAAAACTTTGGGCGTGCGCCCTTCTTGCTTCAAACATCAGAAAGAACCTCATGACCACGCTGAGCACATGTCGCTATCTGCAACCGGTCTTGCTTGGACCGCACCAGATGATGCTGCGGCCGCGTGAAGCGCGAGACCTGCGGCTCATTTCGCACGACTTGACGGTGTCGCCAGAGGCAGAAATTACCTGGGCCCATGACGTCGCGGGCAATGCCGTCGCGACTGCCCGGTTCAGCGCACCGACCCGACAATTGCTTATCGAAAGTCGGGCAACAGTTGAGTTGACCGCTTCAGCCTGGCCGGTATTCGCCATTGCTGCCGAGGCCATCAACTACCCGTTTTTCTATTCCGATGATGACCTGACCGACCTAGGAGCGCTTGCAACACCTCAATATGCCGACCTTGACGGCCGACTATCCAGATGGGCCGAGGGTTTTGTCCTTGGACGTCCAACCGATACCTTGTCCCTGTTGAGGGACATCGCGACCGGCTTCTCGACCGGGATTGCCTATCTAAGCCGCGAGATGCAGGGAACGCAGACGCCTCTGGACACACTATCGCGCGGATCAGGGGCATGTCGCGACATTGCAGTCCTGTTCGCGGAGGCTGTGCGAAGCCTCGGTTTCGGAGCGCGCATCGTCTCCGGCTACCTGTACGATCCAGAAAGGTGTCTCGTGGGGCATGAAGGCACGGGTTCCACCCATGCCTGGACGGAAGTCTTTGTACCAGGTGCAGGATGGGTCGCTTTCGATCCCACGAACCAAAGCGTTGGATCCAAAAATCTGATCCCCTTGGCCGTCGCCCGCGGTATTCATCAGGTCGTCCCGGTCGCCGGCAGTTTTACGGGAACCGGGAGCGCTCTGGGAGAAATGTCAGTCGAAGTGCATCATACAGTGATTGATGATTGAAGTTGGAATGCCGACCGGGAATTCATTGGACGCCGCGGTATCGGGAAACGTCGAACGGAGCACGGCACATATCGCGACGAGGGCCAGCTCAACCCATGACACGCCAAATCCGCTCCGGTCCTAGCCATTGCGGCTGAAGCTTGTGTGCGACTCGTCCTCGTTCAGCGTCTGGTCGAACACGAAGCCGGCACTTGCCAACGTCAGTGTCGCGGTCACGCCAATTTCACTGGATGAATAATCAATCGAGCTACCGATTTGAGCAGACAGTGCCTTTACCAGTCGGGTTCCCAATCCATTGGCGGTCTGGCTCGTGCCAGTGCTCCCAAGACCTGGTCCGTTGTCGCTGACCATAATCAGGATTGAATCGCTGATATCTTTTCGACAGGCAATCCCGATCCGCCTCACTGCACCGGCGCGATGACCATACTTGAGGGCGTTGGTGACAATCTCGGTAAAGATCTGCGCAACGGGAAGCACATGATCGAACTTTAAGGCACAGTCAGGCGCGTAGGTTTCGGTGAAGATGACGTCGTCAGCAATGCCCGACCTGAGGGTTGTGCAAATCTTGTCCAGAAGATCCCCCAACTGAACTCCGTCTTCGGAACCGCTGCCGGTAAGTATCCGCTGCAAGTCCGACACGGCCTGAATATGTGCACTGATCGCGTTCAACAACAACGAAACTTCCATAAACTCTAACGGGCTATCCTGTCTCTTGAGACCGATCCCTTTGAGGCGCACATAACTGGACAACATGGCCAGGTGATTGGCTATCCGGTGGTCGGCCTTGAGGGAACCGGTGGAGCGGGCTTTGTTTCTGAACTTTCGCATTTGGGACCTCATTGGTTCCGTTCTTTAACAGGACCGGGCACATTTGCAGAACCCTTGCCGAGACGCGTCCGCCGAACCCTGCGCGCTGCTCTTCAGCCAATGAATGCGCGCCTTTAACCGACCTTACGCTTCAGGTATCCAAGCGGTACTGATGCAGATCAGGCCAATGCGTTCAAAGACGCGCAGGGCACTCGCAAAGCTATTGATGACACGCTTCCGATGCGCGACTTCACCGAACCGAACCCAATCCCGTTATCTGCCACTAGCCAATGGCAGCGTGGATACCAGTCGTTCATCGTACGGTCAGGATGACGGCATGTGATCTCGATCAACGTCGCAATCCAGAGTGCCGTCACTGTAGCTTCAGGCAACGTGGACAGTGGTTCCGCTGCAAGTGGTTATCACGCGGATGCAATTCAGTCGGATGCGGCACGGTCGACCATATTGAGGATAGAACTAATTTCTCTGATCGACATTATCAACCGTATGTTCGACCGGGCCGACTATTCAAACCTCGATGCCCGAACACTGTTCGGCTTAACGAGCAAGGGCTTCCGCCAGCGGCTTTTCTTCTCCACAACCACTGATCTGAGTCAGTACCAGATTGCATGCTTTCCGCTAGGGTGAAAGACGCCGAAGAAATAGGCCTGACCTGCTTCGGTTCAATCGGGGCAAAGTTCCCGGCGAATTCTGCCGAAACGGACAGTGCCCGCAAGGATCCTCACATGGCATACGTACCGAACCGACTTAGACACGACCCGCAATACGACCTCTTTCTACAGGCCCTCGTCGGCGACGACATCCGCGGAACCAGCGTCACCGTGCTGTCGATGCTCGCTCGGCTTGGGTACGACCCATGGAAAGAGGCTTCCGCCTTGACACAATTGGGGGAGCCGGCTGCACGACGAAGATTGGAAGCGCTCCTGGCCCGCTTCACCGATGTACCGTTGTTCGGTCCGGCGCGAAGCATGGCTGTCTCGCGGCTGATCGCTTTTCTTCCGCGCGTCGGCAAGGATGCTTCCACGCCCCGGCCGACGGCAACATCCATCTATTGGCTGGTCGGCATCGGCTTGCTGCTAGCCTATGTCGGCCTGCAAGCCCACGACAATTAGAAGGAACCAGCAGCCTCTTCACCCTGCCTCCACGGTCCTTTGAACACCGGCAATCTTTGAGGAACAAGATGATCAATTGGAACCTTCTTCTGATCCTTGTCGGCGTGCTTGCCGTCGTGGCGGTTGGCGCAAGCTACCTGTACTACAAAGAACGCCAGCGCAGGATCGATATCGAGATCGGCCAGAATCGCATTTCCATCGAAGGAAAGTGAGCAAAATTGTGCATCCGGAGCGTTGCTAAGACATTAAGCCGTCCGGTCACCGCAGTTCAGATCAGCAGGACCTGTCGCGAGACGCGATATTGCCTCCCTCAGGAGAAACCACCATGTCACTCGGCCTGATCCTCATTATTCTGCTTGTCATAATTCTTATGGGCGGTTTCAGAGACCGTATCGATGGGCGTGACTTTAGCTTCGGCCATTCCGGGTTAAGTCTGCTTGGTGCTGTTCTGACCGTCGTCGTACTCGTGTTGTTTGGCCGTATCTGAAACGATTTACCGTTATGGGTGATGTGGTTTTCAGTGCCCTGGAAATCCCATCCGAACCGTTCCTGGAGGCTTGCTGAAGTAGAGGACCGCCGCGACCTCCATGTTCCAAGTCAGAATTCACGGTTGCTGGTCGCTCCAGAACCCTCGGCGAAAATCAGAAATAAGAAGTCCATGACGATCTCGTCCAGATGAATAGCGTTTCAGCTAGAATTCAAGGAGACTTGAACACTGCCGGCAGACAACCGGACCTGTCAATTACAACGTTTCAATGCGGAACCGGACACAATAGTACTTGATTGAGTCCGGTTCGGTAGGTCGAAAAGACTTTGTTGGTGTTGTATATTTTCACACTTCCCCGGTTTCCCCGCTTCGGCGGAACTCAGAGTGCGTAACCAGCCACAAGAGCGCGAGTAAACCTATAATTGCAGAGACTGCGGATCCCGTAAAAATTCCGAGCTTTGCAGCCCCTATAAGATCCCTATCAAAAGCCAGGTTGGCGATGAAGAGCGACATGGTGAAGCCGATGCCGGCGAGAAATGCTCCAGCTGTCAAGAACGGCCATGACAGATCAGGGTGTCTCACCGCAATACCCAAACGAACGGCCGCCCAGCTGAAACTGAAAACGCCGAGGGGCTTGCCGAGCACCAATCCTGCGACAATCGCCAACGAAATTTGCTGACCAATATCGGCCTTGTCGATCGAAATCCCGGCATTTGCCAGAGCGAAGATCGGCATGACAGCAAACCCTACCCATGGATGCAGCGCCAATTCGAGCCTCTCAACCGGAGAAAGGGTTTCTGAAACCGCCCGGCCAGCCTCACGAAGATCATGCCGTTCTGGAGTGTCTCCGCTCCAGTGTTCGCCTCCTGGATAGGCGAGCACCTGCTCGAGAATTGCCCGAAGGCGCGTATCGCTCACCCAATTTTGGGTTGGTGTCATTAAGCCAAGAACAACACCTGTAATCGTTGCATGAATGCCAGAAGTATCGACGCACAACCAGATTGCGCCGCCCGCCAGAAAATATATGGGCATGCTTCTTATACCGAGGCGGGCAATGCCGACCACCAGACCAAATCCCAGTAGCGCCGCCCCTATAGCAATCCAGTTAAATGCTTCTCCGTAAAACACAGCCACCACAACGATGGCTCCGACATCGTCAAAAATGGCTAGCGACAACAGAAAGAGCCGGAGAGTTGGTGGTATGCGCCGACCGAAGAGTGCGAGGCACCCGATAGCGAATGCCGTATCGGTGGCCATGACGGTTCCCCAACCGTGTATCCCCGGGTTCCCGGCGATCAACGCCAAATAGATCGAGACCGGTACGATCATTCCTCCGAGCGCAGCTGCAAATGGTAACGCAGCCTGTCTTGGGTTCCTCAATTCTCCGAGAACGATTTCTCGTTTGAGTTCCAGGGAAATCACAAAGAAAAAGAACGTCATCAGTCCATCGTTGACCCAGTGCCGCAGCGAACGGGTGAAATCCAGCGATCCGTAATGGAGACCAATCGGTGTTTCCCAAAAGGCCTCGAAAGACAGAGCCCAGGGCGAGTTGGCCAGGGAAAGTGCGAGCAGCAAAGCAAGAAGCAACAGTCCACCTGCCGCCGCCTCGATTTTCAGAAACCTTGCGAATGTTTTCGTGAAGCGATCGGCAATTTCTTGAGGAAGGCTAGTGCCATTTGAACTGGTCATGTCAGTTGCTGTCTTCGCCGGAGAAATGATGCCTCAAGGCGCACTTTTCGTGTCGAGGATGGCTAGGCCACCCGCAGGCCAGGGCTAGGGTCAGGTTAGGGCCTTCGAACCGAGTTTCCGCCAGCAATAATCCGATTGATCAGTTTGGCTACCGCAAGGTGCATTTCCCTGTCAGATTCGGGAGTAACCGAATTTTCGTGTGAAGCGGCGGCATCGCGCAATATTCCCACGATCTCGTGTTCAGGAAGAATTGCATGATCATTTATGGCGAGCAGAAGAGCCTCACAAATGGAGAGAGCCGCCATTCCTGAAAGGTCCTTTGGATCGGGCATTGTCGGCATTCCTTTCCTTGGGAAGAAGTCCGCAGCGATTGCGAACCTGTGGAATATCATCAGCCTCGCAGAGTTTGTGTTATCTTGTACTGATCGAAAGCAGTCCAAGTGCCGGGATTGCGGGATAATATCCACCGATGCTGGAGGCACCATTGAACACCATCGAAACAAGTCCGCTCAAACGCAAACTTTCCGCATTTGTCGCTTTGTCCGTTGATGAGCTTGTAGTCTTGGAGCGACTACACCAGCGCCGCAGAACATTCGTCGCGGGTCGAGATCTTGTGCATCAGGGACAGTCCAGGCAGGCTGCCTATATACTGGTTTCAGGATGGGTATGTTCTTACAAGACGCAATCTGACGGGACACGCCAGATTGTCGACGTCCAGATACCTGGCGACTTTCTTGGGTTGCGCAGCGTTCTGCTTCGCACCTCGGACCACAGCTTTGAACCGATCACCGATATTCAGGCGGTCGAAGTTCATGCTAACGATCTCCTTGACGCGTTTGCAAGGTTCCCTCGCTTGGCGGCCGCAGTATTGTGGGCCGCGTCACGGGACGAAGCCATGGTGGTCGAACACCTCGTTGGCCTCGGACGGCGTGACGCGGACGGGCGTATGGCCCATTTTTTGCTGGAGCTTGGCTCGAGATTGGCTCTGATTGGCATGGGTAGCCAGAGTGGCTACGACTGTCCTTTGACACAGTATCACCTCGCCGATGCTTTGGGACTGAGCGCCGTGCACGTCAATCGTGTTTTACGGCAATTGCGTGAAAGCGGATTGGTCACGTTTCGAAACGGCAAGGTGACGTTCCACGATCGTGACCGCCTGGTCGAATTTGCGGGGTTCGATCCTGAATATCTAGACCAAAACGGGCCATTGCTGAAGTAAACTCATACTTGCGCGATGCCTATTTCTGGCCGACCAATTTCTTTGGAATGCGACCGGAAAGAACTAGGTGCAAAAGATGCCGCCGTTCTTGTCAATCTTTTCCTTGATTTTGTTGGCCCGAAAAAAACTTGTAAGCAAGATAGTAAATCCGCAGGTCACAATCTTAACCGCATCGGAACGAAAAAACTCCAAGCACTAACTTCGATCAGGATGTTTCCCCAAGGCTCCAAGTAGGATGAGCGGAGCGGTCGGGTACTCGGTCAATTTCTTGACACGCCTTTAAAGGCATTGACAAAGACTGCGACAACAGGCGGGCCAATCTCATAAGCGGACTCGCAACGCTTGCCCCGAAAAACGAAGTTACCTCAAATAGTCACGCGTTGGAAAGGGGTTCATTAGTGCCGAGCCTGTTTTCAAGTGTCTACGTGCCTGCCGAAGCATTTGCTCGCAGGCTTTGAACGTGACGTGCGCTTACATGCGAAGGAGTACTGCGGCTATGGAGAAGAAATTGAAGAGGGACGGACCCAAGTCGGATTCCACAGATCTCGAGAGGCGGGTCCTAGCACACGAGAGAATTTTACAATCTCTGATAGCGTATATGTCCTGCTCTGAGCCCCGGTTTGTCAAACACCTCAAGACACGCTTTGTCGACACCAATTCGATGGCGCGCCGCGAACAAGACTATAGAGACGTTGACGATTATGCCGAAGAATTCATGCGCGCGGTCATAAACCTCGGGGAAACCAGTGCCCTTCCAATATCGAGCGTTACAAAAACTGAAAGGGCCTCCAAGCATCCGAGAAAACTGGTGCTTGCTTCAGTCCATATGCTTCCTCCGGAGACTGAGCAGGATCGGGTGCAGGTCCGGGAAAGAAATGGGATATGGGAAGTAAGGGTTGATGGCGCCTTTCTCGGGGACTATCAGAAATCGGAACACGCTAGGACCGCTGCCGCTCTGGCCAGGCTTTCACTCAAATGAGGAAGGGTCTGTCGTCTTCTGGCCGTTTGGAATGCTCAAGACGGGAAAGAAAGGGTGATATCCGGATCAGCCTGGGTTGCCGTCTTGATTTCAAGTTTCCGAAATCCACACCGATAATTGCGATGCTCAACGTTGATGCAACACACTATTGCGACCTCGAGCAACTGGATTTTTTGACAACTACTCCTTGCGTGCCGATCGAGAGCTACAAGGATGTTTTTGGGAACTGGTGTTCCAGGCTGACAGCGCCGGCCGGCGCCTTCAGAATGGCGACGCAAGGCATCTTTTTTGATCATGGAAAGAAAGATCGGTTTTTTCCTGCTGCGTATCAGCACTCTGTACAAGATCTTCCATCCGACGCACTCGTGTTTCTATTGGGCAGCCGCTATTGCGATACTGATTTGCTGTCGCAAGAATCTTGGCGGCTGTTCGGAGAAACAAAGACAGGCTGGGCCAGGGTTCAGGCTATCTGTGACTATGTGCATCAGCAGGTGACCTTCGGCTATGAGCATGCACGCGCAACCCGAACGGCGTCCGAAACCCTGACCGAAGGGCGGGGTGTTTGCCGTGACTTCACCCACCTTGCGATCAGCTTCTGTCGATGCATGAACATCCCGGCCCGCTATTGCACGGGATACCTGAGTGATATCGGCGAGCCGGAACCGCATACCCCGTGTGATTTCGCAGCCTGGATGGAAGTCTTCCTGGCAAACCGATGGTGGATCTTCGATCCGCGCAACAACCAACGCCGCATCGCACGGTTTCTGATTGGCCGCGGAAGGGATGCTGCCGATGTCCCGCTTACACAAACCTTTGGCGAAAATACTTTAGGAAATTTCGAGGTTTGGACCGAGATTTCCAATTGAGACTAACTTCGATCAGCACACGACCGGCCGGGTCCATCTAAATTCTTTGAAACAGTCTCGCCTTCCTATGAAATCATCGACCAAGACGATTCTGGGAGCTTGATTGAAGCACAACCAATTAAAAACGGCGGATATTGCCATGAACACCCGATCGACCAGATCGACGGTGAAGTTCTTCCACCCCTTCTCTTTAAATAGGCAATCGGAAGTCCTGCCTGCCGGAGACTACGAAGTCCTTGTCGAAGAAGAACTTCTTCAGGATATGAATTTCCTCGGATACCGAAAGACGGCGACGTATCTGATCGTTGCTGGCAAGGGGAAGACCGTGATGCGGGAAATCTCCGGAAACGATCTGGAAGCCGTGCTCAACCGAGACCGGGCCGCCAACGATGACAGACAAAACAGCAAGGCAGCTCCTGCGGAGGACTTGAAATGAACATTCCCGAATGGCTGAAACCTGTTGCGCTCGGCGTCGTGATCGGCGCAATTGCCGTGAGCGCGGTGGGATTTTCCTGGGGCGGCTGGGTAACCGGTGGAAACGCGACACAGATGGCGAACAGGCTGTCACAAGACAAAGTAATTGCAGCGCTCGTGCCGGTTTGCGTCAACCTATCCCGCACCGACGCAGAACGCGCCACGAAGCTGGCGAAGATTCGTAAAACCTCTGCATACCAGCGAAGGAATGCGCTCATGGAAACTGGATGGGCGACGGTTCCTGGTTCGGATAGCTCCGACCGAGATTTGGCGCAAGCCTGCCTGGCCGCACTCGAACTCGACAAATCGTGAGCGGGAGCGCTCATCATGCCAGAAAGTACACTTGGTTCGATGTTCGCAGAGAATCTCCAACATCAAGACCATGCCGCAGCGGATACCGTTGCTTTCTACGTGAAGGAAGATCTCACACTTAAGGACTTTTTTCGCCGTAAGCAGCGAAATGGCCGAAGGGAGACTTTTGCCATCCAGGCGGCGGAAAATGAAGGCATGCGGGTTTTCGTGAACGAGCCGGAATAAGAGCAAAGCCAGGCCACGTATCTCGACCGGGTATGACGGCACTTTTCGGCAGCAAAGCCTGTCTCGGCGATCAGCCGGGCGATGCCGAACGCCTGACAATTCACTTTGAAGAACGAGAGCAATCCGTCCCGATCAGCCGGCGCGCAAGTGATTCTCGGGAAAGAGCTGTCATGACATTGGAAAACAAAAGTCCTCCCGGTTCGGGTCCTTGGGGCACGGGGCCGGGAGACCGTTCATCGGATATCGACACTTTTCTGCGGCATGGTCGCCAGCGCTTCGGTGGCATTTTACCGGGTGGCTTTCCCTCGGGCCGCGGACTTTTGGTCGCCGGCGCACTTAGCTTTGCCGCTTACGGGCTCTGGTCATCCTACTACACCGTACCCAGTGACTCCGTAGCAGTCATTCAGCGTTTCGGAAAGTTCGTCGCGGAAGTCCCGCCCGGGCTACATTTCAAGTTCCCCCTCGGGATCGACACAGCGACGATTGTCCCGGTCAAGCGTCAATTGAAGCAGGAATTCGGCTTCACCACGCCAGGTGGCAACGATCCCTATCAAAGTCCCACCGACGGCCGGCGCGAGACCGAGATGGTTACCGGCGACCTGAATGCGGCGTTGGTCGAATGGGTGGTTCAATATCGTATTTCGGATCCGGTCAAGTTTCTGTTCGAGGTGCGAGAGCCCGCCGCCACGCTTCGCTATGTTTCGGAATCCGTCATGCGCGAAGTGGTTGGTGACCGCACTGTCGACGAAGTCATCACGATCGGCCGGCAGGAAATCGAAAGCGAAGCACTCCTGAAGATGCAGGCTCTGGCCACGAAATACGCCATGGGCATCAGCATCGACCAGGTTCAGCTCAAGAACATCAACCCACCTGAGCCCGTCCAGTCCTCGTTCAATGAAGTCAACCAGGCGCAGCAGGAAAAGGAGCGTCTGATCAACGAGGCCCGCCGGGAATACAACAAGGTCATCCCGCTGGCGGAAGGCGAAAAGGACCAGCGTATTCGTGAGGCGGATGGCTATCGGTTGAAAAGGATCAACGAGGCCGAAGGCGACGCGTCGCGCTTTACTGCGCTCTTGACCGAATATCTGAAAGCACCGGATGTAACCCGCCGGCGGATCTACATCGAAACCCTTCAGGATGTGATGCCCGGTATCGAATCGAAGATCATCGTTGACGGATCAACCGGCAGCATCCTGCCGCTTCTCAATCTCGACCGTCAAAAGGAAAACCGGCCATGAAGATCGTATGGGGACTTCTTGCCGGGATTGGAGCCGTTGCCGTTGTGTCAGCCTCCACTGCCATTTACACCGTTGGCGAAATTGAACAGGCAATCATCACCCAGTTCGGTAAGCCTGTGGGAGAACCGGTTACCACGTCGGGTCTCAAACTGAAACTTCCCTTCGTTCAGGACGTCAACCGGATTGATCGCCGGGTTCTGGAATGGGATGGCAACCCTTCCGACATGCCAACAAAAGACAAGCTGTATATTTCCGTCGACCTGTTCGCCCGCTGGAAGATCACCGACCCTTTGCAATACTTTCTCCGACTTCGCGACGAACGAAGCGCCCAGTCCCGGCTCGACGACATTTTGGGCAGCGAGACACGCAATGCGGTTGCAAAGCACGAGCTGATCGAGATCATCCGGACGACAAGAGGGCGTACCCCCTTGCGAGACACACTCCTTACGGACGAGGAACTTGCGCAGGATATCGGGTCGCTTGTTCCCATCCAGAAAGGTCGGGAACTTGTCGAGAGGGAAATATTCGAGGCAGCGGCCGAGAAGGTCCGCGTCTTCGGAATTGCGCTGCTCGACATCCGGTTCAAGCGCATCAATTACAACGAGAGCGTCCGGCCAAAAATTTACGACCGGATGGTCTCGGAACGCCGGCAGATCGCCGAGCGCTTCTTGTCGGAGGGCAACGGCGAGGCCGCACGTATTCGCGGTAACCGTGTGCGCGATCTGAACAAGATCCAGTCCGAAGCCTATCGGGAGGTGGAGGAAATCCGTGGAGTGGCCGATGCAGCCGCTGCCGACATTTACGCCCGGGCCTACAACACAACCGTGCAAGCCGCGGAATTCTACGAGTTTACCCGGACAATGCAGGCCTACAAGGACATGATATCCTCTGGAACGACCCTTGTCTTGTCGACGGACAGTGATCTCTTCAAGTTCTTGAGGGGTATGCAGGCTAAAGTCGGGAAACCGGACCGCCGCCAGCCGGATAGCGGCGGCGAATTGGTCAGTGACCTGACAGAGAGCAAGCAATGACCAAGTCGGTTTCGACCGAAAAGTCGGGACTACCCAATTGGAAACAGTCCGAACCTGCACCCATTTCGGTGCCTTCTCCCGATCCGTTCAATTTCATGAACCGCGCGCTTGAAAATTGGGACGGCGAGGGAGGAGCACTTGCGCAGGATTCCATGCACTGTGAATATGGCAAGCGTGTCGAAGCTGACGGCTCCTGGACGATTTACCACGTCTTTACCGGCAGCCCGGCAACAATTGGCGGCAATCTGATGCAGGACATGAACGCAAAAGACGCACTGGATCAAATGACAATAACAAATGCCGGCAATTCCACACGGCGGGCGGCACGTGCAAAGATCTTGAAGGTGCGATTTTTGGCTACCTGGTGGGTTCGACTAACCAAATACTTCCGATTTTTCTACTTCTTGCTGCCAGTGTGATCAAGCTTCTCGTTCGCCGACCCCTCATGGCGTCGGCCGTTTTTTGAGGAGATCGATTGCGGCTATGGTTCGAGATGAGACCTAATTGAGCCCTCCAATTCTTCCGCAATATTGAGCGAAGATTGAAGAACTTTCGTTTCGTTCGAGGCGTCAGATCCCTGTTCCATGATGGCGACAGGTAATTCAAGCTTGCCAGCCGCAGTGTTCACGCGAACATAATACAGAAGCTGGCCACAGGGCCGCACTTCAACTTTCGTCAGCTTGATCTCTGACATTGTCAGTCTCCTATATAGACATTCACGCACCACTGGAATTCGCGAGAGCTTGGGCTTTCTGCCTTGCAACGCGCAAAGCCTTACCTTTGGTAAATCGTTTTTTTGATTACAAGCGCGTTGCCCTGGGTTGCTTCGGCAATCGCCACGGGTTCGAGGTTGTCCTGGGTGACCATATGTTCGTGCAACTCCAGATCATTGCGGATCCGGTATTGCGGTGTGTCACCGATGCAGGGCATCAACGCGGTAATGCGGAAGGATACGCCACGACTTGAGGACGTCATCGGGGGGGCGTTCTTCATTCTGACACATTGTCCGATGGCAAAACGGTGTTCTGAAAGAGTTGGCGCCTTTCGGTTGAGCCAATTTTGTTGGTTATTTTCGTTAATCATGATCCTTTTCCTTCGCATTTTCCATCCTGTATACCTTGGCAAGGCTGTCATTCGACTGTTGTTCATGATCCTGGGCCGTCGGGCCACAGAACCATGAGCGACGAGAGACATCGGGCCAAGCATTCGAGGAAAGCTTGAAAGTGTTGCATGAATCGCGTCGATCGAAACTGATGCATGTTGGTCAGCGCTGGAAAAGCTGGGATCTCTTTGTCATAATCTCTGAGCTAAGGGATAGGGTTTGCGTGCTCTTCGGCGAAAAGAACTGCGCGAGGACAAAAGTGTGTATTTGCTACTAAGTTGACGATTAACGGCTCCGAAACTCGTGGCACGGATTATCAGTGGCAGATGTATATGTTTGGTTCGAGGTCAGCGTGCCGACGGGCACAGCTCTTGCTCCCGTCTGATCGACGCAGGGCGAATGGCAAGTTTCGTCAGTCGACAGCCAAAACCAGACTGTCCCCTCTCGGCCCCTTTTCGGACATTGGCAGACTCGATTGAGAGATACACGGTTGATATCGCGATATCGGGTTGACACGGTGGTATTCTGTAA
The DNA here is from genome assembly GCF_947499295.1 of uncultured Roseibium sp. Lineage (GTDB taxonomy): Bacteria > Pseudomonadota > Alphaproteobacteria > Rhizobiales > Stappiaceae > Roseibium. The sequence goes on from NZ_CANMNP010000011.1 coordinate 45,485, forward strand.
AATTAGTGTTCACGGGTAAAGCTTCACGCTTATCCAATTCAAATCAATTGCTTACGAGAAAACAAAACCAACACAAAGCACATTTCGCTTTGACGGGGGTAACGGTGGTAGCGGTCCTCCGATGCCAAATTCAGCCATCACAATCCAAACCCATCAAATGCCTTTCAGGACGGATCGCGCGAGTTCATGGGTTTCAGGTTGGTCATTAAGCAAATACTTAGATAGTTGCTTGTCAATTCATCGTTGAGGTACCGGGCAGGCCAAGTCCATCAGGTGACTTTTTTGAACAAATTTGAAACGAACATTCAACCAAGAAAAACATCAAATTAATTTAGTACGTTTGGATAAGTGCGTATCATTTTTTACTTAGTATGACTAATTTCACTTCTAACTATTTGTGAACAAGAGTCCCAACTCTTCGCTGCGGAGAAAACGGTTTTTCCGACAGCCGCATGCGAAGTTCCACCTCACAGTCGCGCCTGGATTGATATCTGTGAGAAGCCGCCCGAAGCCCATAGCATTACATGTACGGTGCTCTGACGCCTCAAACACACCCTAAAAATGCCGGACAACTTTGCGACGGCGGACTGGCTTCACCACTTTTTTCTCAAAGCATCCTGAAGCATGGTCTTGTCCAGCTTCAAATCGGCCACGAGGCGTTTCAGTTTCAAGTTCTCGTCTTCGAGATGCTTAAGTCGCCGGATCTCCGCAACGCCCATTCCGGCATAAACCTTCTTCCATCAATAGAACGTTGCCCCAGCAACACCCACCTTTCGACAAATCTCGCCAATTGTCGTGCCAGCTTCTACCTGCCGGAGTGCGAAAGCAATCTGTTCGTCTGAAAATCGTTTCCTCGGCATCGGGACACTCCTCTTTCATTAGAATGAACCCAAGAATTCGCACTCAAATCGGACCAGATTCAAGGATCAAGACCACAGCGCAAAATAGCGTGATTAATAAAGTGAAAATTATCAATGGTAAAATTTTCCATTTAGTGATCGAACTACTCTTCGAAGCGAATTAAAAGTACTCGATTAAGTATAGTGCGACGCACAAGATATTTTATATTGTGGCAAAATTACATTGTTCCCACGATAGTATTTAATCGTTTGGATTAGTGGGCTCGGGAAGCTAGAACCCAAGACCATAAGCAAAAGTCTCAATCTCGGACGGGTTTGATATTCATTTCGTGAGTTCCGCGAAAGACCGTCAAACGCATTAGAAGCGGACGTTCATGGCTGCTAAGTGAAATTGTCGGCAATCAGAATAAAGTCTGTGGCGCGTAGAATTATCGAATGGCAGCGAAGAAGGACCGACACCGTGCCCTAGTGTATCAACGTTCTAGGAGTTGGAACAAGAACGAAGCCATTGGTATTGGTGAGACCGCCTTTGCAGAAGTCGCAGCATTCCCCAAAATGCTCCTCATCGCTTTGAGTGCGTAAGACCGGTGGTTGCCGCAAGAAAACTGTGGTCATCACCCCGACTTTGAGCTCTTCGATCGACTTTAGAGCGCCTACCGCTCTTGTTTTTTCGGCTCTCTCGATTATATCGCCACCGATGAGCAAAACCGCGCGACATTTCAGCAAGATCGCAGCGACGCTGTTTTTGGCGTTCGCTATGATTGCCGTTGCGCGTGTACCGATGCAGCACCAGATGGCCGAGGCTGCCGAGCCGACGGCAGTGCAAGCCAGCATGCCATGCGAGAACATGGCCAAGCATGCTGCCGCCGACATGCAGGGCGGGACCCATGACCATGGATCCTCCGGAAACGACAGGTGTTGCGGAGGAGCGCTTTGCGCCGGCTACACATTCGACGGAGTCACCGCTGGTCTTGCCCCTGCTCTGCGCGTCTTGAGCTTTGCTCAGTCGCCACCTGATGTTCTGCATGTGGCAGATATCACTCTCCCCAAACGCCCTCCACGATTCCTCTGAAGCGCCATCTCGCGGAAGTCCGCGAGCTTTCGTTGTTGAACCGGCCGTCGGCTTGTTGGCGATGGCAAATCAGAGGTTACCATGCGTGGACGCTATTCCGCGCTCAGCATCCTGGCCCTTGCCGCAGGCGTGGCAGGCGGGGTGTTTCTTGAGCGATTTTATCTAAATCCAGCCAACGACGCTGCATCCGGCGAAGCCGACATTCTCTATTGGGTGGCCCCAATGGACCCCAACTTTCGGCAACCGGGTCCCGGCAAATCGCCGATGGGGATGGATCTGGTTCCGGTTTATGCCGGTCAGGAACCGTCCGGCGACCCGGCCGAGGTGCAGTTGTCAGCCGCCGAAATCAACGCGATCGGTGTGCGAACCGCTCTTGCGCGCGTCGGCGAAATTTCGCAACGGATCGAAACGGTCGGGTTCGTCGGTTACGATGAACATCTCACCAGTCACGTGCATACGCGCGTCGACGGATGGATCGAAACTCTCAATGTGAGGGCCGTTGGCGATCAGGTGAACAAAGGCGAGGTTCTCTTCGAACTTTTCTCGCCTGAATTCGGTGTCGCCAGTTTCGACTTTCTCCGATCCCTGAAAAACGGCAATGGCCTGTCCCTCGAAGCGGCGCGCAACAAGTTGCGGAGCCACGGCGCTTCCGAGGCGCAGATTGCCGAGATTGAAGAAAGTGGGGAAGTCGCCCGAAGCATCAAGGTCGAAGCCCCGCGCGACGGCGTGGTGATTGCCCTGGGTGCCGCTGACGGCATGTTCTTGCAGCCTGGAACCCAGGCCATGTCGATCACCGACCTCAACGAGGTCTGGCTAATCGTCGACGTCTTCGAGCGCGACATCGCCCGGCTATCGGAAGACATGCGGGCGATTGCCCGTTTCGAGCATCTTCCGGGACAAACCTTTGAAGGTGAGATCGACTACATCTATCCTGAACTGGACCCGCAAACACGGACCCTTCCAGTCCGGCTTCGCTTCGACAACTCCGACGGACATTTGCGACCCAACATGTTCGGCAATGTCACGCTCGTTCCGAACGCGACGCGCACAGCGGTAACCGTGCCGACCGAAGCCATCATTCGAACTGGAGCCGCAGAACGGGCAATCATCAAAGTAGGTGAAGGCACCTTCAAACCCCGGTTGATCACGACTGGCCTGCGCGACAATTTCGGCGATGGCGGGCGGACCGAGGTCGTCCAGGGGCTTGCCCCCGGCGAAGAGGTCGTCGCCTCTGCCCAGTTCCTGATCGACAGCGAGAGCGCGCTCAGCGCCGGTTTGATGCGGATGGCACCGACCAACGAAGCTCCGGCGCGCGGAACTGGTGAGCTTATCGCCCTGGATCGTGCTGCCCGCGTCGCGACCATTCGCCATGAAACGCTGGAAAGCCTCGACTGGCCTGCGATGACGTCCCGCTTTCCAGTTCAGGCCGGGGTTGCACTTCAGCGATTGAACGAGGGACAACAGGTCGCCTTTCGTGCGGCCCGTGGTGCAGATGGCCTTCTGGGCCTGATTGAGCTCGGCGGAGATGACGGCATCGACGCGACCGGCACCGGCATGGTGCTCGCAGTCACGCAGGACGGCAAGCTGACGCTGGATCACGGACCTATTCCAGAACTTGGATGGCCTGCGATGCAGATGGATCTCGATGTTGCCGGTCTTGATCCGAGCTCAGTTCCGCTGGACGTCCCTGTGGAGTTTGACCTGTCCAAGGATGACGGTGGACTGTTCTCAATTGTTGCTGTGCGTGAAGCAGGTGGCGAAAACGATACATCTCCGTCCCCCAAACAGGATGAGCCGGCTGCGTCCCCTCCAATCGTGGTATCGGGGACGATCGACTCCGTCGACCCCAACGCCGGCAAGGCCACCATCACGCATGGGCCCATCGCTGAGATCGGCATGCCAGGCATGACCATGGACTTCGCCGTAAACGAGGGTCTGGACCTTGAAGCACTGCCGCTTGGCACGGAGACGTCTCTGACGTTCGAGCGTCCGGATGGCATGACAATGGTTCTTGCAAAAGCAGATCCGGTGGCTCCTCCGATTGAGGTTCGCGGCACGGTCAACACCGTCGACAAAGACGCCAGAACCGCGAACATCACGCATGGCCCGATAACAGAAATCGGTATGCCTGGCATGACCATGGTCTTCCAAATCGATGAAGCTCTGGACCTTGCAACGCTCCCGCTTGGCGCTGAAACATCGCTGACCTTCGAGCGCCCAGATGGTCTGACGATGGTTCTCGCAAAAGCTGAGCCTGCAACACCTCCCATGGAAGTGCGCGGCACAATCAACACGGTTGATGCAGATGCCAGAACCGCGAACATCACGCACGGTCCGATGACGGAAATCGGTATGCCCGGCATGACAATGGACTTTGTTGTCGATGAGGCACTCGATCCGAATGATCTGCCTTTGAGCCGTGAGACGACGCTGCTGCTCCGGCGCAATCCGGACCTCTCGATGACCTTGATCGGCTTGCGTCAAGAGGAGGGCACGTAATGATCGCAGCGATCATTCGCGCGTCGATCGCGAACCGGATCATCATGCTGGCGCTGGCCGCCATGATGGCGGTTGCCGGTGTCTGGGCGATCCGCGAAACGCCTGTTGATGCAATTCCGGATCTTTCCGATGTTCAGGTCATCGTCCGTACACCATATCCCGGACAGGCGCCGCAAGTTGTTGAAGACCAGATAACCTTTCCATTGGCAACGGCGATGCTCGCCGTCCCAGGGGCCAGTGACGTCCGCGGGTTTTCCTTCTTCGGAGACAGCTATGTTTACATCGTTTTCGAGGACGGTACCGACCTTTACTGGGCCAGAACCCGTGTCCTGGAATATCTCGGTCAGATAGCGTCGAACTTACCGGACGGTGTGTCGCCACAGCTCGGACCGGACGCAACCGGTGTGGGGTGGATCTACCAATATGCCCTGATCGACCGCACCGGCAATCACGATCTGTCGCAGCTCCGCGCCCTTCAGGACTGGTTCCTGAAATATGAGCTCCAAACAGTCGATGGCGTATCGGAAGTGGCCACCATCGGAGGCATGGTCAAGCAGTATCAGGTGGTTGTCGACCCGAACAAGCTGAGAGCCTACGACATCACGCTGGCGCAAATACGAGGCGCAATCCAGGCTGCAAACCGGGAAACCGGCGGCAGCGTCATCGAAATGGGTGAAGCGGAATTCATGGTCCGCTCGACTGGCTATGTCGATGAACTGGAAGACCTCGCGAAAGCCCCCTTGATGGTGAACGATCGTGGGGCAGCCGTGACACTTGGCGATGTTGCGGATATTCGCCTCGGACCGGAAATGCGCCGTGGCGTCGGCGAATTCGGTGGCGAAGGCGATGCAGTCGGCGGCGTTGTCATCCTGCGCTGGGGCGGGAACGCCCTGGCGACGATCAAGGCCGTGGAGACCCGGCTAGAAGAGTTGCGCAGCAGTTTGCCCGAGGGCGTCGAGGTCGTCACGACATACGACCGCTCGGGCGTTATCGAGCGCGCGATCGACAATCTTCAGAAAAAACTGACGGAAGAGTTCATCGTCGTGGTTCTTGTCTGTGCAACCTTCCTTCTGCACATACGGTCTTCGCTGGTGATTCTCGTTTCCCTTCCGCTCGGCATCGCGGCCGCCTTCATCATCATGAAGTTGCAAGGCGTGAACGCCAACATCATGTCACTTGGCGGCATTGCCATTGCCATCGGCGCAATGGTGGACGCCGCGATTGTTATGATTGAGGCGATGCACAGACGCATCGAAAACGAAAAACTGACTAAGGAGAACCGATGGCGGATTGTCAGTGAATGTGCCTCCGAGGTCGGACCCGCCTTGTTCTTCTCTCTTGCAATCATCACGGTCAGTTTTCTTCCCGTCTTTGTGCTGGAAAGCCAGGAAGGACGGCTGTTCAAACCGCTTGCCTTCACAAAAACCTATGCGATGGCGGCAGCGGCGATACTGTCGATCACGCTCGTACCCGTTTTGATGGGTTACTTCGTTCGGGGCCGGATCCTGCCGGAAAGCAAGAACCCGCTGAACCGGATCGTCATATGGCTTTACCGGCCGTTTCTGGACGCGGCTGTCGCCTGGCCGTGGGCGACAACACTTCTGGCAGCAGCACTTGTTGCGTCCATGTGGTGGCCCTTGCAACGGATCGGCACCGAATTCATGCCAGAACTCAACGAAGGTGACTTCCTCTACATGCCGACGCTTTATCCAGGCGTTTCCATCGGCAAGGCAAGGGAGGTGCTTCAGCAGTCGGATCGTCTGATTGCGACTGTTCCGGAGGTTCTGACCGTACACGGCAAGCTGGGCCGGGCGGAAACCGCCACCGATCCGGCACCGCTGACGATGATCGAGACAACCATCCAGTTGAAGCCGCAATCAGATTGGCGACCCGGCATGACAATGGACGGCATTCGAGACGAGCTGGACAAGGCCGTTCAGATCCCGGGCGTCACAAATGTCTGGATCCAGCCAATCAAGAACCGCATCGACATGTTGGCGACCGGTATCAAAACCCCTGTCGGGGTCAAGATCACCGGGACGGACCTGGGGGTGATCGAGCAGATCGGCATTGAGGTCGAGGCGGCTGTCGCGGGCATCGAGGGAACAGCATCCGCTTATGCTGAACGTCCAGTTGGTGGCCGGTTTATCGAAATCGATGTCAATCGGGACGCCGCGGCACGTTTCATGATGAGCGTTCGCGATATCCAGGACGTGGTGCAAACCGCGATCGGCGGGATGCAGGTTTCGGAGTCCGTGGAAGGGCTTGAACGTTTTCCCATCAATCTGCGTTATCCGCAGGATTGGCGAAACAGTCCCGAAAGGTTGAGAGACCTTCCGGTGGTGACCCCATCCGGTGCGCATATACCTCTCGGTGCCCTTGCAGAGATCCGCGTCGTGGACGGCCCGGGCATGATCCGATCGGAGAACGCCAGGAGAACCGGCTTTGTCTTCATCGATATCGCCGGGCGGGACCTCGGAGGCTATGTCACCGAGGCCCGGCAGGTGGTCGCGCAAAATGTACAGTTGCCGCCCGGCTATTCGATCGCCTGGTCAGGCCAGTACGAGTACATCCAGCGCATGCAGGAACGGCTCAAGCTGGTGGCTCCTGCAACCCTCCTGATCATCACCTTGATGCTCTTCATGGCGTTCAACCGCGTCATTGAGGTCGGGATTATCATGGCGGCCCTGCCGGTCGCACTGGCAGGTGGCGTCTGGTTTCTCTGGTACCTGAACTTCGACATGTCCGTGGCCGTCATCGTTGGCTTCATCGCGCTCGCCGGTGTCGCAGTGGAAACGGCAATCGTCATGCTGCTCTATCTGAACCTTGCCTGGAACAAGCGGAAGAAAGCGGCAGCCAGTGAAGCCCGCGCCATGACAACGCAGGATGTCGAGGATGTCGTCTTCGAAGGCGCCCTTTTGCGCGTGCGGCCAAAGGTGATGACCGTCGCGACGATCTTCGCTGGCCTGATTCCGATCATGTACGGGGACGGAACAGGCTCGGAGATCATGCAGAGAATCGCTGCGCCGATGGTCGGCGGAATGGCAACGGCAACTCTTCTGACCCTGTTCGTCATTCCAGCAATTTTCGTGATCTGGAAGCGTCTTGCGCTCAAGCGCGTCAATCGTGAGCTCAGAGCGAACGCCCCGGAAGCAGGCACAGCCGTGCCCGCTGAATAACCACTTGATCATACCGAGAACCAGAGAAAGGAAACTCAATGAACCTGATCAAATCCCTGCCACTCGCTGCCTTTATGGCAGCCAGCACTGCACCTGTGGCGTTTGCCGACGCCAAACACGGCTCCGACCACTCGGGAATGAATCATTCCAATATGACAATGGACGCCGAGCAGATGGAGGGGGCTGTCCACACGAAGGCGGTCGTCAACTCGATTGGCGAAGGCACGGCAAATGTAAGCCACGATCCGATCCCGGAAATCGGCTGGCCGGCAATGACCATGGACCTGCCGTTGCTCGAAGGTTCCCAGACTATGGGCGATATCAATGCTGGTGACAGCGTCACGTTGATGCTGGTGAAGGGTGATGATGGTCTCTATGCCATCGGTGCGATGATGCCGAACTGATCAGCCTCCGGCTTTCTGCTTCCCGGATCAATCGAACCGGGAAACAGCGCCTGGCGCAAAGCACATCTTACGAAAAAACTGAAAACTTCTCGGTGAGAACATGAAACCAGGCAGCGTTTCCCTTGCATTGGGTCTTGCAAGTCTGCTGACAACAGGCTTTGCCCAGACCGCCCTGGCAGGTTTCCACCTGCCTCAAAGCGTCGTCCTGCCCCAACAGGCGCCGGCGAATATGAATCATTCGGCGCTTGAACAACGCGGCGCTCAGTTGGTTGGTGCGATCCATCTTCGCGGCGTCGTTAACTCCTTGTCAGAGGGAAGCGTCAACGTGAGCCACGAAGCCAATCAAAGGATAGGTTGGCCGGCGATGACCATGGACCTGCCCCTCGCGCCCTATGCCGCGGTGACACCTGACCTCGAACCTGGAATGCCGGTCACCCTGATGCTGACCATGAGCGATCTTGGAAGCTATCGGGTCGCTTCGATTGTTCCGGATGAACCAACAGATGACACACCTGAAGCGAAGCCGGACAGTGCCCTGACAACGGATGACGGCGTACCGGTGCTTTAGGATCAACGCAATAAAAGAAGATCAACTCAAGCGTCGAAAATTCTCAATGAGCTAGCCCGCCGCCTTCGAAACCAGCCGACAATGTGATTTCCGTTACGGCAAAATGAGCTGCAACTGCTACCGTCCAGATTTGAAAAGGTCTTTGACTATCTGAATACACAAGACATTGGGGGTCGTTCATGCCGGTTATAATCTATGCCCCAACTGCATCCAGCGAACGTAACTTGAAGCAGATCCTGAGCAGACTGTTCTCGAACTGCGTCACTTACCAGGATCTGCGTGACAACCATCAGCATCTGGTTACGCTTGTTCGGCCGCCACACATTGACGTCCGGATCCAGGGCATCATTCGGCTATTCGAATTCAACAATCCCCAGCAACATTTTGCATCCGTCGTCGCATCAGTCGCGAAGGTGCTCGCGGACTGCCACTGGGAAGCCCACACGGAGAAGGTCGGCGAGATCCTTCAGGCAATCGATGCCTATTCCGAAGTCCTCGTGTATCTCAACGGCAGCAACTTTGCCGTCACGCGGTTCAGGCCGCATCCGCATCCGCATATGCGCACCCGCGGGTTCCTGATCGCCACCGGAGGTGGCTTGCCTGGCGGCGGCATCGTGCGCGTCGGATCCGGGAACGAGCTTTACTCGCGTCTTTATGGTCACGCGGGCAGACAACTCATGCGCACCGGTGACGAAGCGCTCATCAACGGCGTCATAAATTTGGGCGTGAATGTCGGGACCGGCATGATCCTCTCCAAACTGTTGGGTGCAACGGGTCTGATTTCCCAGGCGGACGCCGGAGCACTCTGGCGAGGGTTCGGCCTTCTCAGGCAAGGCAGCGCAGCAGCCACTTCGGGCCGGTGACCCGCAGATGGAAACAGAGAACTATACCGCCACCAGACACGGCGTGATCTGAACGAGCTTTTGAAGACGCCGGGGTCACCATCCTTATGGAGGGTGCGTCGGGAATGGAATTGCAGGAAGGTCAGCGTAGGCCAAAAAACATTGCCAACAATGTGATGCAACCTCTGCCGGGTCGCCGGTAAATCGAAAAGACGCATCTCAAGTTACGCTCTTTCGATTCAAACAACGAGATTTGCGATTCAGAGGCTGGAAAGTGCGATACTTTGTGGAACGCCGTTCTCCAGGTTTTCGATTCATTTCAATGGACACTCGTTACATGAACGCACACCGTGATCGGACTGTGCGCACGTATTCCACTCAAACTGTAGGCCTCAAGGCACTGTTCTGATGATCGGTAATAATTTCCGTGGGATATTGCACAGCCGCGAACGCACGAAACGCGCCGCTCGAACAGATTTGCGTCGGCGTCTACTTCGCTTTGGCTTTTCCAGCTCCTTTACTGTTTCAGCCTTTTACGGCTGCCGTCCTTCCGGTTCGAGGTCAACTTCTGATTTGGATACATCCAGCACAAAAAGTCCTGTCCTTGGCGAAATGGGACGGGGGGAGTGTTCCGGAATTGCATCCAACATAGCGTTGGCGTTTTCCGGTCGCCCAAACTCTCTAATACCGGGCGGATTGTTTCTGGGGACGTTGCCAAACCAAAGCACCATGTAGATTCCGAATCCGCTTGCCCGGTAGTGCTCCGAATAGTTTTCAAGCTGTTCACACGCTGCCGTCCAAACACGGTTATGCCACTGCCCTTTTATTTCAATCGGCAGATCCATGTTCCCTATCGTGCACAGCAGGTCACAACGAGTGTCTGATTGCATTGTACCTTCCGCATGTACTCGGACGCCGTAGCGAAGTAGATACGGCTCCAATTCTCTCGCGATAAGATCGCGACAGTAGTTTTCGCGATAAGGCGTGTCACTGTTCCAGAATGGTCGCACAGCGTTAAAACTGCCGTTTTGCAGGCGTTGCTGCAATTCTTGGAGTTCGTCCATTACAAGCGCTTGCAAGTCTTCGAGCGTTTGGGGCGGCCCGCTAACGAGAACATGACGCACATCCTCAAGCGTAAGCTGCGACCAATCAGCTTCGGCCCTAGAACGTCGCTGTTCGGCGAGAACGTGACGGGCATGATCAGTATGGTTAGCTAGATCGACTTCACTGATCAGACGCTCGAGCTGATCCTGAGCTTCCTCTGTTGGGATGTCGCCCAGGTTGCTGATACAGGCATCAATAAATCGGGCGAGCTCATACGTATCGCCACTGTTCCAGCCGCCACGTGGAGGCTCGATCATCGGATAACGAGCTGCAAAATGTTCAATGGCAAAAGCCAGTTGGGCGATTGTCAGTGGTTCATTTTGCCCGCCGATGCCCTCTGTCATCATGGAACGTAGGTCATTCAGCCGCTCCTCATTTTCGAGCATGAAACCCGACACATCGGGTGCAAAACGCTCGAAATCAGCAAAAAAAGCGCAGAGAAGCCAAGCGCTTCTGTGTTCTTCGGAAGGCCAGTTTTCGGCTTGAAGTTTTTCCGCAATCAAATCCGCAAGCGTACCCCGATCAGCGCGCACAAGTGCCGCATTAAGAACCTTGCGCAATGCCTGTGCCGACAGTTCGTCACTGCTAGCCAGCCACTCGATTGCAAGTCTGCCAGCGAGGTCGGCATGTTCACTGCTTTCAAAAAGTTGATGCAGCCCGGACACATGGTTTTTGCCCGAAAAGAGCAGTGGCTCAATTGTGTCACGAACAAATAGCTCGTAGTCATACTCGGCTTCAAAAAGAATTTCTTTCAGCGCATCTTCGAGGCCGCCGAGCATTCGTTTTTCATCTGAATAGAGGCCCCATTCCGTGGCAGCCAAGGCAGTGAGTAGTGTTTCGCGTGGCAACTCACTTAGGTTTTCTCCACTTAAACGTGACAAGGCACAGCCAACCATTGCGACTCTCGGGAGAAAAAATTGTTTGCTTTCGTTGGCAGAAAGTTCTGCAATCGCACGAGGGGTCGGAAAATCATCGCGATGGCATGCAGCAACCAGGCCTGCTAATGACGCTTCAAGGTTCTCCTGACCAACAAGCTGCTCGATTCGAGCTATGGGCTCTTTATCTTCACTGTAACCTGAAAAAAGTGCCAAATACGCAGTGGCAATATCAAAAAGTGCTGGCGCATGTTGCCCTTCTCGCACTTGATCGCGAATGTTCGAAAAGCTCTGGAACCTGTTGCGGTCCTGTCGCTGTTTCTCACGTGCCCACTCTTGCTTTTGCTCTTCATGTTCGCGTTCCCAGCTTGGTGGTGGCCGACTCGTAATTTCGTCGATAATCGCCTGTAGTTCGTGTCGGTTATGAGCCTGTCGCTGGGCAACCGTTTCTGCGTCACCGACAAATCCGCCACGACCAAAAATCCGTTCGGCAAACGCCCGCCAGCGTTCAACAAAGTCGTCAAGCTGATCGTCCTGTTCGACCAACTGCTCCAAGTGGTAGACGAGATCACTCTCCAGAAGGATAAGTCCCTCTCCCATATCGCTCAAATAGAGATCGATTATGCGGCCATCTTCGGGCGTCGCATTGGCCAGGGCGTGTGATTGAACTTCACGCCGAAGCTCTGCCCGTTCACTGAAGTACTGAACGCTGAATGTTCGCCAGTCCTGGGAGCGATAATGAGAACGGGTGACCCGCGACAACCACGACCAGAGTTGCTCCCCCGTGGTCTCGCCACCTTGCTCCAGAAAAGACTTCAGCGTATCACAAAGACGCTCTTCAATTTTCCGCTGGTAACTCGAGCGATTATGGCGCTCTTCCGGTAGATTCGCCGCAAAAACAGAAAGCGCCTCAACTTTTTGCTCCAATGACATAATTGGCAGGAGGCGATAGGCAATTCCAATGGATATGTTCACAGAACGTTGTTCGTTCAAAGCATCATAGTTATTGGTGATTTCAGCAATTTGTTCGCCAGTGAAATGCGTGCAGTAGTCACTGGCTACTTCTACAGCGATACGTGCTGAACTGTGGTCGCCATCCCGAATGAGGTTTTGACCCAGTCGGACCCAGTCTTCGTCGGGACAAGCAAACTGAAGCGCTTCTAGAGCCCGATCTCGACTTATATAGGGCATCGAATTGTCGAGCACGATGCTGCGTAGATCATCTGTAATGGACGCGGCGAGCTCTGTACCTTTGAGCGATTCAAGGATGACGGTAGAGAGATTATACGGAACGTCCGGATTACGGATTAGACCTACGATATCATCACGTAGCTCCGGCCGAGCGAGACCATTTCCAACCTGACCGTCCCAATCCTCGCTACGAAAGTACGGATCAATCGACGCAAGGTTTTGAAGCTGCTCGATCAATTGGCGCGTTTGTTCGACATTAAATTGCTCAATATCGCCGTAGCGAAAACAGCCGTAAGGATCGTTGGGGACGAAACGTGATGTGGCGCTGGGGTAAAGTGTCGCCAGCCACGCGTGAAGGCCTCTAAGAGATCTGGGGACATGGCCATTCTTGTAGAGTAGAGTTTCAAGCCTGCGAAACGACAAGGTACCGGATCGCAGTTGATCAACAAGCCACTTTGCCGCGAGATATTCCGCGATGGTCCTGTGATAAGGCTCGACAGTTCCTACGCCCGAAGCCTTGAATAGTAACGCCGATACTGCTGCGTTGATCATGTCAGCATTGACCGTGTCACTTGCAAGTTCCGCGAGTCGGATATGGAACTCGCTATCCTGACCATCAACGTTCACACCGCGCTTACCCGATAGTAAGAGCTGAGCAAAAACGAATCCGGCCGTAGAAAGAATTAACTCGGCAGCCGGCCTAGAGGCATTGATGGATCGGTGAATTTGGTTTTCTTCACCTGCGAAGCTTTCACAGGCGTATTGATAAAGCGCTGTCTTGGTTTCTGGCCAACCGTGCTCTCTGATGGCAGTCAACAAGAGCCTGAGCGCCTGCGGATTTCGGGCTAAATCCAAGGCATTTCTGGTTCGAGCCTCCTCCAGAAAAGCCTGGCCACCGGCTTCATAAGTGCCGAACACGTCTACCGTCTCGACGATTTCATCGTCATTGAGCGGTTGAAGACGTCCAACAATCGGTGTTTGACCAAACCAATTCCGAACTAGGCGTTCATTCTGAACATCAGCCCAGTCCGCTGCGCGGCAAGTAATTACAAACGTGTGCACGTTTGCCTGATGGAGGCGCTTCAGTATCGAGAGAAACGGGCTTTCCTGTCCATTTCCCAGGGTCTCGTCGAGACCATCAATCACTGGAATGCTGGTCTCCAGCCCAGGGGCAGGAGCTTCGGTGGCAAGCACATCCGCCGAAAATTTCGTATGGCCATCAAGCTCAGAAAAGCAATCAGCGGTGTCAGACTTACCGGCACCCGGCTCACCAAGAAGCACAAGCGGCGCGCCAAGTGCTGCAAAGTCAGCTTCAGACAATATTTCAGTGTTTCCATCCGGTCTGTTGATTTCAATACGGCGGGCTACATGAGTCATACAATTAATGATGCACGCTTTACGGGTAGTGCGCAACGCTAGATTGAGAGCTCTTTTGCTTGTTTGACACCAGTTTGATTTCGGAACTGGCCGCCTCCAGTCTCCGAACGCCTTGCTTTACTCTCAAGCACAGTGGGCGTGAAGTAGCCGAAAGACGGACGTCCGTCTTTCGGCCTCTCGCGTCAAATTTTGAACGACTAGATTTGCGGCGCAAAGCGGACGCATGCTCGAAAACACCTAAACAACGGCACTGAACCGAATTTACCCTACATACCCTCAATCACTGACTTAGTCATCTAACGCTCGCGCCTCACTGACCGCAGCCGACAACTGCTCCTGCGTAGGCAGACCGGGCAGCACCGTATTGCCGACGACAAATGACGGGGTGCCGGTGATGTTCAAGCCTTCGGCCAGTTGCATGGACAGGCGGATGTGATTGTCCAGGTCGTCGGCCTGCATGTCGGACTGAAGCTTATCGATATCGAGGCCGACTTCCTCGGCTATTTCAAGAACCGACGCCTCTTCCGCCCGGCCCCTGAAGGCCATCAGAGCCCAGTGGAATTCCTCGTATTTGTCCTGCTGGCGCGCAGCCAGCGCGGCACGCGCCGCATAAACCGAGCCTTCGCTCAGGACAGGCCACTCCCGGAATACAACGCGGATATTCGGGTCGGCTTCCAGCAAGGCCTCCACAATGGGCTTCGCCCGCTTGCAATAGGGGCAGTTGTAGTCAAAGAACTCGACCAAAGTGACATCCCCATCCGGGTTCCCCAGAACAGGTGCATTCGGGTCGCGCTCCAGTTCGGTCCGGCGAGACTCCAGTGTCGCCGCTATCGCGGCCTGCTGCCGTTCGAGCTGAACCTGTTGCAGGCGCTGGATTGCCAGCTCGATGATTTCCGGATTTTCCAGAATTGCTTCGAGGGCCAGTTCCTTGATCCTCTCCTCGGAGAGCGTTTCCGCAGTATCGGCGAGCGCGGGCAATGCCATCGACAAGGGCGCGACCAGCAGAATGCAGAGTTTCAGAAGCAGACGTTTCATTGGTTCAAGTTCCTCATCCGTTCGTTCATCATGTCGTGCCGTTCTCTGATTTCGTCTGGCCATTGGGCCTTGATCCAGGAGAGAACAGCGATGATCTCCCGGTCGCTCAAGCTGTCTTCGAAAGCGGGCATGTTGGACTGAAAATCCTCGATCCCCGCTCCTTTTGCCGTTCCGAATTTCGTGATCCGGAACAGCAACTCGTCGGCGTGGTGCCAGGTGTGGCCGGTTTCGTCGTGAGGCGGTGCCTTGAGCGTCCCGTCGGCATTTGCGGATTGCCAGTCTTCCTCACCTTCCAGCGCGGCACCGTGGCAGGCCGCGCAGCTCTGGACGTAAATCTCGGCTCCCAGACGCGTCAGAGCAGCATCATCCGGCCGCAGCTGTGTCCCCGCCGAGACACCGCCGCTGAGCACATATAGACCTGCGGCGCCTGCCCCCAGGATCAAGGCTCCTGCCAGCAAATACCTGCTTTTCAACACCTTGCCCATCACAGCACCACAATCGGCGTTCCAACCGGAACCCGTCCATGAAGATCAATGATGTCCTGGTTCATCAGGCGCACGCAGCCGCTGGAAACCGCTGACCCGATCGTCCAGTATTCTGCGGTTCCATGGAGCCGGTAGAGCGTGTCCTGGTTGCCCTGAAAGATGTAAAGGGCCCTCGCCCCGAGTGGGTTCTCCAGACCGGGCGGCATCCCGCCGTTCCGCCAGCTCCATTTTTCGAGTTCCGGTTCCCGCTCGATCATCTCGTCAGGCGGTGTCCACTTGGGCCAGGCGGATTTGCGGGCAATCCTGGCCCGGCCGGACCATTCAAACCCGGCCCGGCCCAGCCCCACGCCATAGCGCATGGCCTTGCTGTTCTCCTGTACGAGGTAGAGATAATAGTTGCTTGTATCGACAACGAGTGTCCCGACCCGTTCACTGGTCGGGTAATCCACCTGTTGCCGATAGTACTGGTCGGGCACGTTTTTCAGATTGATTGCGGGAAGCGGAAACCGTTCCTCCGGCATGGCCCCGTACATGGACAGATACGCAGGGTCCTGAGACGGGATATAAAACTCGGGATCGGAGGTACTGGAGACGCAACCGCTGACGGCGAGCCCGGATAGGCTCGCCGACCCTGCAAGGAAGGTTCTCCTTGAGATGTTCATCATGGAGACCTATTCACCTGTGGTCATGTAAGGTTGCGGCGTTTCGGACGGCTTGGCGCTCAACGAATAGACCGTGTACCTGGCAGACGGATCATACCCCATGCCGAGAGACCCCTGCGGCATACCAGGAACCGCAATTCCGCGGATGTCCGGCCGTTCCGACATCATCTTTTCGATTGCCTCGAGGGGCACATGTCCTTCGATCACATATTTGCGGTCATCCCCGATGACCGCGGTATGGCAGCCCTCCATTTCAGCCGGAACTCCCGCCTGCTTCTTGATCGCGGACAGATCCTCCATGTCTTTCACGATGACGTGGTACCCGGCCTTTTCAACGGCGTCCGTCCACACCTGACAGCATCCGCACCAGGGCGTCTTGAACACTGTTACGGTTTTGTCTTCCTCGGCCAGCGCCGTTCCGGAGAGTGAAATCAACCCTGCGAGGGCAACAGCAGCGAGAGCTTTCTTAGTCATTATTCTGATCCTTGTTTTCCGCGTCGTGGCACGACCTGCCCATGAACCGGTGCATGACGACATGCATGCCGAGGCACCCGAGAACGGGCACGGCCAGAAGCAGCGTTTCTGTCAGTGATTGACCTGCCGGGGCCGATGCAAAAATGATGGCGGTTCCAGGAACCATCGCGGCACAACAGGCCATCATGAAGAGGGTGTGTCCGCTGACGCGCTTTTTCGCCGGGCTATCGTCAGCGGTCCTGGCCTTCACACGAGGTACCGCCGCCGGAATCCGGCTTCCGTTTTCCTGAATGCGCATTGAGCATTTGCCTCTTTCTCAAGGCGAATGGTGCCGACCTACAACTTCAGCAAATATCGGGAATTCACCATTCGTCCTTCCAAACCATTGACCTTTCCGAAGCGCGAAAAAACGCACTCCGGCTCGAAGCGTCAAACCCGTTTGGGAGGATGGTCCTGAGGCAGGGAGAGAACGGCGAGCAACAAAAGAACGCGACTGTATTCCGGTGAGACCGATGAGGTGAACAGCACGTCCATGCTGCTTGCAACGAAAGACACACAGTCTGCGCCGCAGCCCGACAGTTTTAGGTCGGTATCCGTATCGTTGGCCTTTTCACAGCATTTCATATGGTGTGAGTGGCTTTTGTCAGCGGCTTTTGTCTGATCATGATCGGCCGCAGCCGAATGCGCGATGACGCCCGTTTCCATGTGCGCAGCGCCGAATGCAGCGGCCGTATGAACCCCTGAGAATATTATGATCAACAATGCGATCAAAACACTGCGCATACCGCGTCAATACTCCAAATTCGCCGCGAGCACCATTCCATGCCGAACACAGACGAGTGATCTAGACGACTTCAAACCAGGTGTTCATGCCTGCTGCCGCATGTTCCAGCATATGGCAGTGAAACAGCCACTTGCCCGGATTATCTGCCACAAAAGCAATCCTGGCGCTTTGACTTGGGCCAATTGCAAACGTGTCCCGCCAGGGCTGACCGTCATCGATCGTCGCACCTTCCCGTTCGATGACCCTGAAATGATGGCCATGGATATGCATCGCGTGCAGAAATGAGGTGTCGTTGAGCACTTCAAGAATAACGCTCTCGCCGCGCTTTATCTTGAAAAATGGATCTTCCGCGAGATTTGCGACACCATTGAATGCCCAGAGCTGTCCGGTTCTCGGAAAGTCTTCACCCGTCAGGACCTTGCCATTGTAGACAGTCTCGACCATGCGCCCCATGGCGCCGCCGGTCATGTCGATTGTGTATGTCTTCGCGTTGGTGAGGTCAGGCTCCGGGATTGGATTTGGTACCAATGGGAGGAACGCTTTCCTGGTGTCCTGACGGCCTTGAACCTTAAAGAACGCAAAGGGATAGGGAGTGTCGCCCGATAGCTCTTCAAACGCGAAATCCCTTTCCGGTGTCACCAACAGATCCATTCGCTGCGCCGGTGAGAGCAGCAGGGGCGAGTAAGCAGGTTTTTCAGGTTTCGGAAGTGGTTGACCATCATAGGCCAAAACCAACGCACCAAAACTTTCCGGGGCGATCGAAAAGATCCTTGCGTTGGCAGCGTTAATCAGTCGGAGCCGATAGGCTTGCCCTTCCTTCAATTCGAAATTCGGGCGGCTTCTGCCGTTGACCGTGAGATAGTTGCCGAACCGGCCACCATGGCTCCAGTCCATCAAATGACCAAGACTCGCGACATCAAGACTGCCGTCCTTTTGAAGACGCCAGTCATCGATTACTAATGTCAGATCATGTTCCGGATCGAAGGCCGGAGTCGCTTCGTCGACAATGAGGGGACCATAAAGCCCGCGCGCAACCTGATTCCAGCTCTTGTTGTGTGCGTGATACCAGTATGTCCCTGCGTCGGGAACCACAAAGTCATATTCAAACGTCTCGCCCGGTTGAACAGGTTCCTGAGTGAGACCAGAAACACCGTCCATTGCATTGGCGATCCGGATGCCGTGCCAGTGGATGGACGTCGGCTCTTCAAGATTGTTCGTGAGGCGCACCTTCACGCGTTCACCGACCGTCACCCTGATTTCCGGACCCGGGGTTTTGCCGTTATAGAGCCAAAGATCGGAGGCTCGCGCGTCCTCATGATAGAGCTTCTTCGAGGTCGGACCAGCGGTGATCTCGAGGAAACCATCGTCCGCATGCGCAACGCTGAACAAAGGGGGCCCGGCAATGGCCGTCGTCGCGGCGGCCGTGGTTGCCAAAAAATTTCGTCTGCTGATCATGGTCTTATTCGTCTCTCTCCAGCAGGTAGGTCGCGATGGCTTTTCTGTCTTCCTCAGACAAAAACGCCGTGCCGTCCCTCACGACCTCTCCCATCGAGCCCCCGAATACATCGCCGTCAGGCATTACCCCGGTCTGCAATGCATAGGACAAAGAGTTTATCGTCCAACCTGCCTCCTTCAAGGAAGAGCCGGTAAGAGGCGGCAATTTGCCGCCATCGGGCAACTTGTCGGCACCGTGCAAATAGAGTTCGGCCTGCCTGGCTCCGAGGAAATTGCGAGGCGTGTGGCACGCACCACAATGGGCCGGACCCTCGACGATGTATTTGCCCCGGTTCCACGCCCCACTCCTGTCAGGCTCCGGTCGAAACGGCTTGGGGTCAAGGAATGCACCACGCCAGATCTTGAGACCGGACCGGATGTTGAACGGCGGGACCATTTCATGCGCCTTGGAGGTCTCAGCTACCGGAGGAACAGTCTGAAATGCCGCCCATAGATCTGCGACGTCCTGATCGGAAAACTTGGCATAAAACGGGTATGGAAAGGATGGATAATAGGGGTCTCCATCCGGTGAGACACCTTGGCGCACAGCTTTGGCAAAGTCTTCCATAGTCCAAGCGCCTATGCCGTTCTCCTTGTCGGTGGTCAGGTTCGGTGAATAGAAAGTGCCAAAGTCGGTCGGAAGTTTCAGCCCTCCGGCAAGCGGTTTCCCACCGCCTTCAAAATCCGTGTGACAGGCAATGCACCCGGACATGCGGGCGAGATATGCACCGCGCTGCGGGTCACCTTTCGCAGCCGCGAGTTCGACCGGTTTCCCGATTGGCCAGAGATACAGCCCGGCGAACCCCGCTCCTGCCATCGCAAGAGCGGAGAACGCGCCAAAAAGCCAGATCCGCACGGGTTACTTCTTCTCGATGCGGAACTTTGTATGACAGGCCGAGCAGGTCTGAGCTGTCATGGCAAAGAGCCCCTGCACCGGCATTTGGGCGAGCATCTCGGGATTCTGCATGTGGGATGGATCGCCCATCATAGTGCCCTGACCCATCATGCCGCTCTGACCGCCCATCATGTTGCCCTGGCCCATCATGCCGCCGCCCGCTCCCGGTGTAGAAAGTCCGTTGCCAGCGGCTTCGCCCAGAGCGGTTGCGAACAATTCCAGTTGTCCGGAAATTCCAGAAAACTCTTCCCAGTTGGACCAGATCTCGGGCTTGGCTTCCGAAGGACCTTCAATGCTGCCTTCCGGGAATTGCTTTGTCAGCGCTTCGCCGGAATGGCTCTGAAGGATTTCCGCCCCCTTGCGAACGACGTCCGCGTCATAATCGGTTTCACCGCGCATCATTGCAGACAGCGTCTTTATCACCTTGCCCATGGCACTCATGGAGTCCATGCGTTCTTTCACGATTCCAGTGGCACCGCCATGTGCCACGGCGGCGGCAGCGCCTGTCACGACAAGCGCGCCCGAAACTAAAATTACGGACAGTTTCATTGGTTTCTCTTTCCTGTTTCCAGACTATTGGTGACCTGGGCCACCGCTTTTGAACTGGGACTAGGAGAAGAGGCGTGGGGGTGGAGGCTCGACGGTACTCGATTTCGACATAACAAAGGCCGCTTCAACGAGCTCAAGGTCACCGGAACCGGTTGGAGCAATCGGTTCAAATTCGCAGGTCAGAATAAGAAGGTTGGCACCACAATGAACTGTCTGCGTGTCTGTGTATTCGATATCACCTTGGCCGGTGCCATGATGATGATCGAGTGTATCCGCATGTTCATGACCAGAGTGATCATGGCCTGCCACCGGGTGATTGAACGTAGCCCCGCCGACGACAAGCATCAGCACTGCAACTGACATCAAAAACCTGGTCAAGAATATTGGCAGAAAGCGTTTCATTGGACCTTTACTGAATGCCGTTGGCTCTTTGAAGGAGCCGAATGTATGCAACAATCCGCTCAACATCCCGTTGCGTCAAGCCCTCAACAGGTGGCATGTCACCAAATGGCCAATGATGTGCCCGAACACCCTGCTTGACGGCAAGAAAAAACGCACCGTCAGCGTGATGACCCGGTTCGTAGATCTTGTGCACAAGTGGTGGAGCGATGCCCTGTTGGCCCGCCGCATTCGCGCCATGGCAACTTGCACAGCTTTCGTTGAACAGCCGCTCGCCGAGTTTCGTTGTCGCATCCAGCGGCGGGATGACGACTTCGACCATCGCCTGACCTTGTTCCACCGACGGCTCATCAGATGATCGTTCAAACAGAAAGTATCCTCCGGCCGCAATCAGCACCACGCACATCAAAAGCAAGAGCTTCCGTGGCATCAGCTCTGTTCTCCTGCGAGATCTTCTAGGATTGGACAATCCGGGCGATGGTCCCCCGCACATTCGTCGATCAGATGCGCAAGGGTCCCGCGCATGGATTGCAATTGCCCGATTTTTTCATCGATCTTGTGCAGATGGTCTTGCGCCACCCGTTTCACTTGAGAGCTCTCCCGGCCGTCGTCTTCGTAAAGAGCCAGGAGGGTCCGGCAATCTTCGATCGTAAAACCGAGCTCACGAGCTCTTCCAAGGAACGCAAGCTTGTGCAGCTCTGTTTCACGAAATGCTCTGTAGCCGTTTTCGCTGCGTGGTGGTGTGACGAGGCCGATGTCCTCATAGTATCGGATCGTTTTTGCTGGGAGACCGGATTTGCGGGAAACATCTCCTATGTTCATCACCATCTTCCTTATTCCGCCGCTACCGGGATGTGTTCCCGCGCCGGCTCATGTCGCTCGCGACTCTCATCCATGGATGGCTTGATGCCCCGCAACCGTAGTGCATTGGTGAGCACAAAAACGGAGGAAAGTGCCATCGCGCCCGCTGCCAGAACCGGAGAAAGAAGGACCCCGAGAGCGGGGTAAAGCACACCTGCGGCCACCGGAATGAGGGCAGTGTTGTATGCGAAGGCCCAAAAGAGGTTTTCCTTGATGTTGCGCATGGTGCGTTTTGACACCTCATGGGCATTGACCACGCCGCGCAAATCGCCCGACATCAAGACCACATCCGCAGATTCAATCGCGACGTCGGTTCCAGTTCCAATTGCGATCCCGACATCCGCGTGGGCCAAAGCGGGTGCATCGTTGATACCGTCACCTACAAAGGCGATTTTGTTTCCACCGCCGCGAAGGTCGTTCAAAGCGGCGACTTTGCCATCCGGCAGTACGCCGGCGACAATGGTGTCGATGCCTGTTTCCACTGCGATCGCTTCGGCTGTTTCCCGTTTGTCACCGGTAATCATTGCCACCTTGAGCCCCTGTGCATGAAGGGCAGCGATGGCATCCCGGCTCGACGGTTTGACCGGATCGGAGACCCCGATCACAGCCGCAACCTGGCCGTCAATTGCCGCAAAGAGTGCTGTCCGGCCGCGTCTCGCAAGATCCTCTTCCCGATCCCGCAGATGACCAATCGCGACGTTTTCCTTGAGCATGAGACGATCGGCACCAACCAGAACTTTCTTCCCGGAAACCAGAGCGCTTACACCGTGTCCGGTGATCGACACAAAGTCTTCAGCATCCAGACGTCTCTTGTTTTCAACGGACGCCGCGCGAACGATCGCCTCTGCGACAGGGTGTTCCGACCGGCTCTCAACGGCAGCAACCATTTCCAGCACATCCTGGCAGTCAAAATCGTCCGCCAGTACCATATCGGTCAGTTCCGGCCGGCCTTCGGTGACTGTTCCGGTTTTGTCGAGCGCAACAACACCGACTTCCGCCAGTTGTTGAAGGGCATCGCCTTTCCGGAACAAGACACCCATTTCAGCTGCCCTGCCCGTTCCGACCATGATTGACGTGGGTGTGGCCAGTCCCATGGCGCACGGACAGGCAATGATCAGAACCGAAACGCCCGCAACAAGCGCAAAGGTGAGCGCCGGTTCCGGACCAAAGATCAGCCATGCGACAACGGTGAGAGCGGCAACGATCATCACAGCCGGAACAAACCAAAGGGTAATCTTGTCGACCAGTCCCTGGATCGGGAGTTTTGCACCCTGAGCTTCCTCCACCATACGGATGATTTGCGATAGCGTCGTGTCTGCCCCAACCCTCGTCGCCGTGTATTGCAGGCCGCCCGATCCATTGACCGTGCCTCCAGTGACTTGAGCACCAACTGCCTTTTCAACTGGAACAGGCTCGCCGGAAATCATGCTCTCGTCGACATGCGATGACCCCTCAATCACATCGCCATCAACTGCGATACGTTCCCCTGGGCGCACGACGATCGTGTCACCTATCGCCAGGGCGTCGATGGGAACCTCAATCTGCTCACCATCCCGCAGTACTCTCGCCGTCTTCGCTTGAAGACCAAGCAGTTTTTGAATCGCGGCACCGGTTCTCCCCTTGGCCCGGGCTTCCAGGAACCGCCCAAGCAGGATCAAGACCACGATGACGGCTGCCGCTTCAAAGTAGACAGCCCTGACTGCATCCGGGATCAATGATGGAAGGAACGTTGCAACGACGGAATACAGGTATGCCGCGCCGGTACCGACTGCGACCAGGCTGTTCATATCCGGAGCGCCCCTGAGCAGCGCCGGGAACCCCTTCAAGTAAAAACCTCGTCCCGGGCCAGCCAAGACGATGGTGGTTAAGAGGAATTGCAGCACCCAACTCGTTTGCTGCCCAATCGTCGCGATGATCCAATGGTGCATGCCCGGAATGACGTGGCTGCCCATTTCGACAATGAAGACAGGAAACGCGAAAACCGCCGCCACGGTCATCTTGTGAAAGAGATCCTGCGCTTCCTCTTGCTTCCTTTCAGTGCGGACACGCGTTGCTCCTGCTTCAGCAAGTGACGCCGGATATCCGGCAGCGCCCGAGGCTTCCATTAGCGCCTGAGGCGTCGAAGCACCCTCGGCATAGGTGATGCTCGCGGTTTCTGAAGCCAGATTGACACTCACCTCGACAACGCCCGGCACGTTCTTCAGAGCATTCTCCACGCGGCCCACGCAGGAAGCGCACGACATCGACCCTATGTTGAGAACCAGAGTTTCCGTTCGTGCCGGATATCCCATCTTTCCGAGTTTGGTTATCGCGTCCAAAGCCTGCTCAGCGGTGTCCGCGGTCAGATGTGCGGTTTCAGTCGCGAGGTTCACTGTGACGTCCGTGATCCCTTCAATCTCGGAAAGACCGCGCTCCACGCGTCCGACGCAGGACGCACAGGACATCCCCTGAACGGACAAGGATAGTTTCTGTTTCGAGGACATGTCATGGTCCAATGTGACGTTGATGATTGCTCCTCACATGGGGTTTCCAGTCGCTGGAAGGTCAACAGAAATTATCGAAAAAACCTGTAAGTAGTTCTACCTGTTGACCTTCCCCTAGCAAGAACCTCCATAACCCTCGAGGTTTGAGGCAGGAGGTACATCATGAAACTCTGCATTCCGGATATGAGCTGTAGCCATTGTGTAATGGCGATCGAGAAGGCGGTCTTGGCAGCAGAACCGGCGGCTGTCGTTGCGTGCGACCTTGAAAAACGCATCGTCGAAATCTCGAGCTTGCGACAACCGGATAACATCTTGCGTGTTATCCGGGACGCTGGCTACGAACCTACGACACTCGTTTCAAATTGATCCGGTTACTTGCACAGGGAACGTTCGGCGAGTGCGCCCATGCCAAGCCTGAAGACAGTCAAGCTTCAGTGAGGATTATGTCCGCGAGCAATTGCCAGATGATGGCTTTGATGATGCATGCCGAGCGTCATGACACCGATAAAACCAAGGCCCTGGATCCTGGGCGCATCTTCGACTGTTCCGGTTACCGTCAAAATGGCTCCGTCAGGAATCTCTTCCGCGCTCAAGTTCCAACCGAAAGTCCCGGACATTTCATGGCTGTGTGCCAGAACCATGTTCTTGATGGATTGGCGCACGCTGCCTTGCTTGGATGTAACCGTGAAGCGAGCCCCGTTGGCCAGAGGTTCCACGGCAACGATTGAACGGAGCGTAACATTGTCCATATCGGCCAGATGGCCGCGCAAGGCTTCCAGATCAACGCGTTCCCATTCGGTTTCGGGATCTGTGAGCAAGAGCTCGACGATTTCCTGGATCGAAGCAAATGCACCCTGACCCGGCTCACTTGGCGCGCCGATCTGTGAAGCTTGGTGT
Source organism: uncultured Roseibium sp. (assembly GCF_947499295.1). GTDB lineage: Bacteria > Pseudomonadota > Alphaproteobacteria > Rhizobiales > Stappiaceae > Roseibium. The sequence continues at coordinate 70,474 of NZ_CANMNP010000011.1, forward strand.
TGATGCGCCGCAGAGTGACTGTGCGTTGACGTCTCAGCGAGGCTTTGACCTGCGGTGAGCGTCAGGAAAATCGGCAGCATCAGAAGGTTTTTCATAAGGTTGGCTCCTTGTAATGGTCTCCAAGGTCTACCCCGAAGGCGCATAGGCACATATGATAGCAATCATGTCCGATTGGCTTTCACTGGTTTTCTCAGACGCAGTCCGCAGATCGTGTGAGAGGGGCGATTGCCTTTTTCATACTGGCGACAACGTGTTGAGTGTTTTTCTGATCCTGGATGGTGAAATCGACCTAGTTCGGGTCACCCCTTCGGGGAACGAAATCGTATTGCAAAGTGCAGGCCGGGACGCTGTTTTAGCGGAGGCCTCTGTCTATTCTGAAACCTATCATTGCGATGCGATCGCCCGATGCCGAAGCACCGTCGCGCAGCTTGAGACGGACGCATTCAAGGACCGCCTTGCATCAAATCGAAGCTGGGCAGAAAACTGGGCGGCCAGTCTTTCTCATTCCGTTCAACGTGCGCGGTTAAACACGGAAGTCCGGAGCTTGAAAAAGGTAGCTGATCGCCTCGATTTCTGGCTGGCGGTCAATTCCGGCACTTCTCCTGAAAGACGGACCAAGGACATTGCCGCGGAAATCGGTGTCTCCCCGGAAGCACTTTATCGTGAACTGTCGAAACGACGAAGAAAATAAGCGTTACTCGATCGCACTTAAACATACAGAAATTAGAAGCGGACATCTGCTCGATTCGCATCAAATGTCCGTTGGCCACCCGAGTTTCGAGTTCAGCGCGCCGCACCGAAGGTCTTGGATGGTCTCGAAGCAGACCTTCACTGTTTTCATCACCAATGGCCGCTTTCGCAGTCCCCAAAGACAAAACCCGAATGTCCTCTTCCGGCCCCAGACCAGATATATCCCCCTGTCTGCATTGCCCCGCCATTTTGGACGATCGACACATTGCAACCTGAGCCCGAAAGCTGACATTTATTCGAAAGGCAGCAAATTCACGGATTGGGCGGGAAGCGGATTTTTTCAGTGTTTTGCATAAAGGTCCACTTTGCTTATGAATGTTATTACGATCCGCAGATGTAGACTCGCGCCACAAGGTATTTGCCCGCGTTGGGAGCAGAACAAGCCAATAAACGCTGCTGCCCAATAAGACACTTTTTGAAGCACTGGCGCTTTGATTCACAGCGTCGTCTCATTGCAAGCAAGGCTTTTGGTGCACCTGATTTGCGCTCTGAAAATGACGGTTACGGTCGTGGAAACGTGACTCTCTTGCTGCCTGATTATTCGAGTGTGGCACCTATGAAAGCGGCGATCGCGGCAGCATCCCAGCCGGTAAAGGCCCCTTCGCGACCATCTGCAAGCCGGACATAGAAGCCCGGCGTTCCTTGTATCCCAAGAGCGCGCATCGCGGCTGTGTTTATCCGCATTTCGATCTGGTAGGCGTCGATGGCTTCCTGAGAGTCGGTCAGACTTGGCAAGATTCCGAGTTTCTCAAGTTCGCGCAAGGCCCGCACGCCGTTTAACTGACCCCGCCCGACCATCAACGCGTGGTAGGCGCGGTTGTAATCGTCAGGGGACACGATCGAGAATGTGTGTGCCGTCGCCTCGCGTGAACCTGGCCCGATCAACGGCACGTCCACCGCGACGACGCGGGTATTGTCGGGCATTTGCGCAAGGAAACGACCCATCTGCCGGTGCGCAATCCGGCAGATCGAGCAGTTGAAGTCGAAGAATTTGTAGATCACGAGATCGCCGTCCGGGTTCCCGAAATATCCGCCCCGCGCCTCGGCGGCGGCCAGCGCTTCGGCGATGATCGCCTGAGGGTCTTCGCCGGTATCGGGGGCTGCGGTCACCGCAAGCGGCAGCGGACGGGTTTGTGCAACCGGTCGTCCGGCGATGCGGTCGTCGATCCAGGCCGCGATGGCTCGGCGCCCGGCACCGCTGACAACGTGGGGGACGGCGAAGGTCTGCAATTCAACCGACAGGTCCGCCTCCGACAGCGCCGCGATCGTGGCGTCAAGCTCCTCAGCGCTGAACCGCGAGTCGCGGGTGCCATAGCCGATAAGCACAGGGGCACCGTTTTTGATAGTCCAGTCTTCAGTCCGCACTTCAGGCGGAAGGCTACCAGCGAACGCGATGTACCCCGCTGCAAGATCGGGGTGCGTCAGCGCAAGTCCGAGCGCCATCGACGCCCCCTGGCTGAAGCCGACGACGTAGACCTGACGCGGGTCCGCACTGAGTTCCGCAGTCAGGGCCGCAATCGCGTCCGCGACAATATCAGCGTTGGTCGTGAAGTCGGCAGGCTGGCTCAAGGCGTAAACTTGGCTGTCATCGACGGGAAACCAGGCGTGTCCTCCGCCCTCCACAGGGACCGGCCCCCGGAGCGCAACAAAGCTGTTGCTCGACGCGGGTTCGACATTCACGAGTGTCTCGATCTGTCCTTCATTCATTCCGTAGCCGTGCAATCCGACGATCAGCGAGGCGTTGTCGGTCGCCGCGCGACGAATGACTCGCGCAGTCAGTTCCTTGCCGCCCGCTTCGACCGAAAGCGTCGTCGGCTCTGCTTGTGCCAGGGCCCCGGTCGGGGCCCCGGCGGTCAGACAAAGGCCAAGGCAGAGTGCCGTGAGTGGTGATCTGAGGAATGCCATGGCTTGCGCCTTTCCGATCAAGAGCGTGACGCGATTTCGCGCGGGTGCGGCTCACCGTTTTCCAGGAAGTACCTGAGATCCTCGATCCCGAGCCCTGCGAAGAAAAAGAAGTTCGACCTGGCAAAGGCGATGGCCCCCGGCGGCACGCCCGGCGCGGTCGAGAAGGTGATCGTAACGTTGACTTCCGAGGTGTCCTCGTCGACCGGCGTCACGCTCCAGACCGCCTCGTTCGACGTCACGAAGGGCGGCATTCCTTCTTCGATCGTGTAGGCATACGTGAAGCTGTCTTCGTCGTATCGCGTGATCACTTCGCGCGTGGCGCCCCCGAGACCCGGGATGAAGCACGACCGGACGTCACCGATCGCGCCGGCATCGGCATCTTCGAACTCGATCGACTGGATTACGCTGGCCCATTCGTGCGCATTCGCGTAGTTCTCGGCAACTTCCGCCCAGACCACCGTGGCGGGGACGTCGAAAGTCCGGGTATGTGAGAGCGTCACCTCGGCGAAGCCGCTGTGCTCTCCGCTGATGTAACCGCCGAACCGCTCTGCCAACCGCTGAGCCGCCGCCAGGTAGAGCGCCGACGCGTCGGCCGAAGCCTCTCCGTCGAAATACTGCTGCCAGGATAGAACCGACCCGCCGCGCTCGTCGGCGGCGCGCACCTGGATCACGGCCAGGTGGTTCGACAGACCCATCGGGTTCTCGGCGGGCAGGCTATAGGCAAAGGACATCTGGCCGGCGTCGCTCACCTTGATTGTTTCCGACACCACCGTGCCGTCGGCCAACATCAAGTCGCGCATCATGCCGTCACCAGAAACCTCGACACCAGCAACGCCGTCGATGATTTTGCCAACATTCATGCTGTCCGAGACGAAGGCGAAAACGTCCGTGGGCGATGCGGCCAATTCGACTTCGATCTCGAACTGCATCGGCGCCAGTGTCAGTTCGTCGACCAACACGGCGCCGACGACGCGCGGCGGCATCTCCTGTGCGGCGGTCACCGTCGCAGCGCCGGCCAGGCTTGTCACGACCGCGATGACGGCGGCTGTCGTCTTGAAAGTGGAAATCAGGCGCATGGGAAACCTCCTGTTAATACCTGCGCCATCGTGCTAGCTTACTTGAAAACGCACCGCACGTTCCTTTTTTGCGCCACACTGGACGAAAATTGGAACAGTCAATATTGCTAGGACCATGTAACTGACGACTCATCCATTTTTGCACTTCAGACGACGAGGAGACCCCGAACGCATGTCAGTTGACTGGAATGACCTGAAGGTTTTCCTCGCCGTGGCCAGGGCCGGTTCGATCCGCGGGGCCTCCGAAAACCTCAAGGTCGCACATTCGACAGTGTCGCGCCGCATGGATGCGCTGGAATTCGCACTGAAGACCCGGCTCTTCGACCGCACGCCCGACGGACTGCTGATTACGCCGTCCGGGGAAGAGCTCGTGGTCTCCGCGCAGAAGATTGAGGAAACCATGCACGCCGCTGAGCGGTCGGTTGCGGGACGGGACTCGGAACTGTCGGGGGACGTGCGTTTCACCCTGCCCCTGCCGATGGCGGTCTGCGTGCTGACCGACGACCTCACGCGCTTCGTCAAGCAAAATCCTCTCGTCAACCTGACCCTGGAACTGACCGAGGATCTGCTCGACCTTTCCAAGCGCGAGGCCGACATCGCAATGCGCTTCACGTCACAAGGCAACTCGCCCCCCAACTATCTCGTTGGGCGTAACCTCGCGACTCAGGCGTCCTGTGCGTATGCATCAGCCGACTATATTGATGCGCATGTCTTCAGTGGCGTGAACCGTAACGCCAAATGGTTGGGCTGGGACGATGTGGTCGAGTATCCGAAATGGGTCCATTCCGCCGGGCTGGAACCCATGCCGGTAATGGGCAGCTTCGACGACGTGTTCGTGCAGATGGCGTTCGCAAAACGGGGACTCGGAATGGCCTATCTGCCTTGCATGATGGGTGACCTCGAACCGGATCTTCGACGGGTTCCCAGCGCCCGCGCCGTGCCACATACCTCGCTGTGGGTCCTTACCCACCCGGACCTGCGCGACAGCGTCCGGCTTCGCCGGTTCCGGGAGTACCTCTACGACGCAGTGTCCGACAAGCTGGACCTGATCGAGGGCCGGGGGGCCTAACCCCGCGCCTCTTGCAGCGCGTCGAGGACGGCGCCGGGCGTTAGCAGTTCCGGCAACACTATGCCGTCAGGCGCGCCCGGCCCATAGACGGCATTGAACGGGATGCCGTAACGCCCTTGGCTCGTCAGGTAAGACAGGATCGCGTCGTCGCGCTGGGTCCAGTCCGCCCGGAGCGGCGTGATGCCTTCGGCCTCCAGCGCAGCCCGCACGTTCCCGTCGCTGAGAGCGAGGCGCTTGTTCACCTGGCAGGTGATGCACCAGTCCGCCGTCACGTCCACGAACACGACATCTCCGGCGGACACAAGGCGATCGCGTTCCGCAACGCTGAAATTCGCGAAATTTGCCGTCGCAGCCTGGGACGCAAATCCACCCCCGGCAGAGAAAATGGCAGGACTTGCCATGAGAGCAAGCGAGAGCGCTGCGATCGCTGTGCCGACAAAGGCCGACCCGTTTGCGTCCCCGCGACCGGCCCAGAGTACCGCCCCGATGCCCGCCAACCCTGTGGCAACGACCAGGGCGAGGACCTTCCCTGAGACGCCGGCGATAACGAACAGCAGCCACACCGCAGTCGCCGCAAGTGCCAGACCCAGAAGTTTCTTGAGCTTTAGCATCCATTTGCCTGGCTTCGGCATCGACGTCGCCATTTTCGGGAAAATCGAAACGAGCAGGAACGGCGCCGCGAGCCCAAAGCCGAGAGCCGTGAAGATGGCCAGGATCTCGGGCGCGCCCGAAGACAGCGCGAAACCGACCGCCGTTCCAACGAAGGGCGCCGAACAGGGCGTGGCCAGGAGCGTCGCGAAAACGCCGGTCAGGAAATGCCCGCGCAGGCTGTCTGAGTCGCCGATCTGTGCGGCGACGGACATCCATTGCGGCAAGGATATCTCGAACATGCCGAAGAGGTTGTAGGCGAAGATCATAACGACGCTCGCCATTAAGACCAGGAAGTACGGGTTCTGGAACTGGATGCCCCATCCCACCGCGACCCCAAGCACGCCGAGCGCAATGGCGCCGAGGGCCAGCACCCAGAAGGAGGCGATAATTCCGAACGCTGACGCCAAGAAAGAAAGACGCACGCGCGTCGGGCTTTGCCCGCCATGCGAGACGACCGACAGAAGCTTGATCGACAGAACCGGCAAGACGCAGGGCATGAGGTTCAGGATCAGGCCACCAACAAAGGCGATGCCCAGCAGCCCAAGGAAGGCCGTCGTCGGGACCGGAGCGCGGGACGTTGCAGGGTTGCTGTTTATCCCCGTCTCAAGGCCGCGCGCACCGTCAACGACCGTAATCGTGATGTCTTCCGCTGATAGGCGCACGGACCCACCTTCGAAGGTCTCGGCTGGCACGGACGCCGATAGGACAAGTCCGTCCTCGCGAAACGCGATTTCAGGCCTGCCGAAGATAACGTCTTCCGGCCCCTCGATGATCACGTCTGGAGAGGTGAACGGAAAGATCGACGCGACCTCGACACTCACGCGGGACCCGCCCGGTTCGATTGCAGCCATGCGAAGGTCCAGCCCTGCCCCGGCCCCATTGCCAGGAACCTGTGAACTGTAAAGATCGATAAGCTGAGCTTCGGTGCTGGCCACCGACACACCCGGTTCCAGCGTCAGAGAAACCTGGGCGACCTGCGGGACGCAGACCTCCTTGCAGAGCAGGTAATCGACAGTGGCGTTTAGATGTGTCGGCTGTGAGGGATCGAGAACCGTCACATCGAAGGGAAAGACCACCCGCTCACCATAACCGAAGGTATCGAGATCGAAGAGCGAAAAACGGTACGGTGCGGGCCATTGCATCTCTCCGACTTCCGCATTTTGCGATCTGGACCAGTCGACGGTGACGGGATAGCCGGCGTCGCCAGGGCTCCTCCAATAGGTCTTCCATCCATCATCAAGCGCAATGTCGACGCCTATCCGGATCGCCCCGTTCGCCGGCAGCGCCGTCTGAGCTGCTACGATCCGCGTCTTGGACAGATCGAGTTCTGTCCAACCTTCCTCGGCTGAAGACGCCTGCGGCGCCGTATGAAGCAAAGCGGCCATGAGGGCAGTGAGCATGAGACGACGCATCGGCTTTCCTCCTGCGGTGGTCAGGGAGTGGGGTCGTACCGCATGTTCTTAGTGGAAGGATTTCCGTCCATCACCTTCGAAATTTGCACCTCACTGGTGCAAAATTAGAAGTGGCAAAAGCGAGGGGCGGTAATCACTTTCAACAATGCCAAGCGAACAAAATCGCGCCAGAGGACGCGCCCGAAATGACCAAGCACGCCACAATTCAACTCGAACTCAAGACGCCCGAAACTGCAGACGGTGCGGTGGCGGACATCATCACGCGATGTCGACCATTCCAACCTCTCACTCGATTCCGCCGAGGACAGAGTTTTTGTCCTCCGGACACGAACCAAGAAGATTCAATCGAAAACCCTGAAACGCGAAAGGAACCACCATGCGTGCAGAACTGACAAAACGGATCAACGCTTCGGCGGAAGATGCCTGGGCGGCCTTCAACGACTGGGGTGGCATCTGGCGCTTCCAGCCCTGGGTCGTGCGCTCGCCGCTGCTGAGCCACAACAACGAGGGCGTCGGCGCGAAACGGCGTTGCGAGTTCGTCGACAAGACCTCGATCGTCGAAACAATCACCAAGATCGAGAACGGCCGTGCAGTCCACTTGTCGCTCAGCGAGGCGCCGAAACCGATGAAGGGTGGCACGTCCGTGATACGCCTTTCTCCGCGCGGCAACGCGACCGATGTTACGGTGGAGATGGATATCCAATTGGGCATGGGGCCCCTCGGCGCGATCATGGGGAACCTGATGATGAAACCCGTGATGAAGAAGCGTGTGTCGCTCATGCTCGACAGCCTCGAACATCACCTGAAAACCGGTGGCAAGATCGACAGCAAGGGCGTGAAACACGCCTCGCCCGTGGCAGCCGGTGCCGTCCCTGCCTGACCTTGAGAGTGAGCGTTGGTTTAAAGGCGCGCTCGTGGCTGAAGTGCATGCCCGTAGTCTGCCCTTGCCAGGCTTTGTCTCACTTGGCCCGAAGCGGAGGTTCGTTGCAGATAAAATCAATGCCCGCTACAGGGCGTCTCTCCCCGGGGAAGTGACGGCGGAAAGCAGAAATATGTGCTGGAGGACTCGAAATTCTGCTCCGCGGACCGAGTTCTGTTGGAATTTTTTTGAGAACGAAGCGCAGCTTTCCACACTTCGTAACTGCTTGGAGAAGCTGTAGGGTCCGTATACAACGACTATCCAGCCAAAAATGACCCGCTGAAGCTTCCGATTTTTGGTCTCTCACGGATTGCGCGCAGTCACGCGCTCTGTCGGACCTGGCTGACGAGAAGCGACCAATCCATGCCCAGGGCGCTGTAGACTTCACCAGCCTGATTGCTGGCATTGTCCGCGAGGATTTCGATCACAAGGCTTGCGCCATCGGCGACGACCACTCCGGCTTGGGTCAAACGGACCAAAGCGGTTTCGCGCTTCGTCATGTTGAATGTCCCGCTGGCGTCCACGGCGATATAGGCTTCAAATCCTTCGCGAACGGCACGCATTGCGGGCAACGCGGCGCAGACCTCGAGGGAAAGACCCGCGAAAATGAGTTTGCTCCGCCCGGTTGCGCGAATGGCTTCTTCCACCCGCGGGTCATCCCAGGCATTTACGGTTGTCCGGTCGATGAAAGTCTGGTCAGGCAGAGCTGCCGTCAATTCCGGAATGGCGGGTCCCCGCAGTGTTTCTGACGAAGTAGTAGTCGTGACAATCGGCAGGCCGAGGATCTTCGCGGATTTGGCCAAACCGACAATATTGTGCTTGAGATCCGCGATCGAATAGTCGCGGATGCCGGTCATCAGCCCGACCTGATTGTCGACAAACACGACAGCGGTATTGTCACGGGTCAGGGGGAGCGGGTTGTGTCGATTGGTCATGGTCTTCTCCTTTTCTGATTGCTCTTGAGTGGGTTGTGTTCAGTCAATTGAGCCGAGGCGGCCGGCTCGATAGTCGGCCTCGACTGCGTCAAGCTCAGCCGCGTTGCCCATCGCAAACGGGCCGCGTTGGACGAAGGCTTGGCGGAGAGGGGGGCCACGAAACAGGACGACGTGCGCGCCCTGTGCGGAGAAAAATGAGATGTCGATGGCGCCGGCAAAGGCAATGGCTTTGCCTGTCGTCAGTTCGGCAGTGCTTTCATTCCACGACACGGTGGATGTTCCCTTGACCCCGAGGATCCAAGCATGGTGGCGGCTGTCGCCTTGATGCGTGAACCGTCCCCCGGCCTGAATCTCAATGTCGAGCAACGTCAATGGGATGTCCGGTGCTGCGGCGCCCGCAACACCATTGCTTTCGCCAAGGACAAGCCGTGCGGTGGCGCGGTCGCCCGGCAGTTTTGGAATGTCCTTGGCAGCAAGGTGAAACGCTGATGGCGCGTCATGCCGGTTTTCTTCGGCCAGGTTGACGAAAACCTGCAACGCATGGGTTCTGGCACCCGGCCGCGGTGCTTCATTGTGAATAGCCCCTTGTGCGGCCTTGAACCAATAGAGATCACCGGGGGCCAGGTCGACGTCATTTCCAGCCCCGCGGATGCTGCCGGCTCGCCGGGCCGCTTCCGCCCACGTTGAAACCGGCGTCTCCGTCTGAAACAGGATGTCGCGTTCGATGCCCATTCCGAAGGGCAAGCGGATGGACGCGAGTTCTTCGAGTGAAAAGCTGCCCAATTCCGGATAGCCGAGATCGGCAAGGCCAAACAGAATGTCGCCGTCCGGATCCAGCTCGGACGCGAGCCAGACGCCGGCACCGAAGGGATTGAAGAACTTGACCACCGGCACATGGTCGACGTCGCGCTCACGGCCATTGGCAAGCAGGCGTTCGCGCAGTTCGGGTGTCAAGAGGTTCATGGCGCCCTCCTGTCGCAAGTAGCGGTGTCGGCGGAACCAGTCTCATCCGAAAGGAAGGACAAGATCCAGTCCGCCGCCTTGCTGGCTTGCGAGGCGGCACGGACGATGGCACGGGAATCCTCGCGCAGGACGTCGAGCCAAGAGCCGATGTAATCCGCATGGCGTACGGTCGGGACGATGCCGAGCGACGCGCAGCAGAAAGCCGAAATCTGTTCGGCAATCAGTTCTTCAAAGGCGTATTTCTTCGAGCCGAAGGAGCCAGAGAGATCACGTTTGAGCCGACTGTGATGACCGCTGGCGTGACCGATTTCGTGCAGGGCCGTTCTGTGCCAGTTGATCGGTTCAAAGCAAGCCTGCGGTGGCGGCACGACCACATAGTCGTCGGCCGGAACGTAGAACGCCTTGTTACCGCCGATGTGGAAATCAATGCCGGTCGCCTTGATGAGCGCTTCGACCTTCGGTTCGATCAGCTCTGGTGGCGGCGGCGGAATGGTGACGGCGATGTCGTCGGGCAACCCCTCGCTTTGCGCCGTGTTGAACACGGTGAATCGTTTGAGGAACGGGATGGCCTGCGCCTCTTCGCCGGTGTCGCGAGCACGCTTCTTCTCGTCCTCGGGAACGAAGTTGTCGGCATAGACGATGGTGGTGCCGCGTTCGACCTTGCGTAGGTTTCCGCCAAGGGAAAGAGCCTGCCGGAATGTGAGCCAGCCCTGACCGGGAAAGCCGTGCTGGACGAGAGCGCCGCAGAGAAGAAGGATGTTGATGCCGCTGTAGCTGCGGCCCGTGCTTGCATTCTTCGGCAAGCCGAGCGGGGCTTTCGCTGCGGACGTGCCCCAGGGCTGCACCCAGGGCACGCGGCCCTCTTCCAGCTCGGCGATGATCTTGTTGGTGACTTCGTCGTAAAGGTTCGCCCTGGCCGAGCCGGCGCGTCGGGTGCGATCATGTCTTGACATCTCGGTTCTCCGTGACAGGCGCCGGAGACCTCCTCTCCAGCTTCCAACCCGTCACGGCAAACCCAGTCCGCGCTCTCACTCTCAGGGGGTGTTGCGGGGTCTCCCCGCAGAAGGGGGTGGCCGGCAACACAGTGCCGACCAGGGGGAAGGCCTTCCCCCGCATAGTCTTAAAGCCGTAAAGGCAGAACGCAGGATTTCAGGAAGCGAACACCACCTGTGCATTTGGCTCGCGCAACCGCGAAACGGGGCCGGAAACGGGCGGGCAAGGGTCGAAGCAGATCTTCTTCCTCTCACACCCTATCCAGCCAAGCCACGCGCTGCTCACGTCGCGACCCTGACCAACTGACGTTCAAAATAGCGCTTAAAACCCTGGTTCACCTCAATTGCCAAGGTCGCAAAGGCCTCAGGCCTCTCCCGTGATGCAGGATGCCAGATTCTGGTGACGTGGAACCATTTATCCCTGGCATATGAGATGATGGTTTCGCACTGCTTGAGCGATGTGTCGATCACGCTACTCCGAAGAATGCCGGCTCATGCGCTGGCGGATTTAAGGGACCGACACGCGTCCATTCGACCTAGTCATTACCGCTAAAAATAAAGTTATGGCTTTCAGAAGTTATCCATATAATAAATTTCTGGCTTTATCATTTTAATTATTGTATCAAGTTGCAACTTGATAATTCTTCGTCTTGAATAAAGTCACAAGTTTATGAAACCCGCGATTCGGAACAGAGCCAGAGATCGGCTCGACAGCAAACTAGCGTTGATCAAGCCAATCGATCGCTTCACCAGGCCACCAAAAGGGTGGGTCCGCGCCATTCGCGACGCGATCGGCATGACGGGTGCACAGCTCGGAAAAAGGCTTGGGATGACCGCCCAGGGCATTGTCAGCCTCGAGCGCTCCGAGGCGGGTGGCACGATCCAGCTCAACACGCTACGCCGCGCTGCTGAGGCGATGGACTGCGTGCTTGTCTATGCGCTCGTGCCCAAGACAAGCCTCACCGAGATGGTCGATCACAAGGCACGCGAAATTGCGTTGCAGGCGCTCGGCCGCGTCTCGCATTCCATGGCGCTCGAAGATCAGCAGGTCGATCGCGACCTGGAGAAGCGCATCCGGAACTATATCGAGACGGCGTTGCGCGATCGCGATCTCTGGGAGTCCACGTGAGCGACGTCTTTGCACAGCCCGACGATGCAACACCCCTTGATGCAGAAGAGCGAGAGGGACTGCTGCAGACATGGATCACGACCCGTGCCGACCTCAATGAAGCTGAGCAGGCGAATATAGATGATGCGGTCGCCTGGATCGATCGTCGCCGCAATGCGGATCTATTGACCGAGGGCTTTGTTTTCGAGCTGCACAAGAGGATGTTTGGGGATGTCTGGTCATGGGCTGGCTCGGTCCGGAAAACCGGAAAGAATATCGGCATCGACCCGCAGCATATCCATCTGCAACTCGGCGGCTTCCCGCCAGTCGAGATTGATGATCTCCCCACGCCGGCAGCCAGACAGCGCGAGCGCGCGAACCATTGAAGCCGCGGTCGCAAGCTGATCGTCGTCGTCAGCATTACAAAGCAGCTGACCAAGAAGCCGGTATTCATCTTCAGAAAGTCTGCGGTTAAGCTTCTGGTCCGCTGGCTTGCGAATTCCATGCGCCGGGTTGGTCTCGATAATTCCGTTCTCACGCGCGTAGGTAAGGATTGCGCCAAGCAGACCCAAGGTACGGGTACCCGTGCCAATGCCACCGCGGACAATCGTCCGGCCGTATTTCTTGGTCCTTTCGGTCATCTTCGTCCTGCCGGCGGCAACATCGCGCATGAATCGCGTGATATCGGCCGACGTCAGGTCCTTGACCCGGCGCGTACCGAGCAAAGGAATGATGTGGCGCTTGATCCGACCTTCGTCTGTATAGATCGTTGAATCTTTTTTTGGGCGCCGTTTTTTTCCCAGAATTAGCCCTGCCTTGGCGTCTTCGAGATAGCGCTCACAAAGCTCTTTGACGTTAATGGCCTTGTGGTCGAGTTCCCGTTCCTCGGCAGGGTTATCGCCTTGGGCGACGCGGCCGAGCAAAATGCGGGCCTCTCGGCGCGCTGTTTCAGGTGTCCAGATCCCATGCGGCCCGATGGTGAATCGGCGCGTGCGACCCTTGGCACGGTACTGAACGACATAACTCCGCCTGCCGGAGGCGAAGACTCGGAGACCGAATCCTTGCAGATCATCGTCCCAAATGAAGTAGTCGGCTTTGCCCGTTTCTACCTGATCGACAATTCGTTTGGTCAGCTTAGGCACGTCAATTCTCCTGAACTTGAGTGGTTCCAGAGGCGCCTTTTCGGAAGCACCACGGAAACACCCGGAAGGAAATTATGACGCGTTCCTGGATACTGACTTCGGTGTTCGGATCTAGAAAAATCTAATCTACGTAGTGACTTAGCGCGCCACTGCGAACAAATAGAAACAGCAGCGAAAACCGTCCAGACGCGCTCCGAAGGCAGAGGTCACAGGTTCGAATCCTGTCGGGTGCGCCAAAGCCTCAAGATTCAAAACACCGGCTGTTTGGCGAAGTGGCCTTGCTGCAAGTTGGCAGGCGGAATACCGCACTTGAACCCGTCAAATTTTTGTGGTGCCTCTTGCACAAGTTGGTGCAGAGCATTGGTTCGGCATGCGCGAAATCGGCTGAAATTGTACTCTGAAGCCGGCGATTTTCAAAAAAATGATCACGAACTCGCGACTTGCATTTATGCGATGGTAGGGGTGTGTGTCTTATTTACTCAACCCTGCACGCTTTTTGAGCAGAATTTATTTCTTTCGCTCACAAGACTATTTTTGCAGCCAACACCAATTGTTGCCAAAAACAATGTGCTCATCGGCCAACACCTAGCCAAGCCATCGTATATTTGGAAGAAAAACATCCGTATTGCACTGCAGCATTACTGCGAAATTCTACGCCCCCGTCTACAGCCCAGAGTTTTAAATATGGTTGTATTCGATTTTTCTTCAGATGAACCGTGATTAGACAACTCCTTTTCCTGAAGAATTCGAAAATGTTGATGCAAATAAATCAAACAATTCTGTAAACCATAATACATCTACGCCCAAATTTTGATGCAACTGCACCAAGACAAGAGTTGCAGCATTGGTTTATTAGTTTGTTAATACTTTTTTAACGCTCCGGCACATGGGGCGCACTTACTCAAAAATTGAAATTATCGGTCGCCATACAGAAGCGATCACTTAGACAGGCAACAGACTACGGCAGCTTTACTTAGGTGGGGGCACCAAATGTATTTCGGTTCTCGGCATTTCGGAGAAGACATTACGTATGGCGGCTTTTTAAAAGACCGCCGTACACACGAAAAACTCGACTTTCCCTATATGCTCGCAAGACGATTTGAGTATCTCGTCTTCAGCGTCTTTGTTTTCGATTCCTTACGAAATTCAGTGGAAGCACAGTTTACGACTGACGACCCGGGACGGCTCTGGGATGCAAGTTTCCTCATTGAACAAGAAAAACAAACACTGGCTGCATTGAAACGGGATATCTGTGCACCGGTGTATCATGATGCGGTTGTATTGCGCTGTATCCAAGAAAATGGCAGCGAAGATCCAGCAAAATCGGTTTTGGAGACCGATCGGGCGGCGACCCTTTCCGTTGACCTTGGTAGCGGGCTTCAGCTTTTTTTGACTGCGCACATTCCCTGCGGCTTCTCCGAGCAGCTCTTCCAAGGCGTGGTTGCCTATATGGGAGATATTTTCGGGGGCTTCCGCAGCTATGCCGAAGAACTCGTTTTCGGTTTTAACAGGATAGACCTGAAAAGCTCAGACTATTGGATCAAGCACATCAAGCATGCCGCATTGGTCGTCTATGGCAACGGGTACCTCCTGACAAAAAACTCCGCGGCCGAGGCTTTGCTGCAAAGCGGTGAAGACCTGAGGATCGTTGATGGCCGGATCTTGGGACCAGCTGACCTTCTTGCCCGGTTCTATCCGGCAAAAAGCATTGACGCACTAGCTGTACAGGGGCTTTCGCAAAGCTCGCCTTCAACGCAGCGGCACATTCTGCATACGGCGTCAGGAACACAACTTTTGTTGGAACCGGTGCCTTCGTTTTCTGATGAAGACAAACAAGACGACCCGGTTCGAAACTACTTCACCAAAAAAATTCTTGTTGCCTCAACCGAAGGTCCCATCAACGCGGATCCGTTGCTGATCAAAGCAACAGCCGGTGTGACGCTACAGCAGGCGCGCCTCATACAGCAACTGATCGCCGGCAAGAGCGTCAGGCAGGCCGCCGAGGAAATCGGTATTCGCTACAACACTGCGCGCAATCACATCGCAATGGCGCAGCAAAGGCTTGAAGTCAGCTCGCAGGCTGAGCTGATCAACGTCGTTCAAAGGGCAATTTCCATCGCCCCGGAACTTGAAATTAAACAATAAAAGTATGGAGTTAGGACAATGCTGAAGTTTCTGGCGTATTTGTTCGCCACTGTGGCTACCATTGCAATGTTTTTCATTGCGACCTTGCCTTTGTCCGTAGAGGTGCAGCTGTTTCTCGGGCTGTTCCTACTGCTCGCAATGCAATTCACAAAGGCTATTCCCGGCACTCTAGGGCGGGTCATTTTTCTCTCCCTGGGCGGCATTATCGTTGGCCGCTACGTCTATTGGCGCGTAACACAAACGGTGCCGCCAATCGAGAATCTGGCAGACTTCGTGCCCGGCGTTTTGCTTTTGGCCGCCGAGCTTTTCTGCATTCTCATGTTCTTTCTGTCAGCTCTTATCGTGTCGGATCGTTACCAGCGGCCTCGCAAGGTTCTGACACGGGATGAAGACGCTCCGAGCGTTGATGTTTTCATTCCAAGTTACAACGAGGACCCCGGTCTGGTGGCCTGCACCATCGCTGCGGCCAAAAACATGGACTATCCGGCGGACAAATTCAGGGTCTTTCTCCTCGACGACGGCGCAACGGACCAAAAACTGAATGCCTACGACCCGGCAGATGCGCGCGAAGCCCGGGATCGGGCGGAAACACTGAAACGCATTTGCGACGAACTCGGCGCTACATATCTGGCCCGTGAAAGGAACGAACACGCAAAGGCCGGGAACCTGAACTACGGTCTGTCACGCTCCGAAGGAGACCTGGTTGTGGTCTTTGATGCCGACCACGCACCGGCGCGTGAATTCCTGCGCGAGACAGTGGCCTATTTCTCCGATCCCAAGCTCTTCCTGGTTCAGACCCCGCACTTTTTCCTCAACCCCGACCCGGTTGAGCGCAACTTGCGCACCTTCAACTTCATGCCGTCCGAAAACGACATGTTCTACGGAATGATCCAGAAGGGTCTGGACAAGTGGGACGCAACGTTCTTCTGCGGATCTGGAGCGGTATTACGCCGGTCTGCGCTCAATGAAGTTGGCGGATTCTCCGGCGTCTCGATCACGGAAGACTGCGAGACCGCATTGGAACTACACTCCCGCGGTTGGAAGAGTGCATATGTCGACCGTCCGATGATCGCCGGCCTTCAGCCAGACACGATTGCTTCATTCATCGGCCAGCGGTCGCGCTGGTGCCGCGGAATGCTGCAAATTCTCCTTTTGAAAAACCCGCTTTTCAAACCGGGCCTGAACTTCATGCAGCGGGTTGCATATGTTTCAAGCGCACTCTTTTGGCTGTTTCCTTTTCCGAGGCTTGTCTTCCTGCTGGCACCCTTGCTCTTCATCCTATTCAGCATGAAGATCTACATTGCCTCACCTCAGGAATTTCTCGCCTATACGCTCACCTACATTCTGGCAGTCGTAACCATCCAGTCGGGCCTCTATGGCAAGTTGAGATGGCCCTGGATCTCCGAACTCTACGAGTACATCCAGTCGATCTTCCTGTTCCCGGCAATCATTTCGGTGGTGCTTAATCCACGCAGCCCGAAATTCAACGTGACCACCAAAGGCGAAACGCTTGAAAAGGAACAACTGTCGGTTCTCGCGTGGCCTTATGTCGTCGTGTTTGTGCTCATGCTGGCCACGACGGGTGTGCTGTTTTGGCGCCTTGAGAATGACCCTGGCCAAACCGCACTCCTGTCAGTGGTGGGCATCTGGCATGTTTTCAATCTGATCGTCACCGGGGCAGCGCTCGGAGCCATTCTGGAACGCAAGGAAGTCAGGACTGCACCTCGCATACGTGTTCAGCGCAAAGGCCTATTGAAACTTGGCGAAGACACGGTTCCCGTCACGTTGGTGGAAGCCAACACCAACGGTGTTCTGATGCACTTCGACAAAGTGCCGCATAGCGGAAACATGCTTGGCGAACGAGGGCTCCTCAAAGTGCTGCCGGCTCAAAAACAAAGTCGAAATGGCAGTACGTCGACAGACATGGAAGACTTCGGCCCAGAAGACGGCATCAGCGTGAATATTGCTTCTCAACGGGCAAGTTCCTCCGGCCTTCTCGTCGGCGCCGGTTACATCGATACAGTCGCCAAGTGTGCCCAGGCGTCCAGCGATCTGGTGTTTGCAGACCTTTCCATTCCAAGAGCACTGCACAACCGGAAACTTACAGGAGCCTCGCCCATCGGAGGCATGCTGCGGCTTGTGCGCTGGTCGGTTCACTACGGCATTCGTATTCCGGTGGTCGCGTTCTTTTCGCTCTTTGGAAGCGCTGCGCGTCGCAAATCCGCGCGCGTCGAAAACGACCTTCCCGAAACCTTTATGACACCTGCAGAGTGAGGTCCCTCATGATAAAAAATTCAATCGTGTCGACTGGAAGCATGTGTCTGAAATCAGCGCTTCTGGCGGCAGCTGTTCTCACGGTCCCTTTCGGTGCCAATGCCCAACAACTCGATCTGTCGGTTCTGGAAACAAAGACAGAAGAACGGCGCACGATCCGTCGACTCACTGCGACGGCGGACCAGATGCGCCTAGAGGGCGAGTTTTCAGAACTGCGTCTTGCCCTTTACGCGCCACGTGACGAGGCTTTGCTTTACCGCAAACTGCAGGTCGACTATCTGACGGCCGTCTCCGCAGCACCGGAGTATTCCAACCTGAGCGTCACGATCAACGGACAGTTTGTCGGTGACATTGAACTAACCTCCGGCGAACAGGCATCTTTGCGAAGCTTCGATCTGCCGCCCGGACTGATCGTCGAGGGATTTAACGAAGTCCGCTTTGTTGCGAGACACAAGCACCGGGTCGATTGCACCATCCCAGCTACCTATGAGCTTTGGACGGTGCTCAATCCAGCCAACACCGGGCTTGTCTTCGACCCCGGCGCCGACACTGCACCGAAACTCGTTTCCGGTCTGGAAGTCCTCAGGGCAATTCCCAACGACGTGACAGGCTCGACAAATTTCCGGCTGGTCCAGCCCGCCAACATGAGCATGTCCAATCTGGATCGATCTCTCGCCGTGGCGCAGGCGGTAGCGGTTTTCGGAAAATATCAGAATCCGAACATCGAGATCCGGACCGAACCTGGCACCAATGCAGGAATGGACATTATTGTCGGCACGCGTGCGGAACTGTCAAAGGCCGGCTATGCAGTCGGGCGGACCCGGTCCGGTATCCAAGGACTAGTGCTCATGCGTAGTCCGGAAACAGGCCGATTGTCGCTTTTGATTGCCGCAGACAGTCGACCTGCATTGGACCATTCCATCGCACAATTTCAAGAAGCGCTGTCAAAGCTTCCAATCACCGGCACGCAGCGCGGGATCAAAGTATTCACAACCAAGTTTGGTTACGAGATAACGCCAGGAACAGCTGTTTCACTTGCTGAACTGGGGGTCAGCAGCCAACGTTTCGATGGCCGGCTCATGCAACGGGACTTCTCCATCAGATTGCCGGAAGACTATTTCGTCGGCGATTATGGAAAGGCGACTCTGAGCCTGGATATTGAGGCGCTTGCCAACCTTTCGAATGCAAACCGGCTTCAGGTGTTTGCAAATGGAGCTGCTCTTGCTTCAGCGGAATTGACCAGGGAAGGGATCACTTCCCGCTCGCCGGTGAACATTCCTCTCGGAGGATTTTCACCCGGCTTCAACGAGCTTCGCATTGAAGTGTCCTCTCTGACTTCCGAGGATGAGGTTTGCGATGTCTCATCGCTCAATGGGGTCGATCGTTTGGCCTTCGAGACAAGCACCTCCACGATCGAATTCGATTCTCTGGCCAGAATGCGTGTGACGCCAAGCGTGTCGCCGGGCAATCTGTTGCCTCAAAGCACTGCGGATAACCGGCCAACCTATATTCAGGTGCCGTCAAATGACCGCAACAGCCTCGAGGCCGCTGCTCAGCTTGCTGTAGCGGCATCTGCCATCAACCAGATTGTCCAGCCTGTCTCGCTAGTCATGGGCGCCGGTGATGTTGGGTCTCAACCAGGCTTGATCGTAGCGCCCGTCAACCGGCTTTCCGGCCTCGCAAAGCAGGCTTACACCGATACGCTTCAAGACACTCGCCGAAGCGCATCTCGCGGCCATGTCGCAAATTTCGTCGGCCTTGAGACCCTTGATGCGAATGAGCCAGGCCTTTGGGCAGATTTGAGAAGATATGCCAACTCGGCATGGCGCAACATGGGGTTCAAATTAGGTTCTGAATTTCAGACGCAAAAAAGCTTCAAGCTTGAAAAGAATGATGTTCTCATCTCACAGCGAACCACCGATCTCACACCGCAAGAAAGCTGGGTCGCGTTTTTTGGCGCACCCGTGAAGCAGGACGTTTGGACGGTCGTCACCGGATTGACGGGCGACGATGTCAAGTCCGGAGTTGACACGCTTCTTCGGGAGGGAAGACTGGCCTGGCTCGGGGGCGACACATCGCTTTACAAAACGTCTGACAACACCGTTCTGTCCGACCGTTTCTCAGAAGCAAATTATTTTGCGTCGCTCGCCAATCCTTCCGAGCTCAGAAACAGCCGGTTGGTTGTTGCCGGCGTGATTTCGCACAACATGCTCGACTTTGTGGTCTTCATGGTGCTGTTCGGCGTCGTTCTGGCATTCAGCTACTATGTTGCGCTCAGAAAATCAGGGCGCTGAAATGTTGAAAACTGTCATTTCAGCACTGCTTGCAATTGTGCTTGCTTCGAGCAGCGCTGTGTCCGACCCGGTATTCGGACACGGCGCCCGCGAAAAAGATGCGTTGTCGCTGTGGCTGAGGTCTGCCTGGCGTGACTACAAGAGCCGCTTCGTCACGGACGCCGGTGCTGTTATTGACGACGCCAACAAGGGCATCAGCCACAGCGAAAGCCAAGGTTACGGTATGGTTCTGGCCGTTGCCGCGGACGATCTCGACGCGTTTCAGCTTATTCGAGACTACTCGTTTGAAACGCTTCAGGTCCGCAACGACAGCCTCTTTGCCTGGAAAGTCGAACACACGGACCAAGGCCCCAATATTACGGATATCAACAATGCAACGGATGGGGACCTACTCATTGCCTGGGCACTTCTAGAGGCTTACAAGCGATGGGACAATCCTGACAACCTGGCTTCTGCAAGGAAAATCCTGCAGGACGTTGCCACTCTTCTCGTACACGAAACAAGCCTTGGCCCGGTTCTTCTTCCAGGTGCAATGGGATTTGTTGAAGACGAGGGAAAGACCTTGACGGTCAATCCGTCCTATTGGGTGTTTCCCGCCCTGGAAAGCATTGCCCAATTCGACAGATCGGCCAACTGGGCAGAGATCGCTGTTGTGGGCGAGGAAATTCTGGATCTTTCCCAACGGGCACCCACCTATCTTCCACCAGACTGGGTGGACATCAGCGGCTTCAAACTCGTGCCTTCCGATAAATTCCCACCGGAGTTCGGCTACAACGCCATTCGCATTCCGCTTTATCTCGCATTTTCCAGCAACGCGTTTCGCGAGAAGAAAGCAGCCGATTTTTCAACATTGCACGGTTTCAGCAATCCAGGTGGACCAGCGGTCACCCAGGTTGTGACCGGTGCGATACAGTCCACAATGAGTGAGATCGGATTTCGATCAATCGTCGCATTGTCGCGCTGCATCGACACGTCAGAACCTTTTCCGACCTCACTACTGCAGTTCGGATCGGACTCTTATTACTCCTCAACACTTCAGATTTTTACAGTTCTCGCACTTGCAGAGAGGAACCCAAAATGTCTTTCTCCAGAATGGTGATTGCCGCGCTTGCTCTAACGCTCGCCACCAATGGCGTCGATGCGCAGTCCGCCCCTTGGGAAGCCGCGCCGAGCCAACCGTCGGGAAGCCTTCCCCTAACGCTTAAACTGCAAAGCAACGATCAACCAATAGCGCAACCGGTGAGCGTTTCACCCTTTTCTCTCACGGTTGACAAGCCGACCGGGCCTGCTAACGGCCAAGGCGTCGTCACTGCAGAGCCGGAGGTGGATGAATCCGCACTGCGCTACTACGCGAAGAATGGCGAAATCGGACGCGTTTCGGCGGAAATAAAGAGGCTCAAAAGCCTTCACCCTGAATGGGAACCACCGGAGAATATCTTCGACACCAATCGGATCGAAGTAAACGAGCAACCTCTGTGGGATCTGTTTGCTGCGAAAAAAACACAGGAGCTTTATGCCAAAATCCGAGAATATATAAAGCTTTATCCTGGTTATGAGCCCTCCACTGAACTGCGCCGGCAAATTGTCAACGCAGAGGCACGCAAAGCGCTGGTCCAGGCGTCAAACATCGAAAACAATGGTGAAGTGATCAGGCTTGCAGTGGAAAACCCCGACCTGCTCGTTTGCCGCGAGATCGATGTTATCTGGCGGACCGCAAAAGCGCTGTTGAGCGCTGGCCAGGAGCTGAAAGCCCTTGAGGCCTACAAGTACATTCTGGCCAATTGCAGCGATGAAAAAGAACGTATTGCCACGGTTCAAAAAGCGGCCGAACTGTTGCCGCGCAATGCCGTCGAGCAATTGGTCCAGATGGGTAGAACACGGCTGGATGGGCAATCGGAATTCAATCAGGTTTATCTGAACATTCTGCGCGGGGAGATTGGCAACGGGGCAGCAGATATCACTGCGCTCGTTGACACCTCTGATCTGGAGGCACTCGGCCGCGCAGCCAAGTCGCTCAAGAACCCGGAAGATGCTGAACTTCTCGGCTGGTACTTCTATTCCAGAGAAGACTACAAAATCGCTGAAACCTGGTTCCGCACTGCTCACAAGATGAAGCCCACAGTCAAATCCATTGAAGGAATTGTGGTTTCTCTCAAGGAGGCAGGAAGCTACGAAGAAGCGGAAGAACTGGCGTACAAAAACCGCAGGAGGGATCCTCTCATCCTGAAGGCCTACCTCGAAGTGGTCGCCATTGCGCTCATCGAGGGATATGGCGAAGAGATGGAGTTCAAGCGGCTTTCACGCTTTGCCAACGTCATCCAGGATGCTGAATCGCCAATTGCCGCCCAGGTCCTCGGTTGGCACTTCTATGAGATGCACGAATTTGAAGAAGCGGAAATCTGGTTCGACAAGTCAATGCAGTATCAGCCCAATGAAGCAGCGGTGCTTGGTCTGGTTGTCGTTGCCCAGCGCACGAAACAAAAAGCCCGTGAACAGCAACTTGTCGCCGAATGGTCCGGTGATTTTCCTGCACTCAGAACAGTTGCCACCAAGAGCAATAAATCAACGGTGGCAACCAGCCGCAAGAAGCGGCCATCCGTTTCCCGCTCTAACACTGCTATCCGCTCCGCGGAACGTGAAATGGGCGATGGCGATTGGCGCGGTGCGCTCACATATCTTGAAAGAAACGCAGCCGGTGGCCGGGAAAGCCGTAAAGCAATGCTCATGCGCGCTTGGTCGCTATATCACACAGGCAAGAGCAAAGAGGCTCATCGGCTCTTTGCTGAGGCAGACAAGGCGCGCTCCACAAAAGAAACACGGCAAGGCAAGTGGTTTTCCGAAAAGAAGATGTACAAGTACCAGTAAGCACTGGTTGCTTGCTTAAGCCTGCCAATTCGTCCCCGGATAGTCTTATCCGGGGATTTTCTGTTTCAAAGAAACGCTTTTCAGCAACTTAACAGCCGAGCCTCGCTCTTGTCCTTCAATTGCGATTAGGCCGCCGCTAAAAACATCAGCATTGTTTTCCGGAAATTGACGAGGGTCTGTTCGTCGTCTTCAAGTTTTCTTTTCAAGACCGAACCTTCCAACGCAGTGACAACAAATTCGGCAAGTGACTTTGCTGTTTCGTCGCTTCGAATACTACCGTCCTGCTGGCCCTCAACAATGCAGGCTTCAAAGTCTGCAATCCAGGCTGAGTAGACCTCCTTCAGGGCTTCTCGGAACTCTGGTTCGTGCGCCATTTCACTGGTGAAGTTTCCAACCAGGCAGCCCGATTGGGATACGTTGAACGCTGCAAGATGGGCGTCAATTCGATCAAGCGGACTTTGTTCCGGGTCTCTGAGTGCGGCGCGCAGATCCTCTGATTGGCGCCAATATGCCTTCAGAACCTCAAGACCAAGTTCTTCTTTGCTTTTGAAATGATTGTAGAAAGACCCCTTTGGGACGCCGGCGTAGTCCACGACCGTTTGCACACCGCTCGCGTGGTAGCCCTTTTCGTGAAACACAGCGAGTCCAGCATCAACGATTTTTTCTTTGTGGCTTGCTCTTGGCATTCGTCGTTACCTATTGATTTCAGACTGACGCGGGTCAGGATTGTCCGGCCCGCACCAATCGGTTTCATTTATACTGTTCGGTCAGGAGGTGACGATAACAATCTTCCCTCTACGCCCACCGGCCTCTATCAAGCGGTGTGCTTCGGCGGCTTGGTCCAGTGGCAAAGTCTGTTCGACCAGCGGCTTGAGCAATCCGCGTTCTGTCAGAGACCCAAGGCGGGAAAGTCGTTCAGCGCTTGGTGTCAGGAAGACCAGATGAATCTCGGCGTTAACGCCCCAACCGTCATAGAGGCTTTGCGGGTTAGGCTGGTCGACGATGCTGACAACGCGCCCACCAGCACCCAAAAGGCTGAGGGATTTTTGTATCGTGTCCCCACCGACGAGATCGATAATGACATCATACCCGCCATTTGAATGCGCGGCGAGCTGATCCCATGCATTGGCTGCACGGTAATCGACGGTTGTGTCCGCGCCAAGGCTCTGTACAAGGTCCTGCACCTCCTTGCGGCTGGTGGCGACCACTTCGGCACCGGCCAGGTGCGCAATCTGAACAGCAAACAGGCCGACGCCGCCAGACCCACCGTGGATCAGGACGCGATCACCTGCTTTCAGGCGTCCACGTTCAATCAAACAAACCCAAGCGGTGCTGGCCGCGATTGGTAGTGCAGCTGCACCCACAAACGACAGACCTTTGGGTTTTTTGGCGATTATTTGTGCCTGTTCGACATGGTATTCGGCATAGCCGCCTTCGTTGGACAAAACGCGCGCGCTATAGAACACGTCATCTCCCACATTGAACGCGCTAACGCCTTCCCCGACGGCTTCAACCGTTCCGGAGACATCTACACCCAATTTGTGCGGTGTCGGCATGTAAGCTGCATAGTCGCCGCGGCGGACTTGGACATCGAATGGGTTGACAGCGGCGGCTTCGACCTTGACAAGGACTTCATCAATCCCCGGTGTTGGCTTTGGAACGTTCTTGATTTTCAGGGCCTCGGGGCCCCCATTGGCTTCGACAAAAACGGCGCGCATCTCTAAATTCCGTGGTTTTTCAGGGGAGAAGTACGAGTGCCGATGACGTCGGCACTCGCTTTGATCGGGTGGTTCAAATCAGGTGGCGTAGCGCCATTCTTCTGGAACCCATGCGTAAGACCCGTCTGCGCGACGGTCGACATACCCGAAGGAGGGGAACGGCACGTGGGTGGCAGTAACCAGTGCCCGTTCCTGAGCGGCCACATCAAAGATCGCACGACGGGACTGTTTGCCATCTTCTGCGTTCGTGTCCCAAATAGCGGACGCATCGGGGTTCGCAAATTGGATGGCCGCACTGATCACGGCATCGCCGATGATGTAAAGGGTCTCGCCGCCGCTCTCGACCCGGTAGCCAGTGTGACCTGGCGTGTGGCCGGGCAATGGGAATGCAGAGATTCCGTCACCCAGATCTTTTTCGCCTTTAAACGTGGAGATGCGACCATCAAAGACGCCTTTCCATTGACGTGCCACATCGAACCAGGGTTTCGAGATGTCGACGGCTTGCGCTTGGGCAGCTTCGCTGGTCCAATAGTTGAGATCTGTTTCATCGACGAAGACTTGGCCGTTCGGCATGACCACGTCGCCTTCTGCTGAGAACATTCCAGCAATGTGATCCGGATGAACGTGAGTAATCAGAACCTGGTCGATGTCTTCTGGCTTCACACCAATTGCCGCCAAGTTGCCCGGGAGCAGGCCGGCGTTTGGACCGAACAGATCGCGCGCGCCACTGTCAACGAGGATCAGTTTTTCGCCAGTGTTGATAAGATAGGCATTTACGCCGTTGCGGATCGATCCGGCAGGTTGAAACACATCAGCAAGGTAGCCGTCAGCCTGTTCAGGAGTGACATTGGCCCAAATTTGGTGAGGAAGGTCGACATAGCCGTCTCCCAGGACGGTGATCTCGTAGCTCCCTAGCTTGCGGCGGTACACCAGCGGTGTCTGCGTGCCGACAATCGGTGTCGCCGCTTGAAGGGGCATGACTAGCGAGGATGCGGCCGCACCGCCAACAGCAATTGTTGCAGCGCTTGACATGAATCTACGACGATTGATGAGAGAATTTGAGGTATCTGACATGGTGTGTCCTGGTTGTTCGAGTTGCGTGTACGTGGTGCTACACGATTTTAATATGACCGGTCGTCTTAAACTTCAAGCCCGAAGAAAACCTGATGGATAACCCTTTCGTGATGAGAAGAAATTACGCCATTAAAACAATTACTTGTAACATTTTTCTCTTGAGATTTTTGGACATCGAATGAAAAACGGCTGGGCTAAATCTGGCCCCGTTTACGCGATTGATCACATTGAATTCTTGAGTTTTGCTTTGGCTGCGACACAATCCTGGTCAGACGGTCCTGGTTAAACGACCCAGGTTAAACGACCCTGCGGGCGAGTATGATACCAAGCGTCATGAACGCAATGCCGAGGGCCTTTTGAGCGCTGATCGGTGTCTTGACAGCACCCAAAAGTCCAAAATGATCGATGACACTCGTCGACACGATTTGACCCAAGAGGACGAGGAAAATTGCATTTCCAAGTCCAATTTTAGGCGCGATGGCTGTTACGGCGAGGACATAGAAGACAACAAAGAAACCTCCGGAGAACGAATAAAGTGGAGGCATCCTTGTTGGAAAGGACGGCACGCCCTGAACCAGCAAATATGAGGTGGCGAAGACCAGACCGACGAACATCAGAATTGCTGTTGCAAAGGTCGGGCTGGCCAATCGGGTACCGAGCCCCGCATTGATGGCGGCCATGACAGGGATGCCAATTCCGGCTGCGAATACGATAGCGCTGAGCAGTAGCATTTTGATCATTGGATTCAGCCATTGAGTCTGGATTCTGGACGGGATCAGGCGCGCAATCATTTAGAGTTTGCGAAACGCGTAACGAGATCATAGGGCTGCGTGTGCGATCACCTGCGAGGTAACGAAATGTGTCCTTAAACTCGAAGGCGTGCGATAGCATGATCGGCGCATTCGATTGGGTCGCAAGAAGCAAACCTGCTGTCAGGAAGAAGCAACAAAGTTCCGGCTCTTAGGTCGGGCAACGTCAGCGATCAGTTCTTGGAGTGAGAATCGTAGACTTTGCCGCTTATTTTCCACTCGCCGTCCTTTTTGTAGAGAACAAAGAAATCGGTGAAGCGGTTTTCACCCCAGTGGATGAATTCGACGCGGGCTGCTGCGGCCGGACCCGAAACGTTGATCCAGGCGATATGGTGTTGGACGTCCGGAGCAGGACCGCCTTCGGAAACAGCGCCTGCGAATGTGTCTGCATCCATATTGTAGACCGTTCCCCCGATGGAACCGACAATATGCGCATGGTCGAAAAAGCCGGTCCGGGCCAGAGCGCCGTCACCTTTTTTTGCGGCGTCGATATAAGGCTTCAACGCCTTTTCGATCGCTTTGTATTCACCGAAGCTTTGAGCTTCGTCTGCTGTGTTTTCGACGCTGAGTGCGGTGGTGTTACTGTTTGACATTTTGTCTCTCCAGGAGAGTTCATGGATCTGCGTTAATGCAATACTGACCTACATGTATGTAGTCTGTAAGAAATAAAAAGAGCTATTGGCTCACAAAAACGTCAAGTGCCCGATCGACCATCATTGGGTCGGCATCAAGGCGGGCGAGCAACAAAGACCCTTCAAGGCCGCTGAGAAACTGAAGTGCGCGGTCTTCGGGCTTCGGTTCGTTCATTTGGATAAACTGGTCGGCGAGCCACTTGCGTATGTCACCGAAGTACAAAGCCAACGCCCTGCGGACTTCAGGGCTCACCGTTTGAAACTCGGCAGCCATCATCCCACACATGCAGATTTTTTCATTCTGCACGTAGCATCTGAAGTGGTCTATCAGCGCGCCAAGCCGTTCTTGTGGTGTTTCGAACCAATGATTGAAGTCCTGTAGTGCCTCGCCATGCACATTCCTGATGCGCTCAACAAGCGCTAAGGCGAGGTCTTTCTTGGCCTTGAAGTGGTAGTGAATGCTGGAGTTTTTCACGCCGATTTCTGCCGCAAGATCAAGGTAGCTGAAATTGTTGAAGCCCTTGGTTTGGGTAAAATCCTCTGCGAGGTCCAAAATGCGGGTGCGGGTATCAATCATCTTCATTCTCCTCCGTATCTACATGGATGTAGGTAGGACGAAAGTCAATGGTGAGATGATTGACTTGGGGTGTATGACGGAATTCCCATAGCTCAATGCATGACAGCCATCGCACCAAAAGCTTGACTGTTGGTCGGAACGCGAAGACATGAACTTTTTGTGAGAGGTGTGTATTTTGGCGTCAGAAATATCTACATACATGTAGGTCAGCGAAAAGCGTGACACAAACTCTCCCCCCGAAAGGAACTTCCAATGATCCGCATGACGCTTAACAGCTTTGCTTTTTTGACAGTCCTCAGCGCACTCGTGACTTTAGGGCAGCTTGCAGCAGCGCAGGACGCGGCAACGCCTGATGAAATCGCCACCTTCGAGGAATATGAGGCCATCAAGGAAGCGCTGCAGCCATATATTGTTTCCGCCCGCACTGGGGATGGCGCCTTGACCCGCACGGCCTTCTACGACCATGCGCATATTGTCGGTTCCATTGGTGGAACGCTCTACAATATGGATGCGGATACATTCGCAGGCGCGATTGACGATGGCGGGCCATCCGAAAACGTCCGTCATCACATTGCCTGGATCAATGTTTCCGGCCCCGCCGCTGCAGCCCGCGTCGAATTCATTGACTGGGGCGGCAACCGCTTCACCGATTTCTTTGTTCTCTACAAAGAAGGCGACCTGTGGAAGATCAGCGGAAAAGTCTACAACTCCCACGCCAACAACTAAGTATGAGAAAGAACAGGGCGGCGCTGCCAAAGGGCCGCCCTTGGCTCTGACCTGAAACCCAAGAATTCCTCCTGTATAGTGTAGAGTCCGCCGCGCCCAGAAGACGGACGGCATGAGGCGTTCTTGGTTTACAGAAGAACAGATCGTCGGCATCTTGCAGGAGCACGAAGCCGGGGTGACGACGACAGATGTCATGCCTTATTAGACGCCTGTGACGGGAGCCACCAGTTTCACATGCGCCAAAACCCAAGACACACCTAGCCCGGCACACAGTGAGGCTTCGTCTCACTAAGCAAGTGTCTTTTTCTGCTTCGTGAGTTTTCGTTGGAGGCGCATTGCACATTTGGCCCTCGATGGATGAGCTTTGCACTACCTTGCTCTTTAATCTTCCCTTAAGTTCAACAAGTTGTTGATTGCCTTGTGTTCGGTTTACATTAAAAAGAAATAGGTTGCTTGCTTTATGGCAGAGGTCGGTGCAACCCTTTCATCATAGTGGAACCGAGAGCGTTCTATCGGTCAAACAGAAGAGGCCGGTCAAAGGCAAATCATGACCCAGAAAACCGCAGCGGATCTTGGGATACAAAAGGGGGAGCGTCGCCAGCTCACCGCACTTTTTTATGACCTGGTCGGCTCGACTTCCATGGTCACGAATATGGACCTGGAAGATTACCGGGAAGTGCAGCAGGCGCTTCATCATGCCGCTCACAATGCCATTGCAGGGCATGGCGGTCATCTCGATCTTTTGATGGGCGATGGCGGTTCAGCCTATTTCGGGTATCCGATTGCAGACGAAGACGCCCCTCAACGCGCCGTGGCTGCCGGTCTCGCGATTCTGAAAGAGCGCGCCGACATCCAAAAACGCTTCGACTGCGATATTCAGGTCAGGGTTGGAGTCGCCACAGGACCGGCGGTTTCAGGACCAGCGGGAAGCGGCGCATTGGCGGATCGGGAGGAGATCATCGGCATTGCGCCTACACTTGCCGCCCGTATTCAAGGCATCGCACATGTCGGGACCGTCGCCGTTTCAAACGCCACCTATCGCGCAACGCGGCGCATCTATCACTATGAAAGCCTCGGTGCCCATTCCCTGAAGGGTTTCGATCAACCTCAAAGTCTCTGGCAGCCACTTGGGCGCCGCGGGACCTTCGACCGGTTCGAGACACTTCGGGACGCCGGACAGCCTTTTTTGGCAAGACGGGACGAGCTGGAGGAGGCAACTGACCGATGGCAGCTGGCTTCCAGAGGTGAAGGACAGGTGCTCTACGTCCATGGCGAACCCGGGATTGGAAAGTCCCGGCTGTCGTTTCAAGTTGCGCAGCAGGCCCGGGATGACGGTGCACATCTTCTAGACTTCCAGTGCGAACCGGAATGCCGCGACATCCCGTTTTCGCCCTTTGTCAAAAGTCTGCGCGCCGAAATCAGAAGATACAATCCCTCTTTCGATTTCGAGACGCCTTCAGCTGACGCCATCGCCGAGGTTCTGCCCCTTCCTGGAGATCAGTCGCCAGAGTTTTATAAAGCACTTGCTTTTTTGCTGTCACCTTTGCCTCAGCAAGATCCAGCTGAGGTGCATCCAGCATCTTCTGTCGATACGCTTGTTGATGCTGTCATGGCCATAGCGAGCGCCAAGCCCTGTGTCATCAAACTGGAGGACCTGCACTGGGCCGACAGTCAGACGATCGAAGTTCTGGAGCATCTCCTTGACCGGATTTCTTCGGCTCCGGTCTTCATCGTGGTGACATCGCGTGAGCGGCCCAAACGCGAATGGACTGAGCTCCCTCACGTTTCCAAGCTGCGCTTGTCGCGACTGGGTGAGGACAGCATCATTGAATTGGTCGGAAACATTACTGGAGCTGCTGCATTGCCGCCCCGCCTGGCCCGCGCCATCGCAGCGCGTTGCGAGGGTGTGCCTTTGTTTGCCGAAGAACTGACACGCTTTGTGATAGACCGCGGCGCAGAAAAAATGGCCGACGAGAGTGCCTGGGAATCCCTCTTTGAGTCTGAAGAGACCGCCAGCCTGCAGGATCTTCTGGCTGCGCGGCTTGCAGCTCTCGGCAAAGCCAAGATTGTAGCTCAGGCCGCAAGCGTGATCGGCAGAAGCTTCAATATTCTGACGCTGGTCGCGCTTCTGGCATCTACCGGCACACCTGCCTCTGCCGATGAGAGCCTCAACCAGCTTATGGCGGGCGGCTTTATCGAAAAGCATTCAAATGAGGCGGAACCGGCCTACCGCTTCCGGCACATGTTGCTGCAACAAGCTGCGTATGCCGGGCTATTGCGGGCGAACCGGCGCACACTGCACACCGCGCTCTATAGAATTGCCACAGGCAACGAGGCCACCGGACAACCGTTCACCAGCGCCGAACTTGCGGTTCACGCTGAGCAAGCCAAACTGCCTGTCGCAGCTGCCCGGCACTATATTGACGCCGCCCGCTCCGCATCTTCGCAGTCTGCACTCAAGGAAGCCCGAACCCATCTGACCCGCGCCCGCTCAATCGCAGAAAAAATCAGCGACAAGGCCGTCGCTGGCGAACTTGAACTGGAAATCGTCAAGTTGCTCGGTCCCGTTGTTGCCACGATGGACGGAACGGGCTCGAAGGAAGCCTCAGCACTTTATAAACGCGGTGTGGAGCTTCTGCACGAAAC
The DNA here is from genome assembly GCF_947499295.1 of uncultured Roseibium sp. GTDB lineage: Bacteria > Pseudomonadota > Alphaproteobacteria > Rhizobiales > Stappiaceae > Roseibium. The sequence goes on from NZ_CANMNP010000011.1 coordinate 101,156, forward strand.
GCCGGAAACCCTTCGTGCTACGGGATTTCCGCTTTACTGGGGCTGGTGGTTCACGGCTGCCAATTTCAAGGAACAACGCGAACGGGCTGAAACCATTCTCAGCGACCTGACGGGTGTGAACGATAGGGAAATCGAGCTTCAGGCCCACCATTGCCGATGGGCTACAGCGTTCAATCTTGGCAATCACAATGACTGCCTGGAAGCCATTTCCAAGGGGCTTGAACTTTATAGCGAAGATGAAGCACTGGAACATCGAACCCGATATGGCGGCCACGATGCCAGGGTTTGTGGCCTCGGCGAAAAAGCCTTGTCCTCCTGGTTCATCGGGCAAACGGAATCGGCAGTCGCCCACATGGAGCAATCGGATGCCTGGGCCAGGCACATTGATCATGTCGGCAGCAACTGCCACGCGCTTGATATCGGCATCATGCTCCATCGCTACAGAGGTGATGTCGACCGAGTGGCAAGTCTTGCAAGGCGCATGAAAACAGCTGCCGTGGAACACGACCTTAAGTCTCTGGAGGCCAAAAGCCTGATCTTTGCAGGCTGGGCACAGGGAATGTCGGGAGACCCTGAGCGTGGCCGTGCCAATCTGACAGAAGGGTTGGCCATTCAGCAGGAGATCGGCACGGAAGAAGACTTTCCCGTCTACCTTGAGATGGCGGGCGAACTCGACGGAATGCTGGGCCGTTCTGACAACGGATTGGCCGTCTTGAGTTCAGCGATTGAACGTGCTGAGGAAACAGGACATGCCTTCTGGCTTGCCGAACTCTACCGGCGGCGCGCCCGCCTTGGTGCCAGAGCCGGATCCGGAGCAGACCAGATTCTTGCGGACCTCGCCAAGGCCGAAGACGTCGCCCTGAGCCAGAATGCGAAAGTTCTGATCTTGAGGGCCTTAGCAGACTTGGTGACGCTGCAGCCAGACAAAGCAACACCAGGACATCTGGAGCGGGCCCAGCGCATTCTGCAGGAATTGGAACAAGGTAGCGAAAAGGTTCGCACATCCGCCCTACTGGCAAGCCGTCTGAGCTGAGGGGATGGAGGCAATCCACCCAAACCAGGAATTGTTCAATGAAATCATCGCAATATGCCGCGAATCGCCCGCGTCGGAGCTCTCGCGTCGCTTTCGCGCAGACGACTATCTTGCCCGTTTAAGGCCTCATCTGACGTCCTTCGGCATTACACGGCTGGCAGATGTCACCGGTCTTGATCGCGTTGGTATCCCGGTTGTCCAGGCTGTCCGGCCGCTGGCGCGATCGAACGCCGTCAACCAGGGTAAAGGCTTAACCCTTGCAGAGGCAGCTGTCAGCGCAACCATCGAAGCTGTCGAAACCTATGCCTGCGAAACGCCTGAGCAAATCGGCGACAGGGCATCGCCCAACGACGTCTATGGACACGCGGCAGCACACAATCTGTCCTGTCATTTGGCGTCGAAGGCGTCAGACGAGTGGGCGAAGGAGCCAATTGCGTTTTTGCGCGGAATTGAACCTATTTCACAGGATATCGTCAGCGTTCCTGCAGCTCTGGTCAGCACCGATTACACGCCATCTTCAATTCATGCATTGTCCCCTTTCATCCGTAGCACGACCGGCCTGGGCGGTGGGGCGAGTTTGGAGGAAGCAATTCAGCACGGGTTCCTTGAAGTTCTGGAGCGGATAAGCACAGACCAGGCCATGACGACACATGGGTTCTTCGAGAAAAACCGCATTGTACCGGAAACGAGTGCCGACCGTTGCACAGCCAGACTCATTTCCCAGGTAAAAGATGCCGGTCTCTTGTTTGCTGCCTTTGAATGCAGCCCGGTTGGCCGCTTTCCCGTGGTCTGGGTCAAACTCCTGGATGAACGTGCGTCGGCAACCTCTCTTCCATTTGCTGCGGATGGATTTGCCTGCCGCCCCACCCTCAGCGCAGCGCTGCGTGCGGCACTTCTTGAAAGCATTCAAACACGCGCATCGGTAATTTCGGGCGCTCGCGAAGACATAACCCGCAGTTCCTACCCCAGAAATCCCGATGATCAGCTGATCGCCTTTGAAAGGCGGCAAATGGGCAAGAGGTCAGGGCAGGACGCATCATTCGTCGGAAAAAATTCACCCGTGAGGATGAAGGATTTTGCCGAAGCGCTGGCGGAAGCAGGATTGACCGCAGCCATTGTTCCGGTCCTTGCCTTAAAAGACGTTCCGCTTTTCATCGTCCGGATCGTGCCGCTGGTCGGCCGGGTTGGGAGGCATGATGCAGACTAAGCGTCCACTTGTCGTTTTCATTGGCCCGAGTTTACCACCCGGCGGCCTTCCTCAGGCTCTTGAGGCTGATATTCGCCCGCCTGCAGCACAGGGCGATATTGCTGCTGTGTCGCTTGAGGCAAAAGACTGCGTCGTTGCTCTGATCGATGGTGTTTTTCAAGGTGCTCCCGCAGTCAGACACAAAGAGATCCTCTGGGCGATTGATCGCGGCGCTTCCATTTTCGGTGCTGCCAGCATGGGTGCTCTCAGAGCTGCTGAACTGTCGGACCATGGAATGCATGGTCGAGGGTTGATCTATCGGTGGTACCGGCGATACGCCCTTGCACCTGATGATGCGGTCGCGGTCCTTCATACGCCAGAGGAACTCGGTGCCGTCGCGATCACTGAGGCCCTTGTTGATTTGCGCATTCAGGTCAAGAATTCGCGAAAGAAAGGCAATATCACCTCGCCTCAAGAAAGTGCCCTGGTTCTTGCGGCTTCACAGCTTCATTACACAGAGCGGCGCTTGAAAACCGTGTTGGACAGCGCCCGGAAAAATGGTGCAAATATTTCGACTTCAGATCTGGTGAAACCCGGTTGCACTCAAAAGCAATTTGATGCGCAACTTCTACTAGATGAGCTCACCGATCGTCAGAAATCAGGCAGCTGGCCTCCCGCCTCAACTGCAGGGACTTTCGTGCCAACTGACGCGTTTCGACAGGACCTCGCAGATGCGGGATTTTCATTGGACAGCTTCTCAGGTGCTTGATAGTCTTTCAATAATTCCCCTGCGGAAGTTTCGATGGGCAAGCCCAAAACATCGTTTTTGAATGCTGTGCGGAAAACGGAGAAACAACTTACACGCTTGCGCAACAAGAGATTGTGACCAACGCCGGTTTCCGGACCGGATGTGAAATTACCGGATTTCAGAGGTTGAATTGAGTATCTATCTCGATCGGGAAACCATCTCACCTGAAACGGGGCGTCTCGGCACCCGGTTTCTTCTTTATCCGCAGGTGCCGCACCTGGCGGGCTATGAGAAACCGGAAACAGTCTGGATCAGCACGTCGCCGAACGAGATCCAGCCAGGACCGGCGGACCGCCGCATGTATGTCGCAGATCCGCTTTTTGAAAAGCCTGTATACGAGTACCCCTTCCAGCCTCCTTTCAACGGTGAACAACATCCGCCCGCAGAAGCCGGACCAGACGGACATTTCGATCATCTGGACCCATCAAGCCGTCAATTTGTCTGCGCTCACGTGTTTGCTTCACTCAGGCGCGTCCTCGACATCTGGGAAAGTTACCTCGGTCATGAGATCATCTGGCATTTTTCGCAAACCTACGAACGGCTTGAGATCATTCCTTTTGTCAACTGGAACAATGCCCAGTCTGGATATGGATATATGGAGTTCGGTACTGAGCTCAATGATCAGGAGACGGTCTATCCATATGCGCTGAACTTCGACGTCATCGCCCACGAATTCGGCCATGCGCTCATTTTTGCAGAAATGGGAACACCTGTCGGCGGGAGCGCGAACCGCGAATATTTCGGTTACCACGAGAGCGTTTCGGACATGATCGCACTCATTTCGCTTCTTCATTTCGACAGCGTACTCGACCGGCTGCTGCGATCGACCCGTGGCAATCTTCTGACAATGAATGAACTTAACCGGATAGCGGAACTGTCCGGTGACCGACAGATCCGGACTGCCAGCAACGACCGAAAAATGAGCACCGTCACAGATTCCGTGCACGATCTGTCAAAGCCCTTTACCGGTGCAATATTCGATACCCTGATTGAGATTTACCACCACAACGCGGTTGACGGAAACCTGGTTGATCTTCCGGAAAGCGTGTCGCATGACCGGCTGTTCGAGCTTGATCATCATGAAATCGAACTGATTGGGCACCGGTTTGCCGATGCCTTCAATGCGCGTGAGTTTTTGCTCAAATCGGCGCTGGCAAATGCAAGGGACCTCATGGGATCGGCAATTGCGCGGTCCTGGAGTGCGCTCAATCCCGATACACTCAACTATGCGCTGGCCGGCGCCGCAATTGCCGACCAGTTGGATGCCCTTGGCAACTCTGCCGCCGGAGACATCCTGATGGAAAACCTGGCGTGGCGGGAAATCCTGGTGAGAACCTGACATGCCGTCGACAATCAGAATTTCAAAAGGGGGAAGTTAAATGAGCGATCAACTGCCGACCATCCTGTCCATACCACCATACGACCCGGCGGAAATCATTCTTATTGGAAGCAACATTGCCGGCAGCGGCAGCAAGACGGTGGCCGAGGTCAAGATCGAGTCCGGCGGCAGCCCGGACAGCCGGCTGACCATCCAGTTGATGGACACCGGTGCGGACCAGCAGATCGCATTGATCAGGGCCTATGTTTATGAAGGCAACTATTACGAATTGCCGAAACCCAAGATCATGGTGGTCACCGGTGACGCAACCGATATTCCAGGCGACTACGTTCCAAAAAACCGGAAGCTTCAGTTCTGGCGCATGAACAAACTCAACAGAACAACAGAAATCTCCGTGGAAGACGGATTGCTTGAAACTCTTGTTCTGGAAGCCAACATGCCGGGTCGCAGGTCGCCGAATTCCTATGCGGCCAATATGCAAATGGCACATAAATCCGGAAGACTGACGTCATAGGTCCGGCCATGCCGGCACGCGTTGCCAAATCGCGCCGGGGTCATGGCAAAGAGACCCGGCGAGGGCATGTGCTACTGTTGGTTATTCGGCAAAAAAGATAGCAACGCCCAAATCACCTGTTGGGAGGTGCGTATGTCCATTGACGCTGACAATACATCCAGCACCGGTCCATAAAACACTGAGAACGAGGAGGACCTCATCGCGATGTCCGATGAAAAACAACCTTTTTGCGGAACCTATGAAGTCGGTCAGATCAGGATCATGGCACTAGACGGCCAGGAGAACCTGGCCAAAGGTGTTGTTCCAGGCGAGATGACCGTGACATCGGCTGAATTTTCCTATGTGCCCAACAATCCGGACGAAAACGCTCTCGATGTTACTATCGAGGCGTTTGCGACAGTCAATAGCTCAGGTGACAAGATCGTCCATATCGAGGATCTGAAGTTGCTCCTGCAAAGCGATACGAGCTATTGGGCAACCGAAGGTGTCAAATCCGCCTTCACGGTCGAAGACGCCTTCGAAATGTCCGTCAAGATGCGTGCCGATAAAACCTCGCTGGCACCAGGCCGACTTTACGTCCGCTTCCACTGCGAGAAAAGCAGCGAGGCCTGAGCAAACTTGCCGGGCAAGACAGAACCTGACCGGTGTTGCATGGGGCTCTGTCGGTCAGATGTCCAAAACGCCGTCAGGAAATCGTCAGTTCCAGCGCCGGGTGCAGCCGTTGAAGGTTGCGGAGGGACTTGGATTGCCAGGGGATGCTCTTGGAGCCGAGAACGCGGACGCCGACGTCCGGCTGTTTCCGGATTTCGATTGTAAACTTTGCAAAGAGATTGATGCCGGAACTGTTCAGAAACTCAAGACCGGTCAGATCAAGCGTGATGAGATCAGGTTTGGACCCGAGAACGGAGTTCATGATTTCAAGTATCGGCGCATAGGCTTCCGTACCTGAAAGCCGCATGGTGCCTTCATAGTGGATGGACGCACCTTCAGTCCAAACGCGGTAATCGTTGGTGCTGATTTCCATGTTGGTTTCTTCCTTTGGAATAAGTCAGCGATCAGGAAAGTCGCAATGAGGCAAACGTGGTCAGCTTTACGCCTTCACTTACATGCTCGCGGAGGAAAGACCAGCCCAATTTGGCCTCGTAGTCGCTCATGAGCGTAAGCAGGCCGAGGCCTGAGCCGGTCGAGTCGGGATTAAGGGCATTTTCTTCGATTTTCTCCAACAAGAGCTCACCGGGGTCGCGCTCCAGGAGTTCGCGCAGAAGCTCCTGAAAACGTGACGCCGTCTCATTGTCGATCTTGTTGACGATCTGAATCTCAAACGTTTCTCCCAGGAGACTGCTGTCGATGGCGATGTCGCCGCCATATCGGAATTTGACCGCGTTCTCGAGGATCTCGTTGATCATGTAACTGATGCTGTGGCGGGCATCGACCGGGTCGACATCTCCGGGACAGGCCCGGCTGAAATACTCACCGATGAAATCCGATGTCACACCGCAATGATGCCAGCTGAGTTCCAATGGCTCGGCCATCAACTTCAGGCAGAACCGCGTCGCGTCGCCGCCGTTTGAAGAATGAGTATGTCCAAAATCCTCGACCATGACCTACCTGTGCTTCAAAACCACGAGCGTGATATCGTCAAATACCTTATATTCACCGATGTGCATCTTGACGTCATCTATGACGGCTTCAGCGATACCCTTTGCCGTTTTGTGGCGATTGCTGTGGGCACTCTCGCTCAACCGATCCAGACCAAACATGTTTCCAGCCGCGTTTTCAGCTTCGGTGATGCCATCGGTGTGAAGGATCAGAATATCGTCCGGACCGAAACTCAAATCCAGCGTCGCGACAAACGCGGAGATATCTGCTTCCAATCCGACCGGGAACCCGAGATCCATGGTGTCGATACGCTCGGTCTCGCCAGTTGATCGGATGATCAGCACTTCTTCATGCTGGCCGGACAGCGTCACCTTGCCATCAATGTAGTCGACAAATGCAAGGGTCAGATGTTTGTCGGATTTGGTCCGTGTGATGTTCTTGTAGACAGCCCGGTTGAGCACATCCAGAAACGCGATCGGGTCCTTGTCACCCTTTTCCTGCAAGGCGCGGGCGACTGACTGAACCATCAGCATCAGAACTCCGCTTTCCAAGCCGTGGCCGGTCACATCACCGATACCCACCTTGATGTGTTCGCCATCAAAGAGCACGTCGTAGTAGTCGCCACCAACCTCATCGGCCGGTTCCATGAAGGCCGCAATTTCGATTTGCGGGATGATCTCCAGCTCACTGCGACGCGGAAGCACCATCTCCTGAATGCGCTTGGCGACATCAAGTTCCGCGCCCAGACGCACATTCTCCGACTTGAGCCGCTTGTTAAGAGCACCGATTTCCTTGTTCGCTGTTTCGAGCTTCTTCGTTCGCTCGTCGACCAGGTTCTCAAGGTTTTCGGTATGGAAGCTGATCTCTTCGGCCATGCGGTTGAAGGCAAGTCCGGCAGCTGCCACTTCATCGCGGGTCGGGATATCCACCCTGACGGAGTAGTCCTTGTTTTGCAGTGCACGAGCTGCACCGGCCAGCTGCGACAAGCCTTTGGTGATCCGGCCGGAAATGGCATAAACGGCAACGGTCACGATCACCAAGCTGATCAGAAGCGCCGCGATCTGCCAATAAACGATCCGCTCAGTCGCCTCGGACAACTCCAACTGCACGGCTGTCAACGGTGCATAGATCTCATCCTTGGCAACCATGAAGCCAAGTGTCAGATTTTCCGAAACAATCGTTTCCCCATTCCAGAGATTGATGGGCGAAAGTTCCTTCAGAACAACGATATATCCTTCGCCCGTCTCTTCGTTGAAATCGCCATCGCCGCCGAGCGTTATGGAATCGATGACCGTGCCCGTATTGTGCGGCAGCTCAAGATTTGCAACCTCAGGGAAACGGCTCTTTCCAAGGAGCCGATCGATCCCTGTCACGCCCTGGCCTTCACCACCGACGGAGACGAGACCAAGCGTTTCCGCTCCGGCTTCGCTCACAGCGATGACATTCCCGGCCGACGATGTGAGAAAACCAAAGCCGGTTTCAGCGATCTTTACATTTTCCACCAGATTGGAAAGCTGATCGAGCGTGATGTCCACGGCTGCCATGCCGGCGACATCTGAACGGTCTGCGGTCCACAACGGATAAAAGAAGCTCACGATGCGCGCACCGGTGATCGCATCAATATAGGGGTCCGTACCCACGATATCGCGGTCAACCGGCCGATTGCCCGGGTCCTTGATCCAGCTTTGCCAGCCCTCATAGACGCCTGGAAAGAAAAAATCCCAGAAGTTGTCTTCATTGTGGCCGGGATAAAGCTTGTCGAATGTCTGCGCCTGGTCGGTATACGGCGTTGTGCGCATGATCGGCTTGTCTTTCGGGCCGACATAATACATCTGCAGCTTTGGCGAACCGGTCTTCAGGATACCTGGTGCAATCAGATTAAAAGCGGAGCTGTCTGATATCTGTGCCTCGACCTCGGGCAGCGGATTGCCCTCGTCATCCAGCAGATACCCCCAGACGCTGACAACAGATTCCCCCGGAGAATTCTGTGACCAGCCAGCCTGCGGATTGTAAACCAGCTTGTCGCCAAGCTTAGGGTCTGCTTCGACAGTCCTGCCGACATTGGTGCCGGTCTGAGGATTGTCAATCAGCGTCTGCATGGCGCCGCCAAGCGCTTCAACCTCGGAAAAAACCTGATCGAGTAGCAGATCGGTTCTGAGCGCTGTCGTGTCGATATAGGTCCGCAGATACTCTTCCGTGGCGCTGGTGAGGCCGGTCGCGACCTTCTCGGTCGCATCATTGGACAAACGTTGCACATTCCAGATGGCAACGCCGCCCGCCAACATGAGATCGAACAGAACCGCCGCACCGACGACCGCAATGAATTTGGCCCGAAAACTGTGCCTCGAAAACCGGCCAACTGATTGCCCGTCCTGCGGATCCGGAGCCTCAGTCCCTACATGTGTGACACTCATTTTGGTTTCCGTCCCGAAGCGACCCAGATCGGCCAGCCTGCATATCCTCGTGGATGCTTGGCCGCGAAGATATGATCCTGGAAACCCTGCCTGAATTCGCGGATTTGCTCTTCACTGTCGCCACGCTCGACAGCCATCTTGCCGGCATAGACATCTTCCCAGGACTGGATAATATCGGCGAAATCCTGAGGATCACCGTCCAGGTTGGTCACCATGAACGATTCCATCTGAATATCTTCAAGGCCTGCATCGATCAGATACCGCCGGCTCTTGGGGCCAAGCTCGATATCCATGTTGAAGTGGGCCCAAAGCCGCGCGACTTCATTGTAGGTGCGCTGGATCGATTCCGATCTCGGTTCACCAAGACAGTGGGAGTTTTTCTCGTTGGTGATGTAAATGCGTCCGCCCGGCTTGCAGATGCGCAGCAGCTCCTGAAGGATCAGTTCGGGCCGGTCGAACACCTGAAGGGAATGGCGGCAGGTGACGAAGTCGAACTGGTCGCTTTCCAGCAGCATTTCAGAAGCATCACCAAACACATAGTCGATACCGCGAATGCCGAAATCCGTCGCGACCTTGCGCGCATAGTCGAGACTGGACCGACTGTGATCCAGAGCGACCAGCCGATCGGGCTGAAATTCCTTTTGCAAGAGAACCGCGAAGTCCCCGATACCGCAGCAGATGTCTGCTACCTGCAATCCGGGTTCCAGGCCATGGCGCTGCAAGATGGCCCGTTCATGACGCCATGTCAGTTTGGTCTGCGTGCGCAAAATCGGGATAAAGCCGCCCTCTTCCAGGAACGTCTGACCCGGATAAAACTCGTTGTCGTATTCACCGACGGTGATGTTTTCGGACATGGTCTCGAGCACCGCGAATTTGCGGGTCGCCCAGCCAACCACGCTCGAGGTTGTCACGTGCACTTTCAGATCGCTGCGCCCGCGCACCAGGTCCAGGATCTTGCCCGCGAAGGCATGAAAAGCGACATTGTTCATGCGCACCAGCCGGCGCACATTGACATAGAAGCGCCCGCTGACGCCGGAAACGGAGTTTTCAAGCGCGGAAATGCAGCTGTTCATTTCTTCGCTGCGCTGCGGCCTCAAGCTGCCGTGCAATGAAAATTCCTGGTCGTTTTCGTTGAAATTCCACTGAAATCCTTGCGAAATACTGTCAGCGATCATTCTGTTTCGTCCTCAAGCGCCAATTCAGCGACAAGACACATACGGCCATTTTCAAGCCTGTCGATTGTCAAACGCGCACCGTAGTCGACACCCAGTTCCAGCAGTCCAAGGCCTGCATCCGGTTCGTCTTCCGTGAACAATGCTTCCAGATAAAGTGCTTCCGCATCCGAGGCCTGCACCTTTTCAATAGCTTGCCGGTAAGTCTCGAATGTTGGTTGATCTGCAGGAAAGGTCAGCTCTATCCGGTCGTGGTTGCCTTGACGGCGCACCGCGCATTCAAGCTTGCCGTCTTCTCCATGAACGCGGAATACAGTTTCCAGGAGTTCGTTCAAGGCGGATGAATAGAGATTTGAAAAAAGCAGCGAATCCAGCCGATTGTGGCTGACCATTCGGGCCAGATAACCCGACATCAGATCGCAATGCGCCCAATCAGAGCAAAAATCCTTGATATCCAAGTCCATATGGAGCATCTGCGGCACGTCGGAATTCAATGACATGCCTTCAGAAGTCGCCTGCATTTCTATTCCCCCGTTGGCATAGTCCCTTGCACCCTTATGCGGAGTGTTCGCTGTTTTACACTTTGCACGTAAAAATGCTCTGGTGACACGTGTGTCATCAGTAATTCACTTATTTAATAATAGGGTTTCGCTCATTGTCGGCGATATAGCAACAGCAATCGCATGCAACATTCCATGAAAACACGAGGTAAAGCCTTTTTGGTTTTTTCCTAAGGTTCCAAGTTGCTACTTCGCGCGTCATCATCAAATCCGAAAACAAGAAAACCCGCCCGGAATTATCCGGACGGGCTCAATCGGGTCGTTCCGATCAGTGTGTTGGCAACTTACTTGTAGTCGTACTGACCGTCTTTCCACTCGTACCAGACATAGCCAGGCAGAGAGACATCGCCCTTGTCGTCGAAGGACAAGTCGCCGAGAACGGTTGCGAAATCACCAGCGTTCAGAGCGCCAACGACAGCATCATAGTCCGTGGACTTTGCAGTCGTTGCAGCTGCCGCCCATGCCTGGATCGCCGCATATGTGTACAGAGAGTAGCCTTCTGCGGTTTTACCGGCATCTTCAAGCGCTTTCACGACGGGCGCCGCAATCGGGTTCTTGCGCGGGTCCGGAGAGAAGGTCATCAATGTGCCTTCGCCGGCCGGGCCGGTGATTGACCAATACTCGTCGGTGACGAGCGCATCACCGGAAACGAGGATGGTGTCCATACCCTGGTCAACCATCTGGCGCTTCATCAGACCTGCTTCCGTATGGTAGCCGCCGACATAAAGAACGTCGATTTTATCCTGCTTCAGCTTGGAGACCAGCGCGGTGTAGTCCTTTTCACCGGCGGTGTAGGCTTCGTAAAGAGTTTCCTCTTTACCAAGGCTGTTCATAACGCCTTTGGTGGCGTCGGCCAGGCCCTTGCCGTAGGCAGTTTTGTCGTGAACAACGGCAATGTTCTTGTCGCCGAATTCCTCAGCCAGATAAGTACCGGCAACCTGACCCTGCTGGTCGTCACGACCGCACACGCGAAAGACACCCGGACCAGGACGCTCATCGGTGAATTTCGGGTTGGTGGATGCCGGAGAAATCTGAACGATACCCTCTTCAGCATAAACAGCGGAAGCCGGGATGGACGAACCGGAACAGAAGTGACCGGCCATGAACACAACGCCCTTGCCAACCATCTGGTTTGCAACCGCAACAGCCTGTTTGGGATCGCAGGCATCGTCACCCACTTCCAGAACAAGCTTTTCGCCGTTGACGCCCCCGGCAGCATTGATGTCAGCAACTGCCTGTTCGGCACCAGCTTTCATCTGCGCTCCGAAAGACGCGTACTGACCAGTCATCGGTCCGGCTGTTGCAATCACGATGTCTGCAAGTGCGGCAGTGGACATGGCCACACCAGCAACTGCAGCAACACTCGCCAATAGATATTTTTTCATTGTCAACTCCCCTGGTTCCAGTTTTCTGGACCATTTTGGACACAAAGCCTGCGCTTCCCAAAACGCCTGCTTCAACTTTGGCCGCGGCTAGAACGATTCTTTTCTTATTTCGTCCAGAACCCGGCCGGTTCCCCATGGGCACACAATATGCGCCCCTGGAATTTTTCAGCCCTCAGCGTAACGGTCAGATTGTCCTTCACGCAACCGCCAAGTGAACGGACCTGTTTTTTGGTAAAGCCAAACATACTGTGTTGTCATCTGGTTAGTCCGCGTGAAACGCCAGCCCGCGAGACCGAAGGCAAGCACAACCAGATAATCCACAATCAAGTAATGCACTGACAACAGAGAGCCTTCGAAAAGCGCGAAGGTCAGGAACCTGATTGCCACTGTCAACAAGAACAAGAACCACAGCAACACCCAAATCGGACGCCAGGTGCTGGCGCAGGCGCGCCCCGTCATCCAGGCCGCGCCGCCTCCGAGCCCGCACAGCAGGATCAAAAAGACGCCAAAGTTCGTTTCATAAAGAATACCCATGTCGCGTCTCCTAGTGCCGTCCGCCCTCAAGGTAGGCCGCCTGCACGTCTTCACGCGTCAGCAGCTCCTTACCAGTTCCGGACATGGTGATCTTGCCGTTCACCATCACATATCCACGATGTGCCAGTTTCAGGGCGTGATAGGCATTCTGCTCCACAAGGAACACCGTCAGACCGTCAGTCTGGTTAAGGTCCCTGATCGCATCGAAAATCTGCTTCACGATGATCGGCGCCAGACCGAGGGAGGGCTCATCGAGCAGAAGCAAGCGCGGCTTGGACATGAGCGCCCGGGCAATGGCAAGCATTTGCTGCTCCCCACCGGACAATGTGCCGCCACGCTGGTTTCGCCTTTCCTTCAGGCGCGGGAACAGGTCGAATGCACGATCAAGGCTGCCTTCCACGTCCTCGTTTCCGGCCATTTCCGCACCCATGACAAGATTTTCCATAACGCTCATGCGCGGGAAGATCCTGCGGCCTTCAGGCGACTGCGCAATGGACTTTCGCATAATTTCATGCGTCGGCATGTGTGTGATGTTTTCGCCGTCATAGAGGACTTCGCCAGACGAAGCATGAGGCGTTCCGCATATGGTCATCATCAGGGTGGACTTGCCTGCCCCGTTGGCACCGATCAGGGAAACGATCTCGCCTTTGTCTACCGTCAGGTCGACGCCGCGCAGCGCGATAATCTTACCGTAGTGGGTTTCAACATTCCGGACTTCAAGCATATGGTTCGGGGCTGTCATAGGCCGACCTCCTCTTCCACTGCATCTACTTCTTCATCCGGAACGCCGAGGTAAGCGGCAATCACCTTGGGGTCATCCTTCACTTCGGGTGCGGTGCCGTCGGAGATTTTTTCGCCATAGTCCAGCACCACGACGTGATCGGAGATTTCCATGACGACGCTCATGTCGTGCTCGATAAGAAGGATCGAGGTGTCGTGTTCCTTGCGGATATACTGAAGCAGGGCGTTCAGTTCGGCACTTTCCTTGGGGTTAAGACCTGCAGCCGGTTCGTCAAGGCAAAGAAGTTCTGGACCGGAACACATGGCTCTGGCGATCTCAAGACGGCGTTGATCTCCATATGGCAGATCAGCCGCAGGCGCGTCGGCGCGATCAATCAGTGCAGTTTTTTCCAGCCAGTAGCGAGCCTTTTCAACGGCTTCGCGTTCGGCACTCCGGAAGGAGGACAGACCGAAAATGCCCGCCACCGAATAGCCCGAAGCCAGCATGAGTGGATTGTGCTGCGCCACCATCAGGTTTTCCAGCAGTGTCATTCCGCCGAAAAGCCGAATGTTCTGAAACGTCCGGGCAACCTTAGCACGCGCAGAGATCTGAAAATCGGGCATGCGCTCCAGGAGATAATGCTCACCGTTGGAGCGGTTCATCACCACCCGGCCTTCAGTTGGCTTGTAAAAGCCCGTCACGCAGTTGAAGACGGTCGTCTTGCCGGCACCGTTCGGTCCGATCAAAGCCGTGATATCCCCGCGGCCGACGTTGAAAGACAAATTGTCAACTGCAACCAGTCCACCGAAACGCATGGTCAGGTGCTCGATTGTCAGGACGGGGTTGTTGTCCCAGGAGCTCATCCGTGACCCTCCTGCACCAGATCAGAACTGATCCCCTTGCCCTTCTTGCCACTCAACGTGATTGAAGGATTACGGGTTGAGATCAGACCGCGTGGTTTCCAGACCATGATGATGACCATCAGGAGACCAAAGACGAGCATGCGGTATTCTTCCAGACCGCGGAAGAACTCAAATCCACCGATCATCACGATCGCCGCGATGACAACGCCGATCTGGCTGCCAAGGCCGCCAAGCACGACGATTGCAAGGATCACCGCAGATTCGATGAAGGTGAAACTCTCCGGGGAAATGAAGCCCTGGCGTGTCGCAAAGAAAGATCCGGCAAAACCACCGAACATTGCACCGAGCGCAAATGCAGTCAGCTTGGTGTTGGTGGTGTTGATGCCGAGCGAGCGACAGGCAATTTCATCTTCACGCAAAGCCTCCCAGGCACGTCCGACCGGCAGTTTGCGAAGCCGCATCGTCACGAAATTCGTGATCAGCGCCATGAGCAGGATGAGATAATAAAGGAAGATGATGCGGTGGATCGAGCTGAATTCCAGTCCGAACGTATCGGCGAACCCACCTTCCCCTCTCGTGAATTCGATGCCGAAGAAGCTCGGACGCGGAATACCGGAGATGCCGTCGGGGCCACCGGTAAATTCATACCAGTTGAGCAGTACGACGCGAATGATTTCACCGAATGCCAGGGTCACGATGGCAAGATAATCACCGCGCAGTCGCAACACCGGAAACCCGAGAATGATGCCCCAGAATGCTGCCAGAATGCCGGCAAGCGGAAGGCAGATCCAGAAGGAGAAGCCGAAGTACTCCGCCAGCAACGCATAGGAATAGGCCCCGACTGCGTAGAAAGCGACGTAACCAAGGTCGAGCAACCCGGCCAACCCGACGACAATGTTCAATCCCCAACCGAGCATGACATAAGTCGTCACCAGAATTGCGAGGTCGAGATATTGCCTTGAGCCGCGCGCGCCATAGGCGGACATCAGCAGGAAAGGCAGCACCACGGCCAGCACCAGGAAGATCGGCATGGCATATTTACCGAGCGGTGCAAACGACTGCAAGTTCGGCAGCAGGCTGCCGGCGGTCTGAGTAACGGGCGTATCAGCCTTCCAGACAAAGAGGTTCAGAAGCAGACGGCCACCGAAAACGATGGCCACCGCAACAGCAACAGCTCCCCAGCGGTAGACGATTCCGAGCTGCCCCCCAAGGCCGCTGGCGACTTCAGCCTTCATGCCGATGAGGACTGCAAAGAGCGCGAGCGCTATCAAGCCGCCCGCCGCTGCATCCTTCACCGAATCCATGAAGAAGTTATCGGATTTCACTGACATGGATCAGACCTTCTCCACTTCCGGCTTGCCGAGCAGACCTTCGGGCATGAAGATCAGAACGATTGCAAGGATGGAGAAAGCGGCAACGTCCTTGTATTCGACCGAGAAATATCCGGACCAGAACGTCTCGATCAGGCCAATCAACAGACCGCCCAGCATTGCCCCCGGGAGCGATCCGATCCCGCCGAGCACCGCTGCGGTGAAGGCTTTAACACCCGCAAGAAAGCCGATGTAAAAGTCGATCACGCCGTAGTAGAGCAGGAACATCAAGCCAGCGACTGAGGCGAGGCCGGCACCCATGACGAAGGTCAGCGAAATCGTACGGTCGACATTGATACCGAGCAACGACGCCATTTTTCGGTCCTGTTCGCAAGCCCGTTGCGCGCGTCCGAGAGACGTTTTGTTGATGAGCAGCGTGAAACCGATCATCAGAGCCACGGTGACAACAATGATCAGGATCTGGGTATAAGACAGCTGAACAATAAAACCTGATCCGTCGGCACCACCATCAGTCAGTGTGAAACCGCCGGAAATCAACGGTTGCAACGGCTTGTTGCGCGCTCCTTGAGAGATCTGGACGAAGTTTTGCAGGGCAATGGACGCACCGATCGCGGTGATTAGCGGCGCCAGGCGAAAAGAGCCGCGCAGAGGCCGATAGGCAATGCGCTCAACCGTCCAACCCCAGGCTGCTGTCAGCGCCATGGAAACGATCAGGACGCCGATCAGCGCCAGGATCAAAAGCGCCACAGGCAGGGATGCCGTAATGCCGAGGGTTACAATAAAAATCAGCGCGATAAACGCGCCGACCATGAAAATATCACCATGAGCAAAGTTGATCATTCCGATGATGCCGTACACCATCGTGTAGCCGATAGCGATCAGGCCATAGATCGAACCCAGCGTCACGCCATTGATCAGCTGCTGAAGAAAGTATTCCATATTGTTCTTGTTACCCCCGGAGGCTATTGCCGCTTTTTTAGCGAGGCCTTTTTTGCCTTCATGAAGAAATCATTACCAAGACCGATTTGAAGTGACAATTCCTCTCGCGATAACCGCTTGAGAAAAACACATTTCTCCGTTTTTTGTCCAAATCAGGAAAAATTTCTCGGCAAAGACCCATTCTTACCATTAAAACCCCAGCTCGACGCCGCGCATGGTATGAGCTGCACAACCTCGCTGCACCGGCTGTCTTCGCTGTCAAGCTTGTGCGATGCGCTGATTGACAGTTAGTGTTCCGACAAAAAGCAGGACAGATGTTGCCGGAAAACGACCCTCACGCCCCCCAATTCTTGACCACCAAGGAAGTGGCCGACTTGTTGCGGGTCAAAGAGCGCAAGGTCTACGATCTTGCAGCTGCAGATGAAATCCCACACAGGCGGATCACCGGGAAACTTCTGTTTCCATCTGCCGAGCTTCATGCCTGGATCGAAGGGTCCGGCGAAATCAAACCTGCTGTACGGCCCGATGTTCTGGCAGGGTCTCACGACCCTCTTTTGGATTGGGCAATCAGAGCTTGCGGATGCGGTCTGGCGACGCTTTGCAACGGAAGCCGGGATGGCCTGACAAAATTCGAAGCAGGCACGGCTGCGCTTGCAGGCATTCATCTGCCTGAAGAGAGTGGCTGGAACATAAGCTCGGTAAAGGATCTTGGCGTTTCCGACGCCGTTTTGATCGCCTGGGCTGTCCGCAAACGCGGTCTGCTTGTTTCACCAGACGATGCAGCCAGTGTTCCGTCCATCGCCAGCTTAAGGGGCAAGCGGTTTGCCATGCGGCAACCAGGTGCAGGCGCTGCATTGCTGTTCTCCAGACTTCTTGACGATGAAGGACTGAGCGAAAACGACCTTGCCTGCAGCAAGGATTACGCTCACACGGAAAACGAGGCTGCGGCCATGGTGGCTGCCGGAGAGGCAGATGCCGCCCTTGGGCTCCAGTCCATGGCCCGGCAATTCAAGCTTGCTTTCATCCCACTGATCGACGAACGGTTTGATCTTCTCATCGACAGGCGCTCTTTTTTCACCATGCCTGTTCAGAAGCTTTTCGAATTTGCGCGTTCGCAGGACTTTCAGGACAAGGCCGAAGCGCTCGGCGGATATGCCCTTGAAGAGACGGGTACCGTGCGCTGGCTGTCGGCATAACAAAACAGGCAATATGAAATGAGCGACGTCCGTCCCCACGAAATCATGGTTCCTACGACCGCCCCCGATGATGCCCGCCTTCGCTTCATCGGCAAAATTCATACGCCCTGGAGTGATCGCAAGGACTGTCCAAGGCAAGGAGACATCGACGGCCCGAAGTGCCGGATTGAAGTCTTCGAACCCTGGGTTCCGGCTCTGAAAGGCATCGAAGATTACGACCGGATCGAAATCCTTTATTGGCTCGACAAGGCGCGGCGTGACCTCGTGGTACAGAACCCGGGCCATAGTGACAGTGTATTCGGCACGTTTGCCCTGAGATCTCCAGTAAGACCCAATCCGATAGGTACGGTCCTGGCGAAACTCGTTTCGGTTGACGGAGCAACCTTGGTTGTGCGGGGCCTTGATTGCCTGAACGGCACACCGTTGCTGGATCTGAAACCGGACCGATGCGCCTTCTCGCCCAAAGCTTCGCCAAAGCCTGCAGCAACTTAAGCGGTTCCCTTTGGTCAACTTGACAAGTGTCTCGCGGGACTGACAATCCCGCCCAAAGCCGTTCGGGTGAGCGGCGACGGGAGGTATTTATGCAGTCAGGTTCGCAGACCGGTGTGAATGACGTTGTTTCAATCGAGCGGCATGGACAGACCGCTCTGATTGCCATCCACAATCCACCGGTCAACGCGGCTTCGCACGCCGTGAGATCCGGTCTTTGTGAAGCGCTTGCTACGCTTCAAAACGAACCGGACGTAAAGGCCATCGCACTTTACGGCCATGGCCGGACTTTCATTGCAGGTGCGGACATCAGGGAATTCGGCAAACCGCCACAAGACCCCTGGCTGCCTGACGTCTGCAATATCTTGGAAAACAGCCCGGTGCCGATAGTCTGTGTTCTTCATGGAACCACTTTGGGCGGCGGGTTGGAAGTTGCACTTTCCTGTCATGCGCGCATTGCGCTGAAAGGGACAAGGGTCGGCTTTCCGGAGGTCAATCTCGGCATCCTGCCAGGCGCAGGGGGCACCCAACGGGCACCTCGCCTGGCCGGTATCGGCGCGGCCTTGAACCTTGTGACCAGCGGCAAACCCATTTCAGCCAATGAAGCTCTCCAAATCGGGCTCATCGACAGAATTCAGGACGGAGACCCGCACGAGGTCGCTTTGCAAGCTGCTGAAGAGATTGTCAGAAATATTCTCCAAACCAGGAAAACAGGGACGCTGGCCGTCGAAGCGGACGACAAGGCTCTTGATGATATGCGCAGCTCCCTTCGCAAACGGCAGCCCCACTTGTTTTCACCGCACAAATGCATCGACGCCATTGCTGCTTGTATGCTGCCGATTGAACAGGGGCTGAAGGAAGAACGACGGCTTTACAATCAATGCATGGACAGTCCCCAACGGGCTGGGCTTATTCATGCCTTTTTCGCAGAACGCGCTGTTGCAAAGGTACCCGAAGCCAACGCGACACCAACTGATATCAATGAAATTGGTGTGATTGGCGGCGGCACAATGGGCTCCGGCATTGCGACCGCAGCGTTGCTTGCAGGATTTCCGGTCACACTGACCGAACGCGATGGTGCCGGGCTCGAGCGTGCCAGGGCAACAATTGCCGGCAATCTTGAAGGCGCGGTCAAACGCGGCAAGCTTTCAGCCGAGGCGCGAGACAAGATTCTTGCGGAGAAACTGCATACCGACACCGATTACACAGCCCTCTGCAACGCCGACATGATCATCGAGGCCGCGTTTGAGGACATGACTGTCAAACAGGATATCTTCGGAAGGCTCGATGACGTTGCAAAACCTGGGGCTGTTCTGGCGTCCAACACCTCCTATCTCGATATCAATCAGATCGCTGCGGCAACCCGGAGACCTGAACACGTCCTCGGACTGCATTTCTTTTCACCTGCCCATATCATGCGCCTGATGGAAATCGTCGTCGCCGACAAGACAAGTGCCGAGACGGCAGCGACGGGTTTCTCCCTTGCCAAGAAACTCAGGAAAATTGCCGTTCGGTCGGGCGTTTGTGACGGCTTCATCGGCAACCGCATCATGACGTTTTACAAGAAAGCCGCCGACTACATGATGATGGATGGCGCAGCACCGGAAGAGATCGACAAGGCCATGACCGGTTTCGGTTTTGCCATGGGGCCCTACCAGGTTGCCGACCTCGCAGGTCTTGACATTAGCTGGGCTGCCAACAAACGCCGCGCGGCAACACGTCCGTCCGAGGAAAGATACATTCCAATTGCCGACAGCCTTTGTGAAAAGGGCTGGTTTGGGCGCAAAACCGGAAAAGGCTTCTATCTCTATGGGCCCGAAGGTCCACGTCCCAACCCGGACGCGCTCTCAATTGTTGACCAGGAACGCAGCAAAGCCGGCGTGAGGCCACGCCCCTTTGCGGCTGAGGAAATCACTGACCGTTTCATGACCGCGATGATCCTGGAGGCAACCAGGGTCTTGGAAGAAGGCATTGCCCTGCGTCCTATCGACATTGATGCCGTGTTTCTGTTCGGATACGGCTTTCCCCGCTTCCGCGGCGGTCCAATGCACACGGCAGACCAGATAGGCGCTGAAGAAATCGTCAGAAGGATCGAAGCCTATGCCTCCGAGGATGGCTACTACTGGCAGGTTCCGGGTCTTCTCCGCAAACTCGCAAAAGACGGCGGAACTTTCGCAGAGATGAACGGCAACGCCTGAGGAGGCCAGGCACCCTTAGACGGTCTGAGTTGCCGCAAGACCGCCGGACGCGTAGTCCGGGACACTGGCCCCGAGTTTCAGGCCAAGTTCCGGATTGGAGGCATTTCCGTCCAACGCCCGTTTCTTGACACCTTGCAGGATGGCTCCCATCCGGAAAAAGCAGAAGGCAAGGTAGAAACCAAACCCGGGAATGCCAGGCAGGCCCATACGTTCACAATAGCTGTCGATAAAAACCTGGTCCTCCGGCAGGCCCAACGCTGATCTGTCAACACCAGCCAGACCGCGCCCTTCCGCGCCGGGCGGGCGCTGCCATTGCATGATCAACGCCGCAAGATCGGCAAACGGATGTCCGATTGTCGACAGCTCCCAATCAAGAACTGCAACACAGGCGACACCGTTTTCGTCGAACAACAGATTATCAATGCGATAATCTCCATGGACCAGGGTCCGGTTGCCGTCGTCATCCGGGACATTGTTGTCCAACCAGCTTATCAGCTCGTCCATCGCAGCAATGGTTCCGGTCTCGCTGGAACGATACTGCTTGCTCCACCGATCAATCTGCCGTCGGTAATAGTTACCCGCGGGGCCGAAGTCCGAAAGGCCACGCGCAGCCAAATCAATTGAATGAATGGCGGCAAGAACCCGGTTCATCTCCGCATAGATGCCCGCCCGCGCTTCGCGATCCAGCTCCGGCAAACGCGGATCATCGAAATTTCGGCCCCTGACACATTCCATCACATAAAAGGAAGAGCCGATAATGTCGATGTCCTCGCACAGAACATGCATGTTTGCGACCGGCACATCCGATCCGGCAAGCGCTCTTTGAACCCTGAATTCTCGATCAACAGCATGCGCTGACTTGAGCAGCTCACCTGGAGGTTTTCGGCGCAATACATAGTGCCCAGAGGATGCCTTGAGGTGAAACGTCGGATTGGATTGCCCTCGATTGAACTTTTCTGCCTGGACCGGGCCAGCAAATCCAGTCAAATGCTGCTCCAGCCAGAGGGCCGCTGCGTCGATATCCAGGTCGCTTCCCTTGCCTGACACCGGTCAAACCTTGCTGTTGGTGTGTTTCTTCAACTCCGCCCTGGCGACCTGACGGCGATGAACAGCATCCGGACCATCAGCAAATCGCAATGTCCGCAGATTGGTCCACATGCCGGCAAGCGGAAAATCCTGGCTTATGCCGGCAGCGCCATGCATCTGCATGGCTTCATCGACAACCTTGAGCGCCATCAAGGGCGCGACAACCTTGATCTGGCTGATCCAGGGTTGGGCCGCACGTGTGCCTACTGTATCCATCTTCCAGGCCGCTTTCAGGCACAATAGCCTGGCCATTTCGATTTCCATGCGCGCATTCGCGATGATGTCGTAATTCGCGCCCAGATCGACCAGTTTCTTGCCAAAGGCCTCGCGGTCCAGGGCACGTTTGCACAAAAGCTCCAGAGCCTTTTCAGCCTGGCCAATTGCCCGCATACAATGATGAATTCGACCCGGGCCGAGACGCCCCTGAGCCACTTCAAAGCCGCGTCCCTGACCCAGTACCAGATCGGTTTCAGGCACGCGCACATCTGTGAAACGAATATGCATATGGCCATGAGGTGCGTCGTCTGCTCCAAAAACCCGCATCGGGCGCAAGATTTCAATACCCGTTGCGTCAGCAGGCACAAGAAACATGGAATGACGGGAATGCTTTTGTGCATCCGGATCGGTTTTGGCCATGACGATATAAAGGCTGCAGCGCGGGTCGCCAGCGCCCGTCGCCCACCACTTTTCGCCATTGAGCACCCACGCATCACCGTCCTGAACCGCCTCAAGCGCCACGTTGACGGCATCGGAGGAGGCGACGTTCGGTTCTGTCATCAGATAGGCAGACCGTATCTCCCCTTCCAGCAACGGCTTCAGCCAACGCTGCTTGTGAGCGTCGGAACCATAGCGTTCCAGAACCTCCATGTTGCCGGTATCGGGCGCGTTGCAATTGAACACTTCAGCCGCGATTCCGGCTTTTCCCATCTCTTCTGCCAGATAGGCATATTCCACCGTCGTTAGCCCGAAGCCCCGGTCACTGTCGGTGAGCCAGAAATTCCATAGTCCGCGTTGTTTTGCCAAAGCTTTCAGATGATCGAGGATTTCCAGCTGCCGCTCTGTCATCCGAAAACGGTTGCCGCTCGGATGGCGACCGACCTCTTCGTGATATTCCTGATCGAGTGGCGCAATTTCGGTTTCGACCATTTGCCGGACGTTTTCGATCAGCGGGCGTACCCGGTCGGAGATACCCAGATCCATGTTGGCCAATATCTCTCTCCCTCAAATCAACTCAGAGCGCAGCCGGGTTAGGGCGGTGCGGAATTCCATTTCCAGCCTGTCGACCACTTCGGACGCAGGACCGACGGACTTTATCGCACCGATGCCCTGTCCCGCACCCCAGATCTCCCGCCAGGCCTTGGGCAGCTTGCTGTCATCGGGCATCACGCTGACTTCCCAGGTTCCGGGAAGCGCGTCTGGATCGAGACCCACCTTCCGAATGGAATCTTTCAAATAATTGGCTGGATGTCCGGTGAAGAGCTTTGACGTCATGACGTCCTCCGCACCACCGGTCACCATCATGTCCTTATAGGCCTGTTCGGCGTTGGCTTCATCTGTTGCAACAAAGGGCGATCCTACATAGCCGAGATCAGCACCTAGAACTTTTACTGCCAAAAGCGCTTCGCCGGTCGAGACAGCGCCACCCAGAAGCAACGGTCCGTCGAACCATTCTCGAATTTCCCGCACAAGAGCAAATGGCGACTGCGGCCCTCCATGGCCACCGGCACCCGAACAGACCGCAATCAGACCGTCAGCCCCCTTGTCGACCGCCTTGCGGGCATAGGTATTGTTGATGACATCGTGCAAGGCAATGCCTCCACAGGAGTGCGCAGCATCGTTGACCTCAACACGAGCACCCATGGAAGTGATCCAGATCGGCACCTTCCAACGCGCGCAGATTTCAACATCCCTTTCCAGACGCTCATTGGACCGATGAACAATCTGATTGACTGCAAATGGCGCTGCCGGACAGTCCGGGTGTGCCTGATTGTGGCGGTCCAGTGCTTCGGTAATCTGCTGAAGCCAGACTTCGAGCATCACCGGGCCTCCCGGCTCATCCCGCGCATTCAAGGCCGGAAAGCTGCCGACAATGCCCGATATGCATTGTGCGATAACCAAATCGGGGCAGGACACAATGAAGAGAGGGGCTGCCACAGCGGGCAGACGCAAATTTTGCAAGGCTGGCGGTAATCGCCGGTCACTCAGCATTCTATATCCTCGGCATCCTTTGCCAGAAAAAACCGGTTGAGCCAGCTTGCCACCAATGCCGGACGCCGTGCGTCGGCAATCTCCACCGTTGCATCCCAAACAACATCGATTTCAGCCGTCTTTGGCCGTGTCAAACCGGCAAGCACAAACCGCCCGCGCACGTTGTCGCCACACCGAACCGGCGTCAGGAAGCGGACCTTGTCAAACCCGTAGTTGATGCCGATCTGCGAACCGATGATTGTCGGCTGCGCCTCCTGAGCCATTGCGGAGAGCAACGATAGTGTGAGAAAGCCGTGCGCAATCGTCCCGCCAAACGTCGTTTTCTCCGCTCTTTCCGGATCGACATGGATGAACTGGTGATCGTTGGTGACATTTGCGAAGGCATCAATCATCGCTTGATCGATCTGCTGCCAGCTGGACACGCCAACTTCCTGACCAACCTTCTGTTCCAGTTCCCCAACTGTGAGCGCCTGAGCCGACAGCAATACAGTCACTCATACGCCTCCTGGAAAAGATCCGGACCCGTTTCGACATTGATACCGCCACTGATCGGCAAAATTGCCCCGGTCACGTATGAGCCACCGGGTCCGCACAGATATTGCAATGCTGCGGCAATATCCTGCGGCCGGCCGACACGGCCAAGCGGGACCTGCGCCCCGACCCGCTTGCGGACTTCCTCGTCCGCAGTGGCGAATGCTGTCATGTTGCTGATGAATGGACCAGGTGCCAGCGCATTCACCGTGATGCGCTTTTCCGCAAGTTCCTTGGCCAGGATACGCGTCAAGTGATGCACAGCCGCCTTGGAAGCCGCGTAGCTGTATGCCCGGTCACCATGTGCCGTTTCGCCCATCACGGAACCCACGTTGATGACGCGCGCAGGGTTGTCGTCACTTGCCGAGGCTTCCAGCAGCGGAAGCAACGACTGCGTCAGATGAAAAAGACCGGTGACATTGACGCGCATCACCCTATCCCAGGCGTGATACGGAAACGAACCAAGCGGCGTGCCCCAACTGGTGCCCGCATTGTTCATCAGGATATTCAACCTGTCCGTTCGATCGCCGAGCAATCGCACCAGCGCGTCTATACCCTCTTCGCTCGAAACATCCCCGCCAAAGCCGATTGCCTCCCCCGAATAGCCCAGCAAATTCAAGGCATCGGCTGCAGAAGTACACGCTTCTTCCCTGCGGCTGACGATAAACACCTTCGCGCCGGCGGCCATCAAGCCTTCAGCGGCCATTCTACCGATGCCTGTTGCTCCTCCGGTTACAAGGGCAATCTGTCCTTCTAGGCCAAACACGCTGTCAGGCCTCATGATGTCCCCTCAGAATAGTGTTTTCTCAAGGTGAGCTTTGAGACCTTGCCTGTCGCCGTGAGCGGAAGCGTATCCACAAATACGACATCGTCCGGCAGTTGCCATTTGGCGACGCGCTCCGCCAGCCGGTCCAAGATATCCTGCTTTTGAGGTTGCGCGCCTTCACGGGCCTGCACAATCAGCAGCGGTCGCTCGTCCCATTTAGGGTCCGGCACAGCAATGACGGCACAGTTGGCAATGCCCGGATGCGACATGACGATGTTTTCAAGATCGAGCGAGCTGATCCATTCTCCGCCCGACTTGATCAAATCCTTGGAACGGTCGGTGATATGCAAGAAACCATCGGGATCAATGGATGCAATGTCACCGGTGCAAAACCAGCCTTCTGAATCAAAAACAGGCTTGGATGCTGCCTCGTTCTCAAAATATCCGGAGGTGATCGTATTGCCCCTTACATAGAGATGGCCAGGAGTTGAGCCGTCATGCGGCAGACGATTGCCGTTGTCGTCAACGATTTTGAGATCGACCCCAAAAACGCGCCTTCCCTGAGACTGCTTCCGGTCGACACGCTGGTCAACCGGCATCCCGTCCATGGAAGGTGGCAGATTGCACTGGGTGCCGAGCGGGCTCATCTCCGTCATTCCCCAGGCATGGCAGACGTTGACATTCTTTTGTTCAAAGGCATCGATCAGGGATCGGGAGGCGGCGGACCCGCCCACCACAATGTCCGAGAACCCGTCCGGTAAGTGGCCGCGCTGGTTGATCTCGTTCAAGAGCCCGAGCCAAACGGTCGGTACACCCCAAGCCGACACAACCTTTTCACCATCCATCAGGTCGAAAAGGCTTTTGCCATCGAGCGCCCCACCTGGAAAGATAAGGCTGGCGCCCGCCAGGGGCGCAGCATAGGGAAGCCCCCAGGCATTAACGTGAAACAGGGGAACGACAGGCAGAATACGAACGCCTTCGCGCAAGACCTTGGGGATCGTCACACACAGACTTAATGCATGCAAGACCGTTGAACGGTGGGAAAACAGCGTGCCCTTTGGGTTTCCCGTTGTGCCGGAGGTATAACAAAGACCGGCAGCCTGATCTTCTGGAAAGTCCAGCCAGTCGATTTCCTGCGGTTGTCCGTCCAGAAGCTCTTCATAGCAAAGCGCGCCTTCAAGCGTTGTCTCGGGCATATGCGCCCTGTCGGTCATTACGACGACTTGAAGGTTTTCCGGCAACTGCGCCCGCAGCTTTTCGACAATGGGCACAAAGGTCAGGTCCACAAAGAGAACGCGATCTTTGGCGTGACCGACAATATAGGTCATCTGCTCGGCGGACAGTCTCGGATTGATGGTGTGGCATACAGCGCCTGATCCGGAGATGGCATAGTAAAGCTCAAAATGCCGATAGCCGTTCCAGGCAAGCGTTGCCACCCGATCACCTTCCTTCACACCGAGCGCTGTCAAAGCGTGCGCAAGCTGTGCAATCCGGCCGGCAGTTTCCCGGTACGTCGTCCGGTGAATGTCACCTTCAGTCCGTACGGAGATGAGCTCTGCAGACGGGTGATTTTCCGCTGCGAACGTGATGAGGTCCGCGATTTTCAGCGGACGGTGCATCATCATGCCCTTCATGTGTTTCCTCCCAGAACACGCCCACGATTTTCGCGGTGCTTTTAAAGGGTTAGACATGAAACCTAGCGCGGCTTGGAGCACATAGAAAGGGGCGAAGACCGGAAACCCTTTGACAGCGGTCATCAGTTACGCCAAACCCTGCCCGAACAATTTCGACCCTGATGGAATGATCGCGCTTTTCTCATGACCCAGAAACTGGTCATTGCCGTGTGCACCGCGCAGCGGCCCAAGATGCTGATGTCCTGCCTTGAAAGCCTTGAAAAGCTGGTCAGGCCGGCGGGGACCGAATTGTCGGTGGTTGTCGTTGAAAATGAAACCAAGCCGCATTTTACCGGCAACACGGCAGAAGAAGTGCGCGAAAAAATTAGCGTGCCTGTCCATTTTTCCGCCGAGAAACGGAAGGGCATCCCATTTGCGCGCAACAGCGCCCTGGAAGCTGCGCTTGAGCAAGAACCGGACTGGATCGCTCTCATCGATGACGACGAGCGCGCCGAACCGGACTGGATCGAGAAACTGCTTTCCGCTTGCACGGCGTTTGATGCTGAGGTCGCCAACGGACCGGTTCGCCGGATCTACGAAAAACCTGCGCCTCACTGGTGGAAATCCCAGCTGCTAAAACCGCGTCCAACCGGCACGGAAATAACAGAGGCTCCGACCAACAACATACTGATGAGCGCTCGCATTGTCGCCAAAAGCGGCCTTGGACTTCGCTTTGACGAACGCCTGACATTCGGCAGCGAGGACATCGACTTCTTTCGCCGCACGCACGCAGCCGGTGTCAAAATGATCTGGGTGGACGATGCCTTTGTAGAAGAGGATATTCCTGCCTCGCGTGTAACCACTGGGCGGCTTCTCAGCCGTATGCACATGGCTGCCACCTCCGGTGCATTCAACATTGTTTTGCGCGAAGGACGGCTGAAAGCTGCGCTGCATTTCATCCCCAAAAGCCTCAGACGCATGTTTCTCGGGTCGCTGGCGACACTCGTCGGCTTCACATTGAAGCCCTTTGCCAAAAAACGCGGCGAAAAACTTTACTATTATGGCCTGATCCGGTTGATGAAAGGGTCCGGCAATTTGCGTGGCCTGCTTGGCCGTGCCCACAATTACTATGATGTGATCGATGGCCACTGATGCGCCCCTGCACCTGAAGAAGCTTGCCCATATTCACCTGGGTGTTGACGGCGGCGCGGAGAGGTTCTTCGTGCGTCTCACTCGGGCATTTGCCAAACGGGGCGTCGAACAGATCGCCTTTATTCGCAAGGACCGGCCCTGGCGCGATGAACTTGCAGAGCACTGCGAGGTGCGCGAGATGACTTTCAGCCGATCACATATCAAGCGCCACGTCATTCGCTGGAACATCGCGCGTCAGGTCAAGAGCTTTGGCGCGCGCGTGACCATGGGCTGGATGAGCCCCGCCAGCAAATGGTTGCCGAAGCCCGGCCCCGACATGCGCACGTTCCTCCGCCTTGGCGACTGGCCGGACGGTTTTCACACCTATGGCAATGTGGAACAGCTCATTGGCAACACGCCCGAGATCATCCGGCAGGCAATCGAGATGGGCTGGCCCGAGGAACGGGCACATGTGATCAGCAACTTTGTCGATCCGCTGCCTGAAGACATGCGGTCCGTGAACCGTGCGGATTACAACACACCGGACAATGCAACCGTGCTGATCCATCTGGGCCGGTTCGTGCAACGCAAGCGGTTCGACCTTGCGATTAAGGCCGTCGCAAGACTGCCGGAGACTGTCCACGCCTGGCTGATCGGTGACGGCGAACTTCTGGACGACATGAAGGAACTTGCCAAAAAGCGCGGTGTCACAGACCGGGTCCATTTCCTTGGCTGGCAGCGCGACCCGGCTCCATTCTTGAAGGCCGCCGACATTCTCCTCTGTCCAACCGACGATGAGCCCCTCGGCAATGTCGTCCTGGAAGGTTGGAACGCCGGCCTCCCCGTCGTCGCCACCGCCTCGCCCGGCCCAAGCTGGCTGATTGAGCATGGCAAGACAGGACTGCTCAGTCCATGTGGGGATGTGGATGCGTTGGTTGGGGCCATAGAACGCATGCATTGCGACAAAGACCTGGCTCAAAACATGAAGGAAGCTGGCGCGGCTTGGCTTGAGCGCGAGTATTCAGAAACTGGCATAGTGGCCAAATATGATGATCTGCTGTATTCCGAAACCTAGCAATTTTTTTAGCCTGAAAATCAGTTCAATCTATCATAATAATAGCACTTCCGGAGAGCCTTTATCTCCGAAAAACCTTTGTCGGAAAGATACTTGCGCAACGCGTCGATCTTCTCGGGCCCGACGATATGGGGATGCATCTCGATGATGATTTTATTGACCCCATCCAGATTGCACTTCCTAAGAAGATCGATTTCAGCACCTTCGGCATCCATCACGATCGTTGAAGGTGCATATTCATCGATCACTGTGGAAATGGCATCTGCCTGAACGCGTGTGGCACCGCCATGTTGGCGGTCGATCAATGATGAGGACAAGACGCTTTCATCAAAAAAGAACTCAATCTCGCCGGCCTCAACAGCCAGTACTTTACAGCGTAAGTTCGGCTCCAGCCCATTCAGCGCATAGTTCTTTTCAATAACGCATTTCATCGCAGGGTTCGGTTCGTAAGACAAAATATTGTCGGCGCCGCAGATTTTTGCACAGGCGATTCCGATAAACCCGATCCCGGCACCAACTTCCAGCACGCGATCGGAAGGCTCCAACGCCATGCGAACCAGCTCCAATTCTTCGCTTTCATATCTTTTTTGAAAAAGCTGCTTCCGCACACCCTTGGGCACATCCTGCAAATCGGTCGTGAGTTGAATGCCTTTAAGACTGATAAGTTTGAGGTCCAGCTTCCGCCGGATTTTATAGGCCAGACTGGCCAACGTTTTTTCGAACATATTTTTCACAGTCAAGAACGTTCAGTACCACTTCGTGGAAGCGTTATTGTCACCGCTATAGCGAATGCGGAGCTAAAGAACATACACAATTCGCAAATTAACTTTGACGAGGCCAGCTGAAACTTGTCTATTCGCAGAAGTTTGCAAACTAAGTTTCAGATCAAATCCGTTGAATGCCCGACATGGCCGATGACTTTAGATCTTGGCGCAATTTCGGTCTAAAAATCAAACAACCCTGAATCAGACACACATCCGACAGACTATCTCAAACGAGAAATCCAATTCCTTAGAGCTGGAGTTTCGCGCATGAGACCGCAATCTATCAGTGTCTCCACCCCCTTGAACCTGCGACTAACGGATGAGCGCAGACCTTTGTCCATCAAGTTCTCGATTTGAAAATTGTAGTCCAAATAGTGACCGGCATTGTCGGTGTGCTGCTTGCGGTTGATCGCCTCGGCAACTTTGCTTTTGAAATCATCGAGATATTTGAAGTGTAGCAAGACGCCCCAGTCGGGCGCGGCGGAGACCTCACGGTCAATGCCGTGCACACCGCCTGAGAAACAGGTGCCGGTCTGCCATTTGAGCAGCGGGATCTTGCTTTGAACAGCTGCAGGGCTCGGCAAGGCGTTTTTTACGAGCTTGAACAGCAGATGATCCAGTTTGCGGCCAAACGCCGTATCGCTTGCTTTGGCCTGCAAGGAGAAGACGGAACCCAGTAGCCAGCGGTCGAGCGCGTTTCTGGGCCGCTTGGCCTGCTGATGGAAAAGACGCTCGCGAGCACCGCCGAATACATGTCGCGCAGGCGTCTTGTAACGCTTGCCGTGAGACCCTTTCAGCGGATTGTAGCGGTAACCATCGCCATCGAACCAAGGGCAGCAATCTAGGAACCGTTCACCTGGCTGGTACGATAAGTTGTTCAGTGGTCCATCCGGATACATGTCGACCATCGGTGTGAAAAGGGCCTGGTATCCACTCGTTTCAAGATAACGCGTCAGGTCGTTTATCGAGAGATCAGACCAGCCTGGATAGACTAGCAATTCATCGACATCGGGGAAAATCACCCAGCGTTCCTGAAGATAGCGGTCACAGAGAAGCTGCCGCCAAACGGACTTGTAATCCCTGTAGGGCTTGTGCGTCTCAATGACGCTGACATCCGCCTGGCCCTTGAGAAGCGCACCAGTGCCATCGTCAGAGGCGTTGTCGACCACAATGAAATGCCGCACACCTAAAGTGCGATAATGATCCAGAAAATGCGGAAATCGAAGGGCTTCGTTATAGGCTAGAACAACAGCCGTCACCCCATCAGGTGGTAAGACAAGTTGATCCGCGGCCAACGTGCCGAAAGCGTCCAGCAGCTGATGGCTGAGCGAAGCGAAAACGCCTGGCTCCTGAGTGGTATCAGGTCTCGGCATAAAGGATGCTCTTTGTTGCCGGGGTGTCGAAGTCAAATCCAAAGCGATCGATATCGGCTGCGTACCAATCGGCAACGATCTGAATGGTTTTCTCGGTATAGAGATCGCGATAGTCAGCCCGCGACTTTGTGCTGATGTTCCGTCGCTTGAGCTCGCTGGTGAAACCGAGATAGGTCTGCATCTCAGTGCTCAGGTGTTCTTGGCGTAAAATGTCAACCGCCAGACCGCCTTTTTCATCAAGAACATAGTCTTCCTGAGCATACCAGCCAGCGACGGCCCGGTGCCAGAAAAACTCGACGCCACCCCACTCGTGGCGTTCTTCGAGAAATGTCTCGAATTCGGCTAGGGTGGCCTCCGGTGATGTATCTTCGTAGGTTCGTGTCTGCAGAGCGAATTTGAACCTGGAAACGGTGCGTGACCATGGATTGCGAACGATTGCGAAGGCGCGCGTTGCCTGGCGCACGGACATATCAACATCACGTAACCTTGCATGTTCATAACCCGGATTGCCGCCGCGTTCGCTCATGAAGGCCTTCAGCTTGTCCGCATAGGCCCTGCATTTCAGACGGCGACGATTGGCGATCACCAACCTGTGCTGCAACTGCGGCGCTTCGCGAATTGCCATGCCGCCATTTTTGGGGATGTGAATGAAGAGATGCTTTTTTGGCGCCAGCCCCAATCGGGACGGAGCGAATTTCAAGAAATTCCTGATCTGGTACTCGTCCATTCTGTCCTTGCCCGAACGCGGCGGCAAATAACTTGCCGATCGCAATTACCTCGCCGCCTCTGTCGGCCGCAGCTGCCATATCCGAATCCGTGAGGACTGTCCAATTCTGCTGTCACCACCAGAACCGGCCGTGCGCGTTGACGTATAGGGCTCGCGGGTCTAAGTAACGCCCGCTTCAAGCGGCCTGGCAACTTCACCCCCGGCCGTAATCAGCAGAACGGACGGCAAAGGTGACAAAACCCAGGGTCTTGGTCCTGTTCCCGATCTATAATGGCGAACGGACCATGCGCGACAGCCTCGATTGCATCGCCCATCAAGATTTTCAGGACTTTCGGGCCGTAATCGTCGACAATAGATCGACAGATGGCACCGCTGAGATTGCGCGTGCCTATTGCGAACAAGACCCACGTTTTGAAATTCTGACCCAGGAGACCCACCTGTCGGCCGTGGAGAATTTCGTTTTCTGCATGGAATATGGGCAAAACCATTCCGACTATTTCTGTCTGCGCGCCTGTGACGACCTGTCGAGCCCGAACTATTTGTCGCTGTTGGTCAATGCGTTGGAGCGAAACCCCGACAAATTGTTGGCGGCCCCGACGGTCCGCAGAGTAAGTGAAGGCGGAGAACGTGTCTTGCACCCGGACCCGATCATTTTCGGCTACCCACAGTCGCTTGCAGCAGGCACAGTGCCATACGCACTCGCCTATCCGTCTGAGTGGTGTTACGGCTTGGTGCGAGCCGATGGTGGCGCAGAAATCCTGATCCGGCGCTGGAGCGGGTACCCGCACGCTTGGTGTGTGGCGTCCTTTGTAGTTGCCGAATTCGTCATGCGCGACCTGGCGATCTGGGTAAAAGATGCCGAGTTTGTTTTCATGGAGGGGTCAGGATCCTTCGAAAAATACGGGGCAAAGACGTTTTTCGACAAGTTCCGGCAGCGTCTTAGCTATACGCTCGGTTGCTACAAGGTGACCCGCAAACTGCCTCCGGTATCCCTCGCAACCCGGATCAAGTTGTTCCGAAGACTATGGCGCGTATCCCGTATCAAGACCCGCTATGACCTAGAAGACCACATGCTGAAAGCACTCAGGTTCAGAAAGTAGGTTGAAAGCAGTTTGCAGCCAGGGTGGCCTTTGCTAGATAGACGTCGAAACAACAAGACTTGGCGGCTTAACCGTGTCCGGTTACACGGCGCGCCAGCCGCAGCAAACGCTTGGCTTATTCGTGCCTGTGCAGCCTGGTCGCCGACCGGCAGTTCGGCTCCGGTCCGGTCAGGCCATTCAGGTGTGTGATATGAAAGCAGTCATTCTGGCAGGAGGTCTCGGGACTCGGATCAGCGAAGAATCCCATCTGAAACCCAAGCCTATGATCGAGATTGGTGGCCGGCCGATCCTCTGGCACATCATGAAG
This sequence comes from uncultured Roseibium sp., assembly GCF_947499295.1. Classification (GTDB taxonomy): domain Bacteria; phylum Pseudomonadota; class Alphaproteobacteria; order Rhizobiales; family Stappiaceae; genus Roseibium. Next base: position 134,118 of record NZ_CANMNP010000011.1, read on the forward strand.
ATTTATGCAGCTAACGGTATCACTGAATTTATCATCTGCTGCGGATACAAAGGTTATGTGATCAAGGAATATTTCGCCAATTACTTCCTGCACATGTCCGACGTGACCTTCCACATGGACGAGAACCGTATGGAAGTTCATCGCCAGCAGGCTGAGCCTTGGAAGGTGACTTTGGTGGATACCGGCGAAAGCACCATGACCGGCGGCCGTATCAAACGCGTGTCGGATTACATCGACGATACCTTCTGCCTGACCTATGGCGACGGCGTCGCCGATGTCCGCATCGATCAGCTCGTCGCGCAGCACAAGGCGAGCGGGCTGGATGCCACGGTGACCGCCATTCAGCCACCGGGCCGTTTCGGCGCTCTAGACATCCAAGACAACCGGGTGACAAGTTTCCTAGAGAAGCCTCAAGGCGACGGCCAGTGGATCAATGGCGGTTTTTTCGTTTGCGAACCGAAGGTGATCAACCGGATTGCGAGTGATGATATGCCTTGGGAGACTGAACCGTTGCAGGGCTTGGCCAGGGATGGCCAGCTTGGCGTTTACCGGCATGACGGATTTTGGGCGGCGATGGACACGCTCCGGGAAAAGAACCAGCTGGAACAACTCTGGCAAACCGGCAATGCACCCTGGAAAATCTGGTAGGCGGTAATGGGTTTCTGGCAAGACAAAAAGGTTTTGATCACGGGACATAGCGGTTTCAAGGGGGCTTGGCTCAGTGAAATGCTGCTCGCTCGCGGCGCTCAGATCTTCGGAGTTGCCCTACCTCCGGAGGGTGACGATAGCCTTTTTCAGCAACTCAGGCTGCCCGAGCGCATGCAGGGTGCCTTTGTCGACATCCGCCACGCCGCGGCCTTAACAGCCGAAATCCAATCCTTTGACCCCGAAATCGTGCTTCATCTGGCAGCACAGGCTCTTGTGCGGCGGTCCTACCAGGATCCGGTCGGTAATTGGTCAACCAATGTCATGGGCACCGTGCATCTTCTTGACGCTTTGCGTCAGATGGACAAGCCCGTTACTGCAGTCATCGTGACCACAGACAAGGTCTATGAAAACAACGAACGAGACTACGCTTATCGTGAGAACGATCCGCTTGGTGGTTATGACCCTTATTCAGCGTCGAAAGCTGCCTGCGAGCTCCTCTCGACCAGCTGGCGCCGTTCCTTTGGTGGCGATAAGTTGAAGATTGCAACGGCACGCGCCGGCAATGTCATTGGCGGTGGCGACTGGTCAGAAGACCGGCTGGTGCCAGACATCATCCGTGCGCTTGAAAACGGCAAGTCCATCGAAATCCGCAATCCTGCCTCAATCCGCCCCTGGCAACATGTTCTTGATCCTTTGGAGGGCTATCTGACGCTTGCCGAAAAGGTTGATCAGGCGACTGACGGGGCCTTTCAGACAGGCTATAATTTCGGTCCGGAACCAACTGACATTCACACCGTGAGCACCCTGGCTGATGCTATGATCTGCCATTGGCCCGGACGCTGGATCGATGCATCCGATCCCGATGCGGTGCATGAAGCAGGGCGGCTCAACCTTTCAATCGACAAGGCACGCAACGAGCTTGGCTGGAAACCCGTGTGGCGGTTCGAAGACGCCATCGACAAGACGGTGCACTGGTATCATCAGGTGGCATTCGGCGCCGACCCGCTTGAATTGACCCAGGCCCAGATTGCTGCCTTTGAGGCCGCCAGATGATTTTCACGCCCCTTGCGCTCGATGGCGCTTATCGCATTGACCTGGAGCGCCGTGGCGACCAACGCGGCTCATTCGCGCGAATGTTCTGCCAGGAAGAGTTTCAGCAGTACGGGCTGACAAGCACCTGGTCCCAGTGCAACATCTCCCACAGCGTATTGTCGGGCACGCTGCGCGGCATGCATTTTCAACGGCCTCCGAAGGCCGATGCCAAACTGGTCAAATGCATGGCCGGGTCCGTCTTCGACGTCATTGTCGATTTGCGACAAGGCTCTGAAACTTTTGGCCAATGGGCCTCGGTCATGCTGACAGCGGATGGCGGCGAAATGATCTATATTCCGAAAGGGTTCGCCCACGGCTTCCAGTCGCTGGCGGACGACGCACAGTTGCTGTATTTCCACTCCGACAGCTATAGCCCGAGCGACGAAGGCGGTCTTCACCATGCCGATGCAGAAATCGGCATCGCATGGCCGTTGGAGATCACTTGCCTCTCCGACCGCGACAAAACGCTGCCGACCCTTGCCAAGGTAGTGCCGATTTCATGACCCAGACTTGCCGCCATTGTGGAGCCGAACTGACCCGGCAATTCCTCGATCTTGGCTATGCCCCGCCATCAAATGCCTATCTCGAGGCGAGCGACCTGACGGCACCAGAGATCACCTACCCGCTTCGCCTGATGGTCTGCGACAGTTGTTTCCTGGTGCAAACGCAGGACTACACGGCAGCCGACAGCCTGTTCGATAAGGATTATGCTTATTTCTCTTCGACTTCGCGGGGTTGGCTTGCCCACGCTGCCGCCTATGTGAAGATGATCCGGCAGCGGCTAGACCTTTCAAAAGACAGTTTTGTCGTCGAGGTGGCCTCGAACGATGGCTATCTGCTGAAGAATTTCCTAAAGGCTGGCGTTCCGTGTCTGGGCATCGAGCCAACGATGTCTACGGCGGAAGCAGCTGAAGCCCTCGGCATTCCGGTGGAACACCGATTTTTTGGCGAAGCCCTTGCAGAGGAGCTTGCAGCGGCAGGCAAAAGAGCTGATCTGATCATCGGCAACAATGTCTATGCACATGTGCCCGATATCAACGATTTTAGCCGGGGCCTAGCCCGCCTTTTGAAGCCGAAAGGCGTCGTTACCCTGGAATTTCCCCATCTGATGCGGCTGGTCGAATTCAGCCAGTTTGATACTGTCTATCATGAACATTTTTCCTACCTTTCGCTGGGAACCGTTGCACGTATCTTCGAAGCGGCGGGCCTCAAGCTGTTTGACGTGGAAGAGCTGACCACCCACGGCGGCAGCCTTCGGGTTTATGGCTGCCGGGCAGACAGCGACCGGACCGTCACAGCCTCCGTGGAAAACCTTCTGGACGAGGAAAAGCGGCGAGGCATGGACGCTCCGGGTTATTACGCCGACTTCCAGAGCCGCGCGGAAGAGGTTAAGGACCGGGCACTGTCATTCCTGCTCAAGGCCAAGCGTGAGGGCAAGAGCGTGGCCGGATATGGCGCGGCAGCCAAAGGCAACACCTTATTGAATTTTGCCGGCGTTCGACCGGACATTCTGCCGTTTGTGTGCGACGCCGCCCCGGCCAAACAGGGGAAGTTTCTACCAGGCAGTCATATTCCGGTGCTGTCTCCCGACGTGTTGGCGGAGAGAAGGCCGGATTATCTAATCATTCTGCCCTGGAACATTGCCGACGAAGTCCGAAGACAGAATGCTTCGCTCGCGGAGCTAGGCACTCAGTTCGTGACCTTTGTTCCCGAAACCCGTATTGCTGGCAATACACTTTGAAGTTGTATTTTGCACCCAAACGACCTTGAGCCCGATGCCCCTTCAGATCGATCCAACCGCACGTATTTCCAAGCTGGCCGATATCGAGGACAGCGTGCGCGGCACCGTCATACGCATCGGCGCACGTACGGTTGTCGACAGTTTCGTCAAAATCAAACCGGCCGGCGGCTCCGGGGATGTCGACATCGGTGAAAACGTGACGCTCAATTCCGGTTGCGTGATCTATACCGGCCACGGCCTGACAATCGGCAACAATGTGGCCATCGCTGCCAATTGCACCTTTGCGCCCGTCAATCACGCCTTTGAAGACCGTGACAAACTGATTGTGGACCAAGGCTTCCAACCCAGCCGGGGCGGCATCACCATCGGCGACGATGTCTGGATCGGAGCCAATTGCGTTTTTTTGGACGGAGCAGTTGTCAACACTGGCTGCGTCATCGCCGCAGGGACAGTAGTGAAAGGCATTGTTCCGGCCTATTTGGTGATTGCCGGCAATCCCTGGCGCCAAGTCGGAGAGCGATCGTGAAGGCAACCGTCCTCGGTTCGAGCGGATTTATCGGCAGCAACTTGACGACCTACTTAAGAGGATTCGGCTATGAGGTCGCCACGCCAGGCCGATCCGAGTTGGCCGAACTCAAAGGATCGCTCGGGCGGGTCTTCTATTGCATTGGCATGACCGGAAATTTTCGCTTGCAGCCGCTGGCTACGGTCGACGCGCATGCAGGCGTCTTGGCAAGAGTGTTGGAAACCTGTGAATTCGAGTCACTCGTGTTTTTTTCAAGCACCCGGATCTATGCAGAAGCCGAAGGCCCGGAAGACACCCAAGAGGAGGCATTGATCAAGGTTGGCCCCTCCGCTAACACGACCTATGATCTGTCCAAGATGTTGGGCGAAGCCCTATGCCTTTCGCTTGACCGGCCCTCTGTCAAAGTGATCCGGCTATCCAACGTTTACGGCCCGGACCAAAGCAAGGCGACGTTTTTGGGATCTTTGCTCGAGGACCTTGCTCAAACCGGCAAGGCCTCTATTCTGGAAAGTCCAGATTCGTCCAAGGATTATGTCGCCATCTCCGATGTCACAAGCCTGGCCGAAATGATCGCGCGCAGAGGTTTTCACCGGACCTACAATGTTGCCAGCGGTCAACCGGTCTGCCACATCGAAATCGCTAAAACTGTCATCGCGGAAGGCCTAACCTGCACGTTTTTGCCAGGCGGAAGGCGCAGAGTTTTTCCCACGATCAACATTACCAGACTAAAAGAAGAATTTGACTTTACCCCGCGTTCCCTGCTTGACGATCTGCCGCAGCTGCTACGCGCGGCCGGCGACAGCAGCGCGGCCTAATCAGGAGCAATTGTGTGACCAACACCAACGACCCGATCCGGCAATTCGAGATTGAACGCGAGACCCGCATCGCAACCTATTCCGGCCAGGAAGCCTGGCAGGCCCAGTCCCGGGATTGGATGAAGACCGCATTCGAGCAGCAATACATGTATAATTTCGCCTGGGGCGGCCGGCCGATCATCCAGCTGCCGACCGACATGGCTGTGTTCCAGGAGATTGTCTGGGCAACAAAACCGGACCTGATTATCGAGACCGGCATCGCCCATGGCGGTTCGCTGATCATGAGCGCATCGCTTCTGGCCATGCTCGACTACTGCGATGCAGTCAAAAGCGGTGGCGTAGTGGATCCGAAGACGGCCCGTCGTCGCGTACTCGGCATCGACATCGACATCCGCGCCCATAACCGCGACGCCCTGACCGCTCATCCGATGTCGGCCAAGATCGATATGTTTGAAGGCTCCTCAATCTCGGAAGAGATGATCAATCGGGTGCATAATTATGCCCGGGACTACGACCGTATTCTGGTCTGTCTCGACAGCAATCACACCCACGATCATGTCTTGGCAGAACTGAATGCTTATGCTTCGCTCGCGTCCAAGGACAGTTATTGCCTTGTCTTTGACACGGTGATCGAGGATCTGCCGGAGGACACGTTCCCGGACAGACCCTGGGCGCCCGGCAACAATGCCAAGACTGCCGTGCACGAATTCCTGCACTCCCATCCGGAATTCGCGATCGACCAGGAAATCAACAACAAGCTCCTGATTTCTGCAGCGCCGGATGGCTGGCTAAAGCGTGTGGGTTAACACGCGAGACTTCTGAACCTCAACGCCGCATTTCGATGCAGTGATGCCTTATCGCAATCTGCCAGGATTGCCCATTTCTGGGTTCGCCGTCGAGGTTGAATTGGACAGACTTTTCGGTTTCGATCTTAACATGGCGAACTCGTCGCATGATCAGGCCGTGTGTCAGATCATCAGCGCCCCGGTCGAGGAGGGTTTGGAGAAGGTCTATAGCCTTTCCTGACTTTGGGAAGGGCAGGATTGTCAGATCGAGGAAACCGTCGTCCAGTTTGGCACGAGGGCAGAGGCGAATGCCGCCGCCGGCGCGCCGGCCGTTGCCAATGGCAAGGGCTAGAAAAGCGCCTTCCCACTCAAATCCCTCTGCCTCGATCCGTGCCTGGCAGGCTGCAAGTTCGGAAAAGCGGTTGAGACCGGTAAATAGATAGGCGGCCCCACCCAGCACGCGCTTCAGGTTGGGATCGGTCTGCGCCGTGACCTGCGTGCCGAACCCCCCAGTTGCCATATTGACGAAGGAACAACCGTTGACCTCACCTATATCCATCGGCTTGGCACTTGCCCTGGCGGCAAATCGGAGACAGGAGGTGATATCTGAAGGGTCCAGGCGAATGTGCCGCGCGAAATCATTGGCGGTGCCAAGCGGCAGCACGGCAAAAGCGAAGGGGGGTCTTTCACCTTCCGGCAAGCTGTGCAGAACGGCATCGACGACCTCGTGAAGCGTTCCATCACCACCGCCACTGACGAGTGTGTCGATCTTTTGATCCTGATAATCCCTGAGGGCCTCCCGAGCCAGCCGGGTGATATCTCCGGCTTCGAAAGTGACCCGAACCGATACTTCATGACCCATGGTGCGCACCGCCTCAACGGCAGCCCTTACGTCGCTCCGGCCAGCAGATTTGCCGTTTAGGATCAGCCGCAGATGCTGTTTGTCCAAAGTTCTGTCCCTTCCGCTCAGGTGTTCGCGGTGATGTCTTCAGATCCGGTCCAGATAACTGATTGCATCGCGCATGTGGAGATGTTTCGAGCCAGATCAAGCGGCGGTCCAGTTTCAAAGTGTATCACTCAGGCCATTGGAGCGTTGCGGCAATTCGTGCTCAGAACGATCGCAAGCATGGAGGCGTTTGAAGATCACCCCGGGAGCATGCTTTCGCGCGCCGTGCGCGCGGCGCGGGCTTCTTCCATCAGCCATTGACGGAATGCGGAAACGACCGGGTGCAATGTGCGTCCTTCCGGATAGACAAAATAGTAAGCGCTTTGTTGCTTTACGGAGAGGTCAAACAGGCGCACCAGACGGCCGGAGGAGAGTTCCGCCTCTACGAAAAAGCGTGGAATGAGCGCAGCACCCGCATGATGGATGGCGGCTTCCGAGATCATGACAAACTGTTCAAAACGCGCGCCTTGGAATGCAGCATCGGTTTCCACACCAGCAAGATCGAACCATTGCCTCCAGGCAAACGGCCTTGTTGCCAGTTGCAGCCGCGGCACACGGACAAGGTCCTGGGGCGAACGTATCTCGTGCCTGTCTCTAAATGCCCGGGATGCGACCGGAATAACCTCTTCGTCGAACAAGTGTTCGGCAATCGCGCCGGCCCAGACCGGATCTCCATGATGAATTGCACCATCGAACGGCTCTTCGCCAAAATCGAATGGCTGCAGGCGCACACTCAAGTTCAGCCCGGCATCCGGATACCGGCGCGCAAACCCTGCGAGACGGGGTGCTAGCCAGCGTGTGCCGAATGTCGGCAGAACGGCAAGGTTCAGAACGTCTGCGCTACCGGCATAGGACATAACCTGGCGCGTGGCCGCAGTCATTTGCTCAAGGGCACCACGAATGTCGTGCAGGTAGAGCCGGCCAGCATCCGTCAGCACTATGCGCTGCCGCACACGGCGAAACAGCTCCACGCCCAGTCTGTCTTCCAGTTGGCGCACCTGTTTTGAGATCGCGCCTTGTGTCAGGTGCAGCTCTTCTGCGGCACGTGTGAAACTCAAATGCCGGGCTGCGCATTCAAAGGCGATCAGCGTATCGGCGGGTGGGACGAATGCACGGCGCATGGCGATTGCTTTCAGTTCATTCCATTTTGTCATGAATGATGGAGCAGGTTTCGCTTTTCTGCAAACGTAACTGCACTAAAACCAGAGGAAACAGAATGAACACTGTCACGAGACGCCGAATTCGGCAGCCTCGACAGCCCCGCGGGAGAATACAGTCATGAATGCACCGGCTCAAATCAAATCCTCGCCAGCAGGTGGCGGCACCTTCGATTGGCAAGATCCGTTCCAGCTGAGAAGCCAGCTGAACGAAGATGAACAGCTGATTCAGGATACGGCGCGTGCCTTTGCGCAAGACAAGCTTCAGCCGCGCATCATCGAAGCCTACCGGGAGGAAAAGACTGACCGGGAAATCTTCAATGAAATGGGCGAGCTTGGCCTGCTCGGTGTAACGTTGCCCGAAGACTACGGCTGCGCAGGGGCATCTTATGTTTCCTATGGTGTTGTCGCGCGGGAAATTGAACGTGTCGACAGTGGCTATCGGTCCATGATGAGTGTTCAATCATCGTTGGTCATGTATCCAATTTACGCTTATGGCTCGGAAGAACAGCGGCAGAAATATCTGCCAAAGCTTGCCACCGGTGAGTATGTCGGCTGTTTCGGCCTTACAGAACCCGACGCCGGTTCTGACCCCGCGGGTATGCGTACGCGCGCGGAGAAGACCGATGGCGGCTACCGGTTGACGGGCACCAAGATGTGGATCTCAAACGCTCCAATTGCCGATGTCTTTGTCGTCTGGGCAAAATCTGAAGTGCATGACGGAGCCATCCGCGGGTTTGTACTCGACAAGGGCACGAAAGGCCTTAGCGCTCCGAAAGTTGGAGGCAAGCTCTCCCTGCGCGCTTCGATCACCGGGGAAATCGTCATGGATGGCGTAGAGGTTGGTGAAGACGCTCTATTGCCCAATGTATCCGGACTGAAAGGGCCGTTTGGTTGCCTGAACCGGGCTCGCTACGGCATTGCCTGGGGCTCAATGGGCGCTGCTGAAGACTGTTGGACCCGTGCCCTGCAATATGGCCTCGACAGGGAACAATTTGGCAGACCGCTGGCCCAGACACAGCTGTTTCAGAAAAAACTGGCGGACATGCAGACCGAGATCACGCTCGGCCTTCAGGCAGCGCTCCGCGTTGGCCGGCTGTTCGACGCCGGCAATGTTGCTCCGGAAATGATCTCGCTCATCAAGCGCAACAATTGCGGCAAAGCGCTGGATATTGCCCGTCAGGCTCGCGACATGCACGGCGGCAACGGTATCCAGGAAGAATATCATGTCATGCGCCATGCACAGAACCTGGAAACGGTGAACACGTATGAAGGAACGCATGACATTCATGCGTTGATCCTCGGTCGGGCACAGACCGGCCTGCAGGCTTTCTTCTAACGGCATCGAACATCTGAACTTTGCCATCGGCGTCTTGCCGGACGCTCCGATATGCAGATTGCTTCGAGGAATGCTTTATTCCCGTTCACTCAAGGATGCGAGCTGAAGCATGCAGCGATTGGGCACCGGAATGGCGCTGATCAGTGCAACGGCGATGGTTCGTTTGTGTGCCTCAATCGATTGGCGACGTGACAGTGCTATTCAGCAACCAGAAGCGGTTTATCCGGCAGTTCGTCGGGTTCGCCGTTTTCCGGTTCGCCACTGTCATTTGAAGTCGACTGTGAGGCATCTGCCGGTGCCACTTCGATTTTTGCTTCCTGACGATGCTCCGTCTCTTCAGCATTTGGTGCAACGACCTCATCGTCAGACATCTCGCCAGATGGATCGTTGTCAGCTTCCAGTTCCTGGCTGATTTCGACGTGACTTGCCTCATTTCCGTTTTTGTCTGGAAGCGCAGTCCAGTCGATCAGTCTGGTCAACATGTCCTGAAGCACTTCGCGCAAACGTTCAACGCGGGTCTTGTCAGGCTCAAACGGCGGCGATTCATGTCGCAGATAGGCGCGTTGCGCCAAAAGCAGCGACATGGCGTGCACACCACGGTCCGGTTGCCCGAAGGTGCGCGTTATCAACCCGCCCTTTGCGTGCTCGTCAACACTGATTGAGAAACCTGGAAGACCTTGAAACGAACCAACAAGGAGGTTGCGGAGGTCGAGGTCGGTTGACCTGCCGTCCATGCTGCCGACACTGACCAAAGGCAGACCTTTGCCGGTCACGCCCTTAATATGCGAGCGCATGGACTGGCAATCCAGTAGAATGACCTTGCCATGCCTCTTCAACAACCTATTCAGCTGTTGCCTCAAAGCCTTGTGGAACGGATCATAAAAGAGCAGTTCACGTTGCTCGGTCTCGGTTGGTCCGGGCTCCTCGCCTTCCTGATAGATCCGTTTTCCATCAAGTGTCGTCACCGGACAAAGATCACCGTCGCTCTCATCGACGGACTTGTCCAGATCGATCACATAGCGGGACACCGTCGAGCGAATGAAAGTCACATCCAAGGTATGGTGAAAGTCAAATACGCGGTCCAGTTGCCAGGACAGGTCCGCCTGCAGGCGTCCTGTTGCATTCAGTCGTTTTGACACAGCTTCGGGTACGTCCGTGCCGCTGTGAGGCAGGCACAGAATAACAGGGCTTTCACCTTCATTTACCAGGATCATGCTGCAACGCCTAACTGACGATACCGACCGGTTGTAACTTGAAGAATTTGCTTAGAGGAAACAAGGTATATTCTGTTCAACTGCAGCGCGTGACTTATTCACAGCCCTCAACCGACTAGCTAATTGTCTTTGTTTTCAGAGTGTTGAAGCCTGCCTGGATTCACGCGCCCTTTTTGACACGTCAAGATTAAGCTATCACAATTGCTCCATCCCTCTGTTCGCAATTGCAACAAGCCGACGGTTGGGCAGACAATCAACACCCACGTTCAGCATTGTTGCGGTCTTGACGGATAGCGCAGTAGCGACAATTTTGGCATCCGCCTTCAAACCAACCCTTCCGATAAATCTGTTCTGACCTCAGCTTGAAAAACAAGGATCTCCCCGTGACGTTGCGCAATGGCAAAGAGTTTTTGATGATCCCCGGCCCGACGAATGTGCCCGACGAAGTGCTTCGCGCCATGCACCGTCCCGCCGTGGACATCTACGAAGGACCTTTGTTGGAAACCACAGATTATTGCCTTGCCAAGCTCAAGGAAACCTTCCGAACCCAAGGCAAGACCTACATCTACGCCTCCAACGGCCATGGAGCCTGGGATGCAGCCTTGTGCAATACGCTTCGGCGAGGCGACAAGGTATTGGTTCTGGAATCCGGCCGTTTTGCACTCGGCTGGGGCGAGGCCGGCCAGATCAATGGGTTGAATGTCGAAGTCCTGCCGGGGTCCTGGGAGAAGAGCGTCGATCCCAAACGCCTTGAAGAACGTCTTGCCCAGGACAAGTCGCACGAAATTCGAGCCATTCTGGTCGTTCAGGTCGACACGGCTTCAGGTGTCTGGAATGACATCGCGGCACTGAGGCAAGCAATTGATGCCGCCGGACACCCGGCCCTATTCATGGTCGACACCATTGCCTCGCTTGGCTGCATGCCTTTTGAAATGGATGCCTGGGGAGTTGATGTTGCGCTCACCGGATCCCAGAAGGGTCTGATGTGCCCTCCCGGGCTCTCCTTTGTCGCTGCAGGACCAAAAGCAGACGAAGCTCACAAGTCTGCAGACCTCAGGACCAACTACACTGACTGGACATTCCGTCAGGGAGCAGAACATTACCAAAAATACTGCGGCACGCCGCCAGAGCACCTTTTGTTCGGTTTCCGCAAAGCGCTGGAATTGCTTTTTGAGGAAGGCCTGGAAAATTCCTGGCACAGGCATGCGCTTTTAGGTGAAGCGACCCGCCGAGCAATTCAGGTGTGGTCGGAAGGCGGCGCTGTGAGCTTCAACGTCAGCGAACCACCCGCTCGCTCCAACAGCGTCACGGTGCTCAAGATTGGAGAGGGAAATGCAGCCGCACTGCGCGAGTTTACCAAGGAAGTCTGTGGCGTGACCGTCGGGGGCACTATTGGAGACCTTTCCGGCAAGGGTATCCGGATCGCGCATATGGGTCACGTCAATGCGGTTATGCTGCTTGGCACTCTTTCGGTTGTTGAACTCGGGTTTCAACGGCTCGGAATTCCGCATGGCAAGGGTGGTACTCAGGCAGCCATGGACTATCTGGCACAGTCGCTTTGACCTTTTAGCAACGGCATCCGCGTGTTTGCGGGTTCACCAAAGTCGCCAAGCGCCGCACTTGCCTTGCAAATCACTTCTCCAGCCGGTCGTCCAGCCGTTCGCAAATTGTTTTGAGGACTTTTACCCGGGCATGGCGCTTGTTTTCGGACGAGACAAGTGTCCAAGGGGCATAGTGCGTAGACGTCCTGTCGACCATGTCTCCTGCTGCGATCGCATACTGATCCCATTTCAATCGGTTGCGCCAATCCTCGTCGGTGATCTTGTGCTGCTTGTAGGCCGTATCTTCCCGCGCCTTGAACCGGCGCAACTGCTCATCCTCGGAAATCGCCAGCCAGAATTTGCAGACGATAAACCCGAAATCCGTCAGTTCCTGTTCGAATTCGTTGATTTCGTTGTAGGCCCGCAACCAGTCTTCATGACCTGCAAAACCCTCAACACGCTCAACCAGAACGCGCTCGTACCAGGACCGATCAAAAATCGCGAAATGACCTTTGCGCGGTAAGCGCCGCCAGAACCGCCAAAGATAGGGACGTGCCTTTTCCTCATCGGTTGGGGCCGAAATTGGATGAACCTTGTAGATACGCGGGTCGAGTGGGCGGATCACACGGCGGATAGCTCCACCCTTGCCGGCTGCATCGTTGCCCTGAAAGACAAGAACCACGCCTGTTTTGGTCATGGCCTTGCGGTCTGAGAGCTCCGACAGGATCGTCTGGTAACGTTCCCGCTGTTCCACATATTCAGCTTTTTCGAGCGATTCGGTCAGGTCAATTGTGTCGACTGCAGTCTCGCGTGTCAGACCACCGACGACCGGCGGAGCTGCGACGGATCTTGGCTCACCATCTTCGAGTTTCAGCTTCATTGACCGGGCAACGGTTTGAGCCAAGGCGACATCCCGGTATTCAGGATCCTGCGAGGGAATAACGAACCAGGGTGCATATCCCTTGGAGGTCTCAAGGATGATTTTTTCACCTGCTTCACTGGCCTTCTTGTGATGCTTGAGCGCCGCCCAGTCAGCAAGAACATGACGGGCGGCATGCTTCTTTGAGATCGAAGCGAGACGCTTTTCCTGCTCTTTTTTGGGCAGGTAGAACCAGAATTTGAGAATGAGCACGTCTTCGTTGGACAGCATCTCTTCAAAGCGGCGGATTCGCACCAGTGCCTTTTCGAAAGCGTCTTCGTCGATCCGCTTGTAAATCAGATCACGCAAGATCGACTGGTACCAGCTGCCGAAAACGATGGCTGTTTCGCCCTTTGCCGGCAAATCGCGCCAATAGCGCCAAAGCGGTGGGCGCAGCCGCGCTTCATCCATCGGTTCACCGTAAGCGTTGCAAACAAGATGACGGGCGTCCATCCAGCCATAGAGCCTGGCGACAGCCTCACCCTTGCCTGCCCCGTCCAGACCATCGACCAGAATCAGCGTGGAAAAAGACTGCTTTTCAACGACCGGCAGCTGCGCTGACAGCAATGCCTCACGGATCTCCGGCTCCATTTTCTTGAAAGTCTTCTTTGTCATTTTCTGCGGTAAACGTGCTGATTCAAACATCAAAGCCTCCAGAAAAAGCATGGCGCGCGCGGCGTTGAGCACCCGCATGTTTAGAACTCTGCTTCACGTCAGAGCAGATGAACAACGTGAGAAACCCATTTTTCGCTATTGGATGAACGCATGTGCGCTTATATGAAGCAACAGTTGATACCGCCACGAAAGCAATGTCGGGCGGTTTCTGCAATTGATTTTGATACCTGATCCAACAGACAGATTTCTGTGACCGAATTTCTTGATCCAGTTCTGACGTTCATAGCCGAAAACCCATCTCTGGCAGGCATAATCTGTTTTCTGGCCGCCATGGGCGAAGCTCTGTTCATCATCGGATTGTTCGTCCCGACAACCGTTGTTCTTGTGGGGGCTGGAACACTGATTGGACTCGGCAATCTGGATCCGGTGCCGATCTTCATTTGGACCACGCTCGGCGCGACCGCGGGCGATGCCATTTCCTACTGGATTGGCTGGAAGTTCAAAGACAAGATCAGAAAAATGTGGCCGCTTCGAAATTATACCCACATGCTCGACAGCGGCGAGGCATTCTTCAAACAGCATGGCGGCAAAAGTGTCTTTATCGGACGCTTCGTGCCGGGAGTGAAATCGGTGGTTCCCGGCATTGCAGGCATGGCGGGTATGAATTTCTCCCGCTTTACTGTCGTGAACGTCACATCTGCATTTGCGTGGGCGGTAGCACATCTGGGACCGGGTATCATTGCAGGGTCCGCTCTGAGTGCGATCGGCGAAATCAGCGGCCGCCTTGCGCTCGTGCTCGGTGTCCTGCTCTTGATCATCTTCCTGGCTGTCATGCTTGGCCGCTGGCTGATCCTGATTATCCTGCCTCTCTTTCCGAACGCCCATGCGGCAATCGTCAGCTGGTTCGCAAGGCACCGGAATCCGGTGTCACAATGGATCGCTCGAAACTTCGACCCGGCACACCCACGATCAAGCGGCATGCTTGCCTCCGCCTTGTTGCTGCTGATCAGCATGCCGGCATTTTTCTGGGTCGTAAGCGAGGTTGCCCCCGGCGAACCGCTGGTGCGCGCCGACCTTGCAATCTTGAATCTTTTCGACAGTCTGCGCACACCGGCCGGCGACAAGATCATGGTTTTCATGACGACGCTCGGCGACGGGATCGTGGTGACCGCTGTCGCGGTTGTCGTCGCAGGTTATCTCTTTGTTCGAAAAGCCTGGCGGCGCGGCATCGGCTTTGTTATCGCAATGGTCGGCACCGCAATGTTCGTGCCTTTGTTCAAACTGCTTCTGCATCGATCAAGGCCGATCGAACTTTATAGTGGGGCCGACGCCTACAGCTTTCCAAGCGGTCATGCCACGCTCAATGCAGTTCTTTTCGGCATTTGCGCCGTCTTGGCCGCTCATGACCTCAATCGATGGGCAAAAGCCGCCATATTCAGCATTACCGCTGCCTTCGTGATAACGATCGGCTTTTCACGGGTCTATCTCGGCGCGCATTGGATGTCCGACGTGCTGGCGGGCCTGCTGTTCGGAACAGCCATGGTGTCTGCGTTCGCTTTTGTATTCGGTCCAATTCACAATGAAAAAATCGGCCAGTTGACGATAGGCTCCCTTGTGGTTCTCACACTGGCGGTTTTTGGAGGATGGCATCTGTCGACAAGCTTCGATCAGGCGCTCGTGACCTATCAACCCCGCGACCACAAGGAAATCATGACCGCCACCAGTTGGCGTGAGGGAGGCTGGATGGCCCTGCCGGCCAATCGGATCGAATTGAATGGCGACAGGGAAGAGCCCTTGGTCATCCAGTATTCGGGCCCGCTTGGATCCTTTGCAACTGCCGCGGAAAAACACGGCTGGCAACAACCGCCGAAATGGTCCCTGACAACTGCAGGCGGTTTCGTAGAAGGCAAGACGCCACCCGACTCACTCCCCATTCTGCCGCGCACTCAAAACGGGCGTCAGCCTGATCTTGTGCTTATACGCAATGACGACACAGGAACAGAGAGCGGACGATGGGTGCTTCGCCTCTGGCCAAGCCGCTACGAAATCCTTGACGCAGGCCAAATCAGCCCGCTGTTCGTCGGCAGTGTCGTGCATGAAGACATCCTGCGGCCGATGGGTGAGTTTTCGGGCCCAAGGACCGATGTTCATATTCCGGACCCTGCCGATAATCCCGCGCTCCTCGTGTCAGGCGCCATGACTCGCAAACGCGTGGACGGAACCGAAGTCGTTCTGGCCGAACAGCCATCCAATTCGGTCAAGCCTGTCAGTACGCCTGAAAAATAAGCGGCCAATCCTCCGGTGCCATTTCGATACCGTCGCACTCAGACTTCTCTCTGAATTCCAGAAGTTCGAGCTCCAGAACTTCGCCCGGGGCATCTATCAGCCGGTGAACACGGTAGCTGCCGCAATCACCAACACCACGATTGAGGCTGGTCGTACGGATGAACCCTTTCGGACCGAGAATATCCGCATTCATGGCCTGGTAAGTTTCACCGTCTTCACCGGGAGGATTGGGCAACGTCAGGAGATTGCCCCAGCCCTGTGGCGGGTTTTGCGTGACCACAAGCGCTGTTGCGGCCTGATAGGCAGCCGAGATGCAGGGCACTTCCCAAAGCAGATAGTAGTCATTGATGACATATCGTGCGCCACCCCAGGCGTGAAACCCGTCGACATCGCATTCATCACCGGCACTTTCACGCACAAGCTGAACGGCTTCCGGTGGCAATTGAGACATATCATCCAGGATTGTCTGGCGGCCGATCGGAATACCGTTTGGCGGTCCCGGCACTTGCGTTTCAGGTTCGCGGACTGGCGTTGCCTTGGCCGATTGCGCAGGCGGTTGCAGGCACCCCAGATGGCCTTTTGCACTGGCGACAAACGGGACCTTACCCTTCTGAATGACGGTCATATCGGCATCTTTGATCCGATAAAGTTCACCTGAAAGTCCCACGTCATTGAACTCAATATGTACCCGGATTTCCCGGTCTTCCGTGGCATAGAAGTACTGCGAGGCAAGGCCGTTGATACTCTCGCCTCCCTCCGCCAACCGGGAGAGAGCGTAAACGGTTTCACCTATCTTGACGCGGGCCGGGCCCTGGTAGCCGTTATTTGCCGCATTGGCATGAAACAGAAAAGCGTACCGGTCCGCATTCGGATCCCTGTCACCTTGCCAAAGTGAAAAACGACACCGATCAATCCCCTGTTCGATATCTTCCTTGCCGAAAAGCTTCAAAGAGACCCTGATATCGTCATCTGCGGCCTGGGCCATGTTTCCGCCAGCCGCGTATATGGCAAGCATGCATGCGGCCGACAAAGCCCGATTGATCGTCATCTGCGCCCCTCCCCAGGTCGTCGCATCATCTGCGTAACAGCATTCAAGGCAGGTTGCCGCAAATTCCGGCATGCTGCCAGACTGTTCTTTTTAACCAGTCCCCCTTTTGGTTGATGTCGAAAGTCACTTGCTACTTTTTTATTATATTCATATATTCGAACATATAGTAACAAAGGGCTCATCATGACCGAATTCACACCCCTACTCAGCTTCGGCGGCGGCGTTCTGATCGGCCTTGCCGCAGTTGCGCTGATGGCCGTTCACGGCCGTATTGCCGGCATCAATGGCATCGTCAGTGGGTTTCTGACCACGCAACTCAACCAGGACTGGGCGTGGCGAACAGCCTTTCTGGCCGGCATGATAGCAAGCCCGCTGATCTTTCTTGGTCTCAGCGGTCAGCTTCCAGCAATCTCCATCCCGTCTTCACCTCTGCTTCTGGTCGTCGGCGGTTTTCTGACCGGCGTCGGCACAACTTTCGGCTCGGGATGCACCAGCGGTCACGGCGTGTGCGGAATGTCCAGGCTGTCCGGCCGTTCAATTGTGGCGACCGTGACCTTCATGGTGACAGCTGCAACCACCGTTTATCTGACCAGGCACGTTTTCGGAGGCTGATGAAATGAGACTTCTATTTGCATTCTCCTTCGGCCTCCTCTTCGGATGCGGCATTCTGATCTCCGGAATGGGCAACCCGGCCAAGGTTCTGAACTTCTTCGACGTGGCCGGAACCTGGGATC
Organism: uncultured Roseibium sp.; assembly: GCF_947499295.1. Taxonomy (GTDB): domain Bacteria; phylum Pseudomonadota; class Alphaproteobacteria; order Rhizobiales; family Stappiaceae; genus Roseibium. The sequence goes on from NZ_CANMNP010000011.1 coordinate 151,524, forward strand.
CGAGCCTCGCCTTCGTGATGGGAGGTGCCGTGCTTGTCACCGCAATCGGCTACCGACTGATTTTCCGCATGCAACAACCGCTTTTGGCACAGGCCTTCACACTTCCAACAAAGCAGGATCTGGACACCAGACTTGTCGGTGGTTCGGCCGTTTTCGGCATCGGTTGGGGGTTGAGCGGCTTCTGCCCGGGCGGTCTGGTCCCGGTCCTGGGGATTGGGCTGATTGAACCCTTGATGACATTCGCTGCGATCATCGCAGGCATGCTGGCAGCAAGATGGGCAATCTCGACACGTTATCGGACAGACACGGCGCAAGCCTGATCCAGGCAGCGACAAGCTTTAGGGAGATGAACATGAGCACATCGAATTACCCGGTCGACATGACCCGCACACCGGAGGTCAAAGCTTTCTTTGACCCGGCAACGAACACAATCAGTTACGTGGTCAAGGACCCGGCCACCAAGGCCTGCGCGGTTGTCGACAGCGTCATGGATATCGACTATGCGGCTGGCAGGATCACATACGATCATGCCGACGAGATCATTGCCTATATCCAGGAAAAAGACCTGAAGCTGGAATGGCTGATCGAAACGCATGTACACGCGGATCATCTTTCTGCCGCTCCCTACATTCAGGAAAAGCTCGGCGGAAAGCTGGGTATCGGCGAAAAGATCACTGTTGTTCAGGAAACCTTCGGAAAGGTGTTCAACGAGGGCACCGAGTTCCAGCGGGACGGAAGCCAGTTCGACAAACTGTTTAAGGACGGCGACACCTATCAGATCGGTGAGCTGACTGCGTTCGTGATTTACACGCCCGGTCATACGCCCGCCTGCATGGTTCACGTCATGGGCGACGCGGCCTTTGTTGGGGACACGCTGTTCATGCCAGATGGCGGTTCTGCCCGCGCTGACTTTCCGGGCGGCGATGCCGCAATGCTCTACGATTCCATTCAAAAGCTGCTCGCCCTGCCGGACGCCATGCGATTGTTCATGTGTCACGACTACGGCCCAAATGGCCGGGACATTCAATGGGAAACGACTGTTGGCGACGAAAAGGAACACAACATTCACGTCGGTGGTGGCAAGACGAAATCCGAGTTCGTCAAGTTCCGCACGGAACGCGATGCCGTATTGGACATGCCGAAGCTGATTATTCCCTCGCTTCAGGTGAATATGCGCGCCGGCCAACTTCCTCCGTCGGAAGACAATGGCAAAACCTTCCTGAAGGTGCCGGTAAACGGCCTCTGAAACCCGGAAAACGAAAAACGCCAACCCGCATCCCCCTGAGCGAGGGGATGCGGGAAGGCGCAAGCTGACGATTTTCAGTCGGTGCCGACAGGAGGCGGCAATCCCATGAAACCCATCAATGAACGCATCTCGGTAGCCCCGCAAATCCGCCCGCAGGATCTGGCAGACATCGCACAACAGGGATTTCGATCCGTGATCTGCAACAGACCGGATGGAGAAGGTGCGGACCAACCGGTGTTTGAGGAAATCGAAGCTGCTGCGAAGAAGCTCGGGCTGGAGGCGCGCTATCTGCCAATTGTTGCCGGCAAGGTGCAAGACGAGGATGCGGACGACTTCAGCAAATTGATGGAGGAGTTGCCAAAACCGGTTCTGGCCTACTGCCGCACAGGAACTCGCTCGGCAACGCTTTGGTCGTTGTCGCAGGCCGACACGCTGCCATTGGCCGACATTCTGTCACAGACAAAGGTAGCCGGTTACGACATGGCCGGCGTCGTGCGCCGGATTGCAAATGGCGGGCGGACACCGACGGATGCGGTGGAGGATGCAAGGTTCGATATTGTGGTTGTCGGCGGCGGAGCTGCGGGCATTTCGGTTGCCTCCAGTCTTCTTTCCAGGAAAGCCGATCTGGATATCGCCATAATAGACCCCGCAGATGTGCACTACTACCAGCCAGGGTGGACCATGGTCGGCGGCGGGGTCTTTCAAGCCTCCGATACGGCACGGACCATGGGATCGCTTATTCCGAAAGGCGTGCACTGGATCAAATCGGCGGTTGCCGCCTTCGAACCGAAGGACAATGCCATCCTTCTCGATGGCTGCCGTGTGGTGAAATACGGCCGCCTGGTGGTTTGTCCGGGCCTCAAACTGGATTGGCACAAGATCGAAGGCCTGGTCGACACACTCGGCAAGAACGGTGTCACATCGAACTATCGATACGATATGGCTCCCTACACCTGGCAGCTGGTTCAAAAAATGCAGGAAGGCCGCGCTATCTTCACGCAGCCGCCCATGCCGATCAAATGTGCCGGTGCCCCGCAAAAGGCGATGTATCTGTCAGCAGATCACTGGAACAAGGCAGGACGGCTTGGCCAGATCGATATTCAGTTCATGAATGCCGGTGGCGCTCTGTTCGGGGTCAAGGACTATGTTCCCGCCTTGATGGAATACATAAAGCTTTATGACGCCGACCTGAATTTCTTCCATAACCTGATCGCCATCGACGGGCCCTCCAAAAAAGCGGTTTTCGAAGTAAAAGCCCCCGACACGGAGCCCAAGCGAGTTGATGTCGACTTTGACATGATCCACGTGACACCACCCCAAGTGGCGCCCGATTTCGTCCGGGTTTCGCCGCTCGCCGATCCGGCAGGCTGGGTCGATGTCGACCAGTCAACTCTCAGGCACAAGACGTTTGAAAATATCTGGTCTTTGGGCGATGTCATGAATGCGCCGAATGCCAAAACCGCGGCAGCTGCGCGCAAACAAGCACCAGTGGTGGCTGAAAACATCGTTTCCGACATACAAGGTCATAGCGCCACGGCCCAATATGACGGTTATGGATCCTGTCCGCTTACGGTTGAGCGCGGCAAGATTGTGCTTGCCGAGTTCGGTTATGGTGGAACACTGTTGCCGAGCTTTCCGCGTTGGCTGGTGGACGGGACCAGGCCAACGCGGACTGCATGGCTCTTGAAGGAGCGCATTTTGCCACCCGTCTATTGGCGCGCCATGTTGCGCGGCAAGGAATGGATGGCAAAACCTGAAAAGGTCAGTGCTGCCTGACCGCCGTTGAAGAGTACTTTCCTAACCTCCTTCGAGCCGGTTTTCCGGCTCGTTTTTTGCTCTCGAAAAGGTACATGATGATCCGGTTTCAGCGATATTTGCCCGTTCTTGACTGGGGCAGCCGCTACGACAGGGAGACGGCAACCAGCGACCTTGTTGCCGCGGTGATCGTGACGATCATGCTGATCCCGCAGTCGTTGGCCTATGCGCTGCTTGCGGGACTTCCACCGGAGATCGGGCTCTACGCTTCCATCCTTCCTTTGGTCGCCTATGCGATTTTCGGCACCAGCCGGGCATTGGCCGTCGGTCCCGTTGCCGTTGTGTCGCTCATGACTGCTTCTGCAGTGGGTGAATTTGCACAGCAAGGCACGCCGGAGTACCTGGGCGCAGCTATCGTGCTGGCTTTTATCTCGGGCCTGATGCTTGTGCTCATGGGGCTGTTCCGCTTGGGGTTTCTGGCCAATCTTCTCAGTCACCCGGTCATCTCGGGTTTCATAACCGCTTCAGGTCTTCTGATTGCCTCCAGCCAACTGAAGCATATTCTTGGTGTTCCAGCCCATGGCCATACGCTTTACGACATTGTTCTGTCGATCGCGTCCCACCTCAATGAAGTCAACTGGATCACCTTCGCCATCGGGTCCGCAGCGACGATTTTTCTGTTCTGGGTCCGGAAAAGCCTGAAAAAGATGTTGCTCGGTCTGGGGCTGAAGCCCTTTCTGGCCGACATCCTGACCAAGGCCGGACCGGTGGCGGCCGTTGCTGCAACGACGACCCTTTCGGCTGCCTTTCAACTGGGGGAGCACGGCGTCAGGATTGTTGGTGATATTCCTTCCGGCTTGCCAGCGCCACAACTGCCGTCCTTAGACAGCGAGCTTTGGCTGGCCATGGCCGGTCCGGCGCTCCTGATATCGGTCATCGGTTTTGTGGAGTCTGTTTCTGTCGCTCAGACGTTGGCGGCCAAAAAACGCCAACGCATTGAACCGGATCAGGAATTGATCGGCCTCGGTGCATCCAACATAGCTTCGGCGGTCTCCGGCGGGTACCCGGTCACCGGCGGTTTTGCTCGCTCGGTGGTCAACTTCGATGCTGGTGCTGCAACACCTGCAGCCGGCGCATTCACTGCCGTCGGTATCGCGCTTGCGACACTGTTTCTGACACCACTTCTGACCTATCTGCCACAGGCCACACTTGCAGCCACAATCATCGTCGCCGTTCTTTCGCTTGTTGATTTTGGCGCTATTCGAAGGACCTACGCCTATTCCAAAAGTGACTTTGCGGCCATGGCGGCCACCATCCTTGTCACTCTGTTTTTTGGCGTCGAACAAGGCGTGGTGACTGGCGTCGGCCTGTCGATAGCACTTTATCTCTTTCGTTCCAGCCGACCTCATACTGCGATCGTCGGGATCGTTCCAGGCACTGAGCACTTTCGCAATGTCGACAGGCACAAGGTCATTACCAGTGACAGCGTTCTGACTTTGCGGGTGGATGAAAGCCTCTTTTTCGCCAATTCAAGGTATCTGGAGGACCGGGTCTACACCCTGGCGGCAGAAAACCCGGATATAGACCATGTGATTCTGATGTGTCCCGCGGTGAATGCCGTTGATGCCAGCGCGCTGGAAAGTCTTGAAGAAATCAATCTCCGGCTCTCGGATTCAGACGTCACTTTTCATCTGTCGGAAGTCAAGGGACCTGTTATGGATCGATTGAAGCGTACTGATTTTCTGGACCACCTGACCGGTCAGGTGTTCTTGAGCCAGTACGACGCCCTGTGCGCCCTTGATCCCCTCACGGCACATATCGCGGAATCGCGCACGCCCAAGAAAACCGCTCGGTCAGCCGTCTGGTCGGGACCCGAGATCTAGTTTCCGGGTCAGTTGCTTTTCTGGGACTGCAGGATCGGGATGATCTTGCGGCAAAACCTGAAGTGAACGGGTACTTTTTCGCCTTCCTGCACGAGCAATCCATCTGAGCCACGCGGCTGCACGGTCACCAACTCGATGGATTCGCCGCCATCGTTCGAAAGGCAGTTGATTGCAGCACGCTGGGTCATGCGCCCGCTGCGTTCGGCTCCATAGACCTGGCAAATCCTGCCCGGCGTTTCCAGCAATCCCCGATAGATCACCAAGGCCGAGCCCGGTTCGCTTCGATCGACACGCGGCACAGGGCAGTTTTCCAGTTCACGAACCCAGATCCCCTGGGCGAATTCGGCAAATCTCAAGTCGAGCGTCTTGCCCTGCAAAAGCGGGGCGGATTTGGGCACCTGGAAAAGACGATCTCCCTTGCCCGCAAGCGCCGCAGAAGAAAGGGCAGCGAACAGGCTCGCCAGAAAGACAACATTCAATAGTTTTCGCAAGCGCCAGTCCCCTCCCGGTTTGGAATATCCAATCGGTCAACACGTTCATGTGTGTGCATTCCGAAACGACTTCTAGGACACGCAATTTCTCACGTGAGGTCAACTCTATCGTTTGTGCAACCGCTCTATGACCCTTGAAAAAATCGAACAAACGTGGAACAAAATTGGAATGAATAACGATATTGGGCAATCCCCCGGCCGGCTGCAACTCGACGATCCCTTGAAGGACGGGCGTCAGTCCGACACCGCGCTCAAGGTTTGGCGCGGGACAGCCCGTTTGCTCCGGCAGCTCAACTTCGCTTCGCTTGCGGAAGTCACGCTTGCCTCATCCCGCCGCGCTGATCTGATTGCGCTCGGACCAAAACACGAAATATGGATTGTCGAAGTCAAGTCTTCGATCGCCGATTTCCGCGCTGACAGCAAATGGCCCGACTATCGGGAACATTGCGACCGGCTCTTCTTTGCAACTCACCCTGACGTCCCGCTGGACATTTTTCCGGACGAAGCGGGGCTGATTGTTTCCGACGGCTATGGCGCTGAAATTTTGCGCGATGCGCCTGAGCACAAACTCGCCGCCGCAACGCGCAAATCGGTCACTCACAGATTTGCCCGTTATGCTGCCAATCGCCTGCATTCCCTGTCGGACCCCGACGGCACTCAAGTGCTCGACCGGATGTAGGGTCGAGCTCTGCAAATCCGAAAGCAGTGCGCAACGTAAAGACAACAAGGTCAATCGTCGGGTCTGCGCAACAGTGTCATCTTCAGTTCAAGTGGTCTGGTTCAAAAGGGACCTGCGAATACAGGATCATGAACCTCTAAAACGTGCCGCGCTGAGAGGCCACGTCCTGCCGCTTTATGTCGTTGAGCCCGCGCTTTGGAACCAGTCGGACTTTTCAGCACGGCAATATGCATTTCTGCAGGAATGCCTTGAGGGCCTTAGGGAAGATCTTGCATTGCAGGGCCAGCCATTGATCGTTCGCATCGGCGCTGTGACTGATGTTTTGACACGACTTTCGCAACAGGCATCAATCGCGGGCCTGTGGTCTCACGAGGAAACGGGAAACGACTGGACCTATCAGAGAGACAAACAGGTCGCTGACTGGTGTCGCAGGAACGGGATCGTTTGGACCGAATGTCGACAAACCGGTGTCATTCGCCGCCTTAAGTCCAGAGACGGGTGGGCGAACCGCTGGGACACGTTCATGGCCATTGAGCCTATTGAAACGCCATGCCTCAAACCCTTGTCCGCCATTGACCCCGGACATGTGCCTGCGGCAAGCGAGATTGGTCTTGCGCCAGACCCGTGCAAAGGACGGCAAATTGGCGGCAGAAAGGCCTCCTTGGACACACTGGAGAGCTTCTTTTTCAAGCGCGGAAAACCCTATCGCGCTGCAATGGCGACACCGGTCAAAGCCTTTGATGCTTGCTCCCGCATCTCTCCGCACCTTGCGTTCGGCACCCTGTCCATGCGTGAAGTCGCACAGGCGACATGGGAGCGACAGCGCGACCTGAAACACTCAAACGAACCTGGCAAAAGCAAGTGGCAGGGAGCCATGCGCTCCTTTTCCGGACGACTCCACTGGCATTGCCACTTCATGCAGAAACTGGAAGACGAGCCGCGTCTGGAATTCGACAACCTGCATCGCGCCTATGATGGACTGAGGTCAAGGGAACCGGACGAAACACGTCTGAGGGCCTGGCAAAATGGTGAAACCGGTCTTCCATTTGTCGACGCATGCATGCGTGCGCTACGGCATACCGGCTGGATGAATTTCCGCATGCGAGCCATGCTGATGGCAGTTGCCAGTTATCATCTTTGGCTCGACTGGAGAGCCCCGGGGCTCCACCTCGCCAGACTGTTTACAGACTACGAGCCGGGCATCCACTGGCCGCAGGTGCAGATGCAATCCGGGACGACCGGGATCAACACGATCAGGATCTACAACCCGGTGAAACAGGGACAGGATCAGGATCCTGATGGCGACTTTGTCCGACGCTGGGTGCCGGAACTGGCCTCGATTGATCCAAACTTTGTTCATGAGCCCTGGAAAGCGGACAACGCATCGCAGGTACTCGGCAAAACTTATCCGTTTCCTGTGGTCGATCACTTAAGCGCAGCAAAGGAAGCACGGGAAAAGGTCTGGGCTGTTCGCAAGGGCCAGGCTTTTCGGGGAAAGGCGGCCGATATCCAATCGAAACATGGCAGCCGAAGAAGCGGAATTCCGATGCGCGGACAGAGTGCAAGCCGCCTCAACGCCCGCCGAAAGGATCCGAGACAATCGGACCTCTTTGGAGAGGATACATGAAGATGCGCAAGAAAGGCGACCTGCCCGAGAAGCTATGCACTGCCTGCGGTCGCCCGTTTTCGTGGCGCAGAAAATGGGCGAAGACATGGGAAAGCGTTCGATATTGCTCGGAACGTTGCCGCCGTCAGCGGTCGCCTGTTGAAGACTGCGCTGGCCGGGCCGACTGACCAGCGCAGAAATGTGCCGTTCTCCTAAACGAACAGATTGGCGAGGCTTTCAAGATATTCCTGCTTGCCGGATTTCGGCTGAGGCTCCAGATCGCTGGCGTGTACCCTTTCAGCCAGAGCTTCAAGAGACGAACCGCCTTTGAGTATGTCGGCGTTTTCCGGCTTTTGCCAACCGGCATAGCGGTCGTCGACAAAGCCTTTCATCCGGCCGTCCTCAATCATTTCAGCCGCCGCCTTCAAGCCCCGCGCAATTGCGTCGGCGGAGCCGACATGCGCCTGGATCAGATCGACCGGATCCAGCGACTGACGACGCAACTTGGCATCGAAATTCGTACCCCCGCTGGTGAACCCACCGGCCATCAGAATTTCATAATATGCCAGTGCGAGTTCAGGGACGTTCATGCCGAAATGATCGGTATCCCAGCCACACTGATAGTCATTCCGGTTCATATCCACAGAGCCGAAAATGCCGAGAGACCGCGCCATATGCAGTTCGTGTTCAAAGGAATGACCGGCCAGGATCGCATGGCCCTGCTCGATGTTCATCTTGACTTCGTTTTCCAGCCCATAGGCCTTCAGGAAACCATAGACGGTGGCGACATCGTAGTCGTACTGATGTTTGGACGGCTCCTGAGGTTTTGGTTCAATCAGGATGGCGCCCTTGAAGCCGATCTTGTGTTTGTACTCAACCACCATGTTGAGGAACCGGCCGAGCTGATCGAGTTCCTGCTTGATGTTGGTGTTGAGCAAAGTTTCGTAGCCCTCACGCCCGCCCCATAGGACATAGTTTGAACCGTTCAGGCGCTGGGTCACGTCCAGGGCATTCTTCACCTGTGCCGCAGAGTAGGCGAAAACATCCGGATCCGGGTTCGTGGCGGCTCCGCTCATGAACCTGCGATTGGAGAACATGTTCGCCGTTCCCCACAACAGGCTGATACCAGTATCGGCCATTTTCTTTTCAAAGATGTCTGCAATCGCGTTTACGTTGGCGTTGCTCTCAGCAAGCGTCTTGCCTTCAGGGGCAATATCACGGTCATGGAATGTGAAGAACGGCATGCCCAGGATCTGGAACATCTCAAAAGCAACATCGGCCTTCAACCGGGCCTGATCCATCGGGTCGCCACCCGAAGCCATCCAGGATCTCATGAAGGTTTCGCCACCGAATGGATCGGAACCAGGCCAACAGAAATTGTGCCAATAGCAAACCGCCAGGCGCAAATGGTCTTCCATGCGCTTGCCCAGAACGATTTCGTCCTTGTTGTAATGGCGGTATGTCAGCGGATCGCGGCTCGACGGACCGGCATATTGTATCGGCTGCAAATCGCCAAAGAACCCAGTGCTCATGATCAAATCTCCTTGGAATTTCAGAACCCGGACTGCTTCAGAGCCGGATAAAGCTTGCGCCACTGCCCATAGGCCTCAGCGTATGATTCTGTCAGTGCGGGACGAGGCTCTATACTGGCCCTGATGGAAGGCTTTGAGAAAATGCCCTCCGTCGTCCCGAGTGCAGCTGCCTGACCGAGGCGCGCTGCCCCGAGCGATCCGCCGAAGTCTCCGTCAACCGGAACGTCCACGGTCACGTTCAACAGGCTGGCGATGATTTCAAGCCAGGCATTGGAGCGCGACCCACCGCCCACCGCCAGCAGTCGGTCGACACGCGTGCCTGCGACACTCAAGGCCTCAAGGCAATCGTTCAAAGCGAAGGCAACACCATCGAGAACAGCATGTGTCAGTGCGGCATCGCCAGTGTCATGCGAGATCCCGAAAAAGCCGGCGCGGATGTCGACGTCATTGTGTGGTGTCCGCTCACCGCCGAGATAGGGCAGGAATGAAACTGCCGAAGGTGCCGACACTTCCGGCAGTTCAGCGGTCAGTGCCGCAGGTGTCTTTTTCAAGACGCCTGCCAGCCAGTTCAGGCTGTCGGTTGCAGACAGGATAACCCCCATCTGGTGCCATGTGTCCGGCACGGCATGACAAAACGCGTGAACCGCACCTGCAACGTTTGGTGAAAAACGGTCGTTCGTAACAAAGAGCACGCCGGATGTTCCCAGCGATACGAAGGCTGATCCCTGCTCGACCGCACCTACCCCGCATGCAGACGCTGCATTGTCGCCACCACCGCCTGCAACGACAGGGGCTTTTTCAATGCCCCAGCGTGCGCAAAGATCCGGCTTCAGTGTACCGGAAGATGACGATCCTTCTACAAGCCGTGGCATGTGAGCGCGCGTCAGGCTTGTTGCTGCAAGCAGGTCGTCGCTCCAATCCCGTTTTGCAACATCCAGCCAAAGAGTTCCTGCGCTGTCCGACATGTCCCCGGCATATTCACCGGTCAACCTGAACCGGACATAGTCTTTCGGCAGCAGCACTTTGGCAGTGCGTGCAAAAATGTCAGGTTCGTTTTCACGGACCCATTGAAGTTTTGGTGCGGTAAAGCCCGGCATGACCAGGTTGCCGCCAAGGGACAAAAACTTCGGTTCAGCTTCCTGCAGCTCTGCACATTGCTTGCTCGAGCGGCCATCGTTCCAAAGGATGCAGGGTCTTAGCGGCTGGCCAGCGTCATCCAGCAAAGTTGCCCCGTGCATATGCCCGGAAAGTCCGATGCCCTTCACCGCGGCCAAAGCGGCTGGAGCCTGAGCCTTCAAGGCATCAAGAACGTTTTCACACGCTGTCCACCAACTGTCCGGGTCCTGCTCAGACCAGCCTGGATGCGGGCGCTCGACAGTCAGGTCCGATGTTGCCGAGGCAACCAGTGACTGGTCCTCATCAAGGAGTATGGCTTTGACCGAACTTGTGCCGATATCGAGACCGATATACATGAGGTGCGTTCCTCAAACTGCATCAAAAAGAAGGCCGAGTCCCCTGGCCGGGTATCGGCACGACGTGTCTCGCGCCTGCCCGATCAGAGCAACCGGCGCATGCGCGAAGAACATGGACCCGCGACACCGAGTTCGCGGGTCCTGTTGGTTTATCCGACCGCTGCCTCATCGACAAGGGCACCAGGGCCCGGTGTCGCACCAGCGGGGCATTTGCCGAGAATGATCATGCCAAGCACGTCGTCGTCGGTGACATCCGTCGTTTTTGCGGTGCCAACCAGTTGGCCGTTTTTCATTACGGCGATCCGGTCGCATAGCTGAAACACATCATGAATGTCGTGGCTGATCAGGAAGATTCCGAGGCCTTGCTTCTTCAGTTCCTCGATCAACTCCGCCACCATTTGCGTCTCATGAACACCGAGCGCTGCCGTCGGCTCGTCCATGATCAGGATCTTGGCGTTGAAATAGACCGCACGGGCAATTGCAACCGACTGGCGCTGTCCACCTGAAAGTGCCTTCACCGGTGCGTGGAACTTTTTGAAGTTCGGATTGAGACGGCCCATGATCTTGCGGGTCTCGGCTTCCATCGCATCGTCATCGACAAAGCCGAGCGGCGATGTCAGTTCACGGCCGAGGAACATGTTTGACGCCGCATCGAGATTGTCCGCCAAAGCCAGGGTCTGGTAGATGGTCTCGATATTTTGCGCGCGCGCGTCCCGCGGCGAATGAATATGAACTTCCTTGCCGTTGATGCGGATCTCGCCGCTGTCGGACTTGTAGGCACCCGACAGCATCTTGATCAGTGTGGACTTGCCCGCGCCGTTGTGGCCCAGAAGACCGACGACTTCACCCGGGTAAAGATCGACAGACACATGGTCCACCGCGCGCACACCGCCAAAGGAGATGCACATGTCTTTGAGTTCTACGAGAGGTGCGTCCATTGATCAGTCCCCCGTGCGCTTGCGATAGATGATGTCAACCAGGACCGCGAGAACCAGGACGGTTCCGACAACAATGTTCTGTAACGGCGCATCGACTCCGACCATGGCCATGCCCGATTGCAGTGACTGCATGATCAACGCCCCCAGGATCGCGCCATAAATCGTCCCGACGCCACCTGCAAGTGCGGTTCCCCCGATAACGGCTGCCGCGATGACACGGAGTTCATCAAGTGTGCCGATGTCGTTGGTCGAAAAGCCGAGCCGCGCTGCCGCAACCGCGCCTGCCAAGGCGGCAAGTGCTCCCATCAGGGCAAAGACCTTGACCGTCAGGAAACGTGTGTTGATGCCTGAGAGCTCTGCCGCGTCCGGATTGCCACCCGTTGCAAAGATGTACCGTCCAAGGCGGGTCCGACGCGCGATTATGGTCATGACCACAGCAACCATGATCAGGAGCAAAACCGAATAAGGAATGCCGTAACCCATGGTAAGCCCCTCAGGAAGGGTCTCGCCACTGGCTTCGAATATTCGCTTCAGACGTGCCTTTGGAATGTCGTAGGAATTCAGAACCCAGACAAACCCAAGGATCGCAATCGTCGTTATGGCCCCCATCGTGAATTCGGCCCAGGCAGGTTTCACCGGAAATCCGTGGGCCGACCTACGTCGACGGGAAGCGACCTGCAGCCAGACTGCTGCCACGACGGCCACCAGACCACAGACCCACGACGCGGTCTCGCCCATCGTGCCTCCGATACCACCGATCATCGTGAAAGTTTCATCGAGCGGGCCGATCGTCTGTCCTGAGGTGATGAACCAGGCAACGTTACGCCAGACCAGCAGCCCCCCGAGAGTGACAATAAACGCCGGAATGCCGAGATACCCGATCATCCATCCCTGGAATGCCCCGATCACAGCGCCGACAATGACGCCGATCACAATGGCAATGATCCAAATACCCTGATGACCCAGCCCGAGCATTGACGGCAGGATATCTGTTTGCACGACCGCCATGACTGCCGCGACGGTTGCAAGTAGAGAGCCAACCGACAAATCAATATGCCGGGTGACGATGACGAACACCATGCCGGTCGCCATGATGGCCACGGACACGGTCTGAATCGTCAGGTTGAAGATGTTACGCGGTGTAAGAAACCGGCCGTCCGTGAAAACGTTGAACGCAAGACAAAGGACAATGAACGCGCCGATCATGCCAAGCAGCCGAGTATCGAGCTGCAACGCGGCAAAGATGTTTCGTGCTGTCGGACCTTTGGGCCCCGACAGTGCAGTGTCGGACATAGAGGTTACTCCTGCTTGGAGACCATTACGCTTTCGCATCGGGTGGCCCATCCCGGGGAATGCTCTTTTTCAAGCGATCCCTGTGAAGAGGCCCCGGTTCGTTTAACCGGGGCCGCGCGTTTGGCGTACTGTTATTAGTTACAAGGAGCCGGGCCGCCGGAAACGCCCTGGCAAAGGTCGTCCTTGGTGATCCAGCCTGCATCAACAACAGCGCTCAGATTGTCCTTGGTGATCGGCAGCGGAGCCAGGAATTTGGCTGTCAGCTCCGAACCGGACGGAGACGACCATGCAGCTGCGCCATCAACACCACTCATTTCGGTGCCGCTTGCGAGCGATACTGCGATTTCACCGGCAGCTTTGCCGAGTTCGCGAGCATCTTTCCACACCGAAACCGTTTGGGTGCCCTTGGCAACACGGTTCAGAGCAGCATGGTCACCGTCCTGGCCGGAGACCGGGATGCCATCCATGCCCTGAGCGGTTAGAGCTGCAACAACACCACCTGCGGTGCCGTCATTGGAAGCCACTACAGCGTCAACCTTGTTGTCGTTTGCCGTCAGGATCTGTTCCATGTTGCGCTGTGCGTTCGCCGGAAGCCAGCCGTCGGTGTAGGCTTCGCCAACGATCTTCACGTCGCCAGCATCGATTGCTGCCTGCAGAACTTCCTGCTGACCACCGCGGAGGAAGTCCGCATTCGGGTCGGTCGGAGAGCCCTTGATCATGACGTAGTTGCCCTTGGGCGCAGCGGCAAGAACTTCAGCAGCCTGCATGCGGCCGACTTCAACGTTGTCGAAGGTCAGGTAGAATGCGCGCGGATCGTCGATCAGGCGATCATAGCCCACGACCGGGATGCCTTCGTCAGCTGCAGCCTGAACAGCCGGGCCGATTGCCTGTGCGTCCTGAGCCAGGATGATCAGTGCGGTTGCGCCCTGAGCGATCAGTGCTTCAACGTCAGACAGCTGCTTTGCGGAAGAGCTCTGCGCATCGGCGGAGATGTATTTGGCGCCAGCTGCATCCAAAGCGCCCTTGATGGCTGCTTCGTCTGTTTTCCAGCGCTCTTCCTGGAAGTTGGACCAGCTTACGCCGACAACAACGTCGTCTGCATTGGCAGCGGTCAGAGCAGTCGCGGACAGCAGAGCGCCCGCCAGCAAAGTGGTGATTTTACGCATCGCGATGTTTCCTCCAGTTGGCGCGGCCCACGTCGGTCGGCCATGCCTAAAATGCGTCAATGTCGCTAACGCCGATTGCGGCGCTTTCATTTAGGACAACCTTGTTGTTATTTTTTTTGGTGCCCGAAAAAAAGTTGCAGTAAAGCGCCGCTCCTGTCAACATGGTTTTGCAAAACTCTGCTCCGAGAGATCAAAAAATGACGCACGGGGGCAGAAAAACCGGGAGAAACCCGGGCAGAGGAAACACCTTGGGAAGAGCTGAGCGAGCATGACACGCAAGGCGGACCGGGATCAGATCCGGCGGCAAAATCGCAGTATCGTACTTCAGGCCCTGCGCCGAAACGGTCCCATGGCACGGATCGATCTCGGCCAGATGACACGCCTCAGTCCGGCGACTGTCACGGCCATTACCTCCGACTTGCTGGACCAGGGATTAATCCTCAGTCTGGAAAGTGAGGAGCCCAAAACACATCAGGCGCGTGGACGTCCACGCACCTTGCTGAAACTCAATCCCGACGCGGTTTACACCATAGGCGTACGCCTGTCGGTGAACCATATCGACATGTCTCTGGTCAACTTCGCCGGAGAAGTCACCCAAGACAAACGCGCCTATTTCGATAGTGCGGCGGCAGACGCGCAGAGTTTCCCCACGACGCTGCTGGATGCCATCAGAGATTTTCTGCAGGAAGCCGGTGTCGGCCCGTCGCGAGTCCGGGAAATCGGAGTTGCCGCGCAAGGGGTTGTGGAAACGGAAAGCGGAGTTGTGGCGTGGAGCCCCGCATTTGCGGGTAGAAAGATCCCGGTGGTTGAGCCCCTGCGCGAGGCCTTTGGTGCCGATTGCTACATCTCCAATGACACCAACATGATCACCGAAGCGCTGCACTGGTCCGATCCCAACCGCTACAGCGGCACATTCGCCGTGATCATGCTGGACTACGGTGTCGGCATGGGGCTCTACCTCAACAATCAACTGTTCGCCGGTGCAAGCGGCACAGCGGCCGAGTTCGGCCACGCCAACCACATTCCCGGCGGTGCCCTTTGCCGGTGTGGCAAAAGGGGATGCCTTGAGGCCTACCTTTCAGACTACGCTCTGGTTCGGGCAGCGTCACACATGTCGGAAACCACCGACCCGATCACCATCGATGCGGGTGTCAGCGGGCTTGCAAGGCTGATAGAGCTTGCGAGTTCCGGAGACAACGACGCCCGCACCGCATTTCATGAAGCCGGCCGCGTTCTGGGTTACGGCCTTGCCCGGGTGATCGCCATGATCGATCCGAAACGGGTGGTTCTGACCGGCGCGGCGATGCGTGCCTTTTCCTTCATGGACAAGGGCATGTGGGAGGGGCTCGAGGAAGCCCTTGTGGCCGATCTGAGGAACAATTTTTCGCTCGATGTGATGCCTTGGAATGAAGATTTTATCCGCAGTGGTCTAATCGCCCAGTCCATGGAGCGGCTCGACAAGGACTTTCTTGGAACAGATTCGCTGCCAGGAGAGCGAACGGCAGGCTCCGGGAAGAAGGTGTCCGCATGACATTCACCAAGAAGCTGACATTACCGGCAACCGTCCTGACGGCCATGATGGCCAGCCCTGCAGTAGCGGATCCGGATGTGCCGCCCTGGAGCGAAAGGGCAATTCAGGAGGATGTCGATATCGATGCACTGGCCGCATCAGGTCAGGACCCGCTTGAGATACTACTTCCCCTGGGTGAAGACCTGTTCTCAGCCAAATTCACTACCCTCGACGGAGCGGGACGCCCGGATGCCACTGGTGCGATTGTCCCAACCAAGGTGCGCAGACGCTCACATTTGACATTTCAACGACTGGCGGGCCCAGACGCCAATGCCTGCGCGTCCTGCCACAATGAGCCTGTGACAGGCGGTGCCGGGTCATTTACCGCAAATGTCTTTGTGTCCGAGGGGTTCGAAAGCGCTGACTTCGACACGATCGACCCGCAGTTTTCCAACGAACGCAACACCAATGCATTGCAGGGTGTAGGACTGATTGAACTGCTCGCACGGGAAATGACCGCAGAGTTGCGGGCTCAAAGGAAATCTGTTCTGGCGAATGCCCGTAAGAGCCGGCAAGCCCAGGAGATCGACCTTGTCTCCAAAGGTGTCACTTTTGGTACATTGACCGCATTTCCTGACGGTACATTGGATGTCTCTGGTCTTGAGGGCATCGACGACGACCTGACGCTTCGGCCCTTCAGCCAGAAGGGGGTTTTTTCGTCGCTCCGGCAATTCACGGTGAATGCCATGAACGCCCACCACGGAATACAGCCAAGCGAGCGCTTCGGCAGTACCTGGACAGGAACGGACGATCATGATCTGGACGGCTTTGCAGATGAAATGTCGCCCGGTCAGATATCGGCGCTGGTCGCCTTCCAGGCAACTCTTCCAGCGCCGACCCGCAAGGAAAACCTGCCGGATGCGTGGCAAGAGGCAGCCGACAACGGTGAAAAGGTCTTTGCGGATATCGGTTGCGTTTCCTGTCATATCCCTGCGTTACCGCTCGACAGTCTTGTGTTTCATGATCCGGGGCCAATCGATACCGCAGGCACTTTGAGACAAAGCGACATGACGGCCCCTCTTGCCCTTGATCTGGCTACGCTGAGCTGGGTCCAGGCGCTGCCACGGGACGAAAACGGTCGTGTTCTGGTGCCTCTTTACGGCGATTTGAAACGACACAAGATCGCGGACGCAGCCAATGATACTTTTGGCAACGAGCTTCTTGCACAGCGCTTCGTTGCCCGGGATGTCTTCATCACCGCGGAACTTTGGGGCATCGGCAGTACCGCGCCATATGGACACCGTGGTGACCTGACGACGCTGAACGAAGTCATCCTTGCCCATGGCGGCGAGGCCACGGAAAGCCGGAAGAACTATGAGGCCCTTTCCGAGGACAACCGGCAGGCCGTTATCGCATTCCTGCGCAGTCTGGAGATTGCCGAATGACCCGATTGAGCCTTTCTCTTGCATTTTGCGCTCTGGCAAACGCGGTTTCCGGATCATTTACCGCAGCTGCTGCGGACGAGCGCCTTACCTCTCTTGCGCCTGTTCCAGTCTTTTCAGAAGAGGCTCAATCAGCCGGGGTCAACCACACATATGACGGCGCATGGGAATTTTTTGTCGGTGGTGGCACGGCCATATTCGACTGCAACGGCGACCGACGAGCTGATATTTTTATCGCCGGCGGGAAAAACCCTGCTGCTCTGTTTCGAAATGAAAGTCAGACCGGCGGCGCCTTGAAATTCATTCCGGTTGAAAGCGGATTGACCGCCAAGCAGGCGGGCAAGGTCCTTGGTGCTTATCCGCTCGACTTCAACAATGATGACACTCTGGACCTTGTTCTGCTTCGGCTTGGTGAAAACCTGCTTCTGGAAGGCAAGGGCGACTGCCGGTTCGAAGTTGCAAACAGGGCTCTTGGATTTGACGGAGGGCAGGAATGGACAACTGCCTTTTCTGCGACATACGATGCGGAGCAGGACTTCCCCACGCTCGCGTTCGGCAACTATGTGGACCGGTCCGCTCCAGGTTCGCCCTGGGGAACATGCCATGACAACTTCCTCTTTCGTCCGCAAAGCGCAACTGATGGCAGTGTGCGATACCCAGAGGCAAATCGCCTTTCGCCGGGGTTCTGCACGCTTTCAATTCTCTTCACTGACTGGAACCGGTCCGGCGAACCCGCATTAAGAATATCGAACGACCGGCACTACTACAGAGGCGGTGAGGAGCAGCTCTGGTCGGTACCTTCCGGGCGTCCTGCGCGGCCTTTCCGGCGGGCAGACGGTTGGCAGCACCTGAAAATCTGGGGCATGGGCATTGCTTCCATCGACCTGGATGTAGACGGGTTCCCGGAATATGCCCTGACAAGCATGGGTGACACCAAGCTGCAGAAACTCGACGGCGAAGATGACGAGACAGTTCCCGTTTACCAGGATATCGCCTTCGACCTGGGCGTGACTGCCCACAGGCCTTATGCCGGTGATGACCTGAAACCATCCACCGGTTGGCATTCGGAATTTCAGGACGTCAACAATGACGGTCTCTGGGACCTTTTCATTGCCAAGGGCAACGTCGAAGCCATGCCTGACTTCGCAGCCTATGACCCGGACAACCTGCTGATTGGCCAATGGAACGGCAAATTTGCCGAGGTCGGCGACCAGGCCGGCATCGGCCTGGACAGGAGAGGACGTGGGGCAGGTCTGGCAGATTTCAACTCAGATGGATTGCTCGACCTGATTGTTGTGAACCGTGCTGCACCCGTTAGCTTGTTCCGCAATCTTGGGCAAGGCTCAGTTGAAACCACCAAACCGCTTGGAAACTGGCTCGCCGTTGACATACGACAGCCCGGGCAGCCGAACACACGAGCCGTTGGTGCCAAGATCAGTGTCAAGACCGGCAACCGGACTGTGGTCAAGGACATACAGGTCGGAGCAGGTCATGCATCTGGCCAGATGGGCTTTGTACATTTTGGTCTTGGTGTTGCAGAGCGTGCCAATGTCCGGATCAAATGGCCGGATGGTGATTGGAGCCATGGTTACCGGGTTTTCGCCAACGGACACGTCATTATCGAGCGCGGATCCGAGAAGGCAAAGTTCTGGTATCCGGAATAGCCGTAACAACGACTTTTTGGACCTTCCTGTTCCCGGCTTTGATTTGGCGTCTGGCCCGCTTTCCGGCAGTTATCCCCGCGATCCAGAGCGATCTCGGTTGATTTGACTTATCCAACCTTTAGGCGAGATTGCCACATTTACACCAAATATTGCGCGTGTGATGAAGATGGGTAGGATATCGCGACAGGGCATGGGACGCGGTATTGGATAGCTAAAGGTGGGACTTGCAAATGATGGTCGGGTTTTTCGCCGGAACCGTTTTATATGGTACCGTCACGTTGCTGTTTCTGATTGTGTCTTCAGCCGAGCTCTTGGGCAACAGGCTAAGCACTCCCGGTCGCCTTCTTGGTGTCCTGGTAACTTCTGTATTCTGGCCCATAACGCTGGTCGTGCTGGGTGTCACCAGTCTGGCCACGATGCTGAACAAGCAGCTTAAGAGTGTCGAATGGCAAGGCCCTTTTGGTGCTTCCCAGAAGTTGAACTGAGGCGATATCAAAATCCGACTTGCCCGATTGGAACTGCTGCAGTTCGCTGCCGGGTTTTGAGTTGAAAAGTTCAGTTTTTCGCTATCCGCAAAGTCGTTGTTCCGGTCAGGTTTGCGCACGGTTTTTCCAAAAACCATAGTCAAACTCGAGCGCTTTGGCGCCCCCATGCGCCATGGCGCATTTTTAATCATGCCGTGTTTTTGGTCTAAGGTGCTGTAATTTCGGCAATTTTATTGCTGAATTTAACCTTCAAGTTTTTAATCGTTCTAAAAATATTTGACTAATTGTTCAAATTTTTTTCCAATGGAGATCTAAGCCTTCTCAAACAACGAAGAAGGCCCCCTTGAAATTTGATCGCCAACCTTCCGGAGATCTCTATGACCCAGACTAAAGCCGGCCCGGACATTGTCGCCGGGCGCTTGCCTGAGGACGTTTACGCAGAAAACTTCAGCGACCTGCATCCGCTGCTGGAATCGCATGAAGCCCAGGTCGAGGCCGATCGCTGCTACTTCTGCTACGATGCACCCTGCATGCAGGCCTGTCCGACTAGCATCGACATTCCGCAATTCATTCGTCAGATCTCAACCGGAAACCCGACAGGTTCGGCGAAGACCATTTTCGACCAGAACATCCTTGGTGGCATGTGCGCACGCGTTTGCCCGACAGAGACCTTGTGCGAGCAGGTTTGTGTGCGCGAAGTCGCGGAAGGCAAACCAGTCAAGATCGGCCAGCTTCAACGCTACGCGACTGACCACTACATGGCTGAAAACGACACGACACCATTTACGCGTGGCGCTGCTACCGGAAAGAAAGTTGCCGTTATAGGCGCCGGCCCGGCCGGACTTTCATGTGCCCACAGACTTGCCGTTCACGGTCACGATGTGAGCCTTTTCGATGCGCGGGAAAAAGCTGGCGGCCTAAACGAATTCGGAATCGCGTCTTATAAGTCTGTAGACAATTTCGCCGCCCGTGAGGTCGAGTTCATTCTATCGATCGGCGGCATCGAGCTAAAGACCGGGATGCGCCTTGGCGAAAACCTGGAGCTTTCAGAATTGCGTGCCTCCTATGACGCCGTGTTCCTGGGCATTGGCCTTGGCGGCGTCAATTCGCTTGGTGTTGAGGGTGAAGACAAATCGGGTTCAATGGACGCGGTCAGCTACATTGCAGACCTTCGTCAGGCCAAGGATCTCTCCAAACTTCCGGTGGGACGTCGCGTTGTCGTCATCGGTGGAGGAATGACAGCCGTCGATATCGCGGTACAGACCAAGCTGCTTGGCGCTGAAGACGTTACCATCGCCTATCGCCGCGGCCAGGACCGGATGAACGCCTCTGAATATGAACAGCATCTGGCGCAAACCACTGGCGTCAAAATCATGACCTGGGCTCAGCCGAAGGCCCTTGTCGGCGCCAATGGCGCGATCGCGGGAATCGAGCTGGAGCGGACCCAGGACCAGGACGGTTCTTTCAGTGGAACCGGCGAAACAATCACGTTGCCCGCCGACATGGTGTTCAAGGCCGTGGGGCAAACATTGGTTCAAACGGACCTGGGCGGGTCATTAACCCTTGAGAAGGGCCGGATCGTTGTGGGTGACGACCGACAGACGAGTCTGGCCGATGTGTGGGCAGGGGGTGACTGCATCTTTGGAGGCGAAGACCTGACGGTCACGGCTGTTGAAGACGGCAAAATCGCTGCTGAAAGCATCAACGCTGCCCTGAGCGCCTGAACGGCGCCGGCACTGGGATATTTGAGGGAGAGCCATCATGGCCGACTTGCGCACAGACTTTATCGGTATCAAATCGCCGAACCCCTTCTGGCTGGCATCTGCCCCGCCAACCGACAAGGAATACAACGTTGTCAGAGCCTTCAAGGCCGGTTGGGGTGGTGTTGTCTGGAAAACACTCGGAGAGGACCCTGCCGTCGTCAATGTCAACGGACCGCGCTACGGTGCTATTCACGGCAAGGACAGACAGCTCATCGGATTGAACAATATCGAGCTGATCACCGATCGTCCGCTAGAGGTCAATCTTCGGGAAATCAAGCAGGTGAAGCGCGATTGGCCCGACAGGGCTCTTGTCGTGTCATTGATGGTTCCTTGCGAAGAGCAAAACTGGATCAACATCCTGAAGCAGGTCGAGGACACCGGCGCCGATGGTGTCGAGCTGAACTTTGGCTGCCCACATGGCATGAGCGAACGTGGCATGGGTTCGGCGGTTGGCCAGGTTCCGGAATATATCGAGATGGTGACCCGGTGGGTGAAGCAACACTCCAGAATGCCCTGCATCGTCAAACTGACACCCAACATCACCGATGTCCGCAAACCTGCACAGGCCGCCAAAGCGGGGGGCGCAGATGCTGTCTCGCTAATCAACACCATCAATTCGATCATGGGTGTCGACCTTGATGTGATGTCGCCGGCGCCCACTGTCGACGGTAAAGGCGCACATGGAGGTTATTGCGGCCCGGCGGTCAAACCCATTGCTCTGAACATGGTTGCCGAAATCGCACGTGATCCGTCCACCCACGGCCTGCCGATTTCCGGAATTGGTGGTGTCACCACCTGGCGTGACGCGGCTGAGTTCATGGCGCTTGGAGCCGGATCGGTCCAGGTCTGCACAGCAGCAATGACCTACGGCTTCAAGGTTGTGGAAGACATGATTGACGGCCTGAGCGACTGGATGGACCAAAAAGGATATACGTCCGTCGACCAGTTTGTCGGCAACGCAGTGCCGAATGTTTCCGACTGGCAATACCTCAACCTCAACTACATCGCCAAAGCCAAGATCGATCAGGACCTGTGCATCCAATGTGGCCGTTGTCATATTGCCTGCGAAGACACGTCCCACCAGGCGATCACAAACATGGTCAATGGCGAGCGCAGGTTTGAGGTGATCGACGAGGAATGTGTCGGATGTAATTTGTGCGTCAATGTGTGTCCGGTGGAAGACTGCATCACCATGGAAGCGATGACGCCGGGCAGCATCGACCCGCGCACGAAAAAAACGGTCGAAAAGGACTACGCCAACTGGACCACACATCCGAACAATCCGATGGCGGTCACAGAAGCCGCCGAATAGGGCATCGTCCCTGGTGGTCAATCGAAGCGCAGGCAGGCTCCTCCCTTGCCTGCGCTTTGTTTTTGTCAATTCGCTTTTGCGTTCCGGGTGTTAGCCGTTTAGCTTGCAGGGAAGCGCAAGGCGAGGAAACGGCATGAAAAACTCCCGCATATTACTGGCAGCTTCCATCAGCCTTTGTGCATTCGTTGGCATATGGGGCGTCATCTCGCCCGACAGCCTGCTGGTTTTCGCCGAGGGTATCGTCAATCAGTATTTCATCAGCCGCGGTTGGTTTGTAATGCTGTCTGTGACGGTCATGCTTCTGTTCTGCCTGGCGCTTACGCTGACAAAATTCGGCGACATCCGATTAGGCGCAGATACCGACCGGCCGGAATACTCAACAACGACCTGGATTGCCATGCTGTTTGCGGCCGGCATGGGTGTCGGGCTCCTGTTCTGGGCTGTGGCTGAGCCTCTGACCCACTTTTATTTCGTGAAAGACGTCCTGCCCCAGCCGATTGCCGCCGAGCAGGCACTCCTTGCCGCCAATTTCAACTGGGGCATTCACGCCTGGGCCATTTATGGCACAACGGCTCTGTCCATTGCCTATTTCAGCTACCGGCGCGGGACGCCGATGATGGTGAGTGCACCGCTGAAGAACCTGTTTCCGGGCGAATTCTGGGCGAGTGCACTTGGCTGGTTTTCCGACTTCATGGCAATTGCCGCGATTGCCATCGGCGTTGCGGGATCCGTCGCTATGGGAGTTTTTCAGGTCGCCGACGGCGCAACCGTACTCATGGGAAAAGAGACCGCAACGCCGCTGGTGATCGGCGTGGTGTTTGTTCTGATGATCGCGGCTTACATCCCGCCTTTGCTCGTTGATCTTGGAGCCGGCATGGCGAAACTCTCCAATATTGCCATGGCACTTGCTATCGGACTCGTGGTCTACACGATCGTTCTGGGCCCCTCGGACTTCCTGCTAAATTCGATCGTCAGTGGGATCGGCAGCTATGTCGCTGTCGTTATACCTCGCGGCCTCGAAACCTTCACGTTCTACGGAGATGAAGCCAGCAAATGGTTCCGGGACTGGACCCTCACCTACATGGTCTGGTGGATTGCATGGGGCCCGTTCGTCGGCGTCTTTGTCGCCCGAATTTCCAAAGGCCGCACCATAAGGGAATTCGTGCTCGGAGTATTGATCGGTCCAACACTCTTTTCCACCATATGGTTCGGTGCCTTTGGAGGTATCGGAATTTACGATGCGCTCAATGGGCAAGGCGACTTGCTGGCGCTCACTCAGACCAATGTGGAGCGGATGACTTTCGCTCTGCTTGACCGCTTGCCTTTTTCCACGCTGACAACACTTGCGACAGTCCTGGCAGCGTTCCTCTTCATTGTAACGAGTGTGGTCAGCGCGGCTTTCGTACTGGGCACATTCTCAACCGGCGGAAACCCGAACCCCAGCCCCAAAGTTCGAGTTATCTGGGGCGTGCTTCTGGGTGTTCTCGGAGCAGCCATGATCCTTTCAGGCTCAATGGCGGCAGTCAGAACCCTGATTGCACTTGGTGCGCTGCCTTTTGTCTTCATCACCGTCATTCTGCTTGCTTGCCTGATCCGGGCGCTGTTGCAGGACAGTCGGAAAGCGCGGTCATGAGCAGCAAGTTTCTAACCCTTATTTTTTTTGTGGCTCTCAGCTTAGGTATCACCTCAGACGCAACAGCTTGCAGAAACCCAAGCCACGAAACACATACTTTTCTCGATTTCTTACCCGTTTTTGCGAAAGACGAAGCGCTTATTGCTCTTGTTGAGATTGTGGAGCCATTCGTTCTCCGTGACCAGCGCGAAACAACGGTTAAAGTGGTAAAACCTATGTCAGGCTCAACTCCTGGACAGATGGTCAGAGTTGCCAAGGTTTTGCACTCTTGTTCTCGGGATTTTGAAATTGCGAAGGGTGAAATGTACTTCATTGCCGGGTCAATCGAAGAAGACGGTCTCTTCTACGGAGAGTGGCAGAACGTGCCTTCACACTACGCGGGTCACCAACCAAAACCGAAAAAACGTCCTTCGAGGGAACCAAGTGTCCTTAGGGATTGAAACAAGGATTGCGAAATGCTGACAGGTGATCCGCTCGATACCGTTCTGAATCTCGGAACATTCGCCTTCATAGGCTTCATCGTCTGGCTGATGATGCGGAAAAGCCCTGACGACACAGAAAAATAGTGTTCGGCCTGTGTTACAGGGAAAGATCCGGTCTGGTGAGCATGAGCCAGACGATTGCCAACACGGCAAAGAAGGCCGGAAATCCAAACGCAAACCAGATCCGGTAGAGCCGGTGATACCTCTCAGGCAATTTCGTGCCGGCTTCAGCAGCGGCGACTGCAAGTCTGTGCATTCTGATCTGGATCAAGACCACCGGCAACCAGAACAGGCCGACAAAAACATAAAGACAGAGAGAAACCAACACCCAGCCTTCAAGCAGGGACCAGCCAACCTCGCGCGTGAGCAAATATCCGGTCACCGGCTGAGCTACGGCTGCTGTCGCCGTAAAAACCGTATCTGCCAGCACAACGATGCCGGAAACGTGGGCAATCAGTCGAGGGTCCCGGGACCGGTTGGAAATAACCATGAAAAAAGCGATGCCGGCACCGGTGCCGAGCAGCACGCAGGCTCCGATCACATGCGCATATCGAAGCAGTTCGTACCACATCAGCGGTCCTCCAGAAGGAGTGCAACGAACAATGCCAGCACAATCGCCGGGAGTACTTTGACAAAGGGGCCAAGCGGATCTGCCCATAAATCGGCGGCAAGCCATGACCCGAATAAAAGATAAGCACCTGACACCAGTATCATGCCGGCACATACCTTTCGGGTCCAACGCCTGACAAGAACAGCCGCGCCCAGCACCAGATCCGCAACGACACCGCCGATCACAGCAAATGCGGCGATGCCGGATGACACATTTCGCTCTGTCAGGACGGACTTCGCATCTTCGAAAGACAAGATCCCGATCAGTCCGGACAACAACCAGAAAACAGACAAACAGCCAATCGCCAGAGGCAGCAGAAGATACATCCGCGAATAGGTTCTTTCCTGCGCTGTTGCGGGTATTGCTGCAAGGGTCTCTTCAAGGCTTGTAACTGCCAATCCACCTCGTTCCTGCCAATGCGAAGGATCTCCGGTGATGCCTGATTTCAGGGAACGGAGGGCATTGGTTCTGAGCGGCGAACGCCAGCCCAGCCAGCCAAGCAAGTCGGCACCTGTTCCAACCAGCCTGAGCAGCCATTCAGGGATTTCGATTTCAGCTGACCACTTTGGGTAGCCAAGCCAGGACCTGATCCTGCGTGTCAGTTCCGCAAATGTGCGGGTTTCTGCTTCGCCCAGATCCGCAACAAAATGCGTTCCCAGTTTACCACCAGCAGCTTGAGCAACCGCGGCTGCCAAATCGTCGACATGAATGGTCTGGATAGGTGCATCGGCAAAGATCCGGCCACCAATGCAAGGTATTGCTGCTGATGCGCGCAGCAATGCGGACCCGCCATAGGCTTCAGAACCGAGCACCAGAACGGGACGCAAAATGATCCAGTTTGTTGCAGAGGCCATGACAACCGCATCACCGCGAGCTTTGCTTCGGAAAAATGCCGTCGGCGCGTCTTCAGAAACACCTGCGGCGGAGATCTGGACAAACGTCGCAGACGTTCCCTTAAGTGCTGCAACGATCCGCTCCACTGCGCTCACATGGATCGCAACGAGATTGTCACGCGTTCCATCCTGTAGTGCTCCGGAGGCGTTCACGACGACATCGGCATCACTCAGCAAGTCTTTCCAATCGGTCTCAGTCGTATCGGCAATATCGCGGATCATCCAGACGAGGTCGGGAAAGACCTTTTTGGCGCTTTCCAAAGAACGCCCGACACCACACACCGCATAACCGTCTGCTTGCAGAGCCCTGACACAGGCTGCACCGATAAAGCCGTAAGCGCCGAGGACGACTGCCTTTTTCATCTTCACGCCTTTCCCGAACCGAGGCATAGGGTTTTAGGACGGGGCGAGAGGCAAGTAAAATCGAAAAGGCGCCCTAACGCTGGCTGTAGTAAAGGCCGACCACGTGTTCGGCCTCGGCAAAGAACAGCCAACGGGATGCAAACGTTCCGGCCAGATAGGCAAGAACAGCCAGACCGGCGCTGAAAACACCGGCAGGCAAAAGGGCAATGATCACAATCGGTAAAAGACAATTCAGAAGAAAGGCAATTGCGCGAAGCTTCTGAGCGTGCTTGCGACCGACGACATATACCATTTCCTTCAGGAGGTAGTTGGTGCCGGTATGAGGCGGTTCGAAAAGCCGCACCTTGCCGCGGTCGCCAAGACCCGTTGCCGTTTCGGTCGTGTGTCCACGTTCTGCAAAACGACGATCACCAAGCACCCAGTAGAGCAGCTGCACACCACCCGCGACGACGAGCAACACCAGAGCTGCCATCGATTGGGCCGCCAGAACGGCCCCTCCTGCCAGCGCCAGCGTAACCATGTGAAGTGGCGTCAGCCAGTGGTTCCAGCGTGGCACGGTAGCCAGCTGGGCGTAGATCATGCTGGTGGCATAGATGGTTGCCACGCTCAAAACAGCACCAAGAACCCCTAAGGGCACAAGCAATCGGTCGAAAAAGACGGCAGCAAACGCATAAAGACCCATCACCAGAAGAGCCGAAACAGAAAGCCAGGCTTCACGCGACAGCCAACTGCTACGCCACTGCGAAAACGCTTTCAGTGCTCGCTGCGGATTGCCGAGGTGAAAGGTCGACGCAACCAGTCCACCAACGGCAAGCGCATACGCAATGGCAAAACAGAAGAACGCGGTCCATCCCGTAACGGCGGGTTGACCGATCCCGAGCCAGGCAAGAAATCCGAATCCAAGGCCAGACAAAACGGTGAACACGATAACTGAGGGTGCCGGATGCATCAGAGCGCCTCCAGGGTCTTGTCGAGCCAGGCCAAAAACCCTTTGGGCGAATCGGCCACAGGCTTCAATTGCGGAGCAGACTTGTCGGCGGTGAGGCGGTCTTTCACCCGAGGCGGCAAGTACTTGTTCACGGGCCTCGTACCCTGTTCCGGCATCAGGTCCATTCCCCCGCGTTCGGCGGTCAGACGGGACACATTGCTCTCAGGATCGCTGAAGTCACCGAAATGGCGCGCCCCGGCCGGACAGGTTCTGACACAAGCGGGCACCCGATCTTCCTCGGGAAGGTTTTCATTGTAGATCCGGTCGACACACAAGGTGCATTTTTTCATCACACCGGCGGACTGATCCAACTCTCGTGCGCCATAGGGACAAGCCCAAGCGCACAATCCGCAGCCAATGCAGGCATCTTCATCAACAAGGACGATCCCGTCTTCCACCCGCTTATAGCTGGCGCCCGTCGGACAGACCGTAACGCAAGGCGCATCGTCGCAATGCAGGCAGGACTTGGGAAAATGAATGGTCTGTGCAGCGCCGTTTGACGGCTGAACTTCAAAGGCGTGCACCCGGTTCAAAAAGGTTCCAACAGGATCGCTGCCATAAGCGTCATTGTCGCTCAGCGCGACACCATAGTTTTCTGTATTCCAGCCCTTGCATGCCGTCACACATGCATGGCAGCCAACGCATGTGTCGAGATCGATGACCAGGCCGAGTTTCTTTTCCGTTTGATCTGGTAACGAGGTCATGGCCGCACCTTCTGGCGAACGGTTTTCGGGCCTTTTCCAACCGGAGAACGAAGCTCGGGAAATGCAGGACTGCATTCATCCGGCGGGCCAGTTTTTTCAATGCGGACACGCAGGTCGAACCAGGCCGCCTGTCCCGT
This sequence comes from uncultured Roseibium sp., assembly GCF_947499295.1. Lineage (GTDB taxonomy): Bacteria > Pseudomonadota > Alphaproteobacteria > Rhizobiales > Stappiaceae > Roseibium. The sequence continues at coordinate 179,571 of NZ_CANMNP010000011.1, forward strand.
GACTGGGTCCGAATTGGACCATCTCAATCCATCTCCCTTTGGCGGAAGCAGTTCATTGATGAGATGATTCAGCAGGAAACCCTTGGTGGACTCGGGCGCGTCGCCATCCAGCGCCCATGCACCTTTACGCTTGCCGATGGCGTTCCATGTCCAGACGGTATTTTCGTTCAGAGCCGCCATCAAAGCGACTGGAACGACTATCTCGCCGTGGAGCGAGGTGACCCGCGCCCAGTCGCCGTCCTGAAAGCCGTGCTCTTCCCAGATTTTCGTCGGCACATAGAGAGGATTGTGACCATGGATCTGCCTTAGCCAGGCATTCTGACTGCCCCAGGAATGATACATGGCCATGGGCCGTTGTGTGAGCGCATGGACCGGGTAATCGGCTTCACTCACATGGGCATCTTCCAGCGGCGGATACCAGACGGGCAATGGCTCGAAGGTTTCCTTGATGCGGTCACGCAGATGATCCGGCGGTTGCCGGTCGCCATGACCCTCGGCCGCCAGCTGAAAGCGGCGCATGGGCTCGGAATAGAGCTCGAACAGATAAGGCTGCGGCTTGTCGTAAAAACCGAGCTCGACGGCCCAATCCTGATACGCCGAGTTCCAGGGCTTATAGAAGGCTGCTTCGTCGGGAACATGCTCGACGAAAAACCCGCCATTCTCGATGTATCGGTCAAGTTGCTCCGGATTGACCTCGCCTCTGCCTTTTTCAGTTCCGTCACCCCGGAAACCCGCCAAGGGGCCAATTCCCGGCCGGCGCTGGTGGTTGACCATGTAATCGGCATAGTCACGGTATTTGGCACTGCCGTCTTCCTCGATAAAACCGGGAAGATTCAGCCGGACGCCCAGGTCGACCAGCACAGACTGGAAGCCTCTGACATCCCTGTCCGGCTCAATAACCGGCCAGCGGATCGCGTCAGCAGCCGCGTCGGCTTCGCAGATCGGCCGATCCAGCAGGCTGATGCAGTCGTGACGTTCCAGATAGGTGGTGTCCGGAAGAATGAGATCCGCATAGGCAACCATCTCCGATGAATAGGCATCGGAATAGATAATCCGCGGAATAACGTAGTTTCCGTCTTCGTCTTTGTCGGTCAGCATCTCCATGACACCTTTGGTGTTCATAGAGGAGTTCCAGGACATGTTCGCCATATAGAGAAACAGGGTATCGATCCGATAAGGATCGCCTGCATGCGCATTGGAAATAACCATGTGCATCAGCCCATGGGCCGACATCGGGTTTTCCCAGGTAAAAGCCTTGTCGATGCGCGCCGGTGTGCCGTCTTTCTTCAGCGCCAGGTCGTCCGGGCCCCGCACGAAGCCCAGATGCGGTCCATCCAGCGGACAATCCGGCTCGGAATGACAGTGAGGCGTTGGATGTGCCGTGACCGGTTTCGGGTAAGGCGGCTTGAACCGGAAACCTCCGGGCACCTCAACAGTTCCAAGCAGGATCTGCAGAAGGTGCAGCGACCGGCAAGTCTGGAAACCATTTGAATGGGCGGAAATCCCGCGCATGGCATGAAAACTGACCGGACGGCCGGGCATCTTTTCATGACGGTCTCCACGAAAGTCAGTCCAAGGCTGGTCCAGTTCAAATGCCTCTTCAAAGGCAACGCGGGCCAGTTCGGCTGCAATCGCACGGATGCGCTCTGCCGACACGCCGCATTTTTCGGCAACAGCCTCGGGGCTGTAGGCATCGTCCAGATATTTTTCGGCAAGAAGTTGGAACACTGTCCTGTGGGTCAGACCGTCCTTTTCATACTGTGCCGCAAGATCCGGTTTGACGCCTTTTTGGTCGAATGCCGTCGGCTGACCGCTGTTGCGGTCAATAACAAGCGTTTTTCCGCTGTCATCCCGCAACAGCAATCCGAATTCGGGCGAGGCCGGATCGTTGTTCACCAGGCACGGCGCATTCGTGAATCGGGACAAGTACGTCAGATCAATCTTGCCACTTTGAACAAGCGTGTGAACCAGCGCCAGAATGAACAGACCATCGGTGCCCGGAGTTATCCCGACCCATTCGTCGGCGATGGCGTTGTAGCCGGACCGAACCGGGTTGATGCCGATGACCTTGCCGCCATGTGCCTTGAGCTTGCCAAGACCCATCTTGATGGGATTGGAATCGTGGTCTTCCGCAACACCGAACAACAGAAACAGTTTTGTCCTGTCCCAGTCGGGTTGGCCGAATTCCCAAAAAGCCCCACCCATCGTGTAGATGCCGCCTGCGGCCATGTTCACCGAGCAGAATCCGCCATGTGCCGCATAATTGGGTGTGCCGAAATTTTGCGCCCAAAAACTTGTAAAGCTCTGGGACTGGTCACGACCGGTGAAAAAGGCAAGTTTTTCAGGTGCGGACTTGCGGATGGGCGCCAGCCAGCCTGTGGCTATTTCGAGGGCCTCATCCCAGCTGATTTCCTCAAATTCACCCGACCCCCTTGGCCCCTTGCGCTTGAGGGGTGCGCGCAGACGCGATGGCGCATTCACCTGCATGATGCCGGACGAACCCTTGGCGCACAGGACGCCCTTGTTGACCGGGTGGTCCCGGTTGCCCTCGATATAGGCAACCTTGCCGTCTTTCATGTGGACGTTGATGCCGCATCTGCAGGCGCACATGTAGCAGGTGGTCTGACGAATTTCGTCAGATACAAGTGGAGATGTTTCCACAGATGGCTGCTGGTGTCTGCCCAAGTCCCCTCCTCATGGCTTTTAGAAATTTTTTCTAAAAACCGCTCCTGTGCAGCATGTCTTATGTGTCTGAATATGTATTTGTAGGATGCGTTGGCGTCAATCAACGTCTTCGGTGCGACGGCATATGTCGGGATTCTACCGAAAAGAGCGTTTTTCATGGCGCAAAACGACAAAATTCCTTCCCCAGCGACGTCCTGGAAAGTGCCCAGAAAAAGTCAGGTATCAGCATCAAATGTCAGACTTGGGATATGTGATGGAAGGCCTACGCCAACCAAAAAAGGCCGCCCGATGGACGGCCTTTCCGGATGCTGATTTGAGTATTTTCTGCCTTAGAGCTTGTCGGTCACTACAGTTGAAGTAGCGCCTTCCGGCTCCTTCGTGATGACCGGATCGGAACCGCCTGAAAGCAGCGACTTGACCGTACGATTATAAGCTTCCATGTCGAGCTTGCCGTCGGACCCGTCAACCAGCTTGTTGATCTCGCCAACCATGCGGATCTGGTGCTTCTCGGTCTGCGCGCCTGTCGCATCGTTCTCAAGCACGATTTCGGCGGCTTCTTCCGGGTTTGCTGCCGAATATTCCCAGCCCTTCATGGTTGCCTTGACGAACCGCGCCAATTTGTCGACCATTGCCGGATCTTCCAGGCTGGACTCCACCACATAAAGGCCGTCCTCCAGGGTTGCGACACCCTGATCTTCATACTTGAAGACAATCAGCTCATCTTCCGGAATGCCCGCATCAATGACCTGCCAATATTCATTGTAGGTCATGGTGGAGATGCAGTCGGCCTGTTTCTGGAGCAGCGGATCCACGTTGAAGCCCTGCTTGAGAACCGTCACGCCGCCTTCGCTACCATCCGTCGGAATGCCCAACTGGCTCATCCAGGACAGAAACGGGTATTCGTTGCCGAAAAACCAGACACCCAAGGTCTTGCCCTTGAAGTCTTCCGGCGATGTGATGCCAGTGTCCTTACGGCATGTCAGCATCATCCCGGATTTCTTGAAAGGCTGTGCGATGTTGACCAACGGCACACCTTTTTCGCGGGACGCCAAAGCGGACGGCATCCAGTCGATGATCACGTCTGCGCCACCACCGGCAATAACCTGAGGCGGTGCGATGTCAGGGCCACCGGGCTTGATCGTTACATCCAGGCCTTCTTCTTCATAAAAGCCCTTGTCCTTGGCGACGTAGTAGCCGGCGAATTGTCCCTGTGTGACCCATTTCAGCTGCAACGTCAGTTCGTCCGCGGCATGCGCCGCGCCCGAAACCAGGCCTGCGCCCAAGACGGACACAAGCGCCAGATTCTTCAATGCCTTCATTGCCATTCCCCTATTGGTTACGAGCCACGTCACGTGGACATGACCCTTCTCTGGAATTCACCAATCTATGCTGAACCAACCGGCGAGTGTTTTAAAGCCGCCGTCTTGGGTGCCAGCAATATGGTCGTGTTACCTGCTACGGGGCATTTACCTTCTCGTGCACAGGTCACTGACCATTTGGTCAAGAAAATCTAGGAAGCTGCCCCGTCTCCGGTCAAGGTTATTTTTTAATCAAGCGGATATAAGAGCCAATTTACGTGCAGATCCAGGTTGCGGAGCACGAAATTGGGATTTTTGGTTGCCTAACGCACCGGAAGACGATCCATTGTTCGATTTTCATGGAGCCGTCTGCCGGCAACCGACGCAATTCAGTGGCGTCTCGGCAGCGAAACCGGGTAGATGATACATGATTGCCAAATCTGCGCTCGACTATCGACCGCTTCCCTTGCCTGACCGTCGGCAGTTTACCGATGAAGAAATGCAGGCAAGAGCTGATGCATTTCTTGAAGATGTGCGCACACGCCACACGATCCGGCATTTTTCCGATCGTCCAGTGGATAGAGCCGTCATTGAAACCTGTATCCGTGCTGCTGGAACCGCACCGAGTGGCGCCAACCATCAGCCCTGGCATTTCGTTGCGATTGCCAGCCCTGCCTTGAAACGCACGATCCGTGAAGCTGCAGAAGAAGAAGAGAAGAAATTCTATGCGGGCGGCGCCGGGGATGAATGGATCAAGGCGCTTGAGCCGATCGGAACCAATGCAGACAAACCGCATCTGGAGATTGCCCCCTGGCTGATCGTGATTTTTGCACAGCGCTGGGGAACCTTTGACGACGGCACCCGGTACAAGCATTACTATGTCCCGGAAAGTGTCGGCATTGCTACAGGCGTGCTGATCACGGCGCTGCATCATGCCGGATTGTCGACACTGACGCACACGCCCAACCCGATGAAGTTCCTGAACGAAATTCTTCAACGACCGGAAGCTGAAAAACCGGTCATGATTCTTGCAGCCGGTCACCCGGCGGATGATGCGACCGTGCCCGCAGCGGCAAAACTGAAGAAACCACTAGACCAGATCCTGAGCGTCTTTGACGACTAGGAACAGTTTAGCCGGTCATATGGCTCGGAGCTGCTGTGACATTGTTCTTTATCTTTTCAACAAGGTCCTTGCGTTCCTGGCTGCCGTCAGCTGAATAGTTGAGATTCTTGAAGAGAGACGTTTGTTCTGTGAAAAATTTGCGCACGGTGTCCTTGTCGTCGAAGGCAAAATCCGTAGTGGCAATCTTGTAGACCAGTTCAAAGGTCTCCTGCTGGCGTTTCAGCGGGGCAGAAGCATCGACATCATCAAAAGCATCCTGCTGCAAATAGACCATGTCGAGAAAGAGCGCCTTTTGTTGAAGCACAAAATCCTCGGTGGAGACACCCTCTTCACCGGTTACCTGCATCATGCGCGTGATTTCGTCGCCTTTACCCAAAAGGTCGATCATCTCTTCAACGCGCGGTACCCAGTTTGGACCGATGTTGTTTTGATACCACTCGCCCAACTGCGCGTGATAGCGAGACCATGAAAGAAGCGGATCGACAGCTGGATAGAAGCGTTTGTAGGCACGTTCGGAAGACAGTCCCAGGAAGGTTTTCACCGTTCCGAGTGTCGACTGGGTTACTGGCTCTTCAAAGTTGCCACCGGCCGGTGATACCGTGCCGATCATGGTCAGACTTCCCGTTTCGCCAGCGGCTGTTTTCAGAACGCCTGCGCGCTCATAAACGCCCTTGATCGACGAATCCAGGTAGGCTGGAAAGGCTTCCTCACCCGGGATCTCCTCAAGCCTTCCGGAGGTCTCGCGCATGGCCTGTGCCCAGCGCGAGGTGCTGTCGGCAATCAGCAGCACGTCATAGCCCATCTGACGGTAGTATTCGCCAAGAGTGATGCCGGTATAAATCGATGCTTCGCGCGCTGCGACCGGCATTGAAGACGTGTTGCAGATGATGACGGTTCGATCCATCAGTGTGCCGTCGCCGGAAGGATCAGGTTGATGCGGAAACTCAGTGATCGTTTCAACGACTTCACCGGCGCGCTCGCCGCAGGCGACGACTATCACAATGTTGACGGCTGAAAATCGCGAAATCAGAGATTGAAGCACTGTTTTACCGGCTCCGAATGGCCCGGGAATGCAACCCATCCCTCCACGCGCAATCGGAAAGAACGTGTCGATGAGGCGCAAGGTAGTGATAAGCGGTTCACTTGGATAAAGCCTTTCGCTTTGCCCTGCCTTCACGAGCCTTTCTGGCAACGCCCTCCGCACCGGCCAATGCTGCACCATGGTGAGATCACGGGTATCGCCTCTGTCATTCTTGATGGTGGCGACCACTTCGTTGATGGTGAAAGTGCCTTCTCGGATCCGATCAATCGTCCAGGTGCCCGAAAGCGTAAAAGGGGCCATTATCTTGTGCTGGAAGCGTCCCTCGGGAACCGTACCAACGGTGTCGCCTGCCTTGACCCTGTCTCCCGATTTGACCGCGGGCACAAAAGACCACTTCCGGTTTTGGTCAAGCGCGTTTGTCAGGACGCCGCGTGGTAGAAAAAACCCATGTTCAGCAGCGATATCGGCCAGTGGGTTCTGCAATCCATCAAACACGGTGCTGAGAAGGCCGGGACCAAGCGCAACGGACAGCATCTCACCGCTCTGGATCACCTTGTCGCCAACCCGAACACCGGATGTGCTTTCGAAGACCTGTGCTTCAGCGGATTTGCCGCGAACGCGCAGAACCTCAGCTTTCAGATATTCGCGTGGTTTGCCATCCCGTTCCGGGCCATGCGGAACGATATAAACCACTTCATTCTTGATCAGAGGAGCATTCCCAATCGGTGACAGTGTGACAAGATCGTCTTGCACGGCAACGATCTCGGCTGTTGGGTCGGGAAGTTGAACATGACTGGTCACGACGAGGACCTCTCAAGAGGTGAAAAGGTGTCGGAAAAAAATCCTTGCGGCTTCGGCAGGCTGATATCTGCATCTGGCCCTTTAAGCGCCAGCGAGATCAGAGCCTCCAGGCGATCTCTGGCATCGGCCTCGTTGTAGCGCGTCCATCGCTCTACAATTACCCAGCGCAGCACATAGATGCCGACCGCTTCAAAGTCGAAATCATGCATCGTTCCGTAGTGATCGAGCTGCCGGACCACCTCTGTCAGTACCAGACGCTCCATCGAAATATGATCACCGGATTGCATCAGTCGATAGGCTTCGGAGAGCCATGGCATGAAGTGTCCGAGACCGAATGCAGGGTCGCTCCAGTTCGACTTTATCGACGCACACCAGCGGCCCATACCCCAGTTGTCAATATCCCCGGCACTTTCCTGTCCATTCCGGCGGCGGCGCAAGGCAGCAATCAGTGTTCGCGTTTCCATGCGTGCACCAACAAGGTGCTGCAGATCGGGATAGTCTTTCAGGTCCGCAATGATCCTGTTGGCACTGCGAATGACTTCCGCATCCTGGTCGTATCTCGCCACACCTGCCCAGGCAGTCACCTCAACCATTTCCTTCAACAACGCCGCATGCTGCGGTTCCAGCATCGACAGGCGCTGTTTCAGCCGGAAATCCGATATAGGCAGTTCCTTGAGCGAAAACAGTCTCCCGAGATGAGGCAAGCTGGTGACAAGCGAAATATATTGGTGCGGATTGGACGTCATTATTAGCGTAGCACCCCTTCCATCACGGCTCGCAATCGCGGCTGCAAGTGACGTTTCAGCAGCGTAGCAATGGCGTCCTCCGTCAGATCGATGGATACATCCCGATCCGTCAGTTTAACCTTTATTCCGTCGAAGCCTGGTGCCGTGGAGAACGTCACCCCTGCACGCAGCGCATCGCCTGCAAGCACCAACACAAAATGGGTCAGCGTTCCCGGCTCGACCGCCTCGGGAGACTGCTTCAGCTCCTCGAAGCTGACGACCTTTTCCGGCAACACGATTTCCATCGGTTCCGTGTCGCTGACAGACGCGTTGTCACGCGCAATTCCGGCCATCGCCAGAATGAGTTTTTGTAAGAAAGCCTCGTCGGCGAGAGTTGTGCCGACCAGTCTTCCGGCTTCCTGTTGAATGCGGTCACCCAACTCGTTCCTGAGGCTCAGGACAAGATCGCGCGCCGCGACCTTGAGCCCGTCTTCCGTAGCAGCTTTTTCCTTTGCGGCCTCAGCGCGCGCTGTCGCCAAGAGATTATCTGCCCGCTCCTGTGCTTCCGATACAATTTCCTCTGCCTTTGCCTTGGCTTTGGCAAGAATGTCGTCGGCTTCTGACTGACCCGCGGCAACGCCTTCGGATTTCAGCCGATTGATCAGGGCCTGCACCCCAGCACCAGCTGCGTTTTCGAGCTCTTGTGCGGTATCATGCTTTGACATGTTGCCCTCCTAACTCGGGATCGAACCGGCAAGCACAAGCGCGAAGACAAGGGCAAAAACGGAAAACCCTTCCAATACCGCGGCAGGCGCCAGCGATATGCCGAATATTTCCGGTTTGGCCTTTGAAGCATGAATGGCCGAAGCCAACACTTCTCCCTGGCGAATTCCGGTGAAAAGCATCGTGAACCCGGACAGGACACCGATGCCGAAGAGCGCGGCACCGTTCGCGGCATCGACTTGTGATTGCTGCAGCGAGAACATGATGACGATGCCATAGATCACCTGGGAGGACGGCATCAGAGAGACACCGATGAAACGGCCATAACCGCCATCACTGTCGAGCATTGCACCGATTGCGGCACTGCCACCAAGAGCGCACCCCCAGGCACTGCCAATGGCACCAAGAGCGACAGGGGCATAGAGCCCGAACCAACCGAGAGCCACAACGAATTCGTTCACAGGCGTGTCTCCTCTTTCTTGAACGGACGGAAAGGCGTGCCTTCGTCCTTCAAACCCCAATTGAAAAACTCAATGACATTCAGGCGCAGTCCATGCACACAGCCTGCAATCAGTCCAAGACCAATGTTGATGGCGTGTCCGATTGCCAGAACCAGAATGGCGATGAGAATGCCGATGCCCGGAACCGACTGATTGAGCTGGCCGGACAGCGAATTGATCGTCTCTGCAAGCGAGGCCGCTGCAAGCCCCAGGGCGAACAGACGCATGTAGCTCAGCACGTCGGAGAAGATGTTGACGATCCGGGCAAGCGCGGCGAGACCGTCGAAAATACGCAGTCCACCCGTGGAAACCGAATCGACCTTCCGGTCACTGCCGAAGAAACCGACCAGCAGCAATCCGGCGATGACACTGATCGGGCCGATTGTCGCAATGACCGTTCCCTGGCCCAGGAAGGTTGCGAGCCCCCCGAGCGCCACCAGGCACCAACCGACTGGTTGATAGCGACCGCTCGGTGTCTGTTCGTGCCACGCACGCAAGAGATTGGCGATCACGATGTGCACAACGCCGATGGTCAGCGTGATCTTCATCATCGTGTCAACGTCTTTGAGGTGCAGGATCTTGAGATGGTCGAGATAACTGCCTTCAGGCGGTGCGACGCCAAAGTAACTGCCCGTGACAACACCGAACGCTGCCGTAGACACCATCAGCCAGCAGGACATGCGATACATTCGGCGGCCAAGCGCTGACCCGGTAAATTTTTTGCGGAAAAGAAACAACAGCAGAAGCAGAAACAACCCGTATCCCGCATCGGTCATGATCATGCCGAAGAAAATGATAAAGGACACGTAGACAATGACCGACGGGTCCCAGTCCCGGTAAGCCGGGGTCTGATAGAATTCGACCAAGTCCTCGCCGGCTTCCATCGAGCGCGTGTTTTCCAGGAGCGTCGGCGGGGCGTCTTCGTCTTTGACATCTTCAAACAGCGCCGCGATGTCAAGCTTTGAGGCGAGTGCATCGATCTCACTGACCTGATCCCGGCGCGCCCAGGCCTGCAAGACAAAAACCCGGCCCGTATCGGCGGTTTCAAGCGCCGCCCGTCGACGGGCGGAAGTGTCGCGCGCTGCGGACAGATTTTGCGCCAGAATATATCGCCACTTTGTCAGTGTCTGACGTTCAAGTTCCAATTCTTCCAGATCAATTGCCGCTTCCTCATGGCGTTGCTTCAGCGCTGAGAGCGGCATCGCACCGACGTGTGTTCGCGGCACCGGCATGGCGCCAACCGGCGGTTCTTCAGGTGCCAGCAAAACGATATAGCTGCGGAACCTGTCCTCGTGTACGGTTTCAAGGATCTTGTCAGACGGGTCTATCTCTCTCAGCTTGCCGTTGGGCACCACATAGAACCACAGCCTGTTGTCTCCAATTTCAGCCAGATCGGAAAAACTGAATTCGCCCCAGGGTTCAACGTCCTGAATGCGTTTTTCCAGTTTTGCCAGCAGATCCTGGCAGGACTTAAGATCTTTGCGGTTTTCAAGCGTCTTTTCGACCACGTCATCAAGATCGAATTTGTCGGCCCTGGTTTCCGGGCGGCGCTGATCCGGGCAATCGACCAACCAGCGCAGTGCATCCACCGCGTCTCTGCCAAGACCGGCCGGAACAGCCTCCAGTTCCTTTTGTGCCGAGACGAGCGGAATCAAATGCAGCGCTCCAAAAGCCTGCGCAGCTTCAAGTACCGTGTGCTTGTCGTCCAGAACTCCAACCAAATTCACTTTGATCAGCGGAACGATGCTCATAGCTCGGCCATCCGTTTGTCTGCCCCACGAGCTGCCGTTTTGCGCTTGGAAATCTTAGCGCGCACAACAGCATCTCTTTCGGCATCGGCAAGGGCTGTCCGGATTCTCTTGATATTGCGCGCGGCTTGCGGAATGAGAACTTTTTCAAACAGATTTACCCTCCGTGAAATCACGGCTTCCGCCTCAACCAACCGCTTGATGCGCTCGTTGGCGACATCGCGCTCCATGTTCAAACGCAACAGCTCCTGCATTCCTTCCACATAAGGATCGACCCAATGCGGGCGGGCCAACAAGGAATAGGGCCGGGTTTCCAAATCGACACTTTCGAGGGTCGGCAACTTGGTACCCGAGAGGTTCTGCTCTCCTTTGGAGACCCCTTTCAATGCAACCAGTCCTTCAAGCGGTACATGCCTGTTTGCAAGCATTGGCAGCGATTTCGCCAGATCTGAAATCCGATCCTGGTATGCCTTTTCGAGTTGAACCGCCGTTTCCTTGGCTTTGGCGCGCTCCGCCATGATCTGAAGCCGTTTCAGCTCCAGAGAAGGCAGAAATCGTTTGTACTCGGCAAGATGTGCGCTCTCTCTCGCCAACGACGATTTATTGAGCGCCAGTCTGGCCATCAGGCTGCCTCCTCATCCGAAGACTTTGCAACTGAGGCCTTTGCCGGAAAGTACTTGTCGATCAGGCCTTGCTTCATCAAAAGCTGTTCGGGCTCGAAGCATTCAGCCAATGTCTTCCAGCAAAGATCCAGCGCCTCCTCCAGGGGTATCGACACTTCAATGTCCATGAACCGTTCCCGGAACAGACCGCCAAACTTCAGCAGCTGCCGGTCGTAGTCCGACAATTCAAATGCCATCGACTGTTTCTGCTCAGCGTCGCGTGCACCGGAATAGAACCGGATCATCGTGTTCATGATCTGGTTGTGATCCTCACGCGTCACCTTACCGATCACATGCTGTTTCAGTCTGGAAAGAGAGCCGAAGGGATCAAGAACCCCGCTGTGAAGATAAAACTGACCCTCTGTAATGTAGCCGGTGTTGTCTGGAACAGGGTGCGTGACATCATTGCCGGGCATCGTCGTGACAGTCAGGATGGTGACGGAACCGGATCCTTTGAAATCGCAAGCTTTTTCATATCGGCGCGCCAGCTGCGAATAAAGGTCGCCCGGATACCCTCGGTTGGCCGGGACGCGCTCCATCGCAATGGAAACTTCTTTCATCGCATCGGCAAAAGCGGTCATGTCCGTGAGAAGAACCAGGACACGCTTGCCTTCCTCGACAGCGAACTTTTCAGCAACCGCCAGCGCCATATCCGGTACCTGCAAACGTTCCACGACCGGGTCTGAAGCCTGATTGATGAACATCACGGTGCGCGGAAAGACGCCCGCATCCTCGAATTGCTTTCTGAAAAACGAATAGTCGTCGAATATCAGGCCCAGCCCGCCGAACACAACAATGTCCGCATCCGCCTGAATCCCGATCCTGGCCAGGAACGGATTGTAGGGTTCACCTGAAACCGAAAAGATCGGAATCTTCTGACTTTCAACGAGACAGTTGAAAATGTCGATCATCGGCACATCCGTGCGGATCATTCGCGAGGCCAAAACACGTTTCATCGGATTGGCAGACGGCCCGCCGATCGGAACGGCTGGATCGCTCGACAAGTCAGGTCCCTGATCTATCGGGTGACCGGCACCATTGAAGACCCGGCCAAGTATGTTGTCCGAGTATGTGACTTTGGCGGCTTCGCCGAGAAAACGGACCGAGGCGTTGTTTGCCAATCCCTTGGTACCGGAATTAACCTGAAGCGAGACCATGTCCTGATCGATGTTGATGACTTGCGCGAGCGAGGCATTGCCGTCCCCGCCATCGACAAGGGCCAGATCGCCCAGGCAGGGCCGCCCCTCAGAATCCGCTTTGGTGGACGACACCTGAATGCGAATGATGTCGCCAACGATATCAATTATCCGCGTATGGGAGACCAGCATATATGCCCCATTGTCTTCAAACGACTGTCTTCCAAGACCAGTAACATCGAAGCCCTTTGCCGACCGGCTGCTACTGTTTTTCCTGCAACGGAAATCATCTTAGGCGGGTTTTTGAGCCAGTTACAACCAGATTGACACTGCCGCCCATCGTCCGCTTCAACTCTGTTGAAGATAGGTGGGAACGAGTTGCGCCCCCATGACCTGGATCAACATTGGAATGACACACATCGCCAGACAATAATCGGCCTTTTCTCTTCAAGTGATCTGGGTTGCTCATCTGCTTTCCCATGCAGCACAATCGTCGAGCTGGCAGCTTTACCGGACACCGGCTTTCGGTATTTATGCAGTACACAAATATTTCAGTTCCGCAGCGGCCGGATTACACCGCTTTAAATTCATTGGATTTATTTAAGCACTAGGTATTTTTTACGGTAAATACTTTAACCTGACGTTGAATTCTTTTGTCTGAATTTGCTTTGTACTTATCATCAGCGTCAAGTTATACTTTGGAAATTCTCTAAATATATTTATTCATCTAAGTACTATGTGCAGATTAGACTGATTAATGAATTCATTATTATGCACGCATAGGTTTATCTTTAGTTGTAAATAGCATTTTTTCTAATTTTTTTTCCCAAGTTTTGCTTCTTAGTCTTAAACTCCGCGCCTGACTTCTAATATTCGCGCGCCGATTCGCGCAAAGCGTGTACGGAATCGGTTTTGGTTTCTGGAGGGGAAAATTGACGGATCACACATTAGAGCTCACTGCTCCGCCAAATGACACCAAACACAACGACCAGACCAATGTACCTACAGCTCAAGGCACCGCCTCCCGACGACCTGAGGACAAGCAACCGCCTGTGCGTAGTGATCTGGGAACCATTCTGCTTCACTGGACGCTGACCATTGCGATCTTCGCGAGCCTTTTGACCGGCCTTCGCCTTTCTTCCGACGCAGAAGATGCATGGTTTTCAAAGTTGTTCGAACCGATATTGCCACAAGGGGAAATCTGGACCTGGCACTATGTGTCGGCCATTTTCGTGCTGGCGGTTATCTTCGCTTACGCTGCCTATATGTCGTTTGCCCGCTTGAAACGGCGCATTTCGACCAAGAAAGCCGTTGTTCTGACGCTCCCGGCAAGCACCAAGCTGCGGCTAGCGGCTGTCAATGTCATCGCCTACTGGATCCTGTTTGGCGCTGTCCTCACCCTTTCTGCGACCGGTGTGCTTCTCTATCTGGGTCATGGCGGGATCTGGGTCACCGTTCACTACATCGCCGCACTTACGGTGCTTGGCTACATCGTTGCCCACGTGGTTCTGCATTATTTCTATGGCGGGATCGCACAGCTTCTGCGCCTGTTCCGGCCTCAGAAACTCCGTCGATTCCCGGGCATGAGCCGGCACCCCCTGGCGGCGTCGCTTGCTATCGGGGCGGTGGTTCTGGCAGGCGCCGTCGCGCTCGATTTTTCCACGAGGGATGACCTTATCGTTGCCAACGCCACTGAGCTTCCTGCGTTGGACGGCGAAATGGACGAAGCAATCTGGAACAGTGCGAAACCCATTTTTGTCAGGACGCAACAAGGGTCCGGCCTCGACAAGACGGGAGAATCCACCGTCGAGATCCGCGCCGTTCAGGTGGGTGACAAGATCGCATTCGGTTTTCGTTGGGAAGACAGCAACCGGTCTTTGAAACGCCACCCACTGATCAAGACCGAAGACGGCTGGCGGATGCTCAACAACCGTGCCGATATCTCGGACGAAACCGATTACTACGAAGACAAGTTTTCGGTCGCCTTTTCCAAGTCGGATGCCTTTGGCGGAGGCGCGTCAACGCATATGGGCCCCAAGCCGCTAAGCGACAAACCAGGCGCCTTCAACTATCGCGGCCTTCACTATACCACCGACGGCAGTCTGCTTGACGTCTGGCAGTGGAAGGCCTCGCGTGGTGGCATGCTGGGGAAGGTCGATGACATGTGGTTCGGCACACCAATCGAACCGAGTGAGGCTCAGGCCGCTGGCAAAAAACGCTACAGCGCTGGCTATTCGGCAGACGAGGGCAAATCCTTCTACATCTATAACTACAAGAAAAAGTCCGGCTCCGACTACGAAAACACAGTCGACGTGGTGCGGCTGCCGGTGGATCTTGAAAAAACCGTCGCCCAGATGGGCAATATTGACCTCGATGTAGAGGCGACGGACGACCCGGGATCACAGTGGTGGATGTTTGAAGCAGAGAGCGTTCCCTATTCGCCGGAGATCGACGCAGGAATACCCGTTGGGACGATGATCCCCGGCGTCCTGATTATCGGAGAATACGAAGGCAGCCGCGCCGACCTTTCCGGCGGTTCAAAGTGGAAAGACGGTTATTGGACGCTTGAGATCATTCGCGACATGGACACCGGTAATCACCAGGATCTTCCCATGGAAGATGGCCTTTATGTCTGGGTCGCGGTGTTTGATCACAACCAAACGCGTCACACGCGTCATTCACGTCCGGTTCGCCTGACATTCAACTGATGCCTTCCCAACGGACCAAACTCATGTCGAAAAGCACCTGTACCGTTACGATCAACGGTAAAGAGATCAAGGCAAGTGTCGGCGACACGCTGATTGATGCCGGACTTGGTGGCCGCCTGGTCATTCCCCATGACTGCTGTTCGGGGCAATGTGAAACCTGCCGGGTTCGCGTGCTCAGTGGCGCTGTCGACGATTTGGGAACACGTGAGAAAAACACTGTCCTCGGGTGTCTTGCCGTCCTGGAGGGCGACGCAGAGATTTCTTACGATCCCGTTCCGATTGTAAAAACGATAAAAGGTACCGTCGACAGTGTGCGGACAATCAAGGAAGACTACCTTGAAGTGCGTGTCCGTACTGCCAAGAAGGTGACCTGGTTACCCGGCCAATATCTGCGCGCAACGTTCGCCGGGTATCCGCCGCGCGATTACAGCCCGACGACCCCGCTAAATCTGGATGCGGAAGAAGACGTGATCGTCTTTCACATCAAGGTTTATCCGGACAGTATCGTATCGTCGAAACTGGGCAGTCAGATTGCCAAAGGGCACGGTGTCAAACTGCGCGGCCCATTTGGCAATGCTTTCCTGCGTCAACAACCGGAACCGATCGTTCTGACCTCGACAGGGACCGGCTTTGCGCCAATATGGGCGATTGCCGTTGCTGCAAGGCTGGGGCAGCCGGACCGTGATATCAGGGTCATCTCGGGTGCTCGTACACGGGATGGACTTTATATGCGCGACGCAGTTCGCTGGTTGCAAAGCAACGATGTCCCGATATCTCTTACAGCTGGTGATGGCGATAACGAGACAGTCATGACTGCCCGACCGCAAGAGCTGGTTGGCGCGCTGACTTCCGATCACATCGTCTATTCCGCCGGCGCGCCCGCGCACGTGGATGCGATGCGCGAACTGGCATTGCAAGCCGGCGCCACTTTCTATGCCGATCCGTTCTACGTTGCAGAAGAAAGCAAAGGCATTCTTGCCTTTGCCAGCAGGCTCTTTCGCAAATCCGCACCACCACCACAAGCGGAGGCTGCAGAATAGAGCAATGACAGTGTTTATTGCGCGGCTGTTGTCACCGCCTGCGGGCATGTGAAAATTAGCTCGTTCGCCTGCATGACCGGCATCGGACGCCCAAGATAGTAACCCTGGGCGTCGGTGCACCCAATATCGTTCAGCATGTCAAGCAGCTGCCGGGTTTCGACACCCTCAGCCGTCGTTGTCATGTTCAGGTTCTTCGCCAGCTCGATGACAGCTTTCACGATTGAGATCGAGTCATCAGAATATGCCATTGAGCGGACAAAGGACTGATCGATCTTGATCTTGTCAAAGGGGAATCGCCTGAGATAACTCAGCGACGAATACCCGGTGCCAAAGTCGTCCATCGAAACCTTGACACCAAGCGACTTGGCCTGGTGCAGAGCTTCCAGAACATCCTCTGAATCTGTCAGCAAGACACTTTCTGTGACTTCCAGTTCAAGCCGGTCCGCTTTAAGACCTGATTTCATCAGCGCACCGATCAACACAGGCCCGAAGGCATTGCCACGCAACTGCCGAGGCGACAGGTTGACGGCTACCCGCATATGATCCGGCCAGCCGGCGGCGATCCTGCAGGCCTCTTCCAAAACCCACTCGCCAAGCTGAACAATCAGACCGGTGTCTTCGGCCAAAGGTATGAAATCACCGGGTGAGACCAGACCTCTCGTCGGGTGATTCCAGCGCAGCAACGCCTCGAAACCGGAGATCTGATAATCGCTCAACGTGTACTGCGGCTGGAAGTAAAGTTCCATTTCGCCATTTGCGGCTGCGTTGCGCAGATCCAGGATCAATTCGCGCCGGTCATTCACCTCGGTTCCCATGTCCTCTTCAAAGAAGCGGTAGGTGTTCCTGCCGTCTTCCTTGGCGCGATAAAGGGCAAGGTCCGCCTGTTTGAACAGCTCGTCGCCAACCGCTCCGTCAGCCTTGGCCACCGAGATGCCGATGCTGACGCCAATGACCAGGTCATGGTCCGCGATTTGGAATGGCTGGGAGAGTTCCCAAATAATGGACTGCGCCAGTTCGTCGACCTGCTTCTGCTTGACGGGCAGGTCGGTCAGGATCGCGAATTCGTCACCGCCCAGACGCGCGACCAACTCACGATCTTCAAGCAGGTGTTTCAACCGTGCTGAAACCTGCCGCAAAAGCTCGTCGCCGATGGGATGTCCCAGAGAATCGTTGACGGTCTTGAACTCGTCGAGGTCCAGACAGAGAATTGCGAATTCGCCTCCCTGGACCTGCTGGCGCTTCAAGAGCAATTCCATCTGATCGCGGAATTCGATACGGTTGGGCAACTGGGTCAGCATGTCATGCCGCGCAAGGAAGGCCAGACGATCGCGCGCCTCCTGGCGCTCCGTGATATCCTCGGAGATCGCCACCCAGCCGCCATCTGACAATGGTTGCCGGGTGGTTAGAACAATGCGGCCCGACCGGATCTTGACCATTTCCGTGCTTTGCGAGAAAGGCGCCGATTGATGCGCTTTCGTGAATGCCTCCGACAATTCGGTCTGGTCGGTGCTGACAGCCTCCGCATTCTGAAGAGCGGTCAGATCCCTGGCGGTCATGCCGGGCACGAGTTTGTCCTGGTCGAGTTCGAAAAGGTCTGCAAACCGCTGGTTCGATACGATCAGGCTACCGCTTGCATCAAACATGCAAAGCCCGTGCGACATGTTGTTGAGTGCCGCATCAAAGAGAACGTTCTGCTCGCGCAACTGCGCTTCTTGCGATCTCAGGATCGTGTTCTTTTCATGAACCCTGACCCGCAGAGCGTCGCGTTCCTTGACAGAGCGCTGCAACGAAACGACAGAACGCGCAATGTCTCCAACTTCGTCCAGCCGCTCCGTTCCGGCAACTTTCTTTTCAAAGTCGCCTGCGGCAATTCCTGTCAAAACCTTGGTAATGTCGGTCAGCGGCCGCGTGATCTGGCGAGAAAGGAGATAAGCGACCGAGGCAAAGGCGATCAACGTCAGAACACCGAACAGGAACAGCCACCTAAGCAGCTTGGCTTCTTCCTCCGAACCGATACGGGTCAGCTCGTTTTGGGTTTCGGTCAGCTTTTCGATCGGAACCAGCGCACATACCGTCACTGGCGCGACTGGCACGGCGCACTCAATGACATTGCTGCCACTGGCGGTGATGTTTGGTGTGGTCGCTGAAATCTGGAGATCGGCGAAATTACCTTTGAAATTCCCTCTGGAAATCACTTCGTCCTCAAAGACGACAGCAAGGCCGAAGGAGTTGATCTTCGCCAGGTCGGAAAGCAGAGGTTCGTTGGACCGGATCCATCGTTGAGCCAGCAATCCGCCCACCGCGTATCCAAATTCATCGAAAACCGGTGTGAAGACGATTTGGGAAACAGTGTTGATGTGTTCGCCAGGAACAAAGATGCCTGTTTCAGAACGTGGCAATAGACGCGACAAGGTTTGAACGTCCCCCGGGAAACTCTCGTTGAGGGATGCGACGATCTCATCGAAAAAACTAAGTTCTGGAATATTCGATCCAAGTCGGACCAGGTCTGCCTCATAAGAAGAAGCGCCGATAACCCGCGCCTTCTCGTCAAGAACGACGATCCCGTCCATATCGGCCTGTTTCGCTGCCGGCCCCAGGAGCTCCGACATGGCAACAACATTTCGAGACATGACAGCATTGGACGTATCATGGTGCTTGGCAATCGAATTGACCCTTCGAAGCCGATCCTGAAACAGGAACTCCATCCGGGTTCCGGCAAGCTCCACGTCGGCGATCAACGTCTCAAGCAACCGAGACTGAGACAGTTTTAGCAGCTCGACCTCCTGTCGGGCCATGCTGTCTTCCAACTGATATGCCACCAGGCCAATCAGACCTGCAAACGCACACAGCGCTGTGAAAACAGCGCCGTAGGTATAGTGCCAAAGCAGGGACGAGTGACGTATCATGTTGCGATTGGGCCTTTAGTTAGACACCGGCACTCCGCCATAATTTCGGATCAGGCTGCGCGCCTGATCGGACTGGCTGAAGTCAATGAATGTCTTCATCTCACCATCCAAAGCGCCATCCTTATAGATAAGCGCCAGGGTCACCGCGCTTGGATAGGCCTCGCCCGTCGGATGATTGCCGTCGATTTTCAGAACGTTCAGTCCCTCTTCAAGCGGGCGGGAATAGGGTCCAAAGGCGATCGCTCCCTGAACGTCGCGCGCCGTCGAAATGGCGTCCTGCGTTGTCAGCGCCGTTTTGGATCGTGGCGAAAACGTCAGGTCTTTCCAGCCTGGCATCGTGTTGCGCAGAACCTGAAGAGTGCTGTCGGCATCTTCACGCCTGACCAGCCGTACACGAAGATCCGCACCACCGAGTTCCGACCAGTTGGTGATCTTGCCAGCATAGAGTTTTTTCAGGTCTTCACTTGAAAGAGCCTCAACTCCAGTCGAAGGATGGGTGAATATGGCGCTTGGGATCTTGGCAATCGGCAGATAGACCAAACCATATTCAATCTCGCTGTCCTTCAGGGGCCTCGCCACCCGACCCAGCCGTTCAGTCCCTGAACTAACGGCTGCGATACCGCCGCCTGAACCAATGCTTGGGGGGATCTTGAGGTCAATTTCAGGATGAGCTTTTGAAAAGCCGTCACCCATTTCGCGCAACATTTCCAATCCGTCGCCAGTGCCGACAACACTGAGTGCAGTTTGTGCACCAGCGACAGGCGACTGAACAAGGAGGGCAGACAGCGAAAGAACGAAGCAGAAGAAGGAGATCCGCATTTTTTCCACCAATTTGAGTTTGTATTATCTAGAATGCCATATTCAAGTTAATCAAACACTAAAACCCTGCCACAAGTTACAATTAACCTGTATTTAAATTGATTTTTATTAGTATTCATGCAGCTAAAATCTAATTCTTCTTGCATAATCTTTAGGCATTATTTGCCGATAGGCTATTTTTTCCTAGCAGCCCAAATTGCTACAATCGTTTCGGGAAACCTTAGTCTGTCAGCCCTTGAAGCAATCACTCACTTTTACATACGATTTGAAATTATTTTGATAGAACTGTGAGTGATCGATGTGAAAACTACTGTGCGAGTGATAGGTTTCATGATCTTCACAAATTAGTCAAACAGGCAATACAACCCTTACTATACTATAGCGTGTGCCAGTTTGCTGACGTTTCTGATCCGTCATCTACTTAACAAAATTGATAAAACTCATTATATTACAGATTATTGGAAAGCTTATGTGATCAAGCTTGAATGCCTGTTTCCTGCAAAATACTGGCTGCACTCTGCCGAACGACCAGTTTCACATCAATCATGACTGGTTCAGAGTGTTTATTGTCGATTGCATCGCCTGCGTGAATACACTCCAGGAGCAACCTGGCGGCCCTGGTTCCCAAAGCATGACGATCCTGACGGATCGTGGTCAGCGCAGGAACGTAGAATTCAGAAAGTTCAATGTCATCAAATCCAACGACTGATATGTCTCCAGGCACTTCCACACCTCGTGTCTTGAGCGTTGAAATCAATCCGAATGCAACCTGATCCGAAGCGCAGAAAATGGCTGTAGGCCTGTCTTCCATTGACAGGATTTTTTCTGCTGCTGCTCGGCCTGATTCCAGAGAGAAATCGCCACGAATGATCCATTCATCCCGCATCGGCAGACCGAGCTCAGCCCTTTCTGCCAGCATGCCCTCCCGCCGGACATGTGTCAGGACATTCTCCTGCGGTCCGGTAACATGCGCTATTTTCCGGTGTCCCAGTTCATAAAGATGCCTAACGGCCAACCTGGCACCCTGACCGTTGTCGCTTCGCACAGATGGCTGAGAGCTTCCGTGTTTCCATTCACACGCAAACACGATCCTGCCGTTCACGCCGTTTTCTTCAAACTGCCTAATTTCCTCGTCTGACAGCGCGCCATCCAAGCAAATCATGCCATCAATCTGAGAATCCAGGAAGTAGTCGACGACGCGTTTTCCCGCTGTCGCATGATCTTTTGTATCGGCGATCAGAACAGAAAGGTCGCTTTCACCGAAAACTTCACTGATACCGGCAAGAATCTGCGAAAAAAACGGGTTTCCGAGGTTTGGAACCAGAACAAGAATTGCTCCGGCCTGACGCGTTCTAAGATTTCTTGCAGCCCGATTGACCCGGTAACCCGTGGAGCGAATGGCGCTGAAAACCGTTTCCCGCGTCGCTTCCGTCAAAAGCTCAGGATTGCTGAGCGCTCGACTGACCGTTGCCGTTGAAACTCCAGCTCTTTTGGCAACATCTCGAATTCTTATGGGCTTCTGCGCCAATGCCGCCTCCCGATTTTTGTTTGCGACTTGCTGACATTCCGGGTTGACACGAGGGGCTTTCCCGAGAATGATAAATGTAATCGATTACATGAGAGATACACAATTCTGTAATCGATTACAATTGCGGTGGAGGCCGCATCAATTGAAAAATCGGGCGAAAGTTCGATGGGAGGAGACTATGAAAGCATTACGCGCTGTATTTGCAGCAACCACCGCTCTGTGCGCGGCGACTGCCGCCCATGCGACGGATTTGGAAGTTACGCATTGGTGGACGTCTGGTGGAGAGGCTGCGGCTGTTGCTGAGTTTGCGAA
>NZ_CANMNP010000012.1 GCF_947499295.1 uncultured Roseibium sp.
TAAAACCTGTCCCATAGTGCATCCTTCCATTCGGGAGAAAAGACTGCACCATCAAAATCTGGGATCAAACAGCTAGGTCGGCGATTTCCCGTGTCTGCAAAGACATGTTCGGCATTTTCGGGTGCGGATCGGCAAGGAATGTCGTGAGGGTTTCTTCCGTCCAGCCCGGGTCCCCGGCCATGTCGTAAAAGCTGGGAAGAGATACGCTCGAGGCGGTCTTCTGATCTTCTGCGACGAGATGACAGGACGAGCACCATTGCAGCGCCAAGGTCTTTCCTGCAGCCGCGTCGGCTGCCTGCGCTGTTGTGGATGAAGCTGAAAGTCCCAAAACAGCTGCTGCGACAACAGGTAGAGCAAGACATGCATTTCGATATGCGGTTGCCAGGTTACGAACTGAATTGCCGGTCATGCATCCTCCTTGTTTTCGCCAGTCATCGTCATAGCTTCCTACTGACAGACTGAAGATGACCTCCAAACAGTCCATACGCCTTGCGGTGGATCAATCCCTCAACCACAGCGCGTTTTTGAATTGCTACTCGCGTTATCCTCAGCCACAGTGGGTGTTGGTTATTTGTTCCGGAGACGACTATGCCTATGAGTTTCAAGTCAGTCCTGTCAGTGTTTGGCGTTGCGTCCGCACTCGTCGCCTTGCCCGTGCAGCACATTGCGGCACAAGAGACGCCGATTTATTCACTCACTGACCGGTTTCATTCGGTAACGGCGCAAAGCGGAATGGTTGCCAGCCAGGAAGCCGTTGCGACGCAGGTCGGTGTCGATATCCTGAAACAGGGCGGAAATGCTGTCGATGCGGCAATTGCGACAGGTTTTGCCCTTGCGGTGACGTTGCCACGCGCGGGAAATCTGGGCGGCGGCGGATTCATGATGATCCATATGTCTGCCAGCGATGAGACCAAGGCACTGGACTATCGGGAAAAAGCGCCGGCCGCGGCATTCAAGGATATGTTTCTTGGCGATGACGGTGAGCCGGACAAGGACAAGTCAAGATATTCCGGTCTCGCGGTTGGTGTGCCGGGGACCGTCGCCGGATTTGCCGAAGCTTTTGACAAACATGGCAGCGGAAACCTCAGTTGGGCCGATCTTGTTGCGCCGGCCATCAAGCTTGCAGACGAAGGCATCACTGTAACTCCGGGCCTGTCGGGTGCTCTTGCGGCAAGAGTTGAGCGGCTGACGAAAGATCCGGCAACGGCTGAGATTTTCTACAAGGACGGAGGAGTGCCCTATCTGCCGGGTGAAACTCTGGTCCAGAGCGATCTGGCGAACACTTTGCGGATGATTGCCGACAAGGGCGCGGTAGGATTCTACCAAGGGCAAACCGCTGAACGGATTGCAGCAAAGGTCCAACAGGCTGGCGGTGGCATGACCGTTGAAGATCTTGCCGGCTACGAACCGGTCTGGCGCGATGCAGTCACCGGCACCTATCGCGGATATGAAATTGCGTCCATGCCGCCGCCATCTTCCGGCGGTGTTCATATTGTCGAGATTCTCAATATGCTCGAAGCCTTCCCGATTGCGGAGTTCGGTCCGAATTCTGCCGATACGATCCACGTCATGGCGGAAGCCATGCGGCGGGCCTATGCCGACAGGTCGAAGTATCTGGGCGATCCCGATTATGTGGATGTTCCGGTCAAGGGCCTGACGTCACCGGCTTATGCAGCAGAGCTTGTCAAAACAATCGATCTGGAAGTGGCAACACCGTCCGAGCAAATCAAACCGGCTGACCCACTTCCCTATGAGAGCAATGAGACCACGCATTTTTCAGTTGTCGACAAGGACGGGAATGCGGTTTCCAACACCTATACGCTCAACTTTTCCTACGGCGTGGGGATGACGGCCGATGGGACAGGTGTGCTGCTTAACAACGAGCTCGACGACTTTTCGGCAAAACCGGGTGTTCCAAATGCCTATGGATTGATTGGCGGTACCGCCAACGCCGTTGAGGGCGGCAAGCGTCCTTTGTCGTCGATGAGCCCGACACTTGTCTTTAAGGATGGGACGTTTTTTCTGGCGACGGGCTCACCCGGAGGGAGCCGTATCATTACAACCACTCTTCAGATCATCATGAACATTATTGACCACAAGATGAGCATTGCTGAAGCCACTGCTGCCCCACGTATTCACAATCAATGGCTGCCGGACGAAATCAGGATCGAAGAAGGCTTGTCGCCTGATACGATCAAGCTTCTTGAAGCCAGGGGGCACAAAGTCGCGGTCAAGAATGCGATGGGTTCGACCCAGTCGATCATGAAAGTGGGCGATGTTCTCGCCGGAGCCTCTGACCCGAGACGTCCGGGCGCCTTGACGGCCGGCTATTGAGCCTTTGGCGGAAAGTGACGGTTGATCGTGCTCGGGCTGTCCAGGTCACGCAGATGCCGGAAGAAACTTTCCGCCGACACGGCCAGGAACGACATCAGGAGAACACCGATATAGGTCGAGTGCTCAAGCAGTTCGGCCCGGTCACCAACCACGACGTCGAAGATGGTGAAGCCAAGGAACACAACAATTGAGACCGTGATGGCAACGTCTGTGCGGTAAGCAACGCCGGGCTTGTCCTGAACCAGTCTGACCCCGGCCACCACAAAAAATGCCGCGGCAGCAAATTCTACCACGCCAGCAAAGACAAGCGTCGCCTGGATAAAGGCAGGGTCGAGCGAAAGCCTGTCAAAATACATGGTGAACTTTTCGACCCGGTGGTTTCCCCACCAGCGCAGCAAGCCGATGTCCTGACGGGCAAAGAACTTGTCGAGCCCGTTCAGCAACCAAAAACTGAACCAGAAAATGATTACAACGGCGGTGATGGGCTGACGGAGCGCGTGCATTTTGGTCACCTGGCATCTCGATTTGTAGATGCGGATTGCTTAGCGCCAGGTCCTTGCCATTCAGTTACATTCGGTGGGTGGGGGGCGTTTCAGTTTCGAAGCTGGTTAATTAATGGTGAAACGCGACTTCACTCTTTCGTGTTCTTGCCGTCCGCATATTCGTTCGTGACAAGCTTTGCGAATTTGCGGTCAAGTGCCATGCGATCCTGAGCCGGCATGTCGGGCCAGATGATTTGTGCGCCGACAAAGGCCGCATACTCAATCTGAGCGATCTGCATTGCTTCTTCTGCAGGCAGGCCGCTGTCACAATAGAGGCCAGCAACGAAATCGGTTCTCAGCTTGTCGACATCCTCCAGCACCTCGCGTGACGCTTTGTTCGACTGCGCGAACTGACGAACCTTTCGTTCCAGATCATGATCCAGATGATTGGCCAGATCGGACAGTTTCTGACGCCTGTCCTTGACCGCCGGGCCGAGTGTTTGGTCTGCGACATCCAGCGTGTTTTGTTGCTTCCAAGCCTGCATCATTTCCAGGATGAAGGTGCCATGGTCCTGGAAGTGGTGATAAAACGAACCGCGCGTGCGCTCGGCCGCACTACAAAGCGCCTCCACAGTCAGTCCGGCAGGGCCATCTGATTTCAATTGGGAAAGCCCCAGTGACAACCAGTCGGATTTCCCGAAACGCTTGCGTTTAGTCATCCTGTCCGGCTGCTCTTTTCATTTGTCTTCAACCCTGCCCGAGCTCCGATCCGGAGCATTCGGTCTTGCCACGCGATGGCTTTTCAAATGTGACGCCGTGCTCGGCTTCCCGAGACCCTGGCCTAAAGTCCGACCGAGCCCAGAAAGCCAAGTATGAGTATCGGCAAGAACAGCCAGCCTTGCGGCATGTCCTTGTATTTCTGCTTCTTAATCGGTGGAACTGCAAGACCGAGAAGGCAGAATGAAGCTGTAAGGGCGGTCGCGACCCAGGCTAGCTCCAGGCTTTGGGGCCGGAAACCGGCAATAACAAACAAAACCGCAAGCATGGCAAGAACGATCGTGACGATGTGCCAGCAGAAATAGGTCACGTATTTCGGAACCGGATGCAGATCCTGAGCCTCTAAAAGTGGAACGGCAATGGCGCGTCCGCCGGCAAATGTGTGAAGCAGACAGACCAGAAACGAAAGAAAGCTGGCGAAAAGCAGAAGAGAATTCATAGGACCATCCTTACAAACCATAACAAATGGTATGTTATTTTGATTTCAGAACCGTTGCCAATGTGGCGTCCGGTCACAGGCGGGGGGATGCACTTTTTTTGCCTAGAGCGATTGTCTGTTTGACACCTGCAAAAGCCAGTGATAGCCCTATCCAAAGCGCTTTGGAGTTTGGTGATTGCCGAAGTCCGCTCATCCACAAAACCGCACAAACCGGGAGGGCAAGATGCCGATCAGAACCGTTGTCTGGGGCGAAAACGTCCACGAACAGCACAATAAAATCGTTGCGGACACCTACCCGAAAGGGATGCATGAGTGCATTGCGGAAGCTTTGAACGAAGACCCCGAAATCAGCGCCACAACGGCAACACTTCAGGAACCCGAGCATGGTCTGACTGAGGAACGGTTGCGTGAAACCGATGTTCTGTTGTGGTGGGGCCATGCCGCCCATGGCGACGTTTCCGACGTGGTTGTCGATCGGGTCTGTGAAGCTGTCTGGTCAGGCATGGGCATGTTGTTTCTCCATTCCGCTCATTTCGCCAAACCGTTCAAGCGGCTTATGGGTGGGCCTTGCAATCTGACCTGGCGCGAGGCCGGTGAACGCGAAAGGCTTTGGGTAACCAGCCGCAATCACCCGATAACCAAAGATCTGCCGGATAGTTTCGAGCTGGAAATGGAAGAGATGTATGGGGAGCCGTTCGGTGTGCCGGAGCCTCTGGAAACGGTTTTCATCAGCTGGTTCCAGGGCGGCGAGGTGTTCCGGTCGGGTCTGACCTACAAGCGCGGCGCAGGCAGCATCTTTTATTTTAGGCCGGGGCACGAAACCTACCCGACCTACTACAACGACCACGTTCGTCAGGTGTTGAAGAACGGCGTCAAGTGGGCCTTCAACCCGATGGCCCGGCTGACCGACCCGAATGCAGCTCCGAATGTGCCGGTTGATGCGGCACCGGAGAAAATCGAGGAACGCGGCCCGAAACTTCACGCCGAAGGCGAAGAAGGGTATCGCTAGTATTCATTCCTTTTCAAAACCGCAGGTGTGGCCGTGTGTTCGGCCTTCCTGCGGATGGAGAAATTCATGACGACTTCTGAAAAACCGGTCCGGATTCTTGTCCTGGGGACGGGAAATATGGCACGCGTTCATACCGAAGCTTTCCAGAAGATAACTGGCGTCGAGGTTGTTGCCGGCGTCGACAAGCGAGCGGAAGTTCTGGCTGAATTTTGCGATGGATTTGCAATTCCTCACCGGTTTTCGGATCTGGATGAAGCGATTTCCTGGGGCGAATTCGATGCTGTGACCAATGTGACGCCTGACGGCGCGCACCACCCCACGACGATGTCCTTGCTGAAAGCGGGCAAACACGTTCTTTGCGAAAAACCGTTGGCCACCAACGCCCGGCATGCCGACGAAATGGCAGCGCTCGCCCGCACCGCAGGGCTAGTCGGTATGGTCAACCTGTCCTATCGCAACGTGGCCGTCCTTCAGGAGGCGGCCAAGCTGGTCGCAGAGGGTGCAATTGGCTCTCCCCGGCATTTCGAGGCGTCCTACCTGCAGAGTTGGCTGACGCAACCTGCATGGGGCGAGTGGCGCACGGAAAGCCAGTGGCTTTGGCGCCTTTCAACCGAACGTGGTTCGAAAGGCGTGCTCGGCGACGTCGGAATTCACATCATCGATTTCGTGACTTTTGCCGCCGGAAGCCAGGTTCGCGATCTCTCCTGCCGCCTGAAGACCTTTGACAAGGCGGAGGGTGGACGTATTGGCGACTATACCCTTGATGCAAACGACAGTTTCACATTACAGGCCGAGCTGGAGAACGGAGCGCTCGGAACCATCAGTGCGACCCGCTTCGCATCGGGCCATCTGAACGATCTTCGCCTGCGTCTTTATGGCGACAAGGGAGGGTTGGAAGTTCTTTTCGAACAGCGTTCCGAAAGTCTGTGCATCTGCCGCGAACCCGATCTTCAAACTGCCGAATGGCACGAGATTACAGTTCCTCCGGTGACTACAATCTACGAGCGGTTCGTTTCAGCTATCAGAGGTGAAGGCAAGGCCGAGCCGGACTTCGACCATGGTGCGCGGTTGCAACACGCGCTCGACGCTGCCGAGCGTTCTCATGCCGAGGGCAGCTGCTTCCTGAGGCTCTTCGACTAGACGTTCCATAAGAGCTGCAGCGGAGCTTTTGAAATGAGAAGCTCCGCTGCAGAAGTGGGTACTAGAGGCAGGGCAACAACGCGGGATCGATCGCCACAGCGACAGGCTCTTCCGGAAATTGCATTTTCTCTTTTAAAGGTCAGGCCCTGATACTTCGTTCAGAGCCAGCGACAGGTTTTTCTCAATTTTTAGACGAAACGGGTTTTATCCGGCAAAACCGGCGAAAACTCGGGGCGAAACGCACAAAAACTTAGAAGCAAAAATTTAGCATTCTTTAGAAAAACAGGTGCTTGAGTCCTCCGCCTGGAAGCGGATCGGACAAAGTTGCTGGTTGTTGGTCCAGAAACGGCTCAGCAGTTACTGCGCAGAGTGTGAAGGATGCTGAATGTCGAAACCAGGCACGAAAAAAGCCGCCAGATGACGGCTTTTTCAACTCACTGGGGTAAGTGAGGAAAATTTGGAGCGGGCGATGGGATTCGAACCCACGACCCCAACCTTGGCAAGCGAGAAATTATTGTGTTGTAACAATCACATAAATTACCTCCTAGTTCATCTTAGTGCCCAAGACTGGCAGCTAATCCGGCCTCACCAAATGGGCATAATTTGAACCTTGAGACACTCGAGTTTACGTCTGTGGCAGGCAAAGAAATGGGGAGATGGTAACCGCGTTGTAACCTTCTCAAGTCCACGCGGTATTTCTTCGCTGGTTCCCTCCCGATGCACTCCGCAACTGAGTATTTTAGTTATCATTCAGACCGAACGGCGCACGCGTGTGCAATCGGTCTTTCCAAGATGACTCGAGCCGAATGACTTCGTCGGCATCCATATCTGGAGAAACGCGTTGAAGGATCGTGAAACGGAAACTTTTTGGATCACGTGGTCGAAGCAACCGGTTTCCTCCATGTCCAGTCGCCGCGTAATTTTGCCAACGTGCGAGCAGGTTCCCTGTTCCATACGCTGAGCCAACGTAACTCTTGCCATCGGCCTCATCAAAAATGAGATAGATGCCTCGCCATTGAGACAAAGCTTGACGCCATCTGGTGGGGAGGATTGAAAGTTCATCCCAGGTCACATCTAGTTCGTCCCAATCCGGCATGGCTGCATCGAGCAAGTTTTCCTCGTGCACCACTAGGATTGGCATTTCATTTTTGTGAGACCGTCGCCACCATGACCGCTCCGGAGGTGGCCAACCTATGACAAGTTTCCCTTTCCAATCGGCGCAAGCATCCATTGGAAGAAGATCAAACCAACGTATGATTGCTCTACCGTCATCAGCGGTGAACCCTCTTATCCCATATGCCCCCAACTCTTGATACGCTGGGACTTGCCAGTATTGGTCTACAGTCAAAGGTCGTGATGAGGCGATTTTGTAAAGACCGACGAACAGTGCCGCCCCAGCCTCGTGACCTATAAAGGACGCAACATATCCCTCGCTTTCGAGGGCGCTCATAGACTTTTCTAGCTTCGCACCCTGAGTTTGCTGGTAGGCGTTGAACACCTCCGGCTTCTCGGCGGCAATCTAAGGCAGTACCTTTGCGAGTTCGGGCTCGAAAGGTCGGTGACGCATGACAATGGTTTTAGCGGGATCAAGCCTTTGCTTGAGAAGCAGATCATTGAATGTGAGCCATGGTGTCACAACTCGGGTTCTCCAGGTTTTTCATCGCACTTCGCGTCGCGCTCAAAAAACAGAAGTGATCTATTGAAACTTAATGTCGCGTCCGTACGCCAAGTCAGCAACCTTTGAGAGTGCACTTAGTGCTCTGATTAGATCCCTTCGACCAATATTTTTGCTAATCCACCATCCCGAGTTCGTCCTCATGGTCGGCAATTGACTATTACCTGGGTGAATGGCATTCGGATCTCGACTTACATAGCGCCTCTTTCGCGGACTGATGTGTGACAGTTCGTCAAGAACTTCCGGCGCGACTTCAGCGGTCATGTCCACGAACCGCGCAAAAATCTCAGGTAGAGTGTTTTCAGAAAATGAGACCCGCAGGAAAACCGCCGTGTATTTTCCACGTGGTCGTGTCACTGTCTTGTCTGGTTGATGCTCAGAAATTCCGTTTGAGGAGTCAACGCACTTATCAAGCGTCGTTTGAAGGTAGGAAGCAAGGCCTCTGCTTAGGGTCTTATCCAGATCAAGCAATTCGTTGACAAATGTTACTGGCAATGAAACGAATACCGTCGGTTCGCTCATGTTGTAATTCACGATTCCCTCCCAAGTTTCCGGCATTCTTCTCGCATGTCCTGGAGCGAACGCCATTGTGTTTCACCTGAAAAACGTGCCTTCCAATAGAGCCATCCGTTGAGGCTGGGACGTTTCCCGTCCTTCGTTACCGCTACAGCTTTAGCTGCGGACGAAAGAGATGGATATTCTTTGCCGTTCACAACCAGCATGCCGTCCAGGAACGATCCTTCGTAGACCTGTTTTCCGCGCTGATATTCCATCCTGGCTTCAGATCCATGCGGGATTGTCACGCCATCTTCGACGAATGGTCGACCTGTTTCCGGCGCTTGCTTGACTTCCGCTTGCTTAGTTAGTGCAGGCAAGCCAAGTAACCGCCGGAGGGCAATATAAGGCGGCTCATCGAAGCTCTGTCTTTCAGCTTCGATTCTCTGGTGAATATCGAAGTCGATGTCGATTGTACGCAACTGCATATCAGCTCTCCGCGGTCAGGGGCGACAGTTAGAGAATGATAACAATGAACTCAAAGCAGTTAAAGGAGTAATTGGAGTTTTTTAAGGATCCATGCTGAAACCGATGCGTTCGGTGGCTCAATAGTGCACACTATGAAAACCCGCTATTCTCCACGAACGATTTCCAGCGACCGGCGGAATTCAGCGTCTTCTGAATCGCTTTTCC
This sequence comes from uncultured Roseibium sp., assembly GCF_947499295.1. GTDB lineage: Bacteria > Pseudomonadota > Alphaproteobacteria > Rhizobiales > Stappiaceae > Roseibium. Next base: position 9,045 of record NZ_CANMNP010000012.1, read on the forward strand.
ACTTGTTGATGAACCGCGCCACCACCTGAAGGTTTCCAAGCTCGTAGTGACCGTTACTGTCAATGCGGTCCAGAGAAGGGCGCAGTTGATCGTCCGAGCCGTCGAATTGCAAAAGCAAACCTGAGATAGCGCAACAATCCCCTGTTTCCTGGAGCAGCTCTTTCAGGTGCGCAATGAGCGCCTCTTTTGAAAGTCTAATGTCCTTGTTTTTAACAGTACGATCGACAGTTTGGCCATTTGACTACCTAGCTGTCTGCTCCGCCTGATCCGCCATGCTCCAAATCGCCTTAAACCTAGCATCTTTGTAGTGGCCAGTATTTTCTCGTTCCAGCTTGCTCTCCCACCACAGGGCATCCAGGGTCCACAGATGTATGTTCAAATCCGCGGCCAGAGTGAGCAATACAGAATTTACGATTTCATATTTTTCGCCACTTGATGCACCGTGTGGAAACGTCGGCCAAAGTCCGCGATCACGCATCTCCGGTTCACTGGTACCGTTCCAAACACCGTATCGATCAGGAAAAGCGACAAGCAATATATGCGTTAAAGTGGCTGGACCGACTCCACTGAGCATTGACAACGCGCGGTCGAAACGACTCGACAGTGGAATACTTTCGTCCACAAGGATGGTCACAGCACTTTTTAGATTGTTGATGTCGTTTGCGGCAGAACAGCCAAGGCGTTCCAACCCCGTCCAATGGTGATTGTGCTTAATACTCAAAAAGTCGAGATAGTCCTGTTTTGTCAAGACCGTAGGGTCGCGAAACAATGGCCCGAAACGCGCCAGAACTTCTTAACGTTTGGCTTCAAAATGACGGATCTGAGGTAGACTGAGTGCTTTTTCCCGATCAAAGGTCATGGCTCAAACCTGCAAAAACAAGCGCGTTTTATCCACTACGGCTTCTGAAGCTATCCATAAATTTACAGCAATTGCATTTGTCATAATGGAGCTTATGCGAATAATGGCTTCCCTGATGAACTCTAAAAGCTGGACAGCGAACGCAACAACGACAAAAGACAAACAGATTCGACCGAAGAGATCTAACACGCCCCACCACAAAGGTCGTTTCGTTCATGTTCTCATTTTAGGCGGCCAAAATTGAAATCCAGTAATTTCTGTAGCTACTTGATCGATATATTGGTCCATTGCGTGGTTTACAAACTCAACAAGAAGCCAGTTGGCCTGGCTATTGAGATGACGCTCAAGACCTTTGGGGTCATACCTGGCAAGCTCGCTTAACCGGTGCATTGCAGCAAAAATTAAGCAAATTGTGTGTCGGTAACCTACCTTATTCGAAGATAAGTCCTTCTTGATGTACCAAAGGTCGCGATCACCAGCGATGTTGCATATGATACGACGTGTAGATGCATGGTAGCTATTCAGTCGACTTAAAGCGTCCAATTTTTCATCAGCACTGCATCTTCCGTGATACCAGCGAAAACGTCTCTTTCTCCTCACGAATATCTTGTCATTTTCATCCCAAATTTCAAAAGAACCTGGTAGTTTCGTGAGAATTCGACCATCGGAGTATCTTGGAATGATCTTGGCCTGAAACCACGCCTCTCTATTACTATCGTGCTTAACGTAGCGTGCACTTTCTAACGGCACGAACAGTTCCGGTGACGAAGTGAATGATAAACAAAAAGCTCTGTGGATGAACGGAATGTTCCAGAGTATTTCTTTCAGGGAATACTCATCATTCCGACTGACACTCTCATTAAAGTAAGCGCACAAGGCAGGCAAAACGCCACCACTTTGAAACCTTACCCGCTCATTTGAGAGAGATGTCCGAGCATTCTCAGGTCGATCTCCGGCGACGCCGTGCCGGTCTACATGGCGAACTGCCTTGTGCGAAAGCAGCGCCTTTGCGGCGTTGAGAAAACAATAATAGAGCGTCAATGGCGCCGCCTCAGGACCCAGGTTTAGACTCGCATCACTAAAACGTCTGGCCTGAAGCCAATAAGCTAAGGCGTCTGTGGAGCCAGCTCGCTTGAGGTAAAGCTCCACATAGGCCCAAGGATCATTGCTCAATACGTGTAGGGCACTGAAATCAGGATCAATGACCCCTTTGTGCATCCAAACTCGCCGAGAACTAATGGTCAATTGAGTAGGCACGTCTCTCCCGTAACAGCCTCTAACATTACGGCGAGAACTTACTCCTAGTTGCATGAATCAGTCAATTGACTGTAAGTTCATATGGTTACGGGTGTGGTGCCGCAACAATAAAAGCGTCAGCAGGTGGCGCGCCAAGAATCACCTAGCTTCAGCTATTAACGACTGACCGGAAGGCAAGCTTTGACATCGTAGCCCAAATTCAATTTCGTTAAATCCCAAAATCTTTGGACCTACGTCACCAGCCCCGGAAAGACCCTCATTTGATTTCCGCCCCAAACAAATCTCAGTCTGAAGTCATCTCTTGCCTGAATGGGCCGCTGCTTGTCGTCGCCGGGCCGGGTTCCGGAAAGACCTTCTGCCTGGTGGAAAGGGTCGCCAATATACTGCTATCCAAAGAGATTGAGCCTGAGCGCATACTGGTGTCCACCTTCACCGAGAAGGCCGCGAAGGAGCTGGTCACCCGGATCACCCAACGGCTCGGCGGTATTGAAGCGATCGGGAACCCGCTGGATCTTACCGTCGGCACGCTGCATTCGATATTCCTGAAACTGCTGGAAGAATTCAGGGCGCATACGCGTATCCAAAAAAATTACACGGTCCTGGACCAGTTCGATCAGCAGTACTTCATTTTTCAGCAGATCGGTGAGTTTCAAAAGATCGACGGGCTTGATGCCGCGCTCGGACTGAATGGTCCGCAGTCCTCGTGGCGACGAGCCGGATCGCTGACCACCTGGCTCAACAAAATCAGCGAGGAAGGCATTCCCGGCGAAGATCTATTATCCAGTTCGACCCCTGAAATGGTTGCCTCCGGCCAAGCCTATTTGACCTACCAGCGCCTCCTTGGCGAATACAACTATCTGGATTTCTCCACCATTCAGGTCGAAATGCTGCGCCTTCTAGACACTCCTGAAGTATGCGCCGAACTCCAGAAACGTTTCGACTTTTTGATGATCGATGAGTATCAGGACACAAATACGATCCAGGAAAAAATCCTCCTGAAGCTCGCCGAAGAGCATAAGAACATCTGCGTTGTAGGCGACGACGATCAGGCGCTTTATCGGTTCCGGGGCGCATCCATTCGAAACATCCTCGAATTCCCTGAACGATTTCCGGCGGGAGAATGTCACCAGGTACGATTGACGCAGAACTATCGATCCGAACCACCCACTATCGATTTCTACAACAACTGGATGGACACGACGGAATGGGAACAGGATGGAACCACCTTCCGTTTTGATAAAACCATTCAGCCTGCCTCCTCAAAGCCACCCCATTATACGACCGTCTTCAAGGTTTCCGGAGACGACGGCGCCGACAACTGGGCCGAAGAGACGGTCGCGTTTTTGAAGGACCTGAGGTCCAAGGGCATCGTCAAAGACTGGAACCAGGTCGCCTTTCTCTTCCGGTCTGTCCGGAACCCGAAGGTGGTGACCTTCGCGAACAAGTTGGAAGCGGCTGGCATTCCCATCTACGCGCCCCGTTCCAACATGTTCTTTGAACGGACTGAAGTCCGATTGTTGCTTGGAGCCCTACTGTTCCTGTTTCCCCAGTATGGAACCATCCGCCAAACACGGGAGGGAATGAACCTCGACGTTTGGACATACTATGACGACTGTCTCCGGACATTCATTGACCATCTCAAGAGCGGAACTGATCCTCAGATCGCCGCCTGGGCAACCGCAAAGGCAAAACAGCACCTCACATTGACGGAAAACACCAATTATCAGTTTTCCGGTCTGTTTTATGACCTGCTGCAATTTCCGACCTTCAGCGGCTTCCTGGACGAAGGCGTCGCCCATGGCGGGGTCCGCGACAGCCGGGCAGCCCGGAACCTTTCAAAGATCTCCCGGCTCTTGAACAAATATGAGTACCTCTACAACGTCATCGTCATCCGGCCCGACCGGTTGGAACGGGACCTGTTGATGCTCTTCAATTACTTCCTGCGCTTCCTATGGGACGGCGGCATTGAGGAATATGAAGACGAAAGCGAATACGCCCCTTCCGGATGCGTATCTTTCATGACGATCCACCAGTCCAAGGGGCTGGAGTTTCCGATCGTGATTGTCGGCTCGCTGGATGCGGTCCCGCGCAAGCAAGTGACGGATATGGGGGTCCTTCTCGAACAGGAGTTTGGCGGGCGGGCACCGTTCGAACCGCTCGACCGGATCAAGACGTTCGATTTTTGGCGACTGTTTTATACCGCCTTTTCCCGAGCGCAGAACATGCTGGTGTTGACCTGTCAGGAAAACACGCCAAAAGGCCGCGGGCAGCGCAATGTTCCTTCCGCCTATTTCCGGCCGGTCTATCGGGACTTGAAGCCCTGGCGGGAGTTGACCTTTGACGCCGGCGCTATCGAACTGGCCGAAGTCAAAGAGGTCGACATTAAACAGAGCTATTCCTTCACATCGGACGTGCTCGTGTTTGAGGCCTGTCCACAGCAATATCGTCTGTTCAAGGACCTGGAGTTTGCGCCGGTACGGACGAACGCGATCCTGTTCGGTACTCTGGTGCACCAGACCATCGAAGACATCCACAAGGCGGTCTTGAGTGGCGAGGAAAGCAAGGTGACAGGAGATCAGATCGACCGTTGGTTTGATCTCAACTACAACAACCTGACGAAGAAAGAGCGGGTTTATCTGGCAGACCCGGTTTTGAAGATCGCCAAGCGCCATGTGACCAGCTATGTCGACCGGGAACGGGCGCACTGGCATCGGCTCCGGGACGCCGAGGTGGAGCTGTCATTGTTGAAAGAGGACTACATTCTGACCGGAACAGTCGATCTCGTTCAGGCAGATGACGGGTCCTACGAGATCATCGATTTCAAGTCCGAGAAAAAGCCGGACTTGATTGACGATGCGGACAAACTCAGCCGCTATCGTCGCCAGCTCCAAATCTACGCCCATCTTCTGGAGGGAAAACGAGGCGTCGATGTCAGCCGGATGACTCTATACTACACCGGTGAAGAAGCCGGAAACCCTCGGATCACCTTCAATCGTGAGACCACCGACGTCGAGGGCACAATTGCCAAGGTCGACGGTGTCATTCACAAGATCGTCGAGAAAAACTACGCCCTGTCTGAACGCCCAGAAAAGCTCTGCAAGAACTGCGACTTTCAGGCGTTTTGCGATATGACATTCTGCAAAGCTTGAACACGAGCCAAAAGAGCAAATAATGAGTGAAAAACACGATTCTTTTGAAACATTTGATTTTGACCTTCAGCCGATCCGAGGCTTTCCAGAACTTCGGTGGACAGGCAAAAGGCCTTTTACTTCTACACAGTTCTTTCCCGCCCAACGAAAAGAAGCCTATGGCGATGCCAAAGATGGCTGGCTCAATCAAATATTTTGGGGCGACAACTTACAGGTAATGTCCCATCTTTTGAGAAATTTCCGAGGGAAAGTTGACCTCATTTATATAGATCCTCCATTCGATTCAAAAGCAAACTACTCCAGAAAAATAAAATTAAAAGGAAAATCCGTTGACGCCTCGAGATCCTCCTTTGAGGAGGCGCAATATCACGACATGTGGAATAATGACGGTTATTTACAATTCATGTACGAGCGCCTGGTTCTGTGTCGCGAATTACTTTCGAATACGGGAAGTATTTATCTTCACTGTGATTACAGAAGGTCTCATTATTTAAAAATAATAATGGACGAAGTCTTTGGGTTAGATCAATTCATTAACGAAATTGTATGGGTGCGGACGAATGCACACAACATGAAGTCGAAAGGATACACAAGATCAAACGATCATATTCTTTTCTACACAAAGACTTCTGAGTATACATTTAACGAACAATTCAATCCAATATCAGAGGAACAGCTGTCGCGGTATAAGAAAGATGCAGATGGCCGTCTATATACTGGACAGGACTTAACTTTTTCCTCTGAAAGTGAGACGCGACGCGACACTTGGCGAGGTACCACGCCCTCTCCAGGGCGAGCTTGGGGTGCATCGATCGAACAACGGGAAGAATGGTGGGAACAAGGACTGATACTAAAAAAGCGAGACGGCACTCCGCGCCTCGACGGTTTAAAAGTCTACTTGGATGATGCAAAGGGGACTGCACTAAGTACCATGTGGGACGATGTCTCTCGTGTCGGCAATACTTCAAGTGAGCGTCTAGGATATCCCACACAAAAGCCCGAGGCTTTGCTGGATCGTGTCATTGAGGTTTCTTCGAACCCTGGTGATCTCGTTTTTGATTTCTTTATGGGCTCGGGAACGACCCAAACCGTTGCAATGCGAAAAGGACGGCGCTTTCTAGGAGCAGATATCAATCTTGGCTCTGTCGAAATAACTGTTCAGCGGCTGTTAAACGAAGCGAGAACTATTGTAGATGAAGAAAATTCCCTGCTGGGTCCTAGTGATGCGTCCTTAAAACGCTTTACAGGCTTCGAACTCCACAATGTCAACAACTATGACATATTCCGAAACCCGGTTGAGGCCAAGGAGCTGATCAAGGAAGCCATGGAGCTTCAGCCGTTGCCGACGAGTAGCGTCTTCGATGGTCAACGTGACCATTATCTAGTGAAAGTCATGCCCGTGAACCGTATTGCCACGCGAGCGGATCTGAATGAGGTCATCAACGGGATGGACTTCAAAGCCTTTGAACACCGTCAGGCCGAAGCCCCGTCCAAGATCGTCGAACGGATCATGCTGGTCTGTATGGGCCATGAGCCTGACCTCGGGCCAGAGCTTGTTAAGGCTGCCAAACCTTTCAACATCGAAGTTGAAGTCGTCGACCTGATCCGCGACAAGTCCAATCTGCACTTCAAGCGCCAGTCCGACGCGAAGCTGGCGAGCAAGGACGGGTATCTTGAGATCGTCGGTTTCTATCCGCTCAATCTGCTCCAGAAGCTGTCTATGGACGCCGACACGGTCGAGGATTGGCGACAGCTTGTGGAAACCATTAAAATCGACTGGAACTATGACGGCGCCGTCCTCAGTCCGGAACTCATCGACGCTCCGGGCAAGGATGAGCTGGTTTCCGGTCGATATCCTATCCCGAAAGACGCGGCCACGATCCGCGTGAAAATCACCGATCTCCTCTCGGAATCCTGGGAGGGTGAAATCGAAAATGCCTAAGAAAAAGACGATCAATCAGGACTTCGCCTTTTTCACCGCGCTGTACTTTTTCGTGCAGACCAACAAGGCGAAGATTAGAACCCGGTTCCGGAAACTGTCAAAGCATCTTCTCGACTTCAACGATCCGGATTTGAATGCTAACGCCTATCTGCGGCGCCCACAATTTGAGGCGCTGGAGATGTACGTTTTCCTGAAGGAATTTGGCGAGAACCGTCACGTCCATGAGCTTTTCAAGGAGTGGGCGAAAAACGAAGGCGTCTTTTACGGCTACCAGACGACGGGAGCGGACAAGACTGGTCAGGGAACCCTCCTCGGCTTCCTGGACCTTGAAGGTGATGATCAGTACGAGGCGATTTTCGCCAAGATGAGCGAACGCTCGCGCAGCTATCCCAACTACATTTTCGCGCTGACCATGGGCCTGGGCAAAACCATCCTCATGGCGACTTGCATTTTCTATGAGTTTCTGCTGGCGAACAAATTCGGCAAGGACACAAAATATTGCCGGAATGCGCTCGTGTTTGCCCCCGACAAAACCGTGCTTCAGTCACTTCGGGAGATCCAGACATTCGATCTTGCTCAGGTCGTCCCTCCGGAATACGCAAACTTCCTCCGGACGAACCTGAAATTCCACTTTCTTGATGACACTGCATCGACGATTGGCGCGCAGGACGGCTCATCCTTCAACATCATCATCTCGAACACCCAGAAAATCATTCTGAAGCGGAAGCAAGCTCGGCCGACGGCCACCGACAAGCTTTTTGCGGAGAAGACTGGAACCCTGTCCGAGGTCTATGGCGATCTTTATGACATGATCGGTGCGGACGCTCCGGAAACAGATGCTGACCTCGCGGTCAATGCCCGCTTTCAACGCATCGCCCGGCTGCCCCAGCTCGGTATCTACGTCGACGAGGCACACCATTCCATGGGTGCCTCGCTGGAAAAGGATCTTGGTCAGGCTAAACAAAGCTCGGCTCTCAGAACCACAATCGACGAACTGGCGAAAGCTCTGGAAGCCAGAAAAACAAGCGTTGTCGGCTGCTATAATTTCACCGGCACGCCATATGTCAAAGACCGGATCATGCCGGAGGTGGTCTACGCCTATGGGCTCAAGGCCGCCATCGACAACAAGTACCTCAAGCAACCCGAATTTCTGACCTACACGGGCAACATCAAGTCAGAGGACTTTGTCAGGGAGGTCATTACAAGTTTCTGGAATGACGTTGGCGAAATGCGTCATGAGGGGATGCTTCCGAAGCTCGCCCTCTTCGCCGCCACGATTGACGACCTTCAGCACGACCTCCGGCCGGCAATCGAAAAGGTACTGGACGAACTCGGCATCGCGACCAGCCGCATACTGGTCAATGTCGGCGACGAAAAACTCACGACCAACGAGGATATTCGTGAGTTCAACCGACTGGACACGCCTGAATCGGAAAAGCAATTCATCCTGCTCGTCGGCAAGGGCGGCGAAGGCTGGAATTGTCGCTCCCTCTTTGGCGTTGCGCTCTACCGCAAGCCGAAGTCCCGGATTTTCGTTCTCCAATCGACAATGCGCTGCCTCCGATCCATAGGTCCGGATCAGGAAACGGGGTTCATCTATCTGTCCCGGGAAAACCAGGACATCCTGGACGACGAGTTGCAGCAGAACTTCCGCGTAACGACTGAAGAAATTGGCCCGAAGAAAACGGACACCTCGTCCACGGTGGAAATCACTGCCGTTCCTCCCCCAGTAATCATCAAGATGAAACGACATCAGGAGCTTTATCGGACGGTCAAAAAAGACAACCCGGAGCCGGTTGCCGTGGATCTATCCGACCATGCGATGGAACAGTTCCGCGTCACTCTGGAGCGCAGAATCCATCTCCGTGACAGACCTACGTCTGTGGAAGACATTACTGACCGCCAGTCGCACAAGACCTATAGTCGCCTCACCTTGGTCGGTGAACTGGCGAGATACTTCTCAGGGGACGGCATATCGCCATTCGACATCGAGGAAGCCCTTGAAGAGATCGACGGCGGCTTGGATGCCCTCGTTGAAGCCGTGAACAAGTACAACGACGTCATCTATGACATCCTTGTACCCCGGCTGTTCCATGCGTTTTTTGAGGTAGAGAAATTCCAACGGTCCGTCGACGAAGAGGTCGAGCTGATCCGCGGATACAACGCGTCTTCGAACAAGTTACCGACCTTCACGATGAAAGCGCAAGAACACCTCGTTGCCCGTCGCGATTATCCGGAGTTCGACGGGCTACGCGCCAAATCCTTCCACCTCGATGCCTATTGCTTCGACAGCAATCCGGAAGTCGACTTTTTCAAGCGTGTCCTGAAGGACGGGAAGACCGAGAAGATCTATTTCACCGGGATGCTTGTTCATGGGCAGTCCGGGTTTCAGGTCTATTACATCCACCCTGAGTCCCACACCGTGTGCAGCTATCATCCGGACTTCCTAGTCTATCGCGACGACGGCAAAGCCCATCTCATTGAGATCAAGGCAAACTGGAAAAAGGAAGATCCGGTCGTCCTGGCCAAGAAAGAGGCCGCCGAACGGCTAGCTGAGGGGAACATCTTCGAATACGCGCTCGTGACGGCCGAACAATTCGACGGCTTTTTGAGTGAAAGTGGTTGGGAGCAGTTTGAGCCAGAGAAAACTCTGACAATTTAGACAGCGACGTACCCTATACGTCATAAGGCCTGACGTTGCCATGTACCCCAGCCGTCCGCGGCGGCGCAGCTACGCGGGCAGGTGCATGACGGCAGTGCCTCAGCGCTATCACTGACCACAAAACGTGAACAAAATCACTTCTTTACACCGGACGTCTATCGGCGCTAATCTACCCGAGCTACTGATGAAGTTGTGCCTACGAGCCGCGATTTTGCCTTCATGATGTAGCGCTTCAGACAAAACGACCAACGCGCATGCTGGTAGAAGGCCGATTCGCAAGGTTGAGAAGCTCTGCAGAGCGCTGCCAGTTGCATTTTAGCCCAGAATTCAATGGGCAGGGATGCACTGTGCTTGCTCGCTAGCGATGCCATCATGTCTGCCCTCATAAGGAAAGATATGATGGAATCGATTTTCCACTTACCTAGTCTGAACGCTGCGCCTGGAACAACGGCCGAGCGCCTGCTTAATTTGAAGGAGGCTGCCGAAGCCATTGGCGCGCATTACTGGCAGCTTCAACGCGCGGTAAAACGTGGCGACATTCCCAGCTACACGCCCTTCAACTCACGGAAACTCGTCAAGCTTTCTGAAGTGATCGCTTACATCGATTCCTGCCGTCAGGGAGGTGTCGAGTGATGGATAATATCGATGAGCTTTTCGAGGACGCCGAGAACATTTTCCGGAACTACGACCCGCTCTATGATGGCCTTGGATTTTCATGCACCCCTGTTGAACGTGGCGACAAAAAACCCCTAGTAAAGGGTTGGACGAAGAAAAAGAATATGGCCGCCAGTGAGCGGGAAGAGCTCCGCCAGAAATATCCGAATGCTAGTATCGGGGTTCTCGCAGATACCCCCTTGCCGAACGGCAATGTATTTGGCTTCGTCGACGTTGATCATCCGGGATTTACCGAATTCAGTCGCCGTCTCACAAGTCCAGTCTCCAGTAAGATCGGACAGAAGGGCATCACCACATTCTGTCAGTTTAAGGTAGGTACGAAGAGTAAGAAAGTTCGACAGAAAGGGGCGAACGCACCGACAATTGAGCTTATGGCATCGTCGGGGATGACGGTGCTTCCGCCGTCAAGGCATCCATATGGTGTAAGATATCGCTGGGAAGGCAAGCCGCTTTATGAAGTCGATCCATGTGACCTGCCGGTGTTAGGTGACACGCAAATTGAGTTGTTGGCCAAAGTCGGCTCCCACCCTGCCGCTCTTGCGATTGCCGAGGGCGGACCAGACCTAAAAGCGCACGACTTGATGCTGGCACTTACATCGTCCGGCATTGCTATACTCGGCCTAGACCTTAAATGGATGGCGCATTGCTTGAATGGGCTCCTTCCCGAAGGATATCGCGGGAATACTGCCGACGAAACACTTGGGATGCTGGAGAGCGCTCGGGCAAAGCAACTGGGCGGTGGTGATGCGAAAAATCCGGCATACGATCCGGGTGAATTGGGTCCGATCCCTTTGGGCTATCTTTCAGACGGTCGCTTCGTGCTCTTTGAACAAACCCGTCATTTGGTGATCGTCGAAACAAGCACCAGACTGATGAGCGTTGGCACGTTACTGAATCTTGCACCCGCTGAATTCTGGCAGAAAAGCTTCCCAGCAAAGAAAGGGATCGATGTACCGGGAGCGGCCATCACGCTAATCTCAGCTGGCCGCGCCAAGGGCGGTTTTGATGAGAGCACAGTTCGCGGACGCGGCGTCTATGTCGAAAATGGTCAAGTTATCCGAAACTTCGGTGGTAATATTCCGAGTAGCGCGAACTACACTTACGTTTGCCCAATCCCACTAAGGATTGAAGCCGACGGTAAGCAGGTTGGTCCGGCTGCCGTCCTCAGGTTTCTCCAGCTATTCAACTTCGCATCACCTAGTGCGGCCTATCTCTTGTTCGGTTGGCTCGCATCCGCCGTTATCTGTGGGGCTCTTGATTGGCGAACTCATGTCTTCATTACGGGGGCCAAAAATACGGGCAAAACGACACTCGTGAACGCCCTACGCAACCTTATTGATAAAATCGTTGTCGCGCTGGACGGCCAGAGCACCGAAGCGGGCATCCGCCAGAAGCTAGGACCCGACAGCCGCCCCGTAATGTTAGATGAGTTCGAGAGCGATCAGAACCTTGGAAGAATGCGGGCGGTCATCAAACTGATCCGCAGTGCGTCATCAGGGAATCTTGCGATTGCACGCGGCACTCCTGAGGGGAAGGCGCTGGAGTTCAACATCCGAGCTAGTTTCCTTCTTGCTGCCATAAACCCAATGGCGGTTACTGCTGCCGACCGTTCACGTATTGTGAACCTTGCCCTCAAAAAGCACGACAACGACACGTCGCGTGCACGCCAGATTGCCGAGTTGAGTCAGCAGTTCGAGGATACAAGCGCAAACTGGTGCCTAGGGGCGATGGACCTTACGGCGGAAATTCTAGCCAGTATTAAAACGCTGCAACGCGTCTTCCCGCCTTGTGACAGCCGTCATGCCCTTAACATGTCCACCTTACTTGGCGCTGCTTGGACCATGTTGAACAATCGCGAAATCGATGAACAGGCTGCAGAGGCGCTCATTCAAGAACATTTCCCGATTATCGACGAGCTTGCGGAGGCCCATGAACAGGATGACGCCATCGAGTGTTGGAATGCTTTGCTTGAATACGCGCCGCAAAGTGGTGGTGAGGTCCAACTCCTTGGCGAAGTATTGGCCGAGATTAAGAAACTGTCGAAACCCAACCGCGACCGCCACAATGATGGAAATAGCCTACAGTCCCTTACGATTTTTATAGAACGCCTTGGAATGAAATGGGAGGGCAACGGGCTCATCGTCGCCAACTCACATCGCGCTCTCAAGGACGTATATCGGGGAACGCAGTGGGAAGCCGGAAATTGGGCTGACTCTTTGCGACGGTTGCCGGGCGCTGAAGCCACGAAACAGAAGCGCTTTTCGGAGAAGGTGCGTTCCCTCGGAACCTTCATTCCAGCTGAACAAATCCCCGATTGGGATAAACCCGAGCTCAAATTCTAGCCTGTCACGCCGTCACGTCACGTCACGCCACCTGCGTAGGCCTACCGGCAGTGGCGCAGGCAGCCGCAATTTGGAATCGAAACTATTTAATCCCTCATGCGTGAGTAATTGGAAAGATAACCAAGGGTGACGGGGCCACGGCTACAGTGCAGCCGTGCGTGGTATGCCCATGACGTGACGTGACGCGTGACATGGAAGTGCGATTTCAACCTAGTTGAGCGTGGAATCCGAAATCCAGAAGGCCGCGACCTTTTGCGGCCTCTCCAATCAAACCGCGGCAGAGGTTACCGGTGCGGTTACCGCTGTGGTCGTTTCGTGCGCCTTCTGAGGTCTTCGGCGATTACTTGTGCGGGTTACGCCGCCGTGTTTTCCTCGTCGTTTTTTCATTTGGAAAGAGCAAGATCATGAAAAGTTTCAATGTTTCAATCACTTCAACTACGCGGCGTCGGAAACTGAAAGACGGAACCATTGCCGCCTATCCAAGATGGAACTGCGACTATCGGGATCCCAATACAAACCAGCGACATCGACCTGCTTTTAAGCTGAAAAAGGACGCAGAAGCATATAGGAACGCGCTGCTGCTTAAAGTCGCGGAAGGAAACTTCTTCGACGAACGCAAAGCTCCAACTGTCGCAGAAGCTATCGATCATTGGCTTGGTACGAAAGACGGCAGCGTCAAAGCATCGACGCTGAAGGGCTACAAGGTCGTGGCGAACGGCGCGATCCGTGGGCCTCTGCTTATCGGTACCAAGCAAGAACGTGCGGACTACACCGAGAATGGTATTGCCCCTAAAGGTGCTCGCTTCATCAAACTTCTCGGGCACCTGAAGCTGACGGACCTGAACACGGCCATGATCCGCGCGTGGCACAAGACTGTCTCCGAGCAGTGCGGGGCTTATACGGCGAACAGGGCCAAATCTCACCTAGAGTCAATCTTGGCGTTGGCCGAGGAAGACTTCGGCGTCCGCGCGCCTTCTATGCCGACTGGCCTCCCGCGTGCACGACATAAGCAGAAGAAGGTCATCCTAACCCCTGAACATATCGCCAAGCTGGTAGCTGCGGCCAAGGACGATCCTGAACACGGCGTCTACTACGCCTTCGCTTTCCTCGCCGGAACCAGGCCGTCCGAGCAACTGGGTCTCTTGTGGAGCGAAGTGGATTTCGAGCGCGGTGTCATTCGCATTCGCCGAATTCAGGAGCGCGACGGCTCGCTAACGGAAATGACGAAGACGGAAGCCGGGACACGGGACGTCCCCATGAGCGCTGTTCTGCGTGATATGTTGCTTGATTGGCGCGTTCGTTGCCCGAGGAACGGCAAGGAGCTTCACCGCGTCTTTCCTGGCCCTGGAAGGCTGCAGGAGTGGCCGAAGCCGCGTCTTGGAGGCGGTGGACCTCTGCTCTACCAGAATTTCCGGAAACGCTATTGGGCTCCCGCCTTTAAAAAGCTTGGCCTACCCTACGTGACGCCGCACTCCGCACGCCACTCCTTCATTTCAACCCTGCAAGCGCAGGGAATTGAGGTCGGACTGGTCGCGCAGATCGCCGGTCATGCCAATCCAACCGTGACGCTTAGTCACTACACACAAGCCGTTCGAAACGGCAGCGCTGCTATTGAGGCGCTGGATAGGGCCTACGGAACTCAAACAAATTAGGAGTTAATGGTTATGGGAATCGTTGTTGAAATCGGTGGGATGTCGTTTCCCTCAAAAAAGGCACTAAAACTCAAATGCCGAGAAATATTGCGCAAAGATGAGCAGGGAACTGAAATTACAGGTGATGACGCCAAAATCGTCGATGCAATACTGAAGGGACGCCCCGATAAGCTAGCTGAAATCGGTTCTAAAAAAGTGGTTCGCTACCTTCGAATAAAACACCCGCACAACACTCCGTGCTTCTCTGCTGAACTGGATGACGGTTCAATCATCCACTTCAGTTTCATGAAATTCATCACTGCCTATCCGGAAGCCACGGTAGCGTAGGCGGTGCGGGGCACAGGTATATACGCTGCGCCCTGTCCGCCGTACGTACGCTGGTGGGGTCAGCTTCCTGCGGCCCCTGCTACCGCCCAGTTACAGTGGCCGCCCCTACGCGCTGCCGCCACGGGAACGCCATGTGGAATGCCTGCAAAACCTAGCTTAATTATCTGATATTATGCAGATAATTGCGCCAGAATTCTTGCCGTGTTTTCCTGTCCTGTTCAGCACAGGAGATCGCCATGAAGGTCTTGGTTAGAGACAAGCGCACCAACAAAGAGAAATGGCTTCCTTTGGAAAAGGCAGCGGAACTGATGCGCCTCGCCGCTGTGGAACTTGAGTGGGCGTTTGAAGAATTCGGGCAATGTGAGTGCGAAGACCACATTGCCATCGACCAGAAATGGTAGGCTGACGCAGGACAGCTAGTCCAACAAAGCGCGGACGTCAGCAACACTGGCGCTCGCGCAATTGTATGCGCCCGCTTTCCGGGGGAATTGGGTCGACCCTCTCCCCATGTTCGATGGGACCCGCGAACGCTGCCGGAGGACCCGTTCAGACCTGGGACGCTCGTCACACCATATGCTTAAGTACGTCAAAGCCGAATTCACTCAATGCGGTAGTCGACTGAACTGGCTCCAACATCAACAACTCGCAGCGCCCTGCCGGACACCTTCATGCTTTGCCCCTTGCCGAGACTGAACTGGATTGGGCGTGACTGCGTAGCGTATTGCGACGATCCGCGCGCCGGAATGAATTTGTAAGAGGTTGACGTGGCCGTCCCCGAAACCGGCACTGTTCCAACGGTTCCGCTGATGTTTGTATGAGTAGTGCTCGGATGTACGACAGGTGTTTCAGTCATGGTGGTTGCGTCGCTTGTGACGGCGACATCCGTTCGCTCGAACACCGCTTTTCCTCCGCGCGTACCTACATAGCGAACGGTCGTTCCGCCTGCGCTAGTGGTGCGTCCGAATACATCGGCTTGGCCAAAAGCGTTTGGAAGTGAGCGCCGAGATTGGAACTTCATGACGACGTCACCTGGGCCCGCTGTCTTTGTAGCTTGGGTAACTGGCGTTACAAGCTTGGTCTTGGTTTCCACTGAATTGCAGGCAGTGAGCCCAAACGCAATTAGCGCGACGCTGATAGCAAGTTTGTTAGGCATTTCTTTCCCTAAGCGATTGAAGAAAAACAAAAATCGAAACACGTGGAAAAATCACCGTCAATTATTGGCTGTAGAGATATGCTCACCATGCACAAACGCAGGTTCCCAGTGTGCGCTGGCTTCAAGCGCAGCAATAACAAGTCGCGCGGGGCTCTCGGGATGAATGACCAGGAAGAACACCACATGTGCGGTGGTGAAAGCCCAAATAGCGCAATCCTTTGCTGCTGAGCGGAGCTGTTTAGTTCTATGGGCTATGAACGTCGAGCGCTCAATGCGGGGAAAGTGCTGGTAGACAAGGACCGACTTGCCGTCGTCGTAGAACCCAGCCACCTCATCAAAATAAAGGTATTTAGACGAGTTCTTTCGCCCTTTTGGCAACGTAACTTCCAGCCCATTGTCTGGATCGAAAAATATGAGATCAGCGCTGCGAAACTGCGCCGAACAGCGTTCCATGAATTCCGCACGGGCAATACGATCATCAGCCAGCATTTCGTTGAAATAACTTGCACCGGTTACCGTGTCGCTTTCTTCAATGGCCTGCAATCGCCGCCGATCCGGTTCAGCGGATGCATGACCCAGAATATCGAACAGGGCTGGGTCGAACTGGCGATAGCGATCTGCCTGTTGAAGGTATGCGAGCTTCCCGCCGTCGGAGCTTCCGTCCGATGGCGTCAGCATCCAACAAACGCCGATGCTGTTGATTCCTTCTGCCGATAATGCTCGTAGGAGCGCATATTTTCGATAGTCGTTGATGTCTCCGACATATTGGTGCTTCACGTCATTTGCTCCGAATCTGAATTGGAGCAAGCATGTCAGAATACCCTAATTTGGGGTACTTTAATTTAGGGTATTATTGGAGCGCTGGTCCTTGCACTGGCGTTTCCATTGTCTTCACTTCGTTCCGAACTCTATCAGCGAATGATCACCCTGCTTGTGCAGGCGAGGAAAGATGCTGGACTGACACAGGTCGAGTTGGGGAAGCGGCTTGGTCAGCGACAAACATTTGTTTCTAAGTTTGAGCTTGGAGAACGGCGTCTCGACGTGGCTGAGTTCATAGAGATTTGCCGAGCGATTGGGGCCGACCCACACGACATAATCCGAATGGCAGAATCCAGCGCCTCCTGAGAGCATCGGTCGATACAAACCTAGAATGCTCTTTTCCGGAGATTAATGCACTGCGGCGACAGTGCGATTTCACACTGCGTCGAACCAAGAATCTTGTAACCGCGTGGTAACCCTGGCCATCTGGACGTTGTTGAATGCGAAAGGAAACTGAGGCCAAAAACAACAAAAGCCGCGGAGAGCCGCGGCTTTTGTTTATTTCGAATTTGGAGCGGGCGATGGGATTCGAACCCACGACCCCAACCTTGGCAAGGTTGTGCTCTACCCCTGAGCTACACCCGCATAATGTTCCGGCACCCGGCGAAGTCCGCCCCGGCATCGGTGGCGCAGTATATGGACTAAGCTGAAGCGGAATGCAACACCGAATTTGCAGAAATTTTATTGGCTGTCGTTCTGTGGAGTTTGTGCGGCTTCTTCGTTTCAAACTCGCAGAATTCCGCCGCTTTTTTGCATTCTTTTTTCTTGTCGCCACCTTCCGAATTGCGTTAGACAGCGCTGAAAGCGATAATTTCAGGAAAAAACATGCCCGCATCCCGTGACGACCTCATGACCTTCTTCAAGGATCTGGAAATCGAGGTTACGACGACTGACCACGACCCGGTGTTCACAGTGGCCGAATCCGGCGATCTGCACGACAGGATCCCGGGCGGACACACCAAAAACCTGTTCGTCAAGGACAAGAAGGGCCGTCTGTTTCTGATCGTGCTGCTTCATGATGCTGAGGTCGATCTCAAGAAGGTTCACCAAATCATTGGCGGACAGGGGCGTGTCTCCTTTGGCAACGCGGACCTGCTGATGGAGGTGCTGGGCGTCGAACCGGGCTCGGTTACACCTTTCTCTCTTATCAACGACCGGGAGAGCCAGCGGGTCACGCCCGTTTTCGATGCGGCCATGATGCAGCATGAAGTGCTGAATTATCATCCGCTTAAAAATGATGCGACAACGTCGATCGCAAAAAGCGACCTTTTGAAATTTGCCGAGGCGTGCGGACACAGCGCTGCGGTTCTGGCCGTGAGCGAAGAAGCAAAAGCGGCCGGTCTTTGACCGGCTGATTTCAGGATTTGTAATTCGGTCGCTGCGGAGCCATGTTAGGGGCCAATTCAACCGAATATGATGATTTGATTCCAGACGGTCCGCGGCAAGCGGAGCCGTCGAAGTTTAAGAGGCGGCACATGAGCAACGGCAACTACAATATTGGCGGCCAGGTCGGCGGTGGTTTCGGCGCCAGCATGGGTGGCGATTACGGTAGCCAGGGTGGTGGTTTTGGAGGCGACGGTGGCGGTGATGGTCCGACCGGTGGCGATCTCATTTTTGATGTGACCACGCAGACCTTCATGGCCGATGTTATGGAAGCCTCCCGGCAGCAACCCGTTCTGGTGGATTTCTGGGCACCCTGGTGTGGTCCCTGCAAACAGCTGACCCCAATCATCGAGGCAGCTGTCAAAGCAGCCGGCGGTACCGTCAAGCTGGCCAAGATGAACATTGAAGACCACCCGGAAATCGCCGGGCAAATGGGCATTCAGTCCATTCCGGCCGTTGTTGCCTTCAAGGACGGTCAGCCGGTTGACGGTTTCATGGGAGCTCAGCAGGAGAGCCAGGTGAAGGAATTCATCGAAAAGCTTGCTGGTCCAGCGCCCGTGAATCAGGCTGATGCCTTTTTGGAACAAGCCGAGCAGCTGCTTGTTGAAAAGGACTTTGGTCAGGCGGCGCAGCTCTTCGGTGCTGTCATGCAGATGGATCCGGACAATGTGAAGGCCATTTGCGGTCTGGCACAGTGTTATCTTGGTGCGGATGAGCTTGAGCGCGCCGCGCAGGCACTGGAAATGGTGCCGGAAGACAAGCGCTCGGAAGAGGCCTATACGGCGGCAAAGGCAGCGCTCGACCTTGCTGAGCAAGCAGCCTCGCTTGGCGACCTTGCCGGGTTTCATGAACGGATTGAAAAGGACCCGCAGGACCTGCAGGCGCGGTTCGATCTGGCGCTCGGTCTCAACGGCAAGGGCGACAAGAACGGTGCGGTCGACCAACTGATTGAAATCGTGCGCACCGACAGGGAATGGAACGAAGACGGCGCGCGCAAGCAGCTGCTGCAATTCTTTGAGGCCTGGGGCTTCAAGGATCCGGCAAGCGCTTATGGCCGCCGGAAACTTTCCGCCGTTCTGTTTTCTTGACGATTGCAGCAAGTGACACACATTTAGGGAAGCATCATGCTGGCGATATTGCGAAAATAACGAAAACAATGAAGGCGCTGTAATGCAGGCAGGAAACGCCATTTACGAGACGATTGCGGACTTGCCTCCGGCTTTGCCGGTATTCCCGCTTTCAGGTGCCCTGTTGCTTCCCAGGACGCAATTGCCGCTCAATATTTTCGAGCAACGATATATCGACATGGTGGACGCCGCGCTTGCAGGCAATCGGCTGATCGGCATGGTCCAACCCTTGCCAGAGCGCCTGGCCGGAGATCCGGATACCCTGGATCTGGCAAGTGTCGGCTGTGTTGGACGTTTGACGAGTTTTCAGGAAACTGGAGATGGACGTTACCTGATCACCCTTCAGGGTATAACCCGGTTCTCGCTTGGCAATGAGCGCAAGAACTACAGCCGTTTCCGTGAAGTCGAATGTGATTTTGCCGCCTTTGCAAATGATTTGAGGTGCGGCGAGGGCGAAGACGACGTCGACCGGAATGGTCTTTTGAAAACTCTGCGCAGTTATCTGGATGCGAACAATCTGGAGGCGGATTGGCAGAGCGTTTCGGAAGCTGAGACGGAAGTGCTTGTCAACGCCTTGTGCATGATGTGTCCTTACGGCCCTCAGGAAAAGCAAGCTTTGCTTGAAGCGCGGGATCTCAGAACCCGAGCGGAGACTTTGATTGCGATCACCGAGATGGATCTGGCAAGATCACAGAATGACGGTGGTTCGACGCTGCAGTGAAACCAGGCCGGCGCTTTTGAGAGACTGAACAATTATGAGCGAAACAAGTGAACGCACCGTAGACCGCAAGCTGTTGGAGTTGCTGGTCTGTCCGGTGACAAAATCCACGCTGGAATATGATGCGGAAGCGCAGGAGCTGATTTCTCGCTCCGCCAAGCTGGCCTATCCGATCCGAAACGGTATACCGATCATGCTGCCCGATGAGGCGCGCGCATTGGAAGATTGAGACGGAGTAGCTGACAAACATAAAAAGCCCGGGCCGTTGCCCGGGCTTTTTTCGTTTCTGTGAACCGGGTCAGTACCCTCGGAACATTGGCATCAAGTTCAAGATAATGATCTGCCGCAGGAAGATAATCCCGAGCAGCAAGATGACCGGAGAAATGTCAATGCCACCAAGATTCGGCAGAAACCTCCGAATAGGCCTCAATGCAGGCTCGGTCAGATTGTAGAGTGCCCTGCCGATCGAATTGATGATCTGGTTGTTGGAATTGATGATGTTGAAGGCATAGAGCCAGGAGAAAATTGCACTGGCGATAATGATGTAGAAGTAGAGATCCAGTGCAATGAGGATCACGTTGAAGAGTGCGGTCATGGTCTGGTCCGTTGCCGTTCAATATCTGTCTTTGTCATCATGTAGCTTTCCGGCGTGGCCGCTGCAAGGCGAGCCGACATTTAACCGGGTTTTGTTTAATGCCTGCAACCAGCGATGCTAAATTGCAACAGTTGCACAAAACCGGGATTCCTTAGGCTTTGTATAAGCCTTAGTCGTGCTATCTTCCCTGCCAATGGGAATCCCTATGGATGTTATCTGAATGTTGAAGCTGTTTTCGCGCGCTGCGCTTGCCCTTGCCCTGAGCGCCGTGACCGGTAGCGCACTGGCTCAAAGTGGCGATCTTTCCGCTCAGGATGCCAATCGTCAGTTCGTGGTTGACCTGGGTATCGGCGCCATTGCCAAGCCGCGCTACGAAGCGGCAGACTCTTACCTGATCTATCCGTTCCCGATCGTTTCGGTTGGCCGGTTCTATCTGCCGGGACTTGGACAGGTTGTTGATGGCCGGCGTAAAAGCGGAATTTTCTTCTTTCCATCGTTCAACTTTATCGGCGAGCGCAAGGCCAGCGACAGCAATGACCTGCGCGGCACACGAACCATTGACTGGGCAGTTGAACTTGGTCTTGGCGGTGGGTTCCGGACAGAGCATTTCCGTGCTTTTGCCGAACTGCGCCAGGGTATCAATGGCCACACCGGGCAAGTGGGTCAGCTTGGTCTGGACGGTATCGTCTATCCGGCTGAAAAGTGGGAAGTGTCCTTCGGTCCACGCGCCGATTTCGCAACGGATGACTACATGGACACCTATTTTGGTGTGACGAGTTCCGAGGCCGCTGCAAGCGGTGGGCGCCTGACACGGTATGACCCAAGCGGGGGTTTCAAGAGCGTTGGCCTGGCAGCACGTGCCAGCTACGACTGGAACGACGATGTGCGTTTGCATATTCAGGGCGGGTATGACCGTCTGGTTGGCGATGCTGCCGACAGCCCGATCGCCAGAAATGGCAGCAAAGACCAGTTCAGCCTGGGCGTTGGTGTGAGTTACCGTTTCGCATTCGATCTCTTCGATTGAGTTGAAAAAGTAAACGACGATTGGAAAAGGAGGCCTTGAGCCTCCTTTTTTGTGAACGTGAGCACCGCCTGCTGAGCACAGCTCCCAAAAGCCGATCATCCAGGCCGGCCTGCAACGGCAGGCGTCCCGCCGCAACTTTGTCCGGTATTGACCTTTTAAAGAAGAAAATCGCAACCCCGATCCAGACGGCTTGCAGGCGCTCTGACTCCGTGCGCGCAGCCTGAGCAGGCGCGGGTGTATTGCGCTCCTGTGACTTGTGACAGTATCGTAGTGGCAATGCCGAGGGAGGAAGGCATGCGCGATCATGATCATGTGAGCGAGATCGACCGGGTTCTCAATGGCATTGAAACCGGCCGGGACGGGCTTGTCTCTCAAAGCTGGCGCCGCTGCGTTGAAACCTACGGCATGGACCCGACGCGCCCGGAGCCGGCGCATATCGTAACGGCCGATCAGCTTCGCGAACACCAGGAACAGTCGGAACGTCTGATTGCGACAGCCCGGTCTGGCCTTCAAAGCCTATTCAAACAGGTTGCCGGCCAGAATTACGTCCTCTTGCTGGCGGACGCAAAAGGCATTTGTGTCGACTTCTTCGGTGATCCACGGTTTGAAGATGAGCTGCGGCAGGCTGGTCTCTATCTGGGATCTGACTGGTCTGAAGAACTTGCGGGAACGTGTGGTGTTGGCTCTTGTCTTGTGACCGGCGAGGCCGTGACGATCCATCAAAGTGATCACTTCGGGCTCGCGCATACGCCATTGTCCTGCACGTCTGCGCCGATCTATGACACAAGCGGCAAACTTGCAGCCGTTCTCGATATTTCGTTGCTGCGGTCCCCCTCACCGAAGTCGAGCCAGAACCTTGCGATGAACCTTGTCAGGGCATCAGCACGGCGGGTTGAAATGGCCAACCTCATGGCCATGACGCGCCGGGACTGGGTTTTGCGGTTTTCGACTTCGGCTGAATTCCTGGAGGTTGACCCCGAGGCTGCTGTTGCGCTTGACGATAACGGCACGATTATCGGTATGACCCACGGAGCCAGGAAATGTCTGGCCCCTGATGGCCGAACCGACCTGGTCGGCACCCGGATCGACATGCATATGGATCTGGATGTCGATGCGTTGCCGGACCTAATGCGCGGCCGGCCAACGGAGGAACGGGTCCTGCGGCTTCGCGATGGGCGAGGCCTCTTCGGGCACGCTATCGCGCCACAGTCAGCACGCCTCCCACCTCATCACGAAACCGGCTCGGTCACGGGCCCCTTGCGCAGTTTTTGCGGTCCTGATCCTTTGCTGCGGCAACTCATGTCGAAGGTCGCGCGCCTTGCCCCGACACAGGTCCCATTGCTGCTCTTGGGTGAAACGGGAACCGGCAAGGAGTATCTCGCGCGGGCAATTCACGTGCTTGGCCCTGCGGACAGGTCGTTCCATCTCGTGACATGTGCGGGATTGGACAAGCCACAGATCGACGGCTTGCGCACCGCAGGTGCGGGAACCCTTTTCCTCAAAGGCATTGAAGATCTGGATGCCGACGGCCAGGGCGCTGTTCTGGCATTGTTGGAGACAAGGGACGATTTGCGTGTGATCGCTTCCACGCGTCAGGACCCCGCAGGACCACAGGTTGCCCAACTGATTCGGCCGGAACTCTATTTCCGATTGGCTGGGGCTGTACTGCC
Source organism: uncultured Roseibium sp. (assembly GCF_947499295.1). Taxonomy (GTDB): domain Bacteria; phylum Pseudomonadota; class Alphaproteobacteria; order Rhizobiales; family Stappiaceae; genus Roseibium. The sequence continues at coordinate 32,399 of NZ_CANMNP010000012.1, forward strand.
AGTCTCTCCGTTGCGTCATCGCCAGGATTTTGAGTGGCTGGTCGACCGCCTCCTGAGGCGATCTCCCCGGAATTTCCGACTTTCTCCGGCGGCACTTGCCGAACTTCGCGGGCGGGAATGGCAAGGCAATATTCGAGAGCTTGCAACTGCGCTCGATATTGCAATGGCGCTTTCGGAAGGGTCCGTAATCGATCTCCCGGATCTGCCTCCTCCTCCTCTTGCCAGGCACATTGAGACAGATCCGACGGAGGATCTGGAGTCGCTGCTTGACGCGTGTAACTGGAACATGGCCGTGACCGCACGGCGTCTCGGCGTAAACCGCTCGACGGTTCTGCGCCGTGTGCGCAAGGCGGGTCTGTTGCGCAAGATCTGACGCAACTGTTGCGCGTTGTTGCGCACGCAACGCCGCGACCACATTCGGGCATCTAAATCGCTCAAAGTGCGGCCGCTCGATGGCAAGTCGATGCCACCCTCTGCAATGCTCTCGCATCTGAACAAAGAGCGGAACTGCGGGAGGAATGCAATGCTCGACACACCTTTGATCCACCAGACCGAAACGTTTCTAAAGACGTTTGGCGATGCCCTTGAAGCGGGAAAGATCGATGAAGCGGTGGAAATGTTCCAGGACGATTGCTACTGGCGGGATCTGGTCGCTTTTACCTGGAATATCAAGACAGTCGAAGGCAAAGAGCAGGTCAAAGACTTGCTCTCGCATCAACTGGCTTCAACCGCACCCAGGAACTGGCAACTGGCCGACGGCGAGGTGCCCACCGAAGAGGGTGGTGTTGTGACAGCCTGGATCCAGTTCGAAACCGCACTTGCCCGTGGCTACGGCCTGCTCAGGCTCAAGGACGGCAAGATCTGGACCCTTCTGACAACGATGGTTGAACTCAAGGGGCACGAAGAGCCCAAAGGGTTTGACCGGCCTCTGGGTGCCAAACACGGCGCGGCAAAACATTGCGCGACCTGGAAAGAGGAGCGAGAGGCCGAAGCGACGGAGCTTGGCTATTCAAAGCAACCTTACTGCGTGATCATAGGCGGCGGACAGGGCGGAATTGCACTTGGCGCCCGGCTCCGTCAACTCGGTGTTCCGACCATCATCGTTGAAAAGAACGAACGCCCCGGGGACAGTTGGCGCAACCGGTACAAGTCGCTCTGCCTTCATGACCCTGTCTGGTACGACCATCTTCCCTATATCAAATTCCCTGAAAACTGGCCTGTTTTCAGTCCGAAAGACAAGATCGGCGACTGGCTGGAAATGTACACAAAAGTGATGGAGCTGAACTACTGGACGCGCTCGGTCGCCAAGTCAGCCAGGTATGACGATGCAACAAAGGAATGGACTATCGTCGTGGATCGGGATGGTGAAGAAGTCGTCTTGCGGCCGAAGCAACTTGTCATGGCAACCGGCATGTCGGGCAAAGCCAATATTCCTGTGTTACCCGGGATGGATAGCTTCAAGGGAGACCAGCAACATTCGTCCAAGCATCCGGGCCCTGATGCTTATCGCGGCAAGAAAGCTGTTGTCGTCGGCTCCAACAATTCAGCACATGACATTTGTGCGGCCCTCTGGGAAGGGGATGTCGATGTCACCATGGTCCAGCGCTCGTCAACCCACATTGTGCGATCAGATACGCTTATGGAAGTCGGTCTTGGCGCACTCTATTCCGAAGAGGCCGTGCGCGCGGGTGTAACGACCGAGAAGGCCGATCTCATATTCGCATCATTACCCTACAGGATCCTGCATGAATTCCAGATCCCGGCTTATGCGGAGATGAAGAAACGCGATGCCGATTTCTACGATGGTCTTGAAAAAGCGGGGTTCTGGCTTGATTGGGGCGACGACGACAGCGGTCTCTTCATGAAATACCTGCGCCGCGGCTCCGGGTACTACATCGATATCGGTGCCAGCCAGCTCATCATCGACGGTGAAATCAAGTTGAAGCGTGGTCAGGTGACTGAAGTCGTTGAAGACGGGGTGCTACTGGACGACGGGTCCAAACTGGAGGCGGATCTGATTGTTTATGCGACCGGATATGGGTCCATGAACGGCTGGGTTGCCGATTTGATGGGACAGGACATGGCCGACAAAGTCGGCAAGGTTTGGGGACTTGGTTCGAGCACGACCAAAGATCCAGGCCCCTGGGAAGGCGAGCAACGAAACATGTGGAAGCCGACCCAGCAGGATGCGCTGTGGTTCCATGGTGGCAATCTTCACCAGTCCCGCCACTATTCTCAGTTTCTGGCGCTGCAGCTGAAAGCACGGATGGAAGGTTTGCCCACCTCGGTCTACGGGCTCCAGGATGTCCATCATCTGTCTTGACTAAAAAAGCGGCCCGCACAACAAGGCGGGCCGCAATCAACTAGAACTCAGCAGTGGCCTTTGAAGGACAAGAAGCGTGCTTTTTCTGGTCGCAAGAAAAATCAAGTGGGACAAACCTTTCCTATCGCTTCAGGTTCCGGTCGGCATCCGGACCTAATAGGAACATTTGATCAGCTTGATACCGCTCGGCAGTTTGGTGTTTTCGTCTCCACAAGCGCCAAGAATACGGCTGGGATCAAGATTGCTGGCACCCGTCAGATCCGCGCCGACAAGGCGTGTTCTCCTGAGCAGCGCGCCATCAAAATCGACGCCCGTCAAATTGGCGCCCGTCAGATCCGCACTGACGAGGCGGACGCCGCTGAAATCCGCATCCGCGAAATTGGCATTGTGAGCCTTGATGCGGTCGAGCTTTGCCTGACGAAGCCGGGCATTTTCAAAATTGGCGTTGCTCAGGTCGACGCGCTCCAGGTTGACCTCGTCCATTTTTGCGCCTTTGAAGGACGCGTTTTCAGCAACGGATCTGATGAAAGAGGCATTTCTGATGTCCGAACCATCGAACACAGCGCCGGTCAGGATGGTCGTGTTCAGGTCGGCTTCGCGAAGGTCGGTGTCCTCAAATTTGGCGTTGCTCAAGTTTGCTTTTTCCAGATCGACGGAGCGCATGGTGGCGTCTGTAAAGTCACTGCCGGAAAAGTCCGCACGCTCAGCTTCCGCTCTGCGAAAATCCGCTCTTTGAAAATTCGCATTGGGTAGGATCGCCTCCTTGAGATCAACTTCCCGAAGATTGGCGCGGCTGAAGTCGGCATTTTCGACATTTAAGAACCTGAGTTCAGCCAGGCGCAGATCGCAGCGCGGGCATCCCCCCTTTTCCTTGATCTCCGCCATGCGTTCCAGGTCACTATCGGCGATTGCGCTGCCGGAAACGGCAAATAGCGCAAAGGCGCCGAGGCAGCCTGCCAGAATTTGGAATACCTTGTCGCCCATTGCTCATCCCTTTTTGAATGCTTCTATAGAAATAGGTCTCCAAAACGGCAGTTTAAGGACCGTTGCGCCCTACTAGACCGGAAAATATGAAAAAGAAATGAGATGGACGTCAAGAAGTGCTGATTACACCGAGCGCCTTCAAAGGAATTGCAGTGGGGAAATGACTGGCCGGGAAGGGGCGGAAGGAAGAAGCGGGCGGGGTCGCAGATGCCCGCTTCTTCCATCACAAAAGCGCTGACGACGCACAACCTGACAATCAGCGTACCATTCCATTCGCAAAAGCCTTGCCAGTTTGAAATTGCCAGTAATGTATCAAGATCTGGCCACGCGGTGCTCCCGCAGCACTAGATGCTGATTTCATTTAGAATTGCTTCACCATTCGTGCATTGCAATTTGCAAGGCTGCCTGCAAGATACGGTTAGCAAAGCGTTAAGAGATTTCCGACTGCAGGTCGATGGTCGACCGTTTGCCGATGTCTTCGTAGTGTGTGTCCAGCCACACTTTGGCGGTTTCGCGCCCAAGATCCCGCAATTCGGTCAGGAAGCTCCATTCGGCATTGAGTTTGGACGATGCCTGCAGCGGTTTCAGTTCGCTGGCGAATATCCGGTGCATGTGCACCTTGGTGTATTCTTCATCAGACAGCTTGCCGTCCTCAATAAGCCGCGTAACGAAATCGATCGCGCGCAGTTCCCGAAGCAGCGTTGAGTTGAAAGTGATCTCGTTCAGTCTATTGACGATTTCTCGCGCCGTTTTGGGCACTTGTCTGCGCTCTAGCGGATTGATCTGGATAAGGACAACATCCGGAGTATCCGTGTTGTAGAACAGCGGATAAAGGGGCGGATTGCCCATGAAACCCCCATCCCAATAAGGCTCGCCGTCAATCTCGACGGCCTGGAACAGTTGCGGCAGACAGGCTGAGGCCATCACCGCATCGATCGTGACTTCCTTTTCGCTGAAGATCCGAATTTTGCCCGAAAAAACATTGGTTGCGGCAATGAACAACTTTAACCCCGAACAACAGTGCACTTTCTCGAAGTCGACGATGTCGTCGACGACGTCCCTGAGCGGATTCATGTTCAGCGGATTGAACTCATAAGGAGAGGCGAAGCGCGACATGACGTCGAAATAAAGATAGCTCGGCGAATGGTCGAGGCTCCATTCTCCCAGCAGAATGTCGAGCGGCGAGCGTTGTATCGGGCTGAACTGGGCGCGTGCGCTGACTTCGCGCCAGAAAGCTTCAAGGCTGGCTCTGGCTCCGTCTTCTCCGCCTGCTTCCATACCACTGGCCATAACAACAGCATTCATGGCACCGGCGGATGTCCCAGTGATGGCATCTATGGCAAAGCGGCTGTCTTCCAGGAACCAGTCGAGCACACCCCAGGTGAAGGCGCCGTGAGCACCGCCACCTTGAAGAGCGAGATTTATTTTCTTGGGCGAGGCCACGACAGCCCTCCGTGATCAGCTGTCATCAGCCTGACAGGCGTTATTGTGCGGTCCAGCCGCCGTCGATCGGCAGGATCGAACCTGTAATTGACGCAGCATCGTCTGAGCACAGGAATGCGGCATAGGCGGCGACCTGCTCGATGGTTACGAATTGTTTGGTCGGCTGGGCCTTCAGCAGAACGTCTTTCTTGACCTCTTCTTCGGTCATGTTGCGCGCTTTCATGGTGTCGGGGATCTGCCGCTCCACCAAGGGCGTCCAAACGTAACCGGGGCAGATCGCATTGACCGTAATGCCTTGTTCGGCAACTTCCAGGGCAACGGTTTTTGTCAGGCCGGCAATTCCGTGCTTCGCAGCCACATAAGCGGATTTATACGGCGAGGCGACTAACGCGTGCGCCGAGGCAGTGTTTATGACCCGGCCCCAACCACGCTTTTTCATACCCGGCAAGGCCGCGCGAACAGCATGGAAGGCAGAAGACAGGTTGATGGCGATGATCGCGTCCCACTTGTCGACCGGGAATTCGTCGACGGGAGAAACATGTTGGATGCCCGCATTGTTTACAAGGATATCGACGGATCCGAATTCCTTCTCCGCGTCGGAGATCATGGCGGCGATTTCATCACCGCTCAGCATGTTTGCACCTGAATAGGTGCAGCGCACACCAAAATCGGTTTCAACGGCCGCGCGGGTCTTCTCGATCTCGTCTGCATCACCGAGGCCGTTGATCACCACATTGGCACCCTTTGCCGCAAATGCTCTGGCACACCCAAGGCCGATGCCGGATGTGGAGCCAGTTACGACGGCGGTTTTGTTGGCAAGCATTCAAGATCTCCCAATGAGAAAAACAGTTGGCCAACATTCGACCAGTTCTCGCCGCGCTGCAACATCGGAATGCTGAAAAGTGATTGACGCGTCACAAATGCTCGACATTGGTCCGATGCGAGTTTTCCAAAGTTGACTAGCGCCGATCCATCTTGTGGGCTCCGGCCAAGGCTTTGCGTGCTTTGGCGCGCGCGGCGGATTTTATTTCGTCCGCCATTGTGTAGTCCTCGGTCCTCAACCCTAGCTTCTCAGCAAAACGCTCGCGGATTAGCCCGTAAAACGTGGCATGGAGGCTGGCGAAGATCCAGACGAAGATGAGCATGGTGCCCATCGGGAATATGGCAGACCTGATTTGCGGCCAAAGTTCGCTGGCGGGCAACAAGCCATCGCTGATGCTGAGCAGCAAGCCCCACATCGCGATCAGAAACCCGGCCAGTAGGCTCATGACCAGGGCCGCAAAAGCCATGGCCCAGCCAAGCCCCGACGTTGCCCGCCAGCTTTCTTTCAAGGTGAGGGGGTCGTCGACGGCCGCGGCCGGCAAGACAACCGACAGGCGCTGGACCACCATGAGCGCAATGAAAGGTGCCAGAAAAAGAAGCAGCAGACCGAAACCGGCGGTTACGGCTGCCAGCAGGGAGGCAACTATGACCAGAGGTATCAGCGAAAGCATGCCGATCAACCCCAGGATGATCTGGTTGAGAATGACGCGAATGGTGCGTTTGCCGAACACAATCGGAAAGTCGTTGGCTTCGATCAGAATGCGGCGAACGTAGGCAATCGCAATTGAAAACCCGACCAGCAGGTTGGCGATCGCCGCCAGCGCGCGCAGCGCTCCCTCGTCGGCTTCTGCCACTGGCTCCGTCATGTAGGAAACGGTCTTGAAGCCATTTTCAGGCATCAATGTGCCACCAATCGCAAAATTGAGAGCTATTAGAAGAAGGATATAGGCCCAGCCGGTTCTGAAAAGCGTGCCGACGTTGTGCTGTGCCAAGGAAAACGACCGTTCCAGAACGGTAATGAACATATCCTGCTCCCGGATAGACCGCTGTCATTGCCCAAGGTAGGGATTCTGCTCAAAAAACACCAGATGGGGCCGTCCTGGTCAGTTCAGTTCGGGCTTGTCAGCGGTTTCAGGCTGCTCTGTCGCAATGCGGTATCCGGCTGTAATCACGGAGATGCCGAGCACCGTCACGATGATCTGCAGCAACACGTTCAGAACCAGAACCTTGATCTGAATGAGAACGACCGGCAGGCTGGCTCCGGCAAGCGCCAGAACATATTGAAGGCCCATGCTGACGAGCAGGAAAGGAAGAGACAGGACAATCAGCGACCAGAGCATGCGCCAACCCAGTCCGTTGCCGAGCCTGTGCGCTTCCATGATGCCCATCGGCCTTTCAATCGCAACGGCCGGCAAGGCGAGATTCAGCCGCACCAGATGTGGCATGATCCAGAAGAGCATGAGGCCTGCGGCCAGAAGGGTCCCGACAACCGGCGGCAATGCCATACCCAGCAGCGACACCACGATCATGACCGGTATGAGCACCAGCATTGAAATGAAAAACAGCTGGATCAATTTCCAGACAAACTGCAGCTCAAGGGGGCCAAGTCTGAGGTGAAATGTTGCCGGTTGTTCGCCCAGAAGACCGAATCTGTGCCAGGCAACTGCTATGGAGGCGGACGCTGCCAAGGCAACCACAGCGCTGATCAGGATCAAAAGTATGCCGGTGCCCGACAGATTGCCGACTTCGGCTTCCCCTGAGATATCACCGCCGATCATCAGTACGATCAATGACAAGACGAATTGAAGCGCAAACCAGGCTCCGCATGTTTTGAATACCGTTTCGAGATTGCCGAACACAATGGCGATTGAGTCGGTCAGAAGCCGTTTGAACATGCGGTTTCCCTGAAATGAGCCGGAACGAAAGGTCTAAAACTGTCTCTCGGCCTTGTAATTGCTCGGATTGGCGAATGCAACGAAAGCTGGCAAGCGTGTGGGTCGTACCGGTGTAAATTGTCCTTTTTCGCCGCAGCCTTTAATCCTTCGCTGGAAAGTCGCGCCAAGATGCCTCATATGGTTGGCAAACGTGAAAGGTCCGATTGGTTTCTGTCATGATTGATGATTTCGCAAACCCGCTGCCACGCCGCAATTCCGTCGGTGTGAGCGTTGGCAATGTCATGGTCGGTGGCGGCGCACCGATTGTGGTGCAATCGATGACCAACACAGATACCGCAGATGCGGATTCAACCGTTGCTCAAGTGGCAGCACTGGCTCGTGCCGGGTCGGAAGTCGTGCGGATCACGGTTGACCGGGCAGAGGCCGCCGCCCAGGTGCCGCGAATCAAGGAACGGCTTGATAGAATTGGCGTAGACGTACCGCTGGTCGGCGACTTTCACTATATCGGCCACAAGCTGCTCAATGACTATCCGGACTGTGCCGCCGCTCTCGACAAATACCGGATCAATCCTGGCAATGTCGGCTTCAAGGCGAAGCGTGACACTCAGTTCTCCCAAATCATCGACATTGCGCTCAAATATGACAAGCCGGTGCGGATCGGTGTGAACTGGGGATCGCTTGACCAGGAGCTTTTAACAAAGCTGATGGATGAAAACGCGGAAAGTGTTGCGCCCGTTTCGGCCTCGGCCGTTATGCGCGAGGCGATTATCCAATCCGGGCTTTTGTCAGCCGAGCGTGCCGAAGCTCTTGGAATGGGACGGGACAAGATCATCCTTTCGGCAAAGGTCAGCCAGGTCCAGGATCTGATCGCCGTTTATGCCGATCTGGCACGCCGGTGCGACTACGCCCTGCATCTTGGCCTGACCGAGGCCGGTATGGGCACCAAAGGGATTGTTTCTTCCGCAGCCTCCATGGGGATCCTGCTGCAGCAGGGCATCGGAGACACCATCAGGGTATCGCTGACGCCGGAACCCGGCGGTGACCGCACCAGGGAAGTGCAGGTCGCGCAGGAGCTTTTGCAGGTCATGGGCTTTCGTGCATTCGTGCCGATTGTCGCCGCATGCCCAGGATGCGGGCGGACAACATCGACTGTGTTCCAGGAACTCGCGGGCGATATTCAGGACCACATTCGGGCGTCCATGCCGTCCTGGCGGGAACAATATCCAGGTGTTGAAAATCTCAACGTTGCTGTCATGGGCTGTATCGTCAACGGCCCGGGCGAATCCAAACATGCAGACATTGGCATATCGCTGCCCGGAACCGGTGAGACACCATCAGCGCCGGTATTTGTCGACGGCGAGAAAGTCACGACGCTGCGTGGTGAGGGCATCGCTGACGAGTTCAAGCAAATGGTATTGGAATATATTGAAAAACGGTATGGATCCGATCCTAAATCCAACTCGGATGCCGCTTAAGGAATCCGGACCTTCTGACATCAGTCGATAGTAGCGCTCTTCCAGGGAACACGCAGAATATGACGCATGGTGACCCCGAGCCACAGAAAAAGCCGATCCTCATCATCACGTCGCAGGTGGTACGTGGGGGGATAAGTGGCAGAGGTTTGAGTTTTGCGCTGGAACGGATCGGACACGATGTCTGGTTTCTGCCCACTATACTGCTTCCCTGGCATCCCGGGCATGGCAAAGGAACCCGGATCGTTCCGGCAAGCGCCGATTTCAATTCCATTGCCGCGGACCTTGCGGGCTCGGACAAGATTGGTGAAATCGGAGCTGTGATTTCAGGGTATCTTGGTGAGGCTTCGCAAGCGGAAGCCGTTGCCGGTCTGGTGGAAGCCGTCAAACAAAAGGCGCCCGGCACGCCTTATGTGTGCGATCCGGTCATGGGTGACCATACCTCCGCCTCCGGAGGTGGTCTTTACGTTCCCGAGGCAACGGCGCATGCGATACGTGACAGGCTGGTTCCACTTGCGGACATCGTCACACCCAACACATTTGAGCTCGGTTGGCTGACAGGCCGGACTGTTGAAAGCGAACTTGACGCACTGGCAGCCGCTCGGACCCTTGGCAACGAGCGGGTTCTTGTGACCTCCTCACCAGCGATGCGACGGAATGCGATTGCAAATTTGCTGGCGGGGCCTCGAGGTGCTGTTGCCGCCGAGCATGCGGCCATTGCGAACCCGCCGCACGGAACTGGTGATCTGATTGCGGGACTGTTCTTGAGCAACTCTCTGGAAGGCCTTGATGACGAAGAGGCTCTCAAAAGGGCTTCTGCCTCGGTTTTTGAGCTTGTTGCGCGAAGTGTCAAAAAGGGTGCTGATGAATTGCTGTTTGCTGAAGAACAGCAGTCGGTTGTCCGCGCCATGGCGCTCGTAACCTCAAGGCGGATATTGGAAGCAAAGTCACGTGCCTGAAGACCGGCCGAAATATGTTGCCGGTGTCGACGGTTGCAAGATCGGCTGGGTCGCGGTGCTCCGTAATCTGACCGATCCGGCTGATATTGCCTTGAAAGTGTTTCCAGCGTTTGCAGACATTCTTCAGCATCAGCCCTTCCTCTCGGTCATTGCCGTCGATATGCCGATTGGTTTGCCGGACACGATCGGACCTGGAGGGCGGGGACCGGAAAAAGCCGTCCGTCGGCACCTTGGTGACCGTCAGTCGTCCGTCTTTCAGGTTCCGGCGCGCCCTGCCGTTTATGAAGAGGATTATCGCCTGGCTAGCGAGGTTGCGATGAGAACGTCGCAACCTCCCAAGAAGGTTTCCAAGCAGTGTTTTTATCTCTTTCCGAAAATGCGCGACATTGATGCGGTTATGACACCGGAGCTGGAGGCACGGGTGTTTGAAGTGCACCCCGAACTTGCCTTCTGGCGGCTGAACGGTGAGCAGGCGATGAGCCTTCCGAAAAAGATCAAAAGCCGGGCCAATCCGGATGGACTGGATCAGCGGCGGGATCTGCTCATGTCACACGGAACGCCGCGAGACTTTCTGGACCAGAAACCACCGCGAGGCTGCGGCCGGGATGACCTTCTGGATGCGGCTGCCAATTCTCTCATTGCCGAGCGGATCTTGAAGGGCGAGGCCGAACCCTTTCCGAAGGACTATCGGCGAGACGACCGTGCCTTGCGGATGGCGATCTGGGCGTGATGCAAAATTGGACGCGGTTCAAGGCTCCCGGCTTAGAACTTAAAGCGTTTCAAGCAGACCCAGAATATCGGCCTTAAGATCAGTTCCTCTCGCGATGCCGCCATGGCATGGAATGATCATGTTCGGCGTCTCATGCTCCAAGCACTCTTGAACCCAGGCTGAAAACATCTCTTTGTCAGCAAGGCCGTATTTCGGGAATGTCTTCAGGAAGCCAAGAGCTGGTTCAGGAGTATTCTTGTCCGAAACGCCGCAAAATGCATCTGTGACAACCCAGGCAACGCCGCCATCGCCCTTCACTCGGAGCCAAACCTCGCCGGTTTTCAAACCATCGGGCTCAAGAAGGGTAATATGGTCAGGGAGAGCTTCGGCCAGTGCGGACAATGAACCGAATGGCGTTCCGGTGATTTTTTCAAGTCTTGGCCTGGCATTCTCGGAGCAAACCGGCTTTGCGTGCGGGTACGCTCCAATGTGCTCAGGAACGGCCTTGTTGTGATAGTGGTTGGGTGCCAGCAGGAAGCGGATCGGGGCCGCTTCGGCGGCGACACCGCTGGTCTTTTCAACGGGGCTATAAAGACACGTCCCGCCGCCCTCAAGACCGACGACATTGCATCTGAGATTGCCGCGCTGGACGGTCCAGAGGCTTTCGTGTCCCTCTATCCGGACAAGGGTAGCTGCAGGCTTGCTCATGACGTCTCCATAGCGGTGAGCTGTTCGCACAAAAGGTCGACGAGGTGCCTGCCTGCGTTGTTTTTTCCCTCCAGCCGGTTCTGGGCGTGGACACCCATCACCGCCGACACCAGCCCCTTGGCAAAAGCTTTGATGTCTGTCGAAGTTGAAATTCGTCCAGCATCGAGTGCGTTCTGTAGGCAAGCCTCGAAACAGTTTTCCAGCGCGTCCCAATAGTGTCTGGCCGCCTTGTCCAGGTCGGCGCTGCCGACCCGTGCATTCTCGATACCGGTATTGACGACGAGGCATCCATAAGGGCTCGAAGTCATCGAGCCATCGGTTATCAGGGACCTGAGAAAAGCAATGATTTCGGGGATGCTGCCACTGTCCCTCATGGGCTCCATTGCGATCGAAATTGCCTGTTCGGAATAAAACCGGAGTGCGGCAAGATACAGTCCCTCCTTGCCACCAAATTCACTCCGGAGCGCAAACTGATTGAGCCCGGTCAGGCGCTCCAGCTCACGGACGCCCAGTGCCTGGTAGCCGTGTTGCCAGAAAGCGTAGGTGGCACGCTTCACAACTTCTTCGGGGTCATAACCCTTTGGTCTAGCCATAAGACTGTTTCTCTTCATTTGTATAGAAACTAATTTCTATGCAATTGTAGAGAAATGTCAATGCCAGATTTTTCGTAACGGAAACGATGCGATTCGCCTTGCGTCAGTCCGTGATTTTCTCTTTCAAAGAGAACCTGTTAAAAGGCCGTCCTGCCACAGTCACACCACTGCCGGCCATTTCGGGACATCTCAGGGTTTTGGAAATTCGCATGAGCGACATGAGCATCTATGAAAACCTCACTCAGCTTGGAACATCCACCGGGTTGCCGGAGGATCCGGAGAGGGCCGTCCTGGAAAAGGTGCCAAACCCCCAGGCTGGGACCGGCTATATGGTGCGGTTCGTCGCACCGGAATTTACATCCCTTTGCCCCATTACGGGGGCGCCGGATTTCGCGCATCTGGTGATTGACTATGTCCCCAAGGATTTTCTGGTTGAGAGCAAGTCCTTGAAATTGTTTCTGGGCTCTTTCCGCAACCACGGGGCATTTCATGAGGATTGCACGATCTCAATTGCAAAGCGTCTCGTCGACCTGCTCCAGCCGGACTGGCTGAGGATCGGCGGTTACTGGTATCCGCGGGGCGGAATTCCGATTGATGTTTTTTATCAAACGGGGACCGCGCCGGAAGGTGTCTGGATCCCGGATCAGGGCGTGCCGCCCTATCGCGGCAGAGGATGAGTCTTTCGCAAAGCCAATTGTGAGCGTTCAGGCTGCTTAGGGTGTCGGCAGGGTCAGGCCCGGAGCTTTTTCGATTGTCTGTGTGACCACCATCTCGAAGTTCGGTGCCTTGGTGTCATAGACCGCCTTGACTATAAAACTGTCAGCCCGCCGGACCCAATAGGTGTAGCGGTTCTCCGTGACCATGCCTTGGCTGACTGTGATATCGGCTGCGACTACATCCAGAGTTTCGCCGTCGACTTCTTCTTCTGAACAAGCTGCATTCCGAATGGTTTCCGCGTTCGCCAACTTGTCTGCCCGGGCCTGGTCAGCATTGCCACCCGTGTCCATCTCCCGGATCTTTTGCCAGCTCTTTCCGTCATCTGCGGATTGGTAGAGCACGTTCTCATATCCAAGAACCCAGGGACCTGCCGGCTCGGTTGGAACTGTCAGATAGTGATTCTCGTTCAGATATAAAAATTCATTGGTTGAAGGCGGAGCGCCCTTGAAGGCGTTGATCGCGATCGTTTTTGTTGGAACGCCCTGATCGAGCTGCAGATAAAGCTCGGTGAAGCGGTCCTGGCACGGATCCGCCAGGGCGACTTGTCCTGACAGTCCCAGAAAAAGAACAGCGCTCACAATCGACTTCATGAAAACCCCCGTCGAAATCTGAAACAGAAGATGATTGTCAGGCATGGAACACCGTTTGCGTTCACCTGACAATCTTGTTCCTCCCCAACTCGCGTGGTGAAATCGGCCTTATTCAGCCGGTGCAGCAGTGCCGGTGCTGGATGTGAAGGCCTTTTCCTTGATCTCCTGAAACTTGTCCGACATTTCAGACAGCCGCGCATCCCATTCGGGATTCGGCACCTGGCCGTTGGTCACCTTGAAATAGACCTGCATCATCAGTGTGACGGCCAGCGGCTCCAGCACTGCAGCCTTCACCGCCCAGGCAAAGACAAGGGCAAACACCAGCGCGCCAAAACTCCAGGAGCCGGGCATCAGGTAAACAATCGCCGCAGCCGGCGCGAGCATCACCAGGAACACCACAAAGGCGAGGAGATAAGTGAAAAGTGCGATGAAGGCGGCATTCTTCAACATGGGCTTATAGTTCTGGCCGTAAAGCACCAGCGCTTCACGGGCGGAACCCCAGGCATTGTCCGAGCGGGTCCGGATCGCGTGCGCCAGGATAACCTCGTCCACAAAACCGACTGCAACCTTCAAGAAGGCCCGGAAAAGGGACATCAGTCCGTTCAAGCCCGGGATCGGCAGGATCGAGGCAATGCCTTCGGCAAATCTGCTGATAGACCGGACAACGCCCTTGATCAACTGATCCAGACCGAAAAGGGCGCTGGACTGGACAAAGCGATCTTTTACAACGCTCGCACCGTAAGAAACCTGTCCTTGGCCGTCCGGCAGTTTCTTGCCATCCATCAGTTCCACCAGAACCGCGATGTGACCGGCCTTTACGGTGTAAAGCAGGTATTCGCGCAAGAGGTAAATCGCTGTGGCGGTCAGGCCGAAACCCAGCATTCCGCCCCAGAAAGCGAAGCCGGCCTGGCTGTCAGGCCCACCAATCCAGCCGAGACCATAGCCGACACCGGCACCAAGGCCGGTCACGATCACATAAGCGGCGGCCATGGCGCCATAAACGATCACTCGAAAAATAAGATAAGGCAAAGTCTGCACCATCAGGCCGATGGCGCGTCCGAAATCAAAGTCCCACATATATCGTCTCCGGTATCCGAATAGTTCGGAAGGCGTTCAATGCGGGTTACCTTAGGTCAGTGCTCAAGAGTGCGATGTGATGACAATCACGGGACAGCGGTTGCGGGCTTCCTGCATCACGCGCAACCAAAAACCGCCCGGGAAGCGCTTGTCTCTCTCGATCAGGCCGGTGACGAAGTTGGAAAGTCTGACCAGACTTGAAGCCGGTTCAATCGGTCATCCGGCTGAGGTGTTCACCAAATATCAGTGCGTTGCCGTCCGGGTCCTTTGTTTCGAACTCACGCATCTCCCAAGGCTGGTCGCCAATGTCCTCAGTGATGTTGGCTCCGGCCTTTCTTGCCAGTGCGTAGTAGTCGTCGATGCCTTCGACGAAGCAATAGGCCGTCCTTGGGTGAAGCGCGTCGCCCCCTGTAAGGTGGAGCTCAATCTTGTCTCTGCCGAGAATGGCATAACGCGCAGGCTCTCCTTCGCTATCCGCCCATTCGAAACGAACCTCGAACAGCAACTTGTCGCGGTAATAGGCGACAGCGGTGGCCACGTCACTAACGGGAAACACCGGCGCGATGAGGGAAAGTTGGGATGAATTTGGATCTGACATGGAAATCTCCCAGAGAACGCCGCAGGAACTTCGCGGTAGACTGTGAGCCGAAGTATTTCTCCGCTGGGCAGCGTCTTATTATCAGGCCCTCAACAAAGTCAGAGGTCTCGGAGCAGTCGCAATCAGGTGTCCGAAAGCAGGTTGGCTTTTTGGAAAATCTCACCTTAAGATAGAATAGCAGGTTAGGGGTTTTGGGGAAAATTTTATGTTCGGCTCTAGCTTAATCAAGCCGCTCTTCGCTTTATTTACTGCGTTTTCCTGGTCTACCGCAGCGATAAGCAGTGAATATATTTCATGTCCTGCTGATTTCGCGAGTTTTCACGAGAATTCCGGTGTTGGTGAAGGTGTTTACTATAAGTATAAATCGAGACATTCCGACGATGAATGGCGTCCAGCAAGCATTCGCAGGGTGAACAGTCTTCTGGTGTCAGAATTTGAGAGCGAAGTTCCGGTCGAAGCGATCTATTACACGACTGCACCAAAGCGCGAGAATTATTACCTCGTCAAAAGCGGAAAACTGTCGGAGACCATTGAATACAGGAAGAGCGCACTTGTCGGGTATGGTGACAATCTCAAAAGGGCACTTAGAGCTGATTTCGACAAAAGATTTTCCCGTCCTCCGTTCAACGCTAATCTTGTCGCAGACGTCGACCTGGACGTTTACCAGGATGTCCACCTCAGTGCATTGCCATCCGGATCGTCACTGGTCTCAAGGGCTCGATACCTGTTCGACAAAAAGAAGGGTTGGCACCTCACCTTCAATGATGGCACCGATACGTTTAGCGATGTTACCAAACGAAGTAACTTTGCGTTCCCTGGCAACATGAACTTGTCGGGGGACACTTTGAACCACATCCTGGAAGTGGTGATGCAAAGATATGGCGGGCCCGGTAAGGTATGTGTGAGAATATACAGGACCTTAAGAGCCGATCATGTCGGCCTTTACTTGGCCTTCAATGATATATTTTTAAACTCGACGCCAACATCGGTGAATTTCACTCTCAAATTTTTCGAAGAAAACTGAAGAAATGGCAGAGGTGTCAGAAGAGTACGACAAGACGCTGGTTCAGATTTGGCGCACCAACTACATCACCGTGTTCGAGACCAAAGACGTCGGCTGGCAGGAGCTTGTTGCGGTCGCGTCGCTGCTTGCATTGCTGAGCGTCTATTGTGCTCCTTTCCTGGGGCTTCAAGAAAAGCTTGCGACTGTCGCATTTCAAACCAGCTTCATTTTGCTTTTGATCATCGTACTTTCGCTCGTTACGGCCATGGCGAGAATTCTATTCCAAATAGAAAGCATCCAACCCCGAAGGGTCTTTATGCTTCTCGCCGGCCATTACACCGTAACGCTGGTAACCGTTCTTACTGCCGTTTTCATTTGGGGCGATGCATTCCCCCTTTATAACGACATCGAAAGTCTCTCATTGGCCTACCCAGCGCTTGCGGCCGCCTTTTTCGTGCTGATGACATTCTCCGACGTCTTGTCGCTCAAGAAGAACGATGATGGCGGGCGGGTTTCCGGCTTTGTTAAAAAGCCGCGATTCCGGGATATGGCTGCAGCAATTTCCGTGTTTGTGGTCGTAAATTACTGCAACTACAAAATTTTCAGCGATTTCGTGGACTCAGGCTCAACGCAGAGTATCTTTTATCAAGTGATACAGTCGGCCTCGGGCACCCTTTCTGGAAACTGATAGCCTTCCAAGCACGCGGAAAGAGCAATGGGCTTACCAGGCTTGGCGTCATCAAGGCCGCTGGTTAAGCGGCCCTGAACTTGTCGTTCGTGCGTAATTCGCCTTAGCCCGTCACAAGGTTCCGGAGCACATAGTGCAGAATGCCACCGGCCTTGATGTATTCCAGCTCATCCTCGGTATCGACACGGCACAGGCACTCGATGGTTTTGGTGGTGCCGTCCTCATAGGTGACTTCCATATCCATCATCTGGCGCGGCTGAATGTCGGCGATGCCCTTGATGGTGACGCGCTCCTTGCCGGTTATGTTGTGCGACTGCCAGCTTTCGCCCTCCTTGAAGGTGAGCGGAATGACGCCCATACCGACCAGGTTAGAGCGGTGAATACGCTCGAAAGACTGGGCGATCACGGCCCGCACACCAAGCAGATTGGTGCCTTTGGCCGCCCAGTCACGGGACGACCCTGTGCCGTATTCCTTGCCCGCAAAGACGACCAGCGGCGTGCCGGCTTCCTTGAATTCCATGCAGGCGTCGTAGATCCATTCCTTCTTGCCATCTTTCATGGTGACGCCGCCTTCAACGCCCGGAACCATCTGGTTCTTGATGCGGATGTTGGCGAATGTGCCGCGCATCATGACTTCGTGGTTGCCACGGCGCGAACCGTAGGAATTGAAGTCCTTTTGAGCGACCTGATGCTCAGAGAGATATTTCCCTGCCGGGCTGTCGAGTTTGATCGCACCGGCCGGTGAAATGTGGTCGGTGGTGATGCTGTCCAGGAAAAGGCCCATGACCGCGGCGTCGTTGATGTCCTGAAGCGGCTTCGGCTCCATGGTCATGCCTTCGAAGTAAGGCGGGTTCTGGACATAGGTCGATGACACCGGCCAGGTGTAGGTGAGGCCGCCCTCCACCTTGATTGCCTGCCAATGCGCGTCGCCCTTGAAGACGTCGGAATAGCGCGTGCGGAACATGTCCTCATTGATGGAGGAGCGGATCAGATCGCTGATCTGTTCCGTCGTCGGCCAGATGTCCTTCAGATAGACAGGGTTGCCGTCCTTGTCATTCCCAAGAGGGTCCTCGGTAATATTGATGTTGAGATTGCCGGCAATTGCATAGGCGACAACCAGCGGCGGAGAGGCCAGATAGTTGGCGCGCACATCCGGGTTGACGCGGCCTTCGAAGTTGCGGTTGCCCGACAATACGGAACAGGCAATCAGGTCGTTGTCGTTGATTGCTTTTGAAATTGCCGGGTCCAGTGGACCGGAGTTGCCGATACAGGTCGTGCAGCCATAACCGGCAAGATCAAAGCCAAGTGCATCGAGGTCGCCCTGCAGGCCCGCTTTTTCCAGGTAGTCGGTCACCACCTGGGAACCCGGAGCCAGTGAGGTTTTCACCCAGGGTTTGACGTCCAGTCCTTTTGCCAGGGCGTTGCGGGCCACAAGCCCGGCGCCGATCAGAACGGAGGGATTGGATGTGTTGGTGCAGGATGTGATCGCTGCGATGACGACGTCACCGTTGCCCAGGTCGTGGCCCTTGCCGTCAACGGTGACACGTTTGTCGAGTTCGCCCGCTTTCTTGAACTCTTCCGCCATGGTCGTGGCAAAGCCGGATGCGGCATCGGAGAGGTTGATACGGTCTTGCGGACGCTTCGGACCGGAAATGGCCGGTACGACGGTGGAAATGTCGAGTTCCAGCGTGTCGGTGAATTCAGGCTCTTCGCCGCCGGTGCGGAACATGCCCTGGGCCTTGGAATACTCTTCGACCAGTGCAACACGGTCCTTGTCGCGCCCAGTAGCTTCCAGGTACTTCAGTGTTTCCTTGTCGACCGGGAAAAAGCCGCATGTCGCGCCGTATTCGGGTGCCATGTTGGCGATCGTGGCTGCATCCTCAAGGCTGAGATTGTCGAGGCCCGGACCAAAGAATTCAACGAATTTGCCGACAACACCCTTCTGGCGCAGCATTTCAACCACGCGCAGCACAAGGTCGGTGGCGGTGATGCCTTCGTTCAGCTTTCCGGTCAGCTTGAAGCCGATGACTTCCGGTATCAGCATGGATATCGGCTGGCCGAGCATGGCTGCTTCCGCTTCGATACCGCCGACACCCCAGCCGAGAACGGCAAGACCATTGACCATGGTGGTGTGGCTGTCGGTGCCAACAAGCGTATCAGGATAGGCGATTGTCTCGCTGCCCTCTTCCCGGGTCCAGACGGTCTGGGCCAGATACTCAAGGTTCACCTGGTGGCAAATACCGGTTCCAGGGGGGACCGCACGGAAGTTGTCGAAGGCAGACTGACCCCAGCGCAGAAACTCATACCGTTCCTGGTTGCGTTCGTATTCCAGATCGACGTTTTTCTTGAACGCGTCTTTGGTGCCGAAAAAGTCGATCATGACAGAGTGGTCGATGACAAGATCGACCGGAACCTGAGGGTTCACCTTCTTCGGATCGCCGCCAAGCTTCACGGCCGCGTCGCGCATGGCGGCCAGGTCCACCACGGCCGGCACACCGGTGAAATCCTGCATCAGGACTCGGGCCGGGCGATAGGAAATTTCATGTGTGGACTTTTTCGTCTTGAGCCATTCCGCACAAGCAACAATGTCTTCTTTGGTTACGGAGCGCCCGTCTTCGAACCGCAGAAGGTTTTCAAGGACAACTTTCAGCGAAAACGGCAGTTTGGAGACGCCCTCAAGGCCGTTCTTTTCCGCTTCCGGGATCGAGAAATAGGAATAGGTCTTGCCGTCTGCGGTCAGCGTTTTCTTACACTTGAAGCTGTCGAGGGACTGGGTCACGACGTGCAATCTCCTTCATTTTGCAAAGGCCCGGCTGCGTTTGTTCCAGTGCCCGGCATACTCTCTCAAAGCGCTGGCCTGGAGCAGGACAACTCCATCGACAAGCGCAGTTTCGCGGGGTGCGGTAGAGAGCCTCTCCCTCTTTCGCCGCCGCAATTCTGTGATGCGCTCCTATAGCAATCTTTGGCGATGTTCACCAGACGGGGCTCAGATGCACGAAGCTTATTTAAGGTCGCTGACTGATCGCTTGAAGTGGTGATCACGCGCTTTTTGAGGAGCTGGGCGTAAGGCGGCCGCGGCGTGAAAAATCCCTTATTTATCGAATGGAAAGATATTGCATACCATTGTATACTGAATTAAAACCGCGCTCAGCCAGCTTCTCCCGGCTCGCCAGACAAACTGCGATCCGGTGGTCAAGCTTCAAACAACACCAGGACGCCGGGACCATCATGAGCTTGTATCAAGACTACCTGAAAGAGATCGACACGCGCAAAGAACAAGGCTTGCATCCAAAGCCGATAGAAGACGGCGCCTTGTTGGAGGAAATCGTTGCCCAGATCAAAGATCAGGGAAACGAGCACAGGGAAGCGTCTGTCAAGTTCTTCATCTATAACACCTTGCCTGGTACAACGAGCGCTGCCGGTGTCAAAGCCAAGTTTCTGAAAGAGATCATTCTTGGCCAGGCTGATGTTGCCGAGATCTCCCCATCCTTTGCCCTTGAGCTGCTTTCACACATGAAGGGCGGTCCTTCGGTGGAGGTTCTGCTCGACCTGGCCCTCGGCGAGGATCAGGCCATTGCAGCCGATGCAGCCGACGTCCTGAAAACGCAGGTGTTTCTTTATGAGGCGGATACGAACCGCCTGAAAGAGGCTTTGGCCAGTAGCAGCGCGATTGCCAAAGACATCATCGAGAGTTACGCGAAGGCGGAATTCTTCACGAGACTTCCGGAGATCGACGAAGAAATCAAGGTCGTGACCTATATCGCCGCCGAAGGCGATATTTCCACCGACCTTCTGTCACCGGGCAACCAGGCCCATTCCCGCGCCGATCGGGAACTGCACGGCAAGTGCATGATCTCCGAGCGTGCGCAGGAGGAAATTCAGGCGCTGAAACTGCAGCACCCGGACAAGCAGGTGATGCTGATCGCAGAGAAGGGCACCATGGGTGTGGGCTCCTCGCGCATGTCCGGCGTCAACAATGTTGCGCTCTGGACCGGCAAGCAGGCGAGCCCCTATGTGCCTTTCGTGAACTTCGCGCCTATCGTGGCCGGCACCAATGGCATCTCTCCCATTTTCCTGACAACCGTTGGTGTGACCGGCGGCATCGGCATCGACCTCAAAAACTGGGTCAAGAAGCTGGATTCCGACGGCAACCCGATCCTCAACAACGACGGCAATCCGGTTCTGGAACAGAAATATTCGGTTGAGACCGGCACTGTTCTAACCATCAACACCAAGAAGAAGAAGCTCTACAACGAAGGCGGCGATGAAGAACTTGTCGATGTCGGCTCTTCGTTCAATCCGCAAAAGCTCGAATTCATGAAGGCAGGCGGGTCCTACGCGATCGTTTTCGGCAAGAAGCTTCAGAGCTTTGCCTGCGAGACGCTCGGTGTCGAACTGAAATCCGCTTTCGCTCCTTCCAAGGAAGTGTCTCATGAAGGCCAGGGCCTGACCGCGGTCGAAAAAATCTTCAACAGGAATGCGGTCGGTGTCACGCCGGGCAAGGTTCTGCATGCGGGCTCCGACGTTCGCGTCAAGGTGAACATCGTCGGTTCACAGGACACCACCGGCCTGATGACTTCTCAAGAGCTTGAGGCCATGGCGGCTACAGTTCTTTCGCCGACTGTTGACGGTGCCTACCAGTCCGGTTGCCATACCGCATCGGTCTGGGATTTGAAGGCTCAGGCAAATACGCCGAAACTGATGGCGTTCATGCACAGGTTTGGGCTGATCACCGCACGCGACCCGAAAGGCGTCTATCATTCCATGACGGACGTGATCCACAAGGTCTTGAACGACATCACTGTGGATGACTGGGCGATCATTATCGGCGGCGATTCCCATACCAGAATGTCCAAGGGGGTCGCATTCGGTGCCGATTCGGGAACGGTGGCTCTTGCGCTCGCGACCGGCGAAGCAACCATGCCGATCCCTGAATCGGTCAAGGTGACTTTCAAAGGGCAAATGGCCGATCACATGGACTTCCGAGACGTTGTTCATGCAACCCAGTCGCAGATGCTCAAGCAGTTCGGAGACAACGTTTTCCAGGGCCGGATCATCGAAGTACACATTGGAACGCTGCTTGCGGACCAGGCCTTCACTTTCACCGACTGGACGGCGGAAATGAAGGCCAAGGCGTCGATCTGCATTTCTGAAGACGCGACGCTGATTGAATCGCTCGAGATTGCGAAGAGCCGTATTCAGGTCATGATCGACAAGGGCATGGACAATGAAGTTCAAATGCTTCAGGGCCTGGTCGACATCGCCGACAAGCGTATCGCGGAAATCAAGTCCGGAGAAAAGCCGGCTCTGACACCAGATGCCAACGCCAAGTATTTCGCGGAAGTCGTCGTCGATCTTGATGAGATCAATGAACCGATGATTGCCGACCCGGATGTGAACAACGCTGATGTTTCCAAGCGCTATACCCACGACACGATCCGGCCAATTTCCTACTACGGTGCGGAAAAGAAGGTCGATCTTGGTTTTGTCGGGTCCTGCATGGTGCACAAGGGCGATGTGAAAATCGTCGCCCAGATGCTGCGTAATCTGGAAAAGGAAAAAGGCAGCGTCGAGTTCAAGGCTCCATTGGTTCTTGCCGCACCGACCTACAACATCATCGATGAGTTGAAGGACGAGGGCGACTGGGAAGTGCTGCAGAAGTACTCCGGCTTTGAGTTTGATGACACTTCGCCCAAAAACACTGCCCGGACCGAATACGAGAACATCCTCTATCTGGAGCGGCCTGGCTGTAACCTGTGCATGGGCAACCAGGAGAAGGCTGCAAAGGGCGATACGGTTCTGGCGACGTCAACACGTCTCTTCAAGGGGCGAGTGGTCGAGGACGCCGGCGACAAGAAAGGTGAGTCCCTGCTTGCTTCAACGCCAGTCGTAGTGCTGTCAGCAATCCTCGGCAGAACGCCGACAGTGGATGAGTACAAGACGGCCGTTGAGGGTATCGACCTGACCAAGTTCGCTCCGCCGCTTCAAAAGCCGCTGGATGCCAAGTCGGTGCACTTCTAAGACGACCGGCAGCGGCGGCAAGCCGTCGCTGCCTCAGGTTTGACCGTCATTCGAAACACCATCGGGTGACAGGCATAAAAAAGCCCGGGTCCTGCCCGGGCTTTTGTCTTTCGTTCCTGATGTATCAGGCAGATGCCTTATTCGCCGCACGCTCAGCACGCTTGCGCTCATGCGGGTCGAGCATCGCTTTGCGCAGCCGGATGGAACTTGGTGTGACTTCCACCAGTTCATCGTCCGAGATATAGGACAGTGCAGCCTCCAGCGTCAGTTTCATCGGCGTTGTCAGCTTGACCGCGTCATCCTTGCCGGCAGAGCGGATGTTGGTGAGCTGCTTGCCTTTCAGAACATTTACTTCCAGATCGTTGCCGCGCGTGTGCTCGCCAACAATCATGCCCGGATAAACCTTGGTTCCAGGCTCTATCATCATCGGGCCCCGGTCTTCCAGGTTGAAAAGAGCATATGCGACAGCTTCGCCGGTTCCGTTGGAAAGAAGAACGCCGGTGTGACGGCCCTGGATCGGCCCTTTGTAAGGCTCATATCCATGGAACAGGCGGTTGAAGATCGCCGTGCCACGCGTATCCGACAAGAGTTCTGCCTGGTACCCGATCAGTCCACGCGTTGGTGCGTGGAAGACCAGTCGCGTCCGGCCACCACCGGACGGTTTCATTTCAAGCAGATCCGCTTTTCGCTCCTGAAGTTTCTGAACGACGATGCCTGAATGCTCTTCGTCGACGTCAATGATGACTTCTTCGATCGGCTCAAGCCGGTTGTTGGCATCGTCATATTGATAGACGACGCGCGGTCGGCCGACACCAAGCTCAAAGCCTTCGCGGCGCATGTTTTCAATCAGGATCGCCAGAAGCAATTCGCCGCGGCCCGACACGATGAAGGCATCCGGTTCGTCCGTGTCTTCCACCTTCAGGGCAACGTTGCCTTCGGCTTCCTTCTTAAGGCGCTCGCGGATAACACGGGACTGAACCTTCGAGCCTTCTGTGCCCGCAAGCGGACTGTCATTGACGCGGAAGGTCATTGAAAGCGTCGGTGGGTCAATCGGCTGCGCCTGGAGTGGCTCGTCAACACCCGGTGCGCAAAGCGTGTCGGCAACCGTTGCCTTTGTCAGGCCGGCTATGGCAACGATGTCGCCTGCTTCGCCCTTTTCGATCGGCTGGCGCTCCAGTCCGCGGAAAGCGAGAATTTTTGAAACACGCCCGGTTTCGACAGCGCCACCGTCGCGGGACAACGCCTTGAGGGGCATGTTCGGCAGGGCCGTGCCGGAGGCGATGCGGCCGGTGAGAATGCGGCCAAGGAACGGGTCGGATTCAATTGTTGTTGCCAGCATGCGGAATTCGCCCGGCTCCGCAGCAGGAGCCGCGACCTTGTCGAGCACCATATCGAAGAGCGGATCCATATTGTCCTGCGGGCCTTCCGGCTCCAGCGCCATCCATTCCTGCTTGGCCGATCCGTAAAGAACCGGGAAATCCAGCTGGTCTTCATTGGCATCAAGGGCTGCGAACAGATCGAACACTTCGTCGAGGACTTCTTCTGCGCGCTGTTCCGGCTTGTCGATCTTGTTGATGGCGACAATCGGCTTGAGGCCGAGCTTGAGTGCCTTGCCGAGCACGAATTTGGTCTGCGGCATGGGGCCTTCTGCTGCATCAACCAGAAGGATAACGCCGTCGACCATGTGCAGAATACGCTCCACTTCTCCGCCAAAGTCGGCGTGGCCGGGAGTGTCGACAATGTTGATCCGCGTGTCTTTCCAGACCAGCGAGGTTACTTTCGCCAGGATGGTAATGCCGCGTTCGCGCTCAATGTCATTGGAATCCATCATGCGCTCTTCGGTGCGCTGATTGTCCCGGAATGCGCCCGATTGTTTCAAAAGGACGTCAATGAGCGTTGTTTTGCCATGGTCAACGTGCGCGATGATGGCAATATTACGAAGGTTCATGTGTGGGCTCCAAAAGACAGAGCGGGCCCCCGCGGACCCGCACACATTGTCTCGAATTCAGGTAATTTCGGATCGGCACTCGGCCGAATTTGGCGCCTTTATACGTGCGGCGCGTGAATTGTGCAATGCGATGTCCATTCGTTGCATTGACTTGGTGAAGATTCACCCCTAGTTCGTAAGGTAACCTTACTAAAAAAGGGGCGGGAATGGGTCTTCCGGAACCGAATGTCGGCGTCACCATGCTGGTCGTGGATCTTGCACGGTTGTTGCGACGGAATTTTGAAGCTGAGCTCAGCAAGGTCGATACCGGCCTGACCGCAGGTGAAGCGCGCACGCTGTTCTATGTCTGGCGTTTGCCCGGTCAGCGGCAGGCTGTGCTCGCCGATGCCATGTATGTCGAGCCGATGACCCTGGTCGGGTATCTCGATACGCTGGAAAAAGCCGGACTGATCAAACGCTGCACAGACCCGAGTGACAGACGTGCCAAACTGGTTGAGCTGACCCCGAAGGCCCAACCACTTTTGGAAAATATCGGAACGGCACTTCATGCTGTGCGGTCAAGGGCGCTGGAAAACATTCCCCCTGACAAAAGACAAGTATTGGAAATGCTGCTGCAAACCATGAAGGACGGTTTGCTTGAGGAGGTTTCCAAAGGAAAACAGAAATGACGTCCACAAGCCCGATCATGAGCGCAAGACGGACCTCGCTTCTGGGGGCCGGGCTTGTTGCCATCGGTCCCATATCAATGGCGCTTTATACACCGGCCATGCCGACGCTTGTCGAAGCCTTCGGAACAACGGACGGTGCCGTCAAACTGACCTTGACCTCCTATTTTGCGGGTTTCGCGCTGGCGCAGCTCGTTTGTGGTCCGCTTTCCGACGCCTTCGGCCGCAAGCCGACCGCAATGGCTTTTCTACTGCTCTATCTGACATCAAGCATCTTGGCGACATTCGCACCAACCGTGGAATTCATGTTGGTGGCGCGGGCATTGCAGGGTGTTGGGGCTGCCGTTGGAATTGCCGTTTCCCGGGCGATCGTACGCGATCAGTTTACCGGTGAAGCTTCGGCCAGGATCATGAATACGATTGCCATGATGCTGGCGGTCGGGCCGGCCATTTCTCCGACAATCGGAGGCTTCGTTCTTGAACTGTCGGGTTGGCGGGAAATCTTCTGGTGCATGGTTGTCTATGGCCTTGCTCTCATGATCGCCGTTTCCTTCTTTCAGACGGAAACCAACCCCGATCCAGGCAGGCATCACCTCAAGCCGCGTCGTCTTGCGTCGAACTACATGACCTTGTTGACCGATCCGCGTTTCATGTCGCCTGCGCTTCTTATCGGATGTGGCCTTGGAAACCTTTATACATTCGCGACAATCCTGCCCTTCGTTCTCATTCACAAGGTCGGTCTGTCGCCTTCAGAGTTTGGATTGACCATGGTTCTGCAGTCCGGTTCGTTCATTGTCGGGACTGTTCTGACAGGCCGTTTGCTGCGGTTCGTGGAAGCAAAAAAACTCGTGCCTTTCGGTTTGGCGCTCTGGGTGGTTGCCGCTTTGCTGATGAGCTTTCTGACGCTGACACAGGAGCCGAGTATCGCCACGGTCATGGCACCGGTCGGCCTGTTCACGTTTGCATTGGCGCTGGTTTTGCCGGCCAGTTTCACCGAAACTCTTGCGCCGTTCCCAGGTATTGCCGGCGCTGCATCGTCCATGGTCGGGTTCTTGCAGTGTGGTGTCGCAATTGTTGCGAGCGTCATCATCGCTCTATTGGGCGATCAGTTGCTTGGCTTCGGCGTGGTGCTGCCACTGGTGCCAATTGCCGGAATTGTGGGATATCTGGTCTTTAAAAGCCGGATACCGCAAACAGCGGCCGCAGAATAGCTCAATTCCGTCGTCTGCGGCACAGCATGTCGACAACGGCTTGACCCTTTATCGTGAAAGAGGCATCAGGTGCCTGCGAAAAGGGATTACAAGTACCGTGAAAGCCGCCGAATACCGTCTTCCTGACTGCCGCCCGCATGTCATGGGCATCTTGAACGTCACCCCGGATTCGTTTTCCGACGGCGGGCACCACAATGCGGCAAATGAAGCGCTTGATCATGCCAGAACGATGATTGCGGAAGGCGCGGACATTCTGGATGTCGGCGGCGAGAGCACCCGGCCGGGTTCGGAGCCGGTTTCGCTTGATGTTGAATGGTCGCGTCTCGATCCGGTCCTGGAAGGTGTTATCGCCCTTGGAACGCCTGTCTCCATCGACACCTATAAGGCCGAAATTGCGCGGCGCGCTTGCAAGGCGGGGGCCGTCATCGTCAACGATGTCTGGGGTCTTCGGAAAGATCCGGAAATGGCGGACGTTGTCGCGGAAGCCAAGGTGCATGTGGTGATGATGCACAATCGGGAAAGCGCTGACACCGATCTGGATATTCTCAGCGACATCGACCGTGCATTTGAAACTTCCATGGAATTGGCAGACCGCGCAGGGATCCCCAAGGAAAAACAGCTGCTCGACCCGGGGTTTGGTTTCGGGAAAACCATCGACCAGAATTTTATCATCTTGAATCGCTTCGAAAGTCTTCAGAAGCATGGTCTTCCTCTATTGGCCGGAGCATCGCGCAAGCGGATGGTGGGAACCGTCTTGAATGCTGACATGGAAGAGCGGCTTTTCGGCTCGCTTGCCGTCCATCTTACGGCCATGACAAAAGGTGCGGTCATAGTACGTGCACATGACGTGCGTCCACATGCCGAGTGCGTGCGTATGTTGGAGGCAACCTGGCTGGAACGGAACCCGATCTGAATGCCCATAAGTGAAAACTCTCCGCTTGCTCCAACACGATGTGCCTTGGGGCTTGGATCCAACCTTGGTGATCCGCAAGCAAATCTTGAACACGCCGTCCAGCTGCTGGACCAGACCAGTGGCCTCACGGTCGTGAGGCGCTCGTCCGACTACCGCACACCTCCCTGGGGGCCGGTTCCGCAGGATGACTACGTAAACATATGCCTGGTGGTGGATACGACACTGTCTCCACAAGACCTCCTGAAGCGCTGTCTTGAGACTGAAGCCGAACTCGGACGCGTCCGCGACATCCGCTGGGGCCCGCGGAAGATCGACATTGATGTTCTGATCTACGGTGTTGAGAAAGTCGAAGAGACAGATCTGGAAATCCCGCACCCACGCATGGGGGACAGGGCGTTTGTCTTGATCCCGCTTTCCGAGATCTGGCCAGACGCGCCCCTGGGCGATGGCCGTACGGCGGCGGAGGCCCTAGAGACGTGCCCGGATCAAGAGGGTGTTGTGAAACTGGACTAGGCTCCAGCAAATGACCTCACAGGTGAATGAAACTGTCCATATGGAACCGCGCATTTGCAGGGTCCTGGCGGTGATCTTCACCTATTGGGCAAGCTCTCCTGGCAAGACAGCCGCTCCAGCAGCTAGCGCTTTTCAATGAAACAAGATGTTCCCGGCATTTCGGAGCGTCATATCCGTTTTCAATGGAGAGCGCGCTCACTGGACAGGCGGAGATGCAGGGTTTGTCCCTGCAGGTCTCGCATGGGCCGTCCACTTTGGACGCTACCGCTACTTCGACAACGAGTTCTGACAGGAGTGCAGCCCGAAACCCTGTCCATGGTCCATAGCGTTGGTGGGCGAGGACGCCCATCGGGCTTTGCGAAAACCCGCCACAGGCCAGGGCCCATTGCTGAAAGGGATGGAACGGAGGCCCCTCGAACGGGAAAAGCGCTTCAAGACCATTCGCGATGGCAATCGCACTCAAAATTCTCTTAGTGTAGCGGTCGAGCGGATCGGGTTTTTCGTCGGAAAATTCCGGGCTTGAGGTCAGGAGCGGCCAAAGAGTTTGGCCAGTGCTGCCAACAAGGAGCAATGACCTTGGGTATTTGCCGCTTTTCAGGGCCGGAATCGGATCGCCGGGGCCGGGTGAAAACCCGCCCAGTACGAAAAAACCAGCGGCTGCAAGACTGTCTGTCAGATCTGCCGCTGGAGTTTCCATATCAATTTTCTTTAGCCGAGCCGGTTACGCTTGGCCAAAGTGCGCAAGCGCAGGGCGTTCAGTTTGATGAAACCTGCAGCATCCTTCTGGTCATACGCGCCCTGATCGTCCTCAAATGTCACAAGCTCTTCAGAATAGAGCGAATATGGAGACGACCTGCCAACCAGGATAACGTTGCCCTTATAAAGCTTCAAACTCACGGTGCCGGTAACATGTTCCTGGCTCTTGTCGATCAGTGCCTGAAGCATTTCGCGCTCTGGCGAGAACCAGAAGCCATTGTATATCAGTTCGGAATAGCGCGGCATCAACTCGTCTTTGAGGTGCGCTGCTCCGCGGTCGAGCGTTATGGATTCCATGGCGCGGTGTGCCGTCAGCAAGATGGTGCCGCCAGGTGTCTCATAGACACCACGGCTTTTCATGCCGACAAAACGGTTCTCGACCATATCCAGGCGGCCAATTCCGTTGTCGCGGCCATAGTCATTCAACTTGGCAAAGAGCGTTGCCGGCGACATTTTTTCTCCGTTAAGCGAAACCGCGTCGCCCTTTTCGAAGCCGATTTCGATTTCGGTAACGACATCTGGTGCCTCGGTCGGGTCGACCGTGCGCTGGTAGACGTAGCCCGGCGCCTCTTCCGCAGGATCTTCCAGCACTTTGCCTTCAGAAGAAGAATGCAACATGTTGGCGTCAACGGAGAACGGAGCTTCGCCAAGCTTATCTTTCGGTACCGGGATCTGATGCTTTTCGGCAAAATCGAGCAGATCGGTCCGAGATTTGAACGTCCAGTCACGCCAAGGCGCGATGATCTTGATGTCGGGGTTAAGAGCATAGGCTGACAGTTCAAAGCGAACCTGGTCATTTCCTTTGCCGGTTGCGCCGTGGGCAATCGCGTCAGCGCCAGTTTCTTCCGCAATTTCGATCAGTCGCTTGGAGATCAGCGGCCGGGCGATTGACGTGCCGAGCAGATAAACCCCTTCATAGACGGCGTTTGCGCGGAACATCGGGAAGACGAAGTCGCGTATGAATTCCTCTCGAAGATCATCAATATAGATTTCCTTGATGCCGAGCATTTCGGCCTTGCGGCGTGCCGGTTCTAGTTCCTCTCCCTGGCCGAGATCTGCAGTGAAGGTTACGACTTCGCAGTCAAATTCTGTTTGCAGCCATTTCAGGATGATGGATGTGTCGAGGCCGCCGGAATAGGCGAGCACGACTTTCTTGATGTCACCATGCGCCATAGAGGAAGGGTCCAGTTCGCTTTTTCGGGACTGTATGTCCGCACCGTTGAAAATTTGCGGCAATTTAGCCGGTTCTTTACCCGGCGCAAGCCCTTAGGCGTCGGTAAGGGCAGGACAATCTGTTGCAGGCGGGAAACAGCCTGCAGGTAACACGGGACAGGTTTGAAACTTGCAATTGACCGGAAGGCGGAAGAGGGTGTTAACAGGAAGTGAACGCATCAAGGGGCCAGACTGGGAGGCGGTATGGGTCTGATCGATTTTGAACTCGACGGCTATGACTATCTGACCTTCGGTATCCTGATTCTGGTGGTGATTGCGTTTTTCTACGTGATGGTCACCCTGGGCGGGCTGCCTGGAAAACTTGCGGAAAAACGCAATCATCCGCATGCGGAATCGGTCAAGCTCGGCGGCTGGATCGGACTGTTTACCGTCTTTCCATGGATACATGCCCTGATCTGGGCCTATCACGATTCCATGACTGTTGATGTTCGCAAGCTGCCGAAAAACGCAGACATCGAGACCGAAGATGGTAATGCACCGCAGGCAGGCGAGACGCCTGCAGCGGCAGGTGTTCCGGCGGAGCCGCAGAAAAGCAGTCCAGCTGGTAAGTCTTCATCGCCAGAGGGTGGTGCGAGCTCATGACGATCGCGCTTTTGATCCTCGGCGTTTATGCACTTTTTGCCTGGCTGGTTTTTTACAAGTTTAGATGGCTGAAATTCAATATCGCCTGGGGTGTCGTGACCTTCTGGGTAGGATTTCACGTCCTGTTTCTGCTGGTCGTGCTTCTCCGGTTTTTCACGCCGTACACGATCGACGGGCACGTTATCCGTCAGACGATCCAGATCGCACCGCGTTTGCCGCACCCCACGGTTTTGGAAGAGGTCTTCGTAGCTCAGAACCAGAAGGTGAAAAAAGGCGACAAACTTTACCAGTTCGAAAAGACGCTTTATGCGGCGCAGCTGGCCGAAGCCGTGGCAAATCTGGCCGATGCGCGCCAGAATGCCCTCATTCTCGAAGAAGATATTCACATCGCACAGGATTCGCTTGAGGCTGCACAAGCCAGTGAAACTTATGCTGCGCAACAGGTGAAGCGGTATTCAGACCTGGTTCCAAAGGGTGGGGCCAAACAGGAAACACTCGACAAATGGGAGTCGCAGCTTGCGGCAGCTCAAGCTCAGGTCCATGAGGCGCGTGACAACCTGAAAAAGGCTCAACTTGCCGCTGAGGCAAAGATAGACGGCGTTAATGCACAGGTGGCTGCTGCCGAGGCGCAGGTCGAGCAGGCGCAATATTATGTTGATCAGACAACAATCTATGCGCCGGAAGACGGTGTCATCATTTCCCAGCAGGCGAGGCCCGGCCTCGTCGTCGGCGGGTTCCGGGTCGCATCAATCGCGGCTTTCGTTGCCGACGCTGATCCCTATTTTCTGGCAACTTTTTACCAGGAACATCTGAAATTCGTGGAACCAGGCCAGCCGGTTGAAGTGGCACTCGACATTTACCCGGGGCAGATTTTCACCGGCAAAGTCAAGGCGATCTGGGACGGTACCGGCCAAGGCCAGATCATTCCGCGGGGCCGCGTGCCTGAGTTTATGTTCATGAGTCCACAAGGCCGATTTGCAGTCGAGATCGATCTTGATGACGACCCCGCGCTGAAACGTTATCCCGCCGGAGCTCACGGCGCGGCAGCCATTTACACCGGTGGAGGTGGCGGCTGGGTCGCGGTTTTGCGGCGTGTGAACATGCGGCTCTATTCGTGGGTCAATTTCATTGTTCCCTTTGATGTGTGAGTGAGAGTTTCAGCGTATGGGGCGGTTGCGAAAATTGAGTCGTTGGGGAGTGCTCGCAGGCGTGCTTTTCGCTGGTGGCTGCATGGTCGGACCCGATTTCGAGCGGCCCGATGCACCTGTTCTCGACAGCTGGAGCAAAGGCGCAAATCTCACCATCGACAGCCGGACCGGATTCACCAGCCGCAGCGCTCATTCCGTGCCGTGGTGGCACGTCTTCAAGGATGAAACGCTCAACAGCCTGATTGCGCAGGCGTACCGTCAGAATGTCGGCCTGCAGGCCGCCGGTGTCAGGGTTTATCAGGCCCGCGCACAACTTGGTATTGCGACCGGTGAACTGTTTCCGCAGGTTCAGGAGTTGAACGGCGGATCCAAAAGCATCCGGTTCAGTGCCAAGGACCCGTTCATTCGCGATCTGGAGAGAGTTGGCCTGGTCAACGATCACATTACGCGTGTGTCGACGGGGTTCGATGCTGCCTGGGAAATTGATGTCTGGGGCAAGATCAGGCGCGATATCCAGTCTGCCGATGCCAACCTGAAGGCCAACATCGCTTCTTATGACGATGCACTGGTGACACTGACCGGTGATATTGCCGCCACCTACGTCACGATACGCGAATTACAGCAGCTGATCACGTCGGCGCGCAAGAATGCTGCGCTTCAGAAAAAGTCTCTCGATCTCACACGGTTGCGCCTTGAAAACGGAGCTGCAACCAAGCTGGATGTCGACGAAGCTACGGTGCTTTACAACAACACGCTGGCGTCCATTCCCGGATATGAAGCAGAACTATCACAAGCATATAATGCATTGAGCCTGCTGTTGAGCGAACCTCCGGGCGGCATGAAAGCACGGCTTCGATCCGGTGGCCGCTATCCAAGGGTTCCGGCAGAGGTTGCGATCGGTGTTCCAGCCGACATGCTTCGCCGGCGCCCTGACATCCGGCAGGCAGAATATGTGGCGGCAGCGCAATCGGCACAGATCGGGGTCGCCAAGGCTGATCTTCTGCCCGCCTTTACGATCTCCGGTGCTATCGGCGTGAGAGCTGATGACTTTTCAAACCTCTTCAACAACGGCTCGACAGCGGGTTTCATAAATCCTGGATTTTCCTGGAATTTCCTAAATTACGGACGCATCCAGAACAACGTCCGGGTGCAGGATGCCAAGTTTCAGGAAACACTTCTGAACTACAAGAACACGGTTTTGAACGCATATGCGGAAGTTGAAAATGCGCTTACGGCATTTTTGCGCTCAAAGCAGGAAGCGGTCTATCTCAGGCGCAGTGTCAGGGCTGCCCGCAGCTCGGTGGGTGAAGTCGAGGCGCAGTACCAGGACGGTACCGCGTCTTACAATCGCGTGGTCGATGCACAAAGAAGTCTGCTTCTGGCCGAGACGCGCCTAATTGCAGCACAGGCCAATGTGCTTACCAATCTGATTGCCGTTTACAAGGGCCTGGGCGGCGGCTGGGTGCCGGAAAATGTCAAAGGTCTGATCTCAGACGAAACCCGTCAGCAAATGGCGGAACGGACACGCTGGGGCAAACTTCTGGAGAAGCCGGTCGGGGACGCTGGCTAGAATTGAGGCGAGCCGGGTCGTGCAGCTTCCCGACAAGGCAAAGCTGGGCTGTCAGGCAGCCTTTGTTCCGTATCTTGCCAGAAACATGTCGACACTTTCCTCAATAATCTTTTCCATCTCGGCACGCTCCGGCACACGGCTGGCATAGATATTCGGGTAAAAAGCCCTTGATTTGAGAAGGCCCAGAAACTGCTCGGCGGCGACCGATGGATCGTCTGCGGACAATTTGCCTTCGGTAATGGCTTCTTGGATGTGTTCGGCGAAAACGGAAAGCTTGGTCATGCGGCTGTTCATATCCGCCGCAAGTTCGGGGTCGCGGATGGTTTCGCTCATGATCATGCGGGCCAGGCTCATGAAACAGGGGTTTATCATCAGTTCCCCCTCGGCCCAACCCAGACGGATCAGCGTCTCGCGGATAGGGAGATCCGGGTCATACGGCATTTCCAGCGCCGAGTTGATCTGATCGGCCAGGCACTGATTGATGCCTTTGAAGAGCACTTCCTTGCTTTCGAAGTGATTGTAGACCGTACGTTTGGATACCTGTGCGCGATCTGAAATGCGATCCATGCTCGCACCCGCGAAGCCTCTTTCCTGAAATTCCGCGATTGCCGCTTCGATGATCTGCTTTTTTTTCTGGTCAGATACCGACATGGTCAGCTCATTTTGCCCCGGATTGCCTGTTCACCTGATTGCCGTGCCCCGCCCCTTTCATCCCAAAAAATGCGCCCTATGTAAACTGTGGCGTTTACAGATGCGAAATCTGAGATTAAACTGCACGGTGTAGTTTACTTCCTTTAGCCAGATAAGGCCAGCCAAAGGAGCCTCCTCCTCATGTCTGTTACACTAAAAATCAACGGGGAAACGCGCACGCTTGATGCGGATCCTGAAAGCCCGCTGCTGTGGGCATTGCGCGATGAGCTTGGAATGACCGGAACCAAATTCGGTTGCGGTATCGCCGCCTGCGGTGCTTGCACCGTACATTGGGACGGTGTCGCCATTCGGTCCTGCCAGACACTGGTAGGGGACCTTGACGGTGCTGAAATCACCACCATCGAGGGTATCAACACCAAAGCCGCCGAAGCCGTTCAAACGGCCTGGAACGAACTGGACGTTCCGCAATGCGGCTATTGTCAGTCCGGACAGATCATGGCCGCAACCGCTTTGCTCGCCGAAACGCCAAAGCCGACCGACGAAGACATTGACGCTGCCATGGACGGGAACGTCTGCCGCTGCGCCACCTATGCCCGTATTCGCAAGGCCATTCACCTTGCCTCCGACAAGATGGAGGGCTAACCGATGTTGCACCTCTTGCAAAAACCTCTTGAAGCCGCTCAGCCGAGCCGCCGCAGCTTCCTGAAGATCTCCGCCGGAACCATCGGTGGGCTTGTACTGGCGATGAACCTGCCGCGCGCAGCGCAGGCCGCTGCTGGTGACGGGGAGCTGGTCCAGCCATTCGTTCATATCCGCCCGGACAACACAGTCATTGTTTTGTCCAAGCACCTCGACAAGGGGCAGGGCACGGCCACGGGTCTGGCGACACTTGTTGCAGATGAACTGGACGCCTCGCGTGAACAGGTCTCGGCTGAATTCGCGCCCTCAAATCCCCAAGTCTACGCCAACACGCTGTTTGGTGTTCAAGGTACTGGCGGTTCCACCGCCATGGCGAACTCGTTCATGCAGTACCGGCAGGCGGGAGCTGCTGCCAAAGCCATGATTGTTGCAGCTGCTGCCAAGGACTGGGACGTGCCGGCTGGAGAAATCTCCGTTTCAAACGGCGTTGTCTCTCATGCCTCCGGAAAGTCGGCAACACTTGGCGAGCTGGCCGGTCTGGCTGCTGCGGAAGATGTGCCTGCCGAACCCGTTCTGAAAACACCCGATCAGTGGGTCTATATCGGCAAGTCGTTCCCACGTGTTGACGTCAAGAACAAAACGGTCGGTGCGCCGAACACCTACACAATGGACTTCCAGCTGGACGGTCTTCTGATTGCGACCGTTGCACGTGCACCCCGGTTTGGTGGCAAGGTCAAATCCTTCGATGCGACCGAAGCCAAGAAAATCCCCGGTGTTGTGAACGTTCTGCAGATCCCGAATGGTGTTGCTGTTGTCGCAAAGTCCACATGGCCTGCGATCAAGGGGCGTGAACTGCTTGAAATCGAATGGGACGACAGCGCTGCTGAAACCCGTTCCAGCGATGTCATGATGGCAGAGCTGAAAGACATGACCACCAAGCCTGGCCTGAAAGTGCGCGAAGATGGTGACATTGATGCCGCTCTGGAAGCATCGGCTCGGGTGATCGAGGAAGATTTCGATTTTCCCTTCCTTGCCCATGGTGCGATGGAGCCGTTGGATGTGGCGATCTCCTTTGACGGTGAAAATGCTGAACTTTGGCTTGGCTCCCAGATCCAGACCATCGATCACAACGTGGCAGCCACTGTCCTTGGCATTCCGTTCGAGAAGGTCAAGATCAACACTTTGTGGGCTGGTGGTTCTTTCGGCCGCCGGGCGCAAGCAGACGCGCACCCAGTGGTCGAGGCAACAACTCTTGCCAAGGCCATGCGGGCAGACGGTATGGACGCTGCGCCGGTGAAAATCGTATGGACTCGTGAAGACGATATGGCCGGTGGCTATTATCGACCCATGTCCGCGCACAAGGTCAAGGTTGGTCTCGATGAGAACAACAATGTTACGGCCTTCAAATACACCATTGCTGCCAAGTCCATCATCAAAGGCACGCCGTTCGAGCAGATGCTCATGAAGGACGGTGTCGACCACAACATGACTGAAGGGGCGCATGACACCACATATGCGTTCCCGATGATGAACATGGATCAGGCCTTCCAGGAAACCCAGGTTCCGGTTCTCTGGTGGCGGTCTGTCGGTCACACGCACACGGCGTATGTCATGGAAACCATGATCGATCGTCTGGCAAAGGAAGCTGGGAAAGACCCGGTAGCCTATCGTCTGGAAATGCTCAAAGACGATCCACGGAAAGTAGCCGTGCTGAAGCTTGCGGCGGAGAAGGCCGGTTGGGACACGCCGCCCGCTGATGGTCGTTACCGCGGTGTCGCCGTGCACAAGTCCTTCGGTTCCTATGTTGCCGAAATTGTCGAAATCTCCTTCCGGGACGATGACACGGTGAAGGTGGAAAAGGTCATCGCGGCTGTCGACTGCGGTACGCCGATCAACCCGGACAACATCATAGCCCAGGTTGAAGGCGGCATCGGATACGGCCTGGGTGCCATTCTGCGCAACCAAGTGACGCTGACCGACGGTGTCGTTGAAGAGACCAACTTCGACACCTATGAGCCGATCCGGATGTCCGACATGCCGGAAATTGAAGTGCATATTGTGGCTTCGAATGAAGCTCCAACGGGCATCGGCGAACCGGGAACCCCGCCGATCGGCCCTGCAGTGGCAAATGCGATCGCCGCGGCAAAGGGCAACTGGGTGACCAGCCTGCCGCTGGCCAAGAACGGTCTCGTTTGAACTGTCCTGCCTGCATAACGTAAGAAAAGGCCGCCTCCGGGCGGCCTTTTTTGTCGGTTTCTAGATCCGATTAGGATCCGCTATTGCGTCGGCCGGAAGTCTTCCGGCACAAAAAACGTATAGTCCCGTTCAGCGACGGCCTCATGGCATACATGGCAATACGTCATGAGGTCCGGGTTTGCCCCCATTGTATCGCCATAGATAGAGCCATCCGGGATGACCATGAAATAGCGCCAATCCGCTGTCTCGGGACTGGTGCCTGAAGCGAGTTTTTCCATTCCAAATAGAGCCCCAGGAAAAACGCGGCCGTCGTCGGTCACGGTAATGCTGTCCTTGACCAGGATGGATCCGGCCGGCAAAAGCTCGCCCTCTTCGAGATCCGCATAGTTCGATGCAATGGCGTTGGCATAGTTGTTGACGTAACGCTGGCCATGCGTTGCAGAGATGTAGGGTGCGGTATTGAAGAGCGGCCATGACTGGTACTCCTCGATTTCCTTCAGCTGGGACATCGCGTAGCTGGCTGCGAGGCGGTCTTTCAGATCGTCATAGATCGCCGACGCTTCAGCGCCGGTCAATTCCGCCGGATTTTCAATGGCGATGTGACTGTCGATGGCTGCATCCTGCCCGAATGCTGCGGTGCTGATATGACCAATAAAAAGGGCAATACATATGGTTTCGCCGGATTTCATGTGCAGGGACCTTCTCCTCAAAAGCCGCCGGACCGCCGGCGAGACTGGAGTGCCTCAAGGATAGGTAATGCAGCCTTAGCTGTAATTCATGGTGGTAAAAATGACGCTCACACGGAATTGTCCGGTGTTGAACGGCTTTGCGCGGTGAAGCTCACCAACAAAACCAAAAACAGCGGCCGTTTGGCCGCCGCAGGTCGCAGTTTCAGAACGTGAGCACTCAGGACGCTGCGAGTGCTTCACGATCCTTCTTGCGCATACGTTCCGATGCTGATTTCAATTGGCCGCATGCAGCGAAGATGTCCCTGCCACGTGGCGTCCTTATCGGGGACGCATAACCGGCGCGATTGACGATGTCGGCAAATTCTTCGATCCGTTCCCAATCCGAGCACTCGTATTCAGACCCTGGCCACGGGTTGAACGGGATCAGATTGATCTTGGCGGGGATGCCTTTCAGCAGACGAACAAGCTCCAGAGCTTCCCGATTGCTGTCGTTCACCCCTTTCAACATGACATATTCAAAGGTAATGCGTTTGGCATTGGAGAGGCCCGGATAGTTTCTGCAGGCTTCCAGCAGTGCTTCAATGTTCCATTTCTTGTTGATCGGAACCAGGACATCGCGCAGGTCGTCGCGAACGGCGTGCAGGGAGATGGCCAGCATGCAGCCAATTTCGTCTCCCGTACGGAAAATCTCCGGAACGACACCGGACGTGGACAGCGTGATGCGGCGTTTGGATAGAGACAGGCCGTCACCGTCGGACGCGATCAGGAGCGCTTTCTTGACATTGTCGAAATTGTAGAGTGGTTCCCCCATACCCATCATGACAATGTTGGAAATGAGACGGCCTTCGGAAGGAACAATAGCTCCCTGAGGTGTGTTCGCATCAGGAAAATCACCCAGCCTGTCGCGGGCCAGCAGGATTTGCGAAAGGATTTCTTCAGCCGTCAGGTTGCGAACCAGTTTCTGTGTTCCGGTGTGGCAGAAAGTGCAGGTGAGCGTGCAGCCGACCTGAGAGGAAACACAAAGCGTGCCCCGTCCTTCTTCGGGTATATAAACCGTTTCCACTTCAACCGGACGGCCTGCGCCACGCGGCGGAAACCGGAAAAGCCATTTGCGCGTACCATCGACAGAAATCTGCTCGGATACGATGTCGGGACGTGCAATCGAGAAATGATCGTCCAGCTTCTGACGCAGGTCCTTGGCAATGTTGGTCATCTGCGAAAAGTCGGAAACGCCGCGCACATAAAGCCAATGCCAGAGCTGCGAAGACCGCATCCGCCATTGTTTTTGCGGTATGCCAATGGTGCCAAGCATCTCACCAAGATCTTCGCGTGACAGGCCGATCAAGGTCGGTTTGTCTTCGGCCGCCGGCTTATTTGCCGGGTCAGCTGTAACTGTCGGCGCGTTCGCGTTGTCCCGCGCGATATCGAGCGTAATCGCCATGTCGTGATCCATCATCTCATCCGGCGCACGATTTTGCTGTTCTTTGAGAAGAAAACGCGTCTGCCGGGCAACCTGACGTGCAGGTTAGAATTCAAGCGCTCCCAAAACCACAAAATGGCCGGAAAATCAAGGTTCGCAACTTGAAGGGAACCTGTCACACGTTCTCAAAGGAGCGCGGCAAACACAATTGCCCGGAAAAGCAGAAACTGCTTTCCCGGGTTTTTGCCAGTAGTCTGACAATAACTGGCGCGTTAGCGGCAGGCCGATCCTGCGGTGTCGATCGCGGCAGTGACGCCCGACAAGGAGAACTTGTAAGTCGTACGGGTGCCTCGGCTGGATTCACCGGCCACCGTCATTTCCCGACCGGCTTTCATGGCCGAGACAAGCTGAGCTTCCGTTGCCGCATTCTCCACCCAGGCACCATCATTGTTGGTGAAGAGTGTGAATGTCTTTCCGTCAATGTCCACAGACACGGAAGACTTGTCTTTAAAGGGATAGCCGACCAACAGGCTCGGTTCGGAGCTTACGCCCTCGGCCGGCCGTGATGTCACGAAAAAGAAGACGTCTCCGTGATTGCGGTCGCCGGGAAGCAATGTTGTCGGCTTGGTCAGCGCATAACAAACCTTCCCGCTGCCACCGGTCAGGGCATAAGCTGCCCAATCCTTGTGTTGCTTTATGAGCGTCGGGGTTTGCGCGAAAGCCACTGCACTCGAAACGGCAAGACCTGCAATGGCCAGAACCAGCGATTTTGCTTTCATCATCTCCACACCGTTTGGACTTGAGTTTCAGTCAATTCTATTCAATTGCCGACAGTCATATAAACCTTGCTTTAATGATAAATTAAAGCGGGTTACGAAAGGGTTGAAGCTCGGCAATTGTTTTTTGTTTTTTGGACGCTTCATTTTCCGGCACCGTCAATCCATAGCTTCATGGCTCTCAAGGTTAATCGAGGCAACAGTGTGGCAGACTGTAGTCCCCCCTTTCGAAAATCGCCGAACCTGCTAAAGATTGATGCGTAACCGAACGGCCGGCAGGGAGTAGAGTGGCCTTTGGCGCAAGCGCAGTATTTTTCCGGACTGATCGTAAAGGTCGCTGCAGAGCGGGACAAAACCGCTTTTGTGGAGTTGTTCGATCATTTTGCCCCACGTCTGAAGGGTTACCTTATGAATCAGGGGGCCGATGGCGCATTGGCGGAAGAAATCGCCCAGGACGTGATGGTGACACTCTGGCGCAAGGCGGAACTGTTCGATCCCAAAAAGTCTTCCGCAAGCACATGGCTTTACAGAATCGCGCGAAACCGGCGCATTGACCGGCTTCGGCGGCAAAAAACAGCCGAGCTTGATCCCGAAGAACCCGCGTTGCAGCCGACGCCTCTTCCGGATGTCGCAGACGAAATGGATGCGCGGCTTCGCGAGGAACGGGTCCGGGCTGCGTTGACGAAACTGCCTGACGAGCAAAAGGAAGTTGTTCGACTGGCCTTTTTTGCCGGCCAGTCTCACAGTGAAATTTCAGAATCAACCGGTTTGCCGCTTGGAACCGTCAAATCCAGGATCAGGCTTGCGTTTGGACGTCTGCGACAGCTGATCGAGGCCGACGAGGCGGTTGATGTGGACTAGCCGTCTGCTTCTTGTCGCGACACTGGTGCTGGGTGCCGTTCCGTCCGCCATTGCCGATGCCATGCCTGACGGATTTGTTTACCTGAAAGACTATGTGCCCGATATCCGGCAGGACATTCGATATGCAGGCCGGCAGAATTTTATGCGCAAGCGATTGCCTGGTTATGCGGCGAAAGAATGTGTTCTAACGGAAGCAGCGGCAAAAGCGCTTGCAAAAGTGCAAAATGCTGCTGTTCAGGACGGATTTTCCCTTGTTGTGTTCGATTGCTATCGACCGCAGACTGCCGTTGACGCCATGGTTGCCTGGGTTGGTTCAGGTCAAGAGACAGACAGCGAATATTATCCTTCCGTTCCACGGTCACAATTGATCCGTCAGGGTTACATCGGTGCGAAAAGCAGTCACGCCAGAGGATCAACCGTGGATGTTGCCCTGGAGTTGTTTGAGGTAGCCGATCCCCGGAAACAGCCGTCAGTCTGTTCGCGAGGTGACCGGGGTACAGCTGATTTCGGTACACCGTTCGATTGTTTCGACCCGGCAAGCCGCACCGACGCCACTGTCATCGGAAAGCAGGCGCAGCAATTGCGCAGGAAACTTGTCGACCTGATGCGGCTTGGAAACTTTCGGAATTATCCTGGAGAATGGTGGCATTTCACGCTACAGGGCGAGCCATACCCGGACCGTTCCTTCAGTTTTGCGATTGAAAAACGTTAATTTCCAAAGTGTTTTGACACTATCTCGGGCCATTTCAGGCTGCGCTTATCAAGCAGTTCCGAAAAAGAGGCCGATTGTGAGCCGCGTCACATCCACTGTCTTTCATGCTGTCTATGGTTGGTAGTAGATCTTTTTTATAGCTCATGGTTGTGAAGCCTTTTCTGCGCATTGGCGCACGCGAAACCGAATTTGAAACACTGCCGGACGATCACGGGCCGCGGTGGAAATAGCGCTAGGCACGACTAATGTGCGTCTCGTCCGCCAGGGGCCGGGATTTTACCGGCCTAAGGGCCGGAACCGGGAGCTATTTGAGACTTTTGGTCGTGTGGTGATTTGAGGATGAGATAGATCCATTCAAGAAAGTTCGAGGTGTATTATGGCCAAGTTGCTACGTCTGCTCGGCGGCGTGTTGCCGTTTCTTCTGCTTGTTTCGTTTGGGCTACCGGCATCGGCACAAAGCACCTATCTGAACGACAAGCAAACCTTTGATACCGCCTGGACCCTCCTGGCCGAGCAGATCGGCGATAGCGACCTATTGTGGCTGGGGCTCGAGCCTGACAGTGTCTCCGTGATTGCTGCGACCGGACAGAGCGGGGAAGAATTCAATCTTTGGACGGTTCGCCGCATCAAGAAGGACCAGGGCTTCGTGGATAGTGTTCACGGGCCAATGCACATGGCCGATGGTCCAAAATTCATCGTTCCGCCCGGGCGTTACAGTCAGGCAGAGCTGCAAATTTCCAGATTGTGGACGATCCTCAGCAACGCACCGGATGGCCTGCCGACGAGAGCGCCAGGCGAAGTGACCGCGGCAACGGCTTCTTTGGGGCCGGTCCTGGGTCAGGCGAATTGGGCCGTCAAGTGGAACATTTCCATCAAAAGTGGCCGCGAATTCGGTCAGGTTTATGTTCTGGCCGACGGTCGGCTCGACGGTGCCGATATCAGTCACACCGAGCGGGGCCGCTCCATGAACTTGCGGACCCAATCCGATTGGCCTTTCGAGAATGCCCAGGGCCGTTTCGCCGATATCTTTGGTGGAGGAGAAAATGTTTTTAAAATCAGCGTCTTGACCCATGGGGTTGAAATCGACGCTGTGAAACCGGCCGATCCGGCACAAGTTCAGGGTTATCGGTGGAACGGCGGAAGCTTTCGTCAGAGCGCTGTTAGCAAGCCGATTTCATTCTACACGTTGACAGGCGGGAGCCTGCCATTCGCCATTACAGCCAGCGGACTGGCACGCCTGCCTCAGATCCTTGCCGCCGCGCGCGCCGAGGCACCAGCGGGCTGGACCCATATCGATCGCGTTGAAGCAACCAGACCTCCGCCGGCAGGCAGTGAGAGTGGTGTGCTGTGGGTCATCGAATTGCAGAGCGCCCCGGGCGGCCGCGAAAAAGCTGTGGTGCGGGTGCGCCCCGATGCCAGCATCCATTCAGTCACCTTGCCGGAAAGCCTGCGCGCCTTTGAAAGCTATATGTCGCTTAAGGGCATGTCGGACGCGTTCGTGCAATTTCAGAATGCGCTTGGCAAAGATATCAGGTTCTTTGAAATGACCTTCCGCGAGGACCGGGCCAGCATTACGATGCCGGACCCCGAAGCTCCTGGCAATGTCGTCGATTACACTCTGGGCAGCAGTGGCATAACGCGCGGCTTTTCCCGGCCGCGCATCATGGAAAATGACGTGGACCTGATCACCTTTGCCCAGGCAGCCCAATTTCATCATCAGCTGATCACCCATGTTCCGGCAATGCTGGTGAAAGCGTTCAAAACCGAAAATGCCGAGGTCTTCAAGATCAAGCTTTGGAACGGGGCGCCCTTCTACAAAGACCCGAAAGGTGCACTCTTCATGCAGATGTATGTGGGTGTACCGCCGCAGCACAACAACAGCGGTCACGCCGTGTTCCAGTTCGACGGTGAATATGTTGACGGTGGCCGATAGCGCCCCGCGAATTCGAAGAGTACGGACTAGTCGGCAAAGATTGGCACCAGTTCAGATACGGCGGTGTCGGCATATCTTGAACCGGCAAAGACCGATCCGATTTCGAATTCAAGCCAGGTGGTCTCCTGTGGTGCACCAAA
The DNA here is from genome assembly GCF_947499295.1 of uncultured Roseibium sp. Lineage (GTDB taxonomy): Bacteria > Pseudomonadota > Alphaproteobacteria > Rhizobiales > Stappiaceae > Roseibium. The sequence goes on from NZ_CANMNP010000012.1 coordinate 75,557, forward strand.
AGTGAACCGGTTTGCGCTCATGTCATCGGGCAGCGACACGTCTTGGATAGAGCCGTCAGACAAGGTGACCATCGCGGTTTTGACGCGCGCATTTTTTCGATAAATGTCGCGGTTTTTGGCATAACCGTTGGTAATCTGAAATCCAGCCACGCGGCGTGGACGGTCGAAGGATATCAGAATCTTCTGCCCGGAACCGTTGCCCTGCACACCTTCCACCCAGGCTGTCGACGGATTTTGATCGAACAGATTGCCTGGGCCATACCGGTTGCCGAATTGCGGATCGAGAATTGAACTGGCGCAAAATTCCACAGTTCCGCCGAGGTCTCTCACCGATCGGCAGAGATCACGATGATAAGGTGGTGCCGGCAAGTGCCTTGGTTCGGCCCGACCAACCGTGAGAGGAGCTGTTGCCTTGGCAGGCCCAACATCTTCTGTGGCCCCTGGTGTGCTTGACTGGACCACAGGTGCGGTGCCGTTCGACGACTTTCCTCCAAAATAGAACTCACCGATCAGTGCTTCATTCAGCCAAGGGAGCTGGCGTTCGCCGGTGGAGACATAAACACTCTCGCGCACCTTGCCCATCAGGTGACGGACTTCCAGGTCCGGCGTGTCGATCAAACGGGCAAGGGCTCCGGTAAACGGGCTATTGTTGCCGCTGCCGTCCAGTGCGACATCTCCTGGTGAAGTCGCAAATGCGATCATCATTCCGGCGGCATTCGCTTCGAGCCGGGCGAGGCCGTTGTCAGCGCCACGTGACAACGAGCGCGGTAACGGATTGTTGCGGCAGGCATCCAGAAACACGAGTTTCAGTTTGGCGCCGGAGGCTTCCATGATTTCCAGAAGGTCATTTGCCTTGAGCGCTTGTGCTGGAAGATCCGTGGAGGCTTCGATTTCGGCGTCGACGGGAAGCAACCAATTGCGCCCGTTCACCTGCACGCCGTGACCCGCATAAAACACCAGAGCGACGTCGGCACCTTGAGACTTGCGGCCAAAAAGCTTCAAACCGTCCCAGAAATCCTGACGGCTGCCATCTATGATCCGAACCACGTCAAATCCGAGAGCCGACAGTTTGTTGGAGATAAGGTTGGCGTCATTTGCCGGATTACGCAGCGATGGCATCGCCTGATAGGCACCGTTGCCGATCACAAGCGCTGTTTTGCCTGCTGCCAGGACGGAACCGGGTCCGGCGATTGCCAAAAAGATAATCAGACCCGCAATTGCTTTCCCTATTTCGGTCATCGGCGGCCTCCCAAGCGGTTAGAATGAAAACCGCTGCCCGGTCATTAAGGCAAGGAAAATTTTGTCGAAGAGGCCGGCTGCTGCCAATGGGCTTTCCGGCGAGAAAGGAGCGGTTGGGGCGGTGTCTGAAGGTAAAACGCCGATCCAGCATGGCTATCGCTTCAGCCATGGCCACATTGATGCCGAACTTGACCGAGATCTTATAAGGCCGACTGCAAGGCACCCGAAAGTCGGCTCCTGTCTGACATTCTGTTAGCCGGATGGTGGCCACATTCGTTCCGCAGGTGTCGCTTAGGTGCAATGGATTGTAAATAATGCGATTTTCGCTCCAATTCCCGATGCATGTCCGGGCACTCAAACGCGCATTGACTGCGGACGGGAGCAAATCAATCCCGGCGGGTAGACAGCTGCTGTACCCAGACCAACTCACAAAAGAACAGCAAGGAAAGCCGGCAAATTAAGGTGCTGAACTCACGTTTATCACATCGAAGGATTGGCACGCGCACAAATACAACCAGTGATAGAATTTGCAATCTTTGATCAACTATTCAGACTTAAGCCAATGGAAGATTTTCACCCATGCATCAAGGCGAACTCGATCCTCAAGCGCTTGATCACCTTATTGAAGTCGCTAAGCATCATGAGTTGGCAGCAGATCGCGCCAAGATTGAATTTGAATACTCCATAGGAGAAGAACCTCTAACCGAGATGCGCTTTCTGCGAATCGCGCAGGATCTGGGTTTGCAGGTCTCCTCGAAGCGGCTGTCATGGAGCCAATTTGGGAGACTGGGTCAGGCCTATCCGGTCATTCTTGTCCTCAAGTCGGGCGAATCCTTCCTGATTTCCGGTTACTCGGAAGACCCGGATACAGGCACGGACTATGTCTTTTCAGCGCAGAGATGCCTGGAGACCAAGCAATTCGAGCATGAACCGATTGCGGCAGCGGACATAAGCCGGGGTTGGAAAGGCACGATTTATCTCTTCAGGAGAACCACGGACGAGACTGTTGCCAGCGCCTTCGGCCTGAGCTGGTTCTTCAAAGAAGCCCTAAAACAGAAAGTGCTGTTTACGGAGATCATTCTCATCGCTCTTATGATCCACGCTACTGCCTTGGCCGTTCCGCTCTTTTTCCAGATCACGGTCGACAAGGTGCTTGTGCATCAAAGCTTTCAGACATTGAATGTGCTCGCAGTCGCTGTCGTGATTGTGCTGCTGTTCCAGGGCGTATTCAACTTTCTGCGCAATTATCTTCTCGCATTCGCAACGTCGAAAATCGATATGAGAACAGCCACCCGGACGTTCGGTCATCTGGTCCGGCTACCCCTTTCGTTCTTTCAGCGCTCGACTGCCGGCGTCTTGACCAAGCATATGCAACAAACGGATGAAATCCGGGATTTTCTGACCGGCAATGTCCTGACCACAGCCCTCGATGCGACCGCGCTGTTTGTGTTCATTCCGCTTCTCTTTCTCTACAGCTGGGAGCTGGGACTCATCGTGGTCGGTTTTTCGCTTCTGATTGCGATGGTCATCGCGGGGATGATCCGGCCATTTTATTCTGCCCTCATGCGCCTGTACTCGGCGGAAGGTGAGCGGCAGTCCCTGCTTGTAGAGAGCATTCACGGTATTTCGACCATCAAGAGCATGGCTCTTGAGCCCAAGCGAAGCCGCACCTGGGACAACAGTTCGGCTCAATCGGTCCGGACCAACTTCAATGTCGATAAAATCGGAACGACTGCGGAGAGCGTCGTCCAAACGCTCGAGCAGCTGATGTCGGTCGCCATTTTGTTTGTGGGCGCTCATATGGTCTTCAAAGGCGACATGACAGTCGGCAAGCTGATTGCATTCAAAATGCTGTCCAGCAATGTCAGCCAACCGCTGATCAAGATTGTCGAGATGATCCACGAGTATCAAAAGGCGCGCCTGGCAGTCAGGATGCTTGGCAACATTATGAACACCAGGACCGAGGGTAATTCGGTTTCACAAACGCTTACGCCAGAGGTCTCGGGTCAAATCGCCTTTGAGAACGTCACGTTCAGCTATGACGGTTCGGACAAGCCTGCGCTTCAGGACGTATCATTTTCAATCGAGGCCGGTGAAACAATTGGTATCGTCGGGGAGAGCGGATCGGGAAAATCCACACTGGCCCGGCTTGTCCAGGGCCTATATGCCGTCAATGACGGCAGAGTGAAATTCGATGGGATTGATCTCCGGGAAATCGATCTTGCGCATTTGCGGCGATCGGTGGGGATCGTTCTGCAGGAAAACTTTCTGTTTCGAGGAACCGTACGAGACAATATCGCTCTGACAGTGGCGCACGCGCAGTTGAAAGATGTCAGGACGGCGGCTCACCTTGCAGGTGCAGCCGGTTTTATCGAAGATCTGCCTTCTGGCTATGACACGTTCCTGGAAGAAAATGCCACAAATCTCTCGGGCGGCCAGCGGCAAAGGCTAGCGATCGCGCGGGCGCTGTTACGCAATCCCAGACTGCTGATTTTTGATGAAGCAACGTCCGCGCTCGATGTTGAGTCAGAAACCGTCATCCAAGGCAATCTTAGCAAGATAGCCGATGGCAGAACCATGCTGATTATCGCCCACCGCCTGTCGACCCTGCACGACGCCGATCGCATTCTGGTGCTGGACAAGGGGCGTATAGAAGCCTTCGCTCCGCGCCGGGAGCTGCTCGATGAACAGAGCCCGCGGTTCTCTCCGGTATTTCAAAGAATGTGGGACATTCAGGTCAAAAATGCTCTTGGGGCTGACCATGCGTGATCCGTTTGGCTACCGGAAAACCCGCGAACTGGCCGAGCTTGCAGATGGTACGTCAGACAAGGTCGAGCGGCATGCGATTCCCTTTCAGCCGGACGCTGTCGAAGTCGAGTTGAAGCGTTTGCCTTATTTGGCGCGGGTTTCCCTCTACACCATCATGTTTCTGATTATGTCGGCTATCGGCTGGGCCGCCTGGGCTCAGATAGACAGGACCGTCACAGCACGCGGCAAACTGGTCAGTCAATCGAGAACGGTTGTCAAACAACCCTATCAACCGTCGGTCATCCGGAGTTTGGACGCAAAAGCCGGGGACTACGTGAAAGAGGGCAATTTGATTGCATCTCTCGACCCGACGCTCACCAAGGCCGACAGGGGGCAGCTACAGGCAAAAATCCGCCTTCTTGAGTTGGAAGGCGCGCGTCTTGAAGCCGAGCAATCGGGCCTTGCTTTCAGACCCGAGCAAACGTCCGATCTTTCCGATCTGCAGCTCGAGCTCTTCAAACGGCGTCAGTTGGAGAAGGATGCAACGCTGGAAAAGTTTCACGCTCAGGTCCAGACCCTCGATTCGTAGATCGAAGTGGCCCGTGCGCAGGCTTCGCAATTTCTAGCGCAGAAGGAACTGGCAAGAATCAAGCTGGGCAACGCTGAAAAACTGCTGAAATCGAATGCGGGTTCACGCATCCGGTTTCAGGAAGCGTCTGCGGAGGCTGAGCGCCTGGAAGCTGCTCAAGTGGAAAAGGAGCGGGAGCAGGAGCGGTATGCGAGCCAGAAAAACGTGGTCCAGGTGGAGCGGGAACTTTTCCTGTCGTCTTACGCGCTCAGTATCGAGGAACGAATGCTGGCAATTGCGACGGAGCTTGAACAGTTGCGCTTCGATCTGCAGAAAATCGTGAAAATGGGCGAATTCGATGAGTTCAGGGCCGACTCGGACGGCATCATCCTGGAGGTCACCAACAAATCTGTCGGCTCCGTTGTCGAAGCTGCCGAAGTCCTGTTCACATTCGTCCCAACCGATAAGGGATTGGATGTTGAACTCGACTTGACGCCGCAGGATATCGGATGGGTTCACGTCGGACAGCCAGTTCGCATCAAGCTGGATCCCTTTCCGTTTCAGCGGCACGGCATATTGGAAGGTGAACTGGCCTCGATCAGTCCGGATGCCCTTCAAGACCAGTCCAGTGGGCAGACGCAGGTCTACTACAAGGCGCGTGTGTCCATCACCGGCAACAAGCTCCGAAATCTGCCTTCCGGATTTGAACTGCTTCCGGGCATCACTTCCACTGCAGAAATCAAGATCGGCAAGCGGTCAATCCTCTCCTATCTGACCGACCCGTTCCACAAAGCCCTTGATGAGAGTTTGAAAGAGCCAAACTGATGCGGCGGATACGCAAAAATCTGATCACAGGGCAGATGCCCGCGGATGACCCAAGTGCCTTGCAGGCTGCGCTGAGTGCAAGAGAAGCCAATCTTCTTGGCGAAAACGGTCTTGTACATGGACAGGACCGGTATGTAGCCACTGCTTCGCCGGGAGACCTTGTCTTGCCACTGGATCAGCTCAGTGAAGAGCAGCAATCCCTGTTGGAGAAGCGTATGGGAAAGCTGGCCAGCCACACGGTTGGGCGAGGCCGCGAGCTTGAATTGAGCGAATATGTCAAAGACGGTGTTTCGATAGCCGAACCGTCCGATATTGATGCGTTGATAGGCCTTGGTGCGGCGATCGCTTCCGAAACGGCTTACCGGTCAATTGCCTTCGACGGTCTCCGGGCACGTGAATTTGCAGAAATGTATCTGGCTGAACCCGAGACACATAAGATCTTTGTTCACAAATCCCGAGGACGCCTCCAAGGTGCTCTCTTCGGATACATTACCGATTACATTTTTTCGCGCGACCTGATGGCTGCCGAGGAGCTGTTCTACGTTTATCCCGAGGATCGCAGGTCGCGGATTGCGGTTAAGCTTATGCGTGCTTTTGAAACCTGGGCACGGACCAAATCCGTCATCGAAATCTGTTTTTCGGTCTCCACGCAGACTGAAGCCGACCGTATCGGGCGTTTCTACGAGAAGATGGACTACGCGCGGGTTGGCGGCGTCTATAAGAAAAAAATGTAGAGAAATACAACTTATGGTGTTGAGTTCTGCAAATGCGTATTGTAATTTTTCGCGGGGCTTATCAGGAGATATTGCGGATGTCATTTCTTCCGGGTCAAGGCCGAGCCCTTATTCACGTTACAGATAACGAGATCATTGTTCCTGAGGGTGTTCTTTCGACCCGTGAGATTGCAGTGATCTGCAACGACCTCGGACGAAGGCCTTCCGAGTTGACTGTCGGGGGTACAGAGGCTCTCGTGAATCCGGTCTCCGGCCTGAACGCTTACGGCGGCGGTGGAGGTGGCGGCGGTTCTGGAGGCGGTGGCTCGTCCCGTTCTTCAAGCAGCAGATCCAGTTCGTCTTCAAGACCGGCCGCCTCAAGCCGACGCGCAAGCAGCGGCGCGCCCAGCATATCCGCCAGTCAGACGAGAACTTCTGTAGGTCCTTCCAGCAGAGGTGGTTTTCGAGGCAGCCGGGCCAAAGCGGCGCGGGCCAACGTGAGCAGTTCCAGGACAACGACCACAAGCAGCAGGCCCACCAGTTCAAGTGGCCGCGCGCACATCAGCGCCAGTTCTTCGCGCTCACGGTATAGTCAGGTTTCCCGCAACACGTCTGCGATGTCCCGTGGACCAACCCGGCGGGGTGGATATCGAGGTGACCGGGCAGCAGCAACAAGGTCCTCAAGTTCGGAAGTTTCCCGAAACCAGACGATCGGCTCGCGCGGACGGGCTCATACCAGTACATCTTCCTCTCGATCCGGCTCAAGTCTGCAGTCTGGAGCTACATCGGTGATGTCTGGCGGACCTTCGCGGCGTGGGGGATATCGTGGACAGCAGGCTCAGGCCGTCAGAGCTTCGGGATCAGGAGTGGCCGGGAAAAGATCCAGCGCTTCGGTAGGCCGAGCGCATATCTCTGCGAATTCTTCCCGCTCTCAATCAAGTCGATTGTCAGAGGCCGGGGCAAACGTCTCGCGTGGGCCATCTCGGCGAGGTGGCTACCGAGGACCAAAGGCCCGACAGGTGCGCGAAGGCCGATCCATGTCGAACACGAACACGACGGCATCACGCACCTCTCAAGGGCGTGCGCATATTCCGGCAAGCTCACCCCGGTCTCGTTACAGCCAATTCACAGGGGGGCAGGTTCAGGTTTCCCAAGGGCCGCCCCGGCGGGGTGGTTCCCGAGGCAGCCGGGCTCAGGCGGTCAGAGGCTCGAAAGCTCTCTCCACCGCTTCCAACCGACGATCCTCGGAAGGCAGGGCGCATATCCCGGCAAGTTCGCCAAGATCACGCTATTCCAGTCTTCAGGAAAACAAAACCAGGCTCTCCAGCGGTCCTCCCCGCCGCGGCGGGTTCCGGGGTGATCGGGCAAAAGCCACGAGATCTGCGGCAAAAACGAGAACGAGCCGATGGTCGGCGAATTTCGCAAAGCGATTGAGCGCTGATGGGGGAGCGATTATCAATCGTGGCACGCTGCCAGCATCTAAGATCCCCAGCAGAGTTATCAGATGGGGAACAAGGCTTGGGGTTTACAAAGCCACCTATGAGACCCGAATTACTGCATCGGGCACTGCGCAAGTGCGGGTGAATATCGACAACAATCTTGCCAATGTCCTGTCGGGAAGAAACGCGACCAGCAAACTCGGAAAACTCTGGGGCAATACGGGCGGGAGGCTCGTTCGCCTCGTACCGAACAGAGTGCGTGTCACTTATTCGCAAGGCCTCGACTCCAAGGGTCTCGTTGCCGCCACGAAGGATATCGGCTGGAACTACAGTCAGAAGAAGAAGACAAGCACGCTCGGCGGATTTGCCGGATATCGATACAATTTTTCTACCGGTTCTCATTCTTTAATCAGCAGCGGAAGCCGGGTCGGACCGAACAACAAAGGTGCATTTGTGAATGGAGGGCTGAGACTATCCGACTAAGGCCTGGAAAGTTCACGCAGGTGCTGTGTTTCTTCGCGGCCCTTTCGGGCTGGTCGGCCTATATGACCGCAAACGCCTCCGCGACGGATGGCCGGGTGTTTCCTGGCGCATGTGAAAGGGAGACGGAGGAAACACGGCAAATGAACTGCCTGTTTGAAGAGCAAGGCATACCGGGCGTTCTGGAACTGGCGGAAAAGGCAGAGGCAGCCGCTGACCTGGAATTTGCCTTTGATCTTTATGAATTCGCAAGTCGCAAGGGCAGTCCGGTCGCATCATATAATGTCGGTGTGTTCTATGAGGAAGGTGGGATAGTCGAGCAGAGTACTGAAAAAGCAATAGAATATTACAGTGAAAGTGCGGCTGCTGATTTTGTTCCTGCGTTTTTTAATCTTGGTAATATTTTTTGCCGGGACAGTTTTTCAGAGAACAAAAAGGACTGTGCTTATTGGCTGCTTAAGGCGTTCCAAGCCGGAGATCTGGATGCCGGTTATAACCTGGCAATGTACTTGGTGAAAAACGAGACAGATCTCGACTGGGCAGAAGTGCTGCTTAATATGGCAGCGGAACAGGGGCATGAGCCATCGGCGTCATTCTTGGACGGGATCAAATGAGTGGCGATTTATGGCTTGAGAAACTGTATCGTGGCCGGAATTTTCATATTGTCCGGGAATACCGGAAAGCCTCTAAGCTTTTCCCAAATATCTGGAAAATATATATAATTTTGTCCAATGGTTCGACGCAACTTGTGTTTCAGGAAGACGCTGCCGAATTTGAACCAAATTTTTTGATCCTGGATCAGTCAGGTTTGTCCGATTTTTCCGACCTCCTTGATCGGACAACTTTCTCAGACGTTGCGCTGGACTGGAACCAGCCCGTCAGGGGAGTGGAGAGTGCGGTCTGCGGCGCTTTTTTTTCCCGAGTGCTCTGGGTCCGGACACTGAATATGGATTGCCGCTTCAAAGACAACACTTGGGTTTTGCTCGTTCCTGGCCCCAAGCAGCTTGGAATTCTCGGCCAAATAGCCCGGATAAGTATGAAGTACTTCAAGAATTGGGAGGCTGAAGTTGCCGAACGATAACACTCTTCTCGAGGATATCCGGATCTTCAAAAATTTGGCCGAGGGACCGGTCGTTGAAGTCTCCGACATTGCCTTGACCTATCCGGCTTTGGAAATGAAAAGCATTCCGGGCAAGGCGGCTTTGGCAAACACCATTTCGATCCACTTGCATGAGTTTGTGCGAGATCAGGGCATTGAGACCCACTACGCGTCGCGTGCAGGCAAGCAGGAGCAGGCAGTTTACGAGACGGAGCAGCTTCCGTTCGATCTTGTCGTTCGCAACCTGGCGGCAGGTGACCTGGTGTCGGATTTTGGTCTGGAGCCCAATTATCGTTTTCCCGAACCGCTGCTGGAGTTCTTTGTTCGTCCGGACAAGCTCGGCAAGAAACCCACCCGTGTTTCCGCAGGCCATCTCACAGCGTTTGATCTGATCGCGCCTGAAGAAATCAATGTCATCAACGATATAGCGCTGAGATTGAACGATCTGCTGACCGGTGTTTTTTTCGGAATTGGGGTGCAGCTGGTCGATATTCGGATGGAGTTTGGTGCCCGTTTCGATGAAGAAGATGGCGACCCGGTGATCATGCTTGTCTCTGAATTGAATCCTGATGTCATGACGCTTCAGGATATCAGATCGGGGAAGGCTCTGGACTCAAGCCTTGCTTTTCAAGGTGAGGGCACCGGGCTTGAGGGCTACAAGGAAATTGCCCGCAGGTTCAAGCTGGATTCTGCCGCTGCCGCTCTAAAGCGGCAAATGAATTGACCCGAAAAAGCATTCCGATGTTTTGAATGAACGGACAAATGGAAACGGGTAACGGTACGCTCACAGGTTCTAGGCCAAACGGACAATTCCCGGTCGCATAGCGGTCGGGCCCGTGGCTCTGACTTCACAGCAGAAAGACCACTTGCCGCCGCCTCTTTTGATCCCGATGTGAAATCCACCTGCAGATCAGAGTATTCTGGAGGAGGCACCGTCAGGTGCCGGGAACCTTGCGACCCGATCTCATGACCGGCCCACCACTGACATGTTCGGGACGCTCCATCTTTGGGCCACCGGCGGTAAGTGAACGGTCGGCATAGCGGCCGAGTGCGCGATGGCGGTCATACATGACAATTGCACCAGCCATTGCAACGTTGATGCAGAACTTGGTCGGGATCTTCACAAGGTGATCGCAGCGTTCAATCATGTGCGGTGACAGCGAGCCGCGTTCGGGACCAAGGACATAAGCTGCCTGAAGTGGATGGCCGAAGCTCGGCAGATCGATGGAATCGTCGGTCAGTTCGATACCGACCAGTTGGCATCCGCGTGGCAAATCCATGGTGTCGACGCTGTCCCAATTGAATACCGGGAGATGGCCGGGGCTTTTGGACGTATCTGACGGGGGCGCACCGCGAAGTTTCTTGTCAGCGTCAACAGTGAAGAAGAAATTTGCACCAAATGCATGGGCCGAACGCATCAGCGTGCCAAGGTTCATTCTTTTTGAAAGGCCTTCGGCCCCGACTGCAAAGTATCCGCGCATCCGTTTGTCCGCTGATTTCGACTGGCAGCCTCATACCGGAATTTCTTCCGGCTTTGAAGGTGTGCTTTATCCAGAATGCCAATATCTGTTGGCCCGGACGCTTGCTAGGGTAGCGAAATGTTGGGCAGGGGAGGTTTTGTACTCTGCCGATATCTGGATGATAGGGGTTGTCGTGAAAGCCTGTCTTTGCAAGTCATTTGGTCCACCGTCCAGTCTTGTTGTTGAGGACATCGCCGCGCCTGATGCCGGGCTCGGTGAGGTTGTTGTGAGAGTTAAGGCCTGCGCGCTGAATTTCTTCGACACGCTGATCATAAAGGGAAAGTACCAGTACAAGCCGGAGATGCCGTTTTCTCCCAGCGCTGAGTTTTCCGGAATTGTCGAGCAGGTTGGCGAGAATGTGACCGCTTTCACGCCTGGCGACCGTGTCATGGGGTATATGCGGTGGGGTGCGGCTCGGGAACTGATTGCGGTGCCCGCGAAGGATCTCGTCCCTTTGCCGGAAGAGATTCCATTTGAAACGGCCGCCGGTCTGATCGTGACCTATGGCACGACACTGCACGCCTATCGCGACCGCGCCAATCTGAAATACGGGGAGACCGTCGCGGTTCTTGGCGCATCCGGGGGCGTTGGCCAGGCCGCCGTCGAAATTGCCTCGGTCATGGGTGCAAAGGTCATCGCCTGTGCCTCCTCGGAGCAAAAGCTGGCCTTTGCCAGGACGCTTGGTGCAGAACTGACCGTCGACTATTCGCGGCAGCCGCTCAAGGAAAGCCTCAAGGATCTGACTGGAGGAACGGGTGTTGATGTCGTCTACGATCCGGTTGGCGGGGACCTTTCGGAACAGGCCTTAAGGGCAACCGCATGGGAAGGCCGCTTTCTGGTTATCGGGTTTGCAGCGGGAGACATCCCAAGAATTCCACTCAACATCGTCATGCTCAAGGGCTGCGACGTGATGGGTGTTTTTTGGGGAGCGGCAATCGACCGGGACCCGGAGGGTCATCGAAAGAACATGCATCAACTGCTCGCCTGGGTGCAGGACGGCAAGCTTAAGCCACATATTCACGGCACCTATCCGCTTGAGGACATCGGTGCCGCGCTTGACGAAATCGCGGCGCGCCGTGTGCGCGGCAAAGTGATTGTCACGATGTGAATTCGGCAATCACTGGCGCATGATCCGATGGCTTCTCCCAGCCGCGAGCGTCGCGTAGCACCGAAGTGCTTTTAATGTGCGGGGCAAGCGGCTCAGACACCCAAACATGGTCAAGTCGACGACCTTTGTCGGCCTTCGACCAGTCCTTCGCGCGGTAGCTCCACCACGTGTAGAGTTTTTCTTCAAGCGGTGTGAATTGGCGCATGGCGTCGAGCCATCCCCCGGTTTCGCGTAGTTTTTCAAAAAGCTCGGTTTCGATCGGTGTGTGGGAGACAACTTTCAAAAGCTGCTTGTGCGACCATACATCGTGTTCATAGGGGGCGACATTCAGATCGCCAACCAGTACCGCTGGACGCGCTGTCTCGACACCTTGAAGCCACGACTGCATTTCAGCCATGAAATCAAGCTTGTGGCCGAATTTTGGATTGATGTCCCGGTTCGGCTCGTCACCACCTGCCGGAACATAAAAATTATGCACACGCATGGCAGAGCCATTGAAGGGGACATCCACGGCGACATGGCGGCTGTCGCCGACATTGCAGAAATCGCGCTTCTCAACGTTGCTCAACGGGCGCCTGGAGACTGTTGCTACGCCGTGGTAACCCTTCTGTCCGTTGATCGCCATGTGCTCGTAACCAGCCTTGCGAAACGCATTTTCCGGAAAATTGGCGTCCGGGCATTTGGTTTCCTGCAGGCAAATCACATCAGGCGAAATTTCCTCAATCAGCTGTTCCACGATCGGCATACGAAGCCGGACGGAATTGATGTTCCAGGTGACGAGTTTCAGCCGTTCGCTCATGAGTGTCCTGCCAAAGTTTAGAGGTTCGACAAGACATAAGGATTCGGCGCGCAAGTGCAAACGAATTCAGGTTCTGAATGACCTCGCTTTGCATCAAGGCAGGGAAGCGCCGAAAGTTACACCAGCTGCTGCGTTCTGGTGAGAAAGCGGTCAATTTCCAGAAATGCTTTGGCTGTCTCGGGAAGCTCCGGCCACATTGGCCAGACGTGCCACATGTCCGCGTAGACCGACAACGAGCTGTCGGTGCCTTGAGCCTTGAGCCGCTCTGCCATACGAACGGAATCGCTCAGCCAGAGTTCATGATCGCCGGCGAGAAGCAAAAACGGCGGCAGGTTGTGGAGTTCGGCAAAGAGCGGAGAAATCACCGGGTCAGCCAGATCGATCCTGCCGATAAAGTGTTTTTGCCAGTCGATCAGACTTTCGGGTGACAGGACCGGGTCGACTTCCGCTCTGCTTTGAAAACTCTCGCCGGAAAGTGATGTGTCAAAGGCTCCTGAGAGTGAAACGGCGGCATATGGCAGGTCCGTTCCTTTCTCGCGCAGCCTGACCAAAGCGGAAAGAACCACGGTTGCACCACTGCTGTCTCCTGCAAAGGCTATCCGGTCTGAGTTGGTACCTTCGTTGATGAGAAGAGAATAGACGGCCAAAAAATCGTCTCGTGGGGCAGTTGCCTGGTGTTCGGGCAGCCGTCGGTAGCCGACCAGCAAGATGGTCCGGTTCAGTGCAACGGCAATTTGCGAACAGAAAACCCGATGCGTTTCGATGGCGCCTGTTACCAGTCCACCGCCGTGGGCATAGAGAAGTATGTCGTCATTTTGAGGATTGTCCGGCAGTAGCCAAAGACATCTGGTGCCCGCGATCTCCTCCGCTTTTTCCGAGCAACCCTCCGCAATGACGTCGTCTCGAACCGCGTCTTCCCACTGACGTCTTTCCTCTTCCAATGAAAGCTGCGGTTGGACCGGTGACCGGATCAGGCTGGCGCGAATTTTCTGGCTGACTGAATTGGTCATTAGGTGTGTTGTCTCTCAAACGCACGGGGGCGGGATGGGAATCAAATACAAATCTAACTCGATGAAGCTTTGAGAAGGGCAACTCTTTGACAAAACCGGCACTCTAACAAGCCTGTTCACGGAAAAAGCCAGAAGGGGTCAATTTGGACTCTGATCTGCCGCAATCTCCGATTAATCGCGGTTCGGGTTGAAAGTTGATACGTGTTTGTGCGCAGAAATCGTGAATTCGTCTACACTCCGTTAGGAAATCCCGCGCATTTTGGGCGGTGATGGAAAGTCTTTCTTAACTTTGCCGAGGATGTTGTGCTGGCGCTCATCAAGTCCATTTGTTCTGTCTTTGGGTTCATTTTTCTAAGCTCTTGTGCAGCTTACGATTTCCCGGATCCAACGCCTGAAGACTATGCGGTGCACGGCATCGACATCTCCCGCTGGCAGGGAGATATCGATTGGGTGGCAGTGAAACAATCCGGAAGGGCGGCCTTTGCCTGGATCAAGGCCACCGAGGGCGGGGACCATGTCGACCCGCGCTTCGTGGACAACTGGATCGGGGCACGCAAGGCAGGTGTTCCGCGGGGGGCCTATCATTTCTATTATTTCTGCCGCCCGGTCGAAGAGCAGATTTCCTGGGTGAAAGAAATTGTTCCCGTCGACCCTCAGGCAATTCCGCTCGTGCTTGATATGGAATGGAATGCTCATTCCAAAACCTGTACCACCCGGCCTCCTCGTGAACAGATTGTGCGGGACATGAAGATCTTCCTTGATGAAATGGAGAGACACTACGGCAAGCGGCCGGTCATCTATTCATCAGTTGATTTTCACCGCGATCGCCTGGTTGGAGCTCTCAAGGGTGAGCAGTTCTGGCTGAGATCCGTGGCCGACTATCCCAACAACATCTACGATCAGCGTGATGACTGGGTTTTTTGGCAATACACGGCGGAAGGCCGTGTCCAGGGGATCAAGGGCGATGTTGACCGGAACGTTTTCTTCGGGACCAGATCGCAATACCGTGCCTGGCTGCGTGGTGAACTGCGGCGCTAATGGCTGCGCACGTCAGAGCAGGAGACGGTGGTCCTGCGCTAACGAATCTTGACCTGATGCGCCACGTCCTTGCCGTTGCTGACGGTCACCTGACTGAAGCCAATCAGTTTGCAGAAATCAAAGAAGTTCAGTTCGTGAGGCTGGTCTGACCGAGAAAAGAGCTCCGTAGAACGGGCTTTTGAGGTGAGCGAAGCAAGCAGCGCTCTCAACCGAAACAGCGTGTCGTATTGTCCGTTTCCGGACGCGACGATGATCAGCTTCTCAAGGTCTCCGCCTTTTGCGAACAGATGATAGCCTGGGTGCCAGGATTGCTTTTCCTGAAGAGTGGCGAGACCAACCACGAACGCAGCTCGCGACCGCTTGCTGGCATCGGGAGCTGTTTTGATTTCTGAGATATAGACTTCCCGTGTCTGTGGTTCGGGATAATAATATCCCGCATGCCCATCAAATGCATGACTTGCTGCGGACGCCGCTGCCAGAAATGCGGCGCTTAAAATGATGGACCTGAATTTTCTGGATAACGCGCACATAGCCCCTCCCTGCCTGTCCGGCCCAGCCTGTCCGGAAAGGGCGATTATGAAGCCGAAGCTGACGCTTTATGCAAGTAAACTCAATCGGGCCCGGGCTTAGAGGACCCGCATTGGGCGTAAATCACACCGGCCAGCGGGCCGATGCAAGCTTACGGATCTGTCATTAAGCCGCTACAGTTTCGCCACTTTGAGGGTGCACATCGATGAAGTGCCGTGGCGAACCTGTTGGAGCTGACGAGAATGACATTGATTCGATTGCCGCTTGCAATCCTGGCGCTGTGCGCAATGGCCTGGCCTGCGGCCGCCCAATCCGGCGGACCGGCGATTGCCTATACAACGGCAAACCTGAACATGCGTGCCGGACCTGGAACCAACTATCCGGTTATTACCACCGTGCCTTACGGCGGAGCGGTGACGGTATTCGGGTGTACGGCCAATTTCAGCTGGTGTGATGCCGCTTTTGCGAACACCAAGGGTTGGGTCTCCGGACGCTATCTGAACTATGGCGGTGGCGGCAACTACTACGGTCGGCCGATACCGAACGCAGGCGTGTATATCGGTGTCCCACGGTACAATCGAAATTATCCGATTTACCGCCGCCCGCCCGCCGTCGTGCGTCCCTACCGGCCATATTACCCGCCGCGCCGCTATTAGGTCTTTTGAAGACGCGTCAGACGAAGGACACGGCCCGCTACTGGGCGGGCCTTGGGCCTGCCATGACCAGGGACCAGAAAACCTTGTGTTTGGCATTTGCGGAATATGCGGTCGCAATGCCGAGGCGCGTGGCATCGCGTGTCAGAAGTACCTGATTGTGATTTGGGGACTCCCGCCAGCCGGAAAACGCTTCGGCAAAGGTCCGGTAGCCGGCGCTGACGTTTTCAGCCGCAGCGGTCTTGGGCTCTCCGATGCTGTTCATGCGAGTGGCAAGTTGCTGGTTGGCAGCCAACGATGCCTTCACTGAACCTGCCGCTGCCATTGCGTCGGCCTGGCTTTGCGCAATGCCTGTCAGCTGGGCATCCGGTGTCACAGGCGGCAGGCCGTTGTTGATCCGGTATTGAGAAATCATTTGTGCCGCTGTCGCGGGGTCGACCTGTCCGTCAGTCTTTGCCAAATCCTGGTAAAATGGCGGTGTTTGGAGGCGTTCACCCATGCACGCCGAAACAATCACGAGAGCGAGGCCGGCGGCGGTTAGCTGCAGGACGGATCGGGCCTTGGGTAAATCAATCACGAAATGATGCTCCAGACGCAAAAGGGAAGCGATTCGCTTGCCAATCGACTGGTGATGGAGCGAAACCCGAGCAGAATTGCGGCAGCACCTTAAGGAGTTGCAAATTTCGCGGAAAAAAAGCCAGCCCGCTGCGCGGACTGGCAAGGCTGCATGAGGCTCTTAGTATGGCCTTCTGGGGAGCTCTTTGTCTTAGCGTTTGCCTGCCTCGAGCACGTCTTCGAGGGTTCTCAGGCCTGTGGTTGGGGCAGAGACCAATACAGACATGTTTCCGGGCGCGTGCTCGTTCTTCCACATCTTGGTGTGGGCTTTGGGGATTTGGTCCCAGGGGAAAACTTCTGACATGTAAGGGTCGATGCGACGCTCGATCATCAGCTTGTTCGCGGCAGACGCCTGCTTCAGATGGGCAAAGTGAGACCCTTGCAGTCGTTTTTGATGCATCCACATATAGCGAACATCAAAGGTACAGTTGAAGCCGGACGTGCCCGCACAAATCACAACCATACCGCCCTTCTTGCAGACGAATGTTGAGATCGGGAACGTCGCTTCGCCAGGATGTTCGAAGACGATGTCGACGTTGTTGCCTTTTCCAGTGAACTCCCAGATGGCCTTGCCGAAATTCCGCGCTTCCTTGAACCATTCCGCATATTCAGGGGAGCCGACCGCCGGGAGCTGTCCCCAACACTTGAAGTCCTTGCGGTTGATGACACCCTTGGCACCGAGTTCCATGACGAACTGGCGTTTGTCTTCGTCCGATATGACGCCGATGGCGTTGCCGCCCGCTGCGGTTATCAGCTGTATCGCGTAGGAGCCGAGACCGCCGGAAGCACCCCAGACCAACACGTTCTGGCCAGGTTTCAGCTCATGCGGGTGGTGACCGAACAGCATCCGGTAGGCCGTTGCCAGGGTCAGCGTGTAGCAGGCGCTTTCTTCCCAGGTCAGGTGCTTTGGGCGCGGCATCAGCTGTTGGGCTTGCGCGCGGGTGAATTGAGCAAATGAACCGTCCGGCGTTTCGTAGCCCCAGATGCGCTGCGAGTTGGAATACATCGGATCGCCACCGTTGCACTCCTCGTCGTCGCCGTCGTCCTGGTTGCAGTGAATGACGACTTCGTCACCGACCTTCCAGCGCTTTACCTTGTCCCCGACAGCCCAGACAATGCCTGACGCGTCGGAGCCTGCGATGTGATAGGGGGCTCCGTGACCGTCAAACGGACTGATCGGTTCTCCGAGACCGGCCCAGATGCCATTGTAGTTGACGCCGGCAGCCATCACCAGAACCAGCACTTCATGGCTGTCCAGTTCCCAGGTCGGTACGACCTCGAGCTGCATTGCCTGTTCCGGAGCGCCGTGACGCTCCCGGCGAATTGCCCACGCATACATGTTCTTGGGAACATGGCCGAGGGGCGGGATTTCACCGACTTCATAAAGATCTTTCAAGGGAGCTTCTCCCCGCGTCAGGTTGTCATTGGCTTCAGACGCTGCTGTCATACTTCCCCTCCCAGGGTATTTTTGGTCGCCGTGTAATTTCGCAATTGCACAAAGCGCGTTTGGATCGAAACCCGATTTTGCGCAACTATTGTTCAAAATGACGCGTACATCTATTCGACTATTGCTTAACTTGCGTTTTGATGCCAAGCATATTTTGCATTGCGAGAGAAAAATTTCGCAAGCGCGTAATTTCGGGTCCACGGATTGCGGGGTGGCGTAAGTCAGCCAAAGCCGTGTTGCCGATTGCGAAAAAAACAGGCTGGAGAATGCCTTAGAACGCTCATTGATCGTGGCTATACGGTCTGGGTGTTGGGCCAATTGAGGATTGATCAGGCGAACGGAATTCATGTGTAGTCTTGCGAGCCGGTCAATCACGGAGGAGAAAGCGGAATGAGCGCAACAGGTGAAAAGGGGCAGGAGCGGGACCGGCCCTGGATTTTCCGGACTTATGCGGGTCATTCAACAGCCGCTGAATCGAACAAACTCTATAGAAGCAATCTCGCTAAAGGGCAGACCGGCTTGTCTGTTGCGTTCGATTTGCCGACGCAGACAGGGTATGACCCTGATGATCAGCTGGCACGCGGTGAAGTCGGCAAGGTTGGCGTGCCGGTTGCCCATCTTGGCGACATGCGTACGCTCTTTGACGAGATTCCGCTGGATCGCATGAATACGTCCATGACGATCAATGCTACCGCGCCCTGGCTTCTGTCGCTCTACATTGCCGCCGCTGATGAACAGGGAGCTGACCGGAAACTCCTGTCAGGCACAACTCAGAACGACATCATCAAGGAATACCTGTCTCGCGGCACGTATGTGTTTCCGCCGGCACCGTCCCTCAGGCTGACAACGGACGTAATCGCCTGGACTTATTCCAACATGCCCAAGTGGAACCCGATGAATGTGTGCTCCTATCACTTGCAGGAGGCAGGTGCCACGCCGGTGCAGGAATTGTCCTTTGCACTTGCCACGGCCGTCGCCATTCTGGACTCCATGAAGGCAAGCCGTGCCATTCCCGAAGAAGACTTTCCAAAAGCGGTCGGCCGGATCTCCTTCTTCGTCAACGCAGGCATGCGTTTCGTCACCGAGATGTGCAAGATGCGTGCATTCACCGAGCTCTGGGATGAGATCTGCCGTGAACGTTATGGTGTCGAGGAGGAGCGCTACCGGCGTTTCCGCTATGGCGTTCAGGTCAATTCTCTCGGCTTGACCGAGCAGCAACCGGAAAACAACGTCTATCGCATTCTTCTGGAAATGCTCGCGGTCGTGCTGTCCAAAAACGCGCGCGCGCGTGCGGTTCAATTGCCGGCATGGAACGAAGCGCTCGGTCTTCCACGTCCGTTCGACCAGCAGTGGTCGCTGAGAATGCAGCAGATTGTCGCCTACGAGACGGACCTTCTGGAATATGCCGACATTTTTGACGGATCGACGGAGATCACGAAAAAGGTTGAAGCGCTGAAAGCGGAGGCCCGTGAAGAGCTCGCCCGGATCGATGCGATGGGCGGTGCCGTGGCGGCGGTCGATTCAAGCTACATGAAGCGCCAGCTCGTGGAGAGCAACTCCGCCAGATTGGCCGCGATTGAAGCCGGAGATCAAGTGGTTGTCGGTGTCAATCGTTGGACGGATAGTGAACCGTCGCCTCTGGCAACAGGTGAAGACGGTGCGATCCTGACTGTCCCTGAACATGTTGAAGACGAGGCCATTGAGAAGCTTGAGGTCTGGCGTGGCGCGCGCGACGATGCAGCTGTCGAGAGTGCCCTTGAAGAGCTGAAATCTGCAGCCCAGGAAGGTCGCAACATCTTGGAGCCCTCGATTGCAGCCGCCAAGGCCGGCGTCACCACGGGCGAATGGGGCCGAACGCTGCGCCAGGTCTTTGGAGAATACCGCGCTCCGACCGGCGTCGGTCAGGCCGTGCGCGATGAAGCCGGTGATCTCGCTGCGGTTCGAGGTGATGTGGACGTCGTTTCGAAGACGCTCGGGCGGCGGCTGAAATTCCTTGTCGGCAAGCCGGGTCTCGATGGCCATTCCAATGGTGCAGAACAAATCGCCGTGCGTGCACGGGATTGCGGTATGGAAGTAGTCTATGAGGGTATCCGTTTGACACCTGCACAAATTGTCAATGCGGCAGTCGAGGAAGATGTCCACGTTATTGGTCTGTCGATCCTGTCCGGGTCTCACATGGCGCTGGTGCGTGATGTGATGGAAAAGTTGCGTGCAGCGGGTGCGGATGACATTCCAGTCGTGGTAGGTGGCATCATTCCAGATGAAGACGGTGCACAACTGAAAGCCATGGGCGTTGCAGCGGTCTACACACCAAAGGATTTCCAGTTAACCGACATCATGGCCGACGTGGTGAAAATTGTCGGAACGCGCGCGGATGAGGCCGCCTAGGCCAAGCAGGGCGTGACAATTCGGGCGCTTCGAAACGCATACGGATCATTCAGGTCCGGCCTGAGGTTTGGCCGGCTATTGTCCTATCTGAAACAACGAGTTAACTTTGCGTAAAGCTTTGTTAACTCTTTGTTGAGATATTCGGAAGGGTTTGCCAGAAGGCGAACTCTCTCTGAATGGCCAGGAGGCCGGAATGGCGACGATTGAGCGGCCGCACTCGGCCCAGGTCGTGGCGAATGCGACAGAGTATCCAGCGGACCGCGACGGTGACGGCACCGGCTACGACCGCAGAAAGAAGCGTAACACCGCAGAGCGCCATGAAACACAAACCCAAGGGTCTGAGAACGACCCGGCGGTTCTTGTCGAGTCTCACCCTGTTGACAGCCATGCGCTTGACGGCGTTGCCGCCTATCGTGCGGCTGCCTTAAGTGCCCTGGAACCAAGCGTTGATCATGGCCCCGTCAGCCCTCTTCGCGGACCTGTGGACCGATTGCCGGCGGAAAACATTCGCCATGCCTATGAAGACCATGGCGACACGGACCTGTTACCGCACGAAGTCAATGTTGCGACTTGAGCCAGTGCCGCAACCCATCAGGAAGTTGATCACCCCTTAGCTTAAGCGCCCACCACTTGCGTCCCAACGGCCGAGCGGCTATGTCGCAGGTAAGTAATCCTACGTATCTCGCAAATTGCGGCGTTAAAGGTGGGGCAGATTTGGTTCAAACCTCGATTCGTATTGAGGTTTGGCCGCAGCAGGGGCGCGTTGGTCTTGGTCGATACGATTTTGAGTTTGGCGGCACAAAACCTGTTGTCGCCCATCATCCTGTTTTTTGCTCTTGGCCTGGCCGCGGCCCTTGTCCGCTCCGACCTTTCGGTGCCGGAGGCAGCTGCAAAAACCCTGTCTATCTATCTGCTGTTCGCGATCGGCTTCAAGGGCGGGGTCAGTGTCAGCGATCATGGCGTCGACGCCACGCTGGTCTTGTCGCTGATCGTCGGATTGATCCTGTCGTTCCTCTTGCCGTTTGCTGCATTTGGCTTGCTACGCGTGATGACGCGGCTTGATGCGTTGGACGCAGCGGCAGTCGCCGGGCACTACGGATCGATTTCGATCGTGACATTCGCCGCGGCCACGTCGGTTCTGCAAAGTCAGGGCATCGCCAGCGAAGGCTATCTGGTTGCAGTTGCTGCCGTCATGGAAGCGCCCGCGATCCTGTCGGCCCTGTGGCTTGCTGCAAGGTTCTCAACACAGGCGGCCAATGAAGGCCGGGCGCAGGATTCCAAGGGGCTTTTTAGGGAAATCCTTTTTAACGGTTCAATCGTGTTGCTGGTTGGGTCCTTCGTGATCGGATTCCTGTCGGGCCCGCAAGGCTTGTCGGAAATCGAGAGCTTCATTGTTGCTCCCTTCAAAGGTGTGCTGTGCCTGTTTCTTCTGGATATGGGTCTGGTCGCTGGCCGCGGCCTCAGGTCAAGTGCACATTATCTGCGCCCTGGTTTGATCCTTTTCGGGATTGTTATGCCGATCATTGGTTCGTTTGCCGGGCTTGTCGCTGCCAGCATGATCGGCCTCTCCACTGGCGGCACGGTATTGCTTATGACGCTGAGTGCATCAGCGTCCTATATTGCTGTGCCGGCGGCAATGAGGGTGGCCTTGCCCGAAGCCAATCCGTCAATTTACCTGACCATGTCGCTCGGCATTACGTTTCCGTTCAATCTGACGATCGGTATTCCGCTATACCTATCGCTTGCGCAGGTCATTTGAGGATGTCGCCATGGAAATGAAAGACGCGAAAAGAGTCGAGATCACCATCGAAGCACCGATGGAAACGCGGCTGACTGACGCTCTGGATGGAGCTGGTGTAACAGGCTATACGATATTGCCGGTTATGGGCGGCAGCGGACGGTCTGGGCGATGGAGCCGCGAGGGCCAGGTTTCGCGCGCTGGTGGCATGATCCAGATTATTTGCATCATCCGGCCGGATCGGTTGGATGCGCTTTTGGAAGCAGCCTTCGGCGTCGTGGAACGGCACATCGGTGTTGTTACCGTGACAGATTGCTCGGTGCTGCGAGCCGAGCGGTTCTGATTTATACGGTAATATACGTATATCATCGGATTTTTTCGTTTCAGGAAGCTGATAAAAGGGTCTTTTGATCAAGCTGCCACTTTGGCGGCGCAAATCGGGAGATCGGCATTTGAGCTTGCCCAAGCATCTGCTGGATGGTTACGAACGCTATCTGAACAAGGGGTTTGTGAGGAATCGTGAAACCCACGAAAGGCTCGCGCTTTACGGTCAAAAACCGGAAGTGATGGTTATTTCCTGTTGCGACAGCCGTGTGACTCCTGAAGGCATCTTCAACATGGGCCCCGGTGAGCTGTTTGTTGTGCGCAATGTCGCCAATCTCGTTCCACCTTATGAGGACACAGAAGGCCAGCACGGCACCAGTGCGGCAATCGAGTTCGGGGTCGGCAGCCTCAAGGTCAAGCATCTCGTCGTTATGGGCCACGGACAGTGTGGTGGTGTCAAAGCGTTCCGCGAGCATGCCAATGCGCCTATGGAAACAGGACAGTTTATTGGCCGTTGGATCAAGTTGCTGGAACCTGCTGCCATCGCCATGGCGTGTATGCCTCTCGATCAGGCCGACGATCCTCAATTGGCCATGGAATATGCCGGGATCCGCCAGTCGCTGAAAAACCTGATGACGTTTCCATTCATTGAAAAAGCTGTTCAGGACGGAACCTTGCGGCTCCACGGTGCCTGGTTCGATATCGGCTCCGGTGAACTTCGGGTAATGAACGAAGACAGTCAGCGCTTTAAAGAAGTCGAGCATCCACCGATCAAAGTGGTCGCGAAATCAGCAGGCCACTGACTTTCATGCAGATTGATCCGAAGCTATTTCGACGCCTGGCCGCCTATAATGGCTGGATGACGCAAAAGACCTATGAGGCAGCAGGCAATCTGAGTGATGCGGAGCGAAAGGCGGACAAAGGTGCGTTTTTTCGGTCCGTGCATTCCACGCTCAACCATCTCCTGTTTGCAGACAGGGTCTGGATGCGGCGATTTACCGGCCGACCTTATGATATCAAGGGAATGGGGGTCGATCTCTTCGATGATTTCGCCGAACTTAAGGCCGCTCACCTTCAGATCTGCGAAGATATCAATATCTTCACGGCTGAGCTGTCAGAAGATTGGCTCTCCGGTACACTTGAATGGACGAGTGTGACAGATCGCAAGACACGCCGGCGTCCACGCTGGCTGCTGGTGACACACATGTTCAATCATCAGACACATCACCGGGGCCAATTATCGACCCTGTTGTTCCAAGCCGGAATAGATATTGGCGTAACCGATCTGCCCTTTATGCCAGACCTGATTGGCGAATATTCCGATTAACAAAAGAGATTGAATACGTAATTCTGAAGGCCATACGGCTAACAGGCGGCAGTTCGCCGCAAGGCACCGAGATCTGTACTGAGAATCGACTTTCGGAACGTGCGAAGAAGCTGCTGGTCGAGTTTGTTGCCCATTTCCGACATGATGGAAAATGCCTGCCGTGGACTGTAGCTGTCCTTGTAGGCGCGTTTTTCGGTCAACGCGGAATAGATGTCGACGATCGTGACCATGCGAACCGAATCCGGAATGCTCTCTCCGCTGAGGCCGTCAGGGTATCCTGAGCCGTCGAGC
This sequence comes from uncultured Roseibium sp., assembly GCF_947499295.1. Lineage (GTDB taxonomy): Bacteria > Pseudomonadota > Alphaproteobacteria > Rhizobiales > Stappiaceae > Roseibium. Next base: position 99,454 of record NZ_CANMNP010000012.1, read on the forward strand.
ATTTCGTGATGCCAGACGGCCATGTCGACCACATCCTTTGGAACTTCCTTGCGTCCACATAGAATTTCCTGGCTGAAACGTGGGTGTTTGTTGACCAGATCGCGTTCCTCGGCGTTTAGTTTTGCCGGTTTGTCGAGGATCGACAAGGGTATCCTGACTTTGCCGAGATCGTGGACAAGTCCGCCAAGACCCAGCATGTATTGCTTCTGTTCGGGCAGGCCGAGAGCTTTTGCGAAACTGACTGCATGTCCCGTCACCATCATGGTGTGGCAATAGGTGTGACTGTGGTGCTGCTGAACGGCGGAAAGCCAATTGTCGAGCCCTTCAGTGCATATCGTGTTGGTAATATCCACCGCACTTCTTGCAAGTTTGGGGACAGGAAGAGGCGCATCATTCAGGATCGCCTGTGACATCTGATCGAGCGCAGAGCAGGCGGTATTGACTGCACTTCCAATCTGGCCGGAACACTCCGTTCCCAAATTCGGTTTCGCGTAATTGCCGAGCAATTCGCGAAGTTTGACCAGCAATGAGGAGAAATCGTCCTTGTGCACCAGGTTGTAAATGCCGAGTTCCCGCGCCTGAAACACCTGATGGCGGCTCTTGGTGTCGAGAACACAAAGCTTTTCCAAAATTGGAGTGTTACTGAGACTTTTGAGCCGACTGAGACTGTTGCGCGTCATGTTTCCGAGATCGACGACGAGCAACGCAGGGCTTTCGAAGGAAAGGGACTGAAGATTGTCGTAAGACACCAACTCGGCCGGATAAACGGCGGTGATCTGCAATAATTGCTGCGGAACAGACCTTGGGTTCTCAGCTGCAATAAAAACTCGTTTCATGAAAAACTACTTGTTCCGCGAGAAATACCGGACATTTTTTGTATTCTGTTTTCGTAAAAAAACAATTAGTGGAGTTAAAGCTTCTGAGAGTGCCGATTTATTATTGATCTGCCCAAGATGGAACCTTTCCGTTATCTGTATACTTGTCAAAATTACCTAATATGGGTGTTCTTATACTTCATTTATTCAATTTTTTTGGTTGCGGTGCAGCAAATTGAGTTGTGCCTTTGACGAAAGGTTTTCCTGTCGAATGGCTGCCGCCGCTCAATGTGGGCGGTGACCATTTCCTTCGTTTGCTACAATCACGCAAAGGCGGTTCGTCTGAAATGAGGCAACCGCGTTATGCCGAAATTCAATGTCAGGCACCTGCTCATTTCGTGTATGTCAAACCCAAAGATTTTTCGCTTCTTAAGCAGATCCAGATCCCGAAATGAACGATTCCGAGCAGAAGGGGACGCGAATTCTCGTTTAAAATGAATGCATTCAAAAAAATGAAACGTTTCATATTGACGTATCCCAAGACCCGTGTTTTGCTTAATCAGCCAATTCGCCTCAGCAGCCCGAGGTGAAAAGGCGTTACCTTTTTTGGGAGGAAAATCATGAAGTTATTGAAAATCGCTGCCGCGGCAGCGACCGGTCTCGCTTTGCTTGCTGGAACCGCTCAAGCCGATGACAAGCCGGTTGTAGGCCTCATCATGAAGTCTCTCGCCAACGAGTTTTTTCAAAACATGATGGCCGGTGCTCAGGCTCATGAGGAAAAGCGCGGCGACTACAAATTGCTGGCCGTTGGAATGCAGAATGAGACAGATTTTGAATCGCAGATCAATGCGGTCGAAAACTTCATCACCCAAGGTGTTGATGCGATCGTGGTGGCACCTGCAGATTCCCGCGCAATGGTTCGCCCTTTGAAGAAGGCGATGGAAGCCGGCATTGTTGTCGTCAACTTCGACGTGGCCCTGGATACAGAGGCCAAAAAACAGCAAAATGTTGAACTGGCCTTTGTCGGGCCGGACAACCGCGGTGGAGCAAAACTGGCTGGCGACGCGCTGGGCAAAAAACTGGGCGCCGGCGGCAAGGTTGTCATCATCGAAGGAAATCCCGGTGCGGACAACGCGAACGAAAGACGCCTCGGATTTGAAGCCTCCGTGGCTGAGTTCGAACTTGATCTTCTCGACAGCCGCACCGCTCATTGGGAGACAGAGGAAGCAAATTCCGTGTTTTCCAACATGCTGACGGCACATCCGGATATTCAAGGTGTAATGGCAGCGAACGATTCCATGGCCATTGGTGTGGTCAAGGCATTGGAAAGCGCGGGGCGCGACGACATCGTCGTGGTCGGTTTCGACAACATTCCCGCCGTCGGGCCGATGATCTCCGATGGACGCATGCTTGCAACCGTCGACCAGTTCGGCACGGACATGGCGGCGAATTCCATCGACCTCGCTCTCGAAGTGGTCAAGGGCGGACCTCAGCTTGAAGGCTGGGTGAAGACCCCGATCGAATTGGTGACCGCGAACTAAGCGATCTCCATGCGCCCCCGCTTGGTCAGCCTTAGGGCGGGGGCGGCTCTTTTTCCAAAGCAAGTTGACTGGACACATTATGGCAGCCGCATCGCTTGCAGCCGTGCCCGATCCGGCCGAGATCCCTGCTTTTCTGTCCGTAGATGGATTGAAGAAACACTTTGGTGGGGTCAAGGCGCTTGATGGGGTCAGTTTCTCGCTCCTGAAGGGTGAAGTGCATGCCCTGGTTGGCGAGAACGGAGCCGGCAAATCCACACTCATCAAAATTCTGTCCGGTGTCTTCCCTTACGATTCCGGCAGCATATCCCTCGCAGGAGAGGATTACCGACCTGCTAACCCGCACGTTGCGAAGGAGCTTGGAGTTCAGGTGGTTCACCAGGAGTTCAATCTGCTGGACCATTTGAGCATTGCTGAAAATATCTCCGTCGAACGGATGCCAACGACCCGTTTTGGCCTTCTGGACAAGCAGGAAATGAACCGGAGGGCAAGGCTGGCGCTTGACGCCATCGGGCTCACGGATGTTGATGTCAAGGCACCGGTCAGTTCTCTTGGCATCGCTCACCGGCAGCTCGTTGAAATTTCACGGGCGCTGCAATGCAAAAGCCAGATCCTGATTCTCGATGAGCCGACCGCAACGCTGACCGAACGGGAAACCAAACGTCTGTTCGATATCATCGCGTCGATCAAGGCTGAGGGCGTTACGGTCGTTTTCGTATCGCATCACCTTGATGAAGTGTTTGCGATTTGTGACCGCGTCACGGTTTTCAGAAACGGCGTCTCCATCGGGACGGATCGCATTTCGGACACCACGCCCGATGGCGTGGTTCAGAAAATGGTCGGCCGGCAGCTGGCTGCAACCACGAACGAAGCAGATCCGGATCGCGTGCCAGGCGAGCTTGCTCTCAGACTTGATGAATTTTGCACGCAAGCAAACCCGAAGGAAAAAGGTGTCTCGTTCGATCTCAGTTACGGTGAGATAGTCGGCATCGCAGGGCTTGTCGGTGCCGGTCGGACCGAGATTCTCAGAGGTATCTTCGGCGTTGATCCAATCCGTTCCGGCCGCATTCTTCAGGCCGGCAATGAAGTGCGTTTCAACGGCCCGCGCGACGCGATTGCTGCTGGTATCGGCTTCGTCACCGAGGATCGCAAGGATGAGGGCCTGATCCTTGATATGCCAATTGCCGCGAACATATCGCTCGCCAATATGGGTGCCGTCTCCAGATCCGGATTGTTGCAATTTTCAGAAGAGAACCGGCGCTCACGCGATGGCGGCGCGAGGTTGAAACTCAAATACGGCAGAATATCCGATGCGGTGTCCAGTCTTTCAGGCGGCAATCAGCAAAAGGTCGTTCTCGCCAAGTGGCTCGCGCGCAATCCGAAAGTGCTGTTGCTGGACGAGCCGACCCGCGGCGTTGACGTCGGTGCCAAAGCCGAGATCTACGCAATCTTGAAAGAGTTGGCACGAGAAGGCGTCGCTTTGCTTGTGGTGTCCTCCGAGATGCCAGAGCTGATGACGCTTGCTGACCGGATACTTGTTCTTGCCGAACATGAAATCCAGGGAGAGCTCACGCGTCCCGAATTCTCGGAAGAAAACATCCTGAAGCTGGCTTATGGCCAGGCCCGGCAGGCCGGAGGACAGAAGCAATGACAACGCAGACCCTTTCAGAAACCATGCCAAAACCCACAAGATTTTCCGTGCGCAACGTTCTGCAAAATGCGGGCATCGGCCTCGCGCTGCTGGCGCTTATTCTCTTCTTCTCGGTGTTCACAGAACACTTCCTGACACCGAACAACATCACCAATATTCTGACCCAGATTACAATCAACCTGGTGCTCGCCGTCGGTATGACCTTTGTCATTCTCATAGGGGGGATTGATCTTTCCGTTGGGTCGGTGATGGCGTTTGCAGCAGTTGTTGCCGGCAAGGCGATTACGTTGCCGGGCTTTGGTCCTGCAGAGGCAATCGCGCTGGCAATCGTCGCAGCAACGTTAACCGGTGTCGCCTGCGGAATGATCAATGGTGTCATCAGCGCCTATTGGGCCTTGCCGTCCTTCATTATTACCTTGGGAATGCTCAACATTGCCCGTGGAGCGGCGCTGCAGGTCTCTGACGCTCAGACCATCTATTCGTTTCCCTATGCTTTCGAGGAATTCGGCTCCGCCATGATCTATGGCGTTCCCGTGGTGTTTCTGGTTGCGCTTTTCCTGGTTCTTGTTGCCTGGTTCGTGCTGAACTTCACAGTGTTCGGACGACTTCTTTATGGCATCGGCAACAATGAAGAAGCCGTTCGCCTCGCCGGGCACTCGGTCTATTGGTACAAGGTTGCGGCCTTTACCATCTGCGGTTTTACCGCCGGAATTGCCGCGATCGTCTATATGGCCCGCTTGAATATTTCCAGTCCGATTGCCGGTATCGGTTTTGAGCTCAACGCAATCGCCGCCGTCATTATCGGAGGCACAAGCCTCAGCGGAGGGCGGGGATCGGTCATCGGTACATTGCTGGGGGCCTTCATCATCGGGGTTCTTGCAAACGGGCTTATCTTGATCGGACTGTCAGATTTCATGCGCCAGATGATTACGGGCGTTGTCATCATCGTTGCCGTCGTTCTCGATTACTACCGTGCAAAGTACACCTCGAAATGAAACGGACAGCCTTATTGAATCGACATCTGAGCGAACTGGTCGCCTCGCTTGGTCACATGGACGAAATCATTGTCGCAGACGCGGGTCTTCCTGTTCCTCAAGGCGTCAGAGTTATTGACCTTGCTGTCAGTGAAGGTGTGCCGGGTTTTCTGGACCTCCTCAAGGCGTTGCGCACCGAACTTGTGATCGAAAGTGCCATATGGGCGGAAGAAGCATCGGCTGAGATGTCTGCCCTCATGCAAGAGGAAATCAATCAGTGGTCTTTGGAGACCCGGCAGGATGTCACGATTTCGCGCTTGTCTCATGCAGAGCTGAAGCGCAGGTCGGGTCAGGTTCAGGCGATCATCCGCACCGGTGAATTTACACCTTACGCCAACATACTCCTGACGAGCGGGGTCCCGTTTTGAAACCTGTAGCAGTTGTCGGCAGCGTGAATATCGATCTGGTCAGCTATCTTGATCGTTGGCCGGACGTTGGTGAAACCGTTGCGGTTCGTGAAACCACGTCTTCTCTTGGTGGAAAGGGTGCCAATCAGGCCGTAGCTTCGGCACGGCTCGGTGCCGACGTCGCTCTTGTGGGGGCGATTGGCGGCGACGGCTTTGGCCAGGATGCCAAATCGCAGCTTTCTCGATCCGGTGTTCGCTCTCGCCTGAGTGAAATCCCAAATGTTTCGACCGGTCTTGCGTTTATCGATGTCGGGCCGGACGGTAACAACATGATCCGTCTGTCCGGCGGTGCAAATCGATCTGTTTCGGCGGCGCAAGTGGCGCTTCATGCAGAAGTCATCCGAAAAAGTGGTGTGCTTCTGCTGCAAAACGAAATCGGATTGCCGGCGTCTTTGGAAGCTGCGCGTATCGCGCGCGCAGCTGGATCTCTTGTGATCATGGATCCGGCTCCCGCGCCGGACCCTGCGTGGAAGCAGGAGATATTCACCTCTTTCGACGTTCTCACACCGAATGCGCACGAAGCCGGACTGTTGCTGGGCGCACAGCCGAAAACGCTGGAGGACGGCGAAAGGGCCGCTTTGTCGCTTGGGAAAATGGGGTTGCGCGGTGCCATCGTGACAATGGGCGATCTCGGAGTTTCCTGGTCATTCGACGGAACTCAGGGATCGCTGCCCGCGTTCAAGGTGAAAACCATTGATACGGTTGCCGCCGGCGACTGTTTTAACGGTGCGCTTGCAACCTGCCTGGCGGAGGGGGCGTCCATGAGCGATGCTATCGCCTTCGCACTGCGTGCGGCCGCGATCGCGACGACACGCAAGGGAGCCTCGCTTTCACTTCCGACCCGCTTGGAGCTGGAGAACTTCCGCGATCCGGTCTTCGCCTGAATTTAAGGCGGCGCTTGATTGGCAGGCTCAGGAATGCTTCAAGGAAAGAAGGGGTTAAGGAGTGCTGCGGGAAATGCCAACGATCAAAGACGTCGCCAGGAAGGCCGGGGTGTCCGTTGGTACTGTTTCGCGTGTATTGGCCAAGAACGAGACTGTTAAGCACCCGCTCAAGCTGAAGGTGCAGGCTGCGATGAAGGAGCTTGACTACAAGCCCAATCTCGCCGCACGCGCACTGCGCACCAACAGTATCGATGTCATTGGTCTTGTCGTGCCTGACATCACCAATCCGTTTTTTGCCCAACTCGCCAAGAATATCGAAATGGAGGCGGCCAAACGCAGCCACTCCGTGATGGTTGCCAACTCGCATGACGATGCCGATACGGAGAAGACGCAGATTGCTGCACTCCTCGACAGAGCCGTTTGCGGTGTCATTGTTGTTGCAACAGCGGATGGGCGCAGTCTTGATGCGACCGATGTGCCGATTGTTTCACTGGACCGACGTTTCGGGGAATTTCCACTGATAGCCACGGATCACTTCGACGGTTCTCAAAAAATCGCGGACCATCTTCATGCACTTGGCCACAGAAGGATCGCCTATATCGCAGGTCCTTTGAGCATGGATGTTGCCCGGAGCCGGCGCGCGGGTTTCGTCAGCCGTATCAAAGCTCTTTCCAGACCTGGGGATCCCATAGAGCTGACGGTTTTCGAGGGGCAGTTCGACTACGATTCAGGCGAAGAGCTTGGCCGTGAGATCCTCAGCCAGACGTCGGTCAACGAACGGCCGACAGCCATTGCTGCAGCCAGCGATCAGCAGGCCATAGGTGTTCTTCGCTGCGCACGGGATCTGAAGCTTGACGTTCCGGCAGATCTGTCAGTGGCCGGGTTCGACGATATCACTTTGGCTTCGTTGGTGGTTCCGAGACTGACGACCCTTCGTCAGCCGATTGAAGCGCTTGCCGTTTCGGCAATTGAACAGATTTTTGAGTCAAAGGCCTCGTTGAAAGACATGGCAATCGCAGGCGATGTTGTCGAACGGGAATCAACCGGGCCGGTCGCTGCCGGGACTTGAGAAACACTTCGTTGGTCGCGGTCTCAACTTGCAAACAGCAACGCACTCCCGGCAATCACCAGCCCGGCTCCAGCCCAGGCCCCAAGCGCGGGAGCTTCCTTGGTGCGCCACCACATCATCGGCAAAAGAAGTGCCGGGGTTGTCGCTGACAGGGTTGCAATGATGCCGACGTCTCCTCCAGAGAGCGCAAACAGAATGAGCGTCATGCCGACACCCATGCCGAGGAAACCGGAGAGAGCGACCACACCGACCACAGGAAGCGTGAACTTTCCGGCAGGCTTTACCCAGGAATAGGGCAGCCTGGATAACAGAACCAGGCCAAGCGCGGCCGTCCCGACCCGTAGGCTGGACGCCGCCACCGGATCTACCCCTGCCTCCATGATCGGGCGAGCGATCAATGATCCGATTGATTGAGAAAGAGCAGCGGCCAGGCCGAGAAGGACCCCAATCCAGAGTGGCCCCTTGATGCTTTCCCATTTGTGCAGTTGTGATTTCCTCTTGCCGAAGCGGATGGCCAGAAGGACCCCCAGAAAAATCAACCCGATCCCGGATATCTGAAGAAAGGTGAGGTCTTCGTTCAGAAGCAACCAGCCGAGAATGGCCGACATGGGAGCGTTCAGGGAAAACAGCATGGCAGTCCGCCGTGGCCCCATCCGATTGAGCGTCAGGAAGAGGGCGGTATCACCCATGAAGATCCCGACAAATCCGGACAGGATGAGCGGCAATAGATGGTCGTTGCCAATGGAACCCCAGCCATTGGTCAGGGCCACCCAAAGACACAACATGATGGTGACGAGCAGCATGCGTGTTGTGTTGAAGGCGATGGCGCCGAGATGCTGAGCCGGGGCTGCCGACAGAAGGCCGGTAAGCGCCCAGAGCGCAGCGGCACCTAACGCGGCGGCTTCGTAAATATACACTGCTCAGATCTGCCGGAATTCTTCCGGAAGGTCCGGTGTCTTGCCTGTCCAGGCCGCCTCGAAGAATGCGAATTCAAGTGCGCTCATGTGCCGGAACAAGTGTGCGACCCGATCCTGTTCGTTTGCTGAAAGCGTTGGACCAATCCCGTTCATTTCATCGATGATCCAGTTCACGAACGCTTCAAAACCCGGTACGGCGTGGAGGTCGATCCATTCCGCGAGATAAAATGCCTGAGGTCTGGGCTTTTGCGCTTCGCGCAGGCCCCAGGTGAGATAGCACCATTCTGCGCATAAAAGGCAGACAAGCCCGTCCGCATACGATCCCTCGCCCGCTGAAGAAACAAGCAGGTCGGCGAACGCCCGGGTTGTTGCCCCTTGTGCCGCAGTTTCATAAGTTGAGGCGGGTACGCCGAGTGCTTTGAAGGATCTGAGGAAATAGTCGTTTTCTTCTGAGGTCAGCAAAGCCAGAAACGCAGAAAGCCGGCTCTTGGACTGCATGCGTGGTGCCTTGGCAACCAGATAGCCGAGCGTCGAGGCCAGATCCGTGACGAAGGTATAGTCCTCAATCAGGTAGCGCGTGTAGGCCTCATCCGGCATTGAGCCGTCACCAATCGCCCGGGTGAATGGATGCTCGCTGGCAGCAGTCCAAAATGGCTCTGCCCGGGCAACCAGCCAGTCCGAAAAAGCGGCGTTTGGATGCGCAGACTGAAACTGCGGGAAAGACCCGTCATACGGCGAGGGCATTGCTGCACCATGCTCCCTTTTGTGTCGGGAAATTTAATGAAAACGGGCGCTCAATGGCGCCCGTCAAAACAATATCAGGCAGCAGCCTTCTTGGGTGTAATCAGCCCGCGATTGACCAGGACCTCAGCGATCTGGATCGTGTTGAGCGCGGCACCTTTACGCAAGTTGTCGGAGACAACCCAAATGTTCAGGCCATTTTCGACGGTCGCATCTTCCCGGATGCGGGAAATGTATGTCGCGTCTTCGCCGGCGGCTTCATAAGGCGTCATGTAGCCACCGTCTTCATGCTTGTCGATGACGAGACAACCGGGAGCTTCGCGCAAGATGTTGCGGGCTTCTTCAGCTGTGATCTCGTTTTCGAATTCAATGTTGACGGCTTCCGAATGACCGATGAAGACCGGAACACGTACGGCTGTGCAGGTGACCTTGATGGTCGGATCCAGCATCTTTTTGGTCTCCGCCAAGACCTTCCATTCTTCCTTGGTGTAGCCGTCTTCCATGAAGACGTCACAATGGGGAATGACGTTGAAGGCGATCCGCTTCGGATACTTGTTCGGCTCGATCGGATCGTTCACGAACACGGCGCGGGTCTGGTTGAACAGCTCTTCCATCGCTTCCTTGCCAGTGCCGGAAACGGCCTGGTAGGTCGACACCACGATGCGCTTGATCTTTGCATGATCATGTAGCGGCTTCAGCGCCACGACCAATTGCGCGGTAGAGCAGTTGGGGTTTGCGATGATGTTCTTCTTGGTGAAGCCGGCAACGGCATCGGCGTTTACTTCAGGAACGATCAGCGGAACATCCGCGTCGTAGCGCCAGGCTGAGGAGTTGTCTATGACCACACAGCCCTTGGCCGCAATCCTGGGTGCCCATTCCCTGGAAACACTTCCGCCCGCAGACATCAGGCAGATGTCGGTATCGGAGAAGTCGTAGTTTTCCATGGCCTGAACTTTCAGCGTTCTGTCGCCGAAAGACACTTCCGTACCTTGGGAGCGGCGTGAGGCAAGCGCCACGACGTCATCTGCGGGAAACCCACGTTCGTCCAGAATGTCCAGCAGTTCGCGGCCAACATTGCCGGTAGCGCCTGCAATTGCGATCTTGAAACCCATTTCGACTTGTCCTTGTCCGTCTCCCCGCTTTACCGGCTCGTCCCTTCCAGATGGGCGTCGCCGGCTCCCGGCGCCTCCCATCCCCGGGGAGGCGGGACGAGCGGCACCGTTAAGCGGTGGTCTTGGTTGTCTTTGTTGTGCGTTTAAGTGCGGTTGCGGCATGCGTCACTGTCTCGCCGCGCATGAAGGTCACGCTGGCAAGGGCCTGAGACATCGTATCCAGAATGTCGGCTTTCAGCCGGGTCATTGGTGCTCGCAATCGTCAAAACTTGAGACGGCGGTGTTTTTGCCCGGAATTCCTGGTGAGTCAACAAGGAATTCGATGGACGCGCGGGATTGGTTACGCCTGATGCCTCGAAGCAGCGATGAATGTCAGGTTGCACTTGCAAAGCTTCGATAAATCAAGATATCATGAATTATGGATATAAATGGAGCTGTGAGCGCCTTTGGTGCGCTCAGCCAGAAAACGAGGCTTGATGTCTTCCGGCTTTTGATTGCCGCCGGACCGGAAGGCATGAGCGCCGGTGACATTGGTGAAACACTTGGTGTCCGCCAGAACACGATGTCGGCAAATCTGTCTGTCCTGCTGCAAGCCGGATTGGTGCGCAACACGCGTGAGGGGCGCACGGTTCGCTATTTTGCGGACCTAGGAGGCACCAGTGCTCTCCTGACGTTCCTGATGTCGGATTGCTGCGGCGGTCATCCTGAACTTTGTTCGCAGGTTATTGAATCGATCACCTGTAGAAAATCTTGAATATTGCTCTAGGAGGAACCCATGCCGGACGGTGTCTATAATGTTTTGTTTCTTTGTACCGGCAATTCGGCGCGGTCGATTCTGGCCGAGGCAATCTTGAACCGGGACGGCCGGGGAAAATTCAAAGCTTTTTCGGCAGGTTCCCAGCCCGCAGGCATTGTCCGGGCCGAAGCTCTGGAACTCTTGAAGAAGCTCAACTTCAAAACAGAGGATTTCAGGTCGAAGGACTGGAGCGAATTTGCCGAACCCGGTGCGCCTGAGATGGATTTCGTTTTCACCGTGTGTGACAACGCTGCGAAGGAAATATGTCCGGTTTGGCCCGGTCAGCCGATGTCCGCTCACTGGGGAGTGCCCGACCCGGCCGCAATGAGGGGCAACGAAAGCGAGCGGCAATTGGCCTTCAGCGACACGTTCCGCATGCTGAACAACAGGATTTCGATCTTTATCAATCTGCCGATGTCTTCGTTAGACAAAATGTCCTTGCAGAAGAAACTCGAAGAGATCGGCAAGTCGGACGGTTGACACCCGGCTTGCCGGAGGATGGTACCATAGACTAACCCTGCGGGCTGCTTCAGGTGCCAGCCTCTTTGCCCGCAGGCTCGCTTCGCAGTGTCAGCAGCGCAATAACAAGCGCGGTCAGGGCACAGGCTGCAACAGCGCCCACGAGCGGCAGCGCCGTCCGGTCAAAGAACGGGCTGCAGATCAGGATCATGATACCACCGGCAACCATTTGAAACGTCCCCCCGAGGCTTGATGCCATGCCCGCATGCTCGCCATGGTCTTCAAGAGCCATGACCATTGTCGGGGCGATCACTTGACCGAGGCAGGAATTGCCGATGAACAAGAGCGCCATCAGCACCCAGAGATCATCAAACCCGGCCCAGACAAGAACGAAAAGCAAGGACGTCGCAGCGGCGAAACCGAAGACGGCGACCAGCGCTACCCGGCCCATGCCGAAGCGTTGCCCAAGCGAAGCGGCGAACTGTGAAGAGGCAAAAAACCCGATGGCATTGACTGCAAACACCAGACTGAAAGTTGTCGGTGTCAGACCGTACTGCGTCATGTAGACAAGCGGTGCCGATGCGATGAACACAAAAAAGCTGGCGAGCGAGAAGCCGCCGATGAGGGTGAGGCCCATGAACTTGCCGTCGCGAAGCAGGTAGACCGTACTTCGGATCATGGCTACGGGGTCGATCCGCGCGCGTCGGTTATCAGGCAGGGTTTCCGGCAACAGAAAGGCCATCTGCACCATCGCTGCCAAGGAGATCAGGGCAAGGGCGTAGAATATCAGGCGCCAGCTGCCGAACTGTATGATCATGCTGCCCGTGAGAGGCGCAAGCATGGGCGAAATGCTGATGACCAGCATGACGAGTGCCATCAGTTTCGTTGCTTCCGTGCCTGTGTGAAGGTCACGGACAACCGCGCGAACGATCACCATCGGTGCAGCAGCTCCAAGAGCCTGGACAAACCGGCCAAGCGTGAGCATGGAAACATCACTTGCCATCGCGCAGAGAATTGAACCGATGATGAAGATCACAAGCCCGAGAAACACAGGCGGTTTGCGGCCGAAGCGGTCTGCAAGGGGACCATAAAAAAGCTGTGCTACTCCAAATGCGATGAAATAGACCGTGAAGGTCATATGGGCCGCAGCATCATCTGTGTTCAGGCTCTGCACGATTTCAGGCATTGCCGGAAGGTAAAGGTCAATCGCAAAAGGACCGACCGCAGCCAATAAGCCCAGCACCACGGCCGAGCGCGCAAATCCGATTTGCATTTAATTGTCCGAATGTTTGCGCCTGAAGCGCCGAAAAGTGGGAAGCCGCGAGGGTGGTTGAATTGCGTCTGATTGTCCAGCTCTTTCTGCGCAAGACATGCTTGCAATCGCGTTTCCGGCTTTGCCCGGATGTCACAAAACCTTCATGCAACTGTCACCGATCTTGCAAGGATGGCAACTAGCTTTCGCGCACCTTCAACCCAAATATTTCTATGGGAGCTCGTGCAATGGCGAACCTTCGCGGACGTTTTTTGAAAGGCGTCAGTCTCGCTGTGCTGTTCGGTATCGGAGCCGTTTCCTCCGCTCAGGCCGACTATTTCGAACGGATTAATTCCTACCCGGTCTACAAGACTTTGCCGGAGGGTGCAGACAAGGCAACGGAGACCGTTGCTGAAATCATCTACGCATCCAAAGACGGCCGTACACTTGCGTTTACAGACAGCCCGGGTGAGGCGATTGTTTTCATCAATGCAGCCAATCCGCTCAATATTCAACGGATGGCGAGGGTTGCACTGGAGGGTGAGCCAACGTCCGTCGCCATGGGTGACGGCACTGCCTATGCAGGTGTGAACACAAGTGAAGATTTCATCAATGCGTCAGGGCATCTTGCCGTGATCGCGCTCGACGGCATGGGCATTACCGCAAAATGCGATGCCAAGGGCCAACCGGACAGCGTTGCAATTTCACCGGATGGAAAGTTCGTTGCGGTTGCGATCGAAAACGAACGCGACGAAGACCTGAATGATGGTGTCATCCCTCAAATGCCTGCGGGTCATCTGGCAATCTTCGACCTTGACGAAACCGGTGCGCCAACGAACTGCGATGCGGTTCGGATCGTGGACCTGACGGGCCTTGCTGAAGTTGCTCCGACAGACCCGGAGCCGGAATTCGTGTCGATTAATGCAGACAATCAGGCCGTCGTCACGTTGCAGGAAAACAATCATCTGGCGGTGGTCGATCTGGCATCCGGCAAGGTTCTTGCGCACTTTTCTGCCGGTGCTGCTTCGGCAGAAAACATTCCCGTTGCAAAAGCCCTCATGAGCGATGCTTCCGGTAATAATGAAAATGTCGCCCGCGAACCGGACGCGGTCGCCTGGATTGACACAGAGCGTTTCGTTACTGCCAATGAGGGCGATTACGAAGGCGGTTCCCGCGGCTTCACCATTTGGAACACCAAGGGAGAAGTCCTGTTCGACAGCGGCAATCAGATGGAACATCTGGGCATGGCACATGGCCATTATCCGGCGAAACGTGCCCACAAGAAGGGCACTGAGCCGGAAGGTGTTGCAGTCGGTGTCTTCGGCGGTGAAACCCTGATTTTCGTAAACTCCGAACGCGGCAATTTTGTCGCCGTATATAAAGATACCGGCGGGGAGCCTGAGTTCGTCCAGCTGCTGCCGACGCATGTTGGTCCGGAAGGTCTTCTGGCAATCCCGAACCGTGATTTATTTGCGGTTGCCAACGAAGTTGATGAAGACGGTGTGCGGTCGCACATCTCGCTCTATCAGTTTGGCGCAGATGCGCCATCCTACCCATCCATCGTTTCCGCCAGAGATCCTGAAAAAGGAGCTCCGATCGGCTGGGGCGCACTCTCTGCTCTGGCGGCTGATCCGCAGGATGCCAACACGCTTTACGCGGTTAGCGACAGCTTTTATGACGATGCCCGCATCTACACGCTGGATATCGCAACCCAACCGGCACAGATTGTCTCCTACGTTACGGTGACGGGCTTCGTTCAGTCGCGGCTTGATCTGGAAGGTATTTCGGTTTCGAAAGACGGCGGGTTTTGGCTTGCCTCTGAGGGGCATCCTGAAAAAGACCGCCAGCACCTTTTGTTGAAAGTCAGTGCCAACGGTGCTGTTGAAGAAGAGATCACGTTGCCGCAGTCGCTGGTCGAGCAGGCCAAGCGCTTTTCTTTTGAAGGCGTTGCCGAGTTCGAGATGGACGGTCAAACGCTTGTCGCAGTTGCCGTTCAGCGGGAGTGGAACGACGACCCGGAAGGACATTCCAAGATTGCGATCTACAATCCTTCTGACAAGTCCTGGGGGTTTGTCCACTATCCGCTGGACGCGCCAAGAAGCGCTGCAGGCGGCTGGGTCGGCCTGTCAGAGATTGTCTCCCTGGAGGACGGCAAATTCGCCATTCTGGAACGTGACAACAAGGGCGGGGAGGATGCCGCCATCAAGCAGATCACAACGGTGTCTCTTGAAGGTGTTACGCCTGCCAAACATGGAGAAGAATTGCCGGTCCTGAAGAAGCAGTTCGCGGTTGACCTACTTCCGGCAATGTCGTCAAGCAAGGGGTGGATTTTGGACAAGCCCGAAGGCCTGACGATTACGGCCGATGGCCGCCTCATTCTGGTGACGGACAATGACGGCGTCGATGATGCACCGGGTGAAACACAGCTGATCGACCTGGGTCCGGCGAGCCGACTCAACTGATTGAGCCTTAAGGTCTCCCAAGACCGACCTGAGGACCCGGCGGTATTCTGACCGCCGGGTTCTTGCTTTTTAATGGCCGCCTGATCGGCTCCGCGGCCAGCAAGTCCAAAATGGAAAAATTGAGCCTGTTTCGAATTCATTGGTAATTTCGAGCTAATTTTCTTGTCATCTAGTTCCAGATGATTCGCGAGACTTCCGATGACAATCAGAAAAAGACTTTTTGTGCTGGTAATCGTTTTGACAGTGCCAATCGTCTTTTGTGCAGCCTGGATCATACTTTCCGCCTATTCGGACCTTGAACGGGACAAGGTAAAGCTGGCCAGTTTGCCGGCCCTTGAGACGGTCTGGCAGGCCGGGATCAGGCAAGGAGCCACAGAACTCCCGAGCGATGTTCTTGCCAGCTATCCGGCATGTGCGCCTGAAAAGGTGGCAGGTTCAGCTGCAAAAGCACTTTCCAATGCGCACAAAGTCATAGACTGCGTCGGTGACGAAGCGGATCTTGCCGCAAACACGGTTCAGACCACGAACTTGCTGGCCGAACTCGTGTCAGGACAATTGTCCGATCTGGTTGTGCGCACGGCTGCAGTTGTACGCAACAGCGAGAATGTTGCGAAAAAAACCGAACTCAGCCATCTGGACTCCATGTCCGTTCTGGTCGGGGCCGGTCAATTCAAGGTGCTCGCGGATCAGATCAGTGCCATTTCCAAGACAGGCCCCGGTGCGGTTGAAGAAGGCAAGGAAACTGCCTTCAGCAAGGCGGCGCAAGCCTACCGCCAGGCAAACGGCAAATTCCAGGGAGCGCTTGCAAAAGTCGCATCCAAGGTCGGGCAGGGCGCTGACGGTACGACGCTTGATCTGCAGCCGGTTCGGGACAGATATACAGCCTTCCTGAGTGCGATTGACGGTCTGCACAAGGTGAGCCATAGCCAACTTTCCGCGCAGCTCCAGTCCACGGTGAGCGACCTTTGGATGCGGATGTGGGGGGTTGCCGGTGCGCTTTGCCTGGTGTTTGTGGTTGCGTTCGGAACATCCTGGTACTTCGGCAGATCAATCCTTCAGTGCATCGAGTCTCTCAACAGTTCCATTCGAAACCTGGCCGATTCAGATGGTGTGGAGAGTGAATTGCCGTTCTCCTACGGCCATACGGAGATTTCAGATATCGCCCGCGCAGTAGGCTACTACCGGGACAAGACCATTGAATTGACCAAAGAGCGTCAGCGGCAGGAAGGTCAGGCTGCAGCGGACCGTCAGCAGCGTATCGACGAATTGATAGCTGCCTTCAAGACGCGTATGGCCGCGTTGCTGAAAGATGTCGATGAAGCCCTTGGGGATATGCAGAGCACGTCCGGCGCGCTAAAGGGCGTTGCGCAGAATGCTGATCAAAAGGCGCGGGACACTGCAGCGGCCTCTTCCGGCGCATCTGAAAATGTCGACGCGGTGGCAAGTGCTGCAGAAGAGCTTGCCAACGAAATCACTGCCATCAGTCAAAAAGCGCATGATGTGACGGAAATTGCGCAGACGGCGAACGAAAATGCGTCAGCGGCGAATTCTGAGATTGAGAGCCTTTCGGAAATCTCCAACGCTATTGGCGACATCGTTTCGATCATCAATGCGATTGCCGACCAGACCAACTTGCTTGCGCTCAATGCAACGATCGAAGCCGCGCGGGCGGGAGAGGCTGGAAAAGGGTTTGAAGTTGTCGCGGGCGAAGTCAAAACGCTGGCCGGTCAAACGGCATCCGCGACGGACCAGATCACCGAGCAGGTGTCGCTTGTCCAGCAAAGGACGGTCCGCGTTGTAGATGCGATCCAGAAGATTATCTCCGATATCGGTGACGTTACCAACCATACGACCCAGATCGCAGCGGATCTGGAAACGCGGCGGCAATCCACCGACGACATCAAAGGAAATGTTCTTCAAGCTGCAGAGCAGACACGATCCGTGGTTGAGGACATGGCCGGTGTCGAGGCTATCGCCGAACAATCAAGCGACGCCGCCGCCGATATGGGGCGCCGGACAGGTGATGTCGTCAAGCGAACCGAAGAATTGCGCGAGGAAGTGCATGCTTTCCTGGCGGAGGTTGCTGCTGCTTGATGCAAATCGACTGAGGTCCGATAGCAAGCCGTTGCGGCGGCAGTCAGTCCACGGGTCTTCTATTGCGTCTTGATCAAAAGGCCGCCTAGAGAGGCCGTGACTACTGAGCTTGCCTACCCGCAGTCAGAACGTGCAAGGCCAACAGGCCGGCATTACCGGCAGCGGCGGCGTGATGCAGGTCCTTTGGCTTCAGGTAAATCGATTGGTGGAGCCGCGTTGAAACGTAATTGGGCTGACTCTTCAGAAATTCTTGAGCTTTTTCCCAAAAAGCGATCGCCTGATTGAGCCTTTCGCCTGGAACCTCAAACACATTGATCAGCGTTACAGCAGTTTCAGGATCTGCGTCTGGATTGAAATAAACCCGTCGCGACCGCTAGCATCGTGAGATTGAGCGTTTTGCGTGAAAGGTGAACGGCCATTGGTTTCTCTATTATATAGTAAGCTATGTTTATTTACATAGTGTGCAATGTACCGTATATGCGTGGGATGGGCTTTGAAAAGGAAACGTCTGCGGGATATCTCGCCAATCATATGGCCCGGTTGTTCGCAGCCGGACTCCAACGCCGTATCAAACCTCTTGGATTGGCGCCGGGCCAGTTTCCGGCCTTGCTAGCGCTTTGGTCAAGAGAGGGAAGGACACAGAAGGAACTGGTGAGCCTTCTGGATATCGAACAGGCGACCCTTGCCAACACTCTTGCGCGGATGGAACGGGACGGGCTGATCCAGAGGAGACCGAGCGAAGATGATGGTCGTGTGCAGAAAATTTTTCTGACAGAGGCGGCCAAGGTTCTTGAGGCACCTGCCATAGAGGCCGCGTTGGCGACCAACAAGGCCGCGTTGTCAGGTTTGTCCGGCGAGGAGCAGATCCAGTTTTTGAAACTGATGCGCCGGGCGATTGCTGGATTGCAAAAGGCTGAAGACGCGCCTTCATGAGTGCTAGCCTGCTTGGCCTTTTTGGCGTTTCATTTCTTGCAGCAACCCTGCTGCCCGCACAGTCCGAGCTTGGCCTTGCCGGGTTGATTGCACTTGGTCAGGACCCTGTGCCTCTTCTTGTTTTCGCAGCAAGTCTCGGCAATACGCTGGGGTCCGTCGTCAACTGGTGGCTGGGAAGAGGCATATTGCATTTTTCGAATGCCAAATGGTTTCCTGTGAAGGCAGACAGTCTGAGCCGGGCAACCACGTGGTATCATCGTTATGGGCGATGGAGCCTGCTCCTGAGCTGGGCGCCAATCGTCGGCGACCCGCTGACCCTGGCCGCCGGAGTTCTGAAAGAACCGTTCTGGAGTTTCTTCATCCTGGTCGCGATTGCCAAGACAGCGCGCTACATCATCGTCGCCTTTTTGACCCTGCAAGCACTCTCATAATGCTCGCCCGCGCGAGAACAAAAAAGTGGCGGGTCAAAAGCCGCCGAACAAGCTAGCGAGAACAATAATCGCAACAAGCGCGACAAACGGAACGATGACTGCTGTGACGAAAATATCGAGATAGCTGTCCTTGTGAGTCAGTTTTGCAATTCCGAGCACCGTGATCACAGCACCATTGTGCGGCAAGGCATCCAAGGCGCCGGATGCAACGGAGGTCACCCGGTGCATGGCTTCAAGTGAGGTCCCAGTCGCATTGGCCATGGCGACGAATGTGCTGCCCAGAGCATCCAGGGCAATGCTCATGCCGCCCGACGCCGAACCCGTCAGTGCGGACAGCGCAGTTACAGACATGGCGACCGAAACCAGTGGATTGCCATCGCTCAGCGACATCAGGCCGTCCGTGACCTCGCCAAAGGCAGGCAGAGCGGCAATCACGCCGCCAAATCCAACAAGGCTTGCCGTATTGAAGATCGGCAGAACTGCAGCATCTGCGCCCTTGTTCAAGGTCTCTCGAATGTCTGGAAATCGGCGCAAATTGGAGAGTATCAGGAAGAGTATCGAGGCGGTGAGCGCAACCACGATAGCCCAAACGCCGCGAACCGCCTCGATCGAAGTTGCTCCGAAAAGCGGTTCGGCGAGATATGCGGTTTCCAGTCGGGGGACCACAAAT
Organism: uncultured Roseibium sp.; assembly: GCF_947499295.1. Lineage (GTDB taxonomy): Bacteria > Pseudomonadota > Alphaproteobacteria > Rhizobiales > Stappiaceae > Roseibium. The sequence goes on from NZ_CANMNP010000012.1 coordinate 118,719, forward strand.
TCAACGAACAGGAAATTGACCAGTACAACGATCACGATTGGGGCTATTGCCAAAAGGAAGGGCGGAAGGGTCTGGGTGTCTTGCGTTGCTTCGATTTCGTTGACGTCAAAGCCTTCATTTTGCGCTTGAGCCCGCATGACCGTGTCGGGTTCGGGCAAGCCGTCATCGTGATTTCCATAACCTTCGCCGGCGGCCAAAGCTGCACCGGCCCTGCGATTGAGCCAAAGCATGCCGAGCCCGAACATGATGACGGCCGCGATGATACCAAGGCCCGGGGCGGCGAAAGCCGTCGTACCAAAATATGGCATCGGGATCGCATTTTGAATGGCAGGCGTTCCGGGCAGGGCCGACATGGTGAACGTGAAGGCACCAAGTGCGATCGCACCGGGAATGAGGCGTTTTGGGACAGCCGCATCGCGGAACAACGCGGATGCGATCGGAAAAATGGCAAAGGCCACCACGAACAAGGAAACGCCGCCATAGGTCAGTACCGCACAGCAGATAACCACCGCGAGCATCGCGTTGCCTATTCCCAGTTTTCCGATGACCCAACGGGCGATCGATTCGGCGGCTCCGCTGTCATCCATGAGTTTGCCGAAAATGGCGCCGAGGAAAAACAAGGGGAAGAACGCCAGGATAAAGTCGGCCGTGTTGATCATAAAAATCTGGGTGAAGGCGGCAAGCGGTGACAGTCCTCCGGACAACACAACCGCAAAGACAGCCATCACCGGAGCCAGCAGCAGAAGCGTGATGCCCCTGAAGGCGAAATACATCAGCAAGCCGAGAGGCAGGAGAATACCGAGCAGCTCAATCATGACTTCTGGAAGTTCCTCTCAGTGCCAGGTTCGAGGTGAGCCGGCTGAAGGCTCTCTTCAAAGAGATCGCGCGGCCGCCAGGTGGTTTCCTTCCCTACCTTTTCGCCGTTCTGGGCGAGCCAGGTGTCTGCCGTCCGATGGCCGAGTTCATGCAGCTTCTCCAGAAAAACCCGTTCAGCATTCAGCTTGCTGGAAGCGCCGTAGTTGCACAGTTCACTTTCCGAGCCGATCATGTGCAGGTGGGCATCACGATATGCCGCCCGGTCCAGGCCTTCATGGTGGATGACCTCCCACAGGAAGCCAACTGAGCGCAATTCCTTGACCAGACTGCCGTTGAACGTGATCTCGTTGAGCCGATTTTCGATTTCAGCGGGTGTTGTTGGGACGCCGGGCCTTTCGAAGGGATTTATCTGCACCAGAATGACATCCCGCGCCTCGGTTTCGTCGATCAGCGGAAAGAGCGGCGGGTTGCCCATGTAACCACCGTCCCAATAAGCTTCGCCGTCAATCTCGACCGCCTTGAACAGGGTCGGCAGGCAAGCCGAGGCCATGACCGCATCGCAGGAAATGTCAGGTTGCCGGAAAATTTTGGGGCGTCCCGTCCGGACATTTGTGGCGCACAAGAACAGTCTTGTAGCTGAGGGCTGATTGATCACGTCAAAATCAAAACACTCAGCAACAACGTCCCGCAATGGATTGATGTCCATCGGATTGAATTGATAGGGCGAAAGCACCCTGCCAAAGATCTGCGATGCGAAATAGGACGGGGAATAGTCCAGCGTCCAACGGCCAAGGAGCTTGTCCATGACGCTTCGGCGGATCGGGCTGTAGCGGGATGTTTCGCTGACAGCGTTCCAGTAGTCCTGGAGTAGTTGTTGCGCGCGTTTCGGACCACCCTCGCACAGTCCCTGGGTCAGCGCGATCGCATTCATTGCACCTGCGCTTGTTCCGGATACGCCCTCAATCTGAAGCCAGTCTTCGTCAAGCAGGCGATCCAGCACCCCCCAGGTGAAAGCACCGTGCGACCCACCACCTTGCAAAGCTACATCGACTTTTACGGGTTTGCGTTTCACGAGAGGCACACGCCTCCTTGTTTGCCTGGTCTAACTATCCGCCAAGTTCGATTAGTAGCAAGTTTGCCCGGTGTCGTCTGCTTCTTAACGCCAATCAAGTTAAACTGCGATTGTGTGACGCATCATCGAGAAGTGAAGCAGGCGAGTGCTGAAACGTTCGCGCCCGCCTGGGTGCGGGCGCCACTATCAAAAACTCTCGATAAGGTCCCATTTGTTGCCGAACAGGTCTTCAAAAACGGCGACCTTTCCGTAAGGTTCCGTTCTGGGCTCTTCCAAAAAGATGACGCCAGCCGCCAGCATCGCCGCGTGGTCCCGGTCAAAGTCGTCGGTGTTCAAAAATAGAAACACCCTGCCGCCTGTCTGATTGCCGATGGCCTTTTGCTGATCTGGACCATCGGGCTCCGCCAGAAGTATCCGGGTTTCAGAACTCCCTTTGGGTGCAACCAGTACCCAGCGCTTTGTCTCCGTAAGTTTGGTGTCCTCTATGAGTTCAAAGCCAAGTTTTTCAGTGTAGTAGGAGATCGCCTGATCATAATTCGGGACCAAAAGCGCGAGCGTTCCGATACGTTGCTTCATTGCGTTCGACCCTATTGCGCTTTCCGGTAGACTGACACGTTCTTGAAACTTGCGACATCAACAAGGTGCACGGTCTGGGTGATGGTCAGCGTGTTGCCGTCGTCGGAGAGCTGCCGCTCGGCCTTCATGATTGTCAGTCCGCCGCGCCTGGCTTCGGAAACGAGAGTGCGGTCACCTTCGAAGACGAGGCGCATTGCGTCGACGAGCCCGCTTTTGCCGAGTTTTACTTCCGGACCGTCGGGCATCGCCTCGAAGGTATCGTTGGTGACCTCGCCTTCGGCTGAAACCTGATTCATGGTGAAACAGGCCATTCCGAAATTGTCGTCGATTTTCAGCGTTGCGCTCTTGGGCGGATCGCCCTGTTCGAAATCGCTTTCCTCGGTATCTAGGATCCAGGAGCCTAGAAAGGGTGCAAGTTTATCTTCGATCATCTGACCAACATGGGTAAAAGGAAAAACCGCCACCGGCATAGCCGCTGGCGGTTCCGCGTGCAAATTGTAAAGCCTATCAGGCGCTCAGCGCAGACAGTTCCGCAACGATGGCATCGCCCATTTCGGAGGTCGAAACCGTTGCCTGACCTTCGCCTGCAATGTCCTTCGTCCGCAAGCCTTTGTCGAGTGCAACAGCGATTGCCTTGTCCAGTTTGTCGGCTGCTTCCACTTCCTCAAAGGAATACCGCAGCGCCATGCCAAAGCTTGCGATCATTGCAATCGGGTTGGCAGCGCCTGTACCGGCGATGTCCGGAGCGGATCCGTGGACGGGTTCATAAAGTGCCTTGCGTTTGCCGGTCGCTTCGTCAGGTGCACCGAGCGAGGCAGATGGCAGCATGCCAAGCGAACCGGTCAACATCGCGGCAACGTCAGACAGCATGTCACCGAAGAGGTTGTCGGTGACGATCACATCGAACTGTTTCGGCCAGCGGACCAGCTGCATGCCACCGGCGTCGGCCAGCATATGCTCCAGTTCAACGTCCTGATAGCCGTTGCCATGGGTCTGCGTGACGACCTCGTTCCACAGAACGCCGGACTTCATGACGTTCCGCTTTTCCATTGAGGTGACTTTATTGTTCCGCGTACGGGCGAGTTCGAAGGCAACCTTCGAAATGCGCTCGATTTCATAGGTGTCGTAAACCTGAGTATCGACACCGCGCTTCTGGCCGTTGCCCAGGTCGGTAATTTCCTTCGGTTCGCCGAAGTAAACGCCGCCCGTCAGTTCCCGAACGATCAGGATATCAAGCCCTTCGATGATGTCTTTCTTCAGGGATGATGCATCGGCAAGGGCCGGGTAGCAGATTGCGGGACGCAGATTGGCAAATAGTTGCATGTCCTTGCGAAGACGCAAGAGGCCCGCTTCAGGACGGACTTCATAGGGAACGTCGTCCCATTTCGGACCGCCAACTGCTCCGAAAATGACTGCGTCGGCGGCCATGGCCTTTGCCATGTCTTCTTCGGAAATCGACTGGCCGTGAGCGTCATAGGCCGAGCCGCCGACGAGACCTTCTTCCGTCTCGAAGGACATGTCGCCGTTTTCGTTGAACCAGCTGATTACCTTTTTCACTTCCGGCATGATTTCCGGGCCAATGCCGTCACCCGGCAGAAGCAGAAGTTTTTGAGAAGCCATGGACGTTCCATCCCGCATTGTTGAAAACCGATTGCGCTGGGTTACCGTGTTGGTTCCGCTCTTTCAAGGCAAAGCCAGTTGCGAAGAACTCAATCAACGGCGTCGGAAAGGTCAATAACACCGTGATGCTGAGGGATGTGGTGCGTCCCTGACCTGCTGTCATGGCACAAATTGACTTTGTTCAAACGGCTACAAGCCGATCATCCATTCCCTGCCAGCCTGAAAGAACAGGTTCACCGCCAGTGCGGTCATCACCCATTTGAAACCGGTCTTGAACGTTTTCTCGTTCATCTTGCCGAGCAAACGAGAGCCGGCCAGCGTGCCGAGAAATCCACTGGCGATCATCAGCACTATCAGCCCGAGCCAGGGTGCAAACGCAAAGCCAAGTGCACCGAATGCCAGAACTTTGAACACATGCATCATCATCGCGGTGATCGCCTGGTTGGCGACAAACTGGTGGCGGGTCAGTTCGAGCGTCGACAGAACCGCACCGCCAATTGGTCCGGATGCTCCAAAGAACATCGACAGAAACGTGGACGCAAATCCTGCTCCTGCCATGGCGCGCTTGCGTGCCTTGCCGAATTTCGGTGCCTTGCCCCAGACAATCCAGATGACGAAACAACCAATGCCGGCTCTGAGGACCGCCGCGGGCAATTCAACAGCTATTGTGCCCCCCAGCGCTGCGCCAAGAATGGCGCCACAGGCGAACCAAATTGCGATCAGCCAGTCGACATGTTTGATCTGAACGATGGCTCGCCCGGCGTTTGAACCAAGCTGCACCATACCGTGGACCGGTACCAATGCACTTGCCGGCATGATCATCGCCATGATCGCGATGAGAGCAATGCCGCCGCCAAGACCCACGGCGGCTGTCATTGCAGATGTGAAGAAACTCACCCCGATCAGCGTGATCGTTGCAGCCAGGTGCAATTGGTCAGTCAAAATCGCGGCAAAAAAATCAGACAACTCAGGACCATCTCGTATTGGCGTAATTGACGGCTTCCCGGACGTCGAGCTTCCGCGTTGAATTGCCGCTGCGCAGGTAGAAGACCGAGGCCTTGTTTTCTTCCATATAAACCGCGCGCGGCGCCGGCCGAACGATGATCATGGCCACATCCTTTCCGCCGACGGTTGCAAAGACGGTGTGAATGTAGGGGCAGAGGTCGCCCCCCAGGTTTTTGGAAACGACGTCGTTGACCGTTCGCTCAAAAGCGTCGAGATCAGGGCTCTTGAGTGTTGCAAGGTCCTTATCAAGGCCAAGGGGTTCGCCCGCATCATTGACCCCGATCAGAAGATGCCCACCTTCAGCGTTGTAGAAACCGGCCAGCGTCTTGGCGATGACTTTCTCCAGGCCACGGTTGACGTGGTTTTCCTGCATGTCCCAGCGCAGCGAAGATTTGAACTCGACCCGGCTCGTTTCCCCTCTTTTCATCAGGTCGGGGATCAATGTGGTCTGCTCCTCTCGCAAGGACTTATAGGCCTCAGAGGTCTGCATGTAGTTCCGGCTGAATACGCCGAAGGCCAATCCGACGATTGCGCCGACAAACGTATAGGCGACGGCAACATCCAAATGCCTGGGAAGTAAAACGAGCCAGAGGCGCGCGGAGAGAAACTCCATCAGGTTGGGCGCGGTTTCAGAAAAGCGCGACAACTCCCACCAAACCACGATCAGGTTCAATGGATGGATAACCAGAACGCCAACAAAGGCGCCGAGGATCACGTAGTTTGCAATGAAAGAAAGTCTGAACGGAGAGAATGACATAGAAGGGCCTGAGAGAAAACGCCGGTCGCAACCGGCGCTTTCATATCACACTTTTTCTCAGGCCGCCGCAGGCATGGCGGTTTCCACCAACTTCACCCAGTAGGAGCAACCGACCGGAATCAGATCGTCGTTGAAGTCATATTCGGGATGGTGAAGGCCGGCACTGTCGCCGTTGCCGGCAAAAATAAATGCGCCCGGGCGTTCTTCCAGCATATAGGAAAAATCCTCGCCGCCCATCATCGGCTCGATCCGGCGGTCGACCTTGCCTTCACCGGCGATGCCTTCGGCGATGTTTGCGGCAAAGTCTGTTTGATCGTCGTGATTGGCCGTCACCGGATATCCGCGAAGGAATTCCAGCCTGGCCGTCGCGCCGAATGTTTCAGCCGTACCTTTGACAATGGCCTCCATCCGCTCTTGAGCAAGGTCACGCATTTCAGGTGTGAGTGTGCGTACGGTGCCGCGCAGGAAAACCTCCTGCGGGATCACGTTGAAGGCGTTGCCTGCCTGGAACACGGTGACGGAGACAACCACAGAATCAAGCGGATTGGCATTTCGGCTGGCAATAGTCTGCAGCACCGACACCATTTTTGAACCGACGACAATCGGGTCGATGGTCATATGAGGCTTTGCGGCATGGCCACCCTTGCCGATGATCGTGATGCGGAACTCGTCGGTAGCAGCCATGATCGGGCCCTTGCGGATCGCAAATTCTCCGACAGGCAAGCCTGGATAATTGTGCATTCCATAGACTTCGTCGATGGGCCAACGGGTCATCAGGCCATCGTCGATCATGGCTTTTGCGCCCGCGCCGCCTTCTTCCGCCGGTTGGAATATTACGACAACCGTTCCGTCAAAATTGCGGGTTTCGGCAAGGTATTTTGCGGCTCCGAGCAACATGGCCGTGTGACCGTCATGACCGCAGGCATGCATTTTGCCGGGCACCTTGGACGCGTAGTCTTTGCCGGTCGCTTCTTCAATCGGCAACGCGTCCATGTCGGCACGAAGGCCAATTGTCTTGCCTTGCCCTCCGTTGCGGCCCTTGATGACGCCAACAACGCCCGTTTTGCCCAGCCCGGTGGCCACTTCGTCGACGCCGAAACTTTCCAGAAGTTCGGCTACTTTGCCTGCGGTCCGGACGGTTTCATAAAGAATTTCCGGGTTCTCATGGATATCGCGGCGCCAGGCCGTGATTTCATCTGACAGATCCGCAAGACGATTTATGACTGGCATTTAGAACTCCTGATACGGCAGGCCGAAGGTGTTTGACACTCAAGCGGCTAACCTATCGCAAGCCGTCAAAAGGGGAAGTGGCAAAGGTGAAAATCTTTGTGTTGCCAACCGATCCGCGCAAAAGGAGCGCGCAAAGGTCCTGGGCTCAAGCTGCCTGAAACCGGAAGACCTGTGTTCGTTTTATCTCATTGTCTTCCAGCGCGCCCGTTACCGGAACAACATATGTTGCCAGTTCTTCAAGGCGTTCCTCCGGCAGATAGGATCTTCCGGGGTCGCCAATGAACACCAGCATTTCTTCTTGTGCCGCACGTTCAAGCATTGCCAGCACTTTTGTCGCCATGCGCTGGTCGTAAAAGACATCGCCACAAAAGAGTACGTCCGCATCGGGCAAGCTGGAAGCTGTGATGTCTGTGGTTTCGTGTGTCAGGGAGACACTGTTCAACGCGGCATTGAGTTTGGTCGCGGCAAGGGCAAACGGGTCGATATCCACCGAGTGGCAGCATGCGGCGCCTGCCATCATGGCGGCGATCCCGACAAGTCCGGACCCGCAGGCAAAATCGAGCACTTTCTTGCCGCGGACCAGCTCTGGCGTGTCAAGAATGTAGCGGGCAAGGCCTTGCCCCCCAGCCCATGCAAAGGCCCAGAATGGCGGGGCAAGACCAATTTCGCCAAGCTGCTCTTCCGTCTTTTGCCACAAAGCCATGGCTTCGTCGGCCAAATGAAGCCGGATCTCCTCAGCATGAGGAACCGGCTTGATCTTCGTTTCCCGCAGGATGAACGCGGCCGGATCCTCGATTGCAGCCATATCAGGCCGGCCCTTTCAATCCACCCATTTCGCAGACGAGTTTCCATTCGGCTTCCGTGACCGGCTGAACCGACAGGCGCATGGAGGTTACCAGCGACATTTTTTCGAGCCTTGGCTCGGCTTTAACCTGAGCCAGGGTCACGGGCTGGGGAATGTCGCAGACGGCTTTGAAGTCAACACATTCCCAGCGTGGATCATCTGTCGTGCTGTCTGGGTGAATTTCGCTGCAGACTTCCACGACACCGACAACTTCCTTGCCGATATTGGAATGATAGAAAAAGGCCTTGTCGCCTATCTCCATGGTTCGCATGTTGTTGCGCGCCTGGTAATTCCGAATGCCGTCCCATTCCTCACCGGCCTCACCCTTGGCTTTTTGCTGGTCCCAGGACCACTTGTCCGGCTCGGACTTGATCAGCCAGTACTGCACTTACGAAGCCTCCGGGTTTTTGATCACCCAGTTCCAGGGGCGGATTTCCACGCTCTCGAACAATCCGGCCCGGGCGTAGGGATCCTCTTCCGAAATCGCCAGCGCTTCATCGCGGTTGGCGGCTTCAATAACCACCAGCGAACCGGTCATGTTGCCTTCATCATCGGTGAACGGACCAGCGGCTTTGAGCCCATTGCCGAGAGCCTTCAGGAAACCGATATGGGCTTCTCTGTTGTCAAGGCGGGTTTGAAGTGCACCCGGTTTGTCGGTGCAGATCAGTGCATAGAGCATGTAAGGGAACCTCGAGTTGCCAATTCTTGCCAGAACCTAGGCTCGACGCTATGCAAACTCAATGCTGATATGCCGTGTGAGAGTACGGAAAACTGTTTTTCCCGTCCGATTACCCGCCGGACCTGCGGTTCGCCAATGAAGCCAGGAACGAGACTGGCAGTTCAGACAACTTCCGATTCAGGTTTCAGCGGCCTTGCCATTAGTGTGTTGAGGGCATCGTCAATGGACAAATCTTCATCGATCATTCTTGCCACTGTGTCACAGATCGGAACGTCAATGTCGTGTTTCTGACCGAGTTTGACTGCAACACGCGCCGAATAGGCGCCCTCGGCCAGTTTGCCGCCAGCGGAGATCAACTCAGAGGCCATAAAGCCTTCGCCGAGGCGCAGCCCAAAGGAGAAATTGCGCGACTGGCTGGACGAGCAGGTGAGTACCAGGTCGCCAAGACCGGAGAGACCGGTCAGTGTTTCAGATTGTGCACCCATTGCGGTCCCGAGACGGCTGAGTTCGGCAAATCCGCGCGCGGTCAGGGCAGCTTGAGCACTTGCGCCAAGTTTCCGACCGACAACCGCGCCGCAGGCAATGGCCAGGACATTTTTCAGGGCACCCCCGATCTGGGCACCGAGAATGTCGATCGACGCATAGGGACGGAAACAGGGCGATTGCATTGATTCGCAAAGGTTCAGAGCCGTTTTGGTCGAGCTTGCGGCGACGGTGACCGCCGTTGGCAGGCCGCGCGCGACATCGTCAGCAAAACTCGGACCCGACAGCACTGCAGCTTCGGCACCCGGCAATTCTTCGCTCAGGACTTTTGACAGAAGCTTGCCGGAAGTCTGCTCAATACCCTTTGCACAGAGAACGACGGGCCCCTGCGTCCTGCCGGTTTCCTTGAGCGCTGCCAACATCGCACGGGTCGTCTGTGCCGGTGTGACCAGCAGTAAAGCGTCTGCACCGGCAACCTCTTCCAGTGAAGTGGTCGCGTTCAGGTCTTCGTCGAAGGTAATGCCGGGCAAATATCGGCTGTTTTGCCTGCGTGACCGGATATCGGAAACTATGCCCGGATCGCGCGCCCACAAGCGCACATCGCTGCCGGAGCGGGCTGCCGTGAGGGCCAGGGCGGTTCCCCATGCGCCACCGCCGATGACACCAATGGTCTTAATGGCGCCCATTGCTCTGCCTTTCCATGCGCGTCCGTAGTGTTTCAAGCTGCGCTCCAAAACCTTGAAAGAACCGGGTTTCGGCGGGCGCATCTTCGGCAAACAAATCGAGCCAGAACAAGCGAAACCGGATCGGCGGTCCGCCTGTGCTCGGGCTCATTTCATAGTGTTCCCACTCCACCGCCGGCTTTTGCAGAATACGGCCGTGGAAATGTCGCCGCCGATGCAGTCCGTCGAGACAATTGGGAACACCTTCGAAGATATGGTCCTGGTCGGCGAACGATTCGAACGCGATATCCAATGAAAGTCCTGTCTCTTCAACGAATTCGCGTCTCGCGCCCTGCAAATAGCTTTCGCCTGGATCGAGTGTGCCTCCTGGTACTTGCAGGTCCGGGTTGGGGTGGTCTGGTTCGATAAACACCAGAAGCTCCGGCCCACAGGTCAGATAGACATAAGCCTTGTGGTAGATCTGCATGACCAGGTTCTCCGGATCCAAAAAAGGCTCAGGCTGCGTCTTGTAGCGGTGCTAAACGCTTGCGAAGCAACGCGAGCGGAGTGCCGAATGCTGCAAAAAAGGCCTCTTCGTTCATTGCTTCGGGACCAAAGAGATCAATCCAGAAAAAACGGTAACAAATCGGATCTCCTCCGCTGCTTGGAAACATCTCGTAATGTTCCCAATTCTCCTTGGGCCGCTTTGGAATCGTGACATGATAGTTGCGGCGAATGTGGCGGCCCTTCAACGGGCGGTCCGGCGGTGCAAGATATTGGCCGACCTTTGGCAAGGTTTCAAAAGGCAGGTCCTGATCAGAAAAATGATCAAAGGCTACGTCAAGCGTCAGGCCGGTTTCCTCGGCAAATTCGCGCATGGCTCCCTTTAAGAAGCTCTCACCGGGATCCACGGTGCCACCTGGAACCTGCAGGCCGAGATACGGCGTGTCAGGTTCGTTGAAGACCAAAAGGTCCGTGCCGCAGGTCAGGTAAACATAGGCCTTGTGGTAGACGCGCATTCAAATGGGATCCATATTGCAGAGCTGAAGTTTCCTATCAGGCTCGGGCGACATTCCAAAGAATTAGTTTCAGCAGAAACTCATCAATTCCCGTTCCGGCAAAAGCTCAGGGTAGCCCCCGCCGCCAAGGCTTCAGACCTTGGCGCCTTTTTTGCCCGCACCAAGAACGCCGGCGTTGGCGCTGTCCAAGGGCCAGCGCGGACGGGGTGAAAGCGCCATGTCGTCAACGGGACCGAGTTGCAGGCGTTCAAGGCCTGCCCAGGCAATCATCGCCGCATTGTCCGTGCAAAGCGACATGGGTGGAGCCACGAAACGGGCATTTGAAGCTTGGGCTGCCGAAAGCAGACTTTCGCGAATTTCCTGATTTGCGGCGACTCCGCCGGCAACCACAATGACCGGTTCGGCATCCGGGTGTTTCTCGCCGAAAAGCTCCAGAGCCGACTTGGTTCGGGCCGCAAGAACGTCGGAAACGGAACGCTGAAATGCCGCACAAAGGTCGGCGACTGTCTGGTCATCGACCGGCTCCAGTTTCTTGGCCTGTGTGCGAAGCGCGGTTTTTAATCCCGCAAAAGACATATCGAGCCCTGGTCGGTCGAGCAGGGGGCGCGGCAATCTGAAACGGGTGACGTCGCCTTTTTCAGCCATTTTTTCAACGTGAGGCCCTCCCGGGTATGGAAGGCCGAGCAGCTTGGCGGTCTTGTCGAAAGCTTCGCCAATTGCATCGTCGATGGTGGTGCCAAGCCGTTCATAGTCGCCAACACCGCGAACCAGCAGAAACTGGCTATGGCCGCCTGACACCAGGAGCAGCAGGAATGGAAAATCCAGATTGTCGGTCAAACGGGCGGTGAGTGCGTGCCCTTCCAGATGGTTGACGCCAACCAGAGGTTTGCCGGCCGCCATGGCAATCGCCTTTGCGGTCATGAAACCGACAATGACACCGCCGATCAGACCAGGGCCAGCTGTTGCCGCAACTGCGTCGATGTCATCCCAGTCACATCCGGCCTGTTGCATTGCCTCATCGATGATCCGGTCAAGTATGTCGATATGCGCGCGTGCTGCAATTTCGGGCACGACGCCACCGAAAGCGGTGTGTTCGTCAATCTGCGAGCGGATCGTGTTGGAGAGGATTTTTCTGTCTTCGGGGCCTGTCACGACCGCCGCGGCTGTTTCGTCGCAGCTGGTTTCGATTCCCAGAACGGTTAGAGTGGTCCTATTGTTGTTTTTCTTGACTGAAGTCATTGGTTTTTCAGCTGTGGCCTGTGATAGGTCATTCGATCAGACAAAATAGCGTGCCCGGCGACAGACTGCCGGGCGTAACATCTGGACGGTAAATCTTGCAAACAAATCCTTTGCGCATTGGAACCCGGGGAAGCGCGTTGGCGTTGGCGCAGGCACATGAGACCCGTGAAAGGCTCATGGTGGCACATGGCCTTGGTGAAGATGCTTTCGAGATCGTTGTGATCAAGACTTCGGGCGACAAGATACAACACAGACCGCTTTCGGAAGTGGGCGGCAAGGGCCTCTTTACCAAGGAGATCGAAGAAGCCCTGCTTGACGGACGGATCGATATTGCCGTGCACTCTTCCAAGGATATGCCGACGGTGCTGCCTGATGGTCTCGCCTTGACGGCATTCCTGCCGCGCGAAGATGTGCGCGATGCGTTTTTGTCGCCAAAGGCCAAGACACTCACCGAACTTCCACATGGAGCCGTGGTCGGATCAAGTTCCTTGCGCCGTCAGGCCATGATCAAGCGGTTGCGGCCGGACCTGGAAGTGGTGATGTATCGCGGCAATCTGCAGACGCGTTTGCGCAAACTGGCCGAAGGCGAAGTTGATGCGACACTGCTTGCAGCGGCCGGTTTGAGACGGCTTGGGCTTGAGAACGAGATCACCAGTTTGCTTGGAACGGACGAATTTCTGCCTGCTGTCGGACAGGGGGCGATCTGCATCGAAAGCCGCGAGAAAGATGAGGCAACGCTTGCCATGCTGGCAGCGATCCATGACCAGGAAACGCAATATCGTCTGGATGCTGAACGTGCCTTCCTGGCCGTTCTTGACGGGTCCTGCCGGACACCGATTGGCGGCCTTGCCTCGATTGCCGACGGTGTCATGAATTTCAAAGGGGTTGTGCTGAAACCGGATGGTTCTGAAATGCATGAGGCCACCAACGAAGGCAATGTGTCCGATGCCGTTGAAATCGGCCGCACAGCCGGGGAGGCACTGAAAGCCAAGATGGGTCCCGGTTTTCTGGCGGATCACTAACAGGGCAATGCGGTTTCTGGTGACACGCCCTCAACCGGATTGCAGGCGAACCGCAGACAAATTGCAGGCTGCAGGACATGTTGCCGACGAAGCGCCGCTTCTGGAGTTTCGGTCATGTCCACCTGCTTCGTTTGGTTTGCAGGCGACCTCTGCTCTTGCAGTAACAAGCCGGCGTGCGGTTACGGTTCTTGCCAGACACACAGAAATTGAACTGCTGCGCAAGCTGCCTGTGTTTGCTGTGGGGGAGGCAACCGCCGGAGCTTGCCGTTCTGCCGGTTTTGAACACGTCTTCACCGCTGGTGGAAATCTCAAAGGACTGTCGCAACTGATTTGCGATCACAAGGCGGAAATTTCCGGTGGGCAACTGCTCTACCCGGCTGCCGCCGACCGGTCGGGTGATCTCGTCGGATTGCTGGCAAAGGTCGATATCCAGTGCCGTCTTTCAGTTGTCTATTCCATGGAACCGGCGAAGAATTTCCCGGCCGAAGCGCTCAGTGCCGTCCAGCAGGGGATCACGGATCGCGTTCTCATATTTTCGAGGCGAACTGCAGAAGTGCTGCGGGACCTGATCGGATCAGGAGAACTTGAACACATTTTTTCCAGTTTGCCGGTTTACGCCATTTCGCAACAGGCTGCGGAGCCGATATCAAGGATCATGAGGGTGCATGTCGCAGACGCACCAAATGAAAAAGCCCTGCTGGATCTGGCGTTAGCGGAGTGTTAACCAGATCCGGGAGAGTCGTTCTTTTGCAGCGCGCAAAAGACTTTGGCGCAGCGGTACCGCTTCGCAAAGAGGTGTGTATAGTGAAGATCTTGGAACCGATTGGGTTCAGGAGGAAACGAGATGGCGACGGACAAGAAATCTTCTGACGGGACATCCTCTTCTGGCGGAAGTGGGTCCAAAGGTGAAGGCGCTTCCGGGGATAAGGGCGCTGCCAAATCCTCGTCAGGGAGCGCAAGTGCATCCTCCGCAAGTTCGAAGCGTCCGGTGACCATTGATTTGAAGGCCGAAAAGGTGGATGCCAAATCCGCTGGAAGCACGGCTACACCGCCGAAAACCGGCGCTGCGAGTAGCACACCGACAACGGGCTCCAAGACAGGTGGCAGCGGACCGTCTGGCGCGGCGCCTTCTGCGGCTAAATACGCATCCTCAGCATCATCTGGTGCTGGATCCAAGGGAACGAAACAAGGCAGTTCCGCGACAGGATCTCCTTACAGCTCGCCCAAAAGCAGCGCGGCGTCCGCGAGCACGTCTTCGTCAAGCTCGTCTTCCAAGTCTTCGACGAGTTCAACAGCTTCGAAACCGTCCGCGCCTGCCAGCGGTACGTCCACCGGATCGAGCCGCACCGGCGCTTCGGCCAGTTCATCACCGGCAACCGGTTCCACCACATTTTCAAATCCACCAGCGGCAGAAGACCGCGGTGGTGTCGGCGCCTTCGGTGTTCTGATTGCTGCCGTCATCGGCGGCATCATCGTGCTCGGCGGTGGATTTGGTCTTCATCAGGCCGGCATCTTGAAGTTAACACCCGAGCAGGATCAGCAGGTTGCCGGCGCACTTTCGGCAGCGGAAAGCAAGATCGCGGATCTGGAAGAGAAGCTCGGCGAGATAACGTCGAGCGCCGCCAATTCCGATGCAGGCGGAGCCCTGTCAGCTCTTGAGGGCAAGGTTGCCGCGCTTGAAAGCAAACTTGAGGATGCAGTGTCCGCAACATCCAGTGACGCCGGGTCAGCAGTCGAAGCGCTCAAGCAGGAGCTTGAGAGCCTGAAAAGCGATGTTGCATCTGTAAGTGCAGCTGGCGGAGGTGGAGCGGCGGTTGATCTGACGCCGTTGCAGGATCGTGTGTCTGCATTGGAAAATTCCCCCAGTGGTTCGTCTTCCGTTGACGTAAAGCCACTTGAAGACCGTCTTGAGAAACTGGAAGCAGCAACAACCTCTTCATCGTCCGAAGCTGAGAAGCTCTCCGGATCGGTGTCCGGTCTGGACAAGCAATTGGGTGAATTGAAGACGACGCTTGGTGAATTGCAGACCCAGCTGGACAACACTGCGGCGACAGCCAAGGCTGCTCAAACCGCCGTCTCCACATCCGACGTCTCCCTGAAGACCCTTGCCGACAGCCAGGCGCGCGCGACGGAAACGCTTTCGAGCCTTTCGGAGGACATCAAGTCGGTCGGCAGTGCAAACAATTCGGCAGTGGAAACCATCCGTTCCGAACTGGAATCAATGTCCAAACGCCTTGCCGCGGTTGAAGCCACTATGGGAGATGCCACGGCTCGCGAAGTTGCCGCGCGTGCGCTTTCCGTTTCGGCGTTGAAATCAGCCGTGGATTCCGGTCGCCCATATGAAACCGAACTGGCAGCAGTAAAGGCTGGCCTGCCGTCGGATATCGATCTGAATGCACTTGAGGCGCATGCGTCCGCTGGTGTTGAACCAGTGGCAGTTCTCATAGCTCAGTTTCCACCTGTTTCTCAAAAGATTTACCAGACTTTTGCCGAGCCGGATCGTTCGGGCGATGTGATTGACAATCTCTTGTCCAGCGCCAGATCGATCGTCAGTGTTCGCGGTCTTGGCGATGGAGATGGGAGTGGGCCAGAGGCTGCGTTGCACAGGATGGATACTGCGGTTAGCCAAGGCGATCTGAAAGCGGCAATCGCTGCATATCAAGAGCTTCCTGCCGATGCTCAGTCCTTGGCTGCAACGTGGGTAGCGCGGGCACAAGCCCGTGTTGAAGTCGACGACCTGACCAACAAAGCCTCAGAGGAAGTGCTCAATGCGCTTGCCAATAAAGAAAGCTGATCGGCAGCTGCGGCTCGCCGGGAAAAACGATACACGACCGGTTTCGACCGATAATCCTCGGGAGCGACTTTCATGATCCGGGTCCTCGGCTTTTTCATCATTGTGTTTCTCGTCGCATTGGGCTTTGCGTGGCTCGCGGATGTGCCGGGAATGGTTTCCATCCAGTGGACAAGCCCGGACCCTCAAAGGGTTCCGATCGTTTGGCAACAAACACCGGCAGTTGCCGCCGTCGTGGTGGGTGTGCTTCTGGCAATCTTCCTTCTTGCAGTCTGGATCATTCGCGTGATCCTGAAGTCGCCTGTCATTGCGAGCCGCTTTTTTCAGCGCAGGCGCAAGGACAAGGGCTATAGCGCATTGTCGCAAGGCTTGATTGCGCTTGGCACCGGCAACGCGAAACAGGCACGCCGTTTCGGCGTCGATGCCGACAAATTGCTTTCCGAGGAACCGGCCACAAAGCTCTTGCTCGCCCAAACCGCACAATTGGCCGGCAAGGACGACGAGGCGCGGCAGCGGTTCGAAGCCATGTTGGACGATCCGTCAACAAAAGCTCTTGGGCTGCACGGGCTCTTCGTGGAAGCCGAGCGCCACAGGGAGCCGATAGCAGCACGCCACTATGCCGAGGAAGCCGCGAAGACCTCACCCGGCCTGGAGTGGGCCGGCAAGGCGGTGCTCGGATATCAGGCCGTTGCCCACCATTGGGATGAAGCTCTGAAGACTCTGGAGCGTAATTACGCTGCGAAGTTGATGGACAAGAAGACCTATCGGCGTCAGCGTGCCGTTATCCTGACGGCGCTTGCCCAGAAACTCGAGGACGGCGAACCAGAACGGGCATTTTCGTTGGCCAAGGAAGCGCATGGACTGGCGCTGGATCTCGTGCCGGCCTCGGTTCTGACATCACGTCTTGCGACGCGCCGGGGGGATATCCGCAAGGCCTCCAAGGTTCTGGAGGCGACCTGGCGCCTGTTCCCGCACCCTGATCTTGCCGAGACCTATGCCCATGTGCGCACGGGGGACTCAGCCGTAGATCGGCTCAAACGTGTGAAGGCGCTTTCAGCACAACGTGCCAACACGCCCGAGGGCGCCATGGCAATTGCCAGGGCTGCGATGGAAGCACGCGAGTTCGACGAAGCCCGCAAACAGCTGAAGAAAGCTCTCCAGAGCGAACCGACCCGCAAGGCCTTTCTGGCCATGGCGGAACTTGAAGAGACCGAAAGCGGCGACAAAGGGCGCATGCGCGACTGGCTGGCGCGCGCCGTGAATGCGCCGATGGACAAAGCCTGGGTCGCCGACGGCATTGTTTCCGCCGACTGGCAGGCCGTCTCGCCGGTTACCGGACGGCTGGACGCATTCGAATGGAGCACGACCGGAAGCCTGGCTGAAGCAGCAGCCGATGTTCTAGAGGACAGCCTGTTCGAGGCGCTGGCATTGGCACCGGCGGCGTCGATGGCAGACCCTGAACCTGCCTCGCCTATAAAGCCAGTTGAAATGGTTTCAGAACCGGCCGCGGTGGACCTTGAAGCTGAGCCTGTTTCGAAAGACAGTCAGGTTTCTGCTGCACCCGTGCAGGCAGAGAATAGTGCGGCAACTCCGGCAGATGTTTCATCCATTGAAGAAGCAAAAACCGGAAAACAGGGCTACGAAGGCACGACAGACGATGTCAAATACAGCCCCTCATTGAAGGACCTCCCTGAGGCGTCTGCCTCTGCGGCAGCACCCGTACCTCCTGCAGCCAAACCTGATGCTCCCAAGGCCTCGGAAAAGCCCGAAGACAAAGTGGTTGTTGGTGCGGCAGACGACAACAAGAAGGATGTCGAGGCCAAAGCCGATGCCGCTGAGGAGACTGAAAAGCCCAAAGCTGATGCCGCTGAGCCAGAACCGGACAAGGAAGACCTCAATCGGCCAATCGAGTTTCCGTTGTCCAGAATGCCGGATGATCCCGGTCCCGATGATGATGACGACGACAAAAAGGCGGCCAAGACCACGCGACCCCGGTTTTTCAACTAAATTCCGGGCTCGCTGATCAATCGCCTGATATGTCTGTTGGCCTCAGTTTTCTTTCGGCAGACGTCGCTTGTCGGGAAGATGTGATGATCCGGAAAAGAGCTGGTTTTAGGCTCTTGCATATGACGCCAAGCTCCGGTAATTAGCGGCCCACCCGAGGCAATCGGGTGTGATCGCGCAATGCGCGCAGCTTGTTGGTTGCAAGCAAGTGCTGCTGTAGCTCAGTTGGTAGAGCACGTCATTCGTAATGATGGGGTCGGGGGTTCGAGTCCCTTCAGCAGCACCAGATTTCCACATGTCCTGTCCGAAGAAATCGGTGACGGTCTGTGCCGGAGACACGAGCCCTGAGCTCGAGCTGAACAATATGTCGATAATTGTCAAAGAGATGCGCCTGCAAAGGTCAAGAAACTGTGCGCCGAGGAGCGTGTCTTGCATGTTGCCGGTGCGACGGGCAGTATCGAGTATGATTTATTGCCGGGAAAGACGCTGGTACCGACTGTTGTTGTTCGCCCTTGGTCTTGTTTGCTTGCTTGGCAAGGCCCCGGCAAGTGCTTCCGATGACCTCACACTTTATATGTACTACCTCCCGCATCGTCTGACGGAAGACAGCGGAAGACAATACGATCGTTTCCTGGAGGTTCTGTTCGAGCGAACGGGATTGATGACCGAACGGAAGTCGGCTCCTTTGCTGCGTGCCAGCAACCTGTTCAGACAGGACAAACTGTCCTGCATCTTTCCGTCAAACATTCGGGCACTCAAATTGGGTGCGGCAGCGTCAAAGTTCGGAACGTCCGACACGGTCGATGTCGTCTCGCTGCGGCTCTATACGGCAAAGCGACAAGAAGCTGGAGCAGCGCTTACCGACTTTCGGCCTGAACGTGTTGGCTATATTCGTGGTTCAGGTGCGGTGCATTTTCTGGGAGAGAATGCCGATCAATATGTCCCGATCGCCTCTGAAGAACAGTTGATCAGGATGCTGGAACTGGATCGCATCGACGCTTTTCTGGGCCACCATCCCGATACAGCCCTCGCTTTGGAAGACCTTGACAGGCCGGATGCGTTGCATGTCAGTCCTGTCGCGCCGGACACGTTGAGATTTCCCATTACGTTCGTTTGCCACGACAGCGCGGCCAGCAGAACTTTTTTGAAGACAGTCAATTCGGAGATTGCGCGAATGCACGCGTCCGGGGTGACGCGCGACATTTTTGGAAAACACGCAGAATTTGAACAGCCTGACGAACACACGGAAGATGTTCCGCTAACTGAGTGAACAGTGCGTGCGGCAACCAAGGGTATGTTCAGCCTTTGTAATAATTGAGTTTTTGTAGGGCAAATTGAAGAAGTTTTCTCGGTAAGCAGGAAAAGTTCTATATTTATCAATCCGCTCCTCTAGTGACGTCGTGTATTCATTTAGTATATCTTAGGTTGTAATTAATGCTTAGGATTGAGTAACTGAAAATATACAATTGTTCAGCTATTTTAATTGTCAAATTCGACAAGTCCGCAGGGTGCGGATTACTGATCATGCAAAGGTAATAGACATTGCTTCACAAAATGATCCGCATTTTGGTCGCTGATGCCAGCTCTATTGCCCGTGATGTGGTTAATGATGGCATCAACGTTCACCGATCAAAGCGGTATATCGAGATCGACATCGTCAACAACGGGCGGGCTGCACTTGACGTTCTCAGACAAAAGCAGATCGACCTTGCTTTCATCGATGTCAATCTGCCTGGTCTGCGCGGACCGGAGGTGGTTGCTTCGATAAAGGGTACGAAGTCCGACAAATGTCTCGTTGTCGCCATGTCCAGCAGCCTGGACGAGCAGGACGAAGTCAGCTTAAGGCAAAACGGTGCTTATCACTTTCTGAAAAAGCCATTTCATCAGGACGACGTGTCCAGCATTGTTGCGACACAAATCAAGATGGGGACCGCCTGTCCGATCCTTATCGTCGATGATTCGGCGACGATGCGGAAAATGACGCGCAAGATCCTGGAAGGTAGCCGTTTCAGCTTCGACATTTCAGAAGCAGACGGTGCTCAGTCCGCGATCAAAGCGATGAGATCCGGCAAATTTAAATTGGTGCTGACGGATTTTCATATGCCGGGCGCCGACGGACTTGAGCTTGCCGGATCAATTCGCGATCTGTCCAGCAAAGTCGGCGTCTATATGATGTCGACCAACGAAACGTCTTATCTGCAAAGATCTGCGGCCTTCGTCGGCATTTCCGGCTTCTTGAAGAAGCCGTTCACAGCTGAAGATATTGACAGTGTCATGCATCGTTTCTTGCAAATCGACATACCAAAATTTGGAAAGTCGCGTGGAATGTTCAGTTTCGACGAACCTGAGATGAAGGCGTCCTGACGCCTTCTCTTGTAAGCAATCTGCTGAAATCAAAAGACATTTATTGAATTTGGAATGGCGGTGTTTACCTGTTCCTGCGATTGGTTTTGGATAGCTTTTCCTGATTGTTGATTTGGAAACCAACTATTGATTCAATAGAAGAATCAGTAAGTCTTCCAGTTCATATCAGTTTCACTGTCTGGCAACGTGGAGAACGGGTTGGGCAAAGCAGCAAAACTTGAATTCGTTCGACGCATCGTACCCTTGGCGCTATGCCTGTTGGGTGTGATCGGTGGATATTTTTTCATGTCCATCCTTAGCAGCCTGCTCTGTATTGTTGCCGGAGCCGGCATTTATGCTGCCTTGCCACGTCCAACAATGCCTTCCGGTGCCGTCAAGCCGATTTCCAGACCGTCTATTCCGGTGCTGGATGCGATCGGGTTCGGATTTGGCGTTGTGTTTTTTCCACTCGCATTCATCGGTATGAGCATCTGGAGCGGAGCTGCAGCGCTGTTAGCACTGATGTGTTTGTTACCCGCCTGCCTGTCGATGGTGTTTTTCACAGTTGCCGTGCGGCAGGACACTTCCTGGGTCCGCTTCTTTGGCAACGGGTTTGAATTCACGCAATTCGGTTTGCGTGTTCGCGTCCCTTATGAAGATGTGAAAACGATAGAGATCAAGCTTTGGCAGGCTTCCGGCTGGGTCGCTTGGTTTCAGTCGACAATCGGGTCGGCAGGGCCGCGTAAGGCCGTGTTGCTCAACGGTGCTGAAAGCACAAAAACGCTTGTTTTCAAACGCAACGACAGCGCGACTTTCACAATCTCTTCGGAGCTTATTCCAGACCTGCAGCGTGTGCTTATCAGTATTGACCGAGCCGGTATGGAACTTCCTGATGGCATAAGCGACCTTCAGCGCAAGAAAATTCGACGCAAGCGAGAGCGCATGTATGGCGGAGCGCCGGAAGACGAGCCTGTGATTGAAGAAAAACAGGTTGCCCGGATCGCGGCGTTGATTGAGCACGCAAGACGCGGCGGCAGTTGAGGCTGGATTTTCAGGTGACCGTCCATGATGGTTTCCGCTTTTCAAAAAACGCAGAAATGCCTTCCCGGGCTTCCTTTGTTTCCCAGGTGTCTGCCAACCTTCGCACCGTATCTTCGATCACGGTTTGCGAAATGTCAGGACCCAAGGACCGGGCAAGTGCCTTTGAGGCCGCGATGGCTGACGGGGCCGCTGAAAGATAGGGTTTCACTTCCCGCTCTACGGCGGCATCCAGGTCTTCTTCGCTGACGGCGATCCTCGCAAGGTCGAGGGCAACAGCTTCCTTTGCACCAAAGATGCGAGCCGACATAAAGACCCTGCGTGCCTTGCCCTCTCCCATACGCGCCAAAACATAGGGGCTGATGGTCGCCGGGATGAGGCCAAGACGCACTTCGGTCAGCCCGAACTTTGCGCTCTCGACAACGACAACCGTGTCGCAGACACTCATCATACCGATGCCGCCGCCAAAGGCCTGACCCTGCACGCGGCCGATCAATGGTTTCGGCATTTCATTGAGACTTTTGAGCATCATGGCAAGTTTGCGCGCCTCGGCCATCCGCTTTTCACGGTCCGCTTCGAATTGCTCGCGCATCCAGCCGAGATCGCCCCCGGCACAAAAACTGCCGCCAGCGCCTGTGAGGACAACAACACGGACATTGTCATCGGATCCCAAGTGCTTTGCAGCATTGCTCAGGTCTTCGATCATGGCAGCCGACAGCGCGTTGTGCTTGTCGGGGCGGTTCAATTTGAGTGTCGCCACACCGCGTTCGTCAACTGACAGCGACAGGGTTTCATAGCTCATGTGTCCGCGCTCCGCAGGTTCTGTGCAAATTCTGAAACCTCCGCCAGCAAGTCGCGGCGAATGCCGGTTTCAAAGCCGTTGCCGTCCATCAGGTCGACAACGGCTTCCGTCGCGACGTTTCCCTTGGCTCCCGGCGCATAAGGGCAGCCACCGAGGCCGCCAATCGCGCTGTCGAAAGTCCGAAGACCTTTTTCCAGACTTACGCTGATGTTCTGAAGAGCTCGAGCTTTGGTGTCATGATAGTGCCCGGCGAGTTTGTCAGCCGGTACATGGACCAAGACAGCATCGAGCATTTGTCCGATTGTCTCGGGTGTCCCTGCACCAATTGTGTCGCCAAGCGAGACTTCATAACAGCCAAGCTCAAAGAGCGCGCTGGCAACTTCAGCAACCTTTTCAGGTGGTGTCGGCCCGTCATAGGGGCAGTCGGTCACGCAGGAAACATAGCCGCGAACGGGCATCTCGTCATGATGAGCTTTCTCGAGCAGAGGCTTGAACCGTTCGATACTCTCGGCGACGGAGCAGTTGATGTTCTTTTTCGAAAACCCTTCGGACGCGGAGCCGAATATGGCCACTTCATCCGCCGAAGCTTTCCGGGCAGCCGTGTAGCCCTTCACATTCGGTGTCAGTGCCGAATAGACCACGGCGGGATGCCGATAGATCCCATCCATGACGTCTTGTGCATCGGCCATTTGGGGAACCCATTTGGGACTGACGAAGCTGGTCACCTCGATCTTGCGAAACCCGCAGGCGGAAAGCCGATCAACCAATTCGATTTTCTGATCAGTCGGCACAAACGCTTTTTCATTCTGAAGGCCGTCACGCGGGCCCATTTCAAAAATGGTGACGAATTCGGACATATCTGGGCTCGAAGTACCTTTTGGGAGTGGGGCTGCTTATTTCGGTGAAAAGTCATCTGAACGGGAGAAGCACCTGCCAGGCGCTGTAACGTGCCTTACGTCTCCTCCTCTGCCCGCGCACGCAATGCGCGGCGGATAACTTTGCCAGTCGTCGTCAGCGGCAACGAATCGACAAATGCAATTTCGCGCGGATATTCGTGAGCCGCCAGACGTGTTTTGACGAAGTTGGTAATGTCTCTCGCGAGTGCTTCCGAAGGGTCGATACCGTTTTTCAGAACTACATAGGCCTTGACGATTTCAGTGCGTTGCGTATCGGGTTTGCCGACGACACCTGCCATTGCAACGGTAGGATGCTTGATCAGGCAGTCTTCGATCTCACCTGGTCCGATACGGTAACCGGAGGACGTGATGACGTCGTCGTCCCGTCCGACAAAACGCAACCACCCGTCGGCATCGCAAAGACCCGTATCACCGGTCAAAAGCCAGTCTCCGGCAAACTTCTTTTCTGTCGCTTCCGGATTGTTCCAATAACCGAGAAACATGACGGGATCCGGTCTTTTGATGGCAATATTGCCGAGTGTCCCGGCAGACAGCTCAATACCCTCATCGTCCACAATGCCGACCTGATGGCCGGGCACCGCTCGGCCCATGATGCCGGGCCGGGAGTCCATGAGCTGTTTGCAGCTTGAAACGACCATGTTGCATTCGGTTTGACCATAGAATTCATTGATTGTCAGACCGAAGGTCTTCTTGCCCCAGTCGATCAGTTCAGCGCCCAATGTTTCGCCCCCAGATGCGACGGAACGCAGATCAAGTTTCCATTGTGCCAGCGGGTTCTCGAGTTGACGCATCATTTTGAGCGCCGTAGGCGGCAGGAAGGCATTGCGGATTTTCTGGTCCTGCAGGAGCTGAAAAGCGGCATCCGCGGTAAATTTTCTAAATCTGCATGCAACAACCGGCACACCAAGATAGAGCGCCGGCATCAGAACATCCAGAAGGCCGCCGATCCAGGCCCAGTCTGCAGGCGTCCAGATCCGGTCTCCAGGTTGCCCGAGAAAGTCATGACTCATTTCAACGCCCGGCAAATGTCCAAGCAGAACCCGATGACCGTGCAGTGCACCCTTGGGCTGGCCCGTCGTGCCGGAGGTATAGATGATGATTGCCGGGTCGTCCGGCGAGGTGTTAAACGCTTCGAATGTGTCTTCATGGCCAGCCATGTGGCTTGCCAGATCCTGCGCGTCACCGGTTTCACCGTCGACGCAAAAAACAGTGGTCAGTTCGGGCAACCGGTCCCGCAAGTCTGCCAGTTTTGCGGCACCATCCCGATCTGTTACGACGACTTTCGCACCGGAATCGCGTAGCCGGTATTCCAGAGCCTCTTCGCCGAACAGCGTGAACAGCGGTATGGATATGGCGCCAAGTTTCAAAGCGGCGATGTGGGCGTAGGCTGTTGCGGGGCGTTGCGGCAGCAGGACCCCTATCCTGTCGCCCGGTTGCATGCCCTGGCTTTTCAGAAGATTGGCGAGCTGGTTGGACAGCCTTTGCAGATCCGCATAGGTGTAACTCGCGATATCGCCGTCTTCGTTGACAAAGACCAGGGCTTCGCGGTTCGGTTCTTTTTCGGCCCACACATCGCAAATCGCGACACCGATGTTGAAGCGCTCTGGAATGTCCCAGTCGAACTTCTCAGTCAGGTCATCGTAGCTTCTGGCATCATGCGGCAGCATCGGCTTCCTCCGCGAGTGCAAGCAGAACGGTTCCGTCGGTTACCTGTTCGCCTTCCGCAACCAGAACCTCACCTACGATGCCGTCGCGAGGGGCCTTCAGTGTGTGTTCCATCTTCATGGCCTCAAGAATGAGCAATGGCTGATCCTTGGTCACTGTGTCGCCTGCGCTTGCACTGAGCACTTTCACCAGTCCGGGCATGGGGGCAACCAGCTTGTCATCTGTGCTGCCTGCATCTTCGTCCGTGCTGAGGGCATCGGGCAGGCCGACCGGAAACGCGAAACCATTCAGGAAGACCGTCAGGCCCTTGCTGTCTTCAACGACAACCGCGCGGGCACGATGGCCTTCACAGTCATAGGTGATGGAATTGCCGCTGACCTCAATCAGGGAATAGTTGCGGCTGCCGTCGGCCAAGTGCACGGCAAACCGGTTTTGTCCGCGTGCGTGAACTTCCACATCGCAGCGGTCTCCGCCGATTTCCAGAAGAGCGAATTGCCGGGACGCACTCCATATTCGCCATCCTGCCAAAGTTTCAAAAGGGTCGTTGCCAACGACAGGGCGTGTCAAACCAAGGGATGTCAGCGCGGCCAGGGCAACGGCATCCTCAGGCACTGCCGGTTCGTCGATGAGCTGGTCCAGATCGCGATCTATGAGACCCGTGTCAACGTCTCCTGCGGCGAACCCCTTGTGCCTGCAGAGCGCGGCCAGGAAAGCAGCATTGGTTACGCAGCCTGCAACTTCGGTTGCCTCTAGGCTCGCCAGCAGTTTGCCAAGCGCAGCTTCCCGGGTTGGTCCGTGCACGATGATCTTGGCAATCATCGGATCATAGAAGGGGCTGATTTCGTCCCCGGCACGCACTCCGGCATCGACGCGTGCGCTGTCTTCGGGAAGCGAAAGATGCTCGAGCGTTCCGATGGCCGGCAGAAAGCCCTTGGGCGCGTCTTCTGCATAGAGTCTCGCTTCGAAGGCCCAGCCATTGAAGGAGAGATCTTCCTGCGCCTTCGGCAGGTGCTCACCCGAGGCAACACGAAGCTGCCATTCCACGAGATCCACGCCGGTGATGAGTTCGGTCACCGGGTGCTCAACCTGAAGGCGTGTGTTCATTTCCATGAAATAGAACCGGTCGGACCGGAGACCTTCAGACACGTCTGCAATGAATTCGATCGTGCCCGCGCCGGAATAGTCAATTGCCTTTGCCGCCTTGACGGCAGCTGCACCCATGGCCGAACGCATGTCGCCGGGCATGTCGGGTGCGGGCGCTTCTTCAATGACTTTCTGGTGCCGGCGCTGCAGGGAGCAATCACGTTCGAACAGGTGCACCGCGTTGCCGTAACTGTCGCCGAAAACCTGGAGTTCGATGTGTCGCGGCTTGGTAAGATATTTTTCGATCAGCACTCTGGCATCACCGAAACTGGCTTCGCCCTCACGTTGCGCGCCTTCGAGAGCAGCAGCAAAGTCATCAGGGGCATCCACGCGGCGCATGCCTTTTCCACCTCCACCTGCGCGGGCCTTGATCAGAACCGGGTATCCGATTTCATCCGCTCGGTCTTTCAGGAACATCAGGTCCTGATTGTCCCCGTGATAGCCGGGCACAACCGGTACGCCGGCCTTTTCCATCAATGCCTTGGCAGCATCCTTCAAGCCCATGGCGCGTATGGAGTGTGCACTTGGTCCTATGAAGACAATTCCTGCCTTGTCCAGTTCTTCGACAAAGCCCGGATTTTCGGAGAGGAAACCGTAGCCCGGATGTACTGCTTCAGCACCGCTTTGGCGGCACACATCGACAATTCGATCGATCCTCAGATAGCTGTCCGCAACAGGTGCCGGCCCGATCCAATAGGCCTCATCGGCCATGGCAACGTGCTTGGAACCTGCATCGGCATCCGAATAGATTGCGACCGTCTTGATGCCGAGCGTTTTGGCTGTTTCCATGACCCGGCACGCAATTTCACCGCGATTGGCAATGAGAATTTTCTTGAACATCAGTCTTCCGCCCTCCCAAGCGCGGCCAAGAGATGACGATGATTTTCTTCGCTGAAGGCGACGAGGATGACGGACCTGATATTCAGATGGTCGACCAACGATCTCGTTATCGCAGCGGTTGCAATCTCCGCGGCACGATCCGCAGGATAGCCATAAACGCCGGTTGAGATCGACGGGAAGGCAATGCTTTCGCAAGCGTTCTCTGCAGCAAGTCGCAAACTCGTTTCATAGCAGCTGGCCAAGAGTTCAGCTTCGCCGTTTTTGCCGCCTTGCCAGATAGGACCGACGGTGTGGATCACGTGCCTGGCGGAGAGCTCATATCCTCCGGTAATCTTTGCCTGACCGGATTCGCAGCCATTGAGTTTGCGGCATTCTTCAAGCAATCGTGGGCCTGCAGCGCGATGGATCGCTCCATCGACGCCGCCGCCCCCGAGGAGACTTGTATTGGCGGCGTTGACGATTGCATCGACGGAAAGACGGGTTATGTCGCCGATACGTGTTTCGATGCGGCTTAGAGAGCGGGACACGTCATCGCGATTTTGCAAATCTTCAACAAGCTTGAACCGTTCGCAGACGAGTTCCATCTCCCGGGCAAAGCCGCCATTGCGTTCAAAATAGGTCTGATGATCTCTCTGCCATCCGGCAAGATCGTCATTTTCGCCCTCGGCAAGGGCAAAGTCTTCGCCAACGTCACAAAAGCGGGTGATCGTCACATCGACGGTTTCAATGACAAATGCCGGCGTACCATCCCAATTGAGCGCAATGTCGCGGCGACCAACTGCAGGAAGGGCTTCATCTCCGTTCTGAAAGTCTCGCAAGGCGCCGCAGGTAGCTGTTTTCTTTCCTTCGCGAACCAGCGCGATGAGCTGGTCACTCAGGTTTTTGCTGTCGCCGAACTTGAAGGTTTCAGCGCCGGGATACTTCTGTTTCAGATCATCAATGAACATCATTCAGCTCCCGGCACTTTTCTGTGCCTGCAAAAATCTCTGCACATGAAAGGCGATAGCTTCAGGAGCGTCTTCCTGCATCAGATGTCCCGCATTGGGGATTGAGACGAAACTGGATCCAGGGATCATTGCTTGCAATTCGTGCCCTCGGTCTATCGGGATCCATTCGTCTTTCTCGCCCCAGAGGATCTGTACCGGGCAACGGATCTCCGGGTATCGGTCCTGGACCTCATCCGTGTAGCACTGGTCCATCTGGGCGATCTGGCGATAAAAGGCGGCCTGCCTTTCTGCGCCGATCCACTGATCAGCATAAGGGGTCAAAACCTCGGGGCCTGCCTTGTGATGCATTGCCGATTGCAGATAGGCGGGCAGAATTGCCTCGTGCATGTAGCTGGGCATGTCGGCAAAGGCGGTCTCATGGTGTTTCACATGTTGCACCAGAGGTGAGCCCCACGGCCTCAGGGCGACCGGATCAATCAGTGTCAGGCTGTTGTAGTCGACGGCATCGATCAGGTGCGCGCGCAGTGCGGTCGCTCCGCCGAAGTCGTGTGCGACGACATCGGGCCGGTCCAGCTTCCAATGTTCTGTCAGTGCGGCAAACAGGCGATTTTGAATGCCAAGCGATACGTCACCATCTGGCCGGTCTGAATTGCCGTAACCCAGCATGTCATAAAAAAAGACCTTGTGGTTGTGTGCCAGCAAGGGAGCCAGTCTTGACCATTCATGAGACCAGAACGGCGTGCCGTGCATCATCACAAGAGGTGCGCCCACACCTAGGCTGCCCCAGCGGATTGCATGGCCTTCAAAGTCAAATGTCTGCGGTGTCTGCCAGGTCATGATCCATCCTCACATTCTGAACAGGCCGAACCGGGTATCTTCAATAGGGGCGTTCAGCGCCGCAGACAGTGACAAGCCGAGAACGTCGCGGGTTTTTCGAGGGTCAACGATGCCGTCATCCCAAAGGCGTGCCGTCGCATAAAGCGGGTGTCCCTGTTCTTCGAACTGGTCGACGATGGGTTGTTTGAACGCCCGCTCTTCTTCCTGGGTCCAGCTGCCACCTTTGCGCTCGATGCCGTCGCGGCGAACGGTGGCCAACACGCCTGCGGCCTGTTCTCCCCCCATCACCGAAATTCGTGAATTGGGCCAGGTCCACAAGAAGCGGGGCGAATAAGCTCTGCCGCACATGCCGTAGTTGCCTGCGCCGAAGGAACCACCGACCAGCATCGTGATTTTTGGAACCGAAGTCGTTGCGACGGCAGTGACAAGCTTCGCGCCATCTTTCGCAATCCCGCCGCTCTCATATTTCTGACCGACCATGAAGCCAGTAATGTTCTGCAAAAACACAAGTGGAACCTTGCGCTGAGAGCAGAGTTCAACGAAGTGCGCACCCTTAACGGCACTTTCTGAAAACAACACGCCGTTGTTGGCGATGATGCCGACCGGCATTCCGTGAATGTGGGCAAAACCGCAGACCAGCGTGGTGCCATAACGGGCCTTGAACTCGTCAAAGCGCGAGCCGTCGACGACGCGCGCAATGACTTCACGGATGTCGTAGGGCGTTTTCAGATCGGCCGGGACAACACCAAGGATTTCGTCGGGGTCGTAGAGCGGATCTTCCGGCGTTTGCATGGCAACGGTGGAGGACTTCGTCCGGTTCAGGCTGGCAATAGACCGACGGGCAAGAGCGAGGGCATGGGCATCGTCGCGCGCCAGATGATCCGCCACACCGGACAGACGGGTGTGCACGTCTCCACCGCCAAGGTCTTCTGCCGTGACTTCTTCGCCCGTCGCGGCTTTGACCAGAGGAGGGCCGGCCAGAAAGATTGTGCCCTGGTTTTTAACAATGATGGTCTCGTCAGACATGGCCGGTACATAAGCACCACCTGCGGTGCACGAGCCCATCACGACTGCTATCTGGGCAATGCCTTTCGATGACATCTGGGCCTGATTGTAGAAAATTCTGCCGAAATGGTCCCGGTCGGGAAAGACCTCATCCTGATTGGGCAGGTTGGCACCGCCGCTGTCCACCAGATAGATGCACGGCAAATTGTTCTCAGCGGCAATTTCCTGAGCGCGTAGGTGCTTTTTCACGGACATCGGATAATAGGTGCCGCCTTTGACCGTCGCGTCATTGGCAAGGATCATCACTTCCTGACCTTCGACACGACCGATCCCGGCGATCATCCCTGCAGCTGGTGCTGCGCTGTCATACATTTCGTGCGCGGCAAGCATGCCCACTTCCAGGAAGGGAGACCCCGGATCGAGCAAACGCGAGACACGTTCACGCGGCAAGATCTTGCCTCTTGAAAGATGACGTTGCCGTGCATTCTCACCGCCGCCGTCGAGTGCGGTCTGCGCAGCGAGCTTGACCGAGTCCATGGCTTTTTCATGGGCTTCACGGTTCTGCGCAAACTGTGCACTCTTTGGCGAGAGGCTCGATTTGAGGATGCTCATGTCACCCGGTCTCCCTTTGGGATGTGTCCTGATCTGGCGCGACTGCCTTGCGCACCAGTTTGAGATAGAGATCTTCAATGTCCTTTTCGGACAAATGGCCGCCTTCGCGGTACCAGGCTGGAATGCCGGTCAGCATCGCGATGATCGCTCTCGTCGCAACCTTCGCATCGTCCACCGCATAGCGTCCCAGTTCGCCGCCACGCTCCAGGATCTGCGTCAGGATTGCTTCATAGCGGCGGCGCTCGACTTCAACGAGTTTGAAATTCTGAGGTTCGAGATTGCGCAGCTCCATATAGGAGATGAACACTTCGTCCGCGCGTTCCAGGTGGTAGCGGATATGGAAGCGGACAAACCTTTCCAGCGGGTCCATCTTCTCCTCAACGGATGCGTTGTCCCAGGCAGCCAGCAGTTCGGCCATGTGGGTCAGCATCAGGTCTTTGAGAATGTCCTGCTTGGTCGGAAAGTGATTGTAGAGCGCGCCTGGCCTGACGCCGACATCGGAAGCGATTTCACGCATGGAGACAGCTGCATAGCCTGACGCGGCAAACCTTCGAAGCGCGGCATTGCGCACACGCGCGGCGGTTTCCTGGCCTTTGGCCCTTGATTGAGGCCGGACAGTCGTCTCTGCAGCAGTGTGTGCCATTTGTCCTCCAACACTGTAAATAAATGAACGATCATTCATTTTCAAGAGAATTCTGACGAGAAGTCGCCGCCGGCTGAGATAAATCATTGCGAAGCCGGGGGTCTGTCAAAAAACTTACATGGATAAACTGTTCACAGACACTGAGCGTTTTGCCGTGATTGCCAAAGGGACCGATTGATGACCGATACCGACGCAAAAACCTGGGTTGAGGCCGAATGGGCCGACAGCCTCGATGAAGAAATCGAAATGGAGATTGACGATAACCTGATCGCAAAAGATCTCGCGTTCATCTCCGACAAGAAGCACAAGTCGTCGATTAGCCGGAATACCTATTTTCACGAATTGCTTCGAATGCAAGCCGAGCTGGTCAAGCTTCAAGACTGGGTCCAGCATACCGGCAAGAAGATCGTCATTGTGTTTGAAGGGCGGGATGCCGCCGGCAAGGGCGGCGTGATCAAAAGGATTACACAGCGCCTCAATCCGCGGGTTTGCCGTGTCGTTGCCTTGCCGGCGCCGACGGAGCGCGAAAAGAGCCAGTGGTACTTCCAGCGGTATGTCCCGCACCTTCCGGCCGCCGGTGAAATCGTGCTCTTCGATCGCTCGTGGTACAACCGGTCGGGCGTGGAGCGTGTCATGGGATTTGCCGACGAAAACCAGGTCGAGGAGTTTTTCAATGATGTGCCTGAATTCGAACGCATGCTCGTGCGGTCCGGAATAACGCTGATCAAATACTGGTTCTCCATCACGGATGAAGAACAGCAGCTGCGCTTTTTGATGCGTGTCCATGATCCACTGAAACAGTGGAAGCTGTCACCGATGGATCTGGAATCGCGTGTGCGCTGGGAAGACTACACCAAGGCCAAGGAAGACACGTTTGAACGCACCAACATTCCAGAAGCCCCCTGGTTTATCGTCGAAGGCAACGACAAGAAGCAAGCGCGCCTGAACTGCATCAACCACCTTTTGTCGATGCTGCCTTATGAAGAGGTGCCACATGATCCGGTTGTGCTGCCAGAGCGGCGTTACAATCAAGACTATGAGCGCAAGGTTTTGCCTGAACATCTCTATGTCCCGGAGAAATTCTGATCAGGCCTGCCTCCTTTCAGTGAAGCGCTCCAACATGCAAGTGTGCCGATGGTGCGGTTGGCATTCCTGCGGGGACCTCTTCACGCAACCGCGCATTGTCAGCAAGGCCGGCAGACGGCATACAGGAGTCGATAAGCGAAAAGAGCGGGCGAACCGGATTTTCGCCCAACGACCGATGCCGTGACAGGAGAATTGAATTTGGCAGACAAGATCAGATGGGGAATTGTTTCGACGGCTAAGATCGGCGTCGAGAAGGTCATTCCGGGTATCCAACGGTCTCAAACCGGAATTGCCGCCGCGATCGCTTCGAGGACGCTGGACAAGGCACAGGAAACGGCCAAGGCGCTTGGAATTGAAAAAGCTTACGGTAGCTATCAGGATCTTCTGGCCGATCCTGACATTGATGCGATCTATAATCCGCTACCCAACCATATGCACGTGCCCGTCACGATCCAGGCGGTGAATGCCGGCAAACATGTTTTGTGCGAAAAGCCGATCGCGCTGAATGCCGACGAAGCGCAGCAGTTGCTTGAACTTCCAAAAGACAAACTGGTCGCCGAAGGCTTCATGGTGCGTGCTCACCCTCAATGGATCAGAGCACGGGAGATTGTGCGGTCCGGTGCCTTGGGTGAACTCAAGGCCATCCAGGCCTTTTTCAGCTATTTCAATGCCGACCCGGGCAATATCCGAAACAACGCTGACATCGGCGGTGGTGCGCTCCTCGATATCGGCTGTTATACAATGCTGGCAGGCCGCTATTTCTTTGATGCGGAACCAACCCGAGTTGTCTCATTGATCGACCGCGACCCTGAATTCGGCACGGATCGAATGACCAGTGCCCTGTTGGACTTTGGACAGAACAGGCATCTCAATTTTGTCGTATCGACCCAGCTGACGCCTTATCAGCGTTTTCAGCTGGTTGGCACAAAGAAGCGTCTTGAGATCGTGATCCCGGTAAATGCGCCTCAAGGCGAACCGGTTGAGTTACGTCTCGATGACGGGTCTGCATCGGGGGATCGATCGAGTGTATCAGAGACCATCGCGGCCAGTGACCAGTATGCTGAGCTTGTCGATGTGTTTGACCGTGCCATAACGGGCGAAACACCTTTGACGTTTGGAATTGACGACGCGATTCAGAACATGAAGATCCTGGATGCTCTTTTCGCGTCGGCAGATCGTGGAAGCTGGGTAGACCTTGAAAGGTAAGTTCCCTCAACAAGGTTCGAACGCATAGCCATTTTCCTGGCGCGTCAACATGGCAAACGCTGTCGTGTTCATGTGGGTTGCGCTAAAGGCAATGCGTTCCGATGCGATCCTGTCAAACAATGCTCGGCGTGTTCGAACTGCGTCAGCAGGATCGCTGTCGAGGGCATAGGTGATGTCCGGATTTGAGAACTGAAGCTTGTCCGAAACCATGGCGTCGGCCAGGAGGAAGCATTCCTCATGGCCGGACGTCAGGTGTACAACCTGGTGGCCGGGCGTGTGACCCTGGGCTAGCAACAATCCGATCCCGCTGCCGAGATCCACGTCGCCAGGGTGCTGAGTGAGTTGTTTCTTCAAGGGTTCAGCAAGTGTCTGTATCAGGCCAATCATCGGCTTTTGCCCGTTATCGGCGGAAGCCAGCAATTTCGGATCTGTCCAGAACGCCCATTCCTGAGCCTGAATGTGAATTTCAGCATTCGCAAAGAGGCTCGTGCCGTTGGCGCTCAATCCTCCAATGTGATCTGCATGCATATGCGTGATCACGACATCGGTAATGGATGACCTTTTGAGCTCCAGGCCCGGGTCTTGCCAGTTTAACCGCCCGGTATCCGGAAAGCGTTCCTTGAGACAGTTTCCGGATCCTGCATCTACCAGAATTTTCCTGTTTTTCGTTTCGATCAGCCAGGAGTTTGCGCCGAAGCGCGTGGACGGCGTTACCTTTTCGCTCTCATGTGGCTGTGTGTTTGAAAAATAGTCTGCCGGGATGAGAAGTTCACCATCAGAAAGACTGGTGATCGTCAGGTCGCCAAGGGTAAGGGTCGAGGAAGTCTCGTTAAAATCTCGCATGTTTTGCTCCCAAAATCTTCAACTGGGGCGAGATTAGATTCAGGATTTGGTCGCGACGATTGGCGTAATAGTCAATTCATGTGCTAAATCGGTCATATGACCAAGGGCTTTCGTTTTGCCATCCTGGCTTACCCTGGAGCAATGCAATCGGCTGTGCTCGGACTGCAGGACATTCTGGCATTCGCATCTGAGACCAGTACGGAGAAGCTCCAAATCAGCGTCTTGACGGACTTTGAGATCCTGTCCGGTGGGTATGATGCGGTGATCCTTCCCCCGTCGATTGACGAAGTGAAGGTTGAACAAGTTCCGCAACTGCCACCATTTTTGAAGCGGATGCACGAAAAAGGGGCTGTTGTGTGTTCCGCCTGTACCGGCCTCAGTTTCGTTCTGGCTGCCGACCTGGACGGTGGAAGGACCGTCACAACGCATTGGGGGCTGGAACAAAGGCTCAAATCAAGCCACCCGGAGCTCCGCCTGGATACAGGAGCCATTCTTGTTGAATACACCGATTTGATCACCGCCGGTGGATTGATGGCCTGGATTGATCTCGCGCTTGCCCTGATCGAACGTTTTCTCGGCTATTCAGTTGCAGCCCAGACTGCACGGCATTTCATTGTCGAGTTTCGTCGGCGTGATCAGCGCCGTTTCCGCCGCTTTGTTCCTGAACTGCGCCATGGTGATGGCGCCATTCTGAAAGCGCAGCACCTTCTGGACCGCCTTGCATGTGAAGACGTTACAGTCGCGATTGCAGCAAGGTCTTCGGGATTATCAGATAGAACTTTCTTGCGGCGCTTCAAATCGGCCACCGGGTATTCACCAAAGGCCTATCTGCAGGAACTGCGTATCGAGCGAGCGCGGGATCTGCTGATCGAGACCGACAAAAGCATTGCGGAAATCTGCTATGCGGTCGGTTACAACGATCCCCCCTCTTTCGTACGTTTGTTTGCCCGTCTTTGCGGCCTTCCGCCGGGTGGTTTTCGCGAGCACTTCAAATAGACGCTCCCAACCCGATCGCGCGGGACCGGATCTGTCGTTACTTCCTCGGAAATGGCCTTGCCTTTAGCCAAAGAAACAGCGGAAGCCTTTGCCAATTCTTCAAGCGCTCGGGCGTGGACTTCGGATCTGGTACCGGTTCCTTGATTGACGTGATGGCGAAACCGGCTTGTTCCAGTGCCGCCGCATAGTTCTGCAGCGGCTGCGACCAGCCGAAAAAGGACATTTCCAATCCGTCCTGCACCATCGTCTCTTCGAAATGCGTTCGCTCCAAATAGGGTTCGGTTATGACGAACGGCGCATTGGGACCTGCACCCCGAAAGCTGCCAATATCGGCAAATGGGTGCACGATCGAAATCGTCAGAGCCCCATCAGATTTCAGCACACGGCCGACTTCAGAAAGTGTAGCCGGTACATCCTCGACATCCATCAAGACGTTGTAGGCGGTCACCTGATCAAAGAGGTCATCGGGGAACGGAAGGGTATCAGCGCCACAGACTGCATAGGCGTTTGCAGACGTTGCGTCTTTAGCTGCGTTTATGAAAGCCTCTACAGGGTCGGTTGCCGTTACGCGAAAACCACATTCCGTCAATAGCCGCGACACCCGGCCTTCGCCGCAACCGACTTCGAGCGCTTCACCGGGGCCGTTGCCGATGAACCCGGAAAGCTGATCGCGATAAGCCCAGAATGCATCGTGACCAGGAGTGCGGGCCCATTTGATCCAGTCACCGGCGATCCTGGTCCAATGGGCTCTGTCCTTGCCTTTGCCATCCATCATATTCAGCTCCAAAGTCAGCGGTTGAACCCAGATTTCGACATGCGGCGGGGCAGGACTTTTACGAGGTTTCGACCGAATAAAAAACCCCGCCGAAGCGGGGTTTCATAAATTCAGATTGGCCTGCCGTCCTATTTGATCGGGGCAAGAACCATGACCATCTGCCGGCCTTCAAGCTTCGGCGACGATTCAACCTTGGCGATTTCAGACGTTTCCTCGCGGACTTTGTGCAAAAGTTTCATGCCAAGATCCTGGTGAGCCATTTCCCGGCCGCGGAATCGAAGCGTAACTTTCACCTTGTCACCGTCATTGAAGAAACGCAGCATGTTTTTCATCTTCACTTCATAATCGTGAGTGTCGATGTTCGGACGCATCTTGATCTCTTTGATCTCGACGGTCTTTTGCTTCTTGCGAGCTTCTGCAGCTTTCTTCTGGGCCTGATACTTGTAACGGCCGTAGTCCAGGATCTTGCAGACAGGCGGGTTGGCGTTTGGCTGGATTTCTACCAGATCCAGACCGGCATCCATCGCGATATCCATCGCTTCTTCGGTCGGCACGACGCCGCGGTTGGCGCCTTCATGATCAATCAACTGGACTTCGCGAACGCGAATTTCATTGTTAGTGCGCGGGCCTTCCTTCGTAGGAGGCGGGGCGCGGAACGGACGGCGAATGGTCGCAATCTCCTCTATCGTTTCACTTGAGCGTCAGGAACTGGCTCGGTTCCTACACGAAAAACCCTGGAACACAAGTACCAAGGCCACTGTCGCGTGTCTCCTGACGCCGACCTAAAGCTCCTGCGAAACCAGTGAAAAGTCAACCGAAAACAGCGGTTTTCAGTAATTCAGAAGGTGTTTTCAGATCCGCATGTCGTTGTTTCGCGGGCAAATGCATGCAATTGGCGTGTTGGAACCGAAAGCGACGGGTAAGGGCTGTTGCATTCCAGCTGCCTGATGGGCAAGTAAGTACCGTGGCGCTTTGACACAAGGAAGAACCGGAATTGGACGGCGGAAAATTCTTATATCAGCTGCTTAAGGTCATACTGGGCTTTGTTCTAGCTGTCATTGCATGCGGTTTGTTTCTTGCCTGGGGGTTCTTCCGCGCATCTCATCCCAACGAAGATCCTGTCGCGTTTGCGGCCATGATCGGGACCGGTCTGGTCGGCGGCAGCGTTGTTGGAGCAACGGCAATTCTGCCTGCTTCGGTACTCATTGCGATTGCCGAGGCGGCACGCCTGCGCAGCCTTGTCTTTCATGTTGGGGCTGCAGGTGCGATCGCCTTTGGTGTCTGGACACTCAGTGATCCGGCAACGGCGGACGGATTTCGACCCGGCAGCACTGTTGCTCTTGCCGCCGGGTTTTTAGCTGGAGCCATCTATTGGTTGATCGCCGGCCGCTCTTCCGGCGCCTGGCACTCCAATTCAAGGCCATCACCCGTGAAGAACAAAGACCAGTCGAGCGGTTCCCAAGACGGCTCCGCTTGAGGTTTCATCGGTTTTCTAAACGCGTGAGACAACGTAGCGTTAAAGTTCGCCGTCCTTCAGGGCCTCGCGAGCGGCCTGATAGTGATCTTCCCGCATATGGCTGCGGATCATTGCGATGGCCGCCATCAGCACTGTTGCGTCGTCGCCAAATCCGACGCCAATCAGGAAGTCTGGAATGGTGTCGATCGGAAGTACGAAGTAAGCAAGTGCGGCAAACACCGTCGCCCGGACCTTGGTTGGTGTGCTCGGGTCCAATGCGCAGAAATATCCCGCTATCACATCTTCCATAAACGGAACTTGCCGCGCCGCCTTGCGGGCGGTCGACATCAATTTCTGCCGGATGGTTCGCTTCTGCTCATCTTCCGGCCCGAGAATTTCCGGGTCAAACCCGAGATCTTCGAAGGTCGTGTTCATAGATTGTCCCGTCTGCTTCATTTAAAAACATAAGGGCAGACAAGCAGATCTTCAACTTTGTTTGCTTAGAGGAATAGCGCCGCGGTGAGTGCGGTTGCTCAAATAATATTTTAATTCCAATAGTTTAGTACGCTGAATGAGGCTGCGTCAGCGGGGTTTGCCTGTTGCCATTTGATGCTCAACCGGTCCTGGTTTTCGCAGGTGAAGCAAACGGCAACAGAACTCCTTGCAACCTAACTTTCGTTCCCTTGGAGCTATTTGACCCGTCAGGCGGCTTTCAACCTTGCTCCGACCAAGACCATGCGAAGTGCGTCCTCACTGGCATTCCGGAGCAGCTTTCCGGCATCGGAGATTGCATCTTCCAGCGTACACGGACGTTTCAGTATCGAGGCAAATGCATCGATGCCGGTTTCAAAGGTTTCGCAAACCCCGCTGCCTATTGTGCCGGCCAAAGCGATCGTTGGAATGTTTCGTCTGCGCGCCCGCTGAGCGACCTCGCAAGGCACCTTGCCAAACGGGCTTTGGCCGTCCAGTGCGCCCTCCGCAGTGATGACAAGATCGGCGGATTCCAACAATCTGTCGAATTCCAGGTACTGCATAACGATGTTGAAACGTGGGTGCAGCTTCGCTCCAGCAAATGCGATCAGTCCTGCTCCCAGTCCGCCGGACGCGCTCGAACCGTTTATGTGTCCAATATCGAGATCTAGGTCACGATTGAGGAGCAGGGCGTAGATTTCAAGGGCTTCTTCCAGCGATTGGACCTGGCGCGGTGTTGCACCCTTTTGCGGTCCGAAAATGCGCGCGACGCCGCGTTCACCCAGTAAGACATTGTGCCAGTTCACTGCAGCATCGATCTGTGTTTCGCGCAGGCGCGGATCAAGTCCGGAGATATCGATTCTCGACAATTTTGCGAGCTCGGATCCTCCTTGTCCTATGCAGTTGTTGTTCGCATCAAGCAGGCGGGCACCCAAAGCTTGAGCCATGCCAGCGCCACCATCGTTGATGCCGCTGTCGCCGCAACCGATCAGAATACGCTCCGCGCCCGCATCAAGGGCAGCCAGGATTAATTCGCCCACACCATAACTTGTTGTTTGAGTTGGATCCCGCTGATCACGGGGAACCAGACTCAACCCCGCAGCGGCAGCCATTTCGATGACTGCCGTTCGACCATCCTTGCCCCCAAGCATGCCGAAGAAGCTCGAAACGGTTTGTCCTACCGGTCCCGTGACCATGATTTCATGAAGTGCGCCGCCGGTGGCGTTGACAAGGGCTTTTGTAAAGCCCTCGCCCCCGTCAACCATTGGAGCTTTCAAGATGGTGCAATCAGGTAGTGCGCGTCTGCAACCTTCCGAAATGGCTGCGACAACGTCGTTCACGTCCAGAGACTCCTTAAAACCCGACGGTGCGACAAGAATATTTAGAGTCATTTTGTTCTCCTATGCTTGGGGGGTGATAGGAGTAAGACGAAGTTAGATAGTATTTATTCCAATTTTTTCAAAAATTTGAACTTAGAAAGAAATTCACCTGATGCCTAATTGGCATCAGGTGAATAAATATTCAATTTCAGTTTCTTGGTATGTCAAGGTTTCTTGCGAGGCGTCGGCGCCGCGTCGGTTTTTGAAATCTGTCTTCCACTGCAGGATATTTTGGCGCTGGTGATAGATTCAGCGTCTTGATTGACCTCCGCAAACTGGAGGGAATGGGAGCGAAGTCTCACCATGTCCTGCGATTTGTAGATGTTCCTGACGGCCGATTTTTCAATTGGGAAGCCGTCTCTTCGCAGCCTGTCCCAGACATGCCACCAGCCAGCAGCCCACATACGTCGTTCGTAAATGGTTGCCAGCATCAACGTTTCCAGTTCGGTCCTGGTGCAAAGCGCGCCCTTCATCGGTTCTTGATGTTCTGTTTGATGCGAGGTCAGGCGAATTGGATCCGGATTGGACAGTCTGAGAGCGCTTGCTGTTGGGCCAACGTCAGCACTGTTCGCGGGTTGAGGGGGCACCTGAAGCGGCCAGATGAAGATGGCAAAGGCTGCTATCAGACCAACTTTCAGAGGCAGCAAGGGCATTGCAAGCCTGAACAGGTCCTTCTGGCCAAACAGATCATCACCCGCGGACTTGAAAATTGCTATGGGTTTAGCGCTCGCAACCATGGTCTGGCAGAAGCCGGTTCCCAGAACAGTGGCCATCACAAGGGTCATCGTGTCATGACCGAATTCAGCGAGCGGCAGGGCGAGAGAGGGGATGAGTACGGCTGCACGCGCGCTTCTGGAATTAATGACCAGATGTGTTGCAGTCGCGATGATGATCGTCACCAGGATCACAAATTCACGGTGCTGCAACAGATCCAGAGGCAAGACAAACAGAAGTTTGTCTGCAAGCCACTTGGCTTTGCCGCTTGAAACCACAGCCTGTGCGATCACCCAGGTCGATGCCAGGAAAACCAGTAACTCGGTCTCTACGTTTTTGAACAGTGCCTTCGGTTTTTCGTCGGTGAAAAGAGGTGTGACCACAACCGCGGCTCCCATACAGCCGATGATCGCAATCCCGATGCCGTGCATGCCGGATGTTACCCACGCTGCGATCAGCAAGCCCAATAGACACATCAGTCTCTTGTGTTTGGCGGTGTAGTTCGCCTCAGGCACGTGTCCTTTGGTGTTAAGAGGCCTGCGGCGGTCCTTGGCAGGCACGAATAACAGCAAAATCAGAACCGTCGCGCCGTGTGCCGCCAGAAGAGCGACCGGAAGGGCAAGCAGAATCCAATCGACAAAGGAGACTGTAAGCCCTGTCGAGGTTTGGATGGTTTCAACCGCGATGAAATGGGCCCCGGCACCAATGAGCGATCCTCCCGCTGATAAAAGAATTGCACTCGGGAATAAGAGTGCAAGCGCGCGGCGCAAGCTGGGTGTGGGCATTACTGGCGCAAGACTAACAAAGACCGGCAGAAGCAAGGCCGCGCGTCCAGATGTTGAAGGGATCAAAAAGACCGTGGCGGATACGACGAGTGTCAGTGCATGGAAGAAGCCGTTGACCGTCGAAAATGGCTTGACCACGCTCTGGGCGAAACGTTCGGTCAAGCCGGAGGATTTGATCGCCGCTGCAATGACAAATGCCGAGATGAGCAGCCAGACAAGTTCGGTTCCAAGAGCGGCATAAAAACGCTCTTCGGGTAAAGCGCCCGTCAGAACCAGGCCAAGAGCCGCCGTGATCGCCACCACTGAGTCGGGTATGGGCGTCAGTGTCCAGCCGACAATTGCAAGACCGGTCAGAAGAAAGGTGATCGCGGCTGCGCGGGACAGCTCGTGCGGGGCCAAAAAGACGAATGCGAAAAGTCCGATCGTGATCAGCGTCGCCGCTACAACGTCGAGACCAGGTAGCGAAGCCTTTGCGTGAGAGCGTTCAGGCTTGGCGAGTTGCGGTATTGTGGCGGGTGTCGCGGCAAGGGGGTCCATCATCATCTTCCAGTGTCGTGCGTTTGGAAGATTACGAAGCTGGCTCAGGAATTATTCCCTGCCGGCGCGACGGATTTCAAGGTGCCGCTCGTTCAGACTGGTGACGTGAAATTGCAAGTGGAGCGTTGCCAAGGGCGTTCCATTGCCGCGCCTAGGCATTCCCGCGCGTTTCCAATAGTCTTCTCGCGATCACCTGAGCCTGGATTTCCGCAGCACCTTCAAAAATGTTCAGGATACGGGCATCGCACAAAACACGAGAAATCGCATATTCGAGCGCAAAGCCATTGCCGCCATGGATTTGCAATGCATTGTCTGCTGCCGCCCAGGCAACACGGGCTCCCAACAATTTGGCCATTCCAGCTTCCAGGTCGCAGCGTTTACCGGAGTCCTTCTGCCAGGATGAAAAATAGGTCAGCTGCCGTGCGATCATCAGTTCGACGGTCATCAGGGCCAACTTGTCGGAAACCCGAGGAAAGTTGACTAGCGCCTTGCCGAACTGAATGCGCTCCTCGGCATATTTCAAACCGAGATCAAGGGCCGACTGTGCGACGCCGAGCGCACGCGCGGCGGTCTGAATGCGCGCGCCCTCAAAGGTTTGCATAAGCTGCTTGAAGCCTTCGCCTTCCACCTGCCCCAGAAGGTTCTCAGCCTTTACTTCAAACCCGTCGAAGGCAATCTCGTATTCTTTCATGCCGCGATAACCGAGCACTTCGATCTCGCCGCCGCTCATGCCTTCAGCTGGAAAGGGGTCTTCGTCTGTTCCTCGGGGTTTTTCCGCAATGAACATGGACAAACCCTTGTAGCCGGGTTCATCCGGGTTGGTTCGCGCCAGCAGGGTCATTATGTCGGCGCGCACAGGGTGCGTGATCCAGGTCTTGTTGCCTGATACTTTCCAGATTTCTCCGTCCAGGACAGCCCGAGTTTTCAAGGACGCGAGGTCAGAGCCCGTATTGGGCTCGGTAAAGACCGCCGTCGGCAAGATTTCCCCGGATGCAATCTTGGGCAGCCAGTGCTGTTTCTGCTCCTCGGTTCCCCCGCACAGGATCAGCTCTGCCGCGATTTCAGAACGTGTCCCCAGAGAACCGACGCCGATATAGGCGCGCGAAAGTTCCTCAGAAACAACGCACATCGCCTCCTTGCCCAGCCCAAGGCCACCGAATTCCTCCGGGATGGTCAGTCCGAATACACCGAGTTCAGACATCTGATTGATGACGTCCAACGGAATGTAATCATTCTTCAGGTGCCATTCGTGGGCATTCGGAACAACGGTTCCTTCCGCGAAGCGACGCATTTCGTTGCGGATCTGCTCCATTGTTTCGTCGAGGCCGGAATCACCAAAGGTCGAGTGACCTGCCTGGTCCCGGATCAGTTGTGTAATCTCGGCACGGATTGCTGGCGAATTTCCGTTTTCGATCAAGGTTTCAATTTCTGCAGTTCGGAATTCCGCGGTTTCCTTTGCTGAAATGCCGAGATCGACCAACCGGACAATTTCCCCCTGGTTCATGGCGATGCCGCCGAAGATCTGGGCGAGATATTCTGCGAACCCGAGTTGAACGATCTTGTCTTCAAGTTGGCCGTATCGGCCTTCTCCGGAAAGGCGCTGGGCATAGGCATCCAGTTGGCGCAAGGCTTCCACGTATGTTGCCAACCAGGCCAGTCCATGCGTTGCCCGTTGCTCTGCTTCCATACGGCGCGAGGAAATCCGACCGTCTTCCAACACCAGATCCCGCACAC
The DNA here is from genome assembly GCF_947499295.1 of uncultured Roseibium sp. Lineage (GTDB taxonomy): Bacteria > Pseudomonadota > Alphaproteobacteria > Rhizobiales > Stappiaceae > Roseibium. Next base: position 161,312 of record NZ_CANMNP010000012.1, read on the forward strand.
GATGTGCTGCCAGATCCAACAGGCGGTCCAAAGACGCGACAGCCGCTTCCGTCAATTGGCTTTGGCTTTCCGGCAATTCCGTCGCGGTCATGGCGGCAGGTGACATTGGCGATCTCCGTTTTCATTTGTTGCGCAGCAGCGCATTTTGTTGAAGCTATGTTGCGTTGCACACACTCATTTGTCGAGCTGGAATTTCTTCATCTTTTGGAGGGGGCGGTTTTCGCGGTGGCCACTTGACGAAATGCGGCGTCAAAGGCCACATCAGAAAACATGAGAGCACAGCAAACGATTCTGGTGACCTATGCTGTCCTGAAGGATGCAGTCGGCCACTTTACCAGCGATGACGGGTTCGCAATGGCCAGTCATGTCGCTCTGTCGGGTTTGCTGGCAGTGTTTCCACTGCTGATCTTCATTGCATCTCTGGCCGGTTTCTTCGGATTTGCCGGTGCGGCCGACACCGCTTCTGATCTTGTGTTCGACGCCTGGCCCGAGAGCGTTGCAGCTCCTGTTGTGCGTGAAATTCACAATGTGCTGACAGTTCCGCGCGGAGATCTTTTGACTTTTGGCGCTGTGGCAGCGCTATGGTTTTCGTCCAATGGCGTGGAAGCGCTCAGAACAGCTCTGAACAGGGCCTACCGTCAGCAGGAAAAGCGAAATTTTGTGCTGTTACGCCTGCAGAGCCTTGGCCTTGTGCTGCTGGGGGCCGCCATTCTGATAGCCTACACTTTCCTCGTGGTACTGGCGCCTCTGGCGCTCGAAACTCTAAAGATCTACGTGCCGCAGGTGGAGAGCTTTCTCCTGTCCATCAATGTAGCCCGTTTCACGCTTGCCGGTTCGCTGCTAATCATCGGCCTTTTTATTACCCACTGGCTGCTGCCGAGCGGCAAACGCAGTTTTATGGATCTTTGGCCCGGCATCCTGGCAACATTGGTGCTTTGGATCATTTCGGGCAGTGTTTTCGGTGCCTATCTGGCAAAATTCGCCAACTACGTTTCGACCTATGGCGGTCTTGCGGGGATTATGACCGCCCTGATTTTCCTTTATATCTGTGCCCTGGTTTTCATTCTCGGTGGAGAATTGAATGCCGCAATCTCCCGACAAAGGCGGTTTTGGCAAAGGAAAAAGCAGCAACAGGACATGCTTGTTGCCGCGAAGTAGGTTTGCCGGCGGTTGTCACGGCTTACGCGGCACGGTCCGAATGGTCAGAACCGCGCCTATGACCAGCGCCATGCCGGCAATCTGGACAAGGGACAGCGTCTCGTTGAAGAGGAAGTAACTCTCGACTGCAGTTGCCACGGGAACCAGGTAGAAAAGGCTCGCGACCTGCGAGACCGCACCCTCCCGGATCAAAAGCATCAAAAGAAGTATGGCGCCGACAGACAGAACCAGTACAAGCCAGACCATCGCAAAGATGAGATCGCCGGACCAGGTTATCTGCCAACTTTCAAAGGCGGAGAGTGGGACGGTAATCAACAAGGCTCCGACATATTGCCAGATGGTAGCTGCGAGCAGGTCCGTCTTCTGAACAAATCGCTTCTGGTAGACCGTGCCGAGACTGATGCCGGCCACAGCTGCAAAGACCACGGCAATCGTCACCGGCGTTATGCCAGACCCTCCAGGATCGAACTTAGGCCCAAGGACCAAAGCGAGGCCCGCTGCTCCGATCGCCATCGAGAGCCAGTGTTTTCTTGAAATTGATTCGTTCAGCAAAACCACGGCCATGAGAGCCGTAAGGACCGGTTGCAGGCCAACAATGATCGATGAGAGGCCGGCCGGCATGCCCTGTTTGATGGCCCAAAAAACGCCGCCAAGATAAATCCCATGCACCAACATACCGGTGATGATGCAATGGCCGATCACCGTTGGAGCCGAAGGCCAGGATTTTACCAATGGCAAGGCGAGTACGAACAGGACCGGTATAACTGCCAGAAAACGCAGCGTCAAAAATGCCATGGGTTCAATGTACGGCGCGCCAAGTTTTGAGCCGACAAAGCCCGTGGACCACAACAAAACGAAAATAGCCGGCGCGGCTTTGGCGAGAAACTTCAATTCGGCCTCAATGGGAAGGCCCTGCGCGGCTGATCGAAACGAAGCGGAGGGCAGTCATGGTAACCATCACGTTAATAGTAAATCAGCTTTTATGGCCAACCATTTGCTCATCGCGTGACATTCAAAGGAAATATACCGGTGACCCTCGGTTCGCAATCACCAATTCAGATCTTGTCCCGTCTGTCGGTCAAGGTTCGCATCATGGCGTTGAGCCTTTTCACAATTGTCGGTTTGTTGGCGATCGGGGCCGTTTTTTTCTGGAACCAAAGCGAACTCGATACGGCCTTCTCGCGGATGAGCGACAGCTCACTGCTCGCAGAGGAAGTCGCGGAGCTGTCTGAATCCGGGACAGCGTTGCGTGTCATCGAAGAGCGTTACATCGGTCTACCGTCTTCCGAAAAGTTTCAGGCTTTCAATGACGAATTGGGTAGAGCCAAGCAGATCATTGCCAAAGTTTCGGCAAATCCGACGGCCGCCCCTTATGCGGCCCAGGTTGCGGACGTAAAGGACACGCTTGAAGGCACGATGGGCGCGTTCGAAATGCTGGACGCAGTACAGCAAAAGATCGGTTACGACAGCACGCAGGGTTATCTTGCCGTCTTGAACGAAACCACTGGAGCCGTCAAAGACCGCCTCGCGGAAGAAATGAAGTTTGGTGGTGGGCCTGACTTTGAGAAGCTTGCGCGCGCCATTCTCGCAGTTCAGCTAGCTGAGAAAGCATTTACGCTGGACAACACTCCGGAGGCTGTTGAAGCGTTCGGCGTTCAGTTCGCAGCGTTCGAGAAATTGCTCAAAAAGGTCTACATCTCCGACGCGATCAAAAAAGAACTCTCCGACAACATGGTAAAATACAAGGCCACGTTCGACGAATACACGGCTGCAAAAACCGACATGGCCGGGCATCTAGATCTGCTTCAGAACCTTTTTGAACTCGTGCCACCGCACATCGCCTCGTTGAACAAGGCTGCCATGGACATTCAGCGTGAAGCAGCTGCGCAGCTGACAACCGCCCGCTCAATTGCGACATTCGGAATTGGCGGTACGATCCTGGCACTTCTTATCCTGTTGCCGGCCATCGCGCTGGTGATCGGTCAGTCCATTTCGCAACCATTGGTGCGCCTTCAAACGGCGATGGAAGCCCTTGCCGGTGGTCAGACAGAGCTTGACCTTCCCGAACTGGCAGGCAAGACAGAGCTTGCATCCATGAGCCGCACAGTAACGGTGTTCCGGGACAACGCCGTTGAGAGGGCGCAACTTGCCTCCGCGCAAGCTGTAGACAACCAACGCCGTGAAGAGCGCGTCACGCATCTTGATGCTCTCATTGGCGGTTTTGAAGGCACTGTCTCTGACGCACTCAACAGCCTGGACAGGGCAAATGGAGAGCTGAAACAAACATCGCTGTCGATGGAGCAATCGGCAGACGATGTTGCCGACCAGTCGAACGAAGCTGCAGTTGCTGTGCGCACCGCTGCTGAGAATGTAACGTCTGCGGCGCATTCGGCTGAGGAACTTGCGGCATCAATTGCGGAAATTGCCGGTCAAGCAAATAAATCCACGGAGGTGGCACAACTGGCCGTGGACAGTGCCTCATCAACGGTTGCGACAATGCGGGAACTTTCCGGTGCGGCGGATCACATCGGCGAGGTAATGGGGTTGATCCGTGACATTGCAAACCAGACCAACCTTTTGGCGCTCAATGCCACCATCGAGGCGGCCAGGGCCGGGGAAGCCGGCAAGGGGTTTGCGGTTGTGGCTGCCGAGGTAAAACAGCTTGCCGATCAGACCAGCAAGGCAACCGAAGACATTGCGGTCCAGATTGAGGCGATCCAGGGATCGTCCGGACAGGCGGCGCGGGCGATTGAGGACGTGAACAAGATCATAACCGACATGGAAGGCCTGGCTTCCGCCGTTGCCGCAGCCGTTGGGCAGCAGGATGAAGCCGTCCAGATTATTTCCCAGAATGTGTCCAGCGCTTCAGATCGATCCGACGAAGGTGCCAACCGCATGGAAGCGGTCGGCTCCGCAGCCGAACTTGCCCGCTCAAATGGTGCGGAAGTGGAGCAGCTTGCAGAGACGCTGGGGCGTCAGGGTGACCTGATCCGTCAGGAAGTTGCCGAATTTCTGCAAAGTGTCCGCAACGCCTGACGCTGATCTTGCTCACAAAAATCTTTTGAACGTCGCGACCGTCCCGTCGCGGCGTTTCGCCCGTCTGGCGAGCAAGCGTTCTTCATGCTAGGGCAAGGCAAGGTCAAACGACCAAGCTTGAGGAGCGTGGAGCGGAATGCAGGATCAAATCGTCATCATTGGTGCCGGACAAGCCGGCGCCCAGGTCGCACAATCTCTGCGCCAGGGCGGGTTTGAAGGACCCTTGCGCCTGATAGGCGACGAACCGCATCCGCCTTACCAGCGTCCGCCGCTTTCAAAGAAATTTCTGGCCGGAGAAATTGGCGCAGAAGGGCTGTGGCTCAGGCCTCCAGCATTTTTTGAAACCAATAAGATCGATCACATTCCCAACACCAAAGTCGTCGCGATTGACCGCACTGGTAAGCGGCTGACCCTGGAGAATGGTGACACACTGCCATACGGAAAGCTGGTGCTTGCCACCGGCACCAACGCTCGCAAATTGACCCTGGACGGTGCGGACAAGAAGGGGGTCGTAACCCTTCGTTCCATTACGGATGTCGACGATATTCGCGATCGGATGAGCACCAGCAAACACATAGCCATTATCGGCGCGGGTTATATCGGTCTTGAAGTGGCTGCTGTCGCCAAGTCGCTCGGCAAGAGCGTCTCCGTCATCGAGGCGCAGGACCGACCGATGAAGCGTGTCGTCAGTCAAGCCGTTTCGGATTATTTCACAGCGCTGCATCGGGCTCGGGGCATTGATTTGAAGCTGAATACCGGCGTTGCAGAGCTGGAAGGGGACGATGCTGTGACCGGGCTCAAGCTGTCTTCCGGTGAAGTCGTTCCTGCCGAGCTTGTGCTCGTGGCCGTTGGTGCCGAACCGAATGACGGGCTCGCCGAACAGGCCGGATTGGAGACTGACAACGGCATTCTGGTGGATGGCACAGGACAGACCAGCGACCCTGATATTTTCGCTGTGGGGGACTGCACACGTTTCTATTCCAACCGGTATCAACGCTCCGTGCGCATGGAAAGCGTTCAAAACGCAATCGACCAGGCCAAGGCGGCGGCGCAGGCATTGCTTGGGCACGAGGTCGATTATGACCCGTTGCCCTGGTTCTGGTCCGATCAATATGACATCAAGCTGCAGATTGCCGGACTGTCAGACGGCTATGACGATACGGTCCTTACCGGATCTCCGGAAAGCAACAAATTTTATGTTGCCTATCTCAAGGAGGGGCAGCTCATTGCTGTCGACAGCATCAACTCGCCGCGCTCGCACATGATGGCACGCCGCGTGATCGGCGACGTATGGCGTGACGACCTGCTACCTGACGCTTGAGATGCACGGAGATCAGCCAAGCGTCATGCTCCGGCGTTTTGAAGGATAAGCCGGGTCACGTCTTTGGGGATTTCCAGGTGCACCATATGACCGACACGCTCGAATATGTGGGTCGCTACGATGCCTGGCAGCTTGTGAGCCTGCCGGGTTGGAAGCACCCGGTCCTGGGTGCCCCAAAGAACCTTGATCGGCATTTTTAAGGCTGCCAGATCGTCTCTGGGTAGCGTTCTTTGCACACGGCCATCGATGATTTCGTCTGCGATTGCCTCGAGCGTCGCGACCGCTCCAGGTCGTGCGCGGCTTTCAGCCGCTGTTGAGGCGAGAAACTTCGGCAGTTTGAATTCCCAGCCGAAAAACTGCTCGAGGAGGACTTCCATTTCCGAAGCGTCTGTCGCGGTCGCATAGCGGCGCAGCAGCCGGTGATTGATTTCGGGGCCAAAGCCTCCCGGTGCCAGCAATGTCATGCTGGCAACCAGTTCGGGATTTCGCAGCGCCACCAGGGCGGCGACTGCACCGCCCATGGAGTGGCCGACCATATGAACCTCGGCAATGCCCAGTGCCTCAAGTGACTGTGTCACGGCCTTGGCAGCCACGCCCGCATTGCCGATCCGTGGCCAGTCGAGGGCTTCGCCATGTCCCGGCAGGTCGAAGGCGATCGAACGTTTCTTGGAACTGAGAGCCACTTGAATATTCTGCCAGCCCAGGCGGTCACCACCGAACCCGTGCAGGAGAACGATCGGGGCACCGTCGTCCGGAGAAGTTGTTTCCTGTTCGCGGAACGGTAAATGCGGCCGGGCAGCAGGACTTATGTCTGTCATGAAATCAATTTCTTTGTCTGTCCGGGAAACGCAACACGCGGCCGGGTCTGTTACATGGAGTGTGTCAGGTCAACGAGAAGAGTGGTTGATGTGCGGAAAAGCCATTGAGCTCAAAAGCGCCGACCGGCTGAGACCTGGATTCGGCGAAGCGCGCAATGTCTTGAGTCATCAAAACATCGACGCCAACCTGTTTTGTCAGGCTCTCCACGCGTGCGGCAGCGTGAACGGTCTGACCGATCACTGAAAATGTCAGCCGGTGCGGGACACCGATATTGCCAAACATGACAGATCCGACCGAAAGAGCGATCCCGGTTTTCATCGGCCGATCCTGAGAAGCGCTCAGATTGATCGACTGCAGACGTTTTCTGGTCTCGTCGGCAGCGTCAATTGCGCGGTTGACGCATTCTTCCAGATTTTGATCGCCTATCGGAAAGGCCCCGAGGACCGCATCGCCAATGAAGTCAAGAACCTCTCCGCCATGCTGGAGAACTGCGCCCGCGGTCGCCTCGAAATAAGTGTTCAGCCAGCCAAGATAAGCGTCAGGCCCGAGGGTTTCCGCAATGGCAGTGGATTCACGCATGTCGGAGTAATAGATAACCGCGTCGATCGTTTCACCGTCGCCGTGGCGGATTTGTCCGCTCAGGACCTTGTCACCGGCAATCTTGCCCAGATAGGTCTCGGCAATGGTTTGGCTGATCTGTCCTTCCAGGGTTGCCCGGGCTGCCAACGCAAGCCGTCTCTGGATATATTGAATCGCCTTCAAGGCATCGTCGGAGAAGCCGCCGTCCTGCCGTGTCGCCCAACTGACAACGATGCCTGTTGTTGGAAATTCGCTCGGGATGGAGGGAATATTGAACTGGGTCGGCATCGCCATGTAGTCGGTATAGCCCGCCTCGGAAAGCGCCTTGAGCAACGGAAACTCCAGCGGAGCGTTCTGGTTCGTCAACCGGCGCCGGAGCATTGGCTCACCGCTCAGAAGAACAGCTCGGATCGGGCTTGTCAGCCAGTCATCCGTTTCCTCGGCGGAGTGCTGGATTCGCTCGTGTTGTACCGTGCCACCGTTTTCCCAGAATGCGAGCTCGGCCTCGATGAGCGGGTGCAGCGCTGACCACACCAGCATCGACCTGTCGATAGGAACATTGCACTGGCGCAATCGCTCGCACATTTCGGCAAACATGGAGGCCATGTCCGGAGACCCGAGTGCCTGGTCAATCAACCAGTCTTCGATGCCGTCTATTTCAGCCATACTTATCATGGCGTCAGGTTAGTGACCTTTTCTTCCGGTTTCCAGACGGGCACGCATACTCGCAACACTATTTTGGCAATGCCTCGGAAACAGCTCCAGGCGGAATGATTATCCAGTTGATACGTGCATCGGGCATTGGCCCGGATGTCTGGTACGCAAAGGATCTTTGGCCTTGTCTAACGGCGTTCGGGTAGTGGTGCAGGATCTCGTTCAGGGGCGTGTCACGCTCGCCGCGCCAGACGATCATCAGTCCTTTCTTCTGGATATCGTCAATATCGATCCATGGACTCAGGACCTGATCGTGCAAATAGAACATTGACGGCCGCCCCGGTGCGAACAAAGTGACATTTGCCGCGGACCACATGTCACCGGCGACATAGGCAAGATCGCGTCCGGTTTCTTCCTGCCATATCGAGGCAAGTTCAAGCGCAACATCTTTTGCCGGATAGTGCATCCTGGATTGTTTGGTCTTCCAGTGAGGTTCCAGAACTGCCTGGCCAAAGAGAATTGCCAGAAAGACAAATTGGATCAAACCAGCTGACCAAAGGGCTCTCTGCGGGTGTGGCCATGCTGCCGGTAGCGCCAAATACCGCACGGCCAGCACACCGGAGAGCACAAACATCGGTGTACCCCACATGTGCTCAAACTCGTTTCCACTCACAGCTGATGTCAGTAGCACTACGAGAAGCGGGACAAAGGCAAACCAGAGCAGAAATCGATTGTTTCTCCTTTCGCGCTCGTCTGAAACCCTCTTCACCGTGGACCGAAAGTGCGTCAGGCCCTGCATTCCGAGACCGGCAAGAACAACCAGGAAAAGCCCGGCATGATTTCCGATCTGGGCTCCCAAAAAATTGAGCGGATTGAAAATGTGATCCCAGAAAAGCATCGCAGGATTGCTGCGGCTGGCAGCATATTGAAGCGTCAGAAAGTCCGTTTTCAGAAGCCAAAGACCATGTGGGACAAGCAGGACCAGGCAGGTGATGGCACACAGCCATGGTCCAGGGCTCAGCAGGTGGCGCCGGGCGTCTTTGAACACAAGCGAATAGAGGCCGACGGTCCCGACCAGCAGCAGCACGAAGTATTTTACGTAGAAACCGAAGGCTGCCAGAGCGCCCAGAAGTATCCAGTCAAGCAAATACCCTTTTTGCAAAGCCCGATGAAACAGCAAGATCATTCCGGCCCAGACCGGGATCTGCAGAATATTCGGATTGAATTCAGGCATCGGGAGCGTGAAGTAGAAGGTAACGCTTGTCAGAACGACAGCCCAGAACGCCTGCCAATCGGTGAACCCGAGCCGTTTGCCGATGTGCCAGACGAAGACATATCCGAGCCCCGCGCAAAGTGCGCTAAGCCAGTAGCCCCCGGTATATCCTCCCGTCAACCGGTAGGTCGCTTCAAGAAACCAGGCTTGCATGGGCGGGTGTTTGGTGTACCCAAGCTGAAGTTCGCGGCCCCAGGCGAACCCTTCCACTACATCCAGCGGTGGTCCGGGAAAAAACAGGCTGGGTACAAGGGCGTAGAGCAGGCAAACAATGCCGCCATAAAGAAGGGCAGCGCGGGTGGCGGACATGTTGCGGAGGAACGTGGACAAGGTCAGGTTTCAGCGGTTCGATGGGAAAAGGCCCAAAGACGGGCCCCCAGGAAGGTTAAGGCAGGTACGATTGCGATGGACAACAACAACCCGATGAGATCGGGCCAGGGTGTCAGTCCAAGCCACAGTGCAAGTACGGTTGAATTGAGGGCAAAACCGCTCAGAGCAATGACAAGGAACCGGGTCATGCTTTTCATTGCCGTACCCTGTTGACGCAAATGCGCAAAACTCCAGAAATAATGCCCTCCGAAAGAGACAAAGAATGCGGTCAGAAAACCGCAGATATTGGCCGGAAAGGCTGAGAGTTGGCCGGATTCGAGCAGTCCGCCGGCAACAGTTGCGTGGGTGAGTGTTGCAAGGACGCCGACAATTGCAAATTTTCCTGCGGCCGTGGTCTCGGTCTTCAAGGCTCGCCGTTTGCGATCAGGCGTCATTGGAGGTCTTGTCCTCTTGCGGGCCCGTTTGCGGCGTGCCGCCTTCAATGACGTCCTGAAGAACAAAAACCGGTCGCTGTTTGGCTTCGTTGAACAGCCGCGCGATATATTCTCCGATCATGCCGATTGAAAGCAATTGAACCCCTGAGAAGAACAGCAGAGCCACCATGAGCGAGGCATAACCAGGCACGTCAATGCCGTGCAAAAACACGCGAAGCGTCAGATAGAAAGCATAGGCAAAGGCTGCCAGAGAAATGACCATGCCACCGTAAAACCAGATACGCAGCGGTAAGGTTGTAAAGCCAGTCAATCCGTCAAGGGCGAAATTCCAGAGTTTCCAATAGTTGAATTTTCCAGTGCCTGCTTTCCTGGGTGGCCGTTCATAAGGCAGGGCCATGGACGGAAACCCGACCCAGGCAAAGAGGCCTTTCATAAAGCGGTTTCGCTCCGGCAATTGCAGTAACGCGTCGATAACCGCGCGATCGATCAGACGGAAATCACCGGCATTCGCAGGCATGTCGATATTCGCTAGCCGGTTGAAAAGCTTATAGAACATTCCGGCGGTGGAGCGTTTCATCAGCGTATCGGACGACCTGTTCACCCTCAGGCCGTAGACAACATCATAGCCGGCGCGCCAGCCATCGAGCATTTGAAGTATGAGCTCTGGCGGGTCTTGAAGATCTGCATCAATGATGATGGCGATGTCGCCTTTTGCAGCTTCCAGCCCTGCTGAAAGCGCTGCTTCCTTGCCGAAATTGCGGGAAAGTCCCAAAAGGCGCCCGGGCAGGCCTTTTTTCAGCTCTTGTGCGAGAAGGTCTGCCGTCTTGTCACGGCTGCCGTCGTCAATGAAGACATACTCATATTGCAGGCCGGTGCGCTCAAGTACGAGCCTCGTCGCCTCCAGGAAATGAAGTATGACTTCTTCCTCGTTGAAAACAGGTACGAGCACGCTGAGAACAGGTGCATCTGGACGAGTGTTTTCGCGTCGGGAAACGTAGACGGATGCTGCGGCAGTGTTTTCCATTGATGTTCTGGCCGTTTGAATTCGGCGCAACCTGCCGGAGTTTCACGAAAAAGGCCAGCCCAAGAGTGCGGGCTGGCCTTTTTCAGCACAATTTCAGTGCGGTTACACCAGGGCGCCGTGGCAGTGTTTGAATTTCTTGCCGGAGCCGCACGGACAGGCCTCGTTGCGGCCAACCTTACCCCATGTCGATGGATCTTCCGGATTGCGTTCGCCGCGCGGTGCCGCACTTGCTCCTGCAAGCGCCATTTCGTCTTCCCCGGTCAGAGGGTTGATGTGATGGGCATGCATTTCGGGCTCTTCCGGCATTTGCGGCGGCTGTTCCGTTACAAGTTCGACGCGCAACAGCTGTGCCGTGGTCATTTGACGGAGTTGTGCCAGCATCGATTCAAACAGCGTGAAGGCTTCGGTCTTGTATTCCTGAAGAGGATCGCGTTGCGCGTAACCGCGGAAGCCGACGACCGAGCGCAGATGGTCGAGGTTTGACAGATGTTCGCGCCAGAGGTTGTCGAGTGTCTGAAGCAGGATCGCTTTTTCGACCTGACGCATGACATCCGGCGAGTATTTGGCAACCTTCTGGGCCATAGCTTCGTCCGCGGACTTGCGCAGCCGGTCCCGTACCTCTTCGTCGGCAATACCTTCCTCGTCCGCCCAGTCCTTTACCGGAACATCGAGGTTGAGGTACTTGCCCACCTCTTCCTGAAGACCTTCCGTGTCCCACTGTTCCGGGTACGCCTTTTCAGGAATGTGTCTTGCAACCAGATCATCGATCACGTCATGCCGCATGTCTGCGACAGCGTCCTGAATGGCTTCGCTGTCCATCAATTCGATGCGCTGTTCAAAAACAACCTTGCGCTGGTCGTTCATCACATCGTCGAATTTCAGAAGGTTCTTACGAATGTCGAAGTTACGGGCCTCGACTTTCTGTTGTGCCTTTTCCAATGCCTTGTTGATCCAAGGGTGGATGATTGCCTCGCCTTCTTCGAGGCCGAGCTTTTGCAGCATGGTGTCCATGCGCTCTGAACCGAAGATGCGCATCAGATCGTCTTGAAGCGACAAGAAAAACTTGGAATGCCCGGGGTCACCCTGACGACCGGAGCGGCCTCGCAGCTGGTTGTCGATCCGGCGGCTTTCATGCCGCTCGGTGCCAATCACATAAAGACCACCGGCTTCAAGTGCCTTGGTCTTGAGTCTTTCAACTTCGTCGCGGATCTGGGCTTCTTTCGCTTCGCGCTCCGCGCCTTCCTCCATGTCGCCCAGTTCCATGGCTATCTGCATGTCGGCATTGCCGCCCAACTGAATGTCGGTACCGCGACCGGCCATGTTGGTCGCAATCGTAACCGCGCCGGGAAGACCTGCCTGTGCAACGATGAACGCTTCCTGTTCATGGTAACGGGCATTGAGAACCGCAAAGACCTTGGATTTGCCGTCGTCTTTCTTCTGCGCGGCTGCAAATGCCGCCGGGTCGCTCAGATCGATCTGCTTGTAGCCATGCTGTTTCTTCAAAAGCTCAGCGAGAAGCTCGGACTTTTCGATGGACGTGGTTCCCACCAGGATCGGTTGACCGCGTTCCTTGCAATCGTCAATCAGTTTGACAATCGCGATGAACTTCTCCTGGACGGTTCGATAGACTTCGTCGTCGTCGTCAATACGTTTGACGACCACATTGGTCGGGATCTCGACAACTTCCAACTTGTAGATGTCAGCAAATTCGTCGGCTTCTGTCGACGCGGTGCCGGTCATGCCGGCGAGCTTGCCGTACATGCGGAAATAGTTCTGAAAGGTGATTGACGCGAGTGTCTGGTTTTCCGGTTGGATGCGCACTTTCTCGCGGGCCTCGAGGGCCTGGTGCAGGCCTTCGGAAAAACGGCGGCCCGGCATCATGCGTCCGGTGAACTCGTCAATGATTACCACTTCGTCGTTCCGGACGATGTAGTCCTTGTCGCGCTGGAACAACTTGTGAGCTTTTAGTGCCTGTTGCAAATGGTGGACGATTGAAACGTTTTCCACGTCATAGAGCGAATCGCCCTTCAAAAGCTCCGCTTCGCCGAGCAAACCCTCAAGCTTTTCGTTACCGGCTTCCGTAAGGGTGGCGGATCGCTGCTTCTCGTCGAGTTCGTAGTCCTCTTCCGTCAGATGCGGAATGAAGGCGTCAACCGTATTGTAGAACTCGGACCGGTCTTCCAGAGGACCGGAAATAATAAGCGGTGTCCGGGCCTCGTCGATGAGGATGGAATCGACTTCATCGACAATGGCATAGGCATGATCGCGCTGAACCATCGACTCACGGTCGTGTTTCATGTTGTCGCGCAGATAGTCGAATCCGAATTCGTTGTTCGTTCCATAAGTGACATCTGCAGCGTAAGCGTCCCGGCGCTCTTCGTCGGAAAGGCCGTGTGTGATGCAGCCGACCGTCAGGCCGAGAAACCTGTAAACCTGACCCATCCACTCGCTGTCACGCTGTGCCAGGTAGTCGTTCACGGTCACAACGTGAACGCCTTTTCCGGTCAGAGCGTTTAGGTAAACGGGGGCCGTTGCAACCAGCGTCTTGCCCTCACCGGTGCGCATTTCTGCAATCTGGCCTGAATTGAGAACCATGCCGCCGATCAACTGGACGTCATAATGGCGTTGGCCGAGCGCCCTGCGGGCTGCCTCGCGCACGGTTGCAAAAGCAGGGACAAGGAGGTCTTCCACGCTTGTGCCGTTTTTCAACTGCTCGCGGAACTCGTCCGTTCGGGCGCGCAGCGCCTCGTCCGACAGGGCCTGCACTTCCGGTTCGAGCGCATTGATCTGCTCCACCGTTGAACGAAATGTCTTAATCTTCCGGTCGTTTGCCGAACCGAATATCTTACGTGCTAAAGCGCCAAGGCCAGCCATGTGGCGGTCCTTCCTCTGAAGGCGGCGCCAATTGGCAATCTGGCGCCTGCCCATGAAATCGTCTCAATTGCTGTCCACGTTGCCGCCGAGCGCAACGCGCTGGCCGGTGAACGCGGCCGAAAAGATGCCAATCCAGCCTGACTGCCGGAACGCTCGACAGATAAGAGGGGGCTCTAAGCTTGTCAACGTCGCTGGAATGCGCAAAGTAGCCCCGCCCTCGTTTAAACAGAGGGACAACGAATACCGTTCCTATACGTAAAGGACTTCATATGTTCCGAATTTCGATGCGCAGGCCTGTCCAGACGCTTGCCGTTTCCCTTATGGCTCTGTCGCTCGGATCCGTTTCGCTGTCTGCAGCCGAGCCAGGCGATGTGGTCGCAAAGGTTGGTGAAGCGGAAATCACGGAAGCGGATCTCGCTTTTGCTGCCAAGGACTTAGGCCAGGAACTGCAGCGTTTTCCACCTGCGCAATGGCGGCAGCTGTTGCTTGATGCGGTCGTCGACATGGAGCTGCTGGCGCAGGCTGCGCGGCAGGACGGTCTCGATCAGGATCCGGATTTCCAGAAGCAAATGGAATTCCTTGAGCTGCAGGCACTGCGCAATGCGTATTTGTCGCAGAAAATTGGTGAGGCGATTTCTGACGAAGATCTGCAGGCTGCATACGATGCGGAATTCGCCGATTTCGAAGGCGCAGAAGAGGTCAATGCTCGTCACATTCTGGTGAAGGAGAAGGCTGAAGCTGAGGAATTGATCAAAGAGCTGGACGGTGGAGCCGATTTCGCTGAGTTGGCCCGTGAAAAATCGACCGGTCCGTCTGGTCCGAATGGCGGTGATCTCGGTTTCTTCGGTCGAGGTCAGATGGTGCCTCCTTTTGACGAAGCTGTTTTTGCGCTTGATACGGGCTCCTACACAAAGGAGCCCGTGGAAACACAGTTCGGCTGGCACGTCATCAAGCTTGAAGGAAAGCGCAAGCAGGAAAAACCTGCTTTTGAAGAGGTTGCCAATGGATTGCGGCAACAGCTCTTCCGCGATCGATACGAAGCAAAAATGTCAGAACTCAAGGGTGCGACCACCGTTGAAGTCCTGGACGAAAAACTTGCCAAACCCGGTGAAGAAAAGCCGGCTACGGAATAAGTCACGGAGCCGGATTGGCACGCAGATCACCCGGTGGCCTTGGGCCGCCGGGTTTTTTGTTGCGAATGACGCCGATTGTCGACGCTTGAAAGGGCTTGCACTTCGGTCACGCTTGCGGCTAGAGCACAAGCACTTAATCTGACCTGGACCGAATTCATGTCGACGACCGTTTCCCCGCTTGCCCCAACGTCCTACCCGGATATGCCTGAACTCAAAGGTGTCCAGTTTGCGACCGCTGAAGCCGGTATCAAATATGAGGGCAGAACAGATGTGCTGCTGGCGACGGTCTCCGAAGGAACCACAATTGCCGGTGTCTTCACCCGCTCGAAGTGCCCGTCGGCTCCGGTTGATTGGTGCAGGTCACGCCTTTCCGGCGGAACGGCAAGCGCATTGCTGGTGAATTCAGGAAACGCCAATGCCTTTACCGGAAGGAAAGGCATGGCAGCCGTTAAACTGTCGGCTGAAATTGTCTCAGGTGCGCTGGATGTTGCCGAAGAAGAAGTCTTTCTGGCATCGACCGGCGTTATAGGAGAACCGTTGCCGGCCGAGAAGTTTTCAGCCGTTTTAGAGAGCCTTAAGAACCGTCAGGGCGAAGCGACATGGCTGGACGCTGCGAGCGCCATAATGACCACGGACACTTATCCGAAGGTCGCAACCGCGAGTGTTGACTTGGACGGAAAGACAATTGTTTTCAACGGAATAGCAAAAGGTGCAGGCATGATTGCACCCGACATGGCGACGATGCTGTCCTTCATCTTTACCGATGCCGCAATTTCTCCGGACGTGTTGCAGTCATTGCTCGGCGATGAAACGCAGGGCAGTTTCAACGCCATCACAGTCGACAGCGACACATCGACTTCAGACACCGTTCTCTTGTTCGCAACCGGTGCGGCTGCGGAAACCGGCGTTGACCCAGTGACATCACTGGAAGATCCAAGGGTCAGCATTCTTCGGAAAGCACTTGGTGACGTAATGCTCGATCTGTCACATCAGATCGTGAAGGACGGGGAAGGGGCTAGAAAATTCGTCGAAGTTCGCGTCGAGGGCGCGAAAAACGACGTGTCCGCCAAAAAAATCGCCTTGGCGATTGCCAATTCGCCACTCGTAAAGACCGCCATTGCGGGGGAAGACGCCAATTGGGGGCGTGTCGTCATGGCGGTTGGCAAAGCAGGTGAACCTGCCGATCGTGACCGTCTGGCAATTTGGTTCGGCGACATTCGGGTTGCCGTCGAGGGTGAACGAGATCCGAACTACAGCGAAGAAGCCGCGTCGGAAGTGATGAAGCGCGAAGAAATTCTTCTGCGGGTGGATCTTGGCCTTGGTGAAGGTGCTGCATCCGTCTGGACCTGCGACCTCACCAAGGAATACGTTGCTATCAACGGTGACTATCGCAGTTGATGTTCCTCTGGCGATATCCAGGACCCGGTAACACTTATACTTAACTGCGCCTTTGTCGGGCGTTTCGAATTCGGACACTTCGTCAATGACCAAAATCGTGCTCGTTGCTGCCTGCGCACTAGTGGATGCCGATGGGCGGATCCTCCTGGCGCAGCGACCGGAAGGAAAATCCATGGCAGGGCTGTGGGAATTCCCCGGGGGAAAGGTCGAGCCCGGCGAGCGTCCTGAGGAAACACTGATCCGGGAACTCCACGAAGAACTCGGGATTGAGGTTAACGAAGCGTGTCTCGCTCCCCTGACTTTTGCGAGCCACACTTACGAAGATTTTCATCTACTTATGCCACTTTTCATTTGCCGAAGATGGGAAGGTGTCCCGCAAGGTCAGGAACGCCAGGCACTCAAATGGGTGCGGGCGATGAGGCTGCGGGATTATCCGATGCCGGCTGCCGACGAACCTCTCATCCCGCATCTGATAGACGCCGTATAGTGGCAGCGTAACGAGTATCGAGGTCTGAAATGAAAAGCCGGGATTTATCTGTTTCAGACCGCCAAAAACCATTTCGCAAGCTTCTGGCAAGGTTCGGCCGAGATCAATCGGGTGCAACAATGATCGAATACGGCCTCATCGTGGGCACGATCAGCATTGCCATATTACTCTCGATGACGGTAATCGGCACATCTCTGCGAGACGGTGTTTTCACGCCATTGTCGACCGCTATCAAGTCTGCGGACAATAACATCAAATAACTAATTCTGTCGTTTCAACAGGTCTCGTAACGGCTACTTGAGCTTTTGCTCACTGGTGCCTAGTGCATCTGCAAGTCTTGTCTTGGCAGCGCCGGGTCGCAAGGGCTTTTGTTGGCTTTCGTGGGGTGCCCAGCCGGACAGCGTGACGAAACCAAATGTCGCCCGGATCCGCCCATCCTCGTCGGCATGATTTTGTGCGTATAGCTCTGCAGCACGAAACAGCACCTTTCGCGACAAAGGCAATCGGCTGCGATCTCTCAGAACAGATGTTGCCCCCATTGCGCGCAGATCCGCCATCAGTCCAAACATGGAATCATACCTGACGATCAGTGTGTCGAGATCTGTCACAGGCAAAGCGAAGCCTGCCCGTTGAAGCAAGCTTCCAAGATCCCGGGTATCTGCAAAAGGAAGCACTCTGGCGGCTGCACCACCTTTAAGTTCAAGTTCTGCCCGCGTCAGGCTGTCTCGTAGTTCCGAAAGGGTGCCGGCACCGGGAAGGGTCGCGAGAAACAGGCCGTCCGGCCTGAGGCTTCTCCGAATCTGGATCAGTGCGCCTGGAAGATCGTTGACGAATTGCAGGCTCAAGGCAGAGACCAGAAGATCGATTGACTGATCGCGCAGCGGCAACAGGCCATCATCGCATATAAGGTCAGGTGGCAGCAGATGGTGATCAGCAACAAACAAGTCCGCTCTGATCACCCTTTCGGCTTTGCCTGCATTCCGGATCGCCTGACTTACAAGACCGGTATGACCGCCCAGGTCGATCGCTGTTGAAAAGTTCCGGTTGACCAGATGCAGTCTGTCCTCAAGATCATCGGCGACCACCTTCAGAAGAAAATCCGAGCCCGGCTTCGCTGATTTAAGGGCGCGCGCGCGGCGGCTCCCAAGGAGTGAACGGTCGAAAAGATCAGGCTGGTCGGTCACTAGCAACTCTGTCGTCGGCTGTTGTTGAACGGGTCACATATTGTATCAAGGCACCTGGGTCAAAGGGGCGTCTTTCAGCTTTGAACCCTGAGTTGACTGGTTGAATATTTCTGATCAATGCTTCTTATTGGCACTTCGGTCGGCAATTGCTGCTGTGAGGATGTGTTGTGCACTTAGTGAGGGAACAGCTGCGAAACGTACCGGCAAAGGCCGCCGGGTTCGCTCTGGATTTTTTGCTGCCGCTTCGATGCATTAGTTGCGGATTGCGCGTTGCCACAAAAAACAGTCTGTGTGCTGATTGCTGGCAGGCCATGCCTTTCATCGACAAGCCCTGGTGCCATCGTTTCGGTTCCCCTTTTTCCTATGATGTCGGGGAAATGGCTTGGAGCCCGCGCGCGATTGCAAACCCTCCCGTTTTTGAGCGCCTCAGGGCCGCAGCGCTCTACGAGGGGCCTGCCAGAGATCTTGTGCTAGCATTCAAATTTTCGAAAAGACGTGAGCTTGCCGGACCGATGGCCAGATGGATGGCCCGGAACGGTCAGGAATTTTTGTCGCCGGACAGCGTAATTGTTCCTGTTCCGCTGCATTGGCTGCGGTTGGTTTCGCGTCGTTTCAACCAGTCAGCCGATTTGGCGAAAGAGATAGCGGCTGGATGCGGTGGGGCTTTTGAGCCGGAAATGCTGAAGCGTCGAAAACGGACCCGCCAGCAGGTCGGGCTGTCCGCCGAAGAGCGCAGGATGAATGTCCGGTCTGCCTTTGCGGTCGATCCGCGGCGCGAAACTCAATTACAGGGCCGTCACGTCGTTTTGATCGACGATGTGATGACGACCGGATCGACAATATCCGCTTGCAGTAAAACTCTGCTTTCCGCTGGGGCCCACTCAGTGGATGTGTTGACTTTTGCACTGGCGGATCCATCACTTCGCACGTGATCCTTACCTCAAGGTGTTTCTTTCGAATGCCGGGCTCTCTTGTGTTTTCAGAGATTGGGCGCATATAACGCCGAGATTTTCCGGTGGCAGATCGTATTTCACGCATTCAGCCGTGAAGATGAAAGGAACACATTATCCAATGTCCAAAGTGGTGATCTACACGCGTCAACTTTGTGGTTTCTGCACAGCGGCCAAACGCTTGCTGGACAAAAAGGGCATCGACTATCAGGAGCAGGATGCAACCTTCAGCCCTTCGCTGAAACGCGAAATGGTGCAAAAAGCCAATGGCCGAGCGACCTTTCCGCAAATCTTCATCGGTGACAAGCATGTAGGTGGCTGTGATGACCTTCATGATCTGGAGCGGGCAGGCAAACTGGACGCAATGCTTGCGTCCTGATTAACTGGCTGTTCAGCGTCTCGGGTTCACAGCAAAGGCGGTCTTATGACCTCATTCACGGCAGCATGTATTCAGCTTCGCAGCGGTAAGGATCCGAAGGCAAATTGCCGTGCGGCCGAAGAGCTGATCCGCATGGCAGCTAAGCAGGGTGCGCATTACATTCAGACACCCGAAATGTCGAATGTTCTTGTCCGTAGTCGTGAAGATCTTCTGGAGCGGATTTTTGATCCTAGCGCCGATCCATTCTTGAGCATGGCAAGATCTGTGGCGTCCGATGAGGGTGTTTTTCTGCATTTGGGGTCTTTGGCGGTCCTGAACCAGTCAGGCAAAGTGTCGAACCGGGCCTTCATGATAGGGCCAAACGGGTCGATACTGGCCACTTATGACAAGATCCACATGTTCGATGTCGATCTGCCAAACGGTGAGAGCTGGCGGGAATCTGCGACCTATGAACCGGGCCGTGAGACTGTTATCGCTGACCTGCCGTTTGCCAGGTTCGGCATGGCGATCTGCTATGATGTCCGATTTCCGGCAATCTTCCGGACACAGGCCAGAAACGACGCAGAGGTTTTGACGGGACCTGCTGCCTTTACCCGGCAGACTGGCGAAGCGCACTGGCATGTGTTACAGCGCGCCCGCGCTATTGAAAATGGTGCTTACATCATATCTGCGGCGCAAGGGGGTCTCCATGAAGATGGACGCGAGACCTACGGTCACAGCCTTGTTGTCGACCCTTGGGGAGGCGTCCTTGCCGAGCTCGAAAATGATGAACCGGGATACATCCTTGCAGAGATTGAAATTGAGACTGTGTCCAAGGCGCGGGGAAGGATCCCCGCGATTGCCAATGAACGGGCCTTCGATTGCCATGTTGCCGAGGGCCTGAAGGAGATACCTGCGTGATCAAATACACGCTCGTCTGCAACGCCACCCATTCATTCGAAGGCTGGTTTCGCAATTCGGATGACTTTGAAGCGCAATGTGGGCGAGGCCTGGTCACATGTCCGATTTGCGGATCGACAGAAGTCAGAAAAGGGTTGATGGCACCTGCGGTTTCGACCGCACGCAAACGCGAAGCTTTTTCGACGCCCGTATCTCCAGGCGATGGCCAAGCCGAAGTCAATGAAGCGCCGTCGGCGCCGCCGATACCTGCGGACGCGGCCCCTGCAACGAGGACTTCCGCCCTTTTGCCGGCAGACCTTCAAAAGAAGGAAATTGTCGAGGCGTTGCGCGTCGTACGTGCCCAGATCATTGAAAACTCTGAAAATGTCGGCTCGAATTTCGCCAAGGAAGCGCGCAAGATCCACTATGGCGAAGCCGAAGAGCGCAACATCTACGGCCAGACGACACCAAAGGATGCCGAGGCGCTGATGGAAGAGGGTATTGCCGTCGTTCCACTGCCCGACCTTCCGGACGACAAGAACTGACGGCAATCCAACTATGGTCCTGCTGCGCGCACCGGCTTCGGTTTCAAGACTGACCGACGCACGGCCCACCCGAATTCTAAGTCTTTGATGCGGTCTTGCGCTTAGCGAACGTCTTTGCCGGCTTGACCTCTTCAAGACTTTCTTCTGCTGCCTTGCTGAGTTCGTTGACGCTTTCCAATGCGGTCTCATTGAGCTCTTCTACGGCCGCGGCATTTTCAGAAAAGCTGTCTCGAAAGAGTGCGGCCTGTTTTTCAAAATGCTCTTGGTATTCGGTCGCCATCCTTGTGTAGAAAGATTGCAGAGTTGCCATGGATTCTTCCGGCATCGTGCATTGGCTCAGTGACTTGGCGCACTCGAAATCCTCGTGCAGTCGATGGCTGACAAACTCCATGTGATCGTCAAATGCCTGTTCAGCATGGGTCAGGACCGTCTTACCCATTTTCTGGAAGCTGGCGACAGCCTTTGCCTCAATCCGGTCTTCACGCTCCGCGAAGGCCCAGTTCGAAAAGGTGGGCATTGGCCACTCGGGCATGGTGAAGCCAAAATCGAAAGCACCTGCATTGCGCTTTGTTGCCATGAAACGTCCTCCGCTTTGGTGTTGGTAGGTTGCAGCTCTTTCAAGCCGTTCTGCTGACTGCCCATCGGCAGGTCTCGCGCAACGCGGCCGCTGCAGGCCCTGGGCTTCATTTCAGTTTGAATACACCAAGGTGTATTCATTATACGCCAGCGTGCGGAGGTATCCTTGACCCGTATCAAAAGTGCATGCTGATTTTTCGATAAAGACATGGAGCCGGTTCAACCCGGGAATTTGCAGCGATGTAACAATGCGCGCTAAGGCAGATTCATAAATTTCTGGAGTGCAATTGTTACGGCTTCAGGCGTTTCAAGCGTGGTAAGGTGGCCTGATCCGGGTATCACTTCGAGTTCGCTCGTCGGAATGCGTTCATGAATTTCCCGGGAAAGCGCAGGTGGTGTCAGTCGATCTCCATCACCGACCATAACCAGAGTCGGGCAATCGATCTCGCCGAGCCTTTGTCGAGAGTCGATTCTGTGGAGGATCGCGGTCTGTTGACGAATAAAGGCGTCAGGTCCCGTGTCGTTGGCCATCTCAACTACGATGGATTTCAGGCCCACATTTTCCTCGTTTTTCTCGTGTACGAACCCGGGAAAAAGCAGGTGCGGCACCTTTGCAAACCCGCGTTTGCGGGTCAGCTCTATGAGAAAAGATCGCCGTTCCGATTGTTCCGGTGTGTCAGCGCGGGATTTGGTGTCGAGCAAAGCCAGTTTGCTGACCCGACCGGGTGCTTCCCTCATGATTTCCATCGCAATGTATCCGCCCATAGACAGGCCGATCAGCGAAAACCGTTCTGGAGCTTTTTCCAGGATTGCAGCAGCAATATCCGATATCCGGTCGTGCTGACGATGATCGGCAACCATGATCGGACGATCTTTGAATGCAGCGATTTGCGGCGCGAACAGCGCCTCCGTGCACATGAGGCCTGGAACGAAGAGGAGCGGATCGCTCATCATGTGGTCTCAGGACGCTCTGCGAGCAGCATGTAGTTCACATCCATGTCGCGGGATTGCGCCCAGCTGTCGGTCAATGGGTTGTAGCTGACCCCGCTGCGGTCGATGATATTGAGGCCAACTGCACCGAGCGGGGCTTCAATTTCAGACGGTTTCACCAACTTGTCGTAGGAGTGAGTGCCCTTCGGCAACCAGCGAAGCACGTATTCGGCACCAAAAATGGCAAGTGCATAAGCCTTCATGGTCCGATTGATCGTTGCAACAAACATTAGCCCGCCTGGCCGGACCATGTTGCTGGTGGCCTCAAGGAAGAGTGGAACATCGGCGACGTGTTCTACGACTTCCATGTTGAGCACGACATCGAAGGTCTCACCTGCTGCTGCAAGTCCCTCAGCGGTTTCGGCTCGGTAATCGATGTTCAGCCCGGAACTTTGCATGTGCAGCCGGGCGATTTCGATGTTGGTCTGCGAAGGATCTGCGCCAACGACGTCAGCGCCCAGTCGTGCCATTGGCTCACTCAAGAGGCCTCCGCCACACCCGATATCAAGAAACCTCAACCCATTGAACGCGTCTGAAGCCTTGGGGTCCCTGCCGAAACGACGGCAGACTCCCTGTTTGATATAGGCAAGGCGAACCGGATTGAATTTGTGCAATGGCTTGAATTTTCCGGCTGGATCCCACCACTCCTGCGCCATGGCGGAGAAACGTGCGACCTCTTCGCTGTCGATCGTCCCGGACGTCTGCTGCGCTTTGCTTGTCATCGGTGTTCCTTTCGTGAACGGTGCAGTTGCTGCTTCCGCTCGTCAGACCGCTGTCGTTTCAAAGTCCATGCCTGTTTGTCAAGGTTATAGGGGGTTTGGGAAGTTGGGGAATGGTCGCAGGAGATCCTCTTTCAGTACGCACGCTTGAGCGTTTCTCATGACAGCTTCTGAAAATTGCAAGTCCAGGCAGCGAAAGCCTGGAGATGGGCGGTTGCAGCAAGGGAAAGCAGACTGTATGCATGTGCGCCGATCCATCCGGCGCAGCTGCGCCGACACGAAACGACAACAAGACTTACGAGTGGTATGGCCCGACTGGTATTGAAATTTGGCGGGACTTCGGTTGCCGATCTTGATCGCATCCGCAATGTGGCCCGTCATGTGAAGCGGGAAGTGGACGCTGGCCACCAGGTGGCGGTCGTGGTTTCGGCAATGGCCGGCCAGACCAACAAACTGGTTCAGTTCTGCCGGGAAGCGTCACCGCTTCACGACGCAAGAGAATATGATGCCGTTGTTGCGTCCGGTGAACAGGTTACCTCCGGTCTGCTTGCGATCGTGCTCCAGGACATGGGCGTCAACGCCCGCTCCTGGCAGGGATGGCAGGTGCCGATCAAAACTGATGAGAACCACGGCGCAGCCCGGATCCGCGAAATTGAAGCCGGTTTCCTGAGCGAGCGTCTGGACCAAGGGCAAGTTGCCGTCCTGGCAGGATTTCAAGGGATCTCCCCGGACAATCGCATTGCAACGCTCGGGCGCGGGGGGTCAGACACGAGCGCCGTGGCCATTGCTGCGGCCATCAAGGCAGACCGATGTGATATCTATACCGATGTCGATGGCGTCTATACCACCGACCCTCGCATCGTCCCCAAAGCGCAGCGTCTCGGCCGGGTTTCGTTCGAGGAAATGCTGGAGATGGCGTCTCTTGGAGCAAAAGTTCTTCAGGTGCGTTCCGTTGAGATGGCCATGATCCATGGCGTGAGGACCTTTGTCCGCTCCAGTTTCGACGATCCGGAAGCATCCCAGGTCGGCGCTGACGGCCTTCCGATTGGTACTCTAATTTGCGACGAGGATGAACTCGTGGAACAGCAGGTTGTCACCGGCATTGCCTATGCCAAAGACGAAGCTCAAATTTCAATTCGCGACGTGGCTGACAAGCCGGGTGTCGCCCAGTCCGTGTTCGGCCCTCTGGCAGACGCGCACATCAATGTCGACATGATCGTCCAGAACATATCTCCTGACGGAAAGACCACGGACATTACTTTCACGGTTCCGGAAGGTGATTTCGACCGTGCCAAGAAAGTGCTGGACGACAACCGTGACGAGATCGGTTTTCAGGCTCTTGAAGGGGCGACCGATGTGGTCAAGGTCTCTGTCATCGGCATTGGCATGCGCTCTCATGCCGGGATTGCTGCGCAGTGCTTTAGCGGTCTTGCGTCGAAGGGGATCAACATTCGCGCCATCACGACATCGGAAATCAAAATCTCCGTCCTGATCGATTCCGCCTATGCAGAACTTGCGGTTCGGACTCTCCATTCGCTATACGGGTTGGACGGATAGCATTTTCTGCAAGAGATCACTGATCGGGATCCTTACGGGAACTTGCAAGAAGCGGGATCAATCGGGGGCGCAATGCGCAGCAACCTAGCCGGACCGCGCCTGTTGCTCCGCCGGCTTCGCGAAGTCATGGCGGAGCCAATCACGGCGCAAGAGCGACTCGACAAGATCGTTGTGCTGATCGCGTCGAACGTGGTCGCCGAGGTCTGTTCCGTTTATATTCTGCGTGCCGATGGCGTTCTTGAACTCTATGCAACGGAAGGCTTGAACCGGGCCGCCGTCCACAATGCCTCACTGCGCGTCGGGCAAGGGCTGGTCGGGCTGATCGCTGCCGAAGCACGTCCTCTCAATCTTCCGAACGCCAGCGCGCACCCGGGATTTGCGTACCTGCCCGAAACGGGTGAAGAAGCATATAATTCGTTTCTTGGTGTGCCAATTCTCCGAGCGGGCCGGACCCTTGGTGTACTCGTCGTACAGAATCAGTCGCACAGGACATATCTGGAAGACGAGGTTGAGGCTCTTCAAACTACTGCCATGGTGATTGCCGAGATGGTTGCGGCAGGCGAATTGGAGGCGATCGCTCAAAAGGCCACCGGGCTTGATTTGTCGCGGCCGATTACAGCCAATGGTGTCGGTCTTTCAGAAGGTGTCGGGCTTGGGCATGTGGTTCTGCATGAACCGCGTGTTGTCGTTACCAACCTGATAGCGGAAGACACAGACAAGGAAAAAAGCCGGTTGGAAGCCGCCATCAATCGATTGCGGCTCTCTATCGATGACCTGTTGGCGAGCGGTGAAATCGCTGCAACGGGTGAGCATCGTGAGGTGCTCGAGGCCTACCGGATGTTTGCCTATGATCGCGGTTGGATCAGGAAGATCGAAGACGCGATCAAGAACGGCCTGACAGCAGAAGCTGCCGTCGAAAAAGTGCAAAGTGACACCCGTGCGCGGATGTTGCGCCAGACGGATCCCTATCTACGCGAGCGGCTCCACGATCTGGATGATCTTGCCCACCGCCTGATCCGAGAATTGATGGGGCGTGAACACGGTCCAGGCTTCGACGAGCTGCCGCAAGATGCCATCATTGTCGGACGAAACATGGGTGCCGCGGAGTTGCTTGACTATGGCCGCGACCGCATCCGGGGCCTTGTGCTTGAAGAGGGCGGGCCGACCAGTCACGTGACCATCGTAGCGCGTGCCCTCGGTATTCCGATGGTCGGTCTGGTGGATGACATTGTCAGTCTGGCAGACGGCGGCGACGCAATCATTGTCGATGGTGATACTGGTGAAGTTCACCTGCGGCCAGCTGCGGACCTGGAAAATGCTTACGCGGAAAAGGTGCGGTTCCGGGCACGCCGTCAGGCGCAGTACCGCAGGCTGAGAAACAAGCCGTCGGTTACGCGCGACGGTGTCGAGTTCTCATTGCAGATGAATGCCGGTCTTCTGGTCGATCTGCCGCATCTGGAAGAATCGGGCGCGGCAGGTGTCGGACTGTTTCGGACCGAGCTACAGTTCATGGTCGCTTCGTCGTTTCCGCGCATGCGTGAGCAGCAGCAGCAATATACGCAGATCCTGAATGCGGCCGACGGCAAGCCGGTGACTTTCCGATCGCTAGATATCGGCGGCGACAAGGTTCTTCCTTACCTGCGTTCGATCCAGGAAGAAAACCCGGCCATGGGTTGGCGTGCCCTCCGGCTTGGGCTGGATCGGCCAGGCTTGCTGCGAACACAGATCCGGGCGCTCCTGCACGCAGCCGCCGGCAGGGACCTGAAGCTGATGTTTCCGATGGTTGCGGTCGTTGATGAGTTCCTGGAGGCAAAGTCGCTTGTCGACAAGGAAGTGAAGCACTTGCGGCAGCATGGCCATGCAACGCCGGAAAACATCCGGTTGGGTGTTATGGTTGAAGTGCCTTCACTTCTGTTCCAGCTCGAAGAACTGATGGATTGCGTGGACTTTGTCTCTGTGGGTTCAAACGACCTGTTTCAGTTCTTCTGTGCGGTCGACCGGGGCAATACCCGTGTCGCGGATCGTTTCGACACTTTGGGTGTCGGCTTCCTGCGCGCCTTGAAATCCATTGCGGACGCAGCACATAAGGCTCATGTCCCGGTGACACTGTGCGGTGAACTCGCAGGACGCCCACTTGAGGCCATGGCATTGCTCGCACTCGGCTTTAGAGACCTTTCGATGTCTCCAGCCTCGCTGGGTCCGGTCAAAGCGATGTTGCGAACCGTCGATGCGGGCCGCCTGTCTGCACGGCTGCTGCCCAGGTTGGAACCGGGCCACAATGACAGGAGCATTCGGGACGTGCTGCAGCGCTTTGCTGCCGAAACCGATGTTGCTCTTTAGCACGATCAGGCTTAACTCATTCCCGCATTGGGGTTTTAGGAGAATCAGCGCGTATGCTGGCGCGTCACAAACTTGATAATTTGTTGGACCGTTTTGCCGAGATCGAGCATCTGATGTCAGCGAGTCCGGACCCTGCTGCCTATGTCAAACTGTCTCGCGAATATGCAGGGCTTGAACCATTGGTTTTCAAGATTCGGGCCCTGATCAAAGCGGAAGACGAACTGTCCGATGCAGAAGCATTGATGTCCGACCCCGAATCGGATGCGGAAATGCGCGAGCTCGCTGAACTGGAATGCAGTGATCTGTCCGCAACCGTTGAAACTCTGACACAGGATGTGCGCATCGGCCTGCTGCCGAAAGACGAAGCGGACACAAATGACGCCATTCTGGAAGTTCGTGCTGGCACCGGCGGGGACGAAGCTGCTCTTTTTGCTGGCGATCTCTTCCGGATGTACCAGCGTTTTGCGGAACTTCGGGGCTGGAAGGTCGAAGTGCTTTCTGCAAGCGAGGGAGAAGTAGGCGGCTACAAGGAAATCATCGCTTCCGTTTCCGGTGACAGCGTATTCGCGAGGCTGAAATTTGAATCAGGCGTGCATCGGGTGCAACGTGTACCTGCAACTGAGTCGGGTGGCCGGATCCATACATCGGCGGCGACTGTCGCTGTGCTGCCGCAGGCTGAGGATGTCGACGTCGACATTCAGGACAGCGATCTGAGGATTGATACCTTCAGGGCCTCAGGAGCGGGTGGTCAGCACGTCAACACCACAGATTCTGCGGTGCGTATCACGCATATGCCAACTGGTATCGTCGTGGCTGTGCAGGATGAACGCTCTCAGCATAAGAACAAGGCCCGGGCCATGCAGTTGCTCCGTGCTCGCATATATGACGAAGAGCGGGAACGGGCTGCCAGCGAACGTACGGAAGCTCGCCGCCTTCAGGTCGGGTCCGGCGACCGTTCCGAACGAATTCGGACTTACAACTATCCCCAGGGGCGCGTCACCGATCACCGCATCGGTTTGACCCTTTATAAACTCGACCAGATCGTTGCCGGCGAAGGCCTCGGCGAAGTGATCGATGCATTGACCATGGATCATCAGGCAAATCTGCTGGCATCGGAAGAAGCCTGATCATGACGGTCGGCCAGCTTTATCGGCAGGTGCGCGACTTGTTTCGAGATGCACAGATCGAGCTACCTGAACTTGATGCGAAACTGTTGGTGAGCGCCGCGTTGGGTATCTCGATCTCTGATCTGATGCTGCGCGGCGATGATCCGGTAAGCGAAACAAAATCCGCGACCGCGAAAACCCATGCGGAAAAGCGCCTTGCCGGGATGCCAGTCGGGCGAATCCTGGGGGAAAGAGAGTTTTACGGCAGACGGTTTGTCATGAACCCGGCGACGCTGGAGCCCCGTTCCGACACAGAAGCTTTGATCGATGCGGTGCTCGCATTGAGCGTTCCGACCCAGGAACAGTTGTTTTGCGATTTAGGCACCGGGACCGGTGCCATTGCGGTGACGCTTCTTGCTGAAATGAAAAGATCAAGGATGGTTGCCGTCGATCTATCCTTTGAAGCCCTGTCCTGTGCTTCCGAAAATGCTGATTTGCATGAGGTGTCTGATCGGTTTTTACCGCTTTGTGCCGACTATGCATCCGCGCTCGCCGGTGCAAAGTCCGGCGTCTTTGATTGGGTGGTGAGCAATCCGCCTTACATCCGTACGCATGACCTTGGAATGCTGAGCCCGGAAGTGATTCAGCATGATCCTGTTTTGGCACTTGATGGCGGTGTAACCGGATTGGATAGTTATGTGCGAATCATCGCGCAAGCCGAAATGCTTCTCAAGTCAGGCGGTAGAATTGCACTTGAAATTGGCTTTGATCAGGCAGGCGCCGTTGAAAAACAGTTGCGTCATCATAGCTTTGGAGCAATTGAAATCGTTAAGGATCTTTCAGGAAACGACCGGGTGCTGCTGGCCTGTCGGCAATAATTCTACCGTTTTGATCCAAGAGCGAAAAAGCACTTGGAAAACTCGACGGAAACGGTTAGGTTCCAGTTGCCGAGACCGGAGATGTGATCAGCGTTCAGCGGGGCATAACGCATCCGGCAGCGTGGGAACTGACGCAAATTTAGCGCCATGGAAACCGTTGCGTATCGGACTATCCGGTGTTTTCGGACTGTCGAAGAAAAAGACAATCGCGTTGGCCTTTGGCCTGTAGCGCGCTGCGTATGTTTTCAATGACAGCCGCTAACCAGCATTGTTGGTTTCGGTAATGTATTTCGTGTCGGTTTTATACAATTCCGATGTTGGGTCAACGGCAGTTGACCGCCGTTCCGCAAGAGAAAACGGCAGGATGAGACCAGGAAATCAAAGCAATAAGCGTATGCGCGGAAGGGGCCGCAAAGGTCCTAATCCGTTAACCCGGACTTATGAGTCTAACGGTCCAGATGTGAAAATCCGTGGCACAGCGATGCATATTGCGGAGAAGTACCAGCAGCTTGCACGCGATGCTCAGGCATCCGGCGACCGTGTGATGTTCGAGAACTACAATCAACACGCCGAGCACTATCAGCGAATCGTGGCTGCAGCGCAGCCGCAGCAGCAACCTGCCGCGCAACAGCAGCAACAAGCTCGCAATGAAAATGAAGAAGCGCCTGATGCCGCGCAGGCCAATGGCTCCGGTGCTGCCAACGGGTCGGAAAGACCGGCGCAGCAGGAACAAGCTTCTGCTGATGGCGACGTTGTCGATGCGAACAGCCCGCAGCCCTTTATTGAGGACATGCCGGTGATCGATCAGGAAGGCAAGGTCAATGGCGCCGGTCAGAAGGCCGAGTCCGCTGAGGATGCCGAGCCGGACGAAAAACCGCGCCGACGGGCCCGTACGCCTAGAACACGCGCTCCTCGCCGGAGCGCTGCCGAGGATACGACTGCCGAAACTCCAGCTGATGGCGGCAGTGCGGAGGCTCCACAAGCAACTGCAGAGGGCGCTGAAGAAGATCAGCCGAAACCACGGCGACGGACAACACGCGCTCGACGACCAAAAGCAGCTGAAGAAAATTCTGCGGAAGCTGGTGCCGGCGAATAGGCCACCCGCGACAATTGAATCATTGGAACGGCGCTTCATTGAAGCGCCGTTTTTCTTTGGGTGCGGTTTTTGTCGCAGGGGACTTTTGTGATGAAAATGCAACACTATATATGAGTGGCAGTTCGAAAATAGCTGTGCGGATGCCTGATTGCAGGGTCCGGATCCAAAGACGCTCTCCACGCTTCGGGTGGTACGGGCGGATAGGAGGTTGAATATGAACTTTGAAAAATACACAGAGCGTGCCCGCGGCTTCGTCCAGTCCGCTCAGACCTTTGCGCTGGGGCGGGGCCATCAGCAGTTTGCCCCTGAACACATACTAAAAGTGCTTCTGGACGATCCGGAAGGCATGGCAAGCGGCCTAATTGATCGGGCCGGAGGCCAGTCAAAGGCATTGAAAGGCGACCTTGAAGGCCTGTTGGAGAAAATGCCAAAGGTTTCAGGCGGGTCTGGTCAGCTCTACATGGGTCAGGCCACGGCGCGTCTCTTTGAACAGGCCGAAAAGATTGCTGAAAAAGCCGGCGACAGCTTTGTCACCGTAGAGCGGTTGCTGCTGGCGCTTGTCATGGACAGCGGGAGCGAAGCTGGCAAGCTGTTGAAGCGACATGGCGTGACGCCCAACGGTCTGAATGAAGCGATCAGTCAGCTTCGTCAGGGCCGGACTGCGGACAGCGCAACGGCAGAAAACCAGTATGACGCTCTCAAGAAATATGCCCGGGACCTGACGGCGGTTGCCCGGGACGGTAAGCTCGACCCAGTTATCGGGCGCGATGAGGAAATTCGTCGCACGATCCAGGTTTTGTCGCGTCGAACCAAAAACAACCCTGTACTGATCGGTGAGCCTGGTGTTGGCAAGACTGCAATCGCAGAAGGTCTCGCGCTGCGTATTGTGAATGGAGACGTGCCTGAGTCGCTCAAGGACAAGCAGCTCCTCGCACTCGACTTGGGTGCGCTTATCGCTGGCGCCAAATATCGCGGTGAATTCGAAGAACGCCTGAAAGCGGTGCTGTCAGAAGTCGAGGCGGCCGCTGGCAATATCGTCTTGTTCATCGACGAAATGCACACGCTGGTCGGCGCCGGGAAGGCCGATGGCGCGATGGACGCTTCGAACCTGCTCAAACCCGCTCTGGCGCGAGGTGAGCTTCACTGTGTGGGGGCGACAACGCTCGACGAGTATCGCAAGCATGTTGAAAAAGATGCCGCGCTTGCCCGTCGTTTTCAGCCGGTCTTTGTCAGTGAGCCGACTGTTGAAGACACTGTCTCGATATTGCGTGGTATCAAGGAGAAGTACGAACTTCATCATGGCGTTCGGATCACCGATTCTGCGGTTGTTTCGGCAGCATCGCTTTCCAACCGCTACATCACTGACCGGTTCTTGCCTGACAAGGCGATCGATCTGATGGATGAAGCTGCGAGCCGTTTGCGTATGCAGGTCGATTCCAAACCGGAAGAACTGGACGAACTCGACCGCCGGATCATTCAGCTGAAAATCGAGCGCGAAGCCCTGAAAGTCGAAAGCGACGAAGCGTCCAAGGATCGGCTTGCCAACCTTGAAAGGGAGCTGACCGAGCTGGAGGAACAGTCGCAGGCACTTACGAACCGTTGGCTTGGCGAAAAGGAAAAATTGAACCTTGAACAGAAAATCAAGGAGCAGCTTGAGCAGGCTCGGATTGACCTGGAAATCGCGCAGCGAAGCGGTGACCTGTCACGGGCTGGTGAACTTGCCTATGGCGTGGTTCCGGACCTTGAGAAGAAGCTGAGCGATGCCGAGGCGTCCGAGGACAAGGACGCCATGGTGGACGAGGCCGTTACGCCCTCGCACATTGCTCAGGTTGTTTCGAAATGGACCGGCATTCCGGTCGACAAGATGCTGGAAGGCGAGCGGGAAAAGCTGCTGCGGATGGAAGATGTTCTTGCCGGGAGAGTGATCGGTCAGGCGGAAGCCATTCATGCGGTTTCTACAGCCGTGCGCCGGGCGCGTGCCGGTCTTCAGGATCCAAACCGGCCGATCGGCTCTTTCATGTTCCTTGGGCCAACCGGTGTCGGCAAAACGGAGCTGACCAAGGCGCTGGCGAGCTTCCTGTTCGACGATGACAGCGCGATGGTTCGCATCGACATGTCGGAATATATGGAGAAGCATTCCGTATCTCGATTGATCGGCGCACCTCCGGGATATGTCGGTTACGAGGAAGGCGGTGCGTTGACTGAAGCCGTGCGGCGGCGCCCGTATCAGGTCGTCCTGTTCGACGAAATCGAAAAGGCGCATGGTGATGTCTTCAATGTGCTGCTTCAGGTGCTTGATGATGGGCGTTTGACTGATGGTCAGGGACGGACAGTCGACTTCCGCAACACGTTGATCATCATGACGTCAAACCTTGGTGCTGAGTATCTGGTCAACCAGCCGGAGGGTCAGGACACAGATGCAGTGCGCGATGAAGTCATGGGCGCGGTCAGATCTCATTTCCGGCCTGAGTTTTTGAACCGGTTGGATGAGATCGTTCTGTTCCATCGCCTGCAGAGGTCGCAGATGGCCGACATCGTCAAGATCCAGCTTGAGCGGCTCCGCAGCCTGCTCAGCGATCGCAAGATCACGCTGAACCTGGATGATGGTGCCCTCGGCTGGCTGGCGCAGAAAGGGTACGACCCAGCCTACGGAGCCAGGCCGTTGAAACGTATTATCCAAAAGGATGTTCAGGATCCCTTGGCAGAAAGACTGCTGTCTGGAGATATCCTTGATGGGCAGACCGTGGATGTTTCAGCAGGTGCGGACCGTCTTCTGTTCCAGGTTGCCGGTTCTGAAATCGTAGCTGCCTGACATTCGTTCTAAGCTGAAATGAATAAAGCCCGCGGACACCAATCCGCGGGCTTTTTCGATCCAAACAGATTTTCCGATCTTCTAATTGATCGCAGCAACGCGGGAAGGCTTGCGGGCGCGATCGATCAAAGTGTCGACACGGTAGCGCTCTGCTTCAAATGCCGTGCGCATCTCGCCATCGAGGGTACGGCCCTTGGGCAGCTTGATCCGCATCGGGTCCATGTAACGCCCATTGACAAGAACCTCATAGTGCAGGTGAGGTCCGGTCGACAGACCCGTCGAGCCGACATATCCGATAATCTGGCCCTGGGTCACACGTGCGCCTTCGCGTACGCCTTTGGCAAAGCCGGTCATGTGATTGTAGGTGGTGGTATAGCCGTTGGTATGACGCAGTTCGATCCTGCGTCCATAGCCTGAACTCCAACCGGCTTTTTGGACCGTCCCGTTGCCTGCTGCCATGATCGGTGTACCGCGCGGCGCAGACCAGTCAACTCCACGGTGCATTTTGGTATATTTGTGGATCGGGTGACGGCGCATGCCGAAACCGGACCGGAACTTGCCGCCATTGAGCGGTTTGCGGATCAGGAATTTTTTCGCGCTCTGACCCGAGTTGTCATAAAAGTCCATGATGCCGTCGTCGGGTGTCCGGTAGCGATAGAATTCTCGCTTGGTGCTGCCGGTGTTCAAAGCAGCATAGAGGATCTTCGGTGCCGCATTAGCATCGGACTGGGTAAAGAACAGCTCCAATGCATCGCCTGGCTGTACGCGGGCGTTGAAATCGACGTCAAAAGAGAACATCCGCACCAGATCGTTGATGATCTCCTCCGGCAGCTCTTGCTCGAGGGCCGTTTGGTAGAGGCTGTCATAAATGGCTGGTGTCGGACCGCCGTATGAAACGCGGTCCGCCTCCTCGAACGCACCTGCCAAAAAGGTGCTCGGCTGCTGGGCCTTGATGTAGTTGCCGCTATCGGCCCGGGCAACTGTCGCTTGGTGCTCGGTGTTTTCATAGAGGCTGATGCGTTCCGGCCTCATCCGCTCAAGATCGTCTGGTGACGGCGCGTAGGCAATACGTAGCCTCTGGCCTTCAGCCAAACCTGCTATATCGAAATGATCTTCAAAAGCTGCCGTGATCGATTGGGCCTCTGCATCGGTCGCATCGTGATCTTTCAGAATGTCGATCAGGTTGAGCCCTTCGGTGACCGGAACAATGCTTTCGTCCATACCGGCAAACCGGATCTCCTCATCGCGCTTGGAAACGAAAGAAACGTTTTCAGGCGTGATGCGAACAGCATAGCGTTCCAGGTCCGGTTGAAGGGCCAGATTGAAATCGAAGCGTCCCGGATCGACCAGCGTTTTGGCGGCCATTTCGACCGCGTCAATCGAAAGTGTCCGGGCGGTTTCACGAACGGCCAGTTCAACCTCGGTCTCTGACGGTGTCTTGTCAGGATCAATGCTGCTGCTTGAAGCAGGGAACGGGGTCAGCGTGATGCTGACTTCGTTTTCCAGCTTGGCCCCATAAAGGGAGTCTGACAGAAGCGCTGTGGTTGTCTCGACAAGATTCCCCTGCACATCTTCCGAATTGCTCTCGGCAAACATGTTGAGTGGATTGAATGCCGGTATCCGTTCAGCCAGGGCCGGATCTTTGCGCGTTGCCAGTGTCGCGCTTACAAAAACATGCGGTTGAACGCGAATGTGGTCCTTGTCGCCCTCGCGGGAAACAACGTTTACGTCGATCTCGTGCTTGCTTGAGTATTCGGCTGCGGTCTTCAGGACGCGGTCGCCCTTGCTGCTGCCGCCATAGGACGCCGAAAGCTCGTTGAAAAAGTCGTCTGAAGATGGAGCTGCTTCGACGCTGTACTGGCCGTCAAGCGCTGCCATAAGGGCGCCGCCCATCAGAACCAGCGAAGTAACACCTGTCAAAACGGTGCCAGCTAACCAGCGAAGTGACACCCGCCGTCGGTCGGACATGCCATTGCGGCCTTCATAACCGCGAAGCGGCGGTTCGTCGCCTAGCTCGATACCCACACTCTGAGAGTTATGAAAGGGCCCAAATTGCATTAACTACCTGTTCGGTCTTGCACGACAGCCTGCTGAGCAGATCCCCGCTTCACTCTGCACCGAGGACCCTTATAATTCGGACGCGCCAAATTTAACAGATCCTGCTAAATGCAGTGTTTGACGAAAAAGGTCAATTGTTTCTGCAAAAACAGTGACCAAAGTCGCATTCATCATTTCCCTGCGGAGCATGTCCCTAAGCTGAGATTTTGACCGTTCTGTGGTCAAAATCTGGCAGGCTCTGGAGTTTCTGATCCATGTAAAAAGGGCTTTTCCTATAATGGGCGGACGAAAGACTATTCTCAATGCGCGGCAAGAGGGTTCAAATCCATGATCGAACTACAATCGAATTGTTTCAAGGCTTTGAAAAATCGAACATTTTTCGTTCTTGACCCCTATTGTGAATCTTTTTTGACAAACCGTGTTGACTCATGATCGAGCCCTGCGTATAACCGCCTCCATCGACGGCGACGCCGGCTTCGGCATGTCTTGCTGTTGGTCCTACCAGACATCACTGCCCCAGCGACCTGGAAACAGGGATCGGGCGTTGCGTCTTTAGGTGAAGGCTTTTGGCCGCATTCGGAAACGAATGGTTCTTTGACAATTTGGATATGAAGGAAGGGAAGCGTAGGCGGCGTTGGCCTTGCGATCCTCGGCGTGAGTTGAGGG
>NZ_CANMNP010000013.1 GCF_947499295.1 uncultured Roseibium sp.
TTCGCAAACTCAGCAACAGCCGCAGCCTCTCCACCAGACGTCCACCAATGCGTAACTTCCAAATCCGTCGCATGGGCAAAAGAAAGAGCTGCTGCGCTCACCGCAGTGGCCAGGAAAAGTCGTTTCATATTATCCTCCCAGATTTCTGATTGTTTATCGATAAACCTAAAGTCAATTGTGAGTCAAACTTTGAAGAGAGAATCTTCTAAGAATAAGAAAAATATAGAGAAAATGGGAACGTTGTATTTTCTATTGTCAATGAATACAAAAGTGATATGACAAGAAGGGAAAACGTTATCATTCGGAGCTTCGACTGATTGAGTCCGTCAAAACAAGTCCGGCAAGTGAGGTCGTCGCTAAGGGTGTCCAAACAGTGTTGTCATCCAAGCGTTCATTTAGACCTTCCAGCTTCCCAAAATCCAAAGTTCAATTTCAACTAGAAAGATCAAGCAATGCAATATCTGCATACGATGCTCAGGGTTAGCGACCTTGAACAATCCATGGCTTTTTTCGAGCTTCTTGGCTTCAAGGAAACTGCCCGATACGACGAACCTGAAGCCCGCTTCACAATTGTCATGATGGCGCCTCCGGGCGGGGAGGATACGCCTGTTGAACTGACCTGGAACTATGATCCTGAGGAATTGGGGGAGGCAAGGTTCTTCGGTCATCTGGCTTATGAGGTCGATGACATTTATCGAACTTGTGAGGAACTGCAGGCGGCAGGTGTCACCATCAACCGTCCGCCGCGCGATGGCCGAATGGCCTTTGTGCGCACACCGGACAATCAGTCCATCGAGTTCCTGCAAAAGGGTGACCCGCTCGATGCAAGAGAACCGTGGGTGTCTATGGAAAATTCGGGGAAGTGGTAATATCCGGCAAATCAAGCCAGGTTCACAGCATCGAGGCTACTTCTTGCCAGTAGCCTCGAGCAGGACCGTGATCAGCCATGCTTTGTTGGATTTTTGCAACCTTGTCTTGATCGGTTTGTTATTCCGATCTTGCTGGATAAGAAACCGAAGTCTGGTGAATTTGACCCAGTTCCTGCTCCGGAATATTGCCGCCCTGGCCATCCGTCCGGTCGTCCGGATTTGCCATTGCGGCCGCTGCAATCAATGCTGTCGCCAGGACGATGCCCAGAAGGATAGCCTGTAAGAGTGGACGGGCGTCACTCAATTCGTGTTTTTGGGAAGCAACTCTGCGTTTGCTCTGGTTTTGAACTCGAGACATGATCAACCAGTTTTCTCGGTGATGGGATGTTTTAGGTTTTAGTGATTTTGCTCTGTCTGGTTCGAGGCCTGTGTCAATTCATCGAAAACGCGTCTGCCAAGCAGTTGCGTTAAAGCGACCATGGCGAGAAACGCTGCAAACGGAAGACCGATACCAGGCTCTAGCAGCAAGGTTGTCCCTAGCAAAAGGACCGTTGCCAAGAGGAACAGCAAGGCGAGTGGAAAGCCTGCTCCCATCAGTCTTTTCATTTGTGTTTGTGTTTTTTGAACCGACATCACGGC
This sequence comes from uncultured Roseibium sp., assembly GCF_947499295.1. Classification (GTDB taxonomy): domain Bacteria; phylum Pseudomonadota; class Alphaproteobacteria; order Rhizobiales; family Stappiaceae; genus Roseibium. Next base: position 1,509 of record NZ_CANMNP010000013.1, read on the forward strand.
CTCCATCACTTTGGATGGTCGCAATCTGATTGAAAATTGCGCCGCCACGCAGACCTGAATCGGACTGAGGCTGTATGATTTCGTGACGATTTTGCGGCAAATTCGAATTGTGTGAAGACGCCGTTCAACGGCTCATAGTGCAGCGCGGCTGGACTATCGGTTTCGTTGCAATTCCTTGCTTGCTGCCCGTCCTGATCGTATTGGGTTTTGCCACCAAATGCCTGTAACGCGGTTCTGGCGTTTCCTGTGACCAGACGTGCTTGCTCTCTCAAACTATTCTCAGGCGATCAACCCGATGTGCCAATCGAGATATGCGCGGGTCTTATCGATGGCGTACCTCTCATGTATGCCACCAACCGATGCTCGAAATCATCCAGAGAGCAAGGAGCCGCCATATTTCGCATGGTACTGGGCGAGAGCTGAATTTCTGCGCGACCAAAGACCAGTCTGATTTCAATTGCCGGACATTTCTTTATCCATGAAGTGTCAACAGTCGAGCTGTTTAAGTTGGTAAACAACTCATTTCATTTATTTTTGGAAGTGAATATATTTATAAATAATGTTGCTATTTCTACTTATCTTTTTGGATTTTACGGCAAGGTTTTAGTCTTTGTTTGCATTTGTCACACATAGTGTCTGTCACGGGAGAGCTTGCTAAAGACAGGTCAAGAGCGAAATGACGATGAATGCCGCACAAAGCGCACTCGCTGAGACTTCAACAGCTTCGAAAGCTGAACCGGTAAAGGCACCGGCGCTTGATGCAGACGGTCCGGCCCTCGCGCTTGCAGGCCTTCAGTTTTTCATTGCAGACATCAGCAAAAAGACCCTGATTTGGCATGAAATCGGTTCCCAGAGCTTCAATAGTGAAGTGACGGACCTCCAGGAAGCACCTTCAAACCAAGCCTTGCGGCATTTGTCGCCAGAGGACCGGAAGACCATTTTGCATCTCGTGCAAGGTGCGATCAGAGACGGGCAGGCAGGACCGTTTGATGTGGGCGGGGGTCCCGATCATCGCATTCCAGGTATTCCAATCGTTGCATATCGGTACGAGTTACCGGATGGAAAAATCTTGGCAATCTGCTTTCCATCAATCGGACAAAGCGACGACAATCCCGGCCGGATCGCGCTCGGGCTGGCGCCTATCCTCCAGCACTTCGTTGCCTCATCAACACGCGTCGTGTTGCTGGTTGATAATTTCGGTTACGTGCGATTTGCAAGCGACGGATTTCTGAAGAGTTTTCAAATTGAGGATGCCCGATTGATCCTCGGACGCAATATTGCCCACATACAAAACAGGGTCGGCCGGACGATCGTTTCCCTGTCGCTCGCATCGCTGACGCGACGCGCGAGCGCTACAGGCCGGGGTAAGTTTCTGCTGGCCAGCAATGAGAGCCTGGAGCTGAAATACGATGCCATGTATTTTCGGGTTGGCGGGACTGTGGGCGGCGTGCTTTTTTCAGCCGGTCATGCCGGTGGTGACGTCGACTTCACCAAGGTCTTTGAAGTCTGCAGTGCTCCAATGCTGGTGATCAACACCAAAACGCGCATGATCATTGCTGCGAACAACGCGGCCATGAAGACCTACCATCTGACATCCGACGCCATCGACAACCGGCCGATTACCGAAACTCTGCTTCATGCCAATGATTATCAGGCATTGATCGGATCCGCCAAGCAAAGCTCGGACGTCCCCTTGTCGGTATCCGTAAGCAGCCTCAACGGCCAAACCAAGAAAAAACGTTTCAAGTGCGCGCTGATAGATGAAACCACAAATGAGCCCAAGCTGATCCTGGAAACGAGAAGCTGAGGATCGCTCAATTCGTTTTCTTGGGCGGTATCCGCTTCAATTCGATCCGGACCCACATTTCATCCTTGGGCCCATTGCGTTCAAGGCGCGGGCCGGTGAACCCCAACGTGGATCCATAAGCGACAAAGTCTGGCAGTGTCCCCAGGATCTCCACGGATCTGACTTTTCTTTTTCCGAACAGATAGTCTGCTTCCAGTCGTAAGGTGAGCTTCTTGTCTTGCGAGACGACGCCTCGAAAATTGGCAAAGGGATTGCGGTCGTCCTGCCGCGAGGCGCCTGCGAGATTTGTCCAGTCCAACAGAAAAAACTGGCCATCGCGAAACCGAAGATCTGCCGATGATAAATGGGTTCTCGCATTTACCTGGTGGGGATCTTCCGGGTGCTGGTTGAAGCGATGCACCTGGAGCTGCCAGAGGCCATCCAGTACCTTTGGTGTTTCCTCAAATACCTTGATCAGTTGCAAGAGCGCTTTCTGATCAACGTAACCGGTGTCCTCGATTTTGGTGGCAATCTGAAACTCGCGCAGGGCTGATCGCGACTTAGCGCCAAAGACGCCGTCTTCGGTCCCGGCGTCGTGGCCAAGCATATTCAGTGCCGTCTGAATTTTCCTGTAGCCCTCAATACCCAAACCCAGGCTTTGCTCGATAACGTCCGGCGCTGTACTGGCAACTGTCAGAGGTGCTCCCGTGCGGCTCGCTTCGCTCATGCGATCCAAAAGCGTCTGTGCTGATACGGTCAGTTCCGTCTGCTCTTGTGAGGCTCTGCTCGTGCCGGATGTCTTCTCCTGCTGCAGCTCTTTTAGAAGACTGTCAGCGACATCTGAGGCTGCGGTTTTCGGAAACTGCTCAAGGATAGTCCGGTAACCGATAACCGTATTGTTTCTGACAGCTTCCTTGAGTGCGAGTGTGGCAGCAGCTTCTCGTTCGACATCATTGTCATAGGATACCACAGGGGCGACCAATGCGCTGTTGTGAAAGAAATAGAACTCTGAGGACATGGAAGCGACGACTTCCGGGCGCTGTTGATGTCCGGTTGCCTCCAGCACATCGCGAGTGACCCGTTTCAGCATGGTCGAGACTTCTATATTCGGAGTGACAATGTGCTTTGCAAGCGCAGTCGTGAAGGGTGAATTGTGGGTGTCGCCATCCAGCGCGACTTCATTCGGTTTCGTCGCGAATGCGACGAGGGAGTTGGCCGTTTGCTCAGGGATTGCCAGACCGCGGCTCAGACCCAGCGCACGCGCCCGGCCGGCCAGCTTTTGTCTCAGATTGTCGGCAAACGGATTGTTTCTGCAGGCATCAATGAAAACCAGGCTCAAAGGCACGTGCGTTTCCATCATTCCAATGATCTCGTTTAGGTTTTTGCCACTCGTGACAACATCCTGCTGATCAATGATGGCCGCGTCCGTTGCAAGCAGAAAGTTCTCTTCCCGAAACTGCATCCCATGCCCTGCATAATAGAACATGCCAGTTGATGCTGATTTCAGATCCGTTTCGAATTTTCTCAAGGCGGCGGTGAATTTTTCAAAGCTCGCGTCTCTGACCAGATGTACGCGAAAGCCGAGATCCGTCAGTTTGTCAGCGATCAGGGTCGCATCGTTGATGGGGTTGCTCAATTGCGTTGCATGGCGGTAGCTGGCATTTCCAACCACGAGCGCAACACGGTCGCTTTCGGCCATAGCAGCGACGGGCTGCCAGAGAAGGCACAGAACCAATAGAACAAGCAGTGTTGGTTTTTGCATTGAGCCCCCGATCGATGCACTGGACTTGAAGATGCCGTTTCTTCTTCCCTGGAACGATCATGGGACGGTGCAGCGTGACCCGTCAAGGCTTGGCGAACGCGACGTCATCATCAGAGTTGCGTCATAAGGCTTGCGCTAACCCGGGCTGCCGAAAACCGCAGCTGCAATGGGCTTGGCATTTTCTAAGTCATCGTCAGAGAAATGGCTCATGGGTCTTGTCATACTCGATCAGCGGTTTTAGGGTCCGCGCGCTGTTATTCCCGTTTCCCCCTGGAGGACATTATGGGCTTTCTTGCTGACGCATTGGCGCGTGTTCAACCTTCTGCGACCATCGCCGTCACCAACAAGGCGCGCGAGCTTAAAGCCGCAGGCCGCGATGTGATCGGTCTCGGTGCTGGCGAGCCGGATTTCGACACACCGGAAAACATCAAGGCGGCGGCCGTTAAGGCAATCAACGAAGGCAAGACCAAGTACACGGCTGTGGACGGTATCCCGGAGTTGAAGGCGGCTATAGTCGACAAGTTCAAGCGGGAAAACGGCCTTGACTATGAGACCAACCAGATCACCGTCGGAACCGGCGGCAAGCAGGTGCTTTATAATGCCCTGATTGCCACTTTGAACCCTGGTGACGAGGTCATCATCCCGACGCCGTACTGGGTCAGTTATCCTGATATGGTTCTTTTGGCTGGTGGTGAGCCGGTCATCGTGGAGGCTGACAAATCAACCTTCAAGATCACGCCTGAAGCTCTGGATGCGGCGATTACCTCGCGCACCAAGTGGCTTATCTTCAACTCGCCGTCCAACCCGTCGGGCGCGGCCTACACGAAGGCCGAGTTGCAGGCGCTTTGCGATGTGCTGGTCAAGCATCCTCAAGTCTGGATCATGACCGACGACATGTATGAGCACCTCGTCTACGACGATTTCCAGTTCACCACACCGGCGCAGGTGGAGCCTTCCCTTTATGATCGCACGTTGACGGTCAACGGTGTATCCAAGGCCTATGCCATGACCGGTTGGCGGATCGGCTATGCCGGCGGCCCCGCCGATCTCATCAAGGCAATGGCAAAGGTGCAGTCCCAATCGACATCAAACCCCTGTTCGATCGCCCAGTGGGCTGCGGTGGAAGCACTGAATGGAACACAGGATTTCATTCCCAAAAACAATGAGGTGTTCAAGGCGAGGCGTGATCTCGTTGTTTCCATGCTCAATCAGGCCAACGGCATCAGTTGTCCGGTTCCAGAAGGCGCGTTTTACGTGTTCCCGTCTTGTGCGGGAACGATTGGGCGCACTGCTCCCTCCGGAAAAGTGATCGAAACGGATGCGGACTTCGTCACTGAACTCCTTGAGACCGAAGGTGTTGCAGTTGTTCACGGTTCGGCATTTGGTCTTGGTCCGAACTTCCGAATTTCCTATGCGACGTCCACGGAAGCGCTTGAAGAGGCCTGCATGCGCATTCAGCGGTTCTGCGGTAACCTGAAATAGGTCATGTTGCCGATCGACAATTGACGGATAAAAGAGCGGCTTTTGCCGCTCTTTTTTGGATCAGATCTTGCTTTTGTCTGTGTTCCGGAACAGGAACCAGCCGGCCAGAAAAGCAATGAGGTCGCCCAAAACAGTAACAAGTCGAAACAGGGCTGCTGCCAAAAGTGCGGCGTCCTGCATCTGCAGGCTGCTGAGCAGTGCGAAGAGTGTCGCTTCGCGCGTTCCCAGCCCCCCCGGCGAGCCAGGTGTCAGATAGCCAACGAGCCAGGAGAGAATTGCGCTGCCGGCGAGCGTTGCCACTGGCGCTGAGGAAAGCATCAGAAAAATCGCGGCAAATATTGCACCAAGAAGTCCCATGAACAGAATGGACAGACAGAGGCTGAAGGACAGATCCAACAGGAAGGGCCGCAAATTCAAGCCAAGTCGGCTTGAGAAGACTATGCCGACCGCGCTGGAGGCCAGAACTGTAGCACTCCCCAACCACCACAGCCAAACTGGAAAGAAGGGGAGGACGGAACTGAGCTGACCCGCACACCCCAGAATCAGGATTGCCACAATGGCTCCCAAGGGAATGATTGCGAGTTCAAGCAATGTTGCCTGAACGATCTGACCGTCTTTCAAACCGTTGCCGCGAACATAGAGCCCGCGACCGATCAGATGGGCTACATTGCCCGGAAGATATTTGGCAACCTGGGTGATCAGAAATGAAGCGTAGGCAAGCTTCCTTTGAAGGTTGCCGAAAAGTTTCAGGATCCAATGCCAACATTCTGCCAGGAGGAGCAGGGTAAGCGCATAAATGAGAGCGAGGCCAAAAAGGAACGCAACGTCTTGTCCTGTCGGGCGCCATTCGGAAATTCCGGACCAATGCTTGCGCAACTCGAATGCAAGAAAAATCAGTGCCGCCAAAAGCAAGCAGCGCCCCAGCCAAACGGCAAGCTTCTTCAGGCTTGCACGTTTGGCCAACGCTGTCATTTCTTGGTCCGGCGGGGTCCCCACGGTTTCAGCACCTTTATGTCTTTGCTGCGCTCTTCAGCGGAAATGTCAACAAGGTGGTCTCGTCCGGATAAGGGAGCGAAGGCGTCAAACCTGCAAGATGCCGGACAACCAGACCGGAGCCGGCGATAGACTGGCGGTAACGTTTGCGCCGGGAATTGTCGAAGACGATCAAACCGTCCGTCTTCAGGCGAGTGACGGCGTGTTCCAGGCATGCAGCGCGCGCGCGGCCGTCAATGACGATGAGGTCAAAGGCTTCGTCCTGGTCGAGGATAGATTTGGAGTAGTTCTCGAAAGACAGTCCAATGTGACCGGGTTTGACCGAAAGATACTGTGGGTCGGTTTCCGCTTGCGCCTTTGAGGGTTCGATGAGGGTGTGCGAGAGGCTTGTTGCGCCATTGGCCTTTGCAAGCCTTGTGTGGACAAGAGAATGCCAGCCGGCGTCATGTTCTACGCTGACAATGGTTCCCGCACGCTTGGCCAGCCAAACGGTACTGGCACCCGACCCGTATTCAAAAACCCTTGCATTTGGCCTCGAAGCGAGGAAAGCCTCGGTTTCGTCGATTGCCCCATAAGTCCACCAAGGGACATCGAGGTCGATCAGGCCATCGATATCGTGAATGGCAAACAGACTTCTGAGCCAATGTGCCAACCGGTGTTTTTTTGCAGAAGACTGCAGCCAGGACAGCAGCCCTGTGGCTCGCGCAACCGGGTGAACGGCGCGGACTGCGCCGACATAAAGTTGTTTGGCACTAGGCATTGGTGTGATGGCCTTGGATAACGTCATTGTCCGATCCTTGGCGGACGGCAGATCCGCTCAATGTCAGCGTCTGAAAAGTCTTTCTGACCAGCCAGGTGCCGGCATTCTTCCATGCTCCAGAAAGGCTTGCTCTGAGGTGCCATCTGGAAGCCGCGAAGTTGGGCGACGGTGCTGGCGGACACGGCAATTCCCACCAGGAATGCGGCAATCAATGTCGCCTTCAACAACAGTCCGGGCTTGCCTTCGGCGAACAGTTTTGCAATCGCAGATGCGCCCAAGAGCGCCAGCAGCGCGAGCAATGGCCAAAGATCGACCCGGTAACGCAGCGTTATTGTTCCGTAGGCAAGGGTCAAGCCCGCGATTGCGAACCCGCCTGCCAACGGTATGGCCATGCGACGCCAGAACTGTCTGCCTGCAGCCGGTGCACTGACGGCAAACAGTATCCAGAGGGGCCACAGGAACACCATGCCGACATAGGGACTTTCAACGCGGATAAAGCCGAGGTTTTCTGCCAGAGCCGATCTGACCGATCTGTGAAACGCTTCGCTGGCCACCTGGAGAGAGCCGGTCACGGCGGGAAGGTCGAACAGGTAAATCGCCGCGTTGTGCGGAATACGCTTCACATTGAACTTGCCGTGGTCCTTGAACGCCTGGGCTCTTTCGCTGTTTGTGTCTTCTGCACCCCAGTAGACAAATCCGTATTGAACGTCACTTTTGGAGAAACTGCCGTGGGTTTCGGTCGGAGACCCGAAGCGGGCTGCATTGAGACCGAGGTAGCCTACGCCGCCAGCGCCCAAAATGGCCAGGGCGAGTGCGATCCGCAGAAAATGCGCGCGCATCGACATCCAGGCGAGCGATCCAAGGACAAGCAGTGTTGCGAAATAGAGCCCGATCGCAACATTTGGCCTGGCGTGAAGCGCCAGCGCTGCAAGTGCGGCGCAGGGAAGGGCTGTCTTCCACAAAGGCCAGTCGCCAAAGACGACGTTGGCCCAGATCAATATGAACAGGCTTGTTGCTGCAAATGCCAGAGCGATGGGTTCGTGATAGAAGGATGTGCTTGCGCACAGCAAAAATCCCGGTGACCCGAACCAGATAGCAATGCCAAGCATTCGGCTGAGCGTGAGTCCCCGACTGCCGAGCTGTTCAAGCGACCTTGATGTCGCCTTGTGGAACGCGGCGTGAAGACAGAGTGTCCCAAGGCAAGACCATAACCAGATTGCCAGCGGCGCAAGTGAATAGTTTTCAAAGGGCCAGATCCAGCCGAACAGGAAACGGGGTATCAGCGGCCCGATGCCGTGATAGAGATAGGCAACCCCGTCAGCAGTGTAATGACCTTCAAACTGCGCCACACGCGCAGGCAGGTCCATTCGCCCGTCCAAAAGGGCGAGGAAGTATTCGTCGTAGAGATTTTGCCCGAGTGGGAAGCCGTCCACGCTTTTCAGGAGACCGGTTGCCAGCAAAGCGTAAAGGACCATGCCGATTGCGATCAGGTCCCATGACTTTTTTAGCGGCATTGGACCGACTGACCCGGTGACCTCACTGGACATCGTCATTGCGCTGGCCACTGGATTGAAGTTGCGGGTTGGCCGAAGGCGGCAAAGTGTCTTGTTCCAGACGGCGAAGGCGCTGAAGCACAGATTCCGTCAATCGACGATTTGTTGCCAAAGCATCGCTCAGAAACGCTATGACGACTGTGATGTAGCCCGCCAGAAGAAACATGCTGCCCAGAACGAGCGACTGAATTCTGCCGTCTCCATCGCCAATCGCATAAAAATAGAGAAATCTCAGAACCGGCAGAAGGCCGATTGTGATCATCAAGATGCCTGCCCATAGGAAAGCGCTGAGCGAACGATACATGAAATAGCTGCGCAGGATTGTTACGAGCTGTTTTTGCAAGAAACGAATAGTGGATTTTGCCAACCGAGAAGGGCGGGTTGTCGGGTTCGTCGACACAGGAACGGACACCACCTTCAGTCCGTGCTGGCCTGCGTGGATCAAGGTTTCGGTGGTATAGCTGAACCTGGTCATAACGTTGATGGTCAGAGCAGCGTCGCGGGAATAGGCCCTGAATCCGGAGACGGCGTCGCTTACATCGACTTGGGCGAGGCTGCGCACCACATGCGTTCCGAATTTTTGCAGCTGTCGTTTCGCCCAGGAAAATTCCCGATTTTCACCGGGATTGCGGTCACCAATTGCTATGTCAGCGCGGTTTTCGACGATGGGCCTGACAAGGTCAGGGATGGAGGCACCTGAATACTGATTGTCCCCGTCCGTGTTGACGATGATATCCGCTCCCAGATTGAGTGCGGATTCAATGCCGGACTGGAAGCTTCTCGCCAGACCCTTGTTGTGACCGTTTCGTATGATGTGGTCGACGCCGCAGGCGATCGCTGTTTCGACCGTGCTGTCGGTGGAGCCATCGTCAATGACCTGGATTTCAACTTTGTCGATGCCTGGAATGGACCTGGGTATCTCCGCGACAACAAGCGGTAGCGTTTTTTCTTCGTTGAAACATGGAATTTGAACGATCAGTTTCATGAACGACACTATGCAATCATCTGACAAACGGGGCTTGAGTTTCCCTGCTGATGCACCAAACCGGGAAACACATGCTCAAGCATCGTTACAATTAGATATTACAGTTTAAGAAATGGATAACTTCGTTGTTTTCGAATAGTTGATATTTTGCTGTTATTTATATTTGTGAATTTTAAGTATAACACTGAATTATATTATATATGTTGTTTCTGTCTTCCCGGTTCGACGATGTCCGAGAGCGCCCTTCAAGCTTCTATCAAGTGAAGGTCAAGAATTAAAGGCTCAGGAGCAGGCAGGATTTGAAAGACCAAGCAGCCAAGTTCGACTAATCGCGTCCTCTAAAAGGCTGGGGTTCAGTGCACCAATCTGTATTTGTTTTGCTGTCGAATGGCCAGCAATCAGACTTTTCCGCCCGGCAGGTGTGCACGACTTATGCGTGTTTAATATTCTGCCGCGATTTTGACTTGATGCCGACCCATATGGTGACGATGGTCAGGTTTCTCTTCCTGAAAGCCTGCCAGCATTCAATACCAGGAGTTTCAGAATGTGTATTTCAAGATTTGGTTTTGCGGTGGCTGCCGTTCTGTTTGCAGGAACGGCGCTCGCCTCTGAGAGTACACCAACGGTCGAAATCGGGACACTTAATTGTCTGGTCGAGGGAGAGCACAGTTTCATCGTTGGTTCTTCTGCTACGCTCGGCTGCAGTTTCAAACCTGTCGATGGAGGAGCGGTCGAGTACTACAAAGGAAAAGTACGCGATTATGGTCTTGATATCGGCACCACCAAGGAAGCCAACCTTGTTTGGGGCGTTCTGGCACCTTCCGCTGATCGCAAGCCGGGCCTATTGGCCGGAACGTATGGCGGCTTGACCGCAGGCGCGAGTTTGGGAGCAGGTATCAAAGCCAATGCCCTTATCGGAGGGCTGGACCGTTCTATTGCGCTGAACCCTTTCAGCCTGGAAAGTCAAACGGGCACCAACTTGACCATTGGTGTCAGCAAGCTGACGCTCGAGCCTATTAACTGAACCGAATTACAAAGCCCGTTCCTGGCTGGGAACGGGCTTTGCGATCAAGTTTTCGTTTCAAATTCCGTTTGGCCGGCTACTTGTTCTGGCAGCTCTCATTTGCCCCCGCGCAAGGGGTTGATGAGATATCCGGACGAGTGTTGGCCCGATTGATCTGATCGGTTCTGTTCAGCCGGTTTGCCCCTTCAATCTGTTGACGGGTCGAAAACCCCGACTGTTGCCGGTTCCGGTTCTGGTTCAGCTGTTGCTGGGCTGAAGGAAGCAGCGACGAACCGGACTGCGGCAAGCCGCGAAGCTGGTTGTTTTGTGCGCTCGCTGTTCCCGCGAGAACCGTAGAAAGAAGAAATACTGTTGCTGCTGTCATCCGGGTCATGGTGTTTGTTCCTGGTAGTAACCAAGGCGAGGGGCTCACCAAGTGTCATGCGTATCAGCTCACGCCTGCAGAATGTAGACGTTCTCGCTCGCCAGCCCTGACGGCGATTTCTGTCGACCTGGCAGAGGTGACGGGCAGAGTATGCACCCACCTTTGCTGATCGTCATCTTTGTATCCGCGTCAGACTGATGCATATGTGGGAAACTGATTGCCCGTATTCCAGCGGAAACGCGGACCAGGCATCAATCGAATTGTTGCGCTGCGTCATCAATTCTCCTTGCGTTCTGCTCACTTTCGGCGCGACCATGAAGAACCGCCCCCGGTCGATGTGCCTTTCAGTTGGGGCTTGGTGCTTCGGAGTACCGGGTTTTTGGGCCTTCGATCCCATCCGGGCGAGACGCGGCGGGCCCGCGTCCAACCGAACCGGCCTTGCCGCGTAGTTTTAGGGCTCCCCCCTCAAACACGAGAGGCAAATTATGGCAATCGGAACAAACGGAAAAGGAAACGCCGCCGGCACTACGCCGCGCTGTATTGCACTCGTCGGTCCGTTCGGCAGTGGCAAAACCAGCTTGCTGGAAGCTCTTCTCGCGCGAACCGAGAAGGTTGCGCGTCAGGGCTCAATCTCTGATGGCAACACGGTAGGCGACGCTTCACCGGAGGCGCGCGCGCATGGGATGAGCGTTGAAATAAATGTCGCCAATGCAGACTATCTGGGCGACCACTTCGTCTTTGTCGACTGTCCGGGATCAGTCGAATTCCTGAGCGAGATGGACGGAGCCCTTAGCGGCGCCGACATGGCCATTGTCGTCGCGGAGGATGACGAACGCAAGGTTCCCGCCTTGCAAGTGATCCTGAAAGCCCTTGAAGCCCGCGCCATTCCGCGGGTTTTGTTTTTGAACAAGATCGACAAAAGCACCCGCCGGGTGAGAGACGTGCTCAGCGTGTTGCAGCCAGCCTCAGCGGTTCCGTTGGTGCTTCGACAAATACCCATCTGGGAAGACGGCCATGCGACCGGGTTTATCGACCTGGCGCTTGAAAGGGCTCATGTCTATCACGAGAAGGAACCAAGCACGCAGATTGACATGTCTGACGAGGATCTGGCGCGTGAACATGAAGCGCGTTTCACCATGCTGGAGCACCTTGCGGACCACGATGACGACCTGATGGAAGCCCTTTTGGAAGACATTGCACCGGATCGCGATCAGATTTTTGCCGATCTCGTCAATGAAATGCAGGATGGTCTTATCTGTCCGGTCTTTTTCGGGTCGGCCGAACACGGAAACGGTGTCAGCAAGCTGTTGAAAGCACTTCGTCATGAAGTTCCGGGTGTCGATCGACTGAGAGAACGTTTACTGGACGGCGACAAGAGGGCAGCCCTGCAGGTGATCAAAACGCTGCACACACAACATGGCGGGAAACTATCCATTGCGCGCCTTCTGGACGGGCAGCTTTCCGACGGTGACAGCCTGTTTCTCAATGGAGATACCGAAGTCAAGGTATCTGGTCTTTTCAACGTTTTCGGCCAGCACGCTGCCAAAATCGCAACGGCAAATAAAGGAGATCTGGTCGCCCTTGGTCGGCTCGAACATGTTCAGACGGGTGACCTGATTGCCTTTGAGGCAGGTAAAATCGCAGCCAAACCGGCGGACGGGAGGCGAAGTCCGGTGCTAGCAACAGCAATTGCCGCTGCGCAGCGCAAAGATGAGGTTCGACTGTCGACCGCACTGACAAAGCTTGCCGAGGAAGATCCGTCACTTACGATCAGTCAGAACCAGACAACGGCGGAAACGTTGTTGGCGGGGCAGGGTGAAATGCATCTGCGAGTTGCCCAGGAAAGGCTTGCCGGCAAATACGGGCTGGACATAGCTGCCCACGCGCCGCACGTGCCTTATGCCGAGACGATCCGGACCAGCACAAAGGTGCGCGGCCGGCACAAGAAGCAATCTGGCGGGCACGGTCAGTTTGGCGATGTCGTGCTTCAGATCTCACCCCTGCCCAGGGGAGAAGGTCTTCAATTCAGCGACACGATCACCGGTGGTGTGGTTCCCAAACAGTACATTCCATCGGTGCGGGACGGCGTGATGGACGCGCTTGGACAAGGTCCGCTTGGTTTCCCGGTGGTCGATGTTTCCATCTGCCTGACGGACGGTTCTTATCATTCTGTCGACAGCTCCGATCAGGCATTCAAGATGGCAGGTATCCTTGCCATTCGTGAAGGACTTAAAGATTGCAAACCGGTGCTGCTCGAGCCGATCCATAAAGTGACGATTGCCTGTCCCAATGACGCAACTGCCCGGGTGAATGCGATAGTCTCGGCCAGACGGGGTCAGCTGCTCGGGTTCGACGCCAGACCGAACTGGCCTGGTTGGGACGAGGTTCAGGCCCTGATGCCTGAATCGGAGATCAGTGATCTGATCGTCGAGCTGCGTTCTGCAACGGCAGGCGTCGCCAGCTATATGTCGGCGTTCGACCATCTGGCGGAGCTTTCCGGAAAGGCGGCTGATCAGGCTTTGCAAAGGTCAGGCAAGCAGGCGGCCTGATTCTGGATTCGTGACTTAATGAGAGGGGCCTTTCCCCTCTCATTCTCCTCTTATTGCTGCCCGTCTTTTGCAGCTGGAACCCTGCTTTCGATTGGCTGTCATCCGGATCAGCAGGTTTTCATTGGCAAACAGTCCGAATTGAAATGCCGCAAGCATGGGATTGTTCTGGAAAACTGCGTCATTCACTTTCGTATTGCTAATGGTCACCAGGGCGTTATTTGCCATTGAACACCGATTTCGGTTCTCTTCTGGGCAAACAGGAGCCTGAGAATGAATATTTTGAAAAAGCGCAGCTGGGCGATGCCCGAGCGTGACGCGACGCCGGAACATGTCTTCCTGAACCGTCGGCAGATCCTTGCAGGTCTGGCCGGTGGCGGCGCTCTGCTGGGCACAGGTCTCGGACTACGCCCGGCCTTTGCTGAAGAAGATCCAAGCGCCGGCCTCTATCCGGTGAAGCGCAATCCGACCTTCACACTTGATCGCGACCTGACTGACGAGGAGGACGCGTCCACATATAACAACTTTTATGAGTTCGGCTCGCACAAGCAGATCTGGCAAGCCGCACAGGAGCTCCAGATTCGGCCGTGGACCGTCACGCTAGACGGACTTGTCGACAATCCGCAGATCGTGGATATCGACAAGCTGCTGAGCCAAATGCCGCTCGAAGAGAGGCTCTATCGTCATCGCTGCGTGGAAGCCTGGTCGATGGCGGTTCCATGGTCGGGTTTCGAGCTTTCGGAGCTGGTGAAACTGGCGAGCCCCAAAACAAATGCGAAGTACCTTCGATTTGAAACCTTCCATGACCCGTCGGTCGCAAGCGGACAGAAACAGTCATGGTACCCGTGGCCATATGTTGAGGGACTGACGCTGGAAGAAGCCACCAACGAATTGACCTTCATGGCGACAGGCGTTTACGGCAAACCGCTCGCAAAGCAGTTTGGGGCGCCGATCCGTCTGGTCACACCGTGGAAATACGGTTTCAAGTCCATCAAATCTATCGTGCGCATCACCTTCACCGAGGAGCGGCCTGTCAGTTTCTGGGAAGAAATTCAGCCCAAGGAATACGGCTTCTGGGCAAATGTGAACCCTTCGGTTCCGCACCGCCGATGGCCACAGGACTCCGAGCGCCTGCTTGGGACGGATCAACGCCGACAGACACTTCTTTATAACGGCTATGAAGAACAGGTTGCCGGGATCTACAAAAACATGAAGGGCGAATTGCTGTTCATGTAAATGCTGATTAGCGCATTGTGCGCTGCAATAGAGTATTGGCAAAAAAAGAGCCGGGTCTTTAAGGACCCGGCAGTTTGTTTTATTCACTGATAACAGTAGAATCACCTTCCAGAGGGGAACAGCTGGTCTAGACATCACTGGGAGGAGGACGTGATGCCCGCGTGACCAACAGTAGTGCTTATATGCAGTGCACAAGCTGCATAAACAAGAGGCAGCCGCGCAGACCTGCTATGCGTTTTTCGCAAGGCTGGTGTTCAGAAAATCTGGCGACAATTTAAGCTCAGTAAATTCAATGTTTTAGAGGGTGTGCTTTGAGGCGGCAGATCGCTTTCAAGCACCAATTTTGTATAAAATTATTTTTGGACAACGCGAAATATGATGTTCAATTCCGCAGATGCTCCTGGACCAATTGCTCAAATTCTGCCCCCCGGGAGCCTGAAATACGGGCATTTCAGGGGTGAGTGGACGGAGGTTTGAGGACACTTTGGGAAGGTTGCCAGGTTAATAAACCCAATTCTCTGCATTGGTCAGCAAGAACTCACGAAAGGCAGTGACCCGCGCTGTGTTCTTGAGTTCCGAAGGGTAGACGAAATAGGTGTCGAAAGACGGCACCTTGTCTTCCTCTTCCGTGATCACCGGTACCATGTTGGACGCATGATCGATGATATAATCCGGCAGCATCGCAATGCCGACACCTGATTGAACAGCCCGCTTTATGGCAACCAGATTGTTCACCTTGAGTGCAGAACGACGTGGATCGGTCGCGTTTCGTCCGGCGGTCTCCAGCCAATTCATGGAACGCAAATAGGCAGGTGCCTGTTCACCAAACGTGATGATGCGGTGATTGTCGATGTCTTCGATCGTTGACGGTGCGCCAAAGCGGTGGAGATATTCGGGTGCCGCAAACACGTGAAAATGCACGGTGAAGAGTTTGCGCTGAATCAGGTCCGGTTGGGTGGGCTGGCGCAACCGAATGGCCACATCAGCTTCGCGCATGCCGAGATCAAGCTCGTCATCGTCGAAAATCAGATGAAGGTCGACGTCTGGATAGAGATCGATGAAGTTCTTGATGCGGGACGTGAGCCAGGTGGACCCCAGACCAACCGTAGTAGTGACGCGCAGCGCTCCGGAAGGTTTTTCCTTACTGTCGGTCAGGCTGGTCTGAACCGCTTCGAGTTTCATTAAAACATCCGAAGCGGTGCGATAGAGCAGCTCACCTTGTTCCGTCAGCAAAAGACCGCGTGCGTGGCGATGAAAGAGCGGGACACCAAGATCCTGCTCCAGCGCACTGACCTGCCGGCTGACGGCGGACTGGCTCATATGCAGGCTGTCGCCAGCGTGGGTGAAGCTGCCTGCCTGAGCGGCCGCATGAAAAATTCGCAGTTTGTCCCAATCCATGCGTGCCCCTCCACAGGACGTAGTGGGCCCGGCACATTCGGGCCCGGTGGCGGACTATTCAGCCGCCTGTTGGGTGGATTCGGCCTCGTGTTCGGCCAAAAATTTCTCCGCTTCAAGCGCTGCCATACAGCCCATACCGGAGGCGGTGACAGCCTGGCGATAGATGTCATCTGTTACATCGCCAGCTGCATAAACGCCCGGAATGGAGGTCTTTGTCGAATCTGGAGCCGTTTCCAAGTAACCGTTGGGCTTTAACCCAAGCTGGTCCTTGAAGAGTTCCACGGAAGGCGCGTGACCGATGGCAATGAAAACGCCGTCCGCGGAGATATCCTGAGTGCCGCCGGTCTGGGTGTTCTTGAGGCGCACGCCGGTCACAGCTTTCGGTTCGCCTCCACCAAGAATTTCATCAACCTGATGATCCCAGATCACTTCAATTTTCGGGTTCTTGAACAGACGATCCTGCAGGATCTTTTCTGCACGCAGATTGTCTCTGCGGTGGACCAGGGTAACCTTGGACGCAAGATTTGCCAGGTAAAGCGCTTCTTCAACTGCCGTGTTGCCGCCGCCGACAACCACGACTTCCTTGTTGCGGTAAAAGAAGCCGTCGCATGTCGCACAAGCCGAAACGCCTGCGCCCATATAGTCCTGTTCCGAAGGCAGTCCGAGCCAGCGTGCTTGTGCTCCGGTGGCGATAACAAGTGTATCGGCAGTGAAGACAGTACCGCTGTCGGCCTCCAGGCGGAATGGACGCTGCGAAAGGTCGGCCTTTGTGATTGTGTCGTAGACAATCTTCGTGCCGACGTTTTCAGCTTGCTTTTGCATCTGCTCCATCAGCCATGGACCCATCACGGGATCAGCGAAACCGGGGTAGTTTTCAACGTCAGTCGTGATGGTCAGCTGTCCGCCAGGCTGAATGCCAGCGACAAGCGTCGGCTCGATCATTGCGCGCGCAGCATAAATGGCAGCCGTGTATCCGGCCGGCCCGGAGCCGATGATCAGAAGTTTGCTGTGTTCAGTGCTCATGGTCGCCCCTAAGTCCTGTTCAAGTGTTCTTGCCTGGCGGCGAAAGGTTAGTCTGCCGGCTCGTGTTTGTCGTTCCGCCGCAGCGCCGCGTAATCGGCGAGAATGCGTTCGGCAATCACGGGCGTGGCGTCTATCGGCTCGTAGGTAGTGGTTTTCAGCGGACCTGGAAAGGGGTGAATCGCACCAAGACGCTGCAAAGTCCCCAAAAACCGGGTGATCTTTGCGTGACCACCACCTGGATGAAAGACATGGATGGGTCTGCCGGTGGCAGTCGCCTCGCCGATCATGTTGGTAGAGTCCGCCGTGGCAACGATGGCATCGGCTTTGGCGAGAAAAGTCCCATAGGGGTTGGGAAGTTCACCCGTCCAATAGATATGTCCGCCGGACTTGGCGAGACTGGCAAGACCATACGCCAGCCCTGATGGCGTGCGCCGGGAAGCGGTGATCATCAGACCGGCGCCTTGGTGGGCAACTTCCCTCAAACCGCTTAGGAGGAGGTTCTGGTCGTCTTCGCTGAAAGTGTGATGCCGGCTGTCACCGCCGATCAGCACCGCGACGCGCGGTCTCGCCAGTTTGTCTATTTCCGGTGACTTTTGTGCTCTCAGGCCATCCAGTTTTGATACCGAGAAGCGATGTGGAGAGGTCGGTGTTACAAGAACATTGCGACCACGCAACGCGTCGTGCTCCGGAACCCAGATCAAATCTGCGCTGTCAGGCCCTTTCCGTGGGTCCTTCAGGAAAACCGTAAATGTGTGTCCATTGGAGCGTTGCTTGATACGCCTAAGATAAGCTGCTGCCCGGCGACCGGACGCGATTGCCAAGTCCGGGTAGGGAGGGGCGATCGGGCTATTGGGCCTGTTCTCCCACTCACGAGGGTCAGTTGGGCCAAAAGGTAGCCACCAGGAAAAGGGAGCGCGTGGAGAGATTGTGCGGATTTCGAAGGGAACGCAAAGAGCTTCGGCAACGCCGGTACATTGCGCAAGATCACCGGCCTTGCCGTCTGTGAGAACCCAAATCGAGGATGGGGAAATCTCCGGCATGGTTCGCATTGTCGGGAGGGGTTCCCCTATCGTAATCTTTCGAAATCGTGCGCAATTTTGTTATAGTCTTGCACAAACGCGCAAAAAATCATACTTCGGCACAAGAATTGACACGTTAGCGCGAGACGGTTCGCGCCTGCAAGACGCCAATGCGTTCCGGGTGGAACATCCACATCTTGGTCTACCCCGGATGGCGCAAGGTGGAGCTAAAAGGAGACGGATTTGAAAGCGCGGCTCGATGCCATTGACTGGCAGATCCTGAAAGAATTGCAAGCAGACGGGCGAATGACCAACGTGGAGTTGGCGCGGCGCGTCGGCATATCCGCCCCACCCTGTCTGCGCCGGGTCAGGGCGCTCGAAGAGGCCGGACTGATTCACGGATACAGGACGCTGCTGGATGAAAAACAGCTGGGTTACGACGTCACCGCCTTTGCCATGGTCGGGCTGCATAGCCAGACCGAAGCGGATCTGATTGCATTTGAGGAAACGGTCCAGAAGTGGCCGCTCGTCCGAGAAAGCTATATGTTGTCCGGCGAGGTTGATTTCCTGTTGAAATGCGTCGCGCCGGACCTGCAGACATTCCAGAATTTCGTTATCCGGGAGCTTACTGCAGCGCCCAATGTCGACAGTGTGCGCACGGCCCTGACAATCCGTCGGACCAAAGATGAACCCGTCGTACCAATCGATTGAATTTTACCGGAGGCAGGTCAGTCTTGCCGGTCACCGATTTTGCTGAGGCGTTTGCGCAGGCGCCCCATGACCGAGATGTCCCTGAGCGCGGTTGCGACCAGCGTGAAGGCGACGCTGAGGAGCGCGCAGGTGGTCAGAATTGCGATCGGCAGCCACTGGTCGTAGTGGAACGTGTTCAATGCCTGATCAATCGGTTCCAGACCGGAATAAAGACGTCCGCGCATCGTATCGCGGAAGGTGCCGAGTTCCAGTGATCCTTGCTTGAAATAGCGTAGTCCGAGCACCAGCAGAATCACCGACGCGGCCAGTGCCACCAGAAAGCCGAAAACACGCAGGGCAAATCCGAGAGGATTCTCGTGCCGGCGCTTGATAAGGCGTTTGAATGCCAGTCTTTCGCGACCATTCAGTTTGGAGAACGCAAACCAGCGATAGGCCCACAAAGGAACCGAGATCACCAGCAACCAGACGCCAATTGCATGAAAGACCATCACTTGCTCTCCGACACGTGCCGGTTGCTACCTTAGCGATAGACCGGCAGGCGTCAAAGGGTAAAGCGATAGAAAAGTTGCTTGAAAATGAGCTGCTTGCGAAGCGCCGGTTTACATGAACCTGACTTCGACGATCTCATACGAGCGAGCACCGCCTGGAGCTGCGACTTCAACACTGTCTCCAACCGATTTGCCGATCAGAGCGCGCGCAATCGGAGAAGAAATGGAAACCTTGTTGTGCTTAACGTCGGATTCGACATCGCCAACGATCATGTATTTCTTTTCTTCTTCCGTGTCCTCGTCGATCAGGGAAACGGTCGCGCCGAATTTGACGATCTCGCCGTCAAGTTTGGTCACATCGATGACCTCGGCACGGGACAGCTTGTCTTCCAGTTCCGCAATGCGGCCTTCGTTCAGGCTCTGTGCTTCTTTGGCTGCATGGTATTCTGCGTTTTCCGACAGGTCGCCATGCGCGCGTGCTTCAGCAATGGCATCAACGATGCGCGGACGCTCAACCGTGGTACGTTTCTTCAGCTCATCCTGAAGCATTTTGTAACCGGCAGAGGTCATCGGAACTTTTTCCATGGGTCTCAGACCTTCAGCTTATTGGGTCCTCTTCTCACTCTTCATAAAGGACCGCGCATTTACAAAAACAAACCAAGCCGGGAAAGGCGCGCTTTCCCGGCCGGTCACGAGTATAATAGCCTTAGCCGAAGTAGGATTGTAAAGGTCTTACTTCAAGGCTGCCCGCCTTGTGGGCGGTTATTCCTTTGGCGGCAGCAACGGAACCTGACAGCGTCGTGTAATACGGCACTTTGTTCAGCAGAGCTGCGCGGCGCATCGACCGGCTGTCGGCAATCGCCTGCGCACCTTCTGTGGTGTTGAAGACGAGTTGTACTTCACCGTTCTTGATAGCATCGACGATATGCGGTCGGCCTTCAAGCACCTTGTTGATCTTCTTCACTGCAATGCCGTTTGCCTCAAGAAATTTCTGCGTGCCGCCTGTGGCAATGATATCGAAGCCTGCAGCTTCCAGGCTGCGCACGGCATCCACGACGCCAGCCTTGTCATCATCGCGCATGGAGATGAAGACAGTGCCTTTACCCGGCACGCCGGTGCCGCTGCCAAGCTGTGCTTTGGCAAACGCTTTTCCGAAGGCCGTGTCGAGGCCCATGACCTCGCCCGTGGAGCGCATTTCCGGACCCAGAATAGTATCGACGCCCGGGAAGCGCGCGAACGGGAAGACAGCTTCCTTGACCGCGATGTGGTCCAGTTTTGCCTCACTAAGGCCGAAAGATGCCAGGCTCTCGCCGGCCATGACCCGGCTGGCGATCTTGGCAATGGG
Organism: uncultured Roseibium sp.; assembly: GCF_947499295.1. GTDB lineage: Bacteria > Pseudomonadota > Alphaproteobacteria > Rhizobiales > Stappiaceae > Roseibium. The sequence goes on from NZ_CANMNP010000013.1 coordinate 21,984, forward strand.
CTCTCCGATCGTCTTGGCAACAAAGGGCACGGTTCGCGAGGCGCGAGGGTTCACTTCAAGGACAAAGATTTCGTCGCCTTTGATCGCGAATTGCACATTCATCAATCCACCGACTTCAAGCGCCAGGGCCAAGGCCGTTGTCTGGCGTTTCAGTTCGTCGATGAGTTCTTCCTTCAAGGAAAAAGCCGGAAGAGAGCAAGCGCTGTCACCGGAGTGAATTCCGGCCTCCTCGATGTGTTCCATGATGCCGCAAACAAACACGTCCTTGCCATCACACAGCGCATCTACATCAACCTCGATCGCTCCATCCAGGTAGCGGTCGAACAAGAGGGGGTTGGTGCCAAGCACCGTATTGATCTGACCGGTCTTGTCGTTCGGATACTTGGCCCTGACTTCAGCCGGTACCAGTTCGGGCAAGGTGCCGAGAAGATATGAATTGAGCGCTTCCTCATCACGAATGATCTGCATGGCACGGCCGCCGAGAACATAGGACGGGCGCACCACCAATGGCAGGCCAAGCTGGCCGGCAATCAAACGGCCCTGCTCAACGGAATATGCGATGCCGTTTTCCGGCTGCTTCAGGTCCAGTTTGACCAAGAGCTTCTGGAAGCGATCCCGGTCTTCCGCCAGATCGATCATATCGGGAGAGGTGCCGAGGATCGGCACATTGGCCTTGACCAGAGCCTGAGCCAACTTGAGAGGAGTTTGCCCACCGAATTGAACAATAACGCCGTGTAGCGTGCCGTTATCCTGTTCGCGGCGTATGATCTCCAAAACGTCTTCCGACGTCAGCGGCTCGAAATAGAGCCGGTCGGACGTATCATAGTCGGTGGACACGGTTTCCGGGTTACAATTGACCATGATGGTCTCATACCCGGCATCTTCAAGCGCAAAGGCGGCATGACAACAGCAATAGTCAAATTCAATGCCCTGGCCGATCCGGTTCGGCCCGCCACCCAAAATGACGACTTTCTTCCGTTCCGACGGGTCGGATTCGCATGCTGGGTTGCCCATGAAAGGCGTTTCATAAGTCGAATACATATAGGCGGTCGGCGAAGCGAATTCAGCGGCGCACGTGTCTATGCGTTTATAGACCGGGTGCACGTTCAATTCCTGCCGCAATTTAACGACATCGTCGGCTTCGAGCCCTGCAAGGCTTGCCAGTCTTGTATCCGAAAAGCCCATTGACTTGAGCTTGCGCAGGTTTGCCGCGTCTTGCGGCAGGCCGATGTTGCGCACCTTTGCTTCCATCGCAAGGATGTCAGCCATCTGTTCCAGGAACCAGGTGCTGATCCCGCTTGCCTGATGTGCTTCTTCCACGCTCATCCCAAGACGCATGGCTTGAGCAACGTTCAAAAGACGTGTCGGTGTCGCGGTTGAAACCGCTGCCCGAAGTGCATTACGGTCATCACCCTGGTCTAGGCCCGGTATTTCAGTCTCATCGAGACCATTCAGGCCGGTTTCCAGACCGCGGAGAGCCTTCTGGAGACTTTCATTGAATGTCCGGCCGATGGCCATCACTTCACCGACCGATTTCATGGCGGTGGTCAATGTCGGGACTGAGCCTGGGAATTTCTCGAAAGCGAAACGAGGGATCTTGGTGACGACATAGTCGATTGTCGGCTCGAAAGATGCAGGCGTGGCACCGCCCGTAATGTCGTTTTCAAGTTCGTCCAGTGTATAGCCGACAGCCAGTTTGGCAGCGATCTTCGCGATCGGGAAACCGGTTGCCTTAGAGGCAAGTGCGGACGAGCGGGATACCCTCGGGTTCATCTCGATCACCACCAGGCGGCCGGTCTCGGGATCGACGGCAAACTGCACGTTCGAGCCGCCCGTTTCCACACCGATCTCGCGCAGTACTGCGATCGAGGCGTCGCGCATGATCTGGTATTCTTTGTCCGTTAGCGTCAGTGCCGGGGCAACGGTGATGGAGTCTCCTGTGTGAACGCCCATCGGATCGACATTTTCGATCGAGCAAATGATAATGCAGTTGTCCGCTTTGTCGCGGACCACTTCCATCTCATATTCCTTCCAGCCGAGCAGGCTTTCATCGATAAGGACCTGACCAACAGGTGAGGCGTCGATACCCGAACGAACGATCGTCTCGTATTCTTCCCGATTGTAGGCAACGCCGCCACCGGTGCCACCGAGTGTGAAAGCCGGACGAATGATGGCCGGCAGGCCGATCTCGTCCAGTGCGCGCATGGCTTCCAGATATCCGGCGTTGCGGTCATATCCGGTGATCCTGCCGTCTTCTCCTCGAATGGCTGGTGACGAGGCAATGGCTGCGCGAGGGTTTTCAAGGCCGATCACATCCATGGCTGCCCGGAACTTTTCCCGGTCTTCGGCCTTTTCGATGACATCGGCACGGGCGCCAATCATCTCCACACCGAATTTTTCAAGGACCCCCATTTCCTCAAGATCCAACGCGCAGTTAAGTGCTGTCTGCCCTCCCATGGTTGGCAGCAGTGCGTCCGGGCGCTCCTTTTCAATGATCTTAGCCACAAGGTCCGGCGTGATCGGCTCAATATATGTGGCGTCGGCAAGATCGGGATCTGTCATGATCGTCGCCGGGTTCGAGTTCACCAGGATAATGCGATATCCTTCCTCTCGCAGCGCCTTGCAGGCCTGGGTGCCGGAATAATCGAATTCGCAGGCCTGGCCGATAACAATCGGCCCGGCACCTATGATCAGGATGGAAGAGATATCTGTGCGTTTGGGCATCTCGGCTCGCAGCTCGCAGCGGCCAGTCCGGATAACGTCGCCGTTATTCGGTCGGGCTCTATCATGAGGTGAATGACAATGTTGGCTGAGCGCGTCTTATAGGGAAAAGCGCAGCGGTAGGAAACCCCGGCTGCGTATCATTCAGACGTTTTCTGCGTCCAAATTGCCGGATTAATCGGTCTCTTTGCTTTCAGCGGGTAGGGGAGCGGTGCTCTGACCGTCAAAGTCGCCAATTCCTTCGGACAAGGCATAGCAAGCGAGTCGGATTGATTTCGGGATTTCTACCGGGCGGCCGTCCCGGTTGCCTTTTTCATAATACTGGATCATGCGTTTCTTCAGACCGAGCCTGTCGGCAGCGTCCTTTTGCTTCAGTCCCAGGGTGCGACGCCAAATGCGAAACTGCTGCGGGGTCATGCCTTGCACAGGATTTTTTGATTTTGATTCGGCCATATTACCAATGTTCCGGAATATCTTCGTTCCGTACGGACTTCACCAGCAGCCAGCGTGCTGACAAATAAGACAAAAATAACCTGGACGCGGTCTTGTCAATCGGGAAGTGCACAATGTGCTCCTTTTTGTGCGGCGAATGCGCTTTCGCGTCTTGAAATTTGAACAGACGGACAAATATTAGCGATGCGAAAGATGACATGCATGCGCTCAACAGGAACGTTTTCCCGTTCAGTTTGTGCGTATGGTTTTCATTTTCGACAAGATATGCACGTTAAGCGTGCGGCGTGGGTGCAGGCGATTGCCTTGCGGCAGCCGGTTAGGATGCAGATCGATAGCAAGTTCTCTAGATAATATTTAGAGCGTGGCGTCAGCATGTAATAAATGTCAGTGATAAGGTAAAGAAAACAAAGTATTTTTTGAGCTCAATCTGCCGTGGGGTTAGGAAAAATCGTTGTGGATATCGCGACGGAAGATCACTCTATTTATTAGTGCTAGATTATCGATAATTAATATTTATACCTAGAAATCAAATTTCATCAGGAACTATTTATTCAAAGTTGTATGCCCTTTCTGCATTTATTGTAGTTTTAGTTTTCGAAAAGCTGAAACTTGCGCGGAAAGTAGTCAATAATTCCAATTTTACTGTAGATTTTATCTATCATTCTGTTGTATTAGACTGGTGCTTAGTCTCCTAGGAGTCTGATGTTGGGAGCTTCTGAACCGGCAAGCCACGCTTTCCGGCAACAGGAGCTTTAAGTGTAGTGTCAGTGGGACCTGGCGGACCGATGGTGGGATCGGAAAACCAGGGGCGTTGCACGACCCAATCAGCCCTGGAACAAAAAGGACAAGATCGGGCTTAATAGAATGAACAATGTAGCTACCAAGATGGTCGTTGTTCCGGACATCGCTGGTCCGGGGCAAGACGTGGTAATTGAAGATCGCTCGCTTGCGATCTCTGAAATGTCAGAACGTTTCAACGTCACGCTGCGCACACTGCGTTTTTACGAAGAAAAAGGTCTGCTGAACCCCGTGCGCAAAGGCGCAAGACGGTTTTATGGACCGCGTGATGTGTCACGCATGCGTGTCATTATTCAGGCGAAGAAAATCGGTTTGACCCTCGCTGAAATCCGCAGGGTGATCAAGCTGGTTGAAGGAAATTCCAAACGCGAAGATCAGTTCAGGGAACTTCAAGAGATCTGTAAGGGTCAGCAGGAAATCCTGCTGGAACAAAAACAGATGCTTGATGATCAGATCGCCGAGGTTGACCAGATCCTCACGGTGTTCGGCGAACTCGTTCACTAACTTGTTTTCAATTCAGAAAAGCCCGGCAAGCTTGCTTGCCGGGCTTTTCGTTTTCTACGCCGGGTCGGTTTCGATTATGGAGATGGAACCTATGCCGGTTCTGTTTCTCTTGCCTTCATCAAATCCGTAAACCGCTTGAACAGATAGTGACTGTCACGCGGCCCCGGGGAAGCCTCCGGGTGATATTGCACGGAAAAGACCGGCTTGTCCTTCATTGCCAAACCACAGTTTGAGCCATCGAACAGCGAAATATGCGTTTGCTCAACGTTGTCAGGCAAGCTTTCAGCGTCCACTGCGAACCCGTGGTTCATTGATGTGATTTCGACTTTTCCGGTCGTGTGATCAAAGACCGGATGGTTGGCGCCGTGATGGCCCTGGTGCATTTTCAGTGTTTGCCCGCCAAGCGCTAGCGCAAGCATCTGGTGGCCCAGGCAAATGCCAAAAGTCGGGATGCCCTTGTCGACGATTTCCTTGATGGTACTAACGGCATAAATACCCGTTGCGGCCGGGTCACCCGGGCCATTTGAAAGGAATACGCCATCTGGACGATGTGCGAGCACATCGTCTGCCGTCGCGGTTGCCGGCAATACGGTCACTTCGCAACCGGCATCGGTCAGCAAGCGTAAGATGTTGCGCTTGATACCAAAATCGATCGCAACGACCTTGAACTTACCTCCGGTTGCTTCGCCAAATCCTTCGTCCCATTGCCAGGTCGTTTGCGACCAGGGGTGCGATTGGGTCGTCGAAGCGTCTTTTGCCAGATCCATTCCAACCAGGCCGGGCCAGTTCGACGCGGCTGTTACGAGCGCGTCGCGGTCGAATTTGCCATCCGGAGCGTGAGCGATAACCCCGTTGGGCACACCCTTTTCCCGAATGAGAGCGGTCAGCGCACGCGTGTCCACACCGCAGATTCCGATCATGTTGCGGCTTTTCAGCCAGGCATCCAGATGGCGTGCGGCTCGATAGTTGTTTGGATCGGTGACCTCTGCTGCAAGCACCACGCCACGAATGCCGCTGTCGGCCGCCATGTTAACGGTCTCGATATCCTCGTCATTCGTCCCAACGTTACCTATATGGGGAAATGTGAAGGTTATGATCTGTCCGGAATAGGACGGGTCGGTCAGGATTTCCTGGTAACCGGTCATGGCGGTGTTGAAGCAGATTTCACCAACGGCCTGTCCCGTCGCGCCAAGGCCTACACCCTCGATGATGCTGCCGTCGGCGAGCACAAGAAGGGCGGTCGCCGGGGTCTCGGACCATGCGTCTGCAGTCGTCATGTCTTGTTTCCAGGTCTTGTTGGTGACATCATGCGCTGCAGGAAAGGCGTCTGAAGCGGGAAAAAAGGACCCGCATTAGGCCGTCTGCATTAAGCGCGGGACTCTATGGGAAGCGGCTTGGATCGTCAATATTGATCCGTTGAAAAAAGATCTTTAAAATTCAATGACTTGGCTGAGTGGTTCGCGTGGGCGTCGAACGACGTCGAGCCTCAGCACGGCAGGGGTAGAGTAATCCATGGGCGAAGCGATGCGTGACAGAATCAACGCGGCCCTTAAAGCTGCGCAAGATGACGGCAACAAGCGCAGATGTGCGACCTTGCGTCTGGTTCAGACAGCGGTGAAGGACCGCGAAGCTGCGGCACGGGAGAACGGCAAGGACGGCGTCAGTGAGCCTGACGTTGTTGAAATCCTTCAGAAAATGATCCACCAGCGGGAGAGCTCCGCGGTCGAATTTGAAAGCAGTGGGCAGCTTGACCTGGCCGAACAGGAGCGCGTTGAGCAGGAAATCATTCGCGAATTCCTGCCTGCTCAATTGAGCGACGAGGAAGTGCGGGCGATCTGTGAAGAGACCGTCAAGGACATCGATGCCCATGGACTCAGGGACATCGGCCGTTGCATGAGTGAACTCAAGACCCGATATCCGGGTAAAATGGACTTTGTCCAAGCGTCATGCGTCGTCAAGGATATGTTGCGTACCAACGGAAACGGCGCAACCGCAGCTGAAGCCAGCGGTACGGAAGCAGAGTGAAGGCGGTCAGAAATCTCACCGTGCCCTAGCTTCATTCGCATTTACCCACTATTTTTGTCAGCTCGATTGGCAGTCCGTGTGGCGGCCATGGATTGATTGATATTTCTGAACTCCAGGCAGCCATAACCTCATGCGCTTTGATCAGCGTCTTCTTGATGAAATTCGTGCCAGGCTGACGCTGTCAGATCTGGTCGGACGACGGGTCACCTGGGACCGGCGCAAGACCCAGCCCGGCAAGGGCGACTATTGGGCGTGCTGTCCGTTTCATCAGGAAAAGAGCCCCAGCTTCCACGTCGATGACCGGCGTAATCGATACAAGTGTTTCGGCTGTGGCGCGTCAGGCGATCACTTCACCTTTGTCTGTGAAACTGAAGGCCTCAGCTTTCCAGAGACGGTCGAGCGGCTTGCTGAACAGGCAGGTGTTGCCTTGCCTGCTCCTGACCCGCAGGCTGCAAAACGGGAAAAGAGGCGTGCCGGACTTGCAGATGTCTGTGAGATGGCAGTCCAGTTTTTCCAAGCCGAGTTTGCTGGCGGACGTGGCGAGACTGCACGCAAATACGCTCTTGGACGCGGCTTAAGCCGTGAAACGCTCGCCGAATTCAGGTTCGGTTTTGCTCCGGACAGCCGGGACGCCCTGAAAGGCTATCTGGCGGCAAGGGACGTTCCGGAAGCGGTCATGGTGGAAGCGGGCCTGGTGATCAAGCCGGAGGACGGCCGGCCGGGATACGACCGCTTTCGCGGACGACTGATGATACCGATCCAGGATGACCGCGGGCGTGTGGTCGCATTCGGCGGAAGAACGCTTTTACCCGATGGGCAGCCGAAATACCTGAATTCTCCGGAAACGCCGCTCTTTCACAAGGGTGTCATGCTTTTCAATGCGCACAGGGCGCGTGAACCTGCATTCAAGTCGGGTGAAGCTGTGGTGGTGGAGGGCTATCTTGATGCAATTGCATTGTCGCAAGCAGGTGTTCGGCACGTGGTTGCTTCCTTGGGTACGGCCTTTACCGAAGATCAGGTTGTTCGGCTTTGGAAATTCGCCCCGGAACCTGTGATCTGCTTTGACGGGGACGTTGCCGGTGTTTCGGCAGCGCATCGCGCGATCGACAGGATCTTTCCGGTTCTCAAAAGCGGCTTTTCATTCCAGTTCTGCTTCCTTCCGGACGGCATGGATCCGGATGATCTTGTCAAAAAACGGGGGCTGGAAGGGTTCCATGCCGAGGTCGCCCGGGCCCAGTCACTATTCGACGTCGTTTGGGACAGGGAGATTTCGGTCTCGCGACTGGATACTCCGGAGCGCAAGGCAGCTCTTGAGAAGCGGTTTGACGATCTGATTGGTACGATCAAGGACGAACGTGTTCGTCGGCGCTATCAGCTCGATCTGAAGTTCAAGCTTTCCAATCTGTTTTTCGAACAGGCCCGGCAAAATCGAGGCAACGGAAAGAAACCCGCTGACATTCCTTCACTCGGCAGGGTACGTGAAAGCGTGGCCGCAAGTGATGATTTTGGCACCGAACGCCTGTTGTTGGGACTTTGCATGCGGTTCCCGCACTTGCTGGACCGAAATTTTGAACGGTTTTCCAGACTGCCGTTTGTCAACGAACTTCATGTGCAACTGCGCGATATTCTCTGCCGCATTGTCGACGACCTGGAAGAGACACCGATTGCGGACCTGACGAGTGCCTTTGACGAGCCGCTCAAGGACATCATGTATGAGATGATGTTGGAGACGATTGGACTTCAGCAGCAAAAACGCGCGGAATTTTCAGCACTCAATCATCGTTTCCCCCTATTGAAATCAAATCCACCCGAGGATTTTGTCGAAGCGGCCTACCTCCACTTCATCGACGTGTTGGAACTGAATGCATTGGAAGACGAGCTGACAACGGAACTCAAAAGTGCCGATGAAGAACTCGATGAACATTCCTGGGCGCGCATCCAGGCGTTGACGCAGGATCTCAGCCGGCGGCGCGAAGAGTGCGCCCGCGAGGAGCAGGATCTTGCTGAACGAGCCAAAAAAATCAGATTGGCCGGACCGCAAGCACCCGCCGAAACAGTTGCGGCAGGGTAGGTTTGTTCGGCGCTGTCGAAAGGTTCTTGAGTGATTGCCGATAAGTGTCGGCGCAGAGGTTGAGCCTGCTTTCTTAAATGGCAACTGCCGTGCAGGCTTGAAAGATGCCCGAAAAGCCTCTTGTTGCCCCGCAAAAGGCTAAAAAATGCATTTTCCCATTGACCTGTGACGAATCACACTTGCGAATCGTGAGCGTCGAGCTAAATAGGAGTTTTGCAGCCATTGCGCGCCGCAGCCAGCAAGCCAGCTCGCGGCAATAGTCTGAAGAAACGCTGCAACCCGTTTGAACACCACACCCGCGCTCGATCTTCGAGTGTGAGACAAAAAGGTCGTGCGCTTAGTCGATGCTGATTTTTCACAATGTCGAAAAGTGTACGGTTAATTGGGACTTAAGGGACACGGCTTACAAACAACCCACACTGATTCTTTGGATCGCCGCCGCAAATAAAAGCAGGCGCGCCGAAACCGGATTGGGTTGAAGCTAAACAAAGGGCGCTGCGTGGCCGCATCGGCCACGAACTGGAGCACGATATGGTAGCCAAAGCGACACAGGCAGACGAAAATCAGGAGCAGAGCGCGGACGGCACGGATGGCCCGTTGCTGGACCTGTCGGATGCCGCCGTCAAGAAGATGATCAAAGCCGCCAAGAAACGCGGCTATGTCACTTACGATGAGCTGAACGAAGTCCTGCCTTCAGAGCAGGTGTCCTCCGAGAAGATCGAAGACACCATGTCCATGCTTTCCGACATGGGCATCAACGTGATCGATTCCGAAGAAGCTGACGACGGCCCGGACGAAGTCGATGGCGGTGAGTTGGTGACGGCCACTACAACGGCTGTAACCAAGACAACCACGACCAAGGAACCGGCCGACCGTACCGATGACCCTGTACGCATGTATTTGCGTGAAATGGGGTCGGTGGAACTGCTTTCCCGCGAAGGTGAAATCGCCATCGCAAAGCGCATCGAGGCCGGCCGCGAGGCCATGATCGCAGGCTTGTGTGAAAGCCCGCTGACGTTCCAGGCCATCATCATCTGGCGCGACGAGCTGAATGAAGCCCAGGTTTTGCTGCGCGATATTATCGATCTTGAAGCAACCTATGCAGGCCCTGACGCCAAAGCCGGTCCGGCTGTTGCAAACGACGATGTTGCGCCCGGCGAAAAGCCGGCTGAAACCGCTGGCGGCGTTTCGGAAGAGACCGAGGGTGAAGAGGGTGAAGGCGACAACGACGAGGACGATGACGACGAGTTTGAATCCAACGTCTCGCTTTCGGCCATGGAAGCAGAGCTGAAGCCAGGCGTTCTGGAAACTTTCGACAACATCGCGGACAACTACAAGAAGCTGCGCCGTCTTCAGGACCAACTGGTTGAAAACAAGCTGGCCAACAAGACATTGTCGCCCAGCCAGGAACGTCGCTACAAGAAGCTGAAAGAAGACATCATCGTCGATGTGAAGAGCCTGTCGCTCAACCAGAACCGTATCGACGCGCTGGTTGCTCAGCTCTATGACATCAACAAGCGTTTGATGGGCTATGAAGGCCGGCTTCTGCGTCTTGCGGACAGCTACAACGTTGATCGTACCGATTTCCTGAAACAGTATCAGGGTGCCGAACTCGATCCGAACTGGCTGCGCAAGGTGGCAAATCTTTCCACGCGGGGCTGGAAGAACTTCATCGCCAAAGAAAAAGAAACCGTTCGCGAGCTGCGTCAGGAAATCCAGACGCTGGCAACCGAAACAGGCCTTGAGATCACCGAATTCCGCCGGATCGTTGCAATGGTTCAGAAAGGCGAGCGTGAAGCCCGTATCGCCAAGAAGGAAATGGTCGAAGCCAACCTGCGCCTCGTGATCTCCATTGCAAAGAAATACACAAACCGCGGCCTTCAGTTCCTGGACCTCATCCAGGAAGGCAACATCGGTCTCATGAAGGCGGTCGACAAGTTCGAATACCGGCGCGGATACAAGTTCTCCACCTATGCAACGTGGTGGATCCGTCAGGCGATAACCCGGTCGATTGCGGACCAGGCGCGGACGATCCGAATTCCGGTGCACATGATCGAGACGATCAACAAGATCGTGAGAACATCTCGCCAGATGCTGCATGAGATCGGACGCGAGCCAACACCTGAAGAGCTGGCCGAAAAGCTGCAGATGCCGCTGGAAAAGGTTCGCAAGGTCCTCAAGATCGCCAAGGAACCGATCTCGCTTGAAACGCCGATTGGGGATGAAGAGGATTCTCACCTGGGCGATTTCATCGAAGACAAGAACGCCGTTCTGCCGATCGATGCAGCCATCCAGTCGAACCTGCGTGAAACCACCACACGTGTTCTGGCTTCACTCACACCGCGTGAAGAGCGCGTCCTCAGAATGCGCTTCGGCATCGGCATGAACACCGACCATACGCTTGAAGAAGTTGGTCAGCAGTTCTCCGTAACGCGTGAACGTATTCGCCAGATCGAAGCAAAGGCTCTGCGCAAGCTGAAGCACCCCAGCCGGTCTCGCAAGCTGCGCTCGTTCCTCGACAGCTAAGGCTGCAGACAAAACACTATTGCGGAAACCCGGCAGCGATGCCGGGTTTTTGTTTGCTCAATGGCATGGTGTGACAGAACATCGACACCATTTTCAGAAAATGTGAAACTGGATTGACGGCGGGTTTTCGCTCAGGAGCGCTTTTTTGGCCCTAATCGCAGATACAGACAGACCTATGGAGGACGTAAACTCCGAGGAAAAACGGTATCTTGCACTCGGACTGACGGCGTCCTTGCTGTTGCATGGGCTGGCAGCTCTTCTGTTGACCGGTGTGATATCCGGATATGAGCCGACACCCGTTCAAACGCCCATTGAAGTTGAACTGATCACGCCGCCGGAGCCGGAAGTCGCGGAGGTTCCGGAAAAGCCTGAGGCAGAAGAGCCACCTCCGGAATCGGAAGAGCCTGAGGCCGAAGAACTCGAACAATCCGCACCTGCGCCACAAGAACTCGCTGAGGCAGAACAGCAGCAGGAGACGCCAGTGCTGCCGTCGGTTGAAGAGTTTAGCGACGAAGATGAAGAAGGCACCGCTGAACCGAACACTGAAGAAACCGAGACGGACGAGGTTTCAGAAGAGCTTCCTGAAGACGTGCCTGAAGACACTTCTGAAACGGTGGAAGAAGATACCGACTTGCCGCAGGAAGAGATTGAAGAGACCGATACGGCAGACAACTCTGCTTCAGAGCCAGAGCCAGAGCCAGAGCCAGAGCCAGAGCCAGAGCCAGAGCCAGAGCCAGAGCCAGAGCCAGAGCCAGAGCCAGATGTGGAAACGGATGTTGTCGAGGAGCCAGGAGTTGAACAGCTTCTCGGCGACGACGAGGCTGCGCCTGTTGACGACTTCGGAACAGTTGGCCGGATCGCGACATCTCAAACGCCAACACCCAAGCCCGACCGGCCCCAGGCAAGTGCGCGCCCTGCGGCATCAGCAGCTCCTCAGCGTCAGGACCTGTTGCAGGCACGCGAACTCTATTCTGAGCGGATCCTGGACGATACTCGCAGCCGGACGGCCATGCGGGGAATGCCGGCCGGGCAACGGCTGAACCTTTTGTGTATGACGGAGCTGCGTGCCCAACTGACGATTGCCAGCCCGGTTCCACCTGAACTTTTGCCCAGCTTCAGACCGCAACCCGGCACGGTGCTGGAACCCCGGCGGGCCGCGTTTCGAAGTCTGGGGCGATGGTTCGACGTCGCTTTCCGGTGCGAGACGGATGGCGATGTTACGCGGGTCGAAAAGTTCGCTTTCAAGATCGGACCGGAAATTCCCCAAAGCCAATGGGCCGAGCGGGGGCTGACAGGTTTTTAGGAGGCAGTGATTGCCTCAGCCAAGGTCATAGACCCGGACTGTACCAAGTGGTCCAGTCATGAGGTACTTCTGGGACTCTATGGGAAATGGGTCGAAGTACGGGTGCGACCCGTTGTCAGTCTCCGCCACACGAGCGAGTTCGCTCGTTCCTTGTGCTTCCATAAAGTAGCCGATACGAAAATAGGCGTTCATGTCGAGAACACCTTGTGCAGGCGGGAAGTCATCCCGGTCGATATAGGGGGTCCAAGGGTAGACAGGCTGTGGCTGCAAGACGGTTTTTTCAATTGTGCGACCTGGCCTGACAGGTGTGACAAAGGGAATGTTGAACCCTTCAAGCAGCATGCCCTCCGGCACGTCGACAATCTGGCGGCTGAACACAAGTTGTCCCTGCTCGATTGATGCGTAACAAGCCTCTACCAGTGGAAAGACAGAACCATTGAACTCGTCATGAAGGACATCGAAAAGATAGGCGGTTCGATCGCTCAGATTTCTTACCTGATAGCTGAGACGGAGCGTCGGACCGTCCTGCTGGATTTGAACCGCCAAGGATATGTCATTGTTTTGATTGCTGGACGATGACATTGCGGATGCCTTTTTCTGGAAACTGAAATTGAAGCCTGAGGACAACAGCCCGAGCAGCAGGAAGCGTCGATCAATAGAATAGCCGTTCGGGTTGTTTGGGGTCCCATTCCTCACGGAGTTTGTTTTCACTGTAGGGTTCGTTGTCATGTGGCGGTATTCCAACGGTCCTGGCTTCTTCCTTGATGACCTTGGCATTTTTGGTCGGATCTGCAGGATCTGGTTTGCTGTCATTGTCCACTTTCGAGAAATCGAGCTCACCATCGGCGGCATGTTGAGCGTGGATCAACTCATGGCCAAGGCCGATTTCGGGTGGACGTGTCTGCCACGGCTGTGCGGTTCCATAACTCGTCCGATTGGGATTGTAGTGCACAGTCGTATCGCATCCTGACCCTGGATTGCCGCTGGAATCCAGTTTGCCGTCATTTGTAAAACCAGTGACCTTATTCCCGCCAGTTGTCTCTTTTATCGTTATCGTTTTGCCTGAATTGTGCAGATCGGTCAAAAGCTTGGCACCGGATGGTGTCTGCGCGAGTTTGGCCAGTGCCTGAACTGTTTGCTCTCGGAACTTTTCGGTTCCCTCAATTTCGATTGACGGCCCAACTTTGGTGGTGCCGACCGGGCCCGGGCCAGCTGCTCCGCCACCACCAGCTCCGCCGCCGCCTCCTGCGCCCGCAGTTCCGATCAGAACAGTGGGATATCCGGTAACGATCGAACCCGCTTTCAGGGTCAGGTCGGTCATACGCGCCGCAGGTAGGCCCTCAACCAGAACCGTCCAGGCTCCTGTTACGATGGGATCGCCGCCGATGGGCGGGGGCGGGCCAACGCATATGCAAAGATCAGTGACGCGCGCCTGGGGCATCATGCCGGTAAGCACGGTCCAGGCGCACTTCCAGACAATCGGCAACGGCACACCAAAGCACATCGGACAAATATGCTGGTCAATAAGGAGCCGGGCGGCGGGAAATTTCATGTAACTACCGTTTTTCGAGCAATAATGATGAAATTTTCCGCCTTGAGCCCTTTTTAGTCAATGCCTCTACGTCACACTTTTCATCTTTCAGCACCTTCAGGTTTTGCGTTTTCGGAAAAAGGGTCAGAGCATCTTGCATTGTCTGCATGATCGAGAATTGCGCTCAATCAGCTTTAACTTCTCCGCTTTCCGCGTGGATCAGACGCCGCCGCAAAACCAGCATTGCACTTGCCGGCACCAACATTAAGAACGCGTTTGTGTAAAAAACCGAGGGACCGGACTGAGCGATGACGGCCTTGGTCAGCAAGCTTTCGGCACCTGGCGTGATCAGTCCAGTCTGTATTGCTATCAGGCCGGTAAGGCCACCACCGATCGCAATGCCGGCAGAGGAGATGGTTGGCAGAATGCTGGACACAAGGTTCTGCTCCTGTCCCTTTGCCGTATACATCAGCGAGCGCATCAGGATCTGACTGGACAGCCCGTGCCCGGCACCCGCAACAATAGCGGCCAGGGCAAAAAGAGTGAGCGAACGCGTTTCCAGAGAATAAGCTGTCATCGCCAGCCCAATGGCGATCAGTACGGGGCCTGTGACCAGATAGGTCATCTCCCGTTTCCGAGATGGTGCGCGTGCAGACACCCAGGAAAAGACTGTCCACGAAAAGGCAAGACCGGCAGCAACATAACTCGCTTCGGTCACGCTCATGTCCCAATAGACCTGTCCGAAGGTGGTGACAAAAATGGCGCGCACTGCGGCAACCACGGATGTAAGAAAGACGATCCAGGTGCCCAGCCCGATCAGTGTTTCGAGCCGGAAGGCTTCTTTCGGAAAGAGGCTGCGGACGCTGTTTGCATCGATTTTCAACAATATGGTGGCTGCTATTAGACCGGCCAGAATGGTCAGGGTTAACCGGACCGGCGTATGTGCTTCGCCGATTACGGTCAGGAAATAGATGCTTGCGACCAGGAGAAGGAGGCGCAGGACAAATCGGTTGCTTCCTGTCGACTGTGTGGGATTGTGGCCAGAGCGTGCCGCAGCAGACGCTGCGGGCAGCGCCGTGTTCATCAGGACAAAGAGCAACAGGACCAGCGGGATATTCACCAGAAATGCAGCCCGCCAGGACCAGAGCTCTGACAAAAGACCGGCAGAAACGGGGCCAATCCCAGCCGCCAGGGCCCAAACGCCTGATAACAAAGCGAAAACACGTGGTGCGGCATGGTTTGGAAACAGATCAGGGAT
The DNA here is from genome assembly GCF_947499295.1 of uncultured Roseibium sp. Lineage (GTDB taxonomy): Bacteria > Pseudomonadota > Alphaproteobacteria > Rhizobiales > Stappiaceae > Roseibium. The sequence goes on from NZ_CANMNP010000013.1 coordinate 37,174, forward strand.
AAGCCCATAGCAAAGGGCGATGATCATGCCTTCTCCGAAACCCTGAAACGCGCGCCCGGCAATAAGGCCTTCCAGGGAACCGCTGAGACCTGCCAACGTGGAGCCGAATGCAAGCAGGCTGGTCGCCAGAAGAAAGGGAAGCCGCGCGCCGAAACGCACTTTGACCGCGCCAGTCAGGCAGCCTGCCAGAATTGCCATCATTTCAAAGGAACTGAAAACCCAGAAAGCCCGGTCTTGCCCACCGAGATCGCGAATAATGTCCGGGAGAACCGCTGTTGTAACAAAGCCGTTGATGGCATGAGACCCAACCCCGAGCATCAAAGCCAGTGTTCCTGCAGCGCGGTCGCGGGAAAACAAATGCGGGGGGCAATCCTGTACAGGCGAGCTGACGGCCATTGGAACCTCAATAAAAAAACATTTCCCTTTCTATATGGGATGGAAATCAATAAAAAAAGAAAAAACTTTTTTATTATGTGATTGAGCTTGACCCCTCTGTGAAATGGCAATCAGTTTGAGACTGGGAGACCGTTATGAAAGAGGCGAGTTCAGCGCTCAAACTTGTGAGGAACTCACTTTGAAACAACCGCGCGAGAAAAACGGCGCGGGTTTCCCCGCGCCGTTCATTGTCGTCATCAAGCCGTGGTGTCGTCACGCAGCTTGACGAGATCGTTCATCAGGCCTTCCGTCCCGTTGTGAACCGTCAAACGATCCACTTTTCCGGCAATCGCCTCGAGAGCTTCCAGCTCTTTCAGGCGCAACATGACCGGATTTTCGGCCATGACCTTCGCGGTGTTCAGAAGCGAACGTGTTGCGTTCGTTTCCTCCCTACGGCGGATGACATTGGCTTCAGCTTCTTTTTCAGCCGTCACCACCTTGTTGAGGATCTCACGCATTTCGCCTGGCAGGATGACATCCTTCAGAACAATATCGGAAACCTCGATACCGATCTTTGCCATGTCAGTCTTGATCTGCGCCTCGGCTTCTTCGTTCACCTCTCCCTTGCGTTCAAGGATCTGGTCAAGCTTCAACGCACCAAGCTGCTTACGAAACACCAGCTGAAGCGCCCTATAGAGCGTATCCGAGAAGTCCTTCACGTCCTGCGTGGCTTTCACCGGGTCGACCACACGGTACTCCGCAGACAGGTTGATCCGGATCGTGACACGATCAAGTGTCAAGACTTCCTGACCGGTGACATCGAGGCTCTGACGCTTCAGGTCGATCAGCTTCTGCGTCACTTTTCGACCAGTGCTCCAGTAGGCATGCAAGCCTGACTGCAGAACTTTGGTGAGAACCCCATCGACGAACAAAAGCGCTACGCTACCGTCGGTCACCGGGATCACGACGTGATGCTGGGCCTTTTGGGCTTCGCTCAGACGACGCTGCAACTCTGCAGGCAACTCAGGTTCTGCAACCGTGTCGACTACCTGCCAGGTCCAGGGACCGGCTTCGTTCCAGAGAACCAGCTTATCATTCGGACCGACCACGGTATGAATGAGCTTGTCGCGCTCGACAATCGCGATTTCACCAGGTCCGGTTCGAACAACGGTCAGCAGCTTTTCGACAACTTCAGGAAATTTATCGAAAAGTGCCTTCTCGTAGACGGAACGAAACTGAGGTATCGCCAGATTGTGTCGCTCGATCACGAGTGATCCACGGCCGCTTTTCAGGCTGTGGTCCCCTGGTCCGAGGATACCCTTGAGTTTACCCTGCAGAAGGTGAAGAGCACGTTCGTTTTCAGAAATCAGTACGCGGGTACGTCCGCGGATCTTGTTGAGAAAGTTCATCATTTCGATATTCCTTCCGTGGCACTAAGGCACGTGGTTGTCCTTTCTTCGGGTTGAAGTTGGTTAGAGTTGGTTGAAATCCGGCAGACTGACTGGCAGCCTCCCGAGGCGAAAATCTGAGACCTGAAGAAAGCGCGGGCGCTTTCGGCGGGGCGCGGAACAGCGGATCTTGCGGCAACAGCACAGGGTACGCCCGTTCGAAAACCAGTGTTCCCGGCAAGGCTGCGGCGCGATCATGAAACGCGACCGGACGAAGGCCCCCGGCATCTGCACTTTGCACACTTAGGCCAAAGGCCAGGCGCACAAACCGCGTCCGCAAGCTTTCTTCAGGTCCCGCAATGTAAACAGCTTGACGAGCTGCTGGCTTGGAAAGCCAGTCCGGTTTTCAAGACCGGGTTTTGGAGCGGGAGTTGAACCCGCGACATTCGGAGTCTGGATCCGATGCTCTACCAACTGAGCTATCCATGGAGCACAAGACAGGAGTTGAACCTGTTGCCTCCGGGTCACATTCCCGGCGTTCTACCGTTGAACTACTTGCGCAGGTACCGAAATGTTCAGAACAACGTCCGTACGTGAGTGCGACAGCGTCGGATCACGCGGGTGACAAAAACAGCCAAACCGCTGACGTTTGTTCCGAAGCCCTGATCGGTAAAAGGGTGATAATACAAAACAGACGATGAGCTCAAGTATGAATAAGACTGTTGTTTTAAGTTGGTGCAAAAATGCAACATACTGTAGTATTTTCGCAACTATCTCGCTTGGTGGCGTTGTTCTTCTTTTTGAGAGCAGCCGATGACGTGTCTCATTGATGGGTTTGTATCTCGGTGATGGTTAGCAGCCGCACTGTGGTGTGCAACAGGCACGCACTGTCTCATGATTGTTGCAGCAGTCTTCAAGGAGATATCGGATCAAGGCTCCCATTGCAGCAAAGTCCACCTTGTAGCAAATCTGCCGTGATCGCCGGTTTGCCGTGATCAGGCCTGCATCTGCCATGTTCGACAGATGAAATGAAGTTCGCGACGGTGTTCCGTCAGAAGCCTCGGCTATGTCTCCGGCGGTCATCCCGTCTGGACCTGCTGCAACCAGTCTTTTCAAGATCCTCAACCGTGTTGCGCTGGAAATTGCGGAAAGAGCGGCAAGTGCATCGGTTTCATTCATATTTCAAACTTTCTTGAAATTTAAGTTCGTTTGTGAAAGTATATTTCAATAAAAATTGAAATGAAAGGTGACGTTATGTCGTTGAGTGATCTTTTGGAGACGCTTCAGGCTCTGCCGAGCGAAGCGCCGGTCGTATTCCTGACAGATGAAGGTGAAATTGGCGCCGGCTATCATGTAACTGAGCTCAAACTGTCTCATGTGACCAGTATCGACTGCGGCGCTCGCATTGCCAGTTGGTCGGAGGCAGCGCTCCAGTTGCTCGACGGTGCGGACGGCGGCCATATGACAGCTGGCAAGCTCAGTGCCATTCTCAGACAAAGCATAGCTAGAGTAAGCGGCCTTGCCGCCGTGCCTCTAAAAGCGGAATTCGCTCACGGAAATGAGGGAATGCACCTCTACGGGATCGATACGCCGGAATTGGAGGGGGCAAAGGTCGTTGTTCGGCTCACACAACTTCGCGCGCATTGCAAGCCGGCACTGGAGATGCCTGCGAACCAGAACATGTCCGCCTGTTGCGGGACCTCGCCACAGTCTCAATGCTGCGGCTAAGTTGTAACGAGCTAGATCTAAGGTTCGTCCCGGCGCGTTCGTTTGCCATCTGCGCCGGGTCAGGATTCAGAGAGTTTTGATATACTCCAGAAGCGCGTCGAGCTGTTCCGGATTGTCCCTGAAAAATCGTGTGCTGTATTCGTGACCGGTGTTGCTGTTTCCGGGCAGCGAGGTGTCGACCACGAAACCACCGGCGTCAATGAAGCCAAGCGTTTCGGGATCGTAGGTCCTGCTGCCGACTTCAAAAGCCTTTTGGCGGCACAGACGTTGGCCTGTATCCGCGTCTATTTCTCCGCCCGTTTCAGGGCAATCCGCCGGCAACATAAGTTGACGCATTGTTCTGATTGAACCGTTGTGCAGATAAGGGGCTGTTGCCCAAATGCCGTTCAATGGCCTGGCCTTATAGACAAACAGTCGTTGCCGGGCTGCCTCCGCTTCTGCGGCAGATGTATCTTCTTCTGTCGAGGGGTCGCTTCGTCTCAGAATCTCGCGGATCTTCGACCGGAGGATACCGTTGCGGGAAATGTCGAGACCCTGTACCCAGTCGATCAGATTGTCGCGTTCCGCCTCCTCGATGGCGTCTATCAGGATGCGGATGCGCTTCAGATTGCTCGCATCCTGTGCTTCAACAAGGCGGGCCTGAACGCGCTCGAGAAACGCGCGCCGTTCTTCCGGCTGACCTAGCATGATGGCATCTAGGGTGTTCTTGGGGTCGTTGAGAACCTTGTTGACGATCACGCCGCGCACCGCATAACTGACAAGCTCTGCACCGCCGCCCTGGGAGGAGAAGCGGTGTTTGTCGGTCAATGGAAACGTCAGTGGAAGAAAAGCTTTTACCTGTCCGTTGATTTCTTCCGAGATGGGATAGACCTGACCTAAAAAGTTTCCGGCCATCTGGGCATCGGTCCCGAGCTTCTCGATTGAAATGCGTTCTGCCTCGATGCGCCGGTTTGGATCGTCGCGTTTGAAGGCCGTGGTCAGTTCGGTGTTGTCCAGTCGGCCGTCATGGCATTCAAGGCAACGTTGCTCGTAGAGTGCCTTGCCGCGCTCGACCATGGAGGGTCCGTTGCCGGCTTCTGGCTGAGAATTGATCTTGCCCAGAATGTCTTCTGGCCATTCTGGAGACTGCAAATCCCAGAGCAGGGCTTCCAATTTATAAAGACCGTCCGCCTTGATCGAAGAGGCGTGGCCGATGCAGATCGTGTTGTCGAGCCCGCCCCATATGCTTTTCCAAACCTGTGCCAGTCTGCCCAGGAAACCGGTATCTTCAGCCAGGCATTCTGAAAGCTTGCCGTCGATCGGGTTATAATCCAGGCCCCCGAATACGCCCAGAACTTCGCCGACATTCCGGCCCAGTGCACCCGCTCCTTCGTTGGCCACGCTCGCGTTCCACTGGACGAAATCGTGCTGTGGCGTATCCCAAATGAAGGGGTAGCTGACCGGTGCGTTCGCGCGCTTGCCGTTTGCATCGTCCAGTCCTTGCGCGGAAACCGACACGGCATTGAAGATAGCGCCAATGGCGTCGAGCCGGGAAAATCCGTATTCGTGGTCTCCCTTGTTCAGCTCATTCCAGGCTGAACGTGTTTGTGCGAGTTCGGCGAGTTGCTGCTTCAGCGCGGTCTTATCGCCTGCTGTCGTTGCCGGGTGGCCGAGGACTTTTTCAGCAAAGCGTTCGAACCTGGCCTCATCTTCAACGGTTGCTATAAGTGCGTCCTCCAAAGACCACATGAAGCCTTCGAAGTCGGCCATTGCAGGCGCGCCGTCTATCAGGAGCTTCTTGCCGTTGAATTCAACCTGTCCGGTGTGGCAGGCGGCGCATGTCAGTCCGAGCCATTCGGTTGAAACCGGCGCAAGAGGGTCATCTTTGGCAACCTTGTCGCGAGTGAAGCCGATGGGCAGCCCATCGGGATTGAGGGGCGTTGGTTTCTGTGGCAAGTACCGGAAAGTGTCCAGGTGTCCGCTGTCGGAAAATGCCTCCTGTGTGCCTGCCTGTTCAAGCGCCAGGAACCAGCTGTACGGCATGACCCTGGACCCCTGCGGCGTAAACCAGAACTCCTGCTGCTCCTGTGCATCCCAGTTCTGGCAAAGGGTAATCTCGCCATCGAAGGCTCCGTCAAAACTTGCGGGAACGCATTCGTCTGCTGATATTGGTGTTGCAAGGCCGGTTGTGGCAAATGATATGATCAATAAGCTGAAAATCTTGAGTATTTTCATTGTATGTTCTCCAACTAAACTTGGAAATACAATTAAAAGGTGCATAGGGTTGTGTAAAAAATATATGTAATTACGTTAGGTTAGCTTGTCTTTTGTGTCAATGAATTGAGACTTGTTGACTTCCTTTTGTAGTTTATTTGGAAGAAAGGCTACCTAAACTGCAGCGGTCTATCATTAATAAGCTAGAGGTTGTTCTTTCTTGTGTCGAAAGCGACTTTTGATTGTTGCTTGGTTTTGCCCTTCATTCTGGTCGATGTCGTCGCTACGGGTTGCCGGGGCAGCAAGTTCGGGTCAGGGTTTCCAGGGAGGACTTTTCCCAATTTTTTCAAGAAGAAAGTCGATGAAAATTCTGACTTTTGGAGTGAGGACGTTGGCTTTGGGGTAGACCAGCCAGAGCACCGTTCGGTCATCGACTTCATAGTCGGGCAAAACCCTTACAAGCGTGCCGTTTGCCAGTTCGCGATAAACGCTCCAGAGGGAATTTGCGGAAATGCCTGCACCGCCAAGCGTTGCAATCTTCTGACTAAGGCCATCGTCGATCGTCAATCTGGATGTTGCAACCGCAGGATCAAAGTGCCCGATTTCACCGGATTTGCAGACAAGCTTTCTTGCCGATTGATGCCTGAAGGCAAGCAGTTTGTGTGCCTTCAGATCCTCGGGGTGGATTGGCGTTCCGTGTTCGGCGAGATACTCCGGCGATGCACATAAGAGGCGCGTGTCGTTTGCGAGTTTGCGTGCCTTTAAACTGCTGTCTTCAAGAGCACTGTTGCGCAGAGCAAGATCAAAACTCCCGTCGATCAGATCAAACGGAGTGTCTGAGAGCCTCAAATCGAGGTTGAGGCCGGGATGCCGGTCCAGCAATTCGGGCAGGAGCGGCATGATATAGAGTTGAGAAAACGTGCTCGGGGCTGCAAATCTGAGTGTTCCGGCAACATCCTGACGTGTCAGGCCTAGAGCGGCTCTGGCCGCGTCCTCCTGCGCCAGGATTTCCCGTGCATAAGGCAAAAACTCCGCACCTTGCAGCGAAAGCGAGACCTTGCGGGTTGAGCGGTGCAGCAAGTCTGTCCCCAGGCTCATTTCCAGTTTGGCAAGTTTGCTGCTTGCGACAGCCGGTGCCATGCCGAGTTGCCGTCCGGCAGCGCTGATATTCAACTTGTCTGCCGCGAGAACGAACAAGCGAAGGCTTTGCGTGTCCATCTATTATATCCAAAAAACGAATTATGAAACTAGAAATAGCACTCTTATATATTTTTTGAAGATATTTATTTTCTCGTCAGCACCAAACGGGGCGTCGCAAGCCCAGCGCAATTGTCGGGCCCGGTTGGATAAGAAACTGACACCAAGGAACCAATTCAGTGGCCTATTTTTCCGTACTCGCCGTCACACCAACCAGCGAAGACTGGATACCAGACTACATTGCTCCGGCTAACAAACTCGTTGCGAAACATGGCGGCAAATATCTTGCCCGAACCGCAAAACATGAGCAGCTTGAAGGAAAGACCCAGTCCTCAGCACTGCGCATTGTTATCGAGTGGCCTTCCAGGGATGCTGCGGTCAATTTCATGAACGATCCGGAGTATGTGCCGCATCTTAAAGCCAGGACTGCGGGTTCCGAGAGTTTCCACTTTCTGATCGAAGGCAAGGACGATCTCGCGTCCTGAACGGCGATAAAACGGCGATCCGCCGCCCACCACTCCAAAAACTTTTCTGCATGCTCTAGTTAGGGGCTTCATTATGCACGTCGAAGCAAGCGTGAACTATCACGTTACCGCGCCTGGTCGTCAGGCATTCCACATTGACGCAGGCGGTGTTGAAGGCAAGTTGCTGTCGCCTGTTTTGGTTCCCACCAGTGTTTCGGTGCTGGATCTTCGCGACGGTCAAACCACTGTCGATTTTCAAAACGACAGCGTCGTGTTTGTCGACAGCCCCTCATCTGTTGTTGACTTCGGTGCGGACGGAGGCTGGAAACCGGAATACGACCTGCATCTGACTGAATTGTTGAAAGAACAAATTGGTGCAGAAGACGTTCTAGTATTCGACCACACCGTGCGCGTGGATGATCCTGCGTCGGGTCGCAAGCCTGCCCGGAATGTTCACAGTGACTATAGTGAAACAGGTGCGCGTCAACGCCTTGTCGACCTTGTTGGCAAAACCGAAGCCGAAGTCTGGGAAGAGGGGCACTTCGGTTTTGTGAATGTGTGGCGGCCCGTCAAGGCACCAATCATGAGCGCACCATTGGGATTTGTGCGTCCTCGCTCAGTCGCAAAAGAAGACTGGGTACTGCTTGATCTGATCTATCCAGACAGAGCCGGTCAGATCATGGGGCTGGTAAATGCTGCCGGTCATGAATGGGTCTATCTGTCTCGCATGAGGCCCGACGAAGTCGCGATCTTCAACATCTTTGACAATAAAGGCCTGGCATCGATTGCCCATAGCGCTCTCGACAGGGTTGAAAACGGTGGTTTGGGCAGTGTGCGCATGAGCATCGAGAGCCGAACACTTGTGCGGTACGCAGACCGCAACAAATGACCGAAGCTGGCTGTTGCCGGCAAGAACAACGCTGTGAACCGCAGGCGGCAAACCCCGTCTTGTTTCGCACGCCCGAGGAGAGATGCCAAAATGCTCGAAAATGTTGAAAACCAAGGCTTCTTGTCCATCAATCGGGCTTACAACAGCACTTTCGTACCTGAACATCTCAGCCTCGGCCTGGTTGTTCCGATGGAGAATTATGGCAACAAGGCAGTGCCGGACCTGGAACGTCACCTTGAGAGGGCGCAGCTTGCAGAAAGTCTTGGTTTTTCTGCGGTGTGGCTTCGAGACGTTCCGTTCAACGTGCCTTCGTTCGGAGACGCAGGCCAGCTTTTCGACCCGTTTGTCTATCTTGGATACCTGGCAGCTGCCACCGACAGGATAGCGCTTGGAGTCGCCAGTGTTGTGCTGCCATTGCGTCATCCTGCCCATGTCGCCAAAGCCGCTGCCAGCGCTGATGTTCTGTCCGGCGGCCGGCTGTTGCTTGGCATTGCCTCCGGCGACAGGCCAGAGGAATACCCGGCCCTGAACCTGCCATTTGCCGAACGCGGAGCATCTTTCCGCGAAAGCTATGCCTATATCCGCCAAATGGCGACCAGGATGCCTTCCTTTGACAATGCTTATGGCGCCCCAGGCGGTGGTATGGACATGCTTCCCAAACCAAAGGCGGGTCGGTTGCCTATGCTGATCACTGGTGGAAGTCAGCAAAGCCCGGAGTGGCTCGCAAAGAACGGAGACGGTTGGATGACATATCCACGCGGTCTCGATGTCCAGGCGAGAGTTATCGTCGGTTGGCGTCAACGGGTTCTGGAACTGAGCACTTACGACAAGCCGGTCATGCAGCCGCTTTATGTCGATCTGACGCAGTCAGACGACGAGCCGCCACGACCAATTCATCTGGGATTTCGGATTGGGATCCCGGATCTGAAAAAATACCTCAAGTCACTTCAGGCAATCGGTATCAACCATGTTGCCCTCAATTTGCGGTTCAATGGCGCGGACATTGAGACCACGCTGCACCGTCTTGCAGACGGTTTGTTGCCTGAATTCGGACGTTAAGGAGACAAAGATGAGCAAAACAATTCTGATTACAGGTTCGACCGATGGTATTGGACTTGAAACTGCGAAGCGGCTTCGAGAGAAGGGCCACAACGTCCTCTTGCATGGACGAAATCCTGAAAAGCTTGAAGTTGCCAAGTCGGCGCTCTCGGCAATGTCCGGCGCGGGTGAAATATCGGGTTATCTTGCAGATTTGTCCCGACTCGAAGACGTTCAAAGGCTGGCAGACGAAATTGCCGAAAATCACGACCATCTGGATGTTCTGATCAACAATGCAGGTGTCTTGCGGAGCCCTCGTGACAGAACGGAGGAGGGTCTCGACGTCCGATTCGTTGTCAATCTCTTTGCCCCGTATCTGCTGACCAAGTGCCTTCGGCCGCTCATGGATGGCAAAAGCAGAGTGATCAATCTGTCGTCGGCGGCTCAGGCACCTGTCAGTCTCGATGCGTTGTCCGGACGTGAACAGTTGTCTGCAATGGATGCATATGCCCAAAGCAAGCTCGCCTTGACCATGTGGTCGCAGCACATTGGAAAGGAGCGCGGAGCAAGGGAACCGGTCGTGATTGCTGTTAATCCGGGGTCTTTGCTGGCGAGCAAAATGGTCAAAGAGGGCTTTGGCGTTGCCGGCAACGATATCGGTATCGGCGCTGACATTCTGATCCGTGCTGCCTTGTCGGAGGAGTTCGCCGGTGCGTCGGGACAATATTTCGACAATGACTCTGGCCGGTTTGCTGCGCCCCATCCCGACGGGCTAAAGAAGGCCAAGATCGAAGCATTGATGGCCGTATTGCAAGACTTGGTTCCTCTAAAGTCCTGATCTAAAACCTAAATTGATGATTTCAAAGGCCTCAGTTTCCTGTGGCCTTTGGAAAGCTCGGTACCATTGACATGGCAGTAAAAACTATATAACTAGAAATATAGTTATATTGATGAGGTCGATATGGAACCGGAAGTTGTTGCACAAGGCTTTGCGGCGCTAGGCTCTGAAGCCCGGCTGCAGGTGGTTTTGACGCTGGTGAAAGCTGGGCAGAGCGGTTTGAGCGTGGGGGACATTCAGTCCCGGACAGGGATGGCCGCGTCAACTCTCGCGCATCACTTGAAGTTTCTGTCTTCCGCAGGATTGGTACTGCAGGAAAAAGACGGGCGCACAGTGATCAACCGTGCCGCCTTTGATCATCTGGAGAACCTTGCAGGTTACATTCTGAAGGAATGCTGCGCAGATGAAGCTGTTTGCGATCAGCCCCGCATGGCAAGGCGGGCGGCGAATGACTGATACTGCAAACAATCTTCAGGCGTCGCAAGACGCGGCAGAGGCAAGCTGTTGTCCCCCAAAAGCTGACAACAGCAAGGCGCTAATGTCTCAATGGACATGGAAATCCTTTCCCGGTCGAAACTACGTCCTATCGACCTGGATGATTGTGATCGCCGGTCCACTTCTGGTCTTGGTGTTTGACAGTGGCCAGTTTGTTCCGTTCGTCAGTTTTGCCGTTTCCGCCTTTGGTGGCACGTTGCCATATATTGCCTTCGCCGTTGCACTTATTGCATGGCTCAAGGCCGCCGGGGCCGAGGCCTATGTTGGACGGGCATTTGAGGGCCGCGAATCACAAGCCATTTTCCTGGCAGCTCTTTTCGGCGGGCTCGCGCCGTTTTGTTCCTGCGAAGTCATTCCATTTATTGCCGGATTGCTGGCGGTCGGTGCGCCGCTTTCCGCAATTATGGCGTTCTGGTTGTCATCGCCGCTGATTGATCCGCCAACGCTGCTTATCACCGCGGGTGCGCTCGGATGGTCTTTCGCCATCGGAAAGGCGGTGTTCGCGGTCACGCTCGGTCTGTTTGGCGGTTTTCTGGTGTCGGTGTTGTTGAAAATGGGTGTCTTTGCCAGCCCGGTGAAATCCGGTTCCATGGCGGGTGGCTGCGGCTGCGGTGCTTCGCCCTTGACTGGCCGCCCGGTGTGGCGGTTCTGGGGGGAGACGGAGCGCCGGCAAAAATTCGCGGACGAGCTCAAGAACAATGCCCTTTTCCTGATCAAGTGGCTTGCACTTGCCTATGTGCTCGAGGCTGCGTTGGTCACCTATGTTCCAGCCGATCTGATTGCAGGTATCGTTGGAGGAACAGGACTTGGTTCTATCGTGATTTCGGCACTTGTCGGCATGCCCGCCTACCTGAACAGCTATGTGGCGCCACCATTGCTTGCCGGGCTGATGGATCAGGGCATGAGCGCGGGGGCGGCAATGGCTTTCATGATCGCCGGCGCTGTCAGTTCCATTCCGGCAATGGCAGCGGTCTGGTCGCTGGTCAAGCCTCCGGTCTTTGCAATGTATCTTGGGCTTGGATTTGTCGGAGCGGTTCTTTCAGGGCTTGTCTTTCAGCTTGTTTGAGGTCGCTATGCGAACACATGTCTCGATTGTTGTTGAACCACACCAGGATGCAACAAGGCAGTTGCTTGTCCCAACCGGACTGCCGACGCCGCACCAGATGCCAGTGCATTTCGATGTATCCGGAGCTACCTTCGCGCTAACGGGTGAAAACACGACCGGTCAGATGGCGGCGTTGGTGACACCTGTTGCTGGCCAAGTGGTCGAAATTCGTTATGTCTTTTCTGAAGCGGGACCGGGCTATCCGGACTCGATTTTTGTCCCGCATCGAAATCGCTTCACTATGGCGGCTGAGGCGCTGGTGTTCGATGCCATCAACATCTCGGAAGCTCAGCCTGATGAGCACACCGCGATCCAGGCCCTGGTCAATGCCGCGGCGGAGAAATTTCGATATGCGCACCCAAAGGTGCGGTTCAACGATGGTTGCGACGAGGTTCCCTATCTGGCGTGTGGAACGAGCGAGGGCTCCTGTGTTGACATCAACACCTACTTGATCGCCTCATTGAGAGCCGCAGGATTTGAGGCGGCCTATGTCACCGGTTATTTCTTCCCGAAAGAAAAGAGCGGTTGCTGCAGTGACATGCATTGCTGGGTTGTGACCCGGCATGACGGTGTCGTGCTGGAATGGGATATTGCCCATCATCTGAAGATGGGGACCCGGGACATCTGTTGTGGGCTCAATCCAAAACCAGGCGACCGGGTCGCGGTTGCGCATTCCATGGGGCTCACATTTCCCGAACTCGGTATTGAATGCGAAAAACTGATCGCAGAGCCAGCCTGGGTCAACCAGGCCGGTCATTTGGAAGCCGCTGAAGTGACGATCCGGCGCAAGATTGTCAGCGCTTCTGACAAATTTGCTTGATCGCCACAGTGATCGAGAGACAAAGCCTGACCAAAATCCTGTTGTGATTATGCCTGTGTGATTGGAGCAGAAGAGTTCTTGCGCCCTGGGCTTCGCCCGTTAGTCTGACAGAACAGATTTCAGGATTCTCTCATGACCATTCTCATTGTCGGGGCCGGAATTTCCGGTCTTTCCACCGCCTGGGCGCTGACGAAGCGCGGCGTGCCCGTGACCTTGCTGGAGCAGGGCTCAATTCCGAATCCGTTGTCGGCATCCGGCGACCAACACCGCATCATTCGGCGTGCCTATGGCGGGCAGGGGGGATATCAGCGCAGGATCGACGATGCTTATGCTGCCTGGGATGAGATGTGGCTCGATCTCGATGCCAAGCACTTGGTGGAAACAGGCTTCATGCTGCTCTCGCAGGAGCCGGGAGATGGCGGCGATGTCTATCGGGAAGGGCTCGTAGAAGGAGGGTATCCCTTCGAAGATTTGAGCCCCGAAGAAACGGCAGACCGCTTTCCTTTTGTTGATCCGACAACGATCCGCTTCGGCGCCTTGAGCGCGGAAGGTGGTGTATTGCTTTGCCAGAAAATCGCTGACGGCCTCAGAGACTGGTTGCGTAAGGCCGGTGCTGACTTGCGGGATAATACCAAGGTTCATGCTGTGGATGCGGAGGCAGGATCCGTGACGCTCGCCGATGGTAGTGTGCTGACTGGCGAGCACGTCATCGTAACAGCGGGCGCCTGGACACTGGGCCTGTTCCCGAAACTCGCGGCCCAATTGACTACGTATCGGACAGCCGTCGTTTACCTGACGCCCCCGGAAGACCTGCAAGAAGCATGGTCCCAGGCCCCGACAATTCTTGATCCGGGCGGCCCGATTGACGGATATGTTCTGCCACCGGTGCCCGGCACGGGTCTGAAATTCGGCGCAGGAATTCACAAATATCAGGCGGGGCCTGATCAGGACCGTGTTGCCTCCGCGGGTGAAGGCGAGACTTTGCGTAATCACTTTTCACCACCGTTTGCACGCATCGGGGAATACCGCGTCGATGATGTTGTCACCTGCGCCTATACCTTCACGGCCGATGAGCATTTTTTCGTGACTTCGCAGGAGAAGGCAACCGTTGTGTCGGCGTGTTCTGGGCACGGCTACAAGTTTGGTGCCGTCGTAGGGCAAAAAATTGCAGAAGGTGTCACTGGGGGAGACCTTGAGAGCACACGGAGGTGGCTGGAAGCGCGTGACTGAAGTTGTCGCGATGGCGCGGCAATGGGCCGTCAGGAAAGCGCTGCAGCAACTGCTCCGCCTTCAGCGGCGGACTATCGTATGCCGATCGAGTTTCGCGTCCTGCCGAGTGCATTTGACGTGATCCTGCGTACGTAATCGCGTCGATTCCGTTTTTGGATGTCGTAGATGCACAGCAATTGCTCAGTGCTTTACGGTCTGCACTTTTAAGTTGTTTCAAATAAAAACTCTCGCAAAATTCAATTGCTTCCTACGCCACACTAGCAAAACTGTAATCTTCAACAGTTTTGCTATCTAAATAGGTTGGCATTTGATCCAATAACATAACCGTGTTCTATCGCCTATTTAGAGTTTTAGTAAAATTTAACTAATGTAAGTAATATTTAAAGCAGATGTCGGGGAAGTAGTGCCCCGTGGAAGACATTTCTATTCAGATTTGTGGACTTGGCTCGGGGGGAGCTCATGAAACCATCAGGTCAATCTAAGTTTTCGTGGAACAGCAACAAAGGTTTTGGATTGCTGGGCCGACTGCGCATTGGAATGCGTATCAATCTGCTGGTGTTGCTTACACTCGTTGCGACCGGAGCTTTCGGCATCACGTATTTGGCCGGGCGAACGCTGACCGGACAGTCCTTGGACAACAAGGATCAATACGCAAAACTCTATGAACTCGTTCAGGCCGTCGAAATCGGCGCACTTCAAATGCGGCGGAGCGAAAAAGACTTCCTGTTGAGGCGCGATACCAAATATATCGGCAAGTACGATGCGGCAGTTGCGAAAGTCAATTCAGCGCTCACGGACATGGCTCAAATTGATGCCTCGGCCGCTGTTACGGAAAATGTCGCAAACCTAGAGAGTGACCTGGCCCGGCACGCTGCACAATTCCACAAGGTAGCCGCTCTTCATCAGACCATCGGGCTGAATGAAAAGGAAGGCCTTGAAGGCGAATTGAGGCAGGCCGTTCATCAGGTCGAGGAAAAACTTAAGTCCGCGGAAATGGACGCGCTGACCGTCAAGATGCTGATGATGCGCCGGCACGAAAAGGATTTCATGCTTCGCGGCAAGGAAAAATATATCGGGCGCATCGACAAAAGGCGGGAGGAGTATGACCTTCTGCTCAAGGAAGCTGCATTGCCTGCAGACCTGACGAGCGAACTCTCAAGCCTGATGGATGCATATCAGAGCGGTTTCAAGGCCTATGCCGAAACAGCGATGGTCCTCCAGCCGGAGACGAAACAGCTTAGTCAGATTTTTGCAGACATGCAGCCGGACTTTGCAAAGATCCAGGAAGTTTCCGCCAATGGTCAGCTCGCTGCGAACGAACACTTCAGTGCGACGATGCTCAATACGGATCGGACATTTTTGATCACAGGGGCAGGCATCCTGGCTTCTGTGATCTTCCTGGGACTTTTTATCGGTCGAAGCATCACGACACCCATAAATCAATTGAACAACTCGATGAAAGCGTTGGCGGAAGGCGATGTTGACGCGAATATTCCGCTAACCGGAACAAAGACGGAAATCGGCGAAATGGCCGATACCGTACAGATCTTCAAGACAACGTCCGTTGAACGGATTGCGCTCATGAGCGAAAGCGAAGCCGAGCAGCAAGCGCGTGCAGAGCGGCAGGGGAAAGTCGACGACCTCATTGCCGACTTCCGGCATACGGTTCTGGGTGTGCTTGATGCAGTCAACACAGAAAACAGAGAAATGGAAGTTGCTGCCGGCAGCCTGTCTTCAATCGCAACCCAGACAACGTCACAGGCGGACAGCGTTGCCAACGCCTCGAAAGATGCATCGACCAATGTTCAGGCGGTTGCAGTTGCAGCAGAAACTCTGTCTGAATCAATCGGCGAAATTTCCCGGCAGGTCAGCCAGACCAAGAACATAGTGGTCAAGGCGACCGATGCCACAATCGAGACGGACACAAAGATCGCCGGCCTTGCAGATTCTGCGGTCAAGATCGGTGAGGTCATCCTGTTGATTCAGGGGATCGCCGAACAGACCAACCTGCTTGCACTCAACGCGACCATCGAGGCCGCCCGTGCCGGTGAGGCAGGTAAGGGGTTCGCCGTGGTTGCTTCGGAAGTCAAGGAACTGGCAACACAGACGGCCAAGGCGACTGAGGCGATCTCCACGCAGATAACCGACATTCAGCGGGAGACCGAAAGTTCCGTCGACGCCATTCGCGGAATTGCCGAGACCATGCGTGAAGTGTCTTCAGCGACCGAGGCAATTTCGGCCGCCGTTGAAGAGCAAGGGGCATCGACCTCCGAGATTACCAACAATGTGCAATCGGCTGCCACTGGTTCCAGCGAAGTTTCTGAGAACATTGTCGGTGTTCGGCAGGCAGCTGACGAAAGCCAGGCCTCGGTGGAACGCGTGCTTGCGGCAGTCAACGGCGTGTCGGACAACTCCGAACAGCTCCGTCACGTGATCGATGAATTTCTTGGAGACGTTGCCGCGGCCTAGTCGCGCCGGCGCGCTCAAGAAAAGCGGACAATAAGTTCTAGGTTTTCCATTCGGGGGCGCGTCCAAACCGGGCTGCGCCCCCGAAATCTGTTCCGCAATGTGTCAGGCCTTTCTACGGCCTTCCTCAACGGCATCCAGAATGAATTTGGGCAAAGCAAAGGCCGCTGCATGGACCTCCGGCGTGTAGTAGCGGGTCTCAAAGCCGGCGGCCTTGAAACGCTCTTCAAGAACCGAAATGGCTTGACGGCGCAGGTCCTGATTGTCGGAAGCCCATCCAAGTGTCATGTGCCCGCCGAAATAGGTTGGAATTGCCGCAATATAGGCAGCTGCATCCTTGAAGATGCGCGAGAACCGCTCAACGCTGGTGACAAGTTCCTCTTTCTGAAGAAAGGGAACGCCGTTTTGCGTCACAAGTACGCCGCCAGGTGTCAGCATACGGTGAATGTTCCGGTAAAACTCTTCGGAAAAAAGAACGGCACCCGGGCCATGCGGGTCGGTGCTGTCAACGATGACCACGTCGAAACGGCGGTCCGTTTCCGCAGCGAATTTCATTCCGTCCGCAATGACGAGTTCAAAGCGAGTGTCTTCCAGAACGCCTTGGTTAAAGTCCGCGAAATGCTGCTTTGAGAACTCAACTACAGAGGCGTCGATTTCCACCTGGACCAGGCTTTCAACGCTTTTATGTTTGAGAACCTCCTCGGCAAGACCGCAATCCCCACCACCCACGATCAGAACGTTCCGGGCGGCACCATGAGCCAGGATCGGCACATGAGACATCATCTCGTGGTAGATGAATTCGTCCGCCGTGGTGACCTGGGTCACCCCGTCCAGCATGAGAACCTTGCCGAAGACAGGATTGGAAAAGAGCACCAGATCCTGGTGCTCTGTTTTTTCCTGATAGAGGATTTGCTTGCAGCTGTAGCTGACCTGAACCCCTGGATAAAGGGTCTCGTTGAAAATCAACCCGTCGCTCATTCCGCTGCTTCCAATGTGTGAGGCTTAGACAACAGATTGGCGACTTCGCGCCCGCGCAACAGCTCTGAGACTGCCGTTTTGCCGGGATTGAAAGCCCTGCGTAGAACCTCAACGCATTTTTCGGGTTGAGCATCGCCGCACATGAAGACGTCGAAAGCTGCGTATCCGGCTTCCGGCCAGGTATGGACCGAAATATGGCTTTCCGCGAGCACGGCAACACCTGAAACACCCGTCGGTTCGAACGGATGCAGATGGATGTGAAGCAGCGTTGCGCCGGCTTCATCAACACATGTCCGCAACGCTTCTTCAACATGTTGCAGATCGTCGAGCCGTTCGGCATCGTAAAGGTCAATTATCAAATGCGCACCAGCGCAGTGGACCCCTTGCTTCTCGATGAAGTGATCCAGGCGATCATCCGCATATACAGCGGTGGCCGCAGTCGAAACGTTTTCTTCCTTCTGGGTGGTGCTTCTTGGCTCGGCAACGCTCAACGCGTCTTCTTCTACACGAGCCGCCAAGTCCATCCCCAGTTCGAAGAGGGCGTTGCTTTCCATGTCGCTCTCCCAAACCAGCAGATGTACCCGGTGATTTTCCGGAGCGCACTCCTTACAGAAAACGCTGTTTAATCTCAATGGGGTATGTAAGATTTTTTTCCAAAAAACTGCAACGCAGCTATGACTTGACTGCGTATCTGACAAAATCAAAGCAAATCGTTTCGTCAAATGAGAGACTTAGCCGTGACCCTGAAAATTCGAAGTCTGACCGGTAACGACCTGAAAGACGCCCTCGATGCGCTTGCCGATCTGCGAATTTCGGTCTTTCGCGATTGGCCGTATCTTTATGACGGTTCTCTGGAATTTGAAGCTCGGTATTTGCACCGTTACGGTGAAACAGGCGGCGCTGTTATCGTCGGTGCCTATGATGGCAGCAAACTTGTCGGAGCCGCAACGGGCGAACCTCTTGGCGATGAACTCCATGAATTCCGTGCTCCATTGGAGGAACGTGGATATGATGTTGCCAGGATCTTTTACTTGGCGGAATCTGTGCTGGACCCGCGTTATCGAGGGCAGGGGATCGGACATCGATTTTTTGATGAACGCGAAGCGCATGCGCGCCGGCTTGGTTTTTCAGAGGCCGTATTTTGCGCCGTAATCCGCCCGGACGACCATCCCATGAAACCGGCGGACTATCGTCCACTCGGTCCATTCTGGCGCAAACGTGGATATCAAAAACTCGACGGTGTTCAGGTGCGATTTCCCTGGCAGGACCTTGGTGATGAAAAGGAAACTGAAAAACCGATGCAGGTTTGGTTCCGCACGCTTTGATTGCCATTTCAATACGGCAGTCCTTGTGAACAAAGGCAGGTGGCCTTCAATTCCGATGCCATCGCATTGAGTCTGTATTGCAGTTGCTTTCCAGTGTTTCGCAGCGAACCTGGTTGTTTACATGATCGAGCGGGATGCATCGCGAACGTTTTGTGTCGCAGCGTTGATCTGTGCGGTAGCTGCGGAAATGCTTTGCATGTTGTTCGTGATGAGCTCGACACCCTGAGCTGCCGAATGCATGTTCGACGATATGTCATTGGTGACAGTGTTCTGCTCTTCAACCGCCGTTGAGATGCTTGTTGCGATCTCGCCAATCTTTCGGATCACCGACATGATTGCTTCAATTGCATCGACGGCCTGTCCCGTCGTCTGCTGGACAGAATTGACTTGTGCAGAAATTTCTTCCGTCGCCTTGCTGGTCTGCGATGCAAGGCTTTTGACCTCAGATGCAACAACGGCAAAACCCTTGCCGGCTTCACCAGCTCTGGCAGCTTCGATTGTCGCATTGAGAGCCAGAAGATTGGTCTGGTCGGCAATGCCGTCGATCAGTTCGATAACCGAGCCAATCGTCTTGGCATCTTCAGATAGGCCCGACATGATTTCACTTGACTGTTCCGCCTGATTGACTGCGCTTTCGGAAACCTCAAGGGCAGTTTGCACCTGGCGGCTGATTTCCTGGATGGAGGCAACCAGTTCTTCGGCTGTTGCCGCGACAGTCTGAACGCTGGAGGATGTCTGCTGAGATGCGGATGCCGAATTCGTTGCCTGCTCGGCGGCTTCCGAAATCGAATTGCCGATCTCCGTGAGGTCCACATCTATTTTCTGTTGGATATCAGCGCGGCGCTCGCGTTCCTGCACCTGTGCGGTGATGTCGGTAGCAAACTTCACCACCTTGAATGGACGCCCTGCTGCGTCAAGGATCGGGTTATAGGTGGCCTGTATCCAGATTTCGCGGCCGCCCTTGGCAAAGCGTTTGAACTCACCCGCCTTGAACTGACCCGTGCCCAATTCTTCCCAGAAGGTCGCGTATTCGGAGCTTCGGCGATACTCCGGATCGACGAAGATGGAATGATGCTGGCCTACAATTTCATCCAGAGTGTATCCGACGGCCCCTGTGAAATTGTCATTTGCATCCGTGATAGTGCCATCGAGTTCGAAGTGGATGACCGCCTGCGAGCGATTGATCGCATCAACCTGTCCTTCGAAATCTGCGCTGCGCACCTTCCGTGTTGTGATGTCGGATGCGATCTTGACGACTTTCACAACCTTGCCAGCACGATTGAAGACCGGGTTATAGGCGGCCTGGATCCAGACCTCGTTGCCGCCTTTGTCGTAGCGCAGAAATTCTTCTGACTTGAATTCGCCCTTGGCAAGGTCTTGCCAGAAGTCGTGGTATTCCTGGCTGTCGGCAAAATCTGGATCAACAAAGAGACGATGGTGTTAGCCCTGAACTTCAGTCAGCGCGTATCCCATTGCGTCCAGGAAGTTCTGGTTCGCTGTCAAAATTGTGCCGTCCGGCCGGAATTCGATCATGGCCTGTGACCGGCTGAACGCGTTCAGAACAGGCTGAGCTGAGCTCCAATTGACGATCGACATGCGAATCCCCTTACGCAGATGACGTTTCAGCAATTTCGCTAAGATTGAAGGAAAAAAAATAAAAACATATTAATACGCAGACTATCTTCCGATAGATCACATGAAGCAAAATAAATTTTGGAGATGTAAGCGATTTTACTTAATGCAACTTTAGATTTAGTCTTTAGATCTATTCATTTCTTGTCGCGATGACTAGAAATTCTAAAGCATATATTTCTTCGTTGGCCGAGTGTGATTGAGAAAAATTACCACAATTCAGGAGTGTTATTGTTTGTTTGTGATCTGACCGTGGCTTGCACGACGTTGTGCTAAGCATTGTCAAAGAAAACCTGACTTGGATTTGTCGCCGGAATTGAATGCGGCTTTCCGAATATTGAAAAATTGGCGTTATTTTTCAATATTCGGCTCGACCTCTCAGAGGTCGATCTGCCGAATACATGCGTTTTTTTTTAAAAATTTGAGCGCGCTGGTAGCAGGTTCTTCACCGCTGATTTGGTCTCAAGTGCTCTTGTAAGATCCAAGTCAGCGGTGAAAGAGGATTGCTTCAGGCTGGTCTCAATTGCCCGCCTCTGTGTCGATCTCCCAGCGAATGGTGACATCGGCGCTGATGGTGGTTTCACCCGCTTCGATCGGAACTGCAGCTGAGGCCATCATACTTTCTGCCCGCATCATCAAAGGTTGCGGCATCTGGGTAGAGGTTTCGGTGATGAACAGAATATTGCCAAGTCCAACGCCGGCAGCAGCAGCAAAAATCTCAGCCTTGTGTCGCGCATTTTCAACCGCCTTCTTGCGGGCCTCATCGAGCTTTTCATTCGGGTCGCTCACTTCGAACCGAATGCTATCGACTGAATTCGCGCCATTTTCAACCACAAGCGTCAGCAGGCCACCCAGTTTGGCCAAATCGCGAACGTTGACCTCGACACCGTTGCGGATTTCATATCCGATGATATTCGGCTGGCGTCCCGAGCTGCTGTTGGACTGCTCGTAACGCGGGTAGATACCAAATCCCCGGGTCTGGATGTCCTTTGCTTCAATACCCTGGTTTTTAATGGCGTCGATAACCTTGCTGATGGCGGAAGAGTTTTCAGCCAAGGCGTCTTCGGCTGTTTTGGCCGTTGTGACCACGTTCGCGGTGATGACCGCCATGTCGGGTGCCACCGCGACGGAGCCGCGACCCTGCATGGTGATATTGCCGGTTTGAACGGCATGAGCTTCCTCAGCAGAAGCGGAGCTGGATGCGAGCGGTGCCACGACGAGCATCGTTGCGAGCACCAGCTCGCGGAAGAAAGATACAGACCGGCGAGAGGCCGGTATTAAAAGGGAGGTCATGAAAAAGTGTCCTTTCTGAAACATCCGATTGGCGGCGATATGGCTCTTTATTGCGGCCTGGATGAGGCTAACCGGTTCATGTTCCATTCATTCTCATAACGGGCGCAGTCAGCTTCGCCTGCTTGAGGCCTCACCTTCCGCAAAGCCGACTTCACCAGTTTCCGACAAAAGCACGGCAATCGGTCGGGACGCTTCGAACCGCGCGCACACAATAACGATCATGACTGTGAGCGGAACACACAGGACCATCCCGACAACGCCCCAGATGGCACCCCAGAACGCGAGGGACAGCATGATGACCAGGCCCGACAGGTTGAGGTTGGAACCCATAAGTTTGGGTTCTACCAGATTGCCGACGGCGAACTGGATCAGTCCCAGACCGGTCGCAATGGCAAAGAAGGGCGCTAGAGTGTCGTAGTAGACGACCGCCAGCAAACTGGGAAAGATCACACCGATCAGTGATCCAATGGTTGGAATGTAGTTCAACAGGAAGGCGATGAAACCGAACAGCGCCGCATAGGGCAGACCAATGGCCAACAGTACCAGGCTGGTCAGGACGCCGGTTGCCACTGACACAGCCGTCTTGATCGAAAAATAGTGCATGATCGAGCGGTTGATCTCGGCCCGGATGGCAAACGCTGCCTGAGCCTTTTCCGGATCTGAAAAGAGCCGTTCAAATTTGCGGTCGAAGGTCGATTGCTCCAGCACAAGAAACAACACGTAGATGAAAACCAGGCTGGCCGAACCGGCGATGGTCGTCACCAAACTGGCTCCTGCCGTTACCATGCGAGGAACGACGGACTCCGGTAGCAGGTCTTTCAGCTCGATCGGATCATTGAGGTGAAATAGCGAGGAAGCCTGATCAAACAGTTCCTCAAGGCGTCTTTGATAGGTCGGTGCGTCTTGAGCCAACTGGGTCAGGTTGACCGTGACAATGTCGAGAACAAACGTGCTGACAGCGAAAATCGACAGAAGGGACAGGGTAAAGGTCACAAACCCGGGCAAGCGCCACCGGCCAATCGGTATCAGCTGAAAGACGTGGGACAATGAATTGATCATGTACCAAACGATCAGGGCGATGACGAATGGCAAAACCAGCGACCGGCCGACAACGAGCAGCCAGCCGATCATAAGGACCAGGAAAACACTTAAGGTAACGGACAGGAGCGGGGATCGCATGGCAGCTCCGCGAAAAGGATTCGGATAGACATTTTCTGGATGTCATTTAGACCCGAAGCAGCTCCTGAACGGAACCAGTTTTTGCTTGGGGACCGGGTCCTGGCAAAAATCCGTGATCGCAAAACCCGATTTCCCAGAGCTTTTGCATCATGTCTGCGCAAAGCCCTTGCCCGATAAAATGGCCGTGGTATAGGGAAGATCCGCATCGGCCGCCGCAAGCGCGAACCGGCAGGTGCTGTGGGCCTGTAGCTCAATTGGTTAGAGCCGTCCGCTCATAACGGATTGGTTGGGGGTTCGAGTCCCTCCGGGCCCACCATTTTTCTGTGATATTTGAACGCAGATGCGCTGCCGGGCCAGGCTATTCGACGTCAGACTGTTTGCTTGATGATGGAAAAAAATCGGATTCGATCAACCTGGTGCCAGTTGGCAGATTAGTCTGTCGAGTACTTTTTCTCCAATTCATCATAGTAACTCTTTCTGACGGCATCCTGGCGAACTTCGAAACTGGCGACCGGTCCGCTTTCGTCCATCCGGCCGTCGGTTTTCAGCATCGAAAGTGCATCGTGCATGCCTTTCAAGGCACCTTGCAGCGCAACATTTGCATATAGGACCAATCCGAAACCCATTTGGTCCAACTCGTCGAAATCGATAATCGGTGTCTTTCCACCAACAACGAGATTGATCAATTGTGGAGTACCGGACAGCCGGCGGGGAATGTCACGAATGTTCTGCAGATCCTTGGGAGCCTCAATAAAAGTGATATCGGCGCCGTCTTCAATGAAGGCTTCAGCTCGCTCAATAGCGGCGTCAAAGCCATGCGTCGCGCAGGCATCCGTGCGCGCGACAATCATAAAATTGGAATCCAGACGCGCATCGGCGGCAGCCTTGATCCTGCTGCGGGCCTCGCTCAGGTCAACGACGTCCTTGCCTGAAAAATGACCGCATCGTTTTGGATTGACCTGGTCCTCAAGCTGGATTGCGCTGGCTCCAGCGCGTTCAAGTGTGCGGACAGTGTGGTTCACGTTGAGGGCATTCCCGAAGCCGGTGTCTGCATCGACGACAATCGGCAATTCGGTCGTATTGCGGATGGTGGCCGTGTGCTGCGCAATTTCCGGGAGGGAGATGAAGCCGAGATCCGGCATGCCGAGATAGGTGTTGGTGAGACCGGCCCCTGAAATATAGACCGCTTCAAAACCGAGACGGTCGATCACGCTCGCTGCCAACGCATTTGCGGCGCCGGGCATCAAAATGGCGCCGCCCTTGTTCATGCGCTGCCGAAACGCCTTGTTGATTTCATGGTTCATCATTGCAGCGCACTCCGGTTAAAGGAACATGGGCATTGGCGTACTGTGCGCGTTGAGACAAAGCAAGCTGCGCTCTCATGCGTTCTGTCAGATGAAATGGTGAGTGTCAGTTGGCTGTCAGGCTTTTCGCGAGACTTTCCAAAAGCGGAATTGCCTTGGCACGTGCCCCCTCATCAAACCGTGTGGCGAGACCAGACACAGTGAGCGCTCCGGCAAGCTCCCTGGAGCCCGTGAAGACAGGCGTCGATATTGAAGAAATATTGGGGTTGGTTTGTCCGGCCGCACTCACCGTGCCATTTTCGTTGAACGGGGAAAGGTCGCCGACGTCTTCTCCGGAAAACCGGCGGAGCACGAGGCCGGATGCGCCTGTCGAGAGCCGCAGGCGCATGCCTTCTTCGACATGGAATCGAAGCAGGTTTGGGGAATTTTCCCTGTACAAACAAACACGCTCATTGCCTGCACGCACATAAAAGGACGCGGTTTCACCTGTTGCTTCAGCGAGAATTTTTAAAGACGGAGCCACGTGCTCACGCCGGGTGAAGTCACGGCGGAAAATCAGACCAAGGCGCCAAACGCTCGGTCCGACGCTGAAGCTGCCATCTTCGTTGCGCTGCATGAAGCCATAAATGCGCATCGAGTTGGTGAGACGCAGGATCGTGCTCTTGTGAAGACCCGTTTCCTCGGCGATTTCCGCAAGTGTCATGGTTGGTTTTTGCGTTGAGAATGCGCTCAGGATCGACAGCGCGCGCTCAACGGATTCTGTGCGATTGGCAGTCATGGCCGTTCTGTCTGGTGAAACGCAGTCCGGTTCAACTTGCAGCATCCGGGCAAGACTGTCTAGCCTAGCTCCAATTCAGGAGAGGTAAAGTGCGCTACCATCAAATCGCCCAGACAAACTTTCGGGCCGCGGATTATTGCGGCCTTCTCGGAGGAGGCTTTCGCAGCCTGCCTTATTCTCTGCGCCTCTTGGCCGAGAACGCGGCCCGCCATTCGATAGACGGTGCTGCAGCGCTGGATGTTCTGGCCCGTAAGGGAGACGCTGTTCCCTTCCGGCCAGCACGCCTTTTGCTGCACGATATGCTGGGGATCCCGGCGCTTATCGATATCATGGCCATGCGCAATCTCCTGGAAGAGCAAGGCGGCGATCCGGGCACTGTCGACATGAGCCTACCGGTTGATCTCGTGATCGATCACTCCATGTCGATCAATCACTGGGCCGACAGATTTGCTCTGCAGAAGAACATGGATCGCGAGTTTGAAGTCAATCGCGAACGATTTGCGTTTCTGAAGGCCTGTGAAACACGATTTCCCCGTCTGCGCGTCATTCCGCCAGGAGGCGGTATCTGCCATCAGGTCAATCTTGAGTATCTCGGCCAAACCGTTTTGCCGTCTCAAGATGAGGCCGATCTTCTGGTGCCCGACGCCAGTCTTGGCACGGACAGCCATACTCCGATGATCAATGCGCTCGGTGTCATGGGTTGGGGGATAGGTGGACTGGAAGCAGAAGCCATTCTCATTGGGGAAACAACTCCGGTTAACGTGCCGCGGGTGATTGGATTGGAAGTTTCCGGCGCGCCGTCCGGCGACATCACCGCGACCGATATTGCTCTGGTCGTTGCCGAAAAACTCCGGGCAATCGGTGTTGTGGACACCTTCGTTGAACTTTTCGGTTCCGGGTACCGCGCCTTGAGCGTTGCGGACAGGGCAACGATTGCGAACATGGCGCCCGAATATGGTTCGACCATGGTCTTTTGTCCGGTTGACGAGCGCACTATCGGCTATCTGAACGACACGGGGCGCAATGAAAGCGCTGCACGCTCGGAAGCATATTGCCGGACACAAAATCTTTGGCTGGAAGGCGTCGATAGCGCTGTCGATTATGACGAAGTTGTCGAGCTTGATCTGAGCAAAATCGGGCGTTCGGTTTCCGGCCCGTCGAGACCTGAACAGAGGATCGATTTGTCGGACGCGACCGAGAGGCTGAAACTGAAGGATGAAACCGAGCGCCGGGTTCAGGTCGAAGGGCAAGCGCATGACATCGGCGATGGGGATGTGATCATAGCGGCAATCACCAGCTGCACCAATACGGCAAACCCTCGCAACATGGTTACGGCCGGTTTGATGGCGCGCAATGCGGTTGCCAAGGGATTGCAAGTCCCTCCGCATGTCAAAACCTCTCTGGCGCCGGGATCCCGTGTGGTTGCGAAGTACCTCCAGGAGAGTGGACTGCAAAGCCCGCTGGATTCGCTTGGCTTCGAGGTCGCCGCATTTTCATGTTCGACCTGCAACGGCATGTCGGGGCCACTGCATCCTGCGCATGAAGCGACGATCAAAGCGCATGATGTGCAGGGAATTGCCGTTTTGTCGGGAAACCGCAATTTTGCCGGGCGGATCCACCCGCTTGCGTCCCGCAACATGATCGCTTCGCCACCACTGGTCGTGGCCTACGCCTTGATGGGCACGATCCTGAAAGACATTACATCGGAACCGCTGGGCAGTGACCAGAACGGCGATCCGGTTATGCTGACGGACCTTTGGCCCAGCGTCGATGAAGTGACAAAGATTGTCGAGACGTTCGTGACACCGGACGAATTCAACAAAAACTACGCCGCAATCAATGATGTGAATGCTGAATGGAACGCACTTGAGACAGATGCCGGCACCTATGACTGGGTTCCGTCGACTTATGTTTCCTTTCCGCCTTTCGTTCGCGAAATCGAGCGTGAAGCGTCACCGGTTGGCCCCATTACAGGCCTTCGACCTCTGGTCATTTTGGGCGACAGTGTCACGACGGATCACATATCGCCATCGGGTATCATCACTCCGGAATCTGAAGCCGGTCAGTTCCTTCAAGAAAAAGGTGTCGCTCCACGCGACTTCAATTCCTTCGGCACCCGACGCGGAAGTTCCGACGTTGTTGTGCGTTCGACCTTTGCCAATTACAGGCTGCGCAATGAAATGACACCCGACAAGGAAGGATCCTGGGCACGCATTGAACCAGAGGCCGAAGTCACCTCGGTATTCAAAGCGATCCAGACCTATCTCAAGCGAGACCAGAAGCTTGTTGTCATCGGGGGCAGGGAATATGGTTGCGGCTCTTCAAGAGACACAGCTGCAAAAGCGCCCTGGCTAGCCGGTGTCCGCGCCGTGATCGTTGAGAGTTTCGAGAGGATCCACCGGTCAAACCTGGTCAACATGGGCATCGCCCCATTGTGTTTTCCGGAAGGTGTCACGCGCAAGACGCTGGGTCTTGATGGCAGTGAAACTTATGACATTGCGTTCAATGAAGATCTCACTGGAGCAACGCTGTCAATCAATCGCAAGGATGGCAGCGTCGAAACAACCCCTCTGGATTTGCGGCTCTACAATGACGGCGAGCGTGCAACGTTTGCTGCAGGTGGACTTTTGCCACGCGCATTCCGGACATTCCTTGCAGGAGCAGCCTGATGCAGAACCGGTTACGAGCTGCCTTCTACAGGGGAGGGACCTCCAAGGCGGTGGTTTTCAACGCTTCGGATTTGCCGGCAGATCGTTCCTTTTGCGACCGGATTTTTCTGCATGTACTTGGCAGCCCGGACGCTTATGGCCGTCAACTCAACGGCATGGGCGGTGGTTTATCCTCGCTTTCCAAGGCTGTGATCATTGGGCCATCGGATCGCGATGACGCCGATGTCGACTACACGTTCGTTCAGATCGCCGTCGACGAACCTTTGGCAGATTACGGCTCGGCCTGCGGGAACATGGCCTCGTGCGTCGGTCCATTCGCTGTTGACGAAGGCTTGGTTCAGCTTGTGCCTGGCCAATCTGAAGCTCTCGTCAGGATCTATGACACCAATACCGACCGGCTTTATCATTCAAGGTTTCCGGTCCGGGAAGGAAAAGCGGTTGAAGAGGGCGATGTTGCGATCCCGGGTGTGTCGGGAACGGGCGCTCCGGTCGTGCTC
This sequence comes from uncultured Roseibium sp., assembly GCF_947499295.1. GTDB lineage: Bacteria > Pseudomonadota > Alphaproteobacteria > Rhizobiales > Stappiaceae > Roseibium. Next base: position 65,055 of record NZ_CANMNP010000013.1, read on the forward strand.
GACTTTCTGACCCCTGGAGGGGCCGCAACGGGAAAACTGCTTCCAAGCGGGAAAGCGCTGGATGAAATCAACGTGGCTGGTATCGGCACGATTGCGATTTCGTTGATCGATGCTGCCAATGCGGTTGTCTATGCGCGCGCGTCCGACCTGGGAGCGTCAGCGGCGGATCTGCCCGCACAGCTCGATGCGGATACAAAGCTGATGGCAAAGCTTGAAGACGTGCGCTCAGCAGGCGCCATCGCAATGGGCATGGCAGTGACCGCAGACAAGGTCAAACGCTCAACCCCGAAGGTCGCTATTGTGGGTGGCCCTTGCCAATTCACTTCGCTTGATGGAGCGACGCACGGGCCGGAAACGCATGATATCAATGTGAGACTGGTGTCGATGGGCAATTTTCATCGAGCGATTACACTCACCGGAGGCATGTGTACCGCAGTTGCTGCGCAGGTTCCGGGGTCCCTGGTTCAGGATATTGCGCGCATCGGCGGGAAGGACCTCAGGATTGGAACCCCTTCCGGTGTCTTGATCGTAACGGCGGACGTCAGGTCCGGCAATCATGGGCCTGAAGCGGTGACCGCCGGGACCTATCGGACCCAAAGGCGCATCATGGAAGGTTCCGTCCTTTATCCGGCAAACTTACAAGAGCCGCAGGAAGGAACGAGGCTCTGACAGTCTTTCCGGCCTGCGATCTCAGCGAAAGTTACCCGGATCACGTTTGTTTTGTTCTTCTGTCCGAGGAACCGTTCCTTGCTTGACGCCCGACACGAACACTAGGGCCCGTACCTATGGCTGTACCATAGCGTTCAGCCAGGCGCGGATGAACGTGCGACGCTTGAGCTGGTCCAGATAAACGAGCAGGCCGGGACCGAGACGGATGGGACGAAAGGCTGCCTCGCGCTGCAAAACACCCGGATCGATCGCGGGCAAGCCGGTCAGTTCCTCGATGAGCTGACGATTGGAACCCGATACCAGGAAGTCTATGAACTGGCCGGACAGGTCCACGTCCTGGGTTGTCTTGGGAATGAGCACAGTCCGCAGCATGACGGTGGTAAAATCGTTGAATTGCAGGACATCCAGATCCGGGTTGTCTGGCAGATGTGCTGCCGCGTAGCTGCCAAGCACGTTATAGGCGAGCGCCAGCCGTCCATCGGCAACGTCTTGGATCATCTGGCTTGAGCAGCAATAAAGCTGTGCATTCAATCTGCCCATCACCTCGGCCATACGCCAGAGCGACTCCGATTGCCGGGAGTCTTGTGTTGCAAACAGATAGCCTGCACCGCTTTCCCGGATGTCATAAGTCCCGACTTTGCCGTTGAAACGATCCGGGTTCTCACGCAACAGCGCGATCAGTTCATCCCGGTTGGTCGGCGTCGGCAAACCCTGAAATGAGGATTTGGAAAAGGCCAGCACCGCAGGTTCCTGGGTAAAGGCGAACAGACGGTCCCGCCATTTGGCCCAGTCGGGTAGGGTGCTGGTTTCCGCCGACACGTGACGCAAGGCGAAACCGTCATTGACGAGCTTCGTCTGCAGGTCCATTGCCGATGACATAGCAATGTCGAATTCCGCATTCTCTTCAAAAAGTGCCTTCATCAGCTCGCTGCTGGAGGCGGTGACATAGCGGACCTCTATGCCCGGGTTTCGGGCCTGATAGGCCTCGATGAGCGGCGCGAAGATGTTGAGATCGCCGGTCGACAGAATGTTGAGCGTTGCCGTACGATTTTCGACCTCAAACAAGCGCTCTTCTTCGGCGACGAAAGCGCTCGCCGTGGTGATCAAGGCGCAGCACCAGGCGATTAGGCCAACGGTAAGGATATGGACGCGCATGTGCCTCTCTTTTCCGGGTTGTCCGACAGTTTCAGCGTGCCGCCGTGAGCCCGCATGACTTCCTCAACAATGGTGAGTCCAAGCCCGGAGCCAATAATGTCACGGACATTGTTACCCCGGCCGAACCGCTCGGTCAGGTGTTGCCGGTCGCCATCACCGAGACCGCGTCCCTCGTCGATGACATCGACCCTGACGGTTGATCCAGATTGCAGGATTTCCACCTTGATGATGCTGTCTTCTGGTGAATACTTGACGGCATTGTCCAGAAGGTTTCGCAACGCGTTCTGCAGCAGGATGGGATCGCCTTCCACCGACCCGATCGTGTCCGAGCCGGAGCAGGTGATCCTAATATCCTTCAAGTCTGCAGTCGGGCTGATCGACCTGATCACATCCTGAGCGAGCTCCCTCACATGGAGGCGTTCCTTTTCAAGATTGTCTGAGCGGAGCGCGACCATGGCGTGGTCGAGCAGCTGACCAGCGGAGCGCGAACTCTCGTCCGCAGCACGAATGACTTCTCGCAGGATCTGTTTGTTCTCTGGTTTTCGCACGCTGCGCATGGCGATCTCAGACTGGGTTCTGACAGTTGCGAGCGGCGTGCGCACGTGATGCGCGGCTTCGGCGATAAAATCTTCGGTTCTTGCAAGTGAAGCACTGAGCCGACCCATGAATGTATTGAGAGACTGCAGCAAGGGAACCAGCTCGGTCGGGGCCGACGTTTCGACCGGGCTCAAGTCCTGCGGACCACGGCGCGCGACTGACTGGGCAAGCCTGTTCAATGGCCGCATGGCGTTGTTGGTCGCAAACCAGCTGAGCGCTCCGGAGAGTACGAAAAATCCAATGCCGGCAGCTGCCGCAGCAATTGAGATCTGCAGAGAAACGGCGGCAAGTCCCAGACGTGTCTGAGCGACAAGGACAGTCAAAATCACTGTTTCATCGGCCACGGTCAACCGTCTTGGAAGGGCTGCGATGCGTACTTCGTCACCGCGGTAGATGGCCGTCGCAAAAACCGGATTGCCAGCGTCAATAGTGGCAGACGGCACTGGCAGGTCATCGTATCCTGTGACGGTCAGATCGTCTGCAGTTATGCGGTAGAACACCCGTTCTTCGGCTATTGACCCAAGCATCGACAAGGCTGAATAGGGCACGTCGACAAGGATCTGGCCACGCTCGGCGCGCACAGCCTCAGATATCGCGGTTGCCGAGGCAATCAGGATGTTGTCCTGGGTGGTTTCAGCCGCCTGCTGAGCGAGCGCACGTACCGTGAAATAGAGTGCCACCGACAGTATGGCCGCAACAAGCAGCAATTGAAGGAGAAGTCGCCGTCTGAGCGAGCCTCGTGTGCGGACGGCTGTCATGAGGCCGTCATCCTGTAGCCAACGCCTCGCACTGTTTCAATCTTGACGCGCCCTCCCTGAAGCTTTTTCCGGACACGCCCCACGTAGACCTCGATGGCATTTTCCGAAACGTCTTCGTCATAGGAGAACAAGCGATCGACAAGGTGCGACTTTGAAAAGATCATGTCAGGAGCTGAAAAAAAGACCTCGAGCAACCGCAGTTCCCGGTTCCTGAGGTCCGAGACGTTTCCGGCAACCGCAACGGTTCCCGCTAGAGGATCGAACACAACATCCTGGAAGGTTTTCTGATTTCGCGATGCGCCCTGTCGTCGCCGAAGCACTGCTCTGCAGCGGGCTTCGAGTTCGGAAAAGTCGAATGGTTTGGTGATGTAGTCGTCCGCACCAAGGTCGAGCATCCGGACGCGGTCCGACACTTCGGAACGTGCTGTCAAAACAATGACCGGCGTATCGTTGTCGCCTGTGCGGTGTCTTTCCAGGAAGGTGCGCCCATCCCCGTCGGGCAACATGATATCAAGCAGTATGAGCTCATAGCCGGTGCTGGCCAAACAGACAGCGGCCGTTTCCAGATCGGGTGCATGATCAACGACATGACCGTCAAGGCTCATGCGCTCGACGATGGCTTTTGCCAGTTTCTCATTGTCCTCGATCAGTAGGAAGCGCATGCCAATTCAGCCGTTTGTCGTTGTTTTTTGTTAGCGTGACAGGTTCCTGTCAGCTTTCCCAATACTTTTGTTGTTTGCAAGGGGCTCGTTAAGCCCCAGCGTGTCTGGGAGGATAATATGACACTTTTGAAAATGACCCGACGGGTCGTTCTGGCTGCTGCTGCGGTCTCTTTCTCATTTGCAACTCCGTCCTTTGCAGAACCTGCTGTCGACAGCATTCACTTTCTCATCCCCGGCGGTGCCGGCGGTGGCTGGGATGGAACTGCGCGCGGTACGGGTGAAGCCCTGACAAAGGCCGGCCTTGTTGGCACAGCTTCTTATGAGAATATGTCCGGCGGCGGCGGTGGCAAAGCGATCGGTTTCCTGATCGAAAACGCCGACAGCAACCATGGCACGCTCATGGTCAACTCCACGCCGATCGTGATCCGTTCGTTGACGGGTGTGTTTCCGCAGAACTTCCGTGATCTGACCCTGGTTGCCGGTACAATCGGCGACTATGCAGCACTCGTGGTGCCTGCCGACGGCGAAATCAAGGATGTCAACGGCCTGATCGAGGCTTTCAACGCGGATCCTGCCGGGACCGCGATCGGTGGCGGTTCCGTGCCGGGTGGTATGGACCATCTGGTCGCTGCAATGGTGTTCCAGGCAGCGGGCGCTGACCCGGTTGCCATGAAATACGTGCCTTATGACGGTGGCGGCAAGACCATGGCTGGTCTGCTTTCCGGTGAAGTCCAGGCCGTTTCCACGGGCTTCTCTGAAGCCGTTGAACTGGCCAAGGCGGGTGAAGTGCGCATCATTGGTGTGACGGCGCCTGAGCGTGTTGAGGCCTATGCAGATGCACCGACCATGGTCGAGCAAGGCAACGACACCACTTTCGTCAACTGGCGCGGTTTCTTTGCTGCACCTGGTCTTCCGGCAGACAAGCTGGCCGCTTACCAGGGCGCAATTGCCAAAATGTACGAAACCGATGAGTGGGAAGAAGTTCGTGCTCGCAACGGTTGGGTGAATATCCACAATCCTGGTGACGACTTCCGTTCCTTCCTTGAAGAGCAGGAAAAGTCCATCGGCGATCTGATGAAGAAGCTCGGCTTCCTCTGATCATCGTTCAGCAAAGCTGATACGCAAGACACGTCCGGGACTCCCCGGGCGTGTCGCCTAATCCAAAAAAACGGGGGGAACGATGGCGCTTGATCGCTGGCTGGCACTAGTCATCTTGTTGATCTGCCTAGCCTATGGCTATGCAGCTTACTTCACCATGGACGCGCTTTTGCCGCCGATCATGCAACGCAGCCCAATCTGGCCATCAAGCTTTCCCAAAGTCTTGGCCATTGGCGGAATTCTTCTTTCGCTGAGTATTCTGCTCGGTCTTGAAAAATCCCCTGACAAGAAAGACGCTGCCGATATCAATCTGTCGCGTCTTCATGAATATAAGGTCGGTCAGGCTGTTCTGCTGCTGGGCCTGATGGTTGCCTATGCGCTGCTGCTGCGGCCGCTTGGGTTCCTTACCTCCACCTTTCTCTTTCTCACGGTTGGCAGCTACATTCTCGGTGAGCGCCGCTATGTCATGATGATCGTGGTCGCGGCCATTGCCGCTGGCACGGTCTGGTACCTTGTGGACGTGGTGCTAGGCATCTTCTTAAGTCCATTCCCGTCTTTTCTGATTGGAGGCTGAGATGCTTGAAGGACTTCTGACAGGCCTTGCAACGGCCTTCACTTTCACAAACATCATGATGGTCGTTGGCGGCTGTCTGATCGGTACCTTTATCGGCATGCTGCCCGGGCTTGGTCCGATGTCGATCATTGCCATTATGATCCCGGTCGCGATCACAATCGGTGATCCGTCAGCCGCACTGATCCTGCTTGCTGGTGTTTACTATGGTGCAGTTTTTGGCGGCTCAACCTCTTCTATTCTGATCAATGCTCCAGGCGTTGCTTCAACTGTTGCGACCTCCTTCGACGGCTATCCGTTAGCGCGTAAGGGACAGGCTGGAAAGGCTTTGACGGTTGCCGCGATCTCATCGTTTGCGGGGGGCACCATCGGTGCGGTCCTGCTGATGGTCTTTGCGCCGGCGCTGGCCTCCGTTGCGCTGTTGTTCCATTCGTCCGAGTATTTCGCACTGATGGTTGTCGGGTTGTCGGCGATTGCCGCATTTGCCGGCACCGGACAGGTCGGCAAGGCGCTGCTGATGACGTTCCTTGGACTGATGATGGCGACCGTTGGCGAAGGCGTTCTTTTCAACATGCCGCGCTTCACCATGGGGGTCATGGATCTCCAGTCCGGCTTTGGCTTCATCACACTCGCCATGGCCATGTTCGCGCTCCCTGAAGCCATCTTCCTTGTGCTTGACCCTGCGCGCTCAAAAACCGGCGACGGCAGCGATGGTGGCAAGATCAAGAACTTGCGGATTACCAAGGACGAAGCGCGCAAAATCACGCCGGTGATCGGCCGGCAGTCGCTTCAGGGTTTCTTTATCGGTGTTCTGCCGGGTGCGGGAGCGACGATTGCCTCTTTCCTCGGGTATGCGGTCGAACGCAATATCGCGAACAAGGAAGAGCAGGAAGAGTTCGGCAAAGGCTCAGTGAAAGGCATTGCCGCGCCGGAAAGCGCCAACAATGCCGCCTGCACCGGTTCATTTGTTCCGCTTCTGACACTTGGTATCCCTGGCTCGGGTACGACAGCGATCCTCCTGGGTGCGCTGATTGCGTTGAATGTCAGTCCCGGCCCGCGCCTGATGGTCGATGAGCCTCAGATTTTCTGGGCCGTCATCATCTCCATGTATCTCGGCAACCTTGTGCTGCTGATCCTCAATCTGCCACTGATCCCCTATATCGCGAAGGTACTGGCGGTTCCACGCAACTATCTGATCCCGTTCATCCTGTTCTTTACGTTGATGGGCGCCTATATCGGCCAGAACAACGCCACGGAGCTTCTTCTCCTCGTCGGCTTCGGGATTTGCGCAACGCTGTTCCGCTTTGCAGACTATCCACTCGCGCCGTTGCTGATCGGGTTCATTCTCGGGCCTTTGCTTGAGAACAACTTCTCCCGCGCCATGCAGCTTTACGACGGTGTCGGATTCATCTGGGAACGGCCGATGACGCTCGGTTTGCTGATCCTTGCCGTTGTTCTGGTTGTTCTGCCCGGCTACAGAGCACGCCGTGCTCGCCTGCGTGCAGAGGGTGTCGCTGACGGCGATTGATGACGGCAGCACGAAGGGACACATCAGGTGTCGAAACCTCTTGAAGGGATTCGGGTCCTCGACCTGACCAATGTTCTGGCCGGTCCATTTTGCTGCCACCACCTGGCGCATCTTGGGGCGGAAGTGATCAAGGTCGAGGCCGCGGGCCGCGGTGACCTGGCGCGCAAGCTTGGCGCTGATCCCGACCTGAACGAGAAAGGTATGGGCGTTTCTTTTCTCGCGCAGAATGCGGGTAAGAAATCTGTCACCGTCAATCTGAAACACCCGAAGGGAAGGGCGCTTTTCATCAAGCTTGTCAGGTCCGCAGACGTGCTGGTGGAAAACTTCCGACCAGGAGTAATGGACCGTTTGCAGGTCGGTTACGAAGCACTCAAGAAAGAACAGCCTGAACTGATCTATTGCGCGATTTCCGGATTCGGACAGGACGGACCCTGGGTCCATCGTCCGGCGTATGACCAGATCATTCAGGGAGCATCCGGCGTCATGTCGATCACCGGTGACGGCGAAAGCGCGCCGTTGCGCGTCGGATACCCGGTCGCAGACACTGTCGGAGGTATTACCGCAGCATTTGCGGTCGCTTCAGCGTTAAATGCTTCGCCGAGGGGCAGCTTCATCGATGTCTCCATGCTTGAATCGGTGCTTGCGACCATGGGCTGGGTGGTTTCCAATTACCTGAATGCCGGTGTTGAACCCGCAGCGAACGGCAATGAGAATGTCACATCTGCACCGTCTGGAGCCTTTCAGGCAGGTAGCGGGCTTCTCAATATCGCAGCTAACAAGGACGAACAGTGGGTCTTGCTCACAGATCACCTGGGCTTGAGCGCACTGCGCGCGCGCCCCGAATACGCAACACGCGAGGACAGGAAGAAAAACCGTCTGGCGCTCAAGGCCGAGCTTGAGACGGTTCTAAAAACGCGCCCAGCGCGCGATTGGGCAAAGGAACTCAATCGCATCGGTGTGCCGTCCGGAGCTGTCCTGACTGTGCCAGAAGTGTTGCAAATGCCGCAAATCGCCGATCGGGGCTTCCTGCATACCTTCCAACAAGTGCCTGGTGTCGATCGGGATATCGCCGTGACGACGACCGGGATCAAGCTGGATGGCGATGCACCCAAGGTGTCTACACCGCCACCGCTTCTTGGTGAGCACAATCATGAAATCTGGGGCGGGCTTGGTCTTAGCAGCCAAGAGCTGGAAGACCTTCAAAGCGATGGTGCATTATGAGCAACGGGGGCAAAGATGTATCCGACTGGTGGGCAACAGAAATCATAGACATGGCGCCCGGCCAGATCCGGCTTCGTGGGCGACCGATCGAAGAGCTGATCGGCAACGTGACATTTCCGCAGATGATCTGGCTGATGACCAGAGGCGATTTGCCGACCCCCGAACAGGCAAAGCTTTTGGAGTGCGCCCTTGTGGCGGCGGTTGATCATGGTCCGCAAGCGCCGTCGATAGCCGCTGCACGCATGGCGGTTACCTGTGGGCTTGGTCTCAACGGCGCAATGGCATCTGCAGTCAATATGCTTGACGACGTCCATGGAGGTGCGGGTGAACAGGCTGTGGAACTTTTTGGCTGGATTGATGCAGCCAGGGATGATGGCCTTGGCCTGAATGAGGTCGCAACGAAGATGATTGACCGTTGGCAGGCAGAGCGGACAGCTTTCGTGCCGGGTTTTGGTCACAGGTTTCACAAGCCAGAAGACCCACGGGCACCACGCCTGCTTGGTCTTGTGGACACGGCCGCCGCCGAAGGTGTCGTGAGCGGTCGGTTTGCAGACATCGGGCGGGAAATCCAGAAGATCCTGAACACCAGAAAAGGCAAGCCGGTACCCATGAATATCGATGGGGCGACCGCTGTTGTGTATGCAGAGCTCGGTTTCGCCGGGCAACTCGCTCGGGGGCTTTTTTGCCTGTCGAGGTCGGTCGGCGTGATTGCGCATGCCTGGGAGCAAATGAACCAGGGTGGCCGGAACAAGGGGCCGACACCGCCGGACTATCGCTGGTCTTATACCGGGCCGAACCCAATCGACGACCAGACCTGAGCAAACGGTTCACGGGTTTCAGGGTACTGCCGGGATCATCGTCAAGCTGCCGCGCTCAGAGAAGCTGCAGGATTGATTTTCTTGCCTGGAGAAGGAGTTCCGCGAGGGTGCTTTTGAGGCGCGTGAACCTGTGGGAGGGAACAGGTATCGATACCGCATAGATCTGACCCATCGGATCTCTGAAGGCGAAACCGGCGGCTGAAATGCCGTCCGTGTGCTCATTCAGATCCCAACCGATGCCGGTTTGCCGGATATCTTCGATTTCCCGCATGAACTCTGACAATGGTTTGGGGTCGTCCTCGGTCGCTTTCAATTCCGGCGCTGCGATTGAAACGAGCGCATCGTCCTCGAACAGAGAGAGGGCGGCCTTGCCGTTGGCTGTTGTTGTCATGGGAAAGACTTCACCAACGGCGGAGACAGTTCTAAGGCGGTGGGAGCCGATCACCTGATCGACGAAGACCATGTGGTCTTCCCTGAAGGCAGCCAAGTCAACGGTCTCTTCTGTCTTCGAAGAGAGGTCGACCAAAACAGGCCGAATGAGCTCGGCCATGTTGATCCGGCCAGCGGCCGCAAGTGACTGGATTTCCGGTCCGAGCCTTAGGCCACCCTCGGCAGAACTTGCCATGACAAGACGTTCAGCAATGAGCGCATTCACGATGCGCTGTACCGTAGAACGGGGCAGGTGTACGCGTTCAGCGATGCCGCCAAGACTCAGTCCGGAGTTGTCTTTTTTTAGAATACGCAAAATCTCGGCTGCTCGTGAAATAACTTGAACGCCTTGATTTGATTGCGCTTTCCTTTCGGTGATCATAACTCTTTCCGCCGTTCTTCTGGTCCAGCTCCGGTCTGGAATCACATGCTAAAGCAGCGTGATACCGTCTGCATATAGCAAATTCGCCCATCATGTCGAGAAAACACTTGACCGCATTATGATACACTCGTACCGTAAAGCAATACAGATTGGCACTGACCTTCGGGAGGATCAAAAATGTCAGTGATGATTCGCGGGATCGAGTTTCAGGAAAACCTGAACAACGATATGGGCGTCGAGTTCTATAACCTGTCGCACCGCTATGGGTTTCAGTGCCCGAACTGGCCGTATTTCAAAGATGTCCAGATTGAACGGAAGCACTACATGGCCAAGTCCGGTGTGCTGTCCCAGACAATCACCACCACGATGCATGTAACGACCCACATCGATGCTCCGGCTCATGTCGTTCCCGGAACACCGTTCATCGACGAAGTGCCTTTGCCTCATTTTTTCGGGTCCGGGCTGGTTGTCTCGGTGCCAAAGAAGAGGTGGGAACCGATTACAGGCGACGATCTGGAGAAGGCCTGCGGCCACGCAATCCGCAAGAACGATGTTCTGGTCATCAATACGGGCTGGCACAAGCAATATGAGGATGGCGACTATTTTGCTTATTGTCCCGGCCTCGTTCCTTCCGCCGCCGACTGGATCGTGGAGAAGGGCATCAAGGTCGTGGGACACGATACCCAGGCAAATGATCATCCGCTTGCAACGGCCATCGGTCCGCAGCGCAATGGCCCGATCCTACCGCATCTGGAGCAGGAGTATCTTGAGTGGTCCGGCGGCCGCGACTGGAAAGACGATTTTCCCGAGTGGGAACCGGTTCACAACAAGCTTTTCAGCAACGGTATTCTTGGCATTGAAAATGTTGGCGGCGATCTGGATGCAGTCACTGGAAAACGCTGCACGTTTGCATTTTTCCCATGGAACTGGGACCGGGGCGATGGGTGCATCATCCGGCTTGTGGCGATGATCGACCGTGGTCAGCAGTACCGTATCGAGGCAGGCGAAAGCTTCTGATCCAGCATCACGGGTTGCCTGTTGTGGGCGGCCTTCATGCACAAGGTTCGGGAGGGCAACAATGCATGTGAAACGCTTTGAAGACGCTGCCCCGTACGAGGCGCCAAACCATCGGGATGTGGTCGGTTTGCGGCTGCAAGGGTTCGAAGAAGGTGGTCCGGAAAACCAGTGGGTCGGACTTAGTCAATTCCTGCCTGGCGGAGGCGCAGGGCCCGATTCAACGCCCTTTGAGAAGGTCTACGTCGTCCTGGATGGTGAGATGACTGTGATGACCGAAGGAGCTGAGACTGTTTTGCGAAAATACGACAGCTGCACCATCGCGCCGAATGAAGTGCGCACGATCGAGAACCGGTCAAACCTCGTTTGCACCATGCTCGTCGTGATCCCGTATCCACCGGAGGCAAAGACATGAGTAATGCCTGGAAAAACCCGCTGGGATTGTTTGATGTTTCGGGCAGAGTTGCGCTGATTACCGGCGCTTCGGGAGCCTTTGGCGCGGTCGCTGCAAGAGCCCTTGCGGGCGCGGGATGCAAATTGGTCCTGGCAGCTGGCAACGAGAAGGCCTTGGGCGAAGTGGCCACCGAGTGTGAAAAACTCGGCGCTGATGTTGTCACGAAGGCCGTGCGCCCGACTGATGAGACAGTTTGCGACGGTCTTGCCGATCTTGCCGTGGAGCGCTTCGGGTCGCTGGATATTCTTGTTGTCGCTTCAGGAATGAACAAGGTTGCGAAGATCGATACGCTCACTCCGAAGGATTTTGACGGGGTGATGGAAGCCAACGTGACCCAGTCCTGGCTTCTGACACGGGCTGCCACCAAAAAAATGAAGCAGCAGTCTACTGGCGGAAAGATTGTGCTGGTTTCATCAGCGCGCGGCCTGCTTGGTCATCCGGCCGGATATACGGCCTACTGCGCGTCAAAGGCTGCCGTTGACGGCATTACCAAGGCTCTTGGGTGCGAACTCGGCGAAGAGAACATCACAGTCAACGCCATAGCTCCGACCGTATTCCGCTCTCCTCTGACAGCGTGGATGTTCGAGGAGGACGATACGGCCAAGGGTTTCCGCAAAGGCTTCATCGCCCGTGTGCCGAAAGGGCGTTTGGGTGAACCGGAAGATTTGATCGGGCCATTGTTGTTTCTGGTGTCCCACGCATCGGACTTCTACACCGGTCACATACTTTACGCCGATGGCGGCTACACGGCAGGCTGAACGATGGCTCAATCCTTCATCATAGCCGTACTTGGCGCAGGACTGATGGGGCACGGTATTGCTCTGACGTTTGCCCGAGCAGGACACAAGGTCAACGTCTTCGATGCCTTTCAGGCCAGTCTCGACACCTTGCCTGAACGCGTTTCCAAAAGCCTTGGTGCCATGGGGGTCAAGGACGCCGAGATTGCAGAAGTTCAAGGCCGTATTACGGCTGGCAAAGAGATGAGCACATGCGTGCGAGAAGCCGACTTCGTGTTTGAGGCGGCTCCTGAGAAACCTGAGCTGAAGCGTGCCTTATTTCAAGACGTGGAGCAGCATACGCCCACCAACGCCATTTTGGCGTCCAACACCTCGGTCATACCGATCACCACCATCATGGCGGATCTGAAACATCAGGGCCGTGCTCTCGGCACACATTGGTGGAACCCGCCTCATCTGATCCCGCTCGTAGAAGTTATCAAGACGCAATGGACGGATGAAGCAACAATCCAAAAAACCATCGAGCTGCTGACTTCAGTTGGCAAAACGCCAGTGCGTGTTGAAAAGGATGTTGCCGGTTTCATCGGCAACCGCCTTCAGCACGCCATGTGGCGTGAAGCCATCTATCTGGTGGAAAGCGGCGTCTGCACGGCAGAGGCCGTCGACAAGGTTGTCAATGCCAGCTTCGGGCGCCGCCTATCGGTGCTCGGCCCGCTTGCCAATGCCGATCTCGTGGGCACGGATTTGACACTCGATATTCATGAAAATGTCCTGGCCGACCTCGACAACCGGCCAGCTCCTTCACCCTACCTGCGCGATCTGGTTGAAACCGGAAAGCTCGGCATGAAAAGCGGTGAAGGATTTATGAGCTGGACGCAGGAAGACATGGAGGATGTCCGAACGCGTGTCGCTACTCACCTTAGGAAGCTCGAAACGATCCTGACGTGACAGTCGCTTAAATCTTGAGCGCATCTGGGAGGAAAGATGATGACGCTGATTGGGAAGAAAAAAGGTATCACCCGCCGTGGATTTCTGGCTGGAGCATCGGCCGGGCTGGCCGCGCCGGCGATCTTGACGCGCACGCGTGCCTATGCTGCGGATCCGGTAGTCAAGATCGGCCACGTCAGTCCGCGGACCGGCCCTCTGGCGGGCTTTGCCGAGGCCGATGACTATGTTCTTGAAGGCATTCGCAAGGTGCTTGCGGCCGGTGTTGAGAACAACGGCAAGACCTACCAGGTAGAAATCATTTCCAAGGACAGCCAATCCAACCCGAACCGTGCCGCGGAAGTGGCCTCGGAGCTGATCCTGGGTGATGAAGTCGACATCATTGTTGCGGCCTCCACGCCGGACACAACAAATCCGGTATCTGACCAGGCCGAGCTGAACGAAGTACCCTGCGTCACAACGGATTGCCCGTGGCAACCGTATTTCTTTGGAAGAAACGGCGATCCGGCAACTGGATTTGACTACACCTATCATTTCTTCTGGGGCCTTGAAGACGTCATCAAAGCTTTCCTGGCGCTATGGGAAGAAAGCGGTGTTGAACGCAAGGTTGGCGGGCTTTTCCCCAATGATGCGGATGGCAATGCCTGGGGCGATGAGATTCACGGGTTTCCACCTGCCCTGATTGGAAGTGGTTTTGAGCTGACGGACCCTGGCCGCTATCAACCTCTGACCGATGATTTCTCAAGCCAGATCTCGGCTTTCAAGGAAGCGGGATGTGACATCATTACCGGCAATATGATACCGCCCGACTTCGGAACTTTCTGGTCGCAGTCCGCGCAACAGGGCTTCAATCCGAAGGTGGTGACCATCGGCAAGGCTCTCCTTTTCCCGTCTGTCATTGAATCCCTGGGTGAGCGTGGCAATGGGCTGACATCGGAAATCTGGTGGACACCGGACCATCCTTTCAGCTCCTCGCTGACGGGCGTCTCGGCGAAGCAGCTCGCGGAAGGGTATACGGCATCGTCCGGCCGGCCGTGGACACAGCCTATCGGCTTCAAGCACGCGCTCTTTGAAGTTACGACAGACATTATCCGACGCAGTGCCGATCTGGATGATCCGAATGCGATCCTGGAAGCCATCTCCAAAACCGATCTGGCGACTGTCGTTGGTCATGTGAACTGGGACTTTGGTCCGGTCAAGAATGTATCCAAGACGCCGCTGGTTGCCGGTCAGTGGCAAAAGGGAGCAAATGGAATGGAGCTGGTGATCACCTCCAATCACAGCGCACCTGAGATCCCGACCACGGGGACCTTACAGTTGCTTTCGTGATGCCTGGACGGCGCGTGGCTGCGAGGCCGCGCGTCAGCCATTTTATGACACCAGCTCTGAAGGTCTGCATGAAACCGGTCCTTGAACTACAATCCGTTTCCAAAGCATATGGCGCGATCACCGTGGCCGAAGACCTGAGTTATCAACTTAGGAGCGGTGAGGCATTGGGTGTGATCGGACCAAATGGCGCTGGCAAAACCTCAATGTTCAATCTGATCACAGGGACAGTTCGATCCGACAGAGGAGCGATCTTTCTCAACGGACAGGATGTGACCCGGCATTCGGCAGCCAAACGCTGCCGGGCTGGTGTCGCGCGTTCGTTCCAGATCCCGCAGCCCTTTTCCAGGATGACGGTCTTTGAGAACACACTGGTCGCTGCCACGCACGGAACACAGAATACACTTGCTGCGGCCAATGCGCATTGCCTTGAGGTGCTGGAGCTGACCGGCCTGATCGACCGTGCCAACGATCCGGCAGGCAAGCTGACACTTCTTGGCCGCAAGCGGCTGGAATTGGCGCGCGCCTTGTGCGCCCGGCCACAGGTTTTGCTTCTGGACGAGATTGCCGGCGGCCTGACGGAAAAGGAGTGCCACGATCTTGTCACGACAATCAACACGATCCGCAAGACCGGTCTGTCGATCATCTGGATCGAACACATCGTTCATGCGCTTCTCTCGGTGGTCGACCGACTGATCGTCATCGATTTCGGCAGGAAGATCGCTGACGGCGATCCGAAGGAAACCATGGCGAGCCAAGAGGTTCAGGAAATTTACATGGGAGTGGATGCCGATGGCTGATGCATTGTTGTCCACACAGGCTCTTGAAGCCTATTACGGCGATTTCCAAGCGCTCTTCGGAATTTCGATTGATGTGTTCCCCGGGGAAGTTATAGCCATCATCGGTGCCAACGGTGCAGGCAAAACGACACTGATGCGCTCCATCACCGGGCTGATCAAAAACAAACCCGACATGGTGTTCTGGAATGGTGCGGCAATCGGTGCGCGGCGTGCCGATCAGGTGGCCGCGGCAGGCATTGCCATGGTCCCGGAAGGGCGTCAGCTTTTTCAATCGCTTTCGGTTGAAGAGAACCTCATCATTGGCGGGCAATTGGGTCGGAAGGGTCCCTGGTCGCTCGAGAAGGTTTTTGAGTTGTTCCCGATCCTGAAGGAGCGGAGGAACGTTCCTTCAACGGCACTCTCAGGTGGTCAGCAACAGATGGTCGCCATTGGACGTGCGTTGATGTCGAACCCGCAAATACTGCTTTTCGACGAAATCAGCCTTGGGCTCGCACCCATCATCATCAAGTCGATCTACCAGGCACTGCCGGACATCATCGGCGAGGGCATGAGTGCCATCATCGTGGAGCAGGACGTTGCCAAAGCCCTGAGTGTTTCGAGCCGGGTCTATTGCCTTCAGGAAGGCCGGATTTCCCTGGAAGGGCGTCCGGAGACGCTGAACCGCGACGATATCAGCGCCGCTTATTTCGGAGTTTGAGATGGACTGGATCAACGCCATCATTCAAGGGATCTTGCTCGGAGGGCTTTATGCGCTTTTCGCCGCCGGTCTCTCGCTCATTTTCGGTGTGATGCGCCTGGTGAATATTGCGCATGGTGACTTCATCGTTCTGGCGGCTTTTTTGGGGCTTTCAGTGACTTCTGTTCTCGGGATTTCACCTTTGCTGGCACTGTTCCTGGTGGTTCCGGCCATGGCTGGGTTGGGATATGTGCTGCAGCGCGGCGTTCTCAATCAAACGCTTGGAGATGACATACTGCCCCCCTTGCTGGTGACCTTCGGGCTTTCCGTTATCATCCAGAACGGGCTTTTGGAAATCTATAGCGCCGACCCTCAAAAGATGAGCGCAGGTCCGATCGAGACGGCAAGCATTGCATTGCCTGGAGATCTCAACATCGGCGTCTTGCCACTCGTCATGTTCCTGGTGGCCGTTGCGGTGATTGCCGGTTTGCAATGGGTGTTTTACCGCTCTGCGCTTGGCAGGGCGTTCCGGGCCGTTTCCGACAAACAGGACATTGCTGAACTCATGGGTCTGAACAAGGCACATGTCTTCGGGCTTGCGATGGCCCTATCCCTGGCGGTGGTCGCCATTGCCGGAGTTTTTCTCGGCATTCGAACCAGTTTCGATCCGTCTATCGGTCCTGGACGCCTCATCTTTGGATTTGAAGCCGTCATTATCGGTGGCCTCGGCAACCTCTGGGGCACCTTGATCGGCGGCATCATCCTGGGCGTCAGCCAGAACATCGGTGCACAGATCAATCCGGGGTGGCAGCTTCTTGCCGGCCACATCGCCTTTCTTTTCGTGCTTGCCGTCAGGCCCCGCGGACTGTTTCCGAGGATCGACTGATGACTACGACAACTTATTCGATTTCCCGATCTTCGACGGTGACCCGGACTGCAGCGGTGGTCGGTATTCTGATCGTTGCAGGTTTGATAGCAGCGCCCTGGTGGGCAGGCCGGGCCGACATGAGGTTGTTGAGCGAGATGTTTCTCTATCTCTCTCTTGCATGTCTTTGGAACCTGCTCGCCGGATATGCGGGCCTGGTCTCGGTCGGTCAGCAGGCTTTCGTCGGCTTCGGCGGATACATGCTCTTCGCGCTTGCGATCTTTGCCGGTGTCTCGCCGATTGTTGCCATACCCCTGGCCGGGCTGCTCGGAGCCCTTGTCGCCGTGCCCGTGGCCTTGCTTATCTTCAGACTGCGGGGTGCCTATTTCGCGATTGGAACCTGGGTGATCGCTGAAGTGTTCCGTCTGTCATTTGCGCAAGTTTCCGCACTCGGTGGTGGGTCCGGCACAAGCCTGCCCGTGGCCATTGTGCGTGGCATGGCCTCTAACCGTTCAATGCGTGAAGCAACGACTTACTGGCTGGCGCTTGGAATGGCCGTTCTGGTGCTCGTGGTGATCTATTTGCTGCTGCGGTCCCGCAATGGTCTGGCGTTGACCGCGATACGCGACAGCGAGGTGGCGTCGGAGAGCTTTGGCATCGATATCTGGCGGCACAAATTCATCGTCTACATTATTGCAGCGGGTCTGACGGCGATGACCGGTGCCTTGATCTTCCTGCAAAAACTCCGGATTTCCCCGGATGCGGCCTTTAATGTCAATGACTGGACAGCCTTTGTCATTTTCATCGTCGTCATTGGTGGCATTGGAACGCTGGAAGGGCCAATCATCGGTGTAATCGTGTTCTTCCTGCTGCGGGAAACACTCTCGGATCTGGGTACGACTTACCTTCTCATTCTTGGTGTTGTGGCCATTGTGGTCATGCTGAAAGCCCCCAAAGGCCTGTGGGGGACTCTGAAGGAACGCACGGGGCTGGAGCTTTTCCCGCTGTCGCGCCGGGTCGTGAAAAACAAATCGGAAAAATGAGGAGGCGGTCTTGGCCGGCAAACGCAACAAAACCATCATCACATGCGCGGTGACCGGTGCCATCCACACGCCCACGATGTCTGACGCTCTGCCCTATACCTATGATGCTATTGCCGAGCAGGCGATTGAAGCGGCAGAAGCAGGGGCATCCATATTGCATCTTCATGCGCGCAACAACGAAACGGGCGCTCCATCAGTCGATCCAGCCGACTTTGCACCGTTCCTGCCGCGCATCAAGCAGGCAACCGATGCCGTCATCAATATTTCAACGGGCGGATCCCTAACACTGTCCATTCAGGACCGGATCAGGCCGGCGGCAACTTTCAGTGCTGAAATGTGTTCGATGAATATGGGAAGCATGAACTTTTCGTTCCATCCGCTTGCCAAACGATACGACAATTGGAAGTTTGACTGGGAGCGCGACTATGTCGCCAATTCCGACGGCAATATCTTTCGAAATACCTTCAAGGATATCCGCGAAGCGGCCGAGACACTTGCCCCTCATAACATCAAATTCGAGCATGAGTGCTATGATGTCGGTCACCTCTACAATCTGAAATTTTGCATGGATACCGGATTGTTCAAGGCACCGATCTTCATTCAGTTTGTCATGGGCATTCTGGGGGGGATAGGAGCGGACATCGACAATCTCGTGTTCATGAAAAAGACTGCCGACAAGCTGTTTGGAGATGACTATCGCTGGTCGATCCTGGCAGCCGGCAACGCCCAGATCCCCATGGCCACCACTGCCAGCCAGATGGGTGGGAACGTGCGTGTCGGGCTTGAAGACAGCCTATTTATAGCGCGGGGCGAACTGGCGCGATCGAATGCGGAACAGGTCGCCAAGATCCGCCGCATTGTCGAAGAGCTGGGGTGCGACGTGGCAACACCTGAAGAAGCAAGGGAAATCCTCGATCTGAAGGGCGGAGACCGGGTTGCGTTCTGAGCGTTGCAACAACGCGCCAACCGGTGATGGCGAATACACCGCCACCGGCGCTGATTATTCAATCCACGGTAACACTGAAGGCTCAGGCGGCCCTTTTCAGATGTTCCTCGCCTGACCAGGCGCCACCGGGCCGATAGCGACTTACAACCGAGCCCTCTTTCATTGCAAAGAGATGCAGCCAACCATTGTCGAAAAGGGTTTCGACTTCCGGATGCGCCTGAAGGATGGTCGATATTGCTTCCTGTGGTGCTTCGATCAGTACGGACAACCGCAAGGGTTTGTGAACCAGTGCCTTGCCGTCATGGAGGGTTTGCCAAGGCAGGCCAGGCCTCAAGTTGCCGCCATTTCCTTCGACGACGCCAATACCGCCAACCGCGTTGTGGATCAGCTTGTTGCCACCCCCGAAGACTTTGGGGGCAACCGAAGACCCGTAATATTGCAGGCTGATCCAACTTGCCACGACCATCGGTGCCGTCAGGATCAGTTCCAGGGTCTTGAAGTCTTCGTCCGTTTGCCAATCGTAGCTGTGAAGGAAGGCGCGGCCTTCCAGATCGGCAGTTGCAGTGACATACCGCGGGGCCGCTACAAAAGCGGCGCATCCAGCAAGACCCCATTCGGGCCGGATCTGCGACCAATCCATGGCCCTGGATGCAATAGTGGCGGCTTTGGCTCCCGGCAGCCGCAGAGCACGTTCGGTGCGCGCCTCTGCGCCTGCTTGCTCTAACCACTTTTCAAGGGAACGAACTTCTGTTCCGCTTCGTCCGCAATCCTCCAGATAAAGGGTTACGTTGTCCGTTGTCGTGTTATGGAGACCTGCAATGAAGCGGGTGTCTGAAGGCACTTCGATGCCTTTTGCGGGAAGTCCCTTGCGGGTTTCTGGATCATTGAGCAATGATGCCAGCAACCGGGCGGAAACTTCTCCTGAATACCCGCCGCATGCGCCACAGTGATAGGCACTCTTGTGGGGATTGTTGGTCATTTGCGCTCCGTGGCCAACGAGAAGGACCGTCGGTGCAAGACCCTTTGTCAGGCTCATGGCCTTCAAAACGGATGCCGCAATTTCAACCTTTGTTTCTGCCCCCAGATCCGGATCAATGTGGGGCACTGGCGACCGCCCAGACTTTTTGCCGGACATACCAATAGCGTTCCCGACCAGTTTGAGCCCATATAGCGGACCGGCAGCCTCAACAAACGCAAACGAGGAAACCGCAGCCTGGCGAAACCGATCAAAGGCCCGAAGCACACGGCGCCCGACCCGTTCTTTGTGTTCAGCTTTTTTGTCACCTTGACTGGTAGACGTCAGCGCGGGTTTCAGCAGGACCGGCAAGTGGTTTTCAACGACATCCGATCCATGGTCTGTGTGCGCAAGTGGCAGGCCGAAGAAGCCGGCAAATCCGATGGTCTCTATGCCTGCACTCTGGCTCTCAAGAGCGCGCCGGAACACCTCGGAGCGAACATCGATACAAAAGGCGGCTTGTACCGCCGGTCGTTTGAGCCCAGCGTTGGAGGTTCCAAGCTTGGATACGATTTCGCGCTGGTAAGCACGCTCGGCTGCTTCTTGCAGGATGGCATCGACCACCTGATCACCAGACGCTGAAAGCGGTGCCTCGTGCGCTGAGATTTCCTCCTTCCATTGGTCGTTGATCTCGGGGAAACGGGTGAGCAGAGCTTCCTCCCAGATCAGCCGAATGGCCAAAATATCGGCAAGGGTTGCGTCCGTTCCGCCATTTAATTCAGCTTGCCAGAGCAGCCAGCGGGCGTGTTGTGCCCAGCCGCCAAGGTCAATCAGGAGGCGATGAAATGCCGTTTCTGCAGCGGCGATGCTGAGTCCAAGAGTGTCCGTCGTTTTCAGGACAGCTTGTTCGGCGGTGTCAGGGGCTGCCGAAACATGCGAGCAAAATCCGCTAAGACCTGCAATTTCGGGGGTAAGGTCCCGGCTGGCCCAAGCGCGCCAGGCCATAAAGGCTCCCTCGTCAGGTGCTGGTGTCCACAGTGCCTGTCCCCTGTCAAAGTGACCTGAAGCCCAAAGCCCGAATGTTCTTGAGATGACGGATGGCCAGTCGATTCCAGATGCGGTTGCAGCAAGTTCTGCGATTGTGCTTGCAGTCTTGGGCTCCCGCGCGGGCTGTGAGGCACGGTCTTTCAAAGTTTCGAGGTTGCCAGGTTTCAAGGGCGAGGAGCTCGCGTCCAGAGCCGCGGTCAGATCTTCGTCTCCGATGCGTCCGGTTTGGATATCGTCAAAATGAGCCTTTCTAGGCTGCGTTAGGTTGACACCGGCAACACGGGCAAGGCGTGCCGACGCACCTGCAAGGTCTTCATTCACCTGACCGAGAAAAGGATTGACCGCAACCGTGGCGTCAAGCGGGAAAGCGGGGGGGATGGCACGGATGGCAGTCTCGCCAGCCTGTAAGATGCCTGACTTCCGGGCGGACGTGAATTGAGCGTGTTTGATGAACATGTGTCTTTTCCCCGGCTTACTTGAACTTTGTGACCTGATAACCGCCAACGAAGCGATCAAGGAGGGCGTTGAGATAAAGACCGTTTGCCACATGGACGCGCAGGCCGGCCGTTGAAGGATGATATGTCCAGAGTGGAAAGAGCGCCTGTGCGAAGGCTACGAGACCGAACGACAGGACTGCCAACGTGATCAGTGCCCATTCCAGCGTCCCGGGATCCGGTGCTGCCGGCAAAGAAGAGCCCCAGACCATGTAGGAGGTCTGCTGAAAGACGAAATAGGCAAACGCAACAACGGTGGCCAGAACAGATGTCCGATAGGTCAGTTCCGAGGGCGCCTCGTCTGCGAGGCCCTGGGCCACGAGGTAGGAGACACCGAAGATCAAGATTGCTCCAATAGCCAATACTTGCGGTGACTTGGGACCGGCAATCAAAGCAAAGACCAGGGAAAGCGCGCCATAAAGAACCAGAGCTATCGCAAACGATTTTGCGACATTTGCCAAACTCGGTACGGCAATCGGGCCAGGCTTGCGTACTCCGGCAACTGCGGCAATTGCCCCGCCTGATGACAGGAATGCATGTGCCTTGTATAGCGAATGAGCAACGATATGCAGGAGTGCGAGCGGCCACAAGCCCAGACCGCACTGAAGCAGCATGAAGCCCATTTGCGAAATCGTCGACCAAGCAAGAGCCGTTTTGATGGCGCTTTGGGTCAGCATGACCACTGCACCGAACAGGGCCGTCAAACCGCCAATGGCAACGAGCACACCCATGGAGCCTGGGCTGGCCTGAACAAGTTCGGCAGTCCGGATCAACAAGAATCCGCCGGCATTGATGATACCTGCATGGAGAAGTGCGGAAACCGGAGTGGGTGCTTCCATGACCTCCGTCAGCCAACCGTGGAGCGGGAAAGTTGCAGTTTTCAAAACTGCGGCAGCGACAAGAAAGGCGATGGCAAGATGCTGCGTGAGGGAAAGCTCTGGTTTCACAGCCTGGACAAGCGCTCGAAGGTCTGCAGTTCCATAGGCGGATATGAACAATGCGCTGCTCAGGATCAGCGCCAGATCGCCGGCATGCCAGACGATGGCAAATTTGGTGGCCGCCCTGTGTGCTGCAGCACGTTCAGGATAAAAGAGCAACAGCCTGCGCAGGCCAAATCCAACGCCGATAAACCCGATCACAAGAACCGGAAGACTTCCCGACTGCGCAAGGAACAGCACTGCGGCGAGCGTTGCGAGCATCAATCCGTGAAATGATCCTTCCCGTGGTTCCCCATCCAGATACGTGCGGGAATAGCGCAGGACGATCCAGCCGACGAATGCCACAAGTATCGTCATCGCTGCGCTGATCGCATCCAAACGAATTACAAGCGCAAATGCACCGTCGAATAGCGCAATTTGCGCCGGTCCGAAGGCGAGCAACTGTGCAAGGCCGATAGCGGATAGTAAAAGGGCTGCAAGTGCGGCGTATTCTGAATACCACCCCGAGAGACTCTGTCGGCGGCCAGTTTGAACCCTTGCATGCAATGCTGTTGCAAGCAGAAGTGCCGGGGCCAGTAGGGTCAATGGAATGAGCTGCGACATGGAGAACCTCGCGATCGTTTCTTGTATCGCAGTGCATATAGCGGCTGGCGTTAATTTTAAAAAATAGATATTATATTAGAATTCGTTCTATTTTTTGGAACTAATTATGCTGAACCTTCATCATCTGAGACTGTTTCGGGCCGTTGCACGAGAAGGAACACTGACGGGTGCTGCGCGTGTTTTGAACCTTTCTCAATCTGCTTTGTCCTCCCAGGTCAAAACACTTGAAGCTGCTCTCGGGCATGATCTTTTTGAGCGGCGCGGGCGCGGCCTTTTGCTGACCGAGGCCGGACGGATCGCGCTTGAACACGCGGATGCGATATTTCGAACAGCCGAGGACCTGACGGCTACGCTTCGACACTCGGGTACGGAGCGCAAAGTCCTCAGGGTCGGTTCGCTGGCGACCCTTTCGCGGAATTTTCAGATCGGGTTTCTGAAACCGATGATCCGACGGCCGGATGTCGAAGTTGTCTTGAGGTCTGGTCCACAAGGGGATCTCCTCAGAGCGCTTGAAGCGCTTTCAGCGGATGTTGTTCTTACCAACCTCGTTCCGGCCCGTGACGCTTCGAGCCCCTATCTGGTGCACACTCTGTCCGAGCAACCGGTCAGTCTGGTTGGCCCAATCGGCCTGCCGGAGCTTGCTGAACGCCCCTGGACAAAGTTGCTCGCAGAAGAACCCTTGATCCTGCCGACGCCGGAGTCGGCACTCAGGGCGTCGTTTGATGCGCTGCTGGTGCAGCTCGGGATTGTGCCGAAGATTGCCGCGGAAGCTGACGACATGGCGATGTTGCGTTTGCTTGCACGCGAGAATGCTGGCCTTGCCGTCATACCGCCAATTGTCGTGCGGGACGAACTGGCTGCAGGAACCTTGATGGAACTTGGCCGACTTGAGGGTATCAAGGAAGAGTTTTTTGCCGTGATGCTGCAAAGACGCTTTCCAAACCCTCTCGTCGCGGAGTTGTTGAAAACATTCAAGAATGACACTGCGTGACAGCGTTCCATCGATTGAGGAACGCTGGAAAAGCTTTTGCACAACAGGCAAGATCATCGAGAGAAAGGGCAAAACATGGCCACGGAAGATGACGTTTGGCGCCGTATCGCCTCCAGAAAGGAATTTGTGGCGGCTTATGCGGACAAGGTGCTGGTCGGGGAGGAGCTGCGTTTCACGATCCACTCGACTGGTAAAATCTCCGGGCACGTGGAGGGTCTAGATCTGGTTGGTGAATGGTATTGGGAAGACGGCTATTTTTGCAGGACTGCGACACTGAATGGCGAAGCGTTGGCTCTGGACTGTGAAATCATCGAGGGCTGCGGCCACCAAATGCGTTACACAAGGGAAAAGGGGCGGGGAGAGTTCTCTATTGTTTCCGTTGAGCAGGATTTGCCTGAATAGTTTCGCGGACATGGACCGATAGACCGGACGCCGATGCCGGATAAAAACGGACCGTCGCACGTTGGATCTAGTTTGCTCCGAATGGGAGGGGTGTCCACCTGTTCGCCACACCAACCCAGGAACATTCGTAGCCCTGTTTCGATCAGCTTAACCGAACCGACTTAGCCAAATCGCGCAACGTTCGGCATCTCTGGCGTCATATGTTGCCAGCGCTTCTGCCGGACTTTGGTCGAAATGATCTTCCCTATCTTCTCCCAAGGCTGTCAGAAGCATTGAGTACCATGCGGTAATGCCTCCACGCGGAGGTTTATCGAACATCGGAAACTCAGGAACGCCACCTGCATCGCTTAGCCAGGCATTCGCCAACGAGGGGTTCAACACCATTGCACGGGCAAGGCTGATTGCATCTGCGGAGCCATCCTGCAAGGCTTGCTGAGCCTGGTCCCGGGTTTCAAATCCTCCTGTCAAAATGATTGGCTTGGACGTGACTTTTTTGGCGCGTTTGGCAAAGTCAATGAAATAGGGCCCAGATGAGGACGTGCCATCAGAACTCGATCTAGCGCCTGGGAAATATGTACCGCCGCTGATATCGATCAGATCTACTGACGTAGCGTCCAGTAGGCGCACAACTTCCAGCGCATCTTCCGCAGAAAGTCCACCTTCGAGCTTGTCGGTCGAGTTGATCCTTATGCCAATCGGAAAAGCTGGTCCAACAGCACCTCGAACAGCATCAACGACTTCGCCGACGATGCGAAAACGTCTCTCGACCGAGCCGCCATAGGCGTCAGTCCGGTGATTGAAAAGAGGAGAGAGGAACTGACTGAACAAAAACCCATGACCGGCATGGATCAAGACGCCGCCGAATCCAGCATTTTGCGCGAGTGTCGCAGATTGTGCGTAGGACCGAGGCAGGTCATGGATTTCAGTCAACGACATGCCCTCGCATTTCAAACCATCAACATCCAAAGGAGACAGCCCTTTGGGGGTGCTGATCGGTCCATGAGCCAGTGCACCAGCGTGACCAAGCTGTGGCCAGATATGCGCACCATTTGTTGATCCGCGTTTCGCCAATTCCCTCATGGCAGTTAAGTCTACGCCTGGTGCCAAAACGAGGTTGCCCGGTTTCTCCGGATAGTGTGGGCTCGTTTGGACTTCTCCTATCAGCGAGAGAGCGGCACCGCCTTCTGCCCATCTTTCATACAACCGGATTTGAGCTTTCGTGGGGTTTCCTGCGCCATCTCCAAGGGAGTCAGACATAGCCGACTTGATCAATCTGTTTTTCAATTGCACGCCACAGGGGAGGTCTAGTGGCAACGCCAGCGGGTTTGTCGCAGGTTGGGTTCTCATCTTTTCTTTCCATCGAAATATTTCGATATACAGGTTCAATTGAACGCATGCCGGTTTAGACCAGGGTCATTTTTGTAACTCAAGGCTTCGAGAGTTCGTCTTTGACAGCAGCGATGAATGCTTGAATATTTTCTTCGTTACGTCTGTAGAATGTCCATTGTCCATGGCGTTCTGCAACCACGAAACCTGCTTGTTTCAACAATCCCATATAATTGGAGACTGTCGACTGAGAGAGTTTGGCTTTCTCCTGAATGTATGCGACGCACACACCTTCCAGGTCTTCATGACTTGGTAAAGCAGGCGGAAAGTTTGAGCGGTCCTTTAACCACTCTAGAATCCTGCGGCGGACCGGATTGTTCAGGGCTGATATTGACTTTTCGATGTCCATAAATCGAAATATCTCGATATATGTATTTTGTCAATGCCTCAAAAAAGAGCCGATGTGTGCATTGGCGTTGAAAAATTAGACCGCAAGGTCGACCGCGTTGCTGGCCAGCATCGTCAATCGATCAGCTTCGGCAATTTTTCCGAAGAGTGTCAAACGATGTATATCGTTCAAGAACCTGCGGATGAGTACTTAGGATTACTTTAAAGTCACTTCCTTTCATCCATATTTTAAGTAAAAATCAAACTGTCAATAAATGGTCAGTTTCTTGGAAAATTTCGCCTAACTAATTACTTTTACAATAGAAAAACATCTTTAGTTGAGAGTACGCTTCGGTCTATTTCTTCAATCTATACAGCCTCTGAGGGTATTGGTTCGGTGTTTCAAGGAATATTTATTGAGTTATCAGGGTAAATACGTATGTCTCAGCCAAAGTGATTATATACCTAAGTATTGATATACGTAAGTAGGCCATACGTAAGTAGTCTTGTCTGACAAGGGCGCGCTGTTACTACACTGCGTTGCAGCAATCAGACGCTTGCGCCAGCGAGGGCCTACTTCGACCGCAGCAGCCGGTCCCGGTCCTGGACTGAGGTGCCAACTGCTTCGTAAGCGGTTGGCTGTTCCGGCCGCCAAGTTTCTGCATTTGCGAACCGGTTGCGGCACCACGGGGTGCTTGCCGCTGCTGCGCCCGCTCTTGGAAGCCGGGCGGGAGGATGGACCGCGACGGCAAAGCACTCTGCCGCGGGACAAGCGAAGCAGGTTGTGGCTTCAGCCACGCCTCAAGGGACAACACGGGTTTAGGCGGAGGAGACATCATGTCCGACAACTCATCCAAAAACGGATATTGGGCAGCCAATATGCGCATCATTTCGATCAGCCTCGTTATCTGGGCGCTGGTCTCCTTCGGGTTCGGCATCTTGCTGCGGCCGCTGCTGAGCGGAATTTCCGTTGGCGGAACCGACCTCGGCTTCTGGTTCGCTCAACAGGGTTCCATTCTCGTCTTCCTGGCGATCATCTTTTTCTACGCAATATGGATGAACAAGGTCGACCGTGAACACGGTGTGGACGAAGAATAAGGGCGCCTGAACAAATGGATCAGTTTACAATCAACTTGCTGTTTGTGGGCGGCTCTTTCGCGCTCTACATCGGCATCGCAATATGGGCCCGAGCGGGTTCGACGTCTGAGTTTTATGCCGCTGGACGTGGTGTTCATCCCGTCACCAACGGTATGGCGACTGCCGCCGACTGGATGTCGGCCGCCTCCTTCATTTCAATGGCCGGTCTGATTGCCTTCACCGGTTATGACAATTCCACGTTCCTAATGGGTTGGACCGGCGGCTACGTCCTGCTGGCATTGCTGCTTGCGCCTTACCTGCGCAAATTCGGCAAGTTTACGGTGTCCGAATTCATTGGAGACCGGTTCTACAGCCAGACAGCTCGCATCGTCGCAGTTATCTGCCTGATCGTTGCCTCGACCACTTATGTTATCGGGCAAATGACCGGGGTTGGCGTTGCCTTTGGCCGCTTTCTGGAAGTGGACAACACGACCGGTCTGCTGATCGGTGCCTGTGTTGTCTTTGCCTATGCGGTTTTCGGTGGCATGAAAGGCGTGACCTACACGCAGGTGGCGCAATATGTGGTTCTGATCACCGCCTATACCATTCCGGCGGTCTTCATTTCGTTGCAGCTGACGGGAAATCCGATCCCGGGTCTCGGTCTTTTTGGAGATGATGTTGCCAGCGGAGTCCCGCTTCTGACCAAGCTGGATCAGGTGGTCACGGATCTTGGATTCAATTCCTATACGGCGCACCATTCCGATACTTTAAACATGGTGCTGTTCACCCTGTCGCTGATGATCGGTACTGCCGGGTTGCCGCATGTGATCATGCGCTTCTTCACCGTGCCGAAAGTCTCCGACGCCCGCTGGTCCGCCGGATGGACGCTTGTGTTCATCGCGCTTCTTTATCTGACGGCTCCGGCTGTCGGCGCCATGGCCCGGCTCAACATCACGGAAATGATGTGGCCAAATGGCGGGATCAATGGCGGTGCCGTTGCGGTCGAAACGATTGCCGAGGATCCCAAGTATGACTGGATGGATACTTGGCAGAAAACCGGTCTTCTCGATTGGGAAGACAAGAACGGTGACGGCAAGATCCAGTACTACAACGACCAGAATGCCGAAATGCAGGTTGTTGCGGAAGAAAAGGGCTGGGTCGGGAACGAGTTGACCAAGTTTAACCGCGACATTCTGGTTCTGGCGAACCCGGAGATTGCAAACCTCCCCAGCTGGGTGATCGGTCTGGTGGCCGCGGGAGGCCTGGCGGCCGCACTCTCAACCGCAGCCGGTCTCTTGCTGGCGATATCGTCGGCGGTCAGTCACGATCTCATCAAAGGGGCGATCAATCCAAGAATCTCTGAAAAGGGTGAGTTGTTATCGGCCCGAATAGCGATGGCGGTTGCGATCGTCGTGGCGACCTATCTGGGCCTCAATCCGCCCGGCTTCGCGGCCCAGACCGTGGCACTTGCGTTCGGCCTGGCGGCAGCTTCCATCTTCCCGGCGCTGATGATGGGTATCTTCTCGACCCGCATCAACAACACCGGTGCCGTGGCAGGCATGCTGGCAGGCCTTGTTGTAACCCTGGTCTATATCTTCCTGCACAAGGGTTGGTTGTTCATCCCCGACACCAATTCCTTCTCGGACGCTGATCCGCTTCTTGGGCCGATCAAGTCAACGTCCTTTGGTGCAATCGGCGCGCTGGTCAACTTTGCAGTTGCATATGTTGTGTCCGGCATGTCCAAGGAAACGCCTCAAGAGATCAAGGATCTCGTCGAGAGCGTACGTGTGCCGCGGGGCGCGGGCGAAGCTCAAGCGCACTAAGGCAGCCATTGGGGAGCCGATTTTCGGCTCCTCATTTCTCCCAGACCTGTCCTGTCCGTTCTTGAACGGGCAGGACCCTTGCATTTCCCGGACAAGCATTTCTCAGACAAGGCCAACGCATATGCCCCTGAAACCGGATCAGATCCTGCGGTTCCTGAAATCGGTCCATCCATATGATGTGCTGCCGGAAACCCTGCTGGCGAATTTGTCCGGTCAGATTGATGTGTGGAATTTGGCAACCAATAGCGTTGTCTATGATCTCGGTGACACATTGCGCGGCCTTTTCCTGATTTATGACGGGGCCGTCGAGGTTCGCGATGAAAACGGCGAGCTCATAAGTCAGCTGGGCTTACGCAATTCCTTTGGCGAACGCGGGCTGATGCTGGACGGTGTGGCCGTGACTTCGGCGCGAACGAGCGAGGATACTCTTTTGCTTGTGTTGCCACCGGCGGTGTTTCACGACCTTCTGGCGACACAACAATCCGTCTCATTGTTCTTCAACAGAGCACCCAAGAAACAAGCACGCGGCAATGAGCTGGCGACAACTCGAGCGGAAACGCTCATGACGAAGGACCCTCTCACCTGTCGACCGGCAGACAGCGCACAACTTGCCGCTCGAGAAATGCGCGACAACCGGGTGTCGTCCCTCTGTGTCACTGACGAGGACGAAACTCTTGTCGGTATCGTCACCATTCGAGACCTTTCGGGAAAAGTGCTCGCAGAAGGGTTGGATCCCGGGACGCCTGTCAGAAACATCATGACTGGCAACCCGGTGACACTCCCAACCTCTGCTATCGGTTCGGATCTTCTGCATCTGATGATGGAGAGAAAGATCGGTCATGTGCCGATTGTTGACGGAGGGCGCCTGGCTGGAATTGTCACACAAACGGATCTGACAACTTTTCAGGCGATAA
Source organism: uncultured Roseibium sp. (assembly GCF_947499295.1). Classification (GTDB taxonomy): domain Bacteria; phylum Pseudomonadota; class Alphaproteobacteria; order Rhizobiales; family Stappiaceae; genus Roseibium. The sequence continues at coordinate 94,706 of NZ_CANMNP010000013.1, forward strand.
GTTCAGCCGAGTTGGTAGGCGAAATCTCTCGCTGTGCTGACGCAGAGGAGATCTCCAAGGTTACAGCGCGTATTCCGGCGCTGCTGGTCCAACTGGTCGCGGGTGGCAGCCGGCATGAGATTGTCACAAGACTCATAACCGATATTGCCGACACAGCAACGCGTCGTTTGCTGTCGCTTGCGGAAAGCAAACTCGGTCCTGCGCCAGTACCTTACCTTTGGCTTGCCTGCGGGTCTCAAGGACGGCAGGAGCAAACAGGCGTCAGCGATCAGGACAATTGCCTGTTTCTTTCAGATGAAGTGAGCGATGAAGGCCGGAGCGGCTATTTCGCCGATCTGGCGCGAATGGTTTCCGATGGGCTCAATACTTGCGGATACGTCTACTGTCCGGGGGACATGATGGCGACCAATCCGCGCTGGTGCCAGCCTTTGCGCGTCTGGAGGTCCTACTATGAGAGGTGGATCGCCAAGCCTGACCCTGAAGCGCAGATGTTGAGTTCCGTCATGTTCGATCTGCGACCCATCGGCGGAGACACGTCTCTGTTTGAAGAGCTGCAGGAAACGACGCTCAAAGCGGCAAGCGAAAATTCGATTTTTGTGGCTCACATGATCAGCAATTCCCTGAAACACATGCCGCCGTTAAACCTGCTGCGCGGACTTGCGACAATCCGCTCGGGTGAGCACAAAAATGCACTGGATCTGAAGCTCAACGGTGTTGTGCCGATCGTCGACCTTGCCCGCATTTACGCATTGCGCGGACAAATTGGCTCCGTCAATACACGGGCGCGGCTCGAAGAAGCCCGGCAAACGGGGCAGCTCAGCCAATCGGGAGCCGGGGATCTTTTGGATGCCTATGACTTGATCGCCGAGACACGTTTGGAGCATCAGTCCAACCTGATCAAGCAAGGACAGGCGCTGGACAACTTTTTGCGACCGTCCAGTCTATCCGATTTTGAACGGAGCCATCTCCGGGATGCCTTTGTCGTGGTGAAGACGATGCAGTCCGCCGCGGGGCATGGACGGGGCATGCTAAGCTAACAAACTACAAAGAGCCGCTGCGGCAAAGAATGCAGTGGCTCACGGGAGGAAGCCATGTTTGTGGAACTGATCGCGACGATCGTTGCGGGCGTAGCAGCCGCCGGTCTCGTGATGCTGCTGAACAGAACGTTGAAAGGGCGTCTTCCGCGCTGGTTTGCACCTGTGGCTGCCGGTATTGCGATGTTGGCGACAACCATTGCGAATGAATACGGCTGGTATCCAAGGATCAAGGACACGCTGCCGGAAGAGGTGGTGATTGCCCAGACAGTCGAAAACACAGCGTTTTATCGGCCGTGGACATATGTCTTTCCGTTTGTGGAGCGCTTCGTTGCCATAGATCTGGCATCGGTTCGCACCCATCCGGCGCAACCGGCAGTCAGGCTTGCGGAAACATATTTTTTCGGTCGATGGTCTCCTGTCAGCAAATTGCCCGTGGTTACCGATTGCGTTGCCTTCAAACGAGCCGCCCTGATGGATGGCGTGAGTTTCGAAGCTGACGGCGTGATAAACGGCATCAACTGGACGCATGTGCCAGCCGAAGACCCGATCATATCGACGATCTGCGGGACAGAGTGATGTTTACCTCGCTCAGCCTGCGCTTCCGTATCTTCTTGTTGTTTGCCGGGGTCAGTGCGGGCAGCATCCTGGTCGTTGGTGTCTCGCTCTATGTCGGATTTCTGAGGACAGCGGATACCGATCCGGCCTCTGGATTTGTGTTTGCGGCTATCCTTTCCGGATTTGGGCTGCTGGCGATTTGCGCGGCTGTCTGGCTGCTCTTTGATGAAAATGTCGCCAAGCCGATTGAGCATATGGCCTCTGCGATGCGAACGCGCATTCATGCGGACACAAACGCTCCCTTCGATCTGGATCAGGCGCGCTACCTTGGTGACCTTGCTCCGGCCCTTCGTGCCGTTTCGGGCAGGCTGTCTGAAGTATCAGAAGACGCGGACGAGTTGATTGCCGAGGAAACGAGCCGACTGACAGCCGAAAGAGCCCATCTGGCGTTGCTGCTGACCGAAATACCGGTGGCAATCGTTCTCGTCAGCCCAGCCAACCGCATCATGCTCTATGACGGCCAGGCGGCGGACGTGCTTGGGCAGGTTCAAGTGCCGCGCTTAAGCGCTTCTATCTTCGACTACTTTGAAAAAGGCGATCTGGAATCGGAACTTGAAAAACTCGATGGAGCCCGGCGAGAGATTGAGGCGAGTGTGCGCGGAACCCGCGGCAACTTGAATTTCAGGTTGCGCCTGAAAAAGCTGAGCGCAGCAACCGGATACATGATCCTGATCGACGGTACCGACGCATCCATGGCGCCGGAGGCTGCACGCCCCCTGATTTATGATTTTGATTTGTCGGCACGCGATACGGAGCGAGAGATTGAGAACATTCTTCTCAAGGATCTCAGCTTCGTGGTGTTTGACACCGAAACGACGGGATTGATGCCCAACAAGGACGAGATCGTGCAGATAGGCGCGGTCAGGGTCGTGAATGGGCGTATTGTGGAAGGTGAAACGCTTGATCAGCTTGTCAATCCTGGACGTCCGATACCACCGGCCTCAACCAAGGTTCACGGGGTCAATGACGATATGGTCTCGAATGCACCGGGCGCAGAACAGGCTGTTTCACTTTTTCACGATTTTGCCAGGGATGCGGTGATTGTCGCGCATAATGCGCCATTTGATATGGCATTTCTCCGGCGACATGGCAGGCTCTCGGGGCTTGCCTGGGAACACCCGATCCTGGACACAGTGCTGCTTTCAGCTGTTGTGTTCGGGACAGCAGAAGATCACTCACTTGACGGATTGTGCGACAGGCTTGGTATTGAAATTCCTCAAGAGCTTCGCCACACCGCGCTGGGCGATGCGCGGGCAACCGCCGAGGCATTGTGTAAATTGCTACCAGTTCTGACCTCACTCGGATTTGAAACATTCGGGCAAGTTGTTCAGCAAACCAGGCGGCATGGCAGGCTTCTGAAGGATCTGAATTGAAAGTTGCCTCTGCCTGTTGCCACGCCTTGTTTTAGGCGGCCGCAAGGAGCGGAACGCCTGCGCGTTTTCCATCGATCATTTCGCCGCCATAGTCGGACCAAGCAGCACCTTGTCCGATATCTTGTTCGGGCTCCGGGAAGGCACTTTCCAGAACAGTGTCCGTGATGTTGTTGCACCAACCCTCTTCCGGATTGAATTCGAAGACTGCCATGATGTTTTCCAGCTGACCGCTCCGAATGTCTTCCATGAGCTTCTTCAGGTCCATTTCCTCCAGCCCTCGTTCGGGCGTATAAAGACAATTGCCGAGATCACAGACAACGGAAAAGTAAGATCGGTCCAAGTTCAACGCCATTCACATACCTCCAATACGTTCATACGCAGTCAGCTTATACGCAAAATGCGTACAAATCAAGTCGAATGAGTCAAGGCGTATGCTCGATACGTAAAAGGTTGCGGAGGTTCGTTAAGCATCAACTCTGAAGAGGCCGCTCGAAATCCAAGCGCGCAATTCAGCAGTATTTCACGCGCTGGTGCACTGATGGCGTTCAAAGCTATCAGACGATTTGACGGATAACACTCAGGATCTTCGCAATGATGCGGACTTCCGTGGCTTCCTCATCATGCTCGTTAAAAACAACCGGTTCCTGAAACCGGGGGTCATCCGATTCAGGGAGAAGCTCAATCTGACCGTTGTGGCGCAAGATACGTTTCGCAGTGCGTTCGATCGTGTGTCCGCCGTCGCGAGAGCGTTCCACCACAACAAGGTCACCGGATTTGATTTCGATGCCGGCTTCCATGAAGTCCAGACACAGAATGAAATCGCCGTTCCGTGCAATTCGATTAAGACTTTCGCCGTTGATTTGCAAAAGATATTGGCTTTCTGGAGGAAACCTCAGATCACCTGAAAGTGTCGCCCTTTTTGTTGCGTCAGTTTCGAAAAGGCCGGCCTCCATCCAAAGACCGGCGGCAACCTGCCCCTTGATTTCCAGTGCCTGCGCCGCTCTTGAAGGCGTGCTTGCAGCCTCCAGATCCGTGATGGAGTCCGGGGCAAGCGCCAGGATGTCCTCGCGCGTGATCGGGTGTTCGCCCTTTCCAATAAGAACGGGCAGCAGTTTGGCGACAAAGTCCGAAGGCAGAGCAGGTTTTGAATAGTCCTGACTGAAATACCGCTGAATGGACGACGCGTTCTGATAGCCCATTTCGCGCGCGATGGCGCGAATGGACAAGCCGCTTCTATCCTTCAGGTCGACAAGCTGTCTTGAGACAGCGGATTGCTCGATTTCACTCATGCTTGCTGATGCCGGTTGTTGTCCGTGGTGTACGCAATAGCATACAACTTTATAGAAATCTACCTTGACGTACGTACGCGCAAAGCGTACGAATTACTCGTGTAAAGAGTATGTTCAGGGAAGCACAATGAGAACTGCAATGAAATCGACCCGGCTTTCGGCCGAACCAGAGGCGCGGGCGGCAGATGCGTTAGGTGCAGATGCGGTTGGGAGGCCCGGCGATGAGCGAGCTTAGGGATCAAATCGATGCGGCGCGTGCGAAGGTTGCGCATTTGAGGATCAGGGCGGAAAGGCCGGATGCAAGGCTCGAGGATGAATTTGCACTTGAAAAGGCGCGAACAAGGTTGCTGACGCTCGAGTTGAGACATCTGAAGCAACGCAGCACCAGTGTTTCATCAGTGGCGCGTGGCGAAGGCCATCGGCAAAGCGAAAGGCGAAACAAACCAATAGGAACAAATAGAGAACGAAATGGAGGTCGTCCGTCGTCAGCGCGCGAGCGGGCAGAAGCTGCATTCAGCGCGTTGGGGCAAAAGAACGGACCAAAGAAGGAAACCACTTGATGGCATCAAAAGGACATGAAAGATGGGACGTAAAACCCGCCTGGCCGGTACTATTGGTGCGGCTGCAATTGCTCTTGTGGGTGCATGGGAAGGCCTGCGCCTGGTCGCCTACAAGGATGTTGTGGGAGTGCCAACCGTCTGTTACGGCGAGACCTACGGCGTGAAGATGAGCGACCGGCACACAAAGGCCGAATGTGATGCAATGTTACTGGCCTCGCTCAAGAAACACGAACGCGGCATGCGCAAGTGCCTGCGCAACCCTTACTCTATTCCTGCCAAGTCCTATGTCACCTTTGTGAGTTTGACTTACAACATAGGGGTAGCGGCCTTCTGCCGGTCGACGGCGCGAAAACGTCTGAACCGTGGCGACTACAAAGGCGCTTGCAACGCTGCCACCTGGTTTAACAAGGCAGGCGGCCGAACGATCAAAGGCTTGGTCAACCGCCGTACGGCTGAGCACAAGATGTGTCTGGAAGGCCTAAGATAATGGGTCTGGTTGCCTGGATCCTTCAAAGCCGTACCGCTTGCTCTGCCCTTGCCATTGCCGCCGTTTTGGGCGGCATTTTCATTTGGCATCTGGTAGACAAGTCGAGCGCGGTTCGGAAGGCCGTTGTTGAATACGTGGCAGATGTGGAATTGACCGAAGCACGTGCTCGGCTTGCAGAACTGAAGCGCCGCAAGGTCGTCACCGATCGAGCCAACCGGCGTTTTCTCTCCCTAATTGAACAGGCCAACGCGGAAGCGGAAGCCGCATCACAGGAGTTGGAGCATTATGTTTCGACTGTCGAGGACAGTTGCATTGTGCAGCCTGGTCTTTTTGAGCGCTTGCGCAACCGCTGACGATCGATTGCGGGCGGCCGCGAAACAAACCGCAGAGACAGAGGCAACCAAAGAGTTGCCCGACTATCCAGGGGATTGCCGGAAAAAAGAGCGCTCGGGCGTTCGAGAAGGTGAGCCACTGGACTTTGCCTTGATCCGCACCGATCAAGCGCTAGGCAGGGCAAATGCCCGTGTTCGGCGATGTCATCAATGGTATCAAACAATCAAAGTGGGATTTCGAGGAGAGCGATTTGACTGAGGACCAGTTACGCAAAGTCGCCCGTGAAAGTGGGGCAGAGGGGGCACGAGAAGTTTTACGGACACTCGGTGTGGACGTAGATCAACCTTTGGAAGCGCAGAAAGACATGCATTTTCTTCGGGATCTTCGGAAAGGAACGTTGAGCGTCAAAGGAAAAATAATCAATACGGTTATTGGTGCTTTGGTGCTCGCAGGGCTGTACAGAATTCTAAGCGGGCTGAGATAGTAAACCCAACACAGTCTGTAAATTTTAAAGTGCTTGGTCCAATACTCGTTTGTTTTCTGCTGACAATCTGGAGTTTTATGTGTGCTGGTGAGGCAACGATTGTCTCCATCGGGTTGCGGAATTTTGATTTCCTTACGGACTAGTCGGCTGCGTTGATCTGGAAAGTGCAAATAACCTTTCATCCGCTCGCCAATTCGCCTGAAGCCACTTTGGCTTCCAATGAGCAAGGTTTAATGCGCACTGAAATTCTGATCTAGTTTCAGAACTGTGATGGTCTGATGCCTCAACACACTGTTCAATAAATATGACCTAGTGATCAAAAAATCCAGATATTATCTCTAATTCAGAAACGATCTGTAAGCAATTGGCTTCGTATACTGGAGAGAGAGATGCAGAATTCGGAAAAAACAATTCTTCACATCGATGCCTCGGCACGTGTCGAGGGCTCAGTAACCCGTGAACTTACCGAGGTGCTGGTGAAGAACATGCTCGAGAAGTTCAAAGATGCAAAGGTGTTGCGGCGTGATGTTTCGCAAGGCTTGCCGTTCCTGGAAGAAGCGTGGGTGGAGGCTAACTTCACGGATGAAGCATTGCGTACCTCAGAGCAGCGTATGAGGTTGGCGCTGTCAGATACGCTCGTGAACGAACTTAAGTTATCGGACACGATTGTCATAGGCAGCCCGATTTACAACTTTTCCATACCAGCGGCTCTGAAGGCCTGGATAGATCTTGTCGCGCGTGCACGCGAGACCTTTAGGTACACTGACAATGGTCCAGTGGGCCTTTTAGAGGGTAAGAAAGCAATCGTTGTTGTGGCATCGGGAGGCACAAAGGTTGGATCCGAAATTGATTTTGCAACCAACTATTTAAAACACGTTCTTGGGTTTCTCGGTATCATCGATGTTGAAGTCGTCGCCGCCGACCAACTTATGGTCGACCCAAATCGACGCCAAGCAGCACTGGCCGCATCGCTACAGACAGCAGCTTAGTGGGAGCCCGCCAACCGCGAATATGTCTAAGGACTTTCAGGGTTTGCAACCTAAGAGAGTGTTTGATTTGATTTGGCGTTTCGACTGAGCTGAGCGATCTAACTTGTTTAAAGCTTGTTGTCGCTTCCCGACGAACATAAAGGCCAGTTTGATCAATCCACACAACTGACCGGCCGACACCTTCTGGTGCGGCTGGCAGCTAAGTCGCTATAAACAAGTTTAATTTAATTTCCAACAGGCCGATAGTGACCTAACGGCCTAAATTCTCTTTCTTTTTTCGGTTGGAACTAAATCAGTCCAACCACAATCGCAGCCAAAAAGACGAAAGCTGCAAGGAAGGCAATCACATTCAGGTTTCGTACTAGGGTCATCTGCCCGCTCCCGATTACCTCTGTCTGACTAACCAATATTAAGTCAGTGAATTAAGGAAGCGAAGCAAAAAAGATGCTGCAATGCAATGAAGAAATGCTCGTACGGGTTGTTTTGGGTACCAAAAAAATAAGTAACTTGTTGAAAGAAAAAGATACATTGCGTGAATGGAAAGATGGTCGCTTTTTCTGACTAATGACGTTGATAATTTTTGCTCACGCTTGTTTTCGCCACACTTCGGGACAGCTACCAGGGTCGGATTTCTAGTCGCCATCGGTAGCGGAGTGTTAAGGGGAGGATGGTAATCTCCGCTAACGCGAGATGCGCGTCGGAGCTTTGATGATCAGTCTTTCGAAATTATCAGATCTGGCTAGGGACCCCAGTGCGTCAGGCCGCAAGAGCTTGATCACGATGTTAACCGATTTGTTCGTCAGCAGCCGGGATGACCGCGATGAACAGATCAGTTTGCTCTTCGGTGACATTGTTCTGAAAGTACTTGGTCAGCTTGAAGACGAAACTCGGATAATTCTGGCCAAGCGTGTCTGTCGAGAGAAGGATGCGCCAAACGAGCTTATGGTCAAGCTGGCCAGCGACAAAATTGATGTCGCCGAGCCAGTTCTGGAACATTCGACTGTTCTGACTTCTGAGGACCTAGTTTCGATTGCGTCTTCCGCCTCAATGGATCACCTTGGAGCGATCGCCGGACGAAAGTGTGTCGACAAATCCGTCACGGAAGTCCTGGTTGACCGAGGGGACTCCAAGGTTCTCAGCAAAGTTGCAAACAACCAGGGTGCTGAGTTCGCAGACGCTTCATTTCTAAAGCTGGTCGAGAAAGCACGATCCGATGAGGCGATCCAAGCAGCGCTCATAGATCGGAGTGATCTTCCGGACGAGGCCGGACGCGCGCTGCTACCGTTTTTGACCTCCGAGTTGAAGAGCCGCGTCAGTGCGCTTGGCGCAGACAACACACTTGTTCAGCTTATGGCGGAAAGAGCAGCAACAGAAGTTGCCGCTCGCACCCAAAAGCTGGATGAAGCACGTGAGCAATCAAACGCGATGATAAAGGACGTTATCGCAAAGAAAACGAAGGTTGATGACGCCGTTACCGCTTTCGCACGCGCGGATAGAACGGCGGAACTTGGAATGTTACTGGCAAAGTTGAGTGATCTCCCATCAGCTGCAGTCTCTCAACTTCTCTTCAGTTCAAGCGATAAACCACTCATCATTGTCTGCAAGGCCAATGGCGTGACCACTGAAGCTTTTAAAGACATTCTCACGATGCGTGCGCGGCGTCTGCGACTGGGTGGATCAGAGCTTAATTCAGCAATCCAAAGATACGCGGCGTTGAGCGAAGCGGGTGCAACAAGGTCGTTGCAGGCGATCAAGCAGGGCGGATCCACATTCGGCCTGACAAACGCCTAAAGCGCAACAGCTGAGAACTCACAGACACACCTACAGCAAGAGCGATTGTTCCATGAGGACTTCTTCAGGGGGAGGTCAACTCGAGGACCTTTGGATTGTTGCGGTCATTGCGGCTGCCGATATCAGAAATCCACCACCTATGCGGTTGACCAAACGCATAAGCGAAGGGCTTCGAAGTTTGGTGCCAATTGCGGCTGCCGCCAATGCATAGATTGCGGCGTTGAGAATTCCGAGAACCACAAATGTCGACCCCAACAACACCAATTGGGGGGGCACTGCCGCTTGCGGAGCGATAAAGTGTGGCAGGAACGCCATGAAGAAGACGATACCCTTCGGGTTTAAGGCGGTTACGACATAAGCATGCCAAAAAATCTTCTTAGCAGGAACGTCGTCTACCTCGTGGGGACCCAATACTGCTGGTCGGCTGCGCCACAACTTGATGCCCAACCAAACGAGATATGCAGCACCAATCCATTTCAGGACTGCAAATGCGGTTGCAGACGTCGCCAGAACTGCACCCAGACCCATCAATGAGACTATTGCAGCGGTTGCATCACCCAGCCCGACACCCATCACGCTCGCAGCAGCCGATTTGCGTCCTTGAGAAAGCGCGTAACTTACCACAAGCATGATCGTTGGTCCGGGGACCGCGAGTACAATTAGGGTTGCGGCCACATAAGCTACATAAAGTTCGAGTGTCATGGAATGTGCCTTGCTAGATGATGGCCGAGTCTATGCTCGGGGCGCGGCTATTGCAATCGTTGGGGTTTGTCGGACGGGTTATGAGGATAGACGTGAAACACAAAATTTCTGTTCTGGCCATTTGGTTTCTATTAGATCAATTCTCTGCAGCGGTTCCGCAAGGTCATGCAACGCCTATTCCTGAAACAAAACCACTTTTCGACCTCAACGGAATTGGTTTTGTCGAGGGAGTTGACGTTCCGTCTGCGAAACCGCAGCCGGAAAAAGCAGTGCCAAAACAAAAAAACCAACAGACTGCCATTTCAGAAAATTCATGTATCATCCCCAATGCCGAGTTTGAGGAATTGGAGCCGGTGTCCGGAGCAATCCGTGAAGGCCAGTTGAATGACATCGCGTGCGGAATATCGGATCCTGTCCGACTAGAAAGTGTTTCGGCAGTTGGGCATAAAATTGAGTTTTCTTCACCCGTGACGGTTTCCTGCAAGTTTGCGAGGGTTGTTGCTGAGTGGTTGCGGGAAGATGTCCTTCCCTTGGCTTTAAACAACCTGGAAACTTCTGTTTCCGTCATACAAAGCGGACCTGGATATCAGTGCCGCCGGCGGAACAATCTACCGGATGGAAAGTTGTCTGAGCATGCACTTGGCAAAGCGCTCGACATCTCTCACTTCAAGTTAGGAAACGGAACGATCATTTCGGTTGAAGACGACTGGGGAAAGCGCACGAAAGAAGGTAAGTTCCTAGATCGCATTCATGCTGCAGCCTGCAAAAGATTTACAACAGTTCTAGGACCTGAGGCTGATCCAAACCATAAGTCCCACATTCATCTGGATACGGGCTGCCACGGTCAGGACTGCACCTATATTATTTGTCAATAGCGTTGCAAATCCGGCTGAGTTCCCCTTGGCAATCTTTACGTTGTTTTGGGGAGGCTCATGAACCGATATTCAACCGTAGCAATGCCGCGCTCGATCTTCGCCCAGATCAGCCAATTTATTGTTCCAGCCTCAATGTCTTGCAACAAGATGCTCAAAAAGTTTTCAATCATTGTTTCCGGGAAAGACTGCCTATGCAGCCAAGACCAATGGTGAACCGTTCGTACCAAAAACACTTTCAGAGGCGGGAATAGACTGTTTTGGCTTCGCATCTCCTGCACAGTTCACAGCTGTTCTAGCTGCCGTGCCAGATGCCGAGTTCTCCATATGCATCCGATCAAGTCCCCATCGGATATTCGGCTGGCGCTTGAGCGCTATCGTATACGAACATTTTCTCTGGATCACGAAGATGAAGTTGCCAAAAACCCTCGATGCTGGCGAGGCTCCAGAGGGTTTTGTCTCCGTAGAAACCAGGCTGACTGATCAGCATGAAAAAGAGGCAACGAGCAGTGGCCAGTTCGGCTGACCGGATACCCGTTGCCCCAAGTTGACGGGCTTCGTTCATTGAGCGCTAGCTTCTATTGGCAGAAGCGCTGTACACCGCGATACGTGGTGTAAGTGCCGGTAGATGGGTTGAACGACCGGTATTTGGAAGAACAGTACTGATACCAGGCCGGGCTCCAAGGTTGATAGCCAACATTGCCGTGAACATGTCCCGGATGAGGCGCCGGCGGATAGTAGTTTCTCTGAGGTGGTGCGGCGTAACTCGGCTGGCTTGTTGCACCGAGGAGTATGGCGCCTGCAGCAAGGCCAATCACGCCAGCTGCAACTGCAGCGCCGAGATTGTCATTGTTCTTGTGACGTTTGTGCTTACGGTGCTTTCGATGGTGGTGATGGTGACCGCCGCCATGATCCCGCCAACCGTGCCGCGGACCTGCTTCGGCGGTCACAATCGTTGGCACGAGGAGGACCCCGGTCAGGGCTGTTGCAATAAGGCGTTTGCTCATCTTGTTCATCGGTTCTTTCTCCAATGGCCTGCGCCTCTCCAATCGGCGCCCTAGCTGATGACGGCAAAATCACACAAGAGCTCTGAACCACTTCTGAGAAGTCCGTTCATCGGAGGTTCAGGTTTCTGTTATGGAGTGGCATTGTTAGCAGCTCATGCCCGATGGGCTTCGATGAAACCGGGTACCAATCGTGACCAAGTCAGAAAAATCAGGCCAGAACCAGAAGTCTGTTATTCGAGAGACAAGCAGTGAGGCCGTCAAACAGGCAAAGACCTTAATTCGCACCGCCCGATTCGGAGCATTGGCGGCGAATGAAGCTGATACGGGTCATCCGCTTGCGAGCCGTGTCGCAGTCGCAACAGACCTAGATGGTACACCAGTGATCCTGACCAGTGCATTGTCGGGACACAGCGCTGCTATATTACAAAACCCATCTTGTTCTTTGCTGCTCGGTGAACCTGGAAAAGGAGATCCGCTGGCGCATCCCAGAATTTCACTGTTCTGCAAAGCAGTCCGAATTGAGCGCAAATCAGACATTCATGAGCGTTTGCGTAGCCGCTATCTGGCCCGTCATCCAAAGGCAGAGCTTTACATTGACTTTGGCGACTTCAGTTTTTTTCGACTGGAAATGATGCGTGCCAGTCTCAACGGTGGATTCGGAAAGGCCTATGAGTTGAATTCCGAAAATCTATTGACAGAAGTAGTGGACTTGGAGGCTTGGGCCGCGATGGAAAGCGGCGCGATCGACCATATGAATTCCGACCACGGAGACGCTATCAAGCTTTACGCGGAGGTTCTATGCAAGGCCCAATCTGCGAGCTGGAGACTTGCATGTCTTGATCCTGAAGGATTGGATCTGGTCGCAGGTGACAAAGTTGAAAGGCTTTTCTTTCTCAGTCGCTTAGAGAGTTCTAAAGAACTGCGACAAACGTTAGTGGATTTAGCGAACCAGGCGCGAAGCGCCTGACAAATTGATCCTCAGTGTAGTTTCTACGACTGATTGCACTTGAATCTAATTCTGCGGATGGTTATCGAATGACTGGCTTTTAACTAGGACGCCTAAATTGCCTACGATTTAACCGGTCTTCGATCCCGCACCTGCGTTTTTAGCGCGCGACACGACTTGTTCGTCAATGTGGCGGATCGGGACCGGTATGGCTTGTCCAGACCGTATCTGAGACCTTCGATACGCCACCGATATCTCCAAATAGCCAGACCGTGGATCTGCAAAATCGGGTGAAACCGTTTGCACGACCGTCCCGGACGTCTGTTGGCGGACTTCCTTCAGGAAGACCAACGGAATGTCATCGAAAACAGAAATCGAATGGACCATTCGTGGTTCGCAAAACTATGAAATCAACCGGTACTGCAGTCGTTGCAGCACTGAGAGACCTTTTGCCTCAAGCCACAAATTTCGCCTGAATGCTAACGGAAGTCGATTGGATGCTTGGCTCATTTATAGATGTCAAATCTGCGGCAAGAGATGGAACTGCAGCGTCTTTGAAAGAAGGTCTGTTTCAAGTTTGGGACAGCGTGACTTGCAAGCGCTTCAAAGCAATGATCCCGAATATGCTGTGCAACAAGCCGGAGTCATTTCTGCAGTATCAAAATCGAAGCTCGGAAAGGCGACTTGCTGCTTTCAACTTGAGAGAAGACCAGTTCTCGTCTCCGACACTACGAGCTCCAGGTTACGACTTGTCATTCTCAATCCCGAGTTGCTTCGGGTCAGACTGGACGCCGTGCTGGCAAGAGGGCTTTGTCTGTCACGCAAACAGATAGTCAAACACGCAGCCTCGGGAACACTTCGCATTCGAGGCACTGGGGCGAATACACCCAAAGGTCTTAAAAAACCTGTCGCCCGTGATGTCGTGATCGAAATTGAAAGCGAAGCAGAGTTGCAACTCTCCTCGTTGTTCGATCCGTAAGGGGCGTGATTTGAAATCTAGCGGGTGTGTCGGAGAATTTGGATAGAAAGTCCAGTGGCTAGCGACTTGCGACGAAGCTTGCACCGAAGGTGCCGGATCCAGGTTCCGGTACCTTCGGCGCACTTTTGCGCAAGGGAGCAGGATACTGACATTCAATCAATTGCAAACAACGGCAATAAACGCCGCGAAGTCAGTGTCTTCTTGTGAAGGTTCACCATTCAATCAGAACGGGTTTTCATAGCGTGTTTGTCTTTTAGAGCCGCAAAGATTTTGAGAATAATCGCGTTGCATCACAAAAGGCCTTGAAGCCGATTTTGCCTTTTGTAGCAATTCACGAACAAAGCCACCAGATGGTGGCTTTGTTCAAAGAGAGTATAGGGCTCAGGTCGCGCCCCAACCTCCTGCCGTGGGGGTAATGACGGTGACAGCTTCACCAGCGTCCAGTTCAGTCTGGTCGCAACCTTCCAATATCTCGATACTTCCGTCTTTTCGGCGAACTTCAGTTCGTCCAAGCTTTCCGTCGCTACCACCGTCGAGCCCTTTCGGGGTTACAGTTCGGTGGGACGCCAAAATTGAACAGTCCATTTTCTCAAGGAATCTCAGCGTGCGACGGGTGCCGTCACCAGCATTCCATTTTCCACTGCCTCCCGAATCTTTGCGAATATGAAAGTCTTCAAGCAAGACCGGGAAGCGAAATTCAAGGACCTCCGGATCAGTGAGACGAGAGTTCGTCATGTGAGTATGGACACCATCGGTGCCATTGAAGCCCGGACCGGCCGGAGAACCGGAGCAGATGGTTTCATAATACTGGTAAGTGTCATTGCCGAAGGTCAGATTGTTCATGGTGCCCTGGGCATTGGCCATTGCCCCAAGCGCGGCGAAAACCGCATTGGTGACATGCTGGGATGTTTCGACATTTCCTGCAACGACCGCAGCCGGATAGGAAGGTCTCAACATGCACCCATCAGGGATGACGATGTTGATCGGCTTCAGGCAGCCGGCATTCATCGGGATGTCACCCTCAACCATCACCCGGAAGCAATAGAGAATTGCCGCGCGTGTGACTGGCTCCGGAGCATTGAAGTTGTTTGGTTTCACTGCAGAGGTGCCGGTGAAATCCACGGTGGCTTCGCGCTTGTTCTTGTCGACCGAGATTTTGACCTTGATGATCGCACCCTGGTCCGTCGGGTACTCATATTCGGAGTCCTTGAGTGCTTCTATGACGCGCCGGACACTTTCTTCGGCATTGTCTTGAACGTGCCCCATATAGGCCTGAACCACATCAAGACCGAAGTGGTTGACCATCTTGTTCAGTTCCTGAATGCCTTTTTCGTTGGCTGCGATTTGTGCTGACAAGTCCGCGACATTCTGGTGCGGGTTTCTTGCCGGGAAGGGATGATCGGTTAAGAGGTCAATAAGCTCCGCTTCGCAAAACCGTCCTTCATCGACAATCTTGAAGTTGTCAAACAGAACGCCTTCCTCGTCGACACTTGTCGCTCGCGGGGTCATAGATCCGGGGGCTGAGCCGCCGACATCGGCATGATGGCCTCTCGATGCGGACCAAAACAAAATCTCTTTGCCGTCATCGTCAAACACCGGAGAGACAACAGTGATATCAGGCAAGTGAGTGCCACCATTGTAAGGCGCGTTGAGTGCAAACACGTCACCCGGCTTGATTTTACCCTTGTTCAGTTTGATGACTGTCTCGACGGAGCGGTCCATTGAACCCAGGTGAACCGGCATATGCGGCGCATTGGCAACAAGCGCACCGCCGGCATCAAAGACTGCGCAGGAAAAGTCGAGGCGTTCCTTGATGTTGACCGAATAAGCCGTGTTCTGGAGTGTCACCCCCATCTGTTCCGCAATTGACATGAAGAGATTGTTGAAGACTTCCAGCATCACCGGGTCTGCGTGCGTGCCAATCGCATCGTCCCTGACAAGAGGAACAATCCGCCGCAATATGACATGATCCTTGGTGTTGATTTCAGCCTGCCAGCCGTCTTCAACCGCGATCGTCGCGTGCGCTTCGATAATCATGGCCGGCCCGGAAACCTTCATTCCGGGTTTCAGTTCTTCCCGTTTGAAAATACCAGCCTTTTGCCAGCCGCTTTCCGAATGGATGTAGGTTGATGTTGCCGGGGACGGCATACCTGTTGAAAGATGAATATCGGGCTCAACCAGCCCTGCGCCACCACCTGCTGTTTCGACCTCCAATGCTTCGACCACAATCGGTTTGCTGTCATACGCAAATCCGAATTGTTTCTTGTGAGCGTCTTCAAACGCGGCACGCATTTCGTCAACGCCGCCAAGTGGCACGGGCAAAGGCGTATCTGTGCCGTCATACCGTAAGTGAGCTGTGGCGAACGTGCGCCGGGTGGCGGCGGGAATGGCCTGTTTTTCAAGTTCGGCCTCAGTCTGGCCAGCCAGCTGGTCCCGCAAACCTGCCAACTCCTGCAGAAGTTCCTCAGTGAGCGTTTTCACCACAGCTTGCTGGCGATCGGCTCTGATATCCGCCAGACCCATACCATAAGCTGACAGAATGCCGGAAAACGGATGCAGTATCACTGTCTTCATGCCAAGACTATCGGCCACTTTGCAGCCAGTCTGACCGCCTGCGCCGCCAAAGCAGGTCAGTGCATATTCGGTTACGTCGTAACCTCGTTGAACAGAGATTTTTTTGATCGCGTTTGCCATGTTTTCGACGGCAATCTTCAAGAATCCATCGGCAACTTCCTCGGGCGTACGACCGTCGCCGATACGCATAGCCAGATCGGTAAACCTCTTTCTGACGATGTCCGCATCCAACGGTTCGTCCTGATTGGGGCCAAAGATCTTGGGAAAGAAATCAGGAGCCAGTTTGCCTGTCATTAGGTTGGCATCGGTCACCGTGAGAGGTCCTCCACGGCGGTAACATGCAGGGCCAGGATTGGCACCTGCTGAATCCGGACCGACCTGAAATCGGCCATCCGTATAGTGAAGGATGGACCCTCCACCAGCAGCTACGGTATGGATCATCATCATGGGTGCGCGCATACGCACACCTGCGACTTCGGTTTCGAACGCCCTTTCGTAGTCTCCCTCATAGTGGCAGACGTCGGTGGATGTCCCACCCATGTCAAAGCCGATGATTTTTTCAAACCCCGCCATTCGAGAGGTTTCCACGGCGCCGACAACCCCGCCAGCCGGACCTGACAATATGGCATCTTTGCCTTGGAACAGATCGGCTGCCGTCAATCCACCCGACGATTGCATGAACATCAGGCGAGGGCCGGTTCCCAGTTCTTCCTGGACCTGGTCCACGTAGCGGCGCAAAATCGGCGACAAGTAGGCATCAACTACTGTGGTATCGCCGCGTCCGACGAGTTTCATCAGCGGCGAAACTTCATGCGAAATGGATATTTGAGGAAAGCCGATGTCCTCGGCAATTTTTTTCAAGGACTGTTCGTGAGCTGGAAATGCGTAGGCATGCATCAAAACAATCGCGACAGAACGAATTCCCGCATCCCATGCAGTTTGCATCTCGCGTCTTGCCTGGATTTCGTCCAATGCAATTTCAACGACACCATCAGCCTGCACCCGTTCGGAAATCTCGTGAACCAGCTCATAGAGTAGTTCCGGCTTGATGATTTCTTTTGCAAAAATGTTGGGCCGGGCCTGATAACCTATTTCCAAAGCGTCGCGGAAACCCTTGGTGATAAAGAGAGCGGTTCGTTCGCCTTTGCGCTCAAGGAGCGCATTTGTGGCAACGGTCGTGCCCATTTTCACCGTTGCGATCTTGTCCGAAGGAATCGGTTGCCCCTGGTCGACGCCCAGCAGCTCGCGAATTCCCTGAATGGCAGCATCTCTATAGGCTTCAGGATTTTCGGACAGGACTTTGTGAGGATGAAGAGTGCCGTCCGGAGCCCGACCAACGATGTCGGTAAACGTGCCACCCCGATCGATCCAAAAATCCCACTTGCCTGTCATTTTCTTCCCTCTGATCCTGCAGTTTTATGCGTTCGCGAGACCTAATGTAGGAGCCCGCATCTCCTTAGATTGAGTTTATGTAGACATTTTATCGATAAATTGTCGATAAAAAAATCTCAATGACATCCCATTGATTGTTTTTATTGGTCTGTTCGCCCCTTGAGCAATCTCAAACCGCTGGCGCCCCAGCCGAAGCGCTGGGCCGCAGGAGGTTTGTCTTTGTTCGAGACTGCTCGGGTCGCGGCTTCAGTTTCTGCAGCATTGCTGTGAACGACAAGCAGCCAACGTTCTCCACTTTCCGTGTCCAGTGACAATTCCGCAGGTTGCATAGACTTTTCAGTTGCTTTGAAAGCACTCGGTTCTCGCAGATAATACTCCAGTGCTGGCGCTGCAAAGCCCTTGTAGAGCACCAATTTGTCGTTCGGCATTTTCTGCTCTCGGTAATCCTGAACGATTTCCCGCCATTCAGGGCGGATCTTGTCCGTCAACGTGAAGCTGAGTTCCGAATAGGACAGTATCAAAGATGCAGCGATCAGTGCTGGTGGCAACAAGCGGATCTGAAGCGAGCAAGCACCGGCCGAAGCGAGCAAAAGGAACCCAGGCCAGGCGGCAATCAGATAGCGATCAAAGAGAATTGGCTGAACCAGAACAGAATACACATATGCGAGCACAAGTGGCCCAAAGGTATAGGCCAGCAATATAGCCAGGTTCTGACTTGAGCGGGTGGCGTTCCCCGAACGAATTGCCGTCTCATAGATCAACTTGACTAAGAAAATTGCTGCAAATCCCAAGAGAAGAATGATCAGCTCGAGTGAGCCGGAAATGGCAAATGCCATATTCTTCAAGAAATTCAGGTCCGGAAATGCGATCCAAAAGCCATCCGCAGCAACTGATCTCGCGCGGCCAGCCAGGATCAGCAGCCATGGGAAAAAAGCAATGGCGCTTGCCCCCATCGCAATACAGGCTGCAACCGCGGGAGATCCTGTCAGAGACCGGTTCTTGATGACATCGCGCAGCGCATAGGCCGCGCAAGTCAGGCCAACCGGGGCAAAAGCCAAGAGCGCATAGATATGGCTATAGAGAAATAGAGCACCAAAAATCGTCAGCAAAACGAGCCATTTGCGAGAAGGTTGCTTCAGCACATTCAGAACCGAGAGCAAAAACCCCAATCCGCAGGTGGCCAACAGGGCATACATCCGAGCTTCCGTGGAATACCAGATGTGGAACGGTGAAAAACACAACAAAGCAGCAGCCAACAGGCCAAGCCGTTGGCTGCCTATGGACCTGCCAACCAGATAAGTGAGCCAGACAGCAATTGTTCCGAGGATTGCCGATGGGACGCGAAGGGCGATTTCACTGTCGCCAAGAAACGGCATGGTCAGCCAAAGAATAATGTTGTGCAATGGGGGGTAGTTGTCGGCTGAAACGGCTGTGAGGAGTTCGGAAAAGCTCCCATTGGATTGGCTCCAGCTGACGGCTTCATCATACCAGAGACTGGTTCTGTCGAGATTGACAAAACGCAACACCGCTGAAATCAGCAGCACTGCAGCCAGGGAGAGTGAATTGAAAACACTACCTGTTTCCCTCCGCATGTCTGTCTGCAGCACTTACACATTCCTCACCATTCAACTATATGCGCGAACGCTAGCCAATCCTTTGGAGTTAGCAAAGCCAGAACATCTAAAAAGGCAAACGATAATAATTTATCGATAAAATGTTGATGTTTTATATTTTTGAGTCTAGCCTCAAAGAAGATGCGCTTTTGAAGGTGTTCAAAGAATGCACCTGAGCGTCATCCTGTCAGGTTGAGACCTGCTTCCAAGAGGAGACTGTTTTGTTGAATTCATGTTTTTTGTCCAAGGCCGGACTTTGTCTGGCTGCCGCCGCCGCCTTCGGTCTCGCGGGTGTCTCTGCAGCCACCGCTGAAACCGAATGGAACATGCCCACGCCTTATGGAGATGGAAACTTTCACACCCAAAACATCAGCGCATTCGCTGAGGATGTAAAAGAAAAGACCGGAGGCTCGCTGAACATCCAGGTGCATTCCGCAGGCTCATTGTTCAAGCATCCAGAAATCAAAAATGCTGTTCGCAAAGGCATTGCACCTATTGGCGAAGTGCTGGTGTCGCGCCTTTCCAATGAAGATGCGGTCTTTGGGGTTGATTCAGTGCCGTTTCTTGCACCTTCCTATGATGACGCATGGAAGCTTTATCAGGCCTCCAAGCCTGCGCTTGAAGAAAAACTCGGTGAACAGGGGCTGCAGCTGCTTTATGCTGTGCCATGGCCGCCCCAAGGTATCTACGCCAAAAAAGAAGTTGCGAAGCTTGACGACATGAAGGGGCTCAAAATACGGGCCTATAATGCTGCAACGGAGCGATTTGCCATTCTGGCAGGGGGCATTACGGCGCAGATCGAAGTTCCGGATATCCCCACGGCGTTCTCAACTGGTCGGGTGGATGCCATGATCACGTCCCCGTCGACTGGTGCCAATTCAAAGGCCTGGGATTTTCTGACGCACTATCATGATACACAGGCCTGGTTGCCGAAAAACATGGTCATCGTCAACAAGCGTGCCTTTGATGGATTGAGCGACACAGAGAAGACTGCGGTTCTTGAGGCTGCAGAAGTCGCAGAAACACGCGGATGGGAAGCCTCAAAGGTTGAGACGAAAAGCAAGACCAACGTTCTGGCCGAAAACGGCATTACAGTTGTGCAACCGAGCACCCAGTTGATTGAAGAGCTCGCGGCAATTGGCGAAACCATGGCGAGTGAGTGGCAGGAGCAAGCCGGCGCAACCGGCGCAGCTGTACTTGAAGCTTACAAAAAATAGACAGGCTTCTTGCGCCGGACCAAAAAGGTCCGGCGTTTTTCATTCTAGCGTCTAATCCGACGGGGGAAGCGGATGCGAAAGGCATTGAACGCGCTTTATCAAGCGTCAACGGTTCTGGCTGCCAGTTGCCTTGTGGCCATTTCATCACTTGTAGTTCTTCAGGTGGTCGGACGAATGTTCGATTGGGCTAGGACTGTCCTCAGCCTGGAGCCATTGGGACTGCAAATCCCCTCTCTTGCAGAATTCGCAGGTTTCCTGCTGGTGGGCGCCTCCTTTCTCGCCCTTGCCGGAACGCTACGCAATGGGGACCATATTCGCGTTTCGATCCTGCTTCAGGCCGTAAAGCCTCCTGCGGCACGTTTGTTGAACATCTGGGTGCTAGCGCTTGCTCTTGCACTGGCTTCGTTCTTCACATGGCACACTGGCATGCTGGCCTATGACAGTTTTCAGTTTGATGAGACTTCGGTGGGCATCATTCCGGTGCCGCTCGTCTACCCTCAGCTCGTGATGACATTCGGTTTGCTTGTCTATTCGATATCGCTTGCCGACGATTTGATCGTAGCAATTACCGGCGGTGCCCCGAGCTTTGAAACTGCCGTCAGATCCGATCCGATCGAGGGGAGCGAATAATGGACCTTTCCTGGATAGCTGCATTTTTGGGTCTGGGAATGCTGGCTGCGCTCGCAACCGGCATTTGGGTTGCTGTCGCTCTATTTGCGGTTGCTCTGGCGGCAATGATGGCGCTGGTTTCAGTTCCAGCAGGCTCGGTCATGTCCACGACGGTTTGGGGGGCGGCAAATTCTTGGGACCTGACCGCCTTACCGATGTTTATCTGGATGGGCGAAATCCTGTTTCGATCCAGGTTGTCGGAGGACATGTTTGCCGGGTTGTCGCCCTGGATGAGAAGCCTGCCCGGTCGCTTGCTGCATGTGAACATTCTCGGATGCGGAATTTTTGCGGCGGTTTCCGGATCTTCGGCGGCAACAACTGCTACCGTGGGGCGCATGTCGCTGCCGGAGCTGAAACAGCGCGGCTATGACGAACGTATGGCCATTGGTACGCTGGCAGGGTCCGGCACGCTCGGTCTTTTGATCCCACCCTCGATCATATTGATTGTTTATGGTGCGGCCACAGAGCAATCTATTGCACGTCTTTTCATGGCGGGAGTACTCCCGGGCGCGATGCTGTGCCTGCTTTTCATGGGCTATGTTGCTTTGTGGGCGATGATGAACAAGGGCAAGATGCCTCCGCAAGAGGCGGCGGTTCCCTTCCTTGAACGTGTTTATGCAACCAGGCGACTCTTTCCGGTCATTGCATTGATTGTCGGTGTGATCGGTTCGATTTATGCGGGCCTGGCCTCCCCTACAGAGGCAGCCGCAATTGGCGTCATGCTGTCACTTCTGCTGTCCTGGATGTCCGGCACATTATCTCGTGAAAGCTTTGCGCAGGCATTGATGGGTGCGACGCGGACCTCTTGCATGATAGCGTTCATTCTGGCTGGGGCTGCGTTTCTGACGGTTGCAATGGCGTTTACCGGCATTCCTCGGGAACTTGCCGCGTGGATCGGTTCCATGGAGCTTTCGCCCTACGCACTCTTGATCGCTCTCACGTTGTTTTTTGTCGTGCTGGGATGCTTTCTGGACGGAATTTCCGTAGTGGTACTGACCACATCCGTGATCCTTCCCATGGTGGAACAGGCGGGGCTGGACCTCATCTGGTTCGGTATCTATCTGGTTCTGGTTGTCGAAATGAGCCAAATTACTCCGCCGGTCGGTTTCAATCTTTTCGTGCTTCAAGGGATGACAGGGCGCAACATTTTCACAGTGGCGCGCATGGCTTTGCCATTCTTCTTGTTGATGATCGTGGCCGTTGTCCTGATTGTTACATTTCCGGGCTTGGCTCTTTGGTTGCCGCAGACAATGCTAAGCAACTAATGAAAGCCTGCCCGGAGGTCTCTGAAATTGACGGATAAACCCGACGCTAAACCAGTACAAAAGAAAGATGCCAATATCGGGCCTGTAGTGTCGGCCGCTCATCTGGCTTCCGGGGCAATGCCTGCGCTCTCCGAGATCGAGTTTGCGGTCACGATGATGGTCAACGCCTACCACCGCTGGATGGTGCGCTGTATGTCGGCGAGCGGTTCTGAAGGCCTTGGTCCTCTCGATGTTCTGGTGCTGCATTCTGTCAATCACCGGGGGCGGGCCAAGACACTTTCGGATATTTGTCTTGTTCTCAATATCGAGGATACGCACACCGTGACCTATGCTCTCAAAAAGCTCGAAAAAGCCAAACTGATAGCGTCGGGCAGGAGAGGCAAAGAAAAAACGGCGGAGATCACCTCAGCAGGTGAAACTGCCTGCCTGGAATACAGGCGCTTGCGTGAAGCTTTGCTGGTTGAGCCCATGAAGTCACTCGGACTTGATGAAAGCGAGTTGTCTCGTCTGGCCGCGACTTTGCGGCTCGTATCCGGCAATTATGATCAAGCTGCCCGCGCCGCTGCGGCCATGTAAATTGTCGCTTGCGAGTTGGGCTCATATTTTTGTTGTATATTCCAAAATTTCTTGTAATACCGAATTATGGACGATCAAAACGCTGTTTCGGCGCTGGGCGCACTCGCTCAGGACAACAGGCTTGCTGCCTTTCGATTGTTGATGCAGCAAGGACCGAACGGCTTGCCGTCCGGAGACGTCGCCATGCGATTGAACGTGCCGCCGACCCGTATGTCGTTTCACTTGACGACACTTGAGAGGGCCGGACTGCTCATTGCACGCCGTGATGGCAGGCATATCCACTATTCGGTTGATATTGATGCCATGAGGACCTTACTGGCTTTTCTCGTAGAGGATTGCTGCGGCAATGATCCGAGCGTCTGCGGTTTTTCACCCAGCACGATCTCCAGGCCCAAAAACGCTGTCTAGGACCGGAAAACATGACAATCACGATCTATCACAACCCCAAATGCGGCACGTCACGGAACACGCTTGAAATGATCCGCAAGTCAGGCATCGAGCCGCAGATAATCGAATATCTGAAAACGCCTCCAAGCAGAGAAAAGCTTCTCGAGTTGATTGCCCAGATGGGTATTTCGGTGCGGGATCTTATTCGTCAGAAAGGAACGCCCTTTGAGGAACTTGGGCTTTCAGATGGCAAATGGACTGATGATCAACTGGTCGATTTTATGATGGAACATCCCATATTGATCAATCGACCGATTGTGGTGTCTGAAAAAGGGGTTCTTCTGTGTCGCCCTTCAGAAAAGGTGATGGACCTGCTCTCTACCGAAATCGGATCATTCACTAAGGAAGACGGTGAGATCGTGAACTCGGGATCCACGGATGCCTGATCTCGATCTGGTCGGAAACGGACTGCGAAATGTCATCAAAACCGACATAGCGCCCATTGCGGGCGATCGGCTCATGTCGTTGAACGACGAGATGCACGCTCCTCGTGTTCTGTTGCTTTATGGATCTCTGAGGGAACGTTCCTACAGCCGATTTTTGGTTCACGAGGCTGAAAGGATATTGAACGCCTTCAGAGCAGAAACCCGGATCTTTGACCCTGAAGGCTTGCCATTGCCGGATGATGCTGAAATCGACCACGCAAAAGTGGCTGAACTCAGGGAGCTGTGCAATTGGTCGGAAGCCCAGGTTTGGTGTTCTCCAGAGCGGCATGGTGCGATGACCGGAGTATTGAAATCCCAGATTGACTGGATCCCTCTCAGCACTGGAGCTATTCGGCCCACTCAGGGCAAAACGCTTGCACTCATGCAGGTTTCGGGCGGATCTCAATCCTTCAACGCGCTCAATCAGATGCGAATTCTCGGCCGTTGGATGCGCATGGTCACAGTTCCCAACCAATCGTCTGTTCCAAAGGCTTATCAGGAATTTGACGAAGACGGGCGTATGAAACCGTCTCCTCTTTACGATCGCGTTGTCGATGTCATGGAAGAGTTGATGAAATTTACGCTGTTGGTTCGCGGCAGATCCACTTATCTCGTGGATAGGTACTCGGAACGCAAGGCAGATCGTGAAAAACGCTCGGCCGCTTCAGAAGCCGCGCTGGGTGTTGCCCGCTGATCGAACCCGTTCCGATTATCCGGCCGTTTTCAGTTCCGCGTTTTTCTCAGTCGCTGGGTCTTCCATCGGCTTTGAACTTTGAGCGAGTTCCGGAGCAAGCCGGATTTTCGGAGATTTAGCCCGCCGAACCATGTTTTGGGGGAACCACAAACCGCCTTCTTCGTTTAATGGAAAGACTGGGTATTCGGCTTCATGCCGTGTCACCTCGTCGGGTTTGCCGAACATGTATCCCTGCACCAAATCACAACCGGTTGCGCTCAGCAGCACAGCCTGTTCTTCGGTTTCAACACCTTCTGCAGTGATGACAACATCGAGCGAACGTCCAAGGCCCACAATGGATGTGACAATGGCGTCCGTGCTGGCATCTTTTCCGAGATTTTGAATAAAGGCCTTGTCGATCTTGATTTTGTCGAATGGAAACAGGCTGAGATAGCTGAGCGATGAGTAGCCTGTTCCGAAATCGTCCATGGCAATCGACACACCCATGTCTCGGATTTGCCTCAGCGTTTCAACAACGGCGTCTGTGTTTGAGATGAGAAGGCTTTCTGTAACTTCGATCTCAAGCCGGTGCGGATCAAGTCCTGAGTTCCTGAGCGCAGTTGCGACGCGGTGCTGTGTTTCACCCGCAATGAACTGAGCTGCTGAAACGTTGACCGCAATACGTCGGCTCTTGTCTTCCCAAAGTGCGGCCTCCAGACAGGCATGATTCAGGACCCAAGTGCCAATCTCTTCGATAAGTCCTGTATCTTCGGCTATTGGAATGAATATGTCCGGACGAATGGTACCTTTGGCCGGATGATCCCAGCGGATCAGTGCTTCATAGCCCTTCAACTCCCCGTCGCGCAAAGAGTACTGCGGTTGGTATAGCAGTTTGAACTGGTTGAACTTAAGGGCCTTGGACAGGCCTTCCTCGACTTCTTTCCTTTTTTGAGCTTCGGCGTCGAGCTCAGCGGTGTACCAGGAAAATGTCGACCGGCCGCTGTGTTTTGCCCGGTAGAGGGCAAGGTCGGCGCAATGGAGCAGTCGCGATGCCCTCCAGGATCCGTCTGTTGCGCGTGCAATCCCGACAGAAAGCGAGATCTTGATGTCCTTGCCGTCTATTGTGCAAGGGGCATCGGTGGCCGCAATCATGTCCGCTGCAAGGCGGGTCATGCGGGCCGGATCCGAAATTGACGTCAACATGACCGCGAATTCGTCGCCAGACAGACGGGCAACAAGGTGATTGTTGAAGACAGATTTCAAACGCTCGCCGACAATCTGCAGAAACACGTCACCTGTTCCATGGCCGTACGTGTCGTTGATTTCCTTGAATTTGTCGACGTCGATCAACATGACGCCAATGTTGGAGGCTTTGGCCTGTGACAGACGTAGAGCTTCCGTCAAACGTGCATTGAATACGGCCCGGTTCGGCAGCCCGGTGAGCGTGTCGTGGTGAGCGAGATATTGAATGTCGCGATTTGTGCGCACCTGATCATAAAACCGCATCCACAAGAGAAAGCCTGCAAACACGATGGAGGCAAGGCAGAGGCCACCGATGGCCGCGCTGATTGACCAAATAAGAGGTGTCAGGCTTGTAAGGAGTTCCGACTGGGTCACCAATATGAGCAGACCGGGCACGTTCGGACCGATGTTTTCAGGTCTGTAAGCAAGCACAGCATTCGGCCCGAATTTCCCGAACAACGTCATGTCCGGCACGGCTGTCAGCAACTTTGAAGAATTCAATGCAGTGCGTGCGCTGGTCAGCGTGTCAGCAGAAACCAGCGTGTTGGCTTTGTACCAGTCAATCTTGCCGAAGCCGGTATCGAATTTCTCGGCGCTCGATGTTGAGCCGGGAAAGACAAGTGCTGCGTCCAGGACTTCGGACCGCCCCATCTTAAGCTGCAACATGTCTCTGATGTTGTTCAAAGTGCTTGTGGGCAGCAGGGATGTCGGCTCTTGTGCCTTGGATAAACGGAGCTGACTAACCTTCGGCAGCGCCGGCTGACGATCCTGCTGCAAGGACACAAGCATGTCCTGTATGGATTTCTCATACGGGATGAAGGCTTGTTCCAAACCACGCACAACCAGCCAATGGGTCAGCAGTCGGTTACTGGCATAGACCCCCAGCGCCAATGTCAGAACCAGTGACATCGATATGAAAAATATTACAATGTTTCTTCTGACCAGGGGGGCAGCCATTCGGCGTATTACCAGTATCTCAACATAAGTGCGAAAATTTTAGTCGCAATTCCTTTAACCATCATGAATCCCCATTGGGAATCAGGGCTATATTTGCTTATCTCAATTGTCTTCAGTCCCAGTCACGCTGTTGATCATGGCCAGTTGCCACCATGATCACTGGTCAAACATCCCTGTGGTGGATAAGAGTGTTGTGAGCAATTGAATCAGATGGATTGGGCTGGCCAGAACTTTCTGGTGCTATTCCGAATAGGAGCGCATGGGTGAGCGTCTGGAGCAGCCTGGGCAGTATTGTAAGTTCTATTGGTACGGGTGGAGCTCAATTCGTCGACCGGCTCGTACAGCTTGTGCTGGCACGCCCGGAAGGCACCAGCAGTGTTGGCTTTACCGTTGCAATGATCGCCTTGTCGGCCAAGATGGCAAAGGCCGATGGGGTTGTTACAACCGATGAGATCATCGCGTTTCGGGAGCTTTTCGAAGTTCCACCGAAAGAAGAGCGCAATGTTGCCCGCCTTTTCAATCTGGCGCAGGAAGATGTCGCCGGATTTGAAGTCTATGCCAAGAAGCTGGCTGATCTGTTTCCCTACGATCACAAGACTTTGCTCGACATTCTTGACGGCCTGTTTCACATCGCCAAGGCCGATGGTGTCGTTCACGAAAGCGAAGTCGGCTACCTTTCAAAAGTGGCTGAAGTCTTTGGACTGGACGAACGAGAGTTTTCAAAAGTCCTCGCGCGTCACGTTCGCAAGGACGGAAATCCTTATGATGTCCTCGGGCTTGGACCTGACGCCAGCAATGCCGACCTCAAGGCTCATTATCGCCGGGAGGTTCAGGAAACCCATCCGGACCGCTTGATAGCCAGGGGTGTTCCAGAAGAATTCGTCCGCATTGCGAATGACCGGCTCGCCGCGTTGAACAACGCCTGGGCACAAATCAGCGCGGAAAGGGGTATATGAGCGCCTTAACAGATACGGGAGTTCCAGCGAGGGTTCATCCGTCTCCCAATCACGGCCCACGAGCTAACGGTGCCCAAATCGATATGGTCGTTTTGCACTATACGGGCATGCAATCAGCGGAAGCCGCTTTACAGAGGCTATGTGATCCTCGAGCAGAAGTGTCTGCACACTACTTTGTTGACGAAGATGGATCGATCCTCCAGTGCGTTCCGGAGGCCCGGCGTGCATGGCATGCGGGGCAAGGTTCCTGGAAAGGTGAAACGGATACGAACTCCCGCTCGATCGGCGTTGAAATCGTCAATCCGGGACACGAATTTGGGTACCGTTCTTTCCCAACCGCCCAAGTCGCTGCAGTTATCGAGCTTGTCAGCGACATTTGTAGAAGACACGGAATTCAGCCCTGGATGGTTTTGGGACATTCCGACATCGCTCCGGAACGAAAAGTGGACCCTGGAGAGTTGTTCCCTTGGGACCGCCTGGCCGCATCCGGGGTCGGGCACTTCGTCGATCCGAGCCCGATTGGCAGCGGATTGATGATGCAGGAAGGCGATAGCGGTCAGCCTGTAGAGGCTCTTCAGTCCATGCTCGCTCTTTACGGCTACGAGGTCGCCGTCAGCGGTGATTTCAGTACCCAGACAAAGCATGCCGTTTCCGCGTTTCAACGGCACTTCCGCCCTGAAAAGGTGGATGGGGTGGTTGACAGATCAACGATCGAGACATTGCACGGCCTTCTGAAAAGGTTGCCGTCGCTCGCGAGTTGAACCGGACAGACGTCTGAGAAAAACTGTTGGCTCAAAGTTCGTTCACGCAACTGTTGAAATTATGCTGCGCTGCGGCAAGAAAGACTTCTGATTCGCCAGATGGCGTCACAGTCTTTCTCCAATTTGCCAACCAAACGCCCTGTTGCCTGCCCAATTTCGTCAAAATTTGCAGTTTCTGACGAATTTTTGCGCCGAAACTCCGAGAGAATTCGAAATAAATTGAAATAAATCGTGATTGGGAGGTGCCCAATTTTGTCCCATAGCTCCGTCATTTCTCCGCCTCGAAATCAACAACACCAAAAACCAAAAGGGCTGGACTGAATGTTACGGTCATTGACGAAAGTTACTGGGGCGCTTTGCCTTTTCGCCTATGCTACATCCTCTTTCACATCTTCTGCCATTGCAGTCGGATCAGGTGCGGACCCGATCCTGCATGTCATAGACACTAAGAAGAAGGACAAGGATGCCAATTCAAATGATGTGAAGCAGGCCACGAATGTCGGTTCGGGATCAAAACCGATCCTTCACATCATCGAACCGGAAAAACCGGAAAAGTCTGCGAAGAAACCCAAGGCATCGTCCGCGAAAGTGAAATCGAGTGCGAAAAGCACAAAAAACGCCAAGGCCAAGACATCCAAGAGGTCAGCAAGTCGCGACAGTTATACCACGCTGATCCGCAAGGCAGCGGCCAAACACGGAGTTCCGGTCAAGATCGCCAAGGCTGTTGTTGAAGTTGAAAGCAATTTCAACCCGCGCGCACGGGGCAGGGCCGGTGAAGTAGGTCTGATGCAGATCAAGCCCGCGACGGCCCGTGGCATCGGATATCGGGGCTCGACAAAGGCGCTTTACGATCCGGCGACCAATCTCGAATGGGGCATGAAATATCTTGCCGGTGCCCATCAGAAAGCCGGTGGCGACTTGTGCGGCACGATCTTGCGCTACAACGCCGGACACTATGCAAAGCGCATGAATCCGGTCAGCCGCCGCTACTGCTCCAAGGTCAAGCGTCTTATAGGTTCCATCTGAATAGATTGCAGGGCGGTCAATCGTGGACCAAAACCCGTCGGGAGATCCCGGCGGGTTTTTTGTTTGCATACTCCAAAACTACGCAAACTTTCGCTGCGCTGCGGGTACGGAAGCTGGAACAGGCGTCCCTTCCGGAACATCTGCGGCGGCAAAGGGTGGACCAAGGGCAGTAACGACAGGGACAACACCTGCCCACAGGTCTGTTCCAAGGTCTTCCTTATCGTCGACTGGACCGCCAGTTCTGACCTTTGAACTGGCATGTTCGATCTCAAGTGCGAGCACGCCTGTTGCTTTGTGCTCGGTCGCTGTCATTTCGCGGCATTCATCCCAACGACCGGGCATCAGATGATCGGTGATGGCTTTCAAGGCATCGATTTGCTCGGCATGGTCCTCAACAAGTCGCGCAGTGCCATGAACGATCGCGCAACGATAGTTCATCGAATGATGAAAAGCGGAACGAGCGGCCACGATGCCGTCGACGAGAGTCACGGTCAGACTTGCGGGGACACCCTTTGCATTTTCCTTGATGATGCGTGTTTTGCTCGCACCGTGAATATAGATCTTGTTGCCGGAACGTGCATAAGCCATCGGGATGACCATCGGTCGTTGTTCATGGATGAACGCACAATGCGCCAAAAGACCCGCGTCCAATATCTCGTTGACGAGATTCCGGTCGTAGCTTCCTCTGTTCATCTGCCGGATTTTAGCGTAGCGCGGCAAATCATTTGCCTGCCGCTTTTCCAAGGAGGACATCAAACTCTCCACTTGACTGTCAGTTGTGCGATGTTCTTTGCTCAAGAAATTGGCTCCACAAAAGGTCCGGTTTTTTAAAAATGACAGAACCAGTTTTGCCCGAAGGTGTTTTGACGCTCAAAAGACGGTCAGACGTGCCGCTCGCTGAGCAGATTTATCGGTCGATCAGGATAGCTGTTCAGTCTGGTCTGCTGCACTCGGGCAGCGCCTTGCCATCAACGCGTCGTCTTGCTGCCTCGTTGCAGGTCGGCAGAAATACGGTGAACACGGCATACGATTTGCTCAGAGCTGAAGGGATTACCAGGGTCAAGTCCGGAGCCGCGCCGCGCATTGCAAGCGGCATTCGTCTGGAAGGTGGACCTTCCCCTGCCGGACGTGGTGCGACGTTGCCGCGCCTCTCTGGGCGCGGAGAACTCATGGCAGCAAATATTCGTGGAAACGGGTGGGCCTTCAGACATGGAGCGCTGCAGCCTGGAACGCCCGCATTAGACTGTTTTCCATATGAAGAGTGGGCAAGATCGCTTCGCCGAGCCGCCCGACTTGAGCGTAGTCCGGATCTGCAATACCGAAACTTTTCCGGCCTGCCTGCATTGAAGAAACGTCTAGCGCGCTACCTTGCATCTGAACGTGGGGTAAGAGCAGAACCGGAACAGATCCTGGTCACCAGTTCCATGCAGGCTTGCCTGTCCTTGCTGTCTCTTGCATTGGCCGACCCCGGAGATGAAGCCTGGCTCGAGGAGCCAGGTTATCTCGGTGCTCGCACTGCGTTTCATGTGGCAGGGCTTAAGGTTCGGCCGCTGCCGGTGGATGAAGAAGGCGCAGATCCGGGCAAACTCGCACAGTGGGAGAAACCACCAAGGCTGATCTACGTCACGCCTTCCCATCAATACCCGCTTGGCATCCGCATGCCGCTCGCGCGACGTCTTGCGCTGTTGGACGCAGCACGCGAGGCCGGGGCGGCAATCCTGGAGGATGACTACGACAGCGAGTTCCTGTTTTCAGGTCGTCCAGTTGCAGCGTTGCAGGGTCTGGCGAGCGAAGGTCAGGTGATTTATCTCGGGACCTTCTCGAAAAGTCTGATGCCGGGTTTGCGCATTGCCTATTGCGTGGTTCCGCAAAACCTGGTGGCATCGCTTGAGCAGTTCATGCGCAACATGGGTTGTGCGGCCAATGTGCAGGCTCAGGCAGCGCTTGAGCATTTCATGGACTGCGGTGCATATCAAAAACACCTGAAGCAGATCCGCAGGGTCTATGAAGCGAGGGGGATTGCGCTGGTCGAAACCTTGCGGGCGTGTTTGGGCAATCGCGTCGACGTCAAGCTGCCAACAGGTAATGTACAGGTTGCGATCCTCTTTCGGGACCCGATTGACGATGTCACTCTTGCCGTTGCCATGCAATCAAGAGGTTTCGCGGTTTCGCCGTTGAGCAACTGTTATCTCGACAGGGGCGCTAAACCCGGGCTTATCATCGGTTTCGCTGGCGCTCAGGAGAGACAGATGGTGGCCGGTATCGATACACTCAGCAATCTCTTGGACAGTGGAAATTTCTGTATATGAAACTTCGAGGTTTTATCGCTATCAGGACGCAATGCTTCTTGCGGCATAATCCGCTGCTGCCCTAATTCTTGAAGAGCCGCAGTCAGCTTTGGCCATTGCGTTGAGGCCAAGAATAACAGCGAGAACGAAATTGGCTTGGTCGCGGGCACAGAGCGAAGCCGTTTCGTCGCCGTCTCTTTCCAGCGTTCGCAACAGCCGATTTTCCAGTTCGGTCATCTTTGAGCAAACAAACGACTGTTCACCACTATGCGCATCAGCTGTTTCGCTAGATGAAGACAAAAGCAGGCAGCCTCGCGGCGTATTGAGGGACATGAACGATCCGATGTGCCGAATGAAGTTCGCGACCGCCTGTTTTGGCGGCTTGTCTTCGTCGAGGATCTTGAGGCCAACCTCGGTCGCCTCATTCCAGTATTTTTCAAGAACTCTTTCGAATACGTCGTCCTTGCAGCCGAAAGCGGCATAGAAACTGCCGCGTTTGATGCCGGCAGCGTCTTGAAGATCGTCAACAGAAGTTCCTCTGTAACCGTTGGTCCAGAATACATCGACAAAAGCGTCAATAGCATCATCGACATCAAAGGATTTTGGTCTTCCGGCCATGAAACCTCATTGCATTTCAGTCTCCGGCATTTGATTTGCCGGAGACTGAAAATCGTTATTCGGCTGCGATCGCCGCTGGAGCCCAGGCGAACTTCTGAAACGGTGGATCAACAGGCGTGTCAGCCAGGTGGTTGACGTAATTAGACATTACTTTCTGTGCGACGCCAAGAATGACGTCAAGAACATGTTGTTTGGTGTAGCCGGCGGCCA
Source organism: uncultured Roseibium sp. (assembly GCF_947499295.1). Lineage (GTDB taxonomy): Bacteria > Pseudomonadota > Alphaproteobacteria > Rhizobiales > Stappiaceae > Roseibium. Next base: position 127,079 of record NZ_CANMNP010000013.1, read on the forward strand.
GAAAGCTCTCCACATCTTGCGTTGAGACATTGCCGCGTTGACGCACGACCTGAAGCGTGAACCGACGAAGGGCTTCAAGTTTCGCGTCTTCAAGCGGTTTCCCGTTTCGAAGGTCTTCGATGAGGCCGCTGTTGATTTTCTGCATATGTGCAATGGCGGTATGGGCCGGTACGCAATAGTGACAGGTGTGCTCCACATTGATCGTCATCCAAACCACAGTTTGCTGAGCTGCAGTGAGGCTGGTCTGCTGGAAGAGCTCATGAAGCTTCTGGTAGGCCTCCAGGTGCTGGGGAGATTCAGCCATGACGGCATGCAGGTTCGGTATCATCCCAAACGCTTGAAGTGAGTTGTTGAGAAGCGGTTTGCTCTGCTCTGGTGCGGTCTCAAGTGTGTGGCGTGAAAATTCAGTCATATGCCTGTCTCTCTTTCATTTCAGAGCGCGACTCGCACTCATGATGGCAGGAGACATATGGGAATTATGTACTGCATAGTCAAAAATGTAGTGATGCTATTTTTCGGCAGAAAACATTGGTTTTTTAGTTCGCTCAAGGAAACGTGAAACCGAAGCTTTCAGCTGAATTCCCTAAAAGTTAGCCAAAAGCCGAGACAGTCAAAATGATCGGACAGCTCGCCAGCGCCATGCGCAGTTGCTTGACCTTGCCGACAAAGCCACTTAAGTCCGCAGACGCCAGTCGGCCGGACAGCCGCTGCCGCAAATGCCGAAAGGTTGCGGGGGAGGAAAGTCCGGGCTCCAAGGAAACACGGTGCCGGGTAACGCCCGGCGAGGGCGACCTTAGGGAAAGTGCCACAGAAAGCAAACCGCTCCGGGTCAATCGAAAGGTTGTATCGGAGTAAGGGTGAAAGGGTGGAGTAAGAGCCCACCGCGCTGCTGGCAACAGCAGCGGCATGGTAAACCCCACCGGGAGCAAGACCGAATAGGGACAGCATTGGGCCATGGAGCGATCCTGGCCCGGGCCCGTTTCCAGGCCGACTGTCCGGGTTGGTTGCGCGAGGTGCCTGGCAACAGGTGCCCCAGACGAATGGCTGTCACGTCCGCGAAAGCGGGCCATACAGAACCCGGCTTACAGGCCGACTGGCACTTCTTTGACCACTTTCAGCATGCGGTATATTGCGGCGTGCTTTTCAGGAAATCTCCATATGCATCTGCATTTGGGTATGAGAACTGTTCGGCCACCGGATTGGCGCGCTTGCGCTTTGTTGCGCCCATGTCGGCCAGCAACTCGTCGAAGTGACGGAAATGAAATGGTGCAGAACACAACCCACCATAAACCTTGGCGGCGGGACGTTCGTGACGTTTCCATTCAAGCATTTCATCGATATTTTTGCGCATGACGTCTGCGCTGGGCTGGTTGGCAAGCTTACCGTCGGCATAACGTACCAGCCAGTTGGCGATCATCTCGGCCGACAGGATCGTGCAGAAGCTGGAATTGAAACCGACGAACCCCATGTCGGGCAGATCGGGATTAACGGCAAGTCTAAAGACCCGATATTGCCCGTCCGGCTCAATCAGCTTGTCCTGATACGTTTGCGCCAGGTATGGGACTCCCAGTTTCCAGCCAACAGCGAGAACGGCAAGGTCGCAGGGCAACTTGTCGCCGTTCGCAAGAACCACTTGACCTTCCTCATACCGCTCAAAAGTACTTCTTATCGGCTTTATAGATCCGTTCTCAAAGCCTTCAAACAGGCCAGGCGTTACGATCGGCAATGAACAAGACGCGTCTTTCTCGATGGGGCCGTCTGGAACCATGTCCCACTTCTTCAGTTTCAGTTGAAGTTTGAGAAGCGTTTCAAGTCCTCGGAAATTGGCCCAAATCAAAGGAGTGAACGCGGCGAATACAGCTTTACGTATGGGTGAACGCCCCCAGCTGTTGAACTGCTGCTCCTGTGCGCGCATGTACAAAAGCCGTTTGAAATTGATGCCGCCCACAAAATATGGAACGCGCCATACCGGTTCCCGGTAGACCATTGTTACGGATCTCGCTCCGTTTCGGGCTGCATTGACGACGATGTCGGTGGCCGATTTCGACCCGCCCAACACGACCACTCTTTTGCCATCTGCCAGATTGCTATCGGTGTATTCGGAACTGTGCATGACGTTGCCACCGGCAGCTTCAAATTCGGCCTGTCCTGGGTGGCGCATAATGTTCTTGTTGGAAAACTGGCCGGTACATACAGCGACGAAATCGAATTCTTCGGACCATGTCTTTCCGGCTGCCTCCAAAGTGAGCGTCCAGCCTTTCCCGCCATCGGCGCGCTTTTCCATGGATTGAACGCGGGTATTGAGACGAAAAAGTCTGCATAGCTTATGCTTGTCGGCATAGGCATGCAGGTAAGCGTGCACCTGAGGCCCCTTTGGCCATTCCGGATAACTCTCCGGCATCGGCATATCTGTAAAACGGTAAAGGTCTTTCGGCGATTGTGTCTGGACATCCGGGTATGACCTTGATGGTTCCCAAACCCCGCCAAGATCGTGACTGCGTTCAAACCCGAGTACGCGGTGGCCGCGCTCGTCAAAAGCTTTGGCAGCCGCAAGCCCACTTACGCCGCCGCCGATGACGGCGACAGTCTTGCGTTTCGTCATTGAACTAGTCCTCTGTCTTAATCTATGAGACGGCTCGTTCGATCAGGCCTCATCTGGCGGGGGTAGAAAATCGACCTCGTGCAACGCAGAAAGCCGCACAAGCTCCGCGGGGTCGGTAATGCCGTTCAGGGCGCCGAAAAGGTCAAACAGCTTTCGGGTCGGCGCGACACCAAAGACGCAGGTTGCCGTCTTTCCGGACCGATTGAAGATGCCGTGAGCTTCGCCCATGGGCATGCGCACCGTGTCTCCAGGGCCGGCTTTGTGAACGTTGCCGCCCATTTCTACCTCCAGTTCCCCCTCCAGCATGACGATCCATTCGTCCTGTGTGGGATGAATATGAGGTGGCACGAAGGTTTCCGCCGGTATCTCGGCATGCCAGATAAAGGCGTTGTTGCTCACCAGCTTGGGCGTATAGGTGTGGCCAACAACATTCCAGCTGACATTGTCCAACCCCTTTTCGGCAGAGGTGACGCCTGCTCCGTTCTGCATGATGTTTGTCTCGCTTGTCTTTGCGTTAATCAGCGCAAAAAGCTAAGCGCGCCTTGCGCAAAAGTTTTATCCGATTTGCGAAATTACCTGATCACCTGCTGTGAAATGCCGCATTGCGGAACGTGTTCTTCTTGAACGGCGAAGGCTTCGACGGCATGCTCTCATGCATGATTTCGCAGCTGTCAGGCAAAACTCCGCTGGATCGCTATCGGTGCTTCGAAACGTTGGATGTCGATGAAGCCCGGGACATTGTTGCGCGCCATTTTTGCAATCATCGATTGGAGTTGGCTTCGGCAGATGCTCGTTTTGACGCTTGTCAGAACAGAGTGGCCGGCCGGCACCTGTCACTGAACTACCTTCGATACGGTGCCGATGTGTCCATCGACCCCGGAGAGTTGGCGGATTTCTACCTGATACAGATACCTATCGCCGGCACCGCGGAGGTCGCGAATGGTCATCAGTACGTCTCGTCCGATACCAGGACAGCGACACTTCTGAACCCTGATCGCCATACGAAGATGCAGTGGCATGCGGGTTGCGAACAGGTTCTCTTGCAAATCGAACGCGCATTTGTTCGGCAGATTGCGGTTCGCATGGCTGGAACCGAGCTTGGTCCCATAAGGTTCAACGCAAAGCTTGATCTTACGCAGCCGGAGCTTGCCCGGTGGTCAAGGAGGCTTCGCGGGCTTTTCAAGGGAGCTGAAGCGGGGGAGATCATTAGCAATAAAAACGATCGTTGCCAGGACCTCCTGGAAGAAATGCTGGTTGCATCGCTGTTAGATAGCCAGCCAAATACCGTTTCTCCGATGCTGGGCAGGACCAGCAGCGGGGCGACGCCGGCGATCGTCAAGCGTGCTACTGAAATGATCTGTGAGCGCTTTCAGGAAGATATCAGCCTGCTGGACATCAGTTCACACTCCGGAACAACGCCGCGCAATCTCCAACTGCTTTTCAAGCGCGAGTTTGGTCGCAGCCCGTTCCAGTATCTGCAAAGCATCCGGTTGGCATATGCGCGCCATCTTCTGATCAGTGGATCCGACAGTCTCACGATTGCGGAAGTGGCCGACATGTCGGGGCATCGGCATTTCGGCCGTTTTAGCGTCGCTTACAGACGGTGTTTCGACGAAACTCCTCGGGAAACCCGGCGTTATCATAAATTCCGTTGAGCTCCGTTTTTGGGAAGAGACGAATTTCCCAAATGTTTAACGCAATCCGCGCGTATTTTTCTTGGGCGAATTGGTAACCCGGTTCTTGGGATGCTGCGAGAACCGGCTGAATTTTGCTTAAGGTGGTGCGCGGTTTCCCGTCGTTTTTCATTCTCCACAAGTCTTTAGGCGCTAGGCAATTTTTGCCTAAATCCGCAACTGCAATTTGGAAAACCTCCGTATTCCTGCGAATCCGATTCTTGGTTTCTGTCAAGGCTTCATTAAGCATGTTCGTCTTAACATCGCTCGACGGGGTCGTGTGCGATCAAATCATGCTGGAATCCATGAGATTCCATTGACCGCCCATGAATTCCCATGGTATCCCATAAGAACCCAGAATGGGGAGTGCGGGCCCATATTTGTCGGGCTCAGGGCATCTGTTTTAACGGCTTAGCAGGAGCCGCTTTCGCAAATTGCATGTCCTGGCGGGTATCTGGCCTTCCTTCATTCCAGGGTGATTAGGGGATTTCTGCGGGTGGGGACCCGCTTCGAGGGGATTTATGGCCGGATTTGTTTCTCACTACACCAACCGGCTGGATGCCAAGGGTCGCGTTTCGATCCCGGCGCCTTTCCGCTCGGTGCTTGCGAGAGATGGTTTTGAAGGTCTTTATTGTATCAAATCCTCCCATTGCGACGCGGTCGATGCAGGCGGCAACGAACTGCTGGCGCAGATCGAGGCAACGTCTGAGGCCTTTGCCAAACTTTCACCTGATCACGATGCGCTTGCCGTCGCTCTTTTTGGGGCCAGCGAAAATCCGAGAATTGATGGAGATGGGCGTATGACCATCTCCGACATGATACGGGACCACACAGGCATTTCCGATCAGGTCACATTCGTTGGCCTGAAATACAAATTTCAGATCTGGGAACCAAACAAGTTTCGTGAGTACAGCGCGGAGGCCCAAAAGCGCGCGCTCGCGATGCTGTCGGGGCAGAGCCCCGTCTCCTCTCAAGGAGGACCGGCATGATGACGCTTGGCGTAAGAGATGAAAATCTCGCCGCAGGCGGACCTGAGCGTCATGTGCCGGTTCTTCTGGATGAGGTTCTTGAGTGGCTGGACCCGCAGCCCGATGAAGTCATGGTCGATGGCACATTCGGCGCCGGCGGTTATTCCCGTGCAATTCTAGAGCGTGGCGCAAAAGTTGTCGGCATAGACCGGGATCCGGATGCGATTGCCGGTGGGCAGACGTTGGTCCAGGAAGCCGAAGGCCGCCTGATACTTGTTGCTGGACAGTTTGCAGGTCTGGAAGATCATGCTCGTCAGTCTGGATTTGATGGTGTTGACGGGGTTGTTCTGGACCTTGGCGTTTCGTCCATGCAGCTCGATGAGGCCGAGCGTGGTTTTTCCTTCATGAAAGACGGCCCGCTTGACATGCGTATGGAGCAATCCGGCCCGTCTGCGGCCGATGTGGTCAACGAGATGCCGGTGAAGGACCTTATTCGCATCATTGGCCTTTTAGGGGAAGAAAAGCGGGCTACGACCGTTGCGCATGCGATTGGCAATGCGCGCAAGGAAAAACCATTTTCTCGCACGCTGGAGTTGGCGCGTCTCGTTGAGAAGGTGCTTGGCCGCTCACCGAAGAAAGCCCAGATTCACCCGGCAACGCGTACGTTTCAGGCGCTGCGGATCTACGTAAATGGAGAGTTGCACCAGGCAGCTGAAGCATTGGGTGCCGCTGAGCGCATTCTTAAGCCCGGCGGGCGTCTTGTGCTGGTGAGTTTTCATTCGCTGGAAGACCGTATCGTGAAGCGGTTTTTCCAGGACAGGACACGAACTCGCGGGGGTGGTTCGCGTCATATGCCCGAGCAAGAAGTGCCTCCGGCGACATTTGAGCTTTTGACGCGCAAGGCTGTGGAAGCGGCGGCGGATGAAACAGGCGTCAATCCGCGGGCTCGTTCCGCAAAGCTCAGGGCTGGTCGCCGCACGGAAGCGCCGGCGCGGGAATTGGATATCCATGCAGCGGGTGTTCCACGCCTGGCAGACTATCATGGGTTAGGGGGCTGAAGGTGGTTCGTACGCTGAACATATTGTTCATTCTGGCAGTCGTTATTGGCGCTGCAACCGTCTACGACATGAAGCTGGCGGCAACAAAATCGGCGGAGAAAGTTGCCGATCTTCAGCGTCAGATCGATGAAGAGCGAAATTCCATCCGGCATTTGAAGGCCGAGTGGAGCCTGTTGAACAAGCCCGACCGGCTGCAGGCCCTGGTCGAACGTTACAACGATTATCTCCAACTGAAGCCGCTTGATGTGAAGCAGATCGTGGCGCCGGAAGACCTTCCTGCGCGCCCGGTCATGCTGGAGCCGATCGGCGGCAACCAGATGGGCGGCTATGCCGGCTCATCGGCAACGATCCGATGAGGGCGGTAAAATGACGTTGGTAAGCGAACCGGAAAGTTTCCTCCAAGTGCGGCGCTCCCAGCCACGGGCCGCCCGGGGATCCGTGTCATCAAGCGCGGTCAAGTCTCGTGTCTACGTCGCCATGCTTGCCTTTGCATGCGTTTATGTCGCTATTGCCGGGCGTCTTGTCATGCTTGCGCAGATGGAGGAGGCGCCGTCACGTGCCTTTATCTCCGCTCAGGACTCTGTTTCGGCATCGCGGCCTGATCTCATTGATCGTAATGGAGAAATCCTCGCCACGGATATCAAGACCGCGTCGCTCTATGCCGAGCCGCGTCGCGTCATTGACGTTGACGAGGCCGTCGAGGGGCTGATCCGCGTTCTGCCGGAGCTTGATGAGGCCCTGGTGCGCCGCCGCCTGGAAAGCGGCACGGGCTTTGTCTGGCTGAAGCGCGAAATGACGCCGCAACAAGCCAAGAAGATTCACAATCTGGGTCTGCCCGGTGTCGGGTTCCTGTCTGAAAACCAGAGATTTTATCCAGGTGGCCCGACTGCGGGACACATTGTCGGTTCGGTCAATGTCGACAATCAGGGTCTGGCTGGTATTGAAAAATACATTGATGGTGAATGGCTCGCAGATCTGCAGTCTCTCGGCTTCACGTCGGACCGCTCGATGGAGCCCGTACGCCTTTCCGTTGATCTGCGTGTTCAGCATGTAGTGCGCGATGAGCTGGTCAAGGCAATGGAGCGCTACAAGGCAATCGCAGCCGCTGGGATCGTTCTGGATGCTAAAACTGGCGAAGTCGTTGCGATGTCCTCCTTGCCTGATTACGATCCGAATGATCGTTCGCAGGCACTTGAAAAAGACCGTCTGAACAGAGCAACAGGCGGTGTCTTTGAAATGGGCTCCGTTTTCAAAACATTCACGACTGCGATGGCGCTGGATTCCGGGGCGGTCTCAATCAACGACAGTTTTGATGCCACGCGCCCGATTCGAGCCGGAGGTCGCACAATCTCTGATTTCCACGGGAAAAACCGCATATTGTCGGTCCCGGAAATCTTCATCTATTCCTCCAATATCGGCACAGCCAAAATGATGCTGGCAACCGGTATATCCAGGCAGCGTGAGTTTTTCGAACGCCTTCATCTGACGAAGCGTTTGAAGACTGAGTTGCCGGAAAATGCAGCGCCGTTGCTGCCGCCGAAATGGAACGAGCTGGCAGCCATGACGATTTCATTCGGTCACGGAATATCGGTGACCCCAATGCAGACCGCAGTTGCTGCAGCTGCACTCGTGAATGGCGGTAAGCTCCTGCCTCCAACCTTTGTGCCGCGCAGCCCGGCAGATGTCCAAGCTGTTGAAAAACAGGTCATTTCACCCGAGGTTAGCCGGATCATGCGGTATCTTTTCCGCCTGAACGTGCTGTCCGGATCGGGGCGCAAGGCGGATGTTCCTGGCTATGTCGTTGGCGGCAAGACGGGAACTGCGGAAAAGATTGAAAATGGCCGATATGTCGACAATAAGCGGCGTAACTCGTTCCTGTCAGCCTTCCCGATGGACGATCCGCGCTACGTGGTGCTTGTCGTGATCGACGAGCCCAAGCGCGAGCGCGAGGGAACAGGCGTTACCGCAGGTTGGAACGCTGCGCCCATGGTTGGCGCAATTGTACGCCGCTCCGCGCCGATGTTGGGTGTAATGCCGCGTTTCGGTAAAGGGGATGAACCAATCGAGATTTCCTATTAAGGAGACACTTTAACAAGGTTCGAGAGCCGGCGGGGTCGCAGCCGGTACCGGTTCTCGAAAAGACGACGCACAGATGACGATCGGGTGAAATGGATCTTGAATATCTAGCCGCTGGCCTTGATGTGCCGGGCGAGGCGAAGAACCTGCAGCTTTCTGGGTTGACGGCGGACAGTCGAAACGTCGGGCCCGGCTATCTTTTTGCAGCTCTGAAGGGCACCACAGTCGATGGCACAAAGTTCGCCCCGGATGCGGTCGCTTCCGGGGCTCTTGTCATTTTATGCGCTTTGGATGCGGTCGAGAGCGTCAGAAACAACTGCCCAGCTGGGACGATCGTGCTTGGCGCTGGAGAGCCGCGGCAGGTTCTGGCGCGCATGGCGGCAAGATTTTACGGTGCTCAGCCGGATACGATTGTTGCTGTTACCGGAACCGCAGGCAAAACCTCCGTCGCTCATTTCGTCCGGCAAATTTTTCAGTCGGCAGGCCATCCGGCAGCAAGCCTTGGAACACTTGGGACAATCAAACCTGATGGTGAAAGTTACGGCGGACTGACGACGCCTGACCCGGTGGCCCTTCAGAAGGAGCTTGCGGAGCTTCATGTCGAGGGGATTGACCATGCCGCTATGGAGGCCTCGTCCCACGGGCTGGATCAATTCAGATTGGACGGTGTGCGGCTGACAGCGGCGGGTTTCACCAATCTTGGCCGCGATCACATGGACTATCACGCCACTCTTGAAGACTATCTTCAAGCCAAGCTCCGCCTGTTCTCAGAACTTCTACCGACTGGCGGAACGGTGGTTCTGGATCCAGGCGAGAAATATGCTGACAGGGTTGCAGATGTTGCCCGAGAACGTGGTCTGGCCGTATTCACGGTTGGAGAAACGGGCAAGGATCTCACTCTCACCGGACTGAGGCCGCAAGGTGCGGGGCAGGAGTTGACCCTCCAGACCGTACGCGGCGAATACAGGGTTACGCTGCCTCTGATTGGCCGGTTTCAGGTTTCCAACGCGTTGATTGCTGCCGGATTGGCGATTTCAGCCGGTATCGATACGGGCACGGCACTTCGGTCGCTTGAGAATCTGAAGGGAGCGCTTGGACGACTGGAACTCGCCGGCAAGACCGGTTCAGGGGGCCTTGTATTTGTCGACTACGCCCACAAGCCGGACGCGCTGGACAACGCTCTAGCGGCGCTGAAGCCCTTCGCACGTGGAAAATTGTTCGTCGTGATCGGCGCTGGTGGCGATCGGGATCCCGGCAAGCGTGAATTGATGGGGGCTGCGGCTTCCCGCCAGGCAGACCTGGTCATTGTCACCGACGACAATCCGCGGTCCGAAGATCCGGCCACGATCCGCAAGGCCGTTCTTGCAGGTGCACCGGGAGCCATTGAGATCGGGGATCGGTTTGAGGCGATCGCGGAAGGTGTCCGCCGTCTTGAGGCCGGCGATATCTTGTGTGTTGCGGGAAAAGGACACGAAACGGGCCAGATTGTTGGCGACACAGTGATTCCCTTTTCAGATCACGATGCAGTGCAACGCGCCATCAGCAATGAAGGAAACACATGAGCGAGCCGCTTTGGACTCTGAATGCCTTTGCTGAGGCTGCAGCAGGCAGCACCAGAGGTGATGTTGGTGCAGACATCACCGGAATATCCATCGACAGCCGGTCACTTGAGCCCGGGGATGCTTTCATAGCGATCAAGGGCGACCGCCTAGACGGCCACGACTATGTTGCCGCAGCGCTTGATGCCGGTGCAGCCGTGGCGCTCGTATCGGAAGACAGGCTTTCAGAATTGCCGGAAGAAGGGCGCTATGTGATCGTCAGCGACACGCTGGAAGCGATGCGCAAGTTGGGTATTGTTGCGCGCGCGCGCTCAAATGCCAGAATTGTTGCGGTGACCGGGTCCGTCGGCAAAACAGGAACGAAGGAAGCGCTTCGCATGACGCTGGAGCAATCCGGCAAGGTTCATGCCTCAGCTGCATCTTTCAACAATCATTGGGGCGTGCCCCTGACGCTTGCGCGTATGCCTGCGGATGCAGACTTTGGAGTGTTCGAAATCGGCATGAACCACGCCGGTGAGATCACACCTCTGGTCAAGATGGTTCGCCCACATGTTGCGATCATCACCACGGTTCAACCGGTTCACCTGGAATATTTCGATTCAGTTGAAAAGATTGCCCAGGCGAAAGCGGAGATCTTCAGTGGCTTGGAGCCGGGCGGTATCGCGATCTTGAACAGGGACAACCAGCAATACGATCTGTTGAAGTTCCTGGCCGTCAATGCGGGCGTATCGGTTGTCCAAACCTTTGGTGAAACAGCTTCGGCAGACAGTTGCATCGAAAACCATGCCAGTTATCCAGGTGGATCGAGTGTCGATGCAAATATCCTGGGACAGGAGATCACTTACAAGATCGGTGCACCCGGCAAACATTTCGTCAAGAACAGCCTGGCGGTGCTGACCGCAGTTGTTGACCTTGGCGCCGACCTTGCAAAAGCCGGTTTGGCGCTTGATGCGATGCGCGCTCCCAAGGGCAGGGGTGAGGTGACGCGGCTGCCGATGCCAGATGGCGAACTGAACCTTATTGACGAAAGCTATAATGCCAATCCGGCTTCAATGCGTGCGGCTCTTGCGGTACTTGGCGAAGCGCCGGTCACACGTCCGGGGCGACGCGTCGCGGTTCTGGGCGACATGCTGGAACTTGGCGCCGACGCCGATAGGCTGCACGGAGAGTTGCAGGTGCCGATCTTTGAAGCTGGCATAGATGCGGTCTACTGCGTTGGGCCTCACATGCATGCGCTTTGGCAGAACCTGCCACGGGAAATTCGGGCTCACTACAGCGAAAGTGCAAAAGATCTGGAAGACCTTCTTTTGGGCGACGTCAGGTCTGGTGATGTTGTTATGATCAAGGGATCGCTTGGTACCCGAATGGGCCCGCTTGTCGAGGCCCTCAAAAAGGAATATCCGCCCGCGGACGATATCGCGGCGGCATAAGGGATAGCTGATGTTTTATTTCTTGGGGGAATTTGCGGACCAGATATCGGCACTGAACGTGTTCCGATACATCACGTTCCGCACAGGCGGTGCGATCATGACCGCCTTGTTTTTTGTCTTTCTGTTTGGTCCCAAAATTATTGCCAGCCTGCGTATTCGCCAGGGACACGGTCAGCCCATCCGCTCCGATGGACCGGAGAGCCATCTCCTGACCAAAAAAGGCACACCGACGATGGGAGGGCTGATGATCCTCTCCGGTGCGATGGTTGCAACCCTTTTATGGACGGATCTCTCCAACCCTTATGTCTGGGTGGTGATCTTCGTAACACTTGGTTTCGGTAGCATCGGTTTTTATGATGACTATCTGAAAGTGACAAAGTCGTCCCACAAGGGTTTCGGCAGCAAAGCGCGTCTTGGTCTTGAATTTCTGATTGCCGGAGTTGCCGCCTATGCGGTCACAGTGCTCGACGCATCGGAGTATTCCGAGGCGATAACCTTTCCATTCCTGAAGGACTTCACACTCAATCTCGGTCTGATTTTCATCCCCTTTGCCGCCTTTGTCATGGTCGGCGCAGGCAATGCGGTCAACCTGACGGACGGGCTTGATGGGCTCGCAATCGTACCGGTGATGATTGCATGTGCTTCCTTCGGTTTGATTGCCTATCTGTCCGGTAACGCTGTTTTCGCAAGCTATCTGCAAATCCATCATGTTTCGGGAACAGGTGAACTCGCGGTCATCTGCGGTGCCGTCATTGGCGCAGGTCTCGGGTTCTTGTGGTTCAATGCGCCTCCGGCGGCGATCTTCATGGGTGACACGGGATCGCTTGCTCTGGGCGGTATGATTGGAGCTATTGCAGTCGCAACCAAGCACGAGATCGTACTGGCAATCATCGGCGGTTTATTCGTGCTTGAGGCTGTTTCAGTGATTGTCCAAGTCATATCGTTCAAATTGACGGGCAAGCGTGTTTTCCGAATGGCCCCGATCCACCACCATTTCGAGATCATGGGTTGGACCGAAAGCCAGGTGGTGATCCGCTTTTGGATCATTGCTGTTGTGCTTGCTCTGGTTGGCCTCGCCACGCTGAAGCTGAGGTAGGCCACATGATCCCAGTCACCACATTTGCAAACCAGAAGGTTGCCCTGTTCGGATTGGGTGGATCCGGACTTGCGACCGCGCGTGCCCTCAAGGCAGGCGGTGCCGATGTGGTGTGTTTCGACGACAACGAAGGCAGGGTCCAGCAAGCTGCCGGCGAAGGCTTGCAGACATCAGACTTGAAGCAGATTGACTGGTCGGATGTCAGCGCACTGGTTCTTGCGCCTGGAGTCCCGCTGACACATCCGTTACCGCATTGGTCAGTCGAACTGGCGCGAGATGCGGGTGTTGAAATCATCGGCGATGTGGAGCTCTTCTGCCGCGAAAAGCGCAGGCTTTGCCCAGAAGCGCCGCTGATTGCCATCACAGGCACAAATGGGAAGTCGACAACAACCGCACTTGTTGCCCATCTCCTGAAAGAGCTTGGACTGGATGTCCAGGTTGGCGGAAATATCGGCACACCGGTCCTGGACCTTGAAAGACCGCAGCCCGGTCGACACTATGTTGTGGAGTGTTCTTCTTACCAGATCGATTTGGCTCCATCGCTTGACGCGACCGTCGGCATCCACATGAACCTGTCGCCCGACCATCTCGACAGGCATGGTTCCATGGAAAACTATGCTGCGATCAAGGAGCGGCTGGTGGCGGGTTCGAAAGTTGCCATTGTCGGCGTGGATGACCGTTTGTCCTCAACGATTGCCGATCGCCTGGAACTTGCGCGCAAGCCTGTCTGCCGGATCGCTGGTGAGCGTGAACTCACCAATGGAATTTATGCGCGCCACGGTCGCCTCTACGAAGCGCACGAAGGAACGCAGAGCGAAGTCGCGACGCTTGGGGGTATCGACAGTCTTCGCGGTGATCACAACGGCCAAAACGCTGCCGCGGCATTCGCTGCATTGCGCGCGCTGGAGCTTCCTGCAGACCGTATCGCTGAGGCAATGAAGACCTTTCCGGGCCTTCACCATCGCATGGAAGTCGTTACGAGGCAGGGACGTGTTCTCTTCATCAATGATTCCAAGGCAACAAATGCAGACGCGGCTGCGCGGGCACTGGCAAGTTTTGACCGGATTTACTGGATTGCAGGCGGGCGGGCCAAAGAAGGCGGCATTTCATCCCTGGACGAATATTTCCCGAAGATTGCGAAAACATTCCTGATCGGCGAAGCAGCTGACGCTTTTGCGAAGACGCTGGATGGTCGTGTTCCTTACAAGGTCAGTGGAACCATGCCACAAGCGGTCAAGGATGCAGTTGCCGAAGCGGCTGAAGACGACGCAGCCGAGATAGCGATTTTGCTGTCTCCTGCCTGTGCGAGCTTCGACCAATTTCCAAATTTTGAACTGCGGGGCGCTGCTTTTGTAGATGCGGTGCGTGCCTTGCCTGGTGCTGGTAACACTCAGGAGGTGGCATAGCATGGTCTCGCGCGCGGATCGCAGCAAATTTGCCGAATGGCTCTGGACGGTAGATCACTATCTGCTTGCTGCCTTCGGGCTTTTGCTTTTGGCAGGTGTGGTCTTTGCCTTTGCCGCAAGCCCGCCCGTGGCGGAACGGATTGGCGTTGACTCTCTTTATTTCGTCAAACGTCAAGCAATGTTTGTTGTTCCAGCACTTGTCATCATGTTGGCCGCGTCTTTGATGACGCCCCGCATGGTTCGCAGGGCAGCGCTTGTCGTGTTCACAGTCTCGGTATTCCTGTTGATTGCCACGCTGTTTATGGGATTTGAAACTAAGGGCGCGCGCCGGTGGATTTACATAGCCGGGGTTTCTCTGCAGGCCTCAGAATTCCTGAAGCCGGCTTTTGTAATCCTGGTGGCATTTTTGCTTTCTGAAAGTGGCCGTCGGCGCGAGATCCCAGGTATCTTGTTTGCCTTTGTCCTGTTTGCCATTTGCGCGGCGCTGTTGATCGCGCAGCCCGATTTCGGTCAGACCATGCTGCTTGGTCTCGTCTGGGCAGGCCTTTTTTTTCTCAATGGCATTTCCTGGGTGATCATCATCGCGCTGGGGCTGATCGGCGTTGTGGGGCTCTTTGCGGCCTACGTTTTTCTGCCGCACGTTACCAATCGCGTTGATCGTTTTCTTGATCCGAGTTCCGGCGACACATTCCAGGTGGATACGGCAATGGAATCCTTCCTGTCTGGTGGCTGGTTCGGTCAGGGGCCGGGTGAGGGGACCGTCAAACGCGTTCTGCCGGACAGCCATGCGGACTTTATCTTCGCTGTTGTCGGCGAGGAGTTTGGCGTTGTTGTTTGTCTGCTACTGGTTGGTGTCTTTGCCTTTATCGTCATCCGGGGTCTGAGCCACGCGGGCCGTGACCAGGATGCGTTCAGCCGTCTTGCCACGGCAGGTCTCCTGGTTTTGTTCGGGTTGCAGGCGACCATCAATCTCGCCGTCAATCTTCACTTGATCCCATCCAAGGGCATGACCTTGCCATTCATTTCCTATGGCGGATCGTCGCTCCTGTCGTCTGCCATGACTGCAGGTGCCATTTTGGCTCTAACCCGACGGCGTCCGCGGCCCTCGCGCAGCGAAGCCGTGACGGTTAGCCGACTTTCGCCTTCTTCGTTGATGTAGTTTCAGACCGGTATTCCATGGGTAAGACAGTATTATTGACGGCGGGTGGCACAGGTGGCCATCTTTTTCCCGCACAGGCGCTGGCAAGCGAATTGCTCCGGCGTGGTTGGACCGTGGAACTGGCGACCGATGAGCGTGCAGACAAATACGGGTCTGCTTTTCCTGCCAGAAATGTTCACATCATCGCTTCTGAAACCATCCGTGGCCGCAATCCGATTTCGCTCGCCAAGACTGTTTTCAGTCTCCTGAAAGGCACGTTGCAGGCACGCTCCGTGATCAGGACGCTGAAGCCAGACGTTGTCGCGGGATTTGGAGGTTATCCAACTTTTCCACCCATGTTTGCAGCTCGAATGACCGGAACGCCGTCCATTCTTCATGAGGCCAATGCGGTCATGGGCCGTGCAAACAAGCTCCTGGCGAAAGGAGTGACCGCGATTGCTACAAGTGTTCCGATCGAGGACTTGTCGGATACGTTCTCGAGCAAACAGGTCGAGACGGGCAATCCAGTGCGCGATGCTGTGCTGGAGGCTGCTGATTTGCCTTATGACGCGCCGTGCTCCGATGGTGAGTTCAAACTGCTTGTCTTCGGCGGCTCCCAGGGAGCACGTTTCTTTTCAGATTTGGTTCCACCGAGTGTTGAACACCTGCCTGGTGAAGCAAGATCCCGTTTACGCATTGTGCAGCAATGCCGTTCCGAAGACATGGATCGCGTGCAAAAGGCCTACAAGGATCTTGGCGTTGCCGCCGAGTGCGCCCCTTTTTTCCAGGATATGCCGAAGCGCATCTCACAGGCGCACATTGTTGTTTGCCGCTCTGGTGCTTCGTCCGTGAGTGAGCTTAGCGTACTTGGCCGTCCATCCATCCTGGTGCCGCTTCCGGGTGCAATCGACCAGGACCAGGCGGCCAACGCCAAGGTTCTTGAAAAGGCCGGTGGCGCCTGGCCGATCCGCGAGGTGGACCTGCATCCGGAGCGCCTTGCAAAAGAAATTCTCCGCTTCATGGATGCACCCGACATGCTGTCGAAAGCTGCCGAAAGAGCGCGCAGTGTCGCCAAACCCGATGCAGTGAAGCGACTGGCCGATTTGGTCGAGACCATTGCGCATAAAAAAGGAGAACGGCCATGAAAATGCCGCAGGACATCGGACCGATCCACTTTGTCGGTATCGGCGGTATCGGCATGAGCGGCATTGCCGAAGTGTTGAAGACACTTGGCTATCAGGTTCAAGGCTCCGACATGGCCGAGAACGCGAATGTTCAAAGACTGCGTGCGAATGGAATTCCGGTCACTGTCGGGCATGAGGCGGATAATCTCGGCGAAGCTGAAGTTCTCGTCGTGTCTTCGGCGATCAAGAAGGACAATCCGGAATTGGTCGCCGCTCGGGAGAAGCTTATACCTGTGGTTCGGCGTGCTGAAATGCTGGCGGAACTCATGCGCTTCAAGCAGGCTATTGCGGTCGGCGGAACTCACGGCAAAACCACCACCACTTCCATGGTGGCGGCCTTGCTCGATGCCGGACGGTTGGACCCGACGGTGATCAATGGCGGTATCATCAATGCCTATGGAACCAATGCCCGGATGGGTGCCGGTGACTGGATGGTGGTAGAGGCCGACGAAAGCGATGGTACGTTTGTAAAACTTCCTGCAGATGTTGCCATCGTGACGAACATCGACCCAGAGCATCTCGATCACTATGGCGATTTCGCAGGGGTGCGCGCAGCGTTCCGGCAGTTTATCGAAAATGTACCGTTCTATGGGTTTGCGGTGATGTGTCTCGACCATCCGGAAGTTCAGACCATGATCGGAACCATTGAAGACCGCCGTGTTGTTACCTACGGCACCAATCCACAGGCGGATGTCCGCTTCACCGATGTCTCCATGGATGGTGGTAAGTCCATCTTTTCGGTCACAATCAGGGATCGGCGCACGGATCAGGAGATCGAACTGAAGGATCTCGTTCTGCCGATGCCAGGATTGCACAACGTATCCAATGCTACGGCTGCAATTGCAGTAGCAGCGCAACTTGGTGTCGGTCCCGAAGATTTGGAAAAGGGAATATCGTCTTTTGGCGGTGTGAAGCGTCGGTTTACTCACACAGGGACCGTGGACGGTGTACAGATCTTTGACGACTACGGTCATCATCCCGTGGAAATCAAGGCGGTTCTGCATGCAGCCCGTCAGTCAACAACGGGCAAGGTTATCGCCGTCATGCAACCGCATCGATATACGCGGCTGCAGAGTCTGTTCGACGATTTTTCGAACTGCTTCAACGATGCCGACAGTGTGATAATCGCGCCGGTTTTTGCCGCGGGTGAGCAGCCGATTGAAGGCGCTCTGCACACCGACCTCGTGTCCGGCATGAAAACACGCGGGCACCGGCATGTTCAGGCCATCGACGGTCCCGAAGAGATCCCTGGCCTGATCAAGGAACTGGCTGAACCCGGTGACTTCGTTGTCTGTCTTGGAGCCGGGAATATCACGCAATGGGCCTATGCATTGCCCAAGCAGCTTGAAGAATTGTGAGGGAGACAGAAATGTCGTTTCCCGATCTGCTTCAGCTCTACCCGGAACTTGAAGAGGGTGTTCGCGGCAGGCTTACGGCCAACCAGCCGCTCTCCGCAGTGACCTGGTTCCGGACAGGGGGACCGGCGCAGCTGATGTTCCAGCCTGCAGATGAAGACGATCTGGCCGTTTTTTTGACGAAGCTGCCGCGCGACATTGCGGTGCTGCCCGTCGGTCTTGGTTCAAACCTGCTGATCCGCGACGGAGGCCTTGAGGGTGTGGTTGTGAGGTTGAGTGCCAAGGGCTTCGGTTCGATTGACACGGCGGGTGGAAACCGTCTGCGCGCAGGGGCCGCTGTTCCGGACAAGCGTCTGGCTGAAGCTGCGGCGACAGCTGGGTTGGGTGGTTTTGCATTTTACACCGGCATTCCTGGCGGGCTTGGCGGCGCACTCCGGATGAATGCGGGTGCGCATGGCACCGAAACGCGCGAACGCATGGTTGAGCTGACCGCAATCGACCGAGACGGAAAGAAGGTGGTGTTGAGCAATCCGGAAATGGGGTACGCGTATCGTCATTCAGCGGCTTCCGGAGACCTGATTTTCACCTCTGCAGTCTTCGAGGGTATTCCACAGGACGAAAACGCCATTCGCGAGGAAATGGCTGAAGTCGTGGCCCATCGGGAAAAAGCCCAGCCTATCCGAGAAAAGACAGGCGGATCGACTTTCAAGAACCCACCGGGGACTTCGGCCTGGAAGGAAGTTGATGCGGCTGGCTGCCGGGGTCTGACGATCGGCGGCGCGCAAATGTCAGAAATGCACTGCAATTTCATGATCAACACAGGCTCGGCAACCGGACACGACCTGGAACTTCTGGGCGAAACGGTGCGGGCGAGGGTGCTGGCACACAGCGGCATAAAGCTGGAATGGGAAATCAAACGTCTCGGTCAGTTTGGCGCGAAGGGTGCCATCAAGCCGTTCCTTGGACAAGAAGGGGAGGCCGCGTAGATGGCTAAGAAACACGTCGCCGTATTGATGGGTGGATGGGTCAATGAACGGCCGGTTTCCCTTTCCAGCGGAAAAGACTGCGCCGATGCTCTGGAAGAGGCGGGCTACAAAGTTACCCGTGTCGATGTCGACCGGAATGTCTCTGCCGTATTGAAGAAACTGCAGCCCGATGTGGCCTTCAATGCGCTTCACGGACCGTTCGGTGAGGATGGGTGCATTCAGGGAATTTTAGAATTTCTTAACATCCCCTACACGCATTCCGGTGTGATGGCTTCAAGCCTTGCGATGAACAAAGTGAAGGCCAAAGCAGTGATGGGAGCCGCCGGAATTCCGGTGACCGAACACATTGTCGTGAACCGGCACAAGATCCAGCGCGAACACCCGATGGATCCGCCATACGTGCTAAAGCCGATCAATGAGGGCTCCAGCTTCGGAGTGCTGATTATCAAGGAAGATCAAGAGTTTCCGCCTCAGGAGCTGAGCCGGACGGACTGGCCTTATCCCGATGTTCTGATGTGCGAGCGGTTCATTGAAGGACGGGAACTTACCTGCGCGGTCAGGGACGATACCCCCCTTGGGGTCATTGATATCATTCCAATGGGGCACGGCTTCTACGATTACGATGCAAAATATGTAGAAGGCGGTTCAAAACACATTCTTCCTGCAAAAATTTCACCGATTGTTTACCAAACCATAGAGACACTAGCGGTTAAGGCGCATCAGGCTTTGGGATGCCGAGGTGTTTCCCGGGCCGATTTCCGATTCGACGAGCGCGAAGACGGAAGCGGAGAACTGATCTGCCTTGAAGTGAACACGCAACCAGGCATGACGCCCACATCTCTTGTTCCGGAAATGGCGGCGCACAAGGGAATGAGTTTCAAAGACCTGGTCAGTTGGATGGTTGAGGACGCAAGTTGCTGTCGCTAGGGCGAAAAAATAACCGGGACCTACTGACCCCGCTGGAAGCCGAACTGGCTCCGCGCGGGCGCGGTGTCGCGCGTTTGCATCGCCAGCCTGTGTGGCGATCCGCGGGGCGTCTCGCCGATCTTCCTCGCTGGACGGGGTCCGCAGCTGCTCTGGGTTTCTTAACCTTAACAATTGGTTATGGAATAGTCATAGGAGGGCACGGGCGCATTGTTTCCGACACGCTGCTGTCTGCAGCCGGCTTCGGGATCGAAGCGGTCAAGCTTTCCGGTCAGCGTGAAATCAACGAATTTCAAATCCTCGAAGCGCTCGAAATTCACGAAGGGACATCTCTGGCACTGTTCGATGCTGCCGGGGCCCGCGAGCGTTTGAACGACATGGCTTGGGTGAAGAACGCTTCGGTGATGAAATTTTATCCGAGCACACTTCAAATCAAGATCGAAGAGAGAGTGCCATATGCTCTCTGGCAACGTGGCGATCTGGTATCGATCGTAAACGAATCAGGTGACGTCATCACCGACGATGTCGACGGGCGCTATGCGAATCTGTTGCTGGTCGTCAATCATGGTGCGCAGCGAAGGGCTGTCGAAATTAACAAGGCCCTTGAAAATGTGCCGGAGCTGCGGCCGCGTGTTCGTGCTGCATTCCTGATCAGTGATCGTCGTTGGGATCTTCAACTTGAAAACGGTATTTCGATCCGGCTACCGGAGCAGAATATTGATGCGGCTCTGGCAGACCTTGTGAAGATGGATGATGAGAACGGGCTCTTGTCGCGGGATATTGTGGCCATCGACATGCGCCTTGGCGACAGGGTCACTGTCCGTTTGTCGGATGAGGCTGCCGAAGAACGGAATATCATGACCGGTGGCGAAGGCGGATCAAAGAAGAGGGAGCGGGATACATGAGCCGTTCCTCTTCAAATCTCTACCTTCCGAAAATGCGGCCGCTGCCGAGCAGACGGGCTGTTGTTATGTCTGTTCTTGACGTCGGGTCGACCAAGGTCTGCTGCCTGATTGCCAAATTGATCCCGCAGGAAGACAAGGCGATCCTGTCGAGCCGGTCCCACAAGGTGGAAGTGCTGGGATATGGCTATCAGCGTTCGCGCGGCATCAAGTCGGGTGTCGTCGTCGATATGGATGCTGCCGAGCAGGCAATCCGTCTCGCAGTTGACAGCGCAGAGCGTATGGCCGGTGTAACCGTTGAATCCCTGATAGCAAATATCAGTTGCGGCCGTTTGCAGAGCGAGATCTACAGCGCGGGTGTGCCGCTGGCTGGTGACAGCGTCTCTGAGGCCGACATTCAACGCGTGCTTTCTGCAGGTTCCAGCCATTCGGTGACAGAAGGCCGTGCGGTTACGCACGCTTTGCCGATTTCCTATTCGCTCGACGGCAGCCGTGGAATTCGTGATCCGCGCGGCATGATGGGCCACAAGCTTGGTGTGGAAATGCAGGTGGTCACAGCAGAAGTGCCGCCTGTCCGCAATCTCGAGCTTTGCATCAATCGCGGTCATCTTCATGTGGAAACCATGGTAGCAACACCGTTTGCCAGTGGCCTGTCCACAATTGTCGATGACGAGGCCGAACTTGGCGTTGCCTGCATCGACATGGGTGGTGGCACAACAACGCTTTCTGTCTTTGTCGACGGTCACATGGTGCACCTGGATGCGATTGCCGTTGGCGGCAACCATGTGACAACAGATATCGCACGTGCATTTGCAACGCGTCTTCAGGATGCGGAGCGCTTGAAAACACTTTATGGCTCGCCGCTGGCGTCCAGCTCTGATGATCGTGATCTGCTTACGGTCCCGCCGCTGGAAAGTGACAGCGACTTGCCAAACCAGATTCCGCGTTCGGCGTTGACAAGAGTCATTCGTCCGCGCGTGGAAGAAATCCTTGAACTCGTGAGGGATCGGCTTACGGCCTCCGGTTTTGCCGGAAGGGTGGGCAAGCAGATCGTTCTGACAGGGGGCGCAAGTCAGCTCACGGGTCTAGGAGAAGTTGCGCGTCACATCCTGGGGCGCAACGTCCGTCTTGGCCGGCCATTAGGCGTCGCCGGTCTTCCCGAGGCTGCCAAAGGCCCGGCATTTGCTGCCGCGGTAGGCCTCTTGATTTATCCGCAAGTCGCCCAGATCGAACAGTTCGAGCACAAGAGCCGTCGATCCGGGTGGGGCGGGCAATCTGGTTATCTGGCCCGTGTCGGTCAGTGGATCAGGGAAAGCTTCTGACGACATGAGCCAAGAAGACGAGAACCAGGAAACGGAGCTGCCGAACATGGCAGATGAAATTAGGGAAGAAGAGGGTTCTCCCGTAGCGGGGGCGCCAGTGGGTCGCGAGGATAATATGACCATCAACCTGAAGATGCCCGACATTCAGGAGCTGAAGCCGCGAATTACGGTCTTCGGCGTCGGCGGCGCGGGCGGAAACGCCGTCAATAACATGATCACTGCAGGTCTCCAGGGGTGCGACTTTGTTTGCGCCAACACGGATGCCCAAGCACTTGCCATGAACCAGTCCGATCGCCTCGTCCAGATGGGCGTAGCTGTAACGGAAGGTCTTGGTGCAGGCTCTCAGCCGGAAGTCGGCTCAGCCGCGGCCGAAGAAGTGATCGACGAAATCAACGATCATCTGTCTGGATCGCACATGGTGTTCATCACCGCCGGAATGGGCGGTGGCACCGGTACTGGCGCTGCGCCCGTTATTGCCCGCGCAGCACGCGAGCAGGGCATCCTGACAGTTGGTGTTGTCACAAAACCGTTCCAGTTCGAAGGCGCCCGTCGCATGCGCATTGCCGACAGCGGCATTGATGAACTGCAGCGCAATGTCGACACGCTGATCGTTATTCCGAACCAGAACCTGTTCCGGATCGCCAACGCACAGACGACCTTCGCGGACGCCTTTGCCATGGCCGATCAGGTCCTTTATTCCGGGGTTGCCTGCATCACCGATCTGATGGTGAAGGAAGGCCTGATCAATCTTGATTTTGCTGACGTCCGGTCCGTGATGCGCGGTATGGGCAAAGCGATGATGGGCACCGGTGAAGCCAGCGGCGAGAAGCGCGCGCAACAGGCTGCCGAAGCCGCGATTGCGAACCCGCTTCTGGATGAATCATCCATGAAGGGTGCCAAGGGTCTGCTCATCTCGATCACAGGCGGTAACGATCTTACCCTGTTCGAGGTGGACGAAGCTGCAACCCGCATTCGTGAAGAAGTCGATTCAGACGCAAACATCATCCTTGGCGCGACATTCGACGAGACGCTTGATGGTATCATCCGGGTGTCCGTGGTTGCTACCGGAATTGATCGGGAGGAAGGCGCAGCCGCCGATCCGTTTCCCGCGTCAGCAGCACAGTCTTTGAAGTCTGCGGCTCCTGCACAGATCGCTGAAATCGCAACGCCCAAGCCGGCAGCTGCGAAGCAAATCACCGCAGATGCCGCCGCAAAAGCAGTCGCAAATCTTGAAAAGGAACTTGCGATCCCTGAGCCGACACCGGTATCCGTTGCCAGCGACCCGGCTGTTGAGATCAAGAAGGTGCAGCCAGTCGCTTCGGGTCTGGCAAACAAGTCACCGATGATGGACATCGAAGACGAAACGCCTACGCGCGTCGTCGAGGATGCTCCGGTCAGCAAGCCCTATATTCCGCCCGCAGCGGAAGAACACAGCCCTGCACCGCGCATGCCGCGCGTTGAAGATTTCCCGCCGATCGCTCAGCGTGAAATCCGGGCACAGCACACAGAGGCGCCGGCACCGCAAACTGCGGCTCAGCAACCCGCGCCGTCTCAACCTGCCGCTCCCACCGCGCAGTTCGATGACAGTGGTGAGGAAGACAGGCGGCCAATGGGGCTGTTGCGACGCCTTGCCAGCGGTCTTGGCCGCCGGGAAGACGAGGAAGACCAGGAACAGGAACTGAACGCGCCTCAGGCCGCGCGTCCGGCTCCGCAGATGCAGCCTGCTCTTCAGCCAGCACCGCGTGCGCCGCAACAAAGGCCTGCCGCGCAAGGGGCGACGGGTCAACTTGACGGCACCGGACGCGCTGCGCCCAAGCCGGTTGCCGCCTCAGAAGACGAGCAGTTGGAAATTCCGGCGTTCCTGCGCCGCCAAGCCAACTGATTCGAAACGCGATCTCCTTCCCTGATCGCAACAGCCCGGAGCTCACGCTTCGGGCTGTTTCCGTAACGGAATTGATTTCCGCTTTTAGATCAGTGATTTGCAGGTCTGTGGATCGTTACAAAGCGTAATAAAGCTTTATTTCGTTCATAGCTGGTTCGCGACTATCTTGCCCCCAACTTGTGATCGTTAAAAGTTCGTAGAGCCCGATAGGGGATTTTGCGGCTGTCCAGATCACACACTGGAAGGGTAGGGGCTTATGACCGCTTATGTAGACCGACAAACGACACTTGCAGAACAAGTGACGTTGACCGGTATCGGTGTTCATTCAGGCAAGCCCGCCTCGATTACCTTGATACCGGCCGAAGCCGGTGTCGGAATTGTTTTCACCCGTACAGATCAAGATGACAGTGTCGAGGTTCCAGCTCGCTGGGACAAGGTTTCCGCTACTGCCCTTTGCACCGTTCTCGGCGATCCTTCCAAGGATGGGATCTCCACGGTTGAGCACATCATGGCTGCGCTTTTTGGCATGGGTGTCGACAATTTGATTGTTGAAATCGACGGCCCGGAAATGCCGATCATGGACGGCAGCAGTGCCGTCTTCGTGGAAGCCATCGAACAGGTGGGCGTCAAGCGGCTGGATCGCGGTCGCCGTTACCTGAAAGTCAAGAAGGCCGTTCGTGTGGACACCGGCAGCGCCTGGTGTGAACTGCATCCTTATGAAGGCACGAAGTTCGACATTACCATCGACTTCGACACGCCTTTAATTGGGCGCCAGGAATTCTGTGCCGACATGACACCGGGTGTGTTCCGTGACGAGTTGTCCCGGGCTCGTACATTCGGCAACGTCAAGGATGTCGAGCAGCTCTGGAAAATGGGTTTTGCGCTCGGTTCTTCCCTGGAGAATTCCGTCGCGATCGCCGAAGACAAGGTTCTCAACCCGGAAGGCACGCGCTGGCCGGACGAGTTTGCCCGTCACAAGGCGCTTGATGCAGTTGGCGATCTTGCTCTTGCAGGCTTGCCGATTCTAGGTCTCTACCGCTCCTACAAGGGCGGCCACAAGATGAACCACGCCATTTTGGTCAAATTGTTCGAAGATCCGAGCTCTTTCGAGGTCGTGGAGTCGCCGGCCTTCAGGCAGGTCGGTCAGGTTGACAACGGCGGATTGGCCGCAGCAGTCGCTTTCGGCCCGGACGTATCCTGACAAGATTGATCGTAAGTTACGGGCCGCTTCATTGAAGCGGTCCTTTTTATTTGGCGGAAAAACTGATCAAATAAGGCACCTTGCCATAAAAAAGCTCAAAAAAACCGTCAGATGGCCGATGAAGGCGTGACGGGGACATGCGATTTCCGCTAAACACTGCTGTCGACGCAGGAATATGGCCGGATGGGCGAATGAGCCCGGGAGTATGGGTGTGAACGGAATGGACACTGGTTTCGCTTGGAACGGGACCAAGCGAATGCAATTGTTTCTCAGAATGAGCGTACTGGCATTGCCGGTTGCCCTGGTTGCGTGCGGCGGCAAGGACGACCTTGACGAACTTGCTCTGAACGACACCCCGCCAGAAGTTCTCTTCAACGAAGGACTTGCTCTCCGCTCTCAGGGGAAACTTGGCGATTCAACGCAGAA
The DNA here is from genome assembly GCF_947499295.1 of uncultured Roseibium sp. Taxonomy (GTDB): domain Bacteria; phylum Pseudomonadota; class Alphaproteobacteria; order Rhizobiales; family Stappiaceae; genus Roseibium. The sequence continues at coordinate 152,267 of NZ_CANMNP010000013.1, forward strand.
GTTCGAGGAGCTGGACAAGCTTTACCCCTATTCCGAATATTCCAAGAAATCGCTGGTGAACCTGGCATTCCTGAATTATTCGCGCGGCAAATATACGGAAACCGTTACAGCAGCCAAACGCTTCGTGACGCTTTATCCGGGTGATCAAGATTCGGCCTATATGCTCTATCTGGCGGGTCAGAGTTATTTCCGGCAGATGCCCGACATCACGCGCGATCAAGCTGTCACCAGAAAGTCTGCCGCGGCCTTTAACGAGTTGATCCAGCGTTATCCGGATTCAGAGTATGTTCCGGACGCGGAAAAGAAGCTGCGCATCGTGAAAGACCAGCTTGGCGGCAAGGAAATGCAGGTCGGGCGCTACTATCTGAAAAAGCGCAACTACATTGCTGCCATCAATCGCTTTAAAACGGTTGTCGTGGACTACCAGACGACCCGGCATGTTGAAGAAGCACTGTTCCGGCTGACCGAGGCCTATTATGCGCTCGGTGTTGTCAGCGAGGCACAAACCGCTGCCGCTGTCCTGGGGCACAACTACCCGGATACACAGTGGTACAAGGATGCGTTCTCGCTTCTCAACAAGGGTGGCTACGAGCCGACAGAAGACAGTGGAAGCTGGATCAGCCGCGCATTCCGCTCGGTCTAGTCTGCAACCGCTAAAATCAAGTTGAAATGCCTTAACAAGGCTCTGGCAAGACGGCGCGGTCCTCCTATATGGTGGGCCGCGCCGAACTTTTAGGAGCGACCCTTCATGCTGGTCACGCTGTCTATCCGTGACATCGTTCTCATTGACCGTCTTGATCTTGATTTTACGGCTGGAATGTCTGTTCTTACAGGCGAGACCGGTGCCGGTAAGTCAATTTTGCTGGATTCTCTGTCACTTGCGCTTGGGGCGCGCGGAGACGCGGATCTTGTCCGTCATGGTGAAGCCCAGGGTCAGGTGACGGCGGTCTTTGACGTAGCCGGCGCTCATCCGGTACGCGAATTCTTGCGATCAAATGATGTCGATGACGACGGCGACGTGATCCTGAGACGCATACAGACAGCGGATGGGCGAACCCGTGCCTTTGTCAACGATCAGCCGGTCAGCGCGGGCCTCTTGAGACAGGCCGGAAGCCTGCTCGTCGAAATACACGGTCAGCATGATGATCGGGCGCTTGTCGATCCAGATAGCCACCGTTCGCTGATCGACCTCTTTGGCGGCTTGACGGCCGATGCAGAAGGTATTTCTGCGGCCTATTCTGCCTATCGGGCCGCTGCGAGAGCGGTAACCGAACATGAGCAACGTATTGAGGCTGCGCGCAAAGAGGCAGACTATCTGCGATCTTCCGTTGATGAATTGTTGCAGTTGAAGCCGGAGCCTGGCGAAGAACAGCAACTGGCAGAACGCCGCACAGACATGATGCAGGTGGAGAAGATCGCTGGTGATCTCAACGAAGCTTTCGAGACGCTGAACGGATCTGCGTCTCCTATCCCGGAACTGGCAAGCCTGCTCAGGCGCCTTGAGCGCAAGGTTGACCAGTTGCCGAGGCTGTTGGGGCAGCCGGTTCGATCGCTCTCCGAAGCATTGGATCAACTTGAAGAAACGCGCGGCGGACTTGAAAGCGCTTTGCGTGAAACGGAATTCGACCCACGCGAGCTGGAAAGCGTGGAAGAGCGATTGTTTGCACTGCGCGCTGCGTCCAGAAAGTACTCGGTAACTGTCGAGGAGCTTCCGGCCCTCTGCGACCGGATGGTCGCCGATCTTGCAGACCTTGATGCCGGTGAAGACAAGTTGGCAGCCCTGGTCGATGCATCGGCAAAGGCCCAGTCGAGCTACGACAAGAAAGCAGCGTCCCTGTCGCAAAAGCGGCGAAAGGCGGCAAAGGCGCTGGAGAAGGCTGTTGAGCAAGAATTGCCGGATCTGAAGCTGGAGCGTGCCCGCTTTATCGTTGAAATGCAGAGCGAACCCGAAGCCCGAGGCAGAACCGGCACCGATCAGCTGGAGTTTCACGTCCAGACCAATCCCGGTACCAAACCCGGTCCGATGATGAAAGTTGCTTCCGGCGGTGAACTGTCGCGGTTCCTTCTGGCCCTGAAAGTGTGTCTTGCGGACAAGGGCTCTGCTCCAACGCTTGTCTTTGATGAGATCGACACTGGTGTCGGGGGGGCCGTTGCCGAGGCGATTGGGGTTCGCCTGGCGCGGCTTGCCAGTACCGTTCAGGTGCTGACGGTCACGCATGCGCCACAGGTTGCTGCGCGTGCCGAGGGACATTTCCTGATCGCCAAGGAGGCTGCCAAACCGGACAGGGTGGCGACCCGCGTGCAACGAATTGATGATGACCATCGCAGCGAGGAAATCGCTCGCATGTTGGCGGGCAGCGTCATTACCGAAGAAGCAAGGGCCGCGGCCCGTAAACTCCTGACAGTTGCGGAATAGAGAGACGCTCATGGCAGACCCCGTTGAGACCTCCACACTCGATATCGATGCGCTGTCACCGGATCAGGCCACGCTCGAGCTGAAGCGGCTGGCAGCGGAAATTGCCGAACATGACCGCAGATATCACCAGGAAGATGCTCCAACTATTTCCGATGCGGACTATGATGCATTGCGCAGACGGAATACAGCGATTGAGGAACGATTTCCGGATCTCGCCGTTGCAGATGGACCCTCCACCCAAGTGGGGGCGGCACCCGCGTCCGGGTTCGGCAAGATTGCCCATCGTGTGCCGATGTTGTCATTGGACAATGCCTTCAACGACGATGATGTGCGTGATTTCGTGGGTCGGGTCCGGCGGTTTTTGAAGTTCGATCCGCATCAGGGTGTCCTTGGTGTTACGGCTGAACCGAAGATCGACGGCTTGTCCCTGTCGCTGCGTTTTGAGAACGGTGATCTTGTCTATGCAGCAACACGCGGCGACGGCACGACAGGCGAGAATGTCACTGCCAATGCGAGAACCATAAAGGACATTCCGCAAACGCTTGCAGGCAAGGTCCCGGAGATTGTTGAGATCCGGGGCGAAGTCTATATGGCGCACAAGGATTTTCAGGCCTTGAATGAGCGCATGGCGGCCAATGGCGGCAAGGTTTTTGCCAATCCGCGTAATGCGGCTGCCGGTTCTTTGCGCCAGTTGAAGTCTGAAATAACGGCGTCCAGGCCCTTGCGTTTCTTTGCCTATGCCTGGGGCGAGATGAGTGCGATGCCTGCCGAAACACAATTCGGCATGGTTGGCCGGCTCAAGGACTGGGGCTTTCAGATCAACCCCTTGATGAAACGATGCGAAACCGTTGAGGAGCTTCTCGGTGTCTACCATGGCATTGAGGAAAACCGCGCGCGGCTCGACTATGATATCGATGGTGTCGTTTACAAAGTCGACCGGCTCGATCTGCAGGAACGGCTTGGGTTTGTGTCCCGTTCGCCCAGATGGGCAATTGCACACAAGTTTCCTGCCGAGCAGGCATTCACTGTACTGAATGATATCGAAATTCAGGTTGGCCGAACCGGTGCACTGACACCGGTTGCCAAGCTGGAGCCCATTACAGTTGGAGGCGTTGTTGTCTCCAACGCGACTTTGCACAACGAAGACTATATCAAAGGCATCGGCCAGGATGGGGAACCCCTCCGCGATGGCAAGGACCTGCGGATCGGCGATACGGTCAAGATCCAGCGCGCGGGTGACGTGATCCCCCAGATTGTCGATATTGACCTCGAAAAGCGCCCCGTTGACGCGGTTGCGTTTGAATTTCCGACTGTTTGTCCTTCCTGCGGCAGTCATGCGGTGCGCGAAGTAAATGAAAAGACAGGCCGGGTAGATGCGGTTCGGCGTTGCACCGGAGGGCTTATCTGCCCGGCTCAGGCAACAGAGAAGCTGAAACACTTCGTTTCACGAAATGCCTTCGACATTGAAGGTTTCGGTGACAAGCAGGTCGATGCCTTTTACCAGGATGGTCTGGTGATGAGCCCCGCGGATATCTTCACATTGGAAGAACGGGACAAGCGGTCACTGACCAAATTGCGCAACAGGGAGGGCTGGGGAGCCCTGTCGGCCAAGAACCTTTTCGAAGCGATCAATGCGCGCCGGGATATTGACCTGCACCGTTTTATCTTCGCACTTGGTATCCGGCATGTGGGCGAGGGGAACGGCAAATTACTGGCAAGAGCCTATGGGTCGTGGCAGGCGTTCTTCGACGCCATGCAGGCAGCTCATGACACTTCAGGAGAAGCCTTTGCCGATCTGAATGACATTGATGGCATTGGGCATATTGTTGCAGACGCGCTGGTGGAGTTTTTTGCAGAACAGAGAAACCGTGCACAGCTCGACGCTTTGCTGGAAGAGGTAAGGCCCAAAGAGGCTGAAAAGATCGATGCCACAGGATCACCTGTCGCCGGAAAGACTGTTGTCTTTACCGGCTCTCTGGAGCGTATGACCCGGGAGGAAGCCAAAGCGATGGCCGAGCGCTTTGCGGCAAAGGTATCGGGCTCGGTCTCGAAAAAAACCGATCTTGTGGTGGCAGGTCCTGGAGCTGGCTCCAAGCTGAAGAAGGCGCAGGATCTGGATGTGGAGGTCATCTCTGAGGATGACTGGTTTGATCTCGTCGGCATGTAGGCGAAGGTGCTCATATTCGGTCAGTCAATTCATTGCGGAACACAAGACCTGCCTTGAGGCTCAATTTGGCGCAATGCGGATTTTTCGCATTGTGTGCTTGCTGACCATTGGCAGTCTCAAAGGGCAAAATTGGTGTGAATTCGCGCCTAGAGAATCCTCCTGGAAATGACACAACAGGGCAAACGTTTCCGGGTCCGGTGATATACGTATTGGCACTTATGACAGGGGCAGAAAAATTGAGACTACCACCTGAAATTGATTCGCTTGGCGAATGAAATTTTTTGCGTCGGAAAATGCCAAGTTTGCGATTGACGTTAAGTAACAAGTAACGCGCTCCCTCCACTTTTATGGAACGTAATTTTGTTCTGGAGGGGATGCGATGATGAAGCGCATTAAGGTGCAAATCGGGCTCCTTGCGATTGTTCCGATGCTCGCCGTGGTCGGTTTCGCGGCTTTGAGTGTTTATGAAAAGTCTGTCGAATTGGCGCATCATGAGTTCATGAGACCGCTGACCCGGATTGCCGAAGATGCCGGCAATCTCATTCACGAGCTTCAAAAAGAACGGGGTATGAGCGTTGCGCTCATCAAGTCGGATTATGATCCAGCCGCTCGCGCCAGACTTGATGCACAGCGGCCCAAATCCGACGATGCTCTGAAGACGTTTGACGATCATCTCGCCGCGATTAGTCTCAGTGACGAAGCGTTGCTTGCTGATCTTCAGCATGTCGCGGAAAAAGTGCACAAGACCGACTCATTCCGGCAGGCCGTTGATGCGAAACAGTTCACGGCTGGCGATGTGGTCAAGAATTACACCTACGAAGTCCATAAGTTGATCCATGTGATTGGCATCACGACGGAATCCAGCCCATCAGCCGAAATTACCACCGAATTACTTGCCTATCTGACGGTTGTGGAAGCCATGGAATCCGGCGGCCTGGAAAGGGCAACGGGCGCAGCTCTGCTGAACGAGTTCAATCTTTCCGGAGAAGTTAATCTTCAGACCTACAAATCCGTCATCACCCACTATGGTGGCGAGAAAGCCTTCCTGAAGGAGTTCGCATCAATCGCGACAAAAAAGCAAAAAGCACTTTGGGAAAACACAGTAAAAGGTGCGTCGGTTGACGAAACGCTTGCATGGCGGAAGGTTATTCACGACTTGCCGGCAACCAAGGACGCGAAAGGCATTGAAGGCGCCGCTTGGTTTGCCAAGGCGACGGAACGCCTGAACCTGATGAAAACGGTTTCCAACGATTTCATTCACCGTGCCGAAGCGGCTGCCGACGCCGATTCGTCCCGACTGAATTCCGAGATCTTCGTCCTTGCGGCGGTTGCCGTTGGTTTCGTTGCAGTGACGCTGGCGCTCGTCGTTTGTCAGGTTATGGCAGTTACGAAAATGCTGGGTCGTCAACGAGATGGCATCACCGAACTGGCCGATGGCAATCTGGAAATCTCAATCTCTGACACGGATCGTCCTGATGAGATTGGTGATATTGCGCGGGCTTCCGAAGTCTTTCGCGAAAAGCTGATCCGTCAGCAGGAACTTGAAGAAGCTGCGGAAGTTGATCGTGTTAAGCGCCGCGAGCGACGGACACAGCTGGAGAATGCGATCCGGCATTTCGAGACATCTGTGACGAGTATCCAGGAACAGCTTTCCGGCGAGACCAGAGGTGTTCAGGACAGTGCCGGTGAAATGCTGACAATTGCCCTTCATGCCGACGAAAGTGCTCGTGCCGCCAATTCGGCAACGGAAGAGGCAACCACAAATGTTCAGACGGTTGCTTCTGCTGCGGCTGAACTGTCGGCGTCTATCGGCGAGATTTCCCGCCAGGCCGGAACGGCCATGCAGATCTCAGCGTCCGCTTCTGAAACGGCGGTCGCGGCCGACAAGGATATCTCCATCCTGGCGGAAACGGCCGACAAGATCGGCGAAGTCGTCGAGATCATTCGCGCCATTGCCGAGCAGACAAATCTGCTGGCTCTGAATGCGACTATCGAGGCTGCACGCGCAGGTGAAGCCGGAAAAGGGTTTGCGGTTGTGGCTGCGGAAGTGAAAGAGCTTTCCACCCAAACAGCGAGGGCGACCGATGAGATCGCCAGCCAGATATCCGGCATTCAGGGGTCGACCCAGAAATCGGTTGCCGCAATCCGTGACATCGTTGAGAAAATCGAGGAAGTGCGCGGTGTGACCGAGACGATTTCTGCTTCCGTCGATGAACAGAACGCTGCGACAAGCGAGATTACGCAAAGCATCACCTTTGCTTCCGATGGCGCTTCCGCGGCGGCAAGCAACGTTGCCGGTGTCTCCGGTTCAATTGATCAGACACGCCAGAAGTCGGAAACACTGAGCCAATCCGCTGAACAGTTGGGTCTGGTTGCCAATGATCTCTCCGACGCTGTCGGGGAGTTCCTCAACGAGGTTCGTGAAGAAGAAGAAGCGGCCTGACCGACAGCGAATAGTCGATTGAAGCGGGGCAGTCCCTTGATACTGCCCCGCTTTCATTTTTTCTGGTCATGTTCATGGATACCATTGCAGCTGCAACGAAGCTGAACGAAGGGTGTCCCGGAAACTGCCTTGGTTTTGACGCTCTCCTGAGATTTGCCTCTGACCATCGTGAGACAGGCAGCTGTCCTTTGGGGCCAACCTGCCAAACCCATATTCCAAGCTGGTTCGCTGGTTTATCTTGTCCCCACGAAATCCTTATCTTCTGCCTCGCCACGTTCATTTTGTTGCTATATTGTTCTCTATGAACATTTTTATGTAATCGGACCAAAAATCATGGCAGACCCTGACGGGTATGACGATCCGTTTGATGATCCCTTTCAGCCGATTGGCACGAAGGCTGAACCCGCAGCAGCACCTGCAAGACCCGCGGGTGGGATCGCAGCCCGCGCCATGGCGGCACGTCAGGCGCCCGATTACCTGACAGGTCTCAATCCGGAGCAGCGGCTTGCTGTCGAGACAACGGAAGGTCCGTTGCTTGTGCTGGCGGGTGCCGGAACTGGCAAAACGCGGGTGCTGACCACACGAATAGCCCATATTCTTGCAACGGGTCTCGCGCGCCCTTCCGAAATTCTGGCCGTCACGTTCACCAACAAAGCGGCACGGGAAATGAAAGAGCGTATTGCGGGTTTTGTCGGTGGCAATGTGGAAGGCATGGCCTGGCTCGGGACTTTCCACTCCATCTGCGTCAAAGTCCTGCGAAAACACGCTGAACTTGTCGGACTGAAATCCAGCTTTTCCATTCTCGACACGGACGATCAGATCCGGTTGATCAAACAGATCATTCAGGCGGAAGGCCTTGATGACAAGCGTTGGACAGCCCGCGCCTTTGCCGGAATGCTCGATGGCTGGAAGAACCGTGCGCTTGGTCCTGCAGACATTCCCGAAGGCGAAGCGCGCGCTTTTGCCAACGGCAAGGGGCGCAGGCTCTATGAGGAGTATCAAGAACGCTTGTCGATCCTCAATGCCGCTGATTTTGGCGATCTCCTGTTGCATGTCATCACGCTCTTCAAGACCCGTCCGGATGTCCTGAAGGAATATCAGCGCCGGTTTCGCTACATGCTGGTTGATGAATACCAGGACACGAACATTGCGCAGTATCTCTGGTTGCGATTGTTGGCACAGGGAAACCCGAATGTTTGCTGCGTAGGTGATGACGACCAGTCGATATATGGCTGGCGCGGGGCCGAAGTTGATAACATTTTGCGCTTTGAACATGATTTCAAAGGCGCCGAGGTTATTCGACTTGAGCGAAATTACCGGTCGACCAGTCATATTCTGGCTGCGGCGTCCCATCTCATTTCCTACAACGAAGGGCGACTCGGCAAAACGCTTTTCACTGATTTCAACGAGCCGGATCATGATCTGGTTTCGGTCGCTTCCGTTTGGGATTCAGAAGAAGAAGCCCGCACCATCGGTGACGAAGTTGAAGCGTTGCAGTCCAAAGGGCACGTGCTCAATCAAATGGCGGTGCTTGTCCGCGCTTCCTTCCAGATGCGCGAATTTGAAGATCGTTTTGTAACCCTGGGGCTGAATTATCGGGTGATTGGCGGTCCGCGGTTCTATGAACGTATGGAGATCCGCGATGCCATGGCCTATTTCCGGTGCGTTGCCCAGCCGGCGGACGACTTGGCATTCGAACGTATCGTCAATACGCCAAAGCGTGGGCTGGGTGATGCCACGCTCAAACTTGTCCATGGTCTTGCCCGCGCGGAACGCATTCCTTTGATGCAGGCTGCAGCGCAATTGATCGACACAGAAGAGCTGAGGCCGAAGCCCCGCAATGCACTAAAAAATGTGCTCGATAATTTCGAGCGTTGGCGGCACCAGCTTGAGCAGATCAAACACACCGAGCTTGCCGAAATCATTCTGGACGAGAGCGGCTATACTGAAATGTGGCGTCAGGACCGGTCGGCCGAGGCGCCTGGCAGGCTCGACAACTTAAAAGAACTAGTTCGTTCCATGGACGAATTTGAGTCTCTCAGTGGTTTTCTGGAACATATCTCGCTGGTCATGGATCGGGACAGTGCGGATGCGAGTGACGCCGTTTCCATCATGACACTGCACTCGGCCAAGGGGCTCGAGTTCGACACAGTGTTCTTGCCGGGATGGGAAGAAGGCCTCTTCCCCCACCAGCGTGCCCTCGACGAGAGTGGCCGGGCAGGGCTTGAGGAGGAGCGCAGGCTTGCCTATGTCGGCATCACCCGCGCCAAGAAGCGGGCAAAGATCTACTTTGCCTCCAATCGCCGGATTCACGGATTGTGGCAATCCACGGTGCCGTCCAGGTTCCTGGACGAATTGCCACCCGATCACGTCGAAATTGCCGAACCGTCTTCAAATTATGGCGGGTATGCGGGTGGAGGCTATGGCCCGTCGCGTTTTGACAGCAATGACCCTTTCGAGCGCGGCAGCTATTCGACGCCCGGTTGGCAGCGTGCACAGCGGGCCAAGCAGAACTCAGATGGTTTTTCAGAAGGTGGTGGACGCGGCTATAAATCCGCTCGCATGAAGCGCCAGGGACCATTGACCATAGAAGGGGAGCTGGTGGCGAAATCTGTCAGCGAAACACCGTCAGAATACTCCACTGGCGAGCGGGTCTTTCATATCAAGTTTGGCTATGGCGCGATTAAATCGATCGAGGGAAACAAGTTGACCATCGATTTTGAGAAGGCCGGCATGAAAAAAGTCATCGACAGTTTTGTCGAGAGGCATTGATGGGTGTTCCGGCTGTGTGTCTCTGGGTTCGTCTGTGTTCAGCGCTGTATTGAGCAGCGACATATTTTCCGAGCACGTTTGTTTGGCGATGCCTCTCAAAATAGGGGATTGACCAAGGAAAAACCGGCCACCCGAAGATGACCGGCCGGTGTCCCGAACCAGCTAGGCAAAGTGTATTCGAGTTCTTGGCACGAATACAGTTGATCGGGAGACCTAGTCTGACCGCGCAAATGTGGGGCGTGCGTCAGACATTCCAGACGGCTAAGCTGTGTAGTCTGCAAGCAGCGATGTGACATCGGTGTCGGATTGATCGCCGGATCCATCGTAGGCAGAGCTGCTTTGCATTTGCGTCAAGATAGCGGACATCAATTCTTCCATCATGGCGCTGCCGTTTTCACCCGGAGGTGGCTCTTTGGCCCCTGGAGGTCGCCCGATCTCACCTTCCTCGAACATTTCCAGCAGGTGCTCGGCCTGGTCCTGGTCGATGGTCCCGGCTTCAATCTGATCGTCAAGCATGCTTTCAAAATTTGCCTGAATTTCTTCTTTGGTGGGGCGTGTACTGTTGGGTGGTGGAGGCCCATTCTCCATTCGCTCAGCATGCATGGCATCCAAAGCTTCCAGCATGGCGTCCTGGTCATCGGCAGTGATTTCACCTGCTTCAACCTGTGCTTCCAGGCTTGCGACCGCCTGATCTCTGGGAGACGGACCTGGCGGCATCATGGGCGTTGAACCGATCTGCATCTTCATTCAGCTCCTAAATAGGTGTTTAAGCCATTGCTTAAGCGACGGTGCTGCTGAAAATGTTAACGCCGTCTTAACCTTGAGGCGGGGCTGATTTCGGCCTGTTTCCAACATTCTTGACAGAAACATTGGGAAACACTTTTCACGGACATTAACCTTGAAAGGGAGCTGCAATTCACACAGGAGAAGACCTAAGGTCCAGCCATGCACAAACCTCCACACATCCTGATTGTCGAGGATGATTCGGAAATCGGACTCCTCATCAAACGGCATTTCGTTGCCAACGAATTCAAGGTGACGCTGGCGCAAGACGGAGCGGAAATGGACCGATTGCTGGCGAGCAATCGGGTGGATCTGATCTTGCTCGATCTCATGTTGCCCGGGGAAGACGGTATCAGTATTTGCCGGCGGCTCCGTGCGACCAGTGCCGTGCCGATAATTATTGTCTCTGCCAAGAATGAGGACATTGACCGTGTGGTTGGACTGGAAGTTGGCGCAGATGACTATGTGCCCAAGCCGTTCAACCCGCGAGAGTTGATCGCACGGGTGCGCGCCTTGTTTCGAAGAATGGAACTGTGCACGCGATCAGCACAGCCGCCGACCGGCAAACTGTACTTCGAAGGCTGGTGCATGGATTGCCGCTCGCGTTCTCTTCACAACAGTGAAGGAGCTCTCGTTTCCGTCACGCCTGCTGAATTCAATCTGCTCTTGGTTCTGGTGGAACGCAACGGCCGGGTGCTGAGCCGCGAACAGCTTGTTGAACTGACACTTGGCCAGTTTGGGGCAACAAACGGCCGGAACATTGACATTTTGGTCAGCCGATTGCGCTCTAAGCTAGATGCCGGTGGGGCCGTTTATCAGTTTATTCGAACGGTCAGGGCCGGGGGATATGAATTTGTCGCTACGGTGGAGCGCGATGAAGTTGAGGTTTGATTGCCTCTGGCCGGACAGCATGTTGAATCAGATCCTGGTGCTGTTATCGGCCGCCGGTGTTTTCATGGTTCTGATTGGTGCTGTTACGTTCCTGTTTGTTAAGCAAGCCTACGACAACACAAGCGCGGTGATGAACAGTCACCTGGTTAGCGTCGCAATTGCCAAACTGAACGAGACGCCACCGATCGAGCGCGCTGAGGTTTTGCAAACACTGCAGCAGGAACTGCCCGATGTCGCGATTTCGTGGGCAGATGATGCAGTTCTGAGTGACTATGGTGGCGCTAGTGAAGGCGAACGCTTCGGGCCCTTCATAACGGGCGACACGCTGTTCGGCATGCGCATCGAGCACGTTTTAGGTCCTCACGAGCGAGGTCTGGAAAAGCCACCGCTTGTTTTTGTCAGGCTGAAAGACGGTTCGCTATTGGCAGCAGAATGGGGACCGCGAGGACCGCCACCGTCGGTTCTTGGAGCGCCGTTCTATCTATTCTTCGGATTTTTGGCGCTTACCCTGTGTGGCTTGCTGATCTGGGCTGCCCGCAGCCTTGTCGGTCCACTTGCTGACCTTGCCGCTTCGGTTAGCCGTTTTGGTGAAGCTTCGACGTCTCCAGTGCCAATCAGCGAGGGCGGTCCGAAGGAAGTGCGGGCTGCGGCCAGTGCCTTCAACCGTATGCAGTTGCGTATCAATGCGTTTCTGGAAACTCGAACCCGAATGCTGACAGCAGTCAGCCACGACTTGCGAACGCCATTGACGCGTTTGCGATTGCGTCTGGATCTTCTGGAAGATGAGGAGGTTCGCGAACGGAGTTTGCAGGACTTGAGGCAAATGGAGTTGCAGATCGACTCCGCACTGACCTTTTTGCGTGATGGTGAGAGTGCGGAGCCGATGCAACGGATCGATCTACCCAGTTTCCTGCAGACACTGGCGGATCAATATGCGGACACTGGACGAGGCCTGAGGATTCGTTTTGATGGTTCGCTAAGTGTCATGGGGCGAGCCAGTGAGCTGAGCCGCGCATTTTGCAATCTCATCGACAACGCGCTGCAATATGGAGCGGAATTAGAAATCCTCGCTTGGTGTACTGGCGACCGGGTTCAGATCGATTTCGTCGATCACGGACCGGGTATTGCTGCCGATGACCGCGAGCGCCTGCTGGAGCCATTTGAGCGTGGAGACTTTGCGCGCCGGATCCGGGAGGGAACCGGCTTTGGATTAGGTCTGCCAACCGCCAAGTCAATTGTCGAGGTCGCAGATGGACGTTTAGAACTTTTGGAAACACCAGGAGGCGGTCTCACGGTTAGTCTTTCGCTACCTCTGGCTCCGTAGTCAGTGAGCGGGATTTCTGACTTTTAAACGCGCCAATCTGAAAATTGGCTGTTCCCGCGCTAAAGATCCGTGCCCTTTGGTTTGATCAGCAGGTTTCTCTCATTCAGATATGGATGGATCTCAACAGCTTGCCTCAGGAGCTTTTGACCAAGCTTTGCGCGCCCCATGCTGAGGAAAATCATCGCTTTGCCCGACAGGGCTCCAAAGTGTCGGGGTTCAAGCTCCAGCACCCGGTCGATGTCCTCAAGGCTTTCGTCGTAGTTGCCCTGCAGGAACAAAACGAATGCGCGCTGGTTCCAGCCTTCCGAATAATCCGGTGCTTCTTCCACCACTTCATCAAGAATGTCTTTTGCGCCTTGAAAGTCATAGATGCCACGCCGGCTCATGGCTTCATCAATGCGTTCCCGTATGGCCGGATTCGGGGCAGCGTTCAGCCAGGCTTCCCAGATCTGGTTTTCAATCTTCTTGGCTTCCACTTCATTGGAAGCGTTTTTGAGTGCGCGGAACAAGGCGTCCTGCTCTGGTGTTGCACTGGCAGCCGGCAGCGGAGCAGTCAAAAGGATTAATGTCGCGGCAATGGCGACCTTAATCCAGGACGGAGAGTGGATTCTCACAAGTGTGGACATGGTACCTCCCGTTTCTCTCTTCTCTAGAGATGGGGCGAAACAGGCATTTGCCCAGGCTTTTGCTGAGGCTCTACTGGAATGTGAAAGGCCGGGCCGCTATACCGCTGGCCTTGTGGCCAATTTCAACAAGGCGTGAGCGAACATGAAAACCATTCGGGTGCGGATAACAGCCGAGGAACTGGAAGCCAAACGGATTTCCGACATTCTTGAACGCGCATTCGAGGATGAAGGCAATCCGGTAACGGTTTATGAGGCGTCGTCTGACGGCAAGATCTGGGCAGCCGAAGTTCTGTTGTTTGATGTTTCGCCCGAGGAGGCAGAAGCAACTGTTCGCGATCGTGTTGGTGCCGACGCTTTTGCCGCTCCGCTTGAAGCCGAAGAGTTGCCTGATATCAATTGGGTTGAGAAGAGCCTGGAAGGACTTAAGCCTGTTCGAGCCGGGCGGTTTCTGGTTCACGGAAGCCACGACCGGGACAAGGTTCTGCCCGGCGCAATCGGGCTGGAGATCGAGGCGGCTCTTGCGTTTGGGACTGGGCATCATGGCACCACCGCAGGGTGCCTTGAGGAAATTGATCGGCTTCTCTCACTGCGTGAATATGACAACATTCTGGATTTGGGCACCGGCACGGGCGTTCTTGCGATTGCCGCAGCTCTGAAAGCCAGACAAATCGTGCTGGCCACGGACATTGATCCAGTCGCTACTCAGACAGCTCTTCAAAACGCCCGTCTCAACGGCGCAAGTCATCTTGTTCGAGGATTTACGGCAAACGGCATGGATGACCGGCGGTTCGGATTGTACGGACCGTTCGATCTTGTGGTTGCCAATATTTTGGCGCGACCCTTGATGAAAATGGCCAAGTCCATTGGGGAAAAGATGACCCAAACAGCAACACTTGTCCTGTCAGGCCTTCGCGTCGAGGACGGACCCCGGATCCTGTTCGCATATCGGTGCCAGGGATTTGTATTGGACCGCCGCAGGGAAAAGGACGGCTGGTTGACGCTGACACTGGTGCGCGGACAAAAATTGGCCTGAGCTGCACTAGAGTGCCTATTTCAGTCACTTCCGATCACAAAAAAAGCCCGCCGGGTGAATCGGCGAGCTTTAGCATGTGCACAGTTCTTGATCTTGTCCTGAGCCCTAACCTGTCGTCCGATCAGAAGCCTGTTGTTGTAGACCCTTCACGCTCTAGCTCTTCACGGTCATAGCCGTGTGCAGCGAGCGTCGCGTCGTCGAGAGACAGCAGGTAGCCATTGACGTAGCGGCGTGCCTGAACAGACCGGGCCTCAACCATACGATCGAATGCGCGGCGCATGAAGCCGTTGCGGGTGGATGTCGTCGTTTTCATGGTCATTTTCTCAATCCCATTTGGAGTTTTGAGAGCTTCCCTAGGGAGCCACGTCTTTCTTATTGTGTTGGTCCTTATATGCGCCTTCAACGATGAGTCTGGTAGGCCTGATTGCGCATGACAGCTCTGCGTCTCTCGCATATGCGAAAGAAATGCTGCGCTGCACTATTGATGTGAATTTCATCCCTTTCCGAGGGCTTGAAAGGAAAAATTATCTGGCTTGATCCATAGCTGCGGGCAAATTACCGTGCCGCCATGTTTCAATCTTTTGAAGATCTCAGCGATCCTTCCTGCGGGGCGCCGCATGCGGCGCTCTTGCGGGCTGAACTCGGCCGTCTTGGGCTGGACGGATTTTTGATACCGCGCGCCGACGCCCATCAGGGTGAGTATGTGCCTCCTCATGATTGCCGGCTTCAGTGGCTGACAGGATTTACAGGGTCGGCGGGTGTCGCTGCTGTGCTCGCCGATCAGGCTGCCATTTTCGTGGACGGCCGATACACGATCCAGGTTCGCGAGCAAGTCGATATGGAGGTGTTTCCGGCCGCGCACCTGATCACCGATCCTGTCACAAACTGGCTGGCATCCAGATTGAAGCCCGGACAAAAAATCGGCGTCGATGCGATGCTTCATACGGTTCGTGAAGTGCGTCGGCTTCGGAAAGTCTGCGAGGCTGCAGACGCGGAGCTCGTGACGCTGGACGAAAACCCCATCGATACTATCTGGGTCGACCGGCCGGAACCTCCGCTGGGTGAGGTAAAGCTTTATCCCCTGGAACTCGCCGGAAAGGCGTCCGAAGGCAAAATTGCTGAAATTCAGGCAGCGCTTTCAGAAAAGAAGGCAGATGCTTGCGTGTTGACCCAACCGGATTCAATAGCCTGGTTGCTGAATATCCGTGGCTCCGATGTCACTCACACGCCTTTGCCTTTGTCGTTCGCGACCGTTCCGTCGACCGGCAAGCCGTCTCTATACATTGACGGTCGCAAGCTTTCCAACTCGGTGCGCGACGCGCTCTCCGAACTTACCGAGCTGGCTGAACCCAGTGAGTTTATGGAAGGGCTCAAAGCGCTTGGCCGGGACGGTGCAAATGTCATGATTGACCCGTCACTGGCCGGTATCGGCATTGCAGATGCAATAAGCGATGCGGGCGGCTCCTTGATTGAAGCCCAAGATCCTGTGCTTTTGCCGAAGGCAATCAAGAACGAAGTCGAGTTGAAGGGGGCCCGTGAGGCCCATGTCCGCGATGCCGCTGCCTATATCAGGTTCTTGTGCTGGTTCGACGAGGAAGCGCCCAAGGGCGAACTGGACGAAATTGGTGTTGCTGAAAAACTTGAAGAGTTTCGGCGTGATACCGGTGTTCTGAAAGATGTTTCCTTTGATACGATCTCTGGTGCGGGGCCAAATGGTGCCATTTGCCACTACAGGGTCAGCCACAGCAGCAACTTGAAAATTCCGATGGGAAAACCGTTCCTGATCGATTCGGGCGCGCAGTTTGAAGACGGAACGACCGATATTACCCGCACGCTTGCGGTCGGCGACGTTTCGGCTGAAATGAAGAAGCATTATACGTTGGTGCTAAAAGGTCATATCGCCATTTCGACTGCGCGTTTTCCGGAAGGAACGACAGGAGCCCAACTTGATACACTCGCAAGGATCGATCTCTGGCAGGCCGGGCTCGATTTCGATCACGGCACAGGTCATGGGGTGGGAGCTTACCTCAGTGTCCATGAGGGGCCGCAGCGCATTGCGAAGACTGGTACAACCCCTTTGAAGCCAGGCATGATCCTGTCGAACGAACCTGGATACTACCCGGCCGGCGAATACGGTATCCGGATTGAAAACCTGGAGATCGTTACCAAAGCACGGGACATAGCCGGAGGCGAACGGCCGATGCTGGGGTTTGAAACGATCACCTTGGTCCCAATGGACCTTCGAATGGTGGATATTGCCCTCCTGACCGACCGGGAACGCGCTTGGCTGAACAGCTATCATGATCGTGTTCGTGGCGAGATTGGCCCATTGGTTGGGGCAAAAGAACGCATCTGGCTGGAACAAGCCACAAAGACAATCTAGTATTGGAGGAGCCGGAGAAATTCGGCTCCGTTTCGAAATCTATTCAATTGCAGTTTGTATTCTATGGGTGACCTCGTGCGCGCCGAAAAAATACTGAAAATGCCTTATTACGCAGCGGCTCTGGCAACTGGAGCGAAATCCTTTTGTGACAATCCGCTCATAGGAAGCCGACGCCTGAATGAGGCCGGGCTTCATGTGCGCCGCATTAAACTTGCGGAAAAGCTGGCGGATTTTCGGCGGCGCAAACTCAGACATTTGTTACCTGAGGAAGATCGGGTCGCTTATGAGCGTGATGGGTTCATAGCAACACCCGGGCTTTTGACAGATAAGGATCTCGCAGGTGTTCGACATGAAGTTGAAACGACGCGGTTCCACGCATGGGATATGCGGCAAGGCAATGCCGTAACACGATTTATTCCACTGCCACCCAATGTTTTGAAAGATCTTCCGTTTTTGAAAGCGCTCGTTTGGTGCAAACCGTTTCAAAACGGCCTGCGGTACCTGGCTTCCACAGACGGGGACCCGTTGGTCTACCTTCATATCGTAATGACCGACCCGGGAAGCAAAAAACGTGCTGACCCGCAAACGGCTTTTCATTCCGATACATTCCATCAGACCGCCAAATCCTGGTTCTTTCTCTACGATATTGACGACGCCGAAGGGCCTTTCACATACATTCCAGGTTCGCATCGTCTTACCGAAGAACGATTGAATTGGGAGCGAGAGCAAAGCCTAGTTGCAGCTGAGAGCAAGAACAAGCTTCACGCACGAGGATCGTTCCGGCTACGGACGGACGAACTGAGCCGGCTGAATTATCCTCAAGCCACCCGGTTTGCGGTCCCGGGAAATACGCTCGTCGTTGCTGACACGCATGGCTTTCATGCGCGTGCATCGAGCGAACGACCCTCCGTCAGGGTCGGCATTTATGGTTCTCTGCGTCGCAATCCGTTCCTTCCCTGGGCAGGCCTTGATCCGTTCAACTTACCGGGGCTCCAGGGGCAGCAAGCAAGACTGTTTGTTGCCATGAAAGATCGTGAAGCGAGAAAAAAAGGGCGGGCCTCACACATGTATGCCGGCAAGATATTGGCAACCGAACCGCCAGCGCATTAAAGCTTCGGCACGTCTGAAAGTCAGTTGTGCTCTTCCTTGGTGGCCTTGATCAACGCGGCATTGAAATAACGCAAACCTCTCACGTGCCGGGCCGTGCCAATGATCTTTGTGGCGTCGCCCTTCCGCACCACCGGCAGTGCTGCCTTGCCGCAGGAGTCAAAACTTTTCAAGGCACTTTCCAGAGAATCCGTGTCGTGTAGATAAGGACCGTCTTCACCTGGATTGAACGCGCGCTCTTCTTCCTTTTCAGGTGGCGGATCCATGAAATCGCGAACCTTTACGGTTTCACTCAAAAACTGGTGCACGCCTTCGTTCACGAAGCAGCCGCGCATCCCCAATTGCCAATGAAAATAGGATTTGCCGTGAACGGCCTGGGTCAGTCCCGTTGCGATCGATACGGCGAGCAGCAGTGCTATGGATAGGGCGTAACCACCGGTCAGCTCAAACACGATCACGGTTGTTGAAAAGGGCGCTCCAAGCACCGCGGCGGCAACAGCCCCCATACCCAAGATGGCGTAAAGACCATGACTGGACGCCATTTCCGGAAATACAGAGGCCGCGATCAATCCGAATGCGCCACCTGTCATGGCGCCAAGATAAAGGGACGGCGAGAATATGCCGCCTCCGAACCGGGAGGCCAGCGTAATGGCTGTTGCTGCTGTCTTGACCACCAGAAGCGTGAGCATGGTCTGAATTGTCAGTTCGTGTTTCAGCGCAAGGTCGGTCGCCTCATACCCAACGCCGAGGACTTCAGGAAAGAAAATGCCAATTGCCCCGACGGCCAGACCGCCAAGAACCGGGCGGAACCAAAGTGGCATTGAGATATTGCGTGCGGTCCAGTCTGTGCCGATCAATGCGAATTGAAACGCGATGGCCACGGCTGCGCAGGTCAGCCCCAGAAGAGCGAAAGCCGGAATCTCCAGATAAGAGGATATCTCATACTGGGGAATTTCGAACGCGGCGACATTCCCGAACCAAAGCCGGGAAAGCAACGTGCCCACCACCGACGCCAGAACTATGGGTACGAAGGCCGAAACAGCGTAGTGGCCGAGCACCACTTCATGGGCGAACAAAACGCCTGCAATCGGTGCATTGAACGACGCAGAGACGCCGCTGGCAACCGCGCAGGCCAGCATCACGCGTCGCCCGGCATCCGGGAGATTGAAAAAATTGCAAACGGCAGTGCCGAGCGTTGCACCCAAATGAACGACTGGTCCTTCGCGACCGGCACTTGCCCCGCCACCCAGGGAAATGGCTGTGACAACCGCGGACCAGAGGCCAGCACTGAGAGGCAGGCCCCGCCCGCCATGTGCGCGTGCCTCAATCACGTCCGCGACACCACCCGCGCGCTGCTGAGGGTGGAAGCGATGAAGGATCCAGCCGACAAGCAGTCCAGCAAACGCCGGGGCGAGCAAGATAACCCACCAGGGTTGTTGGCGTGCAGCCTGTATGGTCAGCTCGGTGACCGTTCCAAGCCAAGGCCACTGGATCAGCCCGATTGCCGTACGAAAGGCAATTGCGGCCAGAGCCACCAGCGCGCCGACGAGGATAGCCAAAAACCAGATGAGTGGGAGTTTGTTGCCGCGAAACTGGCGCAGGTTTGGAGTAATCCAGCTGATGAGGATCTTGGGAAGCTGACCGGCTGTTTCTATTATTTTACGCATCAGTCATGGCACATGGAGCGGAATTCCTGCTTTTGTGCATTGTGCCCGAGTCGCAGCAAATAACTAGTCGACCGACGACACTTTGAATGTCAATTCACGTCACAAACTTCAAATTTGAGAAAAGGTTGCTTGGAGATTGATGTCTTGACGCTTGATTGACGTCATTTCCGAATTTCAATGCGTCTTCCGCTGCGCGCCGGTCGCGGCAGGCTTTCATGCGCCTTGGCAAGGGCAGAAAGGTTCTGAAAGACATCTTGCGGCCAATCAGCAACCTTTCTAGCCGACATGTCCACATGGAGGCTCATCTGTTCCATCGTTGCAGAAAGCCAGTTTTCTTCTGCGTGCCAAAGCTCCTGGTAAAAATGGGCGCGCTTGTGGTCGAAGTCGATCAACTGAAGTGTTGCTGTCACGGGCATCCCTGCACTGAGTTCACGCAAGTAACAAACATGGGTCTCAGCTGTGAAAAATGAAGCGTTTCTAGTTTTCACGTAGTCCGCGCCAAGGCCCAGTCCAAGAAAGATCTCATCAACGGCTTTATCGAACAAAACGTTGTAGTAGGCCATGTTCAGGTGGCCGTTATAGTCAATCCAGTCCTCCTGCACGATCATGACCTTGCTCTTGATCGGTTCGTGTTCCCATTCCACCGTCATAGTCAGCACCTTTCTCCACTTTGCCCTCGACTGTGTCTTAGCACGCAACTTCCACTTTGACCTTTTGATGATCTGCTCACATATTCTGCGTTGGTAAGCATGGCGTCGACCAGCAACCCTGACCCGTGGAGGATGGAATAAATGTCTGATTTGGCAAACGCATTGGATGACGTGCAAGACGCCAGTCAGCCTGAAAGTTTCGGTGCGGCGTTGTCGCAACTGAGCGATCTTTTCGGTGAGCGGTTTTCAACTTCGCATGCGCTTCGAGAACAGCATGCCCATACAACGACGTGGCTCAAAAACCAGCCGCCTGATGCGGTTATCTTTGCGCTGTCAACGGAAGAAGTCGCAAAGGCCGTCAGGATCTGCTCAGCGCATCATGTTCCAATTATCCCCTTTGGCACAGGATCTTCGTTGGAAGGTCATGTCAACGCGCCGTCTGGTGGTGTCTCTATCGATCTATCCCGAATGGACAAGGTGCTAGAAATCAACGGTGAAGACCTTGATTGCAGGGTAGAAGCTGGCGTTACGCGCAAGACACTAAACAGTTATATTCGCGATACCGGGTTGTTCTTCCCGATTGATCCGGGGGCGGATGCGAGTCTCGGCGGTATGGCCGCAACGCGAGCGTCCGGAACAAACGCGGTCCGTTATGGGACGATGAAAGACGCAGTCCTTGGCCTGACGGTCGTGACTGCGGACGGCCGGATCATTCGAACCGGTGGACGTGCGCGAAAGTCTTCTGCCGGCTATGACCTGACCCGGCTTTTCGTTGGGTCGGAAGGTACGCTCGGGATCATTACGGAGCTAACGCTCAGACTGTATGGTCAACCAGAAGCGATTTCAGGCGGTGTCTGTCCTTTTCCCGATGTCCAGTCAGCATGCAACGCGGTTATCACGACAATTCAAATGGGATTGCCTGTTGCCCGGATCGAACTGATGGACAGTCTTCAGGTGAAGGCTTGCAACGCCTATTCGAAGCTTGAGTTGGCCGAGACACCGACATTGTTTCTTGAATTTCATGGCTCTGAAGCCAATGTGCGGGAACAATCCGAGACCTTCTCGGCCATTGCTGAGGAAATGGGCGGCGGTTCGTTTGACTGGGCCACGGTTGCGGAGGAAAGGTCGAAGCTCTGGGCCGCGCGTCATGACGCATATTGGGCAGGCAAGTCGTTGAAGCCGGATGCACAGGTCATGGTGACGGATGTCTGCGTCCCGATTTCCCGGCTTGCCGATTGCGTGTCGGCAACAGCGGAAGATATCCGGGCTGAAGGGTTTCTCGCTCCCATCGTAGGCCATGTTGGTGATGGTAATTTCCACGTTCAGATCCTGGTCAATCTCGATGACCCGGAGGAAAAGCGCAGGACTGAAGCATTTGTCGAACGCCTGGCCATCCGTGCCATCGATATGGGTGGTACCTGTACTGGAGAACATGGTGTTGGCCAGGGTAAGCAGAAATACCTGCGCCGGGAGCACGGAGAAGCTCTTGATGTCATGCTGGCCTTAAAACAGGCGCTTGATCCGGGCAATGTGATGAATCCGGGCAAGATACTGCCGCAGTCGTGATATTGTGTCGAATCAGATCGTTAAGCTTCGGCGGCCAAGTGCGAAAACCCGCCGGAGCAAAGACCGTTTTATGATACTGTGTTTGCAGTGCAGCACAGTTAGGCTAAATCTATCCCGCGTAACTTACGGTGACCAGGGAGCATAAGGAGACAAGGCCTGAACTCCGTCTACATCACATTGGGAATTACCGTCATTCTGGTGCTGGTTACCGCACTGGTCGGGCCGTTTTTTGTCGACTGGACCAACTACCGGTCCACCTTCGAGACCTACGCAGAGCGTGCATTGGGACACAGGGTGACGGTGCTTGGCGAAGCGGATCTGCGTTTGCTTCCAGCACCGTCCATCAGCTTTTCCGATGTTCGCGTCGGCGAGGCCGAAGATCCGCTTCTTGTTGTGTCGCAATTCAATGTTCGGATCGAGTTGCCACCGCTTCTGAAAGGCGAGATCCGGGTTCTGGATATGGAACTCGACCGCCCGCACCTGTCGCTCTCTCTTGATGAAGGCGGGCGACTGGACTGGTTGACGGCAATCACTTCCAGCGGGGCCCTGTCCAAACTGCCGCCTGAAGACATCGCCTTCGAAAAGGTGACTGTGCGTGACGGTGCTCTCTCGATTATTGATGCCCGTTCCGGAGCAATCCACAGGATCGACAATGGCAATCTTGCTGTTAGTGCCCGCTCATTGGCGGGTCCTTTCAAGGCGGCGGGAAGTCTTTCGATCAACGGCGCGCCATACAATATCAGCCTTGCCACAGGCCGTGCCCAGCAAGACACGGGCCTGCGGATCAAGGGTGAAGTAACACCAACAAATCGTCCGGTGAATTTTTCTTTCGACGGAATGCTCAACGAGGTGGATGCTGCTCCTGCCTTTGGCGGCAGCTTCAATATCGCATCGGTTCCGATAGAGGAAAACGACCGGAATATCTGGCAGGCTGAAGGCGAATTCACCGCTGACATTGCCGAAGTTGCAATTCCAGCATTTGAATTCCGGTATGGTCCCGAAGACAATCGCCTTGGCATGACTGGCAGTGCCGACCTTGTCTATGCGGGCGACAAACGTTTTGAGGTGCGCACCAAGTCCAAGCAGGTAGATCTTGACAGGCTGCTCGGCGGTGGACCCCAGTCTCCTGTCGAACTGGAGACTGCTAGCCGGCAATTGGTCGCAGCGCTGCGTGCTGTGCCGCTTCCCCCGATCGACGGTGCCCTTTCGATGGATGTGCCGGCAGTTGTGGCCGGTGGCGGCATCATCCAAAACGTACGTCTTGATCTTGAAACCATGTTGGGTGGCTGGCGCGTTGCCCGTCTGGCAGGGCGCTTGCCGGGCCGCACCTTGGTGGCGACACAGGGTGACCTTGGTCTCGATCCCGAGCTGACCTATCGCGGCGCTGTTTCTGTAAGCTCCGAGCAGCCGGGTGCATTTTTGAGCTGGTGGCGCCAAAGAGATACCGGCGTGACAGCAATTGATCCCGTCTCGCTGGAGGGGCGTTTGAACCTGGTTCCGGAAGGAGCCGCATTGGACAATCTCAGGCTGACGCTTTCGGGTTCCGAAGCACGGGGTGGCCTCGCCTATCGGAAACCCAGAAGTGGTAATTCGGTGTTCTCCCTCAGTCTCGATGCTGAACGGCTCGACCTGGACCAGATTGAAAGTCTGGCGGCTCTCGTGCGCCCGGAACGCGACGCCTCGGGCAAAACGGAAGACCCGGAAGGTCTGGACGTTTCCGTAAGGCTGCGAGCCAAGGAAGTGGTCGCACGTGGTGTCGAGGGTGAAGGCGTTGCCTTGGAAGCAGAGTATTCCGATGGCGGTGTCCGGATTGACAGGTTGTTTGCCGACGATCTGGCAGGGGCCCGCTTCGATGTGGAAGGTCGGATTGATAATCTGTTTTCCGCTCCGGATGGCACTGTCACCGGCACGCTCGATGCGCGCGACCTGTCAGGCCTCGTTGCCCTGACCGGGAGCCTTTTTCCCGATACGGCCTTTGCAGAACGGCTTGAAAAAGCTGCTGGTAGTCTGGTTCCGGCGAAGTTCGATGGTGAACTTAAGGCAGCCGCGGCAGGGGAAGGGACGGAAATGACCCTGCGCCTTGAAGGTGCGGCAGGAGGTGCGGAGACCACAGTTGAGGCAGCGTTGAAAGGTAGGGTCGACAATTGGCAGAACGCAGAAGTCAATCTATCCGTTGCCATGCTCGGCCCCGATGGAAGCAAGTTGCTCCAGCAGCTGGGTTTCGACATCATTCCAGTTGAAACCAGCGGCACCGGGCAACTGTCACTGAGTGCCAAGGGTGTTCCGGAAGAAGGCCTTAATGTCGATGTCGTTGCACAGGTTGGTACTTCAGAATTAATTTCTGAAGGCTCTGTAACATTGAAGAAGGAAACCGATCCTGACTTCCGCTTCCGGGTCGGCGCGAAAACGTCGGATCTGGCGCCGCTTGCGCTGATGGCCGGGCGCGTGCTGCCGATCATGACAGGAACAATTCCAGCGGAATTGGAATTCGAAATTGAAGGTGTTGGGACAGCTCTTGCGCTGACCAAAGCCGCAGGAACAATCGGTGAAACACGGTTTGAGGGGCGGCTTGAAGGTGATATGGAGCCCGCGCCGGGTGAAAGGAACCGACGGTTTACCGGTGAACTTACGCTCAACCAGGTTGATCTTCGCAATCTGAGTGAACTTGTTCTTGGACCGGATCAATGGTTCTCCGCCGGAGATGGGTCGAGTATCTGGCCGACTGCTCCATTCGGTGCCCCCTTGCTTGATGGGTTTGACCTTACGCTTGGCCTCCAGGCTGATCGAATGATCATTGACGAAACACTCGAGATTTCCAATCCGAATGCCGAACTCAGACTGACCCCAGTGATGATGCGTCTTGACGGTTTGAATGGTGTTTTTGCAGGAGGGGCTCTGACCAGCAGCCTTTCGTTGCGCAGATCCGAGGCCGAAGCCGCGATTTCGGGACGGCTGAAGCTCGACAACGGCGACTTGCGGCAGGTTGTCTGGCGGCCGGGTGACCGGGCAGTGGCTTCTGGAACGCTTGATCTCTTTCTGGAATTCGAAGGGGCGGGACGTTCCATTTCCGCGATTGTTACGGGTCTGAGCGGTGGCGGCACGTTTGCGCTTGAAGAGGGCGACTTCCGCAGCCTGAGCCCGCAAGCTTTTCCGCTCGTGACGCGCGCTGTCGATGCCGGACTGGATCTGCAGGACGATAGGATACGGGAGGTATTCGTAAGCCATATGTCCGCCGGAAACCTTCCATTCGAACGCGTCGATGGCACATTGACGCTTGTCGGCGGCAGACTGAGTGCACGAAATGTAGTTGTGGATTCGCAGCGCGCAGAAATATTCGGATCTGCGGAAGTTGATCTTGGAACGAACGAACTGGACGCGGACTTTTCAGTGAAGGTCGACCCGGGTGAGAATGCAGTGACAGGAGCTGAGCCACAGGTTGGTCTGTTGTTTGAGGGAGCGCTGGATGCGCCGTCCCGGCGTGTCGATATTGCACCTTTTACCGCCTATCTGACTTTGAGAGCGTTTGAGCAGGAAGTTGAGAGGGTCGAAAAGCTCCAGGCGGAAATCATGGAGCGTGACCGGCTTGTTCGAGAGTTGAAGCAGCAAAGAGAAGCGCAAGCGAGACGCGAAAGACTGGCGGCTGAAGCGGCTGCTCTTGCAGCCGAAGAAGAAAGATTGCGCCTGGAAGGGGAACAATCCGGTGGTGCGGGTCAGGACAACTCAGCAGCTCCGCAGGAAGCTGCCCCTGTGCCGAGCAGACAAAGCAATGCAGCTCCGCCGTCGGAGGCCCAAGAGCCGTTCGCCGAGCGCATCCGGGCCGTGTTGGGCTCCGATGCTTTGGCACCGTCACCGCCGGCTTCAGCGCCCGCTGCCAAGCCGACAAACACTCTGCCGCCGCTCGATCCTCCGATTTCCATTGAGGATCTGATAACACGTGATGTCGGTGCGCCACTTGTTCTTCCCGGCGCACGCTAAAACGGTTCTAATCTACTGCTGATCGGATCTGTTTCAGCACCCAGACCCTGACTGCTGAGGACAGCGGGTCATCGGGATCGCGATTGTCGTCTATTTCAGCGATAAGTCCTGCAAGCGAACGTTTTTCGGAATGTGTCCGCTCGTCCACCACTTCCCAGAACTCGGGCTCCAGCGCCAGACTGGTGCGGTGTCCATGCAGGGTGAGGGAGCGTTTGAGCAATGCCATGCTGTTCAAACGTCAAGGTCCTCGTCAGGAGGCTTCGCACCTTCCAAACGATGGCCTTCTAACTTTGTCTCGAGATCTTCTCGGCGCTGCCTGGCAGCGTCTCGCTCTGCCTTGGATCGGCCGAACTTGCGCCGATTGTCTTCGGCTGCTTTGTCTTTGTCCTGCCGACTTTTCTGTTTGCGCGCCATACGCAGATTGATGATCTCTGCGCTCATAAGTCGGGCTCCGAAAATCAGGTCTTCTTACGGAAAGCATCCAGCGAAACGACTTCCCCACCACCATCGCCAGACGGGATGGCAACCGGTTTGTCATCGCTGACGCCGTCCTGCGTGGCAGCTTCAATCGAACTTGGATCAGGCTTTTCTTGGCTGTCTTCGTGTTCCTGTTCAACCTTGGCCAGTTCCTCGACCGCTTCCAGCAATTCTTCAGGAAGCTCTTCTGCTGTCTTTCCAGGATCGAATTCAAGCGCGAATTGAACGGATGGGTCGAAAAAGCCCTTGATGGCCGAAAACGGCACCAGGAGTTTTTCTGCGACACCGCCAAAGGAGAGGCCGACTTCGAACGCATGTTCGCCAATTGCCAGATCCCAGAACTGGTGTTGAAGCACAATCGTCATTTCCTGCGGATAGCGTTCTTTGAGCCGTTGGGAAATTCGAACGCCTGGCGCGTTGGTGTCGAAGGCGATGTAAAAATGATGTTCCCCGGGCAGGCCGGTGCGTCCGACTTCAGCCAGTATCTTTTTGACAGCGCTGCGGAGCGCGTCCTGGATCAAAATGTCGTATCGCAGTAGGTCTTCAGACATCAGTTTTCGTCGAATCTCGCTGGAAATATCATCTATCAGCAGCACTTTGACGGTCCGAGATCAAAAAGAAAAGGCTCTTTTCAAAGTGAACCCAGATTAATCCGCCATTCCCGATAATGTTATCAGGCTTCGCCATCGAAGGCAGTTCAATCAATCAACAAAGTTGGAAAAATCAAGTGGAGGCTTCTGTTGCCAGGTGCCTCCGAACCCCGCCTACCGGTGCTAATCCAGCAGGGCTTTAAAGGACTACTGGAACTGCATTACGCAGCGACAGCGTTGTCCATAGCATAGTTGTCGTTTGCAACTATTAAGACAGCCCGATAACGGTGGTACAATGCCGAGCAAAAGCACAGTCTTTACGCCCTCGTCGATCCTATTTCGCCCCCGCCGAAACCCATGAGATATCAGAGTTTTAAGCCTCATGAGCTTGGGTGGAGGCGCCGGGTACCGCCCCCGGGTCCGATAGGTTTATTGCACTGACAGTTTATTGCCGTAGCTGGCGAACCAGCACTCCTGATATAAGGGCTCCGGTCCTGAAATGAAAGGGTTTTCGCCGGTTTGAAACCGCTTTGCCGGGAAAGCTCATCCACAGATTGACCGGGAATTGGGGAAAGTCGGACCCAAGGGGTGCGATTTCCTGAGAATCTGCCAAGTTAGCGCTGACCAGCTGAATTTTGGATATCGAGGGCCGGGCTTTGCAGGAATATCACGATCTCTTGGCGAAAATCCTGGAAGAAGGTGCTGACCGTGGTGATCGAACCGGAACCGGCACGCGTTCGATTTTCGGATATCAAATGCGCTTCGATCTCTCGCGGGGCTTTCCTCTGGTTACCACCAAGAAGCTGCATTTGAGATCGATTATTCACGAGCTGCTCTGGTTTCTGGCAGGCGATACAAACATACGTTATCTGAAAGAAAACGGCGTAAAGATCTGGGATGACTGGGCGGACGAAAACGGTGAGCTCGGTCCGGTTTATGGCTATCAGTGGCGTTCCTGGCCAGCCCCTGACGGACGTTCAATCGACCAGATTGCCAATCTGCTGACCATGATCCGCACCAATCCGGAGAGCCGTCGTCTGATCGTGTCAGCCTGGAATCCGGCACTCGTCGATGAAATGGCGTTGCCGCCGTGTCACTCGCTGTTTCAGTTCTATGTCGCAGACGGCAAGCTCTCCTGCCAGCTCTATCAGCGCTCGGCGGATGTTTTCCTCGGCGTGCCGTTCAACATCGCGTCTTATGCGTTGCTCACCATGATGGTGGCTCAAGTCACCGGACTGAAGCCGGGTGACTTCGTGCATACATTCGGTGACGCGCATCTTTACTCAAATCATTTTGATCAGGCGCGGGAGCAGTTGACGCGGTCACCGCGGGCGTTGCCAGACATGAAGATCAATCCAGACGTTACAGATCTTTTTGCATTCAAGTTCGACGATTTCGAACTTACAGGCTATGATCCGCATCCACATATTGCGGCGCCGATCGCGGTTTAGTCCTGAGCAAGCTCAGGTCACTTCAAACCAGGTCATCATGCCAGAGGCCGCATGGCCGAGCATGTGGCAGTGGATCAGCCATTTACCCGGATTGTCGGCAACGAATGCGATCTTCACCCGTTCCTGTGGATCGCTAGTAAACGTGTCCCGCCAGTCCTGATGTTCCAGTTGTTTGCCGCTGCGCTCAAGCACCCTGAAGTGGTGCCCGTGAATATGCATGGCATGGGGAAAGCCGGTTTCATTCAAGCTGTCCAACACGACCGTCTGACCGCGTTTGGCGGTGAACATTGGCCGCTCCGGCATGCCCGCCGTGTCGTTGAGTGTCCAGAAAAGTCCTTTGGACATCATTTGCCGAAGATCGTCTTCGGAGCGTGTGCGCATCAGAGCCCGCATGCCGCCCATCGCGCCGCCTGCCATATCAAGCGGCAACTGTAGTGCGTTTTCCATATCAGGTTCAGGCAAGGCGTTCTTGGGTGGCAGTTTGAGATCTGCCGAACTTGGATTGGCGTCTTCAACGATGAAATTTGCGAAAGTGAAAGCTTGTCCCGTCATCATTTCGAATGGAATTGTGCCGCTCGCCTCAGGCTTCATGACCAGATCCATTCGCTGTGCGGGAGACAATTGCACAAGGTCGTCAATACTTCTCTGGGCATCGAATAACTGCCCATCGAGCCCAATCAATCGGGCGCCGAACCGGGCAGGGGCGAGGTCCAGGATACGGGATGCGGAGCTGTTGATCAGCCTCAACCGGTGCCAATGTCCCTTCTTCAATCGGATGTCTGGAAGCGAGTTCCCGTTAACGGTCAACCAATTGCCGAGCCGCCCGGCATGAGAAAAATCGTGTCGAGCTCCAAAACTGTTGGTGTCGAGGCGGCCGTCTTCATCCAGCCGCCAGTCGCTTAGCATCATCGTGATGTCACAGTCGGGATCAAAGGCGGGAGTGTCGTCTTCGACGATAAGCGGTCCGGCAAGACCGCGCGGTACCTGGTTCCAGCTCATGTTGTGGGCGTGATACCAGTAGGTACCTGTATCTGGAACCACGAAGTCGTAGTCGAAGCTATCGCCCGGAGCGACGGCGGCTTGCGTCAAACCCGCGACGCCATCCATGGCGTTGTCGATACGGATGCCGTGCCAGTGAACCGAAGTTGGCGTATCCAATTTGTTGATGAAACGCACTTTCACACGTTCGCCGCGCTTGACCCGTATTTCGGGACCGGGAAGACGGCCGTTGTAGAGCCAAAGTTCGGAAAGTTCGCCGTCTTCGCCAAAAAGGCGCTGGCTGCCCTTTGCTGCTGTCAGCTCGAAATACTCTCCCTGCGGTGCGGCAAGCGCAAAACGTGGCAATAGTGCCGCCGTGGCTCCGGCAAGTGAGGCATTTAGGAAAGTTCTGCGATCCACTTTTCTTGTTCTCCGAATGGACTGGTTCCGCCAGCTACTTGAAACAATGGTGGCTCCAGCGAGTGGAAGGTCAAGATGAAGTTCCATGCGCTGTTGCAGGTGTCACAGAATGCTCGCTTTTCGGACCGAAACTCCTCGTTCCCAAATAGTTTTTTCCAAGGGATTTCAAAAATGGATTTTAAGAACGGTCTTTCTTTGTCGCCCCACGCGCTGATTGCGGAAGAGCGCGGCCTTGACCCGATGATCGGACGAAAACTGCAGGCCGGCGAAGAGGCAGGTTTGTTGCCATTCTTGCATTGTGTGCTTGCAGAAAGGGGCGGTCAGACAATCCTGGAAAGCTACGGCAGGGGTTTGGACGAAAACTGGGGCCGGCCTCTCGGCGAGGTCGCATTCGACGCCGGTACGCTTCACGATCTGAGATCCGTCTCGAAAAGCGTCGTCAGCCTGCTTTACGGCGTCGCCCTGGAAAGAGGGGACGTGCCGCGCTTGGATACGCCGATACTGGACTTGTTCCCAGACTATCAAGACCTTGCGCAGCACCCTGAGCGAAAGCTGCGCACCATCGAACATGCTTTCACCATGACGCTTGGAATGGAGTGGGACGAAACACGTCCCTATACAGACCCGGAGAACAGCGAGATTGCTATGGAAATGGCGCCGGACCGGTTTCGTTATGTTCTCGAGCGGCCGCTCGTGGAGGAGCCGGGAAGGCACTGGGTCTATAGTGGCGGCGCAACCGCATTGATCGGTGAAATTCTGAAGCGGGGAACAGGCAAGACTTTGCCTGAATTTGCCAATGAAACTCTGTTCAGGCCACTCGGCATCAACCGGTTCGAATGGAATGCGGGCAAGGACGGCACGCATTCTCCTGCCTCCGGACTGCGGCTCACGGCGCCCGATCTCCTGAAAATCGGACGGATGGTGCTCAATAACGGTGTTTACGAGGGCCACCGTGTCATCCCGGAAGCCTGGCTGAGTGCTTCACTGCGTCCGGTCGTGGCGACGGGCGAAGGGCTGGACTATGGGTACTTCTGGTTCTGCGGGCAGGCGCCGGTCACGGCACTAGGTGGTCCAACGCCTTGGTTTGCCGGTTTCGGCAATGGCGGTCAGCGCTTGTTCCTCTGCCCGAAAGCAGACATTGCCGCGGTCGTCTTTTCAGGAAACTACAACAACTGGATGGCATGGATTCCGCCCACGCGTGTGTGGAGCGAGATCATACTCGCCAACTTCCGGAACGCTTCGTGAAATCACCGGGTGCTGACATGCTCTGATACGAGGCCGCGGTACCAAAGAGCGCTGTCCTTGAGCGTGCGGGCTTGCGTGTCATAGTCGACATGCACAATGCCGAAGCGCATTTTGTAGCCTTCTGCCCATTCGTAGTTGTCCATCAGGCTCCAGAGAAAATACCCTTTGACCGGCACACCCGCATCCCTGGCGTCGGCAACGGCGCTAAAGTGTTTTTCCAGATAATCAATCCGGCGTTGGTCTCTGACAACACCATCAACCAGTTCATCGTTGTAGCAAGCGCCGTTTTCGGTGATGAACATCGGAGGCAGGCTATAGCGTTCATATAGACCCTTCATCAGGTCGGACAGGCCGGTCTCGTAGATTTCCCAGCCGATGTCGGTCAGGTCCGGACCGGGCTTGGGTGGAACGACTTCAGCGCGCGGATAAAGGGTGTCAGCTGAGCCATCATCTTTGACCCGCAGCGGCGTATAGTAATTGAGGCCCCACCAATCGAGAGGCTGATTGATGGTTTTCAAATCGCCTTCTTCGATCGGCATCATCTCGCCATATGCTTCGAGCACTTCAGCGGGATACGACCCTTCGAAGAGCGGCGAAAAGAAAAGACCGTTGTGGAATTCAAAAGCACGTTCTGCGGCCCGTTGATCGTCTGCCGATCCGCTTGCAGCATAGACGGAATGAGCATTGATAACGATGCCCATCGGCAGGTCCGGACGAACTGACCTTGCAGCCTCCACACCAAGTCCATGCGCAAGGTTCAATGTGTGAACAGCAGCAGCAAATGCTTCCGGGCTTTTTTCACCAGGTGCGTGGATGCCGTAAAGGTGGCTCAAGTGACAGATACACCATGGCTCGTTGATTGTTGCGAGAGCGTCCATGCGGTCGCCAAGCCGTTTGACAACGATTTCGGCATATTCGGCAAATGCTTCTGCCGTGTTGCGAGCAGTCCAGCCCCCGTAACCGGCCAGCGTCAGTGGCAGGTCCCAGTGGTAAAGCGTCGGATAAACCTTTAGTCCACGCTCAACCATCCCATCGATAAGACGATCATAAAAATCGAGGCCCTTTTCATTCACCTGGCCACGTCCATCAGGCAGAATACGAGGCCAGGCGATCGAAAACCGGTAGGCGTCGACGCCCAGAGATTGGATCAGGTCGAGGTCGCTTTCCCATCGATGATAATGGTCGCAAGCCACATCCCCCGAATGCCCCTTGTAGACCCGTCCCGGCATCTTTGAAAACGCATCCCAAATGCTTGGCTTGCGCCCATCTTCATTGGCAGCTCCCTCGATCTGATAGGCGGCGGTTGCCACGCCGAACAGGAAGTCACTGGAAAAGCGCGCTGCCGAGTTTTTGGATATTGCCATCGAATTTCGTCTCTAAGGGTGGGAGTGTCGATGGTCTTAGTTTCCAAAGCGCTTTGGATCAAGTTTTTTCCTGTAGGTCAGCAAAATATTGCCAGAAGGGTAACGTAGGCTTCCATGCATTGGTGAGCGCTGTCACAGCGCTGCCGCCCTCCAAACTGCTCGTATCCGGAAGGTGTTTCCAGACCGCCAGTCCCTTGTGCCGCGCAAGGTCGGCATAGGCGCGGTCCTTTGGAAATCCGCGTGGTGGATTGGCCAGATCCGGTTCGGAGACATCGAAACCACCGGACCGCATGCGGGCGAGCAGTTCTGAAATGTTATTACCTTCACCTTTTTCCAGCAATGTCAGATAAGCGCCCAAAACGGGTTTGGAAAATGCCATGCACCCTGTGCCGAAGCGAATGGTATCCGCCTCGATCGACAGGAAAAAGCTCGGAGGCTGCGCGTCTCTTCCTTGAAAAGAAGCGCCAACCGGCCAGAAGGCCATCCGGATGTGGGTGTTGTAGGGGGTCTTGTCCTTTGAAAAGCGCAGGTCCCGGTTGATACGGAACTGCTTGGACGTCATCTCATGACCTGTCAGCGTTTGCAGCGCATTGTTCATGGCCGGGCGAAAAACATCGGTCGGCTCTTTGACATGGCGTTGATAGTCCGACTTGTTTGCGTCGAACCAATCCTTGGAATTATTGGCCCCAAGGGCCTTCAAAAACGCGAAAGTTTCCTTCTGAAATCCGTGCTCGGTCATCAATGTGCCCTCCCTGACTTGCGTTTGTTAGGTTTTGCCGCCTTCGGTGGCAAAGCACAGACATATGCGCGTGCCATCTCGATCCAGTCTCTCAAATCGCTGTCGCTTTCAATGCCGTCAGGTTCGATGCGAATGAAGCCGGGCATGGGACGGCCGGCCGGCCTACAGGGCGAAGCATGAGGTCTGGCAAGTGCAATCGCTTCCTGTTCCTTGCCGACACGGGCCATCAAGCCACGTTTTGAGGCGCAGACCAGCATGTTGCCGTTGACCATGAAACAGGTGCCGCCAAACATGCGTTTTTGCTCAACGGCCTTGTCAGGAATAAAGGTGCGGATGCGCTCAAGAAGCACAGTTTCCATGAAGTCGGACATCTTTTAAAAGGCTCCCTTATGAAACATTGCCGGTCAAGAACGTTTGCCAAGAGACAGATCCGACAGTCTTTTGACACAAAGACTGTCAACTGAAGATTTTTCTCGGTGCAGCAAACCATGCTAGGACGCGGCCAACTATTTGAAAACCGGATTCGGAGTAGGTCTTGCCTGAACTCGTTCTTGTCGCAGCCGTTGCCAGAAACGGAATTATCGGTTCGGAAGGCGACATGCCCTGGAAGGTGTCGAGTGATCTGAAACGCTTCAAACAAATGACGATCGGAAAGCCTGTAATTCTAGGCCGCAAGACGTTCTTGTCTTTCGGAGGGCGGCCATTGCCCGGTCGCCCCCATGTCGTGATTTCGCGCGATCCGGACTATTCACCCTCAGGAGCCGAAGCTGCTACGTCGCTCCAGGAAGCCCTGCAGCGGGCTGAAGAGCTTGCGAGCGAACTTCAGGCTGAGGAAATCATGTGCATAGGCGGGGGGCAGATCTATGATCAGGCCATGCCCCATGCAGACAGACTTGAGATAACTGAAATCCAGTCGGATCCTGAGGGAGATACATGCTTTCCGGAAATCGACCCGTCCATCTGGGCAATGACGCACCGCGAGCCAGGACAGAAAGGCGAAAACGACAGCGCCGATTTCGTTTATGTGACGTACCGCCGCAAAGCGGCGTCCTGAAGTCACGGTGGAATTTTCATGACACTTGCTGAAAACTTCGATGCACGCTGGGTCACTTTTGACGAAATGGACAAGCGCGACGTCTATGAACTCTTACGGTTGCGCCAGAATATTTTCATTCTGGAGCAGGCGTCGTTTTATGCCGACATTGACGGCAAAGACCCTGAGTTGCTGCATTATCTGGTGAAAGACAGCGATACCGGTGCTTTGGTAGGCGCAATACGGCTTTCCTCAGACGTTGAACTTGTTGAAGCTCGGATCGGACGGGTCGTTGTGGCTTCAGAGGGCCGTGGTGCAGGCCTTGGGAGAAAGATGATGCAGGCAGGCGTCACGAAGGCCCGTGTACTGGTTCCGGCATGCAAGATCCATGTCTCTGCACAAGCGCATCTGGAAGCCTTTTACCAGTCCCTGGGATTTCAGACCGTGTCGGATGAGTATGATGAAGACGGCATTGCGCATGTCGATATGGTCCACCTTCCTTAAAGGTTTCACGCAGGGCCGGTGGAACTCGCGTTGTTTGGCCTTGACAGAACCGCCGAGATACCCCACCTGCGGCGAGGGAAAGTGCGCCGACAAAATGGTTTGGTTCTGTTTACGAACTTTGGGAAATAGCGCCGGGCTTTACGTTGAAAGCCACGGGCAATCTCCCTATAACCAACGGTGAGTCAAAAGCGGCTCAGGTCCATGGGTCCTGGGCCCAAATCCGGCAGGCTGCCGGATGTCACAGAAGGAAGTTTTGATGCCTTGGAGCAATCAATCAGGTGGCGGTGGCCCCTGGAAAGGCGGCGGCAACAATGGCGGCCCTTGGGGCAGCGGTGGCGGCGGCGGCGGCGGTAACAACAATGGTCCGTGGGGCGGTGGCCCGAACCGGGGCGGAGGCGGCAATCCGCCAGACCTGGAAGAGCTTTTGAAACGCACGCAGGACCGTATGAAAACCGTACTGCCGGGTGGCGGCGGCGGAAGCCTCGGCTTTCTTGGCGTGTTGATTGTTGCAGGCATTGTTGCCATCGTCTGGCTCGCAACAGGTTTCTACGTGGTTGACGAAGGCGAGGTCGGCGTTGAGCTTGTGCTCGGTGAAGTTGCCGATCAGACGCCTCCGGGCCTGAATTACAATTGGCCTTATCCGATTGGTGAGGTTTATACGCCAAAGGTTGAGCTGCAGCGTGAAACCACAGTCGGAACCGAGGAAA
Organism: uncultured Roseibium sp.; assembly: GCF_947499295.1. Taxonomy (GTDB): domain Bacteria; phylum Pseudomonadota; class Alphaproteobacteria; order Rhizobiales; family Stappiaceae; genus Roseibium. Next base: position 187,578 of record NZ_CANMNP010000013.1, read on the forward strand.
GCGTTACCAGTTCCGGTGTTGTGCGCGCACGCGACGTTCAGGAAGAAAGCCTGATGCTGACCGGCGACGAAAACATTGTCGACGTCGGCTTCAAAGTGCTGTGGCGTATCGAAAACACGCGTCAAGGGATCACGGACTTCCTGTTTAACGTCCAGGAACCGGCCGGAACCGTCAAGGCGGTTGCAGAGAGCGCCATGCGCGAAGTCGTCGGCGCTTCCAATATTGACTCGATCCTGACTGAAAACCGCGTGTCCATTCAGAACGACGTTGCAACTTTGATGCAATCGACGCTGGACAGCTACAACGCTGGTGTCGAGATTGCAGAAGTGCAGATGCAGCGCGTGGATCCGCCTGCACAGGTTATCGAATCCTTCCGTGACGTTCAGGCGGCCCGCGCCGATCAGGAACGTATCAGCAACGAGGCCGAAGCCTATGCGAACCGGATCGTTCCGGAAGCGCGCGGTGAAGCAGCCCGCGTACTGGAAGGCGCCAACGGTTACAGGGATCAGACGATCGCAGAAGCGACCGGTCAGTCCCAGCGTTTCACCAAAATCTACGAGCAATACATTAAGGCTCCGGATGTAACGCGTGAACGTCTCTATCTTGAAACCCTGGAAAAGGTCCTGGGAGCCAACAACAAGATCATCATCGATAACGAAACGTCCGGTTCCGGCGTGCTGCCGTTCCTGCCGCTCAATGACCTGAACGGCCGCGGCAATGCGCCGACCGCTCGGACAGGAGGGAACTGATCATGCGTAGTGGATTGCTCGCCCTCTTTCTGGTTGTAGTCGCCATTGGTGCCTACATGTCAGTCTTCATTGTCAATCCGACCCAGCAGGCACTGGTCCTGCAGTTCGGTAAGATTGTCGACGAACCGAGAACCGAACCGGGGTTCTATTTCAAGATCCCGTTCGTTCAGAACGTCGTTTACCTGGACAAGCGTGTGCTGAACCTCAACATGCCGCCTCTGGAGCCGATCTCCTCGGACAAGAAGCGTCTCGTTGTGGATGCCTTCGCACGCTACAAGATTTCCAATCCAGTACTGTTCTACCAGCGCGTTCAAACCGTACTGACTGCCAATCGCCGTCTTTCGACACTGCTGCAATCGTCTCTTCGGTCACAGTTGGGCCGCACAAGTTTCGTGGCTCTGGTGCGCGACGACCGTTCTGGCACAATGGAAGCCATTCGCCGTGATGTGAGCGCCAACGCCGAAGAACTCGGCATTGAAGTAATCGACGTCAAGATTCGCCGTGCCGACCTTCCTGATGCGAACTCTCAGGCGATTTATGCGCGGATGCAGACAGAACGTCAGCGGGAAGCCACCGAGCTTCGCGCGCAGGGTGAGGAAGCCGCACGGCGGATCCGCTCACGTGCGGATCGTGATGCGACGGTCCTTGTGGCTGAAGCAAACAGGGATTCTGAGATCATCCGAGGTGATGGTGATGCGGAGCGGAACAGGATCTTTGCTGAAGCGTTCGGCGCCGATCCCGAATTCTTCGCTTTCTATCGGTCCATGCAGGCTTATGAAGCCGGTCTGCGGTCCGGAGACACCAGCCTGGTCTTGTCGCCGGATTCCAGTTTCTTCCGCTTCTTCAAGGATCCAACTGGCGTCAATGCACCGAAGTCGGACAATGACAACGGCGGGTCGGGCATCTCTACCGGTGCACCGTCACTCGCCGCGCAATGAATGACCTTGTGACGGCGCTAGGTTTGGTGCTCGTTCTGGAAGGTGTGCTCTATGCTCTGGTGCCCGGTGGCATGAAGAGCATCATGCGGAGTGCGCTTGAAACTTCAGACCGAACTTTGCGCACCACAGGCCTGATCGTCGCTGTGATTGGACTATTTCTTGTGTGGATCATACGCGGATAACGAAAAGTTTTCGGGCGGGAGGGGCAAAATCCTCCCGCTCGTTCTATATTCTGGTTTGGACAACAGGCCTGATTGAAACCCATCGGCTGTCAGTTTCGGCTTTTTCTGTCGGACCGCAGTCCAATCGGCTCGGATGAGGAGAAAGCCCTATGGCTCCAAATTTTGTTCGCCGTCGAATGTCCCGGATCGCCTTTGCAGCGGCGGGCATCGTTCTCGGCGGAATGATCGCGTTTCAACCCGTTCAGACCGCAAAGGCCCAAGGCCCGGTTTCCGTCGCCGACCTTGCGGAGAACCTGGCTGATGCCGTGGTGAACATTTCCACCGCGCAAACTGTGCAGGGCAGGCGCAGCGTGCCGATGCCCCAGGTGCCGGACGGGTCTCCTTTCCAGGAGTTCTTTGAGGAATTCTTCAACCGACAGAACCGGGATAATGACCAGCCGCGACGCGTTCAGTCGCTTGGGTCGGGTTTCGTGATCGATGGCGAAGAAGGCATTATCATCACGAACAATCACGTGATCGAAGGCGCTGACGAGGTTACGGCGAACTTCAACGACGGTACCAAGCTCAAGGCGGAAATTCTCGGAACGGATGAAAAGACCGATCTGGCTGTCTTGAAGGTGGTACCCGAAACGCCGTTGAAAGCCGTCAGCCTGGGTGATTCAGACGCCATACGTGTCGGCGACTGGGTGATGGCAATCGGCAACCCGTTCGGTCTTGGGGGAACGGTCACCGTCGGTATTGTGTCCGCACGGAACCGAGACATCAATTCCGGCCCTTACGACAACTTCATCCAGACGGATGCATCGATCAACCGGGGCAACTCCGGTGGTCCGTTGTTCGACATGCAGGGCAATGTTGTTGGCATCAACACAGCAATCATTTCACCGTCCGGCGGGTCGATCGGTATCGGCTTTGCCATTCCCGCAAAGACGGCCACACGCGTGATTGATCAGCTCAGGGAGTTCGGTGAAACGCGTCGCGGCTGGCTGGGTGTGCGCATTCAGGAAGTCACCGACGAGATCGCTGAGAGCCTTGGTATGGACGAGGCAATGGGCGCGTTGGTAGCCGGCGTGACTGAAGATGGTCCGGCGTCGAAAGCCGAAATCGAGCCGGGTGACGTCATCATCAAATTCGACGGCAATGAAGTTGAAGCAATGCGTGAACTTCCGCGCATGGTTGCCGAGACGGCAATCGGCAAAGACGTGGAGGTTATCGTTCTTCGCAAAGGTGAAGAAGTGACCATCAGCGTCACTCTTGAGCGTCTGGAAGAAAACGACGTCACCGAAGCCAGTGCGACAACTGAAGAAGAGCCGGAAGAAAAGCCGGTCGAGAAAAGCGAAGTTCTCGGAATGACGCTCTCTGAACTCGATGATGAGCTTCGCGAGCAGTTCTCCATCGAAGCTGATGTCACTGGCGTTGTGGTAACTGAAGTCGAGACTGGGTCTTCCGCAGAAGAAAAGCGTGTCCAGGCGGGCGACGTGATCAAGGAAGTCGCTCAGGAACCGGTGGAAACACCGGCAGATGTCGAAGCTGAGATTGAGAAGCTCAAGGAGGGCGGGCGCCGGTCTGCCTTGTTGTTGCTGGCCAACCCCTCAGGCGATGTTCGCTTCGTTCCAGTGCGAATTGAGGACGAATAGTCCGAAAAGGTCCGTTCAGAACAAGAAAAAGGCGCCGGTGACGGCGCCTTTTTTGATCTTATGGTGACCTCTAGCTCAGCACAAAGTCCTTTTCGGCGTAGCCTTGAAGATAGAGAAGGGCTGTTAAGTCACCGTAGTCGATGCGGAAATCAGCGGCTGCAGCAACGGCCGGTTTGGCTCTATAAGCAACTCCTGATCCAGCGCGCTCGATCATGGCAAGATCGTTTGCTCCGTCACCAACTGCCAGCGTGTCTTCAAAGTCCAGACCGTTCTCGGCCACCAGATATTCAAGGCGCGCGCGTTTGGCGTCCCGGCCGAGGATCGGCTCACCGACCTTGCCACTCAATTTGCCGTTCTCTTCGAGCAATGTGTTGGCCTGGTTTTCGTCAAAGCCGATCATTGCGGCAATAGCTTTGGTGAAATGTGTGAAACCACCCGACACAAGCGCGCAATAGGCGCCGTCAGACTTCATGGTCTGTACAACTGTCCGCCCACCGGGCATCAATTGGATGCGGTTGCTCAGAACCGTGTCGATCGCGGAGACTGGTAAACCTTCAAGAAGGCCAACCCGTTCCCGTAAGGCGGGCTCAAATTCTATCTCGCCGCGCATTGCGCGCTCGGTGATTTCCGAGATCCTGCCTTTCAGATCAAGTTCGGCCGCCAATTCATCGATGCATTCCTGCCGGATCATGGTGGAGTCCATGTCAGCGATCAGCAGTTTCTTACGGCGTTTGTCGGGGGCCTGGATAAAAACGTCAACTGGTGCACGCCCGATCACATCGCGAAGCAGCGTATCAGCGGCACTTGCATTCGGACCTTCAAACCGGATATCGGCTGCAACACCTGGATTGAGCACTGTCGCGGAACCGGTTACTCCAAGAGCAGCCTTCGCTTTGCCGATGAGATCTGCGCTCACCGCAGGAGCCGTTGGAGTAGAAACCAGGGTGGCGACAAGAGACATGGATGAAGCCTTGGAAGACAAGAGGAAGAAAACAATCGGGTGGCGCGCCATTTTGATAGCCGGACCCACGGCGAGCGGCAAGTCCGCTTTGGCCCTGGATCTTGCCAAAAGACTGGATGGAGTGATCATTAATGCCGACTCCATGCAGCTTTACGAAGACTTGCGTCTGGTTAGTGCAAGACCATCCTCGAGCGAGGAGCGTGAGGTAGAACATCGTCTTTATGGTGTCTTGCCGGCATCACAGGCCTTTTCCACCGGTGCCTGGCTGCGATTGGCAAGCGCAGAAATGGAGGCCGTTTGGTCCCAAGGACGAGTGCCGATCATGGTTGGCGGTACGGGCCTTTATTTCAAGGCTTTGACGCAGGGTCTTGCAGAGCTGCCGGATATACCGGAGGACATTCGCGAAAAAGCACGCGATCTGGCGGATAGGGAAGGGACTGAAGGGCTCAGAAAAGCACTTGTCGATGCCGGGGACGTAACTGCTGCCAGTGAACTTGCCGACCCGCAGCGGCTTGCGCGTGCTCTGGAAGTCATTCTTGCAACCGGGCAACCGCTCAACGTCTTGCAAAAAGCTCAGCATGCAGCTCCTTTTCTGTCTCCCGAACACTCTTTGCGCCTGGTACTGGCCCCGCCCAGAGCCTGGCTCCATGAACGTATCGCGAGGCGCGCTGAACTGATTGTCAGCGAGGAAGGCATTGCTGAAGTCAGGGCATTGCTGGACAAGGGGCTTTCGCCAAAACTGCCCGGTATGCGCGCAATTGGAATCGCCGAAATCCGGAGCTTGCTGTCGCAGGAAGTCAGTCCTGAAGAAACTATCAACAGGCTCACTGTTGCAACGCGGCAATATGCAAAACGACAGGAAACCTGGTTCCGTAATCAGATGGCCGATTGGCAAAGGATTGATCCTTCAGTTGGAATCGATTTGGAAGAGTTGCCGGGCCTCGCCGAAAATTGATCCGTCAACCTGTGGGGTGTGCACTGCAACGCGTACTATTTCGCTAACCTGTTGGTAATGCGAATATATTTTTGCCATTTTTGACATTATACTTTTGTCTGCCTTCGGGAAGGCACAATCTAAAGTTACATGGCAATACCTTGCGGACGGCATGTTGTCAGATGTTTTCGGTCTCGGGATATCGCCATTAAAGGGAGGACACGGTGCAGACGATTTTTCTCGAATGCGGTTCAGTGCGGCTTGTTCCATTGTCTCCTGCAGATATTAATCTCGTCAAAGACCTTCATTCCGACCCTTATGGCAACCTTTGCAATGATACTTCTACAAATTGCGTCGTGGTCGATGCTGCGGAACTGGTCCGCACTGCATTGCAGAACCAAACGGATCATGGCTTTGCCAAGTGGAAGGCTGTAGCGGAGGACGGCAAGTTTATCGGTTGGGCAGGGTTTACCCCACTCGCTGAAACCTCTGAGATCAGCTTGAACTATTGCCTTTATACCGACGTGCTTGAGCAGGATGAGAACCTTGCCAAGCGCCTTTGCAAAGGCCTTTCCGACTGGTTCTTCAAAAACACCTACTTTTCACATCTTGTCGCGGTTGTTCGCACCGATAATCGTGACATGCGCGAAGCGATTCAGGATGCCGGGTTCTATCATCGCGAAAGCAAGGCGATTGACGGAATGCAGGCGGATCTGTTTCAGATGCTCAGTCCCTCCATGCAGTCATATTTGATGAGTGCCTGACGAGCCGAAGCTTCTTAAAGCCTGACTGACTTGAAGAGGACCGGGCCTTTCTTTTGATGGGAGAACGCCTCCTTGTCCGATCTGATACTGGTGACACGGCGTCTCAAGCTAACGCCGTTTCTGGAGACGGATTATGAATTGCTGAAAGACCTGCACTCAGATCCTGAGGTGAACCGTTACCATTCGCCCGGCCTTGCACCGATGGCGGATGCGGAAATTCGCCGGCGATTGAAATCCTATGTGGAAGATCATCAGCGCACAGGCATCAGCAAATGGAAGCTTGAAACGATTGATGGCGATTTTATCGGACGGGCAGGGTTCTCCTGGCAGGACAAACCGGACGGATATGAACTGGGATATAGTTTGAAACGAGCGTATTGGGGACAAGGATACGCAAGCGAAATTGCAAGGGCGCTGGTAGCTTGGTTCTTCTCGCACAGAACAGAAGATCAGATGTTCGCCTATGCCGCGTCGGAGCACGAAATATCCTTCGCCGTTATGGAAAAGGCAGGGCTTAGACCGTGGATGGATATGATCAAACATGGTGTTTCATGCCGCTTCTATCGGATCACACGTCAGGACCATGAGAATGGCCGTGGCCTGACCGAACCAACGAGCGGTTCTAATTGATTTCATGCCTGGAGGCTGCCCTAAGGGCGACCGGCAGTGTCGCCTCGGCCACTTCTTCAGCCAGGCTCTCATCAGCTATTGCACGTGATGTGGTGAGCGCGCCTATGAGGATGCTCAGGAATGCCCAGGCAGATTTTCGTCTGTCTTCAGTGTTTTCACCTGGCAATCCCCGAGCAATCAGATCTGCAATGCGATCCATCTTAAGGTCATAGAGCGCTCTGGTGTCCGCATCTGCCCGTGCGACATCGGGTGACATTGCTGTCATGGCGCAACCGCAAGCCCGATCCTGGCGATGTGCGGCACTCAGGTAGTACCGCGCAAATGCGTCTACCCAGCCATTGCCATATTGTTTTTGATAGTCTGGAATTGTCTCAATAACCTCGTCCAGCCCCGCTTCAAGTGCGATACGGAATGCATCGTTTTTGGATTTCAGATGCGCATAGAATGCTCCCGAGGTTGCTCCGGCAGCCTTCGCGATGCCGTCAACGCCGATACCGTCAAATCCTTCGTTCTTGAACATCCGACTGGAGGCTTCCAGAAGGGCCTTCCGCGTTTCCGCCTTCCGCATATTCTGTTTTGTCATCTTCGTCCGGCCTCAATTTATATAACGATCGCAATATTTTTCTTGAAGATATAACGATCGTTACATATATGGGGTTTGTCAGAAAATATAACGAACGTTATATTTAAATATGGAGACAGGTTCTAATGCCTTTGACTTTTACGTACACAGAGGGCGTCCTTGACGCCGATGCAGCTGCCGCGGCAGGCCGCAAGATTACCCAGGCATTCCTGAGATGGCATGGATTGGCCGGAAACAAGGTCATGACGCCGAATGTTACAATGCAAATTCAGACGCTTCAAAAGCGCGATGCTCTTTCAGGGGGCGAGCCCGTGTCTGCTGCCTGGCTTGAGTGCAAAACGCCGTCCTTCGCGCTAGCGGACCGGGACATCCAAGTCGGCTTCTTCAAGGAAGCGACAGACATCATTGAGGGTGCCGCAAGTGGCACACTTCCGCGGGACCGGATCTTTACGAACCTGGTTCACACGGTTGACGGTTCCTGGAACCTTGACGGCCGCGCCATGACCAACAGTGAGTTGGGGGAACGCATAGCGCAAGGCTGAGCCGACAGGAAAATGCGAACTTCAAGTGTCCGGCAAAAGAGGGGAGGCCGTTCGAAAGAGTATTGGCGCTAAACGAAGTGAAGGCCTGGCATAGAGCCAGGCCTTCACGGGTTTTGTCGATGATCGCAATGAGGCGCTATGCTGCGGCAACATTCTCCAAAAAACGATCCACTGTGAGTTTCAAGGATGCCGAGTTTTCGGTGCTGGCGGTCGAGGCGGACCGCATCTGCTCGATCGACCGACGCGTGTCGACGACTGCTGAATTCACCTGGGTTACGTTTTCGGAGACCTCGGACGTTCCGGCGGCAGCCAACTGTGCGTTGCGGCTGATTTCTTTCGCTGCCGCATCTTGCTCTTCGACAGCAGATGCAATGTTCGTGGTGAAGCTGTTCACCTCTTCCATTGTCGTTGCGATCTCGTC
>NZ_CANMNP010000014.1 GCF_947499295.1 uncultured Roseibium sp.
TAAAACCTGTCCCATAGTGCATCCTTCCATTCGGGAGAAAAGACTGCACCATCAAAATCTGGGATCAAACACCTAGACCGTAGTGTTCCGCGTTGGCAGTAAGGCAGCGTTTAAAAATTTCTAGATGGGTATTTTCATCGTTCTCAAAAGAGTTGTGAAAATTGCCCCAATTATTGCTTAATTCGAAAGCAGCTTCATTTCGTTTAACTCTATGCTCTAGTTCGGCAGCATGGTTTTCAATGATTTCATTTGTAAAATATCCATCTTCGATCCCTTTTAACAACTCCATGTCAAATTCGTCGGTGTACGCATATCCATAGTCAGACAGTATTTTGGACCACTTTTCCTCCAAAGCAGAATTTTCACCATCACGTTCCGCAACATGAGCGTCGTAAATTCCTTTCCGATGAATAAGAAAGTATTTGCTTGGAGCGAATTCTGGCTGCAAATGACACCATCCCATAAGCACGATCGTGTTCACAACGCTCTCAAATACATCAAACTTGTAACGACTTAGAAGTGGTTCTATTTGCTGTACGAACGAATAAATTTTCCGAATAACGCGAACGTTGTCGATGCCGAGCTTGGTGGTACGTTCACGCACAAGCATCTTAACTTCGCCAGATCCGCTTAATGCCTTCAGCGCTATTTCAGCACTCTCTGTCGGCGTTGGACTAAATCGAAGGTTGATGTCCACAACCTTCTCTAGGTAGCGCGCAAAATCTTCCTTATCTTCGTCTTCCAATCGCTCGTCATTTAACAGAATTGCGACTTTGCAGTTCCGTTCTTCTCGGAGTTGGGAGACAAGCCCAAGAACATCTGAGCTACTTAAGCCCCTACCTTTGCGCTCTAAATCGTCGATGCAAATAAGCCGATTTCTTACAAACATGTACATGACCGCTACGCCGGTACTTGTGTAGTTTTCTCCTAAGAATTTTCCAGCTAGTCCGCCCAGTTTAAGAAGGCCTGGGTATGCATTTTTAACGTATGATTGAACGTCTTTGTGGTTGAAGGATTCGCCTATTTTTTCAACCGAAACCGTTTGATGAATGATCTCTTGTTTGAGGTCATTTAGACTATTCAGACCAAACAAAGACACATATGAGTAGTTGTGCATCCCAATGCTATTTTGGGTTGCCGCTTCTTGCAGAATTGATTGCCAATTGTAGGTTTTTCCAGTCCCCCAGTTGCCACGAACACATAGAACTTCGGCCGAGGTCGATTGAAGAAACTTTTTGATTTGGGATTCGACGTTCTTAACCGACATCAGATTTTCCAGAATTCGTGGCGCAAATGGGTATCCTCATACGGTGGTATAGCATTTGAAAAAAACAACGGCGAGTTGAACTCGCGTCTGCATAATTTGCTCTCGATGCATCACGGCAATCGCCATTTTCATACGACAGTCAGAATAATCAGTCTCTGAGCACCAGTATTCCGTTTCGTCACGTGGATACCATTATGCCACAGAAGCGGTGCGGCTCGATCAACAGCATTGCCTAGCGCGTTGACTTTCGAAGGCCAGAAACGAGACCGACGCATATCGTCCGAAACGATCTGATTTAGCGCCGCGAAAAGATCTGTTGCGGTACCTTCCCAGCCGTTGGTGGGATGCTGCGTGGGAATAAACTTTTCGATGGCCACAGCTACCGGGTCACTTTCAAAAACTTGTTCAGTAGTTGCCTGCCGATTTGCGTCATAGGCGGCCATGAATGCGCCGGTTTCCCAACCGAGGCCGGGTTCTGCGGCTGCCATGAGCCTGGCAAAGTCTGCCATGCGAGGGGATCGCTCCAGTTTGGTTTCATCATAACGCCGTACGGCCGATGAAACGGCGTCTAGCAATGATCCAAGAATACCAGGCAACACTTTGGTCCACTCCTGCCAGAAATCGTCCTCGCTCTGCCGTGTCGTCTCGTCAATCCGGAGAAGCCGAACGGTCAAGGCACGCTCTGCTAGGTCCGCACGATCCGTCAAGCTGGGAATACCGTTGAGTAAGACCGGACGCGAGCCCTGAAACCAGAATGGCTCAGAGTCCGAATGCAGTTTACGGGTCAAGAAGCCGGAACCGGTAGACAGGCGGCAAACCGCGTCGGAGAACCAAGCATCAACTTTCGAGACGTTATCGAATGACAGCGTATGGCCGCTCATTGCTTGGACGAACAGATCCCGTTCGTCTTTCGGCAGAGCGAGCGCTGGCACGGCGGAAGGGTCAGCCAACGTGCGTAGCATGCGGGCCATTGTCGTTTTACCACTGCCTTGTTCGCCACCCAGCGCCAGCACAGGATAAGCGCTTGCGCGGCCCCAGAGCGCCGCTACAAGCCAGGCGACAATCAAGGAATAGTCATTGTCATCTGCGTTGACGTGACCGCGGAACTCTTCAATCAGGTGACCAGCCTCCGGTACAGGAAGAGGAGCCATGGTTTCACTGCGAACAAATTTGACCGGAGGATGTTCGACCACTTCCCAGCCATTCGCAGTGATTTTGACAGCGCACCAATTATCGTCACACAGGTCCAGCCAGCTTGCGCCATTCACCCAACCGGTGCGCATCATGGGCTTGTAGCAAGTACCATCCTCGATGGCCCGGACGCTCAACACGCGCAGGGCGTCTGCCAGCATCTGCCCCGCCGGTGCACCACCCGTCGATCGATAGAAGCGACCGGCAGCCCAGCGCTGAAATACCGAGCTGTCGATACGCCAGTGTTCGCGATGGCCGTTAACGGAGATCGTCGCATAGGCTGCTTTCTCCGGAGAATGCCACAGTTGCGCATCATCCAACGCCCCAAGCAGCGTGTCGCACTGCTTGGGTGCTTTTCGCTTTCCAGCGCTGGGCTTGCCCGACTTCGACCTGGGAGAGCCGTCTAGCGCCTTCCCAAAGGATTTGCGTATCGTAGCCGCCTGGACCAGCGCCAGCGCCTGTTCCACCGTCCAGTTCTCTTGAACGGCGTCCCCTGCGTCCCATCCTTCAGGTACTCCGTCAGGAGGGGTCAGAATGGCCGCCGACGCGGCTCCAGCGTCCGCCAGAAGGTTTCCGACAGTTTCGGCGCACTTGCCGCCAGGTTCGTCCGCGTCGGGCCATATGACCACGTTGCGGCCCTTCAACGGCGACCAGTCCGCCTTGTTGGCCGACTTTGATCCGCTTGGTGAGGTTACACAGACATGATCGGTCAAGAAGCGCTGGGCTGCGTCGGTCGCTTTCTCCCCTTCAACGACATCGCAGCCGCGGGTACGTTTTACGACAAGGTGCTGGCAACACTCGGCATGCGGCGTGTTCTGGATGAGCCGCATGAACTGGGTTACGCCGGCAGCGATGGCCGGACCACAGTATTTGTCGTTCGCCCCTTTGACGGGCAGCCCGCGACCTTCGGCAACGGAACACAGATCATGTTTTATGCGCCGCATGCCGAAGGCGTAAATGCGTTCCATGCAGCCGCACTCAACAATGGCGGAACGGATGAGGGTGCACCGGGACCACGCCACTATCACCCGGACTATTACGGGGCTTATGTCCGGGATCTGGATGGAAACAAGCTGAACGTATCTCTCGATCTTGCGGGAAAGTGAAGATTGTCGCGATAAATCAACCGACGGTCTTCAGAACTGTTTCCCGGTCCGGAATAGCTTCAATCGCACCATAGCCGCTCACTGTTCCGGCTGCGACGATCGCGGCCCGTCTCGCAGCTTCCGTTTCGTTTCCGGTTTCCAGAAGATAAGCCAGAAAGGCTCCGGCAAAACTGTCGCCCGCCCCGGTGGAATCGACGGCGTCCACCTGTGGCGCGCTGATCTCAGTCCGGCCTGCTGGCGACGCCAGAACGGCCCCTCGACGGCCACGCTTGAAAAGTACGTATCTTGCGCCGTAACGCTGAAAATGGGCAATGTGAGAATTTGGATCGTCAGGGCCCAGAAGACTGTTCGCCTCATCATCTGACGGCAAGACAATATCGGCCAGGGGCAGAAACGCTTCGATTGTCTGCCGGGCTGTGTCGAGAGCCCATAGATTGAGCCTCAGGTTCAGATCAAAAGACACAAGCGTTTCAGCGGTCTTTGCCAGCTTGGCAGCCTGAAAGACGGCCTGACGCATCTCCTGGCTAATGGCAAGGCTAACAGCCGAAACATGGAGAATTTTTGCATCTGCGATGGCGGCCTGGGGCAAGTCCGAAGCCGAATAGTGGCTCGCGGCCGAACCGCGCCTTGCGTAGAAGAACCGCCGGCCTTCCGGGTGGGGATGGATAAAGTTGACGCCGGTTGGATCCTCAGGCCGCACAAGGATGGTGGATCTGTTTATGCCTTCATGGTCACAGAGCGCCAGGATGTCTTTGCCGAAGGGATCGCCGCCGACCGCGGACAGATAGCCGGTCGACCCTCCCTGACGCGCGGCTGCCACGAGAGCATTCAGCGTATCTCCTCCAACACTCTGCCGATAGATCGGGCACCCATCAATCGGGTCCGCCAGTCGGACCATCTCGATCAAGGGCTCGCCAAGAGCAAGTATGTTTGCAGACGCCATGCCGGGATTAAAAATCCTTGCTCCAGAATTGTCTATGGTCAACACCCCACACATGTCTGGTCAGACGGTGAAATATGGGCTTAACTTCAGAGAGTTTATCTCTTTTCCTCATGCGCAACAGGTTGAATTGAAATGAAAAATCCGAAAAACCTTTTCAAGGCCGCATTGCGCGCAAGGAAACACCAACTTGGCATCTGGAATACAATCGGCGGCAATGCAGTTCCCGAACTTCTCGGAGGTGCGGGATTTGACTGGGTCCTGATCGATTGCGAGCATTCTCCCGTTGAAACGCTGGATGTTCTGCCCGCCCTCCAGGCAATTGCCGGCGACCCGACCACGAGCGCCGTCGTCCGACCTGCCGCCAACGATCCTGTGCTCTTCAAACGGCTGCTCGATTTCGGAGCGCAGACACTTATGGTCCCTTATGTGCAGACAGCAGAAGAGGCCGCGGCAGCTGTAAGTGCAATGCGTTATGCGCCGCGCGGCATTCGCGGCATGGCCGGCATGACCCGCGCCACACGCTACGGCAAAGTGGATGACTACTATACTATCGCAGAAGAAGAACTTTGCCTGATCGTGCAACTCGAAACGCAAACTGCGCTGGACAATCTGGAAGCCATTGCCGAGACCGATGGTGTCGATGCTGTCTTCATCGGCCCTGCCGATCTGAGTGCAAGCATGGGCATTCCCGGTCAGATGAACCATCCCGACGTTCAATCCGCTATCAAAAACGCTTTCGAGCGCCTTAAGGCAATGAGCGTTCCTTACGGTATTTTGACCCTCGATCCCGATGCTGCCGGAAACTACATCTCACAGGGCACCGCATTCACGGCCGTCGGCGTCGACCTTGCGCTCCTTGCAGACGCCGTCGCGACTCTCAAGGAGCGATTTTAAAGGGCACCCTGCAACCGGCGAATTCTATGCAGCAGGTATGCCTTTGGCGAGCCCGGCCCGTTTTTGGGCGGCAATGCGGGCCAGTGCGTTTGGTGCGCCGAAAGGAATGAACCTCTTGTCCCGCCGCGCAGAAATCACGAGAACGCACTCGGAGCACAGATTGCTGCAGGTTTCGCCGCGTTCCCTCATGCGTCTGCCTCCAAGTCCTGTTGGGCCAGCAATGAGGCAAATACCGATTTCATTCTCGAAGTGTCCGGTTGGCGGTCCGTCAGGAGCTTGAAGGCGTGAATGGCCTGGTTGAGTGCCATTGCACCTCCATTGAGGACCTGACGGCCCTGCCTGCGCGCGGCGCAAACAAGTTCGGTCTCCAAGGGGCGGTAAACGATGTCGGCAACCCAGGCTGAGGGATTGAACGCAGGCAAGTCGAAAGGCTGCCCGGGATAAGTATGCATGCCAACCGGCGTCGCATTCACGACGCCGCCGAAATCTTTGAAATCAATACCTTCCGGAGTTGCAGCGCCAATTTCAGCTTCTGGTCGCACTCTTGTCAATTGAGCGGCAAGATAGTCGGCGCGTTCTCTGTCCGTATCGACGAGCAGAAGCGCCGAAACTTTCTCATCGACCAGGGCCAGTGCGGTTGCAGCTCCAGCTCCTCCTGCACCAAATTGCGCAATCTTCTGACCGGACAAGGGAAGCGAACTGTGCCTGACAGCCTCTCTGAAACCGGAATAGTCGGTGGAATGGCCAATGCGGCGCCCATCCCGGAACACGACTGTGTTGACGGCTTCGATATGCGCGGCGGCCCCTTCAAGCCGGTCGATCAACTGGCAGACATGAACCTTAAAGGGATGGGTAATGTTCAGCCCGACAAACTCGTGTTTCTCGGCATAGTCCAAGATCTCGGACAAAGGCGCACCGTTCCAGCGGCCGGACGAGGTGTCGAACCGCTCATAACGGTAGTCGATATTCTGCGCTTTCCCTTCGCTCTCATGCAGGTCAGGGGTCAAAGACGGGCCGATACCGGATCCGACCAGCCCGGCTCTCATCCCACGTACCCGAACAAACGCGGCAGGAATAAAACAATCTCCGGGAAGACGATCAGCAGCAGCAACGCAAGCACCAGAACGCCGAGAAACGGCCAGATTTCGCTGATGATTTCTCGAAGAGGAATACCGGTCACTGCGTTGATGACAAAAAGCAGAATGCCGTAAGGCGGCGTGATCAGGCCGATCATGGAATTCACAACGACCAACACGCCAAAATGCACCAGATCTATGCCCAGTGCCTTGCAAGTCGGAATGAACAGCGGAACGATCACGAGAATGATGGTCGTCGCATCCAGCACGCATCCGAGCAAGAGCACCAGCAGATTGACCAAAAGCAGGAATACAAGCGGATGAACGTCAACGCCCGTCAGAAAATCCGACATCATGCCGGGAATGTTTTCCGAAACAACGATGAAGTTCAGGATCAGCGCCCCGCCGATGACGATGCCGACAGCCGCTGAGGAGCGCGCACTCTCGACAAAAATGCGGTAGAGCGAGTGCACCGTGAGCGCGCGGTAAAAAAGAGCAGCCAGCAAAAGCGCATAAAAGGCCGCCACAGCAGCAGCTTCAGTTGGCGTGGTAACGCCTCCATAGATACCGTAGAGCAATATGGCCGGCATGAGCAGCGCAGGAAAAGCGTTGGCCGTGCGGCGAGGCAATTCGCGCAACGGAACCGGCTTTTCAAGTGCAAAACCTCTTTTGGCCGACAGGTAGGAATTCATTCCCATCAGGACGGCACCCATCACGAGGCCCGGCAATATGCCCGCCAGAAACAGGGCGCCTATCGACGCATTTGAGACAAGCGCATAAAGCACCATCGGGATGGACGGCGGGATGATAGGCCCGATTGTTGCGGAAGCTGCCGTGATGGCGGCCGCGTATCCCCGGCTGTAGCGGCCTTCCTTCGTCATCATCTCGATGATGATTTTTCCGATACCCGCAGCGTCTGCGACGGCTGATCCCGACATTCCGGAAAAAATAAGCGAGGCCACGACGTTGACATGCCCCAGCCCGCCGCGAAAGCGACCGACCGCGGCCACACAAAAATTCAGCAATCGCTCCGAAATGGTGCCCGCATTCATGATGTTGGCTGCGACGATGAACAGCGGCACGGCGAGAAGCACGAAACTCTTGTAAAGACCTTGAACTATCTTCTCACCGGTCAGAGCGATATCCAGCCCTCCAACGGTCAGATAAACGGTCGAAGCAAGAATGATCGCGTAGCCGATCGGTGTCCCGATGCCCGCCAGAAAAAACAGCGTCAGGAGACAAAGGGCAAGTTCGAGCGTCATACGGCTTCATCCCCTTCCTGTATCGCAGGAAGGTCATGATCATGGCTCGGCAGTTCGTGATCGTCGTCCGGCGGTCCAAAGCGAAGAACATCGACGAACCGCCAGGCATATCTGGCCGTGACCACGATCATGAACAGCGCATAAATCGAGAAGATCGTCCGCATCGGGATCTTGTCCCCTGTGAACGGATTTCTGACTGTCGTCGTCTTTCGGATTTTCATCCAGTCGATGTAGTCCCAGGTCGGCAGGAACGACCAGGCAAGACCGATAACGATGGCGGCTGCGGAGATCAGGGCTAGTATTCGCCTGAACCTGGCCGGAGCCGCGAGGTACAAGATGTCGAATGTCACGTGATCTCGTTCACGAACAAGAAAGGCGTTCCCGAAAAAAACAATCCAGACCCAGAGAATTAGACAGAGTTCAAGGGTCCACCCGAAGGGTGCATGCAGCACGTAGCGGGAAAAGATCTGCAAAAGAAAAGTCAGGAACATCGCCGCCAGCATTGTGGCGGCGATGAACTCGGTGCCATGGGTGAACAATCTGGTTAACTGCCGCACCGCTGTCCCCCAATTGGTTCAAACGCTTCTGCGCTCAGTTTCCAAGTGCGTTGATTTTTTCCAGCACACCTTCCGGCCAACTTGCGGCAAACTCGCTGCCGACATACTGAGCCTGGACATGGTCGCGGAATGCAGCCAGGTCCGGCTCATAGATTTCAACTCCCTGCTCGGTGATGAAACTGGCCAGGCTG
The DNA here is from genome assembly GCF_947499295.1 of uncultured Roseibium sp. GTDB lineage: Bacteria > Pseudomonadota > Alphaproteobacteria > Rhizobiales > Stappiaceae > Roseibium. The sequence continues at coordinate 8,488 of NZ_CANMNP010000014.1, forward strand.
TCTTCCAGTTCAAGCTGCTTCTTGCGGCCGCTTTCCGCGGCTGCATCGGCTGCTTTTTGAACCATTTCCTGCTGTTCCGGTGTCAGGCTGTCCCAGACAGCCTTTGAGAAGGCGATATAATTCAGATCGACCAGATGCGAAGTCAGGACTATCTGATTGGTGACTTCGTAGAACTTTGCATCCACAACGGTCGGCAACGGATTGTCCTGACCATCGACAGCTCCCGTTGACAGAGCAGTATAGACCTCGGCGAACGACATGGGCGTTGGTGACGCGCCAAGCGCCGATCCGAGGAACTGCCAGGCATCCGTACCGGGCATACGCAAGTTCACACCGGCCAAGTCGGCAGGTGTTTTGACGGTGAGCTCGTCCTTGGTCTGACGCAGGTTCACGTGCCGACGGCCCAGATACATCACGGAGAGCAGTTTGACGCCAAGTTCATCCTCGACCTTCTTTTTGAACGGATCCATCAGAGGGTCGTTGAAGACACGCACCTGATGTTCGGCATCCTGATGCACATACCCCGTTGCGAAGATCGAGAACTCCGGAAAAAACTGTGCCAGCTCCTGCGCGGAGGCAATCGACATCTCAAGATTGCCGCGGCTGATCGCTTCCAGTTCAGTACCTTGCGCGAACAGGGTCGCATTGTACCCCGGCTGGTAGTCTGCAAAGTCCTTGACCATCGGTGCAAAGACTTCTGCCATCGCCACTGACCGCTGGTCGGTTTCAGAACCGGCTGTCGCAAGGCGCAGCGTAATGCGATCGGACGCGGCACTGCTTCCCATAGCTCCCGCCATCAGTCCGACGGCAAGTGATGCCGCAACAACGGCTCGTCTGGTGTATTTCAAAGTCATCTCTTCCTCCCTGAGACGATTGCTTCGTCTTTCAGCACCAAGGATCTTGCTTGGTTTTCCAAATTATTCAATATTTTTTGAATAATATCTGATATTCTTAACTTGCCAGATCGACGCTCACGCGATCGGTTTTCAGCGTCACGGTTTCATCTCTTTCTGCAGAGAATTGAATGGCTTCAATAACTTGCAGAGACTTCAAACCTTCCTCTCCCGCAACCAATGGCTCGGCATCGTGCACAATGACGTCCACGAAGTTCTTGATCTGGTTCACCAAGGGGTCGGTGGCTTCGCGGGTCAAGGCTGTTGCCGATAACGGCGCCCACCAATCGGGGTCACTTCCCGGGTAATGCCAGAGCCGAAGGTCGGGAATGGACAACGACCCACTGGACCCGCCGATAAGGTAACTGCTTTCCGAGGTCGGCGGGTAAATCGGGTATTCGCGGGACGTCAGTTCCCAACTCCAGGGCGCGACGATACCGTCTGATACCGAGACAGTGCCAATTGCGCCGTTCTCAAGTTCCAACAAGGCACTTGCGACGTCTTCATTTTCAAAACCTCGTGCAGAGGGACTGGCGACAGCACGCACTGTGCGGATTTCGCCGCACAGATACCTGATGAGGTCAATGTCATGCACGAGGTTGACGGCGATGGGGCCGGCACCGTTTTTCTTTCGCCACTCCGCTGTTTCGAAATAGTGATCCGGCTTATAAAACCAGCACGTCGCCTGAACGGCGCGAATGTGGCCCAGATCACCTGTTTCTATTGTTGTTTTAGCTCTTTGGATTAGCGGATTGTGTCGTCTGTGATGTCCCACCAGGAGCGGAACAGTTTTTTTGGTCGCGTGTTGCACAAGCACGCGGGCATCATCTGAAGTCGTCGCGATCGGCTTTTCGACAAGGACGGGACAACCGTAGTCAATACAGGTCATGGCCTGGGGCACATGCAGGCTGTTGGGGGTGGCCAGGATCATGCCATCAGCATGACTGCGCGCAAAAAACTCCTCTATGTCGTTGAAACAGGGTAGACCCTGTTCTGCGGCAGCCCTTTGACCCACTTCTCCCGGTTCGACCACAGCGACAAGGTCAACGCCCGACGTTGCTGCAATGGCGTCACCATGCCGTCGACCAACCAGTCCAAATCCTGCAATCGCCAACCGGACGTTGCGGTTCATTTTACCTCCCCAATTCCGCATTCGGCGCAAGGTCTCTGCTTGCTTGGGGCAAAGCTTATGACAAAAGCTATCGACTTGGCAATAATATCTGATATTTTTATTTTTGCATGATTTTAATTGAAATTGAAGACAGGCGAAACAAGTGGTAAATGCCTGACAATTCGGAGGTTCAGGGTGAAATGTGATGAGTGAAACGGCAAGCACTGTCGGATCAACCACGTATCAGCGTATCAAGCGAGACATCATTTTCGGCGCTTTGAAGCCGGGTGCGAAACTCAAACTCGATGCGTTGAAGGCGGTCTACAAGACAAGTCTGTCAACTCTGCGCGAAACGCTCAACCGGCTTGCCAGCGAAGGTTTCGTCGAAGCCCCGCCTCAGCGCGGATTTCTGGTGAAACCGATCTCCGTGATCGATCTGAAGGAAATCGCTCATCTGCGTGTATTGCTTGAGTGCCACGCCCTGGAATTATCGCTTGAAAACGGCGATACCGATTGGGAAGGCAACCTGGTCTCCGCCCATCACAAGCTGAATCTCATGGAACAGAAGATGCTTGGCGGTGACGCCTCGAAAAAAGAGATCTGGAAGAGATACGACTGGGAATTCCACCTCGCCATGATCCAGGCCTGCAATTCCAAAAACCTTCTTGCCCTGCATTCCACACTTTATGACAAGTACCTGCGTTATCAGATGATCGTCCTGACAAATCGCGGCGAAGCGGCAGTTCAGGAACACCGCGACATGTTTGAAGCCGCGATTGCCCGGGATGCCGAAAAGGCAAAATCCCTGCTGACACAGCATATTGAAAATGGGCTTGAGCACACTCTCGCGGCCATGGATCGGGGCGAACTGGTTGTCTGATGGAAGCAATCCGGTCCTTCAAGGGGCCGGCGCGAGAGGCACTAAGCTTTTTCTTCTTCAGGCCCCTGCGCCCAGTCCGGTTTTTCGGCAACGAATTCGTGAAACGAAATGCGAATGCCCGGGTCATCGTCAAGGCAATGCGCGTTGATTGGAAACGTATCATCCGCAGAAAGCGGCTCTCCCAAAGATGTCCCGCAGGAACGACAATATGACCGCACGTACTTATAAGGCGGCTGCGGCTCGACCGATTGAATTTTGTCCTCGCCGCTGACAAGTCTGAACTGCCCACGTTTTACGAACACCATGGTCGAAGTCCCCAGTTTGCGGCACCTTGAGCAGTGGCATTTGCCCATCATGCTCGGGCGGTCATCAATGACGAACTGAACAGCACCACAACAACAGCTTCCTTTGATTTCCATAGCGATTTCCTTGTAACGGGGAAGAGGTGACAAGGCTTAACATCCCGCTGCTGCCAACGTATTGTCAGCATCATGGCAGCATGTAAGCATTTGTCTGAGAGGAAGGCGCGATGAGGCGCGGGGACCGTTTGTTCGAATTGATCGAAGTGCTCAGGCGGTCACGGCACCCCATCTCTGCAGAGGCCATCGGGGAACAGCTCGAGGTCTCGAAAAGAACCGTCTACCGCGATATTGCTGCGTTGATGGCGCAAAATGTTCCGATCCGTGGAGAAGCCGGGATCGGTTATGTGCTCGAACCCGGGTTTCACATGCCGCCTCTTATGCTGACCCCGGACGAGATTGAAGCCGCCGTTCTGGGAGCTCAATGGGTCGCAACGCGGGGAGAGCCCGAACTGGCAAATGCTGCGGTCAATCTCATATCCAAACTTGAAGCAATAGCGCCATCAGGTTCCGAAACTTTCTTTGACATGCCCTCGACGAATGTCGCGCCCGTCGAACCACCTCAAGAAGGTCTGGACTCGTCCAGAATCCGTGCGGCGATCCGCAATCGCAACAAGATCTGGATCTCCTATCGCGATGACAAGGGCACAGCATCCGAACGTACCATCTGGCCGTTGTTTCTCGGTTATCGGGACGCTGGCCGGATCATTGCCGCCTGGTGCGAGCTCAGGTCGGCATTCCGCTACTTCAGAACAGAGAGGATCAGCGCCGCGAATGTATTGAAGGACAAGATCCCGCAGCGTATGGAATTGCTGAAAGCAGACTGGCAGAAAGCAATGGCGTCTGAACGAGAAAAGTATATGGCTCTCTCAGACACTGCTGGGAACGACAAGCCGTGATAGCCACCATCAAGGCACTCCTGAGGCTCAGGCGTCTCGATTGTCTCTAGAACGGATCATATCAGCCGCTTTTTCCGCGATCATGATCACAGGCGAGGCAGTATTGCCTGAGACGATTTTCGGCATGATGGACGCGTCGACGACTCGCAATCCATCTAGCCCGCGCACCCGCAGCTGAGGATCGACCACGCTCGCCTCGTCACCCCCCATCCGGCAGGTTCCCACCGGGTGAAAAATTGTCGTCCCGATATCGCCTATCTTTTGAAGGAGCGTTGCATCATCGGCAACCTCCGGACCGGGGAGAATTTCTTGAGGCTGGTAGGTCGCCAGTGCCTTGGCAGTCATGATCTGCCGCGCCTGACGCACGGATTTCAAGGCAACGTCCTTGTCTCTTTCGCTCGAAAGATAGTTGAGCCGGATGTCAGGCTGGGCGGTAAGCTCGCCGCTCCTGATATGCACGGAGCCGACGCTTTCAGGTCTGAGATTGCAGACCGACATCGTGATTGCCGGGAAAGGATGGAGGGGATCACCCAGTTTGTCCGTGGAAAGCGGTTGCACGTGATACTCAAGATCTGGGGTCTCCAGCGCCGGATCCGACTTCGTAAACATGCCGAACTGGCTGGGCGCCATGGACATCGGCCCCGATTGTGTGAGTGCGTATTGCAACGCGATTTTTGCCTTGCCGAACAAGCTGTTTGCAAGCGTATTCAAGGTTTTGACGTTCTTGACCTTGTAGACCGTCCGGATCTGGAGGTGATCCTGAAGGTTTTCACCAATGCCAGCCTGCTCGTGAAGGACATCAATCCCCTGGTGTTTCAAGATCTGTCCGGACCCGATTCCGGAAAGCTCCATGATTTTGGGTGAGTTGATCGCACCGGCTGCAAGGAGAACCTCGCGCTCCGCCAGAGCGGTAAGTGAACGTCCCTTGTGCTGAAACCGAACACCCCGGACCCGCTTGCCATCAAGCACAAGGTTCTGTGTTTCGGCATGAGTGATCAGCCTCAGGTTGGGTCGCTTCAAAGCCGGCTTCAAAAACCCGCGCGCAGTGTTCCACCGCACGCCGTTTTTCTGATTCACTTCAAAGAAGCCACTGCCCTCGTTGTTACCGTCGTTGAAATCGCTGCGTGGTTCGATACCGAATTCCTGAGCACCTGTTTGCACGGCATGCAGGATGTCCCAACTGACCCGCTGTTTGGAAACCTTCCATTCACCGCCCGACCCATGCAGCCCGGTGGAGCCAGCATGATGATCTTCCGATTTCAGAAAATAGGGCAGAACGTCTTCCCAGGACCAACCGACATTGCCGAGCTGCCGCCAGTGGTCATAGTCGGCTGCCTGACCCCGCATGTAGATCATGCCGTTAACCGAGGAACAGCCGCCAAGAACCTTGCCGCGCGGATAAACGAGGCTGCGGCCGTTCAGTCCGGGCTCGGCGGCTGTCTTCATCATCCAGTCGGTGCGTGGATTACCGATGCAATAAAGGTAGCCGACCGGGATCTGGACCCAATGGTAATTGTCCGATCCGCCGGCTTCCAGAAGCAGAACCCGCACTGACGGGTCTTCACTCAGACGGTTGGCAAGCACACACCCGGCTGTCCCGGCACCAATGATGATATAATCATATGTTCCATCAAGCGGCTCCGACCGGGTCATTGAACTTCCATTTATCTGTTGCAGGCGTTGACGATCTGACCGCCACTTTAGAGTGGATCATCTTTCCGGCCATCGTAAAAGCTGTCATTCGGACTAATGCATGACAACGAAGCGGATCGATCTGGTATATCGGGATCGGATGATCAGACAAGGTGTGACGTGCCATGCGATGGAAAGGCCGACGCGGCAGTAGCAACATAGATGACAGACGTGGCCGGAGCGGGCGACGGCGGGTGAGAGCGACCGGCGGACGCCGGATGCGAGCCGGCGGTGGATTGGGGATTACCGGCATTCTTGTGGTCGTCGGAATTGCCTGGTTGATGGGCGTCAATCCACTCACATTACTGTCGCAGCTGGATGGCGGCGGCAGCTTTGAAACGCAGTCTTACCAGGGGCAGGCACCAAGCAGGCCTGCCGACGGCGAAACTGCACAATTCGTTTCAGTCGTGCTTGCCGACACAGAGGATACCTGGGGGCGGATATTTGAAGGTCATGGGGGCCACTATCCTGAACCGACCCTGGTTCTTTTCTCGGGTTCGGTGTCATCGGCCTGCGGATATGCAAGCGCTGCAACCGGACCGTTTTATTGTAGCGCGGACGACAAACTTTATATCGACCTTTCCTTCTATGAACGCTTGGCCAATCAGCTGAACGCACCTGGAGACTTTGCACAGGCCTACGTCCTGGCCCATGAAGTCGGCCATCATATCCAGAACGTACTGGGTGTTTTGCCTGAGTTTCACAAGGTTCGCAAAACCCTGAGCAAGGCAGAAGGCAATGCCTTGTCGGTGAGGGTGGAACTTCAGGCCGACTGCTACGCGGGTATCTGGGCTCATTTTGCCGCCAAACAGCGCGGCTTTGTGGAAGAAGGGGACATCGAGGAAGCGCTGAACGCAGCAAGCCGCATTGGCGACGACACCCTGCAACGGCAGGCCCAGGGCTATGTGGTTCCTGAAAGCTTCAACCATGGAACTTCCGCACAGCGTGCGCGCTGGTTCCGCGAGGGCTTTCAGTCCGGCCAGCTTGAAGCCTGTGACACCTTCAGCGCCCGGAAGCTTTGACACCACATACAGTACGGATACCTGGCCGAATGCATAGCTGCTTCCAGAGCCCTGCCACTGGTAATTTCCGGTGTTTTCAGCCATATAAGGGCAACTGCCTGACGAAAAGGTCAGGCGCAACCCCACTCAAACCATTGAAGTGCACTCGGTATGGCGTCTGAAACCAGACCCTTTTTGAAGATGAATGGCCTTGGCAACGATTTCGTGGTCTGGGACGCACGGGTAGATCCCTTGCGCCTGCCCCCGGAAGTCGTCGCACGTCTTGGCGACCGGGAAACCGGCATTGGGTTCGATCAGATGATCACCGTTGAGCGGTCATCATTTGGCGTTGATGCATTCATGCGCATTCATAACCAGAACGGCGGCGAGGTGTCCGCCTGCGGTAACGCCACACGCTGCATTGGCCGCCTTCTTATGGAAGAAGCCGGCAAGGACCTGGTAACAATCGAGACCGCGGCCGGATTGCTGCACGCCTTTGATGCCGAGGGCCCGCACACCGTTACAGTCGACATGGGGAAACCAAGCCTTGAGTGGGACCAGATCCCACTTGCCGAGGAATTTGCCGATACCCGGGCGATTGAGTTGCAGATCGGACCGATCGACGATCCGGTCCTGCACACACCGGCTGCTGTCAGCATGGGCAACCCGCATGCGATCTTCTGGGTCGACGATGTTGAAGGGTACGAGTTGGAGCGGTTCGGCCCATTGCTCGAACTCCATCCGATTTTTCCCGAAGGCGCCAATATCTCGCTGGCTCACATATTTGATGAGGATCAGATCCGGGTAAAGGTCTGGGAACGCGGTGTCGGCTTGACGCTCGCATGCGGCACCGCAGCCTGCGCTGTCGGTGTTGCTGCCGCCCGCGATAGCAAAACCGGCCGCAAAACCACCATTCACCTCCCCGGAGGACCAATCGGCATTGAATGGCGGGAGAGCGACGATCACGTTCTCATGACCGGGCTCACTGAAGTGGAATTCGAAGGCGAAGTCGACTTTGAAACACTTTCCTGGCGCAAGACCGGAGCCGGCGACACCTCGACGGAGGCTGAAGCTGCCTCATGAGCATTGACGTCGTTACATTTGGCTGCCGCCTCAATTCCTACGAGTCGGAAGTGATGAAGCGCGAGGCGGAGGCCGCCGGCCTCAAAGACGCGATTCTGATCAACACATGCGCTGTCACCAACGAAGCTGTACGGCAGGCGCGGCAGGCGGTTCGCAAGGCCAAGCGCGACAACCCGGACGCGCGTGTGATTGTAACCGGGTGCGCTGCACAGACCGAAACCGAAACCTTCTCCGAAATGGAAGAAGTGGATCTGGTTCTCGGAAATACGGAAAAGCTGGAACGCAAATCCTATCAGGATGTTGCCGCGTTCGGTATTTCGAGTTCTGAACGGGTACGCGTCAACGACATCATGAGTGTCGAAGAAACCGCCGGACACCTGATCGACGGCCTTGCGGGCCGTGCCCGCGCCTTTGTTCAGGTCCAGAACGGATGCGACCACCGTTGCACGTTTTGCATTATTCCCTATGGCCGCGGCAATTCGCGCTCTGTGCCGATGGGCGTAGTAATCGATCAGATCAAGCGACTTGTCTCGAACGGTTACAATGAAATCGTCCTCACCGGTGTCGATATCACATCTTATGGCGCAGATCTGCCGGGCGCTCCGAAGCTTGGGACGCTGACCGCCAAGATCCTGAAAATGGTGCCGGACCTTAAGCGTCTGCGCTTGTCATCGATTGACAGCATTGAAGCCGACGAAGATCTGATGCGGCTGATCGGTGAAGACGAACGCTTGATGCCGCATTTTCATCTTTCATTGCAGGCGGGCGACGACATGATCCTAAAACGGATGAAACGGCGCCACCTTCGCGCCGACACCATCCGTTTCTGTGAGGATGTCCGGCGCATGCGGCCGGATGTGGTTTTTGGCGCTGACATCATTGCCGGGTTTCCGACGGAAACCGACGAAATGTTCGAAAACTCCCTGAAGATCGTCGACGAATGCGGCTTGACGCATCTTCACGTATTCCCGTTTTCGCCACGCCCTGGAACACCTGCGGCCCGCATGCCGCAATTGCCGCGCAATATTGTCAAGGAAAGAGGCGCGCGCTTGCGCGCCAAGGGCGCTGATGCCCTGATCGCTCATCTGGCTGCCGAGGTCGGCAAGACCAGGCCGGTCCTTGTTGAAAAGGAAGGGCTTGGCCGTACTGAGCAATTCACTCAGGTGGAACTGGCAGGTGGCGCGGCGGGAGAGATTGTCGAAACCAGAATAATCGGTCATACCGGTCGACATCTACTGGGCGAGGCCCTTTCCAAAGCGGCATAAGCAGCGACAGCAGTTTTAAGGCGGTTTCATGAGCGAGAAAAAGCGCGGATTTCTTGGACGGCTGTTTGGCGGCAAGGAGCCTGCTGAAGATCAGGCTGAAACCCGGGTGGAAACGCCCGCCGAAGAACCCGTCTCCGATGCAATAAGCGAAGACGATCCCACTGTTGACGTCGAGATGGAAGTGCAGCCGGTCGCGGCCCTGAATGTGCCGCCGCAACCCATGCCCCTGGATGCTGCTCAAAACCTTGGGCGGACAATGTCCTCCATCCCATCATCAACCCCGCCGATACATGACTTCCTTCCAACGGATGTTTCGCTTGATGCCGATTCCGATCCCGAGATCGAGCCACCTGTGCCATTGGAAGAACCGAAGCAATCCTGGTTCCAGCGTCTCAAAAGCGGTCTTTCACGTTCGTCCTCTTCGCTGACGGAAGGCATTGCGTCCATCTTCACCAAGCGCAAGTTGGACGCCTCCATGCTGGAGGAACTTGAAGACATTCTGATCCAGGCGGACCTTGGCGTCGATACCGCAATGGCAATCACCGACCGGTTGTCTGATGGACGTTACAACAAGGAAATTTCGCCTGAGGAAGTCAGGGCCATCCTCTCTGAAGAAGTGGAGAAGGTGCTGGAACCCGTCGCCAGACCGCTTGACCTTGAAACCGGAAAGTCGCCTCACGTAGTGCTGATGGTTGGTGTCAATGGCACCGGCAAGACAACCACGATCGGCAAACTGTCACAGCAATTGAGAGCGGGCGGCAAAAAAGTCATTCTGGCCGCAGGAGATACGTTCCGTGCGGCCGCTGTTGAACAGCTGAGAATCTGGGGTCAGCGCACAGGGGCTGAAGTCGTGGCCCGCGACACTGGCGCTGATGCCGCAGGTCTGGCCTTTGACGCCATGAAGGAAGCGAAAGACAAGCAGGCCGACGTTCTTTTGATCGACACCGCAGGACGCCTCCAGAACAAGGCGGAACTGATGGATGAACTTGAAAAGGTCATCCGCGTCATCAAGAAACACGATCCGGACGCGCCACACACGGTTTTGCTCACTCTGGACGCCACCACCGGCCAGAACGCGCTCAATCAAGTGGAAATCTTCAGCAAGGTGGCAGGAGTGACAGGCCTTGTCATGACCAAGCTCGACGGAACGGCACGCGGCGGAATACTAGTAGCCATTGCGGCAAAATACGGCATGCCTGTTCATTTCATCGGTGTTGGCGAAGGTGTCGCCGACCTGGAACCCTTCTCCGCCAAGGACTTCGCCAGCGCCATTGCAGGCCTGGCATAATCCTCGCACGTGAGGGCTAACCCGAACCAATGCGTTCATGCACGACCCCTTGGTCAGGAGGGTGTCGTATTCGAGCACGAAGACCTAGAAAGCTAGGCTGCCCTTGAGCAAGAATCCGTGTTGCTGTGTGTCCGAGGATAGTGCGCCTTCATAGGAGAGTTTCAAGGCAGCGCCGTTTTCAAACAGGGCTGTGGCGCCTATGGAAACGTCGGCAAAGACATTCCCGAAATCAGACGAATTCGTAAAAGAGCCAACACCTGTCGGAGCACTCAGAAAATCGGCAGACAAGCTGCTGTCATCATCTGGATAGAAGCTTACACCGGCACGTACAAAGGGCCTTAGAACGCCTCCATTGGATAGGTTGATCTCATTCCCCAACTCCACGGAAGGCGTGATGGAATAGTAGGTGTCGGAACTGCCGGAGACACTCAGGTTGGCCGCACCTCCACCACTTTCCGTCACCCTGCCACGATTGAGATGAGTAACGTTGATGTCGAGCTGCGGCTTGGCGAACCAGTTACCGCGTTCAAACAGATAGGCAGCTCGTACGCGACCAGCGACGTGAGCAACCCTGTGCCCGGACGTTGCGACCAGGTTTAACCCACCAAAGTTGACCACACGATCCGTATCATAATCGTCAATTCCGCCGCTTATTGCGGTCGACAACAGAAGCGGTCCGTTTTGGTACTTAACCGAAACACCGGCGCTGAAGCGATTGCTGGTGCTGTCCGCATCGGAATCAGTGCTCAGTGAGGCACTTTCGTATCCAAGCCCAACTCCTGCGAACCAGCCTGGGGCAAAGGACACCTGGGCACCACCGGCAATGCCGCCCGCATATTCGTCATAGCCGATTGATTGGCCATCATTGCCTTGCCGGGTCAATCGGCCCCGGGGCTGGACCCAGACGCACTGGCCCTGGTTGATGGCGCTCAAACCCTCTCCTGCCACGTCACAGGAAAACAAGAGGTTTGAAAAGTTGTTTGCAGCAAAAAGAGAAGCCGTTTGGGTGCTGAGAAAAACTTCCGCCGAAAGCTGGTCGAGCGCGTCCTCATAAGCACTGGTACTGGAGACGTTATCCAAAAGGGCACTCAGGATAGGTTGCAGGCCGCCTTGTCCCGCATCGAAGGCAGCATTCAGTCGGTCTCCGATGCTGCGCTGATTTGCGTTGCCGGCTCCAGCCGAAAAATCGATTGAAGTGGTCAGCACGACATCGTTGGCGTTCGGAAATGAAAGGCCTGCCTGATATGCCGGACTGACTTCGGCAAGACTGACGCCGGAATTGGTTGTTCCACCGGTCGCAGACAGTATCGTCACGGAAACAGAGTCTCTCGATTGGTTTATGATATGCGGCGAAATCGACCCATCGAGCGTCGCCGTGCCAGAGACATTAAGTCGATCAGCAGAATTTGCGGTCGTATCGACCGTTATAGTCATGGTACCGGCGCTGGTCTGAATAAGGTTCCCGGTGATTGTGGTCGTGCCAACGGTCGACTCCCCACCAGGCGACAAGTTGCCGGCATTGGTCAAGCTATTGCCCGAACCCAGCGTAACAGTCGACCCGGAGTTGAATGTTCCTCCCGACTGGTTGTTAAAGGCATTGGCTCCAGCACCCAGGCTCACATTTCCGGTAATCGTGCCGGTGTTATTGACCGTGTCATCTCCATCCTGACCGGAAACGGCAAGACCAGACTGCGCAGAAAGCACAGCACCGTTGTTAAGCGTACTGGACACTCCGGACACGCCTTCCAGCGACACGCCACTTCCGGATCCGGTTCCCCCTTGAACGGTTCCGCTATTCAAATTGACAGTGCTTGTGCCCGAAACACCGATGATGGACTGAACGCCATGGCCCGTCGATGCTGTAATGTCGCCCGTCGAGTTGACAGTGACCGTGCCTCTTTGGGCTTCCGCTGTAATGCCATCTTCCTCAGCGGTGATGTTGCCAATCGAGGTTACGCTTGTGGCGCCGGTCGTGCCTACGAGTTGATTCGTTTCTGCTTCGATACCGTCTTCCGTATTCGAAACAATGTTCCCTGTTGAGGTCACTGTCACGTTAAGCCTTGCCGAGGCTTCGATGCCTTCGTTATCTGCCGTAATTTTCCCGACTGACGTAACCGTCGCCTGGTTGCCTGAACCGGCCGAGGCATCAATACCGATGTCTGTGGCTGACGTAATATTTCCGGTGGATGTGACGAAAACGCTGCCGCTGTTGCGGTTAAAGGCGTTTATGCCGTCATTATCGGCGTTTATGTCGCCGGTAGAGGTAACTGTGGTGTCACCCTCTCCTTCATGGCTCGCATCAATGCCGTTCCCGCTGCCCGCCGTGATGTTGCCCGTGGACGTAACGCTGAGGGTACCCTCGCCGAAATGGTCCGTGTTTATGCCATCCCGATCTCCGGTAACGTTGCCATTGGACGTAACGCTGATGTCTCCATCGACCCGGGCACTGAAGGTGCCGAGCCGGGCATCAATACCGTTCGCTCCGCCCGTTGCCGTAATTGAGAACGATCCGGTATCGCTGTTGATTGTGATGTCTTGGGCAACGGAACTCTCAAACTCGATGCCGTCCACACCCGAAGCAGGCGCAATATCCTGGGTGACATTTTCAACTGTCAAAGACGTCAGAGGAGAATTGGCATCAATGCCGCTGGAAACGTCGCCGGTACAAGTTGCGCTGGTGCCTGAAACGGTACACGGTCCGGAACTTGGCGGCACTACGGTTTGAGACAGGACTGTTTTTGGCTCACCAACCAGCGTCAAACTGAAAGTAGCTGTCGCCAAAAGCAGTTTGCGTGAAAATGTCGGCCCGTTGCATGTCGACTTCATTGGACGCCGCATCATGCTGCTTCCTCCAGTCTTAGTGGCAGCAGATATTGTATGATTCATCTGCTGCTTACACGACTAGGAATATTTGCCGATACATGCGACCAGATGACAAGATGACAAGATGACAAGATGAACTTGCTGAATTCGCTCAACTGTCAACATGGAATTCGCAATTACACTGTCTTGTCTAAAAATGCTTAACGGGCGGTTAACATCTTAGTCACCGTCGCCTTTCGAACGAGCCAAGGCTTCTCCCGGCCCAATACTTCAATCTGCTATGGTGTTGTTGACGCATTCCCCTGTATACCAGCAGGAGGAACACCCGCACATGAAATCAGAAAGGCTGAACGACAATAAGCAGGTCAGGCAGTCTTCAAAATCCGTCTCAAATTACCCGAAGATCCCCTCTGGTTCCCGCGTATCCGGGTCCAGATTGAACTGTTCAGCAGGCGCACCTCAACCAACATTGCAGTCTGCAATAACGACAGTTCTGTCGTCGAAAAATTCCGATTTTGTGCCACCTTTGACAGTCGCAAGATCACAAATTCGATGAAAGTCCAGCTCTTCCGCCCGTTCAAACTCCGCTTCCCAGGCGGCAATTGTCGGTATGGAAGGCAAGGTCGCATAGCCATCACTGAAGACTTCAATAGTGTGAATTTCAGATTTGGGAATTCGCTCGTCTATCCAGTCGCCAAGCTTCGGACTCCCGTTCGCCAGTACGTCGTAACAGAGCGAGCTGCCTTCGACATTCGCGAACTCTCCTTGTTTGCAGATTCCAGATCTCAAGAACTCACGGACTGCATCGGCTTCCGCAGCAAGATCTAGTGAGCGAATTGTGTCGTGGACAATCCCGTCAGCTTCCGCTTCTGACAGGACGCCATCTTTTACGGCTGCTGACAGACCCAGGAAAATTCCGCGACGCGCAGTCAACTCCGTTGTTTCGGGATCGGCTCCACCATCTCTCAAGTGCTTGAACAGTGCTACTCGCGCATGTGTGGCGACATCGTCAATCAGTTTTGAGTGCCTCAAGATTGTATTTGCGTTGAGACGGATTCCACTGTCACCAAGACAAAAGAGCCTCCATTGATCACCACAATCAATCGCCAGCGACAGCGTCGTCGCAGGCAACTGAGGGAGGTCGAACGGCTTCAGTTTTTCCGCATACATTTCACAAATGCGGTCGACCAGTTGTCTTGCAGGCAGCTCTCTGTTCTTGCGATTCAAGAGCAGCTCAGAAACAACCTCAGCTGCGGTAAGTGCAGCCAACCGGGCTGCGGGAACTCCCGCGATGACGTTGCCGCGTACATCCGTTGCACCATCGAAGACACCCAGGCAGACACCGGGCAACACAAGCGGAACGTCGTCTCCAGGGCGGTTGTTGTCACGGTATTTGCAGCGTGAAAATACTTCAATATTCATGGAAAGCCTTAGAGAAACGCGGAGTCACGGTTTTCGGTGAACCGGAAGACTGCGTAGACACAGGCGCCGGTGCTGAGCAGCAGGATGGTGGACAAAGCAGCTGCAATGCCGAATTCGCCGTCAAGAACAGCCACATAGACCTGAACAGGCATCGTAATCGTCCCTGAATCGTAGATGATCAGGGTGGATGAAAGCTCGTTGATAGCTGTGATGAAACTCATGAGCGAGCCGACGATGATACCTGGTAGGATAAGCGGCACGGTCACTTTCATGAACGCCCCAAGCGGGGTTGCGCCCAAGTTGACAGCCGCCTCTTCCAGAGACGGCTTTATTTGTCTCAAACTGGACGTCGTGGACCGCACCCCGTAGGGCAGCCTGCGGATGAAATAGATCATGATCAGCAAGGCAGCAGCGCTAAATACGTCTGGAAAACCGTTGCGGAAGACGGTGACGAAGCCAATTGCCATAACGACACCTGGAACGAGATAGGGAACCATCATCAAGAAGTCGATTGATGCAGCTGCCCTGGTCTCCCGTCGCACGATGACATAGCTAATCAGGCCGGAAGCGATCGTAATGAAGACCACGGCTGAAATTGCGAAGACAAAACTATTCGTTATCGCCTCAGGGGCGTCTCGCCAGATGCGTTGATAGCTCTCTAGACCGAAGCCTCCGACAAAGACCGGGCCGTTGGTTTTGAGAAACGATGTATAGACCACAACCGCGGATGGGATCATCGCAAGTATGACGATGCCATGGCTCAAGACATGTACGAGCATGTTCTTCCAGCCCTTGAGCCTCACCGGAACGGGCAAGTTGGTCAGGGAACTTGCATAGCGCCGTTTGGACAGAATCCGGCGTTGAGCCAGCAAGGCCAGCATTGATATCGCCATCATCAAAATTGAAACGGTCACCGCCATGGTCGGCGGGCCACCGAGTTCAGACCGGTAGGCCGACAATGCAATGGTCGACAGGGTTCTAAAACCTCTCCCAAGTATGGCAGGTGTACCAAAGTCCGCGATGGCCAAGACAAAGCAAATAATTGCTCCCGTGCTAACAGCCGGAAACACCAGCGGAAGCGTGATCTTATAAAACCGCTGCCAGGGGCTGCAGCCGAGATTTTCCGCAGCATCCTCAAGCGACTTGTTAACGGCATTGAGCGCCGTCTGGGTCATCAGGAAAATGAACGGAAAGAACTTCAGAGAAAAGACCAGAATGATGCCATGAGCCCCATAAATCGTGGGAATATCCAATCCGAAATTGCCAAAAAAGTTGGTGACGACTCCGTTGGATCCAAGGATCATGATCCAGGCGTAAGCACCAATGAACGGCGGAGACACCAGGACCAGAATAGCGAGTGTCGAGATCAACGCCTTGCCTCTGACAATGAACCTTGTGGTAAAAAACGCCAAGGGAACGCCAATCAGACATGCGCCAACTGTTCCAAGAACCCCTACAAACAGCGTATTTTTCAGGCCGTTAACGTAGTAGTTCCGTGTGAAGACCTCGATGAAATTGCCGAGTGTGAAATTTCCCGTATCCGGGTCGATGAAGCCCAACAAAAGGACACGCAGAATCGGCAGAACAAGGAGGAGCGACAGCATCACGATGATCGCGATCGTGACAACTGTCCAAAAGTCGAGCCTTTGACGCGATAGTGACAAGTTCATCCGATCCGGCCCCCAAGAGGTTCTTTCTCAAAAAAAGAAAGGTTGTGGCGCTCAATGCAAAATTGCGCGTCACTGTCGAGAGGCAGATCAATTACGCTTGGATCTGATCGGCTTACGGACTTCAGGGTCTCACCATGCTCCGTAACTCCAAAGACTTCCATCTCCCGGCCAATGAAGCTCACTTCTTTGATACGGACCGGGATCGAAATCTCCGGTCGATCGGAAGCTGAACTGCCTTTACCCGGGACAACGGTTATGTCTTCAGGACGGATCGCGCACACGGCATCACCGGAATGCTGATTTGGAAGATCGAGCAGAACCTGTTCGCCCCCGCATTTCAGAGCTGCCTCGGCGCCGGAGCAGTCGACATCAAGAAAATTGTTGGAGCCGACGAAAGACGCGACAAAACGATTGGCTGGCCGCAAATACACATCGAGCGGAGAAGCCGCCTGCTGAATGACACCGCCTTCCATGACGCAAACGACGTCTGAAAGCGCAAGAGCTTCTTCCTGATCATGTGTGACATAGATGGTTGTGACGCCAAGATCCTGCTGGATGCGCCGGAGCTCCGCACGCAGATCGACCCGTAATTTTGCATCGAGATTGGACAGAGGTTCGTCCATCAAAAGCACTTTGGGCCGCACAACGATTGCGCGTGCAAGGCCAACCCTCTGCTGCTGGCCACCAGACAGTTCATGAGGCATGCGGTTGGCGAATTTTCCGAGTTGAACGACCTCCATGACTTGGTCAACTCTCTGCCGAATTTCGTTTGCCTCGATGCGTCGTTGCTTGAGGCCGAAAGCAATGTTGTCGCGAACGCTCAGATGAGGGAAAACCGCATAATCCTGGAACACCATGGCCACGTCTCTTTGGTGGGCTGGCAGATGCGCTATGGACCGGCCTTCCACCGAGATGTCTCCCGACGACTGACTGTGAAATCCCGCAATTGTGCGCAACAGCGTGGTCTTGCCGCAGCCGGATGGGCCCAGGAGGGTGTAGAAAGTGCCGCTTGGAATGGAAACATTTATGTCAGAAAGCGCGACCACGCTGCCATACAGTTTTCGAAGCCCGGATATCTCAACTGACGCCATGATAATTTCCTAGAATTTCGGATTACCGGCACGTGCTTGGCGACTTTGGCAATGCCATACCGCCAAGCACCGCACCTTGGTTATTGGACGTCCAGAACAAGGTCTTCCCATTGGGCAACGAGTTTCTTGCGGTTCTCGGCTGCCCAAGCTCCGTCATAACCAACGGAAGGCAACTCGCTCACGGGCTGCAGAGCGGGGTTCGAGGCCACGTCCCCGCGAACAGGGCGCCTTCCTTGTTGGGCGACCACTTCCTGAGCTTCTTTCGAGAGCATAAAATCCAGGAAAGCCTTTCCGTTCTCAGCATTTGGCGCTCCGGCAACGAGCGTCATTGCGTCCGGGACGATTGCAGTGCCTTCCGACGGGTAGACAATCTGTACAGGTCCGCCACCCTCGACATAGCGCAGAGCAGCGTCTTCCAGTGTTACGCCGACCGCCAGCTCACCGTCGTTGACAAACCGGGGAACTGCACCCGAGCTATCAGAAAGTACGAAGTTCGAGAGAAGTCCCTTGTAGGTTTCCCAACCGGCTTCTTCAGTGTCATAAGCCTGCAAGACCGTTGCGAGCTGGATATAGGCTGATCCGGACGCATTCGCCTTGGCCGACGACACGACATCATCGTATTTCGGGTCTGCCAGTTCGGCCCAGCTTGTCGGAACGGGCAAATCACCAAGCTTGCCTTCATTCACGATAAAAGCCATGACGACAGCCGTGAAAGGGCTCCAGAGTTCGCTCGGCTTCATGCCCTCAGCAAGCGCATCCGTGCCTTCCGCGTCATAGGCCTGAAACAGTGCCGGGTTAAAGTCGACGACCGTTCCGTCAACGCTCCAAAGCACATCAGCAACGGGGTTGCTCGCCTCTGCTGTGAGACGGTTCAAAAGCTCTCCCGAGCCCGCCTTGATAATTTCAACTTCGGTTCCCGTTTTCTCCTCAAAGACAGGCACGAGAGCGTCAATGAAGTTCTGTGGTACCGCCGTATAAACGGTTACAGAGCCGTCGGCGAAGGCAGTAGAGGCTGCAACAGCCATGCTTGAAGACAGCATGGTGGCCAAAAGAAATTTCTTCATATTCTCCTCCATCTATTAGGTGTTGGTAGCGCCTGATTGGCCCGCTTTTTCGGATCGGCAGGACCTGCAATTATTATATTGCATAATGCAAGCTAATAATTGATCTTGCGGAATGTCAAGGAGGTTTGAGACAACGATGCTCTGGTTGAGCAGTCAAAATCGAAAATGAAAGAGCGGTGACGATGACGATGGGACTGGATTTGGGGTTCAATTCTCGGCGCATAATTGCGTGTGTCAGAACATCCGGACCGCAATCTCGTGCAGATCTTGCTCGCAGGCTCGGGGTCAACCCGGCAACTGTTACCCGACTTACAACGGCTATGGTTGAAGGTGGCATTCTGTACGAGGAATCTGATCCAGGCCGCGAAGGAAAAAAGGGATTTCCTGCCAAGGTTCTGAAGATTGAACCGACCGGCCTTTATTCAGCTGGTGTCTATCTGGACCCGGACAAGATCCGGACATGCGTGATCAATGCTGCAGGCGACATTATTACGAACGACGAAATTGCGCCGGCCGACCTGACTTTCGAATCCATCATGACCGCGGCTGGTTCTCGTGTCAGAGAGCAGATTGGCGACTGTGGACTGGACAATAGCCGTGTCGCCGGTTGCGGCGTCAGCTATCCTGGTCAGTACACAGAGAACCCTTCTCGGGTAAGGAGAATCCAGCAGTTCAAGGATTGGCCGAACATTAGCATCGAAAGGGATCTGGAGCCGTATTTCAACATGCCCGTCAAACATATGAACGATGCGAAGGCCGCCTGTTTGGCCGAGCTCTATCACGGGGTTTGCACGGACGTTGAAGACTTTTGCTACATTTGGCTGTCTTACGGTATTGGCGGCGGCGCCGTCGTCCGTGGAAATCCACATTTGGGAAGGCTGAAGGGTGCGGCGGAGTGGGGAGGACTGTTTCCCAAAACAAAGCCTCGCCCCTCGGGACAAGACTTGTTTGATACCCTTGCCACAGCCGGGAACCCGATTGAGAAACTAAGCGACATCGGCCAGGAACACCTCGGCTTGCCGGTCGTTCAAGCCTGGCGCGAGCGCGCGGCACAACAAATTCAATGGCTCTGCCTTGTGATAGCAAGAACCTTCGATCCGGAAACCATCGTGGTGGGTGGAACAATGCATCCCGATATCCTGGATGGTTTCATCGATTACATGATGAAAGGAAACGGCCTGGGCGATGACTATGAATGGTCCTTGCCCAACATCGTTCGTGCGTCGCGCGATGACCTGCCGGAACTGGGAGCAGCCGCGCTACCTATTCATGACGTCACAAACCCGACAGCTTATGCGGGAAGAGCCAGCAAGGGTTGGTGAGGAATCCGTTCAGAATATCGGGAGGCTTTGATCAACTCATCCTCCAGGCTGCCACCCCTCGGGAGCCATTTCAAAGCCTTCGAACTGAAAGCCGGGCGCCACAGTGCAGCCAACCAACGTCCAGTTGCCTAGCGATCGCGCCTGCTGCCACCCGTCGCGAGGCACAATTCCTTGCGGACGCTGACCTGCGGCGAGATCGATTCCGAGCGTCAGCACCTCTTTGCGCGCTCCATCCGGGCTGACGGACAGTTCAAGCGGCGCGCCCCCATACCAATGCCAGGTCTCCACCGCGTCGACCTTGTGCCAGCGTGACAGCATCCCTTCCGGCAACAGGAAGTAAATGAGCGTTGAGGCGGCCCGTCCTGCCGCATCGGTGATGTCATCCCGAAAGGTTTCGACATAATACCCGCCTTCAGGATGTGGCTGCATTTTCAAAAGGCTGACGACATCGTCAGCCGTCAAGTTCGGTGAAAGGCTCATCTAAAATTCCGAAAATGAATGCCAGCTCAGCGGCACCGCCAGCCCCTCAGGACTGGCTGGTGTCCGAACAGAAGGCGATATCGTCAATGGTTTCACGAAGCGCCGCAACGACTTCTTCGTAAAGTACTTGCATGTCCAGCCGGTGCCCGCCGCCGTGGTGCATTGGAATGGCCTCCGCCTGATTGACGATCCGATGAACCACATCCTTGGCCCGCTGTTCAGCGGTTCGGCTCGAATGGTTTTTGCTACTCGCAGGTGTCATGGAACTGCCCCTTCACAGATCACGATCTCGTGCATATGGGGACAGTTCCCATTTGTTTTAAGTCCGGACAACAGAAAAGCTTCCAGCGAAAACAATCAGGAATTGTTGCCGGGCCCTTAGCACCCGCGCAACATAGTCAGGCGTTGTCCTTGCGCGTCCGGATCTCGGTAAAGACTTCTACAGCCGCCTTTCCTTCCATTCCAAGCGCAGCTGCAACCGAAGCCTCTCCGGCCCGTAAAAACGGATTTGTTGCCTTTTCAAGCTTCATTGTTGTCGGCAATGTCGCCTCGCCTCTGGCGCGGAGCCCGGCAACCTCCTCGGCACGAGCTTTCAGATCAGCATTCTCCGGTTCGATGGTGAGGGCAAAACGGGCGTTTGCTTCGGTATACTCGTGACCGCAATAGATCACGGTGTCATCGGGCAACTTTTGCATCAGCTTCGCGAGCGATGACCACATCATCTCCTTGTCGCCCTCAAAGACGCGACCGCAACCGAGCGAGAACAGCGTATCGCCCGTATGGGCAACCCCGATTGATGCGATATGCCAGGAAATCTGGTCAAGTGTGTGCCCGGGCGTCGATATGGCCCAGATCTCGTAGGGACCGCACAGAACGCCATCTCCATCTTCAACGGTCCGGTCCAGTTCAGCGATCTTCTGCCGCGATCTTTCCGGGCCGATCACGTTCGCTCCGGTCTTCTCCTTCAATTCGCCCAAACCCTGGACGTGGTCCCAGTGATGGTGGGTGACCAGAATATGGGTCAATTTCCAGCCAGTGGTCTCAAGCACTCTTTCATAGGCTCCGGCATCCGGCACGTCGAACGCGATGGTCGTTCCACTCTCAGAATCATGAATGAGAACGCCGAAATTGTCGTCGAGGCAGGAAAACTGGCGGATTTCAGTCGTGTCACTCAATGCCATGGAAGAGCTCCGTTGATGGGCAGGTCTGTTGAAACGCAGAGTGGCAAAGTGCCGGAACAAGAGCAAGGCAAGAGATCTTGCACTGGACTGCCGTTCCATGTTCAATCGCGGCGTCAAGGGGACGGACCCCGAACTCACAGAGCCAGGCTGCATGTATCTAGATGTCGTTCATTTGCGCGCCTTTTACGATTTACCGCTCGGCCGGTTGCTCCGAAGCCTGATCGGCGCCCCGATCCGCAAGATGTGGCCTGACCTGTCAGGGCAAAGTCTGCTTGGCATTGGCTATGCGGGTCCTTTCATGCGTCCCTATCTGGAGTCGGCCGAACGCGCGATTGCCGCAATGCCTGCCCCGCAAGGCGCCGTACCCTGGCCGCGGGAACGGGCGGGATCTTGCACGCTGGTCGAAGACGCGATTTTGCCCTTTCCCGATCTATCCTTCGACAGGATCATGCTTGTCCATGCCCTGGACCATTGCTCGGACCCGGCGGCCGTCTTGAAAGAAGCCTGGCGGGTGCTGGCGCCCGGAGGTCGGCTGATCATAGTGGTGCCCAATCGACGTGGTCTGTGGGCGCAGTCGGAGCTTTCCCCGTTCGGATATGGCAGGCCCTATTCCGGCCGTCAGCTGAAGGATTTGATGAAAAGCTGCCAGTTCAACGTTCTGGACGACACGGAAGCCTTGTTCATGCCGCCGTCAAAGGCACGAGCGATCCTGCGCGCGGCACGAACATGGGAAGGGATCGGACGCCGCATCCTGCCCGCATTCGGTGGCGTCCTCGTTATGGAAGCGGAAAAACTGGTGTTTCAGAGTTTGCCCGCCGACGGCAAACGCAGCCGCCTGCGCGTTTTTCGTCCTGTCTTCATACCGGAAGGTGTCGCAACGGGTTTGAAGCCGGTTCGGGCAACACGATCAAGTCAGTTCCGGCTACCTCGATAGACTTGTCTGTCGAGGTAGCCGTGAAAAGGGGTCAAGCACAAGAAGCAGTGACGGCTCGAAGCCGGCACCATTTTGTTCAATCTTCCTGACGAAACGCTACGCTGCTTCGACATTGCGCAAAAATGTGTCCACCTCATTGCTGATTTCAGCCGACCGCTCGGCCAAATTTTCAGAAGAAGTCAGAACGCTGTCAGCGGAGCTCTTTGTTTCAGTAACAGCAGAACTCACACGCTCCATACCATTGCTGACTGACTTGTTCCCTTCTGCCGCCTGCTGAACATTCTGTGCAATTTCCTGCGTCGCCGTCGACTGTTCCTCGATTGCCGAGGCGATCGAAGACATAAAGGTGTCGATTTCAGCGACTGACGAAGCAATCCCTCCGATATCAACGACAGCTTCTTCTGTTGACGCCTGGATTGTCGTGATTTGCTGCGAGATTTGCTCTGTTGCCTTGCCTGTTTGCTCAGCCAGCGATTTGACTTCCGAGGCGACAACCGCAAAGCCCTTTCCAGCTTCGCCGGCTCTGGCAGCTTCGATAGTGGCATTAAGAGCCAGAAGATTGGTCTGCTCGGCAATATCGGAGATCATCCCGATCACCTGCCCAATCTGCTGCGCAGCTTCCGCCAATGACTTGACCTTTGCATTGACACTATCTGCATCGGCCGTTGCGCTGTTGACGAGGTTAAGGCCGCGGGACAATTGACCACTGATTTCTTGAACGGATGCTGTCAATTCCTCAGTTGTACTTGCAACGGTTTCAACGTTTGCCGTTGCGACATTTGACGAGTCAGAAGCCTTTTGAGTGGTTGTCTCGGTTGTTTCCGCAATTTGATTCAAGGTGAGCGCAGCCCCTTTCATCTCACCGCTGTCATGGGTAATCATTTCAAGCATCGCCCGCATTCTTTCGCGGAATTCCTTGATCAGCTGGTCGACCCTGTTTTGGCGGTTAACCTGCATCTGATTGGCCTCGGTGGCTTCGTTTTCCAGGCGCACGCGTTCCACACCGCTCTGACGGAAGACTTCAACTGTGTCGGCAATCATCCCGACTTCGTCTTTCCGGCCTTGGAAAGGTACACTCAGTTCATGTTCACCCTCAGCCAGTTTTCCCATTACGTCAGTGAGTTTCATCAGTGGTCGAATTGCTGTTCGCATGACAACAAGGACCAAAGCTACTGCAATGAGCAGCGTGATGACCCCAAGCCCCAGAAGAATTGCCGTAGCGGTCGCGACCAGCTCGGCTGCCTTTTCATCTGCACCATCGCTTAGTGCGTCCGCAACGTCGATAATCTGGTTGATCTGCTTAACGAGCTCGTCACCAATCTGATCAACTTCCTCTGCCTTCGTGTCTGCGATTGCTTCATTCGTCAGCATCTTTTGGTGGCTGTCGAAGACGGCATCTTTCTCCGTGGCCATAGCAACCCAGCTTGTGAAGTCACCCGTTAAATCCTTGATGTCTGCCCGGTCGGCATCGGTTTCAGAATATTGCGCAAGAATGTCTAGCCATTGCGTCGCTTCACCTGAAATTGCGGCGTAGGCTTCACGTCGGCCCGGGACCTTTTCAGGGTCCTCTTCTGCCAGCACTTCAGCGACAGAGGCTTCGATTGCGTTCACAAGAGACCGAAGTTTGAGAGCGCCCTCGACCATCGGGTATTCACGTTCGAAAAGGTCACCAAGAATATCGTTCATCTTCGCAGCTGTGGCCTGACCGGACGCCAATAACGTGTCGCCCTGCTCTTCGGCAGCTGCCATTTCCTGTTCATTGCTTTCTGAAAGCTTCAGCAACCGATCGGCAATCTTGTCGCCGAGAACATCCATCTCCGCCTGCTGGCTTTCGGATAGAGTTTCATACCTGAGCTCATCTGAGTGAGACGTATACATTGCGTCTGCTGCTGCAAGAAGAGCTGCCTTTTCGTCGTTCAAAGAGTCGATCGTTTGCTGGAGTTTCTCATCGACTATGATGGAATCAAGCTCCAAAATAGCGTCGTCGAAACTCACGACAGCGGCTTTGAATTCCTTATGCAATTCAACAACGTCTTCAGGCTCTTCATCAGCCAGTATTTCAAGGATGAGTTTCTGTATCTCTGTAGCATAGTAGACTACGTCGTCAGCAGTCTCGATAGTTGGCGTGACAACATCAGAAATCTCATTGATCTGTATTTCGATCTTCTTGACTTGCCACAGTCCGATTCCACCTGAAACAACAGCAAGGATCGCCATAAGCACGACCCCGGAAATGATCTTGTTTTGAATTGTCACGGGAGATCTCCTAGCAAATTTCCAACATGACGATGCTTGAATCCAACAATTAATAAAAAAATAATCGACGATAACTTGAAAAAAGCCGTCAAATTTTCAGTTATACCAATGGTTGAATGGATAAATTTCCCTCACACCTTTTACGATTATTTGGTTTTTTTGAAAATCTACATTAGATCATATTTAGAATAGATGCGTATTGCTTGATAGGCAGCAATTCTTATTCAGTAGAATAAGAAGTAATTCTTGCACGCCAAAATTATGGTTAATTTCGCACTATCAAAAATCACCCATCGGCATTTTGTTTTGTTGTTTTGACATCAGTTTATTCTGTCAGCTTCAGAAAATTACGTGACTATACTTATCGTTGAATTTTTGGAAAAAGTGATATTCCAAGTCTCATTTTCTGTCATTTTTGTCCAAAATCGCCTGCAAATGGCTTGTATTGAGTTTTTCGAATCGATTTTTGAACATCACAGCGCACAGATAAGCCGCTCACGGGACCAAGGTCTGCTAACGGTGCAACAAAAAGACAGCCTGTTCGGCCACAATGTTCCAGACCCACCATGGTGCATTCACCGGGATTTCGTTGCCGTGGGCGCTCAAGGCAACAGCCTTGACGACTTCGGCGTCCAGCTCATGGCACAACTCGACAAAGTCACGAAGGGAACAGAAGTGAATGTTTGGCGTGTCGTACCATTGATACGGCAGATATTTCGTTACCGGCATGCGGCCACGAAAGAGAAGCTGCATGCGGTTGCGCCAATGGGCAAAATTCGGGATCGACACAATCACCCGCTTGCCGATCCGCAGCAGCTCGCTCATCACCTCTTTCGGCTCGCGCGTCGCCTGCAGGGTCTGACTGAGAATGACTACATCAAACGCCTGGTCCGGATAATCGGAGAGATCCTTGTCCGCATCACCCTGTATGACGGAAAGGCCTCGAGCAACGCACCGGTTCACACCAGCCTGTGACAATTCAATGCCCCGTCCGTCGATATGCCGCTCACGGGCAAGAAGATCAAGCAGGGCTCCGTCTTCCGAACCGATGTCTAGAACGCGTGCGCCTTCAGGCACCAGCGAGGCAACCACCTTGTGATCGCCGCGCACTTCTCCGGGGCGGGTCTGTCTGGGGGCCAGGTTCATTGTATCAAGCCTCCCCACCTGGAGCGGGCACGCCGCGCGCCCGTGCAGCGCCCGTCAGGAAGCCCCGAATGGTTTCGAACATCTCCGGCACATCCAACAGGAAAGAATCGTGACCGCGATCGCTCTCAATCTCGACAAAGGACACATTGGCTGCCGCGGCATTCAAGGCCTTAACAACTTGTCGGCTTTCTGAAGTTGGAAACAACCAGTCGGACGTGAATGACATCACGCAAAAGCGCGTGTTCGTTCCGGCGAATGCTTGCGGCAATGCACCGTCAAACTGGTCGGCCAGGTCAAAATAGTCCATGGCGCGGGTGACATAGAGATAGGAATTGGCGTCAAACCGATCGACAAACGTCATACCCTGATGACGCAGGTAACTTTCGATTTGGAAATCCGCGTCAAAACCGAAAGTCAGATTATCTCTGTCTTGCAGGTTCCTGCCGAACTTCTGATGCAGCGATTCATCCGACATATAGGTGACGTGTGCCGCCATGCGTGCAACCGCCAGACCTTTCGTTGGACGGACACCTTCCTGGATATAGGTGCCCTGCCGCCAGTTGGGATCAGCCATGATTGCCTGTCTGCCAACTTCGTGAAACGCGATGTTCTGGGATGTGTGACGCGCAGCAGCCGCGATCGGGACTGCCGCAAACACCCGTTCCGGATAACTGACCGCCCATTGCAAAACCTGCATCCCGCCCATGGAACCACCCATGACGGCAAAGAGCGTGTCAATGCCCAGATGGTCGACCAAGCGAGCCTGAGCGCGAACCATATCGCGAATGGTGATTACCGGAAGATCAAGACCATAAGGCACGCCGGTTTGCGGGTTCACGGTTGCAGGGCCGGTCGTTCCAAGGCACCCGCCAAGAACATTGGCGCAAATGACGAAGTAATGATCGGTGTCGACAGGCTTGCCGGGACCGACCATCAATTCCCACCAGCCCGGTTTGCCGGTTACAGGATTGGTAGACGCGACATACTGATCACCCGTCAGCGCATGACAGATCACAATCGCGTTGGATTTGTCGGCGTTCAGCTCGCCATAAGTCTCATAAGCAATTTGCCAGGGCCCGAGTTTGACGCCAGAATCCAGCTCCAGGGGCTCATCTGCAGGAAAATGCGCGAGCATGCTTGACGGGGTGATGGCCTCGTTTGCCTTGACGTCTTCTGATGTTTCTAGACTGGGTGTATCGGCAGACATGGCTCGGTTCGGCGTGTTGATATCGGTCCGGATTGATTTAGAACCTGATTGCAGCGATTTGGGGCCCGCTGAACCCGCTCCCTGATTGCCACCGCCATAGGCGGCCTGACATCAGTCAGACTGGCGACCTAGCCGCGTGAAGCTTACAGAGTCAATGTTTTCTTTTGCGTTTGACCGATCACATGCCTATGACTATGCGCCGCTGACCCTTGAATAAGGCGGAGCCTTCAATGTCTCAATTACCGGATAGCGGATTGTCGCTGGCCGACTTGCGCAAGCGCATCGACGATATCGATGCCCGCATCCATGATGCGCTGATGGAGCGCGCTCAGGCGGAAGCTGAAATTAACTCGGCCACTCCAGTCTCGGGCGAAAGCAGACCGGTTTTCTCACCGGAGCGGGACGCGGATCTCATGCGTCAGCTGGTGGAGCGCCACCAGGGTGAATTGCCACTGGCAACAGTCGAGCACTTCTGGCGAGACATCATCTGTGCTTGTACCGACCTCAGGGAAGACACCGCCATTCATCTGGACGGCAGCGCTGAGTTAATCGACATGCTGGATCTGGCGCGCTTCTATTTCGGGTTTGCCGCCGAATTGATCCCAGGAAGCGATGCTGCCGATGTGGTTGGCGCCGTCGCCGCATCCAGGGCTGATCTTGGACTCATAGCCTTGAACGACCGGGCCGAACTGCCCTGGTGGCGCGGCCTGAGCGATACCGGTGCACAAGTTCGATCCAGGCTTCCCTTTGTGGTTCTGGAAGACCGGCCAGCCGATTTGCCTACTCTTGTGCTGTCCCGTGCTGACGGTCTGGTCGACAACACGGATGTAGCGGTCTATGACGCTCGCTGGTCCGATCTCCTGCCCGGCAAACTGATGGATCAGGGTATTGAAGTCCTCAGCTTCTTCCGTTCCGCAAGCGGCGTCGATGCCCTGATTGCCATTTCAGGTGAATTGTCGGAGGAAGACGTTCTGGAATCCTGCGTCTCAGCAGGTGCAGCACCGGACATATTGAGACATGTCGGCGGATATGCCGCGCCAATTGACGGCGATGACGACGCAGACGAAACGTTTGGACCGGAATAAATACTGGAAGCCGGGGACAGGGAGCCTCAGGAATGAACGAGATGAGCAAAGTGAACGAAGCCGGAAACCGTCCGCAGCCGAAAGCCGGTGTTTTGGATATTGCAGCCTACGTCCCGGGCAAATCCAAAGGCAGTCATGGCAAGACCGTTCATAAGCTTTCTTCCAACGAAACCCCTCTTGGCACCAGCGCAGCGGTCAGTCCGGCGGTCGATCATGTGATCCGGAATCTGGAGCTTTATCCGGATGGCGCGGCCACCGAACTGCGGGACGCCATTGGAGACATCTATGGTCTCAATCCTGACAGGATCATTTGTGGTGCGGGCTCCGACGAAGTCCTGAGCATGCTGGCATATGCCTATCTCGCTCCGGGTGACGAGGCCATCTATTCCGAGCATGGATTTCTGGTTTACGACATTGCCATCCGCGCCGCCGGCGCCACACCGGTCGTTGCGCCGGAGGCCGGGCTTTCGACCGATGTCGATGCGATCCTGGAACGGGTGACGGACAGGACCAAAATGGTCTTCATAGCCAACCCCAACAACCCGACCGGAACATATCTTCCATATGAGGAAGTCAAACGGCTGCATGAGAGCCTGCCTGCTCACGTGCTTCTGGTACTCGATGCGGCCTATGGCGAATACGTACGGCGCAATGACTACGAGAGCGGCATTGAACTGGCTGCAACTTCAGAAAATGTCTTCATGACCCGAACCTTTTCCAAGATCTACGGCCTTGCAAACCTGCGGGTTGGATGGGGATTCGGCCCGGCCCATATCATCGATGCACTGAACAGGATCCGCGGCCCGTTCAACATGTCCGGAGTTGCGATTGCGGCAGGTGTTGCTGCCGTTAGAGATCGGGATTTTGTCGCCAAGTCGGTGGAGCACAACGAAAAATGGCTGCCTTGGGTCACTGAAGAACTGGAAAAAATCGGCCTTAAGGTGACACCAAGCGTCGGCAACTTCGTACTGGTGCACTTTCCCGACCGGGACGGCCAGCGTGCCAAGGACGCGGACGCCTATTTGCTGGAGCGGGGCTGTGTCCTGCGCATGGTCGGGAATTACGGCCTGCCCAACGCGATCCGCATGACAATCGGTTCAGAAGAAGCCAACCGAACGGTTGTGGCCCATCTCAGGGATTTCCTGACAAACCGCTGACAGACAGAAAGCAGACAACTCCCGATGACTGGCGCCCCCCTTTTTGAGCGCATGGCCCTGATCGGCATTGGCCTGATCGGGTCGTCGATCGCACAGACCGCACGGCAACGCGGCCTGGTCAAGGAAATCGCGATTTCCACTCGCTCGCCCGCCACATTGCAACGGGCGGAAGAGCTTGAGCTCGGCGACTTCTATTCGGTCGATGCCGCTCAGGCCGTTGACGGCGCTGATCTCGTGATCTTGTGTGTGCCCGTTGGTGCCAACGAAGCGGTAGCCAAGTGGATTTCGCCTGTGCTCAAGACCGGTGCCATATTAACCGATGTCGGCTCCACCAAGCAGTCCGTCGTGGATCAGGTAAGCCCGCACGTCCCCAAGGGTGTGCATTTCATCCCAGGCCATCCGATTGCAGGCACAGAACAATCCGGTCCCGACGCAGGTTTCCCGACCCTTTTCGATCAACGTTGGTGCATCCTGACGCCACCTGCAGGTACGGATCAGACCGCGTTGGAAAAGCTGTCCGCTTTCTGGCAGGAGTGTGGCTCAAACGTCGACCTGATGGATCCGAAACATCACGATCTTGTACTGGCGATCGTATCGCATCTGCCCCATCTGATCGCTTACAATATTGTCGGCACCGCCGATGACCTGGAAACGGTGACCAAGTCCCAGGTCATCAAATATTCCGCATCCGGTTTTCGGGATTTTACCCGCCTGGCCGCCTCGGACCCGACGATGTGGCGGGACGTCTGCCTGAACAACAAGGAAGCGATCCTGGAGATGCTTTCGCGTTTTTCAGAAGACCTTTCGGCCATGCAGCGCGCAATCCGCTGGGGTGACGGCGACACGCTCTTTGACCTGTTCACGCGCACGCGTGGCATCCGGCGCTCCATCATCGAGGCCGGACAGGAAACAGACGTGCCGGACTTCGGCCGTCATGTCGCGGACACGCGTCAGGACGATTGAGCGATCTGCATCAGTTTGAACGTTTGACGATGTAGTCCGCCAGAGCGGTCAGAACGTCAGCCCGTCCGCCATAAGGTTCAAGCAGTGTTTCCGCATCTTTGGAGAGGCGGTCCAGTTCTTCTTTGGTCTTGTCGACACCCCAGAGGCCGACAAGTGTGGCCTTTCCGGCTTCGGCATCCTTGCCTGTTGCCTTTCCCATGGTTTCCGCGCTCGCCTCAACATCCAGGAGATCATCTGCCAGTTGAAAGGCGAGACCTGTGATTTCTCCAAAACGGGTAAGGCGGTCCAGATCGCTTTCTCCTGCGTTGGCGAGAACCGCTCCCGCCCAACATGCATAGCGCAGCAAGGCTCCGGTTTTCATGGATTGCAGCTGCCGGATGTCGGCCTCACTTCGATCCAGATGCTCAGATTCAAGATCGATCATCTGACCGCCCGCCATGCCGCCGACACCTGAAGCTCTTGCAAGCCCACGCGAAAGTCTCAGGAGTACGGAAGGATCGTCGTGAACACCTTCTCCTGCAATAACGTCAAACGCCAGGGTCAGCAGCGCATCGCCTGCAAGAATAGCAGCGGCTTCGTCAAATGCCTTGTGCACGGTTGGCTGTCCACGGCGCAGGTCATCATCATCCATCGCCGGAAGGTCATCGTGGACGAGCGAATAACAGTGAACCAGCTCCAGCGCGCAGGCTGCCTCCACAACACCCTGGTCCGAGCGGCCGAACAGACTGGCCACTTCCAGGACGAGGATGGGACGCAAGCGTTTGCCACCGTTCAAGGCACCATGACGCATTGCGGCCAGCAACCGTGGCGGCCGCATGGTCTCGGCGTCCAGCGTCGCGCCGTCCAGAATGCGCTCCAGAACAGTCTCCACGCGTCCAGCCTGCGCTGCCAGATGCTGCTTCAAGTCAAAGGTCACATTCAACTCCAGAACAACTTTTTAAAAGTTCGGGTTTCCCTGATACCAATTCTCTGTATCGTCAAGGCGCGAATTTGAAAAACTGGCAGCTGTATTAATCGCCGGTCTGTTTTGGTTTCGGGTTGGGAGACTGTTTTATGAGATTGCTGTCAGGTCTGTTGCGGTCCTTTATCAAGCGTGGGCGTATGCGTGTCTTCGATGCTGGCGGAACGCTGCATGAAT
Source organism: uncultured Roseibium sp. (assembly GCF_947499295.1). Classification (GTDB taxonomy): domain Bacteria; phylum Pseudomonadota; class Alphaproteobacteria; order Rhizobiales; family Stappiaceae; genus Roseibium. The sequence goes on from NZ_CANMNP010000014.1 coordinate 39,898, forward strand.
TCGGATCGGGTAATGACGGACCAACGGTCACGATCCGTCTGCACGACAAGAAGCTCCATAGATCCCTTTTTCTGAATCCCGAACTGGCAGCTGGAGAGGCCTATATGGACGGGTCCCTCACCATGGAAGAGGGTTCGACCTGTTACGATTTCATGTTTCTGTTTTCGATCAACAGAGCGCCGCTTGGTGCGCACCCGGTTCAAGGCCTGTTGCGCAAGGGCTGGAAAGCCTTTCGGCGGCGCCATCAGCAAAACAGCGTTGAACGGGCAAAGACGCAGGCCCGTCATCACTATGATCTTTCCACTGAGCTCTACCGGCTCTTTCTGGATGAAGGGCTGAACTACAGCTGCGCCTATTACACAAGTCCGGATGAAAGTCTTGAAAGCGCACAGACTGCAAAACTGACCCACCTGGTTGCTAAACTCGATCTTGAACCGGACATGGAAGTGCTTGAGATCGGTGGCGGTTGGGGTTCACTTGCCATACGCATGGCAGAAGCCGGGGCCCGCGTGACATCGCTGAACGTCTCGCCGGAACAGGTCAAGATTGCCGAAGAACGCGTTCGTGCCGCCGGCTTGGAAGACAGGGTTACCTTTGTCCTCAAAGACTATCGTGAGTTTGAAGGCCAGTTCGACCGTGTCATTTCAGTCGGCATGATGGAACATGTCGGCATCGGCCACCTTGACGACTATTTCGGTAAAATCAGGTCCTGTCTGACGGAACGGGGCTATGCGGTGATCCACTCCATTGGCCGCATGACGCCACCTGGCACGACGGGCCCCTTCATTCGCAAATACATTTTCCCGGGCGGATACGTACCCGCGCTGTCGGAGGTATTCGCTTCGACAGAGAGGCTGGGGCTTTGGGTCTGCGATGCAGAAATACTGCGTCTGCATTATTACTACACCATTCGCGATTGGCGCCGTCGCTTCGAAGCCCAGCGTATCGCGGCCACCGCCCTTTACGACGACGCGTTCTGCCGTATGTGGGAATTTTACCTTTGTGCTGTTGAACTCGGTTTCTTTCACGGGTCAAACATGGTTTTTCAGCTTCTCCTGTCGAAAGAGCGGGACGCGGTTCCGATTATCCGGGACTTTATCGTGGACAATGAACGGGCTTTGAATGGCTAGAACAAGAGCGACCGGAGGTGGACCGGGCGCGCGCAAAACATCGACGAAGAAGCGTTCCTTCTGGGCGCTCCTGCGCAAATGGTTGGTTCGCCTCGTTCTCCTTGCCATTGTTCTGCCCCCGCTTCTGACGGTCATTTATTCTGTCGTGCCGCCGGTGAGCACGCTCATGATCGGTCGCTATGCGCAGCTGCTCTGGGTGGATCGGCAATGGGTGCCTCTGGAGCGCATCTCGCCAAACCTCGTGAAATCGGTCATCACATCCGAGGACAGTGGCTTTTGCGAAAATGACGGCGTTGAATGGGATGCGCTGCAGGATCAGGTCGAAGCACTGAGCGAAGGCGAACGGCCGCGTGGCGCCAGTACGATCACAATGCAGACTGCGAAGAATCTCTTTCTCTGGGGGGACCGGTCATATGTACGCAAAGCACTTGAACTGCCACTGGCGCTGATGCTGGATGCGATCCTCACCAAAAGGCGAGTTCTGGAGATCTATCTCAATATCGCCGAATGGGGCGAAGGCGTCTTCGGCGCTGAGGCGGCAGCGCAAGCCTGGTTCGGCAAACCTGCAAAGGACCTGACCAGGGTAGAAGCGGCAAGACTGGCAACGGCTCTGCCAAATCCGCTTGCGCGCAACCCGGCAAATCCCTCGTCCGGGCACCGCCGTCTGGCGTCGACCAACCTTGCCAGGGTGAAGTCTGCGGGCCCCATATTCGGCTGCGTTCTGGACAAATAATCCTGTTTGGTTGAAGCCAACGACAGGCAAGTCCCGGTCGAACCAAGAATTTTTTGTCTATGGGGTGGCAAAATGCCGGAGTTGCCTGTATAACGCCGCGCATTCCAATGCACTGCGTGCTGCCACGCCCCGGGCTTACCCGGTCCGGGCCGCGCGGTTATGGACCACGGAGAAACAAATAAAATGGCCGTTCCAAAGAGAAAAACCTCGCGCATGAAGCGCGGTTTTCGCCGTTCCACGGACGCCCTCAAGCAGCCGACTTACGTCGAGGACAAAGATTCGGGCGAATTGCGCCGCCCGCATCACGTTGACCTGAAGACCGGCATGTACCGGGGCCGTCAGATCATGACCCCGAAAGAAGACGCATAACAGCGTTTTTCTAAGGGCGGATCGCCGCTCGGCAAACCAGGATTGAGGCTGGCACTGTTTCGACAGGCCGGCCTTTTTCTTTTGGCTTGAAATCGCCGGGATGTTGGTGTCAGGTCGGGTCCATTCCGCCCGGACAGGGCCAGACTTACCGGGAGTCGCATCAATGCGCCTGTTTTCTGCCATTCCTTTCACCTTGTTCAGTTTGCTGATTTACAACGGCTTTGCCTTCACCGTCGGAGCTGCGGATCCAGGCTTCTGGTCGCAACCGATCATCACTATCGCCATGGTTTCAGGCGCAACCTTCCAGCTACTCGCCAGCGACCTCCTAATTACGATTGGCCTCTTTTTCCTGTTCATCGAAATTCTGAAGGCAACGCGCATAGGCACCACGGCCCTGCTCGACCACATGTTTTCAGTGCTCGTATTCGTTGCTTATCTGGTCGAATTTCTCGTGCTGCAACAAGCAGCAACATCCCTGTTCTTCATATTGATGGCGATCTCCCTGATTGACGTAATCGCAGGGTTCTCGATCTCCATCACCGGTGCACGCCGGGATGTTTCCTTCGGTCATGACGGCATGCACTGATGAATGCGTGCCAAGGCACGCACTCGAATTTAGTCTGATCGAGTAAGAACAGGAACTGGGCCGGCAGCCTCAGCCAGGGTGATCCCGGCAAAGCCGTCAATCGTCCTCGTCGTCTTCGACAATCGCATGTTTTTGAATGAGGGGCAGCTGCGAGAGCGTGAAAAGCAATGTGATCGGCATAATGCCGAACACCTTGAAGTTGACCCAGAAGTCGGTTGAAAAATTGCGCCAAACGATCTCATTGATCGCCGCCAGCACAAAGAAGAAAATGCCCCAGCGCAGCGTCAGCTTGCGCCAGCCTTCATCGGTAAGTTTGAAAGCACTGTCAAAGACATATCCAAGCAGCGCTTTTCCGAATACCAACCCCAAGAGCAGAATGGAACCGAACAGGCTATTAACGATGGTCGGCTTGAGTTTGATGAAAAGCTCGTCATGCAGCCAAAGGGTCAGAGCTCCAAACACAAGCACGACAACGCCCGACACCAGTGGCATGATCGGCAAACGCCTGGTGAGCCAGAGCGAGACTGTCAGCGAAATCGAGATGGCAACCATGAAGGCAGCTGTCGCCAGAAAAATCGGCTCGCCAATCGCCTGAAGCACAGGAAATGAAGCTGCCAGTTGTTCGCCTCGAGCGTTGAACAGGAAAAACACGCCGAGCGGGCCGAGTTCCAGTGCCAGCTTCAAAAGCGGCGACAATTCCTTCCGCGTCGGATCGTTCGGAGCGTGTTCAAGTTCCATATTGCCTCTTCTCCACTAGGGACTTCATCGGGACATAGGGTCTAGGAACCGATGTGGTCAAGGCTCTCCACCCGAATAAAGAAAGCTTGTCAAATGTGGTGAATTGATTGGCACCGGACTTGGTCACGACACTATCGTCCCACAACAATGAAAAAATGCACTCACATTGCAAATAATCTTCGATATTCGAAAATATACTTGCAGAGTATAAGTTGACCATCATAGTTGTGAGTATGATTCCATTATTTATTTAATAGCTATCTGCCTATTGCCTTGGCTCTTATTGATCCCAGTACATTTTTTCCGCTGGAAAACAAGTTTGATACTGTGCATCGCACTTTTGTGTGGGTTTCTAGTACTTGGGCAGCTGAGTCCAAGGTATTCAGGGACCCGTCTATTCTGTCTAATTTGTTTCCTGTCAGTCACTTTAGGATTTGGCTGCACAAGTGCATTTATCGGCGTATCAAATGTCTTTTTGATGTTTAGCAAGAAAAAAAGGACGCTTGCCAAAGATAAATGGACATTGCGTTGGTGGGGAAAACTTGCTGTAGCTTTTTGGATATCCGCCTGTTTCGTATTTCTTGGATTTGTATCTCTCTCTTGGTCGACACAAAATTATGAGCATGCATTGGCCTTACACTCGGCTGTTGGACTGTGTGGCTTGTTGCTTGTTGGCCTTTGGTGGTGGTGGGCTTGGAAACGTCGGGCTTCGTTTAGGTTTTTGCGCCAGATGTGCTTGGGTGGTGGTGTCTCATTAGTTTTGCTGACTGCTTACAGCTGGTTCTTTTATCCACAACTCGTGATCGGGCAGGCAGAAATTGCAACTAGAATGTCACAGTTTTGTTTTTTTTCGCCCGGGTCGCGAAAATTCATCTTTTCCAAGAGGGCATTCACATTTCTGACTTCGCCAAAGCGTTTAAGCAGCGGCCATTTCTTTCTCTATTCCCAAGGGGCTGCCTGGGAATGGAGTTACCACGAACGCGCGTTTGTTCCCGAGATCAGTATAAGCAAGGGCAAGAATTACGATAATTGTATTGAGAAAAATAGATTTGGAATGAAACAAAACTAAGAGTTCAAACTGAATGATTCAAAAATAGGCAGTGGCTATCACGGACTAAACAGCCGCAGTAATGGCATCCCCGATTGATGTGAACTCCTAAAGTCAGATTGCAATGAATGAGTGGGCTTCGCAGCAAATTGAGGTGCTTGGGATGCACTCATCTGCTATCGCTTGGGAAGTGATTCTGAGATCAACCGCACAGGTAACCGCACATGCGTCTGTTTTTGATCTTGTGCCTTTTGCTATTGTCCTTCCCGGCGGCAGCGGCAAAGGTTGCCGTCAATTGGACAGATCTGCCCGACCCCGGCTCAACCATCTTTGAAGACCCCTTCGCGGCCTTGAGCATTGCGGAACTTCGATCTCTTGGGACTGTACTGCGGCTGCGCAGCGAGCTTGAACAAACGACCCTTTCCGCAAATTCTGCTGCACAGACGAGAGAAAGACTTCAGCGCGAGGAAGCCAAACTTGCCGCATCCGGGGTACACACGGACCGGTTATTGTCGCAACGCCACGAGATCGGAAAAAAGCGTGCAAAGGCGGCTCTTGCCGGCAATCCTGATCTTGATGGCAAGGAGGTTGTCATTTCCGGCTATGCCATTCCGGTTTTCGCACCTGGAACCAAAACGGTCACCGGAGGCTATCTTGTTCCGGAAGCCGGCATGTGCAGCCACATGCCTGCACCCGACCCCAATCAGATGATCCGCTATCAGATTGAGGAAGGCTTGAATGCCGAAGAAATCTATCAACCCGTGCAGTTGGTTGGCCGTTTGTCGTTGCGAACCACACGCCAGGAAATCACCTTGCTGGATGGCCAGGTGGACATGATTGCCGCGTTCGACATGGACGTTTCCGAAATTCGCGACCTGGATCGGCCAGAAAGATCGTCGGGCAACCGTTTCTTGAATTTTTTCACCGGACGCAAAGTGACGCCGCATCAATAACTGCGGCAAAGAAAAAGGCGCGATAAAAGCGCCTTTTTCGTCATTAGGGCGTTCATCTGCTACCGGTCAACGAGCCATGGACCGGACTTTCAACGCTGTTCCTCATGCTGATGCCACATGTCAGCGGCCACTTCCCAGCCTTGGTCGCCGGGTCGCAGGACATAGAGGAAAGTGCCCGTCGCATCCATGCCGGCGCTTTCAATCTTGGCATCGACCGATCCGATCATTACCGCAAGCGTTCCATCGTCAGACACAAAAAGCGTATCGATCGAATGACTGACGTCACCCTTGTTCGACGTAACGAACTCGAACAGCTTCCTGGGTTCTTCCAATCCTTTGACTGCAGGTTTTCCGGGCGCAATCCAGACTGTGTCGTCCGCGTAGAGCGACAGGATACCGGCTGCATCGTGGTTGGAGGCAGCTTCGTTAAAACGATCATTGAGGCCTTTCAGCGCTGCGATTGCGCCCTCCTGATCCGCCGACACGGCTAATGGTGCAACGGAGAGCACTAAAGCAATCGAAAAGCCTATAGTTCTCGATTTGAAACTCATCTGATTAGTCCTGATTTTCTTGAAATGCAGATGCCCGACCCGTGAGCAGCCGGGCCCCTTCGAACCTGTTGGCCTAGGAAACAGGCCTTGTAACAATCACTTCGCGCGTGATTTGCCAGCGGTCGTCCTGATTGACCAAATCAATACCGAGCGTGATCTGCTGATCTGGCCCGGTCAGTTCGTTGCGCCTGGAAAGCAGAACATGTGCCGTGTCACCATTGACGGAGACATGATGAAACTTGGCCCAGGTTCCTATTGCACCGTTGTTCTGTTCAAGCGTCGTCGTGACGGTTTCGGTCATTTGCTGCTTGTCCAGGACAATGGCTTTATCTTCCGGGCTCAGCATGATGACGGTCATGTCGTCATGATAGGTTTCATTTAGGATCGAAGCCGTGTTCGCCGAAACATTTTCGATCAGCCGCTCAATCACCGCTCTCACTGCCGTTGCCTGGTCGTCAGTTCTGGACATGATGTGTTCCTCGGATCGGGTAGTTGTTTTCCGGGTTTTTGATGAAATTCAGCCCCATCAACAGTGAGGAAAGGGCAGGCCTGGCAAATGGTGCATTGGAAATATCAGTGACCTGCAGCTTGCCTGCATCATTGATCACAAAGAGCCCGGGCTCAGCAAAAGGCCGGTCGGTTTCTTCCGCAGAACGAGGGTCAGAAACGTAAAGTCCGAGCTGGCGCATCTGGTCGACGGTCAATTCGATGCCAACAGGAAAATCAGCTCCGGCTTCGGCGATCTGGGCCTGCGCGCGGTTTTCAGGGTCTGCAGAAACGGCAACGACATCTACTCCGATCTTGTTCAGGTCGGGAAGAATGGCGTTAAGCTCAGATAAATAGCGGGTACAGATAGGACAGTGCTTGCCGCGGTAGACCACAACCAGTTGCCAACCACGGCCGGTTCCGGGCTTGCCGAGTGTCAACTCACCGCCACCCAGTCTGGGTACCGTGATTTGCGGGAAAGTATCCCCTACAAGAGGCTTTGGATTTGCCATCGGGTGCTCCTTGAGATATATAATGATCGATACATAAATATACAAAATATACGCAAGTCAAGGATTATATATTGAACGATACAAAAAAAATGGGTCGCCCGCGCACCTTTGACAGTCGCGAGGCGCTAATGGCGGCGATGAATGTGTTCTGGGCAAAGGGCTATGACGGCGCTTCGCTGAAAGACCTGACAGGTGCGATGGGGATCAGCGGACCAAGCATGTATGCCGCCTTTGGCGACAAACGGGAACTTTTTCTGAAGACCATTGACCTTTACGGCGATGTCGATGGCTGCGCACCGGTTGTTGCCTTTGAGGCCGAGCCGGACATAGAGCGGGCCGTCAAGGGGTTCCTGGAACAGGTGATCATCTACGCCACCGCGCATGAAAGCGGCGCAAAAGGCTGTTTTCTGGCATCAAGCGTTTCAGCCAGCATTGGTGAAGTCGAGGGCGTTTCAGAACGAGTTGAAAAAGCTATTGACGACACGGACAAACGATTGGCAGCCCGCTTTGACCTGGAAAAGGAAAAAGGCGTGTTGCCGCCGGATTTCCCGTCCCTGGAGCGCGCGCGTTTCCTGTATGACATTCGGCAGGGATACATGTTCCGGGGCCGCGCAGGCTGGACAGCGGACGCCATGCGCAAGGACATAGACCATCGCGTCAAGATGATCCTTACCACTCCTTCTTCCGGGTGACCCCCGAAACAATAAAAAAGGCGCCAATGGCGCCTTCTTAGAACTCTGATTGGCAGATTGATCAGCCGTTGGCGATATACTGGCCACCATTGATGGTCATGACGGCACCTGTCATGAATGCCGCGGAATCCGACGCCAGATAGACAACGGTCTGTGCGATTTCCTCCGGATGGCCAAGACGCCCGACCGGGATACCGGCGACGATGCTTTCAAGAACCTTTTCCGGCATTGCGGCGACCATATCGGTGTTGATGTAACCCGGGCAGACACAGTTGACAGTGATGCCTTTGAAGGCATTTTCCTGCGCAAGCGCCTTGGTGAAGCCGATCACCCCCGCCTTTGCTGCGGAATAGTTGGTCTGGCCCATCTGGCCCTTCTGGCCGTTGATGGACGAAATGTTGATGATGCGCCCCGACCCGCGTCCGCGCATGCCGTTGATCACCGGCTTGGTCATCGTGAACATGGAGTCCAGATTGGTGGAGAGCACTGCCCGCCACTGATCGAAGTCCATCTTGTGGAACATGCCGTCGCGGGTGATGCCCGCATTGTTGACCAAAACCTCGACCGGTCCCAGCTCCTCTTCAACCTTTGCAATGCCCGCAGCGCAGGCGTCAGGATCGGAGACGTCCCATTTGAAGACGTGAATACCGGTTTCTGCCTTGAAGGCTTCGGCCTTTTCGGTATTGCCGGCATAAGTGGCCGCCACCGTATAGCCTGCGTCCTTAAGACCACGCGAAATGGATTCGCCGATGCCACGCGTTCCACCAGTGACCAATGCGACCTTGCTCATTCCCCTTCCTCCTGAATTCCGGTTTCGGACCCTTAGGGCCTCGAGGTTTTTGAAGTCTCAGTTTTTTAAGCCATGGCCGGACTGAGCCGGCCATGATCCAAATCATTTGAGCGCTTAGCGCTCCAGACACATGGCAACGCCCATTCCGCCGCCGATACACAGCGTTGCAAGGCCCTTTTTGGCGTCGCGACGGTTCATTTCGTGGATCAACGTACACAGGATGCGAGCGCCGGATGCGCCAATCGGGTGACCGATCGCAATTGCGCCACCGTTGACATTGACGATGTCCGGGTTCCAGCCCATGTCCTTGTTGACGGCACATGCCTGAGCTGCGAAGGCCTCGTTGGCCTCGACCAGATCGAGATCAGCTGCACTCCAGCCTGCCTTTTCCAGAGCCTTGCGCGACGAGGGGATCGGACCGGATCCCATGATCGCCGGATCAACGCCTGCTGTTGCCCAGGACGCAATCCGCACCAAAGGTGTCAGGCCACGCTTTTCGGCTTCTGCTGCACTCATCACCAGAAGCGCGGCCGCACCATCATTGATTCCGGAGGCATTGGCGGCTGTCACAGACCCTTCCTTGCTAAAGGCAGGACGAAGCTTTGCAACGCTTTCAAGGGTCGCTCCATGCCGGATATATTCGTCATCCTCAACGACACGCTCTGACCTGCGCTCCTTAACGGTGACCGGTGTGATCTCGTCCTTGAATTTTCCGGCCTTTTGAGCTGCTTCCGCCTTGTTCTGGGAAGCGACCGCAAATTCATCCTGCTGTTCGCGGTTGATCTGCCACTTCTCGGCAACGTTCTCGGCGGTTTGACCCATGTGGTAACCATTGAAAGCGTCCCACAAGCCGTCCTTGATCATTGTATCGATCATCTTGTAGTCGCCCATCTTGTAACCGTTGCGCATATGTGCCGCATGCGGAGACAAGGACATGTTTTCCTGACCACCTGCCATCATGATGGATGCGTCGCCTGTCTGGATCTGCTGTGCCGCAATGGCGACCGTCCGCAGGCCGGAACCGCAAACCTGATTGAGGGTCCAGGCGGTCGAACTGTCGGCGATACCTGCGTTGATCGCTGCCTGACGCGCAGGGTTCTGGCCTTGAGCCGCTGTCAACACCTGACCGAAAACCACCTCGTCGATGTCAGCGCCGTCGACGCCGGCCTGTTCCATCGCTGCTTTCATAACAATGGTACCAAGATCATGTGCCGGCACATTGGCAAAAGCACCGTTGAACGACCCGACAGGGGTGCGGGTCGCGCTAACAATGACAACATCGGTGGAAGCGCTCATCATACTCTCCAGGACTTGAGGCCGGACGGCCATAGAATGCTGGTACCGTTAGGGCACCTTTGTTCCTTATCGATCAGGCGACTAGAAACTGCACCGGCATGCGTGTCAACCGTGACTCTCCGTATGCGCGGCCTGATTTCGCATTTGCGGCATTATCCTTTCGTCGGCGCACATAAAAAGAGTGGCACGATCCGCTACGATTGGCTTAGTCTCTTAGTTGGAGGAGATGACGCGTCTGCGAAGACGGCGCCATCAAATGCGAAACGAGGCGGGAGTAAATCCCGTTCCAGCCGTAAGGCAGATAGGCGGAAGTGACGGATGGCCAAAACCAGCGAGCCAACAATCATCAAGAAATACGCCAACCGGCGGCTCTATAACACGGGCACCAGCACCTATGTCACCCTTGAGGATCTGGCGGTGATGGTGAAGGGGGAAGAGGACTTTGTCGTCTATGACGCAAAGAGCGGTGAAGATATCACGCGGTCTGTACTGACCCAGATTATCTTCGAACAGGAAGGCAAGGGCCAGAACCTGCTTCCCGTGACGTTCCTCAGACAGCTGATCCGCTTTTACGGCGACAGCATGCAGGGTCTCGTGCCGAGTTTTCTTGAATATTCGATGACATCCTTGACCAAGGAACAGGAAAAACTGCGGTCTCAGATGAGCGATGCTTTTGGAGCCACAGCCTTCGACGCGATCGAGGACCAGGTCAAACGCAACACGGAAATGTTCGAACGGGCGATGAAAATGTTCATGCCGTTCCCGACGGGCGAGGCTGGAGCCTCACCGGAAGCGCAGGCAGCTGCCGGTGCTACCAAAACCGAGAAAGCAGAAACGGCGGATCTCGATGATATGAAGCGTCAGCTTGAGGAAATGCAGAAAAAGATCAACAAGCTTTCCGACAAGCCCTGATCTTTGACGGCACCCGCGCTCGCCGGAATTCTGCATCTGTCTGACCTTCCGCAACCGCATGATCAGATTTCCGACTGGTATCAAGCTGGTTGGCCGCACTGGTATGGACCAGGCGGCACGGGCGACGCGAGACAAGACCTGAAGGCCTGCCTGGAAGCACCTGACACCTTGCCGCAATGCCTGGTGGCGGTGGACCGAGCCTCGACACCTGTTGGAACGGTATCGCTCAGATCGACCTCTCCTGGATCCAACCTCTACCCCGGCGCCTGGCTGACGGCATTGCTTGTGCCAGAAGATCTGCGCCGAAATGGCATCGGGACCGCACTGGTTGCAGCTGCCGAAAACGAGGCGGCGCAACTTGGATTTGATCGGATCCATGCAACGACGGGATCGGCAATGACCATTCTAAAGAACAGGCGCTGGGAGCAGGTTGATCAGGTGGAAACGGCCAGCGGAAAACTGGCCATATTCCGAAAAGACGTCCCAGCCCGTTGAACCGGGTCAGCCGCAGTCCGCAACAAGACCGGCAGCAGCAATACCGGCAACTGCGCAAGCTTCGTCATTGTCAGACGTGTCGCCGGTAATCCCGACCGCGCCAAGGGTCTCTCCATCATCGCCTTTGATCAGAACACCACCGGGAACAGGCACAATCGCCCCGCCGGAAACGCCGTTCAACGCATTGACGAAATGGGGCCGCGACTCCGCGTTTGCGTTTAACCAACGTGTACCGGTCCCGACAGCCAATGCTCCAATGGCTTTTCCGGTTGCGATCTGGGGGCGCATGATGGATGAGCCGTCCTGGCGTTTCACCAGAACCGCATGACCGCCAGCGTCCAGGACCGCGACGGTAAGGGGCTTGAGATTGAGCTCAACTGCTTTTTCCAATGCGGCGGAAGTGATTGCCTCTGCCGTTGAAAGTGTCATTCCAAGAGTCATTGTTTACCGCCTGTCTGGTCTGTTGGCCGGTTGGCACCTTACCTTGCTTGCGCCACTGCATTGACGAAACCCGCTGCTGTGGGTTTGCGCAATCAACCGCTTCTCCTTAAGGTGCAGCCCGCGATTTGGATTTGCTAGCAAATCGAACCGGTGCCGAATAGGTGGGAAAGTCGGGAAACAGTTGCGGCAATTCGGAATAAATAGACGTTTCGGGCAGGAGATTTTCAGTGAAGCGTGATTTTCAGGCGCCGGGCCGGTCACCGGTTTTTGCGCGCGAAGCAGCTGCGGCAACATCGCATCCTCTGGCAACAAGCGCTGCGCTTGAAATCCTGCAGGATGGGGGCAACGCGGTGGATGCAGCTATCGCTGCTGTGGCCGTGCAGTGCGTCGTCGAACCGCATATGACGGGTATTGGCGGAGACTGCTTCGCAATCGTTACCGAACCCGATGGACGGCTCACCGGCTTCAATGGCTCGGGCGCGGCACCGCGCGCGGCAACACCTGAAAAACTGGCCGAACTGGGTGTTGAAGACATCACGGACACCTCGGCCCACGCGGTCACGGTTCCAGGTGCCGTTCGCGCCTGGGAAACGTTGCACAAGGCGCACGGTTCCACCGAATTTGGCAAGCTGTTCAAGCGCGCCATTCAGTATGCACGCGACGGATTTCCCATTGCGCCACGTGTCGCCAACGACTGGGCCAACAACGTTGATAAGTTGGCCTCGGATCCGGTGTCGGCAGCGCGGTACCTCATTGACGGCAACGCTCCTGCCATTGGGACGATCCTCAAATACCCGCATCTTGCTGCAACACTGGAAGCCATCGCCGAAGGTGGCGCAGATGCGTTTTATTCCGGCCCAATCGCGAGCGATATCGTCGACGCCCTGCAAAGCCGTGGCGGCTTGATGACGGAGGACGACCTTGCTGCTTGTCATACGACAGCAGTCTCTCCCGTTCTGAGAGACTATAAGGGGCATACAGTTGCGGAACTGCCACCCAACGGCCAAGGCATTATTGCCCTGGTGATGCTTGGGATCTTGGAAAAATTCGACTTAGAAAACCTGGATCCGATGGGGCCGGAAAGGTTCCACCTGCAAATGGAAGCAACACGGCTTGCCTACGCAGTCCGCGACAGGTTTGTCACTGATCCCGGCTATATGGACGTTTGCCATTCCGGATTGATTGCATCGGATTATCTCGACCGGCTTGCCAGCGAAGTGTCAGTCAGCAAGCGCATGGCCTCTGTGCCCCAATCGTCACTGAACCCGCAGACCGATACAGTTTATCTGTCCGTTGTCGACAAGGATGGACTGGCTGTTTCCTTTATCAACTCCCTGTTTTCGGATTTCGGCTCGGGGATCGTTGCACAGGACAGCGGCGTGCTTCTGCATTGCCGTGGCCGTGCGTTCAAGGCGCAGGCAGGTCACGCAAATTCCATCGACGGCGGCAAGCGGCCGCTCCACACGATCATTCCGGCAATGGTGCTCAAAGACGGTAATCCATGGCTATCCTTCGGTGTGATGGGTGGCCAGTACCAGGCCTGCGGACATGCCCACCTTTTGACCAACATCATCGACTATGGAATGGACGTACAGGCTGCGATCGATTTCCCACGCATGTTCATGGATCTGGATACGCACGAACTTCAGGCAGAGAAGCTGATCCCGCCATCAACACTGGATGGTCTCAGAACTCTTGGTCATCAGGTGGTGCCGGCAAAGGGAGCCATTGGCGGCAGTCAGGCCATCATGATCGACAAGGCGCGAGGGTTGTTGACGGCCGGATCTGACCCACGCAAAGACGGTCACGCGGCAGGCTATTGACGAATTGCCCGGCGCTTCCGGGCACCCTCACTTTGTCCTTGCGATAGAGTACGCCTGCGTGTTGATTGCGTCCGGACGCGCCTTCAAATCAAGAGGACTGGCATGCCTTCAGTATCGAGGCGAGAATTGCTGCTGGGCAGCGCGGGCGCAGTTTCAGCTTTTGCCGCAGGGGGCCTTGCGGCTAAAGGCTTTGCGGCTACGGAACCCGCAGAGCATTTTCTGAAACTGTCCAATCGCGATCATTCCATTTTGCCCGGGACGCTAACGCGCGACATGATGAGCTTCCTTCCTGATGCGCCGCCGCCGGTGCTGCGCGTGAGGCAGGGGCAAAAGGTGGCAATCAATGTCATCAACGCCCTGGATGAGCCGACCGTCGTTCATTGGCACGGACTAAGAATTCCCAATCGGATGGACGGCGTGCCTTATCTGACCCAGTATCCGATCGAAACAGGTCAGTCCTTCCGGTACGAGTTCACACCGCCGGATGCAGGGACCTTCTGGTATCACCCGCATTGCAACACGCTTGAACAGATTGCACGTGGCCTGACCGGACTCATGGTGGTCGAAGAACCGGAAGAAATTGGCTTCGACCAAGACCTGCCGTTGAACATCCGGGATTTTCGCCTCGGCGGTGACGGTCAGTTCATAGCCTTCACAAAACCCCGTAATGCTGCGCGCGGCGGCACGCTCGGAACGGTGTCGACCGTCAATTGGCAAAAGGAACCGGTATGCGATCTTCAGGCAGGAAGCCTTGTCCGCCTGAGACTGGCCATCACGGACCTGACCCGCGTCGGCACCTACGAGCTTGAAGGCGGTCAGGCCAGGGTCATCGCGCTCGATTCTCATCCCTTGCCCAAAGCCATGCCGGCGAAAGACCTGGTTCTGTCGCCAGGTCAACGCGCGGATATTGCTTTGAGGGTGCCGGACCGGGAGGAGGAAACGGTAAAACTCTTTCTGCGCCGAGCCAGCGGCGACCGTCTTCTGGCAACATTCAGAGCAAGCGGTCAAAGCGTCCGGCGTGATCTGAAGGAATTGAAGCCGCTTCCGCTCAATCCGGTGCCCGAGCCGGATCTCGCCAATGCTGAAGTGATCGATTTCGTCTTTGGCTGGTCGCCGGAGGGAGATGCCCCGCAAGCCAGCATCTGTGGCTCACTTGGCTATACATTCTGGTCAATCAACCGGATGGCCTGGCCAGGAGACACACCTGGACCGTTCGATCCCTTGGCGACGATGAAGCTTGGCAGGTCCTATGTGATGCGCCTCAGAAACGAATCTCCGAACGCTCATCCGATCCACCTCCACGGAGTGTCCTTTAAACTGCTGCGTTCAAACAAACGCAACCTTCCGCCACTCGTGACCGATACGGCTTTGCTTTTGAAGGATGAAACGATGGAAGTGGCTCTTGTGGCAGATAATCCCGGTGACTGGGCGTTCCATTGTCACGTCATCGAGCACCAGAAAACCGGGCTGGCCGGCTTTCTGAGGATCGAGGCCTGATCAACCGTCGCCAGAACTCATTCAGGCTGACAATGAGATCGTGAAAGAGTGGGATTCGCTGTCTTCAGTAGCCGTTGCGTATTGCGCCAAATGCAGCTGACGCTCCATTTCGCTCTCAACGGACATGTCACGACCCGCCAGAAGCTGGGTTGCATATTCTGCATGCGACCCAGCGTGAAGGTCACGCTGCAACTCTTCTGCGGCCAGGTGAGCCGGCATCAGATCAATATCGGAGAACGTTCCTTCAGACACTGTAAACAGGTCTGAATTGGGCACGAATTCTGCGGAGGGTTTTTGGCGAATTCGCAAGGCGTGAATAGCTGAAACGGGTCTTACTTGCATCTTGTGCTCCGTGGTGGGCCAGTCCGTGGCCAGTCTTTCGGAGGTCCGGGGATTCCGGATCTGTCTTTAAACCTAGCGTAGCTTGCAACAGAAAAATGTGACGCGCGTCACAAATCGGTTGGCAGTGCTGCGGCAACAACAGAAGCGGTCAGCCTGGGTAACGGATCCGAAACTCGTCCGGTTCTTGGGCGAGAACCGGAGAACCAAAAAAGAACCCGGAGCGAAGCTCCGGGCCGAGGCTATCCAGTGGTACTTCTGGAATTCAAAATTTCGAAAAGATCAGCGCTCTGTCTTGAGCAGGTGTCCAGCCCCACGCTGACGTGGCAATGCTGCCATAGCGCGATAGCTGTTCGCTCCTGACAGAGTTTCAGCAGGGCGGGCCTGACGGGTCTGGATGTCGTAATCGCGTGTTGCGATCAGATGGGCCAGAAAGACTGAATTCGGGTAATAGCGTCCATTGAAAACGTCATGATCACGCTCAAGATCCGGCTTGGGCGGCTCCGGCAGATATGAGGCAAAGCTCTTGCCCTGGCGCTCGCTTTCCGTCTCTCCCATTGAGGGACGTTTGCGCCTCACATTGGCACGTCCTGCCGATGCAACCGGGTTCACTCGCACGTATCAACGCCTCTTTGTTTCAAATTGGCACAGCCAGTGCCTTCCTGTCTGAGACCTCGCAATCACCATGCCAATATAGGAAGGCGTTAACCTTTTGTCCGCGGAAAACCGCCAAAATAGGGTCACAAAAGTTAACGAAAGTGTGCGCGACTGGACATTGCGCGGGGAAAACGGGGATATTGCGCGCAACAAGAAATAGAACTTGCCTTTGCAAAACCGGCAAATCCCGTCCCGTTTTCTGAATCTGTCCTGATTTGATCAGGCGTGAGCCATGACCCCGGCTTTGGGACTTGGCAACTCAAAGTCGGAAGCGTCCAGGCGCCCCGTTCTTAGAAGATGCTGTAGGCAGACCGTGATCGACATTGCGTCATCGAGCGCATCATGATGACGTCCGGGCGGGATTGGCAAACCGAAGTACTGTGCAAGTTCTCCGCTCGTCGTCCTGCCGATATCATCCAAGGGCATACCCGCCTTGTTTAAAAGACTTGCCGCGTTCCCAAACCGGTGGGCCGGAATTGGCGGTGCTACGCCTGCGACGTAGCAGCTAACCGCCATCAGAAACATTTCGTCCTTGCCCCAGGACCACAGCGTTGCATCGCCCGCAATTCGGGCCAGGCTCAGATGCGCATCTTCAGGTCTTACTCCTTCGGCATCGATCTGAGCCTGGGTGATACCCGTCAATTCTGTGAAGAACGGATCGGCAACAGTCGGCTTTCCATACCGGTCCGCGGTTTTGATAAATACTCGCTCTGTCTCAAGCACACGGAAGCCCGGCTCAAGAGACAGTTTCACGGCACCAATTTGGGCGACACACGGGTCGGGGTCCAAAGGCCCACACCACATGCGGCCCTTTGCGCCGGGGGCTGTCAGGAACTCGCTGTCAAAGACAATTGTATGCGACATCCGGCCTTCATCGCTTCTTTTCCGGAGAGTGTCTAGCCTAACTGGGCCGGAACAGCGTGGTCACGCAAACTAAATAAAAAGCGCGGCCCGATAAGGCCGCGCTTTAGAGAAATCTTGTTCGTGACTGCCTGGATCAAGCGGTCAGAGCGCCCTGCGCCCTGTCAACCAGAACCTTGAAGGCATCGGGCTGATTGATCGCGAGATCGGACAGAATCTTGCGGTCAACTTCAACACCAGCCTTGTTCAGACCGTCGATAAACCGGCCATAGGTCAGGCCGTGCTGACGGGTTGCCGCATTGATGCGCTGGATCCAGAGCGAACGGAAATTCCGTTTTTTGGCCTTGCGGTCGCGATAAGCGTACTGGCCAGCCTTCTCGACGGCCTGCTTGGCAACACGGATGGTGCTCTTGCGACGGCCGTAATAACCTTTGGCGGCCTTCAGAACTTTTTTATGACGAGCGTGGGCGGTTACGCCCCGTTTGACGCGTGACATTTAGGTGATCTCCTTCGGGGCTGGCGTTATGCGTAGGGCAGGAACTGCTTCACGATCCGTGCATCCTGATCGCTCAACGTGGTGGTGCCACGGGCGTTACGGATGAACTTGTTCGTGCGCTTGATCATGCCATGGCGCTTGCCGGCCTGCGCGGTTTTCACCTTGCCGGTCGCAGTCACTTTAAAGCGCTTTTTGGCGCCTGACTTTGTCTTCAGCTTGGGCATTTTGCATCCTTTCCTTGGTGCGTCCGCTCAAACGGACGCTTCTTTCTTGGTGCATTCAGAGCCGACACGGCATGCCCTTGGTTGTCGATGGAGGCCTGCAAGAGAATGCAGAAAACCAGTCCACGACGAGCCGGACGACTCTGGACCGGGCGCTTATATGGGAGGATCCGCGGAAATGCAACCGGAAACGGGCGTTTCCCGACGCCCTAAAAAGCCCGCACCCGTCGCACTAGCCTGGCGCAACGGGCGTCAAGTGTTCTGATCTTCAAAAGCTGGATAATCTAAGTCCCGGTTCGAAGTCTCTTCTCAAGACCTATACAGCGCGTTTCGCTTCGACCTTGGCCGCTTCCAGCCTGTCGGCAAATGCGTCGGCTGCCGCAATTGCCGTACCCTGCACATGAACGAATTCAACATTTTCTATGCCAAGGAAGTTCAACAGGAACTCCAGATATGGCTGCACGAAGTTTGCCGCGGAAAAAGGCTCGCCCGCCAGGTATCCTTCAGCACCATAGGTACAGACAACAACCGCGCGACGCGTTTTGACCAACCCCTTGAAACCGCCTTCTCCAATGGAAAATGTATGACCGATGCGCGAAATCTGATCGACCCAGGCCTTGAGAGCGGCTGGAATTGAGAAATTGTAGATCGGGACCGCAAGCAAAAGCGTATCTGATGCCTGAATTTCTGCGATCAGGCTGTCCGACAAGGCCGTTGCAGCTTGCAGTTCAAGAGGAAGACCATCCTGTGGGGCATAGAATCCTTCAATGGTTTTCTGGGCGATGAACGGAATAGAACCGTCAGAAACATTTCGGGTAATGACGCTGCATCCCGGATGCTGCGCTCTGAATTCAGCTTCAAAGGCATCTGCCACGGCTGCAGAATGCGACCCTTCCCGGCGGGAACTTGAATTGATGCGAAGCAACTGTGTCATGAACTGACCTCCTTGGTGAATGGCAAGTCGGATTTAATTTCATGCGCCAGTTCAAAAAATACGTCGAAACGCATCGAAGTCGTGCGTAAACTGCACGAATGGAACTTTCAACACTCAAGACAGCACTCCTCGTACGCGACCTTGGCAGCTTTGCTGCCGTTGCCAGACTTCTGGATCTCGACGCTTCAAGCGTGTCGCGCGTCATCGCGCAGCTGGAGCAGGATGTCGGATTTCGGATGTTCCAGCGAAGCACCCGCAGTCTTGCACCAACAAGCGAAGGGGAACTCTATCTGAACCGCATTGCTCCGCTGTTGGAAGAGCTTGAAGCAGCCGGAGACGAAGCCCGAACAACGGCTGTTTCTCCGCGGGGAACCTTGCGCATGACAGTCAGCATTTCCTTTGCTCAGGAATGCTTGCTCCCTGTGCTTCCCGAATTCAAGGACAGGTATCCGGAAATTGACATTGAGCTTCTGGCCTCGGACGCAAACCTCGATCTAAGGGCAGATGGAATTGACCTTGCCGTCCGGTTCGGTTCCATGCCGAAAGGAGACTGGATTGTCAGCAAACTGATGACAACGCGTTACCGGGCAGTTGCTTCGCCGGAGTACATCGAAAGAACGGGCCCAGTCCATCACCCGAACGACCTGTCGGAGCGGGAGTGTATCCGGTTCGCCATTCCGGGCTTTCGAACCTATTGGCAATTTCGGGAGCAAGACGGTGTGGAGGCCTTCGCCGTCCCGATCGGTGGCGCGACCGTCATATCTAACGCCTTGTCGATCAGGTCGGCGGCACGTCTCGGCATGGGCATCGCCCTCATGCCGATCATGCTGATCAGCCGGGACCTGCAAAAAGGCACCCTGATTGACCTTTTTCCGGACTATGCCTGCGCCGCTGCATCCTTTGAAACAGCCGCCTGGCTCGTTTACCCGAGCAGATCTTATCTGCCACAGAAAGTCAGGGTGATGATCGATTTTCTGAAAGAGCATTACGGGCGGCCAGCAGTCTGACCGCCCTGATACCGTGTCAGGCGTTCACATCGACCACAACACGACCCTTCACCTGCCCCTTGAGAATATGGGCTCCCAATTTGGGTAAATCCTCCAGTGTCGCGGGCTGGATCATTGCCTCGAGCTTATCCATGGGCAGGTCCTTGGCCAGCCTCTCCCAGGCCTTCAGACGTGCGTCATAGGGCTTCATCACGCTGTCGATGCCTAGAAGATTGACACCGCGGAGCAGGAAGGGAACGACGGTTGCCGGCAATGCAGCACCACCGGCCAGACCAACCGCAGCAACGGACGCACCGTATTTCATCTGACCCAGAACCCTTGCAAGCATCGAACCGCCAACCGCATCGATGCAGCCGGCCCAGGTTTCCGATTCCAGAGGACGTTTGACGGTCTCAGCGACATCGTCTCGAGGCACAATGCGGCTGGCACCGAGCGATTTCAGATAGTCCCAGGTGCTTTCGCGCCCTGTAACAGCGGCGACTTCGTAGCCGAGATTGGCCAAAATGGCCGTCGCGACAGATCCAACACCACCTGCGGCTCCCGTCACCAGAACAGGACCGTTTTCAGGCTTCAGGCCATGCTCTTCCAATGCCATCACCGCCAGCATGGCGGTGAAACCGGCTGTTCCGATCGCCATGGCATTCCGGGTGCTCAAACCTTCCGGTAAAGGCACCAGCCATTCGCCCTTCACGCAGGCCTTTTGCGCGTATCCGCCCCACCACGCTTCGCCGACGCGCCAACCGGTCAGCACAACCTTGTCGCCCGGCTTGTACCAATCGTCGTTGGACTCCTCGACCGTGCCTGCGAAATCAATGCCCGGAACATGCGGGTAGTTTCTGACCAGTCCGCCGCCCGGTCCCACGCACAAACCGTCCTTATAGTTCAGGGTCGAATAATCCACCGCAACGGTCACATCGCCAGCAGGCAATTGTGTCAGATCAATTTCCTGAACGGAGGCATTGGTCTTGCCGTCTTCATCCTTGTCGACAATTAGGGCTTTGAACGTCATTTCATCTGGTCCTGTTAAACTGTTGTTTCGGCAATTAACCTGGCCTGCTTGCGCAGGACAAATTTCTGGATCTTACCGGTCGCGGTCTTGGGCAGCTCGGTGAAGACAATCTTCTTGGGTCGCTTGAAGCCGGCCATGTTCTCACGGCAAAAGGCAATCAGGCTTTCCTCCGTTTCCGCGCTGCCATCCCTCAGCTCGACAAAGGCGCAAGGAACCTCGCCCCAGGTTTCATCGGGCAAGGCAACGACGGCGGCCAGCACCACGTCCGGATGCCTGTGCAACACGCCCTCGACTTCGACGGAGGAAATATTCTCTCCGCCTGAGATTATCACATCCTTCAACCTGTCCCGGATCTGGATATAGCCGTTTTGGTGGCGAATGGCAGCATCGCCGGAGTTGAACCGGCCACCGGAAAACCCATCGGCTGTTGCCTCCGGGTTCTTGTAGTAGCCTTTCATTACCGTGTTGCTTCTGATGACAATCTCGCCTTGCGTTTCCCCATCCCAGGGAACAGGCGCTCCGGTGTCGCGGTTGATCACGTCAATCTCTTCCGTCATCGGAAAACCGACACCCTGCCACGATTGCCGCTCAGCCTGTACGTCCGCAGACAATTCGTCCCATTCCTCGCGCCACAAACATTGAGCAACATGTCCATAGGTCTCTGTCAGGCCATAGACTTGCATCACTTCCAGGCCCAACTGCCTTACGCCGGCAAGAACAGATGCTGGAGGCGGTGCACCCGCGGTCATGACCTTGACCTTGTGGCTGATGGCCCTTCGTTGACCTTCTGGCGTGTTTAATAGCATGGAGAGCACAATCGGCGCTCCGCCGAGATGCGTGATCCGGTGTTCGGCAATCAGCCTGAAAACCGCCTCGCCGGTTATCTGGCGGATACAGACAATCGTCCCGGCCATCAGTGTCATGGTCCAGGCGTGACACCAGCCGTTGCAGTGAAACATCGGCACAGAATAAAGATAGACAGGATGGCGCGGCAATTCCCACGCCTGGGGCGTGCCCATGCACATGAGGTATGCGCCGCGATGATGATAGACAACACCTTTGGGTCGCCCTGAGGTTCCCGACGTATAATTGAGGGCAAGTGCGTCCCATTCGTCGTTGGGCCCTTGCCACCGAAAATTCGGATCACCTTCCCGCACCAGCTGGTCATAGGTCAACGACCCGATGCAAGCCCCGCCGGGGCCGTAAGCGTCAACGATATTGACGGCCGGAACGATAGCTTCGTTGAGTTCGAATGCTTTTGTGACGACATCAGAAAAAGCCGTATCGACAAAGACCAGCTTCGCGTCGCTGTGATCCAGGATGTAAGCGACCGTTTCGGGTTCAAGCCTCGTATTGATCGTGTTCAGCACCGCACCTGTCAAAGGCACGGCATAGTGCAGTTCGAACATTTCCGGGGTGTTCGCTGCCATGACGGAAACCGTGTCTCCCGGCCTGATTCCCAACGCGACCAGTTGGGCCGCGACCCTGCAGACACGGTCCTTGACTTCGGACCATGAGTATCGGCGCTCGTTGTAAATGATGGCGGTTCGCTCAGGGAAGATCGCCGCCGTCCTTTCGAGAAAGGAAAGCGGTGACAAGGGCACGTAGTTGGCTGCTTGCCTGGAGAAGGCGTTGTAGTGCTCCTTCATCTCAGGGCTCCTGGTGAATAAACGGCTTTTCCCAGACTGTGGCGGTTCTCATACCGTGCGGGGTGTCGACCTGTACCTTGGTTCCATCATCCCAATGCGTCATGCGCACCATGCCGAGCGCGACATTGGTCCGGTAATCCGGGGAATAGGCTGCCGAGCTCACCGTGCCGACCTGGCGGCCGCCTGCAATTATCGGCCAGAGTTCATCGCACGGCGGCACTGGATCACCGTCAATGGCTACGCTGCGGATTTGTCGGACGGGCCCTTCCACGGCAACCCGCAGCAGCGCATCCCTGCCGATGCAGCCGATTGCGTCCTTTGTCTGGCAGAACCGCCCCAACCCGCATTCATGGGGCGTGTTGTTTCGGGTCATGTCATTGCCATAGGACAGCAACTGGCCTTCGATCCGCTCAATCAGGTTCGGGCAACCAGCACGGACATCCATGTCTTCACCGGCCTCCATCAAGGCGTCCCAGACAGGTTCGCCGAGATCGAACCCTTCAACATAGAGTTCAAAGCCCCCCTGTTTTGAGTAGCCTGACCGGGCCAGAACCAGCCTCTGGCCCTCAAACTCGACATAGTCATAGTGAAAGAAACGAATGGAGCGGATCCGCTCTCCAAAGACACGCGCCACCAGGTCTTCGGCTTTCGGCCCCTGGATCGCAAGCGGAGCGACATCCGGTTCATCGACATCGACCTCCAGCCGGAAAGCATGAGCGAGGCCCTTTATCCAGAACAGAAGATCGCTATCCGCCACTGACACCCAAAACTTGTCTTCGGCAAGTTTCGTCGTCACCGGGTCATTCAGCATGCCACCGGTTTCATCGACCATCGGCGTGTAGTAGCACCGCTCTTCAGTCATGCCGGACAGATCGCGCGGCGTCAGCATCTGAGCCAAACGTGCTGCGTCAGGCCCCCAAAGTTCCACCTGCCGCTCGCATGAAACATCCCAAAGCTGAACTTTGGATTTCAGGTGACGATAGTCCGCTTCCACACTCTCAAACACCGTCGGCAAGAGCATATGGTTATAGACCGTGTATCCCTTGACACCGGCGGCCTGAACGCGGCGTGAAAACGGCGTCTTTCGGGTACGGCGGGAAACTGAAAGCGCGGGGACCTGCATTTCGATCTCCTTTATGCAGCCTGTTCGGCAGCCGGACCTGACCAGTCGATTTGGCAAATCTCAGCGCTGCGGCCGTCGAAATCCCAAACCCGACCATAGGCCCGCACGCGGCCCTGCGTTGCCGTGGCAACAGTGATATCCCGGCCCATCCAGTATTCCGTGTTGGAAATAACGATGTCTTCATCAGGATTTGCACCCGGCACCGGCACGACTTCACCTTTGATGGCCTTGCCCACGACCAAACGGCGCGTCTTGCCCTCATTTGTGTAAGACACCGGCGCGCGCTCTGCTCCGAGAAACTCACTCACGAGCACCTTGAACAATCCGGTCGTCCCCCGGGCCTGGCCGGAGAAAATCTTTACAAGACCTTCAAAGGCCGTATCACTCGCGCGTTCATCAATGAAAACCGCGGCCTTCCAGTTACCACGCGCCATCAGTCCGGGAATTTCAATCAGCAGCCCGATGTTCAGACCGGACAGATCTTCACCCTGATAGTGCCCTTCGTCGATGCGAATACCACCCCAGGTCTGACAGTACCCCTCGGTCGGCGGATGCTTTCCGAGCGACACCACGCACGGACAGAAAACCGTGCAGTTGCAGTTCAAGATCAATTCACCGCGAATGGCCCATCCGGACATCAGTTTCTCCCTAGACTGATTGCGTTGTTACGAGGGGCAGGAGGACCACAGTCAGTCCCGCCAGAATTAGAAAAACACCAAGCGGCACGCTGACCCAGGAACCGATCTGCGGCAGTTTCTCCAGCGTCATCAGCACCATCGCAAGACCCATGAAGGCAAGGTTCATCGTGCCAGCGACAAACGCCAGCAGCATCAAGGCCCAGCAACATCCAAGGCAGACAGCCCCCAGCCTCAGGCCAAGCCAAAGGGCTCCTGATACGCCTGGTCTCCAATGGCCCATGAAAAACGTCAGCGGACTTTGGCAGGCTTTAAGGCACGCCTCCTTGAGCGGGCTGAACTGATAAACGCCCGCCAGGATCAAGAGGCCACCATTGAAAAGAACCGAAGTCACCTGGCCAAAGGGATTGAGAAGACCAGCACTTGCCAGCCGCACTTGTACCAGGGCCGCCAAAACTGAAAATCCCAGCCAGACTGTTAGATAACCGCCAGCTAGAGCTGCAAAAGACCATGTGCCGGCAGCATCAGTATGGGTCAGATCGGAATAGGTACGAAGGGCCGGGAAAGCAGTCGGCGCCATCATCGCAAGTGCCATCAACGACCACATCACCACGGCCGAGCCGAGTCCGGCGTCAGCTGCAGATTGCGAACAAAGCGACAGCAATAATTCCGCAGCCGAGCCTTGCCAACTCAAAGCCGGATCAACGGCAGCCTGCATGGCGAACAGAACACTCCAGGCCAGCAGAATGCTCGCAAAAAACGTAAGCCATATTGCCTTGTGGCCGGGCAAAAGTCGGTCGATAGCCTTCACCCTGTCCTCCCAGACTTGATTGCGCTTACGCTGCTCCTCGTGAATTGAAAAGTCAAACTTTTAATTGTCTGACATTTGTTTTTTCCGTTTGACCCTCGAGTCAGAGGCCATTAGGTTGATCGCGATGAAATTGAACTGCATGGCGGGAGGGCTCATTGGCGATTGAATTTAATACGATTCAGAAGGAAGGACTCTCGGTCCAGATCGCCAATGCCATCCGAAATGCTATTCTCGAAGGACGCCTCGCCGGAGAGGAACGCCTCCCCAGCGAAGCTGAATTGTCGGAGCGCTTCGGCGTCTCACGCTCGACAGTTCGCGAAGCGCTGAAAAGGCTGGCCGCCCAAAACCTGATCCGCAGTGAACGCGGTTCTTCCGGCGGTGCTTTCGTCAACCGCATGACCTGGGACGAAGCCAAGGCCAATCTCGTGACGACCACACGCCTGCTGATCGGCATGAACGAAATTCCGTTTGAAGATGCGATTGAATCCCGGTTCGCGCTGGAAATGGCGGCGCTGCCGATGGCGGCCCTAAATCGAACCGAAGAACAGCTTGAGGCGCTCGAAACAGAGATTGCCCGCCAACGGAATCCAGAGACAAGCGACGAAGACTTCTGCGCTTCTGATGTCAGCTTTCACTCAGTTGTCGCCGATGCCACTGACAGCCCATTGCTCGCGTTTCAACTATCTTCGGCTTTTGAAGCCATGCAGCCGCTTATGAACATGCTGGTCTATCGACTGCGCGACCGCCAGCGCATCGCCGAAATTCATGAAGCGATGCTCGCCGCACTGAAAGCCGGCGACAGTGACGTGGCGTCGGCTCAGCTCGAATCTTTGTCTGCCTATACCCGCGAACTTGCCGCTCAGCGTCGCAAGCCAATCGGCAACTGACTGACGGCTTCAGACAATTCCACCACCTGCACCGGTCGCTTCCGGCCGTATCTCAGCGACCTTGTTCCGGTACCCGGAGGCGCGGTAGGCCGAAACCGGGTCGATAACCCCCCCATTTTCAAACCGAGCCATGGCAAGAATGGGTTCAACATCAGTTCGGAAGGCCCGCTTCAGCGTCGCTGAGGCCATCAGGGCATCGTTGTCCTGCTGATAATCACGCAGCGCCAGTCTGTCGACGAGCAGTGCCTGCGCATAGGCACGTTGAACTTCCATCGCGCTCACCATGAGGCTTTCGATCGGGTCGGTCACGTTGTGCGACTGGTCAAGCATATGCGCAGGATCGAAACCTTCGACACTGTGCGTCTCCGCATCGACCAGCTCGTTGAAGACCAGAAACAACCGATAAGGATCGATCGAACCGGTATCCAGATCGTCATCACCATATTTGCTGTCGTTGAAGTGGAACCCGCCCAGTTTGCCGAATTGTACAAGACGCGCGACGATCATCTCGATGTTGACGTTCGGCGCATGATGTCCGAGATCAACGAGGCAAAAGGCCTTGTCTCCAAGCTCCTTTGCAATGAGGTAATTGGTGCCCCAGTCCTGCACGACAGTCGAATAGAAAGCAGGTTCGAAAATCTTGTGCTCCGTGAAAAGTCGCCAGTTTTCGGGCAACTCCGCGTAAATTGCTTTCGCTGAGTCCAGATATCTCTCGAACTGCCGGACAAAGTGGGTCTGACCCGGGAAATTGGACCCGTCTCCAACCCAGATCGTCAGCGCCGCTGAGCCTATGGCTGTGCCGATCTCGATGCACTCCAGATTATGATCAATCGCCTGCTGCCGCGTCGCGGCGTCGGTATGCGTCAGAGACCCGTATTTATAGGAATGCGTTTGCCCCGGCTGGTCCTGAAAGGTGTTGGAATTCATCGCATCGAACCCAAGACGGAGCGAAGCCGCCTTCGCTTTCAGATCTGCCGGATCCGCCTTGTCCCAGGGAATGTGAAGAGAAACCGAGGGCGTCGCGCGGGTCAGCTGCTGGATAACCGCGCAATCCTCAAGCTTGTCGAATATGTGCCGGGGCTCACCTTTGCCGGGGAAACGCGCAAATCGTGTACCGCCAGTGCCAACCCCCCAGGAAGGGATGGCGACACCGTAATCGGAAACCCTGGCTATGATACTGTCAATCGCAATGCCGCGACGGTCCAGCTGT
The DNA here is from genome assembly GCF_947499295.1 of uncultured Roseibium sp. GTDB lineage: Bacteria > Pseudomonadota > Alphaproteobacteria > Rhizobiales > Stappiaceae > Roseibium. The sequence continues at coordinate 66,789 of NZ_CANMNP010000014.1, forward strand.
TCACCCAGAGTTTCATAGTCGCGTTTCAAGGCGGTCAAACCCGCTTCGTTTTCCTGCACGATCACTGATTTGTCGATCATCATCTTGAAGATCCTTTCCTGACCCATCTCGCCAATTCGTGACCAAGCGGTCCGGCGTGCTCGAAAGGGGTGAAACACTTTCTGAACGTGGGTTCAACCTTGAGGACTTCGCCCAGCTCGAAACCGTGAGCAGTGCGACATCCGGGTTAGATGCTAGCGCGTAAATGCCTGCACATTCCCGGCATCGACATTGATGATGTTGCCGGTCGATTTTGACGAAACGTCGGAAGCAAAGAAATAGCTCGCTTCAGCGATATCTTCCGGCAGAACGGATCGCTTCAGCAGGGATCGCTGACGATAGTGTTCTTCCAGCTCGGATGTGTCTTTGCCATAGGCTTCCGCCCGTTCCTTCAGCCAGTTTCCGGACCAGATCTTGGACCCGCGAAGCACTGCATCCGGGTTGACCACATTGACGCGGATACCTTCAGGCGCTCCTTCAAGTGCCAAACACCTGGCAAGATGCAGCTCTGACGCCTTCGCCGTACAATAGGCGCTGGCGCCCGGTGAAGCCGCCAGTCCGTTTTTCGATCCGATGAAAACGATGGAACCGCCAAGCCCTTGTGTCTTGAGCACCTGGAATGCCGCGCGCGACACAAGGAAATAGCCGGTCGACAGGATGGAATGGTTCCGGTTCCAGAGTTCCAGTGTCGTTTCCTCTATCGGTGCGGAAGAGGCAATGCCAGCGTTCGACACAAGGATGTCGACGCCGCCGAATTCCATCGCGGCACGCGAGAAACTTTCCGCAACCGCGTCTTCACTCGTGACGTCCATCGCGACAGCCCGGACGACATCCTTTGAGTAGCGCCCGCTCAGATTTGACGCGGCTGCCGCAAGGGCGTCCGCGTCGATATCGGCAAGGACGACACAGGCGCCTTCGCGCAAAAACCGCTCTGCGGTTGCCGACCCGATACCGCCAGCTCCGCCGGTCACCAGCGCGACCCGTCCCGCCAGGCTTTTCGGCTTTGGCATACGTTGCAGCTTCGCCTCTTCGAGCAACCAGTACTCAATGTCGAAGGCTTCCTGCTCCGGCAGTCCGCAATAGGTCGAAACGCTGGAAGCACCTCGCATGACGTTTATGGCATTGGTGTAGAATTCACCTGAAATTCGAGCGGTTGCCTTGTCCTTGGCAAAGGTGATCATTCCGACACCCGGCACCAGATAAACGACGGCGTTCGGATCCCGAAGCGCCGGACTGTTGTCATGTTTACAACGCGCATAGTAGGCAGCGTATTCGTCACGATAGGTTTCCACCGCCTGACCCAGACCGGAGAGTGTTGCCTGAATGTCTGGATCGGCTGGATCGAAATCGACAACGAGCGGCCTGATTTTCGTGCGCAGGAAATGGTCCGGGCAACTGGTCCCCAGCGCTGCCAGGGCTTCCATGTCATTGGAGTTGACGAATTCCAGGACTGCATCGCTGTCATCGAAATGTCCGACCATATGCTGATTGCCGGAGACCATGCCCCGAATTGCCGGCATGAGCCGGGCGGCAATACTCCGCCTCTCGACCGGTGACAGAGCAGTGCACCTGACACCCCCGAAGGCATCCTTGCCCGCAATTTTATCCTCGAACCAGCCTATGGCCTTGTTGATGATTTCCAACGTTGTTTCGTAGCACTCCTTGGCGGTGTCCGCCCAGGTAAACAATCCATGGCTTTCAAGCACAACGCCCCGCGCCTGCGGGTTCGCCTCGCAATATTTTTCGAGCCACAGTCCCAACTCGTATCCAGGTCGTTTCCAGGGCAGCCAACCGATATCGTCTCCAAAAATGTCCCGCGTAATTTGCTTGCTGTCAGCCGCCGCTGCGATTGCGATGACCGCATCCGGGTGCATGTGATCAACGTGCGGTTTTGGAACATAGGCATGAAGGGGCGTGTCGATAGATGCCGCACGCGGGTTGAGGTTGAATGTGCAGTGCGGCAAGTAGCCGACCATCTCATCTTCAAACTCAACTCCGCGATAGAGGCTCTTCAATGCGCGCAGCTTTTCCATGTAAAGCGTCGCAAAACCGTCCATCTTGATGGTGCCGACGTCACCTCCCGAGCCTTTCACCCAGAGGACCTCAACCTCATCGCCTGCAAGTGGATCCTTTTGAAGAACTTTCGCGGAGGTGTTGCCGCCACCATAGTTGGTAATGCGCTTGTCTGATCCAAGAAGATTGGAACGGTAAAGAAGAAGTTCAGGCTCGCTCATGCCCGACGCCCTTTGATCGTCCCACAGATTTTCCAGCCGGGACCCGGCGGCCGAATTCAACATGGTGTCCTCCCAGAATGCGCCTGACAGCGGTCGTTTGTTTGGCTAGACACTCGCTTGATCAGAATTGAATGTCAATCAAAAACAATCATCTTCAATCATATTGCACTGCAAAATGATCATTATTGATCTTTTTTGATTGACAGTGACTGATAATGATGAAAACGTTTGATTAACGGGAGGACTACATGCACGAGAAAGAACGCCACAGGATCATCTTGTCCGCTGTCCAGGATCGGCCTGTTGTCACGGTCCAGGAATTGGTGGCGTTGACGGATTCCTCCGAAGCAACCATTCGCCGCGACATTGCTCAGCTGCATGTGCAAAAGAAACTGCGCCGTGTGCGTGGCGGTGCGGAATCCATCCACCCACCACAGTTTGTCGGCTTGGCGGGACGGCCCTTCAGCGTCAATGAAACGATCAATATCGCGCAAAAACGCGCAATCGCTCAAAAAGCGGTTGAACTCTGCGAAGACGGCGACGCGATCATCATCAATGGCGGCACCACAACGTTCCAGATGGTCCATCCTCTGGCGACAAAGCGGATGCAGGTGTTCACCAACTCCTTCCCGATCGCCGAACATCTCCTCAAGAACTCCAAGAACACGATCATGCTGTCCGGAGGCGTGATCTACCGGGAGCAAAACATCATCTTGAGCCCCTTCGACAATGACGTGACGCGGAATTTCTATGCAAAGCGGATGTTCATGGGCGCGCAGGGCCTCGGCCCTCTCGGTCTGATGGAAGCCGATCCGCTTCTTATCCAGGCAGAACAGAAACTGATCGGTCAGGCGGACGAGTTGGTCGTGCTTGTGGATTCGTCGAAATTCAGCGCGCGGTCCAGCCTGATCCTGTGTGCCCTGGAAAGGATCTCAACCGTGATCACGGACGACGGCATTCCGGACAACGCGGCCAAAATGCTGGAACAGGCCGACATCAATCTGATCGTGGCATCGGTAAACGCCACACAGAGCAAGGCGACCTCAAGCGGGTAGCCGGCATTCTGCCGGAACGCTCAACGGCCCGGCAGTTCATATAGGGAGGAAGCAATGAAACTCTTCAAGTCACTACTGGCTGCAACAGCGGTTGCTGCCGTTTGCATCGCCGCTCCAGCGCAAGCCGAAGACAAGCGTATTGCGCTGGTTGTCAAGGCACTCGGGATCGGCTTCTTTGAAGCCGCCGCAAAAGGCGCGGAAGAAGCCGCCAAGGAACTGGGCGATGTGGAAATCATCTATACCGGCCCGACAGACACGACGGCGGAAGGTCAGATCGAAGTGATCAATGCCTTGATCGCGCAGAAGGTTGATGCCATCGCGATTTCCGCAAACGACCAGGATGCTCTGGTTCCAGCGCTCAAAAAGGCAATGGACCGCGGCATTACGGTGATTTCCTGGGATTCAGGCGTTGCTCCCGAAGGCCGTCAGTTGCATCTCAATCCGTCGTCAAATCCACTGATCGGTAACATGATCATCAAGCTGGCAGCTGATCATCTGCCTGACGGCGGCGATGTCGCGGTCCTTTCCGCATCTGCCACTGCGACGAACCAGAACATCTGGATCGAGGAGATGAACAAGGTCAAGGGCAACTACCCCGGCATCAATGTGGTCGCGACGGTTTATGGTGACGATCTGGCGGACAAGTCTTACCGCGAAGCCCAGGGCCTTATGCAGACTTATCCCGACCTCAAGGCGATCATCGCACCGACCTCTGTCGGTATCGTCGCCGCCGCCCAGGCCGTTTCGGACGCTGAAAAAGCCGGACAGATCAATGTCACCGGCCTCGGGTTACCCTCTGAGATGGCCGGGCATATCGAGTCAGGCGCATCCAAGTCATTCGCCATCTGGAACCCGATCGATCTCGGCTATTCAGCAACTATGCTGGCCTACAACCTTGCTACCGGCAAGGCTGAAGCTGCACCCGGCGCTGAAATTGAGATGGGCCGCATGGGCAAACTTGAGCTGAACGACAACAACGAAGGCGCAATGGCCGACCCGTTCGTTTACGACAGCTCCAACATCAACGACTTCAAAGATATTTTCTAAGCCCGCTGCTTAGATCCATCTTAGGATGTCTCAGGCCCGGTGCCTTGCACCGGGTCTCATGAACCAACAAGAACAACTGGCTCCGGGATATGATTATGCTTGCGAACACGCAGGGCATTGAAGACGCACATCCTCAGTCCGCCAAGGGATCCAAACCGGCTTTGTCTCTGACGGGCATCTCAAAGTCCTTTCCCGGGGTCAAGGCACTGTCTGAGGTTGCCCTGGAGCTTTATCCTGGCGAAGTCACAGCACTTGTCGGCGAAAACGGGGCCGGCAAATCCACCATCGTCAAGATTTTGACCGGCATCTATCAACCCGATGAGGGTGAAATCGTCATTGACGAAAACCGGGTCACTTTTCCGACTGCTCAAGATGCCGGAAAAGCCGGAGTGACCGCAATTCATCAGGAAACGGTTTTGTTTGACGACCTGTCGGTCGCGGAGAATATCTTCATAGGGCACGCTCCAAAGACCCGCCTCGGCTTGATCAACCGCGGCGAAATGCTCAACCAGGCACAAAACCTTCTGAACAGAATTGGCGCGTCGATCGATCCGCATGTCACATTGCGGGAACTCGGCATCGCCAACAAGCATCTGGTGGCAATCGCCCGCGCACTCTCGATAGATGCCAGTATCGTAATCATGGACGAGCCCACGGCATCTCTCTCGCACAAGGAAATCGAAGAGACTTACGAGCTCGTTGAACGGCTGAAAGCTGAAGGAAAAGCCATTCTCTTCATCAGTCACAAGTTCGATGAAATCTTTCGGATCGCAGATCGTTACACAGTCTTCAGGGACGGACAGATGGTCGGTGCCGGGCGCATCAAGGATGTATCCGAGCGCGAACTGGTCAAACTCATGGTCGGACGGTCGGTCGATCAGGTGTTCCCGAAACGCGCACCAGAACTCGGCAAGGAAGTGCTCAAGGTGGTCGGATATTCGCATCCGACCGAATTTGAGGATATTGGCTTTACCCTGCGATCCGGTGAAATTCTCGGATTCTATGGCCTTGTCGGCGCAGGCCGCAGTGAGTTCATGCAGGCCCTTTTCGGTGTGACCCGGCCCTCGAAGGGTGCCATTCGCATCGACGATCAAGTCGCTGTCATTCGAGATCCGAATGAAGCTATCGGTCATGGCATCGTCTATGTCCCGGAAGATCGGGGCAAGCAGGGTGCGGTCAAGGGGTTGCCCATTTTCCAGAACATTTCCCTGCCGTCTCTCAAGGAGACTTCCAGAAACGGTTTTCTGAGGCTGGTGGAGGAATTCAGGCTCGCACGCGATTACACCAAGCGCCTGGACTTGCGTGCCGCAGCACTCGACCAGGACATTGGAGAATTGTCAGGCGGCAATCAGCAGAAAGTTGTCATCGCCAAGTGGCTGGCAACGAAACCACGGGTCATCATCCTGGACGAACCAACAAAGGGCATAGACATCGGCTCCAAGGCTGCCGTTCACGAGTTCATGGCGGAACTGGCGGCAGAAGGCCTTGCGGTGATCATGGTGTCATCAGAGATTCCCGAAATCCTAGGGATGTCCGATCGCGTGATCGTCATGAGGGAGGGCCGAATCGCAGCAGAGTTTGAAGGTCCGGACCTGACCCCGGAACATCTCGTGCGTGCAGCTGCCGGCATTGTGGAGGCGCGCCCATGATCCACTCTCTGATCAAGTCCCGCGAAACGGTTTTGGCGATGGCCATCCTTGTCCTTGTCGGCGCCATCGCCTCGCGTTTCCCGGCTTTTGTCGCTCCCGCAAATCTTGTCAATGTTTTCAACGACACGGCTCCGCTGATCATTCTCGCGCTCGGTCAGATGGTTGTGATCCTCACCCGGTGTATCGACCTGTCGGTTGCTGCCAATCTGGCCCTCACCGGGATGGTGGTCGCGATGCTCAACACCCTTCTGCCAGATCTCCCCGTCCCTTTGATCATGGTGATTGCCATCGGACTGGGGTCCGTCATGGGTCTCTTCAATGGCCTCCTTGTGTGGAAACTCGACATACCGCCGATCGTTGTCACGCTCGGTACAATGACCATCTATCGCGGCATCATTTTTGTCATCTCCGGTGGCGAGTGGATCAACGCGCATGAAATGAGCGACGCCTTCAAGGCCTTTCCGCGGGATGTCGTCTTCGGCTTGCCCGTGCTCTCCTGGATCGCAATCCTGGTGTTGATCGGCTTCATCGTCCTGATCGGGCGCACAGCGCTCGGGCGGGCCTTCTTCGCTGTGGGCGGCAATCCACACGCTGCTGTTTATACCGGCATCAATGTGGGGCTGACCCAATGCGCAGCCTACATCATATCCGGTGCTCTGGCCGGTCTCACCGGCTACCTTTGGGTAGCCCGGTACGCGGTTGCCTATGTCGACATTGCGGGCGGATTCGAACTTGAAGTCGTGGCCGCCTGCGTCATCGGCGGGATTTCGATTGCGGGCGGTATAGGGTCGGTTGGCGGCGCGCTCCTGGGGGCACTTTTTCTCGGCATCGTCAAGAACGCCCTACCAGTCGTCAATATCTCACCGTTTTGGCAACTCGCCATTTCGGGCAGCGCCATCATCATCGCCGTTGCCTTCAACGCAACGTCCAACCGGACCAAAGGCCGGGTGATCCTGAAAAAAGCGGAACATGCAACATGAGCCTTGCGACACACCAGGCCTCGACCGGACGGCAGATCCCGGATCGATTGAAGACCCCGTTGCGCAGGTTTCTGGCAAGCTGGGAGCTGCTGTTGCTTTGCGTTGCCGTGGCTGTTTTCATCCTGAACAGCTTCGCCTCTCCTTATTTCCTGGATCCGTGGAATCTTTCCGACGCGACCTACAATTTCACTGAAAAGGCGATGATCGCCTTCGCCATGGCGTTGCTGATCATCTCAGGAGAGATCGACCTCTCGGTCGCCTCGATCATCGCGCTAGCGTCAACGGCGATGGGGTTCGCTCTACAACTCGGTGCGGAAACCCCGCTTCTGATCCTAACAGGGCTTGGTGTCGGTCTCCTGTGCGGGGCTTTCAATGGCTTTCTCGTCACGGGCCTGGGTTTGCCCTCCATAGTGGTCACAATCGGCACGATGAGCCTCTTTCGAGGCATTTCCTATATCGTCCTGGGAGACAAGGCCTACACCGGCTATCCTTCTGAATTCGGCTTTTTTGGTCAGGGTTATGTCTGGTGGGTCATTACCTTCGAGCTCGTCTTGTTTGCAGTTACAGCTGTCATTTTTGCCATACTCCTTCACAGAACCAATTTCGGACGGGCGGTTTTCGCGATCGGCAACAATCCGGTTGGTGCGCTCTTTTCCGGTATTCGCGTAACCCGCGTAAAGTTTGCGCTGTTTTTGCTCACCGGCCTCATGTCGGGCGTCGCAGCCATTTGCCTGACATCGCGCCTGGGTGCGACCCGGCCCTCGATCGCATTCGGCTGGGAACTTGAAGTGGTCACCATGGTCGTTCTTGGCGGTGTCAGCATCTTGGGCGGTTCAGGATCCATTCCAGGTGTCGCAATCGCTGCCTTCGTGATGGGAATGGTGACCTTCGGCTTTGGTCTCTTGAACGTTCCGGGCATCGTGATGTCGATTTTCATCGGCCTTCTGCTGATTGCGGTCATCGCGTTGCCAAGAATAGTTCGCCAGATTCTCGCCAGACGGAAAGCCTGATCCCATGGAAAAAGTCGCTTTCAAGATGATGCTCAATCCCGGTATGGAAGACGAATACAAAAAGCGGCATGACGAGATCTGGCCGGAGTTGGTCACCCTGTTGAAAGATGCCGGTATCCGGGACTATTCCATTCATCTGGACCCGGACACCAACATCCTCTTCGGGGTTTTGTGGCGCGAAGACAATCACACAATGGACGCCCTGCCCGACCACCCGGTGATGCGGAAATGGTGGGCGCATATGGCTGACATCATGGCCAGCGAACCCGACAACAAACCTGTCGTGACAGACCTCACGCCCGTCTTTCACATGGAATGACGGCAAATGGCCACCATCCACCATGTCGGCGTCATCGATATCGGCAAGACCAATGCAAAAGTTGCAGTTGTCGATCTCGAAAATCGCGCGGAAATCGGCGTTTTGACGCGGCCCAACAAGGTTCTCCCGGGGCCGCCCTATCCCCATTATGACATCGATGGGCATTGGGATTTTATCTGCAATGCGCTCAAGAAACTCAATCTCACCCACGGCATTGATGCCCTTTCGGTCACAGCGCATGGTGCAAGTGCGGTCCTACTCGACAAAAATGGTCAGCTGGCAGCTCCAGTGATTGACTACGAGTTTGACGGACCGGACGAGCTTGCGAGCGAATATGACGCCATCCGGCCTGCATTTACCGAAACCGGATCGCCACGTTTGCGCATGGGCCTGAATGTCGGCGCCCAGATTCATTGGCAACTGAGCAACGACTCGACACTGCACGACCGCATTGCCACAGTGCTGACCTATCCTCAGTACTGGACCTACCGATTGACGGGAAAACTAGCCAATGAGGTAACGTCTCTTGGCTGTCATACCGACCTCTGGTGTCCGCAGGTGGCAGGATTTTCAAGCCTCGTCACCAAACTGGGCTTAAGCGCACGGATGGCTCCGGTCAAAAGGGCTGCGGATCTCATGGGGCCACTCTTGCCGGAGGTTGCACGAAAAATCGGAATGCCTGCCGATTTGGAAGTTGCCTGCGGTATTCACGATTCCAACGCCTCACTTTACCCATATCTACTGGAGCGGCACCCTCCATTTTCAGTCATTTCCACCGGCACCTGGGTCATCACGCTCGCCATCGGCGGTGTTGGCGTCACACTCGATCCAAATCGAGACACCTTGATTAACGTGAATGCACATGGTGACCCGGTCCCTTCGGCGCGGTTCATGGGAGGGAGAGAATTCGATCTCGTTATGGGCAAACGCAAAGCATTGTGTACAGCCCAGGACGTTGAGCATGTCCTCGCTCGGCCAATCATGCTCTTTCCTGCCGTAGACCCGCGCTCAGGTCCCTTTCAGGGGAAAACACATTGTTGGAACACCGAGGAAACAAAACTCTCTGACGGAGAGCGCTATGCCGCACTGTCTTTTTACCTCGCTTTGATGACGGCGGAATGCCTGAAAATGACAGGAGCCCGCGGTCCCAGCCTGGTCGAAGGCCCGTTTGCGCGCAATTCGTTCTATCTGGACATGCTGGCGGCAGCGACGGGGCGTTTAGTGGAGACTTCATCAGGCTCCTCTACGGGAACAAGCATCGGCGCTGCACTTCTTCTGGACAAAAAGGCCACCGCACAGGCTTCCAAGTCGGAGCGTTCACACAAGGAAGAAACATCCGATAGCCGTTTGTCTGACTACGCCGGTGAATGGAAAAGCGCAGTCCGAGGCTAAGTGGAGCGACCAAAAGCCGGTTTGGTGACTTACAATCCGCGAAGATCGACATTCACAAATTTGTGACTCAGGGCACAGCAATCGGTTCGCACTTGCCGTAACGTGAGATCATCAGGGGTGCGAGCTTAAGGATTATTGAAAATGCCCGACGTTACCGCTCAACAGGCCCAGCAACTTATCTCCTTCGCAACCCAGCGCCTTGGCCGGGTGGAAGGCAATGGTGAATGCTGGACACTCGTCAACAACGGTTACCAAAGCGTGGGCTTTATCAAGCCCTCAGGCACTTATGTCTGGGGACGTGTCGTTCAACAGCTAAGCCAGGCTCAGCCTGGAGATGTCTTCCAGTTTACCCGATTTGAAGTCACGACAAGGGTCACGAACTCGGACGGCAGCTGGTCTGAAACTGTCATGAGCCGGGGTGCTCCGAGACACACCGCCATCCTGGAGAGTATTGATGCCAATGGACTGGCCTCCTTCCTGGAAAGCAACGTGACCGAAGATCAGGTCGTTGTTCGCAACAATTTTGGCACCAGGACTTACTCCTCTACCGACGACAATGGTGTCAGAACCTCTGTCACTGTCAGCGGAAGTTTCATCATCTATCGTCCGCAAGTCGCCGCCACACCCTGACGTTCGTGGCCTTTCAAGGGACGATCAGCATGTTCGTCCCCACACCAACAAGAGATAGCAGCAATCGCATATGTGCGGGCGCAACAGCGACACAGCCTTCCGTAGGACTATAGTCCGCGCGCGCAATATGGAAAAAGATGGCACTGCCGCGCCCCTTTACGGCGGGAGACATGTTGCAGTCCAGGACAACGACGACATTGTAAAGCCGGTCCTCGCGCCACATTTTTTCATGGCCGGCGTCAAACGGCAGGTCAACGGGCCTGTTGTAGCGTCTATGCGCCGGGTCATCGCACCAGCCGGAGGATGGCGACAAGGAATAGCACGGCAACTCTGTCGGTGGAGGTAAACCCCTGTCGGGACGATAGTAGACATGGAGCAGTTCGTACCGTCCCGCCGGCGTCGCGCCATCACCCTCTTTTTTCCGTGTCACAATGCCCGATCGGCCAAGCGCACACGGAACCGTGATCTGCCCAACACGCAAAATGCCCTTGGTTCGATCACGCGGGCACGCTCGAACTTCGAGCGTATCTGCCATTTTCCGGTGGGCTGTCATTTGATTTCCGTTCCGTTTAGGCTGCAGGACAGAAGAACTTGATAAACCAGCCTTAAACCCCGCGTGAAGAAGAATTGACGACGCATGGCTTGTATGGCGAGAATTTCCCACGCACATAGAGGCAGCAACACGCATGTGTAGTTTGCACAAATCAGCGTGATCAGTTTTGAAGATTTTTGGCGAGGACCTCGACAATGACCGCCCGCACGATTTTGATAGTCGACGACGATAACGAACTCCGCGAAGCGCTGGTGGAACAGCTTTCCCTTTATGATGAGTTCGAGACCATCCAGGCGGATTCAGCCACGTCCGGTATCGGCCTTGCCAAGGATGAGCATGTTGATCTGCTTCTGATGGATGTCGGGCTCCCGGATATTGATGGCCGTGAAGCTGTTAAGCTATTGCGCAAAAACGGCTTCAAGGCGCCAATCATCATGCTTACGGGCCATGACGGGGACAGCGACACGATCCTTGGGCTGGAAGCCGGCGCAAATGACTATGTCACCAAACCATTCAAATTCGCGGTGCTTCTGGCCCGTGTCCGCGCTCATCTGCGCCAGCACGAGCAGAGCGAAGATGCCACGTTCGCTATTGGCCGCTACTCGTTCCGCCCAGCTGCAAAAGTCATGCAGGATGATGCCGGCGGTAAAGTTCGGCTGACCGAGAAAGAAACCTCCATTCTCAAGTTTCTCTATCGCGCAGGTGAAAAGCCGGTGACCAGAGACGTGCTATTGCATGAAGTATGGGGTTACAATTCCGGCGTCACCACACACACGCTTGAGACCCATATTTACCGGCTGAGGCAGAAAATCGAGCGCGATCCGTCCAATGCCGAGCTTCTCGTGACAGAAGCCGGTGGATATAAGCTTGTGCCCTGAGAGCTATTCGGCGTAAATCTTGGGCATGAGCCTTGCCCAAGATATAGCGATTCTCAAACAAATCCCGATGCTGTCGGACTTCGCTGAGGACCAGTTGCGTCTGCTCGCCTTCAGCGCCGAAAGCATGGAGTATGGCAGCGGCCAGCGCTTGTTCGACCAGGACGAGCGTGCCGATGGCGGGCTCGTGATCACAAGCGGCACTGTAAGTCTGCAAATTCGGGGCGAGGATGGCTTCGACGAAGTCGACCGTGTCGGAGAGGGAACGCTGTTGGGCGAAACCGCGTTGCTGGCAGAAAACAAGCGTCCATGCCGGGCCGAGGCGGTTGAAGGCGTCCGCATCATCCGCATCCGCCGAGCGCTTTTCAAACGTATGATCCAGGAATACCCGGAACTCGCCCAACGTCTCTTCAGCCAGCGCGTCAATCAATTCCGCCACACGGTTTCTGTCCTCCGCCCACTCGGCGACAAGATGGCTGAGCTGGAACAGCTCAACGCGGAACGACGTGTGCGGAATGACGAAAAGAACTCGTGATTTAGTACGAGAGCTTTTTGGAATAGATGTTGAAGGGAATGCCGTGAATTGCCGGAGCAGCACGGACGAACTCGAACCCCATTTTTGTTATCAGCTCTAGCTCTGCACTCATGATTGGTGTTGCGTGAATGGCCACGGAGGAATTTCCATCCCGGCGTGCCCGCCAAATGCAAACTTCGAGCAACCTTCTAGTGAATTCATGCGTGTCTAGGCCCGGAGGCACAAACAAGTACCGAATGAGCGGCACTGACAGATCAAAACAGTCCGGTTTATCGTTCCAAGAAAGTATGAAGTGTACTACTGCAACCGGGCCAATTTCTGTTTCAGCAACATAAGCTTCATGCAGAAATTGATAGCTTGATAGGTTACCAACCCAACTTGAAAACGCCACGGGATCAGTGCAATGACTTTCAAGAGCACTGCAAACTGATCTAGCGATTTTGGCAATGGTCGGCTGATCGCCTATTCGACCTGGACGGATTGTCACCCGCACCTGTTTTATTTCCTGGCCAATGCCGAAACGCTCCACGGCTTCAAAGAAGCCGTGGTGTTAGTGTACGAGCAAGACTTTATAGGTCGCGTTGTTATCAAACCCAAGGGCGGCTTTCGCCCATCGATCCTTCAAAGCTGTCGATCTGCTCTGACTTGGCCATGGTCAGACCAATGTCATCCAGGCCGTTGATCAGGCAGTGCTTGCGGAACTGGTCGATCTTGAAGGCAATGTCACCGCTCTCGAGACCCTGAATTTCCTGCTTTTCCAGATCGATGGTCAAAGTGAAGTTGGACCCGCGCTCAGATGCATGCAGCAGGGTTTCCAACTCGTCTTCGGAAACTTCGATCGGCAGAATGCCGTTCTTGAAGCAGTTGTTGTAGAAGATGTCGGCGAAGGATGTTGAAATCACACAGCGGATGCCGAAGTCGAGAAGAGCCCAGGGAGCGTGCTCACGGGACGATCCGCAACCGAAATTATCACCTGCGATCAAGATCTTGGCGTCGCGATAAGCGGCCTTGTTCAGGATGAAATCAACGTTCTCAGAACCATCGTCATTGGTACGCATTTCATGGAACAATGCGGTTCCAAGGCCGGTGCGCTTGATCGTCTTCAGAAATTGCTTCGGAATGATCATGTCCGTGTCGATGTTGATGATTGGCATCGGTGCCGCAACACCGGTCAGGGTTTCGAATTTTTCCATCTTTGTCTCCTGAATGGTCAGGCCGGAAGCATCACCTCAAGCCGCAAGGCTTGTGGTCTGATCAACTCCGAGCATCAGATTGAGGTTCTGGACGGCGGCGCCTGATGCGCCTTTGCCCAAGTTGTCGTAAACGGCAATGATCGCAGCTTGCGCGCGCGCATCATTGGCAAAAACGTGAAGGCGTAACCGGTTGGTGTCGTTGAGCGCTTGCGGATTGAGCTCGTCTGAGCGCTCCAGCGCGTCCAGAGGCGCAACATCGACGAAGCCACCGGAAGCACCGGCATAATGGTCGCTCAAAGCTGCGTGGATTTCCACACCAGTCGGCACCTTGTCGAGTGCTGCCAGGTTTAGCGGCACGACCGTCAGCATACCTGTGTAATAGTTTCCGACCGTTGGCGTGAACAGGGGCGCTCTGTCGATCAGCGCATATTCGGTCATTTCCGGAAGATGCTTGTGATTGAAGCCAAGCCCATAGGGCGCAAGCACATTGGCACTGACACCCAGGCTGTCATATTCGGCGATCATGCCTTTGCCGCCGCCCGAATACCCGGAAATTCCATGGAAATTGACCGCAAAGTCGGACGGAAGCAGATCCGCTGCGACCAAGGGCCGTATGGATGCGATCAGACCTTGAGGCCAGCATCCGGGATTGGCAACACGCATGGAAGCGGCGATGGCGTCGCCTTGTGCCCGGTCCATTTCCGCAAAACCATATGCCCAGCCTTCGGCGACCCGATGAGCGCTCGAGGCATCGATCACACGCGTGGTGTCGTTTTCAATCAGCGTCACGCTTTCCTTTGCCGCCGCATCCGGCAGGCAAAGGATCGCGACATCGGCTTTGTTGAGGAAATCAGCGCGCGCCGCAGGATCCTTCCGGTTTTCTTCCGGAATGGAGAGCAGTTCCAGGTCACCGCGCATGGCTAGGCGCTCACGGATTTGCAGACCCGTTGTACCGACTTCACCATCTATGAATACGCGCGCAACCATCGCCCGATCCTCTCCTTAACTAGCGGTTTCCCGAAAATCGCCCTGCGTCATACACCCAATCGCGCGGCTTGTCACCGTTCCGGCGCACTAGAAGAGCTCAACGAGCCCTTGAGTGATACTCATCATTTGGCCGCATGTCGGTTGCCGCCGCGACGCGGTTGGTCATGTTGAAGAAGGCCGTAACCGAAGCGATGTCCCATATATCCCGATCCGAATAGCCGGCATCCCGCAACCCCTGCCGGTCCCTCTCCAGGATCTCCGCAGGCCGCTCCGTCAGTTTGACCGCAAAATCGAGCATTGCCCTTTGTTTCTCCGATAGATCGGCAACACGGTAATTCATCACCATCAATTCGCCGAGTTCCGGATCTCCCGACAATTCGCGCACAGCACAGCCATGGGCGGTCAGGCAATAAAAACAGTGATTGACGGACGATACCGCAACGGCAATCATCTCTCTATCAAGCTTGGAGAGACCGCTCTCGCTGAGCATGAGGTCGTTATACATGTCCGTGAAGGCGCGCAGTTTGGTTTCGTCAAATGCATAAGCTTTGAGAACATTGGGCACCAGACCCAGCTTCTCCTCGCATAATTCGAAATATGCCTGCGTTTTTTCACTTAATGTTTCAATTGAATCGATTCGCAAGGCCGTGACTTTACTTGACAATTTACCCCTCCCGTCATGAAAACTTTCAGGTCGCCTGAATATGAACTTAAGTCTTAGAAGCAGCGCGCGACAGAGCCAAACCAAAAGATCGCCTAAGGGGATGGAAAATGCCGGACAAACACGACGTCGAGAAACTGAAACTCATCGACGCTGTCCACACCACCTTGAACAAAGAGGACCCTGACCTCGCGGAATTTTCCAACGCGTTTTACGACCGCGCCGCGGCGGAGGATGTGGTTGCCTACTCCAGTGAAGAACTCACTGCCTTCGTCAAGGATGCCTGGCAGGACTTCCAGACCCACGAACTCGGCACGCACCGGGTCAAACTTTCAGATCCCGCCTTCAAGGCGGCCGGCAACAAGGCCAGCGAACTCACCGTCATCGAAATTGTCAATGACAACATGCCGTTTCTGGTCGATTCGGTCATGGATGAGCTGCAGGAAAGCAAGCTCGAGGTTCACCTTGTTCTCCACCCGATCTTCATCGTTGAACGCGACGATGATGGAAAACTTCTTTCCGCGGTTGCCCGCAAAAAACCGGCAAAGCGCAAGGACCGCCAGGAAAGCCTGATCCATATTCATGTTACCCGTATCGATTCCGACAAGGCGCGTCAGGCCCTGAAGGACAGACTTGATGCGGTTCTGAATTCCGTTCGTTCGGTCGTTACCGACTTCAAGCCGATGCAGGAGCGTCTTGCCGAAGCAATCGACACATACAAAACCACGCAGATCCCCGGAAGCAGCGACGAACTCTGGGAAGCCATCCATTTCCTTGAATGGATGGAGAATGACAATTTCATTTTCCTCGGGATGCGCGAATATACGTTCGAGGGTGGCGTCGAGGAAGGCGAGCTTTCGCCCCATGAAGGAACCGGCCTTGGATTGTTGACCGACCCGGATGTGCGGGTTCTGCGGCGCGGCTCTGAATTTGTGCAGATAACTCCGGAGATTCGAGAGTTCTTGAACAAACCGGAGCCGCTTATCATTGCCAAGGCCAATGTGAAGAGCAACGTGCACCGGCGCGTTCACATGGATTATGTCGGCGCCAAACTCTATGACGACGACGGCAATATGATCGGTGAGTTGCGGATTGTCGGCCTCTTCGCGTCAACCGCCTATACCGAGCCCACCAACACAATTCCCTTCCTGCGCCGCAAGGTCGCCAGCGTTCTCGCCCGCGCCGGATATGGCTCGGAAAGCCATTCAGGACGAGCGCTGCGCAACGTTCTGGAAGCTTATCCGCGCGACGAGCTCTTCCAGATCGATCGCGACCTGCTGTTCAGTTTTGCCATTTCGATCCTCCAGCTGGACGAGCGCCCGCGCATCCGCGTCCTGTCACGACCGGACAAATTCGATCGCTATGTCTCGATCCTGGTTTTTGTCCCGCGTGATCGCTACACGACCGAAGTGCGCCTGAATGTCGGCACCTATCTGGCCACTGTCTATGAAGGCCGTGTGTCCGCCTGGTACGTCACTTATCCTGAAGGACCGCTCGCGCGCGTTCATTACATTGTCGGTCGGGACAAGGGCGAGACACCGGAACCACCTCAGGAAGAACTGGAAACTGCAGTCGCCGACATGATCCGGACATGGTCCGACAGTGTCCGTGACGCGCTCAAGCAGGAGTTCGCGCCCGCAAAGGCACGTTCGCTGGCGGACCGCTACGCATTGTCGTTCCACGGCGGCTACAAGGAAGTTTACAACGCGCAGTCCGCGCTGCTCGACATCGTCAAGCTGGAAACACTGACGGATGAGCACAACACGACCATCACCTTTCACAGATTGAAGGGATCCAAGGACAACAGGTTGTCGCTGAAGGTTTATCACAGCGGTTCTCCGATCCCCTTGTCTGCCCGCGTGCCGCTTCTGGAAAACATGGGGTTCCGTGTCATCAACGAGCGAACCTACCGCGTCACGCCCGCCGACCTTGGCATGTCATATCTGCATGAGATGACCCTGGAGGCACAGGCAGGGGAGTCCTTTCAAGTCGGCGACGAACTCCAGTCGCGCCTCGAAAGCATGTTCATGGCAGTCTGGTCCGACCGGGCCGAAAACGACGGCTACAACCGATTGGTCCTGACGGCGGATCTGGCCTGGCGTGACATCGCGGTCATTCGCGCCCTGTCCAAATATCTCAGGCAGGCAGGAGTTCGTTTCTCCGAAGACTATATGTGGGGCACTTTGAACCGGTATCCGGCCATTGCCGGCAAGCTGGTCGAGCTGTTTCACTTGCGGTTCAATCCCGATGTCACTGAAAAGGATCGCACCAACGGCACCAAACGCCTCGAGGACGAGCTGACAAGCAGCCTGGAAGACGTTTCCAGCCTCGATGACGATCGTATCTTGCGCCGTTTCCAGAACGCGATTGAATCGATCCTGCGAACCAATTTCTATCAGCTGGATGAGGCCGGTCTGCCGAAATCCACTTTCGCGTTCAAGGTCGACAGCCGGTCGATCGACGATCTGCCGAAGCCGCGCCCCTACCGTGAAATCTTCGTTTACAGCCCGAGGGTCGAAGGGGTTCATCTGCGTTTCGGCATGGTCGCGCGCGGTGGTCTGCGCTGGTCCGACAGACCTCAGGATTTCCGCACCGAGGTGCTTGGCCTCGTCAAGGCACAGCAAGTGAAAAACGCGGTGATCGTTCCGGTCGGTGCAAAGGGTGGCTTCCTGCCCAAGAGACTGCCTCCTATGAGCGATCGTGAAGCCTGGTTCACTGAAGGCACCGAGAGCTACAAGATCTTCATCAATGCGCTTCTGGACGTCACCGACAACCTGGGAGAAGACAGCATTCTGCCGCCGGAACGTGTTCAGCGCTTCGATGGTGACGACCCTTATCTCGTCGTTGCCGCCGACAAGGGCACGGCGACATTTTCCGATACGGCCAACGGCATTTCCGAAGGACGGAATTTCTGGCTTGGCGATGCCTTCGCATCCGGTGGTTCTGCCGGATATGACCACAAGAAAATGGGCATTACTGCCCGCGGCGCCTGGGAGGCTGTCAAACGGCACTTCCGGGAAATGAACAGGGACATTCAGAACGAGCCCTTTACAGCTGCAGGCGTGGGAGACATGTCGGGCGACGTCTTCGGCAACGGAATGCTGCTGTCAAAGGCAACCAAACTTGTGGCCGCATTCGATCACAGGGATATTTTCATTGATCCCGATCCGGACCCGGCCAAGACCTGGGACGAACGCAAGCGTTTGTTCGACATGGGCCGCTCCTCCTGGAAGGACTACAATCAGGACCTGATATCCAAAGGCGGCGGGATCTTCTCGCGTCAGCTGAAATCCATACCTCTGTCACCGGAAATTCAGAAGCTTCTTGACCTTCAGGTTGCCAGCGCAACGCCGCAGGAAGTCATGATGGCCATCCTGAAAATGGAAGTTGACCTGCTCTGGTTCGGCGGGATCGGCACCTATATTCGCGCCACGACGGAGACCGATGCCGATGCCGGCGACCGGGCGAATGATCCGATCCGCATCACAGCACCGGAACTTCGCACCAAGGTGATCGGAGAAGGCGCGAACCTTGGACTGACCCAACTGGCTCGCATCGAATTCAACAAGAAGGGCGGACGCTGTAATTCCGACGCCATCGACAATTCCGCCGGTGTGAACTCCTCCGATATGGAGGTCAATATCAAGATTGCGTTCGGTGCCGCCGTGAAAGCCGGCAAGTTGAACATCGAACAGCGCAATGAACTCCTGGCCGAGATGACCGATGAAGTCGCGGATCTGGTCTTGCGGAACAACTATCTGCAAACCCTCGCGATCTCCATGACCCATCTCCGCGGGATGGAAGATTTCGGTTTCCAGGTCCGCATGATGCGCCAGCTTGAACAGGCCGATCTTCTGGACCGGGTTGTCGAGCAATTGCCTGATGAGGCCACGCTCGATGAAATGCGCAAGGCGGGTCAGCTGCTGACACGTGCCGAGCTAGGTGTGCTCCTGGCTTATGCCAAGCTCACGCTTTACGACGCGCTGCTGGAAAGCACGGTTCCCGACGATTCCTATCTTGCCCGCGAGCTTTTCCGTTATTTCCCGGACCAGATGGCGGAGACCTACAAAGACGAGATCAACGGACACCGTCTGCGCCGCGAGATTATCGCAACCATGCTGGCGAACTCGATGATCAATCGTGGCGGGGCGACCTTTATCACCCGCCTGCGCGACCAGACCGGCGCGACTGCAACGGAAATCGCTCAAGCCTTCGTTGCAGTCCGCAACAGCTACGACCTGACCGACCTCAATACCGAAATCGATGTTCTCGACACCAAGATCGACGGCGATTTGCAGCTTGAGCTTTATTCCGAAGTGCAGTCCCTGCTGTTGGAACGGGTGGTCTGGTTCAAGCGGAACGTTGCCTTTGACAAAGGGTTGTCCGCAGTTGTGAAGCGTTTCCGGACAGGCATCTCCGCCCTTCGCGGTCGCCTCGAGAGCCTGCTGCCAGAAGAGCCGGGTGCAATTTTGAACCAGCGCACAGCTGACTACATCAGTCGGGGCGTACCGGAAGAGCTTGCAAAACGCATAGCCTGGTTGATCGCCGAGCAAGCAATCCCCGACATCGTCATCGTTTCGGAGGAAACCGGCGCTGATCTCGAAACCGCGGCAACCGCCTATTTCCAGGTTGCACATCACTTCCGGATTGGTGCCATGCACGAACGAACCGACGAACTTGATGTGCGCGACTACTATGACGGGCTTGCTCTCGACCGGGCCAGGGCAACGCTCTTCGGCGCGCATCGCGCGCTCGCGATCCAGGCTGTCAGATCTGGCGGATTTGACGGCTGGCTGGAAGCTCACACTGCCGAAGTCGCGCGCACACAAAGGTCCGTGACCGAAATTCTGGACGGTGCGCTCAGTGTCTCCAAATTCTCGGTAGCCGCAAGCCTGCTTGCAGAGATTTGCGGCACGGCGTGACCTGGAAAGCATGCTAGGACTGAAATGGAACTTGGGCCGGCAGGACTGCTGCCGGCCTTCTTCGTACCGGCACAGGATGCTCTGATGACAACAGCTGCTGACACCGGCACCCTGAAAACCGATCGGCGCGCCGTCCTGTCCTGGGCGCTTTTTGACTGGGCCGCCCAACCATTTTTTACACTGGTCACGACCTTCGTCTTTGCTCCTTATTTTGCCGCCTCTCTCGCCTCCACACCTGCAGAGGGGCAGGCGCTATGGGGCTATGCAACAGCCGCTGCCGGTCTTGGTATTGCCCTTTCAGCGCCAGTGCTTGGGTCAATTGCGGATGCAACAGGCCGGAGAAAACGCTGGATCTTATTGTTCTCCATTCCTTTCCTGATCTGCTGCTCGGCGCTTTGGTATGCCGCTCCGGGCGGTGCCCACAGCATTACGATCGCCTTGGTCGCCTTTGCCATCGGCACGCTTTCAATTGAGGTAGCAACCGTATTCAACAACGCCATGATGCCTTCGCTGGTCCCGGCTGCCAAAATCGGGCGACTGTCGAGTTTCGGCTGGGCAATGGGGTATGTCAGCGGTTTGGTAACGCTGGTCATCGCACTCGGTTTTTTTGCAGCGAGCCCGGAAACCGGCCGGACCCTCTTGGGGTTCGAACCGGTTTTCGGTCTTGATGCGGCCACGCGAGAAGGGGACCGTGCTGTCGGTCCGTTCTCGGTTGTCTGGTTCATCGTCTTTGCGATACCGATGTTTCTGTTCGTTCCAGATGCGCCGAAACGGGCAAAAATCGGTGTCGCGGTCCGCAAGGGTCTATCGGATCTTGGCGAAAGTCTCGCTCAAGCCCGTGCCAACAGAAATATCTTTCTGTTCTTGCTCTCCAACATGATTTTCAAGGACGGGCTGGTCGCCTTGTTTGCCTTCGGCGGCATTTATTCAGCGGGGCAGCTCGGCTGGGGATCGATTGAAATCGGGACCTTTGGGATTATTCTGACAATCACGGGCACGCTGGGGCTCCTGCTTGGCGGTCCTATGGATGATCGCTTCGGGGCCAAACTTGTCATTTTGTTTTGCCTGATCGTCTTGATGATCTGCGGTCTTGGGATGATCTCTGTCGACAAGACCACTGTCTTTTTCGTGATCAAGTCAGAGCCTGCACCGGAAGGCGCACTGTTCGCTTCCCTGCCCGAACAGGTCTTCATTGTGCTGGGCGCTATCATCGGTGCCGTTTCCGGTCCGCTTCAGGCATCCTGCCGCAGCCTTTTGATCCGGTTGGCGCCGCATGAACACATGACGCAGTACTTCGGGCTTCTGGCATTGTCCGGCAAGGTCACAAGCTTTCTCGCACCTCTTGCCGTCGGCATCGTGACCGCGATCACCGCCAACCAGGCCACCGGAATGTCAGTTATTCTCGTGTTCTTTTTTGTGGGTCTGGTTCTGCTGACAATGGTCAAAGAAAAACGCGCCGGATGATCTCCGGCGCGTTTTTCTTTGTTGCTGTAATGAGCTTGCCCTAGCCAACCTGGCGGACATTTTCCAGGAAACCCACGACTTCCTGTTTCAGACGATCGGCCTCCTTCTGCAGGACGTCTGCAGAAGCTGAAACCTGCCGCGCCGCATTGCCGGTATCGTCGGCGGACGCGGCGACCTTGACGATGTTCTGTGCAACTTCCTGAGTGCCATTGGAGGCTTCCTGAATGTTGCGGGCGATCTCGTTGGTCGCAAGGCCCTGCTGCTCAACGGAGGATTCAATGCTTGAAGAAATCTCGTTTATCTTCTCGATGGTTTCCGAGATCCCCTTGATGGCTTCAACCGAACCAGCCGTCTCTGTTTGCACAGACTGGATCTGTAGCGAGATTTCTTCCGTTGCCTTGGCTGTCTGGTTGGCCAGTTCCTTGACCTCTGCCGCCACAACCGCAAAACCTTTGCCCGCTTCTCCCGCCCGCGCAGCCTCAATTGTTGCGTTAAGCGCGAGAAGGTTGGTCTGTTCTGCGATGTCGGTGATCAGCTTGACCACTTCGCTGATACGGTTGGCCGCCTGGGCAAGTCCTTCGATCTTCGCGTTGGTCACCTGTGCCTGCTCAACAGCATGTGAAGCAATCTCAGTCGATTGTCCCATTTGTCGGGTGATTTCGCCGACCGACGCCAACAGCTCTTCTGCTGCCGAGGCAACGGTTTCCACGTTGGACGATGCCTCCTCTGAGGCCGCTGCCACGGTGGTACTCTTTTCGCTGGTATCGTCCGCACCGGCCGTCAGAGTGACGGAGGCAGAATTCAGATCCTGCACCTGGCTCATCACTGTTTCGGTCAACTCGGAGATTTGACGGTCAAAATTCTGGGACAGATCGCTGATCCGTTCGGCACGCGCCAACTGTTGACGTTGTGCCTCTTCCTGTTCCGCCGTCAAGGTTTCGGCTTGCTGGGCTTTTTCACGGAAAACTTCCAGGGCCTTGCTGATTTCACCGATTTCGTCGCTGCGCTCAGTACCGTGGATCGGCTCGTCGTATCGACGGTCGATCAGAGCCTGAATGCTGCGCACGGACTGTTCGAGCGGACGGCGCACAATTGCGTTGCCGACCAGATAAATGGATAGCGCAACGACCAGAAGCAGGACGGCTCCGACGGCCAAAATCATGGTCAGAATTTGCGTTGAAGCCGCATTCAGTGTCTCAAGTGGGACACTCACGACAACAGCAAGTTTCGAACCGGTTTCTCCGATCGGAACAGGCACCACGATGCGATGAACATCCGCGCCAAGGGAATTGGAGTATCCCTGATAGTCGAACCGGTTACCGCTCTCAACGGCTGCGAGCAACTGATCCTGGTGCGCCAGATCGGTATCCGAGCGGCCCTCTGACCAGTTCTTGCCGAGCACAGCAGGATCAGGATGCGCGATCCAGACACCATTTTGCGAGAGAAGGTGAACCGACCCCGAGCCAAGCGGTTTCTGCTGAGCAAGAACGTCCGACAGCGGTGTCAGCAGGATGTCGCCTCCGGCAACACCGATCACTTTGTTTTCGTTGAAAATCGGTATGCTGAACGAAACGCCGGTGACCGTCTTGCCGTCTGCTTCCCAGCTGTAAGGCTCGGTCACGTAGTCCTTACCGGAGACATAGGCACCATTGAACCAGAGTTCGGCGGGATCGCTTGTGTCACCAACATCAATTTCCTCAATCGGGCGATAGGCAAGCGTGCCATCTGCCTTGCGGAAGAAATACGGCTGCCATTCACCACCGGCAGCCCATTTTTCGTTGCCTTTGAATTCAGCGTCTTTTCCGTCGAGCTGGTCTCCTGTGACCACACCCCAGGCGCCGGAAAGATCCTTGTTGGTGAAGGCAAGATTTTCGACCACCGAATTCCAGGCTTCACGGTCGACAGCGCCGGCGTTCTTCAAACCACCAAGGGCACTGGCCAAGGCTTGCGCAGATTTCAGCCCCTTCTCAAGGCCACGTTGAACAAACTCTGCCTGTTCACGTGCGACCGTTTCGGCTTCTGTCCGAGCCAGCTTGCCGGTCACATTTGAGGCTTGCCAACCGATGGCTGTGATACCGATAGCCAGGGCGACCGTCATGGCCACAGCGCTGGCACCGATGAGCTTCGTGGTGACCTTCGCTTTCTTAAACACCAATATTCTCCGCGAATCGAAAGGCGGCAGATAAGGTCTGCCGGGATGATCACGAAGTTACAATCCGGGAGTTAACAAGGTCTTCAGAGACTGAAGTAAATCAGAAGACCTTTTGTCAATTTTTACAGGATTTTTATTTAGTTAGACTGCGTAGCACAGTATTAGTGTCGAAAATGTCGCATGCCAGTCATCACCATGGCGAGCCCGGCTGCATCCGCCGCTGCAATGACATCGTCATCGCGCATGGATCCTCCCGGCTGGATAACCGCGGTGGCTCCGGCTTCTGCCGCGGACAGCAGTCCATCGGCAAACGGGAAAAATGCATCGGACGCGACAACGCAACCATTGGTGAGCGGTTCGGAGAGCCCGGCAGCTTCGGTCGCATCAAGCGCCTTTCGCGCTGCGATCCGCGCCGAATCCACCCGGCTCATCTGACCGGCACCGACACCGACAGTTGCGCCATCCCTGGCGTATACGATCGCGTTGGATTTGACATGCTTCGCGACTCTGAATGCGAATTTCAGATCTGCCAGTTCCTGATCGCTCGGAGCGCGTTTGGTGACGACTTTCAGATCGAGATCATCGACCACACCATTGTCACGGGATTGCACCAGCAGACCGCCTGCGACCGACTTGACGTAGAGACCTTCGGCACGCGCATCCGCAAGACCGCCCGTTGTCAGGAGACGCAGGTTCTTTTTGGCCGATATGATCTCACGCGCAGCATCGTCGGCATCCGGAGCGATAATGACTTCGGTGAAGATTTTGACAATTTCTTCCGCCGCGGCGGCATCAAGAACCTTGTTCATTGCGACAATGCCGCCAAAGGCAGAGACAGGATCGCAGCGAAGAGCCTTTTCATAGGCCTCCTTAAGGTCTGCACCCTCTGCAACACCGCACGGATTGGCATGTTTGATGATTGCAACAGCGCTTGTGCGCGCCGGATCAAACTCACTGACCAATTCGAAGGCCGCATCGGTATCGTTGATATTGTTGTAGGAAAGGGTCTTGCCCTGAAGTTGCCGCGCGGTCGCAACGCCCGGACGTTTTTCTCCGGTCTTGTAGAACCCCGCCGTCTGATGCGGGTTCTCGCCATACCTCATGACCTCGGCAAGCGAGCCGCCAACTGCCCGGTGTGCCGGTGTTGCTTCTTCCAGCTGATCAGCCATCCAGTTGGAAACCGCAGCATCGTATGCAGCCGTGCGGGCAAATGCCTTGAGGGCCAGTTTTTTGCGCAAACTTAGCGGCGACTGACCGCCATTCGTGTCCAGTTCGGTAATAACTGTTTCATAATCGGCCGGATCGGTCACGACCGTGACATAGGCATGGTTCTTGGCGGCGGCACGGGTCATTGCGGGACCGCCGATATCAATGTTTTCAATACCGGTTGCATAATCGGCGCCCGAGGCAACCACGTCTTCGAACGGATAGAGGTTACCGCAGAACAGATCAATCCCGCTAATGCCGTGCTCGCCCATGGCTAACTGATGGTCGTTGTCATCGCGAATGGCCAGCAGGCCGCCATGCACCATCGGATGAAGTGTCTTGACCCGGCCATCCATGATTTCCGGAAAACCGGTCACCTCAGATATGTCCAGCACATCCAGACCTGCGTCTTTCAACGCCTTGTAGGACCCGCCTGTGGAAACCAGTTCGACGCCGCGCTCTGCCAACGCCTTTGCGAAATCGACAAGGCCTGACTTGTCGAAGACGGAAAGGAGGGCGCGCTTAACGGAAACCAGTTCAGGAACGGGAACGGCTTTGGACACAATGGCCATGAATATGCCTCGCGATTGGGACAGTCTGGGAAAGTTGCCGTCGCCCTATCACGTCTTCGGTCAAATCGAAAGCTGCTTGCTTGGCTAATGTGCCTATTCTTCCAGTGGAAGTTCACCGACCTCATCGAAATCGCTGGTGCCTCTGCGGCTCAGCTTGGCAGTGGCCGTCTTACGGAATTGCCACCCGACGGAAGGCGGTGCCAACAGCGCACCCGCGACAACAATCTGCTCATTCTTTCGATGACCGTATACATCCGACAGATAAATGCTCTCTTCCAGGACGATTTCACTGCCCGGAGCCTCGAATTCCCAAGCTTCACCGTCCCGGCACACAAGCAGGGCGGCCGACCCTCCCCTGATGAGCGATGTACGCAACGATGGGTGAAGGTGAAACCGGATGGCAAACGCGTGTTCCGGGTCGACATTGCCGATTGCCGAGAATGTGTCCAACCCGTCCAGCACCGTGCCATCCGCAGAAAGACTGACATCGCGTTTGTGCAGAACCCGGAATTCGGCAGCGTACCCGTCATGGGATGCGGAAATCCGGCTGCCGGCCCTGTCGTCCTCCCGCTCTACGGGAACATTCACCGGGCCTGAAAGGATCGGGGCGCCAAGCAGATGGCCGAAGGGCTTTTCGGACAGGAAGCGGCTGGAGGACGTATCCTCGATCGTTGCAGTGGAGTGGGCTGCGGTCGAGCGGCTCACCTTGCGCCATAGGGGATTGGATTTCGGTGAGACGCCGCAATTGACGACGATGCGGTTGGTCGCAGAAGAAAACTCAAGCGAAAGACAACCCGCGTGGGCGTCGCCAGAAACGCTCAAGGCCGGTGCCGGACCGGTATCCAGAAGTACGACCGATGAACCGCCACTGAGCCTTTGATATCCCGAATGAGGAGCGTTGACTGGTGGCGCTCCACGCGCATCGTCATAAGCCAGGATTGTTGCCACCAGATCGCCCGGAGTTGATCCCATGCCATTGAAATGCGCCAACGCGCCATCACCGTGGCGGAAGAAACGCAACAGGGGCATCATCCGGTCGACCGATTGCAGCATGGCCGGAGGCATCTCCAACCCTTGAGCGACAAAAGCCTGCCGAACAGGGAGAAGGTCGGCCAGAATATCGATCAAGGCCCTTGGATTGCGCGATATGTGACCGCCGTCAGGCAGTATCTGCCTGTTCAGCTCATGCTCCAGGCGGCGGATACTCTGACGGGCGAAGCGTCCTTGCCCGGCCATGGAGATGCAGGCCGATGCAATGGCCAGCGCCGCATGAAGCCGTTCAACGCCATCATCGGTCTCATTGATGGTCTGGCGGAGAAATCGAACCTGACGTGCAAGCGACTTGACGAAACTGCGATAGAAATCGTGGTCACCATCCTGCAGGATGAAGGGTGAATGCGCGAGCCATGACAGAATACGGCGAGTCACAACCCGTGCCTCCCAGCCGATCTCATGCCAGCGTCCGCTGTATTTGATCCAATCCTCGACCAGGGCGCGTGCATTTTGCCGGGCAATCTGACTGTCGGCGGCCCGCAGATCCCTTAACCAGCCGAAGCTGTGCAGTTCACGCTGCCAATCTTCATGCACGGCTTTCAGTTCGAAAGGTGATTTGCCCTGAGTTTCCACCAGGTGCCCGGAGAAAAGAAACCGTCCGCCGTAGATATCGGTCGCATTGGTCGCGTCAGCGGTCCGCAAATCCTGGGGCGCAATTAGAAGCCGCGCAGGCACAGACGAAAACGGCTGCATGCGAAACAGCGGTCCGCCATGCATCCATTTCAGGGAGCGTTGCCAAACATGCAGGGCCACAAGACGCCAGATCCGGCTTCTTTCATTGAGGCTTGCGATATTCACCAAACCATCTCCAACACCGATGGTTCACGCGCGACGATGATACTCTCCGATCACAAACTGAAGAAACGGATCGTTAAGGTTAGCATTTCATTTAGGGAATCATTGCAAGTGAACAGTTTATGCCACGTTAAGACCGTCTGAATCTGGCACCGAAAAATCCATCCATTCCCAATGTTTCCGGTGTTTCACCAGCCTCGTAACACGGCAGGCAACGCAAATAGCCCTCAGCGGTGACGCATTTGGTAAGTCCACCGATTTCAACGGCGTCAATTTCGACAACCTCAATTTTCCCGGCTTGCCGCGCAAGGAACGCGCTTACCTGTGCTTCCCCTTCTGCTGGTTCAAGGGAACAGGTGCAATAGACAATCAGCCCACCAGGTTTGACCCAGTCGACCACTCGATCCAACAGCTCGGCTTGAATTTCCGATAACTTTTCAATGTCATAAGGCTTCTTGATCCAGGGAACATCCGGATGCCGCCTGATGGTGCCGGTTGCGCTGCAAGGCGCGTCGAGCAAGACAGCGTCGAATGGCTCAGACGGTTCATAACGTCGAAGGTCCGAGGCAACGGTTGAGACCGACAATCCCAACCTCTGCATATTTTCCGAAAGCCTCTTGAGCCGGCTTTTGGAGATATCGATTGCCGTGACATTGGCTCCCGCAGCTGCAAGCTGCGCTGTCTTGCCCCCAGGTGCCGCACACAGATCAGCAACATTCAAGCCAGCAACATCCCCAAGCAGCCGCACTGGAAGTGCAGCGGCGACATCTTGAACCCACCACGCACCGTCGCCGAACCCTTCCAGGGCCTCAACGGCACCTTTCTTGACAAGACGCACGCTGCCTGCACCGACAGGAACCCCCTCCAGGCGCTGCACCCATTCGGCTGAGTCACCCTTGACGGACAGATCCAGCCCAGCTTCCCTTTGATGTGCACTGGATATCTTGCGCGCCAGGTCTTCGCCATAGGCCTCCTGCCAAGTGGTCCAGAGCCAATCCGGAGTGTTGAGACGTTCGGCGTCAAGTTCGTCTGTGACATCGGCGCGTTCACGCCCAAGGCGGCGCAAGACACCGTTCACCAGCCCTTTGTAGGGCCGAGCCCGGCGATCCAGGCCCGCATGGTCGACCGCCAACGAAACTGCGGCCCTGTCCGGCACATCAAGGAAAAGCATCTGGGCGATGGCAACATGAAGGATGTCGAGAACCCGGCCTGTTTTTTCAGGAATATCCCGGTCCAGTAGCCTGGTCAGAATTTCGACGATCTCGCCCCTGTGTCTCAGGCTCGCTACGACGATGGCACGCACCAGGGACCTGTCGTTGCCGGCAAGCGCACGAAAACCGGAATGGCCTGACTGCGTGTCCAGCTCTCCATCCAGCGGGCGTTTCTTGTGAACCACGTTGCCCAGAATATCAGCGGCGACCTTGCGCGCAGCAAAGCCCGGCTTGTCCGCTGTCTGGCTTCCATCACTGGCAGCAGGTTTACGATTGTTATTCGGCTGTCTCGTCAAGTCATCTTACCATGTTCAGGAAAACCAAGCGCCGCAGGCGGGGGCTCCGGCTGCGGCGCGATATCGCAAGTTTACGGCGCTGAGGGCAGTTGGCAAAGAAGTTTTTAAGAGTTCACGCAGTGCTCAGCCCCAAGGGCCTTTTGGCCTGCGCGGAGAACCTGCCGGTTCGGATCGACCAGATCCGGACCAGGGACCGGATTGCGGAGCCGCGCTACGGCCAAACGACATCCGGCCGCCGGTTCCAAGCCCACCATCGGCAATTTTACGCAATTCGTTGATCCGGTTCTCGGTGTTCGGGTGCGTGGAAAACAAATTATCCATTCGCTCGCCGGACAACGGGTTCATTATAAACATGTGCGCCGTCGCCGGATTTGCTTCCGCATCGGGATTGTGAATCCGTTTCACACCGCCTGCTATCTTGCCAAGTGCAGATGCCAACCACATAGGTTCGCCGCAGATTTCTGCGCCCATTCGGTCAGCTGCATATTCACGCGTCCGCGAAATCGCCATCTGCACGACCATTGCGGCCATCGGAGCAACAATCATCATCAGCAACATGCCGACAATGCCAAGTGGATTGTTCCTGTTGCCGCCAAAAAAGAAAGCAAAATTTGCCAGCATGGAAATGGCGCCGGCGATGGTCGCAGTGATCGTCATGATCAGGGTGTCGTGGTTTTTCACATGGGCCAGTTCATGTGCCATGACGCCAGCAACTTCCTCTGGCGTCAGCATATTCAAAAGTCCAGTGGTTGCGGCAACGGCAGCATTTTGGGGGTTTCGGCCGGTGGCGAATGCGTTCGGCTGTGGGTTGTCGATGATATAAACCTTCGGCATTGGCAGATCCGCATTCTGCGCCAAACGCTGTACCATTCGATAAAAATCGGGTGCTGAACGCTCATCGACCTCTCGCGCATGATGCATGCGCAAGACCATTTTGTCGGCATTCCAATAGCTGAAAAGGTTCATGGCAGCAGCAATAGCCAGGGCAATGATCATGCCTGCCTGGCCGCCGATCATGAAACCGATACCCATGAACAAGGCGGTCATCGCCGCCAAAAGCATTGCTGTGCGAATTTAATTCATCGCCGCCTGTTTCCATTTCCTTGTTCGGTTCGATCCTGGCCCGTCACCGTGCTGTCGTACATCAGTTTCTTTTTCAAGATGGGAACTGCTGCCATTCTTGGCAAGATTGCCCTATAAACACATGACAAAAGCGTAATCCGGATGAACAGGAACCATGACGGACAAACCGGACACAGCGACCGCTGCCTATTCGCAAGCCGACGCCCCTTCCTTGAAGACGGAAATCGAGGCCGTCCCGAGAAAGAGATTTGAGGATCTGCCGCCTGCTGCCCAGCGCGCCCTGATGGAAGCGGAAGCACGACGCAAGAAGATCGATGACAGGCAAGAAGCGATGCCGGAAGAGGTGAACGGCCGCGGAGGATTGGAGCCGACACGCTATGACGATTGGGAGATCAAAGGCCTGACGGTCGACTTCTGATTACTCCCATGTCAGAAACACTTCGCACCATACTTTCGGCGTGGGACGGCAAGGACACCGGCGAGCTGGAGGACCTTTTCGAAGGGGAACGGTCCAATCCGGTTTTTCTCCAGGCTCTGATCGGACTGTGCGAGATCGTGGACTGCCAGCGCGGTGCCACCTGGCTTCTCAAGCACCACTTTGATCTGAAAGGTGCGCCGCTTCCTGAAGACCTCACACGACAACATCTCGGCTCGCTCTCCACAATCACGCATTGGGAAGCGAAGCTGCATATTCTTCAGTATTTCGAGAGGCTCCAGTTGGCGCTGGTGCCCCAGAAAGAACTCGAAAGATTTGTTAAAAGCGGAACGCGCAGCGACAACAAGTTTGTACGGGCATGGGCCTACTATGACCTTGCCGTTCTGGCACTTGCATATCCTGAATTGACCAGCCAAGTCCGTAATATCTTGACGGCTGCCCGCGACATTGAAACTGCCGGATCGGTCAGGGTTCGTATTCGCAAGGCGCTCGAAAAACTGGGTGAATAAGTCAGGCTGCGTCGAGAGCGCGCACTTCAGCAGCAATCGCTTTTGCCAGGCTCGCCTGCGGAGCAGCCTCAAAGTGAACGGCATCAATGTCGCTCACGGAAATCACGCTGGACGTATCAAAAAACCCAACGCCATATTCCTCTGCGATTTGTCGGTAAACGCCTGCGATCAGTTTCGATTGCTCTCCGCCGTGGGCATTTGAATAGATGCCGGCAAATTCCTTTCCAGTGAAGTCACCCAGTGCCGGTGGTGCCATCAACAGCACTTTCGGAGCTCGACCCTCGACATCATCCGTCGCACGGGTCGCAGCGAAGAGGATCCTGCCCATGGCACGTCCAATTGCATCCGCGCTCATGCAGAAACGGTCCTGCAGATCGTTCGTCCCCAGCATGATGGTCATGATGTCGATGGGCATGTGGGTTTTGCGAACGCCGTCCAGATGCGCCAGCCCGTTCTTGTCACCGCGCACAGGGTCTTCGAACACGGTCGTGCGGCCATTTATCCCTTCTTCAACCACGTAATATCGGTGACCCAGCTCTTTTTGCAGCAAACGCGTCCAGCGGATGTCGTGCCCGAAACGGGACTTGTCGGCCGGATTGAATCCCCATGTGAGCGAATCTCCGAAACAAACGACGGTCTTAGGCTGTTCAGTCACGAAAAAGGCTCCCCGGGCTCAATTATTTTCTGGCCAGATCAGAGCAAAACCTTTGCCATTAAACAAGCAATTCTTGTCCGCCAGCCCGGCACGCGAAACAAGTCAAACCACGCGCAGGCCGTCTCAATAGGAACAACGAAAAAAAAGCGATCATGTCGGCTCAATTCATGGCTGAAAATCACAAGACTGCCTGCTTGGTTAATAAGAGCTTTACCATGTGGGCGATAGGGTCATCTCAAAGTTATGCGTAACGACTGCGGATCCTTGATGACTGCCAGCCCAAATGCCTATCAGCGCGGAGCATGCCTGCCGAGCTCCAATCCGTTTCAACGCCTTGCAGAACTGCTGGAAGGCGAGTCACCTGGTCTTGACCCAATCATCATGACCATTGGTGAGCCACAGCATGCAATTCCGGATTTCACCGGCGAAGTCTTGTCCAAGAATCTCGCCGGTTTTCGAAGATATCCGCCGATCAAGGGATCGCCTGAATTCCGTCAGGCCATCGCCGCCTGGCTCGACAAGCGCTATTCGCTTGGTGGCATGGTTGACGCGGAGCACGGTGTCTTGCCGCTGAACGGTTCGCGCGAAGGCCTTTCATTTGGCGCAATCGCGGCACGAGATCAGTTGGACAAGGGTCTCGACCATCCCGCCGTTATTCTGCCCAACCCGTTTTACCAGACTTATGCTGCAGCTGCCCATGTTGCCGACGGGGAAGCCATTTTGCTTGACGCAGTTCCCGGCAACAACTTTCTGCCTGATCTCGACAGCCTGGACACGGAGTTACTCGACAGAACCGTCGCTTTTTATGTTGCCTCGCCGACCAATCCGGAAGGCTTTGTCGCTGACATTGCCTATTGGCAGCGGTTGATCGGGATGGCGCGCAAGCACCGGTTCTACATCTTCGCGGATGAGTGCTATTCAGAAATTTATCGGGAGACACCACCCCCAGGTATTCTGGAAGCCGCCAAGGCCATGGGCACCGATTTTGCAAATATCATTGTGCTGAATTCCCTGTCCAAGCGCTCTAATTTGGCAGGGCTGCGCTGCGGCTTTGCCGCTGGTGATCCCGTTTTTCTGGAAAAATGGTCGAGATTTCGGGGCCTCGCCGCTCCTCAGGTACCTCTGCCTGCGCAAGCAGTGGCTGTCAGAGCCTATCAGGACGAGGCGCATGTCGTTGAGAACCGTCGGCTCTACAACGAAAAATTCAAGGCCGCTGAGCGCCACCTTGGCCCAATCCTTGGAAAGGTCACGCCGGAAGCCGGGTTCTTCTTGTGGCTTGACGTGTCCAGGTGGGGAGATGGTGTCGCTGTCACCCGATCCTTGTGGACCGATATCGGTGTGAAAGTCGTGCCCGGCAGCTATCTCGCCTCCGATCAATCCGACGGCAGCAACCCGGGACGCCACTACATTCGGGTTGGACTGACGGCATCGCTGGAACAGACCGAAATCGCCCTTGAACGATTTGCAAACTGGTTGGGAGACAAGTCATGAGACGGGCCGGTGCAGTTCGCGGAAACGGCCGCCGGACAGCGGCAGACCTGCTGGATACGGAAAGTCCGCTCAAGCGCTTCCTTCGGCGCAATCTCGTGGGCGCGTCTGGCCTTGGCATCATTGCACTCGCAGCCATGCTGGCGGCGAGCCTTGCAACCTGGTCGGTTGCCGATCCAAGCCTGAACCACGCAACCGAAGGTCCCGTACGCAATGCCCTCGGTGCACCGGGCGCCGTCATCTCCGACATCCTGATGCAGACCATCGGCCTGGCAACGGCCGTTTTCCTGGTTCCGCTCGTCCTGTGGGGCTGGCGCTTGATGACAGGTCACACGCTCGGCATCGGCAGAAGGCGGCTCTTGTACTGGTTCATTGGTTCTGGCCTTGCCGCAGGCGCTCTAGCAGCACTTCCGGTGCCTGAAAGCTGGCCGCTCCCCACTGGGCTGGGCGGGTTCCTTGGCGACACCGTCCATAACTTTCCGGCCCTGATCACCGGGAACATGACCAGCGGCGCGGCCACTATTGTCGGCGGCCTTGGCCTTGGCGTTCCGGCCATATTGTTCCTGCTTGCTGCTGCCGGGTGGCTCGGTTCCATAGGTCAGCCAAAGGAACGCGTCGAGCCGACAGCAGCTCCGTCCGGTCACGGCCGCGCTATTGAAGACGAGCTGGGCCTCGATGATGATGAAAGTGAATCCCGCCTTGGTATGATGGCAACAGCCTTTGTCGGGCAAATGGAACATTGGCGCATGTCGGCAGGTGCGCATCTTCGCCGCCTGACAGGCCTCAAACGATCACGGCCTGAGCCGGATGACGAGGACTGGGATGAAGACGAGGACGACATCGATTATGGGCCGGAAGAAGACCATCGGGGTGGCCGTCTGAGTGTCTTCAAACGCGCCCTCAGGGGCCGTTTGATGCCACAGGATGACGACGGTCTCGATGAATTTTACGACCGCGGTCGTGGCGGCGACGATTTCGACCATGACGACGCTTATCAGGAACCGCCCTTCGAAGACGAGGGTGAGAGTTTTGCGCCTGACGATCTCCTGATCGACAAGGGACCCGTTACCGGGCGCCCTGCTGTTCCTGTTGGCATCGCTGCGCCGGAACAGCCACCGGCCCCCTCGCAGCAATCGGGTCAGCATGCGCAAGCAGCAGCTCAGGCGGGACGGGTCATTCCGGCCGCGCCACGTCCGAAACAGAGCAAGCGTGCGATTGATGAAGCACAGCCGTCCTTCCTTGGGGCACCGGAGGAGTACGAGCTGCCGCCGTTGCGCCTGCTTGAAGAACCCAAAGTCGCCGGCAAAGTGCCGGGACTTTCGGCCGATGCTTTGGAACAAAATGCGCGTATCCTTGAAGGTGTCCTGGAAGACTTCGGTGTTCGTGGGGAAATCATCGAGGTTCGCCCCGGTCCGGTCGTCACATTGTATGAGCTGGAACCGGCGCCTGGCATCAAATCGTCCCGCGTGATTGGTCTTGCCGATGACATCGCTCGCTCCATGAGCGCGATCTCGGCGCGTGTAGCCGTCATTCCCGGCAAGAACGCGATCGGTATCGAGCTTCCGAACGCGCGGCGTGAAACCGTTTATCTGCGCGAACTTCTGGCCGCGCAGGACTTCGAAAAGTCCAAGTCGAAACTTGCATTGGCGCTCGGCAAGACAATCAACGGTGAAAGTGTTGTGGCCGATCTGGCGCGCATGCCGCACTTGCTTGTGGCCGGTACGACGGGCTCCGGAAAGTCGGTCTCCATCAACACAATGATCCTGTCGCTGCTCTACCGGCTGACGCCGGACCAGTGCAAAATGATCATGATCGATCCAAAGATGCTGGAGCTGTCCATCTATGACGGCATCCCGCATTTGTTGACGCCGGTTGTCACCGATCCGAACAAAGCCGTTGTTGCTCTGAAGTGGACCGTCCGGGAAATGGAGGACCGCTACAAGAAGATGTCCAAGATGGGCGTCCGGAACATCGACGGCTATAATACCCGCATCAAGCAGGCACTGGAAAAGGGCGAAAGCTTCACGCGAACGGTTCAAACCGGTTTTGACCGTGAAACCGGGCAGCCGATCTACGAGGAAGAGGAACTTCCGCTTGAGGCCATGCCTTATATCGTCGTCGTCGTAGACGAGATGGCCGACCTCATGATGGTCGCGGGCAAAGATATCGAAGGCGCGATCCAACGCCTTGCCCAGATGGCCCGCGCCGCCGGAATCCATCTGATCATGGCGACTCAGCGACCGTCTGTCGACGTCATTACCGGGACGATCAAGGCCAACTTCCCGACCCGGATTTCCTTCCAGGTAACATCCAAGATCGACAGCCGTACGATCCTGGGTGAAATGGGTGCAGAACAGCTGCTTGGCATGGGCGATATGCTGTTCATGGCTGGCGGCGGCCGCATTCAGCGTGTCCATGGCCCGTTTGTTTCCGATGGTGAAGTTGAAGATATTGTGAAACATCTGAAAGTTCAGGGCACGCCACAATACCTGGAGGCTGTTACCGAAGAGGAAGATGCGAGCGACGGTTCTTATGATGGTGGCGGCGGCCTTGCAGGCGGCGGCGAAGGCAACGAGCTCTATGACAAGGCTGTTGCCATTGTGCTGCGGGATAAGAAAGCCTCAACGTCCTATGTCCAGAGACGTCTTTCAATCGGTTACAATCGGGCGGCATCTTTGATTGAACGCATGGAACAAGAAGGCGTGATTAGCGCGGCCAATCATGCCGGAAAACGCGAAATTCTGGTACAAAACGGCGTGGAAGACGAGTTTTGATTGCCAAACGCCAAAGCTTTGCCACACACTGACCCTAGCTACTGGTCCGAGTGTCACGGCACAAACGATTAGGATTGAAAACCATGCTGAACCGTTTCGCCCATCGCTTTGTCAAACCACTGGTCCGCGTGGCCCTGGCAGGCGTTCTCACGGTGACGGCCCTTTTGCCCGCTCAAGCCTTGAGCGAGAAAGAAAAGACAACCCTTGAGGAACTGAACACCTACTTCAATGCCGTGAAGACGATGCATGGAGACTTTATCCAGTTCGGTCCCGATGGCAGCCAGTCCGACGGCAAGTTCTATATGGCGCGACCCGGCAAGGTACGGTTTTACTACAACAAGCCGTCCGTTCTGGACATCGTTGCGGACGGCAAATCGGTCTCTGTTCGTGACCGCAAACTGAACACCCAGGACATCTGGCCACTTGGCCAGACCCCACTACGGTTCCTCTTGTCAGACAGCATCGACCTGCAACGGGACACCAATGTTACCAATGTTTTGGTGGAAGAAGACCTCGTCACCGTAACAATCTTCGACAAGACCAAGTTCAACTCCGGCACATTGACGCTGATTTTCGACGCGGAGGACTTTGCGCTGAAGCAGTGGACGGTCACCGACCAGCAAGGCTACGACACGTCTGTCGCGGTCTATAATGTTGTTTCCAACGGACCGACCAACCCTGACCTCTTCAAGATCGACTATCTGGCCAACGCCCGTCAGAACAAAAACTGACCGCAACGGCGGAAGATGCCTTGGACGAAAAATTGGCAAAATCCGCCGGCTCCTCAGATCAGGCAATCGTCTTTCAGTTACTTGAAACCTATTGCGCTGAAAAGGGACTGCGACTGACAGCCGGTGATCCTTATGGACATGCAGGACTGATCGAAGGGCCCTTGGGAGAAAAACGCTTTTTCAAAGGTTGCCGCTTCGACATTAACAGTTATGGCGCAGCCGAAATTGCAAAAGACAAGGCCTATGCCTGCCGATTCTTGGAGCGGGCGGGACTGGCCACTCCGGCAAGTCTCTTTGTTCCCGCCGAAAGTTTTGGCGCTGGCGCTGAGTTGTCAGTGGATGTCCATCGGTTCGCAGACGCGACCGGCTATCCGGTGTTCGTTAAACCGAACGAGGGTCAGGAAGGCCGCGACGTTGTAAAGGCAGCTACGAGCGGTGAACTGTTGACCGCCCTTCAAGAACTCTCGACACGGCACCCGGCTTTGCTCGTGCAAGAAGCTGTGCCGGGAACAGACTTGCGGGTTCTTGTTCTTGACGGCGAGATCCTGCTTGCGTTTAAGCGTTTCAAACCGGCCGTGACCGGAGACGGCAGCAGGAGCGTGGCGGACCTGATCAACGATCAAACGAAGCTCGACAAGTCCGACCCACGCATCCCGGTCGAATTGGCACAGCAAGGTTTGACATTGGATACGGTTCCGGAAAT
The DNA here is from genome assembly GCF_947499295.1 of uncultured Roseibium sp. GTDB lineage: Bacteria > Pseudomonadota > Alphaproteobacteria > Rhizobiales > Stappiaceae > Roseibium. The sequence continues at coordinate 103,998 of NZ_CANMNP010000014.1, forward strand.
AGGGCAAACTGCCAGCCTTCTGCCGGTTTGCAATCTGTCATCCGGTGGGACAGCACATCTGATCACCAACAGCCTGACACCTGAACTTGTTTCAACTGCCTTGCGGGCCGCAGAAGCTCTCCACCTGCGCCATGCCGGCATCGATTTGATCGTTCCGGACGAACACAGCGGTGATAAAGCTGCCGTTGTTCTCGAGATCAACGCAGCACCTGGTCTCAGCAATCTCCATCGGCAGGGCCAAGTGGAGGCAGAAGCGGCGACCTCAACCTATCGAAAGGTTTTTGAGGCAATGCTGACGTTCTAAGAAGAAATTCGCCCGCAGCCACCCTCCACTTCTTTATGTGATGACCTATTCCGCAGCGGCTCCACAGCAGGAACATCCGCTGGAGCCATAGTGCTTTTCACGAGACGTTTTCCCGATCCCGGGATTGAAACTGTTTGTCGGATCAAGTGTCTGATAGTGCGAGGCCAAAGCAGGCTTGGCTTCGTACAGATGGCCGACATTGTGCTCGGCCGGATACTCCGCACCACGTTTGTCGAGAAGTTCAAGCATGCGTTTCTTCAACGCAGATGGGTCGCACCCCTTTTTGACCACATAGTCCTGATGAAGAACATGACAGAGGAAGTGGCCGTAGTAGAGTTTGGCTTCCAATTGGTCCTCAATCTCCGCAGGCAAGGTCTCGTACCAGTCCGGATCATTCCGCCGAAGGGCAATATCAAGCGCCAGAATGTCTTCGCAGTCTTTCGGATGCACCGCACCGTAGCGGACGGCTGCACCTGCTGCCGCGAACCGGTGCAACATCGCCTTGCCGGCCTCCTTGTCGTCGCACAGGAACCAGCCATGCAAGCCGACGGTCTCATTTAGAATTGCTTCAGTCAGAGCCGCGGTTTCACCTGACACTTTCAGGATCAGATGGTGTTCAAACCGATCACGGTACTGCAGCATTCTTTTGGGCAATGCTTCCGGCGCCAGGCGTGAAAACAGCTGCATCATTCTGTCTGTCAGGTTTTTTGGCAAAAAGGGAAACTTGTTCAACCGGGCATCCATTGCCCCCTTGAGAGCAAAGAAGAAAGGCAACCTGTCGGTTCCAAGCCAGTGGATCATCAACACCGTATCTTTGCCGTAGCGGTGCGCGACATCAAAGCACTCCCGGTGAAGATACTCACCACTGACAGGCAGTTCAGGCAATTCGGTCAGCAATCGGCGTCGCAGCTCGGAGAGTTCCGCAGTCTCGTTTGTGCCGATGTAAAAGACCTTTTCGCCTGTTTCGATGGGAAATGTGTCCAGACGTACGGCGAACACCGCCACTTTGCCCGCAGAACCTGACGCTTCGTAGAGGCCTGACGGGTCGGCGTTGTACCGTGCCGGTGTTGCCGCATCCACATCACGGACACGGCTTCCATAACTTTCGTCGGAGGCACGCCCGGCGTCCGCGTGCACACAAGCTGGGTCAATCTCGCCCGTGTCGAGGTGGCCAAGGATTTCCTCTGGTGTTCGCCCCAGATCGATGCCCAGGTGATTGACGAGCTGCAATTCCCCTGTATCGCTGATCTGCGCGAAAAGTGACAGTTCGGTGTAAACCGGACCACGGCGGACCAGAGCACCGCCGGAATTGTTACAGACACCGCCGATAATCGACGCACCGATACAGGAAGACCCAATCACGGAATGCGGTTGCCGGCCATAAGGCTTGAGCTGTTTCTCAAGATTGAACAGGGTCCCGCCCGGATGACTGATGATCTGTTGCCCATTTTGAAGAATATGCAATTTGTCGAGGCGCAGCGTCGAAATGATCACAACGTCGCGGTTATATTGGCCTTTAGGTGTCGACCCTTCGGTCAAACCGGTATTGGCGGCCTGCATGATGACGATGCAATCAGCAGCGACAGCCACCTGAAGCACCGACCACATTTCAACCAGCGTTCCGGGAACAACGACGGCAATCGCCTCGCCTTCTCCCGACCTGAAACCTTTCCGGTAACGTTCGGTCTTTTGGGGCTCTGTCAGACAATGGCGGTTGCCGACAATCTTTTTCAGTTTCTGGATCAGATCATCTTTGCTCATGTCGAGCCTCATCGAGGTAAGGAAGTGGGCCCAGTCACCGGGCCCGCTTCATTGTCAGTATGCGACTGATGGCAGCCACGTCGCGAGCGCAGGCCACATGAAGACCAGAGCCAGGCCGAAGAGCTGCAACAGCACGAAGGGTATGATGCCTTTATAGATGTCGGTCAGCTTGATCCCCTCCGGGCAGACTCCTTTAAGGTAGAAGAGAGAGAATCCGACCGGCGGTGTCAGGAACGAAGTCTGCAATGTGACCGCCACCAGGATCACGAACCAGACGAGAGCAGGCTCATCCATCGCACCGAATCCTGGAATATCCAGACCCAGTCCATTGACGATCGGGCGCATGAGCGGCAGCACGATCAATGTGATTTCGATCCAGTCGAGTACAAAACCCAGCAGGAAGACAATGCAGAGAATGAAGATCACGGTGCCGCTTGGGCCGAGACCCGTTGAAGAAACCATGCTTTCAATCAGCTCATCTCCGCCCAGCTCACGCAACACGAAGGAAAACACTGTCGCGCCAAGAAAGATCGCAAAGATATAGGCGGTGGTGTTGAAAGTCGCCTTGAGCACGTTCCAGGTTTTGGTGAAAGTCAGCTTGCGGTAGGCAAGTGCAAGAAGGGTCGCCCCGATCGCCCCGATGCCTGACGCTTCGGTTGGTGTGCAAATACCGGCGAAAATTGAACCGAGCACGGCAAAGATCAGCGCCAACGGCGGGATAAGGGCGACAAAGATATCCTTGATCGCCGCCCAGTCGGGTGAACGCGCGCCGTCAGGAGCTGGAGCAGCCTTCGGATTGAGCAGCGCAAGGCCGAAAATATAGAGCAGGTAGATCGCTCCGAGCAGCATTCCCGGAATTGCAGCCGCCATGAAGAGGTCCCCAACCGAAAGCGCCATCTGGTCCGCCATGATGACAAGCATGATCGAAGGCGGGATCAGAATACCCAGCGTGCCGGACGCGGCAACAACACCGGTTGAGAGGGTCTTTGAATAGCGATGCTGCATCATGGCCGGAAGGGACAGAACGCCGAGAAGAACCACCGAAGCGCCGACGATACCAGTTGATGCCGCGAGGATAATGCCGATCAGCGTGACGGTGATGGCGAGCCCTCCGCGCACGGTTCCGAAGAGGCGGGTCATCGACGTCATCAACCGTTCGGCTACACCACTTTCGTCTAGCATAAGGCCCATGAAAATAAACATCGGCAGCGCCACCAGAACCGCATTCGACATGACCGCGTAAACACGGTTCACGACGGCACCGAGGGTCAGGTAATCAAGACCGGTGAAAGTGTCCTCAAGACCGGTCCAGGCCATGTTGCCCATGTCGAACTGATAGGCGAGGCCGCAAAAAATCATGCCGGTTCCGGCCAGGGTCCACGCAATCGGAAATCCGGTGAACAACAACCCGACAAAGCTCATGAACATGGCTATGACGAGCATTTCTTCCGTTGTTTCAACCAGCGTCGACAAACCGGCCGTGATAAGGGTGAAAATACCGATCAGCACCAAAAGGCGCGTGAAACCGCCACCTTGCCGCTCGCTTGGGTCGGCAACGAAAATGGCGTGAACGTCGTGCAAAAGGCGCGCGGTGGCGGCAATACCCAGAAGCACGAAACTGATGGGAATGATGGCCTTGAACGCCCAGCGGTAAGCGAGGCCGGTGGCCGAGGACGACCGTTCGTTGACACGGTAACTTTCAACGAAATAATCGAACCCCTGATCGATCATCAGCCAAATGAAGGGTGCAAGCAGAAACAGGATTCCCAGAATTTCTACGACGCGTTGTGCACGCCGTGACAACTGCATATGCAGCAGGTCAACTCGAACGTGACTGTCGGTCGTCAGCGCATAAGAGACGCCGACCATGGTCACGAGACCGTAGAAGTGCCATTGCAGTTCGTCGAGCTTTGGAAAATTCAGATTGAAGGCATAACGCAGGACGACCTGGGTGACGATGGCTGCAATCAGGGCAAGGTTCGCCAACATGACGACGTGGCCGGTTACTTTCACAAAATTGTCGATCGCCACGGCAAGACCAAAACGATCCTGATCCTCGTGCTCCGTTACCGCCTCGTAGGTCTCGGCGAGATCGCCCTGGTAATTGACATTCGTGCTCATCGCACCTCTCCTCCTCAAGTCAGCCGCAGCTCACCCGTGGGCGCTCCTCGTTGCGCCAGAAACTCGATTGGCTAAAAACACTGTGGCCGCGCCCGGCAAGCCGGGCACGGCAAATGCCGGATCAGAAGCGCGGCAAGAACGCGTTCTTTTCCCAAAGGTCGTAGTTCGACCGGAACTGGCTGAGGTCGGCATAAACTTCAGCGAAGTACTCGTTGTTGGCACTTTCTTCAGCCGCAACCTCTTCCCAGGTATCCCGGAAAGTCTGCAGCATCTCCGGGCTCCACTTGCGGATTTCAACGCCGTTTTCTTCTACGTTGCGCTTCAGAGCGTCGAACTGCAGGGCTTCACCTTCAGCAAAGCTGTCGGCCATGGACGCCTTGCAGGCTTCTGCCAGAATGTGCTGGTGCTGTTCAGAGGCCTCGTTCCAGACATCCTTGTTGATGAGAAGCTCAAAAACAGTGGCCTGCTGATGCCAGCCTGGAAAGTAATTGTACTTGGCCACCTTGTGGAAGCCGAGGCGCTGGTCGATGGCTGGCATGGAGAACTCGGTCGCGTCGATTGCACCCTTCTCAAGTGCCGGGAAAATTTCACCACCAGGCAGGAGCGACGTGGCAACTCCAAGTTTCTCCATCACCTTGCCGCCAAGACCGAAGAAACGCATCTTCAGGCCCTTGAGATCCTCGGTGGAATTGATTTCCTTCGAAAACCAGCCGGATGTTTCCGGAGCGATGACGGCGCACGGCAGAACCTTCACGTTGTAACCGGCTTCGTCATACATGCGCTGATAAAGATCCAGGCCGTTGCCGTAATAGATCCAGGCCATGTATTCGCCTGCTTCAGGACCGAACGGAATGGCCGAAAAGAGCGGCGCAGCCGGGATCTTCCCAGCCCAATATCCGGCTGTGGTGTAGCCAGCGTTGATTTTACCGGAGGACACCGCGTCCAGAATTTCAAATGCCGGCACCAGTTTGCCAGGCTCGTAGACTTTCATGCGCAGCGTTCCACCGGACATGATTTCAACCTCTTCGGCAACGCGCGGGATCGGCGTGCCGAGGCTCGGAAGCTCGGTCGAAAACGCTACCGGTACTTTCAGCAGCAGTTTGTCGGCGGCAATGGCGGGCTGGGCAGCAAGGCCGGCGGCTAGAATAAGGCCGGTCAAAAATTTGGTCATCGTAACTCCTCCACAAGACCGAGACAGCGACATTCAAGCAGCTGCCCCGCAACTAAGACACAGAGGTAAATAAAATTATCCACTTAATCAGTCAACAATTTTATTTACCTCTTATCATGCATCGTGCCAATCCATTCTCAGATTGAACCCATAAGAAACTGAATCTTGTTGGGTTTTTTGGCTCTATCAGGAAAAACACTTGCTATTGAGGTAAACCAATATTACCTCTGCTAACGGAGGTGCCGCATGAATGATCTCAACAGTCTGTTCGAGCCGATAGCTGCGGAGTCAGTGGTTGACCTGGTAGCGAACCAGATCGAAAACCTGATCGTCCAGGGCATCCTTCCTGAAGGCGCTCGATTGCCGTCAGAACGGGAATTGTCGGAAAAATTCGACGTTTCGCGTCCCAAGGTTCGCGATGCACTCAAGCGGCTGGAGGAACTTGGACTGCTTCATGTCCGTCACGGTGAGGGCACTTTCGTCGCTCAGCTCTCCGGACAGGCCATGACACCCGCGCTCATCGATCTTTATGCTCGGCACGGCATGGCGTTTTACGACTATCTTGAATATCGCAAAGAGCAGGAGGCCTTTGCCACGCGCCTGGCGGCTGAGCGCAGCACTCCCTCTGACAAGGCGGCAGTCGCCGAGATCATCGAAGAGTTGAAACAAGCCCATGAAGCGGGTGACCTGGACACTTCGGAACAGGCGGATGTTCGCCTGCATACCGCGATCGTGAATGCCAGCCACAATGCCATGCTGATCCACATGATGCGGTCCATCTATGATCTCACTCAGCGCGGCGTCTTTTACAATCGCCGCTATCTACGCACTGTCGACGGCTCCGGCGACCTGCTTTTGCAACAACATATTCGCATTGCAGATGCCGTGATGTCTGGAGACCCGGGTGAAGCTGAGGCCGCCGCGCGTGATCACCTCGATTTCGTCGAAATGTCCTTCCGCATCGGCGAAGAGCGCGAGCGCCGCGAAGCCTTCGCCAAAAAGCGCAAGCTGGCATTGGAGACCACTGCGGCATCACCTGCACAGGCAAATAGCAGGCCATCCAAATAGGCGGCGCCAATGAAAAAGGCGGACACAGGATGTCCGCCTTCTCGTGATTTTTGCAAGGTCATTCAGGGCCTTAAGACGAAAAGCCGAGGCTCTTCTGTTTCGACCTCGCCTCAGGCAGCTGCCACTCTGGCAAGGAAGTCGTCGACAACGACTTTCAGCCGGCTTGCATGGTCGGCCACCTCATTTGAGGCCGCTTCCACCTGTCCTGCCGACTGAGCTGCCTCAGCAACAGCATTCATGACGCCGGAGATACTGCTCGCAACACCCTGAGTTCCCTCAGCCGCTTCGCGCACATTCTGGGAGATCATGGAAGTCGAAGCGTCCTGCTCCTCTACGGCAGCAGCAATGGCCGAGGTGGTCTCGTCCGCCTGCTCCATCGTATCCCGGATTTCCTGGATCGCGGTCACACTCTCCGTCGTTGCGCTTTGGATTGCCTCGATTTGCGTCGCGATTTCTTCCGTTGCATTCGAGGTCTGAGTGGCGAGTTCCTTGACCTCTGCGGCGACGACCGCAAAGCCTTTACCTGACTCGCCAGCCCTTGCGGCCTCGATGGTCGCATTGAGCGCCAGCAGATTGGTCTGCTCAGCGATTGCGCGGATCAAAGTTACAACTTCACCGATCCGGCTGGCGGCTTCCGCCAGTTCAGAGACTTTGCTGGTCGTGGTCCGGGCACTTGCCGAAGCACCGGTAACGATCTCTGTAGCCCGGGCAACCTGCTCGCCGATTTCTGCAATTGAACCGGCAAGTTGCTCGGTCGCAGCGGCAACCGATCCGACATTTTCAGAGGCTGCAGCAGAGCTGCTTTCCGCCTCGGAGGCCTGAGCCGTCGTCTCGCTTGAGATCTGGCTCAGGACCTGCGCAGTTGACTGCATCTGCTCCATATTACCGGTGACAGTGCTGAGCACGGTTTCGATTTCATTGCGGAAATCCGTAATCAGATGTTCGATGGTATTCTGGCGATCCTGTTGCGCATCCTGTTCGGACCTTGCCACAGCTTCCAGATTGTTGCGTTCGACGGCATTCTCCTTGAAGATCTCCATCGCCTGCGCCAGGTCGCCGATTTCATCGCGGCGGGCAGTTCCGGCAACCTCGACGTCTAGTTGACCGTCTGCGAGAGCGCGCGTGGTATCGACGAGCCCCAGTAGCGGCCGAACCATGCCCCGATCGACAACAAAGACACCGATTGCGCCGGCGATGACGAGGCTTGCCAGTCCAACAGCAATCAGGGCCATGGAACCATTTTCAAACAGTTTGTTGATGCGAGTGGCCGCAACATCGACAGCTGCGATTTCCATTTCGATGAGGGACGCAACGGAACGTCCAATACGCTCCACTGCATAGAACATCTCGTTGACTTGAGCATTCGATTCCGCTGTGCTCTTCAACTCTTCCAGATGGTCTCTCAATAATCCGTTTTCTGGATCGCCATAGGCGAGCAGTTCGGTCAACTGGGCTTTGATTTCCTCAGAGTTCAGGCCTTCAAAGCCGTCGCGCATGTGCTTGGCGTCTGCCGTGACCTTTTCCTGAATGGGAACCAGCATTGCCGGGTCGTCGGTCAAACCACCTTGAACCAGAGTTGCTACAAACTTGTTGGCAAAGGCCTGTGCTTCCAGCGTACTTTTCAGCTGACCTACCTGATTGTTCAGGAGATCGGAAATGATGGCAGAGTTTTCCTCAACCGCTGTCTCGGTGTCTATGGTCAGGGTGAAGAGCTGATCGTCAATCTGCATGATAAGCGCATCGTCGATGGCTTTCTGCAGTCCGATAGCTTCATTCAACGTGGCCTTTTGCTGACCGATGCTGAGGGAATTCGTGCCGCGTTTCTCCAGCGTCGTCGCAGCCAGGGTCCGAAGTTGATCGAGTTCGTCGTCAGCGCCGGTGCTCAAATCCAAAGCGCTCAGTTCGCCCTGATATTGATCGATCTTCGCCTTGGTTGCGATGATCTTGTCCTCAAACAAGGTCATCAATGCCTTGTCGTCGACAAACGCAACTGTTTCGGCAAGGCCGACAAGCAGGTTCACTTCAGCACGGAGTTCCAGATAAAGTCTCAGCTTGCCCATTTCGTCATTTGCAAGGCTGTTGACCAGGGATTTGCTTTGTTCTGCGGCATCTTCACCGCCCAGAACCACAGTGAAATAAGCATCGTCCACAATGGGTGTGATCGCATTATGGACACCGTCATAGGCTTTGAAAAGAGCCGCCATGCGGGCGTCTTTTGCTTCTCTTGCCGCGATCTTTTCCTTGGTCGCGAGGTCCAGAACACCCAAAGTCTGCTGGAAGGTCTGGCTTTGGGAAAACAGTTCGTCGACGATTGTCCGGTTGGCGTCGGATTTTACGAACTTCGCCTCGATGCCTTCAATGACCGATACAGACTTTTCGAGTGCCTGAAAGGACACTTCCTGGGACTGAAGCGTGACGCTGTTGGCGACGGCAGCGGCCGCCGTGGCGACTTCCGTACTTGTCAGCGCAAGTTGAGCAGCATTTTCAATGGAAGGGAGGCGCTGTTCGGAAAGTTCCGCAAAGCCGCTCTCCACCCTTTGAAACGAGAACAGACCGATCCCGATTGCGGTTGCCGTCAAGAGAACAAGCCCGGCAAATGCGGTAAAAAGCTTCCCGCGAATTCTTAAATTAAAGATCGACTTTTCATTCGACCGACTAAAACTCAATCCCCGAAACCCAAGCATGGCACCCACAGTCCCCAAAAAACACGCATCTGTCGTCACGCCCGAAACCGGAACGACACGTTAAATCCGCTGGCCTGAGCATGTCAGACCAGCGGATGTGTTTGCTTAGCTGGCAGGCTTGTCGATAGGTGCGAAGCTGCCGTCTTTCTGGATCGTTGTCAGGAACACATCATCCATGCCCTGGTTGTCATCGGCGCCGAATGTGAGCGTTACACCGCCCATGTCGAATGCACCTGTGGACCAGAAAGCATCAAGGAAACCTTCACGGGTGACGTCTTTGCCGGCTTTCTCAAGACCCATGACAGCCAAACGACCGACAATGTAGCCTTCAAGCGAAACAAAACCCGGCTCGGCGGAGGCATCCTTTGCCTTCAGAGCAGCCTGGTACTCTTTCACCAGCGGCACTGTCACATCCCACGGGAACGGAACAACCTGGGAAATGATGACACCTTCACCGGCATCGCCCAGCTCTGCGGAAAGAGCCTTGGAACCCACGAACGAAATATTGACGAATTCAGCGTCGAGCTTGACTTTCTTGGCCAGCTTGATGAATTCGGCAATCGGCTTGTACGCGCCGACCATGACAACCGCCTGCGGCTTGGCCTTGCGGATCTCCAGAAGCGCAGATTTCACGGCTGTCGTGTTGCGCTGGTATGTGCCCTCGGCAACAAGTTCCAGGCCACGCTTTTCCAGCGCTGCCTGCACGCCGGCAAGACCAACACGGCCAAAACCATCGTCCTGATAGAGGATCGCGATCTTGTCGAGGCCAAGCGCACCATTGAGATGCTCGATCCAGGCTTCTGTTTCAGCGCCGTAGGTAGCGCGCACATTTACAATGTTGCCATGCGCCGGATCACGCAGGAAGCCAGCTCCGGTGAACGGACCCACAAACGGAACCTTGGCAGCTGTGGCAATCGGCTGTGTCGCCTTGGAAGTTGGTGTACCGACCGGACCGATCAGGCTGAACACCTTGTTGTCGTTGATCAGCTTGTCGACAGCTGCAATCGAACGATCCGGCTCATAGCCGTCATCCATGCTGACAAGCTCAATCATACGGCCATGAACACCACCGGCTGCATTTGCCTCGGCAAAAGCGGCTTCGATGCCAAGTTTCATTCCGGTACCCAGCGCACCGGCCGGTCCTTCAAGAGCGGCCGCCTGGCCGAACAGAATTTTGGCGTCACTGACACCGTCTTCCGCATTCGCGGAACCAAATGCAAACATACAAGTTGCAGCCATAGCCGCAGCAAAAGACTTCCTGGATTTCGACAACATGTGTTACCCCCTAGAGTAAATAGCGTATTGCGACGCTAATTCCTTAGTCTAAGGCAAAATTCTTAAGTGACCGTTTCGCTGTTTTATGTTTTTATTGTCATAAATACCCATGAAGCAATTTTAAGTTCACGCAGTAGAGCTAATAGAATATTTGGAATGTACTGGGCGCTATAATATAAGTTGCTAAATTTAATCGAGACAGCTCGAAGGACCCGTTTCGCATGTACCGTTGTGAGCGGACCTTAAAGCGCTGAAACAGTGGCCACAACCTTCTAGCTATCTGCCGGCTAGTATCGTCCATTTCCTTAAAATCCAGCACTTCAGCTCAGGTGCAAACTCCGATCTGAGAACAAATCTCTACCCTCCGCCACTCTCCCGGTGCATAAACCCACCTCGGAGGACTTCTGCACATGCATATCTTGATAATCGGCGCTGCCGGCATGATCGGCCGGAAACTTGTGGCCCGGTTCGCAGCTGAGCCGGGTTGTTTTGGTTTTTAGGTCGATCGGCTGACGCTTGCCGATGTCGTTGAGCCTTTGGCACCTGAAACGCTGAAAGATCTCACAACCACAAGAACGCTCAGTCTGGCAGATCCGGGTGCAGCCGAAAGCCTGATCTCCGGCCGGGAGGGAACAGAAAGACCGGATGTGATCATTCACCTCGCGGCCATCGTCTCCGGAGAGGCTGAAGCTGAATTCGAAAAAGGATACAGGATCAACCTGGACGGCAGCCGCTTTCTTTTTGAGGCGATCCGCAAGGAAGGTCTGCGTCGGCCCTATTGCCCGAGACTGGTTTTCGCATCGTCACTCGCCGTATTCGGTGAACCTTTCCCGGAAAAAATCGACGACGAATTTCATCTGACACCACTCACCAGTTACGGCACACAAAAGGCGATTACCGAACTTCTGGTTTCCGACTATACGCGCAAAGGGATTTTTGACGGTATTGGACTGCGGCTGCCAACCATATGTGTGCGCCCCGGCAAACCGAACAAAGCCGCCTCCGGCTTTTTCTCCAATATTATCCGCGAGCCACTGGCAGGTCAGGAGGCCGTCTTGCCCGTTGAGGACAGCGTTCGGCATTGGTTCGCAAGCCCGCGCGCCGCCGTCGATTTTTTTGTGCACGCCGTTCGCCTTGATACCGAGACAGTTGGCCTTCACCGTAACTTGACTATGCCTGGTCTCTCCGCTCGTGTTGGCGACCAGATCGACGCCTTGAGGCGTGTGGCTGGCGACAAGGCCGTAAAGCTTATCCGCCGGGAGCCCGACGCGGGGATCGCAAGCATTGTCTCCGGGTGGCCACGGGACTTTGTGCCAAAACGCGCACTTGAATTGGGATTTAAGGCCGAGATGCGCTTTGACGAAATCATTCACATCCACATTGAAGACGAATTGGAAGGCAAGTTGACATGAACGCTAACAGGTTTGATGCAGATGGCCGGATCGCGCTCGTCACCGGTGGTGGCAGTGGTGTCGGCAAGGCGGTGGCGCGTGGCCTGGCATCTGCCGGATGGCGGGTTGTCGTTGCCGGACGCCGTATGGGCGTCCTGGAAGAAACAGCAGCTGCGTTGACTTCAGAAACCAGTGGCGACGTAACGCCCCTGTCCGCCGACATTGGTGACCCGTCGGCAGTAAAGGCCCTGTTTGAAGCGATCCGCACACGGTTTGGCCGCCTTGACCTTCTCGTCAACAATGCTGGAATTTCAAATTCTGCGGTCCCGCTTGAGGACATCTCCTTTGAGGAATGGAACAATGTGGTCAGTGCCAATTTGACCGGCGCGTTCCTGTGTACGCAGGAAGCTTTCCGATTGATGAAGGCGCAGGAACCTCAAGGAGGGCGAATTATTAACAATGGATCGATTTCGGCGTCGACACCGCGCCCGTTCTCCGCGCCCTACACGGCAACCAAACACGCCATCACCGGACTGACCAAATCGTCCGCCTTGGACGGGCGTCCGTTCGACATTGCATGCGGTCAGATAGATATCGGCAACGCGGCCAGCGAGATGACCTCAAAAATGGGTGGCGGCGTGCCTCAGGCCAACGGCGAGATTGCCCCGGAACCGACAATCAATCCTCAACATATTGCGGATGCCGTTGTCTATATGGCCGGACTGCCGCTCGATGCGAATGTGCTGAGCCTGACTGTCATGGCAACAAAGATGCCATTTGTCGGACGCGGCTGAGCACGCTCAAGCACCAGGTTGGAGATACCGATGCGCGCAATCACATACGACCGGTTCGGTTCTGCTGAAGACGTTTTGTGCCTGGAGACCTTGCCGGACCCGGCACCTTCGGTTGGCGAGGTACTGGTCCGGGTGCACATTTCCGGCGTTAATCCGTCTGACGTGAAAGCCCGGGCCGGATCGCGTCCAGGCGTCACCAAACCGCCATTTGCCAAAATAATTCCGCATAGCGACGGCGCTGGTATCATTGAAGCGGTTGGTGAAGGCGTCGACCCATCAAGGGTGGGTGAGCGTGTCTGGATATGGAACGGCCAATGGCAGCGAGCATTCGGCACTGCGGCAGAATTGATTTCGCTGCCTGAAGAGCAGGCAGTCACGTTACCCGACAACATTTCCTTTGAAGTTGGTGCAGCACTCGGCATTCCGGGCCTCACGGCGGTTCAGGCAGTGCTTGGCGGTGGGCCGGTCTCGGACCGAACTGTACTTGTCAGCGGTGGCGCAGGAACGGTGGGGCATCTGGCAATCCAGGTTGCCGCTGCGTCCGGGGCCCGGGTTCTTGCAACGGCAAGAGGTGAGGACGATCTGGCCGCGGCCCGGCAAGCAGGTGCAGAGCATGTGTTCGACTACGGCGATGCAAGGCTTGCAGACCAGATCTTGGAAGCAACAGGCGGCGCTCCGGTGGATCGCATTGTCGAAGTGGAATTCGGCCAGAATGCTGAAACAAACACCCGTATCATCGCTGAACGCGGCACTATTGCCGCCTATGGGTCAGCAAAGGACATGACCCCGGCCTTGCCGTTTTATCCGTTGATGTTCAAAGCCGTGACGCTCGACCTCCTGCTGATTTACATCCTGTCAAAGAGACAGCGGGAGACGGCAACACAACAAATGACCAGTCTGCTTGAGCGGGGCGCTCTCAAATTCCGGACTTCTGAAACACTGGACCTTTCCGACTGTGCCAAAGCCCATGATATGGTCGCGTCAGGGCAGCGTTCCGGATCCGTGTTGCTGAAGATCTGAGGACCATCGGCATCAGGCATGCTCGCCTTTTGGCCGACTGGAAGTCCTGCGCCGGGAACGGCATGATCGGAAGCGTCTATTGAAACAAGGTCGGATCGATGAAAGAGATTGTTATCGTAAGCGCAGCCCGAACGGCGGTCGGGAGTTTTGGCGGCTCGCTCAAGGACACGCCGCCGATCGACCTTGCCACCAAGGTTGCCGAAGCTGCCATTGAGCGTGCCGGGATTGAAGCGGGATCCGTGGACCAGGCATTTCTTGGCAACGTGATCCACACAGAGCCCCGCGACATGTATATCGCCAGGGTTGCGTCCCGTCAGGCAGGTGTGCCGGATCATGCACCCGCGCTGACCATGAATCGCCTCTGCGGCAGCGGTCTCCAGTCCATTGTCTCTTCTGTGCAAGCCATCACCCTCGGTGATGGTGACGTCACACTCGCAGGTGGCGCAGAGAGCATGAGCCGGGCCGGGTATTCGTTGTCGGGCGCACGTTTTGGCCAACGCATGGGAGACGCCCAGATCGTCGACATGATGACCGGTGCCCTGCACGATCCGTTCGGCATAGGTCACATGGGTGTAACGGCAGAAAATGTTGCCGAGAAATATGGCATAGATCGTGCTCGCCAGGATGCATTTGCTCTTGAAAGCCACCGCAGAGCCAGTGAAGCCATTAAGGAAGGCCGGTTCAAGGATCAGATCGTTCCGCTCAGCGTCGGACGACGCGGCCGGGAAACGGTGTTCGACACCGATGAACACGTTCGTCACGACGCCAAGCCGGAGGACATGGCCAAGCTTCGCCCGGTGTTCAAGAAAGATGGCTTGGTCACGGCTGGAAACGCATCAGGCCTCAATGACGGCGCTGCCGCGCTTATCTTGATGTCTGCGGAAAAAGCCAGGGAGCGTGGTGTGGTTCCACTTGTACGCATTCGCTCGTATGGCGTTGCAGGTGTCGATCCGGCCATCATGGGTATCGGCCCGGTACCAGCGATGCAGATTGCCATGACGCGGGCCGGCGTCGGCCCGGACGATCTTGCAGTCGTTGAATCAAATGAGGCGTTTGCAGCACAAGCATGTGCCGTCAACGATCAGCTGGGGCTGCCGTCGGAAAAGGTGAATCCGAACGGAGGCGCTGTCGCGCTCGGTCATCCAATCGGTGCAACGGGCGCGATCATCATGACCAAGTTGATCTATGAATTGCGTCGGCGCGAGGAAAGCCTTGGAGCCGCCACCATGTGCATTGGGGGGGGGGCAGGGAATTGCGGTGATCGTGGAAAATCTGATGTAGGCTGATCTGCCTTCATCTTTTCACACTCTAACATTCGGCGGCAGCGACCGGACTTGCCGCCGAACAACCGCGAGCTCAACAAGTCAGTAGTCGCCGAGCTTCATTTCGCTCGAGTAGGTCTCACCTTCAACGTCCTTGGTGACCGCCTGACCGCAGATGGTGGCACCGCGCGTCGCGTCATAGGTGAGCGACGGGGACCCTTGGAGTTCCCAACCCTTGTTCAAAGCCTGGGTAACCCGGTGACAGAACTCGCTGTCGTCGACGCCGGTGATGAACCGATACAGTTTCATGGAAATTCTCTTCGATCATGTGCAACTGATTGCTTTCCCCGCATGTAGCCCGCCGGAAGGTCATCGTCCACCCGGTACATGCGGAGAAGTAATTTTTATCAGAAGCTTGACTGGATCCTATTCGAGACAATACCGGCTGGTAAACTCAGGCCGTCGCACCCCTGTGCCGGATGGCGCAGCCAAGGCTGCCGGCCAGAACACCGACCAGAACTGCGACCGCAAGGTCGAAATAACCAATTTCAGAAGCATGGAAACCGGCGAAAACAACTGTTTCAAAAACACCGACAAGCCCGCCCATCGCTGCGGCAACCAGCCAGTTCCGTGTCATCATCCCAAGCGCAAGGCCCAGGATACCGGGCAGGCTGAGTATGTTGCCCCCAATGGTTCCGAGTAGATCGAGAATGCCAAGCATACTTAAGCCTTTTCTTTCTCTGAGCAGTTGAGAGCGCCAAACGTTGGCGTTGGCGCTCAAAGCGTTTTACTTGGACAGTTTGCCGACATAGGACTGGATCGCCGCGACATCGTCAGTCTTTGGAGACAACGGCGCATTTTCAGCCTGAATCTCATCGACGATGCGCTTGTATTCCTCCAGATGTCCCGGTGGCAGTGCGTGTGCAATGCCCTGGTGACAGTCGATGCAGGTCATATTCTCATCGATGGCCCGCTGGTGTTCGGCTGCCGCCCGGTTTTCCTGGATTGTGAAGTCCATATATTCAAACGAATGGCAATTGCGGCACTCCCGGCTGTCGGAAGCTTTCATTTTCCGCCAGACCTGCGAGGCCATTTCAAGCCGATGAGCTTCGTACTTTTCCGGCGTGCTGATTGTGCCCATGATCTCGTGATAGACGTCTTTCACGGCAATGATCTTGGCCTTGACCTTGTGCTGCCATTCGTGCGGAACGTGGCAATCCGAACAGATCGCACGTACACCGGAATGATTGTTGTAGTGGATGGTTTCGCGATATTCGCCAAGATTGGTTTCCATCGTGTGGCAGGAAACACAGAACTCCTCAGTGTTTGTCAGCTCCATGCTCCAGTTGAATGCACCCCAGAACAGGACCCCGCCGAGAAACCCGGCTATGACGATGAACCCAACGCTGAAGGCCGAAACCGGGCTCCAGAATCCGTTCCATAGCCTGCCAATCAGGCCACGCTTCGGTTTGTCGTTCGGATCTTTCATGATCTCTTGTCTCCCGTTCCCTTGTCAGCGCGACGTGTTGGATGATTGAAAGTCATTGCCGACAAGCTCAGGCGCATTGGCCTGCGGAACGTGGCACTGGTTGCAGAACCAGCGTGTTCCGGCAACGGTATCCAGCTGGTTGCCTTCCCGATCGAGATAGTGGGTCATGGACAAGGTTGGGGCTCCGCGCTCACCGGCAACCGTCCAGTCGTGACAGCTGAGGCACTGGTTGGTGCGCTTGTCCATCTGGTACTGGGAGATGGAATGCGGGATCAAAGGTGGCTGCTGGCGATAGTTGCGCGGCATGCGCCCTTCGATCTGTTTGTGAACGCCGTCGACGGCCCGGGTATCTTCCAACTCGGCACCCCGCAAACTCTGGACACTGCCAGACGACTGGGCGATCGCGAAGCCAGCCAGGACTGTCGTGATCGCGATGGCGGAAATTCCCAAAAGGACCGGCATTTTCATGTCTATTCTCCGATGCTCCGTTCAAGCGGCCTGTTCAGTTGCCGCATCCACCGCCGTGGAGACGGTTTTTTTGGCTCGATTGTCATAGCGGTGGGTAAAGGCGAAAACGTCGACCGAACAGACGTCAATGCAGCGTCCGCAATTGGTACAATCCGGTGACAAAATCAGGGGCGTTTCTCCGTCCTTGCCCTTCAGGGCCGGGGAAATCACATGGTTCTCGGGGCAGACTGCATAGCAATCCATGCAGTCATCGCAATCAACACGGTTCACGGCGCTGACACGCAAGACGCTCTTTGTTCCAACGAGGCTGTAGAATGCGCCGACAGGGCAGATATGGCTGCACCAGCCGCGCCGAGACACCACGAGGTCAAAGAGGAAAATTGCAACGACAAGCGCCCAGACGAACCCCATCCCGAATATCAGCCCGCGATGCAGCATGGTGATGGGGTTGATCAGCTCCCAGGCGACCGTGCCGGTTATCGCACTGACCAAAAGCACGGTTCCAAGGATCCAGAAGCGGGTCATGCGCTTTGGCTGCCAGCCTTTCTGCAAGCCGAGACGCTCATGCAGCCAATGGGCAGCATCGGTTATCGGATTGATCGGACAGACCCAGGAACAATAGACCCTGCCGCCGATCACAGCGTAGACTGCCAGAACAATGACGGCCCCGATGAGAGCGGTCACTTCAGGCAAATGCCCGGCTACAATGCTCTGTGCCAGAACAAGCGGATCAGTCAACGGCAACACTTCGAAGGTGCGGGATCCGGCAAGCGTGCCAACAACCCACCAAATGCCGAACCAAGGCCCAAGCAGAAAGAGCAACAGAAAAAATGCCTGTGACAGGCGTCGCAACAACAGGAAACGATGGGCGTTGATCCAGCCTTTGTGCTGAATGGCTTCCAGGCCGACAGGCAGTCTGGTCTTGGCACTCATTGACCGCCTCCCGGAAGTTTGAAGGCCGGTTCGAATGCGGGCACTTCAGAACCAACACCGGGCATTTCCGGCATTCTGTCTGGCAGATCGATAATGCCTTCAACAACGGGCGCACCTTTGCGCTCTTTCTCTTCCCAGCCCTTGAGATAATGCTCGGCAGAAGAGCCGCGAGCCAGGCGTGTTGGCAGAACCTTGATAGCGGCATCCGGCAGGACGCAGCTCCTTTCGCAAACGCCGCACCCCGTGCAATGGTCGGCATGCACGGTCGGCGAGAATATCGCGTGATGACCTGAACGGGTGTTGTGGGAAGGCTCCAGTGTGATCGCTTCGTCAATCACCGGGCAGACGCGATAACAGACATCGCAACGAAGCCCCAGAAAGTTGAGACAGTTCTCCTGATCGACAAGCACGGCCGTTCCCATGCGCGCGTCGTCGATGTTTTTCAGACCAGGATCAAGGGCTCCGGTCGGACACGCTTCGACACACGGAATGTCGTCGCACATTTCGCAAGGAACTGTCCGTGCGGTGAAATAAGGCGTGCCTGTGGCCGGTCCATCTTCACCGAGTTCAGCAAGCTTCAACGTGTCATAAGGGCAGTCGCGAACACACAGACCACAGCGGATACAGGCCGACAGAAAATCAGATTCAGGCAGGGCTCCAGGTGGCCGAAGCGCTTCAGCCGGCAAGGCACGCGCATCGCGCGCCAGATAGGCAAGCAGTGTGCCCGCCACCGCGCACCCGCCCGCCATCCGCGCCGTATCCATGAGGAAACGGCGTCGGTCGACAGATCTCGGTTTTCCGGTGGCGGACATTGCTAGCTACCTTGGCTTCGGTCAGGCGCGCTCGACTTTGCAAGCGCACTTCTTGAAGTCGGTTTCCTTGGACAATGGGCAGGTTGCGTCGAGTGTCAGCTTGTTGATGAGCTGTCCCTCGTCGAACCAGGGCACAAACACCAGGCCTTTCGGCGGCTTGTTCCGGCCTCGCGTTTCCACCCGGCTGAGCATCTCGCCCCGGCGCGTGGAGATCAGGATTTCCTGGCCGCGGCGCAGATCACGTGCCCTTGCATCATCAGGATGCATGTAGACGACTGCTGAAGGATAAGCCCTGTGAAGTTCCGGCACGCGGCGGGTCATCGACCCTGAATGCCAGTGCTCGAGCACACGGCCCGTACACAGCCAGAGATCGAACTCTTCGTCCGGGCTCTCGGCAGCTTCTTCATAAGGCGCGAAGATGATATTCGCCCTGCCGTCAGGTTTGCCGTAGAACTCGACACCTTTGCCTTCTGTCACGTAAGGGTCGTACCCCTCGCGGAAGCGGTAAAGTGTCTCCTTGCCGTCAACGACCGGCCAACGCAAACCGCGTGCCTGGTGATAAACGTCGAACGGTGCCAGATCGTGCGCATGACCCCGGCCAAACTCGGCATATTCTTCAAACAGGCCCTTCTGAACGTAGAAACCGAAATCCTTGGACTCGTCGTTCTCGAAACCTTCAGCCGTTTCGGACAATGGGAACTTGTTCACCACGCCGTTGGCAAACAGCACTTCGTAAAGTGTCTTGCCAGCCAGTTCGGGTTTCTTGGCGACCAGCTCCTCACCCCAGGCTTCCTCAACTGTGAAGCGCTTGGAGAACTCGATGATCTGCCAGACATCCGACTTGGCTTCGCCTGGAGGGCTGACCTGTTGACGCCAGAATTGCGTGCGGCGCTCGGCGTTGCCGTAGGCACCTTCCTTTTCCACCCACATGGCCGTGGGCAGGATGAGGTCGGCAGCCAGGGCCGTGACAGTCGGATAGGGATCTGAAACGACAATGAAGTTTTCGGGGTTTCTGTAACCCGGAAGCCCTTCCTCATTCATGTTGGGTGCCGCCTGCATGTTGTTGGTGCACTGGACCCAATAGGCGTTGAGATCGCCGTCCTTCAGCTTGCGATGCTGCAGAACAGCGTGGAAGCCGGGCTTCGGCGGAATGGTTCCGGCGGGAATGTTCCAGGCGGTTTCACAAATTTCGCGGTGCTTGTCGTTGGCCACAACCATGTCGGCAGGCAGCCGGTGCGCGAAAGTACCAACCTCACGCGCCGTACCGCAGGCCGAGGGCTGCCCGGTCAGCGAGAAGGGTGAGTTGCCCGGCTCTGAAATCTTGCCCGTCAGAAGGTGGACATTGTACATCAGGCCGTTGACCCAGGACCCTCTGGTGTGCTGGTTGAAGCCCATTGTCCAGAGGGACATGACCTTCCGGTTCGGATCGGCATATTGTTGTGCCATGCGCTCCAGCTGCTCAGCCGGAACTCCGGACAACTCCGACACTTTGTCGACTGTATATTCGGCAACGGACGCGGCATACTCATCGAAACTCATGTCCGAAAGCTTGCCGGAATTTGGATTGGCAGCTTCCTGCTGAAGCGGATTGCTGTCGCGCAATCCATACCCGATATCCGTATCGGTCTTTTTGATGTTGACGTGCGCGTTGACGAAGTCCCAGTTCACCGCGTCGTTCTGGATGATGTAGTTGGCGATGTAGTTCAGGATCGCCAGGTCTGTCTGCGGCGCGAACACCATGCCGTTGTCGGCCAGCTCGAAAGAGCGGTGCTCGAATGTCGACAGGACGTGGACTTCGCAGTCCGGCTTGGTAAGACGCGTATCGGTCAGACGCGACCACAAGATCGGGTGCATCTCGGCCATGTTCGAGCCCCAAAGCACGAACGTGTCGGCGTGCTCTAGGTCGTCATAGCAGCCCATCGGCTCATCGATGCCGAAGGCGCGAATAAATCCGACCACCGCGGACGCCATGCAGTGACGGGCATTTGGGTCGATATTGTTGGATCTAAGGCCTGCTTTCATGAACTTGGCGGCGGCATAGCCTTCCCAGACTGTCCACTGACCGGATCCGAACATACCGACGGAGGTCGGTCCCTTCTTGGCCAGCGCCTCTTTCCATTTTTCCGCCATGATGTCGAAAGCCTGGTCCCAGCTCACCGGCTCGAAGTCGCCATTCTTGTCAAAAACACCGTTCTTCATGCGCAGGAGCGGCGTTGTCAGTCGATCCTTGCCGTACATGATCTTCGACAGGAAATAGCCCTTGATGCAGTTGAGCCCGCGGTTCACAGGCGCATCCGGGTCGCCCTGAGTTGCAACAACCCGGCCTTCCTTTGTGCCCACCAGAACGGAACAACCGGTGCCACAGAAACGGCAAGCGGCCTTGTCCCAGCGGATATCCGGGGAACGGGGCTGCGCCACGACAGATCCGGCGGTAAGCGGAATGCCTGCGGCGGCGGCAGTGCTCGCCGCTGCAGTCGCTTTCAGGAACGTGCGGCGGGATTCCGAGATAGTCATATCAGGTCTCCGGCATTAGGGAGTGGCGCAAGCATCCGGCTGCGACAGGTCCTCGAAGTGGTGGTAGTTGAGCGTGACGGACATCACGCCAGGAATTTGGTGCATGGCCATGATTTGGTCGGAAGCAATGGAGGTCTCGGTGTCTTCAACAACGACCACAAGGCGGCCATTGTCGCTGGCAGCATGAACTTCCGTACCGGGCATCGCCTCGATGCTGGCGCGAGCGGCGTCAACCGCTCCCACGGTCACATGGACCAGGCAGCCGCAGATATTCATGTTTTCTCCCTCGCGCTCAAATCTTGAGCTCTCTTGAATTGGACAGCTTGTGCCGGGCAAGAGTGTGCGCATTCGCCGCACCCAGTGCATTGATTGAGATCAATGACCGGCTCGGCCATGCCGCCAACCGCAAGCTTGAATCGTATGGCTCTCGGCTCACAGACATCTTCGCAGGTACGGCACATAACGCCTTGCAAAGAAAAGCAGTTTTCCTGAATTTCCGCGCGCCAGATCCAGCTTTCAACCTGCCCGGCGACCAGAGCACCAGACGTGCATGCCTCTGCGCAACTATCGCAAAACGTGCATGCACCTAAAGCAAAATCCACGACTGGAAGGCGGTCTTCACCGACGCGAATGATTTTCTCGGGACAGGCCGATACGCAGTCGCCGCACTCTGTACAAAGCCTGGCGAAATCGGAAACCGACCCGGGCGGACGCATGACATTGGCGTCGGCCGCGCGGAATCGCCCCTTTAAAAAATTTCTTCGGCTGGGAGAGGGAGTCGTCAAATTGCCTATCCTTCAGGAATCGGTGGGTTTTCTGATCCTCAAAGGCCTCATTTCGTTTCTGTCGGTCCGGTTTGTTCAGGCAGCACTGACTGTGCCTCAAACATGCTGAAAACACCGGTTTTCATCCGGTTGCTCATTCAACTTGAGGATTACGGTATTGAAAAGCCGGGCTGACTGCCTTGCTAAAAGTCAAGTCGTGCAAATTAATTTTGCAACCGCTGCCCAAAAAATAAGCATCGCAAGCAGTGACCAGCTCACAATGAATGCCTGCAAGGTTAAAATACCAGAGCTCGCCTGCGAACATCGCTTCGGCGACGTAAAATCAAGCGCTTTTACGGTCCCACGCGCTTTTCAGGAGGCTCAAAAGCCTCTGCATCTGATGCTTTTGGCAGCTTTCGTGACTATCAGGTGCGAGCAGCAATACTATCTGCGATGGTGATCACCCTTTTGCCCATTTCGGCATGCAGGCGTTCAACCATCTTGCCGTCGACCTGGATTGCCCCCTTGTCAGCGTTTTCCGGTTTCTCGAACTCTGCATTGATCTTTCGGGCCCAGGCAATTTCGTCCTCGGACGGGCTAAAGGCCTTGTGGCAGGAAGCGATCTGTTTGGGATGGATCAGAGTTTTGCCGTCCATTCCCATGTCGGCTCCTTGCGCACACTCTTCGGCAAATCCTGCTTCATCCTGGAACGCATTGAAGACACCATCCAGAATATCGATGCCACCGGCGCGGGCGGCAGCAACGCAGGTCATCAGCCAGGGCATCATGGCAGCCCGCCCTGGCAGAAGCCGGGCACGCGTTTCCTTTGCCAGATCGTTGGTTCCCATCACAAAGCAGGACAGTCGAACCTGAGCGTCCCTGCCACAGGCGCCAATGGCGCCCGCATTCAACATGGCTTCCGGGGTTTCCATCATTGCCCATAGTTTCAAGTCAGCCGAACCGCCAAGCGCCGAAATCTTGTGAGCGACCCTTTGAAGATCGGCCGGGCTGTTCACCTTTGGCACGAGTACGGCATCCGGATTTGCCTTGACTGCCGCTTCCAGGTCCGCTTCTCCCCAGGGGGTATCAACGCCGTTGACCCTGATGACAACCTCCCTGGATCCATAGCCGCCTGCTGAGACAGCTTCCACGATCTGAGATCGCGCCAGCTCCTTGGCGTCCGGCGCCACCGCATCTTCCAGATCAAGAAGCAGGCAATCCACGTCAAGAGACGTCGCCTTTTCAAGAGCTCTCGCGTTTGACCCCGGCATATAGAGTGCGGAGCGACGGGGACGGAACGGTGCGGTCATCGGTTGGTCTCGACATTCAAATGGGAACGGAATTCCGGTTAATCTAGAGGATCGATTTCTCAATTGAAATCAGCCGAAGGGGGAAGACCAGTCCGGAAAAGTCACGTGGCCTTACCATCGCGATTGCGTTTCTTGAACAGCATGTCCTTTGCCGCGATCACCGCGCCAAGTGTGATCGCGACACAGGCGATGGCAACCGAAAACGTCAAGGCTCCAAAACCAAAAGCGATCAACAGAAGCGTCGAAAGCAATGGGGCGGAATAAGCGGCAGCACCCAACACCTGGATGTCCCCATGCTTGACACCGACATCCCAAGTGAAGAACGCCAAGCCCACCGGCAAGAGTGCAAGTGCTGCAACCGATGCCCATTCCAGGGAACCTTCCGGCCACACAGTTTCCTCAAGAGCGATATGACAAGCGGCCGACAGAAGCGCTGTCATCAGGCAGAACCCGGCAACAGCTTCCGTCGGCACTTTCCCCAGCCGTCGTGACAAGACGGAATAGCTTGACCAGAAAAGGGACGAAGCAACCGCCGCGCCATACCCGAGGGCCGACCCGCCCGAAAAATTCAATCCCTCGCCGCCTGTGATCAGAAGGACGGCTCCCGCAAGACCCAGAAGCGTGCCGACAACATGGTGAAAACGCAGATGCTCCCCGGGCAGGAAGGCAGAAAACACCACGATCAGCAAGGGCCAGGTATAGTTTATAAGATTGGCTTCAACCGGCGGCGCGTTGCGAATGGCGGTAAAATAAAAGAAGTGAAAGCCGAACAGCCCGATGGTCCCAAAGGCCCAGACTTTCAACGGCTGGCGCAGCTTTTCCAACTTGCCGGACACCGCAAGCCAGACAAATGCCAGGGTTCCCGAGATGCCAAAACAAAGGGCATTGAGCAAAAAGGGAGGCACATTGCCGGATCCTGCGCCGAACAAGCCCAGCGTCGCCCACATGAGGACTGCACTCAGTCCAATGAACGTTGCTTTCAGGCGTTTGCTTTCGGTCATCTGTCTTGCCCATGCCAAATCGAGGCCGCGGTGATGACATGAAATTCAAGTCGGCGAAAGTGCCGCGGCGCAAATTGACAAGGTTCTTGATCCCGATGCCCGTTTCAGGACATGTTGTGGCTCAATTCACTGACCTGTCACTTTCGGGGACTTCATGACAACACTGGAAATCAGAGCCCTTGGGCTGAATGATGCCCATCAGCTTGCACCACTCATCGCTGAAAATGCCCAGGCACTGAGACGGGGCGCGCCGCGACGCCCGGATGCGTATTACGCCGAGCGTATTCTCGCTGATAAGACCGCGGAAGCGATTGGAGCATTTGACGGTGAAACGCTGATCGGATTCGCCGTGTTTTTTGATTTGCCCGAACTGATCACAGGATTGCGCATCGGTCAGATGGACGACATTTACGTCCATCCGGATCACCGCAACAAGGGTGTCGGCCGTCGCATGATCGAAACGCTGGTTTCGGAAGGGCAGAACCGCGGCTGGCTGCATTTGCGCTGGATCGTACCGGGCAAGAACACCCCGGCGGTCGCACTTTATGAAAAACTGGCCGAACCGGACCATCGAAAAAGCTATGTGATACCCATCGATCGTGTCGCAGGAGACTGACCGAATACTGACCTGACGGATCAGAATCCGGCCTGGAACAATGGCGGGATCGGCGGCAGCGGTAATAAACCTATCCGCGCGATCCCGCGGTCAATATTGACCTTCAACGGCACTGTCTTGACGCCATCGACGTCGCTGGCCACCGGATCGAGGCTTTTCACCACTTGTTCCACCAGTGCAAGTGTCCGGTCACCGGCGGGTGCAAGCGGTCTGATTGCCTCGATAAGAGCTTCGGCATTCCCGAGCGACAGATCCAGTGTTCCGGAAAGCGTGCCATCCCCGTTGACGACGAAATCACCAACCGCCTTTACCCGGCTATCCCCCAGGCTCACATCGAACACAACAAGCTTGACCGGCAACTCACCCCCGTTGGATTGTACCAACCAGGGAAGGCTCGCTCCTGCCAAGAGAGATGCACCCCCCGGAATTTGCAGATGCGCACGTAAATCGAGTGCGTCCTGCAAGGCTGGCAATGACCGCAACTGAAGGGCATCGACAGACAGGAATCCTTCGAAAAAATCGGCATCACCCTCCGATTGCCGCACATGCAGCTCGGCCTTTTCTGCGGCAAAGCTGCCTGTGGACACCGGATTATTCAAAACCGCTTCCGGCTTTTCAACCACCGCATCGAGCTTGCCGAGCGCGCCGGACCCGAACTTCATGCTGGCCCGCGCTGTTTCCCAGGTCATGTCGCCGGACATGCCTGAAAGCGGCACATCCATTACCGCCGGCGCCCCGGCTTCGAAAATCACGTGCGTCGGATTGTAGATCAAGGCAACGGCATTGAGGCCGCCCAGTTTTGCGGCAGTTCCGGAACGGTCCGCAGAGGTCATTTGCCGGCAAGAGACTTCGTAGCGAAAGGGAAATCCATTGATTTCCAGATCGGCACAAGACACCTCCAGCCCCTGGGCCGCCATTTGGCTCATTTGGGAATTGAGCTGCTCATGCAGGAATGATCTGCCGAAAAACCAGACTGCAGACCAACCAAGCACGACAAGTGCGAGTACGGACATCAGGACAATGTACCGGCGTTTGGTTGGTTTTGAGGGCAGGTTCTCTTTGCTGGACACGTGTTCCCTTACCTTCCTGAAATTCGCTGCAGGTCAGCAGCATTGAATCGGCGGCTACAGATTGTTATCTCCGCACCTGCACAATTAGAAGACAGGGTGATATGAGCGATTTTTGGGTCTTTGGCTACGGGTCCTTGATGTGGAACCCCGGATTTGATCACCTGCGCGCTGAACAAGCGCTCTTGCGGGGGGCCCATCGCGCACTTTGCGTCTATTCCTGGGTTCATCGCGGCACTCAGGAACGACCGGGCCTGGTCTTCGGCCTCGACAATGGCGGCGCTTGCAGAGGTCTCGCCTACCAGGTCTCGGAAGAGACTTGGCCGCAGACCCTTGAATATCTGCGTGCGCGCGAGCAAACCACGATGGTCTACAAGGAGCATTGGCACCATGTGGAGTTAGGCAGTGGTGAAAAGGTCAAGGCGCTGGTCTACATGGTGGACCACGGCCATCCGCAATATGCCGGTGCGCTTCCGCTTGAGGAACAACTCGAAATCGTCGAAGGCGCCATCGGCAAGTCCGGCAAAAACCCGGAATATGTCATTAATACAGCTGCACATCTGGAAGAAATGGGCATTGACGACACGGCTCTCGCCTGGTTGGCCAACAAGTTGAGTGGCACTGGCAAACCCTGAACCGGCAGCTGCAAATCCAGAACCGGGTTCAAACGAAGAAAGGCCGCGCAATTTGCGCGGCCCTTTCTTTTCCCAAGAGCTGATGCTCTTGAAAAGACTTACTGGTGCGGGAACCCTTTTTTGGCAGTGCCGTTCCAGTCGCCGATGAAAGGCAGGATCGTCAGATTGCTATCGGTGTTGCGAGTAGCCTGAACGCGAACCGGAACCGGAGTGTTGCCGTTTGAATCACCAACCGTTTGATCAGGGAAGTCAGCAACAGCGGCGCGGTTTACGTAGCTTTTGGTGTTCAGCTTGCCAGCGTCGCGAAGTGCTTTGGCGTTAGCGATCTGCATTTGCTCGATGGAAACAGGATTGTTGCCGTTCAGGTCGCCAACGGACTGATCCGGAAATTGTGCGAAAGCACCACCGATGAGAGCACCGGAAACAAAGGTAGCTGCAACAACAGTCGACAGGATTTTCTTGGAAGTACGCATTCGAAAGCTCCTAATTTATTTACTCAGTTAAGAAATGATGCCGCCCCGAAACTTCGATACTGCATCTGTTTTGCGTCTTATCAACGCTGCACACCCGATGTAGGAATTGATTTTGAGAAAAAAACCGAAATAACCTCTATGTGAACTGATGTTTACTTAAAAAGATGAATTCACGCTTCTGTGTTTACATGTTTACCTAAGTAAATCTTAGTCTACCTGCACTTTTATCCCGAAAACAAAAAAGAAAGGCCACGCGTCGAGCGTGGCCCTTTCTTTTAGTCGGAAGGTGTTTCTGTCGTGGATTACTGACGCGGGAAACCTTCTTTGCCGCTTCCGTTCCAGTCGCCGATGAAAGGCAGGATCAGCAGGTTGCTGTCGGTCTTACGCGTTGCCTGTGCACGAACCGGAACCGGAGTGTTGCCGTTTGAATCACCAACCGTCTGATCCGGGAAGTCAGCGACTGCAGCACGGTTGACGAAACTCTTGGTGCTCAGCTTGCCTGAAGACCGCAGTGCTTTTTCATTGGCGATGCGCATCTGCTGGATAGAAACAGGGTTGTTGCCATTCAGATCACCAACGGACTGATCGGGAAACTGTGCGAAAGCACCACCGATGAGAGCACCGGAAACGAAAGTAGCTGCAACAACAGTTGACAGTGTTTTCTTGATAGTACGCATTTTAAAGCTCCGTGTTTGTTTACTCGATTAAGATTTGATGCCGCCCCGAAACTTCGATACTGCATCTTGCTAGCGCCTCTTGAACGCTGCAAACCTCATGTGGGGATTGATTTCGAGAAAAAAACACGAGTAACCGTCATGTGAAGACGTGTTTACTTATGAATACATAAATCACGCTGCCGTGTATGCCGCGTTACTTAGTGACATTAAATATAAATGGAACTAATACTGAAACGTCAAAATTGAGACGTGTGCGTGCAAAAACCGCAGGAAGAACAGGTCTTGCAGCGCCCTCTCGGCTTCGTGAGGACGCCGAAACTCGATCAGGTCGGTGCACTAGGTTTGCGGTGTCGCAATGGTTTCCAGGACCGGAGAAGGCTTTGGAACCCGCCTTGCTTCGTCAATGAGGCGATTGCTTGCAGTCTCGATTTCGCGAACCATGCGCTCGTGAAAGACGTCTGCCGGCAGTCCAGGCTGGATTGGCGGAAGAATGTCAACGACAACGGTACCTGGATAAACCTTCCAGGAAGAGCGCGGCCAATAGAGCCCGGCATTGTGAGCGATCGGCACGACAGGGCACTGCAGATCCTTATAGAGATGAGCAATGCCGTACTTGTATTTCGGCTCAGCGCCGGCCGGCCGGCGGGTTCCTTCGGGAAAGATCAGGATCTGACGCTTTTCGGCGATGGCTTCCTTGGCTGCTTCCATCATCGCCGCTAGCGCTTCGGAGCGTTTTCCCCGGTTGATGGGGATTTGTTTGAATTTGGCCGTGTACCAACCGAAGATCGGGATCCAGCGCAACTCACGTTTCAAAATAAAAGTTGGGCTGGAGAACAGCGGTATCAGTGACACGGTCTCCCAGGCAGACTGGTGTTTCATGGCGGCTATAAAGCCGCCATCTGGCAGGTTTTCGCGGCCGCGGACCTCAACCTTCAAGCCAACGGTGATGCGCATCAGAAGCAGCAGAGCCCTGGACCAGACCGGGACGACCCACCAGCCCCATTTGCGCGGCAGCAGCATAACGGGAGAAAACAGGATCATCAGAACGAAGGTGACCGAATAGAACAGAACCTGAAAAAGGCTGGAGCGCAGTAAAACCATGGAACCCGTGAATGCTGGATTGAGCGGGAGCCGCTCCGGCTATGAGCTGATCGGTTTCAGCTCACACCCCTCACGGTAATCCGCAGTCGGGCGAGGATATACTTCACATATTCGCGCATGAGAAGCCGGATCGTTGCCGGCTCCCTGTACCAGTCATTCAGATTGAGGCCTTTTGAGAACACCGGATAGGCAATCAGGTCCACTTTCGGCAGTGCACCGGAGAGTTCGACTTCAGCTCGTGGCAAGTGATAGGCGCTGGTCACGACCAGCAAGGAAGAGAAGCCGTTCTTCCGGACCCAGTTGGCCGTTTCCACGGCATTGCCGGCCGTGTTCAGCGCAACTCTATCGAGTTCAACGCTGTTTTTTTCCAGAGGCATGTCTGAGGCCGTCACCGCGGCAAGCTGTTCTCGTGTGGTGCCGGGATGCACGCCCGAAATCAGCAATCTCTTTGCCCGCCCCTCTTCCAGAAGACGGATAGCTTCATTGACCCGGGCCTGACCGCCCGTGAGCACCACAATGGCATCGGCGTTGGCACTGCTGGGGACTTTCGCGCCGGCCACCTGATGGGCAAATACAAGAAACTGCCCGAGTGCCGCGCCGAGGAATGCAGTCAAGACGGCAACCAGCGCAAACCTCAGACCGAAACGCTTCTTGCGCCTTGGCTTTGTGCCGGCTTGCCCGGACTTCAAACCTCTTGAGGCAGGTCTCGATTCGTCCGTTGACGTGCTCACATGCGCATCCGAGACGATGGGGACACCGTCTTCCAGACCAGGCTCTATGACTGTGTTGGCATGTGACATGGCGGGACTATGATAAGTGATTCGGCCAATTTCGCGGCATTTGCTCCGAAAAATCAATCCACTTTTGCAAGATGGGCCTTCACCGCAAGGCCGGATGTCAATGCAGTGAGGATCGCAACCAGGAAAACCACGCCGAAGACACCGAAATACCCCGGCAAGCTGACAGACACGGAGCCGACCAAAGCGGAGAGCTGATCGGAACTTGCCTGGCCGGAACCCTGCCGCGTCAACATATCGAGCAACAGGAAACTCATGATAGCGGCCACACCTCCCGAAATGCCGCCCTTAAGGCCTAAAAGCAGAAAGTGGCGCTGGAATTCACGCGCGATGAAACTGTCTTCTGCACCGACAAAATGCAGGACCGAAACAACGTCCTTGTTGCCGGCCATGGCTGATTGTGTCGCAAAAACCACACTGAGCACCATGGATCCGAGAACGAGGATCATAATTGCAAATCCTCCGGCAACCACGGCGCCCGCCATTGCAGACAGGCGAGACGTCCAGACCGAATGATCGTCAAGGCTTGCGCCGACGACATTTTGCGAAACGGCGGAAGACAGTTGCTCGAGATTGAGCTGGTCGGGATCGGCCACGGTTATCTGAATCAAGCGGGGTACCGGCAGTCCGTCCAACTGCAGACCTTCGCCAAGCCAGGGTTCGAGCAGCGCTTTGGTTTCGGCGTCCGACATGGCGCGAACCGATCCGATTCCCGGAAATTCCTGCGCAAGGGCAACGGCCTTGTCTATCTCCCGCAGCATATCGACGCCTTCGGTCGGGCGGATCTGGATTGTGATTTCACGAACAAGGTCGTTCTGCCAGGCGTCAGCCGCATCCCAGACAATCGACACTCCGCCGACCGTCAGACACGCCAGAAAACTCATGATAGCCACCACCAGCGTAAGTGCCCGTCCCGCAACGGATTGCGGTGGCACGATTGCGGCAGCCGGCCTCAATCTGGAGTCTTCGCTCTGTTCAGGCTTTTTCGGCTTTGACACAACTTTGCGCTTGATGCGCTTTGATCTCTTGGGACGCGCTGTCTTACGGGCCGGCTTGACCTCGGCGTCGGCGCTTTGCTGATTATCGGTGTCGTCGGACTGGGCCATTCTGCCGCCTAATCAAAGATTGAAAGGCGCCCGTCGGCAAGCACCATGCGTCGGGCGTCCACCTGTTCCAGCAATGCGATATCGTGAGTCGCGATGATGACAGATGTACCCAGTTTGTTTAATTCGATGAACAGGCGCAACAGGCGGCGGGCAAGCGGCGGATCAACGTTGCCTGTGGGTTCGTCAGCCAACAGGACCTCGGGCCGGGTGATCAAAGCGCGTGCGATCGCCGCGCGCTGTTTTTCACCGCCTGACAGGACTGGTGGCAAGGCATGCATCCGGTCGCCAAGTCCGACCCACTTCAAGAGATCAATGACGTCCGACCGGTATTCGCTTTCATCCTTGCCGATCACGCGGAGCGGCAACGCTACATTTTCATAAGTCGTCAGGTGATCCAGCAGGCGAAAGTCCTGAAACACGACACCGATCTTGCGTCGCAGCCGCGGAAGTTCCTGTTTGTCGATCACACTCAAGTCCCGATCGAAAACCTTTATCAGGCCTCTGGTCGGGCGCAAGGACATGAATAGGAGCCTGATCAAGCTTGTCTTGCCGGCACCGGAAGGTCCCGTCAGGAACTGAAACGACTGCGGCTCAATCTGAAATGTCAGATCCTGCAGTATTTCTGGTCCCATGCCATATCTTAGTCCGACATTTTCGAACCGGATCACAAAGTTGACTCCTATCGAGGGCTCAAGCGCTGCGTTGAATTTACCTTGCGGCCGCCAATCTCACCATGCCGTACACGGCATCATGGAGCCCTCTACATGTGGCTATCCACCAACAATTCAACGTAACTGTTCCCAACCCGCTCTAAAGCCTGGCCGTTAACGTTCCATTAATCATATAAAGGTCCATTAGGTAACTGAAAGCCCGTCATCGGATTTGCTGGCCCTTGTCCCATATTTCGTGCCGGATTCCGACTTTGTCGGTTACGTAAACGAAACGCGCAAGCAAGCCATGACGAAAGGTCTTCGCGCATGAAGATCAAATGTCCGGACTGCAGTACGTCCTATGAAATAAAGTCAGAAGCGCTCGGCACTGACGGCCGAAGTGTCAAATGTGCCAAATGCGGAAACCGCTGGTTTGCCAAACCAGAGGAAGAAGAAGAGGGTAACGTCGACTTCGAGGCTGCCAACGGCACGACCGGCACCACAGGTGTCAGCGTCAACAGCAGCCCGACCGAAGACAAGGACGAAGCCGACTGGGCAAAGGACGCTGAGGAAGACGCACCGTCCGAGGACAGCAGCGAAGAAGAAGCCCTGTCTGAGCCCGACATCGAAGATGAAGAAGAAACGGACAATTTTCCCGAACCTGTCTCCGATCCCAGTGGCGGGTCTGATGAGGATCGATTTGCCGCAGACCTGAACGAGGACAGCAGCGACCAGGACCCTTCAGCAAACGCGGATATCGAAAGCTCCGCGAAGCGGCCGAAAATCATCGTCAATCCCAACAAGTTTCGCCGCGATCACCTGGGTGCGCTGTTCAACCTGCTTGCCCGAATGAATTTCCGGCGCATTGGTGGCGTTTCACTCTTTGCGGCGGCTGTCGCGGTCTGCGCAACCTTTGTTCTGATGCGAGACAGCATCGTCAAACAATCGCCGGATCTGGCAAGCCTGTTTCAGGTCATCGGATTTGACGTCAATCTGCGTGGACTTGAATTCCGCAACCTCAGAACCTTTACCGAAGTTGAGGACGGCAAGCGCGTTCTTGTTGTGGAAGGGTCAATCCGGAACCTCCTGAATGAAAACAACAACGTTCCCGCAGTTCGGCTCTCCATCCGCAGTCCGGACCTTCAAGAAGTTTATGCATGGACCGTTGAACCACGCACACGCGCATTAAATGGGCTGGACGAAACCCGTTTCAGGACGATATTAGCCGATCCGCCGGAGGGCGCATCGGATATTCAGATCCGGTTTGTTGATCGCGGCAAACGACAGATAGTACTTGAGTGACCATGACCGCAAATATTCACACGTTGTTTGACGAAGACGCCATTTCCACGAGAGTTGCCGCGCTCGCGGAGGAAATAGCTGAAGGAAAACCGGAAAAACTGCTCGTCGTAGCCGTTCTGAAAGGCAGCTTCATTTTTGCTGCCGACCTGGTACGGGCCATGCACCGCGCCGGACTGGAGCCAGAGATGGAGTTCATTCATCTCTCATCTTACGGAGCGGGAACCGAAGGTTCGGAACACATCCGGATTTTGCGCGATGTTGAAAGTGACGTTGACGGCCGCGATATAATTCTGGTGGATGATATACTGGAATCCGGCCGCACTCTGGCTTTCGCCCGTGAGCGGTTGAAGAACCGGGGTGCACGCACCGTGAAGATCGTTGCTTTGCTTGACAAGCCCGAGCGCCGTAAAGCTGCCATATCTGCCGACTATGTCGGTTTTGCCTGTCCTGATAAGTTTGTCGTCGGATATGGTATGGATATGGGCCACGCCTGGCGGCAGTTGCCTTATATTGGATACGTTGCTGCGCCCGGGGAGGCTGCTGCGGACGGCAAAACAGGAGAGTGAGCATGGCTCGCATTCTTCTTACGGAAGACGATGAGGCGGTTCGCAGCTTTGTGAAGCGCGCGCTCGAATTGGACGGGCATACTGTCGAAGCTGCTGAGGACGGTGGCGAAGCGATTGAAGTTCTCACCCGTGAAAGCGGCAAGTACGACCTTTTGCTGTCTGACATCAAGATGCCTGTCATGGACGGCATCGCGCTCGCGTTGCACACAGCACGCGACTATCCGGAAATGCCGATCCTGCTGATGACAGGCTTTGCCGATCAGCGCGAACGTGCGAATGGTCTCGACAGCCTTGTGCACGACATCATCACCAAGCCTTTTTCACTTGCTGACATCCGCAAGGCCGTTCGCAATGCCATAGCAGGCGACGTGCCGCAGGACACCCGCCGTTACGCGTAAATTAGAGTTTGGAGAACGGCGCTTCACCGATTTCTAAATCTGTTTGCGACATCAGCGCGTGGAGCATTGGACATTGTTTTCGCCCTTGTTCACAGTTCGAAACCAGTTCCGTCAGTGCACTTTCCAACTGCCTCAATTCCCCGATTTTTTCCTGAATATTCGTGAGGTGCTTTCGCCCGAGCTGCTCAACGGATTGACAAGCGTCATTTGGTTTTCTGGCGATACTTTTCAGCGCAACAGCGTCGTGAACGGAGAAACCGAGATCCCGGCAACGTTTGATGAACCGAAGCTCCGCTATTTCCGCATCGGTGAACAGCCGCCGCCCGGACGACGTTCTTCCAGCTTTGGAAACAATGCCTTCGCGTTCGTAGTAGCGGATTGTCTCAATTGAAACCCCGCTGAGCCGGGAAGCCTCTCCAATCGCAACCATGTGATCGTTCTCCACTTGCTCCTGTAGTCACTACAGGATGCATGTTCGAGGGCATGATGTCGAATGACGAAACATCGAAAGTTGGCAGAAGCCTGCCGGACCGGTTCATGATCGGTGGGGTGGGACTGCTGGCTTTGCTCAGCGCTTCCTGCTGTGTGCTGCCGATTGGGCTGTCTATTCTCGGAGTAAGCAGCGCGTGGATTATTCTTCTAAGTCCTTTTATCGCTTACCGTCTCGAGCTGCTAACGATTGCCGGGCTCTTGCTGACCTGGAGCTGGTTCCGAATTTGGAAAAAACGAAAATGCACTCTTGAGAAACGTTCCCCCCTTCTCATTTTGATCCTCACGACATGCGCATTTGGACTTGCTTTGAGTTCACCTGTCTGGGAGGCAGAAGCAGCACGTGCGATGTGGGACCTTTGGCGCGGGACGAGATGATAAAGACCTCGGCTCGGATAAGCGACCTAGGTTCACTTTCCGCTCTTCGAGCGGCGTATGGTGTTTTGCCAATGGCAATGACGTTGCTCGGCCCCGGACGCAGGCGGCCCGCCATATTCGGCAAAGTCGCGGCTGCGAGTTTTTTCCGTTTGGAATTTCCGCGTCGCTTTTGCCTTGGTTTTTTCCATCCGCACATCCAAAGGTCAGCCGCCTCAAATTGTGGCGCACGACAAACGCTCTCCTCACAGCGTTTACATGGGGCATCGCCCTCAATGAAAGCCGAACAAACGATCGCCTGATATCATTATTGTGACCGGAGAGACGTCGTGACCACGATTCTAAAAAGCACTCTGACCTGCCCAGAATGCGGACATTCGACTGAGGAAACCATGCCTATCGACGCCTGCCGGTGGTTCCATCAATGCAAGGCATGCAAAAAGATCTTGAAACCGAAGACCGGTGACTGCTGTGTGTACTGCTCCTACGGCACGGTAGCTTGCCCACCCGTACAAGAATCCGGATCATGCTGCCAAAATGACTGAATCAAAGGAGCCCAGGCGATGGGCGTTCATTCACATTAGGGGTCTAAATTTCTAGTCAAAACCCGCTCGCAACAGCCTTTGCTCAATACCTCTTCAGCAGCCGCTCCAGATAATCCAGCTCCAGCTGCGGACGGGACGGATCCGAGAACCGTCGACGAAGCTCTTCCAGAATGCGCCGCGCTCGTTGAACGTCGATCTCATCCGGGATCTGCACCCGGTTGTTGAAGTCAGGCCCTTCGGTCCGGCGTGGTCTGCCGAGCGGATCTTCGTCCATGGGCGAAGGCCCATTTGGAGACCCGGCACCTTCGCCCTGACCCATCATCTGCTCTGTCAGGCCCTGGGCGCCACGTCTGAGAGCGTCAAGCGCGTTACCCTGCTGTCCGAGTGCTTGCTGTCCCTCGCCTTCACCGAGCGACTGTTGGGCATCACCCATGGATTCGCCAGCCTCGCCAAGCTCCTGGCTCTGGCCCATGCCGTTTTGCTGCAACTGTTCCATCAGCTGTTCCAGCTGCTGAGCCAGGTTGCCCTGACCCTGCTGCAGTTGTTCCAGCATCTGCTCAAGCTGCTCGCGGGTCATTTGCTGCTGCTGACCCTGTCCTTGCTGGCCTTGTTGGCCCTGCTGCTGCTCACCGCGGCGCTGGTTCTGCTGATCCTGATTGAACTGGTGCGTTTCATCCATCAGCTGCTGTTGGCGCTGTATCATTTCGCCAAGCTGATTGAGCATTTCCATCATTTCGCTGGACATGTTGTTGGGCATCATTTGCGGCCGTCCGGCCTGCAGATTTTCCAGCATCTGCTGCATCTGAGCCAACAATTCGCGGGCAGCATCGCGCGACCCTGTGCGCGCCAGTTCTTCGATCCGGTTCAGCATCTCGGACAGATCTTGTTGACTGAGCGTTTGCTGATTGCCGTCGAATGGCTGCATGGCCTGCGGGTTCTGGCGCATTTGTTCTGCCAGTGCTTGCATATATTCATTCAGGGCTTCGCGCAGCTGTTGAGTCAGCTTGGCGATTTCTTCATCGCTCGCCCCTTCTTCAAGCGCCTTGCGCAATGCCTCCTGCGCATCCCGCAGTTTGCGTTCCGCCGCTGACAGGTCGCCATCTTCGATCGAAAGCGCGAGATCCCAGAGAAGCGGCAACAACGCTTTCAATTCCTCTTGGGAGTTTGCCTTAAGCATTTCACCATAAGCAAAGCGCATGCCGAGGTAATTGCGTGCTTTGAAGTCGAACAATTGCGGCGCCAGCATCAGTGCGTCAAAGGCGATGATCACCTGATCATGGTTTTGCGCATCAAGTGCCAGGTTCCGGCGCTGTTCCACGATCGCTCTGGCAAGCGGCTTGCCGAATCGGCGTTGCGGCAACGTGATGCGATAGGCCGGCGACAGGCCTTCCTGTCCAGCCTGATCACGCGCCAGCAGAGTCAGGTCGACCTCGGAACCGGCCCAGGGGTGGGAGGTCAGATCCCGAATGGTTTCCGCGGTCTTTGCGGTGCCAGCGCGCGGCGGCAGAGAAAGTGGGAATTGCGGCGCCTCCACTAGAGGACGCGGCACACGATCCCCATGATCCGGGTTCGGCAATGGCGCAATTCGGGCTTCCGCAGCAACCACGCCGTAGTCGTCGTTGACCAGATAAGAAAACTTCAAGGCACCGCTGAGCTGTTCCTCGGGATCGTCTGTCAGGCGAATTTCAGGCGCATCATCCGGGCGTACGGCAAAGACAAAGTTCAGGAACGGCTCTTCACCGGACTTGAGCTCAACAACGCCGGTTGTCTCCAGCGTGAGCGCGCGCTCGACCGGCAGCAGTTTCTGCAGCTCGGGATCCTCTGTCTCGGAAAGTGGCTCGGGCTCGATTGTGGTTGGTTCAACGTCGTCGGCACCAGCAAACGTCATCACCAGATCACGTGCGCCTTGCGTCCTGACAACAAGGACGGAGCCTTCAGGAACGGAAACCGGTGCAGACGGATCGCGCAACTGCGCGCTTTCGCCGGTGAGATAGATCGGAGGTTCACTGGTATATAGCGGCGGTGTAACCCAGGCATCCAGACGGCTTGGCGGCTCAACACTTGTGAACGGGTTCTGGAAAGCGGAAACAAGACGACCTGCATGGTCACCGTGGGCCGTCACAAAGCCAATGAGAACCAGGCTGGCAGCAAGGACACGGATTGCCCAGGGATCTCGTCTGAAGGCCTGTGGGTCAGGCGCCTTTGATTTGATCGCGGCCAGCCGTTCAGCCGTTCGGCGCTGATGAAGGGCCCATATGGCCTGGCTTTCGGAATTCGTCACACCAACCGAAAGGTCATCTTCAAGCGCGGTCAACGGACGGTGGTCTACCCCCGACGCGTTTTCAACCCGATGCAGGGCATCCTCGCGGGAAGGCCAGCGAACGTTCAAAAGATCTCGTGCAGACCAGATGGCAAGTGCGGCAAATCCGACAAGTCCCAGAGGCGACACCCAGGCCGGCAGCAGCATCCAAAGCCCCAGCCAGGAAAGGCCGACAAAGATCCCGACAACGACAAACAGGGGCAGCATCGCGCGCCACAGCCGTTCGACGAAAAGGGCCCATCGGCTCTGTCCGACAAGACGGTTCAGGCGTGCACGTATGACATTCCGCCAGCCGTAAGTTTCCGGAAAGACTGGCCGATCAGACTGCTGATTGCTATCGTTCGGGCTCAAAGGCACCTCCGGTTCATTTCCCGCCAAGTGCCGTTTCATGAGAAATTTCAGCACGCAGGATCTGCCCACACCCTAATAAAGTGAGGCATTGGAGGCCGTCCGGCAACCTGTAGGATCAACTAATTCTCTGCAGATTAAGTCACGAACCCTTGAGCCAGTCGGGCATTCGGTCGAGTCCGATAAGTTCCTCAAAGCTGGTGCGTGGCCTTATGACGGCAAATTGGTCAGCATTTACGAGGACTTCCGGGATAAGCAGACGTGAATTGTAGGTGCTTGATTGCACAGCGCCATATGCGCCGGCTGAATAAACCACCAACATATCCCCAGCCTTCACTTCCGCCATTTCTCGGTTTTGCGCCAGAAAATCGCCGGTTTCACAAACGGGACCAACAATATCCGCCATGATTCGCGGCGCATCGCCGGCTTCCTGATGCACCGGTCGAACCTCGTGGTGGGCCTCATAAAGGGTTGGCCGGATAAGGTCATTCATGGCTCCGTCGACGATCACAAAGGTCTTGTCGGCACCTGCTTTCACGTAAATGACACTGGTCACCATGACGCCTGCATTGCCGGCGATCATACGTCCGGGCTCAAACATCACAGTGCAATCAAGCTCGCGGACGTGTTTCTTTACGACCTCGGCATAGGCGTCGGGATGCGGCGGCGGATTATTATCGGTGACATAGGGAATACCCAGCCCTCCACCAAGATCCACATGATCAATCTTATGGCCTTCAGAGCGTAGATCTGAAATCAGGTCGCCAAGCCTTGCAAAGGCGTTGTCGAAAGGTTCCAACTCGGTGATCTGCGACCCGATATGCATGTCGATGCCGGTCACTTGAATGCCAGGCAATCGCGCGGCCTCAGCATAAACTTCACGGGCACGCTGCCAGGGAATGCCGAACTTGTTCTCCGCCTTGCCGGTCGCGATCTTGGCATGCGTTTTGGCATCCACGTCGGGATTGATGCGCATCGACACCCGTGCGGTCTTGGCCATGGACTGTGCGATCCGCGACAGTTGACGCAGCTCTGGCTCCGACTCGACATTGAAACAAAGAATGTCTTCTTCCAGCGCATAGGCCTGCTCGGCCTCGGTCTTGCCAACTCCGGAAAACACGATTTTTTTGGCTGGCACGCCCGCTGCGCGCGCGCGCCGCAATTCGCCTTCGGACACCACATCCATACCCGCGCCCAGCTCGGCAAGGGTAGCCAGCACCGCCTGGTTCGAATTTGCCTTCATAGCGTAGCACACCAAGGACGGGATATCGTCAAAGGCGGAGGAAAAGACCTGGTAGTGGCGCGTGAGCGTCGCCGTCGAATAGCAGTAAAAGGGCGTCCCGACAGCGTTGGCGATCTCGCTGATCGAAACATCTTCGGCGTAGAGTTCGCCATCTCTGTAATCAAAGTGGTGCAAGGGATGCTCTCATGAGGATTGATAGACCTGCCTTGTTCGGGGCTGCAAACTGCAGTCAAGAAGATCGGAATTGGCGTTACGGCGGAACAACCGCTATTCCTGCTCGAAAATTCCTACTGAATGAGGAAATCCAGGGGAAAGGTCTTGTCGCTTGCCGGAGGTTCGGTCGGCGGCGGAGCCGGGGCATCGGCCGGGTCAACACCGGCATACGTTTGCTGGGCAGCAGCACCCGGCTCATCAAGTGAGCCCTTTCGGCCGCACCCGGCCAGGGTCAAGCTCAGGCAGAGGCCAAGCAGCGCCAGAGTTCCAAACCGGGTAGTCATCACAAAATTGCCCTTTCCGGAATTCGCATTTGGTTCTTCTCCTCGCATGACAGACAGAATTCGGCAAGGCCGCACTGACCTGTCAGGCGAAGATATCGGCCCGTCGACGCGAGAAGTCAGCTCTTGGAAAGTTCCTTGAGCCACCGCCGTGCCTGTTTGCGCACATTGACCGGTGATGTGCCGCCGTAGCTGGTGCGGCTGCGTACCGACTTGTCGACCGAAAGCACGGAAAAAATTTCCTCCGTGATCTTCGGCTCAACTGATTGCATCTCCTCGAGTGGGACTTTGTGCAGCTCGACATTTCTTTCAACCGCCATGGCCACGATCCGCCCGGTCACATGATGGGCCTCCCGGAACGGCAACCCGAGCACACGCACAAGCCAGTCGGCAAGATCGGTTGCAGTGGAGTATCCGGAGCCTGCAGCCTTTTTCATGACTTTGGTGACCGGCTCCAGATCACGCACCATGCCCGTCATGGCTGCCAAAGCCAGCGAGACACTGGCAAGACCGTCGAATGCCTGCTCTTTGTCTTCCTGCATGTCCTTGGAATAGGTCAGCGGCAAGCCTTTCATCATCACCAGAAGGGACTGAAGGGCACCATAGATTCGGCCGGTTTTTGCGCGCACGAGTTCGGCGGCATCCGGATTTTTCTTCTGCGGCATGATCGAAGAGCCGGTCGAGAACTTGTCTGACAGCTTCACGAAACCGAATTGCGCTGAGCACCAGATCACAATCTCTTCAGCAAGACGCGAAAGATGCATCGCGGTCAAAGACGCCGCGGCTAGAGCTTCGATGACAAAATCACGGTCCGAAACAGCATCCAGTGAATTGGAGGCAGGCCGGTCAAAGCCAAGTGCATCCGCCGTCATCTTGCGATCGATCGGAAAAGACGTTCCGGCGAGTGCGGCAGCACCCAGCGGACTTTCATTCATGCGTTTGCGAGCATCGCGCACGCGGCCCCGGTCTCTGGCGAACATCTCGACATAGGCAAGCATGTGGTGACCGAAGGTGACGGGCTGCGCCGACTGCAGATGCGTGAAGCCGGGCATGACATCGGCTGCGTGAAGCTCCGCCTTTTCTGAAAGAACCTGCATCAATTCGCTCAATTGTGCGTCAAGTGTATCGAGCGTGTCCCGAACCCAAAGGCGAAAATCCGTCGCAACCTGATCGTTTCTGGAGCGCGCTGTATGCAAGCGTCCGGCTGCCGGTCCGATCAGCTCGGCAAGGCGAGATTCGATATTCATATGAATATCTTCAAGAGCCCGGGAGAACTTGAATTTACCGCTTTCGATTTCTGACAGGATTGTGTCTAGACCTTGAACGATCTTGTCGGCATCGTCCTGTGTCACGATCTCTTTATCTGCGAGCATGCGCACATGGGCTTTCGAGCCGTCGATGTCTTGCTTATATAGCTTCCGGTCGTAGTCGATGGAGGCGTTTATCTCCTCCATGATGGCGTCCGGTCCTTCAGCGAACCGGCCTCCCCACATGCGATTGCTCATGTCCTGTCCTTTAAGAGGCGCCCCTTGCGAGGTGTGAACGAATGTCGAAGCCAACTGAACCTGCAAAAAACTCACGGCGAGGTCTTGTCCTAGCCGGGCTTGCTGGTGCTGTGGCCGCTGTAGCGGCTCTATACGTGATCGCCGGACCGAATGGCAATATCGCGAGTGCTCAAAGCTGTTCGGTTGCGCTTGAGGCTGCCAAGGCCGCCAAGCCCCACGCCAAGGGAGAAGTCGCCGCTTTCATTCCTGCCAGCCAGCCCCTGGAATTGAAACAGCTCACCTTTATGGGACCGGACAATCAACCTGTCACCCTCGCCGATTTCAAAGACAGGACGGTGCTGCTAAATCTCTGGGCGACATGGTGCGCACCATGCAGAAAGGAAATGCCGGCATTGGACGAACTTCAGGCGGATCTGGGCAGTGACGACTTTGAAGTCGTGGCTGTCAGTCTGGATCGTGGCGGCCCTGACAAACCAAAGGCGTTTCTGGAAGAAATCGGCGTCGGCCATCTTGGATTTTACCAGGACAGTTCCAATGCATTGCTGCAGGACCTTCGCAAGGTGGCCCGCGCCACCGGTCTGCCAACAACTATTCTTGTCGGGCCCGAAGGTTGTGAAATCGGAACAATGTATGGCCCCGCCGAATGGGCATCCGGCGAGGCCAAGTCACTTATCGAAAGTACGATGGTGCGACAAGGCACCTGACTGACGCGGTGCTTGCCGATCTGATCTGATCAAACTGAAATATCGACAGCATTGCCGAGGCCTGGAATCTTCCGGGCCTCACGGCGGTCTGCCTCGTTGGTGACCTGGGCTTCTTCGAGGCGCGCAGCCACCTGACGTTCCTGGTCGTTTTGATCCCGGATCGCATTTGTGGCCAGCTCCGCCCTCACGGAGGCTGCATTGACTGCAGCTGAAGAACTGTCTGTTACGCTCGCCATGATGTTTGCTCCTCTGGCGGGGTGTCGGCGTTAGACGAAGATGTCGACCCGGTTGCCAAGACCATCTTCCGGCTTGCGTGTTTCCGCACGCTTTTCCAGCTGTTCGGCCTGTCGGCTCAGGTTCTCTGTCCGATTTGAACTGAACTCGGCCTGTCTTTGAACCGTTTCGGCAACGGCCTCAGACTGGCGTGCATTCATAGCTTTGGCCTGCTCAGCGACCTTGTCGGTGCGCGGAGTGGCAAGAGAAGGCTGGAAGGCCTGGTTTTGTCCATGTCCTATTGCTTCAGGCATCGTTTTCCCAACTGCTGGATACGATTTCACCAGACAAGTATTACAGGGCAACATGAATTCGAGTGTAAACAGAGGTATTAATCTACAAGACTGCTTATTTTATTACTCAAGGTAAGCATAAAGATTACATAAAACTGTAGCTAAATTCGTACAAGCAAATGATTCAACGTACATTTTCAGACAGGGGATTTGACCATATCATCGCTCGCTCGCGTGACTCATCGGAGCGCACAAGCTTGTTTTGTCCGGTCTGAAGGACGGTCATGTAGAGAGTCGTTAGGGAATTGCCCGGTCAATTCGGGCATCGGTCAGACAGTGACGTCGACCTGGGTTCCAAGTCCTGGTGCGGGTGCCGCCTGAGCAGCCTGAAGATTCTCGGCACCTTCTTGCAGCAAGGCAACCAAATTGGCATCCTGCTGTACCGACATTTTCAGCATCTCCGACTGCAGCGCCTGAGATGTCTGTGCCTGGCTTTGAGCAACAAATGTGCTGGCGATACCGACGCTGTCCATCATTTACTCCTAGAACGACAGACAGACTAACGAACTGCCCTTAAACATGCGTTAACAAAGCCTTACTTCAATCACTCGAGATTTAGGAAGTGGACGGTTTCATGCTGTACAAGGCTTGCCGGCGAACTTTTCCCGAAGCCGTTCGAGGCAGCTGATCAACGAGCCGATAAGATTTTGGCCGCTTGTAGTCCGCAAGATTCTGCTCCGCACGCAAGGCAAGACGATCCATATCAAAAGTGTCGGCATCGCGTGGCACCACAAAGGCTGTAATCAAACTGACCCCATCCCGGACAGGCACAGCCGTTACAGCCACTTCCGAAACCTGAGGATCGGCAGCAAGGACACACTCGACTTCTTCCGGCGCGACTCTATAGCCGAAGGCATTCATCAAGTCGTCCGCTCGGCCCTCGTACCAAAAATAGCCATCTTCGTCGCTGCGCGCACGATCACCGGTCAAGAACCATTCGCCGCGGAAAGCTGCTTCGGTTTCTTCAGGCGCATTCCAGTAGCCAAGCATCAGTCCCGGTTCGGAGGAGTGAATGGCGAGCGAGCCCGGCTCATTTGTTTCAGCAAAGTCCGACGAGTTTGATGTCTCGCTCAAAATCGACACTTTGCGCCCCTGTTGCGGTTTGCCCGGTGAGCCGGGCCTGACCGGCACTGTCGGTCCGCTTGAGAGATAGGTCGAAATCTCACTCATTCCGAGAGCTTCGTAAAGCTCACGGCCGGTTCTGGCTTTCCAATCCTCATAAAGGCTTGCCGGCAGAGCCTCTCCTGCCGTGAGACCGTGCCGCAGGTTGGGAAACGAGCCTCTTGTGATATTGCCGTATTTCAGAATGCGCCGAAAAAGGCTTGGCACCGCGGCAAACATTGATGCATCGCTGCCTTCAATGACACCTGGCCAAATGTCAGGGTCACGCGGTCCATCATAAACAATGCTGGTAGCCCCGTTTGCCCAAGGGTCCATCAATCCTGCGCCCAGTGTATAGGTCCAATTGAAGGCACCGGCATGCAAAAGCCTGTCCGACGATGATATTCCGTACCATCCCCGATACATAGGCCACCGAGCAAAGGCTGCTCGCTGAGCATGCAGCACGCCCTTCGGCATGCCGCTTGTACCAGAAGTGTAGACAAGGAAAGCCGGGTCGTCAGCAGCCGTATCCGCAAATGTCCCGGGTGCATACTGCCTCAGCAAGTAAATTCCTTGAGGTCCGAGCGAGAGAACCGCGGCATTGTCAGGAATTTCAGTCTCGCCGTCATGCACCAGAAGACGCGCGCCACTATCGGACAAAATGGAAGACGTTTCGCGAGCCGTGAGCTGTGCAGACGTTGGAACGGGAACAAATCCGCCTGCGATTGCTCCGAAGAAAATCAGCGGAAAATCGACTGAATGACCAATTCGGAGCAGGATCCGGTCGCCAGGCTTCAAACCGGTATCTTTCAACCCCGCAGCCACAGAAAGCACACTTGAGGTGAGCTTTCCGTAAGTCCACGCCTCGATTAGGGTTCCACCATCATCCACGATTTCCAGCGCTGTCTTGTCCGGCGCCGGCTCCGCGTTTGTCAGGCAATAGCGGGTAAGGTTCATCAGAGCCGCTTAGCGGGTCGGCACCGGTATCTCGCCCCGATAGTCGTAAAAACCACGTTGCGTCTTACGGCCCAACCAACCTGCCTCAACATACTTCACCAAAAGCGGGCAAGGTCTGTATTTGGTGTCTGCGAGGCCCTCATAAAGCACTTGCATGATGGATAGACAGGTGTCGAGGCCAATGAAATCCG
Organism: uncultured Roseibium sp.; assembly: GCF_947499295.1. Lineage (GTDB taxonomy): Bacteria > Pseudomonadota > Alphaproteobacteria > Rhizobiales > Stappiaceae > Roseibium. Next base: position 148,366 of record NZ_CANMNP010000014.1, read on the forward strand.
CCAGCTGCAATGGCCCCATAGGGTGGTTGGCACCCAAGCGCATCGCCTTATCGATCGATTCAACCGAGCCAACGCCCTCATAAAGCGTATAAATCGCTTCGTTGATCATCGGCAGTAATATGCGGTTGACCATGAAGGCAGGAAAATCCTCGGCGACCGCAATCTGTTTGCCCAGGCGGTCACAGAAGGTCTTCGACGCCTCAAATGTTTCGTCTTCGGTGGCGATACCGCGGACCAGCTCCACCAACTCCATCAGCGGAACCGGATTCATAAAATGAATGCCGATAAAGCGTTCCGGACGATCTGTCGTTGCTGCGAGGCGCGTAATGGAAATAGAAGATGTATTGGTTGCCAGAATGGCTTCCGGTTTCAGGATCGGGCAGAGCTGGGCAAAGATTTTCCGTTTGATCTGCTCGTTTTCCACCGCTGATTCAATCACCAGATCGGCATCGGCAAGAAGATCGAGGTCTTCCACCGCCTTGATCCGGTTCAGTGCGGCATTGCGCTCTTCCTCGGTGATCTGGGATTTGGAAACCTGGCGTGCCAGATTGCCATTGATCGATGCCAGTCCGGACTCAATCCGCTCCATGGAAATGTCGCTCAAACCGACGTCAAAGCCTGCAAGTGAACAGACATGGGCAATGCCGCTGCCCATCTGACCTGAGCCGATCACGCCGACTTTTTTGATTTCGACTACCATGCTGAAAATCCGATCGTTAAGTACATGCCTTCAAAGGCCGGGTTGCGGCTATTTTTGGCAAGTCTTGCGCCGAACAGCAAGAACCCCGGAGTGAAAACCTTCATTCGCCCCGGGGTCCGTGTTCAATTTGCCGCAGGTCTTACTTAACGGCAGCCTCAAGTTCGGGCAGTACATCGAACAGATCCGCGACCAGGCCATAGTCGGCAACCTGGAATATCGGGGCCTCTTCGTCCTTGTTGATAGCAACGATCACCTTGGAGTCTTTCATGCCCGCAAGATGCTGTATTGCACCGGAAATTCCGCACGCAATATAAAGGTCCGGAGCGACGACCTTGCCGGTCTGGCCAACCTGCCAGTCGTTCGGAGCATAGCCTGCATCGACCGCAGCACGCGACGCGCCAACTGCCGCGCCGAGCGCATCGGCAACCGGCATGATGACTTCCTGAAACTTTTCCTCAGATCCAAGCGCGCGGCCACCGGAAATGATGATTTTGGCGGATGTCAGCTCCGGACGATCAGATTTGGAAAGCTCTTCGCCAACAAACTCCGAAAGTCCTGAACCATCGGTGCCGGTGATCGATTCAACGGTTGCCGAACCACCTTCTTCAGCCGCGGCAAAAGTCGATGTTCTAACGGTGATCACCTTTTTGGAATCACCTGACTTGACCGTTTGAATGGCATTTCCGGCGTAGATCGGACGCTCGAACGTCTCTGCGTCGACAACTGCAGTGATATCCGAGATCTGCATCACGTCCAGAAGGGCGGCGACACGCGGCAAAGTGTTTTTGCCGTTGGCAGTTGCAGGTGCAACGATCGCTTCATAGTCGCCTGCAAGACCGACTATCAGGTCTGCAGTCGGCTCAGCCAGCTGGTGCTCGAGCGCATCACTCTCCGCAACCAAGACCTTCGCGGCACCGGTCAGCTTGGCAGCTTCCTCGGCCACGGACTGGACGCCTTTGCCGGCAACCAGAATGTGGACATCCGCACCCAGCGCAACGGCAGCAGTAAGTGCTTTTGCGGTCGCGTCATTCAGTGCGCCACCGGCATGTTCAGCCACAAGAAGTGTTGTCATTGTTTTTTCCTCCTGCGACGGGCCTTAAAGGACACCGGCTTCGTTCTTGAGTTTTTCGACGAGCTCACCAACAGATCCGACTTTGATACCGGCTTCGCGTCCGGCAGGTTCCGTAGTTGTAACCACGGTCAGGCGCGGAGTGACGTCAACGCCATAGTCATCGGGCGACTTCTCATCGATAGGCTTTTTCTTTGCCTTCATGATGTTCGGCAATGACGCATAGCGTGGCTCGTTCAAACGCAGATCGGTCGTCACGATAGCCGGCAGTTTCAGCTTGACCGTCTGCAAACCACCGTCAACTTCGCGTGTCACGTTAACCGTGCCTTCGCCGAGATCGAGTTCGGAGGCAAAGGTTCCCTGGCTCCAGCCCAGAAGGGCCGCAAGCATCTGGCCGGTTTGATTGCAATCGTCATCAATGGCCTGTTTGCCGAGGATCACGAGTCCAGGCTCTTCGGCTTCAACAATACCCTTGAGGATTTTGGCAACTGCCAGAGGCTCTGTCGTTTCGTCGGTTTTAACCAGAATTCCCCGGTCTGCGCCCATTGCCAATCCTGTTCGCAAGGTCTCGGTCGCCTGCTGCGGTCCGACGGATACGACAACGACTTCGCTGGCTTTCCCGGCTTCCTTCAGACGAAGAGCCTCTTCGACAGAAATTTCATCAAACGGGTTCATGGACATCTTGACGTTGGCAAGATCGACGCCCGAACCATCCGCCTTGACGCGGACTTTAACGTTGTAGTCGATGACCCGTTTCACGGGTACGAGGATTTTCATTTGGTCTCAACCTCTTGCTGGGCCGGCTTTCACCGCACCGCATTATGCAGGCCAGTCCGCTCCGTTGACGTAGGGTCACAAACGGCGGAAACAAGCCAATCGTGGCGCATGGCGGGGGACGGTACTGACCAGCGAGGCAGCTGTCAATTGCGCTATTTGGTCTAAACGGGCAAATTGCCGGGCATAGAAAAACACGCGTCGCAATGATGATAGTTCAACGGTGCGAAACAGCAGCGAAATTCGTTCAAAAACACCACTTATCGCCCGCCGGACCCGTTGATGCACGAGGTCGGGACACGGTTGCCGTTCGCGGACACCAGGGGATTTTCATTCAGAAAATCAGATCCCTGAAGATCGGGGTGAAAAGTTATCGGAAATCGGCTCGGCAAATACAGTTGTCCAGGTTCCATTCGCGTCCCGGCATGCGGTTCCACGGATAGATAGATCGAGGCCGCCAAAGGTTGTTTCTCGAATGTACTGCCGGCACCAGTGCCCACTTTTGCTTCGATAAGTTTTGATCGGCGTCAGAATCTCACTCCAATTGCCTTCTTGCCCGACAAAAACCGGCTCACCGCTGACCTTGGTCTCCAGCGCCTCTTGAACGGATTGTGCAAGCAACATCCGTTCGGTTTCCATATGCGCGGCGAGCGACGCGACAGCATCATCCATACGGGATTGCATCCAGAAATTCGTGAAGGCGAACGTACCGGCAACGAGGATCAGCGCTGCGGCAACCTGGACAAGCGACCCCGTCCAGGATGTGAAACCCGGACGTGAAGAACCGACGCCCCGCTTTGCGAACTCCCGATCAATCAGACCTTGAAAACGTTCCATGCTTTCGTCCGGAATTGCCGAAGGCATCGCGTTCTGCAAAAAGAAATCATCCCGAGACACCAGACGAAGCAACTCTTCGCCTTTGGGAGATTGCCGAATGTCAGAAAGCAATTCGGCTCTGTCTTCGTCGCCAACTTCCCGATCGAGGATCTTGCCGATTTTCTCGACGAGGGCGATCTGTTCGCGCTTTTCTTCAAGTGTCACAACACACCTCCGGGCATGCTTTGCATAGCAATCTCTGGTGCGGAATCGTCCGTTTCCAGCCATTCTCGCAATTTTAATCTCGCTCGTGCAAGCCGGCTGGTAACCGTCCCGATTGGGACGCCAAGCTCAGCAGCAACGTCTTTGTAACTCTGGCCTTCAACGGCAATCTTCAAAAGAACTTCTCGATTGTCTTCATCCAATCTGCCGATAAAGTCCCTCACTTTCTGCAATTCAAGGCTACTGGCCGCCGCCTTCGCGCCGTCGTAACTCTCTTCAAAGTCAAGCATTGCCAGATCGAACAACCTGGCCCGGTTCGCAGAATCCCTCACGGAGTTGAAATAGTGATTCTGCAGGATCCGGAACATCCAACTGTCCAGGCGGGTTGCCGGGTCAAACTGGTCCAATGACCGTATTGCGCGCTCACACGTCGTCTGCACCAGATCGTCTGCCTGATCCGGATTTCGGCACAGCCGCAATGCAAAACTCCTCAGCTTGGGGAGCAGACGGATCATCTCCGTCTTCATATTATCTTCTGGCAAGAAGTTCTCCGCAAAACCGCTCTCGAGGTTACAACACGTGATGAAAACTTTTGATCCCGACTTTTTTTGGACATTCTTCGGGAAGAAAGAAGAACACTCACGTGTTATGGAGGAAAAGGCACGGAATCGCTCTCAATATTGTCCGCGCAAGAGAACCGCATAGAAACCTGATCCTATGAAACACACCCGCCAGAAAACATTGCCAGATTGCCTCTCTGCGATGTTCCGCGTGCTTCCGGGCATTGCGGCCTCGATGCTGGTATTCTCTGTCGCCTTTTTCAACCCCCTCTTCGATGTTAAAAACACCGATTCTGCTTTCGCTAAGTCGGGTGACGACAAGAGTAGCCGTAGTGACAAGAGCGATCGTGGCAGCGATCGCAACGACAAGGGCGGCGGCGGCAATAGCGGTGGTGGCGGCAATAGCGGTGGCGGTAAAAGCGACCGCTCAGACGATAGGAGCGAAAGCTCCGGCAATAGTGGGAATTCAGGTTCACAAAATTCTGCCTCACAAAAGCCAGGATCTGGAGGTCTGCTTAATCGCGTGTTTCGTGATGAGCGTTTCAATGGCAACAGCGAACAATCCGGTGGGTCGCTGTCGGAGCGCGAAGAACGCGAAGCGATACAAAACGGTTGGCAGTAGATCCAAGAGGCAGGATCGGCTTTGAAAATTTTGAATGCGGGGCTCCACACGAAGGGGCCTGTCTTTTTTTGCTTGTTACTTTCAGCAGCGGGCTGCAATTCAGGGGCCGTGTCCAATACACCTGACGTGACTACCCCAGCTGTCGGATTGCAGTCGTCCGACCGATCCCTCGCCCAACAGAACCTGCAAGCGGTCCTGGAAAGCTCTTTGTCCGGAAAATCGCAAAGCTGGCAGAATCCGCAAAGCGGCGCGCGCGGATCAGCAACTCCATTGAAGACATGGAAGACGACCGAGGGAACTTATTGCCGCTCGTACAAGGAAAGTATCCGACTGGCATCAGGAGAATCCATCGATCGTGATGGCGTTGCCTGCCGTTCATCGGATGCTGTTTGGCAGTCAACTTAAGGCGAACACCTCACGACAAGGCCTGGTCAAAAAGCTTGACTCCCTTGCGACGAAAAAACAGCACGAGGATGGCGCCGGCTATCAGACCGCCAACATGCGCAATCCAGGCCACCTCGCTCTCGGCCGCTGCCAGCACATTGTAAAACTGATAAAGCACCCAGGCACCGAGCAACCACATTGCAGACAGGCGTAAGGGGATGCGGCCGAGCACAAGGACCCACACCTTGACCCTGGGATGAAGCATCAGATAGGCGGCCACAACTCCGGACACTGCACCTGACGCCCCAATGAGTGGTACCTCGGAGTTGGCGTCCAGAGCCGCGTAGAGAAACCCCGAAAATGCCGCGCAAATCAGGTAGAACAGCAAGTACCGAAAATGACCCATGGCATCTTCGACATTGTCACCGAACACCCATAGGAACAGCATGTTTCCGACGAGGTGCATGATACCACCGTGCAGGAAGGCGTATGTCACGATGGACGTCCATTCCGGTAACAGCTGAAACTGAGGCGCCAGTTCGCGGATATCGAAAAGCACCACTGGGATCAATCCAAGTGAATAGGAAGCAGCAGCTACGGCTTCCTGTGCGCCGGCGCCCTGAAAAAACACGAATATCAGGACGTTAAGAGCAATAAGTGTGAGATTGACATAAGGGATTGGGACATGAATCCGCCGGTTGTGATCATAGACCGGAATGAACATGCCCCGATGCCTTTCGTTATGTGCGTCTTTTTCTATTAGCGATTTTGACCTGGAACCCAGAGAACATCCCGTTCTCCTTTATCGTTCAGGTACCGTGACGCTACGAAAAAATAGTCAGACAGGCGGTTCATATACCTGACCGCCGCGGGATTGATCTGCTCCACGGTCGAGAGTTCGACCATAAGCCGTTCCGCCCGACGCGATACTGTTCGAGCAAGATGAAGATGCGCCGACGCCGGGCTCCCGCCCGGCAGCACGAAGGAACGGAGAGGAGACAGATCCTTGTTCAGCTCGTCAATCGCGTCTTCGAGTGCTTTCACTTGCACATCGCTGATCCGCAAAGGTTCATAACCAAGATCCTGATCTGTCTCAGGAGTTGCCAGATCTGCACCCAGATCGAATAGATCGTTCTGGATACGGCCAAGAACGATATCAACCTCTTGAGCGCTATCTCCGGTATGCAGACGAATCAGGCCAACGACAGCATTGGTTTCATCTACCGTTCCGTATGACTCGATCCGCAAATCATTTTTCGGCCGGCGCTCGCCAGACCCAAGAGCCGTCGTACCGTCGTCACCCGTTTTTGTGTAGATCTTGTTTAAAACAACCATTTTGAATGCCCTTGGATGTTGCTTCTGCGGTCGTTTTCTAGCGACCGGACCCGAAGAAATAGAGCCCACCCATCACCAGGACAATCACCAGGAACTGCAAACCGACACGCCAACGCATCAGCATTTGCGAACGATTGGCGGGACCGTTTCGAAACATGTTCCAAAGTCCGGCAAACAGAACCAGGGCTACGGCCGCCATGCCAACGGGAATGAGTGCATTAATGACACCAGCCATCTTGTTAGTCCTCTTTCAGCGCGATGACCCGGCAACTCCGGACCCCACGTCGCGCACTATTCTTCATTGTCAGCAGCCCGAATGCAGAACCGGTCCAGCAGACCCGTAGGCAACACACGTTTTGCCACCGCCATGACTTTTGTCGGTATGGTGACATGATACCGCGCTTTGGGCCGGTTGGCCTCAACCGCATGAATCAATTTCTTTACCACCGCCTCAGGCGGCAGTTTGAATGGTCCCGGCTCACCTGCTTCCATACGGACCCGGCGTTTCTCGTAGGTGTTACGATGGACGGAGGCCTCGAGACCAGTTTCACCGATCCAAAGATCGAAATTCGCAAGGGCATTTTCCGTGAACCTTGTACCGATTGGCCCCGGCTCTATCAGGCTCACATGAATACCCGTTCCCATTAATTCCTGCCGCAACGTGTCTGTATACGCTTCCAGAGCGAATTTGCTGGCCGTATAAGCACCGCGATACTTCAGTGCGACAAAGCCAAGCACTGAAGAACACTGCACGATCCGACCGCCACCATTTGCGCGCATCGCAGGAATCAAACGCTTTGTCAGATCATGCCAACCTATGAAATTGGCCTCGAACAGCGCCCTCATCGCCTCCGTCGGGATGTCCTCGAGTGCCCCGGGCACAGCGTAGGCACCGTTGTTGAATACGGCATCCAGTTTATGGTCGGTCAGTTGCAGAACACTGTTGGCTGCCGTCTCGATGCTGTTCGGGTCTTCGTAGTCCAGACGCAGGGCTTCAAACCCTTCTTCGGCCAACCGGTCGACATCATCCTGACGCCGAGCTGTGGCGAAGACGCGCCAGTTCCGCCCACGCAGGATATGGGCCGACACGGCACCGATACCGGAAGAGCATCCGGTTATTAGGATCGACCGATGCCTCGGGAAACTCTCTGGATAGTCAATCATTCAAATAAAAACCCGGCGCCCAGCAGACCTTACCAGGCAATGTCCTATCAGATTGGCTCACCGGAAAGCAATTTGGGAACAGGTCCCGCAAACCCGGCTGCTTCCTTGATAAACTGTGTCTTGATGCCGGGCATGCGATCCACCAGGCCAAGTCCAAAATCCCGGAACGCCCGCAGAACGTCATTATCGTTGGAAAACAGGCGATTGAGAACGTCAGTCACGACGCCCATCTGGAATGTATCGAATCGGCGCCAACGCTGATAACGCTCAAGAATATCGAGACCACCGGGATCCTGCCCAAGACGGCGCGCATCGACGACCACTTCCGCAAGCGCGGCAACATCCTTGAACCCAAGGTTCAGACCTTGTCCCGCGATCGGGTGTATACCATGCGCAGCGTCCCCGATCAGCGCAAATCGCGGATTGACGAAGTCGCGCGCCAGTTTCAGTCCAAGCGGATAAGCGCGCCGCGGGCCATCAACTTCGAGTGTACCGAGGTGATGTCCGAAACGACGCTCAAGTTCGAGTTCGAATGTAAACTCATCAGATCGCACAAGTCTGTCGGCATCAGAGGTTTTTTCGGTCCAGACAAGCGATGACCTGTTACCGGGAAGCGGAAGGATGGCGAAGGGGCCAGCGGGGAGGAAGTGTTCTTCAGCCCGGCCGTTGTGAGGTCGCTCATGCTTGACGGTGGTGACAATACCCGATTGCCCGTAGTCCCAGTTCACCGTTCGGATACCTGCCAGGTCACGAAGCTTGGAGCGAACGCCATCGGCCGCGACGAGAAGCCGGCTTTTCAAAATGGTGCCGTCCGCCAGCTCAAGTTCGACATGATCCGGATGTGTTCGGAAGGTATCCGCCGTTCCTGGAGCAAAGAATTTCACACCCAGTTTCTTTGCAGCCTTGTAGAGCGCCGGCATCATCACGCCATTGGGCATCATGTGAGCAAAAGGCTCACCTTCTGTCGCTTCACCGTCGAAAGTTAGAAAAACCGGTCGAACCGCATCGCGTAATTTGCTGTCGGTGACGATCATTTCGTTGATTGGTTGCGATTCGGCTTCGATTTTCGGCCAGACGCCAAGTTGCGTCAGCATCCGGGATGCAGCAGCGGCGATTGCCGAGGCACGCGGGTCATTGTGCAACTGATCCATAGGTTTCGGGTCGACAATGGCGCAATTGATGCTCTCGTCGCCTTGCTTGAGTGCTACCGCCAGCGACAGGCCCACATACCCGCCACCCGCGATAACAACATCAAACATATCGGCAGCGCTTATACGTTTCGCCATTCAATTACTCCCCGCCCCGGTTTCCCCTAGGACATCTTGACTTTAACGTCAGGTCCCGTCCAAGACTGGACCTGAAAACTCGCCGAGGCCACTTTCAGGCCCACCTTTTCGGCACATTATGTAACAAGGATCGCGCCGATGAACACGGCCATTGACAACCTTTTGCAAATTCTCGACCTAGAAGCGCTCGAACGCAATCTGTTCCGTGGTCGCAGCCCTCAGGTCGGTTGGCAACGGGTTTTTGGCGGTCAGGTTATCGGCCAGGCTTTGGTCGCCGCATCACGAACTGTTGTCGAAGACCGGCATGTACATTCCCTGCATGGATATTTTCTGCGTCCTGGTGACCCGGAAGTCCCCATAATTTACGAAGTCGACAGAATTCGGGACGGCGGCAGTTTCACCACACGGCGTGTAGTTGCCATTCAGCACGGCGAAGCAATCTTTTCAATGGCAGCTTCCTTTCAGGTCCGCGAAGAGGGATTGGATCACCAAAGCGATATGCCGGACGTGCCAACGCCGGACGCCTTGCCGAGTGAGCAGGAACTCAAAGAGAAGTTCCTGTCTCTGGCACCTGAGAACATTCGCCGTTACTGGGAGCGGGAGCGTCCAATCGAGATGCGGCCGGTCGACATGACCCACTATTTCAGCAAGAAACCGCTGCCGCCGCAGCAATATGTCTGGGTTCGCGCCACCGGGCAGCTGCCGGATGATGAACGCATTCATCAGTGTGTTCTTGCCTACGCGTCCGACATGACCCTGTTGGACACATCCCTCTTTCCCCACGGCACTTCCGTCTTCAGCCCCAAAATTCAGGCGGCAAGCCTCGACCATGCCATGTGGTTCCATCGTCCTTTTCGCGCAGATGATTGGCTGCTTTATGCCACTGACAGCACTTCCTCGTCCGGTTCGCGAGGCATGAACCGCGGTTCTCTCTATACAAAAGAGGGTGTGTTAATTGCTTCAACGGCGCAGGAAGGTCTGATCAGGCTCCGCAATAAAGATTAAAGCTGTTGCCGCACCAATCACCGGATGGGGCTTGTGAAGCCTGACACTGAAAGCGGGTTATCGCTCAAAGCCTGGTGATCGGGGGTATCCGGAAGCAGCGCACCTGAAAAAGCCTCGAACATCTTGCGCACGAAACCCTCGGGCAGGTCTTTGGTAATAAAGACCATTCGGGTTCTATGGTCTTCATCCGGCCAGGCTTCGAGCGTTGCCGGCGGGTGAAAGACATGCTGAACACCATGGATAACAACCGGTCTTCCGTGATCTTCCGCTAGCTGGACGATGCCTTTGACGCGCAGGAGCTTCGGTCCATGAGCAGACCGCAGTAAATCCAGAAACATTTCAAGAGCTGAGGCCGGTACAGGCCGGTCGGTTGCCAACGTAAATGCACGGATGGATTCGCTGTGCCGGTTTACATCATGTGCATGGTCACGGCCGTGGCTATGGTCATGATGCGCATGGTCGTGATGATGGTGGTGATGCCCAGTGCCTTCGTATGCTTCCGCATTCAACCAGGCCGCCACATCCGGTATCTTGCTGTCCGGGTCGTAAAGGCCTGCATTGAACAAAGTGCCCGGTGTCGCGTCGCCTGATTGTGTATCCAGGCGCTTGGCGCCAGGGTTCAGCATTTCGATTTGCTGTAAAAGCTTTCCGAATTCCGCCCGTTCCGCCTCCGATTCGATCATGTCTGTCTTTGTAAAGACCAGGCGGTCCGCGACAGCGGCCTGTTTTCGGGCTTCTTCGTGGTTTTCAAGGGTCGACAGCCCGTTCACAGCGTCAATGAGCGTGATGACGCTGTCCAACCGATAACGCATGACCAGATAGGGATGAAGCATCACGGTGTGCAGGATCGGCGCGGGATCGGCAAGACCCGTGGTTTCGATCACCACTCGGCGCAGGCGCTCCGTACGGCCATTGTCGAGATGACGCAGCAGGTTCTCCAGTGTTGAAACCAGATCGCCTCGGATCGTGCAGCACAGGCAGCCGGACGAAAGTTCGACAATTCCCTCTCCAGCCTGGTCGACAAACAGGTGATCGAGACCGATCTCGCCAAATTCATTGATGATAACCGCAGTATCGGCCATGGCCGGATCGTTTAAAATCCGGTTCAGCAAGGTGGTCTTTCCCGAACCCAGGAAGCCGGTCAGGACAGAAAGCGGAATAGGGGGCTTGGGCCCTCTTTGAACAGGTCGGTCTATTGCTTCTTTGGCAGAAGTCATGAGGTCGAAATCTCCTGATCGTGCAACTGCCAGGCAGGCCGCAGTTCATGCGGCACCGCTAGCATTCTTTTCAGGAGTAGGTCAAAGGTGTTTGGACGTTTGCCTCCACGCGGCCAGGTTTAGCCGGCGTTCAGGACCGGTTCCTCGGTTTCAGCCGCTTCGGCTTCCTTGTCCGCGATGTCATCACCTGCTGAGAGATCCATTGGGGTCAGGTCCTGAACGAGATCCTCGTCATCGAACTCCGCATGATCTTGCTCATCCGCATCGACAACAGTCCGCACCGCTTCCGCCGCCTTGCGTAAGGTTGCGATGACTTCCTCAACCGAAACACCTTCTTCCAACTGGTTGGCGGAAAGTTCAGCGAGGCTGGCAAGCGCCTTGATTGTGGCGGTGGATCTCGGTTCAATCATCATGCGATCACTCGCTTCTTTGTTTCGGCATGTTCTATGCCCGGATGACCTGACGTGTCATGGCCTCCCTCGAGCAGGAATACACCGGCCCAAGAGAATGCTTACTACACTGTTAAGGAGTAGCGTAAATAAAGGGTTAACCGGGTTTTCCGTATTTCTTCACAAAGGCTTAGTTCTACGACTGGCCAAGCAGCTATTGCCTGCGCGGGCTGGGAGCCGGTACTGGAACCGAAAAATCAAGGCCTTTCCGAAAGATTGACCCTGGTGCGGCTGGAGATGAATCGCCACCGGCGACTTGCTCTGTTTGCGGGATTGCGCCCACGGCACTTGCTTCCGCAGTCTGCTGCAACTTTGCACGGATTTGCATTTCGGCACGGCGCATCGGATTGGCGACAGGCGTTGGAACGTCCTCCGCAGGCGCCAAGACCTCAAGCGCCGATGTTGTTGCACCTGCCGCTGGTTGTCCGCTCGGATTGCCCAGGCTTACTTGCAGAGGTTTGTAAGCAAGACGACGCGGACCAAGGGTTCGATCAAGGATCTTTGCCCAGTCAGGCTTGCCGTTCGATTTGGTGTAACCGCTCGCATCGACGTTTTTTTCTTTGGTCTTGTCTGCCTTGAAGAAAAGGAAACCACCCCGCTTTTCGCTCTGCATGTCGAAGCGGGCCATATATCCGTTCGGGCCCGGGCTCTTGTTTCGCCGGCAATACCCGTTTGCAGGCGGATTTCCGGAAGACCCGGTCAGGCTGCTGACATTCTGGCCACCCCGTTTGCGAAATCCATTGTCGAAAAGCTGCCGGGCGAATGCTGTCCGCTCAAGGCCGGAACCAGCCCCCAGAATGATTGCAATCAGTGTCCGGCCCTTTCGGGAGACGCTTGCAGCAACGTTGTAACCCGAATTGCAGATGTAGCCAGTCTTCATGCCGTTTGCTCCGGGAACTCGCAGCAGAAACTCCCGATTGGCCGAACGGAGCGTCTTCTTGCCGAAGCGAATACCAGGATATTTGTAGAAATCCCGCGATTCCGGGAAGTCCCTTCGAAGCGCCATTGCCAGAATGGCCATGTCCCGCGCTGTTGTCACCTGTCCGTTGTCCGGCAGACCGTGAGGATTGGTGAAACGGGTGTTGGTCATGCCAAGACGCCTGGCTTCGGCATTCATGGCCGCAATAAAGGCGGCTTCCGAACCCGAAATTGCCTCGCCCAGCGCAACGGCAACATCGTTTGCCGACTTGATAAGAATAATCTTGAGCGCGGTATCAACGGTGAAACGCGTTCCAACCTTGAAACCCATCTTGCTGGGAGGCTCAGAAAGAGAATTCTTCGACTGGACCACCGCGGAGTTCAGCGTCGCACGGCCTTCGCGGATCGCCTTGAAGGTCACATACGCCGTCATCATTTTCGTCAGGGAAGCTGGGTACCACTTGCGCGTCGCGTTTTTCTGGTCGACCACCGCACCCGATTTCGCATCGACGAGAATGAACGCACCGATGTCGGCCTTGGCATCGCCGGGAACCAGGCAGAAAAACAATACGGCAAACGTTACGACCGCGGATGTCAGGCGGCCGGCCAGGCTTGCAATCACGGGAATCCCTCGCATGTCATCCTGTAAAACAGGGAAACGCACAAACTGCAATCTCAGTCTAAGGTACATAGCCTAACGACTGTTGAACTCTAAAAAACCGGAACATGTCCGTTAGGGCAACCCCTTCCTTGCCACCGTCCCGCGCCAAAACTTTTGTCAGTTGCCGTTTTTTTAGGCATCTCCCTCTGCAAAATCGCCCTAACCTTTGAAACAATTGGGCGTTTGCCCTTCGCAGTCCATCACGGCAAGAGCCCAACAACTTTGGCCCGGGTCTTGCTAAGATTACCAAGGGCATCTTGCCTATTGCTTCCCGGAGGAAGCTGGGAACAAGGTGGCGATCGGACGTCGGACAACAATAAACCGGGAAGCCTGGGAGGCACGCAACTTCATGTATGATGCTGGCATAGCATCACAATCGGCTGCGTCCACGCGCGCAATGCAGCGCGTGAATGGCCGTGCGCGCGCCGGTTTCCGCGTTTCTGGCGGCTCGACCCGCCTCGCCGACCTCTATCAAAGCGGCTCCGCGAAGATCAGATTGCCAAAAGTCTATGATGAACCGACAACAGCTGTCCTCATCAACACCGCCGGCGGCTTGACCGGAGGGGATCGGCTGTCTCTTGAATTCGCTCTTGATGACGGCGCACACGCGATTGTGACCAGTCAGGCGGCCGAACGCGCCTACCGCAGCCAGACGGGTACGGCAAAAGTAGCCGCGAAGTTTCAAGTCGGTGCACGTGCAACACTCGAATGGCTGCCGCAGGAAACAATCCTCTTTGACGCATCGAACCTGAGCCGCACGATCGAAGCCGAGCTGGCGGAAGAGGCAAGTTTGCTCATGCTTGAATCGGTCATTCTCGGGCGCAAGGCCATGGGCGAAAAGGTCAGGTCCGTGTTCTTCAGGGACAGCTGGCGCATTCGGCGGGGTGGAAGACTGGTTTTCGCCGATGAGGTGCGCCTGGAAGGTGATCCGTATGATTTTCTGTCCGGACCGGCAACGGCTTCTGGCAATCTCTGTGTTGCGACCCTTTTGGACTGTTCACCACAAGCAGAAGACCGCCTGAGCCTTGCAAGGTCTTTACTTGATGCCCTGCCAGCGGACCGCGTCCGGGCGGCCGCCAGCGCATGGAACGGCCAGCTGATCGCACGGTTGACGGCTGCAGACGGACAGGACCTTCGCACCGCACTGATGAGTTTTTTGACCGGATACCGCTCGGCATCGCTGCCGCGGGTCTGGCATTGTTGACAATAAGGAGCCTTCTTCATGAACCTGACGCCCCGCGAAAAAGACAAGTTGCTGATCTCCATGGCAGCCATGGTCGCGCGCCGCCGTCTGGAGCGTGGCGTGAAACTGAACCATCCGGAAGCGATAGCGCTCATCACCGATTTCGTCGTTGAAGGGGCGCGGGATGGCCGCTCTGTTGCCGACCTGATGGCGGCAGGGGCCACGGTACTGACCCGCGAGCAGGTCATGGAAGGCATCCCCGAGATGATCCATGATGTCCAGGTGGAAGCCACCTTTCCCGACGGCACCAAACTGGTCACCGTTCACGAACCGATCCGCTGACCTGACTTGAGGACAAAGACATGATCCCCGGAGAACTTTTTCCCGCCGAGGGCGAGATAGAACTCAATGCCGGTCTGGAGACCGCAACACTGGACGTTGCCAATACTGGCGACCGCCCTGTTCAGGTTGGCAGCCACTATCATTTCTTCGAAACGAATGAAGGCCTTTCATTCGATCGCGAAAAGGCACGTGGTATGCGCCTCGATATTCCGGCCGGCACAGCTGTGCGCTTTGAGCCGGGTCAGACAAGGACGGTCACGCTGGTTGCCTACCGGGGTGCAAGGACCGTTTACGGCTTCAATCAGAAGGTCATGGGCGAGCTTTAGCGCCAGGAGACAAGCATGTTTCGGTTGTTATGTGGATTGATCCTCTCGGCGGTGTTTGTCTCACCCGCGCTGACCGAAGAAAAGGTCGATTGCAACAATGCCATGACCCAGATGGAAATGACCTCTTGCGCCAATTTGGATTGGCAAAAGGCAGATGCGGAACTGAACCCGGCCTACAAAGCAGCGATGGCGAAAATGCGCGAAACCGATGGGTTTCTGCCCGAGGGACAGAAAGGTGCGGTCGAAGCGCTTCGCAAGGCCCAGCGTGCTTGGATCCCGTACCGGGACAACGCGTGCGAGGCCTACGGATTTCAGGCAAGAGGCGGGACCATGGAACCAATGCTGGTATATGGCTGCCGCGCAAAGCTGACCGCGCAACGCACCAAGGAGCTTGAAGAGTTGACGGGAGGACTGGGCAATTGACCCGTAATTCGCGCTTCATCTTCCTGATACTCGGCATCGTTTGCGTGTCCTCGATCAACGCTCCTGCTGCACAGGCGCAAGAAACCATCGATTGCGGGTATCCGCTTAACAACAGCGAGCGAACTTATTGCGCGGACAAGGCGTTGAAAGATGCAGAGGCAAAAATGGCATCTGCATACGTCAAACTCCACGCGAAAGTGGTCGAAATGGATGACGCACTCCCGGAACATCTGAAAGGCAGCCCGGCAGCGCTGGAGGAAGCACAGGCGGCATGGTCGGACTATTCCGACAAGGACTGCAAGGCTTACGCCTTTCCGTTTATGGGCGGGACGCGCGGGCAGGAACTCTACCGGAACTGCAAGATCGTTCTCACGATGACACGCACGGAAGATCTGACTGCAACACTCGATGACTACGGCAATTAAACGAAACGATTTCTGATCGCTGATTGGAGACATTATGGCTTACAAGATGCCCCGCGCCGCATATGCGGACATGTTCGGACCTACTACCGGCGACAGGCTTCGCCTTGCCGACACGGATCTGGTGATCGAGGTCGAAAAAGACTTCACTACCTATGGCGAAGAGGTGAAATTCGGTGGTGGCAAGGTCATTCGCGATGGCATGGGCCAATCACAGGCGCCACGCAGTGCCGGAGCTGTCGACACCGTAATCACAAACGTCCTGATTGTTGATCACTGGGGTATTGTCAAGGCGGATGTCGGCCTGAAAGACGGACGGATCATCGGCATCGGCAAGGCCGGCAATCCGGATGTACAGCCCGGTGTCGACATTGTCGTCGGCCCCGGCACGGAAGCCATCGCCGGTGAAGGCAGGATCCTGACAGCCGGAGCGCTCGACGTCCATATTCACTTCATCTGCCCGCAACAGATTGATGAAGCGCTGATGTCCGGCGTAACAACCATGCTTGGTGGCGGGACCGGGCCGGCAACAGGCACAAATGCCACAACATGCACACCTGGCCCATGGCATATCACCCGCATGCTGCAATCGGCCGACAGCTTTCCGATGAACCTGGCATTTGCCGGGAAAGGCAATGCGTCACTACCGGCAGCGCTTGAGGAACAGATTTTGGCGGGAGCCTCGGCGCTGAAACTGCACGAGGACTGGGGCACGACTCCGGCAGCCATCGATACCTGCCTTTCAGTTGCTGATGAATACGACGTCCAGGTGATGATCCACACCGACACCTTGAACGAAAGTGGCTTTGTTGAAAACACGACAGCCGCCTTCAAGAACCGGACCATTCACGCCTTTCATACAGAAGGTGCCGGCGGCGGCCACGCGCCCGACATCATAAAGGTCTGCGGCGAAACAAATGTTCTGCCTTCTTCCACCAACCCGACGCGGCCTTACACGGTCAACACGCTGGAAGAACATCTCGACATGTTGATGGTCTGCCACCATCTCGACAATTCCATTCCGGAAGATGTTGCCTTTGCAGAAAGCAGAATTCGAAAGGAAACGATCGCCGCCGAAGACATCCTTCACGATATGGGTGCGTTTTCGATCATCGCTTCCGACAGCCAGGCTATGGGACGGGTCGGCGAGGTGATTATCCGCACGCTCCAGACAGCTCACAAGATGAAGGTACAACGTGGGCGTCTTTCAGATGAGACCGGCGAAAACGACAATTTCCGGGTCAAACGTTACATGTCCAAGATCACGATCAACCCGGCAATTGCTCACGGTCTTGATGAGCATATCGGCTCTGTCGAAGTCGGCAAACTCGCCGATCTTGTCTTGTGGGATCCGAAGTTCTTCGGCGTAAAGCCTGACATGGTATTGAAACTCGGCACCATCGCTGCGGCCCCCATGGGCGATCCGAACGCATCGATCCCGACACCTCAACCGGTTCATTACCGGCCAATGTTCGGCGCCTTCGGCAAAGCCATGACCGAAAGCCGTGTAACCTTCGTCTCTCAGGCTGCCTATGAGACTGGCGTCAAGGACAAGGCCGAGCTCTCAAGCCTGGTTTTGCCGGTCAAGAACACCAGAGGTGGCATATCGAAGAAATCCATGGTGCTCAACGATGCGACGCCGGAAGTCGAGGTGCATCCGGAAACCTACGAGGTGCGCGCGGATGGTGAGCTGCTCACCTGTGAGCCGGCGGACGTCCTGCCGATGGCTCAGCGGTATTTCCTGTTCTAGTTTCAAATCGGCATTCGTCATGAAACTCCTGCCAACGACACGACCCCGGATCTTTGAAGATTATCCAACCCTTGCGATTGCTCTGAAGAACTGGCAGCACGAGACCTACCGACTGGAGGATCTGACGTATGAGGCCGGTGAGGAGGTCTTTCTCAACCTTGATGACGAGGAACCGACAGTGCTGAGCGAAAGCAAAGCACGGGAACTCAATCGTGAGGCCGAGGAGGAACTCGCCAATCTGAAGGACCCCTTTGAAGATGACATTCCCTTGTCATCCCCATTGACCACGTTGATTGTGGATCAAAGCGCGCCATCGTTTGAGGATTTCACAAAGCAGATTGGAAAGGCATGCTCCTTGCTGGCAAAAGAGTTGGATTGGTCGGAATTTGCGATCATCTCTGATTGCCGGAGATCCATACTGTCGCAGGAAAACGATCATCCGCCTGTTCAAGCTGCGCAGGAAAAACTGGCGGGGTTCGGCCTCACCGCAGAAACACCGAACGGCCTGGTCGTCGACAGGCAGGGACTTGAGGCAATCGTTGGAGATCTCTTCTGGATTGCGCGTTGCAATGCATCCGCACCCTATACTCTTGTCTCCGCCAAGGGGTCCTCAACGGTTGCGACGCTTTGCAAATACGGAAATTTTCATTTCGACTTCTATACAGAAGAAGCAGAAAGAGCGTTTGAAAAGGCTGTCCCACCCTCAGGCTTGTCAATTGTAGCCGATGGCATGTGCTATGAGCGTTTTACAAGTGACGGATCAATATCAGGCAGAGCGCTGGACCTCTGAGGAGCCTCAAATGCCCTGTCGTCGACCCTCAAGAAGCGGATGGGCGAACAGCACCGAGTTCGGGAGTTGAAACAAGAATGTACAAAGTCATCGGTTTTCCGCGCACCCGTGCCATGCGGGTCATGTGGCTGCTGGAAGAGCTGGGCGAACCATACGAGATTGATCCGGCACTTCCGCAGTCTGAACCTGTACGAGAAGTCAATATCAGCGGCAAAGTACCGGTCTTGATCGATGGCGAAGCCACCATCACGGACTCAATTGCGATCTGCACCTATCTGGCAGACAAGCATGGACAGTTCACATTTCCCGCAGGCTCTCTAGAGCGCGCCAGACAGGATGGTTTCACGCAATTCGCTGTCGACGTTTTGGAAGGCGCTCTTTGGACAGCAGCAAAGAACTCCTTCATCTTGCCTGAGGATATTCGGGTGCCGCAGATCAAGCCCGTCTGCAAGTTCGAATTCAAGCAAGGCTTGAAAACCTTTGAGAAGATGCTGGCCGGCGGGCCATATGTCATGGGTGAGACATTCACAATCGCCGATATCATTATTGGGCATTGTTCCGGCTGGGCCATATCAGCCAATTTCGAACTGCCGATGGAGGGGCCGGTCTTCGACTATTTCAAGCTCTTGCGGGCCCGGCCGGGTTTCAAGGCTATGAAACAAAAGGTAGACGCCGCACAATGATCAGGATCGCCCAAATTCATCCTCACGGAAACTGGCAGGGCAGGGCCACCGATCAGGTAACGCTCGACAGAGAAGACCGGCATCGCCGTCGGGCCGTTCTGACATGCGACCATGGACTGACTGTGCTCCTGGACGAGCCGACGGCCATTCACCTTCGTCACGGTGACGGACTGGAACTCGAAGATGGCCGCTTCGTCGAGGTCTTGGCCGAACCCGAAGACCTGGTGGAAATTGAGGCGGCGAACGCCGCGCATCTTGTCAAGATCGCATGGCACCTCGGCAACCGTCACCTGCCGACCCAACTCCTGGACGATCGTGTCAGGATCCGGCGGGATCATGTGATCGAAGACATGGTTTTGAAGCTTGGTGGCAAGCTGACCCCCGTTGCGGCACCTTTTGATCCGGAAGGCGGGGCCTACGGCCATGGGCAAACCCACAGCCATGATCACGGGCCCGGTCATGAGCACCACCATCACGCCCACAAACACGCACATGACTGAAGCCGTTACGCTTCCTGCGCTCTATCGCCTACTGGCCTTCCTTTCTCCGAGCTTTCCGGTCGGTGCGTTTACCTACAGTCACGGTCTTGAACAGGTGATTGAAGACGGAACGGTCAAAACTGCAGAGGATCTATTGAGCTGGCTTGAGGATGTCTTGCGCCATGGTGCCGGGCGTAGCGACGCAATACTGCTGAAGAAAAGCTATGAGGCGGCCCTGATGGGCGATGACAGCACTCTGACTGAACTGCAGGACCTCGCTCTCGCATTGCAGCCTTCCAAGGAGCGCCATCTGGAAACCAGCGCACAAGGTACGGCGTTCTTGGTGGCCGTACGACAGAGTTGGCGCCCTGACGGCAGGTCGCCGGCCGCCGACCTTTTCAATCAGCGGGCCGAAGACTCAAACCAAAGCTGGCCTTATCCGGTTGCGCTTGGTCTCGCCGCCGCCGCTCACGAGATCCCTGACGAAGCGGCTCTGGTGGCGTATCTTCATGCTTTTGCGGGCAATATTGTCTCGGCAGCCATACGCGCGGTGCCACTCGGTCAAAGCAACGGACAATCCGTCCTGGCATCACTCGAGCCGACAGTTTTCGCGGTCGCGGCAATGGCCAACTCAGCGAGCCTGGAAGACATCGGGTCCTCCACGTTTCTGGCAGATATCGCCTCTATGGCCCATGAAACCCAATATTCGAGGTTGTTTCGTTCATGACATCCCAAAATGGCCCTCTTCGCGTGGGTATCGGCGGCCCGGTCGGTGCTGGCAAGACCACGCTGACCGACCGCCTTTGCAAGGCCATGCGCGATGACTTTTCAGTCGCTGTCATCACCAATGACATTTACACAAGCGAAGATGCCGAAGCGCTGATGCGCAGCCAGGCTCTGACCAGCGACCGCATTCGCGGGGTGGAAACCGGCGGGTGCCCGCACACGGCAATCCGGGAAGATGCCTCAATCAATCTGGCTGCCGTCCACGACCTGAACCGGTCGATCCCGGATCTCGATCTGATCCTGATCGAATCGGGTGGCGACAATCTCGCAGCTACGTTTTCGCCGGAGCTGGCAGATCTGACGCTTTATGTCATCGACGTCGCTGCAGGTGAGGAAATTCCTCGCAAGGGCGGGCCGGGAATCACCCGCTCGGATCTGTTGATCATCAACAAGACCGACCTGGCGCCGCATGTCGGCGCTGATCTTGGCGTTATGGACCGAGATGCGGCCAAAATGCGCAAACAGCGCCCGTTTGTATTTGCAAACATGAAAGCAGGCGACGGAGTTGACGCAGTGGTAAGGTTTCTCATCGATAAGGGAGGCCTGAGCGCGTAAGGACCAGCCCTCAATCCAAGGCAACGTTTTTCATGGATTCCGTCAGACAAAGCACCTGCGCACAAAACAATGCGCTTTGGTGCGACTCGGTTCTGAAGGCCGCTGGCGCCAACTCCCGTTTTCAGACGGGGTTTTGGTCTGCAGAAGACAAGGTTCTCCCGCTTTATCCGAATGTCGTAACACTTACAAAGAAACCGGGTGCAGAGCTCTATGGTGTTTTGAAGGCCCTGCCGTCCGGGGCCTCGGTCAAGGACAGTTTCGATGCACTTGATCTTTCGGCACTTGGATTTCAAAAACTTTTCTCAGCTACATGGCTGTTTCGGTCTGATCATGCCAATCGAAAACCCCCGGCATCTTCAGATTGGTTGAAAATCAATCATCTGCAGGCTTTCAAAAAATGGCTCCAGAACTGGAACAGCAACAAAGCATTGCACAAAGTGCTGCCTGCCAGGCTTATGGACGTCCCGGCAGTCGAATTTGCAGCCATCCAGAAAGACGGAGAGTTCCGAGCCGGCGCGGTTTTCAACTCCGGACCTAAGCTGGAAGGCCGCGAAGTTATCGGATTGTCGAACATATTCTGCCGCCGAAGCTGGCTTTACAGCGCACTTCACGATCTTCTGGCACCCTTTCCCCATAAATCCGTGTGTACCTACGAGCAAGATGAGACTGTTTTGCCCGTCTATCGTCAGCTCGGATTTGAAGAGTGCGGCCGCCTGCGCGTTTGGACAAAAATCTGACCCCTTCAAGCGAAAACTGCAGCTTGATCTTTGCCGCAATACCGACCACGCTGTCGTGAAAAATAGGGAGGGTCGCCAATGATGTTCGATGGCATTAACCTGGTTGCGGTTGCAGCAGCGGCAGTTGCATCCTTTATCTTCGGGTCTGTCTGGTATGGTTTGCTCGGCAAGGCGTGGATGAAGGCGGCCAGCCTGACCGAGGCACAGACAAAACCGGATCCGGTTACCTTGGGACTGACCTTTTTTTGTCAGCTCGTCATGGCGTTCGTTTTTGCCGGCATCATCTATCACACCGGCTCAACCGACGTCCGAGCGGGCATCATATCTGCCCTCATGGTCTGGGTCGGGATCGTGATGACCACGCAGATCATCAATCATCGCTTTCAGGGGAAACCCTGGAGCCTCACTCTGATTGACGGCGGCCACTGGCTCGGCGTCTTCCTTGTTCAGGGCATCGTACTCGGTCTGTTGAGCTGACGACTACGTAATTCCTCGCATGTTTTGAACGCATTAGACCAAGGAATCGGAGACTAAAGCACTAAACCTTGGTTCTGGACTTGGTGAGGGCCGTACGCATAATGGCCCCGGAAAATAGGTCATCGGTTGGGCATGAGGATACCCGGCTGCCGGCCCGACAGTTGTTTGTGGGAGGTTCTCGTATGTCTGACTCAGTTTTTCCCGTTCCTGCGGAAGTTGCCGCCCGGGCGCATGTCGACAATACCAAATATCTGGAAATGTATCAGCGCTCTGTGGACGATCCGGACGGGTTCTGGGGCGAGCACGGCAAACGGGTCGACTGGATCAAGCCGTATACCAAGGTCAAGAACACGTCTTATGACTACCACAACGTGTCGATCAAATGGTTCGAAGACGGCACTTTGAACGTTTCAGCCAATTGCATAGACCGGCATCTGGAAACGCGTGGCGACCAGCCGGCAATCATCTGGGAGGGCGATGACCCGAGCGAATCCAAGGTCATCACCTATAAGGAGCTGCACAAGGAAGTGAACCGGTTCGCCAACGTCCTGCATGGGCAGGGTGTCAAAAAGGGTGACCGTGTTACTATCTACCTCCCGATGATCCCGGAAGCGGCCTATGCCATGCTGGCCTGTGCGCGTATCGGCGCCGTTCACTCCATTGTCTTCGGTGGTTTTTCCCCGGACAGCCTTGCTCAGCGGATTGAAGGCTGCAAGTCAGACTGTGTGATTACGGCAGACGAAGGCCTGCGCGGCGGTCGCAAAGTTCCACTCAAGGCCAATGTCGACAAAGCAGCCGAAAAAGCTCCTGTCAAAAGCGTTGTTGTTGTCAGACGCACCGGCGGTGATATCACGATGCAGGGCGGGCGCGACGTTTGGTACCATGAAGAGGCTGCCCGAGTTTCCGATCACTGCGAACCGGTGGAAATGAACGCTGAAGATCCGCTGTTCATCCTTTACACCTCCGGGTCAACGGGACAGCCGAAAGGCGTGCTGCACACCACAGGCGGTTACCTCGTTTATGCGTCCATGACCCATGAATACGTCTTCGACTACCACGAAGGCGATATCTACTGGTGTACGGCTGATGTCGGTTGGGTCACGGGACACAGCTATATCGTCTACGGACCGCTCGCGAATGGTGCCACCACGCTGATGTTCGAAGGGGTCCCGACCTATCCCGGACCAGGCCGGTTCTGGGAAGTCTGCGACAAACACAACGTCAACATCTTCTACACCGCACCGACGGCCATCCGTGCGCTGATGGGCGCCGGGGACGAGCACGTCACCAATACGTCCCGCAAATCCCTGCGTTTGCTTGGGTCCGTTGGCGAACCGATCAACCCCGAAGCCTGGAACTGGTATTATGATGTCGTCGGCGAAAAGCGCTGTCCGATCGTCGACACCTGGTGGCAGACGGAAACAGGCGGCATTCTGATCACCCCATTGCCGGGCGCGACGGATCTGAAACCTGGCTCCGCAACACGTCCGTTCTTCGGTGTGCAGCCTGCCGTTGTCGACGCGGAAGGCAAGTTCCTGGAGGGGGCAACGGAAGGCAACCTCGTGATCAAGGACAGCTGGCCTGGCCAGATGCGAACGGTTTATGGCGATCATGACCGCTTCGTACAGACCTATTTCGCGACCTATAAAGGCCTATACTTCACAGGCGATGGATGCCGGCGGGATGAAGACGGCTATTACTGGATTACGGGCCGTGTTGATGACGTCATCAATGTTTCCGGCCACCGGATGGGCACGGCCGAGGTCGAAAGCGCGCTCGTGGCCCACCCGATGGTGTCCGAAGCAGCGGTGGTCGGCTACCCGCACGATATCAAGGGTCAGGGCATCTATGCCTATGTCACCTTGATGGAGGGCGAGGAGCCTACCGACGAACTGAAAAAGGAACTCGTCAAGCATGTGCGCGCCGAAATCGGCCCGATCGCGTCGCCGGACCTGATCCAGTTCTCGCCCGGCCTGCCCAAGACCCGCTCCGGCAAGATCATGCGCCGTATCCTGCGCAAGATTGCGGAAGACAGCTTTGACAATCTCGGCGACACGTCAACTTTGGCAGATCCCACGGTGGTCGACGACCTGATCGACAATCGCCAAAACCGAGCTTGATCTGACGGGCCCAGACCAGACACAAAAAGCCCGCCATTTCGGCGGGCTTTTCAGTTTCTTACAGCTGTTTATCTTGAAATATAGATTTGCTGAATTTTCTTGGCGATGTTTGCGAATGCCTGTATCAGGTCACTCGATGAACTAGCCTGGTAGTAGTTGCCTGTGTCAGCACAAGCCTTCATTACTTTGGCGCCATTTGAATTTCCGTTTGTTCCAAAATAAACGCCAAACATTTCGATTTCTTCGTCTCTCATTGCATCACAAAGAGATCTTGCGCGTACCGACGACTCGCCGTCGTAACCCCACTCTGACCTTTCAAGCCAATAATTCCGCTCTTTACCGCTTTTCTTTGCTTTGCAGGTACCGGTGTATTCACCATCCTTCTTCAATTCCTCACATTCATTGTAAGTCATTTTGACTTTCTCATAGTGAGTGTTGAAATCACCGTCTGTCATAATAAGCGCAAACTTGAGGACATCATCATCAGTGTAAGCTGCACCTACGGACTCAGAAGGCCACAAGTCACTCCAATTTGGAGAGAGTGTATACCAACCCCATCCAATGCCCGTATGGCCAGCCGTGTAGCCATCCGTTTCCAAATCGCCGATTGCCTTTAACAATTTCGACCTGTCATCCGTTAGGGGAAGGATTTCTGAGTCCGAACAATCCTCTGCACGATATGTGCCGGACCCGTCGCCAATTGCCGTCTTGGAATAACTAGCGTCCGTATATTGCTGTTTACCTGTGCGTTCGGTTGCGCACCGACTGCTGAATTTTTTTGTTGCCGTTTCAGCGTAGTCCCCGAGATTGACGCCAACGCTATAGGGCACAATCGAAATTTTGACTTTCCCGTCCTTGGTATCGTCTGGGATCAAAATGTTTACGACGGCTTCGGCCGCATCCTTAAGGTCTTCAATTTCTCCTGACATCGAGCCTGTCACGTCCACAACGAGCGTTAACTCAACATCGAATTTTGAATAGGTAACCTGTGAGCTTGTGCCGAACACAAAGGATTCCGGTCCAAGGCTGTCGTCAATCAGATTTCCCATATCCAGAAAGTAGTTATCGATGGTCGCATTGGACGTAACGGTGACAAGGCCATTTTCCGGATCGACCGTGTAGTCAAGATTGTCGATCGCTTCGTCCAGGAAATGCGCGTCGGCCAAGTTGGCTCGAAAGGAATCTTCGAGCGCGGCTTTGATCTCATCGTCTGACATTACAGAAGTGGACAAATCGGCGGCGACGGACAAGGCAGCCGCGTCAAGTGCATAGGACAACTTTTCCCGCGCATTCACCGTGCGTGAAATATCGACTGATGCACCGATGATGACAATCAAAAACACCGCACAAATCGCAAAGATCGGCAACACCGATCCCTCAGTAGAATTTTTTAAGCGGCGAACATGTTGTCCGAAAGATCTATTGAGTTGAAAACGCATGACTGCCTCATTGTTTCGAGAGACAGTACTACAAAAAAGTACCTAATTTCTTAAACTGTCATTGTAGCAATTATGAATAAACAGTTAACACTATTAGAAAAATCTTAGACAATACAAAGTCGATACTGGCAAACAGACCCAAAGCCTCACGGCTCCAGTTCAGTATCCCAATACAGAAAATCGAGCCAGCTATCGTGCAGATAGTTGGGCGGGAATCCGCGGCCATTGTTGTGCAGGTCCTGGATAGTCGGCTGAAACGGCATGTGCATTGGCCACATGTTTAGCTGTTCGCACGACTTGTTGGATTTGCGCAAATTGCAGGGGGAGCAAGCGGTAATGACATTGTCCCAGGTCGTCAGGCCACCCTTTGAGCGAGGAATCAGGTGGTCGAATGTCAGCTCTTCCTTGGAGCTGCAATACTGACACTGGAATTTGTCGCGGAGGAAGACGTTGAAGCGGGTAAAGGCGGGATATCGGCTGGGTTTTACAAAAGTCTTGAGCGAGACAACGCTGGGCAATCGAAATTCAAAGCTCGGACTTCGAACCGCCGCATCATATTCTGCAACGATGTTCACCCGATCCAGAAAAACAGCCTTGACGGTGTCCTGCCAACTCCACAGGGACAAAGGGTAGTAGCTCAGGGGCCGGTAGTCCGCATTAAGTACCAACGCCGGATGGGCTCCCTGGGAAACCGCTATCGTCACTCTCCGCTCCTTATCGTTCAGAGCGGCTTTCCCTTGATCGGGAAAGATCGCTCCAACTCTTAAAGTCCGATCAGCCAGCATTCCTGCGTCAGCGCAGGAAACCAAGATGATCGCGCCGGAATGTTCTTCGTCCGGACAATCGGACAGCGGAACATGTCCTTATGTGACGGGAGTATTGTAGTGCCGAGGTGACAGTCTTGTGAAGCCCGCCTTTTTCAATTCTGGTCACAGTTGTTGAAAGGTGTTTTCCGTCAAAGGATTTTTCGTAAATCTATGAATCATTTGCGCAAAAGCCACGCCAGCTGCGTCACTGTGACAGATCTACGTTTAAAATGAAAAAGGACGCCCGGAGGCGCCCTTGATTTGCTTTATCTCAGTCGAATCAATTTGTCGTCCAGTCCCGGATATCGACAAAATGACCTGCAATCGCAGCCGCGGCGGCCATGGCAGGGGACACCAGATGCGTCCGGCCCTTGTGTCCCTGACGGCCTTCGAAATTCCGGTTCGACGTCGACGCGCAGCGCTCACCCGGCTTCAACTTGTCCGCATTCATGGCAAGACACATGGAGCAGCCCGGCTCGCGCCACTCAAATCCTGCTTCCTTGAATACAAGGTCCAGACCTTCTTCCTCAGCCTGCTCTTTCACAAGACCCGATCCTGGAACAACCATGGCACTGACGTGAGAGGCAACCTTGTGATTCCCGATGACAGCGGCAGCTGCCCGAAGGTCTTCGATACGCCCATTTGTGCAAGAACCAATAAAGGCCCGGTCGATCTTGATGTCCGTGATCTTTGTGCCCGGTTCAAGGCCCATGTAATCAAGAGCACGCTTTTTGGAATCGCGCCGGTTCTCGTCATCGATTTCAGCAGGATCAGGCACGACACCTTCTACCGACACAACATCTTCAGGAGAAGACCCCCAGGAAACGATTGGCGGCAGGTTGGCCGCGTCAAGCTCTACGACCTTGTCGAAATAGGCATCAGCGTCGGAATGAAGGGTCTTCCAATAGGCAAGCGCCATATCCCAGGCCTCACCCTTTGGCGCTTTCGGCCGGCCGTCAATATAGTCAAACGTGGTCTGGTCCGGTGCGATCAGACCTGCGCGGGCGCCGGCCTCAATTGACATGTTGCAAACCGTCATCCGGCCTTCCATGGAAAGCGAACGAATGGCTTCACCTGCATATTCGATCACATAGCCAGTACCACCGGCTGTACCGATCTTGCCGATAATCGCCAGAACGATATCCTTGGCAGTCACGCCTTCGGGGATCTGCCCCTCAACCTTGACCAGCATGTTCTTCGCTTTTTTCTGGATCAGCGTCTGCGTTGCCAGAACGTGCTCGACCTCGGACGTGCCGATGCCGTGTGCGAGCGATCCGAAAGCGCCATGGGTTGACGTGTGGCTGTCGCCGCAGACGATTGTCATTCCAGGCAGGGTAAAGCCCTGTTCGGGACCCACAATGTGAACAACGCCCTGGCGCATATCCAGTTCTGAATAGTATTCGATGCCGAATTCTGTGGCATTCTTGGCAAGCGTTTCGACCTGCAACGCAGATTCCGGATCGTCGATACCGTGTCTTCGGTCTGTGGTCGGGACGTTGTGGTCAACGACAGCCAGTGTCTTTTGCGGCTGCCGCACCTTGCGGCCATGCATGCGCAAACCCTCAAACGCCTGCGGGCTTGTCACTTCATGTACCAGATGCCGGTCAATATAAAGCAGCCCTGTCCCGTCCGGCTGCATATCGACCGCATGGTCGTCCCAGATCTTGTCGTAAAGCGTCCGTGCCTTGGCCATGGATCTCTCCTCATTTTTTGCCCGGCAATGCGCGCAGTTCGTGGGGCAGCGCATTTCTCCGGAATCTTCTTCGGGCTCGGCTGAGCCTCAAGTCGCGTCCTGTAAACTCAAGCCATGAAAAGCTTGCTGGTGCCTTGCGCAACACCGGTTGCCTTAGTGAATGGCGCAGCGCCGCCTGAAGGTCAAGCATTGCCGAGTTGAGTTGAATTCAACTGAGATTGACCGCCAGACGATCAGCCATCACCTAGTTGCAAAAAAGGCGGCCTCCGGGACCGCCTTTCCAAAACATTTCCAAGCCGTATCGGCTTATTCCGCAGCGTTTTCAGCTGCTTCAGCTTCGGCCTTTTTCGCTTCTGCCTTGGCAACTTTTGCAGCAGCCACTTCAGCACGCTGCTCTTCGTTGAGGCGCTTGGAGCGAACATTGGTGTTTTCGGTGATGCGGGCGGACTTACCGCGACGGTCACGCAGATAATAAAGCTTCGCGCGACGTACTTTACCGCGGCGAACAACTTCCACGCCTTCCAGCATCGGAGAATAAATAGGGAAGACACGTTCCACGCCTTCACCGTAAGAAATCTTGCGAACCGTGAAGCTCTCGTTGATGCCGCCGCCGGAACGGGCGATGCAGACACCTTCGTAAGCCTGTGTACGAGTCCGGTTACCCTCGGTGACCTTCACATTGACGCGAACGGTATCACCTGGCGAAAATTCCGGCAGCTTGCGCTGCTCTTCAATTTTCGCCATTTCCTCAGCATTAAGCTGTTCGATGATGTTCATGGCATTTTTCCCTTTTCATTTACAAAGCGGTCAGAGCGCTGTCCGGTTTTAAGGCCGGAAACGGGTTCACCGACTTTGGGCCATGGTGCATTATCCGCCGGAATTTTCTGAATATTTGCGCCTCAGGAGAAGCAATTCAGGAAACACGCCCCCTATCAGGATGGTCATGCTTCTTCCGACTTCGCGGGCGTATACAGGAATTCTTGAAAAATGTCATCAGAGAATATGTAAAAAGGCTACTTAACCCGAGATTTGCCGCTGATGGGCAAACTTGGCTCCGCCGCGACCTCCACCGGCGCATTTACGACGCTGCTCAATCCACGTCATCTTCGTCCGCCATATAGGCATCCCAAAGATCCGGTCTGCGTTCGCGTGTGAGGCGCTCGGCTTCAGCCATGCGCCAATCATGGATTTTCCTGTGGTTGCCCGACGTCAGCACCTCCGGAATAATTTGTCCCTCGAACTTCGCGGGGCGCGTGTAATGCGGATGCTCCAGAAGCCCGGTTTCGAAACTCTCCGTATCAGCGCTTTCCATATTACCCATGACACCTGGGATCAGTCGGATGATCGCATCCAGCATCGTGATCGCGCCTATCTCGCCGCCTGACAGAATGTAGTCACCAATCGAAACCTCTTCGAGGCCCCGCGCATCGATCACACGCTGATCAACGCCTTCAAACCGGCCGCAGACGATAATTGCGCCGGGCCCGGCGGCCAGCTCATGGGCGCGTTCTTGCGTGAAGGGGAGGCCGCGCGGGCTCATCAATATTCGCGGGCGCGGGTCTTCGGAAGACGCTGCCGCATCGATCGCTTTTGCCAAGATGTCTGCACGCAGGACCATCCCAGCGCCGCCGCCTGCGGGCGTATCGTCAACCGACCGATGTTTGTCTGTTGCGAAGTCCCGGATCTGGCATCTCTCAAGGTCCCATAAACCTTTTTCCAGCGCTCTGCCGGACAGACTATGTCCAAGCGGACCCGGAAACATGTCCGGGTAAAGGGTCAACAGTGTCGCCTTGAACGCCATTGCGCTTTATCTTTCAGTGCTACTCCGGCCAGATTACGTGACCGGGACTGTGCGGTTAGGAATGCGTTAACCATAACAAGAAAAGTCAACACACCCTTACAGGTTCTTAACCTGGAGGAAGCACTGATTAGGGTACGGCCCATCATGTGGCAAGTGCGTTTCAGTCAGGTATCTCAAGGTGGTCAGGTTTCCAGTCTTCCGTTTCAAACTACCGGCTTTCGTACAAGACCGGATCGACCGGCATTACCTTGACATCTCCATGAGCCGTCTGTTGCCGCTGGTCATCCTGATCAGTTTCGGCGTGCTTGTTGGACTGGTATTCAATACCGGCGTCGGCCACCCTTATGACAAGGTCATCCATATCGGCTTTTTCGCGTTACTGACCCTTTCCATCCACGCGCTGTTTTGTTGTCGCTTGAGGATTTCGGCGGTCGTTGCCTTTGCCATGGGTTTGGCAGGAGAAATGGTTCAAGGGTTCTTGCCACATCACGAAATGTCGCTTCCGGACGCGTTCGCCAACGGTATCGGCGTAACCCTGGTTGTTGCGCTGATTGCCCTCATCCGGTCCGAAGCACGGCAGGCTGTCAAAGACGCTCCGGAAGAACTTGATTTCAGTGGTATGGGTCTTGAACCCGTCCCGACACGTTACCTGTCGGGCGCGCCTTCGGAAGGCTCTGGCGTTCCTTCGGAAAAATAGTCTTCGGGCAGGTCGACACGGACCCTGTCATTGGCGAGGTCGATTTCCGGTACGAATTCCCTCGTGAAGGGCACATAGAACGTCCGGCCGCGTTTGGGACGAATTTCAAGCAGATCGCCGGCACCGAAATCCTGTACCGCAACAATCTTGCCCAGAACCTCGCCATCCTGATCCAGCACTGTCGAGCCGTTTAAATCCGAATAGTAGAATTCATCGTCATCAGTCTCCGGAAGCTGGTCACGGTCGACATAGAGTTCAACCCCGTTCAACTCTTCCGCCTGATTGCGGTCGGTGACGCCTTTGAAGCTGGTAATCACGACCGTCTTTTGCACACGCGCATTCTTGACCTCAAACGACCGTTTGCCGTCTTTCGTGGTCAGAACGCCATAGTCGGTGAAGGAAAGCGGATCATCCCCAAAAGGTTTGACCCGCACTTCCCCGCGAATGCCGTGAGCTGCACCGATCTTGGCAAGAAGGATCTTCTGATCTTCAGACGAAGTCATGTCAAAAGACCTCCAGCGGCAAGACCGGTACGCTTAAACATCATTGCTTATTCAGCAGCAGCTTCTTCGGTCGCTGCTTCTTCGGCTGCCGGTTCAGCAGCTGCTGCGGCGGCTTCTTCTTCAGCCAAACGCTTGGCTTCCAGACGCTCTTTCGCTTTCGCACCCGGCTCAGCCTTTTGCGGGTTGTTGCGCGCTTCGCGCTTCAAAAGACCTGCAGCATCCAGGAAACGGTGTACGCGGTCTGTCGGCTTTGCGCCGTTATCGAGCCAGTATTGAATGCGCTCGACGTTCAGATTGACGCGCTCTTCGGAATCTTTCGGCAGCATCGGATCGTAGGAACCGACCTTTTCAATGAAACGGCCGTCGCGCGGGGAGCGGATGTCCGCGACAACGATACGGTAATACGGGCGCTTCTTGGAACCGCCGCGTGCCAGACGAATTTTCGTAGCCATTTTTCTTTCTCCAGTTTCTAGCTGCCGGCTTTCGCGGCAATGGCTTCATGGTGCCGGATCACTTCGCGAACGATGAAGTTCAGCAGTTTCTCGGCAAAGTCAGGATCGAGATTGGCGTCACCGGCCAGTTGCCTCAGCCGCTCGATCTGAATTTTTTCCCGCGCCGGGTCAGCCGGCGGCAGGTCGTTTGTGGCTTTCAGTACGCCCACTTTCTGGGTGCACTTGAACCGCTCTGCGAGCATATGAATGAGCGCCGCATCGATGTTGTCGATGGAAGCTCTAAGTGATTTCAATTCGCCAAGCGCTTCGCTCTCTCCGAGCTGTGTTTCCGCTTCGCTCATCGCTTTTTACCCTTACCCATTCCCGGCAATCCGGGCAGCTTTGGGCCACCCAGACCAGGCAGGCCCGGCATGCCGGGCGGAAGTCCGGCACCGCCCAAACCACCAGGCATGCCTCCGGGCAATCCCTTTGGCAGTTCCATTCCACCCGGTAGCTGACCGGACTTGGCCATTTCCTCAAGCTGCTTCGGATCGACATCAGGCATTCCACCGCCCATGCCGCCCATAAGCTTACCGAGCATGCCTTTGCCCTTGCCCATCTTCTTCATCATGTCCGCCATCTGGCGGTGCATCTTCAAAAGCTTGTTGACGTCGGCCACCTGAACACCGGAGCCCGCGGCAATACGTTTTTTGCGGCTGGCCTTTAGAAGATCCGGCTTCTGCCGTTCCGTCGGTGTCATCGATTGAATGATCGCAACCTGCCGCTTGAACATCTTGTCGTCGATGTTCGCCGCTTCGATCTGCTTTTTCATTTTGCCGACGCCGGGAAGCATGCCCATCATTCCGGACATGCCGCCAAGTTTTTCCATCTGCTGCAGCTGTTCGGCAAGATCGTCCAGGTCGAAATGACCCTTCTGCATCTTCTTGGCCATCTTCGCGGCTTTTTCCGCGTCGATGGCCTCGGCCGCCTTTTCCACCAGCGAGACGATATCGCCCATGCCCAGAATACGGTCGGCAATCCGTTTCGGGTGAAAGTCTTCAAGCGCGTCGGATTTTTCGCCGGTACCGATCAACTTGACCGGCTTGCCCGTAACCGCCTGCATGGACAAAGCCGCTCCGCCGCGGCCATCACCATCCATACGGGTCAGTGCAATACCCGTTATGCCGACCCGTTCGTCGAAACTCTTGGCGAGATTGACAGCATCCTGACCAGTCAAGGAGTCGGCTACGAGCAGGATTTCGTGAGGCTGTGCAGCGGATTTGACTTCCGCCATCTCGACCATCAGTGGCTCATCGATATGAATGCGGCCTGCAGTATCGAGCAGGACAACGTCATAGCCGCCAAGCTTTGCAGCCGACATGGCCCGATTGGCGATCTCAACGGGCCCCTGGCCTTCGATGATCGGCAACGTGTCGATCTCGTTCTGCTCGCCAAGAACCTTCAGCTGCTCCTGAGCTGCCGGACGGCGGGTATCAAGCGATGCCATCAAAACCCGGCGCTTGTCGCGCAAGGTCATGCGTCGTGCAATCTTTGCAGTCGTGGTCGTTTTGCCCGAACCCTGCAGACCGACCATCATGATCGCCACCGGCGCCGGCGCATTGAGATCGATCGGCTGTCCTTCTTCGCCAAGCATCTCAATCAGCTGATCGTGCACGATCTTCACGACCATCTGGCCAGGCGTGACCGATTTGACCACTTCCGCGCCAACAGCCCGGTTGCGGACCTTGTCGGTAAAGGAACGAACGATCGGCAACGCGACATCGGCTTCAATCAGCGCGCGGCGTATTTCGCGCAGCGCTTCATTGACGTCGTTTTCCGACAGCGCTCCACGACCCGTGAGCTTATCGAAAATTCCGCTTAGTCGATCGGACAGGCTTTCAAACATCAGTGGTCCTTAAACTCGCCAGTTTCGGGAGAACTCCCGATCCATATGGGCAACCGGTGTGCAAATCCAAACGGGTCGAGCCATGCAAAGCAGTTTAGCACCCGAGGGCGCAACGCGCTGTCGGGTGTTAACCTCCGGGCTCTCTTTACACCTTTGCGGGTCCCGGTCGGCAGTTCGAATTTCAGTCACTCAAATGGAGTTGGCGGGTCTATGCCTGAAACGATGGAAGGAGTCAAGCAAGCTGCGGAATTGCCTTCCTTCAACGGTGCCGCTCAAAGCAAAGCGAAATCACGCCTGGTAGCCCAGCGCCTTCATCATAGCGGCGACACCATCTTCGACTGTGCCCGTGTTTTCAATTCGGACTAGATTCGCGAGCGAGTCTGGCTCTAGATCTGCCCGTTGAAGCCGCCGCCTGATATCGTCTTTGGTTTCTCGCCCGCGCGCGGACAACCGCTCGGCCAGTACGTCAATTGGAGCCGTGATCAGAAAAACGATGGCCGATTGATACTTTTGCGCCGACTGCTCGAGAACCTTCCGGGACCCGTTGGCAATCACCGTCACGCCCTGGGCGATGGCCTCATCATAAGATTTTGGAATGACATAGCCCAGACCGTGTGCTTCCCAGGACAGGGCGACCTCCTGCGTGTCGACAAGGCGGTCGAATTCGTCCCGGCTGAGCGTATCGTGGTCTTCTGCTTCCGGATCGGCGTCGCGCGTGATGGCACGACGGGCAAACACCACATCGCGTCTGAACTTCAAGCGTTCATGGAGGGCTGCCATAAGCGTGTCTTTGCCTGCGCCGCTAGGCCCAACGACCAAAACCATGCGGCCTGGGCCGAGTCCGGCATCCTCAACCGTCAGGTCAGGCAACCCGCCGGCCCTCGCGCCATACGCCCCTGACAATCGGAATGTTACCGACCATCTTCACCTGAATGAGATCCGCCCGCAGACCTGGCGACAATGCACCCCGGTCAGACAATCCAATCGCGTTGGCCGGCGTCGATGTCACCATGGCAACCGCTTGGGGCAAAGAGATGCTCTCAGTCTCTTCCGCCAGTTGAAACGAAGCCTGGAGAAGGGACACTGGAACATAGTCGGAGGACAAAACATCCAGGACACCGGCTTCGGCAAGTTCCTTCGCAGACACGTTGCCGGAGTGTGAGCCACCCCGGACAACGTTGGGCGCGCCCATTAGGACCGCCATGCCGGCGGCATGCGAGGCCTTTGCCGCTTCAACCGTGGTCGGGAACTCAGCGATCTTCGTTTTCAGCTCAATCGCCTCGTCGACATGATCCTGCGTTGCATCGTCATGACTTGCTATGGCGATACCCCGCGCCTGGGCAATTTCCGAGAGTTTCTGCCGGTTTTCGGGCGCCAGGCCACTGGCACGCTCCTGACGCCGGCGGATGAATTCTTCCATCTGCTCGTCCGAAAAGCCCTTTTTACCCTGATAGTAGATCTTGTAGGCATCGAGCGAAACGAATTGGCGCTGCCCGGGCGTATGATCCATCAAGGAAATCAAGCGAATGCTGTCATCATCTTCGAAGACCTTGAAAGCCTCGAGCACATCCGGTGCCGAGACTTCACAGCGGAGATGGATAAAGTGATCGGCGCGCAGCCGATGTTCCTGCTGGCCGGTTTCGATCGCATCCGCAAGCGTGCGCATATCCGGATATCTGAGGTCAGCGTCTTCATCCATGCCGACACGCAACGCATCGAAAACAGTCGTAATGCCCGCGCACGCAATTTGCGCGTCATGCGCTTGAACGGCTGAAACCGGGTTCCACCGAACTTTCGGACGGGGCGCATAGTGTGTTTCAAGGTGGTCTGTATGCAGCTCGACCAGGCCTGGAAGCAAATAGTCACCGTCGCAATCGTGGCCGTCTGTTTCGGTCGGAGACGCGACGCCGGCGATCAGTCCCGCTTCGTCAATTTGAAGCGAGCCGTCCAACACGTCGTCGGGCAGAACAAGTTTGGCGTTCTTGAAGACCTTGGGCTGCGTGCTCATACGTTCTCCTTGCGGGTGAGACTGTCGTCGGGAAACTGGACGTTGCACGGCGCGGTGCCGCCGGTGAGTTCAAAGATTTTCTGTACCTGAAATGGTGCCCCGGGTTCAGGCTCTACATAAAGCCCGAAATGACTGCATCTGCGGCGGTTTCCCGTCACCTTTGCGAAGAAGGCGCACGCGGATTCTGTCAGAAATTCCGCTTCCTTTTCCGCGTCGAGTTTGTTCGAAAGCGTCATGTGAAAGCGGAATTCATCGAAGATGTATGGATAGCCCCAGTCTTGCAGGTAAGCGTCCTGCTTCGGGGTCAGGCCGCTCTTGCGGCGCCGCTCCAGATCGGCATCGGAAAGTGGCGCTCTGAATTTGTCAAAGTGACGGACACACAACCCGGCAAAGGCCTTCAGATCCGGTTCGTCCTGGTCAGGTGTGAGTGCCAGAAACTTTCCCAGCCTGTTGACTCCCAGTTTTTGGATTTCAAAAGGTGCAATGCTGCTTGCAAAGTCTTCGCAAGCGCTCACCAGGTCATTTTCCGTTTCACCCTCGCGCAGAAAGAACGGCGCTTTTAGTGTCCCATGAAAGCCGTAACGTCGGGGACTGGATGTCAGCTCGGCAACCCGAGCCTGAGACAATCCTTCGATGCCGGGCTGTGGCAATGGATCTCCCGTGAAGGTGTCCCTGCCAAGCCAGGCATTGCCTAGGAGCATCAGGCTGTCATCGGCCGTAGCGGCGAAATAAATTGCATAGCGCATGGTGAACAATCATGTGAAAGGCGGGTGGCTGCGGACGGCCTACCGGTGGGCAATGACCGTTCTGTGACAATTGTCGCCCGCCCGCAAGTCCAGACCGCCTTTTTGACCTTTTTCCCATGGCCGCTAAGCGGCCACCTCGGAACTGAATGACGTGACATCTATTATGCGGTCGGCGATTTCCTGACGCACATCCTGATCATGCAGAATGCCGACCATAGCGACGCCTTGTGCTTTCTTCTCTTCCACCAGCCGAACGACCACCGCCCGGTTGGCGGCATCGAGTGACGCTGTCGGCTCATCGAGCAGCAGGATCGGATAATGCGCGATAAAACCCCTCGCAATGTTGACCCTCTGCTGCTCACCGCCCGAGAAGGTTGCCGGAGGCAAGGTCCAAAGGCGTTCCGGAACATTCAGGCGCGCCAGGAGCGTCCTGGCCTTGTCTCGGCCTTCCTCTTCGCTTGAACCTTGCGCAATCAACGGTTCAGCAACAACGTCTTCTGCTGAAACACGGGGGATCGTGCGTAGAAACTGACTGACATACCCAATGGTATCGCTACGCAGTTTCAGGATATCGCGGGGTTTGGCGCCGGCCACATTGACAATCTCGTCACCGACAGTCACCAGAATCTGGCCCTGGTCGCAACGATAGTTGCCATAGATCATCTTCAGGATTGAGCTTTTGCCGGCACCGGACGGACCGCCCAGCACGACGCATTCGCCGGCATCGACCGAAAATTCGACCTTTTCGACGACAGGAATGACAGTGCCCCCTTGCAGGTGCATGGTGAATGTCTTGCCGACACTGTTAAGGTAGAGACGAACAGCCATTGGAATTGACCCCGTTCAGACTTGAAGAATGGAAGAGACAAGCAGCTGCGTATACGGCTCGCGCGGGTCGTCCAGAACCTGATCCGTCAACCCGGCCTCAATCACATTGCCGTGGCGCATGACCATGATCCTGTGCGAGAGCAGCCTTGCAACGGCAAGGTCATGGGTGACGATGACCACGGAAAGGCCAAGATCAGCCACCAGACGGCGCAAAAGGTCAAGCAGACGAGCCTGGACGGAAACATCGAGCCCGCCTGTCGGTTCGTCCATGAAGACCAGCCGGGGACGTGTCACCAGATTTCGGGCAATCTGCAAACGCTGACGCATCCCACCGGAAAAAGATCGCGGGTCATCATCGATCCGGTCACTCTCGATTTCGACACGCCCAAGCCAGTCATCTGCCGTGGAACGAATGTTTCCGTAGTGCCGATCACCTACGGCCATCAGCCTTTCACCGACATTCGCGCCGGCAGACACATTCATGCGCAGGCCGTCAGCCGCATTCTGGTGCACAAAGCCCCAGTCTGTGCGCATCAGCAGACGGCGCTCGGCTTCCGTCAATTGATAGAGATTGCGCATAGCGCCATCTCGCATGCGATATTCGATTGCGCCTGCGGTTGGCGCAAGACGCGTTGAAAGGCAATTCAGCAAAGTCGTTTTGCCGGAACCGCTTTCTCCGACAATGGCCAGCACTTCACCGGGCCAAAGATCGAACGAGACGTCCAGACACCCGATCCTGTCGCCATAATATCGAGTGACATTATGAACCTGCAGCAAAGGGGCTTCGGGTTGGAACACGTTCATTGAACCGTCTCCTCTGATGCGCCACCGGCGAAGTGTGTGGCTGCCGGGTCGGCTGCCATCGGGCCAAGATGCCCGTTCGCACGGCGTTCCTCGCAATGGTCACTGTCGGAACAGACGTACATCCGGCCGCCTTGGTCATCGAGGATGACTTCGTCGAGATAGACATTTTCCGCACCGCATAGCCCGCAGGGCTTGTCAAATTTTTGAACTTCGAAGGGATAATCATCGAAGTCCAGGCTCTTCACCTTCGTATAGGGCGGGATTGCATAGATCCGTTTCTCGCGGCCAGCGCCGTAAAGCTGCAGCGCCGGCATCTGGTCGATTTTCGGGTTGTCGAATTTGGGCGTCGGAGAAGGATCCATGACATAGCGGTCATTGACCTTCACCGGATAGGCGTAGGTCGTAGCAATATGGCCGTTTTTCGCGATGTCTTCGTAAAGCTTCACGTGCATCAGACCATAGTCTTCAAGAGCGTGCATCTTGCGGGTCTCGGTTTCTCGAGGCTCCAGGAACCGAAGCGGCTCGGGGATCGGCACCTGAAAAACCAGAACCTGGTCTTCCCTTAATCCCTTTTCCGGTATCCGGTGCCGTGTCTGTATGACGGTGGCTTCAGAGGTCTCATAGGTGGTTCTGACACCCGCCGTCTTTTCAAAGAAGCCACGGATCGAGACCGCATTCGTGGTGTCGTCCGAACCCTGATCGATCATCTTCAGACAATCGTCCTTGCCCAGTATCGAAGCCGTCACTTGGACACCACCCGTCCCCCAGCCATACGGCATCGGCATTTCCCGGGAGGCAAAAGGAACCTGATATCCGGGGATGGCGATGCCCTTGAGGATCGCTCGCCGAATCATGCGTTTGGTCTGTTCATCCAGGTAAGCGAAATTGTACTCGCCCTGGTCGAAGATCTGAGCCGTATCGTTCATTCCGCAGCCTCCTGGGCAGCATCGCCGCTGTCTTCTTCCTGCCGGCGTTTTTCGAACCATTCGGCACGCATCTGGCGCACCAGGACGAGTTCAGCCTGAAAGTCGACGTAGTGCGGCAGTTTCAGGTGTTCGACAAATCCGGTTGCCTGGATGTTGTCGGAGTGAGACAGCACAAATTCGACATCCTGTGCCGGCGCGACCTGCTCTTCGCCCAATTCTTCAAAGCGCATGGAGCGATCGACCATTGCCATGGACATGGCCTTGCGTTCCACCTGGCCAAAGACGAGACCATAACCCCGCGTAAAAGTCGGCGCTGTCTTGGCCGAGCCTTTGAACTGGTTGATCATCTGACATTCGGTGACCTTGATGGTCCCGAGCGTGACCGCAAACCCCAGCTCTTCGGCAAAGAACTCAACTTCGACCTCGCCATAGCGGATTTCTCCGGCAAAGGGGTGCGTTCGGCCATAGCCGCGCTGCGTGGAGTAGGCGAGCGCCAGTAGAAAACCCTCGTCGCCCCGGGCAAGGTTCTGAAGGCGCAGGTCCCGGTCTGCCGGAAACGACAGTGGCTCCCGCGTCAGATCGCCAACAGGAGCCGTCTCGTCTGACACTGGGTCCGGCTCCATCAGCCCTTCATCGCCCAGGAGGTCCGTGACCCGCGGCATTGCTACGTCCTCAGGCGGTGACGTTTCGACGGCAGGCTCTGCACTGTCGTCTTCCGCCGCTAGGGCGAAGTCGAGCAAGCGGTGGCTGTAATCGAAGGTTGGACCGAGCACCTGCCCGCCGGGAAGATCCTTGTAGGTTGCAGAGATCCTGCGCTCGACCAGCATTTCTGCGGTATCGACCGGTTTGCTGTACCCAAAACGTGGCAGCGTCGTGCGATAGGCCCGCATCAGGAAGGCAGCCTCGATCAGATCACCCCGCGCTTGCTTGATGGCCAGGGCCGCGAGTGTCTCGTCGTAAAGAGACCCTTCTCCCATGACACGGGCAACAGCGTGGCTGAGCTGCTGGGCAATCTGTTCGAGTGTCAGCGAGGGAACAGAGGTATCACCGCGCCGGCGTTTTGCGGTCAGCTTGTGAGCATTGCGGATGGCTTTCTCGCCACCCTTGACGGCAACATACATGACTCAAACCTCCGAAGGCAGAATGCGGGTAGACCGGGGCAGGGCGCTAATGCGCCCCTTGCCGGAAAAGATCAGATCGACACCTCGCGGAAACAGCCGGCTGTTGGCCGAGACCTGATCCCAGAAAACTGGTGGTAACGGACCGGTCGACAGTGCAGCCCTATCTTTGATGCCGGGTCCTTCAAGCGTCACTGGTGCGTGTTTGCCGAATTCCTGCGATGACAGGACCACTGTGGTCGATCGATCCGGATATTCTGCGGAACCCTGATTGAAGCTGGCCAAAGGCACCAGATGAGCAGGATCTGTAACAATCGCGAAGGCTGCCTCGACAGGTTCCTTCACAATTGGAGCGCCGGTGTGAAAACGCAGAAACGACTTGACCGCGTCACTCGTCATCAAAGGCCTGTCGAGCCAGACGGGTGTGTCATAATCCAGCAGCGTCAAAACAATGGCCGCAACGGTCGGCGTGAGAGGGGCAGGCGGCACCAAGCCGTCTTCCCGGATCAGCTGCTCCGTTCCAGGCCGCGCCATGGCATTCATGATCGCCCGAAAGCATTCTTGCGCATCATGCACCGGATCCTGAAATCCCGCGGCAAGCGCGGTGGTGTGCTCACTTGCATCGATTGCAGTGTCCATCAGTTGTCTCCGCGTACCATGGTGAAGAAGTTGACTTTGGTCGCTTCAGTCTCTTGTTTGACGGTCTCTTTTGCCGTGCTTTGCGAACCATTGAGCGGCCTTATGATGTCCATCTCAATTTTGTCGCGGCCATCGCTTGTTTGCCAAAGTGCATCGATCACTGCCGATTGCAGCGCTTTTGTCTTGTTTCGGCCAAGTGCATAGCTGCTCCCGGTTTCCCCCGTTCGCAGGCGCACGACACAGCGCGTTACTGTCACCTCACCCAAATTGAATGGGCTGCCCGTGCCCCCCATTCGGCCGCGCACCATCACCAGACCCGTTTCCGGTTGACGGACAAGATCATAGTCGGGTGGCGACAGCGTCTCATATCTTTCCGCAACAGCCTCGGGAGAGGCAGCAGCGAGCGTTGCCATGACTTTCCGGCGGGCTTCCACCGTTCCGTCCGTGTTGGATTGAGAAGAGTTTTCAGTCATGAAGCGCGCCTTTGTCGGGTTGGGCGGTTCCTAAGAAGAAATGCAGGGCAGGATCTGCTTAAGCAAAATTTGTCTATTTGTCTATACAAATAAACTGATTGACTAATTGCTACTGAAATTTGATGACGTTCGCATGACGAACAACAGCTCAGTTGATCGTGGCGCCGGAATAACGGTTTGGCGACAGATCATGGAAACACTCAAGGCTGACATTATTGGCGGTGTCTTTGAGAAGGGCAGCCGCTTGCCGCCGGAATCCGATCTTGCCGCGCGTTTCGGCGTGAACCGGCATACCGTTCGCCGCGCAATTGCTGCGCTGACGTCGGAAGGCATATTGCGGGCCGACCAGGGCCGCGGAACATTTGTCGCCTCAGCTCCGCTCAGTTATCCCATCGGCCCGCGTACTCGATTTTCGGAAATCGTATCGGGACAACACCGGGCACCAAGCGGCCGACTAATCGGCTCCGCCATCGAAGAAGCCGACGCATTTCTTTCCAGTCAACTTGGCGTACCGTTGGGAAAACCCTTGATCAGGGTGGAAACATTGAGAGTGGCGGACGGAACTCCAATGATTGTCGCAACAAGCTGGTTCGAACAGTCTCGCGTACCCAACCTTGTTGCGGACTATGCCGAAAACGGATCAATCACCAAGGCATTGAAGGCTGCCGGCATTGAAGACTACCAGCGCAAGGAAACGCGCATAACAGCCGAGCTTGTCGACGCTCAGGACGCCCGCCAGCTTGGTCTCGCCCTGGGTCAGCCGGTAATGGTGATGGAAAGCCTGAATCTCGACGACAGCGGAAAGCCTCTCCAATACACCCGCGCGCGCGTTCCAGCTGACAGGATCCAGCTCGTCGTCAATGGCGCTGGCTAGGCGCGAACACCTCTTTTCATTTTTTCTAGCAGGCCTATTCAGCCAATCAGGAAACACCGCGATGCGATTCCTTCAACGGTTGGTGTCGTCCGGTTTCCTTCAGATCGCCGATTACCCCAAACTCAACTGGGAAGTTCAGCCCGGCTTATTTTTTCCTTCATGGAAAAATATCTTTTCGTTTTCGAAGGCAATAGGCCACCTGTTTTGAAGGATACAAGGCCTTCAGTCTTAGCAAAATCAAACAATCAATGTTTATGAGTGAGTGTATTTCTGAATTAATTCAGTCTCTTACTACGATGTATACACTAATATTTCCACTTCTTATTTGTAACGATTATTTTGCCTCAAATACAACTTTTGGTATTGCTGCCTATGCTGTCTGAGTACGTATTTTACCTTACGTAAAATCTTTGAACGCTATCCGTTCCGGCAAGTGGGGACTGGAAAGGCTCGAAGAATGACTGTTCAGCATAGAATACTGATGGGTTTTGGGCTCATTGCTTTATTCATCGCCGCCGTTGGAATCTGGGCCTATGTCAGCTTGTCGGTGGTCGGTGAGGACATTGCCGCCATGGAAGACATGAGCGGTGACGCCCTTCTGGCATCCGAAATGAATGCCGATATGGCCAAGGTTCTGGTCAATACCAACAAGTATATTCAGACCCGGTCAGAGGAGGCTCTTCAAGCCACAAACGAGTTCCTTCGACAGATGGAAGACGGGATCAAAACGGCCGAGGTTGAAATTCGAAACCCGGTGCGTGTCGAACTTGTTCAAAAGATCAAATCCGGTCTGACCGACTTTACCGGCGGCCTTGAACAGGTCATAGCGCTGTATCGGGAGCGCGACGTGCTTGTTCAGGACAAGCTCGACAAGATAGGCCCAATAGCCCGAAAGAATCTTTCCTCCATAAACGAGACGGCAACAGAAGATGGTGACTACGAAACCGCAAACCTTGCGGCCAGAGCGTCGCAGGACTTTCTGCTGGCACGTCTTTACGTTTTAAAATTTCTTGCATCCAACAACACGGCGGACTTTGAACGCGCCATGATGGAAATGGGCGTCATAGAGCAAGAGTTGGCCCTGCTGGACAACAGCATCGAAAACCCGGAACGCAAAGCAACTTTGGCAGCTACAATTCCCATGATCGTGGACTATAGGTCTTCGGCCCAGCGCGTTCATGACATCATTGTTGAGCGCAATTCAATTCGAACAGGCGTGCTCGACAAGACCGGATTTGAGGTCAACGGATGGGCTGCACAAGTCAAGGAAAGTGCCGTCCAAGACAACAGTGCCCTTGGACAAAAAACGCTCCACGAAGCATTCGTCGCCGAATGGCAGATCATCGGCGCATCCGCATTTGCGTTCGTGCTGGCAATAACCCTCGCAATATTCATTTCTTTCGGCATTACGCGCCCACTCGCACGTCTCGTAGGTGACGCCGGCAGGCTTGCTGATGGCGACACGTCAGTTGAATTCGCCGAAGCGCGCCGCCCGGACGAAATCGGCAATGTGGCGAGATCCGTGGCCGGGTTCCGCGATTCTGTGGTCCAGCGTCAGGAACTGACAATCCGCCAGGAAGCTGAACAGCAGGAACGCGAAAAGAGGAATGCGCGTATTGCGGAACTCCTTGAAACGTTCAGCGCTCAGATCAGCGATATGCTGAACTCGGTCAAGGGTGCAACGGTTTCGATGCAATCAACGGCCACTCAGATGACCCAGACCGCACAGGACACGAGCGGTCAGGCGAGTGACGTCGCAGCAGCTGCCGAAGAAGCAACGACCAATGTTCAGACCGTTGCCAGCGCGACCGAAGAACTTGCAGCCTCTTTGCAGGAGGTTAGCTGTTCAGTCCCGGCATTTGATGGATCGGATTA
This sequence comes from uncultured Roseibium sp., assembly GCF_947499295.1. Lineage (GTDB taxonomy): Bacteria > Pseudomonadota > Alphaproteobacteria > Rhizobiales > Stappiaceae > Roseibium. Next base: position 192,188 of record NZ_CANMNP010000014.1, read on the forward strand.
AGTCTGAAACGATCAGGTTCTGAAGTCCATATCTTGCAAATGTAT
>NZ_CANMNP010000015.1 GCF_947499295.1 uncultured Roseibium sp.
TCACTGAAGATGTCGTACTTCAGTACCTTGAGAAGCACATCGATAATCCTACCGGCATCAGCCGGTAGTGGTTTAGTCATTCGCCCTTCGCCTGCAACCGGGTTTTCGCACTCCAGAGTAGTAGGTGCGACTGACAAAACTCAAACTAAAGTTAACGGTGACGCTACGGGAATTAAATGGATTGAACTCTTTTTGGGCATTGAATGATTTCGTTTTAGACATGTTCGTGTTTTGTGCAGCTGTTTCGGTGGCAATTGTTCCAAGGCACTAGAATTTTGAAGAGATAACTGCAGCAAGTACTTGACCCGAACGGCTAAATGCCATCGTATGGGGTCGTTGGGTTGGGACGGAAGACTTCTGGAGGAAACAGTCAGCAAGGCTGCATACTGTCCGGAAAGCGAGACAGGGAAGACGTCTTCCGAATAAGCCCGACAAGACAAAGTATGGGTAACAAATAAAGGCTGCATATCCATGTCCAATAAAATCCTTCCGCTCGTACTCGGCGCTGCCATGGGAGTCGCCGCAACGACGGCTGCAGGTGCAACGACGCTGGAAGACGTCAAGGCAAAAGGTTTCATTCAGTGTGGCGTGAGCCAGGGCCTGCCGGGTTTCTCTAACCCGGATTCACAGGGGAACTGGACCGGACTTGACGTTGACCTTTGCCGCGCAATGGCTGCTGCGGTATTCGGTGACGCATCCGCTGTTAAATTCACTCCGCTGTCCGCTAAAGAGCGTTTCACCGCTCTGCAGTCCGGCGAAGTTGACGTTCTGTCCCGTAACACCACGTGGACCATGTCCCGCGATACTCAGCTGGGCCTGAACTTCGCTGGTGTGAACTACTATGACGGTCAGGGCTTCATGGTTCGCAAGGACCTTGGCGTCACGTCCGCTCTGGAGCTCTCCGGCGCTTCCGTGTGCACCAACACCGGTACGACGACTGAGCTGAACGTTGCAGACTACTTCCGTGCGAACAATATGCCGTACGAAATCGTCGCTTTCGAAAAAGCTGACGAAGTTGTTGCTGCATATGACGCTGGTCGTTGCGACGTTTACACCACGGATGCTTCCGGTCTGTACGCTCAGCGTCTTAAGCTGGCCAACCCGGGCGACCATATGGTTCTGCCGGAGATCATCTCCAAAGAGCCTCTGGGTCCGGTTGTTCGTCAGGGCGACGATGAGTGGTTCAACATCGCGAAGTGGACCCTCAACGCAATGCTGAATGCTGAAGAGCTCGGTGTTACGTCCGAAAATGTTGATGAAATGAAGGCCTCCGACAACCCGTCTATCAAGCGTATGCTTGGTGCAGAAGGCGCGTTCGGTGAAGCTATCGGCCTGTCCAATGACTGGGCTTACAACATCATCAAGAACGTCGGTAACTATGAAGAGTCCTTCAACGCAAATGTTGGTCCGGACACTCCGCTCGGCATCTCCCGTGGTGTTAACGCACTGTGGAACGCCGGTGGCTTCATGTACGCTCCGCCGATCCGCTAATCCTCTTATGATTTGAGGATTTTAGGGGTTCCGGCGGTTTGCTGCCGGAACCCTCAATAAATTCCGCGCATCAAAACTGGAATAATCCAGTAACGCGTGGGGGAACAATCTGCTTTCGCCGACTGGGGAGCGCAACAGCGCAAGACGTGAAGCAGATATGGACACGTTGGAGGTGAGGCTTCGAGCCGGGCTCTTTCGTGACAACTTGGGCGAGGTTCTATGTCAGTAATGGAGCAGGACTCGGCGGGGGCGCCGGCGCGTGCTTCGCTGTTGAACGATCCCAAAGCCCGTGGCCTTTTTTACCAATTGGTATTGATCGTCGCGTTGGTGACTTTGGGATACGTCATCGTTACGAACACGATAGCCAACCTGGAACGGCAAAACATTGCCTCAGGTTGGGGATTTCTAGAAAACACTGCCGGTTTCGGCATTATTCAGTCTTTGTTTCCCTATTCGGAAACATCAAGTTACGGCACGGCCCTTCTGGTCGGTCTCTTCAACACTATTCTTGTCGCCGTTGTCGGCATCTTCTTCGCCACGATCTTTGGCTTTGTCATCGGGATTGCACGGCTCTCCAACAACTGGGTCATCAACCGGTTGGCATATTGCTATGTAGAGCTTGTCAGAAATGTCCCTCTGCTGCTGCAGATCTTTTTTTGGTACTTCGCGGTTTTGCGCGCTGTTCCAGGAAAGCGGGAAAAGTGGTCGCTGTTTGACACCTTTCACCTGAACATTGGTGGCATGAGATTGCCGAAGCCGATCTGGGAAACTGGTTCCCATATGATCGGTATTGCGCTGATCGTGGCCATCATCGCATCAGTTGTCGTTTCCAACTGGGCCCGCAAGCGTCAGGAAGCCACTGGGCAGCAATTTCCGATGTTCTGGACTGCTGTTGGCCTCATCGTCGGTCTGCCGTTCATAGCATATCTGGTTATGGGCATGCCGATGTATTGGGAGCATCCCAACTTCGTTGAAACCGGGCCGATCCTGCGTCGCGGTTTTGAGTTGAATGTCGGCATCAATGTCATTCCGGAGTTTCTGGCTCTGACGGCAGCTCTTGCGATCTACACCGCCGCCTTTATCGCTGAGATTGTGCGTGCAGGCATTCAGGCGGTCTCGCATGGCCAGACGGAAGCCGCTCATGCACTGGGGCTGCGCAATGGTCCGACCTTGCGTCTGGTCGTCATCCCGCAGGCAATGCGCGTGATCATTCCGCCGCTGACCAGTCAGTATCTGAACCTGACCAAGAACTCTTCTCTGGCGGTTGCCATTGCCTTCCCGGACCTCGTGTCCGTCGGCGGCACGGTTCTGAACCAGACAGGTCAGGCAATCGAAATCATCGGTATCTGGATGGCAGTTTACCTATCGCTCAGCTTGCTCACATCCGCCTTCATGAACTGGTACAACCAGCGCATGGCGCTCGTGGAACGTTAAGGAGCGCTTGATCATGTCAGACACAAAAATGTTCCATATAAGGACCGAGGAGGCGCCGCTGTTGCCGGCGCCGGTCTCGACCACCGGTGTTATCGGATGGATGCGGCAGAACCTGTTCTCATCCATAAGCAACACCATTTTGACGGTCATCGGCATTCTGATTGCCTATTCGATCGTGGCGCCCTTCATCCAGTTTGCGATTGTTGACGCAGTCTGGAACGGTGAAAACCGCGAGGCGTGCCTTCCGCAGGATGGTGCGCATGGCGGTGCCTGTTGGGCTTACGTTAAGGCCTATTTTCCGCAGTTTATCTACGGTCGGTATCCGACAGACGAAATCTGGCGGGTGAATGTCGTCTACGCGTTGTTCGTTCTGCTTCTGGTGCCGCTTGCCTGGCCGAGCGCTCCGTTCAAGCGTACCAATGCGATCCTGTTTCTGGTGGTCTTCCCGATCGTGGCCTACTTCCTGTTGACCGGTCTGGTCATTGGTGGTTCCGTGATCTTGCCGATCGTTGAAACAGCCCGTTGGGGAGGGTTGCTCGTTACGCTCGTCATCGCGGTGACGGGTATCGTTGCCTCGCTGCCCCTCGGGATTGCGCTCGCGCTCGGTCGTCGGTCAAAAATGCCGATCATCAAGATGGTCTCCATCATCTTCATCGAGTTCTGGCGCGGTGTCCCGCTCATCACGGTTTTGTTCATGTCTTCCGTGATGCTGCCACTGTTCCTGCCGGAAGGCGTAACCTTCGACAAGTTGCTGCGCGTTCTGATCGGCGTGACACTGTTCTCTGCTGCTTACATGGCAGAAGTGGTTCGCGGTGGCCTACAGGCTATTCCCAAGGGGCAGTATGAAGGTGCGATGGCACTGGGACTGCGGTTCTGGCCGATGATGTATCTCATCGTTTTGCCACAGGCCTTGAAACTGGTGATCCCGGGCATCGTGAACACGTTTATCGGTCTGTTCAAAGACACCACGCTGGTCTTGATCGTCGGCATGTTCGATCTGCTTGGTCAGATCCAGTCGTCCTTCACGGATCCGACCTGGTCGACACCAAGCCAGGGCCATACCGGCTATCTCTTTGCAGCCATTGTGTTCTTCATATTCTGCTTCGGCATGTCGCGGTACTCCATCTTTATGGAGAACAAACTGCACACAGGACACAAACGCTAGGACCGAGTTTCCGGGGCGCGCGCCAGACCGCAGCGCCCCGGCCAAAAGACACTCATGGAGTAAAGTCTCATGACTGAGAATGCAGTAAACCCGGAAGAGATCGCCGCCGATCGTTCCAAGATGCAGATTTCCGAAACGGATGTCGCAATCGAAATCAAGAACATGAACAAGTGGTATGGTGACTTCCACGTTCTGCGTGACATTCATCTGAAGGTGATGCGCGGCGAGCGGATTGTCATTTGCGGGCCTTCTGGCTCAGGCAAGTCGACCATGATCCGTTGCATCAACCGTTTGGAGGAGCACCAGGCCGGGCAAATCATTGTCGATGGCATTGAGCTGACGGACGATCTCAAGAAGATCGACGAAATTCGTCGGGAAGTCGGCATGTGTTTCCAGCACTTCAACCTGTTTCCTCACCTGACCATCCTTGAAAACTGCACGCTGGCTCCGATCTGGGTGCGCAAGATGCCGAAGAAGGAAGCTGAAGACATCGCGATGCACTACCTGGAACGCGTCAAGATCCCTGAACAGGCCTTGAAGTATCCAGGGCAGTTGTCAGGTGGTCAGCAGCAGCGCGTGGCCATTGCGCGATCCTTGTGTATGAACCCGAAGATCATGCTCTTTGATGAGCCGACGTCTGCTCTCGATCCGGAAATGATCAAGGAAGTGTTGGACGTGATGGTCGGTCTTGCCGAAGAAGGTATGACGATGCTTTGTGTGACCCACGAAATGGGCTTTGCACGGAAAGTCGCAAACCGCGTGATTTTCATGGACGCGGGCCAGATTGTTGAGCAGAACGAACCTGAAGACTTCTTCACCAATCCGCAGCATGAGCGGACGAAACTGTTCCTGAGCCAGATCCTGCACCACTGACATGGGCTGGAATTGGGAAGAATGTTTTTACTGATCAGGCGTGCCATAGGAGGTCTATGCCTGGTTTGCATTCTACTGGTAATACTGATGGGTCTCGGAACGCTTGTTCCGAGACCCTTTTTTGAGTCAATCCAGACAGAGGCCCGTGAACCGGATAAGAAACGGACAATTCTGGTGCTGTCCAATCCGATCCATACAGACATTGCTCTGCCTGCCGACCCGGATGTTCTTGAGGCCTTTTCATTCGTCTCCGACACTGGGTTGGCGCTCGATTTTCAGGGTGTTTTCTGGGTTGTCTTCGGTTGGGGAGGGCGATCTTTCTATGTTGAGACACCAACCTGGGGGCATCTCAAGCCTGGCCCGGTGATCGATGCGCTGACCTGGGACAAGTCAGTCATGCATGTAAGGAGAACAGGGCCCATAGCGGTTGAGTTGGAAAGCGTCCGCGAGGTGCATCTTTCAGAAATCGAATTTGACCGGTTGCTGGACAGCATCAGGTTGAGTTTCGAGTTGGATAAAAACGGCGATCCGATACCCATACCGAATGCTGCATATGATGCACACGATATTTTTTTCTCCGCCAAGAGCGGTTTTAACGCTTTGCTTGGCTGCAATACCTGGACCGCCAGGGTTCTTCGAACCGCGGGTCTGCAAACGGGAACCTGGACACCCCTTCCGATGACCCTGAATTGGTCACTGGACTTGCACAATCATTTTTAGGGGTGGCGGTCGTCATCAGATAAAGCTGAGGCCTGGGCGGATATCAGCCTGTCGACGGCGCTGGAAGACAATCGCTTCAGTTTTTCAGGGTTCTCTCCAGCACGCGCGCGGATCGACAGTCCGTGGAGTACCAGCGCCAGGTGTTGCGCAATTTCTTTCGCATGAGCTTCACGCACCGCGCCTTTGGATTCTCGCAAAATCAGGCGCGCAAAACCGGTGTCCATACGCAGAAGAACATTTCCAAGCGCCAACTGAAAATCCGAGTCCTGCAATGCTTCCGAAGGGAGCGTGGATATTGCAAGGCATCCATGGGCGGCACCGGTAAGGTCACTCTTCCCGGTGTAAAGATCCACTGCAGCCGCCATGATGTCTTTCATGCGTGCATTGACGCCAGTCGCTCGAGAGCCTGCATCACGCAGATGGGCTTCCATACGATCTGCGAAGCGCTCAATCGATTTCAGAAACATGTCTTTCTTGGTGCCGAATGCAGCGTAGAGACTGGGTCTGTTAAGTCCCGTTGCCTCGGCGATCTGGTCAAGGCTGGTTGCCGAATATCCATGTTGCCAGAAGACCTGCATGATCAGATCAAGGGTTTGTTCTTCATCAAATTTTCGCGGACGGCCGCGTTTGGTGAGTGTTTTCATTTTTTACCGTTTCGCACAAAAAGTTCGACATGTCTATTTATGTGCGATACGGTACAAAAAAGGAGAGCCGCATGAACATAAACTGTGAACCCGCAATATCGAACGACCATATGGGCACCGTTGCGTGGGGTAAACGCCTGGGTGATTTCAGTCATGGGCGTCTCACGCGCCTGGAAAAAATTAAGGTTTTGGGTAATCTCGGCCGGATGGCTTTGCTCGAGACCGTTGATGCTCTCAAGGAGCGGGCAGGGCTACTAAGTGCGTTTGGAACGGATCTCGATGGTCTGCAGCCACCAGACACAGCACTCACCCGAGATGCATTTGATTTCGCAGATGATGTCCAGGGCATGGAACTAATGCGTCACAGCTGGCGCACTTACTATTGGGCGGTGTTGTTTGGAAAACGTGCGGGGTTGGATACGGACCTTGAGTTGCTGTTTTCGGCGGCCATTCTGCACGATGTTGGGCTTGCAAGAGACAGGGCATCGGAACCGGGTGATTGTTGTTTCGTGGTTTATGGAGCGGATCGCTGCAAAGAGCATTTGGTGGGCAAAGGACATGATCGGGCGAAAATCAGGAAAATCGCCGATGCTATCGGTTTGCATTTGAATGGCTACGTCAGCAAACGGTTACACGGCGTCGAAGCGCATTTGCTTTCTCGTGGCGCCATGTGTGATGTTTTCGGCCTTGGGCGCCGGAGGCTGTCGAGTCTCACCCAAAAACAGATTTTTGCTGAGCAGCCAAAGGGAAACCTGATCGACGACCTTGAAATTTGGCCTGGTCATCATCTTGCGGGAACGCGAGCGGACTTTCTCATTCGGCTCAACCACAAAGACAAGAGCACGTCCCAGCACCGTAGAAAAATGCAACCAAAGGAAGTTTAGGCAGCTGGTGGAAATTGCGAGCGCTAGCTATATGAAATCGGTTATTTGTTGTCTGGAAAGCTTCATCTAAAACGAATCGAAAGCGCAGAAAACTGCCAAAACGAGTGAGTAGAATCTGGTTGTGTCAAGGTAGTATCTAAATTCTTGATAACGAAAATTGACAGTCATCAATTGATGTTTTGCTGCGAAACTATTGTGAAAAATATCCATTAAAAATACAATTTATGGTTTATTCAGTTTTGCACGGTGAAGTTGTGTTGGTTAGAGGGGTTATCCAACATGCAATCCGTGACAGACGAATTTGCGATCCGACTAGAATTTGCACAGATCGACCAAAGCACGATCAGAACTCTTCAAAAAATTTGGCCGGTGATAAGGCCGGCATTGGATTCGATCCTGGATGATTTTTATGTGCATCTGAAGGGACAGTCAAAACTGGCTGAACTGGTAGGAGACATGCAACCGCGCCTGGTCTCGGCTCAAAAGAGCCATTGGGAAAAGCTTTTCTTGTCGGGCTTTGACCAGGACTACCAAGACAGCATCAACAAAATAGGCCATGTGCATTGTCGTATTGGATTGGAACCCAGGTGGTACATTGCTGGCTATAGATTTGTTCTGACGCGCCTTCACGCGGGGCTTATTAAAAAATATCGCCACGGGTTCAGCGATGTGAACCATTTGTTGGATGCAGTGACAACGGCCGTGATGCTCGATATGGAATTGGCGATCTCGACTTACGAGGAACGGTTGCTGCAAATTCGGGAAGCACAAACCGCTCGGTTGAACGAAGCGATTGAAAGCTTTCAAGGTAAAGTGCAAACGCCGCTGGAGGACGCTGACGAGGGTGCTCGGATCGTCGCCGGTCAAGCGGAAGAATTGACATCTGTGTCGGCGTCCGCATTGGACCAGGTTTCTGCAGCGGAAGCGGCGGCAAAGAACACCAGCTTAAGTGTCCAAACCGTCGCAAGTGCCACGGAAGAACTTTCCAGTTCGATACAGGAAATAGCCAAGCAAATAACGGGTGCATCTGAGATCGCCAGTCAAGCAGCAGGTGGAACCGAGCAATCCAGTCTCAAGGTATCAAGTCTCGCAGGTGCAGCTCAGAAAATTGGTGATGTCGTGGGTCTCATCCAGGCCATCGCCGAGCAGACAAACCTTCTCGCTCTCAATGCGACGATTGAAGCTGCTCGAGCTGGAGATGCAGGACGCGGATTTGCAGTTGTGGCAAGTGAGGTGAAGACGCTGGCAGAACAAACCGCCAAGGCGACTGAGGAGATCAGCCAACAAGTTGCGGAAATCCAGTCATCGACAGAAAGTTCCGTTGCTTCAATTCATTCGATTTCGGAAGTCGTCAGGCAGTTGGACGAAATGACCGCGTCAATCGCTGCTGCTGTCGAGGAGCAGGGGGCGGCAACCAGGGAGATATCCGAAAGCATACAGTCGGTGTCTTCGGGGGCTAAGGAACTCGACGAAAATATATCGGGCGTCGGCATGGCCATTGGAACGTCCGACAAGGCGGCCGCCCAGTTTTTGCAAGCAGCTGAAAAGGTCAACACCAGTGCCAGTTCAATTTCATTGGAAATCAGAGCCTTCTTCGAGGAGCTGAAAGCGGACACGGGAACTTGAGAAGCAAACTTGCCGCAATCAGTCCGTATTGGTGGCAACGTCAACGTCTTCACGGCTTCCCCATTCCGCCCAGGAGCCGTCATAGAGAGCTAGGTCCCGTGTTCCCAAAATAGAAAGTGCCAGGGTCAATATTGCAGCAGTTACACCTGAACCACACGTCGTCGTCACGGGTTTTTCCAGGTCTATGCCAGCATTTTGAAAGGTCGTTTCGAGGCTGGCTCGGTCATTGAAAGTACCATCTTCACTGATCAATTGGGTGAAAGGCAGATTGAATGCCCCTGGCATGTGGCCAGAACGCAGCCCAATACGGGGTTCCGGGGCCCTGCCATTGAAGCGGTCGAAAGACCGGGCATCGAGAACCTGCCTGGAACCTGTTTCAAGGGCAGCTTTGATGCCGGCAAGATCTGCCACCGCACCGTGGTTCAGACGCGATGTGAAATGGCTCTGAACCCGCCGTTGTTCCTTGTCTTCTTCGGCACGTCCTTCTGCCCGCCATTTTGGAAAACCGCCGTCCAGCACGAAGACCCGTTCTGCGCCCATTGTTCGCAAGGTCCACCAGACGCGAGGGGCAGAATAAAATCCGAAATCATCATAAACGACCAAGGTTTGGCCATCACCAATTCCCAGCTTCCGCATCGCGGATGAAAAGACATGCGGGGCGGGCAGCATGTGCGGAAGCTCGGAATTCTTGTCGCAGATTTCGTTGACATCGAAGAAGACCGATCCCGGAATATGGGCGTTCGGATAGACCGGTGGCGCATCAGGGTGGGTAACCGGAGGCATCCAGGCGTTGACCACTACCAAATCGGGTGAAGTAAGGTTGTCGGCAAGCCATTGGGTTGAAACAAGCGGGTGTTCGGTCATGAGTGCATCTCAGTCTTCGTAAAGGCCGTGGGATTTGTGCCAGTCTTCAATCGAGAGGTCTGGATAACGCTGAAAGTGCACATGTCCGGGACCGTCTGGCACAACAATCCAGTCAGCTTTGAATTCAAGCATCATGTGCAAGGTTTCAGGCGGAGTTGGCAATGGTGTGTCTATGGCCCCAGCATGAGGGTGGATCAGATCCGGCCAGCGTGGATCCCAAAGCCAAAGATGCGAGCCACAGGACTTGCAAAAATGTCGCTCTGCGGGGCTCGCCTTGCCATCGACAACAGCGCTGTAGACACCCTTTGCATCAGCCCCAAGTATTTCCAGGCTGTTGGCCTCTGCCAAGAGGTTTATAGCATAGCCCCCACTGCCACCGACCTTCCGGCAGATGGAACAGTAACAGCGCATATAGGGGTAAGGCGTTTTGCTCTCCATCTCAAATCTGATGGAGCCGCATTGACAGCTGCCTGATAGTTTCATGTTGCTATCCAATCAGGGTGATCAGTCCACCAGACGAATTCGTACACGTCTGTTCTGCTTGCCCTTGTTCTCAATCTTTCCGAGCGCCAGCTCACCAATCTCCGAAGTTCGGCTGACATGCGTTCCCCCACAGGGTTGCAGGTCTATATCAGAACCGATCCTGACCAGACGCACTTTGCCCGAGCCCTTGGGAGGTTTCACAGACATCGTTTTGACGAGGCCAGGATTGGCTTCGAGTTCAGCATCTGTGATCCATTCACTTGTCACCGTGTGATCACGTCCCGCCAGATTGTTCAGTGCTTCCAAGAGCGTGTCCTTGTCGATGGTTTCAGTGCCCATGTCGAAATCAAGCCGACCTTCAGTGTCGCCAATCTGCCCACCTGTAACAGGAAAAGGTAGAGCCACTGAAAGAAGATGCAGCGCGGTGTGCATTCGCATGAGGCGATAGCGCCTGGGCCAGTCTATGTGTGCTGTCACGATCGATCCTTCAGGAGGGACAGCCTGACCTGCATTCGGCACGTGGACGATTGTCGTCCGGTCATCGTCAAAAACTGTTGTGGCAATGTCGATCCGGTTGCCATCGTCAAGCTCCAGGTATCCGCAATCGCCAGGCTGGCCTCCGCCTGTGGCATAAAATACGGAGCGGTCCAGCAAAATGCCGCCCCGCTCATTTATGCCGGTAACCTTGGCTTCGCATGTTCGTAGATAGGCGTCGTCACGAAACAAAGGTGTCGTCATGTGTGTATCCCGATATTCCCGACTAGTAGATCATCAGATGCCGTATGGTGTGGCAATTGGATTCGGATAGAGTTGCCCGTCGCGCGAGCGTGGCTCAGGCTACTGCATGTCATTTTTTGAAACTTAGATCCATAACAATGGCCGCTGCTGCCATGTTTCCCATATGCAACGCTGTTGGCGTATTCTGGTGACCGGCATAAATCATGTCTCCGGCCGCATAGATGCCGGCCACGGAAGTTCTGTAACCCTCATCGACACCAGCATAGCCGTCAGGTGTGAGCTGCAGATCCAGCGCTTTGACCACATCCGTCTGTCTCTGAAAAGGATATACCAGCATGCAGTCGATAGCGATTTTGTGCCCATCGGAAAATACCGCTTCAACCAGCGATCCGTCTTTGCCTTTGACCGTATCTGGGAGCGTGTCACATATAATGATGCCGAGACCTTCAAACTGAGCACGACGCTCTGCCGTCAGATGCAGCGAAGGGTCTATAAAATATGTCAAATCAGTTGACCAATGCCGATAAACTTCGGCTGCATCGAGCACCTCCTGACGATCGGCGTATATGCCCCATCGCTTGTTTCTCCATTCATATCCATGGCAAAACGGGCAGTTGATTATGCTGGATCCCCAATAGTCGGCCAGGTTGGCAACTTCTGGAAAGATGTCGATCATCCCGGTCGCGAGCAGGACTTTTTCGGCAATAACAGAGGAACCGTCCACAAGGTTGAGTTTAAATCCGGTTTCGTGGATCTGAATTGCAGTTGCATCGCTATCTATAAAACGGGCGAACGGATAGGATAGAATGTCTTCACGTATTGAGGCGCGAACGTCTGCGGGAGAGTTGCGGTCCATGCCGGGCAGGGCAGCGACAAAAGGAGAGGCAGTGTTTCGAGGCGGTGTGCCTTCCGAAGAAATGACAGTCGTGTCCACCATTGACCGGGAGAGCGTTAGCGCACAGGCGAGCCCGGAAGGTCCGGAGCCCAGAATGGCAACTGTCGTTGTTTCTGTTTTGGAGGAAGGCATCAGTTATTTGTCTTTGCAATCAGGAGTTTGATTGCAAAACTGCCCATGATTCCGGCGAACGCCCAGTCGAAAAAGCGCATCGCTTTTGGAGATGACTTCAAAAAGTCAGCGAATGTACCGGCACCGAGCACCATCAGTGTACAAATTGGCATTCCGAGCAAAACAAAATAAGCGCCGAGAAACAGTAATTTTCCCACGGCATTCGGATCACTTGCGCTTATGAATTGGGGCAGGAAAGTCACAAAAAACAATACGATCTTCGGATTGAGTATGTTGACGCCAAGACCTTGCAGCCAGATCTGCAAAAAAGGTTGCGTCTTTGCTCCGGCAGACTCGATTGCGAGCGATGAGCCATGGCGAAGTGTTCGGTAGGCAAGCCAGATGAGATAGGCGGCTCCCACAATCTTCAAAAGAGTAAACGCAAGCTGGGAAGCAGCTAGCAATGCCGAAACGCCAACTGCGGCTAGAATAGTATGGATGACAAGGCCGACGGTAACACCGAAAACGGCGATTAGGCCCGCGCGGCGACTCTGTGTGAGCGTTTTGCTCATGAACAGGGTCATGTCTGGTCCGGGCGTTATGGTCAAGATCAATGCCGCAGCCGTAAAGGCGAGCAAAGTGGTCGTGTCCGGTACAAAAGTCATGGTTTTACCTGCGGTGCAACGGTTGCAACCCCGCCAACGTATCAGACAATAGGGGACGCTTGCACCTGCTGACCCTCTTACCTTTGCATCAGCCAGTCACGAACACGGACGGTGTTGCTCCGAACTTTCATCGACGCTTTCCGAATTGGGTTCGACGGGCAGCATGTGTTGGTGGCGGCGCTGCTGAACGAACCTGGTAATCAGGGCTGGGCAGTGGCGGCACTGTTGTCCTTGATCGAGATTTTGTACCAACCAGACTTCTGATGAGCACAATCAGTGCGAAGAGCGGAAGAGCGACCGCCGTTGCGATGCGGTTAAAGAGGTAGTCTTGCCCGACGTCCGAGGTAATTCCGCCCGTCGAATCTCCGCGCATCAGTGTCACGGTCTCGGGTGCTCCAAACGAAAGAAAGAAATATTGCTGATCCAACTCTTCTTGCTGAAAGACATAGTTGTAGCTGCAATGATGAAAGATGAACATACTAGACCTGCATCGCCGATTTTCAGTCGGTATGTAAGCAGGAGAGAGTGTTTCCGTTTTTAATTTCAAATCCTTGACGATGGATCCGTCCGTGAAAAAGAAAAACGGCCCTGCAAGCATTAGGGCGAGGAAAGATAAAAATACTCTCATGAAAACCTCAATCAAAAATGGATTGTGCAACCTGAATACAACCCATTTAAAATTGAATGAATCTGGTCTCACAGATTCCCTTAACGCATCAGTTTTTATGCCGGTCGGGGTGAAAATTACAAAATTGGCGACAAAAGACGGGCGCCCTGAGCCAGCACCTGAAAAACGTAACTGCGAGACTGAAAGGCGTCAGGCCAGGTCAGTCGGGCATTTTGAAAATCAGTTTCGAGCATGCTCTCTACGTTTCGAACTGTTCGTTCATGGGTGAACCAGAGCGTGAGTTCAAAATTGATCTGAAATGAACGATTGTCGAAATTTACTGTGCCAATTGAAACCAGGTCTTCGTCCATCAAAGTTACCTTCTGATGCAGGAAGCCCTCCGAATAGCGATACACCTTGACGCCGCGTTGCACGAGGATGTGCTCGTATGCATGGCTTGCCAACCACACCGTCCAGTGGTCACGCTTTTCAGGCAGCAATATGCGAACATCAACGCCGCGCATGGCCGCGGAACATAGCGCTGTTTGGACATCAAGCGACGGCACGAGATAGGGTGTTGTGATCCAAAATCGTTGTTTCGCCTGCGCGGCAGCCTCGACAAATGCGATGGCGCACTCTTCCAGTTTGTCGGCCGGCCCGGTCGGCATGACAAGAACGGATTCGTCTCCAGGCATAGGTATTTCGGTGACTTGGGGCAACTCGATGCGTTCACCGCTTGCCCAAAGCCAGTCTTCGACGAAGGACAGGGCGCAGGCAACCGCAGCAGGACCTTCAACGCTGACATGTGTGTCGCGCCAATGGCCAAACCATTTGCTTCGCCCGACATACTGGTCCGCAACATTGTGTCCGCCGACGAAGGCAACCCTGAAATCGGTAACAACCAGTTTTCGGTGGTTGCGATAGTTCAGGCGCATCGGTCCAAGCAGGCGCAAAAAACGGTGATTTTCGTTGAACCCGCAAACCTTGACCCCAGCCTCTTGCAGGCGAACGATGAATTCGTTCGAAAGTGAATGGCTTCCAACATCGTCGTAAAGAAAACAGACTTTCAATCCGTCCTTCGCACGAGCAATCAAAGCGTCGGCCATCTCCCGGCCGAGCTCATCGTCATGAATGGCAAAAAATTGGAAAAAGATACTATGGTTGGCCTCTTCGATGGCCTGTTTGATCGCCGAAAACGTAGCTGTTCCATCAATCAGGAGCCTTGTCTTATTGCCCGCCAGGAATGGAACACCGGCAACACGAGAAAGAACGGGCCAGTCCCTTGTTTCTTCGTGGTCTGTCAATCCAAGTTCGTCGGCGCGACGCGCGCGTTCAGCACGACCAAGCGTTGCCTGGATCTTCGCGTAGTCTGCAAAGGAGCGCCAACCAAAAACGAAATAGAGCGGCACAGTAATATAGGGAATGAAAAACAGGGACAGAAGCCAGGCGACGGATCCTTGGGATGTCCTTGAGTTCATGACCTCTCGAACGGCGCAAATACCTGCCGTTATATAGATCAACGCGACAAAAGCTGCGACCAGTCCAAGGTTGTTGGCAACCACATCCAGAATGCTGATATCCGTTACAGCATCCTGGATGACAGTCTCGGCCGCAGCTCCATCCCTATCCAGCGCTTGGGGTTCCGGCTCCATTTGTCGTCAATCTCAAAAGTGCAAGCTCGTCATGCAAACGGTGGGGCGATGTCAATGGTTCGCTCTAGCCAATCGGGGACAGGCAGTTTCTTCGATCTCAAGAACTCAGGGTTATAAAGTTTTGACTGATACCGTGTTCCGTGATCGCACAAGATGGTCACAATGGTTTTCCCTGGTCCCATTTCCTTGGCCAGGCGCCGCGCACCGGCAAGATTGATAGCACTTGAGCCGCCAAGAAGTAGGCCTTCTTTCTCGGCGAGATCGAACACCAGGGGCATCGCTTCCTCGTCAGGAATTGTATAGGCGTGGTCGATCTTGAGATCGCCGACGATTACCGTCTTGCGGCCAAGACCAATTCCCTCAGAGATCGAACCTCCCTCGGAAGCAACGGCCTCACCGGTTGTGAAAAGAGATTGCATTGCCGCACCACGCGGATCTGCACAACCGATGACGATGCCAGGCTTGTTTTCCTGAAGAAACTTCGAAACGCCGCCCAAGGTTCCGCCGGAACCAACGGCGCAAATGAACCCGTCTACCTTGCCGTCCGTTTGGGAAAGAATTTCAGGGCCGGTTGTCAAATAGTGGGCTTTGCGATTGTCCAGGTTGTTCCACTGGTCCGCGAAGATCACGCCATTTGGCTCGCTCTTTGCCATGTCCTCAGCAAGACGGCGGGCGACATGCTGATAGTTGTTAGGGTCCTTGAATGGCTTTGCAGGAACTTCGACGAGCTCTGCTCCGCAAAGGCGGAGCATGTCTTTCTTCTCCTGGCTCTGCGTTTCAGGAATAACGATGACCGTTCGGTATCCTCTCGCACTCGCAACGAGCGCAAGACCGATTCCGGTGTTGCCGGCAGTGCCCTCGACGATCACACCTCCCGGTTTAAGGTCTCCGCGAGCCTCTGCCTCCAAAATCATCTGACGCGCGGGGCGATCCTTGACCGACTGCCCGGGGTTCATAAATTCAGCTTTGCCAAGAATTTCGCAGCCCGTCTCATCTGAAAGGGCCTTGAGTCGGATAAGAGGCGTGTTGCCGATCGCATCAACAACTGAAACGGACACAGACATTTAATACTATTCCTGGCTGAATTGGGCAGTTCGAATGAACCGGCCAATAGTCTTGCGGTGAGCTTCGGACGCTAAAGCTCCTGAGGAGCTTGTTCAAGATTCTATGTAAGACTTTGGGCGTGGAATGCCACAAATGGCGGGAAACTCTCAGTCAAAATTTTCCGGAATGATTGAAAGTCGCCGCCGAGTTGTTCTCATGCCCATCTAGATCAAGATTTTGAATCGGGTATTTATGGTGTAGACAATGATCTAGAAAAGGTTGTTGCGCGTATTGGACACAAAGCAACCTGGGCTCGCGGAAATATATGAGAGCGGTAATGGAAAAAAATGTGACTGGGATGGATGAGCTGCTAGCCGGATATGCGGCTGGAAGTCTGTCCTATCCAGCACAAGCCCTCGTCGGCGCGCACTTGGAATTGAGCGACCGCAATCGTGGCTATGTTTCATCCCTGGAAACCCTCGCTGGGGTCGGGCTTGACGATGCCGCGCCGATTGATCTTTCAAATCGCGACGCGGCTTTGTCCGCAATTTTCAGTGGTGATGACACGCTGCTGAATGACAACGCCCCACTTTCGGGCGTGCATTCGGAAGACGCGAGTGATGTTCCCGAATCGCTCCTGTCTATTGTCGGAACTTCCATGGACAAGCTTCCTTGGAAAACGCTCCTTCCTGGCGTCAAGGAATGCAAGTTTGGTGAAATCGACGGCTGTGTGAGCAGTCTTCTGTGGGTGCGTGCCGGACGCGCAATGCCCTCGCATACACACCATGGAACCGAATTGACCCTTGTGCTCAAAGGCGGGTTCAGGGACGAGGACGGCCATTATGTTTCTGGCGATGTTGCCTTTGCTGACGGCGATGTCGACCACAAGCCCATCGCCGATGAAGGCGAAGACTGCATTTGCTTTGCTGTGACCGCTGGTCGGCTGGAGCTTACCGGACCTGTGGGCCGCTGGTTCGCACCTTTCATGCGATAATTTCACATATTCAGATCCACTCGCCAGGCGTTTTGCGTAAACAGTGTAAACGCTTGGAGAGTTCAACTTGAGAAATCAAAACTACGTTGCGAAACCCGATGACGGCTGTGCGTGGGTTACGGGCGCAAGTTCGGGCATCGGTAAAGAGCTCGCGCTTGATCTGGCCCGGTCCGGATGGACAGTGGCGGTCACTGCCAGATCTTCGAAAGAACTTGATGCACTTTCCGTCCAGGCGCAGAACCTGCCTGGTTCCATCCACCCTTATCCCGGTGATGTCTCTGATACGCAATCAATGTCCGAAATCTGTAAATCGATCCTGGCCGGTTTCGGAAAAATAGCCTTGATGATTGCCAATGCCGGCGTCTATCTGCCCCAAGATGGTCTGAAGGCGGAAGCATCTGCTTTCAAGAAGAGTTTCGACATCAATCTGATGGGCACAGTCAATGTCCTGTTGCCTGTGATTGAAGCGATGAAGTCGGAGGGAAGGGGGCAGATCGCCGTCGTTTCGTCTGTTGCCGGGTATAACGGCCTACCGACCTCTGCGGCCTATGGGGCCACCAAAGCAGGACTGATAAACCTCGCGGAGTCCCTGAAATTCGATCTTGATCGGGCCGGTATTCGAATTCAAGTCGTCAACCCGGGTTTTGTCGACACTCCGGCAACACGTTCAAACCCTTTCCCGATGCCGCATCTCATTACGGTTGAACAGGCGGTACAGAAAATTAGGGAAGGTCTGCAAAACAGCAAACGCTTTGAAATAGCGTTTCCTTCGATCTTTGTATTTCAGCTCAAGTTTTTGAAACTTTTGCCTTATCGGTTCTATTTTGCCTTTATGTCGCGCGCGACGGGTTGGAACAAAAAAGAGGCCGGGTAAGTCCCGGCCTTTTCATTTTTCCTGTGGGATATTGGTCAGGACGCTTTCACGTAAACCATCTGGCGTACATCGATGTTGCCTGACCTGAACCCGGCCTCACAATAGTGAAGATAGAACTCCCACAAACGCTTGAAACGCTCGTCGAAGCCAAGAGGGCGGATTTTGGGCCAGGCCTGGCGGAAACTGTAGCGCCACTCGGCCAGTGTGCGTGCATAGTCCTGACCGAAAATCGTCTGGTCTTCGAGATCGAGCCCGAGTGACTTGCCGATTTCTCTCAGTCTGCCAGGGGGGGGCAACATTCCGCCAGGGAAAATGTAGCGCTGAATGAAGTCGGTTCCGCGCCTGTAATCCTCAAACATCTTGTCTTGAATGGTAATGATCTGCAGACCTGCTTTGCCACCGGGCTTCAGACACTTGGAAAGCTGTTCGAAATAGGTCGGCCAGTATTTTTCGCCAACGGCTTCAAACATTTCGATTGAAGCTATCCGGTCGTAGACGCCGCGTTCATCCCGGTAATCCTGGAATACGACATCGACTTTCTCATTGAGGCCGGCCTTGTAGATACGTTCGCGCGCATAATCGAACTGTTCTTGCGAAATGGTCAGAGCCTTTACGTGGGCTCCAACTGTTTTTGCGACGTGTTCCGCAAAACCTCCCCAGCCACACCCGATCTCCAGGACCTGGTGCTCCGGACGAATGCCCGTTTGCCGAACAAGCGAGGCATATTTTTCTGCCTGCGCTTGCTCCAGATTGTTGGTTTCATTGCTATAAATTGCCGAGGAATAGGTCATCGAAGGGTCGAGCCATTCCTTGTAGAACGCGTTTCCAAGATCGTAATGCGCGGAAATATTCCGTTTCGATCCACGTTTCGTATTGGCGTTCAGCCAATGACGAAGAGAAAGCAGGAAGCGTGAGAACGGCCGACCTTGCAGGGCCTCCAGGGTGGATTCCTGATTGATGCAAAAAACCTCGAGAAAGGTCGTTACATCGGGTGACGACCAGTAACCGGCCATGAAGGCCTCACCGACCCCGACATCGCCAGCTTGCACGACCATTCTGAAAAAACGCCAGTTATGGATCTTCAAGACGCCGTGCGGCCCGGTTTCACGGCCCTCAATCAGATAACGGCGACCATCGGGAAACTGAACTTCCAAAGAACCATAGCGGATCTTGACTGCAAGATTTGCTGCCATTCGAGCGAGGCGGGGAGTGCCCTTCAACTCGCTGCGAAGGTTTTCTTGTGTCAGGACAATAGGCTCACTACTCATCGCAGAACCTCTTGAAATGTTATTCATTTGATGCCAGCGAGGCGTGGCGGTTGTGCCGGTCCGGCCCCCCATCCAATGCATCTTGCGCGGGCCGAGAGTGAAATGGTACACGCTTCCGCCAAATTTTAAAGGCTTCCCAATGGATGGCGGCCATGATTTTGAACGTCAGAAATGGAACCCGCAGGCATTCTCCAAGTATGGAAGCTGTCGTGAACTTCTTTCTTTCTCCGGAAAATGTTGCCGAAAGAATTGGACCTTTGGTGTCCTTTTCCAGAATGCGAACGCGAACGCTCTCGCCCGGAGGAAGCATCCTGAAAAAATAGGACTGCTGCATGCTCAGGAAGGGAGACACATAAAATTCTTTACGCTGGGTCTGCCGAACGCCGGCGTCGGACATCTGGCCCGTTTCCACGGGCAGAGCATAAGTGTGCAGACCTCCAAACGTGTTGCGCACTTCATAGACCACACCGGTCAGCGTCTCGTCTTCGTCGTAGGCGTAGTAGACACTCAAGGGGTTGAAGCCGTAACCAAACAGACGAGGATATGCCAGAAGCAATATCCTTTTGGGAGCGGCGATGCCCTGATCTGCCAAGAGGTTTTCTATGTGCCGTCTAAGACAGCTTCCATCACGCGGACCGTGGTCTTTCCGGTGAAACGACAGCAAGTTGAATTTGTCGACTGAAAAGAGCCAGCTGCGTCGCGACGCTTCCTCCAACCGGTCCAGGTCCAACAACATCGAGAAGACACGATAGTTGAACCTGTGCACCTTCGGTTTCATACGATGATGCATTACCGAACCAGGGTAGAGCGAGACGGCGCTCTCAGGCGCAGGCCCATTGTCGCGTAACCGATTGTTCCGCGATGAGGTCATTCGGCGGCTTCCAGAAACTTGTCACTGTCCTGACGTTCCCAGGGCAATTGTGCTCCAAGCGATCTGGCGACGCGCAGGCCGGACGAGAGCCCATCTTCATGGAAGCCATGGCCACCCCAGGCACCGCAATACCAAGTGTTCCTGACGCCTTGGATGTCCCCCAGACGTTTTTTTGCCGCCAACGCAGACGCATCGAATTGTGGGTGATCATAAATGTACTTGGCAAACGTCTTGTCTTCGTCCGGAGCTTCGAACGGGTTGAGCGTCACAAACACCGGCTTGCTCCGGTCAATGTTCTGAAGTCGGTTCATCCAATAGCTCACCGTTACGTCGCGTGTTTCTCCCGCTTCACGGTCTGACATGTAGTTCCACGACGCCCACACGCGTTTGTTCTTGGGCATCAAGGCCTCATCGCGGTGCAGGTAGACTTCATTCGGACGATACCGGATTGATCCAAGTATTTCGCGTTCTTCCGGGCTTGGGTCGCCGAGCATTTCCAGGCTTTGATCCGTGTGGCTCGCAAGGATCACATGATCAAACACATCCGTATGGCCGGTGGTGTCTGTGACGACAACTTGCCCGTCTTTCCGAAGGATCTTGGTGACAGGAGTTCCCAACCGGATTTTTCCCGCCAGGGGCGCGATCAGGCGGCTGACATAATTCCGGCTGCCGCCGGAAATCGTGCGCCAGAGCGGCCTGTCGGTGGAAAGCAGCCGATGATTGTCGAAGAAGGCGACAAAGCTTTCTGCAGGATAGGCGCGCATTTCATTGATCGGCGTCGACCAGATAGCTGCCCCCATCGCGAGAAGATAGTCATTGATGAAGCCGCTCGAATATCGTTCTTCTTCCAGATAGCCGCCGAGGGTCTTTCCAGAAAGGCGTCCGGCTTTCAAGTCTTCAACCGAAGCCTTGTTGAAACGAAATATGTCACGCAACATGCTCAAAAAGCGAGGGGAGAAGAGGTTCTTGCGCTGCGCAAATATGGAATTGATAGAGTCGCCTGACCATTCCAGTTGGCCGTTGTCAGCGGACAGAGCAAAGCTCATATCACTGATTTCACTGGCTACACCAAGATGATCAAGTAAGGCTGTGAAATTGGGGTAGTTAAGCTCGTTGTAGACAATAAAACCTGTGTCGACGGACATCTTGGTCCCGTCATAGTCAATGTTTTCTGTCGCGCTGTGCCCCCCAGGGCGGGTCCGCTTCTCATACAAAACTACATCGTGCCTATCGCTTAGTGCCCAAGCTGCGCTGTTTCCGGAAATACCGGAGCCGATGACGGCAATCCGCATGTTTGTTCCTTTTTGTGACTGGGCAGGCCTCTGAAGGTTCTCGCCATGGTGAAACTGTTTTTGTTTTCTTACCCACTTACGGCTCTCAAAGAAGCGCGGATCACGCAGGCCAATGAATTTTAATATATTTTTGTGATTGAGTTTGAACAACAAGGTTGCATGGGGGATCGACGTAAGGGTCGGCCTGACAACAAAAAACGCCCGATCAAAATTTGATCGGGCGATCTTTTTACCGGGTCAGCAAGCCAGACTTTCTCAGGCGGCTTGAGTAATGTGTTCGGCTATCAAGCCTGGATCGTATCCACAATCCAGTTCCAGGCAACCTCAACGCGGACCTTGGCGGCATCGAAGAATGCGACCACCTTGTTCCACACCATTTGTCCGAAGTCGGCAACATGAAGCATGGGGCCTGATTTCGGATCCGGCTCCTCGCCGGTCTCGATCAATTCGACCGTGGTGGCATCCAGCCCGTCACTGACGACACGGCGGGTCACGGTCAACGCCCCTTCGTTCACGAGCCTTGATTCATCTTTGCCGGCTACGACGGTATTCTGGTCCATCGCGCGAACAACAACAGCGCGTCCGTCAGGAAGCAGGTGTGTCTCGTTCGTGCTGACTTCTGAATCGTATATGACCTCGCCGTAAGAATCGATCAGTTCGACCCAAACCGCCTTACGGCCGTCAAGTTCGATTTCGCCAACCCAGATCGTGAGCTCACTTTCAAGTGGGTCCATTTGATCCAGTGAGGCCGACGCTACTGTGACCGCCAGACGGTCTTCAGGCAAATTTATCGTTTCCTGAGGTAACGGTGCCGCGGCTGCGCTTCCCGCCAATGCGAGGATGAGTCCAAGCGCAAATGTTCCTGCTCTGGTATTCCGTTGCATGTTCGCCTCCCAAGGCAAATACAACTCTATTTCACCGCGCCTGAGGCTTTGTTTTGGTCCTTTTGGACTCTTCAGCCTTTTCGGCAATTCCGTCTGTTGCGGATGCGCCCCAATCGCACGGTCACGATTTAGCCATTATCGCACCACAATCTCGCAATTAAGTGTAATAAAGATCACAAAATCGGTCGATTCCAGTTACTTTCAGTTAATAAGTGTGGTCCGAAGGGGTCAATTCAAGATGCGTCACGGGTTTGTGAGCTAAATTGACCTGTAAAAAATGACAATATACGTAGCGTAATCTTCTTGACTGTGACCAATTTACAATGGTCGATGACAGTAAGTTTTACGCAAATACGGGTCAGTTATCTTTACCTAATTTGCCATGGCTGTCTCAGTGCGGAGGCATTTCTTTGCCCGAGCAAAGGGCATGCTAGTGAGCACCATAGAAATCAAAAAGTCATCAAATGAAAACTCCGCCGGAAAGGGCCGGCGGAGCTGTCGCGGGAACACAAGATCGATGGGGAGACGTGTCATGATCCCGTTTGACCCTCTAAACCTGAGTTGCGGCGTTATTATTTCGGAGCCGCTTGAGTGTTCAGGCCGAAGGCGAAGTATCGATTTCGAAACGAATTTCTAGGTGTGTGGAGAAGAGAACCCACCTGCCAAATTTGTTCTACAAATTCAACAGAAATGAGTGCTCAGTCACATTCAACCCTGTCAGAACTAACAATGAAAAATCGGATGTGGATTTTTTGTGTCCATAATCTGGCAACTAAATCACGGAAAACAAAGAGGAATGAGATATTTGTTCAATGCTGTTGCATTTTTTTGCGGCCTTAATTAATTGCGCCGGAAAGTTAGGCGAAACTGAATTGTTTGCTGTTTTGTTGCATTTCAAGTCTTCAAAATCTAAGTCATTGCCCGTTTTCAAAACACCGGCCGGATTCCTTTGCAAGAATCTACACGGACAGATTGCAAAAGACATTTATCTCGTTCCTGAGAGCAAGGCGGCGCCTAAAGGAGTTTGAAGGTGCAGTCTCAGCGAATGCGCTCTTTGGTCGTCATAGCTAGTTACGAGCAATTTTTGCGCAGATTCGTATGACTTCTTGCGCTTCATCCGCGGACAAGCCGGTACGTTCAAATACGTCCAATGAAACGTCACAGCACTTGGCCCAGGCGCTATGGCCTTCGTTTGTCAGTGCAACGATTTTCTGGCGTTCGTTTCCTTCTTGAATCTCGCGGGTCAAGAGGCCTTTGACCTCCAGTCTACGAAGCATCGGTGTCATAGTAGCCTTTGATACTTCCAAGCGACTGGCAAGCGCAGAAATCGAGATTCCATCTTCTTCTGCCAATGCCATCAAAACCAGATATTGCGAGTAGGTAATGTCGTGGGCCTTGAGGAGTGTGTGGTAATGCTGTCCGACTGTGTTCGAGGCCGTGTAAAGGGCGAAGCACAATTGGTTGTCTAATCTAATCTTCGGTCTTTCATTCGATTTGGCTCGATTGGACAATGGGTTCAGGCCCTTGTTTTGGTGTGAAGCCAAATTGGTAACACCGCGGGAGATTCTTGCAAAACATTTTTGTTGCTAAAAGTTAGGTAGCATATTATTAGAAGGCATACAAATGCGAAGGTGCTTAGGTCAGTGAGAATGTTCCGGTCGCCGGCATGTTGCTGTTGCCGGACTTCCGGCCTTTCGTTGAAAGCTAATTTGATGCTGAAAAAGGGAAGCGCCTGACCTGAACCGCTATCGCATCGCCATTGAGCAACACAAATCAATCATGAACCGAGGGAGATATTCATGAGCTGGCTTCCGAGTTTGAAAACGGCCACACCAGAAGAGGGCTACAGCCTTGCAATAAAGATGTCGCGAATGGCGGTCAAACTGACCCAACCGGATGACGAGATCAGAAAGAGGCTTCGCGCCGATTACGCCAACAGTGCTGACAGCTTGACTATGGTATCTCAGGTTGTTGCGACAAATTTTCAAACCGTCGCCCAGGCAAACAACTACTGGAGCCAGTCCTGAACAAGGGCGTTGCAAAAGAGCGGACGGTTGTTCGATGACCGTCCGTTGAGTGTTTTGGTTTCAAGGCTTGAGCCCAAGCGCTGGTTTCAAAGAACACTTTGCTGAAGTAAACGCTCTGCCGGTGTCAGCGCGAATAAGCGAAGGTCAGCGGACAAGATGACGAACCCAGCACGTTCGTGAGCTTACAGGGATTTGTGACAGGCCCTTGCTGACAGCCTCGCAGCCGGCAGCCAATCGAAGTCTTGTTGAAACGGAAAGGACGGTGGCCGACGCCATTCGTTTTGTAGGGCGCGAATGTCTTGATTTACGGCTCCGTCAGTCAGGGCCATTCGTGGTGGACAGGCAATCGGCGCCAACTCGGGTGAAAGATATCCCGATTTGACGATCAGGAATTTGGCGCTGGCGGGGTCGATGCCGAAAGCCTTGAAATCATCCAGCTTATGGAATGGGCGGCGGTACTCGGACAGGATGACGAGGTTGTTGGCAACCTCAAGCAGCACTTCTCGCGTCTTTTTGTCAGGATCGCCGCGCTTCAGTTGCACCTTCGCTTGGCATTCCACAGTTGGGCAAGAACTTCCGTGAGCTCCTCCAATTGTTATCTCAAGCTTG
This sequence comes from uncultured Roseibium sp., assembly GCF_947499295.1. GTDB lineage: Bacteria > Pseudomonadota > Alphaproteobacteria > Rhizobiales > Stappiaceae > Roseibium. Next base: position 24,716 of record NZ_CANMNP010000015.1, read on the forward strand.
GCACCAGTTTCGGACTGCCAAGCTGCATCAACCGCTGCTGGGTCAGCAATACCGGCGAACACGCCACCTTCCATTCCCTTTTCAAGCCAGAGGTGAAGGATGTCGGTCCTGTCACCGACACCACCACCTGTCGGGTTGTCGCCGCTGTCAGCGAGTATGAAGGGATGGGTTTTGCAGGCCGCGGCGTCCATCAGGCAGTCCTCAAGCGGTTTCGTTGGGACGCCGAATTGGCAATTCTCCCGATTGTTCCAGTAACCGGCCGCAATGAGCTCGGCAGCTTGCTTGGCAGCTGTTGGATCTGTACCCGTCACAACGGCGGAAGCTGTAGATCTTTCCGTATCTGCCCAAACGTATCCCACCATCAAATTGGAGTCGTCGACACCATCTGATGCGTCGAACAACGGCAAGCCTGTGTAAAGAGACTTCATTGGCTCGTCTTCGGTGCTCGTTCGTTCCCCAGGATGGAGAACAGGCACAGGAACCCAGGCAACACACCGCTTGGAGCCACCAGAGAGTTGGTCTATCAACAGATCCGCTGCGCGCTGGTGGGTTTCCTGAACGTCAATATGGGGCGCTGTCCGGTAAGCGCAGAAAATATCGATCTGGTCGACGATATTTTGGGTAACGTTGCCATGAAGGTCATAGCTGACTGCGATCGGTAGCTTTGGCCCGATGACTTTCCGAACAGCTGCAATCCAGTCGCCTTCGGCGTCGCCCAGGCCAACCACATGCATTGCGCCGTGCATGATCAGGAGCACACCGTCGACAGGAAGACTGTCCTCAAGCTGTTTCAGGAAGTCACCTTTGAAGGATTGATAGCAAGTCTCTTCAACAGGTCCGCCAGGGACAGAACGCGCATGAAAAAGAGGCTGAAAGGCGATCTCGGCATACCGGCTGTCCGCCAGGCCTGCCTCTCTGACAAGGTCTTCACCGCGAACAATCGTAAAGTCATCAGCGGTCTGGATCAGGGGAGAATAAGTGCTGCATTCCGTGTGGATACCGCCAACCGCTATTTTCATTGTTCGCCTGTCGTCTCGTTTCATAGGGATGGGAAGTACATGCTTGATGCAGCAAAGCGCTGCCAGTTTTTCTGTGCTGGTGACGTCCAGCCTGCCTCCGCAACAACGTAAATTCTCGGGAAGACCATGTGATTGAAAAGCGCTTTGTCGGTAAGGTGCTCGCTCCAGATGCAGGCTTGAACACCTTTCAACTGGTCCAGTTTGGCCTCATGCAGGCCTTCCGAGGGTTCATAGGCGTAAGATGCTTCGGGCGTTGAAACACCCGCCCAGCTTGCGCCAGGTTCCTTCCAGCCGGAGGCCTGAACCATGTCGAGGTAATAGTGCTGCCCGGGCGTACTGACGACGTCGTAGCCTTGGTCAATCAACTCCTTTGTAACCTCGCGCTTTTGCCACGCCATCAGGAGGACACCGTCCGGATCGATGCCGCCGCCGTGCGATACTTCATCCCATCCGGCAAGTTTCTTGCCGTGTTTCGCGAGGATCTTGCGCACTCTTCCCATGAAATGAGCTTGCAATTCCAGTGTTCCGGAGAGGTTCTTCTCACTCATTAATCGCTGAGCTTTGGGTGATTCCAGCCAGGAGTGAACATCAACCTCGTCCCCGCCGATGTGAATGTATTTGCTTGGAAACAGGCTTGCGACTTCCGCAAATACCTTCTCAAGAAAGTCATATGTTTCGTCCATCGCTGGGTTGAGCGCGTTGTTGGGATAACCCTGGATGGAGTGATAACTGTTGTCGGGCTCGGCCTGATCGGCGAATTTGGGATAGGTTTTCAGGACTGCAGTTGAATGACCCGGCACATCTATTTCCGGGACGATATCTATGTTGAGGTCAAGGGCGTGGGAAACGATGTCACTGATATCGTCCTGAGAATAAAAACCCTCGTAAATTTGGGACGAAAACCCGAGTTGCCCAACCTGTTGGCAACCAGGGCCGCGTTTGGCTCCGCTGCTTGTGAGTTCGGGGTAAGCCTTGATCTCAAGGCGCCAGCCTTCGTCGTCTGTCAGATGCCATTGCAGAACATTCATACGGCCCCAGGCCAGAATGTCGAGCAGGCGCAGCACTTCATGCTTCTGCCTGAAGTGACGTGAAACATCCAGATGCGTTCCTCTCCAGCCAAAGCGTGGGGAGTCAGCGATTGAGCCCCGGACAGGAAAGCGGTAGGTGTCTGGCGCGACATAAGCGCCGTAGGCAATTTGCGCCAACACAGTCAAGCCATAGTCGCGGCCCTGTTGGCCCCCATACCTGAGCAGTGCATGTTCATTCGCGAACTCGATACCATAGGCTTCGTCTGCCAGGGTTTCGTCATGCCTCAAGGCAAGACCGCAAGTTGTCGACGAAGCTGAAAATCGGAACGGATAGGGGGCCTCGGGAAAGAGGCGTTTTGAAAGGCCGTTTATTTTTCCGGCTGCCGCTTTTTCGTCAGGAGTTCCTTCAGACAAGTGGATTGCAGAAATTCTGTCCGTCCACGCCGAGACATTGATCGTTTGGGGCCAGGGCACAATATGGATCGGTAGGTCGACCACGCCGGGAGACACACTTCTGCGCTCACCGGTATCTGCGTCATCCGGGGCATCAAGATCATTGCACAGGACCTCAACAATTTGGCCGTATATGGTGATGTAGGCCGACTTTGGTCCGTCAAGCCGGTGACGGGCCGGATTGACGAGGCCTTGAACAGCGAATGTCCAGCTCTCTCCTGGCTCAAACTTCAGGTCAGGAGGTGGAGAGAGTTCATGAAAATTGGCAATGCGTGTTAGGTTTTGCGCATTTTCCAAAGATGCATTTCCAGCTGCACGGGTCATTGCGGAATAAGCGAGCGTGAAGGACTGTAGCGTCTTCTTGCCGGTATTGGTCAGGGCAAATTCGAGGCGCGCGTCTGCAAGATTTTCTGAGGGACGATAGAAACAGTCGAGGACAACATCGGTCATGAATTCAGGTTCCGTCAAAGTCGGGCGATTGTGTAAATGTTCTGGGCAGGGCGGGGGAACCAGCTGACAGGCCGCTGTCGACCGGAAGGCAGACACCGGTGATGCATCTGGCTGCCGGGCTCAACAAAAAGGCAACAGCCTGGGCGATATCGGCCGGTTCTGGAAGAGCCTTGAATGGGTACCAGCGAAGGGCTTCTTCAAATACTTGCGGATTTTCCGACTGCCTTAATTTCCAAGCTTGCGTCTTGACCGTTCCGGGAGCAACAGCATTCGCCCTTAATCCATATTTGCCGTATTCGACGGCAAGAGCCTTTGTCGCGTGTATCAACCCTGCCTTGGCTGCGCTGTAAGCGGGGTGGCCGTAGGTTCCGAGACCATTTACCGAGGCGATGTTGACGACGCTGGCGTGCCCACAGGCAATCAGATCATCTTCAAACATCTTGAAACAGTTGAGCGCAGCTTCCAGGTTTAGCCCTACGTCCTTTGCAAGATTTTCTCGGGTCATTTGATGGAGTGAGAGCGCGCTTGCTGCTCCAGCGTTGTTGATCAATACCTCAATGGGGCCAAGAGACCGGGCGGAAGCAGCCAATTCGCAAAGACTGTCGGCATTAGTCAGATCAAACTGAAGTGCCGTCGCCTTCAAACCTTTTTCTTGAAGAGATCCAACAACCTTCTCAAGGCTGTCCTGGTCCATGTCGACAGCAGCTATGGTGTAGGTCTCTGCCAGTTGTTCCCCAATGGCGGCACCTATGTCACCTGCGGCACCTGTTACGACGGCGACCGGTTTTGAAGTCTGTTCAGTCACCCAGTGCCTCCTTGTCGTCCTGATCGCGGGTATTGGTAAGCTGATGTTTGACCCGGCGCAGGGTTTCGCGAGCTTCATCTCCGCGTCTCACTGCTATCAAAGTTGAAAGCAAATCGACGACAAACAGAAACGCGTAACGGCTGCAACTTGGTCTTAGGATGTTTTCCCCTTCCGGCAGATCGATCCCGATTGTGATATCGGCGAGGGCTGCCACAGGACGCTCGGGCCGGGTGAGCGCAATTATCGTCGCGCCATACGTTCTGGCAGCCTCGAGCGCGCGCGCCATCTGGACATTGCGTCCCGAGACGGAAGAGGCCACGACAACATCTCCTGGCCGCAATGTTGCCGCGTGCATAAGCTGCATGGCGTGATCGGTTATGCTGACAGTGCGCAAACCAAGACGGAAAAAGCGGTTCTGTATCTCGTCCGCAACCATCGACGAAGTGCCACCAGCGCCATAGGCAGCAACGAGACCAGCGTTGCTGAGCAGGTCTGCAGCATGCTGGACCGTGTCCATGTCTAACGCAGACCTGGTATTTGCGGCCGTTTCCTGCAGCTGAACCATAAGACTGTCGGCAATGTCTTGCGGAGCCTCGGAAGCAGCATTGGTCGCTAGATAGCGGGTGCCTGCAAAGGTGACCTGAGCAACCTGCACCTTGAAGGCCGTAAAGCTTTCACATCCAAGTCTTCGACAGAAACGGGTCACCGTTGGTGGCGACACGCCAGCGCGTTCAGCAACCTCGGTAATGCCCGCGTTGACAATGAAGTCTGCATCTTTGCGCAAGATCGCCGCCAGAACGCGTTCCGACTTTGATAAATCAGGTTCAACACCCTGCAACACCGACAGAATGTCTCGCATAACCGATCAATCCGGTTTCTTGTAGGCGATACAGTCGATTTCAACCTTGCAGTCGACCATCATGGTCGCCTGGACGCAAGCGCGCGCAGGAGGGTGTTCGCCAAAATAGGATTTATAGACCCCGTTGAAAGACCAGAAGTCTCGAGGGTCATCTAGCCAAACGCCAACACGAACCACGTGTTCAAGTCCGTATCCAGCTTCTTCCAGAATAGCGATGACGTTCTTGATGGTCAGGTGCGTTTGTTCAACGATGCCACCGTTCACTATCTCTCCATCTTTCATTGGGACCTGTCCGGAAACATGAAGCCATCCGTCAGCTTCTACAGCGCGTGCAAAGGGAAGATTTTGACCGCCGGCTCCTGATTTGTCGGCTCCATATCGTGTGATGCTCATTTCAAGCTCCAAAATGAAAATGATTTACATAGTGGTTTGACATTGGTTTCATTTCACTCCTATATTTTTTAAAAATCAACCGTACAAATGAAAATGGTTTCCGAAATGCGGGATAAGTCTGAAAATCAAATCAATCCATTCTCGGGTCAGGATCCCGATCGTGCGGAAATCTGGGATATGCTCGTTGATAGGGACATAACGGCATTTCTCGCCGCTGACTGGGGCCTTGTATCAAACGATTTTGAAGAAGATGCGTTTTTCGGGGTCGACGGCGGGAAGGTGGCCAACCCGGACGAATGGCAACTCGGCTTTCCCGATCTGGCGACTTACAAGAACGAATGGCTGCGTCAGGCAGAAGAGTTTTCCAAGACCGATTTTGCGGAAGACGCAAGAGCCGCGATCTTCAATGCGACTCGTCTGACAGATATCGAAATCAATGGCTCCCGGGCTATCGCTCGGAAGAAATTCGACGGTCGGATCAAAAAGGCTGATGGCAGCGAGGATCGTTTGCTTTGGCAGACGCTTTATTATTGCGTCAAGAAGAGCGGGCGCTGGAAGATCTGCAGTTTCACCGGTTACTTGCCAAATCCACTCGGCGCTGCAAACTGAAGATGACCCAGCGACGTGCTTTCACAGCTGTATTGGCAACAGAAACCAACACCTTTTCACCAATTCGCATAGACATCGATGCATTTGAGGCGTCCTTGTTGGCGCGGCCAGGCGAGCATCCCGGCACACCAACACTGTGTTCTGCCGTAGTGACCGTGGGACGGCAATTTGCCAAGGACAATGATTGGCAACTCGTCGAGGGTACATCCGCATGGGCAGATCCGGCTGGACTGGTCTCGCGTCAGTGTTATGAGCTGCTTCGGGACGAAATTCTTGGGCAACTGAAAAAGAGCGGTCCTTTTGATGTCATTGTCCTTGGCCTGCACGGTGCGATGGTTGCAGCAGGGTATGATGATCCGGAGGGCGATTTTCTGACAAGAGCCCGGGAGATTGTTGGGTCCACCGTGCCCATTGTTGCGACCATGGATCCGCATAGTCATCTGACGCGCAAGCGGATCACGGCGGCCGATGCGTTGATTGCCTTCAAGGAGTTTCCTCACACCGACTTTGTTGAGAGAGCTGAAGATGCCTGGCACCTTGCCGGGGAGACAGTTGCCGGTCGCGCGCGGCCAGTCATCAGTGTCTTCGATCCCAAGATGATCGATGTGTTTCCGACAAGCAAAGAACCAATGCGCGGTTTCGTCGATGACATGATTGAGCTCGAAAGAGGAACGCCCAACATTCTTTCGCTTTCTGTTATTCATGGGTTCATGGCGGGCGACGTACCGGAAATGGGTACGAAGATCCTTGCCGTCACCAATGATGATCACCCGTTGGGTGAACGGGTTGCAAAGGAGCTCGGAGAAAAGCTCTATGGCTTGCGTGGCAATGTCCGCAGCCCTGAACTGACCCCAAGCGAAGCATTCGACAAAGCGGTTGGCTCTTCTGGAGGTCCGGTCACAATTGCCGATATGTGGGACAATCCGGGCGGGGGGACCGCAGGCGACTCGACGATACTTCTGACCGAGGCCCTGAAGCGCCAGCTCACCAAGACCGCATTCGGCAGCATCTGGGACCCGATTGCTGTCAAACTCTGTCATGCTGCGGGCGAGGGTGCTTCGTTGAAGCTTCGTTTCGGTGCCAAATCTGCTCCGGAAACCGGATTGCCCATAGACGCCGAAGTGGACGTCATCCGCAACGTGAAGAATGCGACGCAGGTTTTTGGTGACAGCATTGTCCCGATCGGCGATGCCACGTGGATCAAGGTGGGTGAAATCGACGTTATCTTGAACTCAACGCGGGCCCAGTGTTTCGATACAAGTCTTTTCACCAATTTTGGCATAGACCTTGCTGACCTCAAGATTGTGGTCGTCAAATCGACCAATCACTTTTACCGGTCCTTTGCCGAAATCAGTCAGCTCATTCTGTACTGCTCAGCCGGGCGGCCCTATCCGAACGATCCAAGAAAGACGCCTTACAAAAAGGCACCAAGCGATATCTGGCCGATCTCGGACTATGCGTTGACGTTAGATGAAGAAGCGCAGGAAACCTTGAAAGCAACCGGCCGTTCAGGAGGCAAATCATGAGTGTCGGATACTCCATAAACGACTTGCTTACGCCAGTTGTCGTGATCGACGAGGCGGTCATGGAATCCAACATCAACGTCGCGCAACAGTATTTCAATCGGATCGGTCGAAACTTCAGGCCTCACATCAAGACCCACAAAATTCCCGCGCTTGCCTCGTTGCAGGTCGCAGCTGGAGCAAAGGGTATCAACTGCCAAAAAATCAGTGAGGCAGAGGTATTTGCTGACGCAGGTTTCACCGACATCCTAGTCACCTTCAACATGCTCGGTGATGCGCGCCTGGATCGGCTTAAGGAGCTGAATGCCAGGGTGGACCTGCAGGTGGTTGCGGACAACGATTTTGTGGTTGATGGCCTTGCAACCCGCTTTGGCGAAAGTACCCCTTTGAAGGTTTTGGTCGAGTGCGATACCGGCTCGGGTCGAAATGGTGTCCAGACACCGGAAGAGGCAGTAGTCCTCGCCAGGCAGATTGACCAAAAAACCGGCCTTACGTTCCATGGATTGCTGACTTATCCCAAGCCGTCGAGCGAGGCTGACGTTGAAACGTTCTTTGCAAAGACCATTGATCTCTTGAAACGTGAAGGACTTGATTGTCCCGTAGTGTCTCACGGTGGATCGCCCAGTCTTTTTGATTCAGATCTGGTCAAGTGCGCGACAGAACACAGGGCAGGCACATATATCTTCAATGATCGCTCGATGGTGCGTGCCGGTATGTGCGACTATGAGGATTGCGCCATGCATGTGATTGCCACCGTAGTGTCCAGACCCACCGAAAACAGGGCTGTGCTCGACGCCGGTTCCAAGGCACTTACCTCCGATTTACTCGGTTTTGCCGATCATGGCCGGATGATCGGTTATCCAGAAGCTTCGATTGCGAATTTGAGCGAAGAACATGCCGTTGTCGATCTGAGCAGGTCGGAAAACAAACCGCAAGTTGGTGAGCGTGTGCGGATCATACCCAATCACACCTGTGTGGTTTCCAACCTGTTCGACAAACTGGTCTTTCACAGAGACGGAGTGGTGACGCGCATTGAGCCCGTCTCTGCTCGTGGGCAAGTCGTCTAGGGCATTTTTCGGGAGAAAAGTTGCTCTGTCCTCCAGACGGCTTGCCCGGCAAATCCACCTAGAAAAGGGTGCAATTTGCCGGCCTTCATTGCGTCATATTTGCATTTTGGCAGGGTCGAGGTCGGACAAGGCGACCCTGCGTTCAAACGCAGCGCCATTTTCTTCAAATAGATGGCAGTCAGCACCGTTTAGCCCCATTGCGACGGACACGCCGACCCTGGCAGGTGCAGAGCCAGGCAATAAAGAGCAAAACGTATCTGTCGCACCGTCCACCACACTATAAGTCACTGTGTGGATGCCGAGATGTTCGACCACATTCGGGACAACTTCGATAGTAGCGTCTGCTGCGTCCAAGGTGAGGTCTTCCGGTCTGATGCCAAGAGTGAGTGACCTTCCTGCAATGTCGCCGTTGGTCGATACGCCGGCCACTATCTCTTGCCCATTGGGCAGGGTCACTCTGGCGCCTTTTTCGTCGGCATCTATCCCGGTCACTTTCAAGAAGTTCATTTTCGGGTTGCCGATGAAACCGGCCACGAAAAGGTTTTGCGGTTTGTGATAGAGATCAAGTGGTGTGCCGACCTGTGAAATTACGCCATGTTCCAGAACGACGATCCGATCAGCCATTGTCATGGCTTCGACCTGATCATGCGTCACATATATCATGGTGGCATCGAGCTCATTGTGGAGCTTTGCCAATTCCACACGCATTTCCGCCCGCAACGCTGCGTCCAGGTTGGAAAGAGGTTCGTCGAACAGGAACACCGATGGTTCCCGAACAATAGCACGGCCGATCGCAACCCTCTGTCGCTGGCCGCCCGAGAGTTGGCCAGGACGGTGCTTTAGCCGCTCTTCCAGTTTGAGAATACGTGCGGCCTGGTGAACCTTCTGCTCGACCAGATCATTGGAAAGCTTTTCAACCCTGAGCGGAAACGCAATGTTTTCATAAACGGACATATGCGGATAAAGCGCATAGGACTGAAAAACCATGGCGATGCCGCGTTCGACCGGAGGCAGGTTGTTGACTGTCTTGCCACTAATCTCTGCGGTGCCGCCGCTGATTTCCTCCAGCCCGGCGATCATGCGAAGCAACGTGGATTTGCCACATCCCGAAGGTCCGACGAACACAACAAATTCGCCATGACTGATGTCCAGTGAAACGCCCTTGATCACTTCCAGATTGCCGAAGGATTTGCGGACGTCATCGAGGCGTAGTTCGCCCATCGGAATTCCTCATATGTCTGAAAAGGTCCGGGCCCTCATGAAAGAGGGTCCGGACGAGTTTGCGGGAGGTTTATTTGAATTCTTCCAGTTCCTCGGCGGCGAATTCCACCGCTTCGGACGGATCGACATCGCCGGAAACGACGCCTTGAACAGCTTCGTTGATCGTGTCCTGAAAGCCGACATAATCGGTGAGGAACGGCTCCGGTCCGCCCGTCGGGATGGCATCAAGGAACGCAGCCCAGGTCGGGTCTTTTTCAACGAGGCCTTTAACTTCAGGCAAATCGCGCAGCGGTGTGAAGCCTTCAGCCAATTCGAAAGCAATCTGGTTTTCCGGATTGGTCAGCAGTTTTGCAAGTGACAGCGCCTGTTCTTCGACACCGCTTCCTTTAAAGACAGCAAGCGAATCCGTGATCAACAGCGTACTGGGCTTCCCACTCGGTCCTACCGGGATCGGGGCAACACCCCAGTTGACGGAGTCGCCAACCTGTGAGCGTTCCCACGGGCCGGAAATGAACATGCCGATTTTTCCTTCGGAAAAAAGCGGACGCAATTTGGCCCGGTCATAGGCGATGGGACCAGGTTGTGAGACGCCGGCCATCTTGCCATAAAAGGCGAGCGCTTCAACGTTGTTCGGTGAATTGAAGACAATTTCACCATCGCTGTTAATGACTTCACCACCGTTCGTATAAACGTAGTTCATGAACTGGTGCATGGTGTTGTCAAAGGACGCGGCAGCCAGACCGAACCCGTCAGCGTCTGTTTTTTCCTTGATAGCCGCAGCGGCGTCATACATTTCGTCCCAGGTTTTGGGCGCTGCTTCCGGATCAAGTCCAGCTTCTTTGAAAAGGTCTTTGTTCCAGTAAAGGGCCTTTGTTGAAAACGCGCGCGGCAACCCCCACTGCTGACCATTGGCGGTTATCGTACCGAGGATCGGCGGTGCGTAGGTCGCCTTCTCATCTTCGGTCATGTCCACAGGAATGATCAGATCGTTGGCGGCGAGCTGCTTAAGCGTGCGGGAGCCCATATAGGCGATTGCAGGCGGGTTGCCCGCGCTTGCAAGCGTTGTGGATTTTTCCTGACACTGACCCCAGGGAACGAATTCCACTGTGACATCATATCCAGGATTGGCAGACTTCCATTCTTCGATCAGCTGCGCCTGGAGCGGGATGCCCGCACCTGTGTCGTCGCCGCAGTTGATCATGTTGATCATCTTGTCTTCCGCAGCGGCTGCGCCGGTCAGACCGACTGCAAACACGCTTGCCATCAAAATGGACTTCATAGTCATTTTCCACCTCCGGTTATTGTGTGTGGGTTGCTATGCGGGACTTACTCCTTCACGGCACCGGCGGTCAGGCCCGCGACGATGTAGCGTTGGAGGAAGACGTAGAGGAGCAGCACTGGAAGGATGCCGACCAAACTTGCAGCCATCAGTTCGTTCCACACAACCGTTTGACGGCCGAAGAACTGGAACAGTCCGACTGGGAGAGGGTTGAACTCGTTCACCGAGTTGAAGGTGAGTGCAAAGATGAATTGTTGAGCGTATGCCGCAATGAATGTTGCGATGGCGACGACCATGATGCCGGGCAGGGCGATCGGCAGGATGACCCGTATCATGGTGTAGAGTTTGCCGGCTCCATCCACCCAGGCAGCTTCCTCGAGCTCACGTGGTATCTTCATAAGGTAGGAGCGCAGCAACCAGATGCCTGTCGGGATCACGAATGCAGTGCCTGGAACAATCATCGCGAAATAAGTGTTCAGAACACCAAGTTGCTGCATCACCTTGTAAAGCGGGATGATCAGGACCGCGCCGGAGACCATGTTCACGGCAAGAAAACCTGCGAGGAGCCCTGTGCGCCCGGAAAACTCAAATCGCGCAAATGCATAGGCGGCCGGAACGATGGCCAACAACCCGCAAATGGTGATCGCACTGGAGATAAAAATCGAGTTGATCATGTAGCGCGCCAGCAAGGGAACGCTGCTCCACATTTCCCAATAGGCCTCGAACGTCATGTTGTCCGACAGAAACCGGTATGGGATTGAAAACAGCGACTGCATGGGCCGCAACGACACCGTGAAAGCGGTGATGAACGGTGCGAGAATGAAGGTCAAAAACAGGGCAAGCCCGGCATAGATCAATACAAACTCGTACCAGCGATACTTGTTGATCATACCTCTTTGTCCTTCTTTGATAGCCTGGAAATCATCAGGAAGTAGAAGGTGGAGAACAGCGACAGGAAGATCACGATCATGACGGCACGCGCTGCACCTTCGCCGTATTTGAAGCGGCTGATCGCAGTCTTGTAGGTGTCGATAATCATCGTTGTGGTCGCGTTGCGGGGACCGCCTTCTGTCAGAATCCAGATGATGTCGAAGGAGTTGAAAGTCCAGATGGCGGACAACAGCGACATCGTCGCGATGGCCGGCATGATGAGCGGCAGGGTTATCCGGCGAAAACGATAGAACCTGGAAGCACCGTCGACCCAGGCCGCCTCATGCAGGTCAGGCGAAATGGCCTGCATTGCCGCCAGCAGATAGACTGTTACAAGAGGAGTTCCGATCCAGACATCCGTGACAATGGTCGAAAAGAAGGCAGAAGACTTGAAGGCCAGGAATTCGAACGGCCCTTCAAGCAGTCCAATGGATTGACCAATGCCGGAAATCATTCCGAACTGCCCATTGTACATCCAACCCCAGATGAAGACGCCAATTGGGATCGGGATGATCCAGGGCGGCATCACCAATACGCGCATAAGAGTTTTGCCGGGAATAGCTGCGTTTAGCAGCACCGCACCGAGCGTTCCGACGACAATTTTGAAAATGACTGACAGCGCCATCCAATAGAATGTTCGTGCTATTACTTCCGGAAATCGCCGGGAGAACATCTTTTCGTAATTGGCAAAGCCAACATAGTTTTCGACGGGGCGCAGCGAGGCATCTGTGAAGGATAGACGGATAGTCTCCACCAGAGGCCATGCGACTACGATCAACGTCACAACTGTTGCCGGTATCAGCAATAGGTACGGGAAATAGTCAGTTTTTCGAGTGTTGAACGCCATTGTCCCCTCTAAGCCAACCCATAGCTGTCAAATTGGTCCCAGGTATCTTTCAAGTCGATAACGGAGCGGGCATGACGCGCTTCATCGAGTTTGATTGCAGTCAGCCCTGCTTCAAGCGCATCGAGAACACCGACCGGCAACCCGCCGCCGTTTTTGAAGTAGTGAACGAGATCCTTGGCCATCGCTTCGTCAGCGCCGTAGTGACCGTCACGCGCTTCAGCGAGCTGTGGTTTGTCGACAAGTCGCTTCGAAGTCAGTGCATCGTGCACACGGAAATAGTTCCGGATGAAGTCACCTTCGGCCATGCCCTTTGTGCCCATGATCGCAAAACGCCGGAATTCATCGGGCACATAAATGTTCGTGTGAAAACAAAGGTTCGCGCCGTCCTCATATTCAATCAGCGCGGTCTGGTAGTCGATGATGTCACCATCTGAATCGAAATCTGCGTTTCCGCCACCCCATCGCGGCGTGAATGGGTCGACACGCCCCGAGATTTCAGGGGCCGGGAAGCTATGATCCTGTTCGGGACGGTTCTCCGGAACGAAGCTTTTCCGGCCACCGAAACTGGAAACATATCTTGGACGGCAACCGACAACGCCCTGATAGAGGTCGAGATCATGGCAGCATTTCTCAAGCATGAAGCCACCGGAATTTTTCTCGTAGCGGCGCCAGTCCCGCATAAAGAAGGAGCCATGATAGGGACCGATATGCTCTGCAGCCTCGATTGAAACGACTTTGCCGATCTGCCCGTTGTCCAGGCTGCGCCTTAACTCGGTGTAGAGCGGCGAATAACGCAAGACCAATCCGACGAGTACTCTTTTCGCTCCGTCATTTGCTTTCATCAAAGACAGCAGCTCAAAGGTTTCCTCTTCGCTGACGACAACAGGTTTCTCGCAGAAAATATAAGGAACGTCGGATTGGAGAGCGGCCCGGAGGTGATCAAGATGCATGAAGTTTGGAGAACCGATCATCAGGAGATCAAGGTTTTCCTTTGCCAGCATATCAATTGGATCTGAATAGCTTCTCAGGCGTTGCCCGGATTTCTGTTCAACATGTTTCAGACCGGCAGGTGTCGAGTCCACATAGACTGCAGGTTCCAGGTCCGTTGAAACACCCTGAAGGCAATTGCTGACATTTGCAATTCGGGCGCCGAGGCCGAGGTAACCGGTCTTCATGCTGCGGCCTCCAAATATTTGTCCATAGCATCCCTCAATGCTCGCACGAGCTTTGCATCTGTTGATCTGACGCCGGTTTCACCAATAAAGCCGAGTTTGCTTTCAAGGGCATCGGGCGAAGGGGCATCAACATAGGAGCCACAGGATGCGTGGAGTTCATGGACGCCTGCGTGCGCCAGAAGGCTCTGAGCATTCGCGGCTGAAACGCCTGAACCTGCCATGATCGAAATTCGGCCTGCTGCTTGTTTTACGGCACTTGCGAGTGCTTCCCGGCCTAGATCTGCTGTCGTAGCCTGGCCGGAAGACAGAATGCGTTCAAACCCAAGTTCGATCGCGGTTTCCACCGCAGATGCATAGTCTTTCACTGTATCGAAGGCGCGATGCAGGGTCACAGAAAGCGATGTGTTCTCGATGGCCGCAGCCAGAAAGTCTCGATCCAATTCGCGCTGTTCGGTTACTGCACCAATGACAACTCCTTCCAGACCCGCATTTTCGGCCATCTGGATGTCGCGTAGCATCACTGCTTTTTCTGCGTCCGAATAGTAGAAGTCGCCCGCACGCGGCCGGATCATTGCATAAACGTCAACAGGCAATTTTGAAGCGGCAGACATCATCCCGGCCGATGGTGTCAGTCCACCGACGTCAAGTGCAGCACAAAGCTCAATGCGACCTGCTCCGCATTCAGCAGCTGTCCAGGCACCCTCCAGGGTGTCGACACAAATCTCGAGGATGAGGGTGTCGCTTGAGGGGGGTAATCTCATGCAGCCCACTCCCTGAACGACATTCGGGCTACGATACCTGCACCTTGGAGGCCACCATTTTCCGCAAAATGGCCTTTCAAAACCAATGCCTGCTCATATTTGGCCAACACGATCTCACGCGTTTTACGATCAATCAGATCAAGCAATGCAATGTCGTTGGAAAGTCCTCCGCTAACCGGAATAACGTCGGGCCCAAGCGTATTGACCAGGCCTGAAAGAGCACGGGACAGGAGGGTTGAATAAGCCCCTATGGTTGAAGAAGCTTTCACATCTTCCTGGTGCCAGGCCTGGGTGATTTCCTCGCTGGAAGAAGTAATGCCGTGAAGTGACTGGTGGATCCGTTCCAGCCCGCGGGCAGAACAGATTGCGTCAATGCACCCGATTTGTCCGCAGCCGCAAGCATAGTGACCGATACCCGACAATTGGCCACCGGCGCTGGGGTCAAGCACCGGTCCATGCCCCCATTCACCGGCGATGCCGTCAAAACCCGTCACCAGCTTGCCATCTATGACGAGACCGCCGCCAACGCCTGAGCCGAGAATAATACCGAACACAACGGATTTGCCCTTGCCGGTGCCGTCAACGGCTTCCGCAAGCGCGAAAGCATTGGCGTCATTTGTTATAACAACGGGGCGTCCCAGAGCTTTTTCCAGATCGGACAACACGGGACGTTTGTGAAGGCAGGGTATGTTGGCAACGTCAGCTACTCCGGACCGGTCATCAAATGCGCCTGCAAGCGAGATCGAAATGGGAGTGCCTGAACTTCCGGCACACGAATTAATGGCGCCTACAAACGCGTCCCAGTCGGCGCCGGGCGTCGCGACGCGGCCGTTTTCTGTGACGGATCCATCTTCACGCAGCGTTCCGTGCCGGATGAAGGAACCCCCAATATCGAAACAGGTGATCATCGCCTGTGATTACGCCTCTGGATCTATTTGTTTGCGTCCATTTATAATACCAATATGCAACCAATTGCGGAGTTAGTAAACCAAAAAAATAATTGGCCTGATTTTTTTAACGATTATGGCAGTTTGGCTGAGCCGGTATGAATCGCGGCAATTTGTCAAAGAATAGCTGAAACGTGACTGTACGCACATGCGGAACAGACAGCCTGAAAGGTAAAGAGCTAACTATAGTCTTGCTGAATTGGATCAGAGTAGCGGGCGCAGATTGCCGTCGTATTTTTTCAGGATGTCTTCCGCTTTGTTGGCGTTGACGCCCTCGCGAATCATGACAGTTGCTACTTTTACGCGTCCGTTCGCTTGAATTAGCGCGTTTGCTGCGGTTTCTTCAGCGCAGCCGGTCAGGTCCTGAAGCATTCTTTGGGCACGGGACCGCAGCTTTTCATTGTCGGCGACCAGGTTGACCATATGACCGCGTACAGCGTGGCCTAGCCTGAGAGCAACCAGAGTTGAAATCATGTTGAGCGCGGCCTTTTGCGCGCTTGCTGCTCCCATGCGTGTGGAGCCTGCAATGATTTCCACGGGTGTGTTCAAGAATACCGGGAAGTTTGAATGCTCTTGGAGTGGTGTGCCGGGATTGTTTACAATTGCGATTGTCACGGTGCCTGCTTTTGCGGCGGCTTTGAAGGTGCCGAGCGTATAAGGCGTTGTTCCGCTCGCAGAAACGCCGATCAGAACGTCACCTTCGCCCAGGCCGCTTTGGTCAAAATCACGAATGCCCAGTGCAATATCATCTTCGTGCGTGCCTGCAAGGTGAAGAAGATTTTCGACACCTCCGGCGTATAGCATGCACATCCGATCGGCAGGAAAGCCGAAAGTTCCTGGCAGTTCCAGGCAATCTGAAAGCGCGGTCAGACCTGCACTTCCGGCTCCTGAATATCCGATCTTGTTTCCGGCCTGCGCTGCCTTTTGAAGAGCCGTTGCTGCGTTGACAAGCTGCGGTAACGCGGGGCCAACAGCTCTCAACGCTTCCATCTGCCGCTCAAGCAGCAATGATAGAACTTCTTCGTCAGATCTGTTTGAAAGACCGATGGAGAGTGGGTCTCGATCTTCTGTGGTCGGCAGCGTCATGTTCCGGGCTCAGGTCGTTTAAGCGGACGTTTGGCGATCAATTCCGGGCTATCGGCGTGATCTTGCTCGCATATCTCCGTTCAAAGGGCAGTCCCAAAGGTTAATGAAGAACCTTTTAGCACTTGATTTTCGGTTTCGATAGAGTTTAAATTGGTATCTGAAAGGTATTATTATTCTCGCCCAAGGCATCTCGTTTCATGACAGACTTCATCTCCATGCTGGAAAACGATGACTGGATGGCCAGTTCAAGTGGGCCACGCTATCTCCAGCTGCGTCGCCGCATTCAACAGGCGATTGATGATGGTGTGCTGAAGGAGAACGAGCCGTTGCCTTCGGAGCGTGAAATCGCTTCCATTACCGAATTGTCGCGCGTGACAGTGCGCAAGGCGGTTGCCGGTCTTGTGGAAGACCAGATCGTTGTTCAAAAGCGCGGTAGCGGTTCCTTTGTCGCGCCCAAGGTTCACAAGGTCGAGCAACGTCTTTCAAGTTTGACTTCCTTCAGTGAAGACATGGCGCGGCGCGGTCTTACAGCCAGCAGCGAGTGGCTGCGCCGCGGGGTCTTTCCTGCTTCGCCGGAGGAAATTTTTACGCTTGGTCTGACTTCTGGCCAGCGTGTCGCGCGCGTCGACCGTTTGCGCAAGGCTGACGGAACTCCAATGGCAATCGAACGGGCCTCACTGTCGGAAAAGGTTCTGCCCAATCCAGAACGCGTTTCAACGTCTCTTTACGCAGTGTTGCGATCGACAGGGCTGCAGCCTGTGCGCGCCATTCAACGTATTTCGGCGCGCAATCTTGAATCGATGGATGCCGAAATTCTCAACGTTCCTGTCGGTTCAGCCGGACTTAAGATCGAGCGTGTATCCTACCTTGCTTCCGGACATGTTGTTGAGTTTACCCGCTCTGTCTATCGCGGCGATGCCTACGATTTCATTGCCGAACTGCAAATGTCGGATGACTGACTTCATGAGTAAACCAATGAACCCTTTTGCCCAGACACACATGAGGCAGGAGATCGAAGAGATCCCGGTAGTCGCGAACAGGCTGTTGACCGACGGTCGCGCTCACATTCGTGCTGTTGCGGCACGCGCTGGCGCTCCCGTTTTTCTGGCGAGTGTGGCACGCGGGTCTTCAGACCATGCCGCGACGTTTTTGAAATACGCTTCGGAGATATATCTCGGTCTTGCTATGGCTTCACTCGGACCGTCAGTGTCTTCAATTTACGGTGGCAAGGTACGGCTTGATCAGGCCCTGGTGATCGCTATCTCTCAGTCCGGTGCAAGTCCGGACATTCTGTCGGTGGTGCAAAGCGCGAAAGAGCAGGGGGCCTTCACAGTTGGTCTGACCAATACAGCCGACAGCAAACTGGCGGAACTTTCCAGCGCGGCACTGGACATTGGAGCTGGTCCTGAGCGCAGTGTTGCTGCAACGAAAACCTTCGTGAATTCCGTTGTTGCCGGATTGGTGCTGCTTGCTGAAATAGGAGGCGATGAAAAGCTCCTGGACGCGCTTGCAAAGTTGCCTGGTGCATTTGAGGATGCAATTGGTATCGATTGGCAGGAACTTGCAGAACCGATTGAAAAACGAGGCTCGCTTTATGTAATCGGCCGTGGCCCTGGGCTCGCGATCGCCAACGAAGCGGCCTTGAAATTCAAGGAAACATGCCAGGTGCATGCAGAAGCCTATTCGTCGGCGGAAGTGATGCACGGACCTGTTTCGATTGTCGAAGGCGGGTATCCGATACTGGCGCTCGGGGTTAGGGATGCCGCCGAGGCCGGGCTTGCGGAGGCTGCTGATCTCATGTCCGCCCAGGGCGGAAGTGTCTACGCAACCACGAAGCTGGTCGAGCGCGCTCACAGGCTGCCCTTTGTCTCGACCGACCATCCGATCACTGACGCACTTACTCAGATTGTCTCCTTTTATGCATTTATCGAGTGGTTTTCGCGGCAACGCGGGTTCAACCCGGATGTGCCAAAACATCTGAAAAAGGTGACGCAGACAGTATGACCGGCCTATCTGCCTACACCTGCAGCAGAATTTTTGACGGCGACAACTTTCATAAAGATGCTGCGCTTCTTGTGGAAGGTGGACGCGTCAAGGCCATTGTGCCCCTTGGAGCGCTTCCGGCAGACCAGGTGAGAACCGACCTTGGCAACAGCACGCTGGTGCCGGGGTTTGTGGACCTTCAGGTCAATGGTGGCGGCGGGCTGATGCTGGGTGACGTGGACTGTGTGGAGGATATTGCGCGCATCTGTCACGCTCATCTGCAACTCGGAACAACCTCGCTGACCCCAACCTTGATCACTGACAGTCCTGAGGTCACACGCAGAGTTCTCAAGCTTGGAATAGAGGCGTGGGCGGAAGGTGTTCGTGGCTTCCATGGGCTGCATTTGGAAGGCCCTCATCTTTGTGCGGGCAGAAAAGGGGCACATGACGCCTCCCTGATCAGGCCGATAGAAGATGAGGACATGGATCTCTATCTTTATGCGGCCAGCCAATTGCCCTCTCTGATGATCACTGTCGCGCCGGAAACCGTAAGCCCCGAACAGATTAGCCGATTGGCCGGTGCTGGCATTCACGTCAGTCTGGGACATAGCGGCGCTTCTTATAAAGAGTGCTCAACAGCAGCAGAGGCTGGTGCAGCCTGTGTGACGCATCTGTTTAATGCCATGAGTCCGCTTCAACATCGTGAACCTGGGCTCGTCGGTGCCGCGCTTGATCTCGGCAGCTTGAGCGCGGGGCTGATAGCCGACGGTGTTCACGTTGATCCGGCAGCGATCAGAATAGCGCTTGAAGCCAAATCCGGACCGGGCCGCATATTCCTTGTAACAGATGCCATGTCTCAAACAGGCACCGACGTGACCTCGTTTCATCTCGGAGGGCGTGAAATCTTCAGGCAAGACGGCAGACTAACGCTCTCCGACGGAACGTTGGCAGGTGCCGATATCGATCTCCCAACTTCGGTTGCTTATCTCGTGGAAAGCGTTGGCGTAGATATTGAGACAGCGCTTTCCATGGCAACCAGCTTCCCGGCTGACATTGTTGGCCGCCCCCTCGGACGGCTCAAGGTTGGGTGTCAGGCAGATTTTGTATGCCTCGACGACGACTTCAAGATTGTCGGTGTCTGGCTTTCCGGTCATGCTCTAGGCGAGTGACCGCCGCAGGCGTCCCAAGGCAGGCGACTGTGACAAAAGATCGTTCGTCTGTCTTCCAACCCACCACGTTTCAGCAAACCACGATTCAATTCTGGGTTTCAGGCGACAGCCTTTGAAACGATTGAGACATGTCAATGTTGACAGTCGCTCGCCTTTGTACCCTCCCAATCGTTGCCTGCCGGCCGGTGGTCGCCAGTGTGTTCCAATCGGGGGAGAGGTCTTGTTCCAGGTACGATTTCATGGCCGGGGCGGCCAGGGCGTGGTTACCGCCGCCGAACTCCTGTCCATCGCGGCATTCAATGAGGGTAAGCACGCGCAGGCGTTTCCGAGCTTCGGATCGGAGCGAATGGGTGCGCCTGTCGTTTCCTACTGCCGAATTGCAAACACGGAAATACGGTCACGCGAACCCGTATCCCAACCTGATGCTCTCGTTATACAGGACCCGACACTTATTCACTCAGTTGACTTGTTCGCGGGTCTCAATGGTCAAGGCTATGTCTTGATTAACTCCCAGCAATCCTTCGAAGAGTTGGGAATTGACGATTTTGCCTCCGGGTTTCCGCACAACCACTTTCGGGATGTTGGAGCCAGCGAGATTGCCCGGAAACATATCGGACGACCACTTCCCAACGCAGCGCTGCTAGGCAGCCTCGCAGCGATGAGCGGTGAGGTGTCTATTGAAGCCGTCGAACAGGCAATTTCCCAAAAGTTTCCAGGGCAGGTTGGTGCCGCCAATATCGCGGCCGCACGCGAGGCCTACGACGTCGCCGTTGGATAGGAGAGGGTGATATGCTCAAACAGATTGAAGGATCCGCCGCTGTTGCACAGGCCGTTGCGCTTTGTCGCCCGGAGGTTGTATGCGCCTATCCGATTACGCCACAGACCCACATAGTTGAAAGTGTCGGAGAGCTTGTTAAATCCGGGGAACTGAAAAACTGTGAATACATAAATGTTGAATCTGAATTCGCCGCGCTCTCCGTCGCAATAGGCGCATCAGCAGCTGGTGCGCGGGCCTATACCGCGACCGCCAGCCAGGGACTATTGTTCATGGCAGAAGCTGTCTACAACGCTTCTGGTCTTGGTTTGCCAATCGTTATGACACTCGGCAACCGCGCCATCGGTGCACCGATAAACATCTGGAACGATCACACAGACGCGATGTCAATGAAGGATGCAGGCTGGATCCAGCTTTTCGCGGAAACCAACCAGGAAGCGGCTGACCTGCACATTCAGGCTTTCAGGCTGGCGGAAGAACTCAGCTGTCCGGTCATGGTCTGCATGGACGGATTTATCCTGACCCATGCCTATGAGCGCGTTGATATTCCGACCCAGAAAGAGGTCGACGCTTTCCTTCCGCCCTACGAACCCGTGCAAGTTCTTGACCCCGCAGATCCTTATTCGATCGGTGCCATGGTTGGGCCGGAGGCTTTTACGGAAGTTCGCTACCTGGCACATCGCAAGCAAATGCAGGCGCTCGATCTCATTCCGCAGATTGGAACCATTTTCAAGGAAGTGTTTGGCCGGGCGTCCGGCGGCCTGTTGCATTCCTATAGGGCGGAGGACGCGGAGACCATTTTTGTGGCAATGGGGTCGGTCAATGGAACCATCAAGGAGGTCGTCGATGCCGAACGGGAGACCGGTTCGAGCGTCGGATCGGTGTCAATCTGTTCGTTCCGCCCGTTCCCGCTTGAGGAGCTGAAGAATGCGCTGCAAAGCGCTAAGCGGGTCGTCGTGATCGAAAAGAGCCTGGCTCCCGGCCTTGGTGGCGTACTCGCATCAAACGTCCGCATGGCGCTCAGAGAAGTTCCACTTCCGGTGCAAACTGTCATTGCCGGGCTCGGAGGCAGGGCGATCACCATGATAGGCATTTCTGAAGTGTTACGGGCTGCCGAGAGCGGATCTCTGCCAGATGTGACTTTCCTGGGCCTGGAGCAAGCTGTCATTGACCGGGAAATTGCACGGTCCGCGGAGATGAGACATGCCGGGCCGACGGCTGAAGGAATACTGAAAGCCATTCAAAATCGCCCGGCTGCAGAGCGGAGTAGAGCGTCATGAGCGAAGAAACAGCCCTGCAAAGGGTGAAATTCTACCAGACCGGGACACATACCGTCGGCAATCGCTTGATGGATGAGGACAAGCGAAGCGTACAATCCTCAATCGACCGCTCGAACGCGATAACGTCCGGACACCGGGCCTGCCAGGGATGCGGCGAAGCTCTGGGCGCACGTTTTGCCCTGGATGCAGCCATGCGTTCCTGCGACGGCAATATGGTAGCGGTAAATGCCACCGGATGCCTGGAAGTGTTCACGACACCTTATCCCGAAACCTCGTGGCAGATCCCCTGGATCCACTCCCTGTTTGGCAATGCACCTGCGGTCGCAACAGGTGTTTCAGCTGCCATGCGGCGGAAGGGCAGAGCCAAGACCAAAGTGATTGCGCAAGGCGGAGACGGTGGAACGACGGATATCGGCTTTGGCTGCCTGTCGGGAATGTTCGAGCGAAATGATGATGTGCTCTACATTTGTTACGACAATCAGGCCTACATGAACACCGGAGTACAGCGATCGTCGGCGACGCCGCCAACGGCACGAACGGCAACGACGCCCGCCGTCGGGGATGCTCCGGGCAATGTGTTCGGCACAGGCAAGAATTTGCCCTTGATCGCGATGGCACACAACATTCCCTATGTGGCGACCGCTACAGTTGCAGATCTGCACGACCTTGAAACCAAGGTGACACGTGCCATGAATATGTCCGGGTCGCGATACATCCATGTGCTTGTGACATGCCCGCTCGGTTGGGGATCTGCGACGAACCATACGATATTGCTTGCGAGACTTGCCGTTGAGAGCGGTTTGTTTCCGCTTATCGAGGCAGAAAACGGGGCTGTCGTTAGAACGCAAAAGATCCGCAAAAAGGTCCCGGTCGAAGACTACCTGAAACTTCAGAAACGGTTCGCGCATCTGTTTAAGAAAGACCATGAAGATGTTGACCGAATAGCCGCAATACAGCGAATGGCTGACGCAAACATCGACCGTTTCAATCTGTTGGGGGAAAGGACGGCGCCATGACACACGATTTGCCATTTGCCATAACACTTGATCCGAGCACCAGCCTGGCCAACAAGACAGGCTCCTGGCGAACCGAACGCCCCGTCTATCTGGATCGGCTTCCGCCGTGCAATCACACATGCCCGGCAGGCGAGAATATTCAAAAGTGGTTGTTTCATGCCGAAGAAGGCGATTATGAGCGAGCCTTTCAGGTGATCATGGAAGACAACCCCATGCCTGGTGTTATGGGACGGGTCTGCTACCACACCTGCGAAACGGCCTGTAACCGCGGGCAGCTGGACGAACCCGTTGCAATTCACGCCATAGAGAGATTTCTCGGTCGCATGGCCTTTGAAAAGGGGTGGATGCCCAGGTTTTCGGCGCCGGATACAGGAAAGAAGGTTCTTGTCGTTGGCGCGGGACCGAGCGGGTTGAGTGCAGCTTATCATCTGCGTCGTTTCGGCCATGACGTGACGATCCGTGAGGCTGGTCCGATGGCGGGTGGCATGATGCGGTTCGGAATTCCCAAATATCGCTTGCCACGAGATGATTTGGATTATGAGATCCAGCGAATTCTGAATACCGGCGTCCAATTGGAGCTCAACAAAAAGGTGGAAGACATCGAAGCGGCCTTCGAGAACGAGGGCTTTGATGCGGTATTCGTGGCCGTCGGTGCGCATCTGGCAAAACGAATTGATATTCCCGCACACGCAGCCGGAAAGATCCTGGATGCGGTCAGCGTTTTGAAGGAAATGGAGACGGGTGGCGAGCCCCCGAAACTTGGGCGACGCGTGATCGTCTATGGTGGCGGTAACACTGCGATGGATGTCGCTCGAACTGCCAAGCGACTTGGTGTTGACGAAAGCATGATTGTTTACAGGCGTTCTCGCAAGGAAATGCCCGCGCATGACTTTGAGGCCACGGAGGCCGAGGACGAAGGCGTTCTGATGCACTGGTTGCGAACGATCAAAGAGGTTGATGGCACCAGCGTTACTGTCGAAAAGATGGAGATTGACGAAAACGGCCGTCCCCAACCGACAGGTGAATTTGAAACCATCGAAGCCGACACTCTCATTTTGGCGCTCGGCCAGGATGTCGATACTAGCTTTCTGGAGAGAGTTGAGGGTGTTGAGATCGCCAGAGATGGCGTTGTAACGGTCAATGCCCAGATGATGACGGGTCGAGCAGGTCTCTTTGCAGGCGGTGACATGGTGCCGGCCGAACGGACCGTAACGGTTGGTGTGGGACACGGAAAAAAAGCTGCCCGCAATATCGATGCCTGGCTTGGCGGAAAGACCTACCAACCCCCTTTGAAGGCTGAGCTCGCCGGATTTGAGAACATCAATCCCTGGTATTATGACGATGCGCCGCAAAGCAAGCAGGAGCAGCTTGATCCTGTACGCAGGCAAACCGGCTTTGAGGAAGTACTGAAAGGTCTGACCGAAGACAATGCGCTTTACGAGGCGCGGCGGTGTCTGTCTTGTGGCAATTGTTTCGAGTGTGACAATTGCTACGGCATCTGTCCCGACAACGCGGTCGTGAAACTCGGGCCAGGCAATCGGTTCGAATTTAACTACGACTATTGCAAGGGTTGCGGTATGTGCGCCTTTGAATGCCCATGCGGGGCCATCAAAATGGTGCAAGAAGGCAGTTAGATAGGGACAATCGCGACCGGCAGGCGCACGGCTTGAAAGGCATATAGCTATATTGGATTGCACGTGTCGCGACGGATTGGGTCTTGCGCACAAGGTGCTAAGGTTGTTCCCTCGCAATCGTGCGGGGTATTTCCGCCACGCAGACACTGCTCCGGAGCATGCTGATGCCACGCTGTCTTTCTCATGCTGTTTACATTTTGGTTCTGTGCTTTGCCGGCCTCATTGCCGGGCAGGTGAAGGCATCACCTGACAAAGCGCTCGAACATGTTGTCTCGGTGTTGCCCGTGTGGCCTGGACACGACCAGGGCGGGCAGGGTGCACGACCTGGCCAAGCGCCTGAAGGCAGTGGGGTGGTTCTGCGTGAGGGTGTGATTGCAACGGCCTGGCATGTCGTGGAACCGGCCCGGCGCATCGATGTCCGATTGCACGACGGTCGCATAATCCCTGCACGGCTTATGGCGCATGATGCTTCCACTGACATTGCGCTTTTGAAAGTTGAAGAGAAGCTGCAGCCAATTGCAACCGCGCCGCCACCTAACTTGGTTCAACCGGTTTGCGCGATTGGTAACGCCTTCGGTCTGGGACTGTCGTTCACATGCGGCGTTGTCTCCGCCAAGGGTATCAGCAATGCTGGTTTCAACGAAATCGAAGACTTTGTGCAAACGGACGCGACTGCAAATCCAGGCTCTTCTGGTGGCGCGCTTGTTGACACCGACGGCAGGTTGGTCGGAATGATGTCAGCGATTTTCGCTTCAGGTTCCGACACGAACATCGGTATGAACTTTGCCATTTCGACAGAGCTTTTGTTGCGTGTTGCAGAAGCTTTGATTGATACGGGTCAGGTTGGGTTTCAGGATGCTGGCTGGCAGCTTGCAAGAACGGACCGCACCGCTGCTGCGTTGGTTGCCGCACCTGTCGTTCGTATTGTTCGATCGGATGGAGCTGCCAAACTGGCCGGGATAGAGGTCGGCGATTTAATCCTGGAAATTGGCAATCGCAGGGTCCGGACACCTCACGATGCGAAGACAGCTGTTGCTTTAATTCCCAAAGTGCAACGAAAGGTCCAGGTACGGTATCGCCGGGGCGACGATGACCATGTCGCGACACTTTCGTTTGAGACCCCAGACCCGCCTAAGGTTTCCAACGTTGATACAGAGCCTTCACACGACGTTGACTGTCCGCATCCTTCGGATGTTTGCAAGTTGAGACAAGCAGTATTTCCGATCTCAAGCTTTGACCCGGTCGGCAGCGCCACACGCATCGCTGAAGATCTGCTGGTGACCAACCGGCACGTGGTAGGAGATCAAACCGAGGCAATCGTTCACACGCCAAATGGCCCACTGAATGCCCAGCTTGTACCTTCTGCATATGAAGGTGATCTCGTTCTTCTTGAAGTGGAGAACCTTCCGGATACGGGTGTCATTCCAAATCTCGACGTTCAAGCCGAAACCACAAGCCAGTACTTGGTGGTCGGTGCCGATATTGCCCGAAAGGAAGTGCGGGTTTTCGAACCTGGTGATCTCATCGCGAGGCCTGAGGAAAACGCGAAACTGGGCCGGCTTCATGTTCGCGCTCATATGCAGCCAGGTGTAAGCGGCGGTGCTCTCGTCACCGCAACCGGTGCTTTGGCTGGTATCGCCGTGGGCGGAGGAGACGGACGCTTTGAAGCCATACCACTGGCAGATGTTCATAAACTCTTGGCTCTCAGGGACGACAGAGACGCGATCCGATTGACAGAAAGCCTTGGTGCCGACTTTGTAGCGTGCGAAGAAGCGATGGAAAATGCAGTCGCTCAAACTGTCCAAGACGTTGTTCTGACGGCCGTAGCAGACACCTGTTCAAACTCCACCAACCACGGACAAATGTTGAAAGCCGGCCGGATCCTCGCGCAATCCGGCGCTTTTGAGCAAGCAATACGCCTTCATGGCGAAGCCGCCGAACAAGTGCCGAATTCGATAAATTCCAGAATGTCACTCCTGGTATCGCTGCAATTGGCAGGACGTTTTGAAGACATGACTGAACATGCGCGGCGTTTGATGGAATTGGCCCCCGATGATCCTCAGGCTCTAAGGTTTTCCATTCAGTCAGGGGTCTGGGGCAATGAACCGGAACTGGCCGAGGAAGGCTATCAGGCGTTGTTGAAGGCTGACCCTAGGCAGGCACAGGCTGCGCGGCGGTTTATTGACAATGCTCCGCCGGCGCCGCAGCGCCGCTGACTTTAATCAAGGGTGGGGTCAGGTATCCACCCGGCGGAGACAGCGTCGCGGGTTTCGAAGGGCGAAGGCGTTGCAAGTGCCATTATGCGGGCCTTTAGGTCTTTGGCCGATAATTCTGGATCTTTTCGAAGCAGTCTTGCGGCCAGAGCAGCAAGTCTTGGAACGGCATAGCTCGACCCGGATGAAACACCGGAAGCACCGCGAAAGTCTGTTACCGTCAGGTTCTCGGCGGGAAGCATTATATCGACAGTGTTGCGGCCCCAGTTTGAACCTGACGCCAACCTACCAAAGTTGTCAGCTGACGTGACGGTTATGATGTTCTCAAGCGGAAGTGCTGCTGGATAGACCGGCGCTTGATCGATGTTTCTCCCATTGTTTCCAGCCGATACGATGGCGAGAATGTTCTGGTCTTTCAACGCGTTGGCAAAGCCGTTCCAGTCGTCCGGATTGTTGCTCCCGAGGGGCATGGCCAGAATTCTGATTTGGTCATTTGCAGCTCTTTGCACGATATCAGCCATACGGTTCATATCCGGCCTTGGATACCGATAAGGCACGAGCGCTGCAAAAGGTGCTTCTTGCGCCAGGATCGAGGCAACGGCTGTTCCGTGGCGGATGGGCAAGAATGCACCCCTGGAGGTGTCCCCGTCGTAAGGCCAGGGGTCCAGGTCCCAAAAGTCGTAACCAATGGGAACACCGTTCAAATCGCGCGCAAGTCGGTCGCGAAACAGGGGCAGGTCATAGGCCAGTCCTGAATCGACAAGGGCAACCCGAACTCCGCCTGGATCAGACCCTGAAGGCCAGGGAGCCTGGAGCGTTTCACTCCATCTCAGTGTTTCCAGATCGCCGTCCAGCTGATCGAGAAAGATCCATGGGTTAGCACCGTGACGAATTGCGCGTCCTGATTGAATGACGCAATTGCCGTCAGCAATTGCCAGTAGGCGCGGCTGTAACTTAACACCATCTGCTTTGGAGTAGCTGGCGCGAAACTGTCGGGTCAGACCGTTTATCAGGCGAGACTCCAGTTTAAGCTCATCGCCTTCTGGTAAAGCCAAACGGATCGTTATTCGCACTGGGGAATGGCTGTTCGGCTGTCGTTTTTCGTTCAACAGCCAGCTTTGCGGTACAATTTCCTGAATTTCCAACCCGCTCAGCTGCGGTTTGCCGCAGACTTTCGCAACAGCTTGTCGAACCCAGTCGACGGGCCTGAGCTGTTCTCGTTCTGTAGTTTGTGCAGAGACGGACGAGCAAACACTCATATAAACGGCAATCAGGAACCCAACGCCTGTAGTGCCAACTCCATTCATGTGTTGCCCGTGTTTCACGCTGGACCTTTGGAAACTGAAAGCCTCGCTCCATAAATAGATCAGCTGGCTCTGCTATCAAAACCAGACTTCGTTGGTGCACTTCTAGAGGCCGGGAAGCCAAAGTGCGAGCTCGGGAAACGCGACGAGAAGAACCACGAGCAAAAGTGAGCAACCGATAAACGGGAAGGCGGATGTATAAATCGTGCGCATGGTCGTTCCAGGCGGCGCAACACCTTTCATGACAAACAGCAATAGCCCGAAGGGAGGTGTCGTAAAGCTGATCTCAAGCGCCAGCAACATGATCAGGCCAAACCATATCGGATCAAAGCCAAGGTTCATGGCCAGAGGAAAGAAGATCGGGACAGTCAAAAGCATGATGGAAATCTGTTCCATGAACATGCCCAGTAGCAGCAACACAGCAAACATGACCATCAGCATGGCAATCGGTGCCAACTCAAAGGAAATTGCCCAATTCACCAGACCGCGCGATGCTCCGGAAAAAGCAAGAAGCTGGCTGAATGTCGCAGACCCGAAAACGATAAGGTAAGCCATCAGCGTGACCTTCAAGGCACCCGTAACGGACTTACGCATCGCGTCCCATGTGAGGCACCTGAACACTGCGGCAAGGATGATCACACCGAGAGCGCCGAAGGCAGCCGCTTCGGAAGGGGTCACGAACCCGTTGATCATCAAGATGATGATGATGACCATAACGCCCACCATCGGGACGACTTCGCGCAGCAGCAGGGTGACCTTGCTTATGAAAGACAAGGGTTCAACGTCGTACGCGGGGGCTGCATTCGGATCCAGTCGCGTTTGAAGCCAGATCGTCCCGATATAGAAAACCGCCAGAATCAAACCAGGAATGACCCCGGCGATCAGCAATGCCCCGACATCAATTTGCGCCAGCGTGGCCAGCAGGACAGCGAGTGCGGAGGGCGGGATGATAATTGCAAGTCCACCGGTGCCAAGGATCGGACCGATGCTCATGTGAGGCTTGTATCCGCGCCTGTTCATCTCCGGCACCATGAGTGAGCCGAGCAGAGCAGTGGAGCCCATCGATGATCCCGACAATGTCGAGAAAGCTGTCCCTCCCAGGACTGTGACATAGCTTAGCCGGCCGGACAGGCGGCCCAGCAACCTGTCGATCGCATTGAACATCCGCCCGCCAAGACCTGTATGAAAAAAGATCTCTCCCATCAGCAGAAACAAAGGAATTGGAACGAGGGCAAACTTCGTCAGCGAGCCGAGGCCATTGTTGAGCAGCTGTCCAATACCGCGTTCACCACCCATGAATACCCACGCGCCAATGATGTTCGCAGCAAGAAACGCCAACGCTACTGGCATACCCATGGCCATGAGAAATACGATTACCCCAATCAACAGGGCCAGTGCTTCGTACCATTCCATTATTCGTGGATCCCCGCTTCGCCGGTGTGCATGAGATCAGAGCCTGTGACAAAGCGGGAAAATTCAATTGCCATAAGTCCGAAGCTTACTGGGAATGCGACTGTCAGCAGCCAGCGTGGATAGTAGTAGGCACGGGTGTCGTAGTCGCCGCGTTCAATGTTTTTCAAAAACAGTTCCAGCCCTTTCCAGGCAAGAATAACGCAAACAACCACACAGGCGAACGCGACCAGACGGCTGACGATACGACGGGCATTCTCAGGCAAGATGGAAGTCACGAGTTCAATGTGAACATGCCCCTTTTCACGCACCAGCCAGGGTGCACCGAGCATGGTCATATAGAGCAGCCCATATTCGGAAGACGTGAAAAGCCAGGCGAATGGTTGAAGGCCAAGGTTGCGCATGAGAACCGAAATCACGACCGATACCATCAGCCAAACAAGCGTCGCTCCGGCGACAAATGCCATGGCATCGATCAACAACCTGTAGGACCTGAAAAAACCGCTCATAAACAATACCTGGATGCCAGATGATCAGGCCCGCTGGGAAGCGGGCCTGTGGTTCACTTATTTGGCTGAATTCAGATCGTAGAATAGTTCGATCAGCCGGTCATAGTTTCCGGTGCCACCAGGCTGTTCAGCCATGAGACCCTTCATCCGCTCCCAGGTCTTTTCGCGCGCGGCGGCGAGATAGTTGGCTTTGGCTTCTCCTTCCAGGGAGATGGCTGTCATGCCCGCAGCGTCGAGCGCAGCAAAGTCTTCGTCGCGTTTGGCACGAAGGGCTTCAACGCTATCCTTTTCGTGCTGGATGGCGACGTCCTGAAGGATCTTCTTTGACTCGTCGGAAAGGGAGTTCCACTTCTCAAGATTGACGATGACGCCAAGGTCTGTGGAGAAGAAGCAAGGCTCGATGCGATAGTTCAAGAATTCATTCCATTTCAGATCGATGAGACCGATCTGGGTCCACCCGGTCGCATCGACAACGCCGCGTTGAAGGGCGGAATAGACTTCACCAGTTGGCAGATCGATAACCTGAGCGCCAAGGTAGTTGGTAAAGAACGCATTGTAGACGTTGTTGCCGCGAAGCTTCAGGCCTTCAACCTCAAGGTTGCCGTCCTTGTCAAAGGTTGGTTCGTCGCGTGTCCAAAGATTGTAGCAGACCCCGCTGTCGAACCAGCCCAGATACTTGAGTCCCATCTTTTCCTGGTGGATCTGATCGATAAGCTCAATACCGCCGTTTTCACGGGTCTCGACTGCGGTCAGGTTGGACGCGACCATGGCATCTTTTTCGGGAAGTGCGCCGCCATAAAACGAACCAGGCGTATAGACCATGTCGACAATGCCGTCGCGAACCGCGTCAGGCTGCTGGAACATACCGATGGCCTCTGGGCCCCCACGGACTTCAATTTGCACCACACCCTTTCCGGCTTCGTTCACTTTGTCGACGAAGGACAGGAAGCTTTTGGTGTAGATCAACGTTTCTGGAAATGCGTGTACTGCCGTGATTTTGTCTTCCGCCAGTGCTGAGGCAGAGAACAGAGCCGAGCCGGCGACAAGACCGGCAAGTATTAGTCTTTTCATAGTCTCACTCCACTTTAGGGGCGGCTTTATGCCTTATCCCTCTGGTTCTCGGGCAATGCCCTGATGCTTAAGATTCTGGTTGGATCAAGATCGTTGTCGATTTGCCGCGGGAAGGGCCCATGGCGCCGATTGCTCCAGATTTTTCTTGTGGTTTTTGATGTCTTCACCGTGCTGCATGGTCAGATCGATGTCATCCCAGCCATTGATCAGTTTTGTCCGCCATGTCGGGTCGAGTTCAAAAGCTATTGAGCAATCACCAATGCTGATGTGATTTTTCTCCAGACAAATCTGTGCGAGCATTGAAGTATCATCCAGTAAGCTGAGTAAGGTGATGTGGTCTTCTGGAGATATTTGCGCGGGAAGCATCCCGTTGTTGATTGCATTGCTGGAGAATATGTCACCAAAACTCGGGGCTAGTACCGCCCTGATGCCGGCATCAACCAAGGCGTAAACCGCAGCCTCGCGGGAGGATCCGCTGCCAAAATTGCGTCCGGTGACAAGTATGCTGGCGTTTCGAAAACGGTTCAGCGGGAAGTGCTTGTGTTCGTTCCCATCGGCATCCCGGCGAAGATCATGCAGCAGGAACTTTCCATAGCCCTCATCGCGAGGCGTTGACATGAACCTGGATGGGATCAACTGGTCCGTATCCACATTGTGAGCTGGCAAAGCAATCGCGTGGCCTTCATGTTGTGTCCACCCAAAAGTCATGCCAACCGCCCTTTCAAAAGTGGTCGAACGTCGGTGATTTCTCCTGTTACCGCTGCGGCGGCCACCATTGCAGGCGACATCAGGTGTGTCAGTGAACCTGGTCCCTGACGGCCTCGAAAATTGCGATTGGTGGACGAGGCACACCTTTTGCCAGGTTGGACAAGGTCTCCGTTCATACCGACACACATCGAACATCCAGGTGAAGCCCATTCAAGCCCGGCGTCGATGAAAACCTTGTCCAGGCCTTCCTGTTCCGCTTGTGTTTTGACCTGTGCTGATCCTGGAGAAACGAGCCCCGGGACCTTGGCTTTTCGACCTGCGAGGACAGCAGCGGCAACGCGCAGATCCTCAATTCGTCCATTGGTGCAAGAGCCAACAAATACCTGATCAATCGGCGTGCCTTCGATCGGGCGGCCTGCGGGCAGTTTCATGTATTCAAGCGCATCCTCGACCGACCTTGCCTTGCCGTTAACAAGTAACTTCGGATCCGGTATTGCCGCGGTCACCGGAATAGCCTGCTCGGGGCTGGTGCCCCAGGTGACCGTTGGTGCTATGTCACTGCCGTTCAACCGAACTTCTTGGTCAAAACGGGCGTCGTCATCGGTGCGGAGCCCGGTCCAGGCTTCCACGGCAGCTTCCCATTGTGAACCTGTCGGGGCGAAAGGCCGTCCTTTCAAGTAGTCGAATGTTGTCCGGTCTGGTGCGATCAAACCAAAGCGCGCGCCCCCTTCAATGGAGAGGTTGCACAAGGTCATGCGGCCTTCCATCGTCAGATTTCGGATGGCGCTGCCGCCATATTCGATCGCGTGACCACGTGCTCCGTCGGCACCAAGAGCAGCAATCCAGTTCAGAGCTATGTCTTTTGCGCTGACACCTGGACCGAGCTGACCATCAATCCATATGCGCATGACAGCCGGTTTCTTTTGCCAGATCGTTTGCGTTGCAAGCACGTGGGCGACTTCGGTGGCGCCGATGCCGAAGGCAAGTGCACCGAATGCTCCATGCGTGGACGTATGGCTATCTCCGCAATTGATCAGAAGGCCAGGCAGTGTCAGACCCTGTTCAGGCCCAACAACGTGCACGATGCCTTGACGCGGATCATCAAGGTCGAACAGTTTCAAATGGTGTTTGCTTGCGTTTTTCCTCAGAGTCTCAATCATGTAGCGGATCTGAGGGTTCGAAATCCGTTCGCGATGACGTGTAGGCGCATAGTGATCTACAACAGCAAATGTCAGATCCGGTTCGGCGACGGCAATCTCGCGATCCGCAAGCTTGCCAAAGGCATGATGAGATCCTTCGTGAACCAGGTGACGGTCGACCCACAGGAGCGAAGCACCGTCATCTCGCAGCACGATTTCATGCGCGGCCCA
Source organism: uncultured Roseibium sp. (assembly GCF_947499295.1). Taxonomy (GTDB): domain Bacteria; phylum Pseudomonadota; class Alphaproteobacteria; order Rhizobiales; family Stappiaceae; genus Roseibium. The sequence goes on from NZ_CANMNP010000015.1 coordinate 57,610, forward strand.
AAGCTTGTCGAGAAGCGTGCGCCCAGATGTCATGGCTGCTCACCGGAAGGTTTGCCGATTGCCGGCTCCCAATGGCGCGCACTTTCCTCTCCGACACGCGTGAGAGGCATTTCAAGCCGAAACATATCAGGGCGATAAAGACCTGAAAGAAATTCAACTCCATTGTCATTTACATCGCGCACGACGCGTCGAAGCGAAAGCAAAGCAGACCCAACTGCTATGCCCAGCGCTTCGGCGACTTCAGGCCCGGCCAAAGTTGCGGAAACAGATTGGTGTGCATCCTTGATATGGACACCGCTTAGCTCAAGAAGTTTGAAGAGGGGCGTTGTTGCGAGATCGTTTTCAGAATAGTTGCTTGCAATTGCGGCCGGTACATAGGTAGTCAGGTGTGAGAAGGGTATTTCATCAGCGCTCCGCACACGAGTTGCAATTTGAACCTGTTCCTTCGGATCCAGTCTGAGAGCAGTGGCAACGAATTCTGGTGCGGCGCCATACGAAAAAGACAACAAACGCGCCGTTGTAGATTGTCCCATTTCGACGAGCTGGGGCATCAACGTTGCCAGGTTCATGGCCATCGGTTTTCCCGATTTGCCGGATGTGCTGACCGTCGTTCCGCTACCAGCGCGCCGGACGATCAGTTCGGCTGCGGCCAATGCATCAAGTGCTCTTCGAATTGTTACCCGTGAAACGGCATAAATCTGGGCTAGCTTTTGCTCAGGGGGCAGGTTTTCGCCATCTTCAAGGCGGCCGTCCGCGATTTGATCGCGCAGCGACAAATAGACCTGACGCGCTTTGGCTCCGTCGGGAAGCAGCGATTTTTCAGGTTTGTTCACGCCCTAAAGTCCTCCTTGCAACGCATTTAATGTGACAGCTGGTTTTAAAAAGATCAAGCTTCTGTACGTTCGGAGAGAAATTTTCTGTATTAACAAGAGAAAAAAATCTGTATTATAGATAGTACAAATTAGTTGCGGAGGCAGTATGCCAATTGTCGAGCTGCATGTCCTGGAAGGTTACGGTCCTGACGAAAAGCGTCGGTTGCACGAGGCATTGACCGACGCTGTTCGGCTCGTTGTTCCAGCCAATCCCGATGCCATCACCGTTATGATCCACGAATTGACCCCTGCGAACTATTCACGTGGCGGCAAACATCGAAAGGGTGCGCCTGCACTTGGTGATGCGGGGGAGATAGTGAGAGCGTTCCTTCAAGCAATGGAAGCCCGTGAAATTGAAACCGCCAGGGCGTTTCTGGCAGAACAATTTGCCATGTATTTCCCTGGTGCTCAGCCGATGTTTGACCTTGAAGCGCTGATAGAGTGGGCAAAGCAACGCTACCGTTTTGTCAAAAAAACTTATCTGGGCTTCGATGTAATGCAGAGTTCCGGACCTGAAGTCCTGGTCTATTGCCACGGGACGCTCTCTGGGGAATGGCTCGGCGGAACGTCGTTTGAAAGCATTCGTTTTATTGATCGGTTCGAGCTGGTGGATGGCAAAATCTACCGCCAGGACGTTTGGAATGACATTGCTGAAGTGAAGGCAGGTTTATGAGTGAGATTGACCCCATCACCTTGTCGGTTCTGGCTGGGCGCATGGAACAGATTGCTGACGAAATGGACGCAACGCTGTTCAGAGCGGCTTTCAACCCGATTATTGCCGAGGCACATGATGCAAGTCATGGCCTCTACCATTCCGTCACTGGCGACACATTGGTTCAAGGAAAGTCGGGTTTGCCGATTTTTGTTGGTGTGATGTCCTTCGCAGTCAAGGCGGTCATCGAAAAAGCGGCCGATGAGGGGGACTTGCAGGACGGGGACATTTTCATCTTCAATGATGCGCATATCGGTGGAACACATCTGTCTGATATGCGTCTCGTCCGGCCGTATTTCCGGGACGGTGAGTTGTTTTGTTATCTAGCTTCGGTCGGCCACTGGCATGACGTCGGAGGTGCCGTGCCAGGCAACTACAACCCTGCGGCCACCGAGGTATTTCAAGAAGCCTTCGTGCTTCCTCCGGTTCGGTTTGCTCGTGCTGGTGTCGTCAACCAGGACATCATAGACATCCTTCTTCGCAATACCCGCCTACCTCAATCCGCAATGGGCGATTTGAACGGCCAGCTCAGTGCGCTTGATCTCGGCATTAAACGCATGGATGAACTGATGGAAGAATATGGTGCCGAGACAGTTGGTTCGGCGCTTGATGCCCTGGGTCATCGCGCAGAAGCGCTCATGCGGTCTGAATTGAAGGAGTTACCAAACGGGTGCTGGGAAGCTGAAGACTATCTCGACAATGATGGCATTACGGATGAGCCGCTGGCTATTCGTGTTGCGCTTCAGATCAGCGACGACAGAATGACGCTCGATTTCACTGGTTCAGCGGACAAGTGCGCGGGACCGGTGAACATTGCGTTGCCAACCACTGTTGCGACTGCCTATGTCGCGATCAAGCATATTTTTCCAGAACTGCCGGCAAACGCAGGGGTGATGCGGCCCATCGACGTGATCGTTCCAGAAGGGTCGCTGCTTTCAGCCGAGTTCCCCAGCCCGACGGGTGGATATACCGAAACAATTCTGAGAATGATTGATGTCATTTTCTCGGCCTTTGCAAAGGCTGCGCCGGACCGTGTTGTCGCTAATGCCTATGGCACTATCAATGCCCTGTCGATCGCCGGAAAGAGAAGCAATGGACAGCCTTGGGTCATGTTCAGCTTTTACGGAGGGGGACATGGCGGGTCGCCGGAGGGTGATGGTCTCAATCATGGCAATGCACCAATTTCGACCGCGACCATCCCACCGATGGAAATCCTTGAAGCCGCTTACCCGGTGATGTTTCGAAAGTGGGCACTGCGACCGGACAGCTCCGGGGCTGGCAAACACAGAGGTGGTATGGGGGCTGTCTATGAGATCGAAGTCCTGGAAGAAAACGGCGCAGAGGCTTTCCTGTTTGGCGAAAGGGGACGTTTTGCACCCAAAGGAATAGCCGATGGCCAAGACGCAGCATTGAATAGGTTTTCCTTCGAGCAGGATAAGGTTTGGGACACACCGCCTTTGGCATCCAAGATGCGTGGCATCAAATTGCGCCAGGGCCAGGGCGTTCGCCTGGAAACCCCGGGCGGTGGGGGTTACGGAAATGCCTCGGAGCGCGCTGCGGAAAATGTCGCCCGCGATGTTGCCCGTGGCCTTGTAAATGCAGAAGCAGCCGACCGCGTCTACGGAGTTGCCTGGCGGGAGATCTCCCTATGAGTGCACGCATGATAGGCGTCGATGTTGGCGGGACCTTTACAGACGTTTTCGTCTTGAACGAAACGGATGGCAGTGCATCTGTCGCCAAGGTGCCGACAACGCGTCCGGATCAGTCTGGTGGTTTTCTTGACGGTATCGCCCGTCAGGTTACAGACCTTGCCGGGATATCTGTCGTGGTTCACGGTACAACGGCAGGGACAAATGCCTTGCTCGAGCGCAAGGGCGCAACGACTGGGGTCATATGTACCGAAGGTCTCCGGGATGTTCTGGAAATGCGTCGCCGAGACCGACCCCGTACCTGGGGTTTGCGTGGAGATTTCGAACCTGTTGTGGATCGGCGCAACCGATTGGAAGTGCCGGAAAGGACGCTGGCCGACGGTTCAATTCGCACATCGGTTGATCTTGATGCGGTCAGAGCCGCTGCGAAGCAACTGAAGGAACAGGGGTGTGAAGCGGTTGCCATCCTGTTTGCCAATGCATATGCAAATCCGCAAAATGAAACCGCCGCAGTCAACGCCGTTCGCGAAATCTGGCCGAACCCGCATGTCTCGGCATCTTCGGAAATTCTACCCGAGATCCGCGAGTTCGAGCGGTTTTCAACGACTGCCTTGAATGCCTATCTTCAGCCCGAAGTTTCCGGGTATCTGGATCGCCTGGAGAGTGCGCTCAAGTCCGGTGGTTTCGACGGCGAATTCATGATTGTGCAATCCAATGGCGGGGTCATGGCGGTGGATACAGCTTGCCGTCTGCCGGTGCGCACCGCTCTGTCGGGTCCTGCTGCAGGAGTGATCGCGGCTGGCTACATTGCGTCTTCAGCCGGGTTTGACAATGTGATCACGGGAGATATGGGCGGAACCAGTTTCGATGTGTCCCTGATCTCACAAGGCCAATCAATGCTGTCACCGCAAACCGCCATTGATTTCGGGATGGTGGTCCGCACTCCGATGATCGAAATTACGACCATCGGCGCAGGTGGGGGGTCGATTGCCTGGGTCGATAAGGGAGGGTTGCTCAATATCGGGCCGGAAAGCGCAGGCTCTGACCCTGGACCGGTCGCCTATGGCTTGGGAAACACGCGGCCAACGGTAACGGATGCTAACGTCGTTCTTGGGCGGATCGACCCTCAAAATCCAATTGGCGGCAAGCTTGCCAGGCTTGATGTAGACGCGGCGGAAAAGGCCATCGACAAACATGTCGGAAAGCCGCTTGGCCTTGACCCACTCGCGGCTGCCGAAGCCATTCTTCGCGTCGCCAATTCGCGCATGGCGGGCGCCATCCGGTTGGTGAGCATCGAACGGGGTTTTGATCCGAAACACTTCGCATTTATGCCATTTGGCGGTGGCGGGGCGTTGCATGCAGGAGCAATGCTCGCCGATGTCGGGATCGCCAAAGCCATTGTGCCCCGGTATCCGGGGGTGACGTCGGCCATGGGGTGCGTCATTGCGGATATGCGCCAGGACTTTGTTCAGACAATTAACTCCCTGGTTTCAGCGCTGGACAAGGATGCGCTCGGCCAGTTCATGCAGGCGCATTCCGATCGCGGACTGGCAATGCTTGAAGCAGCACGCACCAAATTCGAGGCCCGAGAATTCAACTTTGAGCTGGATATGGCTTATGTCGGCCAAACACACACGGTCTCTGTGCCGCTGGACGTTCAAGTCAAAAACGGGGTAATCACGCCGCCAACGCGGCTTGAAATTGAGTCAGCTTTCGATCGCGCTTATGCAGCCACTTTCGGAAGATTGTTGAAGAACGGTATTCGCCGGATTCTCAACCTGCGCAGCTCAATCACAGGCAAGCGCCCCAAGTTCGACCTGAAAACGCTTGCTCCGCCAGCTGAAGGGACCGTTTCTCCCAAAAGCAGCCGGCAAGTTCACTTTGACGACGCGTGGCATGATACGCAGATTTACGACCGACTTGCGCTTCCCGTTGGTGCCGTGGTCCATGGACCAGCCATTTTGGAGCAGCCCGACACAACAGTTTTGGTTGAGCCAAACCTTCAGGCCCGCGTCGATGCATTTGGAAACACCATTATCGAACCTACGGAGTCCCAATCGTGAATGAGCCGACAAACTGGGATCCGGTCAGAACGGCAATCCTGACGATTGATCTGCAGAACGACTTTCTTCATCCGGAAGGCGCTTATGGTCGTGCCGGTCAACGAGCGGACGCCATCGCCGCGCTTCCGGCGCGTATTGCCCCACTGGTCAAAGCATTGCGCGCGCGTGGAGGGCACTATATCTCGGCGCAGTTCACTCTTGTGCCTGATGCGCACGGCGAACCGCTCATCGCGCCTCACTTGAAGAAACTGCGTCCTTTCCTCGGCAAAGCAGATTTTGCGCCGGGCAGTTTTGGCAACACCTTAGTAGACGAGCTCTTCCCAGCGGATTTCGTCGTGGAGAAGGTGGCTTACTCGGCATTTTATCAAACCAGGCTTGAGTACATCATGCGAGCTGTCGGTATCGATAACCTTATTGTCGGCGGTATTGTTACCAACGGAGGCGTTGCTTCGACTTTGCGAGATGCGCATTTGCGCAATATCGACACGGTTCTTCTGACCGATGGAAGTGCGGCATTCAAGGATGACGTACACCAGGCAACGCTCTTGTCGCTTGAAACTGTCACGAGTCAGATGAGCTGCAAAGATGCGTTGGCTTGGTTGGAGGCATTGTCATGAGCCTCAAAACCCGACTGCAGCAAAGCAATATCCTCGTCGCTCCCGGCGTCTATGACGGTCTCACGGCTTCCCTGGCGGCCGCCGCAGGCTTTGAAGCGCTTTATTTGAGCGGTGCTGCTGTTTCCTATACCCGTCTCGGTCGACCGGACATCGGTCTGACGGCAGTCACTGAAATGGCTGACACCATGGCGTTGATCGCCGACCGGACGGAATTGCCGGTGATCATCGATGCGGACACCGGGTTTGGGAATGCGTTGAATGCGCAACGCACCATGCGCCTTTATGAGCGTGCCGGGGCGTCCGCGCTGCAGGTAGAGGACCAGACATACCCGAAACGGTGTGGCCACTTGGCAGACAAATCCCTGATACCGGCGGATGAGATGGCGGGTAAGGTGAGGGCGATGGCGGATGCCCGCAGCTCTCAAGAGACGCTCATAATTGCGCGTACCGATGCAATTGCAGTTGAGGGTTTCCAGGCGGCGATCGATCGCGCTGAAGAGTACCTTGAGTCCGGTGCGGATGTGCTCTTCATCGAGGCTCCGCAATCACAGGAACAGCTGACGGAAATCGCACGGATTTTTGCTGGTCGCGTTCCCTTGCTTGCCAACATGGTAGAAGGCGGAGCAACGCCGATCACCGGAGCTGACGATCTGGAAGCGAAAGGCTATTCGATCGTGATTTTTCCGGGGGGTATCGTACGCGCGATTGGCCGGACGGCAGTTGAGTACTATGAAAGTCTTCGACAAAACGGCAGCAACCGGCCCTTTGCGGACAGGATGTTCGATTTCAACGGGTTGAATGACGTGATCGGCACGGCTGACATGCTTGCAAAGGGTGTGGCCTATGACCGAAATGACAGTTGATGTCACCGCAGCGCCTGACGTCCTCGACCTTACCTGCGAGACCTTGATTGTCGGTGCTGGTGCAGGTGGATTGATCGCTGCTCTCGCAGCACATGAAACCGGACAATCGGTTTTGGTTGTCGAAGCCGACGTTGTACCCAGCGGTTCAACGGCGCTTTCCGCAGGTCTCGTTCCAGCCGCTGGTACCAAGGCACAAGCGTCCGAAGGGATAGACGATGATGCAGGGCTTTTTGCGTCCGACATTCAAACCAAGGCGAAACATCAGAATGAGCAGCAATTGGTTGAGCTGCTCACACAAAACGCAGGGCCCGCTATCGACTGGCTGAGTGAAAAATATCATTTACCGTTTTCAGTCATAACCAACTTTGATTATCCCGGACACAGCCGTCGCCGCATGCACGGGTTGCCGACACGATCCGGAGCAGAATTGATCGACGCTTTGAGGTCAACCTGCGAAGACAGCGAAATCGATATTATCTGCGAGCGCCGGGCAACGCGTCTTTTCTATGAAAACGGAAAGATTCAAGGCATTGCGGTCACACGTCCCGATGGCGGGACAGAAACAATCGGCTGCGAAAAGCTGATCCTTGCGTGCAATGGTTTCGGCGGAAATCGGGACCTGGTTCAACGGTTTCTGCCAGATATTGAGAGCGGACTCTGGTTCGGCCATGACGGAAACCGTGGGGAAGCGCTCCTTTGGGGGCAGGCAATCGGCGCTGAGCTAAACCACCTGGGAGCTTATCAGGGGCACGGCAATGTTGCCCACCCGCATGGCATTTTGATCACGTGGGCTGTGATTACCCAGGGCGGGATCCAGGTCAATCGCGGTGGTTCGCGGTTCTGGAATGAGGCGCAAGGCTACTCTGAAGCTGCTCGTGCGGTACTGGCGCAGCCGGAAGGAATTGCCTTCACGATATTTGACGGTCGTATTGCTTCAATTGCCAGGCAGTTTGAAGATTTCAAGCAGGCAGAGGCTGTTGGAGCGATCAAGGTAAGCGAAACGCTGGAAGGACTGGCACAAGATCTTGGTTTGCCCGTTGAGCCGTTTTTGCAAACGATGGCAGCACTTCCTGCAAGTGGGAAGGACGAATTCGATCGTGAATTCGCATCACAAAAACTTTCCGCTCCATTTTGCGGAGTACGGGTCACAGGTGCTTTGTTTCATACACAGGGAGGCCTGCGAACGGATGACGACGCACGTGTATACCGGACCGATGGAACAGTGTTTCCCAACCTTCATGCCTGTGGTGGCGCGGCCTGTGGTGTTTCCGGCCAGTCTGACAGTGGCTACCTTTCTGGAAACGGATTGTTGAGCGCTGTTGTCCTCGGTCGGCTCGCGGGGCAATCAGTCAGACACCGACTTTGAATCGACGAGCACGGCTTCGGCTTCAATTTCGACCCTGTGATCTCCAATAAGACCGGCAACAACGACGAGCGTATTGGCAGGTTTGATATCGGAAAACACACGGCCGTGTGCTTTTGATATGTCGAGGACATCGTCCTCGTCGACGATGTAGATACGGGTGCGGACAACGTCTTTTGCAGACGCCCCCAAGGCTGAAAGAGCAGCAAGGATCTTGTCGAGAATATAGGTTGCTTGAGCTGCCGCATCGCTAGGTGCAACTGCACGAGACAAGCCTGCAACAGCCGTGGTGCCAGAAACCAGAATTCGATCTCCGACCTTGTGCGCGCGGCAATAGCCAGCAATTTCCTCCCAGTCCGACCCGGTTAGAACGCGGATTGCACCGGGCCGGTGGTCAACGGGAGTTGCATCATGTGCCAAGGGCATATCCGCCAAATGATGGCTCAGATCACCTGACGCCGTTAAGAAAGGCGGGCGTCGGTATTCGTCGCCACAATCGCCGGGAACGTTCTGAGTGGTCCTGAATGCCTGATCGAGACGCCTTTGGTCTTCCACGTCCAGCGAGAAGGAAAACAGTTTGGCGTTGTCGGCAATGTGTTCACTTTCGCCAAGTCGGGCACCAACAATTACGCCTGCGACCGCGGGCTGCTCAAGTACCCAACGTGTGGCGACGTTTGCTAATGAAACTTGGTGTTTGCTTGCAACTTCTGCAGCTGCATCAAGAATACGTTGGAAACCGGCCCAGCCCCCGGTGGCGTCGATGAACCGTTTGTATTTCATCTTCGACCAATCCGTCAGATCCCGAGGTTCTTCCTTCCCTAGCCAGCGATCTGACAGGAAACCACCGCACAAGGTGCCGTAAGCCAGGAGCTTTACGTCTGAAGAAGCACAAAGTTCCGAAAGCTGGCCCAGCGCACGGCGATCGACCATCGAGAAGGAAACCTGATTTGTCGCGAGCGGGATGCCGTCAGCCAGAGCAAGTCGCAAATGTGCTGCGTCGAAATTCGTAACGCCGAGGGACCTTATCAAGCCTTCTTCTTTTAACCTGGTCATTTCGTGAAGCGCATCGAGCCATGCGGGGTGTTCGAAACTCCACCAGTGAAACTGCAACAGATCTACACAATCCGTTCCAAGCCGATCAAGCCGTTCCTGAACGCCTGTGCGAACGATTTCCGCGGTCATAGGACCGGGTTCCGGACACCATTTTGTGCAAATCTGCGGTCTGCGAGCGTTCTGGTGGCGGGCGAGCAGGCGGCCCGAAATAATTTCCGCACTGCCGTAGTGATCGGCCATGTCAAATGTCGAAAACCCAGCATTGAAATAGGTCTCAAGGTGGTCGGCAGCTTTTTCCGGATCCAGCAGGTCACCGTTCTTTTCGATATCGGCGACTTGCCACAGCCCGGTCACAAGACGGCTGATTTCCAGCTCATTCGAAATGGCATGGCGCAGCGGCGCAGCAGTCATTGAAATTCCTTTAGTTTTCCGGAAGCAGCAATTTGAAGCTTCGTTCAATATCCAGGGCGAGGGCCTTCTGTGCTGCCTTGCGGTCATTTTTGCGCAGGGCGGCAATGATCTCTTCGTGATGAATGTGTTCCGGTATCTCGTTGGCGGCCTTTTCCTTTACCACCAGGTTCAGGAAGGCTCCGTATTGCAGCCACAGTGCTTCGACCAGCGGCAGGATCACTCTTGACCCGGATTGCCGGTAGAGGCTGAAATGAAAGTCATAGTTTTGCTTTAGATCAGGCATGTCATCTGCTGATCTTGGAGCAACAAGAATGCGTTCAAGCGCGTCGATGGCGTCGTCGTTCAGGCGGTCCATTGCTTCTTCCAGCAAAAGAGCCTCTAGCGCCATGCGTGCCGATTTGAGTTCGCGCATTCTGTCTGCGTCAAAAGGGGGAACCTCCAGGGTCCGGCTTGGCGTATCAACGAGTGCGCCTTCGGCAACCAGGCGGCGGACAGCTTCACGAACCGGCGTCATGGAGGTGCCCAGTTGATCGGCAAGCGTTCTCAGACTCACCGTTTCCCCGGGTGCAAAAGCGCCGCGCGTGAAGGCTTCGTGCAAGGCTTCATAAGCGCTTTCCCTCAGTTTCGATTGATCGATCCGCGCGATTTTGGGTTGGCTCATCCCTGTTCCTTCGACCCTTGACGAGTTTCTTAACTTGACAACTTTGATTTGAGATATGGTATAAAATATCACAGATCACACGCAAGATGCCAAAACAAAAAAGTGAGGGGCGCGGTGACGGACGAAGGCGCCGACAAAAACGAATTGAAGACTGGTGGTGAGGCTGGCTTTTGGCTTTATGACCTGAAAGTCGAAACAGTTCTCGACGGTCGCACACCTGTCTGTCGTCACATTGAAGGCGAGAGTTTCAGCGTTGAGGGGGAGGCGCTCGTATTTTCAGAAGGGCAACACGTTTCCATGTACGCGCTTGCCGCCGTCCTCCCGCTTCTGCCAGCCAAGCAACGTGAAACCGATGCCAACGATTGGATGAGCACCGACGCAGAGGTGGCTTGTCCCGACCCACATTGTGGCGGCCGTTTTCGGATCAGCCGGACAAATAGAAGGTGGTTTAGCCATTCCGGAACCACGGGATTGCCGGATAGCCGCAGCACGCCGTATTGGCAAAAGGACAAGGCCAAATGACGGTCGAAACTGCAGAACTTCGTCCAGGTTACTCTATCTCGCGCGTCATCAAGGGCGGATGGCAACTGGCTGGAGATCATGGACCTGTCGTGACTGCCTCGGCTGTCGCAGACATGGAAGCTTTTCTCGACAACGGCATAACAAGTTTTGACTGCGCAGATATCTATACTGGCGTGGAAGAAATGATTGGGTCTTTCATCGCTGATGTGCGTCGACGCCGAGGGTCGGATGTTGCCGATCTTGTCCATGTGCATACGAAGTTGGTTCCGGATCTAGAAAGACTGGCAAGTCTTGCCCCCCATGAGATCGAAGCAATCGTCGATAGGTCACTCCAGAGACTGCAAATAGAACGGCTGCATTTGGTGCAATTCTATTGGTGGGACAGGAGCCTCGGGTCGCCGGTGCAGGCGATGGAGGTTTTGAAGCATTGCCAGGAAAAGGGCAAGATTGCTCATCTCGGCGTCACCAATTGGGATGTTGAAGAAACCGGCCCTTACCTTGACGCTGGTATCGATATTGTATCGACACAGGTCCAGTATTCCCTGCTTGACCGGCGGCCCTCAGTTGAGCTGTCTCCCTGGTGTGCCGCGCACGATATTAAACTCTTGTGTTACGGAACACTGGCAGGCGGGTTCCTGACCGATCGATGGCTTGGAGAGCCAGATCCCGGCTTCTCATTTGAAAACAGATCCCTGGTCAAATATCGCCTGATTATCGATGAATTTGGATCCTGGTCGACGTTTCAGAAGCTCCTTGGCTTGTTGAAGGACATTGGTGAGCGTCATGACACAACCATCAGCTCGGTGGCCACGCGGTGGGTCCTGCAGCAGCCACAGGTCGCCGCAGCGATCGTTGGTGCCCGATATGCACGGCATTTGCCGCAAACGCTTGAAGTGTTTCGATTCAAATTGGATGACGAGGATCTGAAGAGACTTTCGGAGTTTCTTCTACAAGCGCCAGGTCCGCAAGGCCCGGTATTTGCCCTCGAGCGCGATCGAAACGGAAGGCACGGTCGCATCATGAAATACAATCTCAATCATCGACCGAATGACGCTGTGATGGGTGCCGCAAATGGCTGAAGCAATTTTAAGCCTAGCGGAGATCAGTCGTTCCTTCGGCGACTTCAAGGCAGTTGATAACGTTGCGCTCGAAATTGAGACCGGATCCATCACTGGATTGATTGGTCCGAACGGTGCCGGAAAATCGACACTGTTCAATGTTGTTGCAGGAGAACTGACCCCGACTTCCGGTTCGATCGAGTTGTTCGGGAAGGATGTTACCAGACTGCACCCCGATCAACGTTTTGCGCTCGGCCTTGGGCGAACCTTCCAGATCCCCAGACCTTTCAAACGTATGAGCGTTCTGGAGAACGTCATGCTTGCACCGACAGGGCAGACAGGTGAGACGCTCTGGGGGGCAGTATTCGCCCGCGGACGTATCCAGACGCAAGAGCAACGCATTCGCAAAAAGGCGCTGGAAGTCTTGGACTTTCTGACGCTCAGACACTTGGCTGATCAGCCGGCAGGGAAGATTTCTGGTGGCCAGATGAAACTGCTTGAGCTGGCGCGGGTGCTGATGGGAGACCCGAAATTGATCCTGCTGGATGAGCCTGCAGCAGGTGTCAATCCCGTACTGACCGAAACGCTGATTGAAAAAATCGAAGAGCTGAACCGGGGCGGCAAGACCTTTCTCATCATTGAGCACGACATGGACTTTGTCATGCGCCACTGTGATCCGGTCGTTGCCATGGCCGAAGGAAAGATCGTCTTCAAAGGTACATCTTCCGAGGCGCAGACCAATCCGGTACTTCTCGATGCTTATCTGGGAGCGCCGGTCGATGCCTGAGGCTCTCCTGGATATCACTGCTGTGACCGCAGGTTACGTACCGGATCTGCCGATACTGAGAGAGGTGTCTCTTCTTGCTCACGAGGGCAAGCTGACAGTGATCATTGGACCAAATGGTGCAGGGAAATCGACCCTTATCAAAGCGGTTGCCGGATTGCTGAATGTGGACACCGGACGAATTTGCTTCGAGGGCAGGGACGTTACGGGCTTGTCGCCGGACCAGCTCACACGAAACGGCATCGCCTATGTGCCCCAGACGGACAACGTCTTTCGCACAATGACCATTCAACAAAATCTTGAGCTTGCGTTGTCAGCGCATCGCGACCCATTGGACAGGGTTACAGTTTTGTTCGACCGCTTTCCTGTACTCAAGGACAAAAGGCGCGAAAAGGCGGGATCATTGTCCGGCGGTCAACGTCAATTCCTTGCGGTTGCCATGGCGCTTGCCGTTGAGCCGCGTTTGATCCTTATGGACGAGCCTTCCGCCGGATTGTCTCCCAAGGCTTCAGAAGAAGTGCTGGATCACGTAAAGGGACTTACCCAACGAGGAGTTTCGGTGCTGCTTGTCGAACAGAATGTGAAACAGGCATTGAAACGCGGCGATCATTGTTACGTTCTGGCGGAAGGGCGCAACCAGATAGATGGACCTGCCCAAGATCTTCTTGAAGATCCGGCTCTTGGACGGATCTACCTTGGCGGTGAAAGGAGAGGGGCGGCATGATTCAGCATCTTGTCGACGGCATCCTGGTGGGTTCATTTCTTTCCCTGGGCGCCATTGGCCTGACCATGGTTATGCACATCTTGCGCTTCGCGAACTTTTCGCACGCAGAGTTGCTGTCGATCGGTGCCTATTGTGCGCTTGTCTTCGACAAACTTTTCGAAAGCCTGTCGCCTTTTTTGGCCGCCAAAATCGGCCCACTTTCGATGACAGCGGCGCTGGCCCTGTCGATCCTTGTTTCCATGGCATTGACTGGATTGAGTGCTGTCGTCATTGACCGTCTCGTCTTCAGACGTGTTCGAGAAAAGGGCGGCGAACTCTCCATGGTGTTTGCGTCCTTCGGCATGTCGCTTGTTATTCGAAACGTCATCGGGTTGATCTTCGGACTGTCCAGCGAGCTCTATTCACGTGACATCGCGTTTGCGATGGTGATTTCGCGCGACCCATTGTTGTTGGTGAAACCAGATCAGGTTTTTGTCCTGATCGCGGCGCTGCTCATCATGTTCGCGCTTTATCTGGTTCTGTCGAGAACGAGGTTCGGCTTCGCCTTGCGCGCTATTGCCGAAAACCCGAACCTTGCACAGGTGCACGGTGTGAACCTCAAACGCATGATCGTTGCGGTTTGGCTCATCGGTGGTTCGCTTGGTGCGATCGCGGGTGTATTCTATGGCCTCAGCTATCAAATCACACCCGTGATGGGGCGTGATCTGGTGTTGCCTATTTTCGCCGCGACAATTGTTGGTGGAATTGGCAGTGTTTATGGCGCAGTGCTTGGCGGGTTCATCGTCGGCGTCGCGTCAAACCTGGCGCTCGTTATACTTCCCTCCGGGTACAGCCCCTCAGTTCCGTTCCTGATGATATTGCTTGTACTTCTGATCCGTCCAAATGGTCTTTTTGGGGAGGCGCGCGCGTGATCGGTGTAGTTTCCTATCTTGTTTTTTTCACAACGGTAGCCGCCATTTTGGGCATTGCGGTCATGGGCTTGAATTTGCAGTGGGGCAACACGGGCCTGTTCAACGGCGGGGTCGTCGCGTCTTTCGGAGCAGGCGCATACGCGACGCTTATGCTTGGTGGTCCGCCGCAAGATGGGCATGTCGGAGGATTCGGCCTTGTCTATCCGCTTGCGTTGGCTGGTGGCATGCTTGCTGCTGGCATACTTGCCTGGATTGTCGGCAAGTTGACCTTGCGACTGCGCCACGACTATCTGGCGATTGCGACCTTCGGCGTAGCGGTTGCATTTGAAAACGTGATGCGAAATGCGACCACGATCACCGGTGGGGCGCAGGGCATACGGGGTTTCGAACGCCCTTTGCGGGCGATGCTGGGCGACGGATTTACCTATAATGTGGTGTTCCTGGTGGGCGTGCTTGTCACGCTTGTTCTGGTCTATGTGTTTTTAGAGCGATTGACCGTGTCACCCTTCGGACGAATGTTGCGTGCAATTCGGGAAGATGAAACTGCCGCGAGGTCCCTCGGCAAGGCACCGGACCGTATCCGTCTGATTTCATTTGTGACCGGTTCGGTGATCATCGGGCTTGCAGGAGGGCTCTATGGCACCTTTTACGCTTTTGTCAGTCCGCAGGATGTTCTTCCCATTCTGACTTTCCAAATTTGGGCAATGCTGATCGTGGGTGGTGCGGGAAACACCAAAGGGGCATTGGCCGGAGCGTTCATAATTTGGGGTGCTTGGACATTTTCGGGCTGGGCGTTGTCGCGCTTCGCACCCATCGAGGCACAGCTTTACACCGGATCGATCCAGTTTGTGCTGATCGGCCTGGTTATCGTCGGCATGCTGCTCTGGAGACCACAAGGTCTCTTCCCCGAGCGGCTGGTCGTTTCTCAACCCGGTCAGAACCGGGAAAAGACACAAGCAGAGGGGTTCACATGAAAAAGCTACTAACCTTAGCGGCGTTCGCGGCCGGCATGTCGGGTCTGAGTGTCAGTGCTCATGCACAGGACTGCACAACCAAGGTCGGTGCGGTGCTGCCGACTTCGGTTGATTGGGGACGACCCATTGCCGAAGTGGCACAATTTGCGGTCGACCAGGTCAATGAAGCCGGTGGAGCCGCCGGCTGCAAGATCGAGATGGTGTTGCGCGACACCCAGGTCGACCCGAAAGTCGGCGTGGACGCTGCCAAGGCCCTTGTCGACCTTGAAGGCGTGAATGTTTTGCTTGGCGCCGTTTCCTCCGGCGTTTCCATGCCGATCCTGACGTCTGTGACAGCCCCTGGCGGCGTTATGCAAATGTCCTGTTGCTCCTCCTCCACTGCATTCACCAAGCTCTCGGAAGAAGGCAAGACAAACGGCCTTTGGTTTCGGACCTTTGCAACTACCGCGGTCCAGTCCGCCATGGGGGCGAAGGTTGCTTCCGACAAAGGCTACAAGTCAGTCGCCATTCTTTATAAGAACGATGACTGGGGACAGGATATGGCACGATTGATCGCCGCTGATTTTGCAGCTGCCGGCATCGAAGTCACCGGGTCCGTTGCGATCAACGACGCTCAACCCTCTTATCGGGCTGAAGTTACCGAAGCCCTGGGTGGTTCTCCGGATGCTATTTATCTGGCTCTCTATCCGAACGAAGGTACTTCAGCGGTTCGTGAATGGATTTCGCTCGGCGGAACTCAAAACATGATCCTGGCGAATTCACTGAAATCGGATGAATTCAGGGACAATGTCGGGCTGCAATATCTTGAAAACGCACTTGGAACCGATACCGCATCGCCACGTGTAGCCAGCGCAGATGCTTTCAAGGCTGCTTATGTCGAAAAGTTCGGTTCCGAACCTAATGGGCCTGGCCTTGCAAACAGCTTTGATGCCGCGATGATCGCGCTTCTCGCCATGGAAGCAGCTGGTGCCAATGCATCAGGTGCTGATATTGCCGCAGCTGTGGCAAAGGTCACGGACCCCGATGGCGCACCCATAACGGCTGACGTTGCCGGCGTTACAGCGGCTAAGGAAACGCTTGCAGGCGGTGGAACGGTGAAATACCAGGGTGCAACGGGTGACGTCAGGTTCGATGCAAACGGTGACGTGTCTGCTCCTGCCGTAATCTGGAAGTTTACCGACAGTGGCACCGACGAGGTGGAATACCTCTCTCTTGGCGAAGTAGACGCTTTCATAGCATCGTTGAAAAAATAGAAAACGCGGCAGAACGCCCGGCGGATTGACGCCGGGTATTCTCTGTCCAGGTTTCGCTGGCAATTTCGAACTTGTCTTCCAAAAAAGAACCCGGCCAACAGGCCGGGTTTCAGTTGGCTGCTACAATAAGCAGCTTCCGGTTGGGGAGGAAGATCGCAAGAGAGCTAGTGAGTGAGTACTTGCTCCAGAAACAGTTTCGTTCTCGGATTTGTGGGATTTTCGAAGAATGAAATCGGATCGGCTTCTTCAACAATCTGTCCCGCATCCATGAAGATAACGCGGTCCGCGACACGCTTGGCAAAGCCCATTTCGTGTGTCACGCAGATCATGGTCATGCCCTCTTTTGCAAGAGTTTCCATGACATCCAGAACTTCGCCGATCATTTCGGGATCAAGCGCAGAAGTGGGTTCGTCGAACAAGAGAATGTCCGGCTTCATGCAAAGGGCTCTTGCGATTGCAACACGCTGCTGTTGCCCCCCGGACAATTGACCGGGGTACTTTTGAGCCTGATCCGCTATCCGCACTTTTTCAAGATATTGCATGGCATGTGCTTCTGCCTCAGCCTGACTTTCTTTGCGCGCAAGTACCGGAGCTAGCGTGCAGTTTTCAAGAATGGTCATGTGAGGAAACAGATTGAAATGCTGGAAAACCATGCCGACGTCACGGCGGAGCAATTCAATGTTGTGTGCGTCCGCGTATATCTCGTCGCCATGGATCAGGATCTCTCCCGATTGATGCTCTTCAAGCTGATTGATCGTTCTGATCATTGTCGATTTGCCAGAGCCGGACGGGCCGCAAACAACAATTTTTTCGCCTTTCGTGACCGATAGGTCGATATCTTTCAAGGCATGGAAACTTCCGTAGTATTTGTTCACATGCCGGAGTTCGACTGCAGGCATTTCCATTTTACGATTCCTCCTTGATGGCGGCGGTCACGATGATTTCGACTTTCAATACGTCCCTGGCAAGACGTGCTTCTCCGCATGCTCGAGCTGGTGCATGGCCTTCCGGCACCCATTCGTCCCAAACCGCGTTCATTTCCGAAAAGTCGGCCATATCTGCGAGCCAGACGATGGCTTGCAGGATGTGCTGCCGATCCGACCCTGCTTCGATGAGCAGGGCGTCGACTCGAGACAGACAATCACGTGTCTGGTCAGCAACCGTTTCGCCGGCACCGACTTGTCCGCACAGATAGGCAACACCGTTGTGCTTGACGATCTTGCTCATGCGCACGCCCGTATGAAGCCGTTCAATCATGTAGAAGCCTTTCTGTATCCGCGATTGGCGAGGACACCTGAAATTTCGTCCAGGATAGCTGGATCATCGATCGCAGCCGGCATCTTGAATGCCTCATTGTCGGCAAGCTTCTGCATGGTTCCACGCAAAACTTTGCCCGATCGGGTTTTCGGCAATCGTTCGACTTCCATTGCCGTCTTGAAGGCCGCAACCGCCCCGATCTTTTCCCTGACAAGAGCGACGAGCTCTCGCTCCAGCTCTCCGGGATCTCTGCCCGCACCATCGTTTTGGACAAAGAAGCCGATAGGCAGTTGCCCTTTGAGCGTGTCGGCTGCTCCAACGACAGCGCACTCGGCGATGTCTTTGTGAGCGGCGATGACTTCCTCCATTGCACCCGTCGAGAGGCGGTGGCCGGCGACATTGATGATGTCGTCTGTGCGAGCCATGATGAAAACGTATCCGTCTTCATCGACAATTCCGGCATCCGACGTGGCGTAGTAGCCCGGAAAGTCTTCCAGATAAGCTTTGTGGAAACGCTCTTCCGCATTCCAAAGAGTTGGTGTTCCTGATGGGGGCAACGGCAGTTTGCAGACAATGTTGCCAAGCATTCCAGCTGGTAACTGGCGCCCCTCATCATCCAAAACTTCAATTTTGTAACCGGGCATGGGGACGCCGGGTGAACCGGGTTTGACGGGAAGGGTGCCGAGGCCGACTGGATTTCCGGACATGGGCCAGCCAGTTTCCGTCTGCCACCAATGGTCGATTACGGGACGGCTCAATTTCTGCTGTGCCCATTCGATTGTTGCCGGATCTGAGCGTTCACCGGCAAGAAACAGGGTGCGGAAATGACTGAGATCGTATCGGTCAATCAGCGCACCGGAAGGGTCTTCTTTGCGTATCGCCCGAAAGGCCGTCGGCGCGGTAAAAAGAGCGACGACCTTGTGATCCTCAATAACCCTCCAGAAGGCTCCAGCGTCAGGTGTTCCAACCGGTTTTCCTTCATAGACAACCGTTGCACACCCATGGAGGAGAGGGGCGTAACAAATATAGGAGTGACCTACGACCCAACCGACATCCGATGCAGCCCAGAACACTTCGCCCGGATTTACGTCGTAGTGGTGTTCCATGGACCATTTCATCGCGACCATATGGCCGCCGGTGTCGCGAACAACGCCTTTGGGTTGTCCAGTGGTGCCGGATGTATAGAGAATATAGGCAGGGTCGGTTGCCTGGACCGGAACACACTCCGGCAACGTGCCTATTGTTGCGCGAACTTCCGTTGAATAATCGAGGTCCCGCCCATCAATCATATCGGCGGCCAACGCATCACGCTGCAATATGATGCATTTTTCAGGCTTGTCTTCGGACATCGCAATGGCGGCGTCAAGAAGTGGTTTGTAGGCAACGATCCGGTTTGGTTCTATGCCGCAAGAGGCCGAGATCATAACCTTGGGCTTCGCGTCTTCGATCCGCGTTGCCAATTCGGCAGCTGCAAATCCGCCGAAAACGACAGAGTGAATTGCACCCAGTCGCGCGCACGCCAGCATCGAAAAGATGGCTTCCGGAACCATCGGCATATAGATGATGACCCTGTCACCTTTTTCGACGCCGTTTGCCCGAAGAACTTCAGCCAGCGCTCCAATCTCTGCCTGAAGCTCAAGAAAAGTAAAACGCTTTACGGTTTGCGTGACGGGACTGTCATAGACCAAAGCAAGCCGATCACCGTGTCCGGCGGCAACATGCCTGTCGACCGCGTTCCAGCAGGTGTTGCAGACACCATCCGGAAACCAGCGGCCGTAGGCTCCCATTTCCGGGTCAAACGCCGTTTCAGGTGCCTTTATCCAGTCGATGTTCTGTGCCGCATTCATCCAGAAACTTTCCGGATTGGTGGACCAGTCAGCGTAGGTTTGCTTGTAACGGCTCATGAGATCAGACCGTATAGTTCAAGCCAAGGCGACCACCGTCGACATAGATTGTCTCCCCGGTGATGTAGCTTGCTTTGTCAGATGCAAGGAATGCGACAGTGTCGCCAATTTCACGAGCTGTACCGACACGGCCAATCGGCGTTCGAGACATGACCTTTGCGAGCGCTTCAGGATTGGCGTTTACACCGGCCATCATTTCAGTATCGATCGATCCTGGACCGACAGCGTTGACCCTGATGCCATGCGGCGCGAGGGAAAGCGCGGCAGCCTTGGTCAATTGCATGACGCCGCCCTTGGAGGCGCAATAAGCCGGAATTGCGGGGATTGCGACCTGTGCGTTGATAGAGGACATGTTCACGATTGCGCCACGAAGGCCTTTGTCGACCATCGTCTTTGCAGCACGTTGCATTGCGTAGAACACGCCGACAAGGTTGACGTCGATGACCTTGTTGAAGTCCTCAAGAGTGTATTTCAGAAAATCTCCAGGAAGCGCTATTCCAGCGTTGTTGACCAGCACCGAAATCGGTCCAACCTCGGCTTCTATTTTGTCGAACATGGCAGCAATCTGGGATGTGTCTCCCATGTCGCAGAGGTGGCCGTGGCCACCAAGTTTGGCGGCAGCTTCATGCACGCTTTCCTGGATGTCGGCCAGCACCACCTTGCAACCGTCTTCTACCAACGCCTCAGCGCAGGCAAAACCGATGCCCTGTGCCGCGCCAGTGATGAGGGCGATCTTCTCGCTCATGAATTTTCTCCAGAATATCCGTAGTCTTGCTTGGCCTGCGCTGCGGAAATCATTTCCGCTTCAACGTCGGCCGCAATTTGTGCTTTGTCCCGTTTTGAGGGATCGCCGTAACCGCCGCCACCTGGCAAACTGAGGCGCAGCCGTTGCCCGTTTCGGACTTGCTGTCTGCCTTTGGATTGCAGCTGGGTGCCATCTGTCAGCTCCACGCGACCGGCTGCGCCCGGTTGGCCGCCGTCGCGTCCCCGCGCTGGATTTTTGACGCGGTCAAACATGGCATTGAACCAGAAGTCATAACCCTCGCGCGCTTCGATCTCGATAACCTGACCGAGGCCGCCACGGGTTGCGCCGGCGCCACCTGAATCTTCTCGAAGATCCTTGCGCCAGACCGTAATTGGGCCGACATGCTCTGTTGCCTCGACGCTCATTGTCGAAACACCGGACGGGAATGCTGTCGCCGACAGGCCATCCACCTTGGGACGGGCGCCTGTTCCACCAGAATTGAACATCAGGATTTCGGCGTTTTCCAAGCCACTTTCCGGATTGGAAGAACGCGCTGAAATCTGAATGTTCCAAAGCGCCGAAGCACCTTCGGATGGCACCACTCCGGGCATTGCCTGATGAAGGGCTCCCAAAACGACGTCGGGTACGAGATGTCCCAGAACGTGCCTTACCGAAACCGGCGCAGGGCGTTTTGCTGCCAAAATGCAGCCTTCAGGAGCAGATATTTCAAAAGGCTCCAGAGACCCGGTATTGTTGGGTACGGCAGGAGCGATCGCACACTTTAACCCATAGCAGGCATAGGCTCTGGTATAGACTTCAGGAACGTTGACACCGAAGGCGCTCATACCGCTTGTTCCGGAGAAGTCAGCGGTAAGTCGATCTCCCTCAACCTTGAGCGTCACAACCATCTCTACCGGATTGTCATAACCGTCGACGGTCATGGCGTGTTGATAGGTGCCATCGGGCACTTTTTCGATGGCCTCTCTGGTCGCTTTTCGGCTTGCCTCCATCAGGAATTCGGACAATCCGTCAAGATCATCGATCGCGAACTCGTCAAGCATTGCCTGCAGGCGTCTGTCGCCAGCCTCATTGCATGCGGCCAGAGAATACATGTCCCCGACCGTTTGGTCCGGCGTGCGTACATTGGCTCTGATGAGCGAAATCAGAAGCGGATTGACTGTGCCGCGCTCGGCAAACTTCGTGATCGGTATGAGAAGACCCTCTTCAAAGACTTCTCCGGCATCCGGGCCGAAGCCACGCCCGCCAATGTCGACAACATGCGCCGTGCAGGCAAAAAAACCGATGTGAAGACCCTTTCGAAACACCGGTGTCACAACCGTGATGTCATGAAGATGACCTGTCCCGAGCCATGGGTCGTTGGTAATGAAGACATCTCCTTCGAAGATGTTTTGCATGCCGATTTCCCGAACGAAATGTGTAACGCTTTCCGCCATGGCGTTAACGTGTCCAGGCGTACCTGTGACCGCCTGTGCCATCATTCGTCCGTGGCGATCGAACAACCCGGCCGAAAGGTCACCAGCCTCGCGAACGGAGGTTGAGAAAGCCGTCCTGATGAGCGTGGTGGCCTGTTCTTCGACAACTGCGATCAAGCGATTCCACATGATCTGATAGTCAATTGCGCTCGTCATTATTTGACATCCTTCCGGATCAACAAGAGACAACCGTCGGATTGACCAACAGCCCTATAGGCCGAGGTCACAATCGTTGAAGTCTCCGCTTCGATGATGACTGCGGGTCCTTCCACTATGTGTCCCGTACTCATCGCGGTCCGTTTGACTTCTTTGGCCTCGACATCCTTGCGCAACGCGGCGTCAAATATCGTCCGTGTCCGAGAAATGTCCGCTTGAGCAGAACCCTCTTGCCGATGAACGGCATCAGGTTCAGGCAAGAGGGATTCAACAATCAGTGACCAGTTGGTAATTTCCGGGGCAAGACCGTCGATTGTACGGCCGAAAAGCGTGCGGTAGGCATCTTCAAAAGCGGCGAGGATTGCCGGTTCATCGCCCGCGGCGAATGGCTTGTGCGGCAACGGAACCGGTATTTCCCACCCCTGACCCGAATAGCGCATGAAAGCTGTCAGTTTGGTCGTTGTTTGTCCGCCCTGAATTCCGGCCTCTACAAAGTCCCTGGCTTCAACTTCCATGGCACTCAGTGCAGTGTTGACAGCTTCGGCATCGAACTCGGACAATGTTTGAAACAGGCCGCGCGTTGCCTCATAGCTGAACGGCGCACGCAAGAACCCGATCGCGGAGCCGACACCGGCTCCGGGCGGAACCAGCAAGGCTCTGATACCGAGTTTTTCGCAAAGCCGGCAGGCATGCAGAGGCGCGCCGCCACCAAAGGCAATCATTGTGAAATGCTCAATGTCACGCCCGTTCTCAACCGTATGAACACGTGCGGCGTTGGCCATGTTTTCATCGACCATTTCCGTTACACCGAAGGCTGCTTCGGCAACCGAAATACCCTGTGAACCGGCAATACGGTCAAAAAGTGCATTTTGGGCATTGGCCAATGACAGAGGAATTGCGCCGCCCGCGAAATTGTCGGGATCCAACCTGCCGAGGACGAGGTTTGAATCCGTCACCGTTGGCTCAACTCCACCGCGCTGATAGCAGGCGGGACCAGGTTCGGAGGCAGCCGAACGTGGGCCCACCTGAATGCGTCCCATTGTGTCGATGGAAGCGATTGAGCCGCCTCCCGCACCGATTTCGACCATTTCCACCACGGGGGTGGATACGGTCATGCCGGAGCCCTTCTTGAAACGATAGGTGCGTGCCACTTCGAAGGTGTTTGCCGTTTTCGGGGAGCCGTCTTCAATGAGACAGATCTTTGCGGTTGTCCCGCCCATGTCGAACGACATGACTTTGTCGATCCCATGAGCGCGCGCGAACTCGGCGGCAAAGATTGCTCCGCCCGCAGGACCAGACTCCAAAAGCCGAACGGGTTGCTCCGAAGCGGTCTCGACGGAAATCAGACCACCGCCGGAATGCAGCATGAACACTGGAGCTTCTATGCTGCTGGCCCGTAACTTTGAGACAAGCCGGTTCAGATATGCGGACACCTGAGGCTGGACGTAAGCATTTGCAATGACAGTGTTGAAACGGGGCAATTCGCGCATCTGCGGTGAAATGACAGACGACAGCGAGATGGATAGATCCGGCGCAAGCTCTTCAAGGGCTTCAGCCATCATGGTTTCGTGAGAATTGTTGGCGTAAGCGTGCATGAGACCCACGGCAACGGCCTCAAAACCACCGGCAACAATCCGTTCCGCCATTGCTCTGGCTTCCAGGCGATCGAGTGCCAGCAGGACTTCTCCCTGAGGTCCCAACCGTTCGTTCAATGTGAAACGATGTTTTCGGGGCACAAGAGGTTTGGGCAGTTCAAGGTTCAGGTCGTATTGCTCGAAACGGTTTTCTGAACGCATCTCGATGACATCGCGGAACCCTTCGGTGGTTATAAAGGCTGTCTTAGCACCGCGGCGTTCGATCAACGCATTGGTGACCAGTGTGGTCCCGTGAATAACCTGACCGATGTCTGACAGCGCGACGTTTGCCTTTTGCGCGGCAGTCTCGATACCTTGTAAAATCGCGCGTTCGGGTTCGGCGTAGTCGGTCAACACCTTACAGGTGGCCATGCCCCCGGCATGGTCGAGAGCGACATCGGTGAACGTACCGCCGATGTCCACGCCAACGCGAATGTCGGACATGTTCATACTATTCAGAACCCTTTGATGAATTGGTTGGCCGTGAAGGCAATATTGTAAAAGCGCGACATCAGTGGCGCGCTCGTAACCGCTGCAACATCTGTCATTGGAAGGGGCAGCTCCGCCGGGTCCATCCCAGTCAACAAGCCTGCAATGCCTTGTCCAAAGATGGTGCCTGTTGTAATTCCGCGGCCGTTGTATCCGATGGGGGTGTAAAGCCCTTCGTCAAGCACGTGAATTCTTGGCAGGTGGTCCGGGGTCATGGCAATCTGGCCATGCCAGGCTTCGACGAATTTGATGTCGCCAAGATCAGGAAAAAGTCGAGACAACTGCTTTCTTGCCCATCGCTGGGAAAGACCGCTGGACTTGTCGCCAAGGACTTTCCCCATCGACCCGATGATCAATCGGTCCTCATTGTCCTTTCTGAGTGAGAACATAACGGGCGCCGTGTCCCACAGGCCTTGCCGTTCCGGCAAAATGTGCGCCGCGCGCTCACCAAGAGGTTCGCTTGCCAGTTGGAAGTAGTGGATCATCGTGAAGGTTTGCTTCAAACCAGGCCACAGATCGTCTGTGTAGGCGTTGGTGCCAAGAACCACGGCTTTGGCGTGCAGGTTTCCCTTGTCGGTCAGAACGCTCCATCCGCTGCCGGATTTTGCAAGCGATGTTACTTTGACACCTGTAGATATCGTCGCGCCTGCTGCGGTGGCGGCCCGTGCAAGGCCACGGCAGTATCCCATCGGGTTGACCGTACCTGCACGATGATCGACAAGGCCGCCGTGAAATACGTGTGTTCCGATTTTTTCCGAGATTTCTTCCCGGCCTAGCAAATCGACCGGTTCACCCAATGAATTCCATTCTTTCCATCTGGCTTCCAGATCGCGAAAACCGGATGGCGCGTGTGCTGCGTGAATGGTGCCGTTGCGTGTTGCTTCACACCGTATTTGATATTTTTCGATCAGGTCGAAAACCATTGAAGGACCATCGCCAAACCGCTGCAAGAAGCGTGGTCCATAGGTTGCGCCAAGCTTTTCGCGCACTTGCGTTGGAGGCAGCCAGATGCCGGCATTGACGAGACCGACATTGCGTCCCGACCCGCCGAAGCCAACATGATTGGCCTCGATAACACAGGCGGACAGTCCAGCCTCAGCACAATGAAGCGCTGTTGAGAGCCCGGTGAATCCACCCCCTACAATGACAACATCGAATGTTTCGCCGTCCGGCAGGCGGCCTTCCAGGTCGCGCTCCTCGGCAGATACATCCCAAAGGGAAATCGGCATTGTCCGTGTCACAGCAATCGTCTCCTGTTTACGGCGACACAAAAATTTGCGCCTATAGGATTACTTGCAAACAACAATGCTGCGTGTCAATATAAGAAATAAATGTTTTATATACCGGAACAGTGAGTGAGATGAAAAAGCTTTCCAAAAATTCCGCCAGCATGGTCGCCGAAGCCCGTTCCCGCATTGAAGAAATCGAAATTCAAGACCTGATCAACATGCTGGACGACCCAAATGTCGTTGTGGTCGACATACGCGATGTGCGTGAGCGCCAACGGTCTGGATTCATTCCCGGAAGTGTACATGCACCCAGAGGAATGGTCGAATTCTGGGTCGATCCGGAAAGCCCGTATTTCAAGGAAGTTTTTGGAGAGGACAAGAAATTTGTCTTCCATTGTGCCTCCGGTTGGCGGTCAGCGCTGACAGTCGCCACGCTTCAGGACATGGGATTTGAAGCATCTCATTTGCGGGAAGGCTTCTCACAATGGGTAAAGCAAGAAGGTCCCGTCGAAATGCCTGAACCCAAATCTTGAATTGAAATTCAATTCAGACTTTCAAATTCGACGGAATAGGGCAGCGACCGGCAAAATGTCGGTCTCCTGTTCACGGGATAAACCTTAGAGAAACTGTAACTGTCAGACGCGCGTGAGCTTGCGAGAAACGGCCTCGGCAGCGTGCGCTGAAAGAGCGCCAAAGCGTTCCTCACCGTCATCGGGAAGATTGACGTTTGGTACCGAAATGCCGATTGCGGCGACCGCTTCGCCATCGGGCAGTTTGATTGCGGCCCCGAAACTCAAAATCCGGTCACGAAATTCTCCGGTATCATAAGCATAGCCGCGCATTCTCGTTGCTTCGATGTCTTCGTCCAGCTGGCTCAGGGTTGTCATCGTTCGACCGGTGAAGCCGGGCAGTGGCTCGGACAGCTTTTCTCGCAATCTTTCATAGTTGGCAGCCAGAATAGCTTTGCCTGTGCCAACGCAATGGATTGGCGCAGAACCGCCAATCGGATTCCAGGAGCGTATCGGCTTCTTGCTTTCAATCTTGTCGATGTAGACGACATTGAACTGTTCAGGCACGGCGAGATAGATGGTTTCACCGGTTTCATCGGCGAGATAGGCCATCTCCGGCGCGGCGAGTTCTCTAAGATTGAGACTGTCGACGGTCGAACGTCCGACTTGCCACATCTTGAGTGTGACAGCATACGCTCCGTCCTCTCTTTGAGTGACGTAGCCGAGCCGTGAAAGCGTCTGTAGAAGTCGAAAAGTGTTCGACTTGGTCAAATCCAGCGAACGTGAGATTTCAGTAACGCCGAGTGCGCTACGGGCTTCTGCCAGCTTTTCAAGTATCGCCAAGCCTTTGGAAAGTGTGGAATCTACTTTTGCTTCAGTCGCTTTTTTTTCTGACATTTTCACGTTTCGCTGGTCATTTTCGGCACTGTAGCCGACGCATCTGCAAAGGTAAATCGCGGTGGAGCGTGTGCTTCAACGTCAGGTGCCTGTCCTTCAATTGGCATGATTTCGACATATGCGGAGTGAGCAGCAGGGCTTTGAGTGAGTGAGGACGTCCTAAGATCATGGGTGAGGACATTGGGATTGCCGTGGCGGTCGCGATGGTGTGGGTGTTTGAACTCCGGATCATACCAGGCGCCAGTCCACAGGAAGGCGCAGCCCTGTCGAATGTCATCCGTGATCCTGGCCCCGGCCAGACACTTCCCACGGTCATTTCGCAATTCGACAATGTCTCCATCCTTGATTTGCCGCTTTGCAGCGTCTTCCGGATGAAGCAGGACCGGCTCGCGGCCATCTATTTTTGCAGCAAGGCTGGTCGCGCCGTTGTCAAGCTGGCTATGCAGCCGCGTGCCAGGTTGGCCGGAAAGGAGTGATAGCGGGTAGCGATCGTTCAATCCCACTTCTTTGTCTCTTGGTTCAAACCAGCTGGCGTGACCAGGACAATCCGGCAAATTCATTTCAGCAATTGCGTGTGAAAACAACTCAATCAGACCTGATGGCGTCGGCAGTGCATTGTCTTGAGGGTTCTCGCGAAACTCTGCCAGAAAAACCTGCTCGGGTGACGGGTCCGGCAATGTAACGATATCTCCGTCCAGAAAAGTGTTCCAGTCGGGTAGGTCAATGCCATTCTCAGTAGCTGCTTTTCTGGTTTCGTCCCAAAGACGCATCAGCCATCCTGCTTCATCAAGCCCCTCGGAAAAGTTCTGGTGATTTCCCAGCCGTTTTGAAAGGGTGCAAAAGATCTCATATTCAGTGAGAGCTTCTCCTGGCGGCGAAACAGCTGCCGGCATTGGAATTAGGGCGTTGTCAGATTTGCCCGCACCGAAGTCGTTTCTTTCCTGAGGTGCTGCAACTGGTAAAACGATGTCCGCATGCCGGGCAGTCGCAGTCCAGTTCATCTCATTGACGATTATTGTCTCAGGTCGTGAAAAGGCCTTGCGGAGCCTGTTGAGATCCTGGTGGTGGTGGAATGGGTTGCCGCCAGCCCACCAAACCAGTTTGATATCCGGGAATGTCCGCGTCTCGCCAAGGTACTTATACTGCCCAAGTGGATTGAGAAGCATTTCCGATATCATGGCGACTGGAATGCAGTCTGACACCGCGGATCGTCCCTGCGGCAGGGCGCCCGGTCGAAAGGGGCGTTCCATATTGCCGATATTGCCGTTCACGCCATATCCGATTGTGAAACCTCCGCCCGGCAGTCCAATCTGTCCAAGCATCGCCGCCAGAGAAATTGTCATCCAAAGCGGTTGTTCTCCAAAATCGGCACGCTGCAAGCTTGCAGCACAAGAAATCATGGTGCGTTTCGACGCCATCTCTCGAGCAAGGTTGCGCAAGCTTTCAGATGGAATGCCTGAAATGCCCGCTGCCCAACTAGCCGACTTTGCAACGCCATCCATTTCTCCAACCAGGTAGGCTGCGAGCCTGTCAAAGCCAGTTGTGTATTTGTCAAGAAATTCCCTGTCGTGAAGGTTTTCAGTCAAAAGCGTATGGGCAATTCCCATCATGACCGCGACATCTGTTCCTGGAAGCGGGGCGAGCCACTCGGCGGGAATGTCTGACGAAAGATCACTGCGTAACGGGCTGAAATTCACAAATCGGACACCTGCGTCTGCACAGGACTTAAGGTTTATCTTTATCCGGTGTCGGGATATGCCGCCGTCGCTGACTTGGGTGTTGCGCGTTGCGAGGCCGCCGAACAGCACCACAAGTTCGCTGTGTTTTGCCACAACGGTCCAACGCGTCGCCTGGGCGACGTGTTTGCGATAGTCGCCCAGAATAAACGGCATCAAGCTTAATGCAGCATTATAGCTGTAGTTGCCTTCGGATCGGACAAAACCGCCTAGCGTGTTCAGGAACCGCTTCAATTGGCTTTGCGCATGATGGAACCGGCCAGCGCTCGACCAGCCATATGAACCGGCAAAAATGGCATTGTTGCCATAGGTGCTCTTAACCCGACTGATCTCACCTGCCAGCAGGTCAATCATTTCGGGCCAGGAGAGTTCGACAAAGGCATCTTCGCCGCGCGCTGCGGAGCCTGGGCCATTCTCTAGCCAGCCTTTTCGCACAGCAGGTTTCAGCACACGCGCGCGACCGTTCAGGCTTTGGGCGATGTTTCCAGAAATTTGAGAAGGATTCGGATCGTCAGGGTGAGGAAGAACCGAGACAATGCGGCCGTCGGCGACATTAACGTAGCCTGGACCCCAATGATTTGACGTCAATTTCATATTGTTTCGCTAATCAGAACGAATTTTCCGTATATTGACACACATAATGTCGGGTGTCATCATTTCAACACGACACAATTTCTGGAGCCACCCAAAATGACAAAAACAAACCTGGCGGATGCCCTGGTGCATGGCGCCCGGCCAGGCGGGCCTGTCGGAAAACAAGTGAATTGGCCGGTCGAACTCGGTTCAACGGTGGTTTTCAGCACTCTTGAGGAATTTGAGATTGCAAAGGAGGCGCGATATGAAAACGGGACACCCTATTACGGCCGATATGGAAATAATGCCACGTTTTCGCTTGAGCGCCTACTCGCCGAGTTGGACGAGGCTCACGGGGCAACGCTGACGTCATCAGGCGTCTCGGCCATCACGTCGACACTGCTTGCTCTCGCCAGGCCCGGGGATCACCTCCTGGTGGCAGAAAATCTCTATGGCAATACACGAGCGTTCTGCGACGGCTTGTTGAGGTCAATGAACATTGACATCGAACCCTTTGATCCGATGGAAGCTATTGGTGAGAAGATCCGGCCCGGTACCTGCGCCATCATGGCTGAGGCTCCAGGTTCTGGAACTTTCGAAGTCTGCGATCTGCCGGAGATCGGGCGTCAGGCCAAAGCAAGAGGGGTACCGGTTGTCTTTGACAACACCTGGGGATCGCCGGTTTTCTGCAATCCACTAACCCTCGGTGCGGATGTCGTTGTCTATTCCGGATCGAAACACCTTTGTGGACATTCTGACGCGATGCTCGGTGTTATCGCGGCCACGGAGAAATACCACAGCAGAATACGCCGAACAGTCATGTCGCTCGGGGACAAGCCCGGCGCACAGGAGGTTTTCCTGGCGCTTAGAGGGCTGAGAACGCTCAAGATGCGTATGGAACATCAAAACAAAGCCGGCATTGAGATGGCTTCATGGCTTGCCGGCTTGCCAGAAGTGGATCGCATACTGCACCCGGCTTTTGAGAGCTGCCCCGGTCATCAGATTTGGAAAAGAGACTTTTCTGGTGCTGCGGGACTGTTTTCGGTCATTTTCAGGCCGTGTCCGGAAGTCCGGTTCCGTGCCTTTGTCGACGCGTTGACATGTTTCGGGATAGGCGTCAGCTGGGGCGGATATGAAAGCCTTGTTCTTCCCATGACAAGCGAACGTAGCCGCAAACTGGGGCAGGGTCCTCTGCTGCGGTTCAATATTGGTTTCGATGATCTTGAGACCCTGAAGGCAGATGTCACTCAGGCTTTAAAATTTCTCCAAGGATAGTTTAAAACATGCAAAACAAAATCGACCATATCGCTATTGGGTGCAAAGACCTCGACAGCGGCGCGGATGCGATGGAGACCATCCTCGATGTTGCGGTGCCGCTTGGCGGAAAACATGCGGCCATGAGTACGCACAACCGCGTTATGCAAGCAGGCAATGAAAGCTTTTTCGAGCTGATTTCAATCGACCCTGAGGCGCCAGAACCTGGACGTGTTCGCTGGTTTTCGCTGGACGACGCGAACACACAGCGCAGGCTGAACGAACGCCCACGTGCATTGACCTGGGTTGTGAACACCAGCGACCTTGATGCCGTCGTTGCAGGCAGTCCGGTCGATCTTGGTGACGTCGTCGACTTTGCCCGGGGCGACAGAACCTGGCGCTTAACGGTTCCAGAAGATGGAAGCTTGCCGGGAGAAGGGCTGCTACCTGCCTTTATCGAATGGTCTCCCGGACCGCATCCATCGACCGGGCAGCAGGATCTCGGAATTCGGCTTAAAACCGTCAGACTGTCACATCCCGAGCCCGAACAGTTGGTGTCTCTGCTAAAGGCGCTGAATATTGATCATCTTGCTGAGGTGGTCAAAGGAGAGCCGGGCCTCTCATTCGTTCTGAAAACACCCAATGGTACCGTCGAGCTAGACTAGATCCAGACTCGGACACAGCAACTTATCCATAATTCAAGTTTTGGGTGGGGCGCTCGCCCGCCTAAAGCTCGTTGACTGGAACCTTCAAAAAAGTACGGCCGGTGTCGTCCGAAGGCGGCAGTCGTCCGGCGCGCATGTTGACCTGCAAAGAGGGAATGATCAGTTTTGGCATTGCCAACTGGGCGTCCCGTTCGGTCCGGAACTTGACAAACTCTTCTTTGCTTTTGCCGCCGCCGACATGGATGTTGTGTTCTTTTTCCTCGCCGACAGTCGTCTCCCACTGGATCTCGCGGCCGTTCTGTCCATAGTCGTGGCACATGAAGAGGCGCATATCATCCGGAAGGGCAAGAACCTTCTGAATTGAATCATAGAGTGTTGCCGCATCCCCTCCGGGAAAGTCAGCCCGGGCGGACCCGCTGTCGGGCATAAATAGCGTGTCACCTGTAAAAGTGGCGTTCCCCATGACGTGAACCATGCAAGCGGGTGTGTGACCGGGTGTGCACATGATCATGGCGGTCATCTCACCGATCTTATAGGTGTCACCGTCCTTGAAAAGCATGTCAAACTGACTGCCATCGCGCTGAAACTCCGTACCTTCATTGAAGATCTTGCCAAAAGTTTCCTGGATGACGGTGATCTTTTCGCCAATGCCAAGTTTGCCGCCAAGCTGTTTTTGAATGTAGGGCGCACCTGAAAGGTGGTCGGCATGGACATGGGTCTCGATCAGCCATTCTAGCTCGAGCTCGTTGTCGCGGATGTGGGCAATGATCTCATCGGCATGATCATATGTGATGCGTCCTGCCGCGTAGTCGATGTCCATGACACTGTCGACCACGGCACAGGCTAAAGACGAGGGGTCCTTGACGACATAACTGATTGTATTCGTCGCCGGATCAAAGAAGGCTTTCACCTCTGGTTTGACGCTCAAGTCGACCGGGTAATTTGAACCGCTCATTCATGTCTCCTCATATGCCATTGCGCCAAGTGTGCGTTCCGGAACCCGCAGCGATCAAGTCTTGAACACGCGGAAATTCCAAATTTCTTCAGGGGCCGGTTTGCCTTCACCGCTTTCGGCGGTCATTCGATCACACCCTAAATCGGGTGGCCTGGATCAGTTTCAACCGCCCCTGCATGCCTAGTAATCATGCGTTCGTTCCAATTTTTGCTCATTTCCCCGCCAGTTTCGCAGAATTTCGATCAGTTTTTCCGCGATTTGGAGAATTCACTTGACTCATTTTTGAGTGTTCGTAACCTACTAAATGGAACAAGTGTTCTGATATATAAAACAGGGAACAGCTAAAATGGCAACCAGTATTGCAAAAATCGCCTGCGCGGTTGCGTTCGCAGCAGGTGTTGCAGCCCCGGTTACGGCGTTTTCGAAAAGCGCGACGGTGACGGAGATCGAAGAGCGGGGCACGCTCCTGTGCAGCGGCCACAACGGCAGCTACTTCGGGTTTGTGGAGGTGAACGACAAAAACGAATGGAAAGGGCTGGACATCGACATGTGCCGAGCCCTCACGACAGCGATCCTGGGGGATCCTGACAAGGCTCAAATCGTTCCCTTGAGCTGGGCCCAAAGGTTCCCCGCGCTGCAATCCGGGGATGTCGACGTCATCATCAAGGCAACCGGCTGGACCATGGGTCGCGACACTGAAGTCGGCTTGCAGTTCAGTTTGCCGTACTTCTTCGGTGGCACACAATTCATGGCACATGGCGACCTTGGCATAACCGAGGCCAAGGAACTTGACGGCGGGACGATCTGCGTTGAAGCCGGCACCACTATTGAAAGGCTCGCAGGCAACTATCTGAAAACCATCGGTGTCGAACACACTATGGTGTCCTACGAAAAGGCATCGGAACTGCGCGCAGCTTACCTCGCAAACCGCTGCGACGCCTTTGCTGCCTGGGGTCCGTTCCTGGCTGTTTTGCGTGCAACTGAGCTGGAAAAGCCCGATGCACACATCATCTTGTCAGACCAGCTCTCCAACGAACCGATTGCTGCTGCAATGCGCCAGGGCGACGAGGAATTCGTCGACATGGTCAACTGGATGATCGCAGCATTGCTGATTGCCGAAGAAGAAGGGGTGACTTCCGCCAATGTGGAAGAAATGGCTGCCAATCCGCCGAACCCGAAAATCGCACGGCTTTTGGGCGTCGACCCTGGCATGGGCGAACGTCTCGGCATCCGGGATACCTGGGCACGTGAAATGATTGCAGCCACAGGAAACTTTGGAGAAATCTACGATCGCAACCTGGGTGAGGGATCTCCTTACAAACTTGACCGTGGTCTGAACAACCTCTGGAGCCATGGCGGCGTACTTTACGCGCCTATTCTCGACTGATCCGTGTTCGCAAGACGGCAAGGCATTTTGTCTTGCCGCCTTTCTATTGTGTTGCGGCAAGGAGGATCCCGGAATGGATGCTGCGGCTCTCAAGACCAGGCGGAAACGCCGTGAACTTATTTTGCAGACCTTGCTGGTTGTTGCAGTTGCCCTGATCGTATGGGCCGCGATTTCAACGGCTCAGACGAAGCTGGACGAGCTCAACATGACGAGCGGTTTCGGATTTCTGGAGCGGGCTACTGGTTGGGCTTACTCGTTTTCACTGATCGACCGATCAATTGACGACAGTTACTCCAGAACGCTGTTGATTGGTTTCATGAACACATTGTTCCTCGGACTGATTTGCATCGTGCTGTCCACCATCCTCGGGTTTGCCATCGGCACTGCCAGGGACGCGCGGCAACTGGGCCTCAACGCGGTCGCAACCGTCTATATTCAGCTCTTCCGAAACTTGCCGCTGATATTGCAGCTTGTCTTTTGGTACGCGGTACTGATCCATATGCCGGGACCTCGGCAGGCATATTCGCTGGGTGACGCGTTATTTCTCTCAAACAGGGGAATGATGCTGCCTGCACTGAATGTTTCGCCGTTAGTAGTCCTCGGAATTTTCGCCTGCCTGGTTCTGCTCGGGTTCGCCATCTTTCGAATAAAGAGCCTTCAATTCCTTCACAAGCTTGGTCTCTGGCTGGTCGCCAGTATTGGTTTGACGTTGACCCTGGCATCCATGTTTGCACCGGCGGAATCTTCCATGTTCTCCCTTCCGGTGCAGAAGGGCCTGAGATTTCAGGGGGGGCTGACCGTTTCAATTGAACTTGTCGCAATGATCCTTGCGATCACGCTTTACGGGTCTGCCTATATTGCCGAAGTGGTTCGTGGAGGACTGCACGAAGTGCCGAGCGGATTGACCGAAGCCGGCAAGGCTCTCGGCCTCTCGTCTCGCTCTATCTGGTTTCACGTCAAGATTCCAATGGCGTTGCGCACGATCATGCCCCCGCTCGGCAATCAGTGGATCTTCATCATGAAGGCAACGACGCTCGGTGTCGCGATTGGATTCAGTGATCTCTTCTATATCGTGTCGACGTCAATCACCCAGTCTGGACAAACGCTTGAGCTGATGGGGTTGTTGATGCTGTTCTTCCTGCTAATCAACTATTCACTGGCTCAGATCGTCAACTTCATCAATGCGCGCCTTGCGCTGAAAGGGCACTGACATGGCGATTGCGAGCGAATACACCGGTTCTTCGGACAGGTGGGGCCAACTTGCCAAAACTCTGAAGAAACGAGCGTTTCGAAGCCCAAGCGACACGTTGACCAGCGTCTTCATTTTCGGGCTGATGCTTTATATGGCCTGGATGCTGGTTGACTGGGCGCTCTTCAGTGCTGTCTGGCGGGCTGAAGACGTTGAGCACTGTGCCGAAGCAGGGGGAGCGTGTTGGTCGGTTATTGCGGCGCGTCACCGATTGATACTGTTTGGACTTTATCCCTATGACCTTCATTGGCGCTCAACGCTGGCATGCATAGCAATCGTGGCAACGGTTGTTCTGTCTTGCCTGCCACACTTCTGGAGCACCAGCAAACTGGTTACCCTCTGGATTGTCGGTTTTGGAACCTACGTCCTGCTGATGGATGGCAGCCTTCTGGGCCAGGCTCAGGTTACCACCGATCAATGGGGCGGGTTGGCACTCACCCTTTTCATGTTTTCTGCAGTTGTTCTGCTTGGCATGCCGATGGGGCTTTTGCTGGCGCTTGCAAGGCGATCTCGATTGCCGGCTGTCAAGGGAGCGGCTTCTCTGCTGATCGATTTCATTCGCTCGCTGCCTTTGCTGACAACTCTTTTTGCTGCTGCTGTCGTGATACCACTTCTTCTGCCCGACTGGCTGAACGGCGACAAGATCTGGCGGGTCATCGTCGGTTTCGCGTTGTTTTTCGCGTGTTATCAGGCTGAGGTGTTTCGCGGTGGCTTCCAGGCGATCCCAAAAGGGCAATTTGAGGCTGGTAGAGCGCTGGGGCTGACATCGTTCCAGATCCTGTCCCGCATCGTGATGCCGCAAGTATTCCGGCATGCATTGCCGTCAACGATCAACATGGTTGTGGTTACGTTCAAAGAGACTGCGATCGTGATCATCATCGGTTTCTTTGATGTTCTCGCTTCCGCGAATGCCGCCTTCGGTACCGTGGAGTGGGCACCGTATTACATCGAGGTTTATGCGTTCGTCGGCGCGATCTACTGGATCTTCATCTTTTCGCTCAGCCAGTATGGCGAGTATTTGAAGGGGCGCATGTCAGTCGCCAAGCGTTAGTTCGGGACGCGGCATTGTTCCAATTGCGGACCGCAAACAGGCAGGGGCCGGTCAATCGACCCTTGCCGTTTCAGCCTGAACATACTCGCGCTTATGTGCACCGCTCAGACTGTGTTCGACGCGTGCATCAGAGCAGGAACTCTGGTTCGCACGGCAATCATAGTGGGCATTTAGACGCCCTTCGACGCCGCAAGATTGAAAGAGACCCATGCATTCGTCGCGCATGTTGCGTAGGTCTGCCTGAATTGGCGTTAAGGGGATCCCAGCGATTTCAAGAAGAGTAACACCAAGAAACTGCAGGTCCAGGCGTTCGAAAGACGGCACTGGTGCGGCAAGGTCCGTCTTGAGGGGCTGAACTTGGAAGGACGTCATGTAAGCGCCGGACTCTTTGTTGGCGAGCGGGGCCGGACCTTCGCGGCGACGCCAGTAATCCAAGGTCAGACCGGGTTGATGATCGCCGAATTCAAGAACGACCGTCGGTTGGCTGAGGGCTTCCACCTGGTTGGTGAATTCTTCCAGATCTTCACGGCTTATGGCAAGGCGTCTGAAATACTCATTGATTTCGCTGTCCGTGCTGAAAGGCTCTCCGGCGACTGTCCGGTCCGGCTCCATCCTGTAGTTCCAGGGTGAGTGGGCGGACATGGTCAGTACGAACATGAAGACCGGGCGGTCGTCGTTCTGCCGATGTTCCTTAAGAACGCTGAGCGCATTGTTATAGTAAAATGAGTCGGATTCTTGCGTCGACGGTGCCTTCATATCGTGCTGATCGATAAATGTTTCAAAGCCGATCGACTCCATAAAACGACCTTCATTGACGAAGGAGTAGTGGAGTGGTGACAGGAAAACCGTGTGGTATCCGCAGTCGGAAAGATACTGTACTAAAGACTGCCGGATTCGCCCTTCCAGAATGAAGTTTGAGTAGCTGGTCAACCAGCCAAGATCCGCTATCGGCAAGCCGGAAACGAAACCAGCAGTCGTAATCCAGGTCCCACCTGAAAAAGTCTCGACTTTAAGGGGCCTAAGCGTCTCGTCCGGACCATTGAACGCTCCCTCCAATTCTTTGGGAATTTCTCCATCGTAGAAAATTTCAGGCGGAACAATCGATTCTGCCTGAACAACGACAATATCGGGCTTCGACACGAGTTGTTTGCAAACTCCGTGCGTTTCCACGTCGCCATCCAAGGAGGCAACTTCCCGGTCTAGAAGTTCCAGAAGTGGAATAGGGTCTCTCAGATTTGCCAGGTGCTTCATAGATGTGAACACGGAGGTGATGTAGCGGAAGCTCATCAGGTCTTCGACACCGCTGAACGAGCGCGGTTGAAATGCAATTGCAAGCGCGACGCACAAGGGGAACGCAATGAGTGCTCTCCATCTGCTTTTCGAAGACGGTGTTTCGTACCAGCCAAAAACGAAAAGCGCTGCCAACGCCCCCAGAAACAACACGATCACGCCGACTACAAGCGGCAGGAAACCATCGAGTAGGAACGCCAATGTCCCGGGATTAAATGCAAAATAATAGATGTCCACGATGTTCGGAGCGACCGACATCCATTTGATTTTTGCGTAAGAGACAAATGCGATCAGCGCTACGACGGCCAGGCCGAAATAGATTGAAGTCTTGATCCGCCCAGTCAGCACTACTGATAAGGCAATTACGGCAAAAGTGATGAAATACGCCATTGGCAGGGTTACGACCATGCGTTCCGCCAACGCAACGCCTGCGATCCCGAAGAGCAACGTAAGACCAATAATTCTTCGGTCAAAAAAGAAATCTACCAGCCGCCGCATCTCATCCTCTGCAGGTGTTTTTCGTGGTTTTGTTAGCCTGCTAATCGCAAGCCTTGACTTATCTTGATTGGTTGATTTTTCAATGCCCGCGTCGGTTCAATGTTTCCTTAAGGTTAACCGGAGCACGTCAGCTTAATCGCCTGCCAAGTGCTTCACATACCAATTTGTTCGATGGAAAGTCTACGTGATACATGTATTAAATTTTGTTAATTAAGAACTCGTCAAAACAGGAAAACAAGAAAAATCAGTAAGATTTCGAATGACGGAAATTAATACTTTGAGCGATCAAAAAAATATATTCTGAGAACTGTCTCTGCATGACACAAACACCGCGTGTTCGCAACTTAAACGCATCTAATGGCACAGGTCCTGTTTTCCGGTTGTTCCTGTCATGTTTGAATAGAACGGCATCTAAGCAGCCAAAATTTTTTCGCGCGACAAGATGTACCCATCGGCAGGCATGTCTACATCCAAATAAGTCGGAAACAACTGCTCATCGAATGATCGCAAATCTGCCTTTGCGCGAGGTGGCACAACTTTAATGCCATCCGTTCCCGTCGCATGCTGCGAGGCAAAATCAAATATTTTCAGGAAGAAGGTGGATGGCTCCCCAGGCCGGACTCGAACCAGCGACCCAGCGATTAACAGTCGCTTGCTCTACCAACTGAGCTACTGGGGATCACCACGCTCGGGGCCAGCAGCGCTGCCCCGTCGATGGAGAAGCGTATATCAAAGGCTTGCTCCGTTTGCCAAGCCCCAAAGGCCTATTTTTTCATCGAGCCGTCATTTTTTTGTTTCTGGTGTGGAAAACCTCATATTTATCAGATGAGTAGTCGCAATAGCCACTTTTCATATTTCAGCCATTGACTGCCTGGCATCGTCATATTGGTTCAGCAAGGCCAACGATGTTCAAGAAGGTTGAGATATATGATGTCACGCCGGCTGGATTTGCTCATTTTGCGGAAGCGCCAACACCAGTGCTTGTGCCTTGAACAGGATAAGGCTAGGAAGGATCTGACGGTTCCGGAGAAGGTCAGGCCTGATCCGGATGAAACGGGAATCCGGTGCCGGCTATCTGCCTTAAACCGGAGCTGCCCCCGCAACTGTAAGCGGTGAGCGTTAGCGCGAAGATCCACTGGTGAAGAGACCGGGAAGGGGCGCAAAACGCGTTTAACCGCGAGCCAGGAGACCGGCCGTCAATGCTGCAACCCTTTGGCGCTGTCGGGCGGACGGCTGGGAGACTGGATTGACGAACAAAAGTATTTCCCGGGCCACCCTTGTCCTTGGCGGAGCACGCTCCGGAAAAAGCCGGTTTGCCGAGCAACTGGTTGCCGGAACCGGCATGGATAAGGTTTACATCGCAACCGGGGCAGCGTTCGATGCTGAAATGGAAAACCGGATCGCTGCCCATCGTGATCAGCGCGGACCATTGTGGAGGACGATAGAAGAACAAACGGATCTGACGTCCGTGCTTCAACGCGAAAGCCTGGCGAACACGGTTGTCCTCGTGGATTGTCTGACGCTTTGGCTTTCCAACCTCTATTTCGCTGAAAAAGACATTGTCGCCGAAACAGCATGTTTGTGCGAAGCCGTCGCGTCGCTGCAGGGACCGTGCGTTTTTGTGTCAAACGAAGTTGGCATGGGAATTGTGCCGGAGAACCGACTTTCCAGGTCGTTTCGCGATGCACAGGGACGTCTTAATCAGGATATTGCGAAAGTCTGTGAAAAGGTCGTTTTCGTAGCGGCCGGCCTGCCAATGGTATTGAAACCCAACTCTCAACCGGACATCAAACTATGACCACTTCCTTTGGAACTCCGGGCGCAAAAATCCCGGCCACAATCGTCACCGGGTTTCTGGGGGCCGGGAAAACCACGCTTATTCGAAATCTGTTGCAGAACGCCGGAGGCAAGCGAATTGCACTGATCGTCAATGAGTTTGGCGACATGGGTTTTGACGGTTCGCTGGTGAATGGCTGTGCGGATCCTGAATGCGCGGCTGATGAAGTGGTTGAACTGACCAATGGATGTATTTGCTGCACAGTTGCAGACGACTTCCTGCCCACAATGGAAATGTTGCTTGCGCGGGAAACGCCGCCCGAGCACATCGTCATTGAAACTTCCGGCCTGGCGTTGCCTCAACCGCTGGTGCGGGCGTTTTCCTGGCCAAGCGTCAAACCAAAGGTGACCGTCGACGGTGTTGTCACAGTGCTTGATGCTGCGGCCCTGGCAGAAGGACGAATCTCGCTTGACGAAGAAGCTCTGGAGGCGCAGCGCGCGGCTGACGAGGCCCTGGATCACGAGAGCCCGGTTGAAGAACTCTTTCATGATCAGTTGCGTTGCGCAGATCTGGTTGTGCTCAACAAGGCCGACCTTGTTTCTGAAACTGCACTTAACGACGTGCTTGATCGAATTTCGGAAGACGTGCGCCCGGCGGTTCACATCGTATCGTCTGAGAAAGGAACTCTTCCGATTGAAGTTCTTCTTGGACGTGGATCTGCTGCCGAAGATGACCTGTCAGACAGGCATGAGCATCACCACCACCACGACCACGACGACCATGACCATGACCATGAAGATGAGGATCACCATCATCACGATCATCACCACCATGATGATTTCGAAAGTCATGTCCTGTCGGTATCCACGTTCGGCAGTTTGAAGCAAGCTGAAGACCGAGTTTTGGAAGCAATGTCGCTGAAGGGGGTTCTCAGGATCAAAGGTGCCGTCGCAATTGAGGGCAAAGCAGCACCTGCCATGGTTCAAGCCGTGGGACCGAGGGTTGAAACCTGGTTCGCTGCTGGAGCCGAGAGTTCCGGGCGCCTTGTCGTGATCGGTCTGAAGGGGTTGGACTTTGATGCTGTCAGATCTGTTCTCGGCGGTTTGAAGGCCGCCGCTTAAGAGCCAAGAAAGTACGGGCCAGCCAAAAGAAATGCATATCCTAGCCAGCCAGACGCGCCGGATTGACGACGGTGGAGACGCGGTCGACCTTGGTCAGTCTCCAGCCGATATTCTTTTTCTTTCCGCGGCGGACACGGAATTGGGCAGTTTTGCTGCCGCTCATGCGCAGCTAAGTGCCGACAGGGCGACACTGAGGCTGGCGAACCTGATGGCGCTGTCGCATCCGTATTCGGTTGACCTATATGCGGAACAAACAGTGCGCGGGGCGCGCCTGGTCGTCTTGCGGGTTTTAGGCGGTGTCGAATACTGGCGCTACGGCCTTGAAAGATTTGAGGAAGAAACACGCTCGAGCGGCATAGAATTGATTGTCGTTCCCGGTGACGACAAGTGGGATGCCGATCTCAGCGGGCGGTCAACAAGACCTGTCGAGGACGTTTATCGGTTTTGGCGCTACTGCGTTGAGGGTGGCTCTGAGAACTATGCCAATGCCCTCCGCTATTGTGCGTTTCTCATTGGAAGGGCTGAGGAACCTGCGCAGCCGGTTCCTCTTCCGCGTGCCGGTCTCTATCTTCCAGGACACGCAACCCCGGACTTAGGCACCTTGAAGTCAACCTGGCATGATCAGGCCAGACCGTTGGCAGCCATTACGTTCTATCGCGCCCTTGTTCAGGGCGCTCAGACCGCTCCGGTTGATGCCTTGGTTGATGCTCTGGACAAAGCGGGCCTCAACGCGATGCCGGTTTTCGTTTCGAGCCTCAAGGAAGCGGAGTCCGTTGCTGTACTGGGCAGCCTGTTCAGTGAAGGGCGACCGGACGTTGTTCTAAATGGAACTGCTTTCGCAGTTTCGAAGGCTGGTGCTGCACATCAGTCCACGCCATTGGATCAACCTGGCAAGCCTGTCTTGCAGGTTGTTTTCTCGTCTTCTTCAAAGGAGGGATGGGATGAAAGCGATCAGGGTCTTTCAATACGTGATCTCGCCATGCATGTGGTTTTGCCGGAAATAGATGGACGAATCCTGAGCCGCGCTGTGTCTTTCAAGGAAGAAGGCATTTTCGACGAGGCGACGCAATCCACACCTGTCAAGTTCACACCTGTGCCCGATCGCATGACCTTTGTTGCAAACCTGGCAGCAAATTGGGCGAAGCTTGGCAAAATACCTGAAGCGGCGAAAAAGACCGCGCTGATCCTGGCAAACTATCCCAACAAGGACGGACGGCTTGCTAATGGCGTTGGCCTCGACACACCTGCGTCTTGCGTCACGGTTTTGGAAGCACTGAACATCGCTGGGTTTGATACAGGTAAAGCCCCAAAAAGCTCTGCTGCCCTTATGGAGACGCTGACGAGCGGGGTCACGAATTCGCTTGATAAACGTTCTGAAAGGGCAGGATTTCAGGAATTCGACCTGAGCAACTACCAATCGGCCTTCGCGGGGCTGCCTGATGACGTGAGGCGTTCAGTTCTGGACCGTTGGGGGCAACCTGAAGACGACCCGCATGTAATTGACGGCAAGTTTCGTTTGGGCTTGCACAGGTTCGGCAACCAGGTGGTCGGCATTCAACCGGCGCGCGGTTACAACATTGACCCAAAGGAAACCTATCACGATCCGAATCTTGTTCCACCGCATCACTATTTCGCTTTTTACTTCTGGCTGCGATGCTCTTTTGGAGCCGATGCGGTTATTCATCTGGGCAAACACGGAAACCTGGAATGGCTGCCTGGAAAGGCGCTTGCCCTCTCGGAAAACTGCTTTCCTGAGGCTGTGCTTGGGCCGGTTCCAAACATCTATCCTTTCATTGTCAACGATCCGGGTGAGGGCGCGCAAGCAAAGAGGCGGACATCTGCGGTCATTGTCGATCATTTGACACCACCTCTGACCCGGGCTGAAAGCCATGGCGCCGCGGAAGAGATGGAGACACTCCTTGATGAGTACTATCTCGCCAGTGGTGTGGATCCGCGTCGCTTGAAAGCGCTGACTGGAGACATTCTGGATGCCGCTGCTCGTCACGGTCTGGACAAGGACATCGGCCTTACCGACGAATTGGACGAAGAAACGCGTTTGGCGCGTTTAGACGCGCATTTGTGCGACCTGAAAGAGTTGCAAATCCGTGACGGGCTTCACATTCTCGGGGTGAGCCCGGTTGGAGAACAGTTAACGGATCTCCTCGCAGCTCTCGCCAGGGTTCCCCGCGGCACCAGCCCCGCCGATGAGAGCCTTCAACGTGCCATCGCCAAAGACCTCGGGTTTGGTAACTTCGATCCGCTTGATTGCGATTTTTCAGAAACCTGGAACGACAAAAAGCCCAATCTCCTGCAAGAATTGCAAGCATCTGCCTGGCGTTCCAACGGCGATACTGTCGAACGGATTGAGCTGCTTGCCCAACGCTTGATTTCCGGCGGTTCGGATGTGCCGGAAGACTGGACATCTACGCGCGCAGCTCTTCTTGAGGTCAACGAAACCCTTCGACCTTCTGTTTGCGGGTCTGGCAAAGCCGAAATTGCCGCTGTGTTAACGTCTCTCGCTGGAGGTTTCGTGGAGCCTGGACCGTCTGGTGCTCCTTCAAGAGGCCGGCCGGACGTTTTACCGACAGGCAGGAACTTCTATTCTGTTGATGTCCGCGCCGTGCCGACCGAAACGGCTTGGCGTCTTGGTCAGAAGTCCGCTCATCTGATTGCGGAACGGTATTTTCAGGAAGAAGGCGATTGGCCCACGTCCATGGTGCTGACCTGTTGGGGCACCGCGAACATGCGCACCGGTGGAGACGACATCGCACAGGCACTGGCATTGATTGGTGCAAGACCTGTGTGGGAAACCGGGTCGGGTCGCGTAACTGGATTTGAAATTTTGAAACTGTCAGAGCTCGGGCGTCCGCGTATCGATGTGACGTTAAGAGTTTCGGGCTTCTTTCGAGACGCGTTTCCGCACCAGATGGATCTGTTTGACAGTGCGGTTCGTGCTGTTGGCGCGCTCAATGAACCGGAGACCGCGAACCCAATCGCTTTGCGCATGAAGGATGAGACCAGACGCCTCCTTGAAGAAGGCCTCGACGAAGGTGCGGCGGCTCAAAGAGCGGGCTTCAGAGTGTTCGGGTCCAAACCAGGGGCCTATGGTGCTGGTCTTCAGGCACTGATTGATGAAGGCATCTGGCAGGAACGCGCAGATTTCGCAGACGTGTTTCTGAGCTGGGGCGGCTATGCTTATGGCGGCGGCGCGGAAGGAACAGGCGCACGCACAGATTTGGAAAAGCGCCTGCGATCCGTTGATGCCGTTCTTCACAATCAAGACAACCGGGAACACGATTTGCTCGACAGCGATGATTACTATCAGTTTGAAGGTGGCCTGGCAGCGACGGTTGAAACGCTTTCTCAAAAAGACCCCAAGATCTATCACAACGATCAT
Source organism: uncultured Roseibium sp. (assembly GCF_947499295.1). GTDB lineage: Bacteria > Pseudomonadota > Alphaproteobacteria > Rhizobiales > Stappiaceae > Roseibium. Next base: position 101,366 of record NZ_CANMNP010000015.1, read on the forward strand.
TCGCGGCCCGAACGTCCGGTGGTTCGTTCATTGACGGAAGAATTGGGCCGTGTCGTGCGGGCCCGTGCCGCAAACCCGAAATGGATCCGCGGTGTCATGCGCCATGGCTACAAAGGGGCATTTGAGATGGTTGCCACGCTCGACTATCTCTTCGCGTTCGCAGCCACAACACATGCTGTTGGGGATCATCATTTTGATCAGCTTTACGACGCATACCTAGACGACGAAACCGTTCGAGATTTCCTTAAAGACGCCAATCCTGCAGGTTTCAATGAAATGCTCGACCGTTTTCAGGATGCAATTGAGCGCGGCCTCTGGACGCCGCGGCGCAATTCGACCCATTCTGCCTTGAGCGACATGAAATCCAATCTCGTGGAGACACCAGCACCGTGACTGAAGAAAACGACAAGCCAGGTCTGACCGAAGAAGAACTGAATGCCCGTCACGCCGAAAAGATGCGCAAGAAGAAGGCGGCGCGCGACAAGATCATGGCGACCAAGACCATCGAAAAGGGTCTGCTGATCGTGCATACAGGCAAGGGAAAGGGCAAATCCACCGCAGGTTTCGGTATGGTTTTTCGCTCGCTTGGTCATGGTCACAAAGTTGGCGTTGTGCAGTTTGTCAAGGGACGTATCGAAACCGGTGAACGTGCAGCACTCGAGCGATTTTCAGATCTGGTGACCATAAAGCGCATGGGCGAAGGTTTTACCTGGGAAACACAAGACAGACAGCGCGACATAGACGCCGCCCAACAAGCGTGGGATGCGGCCAAAGAGATGATCACATCCGGTGATTTCCGGCTGATCCTTTGCGACGAACTCAACATCGTTCTGCGCTACGATTATCTCGACATTGCTGAAGTGGTCGATTTTCTGAAAAACCAGAAGCCGGCTGATGTGCACGTTGTCATCACTGGTCGAAATGCCAAAGACGAACTGATTGAGATTGCCGATCTTGTGACCGAGATGACACAAATCAAGCATCCGTTCCGCTCAGGCGTGAAGCCACAAGAGGGCATCGAGTTCTAAAAGTGAGTTCGGGTGCAGGGTTCATGTGTCGTGACATCGGCTCAAGCTGATGATGCTGAAGAGATTGCAGAGGTTCTGAGACGTTCAATCGCGGAACTCTGTGTTGCCGATCATTTCGGAGAAGCTTCGAAACTCGAACCGTGGCTGGCCAACAAAACGGCGAGGAATGTGCTTCTATGGATTGAAGGACCGGACCTGGTCGTGACCGCTCACCGACAATCAAAAAACGCCAGTTTCATAGCTGGTGTCGGGATGGCATCGGCGACGGGCGAGGTTTTGTTGAATTATGTGCATCCGGACGCCCGGCTGACTGGTGTTAGCAAGGTGATCATGCTCTCGCTGGAGGACCATCTTAGAAAGCTCGGTCTTGCGAAGGCGCGATTGACGAGCACGGTTACCGCTGAACGGTTTTATAGATCGATTGGCTATATCGAGACTGGCGATGCCAGGTCGCACAGGGGTGTCGTCGTGCGGGATTTTGAGAAGGTGTTTTGATGATGAGCAGGCTCTTTGACCATTCGCTGCGGTCAGCCTCGGCAGATCACGCCGAGATTGTCCGCAAATATGAACTTTATCGAACCATTGTTGAATTCCTGGCGGCGGTGTTGTTCGTCATTGGCAGTATTTTTTTCTTCTATGAGCGTCTTGTATTTGCAGGCACCTGGTTGTTCCTGATCGGTTCAGTGTTCTTCGCTGTCCGTCCCACCATTCGGCTGCTGCTCGAACTTCGGCTTGCGAATCTTCCGGTACCAAAGGAATTCCGACCTTATGGAGCTGCTCCAGTGTCGGAAGAAACCTCGCCATGATTGAAACCAAGGTCGCCAGGAATTGCCCGGCGATAATGGTGCAGGGAACGGGCTCCAATGTGGGCAAAAGCCTGATCGTGGCAGGCTTATGCCGTTTGTTCGCCAATCGAGGCATTTCAGTAAACCCGTTCAAACCGCAAAACATGTCCAACAATGCGGCTGTGACCGTCGATGGCGGCGAAATCGGCAGGGCGCAAGCTCTTCAGGCTTTGGGAAGCCGGGTACCACCGACAGTGCACATGAACCCCGTACTGCTTAAACCCGAAACCGACACCGGCGCACAGGTTATCGTACAGGGAACCAGATACGGCACGATGCGGGCACGCGAATATGGAAAGCAAAAAAGCACACTTCTACCGAAGGTTATAGAGAGTTTCGAAAAAATTACTTCAATTTCTGACCTTGTCATCATTGAGGGAGCCGGCAGCCCGGCGGAAATCAACCTGAGGGCTGGAGACATCGCTAATATGGGGTTCGCGGAAGCTGCGGACCTGCCGGTCATCTTGTGCGCAGATATTGACCGTGGCGGCGTCATAGCATCGGTGGTTGGGACCCACGCGGTGCTTCTTCCTGAGGAGAGAGACCGTATCAAAGGGTTTTTCATAAACCGCTTCAGAGGGGATCCGAGCCTGTTTGAAGAAGGCATGCGCGAGATTGAAGGTCGCACGGCCTGGCGTGGCCTTGGTGTGGTACCCTGGTTTGCAGACGCGGCGAAATTGCCAGCGGAGGATGCCCTTGGGCTCGCAGATGGCTTCGGTGCAGGCAAAGTTAAAATTGTGGTTCCTGTTATTTCCAGGATCGCAAATTTCGATGACCTGGATCCCTTGCGGCTGGAACAGGACGTCACCCTTGAACTGGTTCAACCAGGTGTGCCGTTACCCGCCGACGCGGATGTCGTTCTACTTCCAGGCTCCAAATCAACTATCGGCGATCTTGCGTTTTTTAGGGCACAGGGTTGGGACGTCGATTTGAAAGCACACCATCGTCGTGGTGGGCATATTCTTGGCGTCTGTGGGGGATATCAGATGCTCGGCAAGACGATATCCGATCCGGAAGGCATTGAAGGGACGCCCGGTACTGTAGAAGGGTTAGGATTTCTGGATGTATCGACGACACTGACACCGCAAAAATCAACCGTTTCTGTATCTGGAAGCCACATTGCCAGCGGTGCCGCTGTGAAGGGGTATGAAATCCATATCGGGATCACATCGGGTCCGGATTGCGAGCGGCCGATGATGCTGCTGGAAAGCCACAAGCCTGATGGTGCTATCTCGGCAGATGGGCGCGTCTATGGAACCTACGTGCATGGGCTTTTTACGGGCGATGCCTTCCGAGCGGCCTATCTCGATGCTTTTGATGCCCGAGCTCTGGTTGCGTATGACAGGCGCATCGATGAAATTCTGGATGATCTTGCACTTCATCTGGATGAAGTGATGGATGTCGAAACGATCTTGGACATTGCCCAGCGCAGATAATAAGGGCTGGCGGTCAGGCGCGCCTAAACCACAACAAGTACGGCCAAGGTGACAACCAGAGCAGCCTGAAGCCAGCATGCACCTACCAGCAAGACGAGTGCCTTCGCAATATCGTCACCCGATGCTTGCTTGCGTCCGTTATCGTTCAAATAGCTGTCCTGAGCAGTGTATTCGGCATAGATCCTGGGCCCGGCCAGTGCCAGATCGAGCGCGCCAGCCATGGCAGCCTCCGGCCAGCCCGCGTTTGGCGAGCGGTGTTTGTTTGCGTCTGTGCGAATGCATCTGAGGCTATCGGCAACTTTTCCCTTTGCCATTGGTGCAGCAAAGGCGATGAAGAGACCGGAAAGGCGCGAGGCTGGCAGATTGATCAGGTCGTCAAACCTTGCCGACGCCCAGCCGAACGCGGCGTATTTTTCGTTTTTGTGACCGATCATGCTGTCGGCAGTGTTGACGGCCTTGTAGGCCAGCAATCCGGGAAGTCCCAGCACGGCAAACCAGAACGCGGGAGCAACGACGCCGTCTGAAAAATTTTCAGCGCAGGATTCAATTGCAGCGCGCGAAACACCGGCTTCATCGAGCTTGTCCGGATCGCGACCGACGATCATTGACACTGCTTTGCGCCCGCCGTGAAGACCATGATTTTTGAGCCCGTCCCGAACCGCGGCAACATGCCGGTACAGGCTGTTTTGTGCCAAGAATACAGCGGCTATGACAATCGTGAGTACGTCGCCATACGGCAATCTCTCCGCAAGTGCCTGAAGGCAAAATCCTGTGATAGATGACAGCACGATGAGCGTGATCAGCACCAGGACGCCATTTTGCTTGCGCGCGCCATTCGACAATGTTGTTTTGTTGAAACGTTGATCGAAAGCCGCAATCAGTTTGCCGAGCCAAACGACAGGATGCGGCAGACGGCGCCACAGCCAGTCAGGGTCACCAACAACTGCATCCAGCAAAAGCGCTGCCACAAGCAGCCAAAATGCATTTTCCAGCACCAGCATCGTTTCAGATCAACTCTCGGCCTGAATTTCAGCGAGCGCACCTGAAAGACGTTCCAGATTGTCTGCGCTTCCTGGCAGTCCGAACCGGATCCAGGTTGGAGCATAGTCAAAAATGCGCGTCCAGATATGTCGCCGCGCCAGCGCTTGATGCAACTGTGAAGCGTTACGCAGTCCAGCAAGTGCATAAAGCGGCGTTCCGCCAAAAACGCTCAAGCTGTGCTGCGAAAGACAGAGTGTCAGATCGGCCATCTCGTCTGCCAACTGACCTGACATTTTTTTCTGCCAGTCGATGTCTTTGAGCGCGGTCGCGCCGATTTCAAGCGCCGGACCGCTCAGGCTCCAGCTTTCCAGGATCGAGGACATTGTATCGGTGACGGTCTTAGGTCCCGCAAGATATCCGAGACGAAGTCCAGCCAGTCCGAAAAACTTGCCGAATGATCTAAGCACCACAACGTTTTCGCCACCAATGTGAGGCAAAATGCTGGAACCGGGCACCACATCGGCAAAGGCTTCATCCACGACCAGGAATCCGCCCCTGTCTGTGAGCGATCTCGAGATTTCCAGCATACTCTTCACGTCAATCAGTTGCCCGTCGGGATTGTTCGGATTGACCAACACCACAATTTGAGCGCTTTCCGGAACTGCATAGATGCTGGACAACTCGACCAAATCGCATTTTTCGCGAACCCAGACGGCTCTGTGGCTGGTGTAACTGGGGGAGGTGAGCGCAACCGGTCCGCCCGGTAGGACGGATGGCAAGAGGGATATGAGAAGTTGCGTGCCAGGTGCTGCAACAACACCCAGATGATCCGGAATGGCATAAGCGCGCCGCGCGGCCGTTGTCAGTCTTTCCTGTCCTGCCTTGGCCGGTAGATCCGTCCATGTCGTTTTGGCGATAGAGCCAGGCAATGGATAGGAATGGGGATTGATGCCGGTTGATAGATCCAGCCAGTCGGCACGTTTGCCGCCATACTGTTCCATCGCGCGTGTAAGGTCCCCACCGTGTTCCATCAAATCGTCCCTCGCCAATTGCTCCGGAATTGAGCATCCGAGCCAAACGCGTAGCCGATTTGCAGCGACAGGTCACCGCCGGAAACGACATGCCCTTGTCAAAAGCACAGATTGACAGTGAGAACACCCGGCAGATAAAAAGAACAAAAAGGGAACAATTGCACATTCACGTCCGGAGAGTTTTATGACAACAGGCCGTCGCAGCCAATCGAAAGCCAATGAAATTGACCGAGAAGCCCTTTTGTCAGCGCTTTCGGTTGCCAGAGCATCCCTGATCGAAGCGCAGCGCTGCATGCGTCCAAGATCCGGTTTGGCCAGATCTGCAAAAGCGGTCATTTCGGAAATTGACGAGTTTGCTTTTGTCCTTACGGGGACGGAGAACTACTTTTACACCAAGGCCCACGGCACGCCGCCTAGAAGTGTTTCAACACGGTGAAGTGCTTCTTTGGATCGCGCGCAGCCTGTTGAGCTAGGTGAGACCTGCCTGGGTTTCTGCAATCAGATGATCGACCATCCTGTCCAGAGTCTCTTGAGGCAACTGAATGTCTTCCGAGATTTCTCCGGCAAGCGCCAGCTGGCTATCGGCAGACGTTCCTCTGGTCGCTATTTCCCGAATGTGCATGAGGTCGGTCTCGCAACCGAAATACTCTGCGTCCGGCCAGACCAGTTCAATCATTTCGTCAATGAGATCAATGAATGGCACGGTTTCATTGCGTCCGAAATCGATCAGTCGGACAGCCGTTCCGTGACGTTGGGCCTGCCAACGGTTCTCCGACAAAAGAAAACGCGAATATCTGCGCCAGCTCTGGTTGGCACGACGCAGCCTAAACAGCATTCTGCACAAACAGCGATAAAGCGCAGCGATGGCAATGGCATCGTCCAGGCGCGGGCAGACATCCGTTACGCGCATCTCCAGTGTGGGAAACCGGTCTGACGGGCGAAGATCCCACCAGATCTTGGTTGCATCCTCGATAACGCCGGCGTTCGTCAGAATATCAACCGTATGCCGGTATTCGTAGTTGCTCTCAAAACGTGGCGGCAGACCGGTCCTGGGCAACTCGTTGAAAACGGACAGCCGGTAGGATTTCAAACCTGTCCTGCGTCCACGCCAAAAGGGCGAGGAGGTGCTGAGCGCAAGCAGATGCGGCAGAAAATAGGAAAGTTGATTGAACAGTTCGATCCGGAGCTCTTCATCCTCTATCCCGACATGCACGTGCATGCCGCAAATCAACATCCGTTTGGCGACCACCTGCATGGTCCTGGCGATTTCGTTGTAGCGTTCCTTGTTGGTGTGCGGTTGATCCGTCCATTCCGCAAACGGGTGCGTGGAAGCGGCGATCGGAGCCAGATTGAATTGGGACGCCTCCCGGGTGATCGTCTTTCGGAAATAGGAAAGTTCAGCACGAACTTCGGTCAATGTCATGCAAACGGGGGTTCCGACCTCGATCTGGCAGCGCAGGAATTCCGGACTGACCCGTCCCTCCAGTGCACTCTCACACGCCTGAAAGAGCTCTGGTGGCGGACTGCTCGCCAGTTTGCGGCTGGACTTGTCAACGAGAAGATATTCTTCTTCGACACCAATGCTGAAACTTGGTACTTTCATCAAGGAACCTTCCGAATATTTGTCTTGCCTCATCAAGGCAGAAAAAGTGCCTGTTTGGCAAACAAAGTTTCGGTTTCGGATAACCCTCGTCTTGCCTGAGGGCTACCAGATGTTTCCCGCTCCAGGCGTGTAGGCAGCTCCCATGACCGTGTTGGCTTTGAGGACGTCGCATTCTACGATACCGGTAAATTTGGCTATAGCAGTGCTGCTTTCCGAAATTGACGCCGCGAATTTGAGTTTGCTTCCAGCTGAAATTTCGACGGTATCCAGGCCCTGTATGAGAACGCTTTTCGGTGCGCTGATGATCACGTCCTGATTTTGCAGCGTGATGACGCTTTCAAGCTCGGCCAGCCTGGCTTCAAGATCATTGACCCGCTGACGAAGAGCCTCAACAACCTGATCGCTGCTGCTGGATTGCGATACGACCTGCGGGGTTTTTCTGGGGCGGGGGGGCTCCACGCGTTTCATGGTCGACGTTGAGACAGCTCGAGCCGGTTTTTTCATAGCGGATGCTGGATTGGAAGGCGGTTTCATTGGCTTTCCTCAATGTGTGGTAACAGAGGAAAAACGCTAACATGCCGTAAGGGAAATACACAAACAGCCACACTGCAGAAGCATTTGCGGTTGGCAGGTCGAAGAATGAGAAAAATTGGAGGCCCCGACCGGAAAAGCCAAGGCACTATTTTTCAATGACCTACAGAAAGTTGGTGCAAAATCGATGGTATTGGATATCAATATCTTAGCTTTTGAATTGCCCCACTTTTTTGGAATCCATAAGGCTCTTGACGCTGGATTCCGTCAGACGCCCGTGGTTTGCAGCTCAGATCTACCCTACAAGTTCGTGCCCGTAGTCCGTAAGAACACGATTAGTCGCTTAAAGTTTTCAAGCGTAGCCATCCTTAAAGCACCGATAAGATCGTTTCTTATCGCACGCGCGTTGACAGCACCCAACAAGACCGAGACACATGTAAATGTGGTGAGGAAATAGACCTGATGGCTGTAGTTCCAAAAGTACATTCGCAGTGCATCAAAAAACTCAGCATTTGGGTGTCTTGCAGTCGTCAGTGCATGGAATGGAATCAGAGCAAAAAGCAAATAGTATGTAGAGACTGCACATCCTAACATAGCAAAATATTTGAGTCCCAGTTTACTTAACGACGAGACGAGGGCTGTAGAAACAGCCGAAAATGTTACAATAGAAACAAGCAATAAAATCGCGACATAGACCCTCGGATAGTAAGTGTCGAAGTAAGGTTCGAGAGTTAGATGGAGATAGTAAGACGAGCCATACCAAACCAGTGTTGCTACCAGAAAAATATTTAGAAGTCTGATCATTAGAGCATCCACCCCAGTCAGATTGACCAATGTTGTCCCCCATTCTGTACTGTAACACGGGCCACGGAGAACATATTTCGTCGCTTCGCTTACCTACTCAGCTTCACCATAGAAAGTTCGAGAATTGTGCCCGAACCTGGGACCGTTACCTTGGAGCGACTCTAGGCCATCGCGCTGATCTTCACCAACTACATGAGCATAGCTGAGCGTGGGCGAAATGTTCGCGCGTTTGATCACTTTTTGTTCCTAAGGGGGGGTGACTCGGTCAATTGCGTTTGGAGTGAAACTGGAGCAAGAGTTTCCCACTTTTTGGATGTGCCTGAGCGCGGCACATTTAAACCTCAAAAAAGAAATAAAATCAGGAATTTATGAATTTTTGGAGGCCCCGACCGGAATCGAACCGGTGTACACGGATTTGCAATCCGCTGCGTCACCACTCCGCCACAGGGCCTCTTGGTGGTGTGCCGCGCCTTATCAAGCAGTTGCACGCATTGGTCAAGTCCTGAATTCCGGCGGCCGAATATATCCACCGGTCGCCGATTTGAATTCCCGAAGAAAAATGTCCACCATGAGAAAAGCACGCAAAACCTGGAAATGGCAGGGCATCCGCAGTTTCTGATACTTGTCAGCGCGCTTCCGCATCGCTAATGAACGACACTTGAGAGGCGCCGGACGCTCGGCGAGTCAAATATGAGGGCCGATATGACGGACTTTAGCCAGTCGCGCCGCAAAATGGTGGACAACCAGCTGCGCACAAACGATGTGACCGACCATCGAATCCTTGACGCGATGGAATTGGTCCCTCGGGAGCGCTTTGTTCCGGCCTCCAGGAAAGCCGTCGCCTACATCGATGAAGATCTGCCCGTAGGTGCGGCAGACAGTGGCCGGGTCATCATGAAGCCGCACATTTTCGGAAAACTGGTGCAGCTGGCGGAAATCCGGGAAGACAATGTCGTTCTGGTGGTGGGCGCAGGAACAGGCTACAGCGCTGCGGTTGTTTCCAAGCTTGCAGCTTCAGTTGTTGCGCTGGAAGAAAACGAAGAACTTGCGAAAACAGCGACGGAAATTCTCGTTGAACTTGGGATCGAGAACGCCGTGGTGGTTGAAGGCGCGCTGAACAAAGGGTTTGCGTCCGAAGGGCCTTACGATGTCATACTGATTGATGGCGCTGTTGAGGTACTGCCCGATGAACTGACCAAACAGCTTAAGCCCGGTGGACGGCTGGCGGTTGTCGAAGGACAGGGCGGTTCAGGAACTGCCAAGCTCTATCGAAATTCCAATGGTGTTATTGGCAGCGTGTTCGGCTTCAACGCTTCGGTCAGCCTGCTACCCGGATTTGAAAAAACGGAAGAATTTGTATTCTAGTGTTTTATGCGCTTTTTTACGAAATTGGCCCGCCTCATTTGGCGGGCTTTTTTGTTTCAGAACGAATTGGTCAGTCGCTGGACGTCCGACTTGTTGCACCAATGCCTCACTCGTCGAAAAACGGATTTTCTTGATCGCAAACAGTTGAAGAATAACACCCATCAGTTTACTCAACACTGTCGAGTAGGGTGACCCGGAAGGAGTACGGCGTGTCTGGTCGTTCAACACTGAAAGCAGTGGCCATAACTGTTGGGCTTATGGCGAGCGTATCCAGCGGATCCTTTATGGGGGGTATGCCTGAAGCGCAGGCAGAAACGATTCGCGAGTCTTTAGCGCTAGCTTATTCCAACAATCCGACGCTGAACGCCGCACGTGCGCAGCTTCGTGGTGTGGATGAAAATGTGCCTCAGGCACTGTCGGGGTGGCGCCCGACTGTTACCGCGTCCGGTTCTGCCGGACGCCTTGCAAATGGATCAGATGGCAACATCGACTACCGTAACAATGCCTCGATATCTCTGACGATCAGTCAGACATTGTTTCGCGGGTTCCGGACAATCAATTCCACACGCCAGGCCGAGGCCGTTGTGCGGGCACAGCGCGAAAGCCTGAGTTCAACAGAGCAGGACACGCTTTTGAGCGCTGCTACCGCTTATGTTGACGTGATCCGTGATACGGCGCTCGTGTCGCTTCAACGCAGTGACCTTGCCTTCCTTCAGGAACAGGTGCGCGCGGCGCGTGACCGTTTTGACGTGGGTGAGGGAACTCGTACCGATGTCAGCCAGGCAGAAGCGCGGGCAGCGGAAGCGCGCGCAAGCCTGAATACGGCACTGGCCAATTTGAACACCAGCCGGGCCATCTATCGTCAGGTCATCGGGATCGAAGCACGCAGTTTGTCAGCGGACACGTCGATCAACAGTGTTGTTCCGAAGTCGCTTGACCAGGCCATGCAGCTCAGTGAAACGCATCAGCCTCTGATCCGGCAGGCCCAGCATCTGGTTGATGCTGCGCTATTCAACATCAAGGCGATCGAAGGTGAGTTGCTGCCGACTGTGACGTTGGACGGCAGCATTTCGAGGACGTGGAATCCGTCAGCATTTGCTGATGAGAGCAACAATGCGCAGATATTCGGAAATGTCAGTATCCCGATCTATCAGGGCGGCGGAGTTTCGTCTCGCGTGCGTCAGGCGAAGGAAGAATTGGGACAAACCCGCCTTCAGTTGGACGTGACACGTGACCAGGTGCGCGCAAATGTGATTTCGGCCTGGGGTGTCTATCAGGCTGCCGAAGCGTCGATTGTTGCGGCGCAAGCCGCAGTGGAAGCGCAGCAGTTGGCACTTGAAGGCGTTATTGAAGAGCAGCGTGTGGGTCAGCGGACGACATTGGACGTCCTGGATGCACAGCGTGAACTTGTCACTCAGCAATCGAACCTGGTGACGGCGCAGCGCAACCGGATCATCGGCGGATACCAGCTTGTTTCAGCTGTCGGACGCCTTGATGCGGACAGCCTCGGGCTGAGTGTTGCCCGGTATAATCCCAAGCAGCATTACAAGGCCGTTCGCGATCAGTGGATTGGCCTGCGCACACCTGACGGTCGCTAGGTTATTCGGCAAACCTCATTGAAAACGCAGTGAAAGCTGCAGGACGATTAAGGCGTATGGGCGTACCGCACATGCGCCTTACCTCTCTGAATTGACGAATTCCGGATACGAAGTTGTCGGGAAATGGTCCCTCAAAACGCCTAAATCCGACTTAAGAGGGGAAAAGGCGTTGGTAATGGATGCGCTTGCTTTGCGCGTTTCTTATTGGCCCGCATAATTTCGATTAACGAATCATTCAGTAGTGACTGTGTGTTCGGTAGCGTAGCCGGCAAGTACGGGGGAAGGCATGGCACAGGCGAAAAAGGCTGACGAGCCGTCGATGGAGGAAATCCTCGCATCGATCCGCCGTATTATATCCGATGAGGATTCCCAAGGTGCTGACTCTGGTGAAGCCGATGCAAGTGAAGAAGTCGAAACCCCAGTAGCAGAAGAGGCGGCGGACGATATGGGCGATGCCTCCGAAATGTCCCAGGACGATCTCGACAAGCTGTTCGATATGAGCAGTGATGACGATGATATTGAAAGTGACGAAGAAGCTGGCGGTGAAGACGCCGACGACATGGCAGCGGCCATGGAAGCAGACGCGGCGGAAGACGATGACGAAGACATTCTTGAACTGACTGAGGAATTGGCGGTTCCCGACGAAATGGAGATGGTCGAGGGACTAGCCGAAGACCTGGAAGGTGCTGAAGGTGACCTTTCCTTCGCAGAAGCACCCGTTGAAGACACCGAGCCTGAGCCGGAAGATTTTCCAGAGCCGGAAATGGCAATGGACATGCCGATACCGGATGAGCTTCCAACGGTTGCCGATGACGCGCCTTTGACATCCAACAACACCGGAGAAGCCGTTCACGCTGCGTTTGATAACTTGTCGAACATGTTCGTCGGTTCACAAGCTCAGACCGTGGAGGAGCTTGTCAAAGAGATGCTGCGTCCAATGCTCAAGGCCTGGCTTGATCAACATCTGCCTGGGATGGTCGAACAGATGGTGCAGAAGGAAATCCAGCGCGTTACGCGCCGTCGATAGGGTTGCTGCACAGTTATGACAATCAATCAGGGGGCGCCAGATGGCACCCCCTGAATTTTTTTGCTGCGATGTTGGAACACAGTTCATACCACTCGCAGCCTTCGCACCCTGCACGAATGGCACCGTTTGCGAAGGCAGCCCTCAGTGCGAGGACCTGCGACGTCGTAAGACGCAACGCCATGTTGCCGACAAGGCTGGTCTTGAGAACAGCGCCAATTTGGCGCGCTGCCATTTCGTCTCGAACTCGGACGCTGTCATTGTGACAATGGCAACCGGCTTCCGCCAACATTGGTGCACAGATATCGTCCGGCCCGGTAACGAGACTCAAAGCTTCGCCTTTGTTCAGCCGTTGGATGATTTGATCATAATTCTTGACGAAATCGGGAGTGTACCCCCGACCAAGATAGGTCAGCATGCACAAGAGGTGATGCGGTCGGATTGAGACGGTCATGCATCGGTTATGGCAGGAAATAGCCGCCTGCCCAAGGCGACTTCTTTCAGCTGTTGCCAATCGGCCTGAAATGCCCGCCTTTGGACATTGTTTCGCATCCATAGGCTGTTGACTTGCGGCTGAGCATCAGATTTACACGGGTGCTCACGAATTTAGACATTTATCCTCCCAACGAGTGACCCTGATGCTGGATAAAACTTACGATGCGGCCAGCGTTGAGCCGCGGATTTACGAAACCTGGGAAAAGGCCGAGGCATTCAAGGCCGGAGCCGGTGCCAAAGATGGTGCTAATGCCTTTTCCATCGTAATTCCGCCGCCCAATGTGACGGGTTCTCTTCACATGGGACACGCACTCAACAACACACTCCAGGATATTCTCGTCCGCTGGAAGCGTATGCAGGGCTTCGATGTTCTTTGGCAACCAGGGACTGACCATGCCGGCATTGCGACGCAGATGGTTGTCGAGCGTGAGCTGATGGAAACCCAACAGCCTGGACGGCGCGAAATGGGCCGAGAGGCGTTCGTAGAGCGCGTCTGGGAGCAAAAGCGAAAATCCGAAGGGACGATTCTCGGTCAGCTGAAGCGGTTGGGCGCTTCGTGTGATTGGAGCCGCACCGAATTCACGATGTCGCCGAACCTGTCAGCTGCGGTACTGAAAGTGTTTGTCGACCTTTACAATGAAGGGCTGATTTACAAGTCCAAGCGGCTTGTAAACTGGGACCCGAAATTCGAAACGGCAATTTCGGACCTTGAAGTTGAGAATATCGAAACCGATGGCCACATGTGGCACTTCAAGTATCCGCTGGCCAGCGGTGAAACGTATGAGTATGTCGAAAAGGACGAGGAGGGGAATGTCACCCTTCGCGAGAACCGCGACTACATCTCTATAGCGACCACGCGCCCGGAAACCATGCTAGGTGATGGCGCAGTTGCCGTTCACCCCGACGATGAGCGCTACAAGCCGATTGTCGGAAAGCTTTGTGAAATTCCGGTAGGGCCGAAAGAGCACCGGCGCCTGATACCAATCATCACGGACGATTATCCGGATCCTGACTTCGGCTCGGGTGCGGTCAAGATTACCGGCGCGCATGACTTCAACGATAATGGCGTTGCACAGCGCAACAAGATCCCGATGTACCGCCTGATGGACACCAAAGGCGCCATGCGTTCCGACGGAGCACCTTATGTTGAAGAAGCTGCGAAAGCGCAGGCAATCATTGATGGTGCCGAGATGTCCATCAACGAAGTCGATCTCATCAACATTGTTCCTGACGACCTGCGTGGCCTGGATCGTTTCGAGGCGCGCAAGCGGGTCGTTGAACAGATCACGGCCGAAGGTTTGGCCGTCATGGTGCCAAGCGATCACCCTGAGGTCGCCTGGATGAAAGGTCAAGCGCCGGACTGGCATCCACTTGGCAGGGCAATCGTTCGCCCGCTTCAGGATGGCGACGAAGCGCCGGCTGAGCTGCCCATGGTAGAGTCCAAAAAGATCATGCAGCCTTTCGGTGATCGGTCGAAAGTTGTGATCGAACCCATGCTGACCGATCAATGGTTTGTGGATGCCAAGACCTTGGCGGCTCCCGCGCTGAAGGCGGTCGAAAACGGCACGACCAGATTTGTTCCGGAAAACTGGGACAAGACCTATTTCAACTGGTTAAACGACATCCAGCCCTGGTGTATTTCACGTCAGCTTTGGTGGGGACATCAGATCCCTGTCTGGTACGATGCCGAAGGCACGGAATACTGCGCCCAAACCGAAGCTGAAGCAGTTGAGATGGCGGGCGGAAAACCGTTGACGAGAGATCCTGACGTTCTGGACACCTGGTTTTCTTCCGCGCTTTGGCCTTTCTCAACACTCGGCTGGCCAAACAAGACCCCGGAACTGGAGCGCTATTACAAGACAGACGTGCTGGTGACCGGTTTTGACATCATCTTTTTCTGGGTCGCCAGAATGATGATGCAGGGCATCCATTTCATGGACGAAGTTCCGTTCCACACGGTCTATATCAATTCAATCGTTGTCGATAAGAACGGTAAGAAAATGTCGAAATCACTCGGCAACGTTCTCGACCCGTTGGAGCTGATCGACACCTATGGTGCGGATGCCACGCGCTTTGCGCTGGCAAGTCAGGAAGTTCAGGCACGCCGCACATTGCGTATGTCGGATCAGGCAGCAGAAGGCGGGCAGCGCTTCGCTACCAAGCTCTGGAATGCGTCCAGATTTGCAGAAATGAATGGCTGTGCTCGTGTTGAAGGGTTCGACCCTGAAGCCACCCGACATACTTTGAACCGCTGGATCGCAACCGAAATGGGCCGCTGCACGGCTGAAGTGACAGCCGCTCTTGAGGACTACCGGTTCAACGACGCCACCGGCGCCGTGTATCGATTCACCTGGAATACCTTCTGTGACTGGTATCTGGAGCTGGCCAAACCGATCTTCAACGGTGAGGACGAAGAGGCAAAGACAGAGACCCGTGCAACAACAGCCTGGGCGATCGACGAGATTTTGAAGGTTCTCCATCCCTTCATGCCGTTCCTGACGGAAGAACTGTGGGAACGCCTGGGCGATGAAGGTGTCAGGGCCGACGATCTGCTGATGCTGACGTCGTGGCCAAATACACAGGTTTCAGACAGCGATGCTGCAGCCGAAATCAATTGGCTGGTGACATTCATTTCTGAAATTCGCTCGGTTCGCGCTGAGATGAACGTTCCGGCAGGGGCAAAGGTCAACATCGTCGTTGCCGGCGCAAGCGATCAGACGAAATCTCGGCTGTCTACGCATGAAGCCGCCATATTGCGTCTTGCCCGCGGTGAAAGCGTGGAGCTTGCGGATGTGGCACCGTCCGGATCGGCTCAGATTATTGTCGGCGAGGCAACGGTAAGCCTGCCACTTGCCGGGGTCATTGACCTTGGCGCGGAAAAAGCGCGGCTTGAAAAAGAAATCGGAAAACTCGAGGGCGAGATATCCAAGATCGAAAAGAAGCTCGGAAATCCGAAGTTCGTTGAAAAAGCGCCGGAAGAAGTTGTTGAAGGCGAGCGGGAAAAGGTGGCCGAATCCTCTGAAAAGCTGGAAAAGGTTCAGATAGCCCTGAAACGACTTTCGGAAATTGGCTAAATGATCTGCGGTCCGGTCAAGTGTCGTCTTTTCCGGGCCGTAATTCGGTGCTAGCGCGGCTGAAGAAAACTTCGGTATGCTGGTCCAAGGGATTCGAATAGAAGCAGATGGTCACCTTGATTGACGCATTGAAAGCGGCGAAACATCTTCTGGCTGGTCTTGCGGTCGCTTCTTTGGCCATGTCTGCGTCAGGTGCCGCGGCTCAATCGGAAAAGATTGAAAACCCCGTCGCGGTGTTCTCTGGTCTCGACAAGATTACGGGCCGGATTATCTCATTCGATGTCTATATTGGCGAAACGGTCCAGTTCGGCGCTCTGCAGGTGACGCCGCGTGTCTGTCATACGCGGCCACAAACCGAGTCACCCCTGACGACAGGTTTCGTGCAGGTCGATGAGATTACGCTGAACAACGAGGTGCGGCGGATCTTTTCCGGTTGGATGTATGCTGCAAGTCCCGGGCTCCACGCCGTTGAACATCCCGTCTATGACATCTGGCTGACCAACTGCAAATTGGCCTCGACCGTGCCGCCGCCAGAAGACTATGACGGACCGCCAATCAAGGGTGTTGTTGCAGAGGGCGAAGATCCCTTGGCCGGGCCGGATGATGGTGTTCAAAGCGGTCCTGGTGTCCCCAGACCGAAGCCATTTCAGGGTTGATTGATTCCTATGGAACGCCAGTATCAGGTGATTTCGCGCTTGGGATACCCGTTTGCTCTCAGTTCAAAACCTTTTTTTGAAGTCTTGAAACCGAGGCTCTCATAGAACTTGTGGGCCTCGGTATTTTCGGACCCTGACATCAGCATGATCTTGAAACAACCAGCCTGCCACCCCAGGCGGATCGCCTCTGTCAGGACCTTCTTGCCAATTCCCTGACCACGCCAGTCTTCACGTGTGACGACATTTTCGATCAGGGCGTATGAGGCACAGCCACGCGTCATGTTAGGAACCACGACAAGTGTGCATGAGCCGACCGGGACGGCACCCTTCCAGGCAACAAGAACAGTCAGGCCTGGATGTTTCACAAGCTGTTCGAAGGTCTTTCGTTTCAGCAAGTCGTCTGCGGCAATATCTTTCGGATTGAGATGATGGAACAGCTCGGCAACGGCGTCAAAGTCGCTGACATCAGCCGCGCGGATTGTCAGGTTGCTGTCGCTTGAAACCATCTCAACACCTGAAAAAAAAGCCCGCCGAATGGCGGGCTTTGCGAAACGAAATCAGTCGATGTCTACATAATCGGCGGGTGTCAGGCCAAGCCGCCCGTCAACATATGTCCCACATCGATCCATCAGGTCATCCATATCATTTTCAAAGAAGTGATTGGCGCCTGGAATTGTTTCGTGATCGATCACAATACCTTTTTGGGTCTTCAGCTTGTCGACAAGCGTTTGAACGTCTTTTTGGGGCACCACCTTGTCGTTGTCGCCGTGGACGATCAGGCCGGAAGACGGGCAGGGGGCCAGGAACGAAAAGTCGTGCAGGTTCGCAGGTGGCGCGACTGAAATGAAACCTTCCACTTCCGGGCGCCGCATCAGCAGCTGCATGCCGATCCACGCACCGAAGGAGAACCCGGCGATCCAGCAGGCTCGTGCGTCGGTGTGGACCGTCTGCACCCAGTCAAGCGCTGCGGCAGCATCGGAAAGTTCACCCTGTCCGTGATCGAAAGTTCCCTGTGACCGTCCGACACCTCTGAAATTGAACCGAAGTACCGCAAAGCCGCGCCGGGCGAACATGTAGTACATCTGGTAGACAATCTGATTGTTCATCGTCCCGCCAAACTGCGGGTGAAGATGCAAAACCAGCGCGATAGGTGCGTTGCGTTTTCTCGCGGGGTGGAACCGGCCCTCGAGCCGGCCGGCGGGACCGTTAAAGATCACCTCAGGCATGAAGTGCGATGTCCTTGTCATTTGGCGCGCATTTATGCTGCTGCGCGGATTGGGGTCAGATACGTGATTACCCGTAAGTCTAAACTTGACTCTTAGCCTCCGAGTTTCTAGAACCTTGTTTAGAATTATTCGAAACTTCGCACCACCAACCAGCGGCGACAATGCTCGGGTCATCCGATTGGGGGGTGTTATCGTCACCGCAGCGAAAAATATCAAGGTTTTTCGCACATCTATCTGACGATAAAGCGAAAAATCGAACACGGAAGAATGCTGATTCAGGCTCTAGAGGTGTCATGCCGCGTCTTTCAGACCCAATCTATCTTGATCACAACGCAGGCGCTCCCATGCGCCCGGCGGTGTGCGAGGCCGTGATTGAGGTCATGGGGGAGGTCGGCAACGGATCATCCGTTCACAGTCATGGTCGCAAGGCGCGGGGCCGAATTGAGGATGCCCGTGAAAAAGTCGCGCAACTTTGCAACGCCAAAACACGCGCTGTGACATTCGTGTCTGGCGGTACTGAAGCCAACATGACTGCTCTCGCGCCTTCCTGGCAGGACCAGGGTGTACCTGTCTATTTGGACAAGGTGTTCATGAGCGCGGTCGAACACCCATCTGTCATGACCGGCGGGCGCTTTGCTGTGGCAGATCAGATGATTGTTCCGGTCAAGTCCAATGGTCAGATCGATCTTGAGAGGCTTGAGGAACTCGTTTCCGGCGCAGAACCCGGTCTGGTTTCCGTCATGGCCGCCAACAACGAGACAGGTGTCATTCAACCGCTCCCGGAAGTGGGGCGGATCGCGTGTGAATACGGACACTTTTTTCATGTTGATGCCGTACAGGCGGCAGGTAGACTGGAAATAGACCTCGACGCCTGGCAGGCAGATGCCGTTACGCTGTCGGCCCACAAATTCGGTGGGCCTCAGGGCGTTGGGGCCGTTGTCGTGCGCACGACCGGGCGGGTTCCATCACCGCTGATGGTTGGTGGTGGCCAGGAAAACTGGCGCCGCGGTGGCACAGAAAATGTAGCTGCAATCGTCGGATTCGGAATTGCCGCGACTGAAGCCCTTGAAGACCTCGCACAAGTGCGCCATTTCGCAGAAATGAAGACGCGTCTTGAGGCGGGTTTGCGGGCCACATGTCCGAAAACGGTGTTCTTCGGTGACCAGGCTGAACGTCTGGCAAACACAAGTTGTTTTGCTGTTCCAGGCATTTCAGCTGAAACAGCTTTGATCGCTTTTGATTTGGAGCGCGTATCTCTTTCGTCGGGCTCGGCCTGTTCGTCTGGAAAAGTGTCTGTTTCCCATGTGCTGACGGCAATGGGCGTGGATGAACATCTGGCCCGTTGCGCGCTTCGCGTCAGCTTGGGATGGAACACCAGCGAAGCTGACATTGATCGATTTTTGGCACTTTGGCCGAAAATCATCGACAGGCTGGACCCGCAAGCCCGGCATCGGGCGGCATGAAGTGAGAATTCGGGCCGTTGCCCGGCAAGTGAGATGCGGTTCAGGGATCCTGTCCTGAACTGCAGTGAAAATTGTAATGAGCAGACACAGGGTCTGCTAAATGGAGGCGCAGTATGCCAGCTGTACAGGAAACCATCGAACAGGTGAAAGCCATCGATGTTGACCAGTATAAATACGGCTTTGTTACGGACATTGAGTCAGAGAAGGGCGCAAAGGGTCTTTCTGAAGAGACTGTCCGCTTTCTGTCGGCCAAAAAGAACGAGCCGCAGTGGATGACCGACTGGCGGCTGGATGCGTTGCGTCGCTTTCAGCAGATGGATGAACCGGATTGGGCGCGCGTTTCCTATCCGAAGATCGACTTTGACGATCTTTATTACTGGGCTGCGCCAAAGTCCGTCGAAGGACCGAAGAGCCTGGACGAAGTTGATCCGGAATTGCTTGCGACCTACGCGAAACTTGGCATTCCCCTGGCGGAGCAGGAAATTCTCGCTGGTGTTGAGCCGAAGAACCGGGTCGCGGTTGATGCGGTATTCGATTCCGTTTCCGTCGTGACGACCTTCAAGGAAGAGCTGAAAAAGGCTGGCGTCATTTTTTGCTCCATTTCCGAGGCCGTGCGCGAATATCCGGATCTGGTCAAAAAGTATCTCGGTTCAGTTGTTCCAATTACCGACAACTACTATGCAACACTCAATTCCGCCGTGTTCTCTGACGGATCGTTTGTCTACATTCCCGAAGGCGTCCGCTGCCCGATGGAACTGTCGACCTATTTCCGTATCAACGAACAGAACACAGGTCAGTTCGAACGCACCCTGATCATTGCCGAAAAGGGATCTTACGTCTCCTATCTGGAGGGGTGTACAGCGCCGCAACGCGATGAAAATCAGTTGCACGCGGCCGTGGTTGAACTTGTGGCGCTGGATGACGCGGAGATCAAATACTCCACCGTTCAGAACTGGTACCCGGGTGACAAGGACGGCAAGGGCGGCATCTACAACTTCGTCACCAAACGTGGCGATTGCCGCGGCAAGAACTCCAAGATCTCATGGACACAGGTCGAAACGGGCTCTGCGATCACCTGGAAGTACCCATCCTGCATTCTTCGCGGTGAGAATTCGCGCGGAGAGTTCTATTCGATTGCGGTTTCCAACGGACATCAGCAGATCGACAGTGGCACCAAGATGATCCATTTGGGCAAGAACACCTCCAGTCGGGTGATCTCAAAGGGTATCTCCGCCGGCAAGTCGGAAAACACATACCGTGGTTTGATCTCAGCACACCGCAAAGCGTCGAACGCAAGGAACTTCACTCAGTGTGATTCACTGCTGATCGGACAGGATTGCGGTGCGCACACCGTGCCCTACATCGAAAGCAAGAATGCGTCGGCACAGTTCGAGCACGAGGCGACAACATCAAAGATTTCCGATGATCAGATGTTCTACTGCCTGCAGCGCGGACTGTCTGAAGAAGAAGCCGTTGCCTTGATCGTCAACGGCTTCGTCAAGGACGTGATCCAGCAGTTGCCGATGGAATTCGCGGTTGAAGCGCAAAAGCTTATCTCCATCAGTCTTGAAGGATCGGTGGGCTAACGAACCGCTTTCGAATTGAATATGGAATTTGGGGCTCTGCGCCCATGAGTTACGAGGAAACATCTCAATGCTTGAGATCAAAAACCTGCATGCCCGCATTGCGGAAGATGAAACTGAAATCCTTCGGGGTGTCGACCTGACAGTCAACGCCGGTGAAGTTCACGCCATCATGGGGCCAAACGGTTCCGGAAAATCCACACTGTCCTACGTGCTGGCCGGTAAGGACGATTATGAGATCACAGAAGGGGAAGTCCTCTTCAATGGTGAGAACATGCTCGATATGGATCCTGACGAGCGCGCAGCTGCGGGCATGTTCCTGGCGTTTCAGTATCCGATTGAGATTCCTGGCGTCGCCACGATGGAATTCTTGAAAACTGCCATGAATGCGCAGCGCAAGGCGCGTGGTGAAGACGTTCTGTCAATTCCCGATTTCATGAAGCGCGTCAAGGCAGCAGCATCACATCTCAATGTTTCAATGGACATGCTGAAGCGTCCGTTGAATGTCGGCTTTTCAGGTGGCGAGAAGAAGCGAGCTGAAATCCTGCAGATGTCTCTGCTTGAACCGAAGCTCTGCGTATTGGATGAAACAGATTCGGGCCTCGATATCGATGCGTTGCGCGTCGTATCCGACGGCGTCAACAAGCTTCGCTCGCCGGAACGGGCAATGGTCGTCATAACGCACTATCAGCGTTTGCTGGATCATATCGTACCGGATGTCGTCCATGTTCTTTCCAAAGGCAAGATCGTCAAAACTGGCGACAAGGATCTTGCGCTTGATCTGGAGAAGCATGGCTACGCCGAATACATCGATACAGCCGCTTGAGGGAGCAGGGCGATATGAACGCGACGGCACTCATCAAACACACGCAGGCCGAAAGCAACCTGTTGGATCGATACCAGAGCTCGAAAGACGGTCTGGCAGGATCCATCGCAGTATCTGAGCTGAGGGAAGCTGCGGTAGAACAGATCCGCGACAGGGGTCTGCCTCATCGCCGGGTCGAGGAATATAAATACTCGGATCTGCGTGCCTTTATGAAGTCCGCAGCGCCTCTTGCGGCTGCCGCCGATGAAGCCGTCGCCAAGGCGATTTTGGCAGATCAGAACAGCTACGGCGATCTTGAAAGATACCAGGTTGTCACCATCAACGGCGTATTTGCTCCCGATCTCTCTGATGTGGATGGGCTCACAGGCGAAGGTGTTGTTATTTCCGATTTCAACTCAGCGCTGAAGGGCGAGGCCGGTGCACAGTTGCTTCGCTCTCCGAAGTCCGCTGCAAATGATGGCGTCATTGCGCTCAACACTGCCTTCGTACAGGGCGGCGTCGTTATATCGCTGGCAGCCGGTGTTGAAGTCTCAAAGCCGGTCGAACTGGTGCAGATTGCAACATCTGAAGGCGCGCAGGTCAGCCGAACCAAAGTAACGCTCGGCGAAGGCTCCAAGCTGCGCCTGCTGGAAACATTTGCCGGTGAAACCGGAAACGGAGAATTGAACGCCGTTTTCGACTATGACATTGCCGACAAGGCGTCGTTGGCGACGACCCGTCTGATAGCCGGCAAGGTTGACGCGGCAAGGCTCTTCACAACGATTGCCACGATCGCAGGTGAGGCTGAGTTTAAGTCGCTCGGATTTATGGCGGGGCCGAAGTTTGCGAGAAATCAGCAGTTTATCGAGTTTACCGGCGAACACTCCGAGGCGAAAATCTATGGCGTGACAATGGCTGGTGGTGAAGATCTGGCTGACCAGACGCTTATCGTTGATCACGCGGTTCCCAATTGTAACAGCCGCGAGTTCTTCAAGACTGTCCTCGATGGCCGGGCGAAGGGTGTTTATCAGGGCCGGATCAATGTTGCGCAACATGCCCAGAAAACTGACGGTGAGATGATGACACAGGCTCTGCTTCTTTCAGAAGAAGCAGAAATGGCCAACAAGCCTGAGCTTGAGATCTTTGCCGATGACGTGATCTGTGCGCATGGTGCGACCAGCGGGCAGATTGACGAGGACCTGCTTTTTTACCTAAGAGCCCGGGGCATACCTGAAGACGAAGCGCGAACCCTGTTGGTTTTGGCTTTCCTTTCAGAAGCTATCGAAGAATACGGCGAAGATGATGTGACCGATGGGCTCGAGGAACGCGTGCGTGACTGGCTGGCCGGGCACTGACATCGGTTATGCTGAGTGGAACAAGGAGCAGCGGCGTATGACGGTCGCAACCGCAGAAACAATCATTGAAGATGTTGGATACGACGTCGATGTCATTCGCCGGGACTTTCCAATCCTGTCACGGGAAGTCTATGGCAAACCTCTTGTTTACCTGGACAACGGTGCATCTGCGCAAAAACCTCAGGCGGTGATCGATGCTGTGACAAAGGCGTACTCTGAAGAATACGCCAACGTCCATCGCGGCCTGCACTTCCTTTCCAATACAGCGACTGACAACTACGAAGCCGCACGTGAAAAGGTGCGCCGCTTTCTGAATGCAAAATCGGTCGACGAGATCGTTTTCACCAAGTCGACAACCGAGGCAATAAATCTCGTTTCCTATGGATTGGGACCAGATTTCTTCGGTGAAGGTGACGAAATCGTTCTTTCGATCATGGAGCATCACTCAAACATTGTGCCCTGGCATTTCCACAGGGAACGCAATGGCGCCAAATTGAAATGGGTTTACGTCCGCGAAGACGGCAGTTTCGATCTGGATGCGTTTGCAGATACGTTGACGGACAGAACAAAACTGGTCGCGATTACGCAGATGTCCAATGTTCTGGGCACCGTCGTGCCGATAAAGGAGATCTGCCGGATAGCGCATGAGCGCGGTATTCAGGTGCTGGTCGATGGCAGCCAGTCTGCAGTGCATTTACCGGTCGACGTTCAGGATCTCGATTGCGACTATTTCGTATTCACCGGGCACAAGGTCTACGGACCGTCGGGCATCGGTGTGCTTTGGGGAAAATCAGAGCGGTTGAACGCGCTCAGGCCTTTTAACGGCGGAGGAGAAATGATCCTTGATGTCACCGAAGACATGGTGACGTACAACGATCCTCCGCATCGTTTCGAGGCAGGTACTCCACCCATCGTACAGGCCATTGGTCTAGGCGCTGCGCTGGACTACATGGATGGGATTGGCCGAGAGAACATTGCGCGACACGAGGCTGATCT
Organism: uncultured Roseibium sp.; assembly: GCF_947499295.1. Classification (GTDB taxonomy): domain Bacteria; phylum Pseudomonadota; class Alphaproteobacteria; order Rhizobiales; family Stappiaceae; genus Roseibium. Next base: position 125,265 of record NZ_CANMNP010000015.1, read on the forward strand.
AAGGTCTTACGCTCACCAGAAACTGAAAGAAATCAACTCGTTGAGGATCTTCGGCGAGGCGCCCGGCAAGGGAGCAATCGTTTCCTTTGAGATTAAGGGTGCTCACGCCCATGATGTGGCGACGATCATTGATCGTGCAGGCGTTGCGGTAAGAGCAGGAACACATTGTGCGCAACCGCTCTTGGCAAAATATGGTGTGACGTCTACATGTCGAGCGAGTTTCGGTCTCTATAACACGCGTGCGGAGGTGGACGCGCTCTATGAGGCCTTGTTGAAAGCACAGAGCTTTTTCGGGTAAGGACGGACCCAAAAAATGGAAAATGCGACCACAATCGACACCAATGCGGATGGTGAAGCCCTACAGGCCGAAGTCTCCGCAAAGAGTGCTATTTCATCGGATGAACTGGATCGACTGACTACCGACATCGTCGGTGCCTTGAAGTCTGTCTACGACCCGGAAATTCCGTGTGATATCTATGAACTTGGCCTGATCTACAAGGTCGATATCGACGATGACAGATCAATCAACATTGACATGACCCTGACAGCGCCTGGTTGCCCGGTTGCTGGCGAAATGCCGGGGTGGGTGGAAAACGCGGTTTCAGCGGTCGCAGGCGTCGGGCCCGTCAATGTCGACATGGTCTTCGACCCTCCCTGGACACCTGAACGTATGTCCGATGAAGCGAAAGTCGCGCTGAACTGGTATTGAAGCTACACGGCGTAGTGACAAATACGACTACAGCCAGAACCTTTTTTCTTATAAGCTGAGACCTTATATCAGGTTTTGGACCGCCGGAACTGAATGAGGACAATATGGCCGCCGCCGCAAAATTTCAGGTCATTTCACTGACCGACGACGCTGCCGATAGAGTGAAAAGCCTTGTCGAGAATTCAGACAAGGGTGCCATCGGGTTGCGCGTGGGCATCAAGAAAGGCGGGTGCGCGGGCATGGAATACACCATGGACCTCGTGGAAGAGGCAAACGCTGGGGACGACGTCGTGGAAGACAAAGGAGCCAAGCTTTTTGTCGATCCCTCTGCGGTTCTCTTTTTGCTTGGCACGGAAATGGACTACGAAGTGACCAAATTCCGTTCTGGGTTCGTGTTCAAAAATCCGAATGAAGTTTCAGCGTGTGGCTGCGGTGAATCCGTTTCACTTCAGGAAGCAGATCTTGGTGCCTTTGCGCGCTGAGATGACTTCTGAATTTCCATATATTTCCAAGTAAGCGAATTTCATGAAACTGTTTGAGCGGATCAAGGCCGATGCGGCGCCGCAGTGGGCCGATTACACACACCATGACTTTGTCCAGCAGTTGGGAGAGGGCACACTCCCCTTGGACTGCTTTAAACACTATCTCGTTCAGGACTATCTGTTCCTGATACAGTTTGCGCGGGCCTATGCCCTTGGGATCTACAAGAGCCCAAGGGTCGCAGATATGCGAATGTCGCTTGAGGGTGTGAAGGCTATCCTCGATGTGGAGTTGGACCTGCATATCGAGCTGTGCGGGAAGTGGGGCATGTCCCGCGACGAGATTGAACAAGCGCCAGAAGACACGCCAACCATGGCTTATACGCGGTTTGTTTTGGATGCGGGGATGTCAGGGGATTTGCTTGACCTTCAGGCTGCGCTTGCTCCCTGTATCATCGGCTACGCCGAAATTGGTCGACAACTCAGCGCAAAGGGGTGCGGCAACGATGCCAACCCTTATCAGCGATGGATTCAGGAATACGCGAGCGAGGCTTACCAGGGCCTTGCAAATGACTTTTCCAACTGGATGGACAGTACCGCTGACGAAGTGATCACAGAACGTCGCTATCCAAGGGTCCTGTCGCTTTTTGAAAAAGCCTGCCGGTTGGAAAGTGATTTCTGGCTGATGGGCCTGAGGGCAAAGGTCTGAAGTTCTATTTCATCGACCACTTGAGGACCAGCAGGTCTCATTCGTAAGTCCAAAATCGGTTTAGGCGACGCTTTCCTGGCTCTCTGAAGACAAGTCCAACTCGGTCTTTACGAGATTGCGGCCTGCATTTTTTGCCGCATAGAGCGCTTCATCTGCACGGGCAACGATTGAATGTCCGCTGTCGTCGGGTCGGAACGTTGCAATTCCGACGGAAATGGTCACACGACCGAGATTTTCGCCCGTAGAGCGTTTCACAAGCTCCTTGGACATAACGGCATTGCGGATCCGCTCGCCAATCTCCGAAGCCTCCTCGAGGCTGGAATGGGGCAGGATGATGCCGAATTCTTCTCCTCCGTAGCGACAGGCAATGTCCTGTGCCTTGATATTCTGTTTAACGGATAAAGCGACAAGCCTCAGAACCTGATCCCCGGTCTGGTGACCAAAGGTGTCATTGAACTTTTTGAAGTGGTCAATATCGGTCATCAGAAGAGCAAATCCACGCCTGCTTTCCTTGGACTGTTCGATCACTCGTTCGATGGAGTTCTCAAAGTGTTTGCGGTTGTTGAGCGTTGTCAGCTCATCCGTGAGTGACTCGTATCGGATTGCTTCCAGAGAAGATTGAAGATTTTCAATGTGCTTTTTTGATTCCAGCAGTTGGCTTTCTAGCTTTCTGTTGGTGGTGACAGCGTTCTGGGTCGATTTCACGAGGTGGGTAATGTAGATCTGCAGCTTTTCCGCGTCTTTGACGGATTTGATCTTTTCGCCAGCCTGTTCCAGAGCGCTGCCATAATCTGACGTGGCGTCTGCGCTCAGCTTGAGCGTGTCGACAAGCTCTTCAACTTCTCGGGAAACCTTGGATCCGACTTCATCAAGGCGATCGCCGAGTCGTGTGGGGGACAGGAAACGGCCATAAAGCGTCAGCATCTCGTCCGTGCTAACGCGACCGCTCGCTTTGATCGTGTCGTTGATAGCCCGGTTCAGGCCTTGATTGTAGCCAGCGGAATATGTGTACCAAAGTTCATAGGACCTCGGGTACGCTGGCAGAACGTTCTTCTTGATGTAACTGATCGCGGACTCTCCATACTGGATTGTCCGCTTATGGTCGTCTTCATCCGCCATCAAGCTTCTCTCACTACACACTCGCGAATCCGCCCCACACGGACGCAAGTTCTAGGATCAAACTCGGATGTAAGATTTAAGGAGGCGTTAAGGTTATGAGGAATCTCACACGAACTTGACGTCAGGACGCTTTTTTTGGTCTGGGTTCGCGCAGAAGGAAAGCAGGAATGTGAACGCCGGCCCCAAACGCAGGTTCCATTTTATCGCTGCGAGTCTTTTTCCCGCTTGATTTGTGCGGAATGTTGGAAATTGGCAAGGTGTTCAAGGCGTCCTGTTGCTCCTCATTTCGATTGTCGCCGCCGTCTCGATTTTTTTGCTGTGACCGACGCCGGGAATTGGCTGGCTTTGGTTGATCTGCCTCGTTGTCGTTGCTCGACGCTGCAGTCTTGGCAGATTTCCCAGCCTTCCGACGTGCTTTCCGCTCTTTTGCAACGGCTTCGAAATCAATCGAGTCACCTGTCCAGTCGATCGACATCTTGATCAAAGCCTCAATGGCGTCCAGGTATTTCTGGTCTTCGCCGGTCACCAAGGTGTAGGCGGTGCCTGAGCGACCCGCACGACCTGTGCGTCCGATCCGGTGGACGTAGTCTTCCGCATTGCTCGGAACATCATAATTGAAGACATGACTGACTTCAGGAATGTCTAGGCCACGAGCTGCGACATCGCTGGCAACCAACAGCTTGATGTTACCCTTTCGGAAATTGTCGAGCATCATCATGCGGGTTCGCTGATCCATGTCACCATGCAAGGTGCCGACATTGTATTCATGTCGCTCAAGAGAGCGGAACAAGGTCGAGACGTCTCGTTTTCTGTTGCAGAAGACGATCGCGTTCTTGAGGTCTTCAGAACCTTCGAGAAGCTCACGAAGCGCTGCGCGTTTTTCGTAATCCTTGGAAGACGAGGCCTTGAGAAGCTGTGTGACGTTTTCTGCAGTGGACGACGTCGGTGCGACTTCAATACGTGCAGGGTTCTGAAGGAATGTTTCTGTCAGTCGCTGAATTTCCGGAGGCATGGTTGCGGAAAAGAACAACGTCTGCCGCGTAAACGGGATCAGTTTGCAGATCCGTTCAATGTCCGGAATGAAGCCCATGTCGAGCATCCGGTCGGCTTCATCGATCACCAAGATCTCGACACCCTGCAAAAGAAGCTTGCCGCGTTCGAAATGGTCTAGCAAACGGCCGGGCGTCGCAATCAGGACATCGGTGCCACGGTCGAGCTTTTTGTCCTGCTCTGCGAAAGATACACCGCCAATGAGGAGTGCCACATTGAGCTTGTGATTAGCGCCGTACCTTTCGAAGTTTTCTTCGACCTGCGCTGCAAGTTCACGTGTCGGCTCGAGAATGAGCGTCCTTGGCATACGCGCACGGGCGCGTCCCTTTTCGAGCAGGGTCAACATCGGCAGCGTAAAACTTGCTGTTTTACCGGTGCCCGTTTGGGCAATGCCAAGAATGTCGCGCCGCTCCAGAACCTGAGGTATGGCACCCGCCTGGATTGCCGTTGGTTCTTTATAACCTGCTGCATCAACTGCAGAGAGGACCTTCTCGCTTAAACCGAGAGTATCAAATGCCATGGAGCGGTGTGCCCGAATGTTGTGATGGTTAGCAAACAGCGCCTTGGACGGACCACGCGCCGATTTGGCGCACACCCTACATTTATGCGCTCAGGTGTCAATGCGTCGTTGAGGTAATTTGCAAAGAAACTCGAGTATTTCCATTAAAGTTTTGCCATCTCAGTTAATAAAGGAAATGGACGTGTCCGCGATTTCTGTTGCATTGAGCAGTTAGAATTACTCGGATTGAACGTTTTGACAGCAGTCAATGCGTCTTCAGGTCGACACATGCGAGCTGAAATCGAGGAATGAAATCAAGCAGAGGATGTCAGGCGTAGGCTGCTTCTTCGGCATAAAAGAGTTCATAGTCGGCGTGGTAGCGCCGTTGCAATTTCCGGCGAATGCCTTCGTCTTCAAACGAGCATAAAGTGCTGTCGGAGACGAAATCAGAAATACGATACCGTGATCTCGGCACGTTTCGTATCGCAACCGTGCTTTCAGAGAGGAAAGCGGCGAGCGAACGTTCAAACTGCTCTACCTGCAAGACAACGTCTGCTGTCAGCGTACCTTTGTGTGTCAGAGCTGCCGACTGGCTGCGGAAAAGGTTGTCAGCTTCCAGATCCGAAATTGACGAAATGTGATCGACGAATTCTTGTGGAGACATAAGCTGATCAAAGCCGCTTTCGCTGTAGTAGGACGGCAACGCATTTGGAGACAGAATGACACGCTCATAACAGTAGGAAACACGTTGAACCGGATCCTGGACCCAGGCGATGACCTTCGTGTCGGGGTATCTTCGCTTGAGTTCACGGGCCGTCAGCAATTCGACGTCGCCATGAAATAGAAGTTGCTCGTTGCGTTCACTCAAATGTGGATCATGTCGGATTGACCGTAGCGAACGGTTGTTGCCCGCCAGATGATTGAGAACTCCACCAAGGGCCTGAAAAGCAGGCTCTGCAACGCGAGCGTAAGCGATGTCGTGTCCTGGAAATACAAGATAAACGTGATTGCGCAACGGTCGTAGCCGCCGATCGAAAACTGAATAAACCCGGTTTAACATTATACTTGTCCGGCACCTGAAAACGGATGCTATGCAAAAAGGCCCAGCCTTCCAAACAGCTCCCAACTAGAAAAACTGTCTTAAACTATCCGTTTTCGGCCCTAAATATCAAGGTCCTCTGCAAATTCTGCATTGTCTTGAATAAAACGGAATCTGGCTTCGGGTTTATTGCCCATAAGCCTTTCAACGGCATCATTGGTATCCCCGATTTCGCTCTCATCGACGTCCACTTTCAGGAGCGAACGCTTCGAAGGATCCATCGTGGTTTCTTTCAACTGGGCTGGAAGCATTTCTCCAAGCCCTTTAAAACGGCCGATTTCGACCTTGGATTTGCCTTTAAATGCTGTCTCAAGAAGCTCGTCTTTGTGCGTGTCGTCGCGGGCATACAGTGTTTTGCCCCCTTGGCTGAGACGGTATAGAGGCGGAACTGCAAGATAAAGGTGACCGCCGCGAATGAGTTCCGGCATTTCCCGGTAAAAGAACGTAATCAAAAGTGAAGCGATGTGCGCGCCATCCACATCGGCATCTGTCATGATCACAATCTTCTCGTAGCGAAGATCTGTCTCGCGATATTGAGACCTGCTGCCGCACCCAAGTGCTTGAATGAGATCTGCCAGTTGCTGATTGGCCACGAGTTTGTCACGGCCAGCATTGGCAACGTTCAGAATTTTTCCACGTAACGGCAATATGGCCTGGTTGGATCTGTTGCGCGCCTGCTTTGCGGAGCCGCCCGCCGAGTCGCCCTCGACGATAAAAAGCTCGGTGCCATCTGCCTGGTTCGCAGAACAATCTGCAAGTTTGCCAGGAAGCCGAAGTTTTCGGACGGCGGTTTTGCGAGCGACGTCTTTTTCCTGCCGGCGGCGAAGGCGCTCTTCCGCACGGTCGATGACCCATTCAAGCAGTTTGTTGGCCTGATTGGGCGAAGCTGTCAGCCAATGGTCAAACGCATCTCGCACCGCCGCTTCTGCAATTCGAGTTGCTTCATTGGACGCGAGCTTGTCCTTGGTTTGGCCGACAAACTCAGGTTCCCGGATGAAGACGGAGAGCATGCCACCTGCTGACGTGAGCACATCATCGCCAGTGATGATGGAAGCCTTTTTGTTGCTGGTCAGTTCACCGTAGGCTTTCAATCCGCGAAGCAGCGCATAGCGGAAACCTGCCTCATGCGTTCCACCTTCGGGTGTCGGCACCGTATTGCAATAGGAATTGATGAACCCGTCACCGGCAAACCAGCTTACAGCCCATTCCACGGAGCCATGTTTACCAGCATTGTCTGTTCGGCCGGAGAAAACCTCGTCAACTACTCTACGTTCCTTGGTCAACCGTTCGGCGAGAAAGTCCTTCAAGCCACCAGGAAAATGGAAAACGGCCTCTGCAGGCGTCTCATCCTTGTCGAACAAGAGGTTGGGTGCACAGTGCCAGCGGATCTCTACGCCACCGAACAAGTAGGCCTTTGACCGCGCCATCTTAAGCAGCCGTGCCGGTTGGAATCTTGCGCCTTTTCCGAAAATCTGGGCATCGGGTTTGAAGCGCACTTGTGTTCCACGGCGGTTTTGGGTGTCGCCAACCAGCTCCAGTGGACCATCCGCCTTCCCACGACGAAAGGTCTGACGATAAAGCTTTCGACTGCGTGCAACTTCGACGACCAGTTCCTCTGACAAAGCGTTGACGACAGAAATACCAACGCCATGGAGACCGCCGGATGTTTCATAGACTTTGCTGTCGAATTTTCCGCCCGCATGCAGCGTGGTCATGATGACTTCCAGCGCGGACTTGTCCTTGAATTTCGGATGGGGGTCTACCGGAATGCCGCGGCCATTATCCGTGATCGTCAGGTAGCCGTCGTCCGCAAGCGTCACATCGATCCATGTTGCGTGTCCGGCGACCGCTTCATCCATGGAATTGTCGATAACCTCAGCGAAAAGATGGTGTAATGCCTTTTCATCCGTTCCACCGATATACATGCCTGGCCGGCGGCGCACCGGTTCCAGACCTTCAAGAACTTCAATGTCAGCTGCAGAATATTCATCGGAAACGGCGGCAACAGCAGGCATGGAGCGCGGTTTCTGCGGCGCGCGAGATCGCGTTTCCTGCTCCACTGGAGAGGAAACCGCGGCATTGCCGGCAAATAAATCGTCTTTCGCACTCATTCCATATCGCCTGGTTGGTTTTAGATCTTCGTCGATTGTGTCTTAGCGGGCTTTACCTACACCGAATCGCTTTCCAGTTTGAAGGACAAACATAGAACGGCAAGGCGATTTGGCCAAAAGCCCCCGTTTTCAACAGTTGCGCAAGGTGCCGCATGCGCTGGAAACACATCATCAACCAGACTGTGCGCATTATTGTTCAGCGTGTGGGACGGGGTGAGGGGTCAAATTGTGCCAATTTCGCAACACTTGAACATAGAGTGGCAACCGGGTTGCTCGAATGAAGACATTGCCCACGTTCGGCCATGTTTGCCATTCAACCGTTGCGTTACTATCAGCCAACAAGCCGGTTGTACTTCGTGACGGCTATGAGGCGGATTGCGACACAAATAATCTGCAAATGGTCTTAATTGGGCGGCAAACGGCCCAACTTAGGCCGAATTGATTGGCCATTTTTGGCCATATCAAACAACGGGGTCCGGCGAGCACTTCTCGACAGGACACAGTGAAATCAAATGCGCATGGCGCGGATAAAAAACAAGACCGTCCGTCGGAAAAATAAATTCTGTCCGGCGGATAATAGTGTGAATGGGATGCAAAAGAAGAGTTCATTGATTCAACGCCTAGGAAAAACCGGAACTGTGCTCGGTGCGTTGATGATTGCGGTCATGGCAGGCGAGGCGCTGGCGTTTGATGGACAGCCGGCGGCCCCGAGAACTATTGGTCCGCAGGATCTTTCTCCCAGCGAAGCTTTGCGCGCTGGAGCGCGTCAATATTATTCCGGCGACAAGGCTGCTGCGCTCAGCTCTCTACAATATGCTGCGGAAAACGGTCAGCCTATGGCGGCTTGGAAACTTGGCGAGATGTACGCCAAGGGCGACGGCGTCAAGGAAGACGACCTGAAGGCTTTCGAGTATTACAGCCAGATCGTTCGTGAGCACGGTGAAGATAGACCTGACGCACCAGACGCGCCATTTGTTTCCAGCGCATTTGTCGCACTCGGCTCATACTACCTGACCGGAATAGACGGTGCGGTTCCGCAAAGTGAAAGCCGTGCGCGTCAGATCTTTACACACGCTGCATCCTATTTTGGTGACGCAGCCGCTCAATACCAGCTTGGTCGAATGTACCAGAACAACAACAGCCGCATGGCCGTTCGTTGGTATAATCTGGCGGCGCTCAAGGGACATGTCGGAGCTCAGGCGCGCCTTGGCGAAACACTTTACGAGATCGGCAACTCCGAAAAGAAAAAGGCCCGCGGGTTGATGTGGATGACGGTGGCACGTGCGCAGGCCTCAGGCGGCGATGCGAGCTGGATCAACGCCATGCACGAACAGTATTTTGCGGTTTCTCCGGAAACCGTGCGCCAGCAAGCGCGTTCTCTCGCCGACGGTTGGATTGAACAGAACCGTCCGGACATCCTGGCCTCGCAGCAGGTACCCTCTCAGTAATCCAGCGTTACGAGTGATGTCGGCCCGACAAGGGGGGGGATCGCACCGGCTGCTTTTCCGTTTCCGGTGTTTTCGGAGTCATAAGCTTCGAAAGCGGGCAAGGGGCACTGCTGAAATTCCATGACGTATTGTTGAGAACCATCTGGCATGTGGCCACTCGCATGCCATCGGGACTTTTCAAGCATATGGATTCGCCGACGCCATAGTCTTCACCTTTGTACCGGCAGGTGCAGGAGATGGATTGTGAGTATGAGGGCGCGATGTTCATCAAAAGAAAGACAACGAAAACCGTTGTGACAGGCATCAAACGTGCGCGTCCGGCCATTCTGCTCATCGCCGGAATGAAAGGTCCGCACTTTTGAAATGCGGACGGATATGTTTGATCCGTTACCCCATGACCTCAAAAGACTAGCACGGCTTTGGAACACTGCAAGTCCCGACGTCAACCGCATTGCTTTCGGCCCAGTTCAACTGGCCGAAACACGAAAGCTGTGTGGATTATGAAAGAGAATCAGGCTGCGAGATCCACCCAGACCGGAACATGGTCCGACGGTTTTTCCCAACCGCGAACGTGTTTGTCGATGCCACATCCGGTCATCCGATCGGTCGCCTGCGCTGACATAAGTATATGGTCAATGCGGATGCCATTGTTCTTCTGCCATGCACCAGCCTGATAGTCCCAGAAAGTGTAGGTCTCAGGAGCTTCTGTACAGGAACGGACTGCTTCCGTAAGGCCGAGGTTTAAAAGTGTTCTGAAGCGCCGTCGGCTTTCCGGCTGATAAAGCGCATCCTCAAGCCATCCCTCGGGGTTTTTCGCGTCAACGGGGTCTGGAATGACGTTGTAGTCGCCAAGCAGCAAGAACGGGGTTTCGTCTTTCAGCCGTTCTTTGGCGTGCGCAATAAGTCGGTCCATCCATTCTATTTTATATGGAAACTTTTCGGTGCCCAAAGGATTGCCGTTGGGAAGATAAAGGCAGCCGAAACGAATGGCGCCGCTTTCCGTTGATACGCTTGCTTCAATGTAACGTGCTTGTTCGTCAGCATCGTTTCCGGGAAGCCCCCGTTGAACGTCTTCCAGCGGCGATTTGGAAAGCAGGGCAACACCATTAAAACCCTTTTGCCCATGGGTCTCTACATTGTAACCGAGGTCCTCAAAGGGCTGGCGTGGAAAATTCTCATCAACCGATTTGATTTCCTGAAAGCAGGCAATATCGGGATTTGTTTCTTTCAGCCAATCCTGGACCGTATCAATGCGCGCCTTAACTCCATTGATATTCCAGGTCGCAATTTTCATGGCTGAGTTGCCTCCGTTTCGAAAGGGTCGGGGCAACAGCCCAGTTAGAGTGCCTTGCGGGTTCTAGATGGTGAAGCTGGTACCGCAGCCGCAGCCAGCCACCGCATTTGGGTTGTTGATTTGAAAGGACTGACCAATCAGATCGTCAACGAAATCAATCTCCGACCCACCCATATACTGTAGGGATATCGTATCGATCAAAACCGTCGCGCCCGGGTTCTCAATGACGAAATCGTCGTCTTCGCTTTCGCCGACAACGTCGTATTTGTATTGCAAACCGGAACAACCGCCGCCTTCCACACTGACCCGAAGCATACTGCCCGCAGGTTCATTTGATAAAATGGACGCAATTCGCTTGGCTGCGCGCTCGCTGACTGTTACTCGATTTTCAAGTGTCTCGGTCATGTGTAGCCGACTCGCTGAGTTCTTGGAGCATTCAAGAGCATTAAACCTGATGTATCGAGATAAGTATGTTTTGAAGTAGCCCGCGTCAATGGAGTGGGTATCTCGCAGCTTCGGGAGATGGTACGGGACAACGCAGTGAGCGAAGGTTGGCAACTGATGAATGCGGATATCGGATTTGGAGCGCAATCGCGAGCGGTTTACGCGGAAAACCCGTTTCGCAGCCGCGGTCGTCTGTTTCCAGAAGCCGAGAGTCCGACCAGAACACCATTTCAACGGGACCGGGACAGGATAATTCATTCTTCGGCCTTCCGGCGCTTGAAGCACAAGACCCAAGTCTTTGTGTATCATGAAGGCGATCACTTCCGCACGAGGCTGACGCACACGATTGAAGTTTCGCAGATTGCGCGATCACTGGCCCGCGCACTGCGTTTGGATGAGGATCTGGCAGAGTGCCTGGCGCTGTCGCACGACCTCGGACACACCCCATTCGGGCATGAAGGTGAAGACGTCATGCATGAATGCATGGCACCATTTGATGGTTTCGACCACAACGCGCAGTCCTTGCGCGTCGTGACGCACCTGGAACAGAGATATGCTGACTTTGATGGATTAAATCTCGCTTGGGAAACTCTCGAGGGTCTCGTTAAACACAATGGTCCTTTGGTGGGCTCGGACGGAAAACCGATCGGGAAGTTTCAGGGCTCAGTATTGCCTTTCGCGATAAGGGACTATGCGGATAAACAGGACCTTCTGCTCGACACCTGGCCCGGCGGAGAGGCGCAGGCCGCGGCAATTGCGGATGACATTGCCTATGACGCACACGACCTGGATGACGGATTGAGGGCGGGTTTGTTTGCGATCGAAGATATGCGCGACGTTCCGTTTCTGGCAAATATTCTAGCCGAAGTTGACGCTAAGTACCCGGGTCTTGAAGAAAGCCGGCGCATTCATGAAATCGTTCGCAGATCAATAACAAGAATGGTGGAAGACGTTATACGGGAAGCGGTGCGCAATTTGTCGGAACTGGATCCTCAGAACGCGCAGGACATCCGCATGGCCGGTAAATGTCTGGTCGGGTTCTCAACCGGCATGACCCAAGCGGAACGCGAAGTGAAGGATTTTCTGTTTGCACGTGTATATCGGCATGAGGATGTTCTTGCCGTTCGAAAGCTTGTGGCCCGCGTCGTTCGGGACCTGTTTGGCAAATTCCATTCGGATCCGGGGCTGATGCCCGAACCCTGGAACATCGGCATGAATGAATTGAGCGATGCAGAAATTGCGCGGCGAATTTGCGACTACATCGCAGGTATGACCGATCGATATGCAATTGAAGAACATCGCAGATTGTTTGACGATACTCCTGATTTGGGGTAGGCGCTGAGGCAGTCTAAGAGCCGGTGACGCCGGAGGTGAAATTCTCTGCAGCGCGACGGTGCTTGGAAACCAAAATTCGAAACCAGATCGGTGCTCTATGAACATCTTCGCTGACTTTACGCAGCGCGTTAAAAAAATAACTCAAACATTTGACCTTAAAGACGCAAATGGGAATGAGCCGAACCTTTCTCGAGTCGTCGTGGAGGCTCCGCGTGATCCTGCCCACGGTGATCTGGCGACAAACGCCGCAATGGTTCTGGCAAAGCCTCTTGGTTTGAAGCCCAGAGATCTTGCAGAGCAACTTGTTGAAAAGTTGAGCGCTGATCCGGACATTGTCGAAGCGACGATTGCGGGGCCCGGATTTATAAATTTGCGGGTGGCACCGGTCGTATGGCAGCGCGTACTTGGCAGTGTGCTGGAATTCGGCAAGAAATATGGAAGTATCCATCCAGCCGAAAATCGAAAAGTAAACGTGGAATATGTGTCAGCCAATCCCACCGGCCCGATGCATGTCGGGCATATCCGCGGTGCGGTTCTCGGCGATGCCCTGGCCAATCTTCTGGCTTTCGCCGGGTGTGAAATCGTCAAAGAATACTACATCAATGACGCCGGATCTCAGATCGATACGCTCGCCCGCAGTGCCTATTTGCGGTATTGCGAGGCGCTCGGCGAGAACATCGGCGACATTCCGGCCGGATTGTATCCTGGCGACTACCTGAAACCGATCGGCGCTCAGCTAAAGGACGAATTCGGCGACAGGTTGAAAACGATGAATGAAAGCGAGTGGCTTCCGCTCGTGAAAGAGCGTGCAATGGCTGCAATGCTCGAACTTATCCGGTCCGATTTGGCTGCGTTAGGTGTTGAACACGAGATCTTCTTCTCTGAAAAAACCCTGCACGAACGGGAAGGGACCAACGCCTCAAAAATTGACTTCATGCTCGACACCCTGCGTGAAAAGGGGCTTGTTTACGAAGGGACGCTGCCACCTCCCAAAGGACAGGTGCCGGACGATTGGGAGGATCGGGAACAGACCTTGTTCCGTGCCAGTGACTTTGGCGATGACACAGACCGAGCGTTGAAGAAGTCAGACGGTTCCTACACATATTTCGCGGCAGACGTTGCCTACTTCCAAGACAAATTCCTGCGGGGTTTTCAAGAGGCGATCTACGTGTTGGGCGCTGATCATGGCGGCTATGCCAAGCGGCTTCAGGCCGTTGGAAAGGCTGTTTCTGACGGCAAAACGGACGTGGTGGTCAGGTTCTGCCAGCTTGTAAAGCTCATGCGCGATGGTGAGCCGGTCAAGATGTCAAAACGCTCCGGTGAGTTCATCACGCTCCGAGAAGTCGTCGATGAAGTTGGCCCGGACCCAATTCGGTTCATGATGCTATTCCGCAAGAATGATGCACCGCTTGATTTTGATTTCAAGAAAGTCACGGAACAATCGAAAGACAATCCGGTCTTTTATGTTCAGTACGGCCACGCTCGTTGCTGCTCGGTGCTGAGGCAGGCGACCGAAGAACTCAAGGGTCTCGATATTGGCGACGACGCTCTTTCAGCAGCCGACTATGCACTCCTTGATGATGTTGGTGAGCTGGAACTGATCGCGAAGATGGCAGAATGGCCAAAAGTGATAGAAGCGGCTGCCGAAACACATGAGCCACACAGAATCGCTTTTTACCTGCATGAGTTGGCGAGTTCACTGCATGGTCACTGGAATAGAGGCAAGGAAATGCCGCATTTACGCTTTATTGACACTGGTAACGCCAAATTAACCCTAGCACGTCTTGCATTGGTTCGTGCAATATCTTTGGTGCTTGCTTCAGGATTGTCGATTCTCGGCGTAAATGCCCCTGAAGAAATGCGCTAGATTCTTTCTTGGCCGCTTGACACACAGTGTTGGCATCGTAGCGGCACAACTGGACCGGTTTTCGTAAGGCTCATGTCAGAAGATTACGAACCAAAGCGAACAGACTTGCATGCGGCCGGGCAGAGTGCGGACGCAGAGCGTCCGGCTGCGGAGGATCCGCTGCTCGAGCTGGCTCGCATTGTCCAGAAAAACAAGCAATCGGGGGCAGATGTGAGTAGTGGTCGTGTTGGTAGTACCGACTATTTTGCAGGATTGAACGATTTCGCCGAGGATCCACAGGAAGAAGTGCCGACTTCTCAGTCCTCCGGTCGCATCGAGCCCTCATTTGTAGCTGTACAGCCCGTTGCGGACAATCAGAACCAGGGTGGAGACGCGTCGCCACTGGGAGATCAGCCAGGTGTTGCTTCGGTTTCGCAAGCTGCAGCGCCAGCGCCGGCCGTCTTTCCTAATGCTGCTCAGTCGCCGACCGAAACCGTGCCTTCAACACATGTTTCTTCTTTGTGGCCCAAAGTTCCGGAAAGCGAACCGTCGGAAGAGGTGGCATCAGTCATTCCGGCACAGGAAAGAATTGCCCCTGTTCTGCAGAGATCTGTCGAACCCCAAGCTTCAACGTTCGACCAGCCGTCAAACCAAGCGCGCGCAACCCAGGAACCAGAAACGCCCGCGCCTTTGACACCCACGGTGGCATTGGATCTGGAACAAAATCTAACAGCGGAACTTGAAGACGAATTGATCGGTGCGCTTCGGCAATCAGTAGATGATACGCCGGAGCCAAGTGTTACGCCGGTAACCGTTGATCCAGCAATGACCGCGGCGATCGAGACACCAACCCAGGATTTCTCAGTTCCACACGTTGATCCGATTTCGCAGACTGAGGCCGTCGTCAGACCGAAAGTTCGGGACCTCGATTTCGAACAGGCAATCGCAGTTGATCCGGAACCCGTTCGCGCGCCGGACGTTGAAGCTCAGCCGGCACTCTCGGTAAAAGGTTACAACAGGGACGATTTTTCGGTGAACCTGTCTGCAAACCCGGCACGGGAAGCAGAGCAGAAAGTTGCAGAGCAAGAACCAGACTTCGGCACGCCTGCTGTCAGCGCGCAATTCGATGATGATAGGCGGCCAAGGATCGACGAAAGCGATCTTTTTGCAGCTCTTAACCCGGCTGAGGCAGAGCCGGCTCCTGTTGTCAGGCCCGCAGGTTCTGCCGCACTAAGCGATGCAGAAGGCATCGAAGCGCTGTTTGCCGACCTTGAATTTCCTGATCCCGCTGAACGTAAAGCGCAAATTTCTGCTGACGAAGCAGCAAAGGAAGTTCAGACCGCTGCTAACGAGCGTGCCTCTACGGCAGACATTGACGAAATGAGCTGGCCGGCTGCTGCTGGTTCTGTTCCTCGTCTTGAAGATGATGAAACCCCGCCGCCACCTGAGGGATATGATCTCGACGCGGTTGCAAGGGCCATGCAAGAAAGTGACCCAAGCCTGAGCGGTGAGGGCGTGTTGCCGCCACATCCGGCAGCGGAAAAGCAAGCTGTACCACAGGCTCAAGAGCGGTCGCGCCGGGGACTGTTTGTGGCCGGTGGTATTCTTGGTGTTGCGGTTTTGGGAGCTGCCGGATTTTTCCTGATGGACGGAAGCTCGGTGCAGGTGCCAAGCGGACCGCCGCCGATTATCAGCGGCTTGCAGGAACCACTGAAGATTTACCCGGAGCAAAGTCAGGCACCAACTGACAATCAGTCGGCCAAGCTTATCTACGATAGAATTGATGGAACGGGGGAAACCGGTCCAGATCAATTGGTGAGGCCCGAGAGCCCGCAACCGGCTGAGTTGCCTCCTGCACCGGCTGGAGCCAATGGCAATGCCGATCTTCTGCCGGGAGCGCCAAAACGGGTTCGCACACTTGTTGTGCGTCCGGACGGCTCAATCATATCCGGCGGTGAAGCAGGGGCACCCCCGGTCGCAACTCCAGAACCGACTGTTGCCGCAGTTGAACAGCCCGTTGTTCCTGCGCCTGCAGCACCTACGCCTGCGCCAGCCGCGCCTTCGGTTGCTGCCAACAGCGAAACTCCAAGGGTCGTCTCAACAACTCCTGTCGTCCCTGGATCTGTTTCTGAAACACCTGTTGCAGCTGCTCCCGCGTCGTCACCGGCACAAGCCACTCAGGCAGAGACACCGGTTGCCGCGACGCCAGATGCCGCAGCGCCGACAACACCTGCGATTGTTGCCGGAACTGAAACGCCGGCTGCGGTTGAACCGGTCCAGCCTGTCCCGACCGTGTTGCCGCGCAAGAAACCGGCCGCACCCGTTCAAGTGGCACGTGCGCCAGCCGCGGCAACAACTCCGGCACCTGCAAGTCAAAACGATGGGCCGCTTAATCTGGGTCAGCAAAACGCAGCGGCACCGGCGCCTGCAACAACTGCTCCTGCAGCAGCCCCGGCAACCAATTCTGGAAGCATCCCTGCTGGAACCTACATAGTTCAGGTGACCTCTCAACGTTCTGAGCAGGCTGCCAGCAACGCCTATTCAGGCTTGCAGCGTCAGTTCCCGGGTATTCTTGGAAATCGCGATGCAGTAATTGTGTCTGCAAATGTTCAGGACCGAGGTGTTTTCTACCGTGCCCGTATCCCCACAGGCTCCCGTGAAGAAGCGATTTCACTCTGCGAAAGTCTCAAAGGCGCGGGCGGTGACTGCTTTGTACGCAGGCAGTAAGAATTCAGAGTTTGAGAGATTTTGATTGGATTGAATGCCGGGCAAAGACCGGCCTTCATTCCGCGGCAATAACGACGGCGTCCTCTTCGGCACCTTCCAGCCGGCAGGCCATTGATTTATAGACAGCAGCAATTGCGTCAATCGCCCGGCGAACAGCAGGTTCGCGGCGCAAGTCCCGGTGCACGATTATATGCTCAGGGTTCGTTAGCTCCGGAATGGGTTTTGTAAGCCGGACAAGGTCCTGATGATCATCACCCATGAACACCGGCAACAATGATAATCCAGCGCCGGCAGCTGTCATATTCATGAGCGTTGTCATTGTGTTGGTGCGAAGTAAAGGCGGTTTGTCGAGGCGTTCCTCCAACCATCTGGCATGGGCTGGATACCAAAGATCGTCAGGCGTGAAACCCAGCCAGGAGCAGGATGAATAGGCCAGTGGGTCGAGGGCTGACGGATTGTTCGCGACAAAAGACTTGGATCCGTAAACCGCATAGGCAAGTTCGCCTACCTTTCGCGCGATCAGTGTATCGGTTTCAGGAAGGCAATTGCGGATTTGAAGTTCAATGCTTCGGCTCTGATGGTTGACGGACTGGTGGCTTGAAATCAATTCAAGTTCTACACCGTCGAGCATTGCAGTGAGGTCACCAAATTGATCTGTGAGCACACGAGCGCGAACTTCATCAACGGCCACTCTTACAACTTTGAGCGTTGAGCCTGACAAATCAGGCAATATGCGGCATGCGGCCTCGGCCTTCTTTCTCATATCCTCGGCAAGCGGTATCAGGCGCAATCCGGCTTCTGTGGGTTTCAATCCCGCCGGCGTTCTGTCGAACAGGCGGGCGCCCACTCTGTCCTCAAAGCTCTTGAGCCTCCGGCTCAATTGAGGTTGGCTGATATCAAGCGCTTTGGCAGCGCCGGACAGAGAACGCATGCGCGCTGCGGCATCAACTAGTTTCAGGTCATCCCAATTCATGTTGGAAGTATACAGTTTCGCACAGGAGGCAGCAATGCGATGCAAATATGAATACCCGCCATGGCAATTTAGAGCCTGACAATCTGCTGATGGGCCTCTTATGTCTGGTTGGTGAAGTTTGGGATTGAAAACGGTGTATTCAGCTTACCGAAGAGAACAGCATACGGGACTGGCGTTTGTCCTGGCTATTGCCGGGATGTCTGCATTTACTCCGATTTTTGCTGCCGGCAAGATTGCAGATGGTCTGCTTCCGGTGATTGTTCTTGTCTGGCTACGATACCTCGGCGGAGCCATGACTATCCTCGGGGTATCCGTTGTAAAGCGCGTGTCTCTCACCGGCGGGTTAAGCCCATTGTGGAAATTGCATGTCCTGCGTGCGTGTTGCGGCATCGGTGGCCTTGGATGCTCGATTTATGCCGCCAGTGTCCTGCCACTGGCTGATGCGACGGCGATCGGTCTTACAAAGGGTATCATCGCGATCGGGCTGGCCGGTTTGATCCTGAAGGAGATCATTACCGGAAAGCACTGGATCGCAGGCGCATTTTGTGCCTTCGGAGCCTTGCTTGTGGTGCGTTCCACGGAAACGGTTGGCACTTACGATGGTCTGGCAGTTGCAGGCATCGGCGCTGCCTTGTTGGGAGCGGTTTTCATGGCGCTGGAAACACTCATTATCCGCTATATTTCCCAACGTGAGAACACGGTAACAATCCTGGCCTACGTAAATGTGCTCGCTGCGTGCGTTCTGACAGGGCCGGTTGTCTGGCTGATCGTGAATGAAGGGATTTCTCTGGATTCACTCATGCTTTTTGCCTGGATGGGCCCGCTTGCAATCATAGGCCAGTCTCTCAACGTCTCGGCATACAGACGTGCAGGGGCAGCAACGTTGGCGCCAATCTATTATGGAACGGTTCTGTTGTCCGCGCTGTTCGGTTTCGCGGTCTGGGGAGAGATCCCGACACCCATCGCAGCGCTTGGCGCTTTGTTGATTATCATGGGTGGTGCAGTTTTGACGCTGCCGCAGTCATTTTCAATCAGACGTCGTCCCTAGGAACTGGACCTCCAAACAGGCATCAAACACTGCAGCAGCTTCTAGCACCTGAGAGCGTTCGACAAATCAGGTCTTCGCTATGCGGGATTTACGGCCGCTTCTTGCAAAGCTGAGGGGGCATTTCACCCGCAGCAATGCGTGATCAGGCTTCGATGATCGCCAGAAGATCTACATTCACGAGATCAGGATGGGAAGCGAAGAACACGTGGGACAAGTCTTCATATGTCTTCAGCGTGCATTTCCAGAACCGGCAGGTCGATTGCCTCGAGGTCTTCCGTCTGATCAGTCTCAGAAAAGACCTTTATGGACTGATAGTGAGCCGATGCACTGCCCATCATACCCTGACGCTACCTGTTTTGAATCTGGCCCTCGTTCACCTCCGCACCTTCTCGATTGAAACCGAAGAAAGGGCCCGTCGGCACATCAAGATAGAACTGAGCACGGTTTGCTAAAGCCCTTGGCGGCGAAGAACAGCATCTGGTTGTCGCAATCGTCGCTGGACAGCGGCCAACCGTGACGAAACACAATGGGCTGCGCGTTTTTTGGACCCCAGTCCTTGAAGAAGGTCTCGGTTCCGTCTGTGGTTGCGAAGGTAGACAATTCTCTTCGTCCTTTAAATTCGCTTGGCGGTTGAGCGGAAGCAACGCGCGCCAGTAGGGCAACTGATGAAGCGGCGGCAGCCGCTAGCAGCAATTCGCGCCGGTTTGGCCCCGTTTGGGAAGAGATGGCAGGTTTCATACGTATGACTTTTGTTGGGGGCGGTCAGGAGGCGACCTGCACCACCATTTCTACCTCGATCTGTAGGTCCGGCCCTGCCAGAGCCGCTACGCCGATACCGGTGAGGCTTGGCTGTGCGCCATTGAGGAAGCGCGTGAGTTCGGTCATGGCGATCTCTTGCGTCTCAGCCTGCAGGTCGGTCATATAGACGCGCATCTGAACGATGTCGTCAGTCGTCGCCTGAAGCGCATCAAGGGCGCCTTGCAGGTTCCCGGTGACGATAGCAGCCTGCTCGGCAAGCGATGCCGGAACAGGTGTTCCGTTGGCGCACCACGCAACCTGGCCCGACACAAAGGCCAATGGGCCAGGTTGGACAATCGATATTTGTGAATAGCCGACCTTGCCGGCATCCGGCAGAACTGGGGGGTTCATACGATCAATTGAAGCGGACATCTCTGTTTCCATTGCTGAGTTTCACGGCTACAGAGTTAGAGGCTCGTAATAACGATTTTTGTTCGCTTCAGTCCCGATCCATTTGCTACAATTGGGTATGATTGGTTCGAAGGTGAACGACATCCTCCTGTTTCTCTCGGTTGTTGAGACCGGGAGCTTTGTTGCTGCGGGTAAGATGTTCGGTCTTTCCCGTTCTACGGCTGGCAAAGCCATCGCACGATTGGAGGAAGGCTATGGCGCTCGGCTTTTGAATCGAAGTACGCGCGCACTGGACCTGACAGAGGAGGGAAAGCGCCTCTACGAGCACGGGTTGGCCATCCGTGAAGCGATTGAAGCCGCTGACAACAGCATCGCAAGTGACAGCGGTGTCCCCCGCGGCGTCCTCCGCATCACGGCGCCAGATGCCTTGGGGCGCAGATTGTTGCTACCCACCGTGCGCCGGTATCTGAATGCATGGCCCGAGACCCAGATCGAGATGTCGCTGTCCGACCGCGTCGACAACATCATCGAGAAGGGCTTCGATCTTGCCATCCGTATCGGCGTGAGTGCGCCGGATCAGGGTTTCATCGCACGAACACTCTTGCGGGACGAAGCGATCTTGTGTGCGGCCCCAGCCTATTTTGACGGGCGTGAAAGACCTCTAAATATCGAACAGCTCACGCGCCACGACCTAATTCAGTTTGCAAGCCGCAGTGAACGACAAGGATGGCATTTGCAAGAGGAAGATGGCAGCTGGGTTCGTGCCCAAGGTGAGGTTCGTCTGCGCTTTGACAGCGCTGAAGCATTGCGGGCAACGGCATTGGATGGCCTCGGTATAGTCTTGCTACCGGGGCTACTGGTCAGTGCTGATATTGCGGAGGGACGGCTCGAGAGGGTGTTGCCGCGGCTCACTCACGGGCAAGTTCCGATCCTCGCGCTTTACCCCCATAAGCGTTTGCTGGAACCGCGCGTTCGCCGCTTCATTGATATGTTGAGCGAAGATCTTACGGCGCTACGTTCTGGCAAAGCAAAATAAAGCAGGCGTTGGGGACCTTCGATGCAATACATTGTTGAGGAATTCTCGGCTCGTAACAGACCTTTGACGGAATTTGTCGAATGAAAGGTTTGTCCCAGGATGCAGGTATCATCCGTTTGTTTCCCTTGAAGGCACCAACGTGGCTCAAGGGCAGCGGAAAGTTCGTCTACGCCGCATCTGTTATGGTTTGACGCCGAGCGTCTCGAACACATCAAGCAACTGTTTCTGAAGCCGCGCCAGATGCTCTTCAACCGAAGCCCGGATGGGCATCATCGCGAATGGCGTCAAAATTCATCTTACCTGCCACAAAATTGAGAACAGGTATGGTCGACTGAAAAACTGATGCTGTGTCACTAGCCTCCACAACATGCGCCCTGTTGTGTTCTTGTCTAATATCGTCCTCGCAACAACAGTGTTGTTCTGATTATGAGTCCGCAGCCTCGTTGATTGACGCAAATCCTATGACGTCAATCCAGCAGACTGTTCACAAGAAACGGCAAGCTTTCATCCATTCGGTAGTCGATGGACGAGTGTGTATCGTTGAACTCCTGATACACATGGTCAATTCCGGCGGCTTCGAGCTTCCTGTGAAAGCGGCGTGCACCGTAGACAAGATTGTACTGATCAATATCTCCACACTCGATCCAAAGACCCTTCATGGACCTTAGAGCGTCGGCATGATCCTCAACGATTTGGACAGGATCCCATTTCAGCCAAGCGGCCCATCGTTCCTCGATGATTTCACACGTATCCGGGTCTACCGGAAGCCTGATACCGCAAAAGACCTCCGGATCCGGGTCGGGGTCATAGGTGGCAGCCATCGCAAATGTCATCAAGTCATGAAGAGCGTTTCCCGGAAATTTCGGTCCTTTTTCGAAGTTTTTTACGAAGGCTTCAATCGAACCGGCCTTTGCTATCGCGCGAAGCGCGCTCGGCATTTCCGGAAGGTAACAAAGCTCGAAAGCCATATCGCCGGAATGACAGGCCGCAGCGGACCAGACATCCGGATACTTCATTGCGTGAATGATCGCGCCGTAACCGCCGGACGACTTTCCGAAAAGGCCTCTTTTGCCTTTGCCGCCGCAGTGAAAGCGGTTTTCGACTTCTTCCAGCATCTCTGTCGTGAGCCAGGTGCCCCAAGGGCCCATGGCTGAGCTGTCAATATACTGGTTGCCTCCAAGGCGGGTGAAACAGTCGGGAAAGGCGACGACAACCGGCTTGAGAGCACCGTCGAAAATGAGTCTGTCCAGGCGCTCAGGAACGTTTTCTCCGAAGTTTTTCCAGTTGACATGTGCTGGACCGCCCGCTGTGAAGCCAACGATATCCACCAAAAGCGGAAGGTCGCTTCCGTCATGTCCATGCGGCGTATAAACAATGATGTCTCGCGTTGCGGTGTCGCCAAGCCGGTTGCTGCCAAGAATTTCAGATCTATGGGAAATCCGGTGCAGCTGGCCGGCTGGAATATCAAGTCGCGCGCGCATGCGTGGCTCCAATCTTGGCGGTGTGGGTCGGCACAGTTTGCAAGTTCGCCGATCTGGTGCAAGAGCCACGAATAGCCTTTCTTGACGGACTTGAGGTGGACCGCTAATCCGGTTCCATGACCAAAGCCTTTGTTTCCGGCTGTTCTGGGCCGACGCTCACACCAGAAGAAATGTCTTTCTTCAGAAAAGAAAACCCCTGGGGATTGATATTATTCGCCCGAAACATCGAAACACCGGATCAGGCGCGCGCCTTGACGTCAGCCTTTCGAGAGGCGACGGGCAGAAAAACGGCACCGGTCCTTATCGATCAGGAGGGGGGGCGTGTGCAGCGCATGAGGCCCCCGCATTGGCCGAAATACCCAGCCCCCAAACTATTCGGAGACTTGTTTCAAACCAACGAAAAGGCAGCAACCAGAGCAGCCTGGCTTGGGGCAAGACTGATTGCCTACGACCTGGAAGCTGTCGGCATTACCATTGGCTGTTTGCCATGCCTCGATATTCGTTTTCCGGAAACCGTTGATGCAATCGGTGACAGGGCAATTTCAGGCGACCCCGAAGTTGTTGCTAAACTTGGAAACGAGATGGTCAAGGGAGCAGTTGCGGGAGGCATTCTCCCTGTCATAAAGCATATACCTGGACACGGCAGGGCTCAGGTTGACAGTCACTTTGAGCTTCCGAGGGTAACAGCAAGCAAATCTTCGTTGGAAAGCGTGGATTTTCGCCCGTTTAGGGCACTTTCCCACGTGTCATTGGGAATGACAGCTCATATTGTATACGAAGGCATTGATGCTGAGAGGGCGGGAACCCAAAGTGCGGCGGTTGTTCAGGATGTCATCCGCAAGGAGCTTGGATTCAATGGGTGCTTGATGAGCGACGACCTATCGATGAAAGCGCTTGGCGGTGATTATGAATCTCGGTCACGGAAGGTCATTGAGGCAGGTTGCGACATTGTTCTTCATTGCAACGGAGACATGGAAGAGATGCTTGCTGTTGCCAAGGCGGTTCCCGAACTGGCAGGCGAAGCCAGAAACCGGTGCGAGACAGCACTGAATGGCTTGAAAGCGCCGGAACCCGGGTTTGACCGGGACGAAGCCTTGAATGAGTTTGTGGAACTGACCGGCTGGCAGGCCGTTTGACCGGAGCGGGAATGGCGGAATTGGAAACTACGGAAAAGATCGCCGAAGATGGCTCATATGATCTTCTGAGTTCGGTCCATTCCGCCGAAGAGCGAGCCACGTCGGATCCGCAGCTGGTGGTGGATGTCGAAGGTTTCGAGGGACCTCTCGATTTGCTATTGGGTCTGGCCCGAACTCAAAAAGTGGATCTAGCACGGATTTCGATCCTTGAACTCGTCGAGCAATATCTGGAATTCGTGGCTGAAGCACGCCGGATGCGTCTTGAACTGGCTGCCGACTACCTTGTCATGGCCGCCTGGTTGGCGTTCCTGAAATCCAAGTTGTTGCTCCCCGAACAGCGCGATGAAGACGAACCCACTGGCGAAGAGCTTGCCGCTGCACTTGCCTTCAGGCTCCGCCGGCTTGAAGCCATGCGAGACGTCTCGGAAAAGCTGATGATCCGCGACCGCCAAGGGCGGGAAGTGTTTCATCGGGGCGCACCGGAGACAATGTCTGTTCAGCAAAACAGCATCTGGGAAGCATCTGTTTATGATCTCCTGTCTGCCTATGCGACGCAGCGGCAACGACAGTCCGTCACGTCGGTCAGGGTCCTGCGGCGCTCGGTCTGGTCATTGCAAGAAGCCAGGGAGTTGTTGACCAAGCTTGTCGGCAGGATAAGTGAGTGGGCGCCGCTGAACAGTTACCTGCGTGAGTATCTATACGACAACAAAGACTGGGCAACGATTGTTGCCAGCACATTCTCCGCCAGTCTTGAGATGGTGCGCGAAGGAAAAGTTGAGATCCGTCAGGGTGAACCATTTTCACCTGTCTATATCCGCTCGGTTGCCAAGGAGCCCGAGCATGACATTTGAGCCGGACAGACTGGATCTTGAACCCCCGGTGCAAAAGGGGAAGAGTGCCTCAACTGACCTTGCTGGCCTGCGCATGGTTGAAGCACTTCTATTTGCCTCGTCGGAACCACTATCGCTGGAAGAGTTGACGCTCCGGTTGCCGGAAGGAGCCGATGTTTTGTCCCTTCTGGAGGACCTTCAGCAGACCTATGCTTCTCGTGGCGTCAATCTGGTACGTGTGGCGGGAAAGTGGTGTTTCAGAACTGCAGAAGATCTGGCCTATCTGATGCACCGAAATGTCGAGGAACAACGCAAGCTCTCGCGCGCTGCTTTGGAAACACTCGCGATTATTGCCTATCACCAACCGGTCACTCGTGCGGAAATTGAAGAAATCCGGGGTGTGTCCACCTCAAAAGGCACTCTCGATGTACTTCTTGAAACCACCTGGATCCGCATGCGCGGGAGGCGGCGCACACCGGGCAGGCCTGTGACATATGGAACCACAGAGCAGTTCCTGATTCATTTCGGCCTAGAGAATGTCAAGGATCTGCCTGGACTTGAAGAACTTAAAGGGGCCGGTCTTCTTGACAGCGCGGTTCCCGCGTCGTTCATGGTGCCGACACCTAATGATGATGCGGCATTGATGGAGGACGAAGATCCTCTTGAAGACGGTTCGCTCTTTGACGGAGATACGGACGAAACCGCCGAAACCTGATGTCTCGACAAGATCCAACTCTATTTGAAAATGGCCGTCCGCGAAATTGGGGAGCGCCGGGAACGGCTGGCGCAACGATTGCGGC
This sequence comes from uncultured Roseibium sp., assembly GCF_947499295.1. Lineage (GTDB taxonomy): Bacteria > Pseudomonadota > Alphaproteobacteria > Rhizobiales > Stappiaceae > Roseibium. Next base: position 150,587 of record NZ_CANMNP010000015.1, read on the forward strand.
TGGTCTCGTGTTTGAAAATGTGTCTCACGACTATGACGGTGTCGTCTCGGTGAGAGACATGAACCTGTCGATAGCTCCCGGGGAAATTCTGTGTCTGCTCGGCCACTCAGGCTGCGGCAAAACCACTTTGATGCGCATTGCTGCCGGCGTAGAACGTCAAAGCCATGGCAAGGTGCTTATCAACGGGCATGAGATTGCCGGCGACACAACGTTCCTTCCGCCGGAAAAGCGCGGTGTCGGCTTGATGTTCCAGGATTACGCGCTTTTTCCGCATATGAGCATTCTCGCCAATGTCATGTTCGGATTGACGCAATTGCCCAAATCCGAGGGCAAGACTGCCGCCTTGAGCGCATTGGGCCGCGTCGGCCTCGCTGATTATGCCGAAGACTATCCGCACGCCCTGTCGGGTGGTGAACAACAGCGGGTTGCTCTTGCAAGAGCACTTGTTCCGCGCCCGGGCATCTTGCTTATGGACGAACCCTTTTCCGGGCTCGACAAGCGGCTGAGGGACAGTGTCCGTGATGAAACCTTGGCGGTGATCCGGGAAACGCGGGCAACATGCATCATTGTTACCCATGACCCGGAGGAAGCGATGCGCATGGGAGACAAGATTGCGTTGATGCGGCAAGGAAGGTTGATACAGCACGGCACGGCAGCTGATCTTTACAAGAGCCCCGCCGATCTTTTTGCGGCGCGGTTTTTTTCGGAATTGAACCAGCTTCAGGGGCTCGTCACATCGTCCGGTGTGGAAACACCGCTTGGAATTCTGCCTTCAGAGGAATTGGAAACAGGACAGAAAGTCGATGTTTGTGTCAGGCCGCAGGGTGTCATCTTGAGCACTGCCGGACTATGCGGAGTACCTGGACGCATCCGTTCAAAACGATTCGTCGGAGAAGTGGATTTGCTGTCCGTTGTCGTTGAAGGCATCGACCAGCCGCTTCAGGCGCGCGTGCGTGCGGGCAGCAAGTGGGAGACGGGCATGGACGTGGCAGTAACCACTGATCCGAAAGACGTGCTTGTTTTTCCACGGCCTGCGCCCCAAGTCTAGGGAATGAGTATCCGATTAATCATTGTGTCTAAGTGCATTAAATGATCATGTCGGACATATTGCAGGGAGGTGGCCCTTTTTGTAAGAAGGGCCCAAGGGCTTTAAAGCCGGTTATCAGGAGTTTGGCGTATGGGCATTAGTATTTGGCAGATCTTGATCATAGCAGTGGTCGTGGTTCTGCTGTTCGGACGTGGAAAGATTTCCGAACTCATGGGCGATGTTGCCAAGGGGATCAAGAGCTTCAAAAAAGGCATGGCTGAAGACGATACAGCCGATACCCCGAAGACCATCGACCATCAGAACAGCGAAGCGGCTCCAGCCGCCAAAGCTGAAGATCAGACCAAAGCGAGCTGATCTTAATCTGCATCGCGTCTCCTTAAGGGACGAGACATCTCATGTTCGATATCGGCTGGACCGAACTCTTGGTGATTGCCAGCGTGGCAATCATCGTTGTGGGGCCAAAAGACCTGCCGCGCATGCTGCGCACGCTCGGGCAGACGATGGGCAAAATGCGCCGCATGTCGCGCGAATTCCAGTCCACGTTCAACGATGCACTGCGTGAGGCCGAACAGCAGGCCGATATCGCGGACATGAAGAAACAGGTCGAGGACGTCGCCAACTTCAATCCCTTGGGTGACTTGAAGAAGTCCATCGAAGAGGACGCCGCAAAGGCAACCGGCAAATCAAAAGACGCTGAACCTTCTGAAAAAGCCGAAGCCGAGCCATCCAAGGCCGAGGTTGAAGCACCAACCAAACCTGCAGAGACGACCAGCAATGCTCCTGTCGCTGAGGCAACAGCCAAGTCGGACAGTAAGCCCGCGACGGAAGATGTGAAGGCATGAGCCAGGAAGATATCGACGACTCCAAAGCGCCGCTGATTGAGCACCTGATCGAATTGCGCCAAAGATTGATGTGGTCAATCGGTGCGATTCTGGTGATGTTCGTAATCTGCTTCTACTTTGCGACAGACATATACAACATCCTGACCATTCCCTATATTCGCGCAGCGGGAGAAGGGCATCCGGTTGAGATGATCTTCACTGCACCTCAGGAATGGTTCTTCACGCAATTGAAGCTCGCGCTCTTCGGCGCTTTGTTTCTCGCGTTTCCTGTCGTTGCCAGCCAGATTTACATGTTTGTGGCACCAGGCCTTTACAAAAACGAGCGCGGCGCGTTTCTGCCGTTCCTGATCGCGACACCAATCCTGTTTCTGATTGGTGCCTGTCTGGTCTATTTCCTCATCATGCCAATGGCGATGGGTTTTTTCCTCTCGCAGGAACAATTGGCTCGCGAGGGGCAGGTTGCCATTCAGCATCTTGCCAAGGTCAGTGAGTATCTTGGCTTGATCATGATCTTGATCTTTGCGTTTGGTCTGGTCTTTCAGCTGCCGGTGGTACTGACGCTGCTTGGCAGGGCAGGGCTGGTTTCATCTGCTTCGCTGAAAACGAAACGCAAATACGCGATTGTTGGTGCGTTCGCTGCGGCTGCAATTTTGACGCCTCCTGACCCGATCTCGCAGATCGGTCTTGCGCTGCCAACGTTGCTTCTCTACGAAGTCTCCATTCTGTCAGTCAGGCTTGTGGAGAAACAGCGCGCTCAGCGTGAGGCGGAACGAGAAGCGGAAACCGCCTAACCTTCGTTCCCGATATTCAAGCCTTTCCGACGGAATGAGTGTACAACGACCGTCGTTCGGAAAGTGAAGATGTTTGATATCAAGTGGATCAGGGAAAACGCAGACGCATTTGACAAGGCTTTGGCAAAAAGGGGTTATGAGGCCTCCGCTGCCAAGCTGATCGCGCTGGATGATTCCCGCCGTTCCCATATCACCAAGCTTCAGGAAGCCCAGGAACGACGCAACGCTGCTTCAAAAGAGATCGGCAAGGCCAAGGGTTCAGGCAATGAGGCCCGGGCGCAAGAGTTGATCGACGAAGTGGCCCAGATCAAAGCGTTCATCCAGTCTGGTGAAGAAGAAGAGCGCACACTTGTCGGTAATCTGGAAGCTGCCATGGCGGTTATTCCAAATCTGCCGCATGAAGATGTGCCCGTTGGGTCAGACGAAAAAGACAACGTTCTCCTCAAAACCCACGGTGAACGCCCAACCTTCACCTTCAATGAAGCTCCGAAAGAACATTACGAACTGGGCGAAGCTCTCGGAGACATGGATTTTGCCGCGGCAGCGAAGCTCTCAGGCTCTCGCTTTGTGGTGTTGAAGGGACAAATTGCGCGCCTGGAGCGGGCTCTTGGCCAATTCATGATCGATCTGCACACACAAGAGAACGGATACACGGAAGTGTCCCCGCCGCTCCTCGTCAATGCGGACCCTCTTTATGGAACCGGCCAACTCCCCAAGTTTGAAGAAGATCTCTTCAAATCGACCACGGATCACTATCTGATCCCGACAGCTGAGGTTCCGCTGACGAACCTGGTTGCTGGTGAGATCCTAAGCGATGACCAGCTGCCGGTGCGTGTTACGGCTCTTACCTATTGTTTCCGGTCAGAAGCTGGATCAGCAGGGCGCGACACAAGAGGCATGCTCAGGCAGCACCAGTTCCTCAAGTGCGAGTTGGTTTCCGTTACCCGGCCTGAAGAGTCTCTGGATGAGTTGGACCGGATGCTGGGCTGTGCGGAACTGATCCTGCAAAAACTTGGTCTGCACTACCGCGTCATGACCTTGTGCACGGGAGACATGGGATTTGGCGCTCGAAAAACCTACGATATCGAAGTGTGGCTTCCAGGTCAGGACACTTACCGAGAAATTTCTTCCTGTTCGGTCTGTGGGGACTTTCAGGCGCGCCGAATGAACGCAAGGTATCGGCCGGCCGATTCCAAACAGCCGCTTCATGTTCACACTCTGAACGGATCTGGTATTGCTGTCGGGCGCGCATTGATTGCAGTGCTTGAGAACTACCAGAACGGCGACGGGTCCATCACGGTTCCCGAAGTGTTGCGTCCTTATATGGGTGGCCTTGAAAAACTCGGCTAGCATCGCGCATGAACTGAACGGTTTGGGTTCGGTACACGACGATTTCATTCCCGGCCGGCATCCCCCGGGGTGTCGACCGGGATATTTTTTGCGGCCGAATTTGACCTGAATGGAGTAGGGCGGAAATGCGGATTTTGATCACCAATGACGATGGCATTCTGTCTGAAGGCCTGACGTCACTTGAGAGAATTGCCAGGACCTTGTCTGATGATGTCTGGGTGATCGCTCCGGAAACGGATCAAAGTGGTGTCGCCCATTCGCTAACACTCAATGATCCACTGCGACTTCGCCAAATTGATGAGCGTCGGTTTGCCCTAAAGGGAACACCGACCGATTGCGTGATTATGGGTGTTCGTCAGGTTCTGTCGGAAGCGCCGGATCTTGTGCTTTCTGGCATCAACAGGGGCCAGAACCTTGCAGAGGACGTGACTTACTCGGGGACTGTTGCTGGAGCAATGGAAGCCGCCATCCTGGGCATTCGTTCCATTGCTGTTTCACAGGCCTATGATTGGGGTTTTTCTTCTCAAATTTCGTTTGCAACGGCGGAAGCCCATGCACCGGCGTTGTTCAGGAAACTGATCGACTTTGACCTGCCGCCATATTCTCTACTTAACGTCAATTTTCCGTCATGCGATGCTGACTCGGTCAAAGGTGTAAAGGTGACCGTGCAAGGCCATCATGAACAGAGCGGACTTTCGATAGATGCGCGCACAGATACGCGCGGGGCCCCATACTACTGGTTACGGTTTCAGGACAGGGGTAACTCGGTTCTTGATAATTCCGACCTGCAGGCAATTGCCGATGGATATGTTTCCGTTTCACCGTTACGCATAGATCTGACAGCCCACGACTTGGTGAGTCGCCTGGCTGGGGCACTTCAGTAATCCCGTATCGGGGAGCAATGCATGGCCGGACATCCGACCGGCGGAGAAGCAACGTCAGGGTCAAGGGCGCTACCGGACGAGTCAGAGGCTCGCGCAGCGCTGGCCCTCGCTTTGAGACGGCGCGGTATCAGCGCAACAAACGTTCTAGCTGCCATCGAGAGAGTGCCGCGTCGTTTGTTTCTGTCAGCACGGCATCACAGTCTTGCATACGAAGATGCTGCCTTGCCGATAGAATGCGGTCAGACCGTTTCAGCTCCTTCGTTGGTTGCCTTGATCATGCAGGCTCTTGACCTTTCCCAAGAACACGCAGTCCTGGAAATCGGGACGGGGTCAGGATACCAAGCTGCAATCCTGTCTCATCTTGTTGGCCGTGTCGAAACTCTGGACCGCTTTTCAACGCTTATCGACCTCGCAACACGCCGCTTTGCCGCCTTGAAACTTGAAAATGTCAAAGCGCGTCATGAAGACGGTTTCGAGGGACTTCAAAAACAGGGGCCCTTCGATCGCATCGTGGTCAATGCTGCAATCGAAGCCGTACCTGATCCCTGGATACAGCAATTGAAACCAGGTGGCATATTGATTGCGCCTGTCGGCAAGACTAAGCAGCCGCAGCCTCTGATCAGGTTCCAAAAGACGGACAACGTGATGACTGCTGAAACACTCACCACTATCCGCACAGTGATGTTGCAGCATGGGTTGGCCAAGAAGCTTTAAGAGAATGGAATCAGAAGGCCTCCTGGCCATCCTGAATTGCGAATCTTGGAACAGCTTTTGGCTCAGATTTACTATGTCAGCGCGATTTGAGTTTTTATGTACAGCTCGAAATACTGAAGAAACAGCGTTTTCCGCGACCTTTCTGCCCGGTCTTTAGCCTTTATAAACCTTACTGCCTTCTACTCTTAACCATAACAGTCATTGTTAGCAGTCAGAGTTTAGGCGATGAAAAAGCGGATGCGTACCCTCCGCGGGGATCTTTTGAGCAAGGTAGCGACGGCATCACTCCTTGCTGCCGTATTGGCGGGATGTTCCGGCGCGGTTGAGCGGTTTGGTGAACCTCCGTTTTATACCGGAAACACACAGAATCAGCGGAACATTCTGAACGGTGGCCAAAAGCAGCCTACCTATCAGGATATCGCCAATGGTCCGGGGGGAACGAGTGCGGGGCTGCCACAGTCAAGCACAGCTCCCGTGACGACGGGTTCCGTGACTAAGAGCACGTCGCAGATAAGCTCGGCGCCTTTGCCTGCACCTGCGCAGTCTGGATCTCTTCCGATCAAACCATCACCGATCGCGGTAAAACCTGCCCCTGAAATTTCGAGTGCCCCGGTTGTAGCCGCTGCTGCAGGGCAGGCGAAAAGCTGGAAAGGCTGGACCTCTACGGGTGGTACCAGAGTGCAGGTTCGTCAGGGCGATAGTGTGCAGTCCATGGCCCGTCGATTTGGTGTTCCGGAAAAAGCAATTCTGGCTGTAAACGGGATCAGTAACCCGAGCCAGGTGCGTCCCGGACAGAGCATTATCATTCCGACTTATGTTTATTCGGAGCGGAATGGGTCGACCAGCGTTGCCGCAGACAAGGTGCAATTGCCGAAAGCAGTCGCAAATGAGCGCGTTGTTACGGGATCCGTACCGACTTCAGCTGCTGGGATGCCAAAGCCTGACAGGAAGCCCTTTAGTCAGCCGACTTTTGCCGATATCAGCCAAGGCGAAACCGTTGTTGAAGAAGTTGAAATCATTCGTGTAAGCACTTTACCCAAAAAGAAGCCTTCAGGCTTTGGTCAATCGCTTACGACAGCTTCGATCAAGAGCAATTCAACAGACGGAGTGCCATCACCGCGGCGCCAGCCTGGCGATGCGGCGGTCAATCCAACGGCGGTTGCAGCAGCACCTTCCGGTGCAGTGGACAAAAACAGCTTACCAGCACCGGCGTTGACCGAAGAGGCAAGGCCGACGGCACCGATCAAGACACCGACCCAGGTTGCCAGTGTTCGTCCTGACGCCAACGCTTCTACAGAAAAGTTTCGGTGGCCGGTACGCGGCCGGATCATTTCCGATTTCGGCAGCAAACCTGGTGGTGGCAAGAACGAGGGTGTGAATCTGGCGGTTCCAGAAGGTACACCGGTAAAAGCCGCAGACGGTGGAACCGTTATCTACTCAGGTAACGAACTTAAAGGGTACGGAAATCTTGTACTCGTAAGACACGACGAAGGCTGGGTTTCCGCCTACGCGCACAATAGCGAACTGAAGGTCAAGCGCGGCGATACTGTCCGCCGCGGTGATGTAGTCGGTCTTGCCGGTAAGACGGGTTCGGTCAACCAACCGCAAGTTCATTTTGAATTGCGCAAAGGCAACAAGCCTGTCGATCCGCTTAATCACTTGCCTCGCAGATAACTTCTCGATTGCGGAAAAAAAGCCCGGCCAATTTGCCGGGCTTTTTTGTTAGCTGAGCGACTTGCCGAGCCGTCCGGCCAGATCCTGGATGAACTGGTAAGCGACGCGGCCAGAGCGGCTGCCACGTGTCGTTGCCCATTCCAGGGCCTCCGAACGCATACGGTCTTCAGCAATTTCCAACCCATAGTGTGTTGCATAGCCACGCACCATGTCCAAATAGTCGTCCTGGCTGCACTTGTGGAAACCTAGCCAGAGGCCAAACCGGTCTGAGAGTGACACTTTTTCCTCTACGGCTTCGGCCGGATTGATGGCTGTAGATCGTTCGTTTTCGATCATGTCACGAGGAAGCAGATGCCGGCGATTTGATGTCGCGTAGAAGATAACATTGTCTGGCCGGCCTTCTATCCCGCCTTCCAGGACGGCTTTCAACGATTTATAGGACGTGTCGTCATTGTCGAAACTCAGATCGTCACAAAAGACGATGAATCTGAGAGGGGACTTCCGGATTTCTGTCATGAGTTTGGGAAGTGATTCTATATCTTCTCGATGAATTTCAATGAGTTTCAGAGATGACGAACCGTTTTCCGCGTTGACGGACGCATGTGCAGCCTTGACCAGCGAAGACTTTCCCATGCCCCTTGCGCCCCAAAGCAACGCATTGTTGGCCGGCAGTCCGTTTGCAAACCGTCTTGTATTCTCCAACAACAGGTCACGGACATGTGAAACGGCGCAAAGAAGTGCGATATCGACACGATTGACCGTCTTCACGGGCTGCAGTTCACCGGGTTCTGGAACCCAGACAAAGGCGTCGGCAGAGTTCCAGTCGGGTTGGCTGGCTTTTGCCGGGACCGCTCTGGCGATGAGCTCAATAAGGGAATCGAGTTTGGCACTAAGCGCGGCGATGTCGTTTTGCGTGTTCATTCTTCTTGCAAGCCCTGTCAAAAAGGCCCATGTGAGGCCCTGAAAGTACCGGCGGTTGGAGTAACACGCAGACTGAAACACGAAAACGTCAGTTATTCCCATACCGGTACGCCGGAAACTGCTTGGAAAGCTTGAAAAGAAGCGCGCCACCGTTATAGTCCGCGCCACCAGAATGAGAGCGTTTTTGCCGGGGGTAGGGTTTTCCCGAGCAATGAATAGCGCCACCTTAGGAGAATTGAATGTTCATCACCCCAGCCTATGCGCAGACCGCCGGAGCAGGTGGAATGGAGTCCCTTCTTTACGGTCCGATTCCAATGATGGTCGCGCTGTTTGCGATCATGTACTTTCTGATCATTCGCCCGCAACGGCAACGTATGAAACAGCACCAGGAATTGGTCTCGAACCTGCGTCGCGGCGACACGGTCGTTACCACGGGCGGTTTGATCGGCAAGGTGGCAAAGGTCGTTGATGACGGCGAGATTCAGCTGGAGCTGTCTGAAGGTGTGAAAGTACGCGTTGTTCGCGGCATGGTTCAGGAAGTTCGCTCAAAGACTGAGCCTGTCAAAGACAACGGCTAGGAACCCGTTCCGCCGTTCAAAATATTATTGCCGGGCCGGTCTGATGTCGGCCCGGGCGCTTTTAAGGCTTGACTATGCTCTATTTCGCTCGCTGGAAAATCGCGCTGATCGTGATTGTGGTTGCTGCAGGCATCCTGACCACGCTGCCGAATTTCTTTTCCCAAAAACAGCTTGATAGCTGGCCAGATTTCCTGCCGAAGAGCCAGATGGTTCTGGGGCTTGATCTTCGAGGAGGCGCATATCTCCTCTATGAAGTCGATCAGCAGGATTACATCCAAAAGCGCATGAAAGCGCTTGTCAGCGATATCCGGGCAACGTTGAGGGAAAACCCCAGAATTGGCTACACCGGTCTTGGTGTGCAAGGGGAAACGGCCCAGGTCCGAATTCGCGATCTGACCCGCCTCGGCGAGGCGGAAGAGCGGCTTGAACCTCTGGTCAATCCTCTAGTATCCAACCTTTTTGGCGGTCAACCGGTCAATGAATTCGCGATGGCTGTCTCCGATGACGGTCTGGTTCGGTTCACCTACACCGAACAGGGTCTTGAAGACCGCATGACCAACATTGTTCAACAATCCATTGAAGTCATTCGGCGACGCGTTGACGAACTCGGCACAACGGAACCGAGCATTCAGCGACAAGGTGCGGACCGCATTCTGGTCGAGGCTCCCGGCGAAGATGATCCCGAACGCCTGAAAGACGTGATCGGAACGACCGCGCAACTGACGTTCCATATGGTCGACACATCCATGTCCGGCGATCAGGCGCTTCAGAACCGCCCTCCAGTCGGAACCATTGTGCTGATGTCGGTGGACGACCCTCCGATACCCTATTTGCTTGAAGAAGTACCGCTGCTCGCCGGCGAGGACCTGGTGGATGCGCAGGTCAGCTTTGATCAACGCAATAACGAACCTGTGGTCAACTTCCGCTTCAATCAGTCCGGTGCGCGTGAATTTGCCCGGATTTCGACGCAGAACGTGAACAGGGCGTTCGCGATCGTACTCGACAATGAAGTCATTTCAGCGCCGGTCATTCGGGAGCCGATCACTGGAGGTTCAGGTCAGATTTCCGGAAACTTTACCGTCGATAGCGCCAACAATCTTGCCGTTCTGCTGCGCGCTGGTGCGCTTCCGGCTCAGTTGACCGTGATCGAGGAGCGCTCCATCGGTCCTGGTCTTGGTGCGGATTCGGTTGAAGCTGGCCGGATCGCCTCAATCATCGCTGGAGCTGCTGTGATCGTCTTCATGATCCTGGCGTACGGCCGGTTCGGTGTGATCGCCGACCTCGCTCTAACGGCCAATATATTCCTGATTTTCGGTGCGCTCACATTTCTGCAGGCGACGCTAACCTTGCCGGGGATTGCCGGGATCGTTTTGACAATCGGTATGGCTGTGGACGCCAACGTGCTGATTTTTGAGCGAATACGAGAGGAAGCACGAGCTGGACGATCCGTCATATCAGCCATTGATGCCGGATATAGTCGGGCACTCGGCACAATTCTTGATGCCAACATCACCACGCTTATCGCAGCCGTTATCCTGTTCCAGCTCGGATCTGGACCGGTGCGCGGTTTCGCAGTGACGCTGGCGATCGGGATTTTCACGACCGTCTTCTCAGCTTTCACCTTCAGTCGGCTATTGGTGGCTCTTTGGATCCGCCAGCGTCGTCCGTCGAAATTGCCGATCTGATCCGGGAGAAATACCATGTTGCTGAGACTTGTTCCGGACAACACAAACATCAAATTTATGTGGCTGCGGAAAGCCAGCTTCCCGCTGTCCATCGTTCTCGTCATAGCCTCACTGGCCGGGTTTTTCCTCGTTGGTATGAACTACGGCATCGACTTCAAAGGCGGAACAATTATCGAGATCAAGACCGATGGTCCGGCAGATATCGGTGCAATTCGTTCCGAACTGGGTGAGCTTAACCTGGGCGACGTTCAGGTACAGGAGTTCGGTGCGTCCGACGACATCCTGATCCGCGTGGAAGAACAGCCTGGCGGCGAACTGGCGCAGCAATCCGTTGTCCAGCGCATCCGTACTATTTTTGAAGACGACAATGTCGACTTCCGCCGGGTGGAAGTCGTGGGTCCGCGTGTATCCGGAGAACTGGCACAGGCAGGTGCGATCGCGGTGATCGCTTCCTTGCTGGCCATCATGTTCTATATCTGGTTCCGCTTTGAATGGCATTTTGCCATTGGTGCAATCCTGACCACGGCCAATGACGTTGTGATTACCATTGGCTTGTTCGTGCTGCTACAGCTGGATTTCTCATTGTCGAGTATCGCTGCGGTCCTGACCATTATCGGTTATTCGCTCAACGATACCGTCGTGGTCTATGACCGGATCCGCGAGAACCTTCGAAAATACAAGAAGCGTCCGCTGGCAGATATTCTCGACCAGTCCATCAACGAGACGTTGTCCAGGACGACCATGACTTCCGTGACGACCCTTTTGGCTCTGATATCGCTCTATGTCTTTGGCGGCGAGGTCATTCAGTCCTTCACGCTTGCCATGATTTTCGGCATTGTCATCGGAACCTATTCGTCCATCTTCCTGGCGGCGCCGTTCCTGATCCTGCTGAACCTGCGGCCGGACGCGCTGTCGTCTAAGGATGATGATGGCAAAAAGGGTTCGGATGCCGAGGCGACCGCATAAGGCCGGCTGGTGATGGAAATCCGGGACGCGCATTTTCCGGGGCGGGCGCCGCTGGATGCCTATGGCGAAGGCGGCTTTCGCTTTGCCGAGATGTCTCATCGCGGATCACTGCTGTGTGTCCCGAGCGGAATATACGGCTGGAATGTCTGCGAACCTGAGAGCTTCTCCCAATTCGCATTCGAAAGAGTGTTCCAGGAACAGGACGATATTGAGGTTCTGCTGATCGGTACAGGCAGAGAACTGCGTCCTTTGCCACAAGACCTCAAGGTTTTGTTTCGCGAGGCTGGCATTCTGGCGGACCCGATGTCGACAGGCGCCGCCGTGCGCACCTTTAATGTTCTTTTGTCGGAAGACAGAGCAGTTGCCGCGGCGCTACTGGCGGTGGACTGACAACCGAACCGGACCATATGTGCAGATATGACCACTGACTTTGATCACGCGGCCGATATCGCACGCCAATTCGACAAGGATCGCTATCTAAGCGCTCTGCTTGCGCCAGAGAAATCTCGCCCAGGGCTTATGGCACTCTATGCCTTCAGCGCTGAACTTGGTCGAATTCGCGAGTTGGTTTCCGAGCCATTGCCAGGGGAAGTTCGGTTGCAATGGTGGAGAGACCTTCTTGAGGACAACGAACATGGTGCAGCCGCCTCCAATCCCGTCGCAAATGCACTCCTGGAAACGATTGCTCAGTATCAATTGCCAAGGCAAAGTCTCATCGCCATGACAGAGGCTCGAATTTTCGACCTCTACAACGATCAGATGCCATCTCTGAATGATCTTGAAGGTTACGCGGGCGAAACCGTCTCCGGTCTCATTCAATTGGCTTGCCTGGTCCTCAATGACGGCAAGGACCCGGGGACGGCAATCGCTGCAGGTCACGCCGGAGTTGCCTACGCGCTGACGGGCTTGATGCGAGCATTGCCCTGGCACGCCGCTCGTCAGCAAATGTACCTGCCCAAAGATCTGCAGGCGCGACACAATCTTGATCCGGCAACTGTATTCAAAGGCGAAACGACGCCGGAACTGCGCGCGGTTCTCACAGAACTTCGTGCGCATGTACGACATCATCTAGAGCGGGTGCGGTCTGCATCCGTGGAGGTGCCAAGTTGCTGCACTCCAGCATTCCTGCCGCTTGTTTTGGTTGAACCCTTCTTGAAAAAACTGGAAGCAACTGGTTTTGATCCGCTGAAGCAGAGCGCCGACCTGTCGCAAGTGAAGCGTCAATGGATCATGTGGCGTGCCAGTCGAAACCTTTTTGATAAGCTCTAAGCGGGTTGGAAAGATCCCTGCAAGCGACTATTCGGCTGCTGTTTGTTCCAGATCCAGACCCGATTTCCAGGCAAGAAAGTCGACTTTTGCACGGTCGGTCAGGGCCCTTTTTTTCGCCCTGGTCTTGTCTTTGCCCTTCAGACGTTTGCCGTTCTCATCTTTTGTCGGCGGTTCAATGGGTGGAAAGAGGCCAAAATTGACATTCATCGGCTGGAATGAACTTGGTTTTCCCGCTCCGTCCTCTCTGCTGATGTGGCCGCCGGTAATGTGTCCGAGCAGGGCACCCATTGCCGTGGTGTCAGGCGGCGTGAGAATGTCTTGGCCGCGCACCTCTCGAACTGCAAACAGCCCGGCCATGCAGCCGACGCTTGCCGATTCAACATAGCCTTCACAGCCTGTTATCTGACCGGCAAACCGCATGCGCGGATCCGCCTTGAGACGTAGCGTCTCGTCGAGAACCTTCGGAGAGTTCAGAAAGGTATTGCGGTGCAGGCCACCCAGTCGGGCAAATTGCGCATCTTCAAGACCGGGTATCATTTTGAAAATGTCAGCCTGTGCACCGTATTTAAGTTTGGTCTGAAAACCGACCATGTTGTACAGCGTGCCCAGGGCATTATCCTGCCTCAGCTGAACCACAGCATAGGCTTTGACGTCAGGATTGTGAGCATTGGTCAGCCCCATTGGCTTCATAGGGCCGTGCCGAAGTGTTTCACGCCCTCGTGCAGCCATGACTTCGATTGGCAGACAACCGTCGAAATAGGGCGTGTTGGCTTCCCATTCCTTGAAATCGGCGGTATCCCCGGCAATCAGTGCATCAATGAACGCCTCATACTGGTCTTTGTCCAATGGACAATTGAGATAGTCTTTGCCCGTGCCACCCGGTCCAACCTTGTCATATCGCGATTGGAACCAGGCCTTGGAAAGATCGACTGAGTCAAAGTGAACGATTGGGGCAATAGCGTCGAAAAACGCCAATGAATCCTCACCGCTGAGGCCCAGTACTGCCTGCGACAGGGCTGGGGAGGTGAGCGGACCAGTTGCGACAATCACTTTTTCCCAGTCTTCGGGTGGAAGTCCGTCGATTTCGGCGCGGTCGATTGTAATTCTTGGATGACCTTCGAGCGCAGTTGTCACCGCGTTCGAGAAACCGTTGCGATCGACAGCCAACGCGCTGCCTGCAGGTACCTGATTGGCATCCGCTGATGCCATGATCAGTGAACCGAGTTGACGAAGTTCATGATGTATCAGGCCAACGGCATTCTGTTCGTTGTCGTCGGAACGGAAAGAGTTGGAGCAGACGAGTTCCGCCAACCCATCGGTCTGGTGTGCGTCTGTTTTTCTGACCGGACGCATCTCGTGCAACACAACATCAATTCCGGCCTGAGCGATCTGCCATGCGGCTTCCGAGCCGGCAAGGCCGCCGCCAATTATGTGAATGGGGCTCATTTGTCTTCCCTGGGGGCAATGCCGGCAAACTCAGGCTATTATGCACCTGTCTCCGGTTCGAACATTTAGGTAGTGATTATCCACATTCAGCGCCAATCGCAATTGTTTCCCGGCACTAAGGTCTTTCCAAAGCGAGGATGTGTTGGCTATCCGTCGGGCTTGATTGCAATGTCTTGGTCTTAATTGCAGCTTTCGAGCGTCAAGGTCCGAATATCGTTTCTGTCGATCAAAGGAGAAAACAGTGTATAGGGGCTCTTGTCACTGTGGTCGGGTCAGCTTTCTTGTCGATGCAAAAATCGATCACGCTCGGCAATGCGATTGTTCAATTTGCAGCAAACGAGGGCTCTTGACGTTCAGAGTGCCTAAAGCGGCACTCAACCTGAAAGGCGATTTGGAGGACTTGATCCAATATCGCTGGGGAACGAGGACTGCTGTCGACTACTTTTGCCCCACATGCGGAGTTTTGCCGTTTCGGCGTCCCAGTCAACCGACGCCTGAAGAGCAGGAAGCCGGTCTGGATTCGTTCGACGGCTGGTCCATAAATCTCAGGTGCCTTGATAATTTGAATCTCGACGATCTACCGAAGCGCCGGATATTTGGCAGTCGCCTGCAAATCCGAAGCAGACCAGCGTAGCCTGGGTTGAGAACCGCAAGCAGTCACTCGTCCGAACCTGCCGGCTGCGAATTCGGCAAGGCGTCGTCGATTGCATTGGAGGTTCCGTCTCGAAAAGAGACACAAAAAAACGCCAGCCGGTGGGAGGAGGATCCGGCAGGCGTTTTTTTAAACCTGCGCTGTTGGCGCAGGGCAGCAATCAGGAACTTGGGAGGAGAATAGTTCCAGACTGCATATTCTTATTTTGCGGACATACGCGCGTAGTGGCTGATGTCAGCACGAGCAATGCCAAGGTCATTCAGTTCCCGGTTGCTCAAGTTGGACAGCTCGTCGTAAGTCTGACGGAAGCGTTTCCAGTTGTTGTATTTGCGAACAACGTTATCGATCATTTTTAAGGCCTTTCGCTATATCTGTGGCCATGGCACCGCGGATCGGCGTCTGGCCCGTTCATCTCTTACGGTTTTGAAGATAGTGTTATTGTGCACTGCGAGGTAGAGGTGAAATCGCGTAACAGGTATGCGATTTTTGCAAAGCAAATTGCCTTTTAACCATTTGAATACCCAGCGTGCGCCCAGTCCACGCATGGCTCTCGTCGCCTTATTTCGCAGTTGCGAAGAAGCGAGGAGTGAGTGTTTTTATGAGTGTGCGGGATACAGGGTGCCAAACAAACGAACGCCCGCCAGCGGGAGGAGGTGCTGGCGGGCGTCGTTTCGACGTGACAGGGCTGGGAGGAGGATGCCCTGCGTGTCACACGTCCGTTGGCTGGGAGGAGGATGCCTCGGGACGCGATTCTAAATTGTGTTAGCCGTAGTTGCGGCGAGCGACGAATTTGATGTCGCTACGGCTGATGCCGAGGTCGGTAAGTTCGCGGTTGGATAGACGAGACAGCTCATCCACCGCACGGCGGTAACTCACCCAGTTGCTGTACTTCTGTCGCACAGTGTCAAACATCTTCTTGTTCCTTATTCGGCGAGAAGCCTGAACCGCTCGCTCCGTTGTTGATCCATGATATAATTCACCGAGTAAAATAAAAGAAGTGCAATCTCTGCATGACAGGCATGCGTTTGATGCAATGCAGCAAATTCTACTCGAAGAATTCAGTGTGATCTAAAAAACACACTGCAAATCAACAAATTAAAACATAAGGTGCAGTGCACACTTTTCAAGAGTGCGCAGCGCAAATCTTCTAATTGGGTATTATTCAGCTGCGTCGGAGGTCTGCTGTGGGCGCCGATGCAGCAATTCGCGCAAAAACTGCCCGGTGTAGCTTTGTTCAGCTTCTGCCACATCCTCGGGTCGACCGGTCGCCACAATTGTGCCACCTCCGTCTCCACCTTCCGGCCCCAGATCGATGATCCAGTCCGCAGTCTTGATGACTTCCAGATTGTGCTCGATCACAAGCACCGTGTTCCCCTGGTCGACCAACTCATGCAAAACATCCAAAAGCTTGGCGACATCATGGAAATGCAAACCGGTTGTCGGCTCATCCAATATATAGAGCGTGCGGCCTGTGGAACGTTTCGAGAGCTCCTTCGCAAGCTTTACGCGTTGCGCTTCGCCGCCTGATAGCGTGGTTGCCTGCTGACCAACCTTTATATAGCCAAGCCCGACCCTTGCCAGTGTTTCCATTTTATCTCGTACAGCTGGTACGGCCGCAAAAAACTCTGCCGCCTCTTCAACGGTCATATCGAGCACATCGGCTATGGATTTGCCCTTGAATTCGACTTCCAGCGTTTCGCGATTGTACCGCTTGCCTTGGCAAACGTCACAGGTGACATAAACATCTGGCAGGAAGTGCATTTCAATTTTGATGACACCATCGCCCTGACAGGCCTCGCAGCGGCCACCCTTGACATTGAACGAAAACCGACCGGGTTGATAGCCGCGCGCTTTTGCTTCGGGCATGCCCGCAAACCATTCCCGTATGGGTGTAAATGCGCCGGTATAGGTGGCCGGGTTCGATCGTGGTGTTCTTCCGATTGGCGATTGATCGATATCGATCACCTTGTCCAGCACCTCCAGCCCCTCAATCCGGTCATGTGGGGCAGGGTTGTCACGTGCACCATTCAGGCGACGGGCAGCGGCCTTATACAAGGTGTCTATCAAGAAGGTCGATTTTCCACCTCCAGATACACCCGTGACGCAGGTGAATGTGCTGAGCGGCACGTCCACATTGACGTCCTTCAAATTATTCCCACGCGCGCCTTTGACCGAAAGTTGCCGCTTCTTGTTTATCTTGCGCCGTCCATCAGCTCTGGAAATCATGCGCGCGCCAGACAAATACTCACCGGTAAGAGACTTCGGATTCGCCATGACCTCGGCAGGCGTGCCCTTTGCGACCACCTGGCCGCCATGAACACCAGCACCCGGTCCGACATCAACCACGTAGTCCGCTGTAAGGACAGCGTCTTCATCGTGTTCAACCACGATTACGGTATTGCCAAGGTCACGCAGATGTTTCAGCGTTTCCAGAAGTCTGGCATTGTCTCGCTGGTGCAGGCCGATGGAGGGCTCATCCAGCACGTAAAGAACACCCGTTAGCCCAGAACCTATTTGTGAAGCGAGCCGGATGCGCTGGCTCTCGCCGCCGGAAAGAGTGCCGGAAGCGCGGGAGAGTGTCAGATATTCCAATCCGACATCATTCAGAAACTTCAGTCTCTCACGGATTTCCTTCAGGATTCGACCGGCAATTTCGTTCTGTTTTTCATTCAATTGTTCTGGAAGTTTTTCATACCATTCGCTTGCAAGCCGAATGGAGTTTTCGGTTATTTCACCGATGTGCTTTCCGGCGATCTTGACCGCCAATGCCTCAGGTTTCAGGCGAAATCCACTGCATGCCGGACACGCATGGTCTGACTGGAAACGGCTCAGTTCCTCACGTACCCACGTGCTCTCGGTTTCGCGCCAACGTCGTTCGATATTGCCAATTACGCCTTCGAAGGTCTTTTCGGTCCGGTAGCTTCGCACACCATCGTCATAGACAAATTCGATCGCATTCTTTCCCGTCCCGTGAAGAATAGCGTCCTGCACCTCGGAAGGGAGGTCTTTCCAGGGGGTCGCCATTGAAACTTTGAAGTGCCCGCAAAGTGCCTCAAGCGTCTGAGTGTAATAAGGCGACGTCGATCCTGTCTTTGCCCAAGGCAAGACAGCACCTTCTCGCAGCGAAAGAGAGTGATCGGGAACAACCAGGTCTTCCTCGAACGCCAGTGTGGTGCCAAGACCGTCGCAGGTCGGGCAGGCGCCGAAAGGGTTGTTAAAGGAGAAGAGGCGCGGTTCGATTTCCGAAATGGTGAAGCCGGACACCGGGCAGGCAAATTTTTCAGAAAAGATCAGCCGCTTTGCATCACCATTATCTTTAACCTGATCGGCGAATTCCGCGATTGCGATGCCGTCGGCGAGTTTCAGCGCGGTCTCCAGAGAATCGGCAAGTCGCCCCGCGATATCATCGCGCACGACTATACGGTCCACGACAACATCGATGTCGTGTTTGAATTTCTTGTCGAGAGCCGGGGCGTCTGCAATTTCATAAAAGGTGCCGTCAATTTTGACGCGCTGAAACCCCTTTTTCATAAGCTCAGCCAGCTCTTTACGGTATTCACCCTTTCTGCCGCGCACCATCGGCGCAAGCAGATAAAGTCTCGCGCCTTCCTCAAGACCCATGACCCTGTCGACCATCTGGCTGACGGTTTGACTTTCGATGGGAAGACCGGTCGCCGGCGAATAGGGCACCCCAACTCGCGCGAACAACAGTCGCATGTAGTCGTAGATTTCCGTGACCGTACCAACGGTCGAACGCGGGTTACGGCTCGTTGTCTTTTGCTCGATCGAGATGGCAGGTGAAAGACCGTCAATCTGGTCCACGTCGGGCTTCTGCATCATTTCCAGGAACTGGCGTGCATAGGCGGACAAGCTTTCGACGTAGCGCCGCTGTCCTTCAGCATAAATCGTATCGAATGCAAGCGACGACTTGCCTGATCCCGATAGACCGGTCATGACGATCAGCCTGTCACGAGGCAAGTCCAGGTCTACGCCTTTTAGATTGTGCTCACGGGCACCCTTGACGCTGATCACCTTGGTCGGGTCATTTTTCCAGCTATTGTCCGACTTGGGTGTCTTGGGCTTGGTCATTCTCGTGTTTCCTGAAGGTCTGCACAGGCGATGATATTGGCAAGTGCAGGGAACTTTGATGTCGGTGTGGCAAATCTTGCCTGCCCGGATATAACAGTTTCCGCCGGTGCTTCCAGTGGGCCAAAGTCACGTTGCTAAAAGACCGGCAACTTTCTTGGGTGTTCGATTGAATCGGTTTTACAGAAATGATAAGAACAAAACAAGTACATGTAATTGGCTACGTCAGGAAGCTTGTGCTGTTTTGGCCTAAATCCAGATGGGTGCAATTGTATCTTCCTGACAGTCTTTGGCGTATTCGATGGCCACAATGCGCCGTGCGGTCAGGTCTCCTGCTTTTAAAGTCCGCTGGGGCGATAAGGCAGATGAACAAGAACGCATCCATGCCACGTTAACCGGGGTTGGCCTGTGGAAAATGAGTGCTTGTGCGGGAAAAAGCGCGCGAAGCTGTTGGCAGGCCGTTAGGGTTCTGGTTCAAGCCGCGGAGCCGGTAGCACGGTTGGACATCAACAAGTTTGCCGACGAGCGAACCGACTGGTGAAGTCGAACCGCAGAATGAAAAACAGGAGAGCAGAATGGCGGGCAGCGTCAACAAGGTAATTTTGGTTGGAAATCTGGGGGCAGATCCGGAAATCCGCCGGACTCAGGACGGTCGGCCGATTGCCAATCTGCGGATCGCAACTTCGGAATCCTGGAGAGATCGGAGCAGTGGTGAGCGTCGGGAGAAAACCGAGTGGCACCGGGTTGTCATCTTCAACGAAGGTTTGTGCAAGGTGGCAGAACAGTATCTGCGCAAAGGATCCAAGATCTATCTTGAAGGCCAATTGCAGACCCGCAAATGGCAAGATCAGTCCGGTCAGGACCGCTATTCCACCGAAGTCGTGCTGCAAGGCTTTAATTCAAACCTGACAATGCTCGACGGGCGCGGCGAGGGCGGTGGGCAACCAGGTGGACTGCCTGACTACGGAAATGACCAGGGCGGTGGCTTCGGCGGCGGTTCAAGTGGCGGTGGCGGCTATGGCGGCGGTCAGAGCGGCGGCGGTTTCGGTGGTCCTTCTAGCGGTGGCGGTGGTGCTGGCCCGATGGATGATGAAATTCCATTCTAGTCAAACGACAAAGGCACGAGAGGCCCTGTTTAGACAGGGGCCTCGTGTGTCATTTTGTTATCCGCCGACATGCGGATCATACGGTGTGCTTGGATCGTCAACGCCGTCATAATATTCTTTCGCAGTTCCCAGACCGCAATGATATACGGCCTCTTCCGCGCGTGTATCTCCACCCGTGATTGGCGCGCCGTTGTGGTGTGCCATTTCGTGAATAATGGTCGCCAAAACCATCCAGCGCCCCGTGTTGAACGCCCGATCACCGATAGCGATTTCGCCGGTCGGCACATGGATCTCTCCATGCAATGGAGAAATCGTAGGACCATAATTTACCCAGATCGAGCTGTCGTTGATCATGTCCGACAAGCTGCGGCCTTTGGGCAGGGTACGGAAATAGGCGTTGCAGGATGGATTGTTTTTTACCATCCGGAACAATTTGCTCCTTGCCCATTTGCACTTCGAGTACTGAGAAGAATCGAAGCTTGTGTATTTCCAGATCGGCGAGGAATGGTCACCGACATTGAATTGGAACGGCATTAGGCCTTCTCCCTTTTGCTCACTTTTTCGTGAGTTCTTATAGGAGAGAGCCGGATTGGATATCGTGATAGCCATCACGCAAGAGCTGAATGCATCGGTTAGCGCACCCATAAAGAGAGTATGGGTTTAGCTGCATCTTCTGGTGGGTGAAATCGAGGCAATAACGTCACACTGAATTGAATTCAAAATCTGTGTACGACGCGCGCTCTTAACCATCTTCAGAAGCCTGATATAGTATCAACGGATTGAAATGAGGTGATTTGCAAAGGCTGTGCAGCGAAAAATGCCCTGCTTTTGCCTGCAGATCACACCAAACGCGACATAATTTCCCGGCAGAACGAACCGGGTGGCGTTTTTCCTTGGCAGGGAATGAGAACATCCGGTCTCCGTGGGCGCGTTGCCGGACCAAAATAAATTTAGTTTTCGGGTTGGAACAATGCGAACAGACACATCAACAAACAGCAAGCAGGTTAGCGCCAAAGGCAAGGACTCAATTAAGAGCCGCGCCGGAACCTTTTTCGGCACATCCTTGAAAACCGGCCTTATGGCGTCGGTGCTTGCTACAGGTTTTGCCATTGCGCCTGTGGAACCGGCGACCGCCCAGAATTTCTTTCAGCGCATCTTCAATCCGGAGCATCAGCGACGCGAGCAGGAGCGGCTTCGTCAGGAAGAGCTCCGAAAGAAGGTGTCGAAAGTTCGGGTCTCTGCTCCTCGCTATTTGAACTACCGGCCCGATGACTGGAAACAGCTGCCGCTCGGTGAATTGTCTGAAAAGAAAACCGCAGAGGTTCGGCCAGCGACCCAGAGTGTCGAGGCCGGCGACGCAGCAACTCTGGACGCTGAACCAGCCTCTGTTGCCCCTGTTGTACTCACTGCCTTTGACGAAGCGCGCCCCGCCTTGAAAGACATGACCCTGATGGGGCTTCCAGAGGTTGGGCAAGCGCTTGTTGCCTTCTATCGTGAGCACCCTAATTTTGTCTGGACTGAGGACGGACAACCGACTGCCAAGGCGAAGCAACTTCGCGATGCACTCGAAAAAGCCGGTGACTTTGCCCTCAATCCGGCAGACTATTTTGTGCCGCTTCCGGCAGCATCAGGCGCGGAAGAGGTTGAGCAGGACGCCGCGACAATGCGGTTTGAGATGGCGCTCAGCGCTGCCGCGCTGACATATGTTCTGGATGCCAGGCGTGGCCGCATCGACCCTAACCGAATTTCCCAATACCACGATCTGCCTCGCCATGAAGTTGATCTGGTTGCTGCGCTCGAAGAATTGAAATCTGCAGCGAACGTCGCAGAGAGCCTTCAATCAAACCAGCCGCAGAATGTACATTTCAAAGAGTTGACGGCTGAACTTGCACGTTTGAAGGCTGAAGACGAAGCAACCGATCAAATCGTGATTGCACCTGGAACATTCCTCAAGGCAGGAAAATCCAGTCCGGAAATGAAAAACATCGTTGCTGCGATCCAGAAGAACGGATCGGAGGAACTGAAGACTGTCCACTCAGAAACACTCGAGACGTATGAAGGTGACGACCTTTATTCTCCTGAACTTGTCGCGTTGGTCAAAGCCTTTCAAAAGGAAAACAAGCTGACGCCTGACGGTATCGTCGGCAAGAACTCCATCAATGCTATGGTCGGTGAGACCAATGCGGCCAAGATTGCCAAGGTTGAACTGGCAATGGAACGCAGCCGTTGGATGCCGGAAGAGCTTGGTGAGCGGAAGGTCTTCATCAACCAGCCTGCATTTACCGCAACCTACACAGCCCCCGGGGAAGATCCCTTGTCGATGCGGGTCGTGGTTGGCAAGAAGTCAAACCAGACCAATTTCTTCTACGACAAGATTGAGATCGTGGAATACAACCCTTACTGGGGCGTGCCGTATTCAATCATCGTCAACGAAATGCTGCCGAAACTGGCAAAAGATCCAAGTTATCTGGATCGCTCAGGATACGAAGTAACCACGGCCGGAGGACGGAAAGTATCGTCTTCGTCCGTAAACTGGTATGCCGTTGCTTCAAAACAGCAAACGATCAATGTTCGACAGTATCCCGGTCGGTCGAATGCGCTTGGTGAGGTGAAGATACTCTTCCCGAACAAGCACCATATTTACATGCACGACACGCCATCCAAGAGCCTCTTTAACAAGGACGTACGGGCATTCAGTCATGGCTGTATTCGCCTTCATGACCCGAAAGCCATGGCGGCTGCGGTGCTGGGAAAATCGAAGGATTATGTCAGCTCACGTATTTCAGCCGGACAGAATGAACAGGAGAAAGTGACCGGGGACCTGCCTGTTTACGTTTCCTATTTTACGGCCTGGCCGGAACTTGATGGAACAGTCGCCTATTACTCCGATATCTATGACCGTGACCGGCATCTCTTGAAGGCACTTGAGAAAACGGAAACGGTGCGGGCGAAAGCGCGCGCGTCTTAAGCGCTGCGACGTCATGAAACAAAGGCCGCCGGATCGATGCCCGGCGGCCTTTTTACATAGAATGGAAAATTTATTGCTGGCGTCAGGACTGACTTTTCAGACAATCCGACAAGGAATTTGCCAGATTTTGCAGAAGGCTCGGGTAAAGGTCCGGACCGTTTTTGAGATCGGTGCCGAGCGGGTCAAGCGTGCCCTTTTGCGCGCTGCTGCCTTCTATGACGACATTGACGAGTTTGGCATCGAATTGCGGTTCTTGAAAAACGCAAGTCACTTCAAGATCACGAATACGCCCCTGGATATCTGAGACGCGGTCTGCGCTGGACAGCGCTTCCGGCGAGAGCGTGATCGACCCACTTGCTTCGATATCGAAGTGATGTTCGAAATGATGATAGGCATCGTGGAACACGACGAACTTCTTGCCTTCAACCGGGTGAAGTTGTTCCTCGATTTTGCCTTCAAGTGCTTCGATCTTCGCTTGGAAAGCACTCGCATTCTCTCGATATTTTTCCGCGTTTGACGGATCTACCTCAGCGAGCTTTTCAGCCATTGCGCCGGCAATTGCGATGCCGTTGTCTGGATTCAGCCAGATATGCGGGTCTCCAGCGTGGTCTGAATGGTCATGCCCTGCATGTTCTTCGTGCTTGTCATGATCATGTTCCGCATGACTTTCATCGTGGTCATGCTCTTCTTCCGCGTGAGCATGTTCCTCATGATCGCCATGTTTCTCCTTGTCATGATCGTCATGGGCATGTTCGTCGTGGCTTTCGCCGTGCTCGTGCTCATCTTCGGCATGCGCATGTTCTTCATGCTTGTCGTGATCATGGTCATCATGAGCATGTTCGTCATGATGGTCTTCGTCTTCATGCTCCTCATGGGAAGCTTCTTCAGCTCCATGGTCATGATCATGTGAATCGAAGTCCTTGCCTTCCCGAATGCCAAGGTGACTTACACCCTTAACATCCATGAAACTGAGCACTTCGGCATCACTTGTCATCGAACTGATGGGTTTTTCCAAAGACGGTGTCAGTTGCGGGCCAACCCAGAAGACAACATCTGCGCCTTCCAATAGGGATGCCTGAGATGGCTTCAGTGCAAAGCCGTGTGGTGAGGCTGCCCCATCGATCAGAATGTGCGGTGTTCCAACACCGTCCATAACGGCGGCCGCGATAGAGTGGATCGGCTTGATGGTGGTGACGACGTTCGGGCCATCAGCAAATGCAGCCGAGCTAAGCAACGCACTTGCAGCAACGCTCGCAAGCGCGGTCACAACGAATGTCTTGCGGCCTCGAGTGGTTGCACCTTTGGTATCGGATTTGTCAATCATGCGGGGAGTACTCGATTTGATGTAACACTATAACGCGTAACTTTATAACGTTTGTGTATTGGCTTCGCAAGTGATCTAGATCCGATAGTCTCTAAAGACAGTTCGAGTAGACTTGGATTGAATTCGTCTGGCGGTTAAGGTCGAAAAAAACAATCGGATCAAATGTTTCATGCAGGAAAGTTCCGCATTCCGAGCCGAGAGGTTCCTGAAATCCTATCCACCGAAAGCTGCCCAATTGATCGTCACTATTTATGGCGACATCGTCGAACCTCGTGGTGGCGTATTGTGGATGGGCAACCTGATCAGCTTGTGCAGTGGTTTTGGCGTCAATGAATCCTTGGTCCGCACAGCCGTTTCACGTCTCGTATCAAAAGGTCAGCTGAGCGGTGAACGCGATGGGCGTCGCAGCTTTTATGCTCTGACGGAAGAGGCGCGAAATGAATATCATCTGGCAGCTGATCTGTTTTTTGGGCCAAGTGACAGTGATTGCGACTGGATCATATCCGTGAGTTCTGTTCCTGCCCAACAGGACAAGCTTCTGCGAGCGGGTTTTGTGAATTTGGGAGGAAATGTTTTCATCGCGGCAGACCGACATGACCGCCCGCTCAACGACGTCTCGTTCCGCTCCTCGGCAGAAGATCCGAACAGCAAGTCATTTCGAACACTGCTGAGATCTTCCTTCAAGCTTAATGAATTGAGCGACGAGTACATGGAATTCACGAAGCGGTATCAACCGATGGATGCTGTGTTGGAGAAAACGCTTTCCGACCAGGAAGCGTTGTTGTGTCGGCTTGCTCTTGTCCATGACTACCGTGCCATACGCTTTCGAGACCCCAGACTGCCGCCTGGAGCACTCCCCGATGACTGGCCGGGACATGAAGCTCACAGGCTCTTTGCGGTCCTCTATACGGGTCTATCTGAAGCTGCGGACAATTTCATTGGGCAGCACCTGATGAACCAGGCCGGTCTGTTGGGCGCCACTCCTGCACCCATCAAATCAAGGCTAGAAACGATCTCCAAGAGAATTTGACACCAAGAATTTAGCAGAAAACTGTTGCCTGATTTAAAAGCGTCACAAATTTTTAAAAAATGAACTTTTTCTGTGATGCATTGTGCGCTATCCTGACGCATCTTCAACATGACGGAAGGAGGCGTCATGTATGCGCAGATGGTGAAAACCGACACGACGAAGGTCCGTGACTTATCGGAAATGTCGGCACAAGAGCGAGCGTTTCAGGAACGCATCGATCGCGGTGAAAAGATTGAACCAACGGATTGGATGCCGGATGGTTATCGCAAGACCCTGATACGTCAGATCGGTCAACATGCGCATTCCGAGATTGTTGGTCAGCTTCCCGAAGGCAATTGGATCACGCGTGCACCCACGTTGGAGCGCAAGGCGATCTTGCTTGCAAAGGTTCAGGATGAGGCTGGACACGGTCTTTATCTCTACTGCGCAGCTGAAACTCTCGGCGTCAGTAGAGATGAACTGATTGAACTCCTCCACGCCGGAAAGATGAAATACTCTTCTATTTTCAACTACCCGACGTTGACGTGGGCCGATATCGGGGCCGTCGGGTGGTTGGTGGACGGCGCAGCAATCATGAACCAGGTTCCGCTACAGCGCACCTCCTTCGGACCCTATTCACGCGCAATGATCCGTATTTGCAAAGAGGAAAGTTTTCATCAGCGGCAGGGCTACGACATCATGATGAAGATGGCGGGCGGAAACGAGGCACAACGGCGCATGGCGCAGGATGCTCTGGACCGGTTTTGGTATCCCTCCTTGATGATGTTCGGTCCGTCGGACAAAGAGTCCGTTCACTCTGCCCAGTCCATGGCCTGGAAAATCAAGATCAACACCAACGATGAGCTTCGGCAAAAGTTTGTCGATCAGACGGTCCCGCAGGCCCAGTATCTGGGCCTCACGGTTCCTGACGAGCACTTGAAGTGGAACGAGGACAAGGGCAGCTACGACTTTTCCGAACCTGACTGGAATGAGTTCTTTGAAGTGCTCAAAGGCAACGGGCCGTGTAACCGGGAGCGAATGGAAGCTCGGGTAAAGGCCTGGGAAGATGGCGAATGGGTCCGCGACGCATTGATGGCTCACGCCGATAAGCGTGAAGCTTCAAGAACGGCCGCGGAGTGAGCCGAATGACTGATTTCAACATCGCGGAATTGAATGTTGCCAGGTTGAAACACGACATCAACGACCCGCGCATTTCTGATTTCGTTCGAAACCTGAATCGGATCAATTTCGCTGCCGAACGCAGCGAAGGTTTCGTCTGGCGGCTCAAGGATGAGGCGGGCTCGTCTGTTGCGATGTCCGCAGAAGATGACCCGATGGTTATTCCGAACCTATCCGTTTGGACTGACGTAAAGTCATTGGAAAATTTTGTCTTCAAGACGGTTCACAAACGGTTTTACGAAAGACGCGCTGAGTGGTTCAGTGTGATGGAAAAAATGCACTTTGTTATGTGGATGGTGCCAGAAGGACATCATCCGTCGCTCGAAGAAGCCTGGGATCGGCTGAACCACCTCAACTCGCATGGCGCTTCCGATCACGCGTTCGGTTGGGAACATGTTGACGGTGCCAATCTTTGGCGAACCGCAAGGTGCACATCGCCCGCGGCCTGAGTGAAGTTCCAAGGAGACGTAAGCATGAAAAAGGAATGGCCGCTCTGGGAAGTGTTCATTCGAGGACAGCATGGCCTCAATCACCGCCATGTCGGTTCGCTCCACGCGCCAGATGCTGAAATGGCGATAAAAAATGCGCGCGACGTTTATACGCGGCGCAAGGAAGGTGTCAGTATCTGGGTCGTTCCTTCCGCTCAAATCACAGCCTCAGATCCAGGTTCCAAAGATGCCTTGTTCGAACCGTCCGTCGACAAGATTTACAGGCACCCGAGCTTTTATAACATTCCTGATGACGTCGGAAAAATGTGATGACTGAGCCCGGCGATAAAATCGCGAACGATGTATTTTTCGACTGGCTTTTGAGGCGCGGTGACACGGCGCTTGTGCTAGGTCACAGGGTATCGGAATGGTGTGGCCATTCTCCGGTGCTGGAAGAAGATATCGCACTCGCGAATATCGCGCTCGATTTAATCGGGCAGGCAAGGCTCTGGCTATCTTTGGCGGGAGAGGTTGAAGGCAAGGGCCGCGGCGAAAACGAACTTGCCTATTTGCGAGATGCCTGGGACTTCCGAAATCTGTTGTTGGCCGAACAGCCAAATGGCGACTTCGGCCAAACTATGATGCGCCAATTCCTCATCGACGCTTATCAGTCGCAATTGCTGAAAGCTCTTGCAACGTCCGCAGATAACCGGGTCGCTGAAATCGCGGTGAAAGCCGGCAAGGAGGTTGACTATCATCTCGACAGGTCCGCAGACCTGGTAATCAGACTTGGTGATGGTACCAGTGAGAGCAGGCAGCGGATGCAAGCGGCGCTGGAGAGCCTATGGCCTTATTCGGGCGAAATGTTCAAAGGTGACGCCGTCGACCAGGCCGTCGTTGCGGCGAAAATCGCACCTTCACCCGAAGGGCTCCGGACAGAATGGTTGTCGACCGTTGATGCCGTTTTCACTGAAGCGACATTATCAAAACCAGAAACGGATTTTGCTCACACCGGAGGTCTGACGGGTCGACACACAGAGCATCTTGGACACATTTTGGCAGACATGCAGTTTCTGCAAAGAGCCTATCCGGGTGCTACCTGGTAAGCCTATGAAAGTTCCCACGCAAACAATTTGGAGCTGGCTGTCTGAAGTTCCGGACCCTGAAATCCCGGTCCTGTCCCTAACTGATCTCGGGGTTATTCGAGACATCCGATGGGAGGAGGGCATGTTGGTCGTTACCGTAACGCCGACATATACAGGGTGTCCCGCGACAGCCGTGATCAATCTCGATATCGAAACCAAGTTACGGTCCAACGGTATTGAAAATCTGCGACTGGAACAGCGCATCAGTCCGGCCTGGACAACGGCCTGGCTTAGCCAGGAAGGACGTGAAAAACTCCGAAAATATGGCATTGCGCCGCCAGTGGAAGGCACATCGAAAACCGGACGGATCTCGAGACTTTCCAGCAATGAGGCGTTGGTTGTTGCATGTCCGCGCTGTGGTTCTGACAAAACAGAAAAAGTCAGCCAGTTCGGTTCCACACCTTGCAAAGCGGCTTACAGATGCCGGTCCTGCCTGGAACCCTTCGACTATTTCAAATGCCACTAGACCGATACGCCGCCTTTGCCGGTCAACCCGGCCCATATGCATCACAACTTCAGGGAGGAACTAGATGTCGAGGTTTCACGCCCTCACGGTAACCGAAGTCGCACCAGAAACACGGGACGCGGTCGTTGTCACCCTGAGGCCTCAAACCGGGGATGAAGAGGTTTTCCAGTTTTCTCAAGGTCAATACTTGACGTTCCGGCGAGACTTTAATGGTCACGAGGTGCGCCGTTGCTACTCGATATGTACCGGCACGGAAGATGGTAGTCTGAAGGTCGGCATCAAGCGTGTCGACGGCGGCGCTTTTTCGTGTTGGGCAAATGAAGATTTGAAACCCGGCGATACAATAGAAGCGATGCCACCCCGCGGCAGTTTCAATTCCGAGATTAATCCCGGCGGATCGAAATTCTACTTCGGCTTTGCCGGCGGTTCCGGGATCACACCGATACTGTCGATTATGAAAACGGTCCTGGCCCGTGAACCAGAAGCGCAATTCACACTGGTTTACGCCAATCGTCAGGTTTCTTCGATCATGTTTCGGGAAGACCTCGAAGACTTGAAAAACCGCTATCTCGGCAGGCTTCAGATCATTCACATTCTCAAGAATGACGGTCAGGATACCGAGTTGTTCTCGGGTCGCATCGACAAGGAAAAGCTCGAAGACTTGTTCCAGAACATGGTTGATCCTCAGGATATCGACCAGGTGTTCCTGTGCGGTCCCCATGGAATGATGGAAACAGTAAATGATGCCTTGAAAAGTCACGGTGTTGCAGACAGACGGATCAAGCAGGAACTCTTCAAATCCGATCAACCCGGACGCTTGCCTGCCAAACAAAGACCCGCGCTTACCGGAAACAAGGCCAAAGAGGCGGATCTGAAGCTGACGCTGGATGGCACCACCCGTATCCTTCACATGGAGCCCGGGGAAACCATTTTGGAAGCTGCCCATAGAAACAGCATTGACGCTCCTTATTCATGTTGCGCAGGCGTCTGTTCTACTTGCCGCGGAAAGCTTCTGGAGGGCGAGGTCGAGATGGCAGCCAACCATGCTCTTGAGGACGACGAAATCCGGGACGGATACGTTTTGACCTGTCAATCCAGACCTTTGTCAAAACGTTTGGTGCTCACATACGACGCCTGATCCGCGGCTAATGTCGGCAAGACGGCCGTGATGCGGCACAACCTTCAAAGAACTGGAAGAAATTTCATGACGGTGGTTTCTCAAAAAGTCCGCGGCCTTGAGAGCTTTCTCAGCGGTTCCTGGCGAAGTGGAAAAGGCGAGGGCAAACTGCTTCTTGATGCCGCGACCGGTCAGCCCGTTGCAAACATCAATGCCGATGGTCTCGATTTGTCCGGGGCGCTGGCCTACGGGCGCAGCAAGGGCGGCACAGCTTTGCGTAAAATGACCTTCCATGAGAGAGCGCTGATGCTTAAAAGCCTGGCGCAAACGCTCATGGAGAAAAAAGAAATATTCTACCAAGAGAGTTTTGCAACAGGCGCAACCCGCAAGGACAGCTGGATTGATATCGAAGGCGGTATCGGAACGCTGTTTGCCTATTCTTCGAAGGCGCGTCGGGAAATGCCGAATACCCGTGTCTTTACCGAGGGAGCAATTGAGCCTCTCTCGCGCGATAACTCGTTTTCAGGACAGCATATCCTGTCGCCATTGCAAGGGATTGCTGTCCACATCAACGCCTATAATTTTCCCTGCTGGGGTATGTTGGAAAAGATTGCACCGTCTCTGATCGCCGGTGTGCCTTGTCTTGTAAAACCGGCCAGTCAGACCGCCTACCTCACGGAACTCATGGTTAGGCACATTCTGGCCGCCGATATACTTCCTGAAGGGGCTCTTCAACTGCTCTGCGGTTCTGCAGGCGACCTCGTGGATCATGTGACGGGACAAGATGTCGTTACATTCACTGGATCTGCCGCCACCGGCCAGATGCTGCGACAGAACCCGTCTATGGTTCGAAATTCGACGCGGTTTTCGATGGAGGCCGACAGTCTCAATGCCGCCGTGCTTGGACCGGACGCAAAACAAGGGGAAAGCGAGTTCGACCTGTTCGTTAGGGAAGTGGCTCGGGAGATGACTGTCAAAGCGGGACAAAAATGCACCGCCATCCGTCGGATTATTGTTCCACGCGACACGGCTGAGGCAGTTGGGGACGCCTTGAAGGCCCGATTTGAGAAACTGAGGATAGGAGACCCAAGAGATGACACGGTCACCATGGGGCCTCTTGCTTCTGCAGGGCAAAAAGACGAGGTGCAATCGCGCGTCGAGGAATTGAAGACGGAGGCTGAAGCTGTCTATGGTGGTTCGGGTAATGTGCCGGAAAAAGGAGCTTTCGAAGCGCCGGTCCTGCTTTATTGCGACCGCCCCTTGGTGTCCGAAACCATCCATGCCGTTGAGGCTTTTGGGCCAGTGGCAACGCTCATGCCGTACGACTCTCTTGAAGACGCTATCGCGCTCACCCACAAGGGCAAGGGATCGCTTGTCGCTTCACTGTTTACAAATGACCGCTTGGTTGCCGAAGAAACGGTGCTCGGCATGGCACCATTTCACGGTCGGGTGCTGATCGGAAATCGTCAAAGCGCCAAAACTTCAACCGGTCACGGTTCACCTTTGCCAATGCTCGTTCACGGCGGCCCGGGCCGTGCTGGAGGGGGAGAAGAGCTTGGTGGCCTGAGATCCGTCAAACACTTTATGCAAAGAACCGCCATTCAAGGTGCACCCAATCTTCTTGGCGCCGTAACCGGACGATGGATTGCCGGGGAGCAAGGCAGAGCCGATAGCCGCCATCCATTCAGGAAGTCACTGGCAGAACTTAAAATAGGAGATCAGCTCGTAACCAGGGAGCGGACGGTTTCTCTTGAAGATATTGAACACTTCGCGGAGTTTACGGGAGATACCTTCTATGCCCACATGAATGAGGCCGCGGCACAACGCAATCCGTTTTTTGAAGGCCGCGTTGCGCATGGCTATCTGATTGTCTCATTTGCGGCCGGTCTGTTTGTTGAACCGGAAGAAGGGCCTGTTCTTGCAAATTATGGTGTCGACAACCTGCGTTTCCTTACACCCGTCAACGCCGGCGATGCCTTGAAAGTTCAGTTGACGGCCAAGGAGATATCGCCGCGTATTTCAGCCGATTATGGAGAAGTTCGCTGGGATTGCCTCGTCTCAAATCAAAACGACGAGCCTGTAGCGCAATATGATGTCCTCACTTTGGTCGCCAAGGAGTGGCCGACTGCGTCGTCGTAGCAGATACGCGACCTTTCGATTGCTCGCTTTCCTGGCGGGCGATCGTTTGATTTTCTAGTCTATCGGCCGATTGTCGACCACTCGTTTTGCCTTGCCGGCAGACCGTTCGACCTTGCCTGGTTCCGTCACATCGATAAGGGCGGACACGCCAATAACGCTCTTGATATGATGGCCAAGTTCCTTGGCAGAAGCGCGTCTTTGATCTGAAGATGCAGCGCCAGGCAGGGCCTCGACATGTACTGTCATGACATCGAGACGGTTGTCCTTTGTCAGTTCAATCTGAAAATGCGGCGACAGCCCCTCGCATTTCAGCAACTGTTCTTCGATCTGTGTCGGAAAGACGTTGACGCCTCTGAGGATGATCATGTCGTCGGAACGACCCGTGACCTTTTCCATCCTACGCATGGAACGCGCGGTGCCAGGAAGGAGCCGGGTTAAATCCCGTGTCCGGTAGCGAACCATCGGCAAACCTTCCTTGGTCAGGGTGGTGAACACCAATTCACCGATTTCACCGTCAGGAAGGTTGTCGCCGGTAACAGGATCGATGATCTCCGGGTAGAAGTGGTCTTCCCAGATGTGAAGCCCGTCCTTTGTCTCTACACATTCATTGGCAACGCCGGGCCCGAGTATCTCCGACAAACCGTAGATGTCGACGGCGTGCATATCGAAGGCATCCTGGATCTCCAGCCGCATGGCATTTGTCCAGGGCTCGGCTCCGAATATGCCCACAGCAAGCGAACTGTCTCTTGGGTCGATGCCTTCGCGGCGAAATTCATCCAGGATGGACAGAAGGTACGAAGGCGTCACCATGATGATCCGAGGTTTGAAATCCTGGATCAAGGTCACCTGGCGTTCGGTCATGCCGCCTGAGACGGGAACGACCGTGCACCCCATTTTTTCCGCGCCGTAATGCGCGCCGAGTCCACCGGTGAAAAGACCGTACCCATAGGAAATATGGATTATGTCTCCCGGACGCCCACCGGAGGCTCTGATGGAACGCGCGACAAGTTGCGCCCACATCTCGATATCGTTGGCAGTGTACCCTACGACCGTCGGTTTGCCGGTCGTGCCGGAGGATGCGTGAATGCGCGAAATCTTTTCCCGGGGCACTGCAAAAAGACCAAACGGATAATTGTCCCTGAGGTCCGATTTGGTCGTGAAGGGAAACTTCGACAAATCATCAAGTTGTTTGAGATCGGAAGGATGCACGCCCTTTGCATCAAACCTTTGTTTGAACAGCGGTACATTCTCGTACGCATGAGCCACAGACCATTGCAGCCGTTTCAGTTGCAGCGCGGATATTTCGTCTCTTGATGCCGTTTCGATGGGCTCAAGGTCGCCAGGGTGTGGGGCCAGGTTTTCCATGATTGTCTCCCTTGGAACGCTTAGAAATCTGCGTTCGCATTATTCTGGCAAGATGGTGCCTTTTGTCGTTCTTGAGTTGCCGCGAAATTCCGCAATGACATCACCGTGTTGGTTTCGAACTGTCACGTCATATAGCCCTGATCGGCCGGAACGTGATCTTTCGACTGCGCTTGCGGTCAATCGATCTCCCAGGCGTGCAGGTGCAAGAAAAGTAACGTCGCAGTGTTGGGCAACAGTCACCTGATTGTATGTATTGCAGGCAAAGGCAAATGCGCTGTCAGCGAGCGTGAAAATGTAACCACCATGGCAAATACCATGTCCGTTGGTCATGGTTTCCGTGACCGACATGGTAAGCACAGACTTTCCTTGACCCACGCTATCGAGAGCCATGCCCAGACTTTGCGAGGCCGTATCTTGCGACCACATGCGATCAGCGCACGCTTGTGCGAGTTCTTCGGGGGACATACGCATCTCCGGCTGTTAGCTCATGATCCTGAAAAACGGGCAGGGCGCTTTTCAAGAAAGGCAGATACGCCTTCACGATAATCTGCGGTCCTGCCGGCTTGTCTTTGTGCATCCCGCTCAGCGTCCAGTTGCCGATCCAGCGTCTGGCCCGCAGCATCTTGTATAAGTTTCTTGGTCAGCGCCAATCCCTTGGTCGCACCTGCTGCCAGATGTGCGGCCAGCTTTTCGGCTTCCGGTAGCAGTTCAGCGTCCGGATAGGTTTTCCAAATGAGGCCCCATTCTTCAGCGGTTTCTGCATTGAGCGGCTCACCCGTCATTGCAAGGGCCTTGGCTCTTGCTTCGCCGATCAGCCTGGGTAGCAACCAGGTGCCACCAGAATCGGGCACGAGACCTATTTTCGCAAATGCCTGGATGAACCGCGCCGATCGCGCCGCGAGCACAATATCGCATGCCAACGCTATGTTGGCACCAGCGCCCGCCGCGACCCCGTTTACCGCACACACAATCGGTTTCGGCATTGATCGGATTTCGCGGATGAGTGGATTATACAAAGTATCGAGCGTTAGGCCGAGATCAGGAGCTTCGCTTCCGTCGCGCATGTCTCTGTTGGAAAGATCCTGACCCGCGCAAAACCCGCGACCGGCTCCTGTCAAGAGAATGCACCTTACGTCGTCGTTTTGACGTGCGGTCTTCAGATGCCGAAACAAACTATTGTGCATTCCTTCATTGAAGGCGTTCAATCGGTCAGGCCGATTTAGTGTGAGCAAAAGTGCGCCGTCCCGCTCTTCCGCGATCACCGTTTCTGCTTCTGCCATGCGCCCTCCCAAAGCGTCACACGTTTTTGCGAAATGGACAGATACTTGTGACATTAATGCACGGAGTTACGCTTCGGTCAAAGCCTGAATCGGTGTTTTTTATCGTCTGCCAGCGCACAGAAACTCAAAATCAACGCACGAATTGCGGAAACTTACCCGGCGATAGGAACTCAATCTAAGAAATTGATTCAGTGGATGTTTACTTTAGTCGCCAATAGTTGGCCCCAAAGTACGGGTCAGCGTCACAACCTCATGTTTAATCGTAAAACCACCGCTGAAGAAATAGCTCTCGACATTCCGTTGGAACTCGAGGAAGGCCCACCGCCGGTTGCCTACAAACGCGTTCTTCAGACCCTTTCTATCAGTGCTGCAGCATTTTTAGCCTGGGCTGCAATTGGACAGGTGCGCGAAGTCGCCAAAGCCAACGGTGAAATTGCGCCTGCCGGTAAAGTCCAGACCGTCGGCCATCTCGAGGGTGGTATCGTTGCTGAAGTTCTGGTGCAGGAGGGGCAGTTGGTTGATGAAGGAACACCATTGGTGCGCCTTTTGGAAACCGCAACATCCAGCGATCTCGAAAGAGTGCAAACAAGACTGCGTTTTCTGGCAACCGAAGAACAACGTCTCGCAGCCAACACCACTCGGGAGCAATCCTCGGGTCTGCGTTTGGGCAATGGCATAACCTTTTCTGAGGCACAGCAGGCAGCTTTTGTCGCGCAACAGAGAGCGTTCGAGCAGGAACAACAAGCGCTGATGGCCCGTATCAGTGAAAAGGAAGCCGAACTCTCTAGTGTTGTAGAACGGATCGGGCTGCAAGAGACACAAATTGAAATTGAACAGGAAAAGTTTGAGATCCAACAATCGCTCTTTGATCAGGGTTACACGTCCAAGCGGCGCTATCTCGATGCCAAGTCGTCGCTGCAAAATGCACAGAGCTCGCTCAGTGAGTTGAGCGGTATGAAAGGCCGCGTCGAAGCACAATTGAGAGAAGCTCAGGCAGGGCTGCAAAGATCGGCCGCTGTCGCCGAAGAAGAGCTGGCAGAGGAACGAAGCCGCGTTGTCCAGGAACGCAACGAGCTTTCATTCGAAGCGGAAAAACAGCAAGACCGTTTCGAGCGTTTGTTTGTCCGTGCTCCGGCCTCCGGACACATCAAGGCACTCTATCTGAAAGGTCCAGGCAGTGTTCTGGCGCCGGGTGATGTGGTAGCGGAAATAGTCCCGAGCGACAGCGAGCTTGTCGCCGATGTGCGTATTTCTCCGCGCGATATCGGCCATGTTGAAGTCGGCGATGAGGCGGAAATTGCCGTCACGACTTTCGATCCAAATATTCAGGGGACCTTGAAAGGAGAGGTGTCTGTTATCTCGGCCTCCAGCTTCCGGGATGAATATGGAAACTATTTTTTCAAGGCGACGATACCCCTGACATCCAATCAGATCGGGGAAGGTTCGCGCGCAGAGACGATTTCGCCTGGAATGGTGGTCGATGCGAAAATCGTGACAGGATCCAAATCCGTTCTTCAATACATGCTGAAACCCGTCACGCGTGCAATTGGCGATCCGCTCAGCGAACGGTAATATCCCTCAGCGCCGATTGCGTACAATAGACCTGTAAACAAGAAAAGAGCCCCGCCGTTTCCGGGGGGGCTTTTGTCAGTTTCCGCTGTCCGGTGACATCAGCTACCACCGGATCTCTTCAACGTCGTTAAAGGTAACGCGGCTTCCGTCCGAGAAATCGATATAGCCGTCTGCATCCTGGGAAAGATCAATTTTCCCGGTGTCCAAATCCGTACTTTCTATTGACCCGCTGGTGACCGTCACTGTCCAGTCGGTACCGTATTCACCGGCCGATACCACGCCTGCGCCTCCGCCCAGGTCGATCACATCGGTCCAGGCTGCACCTTGTCCTGCAGAGATAGTATCGCTTCCATCGCCAAGCCCGTGCATGAAGAGGTCGGACCCGTCTTCTCCAAGAATATTGTCGTCTCCGGCACCTCCGATAATGACATCGTCTCCTGCACCGGCGTAAATATTGTCCGCACCGCCGTTTCCAAAGATCAAATCACGCCCACCGCCCGCAGACAGGATGTCGTTCCCGTCCACGGAGCCACCTTCAAGGCGATCATTGTAGTCACCGGTATAAATCTGATCATCGCCGCCAATGCCGTCTATGGACACTGACTGGGTTGTTTCGCTGAAATAGCCGTTTGCCAGCCCTCCAACTGCCTCATAATCATAGTCTCCAGCGACGGAGATACTGAAGGTTTCGCTGGATTGCGATCCGTCTGCCGACGTAGCAGTCACGGTAAGATCGATCGAGCTTTCGGCTTGGCTGTCAAAAAACGCATGGTTTGCAACTGTAATTATCCCATCAGCACTGACCTCGAACCGGTCGTCATTGAGCACGTAGCTCACGCTGTCTCCGTCGGGATCGCTCGCAGCTGCTGTGACACCAACAAGAGTGCCACCGCCATCTGTTTCGTGGATGGTATTCGCAGAACTGTCGTTGTCCGTGACAGCGCCAACATCTGAATTTGTTAAATCGCCAGCAAGAACGTCGCCATCGGCGAACCGGAAATTTTCAACGTTCGAGACTGTGTCCGTGCCATCAGGACCACCTATTCGAAGGTCTGTGATTGTGTAACTGCCGTCGACATTTTCGGAAATATCATAGTCGGTGAAATTGCCGGAATAGATGGCGGTGTCGGTTCCGTCACCTCCGTCAAGTTCGTCATTGCCTGATCCGCCGGTTACTGTATCGCTTCCGGCATCCAGCGAGATTTTATCATCACCGGACGAGCCAACTATGGTGTCGCCGTTTGTCGTTCCGATGATCTCGTCAACACCAGTCAATGTAACATTTGAGAAGTCGAAATTTGCTCGAGTGTCTTTCGTTCCCAGTTGATCGCCGGTTGCGGTCGAACCATCAATCACCTCAATGCCCGACGCTGCTGAGAAGTCACCTTGAACCCGGTAGGTACCGCCCCCTGAGTTCAGCATGATCGTATCTGTACCGGACGCACCGGTGTCAACGATTGTGTTGGTTCTCCCGCCGTCACTGTCATCCAGATAAATTGTGTCGGAACCGTCACCACCATCCACAGTGTCGGCGCCGGAACCGGTATAAATCGTGTCCGAGCCGGCACCGCCGGTCAGGATATCCGCACCAGCGCCCCCGGAGATTGTTCCACCATCATCATGTGCGGTGATCGTGTCATCGCCAATTCCGCCCGTGATACTCGTTTCAGCAACACCTGTGTCTGTGAACGTTATGCCTTCATCAGCCAGTTGCTGGTTTTCTGCGACGTCTGCAACATCCAGTGTGAAACTTTGATTGGAGGTCGATCCATCCGTTGAAGTTGCCGTCACTGTTATTGTGATTTGCGGTTCGTTTTCATAGTCAAAGGTTGCACCAGTTGCGACTTTAACTGTGCCATCGGCCTCTACAGTAAAACGACTATCGTCGACGCTGTAGGAGACGGTATCGGATGTGTTTCCGTCTTCAGCGAAAGCAGCAATGCCCACTGTCGTGCCCGCAACGGCATTTTCAGAAAAGGTGTTGGCAGTCGTATCTGCATCCCTGACGGTCCCGATGTCCTCGGCAACAAGGTCACCGGCAAGAACATCTCCGTCGGCGAACCGGAAAGTTTCGACGTTGTGAACCGTATCTGTTCCATCCGGTGAGCCTGAGCGATTGTCAGCAACCGTATAGGAGCCGTCATCGTTCTTGCTGATGGTATAGTCTGCAAAGGAGCCTGAGAAAACAGCAATGTCGTTATCACCACCACCATCCAGGTAGTCGTTGCCTGAGCCGCCTTCTAGAACATCGTCGCCGGCACCTCCGTATAGGTTGTCACTTCCGGCATCGCCTTGCAGCGTATCATTGTCATTTTCACCGGAAAGAAAGTCTGAACCTTCACCACCGATCAGCGTGTCGTCACCGCCACCGCCGTAAATCGTGTCGTTGCCGCCCTGACCGTCAAGGTAGTTGGCGTCCATGTTGGGTTGCGTTCCCACTTCATCATCAATGAAGTCGTTGCCGTCGCCGCCATAGACAGTATCGGCACCTTCGCCGAACATGATGTGATCGGCACTATCACCGCCATAAATCGTGTCGTCTCCGCCACCACTGTAAATGGTTGCCCCGTCGTCGTGGCCGGTAATCGTCTCGGCTGCATCAGTGCCGGTAATGGATGTTTCAGCCACGCCATCATCGGTAAACGTCGTTTGGCCATCTTGAAGCTGATAGGCCTCCGCGACATCCGCCACTGAAACCTCGAAGGTTTCCTGCGAGGTGGAGCCGTCGTCTGACGTAGCAGTAACCGTCAAATAGATCGTCGGTTCATTCTCGTAGTCAAAGTTGGCGTCTTCAGCGACTGTAACAAGCCCGTCTGCGTCGACGGTAAATCGGTTGTCTGAAACAGTGTAGGAGACGCCGTCGGTAATGTCCGCATCACTTGCTTGTGCAGATACGCCAATTTGCGTTCCGGCCGCGGCGTCTTCTGAAACAGCATCGGCAGATACATTTGCGTCGGCAACCGAGGATATGTCGAATTCATCAATATCCGACACAGTGACTGTGAAGGTTTCCTGAGAGGACGATCCATCAGTCGATGTTGCCGTGACGGTGATATTAATAGAGCCTTCGGTCTCAGCATCGAAAGAAGCTCCGGAGGCAACTGTGACAACACCATTGCCGTCAACGGAAAACCGGCTGTCATCGACAGAATAGGAAACCGTGTCGGTAGCGTCGGCATCCGAAGCCAGTGCCGTGATACCGACTTGAGTGCCCGCGCTTGCGTTTTCCGCGATAGCGTTTGCGGCTGTGTCGGTATCAGAAACCGATGCGACATCTGCCTCGTCTACATCGGATATGGCAATCGTAACTTCCTCGGTGTGGGACGCCCCATTTTCATCAGTTGTTGTCACATTGACCGTGATCGAGTTTTCACTTTCGCGATCCACGCTTACACCGTCTTTGAGCTTGAGTTGGCCCGAGACCACGTCAAATCGGCTATCGTCGACACTGTAGGTGTGGGTGTCACCGGAATCAGCGTCAACGGTGGTAAGCGATGCGATTACGGCACCCGCATCATTTTCCGCCAAAGTATGTGTCGTTGTGTCAGCAGCAGCACCATCAAGCAAAACCGCGCTAGGGGCATTGTTGTAGCCCTCGACACTGATTTTCAGTATTGCGGTATCCGCCAATCCACCACCATCGGTCACAGTGTAGGTAAACAGTTCTTCTGCCGTTTCACCTTCTGCCAGGCCTTTGGTTTCGGTTTTCGTCTCGTCAAGGCTGTAGGTATAGGTCCCGTCAGTATTGATCGTAATGGTTCCGTAGGTACCTTGAATTTCAGTGCCCGGAACATGATCGGCGCCGTCAAAACGAATGTTGGTGACAGACATGTTGCCTTCAGGGTCCAGATCGTTCGAGAGCACATTGCCTTCGACCTGGCTTGAGACATCCTCAGAGGATGAGCTGGTTGCGGCTGCGCCCCAACCCCCGTCGCTCATGGAGTAGTTGTCCGGTGTCGAGATTGTCCCAGTTTCCGGGTCAATCTGATAAACCATCTTGTCATCGGTAAGAGCATAAAGATTGCCGGCCGCATCCCCAACAAGACCAAATGCACTCGTTGACGGTAGAGTTGTCACGACACTGACAGTGTCACCAGTCGCCGGATCAATTTCGACCACGTCACCTGTTGAGGTTGCAAGATACAGAGATCCACCTGCAAAGGCCAAATCACCTGCGGATCCATAATCCATGTTGCCAATCAGTGTTGCGACACCAGTATCAGCATCAATCGTATAAAGGTCACCTGAACCACCAGCAGCATAG
Source organism: uncultured Roseibium sp. (assembly GCF_947499295.1). Lineage (GTDB taxonomy): Bacteria > Pseudomonadota > Alphaproteobacteria > Rhizobiales > Stappiaceae > Roseibium. The sequence goes on from NZ_CANMNP010000015.1 coordinate 190,855, forward strand.
AGCGTCCCGTCGGGCCCAAATTCAAGTGCATTTACGGAACTTGGGAAGGAGCTTGTCGAAATTTGTGTAGCAGCACCAGTTTGCGGGTCAACGCTGTAAAGCTGACTAAAGCTGACACCATAAAGGTTGCCATCTGGATCGAGAGCAATGTCGGTGAGAGGCCCGACACCGGTTGACCCGATAACAGCATCGCTGCCATCGGCTCCAATCAGGTGAATTTCTCCGTCATCGTCGCTGTAGTAGAAAGTCGTTGCAGTACCGCCAACCGAGGCACCGTCGTCATTTGCAACGACTTGCTCGTTGATGTCGGTGACGGAGACTGTAAAGGTCTCCTGCGATGCGGAACCATCGGTTGAGGTTGCCGTGACGGTGACATCGACTGAGCTTTCGGTTTCTGCGTCAAAGGTTGCACCCGACGCCACGGTCACAACGCCATTGCTGTCGACCGAGAAGCGTGCATCATCGACGGTATAACTCACGGAATCAGACACATCGGCATCGGTGGCGAGAGCAGTAATGCCGACCTGCGTACCTTCACCGGCGTTTTCGGCAATCGAATTCGCAGAAGAATCTATGTCCGAGACGGCAGAGACATCCACTTCATCGACGTCGGACACCGCGATCGTGAACGTCTCCTGAGACGTTGAACCG
>NZ_CANMNP010000016.1 GCF_947499295.1 uncultured Roseibium sp.
GGTCATTCTTATTCACTTCACGCTAAAGCGGGCTCGTCTGAAGACGAGGGGTTTCCTCCAAGGCGTGGATACTAAATTATCTGCAAAGAAAAACCGTGCACGACACCTCATCCGACCCTTTTTGAAGGAACACACCAATGGCATTCGACATGATTAGCGGTTTTGTTCGCGATGTTCGCGCCGCACACCGCACGGCAAACGAAATTGAACGTTTGAACCGCATGAATACGGCTCAGCTCGCCGACCTCGGACTTGAGCGCAGCGATATCGCGAGTCACGCATTCGGTAAGTATTTCAACAAGCGATAACAATCTTTGGCGGACGGAGCCGCTAAACGGTTTGGTTGCCGAAATCTAAAATTGAAAAAGCCGTGCGCCTGTTCATCAGCGCACGGCTTTTCATTTGATGGATTTGCTCGCAAAAGCAGCCTGAAGAAACTGCTGCCTCCCACGAGCGTCCAGCGAATTGACCTGTGCGGTCAATTCTAGCGCTGTTTGTGGCGTCGTATCAGTTTGCTGCGACCCGTTGAGGTTGAGTTCTATGACGCGTCTCCAGAACCGCTCAGCCAGTGGTTTCGGTGCTGGTTCAAATAGGGAATGGGCCATTTTCAGCTCCTTATTTTTCTTCGATGGCTTTCTATTTCCTATAAAATAGACGCACGGAGTGCATATTTCCAGAGGCAATTGATGCGTGCCTGACAATCCAGCCATGCGTTTTTAGCAAGTCTGACCTGCAGCCAGCGCTATTGCTGCAGTGCAAAAAACTCATAAGTATTTCGTTGCGATTGGTTTTTAAATTTGGTTCCTCCGGTGTGAGATGAGTGTTTTGCAAGCTATCCTTTTGAGTGCACCTTCAGCTGCGCCGCTTTCGACGGTTTTTCGCGGCACGGGTGGACCGTGCCAGCGTGCCGCAAGAGCAAGGGGCATACGCAGTGAGCACGTCTATCGTGCTGATAGCGAGTTTCGCGCCATTGGTTTGATTGATTACCCAAGCAAGTAGAGAATACGGCCTACCAGCGCCGAAGGTTTCAAAACCAATCCGAATTCCTGCACAATAGATTGACATACCGTACGCTGCGCCCGTACATCGCTCAGATGACAAGGCCTGTGCGATATGGTCTGGCGAAAAAAGGGTAGCAGTGAATGACGGAAACGCGCATCGATCGCCGTTTTAAAGCTTGTACAGAGGCCGGAAGACCGGCACTCGTCACCTTTATTACTGCTGGAGATCCGGATCTTGAAACGTCGCAAGCCGTTCTCAACGCACTCCCTGCCGCCGGTGCCGATGTGATCGAGTTGGGCATGCCCTTCTCCGACCCGATGGCAGAGGGAATTCCAATCCAGCTGGGCAATCAGCGCGCACTTGCTGCCGGACATACCATGGACAAGACACTGGACATGGTGCGGACTTTCCGAAAGCAGGATCAGGATACGCCGATCATTCTGATGGGGTACTTCAACCCCATCTATGTGCGTGACCCCAAAAAATTCGTGCACGTTGCCAAGGAAGCCGGCGTAGACGGCTTCATCATTGTCGACATACCTGCAGAAGCGGACGATGAATTTTGCATCCCGGCCCTCGAAGCCGGTCTCAACTTCATTCGCCTTGCCACGCCAACAACAGATGACAAGCGCCTTCCGGCTGTTCTGGCCAATACCTCCGGTTTCGTCTATTACGTCTCGGTGACTGGGATTACCGGTGCCAACATTGCAGATACCGGCCGGGTGACCACGGCAGTCAACCGCATCAAAGGTCATACGGAGTTGCCGGTTGCCGTTGGTTTTGGCGTCAAGACAGCCGATCAGGCCGCCGTCATCGGCAAGGACGCAGACGGTGTCGTCGTCGGCTCGGTTCTGGTCAATGCCATTCGCGACAGCCTGGATGAAGCCGGTAAAGCCACTGACAAAACCGTTCAGGCGGTATCGGACGTGGTCAGCGATCTGGCCGCCGGTTGCGCCAGAGCCCGTCAGGCCTGACGGCCGACGTGAATTGAAGGAATTGCGGCGGACCCCATATCTCCGCCATGGGTAACTCGAGTATTGGGACGCGCCTGACGTGAACTGGATCAATTCTATTGTACGCCCCAAGATCCGGGATCTTTGGAAAAAACGTGAAGTTCCGGAGAACCTTTGGATCAAATGTCCGGAAACCGGGGAGATGGTCTTTCACCGGGATTTGGAAGCCAATCTGTGGGTGATTCCGAATTCCGGTCATCACATGCGCATGCCTGCGCGCAAACGGCTTGATTCGTTTTTCGACGGCGGAAACCATACGCCCGTCGAGTCGCCGGAGGTTCAGGCGGACCCTTTGAAATTCCGTGACAGCAAACGCTATACGGATCGCATGAAGGACGCCCGCTCCAAGACGGGCGAGAACGAGGCGGTGCATGTAGCGCAGGGCAATGTCAACGGCATGGCCATGACAGCTGCCGTGCAGGACTTTACCTTTGTTGGCGGATCGCTCGGCATGGCTGTCGGTGAGGCCATCCTTGCAGGCATGATGAAAGCCGTTGAGGACAAGACACCGTTTGTGATGTTTGTCGCTTCCGGTGGGGCGCGGATGCAGGAAGGCATTCTGTCACTGATGCAGATGCCGCGCACGACAGTCGGCGTGCAGATGCTGCGTGAAGCGGGCTTGCCTTACATCGTCGTACTGACAAACCCGACAACGGGTGGTGTTTCAGCATCTTACGCAATGCTTGGCGATATTCATATCGCAGAGCCGGGTGCCCAGATCGGCTTTGCCGGCCGTCGCGTGATCGAGCAGACAGTGCGCGAAAAGCTTCCGGAAGATTTTCAAACCGCCGAATATCTCCTTGATCATGGCATGATCGATATGGTCGTGCCGAGACAGGAGATGAAAGACACCATTGCTCGTGTCTGCGGCATCCTCATGAAACGCGAAGTTGAGCTGCCCCGCCTGGAAGCACCCAAAGAGCCCATGCAGGAAACCGAAGACAAAGCTGAAAAGACAGCTGAAGACCCTGCCAAGGAAGCCGAAGCGTCCACATAGGCGCGTATTTTTTCCGTAAAATGTCGCGAATGCGGCAATTCACGACATTTCCGGGCTGTTCGCTTGTCTCGCGGGCAGCCATATCCTAAAGGCGTAACAGACGCTGTAACGGATGACAGGACCCTGCGGAGGGCGCCTTGGATCAAATCACAAAAATTCTGGACCGCCTTCTGGCGCTGCACCCCAAAGAAATCGATCTTTCGCTTGGGCGGATGCACAGGCTGCTGGCAGCCCTCGATCACCCGGAGCATCGCTTGCCTCCGGCAATTCATATTGCCGGTACCAACGGCAAAGGATCCGTGACGGCGACGATGCGGGCTATCCTGGAAGCTTCCGGGAAACGGTGCCACGTCTACACTTCACCGCATCTGGTCTCGTTCAATGAGCGCATCCGACTGGGACGCGATGGAGAGTTCGTCTCAGACCCATTGCTTTTCGACGCGCTTCACCGCTGCGAAGAAGCCAATGCAGGCGCTGAAATTACCTTTTTCGAAATCACCACCGCAGCAGCGCTGCTGCTGTTTGCTGAACAACCGGCAGACATTTTATTGCTGGAAGTCGGGCTGGGCGGTCGTCTCGACGCAACCAATGTGATTGACGAGCCCCTGGTCTCGATCATCACGCCAGTTTCCATGGACCATGAGAAATTCCTTGGCAACGATCTGGCGGTCATCGCCCGGGAGAAGGCCGGCATCATCAAGCACGGCGTGCCTGTCATCTGCGCAGCGCAAGAAAACACAGCCCTGCCTGAAATTACACGACAAGCCGCACGCAACCGCGCACCCATCCAGGTTTTTGGTCAGGACTTTGTCGCACAAGACGACCAGGGGCGCATGGCATTTCAGGATGAGGAAGGCTTGATCGACTTGCCGCTTCCCATGCTCAGTGGACGACACCAGTTTGAAAATGCGGCCCTTGCCATCGCGGCGCTGAAAGTGGCTCATCTTCTGCCTGAAGAAGCAACGGTTGCCGATGGGCTCAAAAGCGTGAACTGGCCCGGACGCCTACAACCGCTGACCCACGGCGCTTTACTCGAAATGTGCCCGGACGGCGCCGAAGTCTGGATCGACGGCGGTCACAATCCAGGTGCCGGTATCTCCGTCGCCCAATTCATGGGCGAGCAGGAAGAACGCTCTCCGCGCCCGCTCTATCTGATAGCCGGTATGCTGACGACCAAAGATCCGGTCGGGTACTTCAGGCCGTTTCACGGGCTGGTGCGTCACGTGGGCACTGTGCCGATTTCAACAACGTCGACCGGAAGAACTCCAGAGGATCTTGCAGACCTTGCCCGTTGCGCCGGACTTGAGGCGACACCGTTCCAATCGCTGGACGCGGCCCTTGCGGATGTGGCAGCTTGTGCACAACAGGATGGCGAAGCGCCCAGGATCTTGATTTGCGGTTCGCTTTATCTGGCCGGTGAAGCTCTGGCGCGCAACGGAATGGCGCCGGACTGAGAGCTTTTCGGCCAAGGCAATCAGGAGATCAGCCGGATGAAACGCCCGATCAGCATTCCCACCCGTTTTGCCGGTGTGTTGCTTGGAGCCGCACTGTTGGCGGGACCGGCCCTGTCATTGAGCGAGCAATATGAAACGCCACCAGAGCAGGACCCGGCCGTCGTTCTGGACGGCAAGCAACTTGGACCTGGCTATGCGGTTCTCGCGCCGGTACGAAGTGATGGCTTCCTGCGCATCTATCAGCTGCAGACAGACCTTGGTGTTGAACGGATTGAAGGCGACGGCCTTTTGAAACTTCGACTCTCCGAGCTCAAGGTTCTGGTCGCCCTGGAAGGTCTGAAAAATGATGCCAGCTTCGTCGGTGGATTGAAACAAGCCGCGATGAAGCCGGTTGAGTTCGTCGAAAACACGGTGACCGACCCGGTAGGGACCGCCAAAAACACAGTTTCCGGCGTGGGCCGGATGTTCGGCCGACTGACCAAAGGTGTGGAATCAGCCGTTACCGGCAAGGGCGGATCTCCCGCCGAATTGGCAAAAGCCATAACCGGGCAGGCACGCGAACGCCGCGAACTTGCTGTTGAGCTTGGCGTCGATCCCTATACTTTCTACCGGCCACTTTCTGAAAAGCTGGACGAGACCGCGAGCGTTACAACGGCGGGCAACTGGACAGTCAGTGCGATTACGGCATTGCTGCCGGGCGGTCTGGTCGTGTCGGCCGCACGCCAGGCCGACAATCTGCGCACGCTCATCATAGACAGCTCCCCTTCCGAACTGGAAGACCGGACCGCAGCAGCACTGCGCAATGCCGGTATCAGCGAACAGACGATTTCCAGAATTGCTGCCAACCCATTTTATACGATCTCCGAAAAGGCCGCGATTGCTTACCAGCTTCAGGCCATGCCGGGTGTTCAGGACCTGGATCTGGTCGCGGCGAAAGCTGCGGATGCCGAAAGCCGTGACATTGCCTATTTCCAGCTGCGCCGCATCGTCCTTTTGGAAACCTACAATCGTGAAATCTCAGGTCTGGGTCAGATCAGGGAAGTTTCAAACATCCCGGTTGCCATCCGCCGCGACGGCCTGGCAGCAGTCGTTCTGCCGCTCGACGAAGTCGCCTGGACGCAGACCGTGGCACAGACGTTTTCGACCATTCACACAGGGCTCGGCCAATTGCCTTTCCCTCCATCTGGCGTCGATTTCCTGATAACGGGTGAACTGACGCCAATGGCGGCTGAAAGGATCACTTCGTTCGGCTGGGCGATCACTGGTGACTATCCGATGCCGAAGGGGCCCGTGCACTAAACGAGGGAACATTGGCTCCTAGATCGAAGCCCTAACGTTGCTGATCGGGCAAACGTCCTTAAATACACTCCAGAACCGGTCCGGAGAGCCCACTTTCCCAACCCAGGATCGCCCGTTTACGGGTGAGGCCCCAGTGGTAGCCGCCCAGTTTGCCACCCTTGGCAAGCACCCGGTGACAGGGCACGACAAAGGAAACCGGATTGCGGCCAACCGCCGTGCCAACGGCCCGTGAGGCTTTCGGTTTGCCGATTGAAGCGGCAATATCGGAATAGGTCGTCGCCTGACCCATCGGAATTCTGAGCAATGTCTGCCAGACCCGAATTTCAAAATCGGTTCCGATCATGACGACGTTCAAGGGTTGGTCTTGTTGCCACTTGTCGGGGTCGAATACGCGATCCGCATACATTGCGGTCGCATTCTGATCTGCAACGAATTGCGCAGCGGGCCATCGATCACACATGTCCGCCAGGGCTTCTTCTTCACCGCCCGGATCTGCAAATCCAAGACCGGCAAGCCCCTTGTCCGTCGCCATGACGAGAACCTGCCCGAACGGCGAAGGATGAAACCCGTAGGCTATTTTCAGCCCTGAGCCCCTGTTGCGGTAATCACCGGGCGTCATTGCCTCATGCGTGACAAAGAGGTCGTGCAGCCGGGACGAGCCGGAGAGGCCAACTTCGTAGGACGTATCCAGGACGCTGGCGCTGTCGCGCAGGAGAGCTTTTGCGTGATCCAGGGTTATCGCCTGCAAGAACTGTTTTGGCGTCAATCCTGCCCATCTGGAAAACACTCTTTGCAACTGGATGGGTTGAAGCCCTGCCTCTCCTGCCAACTGCTCAAGTGTTGGCTGCTCACGCCAGTCTTCGGTAATACGCTTCAAGGTTTTGCGGACGATTTCATAATGTTCAGCGGCTTCCGCACCAACGCAGATAGGTGTCGGATCGGAAGTCAGGCTCGTAAGGTCGAGTGCTTTGGTCATGTCAGGTCCATCAGCTCTTTTCAGTCTGCATTGATCCTAACGAGCCCACGGGACCAACGCGACCCGATTTGCGATCCGGTTCAGGCGATGATTTGGATGGCAGCGACCATCACCCCAGAACGTCCCTGAATTCACTTGCAGATGCAGCCGGACCCTTTCTGGTCGATAGCAGTAGATTGGTTTCCGTGCCCGTGATGCCCTCGATCAGGCGAATGCGGTTCAATGCATCATCAAAAGCTGCCAGGTCCCGCGTCGCGATTTCCAGAACCAGATCCCACTTGCCGTTAGTGGAGTGAATAGCTCGAACTTCCGTCATGGCGCCCAGGGCTCTGGAAACCGGTTCGGTGTTGTGCCCGTCGACCACGACCAGGGTCAAAGCCCTGATCGGCAGATCTCGCCAGTCGTCGCGCAAAACCGCCGTGAAGCCGAGTATCTCGCCGGAGTCGATTAGTTTCTCCATGCGTGCACGCACGGTTGCCCGGGATACTTTCAAATCACTTGCCAAATCGGACACCGAACGGCGTCCATCATGCCGTAAATGCGAAACTAGGCGAAGATCAAGATCATCCATTGCATCATTTTGGTTAGTCATACTTATCATAATGATAATTCTTACCGCACATTTGATCAAGTTGCCGGATTTACTCCGCCGCGGCGTACGCGCACACTTTCAAGGCATTGCGGATTCAGGCGGAGAATGACGTGGACGTTGTCGGAAAACAGATTGCCCTTGTTGGCGCGCCGGTGGACGAGGGCGCCGGACAAAGAGGCTGTCTGATGGGACCGGACGCCTATCGGACTGCCGGACTGGCGGAAACACTGGAAGATCTCGGACACTCGGTCACCGATCACGGCAATCTGAAACCGGTCGACGTTGGCAATCTGGCACCGCCCAATCCCTTGCTGAAAAATTTCCCGGCCTATGCCGGCTGGACCCGCACGCTTCACCAAAAGGCCGCTCAGCTCGGAGAAGACCCCGTCGTGCCGGTTTATCTTGGCGGCGACCATGCCATGGCGGCGGGAACGGTTTCCGGACAGGCTCGAGCTGCAGAACGGCTCGGACGCCCGCTTTTCGTGCTCTGGCTCGACGCCCATTCTGATTTTCACACCTTTGAGACCACCGCCAGCGGCAATCTACACGGTACACCGCTTGCATTTGTCTGCGGATTGCCTGGATTTGATGCTCTTCTCGGCGACCCGTTGCAGCACCCGGTCGACCCGAAGAATGTTGAGATCCTGGGTGTCCGTTCCATCGATGACGCCGAGCGCAGGCAACTTCTTGATCATGGCGTTGGCGTTCGGGATATGCGCCAGATTGATGAGGACGGCATTGCCGGGCTGCTGAGACCCTTTTTGAACCGCGTCCGGGCGGCGAACGGATTGCTTCATGTCAGCCTTGACGTGGACTTCCTGGATCCGGATATCGCACCGGCGGTTGGAACCACCGTGCCTGGCGGCACCACGTTCCGCGAGGCGCATCTTGTCATGGAAATGCTTCATGACAGCGGACTTGTCAGCTCGCTCGACCTTGTCGAACTCAACCCATTTCTGGATGAACGCGGAAAAACCGCGCGTCTGATGGTCGAACTGACCGGCAGTCTTTTCGGACGCCGTGTCTTCGACCGTCCGACCAGAAGCTTCTAGAGGACACAATGACCAACAACACCAATAATCTGTCTCCGTCGGATCTCGCCTTTGTTCCGTTTGTCAGCGTCGACAACATGATGCGCAACGTGCGGTCCATTGGCGTCGAAACCTTCATGCGTGAGCTGGCTGAATACATCGAAGATGATTTCCTGCGCTGGGAAAGCTTCGACAAGAAGCCGCGCATTCCCGCGCACGCGCCTGAGGGTGTGGTTGAGTTGATGCCGACAAGCGACGGCAAGACCTTTGGCTTCAAATATGTCAACGGCCACCCCGGCAACATGCGTGAGGGACTGCAGACCGTGACCGGTTTCGGTGTGCTGTCCGATCTGGCAACGGGCTATCCCGTGCTCTTTACCGAAATGACCATTCTGACCGCACTGCGCACAGCTGCCAATTCGGCCTTGGCGGCCAAATATCTCGCGCCTGAAGGATCGACTACCATGGCCGTGATCGGAAATGGTGCACAGTCCGATTTTCAATGCCTTGCATTCAAGGAAATGCTCGGAATCACAGAGATCCGTGCTTATGACATTGACCATAGCGCCAGCATTCGGCTTGCGCGCAACCTCGCCAATTCCGGGCTCAACGTCACCATCTGCAAGACGCCCGAAGACGCAATCGAAGGTGCGGAAATCATTACAACGGTTACTGCCGACAAGCGCTATGCGACGATCCTGACGGACAACATGGTCGGCTCAGGCGTGCACATCAACGCGATCGGCGGCGATTGTCCGGGAAAAACCGAGCTCCACAAGGACATCCTGTTGCGCTCGGACATTTTCGTCGAGTTTCCTGAACAAACCCGGATTGAAGGCGAATTGCAGCAACTTGACGCCGATCATCCGGTGACCGAGCTCTGGCAGGTCTTTGCCGGCAAGGCGGAAGGTCGAACAGGCAAGGATCAGATCACTTTGTTCGACAGCGTCGGGTTTGCGATAGAGGACTTCGCAGCACTGCGCTATGTGCGCGACATGCTGCCTCAGACAGGCCATTTTGAAAAACTGGACCTGCTTGCAGATCCGGATGATCCGCGCGATCTCTATGGGATGGTGTTGCGCTCCAGCGCCAATGGCGACAATCAGGCCGCCTGAGCAGATCAGCCGAGCGCGCTTTCAATTTCCCGTACTACGGCGTCGGCGGCTGCGCCCGGGTTCTCGGCCTTGCTGATCGGACGGCCGACAACCAGGTAGTCGCTGCCCGCCTGAATGGCCTCTGCCGGGGTCATAACCCGGCGCTGATCCCCTGCCGCACTGCCGGCAGGCCGGATGCCGGGTGTGACAATGACAAGCTGGCCACCTAGGATCGTCCGCATCTTGTCCGCTTCAGTCGCGGCACAGACGATGCCTCCCATGCCTGCTGCGCGCGCATCGCGTGCCCGGGTCTCCACGACCTCGGCAAGCGGACCGCGATATCCCGCTGCAACGAGATCTTCTTCATCCATCGACGTCAGAACGGTGACCCCGAGAAGACAAAGATTGGGGTTACCTTCGGCCTGCAATCCCTTCACGGCCGCACGCATGGTCTTCGGATATCCATGCAACGTCATGAAGGTCACGCCCATCTTGGCAACGTTTCGGACAGCCTTTTCAATCGTGTTGTCGATGTCGTGCAGTTTGACGTCGAGGAAAATCTTTTTGCCGTCAGCGGCCAGATCGCGGGCAAACTCGAGGCCACCGGCGAACTGAAGCTCCATGCCGATCTTATAGACACCGACTTTGCCTTCCGTTTTCTTCACCAGCTCTTCAGCTTCACTGACGGTCGGAACATCAACCGGCAACATCAGACGATCGAGTGCGGAAGTCGGGGCAAAGGGGCTGGTTGGCATCGGCGGTATCCTCATCTGACTGGTGGGCATCTTGTGCTTAGCACCACCGGCTTTCTTGTGCCACCGTCAGTCCTTGCCGTCTTTCTCAAATTCGGAAAACGCCTGCTTGTAGTCCGCGTGCCAGCGGCTCAAGGGTGGCCGATTTTCAACGATATCGCCAATAGCCCACTGCGCACGCCGTCTGTCGCGAACACTGTCGACATCATTGTCAGGACAAAGGACATAGAAATCTCCTGCCGACATTCTCTCGATGAAATAGTCGACCGTTTGCTCGCTCGTCCAGGCCGCGTCTGGCTTTTGGGGAATGAAAGCGGCGATCATTCCGGTATAGGTGAAACCGGGAACGAACAAGTGCACGGAAATCGGCGCCCCCTTTTCACGCAGTTCATGCGCCAGCTGTTCGCTGAGCACCTTGACCGCTGCCTTGGTGACATTATAGCCCGGATTGCCAGGCGGCGTCGTGATGCCTTGCTTGGAACCTGTATTGATGATGACCGCAGGCCTTCCAGCGTCGATCATACGTTGTGTGAAGGCCTGAACACCGCGCAGAACACCAAAAAAATTGATATCCATCATCTGCGTCCAGTTTTCCATCCGGTCCCAAGCTCCGGTCGGGCGACCGATGCCGGCATTGTTCATGAGGACCGCTACCGAACCGAGCTCGAATGCCTTATCCGCAAGCGCTTCCACCTGTTTCGTGTCCGACACATCGGTTGCAACCGCTTCAACAATTGCGCCGGAGCCCGCCGCTTCGCGCACTTTTCCGGCCGCAGCGTCGAGTTTGTCGCCAGGTAAATCCGCCAAAACCACGCCAAGTCCGGCCTCGACAAAGCGGATCGCAGCAGCCAGACCGACCCCGCTTGCCGCACCGGTCACCGCGGCAAGACCACCTTCGGATATCGCTTCCTTGTACATGTCAAATTCCTTTGTGAGTGGCCAATTGCAAACGGCAATCCTGTGGCTGGTTGGTCTTCGCGTCCTTTATCTCAGCCCATGGGACGACGTCCGATGTCGACGTCGCTATTTCATTAGCCGCATCAGGCTGCTACAACACCGCCCGTTCCTCACCTTAGCAAGGACAGCAATCGATGCGTACAGCGAAAATATCGCGCGACACCAAAGAGACCCGCATCTCGGTCGAAATCAATCTGGACGGCACTGGCGCATACGACGTCAAGACGGGCGTCGGGTTCTTCGATCATATGCTGGAGCAGCTCTCGCGCCATTCGCTGATCGACATTCATGTCCGCGCAGAAGGCGACACCCACATCGATTTTCACCATACAGTGGAAGACACAGGCATTGCGCTTGGGCAGGCGATTTCATCTGCCCTTGGTGACATGGCCGGCATCACGCGCTATGCGGACACCCATCTGGCAATGGACGAGGCGCTCACCCGTTGTGCGCTCGATGTTTCCGGACGGCCCTTCCTGGTGTGGGATGTTGCCTTTGACCGGGACAAGGTCGGCGACTTCGATACAGAATTATTTGAAGAGTTTTTCCGCGCATTCACCATGAATGCGGGCATCACCCTTCATATCGCCAATCTTTATGGTTCCAATTGTCACCATATTGCCGAAACTTGCTTCAAAGCGGTTGCGCGAAGCTTGCGCAAGGCTATGGAAATCGACCCGCGACAGGCGGACAGGATACCGACAACCAAGGGCCAGCTTGGCGGCTAGGCAGGGACAAGCCCATGAGCACTTACGTTGTGATGGCGCCGCCGGAATTTGACAATCTGGCGGGTGACCCGCTCCAGAGCGACCGGCTTGCCTTCGTCCTGGACGGTTTTTCAGCGCTGGCTTTTCTGTTTTCGATCATCTGGATGTTGGTGCATCGCATGTGGCTGGTGCTGCTCGGCTATCTCGGGATTGCACTCGTGGTGGAACTTCTGGCGCTCGCCGTCAGTCCCGAAGCGACGGCCATCGCAGCCTTTGTTGTTTCGATTCTTTTCGGCTTCGAGGCGCAGGCACTCCGTCGTTGGTCGCTGGAACGCAAAGGCTGGCGTGTGGTCGGAATTGTCGACGGCGTCAATCGCGCAGAGGCCGAGTTGCGCTTCCTGCATAAGGCAGCAAATCAACTGGCCCCGGAAACAAAACAAAGAGACGCGCAGAGCACCTCGCCCACATCAGCCCCGATCGTCCCAAGGGTCGGCAGCGAACGTGTGGTCGGCCTAACGCTCGGTCCGGAGATCCGTCAATGACAATTGCAATTGTCGATTATGGCTCGGGCAATCTTCGCTCGGCCGAGAAGTCATTTGAGCGCGCGGCAAGATCACACGCTCACGTGCCTGATGTCTTTGTGACCTCAGATCCGGATCGCGTCCGAAAAGCCGACAGGATCGTGCTTCCGGGCGTCGGCGCCTTTGCGGACTGCAAGCGCGGCCTGTGGGCCGTCGACGGTATGCCTGAGGCGCTTGAAGAAGCGGTGCGTCAAAACGGAAAACCGTTTTTTGGCATTTGTGTCGGCATGCAGTTGATGGCTGCAAGAGGCCTCGAATTCGAAACCGTCAACGGCCTTGGCTGGGTCGAGGGAGACGTTTCAGCGATGGAACCTTCAGATCCGTCCCTCAAGATACCGCACATGGGATGGAACACCATCAATGTCGCTAACGGTGCGCACCCCGTCCTTGCCGGCATTGAGACGGGGCCGGACGGGCTGCATGCCTATTTCGTCCACTCTTACCACTTCGCCTGCACCCACAAGACCGATTGCCTGGCGAGCTTTGATTATGCCGGCAGCTTTACGGCAATGGTGGCGAAGGACAACATGATCGGCACCCAATTTCACCCGGAAAAAAGCCAGCGGCTGGGCCTCGCCCTAATCGCGAATTTTCTGGAATGGACACCATGACAACCGCTTGGAGGACCCCATGAGCAAGGGATACTGGATTGCCCGTGTCGATGTACACGACGCGCAGAACTATCCGAAGTATGTCGAAACGGCGAAGCCTGCGTTCGAGCGCTTTGGTGCGAACTTCCTTGCACGCGGTGGTACGACAAACGCGATCGAAGGTCCGGGCAGGGCGCGAAACGTCGTGATTGAGTTTCCGAGCTTTCAGCATGCGGTCGATTGCTACAACTCGCCCGAATATCAGGAAGCGGTGAAAATCCGTCAGCAATATGCCGATGGCGAAATCGTCATCGTGGAAGGAATTTAAGTAGCATGATCCTGTTTCCCGCCATCGACTTGAAAGATGGTCAATGTGTGCGATTGAAGCTTGGCGACATGGACCAGGCAACCGTTTTCAATGACAATCCGGGCGCCCAGGCGAAGTCATTTCAGGACCAGGGCTTTGAATGGCTGCATGTGGTCGATCTCAACGGTGCCTTTGCCGGTGAAAGTGTCAACGGAGCGGCGGTCGATGCCATCTTGTCGTCGACTTCAAATCCGGTGCAGCTTGGTGGCGGAATCAGGACGCTGGATCACATCGAATCCTGGCTCTCAAAGGGTATCACGCGGGTCATTTTGGGAACCGTTGCCGTGCGTGACCCAGATCTTGTCAAGGAAGCCTGCCGCAAGTTCCCGGGAAAGATTGCTGTCGGCATCGATGCCAAAGGCGGATATGTTGCCGTTGAAGGCTGGGCGGAAACGTCCGAGCTCACCGCTGTCGATCTTGCCAGACGGTTTGAAGACGCCGGTGTATCGGCGATCATCTATACGGATATCGATCGGGACGGGGTTCTGAAGGGCCTGAACATTCCATCCACTCTGGAATTGGCCCGGGCCGTTTCCATCCCCGTCATTGCCTCGGGAGGTCTTGCCTCCATTGATGACATTCATCGCCTGCTGAAACCTGATTGCGCCATCCTGGAAGGGGCAATTTCCGGCCGGGCGCTTTATGACGGCAGGCTTGATCCGGCGGAAACCATGTCGCTGATCCTTGCACAGCGGAGCAAAGCATCATGACCCTCAAAGCCCGCGTTATTCCGTGCCTCGACGTCAAGGACGGACGCGTCGTCAAAGGCGTCAATTTCGTCGACCTGATTGATGCCGGTGACCCGGTTGAGGCCGCCAAAGCCTATGATGCGGCAGGCGCCGACGAGCTCTGTTTCCTCGACATCACCGCGAGCCACGAGGGCCGCGACACGATTTTTGACGTTGTCCGTCGGACCGCAGAAGCCTGCTTCATGCCCGTGACCGTCGGCGGGGGCGTACGCACAGTGGAAGACATCCGCAAACTGCTTATTGCAGGCGCGGACAAAGTGTCGATCAACACCGCAGCAGTGAAGAACCCCGACTTCGTACGGGAGGCGGCCGAAAAATTCGGTGCGCAGTGCATCGTTGTGTCTATCGATGCCAAGCAGGTCAATGAACCGGGCGCTCCGGAAAAATTCGAGATCTTCACCCATGGAGGCCGCACGCCAACCGGGATCGATGCCGTCGAGTTCGCCAAGAAGGTGGTTGGACTGGGTGCGGGCGAACTGCTGGTCACGTCGATGGATCGCGATGGCACCAAGGCCGGTTACAATATTGCCCTGACCAGGGCGATTGCCGATGCAGTGCGCGTTCCCGTCATTGCATCGGGAGGTGTCGGAAATCTGGACCATATGGTCGAGGGCATACGGGACGGACACGCCACGGCCGTACTGGCAGCATCGATTTTCCATTTCGGCGAACACACCATTCACGACGCCAAGCAGCACATGAGCGATGCGGGCATCCCCATGCGCCTTGATGCCTGACCTCGCCTTTAGGACATAGCCCAATGACCGACTTCACTTTGGAAGATCTTGACGCCATTATCGCTAGCCGTGCCAAGAGCAGCGATGAAACGTCCTATACGCAGAAGCT
This sequence comes from uncultured Roseibium sp., assembly GCF_947499295.1. Taxonomy (GTDB): domain Bacteria; phylum Pseudomonadota; class Alphaproteobacteria; order Rhizobiales; family Stappiaceae; genus Roseibium. Next base: position 15,008 of record NZ_CANMNP010000016.1, read on the forward strand.
GGTCAGAAAGGGTGTTGCCAAATGCGCCCAGAAACTGGGGGAAGAAGCGGTTGAGGCAGTCATTGCTGCCGTTAAGGAAGATCGGAAGGAATTGACGGCGGAAGCCGCCGATCTGCTTTATCATTTGTTGGTGGTTTTGAACGTATCTGAAGTTCCGCTGAAAGATGTCATGTCGGAACTTGCCGGCCGAACAGGCCAAACAGGACTTGAGGAGAAGGCATCGCGGCCTAGGGAATAGCCACCGGAGACGCCGGAAAGCCGCGCTGCAGGGACTGCGAAGACGATGGATCAGAAAGTCGCAACAGCCCTGGACATGGATTTGTCCCCTTACCGGGTGTTCACCGAGCACCAGTGGGCAAAGTTGCGCGCTGACACACCCATGACGCTTAGCGAACATGAGGTTGCTCAGCTGCAAGGCCTGAACGCGCCGGTGTCGATGGAGCAAGTGGAAACCATCTATCTGCCGCTTTCGCGGCTGCTTGCCTTTTATGCCGAGGCAACCGTCAGAATCCATCAGGCTACGCAGGAGTTTCTGGGTCACCGGGAGAACAAGACGCCATTTATCATCGGCGTGGCCGGATCGGTATCGGTTGGCAAATCCACAACCTCCCGCGTGCTTCGAGAGTTGCTTGCAAGATGGCCGGCAAGCCCCAAGGTGGACCTGATCACCACAGATGGCTTTCTGTTTCCAAATGCCATTTTGGAATCCGAAGGTCTGATGGGCAAAAAAGGCTTTCCTGAAAGCTTCGACCGGCCGCGGCTTTTGAAGTTCCTCTCAGACATCAAGGCCGCCAAGCGCAACGTCCGTGCACCGGTGTATTCTCACTTCTATTACGATGTCATGCCGGGTCACGCCGTCACGGTGGATCGTCCCGACATCTTGATTGTCGAGGGTCTGAACGTATTGCAGACACGCGAACTGCCTAAGGACGGCAGAGCTGTGCCGTTCGTGTCCGATTTCTTCGACTTTTCCGTTTATATCGACGCGGATGAGGATCTCTTGCGCAAATGGTATGTTGATCGTTTCATGCGGCTTCGGGAGACTGCATTCCGCGATCCAAGTTCCTATTTCCACAAGTACTCGCGCATAACAGACGAGGAAGCGCTGGCGACCGGTGACCGGATCTGGACCGAGATCAACTTGGTCAACTTGCGCGAAAACATTCTCCCAACACGTCCGAGGGCCGATCTGATTCTGAGCAAGAATGCCAGTCATCACATATCGAAAGTGGCCCTTCGCAAGGTCTAGGTTTTTCAGATTTCAAAAAAACACCCGCGACCGTTTCAGCCGCGGGTGTTTTTGTTTCAGCAAGACGCGTTTTGTCAGGCAGCTTCATTCCGCTGCGTGGTCAGCTCGCGCACAGTGTCGAGGAACGACGTCACCTTGGCGCGGAGATCGCTTGCATTGGTCTCAAGGTCACCAGCTGCAACGTCAACGGTCTGAGCGGCTTCTTTGGTGTTGCCGGCTGCATCGGAAACGCCCTGGATAGTGCTGCTGACCTCAACCGAGCTTTGGGAGGCCTGCTGCGCGTTTTCCGCGATTTCCTGTGTCGCCGCACCCTGCTCATCGACAGCTGCTGCGATGGACGATGCAATCTCGTTCATGTTGTTGATGATTTCAGTCACCGATCCGATCGCACCGGCAGCCTGTTCGGTTTCACCCTGGATCGCCGAGATCTGGCTGGAGATTTCTTCGGTTGCCTTGGACGTCTGTGTCGCCAGTTCTTTCACTTCCGCGGCAACAACCGCGAAGCCTTTGCCTGCCTCACCAGCGCGCGCAGCCTCAATCGTCGCATTCAGCGCCAGCAGGTTGGTCTGCTCTGCAATTGCCTGAATGAGGGTGACAACCTCGCCGATCCGGCCCGCAGCCTCTGAAAGACCATGCATGCGCTCGTTGGTCGCTTCAGCTTCCTCAGCCGCCTTGGCGGCAATTTCGCTTGAAGACTGGACCTGGCGGCGGATTTCGTTGACCGATGCTGACAGTTCTTCTGCGGCAGCCGCAACCGTTTCCACATTGCTGGAAGCCTGCGTGGAAGAGCTGGACACAACAGTCGATTTTTCTGTTGTCTGCTCGGCGCCAACCATCATGTCGGCAGAAGCCGATTTGAGGCGGTTCACGGAGGTTTCGATCGTCTGCATCAGACCGGTGATCTGATTGTCGAAATCCTGGCTGAGGTCGCGGACCTGTTCGCCGGTTCTTGCGGCGATCTCGCGAGCTTCATGCTGATGGATTTCAAGTTCTTTGCGCTCGGTCTCATTGGCAACAAAGACCTGCATGGCCGTTGCCATCTTGCCGATTTCGTCGCCGCGATCCGCGCCTTCGACAACAATGTTCGTATCGCCTTCTGCGAGGGTCCCCATGTTGGCCGTCAAGGCGCGCAACGGGCTGACGGTTTGACGAACGGCCACCATGGCGATTGCGATAGCGATTGCAGCACCGATCAATGCCAATGTGATGATTTTGGTTGCTGCGCTCCAATAAGCCGCATCCAGATCATCAATGTACACGCCCGTTCCAACCATCCAGTTCCAGGCGTTAAAACCTTCACCCCAGCCGTATTTTTCGATCGGGATTTCACTGTTCGCGCGCGGCCAATAGTAAAGCAGTGGAGCGCCACCAGCTTTGGCGTGGCCGATAAGTTCCTCAACAATCTTGACCCCGGTTTTGTCCTTGAAGTCAATCATATTGGTGCCATTCAACGACGTTTTCGGATGCACAAGGTTGGTGCCGTCATAATCGTAAACGTAAACGTAATTGTTGCCCTCAAAACGGATTGCTCCGATGGCAGCTTTCGCGGCGACCTGGGCTTCCTCGCGTGTCATGTCACCGGCTTTTTCGAGCTCATGAAAATGAGCTGCGATTGAGACGGCGCTGTCCGAAAGGTCTTCGATTTTCTTGAGACGTTCGGTGAACATCGCTGAATAGAGGCTATTCAGGCTAACTGCACAGATTGCGACTGTAAAAACGAGGATCGTCGCGATGGGGAGACTTATTTTCCAGGTGATGGGCCAGCGAGAGAAGGACATGATCAATTGATTCCTTTTGTAGGATTACAAACAGAATCAATTCAAAACTTGACCAATTGCTTAACTGCAGTGCAACAAAAGCATCAAAATTTGCTTTATCGACAATCGCTACGAAGTACTACTGAGATTTTCTTCTCGCATTAGTGGCTCTTGCCCTCGTTACACTTATAAGTATTTATCGCCTTGCGCAGAATACGTCCCTCAGTCCGGGTCTGGACCATGTCGCATTCTGAACCTGCCCCTTCAGGATATGCCCCTGCGATTCGAAATAGAACGTGTTCTGGCTGCCCTGTCGCTGCAACGTGACCGCTCCATAGCCCATCTCGGCAACCGTGGCGGACCGGCCATCGGGAGAGAACACAACGTTCAGGTCGATGCCGGCCGAGCACAGATAGTCGGCAACATTTGTGCGGGCCTGTTGCTGGAAGACGGGTTGATTGGCACCACCAACGTCTCCAGGAGGGACTGGTCCTGCAGGCTGGCCATTGTTGAACTGGTCGTTCTGCAGACCCCCAGGCTGGCCAAGGCCACCCGGTTGGCCGAAGCCGCCCTGATTGCCGAAGCCGCCAGGCGTTACCGTGCTCGGCGGACCTGACACAACAACTTCACGATAAGGCGTTCTGGAGACATAAATTCCGCGACATTCACCACTTGCGCCTCGCACTGTCCAGGCGTGCGAGACATAGGTTTGCTGTTCCAGGATTTGTCCGGGTTCGAGGCGGGCATAGGGACGCTCTCCACCGCGATAGTCGACCCAGTGCACCTCAATGGGCTGACGGCTGGCATTCCGGAAGACGATTTGACCCGGCCGGACAGCCTCAACCGAGCGCAATCTGCCGAGTTCGCTGCAGGAAAGGTCGGACCCGGGCTCTTCTCCGGAAGGGCCAAATCCTTCGTCCGAGACAATCTGCTGTGGCAGAGCACAGGTGGCTACGAAGAGCCGCACCGGATTGGCGCTGCCTTTCAGAGAAACCCCATGAGTGGGCAGGCCCTCGACCGCAATCGTCAATTCAGACTGCTTGATCATGGCTTCCCAAAGCGGATCGGTCATCTCGATATTGACTTCAGGAAGGGAGACACCGGCCTCATTTGCCGCAGACGAACCGAAAGCATTGTAGGTGCCCTGGAAGTCGCCGGCAGTAATTCGTACCGCTTGAGGCATGCCTTCGAGAAGACCTGCAGGAGCCTGCTGAAATGTGATCTTGGCAAATCCGGATTGAGAAGTGCAATCGGCTCTGAAATCCCTGTCATCGGTCTGCGGTATCGCATGCTGAAGGAAGGACGCCGATCCTGGCTGACTTCCAGGTTCGGCCAGCCATTGACGGTTTTCTGAAACAGTCACGAGAACGGGTTGCGAATTGCCGGACCCATCTGAAAGGCTGTCACGGACAATGGTTTCCAGATCGCCTGGAACGGACGCCGTTTCCGTCCCGGTCGGATCAGGTGTCGAAATCGGCGTATCCACCTGTTCCAGCGGCTGCAGACCTTCCTGGTTCTCGGGCGGATTGATCTCGGTGATCGAGGATGATGGCGTCTGGTTGTTGTCGGCTTGAGGAGCGACTGCCGTCGTCTGTGTCTGTGTTTGCGTCTGACCGCTGTCGGTTCCAGACGTGTTGCCGCCGACTGGACCTGCTGCTGTCCCGGCGTTGGTGCCGACGACCCGCGCTGCCGCTCCAGGCTTGCCGTCGCTGGTTACGTCAACCACCACAGTGTTGCCGCTACAGATATTGGCGTCGCGATGAAGAACACGGCTGTTTTCAAGCGTTACTTCAAGTTTGACATCGCAAGAGGGGCGGTTGGCATCGCCGCCTTGCGTATCGATGACAACACCTTGTTCGTCCCGGCTGATAATCGGCCGATACTTCTTGTTGACGGTGATAGAGCGAATGCCGGGTTCAGCCGGTTCCACATTGATGCGCAGAGTTTCGGGTACCGATTGCGCAAAAGCGCCGCCACCAGCGCCAAGGAACGCCAGACTGCAGGCCGCCAGCAGGCCGGATTTCAACACAGGGGAATAACGTACGTAAGCAGCTGCAAGCCGCATGAGCGATCTCCATTGGAGCGCAGGAATACCACCAAGTGGAGTTACTTAGGCAAAGTGGCAGCGAAAGGGCAACCCTGCAAACGGCGAAACTCCCGGTTTCTCACCGGGGAGCGCGCTTGGCGAGGATGCGTTGCAGCGTTCGACGATGCATGTTGAGCCGCCGCGCCGTCTCTGAAACATTCCGGTCGCACAGCTCATAGACACGCTGGATATGTTCCCAGCGAACCCGGTCTGCCGACATCGGATTTTCCGGCGGTTCGGCCTTCTCTTCCGGTTTGCGCGCGAGCGCTGCGACAATATCGTCCGGATCAGCCGGCTTTGCCAGGTAGTCGATCGCACCCAATTTGACCGCCGTAACAGCTGTCGCAATGTTGCCGTAGCCGGTCAGTACGATTGCCCGTGAATCGGGCCGTTTCTGGCGAATCTGCTGGATCACGTCGAGACCATTGCCATCTTCAAGGCGCATGTCGACGATGGCAAAGGCGGGTGCGTTGCGGGTGATCTTGGCCGCTGCATCCTGAACACTGTCTGCGGTTTCAGGAACAAAGCCCCGCTTTTCCATTGCGCGGGCAAGGCGTTGCTGGAAAGGCTTGTCGTCATCAACGATGAGGAGGGTCTTGTCCTCCGAGGTATTCATGGCAGTAATCGAGTCCGTCATTTCGCGTTACCGTTTTTATTCTTTATGACATGTTGCAGAGGTTGGATTTGGCAATATCGTCAACCGTCTGTTTCCGTCAGTTATTGTCGTTATGGGGTGAAAATGACGTTTCGTCCACTCTGTCTTCTGATTCAAAGACCACGCGCGGCCAACTGACACGTATGTGCGCGCCTCTCGCCGGTGGTGGCAAATTTTCCAGATGCAATTTTGCACCCGTGCGTTCCAGCAGTGTTTTGGCAATGAAAAAGCCAAGTCCGAGTCCACCACCAGTCCCTGCTTGATGGGCCTTGTTGCCTCTGACCGTAACATACGGATCACCGATCTTGCCCAGGATGTCCAACGAAAAGCCGGGGCCGTCGTCCTTGATGGAAATAAACAATGTGGTGTCGTCCCAGTTCGCTGAGACATCGACCCGGTCTTTGGCAAAATCAACCGCATTTTCCAGAAGGTTGCCAAGGCCGTACCGAATGGCGGCGTTGCGCGTTCCAATCGGTTCGCTGCCATCGCCCTGGTGAGTTGAATGGATGGCAACTCCCATCCCGCGGTGTGGATCGATAACGTCTTCCAGAAGCTGCGAGACCGGAATCCGCTGATAGGTCCTGTCTTCGTCGCTGGAAAGGCTTGTCAGCTGTTGAAGAATTCCGCGGCACCTTTCGGCTTGCGAGCGGATCAGCGCCACATCTTCGCCGCGGGTATCCCCACTTTCGAATTCGTCCGTCAGCTCCTTGGCCGCCAGATAGATGGTTGCTAGCGGTGTCCCGAGTTCATGAGCTGCCGCCGTTGCCAGACCATCAAGCGCATTCAGGTGCTGCTCGCGCGCAAGCACCAGTTCGGTTGCTGCAAGCGCGTCTGCCAATTGCCGGGCCTCCTCGGCCACCCGGAAGGCATAAATCGCCATGAAGCCAAGTGTTGAAACAAGCGCGATCCAGAGACCAATGGAATAGACAACCGGCAAGTCGAACTCAGCCCCGACCGGCCAGGGCAACGGCAGATGAAAGACCGCAAGTATCGTTGCGCTGGCAGTGGCCAGTATTCCGAGCAAAAACGTATAACGTGCGGACAGTCCCGTGGCCGACACCATCACCGGCGCCATCAGCAAAAACGCAAATGGATTGCCAAGGCCACCGGTCAAGAAAAGCAGCCCGCTCATTTGCAGTATGTCATAGGCGAGCTGCATCGTCGCCGCCCGTTCCGACAGACGTGTTACGGCAGGTGAGCGGATCCTCAAGAAAATGTTGAGCCAGGCAGATAGAGCCACCATGGCAAAAGCCGGTCCGATGGGAAGCGGATAGGCAAGACCCACATGCACCACCAGCAGCGCAGCTGTCTGGCCACCTACCGCCAGCCAGCGCAGACGTACCAGGGTATCAAGCTTCAATCGCCTGTGAGGCAGGGTAATATTTGAGGTCAGTGAGTCAGGCATGTCGGTTTCATTGGCGCAAAAGGTTCCTTCTTTTGAAGCGGTTTGACGCCTCTGGCAAGGCTGCGCCCTTGTGCCGAAGGGATCTAGATGGTAGCCCACCGCTAACAAGGTTGCCCGGGTCACGCGGACCGGCAGCCAGGCGGAGCGTTTTTGGGCTCTTCATTTCAGCACCGCGAGACGGAATTGACACGATGACCGATATCAATGAAGGCGGCGCGCAGCCGCAGGCGGAAGGCGCCGCAGCACCGGGCATGCACATCCTTGGCCAGTACATCAAGGACCTGTCTTTCGAAAATCCGAATGCTCCGCGCTCGCTGACGCAAGGCGATCAGCCGAAACTCGACATCAATGTCAACGTTGGTGCCCAGCAAATGGGTGATGACCAGTTCGAAGTGATCCTGACACTGACAGCGAAAGCCGAGCGTCCGGACATGGTCATGTTCAACGTGGAACTTGTCTATTCTGGCTTGTTCAAGGTTACCGGTGTCCCGCAGGAACACATGCATCCTTTCATCATGATCGAATGCCCGCGCATGATTTTCCCATTTGCGCGCAACATCCTCTCCGAAGCAACCCGCAACGGCGGCTTCCCTCCGCTTATGCTCGACCCGATCGACTTTGCACAGCTCTATCGTCAGAACATGGCGCAGCAGGCCACAGCAAAGCAGGGCGAAGGTGAAGGCGAGCAGAAGCCGAACTGACCGTCGACTTTTCACAAAGAGTCTGAAAACCCGCGCAGCTTGGCTGGCGCGGGTTTTTTGTTGCTGGTCGCCGGAGAAACCTAATTTCCAATACTCATCGGCGTTGAACACCTTTCTCGTCTCAATCAAAAAATCAGCCGCGATTTGGACTTGACGATTACGTAAACGGCATGTTTCAAGGAGCCATGCGGCGCAAGCCGAACGAACATGGGAGACAAAAATGTCCTTGGAGCAACTTACCGAAGGTGTCCGCGAAAAAGTATCCAGCGGCGGCATTGAAGAAAGCGTCAAGTTCGATCTGGGTGATACCGGTCAGATTTTTCTTCAAGGTTCCGGCGTTTCCAACGAAGACGCCGAGGCCGACTGCACCATCAAGATGACCGCTGAGGATCTTGCTGACCTGCTGAGCGGCGAGCTTGACCCGACGGCTGCATTCATGGGCGGAAAAATGCAGGTTGAAGGCGATATGAGTGTCGCCATGAAGCTTGGCAGTATCGTGTAAAGGCGCCTGCCTGATTGATACCCAGGTTCAATTGCCGGTCCAGGTGGACCGGCAAATCATCTGTGCCTACCAGAGCTCAAGCTCACCTTTTTCCTTCAGGGCCTCGAACCACTCATCAGGACGCATGGCGATTTTCGCATGCTTCACCATGGCCTCGTTCATATCCGCAAGTCCGGCTGTGTCGGGCCATTTGTCCGGTTGCCACAGACCGGAGCGGAAGACGCACTTCGGACAATGCATGAATGCGCTTTTGACGTGAACCAGCAAGGCGAGTGCCGGTCCGCGCCCATTGACCGCAAGTGTGTCCAGCAGATCAGCATCTTTGGTAATCTTGGCAATGCCCCGCACCCTGAGCGTTTCACCACGCCCGGGAACAAAGAACAATAGTCCAATCCGCGGGTCCTCTAACAGATTGTGAAACGAATCCATGCGCCGGTTTCCAGGACGGTCCGGAATGGCCAGCAAACTTTCATTGATCACTTTGACGAAACCGGCCGGGTCGCCTTTAGGCGACAGATCGAGATGACCGGAAGGACTGGCCGTTGCGAGAAAACAGAACGGCGACCGCGATATGAACTCCCTGCAGATACTGTCCAAAGCCGGAATTTCCTAGTCCACTGCCTGAGGCATGGCTGGCTCCGAAACAGCTTCCAACTCATCCTCACTGGTAATGAAATTTCCAAATCCGGAAAAAGGATCGTCGCGTCTGGTCATGGTTTCCTCCGCAAGCCTTCTAAAGACTATCGATCCACCCACTCTCATCGTCAACGTCGCGCAGTCCAAAAGCAAACGGCCGGAACGCGATTCCGGCCGCCTGCAATCATTTGCTTTCGTATCACCTATTGCGTGATGATTTCCGGCCCCATCAATGTATAGGGCAACCAAGTTGAAAGTGCCGGGACATAGGTCACCAGAACCAGGAACAGAAGCAGGACCAGCACAAAGGGTGCTGCAGCCTTGACGACTTGAACCAGGCTCATCCCGGTGATACCGGATGTCACAAAGAGATTCAGTCCAATCGGCGGCGTAATCATGCCGATCTCCATGTTGACCACCATCAGAATACCGAGGTGGATCGGATCCACACCCAGCTCCAGACCGATGGGAAACACGACTGGCGCCACGATCAGCAACAAACCGGATGGCTCCATGAACTGCCCGCCGATCAGCAGGAGGATGTTGACTGCAATCAGGAAAGTGAACCAGTTGAAGCCGGCTTCAACCATCCAATCCGTGATTACCTGCGGGATCTGCTCTGCCGTCAAAGTGTGCGCGAAAAGTAGCGCGTTGACGATGATGAACATCAGCATGATGGTCGTCTTGGCCGAGTCTGTCAGGACTTTCTTGGTGTCCTTGTGGACCATGGCCGGCAGGAATTTCCAGGTGATGATCCCCAGATTTCGGCCCCAGACACGGCCTCCGGCGCCATAGGCTGCAGGAAGCGCGGCAGGTGCGATACCACCTCGAAGGACCGGATAAGCGAGCAAAGCTATGATCAGCACGATGGCGCTGTCCAAACCGAAGAATGCTCTTTCCGAGACGAGGGCGGCAATGCCGGACCAGACGAACATGGCAACGACCGAATAGGTAATGGCCTTGAAACCGGTCAGAGCCAACGGCCCGTCATTGTCTTGAATCCAGCCGATACCCGACAACGGGCCCATGTCACGGTACACAAACAGTGCGATCAGGCCGGCATAGACAGCTGCGACAGCAGCGGCCTCCGTCGGCGTGAAGATGCCAAGATAAATTCCGCCGAGGATGATGACCATCAGGAACAGGCCTACGGCCGCCTCAGACAGCGCGCCCCAGATTTCCTTGAACCCAGGCCAGGGCTGCGCCGGCAGGTTCTTGATACGCGCCATGACGTAGATCGCGATCATCAGCATCAGACCGGCAATGATGCCAGGAATGACGCCGGCCAAGAACATGCGGCCAACGGATACGTTTGTGGCCGCGGCATAAACAACCATCACGATGGAAGGCGGTATCAGAATGCCAAGCGTACCTGCGTTGGCAATCACACCGGCGGCAAATTCCTTGGTGTAGCCGGCCTGACGCATGCCCGCGATGGCAATGGTGCCGATGGCGACAACCGTTGCCGGCGACGACCCGGACAGGGCTGCGAATAGCATACAGGCAAAGACACCGGCAATTGCGAGACCGCCCCGAATGGAGCCGACTGTCGCGATTGAAAAGCGGATGATTCTGCGGGCGACACCGCCAGTCGACATGAAGCTGGATGCCAGAATGAAGAACGGAATGGCCAGAAGTGTGAAGTTTTGCGAGGCGTTGAAGAGCTGTACCGCCACGGAGCTCATGGAATCATGGCTGAACAAGGCGATGTAAAGAACGGCGGACAGGCCGAGCGAAACGGCAATCGGCACACCCAGAAACAGGAAGCCGAAGACGAATATGAAGAGAAATGCAGTTTCCATCGGGCCTTAATCCTTCAAGACGTCTTTGTTTTCTGCCACCAGTTCTTCTGCTTCATGCGCAGCGATGATGGCGTCTTTTTTACCCATGAGAATGAGCACAAAGGCCTGCGCGGCACGGAAGGCCAGCAACAGGAGGCCAACAGGCAGAATGATGTACGGGATCCAGCGTGGAACGCGTTCCTTGACGTCGAACCACTCCTGGATGAAGACCGGCCATTTCAGGTCCTCCATACCGATTGGAAGCTTGTAGAACTTGGCAACGTACGCGTAGGCGCCACCTGAGGAACCCTTGTTTTCCAGGCCAAGTATTGCGCCGAACCAGGTCGCATCAAAGAGGAGTATCGCGTACAGAACGGTGAGGGCGGCACCAAGCAGGGCAGCCAGCCGGAACATGGGTTTCGGCAGAAGATTGATCACCGCGTCAACGCCCAGATGCGCACCGATCTTGATGCCATAGCTCATGCCGAACAGGATCAGCCAGGCAAAAAGGACACGGGTGAATTCCAGCGCACCGCCCCAGCCGGAGTTGAACCCGTAACGGGCCACCACCTGAGTGAAGGTTACAATGGTCATCAACGCCAATATCAAGGCGATGATGTTTTCCTCCAAGGAATCGACGAACCGTCCGACACGGGACATGAAAGCCTCCCCATTGCCGGCGCGCTTTCGCCCCGGCTTCGCACCTCATAGGGCGCAGCAAGATGAATTGAATGATTTTGTATTGGAGGATGGGTCCGCAGTGCGGACCCATCCATTCAGACCCGATGGTCTTAGCTTGCCTTGTTGGAAGACACGGCAGCGTCGATGACGTCCTGGCCGATGTCGTCGCGGAACTTGTCCCAGACAGGCTTCATGGTGTTGACCCATTCGTCGCGCTGCTCAGGTGTCAGCTGGCGAACAACACCACCGTTTTCGATGATCTTCTGCTTGTTTGCCTCGTTGATCTCTGCAGCACGTGCGTTGTACTCGTCGGAGACCTCGTTGAAGATTGTGAGGAACTGGTCACGTGTGTCTGCTTCCAGGCTGTCGAGCCACTCCTGAGACGTGACGGCCAGATAGGTCAGAAGCTGGTGGTTGGTTTCCGTGGTGCCGTCCTGAACTTCAAAGAACTTCTTGGTATAGATGTTGGACCAGGTGTTTTCCTGTCCATCCACAACGCCGGTCTGCAGGGCTCCATAAACTTCCTTGAAGGCGAGCTTCTGAGCGTTGGCACCCATGGCTTCGATCATGGCTACGGCCACGTCAGATGTCTGAACGCGGAACTTGAGACCTTTGGCGTCGCTCGGGACCAGCAGTGGCTTGTTTGCGGAAAACTGCTTCAGGCCGTTGAAGACATAACCGAGGCCTACAAATCCATAGTCGGACATTGCTCCGAGCAGTTCCTGACCCTTGTCGCCTTTGGTGAAGGAGGTGACGGCATCCATGTTGCTGAACAGGAACGGCAGATCGAACACGCGGTATTTCAGGGTGTAGGATTCAAACTTGGACAAAGACGGTGCCGCAAGCTGCACGTCACCCAGAAGCAAGGCATCCATCACCTTGTTGTCGTCAAACAGCTGAGAGGACGGAAATACCTGCATGCAGGCCTTGCCGTCCATTTCCGTGTTGATCCTGTCAGCGAGCGCAGTCGCCATCTCACCTTTCGGGTGACCCTGTGCAGAAACGACGTGGCTGAATTTGATGACAACTTCGCCGTCGCCGCACTCGTCGGCTGCGTGAGCCGCAGATGTCATGGCAAAAGAAGCTGCTGCAGCAGCGGCGATCACAAACTTTTTCATCTGATGTCCTCCCAGACATTTCAATATGGCAGCCGGTTGATCGGCCGGACAGCACCGGGGCTGGTCGCGAGTCTCATGGCAAAGCCCGTGCCAAATCGCATCAAAGGTCGAAAAAACACTGATTTCTGCAATTTCCAAATGCGTAAAGAACACCTGTCTTGGAGTAATACTCTCAAATGTGGGTCGGTTGCGACACAGACACTTTCGCGAATGTGTCGATTTCGACACATTTATCTCACCAAATCGCCTTATTGCCAAAGCCCGCCGCTGTTCGGATCGTGATGAAGAGGAGTTGCCAGGGCTTTCAGCTTCTCCGGATTGCGGATAACAAAGATGCCGTCGATCCGTCCATCCCCGTTGTAGCTTAGTGTCAGTGCAGTCACGACACGCATATTCTCCAGCACCACAATGCCGCTTAGTCCGTTGATGCTGCAAGGCAAAACAGGAGCGCCTCCCCACAAACGCCGAAGGATAAGCGCCACATATTTGGCCACGTCTCCGCGCCCCTCAAGGACACGGCCCAACGCGGTTGTCTTGCCGCCACCATCTGACTGAAACCGAACCGTTTCTGAAAGCAGGCCGCTGAGCTGTTCCGTTGACCCGCTTTCGAGCGCTTCCAGGAAAGCCGACAACATGCGTTTTTGATGGTCCGGGGGCGGAACAAAGCGCGAGGCCGGTTCTTTGATATGTTTGGCAGCGCGAGACACCAGTTGTCGGCAGGATGACACGCTGAGGTTCAATGTTTCGGCGACGTCCTCATAAGGGGCGCCAAAGACTTCCCGCAATAGATACGCAGCGCGCTCTTTCGGACTGAGCCGTTCCAAAAGCAACAGGAAGGCAGTCGTCAATGACTGCGCCCGGTTCAGATCTGCCTCCGGGTCGGTGTCTCCGGCAAGCTGGAGTGGCTCCGGTATCCACGGACCAACATAATCGAGCCGCTTCCGGTGGGCCGCCTTCAAACTGTCGAGACAGCGATTGGTGCAGATTGTCGTCAGGTAGGCATCCGCGTTGGCCACCGATGCCTTGTCCAATTGCTGCCAACTCAAGAACGTGTCCTGGACGGCGTCTTCGGCATCGGCCATGGAGCCGAGCATGCGATAAGCCAGCCCAAGCAGGCGCGGGCGGGCAGTTTCAAACACGTCCATGTCCGATGCCTGTCTCATGTCAGTGGTTTGAGACCTGAACACGGTTCCAGAGGTTTATCATGGCAATGGCCGCCGTGATTGCGCTGATCTGGGCATCTTCGAAGTGATTGCGCAAATCGGCGCGCAAGCGGCCATAGTCGGTGTCCGGGCTTAAATCGGTCAGGGCTTCCGTCCAGGCAAAGGCCGCTTTTTCAGCCGGCGTGAAGTCGTCGACGTGACGCCAGACAACAAGCCTTTGCAACCGCTCCTGGCTTTCTCCATCTGCCAATGCTTCTTCAGTATGCATCTTGACGCAGAATGCGCACTGATTCATCTGGGAGGCCCGCAAGTCAACCAGATGGCGCAGTTTGGGAGCCAAGTCGGCATTTCCGATTTCACCGCTGGCGGCTATGAAGCTCTTTGCGACTGCGGGGATGTTCTGGTGGTGATTGACGGGAGTAACGTTGGTCATAAGTGTCTTCCATGCAATTTTGTTGGGACTACACACTGATGACGATCAAGCGACTGCGTTTGTGACACCGCAAACGGAAATTTCTCAAAATGCTGCAGGTTCGTAAAATTCGGGAGCCTTGGAAGTTCCCTGATTGTTGAACTAGGCCGACAGCACTTCGTCTTTTCCTAGCTCGTATTTTCGCATCTTTTCATAGAGCGCCTTGCGGGACAGGCCCAGGTTTTCGTAGGTCGGCTTGATGGCCCCATCATTGCGTTTGAGCTCCGCAGCGATCAGGGTCCGCTCATAGCTGGCCACCTGTTCAAAAAGGGAAGCGCCACTTCCAGACTGCGGTTCAGGCATCTGCTCCAGCCCCAGAACGAACCTATCTGCAACATTGCGTAATTCACGCACATTTCCAGGCCAGTCCCGTGCCATCAGCCCTGCCAGATAATCATCGCCGATATCCGGAATTTCCCGTCGATACCTTGCTCTGGCTTCGACAGTCAGGTGACGAAAGAGCAGCGGAATATCTTCCGGCCGGTCGCGCAAGGGCGGGATCGCGACGTTGACGACATTCAACCGGTAAAATAGATCAAGACGGAAACGCCCTTCCTTGCCCGCCGCCTCCAGATCCTCTTTGGTTGCCGCGATGAAACGCACGTCGAGTTCAATCGGCTTGTTGGAGCCAAGCCGCTCGATCGTCCTGTTTTCGATGACACGCAAGAGTTTCACCTGAAGCTCCAGAGGCATCGATTCAATTTCATCCAGGAAAACCGTGCCGCCGTGGGCATGTTCCAGCTTTCCGATGCGTTGCCCGCTGGCGCCTGTGAAAGCGCCCTTTTCGTGACCGAAGAGCTCCGATTCTATGATTTCCGCGGGCAATGCGCCGCAATTGAGCGCGACAAACGGCTTGTCCTTGCGCGGCCCTTCATCATGCAGGGCTCTTGAAACAACTTCTTTTCCCGAACCTGTTTCACCAAGGATCAACACATCCGCATCCGTAGTCGCAAGCGCCGTAACGTTTCGGCGCAACAACTCCATAGCCGGTGTCCGGCCAACCAGACGGCTTTCCAGACCAGTCCGGTCTGCAAGCTCTTCTCTGAGTTTACGGTTTTCCAGAACCAGGCGACGCCTGTCGAGCGCGCGTTCGACGACCGAAGCCAGGTGAGAAACGGAAAAGGGCTTTTCCAGAAAGTCATAGGCTCCCGCCCGCATCGCCTCGACCGCAAGCGGAACATCGCCATGTCCCGTTATCAGCACGACAGGCAGCGCGGGATCAATTTCGAAGGCCTGTTTCATAACCTGGAAACCGTCCGTCCCAGGCATTCGAATATCCGTGATCAGCACACCGTAAAAATCCCGGCTGATCCGCTCAAGTGCGTCTTCCGCAACACCCGTCGCGAACACATCCTGACCGGACAGTTCCAAGCCCTGACCAAGAGATCTGCGCAGATCCTCTTCATCATCAACCAGCAAAACGGTGGCGTGATCCATAAGATGGCATCTTCCTATTCAGCCGCGAGGACAGTTTCGTCCGCCACCGGCAATCGCATTGTGAACACCGCGCCGCCATCGTCGAGATTTGACGCTTTCAGCGAGCCCGAGAAGTCATGAACGATCTTGTAGGCGATCGACAAGCCCAAACCGAGCCCGGCCCCGACTTCCTTCGTAGTGAAGAAAGGATCGAATATCTGCGGCAACACCTCGCCATCTATTCCCGGTCCATTGTCAGACACAGTCAACACAGCTTCAGTACCCTGACGGTGCAACGAGAGTTTTACGTTGGGTACCGGACTTGTTCCAACAGCGTCCACAGCATTGGAGAGCAGATTGATCACCACTTGTTCAAGCCGAATGCGCCCCCCCTTCACGATGATGTCCTGTTCGGGCAGGGCGAGATCAAGCCGTACTTCTTTCTGCTTGATCTGCGGTTGAAGAAGCAACGTGGCCTCATCGATCACCTGGCGCAACGAAACAGGCTTGATGTCTGTCCCCGATTTGCGGGTGAAGCCTTTCAGTGTTTTCGCAATTTCGGCCATCCGCGCCACCATGCCGCCAATCCTGGAAAGGTTGGTTTTGGCCTCATCAGCCCGGTTCCGATCAATCAGCATGCCGGCAATTTCGGCATCAGAACGAATGGCGGCGAGCGGTTGATTGTATTCGTGGCTCAAGGCCGCCGACATGCGTCCGAGCGTCGCCAGTTTGGCTGCCTGGACCAGTTCCGCCTGAGTCTGGCGCAGATTGGCTTCTGCCTGCTCACGTTCCCGAACTTCCTGTTCCAGCAGTACGTTCGTCTTGCGCAAATCGGCCGTACGGCTCTGGACCCGGCGTTCCAGACGAAGGGCCGAGGCCCTGTTCCTGCGCGTCTGACGCATGAAGGCTTCGCGTCTTGCGATCAATACCCAGATACCACCGGCCGCGATTACGCATACAAGCAGGGCGACCAGCATCGCCCAACCGGCTCTTTGCCTGGCATCCTTGATGTTTACCAGCGTTCTGACTTCCCAGCCCAGAACGGGCAGGTCTTCGGCAAGCTGCATGTGCAAACCCGCATTTCGAGCCGCCGGCAGAAGCAACTCGAGCCGTCCTGGCAATGTCAGGTCTGCAATGTCAGATCCAGGGTCGATATCGTCGAACTGTTTCCCTCGCCAAAAGGACACATTTGTAACAACGACTTTGCCTGAGCTGTTAATGGCGACAATCGGATCCTTGCTGAGGGCCCAGGCCTGTTCGACATCGTCCAGACTGACCCTGACCGCCAATACGCCAACCAGCACATTGTTCCTGCGCAATGGAGATGCGAAGACATAATTGGACGGTGATATGGGAGTTCCCGGGATCAATTGACGACCGAGTTGCCCCTGCCGCGCCTGTTCAAAAGCCATCTGAATGGTTTCGCTGCCACCGATAGCGCCAGCCGGAACACCGCTCCTGCTGGAAACGGATACCTTGCCTTGCGGATCCATGATCCACACTTCCTCGGCTCCCGACATGCCAGCGGCTATGGCGGCAATACCCGGATCTGCGTTGTCGTGCTTTTCCAGTAGCAACTGCGCGACATCTGGACCACGCGCAAGCAAGGGGGACAAGAGGCGGAACTTGTCGAGAAGCCGTTCCAGAACGGCGGACTGCACAGCCAGATTGGCTTCTGCTCGGGTTTCCTGTTCTGCAAGGGTGATACGCAGGCTCGCGAGCCCGGTTAACCAAATCAGGACAAGCGTGGCGACGACCATGATGGCCCCGATCGCAAATTTCAGCTTTTTTGAAGCCGGACGCTTGGTACTGCTTATCATTCGACCAGTATAGCCAAGGATCCCGAAGCCGAAAGTCTGCCAAAGGAAGCACTCGTCACGTTACATCGTCTAGAGCGTTAATTCGGCCTGGCTTACAAGAGCAGGCGCTCTTTGCCTCCGGTCGATGGCCACACTCTTGATGAGAACACTCACTCTTTTGCCTGCTGAAAGCCCGAGATCAGCAACTGATGCTCTGGTAATGCGCGCGCGCAAAGTTTGTCCGCTCACAGAACACAGAATTTCCGCATAGGGACCGGTTTCTTCCGAAATGCTGCTGATGGTCGCCTCGAAGCAATTGCGGATCGACAACCCTTTGGGTGGAGATAGCGCCAGTGCGACATCCCGGGCCCTTATGCGCAAGCGTACGGCATCGCCGATGTCACCGACCTTTCCGGGGATCTGAAGAACCGCGGATCCGATATCAACAAGGCAAAGGCCCCACTCGTGGTCAATGCCTGCGATTGTTCCTTCAATAAGCGCGCCGGCCTCGTGGCGACCGGTCGCCCGACCAAGGTCTGTTCGCGTCAGCATTTCGGCAACCGGTCCGTAGGCTGGCGTTTGTCCATCGGACAAGATCACCAGCGTGTTGGACAATCGCGCGACTTCCTCAATCGAGTGGCTGACATAAAGGATCGGCAATCCTGCTTCCACGCACAAGCGATCAAGATAAGGCAGAATATCGTTGCGCCGGGCCTGATCGAGATTGGCCAGAGGCTCGTCCATGATCAGCAGCCGTGGATCGGATAGAAGAGCACGCCCAATCGCCACCCTTTGTCTTTCGCCGCCGGACAACGTAGCCGGCTTGCGTTCAAGAAGGTTTTGAAGGCCCAGAAGTTCAACAACTTCGCCGAAATCCCTGCTGGGAACCCGTCTTCCAGCCCAACGCGCATAGGTGAGGTTCGACTTGACACTGAGATGCGGAAACAGGCGAGCATCCTGAAATACATGGCCGATCCGCCTCTTTTGAACCGGCAAATCGACACCGTTTGACGAATCGAAGACCACCGTGCCGTTGACGGAAATACGCCCTTTTTCCGGCTTGATGAGGCCTGCAATCATGTTGGTGAGTGTCGTCTTTCCCGCGCCCGACTGGCCGAACAACGACGTCACTCCGCCGACACTTTCAAAGCTGGCATTCAGGTCCATCTCACCGAGTTTGCCGGAGATATCGACGCTAAGCATCAGCACCCCCTATCCTGTTGCGCAAACGGCGCGCCAACAATTCGGAAGCAATCAGCGCAGCAAATGCCACAAAGGCAGCAATCAACGTCAGCCGGAAGGCGGCGATGTCGCCACTGGGTGTCTGTGTTGCCGTATAAAGCGCCAAGGCCAATGTTCGGGTTTCGCCAGGAATGTTGGAGACGAAAGTGATAGTGGCTCCAAATTCCCCCATCGCCTTGGCGAACCCCAAAATCGCACCTCCGAGAATTCCGGGCAGGGCAAGCGGTAGCGAAATGGTCAAGAAAGCAGTGAACCGGCGTGCTCCAAGAGATTTTGCCGCATCTTCCAGCTTTGGATCAACGGCCTCGAAGGAGAGGCGGATTGGGCGCACCATCAATGGAAACGCCATGACGCCTGCAGCAAGTGCCGCGCCGGTCCAGTTAAACGCAAAGCTGACGCCAAAAGTGTTGTCGAGAAATGACCCGATCGGTCCCTTTTTGCCGAATGCCAGAAGGAGCACATAACCCGTGACTACAGGTGGTAGAACAAGGGGCAGATGCACAAGAGCGTTGACGATACCGTGGCCGGGGAACCGAAAACGCGCCAGCAGATAGGCAACAAGAATGGCTATCGGAAGCGCAAATGCGAGGGCAACGCTTGCCACCTTGAGGGTCAGGATCAGAGCCTGCCATTCGGCCGGTTGAAGATCGAAAAAATCCACGTGCGCCCAGTCTGTTGGATCCCATGGCTGCGCCCGATCCGCAACCTAGCCTTCCTTATCGGTTAGAAACCCCGACGAGTGCAAGATCTCTTGAGCGACAGGCCCTTTAAGGAATTGAAGAAAACGGTCTGCGTCCACATGTGACCCATTTGCTGTTTGCGCAGCCAGATACCGGATCCTCGGATGACCGTCGTCAGGGAACTCGTAAACAACCAGCGCATCGGACGCGACTACTGCATCTGTCCGGTAAACAAGGCCAAAGGGAACGTCACCGCGCGCCACCGCGGCAAGCACGACACGCACATTATCCATTGGCGCCAGTTGTGATGAGACAGTATCCCAGAGCCCGAGCGCTTGAAGAGCTGCCTTTCCATATCGGCCTGCCGGGACAGTTTCCGGATCGGCAATTGCCAGACGCTCATCCTCCAGCCGCTCCGGCAGATCGGAAGCGCCAGGTTGCAATCGCGCGCTGCCCGCCGGTGCCAACAGCACAAGCCGATTGGATGCGATTTCACGGACGGAACCCGTCAGGACGGCCTGCCGTTCAAGGACGTAGTCCATCCATTCAGCATCTGCAGATACGAACACATCGGCAGGTGCTCCCGCTTCTATCTGGCGTGCAAGTGTTCCGGTTCCTGCAAAGGAGAAGAGAACATCCGTTCCGCTTTCTTCAGCGAAGGTGGTACCGATTTCTTCCATCGCTTCGCGCATGCTGGCTGCCGCAAAAACGGTGAGTGGCTGATCGGCCCGAGCAGGAACAACCAGCAAGATTGTCAGTACGAGTGCTTTTAGGATGTGCAGCAAGCAGTCACCACTTTTTCGATTTCACAATTCACCAGCATTTATGCACCATCCCAAAACGCATCAATAGGCTGGAGCGTTTCTAATTCAGGCGATGCGTGGTTGTTCACGCGATTGCTTTTGCTTGCTTCAGCCTGAAAAGATGAGAGCATCAACCAATACGCTCTCAACCGAGTGTGGTGAAAGAACAGGTCATTCGGTACCTTCTGCCGAATGCGAAGGGAATGACATATGACAATCGAACTGGTTTCGCAGGTTCCTGATGTCGATACTTATTTAGAGTTGCGCGCGAACGGCGGACTGAGCGGGTATGACCGGAAGGCCGCCGAAATCGGACTGAGGAACAGTCTTTTCTCCGTTCTATTGCTGGACGAGGGAACACCAATTGGCATGGGCCGCCTGATCGGCGACGGCGGCTGTTTCGTTCAAGTGACCGATATTGTCGTGCTGCCCGGGTACCAGGGCCGCGGGCTTGGAAAGCGTATCATGGCAGCCCTGACCGAATTCATTGAAAGCGAACTTCCGCCAACAACCTATGTCAGCCTGATCGCCGACGTACCTGCCAACAAGCTTTATCAGCAATTCGGCTTTCACGAGACCGCGCCAGCCTCAGTTGGCATGTCCAGACGGTCAAGCTGACCCTCGTTTACGCAATTCTTACGCCTCTGCCAATAAAATGAAGCTTCATCGGCTCCGGGGTTTTTGCAAGTGTCCAATCAGGTTCAACGCAATCTGGAAAACGCATTCTTATTCGTTTTCAGGACAATTTGCGCACTGTACCGTCCGCTCAAATCCTGGATTGGGGCCGGGTTGCTCGGTCTTTTCATCCTGATGACAGCCGCAGTGGTGCATGTCTTTCCTCTCTCCAACTGGGATATGTTCGCCTATACCGCGGTCGTTCTCGAACCCTCGGCGGAAGACAAAGACGACCTGCATAGGCAAACATACGGGTTCGTGAAGGATAACCTTGCGGAGGGTGAATACCTCACGCTGACACAGGACAGGCCTTATCGGATCCGTCAGGCTGAAGATCCGGACGCTTTCGGGACGATGCTCAGCTTCTATCGCCTGAAGATCCTTTATGTTGAAACGGCAAAATTGCTAAGCGGTTTCATGGATCCTGTGAAGGCGCTGCGCCTTGTTTCGCTCCTTTCTGCCGTTGCGGTTGGAGCTGTCCTGATGATTTGGCTCGCCCGGACCGGTACGCTGATGTATGGGCCGGTTGTTGTTGCCTTGTTGATTGTTTCCGATTTCGGCGGCGCGGCCCAGCTGATCTCGCCAGATCTCTATGCCACGGTCTTTTTGCTCGCCGCCGCGTTCCTCTATCTGGAACGGCTAGATATTGCCTCTGGCGCGTGCCTTGTCGCAGCCTTTTTGATCCGACCCGATCATCTGGCATTCATTGGCGTGTTTTTCGTCTTTGCAGCCATCTATGGTCATGGACGATGGACCATGACGAGCTGTTTCGTTGTCTGCTTCAGTATTTACTACTGGCTGACGCGGGCATCCGATCACCCTGGCTGGTGGGTCCATATGTGGTTCACCCACGTGGAATATGTTCCAACGCTTGAAGGGTTCGACCCACCATTTTCTCCCGTCACATATGTGCAGATGCTGGTGCGTTCGACAGTCAGGTCGTTGATGAGCCAAACTTGGCTTGCGCTGCTTTTTGCCGAGGTGCTGTTTTTCGCCAAGTGCATCACGCCGTCTGGACTTCGTGATCGGGAATGCGTTCTGCTTTATGCTGTATTTGCATCGATCTGCGCCAAGTACCTCGTGTTTCCACATTTTGAGACACGTTTTTTTCTGCCGTATCTCATGATCATCGGGATGGTTCTGTTGGTTGGCTGGCATCGCCAGAAAGAGGTGCACGCCAATGTCGGTCTCAGCATCTGACGGACTGCTCGCAAATCGGGTCGTTTCTGGAAAAGCCTGCTCCTAATGTTGTTTCAAACAACCGAGGAGCCCACCATGTTTCAGATACATCCGCTTCCAGCAAACGAGTTCTCACACCTTTTTGGCCTCTCAGATGCCCAATTGGCCGAAAAGAATGTCCAGGTGCTCATTTCCGATGGCGCCTTTCCATGCCGCGTATCGCTCACCGATGTTGCAGCAGGAGAACGGGTTTTCCTGCTCAATTTCGAACACCAGCCCGGCGATACTCCCTATAGGTCGCGTCACGCAATCTTCGTCAAAGAGGGTGCCCGTGAAGCCGAGCCGGAAACCGATGTCATTCCCCAATCCATCGTTTCCCGATTTCTGTCTGTTCGTGCCTTCAACAGGCAGCATGAGATAGTCGATGCAGACGTTGTGAAGGGAGCGGAAGTCGAAACCCTGATAGCTTCCTTTTTTGAAAACCCCGATGTCGACTATCTTCACCTGCACTATGCAGGACGCGGTTGCTTCGCAGCCAAAGTGACCCGCGCACAAGCGTAGGCACCAGCGATCGAGTTTCGAATTTCTATCGTCCTGACGAGCTCTTGGTGAGGTTTTTCAGGACGATTTTTTGTGTTTTTGTCCAGCGCACTGCTTGTGGAGATATTCGAAAACAGCCTCCAGGCAGCAGTAATCAAGGACCCTAGCAACGGTTTGGCACATTCAAATCCTTGGCCGACACTCCAATTGGCGCCCATTTTCAGGCTAAACTGGATCTTACACGGAGCGCGCCTCACCCGCATAAAGAAACAGAACGTCATTTGAAACCACAGGTTACTAGTGTAATCTGCTGCTATCATAGGGAGTATTGCGTCATGCCAACTGCAGCCAGCCGCCGCGCCGCCTTTAAGGCGCTGCATGAAAAAGGGCGAGCCTTCCTCATGCCAAACCCTTTTGATATCGGCTCTGCCCGGATCCTCGACGGCCTGCGTTTTGATGCGATGGCCACCTCGAGTGCCGGCTATGCCTGGACACAGGGTGTGCGCGATGCCGAAGGACTGATCAGCAGGGACGCTGCGCTGGCACATGCTGCGGACATAATCGGAGCCTGTGGTGTTCCGGTGAACGGCGATCTTGAAAACGGCTTCGGCGATGCCCCCGAAGCGGTCGTGGAGACTGTGAAAGGAGCCATGGAGGTCGGCCTCGCAGGCTGCTCGATAGAGGACTACACGACTGATCCACAAAACCCCTATTATTCTCTCGAACTCGCGGTGGAGCGCATCAAGGCGGCAGTTGATGCGAAAAATGCGATCGCTCCAGACTTTGTTCTGACCGCGCGCAGCGAAGGTCCGGTCAAGACGGACTACGAACTGGAAGAAACGATCAAGAGGTTAAACGCCTTCGTCGAAGCCGGGGCTGATTGTGTTTATGCACCCCAGCTGAAGGACAAGGACCAGATCGTGCATGTTCTGTCCAAGGTTGATGCGCCGCTCAACATTCTCGCCGGGCGGAAGAACTTTCATTTGACGCGCAAGGAACTTGGCGATCTCGGTGTTACCCGCGTTTCAATCGGCGCAGGTCTTGCACGCATTGCCTATGGTGCCTTCATCGCCGCCGCCGAAGACATGAAAGACGGA
This sequence comes from uncultured Roseibium sp., assembly GCF_947499295.1. Classification (GTDB taxonomy): domain Bacteria; phylum Pseudomonadota; class Alphaproteobacteria; order Rhizobiales; family Stappiaceae; genus Roseibium. Next base: position 38,645 of record NZ_CANMNP010000016.1, read on the forward strand.
GGTTCATTCGGCAGTTTTGATCGCGCGGACGGCGTCGCCGACAGTACGGTTGACTTTGAATCCTTCATGAAAGCCCGTCCTTGACGGTATCTCTGAAACACTCGTCTGCAGGCGCACCAACGCGTGCGGCTTCAGGCGACGGCCCGGAGATCAGCAACTTGGCGCGTAAAGCGTTTGAGCACTATGTGCCCGTCATGAACGCCATTCCCGTGCCGATGTCTGCTGACTACAGTGCGATGATCCGGGAGCACGAGGTTTGGGTTCTCCGGGACGATGACGCCATTGTTGCGAGCCTGGTGCTTATCTGGCATCCCGACCATCTTCTGCTTGAAAGCGTGGCCGTTGATCCTGACTGCCAGGGCAGCGGCTACGGCAGAAAGATGCTGGACTGGGCGCTGAAACGTGCCAAGGAAGCCTCCGTGCCGGAAATCCGCCTCTATACGAATATCCTCATGGTGGAGAACAGGGATTGGTACCTGCGTGCCGGTTTCGTTGAAACACACGAGGAACAGCGCGGCGACAAGCACATCGTGCACATGATCTACCGGCTTTGATGCGGCCGTTCAGAGTTTTGTGCCGTAGGTGAGTACAAGCGGCAGGGTGACCAGCGTCAAGAGCGTGGAAACAAAAATGAAGCCGGCAACACCGGAAGCTTCCTCACTCTGATATTGTGAGACGGCCAGATAGGTTGCGACTGATGGCGGCATGAAACAAAGCAGGACAATGACATTCTCGACCTTGGAATCGAGCGTCAGTACACGCGTCAACACGAAGGCCGCGATAGCTGCTATTCCGACATGCAGTACCGACAAAAGAACCGCTCGGGACAAATTGCCCAACTTGAGTGTTGCCAGGCTGAAACCGAGCGTTAAGAGCATGATAGGGATGGCAAGTCCTGCCAGAATATCGAGGCTTTGATCCAGGGGCTGAGGAAACCTGGTCCCACTGGCCATCATCGCCAAAGCAATGATCACCGCATAGATGACCGGTTGACGCGCCAACGCCGCAAAGTTGGGCCGCCCCATGGGCAGTGCAACGCCAATCGTGAAAATTGCAGTCAAAACCACGACGATGAACCCGATTGCAACCGCGGCACCTTCCGCTCCAAATGCAAGTGTCGAGACCGGCAAACCAATATTGCCCACATTGGTGAGCATCATCGGCGCCAAATATGCCTTGATCGGGATTTTCAGGAGCTTCAAAAGCACAAACCCGGCGCAGCCAAATATCAGGATCATCCCGACAGCGGCGATCACAACCGTTAAAAAGGTTCCGACCTCCACGTGCTCCTTTGCAAGATGTGACAGGACAAGAGCGGGATAGCCGACATTTGACACCAAGCTGCCGAACAGCTTTGTGTCAAACGGTGCTTTGACGATGGCGAGTGTATAGCCAAGCAACACACACAGCATGACCGGAAGCATGATGTTGGTAATGTGGCTGAGGATTTCCGTCATGCCGCGCTCCCGGAATGGTTCGATTGTCTGAGAACCTATCTGAACTGCGCGATGACGCGAATACCAGCGCTTAAACCAATAAGACCCGGCGCTCTTGTGCGAAACCGCAAAGAGTGCCGGGCCTTAGTGGTTGCCGAGCAACAGCCGGTAGCTAGGTGTCGCCCCAGTTTCGAGTGCCCTTATCCTTCATGATCCGTCGAACCATTTTGCCGAATGTTTTGTCTTTCGATCTGCGCTCGGCCAGGCTGGACGAATTGAAGGCCTCTTCAGACTTTAGCTTCCGCCACCGTTGAAGCCTGGAAGCGTCGAGTTGTCCTTGCAAAATGGCCGTCTGGACAGCGCAACCGGGCTCCGTCTGATGAAGACAATCCCGAAAGCGGCAGGATGCAGCCAGTTCGTTCAGATCCGAGAAGAGTTCATCAATGCCGGCAGCAACATCTGCAAGCTGCAGCTCGCGCATGCCAGGCGTATCCAGAACAAGGCAACCGCCTGGAACCAGATGCAATTGCCGGCGGGTCGTCGTGTGGCGCCCCTTTGCATCATCTTCGCGGATGGCTCGTGTCTCGATCGCATCGGACCCGGACAAGGCGTTGGTCAACGTCGATTTGCCGACACCCGACGATCCCAGAAACGCGACCGTCCGGCCGGCCTTGCACCAGTCGGCCAGCTTTGCAATCGGCTCATCGCCGCGTGCATCCAGGGTCACGACAGGGACCAGAGCGGAGACGCGTTCGGCTTGCCGGACAAAGTCGGCAGGATCCGCAACAAGGTCGGATTTGGTCAATACAACGACGGGCTCAATTTCAGCTTCAAAGCAAAGTGCTATGTAGCGTTCGAGCCGCGCAATATTGAAGTCCTGATTGCAGGACGACACAATGAATGCCGTGTCGATGTTGGCGGCGATCAGCTGGATTTGGCGATCCGTTCCAGGCGCACGGCGCTTCAGCAGGCTCTTGCGCTCCAGAAGTCGACTTGAAGCCAAGTGAATATGATCAAGAAGCAGCCAGTCCCCAACTGTCACGTCAGGTCGCGGCGGGATCGTTTGATCCGTTCGGTCTCCGAGAACATGCAAACCGTTGCGGTGTACTTCGACGACCCGGACAGGTGGTGTCCTGGTCAGGTCATCAGCACTAAGTTGCTGAGCGAATTGAGATTGCCAGCCAAGTTTCTGAAGCGATGAAATGGGCTGATCGGACCCACCGGTTTTTGGGCCGGAGGGAAAGAAGTCCGAATAGTTTCGTGTCATTTGAGGTCTCGTGATTTAAACACACGTCATCGAGCGCCCAAAAGGGCACCGTTTCATGTATTTGAGGCTCTCTGAACTCCAGAGAGCCTGCTCACGCAAGCTCTGACATAAAGACTCCGTTGCACGCCGACGATGGCGCTCCCTGCAAGCTAAGGGCTGAGCCCTCGGGATTCAAGTCGGAAGCAGAAGTTACATTTCAGACACCGTTATTCAGGCCTCACACCGACATAAGCTGCCCGGGGACGGATTTGCTCATGGGACGCATATTGTTCCAGCGCGTGGGCAATCCAACCGGTAATGCGGGCGGCACAGAACATGATCTTGCCGGCTTCTCTCGGCAGGTCATAGGTCTTCTGGATTGCAGCGAGAGAGAAATCGACATTCGGCGCAAGGCCGTAAAGGTCCCGAGCCGACGCTATCAGGCCGGGCAAACGGTCCACAAACGGGTGTCCAGGTTCACTCTGACACAGCAAATCCAGCAGGCAGTCTGCACGCGGGTCCTTGTCGCCGTAGATGGAATGACCGAAACCGGGCAATTGCTCCCCACGGCTGAGCCGATCAGAGAGCGCGCTTTCAATATCGCTTTCCGGCCCTATCTCTGACAGCCATGCACTCGTGCGATCGGAGGCGGCGCCGTGACGAGGTCCCGTGAAAGCACCAAGACCCGATAGCAATGCCGCGTGCAGCGGTGCTCTCGTTGATGCTGCACACCGCGCGGCAAAAGCGCTTGTGTTCAATTCGTGATCAGCACTGAGCACCAATGCCGAGCGAATTGCGTTCTTTGCATTCGACGACGCTCCGAAACACTCGGCAATTTGCGTATGAATGGGTTGGGCACTTGGTTTGGTATCCAGCAATGCGGCAACACCGAAGCGAAGCAGGGCGGCACCCTTGATCTTCAGAAGCTTCGGAGCCTGGGTGAAGGCTGCCTTGTCCTGCAGGGGCCAGGAAGCCAGCGCCATCATCAATCGGTCCAAAGGTCCCAGTCCATCGGGAAGGTCCGGGAGGTCTGCCGGAGCCTCTTCCGCAAAAGGATCCTCTTCGGAGTTCCACAACAATGTGGCGACGGTCTCCAGTGTCGAGTTTCGTGCAAGATCACGCGCAAGATGCCCGCGATAGACCGGCCCATCCTCCGAGATAAGCGTCAGCTCTGTTTCAAGCACCGGGTCGCCTGTCAAGGGTCTGGATCCTGCGGTTTCCTCAACCGACTTGCGCCCCTTGAGCCTTCTGACGTCACCTGCGTCATAGCGGCGTTGTTTGCCCGGTCCGGCAACTGAGGAAATCAATCCGCGGCTGACATAAGCGTAGAGCGTGGCCGGTTGAACGCCCAGTTCAGTGGCCGCCTCACGGGCGGATAGATAGACAGGTTTAGACATATATTGATTGTATTTATCAATATTGATCAATGCAAGACACTCTTTCTACATGAGCGCGAACCAAAAAGGAGATGCCCATGACGGAAGCCCCAAATCCCGCCCGGATGACGCCGGACCCGATTGCGGGTCTTGAAGGGGTTGTCGCCGCGACAACGCATCTGAGTGATATTGATGGTGAAAAGGGCGTGCTTGTTCTTCGCGGACGCCGCATTGAGGACCTTGCCGGCAAGATGCCATTCGAGGCTGCTGTTCAACACCTCTGGCAAGACCTCAACGTATCAGGAGCTTTTTCACTTCAAACTGATTTTGCACGGGCGCGCCGCGCTGCATTTGCTGTCGTTCCAATACTGGAGAAAGCTTCTGCAACGTTGTCTGTCTACGAATACATGCAGCTCGGCCTGGCAGCCCTGCCGCTGACTGACGATATCCCCGAGCCGATTGCGATCAGCGGTGCGCTGCCTGTCTTTCTCGCTGCAGCGTACAGGATCTCCAAAGGTGCAAAACCGATCGCACCAGACCTTTCGGTCGGATCTGCCACCGATCTCCTGCACATGCTGACAGGCGAGGCGCCTTCAAGATACTTCATAGACGCGCTGGACCGCTACCTAGTGACTATTTTGGACCACGGATTGAACGCGTCGACCTTCACCGCCAGGGTGATCGGCTCAACTGATGCGGGTTTGAAACAGGCCGTGCTTGGCGCAATGGGAGCCCTAAGCGGCCCCCTTCATGGTGGAGCGCCAGGCCCGGTCCTTGACATGATCGACGCCATCGGCACGCCGGACGCCGCTGCCGGGTGGATTGACGCAGCCCTTGCACGCAAGGAGCGCCTCATGGGGTTTGGTCACAGAATCTACCGAACCCGGGATCCGCGCGCCGATGTTCTGAAAGACGGATTGCGAATTCTTGGAGAAGAAAACCCGAAAGTAGGACTGGCGGAAGACATCGAAGAAGCCGCCCTTGCGGCGCTCAAAAAAGCCAAGCCGGACCGGCCACTGGATACCAATGTCGAATTCTATACAGCTGTCTTGCTTGACGCTGTCGGCATCGATCGATCTTTGTTCACCCCTCTCTTTGCCGTTGGAAGAACACCCGGATGGTGTGCCCACGTGCTTGAGCAACAGAGATACGGCAAACTGATCCGGCCGGCCTCGCAATATGTCGGACCAGCCCCTGAATAAGCTGTTTCGGCGAACTCACATTGCCTGAAATGAAAAAGGCCTGACGAATATCGCCAGGCCACTGATACAAAATGCCAGCAAAAGAGCGGTTCCCTTTTCGCTATGCTTGCCTAGTTGGCGAGTTCCGCTTCCCGCACGGCGAGTTCGATCTCGTCGACCAGGCCGGCTTCAAGACCGAGCCGCGCTGCCAGCATTTGCAAATAGGCCTTTTCGGCCGGGTGGTCGGGGTCAATCGCAATGCGGGAGGCTGCATAGATTTCCGCTGCAGATTCCGGACAGGAAGCACTTGCTACCACCTTGTCGAGGTCGAGCGGCGAGCGAAGTTCATCCATGAGGAAGGCTTTCGCTTCGCTGTCCAGACCGGCTTCATCGATTTTCGCAAAAATTCTGTCTTGCTCTTCCCGGTCGATATGTCCGTCGGCTTTCGCCGCCGAGATCATGGCCGTCAAAAGGGCGACTGCGAACTGGTTTTCGCCTCCTGGCTGCTGCGCCGGATCAAAGGCGGTGCCGCGCGGCGCCTCCAGTGGAATGGGTTCGTCCTGGGGATATTGAGGACGTGGCGCATTCTGCTGATTGGCCTTATGGCCCTGATAGGCCTTGTAGGCGAGGCCTGCAACCAGGGCGAGCCCCCCATAAGTCACAGCTTTCTTGCCCATTTTCCGGCCAGTTTTTGAACCCAGCATCAGACCGGCTAAACCGCCAAGTGCAAGTCCGCCACCTTGGGACGACAGAAAATCCTTGCCCTGGGACAGGAGGTCACCTGAACCGCCACGTTGAGCAGCAGCACCGCCGCGGCCGCCATATTGGTTCCCCGGTTGACCGCCACCCTGGCTTCCCAGAAACTGATCCAGCAAGGATTTTGCGTCAAACATCAATTGGCTCCTTTGAACGGCCCCTGCCGGGGCAAAAACACATTTGCCCTATCAAATGGGACTTTCTTCCGGAGGCGCAAGATTAGGCTACAGTCTGCGACACATTTATACCGGCCAATTCACATCCGATTGGGACATGAAAGACGTTCGTTGCTTCCAAATAATTCAATCCGACGGACTGCGGTCATGGTGATTTCTGCCCTGATAGCAGTAAGCGGTGGCACAACGACCGCGCTGTCTGCAGACGGTGCTTACGATGCCTATTTGTCCGTCACCGATGCAACGCTCAAAGCCTCCTATGCCAAGATGATGGCGCAGGAAGACATCAGCTCGACTGACAAGCTTTTTGCGCATCGCATCGAAGGGTGCGCGCAAGGTCCAGAAAACAGAACCATTCACGCTGTGCAGGACCGCGGCTCACCGCGCGGCGCTGAGTTCCCGACCTTCGTCTTTGTATCCGAGCCTAACGGCGACCGTTTGCAGCTCATACAAAAGGCTTCTGCTGGCCGACATCTCTATGTCCTTGAAGCGAGTGCCTGTCAGCCCGATGCCTGTCTTTTGTCCGCAGAAAAGGGGTATTCGGATATTTGCCTTGCCGACGGAGCAGGACGACCGGGCGAAGACCTCCCTGGCCTGCGCCAGGATTTCTGGTCGGATCTCTTCAAACTCCTGGGGCTGTGAAGCCCCTAAGACCGTCCAAGCGGCAACAGATTGTCGTCTTTCAGTGTTTCCATGGCGATCGATGATCTGACGTGATGGACAGCTTCCTGGGGCAAAAGCTCGTCATTGATGACATGGCTAAGTGCTTTCAGATCCGGAACGACGATCTTGAGCATATAATCCTGGTCACCTGTCAGTGTATGAGCTTCCTGCACTTCCGGCATTGCCTTGACCATATTGCGGAACCGGCGGGCATTCTCCCTGCTGTGAGCGCCCAGCGTGACTCCGACAAATGCAGTGACCATCAAGCCCAGCGCCTCGGCGTCGAGCGCGGCCTTGTATCGACGGATGATACCCGCTTCTTCCAGCTTGGCTCTCCTGCGGGAAACCTGACTTGCAGACAGATTGATCACGTCACCCAACTCGGAATTGGTGAGCGCAGCATTTTCCTGCAATGCAGCCAACAACTTCACATCATATCCATCCAACGCAACTGTCATGCGTCTTTCCTTAAATTTCTGCATGAACCATGCACCATCTTACGCGAAATCACGTGCTTTGCACACACGATGCGCATCTTTGCCTCCATCCTGCTCTTAATGACTAAAGCTCCAGAGGAGGCTCTTTTATGGGACCGTTTCCGCATGATGCACCACCTGCTCAAATAAATGACCAGAATCCTGCCGGCACCGATGGTTTCGAGTTTGTTGAATTTGCCCATCCAGAGCCGGAAAAGCTCGACGCCTTGTTCCGCAAGATGGGGTATGTCCCTGTTGCAAAACACAAGAGCAAGAACATCACGCTCTACCGTCAGGGCGATGTGACCTATGTCTTGAACGCGGAGCCAGGCAGTCACGGCATGTCATTTGTCGAAACGCACGGTCCTTGCGCTCCGTCCATGGCCTGGCGTGTTGTCGATGCGCAAAAGGCTTTTGAGCATGCCGTTGCAAAAGGCGCGACACCCTATGAAGGCGACGGCAAGGTCCTGGCAGCACCAGCAATCGTCGGCATCGGCGGATCGCTCCTCTATTTTGTCGACAGATATGGTGGAGCAGGCTCAGCCTATACCGCTGAATTCGATTGGCTCGGCGAAGAAAATCCGAGAGCGGGCGGTGTCGGATTTTATTATCTCGACCATCTCACTCACAATGTCTATCGCGGCAACATGGACAAATGGTGGGATTTCTATCGTGATCTCTTCAACTTCAAGCAGATCCATTTCTTCGACATCGATGGCCGCATCACGGGTCTCGTCAGCCGCGCGATCACGAGCCCTTGCGGCAAGATCCGAATTCCTTTGAACGAATCCAAGGACGATACCAGTCAGATCGAGGAATACCTGAAAAAATATAATGGCGAAGGCATCCAGCACATCGCTGTAGGAACCGACGACATTTACGACAGCACGGACAAGCTTGCCGCAAACGAGCTGAAATTCATGCCCGGCCCTCCCGACACCTATTACGAACGATCTTCCGAGCGCGTTCAGGGTCATGAAGAGCCGATCGACCGTATGAAGAAACATGGCATTCTGATCGATGGCGAAGGGGTGATCGATGGCGGGACCACCAAGATCCTGCTGCAGATTTTTTCAAAGACCGTAATCGGTCCGATATTCTTCGAATTTATCCAGAGAAAGGGCGACGAGGGTTTCGGCGAAGGTAATTTTCGCGCGCTCTTTGAGTCCATCGAAGAAGATCAGATCCGCCGAGGCGTGATTAAGACCGAAGCCGCCGAGTAATCCCACTTGCCGGTCGCTTTGGAAAGTCGCTTTCTCCTGACGAGAGAGCGGCCTTTTTCGATGCAGGCCTTCTTTAGAAAGCTCCACCAAGTCCTTCCTGAAACAGCAACTTTCGGTATATCTCGGGGGCGAGTTTACGGTTATCAGTTTTTTTGCCGATTTTTTTGCAAAAAAATTTTACATCATAACCTGCTGAAAAATATACGCTTTTTCAGACAACTTCAGCCTTGGGAGACAATCTCAAGACATTTTTCGAAAAAGTTCGGGAACAAGCCCGGTTCAGACGGGTTTTACTGTCAGAGGCTGCCGAGTAGGCCCTCTGTTGCATTGTCTAAGCACAAACTTCTAATACCTCTGCGCATTGCGTAGAGGTTTTTTTTGCTCGTGCAGTTTTCCTATGATTTGACCTTTGCTTCGAGCACGTCCCAGACCTTGGCCGCGACATCAGGACCGCCAAGATTGCGGATTGCCCTGATGCCCGTGGGCGCCGTGACGTTGATCTCTGTCAGCAAGCCGTCAATAACATCGATACCGACCAGAATGAGACCTTTCTCGCGCAGGGACGGGCCGAGACGCGCGCAGATTTCGCGCTCGCGATCCGTCAAGTCACTGTCGGTCGGTGCACCGCCACGAACCATGTTGGATCTGAGATCACCCTCCGCCGGAACGCGATTGACAGCTCCTGCGAATTCACCATTGACCAGCAGGATACGCTTGTCGCCGTGTTTTACATTCGGCAGGAATTGCTGGATCACCCAGGGCTCCCTAAATGTCGCATCGAAAAAATCATAGAGGGAGCCGTAGTTGAGGTCGTCGTTGGTGATGCGGAATACTGCTGCGCCCCCATGGCCAAACAGCGGCTTCATGACGATGTCACCATACTCCTGGCGGAACAGGTCTATTTCCGCCCGGTCCTTGGTGATCAGCGTCGGTGGCATAAGGTCCGCAAATTCGGTGACAAACAGTTTTTCAGGTGCGTTGCGCACTTCCCTGGGATCATTGACGACCAGCGTAGAAGGATGGATTTTTTCAAGAATGTGCGTTGCCGCAATATAAGACAGATCAAATGGCGGGTCCTGACGCATCAGCACAACGTCCATGTCGCGCATGTCGACGCGCCGCCGTTCTCCAAGTGTGAAGTGATTTCCCTTCTGATCGCGAACCTCGACATGTTCCAGCGCGCAGAAAACCTCATCACCCCGCAATGCCAGCCGTTCAGGCGTATAGTGGTAAAGCTCATGACCCCTGGACTGAGCCTCAAGCATCAGTGCAAAAGCACTGTCCCCTGCAATATTGATGGTCGAGATATGGTCCATCTGGACCGCAACTTTCAGAGCCATGAGATAACTTCCGGCGGGCGCGCTTCAGCGCGAAGGGATTTTAGATCGGGTGGTCCAGATATGCGTTCGGTTTAAGGCTTTGTCCAGAGGGGGTCTCGTTTGCGACGACGCTCCACCGAGATGAAGGTTATCGGAACCGGATGGACAGCGTTCGGTCAGCGTCGCCAGGGCGTCGGTCAATCCCGAGCTTCAAACGCGTTTTCAATCCGCTCCGGCAAGGCCCACGGACGAACAACGACAACATCGAAGCGGAGTGTAAAAAATCCTGCCTTGGGATGTTTCGAGACAAAAATCCTTGCTGCCTTGGCAATACGCCTCTGGCTGGCCGGGGTCACGGCTTCCAGCGCCGCATCGCGGGTCTTGCGCGCTTTGACCTCAATGAAGGCAACCGTCTTGCGTTTCTTGGCAATCAGATCGATCTCGCCTGCCTTTGTCTTGTAACGACGTTTCAGGATTCGCCATCCCGTCAGGCGCAAATACCAGGCAGCCCAGGTCTCGGCTGCCAATCCGCGCTTGTGCGCCCTTTGCCGCTTTGCCGTTTCGCTCTTTTGGCGCTTTTGGCTGGGGGAAGCCATCAGTTGCCGGTATCCTTTAGTTCAAGTGCGCGCTTGTAAACATCGCTGCGCTCAAGACCGGTCGCCTTGGCAATTTTCTTTGCAGCAGCGCTTACCGGCATTTCAACGAGTGCTTCGCTCAAGAGTGCGTCCAGATCGTCAGCGTCTTCTTCTGGTGCCGCTTCCGGTGGGCCGACAAGGATAACAATCTCTCCCTTGAAGACCGTATCCTCAAACCTTTCGGCAAGCTCACCAAGTGTTCCGCGCTCAAATGTTTCGAAGCGTTTGGTCAATTCGCGCGCGACCACAGCGTCACGTCCCTGTCCCAAAGAGGCTGCCATCGATTGCAATGTGGCACCGGTCCGGTGTGGAGACTCAAAAAAGATCAACGTCGCCGGGATCTTCGCCAGTTCTTCCAGTCTCCTGGATTTTGGCCCGCCCTTTTGCGGTAAAAACCCGGCAAAAAGCACCGTGTCGCTTGGCAGGCCAGAGGCTACCAGCCCACTGAGCGGCGCGGAAGCTCCAGGGATAGGAATGACCTTGTGTCCGGCAGCGACAACGTCACGAACCAATCTGTATCCAGGGTCTGAAACAAGTGGCGTTCCGGCGTCGGAAACAAGCGCCACCGCCTTCCCGCTTTCCAATGTTCCCATGATCTTGGGACGCTGTTTGTCAGCGTTGTGCTCGTGATAGGGCATCAACGGTGTTTTCAAACCGAATTTCTGAGTAAGCGTGGACGTAACACGCGTGTCTTCACAAGCGATGACGCTGCTCGCGGCCAGGGTTTCCAGTGCTCGGACGGTAATGTCACCCAAATTCCCGATCGGCGTTGAAACGATATAAAGCGCCGGTTCCAGATTGGGGGCGGAAAAGAAGTGTTCGGAGAGGCTGTAGCGGTTTTTGTCCCCGGACGGAGCAGGTAAATCTGTCGCCATGGCAGGTCCTTTCCTTCCGACAGCACGGGGAAGGGTCCTGCCGCTGGAATGATTCATATCCTTGCGCTATCGCCTGATCGCACCCGATGCAAGGCAAATCCACCGTTGATCAGATGGATATGCTGTTGAAACGCCATCAAAACTGGACAGGTTCGAAACGAATACGTAAGTCTTTCCCAAAGGGTGGATTGACAGATATGGCAAGCGGAATGCGGGGCGACGACGCGCAACAGCGCAGACGGTTATTCTTGAAAACGGCACTGGCCGGTACCGGCACGATGCTGCTTGGCGGGTGCGTGGGCTCGAACCTCGGATCTTATCCAGGCAATCAGATACAACCTGAAGCACAGCCACAGATCTCAGGCGAGGTGATCGGGTCCGGCTCAGTCCGCATTGGTCTTTTGTTGCCGCTGGCAAGTACCAGCACCGACGCATCTGTCGGCACAGTCTTTAAAAATGCTGCCGCTCTGGCCCTTCAGAATTTTCCAAGTGCCGATCTGCAGCTGCTGGTCAAAGACACGGGCGGAACGGCCACGGGAGGACGCGCTGCTGCCCAGGCTGCCATTTCCGAAGGTGCAGAACTCATCCTCGGCCCCGTGTTTTCTGCCGCGGTTTCAGGGGCCGCGCAGGCAGCTAGATCCAGTGGCGTTCCAGTGATCGCGTTTTCAACCGACACGTCCGTTGCTTCACGAGGCATCTATCTGCTGAGCTTCTTGCCTGAAGGCAACGTCAAGCGCATCATCGGATACGCCAACAGCCAGCGAAAAAGCTCTTATGCAGCCCTCATTCCGGAGAGCCCCTACGGTGCCGTGGTCGAAGCAGCATTCCGCCAGGAAGTCGGCCGAGGTTCGGGACGGATCGCCACAATCCAACGATACAAGCAAAACGGCTCGGATACCTCCGATCTGGTCGCCAAGACGTCGGCCTTGACATCGGTCCTCAACAATATCGATGCGTTGTTCGTGCCCGCTGGAGGGTCTGCACCAAGCACTGTCGTTCAGACACTCGTTGGGCAAGGCGCTGATTTCGGCAGGATCAAACTGCTGGGAACCGGACAATGGGACGTTGGCCAGATCAAAAGCAATCCAGCTCTCGCCGGCGCATGGTTCGCCGGCCCTGAAGATCAGAACTTCACCACTTTCGCGCAGCAATACCAGAAGACCTACGGCTCCGGACCGCCACGCAACGCCAGCCTTGCATATGATGGTGTGACGCTGTGCGCAGGTCTCGTGCGTGCGGCAGGCCAGCAGCGTTTTCAGCAGAATATTCTGACCAACCGCGACGGATTCATCGGTATTGACGGGCTGTTCCGCTTTCAGTCCAATGGCCTCAATCAGCGTGGACTTGCCGTCTTCCAGCTCACCGGTGCGGGTGTACAGGTGATATCGCCAGCGCCAAGGGACTTCAGGTCCGGCTTCTAGCGTGCTGCACACGTTCAGAACACGCCGCGCATTCGTCGGGGGTAGAAAGTCAAGATGCTGAGCGGCAAACAAATCGTATTGATTATCAGCGGTGGTATAGCCGCCTACAAGTCACTCGATCTAATCCGGCGCCTTAAAGAACGCGGGGCGCGTGTCGTTCCGGTCATGACAAGAGGCGCACAGGAATTCATCACACCTCTCTCCGTCGGAGCTCTGTCAGCCGAAAAGGTGTTCACCAGCCTTTTTGACCGGGAAGACGAACACGACGTTGGTCACATCCGGCTTGCCCGCGATCACGACATGATCCTGATTGCGCCAGCCACTGCCGATCTCATGGCAAAAATGGCGCATGGTATTGCCGACGACCTGGCAACTGCAGTTCTTTTGGCAACAGATGCACCCGTTCTGATCGCTCCGGCAATGAACCCCAAGATGTGGCAGAACGCTGCAACCCAGCGAAATTTCAAGACGCTGAAACAGCGTGGCTTGACCTTTTGCGGTCCTGCGTCGGGCGAGATGGCTGAAAGAGGAGAGGCCGGCGTCGGGCGAATGAGCGAACCGCTTGAGATCGTTGCGGCCGCAGAGGTTCTGCTGCGGGACATGGACGCCAAGGCCGGGAACCTGCCACTTGCCGGCAAGCATGTTTTGATCACTTCCGGGCCGACCCATGAACCGATCGACCCCGTACGCTATATCGCCAACCGTTCATCCGGCAAGCAAGGTCACGCTCTGGCGAAGGCCGCCTTTGCAGCAGGTGCACGCGTCACGCTTGTGTCCGGACCTGTGACATTGCCCGATCCGGACAACATTGAAACACACCATGTTGAGAGCGCTGCGGAGATGCTGGAGGCCGTCAAGGCCAGCCTTCCCGCCGACATTGCGATCATGGCGGCCGCCGTCGCTGATTGGCGCGTGACATCCGAAGGCAAGCAGAAGATCAAGAAAGATGGGAGCGGCAGGCCTCCCAGGCTGGATCTTGCCGAGAACCCCGACATCCTTAAAACCATCGGGCACCATTCTGACATGCGGCCCAGGCTGTTGATCGGCTTTGCCGCCGAAACGCAGGACCTTGTTGCCAATGCGCGAGCCAAACTGGAGCGCAAGAATGCCGACTGGATCGTTGCCAATGACGTCAGTCCCGAAACCGGCATCATGGGCGGTGATGCCAACACGATCCGGCTTGTCAGCAAGGACGGAGTGGAGGACTGGCCGCAAATGAGCAAGTCGGACGTTGCAGCCAGGATCATCGCACGCGCCGGCGCCGCCTTGATCTCCTGAGCTCGTTCTGAACTTGCGCTTCTGTTATGCGTCGAAGTTCATATAGCTCATGCTGATCGACCCATATTCATAACTCCGATGCAACAATTTGGGCCTAGCATTGGGCTCACCGGCCCCAAAGGCAAAGAAGAGCGGTAGAAGGTGTTCCTCGGTGGGATGGTTCCTGCGGAAGTCAGGCGCGGCTTCCAGATCTTCAAAATATTCGATGGAGCCTGTTTCCAGTCCCTGGTCCAGCCATCTGTCGAAGCCGGACACCCAATCGGGTGCCGGAGATCCCTGAGGCGCGATGTGGCGCAGATTGTGGGTCGTGCTGCCGGAACCGACTATCAGATACCCTTTTGTCTTTAACGGAGCGAGGCCTCTGCCAAGCTGAAAGAGCGAGGCTGGTGTGCTTCCGAAGGGCAAAGACAGCGCGATGACGGGAATATCCGCTTTGGGATAGGCAAGGGACAGCGGCACCCAAGCTACATGGTCGAGACCCCATTCGCTGTCGAGGACGACGTCGTGACCTTGATTTTCAAGCAGACGAGCAACTTCGTCTACCTGATCCTCATCTGCAAATGCGGGATAGTCGATGCCGTAAAGCGGTTTCGGGAAGCCTTGAAAATCACGGTAAGTTCGCAGGCGGCCCGGAGCAGAAAGCTTCAAGCCTTGCGTTTCCCAGTGAGCCGACAGGATGATAATGGCTTCCGGAGTGGGCATGTCATCCGCGAATGACTTCAAAAATCGGCTGGCCGCCGTATCTTCCAGAGCAAGGGTCGGTGCGCCATGTGCGAAAAACACTGACGGCGTCTTGATCTCCTGCATCTCACACGCTCCGCTCATCCGTTCAGTTTGTTCAAGATGAACATAGGCGTAGTAGGCATCTTCATTAATGCCCTGATCGGAGAAGGCCTGTTCCCGGATCGTGAACAATTAAAAACCGCCTCCGGATGACCGGAAGCGGCAATTTTGCAATGCAATGATTGTTATCTGTAGCCGACATTAATCAGCTGAACACGGCGGTTGATCGCCGCATCCGGCTTGGATGGCTCGCGAAGCTGCTCTTCGCCCATACCCACGGCGAACAGATACTGGCTGGGAACCTGGAAAGTGGTGACAAGCGCTTCCCGTACTGCCTTTGCACGCCTGATGGAGAGTTCAAGATTATACTCGCGATCGCCCTTGGCATCGGTGTGCCCGACGATAAAGAAGGTCTGGCCTTGCAGATATGGCGTGTGCAATGCGTCCGCGATCAAACCGACTGTCTCATAGGACTCAGGTTTAATGCGCGCAGAATCAAAGTCGAAAGTGATTTCGATGTTGAACTGCCGCAAGGAAGCCAACTTGTCCCAAAGAGGCACGCCTTGCGGCGAGTTGGCGCCTGGATACTTCTGGATGTTTTCAAATGCTGCCTTTTGCAACGCATCTGCGCTGACATCCACTTTTTGCTGAGCACCCTGAAGTGAATTGATGATCTCGTTCCGGTTCAGTTGTGTCTGCGCCGATGAACCCACGACCGCTGTCGTCATAACGGCAGCCGAAAGACCTGCCAAAAGAAGCTTTTTCATTTTAGTCTCCCAATCCGGTCTTAGCGGTAGCCAGCAAGATCAATTGCCGTGTTGCATTTTTCGCCGACAGAACGCTGTGCCTTCAAAAGGCAGCGCAAGACATGACCTGCGCCTTCCTTGACACCCTTGCACAGACGGCGGGCGTCATTGGTGCAGATCTTGGGAGCTGCGGCCTGTGCAGCAAGACGTTCCTGAATGAGGGATGCGACCACTGCGCGGTCGGCATTGCATTTTTGTGAGACTTTTGCCTCGTTTTGAGCAAGGCATTGACCGATGCCGTTATCCGCGAGCGTGGCACTCTTGCAGTATTTATCGATGTCCGCTCCGCAGCTTGCAGATAGTATTTTAATAGCTTCCGCAAAGCCGACGGTTTGGGCGGCAGCAGGAGCGTTCGCCATCAATAGCGTGGCCGTCAATGCAAAAATCAAACGTTTCATGTTGTGAATCTCCCAACCAGGGGCAAAAGGGAAACGACCGCTCACCCCAGACAACATTCCGACACGCCAGAGTGTTTCAGGAGATTTCTGCGACCGCAAGTATATCTTTGATTTTTCTGGTTAATGAGCTTTTCACCATTGCCAATCTTGACAGCGCTTTGCGAATGTCGTCCCTCGGCACAAATCAACATCCGGAACCTAATGATGCCCGTTACGTTGGAACTCAAGCGCCTGGACCATGGGTTGGACCTGCCCCTCCCCTCCTATCAATCAGAACTTGCCGCCGGCCTCGACCTTTTGGCGGCGGTTGATGACCCTGTCACCCTGGCACCGGGTGAACGTATGCTCGTGCCGACAGGACTTTCCATGGCGCTGCCGGCAGGTTTCGAGGCGCAGGTCCGACCACGCTCGGGCCTTGCTGCAAAACATGGAGTTACGGTCCTCAATACGCCGGGTACCATCGACGCGGATTATCGCGGCGAAGTGAAGGTCATTCTGATCAACTTTGGCCAGGAGCCCTTTCAAATTTCCCGCGCCGACCGGATCGCGCAGATGGTTATCGCACCGGTGTTGCAGGCCGCGATTACGGAAGTTGATGTTCTGTCTGAAACAAATCGTGGAACCGGCGGCTTCGGTTCAACGGGCCGCAGCTAAGAACCGGGAATGACAAGCGCATGACCCCCAGTCTCGTAATTTTCGATTGCGATGGTGTTCTGGTCGACACCGAACGCATGACCAATCAGAACATGGCAGATCTGGTCTCCGCACTTGGATTTGAAATCAGCGGCGCGGAATGTCAGCGCCGCTTCATGGGTCGTACGCTGGAGAACGTGAAGGAGATGGTCGAAGATCTGATCGGGCACAAGCTGCCTGACGACTGGCCAGATCAGGTTCGTATGCGTGACCTTGAAAGCTTCAAGTCCGGTGTTCCAGCCATCGAAGGCATCGAAGGCGTTCTGGATGAGCTGGACAGACGCGGGGTCCCTTACTGCGTCGGGTCTTCGGGAAAGTATGAAAAGATGCACGCAACGCTTGGCAGTTCCGGCTTACTGCCTCGCGTCAAAGACCGTCTTTTCTCCGCACAGGACTGCGAACGGGGCAAACCTTCACCGGATGTCTTTTTGCTCGCTGCGAAAACAATGGGGCACCCGCCTGAAACCTGCGTCGTCATTGAAGACAGCCTGCCCGGCGTCCGGGCTGCTGTCGCTGCAGGAATGACCGTTTTTGCGTTTGCGGAAGATCCTGCGTCTGACAAAAAGGCACTGCACTCGGCCGGTGCTGTTCTCTTTGAGGAAATGGCTGGCCTTCCCGATCTTCTCTTTTCCAATACTTAGGTAATTCCTAGAAAATGGTTCCGCGGTCCACCGCGGATAGGCGATCTGCACCCCTTATATCTTTGCTGGGCGCATACTATCTTATCGCACTAGACCAAGGATACTGCCGGAAACGCGAATGCCCGGCAAACAGGGAGATTGCCATGTCCATGACGACCAGCGGCCGCGGAAAGATCTATTCCTCGATTACCGAAACCATTGGCGATACACCGATCGTGCGGCTCAACCGGCTTGCCCAGGCTCACGGCGTCAAAGGCAACCTTCTGGCGAAACTTGAGTTCTTCAATCCGATCGCAAGCGTCAAGGACCGCATTGGCGTTGCCATGATCGAAGCGATGGAAAAGGACGGCAAGATCGCTCCAGGCAAGACCACACTTGTCGAGCCGACTTCCGGCAACACAGGCATTGCATTGGCCTTTGTCGCAGCGGCCAAGGGATACCGCCTCATTTTGGTGATGCCTGAGACCATGTCTGTCGAACGCCGTAAGATGTTCAAGATCCTTGGCGCCGAACTGGAACTGACAGAGGGTCCAAAAGGCATGAAGGGCGCAATTGCGCGCGCAGAAGAACTGCTTGGCGAAATCGACGGTGCCGTTATGCCCCAACAATTCGAGAACCCCGCCAACCCCGAAATTCACCGCAACACAACTGCGCAGGAGATCTGGAACGACACCGATGGCAAAATCGATGTGTTTGTTTCAGGAATTGGAACCGGCGGCACAATTACAGGCGTAAGTCAGGTTCTGAAGGAGCGCAAGCCGGACCTTCACGTGGTTGCCGTCGAGCCGTCAGACAGTCCGATCCTGTCGGGTGGCAATCCTGGCCCGCACAAAATCCAGGGCATTGGAGCGGGCTTCGTCCCGGGTGTCCTTGAAACATCGATCTATGACGAAGTTCAAACCGTCGAGAATGACGCCGCTTTTGCGATGGCCCGCGAAGTTGCCAAGCTTGAAGGCGTGCCCGTCGGCATTTCCTCCGGAGCTGCGCTGACCGCGGCCATTCGTGTTGGGAAACGTGACGGGATGGAAGACAAGAACATTGTCGTGATCATCCCGTCTTTTGCGGAACGCTACTTGTCGACAGCGCTCTTTGACGACGTCTGATGACATCCGTCCCGCGGCAACCGCCGTGGGGCGGCCTGCCGGTAAGAACGTCAGACCGGCCTCTCCATTCTGGTTGCTGAGGAAAACCCGAACACGTATTTGAGCGGGCCTGTTTCCTCGCGGCTCAATGGCATGAACCCCTGCCTTTCGTAAAGAGCACGCGCGCGGGGATTTGTGTCGATCACGTCAAGGCGCACCCGAGACAGTTGCTGTCTTTGTGCTTCAATGCAAACTGCGTCCAGCAGCTTTGTGCCGATGCCCTGACCTCGCGCCCGCTCGCTGACGAAAATACCATCCATCAACAAGATCCCTGGCTCCACGTCACGCTCGAGCACATCAAGCACCATACCACGCCAGAAGCCCCCGAAGGGGCCGAATACGGCCGTCATGTCCGACAGCTCACCGGCAACCAGAGCTCCTTTGGCGGTCTTGAAACCGGCGAGACCAAGCAAGTCTCCCTCTTGGCCGAGTGCGCTGATGGCAAAGTCCGGATCCAGGATCCTCTCGATCAACTGCATCGCTTTGCGTTCAGGTGACAGGACCTTGCCGAGCTTTCCCCTGAAGGCCTGCCAGAAAAGGCCTGCTGCAACAGGCCGCTGATCTTCCGGAAACCCCGGAACAATTGTTATGCCAGCCGACATAAACAGGCCTAACGAACGATGACAGCTGTTCCCGTTGCGCTGACCATGAGCATCGATCCGTTCTGGCCAACCGTTTCGTAGTCAAGATCAACCCCGATGACGGCATTTGCACCAAGTGCCTGGGCTTGTTGACACATTTCATCAACGGCAATCTTGCGCGCCTTGGCAAGTTCTTCCTCGTATGCACCGGAGCGACCACCGACAATATCTCTGATGCCTGCGAAGAGATCCTTGAACAGGTTGGCTCCCAAAATCGCCTCGCCTGTCACGAGACCCTTGTAGTCCAGGTCCCGGCCTTGAATTGTGTTGGTGGTGGTGACAAGCATCCTGTTTCTCCGTTTACGGCATCCGCGCAATGACATGGGTTGGCCGATCGAGCATTGCAAGGAAATCGGGCAAATGCCAGATGCCGTTGGTTGTCCCTCTGGGCACGGGAATACATTTGAAGATCCTAGGCCTGATCAAGACAAAACAATTCTTCAAGTCTTTTCCGATGAAAAATGTAGTCTGGCACAAAGCCGTCAATTCCTCATTCCTCAAAAGGAAACGCCATGAAGGCCGTGTTCTTTGAAGCCTTTGCCCAGACACCGAAACTCGCCACCCTCCCGGATCCGGCACCGGAAGCACACGGTGCTGTTTTGAAAGTTGAGGCCACAGGTGTCTGCCGAAGCGACTGGCACGGCTGGATGGGCCACGATCCGGATATCGTTTTACCGCATGTTCCGGGCCATGAACTTGCCGGCATCGTTATGGAGGTTGGAAAGGACGTCCGCCGATGGAAGCCGGGCGACCGGGTAACGGTGCCCTTTGTCGGCGGATGCGGCACTTGTTCCGAATGTCACGCAGGTCATCAACAAGTTTGCGAAAACCAGTTTCAGCCAGGGTTTACACACTGGGGGTCATTTGCGGAATACGTGTCCATTCACAACGCCGACCTCAATCTCGTTGCTCTGCCCGATGACATGGCTTTCGCAACGGCCGCCAGTCTTGGATGCCGCTTTGCCACGTCATTTCGCGCTGTCGTTGATCAGGCAAGAACATCTGCCGGAGAATGGGTTGCCGTTCATGGGTGCGGCGGTGTCGGTCTCTCGGCTGTCATGATCGCAAATGCCATTGGCGCCAACGTTGTGGCAATCGATATTGCGGATGAGAAACTTTCCCTTGCCCGAGATCTTGGCGCCGTTGCCACGATCAACGGCGCCTTGGAACCAGATGTGGCCGGCGCGGTCATTGAGCTCACGCGCGGTGGCGCTCACGTCTCGGTCGACGCCCTTGGCCATCCAACGACCTGTTTCAATTCCATACAGAACCTGAGGCGCCGAGGACGGCATGTCCAGATCGGCCTGATGCTGGGCGACCAGAGCACCCCGCAGGTTCCGATGGCGAAGGTGATCGGGCAGGAACTGGAAATTTTGGGCAGCCACGGCATGCAGGCTCATCGATATGACGCCATGCTGGACATGGTAACAACCGGAAAACTGAACCCCTCCCGCTTGGTTGGCGAGGAGATCAGCCTCGAACAGTCAATTGCGGCACTCACGTCGATGGACCGCTTTCAATCCGTCGGCGCGACTGTCGTGACTCAGTTCTGATCTTTGGAAGCACGGTCGCTTGAGCGCGCTATTCCTGCTCAGGCCGCACGGCGCGACATGTCCTGGCCACGATAACTGAGGGCTTCCGTAAGATGGATACGGCCAACGCTGTCCATGCCGTCCAGATCGGCCAGCGTACGGGCCAGCTTGAGAACGCGATGATAGCCGCGTGCACTTAGATGCAGCCGTTCGGCGATTTCGTGTAGGAAAGCCAACCCTTTGCTGTCAGGTTGGGCGATTGTCTCAACGGCAGAAGCCGGAGCCTGGGCGTTGGTCCGGCAGGGCAATCCCAATGCCAGAAACCTCTGCTCCTGTATCCGGCGCGCCTCTGCCACCCTTGCTGCAACTGCCGACGACGCCTCACTTGCGGCAGGACCAATCAGATCAGACGCAGTAACGGCCGGCACGTCGATCCGCAGATCAATCCGATCAAGCAGCGGCCCGCTGACCCTGGCCTGATAGTCGGTCACACACCGCTCGCCGCGCCGGCACTGGTGGCCGGGCTCCCCAGCATGCCCGCAGCGGCACGGGTTCATCGCGGCAACCAGCTGAATGCGGGCAGGATAGGTCACCCGGTGGTTGGCCCTGGCAATGACGGCTTCACCGGATTCAAGCGGCTGGCGCAAACTGTCGAGGACCTGGGGATTGAACTCCGGCAACTCATCCAGAAAGAGCACACCATTATGCGCCAGAGACACTTCTCCGGGTTTTGCCTTCAGGCCGCCACCCACGAGTGCGGCCATGGACGCTGAATGGTGCGGTGACCGGAAAGGCCGCCTGTCGGTCAGTTTCCCTTCCGCAAGCTCTCCGGCCAAAGACGCGATCATCGAGACCTCAAGCAGTTCGCGCGGTGTCAACGCGGGCAGTATGGAGGGCAGACGACTGGCCAGCATGGATTTGCCGGAACCGGGCGGGCCGGTCATCAGCAGGTTGTGGCCCCCGGCAGCTGCAATTTCCAAGGCCCGGCGTGCACTTTCCTGACCTTTGACTTCGGCAAGGTCAGGCATGATGCCTGCATTGCTGTGCAGCTTTGCGGTCGGTCGGGACAGAACCTGGGTTCCCTTGAAGTGATTGGCCAGCTGAATGAGCGATCTGGGTGCAAGAACATCCATGTCCTTGTCCGCCCATGCGGCCTCACCTCCGCTTGCCTCGGGACAGATAAGACCCTTGCCCAGCGCATTGGCGCCCATCGCGGCAGGCAATACGCCCGTGACCGGTGCCAGGGTTCCGTCGAGCCCAAGCTCACCAAGTACGACATAACTTTCCAGGAATTCTGCCGGTATCGCACCAATTGCCGCCATGATGCCGAGGGCGATGGGAAGGTCATAATGTGATCCTTCCTTGGGCAAGTCCGCAGGCGCCAGGTTGACCGTCACCCGCTTTGCCGGCAGTGCAAGACCGGAGGCGCTGAGCGCTGCCCGCACGCGTTCCCTGCTTTCAGCAACTGCCTTGTCCGGAAGACCGACAATATTGAACATCACCGCGCCCGGTCCGACATGCACTTGCACATCCACCTTCACTGCATCGATGCCCTGAAACGCGACTGTCGCTATCCGGCTGACCATAACCTGCTCACTACCTTAAGATGCAACGCATCGAAGCATATCCGTGATCAGGATTCAAGAACAGAAGAAGAACAAATTATCCTGACAGTCAGCAAACCATTGCAGGCCGTCCGGGATAAAAGTTGCAGGGCCGCTCCACGCCGGAAAGAACGTCCTGCAAATAGGGCGGAACACAATAGTGTTCATCCAAAGTCAGACGATTCGCCTCAAGCCATTGAGAAACAAGTTCGATCAGCATTTCCGGGTCTTTTTCAAACATCGCCCGGCACACTTCCATCTCGAGCTGCGCACTTGTCTTCACCGCCTGTGTAATAATCATTGGCCCAATCACTGTTCTTTATTATCAATTTATACGTGCTTATATCGTGCCTGCAATTTTAGGAGTTTTCCAGCAAATAGCAGTTATGCGCACATCCGGCGCCATAACTGAGTGTTATGCATGCGGTGGCATCACGGCTTTGCCGCGAACGGCAATCACGGCGAGACTGCAACAGAGCAGACCGGCTGCCATAAACAGGGTTGAATGACCGGTTACCGGGATCAGGAACCCGCTGATGACCGGCCCGATACCTTGTCCTAGCGAGATCAAAAAGAAGGTGAAGCCGAAGCCTATTGACGGAGTTTCGAAAAAGATACGCATGCTCCACATGCCAAATAGCGCCGTCATCACGATAAAGCCTGCACCGAAACACGCCGCAGACACATAGATACCGACCTTTGTCCCGATCAAAAGCGGCAGCGTTCCGACCGCAGCACCGACGATCAGAGACAGCATCACGTAGGTTTGGCGAAGGCCCCAACGGTTCACCAGTCCGCCTGCAAAGCAGCCTGTAACGCCAGCTATGCCAAGCACGATCCAGAACAGCACTGCATCGCGCGGGTTGCCGGTGAGCATGTAAAGAAGTTCAACAGCATAGGTCCAGTAGACCGCAGTGATGATGCCGAACAGAAATGCGGCTATGAATAGCGGCCGGGCGGTCCGTTCCCCGAGCAGTCTGAAAGAGACCGTCAGTGCTGCGGGTTTTGTCTGCGCGCTGCGCTGTGGCAATGCCAGCAAATTCCAGACCGTGATAAGCAATGCCAGTGCTGCAAAGGCCATCCAGGCAAGCCGCCAGTCTTCCCCGGCATAAAGAGCAAGAGGCCCCGCAATGGCGACACCGAACCCGGTTCCGGAGTTGATCCAAGCATATACCGTGTTCTGACGGCCGGGTGCGGTGTGACGGACAATGACATCGGAGAACGGCGGATAAGCAAGACCCGGGCTGGTGCCGGCCACAAAGACCCCGAAGGCCAGCGTCCAGGGGTCCGGCGCCAAGGCGATGATCGCCATTCCGAGAGCCGCTGCAAGGCCGCCAAGCAAGATGGGAAGGCGTGGCTCGACAAAAGTCGACAACCAAGATCCGGCGAAGGTCGCCGCCAGATACCCCAGATAGGAAGCACCGGCGATCAGCCCGATAGTCTCGGGAGAGAGGCCGAATTCCTGGCGAATGTCGGGGAGAAACAATCCGAAGCAGTACCTGGCCAGTCCGTAAGTGACGGCAACAATGGCTAGTCCCGCGGCAGTCAGACCACGGGTTTGTGCTGCGGACACCTCACACCCGGCGGGAGAGCTGGAAATGAAGTGTCTGGTCATCGGTCATGGTCTCACCGGTGATTTCGAAATGACCGCCAAGCTGTCTGTAGTGGCGATACTGCTCAAGTGTAAGTTTCAGGCAGAAGTTGGAAACATGCAAGATTCTTCCATTGATTGCATCCTCAAACTCCTCACCCAGAATGGCGACGAAGGCACTTTCCCCATCATGAAACGCCACGGGCAGCAGAAAGAACCGATTCAAGCTTGGCAAATCCCTATGGACGGCCCGCTCAAAAGCAATCCTCGAAAAGCGCTGCATGGCGGCATGGGCATAAAACCCTGGGATCTTTTCGATCTGTCCGGCAGCATAAAGCTGGCTCTCGGACAGAAGAAGATCACCCGAACGCGCAATCGATCTGAGCCACTTGTTCACCACATATGGGTCGTCATTGCCTTCCTGAAAGCCGAGCATGGTAACCAGTGCCGTAGGCGCGCCCGGTTCCAGAATGTCCGTGAGACGAAAGGCTTCAAACGGTGCTGTGATGAATTGCATCGGCAGATCAGGCAGCATCTGTTTCAATACCGACCGCATCGGGGCTGCCGACATAGGGTTTATATCGACGGCAACATAGCGATCGATTTCAACTCCGAGCTCGGTCAAGGTGCTCAGAATAAATGCGGTTTTGACCGGTTCCGGACCCAGTTCGACATAAACGAGACTGTTGCCGCTCAGCGACGAGACAACAAGGTTCAGGCATTGCCGCAATGCCAGTTTGAACGACATGCCATCGTCGTGCAGGCGACCCAGGTCGTCGGAACCGACGCCAAATTGGTTAAGCTGGCGCATAAGCTGGAACACTTCGTCGAGATGTTCGGTTGCTGTCTCCGCACTACCGGCATTTGTGTACTTGACCCGATTGTCCTGGGTGAGGATGCGCTCGAGGCCAAATTCCGTATGGGAGGCGATGGACTGATGAACTCTGTGCTGCAACGTCAGCGTCTGGCCCTCAAAATTCAATAGATCAGGCTGGCTTTCCGCCTGTCGGCCTGGAGTGTCGATCGAAAAGGCAAAGGTCATGGAAGTTACTCGAATTGACTGTACCATTTCCCGGATTACGGGATATTGAAGCGCTTTCTAAATTTATAATTGAACAAACTCATAATGAAACGTTATGATTGTCCTGCGCTGGAAGAGAGGCTTGGAGAACGGGTTCCGCGCGAAAACGGAGGCAGGGACGTGACCATCGGCCGATTTAACATCGAGTTGCTGGAGGCCTTTGTGGCGGTTGCCGAGGCCGGCAACGTGACCCATGCGGGATCGAAGCTGAACCGGACCCAGCCCTGTGTCAGCACCCAGTTGCGACGTCTAGAGGACCGTGTTGGCAAACCTTTGATCGAGCGCACGGCCCGCACAATGAACCTGACACCCGCCGGACGCATTCTCTACCAGCATGCCACTGAAATTCTGCGGTCACACGAAGAAGCCCGCCTTCGCCTGTCAGCACCTGAATTGACCGGAACTGTGCATGTTGGGTTGCCCGAATGGTTTGCGACCGGACAGCTACAGTCGATTTTCTGCAATTTTGTGCGCATTCATCCCAACGTCAAACTCGAGATGACCGTTGCCGACAGCGCAACGTTGCACGATATGCTGTCAGCCAACGAGATCAATCTGGCCATCGCATTGGTATCGCCTGTGAAACCTTCACCGAACGGCTTGGTTGAGGAACCTCTTTATTGGGCCGTCAGTGAAACCTGCGCTTTGGCCGACCCGTTGCCGTTGATCCTGTTTCCAGAACCCTGTCCTTTCCGCGAGCTTGCCTTCAGCGCATTGGCGCGGGCCGGACGGCAGTGGTATGAGCGCATTACCACGACCAGCGTTGCCGCGGCACAGGTTGCCGTCCGATCCGGCGCAGGTCTATGCTGTCTTCCCGCAGGAGCAATTGTCGACGGGATAAAGATACTGAGAGAGCAGGACGGTTTTCCAGATCTGCCTGCGAGCCAACTGGCGATCTATACACCTTCCAAAACACAGTCTCCTATTGTCGACTATCTGGAAGAGCATCTGACCGCTCTGCTTCAAAACGCGATTTCGCCAGGATCCGCCCTCGCGGGCAAGGTGCAACCGGATCTAAGAGTGGTGTGAGCCCTTTGATCCTGACAGGATCAGGAACTTGTCGGCTCTAGCAACGATGGCCAGCATCATTTTCGGGGCATTCGATTTTCGACAGCAGCCCTGAACGTCCGACCAACCGGCACTTCGTGGCCATTCTTCAACAACAACACAGTCCTGCCGTTCAGCCGGCTGCGTCCCGTCACGGCGTGCAAAGCCACCCAGTGAGATCTATGTGTCTGGACACCTTTTTCGCCTGCCGCCTCCGAAACGGCATCCCGAAAACGCATAGCAAGAAGGGCGGAACCCCTCTCTGTTTCAACCTCGACATAGTGGTCTCGTGCCGTCAATCGCAGAATACGACCGCGAGTGTGCAGCGGCAATCTGTCCAAAAGCTTTGGACGGGACCACTCTTTGGTGGTGATCGCAGGTGCTGCGAAAATATGAAAAAAGACGGTCAGGCATCCAATCGCGACAACGCACTGCCCATAAAGTGGCAACATGTCGCCATTGAGCGGGTTGGTGCCGAAAAGTGCCCAGATCAGGGAAACCACAAGACAAACGGGTATCGCGGTCAACGCTGAAACGGCAAAGATCTCCACGAAAACCGGAACATTCCTGCACCTTAGAAATCTTTCGATTGCCGTTGCGGTCGCGTGTCCGATCGAAGCGGTTCCGATGACGATCATACCCCAATAAAGCAACCGCATGGCTGGTGCATATGCGCCATAGGTCCCAAACGGGCCAATCAACGCGAGAAATACCGCCACCGTGACCAGGAGCGCCAGTGTCTGCCTCGAGACAAACGGCGCCGCGCAATCGCGCGCGAAGTGGCGCAACAAGACGTCGTTCGCGAAATCTGGCTGCATCTGGCGAAATCCTCCTTGTTACAAGCTTTCTGGCGCGGTCAATGACGAAACAGGAAGTTTACTTCAGAAGCGAGAGAGAGGCCATGTTCCCGACCCGTTCGAAGCCGTTTATGGCGATGATTTTGCCGGTATTTTTTTGTTTGACCAGCCTTTCCTTAACCGAAGGCGCTCCAGCCTGCTCGACCGTTGCCTTTGAAAGCGCTCAACGTCCGATGCTCGCCTACAATTTCGATTTTGAAGCCACCGGCGCAGGTTTTCTGACCGCCAACTCCGCAGGCAGCAGAAGGCAATCCATTACCGAAGGCCGTCCTGCAAGCTGGACAGCCAAATATGACAGTTTGACCATTAATCAGGTTGGCCCAGGCATGCCCGCCGCCGGGATGAATACGGCAGGACTTGTCGTTACCTTGATGTGGAACAAGGAAGCCGTTTTCGGAGGGCCGGAAGACCTGCCTTCGGTCAGCGAACTGGAATTCATTCAGCGCTTGCTTGATCTTTCAGGATCCGTGGAAGACGCTCTGCAGCACGCAAACGACGTTCGGATCGACGGACTTGTGCCGATCCATTATTTCCTTTTTGACTGGACAGGAGAAGCTGCCGTTCTCACCCCCGGAAAATCCGGTTTGCTTGTTCATCAAGGCGTCGACCTGCCTGTACCTGCATTGACCAACACGCCTTATCCGGAAGCTCTCCTTCATCTTGGTCAATCGAGAGGATACGGCGGCACATTACCGGTTCCTCAGAACCAAAGCCTGGGCACCCAAAATAGCCTTGACCGCTTTGCCATCGCGGCCAATGCGGCACGTCAGTCCAAAGGCCGGACAAGCACAGACGAAGCCTTTAACCTGCTGAACAAACTGGCCAACTCGGACACACGCTGGCAAATGGTGTTCGATCCGAAGGGCCAAAAGATCTGGCTGCGCATTACAGGCTCATCACTGGAACACCTGCTTGATCTCTCAAAGCTGGACTTTGCTTGCCAGGTACCGCCCCTTGCTATCGATTTGCGTCAGTTGAGCCCGGAGTTTAAGGCGAGGAACCTGTCGCCAATTCAGCCAGATACGCTCGGCGAAAGTCTCGCCGAAGTGCTTTCCTCCATGCGTCAGACGGCGCATCTTGGCCGCGCGGAAATTGCCGGCGCGATCGCAACCGGTTTGATTTTCTCATCGAGCTGCACCGCAAAGTGATTCCTGCTAAAGTTGACGTCGCGTAGGGTCAGCGCGCTGCCCAGCGCTGCGTCAACCGGAGGGGACTAGCCATGTGCGATTTCTGCGTTATCAATTCCGTCAAACAGCGCATGCTGTCCCGACGCGACTTCTTCAAGGCGACTGCCGCCGGCGCCGGTGTTGCTGCCGCGACGGCCCTTTCCGGCGCCATGCCGGCCATGGCGCAAACGCCAACAACCATTTCGGACATGACCCACGAGCTGCACCCGGCCTTTCCGACTTTCGGCGGCGAGCAGCAATTCGAACTGAACCGGATCTTCGACTTTGCAAAGGACGGCTACAATTTGTTCGAGATGCGCGTCAACGAGCATACCGGCACCCATCTGGATGCGCCGCTGCATTTTTCCGCGGACGGACAGTCGGTTGCCGAAATCCCTGTCGAAAACCTGGTCGCACCACTTTGCATCGTCGATATTCGTGCCAAAGCGGCAGAAAATCCCGACGCGCAAGTGACGCCGGACGATCTCAAGGCCTGGATGTCCTCGAATGGCGATATTCCGCAAGGGGCTTGCGTCGCAATGGATTCCGGCTGGGCCGCCCATGTCGATAGTGACAGGTTTCGCAATGCCGATGCCGATGGGGTTATGCATTTTCCCGGCTTTCATGTTGAAGCCACCAAAATGCTGATGGAAGAAGCCGATGTGGTCGGCATCGCGGTTGACAGTCTGTCGCTTGACCACGGCATCTCAAAAGATTTCGCCGTCCACTACGATTGGCTGCCGAGCAATCGCTGGGGCCTGGAATGCATCGCCAACCTCGATGCGCTTCCCGCCACGGGAGCGACACTGATCGTTGGTGCACCCAAAAATCGGGGCGGGACCGGTGGACCCGCGCGCGTTATGGCGATGGTCTAACGGCTCCTAAGCTCCGAGTTACAATAACAGCGTTTAGTGCGCATCGTCCCAGTTGTCGGCCGCGCGGGCGTCGACTTGCAGCGGTATGGAGAGAGTGAGCGCTGGATCGCAGGCATTTTCCATGACGTCCCTGATCACCGGGATCGTCTCGTCAACCTGCGCATCCGGGACCTCAAAAATCAGTTCATCATGCACTTGCAGCAGCATTTGAGCATCCAGCTTGGCGCCATTCAGTGTGTCTTCCATGCGCACCATCGCGCGGCGCAGAATGTCGGCGGCTGAACCCTGGATCGGAGCATTGATGGCCGCGCGTTCATAGAAGGCGCGCATGTTGGGGTTCTTGGTGTTCACTTCAGGATAATGCGCCTTGCGGCCGAATATCGTCGACACATAACCATCTGCATGGACCTTCCTTTTGGTCGCTTCCATATAGTCCCGGATGCCCGGGAACCGTTCAAAATAGGTCTTGATGTAGTCACCGGCTTCACCGCGCGATATGCCCAGCTGATTGGCAAGACCAAAGGCAGAGATACCGTAAATAATGCCGAAATTGATGGCCTTTGCCTGACGGCGAACCATCGGGTCCATGCCCTCAATCGGTGTGCCGAACATCTCGCTAGCCGTCATGGCGTGAATATCGAGCCCGTCTTCAAAAGCCTTCTTGAGCTGAGGGATATCTGCAATATGGGCGAGAACCCGCAGTTCGATCTGGCTGTAATCGGCCGAAACCAATTTATGTCCTGCTTCAGAGACAAACGCCTGGCGGATCTTTCGCCCCGCCTCGGTCCGCACCGGAATATTCTGAAGGTTCGGTTCAGAGGAAGACAGCCGGCCCGTTGTGGTCGACGCGAGCGCGTAAGACGTATGCACCCGTTTGGTCTCGGGATTGATGTAACCCGGCAATGCATCGGAATAGGTCGACTTCAGCTTTGACAGCTGGCGCCATGCGACAATTTTCGACGGCAGCTCGTGCCCTTCGGTAGCCAGGTCCTCAAGGACCTGAGCCGAGGTTGACCAGGCACCCGTCTTGGTTTTCTTGCCACCGGGCAATCCCATCTTGCCGAACAGAATGTCGCCCAGCTGCTTGGGTGAGCCAATGTTGAAAGTCTCACCCGCCAATTCGTAAATCTCAGATTCCTGCGCGGCCATGCCCTGCGCAAAATCGCCGGAAAGCCTGGACAGCATTTGCCTGTCGACGGAAATGCCGCGTTTTTCCATTCGCGCCAGCACCGGAACCATTGGACGTTCGAGTGTTTCATAGACTGTCGCCATGCGATCAGACGCTAGGCGCGGCTTGAGGATCATCCAGAGCCGTAAGGTCACGTCGGCGTCTTCCGCTGCATAAGCTGTCGCCTTGTCGATAGCTACCTTGTCAAAGGTGATCATCGACTTGCCGGAGCCGCAGACTTCCTTGAACGGGATCGGCTTGTGGTCGAGCCATCGCTCCGAAAGCTCATCCATGCCATTGCCGCCCTTACCGGCGTCAACCGTATAGGAGAGCAGCATCGTGTCGTCGAACGGACCGATGTCGACACCGTAGCGGGTCATGACCAGCCAGTCGTATTTGAGGTTCTGAGCGATTTTCAGCACCGACGGGTCTTCGAGCATCGGCTTCAGAACGTCCAGTGCGTCCTGAATGGGTATCTGGTCCGGCAAAAGACCTCCGCCACCCAACAGGTCGCCTTCGCCGTCAACATGGGCAAGCGGCACGTAGCAGGCTTTCCCGGGTTCGGTGGACAGTGACAGGCCGACAAGATCCGCCTGCATGGCGTTCAAAGACGTGGTTTCGGTGTCGAAGGCGACATAGCCTTTTTCAAAGGCAGCTTCACACCATTCTTTCAGGCGATCGATCGACGTGACGGTTTCATAGGCACTGGAATCAATCGCAATTGCCTTGACGCTTTCGGCACGCGCATCAGCAACCGCCTGCGGCACCATCATGCCTTCAACGCCAGCTGCACCGTCACTCGGAATCGCACCAGAGCTTGTGTCGACGCGTTCAGCCATCCGGCCCTTGTGATCAGGAACATCCCATCCCGGAACCTGGAACTCACTCACCTCGACATTGGTAACGTCGGCCCCGGTTGTTTCAGCAACCCGTTTTGTGAGCGTGTTGAAGCCCATGGCCTTGAGAAAACCAACCGCTTTGGGGCCATCCATTTCGATGACAGAGAGATTGCCGACAGGTGTTTCCACCGGAACATCCTGTTTGAGCGTCACGAGTTCCTTCGAGACACGGGCCTGATCGGCAAACTCAATCAGGTTTTCACGGCGCTTCTTCTGCTTGATCGTATCGGCCTGGGCAAGGAGTGTTTCCAGATCGCCGAATTCGTTGATCAAAAGAGCGGCGGTCTTAAGGCCAATACCCGGGACACCCGGAACGTTGTCGACACTGTCTCCGGCCAGCGATTGAACCTCGATGACCTTGTCCGGACCAACGCCAAATTTTTCGAAGACTTCAGTCTCGCCGAAGACCTTGTTTTTCATCGTGTCGATCATGCCGACTTTGGGACCGATCAACTGCATCAGGTCCTTGTCGCCCGACACAATCGTGACCTGCGCACCCTGTTCAGCCGCCTGACGGGCGTAGGTTGCGATCAAATCATCTGCCTCGAACCCTGCCTGCTCTACGCAATGCACCGAAAATGCGCGCGTTGCCTCGCGGATCAGCCCGAATTGCGGCACCAGGTCTTCCGGTGGCTCGGGCCTGTGGGCCTTGTATTCGGGATAGATCTCGTTTCGGAACGTTTGTGCGGAATGGTCGAAGATGACAGCAAAATGAGTCGGTTCATCGCCTTCTTCCGGGGTCAGGCCCTCCTGCAACAGCTTCCAGAGCATGTTGCAGAAACCCGAGACCGCCCCAACCGGCAGTCCGTCCGGCTTACGCGTCAGCGGTGGCAACGCGTGGTACGCACGGAAAATGAATGTGGAACCATCGACCAGAATCAGGTGGTCGTCAGCGGTGAGGGCGGGGGAAGAGCTTTGCGTCGACATGGCGCGGATCATGCCCGGAGCATGCGCGAGAGAAAAGTCCTAATGTCAAAAATTCAAAGGGCGTCCCGACACGCGCTGGCAATCCAACGCTTTCGCACAAGTGAACCGCACCAGCTTCTCGTTCAAGCGCGCATAAATGTCGGATTTTTGCTTTCACGTTGAAAATAAATGGTTCATTATAGTCATTGCTTGGTTTTCCATTCGGCACAAAGTGCCGGGAAACGAACAGGGAATTCGGACGCGGCGGACCCATATCGGGCGCTGAATGCCGAAGCCGCCCCCGCGACTGTGTGCGGAGAGCGCTGACCGGACATGCCACTTGCAGCAAAAACTGCAGGGAAGGCCCGGCCAAGTGCCTTGACCCGCAAGCCAGGAGACCTGCCAGGCATATCTTGCAAACCGGGCCGTCGGGTGTGACGGCGACGAGGACATCATGACGACACAAACTTCAAAAGCCACGCTTTCCCTGACAAAGATCGTACCGCTCGCTTTCGCAGCGGTTCTGGGAATTGCAATCATTTCGATTACCGGTCACGTGCAGGCGAGCGCCTTGCATGACGCGGCACACGACGTGCGCCACGCGACCGGATTCCCGTGCCACTAAAATGCTATCGCGATTGTTGATCAGCGGCTTGTTCGCTGGCGCTGCTGCCGGGCTTATTGCGGCCCTGCTGCAGCTTTATTTCGTGCAACCCGTCCTTCTGCATGCTGAACTTTATGAGTCCGGCGAGCTGGTGCATTTCGGCGCCCAGGCCGTCAGTGCGCATCAGGACATTGGGGGCATTGATCTCGTGCGTGACGGGCTGAGCGTGGTGTTCACGATGCTCACTTATACAGGATACGCCTTCATTCTGCTGGTTCTGATGGCCATTGCTGAAATGCGCGGTGCGACAGTGAACGGGCGTACCGGACTGATCTGGGGTCTTGCAGGCTTCGTGGCATTTCATTTTGCACCAGGCTTTACGCTGGCGCCGGAAGTGCCGGGTGTTGCGGCAGCCGATGTCTATGCAAGACAGATCTGGTGGTGGGCAACAGTCCTTTCGGCGAGTGCCGGCCTTTGGCTGATTGCATTTGGCGGCAATTGGCTGGCTTGGGGTTCAGCTGCGGTTCTTTTGTTGGCTCCGCATGTGATCGGTGCTCCTGAGCCGGATTCTTTTACAGGGCCGGTTCCAACAGAAATTGGTGCGCTCTTTGCCAGCCGCGCCTTTGGTGTCGGAATGGCCGCCTGGCTGCTGCTTGGTTGCTTTGCGGGATTCTTCTGGCAGCGCGAAGGTGCCAGGATCAGTTCAATCCAGACTGCCTGAACCCGATCTCAGACAAGAAACGACCGGGCGGAACCAGGTGTTTCGCCCGGCTTCTTTTTTGCAGAAACAAGGGACACGAATGGAACGTTCACTCGCACTTTTCGTCATCGGCCTGATCTTTGGTGGCGGCATCGGCTTCGTTGCAGCAGCCAGCAACGGCATCACGCTGGACGGGCACGACCATTCCGATCCGAACGCTCACCAGCTGCACGCAGCGTCAAATCAGCGCGATTCCGATCACTCCGGTCACCACGCCGGGCACAACCACGACGAAATAGTTTCCGTGCCTTCTGGTCCGGAGGCACCGACACTCGAGATCAGCGTCTCACCTGATCCGGCGAGCGGCTTCAATCTCCACATCAAGACCGAGAATTTTACCTTCGCCCCCGAGCGGGCAAGTCTTGATCACGTGCCGGGCGAAGGCCATGCGCATGTTTATGTCAACGGTGCGAAAGTCACCCGGCACTATAGTTCCTGGCTCCATTTGCCGACCCTGCCGGAGGGAGACACCACAATTGAAGTGACGTTGAACACCAATGATCACCGCATGCTTGGCGTCGACAACAAACCGCTCAAGGCTACAGCGATTGTGCCAGGCAATTAAAGCGCCGGTATACGCGCCCGCAAACAAAATCGAAGCCGTCCACAGGGCCGGGCGTCTTCGATCCACCCGTCCTTGGCGTCCAGGTAGGCACGGGCAGTTGCGACAATGTCATCGAGATCATCCGGGATAGTCAGGCCTGCAAAGAGATAGGCTGCGCGTGCCTTGCCCTGAAAGGCCAGGGACACAGGCTGTTCACAAGCTCCCATACAATCGACGGTTTCGATCTTGAACACTTCGTCAAGCGCAGCGTTCTGCATGGCTTTTGTGAGTGAGATAAGCGCAGCTTCTACCGGTCTGCCGTCCTGTTGCTTGCACGTCCGGCAGATAAGAATGCGGTTCATTCAGCCGCCTGCGGCTGCCGTTTCTTGCCGAAAGTTCCGGTCAGATAAGCCCATTCGGGACGGCGGAACAGGAACCAGCCAAAGCCGGTTTTCCGGATCAGCCAGAAAAGGATCATAGGGCTGACGGAAGCGACAATGGTTACGATGAGTGAAACTGTTCCGATATCCAGGATACCCAGTTTGAGCAGGATCACACGACTGACACCCATTGGAAAGAAGAACGCCAGGTAGATGACGATCGAGTTTTCGCCAAAGTGGCGGAGAAAATCCAACCGGCCCAACTTAACGATCAACGCGCTTGTCAGGATGATTGCACCGGCACCGGCAGCACCAAGTGCAAGGGCCACCACAGGAAGCGCCGCCCAGCCGAGATAAACCAGGCCGCCATTTATGACGCCCCAACCTACCAGATAGGCAAGGCTGATGCCGATCCGTTCCCGCGCCCAGGCAGCAAGGTGGAATATCTGCGGCGCAAAGATGTAACCAGCGTAGAAATAGACGAACCTTGAAGCGAACTCGTCCACCAACAGCCAACCGGTATGGATCGGTGCAATTTGCAAAAGAGCGCCTACTGCCAACATGACCTGCCAGGGAATTCCCTTGTCGTGGGCCAGCTTACAGACAAGGAAGAACACCGGCAGCATGTAGATAAACCACAAGGTGCCGAAGGGCTGCACAAAACTGAGGAAATAGAATTCCAGAGTGCCTGCTGTGCCCATTTCTCCGACAAATACCGGAGCTTTGACGGCGAACTGAATAGTCATCCAGAGGACATAGAAATAGGCGAAATGGACGACTTTACGGTCCAGATAGAGCTTCCAGTCACGGGTGATCACATTGGAGAGGAACAGACCGGAGATCAGAAAGAAGTCCGGCATGCGGAACGGTGCCGCAAAGGCAACTACGGCATGCATCCAGCCGGTGTCGCCGGCTGCAGCCTCAACGCCCAACACCGAGTGCATCATCACAACAAAGATGATGCAGATGCCTTTCGCCGTATCCACCCAGTCGATGCGTGCCGCGCTCATAGTCCGTTTCCTCCGCCTCCACGGGCTATTTCCCGCAGATTTCAGAGGACTCCTAACTGAAACTGGTAAAAATTCAGCATACACCCGGTCTCACGATTTGGTGACCGGATTAAGGTTTATCAGGGCTTTGTGTCGTCCGAGTCGTCCTTCCACGGACTGATCCGGGGTTGGCCGGTGCCGGTTGGCCCACCTTCAGTTCCGTCGCCTTTTTCTGACCAGTCGTCGGCGTCCAGGTCGACAACCCCTTCACCGGACGTCCTGCCTGTCTGGCCGTTTTGGACAATTACAACGTTCGATCGCGAGATGATGAACCTTGCAAGAGCCTCACGCACCGGCGGAACGAACAGCAACAAACCGATGGCATCCGTGACAAAACCCGGAATCAGCAGGAAAATGCTGGCCAGAACAATCATTGCGCCCTGCATCACTTCGTTGCCAGGTGAGCGGCCCGCATCGAGCTCCTGTTGCATGCGCATAAGCAGGGATAGCCCCTGCTGACGCAGCATAAAGGTGCCGGCAAGTGCCGTGATCACAGTCAGCAATATGGTCGGAATCACGCCGATCAAACCGCCGACCCAAATGAAGACCGCGATCTCGATCAGGGGCAGCAGAAGAATGGCTGCAATGATATAAAGTCCCACGGGACCTCCATCGTCTGATAAGCTTGTTTGGGATAAGTTAGGCGTTCGTTGCTAAAAATGCGAGCAGACTGACATGGGAAAGAGCGACTTTACGCAAATTCAGTCTTGCTCTTGGGTCTGGATGCTGGTTCAAGGACCCCCTAAATAGGATAGTAACAGACTTTGCGTATGGGGCGGCGTGCACCTTTCAACATCAAGGGGCGGCGCTAAGGCCTGAGAAGGGTAACCGGAAGCTAAGATGAACGAGATTTTTGACCCGTTAAACCTCCTCCTTATGGGACTTGCGGTTTTCATTCTGTTCAGACTGCGGTCTGTGCTTGGCAAACGCACCGGCAATGAACGTCCGCCTTTCGATCCATATTCGAAACCGGAACAAAAGCCGGGCGATCAGGTTAATGGCGGCGACCAGGATAACGTGATCCCGATGCCGGGCCAGACCCAACAGCAGCCTGAGCAGATGGAGCAACCCTCTGCTGATGGTGACGTCGTCATCGACAAGGTCGCTCCCGAGGGCTCAGCGCTCAACAGCGCCCTGAAGCAGATCCTTTCGGTTGATCGCAGCTTCGAGCCCGAGCCGTTCCTCGAAGGCGCACGAGCAGCTTACGAAATGATCGTGATGGCATTCGCTGATGGCGACAAGAAAGCGCTGAAGAACCTTCTTTCGCGCGAAGTCTACGAGGGGTTTGTTGCTGCAATCGACGACCGTGAGAAACGTGGTGAAACCGTCGATTCGACCTTCATTGGCATCGACAAGGCCGAAATTGTTGAAGCGGCGCTGAAAGATGCCACAGCACAGGTGACTGTGAAGATCCACAGCCAAATGATTTCCGCCACGCGGGACAAAGACGGCGAAGTCGTCGACGGCGATCCGGCGAAAGTTTCCGAAGTGGTCGATATCTGGACGTTCGCACGGGACACAAGCTCCCGCGATCCCAACTGGAAGCTGGTCGCGACCGAATCCGCTGAATAGCAATGACGTGGCATTGGACGGGGTCCCGCCTCTTCGCCAGGTGCAGGGGCGCGGCTTTGGCCGTGCCGCTTTTCTTTGTCGGAGCCGCCGCAGCAATGCCGCAGACCCCGCAATTTTCTGAACGCCTTGAGAGGCTCTCGTTTGACGCTTTGCCTGGCTGGGCGGCGGACAACCATCAGGCTGCGCTGTCAAGCCTTCAGCGTATTTGCTCCAAACCAGAATTGCTGAAGAACACAAGCGCGGACCTTGTCTGGAAGACTGACGAGTTCAAGGCGCACTGCCCTGAAATCGAAGCCGCGCTGAAAACGACGAAGGCCGCGCGCACCTTCCTTGAAACCCACTTCGCACCTTACCGGGTCGTTCGGAAGGGGTTCGTCACGGGCTATTTCGAACCTGAACTTCGAGCGTCTCGCCAGAAAACAGCAGGCTTTCAAACACCGCTTCATAGAAAACCTTCAGGCCTCGAAGCCGTTTCGGCCGAAAATCGACCGCACGATTGGCCCTCTAGTCTCAGCCATGGCCGTCTCCACAACGGCGTCTTGACCGAAATGCCGGATCGCGGTGCCATCATGGACGGAGCTCTGGACCGGGAAGCGCTCGAGCTGGTCTGGCTGGAGAGTCCGATCGACGCATTTTTCGTTCATGTTCAAGGATCTGCACGCCTGCGCCTGGACGATGGTTCTGTCATGCGTGTCGGCTATGCAGGAAAGACCGGGCATCCCTATACGGGGGTTGCTCGCTTGCTGGTCAAGCGCGGAGAAGGAACTCCGGAGGACTTCACCATGTCCGGATTGCGCACGTGGCTGGAGGTCAATCCGGATAGGCGGGATGCGCTCTTGAAGGAAAATCGTTCCTACATTTTTTTCCGGGAGGTTACGGGTGCGGCGCCGGAACAGGGTCCTGTCGGTTCTGCAGGTATCGCTTTGAGTGCGGGCAGGAGCCTGGCGGTCGACCCGTCACATATTCCATTTGGTGCGCTTGTGTTTGTTTCCGCAGATTTCAAAGACCCAGAAACGCCGGCGCGCTCTTTCGCCCGCCTCATGGTTGCCGACGACAGCGGCTCTGCAATCAAGGGACCCGTTCGAGGCGATATTTTTGCAGGATCGGGACAGGTTGCGGGTGATGTCGCCGGCGACATCAGGCACGAGGCAGAATTCGTCTTGCTTCTACCCAACACCCTAACGGACTGACACATGGGAAAGCGGGGCAAAAAGGGGGCGCTTTCCCCAGAAGATCGTGAACTTTGGGGCAAGGTTGCCAAAACCCTGACCCCGCTTCATCCGGAGCGCGCCCAGGTTCTGGAAGCCGAGCTTGCAGACGCCGTCAAAGACACCCCGGCCAAATCCGTCAAGGCACCCAAAACAGCCACGGCGATCAAAGCGCCCCCGGAGGAGCAAAAAGCCAAGGCTCCCATGCCGCTTCACCAGCTTGAACACCGGTTCCGGCGCAAAATCGTTCGTGGCGTCAGGGCAATTGATGCCCGAATTGACCTGCATGGGCTGACCCAGAACCAGGCACATGACAGACTGTTAGGCTTCCTCTATCAGGCACAGGCCAGGCGCCACAAAGTTGTTCTGGTGATTACGGGAAAAGGTGGCGGAGACTCGCGCGCCTATATGGACGAGCGCGGGATTTTGCGCAGAATGGTTCCACAGTGGCTGTCCATGCCTGACATGCGCCCCGTCGTCCTTGGTTATGAAGAGGCGCATGCGAGCCATGGCGGAGCAGGGGCGCTTTATGTCCGGATTCGGAAGAAAAGGTAGATCGTGACACCGCTTGGGGCAAAAATCCGGGAACTGAGGACAAAGCAGGGTGTGTCGCTGAAAGAAATGGCCGCTGCACTCTCTGTTTCCAGTGCCTATCTTTCCGCACTTGAACACGGCAAGCGTGGCAAGCCCACCTGGTTTCTAGTGCAACGGATCATTACCTATTTCAATGTGATTTGGGATGAAGCGGAAGAAATCCAACGCCTTGCAGAGCTGTCCGACCCGCGCGTAACCATCGACACGGCAGGCATGGACCCCAAGGCAACCGAACTTGCCAACCAACTCGCCTTGAAGATTGGCGGATTGTCGGAAGAGTCCCTGAACGGACTGCTGCATCAGTTGCGCGTCGCCGCCGTGAAGGACGACATCTAGCTTCGCAGACCCTGCCAGAACGTGTCACGCCGCAACGCGACTTTCCTGGCCATGGCCGTGGGTGCTGCGGCGGGTTTCCGACTGTCCGTCAGATCAGGATTTACGTGTCCTTAGACGGAGTTCCCTATATAACCGGCAACCGACAATGACACCCGCATTTTTTGAACGGACCTGCATACCAGCATGAAACTCTCTCAAGAAGACCT
Source organism: uncultured Roseibium sp. (assembly GCF_947499295.1). Taxonomy (GTDB): domain Bacteria; phylum Pseudomonadota; class Alphaproteobacteria; order Rhizobiales; family Stappiaceae; genus Roseibium. Next base: position 77,789 of record NZ_CANMNP010000016.1, read on the forward strand.
TGCCGGACTGATTGACTCGGACGCGTTGCGTACCCGTTTGAGCGCGCTGACAGAAAAGCATGACGGCGACGGATCGGACATGAAGATCCGGGCCGAAGTTCTCAAAGAGCTGAAATCACAGGTCAAATCCGCTCGGTCTGAAGCACAGAAGCGCCTGAATGAAGACGGTGGCGGAATATTGTGTGCAGGGCGACTGTCGTTCATCCAGGACGAACTTATCCGCGTGATCTACGACTTCGCGCGTCATCATGTCTATCGGATCAAAAACCCGTCTGCTGCCGAACGCATGTCGATTGCCGCTGTCGGCGGATATGGCCGCGGCACGCTCGCACCGGGCTCAGATATCGATCTGCTGTTTATTCTGCCTTACAAGCAGACGCCCTGGGGCGAGCAAGTGGTGGAATACATCCTCTATATGCTCTGGGACCTTGGCTTCAAGGTCGGACATGCAACCCGCAATATCGACGAATGCATTCGTCTCGCCAAGACCGACATGACCATTCGGACCGCTATTCTGGAAGCCCGGTTCATCTGGGGCGACAGGCCACTCTACGACGAAATGGAACAAAGGTTCGATGCTGAAGTCGTCGATGGCAGCAGCTCGGAATTCATTGCTGCGAAACTCTTAGAGCGGGACGAGCGACATCAGCGACAGGGCACCTCACGATATCTGGTTGAACCAAACATCAAGGAAGGCAAGGGAGGGCTGCGAGACCTCAATACCTTGTTCTGGATCGCCAAGTATCACTACCGTGTCGAGCGACAGGCCGAGCTGGTCAAGAAAGGCGTCCTGACCCGGTCGGAATATGCCCGTTTCAAAAAATCGGAAGATTTCCTTTGGGCTGTGCGCTGTCACCTCCATTTCCTGACCGGCAGGCCGGAGGAGAGGCTTTCCTTTGATGTACAAAGAGAAATTGCCATTCGGTTGAGCTACACACAGCATCCCGGCATGAAAGATGTCGAGCGGTTCATGAAGCACTATTTCCTTGTTGCGAAGGACGTGGGTGATCTGACCAGGATCATCTGTGCGGCGCTGGAAGAAGAGCATGTGAAGGAACCGCGCGGCAAAGGACTGACCGGTATGATGCGCCGCCTGCGCAGCGGTCGAAAGTCAAATACGGTAACGCCCATCAAGGGCGCTCCGGGCTTCGTGGTGGAGAACAACCGCATCAATGTGACGGCCGACACGATCTTTGAAAGCGACCCGACCAACTTTCTGCGTGTGTTCCAGGTCGCGGACAAGCACGACTACAACTTTCACCCTCGCCTAACGCGTCTGATCCGGCAGTCCCTTAAACTCGTCGACAAGGATCTGCGAACCAACCCCGAGGCGAACAGGCTTTTCCTGTCGGTTCTGACCTCCCGGTATCAGCCGGAAAAAACCTTGCGGAAGATGAACGAAACCGGCGTGCTCGGCCGGTTTGTTCCGGAGTTCGGCAAGGTCGTCGCGATGATGCAGTTCAATATGTATCACCACTACACCGTGGATGAGCATCTGATCCGGTCCATCGGCGTTCTGGCGGAAATCGAGCGCGGCAATTCGGGTGACGACCACCCGCTTGCAACTGATCTGATTTTAACCCTGCAGAATCGCAAGGTGCTTTTCGTTGCCATGTTCCTACACGACATTGCCAAGGGACGGCCGGAAGATCATTCCATCGCGGGCGCCAAGGTTGCACGAAAAATCTGCCCGCGCTTCGGTTTGAATGATGCGGAAACGGAGACCGTCGCCTGGCTGATCAAGCACCATCTCGACATGAGCACAATTGCGCAGTCTCGCGACCTTTCAGACCAGAAGACAATTCAGGACTTTGCACAGACGGTTCAATCACTTGAGCGATTGAAACTGCTGCTGATCCTCACCGTTGCCGATATACGCGCCGTCGGCCCCGGGGTTTTCAATGGCTGGAAGGGTCAGCTGTTGCGCACACTCTACTATGCGAGTGAACCACATCTTTCAGGTGGTCACACCAAGATGTCGCACAATGCGGCCATTGCCGAAGCCAAGGAAGGCCTCAGTAAAAAACTGGGACACTGGCCGGCAAAGGACAGGAAAGCGTATCTCGACCGGCACTATCCGGCTTATTGGCTGCGTACCGAGCCGGATCGGCTGGTCACACACGCAGAGCTGCTTCATCAGGCTGACAAGGAAGGCAAACAGCTGGCCTTCCAGGTGATCCCGCGCGCCTTTGAAGGCGTGACGGAACTGAACATCATGGCGCCCGACCATCCGCGATTCCTGTCGACCATCGCAGGAGCATGTTTTTCGACCGGCGCCAACATTGTTGATGCGCAGATCGACACCACGACCGACGGATTTGCTCTTGATACGATTTTCATCGGCCGGGAATTGCCGGACGATGAGGATGAGCGCCGCCGAGGCGAACGGATTACCGCGCTTATTCTGAAGACCCTGCGCGGAGATGAGCGTTTGCCGGAGCCCGTGTCCAAAAAGGGCTCCATGAAAGGGCGCGTCAAAGCCTTCAAGGTTGCAACGGAAGTGCTGGTGAACAATGCCCTGTCAGATGACTATACCGTGCTGGAAATATCCGGTCTTGACCGGCCCGGCCTGCTCTATGACCTGACACGGAGCATTGCCACACTCAATCTCAACATCGGTTCTGCTCACATTTCGACGTTCGGCGAGAAGGCCGTCGACGTTTTTTATGTGACCGATCTGACCGGTCAGAAGATTGCCAATATTGGCCGTCAGGACATTATTGGCGAGCGGCTTGCCAATGCAGTTGAAGGTGAGGTCGAATTGGACCCCGCCGCGCCGGTTGCGCGCAAAGTCCAGCGACAGGCCTCCTGACTTGTGCTGCCTTAACACAGGAACCAACCCGGCATGAGCCTTGTCCGCAATTTCGCTACAGTCGGCGGCGCGACGCTTCTCAGCCGCCTGCTTGGATTTGTGCGCGATGTGCTGCTTGCCGCAGCTGTGGGGGCCGGACCTGTCGCAGACGCCTTCGTGGTGGCATTCCGGCTGCCGAATTTGTTCCGGCGATTGTTCGCCGAAGGTGCGTTCAATTCCGCTTTTATTCCACTGTTCGGCAGAAAAGTGGAAGAAGAAGGTGACCAGGGAGCAAGGCAGTTTGCCGGTGAAATCGGTGCAGCGCTACTGCTTTGCCTGCTTGTCCTGACGGCACTGGCGCAAATCTTCATGCCCTTTGTTGTCTGGGCCTTGGCACCCGGTTTCGTGGCAGATCCTGAGAAATACGACCTGACCGTTCTTATGGCCAGAATCGCCTTTCCCTATCTCATTTTCATGTCCCTGCTTGCGTTCATTGGCGGCATTTTGAACACTTATCACCGCTTTGCCGCCGCGGCTTTCGCACCTGTGATGCTCAACGTTGTCATGAGCCTCGTGTTGGGCATCGTTCTCCTAACCGGTGTCGACGACAACATGACGCTCGGAACCATTCTCGCGATCGGCGTGACCGTTGGCGGCATTGTACAGCTTCTGGTCGTGATCATTGATCTGAAACGGCTCGGCTTCCGCATTCCGGTTTTTCGCCCACGCTATACCAAATCGGCCAAACGCCTGCTGGCACTCGGAATTCCGGGCGTCATTGCCGGTGGTGTCACGCAGATCAACATTGCCGTCGGGCAGATCATCGCGTCCATGCAGGAAGGCGCCAATGCGCTACTTTATTTCGCGGATCGCCTCTACCAACTGCCGCTTGGCGTGATCGGAATTGCAATCGGCGTCGTGCTCCTGCCAAGCCTGACACGACAATTGCGGGCCGGCGAAACCGCCGCTTACCAGCACAGTCTGAACCGCGCACTTGAATTCTCGCTGGTACTCACCTTGCCTGCTGCTGTTGCCCTGGCTGTCGTGCCACATGAAATCGTTTCCGTGTTGTTTCAACGGGTCCGGTTCGATGCGCAAGCGGTGGACGGAACTGCGGCAGCGCTTATGGCTTTTTCCTTTGGGCTACCTGCCTTTGTTCTCAACAAGGTTTTTTCACCCGGCTACTTTGCCCGCGAAGACACAAAAACACCGATGAAATTTGCTGTGGTCGGGATGGTCGTAAACGTGATTTTGTCGATCGTGCTCTTTCCCTGGCTCATGCATGTCGGCATCGCTCTGGCCACAACATTGGCAGGGTGGGTCAACACGGCCCTGTTGATCGCTGTTCTTTGGAAACGCGGTCACTTCAAGCCCGATTTTTCACTGCTACGGCGCCTGTTGCTTGTGCTGATGGCAAGCGCCGTGATGGGCGTGAGTGTTCATTTCACCGCCATTTTCCTGGCGCCGTATCTCAGCGACGGCTGGCTCCTTGTACGTGCCGCAAGTCTGGGTCTTCTCGTTCTTGTCGGGGTAGTGACATTCGCGCTTATCGCCCAGCTGAGCGGCGGTGCCGACCTTCTAGGCATGGCCAAAGCGTTGAGAAGGCGCAACACCTAGCCGCGAAACGCCACAACTTGATCATTCCAGCTTGCATCGAGGCATTTGCGGGCTTAAACCCGGCGCGCCCAAATGTTCACAGCGCCCTTCCAACCGGCCGCACTAATAAAAGGGATTGATCATGGCGGAGTTCCAGCCCCGTGTATTTTCAGGCGTTCAGCCAACCGGCAACCTCCATCTAGGAAATTATCTTGGCGCGGTTTCGCGTTGGGTCCCGCTACAGGACCAAATGCCGACGATCTTCTGTGTTGTCGACGCTCATGCGATCACTGCCGGTTTTCCAAACCCCCAGGAAATGACCGATGCGACTCGGGAAGTGACCGCAGCCTATATGGCGGCTGGTATTGATCCGAAAAAGTCGATCATCTTCAATCAATCCCAGGTCCGCGAACATATGGAGCTCGCGTGGATCTTCAATTGCGTGGCGCGGATGGGCTGGCTCAACCGCATGACCCAGTTCAAGGAAAAGGCCGGCAAAAACAAGGAAAACGCTTCCGTTGGCCTGTTCGCCTATCCAAATTTGATGGCTGCCGACATTCTGGCCTACCGGGCAACCCACGTACCGGTTGGCGATGACCAGAAACAGCACCTTGAATTGACACGCGACATTGCTGCCAAATTCAACAATGACTTTGGCGACAGGATCAAGGAACTGGGCGTCGGTGTACCGAACCCGACGCCTTCCCCTGAATTGCCGGAACAGCTTTATTTTCCTCTGACAGAGCCAATGATCGCCGGTCCGGCGACCCGGATCATGTCTTTGCGTGATGGCACCAAGAAGATGTCCAAATCCGACCCTTCGGATCTGTCACGGATCAACCTGACTGACGATGCGGATCTGATCGCCAAGAAGGTCAAGAAAGCCAAGACCGACCCTGATGCACTTCCCAGCGAGACAGACGGTCTCGATGGCCGGCCCGAAGCAGACAATCTTGTAGGTATCTATGCGGCACTCGGCGGGACCAGCAAGGAAGACGTGTTGCGAGAATTTGGCGGTCAGCAATTTTCGGCCTTCAAACCGGCTCTGTCCGATCTTGCCGTCGCAAAACTGTCGCCCATGACAGACGAAATGCGCCGGTTGATGGAAGACAAGACCCAGATCGATGCCGTTTTGAAAGACGGTGCGGAAAAGGCATCTGCCATTGCTGAGCCGGTCCTGAAGGACGTGAGAAAAATCATAGGTTTTCTCGAAGTGCACTAGATCCTGTTAGGGTTCAGCACACTCCAAGCAGGCTGAATTCATGCAGAAATCTATTCAAACAATCGATCTTCAGCGTTACCCGGAACGGACTGTGTCTGTTCTGGGTACGATGCCCTTTGCCGCCTTTAACCTGAAAACATACGTGCTTTGTGTTGACGACAACTCTTTAATCGATGAGGAACTTGACCGCGCACGCGGCGTTTTTGCTTCACGTCTGGCCGATATTTCCACTACAGAAGGTGAAAATTATCTTGGTTTTGCCCTGATACACAAAGGAACTGAAGGGCTGACACTATCATCCTTCTGGTGGGTTCAGGGATGCGTATTGTGTCATGATCACGTGCGAGTTCCATTTAACGGCGTCGACCCAATTTCGGGCATCCGTGCTCATGTGCTCGGATGCGTTTGGGAACTCGATTTGATTCATTTCGAACGGAACGCCTGGCAACAGTCAATGATGCAGCCACAACCAAACGCAAAAGACTATCTGAAAGCCTGGTTCAAGCCGGCTGATGCCTGATTTCGCATATGTTTGAACGATCAGTGAAACGGTTTCTCAAAGATTAAGCGGCACTCTCTCATCACTTGGGGTCTTGATGAGAGTTTGAACTTGGCCAACCGAAACAGTGACCGCGCCGCAGATACAGAAGTCGGCGGTAAAAACACTCAGAACGAAAGAGGTCGCGGCGAGACCGCGCAGCCTTCGCAGGGTTCCGCAACCGCTTCTTCGACAGAAAGACGTTCTCGGGCAACCGATGCAAACGAGCTCGGGCCCGATGTCGGCCCTGGCCGCCGTGCCACTGACCGGCCTGTGTCGCCGCCGGCCAAATCATTGCAACGCCTGGCCGTGGTCGCTTTGGTGGTGGGGCTCACCGCAGGTTTCCTTCTGGTGTCAGCAGATGGAATGAACCGCTTTTTAGGCGTTGGACTGGCATTTTTCGCTGGAGGTCTGGCTGTGTGGCGCCTGCTGGCTGACGACATGCACCGGTCGGTTGCCGCAATTCAGGTCAAGGACGACAAGATCCGCAGGCTCATGGCTCGCTGCGAGGAACTTGAAGACCGGGCATGGGAGTTAGGAGAATCCGACGAGCGGCATGCCAGTATATTGGCGACACTCGGCGATGTAGTGATCCGGCGCGATCAGGCCGGTTTGGTAACATATGTGAATTCAGCAGCCGACGATGTCTTCGGCTCAAACCATAGTTTGCAAACTGGCAACGCGTTGCAATTTCCACTTGTTGAAGCCACGGTGACCGATGAGAAATACCCCCACGAGAATGCCGCAAGAATGGGCGGTATGGGCTTTGAGGATCTTCACATTGAAACGTTGCAAGGCAAGCGCTGGTTTTCGCGAATAGACATCCCGGTGCGCGATTCGTCGACAGATCGTCAGCTTGTTCAGACCGTTTTACGAGACGTAACGGAACGCCGCTTGATCGAAGAGGACTTGTTGGCAGCCCGGCACTCAGCTGAAAACTCCAACGAGGCCAAATCCAGGTTTCTGGCAACGGTGAGTCATGAGATCCGAACGCCTTTGAACGGCGTTTTGGGCATGGCAGCCCTATTGCGCGACACGCGTCTTACAAAAGAGCAGCATGCCTATATCGAAGCGCTCGAAACGTCCGGTGAAACCCTGCTCCTGCTGATTGATGAAGTGCTTGACTTCTCCAAGGTTGAAGCCGGCAAACTGGACATTCATGCGGCCCCAACACCACTTGGCACTTTGGCTGAGAGCGTTGTTGAACTTCTTGCGCCCAAGGCACATGCCAAAAACCTCGAAATCGGGGCAATTGTGGCAGCAGATCTACCAGCCGAAGTAACAATCGATGCCACCCGTGTCCGGCAAATCCTGTTCAATCTGATAGGCAATGGCGTCAAATTCACGGATCAGGGCGGCGTCGCCGTGGACATTTCTGGGCGACCGAATCCGGCTGGCGGCAGTTTTCTGGATATCGAAGTTCGCGATACGGGTATCGGTTTTGACGAAGCAGAGGCTGAACGCCTCTTTCGCGAATTCGAACAGGTTGATCACGGCCCCGCCCGAAAATTCGGTGGCACAGGTCTCGGTCTTGCCATTGCGCAAAAACTAGCGGGTCTGATGGGTGGATCCATTTCTGCCGGACCGAATGCCGACGGCGGCGCTGCCTTTTGCGTCAAATTGCCAATTCCCGAAAGTTTGGAGTGCGGGTCCGATCCCCGGTTTACCGCCTTGGACGGGCGCAATATCGTGTTCGTCAGCAACAGTGTTGTCGAAGGCCCGTTGCTCGCCAAACGCCTCGATCAGCACGGCGCTGATGTTGCAGTTCTCGCACCCGGCGACTATGCGCTTGAAGACAGGCTCGCATCTGCAGATCTGCTGGTAGTCGACAATGCAGCCCTTTCAGACAGCGGCGGCTGGCTTGCTACGGCGCGGCTGGCGGGATGCGAGGCGCCTGCCATAGTGATGATCGCTCCACCCGAACGGGATCGCCTCGAGCACCTGCGCGCAGCAGGATATGCCGCTTATCTGATCCGGCCTGCCCGTATTGAGACAGTCGCCCAGATTTTTTCTGGTCTTCTGGAAGGCACCGGTATTGAGAGCGCCTGGGATGTCAGTGCAGAACCGGCCAATAACGGACTGCTGGCAAATCGCGCTGCTATACCGGCAAGACCATTGCGTCTTCTGGTGGCTGAAGACAACGATATCAATCGACTTTTAAGCGAAGCGCTGCTTCGCAAGCTCGGCCATGTCCCCATAATGGTCAACGACGGCGAAGAAGCCGTGGAAGCAGCAGCACACGGCTCCTTTGACGCCATCTTGATGGATCTGCATATGCCAGGCCTTGATGGGTTTCAGGCAATCGACAAAATTCGCGAGGACGAGAAGGCAGCAGGCAGAACACCAGTCCCTGTACTGATCGTTACGGCCGACGTGATGAAAGACGCCAGAGACAAAGCAAAGGACGTCGGCGCTGCCGGATACCTAACCAAACCACTGTCGGTGGATGCGATTTTTGATGCTCTTTCTGAGATCACCCGCAATTGACAGCAGAGCGAGGAAATACCCGCCGGCCGCCTCATCAAGAGAACATGAACCAGGGCTTGCCAAATTTCACAATTTCACCCTATTCGGCTAAGCTTGCCCTTGATCAAAACAAAGTAAATACACACGTGTCATCCAGCTGTCGGAAAACTATGGTCTACGGCAGCTTCGAAGCACATAACCTGACACCGGAATTGGCATTCCGGCAAAGGCAATACGATTGGTGAAACAGCCGCCAAACTGTAAAACCGGACGTAGTGCGCTTGAGAGGAAATCGCGAGGGTGGAATGTCCATAATGCGGCAAGGGCTTTTTTCTCCCAGAAAACTGGTGAGGAAGTTCACTCCAGGAATGCGCCCAGGCGCACCAATCAGCGTGGTTCCAGCGCGCGCAACCTCTCAGCGTATGCCAGCAAAAACCGGAGAAACGCTGGGTAGAATCGGTTCTTTGGAAGTGCGTATGGCGCGCAATTTCAAGGAAGTCAAAAAGGCCCAACACCTGCGCTATCAGGTGTTTTACGAGGAAATGTCGGCGATCGCCGATGCGAACACCTTGGCCACACGGCGCGATGCTGATCCATTTGATGCCTATTGCGATCATTTGCTGGTGGTCGACCACGCCTCGATGAAGCGAAACAAGCTTGGACGCCTGAAACCGGAAATCGTCGGAACATACAGGATCCTCCGGCAGGAAATTGCTGATCAGCATGCCGGGTTTTATACAGCTGCCGAGTATGACATCCAGGCCTTGATTGATGCCAACCCGGGCAAAAGGTTCATGGAACTTGGACGGTCTTGTGTCTTGCAGCCTTATAGAAACAAAAAAACCGTCGAGCTGCTTTGGCACGGCATCTGGGCCTATGTCCTTCGTTACAAGATTGACGTCATGCTTGGTTGTGCGTCGATCGAAGGTACAGATCCGGACGCGCTTGCCGGCCAATTGTCCTTCTTGCACCACAACGCACGTGCGCCTGAGAAATGGCGCGTTCGGGCCGTTGAGCACCGTTACATTGAAATGAACAGGCTGCCGTCGGACCAGGTCAATTCCAAACAGGCTCTTCGCACGCTGCCACCACTGGTCAAAGGCTACCTGCGTCTTGGAGCTTTCATAGGCGATGGCGCCGTCATCGACCCCCAGTTCGGCACCACCGACGTTTTGATCATCATGCCCGTTTCCGAATTGAACACACGCTACGTGAACTACTACGGTGCAGATGCCAGCCGATATTCCAGCTGAATTTGACAAACCTTGTGACCGCGCGTGACCGGCTGAGATGCTCAGCCGGTTTTTTGGAACCGCCAAGCAAGTCTTAACGCCCCCTTAAATTGCCCATTCTAGGATCATCTCCGGGAGCCGGCGCGTCTGACGGGTAGAGACCCGTCTGGACCGGTAAGTACGGGACGGATGATCTATGGCGACACGGGCGAAACGCCAGCCGCGGATTGAACCGACATTTGGAGAAACGGGCAGCAGTCTGCTCGACCTGCGTCTTGGGCCGCAGGACCGTTCTTCTGCGCCTTCAGGAAAGAAAACAAGCAAAACCAAAGGCCGAAAGTCCTCAAAGACTAACAGCAGCAAAAAGCCCGCCGCAAAGAAATCCTCCCCATCACGGCGCGGACAGCCAAAAAAAAGCACAACATCTCGGCGAAGCGGACGGTCGGGTTCCAAGAGGCGAAGCCAAAAACGCAAAAATCGTTTTCAGGCACGCACTGCGTTTGGACGCCTGCTCAAACGCGGCCTTTATTGGAGTATGGTTCTAGGGATCTGGGGCTCAATCGCCGTTGTTTGCATTATCGGTTACTATGCGGCCTTTCTGCCGCCAACCTCCGAGTGGCAGGTTCCGGCCCGCCCACCCAATGTCAAGATCGTTGCGTCAAACGGCGGCCTGATCGCCAATCGTGGCGACACGGGCGGCGAAGCCGTGCGCCTCGAACAGTTGCCGCCTTACCTTCCAAATGCCGTCATAGCCATTGAAGACCGGCGCTACCGATCTCACATTGGCGTCGACCCCATCGGACTTGCGCGCGCGCTTTATACCAACGTCACTGCAGGTCGATTGACACAGGGCGGGTCAACACTCACCCAGCAGCTTGCCAAAAACCTTTTTCTGGAACCCGATCGAACCATCAAACGAAAAATCCAGGAACTGGTGCTGGCCTTCTGGCTGGAGGCTGAATACTCCAAGGATGAGATCCTGGAGATGTATCTCAACCGGGTTTATCTCGGCTCGGGAGCCTACGGCGTGGATGCCGCTGCACGACGCTACTTCGGCAAGTCCGCTCGGTTGCTCACCATTCCCGAGGCGGCCACCATTGCCGGGCTTCTCAAAGCACCATCCCGCTATTCGCCTGCACGAAATCCAGATCTTGCCGAAGACCGTGCCCAGCTTGTTCTCGCCGCCATGCATGAAGAAGGATACATTACCGCAGGTGAGGCAAAGAATGCTCTAGCGGCGCCGGCACAGGTCGTCAGGCGCTATACCACCGCCAGCGAGAACTACGCAGCTGATTGGGTGATGGACGTTCTGCCGCATTTCGTCGGCTCCATTGAGAAAGACATCATCGTTGACACGACCATTGACCCGGCCATGCAGAGTGCTGCCGAAACAGCGCTTCGCTCAGCACTTGAAGAAAACCGGCAGACACTCGGCGTCAGTCAGGGCGCTATAGTCACCCTTGATACGGCAGGTGCGGTGAAGGCCATGGTAGGGGGTGCAGACTATTCAAAGAGCCAGTTCAACCGTGCCGTTTATGCCAAGCGCCAACCGGGTTCGGCCTTCAAGCCGTTTGTCTACCTGGCCGCGCTCGAAAACGGGTTGACTCCACAATCTGTGCGCCAGGACAAGCCGATCACAATTGGTGGCTGGTCCCCGAAAAACTACACCAAACAACACTATGGCGCAGTAACACTGACACGTTCGCTCAGCCTCTCGCTCAACACCGTTGCCGCACAATTGGCATATGAAGTCGGCGTCGGAACTGTCGCAAGCACTGCGCAGCGGCTCGGTATCACTTCAGACATGAAGAAAAACCTGTCCCTGTCCCTTGGAACTTCTGAAGTGACCCCGCTGGAAATTGCATCTGCCTACGTGCCGTTTTCCAACGGCGGATATGGCGTCCTGCCGCATATAATTCGCCGCATCCGGACGGTGGACGGCAAAACCCTTTATTCGCGTTCCGGTGATGGCCGCGGGCGCGTCGTGGCGCGCGGTGCCGTTGGCAACATGAACCTCATGATGGCGGAAACTCTGATGACGGGAACCGGCCGTAAGGCCAGACTGGACAGCGGGCGGCCGGCAGGAGGGAAAACCGGCACCAGCCAGGATTTCCGCGACGCCTGGTTCATCGGTTACACCGGCAACCTCACCACAGCCGTTTGGTTCGGAAACGACAACAATTCACCAACCAAGAAAGCGACCGGCGGCAGTTTGCCTGCAATTGTCTGGAAAGAGGTCATGGACAAGTCGCATGATGGCCTGCCTGTTGCAGACCTGCCAGGTGTTCCAAACCTGCCGGCAAGCGTGTCGGCACCTCGAAAGCCTGTATCTGATGCGACCGTTGGATCAGGCAGCGAACCCATACCGCCAGCACCGATAGGCGGTGACCCAGAGCCAGGTGAACGCCGCGGGCCTTTGAACCTTTTGCGCAACCTTTTTGGCGGCGGCTAACGGCGTCTTTGAAAACTCAGTTCAGCTGGGTTCGTTTAAAACCGCAATGCGCTTTCATCAGCACTGGTGGCTGTAGGTAAAGACCAGCGTGTCAGTGGTGTACTGTCCCGTCGGACGGCACCGATTAAAGACTTCGCGTGTTCCCGTCACTGTCACCTGCAACTGGTCCCCACGGACTGGACCCTCGACGAAATACTCCAGAGGCGAACCAGGGCAGAACTTTGAGAATACGCGCGCTGTCCCAGAGTACCAATTGCCATTCTTCACGCCGCTGAATAGCAGAGTTCCACGCTGGACACCTGCATTGCGCAGAACATTTCTTGGAACTTCATAAGACAACCATCGTTGATTGCCCTGCGCTTGCAATCGCATGAGGGATCCGTTGTGATTCCAGCAGCTGTCGGCAAACGCTTCGCCTGAAATAGCTGTGACAAGTCCAACCAGCACAGCCAGGCTCAAAACTTTGGCCCACAAAAACTTCAGATAAAACATGCATCGCCTCCCAATTAAGCCCGGGAAAGCGAAACATATTCTCTGGATTTTGCAATTGGCAAATTAACCGAACCCGTGAAGGTGAAGCCCGTTTTCTTTCAACCATACTCTGGCGCGCGGCGTTTGAGGGGCCAAGCGCTCACACAAACGCCAAAATCGGGTCGAGTGATTCATTTCGCGCAAGTGTGCCACTTCGTGCGCTGCGACATAGTCCAGGATGTCGGGGGGTGCCAATATCAGACGCCATGAAAAGGAAAGTCGCCCATTGGACGCGCAAGAACCCCAACGGCTCTTGGTATCGCGAATACTGATTGCCGCGATCTTCTCATCAATTGCCGCCGCGTGAATCCTTGCCCGATCTGTCAAGTCGGCACGCGCCTGCGCCTTCAGCCAGGTCGTGACCTTTCGTGGAATGTGGTCCTCCGCGCCCGGCACAAAGAGAGCAGGGAACGCATCTTCCGTTGCACCGACCGACACCAAACCTCGCAATTTGCCGGTCGACACAATGACATGGTCCTCTCCGCGCAATGGCAGAATATCGCCAGTTTGAAAAGCAACATGATCCGGCCGGTCCTGAAGCCGTGCGACCAGCCAATCGATGTGCTGTCTTGCGAAATGCTCCGCACGAGCGAGATTGCCGCCTCCCGGAACCGTGAGAACAGGTCCTGAACTGTCAGCCGGAAGCCGAAGCAGATATCGTTGAGCCCTCGGATTGGCACGCAAACGAATGCGCACTTCGCTCGTTTCTGTCTGAATATCGATGTGTTCCGGCAGGCGCTTTTTACCGAGGCGTGAAAACATGCTGTACGTGTATCCGGCGAATCATAGGCTTCGATCTTAAGACGTTTTTGCAAGCAATTCTCGCAAGAAACGCAGCCGTTTTAGCGCGGCGATGGTATCTGATTGATAAACAGGACTGACCGAACCAGGCACAGAAACGACGAAAGCGGCGCTTCAAAAAAGCGCCGCTTTCGGTCAGGCCGCCCGGAGGTGGGTCTGGGAGGAAAGACTTACAACGGTGCGGGTTCCGCGCCGCCGGTGTTCCGTCCCCGGTTGGCCATGAAGCGGTCGAATTCTTCCTGATCACGTGCCCGACGCAACTCACGAAGGAAATTGTCGAATTCAGCACGCATCTCATCGAGTTTGGCGCGTTCTTCTTCCAGCCGTTTCAGCTCAGCTTCGCGGTAGTCATCGAACGCAACATTTCCGGTGCGCGCGGCGCCAGTCGAGTTTGACATTTGATCAAATGCTCCCTTTAGCGGACTCCCCCGCCATTGATCTTTCGCATCGCGGAACATTCCCTCGAAGCGATCGCCCCAGAGAATATAGGCGAGCATAGCCAGGCCAAGTGGCCAGAAAACCACGAACCCCAGAACCATCAGGCCGATGGTTGCAGGCGTCCAGGCAGGTTTGATCATGCAACTTTTGGTCGTCGTCATCATCCTATCCATTTAAGACATCCACGATCAACAGGTGGGGATTGTCGTCGCACGCTTCAAGGATTTGTGATGTTCAACACAGGTCAAAAGACAACAGAAAACCCGGTCACCGTTGCAGAGGATCGGGCTTAAGATACTCAAATGATTGGGGTTAATTTGATCTAGTCTTCAAAAGGACCATCGATCACATGTTGGGCGGAATAGTTTGCCAACAGCTTTTCCCGATGCCATTCACCCGCCATTGGCGCGTTGGCATATTCATGAAAACACGGTGTTCCAAGAGTGAAGTGGAGCAGTTTCGCATCCGGGTTCGGACCCAGTTCGTCGGGCAGCCAGTTCCATTCGATCGGCAACTCGCCAATCAGGTCATCTTCAAGCCAGGTGAAGCGATGAAGCTGTGCACCGGTTGCATTCATGACGAAGTCCGGCGTCACGGCCCGGTTGGCCGGGTGCCCACAATTCCAAAGAACGACAGAAGACCAGTTCTTGCGAGGGTAATTCTCGTTTTTCGATCCAAGGTATTTTGTTGTTTGCTTGGTCTTGTAGTCATGATGCACACACATGACGGCCTTGCTCTCGTCGCGTAGCGCGAACAATTTGGCGATGTCATCCCGGACAATCATATCCCCATCCATGAACAACGCCCAGCCGTTGTAGTTCATCAGGTTTGGAATGAGAAACCGGGTGTAGATGAAATGGTTCGAGCCGTCCGTGTGCGTTTCGTTGTAGGTTTTCAGGTTGTGCAGCGACAGAGGCGTGATTGCCAGAACATCGCTGGACTGCCGTGTGAGACTGTTGGCACAAACATGATAAGCGACCGCCTCACGCGGATCGTAACCAATGAAAATATTCAGCACTTGGGGAACCTCCGGCCTCGCTTCATGACCGGTCTTGTATTGGTCAAAATGGGTGGAATCAACCACAGCTATCAGCAAGTCAGAAAATACTGGACTTTTAGAGACAAGTTTCAGGCGTCTTGAAGACGCCTGAAACAGTTCAATCAGCCGACAGCTTCAGACAACTGCTTGGCTTGTTTGATCCAATTGTCACGTGCAATCCGGCCTCGAAAGTCAAGTTTGCCATCCAAGGCTAGGATCTGCTCTTTGGTCAACGAGGCGATTTGCCAAAAGTGAAAGATACCTGCCTCATTTAGTGCCGATTCCAGCTTGGGGCCAACCCCTGTGATTTCTTTCAAGTTGTCCGCAACTCCATCTGGCTTGGTCAACAGGATTTCTTCCAGCGGACCAGCTTTTTTGCCAGCGGTCTTCTTGGGTTTCGGCGGTGCAGGCGAAGTCGCTTTCTTGATCGGCTTCTGTTTCGGCGCCTGCTGCCCGTTCCTGTTTGAGCGGATGAAATCCATAACCCGCGGCGCGATCTCCGAACGCCATCGTGAACCATTGAAGACACCATAGTGGCCCACATTGGGTTGCTCGTAATGCGCTTTCATGGAATCCGGCAAACTTACGCATAGGTCATGAGCCGCACGGGTCTGACCGCGTCCGGTGATATCGTCTTTCTCGCCTTCTACCGTAAGAAGGGCTGTCCGCGTGATCTTGCTGCAATCGACCAGTCGGCCGTTATGCGTCATGGTTCCGTTCGGCAGTGCGTGCTCAATGAAAACGGTTTCGACGGTCTGAAGATAGAATTCTGCCGTCAAATCCATGACCGCAAGATATTCATCATAAAACTCCCGGTGTTTTTCCGCGCTGTCACCATCACCTTCGACCAGATGCTGGAAAAACTCTCGATGGGCTGTGAGATGCCGATCGAGGTTCATGCTCATGAAACCTGACAGCTGAAGAAATCCCGGATAGACGTCGCGCATGAATCCCGGATGCGGGAAGGGCACCTTCATCACGACGTTTTTCTTGAACCAATCAAGACCTTTGGCGACCGCCAGATCGTTCACAGCCGTCGGTGCCACCCGCGTATCGATTGGGCCACCCATCAGTGTCATGGTTGATGGGATATAGGGATCCTCTCGATCTTCCATGACCGCAACCGCGGCCAGCACCGGAACAGATGGCTGACAGACGCCCAGAACATGTGCATCGGGTCCAAGGAAATGCAGGATCGAAATTATGTAGTCGATATAATCGTCCAGATCGAACTTGCCCTCTTGCACAGGCACCATACGGGCATCGATCCAGTCGGTGATGAAGACATCTGCATTCGGCATCATTGCTTCGACAGTGCCACGCAGAAGCGTCGCATAGTGCCCGGACATTGGCGCAACAATCAGCACCTTCGGATCATTCCGATGGGACGTTACGCCCCGTTCAAAATGAATGAGATCGCAGAACGGGCGGCTCCAGACAATGTTCTCGCGCACTGGAACCCTGACGCCACCAACACTGGTTTCCTTCAGGCCGAAATCGGGTTTTCCATATCGACGAGTTGTGCGTTCCAGAACCTCACACCCAGCAGCAATCTGGCGCCCGTAACTGGTGTGCGTCAACGGATTGAGCGGGTTCTGAAAATAGAGCCGTGTCATGTCGGCGACCGCACGCCACGGTGCCATCGCCGCGTGGTTCAACTCGTAAAGGTGATAAAATGGCAAAGGCGCATCTCCTTGGTTTACGAAGCCGCCGCCTGCCCCTTTGTTGAAATCAAAAAACATCTTGCCCACGGCCCGTCTGTTGTTGCACCATCTATTGCATCGCAACAGGATAGCTAGGTGCGCTGCCACCCGCAATACTGCTAATTGTTAGGCGGTTGCGGTGCTAAGTCCAAAGAATAACGGCCAAACTTGCGCGCTCGGGCTGCTTTTTCGCACCGCAAAAACACAGATTAGGCTGTGATATCATACCGGTAGGACTTGGTATCGCTTTTGGATTCAACGCTCAGGCAGCCAAGTCTGCGACAACGGCATCGAGCACAAAAAAACCTTCTCGCGTCGCACGTACCCGGTTTTCCCCTACTCGTTCCACCATATTATGCTCAAGAAGCGCATTCAGGCGTTTAGGATCGATGGATCTGTGAGCAAATCGCTCATACCGGCCAAGGTCGATGCCTTCTTTAAGTCTCAGGCCCATCAGCAGAAACTCGTCGCCCTGTTCCTCTTCCGAAAGGCCGGAATTCTCCACCAGTGCATGGCCGACCTGCTCGACATTTTCAAGCCATGTTTCCGGGTGCCGCTCGGTCGCCGTTGCGAGCCTGTTGACCCCGACAGTCAACCGGCCATGCGCTCCGGGACCAACACCGACATAGTCTCCATAGCGCCAATAGACCAGGTTATGCCGGCATTCAGCGTCAGGTCTGGCATGGTTGGACACCTCATAAGCCGGAAGGCCGGCTGCGGTTGTCACGTCTTGGGTAAGTTCATAAAATTCTGCGCCCAGGTCAGGTTCCGGCATCTTTAGTTTGCCAGCCTGGTAAAGATTGAAAAACGGCGTCCCTTCTTCAATCGTCAGTTGATAGAGCGACAGATGATCGGCAGCCAGCCCGATCGCCTCTTCGAGTTCTTGGCGCCAACCATCAGGTGTTTGGCCCGGCCGGGCATAGATCAGATCAAATGAAAGCCGCGGGAACGTCGCTCGGGCGGTTTCGATCGCATTTCTTGCAGTTCCGGCATCGTGCAGGCGGCCAAGAAGTTTCAAGTCCGCGTCAATCAACGATTGAACCCCAAGCGACACCCTGTTTACACCTGCAGCGCGATAGCCCTTGAAGCGGTCTGCCTCAACGGAAGAAGGATTGGCCTCCAGGGAGATCTCAGCATCAGCGTCAAGGGACCAGAGCTCTGAGACCTTGTTCAGAATTCGCCCGACTGTTTCGGGCTCCATCAAAGACGGTGTTCCCCCACCCAAGAAGATGGATTCAACTGTCTTACCCTTTGTCAATTCTGCAAAGTGACTGAGTTCCCGCTCAAATGCCGAGGCAAACCTCGCCTGATCGACACCTTGATGGCGCACATGCGAGTTGAAATCGCAATACGGGCACTTTGCTGCACAGAAGGGCCAATGCACATAAATGCCGAAGCCGCCTTCCGTCTCCCCCAATCCCCTCACTTTGGTCTAGCCCTCCAGGCAGTTTGCCGCGAATGTCTGAAAAGCACGCGCTCTGTGGGACAAAGCTGGTTTGTCTTTTGACCAGCCGTGCTTTTCCTCAGATGACATTTCACCAAAGGTTCTGGTGTGACCGTCCGGCTGGAACACCGGGTCATATCCGAAGCCCTGAGTACCGCGCGGCGGCCAGACGATTTCGCCTTCGACTTCACCCCTGAACGACTCTTCGTGCCCATCGGGCCACGCCAAACACAGGACCGCAACAAAGGAGCTGCGCCTTTGAGCCGCCGATCCCCCTCCTGCGGACTGAAGTTTTTCCTCAATGGTGCGCATCGCCATGGCAAAATCCTTGTCCGGGCCTGCCCATCGCGCTGAATAAATACCTGGATCACCACCCAGTGCCTCAACGCAGAAGCCGCTGTCATCTGCAAGCGCCGGCAGCTGAGAGGCCTTTGCAGCTGCATGCGCCTTCAATGCAGCATTTTCCTCAAAGGTGACACCGGTCTCTTCCGGCTCCGGCAGATCAAGATCGGAGGCTGAAACCACATCAAACCCGTAGGGCTGAAGCAACTCGTTAATTTCCCGGATCTTTCCCTTGTTGTGGCTCGCCACGACAAGTCTGCCTGGATCCAATTTCCGGTGACCCATGTTCAATACCCTTCAAGGCTCCTAGAGAATGGCCATCTTCTGGAGATCGACCAACCGTCCAATTCCCGACTTTGCAAGGCCGAGCAGTTGACCAAATTCTTCTTCCGAAAATGGTGCACCTTCTGCAGTCCCTTGGATTTCAACAATCCCACCGGAGCCGGTCATAACAAAATTGGCGTCGGTTTCCGCTGTGCTGTCTTCCGCGTAATCCAGATCAAGCACAGTTGCGCCTTCATAAATTCCGCAGGAAATCGCGGCGATGTGGTCTTTCAGAACCTCACCTGAGACCATATCCCGAGCCTTCATCCACTCAACGCAATCCCGCAATGCCACCCAGGCACCTGTGATGGAAGCCGTCCGTGTGCCGCCGTCCGCCTGAATAACATCGCAGTCGACACTGATCTGAGCTTCGCCAAGTGCTTGCAGATCAACAACTGCGCGCAGAGATCTTCCAATCAGACGTTGGATTTCCTGGGTGCGGCCAGACTGTTTTCCGGCGGCCGCTTCTCTGCGCATACGGTCGCCGGTGGCGCGCGGCAACATTCCGTACTCAGCGGTTACCCAACCGCGATTCTGACCGCGCAACCAGGGCGGTACACGCTCTTCCAGGCTGGCGGTGCACAGAACGTGCGTGTCACCGAATTTCACCAGGCAAGACCCTTCGGCATGTTTGGAGACGCCCCGTTCCAGGGTGACTGCCCGCAGTTCGTCGGCTGCACGTTTTGACGGACGCATGGATTTCCTTTCAAGCTTGGCGCATTCGTTCTGCGCCTTGTAGACCTCAACTTTGTTCGGCGTAAAGGCCTCGGTCAGATCTTGTTTTACGCTTGGAGCATTTTGCGCCTATATCTATGGGTCAAAGGCAGGCGTCAAACAAAGACGTCAGCTGTCTGACCTACGGAGAACAAACCTTGAGCTTGAGCGACCTCGACAAGAGATCACGCGAAATCTTCCGCTCGATCGTTGAAACCTACCTTGAGACCGGAGAGCCGGTGGGTTCGCGAAATGTTTCTCGCAGTCTTGCCATGTCACTTTCGCCCGCTTCGG
This sequence comes from uncultured Roseibium sp., assembly GCF_947499295.1. GTDB lineage: Bacteria > Pseudomonadota > Alphaproteobacteria > Rhizobiales > Stappiaceae > Roseibium. The sequence goes on from NZ_CANMNP010000016.1 coordinate 97,716, forward strand.
TAAGAAATGTCATGTCAGACCTTGAACACCTGGGCCTGTTGCATTCACCTCACACAAGCGCCGGGCGACTGCCAACCGAAATCGGTTTGAGGTTTTTCGTGGATGCGCTTCTGGAAGTCGGCGACCTGACCCAGGATGAACGCCAACAGATCGATGTGCAGGTGAGGGCCTCGCAACAGACAAATTCTGCCGAGCAGGTCCTGACCGAGGCCAGTCAGATGCTTTCGGGTCTTTCGCATGGAGCGGGAGTGGTGCTGACTCACAAGTCAGATATGCGTCTGAAACACATCGAATTCGTGCGCATCGAACCTCAAAAAGCACTTGTCATTATGGTCAGTGAAGACGGGTCGGTAGAAAACAGGGTCATCGATTTGCCGGCGGGCCTGCCTTCTTCGGCGCTGGTCGAAGCGACAAACTATCTTAACGCGCAGATCCAGGGCCGCACTCTTTCCCAGATCCGAACCAAACTTGAAAAAGTCAGAGACGCAGATCAGGCGGAGCTCGACCTTCTTAGCCAGAAGGTGATTGATACAGGTTTGGCTGTCTGGAGCGGCGATGGCGTCAACGATCCGGGAACACTAATTGTCCGGGGCCGCTCAAATCTCCTTACCGATCTCGACGCCGTGGAAGATCTGGAACGCATCCGTTTGCTCTTCGACGATCTGGAGAACAAGAAAGACCTCATTCAACTGCTTGGTCTTGCCGAGAAAGGCGATGGTGTCCGTATTTTCATCGGATCGGAAAACAATCTCTTTTCCCTGTCAGGATCTTCGCTTGTCGTTTCTCCCTACAGGGACAGCAGCCAACGCATTGTCGGCGTTCTTGGTGTCATCGGTCCAACCCGGCTGAACTATGCTCGCGTCATCCCCATGGTGGACTATACAGCGCGGCTAGTGAGCAGGCTCCTGGGCTAGACACTTATAAGATACAACCCGGTGATATGACGTTTTGTACCCCAAACAGGACTAGACATGCTTTCACCTGCAGAACTTGAGCGCTACGCCCGCCATATTGTCATGCGCGAAATCGGAGGCGCAGGACAGCAGAAGCTCAAAAAAGCGCGCGTTCTGGTGATTGGGGCCGGCGGCCTTGGAGCGCCGGTTCTTCAGTACCTTGCCGCAGCAGGGATTGGTACACTTGGAATTGTCGATGATGACACGGTATCTTTGTCCAACCTCCAGCGACAGGTTATTCACGATACCGACCAACTGGGTGAACCGAAGGTCGCGAGCGCGGCCGAAGCCATTGCCAGGTTAAACCCGAATGTAAAAGTGGAGCCGCATCCGACCAGAATTGCCGGCCACAATGCCATTTCTCTGATCAGCGGATATGACTTTGTTGTCGATGGTTCGGATAACTTCGATACACGCTACCTTGTTTCAGATGCGTGCTTTTTTGCAGAAAAACCACTGATAACAGCCGCAGTCGGGCAATTTGACGGATCCATCACGACCTTGCGTCCATTTGAGGACAATAAGGACGGCGAGGCAAATCCGACCTATCGCTGTCTCTTTCCTCAGAAACCACGTGATGGACTGCTGCCCACTTGTGCCGAAGCCGGAGTTCTTGGTGCGCTCACAGGTATTGTCGGGGCGATGCAGGCCATGGAAGTGATCAAGGAAGTTACGGGAACTGGGGATAGCCTGGTCGGCCGTATGATGATGTTCGACGCCAGAGCGTTTCGAATGGAGACCATTCGCTACAAATGGTCTCCAAAAAATCCGCTCAACGGTATCTCACGCAAGAACTGGTCAGAGATGCTGGAAGACACCTGATCAGCTGCCGGGGATGATATCAGTGATTGTCCCGCGGCAGACCTTTGTGCGCAACGTCCTGATATTTCACCGCAGGCTCAAGGACCATGCCCTTGTCGAATTGTCCAATCATGGACCGCTGGATCTCTTGCCATGGCGTCTGACTTTCAGCAACCTTGAACCCACCCGCAGCTTCCAGATCTGCTCGGCGTTTGGCCAGTTCCTCCTCCGAAATCAGAATATTTGCGGCGCCTTTTCTGAGGTCGATCCGGACCGGATCGCCGGTCTTGAGCAAGGCCAGCCCACCCATGGCAGCAGCTTCTGGAGATGCATTCAGGATCGATGGTGATCCCGAAGTGCCGGATTGGCGGCCGTCACCAATGCAGGGCAGCGAGGTGATGCCGCGTTTGATCAGCGCTGCAGGCGGCTGCATATTGACAACTTCAGCACCGCCCGGATAGCCGATCGGACCCGTACCGCGAATGAAGAGCATGCAATGCTCGTCAATCTCAAGATCGGGATTGTCGATGTTGTGATGGTAATCTTCCGGCCCTTCGAAAACGATGGCCCGGCCTTCAAAAGCTTCAGGATCATCTGGATTGGACAGATACCTGTTCCGGAACTCTTCCGAAATGACGCTTGTCTTCATGATCGCGCTGTCGAACAGGTTGCCTTTGAGATTGAGGAAACCGGCTTTTTCTTTCAGTGGCGCGTCATAAGCCTTGATCACATCCGGCAGATCCGTGGTGATGCCTTCACAGTTTTCAGAAATTGTTTTGCCATTGGCAGTGATTGCACCGGGATGCGGCAGCTTGCCGTTTCGGATCAACTCGGCAATGACGGCCGGAACGCCGCCCGCGTGAAAATAGTCTTCACCAAGATATTCACCGGCCGGTTGCAGGTTCACCAAGAGAGGGATGTCCTGACCGATCGCCTGCCAGTCATCATTGTCCAGTTCGACACCGAGATGCCTGGCAATTCCGTTCAGATGGATCGGCGCGTTGGTCGACCCGCCAATCGCAGAGTTGACGACAATCGCGTTTTCGAACGCTTCGCGGGTCATGATATCCGAAGGCTTCTGATCGGCCCGCACCATCTCGACAATCCGCTTGCCCGTTTCATAGGAAATCGCACCGCGCTCACGATATGGGGCCGGAATCGCAGCAGAGCCAGGCAGCTGCATGCCCAGCGCTTCAGCCAGCGAATTCATGGTCGTCGCCGTGCCCATGGTGTTGCAGTAACCAACTGACGGCGCCGAAGAAGAAACGAGGTCCATAAAGCCATTGTAATCGATCTCGCCTGCAGCCAGCATCTGGCGTGCTTTCCAGACAATGGTGCCTGAGCCGGTCCTTTCACCTTTGTGCCAGCCATTCAGCATAGGCCCGACCGAGAGTGCAATTGCCGGGATATTTACGGTTGCGGCTGCCATCAGACATGCCGGTGTCGTCTTGTCGCAACCGATCGTCAAAACGACGCCGTCGATCGGATAGCCATAAAGGAGTTCAACAAGGCCCAGATAAGCGAGATTGCGGTCCAGCGTCGCTGTTGGACGTTTCCCGGTTTCCTGGATTGGATGAACAGGGAATTCAAACGCAATTCCGCCTGCTTCGCGAATTCCTTCGCGAATGCGATTGGCGAGTTCCAGGTGGTGTCTGTTGCACGGAGAAAGATCAGATCCCGTCTGTGCAATACCTATAATCGGCTTTCCAGACTGCAATTCTTCCCGTGTGATTCCAAAATTGAGATAGCGCTCGATATAAAGCGCAGTCATGCTTGGATTGTCCGGATTGTCGAACCAGGCGGCGGATCGCAGACCTGCTTTTTTTGTGTCGCTCATGGCGCCTCGTCCCTCATTAATTCGCTTCAAGCGTTGCGACCGATAAACACCAGCTCACGGTTGCTGTAAAGGCAAGGACAGCTCCAATTGACACTCCAACAACGGGAAATCAGGCGAGTGCCGAAGATTTCTTCAAAGTATCTGCGACCGAAAATCGCGCGAAGACCCAAAGGATTGCAAGACATACTCCGAGAAGCATTGACGCTGCTCCCAATGGAGCAAGGAGAAAAACACCGCTCAAACCTGCAAGCGCCCAAAGTGCGGTCAACAGCCTTTTTGCTTGAACCGCCAGCGTCTTTCGCCGTGTTGCCAGCGCCTTCAATGCCGGAAAAGCACCGATATCATTGGTGTCACTGACGGCGATTGGTTCAATCGAAACTCCATTTCCCTGCGCATTGCCGGTGGCGCACACACTCAACTCCAGTGCAGACCTATCCTGCGACAAGCTCAAAACAAGCGGATACGTGTCGGTCGCTGATCTGGCAGCGGCTTCTTGCACCTTTTCGCCAGCGAGAGGGTCATCCATCAGCTCCAGGCCCAGCATTCCGGCAAGCGCTTCCCGGGTCTTGTGGCTATCGCCGCTGAACAGTCTTGGTACAAGACCTTCCGCACGAAGCATTCTGCCAGCAACCCCCGCATCCTGACGCAGTGTGCCTTCCAGCCCGAGAACACCCACGACACGGCCCCCAACGGCTACTCTTAGAACCGTCTTCCCATCCGCTTCCAGTGATCGCGCAATTGCATCAGCTGTGAAACTATCGATTTTCAGCTCCTTCAGAAGATCCGTGGTCCCGATCACAACGGTCTGACCGCCCAACAGTGCAACGACACCCAGTCCCGCGGCGGGTTTGTAGCGATCCGGATCTTTCACAGCTACATGCCATTGAGTGGCCAGTTGCCGAAGTGCATGTGCGACGGGATGATCGGACCGGGCTTCGGCCGAAGCCGCCACGGCAAGAAGTGTCTTGGGTTCATTGTTGAACGCCATCACATTCGTCACCACAAGGTCCGGTCCAGACATCACAGCCGCCTTGTCGATAACGATTTCCTTGGCATTGGCGATCCTGCTGAATGCATCCGGTGCCAGTTCACGAGCGCCCGACGCAAGTGCAGCCTTTTGAAAGACCTTGTCCGCAAATGCATTGATACCGTCGATCAAGTTTGGCCAGGACATCAGAAGCGTAACCGACGCTGCCATGGGAGCCGACGCAGGATCAATGGCCCACCAACCGAGAGCTGTTGCAACGGACAGCCCGATTGAGCCAGCGGCCTCTTTGAGGCCGCTAATATCCCCACGAGGCGGCAGCACGGCCACTCCGAGAGAACGCAGCAACATGAGAAAAGCCGCAGCCAGCGCTGGCCAGTTCGCCGATACCGGTTCAGCACCGGCCAGGACAAGCAGCGTTGTAACCGTCAACAAAATTGTGCTCACGAACAACGTTGTCAGCGTCAATGGACGGCCCACGACGCGATTTATCGAGTATGACAGCGCAAGAAACGAAAAAATCACCGAGAAACTGCTGAAAATCAGTGCACTGTACTTACCGAATACAAGAACCGATGACGTCGGGCTGATCAAATCAGGGGGCGCTGCCTGCAAAGCCGCCACGAGCATGCAAAGTGACAGGCTCATAAAGGTGAGCCAGAAGACAGATATCAAGGGGGTTTTCGGCATGGCCGGAGGCTTTCGTGCGTAGGGTTCCTCGAATGTTCGGAGAAGCCACTTGCCGGGATGGCACACTTGTGTCTGCCTCTGAACACCTTCAAAAGTGCTGGACAGCTTTCAAGACCGCAATGGCTTGAAACCACTTGAACAGGTGGAATGCCCGGCCCAACGGCAGTTCTTAAGCAGTCTTGCCCATGTTTTGGGCGGCCGGCCGGTTGATGCGATCAAACATCATGATAGTGTTCGCTCGCATCTTTTAATACTGGCTCGCCGATTTTGAGAGCCTCACCCAATATTGACTAGGGTTCTTTTCAAATTCTTCGGGGCATATACTTTAAGTGGAGGGCACAATTGCCCTCCTTTTTTGTGAATGTTCCAACTTGCGACAAAAGGCCAGGGCATCCACACAATTCTGTTTCCAACGACACGTTTTCAGCTTGGTTTTATTCAAGCAAAAAATTTGCTTTGCCACCTTGTCGGATTCAGACGGCAGAAACTGCCGGGCAGACACTCCCTTGTGGTTATCCAAAAGCGGCAAGGTCGGGAATCAGGAGGTGTCGACGAGTCAAGTGCTGGCTCGCAGTGATCCAGAAAAAAGACCCCCATTTAATCGCCTGACAGATTCGCAAAGTGTTGCGATCGCCAAGGATTGCCGCAGCACTTTCAGGATCTAGGCGCTTTCGAGATTGGCGCGGGAAAGAAGTTCCATAGATGGCATAAGGTCCAGCAACTCCCGCGTATAAGCGTGTTGCGGTGCTTCAAAGAGCTGATCGCAGTCTGAAACCTCACACAATTCGCCATTTCGCATGACGCCGATGCGGTTGCACATCTGCCGGATTACAGCGAGATCATGACTGATAAACAGCATGGTCAAACTCAACTCCTCCTGCAGGTCTTTCAAAAGGTTGAGAATCTGGGCCTGGATCGAAACGTCGAGAGCCGATGTGGGTTCATCGCAGATCAAAAACCGCGGACGCGTGGCGAGAGCCCTTGCGATGGAAATACGTTGGCGCTGCCCGCCGGAGAACTCGTGCGGATATTTCTGACCAGCAGCAACACCCAAACCCACATGGTCGAGCAGATCGTCGACAATCTGGCGAACCTCTGAATTGCCGGAAGCCAGCCGGTGAAACTTGATTGGTTCCGCGATGATATCCCTCACGCGCATGCGCGCATTCAAGGAGGAGTAAGGGTCCTGGAAAATCATCTGCATCTGGCGACGCATTGCCAGGACGTCTTTCCGGTTTTTAAGTGATGTCAGTTCCGTTTTGCCGAAAAGGATGGACCCGCCCGTCGGGTGATAGAGACCGGTGACCAAACGGGCAATGGTCGACTTGCCGGACCCGCTTTCACCGACCAGACCGAAAGTTTCGCCTTCCTGGATGTCGAAACTGACCTTTTTGACGGCCTGAAAATATTTCCGCCTTGATGGAAACACCGAACCTCTTGTTTCAAAGCGCATATCAAGATCACGGATTTGCACCAGCGGTCCCGTAACCTTGTCGTAGTCTCGTGCTTTGCCAAGCCAGTGGGTCGAAATGTCGATCTGCTTTTGAGGCGTTCCGGCTTCTTCAATGTAGTTCACAACCGGGAAGCGCTCGACCTTTATGTCCGGCCTTGGAACCGCGGATATCAGGCTTTGCGTGTATGGATGATTGGGCGCTCCGAGCACTTGGCTGGTTTCGCCATATTCCACAAGCTCGCCACGATACATCACTGCGACATGGTCGGTTATGTCTGCAATGACCCCCATGTCATGTGTGATGACCATCATTGCGACGTTGCGTTCAGCGCACAATGATTTCATCAATTCAAGGATTTGCGCCTGAATTGACACATCAAGAGCTGTCGTCGGCTCATCGGCAATCACGAGTTCCGGTTCGGCACAAAGCGCGAGCGCAATAACAACACGCTGCCGCATACCACCAGAGAACTGGTGAGGATACTGCTTGATCCTTTCGCCAGCGTCGGGAATTCCAACCGCATCGATCAATTCAACAGCCCGCTTTTGCGCATCGGAATTCGACAGCGGCAAATGAGTCTTGATCGTTTCAACCAATTGGGATTCTACCGTCTGCAATGGATCGAGCGACGTGAGCGGGTCCTGAAAGATCATACCGATCTTGCGTCCCCGCAGGCGGCGCTTTTCCTTGTATGGCAGTTGGTCGATCCTCTGGCCGTGCAGATAGATCTCACCTTCAGCGATACGACCGGGTTCCTGCAGCAATCCAATAACCGCATTGCCGACGGTCGACTTGCCAGCACCCGATTCACCGACCACACCGAGGATCTTGCCCGCTTCCACGCTGAGATTAACATCGTCAACCGCCACGAAGACAGAATTGCGACCTGGAAATTCCACCGTCAGGTCTTTGACATCAAGAACACTCATACCGCCCTCACCGCAATTTCGGATTGAGCGCGTCGCGCAGCCAATCGCCTAGAAGGTTGACGTTCAAAACCAGAAGCGCCAAGGCCAGACCAGGGAAAATGGCAATCCACCATTCACCCGAATAGAGAAAATCATTGCCGACGGCGATAAGAGTGCCGAGCGAAGGTTGGGTGGGCGGCATACCGACACCAAGAAAGGAGAGGGTCGCTTCGGTCACAATGGCGAGCGCAAGATTGATCGTTGCGATAACCATCACCGGTCCCATGACATTGGGCAGGATATGGCGCGCCATGATGATGACAGATGGGATACCGATCACGCGCGCGGCCTGAACATATTCCTTGTTCTTTTCAACCATCGTGGAGCCGCGCACGGTACGGGCATATTGCACCCAGAACGACAATGCGAGCGAGACGATCAGAATGTAAAACGCGAAGACTTCCCGATCGAGCGAGCCGAAGATGCCGTTTGCGACACCGTCAATCAGCAGTGCGATCAAAATGGCCGGAAAAGTGAGCTGGACGTCAGCGATACGCATGATGACGGCATCCGTGCGTCCGCCCATGTAACCGGCGACAAGGCCGAGTGTGATCCCAAGGACCGCTGCAGCGATCACCGAGCAAAATCCGACGATAAGCGAGATCCGCATACCGTAAAAAATACCGGACAGCAGATCCCGTCCCTGATCGTCAGTGCCGAGCAGAAAGCTCGGATCGGAGTATTCCATCCAGACCGGCGGAACGCGGGCATCCATGATGGAGATGGAGGCAAGATCGAACGGGTTGTGAGGTGCGACCCAGGGCGCAAGGATAGCCAGCAGGAACAGGATAAATGTCCCGCAGGCCGCGACGACCGTCACCTTGGACCTTAAAAAGGAGTGGAACAGATCACTGTCGACAATCTTTGATAGCCGTCCGGGAGCCTCTTGGGAACCGGACCGATCGGCAACCGCCGCTTTTGCTTCTTCGTTGGAGACATAAGGCATGGTCGGTCAGTCCCCTTATGGCCGGCCAACCCGCAGACGCGGGTCGATGAAGAAATAGAGCATGTCGACAATGTAGTTGATTGCGACAAAGAGAAACGCCGTCAAAAGCAGGTAGGCCGACATGATCGGGATATCGACGTTTTGCACCGCCTGCAGGAACATCAGACCCATGCCGGGCCACTGGAACACCGTCTCGGTGATGGTCGCAAAGGCGATGATCGCACCAAGCTGCAGTCCGGTGATAGTAATCACGGGAACCAATGTGTTCTTCAGCGCGTGCCGGAAATGGACCAGCCTGTCCGGCAGGCCGCGCGCTCGGGCAAACTTGATGTAGTCGGTGCGGATAACTTCCAGCATTTCTGCCCGGATAAGACGCATGATAAGCGTCATCTGATAGAGGCCCAAGGTGATGGATGGCAAAATTAGCGCTTTGAGGCCGGAAACGGTCAAAAACCCGGTTGTCCACCAGGAACCTATCTGGACGGTCTCGCCGCGCCCGAAACTTGGTAGCCACTGAAGCGTTACTGAAAACAGGAAGATCAACAATATACCGATAAAGAAGGTCGGCAACGATATCCCGACCAAGGACACGGACAGGAACAGTTTCGAAATGGGCGACTCCCGGTTAAGACCGGCATAAATGCCCATTGGAATGCCGACAATCAGTGCAAATAGGGCGGAGGTCAAACTGAGTTCAAGCGTCGCCGGAATGCGTTTGGCGAAGAGCTCGGATACCGGCTGCCGGAACTGGTAGGAGGTTCCGAAATCAAACCGGGCCGCCTTGGAGATGAAGCGATAGAACTGAACCGCAATCGGATCGTTCAGACCGAGCCTTTCCCTCAAGGCTTCCCGTTCCTCGATTGACGTTTCGATCCCGACCATCTGATTGATGGGGTCTCCGACGAAACGGAACATGGTGAACGCAAGCAGTGCGACCACCAGCATGACAATCACCGCCTGAAGCAAACGGCGTGTTGCAAAACCAATCATTACGGCTCTTTGGGTTCAGAAAGGAAAAAACGCCCCCGGCAATGCCGGGAGCGCGCGTTGGCAATGGCCGATCAGTTCTTGGTCACAAAGCGGAACTTGAACTGGTTGTCGGCCCGCTGAACCAGCTCGACATTATCAGCGACACCCCAAGCAAGGCCCTGCTGGTGAAGCGGAACGTAGTACGCATTGTCGTGGCTGATCTGATAGGCATTCTCGATCAGGCCATCTCGCTTTTCCGGATCGACTTCAACAAGGATTTCCTTGGTCAGGCTGTCGATTTTCTCGTCGCAGAAACCGCCGAGATTGAAAGGAGAACCGGTTCCGGCTTCGTCGCGGCAGTTCATCAGGTTGGACAGCACGTTCCAGCTGTCCAGGGAGCCGGGTGTCCAGCCCAGCAGATAGAACGACGTGTCGAAATTGCCTGATGCAAGAACCTTGGCAAAGTACTTTGCCTTCGGCTGTGCGTTCAGATCAACTTTCACGCCGATGCGCGCCAGCATGGCGGCCACTGCCTGACAAATTGCTTCATCGTTGACATAACGATCATTCGGACAATCCATGCCAACTGTAAAGCCGTCCGCATAGCCTGCCTCTGCAAGAAGAGCCTTTGCAGCATCCGGATCATAAGGATAGCGCTCGAATGCGCCCGCCTTCGAGAACAGGAACGGCGAAATCATGATCGCCGACGGTGTCGACAGATCCCGCATGACCTTCTTCTTGATGCCTTCAATATCGATCGCCTGATAGAAGGCCTTCCGTACCTTGGCATCTTTGAACGGGTTCTTGCCCTTTACGTCCGAATAAAGCAGCTCGTCACGCATCTGATCCATACCGAGGAAGATCGTGCGCAATTCGGGACCGGTCAGTGCAACGGTCCCGGCGTTGTCGTTGATCCGTTTGATGTCCTGAACCGGGATCGGGTACACCATGTCCAACTCACCGGACAACAAGGCGGCAACCCGTGTTGCATCAGAAGAGATCGGCGTAAATTCAACCGTGTCGAGATTATGCGTTGGGGTATCCCACCAACCGTCGTTTTTCGCATAGACCGTTTTCACACCGGCTTCATGGCTGTCTACTTTGAACGGACCGGTGCCGTTGGCATTGAGAGCCGCGAAGTTTGCCGTGGAATCGGAAGCGGAGGTCACCTTGACCGCGTCGTTCTCGACCGTCCACTCCTTGTCCATGATGTAGAAAGTATCCCACTCATAATGCAGGATGGGATTTGGACCTGAGAGAACAAAATCGACGGTGTGGTCGTCGACAATCTCGACCTTTGCGTCGGCAGGTACACGGGTCGTCAGATCAGACCCCTCGGACTGAACGCGCTCGACCGAAAATGCCACATCTTCTGCAGTGAAGTCGTTGCCGTTGTGAAACTTCACGTCTTTGCGCAAATAGAAACGCCAACGGTTCGGTTCCACAATCTCCCATCGTTCTGCCAACGCTGGCTCGATAGCCAGATCTGAACCTCTGCGTGTCAAACCCTCATAGACATTGCCAAGCGACGACAATGTGAATGTCTCGTTCAAAGTATAAGGATCCAGGTTGTTCAAAGTGCCCTGAAACGCAAACTTGAGTGTTTCAGCCTGCACGGCCGAACCTGCTCCTGCCGTCAGCAATGCTGCGGCGGCCACGATTGATTTGGTTTTCATTTTCCCCTCTTTTTCTTCCGAAAGCCGGAAATCACAGATGCGCGGCTACTGGTTTCAGTATTGTCCGCACGCCTGAATTGATCGAACTATGACACTGTAACTGTCTGTGTTCAAACCCGTTTGGGCAGGAATTTAGTTCAACTCTCCCACCAGCCTGTCCAGAAAGGCCGAACATCGATCGAGTTCGGCCAGCTCAATATACTCGTCGGCCTGATGCGCCTGGTCGATCGACCCCGGGCCACAGACCACTGTTGACAGTCCATGTTCCTGAAAAATACCACCCTCCGTGGCATAGACCACGACATGCCGGGCGTTGTCGCCAGTCAGCCGCCGCACTGTCCGTTCCGCCAAACCGTCGTCCTCCTCGGTCAGCCCCGGAACATTGGCGATCAGCTCGATATTGATCCGGCAATTTTCTGAAACGGCCTGCATACCCGGCAGGACATCAGTCTCGATAAAGCCGCGATAAGCATTCAACCAGTTTTCAGCTTGGTCCCCTGGAAGCAGGCGGATGTCGGTCACAAACTCGCAGCGTTCCGCGGTAATATTGTGTGCTTCTCCGCCAGCAATCTGTCCACTGTGCAGCGTTGTGTAAGGAGGCTCAAAGGGACATTCGGGATCGGCCGCAGCCTTGTTTTCAGCCGTCTTGGCATCCATCCAGGAGATCAGCCGAGCTGCCGCGGAAATTGCCGATACGCCGCGATGAAGCTGGCTGGAATGAACCGGATGCCCTTGAATACTGGTTTTGAAAACCACAATCCCCTTGTGACCTGTGACGACTTTCATATTTGTCGGCTCGCCAACGACAACGAGATTGGGCCGCGGTCCCCTGGACAAAATATCCTGAATAAGAGGCGGTGCACCGAGGCAACCAACTTCCTCATCATACGAAAGCGCAATGTGTATAGGACTTTTGAGATCCGACGCCAGGAAGTCCGGCACCTTTGCAAGAACAGTCGCGGCAAAACCCTTCATGTCAGCTGAGCCCCGGCCAAAAAGCCGATCACCATCCACCCAGGCCGCAAAAGGATCCTGCGACCAGGTCTGACCTTGCACCGGCACCACATCCGTATGGGCGGACAGAACGACACCGCCGTCCCGCTCGGGACCTATGGTGGCATGGAGGGCTGCCTTTTGACCGGTGTCATCCGGCACCCGTGTCGACGAAACCCCATGGCTTGCCAGATAGTCTTCGACAAAGGCAATCAAACCAAGATTGCTTTGATCGGATACGGTGTTAAAGGAGATCAGCTTCTCCAGCATCTCCCGCGGCGTATAGATACGGCTCACGTAACCTCCGGTTTGTCGTCAGGCATCGGCGGGAGCATCCCCCGGCAATCTGAGTCCATCTAAACTTTTCATAGCAAAGATCTGCAAGGGAATTTCCTTGCCTCTGAGCTTGATTTCCGCTGTTTCTGCACCGGTAATGCTAGCTTCCGCAGCGTCGACGACAGCTTTCGAGACAGCCAGAAAACTGCCATGGTCCTTGTTTGCGGTCTCCAGGCGGCTTGCTGTGTTCACAACGTCACCAAGCGCGGTAAGGCCGCCGGCTGAACCGGCCGAACCGATGCGCCCCAAAATAGCCGGTCCGAGATGAAGTCCGATGCCAAGCCTGATCGGGTCATGAAACTGCGGCCCCTTTTCGGTGTCCAGCGATTGCATCACCGCTTCTATGCGCCTTGCTGCCCGCAGCGCCTGGCAGGCGCCCGTTTGCGGTCCGGTGTCCATTCCGAAAATCGCCATGATGCCATCGCCAATAAACTTGTCGACATAACCGCCTTCCGCACGGATGGCTGCAGACGCCTGATCGAGGTACTCGTTCAGAAGATGCACAACATCATATGCCAATTGGGATTCGGTAATGCCGGTGAAGTTGCGCAAGTCCACAAACATGACCGCGACTTCCTGTTCAACGCCCCAGTAGTAAGCATCCTGAAGGTTTTCGCCGCTTGTGCCTTGGGCTTTGACAGGAACCAGGGGCTGCACCGAAATATTTTTCTGTGGCCGGACCTGGCATGCCAGCCTTACATCCTCGTTTGCGCCAATCCTTGCCAGAACGGACGCCTCGGCATCGCTCGGCTGGCCAAGGGCTGATGCCCCCTCCAGCACCTTGACCCGGCAGGTGGAACAGCGCGCCCGTCCTCCGCAGACCGAGGCAATCGGAATATCATTCATGCGGCTGATTTCGAGGAGCGTCGCACCCGGCTGCGCCTTGATGGAGAGTCCACCGGGATAGTCGATCGAGAGGTTTCGCGCCCTCAAGCTGAGAAGATAGCGGATCAGGATCGCCAGCAGACTGACGGCAATCAGTCCAAAGACGATTGAGCGAAGTTGCACAATCGCCTCTCGGGCCCAGAGCTGCTGCTCTTCGGTGATCTTGACCGCGATGTCCTGGGTCAGGGCCAGCCGACGCGCTGCTTCAATCCATCCCCAGATCGAGGCAACCGGCAAAGCAACTGCAAAAACGGCAAATGCGGGCATCACACGAGAATAAAACGGATAAAGCCTCAGCCAGAAATGCAATCCCAGCATTGAGTGGATCCAGACAATCAGCAACAGGATTGACTGCCCGAGAGCGTGATTGGGCCAAAGCAAGGTGAGCATTTGCGAATAGGTCGGAGAAAAGTCAAATGCGTTCGCAAGGCCCATGGTTGTCGTGATGTGCGGTATCAGCAGCCAGGGGATGTAAAGACCGAGTGTGAGCTGCACGAACTCCCAGCGCGACATCTTCAACGTCCGCCTTTTGCTCGTCCGCCACAAGGCAAGACCGACATGGGTAAGCGCGGCGACGCTGAGTACACTTTCGCCAAGCACGCTGCGCCAGACCCAATAGTGCCAGAAAGACGCCTTGTTCATCACATCAAATGAGATAATGCCGAGGGCATGATTGATGAAATGGCTCAAGCAAAAGGCGAAAAGGATCAAACCGCTCCACAGCTGCAAGCGTTGTGGCCAGGTACCCGATCCCGGGGTTGCCGCATCTTTGGGTGTTTGCGAGTTTTCGGAAACAGATGTTGTTCCGGGAACGGTCATCGTGCCGTAACGTCCTCTCCGCTTGATAGTCTCGATCCAAAAAGGCGCAGGCAAAGCGCCTGAATGCTTCGCGTCTAAAGATCAGTGACCTGAGAGCCAGGTTCGGTCAAGCCGGATAGTGGAAAGATTTCAGCAACAAACGTTGCCCACTTGAAACGTGCTTCTTTACCGGCAAGTGTCCTGCATAGCGAATATACAGGGACACCTTTTCATGAAGCTGTACGGAATCAAGAACTGCGATACGGTCAAAAAAGCGCGGAAATTTCTGGAAGAAGCCGGAGTTTCCTATGATTTCCACGACTACAAGAAAGACGGTGTGGATGCGGACAAACTTGCCCGATTCGTCGGTGAGTTTGGCTGGGACACCATCTTGAACAAGCGTGGAACCACTTGGCGCCGTCTCGATGAGGCAACCCAGGAAGGCGTGACAGACGCCAAAAGCGCGCTCGATGTCATGATCGAGCACCCGTCGGTCATCAAACGCCCGATTGTTGAAGGCGAGGCGAAGAACTTTGTCGGATTTGACCCCGTAGCCTGGGAAATGGCCCTTGAGCTCGGCGAACTGAAATAGCTGCCAAGGTTACCAGGTGCGGCGTGGACCGGTGTCGATGTGATAGTGACCGGAAGAATAGTGCTTGTAGCCGCCGACTTCCCTTTGCGATTTCAGGAATGCAATAACCGAGGACGGGCTTCCGGCCACTGAAAAATCTACGGCCTGACAATTCAGGTGATAGGAATCCTTCGCACCGCCCTTCCACCAGTTTTCCAGCCACCACCGCTTGGTGGAATGTACCGTGACCTTGCCATACCGCTTGGCAACGCGGTTCAGCACCTTTTTGAGCTTGCGCGGAACGCACCACGCAGTGTCGTCATAGTTGATCGAATTGTGGGAGGCCGTCATCCAGCCCATACCGGAGACACCGGCGACGGTGCCGCAACCTGCTAGAGCGGTGATCAATCCGAGGAAAACTGTCCAGGCTAAGAGGCGCTGACGCATAACTGGCGGGCCCTGTCGATTGTCGGTTGTAATACACTCCCCCGCGCCAAGTTCCCGGAATTTGATTAAAATTTGAATGAAAAACGTGGTTAACGCGGGCAAGAAACAAATGTTTCAGCTTTAGGTCTTTTCTGATACAAATGTCACAGATGCGCCTATCATGCTTTCTGACCCACCTTCCGGAATATGAATTATGTCCCATGTTTTTCCCCGCCATACCAAAGCCGAGCCACCAGTCGCCACTCGAGGTGATGGGTGTTATATCATTGATAAAAATGGGAAAAATTACTTTGATGGATCCGGAGGTGCGGCGGTTTCCTGCCTTGGTCACAGCGATCCGGACGTGACGCGGGCCATCAAGACGCAGGTCGATCAAATAGCCTTCGCTCACACAGGCTTCTTCACATCCGAACCTGCAGAGGATCTCGCAAACCACCTGATTGACGCGGCTCCCGGAAGCCTCGACCGGGTATATTTCGTCTCTGGCGGATCTGAAGCGATGGAAGCCGCCTTGAAGTTAGCGCGGCAGTACTTTCTGGAAAAAGGCGAAACCTCCAGGCACCGCGTCATCGCACGTCGTCAAAGCTATCACGGCAACACTCTGGGCGCGCTCGCAACAGGAGGCAATCAGTGGCGGAGAGAGCCGTTTGCACTGCTGATGATCGAAACATCTCATATTTCGGCCTGTTACGAATACCGGGGGCGCCGCGACGACGAGACAGCATTTGACTATGGACAGCGCGTTGCCAATGAGCTGGAAACGGAGATCGAACGCCTTGGTCCAGAAAATGTCATGGCATTCGTTGCAGAACCGGTTGTTGGAGCGACTGCCGGTGCCGTGCCGCCCGTCGACGGATATTTCAAACGCATCCGCGAGATCTGTGACCAACACGGCGTTCTTCTGATCCTGGACGAAGTCATGTGCGGTATGGGCCGAACCGGAACGCTTTTCGCCTGCGAACAAGATGACGTGGCCCCTGACATTTTGTGCATAGCCAAGGGCCTTGGAGCCGGTTACCAGCCAATTGGAGCCATGCTCTGCACGCGTGCAATCTACGAAGCCATCCAGGACGGCACTGGGTTCTTTCAGCACGGACACACCTATATCGGTCATCCAACAGCTTGCGCGGCGGCACTAGCCGTATTCAAGAAACTGCAAGGAGGTGTCGCCGATCGTGTCATGCCAATGGGCAGGAAGCTGGATGCCGCGCTCAAAGACGCCTTCGGCCAGCATCCCAACGTGGGTGATATTCGCGGCCGAGGTCTTTTCCGCGGATTGGAAATCGTCGAGGATCGCGGCACCAAGGCCCCCTTTGCCCCGGCGCGAGGCATTAACAAGGCACTGAAAAAGGCCGCTTTCGAAGCCGGTCTCATTTGCTATCCAATGGGTGGAACCATTGACGGGGTTCAGGGCGATCACGTGCTTCTGGCGCCTCCTTTCATCATGGATGATGCTCAGGTGGACGAAGTCACCGGCAAACTGAATCAGGCGTTCAAAGCGGTCTTCTGAAAAATGGTCATGGAAGGTTCTCACACTGCGCTGCCGATGATCATGGCGGCGCCAAATGGTGCTCGCCGTACAAAAAGGGATCATCCGGCTTTGCCGGTAACAATTGCGGAAACCGTTGCAGCAGCCAAAAGCTGCTTTGAGGAAGGTGCCGGTGCAATTCACGCCCATGTCCGCGGACCGGACGGGACCCATGTTCTGGATGCCGGGCTCTACCGCGAGCTCTTCGCTGAAATGCGCATCGCTGTCCCAAAGATGCAGGTGCAAGTCACGACAGAGGCGGCAGGGATCTATGACAACAAGGCCCAGCGCCAACTTGTTGATGACCTCAGGCCAAACTGGGTTTCGATCGCAGTGACGGAAATGGTCCCGCAAGAAGCCGATGCAGAGGTGCGTGCCTTCTATGAGCGAGCGCGTGGTAACGGCATAACCATCCAGCACATCCTTTACCGCACCGAAGACATGGTGCGGTTTTTCGAACTCGTAACTGACGGCGTCATTCCGGGTGAACAGCACCAGTTGCTGTTTGTTCTTGGCCGATATGCCGGCAATCAGGAAAGTGACCCATCAGATTTGGAACCTTACCTGAAAACGTTTGAAACGCACCCGGAGGGTCTGGAACTCGATTGGGCCGTATGTGCCTTTGGCCATAAGGAAACCGATTGTCTGGTCTCGGCAATCAGGAATGGTGGTAAGGCACGTATCGGACTTGAGAACGGACTTTGGAACCGCGACGGCCGCCTAGCTGCTGACAATGCGGATCGGGTTCGCGATCTCTTAAACGCTCTTGAGAATGAGCGCTGGTTCGAGCCGGAAAAACTCCGGCCCGAACTGACGAGACCTGAAGCTATCAGGTGACGTTGAACGCGGCGATCGCAGCCATGTTGACGATGTCGCTGTCTTTTGCGCCAATCGGCAAGATCTGGATTGGCTTGTCGAAACCAACCAGAAGAGGACCGATAACCGTGGCGCCGCCAAGCTCCTGAAGCATCTTTGTTGAAATCGAAGCGGAGTGGAACGCCGGCATGACCAGCACATTGGCCGGACCCGACAAGCGGCAGAATGGATAGGCCGCCATGCGTTCCATGTTGAGTGCGACATCCGCTGCCATGTCGCCGTCATATTCAAAATCGACACGGCGGCGGTCGAGGATCTTCACAGCCTCGATCACCTTTTCAGAGCGTTCGCCCCGCGGGTGACCGAAAGTCGAATAAGCGAGCATTGCCACTTTTGGCTCATATCCGAGCTTGCGGGCGACATGTGCCGCTTCTTCAGCGATATCGGCCAGTTCTTCGGAGTTTGGCATGTCGATCACCGCCGTATCGGCGATCAAAACCGTACGGCCGCGGACAAGCGCAAGCGACACACCGATCACCCGGTGACCCGGCTTCGGGTCAATTGTTGCCTTTACCGTATCGAGAGCAACGGAGTAATTCCGGGTGAGGCCGGTCACCATGGCATCCGCGTCGCCACGTGCCACCATAATTGCTCCCCAGTAGTTGCGGTCGTTATTGACCATGCGTTGGCAGTCGCGCAGCAAATAGCCTTTGCGCTGCAAGCGCCCGTAAAGATACTGGGCATAATCCGCATTCCGGTCGGAAAGACGGGCGTTCTGGATCGAAACGCCGGACTTGTTAAGGTCAATTCCGGCTTGTTCCGCGACGCTTTTGATCTCATCTTCGCGGCCGATAAGGATCGCTTCTCCAAGGCCCTGTGACACGAAACTGGCGGCCGCACGGATCACCGGCTCCTCTTCGCCTTCCGCAAATACAACACGTTTGGGCTGCTGGCGAACCTTCGTAAAGATGCGTTGCAACGTCCCGGCAACAGGATCGCGACGGGCGGAAAGCTGATGCTTGTAGGCCTCCATGTCGACGATCGGGCGTCTGGCGACACCCGAATCCATCGCTGCCTGCGCCACAGCGGGCGGAATCGCATGAATGAGACGTGGATCGAAGGGGACGGGAATGATGTATTCGGGACCGAATTTCGGTCGGTTGCCGCGGTAGGCTGCTGCCACCTCGTCCGGCACTTCCTCGCGGGCAAGATCCGCCAACGCATTGGCGCAGGCTACCTTCATCTGATCGTTGATGGTCGTAGCGTGAACATCGAGCGCACCCCTGAAGATGTAGGGAAATCCGAGCACATTGTTGACCTGGTTCGGATAGTCGGAGCGGCCGGTCGCAACGATGGCATCGTCCCTGACAGCAGCAGCTTCTTCAGGCGTGATTTCCGGGTCCGGGTTGGCCATGGCGAAGATCACCGGATTGGGTGCCATGACCCTGAGCATGTCCGGGGTCAGCGCGCCCTTGACGGAAACACCGAAGAACACGTCGGCACCTTTCAGGGCATCGTAGAGCGAGCGTGCGTCCGTCTCGATGGCATGCGCCGATTTCCATTGGTTCATGCCTTCAGGGCGTCCCTTGTAGATGACACCTTTGGTGTCGCACAGGGTTACATTTTCATGTGGAATGCCCATTGCCTTGACGAGTTCTATGCAGGCGATGCCTGCGGCACCGGCGCCATTACAGACCACCTTGGTGTCCTTCATGTCGCGGCCCGTCAGATGCAGCGCATTGATGAGGCCCGCGGCGGCAATGATGGCCGTTCCATGCTGGTCATCATGGAATACCGGGATGTCCATCAATTCTCGCAGCCGCTGCTCGATGATGAAGCAGTCCGGCGCTTTGATGTCCTCAAGGTTGATGCCGCCAAAAGACGGACCGAGATAGCGGACTGAGTTGATGAACTCCTCGACTTCACCCGTATCCACTTCGAGATCGATGGAATCGACATCAGCGAAGCGCTTGAAGAGCACAGATTTGCCCTCCATCACGGGCTTTGAGGCCAGCGCGCCCAAATTGCCAAGCCCCAGAATGGCTGAACCATTTGAGATGACTGCGACCAGATTGCCCTTGGTGGTGTAGTCATAGGCCCGGCTCGGATCATCCGCGATAGCGAGCACCGGTACGGCCACGCCGGGGGAATAGGCCAGGGAAAGGTCACGTTGGGTTGCCATGGGCTTGGTCGGCGTGATTTCCAGTTTTCCAGGCCGGCCTTCCTGATGGAATTGCAGCGCTTCCTGATCGGTGAAGCTGATGTTTGTTTTGGGCGACTTTTTTTCAGCTGACATGACGCGGGCGGTTCCTCTCCGTGATGCGCGGGCACGCGTTTGCGGGTCGAAACTGACCCTTGGGCGGGTCTTGGACCTTATCCCCTGGAAAATGAAGCCTCAAGCCAAGATGCCTTACGCCCTTGGTGGAATGGGAGGCGAGGTTTGCTAGGTATCGGACATGAGTGGGATGAGCGTACAAAAACCGGTTCAGGCTGACGGCAAAGTCACGCCAATGATGGCCCAGTTCCTGGAAATCAAGGCAGCCAATCCAGACAGCCTGCTGTTCTACCGGATGGGTGATTTCTACGAGCTTTTTTTCGAAGACGCCGAGATTGCTTCGGCCGCATTGGGCATCACGCTGACCAAACGCGGCAAGCACCAGGGCGACGACATTCCAATGTGCGGTGTCCCCGTACACGCCGCCGACGACTACCTGCAGAAGCTTATCGCCAAGGGATTCCGCGTCTCCGTATGCGAACAGACCGAGGACCCGGCCGAGGCCAAGAAACGAGGATCCAAATCCGTTGTCCGGCGCGACGTGGTTCGGCTGGTTACCCCGGGTACGCTGACCGAAGAACGGCTTCTTGATGCAGGTTCGAACAATTTCCTGATGGCCCTGACCCGGCTGAAGGGAGGATCACTGGAAGGGACCGCGGTCTATGGCCTTGCCTGGATCGATATGTCGACCGGTTCGTTCCAGGTATCGGAGACAGATCAGCTGCGTCTTGCCGCCGACTTGGCTCAAGTTTCGCCTCGCGAACTGATCCTGGCAGACAATCTGCTGCAGGAAACCGAGTTGCGTCTTCTGGCTGAACAGGCTGGTGGTGCGCTGTCACCCGTGCCACGCGCCTTTTTCGACAGCTCGACCGCTGTGGATCGCCTCGCACACTATTTCGGGGTCAAGACGCTCGACGGATTTGGGACATTCACCCGCGCCGAGCTGTCGGCTGCTGCCGGGATCCTGTCCTATATTGAAAAGACCCAGTTGGGTGAACGGCCTCCGCTGGACCCTCCAATGCGCGAAGCAGGCGCTGGCCGCATGCTGATCGATCCGGCAACACGCGCCAATCTCGAATTGTCTCGCACGCTTTCAGGCGAAAAACAGGGCTCTCTGCTTGCGACTATCGACCGGACGGTTACGGGTAGCGGTTCCCGACTGCTTGCCAGCCGCCTGGCAGGTCCGCTGGTCAATGTCGATGCGATCCACCAACGCCACGACGCGGTCGAGCACTTTCTCGAAAACGAAATCATGCGAGAGGGACTGCGCCAGACGTTGAAAGGCGCCCCGGATATGGCAAGGGCGCTCTCACGCATTGCGCTCAACCGGGGCGGTCCCCGCGATATTCTTTCGGTGGCGCAAGGCTTGGCATCCGCACGTGCCGTTCTGGACCAAACCGCGCATTCGACGGACGACATTCCGGCCGAAATAGCTGCCGCCCGTACAAGTCTTGAAAATGCGCCGCATGAACTAGGTGCCGAGTTGGTTCGGGCGATCAAGGAAGATCCGCCCTTGTTGAAGCGGGACGGCGGCTTCATCGCGGCCGGTTACAATGCCGATCTTGACGAATTAAGGTCGCTGCGCGACGAAAGCCGCAAGGTGATCGCAAAGCTGCAGGCCGATTATTCAGAAGAACTCGGCCTTCGATCCCTCAAGATCAAACATAACAACGTGCTTGGCTGGTTCATCGAAGCACCTACGGCGCAAACCGAAAAGCTGACGGCAGACCCGGGCCGTTTCATTCACCGCCAAACCATGGCAGGTGCAATGCGCTTCACGACCACCGAGCTGGCGGACCTGGAATCCAAGATTGCCAGCGCTGGCGAACGTTCACTTGCCATTGAGTTCGACATCTTCGAACGGCTGGCGGCTGCAATTATCAATGCAGGTGAGGCGATCAAGGCGGCTGCGCACGGCCTTGGCATACTGGATGTCACGGCAGCGCTCGCAAAACTGGCCCAGGAAGAAAACTACGTTCGCCCATCGGTCGACGAGAGTCGGGCTTTCGATATCAGGGGCGGCCGACATCCGGTCGTTGAATTGGCCCTGAAAAAGTCCTCAGGTGACAGCTTTGTCGCCAACGATTCCAATCTTGGACCGGATCAGGACGAAGATATCGGCCATATCTGGCTGATCACTGGTCCGAACATGGCTGGTAAGTCAACCTACCTGCGCCAGAATGCGCTGATCGCCGTTCTTGCCCAAATGGGCGCCTTTGTGCCGGCAACCGCCGCGCATATCGGTGTCGTCGACCGCCTGTTTTCGCGGGTTGGAGCCGCCGATGATCTTGCCAGAGGCAGATCGACCTTCATGGTGGAAATGGTTGAAACCGCAGCCATTCTCAATCAGGCCGGTGATCGCTCGCTGGTAATCCTGGACGAAATCGGGCGCGGCACAGCAACATTCGACGGATTGTCGATCGCGTGGGCGACAATTGAACACCTTCACGAGGTCAACAGGTCCCGTGCCCTATTTGCTACCCATTATCATGAGTTGACGGCGCTGTCGGCCAAACTCGAACGCCTGTCCAACTCAACGGTTTCGGTGAAGGAATGGAAGGGCGACGTCATATTCCTGCACGAAATCGTGCCTGGCGCAGCTGACAGGTCTTACGGGATTCAGGTCGCCAAACTTGCAGGACTGCCGGGGAAGGTGGTTGAAAGATCCAGGCAGGTGCTCAGCCAGCTGGAAGAGCAGGACAGGCGCTCACCTGCCGAAAGCCTGATCGATGAATTGCCGCTCTTTGCCAGTATCACCACGCCCGCGCCGACCTTAGCCGGGGGCTTTGCAGAAGAAGACCCGCTTGACGATGCCTTAAAGGAAATCGATCCGGACGACATGACACCGCGTGAAGCTCTTGAAGCTCTTTATCGCCTGAAGGCCTTGCGGGCGAACAAAGCGGCCGATTGAAGGCCGGTGCGGAAACAGGTGACGGGTCAAGCGAACTGAACTAATCTGTACAACCTTCGCAAGAACACCGTTCGTCCGGCCCTATTTCATGATTTCATTTCCACAGCTGCCCCGTCAGGTGGTGCTGATTCTACTGCTGCAGTTCACCAACAGCCTTGGTGTCTCATCCCTCATTCCCTTGATGAGCTTCTTTATTGTCGAGGGGCTCGGGTCGGAGCCTTGGCAAGTAGGGCTTTATACCGGCCTGCTCATGCCCATGACGCTTGCCGCCAACCGA
The DNA here is from genome assembly GCF_947499295.1 of uncultured Roseibium sp. Taxonomy (GTDB): domain Bacteria; phylum Pseudomonadota; class Alphaproteobacteria; order Rhizobiales; family Stappiaceae; genus Roseibium. The sequence continues at coordinate 120,832 of NZ_CANMNP010000016.1, forward strand.
TGGGCTGGAGAACGACTCGACCAGGGCTATCGGGTTAAACAGCTGTTGCTGATTTCCGTATGCGCCTTTGTTCTAGTAACGGCTCTCTTAACGCAAGTCACCAGCCTCATGATGCTGATCCTTCTCATCGCACCGCTCATGAGCCTGACCAATATGGGTGGCGGCACCATCTTCACATTTTGCCGCGTCTATTCGGAACGCGAAGGCCTCGACATCACGCGCATCAATTCGTGGCTTCGCATGACAGTTTCGCTCGCATGGATGATTGGCCCTGCTGTTTCATTCACGCTTGTCTCCCTGTTCGGGTTTTCGTCCGCGTTCATGGCCGCGTTTGTCGTATCACTTTTCTACCTGCTGCTTTGGGCAACCGTCGTGCCAAAGTCCTTCAGGTCGAAGCGAAAACCGAAATCCGAAGATCAGAATGATCCGATCAACTGGAAATTACTGGTCGCAGGGCTGATCTGTCTTGGATTTGTCATCACCAATTCGCTTTTCGTCTCTGCCATGCCATTGTTTTTTGTGCAGGAGACCGGCCTTCCGGGTGCGACCCCTGGCCTTTCCTTGTCGATCAAGTGCGTGGTCGAGATCTTTGTCATTTTCGGCTCCGTGCGCTTGGCCGAGCGGATTGGCACCAGACAGGTCCTGCTCCTGGCAGCCTGCCTGGCGGCAACCAGCATGGTCCTGTTCGCACAGGTCACAGAGATCTGGCACGTCATCATAGTTTCAGTGCTTGAAGGCACGTACTATGGCTTGTTTGCCGGTATTTCGATCACCTTCGTCCAGAGCTTCGCACCGGATCGACCAGGCCGCGCGACAGCTGTCTACATGAACAGCCTGTTCCTGGGCGGCATGATTGGCAGCGTTTCCATGGGGTTCATCGCGAGCGCAGGAGATTTCAGGACCGTGCTCTATGTTGCTGCCGGAAGCGCTATGCTCGCGCTATTGGTGCTGATCGCAACGCTCAAGGTTCAGCCCGCTCCTGTCGAAGAACACAACTGAAAAAGTCGTCAGACACCACCTGATCTGGCGACGCTCAATGCATTGGCCATCGCACCGGCAAAACTGGTTCGGTCATCCGGATTGAGAAAATTTCCGAGGTCGACTGTCTCTCCGCGGCTGTTCAACTGGATTTTGACCACACCCTCGTCTTCAATCCTGTCAACACTCAGCCGCACCCAAAACGGATTGAAACGATATTCCTGGTAGCGGCTGCCCGGACCAACTTTACGGATCGCAATTTCGTTGCGCGAAACAACAACCTCTTCAAAAGCGCGTGCCGAGCGGTAGTTCATGCGGAACGCAAACCAGAGAATGGCAATATCAAGACCGAAAAATCCGAATACAGGCCAGGCACCTATCCGCCAGAACAAAACACCCGCCACGAAGCAGACAAGGCCAAAGACGATCATCAAGATCATGAAGCCTTTGGGGCCCAGTGACCGATGAGGGGTAAGCACGGCGGTGAAAAACGGCCGATCCATCTCCTCAAAATCCGCGTCGCCGTCGGTTTTCGGATTGTTCTCGCTCATAGTGCGAGATTATAGAGAGGTTATGACGCAAGCAAAGAGTTCAAGCGCCCGAAAAAGTGGCAGCAAGGCAGCCAAGACGGCGAAGCAAAGCAAAAAGTCGCCTTCGGTTGACAACCCAGGCAAGGTCTTGAAGCGTTCCCGCTATACCAAAGCGGAGACCTTCGCGATCTTCAAGCGGTTCCACACCGACAATCCTGAACCCCAGGGAGAACTGGATTACGTCAATGCCTATACGCTGCTTGTCGCCGTCGTGCTGTCTGCACAGGCGACGGATGTCGGCGTCAATCGGGCAACGAAGAACCTGTTTCAGATCGCCGATACGCCTGAAAAGATGGTCGCGCTTGGAGAGGACAAAGTTCGCGAAGAGATCCGAACAATCGGTCTTTACAAAAACAAGGCGAAAAACGTCATACTTCTGTCGCAGCAATTGATCCGTGACCATAGCGGCAACGTTCCTGAAGATCGCGAAGCTCTGGAAATGCTTCCAGGTGTTGGACGTAAAACCGCGAATGTCGTTTTGAACATCTTCTTTGGGCATCCTACCATTGCGGTCGATACGCATCTGTTTCGCTTAGGCAACCGGATCGGGCTGGCACCCGGCAAGACCCCTCTTGATGTTGAAAAGGCCATGGAAAAGGCGGTGCCGGAGGAGTTCGCGCTGCACGCACATCATTGGCTGATCCTGCATGGTCGATACATCTGCAAGGCACGCAAACCCGAATGCCGACGATGCGTCATCTACGATCTGTGCAAGAGCCCGGAGAAGGAAGAATTCGATTCCATACCGGAAATTGCCGTACGCACCCGTGCCTTGGCCGAAAAGGATGGTCGCTCTTGAAATTTCCCGTTGGTTCCCTGCCAAAATGTGACCGGCTGAATTTCAGATTGCCGTCGCTGGACGATGCCGTCTTTTATCTGCAGCTAATGAAAGATCCTGATTACATCCGCTTCATTGCTGACAACGGTATCACTTCTGAAGAAAAAGCCAGGGAGTACATCAAAGACAAACCTCTGGCACGATTTGCGCAATTCAATGTGGGGCTCTGGGTTGTCGAACTGAAAGAAACCGGTCAAGCGGCCGGCGTCTGCGGGTTGGTAGTGCGCGACGAATTGGAATACCCGGATCTCGGGTACGCCTTTCTGGAAGAATTCAGAGGAAGAGGGATTGCACGGGAAGCGGCAAGGGCCGTTCTTGAACACTCGTACCTGGACCTGAAGCTCGAGAAGCTCTGTGCGATCACGGCACCAGACAACAAGAGGTCCGCCGATCTCTTGAAAAAGATCGGCTTCAAGGCTCAAGGCCAACGCTTGTTGAATGAAATTGGCGAGACGTCCGACTATTTTATCTGTGAGCTTGGAAGCGTCCCGACGAACGTTTCCTAATCAGCGCTTTTCGCGCACGCGCACCACGACTTCGACGCGCACAACTTCCATGCCTTCCGGGGCAATCGGCAGCTTGTCGATACCGACGCCTTCTCCTGGAATATCGATCACCCGATTTTCGCCTTCAATAAAGAAGTGATGATGGTCGGAGGTGTTGGTGTCGAAGTAAGTCTTGTTGCCGTCAATCGCGACTTCTCGCAGGAGCCCGGCTTCAGTGAACTGGTGCAGCGTGTTGTAAACCGTCGCCAACGACACCGGAACATCCGCGGCAACAGCTTCTTCATGAAGCAACTCCGCAGAAATGTGCCTGTCTCCTCGGGAGTAGAGAAGTTCCGCGAGGGAGACACGTTGACGCGTTGGCCGCAATCCGGCACTTCGCAGCATGTCGGTGACATTTTTACCGGCAGTTACGCTTGCGATATGTGTCGTCATTCCCATCCGGTCCAAGTCTAAATCTTTGTTTTCAAACGACTATCAGGTATTCTTTCGACGAGATACCAACAGCCGTTTCCCTCAGTATTGGCCTATATCTGCCATTTCTTGTACCTAATATGCAAGTTTTAAACGCCAAGGCACCTTATCCCGAGATCGATTTATCTGTTTGTGACAGCACGAAATCATGCCAACCCGCTAGAAAAAACAAAGTCATTTGGCTCAACTGACATCTTTCAGTCATGGTTCCCCTGTGTTAGGAAGGCGCCTCAAATAAACGAAAAATGACTCAATCCCGCCTCAGGGAGCCCGGGGCAGGAAACAAAAAGACGGATCTTGAATGACCGAGCGCCGCTCCAGCTACGACTATGAAGCTCTTCTCGCCTGCGGCCGCGGCGAGCTGTTTGGCCCGGGCAATGCCCAACTACCTCTTCCGCCAATGCTGATGTTCGACCGGATCACGGAAATTTCCGAAACCGGCGGCGAGTTCGACAAGGGTTTTGCCCGCGCCGAATTCGATATCAAGCCTGATCTGTGGTTCTTTCCCTGTCACTTCCAGGGCAACCCGGTAATGCCGGGCTGCCTCGGGCTTGATGCCCTTTGGCAGCTGACCGGTTTCTGCCTCGGCTGGCTCGGCCTGGAAGGCAAGGGCATGGCGCTTTCTACCGGCGAAATCAAATTCAAAGGCATGGTCACTCCGGACGTGAAGCTGGTTGAATACGGCATCGATTTCAAACGCATCATGAAAGGCCGCCTGGTTCTTGGTATTGCCGATGGCTGGCTCAAGGCCGACGGGCAGCAGATCTACAAGGCCACCGATCTACGTGTGGGTCTGGCAAAGACCTAACGCCAGTCCACATGGACTTCATTTGTAGCCGGTGCTTCTTTGTTGTTGGGGGCGCCGGTTTCCGCATTATGTATAGGCATAAGACCCGGTCTCATTCGACTTAGTACCGGCAGTGTCAAAGGAAAGTAGGAGACCGCAATGAGACGCGTTGTCGTCACCGGCATCGGTATCGTGTCATCCATCGGATCGAACGCACAAGAAGTGCTGGCAAGTCTGCGGGAAGGCAAATCCGGTATCAGTTTTGCTCCAGATTATGCGGAGCATGGCTTCCGGAGCCAGGTTCACGGCATGCCCGATGTCGATATTCCGTCCCTCATCGACAAGCGCCAGCTTCGTTTTATGGGCGACGGTGCGGCCTACAACTACATTTCCATGGTACAGGCGATTGCCGACAGCGGACTTGAGGAAAAGGACGTTTCCAACAACCGCACAGGTCTGATCATGGGCTCCGGTGGTCCGTCCACCAAGAACCTGTTTCAGGCTCATCAGATCGTTCTGGAAAAAGGTGCCCCCAAACGCATGGGTCCTTTCATGGTGACCCGTGGCATGAGTTCGACGAACTCGGCGTGTCTGGCGACGCCTTTCAAGATCAAGGGCATCAACTATTCCATCACGTCGGCCTGTTCGACCTCAGCACACTGTATCGGTGCTGCCACCGAACAGATCCAGTTCGGCAAACAGGATGTGATGTTTGCAGGCGGCGGCGAAGAACTCGACTGGACCCTTTCCTGTCTGTTCGACGCCATGGGCGCCATGTCTTCAAAATATAACGATACTCCGCAAACCGCAGCGCGGGCATACGACTCGACCCGCGACGGTTTCGTTATCGCTGGTGGCGGCGGTGTCGTGGTGCTTGAAGAGCTCGAGCACGCGAAAGCGCGCGGCGCGAAAATCTACGCCGAAGTCACCGGATATGCGGCCAACTCTGATGGCTATGACATGGTGGCACCGTCCGGTGAAGGCGGTGAGCGCTGCATGCGCCTTGCCATTGAAACCCTCGGTGACCGCAAGGTGGACTACGTCAACACGCACGGCACATCAACGCCGGTAGGTGATGTGGGCGAAATCGAAGCGATTCGCCGGGTCTTCGGAGAAAACCAGCCACCGGCTTCGTCCACAAAGTCGCTGACGGGCCACAGCCTTGGCGCAACCGGCGTTCAAGAGGCCATCTACTGTCTGCTCATGCTGCAGAATGATTTCATGACGGCATCTGCGAACATCACAGAACTCGACCCTGCCATTAAACCCGAAGAAATTGTCACCGAGCGGGTCGACAATGCCGGCCTTGATACCGTGCTTTCCAACAGCTTCGGTTTCGGCGGAACCAACGCGTCGCTTGCCCTGTCGCGCTATCACGGCTGAGGAGAATTGAATGTCTGAATTGATGAAGGGCAAGCGCGGCCTTGTGATGGGCGTTGCCAACGATCACTCAATTGCCTGGGGGATCGCCAAAGCACTCGCCGATCACGGTGCGGAACTTGCCTTTACCTATCAAGGCGAGGCGTTCGGGCGACGGACGAAGCCTCTTGCTGAATCGGTCGGCTCCAACATTCTGCTGCCTTGCGACGTTGAAGACATCGATTCCGTCGATTCCGTCTTCAACACCTTGAAGGAAGAATGGGGCAGCATCGATTTTCTGGTCCATGCCATTGCCTTTTCCGACAAGACGGAGTTGCGCGGAAAATACGCCGATACGACGCGGGACAATTTTACCCGCACCATGTTGATTTCCTGCTTCTCTTTCACGGAGATCGCCAAACGCGCGGCCGCCCTCATGACGGACGGGGGATCCATGATCACCCTGACTTATGGCGGTTCGACCAAGGTCATGCCGAACTACAACGTCATGGGCGTTGCCAAAGCTGCTCTGGAATCTTCGGTGCGCTATCTGGCGGTTGACTATGGCGAACAGGACATTCGCGTCAACGCCATTTCGGCCGGCCCGGTCCGGACACTGGCCGGCTCCGGCGTGTCCGATGCCCGTTTGATGTTCAATTTCCAGAAACGAAACTCGCCGCTGTGCCGGACGGTTTCTCTGGATGAGATCGGTGGCACGGGTCTCTACTTACTGTCGGACCTTTCCGGCGGTGTGACCGGTGAAGTTCATTTTGTCGACAGCGGCTACAACATCATGTCCATGCCGCGTCTTGACGAATTGAAAGCTCAGGAAACCAAGACTGACTGAGTTTCGCTGACATCTAAAGAAAAGGCGGCCGAATGGCCGCCTTTTTTATTTGTTCTATGACGTTTTCGGCTCGATTGCTCAACACATGCTGGAGCGATCAATCCTCGATCAGCTCATCCGGATAGACACCAAACAGCCGGGTCTGGTCGAGCCAGCCTTCATAGTTCGTGCCATTCACCTTGCACCATCCGCCAGCACATTGGTCAACGGATGTCAGCACAAAGGGCTCGAGCTCAGCGACAATCACGGCATCCGATCGCGACCGGTTGCGAAGCGGCGTGCGGTCATTTTTCTCCCATGGCGTGACCAGGGCTGTGCGACGGCCGGAGAGCAGGGACTTGAACACCCAGCCCTGCTTACCTTCCCAGTCGCGGATCCGGCGCCAGTTTTCAAATTCCTGAATGATCTCGACGGGCAAGCCCGATTGCACAAAAGTCCAGGCAACAGCGTGTTCACGCGACGGACCAAGCCGTACATTCACCCTGTCTGACTTCAAGCTTACAAAGCGTGGAAGCGGCAATCCCGTCGCCCCGTTGCTCGTGTCCTGGGCCTTTGCGGGCACGGTCGCGACCGACAACCCGGTAAAAAGGATCATCAAGCACACAAGGAGGCGGGTACCTTTAGTCAAACGAGCCATATCGTCCGGTTGTCCAATTGTTTTAGATCATTGCTTTGAGGCAAATCTGTACCGAAATTCGCATGCGAAAACCAGCGGGTCAGATTTGGCCCTTGGGCAATACATGTCGATTGAAACCGATCCCTTGTTTCTGCCGGACCATCTGGTATGGAAAAGGGAGTGGTCTCCTCCGCGTGCGCGCTGCGCAGCGTCAAGGTGAAACCGTTGTGGTTAACAAAGCCTCAACGAAGCGCGAAAGGCAGTTGGTATGGCGAAAAAGAAGCCTGTCGTTGTTGTGACCCGGAAGCTCCCGGACGTCGTTGAAACGCGGATGCGGGAGCTTTTTGAAACCCGACTTAACGAAAATGACAGGCCTTTTAGTCAGGCAGAGCTCGTGGAAGCCGTCAGAACTGCGGATGTTCTTGTTCCGACGGTGACGGACCGAATCGATTCGTCGGTTTTGTCACAGGCAGGCGAGAACCTGAAACTGATCGCCAACTTCGGCAACGGTGTCGACAATATCGATGTCGTCACCGCAAACAATCGCGGCATCAATGTTACCAACACGCCGGGTGTTCTGACGGAAGACACCGCTGACATGACCATGGCACTGATTTTGTCGGTGCCGCGGCGTCTTGCCACAGGCATCAAGGCGATCGAAGGCAGCGACTGGGCTGGATGGTCACCCACGTGGATGCTGGGACACCGGATTTGGGGTAAACGGCTTGGAATCATCGGCATGGGCCGCATCGGTCAGGCCGTTGCGCGCCGCGCCAAGGCATTCGGGATGTCCATACATTATCACAACCGCCGCCGCGTTGCCGAAGACATCGAGGAAGAGCTGGAAGCGACTTACTGGGAAAGCCTGGACCAGATGCTGGCGCGTATGGATGTGGTCTCCATCCACTGTCCACATACGCCGGGCACCTTCCACCTGCTGTCAGCACGCCGCCTGAAACTGCTGAAAAACGATGCTTATGTCGTCAACACAGCGCGCGGCGAGGTCATTGACGAAAATGCTCTTATCCGGTTGCTGGAGGCAGGTGAACTTGCCGGAGCCGGCCTGGATGTGTTCGAGCACGAACCCGCGGTCAATCCAAAGCTGGTCAAACTCGAAAACGTTGTCCTATTGCCGCATATGGGTTCAGCAACCATTGAAGGCCGGATTGAGATGGGCGAAAAAGTCATCATCAACATCAAGACCTTCATGGATGGTCATCGGCCGCCGGACCGGGTTCTGCCCTCCATGCTTTGAACCAAAAACAAAGGCTGGATCTTGCCGCAATCAGGGCCCGAGTTTCAGATCCCCAATGCGCTACTTTGGTTGAACCGTCGTGAAGACGGTAGCAATTGGCTGCGTTCGCTTCCGGATCTTTTGTCGGCGGCACAAAGCAGCTTCGATCTGGAGTTGAGCGAGCCGCCGTTTTCCGGTGGCAACGTTTCCTATGTGCTGCCCGCGAAAAAGGACAACAATGATGTTGTCCTGAAAATCGCCTTTATCGACCGAGAGTCCCGCCATGAAGCCGACGCGCTGAAGCTTTGGAACGGCAATGGAGCGGTGAAGTTGCTGGCGCACAACGCAGAGCTCGGTGCCTTGGTGCTGGAGCGATGCAGTCCCGGTGCCCTTCTTGCCGGCACACCTGGCGTCGACCAGATAGGTGTGCTTTCTGGGTTGCTGCAAAAACTTCTCGTTCCGGCAGATACCCCTTTCACACCACTTGCCCGGGAAGCGGAAATCTGGGCAGATGCGATGCATTCGGACTGGCTCAAAGCGGGAAAACCATGCGAAAAGCGCCTCGTCGATGTTGCGGTCGATGCGCTAAAATCGCTCTCTCAGGACGACACCGAAACAGTCCTGCTTCATCAGGACCTGCACGGACACAACATTCTCTCCGCAGACCGAGAAGCCTGGCTGGCAATCGATCCGAAACCTCTGAGCGGCGACCCCGCCTTTTGCCTTAGCCCGATCGTGCGCAGCTTTGAATTCGGCCACACGAAAGAGGCGGCGCTTCATCGTCTGGACCGGCTATCTGCAGATCTCGGCCTGGACCGCGAACGCGCCCGTTTCTGGACCATCGGCCAGACCATGGCCTGGGCCTTTAGCAGCGACCACGCCTACAGGCACTTCGATACGACGAGATGGCTGTTGGGGTCTTGATCCCGAAGCTATCAAGCATTTCTTTTTGCACCTCAATCAGGCTTTTGAGGCGGTGGGGGAACAATCAGAACTTGGGATCATATCGCAGATCCGGCTTATGAAGCTGGCAGCGTATCAGGTGACGGAGTTGCAGTTGAAAGATCCGTTCTGCCCGGTTCAGACTAACCGTTGTATTTCCGCCAAATCGCATCGTCGCCCATACCTTGCACGAAATTCTTGTGAGCCTCGTGTTCGCTGTTGGCCAGAAAGGAACCGAGCGGCGCTGGCCGTGGCCTGGCGTTGAAGCTTCCGAGTTCGCCGATTTCAAGCGAGGGTCCACTTGAGGCGCTTGCCTCTTCCTCCGGCATCAGACCGAGAGCCGTCTGCCGTCCACCGATCAACTCAAGATAGACTTCAGCGAGAATTTCCGCATCGAGCAGCGCGCCGTGCTTCACGCGTTTGGAGTTATCTATGCCATAGCGTGAGCAGAGCGCATCGAGAGAGTTTGGTCCTGTCGGGTGTTTGCGCCTTGCTATTTCAAGCGTATCGATCACCTGCGCATTTGGGATCGGCTTTCTGCCGATCTGCGCCAGCTCATGGTTGATGAAGCCCATATCAAAAGCGGCGTTGTGAATGACGAGTGTCGCATCGCCGACAAATTCCAGAAACGCATCAGCAACCTGCTTGAACAGCGGCTTATCTGAAAGAAATTCTTCGGACAGGCCATGAACTCGAAAGGCCTCTTCCGGCATGTCCCGTTCAGGATTGATGTAAACGTGGTAGGAATTTCCTGTCGGGATGTGGTTGATGAGTTCAACCCCGCCAATTTCCACCAGGCGGTCGCCACCGCGGGGGTTAAGACCCGTCGTTTCCGTATCAAAAGAAATTTCGCGCATTTGTTAAGCCTTTGCCTCTTTGATTCACTGTGCAGGTTGGCGTTCTAGAGGCAAGGCGAAGGTGATGTTTTCCACGTTGTTCAATCTCTGGAACATCCAAACGCCCGAATTCACGCAGAAAGTGGCGACTGAAAGGAAATCAAAAATGCCGGTTGGCCGTTCAATTGCTGGTTTTTTTGTGCTCGAGTTTTAGGATTGTACTAACGCTGTTTACTGGCAGGCCGCCAGTGCCCTCAAAATTGCTCTGACCTGTCGTCGGGCCGGTTCCATGCCTAGCCCGGTATCAACCAGAAAATGTGCCCGTCTGCGTTTATCGCCATCCGGCATTTGGCGTTCGAGAATTGCATGAAACCGATCTTCGGTCATATCGGCGCGAGCCAGAACACGCTGTTTCTGAATCTCGGGGTCTGCGGTAACCACAACAGCCAAATCCACGCGGTTTTCGCCTACCGTTTCAAAAAGGAGGGGAATATCCATCACGACAATGCGGCGCCGAGCAAGACGAGCCGCTGTAAGAAAGGCCTCTTCTTCCTCTCGAACAAGTGGATGCACGATCGCTTCAAGTCGTTTCATTACCTCCGGTTTGCCCAGAACGTGCGGCGAGAGCCGTTTCCGGTCGACCCGCCCGTCAACAACAGTTCCGGGAAACGCAGCTTCGATAAGCGGAGCGGCCCGCCCCGCATAGAGCGCATGAACAGTGGAGTCAGCATCGTGAACCGGAACACCGGCAGCTGCGAACATGTTCGCAGTCGTTGATTTTCCCATGCCAATGGAGCCGGTCAATCCGATCTTGATCACCCGGCCACTCCGAGATCTTCAAGTATGATGGCACGTAATGTGTCGTCGACTTCCGGCCGAACCCCAAACCAACGTTCGAAACCCGGAACAGCCTGATGCAACAGCATCCCCAGACCGTCGACGGTCGGATTGCCGCGCTCCGCGGCTCTTTTCAGCAGGCTGGTTTGCAAAGGAACATAGACAATGTCAGTCACAAGCGCTGACCTCGGCAATGTGTTTAAGTCGATTTTAAGCGGCGGCTTACCTGCCATGCCCAAAGACGTCGTGTTGACCAGAAGATCTGTTTTTCCAAGCAATGTCCCCAGGCTGTTCCAGTCATGCGCTGTTGTTTTGGAACCAAATTCACCCGCAATTACCTTGGCTTTTTCCAGAGTTCTGTTGACGATATGCACACGTGTGAAATTTCGAGACAGAAGTGCCCATACAATGGCTCTGGCGGCTCCGCCTGCACCCAATACAACGGCCGATTCACGTGAAACGTCCCAGCCAGGCGCCAATTGGTCCAAATTTCCGAGGAACCCCAATCCATCGGTGTTCGCTCCACAAAGCCGCCCGTTCGCATCAAGCCACAATGTGTTTGCGGCTCCCATCGATTGAGCTGCCTCATCCAACCAGTCGCAAGCTCTTGCTGCAACTTCCTTGTGCGGCACAGTTACGTTTGCGCCAACCAGACCGGAAGCGGCAAAATCACCGAAGAAGGCTTCCGCGGATTCTGGCGCAACATCGATCCGGTCATAAGAACCGGCAAGCCCGTGCTTCTTCAACCAGTATCCATGCACAAGGGGAGATCGTGAATGGGCTACAGGATGTCCTGTCACCGCCGACTTTCTGACTTTTTCATTCATTTTTCAATAACTTGCAATTCTCTCAGTTGCTCAAGAAGCGGCAACAACGGCAATCCGAGAATGGTAAAGTAGTCACCTTCGATCTTCTCAAACAATTGCACGCCAAGTCCTTCGAGCTGGTAAGCCCCAACACTGGACAGAACTGTATCGCCAGCATTTGCAAGATAGTGCCCCACAAATGCCGGACTGAGCTGGCGCATCGTCAGACGCGCCGTAGATACGCTTCGCCAGATCGCCTCGCCGTTTTTGGACAGCACGACTGCCGAATGAAGTTTATGGGTTTTGCCCGAGAATTCCAGAAGCTGACGCCGAGCCGCTTCCATATCTTCCGGTTTGGTTCGACGCTGGCCTTCAAAGGCCAGGATCTGATCAGCGCCGATTACGAGGTCGCCGGAACGGCGAGAGCTGACATTTTCCGCTTTGGCCTCGGCAAGCACGGCTGCCAGGTCTTCAGGCGGAAAATCAGCTTTCAGCAGGGGTGCTTCGACTGCCCGCTCATCGACATCGGACGGATCGACTTCGATCGTCAGTCCTGCATTTTCCAGAAGCTGCGCGCGGATGCTGCTTCCGCTTGCCAAAACAAGTCTCATCAGTCCCTCTTGAGTGTTTTTTTGATTTATGCATTTTGTGCATCGGTCTGATCTGCTTTGAAGTCTCTGAAAAGACTCAGGATTTCAGCAGCCGTCTCTTCAACGGACCGGCGGGTGACATCGATCAGAGGCCAGCTCTGCTCCGAACAGAGCCGCCGCGTCATCGTGATTTCCTGCGAGATTTCCTTCCGGTCGACGTAGGTATCATTATAACCCTCTGAATTTAATGATAAAACTCGATTTCGTCGGATCTGCTGGATACGTTCAGCAGATGCGATCAATCCTACGATCATCGGTTTTTCCAGTTTTTTGACATGGTCCGGCAACGGAATTCCTGGAACCAGCGGCACATTGGCGGCCTTGATACCCCGGTTCGCAAGGTAAATGCATGTCGGGGTTTTGGAGGTGCGGGAAATTCCGAGCAAAACGATATCGGCAGATTCCAGATCATCCCAAATCTGCCCATCGTCATGCATCATCGTATAATTGATAGCTTCCATACGCTTGAAATATTCTGCATCCAGTTCGTGTTGACCGCCGATCCGGTGTGTCTGCGTGACGTTCAGATAAGACTGAAACACCGCGAAAACGGGATCGAGGATATTCACGAACGGTGCGCCGAGTTCGCGGCACTTCTGTTCAAGCCGATTGGCAATCTCTTCATCCACCAATGTGTAAAGAACGATACCCGGGGCCTTTTCGATTTCGCTGATAACGCGATCCAGTTGTTTTTGCGACCTTACCAGAGGGTAGACATGCTCTATTTCCTGGACGTTTTCGTATTGAACCGTTGCGGCACGCGCTACGGTCATCAGCGTTTCGCCGGTGGAGTCGGACACAAGATGCAGATGGAAGTAGTGTCTCGACTTATTCACGGTGTCATCCCCAGGGCTGTTGATCGATTGGGAGTCATTCATGCTTCCCAGTGCCTAGCATGAAGTTTATGCCCGCTCAGCATGATTTATTAACAATGCTTGAACGCGCGGGAACTGAAACCGAAACGGTTATTGATGGAAGTGGATTCACACAGGTGCTGTGACATATCGACAGATTGTCCACCAGTGCCCAATTTCTTAACGAAAGGTAAACAAACTGACAAGTGACTGTAATTGTGCAGGTAATCCTGTTATCGACTCCTGGGGAGAGATTCAGCTGCACAGGCGATCTGATTTTTCCCGGATAGAATTTGGTGCGCAAGGATTGTGGATAGAAAATGATCCCGGTAATCCACGCACAAATAAAAAAAACAGATTCAAAATAAGAATCTTATTTGATTTGAAATGTGGGAAAGGCCAAGCGTATGAAATCCCAAGACAGAGCCGTGATGCGGGTTCTTGCAGGAGAAAAAATCTGGCCGCCTCCCGTCTGGATGATGAGACAGGCAGGACGTTACCTTCCCGAGTACAGGAAAGTCAGAGCCCAGGCCAAAAACTTCCTCGATTTCTGCTACTCTCCGGATCTTGCAACTGAAGTCACTCTTCAACCGATACGCCGGTATGGTTTTGATGCAAGCATTCTATTTTCGGACATCTTCGTCGTACCGGATGCGATCGGGTATCCAGTCCGTTTTGAGGAAGGAAGAGGTCCCGTACTCGAACCTCTCTCATCGGATCTTCTTGATCGCCTGGAGCAGGAAAAGGCTGAGGATCACCTTAAACCGGTCATAGAGACGGTTTCCCGCCTCAGGGCGGAGCTGCCCGACGAAACCACCCTGCTGGGCTTCTGTGGCGCTCCCTGGACGGTAGCGTGCTATTCCGTTGCGGGTCACACCACTCAGGATCAGGTTGCTGCCCGTGTCGGGGCCTATAGAGATCCAGATTTGATGCAGCGTTTCATCGATCAGTTGGTCGAAGCTTCAATCAGTTATCTTATTCGTCAACTCGATGCGGGCGCGGATGCCGTTCAAATATTCGATACATGGGCTGGCGTGCTGGACGAAGCAGGTTTCAAGCGTTGGTCGATTGAACCGACAAAACAGATTGTCGACGGCGTGCGTGCGGTTCGGCCGAGTGCGAAGATCATAGGGTTCCCGAAAGCTTCATCGGCACGGATGATGGCTTACATCGATGGTACAGGTGTCGATGCTGTTGGATTTGACTGGACCGCGCCGGACCAGGTGGCACTTGACGTTCAAAGACGTGTTCCGATCCAGGGAAATCTCGATCCCATGCGTTTGGTTGCGGGCGGAAAGGCCCTCGAGGAAGGTGTTGCGCATGTCTTGTCGACTTTTGACAAGGGCCCTCTGATCTTCAATCTCGGGCATGGCGTGACCCCAGATGCGGATCCGGAAAATGTGGCGTGGATGGTCGAGCTGGTGCGCAAGGGTTAGTCAATGGATATTTTTCTCTGGGTTAAATCCTTACATGTCATTTCGATCATCGCTTGGATGGCCGGCATGCTCTATCTGCCACGGCTTTTTGTCTATCATGTCGATGCGGAGATCGGTTCTGTTCAGTCAGAGACGTTCAAGGTCATGGAACGCAGGCTTTACAAGGCGATTATCGGCCCAGCTATGGGTGCGTCCTGGGTATTCGGCCTCTGGGCGGCGTATGAAATACAGGCCTGGCAGGACGGCTGGTTTCACGCGAAACTGACACTTGTTATCGCGATGTCCGCGATGCACGGTTATCTTGGTGGCTGTGTGAGGAAATTCGCAGATGACGAGAATACAAAATCGGCCCGTTTCTATCGACTTCTCAATGAAGTCCCTACGGTTTTGATGATCGGGATTGTCATTCTTGTGATTGTGAAACCATTCTGATGGTTGTCGAATTCTAGTAGCGAACGGCGGCTCGGAAACGGTCCGCCGTTTTGCTTTGTGGCAGTGCGACATCGGCGCATTTGTTCGGCAGATTTGCGGGCTTGCGATTCACTTGAAAACAACGTATCTTCCGCCAACTTCAAAACGGTGATGGTTCGTTCTTATCGCACCTCAGACACCGTACAATCTGGACACATCTAAACGTCTCTCAGATATCTTCTGGCCAACTCATCTTTTCTGGCACAGAACGACCTTCCAAATAAATATCCATAACAACAAGAAGTAACCCCAATTCGATGCGGGAAATGAAACTTAAAGACCTAAAAGAAAAAACACCGACAGAGCTGCTGCAATTTGCTGAAGAGCTTGAGGTCGAAAACGCCAGCACCATGCGTAAGCAGGAGCTGATGTTCGCAATCCTGAAAAATCTTGCTGCACAGGATGTGGAGATTATCGGCGAAGGTGTCGTCGAAGTATTGCAGGACGGCTTTGGCTTCCTTCGATCTCCAGACGCGAACTACCTCCCGGGCCCCGACGACATCTATGTTTCGCCTTCGCAAATACGCCGCTTTTCATTGCGTACGGGCGATACGGTTGAAGGGCAGATTCGTAGCCCCAAGGAAGGCGAACGTTATTTTGCCCTTTTGAAGGTCAACACGATCAACTTCGAAGATCCTGAAAAAGCGCGGCACAAAGTCCACTTCGACAATCTGACGCCGCTTTATCCGGATGAACGATTCCGGATGGAAATCGAAGATCCGACCATCAAGGACCTTTCGTCCAGAGTGATCGATCTTGTGGCACCCCTCGGCAAGGGGCAACGCGCTCTGATCACCGCGCCGCCACGTACCGG
This sequence comes from uncultured Roseibium sp., assembly GCF_947499295.1. GTDB lineage: Bacteria > Pseudomonadota > Alphaproteobacteria > Rhizobiales > Stappiaceae > Roseibium. The sequence continues at coordinate 136,704 of NZ_CANMNP010000016.1, forward strand.
TAAAACAGTGTTTCTTCAGAACATTGCCAAGTCGATCACAAACAATCATCCCGAGTGCTATCTGATCGTTCTTTTGATCGATGAGCGCCCTGAAGAAGTCACGGACATGCAACGCACGGTGAACGGCGAAGTGGTTTCTTCCACGTTCGACGAACCGGCTTCCCGTCACGTACAAGTGGCGGAAATGGTTATCGAAAAAGCGAAGCGCCTGACGGAACACGGCCGGGATGTCGTTATCCTGCTCGATTCTATCACGCGTTTGGGTCGCGCCTACAACACTGTTGTACCCTCGTCGGGCAAGGTGTTGACAGGTGGTGTCGATGCCAACGCGCTACAACGTCCGAAGCGTTTCTTCGGCGCAGCTCGTAATATCGAAGAGGGTGGTTCCCTGACGATCATCGCGACAGCTCTGATCGACACGGGCAGCCGCATGGACGAAGTTATCTTCGAAGAATTCAAGGGAACGGGTAACTCCGAAATTATCCTTGATCGGAAGATTTCCGATAAACGTGTTTATCCGTCTATCGACATTCAGCGTTCCGGTACGCGCAAGGAAGAGCTTCTTGTTCCGCATGAGCGTCTGAAGAAGACATTTGTTCTTCGTCGTATCCTCAACCCGATGGGTACTGTTGATGCAATTGAGTTCCTGCTCGACAAGCTGAAGCAGACCAAATCCAACGATGAGTTCTTCGATAGCATGAACACTTGATCCCAGACGGATCGAATTTTATTGAAGGGCGCGGTTCCGGGAGGGGCCGCGCCTTTAACGTCTTGTTAAGAATTGTTTCACGTGAATCCACCTGACTTTGATTCGGATCCGTTTCATGACCTCGGATATTTATCTGGAAACTGAAAGACTTTTGCTCCGTGCCTGGCGGGACGACGATCTTGATCCCTTTGCGGCCCTTTGCGCTGACCCTGAAGTCATGCGTTACTTCCCTGATGTCATGTCGAGGGAAAGATCTGAACTTTTGATTTCGAAGTGCCGGGACAAGCAGGAAACAGATGGGTTCTGCATGGCGCCGATCGAGGTGAAAGCGACGGGTGAATTCTTGGGTTTCGTTGGTCTCAACCGCCCCACATATGCTGCGCCACTGCCTTTTGAGCCGTGCGTTGAAATTGGCTGGCGCTTGAAACAATCGTCCTGGGGCTATGGATATGCCAGCGAAGCTGCACGGGAGTGGCTTCGATTCGGCTTTGAAACAATTGGCCTTGATGAGATCGTTGCCTTTACGATCCCTGACAACAAGCCTTCTCAAAAAGTCATGGAGCGAATTGGAATTAGCCGCGATGTTGACGGGGACTTTCTGCACCCGAACCTGCCGGAAGATCACCCGGTTGCACTCCATGTTCTTTACCGCTTGAGTAAAGCGGTCTGGGCAGAGCAGGTGCAGTAGATCAGCGGTGGGGTTTTTGGGATTCACGTGAAACGGTCTCAAACTACCGCGCGGCATATCCAGCTTGTTTCACGTGAATCCTATCAATCGAATCGGCGCCGATTTGATTCTGACTACGGCACTGATGTTCTGTCAGTAGCTCTGCGCAGGGTGAACATTTCCAGCTATGGGAATGTGTAGAGACGCTCCAAGTCAAAATTCTATATTCGAACAGGCTCACTCAAGTGTCCTGGAGGAGAGCTGTTTGGTTGATTGACGTCTTGAGCTAGAAGAAATTGATTCACGTGAAACAGCCAAATGACAGCGACGGCGGCCTGTGACCTTTCGATTCGCCGGCGGAACATATGACGACCTATCTTCCGCAGGAACACCGGACTTGATAAAGAAGCTTTTTGGCTCAATGACTGCTTGAAGGAACGCACATGGCTGACACGATCTTCGCGCTCTCCAGCGGCGCAGTTCCGTCTGGAGTTGCTGTTATTCGTGTCTCTGGGGCCGGCACGGAGGAGATCGTCAGAAGCCTTTGCGGCTCAGTCCCTGAGCCACGTGTTGCTTCCTTGCTCAAGCTGAGAGACCCTCTGTCCGGAAACCTCCTGGACGAGGCATTGGTGCTTTTCTTCAAGGGTCCGAGGAGCTTTACCGGAGAAGATGTCGCCGAGCTGCATTGCCACGGGGGAAGGGCAGTGGTCTCCGGTGTCCTTTCTGTACTTGGCCAATTTGAAAATAGCCGTCCTGCTGAAGCTGGAGAGTTCACACGGAGAGCCTTCGACGCTGGACGTATGGACCTGACTGAAGTGGAGGGTTTGGCAGACCTGATTGCAGCGGAAACGGAGAGCCAACGGAAACAGGCAATCCGGCAAATGGGGGGCGCGCTCGGTCAACTCTATGAGGATTGGCGCAGACGGCTCATACACATGCGGGCAATGATAGAAGCCGATTTCGATTTCGCGGATGAGGAAGATGTGCCGGGCAGTGTATCTGATCAGGTCTGGGGCCAGGCTTCAGATCTCCACGACGAGATTGCCGATCACTTGATAAGATCAAGGAGCGGCGAGCGTTTGCGATCCGGATTGCAAGTCGTGCTCATGGGCGCTCCTAACGCCGGCAAATCCAGTTTGTTGAATGCCATTGCGGGCCGGGACGTCGCGATCGTGACCGAGGAAGCGGGAACCACGAGAGATGTTATTGAAGTGCATCTGGATCTTGCAGGGTATCCGGTCACGCTGGTTGACACTGCCGGATTGCGCGAGACTGACGGGATTGTTGAACGGGAAGGCATTCGCCGGGCCGAAGCAAAGGGACGCGAGGCGGACCTGATCCTGTGGGCGGTTGAACCGAACGGCGTGTCATTGAAGGAAGCGTCGAGCGCGCTGGCCGCCCATCTTCCGAATGGTGTTCCTGTTTGGACGGTCAATACCAAGCAGGATTTTGAGACTCTTCCGAAACAAGACTCTTCCGGAACAATCGTTGAAGTCTCTTGTTCGACCAGATCTCAAGGCGGAATGGCACCGCTTCTGGGCCATCTTACACGTTTTGCAGAGGAAACAATTTCGGTCAGCGAGTCTCCCTTGGCGACACGTGAGAGGCACCGGCATTATCTCACGGACTGCCTGGCCGGGCTCCGCACAGCCGTTGATTCAGACCATCTCCCAGGTGAATTAAGAGCAGAGGATCTCCGCCGTGCAGCGGATGCACTTGGCAGGATCACCGGACGTATTGACGTCGAAGATCTTCTGGATGTGATTTTCAGAGATTTTTGTATTGGGAAGTGAATTGTTTCACGTGAATCCGCGGCAGACTTTCTGGATTGATTCAGAACCGGAACATGTTTCACGTGAATCACGAAACGTTTCCAATTTATCGTAGGTGCTGATTCTTGCGAGTGTCTCCCGGTCAATTCCACTTTGACCTAAGGATCGGCCCGCTTTATACAAGCAGCGGACATGTGCCGTTCGTTCGGCCGTGTGATAATCTGATGCAGGGCGTCGGATACGGATCCCAAAAATTGAAGATGATGGATTGGCGGGCGCTTGAACAACGCAGTGGCCCCGGTCAAGACGGTGAGACTTTATGAGCGACAAGGGCCTGACATTTGATGTGGTCGTAATAGGTGGCGGTCATGCCGGGTGCGAGGCAGCCGCAGCTGCAGCGCGTGCCGGTGCCAACACGGCTCTCGTGACACATCGGTTCGACACCATTGGAGTAATGTCCTGTAATCCGGCGATTGGTGGATTGGGCAAAGGTCACCTGGTCAGGGAGATTGATGCCCTCGACGGATTGATGGGGCGTGTCGCCGATAAGGGCGGTATCCAGTTTCGCATGCTCAACAGGCGAAAGGGTCCTGCGGTTCGAGGGCCGCGTGCTCAGGCCGATCGAAAGCTTTATCGTGAAGCAATGCAGAAAGAGATTGCTGCAATTGATGGGTTGACGGTCGTCGAAGGAGAGGCTTTCAAGATCCTCTTCAGCGACGAAGCTCAGGGCCATGTCGTTTCAGGACTTGACCTGGCAGACGGGCGCAGCGTTTCGTGTCGCAGGATCGTCCTGACGAGCGGAACTTTCCTGCGTGGTCTGATCCACATTGGCGACCGTAAGATTCCTGCCGGCAGGTCGGGTGAAGCTCCAGCCCTTGGTCTGTCTGAATCGCTTGAGCAAATTGGTTTTGAGCTCGGGCGGCTAAAAACCGGAACGCCCGCGAGGCTTGATGGACGGACAATCCATTGGGATCGGCTGGAAGTTCAGCCAGGTGATGAAGAGCCGGTTCCGTTTTCGACGATGACCGAAACGATCACAACGCCTCAAGTGCCCTGCCATATCACGCGGACGACGCCCGAGACTCATAAGATCATTCAAGACAATCTTTCCAGGTCGGCTATGTATTCTGGAGAGATCAGAGGTCGCGGGCCACGATATTGTCCTTCTATTGAGGACAAGATTGTTCGCTTTGGCGAGCGTGATGGCCATCAGATTTTTCTAGAGCCGGAAGGCATTGATGACCACACGGTCTACCCGAACGGTATCTCCACTTCCTTGCCGGAAGACGTGCAGATCGCTTTTTTGAGAACCATCCCCGGCCTGGAAGATGTTGAATACTTCCAGCCGGGATATGCAATTGAATATGACCACGTCGATCCGCGGGAGCTCAGGCCGACACTGGAGGCAAAGCGATGTCAGGGTCTTTATCTGGCAGGTCAGATCAACGGTACGACCGGATATGAGGAAGCCGGGGCTCAAGGACTGGTGGCCGGTTTGAATGCGGCTCTGGCAGAAGCTGGAAAGCCGCCGTTCATTGTCGATCGCTCTCAGGGCTATATTGGTGTGATGATCGACGATCTAATCACCCGAGGTATTTCCGAGCCATATCGCATGTTTACCTCGCGTGCCGAGTATCGCTTGTCTTTGCGTGCCGACAATGCCGATCAGAGACTGACGCCTCTTGGTCTGGAGGTGGGCTGCGTTTCAGAAGAACGACGCCTGGCGTTTGAGAAAAAGATGGCGACCATTGGCGAAGCACGTACGCTTTTGAATCAGCTGTCTGTAACACCGTCAGAAGCACAGAAGAAGGGCCTGCCCATCAACCAGGACGGAGTGCGCCGGTCTGCCTTCGATCTCCTTTCCTATCCGAATGTAACCTACGAGTTGCTGACAGGCATTTGGCCGGAGCTCGCAGAGATTGATCCTGTCATCACAGAGCAGGTGGCAACAGACGCGCTTTATGCGGTTTATCTCGACCGGCAGATGGCGGATATCGAAGCACTGAAACGGGATGAAGCTTTGGCGATCCCGGATGGTTTCGACTACGAAGCAATCGTGGGTCTGTCGAATGAAGTGAAGCAGAAACTGACCGACATTCGTCCGGCGACACTGGGTCAGGCCTCTCGTATGGATGGCATAACACCCGCGGCCCTGACGCTGATCTTGTCTCATCTCAAGCGCGGTAGTCAGAAGATTGGAGCGGCCTGATGGGTCGTTCAATCGTGTTGAACAGCTCTGGAAAGGCTGTGCAAAACTATGGGGATGTTTCACGTGAAACGTTGGAACGACTCCAGATCTATGTCGACCTTGTTCTCAAGTGGCAACCCGCACAAAACCTTATTGCTCCCTCGACAATTCCAGAGATCTGGACGCGTCATGTCGCCGATAGCCTCCAGACCCAGTGGAGTTATCCAGAGGCTAAAACCTGGGTCGATGTCGGCAGCGGTGGCGGGTTTCCCGGTGTGGTGACAGCCATTCTGCTTGCTGAAGATCCCGACGCTCATGTGCACATGATCGAGAGCAACCAACGCAAGGCGGCTTTCCTTCGAACAGCTCTTAGAGAGACGGGTTCCAGCGGAACGGTTCACGCCGGGAGGATCGAATCGGTTGCGAAAGAGTGGCGGCATGGTTCCGTCGATGCCGTTTCTGCACGTGCTTTGGCTTCCCTGGACCTTCTTTTTCAGCTTTCCGAGCCATTCACGGTGATGGGTGCAAAGGCTGTTTTCCACAAAGGTCAGGATTTTCAACGAGAAGTTAACGAAGCCTCTGCCCGTTGGCACTTCGACATGATAGAAAAGATCAGTGTTGTTGATCCTGAGAGCCGGATGCTTCTTTTCTCAAATATTTCTAACCGGCCGGAGTAGCCCAGGAAGGTGTTGTGGCAATGAGCATGCTTCCCGAAATGCCGCGTGTGCTTTCGTTGGCGAACCAAAAAGGTGGGGTGGGGAAAACCACCACCGCAATCAATCTCGGCACGGCGCTTGCTGCGATCGGCGAGAAGGTACTCGTGATTGATCTCGATCCTCAGGGCAATGCCTCGACGGGTCTTGGGATTGAACATCGTGATCGTGGTTTGTCGACTTATGAAATTCTGAGCGGCGACTGTTCTCTGGCTGAGGCGGTGCGTGAAACTGCGGTGCAACGGCTTTGGGTCGCTCCGTCCACCATGGATCTCCTGGGTCTGGAGCTCGAAATCGCATCGACCAGCGACCGGGCCTTCCGGTTGCGGGCTGCAATTGAAAGTCTGACCAGATCTAGGCTGTTTCAGGAAATCGGCTTCACTTATGTGCTGGTCGATTGTCCGCCTTCGCTGAACCTTCTGACGATCAACGCGCTCTCGGCATCTCATTCCATATTGGTGCCGCTGCAATGTGAATTCTTTGCGCTTGAAGGACTTAGCCAATTGCTCAGCACTGTGGAGCAGGTCAAGAGCGCATTGAATGCTGAACTCAGTATTCATGGCATTGTTCTCACCATGTATGACAGCCGCAACAATCTTTCCAATCAGGTTGTGGCGGATGTTCGAGAAACGATGGGCGACGCGGTTTACGAAACCATCATTCCGCGCAATGTTCGGATTTCCGAGGCACCGTCCTATGGCAAGCCGGCGTTGTTGTATGATCTGAAGTGTGCTGGCAGTCAGGCCTATCTGCGGCTCGCGTCAGAAATCATCCAGCGAGAGCGGCGGTTGCGCAAAGTGGCTGCCTGATAAGATTCGGATCCGATCCGATGGGTTCGTTGCGCAGTGCTTTCACTAGTGCTGGAGAACTAAGCTATTGAATTTTAAGATGAAAAAGGTGCGGCATGGCGGAAAGAGACGGCAAAAACAAACGTTTGGGCCGAGGATTGGCAGCATTGATCGGCGATTCAGCGCCGGAAGCGACCGCAGCACCTGAGAAGATCGTCAGAGATACACGCAAGGTGCCGATTGAGCATCTTGTTCCGAACCCGCGCAATCCCCGCAAGACTTTCACCGAGAAAGACCTTGCCGATCTAGCCGAATCTTTGAAAGCCAAAGGTATTGTGCAGCCCATCCTGGTACGCCCGGAAGCCGGCAAATCCGATAGGTTTGAGATTATCGCCGGTGAACGTCGGTGGCGGGCTGCGCAAAGGGCGGGTCTTCATGAAGCTCCTATCATCGTGCGGGATGTTACAGACCAGGAAGCTCTGGAACTTGCAATCATTGAGAATGTTCAGCGGGCCGATCTCAACCCCATTGAAGAGGCGATGGGTTATGAGCAGCTGACGGCGGAATTCAGTTATAGCCAGGGTGAGCTTGCCAAGGTAATCGGCAAAAGCCGCAGCCATGTTGCCAATACGATGCGGCTGCTGAAATTGCCTAATTCCGTGAAAGATTATCTCGCGGAGGGGCTGCTTACGGCCGGTCATGCACGCGCATTGATTACAGTTGAGGATCCAGCTGCCCTTGCCGAATTGATTGTCGAAAGGGGCTTGACTGTTCGGGATGCGGAAAAGATTTCCCAGGATCCGGATGCTCTAGCACGATTGAAGGGCAACAAGGCGTCGGCCGTGAAGGCTGAAAAGGATGCCGACACGAAAGCGCTGGAAAAACGCCTGGCCGATACGCTGGGGCTCAAAGTAACCGTCGGTTATAAATCCGGCAAGGAATCCGGCGACCTGAAAATCAAGTACACGTCGCTTGAGCAGTTGGACGAGCTGTGCAGGAAACTTGGAGTCGAAACCAGATAAGTCTCTGTTTTTGTTTGCTTAAGAAGAAGACCGGAGCAATTGAAACAGCTCTGGTCTTTTTTAATAAGCATCTGCGATAGGCCAATCGATCGCCAAATGACCGAGATCAAGGGCATGGTGGTAAACTGATGCCATTCATTGCGCTCTTGCCAATGGCCTTCACTGCACACTAACAAGGCATGTCCTCTTCAAGAACGCCGGAGTATCTCCTGAAACTTATTGCGGAAAACCTGACCATAGACCGTGGCGGACGCCGTGTGTTTCAGGACCTCTCCTTCACGCTTGAAAGTGGCACCGCGCTCGTCGTCACGGGCGCGAACGGTATTGGCAAATCTTCGCTTCTTCGCACGCTTGCTGGTCTGGTCTTTTTGAGCAAAGGATCAATTCGCCTGGAAGGTGGGCAGGATGACAGACAGCCACAGGAACAGGCGCACTATTTTGGCCATCAAGATGCAGTTAAACCTGCGTTGTCAGTGCTTGAAAACCTTGTCTTCTGGCAGAGTTTTTCTGCGCCTGTATCAGTTTCGTCCTTTGCCGGTCAAAAAATGGAGCCGCTTGAAGCGCTACAGGTTCTGGGTATCGGTCATACCGCGTATTTGCCGGCAGGTTATCTTTCCGCCGGCCAAAGGCGCAGGTTGTCATTGTGTCGATTGCTTGTGACACCGCGCCCTGTCTGGCTGATGGACGAACCAACATCAGCACTCGACAAGGCGTCGGAAGGCCAGTTACTCGAGCTTATGAACGGGCATATTGCGCACGGGGGGCTTATCGTTACTGCGACCCATACCGACCTGGCGCTCGACAGGGTTCAGATCCTGCACCTGAAAGCGGAAATCGTTGAGGCACTGCTGGCAGAGGAGGATTTCTGATGTCATCTTGGGCCATGGTGCTGTTTCAGCGCGATTTGCGCCTGTCCGTAAGGATCGGCGGCAGTGCGATGGTTGGCGTGCTGTTTTTTCTTGCTGTTGTAACCGTCATTCCCTTTGGGGTCGGGCCGGACCTCAATCTTTTGGCCCGAATAGGCCCCGCGATCCTATGGATTGGAGCGCTGCTTGCAACGCTTCTCGGTCTTGATCGCCTGTTCCAGGCGGATCGGGAGGACGGAACGCTTGATCTGATGCTGATGGCAGGACGGCCACTGGAGCTGGTCGTCCTGATCAAGTGCCTTGCCCATTGGGTGGCGACAGGCCTTCCTTTGGTCGTCGCGGCACCTCTTTTGTCGATCTTTCTCAACATCGACCCTGTTGCGATGGGTGCCATTACCTTGACACTTCTTGTCGGCACACCGGCGCTCACGTTGATCGGAGCGATCGGAGCATCCTTGACCGTGTCGTTGCGCCGGGGTGGCCTGTTGCTGGCCGTGCTTGTCGTGCCACTCGCGATACCGGTCTTGATTTTCGGTGTCAGCGCAGCAGATGCCGCCATCCATGATCCTGTGCCGTTTATGACGCCGTTCCTGATCCTTTGTTCGCTTTCGCTAATCGCCGCTGTGATCGGGCCGATTGCCGCAGCTCTTGCGCTGCGTTTTGCGGGTGACTGAACTGGATTTCTGCCTTAAATTTTTAGAATTGATCGAAAGCAAGGCGCGATTGTTGTTCTTCGGTGCATTGAAGGACGGCGGAGAGGGAATTAGATAGAGCTTCGATGTCTATTTGGGACTATGCAAATCCGACGCGGTTTTTGAGGCTGGTGCAGATTGTTCTGCCCTGGCTGATCGGTTTGTGTGTGCTGGCCTTCGCTGCCGGTCTCTACATGAGTTTCTTCGTTGCACCTGAGGATTATCAGCAAGGCGACACGGTGCGGATCATGTTCATTCATGTACCGGCCGCCTGGTTGGCGATGATGTGCTATTCGATCATGGCCATGTCTTCGCTTGGGACGCTGGTTTGGAAACACCCGCTGGCGGATGTGTCGGCCAAAAGCGCGGCACCAATCGGTGCGGCTTTCACCTTTATGTCCTTGGTGACCGGGTCTCTTTGGGGAAAACCCATGTGGGGAACCTATTGGGTGTGGGATGCACGTCTTACGTCCGTTCTTGTTCTCCTGATCATGTATCTCGGACTGATGACGCTTTGGCGGACTATGGATGATCCGATCAAGGCAGGAAAGGCGGCGGCGGTTCTCACGTTGGTCGGTGCTCTCAACCTGCCGGTTATCAAATTTTCCGTTGATTGGTGGAACACCTTGCACCAGCCGGCAAGTGTGGTGCGGATGGATGGCCCAACCATTCACCCGGACATTCTGTGGCCTCTTGTGATCATGGCCATTGCCTTCACCTTGCTGTTTTTTGTTCTGCATCTTATGGCCATGCGCAATGAAATTATGCGCCGCAGAGTAAGGGCACTGCGTCAACGGGCAGCCAGCGTTTCTTTTCCGAGCACTGCCACAGCTTCCACACAGGCCGCGGAGTAGACCGATGGATCTTGGACCACATGCAGGTTTCATTCTTTCTTCCTATGGCCTTTGTCTTTTGACCGTGCTTGTGCTGATCGCCTGGGTCAGGATCGACCGTTCCAATCAGGAGAAGGCTCTGAAAGAACTGGCGGACCAGGGAATTGCGCGCGCGCGACCGCAGGATGGGAGCAGATAGTTTCATGAGCGCATCCGACACAGAAGCCGACACGAAACAGCCAAAGCGCGGGATTCCTATCCTTGTTCTGTTGCCTCTGGTGGTTTTTGCGGCCCTGGCGGGACTTTTCCTGTTTCAGCTGACGCTCGGTGGGGATCCTCAGAAGATCCCGTCTGCGCTGATCAACAAACCTGCGCCTGAGTTTGTGCTTGAACCTGTCGAGGGACTGGAGAAAGCCGGCAACGCAGTTGCCGGTTTTTCCAGTGATGACCTTCAAGGCAAGGTCTCTGTCGTCAATGTGTTTGCATCCTGGTGCGGACCTTGCCGACAGGAGCATCCGCTTCTGGAAGAACTTGCCAAAGTAGATGGTATCGAAATGGTCGGTATCAACTACAAGGACAAACCTGAAAACGCCCGGCGCTTCCTTGGCAGCCTTGGAAACCCATATGACCGGGTTGGCGCGGATGCTTCCGGCCGGGCAGCGATTGACTGGGGCGTTTACGGCGTGCCGGAAACCTTCATTGTCGATGAAAAAGGTATGATCCGCTACAAGTTCATCGGCCCGCTTGGTCCACAGTCTTACGCTGAGACTTTCCTTCCGGAACTTGAAAAAATACTGGCCGGTGGTTGAGTACGGCACTGTTTTTGAATTGCAATTACCTCCGGTGGGTGCGGTCACTGTAAATTTGGTGAAAGTCACGTTTCTGCGAAACCTATGAATCGCAGGCAAAGTCACTGGCTCGTGACTCGCGATTGAAGGTCTGTTTGCCTATCTTGTCATCAAGCAAATAAGGGAAACGAGCCAAATGGTGGGTCATATTCGCTGGAAAGCCGGGCAGGCGTTCCGGTCCGGGCTGGTCGCGGTTGCTGCGTTAATAGTGACGACAGCCTGGAACACTGCAGAAGCACAGCCGAAAAAAGTCGTTGAACTGTTCACAAGCCAGGGGTGTTCGTCCTGTCCGCCGGCAGACCGGTTGGCAGAGGACCTGGTGAAGAACAACAGCGAAGATACCCTGACGGTTTTGATGCCGGTGGACTATTGGGACTATCTGGGTTGGAAGGACACACTTGCCAGCCCGGTCTATTCGCAGCGTCAGCGCGCTTATGCCAATCAGCGCGGAGATCGATCCGTCTACACGCCCCAAATGGTCATTAATGGCGAAGAACACGTGGTTGGTAGCCGGGAAGGGGAAGTCCGCGCAGCGCTTGCACGCGCCCAACCGTTTACTTCTAAGGTGGATCTGAAAATTACCGACATGGTTGTCGAGGCCAAAGTCGATGGGCTCCTGCCTGAAGGCGCAGAGATGGCGACTGTCTATTTTCTCAACATCCAGGATGAGGCAATGGTGGATATCGGCCGGGGTGAAAATGCCGGTCGAAAGATCAAGTATGTCAACGTGGTGCGTAACCTACAGCCTCTGGGTATGTGGTCGGGAGGTGCTGAAACCTTTCGGATGCCAAAATCCAAACTGATGCTGAAAGGCGACGCGCGGTGCGCAATTCTGGTGCAGGTCGAGGGACCCGATGGACCAGGGGAAATTATCGGAGCTGCGGTGATGGATTGGAACGGCGGTTCTTGAACCGATAGGGCGATGGTTTCAGCCTGTCTGAAACTTTCCCGCGCTGGATTTAATTTCCTGAACCGGGTTGTCACCGACGAAAAAACTGCTACCCCTTGCCAGGTCAACAGTGCTGCCTGACCTGACTGTCTTGCAGCTTGTGCCGGGGGACTGGAGTGGACCTGAAACCAAGGCTCAGGATTGCCTTTGCAAGCATTGCCATCGGTATTCTGGTTCTGTGCCTAAAGGTTGGCGCCTACCTGCTGACTGGCTCTGTTGCTCTCTATTCAGACGCGCTTGAAACCATCGTCAATATTGCGTCCTCCATTGCCGCATTGGCGGCGATCTGGTTTGCCGCGAAACCGGCCGACAGCAACCATCCCTATGGTCACGACAAGGCGGAGTATTTTGCCGCTGTTCTCGTCGGCGTCATGATTGTGTTGGCCTCCATCATGATTTTTCGGGCTGCGTGGCTGGGTTTCATTCAAGGCGACAACCCCGAATATTCCCTTGAAGGTATCGCAATGAACCTGGCAGCGGCGCTGATAAACGGCGCATGGGCCAGATACCTGATGCATTTTGGCAGGCAAACCAGGTCTCCGGCTCTGGTTGCTGATGGCAAGCACCTCATGACCGATGTCATCAGTTCGGCCGGTGTTCTTGCCGGTGTTGTTCTTGTATTGATGACCGGCTGGAAAATCCTTGATCCTATGTTGGCCGTCGTTGTCGGCTTGACGGTACTTTGGACCGGTTGGGAGCTGGTCAAGGAATCCGTTGGCGGTTTGATGGACGAGGCGGCATCCGGTGATGTTCTTGAAAAAATAAGACTTTTAATCTCAGAACACGGCGAAGGCGCCCTTGAGGCTCATGATCTCAGGACGCGAATTGCAGGCAGATCAACGTTCGTGGATTTTCATCTGGTTGTGCCCGGAACAATGTCCGTTGAGGAGGCGCACGAAATCTGTGACAGGATCGAAGTTGCCATTGCAGAAGATGTACCGGGTGCGCGAATTACCATTCATGTGGAACCTGAACACAAGGCGAAGCAATCCGGTATTGTCGTTCTTTGATGGGGTTGGCGCAGGTCGCGTGAGCGGAGGCTGGAAGAGACACTGATGCATTCATTTCGCCGGTGGCAGGCCTGCATACTAGATCACGCCATACTCATTGCGGGCGCATTGTTCATGTGTTTGCCGGTCTATTCAATTTTTGCGGCAACAACGCATGCACCGGGTGTTCCGGTGGTGCCGCGCCTGGACCCTGGCTCTGCAGTTCTGGAGAATTATGGGACATTGATATCAGCGAATGCCGGATTTACGGGCGATGTCACCGTGCTGACCATGGTTTGGAACTCGTTTCTGCTCGGTGCGGGGTTTGCGGCCTTGAAGGTCGCAGTGTCCTTGTTAGCGGCCTATTCGTTGATTTATTTCCGCGTGAAGTACGCTTCCGTCATTTTCTGGCTGCTGCTGCTCAGCCTTATGTTTCCGCTGGAATCGCGGTTTTTGCCAACTTATGCGGTTGTTGCCGATCTGGGGTTGGTCAACACGCGTGCAGGGTTGATCGTGCCGCTTGTGGCGTCCGGATTGGGAACCTTGTTTTTCAGGCAGTTTTTCATGACGGTTCCCGATACGCTGATGGAATCCGCGCGCCTTGATGGCGCCGGTGCGATCAAGTTTTTCAGGGATATTTTGTTGCCCCTGTCTGTGCCGACCGCGGCGGCTCTTTTCCTGGTCCTCTTTGTGACCGGTTGGAACCAGTACTTGTGGCCAGTCATCGTCACGTCCGAAGAAAGTACTTATACGCTCGTTCGCGGCATGCAGTTTTTCGGTCGTGCGAGCCTGGTCGGCCTTTCACTGGCTATCTTGGCAATTCTGCCTCCGGCGCTACTTGTCATCTTGTTTCAAAGACAGGTGGTTAAGGGTCTGTTCGACGGTTCACATTGAGAACGACATAGGGAAGAGAGTTCAATGGCTTTTGAGGCAATCCTGTTTGATTGCGACGGTGTTCTGGTCGATTCGGAGACGATTTATGTTCAGGTGGAACGCGAGCATCTCGCACGGATTGGTCTTCAATACGATCTGGATGAGTACATGGACCGATTTCAGGGCCTTGGAAGTGAGGACTTCTGGGCGGCGCTTGACCGGGATCATCGTGAACTTGGCAAAGGTTCATTGCCTGAAAATTTCTTCGAAGAGCTCGATGTTGCAACGATGCGGCGGATGGAAACGGAGCTGTTGGAAATCTCGGGTATCAAACAGCTTTTGAACGGACACGAGGGCCTTCGGGCAGTCGCTTCCTCATCAAGATTACAGCGGTTGATCCAAAAGCTTCGGCACACAGGGCTTTTTTCCTATTTCGATCCGCATATCTATTCGGGCGAACAGGTGAAAAACGGGAAACCGGCCCCCGACCTGTTTTTGTTCGCGGCGCAAAAACTCGGTGTTTCACCCGCAAGAACGTTGGTGATTGAAGACAGTTCAAACGGTGTGAAAGCCGGGCTTGCAGCGGGAATGACCGTCTGGGGATTTGTTGGCGGTGGTCATAGTCATGATACGCATGCTGCTCAGCTTGAAGAAGCCGGTGCGCATCAGGTGGTCGATACTCACCAGAACCTGGCGGCATTGTTGAAAAACGGCGGTCCGGTGGGCCGCCGATCCAATCCCTAATTTGTCAGTTCAGTCAACGGCCAAGGTCATGCTCCGGATTTGCGCTGATCTTGTGAATCGCGAGATCAGCGCCGAGGTGCTCTTCCTCTTGCGACAACCTCAGGCCCATGGTGCTTTTCAATATGCCGTAGACCACAAACCCGGCAGCTAGTGCATAGGTCGCCCCGACCACGGTGCCGATGATCTGAGACATCAAGGAAACGCCACCAAGGCCTCCCAGCGATTCGAGACCGAAGATCCCGGCAGCAATACCGCCCCATGCACCGCAGATACCATGAAGTGGCCAGACGCCCAGAACGTCATCGACTTTCAATTTGTTCTGGCACATCTCAAATCCGACGACAAAGATAGCGCCGGCACCTGCTCCAACGATCAGGCTGCCGATCGGATGCATGATGTCGGACCCAGCACAAACGGCGACCAGACCGGCCAGTGCGCCGTTGTGAACGAAACCCGGATCGTTTTTACCCACGACCAGAGCAGCCAGAATGCCACCAACCATTGCCATCAGCGAGTTGATTGCAACGAGGCCTGACGCTGCTCCCAGGGAACCAGCGGTCATAACGTTAAAACCGAACCAGCCGACACAAAGCATCCAGGATCCCATGGCAAGCCAGGGCAAGGAAGATGGTGGGATGCCGATCGGACGTCCTTTGGAATCGTAACGGCCCATGCGTGCACCAAGCAGGAGCACGGCTCCAAGTGCAATCCAGCCGCCAACCCCATGAACGACGACAGAACCGGCAAAGTCGTGGAATTGTGCTCCGAATGTTGCTTCTAACCAGGCTTGAAAACCGAAGTTTCCATTCCACACTATTCCCTCATAGAGCGGATAGACGATACCGACCAAGGCTACTGTCGCGATGCATTGCGGCCAGAATTTCATTCGCTCCGCAATCCCGCCGGAGATAATCGCAGGGATGGCTGCCGCGAAGGTGGTTAGGAAGAAGAATTTCACCAGTGTCAGGCCTTGGAGTTCAAATCCTCCACCACCACCGGACAGTGTTGCGGCGTCGACGAGGAATGTCGTGCCATAGGCGAATGCGTAACCAACAAAGAAGTAAGTGACGGTCGATAGCGCGAAATCGACCAGGATCTTCACCAGTGCATTGACTTGATTTTTATGCCGAACGGTTCCGACCTCAAGAAAAGCGAACCCGCCATGCATCGCGAAGACGAGGATTGCTCCGACCAGCACAAAAAAGACGTCTCCGCCCACTCCAGTTGAATTCATGATTGACCCCCAGTTAGGCAAATTGCCAATTCGTTATGCGTTTTGGGGAGACTTGCATTCAAGTTGCATGCCAAACGGGCAGAAGGTGAAAGATAAGGCAGAAAGCTGCCAATCTATTGGTCGGTCAACGCTACGGGTTTGCGTGAATAGCCGTATCGGTGAGACTAAAAAAGCGGCATCAGCTTAATTTATAGTCAGTTCGAAGTCTGTTTGCGGACGGCCATTTCTTCAGTGTTAACTATGTTGAGCGACGCTAGCAGGGTACTCACATTGAGAATTGGTTGAAATGTTCAAACGAGCTGTCATTACCGCACTTATTGTCGGATCAATCCTGACCGGCATCAATCAGATCGATGCCTTTCTGGGCCATGCGGAATTTGTCATTTGGCAGGCGCTGCTTTCGACAGCCGTGCCGTTCACTGTTTCGATCGTCAGCGCAAAGATGACATTGAGACAGGGGCCAACGGTTCTGCAGCCTCTGGACCAAACAGAGGAGAACACACGCCCGGAGGCTCTAGAGATTGGGGAAACTGACCCCAGCCAGGTCGTAGATAGTGACCGCGACGCATGCGATCAGATTGAAAAACTGGCGAAAGCCGGCGCTGATGTTTCACAGATTGGCCAGAATGCGAAGGCGGTGAATGCCGCGAGCAAGGAACGGGCGGAATTCCTCGCCGATCTGATTTCAACCGCAGAGCAAATTCAGGAAGATCTTCAATCCGTCGGCCTGCAAGCCAAGGACTGCACGGACGATTTGGTGAATGCTGGCGGCCGCATGACCAAGGCGCGTGAAAGTATTCGGGGTGTTGTCGAAACCTGCCTTTCAGCGGCAGACCTGATAGGTGAATTGAGTGCAGCCACGGAGGAGCTCGCTGGCCGGTTTGGCGATGTCGAGGCTCTGGCACAGGAAATTTCCTCAATTTCGGCTCAGACCAACCTGCTTGCCTTGAATGCAACCATCGAAGCTGCACGTGCGGGAGATGCCGGCAAGGGCTTTTCGGTCGTGGCAGGAGAAGTGAAGGTGCTGGCCGGGTCGACCGAAAATGCTGTTGATTCCATTTCCGGTATTCTTTCGGAAATGAACCGATCGATTGCGAGGTCACGTGATCTGATCGAGACAACAACCGACAAGCTCAAGCTTTCCGAATCCCAGAGCGCGGATGGTCTTGAACAGGTTTCATCCGTTGAGGAATACCTGAACGAGCTGACGGCTCGCAATGAGACGACTTTCCGGCAAATGACGGAACGCACCACGGCCTTGGACGAAGTGTCTTCCAACTTGCAAAAAGTTCGTCAGGACACCGAAAGTGCGATTACCGGATCTGCCCGGAACATCGAACTGGCCAAGCAAGCCTCCGAAGCGGTGCAGCTGGTCGCAAGCAGTCTGAAAGTGGCCAGCTGAAATGTTGACCTGTCAGGTAGGCAAAAAAAGAGCCCGGGGTTGCCCCCGGGCTTTCCAAGTTTGCGGTCTGAGCCAATAGACCGCCTGGGAGATTTTGTGTCAGCGCATCTTGTTAGAGGCGCTGAGAACCGGTGCCGAATTCCGGATAGGCCTCCACACCAACCTCGACCTTGTCGAGACCAAGTGCTTCTTCCTCTTCGGAAACCCGGATGCCCATGGCAGCTTTCAGGATGAACCAGAAGACAGCCGAGGCAATCAGGGTGAACGCGCCGTAGGCAACAATGCCGACGATCTGCGTGCCCCAGGAAGCATCGCCGTTGGAAAGCGGAACAATCAGCGTGCCCCAGATACCTGCAATCAGGTGAACAGGGATAGCGCCAACGACGTCATCGATTTTCAGCTTGTCGAGAAGCGGAACTGTGAAGACAACGATCGCACCACCGACACCACCGATGAAGACGGCCTGCCAGACACTCGGTGCCAGCGGCTCAGCGGTGATGGATACCAGACCGGCAAGAGCGCCGTTCAGGGCCATTGTGACGTCGACTTTCTTGTAAAGAACCTGGGTCAGGATCACCGCGACGACAACGCCGGCAGCTGCAGCCATATTGGTGTTGGCGAAGATGCGGGAGATGTCGGACACATCACCGATGGAACCCATTGCAAGCTGGGAAGCACCGTTGAAGCCGAACCAGCCGAGCCACAGGATGAAAGTACCCAGTGTTGCCAGCGGCATGGAAGAACCGGGAAGCGGGTGAACGCTTCCGTCTGCACCATACTTGCCCTTACGTGCACCAAGGATGATTGCGCCGGCAAGAGCAGCCCAGCCACCGACGGAGTGTACCAGCGTGGAACCAGCGAAGTCGGAGAAGCCCATTTCGGACAGCCAACCTGCGCCCCACTGCCAGGAGCCTGCGATCGGGTAGATGAAGCCAGTCAGAACAACAGTGAAAAGCAGGAACGGCCAAAGCTTGATGCGCTCTGCAAGCGTACCGGAAACGATCGATGCCGTAGTCGCACAGAACACCATCTGGAAGAACCAGTCGGATGCTGTGGAATAGCCGGTGTCGAGCGCGTCTCCGCCAACAGCGTCAAAGGAATAGGGGCCGAATGAACCCATGAAGCCACCGTCAACACCGGTGTACATAAGGTTGTAGCCTGTGATCCAGAACATGATGCCCGCGATGGAATAAAGCGAGATGTTCTTCAGGCACTGCATGGAGACGTTCTTGGAACGAACGAGCCCAGCTTCAAGCATGGCGAAGCCGGCTGCCATCCACATGACCAGGAAGCCACCGATCAGGAACAGCAGAGTGTTAAAGATGTAGGCGACTTCTGGCGATACGGCCGGAGCTGCCGCAGCGTCGGTATCCTGGGCGAGTGCCGGAAGAGCCATAAGGCTCAACACGGTCAGCGTCGTCGCGCCCTTAGCGACAAGATTTTTCATGTTACGTTTCCTTACCTAAATCACAGAGCTTCGGCGTCGGTTTCGCCGGTACGGATGCGCACGACCTGGTCGATCGAGTGGACAAAGATTTTGCCGTCACCGATCTGACCGGTCTTTGCTGCACCTGAAATCACTTCGACGACCTTGTCGACGGATCCGGAATCCACGGCGACCTCGATCTTCAGCTTCGGCAAGAAGCTGACGGCGTATTCGGTTCCGCGGTAGATTTCGGTGTGCCCCTTTTGGCGGCCATAGCCTTTCACTTCGGTCACCGTCAGCCCCTGGATGCCGATGCCGGTCAGGGCATCGCGCACTTCGTCGAGCTTGAACGGCTTGATGATGGCCATCACGATTTTCATTGCTCGTTCCATTCCCCTTATTAGTGCCTCTTCCCGTCGAAGAAGCTCGGCCGACCGTCCCCAACTTGCCGCCTGGTTGATGTCCCCTCTGGAAGGGTCTTTTCAGGTCTTTGGCCTGGCCACAGTGAATGGCGTCGGGTCGGTGTCGGCCTTTCTTAATCAAGGACCGTGCCAACTTGCCCAATTTACCTTGTTTTTCGCGGAGTTCTGCGGACTCTAAGGGAGCTAGGAAGGAAACAGGCGCCAGCGGAAAAATCCGGTGACGCCTTTAGAGGCAGTTTGTCTGCATATTTTTTGTGCAGCGATTTAATCGCTGATGAAAATTTGATCAGATTGAATCGGAGCCGGGCACTCGCTTAAAAAAACGGCAGCCCGCCCGGCAAATCATTTCCATAAATTCAGTAAGGTATCGACCAGCATCAATGCGATCAGGCCGAAAAGCCGCCATCGGCGAGATAGGCTTCTTCTTCCTGGGTGCTTTTTCGACCAAGAACCTTGTTTCGATGCGGAAACCGCCCGAACCTGCGTATGACATCCATATGTATCAGCGCATAGTGGTAAAGTTCTTTGTCGCCCAGCCTGCGACACAGATCGACTGATTTTTCCTGATGTCTCATATCTTCCGAGTGCTCAAAGGGAAGATAGAAAAAGCCTCTGGCCTCTATCGGAAACGCGCGATCGAAGCCGTGAGCAATGGCGTATTCGGCAATTGAGACGGCCTTTTCATCCGCTTCGAAGGCTTTGGGAGAGCCTCTGTAAACATTTCTGGACATCTGATCGAGCAGGAGAAGTAAAGCCAGAGTGCCGTCTGCGGTTTCTGCCCAATGATCAAGTTTGCCTTCCTTGGCGGCCTCAATGGCGGGTAGAAACCGGTCGTTACAGGACTTGTCAAACTTTTCGTCTATCGCGAACCATTTCGAAGGTCCGGCCCGCCACCAGAAATCGAGAATATCCAGTGCGGAAATTGCGCGGCTTGTCATCGTGTGTCCTGTTCTGAACGTGTTTGAATTCATTGTTCCGGCAGCATCTAATCTTCTGCGAACACTGTCAATTTCGCACTGACGTGACTATCTTATCGAGCTGTTGCCAAGTGCTGGTTCGAATTCGAAGACAAGGGATAGGATCAATCTGTGACGGAAACGCTGCTTGACCTCAAAGGATTGAAATGCCCGTTGCCGGTGCTGAAAACCAGAAAGGCGCTGATGCGTCTGAATTCCGGCGATCAGCTTACAGTGTTGACGACCGATCCAATGGCGGAAATCGACATACCGCATTTTTGCCGGGAAAACGGTCACGAGTTACTGGCGGCAGAGAAGCTTGAGGAAGGCCACAGGTTTCAGCTTGCAAAAGGTGGCTGATATTGGAGGCGCGAGGCTTGGCGCCTGGATGACTAGAAAGACCGGGAATTCAAGCTAGCGGCTGGCCTTCCTGCTTCATCGTCCAGACCGTACACCCCTAGCAACATCAGCGCGGCGACCAGATCGTCACCGCCGATTGGCCAATTCCTGCATCAAGTCACTTATTCCTATGACTCAGCGATAGGCTGCGACCCCAGACCTTCCTGAAATCGAACGCGCCAATTGAGGACTAGCTGTCGCCAGCGATCTTGTCGATGGCACCAGCCAATTTCAGATCGAGAACACTCAGGCCACCAACATCATGCGTTGCCAGCGTTATCTCGACAGTGCGATAGACATTGGACCATTCCGGATGATGATTCATCTTTTCAGCAATCAGCGCCACCTGCGTCATGAACCCGAAGGCTTCGGTGAAGTCCCGGAACCTGAATGTCTTGGTGATTGCCTCGCGGCCATCACAGAGGTGCCAGTCCGGCAGGTCTTGCAAACCGGCCGCCCGGTCCTCCGGCTTCAATCGCTCCACCATTTGCCTCTCCTGATCAGCCAACACTCTTTCCATATTCTACCCAAAGGAAGAAGCGAAGGCGAACTCAAACAGAACCGGCAAGCACGGCGGTCCTGAAGCGCCCGTTTGCAATTTGGCACACAAGTCCGCACGGTGGACAGATAGATATGGGAGCTGTGTGTTGGTCCAAAGTGTCCTTTTTGTTTGTCTAGGGAATATCTGCCGCTCGCCCCTTGCTGAGGGCGTGTTTCGAAGTCTTGTTTTCGAAGCCGGGCGAAGCGGCGAATTTGAAATTGATTCCGCCGGAACAGGAGCCTGGCACATTGGCGATCCCCCGGACCCGCGATCAATCGAGATCGCCGCAAAATACGGCGTCGACATTACTGGTCAAAAAGCCCGGCAGGTTTCAGATGACGACTTCGATCGATTTGACACGATTGTCGCCATGGATCGCAGCAACCTGACCAACCTAAACAGCCGGAGCAATGGTGGGACGGCGCATATCAGGTTACTGCTCGACGATCCGGTGCAGGAGGTTCCGGACCCATATTGCGGCGGGCCAGACAGTTTTGAAAATGTTTATCAAATGATCAGGGCGGGTGGACAACGGCTTTTGAGCACATTGACGGATCAGTACTCCTAATCGCAGGGGATTCAATTTCGCGGTTTCAGGGTTCATAAATCCGTCTCAGAAATTGCGCTATGGGTGATCGTCGAGATTGCGCTCCATGGTTGATTCATGAAATTCCTATGGTGGTCACTGGCCGCGATTTGCATTCTGATTGGTCTGGCAACCGTTTGGCTGCCGATACCGACCGGTGTTCCGCTGCTTGCACTGGGAATGATCGTGATTGTCGGTACTAGTCGGAGCGCTGCCCGCATGTTGCGCAATCGAAGGCGGAAAACTCCCCAGATAAACGAAGCAATAAGTTGGGTTGAGGACCGCTCACCTCTGCGCTTTGCCCGCATATTAAAGCGCACCAGGCCACGCAAGTAACGCACCTGATTTTTGCCGAAAAAGCGCTTACCGGTCGGAGAAAATTCGCACCGCGCCCCGAAAGGACCGACGCAGTCGTACCAGCAGTCGCTGAAAAAGGCGCTGGAGCTTGCGGCCCTTTACAGTGAACCACTCGTCTAGACCCCTGTCTGTGAGTAGGGGTGGCTCCTTAATGTAGAGCAAGTGGTAGACAATCAGGATCAGCAAGAACGTCAAGCCCCAGGAAATCAGGGTGTCAGAGAAAAAGTGACCCCCAAAAGCAACGCGGTTCGTCGACAGGATCAGGCAAAGCGGCAGGACAAATGCGAGGACCGCCTTGCGCCAGCTCGCAGGAACCAGAAAGACGACCGAGACCAGCCATATGCTCGCTGAAGCTTCTCCAGAGACAAAAGAACAATTTTTGTCGCAGTATTCCGTCATTTTCCAGACAGGCTGAAAGGGCAGATCACCGCCGAACTCTTCGACCGAGCGCGGGCGGGGCCGTCCCCAATTGTCCTTCAGGATTGTGTTGACCAGGATTCCCGGTCCGAGGATCAACGTCGTCAAAAGGAAAACCGGCTTGCGCAGGGGCAGGATAGGCGGACGTCCAGGTGCCATCAATTTGACCACGAGAATGAGCACGCAGACAACGGCAATGACTTTTACCAGAAAAGGTCCAAGATGCCTGACGTCTCTCAGGAAGGGCTCGTTCTGAGCCGCAAAACCTGCTTCGCCAAAATAGAAGAAATTGCTGACTTTTAGATCAATGTTTGGAAAGGCCAAAAAAAACAAAGAAACAGCGCCGACATAAACGCTCGCCACAGCTATCGGGTGGGTAACGCACCAGTCACCGGCTTTGCGCAGTCCAGACTTCTGACTATGGTTGGCGGGGTTGTGTCGTTCCATGGCTGCTCTTTAGCGCATCCTGCAAGCCTGTCCAATCCCTCCTTTCCGGCAGGGTTGGCGAAGGTGTTTTTGGAGTTGAATATTTTGCAAAGTGACGATCCGGCAGATCATCCATCAGGTTCGAATATCGTCTCATTGAGGCAGGATCGCGAACCGGTGGTCGAATTTTGGTACGAATTCGCCTCGACCTATAGCTATCTCACAGCCATGCGTATTGAAGCGCTCGCCGTTGATTTTGGTGTCAGAGTTGCCTGGAGGCCTTTTTTGCTTGGGCCCATTTTCAAAAAACAAGGCTGGAATACCTCCCCCTTCAACCTTCAGCCGGCAAAGGGTCGTTACATGTGGTGTGACATGGAGCGCCAATGTGAGCGATACGGTCTGCCATTCCAGATGCCCAGCCCCTTCCCGCAAAACGGGCTTTTGGCGGCAAGAATCGCATTTGCCGGCCGTGATCAGCCGTGGATCGGCGCATTTAGCCGGGCTGTCTATGTTGCAGAATTCGGCCAGGGCCTGGAGATTGAGGACGAAGCCCTGATGGCCGATCTTCTCATTGAGGTTGGCGCACCGGCCAAGCAGGCGCTGGCCGATGCGGTTTCGCCGGAAACGAAAATCGGGCTGCGTGCTGCTGTGACCGAGGCGGAAAAGCTCGGAATATTCGGTGCTCCTAGTCTGGTCGTTCCGAACGGCGGCCTGTTTTGGGGCAATGACCGCCTTGAACAGGCGTTGGAGACCGTCAGGGAGCGAGATTGAGCCGATTTGCGTGTTCAAGGGCTTTGTAAAGCAAGGCCGGGGACAGCGGTTTGGTCAAGACCTCCTGAAAACCGGCCTGTCGCAAGCGCTGATCGCCAATAGACTCAAGTGCGGCGGTGACCGCGATGAGCGGGGGCTCGCCGCCCGGCTCGAGGTTCCGAAGCTCTTCTGCTGTTTCGAGGCCGCTCATGCCCGGCATATGCAAATCCAGAAGCGCGGCGTCATATTTTTCTTTTTGAATCAGAACGATAGCTTGTTCGCCGGAATGCGCGATGTCACATGACATCCCGAAGGATTCAAGCAATGCGGCAAGCAGCCTGCAATTGGTTTCGTTGTCGTCGACCACCAGAATATGCATTGTCATGCCGGGACGGGATGCAACGGGTTCCATGTCGGATGACGGTGCCGGTTCAGGTCGTCTGTCGATTGTATCTTGTGTTTGCAACGGGATCTGTACTTCAAAGCAGCTTCCGCCGCTTTTGGGCTGCGCCAGCCTGAGCAGACCCTTCATTTCTCTTACAAGTTCTGCAGTGCCCCAAAGCCCGAGACCGGTGCCTGGAGCAGAAGCTTTGCCGTGGCGGCCTCGGACAAAGGGTCTGAAGAGACGTTCTCTTTCTTCGGGATCGATGCCTGGTCCGGTGTCCGTGATTGAAAGATTGACCCAATTATCGTCAATTGCGCGCGAAGAAGAAGGTTCATTTGACGCCACGGTCGACAATTCGACGATTATACCTCCGGTGTCCGTGTATTTTACGGCATTATCCAAGAGCGAGGTGAGCACCCGGCGCAGCGATCCGCCATCGCGGATCAGTTTCTCCCTTGTGTCTTCATCTAAAACAACGTCAAGCGTCAGATTTTTGGCCTCGGCGACCGGGCGAAAGAGATCGGTTACCTCAAGCATGATTTCGGAAATCCGATAGGTAGCCGAAGGGGCGTTTTCATCCTGCTCCCCGGCATTCAGGAGATCGCCGGTGAGTTGTGTCAGGGCGTCAATGGAGCGTATCAGAACCGACAGCTGTTCAGCCTGGGCAATGTCCAGAGATCCTTCACCGATCATTTCGGCGGTCAGCCGCATGGCCGCAAGCGGGGTTCTGAGATCATGGGCCAGAAGCGCAATCTTCGCGCCATCTTCATCATGATTTGCCATGAAGCCCATGTCCTTCGCCAGTTTCACGTCAAAAGGGCTTGCCGAACCATCTGGGAAAAGCCAATCTGACCACATTCGTGCTTACCTTGCGGGCACATCGCTGTCCATCCGGTCCTTCAGGGTCGGCTGTTTCGTCAACTGTTCTGCCTCCAAACCCGGTTGAAAAGCGCTCTTGCGGCGCAGTGTTTCATGCTTGCTCAAAACTTTGCCATTGTTGCTCCGGTTTTCCTGCTCATCGGGATTGGTTATGCGCTTGCCCGTTTCAAGATCCTTGGTCAGACGGTCAGCGAGGCACTCGGTCAGTTTGTCTACATTGTTGCCATTCCGGTCCTGATTTTTCGCACATTGACAAATGCAGACCTGTCTGCAGGATTTCCAGTTGAGCTTTGGGCCGCCTATTTCGTTGGCGTCGGTGTTGCCTGGGCGCTTGGAACCCTGGTCATTCGGAAAGGCTTCGGACGCGATGCCCGCGCCGGAGCAATCGGAGGAATTTCTGCCGCATTTGCCAATACCGTTCTTGTCGGGCTGCCTCTGGTCGCAGCTGTCTACGGCGACGAAGGCCTGGTACCTCTGCTTCTGGTGATTTCAGTTCACCTGGCAATCATGACGGTGGCAATGGCTATCGTCATGGAACGTGCCGCTGCGATCGACAGCGGTGAGCCTTTGCCTCCACTTGGCCGATTGCTTTCTGGCGCGCTGAAGAGCCTGATGAAAAATCCTATTGTTGTCACCATCGCACTCGCCTTTTTATGGCGTCTCACCGGGGTCGACCTGCCGGATATCGGGCAGGATGTTCTTAACAGGATCGCCGCTACGGCTTTGCCACTTGCCCTATTGTCACTCGGCATGAGCCTCGTGCAATACGGCATGCGCGGAAATGTGCTTCCGGGTGTTCTGCTCAGCGTGATCAAGATCCTGATCATGCCAGGTGTGGTCTTTGCTGTTAGCGCTTTTGTCTTTCAGTTGCCGCCGCTCTGGACCGCCGTTGCAACTTTGACCGCCGGATGCCCGACCGGTATCAACGCATATATTTTTGCAAACCGGTACGGAACCGGCCATGCCATGTCGGCCAACGCGATCACCATGACGACACTTTGCGCTATCGTAACGACCAGCCTCTGGATCGGTTTTTTGGAAATCTGGTTCAAATTGAACTAGAGCCCGAGGCGCCGTCGCAGGTCAGCGTGTGTCATGCCTGATGCACGCAAGGATCTGAGGCTCGTATCCTTGTTGGATTTTGACAATTTGCGTCCGTCGTCTCCCAGTATCAGACGATGATGGCGATATCGCGGTTCGGGCAGCTCTAGCAATTCCTGTAAGACCCGATGCACGCTGGTTGCGTGATAGAGGTCCTGTCCTCGCAAGATGTCAGTAATTCCCTGGCGCGCGTCGTCAACCACAACGGACAGATGATAACTCGTCGGCGTGTCCTTGCGAGCGAGGATCACATCTCCCCAATCTGCCGCATTGGCTTCGATCTTCTGATCGGACCGGAACAGCGCTTTGCCCTCTGAACCACCTTCCTGCCAGCTCAGTGACTTGCCAACTTTAGCAAGAGCCTTTGCCATATTCAGGCGCAACGCAAAGGGAGCGTCGCTTGAGGCCCTGGCCTTGCGTTCCTGTTCGGCCAAAACGGCATGATCCCCAGGATAGACCGGTGCGCCGTCCGGATCCCGCGGCCAGCTTCTGCCGACCGATTCGTAGTCGGCGACGAATGTCCGGATTTCGGCGCGCGTCAGGTAGGCAGCATAGACAAGACCTAGGTCCTGGAGGTGTTCAAGTGCCTTGCGGTAATGTTCGAACGCCTGCGATTGGCGAAGCAAGGGCTCTTCCAGCGGCACCCCCAACCAGTCGAGATCTTCAAGCATCTCCCGCTCCAGATCCGGTGTGCAACGCGCCAGATCAATATCTTCCAATCTCAGCAGAAATCGACCGTTCAATGCATTGGCTGCTCTGACATTCAAAAGCGCGGACAGGGCATGCCCGAGGTGCAGATGTCCGTTGGGGGAAGGTGCAAACCGGAAAACGGGTCTGGACATGAAGGTGGTGAGCCGGGTTGACGGATTGGAGTTGGTCGTTCAAGTCCTACCTATCACTCCCTGTCTCTCATGCAAATCTGCTGAAGCCTTCACGCCGACCATGAAACCGATTGCCGTACCAGATGATATCAAGAAAGGTCTGCGTGAGCTGGTAGCCCTTGATCCAAGACTTTCGCAAATAGCCTCGGCTGCGGGAGATCTTCCGTTGCGACGCAGAGCTGCCGACTTTGAGGGCCTTGCCCAGATCATCACTGGGCAGCAGGTTTCCGTTGCGAGCGCAGCTGCGATATTTGCGCGATTGCAAAAGCTTGTGGTGCCGCTGACGTCAGATCGCCTGATGGACTTTTCGGACGAGGATCTTGCCGGCGCTGGGCTGTCGAGGCCGAAGATTCGGACACTGCGCGCCGTTTCAGAGGCCTGCCAATCCGGTCTGGACCTCACTCAACTGGCCGAGGCACCTGCCGACGAAGCACATGCCCGGCTGTGTTCGATCAAGGGTATTGGCCGCTGGACGGCAGATATTTTCCTGCTTTTTTGTGCCGGTCACCCCGATATTTTTCCAAGCGGCGATCTTGCGCTTCAGATTGCGGTTCGTGATGCGCTTGAACTGAAAGAAAAGCCGGATCCCAAACAGCTCGACGAGATTGCGTCAGCCTGGTCGCCACACCGTGGTGTGGCCGCACGTCTATTCTGGGCCTGGTATCGTGTTCAAAAGCAGGGCCGGGAAACACTTCCTGTTTGAGGTTGTCTCAGTTGCCGGTCAATGTATCGACCGATCTCAGCAACAGCTCGATGTCTTGCGGTCTCGACAGACGATGATCTCCGTCCGGAACGACGGACAGGGTCACATCATCCTGCGGCAATGCATCGACAAGTCGTTCTGCGTGTTGTCTTGGAACGTCGGGATCCTGTGCACCCTGCAGAATTGTGATCGGGCACCCAAGATAGAGCGGTTTGCCGAAAAGCAGGTGCCGACGACCGTCTTCGATCAGTCTGCGCGTAATCACATAGGGGCTTTCGTCATAGGCCGATGGCTGGGACCAACGTCCGCTGGTCAGGATGGTTTCCCGGATCTCGTCGTTAAATCGCTGTTTCCACATCAGCTCCTCAGTGAAATCGACTGCAGGTGCAATCAGGACCAGTCCCTTGATCTTGCCGGTTTCCTTCCGTTTCAATGCAAGCAGAAGCGCAATCCAGCCTCCCATTGAAGATCCGACCAGGACTGTTTCCTTGTCCGCGAAGCGGTCGAATACGGTTGTCGCCTCCTCCAGCCAATCCGTAACGCATGCATCTTCAAACTTGCCACCGGATTGCCCGTGACCTGAATAGTCAAACCGTACCACCTGTTTGCCGAGACTTTCACCATGAGCAGCAAGCGCCTCGGCCTTCGTGCCGGACATGTGGGATTTGAATCCGGACAGCCAAAAAAGACCGGGGCCTTCTCCGGGGTCGTTCAAAACCGCGATCTTCCGCAAAGAGTCGTTTTTTCCGACCGAGATGAATTGCGGTTCTGGCGCACCCATATTAAGGCTCTCAACATAATTTGTTTCTTCTATCCTGCCTTTGGCACACACATCCCGTCTTGAAAAGCACTTTGGAGGCTACACTTGCCGCCCCTGCCCACGGCCACGACAGTTCTGCAAGTGATCCCGGACTTGAATTCGGGCGGGGCCGAACGCACGACGATCGATGTTGCGCGGGCAATCGTTGAAGCCGGCGCTCAGGCATTGGTCGTCAGCCAGGGGGGGCAGTTGGTGCCGGAATTGGAATCTTTCGGAGCCGAGCACATCGTGCTTCCGGTGAAGTCCAAGAACCCGGTGACTCTCTGGAAAAATACCAAAAGGCTCGCCTCTCTCATTTCAGAGCGTGGCGTAGACCTCATACATGCAAGAAGCAGAGCACCTGCCTGGTCGGCACTCAGGGCAGCGCGGCGCACGAATATCCCATTTGTGACCACCTACCATGGCACCTACAATCAATCGAATGCGCTCAAGGCATACTACAATTCCGTGATGGCGCGAGGCGATGCCGTGATCGCCAACTCTGAATTCATTGCCAAACTGATTGGCAAAAGACATCCCTTTGCCAAATCCCGCATCACCGTTATCCCGCGCGGGTCAGACCTGAAGAGCCTCGATCCGGATAATGTCAGTGCGTTGCGCCAGCAGGCACTCAAAGACAGCTGGGGCATTCCAAACGGCCATCCGATCATCATGAACATGGCTCGTCTGACGGCCTGGAAGGGACAAGCCGTTCTGATCGAGGCAATGGCGCTTCTGAAAGATGATGGCCTGAGAGAGCCGATTGCGATTTTGGCCGGTGATGCGCAAGGCCGAGATGGATATGTTGCCGAGTTGAAAAAACAGATCGCGGATCATGGCCTTCATGATCGGGTGCGGCTTGTAGGGCATTGCGCTGATGTCCCTGCAGCCATGGCACTGTCGGACATTGCTGTGGTTGCCTCTGTTGAGCCGGAAGCTTTTGGCCGTGCTGCCGTCGAGGCGCAGGCCGCGTCGGTACCGGTGATTGTTTCCAATCTGGGTGCTGTGCCAGAAACAGTGCTGGCGCCCCCGGACGTCCCGGGTTCTGAACGAACAGGCTGGCGGGTCACCGCAAGCGATCCGCAGGCTCTGTCTGATGCCATAAGGTCAGCGCTGCTTATGGATGACAAATCAAAAAAAGACCTGACAAGCCGTGCGCTTTTGCATGTGCAACAGAATTTTACTGTCGAAACGATGTGCGCCAGGACGCTTGCGGTCTATGAGGGTCTGTTGACCCGCCCTTCCAAGGCTGATTGAGATCAATTTGGTCTTTGCGCCGTGAAGTCCGGTCAGTCGTCGATCAAACCGCAGCGATCGGCTCAAGCCGCGAGCGGGTAAGCCTCTTCAACCAGATAGGGTCCGCCGCCTACGCTTGATTTGGCGGAAAACAGAACAAATCTGCCGGCAACAAAAGGCTGTGCCTGAAAGTTGCCGCGCTCGCTGAGCCATTTGGCCACATCTTCGTTGGTTGATGACCTGCAACGGGCGACCGTGACATGTGGAACGTATTTTCGACGTTCTGCGGGCAAGTGCAGCCGTTGAATGATCCGTTCTTGCTCGGCCTGCAATTCCGCGAGCTCTGCGTTCGGCTCGACACGGGCCCAGACTGCATGTGGCTTGCCATTGCCGAAAGAACCGAGCCCGTTCAGCCGAATTTCAATCGGATCCCGGCGGATCCGCTCGAGTGCAGCTGCAACTTCATCTGCTGTCCGGTCATCTATGTCACCGATGAACCGAAGTGTAATGTGAAAGTTCTCGGGATCGATCCAGCGAGCACCCCGAAGGCCTCCCCGGAGCATAGAAAGCATGAGTGCCGTCTCCGACGGAATCTCAAGGCCTGTAAATAGGCGCGGCATGGGTGTTCCCTCCGCTGTCGCTGATGAATCCCATGAGGAATCAACTTCATGAAAATCGCAAGACAAAAATCTAAATCTTTGACAACACGATGAAAATCCCAGCCCGAATGTGAAAATGCCGCGCCAGGCGGTCTCTGGTACGGCATCTGATGTCATTTGATTCTCAATGACCAGCAGTTGCAATCAAGGAGCAGGATTGCCGAATTCCTGATGGATCTCGTCGATTTTTTCCAGGACGTCATCGCTGAGAACGAGGTCGGCAGCACCAATGTCTGTTTCAAGCTGATCCATTCTCGTAGCGCCGATGATGACAGAAGTCATGAAGGACCGGGATTTGGCAAATGCGATTGCCAGCTGAGACGGGTCGAGACCTGCTTCGCCGGCAAGTGCGTGATAGGCGTCCACTGCCTGGAGCGTGCGTGGATGCTCATAGCGCTGCATGCGATTGAAAAGCGTTTTGCGCGCGCCGGCCGGCAAGGCACCATTGCGGTATTTCCCGGTCAAATAGCCTTGAGCCAGGGAAGAATAGGCTAAAAGCCCAACATCTTCCCGGCGGGCGATTTCCGCAATGCCCGTCTCAAAGGTGCGGTTGACGAAAGAATAGGCGTTCTGAATGGAGACCACTCGTGGCAGGTCGAACACATCAGCGGCCGCCAGATATCGCATTGTTCCCCAGGCGCTTTCGTTCGACAGGCCGATATGACGTACCTTTCCCGATTTAACCAGGTCGGACATAACTTCGAGTGTCGATTGGATGCTGTTTTCGTCCTCGGCCGGAACCGCATCCTTCCAGCGCGTCGGCATGGAGCCGAAGCCGGCCTGATTCCGGTCCGGCCAGTGGATCTGGTAGAGATCGATATAGTCTGTCTGAAGGTTCATCAGGCTGCGATCAACAGCCTGCTCGATCTGCTCACGGGTCAGTTTGCTCTTTTCACCGTTCTTGCGGAACCAGTTCATCTCGGAACGGCCAACAACCTTGGTGGCCATGACAACCTTGTCCCTGTTGCCGCTTTTCTTGAACCAGTTGCCAATGATCCTTTCCGTGCGGCCCTGGGTCTCCTTTTTCGGAGGGATCGGGTAGAGCTCGGCAGCGTCAAAGAAATTGATGCCCCTATCGAGTGCGTAGTCCATCTGGGCATGGCCTTCGTCTTCTGAGTTCTGCTCGCCATAGGTCATCGTTCCGAGGCAAAGGGCGCTCACATTGATGTCTGTGCGTCCAAGCCGGCGCTGTTCCATCTGGTCTTCCTTCAATTTTCAAGAAAAGGGCGTTTCTGGCTGCCGAGTGGCGCCGGCCCTTATGACGATTGTGCTTTGGCCAACAGGTCTTCGACCTTTGGCAGAATGTTTTCAACGATTACAGCGACACCATCCGCGTTCGGATGCATGCCGTCCGAGAGGTTCAAATCCGGATTCAGAGCGACGCCTTCCAGAAAAAATGGATAAAGCAGGGCTCCGTGGGCCTTGGCAACCTCCGAGTAGATCGGATCGAAGACATCGGCGTATTCCGGGCCAAGGTTTCGAGGTGCAAGCATACCGGCCAGCATCACTTCGATTCCACGCTCGCGCAGACGCGTGGTGATCTCCTCTATGTTCTTTCTCGTAATCTCCGGAGAAAAACCTCTGAGGGCGTCATTGGCACCAAGTTCAACAATCACAGCGTCGGTATCCGGCGCAACAGACCAGTCCAGCCTGGAGAGGCCGCCTGAAGTCGTATCGCCACTCACGCCGGCGTTGATGACTTCGACAGAATGTCCCCGTGAGTCCAGTGCTTTTTGCAGCTGAGTGGTGAACCCTGCGTCTGATGGAAGCTGATATCCAGCCGACAGGCTGTCGCCCAGAACCACTAGCTTCAGGTCAGCCGCCTGAGCGGAAACCGGATAAAAGGAAAAGAACAGTATAAAGACAACAGTGATAAGACGGTTCACGCTAACATTCTTTCAGGACTGGAATAGGCGCTACATCGGTCCCATATGGTCGCAATGCGACCAAATGTCGAGGGCATGCAGGCGTCGGAACGACGATCCAGTGTCCATTATAGAGGCCTGACGATGACAAATGCACCCGCGATTGCCCTAAAAAACGTTCATTTGACGCTCGGTGAAGGTGCCGGGCGTGTTCATATTCTAAAGGGCATCGATCTGGATATTGAAAAAGGAACATCCGTCGGACTTGTGGGTCCGTCCGGCTCCGGCAAATCCACCCTGCTCATGGTTATGGCCGGCCTTGAACGCGCTGATGACGGGTCCGTCAACGTGGCAGGCTCGGAACTCGGGCCCCTGAGCGAGGATCAGCTTGCGCGCTTTCGGGGTCGCAACGTCGGGATCATCTTTCAGTCTTTTCATCTCGTTCCCAATATGACTGCGCTGGAAAACGTCACGGTTCCACTTGAGCTGGCTGGAGACCCCGCTGCCTACGAGAAAGCGGCTGCCGAGCTTGAAGCTGTCGGTCTTGGCCACAGAATGCACCACTACCCGGCACAGATGTCCGGTGGTGAACAGCAGCGGGTGGCGGTTGCAAGAGCGCTGGTGGTTGAACCTGAAATTCTTATCGCCGACGAACCGACCGGTAACCTGGATGACAGCACAGGAACACAGATTGTCGATCTGATGTTTTCTGCGCAGCGTGATCGCAACACAACGCTTGTGCTGGTGACACATGATCCATCGCTGGCGGAGCGATGCGACCGCATGATCAGAGTTCGATCAGGCGAAATCGAAGAAGCGCAGTCGGCCAAATCCGGCATGGAAGAGGTTTCCGCGTGAGCGGCTTTGTTCCCGGTACGACCGGGTCCGGCAACCAGACCTTTCCTCTGGCAACCCGCTTTGCGTTGCGAGAGCTGCGCGGTGGGCTCAAAGGGTTTTATATTTTTATCGCCTGCATCGCGCTGGGTGTTGCCGCAATCGCAGGCGTGACATCCGTTTCACGGGCACTCACGGAGGGGATCTCGCGTGAAGGTCAGGCGATTCTTGGTGGCGATCTGTCTTTCCGCCTGATCCACCGTGAGGCCGGTGCCGAAGAAGCCGCCTTTCTGGACAGTCTTGGTGCCGTCTCAGGCGTTGCAACGATGCGCGCTATGGCCCGGCGGCTGGATGGATCGGAACAGGCTCTGGTCGAATTGAAGGCAGTAGATGATCCCTATCCCCTTTATGGATCGCTCGACCTTCAATCGGGTCAACCGCTGAAAAACGCGATCTCTCAACAAGATGGTGTCTGGGGTGCGGTGGCAGACCTCGCACTGCTTGCGCGCCTGGACATTTCCGTTGGAGATACGATTGCACTTGGGCGCGCGACCTTGCGCATCTCCGACGTCATCGAAACTGAACCGGACAAGCTTGCCGGTGGCATGGAGTTTGGTCCGAGGCTGATGGTATCAGAAGCGGCGCTTCCCGATACCGACCTTGTCCAGCCCGGCAGTCTGATACGCTGGCACTACCGTGTCCGGATGGATCCGGCCCCCAGCCTTGAAACACTTTCGGGTGTGGTGGAAAGTGTGAAACAGAACCAGCCCGGTGCCGAATGGCGCATTCGCTCGCGTGCGAATGCCTCGCCTGGATTGCAGCGCAGCATCGGCCGGTTCGCGCAGTTTTTGACGCTTGTCGGCCTGACCGCGCTGGTTGTCGGAGGCGTCGGCGTGGCAAACGCCATCCGGGCGTATCTTGAAACCAAGCGGGAAGTCATTGCCAGCTTCAAGTGTCTGGGTGCGACCGGCGGTTTTGTTTTCCAGATTTACCTGGTTCAAATGCTTGTTCTGGCTCTGATCGGCATCGCCATCGGCCTTGTCATCGGCGCTCTGATACCATTTGCAGCCGGTGCGGCTTTGTCTGGCGTGTTGCCTGTTCAACTTGCTGCAAACATCTATCCTGCCGAACTCGGCCTTGGTTTGCTCTATGGGCTTCTGACGGCCCTTGCGTTTGCTTTGTGGCCGCTCGGCCGTGCTCATGATGTTCCTCCGACCGCCCTCTTCCGGGATATCGTAACGGGAGGCTCCAAGTTTCCGCGCAAGCGTTATCTGTTCGCAACCATGGTGACCGTCGTGGCTCTGGCTGCCATTGCAATTCTGCTTGCTCATGACAAGACCATTGCCGGAATTTACATCGTCGCGTCGGCGGGCGCGTTCCTGTTGCTTGTGGTTGTTGCGCGCCTGATCATGTTCGCCGCGAAACGCCTGCCGAGCGTCAGGTCAACGGAGCTGCGTCTGGCGATTGCCAATATTCACCGCCCCGGTGCCTTAACGCCTTCTGTTGTTTTGTCGCTGGGTCTTGGGCTGTCCCTGCTGGTGGCGCTCGCATTGATCGATGGCAACCTTCGCCGGGAATTGACGGCCACGATTGCCGATCAAGCGCCGAGCTTCTTCTTTGTCGATATCCAGAGCCATGAACGCGATACGTTTCAGAGCCTTCTTGAGGATGAAGCGCCGAGCGCAAATCTTCGAAGCGTGCCCATGTTGCGCGGCAGAATTGTCAGCTTGAACGACATCCCGTCTGAGGATTTCGTGCCGGCACAAGATGGCTCTGACTGGGTTCTTCGCGGTGATCGCGGCATAACCTACGAGGCCATTCTTCCGGAAAACTCGACGTTGTCGGCGGGAGAATGGTGGCCGGAAGATTACAGTGGCATACCCCTGGTTTCGTTCGATGCCGAGGCCGCCACAGACCTTGGACTGATAATCGGAGACAAGGTTACGGTCAATGTGTTGGGCCGTGAGATTACGGCGGAAATCGCCAACATGAGAGATGTTGAATGGCAGTCTTTGGCGATCAACTTCGTCATGGTCTTTTCACCGAATACGTTTGCGGGTGCTCCCCATGCCCATCTCATGACACTCGGCTGGGACGAAGAAGTGCCGACGGATGCTGAGCTGGCGCTTTTGAAAACCGTATCAAACACCTTCCCGACCGTGACTGCGGTTCGCGTCAAGGACGCCATATCCCAGGTCAATGATCTGGTGGCACAGCTTGCCTGGGCCATCCGAGGAGCAAGCTCGATCACGTTGATCGCGAGCGTGCTTGTGCTGGCAGGTGCGTTGGCTGCCGGTCACCGCAGCCGTATTTACGATGCCGTTATTCTCAAAACCCTGGGCGCTACACGCACACGCTTGATCATTGCCTACGGCCTCGAATACGCGATCCTCGGATTGGTGACCGCCCTTTTTGCTCTGGTGGCCGGGGGTGTGGCAGCCTGGTACGTGATTACCCAGATCATGGGTGGATCGTTCGTGGTGATGCCGGTGACGGCTGCTAGTGCGGCACTTGTCGCGCTCGTATTGACGGTCGGATTCGGCCTGATCGGCACCTGGCGCGTGCTGGGTGAAAAGCCGGCCCCGGTTCTTAGAAATCTCTAGAACATCGACTTCCAAGAGCGACCTGATGTGGAAATTATCCATGTCAGGAAACTTTCACGAAAAACAGGCCCTTTCAGACAAACTTCGGCCCGACGCCGCTTGCATGCTGTTTTGATCTTGGCTATCCGACTAGGGCCTAGAGTAAACAGGGGCTTGTGCCATGCTTGAATTCACTAAAAAAACCGTTCTCAAATCACTTGCCAAAGGCGTGGTACTAGCTGCCGTAGCGACCTTTACGTGGGGTCAGCCCGCATTTGCCGAAAGCCCGTTTCACACTGGCGTCTGGCAGCTGAACACAAAGGATGGGCCGCGCGGACTTGTGGTCAGCGACTGGCTGGTGTTCGAAGACGGGCTGCCGAAGCGCTGGCTCTATCGCCGCGCCGGCACCAATGATCAGAACCAGTTCGATTTCTTTACCCGGACAATCAATGACAGCGGCTACACGCCCGTCGGTATTCGTGTTTACCGGACGGGTGAACATGCGATGAAATACACGCTGGCACCTAAGGGTGAAGAGCCGTTTGAAGTTACCGCTGAGCGCTTGTCCATTCCGAACTACAAGAACTCCTGTCTTTCGGTTGAGAAAAAAGGCAACCGGTTCTACAGAAGCTGG
Source organism: uncultured Roseibium sp. (assembly GCF_947499295.1). Lineage (GTDB taxonomy): Bacteria > Pseudomonadota > Alphaproteobacteria > Rhizobiales > Stappiaceae > Roseibium. Next base: position 172,831 of record NZ_CANMNP010000016.1, read on the forward strand.
AACGGAACCGCGTCTTCAAAACTCAAAAAGTTGAAGCTTTCCAAAAGTCGGCTGACCGTTGACGGGGAAGCTCGTAATGTCACCGTTGAGGAAGTTCGTGTCGGCCGCACGGGCATTATGGAAGACGGCAAACCGTTGGCGTTTTTGACGGATGCCGGTGGCGACTACGCTGTTCTACAGTGGTTCAAACCTGGCGTTTCGGTCGAACAAATGCGGGACAAGGAACGCGAAATCCTCGATTTTGCCTCGGAAGAAGTGGTTCGCAATCCCGGTGGGGACTGCGACAGGCAGATTGCCTCGCGCCTGAAAGCGATGAAATAAGCGCAGAATTCGGACTATTTGGGTTATTGTTGCGGGTTTGAGCGGAAAAGATTACGATTTTTTCAGGAAAACCGTCTTGAGCTTGTGTTCGCATTTTCCCATATGTTGAGGGAGCTGTGCTGCACGTAAGTTCACGTGCTTCTATCTAAGAGGGGAATACCACGACCATGTCGAGCTTTGACCGTCAATCTCAGGGTGCCTACTCGGTTGCCGGCGCACGCGCCGAGGCCGGCATCGATCAGGGCCTACGCAGCTACATGCTGGGTGTCTACAACTACATGACACTCGGCCTCGCGCTGACCGGCTTCCTCGCACTCGGTACATATTTGCTGGCTGTCAGCAATCCTGCCGTTGCACAAACACTCTTTAGTGGACCGATTTACTTCGTTCTGCTGTTTGCGCCGCTCGGAATGGTCCTTTGGCTGTCCGCACGCATTCAGTCGATGAGTGCGAGCACTGCCAGAACAATGTTTCTGGTCTATGCGTCCATCATGGGCATTTCGCTTGCGCCGATCTTCATGGTCTATACCGGTGGCTCCATTGCACGGGTGTTCTTCATTACCGCCGCATCCTTCGGCGCATTGAGCATCTTCGGTTACACCACCAAGAAAGATCTGTCCGGCTGGGGTTCGTTCCTGATGATGGGTCTGATCGGCATCATCATCGCTTCGATCGTCAACATCTTCCTGGCATCGTCTGCCCTGATGTTTGCCGTTTCAGTAATCGGTGTTCTGGTGTTTGCAGGCCTGACGGCTTACGACACCCAGCAGATCAAGGAAATGTACTACGAAGGTGACAGCAGTGAAGTCGCAACGAAGAAGTCCGTCATGGGCGCACTTCGTCTCTACCTCGACTTCATCAACCTGTTCCTGATGCTGTTGTCGCTGTTCGGCAATCGCGAATAAGCTGCACAGAAGTTCAAACCGAAAAGCCCGGCTTCTCGCCGGGCTTTTTTGTGTCTGGGGCGGGAAATCGGATCAGGCGTCGACGACCCGAAGATGCTTCTTCTTTTCAAGGACCTTGAGCACCTGTGCGAGGTCGTGGCCACGCTTCAGAATCATGCCGCCCGTGGCGACCACTGAATATGCGCCTTGACGACGCGCAAGCTTCGGGTCTTTCTCAATTCGAAAAAGCGGCATCTCCGAAGATCGGCGGAATACGGAAAAGACGGCCTTGTCCTTCAGAAGATCGATTGCGTAGTCACGCCATTCACCATCCGCAACCATGCGGCCATAGAGCCGGAGGATGGTATCAAGTTCTTTTCGATGAAAGGAAACAACAGGTCTTGGAGGGGGAGCCGGTTGGCTTTGCGGTGAGAGGGTCAACCTCGCACCGCGCTTAAACGCGCTGTCATCGGCTTCGCTCATTCCGCCTCCATTTCCGTATGCGGTTTCGCTTGAAACGAGAATCATGCCTGACGCCCGCTTGTCACCCAAGCGTCATGATGCGTTGGCATAGGCCCCGATGGCAAGCCCGCAAATGAAAGAACGGCAGATGGGCCAGTTTTTAGGTCAAAATCATCGAGTAAAAACCCGCCGGAATGCGGGTCCTCAATGTAACAGTGGTTTGCCTTGAAAGAACGCCTAAATTTCCTTGATTTTGCCGCATTCCAGCCCTTGGCCAGCCATTTTGGGGCACCATATTAGCAGCATACCCTGATGGGTATGGCCAGTGGGGATCGCGGAATGCATTAGCCCCCCAGCCCCCCGGGGTTCTTGCCGGCCAGCCAGATTTAGTGAGTCAAACATCAGGGCACCTGAAGGGCCGGCGTAAAGCCGGCCCTTTTCAATTTCAGAGCCCTTTGTCGAGTTCCGTCATTCGCGCGCCATGAACCGGGCTACCGGCGAACCTATCTTTTTGCCAATCGCATTGGATTGCCTCTTTTCCGTCCCGTTGCTTGATGTATCCTTTCAAAAGGATGACTACGGACCTGATTGATCTCCGTGCGGCTCGAGCCGCTGATTGTGAGGCGCTAGCCGGTATTCATAGCGAAGCCTGGCTTGGAGCCTATCGAGGCGTATTGCACGGTGTTGATCTTCAGAAGATGATCTCCCGCCGAGGAACCGGCTGGTGGCGCGGTGCCCTTGCAAGAGGCGTCGAAATCAAAATCCTCAGCATTGCCGACACGCCGGCAGGATATGCAACCTATGGCCCCTGCCGTCTGCATAGAACCGGAATGGACGGCGAAATCTATGAACTCTACCTGAAGCCCGAGTATCAGGGTCTCGGGTTCGGCCGCACCCTTTTTGAAAGCGTTCAGGAAACACTGGCAACCAGGAATCTGTCCGGTATTGCGATCCAGGTGCTCAGCGAAAACAAACCAGCCCGAGCCTTCTACAAGGCCGTTGGCGGGCGGCTTGCGGCAAAGTCCTGGTACCGGCTGGGCGGTCGACGGCTGGAACTGTCGATCTATGTATGGCCCGCCAAGGGCGGTTGAGCCCACCTATTCATCATTGATAATTCCCCGCGTTTCCAATTGTTTCGGGCGGTCTGGAACAGTCGAATTGCCCAGCCATGGTGTCTGCTGCCTGCCTTGCAAGAAAGTTGGCATTCTTGTTCGCTTGCGCGTCAACCCGCGCAATCTGACAGGTCTCGCCGCCCGGTTTCAGCTGGGTGACAATCAGGACGCTGCCTGTCTTGCTGCCATCACCGTAACTTGGAAACCAGCGCAGGATGGTCGCAAATGGACGACCGTCTCTGAGCCGCCATTCCAGTGTGTCATTGACTGTATTGAAGTTCGGCAGGGTTTGACCGGCTGCAGGTTCGTCCGCTGCAAATGGTCCGAAGGAGACAAACATGCGAAGATCGCCCTCGGCGACGTATACCGGTTGATCCTCAAATCCGGGGCATTCCCACGAGCCGCCAAATGTGCCCTCTTCCGCCGCGGTTTCCAACTGCACGCAATTCTGAAGCTGGATTTTGGTATAAGTACTGTCGATGGTTTCTGCGGTGCCGTTTCCTGTTGTCAGCGCCACGACTGCCGCGAAAACGGCCAATATCCGCGATACCTTTCGGAAAAATGGTGACATGGAATCCCCCTGACTGGCTTTTCTGCCATTAGAGGCATGCTCATCAATTAGGTGCAATGCAATAATTAAGGACTTGCACTTATCCGGCTGGGTTGCGATAGACGCAGCACAGATCAACAGGAGTGTTTCAATGCGTATGGACGCTGTGCCGATCGGCAAGAACCCGCCCGAAGACATCAATGTCATCGTCGAGGTTTCCGTCGGCGGTGAACCAATCAAGTATGAGATGGATAAGGAAGCCGGGGCAATGTATGTCGACCGCTTTCTCTATACACCCATGCGGTATCCTGGAAACTACGGTTTCGTGCCACATACGCTCTGTGGTGACGGCGATCCGATCGATGTAGTGGTTGTCAATCAGCGGCCTATCGTTCCAGGCGCGATCATGAACTGTCGCCCGATCGGTGTGTTGCTGATGGAAGATGAGTCTGGTCAGGACGAAAAGATCATCGCGGTACCGTCACACAAGCTGAGCAAGCGCTACGACGCGATCTCAGATGTCACTGATCTGCCGGAAATCACCGTTCAGCAGGTGAAGCACTTCTTCGAGCACTACAAGGATCTTGAACCCGGCAAATGGGTAAAGGTAACCGGTATGGAAGGCGCGGAAGCGGCCAAGAAAATGATCATTGAATCGATTTCGCGGGCGCAAAAAGAAGCCGCTGAATAAGTTCCGCTCACAAAATTGCTGGAAGCCGTGACTGGGTCTATCGTTCGGTTGCGGCTTCTATTCGTTCCATGTCCTGGTCGGACAGCCCGAAATGGTGGCCGATCTCGTGTATGAGGACATGCGCGACGACGTCGCCAAGCGTTTCGTCCATCGCCGCCCAGTAATCCAGAATGGGCCGTCTGAACAGCCAAATCCGGTTGGGCATCTGGCCGGTGCCGACGGCATCGCCGCCGTGTGCCAGCCCCTGGCCTTCAAACAGGCCCAGAAGATCATGGGGATCCTCGATCCCGAGTTCATCCAGTACATCGTCAGGTGCATAATCGGCCAGGCTGATCTGCAGGTGTCCGCAGCGCAGCAGCAAATCATCCGGCAGACCGGCCAGAACTTCGCTGGCCATGGCCTCGAAATCCTTGAGGCCCGGCGCTCTGCGCTCGGACCATCCGCTTCTGCTTATCGGGTTGATAGATGCCATCTTGTTTCCCTAACGGCCCGCAATGCGCGCCGTCGCTCAATTTGTCTTCGCTAACCCATGACGTAGGTAACGAAGAGATAGATCACCAGTCCCAGCGCAAACAGAACACCGAGAGACCGGCCGATCCGTGTGCCGATTATCTCGATCCGGTCTTCCGGATCCTTGTCAGCGGCGTTGAGGTGGTTTTTGGCTCTGTCCGCCATGCGCACGAATGTGGACCCGACAATGATTTCGCTTTCGGCCTCAACCCTGTCGATTGCCCTTAGCGCTTCTTCGCGCTGCTTTTCCTTTGGGTGCTTGGATCCGCTCATGCGCCTATCGTTGTTTGATTTTCGCGCCGTTTCAACAGGAAAGCGGACAAAAGTGCAAGAGCAGCGAGGCCGGCTGAGGCAACGGCGTTCCAGCCGGCAAAGGATAGGCCGAGCATCCGCCAGCTGGCCTCCGTGCAGCTGACAACGCGTGTCGACTGAAGTGCCTGAAGCATGTTTGCGGCTGAAGCTGGAGCAGCACTCCCGCCGCCGCAGTCATTCGGGCCGTCCCAGAATTGCCACTCTGCGCCCGACTGGTAGATGCCCAACCCAGCGCCATAGGCAAAAACGGTTGCCACCGCCAGCAGGGTCAGCAATGCCAAACCGCCTCGGCCTCGAATATGGAGGATGAGGGCCAAGACAGCGAGCGGCAGGCCAACATAGTAGGGAATTCGCTGTTCCAGACAGAGCTTGCAGGGGATATAGCCGCCGATCAGCTGGAAACCCCAGGCAGTTGCAATGACTGCCAGCCCTGCGACAATAATCAGCCCAATCAGGTTTTGCGCCATCCGGTCCGCCGACATCGCACCCTCGTTCGGTTTAAATGAATTTGATCAACAGGAAGCCGCCGACCAGCAGTACCACAAATATGGTGAACATGAGACCGAGGCGTTTTTCGATGAAGTCCTTGATCGGCGGGCCGAAGACATAAAGCAGCCCGGCGACGAAAAAGAAGCGTATTCCCCTGGAGACAATGCTTGCCAGTATGAACACCGGCAAACTCAAGCCTGCGACGCCAGAGGCAATGGTGATGACCTTATAGGGAAAGGGCGTCAGCCCGGCAATGAAGACAAACCACCAACCCCATTCATTGAAGACGAGCCGAAACTCGTCGAACTTGTCCATTTTTCCGTAGAAAGACAGGATCGGCTGTGCCACCTGCTCAAACAGGAACATGCCGATCAGATAACCGAGGATACCGCCGGCGACAGAGGTCAAGGTGCACAAAAGTGCATACCACCAGGCCTTTTCCCTGCGGGCGATTACCATCGGGATCAAAAGGATGTCGGGCGGGATCGGAAAGAAGGAACTCTCGACAAAGGAAACGGAGCCCAGCGCAGCAGGTGCGCGCGGTCCGGCGGCGAGGGACAGTGTCCAATCATAAAGGCGTCTCAACATGCCGCCTCCATAGCTGGAGAGGGGTTAAAAGTCACCTACGGAAATGAGCGCAGTCCGTCACTTTTTGGGTCACTCGGCACAGGAATGCGGATCGAGTTTGTTTTTGTGGACGGGCAAATGGATTTAACGCGTGGCTGTGAAAATGGGCTGAGCGCTTGAAAAGTGGTGCATCAATCAAGCGTTCATTTTTGGACCTGTGCGAACGCTAAGATTTGTTTGCTTCTTTGCGCACGATAACAAATTCAAGGCCTTGAAAGATTATCGGCTCGTCAAGAACAATGCTGATGAATATCAAGGCTCCACATTCTTTCAGCTATCTCTATCTCCTCTTTGCCTACTGCATTTGCGTATATCGCGGTGGTTTCAATAGACGAATGACCCATCCATTTGCGTAGCATGTTCAGCGGAACACCGCTTCTTAGTGCATGAACACCAAAACCGTGCCTAAGGCCTTTTGGAGTTGCTTGAGCCCCAACGATTCCGGCCTTGTCAAATACAGTCTTGATCCAGCGATATCCTGTAACTCTGTTCACTGGGCGACCTGAGTTTTGGAACAGTGGAAAGTCACTATGGTTGTTTTTTTGAGTTAACTCCTCTGATCTCAGTTCAATGAGTTCGGCGAGTAACTTGGTTAGTGTATCAGGTATAGGCACTTCTCGAATTTCATGTATGTGTCGCTTTTTTAGCGTTCGAAAACAAATAAACTTGCTGTAGGCATCAATAGAACTTGAGGTGGTGCTTAAACCCTCAGACAGTCGGCAGCCTGAATATAGCAAAGTTAGACAAAGCGCAGCTGTTTCGAGTGAAGACGACTGTGTGGCGGCAACAAAACGCTCCCTCTCTTCTGCGTTGACGTACAGTCTTCTATTCCTTTGGTCGTATAGCCTCATCCTGGCCGGTATCACACTGGATCCCGTAATACTCATTGTATGCTCGTAGGTATAATCAGCAGTTTCATTTTTGCAACACTATTGGACACAGTGTTGCGAACAAGAAAATAGTCAGTGATTTACGGCGCTTAAGTGCGACTAGAACAACTCGATACACAATCCATTGTACGTTGACAACCGTGGCGAGCCGCCAAATCATCGAGATTGTACAATATGTCCAATTTTGTTGCAGCAACTCTGAGTAAGATTTTCAGTATAGTGTGAAACTACGGCTCTTACGTGTGGACAGATCACACTTAGGAGAATTGCTAATGTCTGTACTGAATATTAGGAGCCTTTTGCTCGGAGTTGCTGCAGCTGCGACTGCAACAACAGCTCAAGCAGCCGATCTTCCGGTTGCACCGGAGCCGGTAGACTACGTCAGGATCTGCGACGCTTATGGCGCACGCTTTTACTACATCCCCGGCACGGAGACCTGCCTTCGCGTAGGTGGTCGTGTTCGTACTCAGTTCAGAGTGAACAACGTTCTGGATGACGGGGCATGGGGTGCCCGGAATTCCGATGGTTACACGTGGCGGACTCAAGGTTACCTTTACCTCGACGCTCGCACAGCAACAGAATTTGGTACATTGCGCGCGTATACCGAGATATCTCAGGCGGCTGAAAACGGTGCTGAGTCTCTAGACTTTGGCAGCACATATATCCAGTGGGGTGGGCTGACTGCAGGTTACCTTACTTCGAATTTCGATATTTTCACCGGTCAGGTTTTTATGGGTGTCGTATCTCGTAACTGGTCGGACACGACGCTAAACCAGATTGCCTACACAGCAGCTTTTGGAAACGGTTTCTCGGCAACAGTAGCACTTGAAGACAGGTCGAGCCGCGAGATCAACCCATCTTTCACTACTGATACAGTGACATCGAACCAAGGCCGCACCGTTTCGGTTGCAACATCAGAAACCTATGGCGGAACACGCATGCCGGACGTTGTTGCTGCCATCGCAGTTTCACAAGGTTGGGGTAGCGCTCAGCTTTCTGGTGCGCTTCATCAAGTGTATCATAGCTCTTTTATCAATTCGACGCTGAGCAATACTGAAGACGATCTTGGTTGGGCGATCGGTGCAGGCGTGCTGTTTAATCTCCCGATGATCAACTCAGGCTCCAATGTGTTCTTCCAGGGTTTCTATGCAGACGGTGCAATGAGCTATCTTGGCGGTTCGTTTACACAAAACGGCAGCACATTCAGCATCCTAGATGCTGGTCTTGATAACAACGGTAACATCGATACTACCACTGGTTATTCGCTGTCCGCTGGTGCTTACATCCAGGCTACACCGACCATTGGACTCGCGCTTGACGGCTCCTACCTCTCCACCGATGGAGGCGGAAACACTCTCGATGTTGATCGCTGGGCTATTGATGGTTCCATTCAATGGGAGCCAGTCTCTGGCTTCGAAATGGGCGCCGACATTGGTTATTCGAACCTAGATGTGCAGGGGCGCAGCGACGTTGACGAACTCCTCTTCGGTGTTCGCGTACAGCGCACCTTCTAATCATCCGAACAAGTTCTGACTGAGACCTCCAAAAGATCAGTCAGTCAAACGGCCCGGCAGGCTCCAATCTGCCGGGTCGTCCCCAATTTACGACGAAAAACAACCGCTTCCTTTTGAAGCACAGGTTTGTGTGCTTCGATTGATGTCGCAGTGTCAGCAATTCCACAGTGTGTAGTTTTCAGTCTTATCGACAGCCGGTTCAGTTGTTCGAACACCCAGTTACGTCGCTGGCAGAATTCATTTTATCAAATTCGATCCGGATCATTCTCGATGAATGAAAGAGAGCAGAATATTGTAGAAGCTGCTATCAAGCTGTTTGCGCATTACGGAGTGCGCAAGACTTCGATGACCGAAATAGCAGCAGCAGCGAAAGTTTCACGCCAAACGCTCTACAATTCTTTTGAGTGTAAAGAAGACCTTATATTTGCAGCGTTGCTATGTTGCGGAAAGATGACAAAGGAAGCCATTGAACGGGACTGCGCACAAGTCGCAGACCCAGGAAATAGGCTCGATATCCTTTTTGAGCACATGGGTGCGATCCCTTTTAAAGCGATGCATCGTCTGCCACACTTCAATGAAGTTTTGGATGTTGGCGATAATTTTGAGCCGGAGAGAAAGGCGCAGATCAAGGACAACTATATAAATGCGGTCAGATTGGTTCTTGCTCCTTACGAAAAGGGTCTGGTGCAAGCAGGCATTGAACCCATACAACTTAGTAAATTGACGTTTAGCGTCTTCACTCAGATAAAGAGGGACGCCAATGATGTCGAAGGACTGCGCGACTTATTCGAGCCAATGCGAGGAGTGATCATCGCAAGCATTCAATGAGTGTCCAAACGACAGTCTGATTTGAATTTCGAGCTAAAAACCTGGCGCAAACTGGTGCCGCGAGGCAGATGCGGCGTGCCAGTTTTTTGCAAAATTTGCAAAACTTGTTTCATTTCAGGCGAGGCGCAGAGCACATTTGCCGAGAGCTCATCAACAAGCCGGGTCTGTACAGTGACCCTGCGCGTCCAAATGGTACGGCACACTGGGGACAGACAGTTTTCCTGCATCATCAAACGCATAAATATATGCGGATGTCGAGTGACTTGAGCTGCGTCGCCCCGATCACATTAATGCGAAGAAGAGTGCATCAAAAACGAATGGTGCCCCCCGCCGGAATCGAACCGGCACTCCCGAAGGAACGGGATTTTGAATCCCGCGCGTCTACCAGTTCCGCCAGAGGGGCAACTGACACCGGAGAGGGTGCCTATCATGCAGTCCTGGAGGATGCAAGTGGTTAGAGGAGAAAGCGGCGTGTCTCCACTGAACTGGCCAAAGGAGCTCTTCTTTGCGACGCTCAATCTCCTTTTTCAAAATTGAATAAAACAATTAAGCCTGTGATTACCGTGTATCTAGAATCCATTTCCGGCCGCCTTTGAAACGCACAAATCGTTTGACCGGTTTAAGCGCCTTGCAACCTTTTCATAGGCACGTAGTGATATGCAACCGGAATGGAGTGAGCCTCATGTCGATGGCAGACGGACGTGTCAATTCAAACCAAACAATTTTAAGACAATCGACCAATAGTTCGAGTGGTCGAATCTTCTCGTTCTCTTCTGTCGACAAGGATCAGTTAGAACCCGCGCCGATCAGGCAGGATTGGGTCATTGATGGAAGTCCGGTTGCTATGTGCAAAATTCTTGCTCGGCACCATCTTGGATGGGGGGACGCTGCGCACTGGTCGTGCACGGCCGGTAAATTTCATTGGTACTATGGTTGGGACGAAACAGTGATGTTTCTTGAGGGAGAAGTATTCATCACGGACGACAATGGAAATGTTTATCATGGCAGGCCCGGCGTAAGCTTACATTTTCCTAAGGGAACAGGTGCAATTTGGGAAGTTCCAACCTACATTCGCAAACTTGCATTCAATCAAAAGCCGGTACCATGGTATCTGCACTATCCTCACGCGGTTATCGAGCGAATGCAACAAGTGCTGAACAAACTCATTGGCTAGTTGGTCGGAATTTTACAGATAGAGTTTAAGTGCAAAGGCGCAAATTGTGCGCTTTTTCTGGACAAGCGGATTTACCTTGGATAGAAAATTTGCATGAGTAAATCAGGACGTGAAATCGAGCTTAAGCTTGAACTTGACCCAATGGCACAAGATGCCATGAAACGCGCTGGTGCCATTGAAGGTTTTACGGCCAGCCGGTCGGTTACCAAGACCCTGCAATCCATTTATTTTGATACGCCGGATCAGGCGTTGCGCAAGGCCAAGATCTCCTTGCGGGTAAGGAAATCCGGTCGCAGCTGGGTGCAAACGGCGAAACTGGGCACCGGTGTGATGGGCGGTCTGTCATCACCAATTGAGTCCGAACACCCGGTGAAGAGCCGTGCCCTCGATTTTTCAGTTATCGAGGATCCATCCGTCCAGGAAAAGCTCATCAACATCATCGGCGACAAGCCTTTGAATGAATGCTTTGAAACGGTGATGAAGCGGACCACCCGCGAGCTGACCCGTGCGTCTGACAGTGCGCATATCGAGATTGCCTTCGATACCGGAAACATTCTTGCCGGTTCCGGGAGCCAGCCGCTGGTTGAGCTGGAAATGGAACTGAAAGCAGGTCCAAGCCTTGCGATCTTCGAAGCGGCGAAAGCGCTATTGAAAGATGTTCCCTTCCGATTTTCCCCTTTCAGCAAAGCCGAGCGCGGCTTCCGGTTTTCCGAAGGCGTTGCGGAGGATGAACGAAAACCGTTTTTTGCCAAAGCGATCAGTTTTTCAAAGGGATCCAGTGTCGAACTTGCGTTCCGCGATGTCCTGCGCTCCTGTCTCACACAGATTTCAGAAAACCGGCTTGCGGTCCTTGCATCGGAAGACCCGGAAGGTCCCCATCAGCTTCGTGTGGGTTTGCGCCGCTTGAGAAGCGCATTCCGGCTTTTCAAGCCTATCCTTTATCCGGCAACAGCTGCGCCACTGGATCAGATGGCGCGCACGGTTGCGGCCGAAGCAGGAGCTTTGCGCGATCTCGATGTTCTGATCGAAGAAATCGTGTCGCCGCTTGTCGACAAGGCTCCGGAAACGCTTTCTTTCGATGCCCTGCTGGACACGCTGAATGCTTTGCGAGGGCAAGACACGCGCAAGACACTGACCGATCATTTGAAATCGGAAGAAGTGAACGCCTTTTTGCTGGACCTTGCCGCCTACACAGAGGGCCGGGGTTGGCTCGACCCGGAAAACTTCGATCAAACGGCACTGCTTGCACAGCCCATCGAAAGCCACGCCAGCAAAGCGCTTGCCAAACAATGGAAGAAGGTTCTGAAATTCGGCAAGCTCCTGGAGGACCTGACGATCCCCGAGCGACACGAAATGCGTAAGTCTATGAAAAAAATGCGCTACGGCATTGAATTCTACGGCAGCCTTTATCCGCAGGAGACGGTCAAACCATTCCTGAAGCGAATGAAGAAACTCCAGGACATTTTCGGCTACCTCAATGATGTCGCCATGGCGGAAAGCTTGCCGGACAAATGCCGCGTCAGCGGAGCGGGCGAACTTGCCGCAACCCAGGCGATCGGATTTGTCATCGGTTGGCATGAGGCTCAATGCCAGTCCAAATGGCAACATGCCAAAGGCTATTGGGAAGCGACACGCGAAACGCCCAAGTTCTGGACCTAGCCGAGCCGTCAAGACTGGGAGACTTGGTCCCTGTGACTGTTGTATTTGCCTGATGTCAGGCCATCCTTGCCAAGGATCTTTGCTTTTTCAGTCGCGACACCGGGATCTCACGTTTCTTCCTCTTCCACCTTCACCCAGGAAGGTCGTTTCAACGCATGTATGAGGATCGGCAGACCGGTGAAAACGACAAAGCCTATCGCCACGACGGCGACATAGCTCGTCGGACTTCCAACCGGCAGCTGGCTGGGCGGAAAGAATGAAGTCACGAAAGCAAAGGCAACGCCGACAAAGCCGATACCCGCAATTGCCATCATCCCTATCATGCCACCAGGTACCTTGTAGGATCGGGGCATTTCGGGATGGGTGATGCGCAGGCGTACCGCAGCTGCATACATCATCATGTACATCACCAGATAGAGCGTAATCGTCATTGCGGAGAGCAGAAAAAAAGCTACCGAGACGTCTTTCAGGAAGAAATAGAGCGAAGCGAGTACCGTTACGATGCAGCCCTGCACCAGCAAGATGACCACCTGAATGCCATTCTTGTTGGTCCTTGCAAGAAGGGGCGGCAGTTCGCCATCGCGCGCCGTACGCAGGAGCCCTCGGCTCGGTCCGGTAATCCACGACATGACGCCAGCAAGTGCCCCAAGCGCAATCAGAAGAGCGAGAACTGGAACCAGCCAGCTTAGGCCGAAACCTCCCAGCGCGATGCTAAAGGCCTGCATTGGCCCCTGGTCCAGCGCAATCTTGTCGGCAGGGATAATTGCGGCCAGGGCCAGTGACCCAAGCAGAAACAGTACCACGATGACAAGCACTGAAAGCAGAATGGCTTTCGGGAAATCGCGATGCGGATCCTTGAGTTCATTGGCGTGAACCGCATGGACTTCAACGCCAGCGAACAACAGCACGATACCGCCCAGAAAAGCGATGGACGATAGTCCGGTGATGTGCGGGAAAAGCCGGATGTGAGCGTGAGCGCCTTCCGCCCCGGCCGGCAGAAACGCGATGACATTGCCTTCGGCGATCCACGCTGCACCAAGCGCGATGATCAGAAGGCCGGGAACGACGGTCCCCAATACAAATCCGATGGATGTAAAGCGCGCCGCGGCGCTGGTGCCGGTCAATGCGATGGCGGTTGCGAACCAGTAGGCGCAGATGATGACCGTTCCTGTATAAATTCCATCATCGGCCAAGCCTGGTTTGCCGATGACGTAAGCCAGAGAAGCTGCCGCAAAGGCCAGTACTGTCGGGTACCAGACCACATTCTGGATCCATTGCAGCCATATGGCGACAAAGCCGGCTCGCGCTCCGAAGGGCGCTTTCACCCAGTCGTATACGCCGCCTGTGGACCGGGCGAACATTCCGCCGAGCTCCGCCGCAACAAGTGCGGCGGGAACCAGAAAGATGATTGAGGCAAATCCGATGTAGAAAAGCAGTTCCGTGCCTTCGTCCGCCATCAGCGGCAGGCCGCGCAGGCTGACCACGGCGGCAACCGTCATCATGGCAAGACCAAGCACGGAGATCCTTGCTGCTCCCGAAGTTGCAGGGGCCTTCCCGGCGGGCTGTACTGGTTTGCTCATGAGCTTCACTTCCCGTGATGAAAGGTTGGTCCGGCTTCTATGTTCGACAACGGATTACGGTCCAGGAAAGCAATCGTTCGTTTCATGTCTTCCACCAGCAGCGCCATGAGGTCACGCCCCATTCCGTGTCGAACGAGCACACGCTGCACGACCAGCTCATGCCTGTCTCTGGGAAGCGGGTAGGAGGCGATCTGCCACCCTCTCATTCGCATGCGTTCGGAAACATCGTAGAGCGTATAACCGCGCTCGGTGCTGTTCTTCAAAGAGTAACAGGCCGCCGGCAAACCGCCGTCTCCGTTGTAGAGAATGTCGAAGTGACCGGTTTTTTCCAGTTCGTCCGCCAGGTACTGGGCAGCCGCCGCGCATGAGCCCTGAACATCGGTGTAGCCTTTTTTGCCGAGCCGGAGGAACTGATAGTACTGCGCGATGATTTCACCGGCAGGCCGGGAAAAGTTCAGGGCGAAAGTCGGAACCTGGCCGCCCAGATAATCGACATTGAAGATCAGTTCTTCAGGCAGGTCCTGTTTTTCTCGCCAGACAATCCAGCCGACCCCTAGCGGGGCCAATCCATATTTGTGGCCGGAAGCATTGATGGATTTAACACGGGGCAGTTTGAAATCCCAGACGACGTCCTTGTGCAGGAAGGGTGCGATAAAGCCGCCGGAGGCAGCGTCGATATGCAGCGGAATATCAAGACCTCGTTCGGCTTGGATCTGATCCAGAATGGCCGAAATCTGCTCAACGGGCTCGTAAACGCAGGTGAAGGTCACTCCGAGCGTGGCGACAACGCCGATGGTATTTTCGTCAACTGCATCCGCCACCTGGTCCGGACGCATTCCTAATTCGCCATCGAGGATCGGCAGCTCACGGAGCTCGATGTCGAAGTACCGGGCGAATTTGTGCCAGCAGATCTGAACGGGTCCGCAAATCAGGTTTGGTTTGTCGGCAGGCTTGCCTTCCGCTTCGCGCCGTTTGCGCCATTTCCATTTAAGGGCCAGGCCGCCCAACATGGCCGCTTCCGAGGATCCTGTTGTTGAGCAACCTTGCGTCGCTCCCGCCTCGGGCGCGCTCCATAGATCGGCCAGAATGTGTACGCAGCGGTTCTCGATTTCCGCGGTCTGAGGATACTCGTCCTTGTCGATCATGTTCTTGTCGACACAGTTCGTCATCAGCTTTTGAACCTGCGGCGATGCGTAGGTGGTGCAGAAAGTTGCCGTGTTCTGGCGAGAGTTGCCGTCAAGAAGCAGCTCATCGTGAATCAGATTGTAGACCGTATCCGCGAGAGAGGAATTCTCGGGCATCCTGTATTTCGGCAAGGGCTGTTCGGATAAGTCGCGAGTGTAGATATCGAAAACTTCGTCACGCCGGCTGGAAGACGTTTGATAGAGAGGCAAGTGAGATCTCCTCTTGGTCACGGTGTCGCGAAAACCACGCACACCGCACCTTAGGCGTGTCCCGAAAGCCCTTCAAGCACAGGTTCACCGCAAATTTAAGAACGGCTCCTTCAACAAGATTGAAACGTAGAGGTGAAAAAGATCAATGGGTTATGCGGGAAAGGCAATCAATCAAGGCCCATCCGGTGCCAACACGCTGCCGGGCAGGTTCTTTTTTCCGCGAAAGTGACCGAGTTGGTCAGAATGACAAAAAAGGGCGCTGTCATGCGCCCCTTTCCTAAGTTTTTCTGTGAAATTGTCTCTATGCAGCACGCACTTCTGACAGGAACGTCTCGATTGTACAGCGCATATCGTCAGCCCTTTGTGCCAGCTGCGCAGTGGCTTCGAGGACGCTATGGGCAGCGGTATCCGTTTCACTGGCTGCGCCGGATACTTTGGCGATCTGTTCGCTGACCACCGTTGTGCCGCGTGAAGCCTGATCCACATTGGAGGCAATTTCCGACGTCGCGGCTGTCTGCTGATCGACTGCGGAAGCGATCGAGGCGGAAACGGTGTTCATTTCCTCGATGATTTCTCCGATTGCCTCGATGCCACCAACGGCGTCTCGTGTCTCTGCCTGGATTGCTGAGATTTTTTGTGAAATCTCTTCTGTTGCCTTGCCGGTCTGGCTCGCAAGTTCTTTCACTTCTGCGGCGACAACTGCGAAGCCTTTGCCAGCCTCTCCGGCGCGTGCGGCCTCAATTGTTGCATTGAGGGCCAGTAGATTTGTTTGCTCAGCAATGTTCTGAATGAGGCTGATGACCTCTCCGATGTCTTCTGCAACGGTTGCCAGTCCACCAATTTGAGAGTTGGTTCTTTTGGCCTCCGAGGAGGCCTTGTCGGAGATTTCCGATGAATGACTGACTTGCTGGCTAAACTGTTTGATCCCAGATTTTGATGGTGCAGTCTTTTCTCCCGAATGGAAGGATGCACTATGGGACAGGTTTTACACGG
>NZ_CANMNP010000017.1 GCF_947499295.1 uncultured Roseibium sp.
CACTGAAGATGTCGTACTTCAGTACCTTGAGAAGCACATCGATAATCCTACCGGCATCAGCCGGTAGTGGTTTAGTCTGCACGATTCTTTTGTTCCCTGACAGAAGTGCGGGTGCGGAGGAAGTGAGTGCGAAACCTGAAGGAGATATTCGGATAGAGCTGGAGGCAGACAGCTTTGCGATTGGCGAAGAAATCAAAATTCATGTTTACAATGAGCTGGCGCCGATTGGAGCCAGCGTTGCTCTTTGGTTGTTACCGGTCATGCCAGATGACTACAAGGAACGAGGATACACCGTTCCAGGCTGCTATGGCGCGCTAACTCCGGTTACACTGCCAGTTGTTCGCGACAAAGCAAATACATTATATTGGAGTGGTCTCTTCACCTGGTGGGCGCCGTATGATGTGCCTATCAAATGTAAACATTTTTCGGCCGGTCGCTTCCAAATACATGCGCAGTTCTATCGCGACAACGATGGTCTAGTAGTCGGGCGGCCTACCAAGTCACAAAACAAAAAATTGCAGCAGTCGGCGACATCTCGGCCGTTTGATTTGACGGGCGACATCGACATGAGCCGCCTCAAAGAAGATCTCAACGATAAGGCGGTTCGTTTCATCTGGGAATTGTTCGAGCTCCCAAATTCTGGCGATCTTTTGCAAGTGGCCCTTTCGAACAGCAATGAGTTGAGCAATTTGGGTGGTGGGTACTATTGCCTGACGAAAGAAATCCCTTTGCTTTTTTCTGGTGTCGTCGAGGCTTGCACTGCTGAACCAGTGGTTACACCACTTGGGCTGAGGCTTCCGCATGGCGACTACATAAGTGTTCGTGGAAAGGGTGAGCTTAAGAGTAATGTGGAAGAATTTGAAAGCATCTCTTCGGCAGCAAGCGGAGCAGTAGCAGAGTTGTTATTGGAAGAGTTCGATCTGACCTTAGACAATTTGGATGAGGATCGCGCTCGATGTCATTCACACGGTCGAATTTTCTGCCGAGTGGCAGCCAGCTATGCGAGCGACAACTCAGAGCTATTCATAACCAGCAGGAATTGGACGATTTTCCCAGCGAAAGAACTCTGGTTGTTCCATTTTGAGACCCGTGCTTCAAGAGGATCCGAGGCACCGCACGAAGGCGAGAGTTTTGTCTGTGTCGATAAAAACGGAGAAGTTCTGCGGATAGCAACTGCGCGGCTAGGCTCAAGTTCAGCCGCCCGATTGCAGGATTCGTTTCACAACAAAACCTTTGATTGCGTTCAATAAGGAACCGTTGTTTGCAATCAACCATAAGAAAACCCGCCCTCCAATGGAGAGCGGGTCTTGAAACCTATACTTCGTCTGGCTTAGGCGACGGCCCGGGCCAAGGCGCATTGCGACCAGAGATCGTTGATCGAATCGGCCAGATGCTCAATGTCGGCGGCCGTGTGCAGCGGGGTCGGTGTGAAGCGCAGGCGTTCGGTGCCAACGGGGACAGTCGGATAGTTGATCGGCTGTACATAGATGCCGTAGGTCTCCAGCAGAATATCGGAGATCCATTTGCACTTCTTGGCGTCTCCCACCATCACCGGAACGATATGGCTGGGGTTTTCCATGTGCGGGATGCCGCGCTTGTCGAGGGCGGCACGAACCTGCGCAACTCTTTGCTTGTGAGCTGCACGTTCAAGCTGGCTGTCCTTCAGGTGACGGATCGAGGTTGTCGCGCCTGCAGCCAATGCAGGCGGAAGTGCCGTCGTAAAAATGAACCCGGATGCGAAGGAGCGAATGAAGTCGACAACTGTCTTGGAACCAGTGATGTAGCCTCCCATCACGCCAAAGGCCTTGCCGAGGGTGCCTTCGATGATCGTCAGGCGGTCCATCAGCCCTTCGCGCTCGGCGACACCGCCACCGCGCGGCCCATACATGCCGACAGCATGCACCTCATCGAGATATGTGAGAGCGCCGAACTTGTCGGCGACGTCACAAATCTCCTTGATGGGGGCGATGTCGCCATCCATCGAGTAGACACTTTCAAACGCCACCATCTTCGGTGCGTCCGGATCGTCTGCTGCCATCAGGCGCTCAAGATCTTCGTAGTCATTGTGTTTGAAGATCCGCTTTTCGCAGCGTGCGTGCCGGATGCCTTCGATCATGGAGGCATGGTTCAGCGAGTCGGAATAAACTATCATGCCCGGAACTTGCGACGCCAGGGTGCCGAGTGCGGCCCAGTTGGAAACATATCCGGAGGTAAAGATCAGGGCGCCTTCCTTGCCATGAAGGTCAGCCAGTTCGTTTTCCAAGAGCACATGATAGTGGTTGGTGCCCGAAATGTTCCGGGTGCCACCGGCACCTGCGCCGCATTTGGAGATCACCTCCTGCATGGCACCGACAACCTTGTCGTGCTGGCCCATGCCGAGATAGTCGTTGGAGCACCAGACGGTCACGTCCTGTACCGAGCCGTCCTCACGGTAACGTTTCGCGCGTGGGAAATTGCCTGCCATGCGTTCCAGATCTGCAAACACTCGGTAATTACCGTTGTCATGCAGCTTGCCCAGGCGTTCCTCGAGATACGCGTTTACGTCCATCCTTCGGCCCTCTCTTCACTGGAAATTCTCCAGCGCCTCTTTTTTCTTCCGCCCCGATAATGCGTCCATGGGCGGGTCAGTTTTGACCAAGATCATCCCTGTAGATCTCAGACTACCAAGTAACGTCTATCTATTCAAAACCGCATTACCAGACAATTAGCCTTGATCAAGGTCAAATCACAGACATGCGTCTATCCGTCCTAGCCAAAAAACTAACGCATGTCCGCCAGATTTATGTGAGACACCGGTCACAGGCAAGATCTTCGTTGCGCGGTAAACTGGGAAATTCCAACAAGCTGCTTGCTTTCACAGAATAAACATGAATACTGATTCATGTTTCATGCTTTTGGGAGGAAAACCTGGTGCGAAAATCGGCCGGAGTTGCGGAAGTGCCGCAAAAGGTGCAGGGAAATCTGCCCAAGACCGCCCGTGGTGAAGCGACGCGAAGAGCGATTCTGGCAGCTGCAGAGCGTGTGATCGGTTCCAAAGGCTACAACGACGCGTCCATTGGGCACATTACCAGTGAGGCAGGGGTCGCCCAGGGAACATTCTACATCTATTTTACCACGAAAGAGCAGGTCTTTTCCGAGCTTGTGCTTGAGATGGGGCGGCTGGTGCGGCACGAGATCGCCGAGGCGACCCAGGGATATGAGAACCGTCTCGATGCAGAGCGGGCAGGTCTGAAGGCCTTTCTGGAATTCGTCCAGGCTCATCCGGATCTCTATCGGATTGTTCAAGAGGCACTGTTCGTCGATCCGGATGCCTATCAGGAGTATTACGAGACATTTGCCGCCGGTTACAAATCCGGCTTGGTTGCTGCGGAGGCGGCCGGGCAAATATCTGAGGGCGACGCGGATACCCGCGCCTGGGCTTTGATGGGCATTGCAAAGTCGCTGGGCGAGCAGCTTGTTGTGTTCAAGTCAGACAAGCCGATTCCTGACATCGTAGAGACTGCATATAGTTTGATTGAACGCGGTATCAGGCCGTGACACCGACGGTGCACAGGTTTGCCGCGATCGAAAACCGGGACGGTGTTGTCTGGATCTGGCTCAATCGGCCCGATCGTCATAATTCGCTTGTCCCAAATCTCATCTCGGACCTGAAAAGCGCGCTTGCGGACGCGGCTCAACAAAAGCCGCGAGCGCTTGTGGTCACTGCAAAGGGCAGCAGTTTTTCAACGGGTGGCGATATCGCCGGATTTCTGGATCACCGAGCCTCCCTGCAAGACCTCAAGGACTATGCACAAGAGCTGGTCAGCGGCTTGCACGGTATCATTCTGGATCTGATCGACTTTCCGGCACCGGTTTTGGCTGCGCTCAACGGTCCTGTCACCGGCGGATCGGTTGGTTTGATGCTGGCGGCGGACCTTGTTGCGATGGCCGAACACGCTTTTTTGCAACCTTACTATTCCAAGGTTGGCTTCGGACCGGATGGCGGCTGGACCGCGCTCCTGCCGGACCGCATTGGAACCGGCAGAGCGCTTGAGATCCAGTATCGCAATGAACGGATTAGCGCAGCCGAAGCGCTCAGGATGGGTCTTGTGTCCGCTGTGTGTCCGCTTTCAGAGTTGGAAGCGCAGATCAGCAAATGGGTGAATGATCTCAGCGAAGGATCATCCCGAACGCATCTTGCGACGCGTCGGGGTGTCTGGGATGAAGCGCGGCGCGAAACGGTCCGTCAACGCCTTGACCAGGAAAAAGACCGCTTCCTTGAGTTGGTCGCCCTTCCCGAGACGGTTGACGGCATGCTGGACTTCACACGCAAACGGGCATGAAAATTTTGAAAATTCTTCGAAGCACCAGGTGTTGGGAGGACACATGGAGTTTTTAACCGATATGGCGGCAAAGCGGGCAGAGTTGACGCCCGACCATGTTGCCTTCATCGATCATGAGAGCGGGCTTAGCTACACTTTCTGTGAAGTGAACAGCCGGGCAACCCGATTGGGAAACCTGCTTTTGGAGCGTGGTCTGTCCAAAGGTGACCGCGTGGCTGTGCTGTGCCTCAACCACCCGGATTTCTTCATATTACTTTTTGCTGCCCAGAAGACCGGAATTGTGTTGGTGCCGCTGAATTGGCGCCAGCCGGTTGCAGAATTGCGACCGGTTCTAGCGGCGTCCCAGGCGAAGATTTTGTTTCACGACCGTTCCTGCGCAGATCCTGCAATCGAGCTGGCCAAAGGCGCCGGCCTTCCTGTTCTCATGCTGGGTGCTGCGGATGGGGGTTCGAGCGAGCTCGACCAGGTGCTGAACGCAATAAGCCCGGCAGCAATCGGGTGTGGCCGGATGAAAGCCAGCGCACCGTGGTATCTGCTTTTTACCTCGGGAACGACAGGTCTGCCCAAGGCGGTTATTCAAACCGCGGGCATGGCCTACGCCAACATGATCAACTATGCGCAGGCAACGGGCCTCAGTGTTGGAGAAAAAGGCGTCAATTTTTTGCCGCTGTTTCATACGGCCGGCATCAACCTGCCAACTTTGCCGATCTACCTGAATGGCGGGTCGTCGACGGTCCTTCGAAAATTCGATCCTGATACCGTGCTCGGCTTGATTGATGCAGGCGCAGTGACCAGTTTCTTCGGCGTTCCAGCAATTTATCAGGCCCTGGCCCTGTCGTCGGTGATTGGGCGAACCGACTTTTCCGGTGTGCGCTCCCTGGGCTGTGGCGGCGCGCCAGTTCCCAAGCACCTCCTGACCGATTTTCAAAAGCGCGGCGTAACCATCTGCAATGGCATGGGGATGACCGAAACCGGACCGACAGTTTTTCTCATGGACCGGAGCCATGCTTCAAAGAAAATCGGTTCGGTCGGCAAACCGCAGATCCTGACCGACGTGCGGCTTGTGGACGGCGAGGGCGGTGTTCTTGAAGGGCCTGGAGAAGGGGAAATCCAGTTCAGGGGCCCGAATATCACTCCCGGCTATATGGACAACCCCGATGCCACGGCCGGTGCCTTTACAGTCGACGGGTGGCTGAAGTCAGGTGATGTGGGTCGACGGGACGAGGACGGCTATTACTTCATCGTCGACCGGATCAAGGACATGTACATTTCCGGCGGAGAAAATGTTTATCCGGCCGAGGTGGAAAAAGTACTGGTCGGTCATCCCGACATTCTTGAGGCCGTCGTTGTCGGTCTCCCGGACGAGACGTGGGGTGAAGTGGGGGCGGCCTTCGTGATCGCGCGGCCGAACCGGAAAATCGAAACTGCATCACTCCCCGCTTGGTGCCGGGAGTATTTGGCTCCCTACAAGATTCCGAAATCATTTGCAGTCGTTGATGATCTTCCCAGAACAGCTGCTGGAAAGGTGCGAAAGAACCTCCTCAAAGACCAATTTGCGACAAGAAAGACACCGGAGGACGCTTAGAACCGATGGACCGCGCAACCGAAGCAGCCATCAAGGCAACATTTAAGTGGGTACCCCGGCAGGCCGACTTTGACGCATTTGCAAAGCTTTCAGGTGACGACAATCCCATACATGTCGATCCGGAGTTCTCCGCTCGAACCCGGTTCGGCCGGACCGTGTCCCATGGAATGTTGCTCTATTCGCGCGTCTTTGCGCATCTCCAGGCACTCTATCCGGGGCGGGACCATCAGATGCAAACGCTGATGTTTCCCAATCCGTCCTATGCCGATGAAGAACTGGCCTTTGTCTTCAGTGAAAACCCGGAGGGCAACGGGGAGGTGCTGATTGAAGTGAGGCGAAGCACAGATGGCGCGGTTACACTTTCAGGTTCCTGCCAGCTGGGAGACCCGTCATGACTTTTCAACAAGGACAAAGGGCTGAATTGACGCGGACTTATTCGCAGCAGGATATGCTCGAGTTCGCCGCGCTTTCAGGGGACGCGGCCAATGTGCCCAACTCGGTTCCAGGCCCGTTGATCGGAGGGCTTTTTTCCTATTTGCTCGGGGTCGAATTGCCGGGGCGCGGCACAAATTATCTCAAGCAAAGTCTGGAATTTCTCTCGCCTGCCCCGGTCGGTGAAGCGCTGACGGCATCTGTCACGATCACGAAGCTGCGCCCCGAAAAGCATTTGGTCGATCTGGAAACCGTCTGCGTCAGTTCCAGCGGTACACGTATTTGCCAGGGCCGCGCACTTGTCTATGTCGAGGATGTCGGCAAATCCTGAGACCAAGAGTTCAATGGACCAACTGGCTCTGAATGATCTACTTCAGGGTTGACGGGAATTGCTATAGGGAGTAATTCAACCATATGGTTGAACAACGGCTTGACGACCAGAAACTCACTGTCATTTTGAAGGCGGTGAGCGATCCAAAGCGCCGGGAGCTGCTCACGCTGCTTGTGCAGCATGGGCCGACACGGGTCACGGATCTCGCCAAGCATTTCGATGTCAGCCTGAACGCTGTGTCGAAACACATAAAGATCCTGGAAGCAGCCGGGCTCGTAGGCCGACGAACCGAATGGCGCGAGCACCTGATTGAACCGGTCATGGAACCGGTCAGCGAAATCGATCACTGGTTTCAGGAATTGAGGTCCATCTGGACCCAACGTCTCGACGCATTGGACCAGGCCCTTTCCGGGGAGACGGATGATGAGTGAATTGACAGTTGTTGTATCCCGCAGGTTTTCAGCTCCGGCTGCCCGGGTTTTCGAGGCGTGGCTGGATCCGGACATGCTTGCGAAGTTCATGATCCCCGGAACGAACATGAGTGTGCCAAAGGCAACGGCCGACCCTCGGGTTGGCGGTGAATTCGAGATCATCATGCAGGCAGATGACCAGGAGATCCCGCATCGGGGGATCTACAAGGAAATCAGCCGTCATAGCCGTCTTGTGTTTACTTGGGACAGTCCCTTTTCAATTGCCGGCAGCACGGTGACGCTCGACTTCCAGGAAGTCGCAGACGGAACGGAGCTAACGCTTACGCACGTGAAATTTCCGTCTGAGGAAAGCCGTGACAATCATCATGCGGGTTGGGGTAAAATACTGGAAACACTGGATCTCAGTCTTTCAGGAGCCGGTGCCGGATAGGCGGGAGCGGTCGGGGTATTCGGAAATCAATCCCCTTCCACCAGGCGAACTTTGGCCGGCCAGAACGCATAATGTGACTTCAACTGGCTGGCCATGTCTATCGGCGACTTATAGACCCAGCCGATTTCCTCGCCGTTGAGTGCAGCATAACTCGCGTCACCTTTGATCGGGCAATGCGTGGATTTCTCAACTGGATCGAATTCAGATTTTAGATCGGCCTCAGGTACATAAACCACGGGGTCGTAGAAGGCCTTGCCAATTTCCAGGACGCGCAGAGCGGCAGAGGTATCGGCAAGCAGAGTATCGTCCTTGTAAATGCGGATACGGCGGGGCACGGCCTTGATCACCATCAGGTGCTCAGGATTGCTCGGGTTGCGAGCTGCATTGGCGAATGCCGCGGATTGATGTGCAGTCATCTGGATCTCCTTGTTTCCTGAGAACTAGGTGAGTATCGGCACACAAGAGCGCAAAAACAATTTTCTGACATTGCCGTGAACACCCCTTTTGCAGACTGCCGGGGCCAGCGTGTAAAACCTCGGTTGGACACCCGAAATTCTCTGAGCGGAAAAGGCATCTTTTGGCCGGTATTCGAAACGCCTATAGTGTCCGTTCAGATATGTCATCGCGGGGTTGTCCAATCTGTAACCACTTCTGTGCAACGAGGATTATCAACCGGCGCAAAATGCGACCGGCTTCCGCTTAGAAAGGGTTGGAAGTGTCGGAAATAACCATTACCCGTGCGGTGCGGATGCCGGACCCGTTCCGGATCGAGCGATTTTCCTCCAATCCGAAACTTGGGCCCCGTGTTCTGTTTTTCAGCGGAGGATCCGCTCTTAATGGCCTGTCTCAAAGGCTCAAGAAATACACCCACAATTCCATTCACCTGGTGACGCCGTTTGACAGTGGAGGAAGTTCTCAGGGGCTCAGGGTGGCTTTCAATATGCCCGCGATAGGAGACTTGAGAAGCCGTTTGATGGCGCTGGCGGACGAGACCGTTCTCGGTCACCCGGAAGTGTTTCGGCTGTTCACGCATCGATATTCCAAATCGGCTCAAAGAGACGATCTGAAAGGCGAACTCGATGCCATGATTGCGGGCACACACCCGTTGGTAACAGCCATCGAACAACCGATGCGAACGCTCATACAAAACCAGCTTGGCATGTTCCGCGCGGCTTGCCCGCAAGGCTTTGATCTGCGCGGTGCCAGTATCGGCAACTTGATCCTTGCCGGCGGCTACCTGAACCAGAACCAGCAATTGGAGCCGATTATCTTTCTCGTCTCCAAGCTTGTCGGTGTTCTGGGAACTGTGCGGGCAGTTTCTGATGACAATCTGCATTTGGGCGCTGAACTTGCCAATGGCCACGAGGTCATC
This sequence comes from uncultured Roseibium sp., assembly GCF_947499295.1. Classification (GTDB taxonomy): domain Bacteria; phylum Pseudomonadota; class Alphaproteobacteria; order Rhizobiales; family Stappiaceae; genus Roseibium. Next base: position 8,904 of record NZ_CANMNP010000017.1, read on the forward strand.
GGACAGCATTTGCTGACCGCCAAGGAACATCCGCCGCTCACATCACCGATCAAGGATCTTTTCCTCAACAAGACGCTGGCTGGACGGGACCCCGCCGTGACAGCGTTTCCGAAACGAAATCGGAAGCTGGTACAGACAGCGGATCTCATCTGCTACGCGCCCGGCAGCTTCTACACCAGTCTGATTGCAAACCTGTTGCCGGAAGGTGTCGGTCGGGCGGTTGCCGAACGGACCGTCCCCAAGGTCTATGTTCCAAGTCTCGGACTGGATCCGGAAACGGGAAACATGAACCTGTCCGACAAGGTACACACCTTGCTGAACTATCTGCACCGGGACGTTGGACCTGATTGTCCAACCCACAAACTGATCAACTTCGTTGTCGTCGATCAAACGATTTCCGACGACGAAACGCATGAAATCAGCGCTCGCGGGATCACGGTTTTGAAACTGGATCTCGTCAGCACTCAGTCCGCTCCCTATTATGATCCTGAACCGCTGTGTGAAGCCCTGGTCTCGTTGACCTGATCGGACAAAAAAGAAATCTGCTGGAAAAACAACATGAAACGTACACCGCTGCTAAACCGTCACTTAAGTCAGCTTGTTGCCTCGCTCGGGCATCTGGACGAGATCGTGGTTGCCGATGCCGGCTTGCCAGTGCCTGCCGGTGTAGAGGTTATTGACCTTGCTGTTACTCCGGGCATTCCAGGTTTCTTCGATGTTCTTGAGGCCTTGTCCCGCGAACTTATTATCGAGCAGGCAGTGTTTGCCGATGAAACATCGTCCGAGCTAGGCACGGAAATTGAGGTGAGGCTGGCGCACTGGGAGGCGGATACCGGCAAACCGATCGCGCAGTTGAAAATCTCCCACGAGGATCTGAAATTGAGATCCGCTAAGGCACGGGCTGTTGTGAGAACAGGCGAGTGTACGCCTTATGCAAACGTCATTCTCGTTTCCGGGGTTCCGTTTTAAACCAATTCCCGGATTGTTTTTTCGATCTTGCCGTTGTTGGCGTTTCAACACCGGCAGTTGTTGCTAGGGGTCGAACGGCTGTCTTTTTTTCCTCCTGCAGCCTGCAATCCCGTTTCCGGATGTCATTGTTTCGGAAATGGAGGCAGCTTCCACAAAACACATCGGCGCAAGGTTTTGTTGTAAAGACAGCACCTTCCCGCTATGCGAAAAAGATTCTGCGGAGCACCAAAACCGATTTTGTTGACTTACAAAATCGGTTTTGTAACACTTTTTGTTAAGAAAGGCGGAATTGAAGCCAGATCTTCGATTTGCGCTAAAAACAATCAGGACATTCCAATGTCCAGCGGGAGGAAGCATGTCGCGGTTACGCGGTTCCGTCACAATTGATGATGTGGCACGCCATGTCGGCGTCGCCAAGGGAACTGTTTCGCGCGTTCTCAACAACTACACAGACATTTCCGACGAGACCCGCAAGCGCATTTTGAAGGCGGTCAAGGACCTTGGCTATCAACCTTCCGCAACCGCGAGAAACCTGAAGCGCGGTCGTCAGGATACGCTCGGGATTATCATCCCGGTCGGACATGGCAATGGTGCCGATCCATTCCTGTCTGAATTCATCGACGGCATCGCCCGCGCATTGGATGAGCTGGACCTGGACCTTCTTGTGACCACCGCGCATTCGCGCGAGCACATGATCGAGTCGCTCGAGCGGTTGATTGCACGCCGCAAGGTGGATGGTTTCATCGTCACGCGGACCGAAGTCAATGATCCACGTATTGCCTATCTGCAGGAGCGCAACTTTCCGTTCGTTGCCCACGGGCGCACGGCAAATCCGTCCGGATACGCCTGGTACGATATCGACAACGAGGCGGCGTTCGCCGAGGGCGTTCGTCATATCTACAGCCTCGGTCACGAACGCATCGGGCTGGTCGGCGGCACATTGGAACTGAATTTCGCGCGCCAGCGCAGAGAAGGATACCGTCAGGGACTGAAAGACCTGGGTGTCAAACATGATCCTGATCTCGAAACCATTCAGACAGTCAGCGAAAAGGGCGGGATCCTAGGTGCAGAAGAATTGTTGGCGCTGGACCAGCCTCCAACAGCCTTGCTGTGCGCAACCGACGCTCTGGCCATAGGTGCCGTTCAATACTGTCGCAAGATCGGATTGAAAGCCGGTGCGGATGTCACGGTCATCGGCTATGACGGATTGCCCGTCGGCGAGTATCTCGACCCGCCACTCACAACCTTTTCCCAGAGTGCGCAGGAAGCGGGTGGCCGTGTCGCGCGGATGCTCACCGATATTCTGGACGGGAAGTCACCGACAAGTTTGCAGGAGCTGTCCAAGGCAGACCTGATCCGACGCGCCTCTGATGGTGCGCCGGCAAAGACACCGGCAGCGTTGGCGACAGCGCTCCGGGAACGGCTGAAAGACCAGCCATATTCTGGCAACAAGGGAGAATGAGAATGTTTGGGAGGACTAAATTCCTGGCCTCGACCATCGCGGGTGTGCTCGCACTCGGGTTGACAACGGCCCAGGCTGACACTCTGCGTTTCTGGACGACGGAAGAGCAGCCGGAAAGACTGGCCAAGCAGGAAGAGCTGGCGGCTGCCTTCAAGGAAAAAACGGGTATTGAAGTCGATGTCATTCCGGTTTCGGAATCCGAACTGGGTACCCGCGCAACAGCTGCCTTTGCTGCAGGCGATTTGCCGGACGTGATCTATCACACGCTGCAATATGCTCTTCCCTGGGCGGAAGCCGGTATTCTGGACACGGAAGCTGCCACCGAAGTGGTTGAAACGCTCGGTAAGGATACCTTTGCACCAGGCGCTGTTGCCATGGCAGCCGTCGATGGCGGGATCGCATCTGTTCCGGTCGATGGCTGGACCCAGATGGTGGTCTACCGCAAGGACCTCTTCGACGCGAATGGCCTTGCAGCTCCCGACAGCTACGAGAGCATTCTGGCAGCCGTTGAGAAGCTGCACAATCCGCCGGAAATGTTTGCGTTCGTTGCCGCGACCAAGATTGATGAGAACTTCATGAGCCAGGTGCTGGAGCATGTGCTTCTGGCAAATGGCGTCAATCCGGTGAACAACGAAGGCTTCAAGCCGCTTGATGAGAAGAAGACCATTGAAGCGCTTGATTTCTACAAGGCGATCGCGAAGGCCTCGCCCCCAGGCGATTTGTTCTGGAAGCAGTCGCGCGAACTGTATTTTGCCGGCAAAGCAGCGATGATCATCTGGTCTCCATTCATCCTGGATGAACTGGCCGGTCTTCGCGACAGCGCGCCGCCGACCATCACCGATGACCCGACCTCCAGTGAGTTGGCATCGAAGACCGGTATCGTGACCACGTTGAGCGGTCCGTCCAATCCGGACGGCGCAGCGTGGGGCGATGTCCGCTACTTCGGCATCACCAACGATGCCGACACGGAAGCTGCGATGCAGTTCATCGAGTTCTCCATGGACGATGGCTACATGTCGACACTGTCGATTGCACCGGAAGGCAAGTTCCCGGTTCGCCGCGGTAACAAGGACAACGCAACGGCTTTCGTCGATGGCTGGTCCAAATTGCCTGTTGGTGTCGATCGCAAGGCGCCCCTGACCGATCTGTATGACGCAGAAACAATCCAAACAATCGTCTCGGGTCTGGACACCGCCAGCCGTTGGGGTGTCACGGAAGGCCAGCTGTCGCTTGCATCCAAGATCATCAACAGCCAGGTGATCAACCGTCTGGTGCGCGAGTATATCGACGATGAGCGCGACGCGGCCGCAACGGTTGCCAAACTCAATGAAGAACTGGCGAAAGTCCAGTAACTGAACACCCGCCACGCCTGGTGGCGGGGCCCCATCGACAACCGCATGGGACCGGACATTGCCGTCCTGGATTGCCCGGTCCACCTCCCACCTCCCGCACGACTGTGTGCGGGAGGGCCGGAGGAGATCTGCCCGGACGCCTGCGTCCTGCGGGACGCACGCATAGCCGAAAGCTGAGCTGGAACGATGAGCGCAACTGACCAACAGTCTGTTTCTTCAGGTCCCCCAAAAGTGATCGGACCCATGCAGCGCCGCGAAATGTGGCTGGCCTATCTGATGTTGGCACCGACTTTTGCCATCATCCTGATGATTGTTGCCGGTCCTCTTCTGGCCAATTTCTGGATAAGTGTGAAACCTGTCCAGCTTGCCGATCTGAGGCCCCCGACCGTCCTCGTCAACGAGCGTGTCCGCGGTCGCCCCGCGGCAGACGGTGACGAAGCAACGCTGGAATACAGGCTCCGGAATTCGTCCCGGACCGAGGAAATCCGGAATGTTGTCGTGAAGGATCAGGTGCCGGCCGGGTTCAATGTCGCTGTCGTGCCGGATGTTTGCGCACTCGATGGGCGTGCTTTGACTTGCACCATTGGCACGGTTGAACCTGGCTGGAGCGAACGGCTTCGCCTAGAGGGAACGGTCACCGAGGCTTTCCTGTCAGCCAATCGTCCGGAGCGTGCGAGCGAGCCTGAAGTATCCGGTGACGCCAACAACGTGCTCACCAATTTCGATTTCACGTTCGAAAACTTCCAAAGAATTTTCAGCGCCGATGAATTCTGGTCGGTTCTCCGGGTGACGTTCTACTACACGATTTTCGGCACTGGCGGTGCGCTTGTGCTTGGTCTCTTCGCAGCACAATTGCTCAATACGGTGTTTGTCGGGCGCGGTTTCATGCGCGGCCTGTTTCTCTTTCCGTATGTTTCACCAGTGATCGCCGTTGCCTTTACATGGGTGGTGCTGTTCGACCCATTCTCGGGGACCGTCAACGCGCTTCTAACGAAGATGGGCGTTGTCTCCGACCCGATCAATTTCTTCGGCCAGCGCGCGATCGAATACTCGATATTCGGCATCCAGATGGAGTTCCCGCTGGCTCTGACAACCGTGATCGCATTCGAGGCCTGGCGGTATTTTCCACTGTCGTTCCTGTTCATTCTTGCGCGCATGCAGTCGATCAATACGGACATGTATGAAGCCGCCGAGATGGATGGCGCCACACCACTGCAGCAGTTCTGGTACCTTTCTTTGCCGCAACTGATGGGCATTTTGTCCGTCCTGTTCCTGCTGCGTTTCATTTGGACGTTCAACAAGTTCGACGACATTTTCCTGCTGACCGGCGGCAACGCGGGTACGCGGACTTTGACGGTCGATGTCTATGAACAAGGTTTCGCGCTCTCCAATCTCGGGGCAGGTGCTGCCGTTGCGGTGGTCGTCTTTGTGGTGCTTGTCACCTTTGCCACCTTGTTCATCCGCTTCTCACCGAAGGAGGAAGGCCTATGAGACCGGGAAGTGTATTGCTCACGGCCATTACAGGCCTGATCTGGGGCGTGACCGCAATGGTGGTGATCGGTGTGACACTGACGCTGATCACCGGCGAAGTGGCTCTGCCACAGGCAACCGCCGCTGCTGTTGCCGGGTCGTTGAGTTCACTCATCTTTGTGTGGCGGCAGTCTTCAACGGCAGCTGGTGGTCTTCCGGCCTGGGCGCTGTCCGCTTCGGTTCTCTTTCTTGTGCTGATGGCTGCGACTTTTGCGGCGCCCTTCGGGCTTCCGCTCAACAAGGAGCCCGTGTGGCAGGGTCTTGCACTGATCGCCTTCATCTTTGGTGTCACCAGTGCCAACCATTTGTCGCTCTCCGGCGCATCCCTCGGTGCGATGACCCGCTACGAGCGTGAGGTTGTCTACATATGCATCGCCAAGGGTATCGGCTTCGTGCTATTCACCATCGTCGTCGCTCTGCCGTTTTATGTGATGGTGATGACGTCTCTGAAAAGTCAGCAGACCTTGCTCGCCAATCCGCTCGATCTGTCCATCGACTTTTCGCAAGGTCTTTACGGTCTGTTCCGCTCCTATGTGGAACTGTTCACAGAGTTCAACTTTGGCCGTTACTTGCTGGTGTCGACCTTCGTGTCGATTGCGACGGTGGTTCTGACCCTCGCTTTCTCCGTGCCTGGGGCGTATGCGGTCTCAAGGCTCCGGTTCCCGGGCCAGGCATTCCTCGCGCGATCCGTGCTGCTCATATACATGGTCCCGGCGATCGTTCTCGTGATCCCGCTCTATGCAGTCTTTTCGCAGCTTGGTCTTCGCAACACGTTGACCGGACTTCTGATCGTCTATCCGGCAACAACCATCCCGGTCGCACTATATATGCTGCAGGGTTACTTTCGCGGGTTGCCGTCCGAACTTGAAGAAGCCGGTCTCATGGATGGTCTTTCGCGGATTGGCGTGATCCTGAAAATCACCCTGCCGCTTTCATTGCCGGCGTTGGCGTCCGTGTCGCTCTACGTCTTCATGATTGCCTGGAATGAATTCCTCTTTGCATTCATGTTCCTGGATGATCCGGACATCTTCACCCTGTCTCGTGGGGTGGTCTCTCTGAATTCGTCAGAGGTGCCACGCCAACACCTGATGGCGGGCGCTGTTATCGCGACCGTGCCGGTTCTGTTTATCTTCCTCTGGTTCGAACGCTTCCTCGTGCAGGGCCTTACGGCCGGCAGTGTGAAGGGTTAGTGGAATATTCAAAAGGGCTCGTGAGAGGCCCATAGGAGTTACCTGTGTCAAACGCAGATCTAGACAAAGCTGCCCGGACTATCCTGATTGAGAATGATCAGGGCGGTTATACAATCCCGACCAAGGGGCTCTACCCCTATCAATGGAACTGGGACTCCGTCTTTGTTGCGCTGGGCTTTGCCACTTTCGATCAAAGCCGCGCTTGGCGCGAAATCGAAATGCTGTTCGAGGGACAATGGCGTGACGGCATGGTTCCGCACATCCTGTTCCGAAAGGACGATCCGAGTTACTTCCCCGGTCCATCTGTCTGGGGAACCGACGGCGGACCGATCCCGAGTTCCGGGCACTCTCAGCCGCCGGTCGCCGCGACCGTGATCAAAGATCTGGTTGATGCGGATGGCTCAGGCAAGGCTCTCGAACGGGCAGCAAAGCTGATGCCGCAACTGATGAACTGGCATCGCTGGTATCTTGCTTATCGGGATCCCAAGAACCTCGGCGTTCTCGCGGTCATCCATCCCTGGGAGTCGGGCCGTGACAACCTGCCGGATTGGGACGAAGCGTTGCGTGCGGTCGAGGTCAAGGATATTGGACCTTACGAGCGCAAGGACACATCCCACGTGGATCCGGCGATGCGTCCGCACAAGGAAGACTATGATCGCTACCTGAGCATCATGGCGGCCTGCCGGAATGTGGGATGGGACCCTCAGAAAGTTGCCGAAACCTGTCCCTTCTTTGTGGCAGATCCCGGCGTGACCTTTATTTTCCTGCGTGCCAACCGTGATCTCCTGATCCTGGCGGAAAGACTCGGTTTGGATGCCGACGCTGAAGAGATCCGGGGCTGGATTCTCAAGATGGAAGCTGGAGCCAAAACGCTCTGGAACGAAGAACTGAAGGCTCATGTGGCCCTCAACGAACGAACCGGACGGCAAACCGACGGCATTTCCAGTGCGTCCTTCCTTGCTCCGTACGCGGGCCTTGCGGATCAAGCGACGTTGACGTCGCTTCAGGGCCATTTCGATCGTATCGCCTCGAAAGTCCGCTATCTGATGCCATCCTACGATCCCGACCACAGGACCTATGAGCCGTTGCGATATTGGCGCGGCCCGGTCTGGGCCATGATCAACTACATGATCGCAAGAGGGTTTGCGGAGGCAGGTGACAGTGAGCGCGCCGGCAGGTTGCGTCAGGACACTGCCGACCTGATCGCGACAGGCGGTTTTGCCGAGTATTTCAGCCCGGAAAACGGTGCCGGTGCCGGAGGAGGGACCTTCTCATGGACGGCGGCCATCTGGCTTACCTGGGCGTCGCCCTCACACCAAAAACAGGCAGCTTAACGAGCGGGGTTTAATGTCATGGGAGCGATCCAGCTCAACAAGGTCGAAAAGTGGTTCGGCAGTCTTCAGGTCATCAAGGGTATCGATCTGGATATCCAGGACGGTGAATTCGTGATTTTTGTCGGTCCGTCCGGCTGCGGTAAATCGACATTGCTGCGGTTGATCTCCGGACTGGAGGAAACCAGCCGGGGAGACATAGAGATTGACGGCAAGGACGTCACTGCGCTGCCTCCGTCCGGCCGTGGCCTGTCCATGGTGTTCCAGTCCTATGCGCTCTATCCGCATATGTCGGTGCGGGAGAACGTCGGTTTCGGTCTGAAAACGGCAGGACTGCCCAAGGACGAAATCGATAAAAAGGTCAATGCTGCGGCCGATGTGCTCAAGCTCGACGAATATCTTGATCGCCGGCCAAAGGCGCTTTCCGGTGGCCAGCGTCAGCGCGTTGCCATTGGCCGTGCCATCGTGCGTGAACCGAGCGCGTTCCTCTTTGATGAACCGCTCTCCAACCTTGACGCAGCACTGCGGGTCGAAATGCGTTTCGAGGTCGCAAGGCTTCACAAGAGCCTCGGCACCACGATGATCTATGTGACGCATGATCAGGTCGAAGCCATGACGCTGGCGGACAAGATCGTTGTTTTGCAAGCCGGACGTATCGAACAGGTGGGTTCGCCGCGCGAACTTTATGAACGCCCGGACAATCTGTTCGTGGCCCAGTTTATCGGCTCGCCGAAAATGAATGTGCTGCCATGTTCAGTCGAAGGAGATCAGTTCTCGCTTCAAGGCCACGGAGGGGGACACTACCCGCATCAGGGCAAGCCCCAGAGACCTGTCAAACTTGGCATCCGCCCGGAACATATGAGCATCGTTGCGACCGATGAAGGGCACTGCACAGGTACGGTTGAAGTTGCTGAATATCTCGGTGCCGACACCTTCCTCTATGTGGCGCTTGACGGGCTTGAGACTGTTCTGGTGCGGATCAGTGGAAGCGATCAGGTGGAAGAAGGCTCCCGTGTCGGCCTTCGTTTCGATGAGAGCCGGATGCATTTTTTCGACAACAAGGATCAGGCTGTTCGTTAACTCGATCAGCTTCGGCGAGGCCTGTGACACTGCTTGAGGATTGAGGCTGTCGGTAGAGCCGGAGTTTCAGTTCCTGCACAGGATCTGAACCGTGTAGCGGGCAGCTTCCTGGTCTATTGCGGTCGGGGTCATGATGCTGGTCATGGTGTTGTAAGACGGCGCAAGGCCAAGGTTTTCCATGAACTCGGCCATCAAGCGGCCGCGAATGGCGAAATTGATATTTTCCGGAAGGTCGCCTGCGACCCTGAGAGTCTTCAACTTGTCTAGCCGTGAGAGCACGGTTCCGATGACGGATCCCGTCCGATCGAGAACCGGTCCGCCGGAGTTCCCCGGCTGTACGGGCGCGGACACCATGAAGTGGCGGATGTCGCCCTGAACACCGGCAAGCGAAGAGACGATGCCGTAGGTGAAGTTCAAATTGTTGTCCAGGATCTGCGCGAACGGATACCCCAGAACAAACACCTCCTCGCCACGAACGATAGGCTGCCTGGCCCGGAACTGAGCAAAGTGGTCGGCTTTTTTGCTGTCGAGCTGAATGATTGCAAGGTCATTGGTCGTGTCGGAAGCAACCATTGCTGCTGCGCCGTATCCTGCGACCTCAAGATTGTCGCAGTTGCCGACGACATGGGCATTTGTTCCCACGTGCCCATCGGGCGAGATAAAAAAGCCCGAACCGGTCGACGAACCGGTTTCGCCTGTTGTCGCAGTTTTGTTTCCAGCTGCCAGTTCACCCAACCGTTTTTCGGCATCCGGTGCGTTGTCAATGGCAGGAGCTGAAGTCACCGCATCCATCCGGCCAGTCGCCGAGCGGTCGTAGAAAGTCAGGCTATTGGACATTGCAACGGCGACCCGATCCATGAACACCGCATGTTTGGGCTGCCAGAAAAGCGAGAAGCCGCGGCTGTCCGCACCGGTTCTCATCATGCGTAGGTAAAAGTCGCGCCCGTTTTGGGTGCCCGACACGACAAAGAAGTCATTGCGGAACTGCTTGCTTTCAATCTCCCTGCCATCGTCTGTCGAGGTCAGGCGCCGATAGAGGGCTTCATAGTCGGATTTTTGACCGTCAACGCGCAGCGTCTCCAATTCGATGCTGTCGTCAAAAGCGCGCCAGAGGTGACCGCGCTCGGATTTCTTGGGAGGCCCGAACAAACTGGCGGGAATGCCGAGTGTGATACCAGCGGTCGGATCGTTCCGGGTTCTGAAGCCGACGCGTTTGACCAGATCCAGTCCATCCCGGTGAAGAATTTGTAGTTCCTCGGTGTCCAGGACCCCGTCCCGGCGAAATTCCCGGTTTCTTTGAAATTCCATAAGCGCGCCATAGGTCTTGGGGCCAAAGGCACCGTCGACAATGGCCGCGTAGTCTCCAGTAAAAACCAACAGGAACTGCAGGCGAATGCGCTCGTTTCGACTGAGGGAATTAAACCAGTCTTTCGACTGATCATAGTCGGCCTGTACGTTGCCGATAGATAAAACGAGAAAGGCAATTGCACAGATCAATGCACGCATCATGCAGCTCCCGGCCCAATGGTCGCTGAACAGACTTTATCAAAACCCGTGACATTGGAACAGGCGCCAGGCGCTCTTTGGGGGATATCTTTCGATTATCGCGCTGTGTTTACTCCGGCTTCATGTTTTGAAGTTTCAGCGCGGGATGACATCCACCTTGTGATCGGTCGTTTGCGACCCGGCTGTACGCAGCACACCCTTGACCGGCGCGGCATCACCGTAGTCGCGTCCTCTGGCGACAACGATATGATCCTGACCCACACGTGTTGCATTGGTGGGATCGTACTCGATCCAGCCGACCTCAATTCCGCACCATGCCCGCACCCATGCATGCATCGCATCAGCGCCTTCAAGGCGGGGCTGGCCTTCCGGCGGGATCGTTCTCAAAAACCCGCTGACATATCCTGCCGGAATGCCGATGCTCCTGAGGCAGGCGATCATGATATGTGAATAGTCCTGGCAAACACCGTGCCGACGCTCGAAGGCTTCAAGAGCCGGAGTGTCCACGGTGGTCGCGTCCGCATCGAAGCGCATTTCCCTGTGCAATGCTTTGCCAATGGCTTCAACCGCAGCAATTGCGCTCATGTTCGGGTTCGCATGCGCTTCAGCATAAGCCGCAAAGACCGGATCCAGCGGCAATCGCGGAGAGGTTGACGTGAAATGTACAGGGGCCTCTGGTTGGAGAGACTGAATCGCCACCAGTTCTCTGTCGAGATTGTATAGTGGTGGAGAGATATCAAATTGCTCGGCAAAGGCGGTGCGGTCGATCCGCGCCCTGAGCTTGAAGGTCAGTTCGCTATGGGTCTTGCGGTAAGCCACGTCGGTGACCGCATTGCCGTAGAAGTCGGTGCGATCGTGACGCTCCGTGGGACCTGGGGCCAATTGAATCTGGCCGGAGATCAGTCTTTGTTCGCCGGGGATCGTCGCGGGCATCAAGCGCAGCGCATGACGACCCGAATTTGCCGGACTGGCGTAGTCATAAGTGATTTCCAGGGCGACATCGTAGAGCACGCTTGACCTCACTTGGAAGGAGTTTTGTGCAATGCCCCGATGCTAACGGATATAGGCATCAGTCAGTTCCACGGAGAGGTAAGAAATCTGGTCACGCAGCTCGCTAAGCACTGCCGGATTTAGCGTTTCGGGCGTCGCAATGGCAAGACTGGTGTGAATCTGCAGTACCGAGCGGGCAAGATCGGACAGGTGCCCGTGCTCCGTCTCGCCAGGCAGGTCGTCTATGTGGTCTTTTATGTCCGTAAGTTGATAAAGCACCGCTCTCGGGTTCTTCCCGTCCATCGCCAAAAGATCCAGCACCGTCGCCTTGCTGAGCGACACCGCGTAGCGGCGGCTCATCGACATTGCGCTGTCGCCGACCTCCAACAGCAGTTCCAATGAGCCTTCCGGAGCATCCGGTTCGGTGAAAACGGACAGGAGGTCCGTCATCCGATGAGCGCGTTCAAGTGCCCTGCCTATGCTCAGGAACCTCCAACCCGTGAAGCGGTACATATTTTCATGGACGAGGCCGGAAAATCCGGTGATCTTTCGCAGAAGCAGACCCATAGCGCGTGGGATATCGCTATTGTGGCGCATCGCGCGCTTGGCACCGTTTGCGGTTTGGGACAGATCGTTCAAGGCGAGCCATCCATCGACCGAGAAACGGTCGCGGACCTTGCCGGCACTTGAGACGGCCGATTGCAGCATTGCGATCAGCGCGTCTGGTACCGGATCTTCAGATGCAACGCCTATTTTTTTCAGATAGTCCGCTGTCTGGGAGACCAGTGGGGCATCGGGATCGGCCGTTTCCATCAATCGCGCATGATAGGCACGCAGAAGGCGGACCGCACCTTCAGCCCGTTCCACATAACGGCCCAACCAGAACAGATTGTCGGCCGCCCGCGATGGCAACGCCCCTGGTTGAGATTTGAAATAGGGTGATTCAGTCTGGTGCAGCAAAGTGTCTTTCGCAGGCTTTTTGCCGCCAACGATCCAGACATCCGCCGTTGAGCCGCCGGCTTGCATGGCAATCGCGCTGGCATCTTCCGTCCGGCCTATGCGGGCAAAGCCTCCGCTCATGACCTCCCAGCCCTTCGCGGTTCTTGCCAGAAAAACGCGCAGGCTCATCGGCCTGGGTACAAGTTGCTCTTCGAAGTAGGCAGGGGTCGTGGAAAGCGTGACGGCTTCCTGGGCAATCAGCGTGTCGCTCTTATTGTCGATCCAGGTCTCGAGCATTCCCTGGTGGAACTTGTGGAAGTCTTTGCCGATAAAATCGGTCTGCGCAGACGCAAAGGGCAGAGCCGTTGAAAGTGCTGGGCTGAACATCATACTGTCAGCATGCTCTTTCACATAAGAGCGTGTCGCCGCTTCGCCGCACCACCAGGTCGCGACATTCGGCAGTTTCAGGGTCTCGCCCAGTAGGTGCTTGCTGACACGCGGCAAAAAAGCGAGCAGAGCCCTGGTTTCCAAAATGCCTGTGCCGAGTGCATTGACCATTGTGACGGAGCCGCGACGGACGGCTTCGACCAGACCTGGTGTTCCGATATGGGAGTTTTCGTTCAGCTCCATCGGATCGGACCAGGCCGCGTCCAATCTGCGCCAAAGAACACTAACCGGTCTGAGACCCGCGACGGTTCTTACCATCAGGCGTTCGTTTTCAACCGTGAGATCTTCGCCTTCCAACAGCATGAAACCGAGGTATCTGGCAATATAGGCATGTTCGAAATACGTATCGTTCAATGGGCCCGGCGTAAGGATCGAAACCCGACTGTCGCTTTCATCGCGCAAGTCCACCAAATGGTCTCTGAACCGCCTGAAAAAGCCTGCCAGTCGATGGACGTTGGCCTTGGCAAAGAATTCGTTGAATACCCTGCCGGTCGCGACACGATTTTCCAGCGCGAATCCGGCTCCTGAGGGGGCCTGCGCACGATCGGATAGTACCCACCAGGTGCCGTCCGGACCGCGCCCGATTTCAAAGGATAGAAAATGCAGGAAGTGTCCCGAGCTGGGCTTGATCCCGACAAGAGGGCGCTGCCATTCCGGGCTTTTGGCAATAAGATTGGCGGGCAGGAAGCCTTCGCTGACAAGTCGGTTATCGCCATAGAGATCTGCGACCACCTGCTCCAGGAGTTCCGCCCGCTGCACGAGGCCTTCGGCAATCACTTGCCAATCGTCTTCGCTTATGACGACAGGAATATGGCTGAGCGGCCATTCCCGCTCATTGGCGCCTTCCTGGCCGTATTGACGGAAATAGACCCCGGCATCATTCAGATACTGGTTACCCCTGGCAAAGCGGTCGCTGATCTCTTCCGATGTGAGCGAAGACAGATGGTTTAAGAAGGGCCGCCAGACGGGACGGACGTTTCCTTGAGGGTTCAAAAGCTCATCCGAAACGCCCGGAAAGGGCCGGTATGCCTTCAACAAGGCATATCCAGGCGCTCCAATCTCTGCGTTTTCGTCAAGACTCATCTACGTGTTCCTGAGCCGAAGCCGACATTCGGCCCGCTGACATAACCCTATCCGTATTCAAGCACTTTTCGATGAACGCGGATCGCCCTTATACATTTTGAGGCCTGCGCAGGTCTAGGGTCAACGGAAACTCCGGATGTGGATGCTCGACTGTTGGCACATACAGACCTGGTGTGTGGCCATGAGCTTCGAAGCGGGACAGCCGTCTCGCCTCGGCCTCGTTGCCGTTGACCGGGAACGTATCGTAGTTGCGCCCGCCTGGATGTGCGACGTGATAAACGCAGCCGCCCAGAGCGCGTCCGCTCCAGGTATCGAAGATGTCGAATGTCAGGGGCGCATCAACGGGATGCACCGGATGCAGGGCCATGGAAGGCTGCCAGGCCTTGTAGCGTACACCTGCGACGGAAACGCCATTCGTTTCCGTTTTTTGCAGCGGCATCATCCGGCGATTGCATGTCACGGTGTAACGGTCCGGGTCACTGGTCGTCAACTTGACCTGCAGACGCTCGGTCGAACTGTCAGTGTATCTGACTGTCCCGCCAATCGCGCCTGTCTCGCCGAGCACGTGCCAGGGTTCCAGGGCCTGTCTTAACTCAAGATGCACGCCTTCCACCTCGATTTCACCACAGAATGGAAAGCGGAATTCAGCCTGTGCCTCGAACCATTCGGGCCGCATCGGAAATCCGTGATGTTCCAGGTCCTTCAGGACTTCAAGGAAATCAGTCCAGACATAGTGCGGCAGCATGAACCGATCGTGCAGAGCTGTTCCCCAACGGGTCAGATTGCCTGACAAGGGATGCTGCCAGAGGCGGGCTATCAGGGCGCGCAGAAGCAACTGCTGCGCAAGGCTCATTCGCGGGTCGGGCGGCATTTCGAACCCGCGAAACTCCACCAGTCCAAGACGTCCGGTCGGACCATCCGGCGAATAGAGTTTGTCGATGCATATCTCGGCTCTGTGCGTGTTGCCGGTGACGTCGACAAGAAGGTTTCGCAACAACCTGTCAACCAGCCATGGGAAAGGTGCGGCACCCTCGTCCGGGCTGTGGATCTGTGACAGGGCCACTTCCAGTTCATACAAGCCGTCGTGACGAGCTTCGTCGACCCGGGGTGCCTGCGAAGTCGGGCCGATGAACAGGCCGGAAAACAAATAAGACAGGCTCGGCCGTCTTTGCCAGTGCAAGATCAGGCTGCGCAGCAGATCCGGGCGCCTCAGGAAAGGGCTGTCCAGCGGCGTTGCGCCGCCGACAACAACGTGATTGCCTCCACCGGTGCCGGTGTGTTTGCCGTCGATCATGAATTTTTCAGCGCCAAGGCGAGACTGGCGGGCGTCATCATAAACGCCTTCGGTTATGGCGACGCAGTCCTTCCAGCTCGTGGCCGGATGAATATTCACTTCCACGACGCCCGGGTCTGGGGCAACGCGGATGACATTCATGCGGGGGTCGGTTGGAGGGGGGTAGCCCTCGATGTGAACTGGCAAATTCATGTCGCTAGCCGCAGTTTCCGCCGCCGAGACAAGTTCCAGGTAGTCCTCAAGACGTTCGACCGGTGGCATGAAGACGCAGAGCCTGCCGTCGCGCGGCTCTACCGACAGTGCCGTCCGCACGGCGGCCTCGCCCAACTCGTCATTTGTCAGTTGCTGCTCGCGACGGTCCTGCTGTGCACCACCTGCCGTGAAATGCGCAACCCCCTGAGGTCTGTCACCCCGCTTTCCGACAGGAAAGTCGGGCAAGGGCTCCCGTGGCAACGTCGGGTCCATGATGTTTGTGTACGGATATTGGGCCGGGGGAACATGAGGCAGGGATTCAAGTGGAATTCGATACCCGACCGGACTGTCACCCGGAACGAGGAACAGGGCGTCACGCCTGAGGTTCCAGCGTTCTGAGCGCCACCCGTTCCCTGCCGCTTTCGATTGCCAGCGCTGTACGGGAAGAACGTAACCGGACGGCGTTGCCAGGCCTCGGTCAAACACGCGCGCGATGCGATGGCGCGCCTCTGCGTCTTCCAGTTCCGAGTTGTCCGTGGTGACATTTACGGGAAGGCCAGCTTCCTTGACCAGCCAGACAGCCGGGTCTTCAAATGCGGGAACAACATAGCTGGGTTCGATTTCCAGACTTTCCGCAATCCGCTGCATCAATGCTTCAGCTTTTCCCGCATCTGCGCCGGTCTCCTGACCTTCGTCGGCGATCAGCTCAGGGTTATGCCAGATCGGCTTCTCGTCTCGCCGCCAGTAGAGGGAAAACGTCCAGCGGGGGAGCGTTTCACCCGGGTACCATTTGCCCTGTCCGTAGTGAAGAAATCCGCCCGGGGCAAACCGTTCGCGCAGGCGGCGGATCAGAACATCAGCCCGGTCGCGTTTGGCCGGACCGACCGCGTCCGTGTTCCATTCGTCGGATTCAAAATCGTCGATTGAGACAAATGTGGGTTCGCCGCCCATTGTCAGGCGAACGTCCTCCTGTTTGAGGATACGATCGACATCTTCTCCCAGAGTGTTGAGGGCGTTCCAGGCTTCGTCTGAAAAGGGTTTTGTAATGCGCGGATGTTCGGCAACCCGCGCGATCTTCATGTCGAAGGCAAAGTCGACATTCGCATCGCTGGCCATGCCGACGATCGGCGCTGCATTCGTATAGTGTGGCGTTGCAGCAAGCGGGATGTGGCTTTCGCCTGTCAAAAGCCCGGATGTCGGGTCCAGTCCGATCCAGCCGGCACCGGGCAGGTAGACTTCAGTCCAGGCGTGAAGGTCGGTGAAATCATGATCCGTTCCCGATGGCCCGTCGAGGGCCTCCAGATCCGGCTTCAACTGAATGAGATATCCTGAAACAAAGCGGGCGGCAAAGCCAAGGTGGCGCAAGGTCTGAACCAGAAGCCAACTTGAATCCCGGCATGAGCCCGTACCTTTGTTGAATGTCTCTTCAGGTGTTTGAACGCCCGGTTCCATTCGGATGACATATCCGACCTCTTCTGAAACCCGCGCGTTCAGCCCGACGACAAAATCGACCGTGCGTTCTTTTTCTCTCGGTATGGACGCCAAGAATTCCGCCAAACGCGGACCTGCCGGATCGGGGCGCGTGTAGATCAGGAGATCTTCGCGAAGCTCTTCGGGATAGTCGAACGGCCATTCCTCCGCACGTTCTTCAACGAAGAAATCAAAAGGATTGTAGACGGTCATGTCCGCGACAAGGTCCACCTCAATCTTGAATTCACGAACGGGCTCGGGAAACACAAATCGGGCTAGCCAGTTGCCGTAGGGATCTTGCTGATGATTGACGAAATGATCGGCTGGGGAAACTTTCAGCGAATGAGAAAGCACCCTGGTACGGCTGTGAGGAGCAGGTCTTAGGCGAATGATCTGAGGGCTCAACGTGACCGGACGGTCATATCGGTAATGGGTAAGATGATAAATGCTTGCTTTGATTGACATGAACGGACCCTGGTCAGGACGAGCTTGTAGGTCGCGCTAGCGTTTCACAGTTCTGCGCCCCGTACCACGTCAAACTGTAGGCAGATAAAAGTGTTGCCACCTGACCATGGGTGTCCGGCCGATTACGATCAGCTGTCTGAATCAGATCCTTTGCCACTCAGATTGCGCGGGTCGAGCCATAGCGATTTGTCATCGAGCGGGGTCAATGGGCTGAGGTTCGGATTGGCGATTGAAAAAATCTTCCTGCTTTCCAGTTTTGCCAGCGCAATATCGTTTCCGTGAAAATCCAGAAAGTGCTTGTCGAAACTACCGTCCGAGATCATCTGTCTCAGTCCCGCTTCGATCTGTTGAGCGAGCTCGGGATGTTTGGGGCTGACAAAAAAGTAGGTTGGCAAGGGAATGAACAGACAGAGCGTTTCTTCAATGACCAGGTTGGGGTTGGTCTTGCTGAAGACCTGTTGTTCCTGAAAAATTTCATTGAGTCCGCGGCCGAATGTCGTGAAGCGCTGGAGTTTCAGCATATCGAAGAGTGTCTTGTATTCGGGTGCCGTGACAACCTGAAAACCTGCGTCTTCCATGACCCGGCGTGTTGACCACTGCGTGCCCGAACCTGTCGGAAAAGCGCGAAGGTCTTCAAGTGTTTCAACCTGCGAGATCGCGGGTTGATCCTGTTTGTTGATGAGGAACAGCCGATGGCCTTGTATTCCCTTTCTTATGGGAATTCTGATTGTCAGAAGGTTTTCTTCCCAGCCCGGCTTCGGGGCCTCTGCAACAACGTGAATAATTTCGCCGTCGATCAGCTCTGGCAGTAACCTGTCCCGGGAGAGCTCCGTGTCCATTTGTCGAACGCGAGCGGTTTGTCCGGCTTTCTCAAGGGACATTTCCAGGAGAATTTGAGCGTAGCGATATCGCTGATCGTCCTGACCGTAAGGCTTGATTGTAATAACTTCTGAAGTTCCTGCGTGAGCAAGGCCGAGCACACCGGAAACAAGTACCGCGATATTTGCGAGTGCAATTCTCAAATACGCAGTTCGCATGATCAAAATCCTGCACTTCCAGACGAAAAAGGTCACTGTATCTTACACCATCGTTCGTGATTGACCGAGAGACAGTTCCAGTGTTTCCACGCCTTGGAGGCCTCTGAAGCAACAAAGAGTTTTGCACTGAGCGCAACAGTTTTCCCTTCATTTCTCGATCTTGATGAAACCCTGCAAACGCAACGCTTGTTCAGGATGACAGATGCGCGGTCTGAAAAAGGGAACGTGGCGGCTGATTTGAGCCGGATCGTCGGCCTGTTCGCAAACAGAGCTCAACTTCGAGGGACAATCTTCTTTAAGGTTTAATATTTCATACTTGAAATTTATTTTCTGTCTGACTAGGCTTCAATTGCGTGTCAGGCAAGGTTTGCGATCAGATGAACCCGGACATGTGGGCTCAAATGCTTCGCGAAAACAGAAAATCGCGTGCAATATGTGGAACATACGGTCCGAAAGGTGCTTTATTACGACGCTATCGGCCTTGCGAAAAAACACCAGTCTGTTTGAGTAAAGGGCGACAACAACAATAGCCCATCCAGAAATCGGGAACACTGGAACCAACAGGAGAGACAGATGAAATTCTTTAGCCTTGCAGCGAGTGCCGCGCTGGCACTCGGTGTGGTGTCTGCGAATGCCGAACCTTTAAAAGTCGGCATGATCACCACGCTTTCAGGAGGAGGCGCAGGTCTTGGCATTGATGTGCGCGATGGTTTCATGCTGGCGGTCAAACAGGCCGGCAACGAGAATATCGAAGTCATCATTGAAGACGACCAGCGCAAACCGGATATCGCCGTACAGCTTGCTGACAAGCTTGTTCAGTCGGAAAAGGTCGACGTGTTGACCGGGATTATCTGGTCGAACCTTGCGATGGCGGTGGTGCCTGCGGTCACCGCACAAGGAAAATTCTACTTGTCGCCCAATGCGGGTCCATCCGCGCTTGCCGGCAAGGGCTGCCATCCGAACTATTTCAATGTGGCCTGGCAGAACGACAACCTGCACGAAGCTGCCGGCGCGTATGCCAAGGAAACCGGCTACAAGAAGAGCTTCATTCTTGCGCCGAACTATCCGGCGGGCAAGGACGCCTTGACCGGTTACAAGCGTTTTTACGATGGTGAGCTTGCCGGCGAGATCTACACCAAGCTTGGCCAGACCGACTATGCAGCAGAACTTGCGCAGATCCGCGCTTCTGATGCGGACAGTGTCTTTTTCTTCCTGCCTGGTGGAATGGGCATTTCCTTCCTCAAACAATATGCCGACAGCGGCGTCGACCTGCCGGTCGTCGGGCCGGCCTTCTCGTTTGATCAGGGTATTCTTCAAGCCGTTGGCGATGCTGCACTGGGTGTGAAGAACACCAGCCAATGGAACAAGGACATCGACAACGAAACCAACAAGGCTTTTGTTGAGAGCTTCCAGGCCGAATATGGCAGGTTGCCGTCGCTCTACGCTTCCCAGGGTTTCGATACGGCAAATCTGCTTTTGTCCGCAATGGGTTCAGCAGACGTAAACGATGCGGATGCCTTCCGTGCTGCGCTTTTAGCAGCCGACTTCAGCTCGACCCGGGGCGACTTCGAGTTCGGACCGAACCATCATCCCGTGCAGGATATTTTTGTCCGCGAAGTGATCAAGGAAGGTGATGTCTACACCAACAAGATCATTGCCACTGCCATGACTGACCGTGCCGATGCTTATGCGGCCGAGTGTAAGATGTAACCGAATTCAACTCTGGCCGGCGCGCGGATTGCGCCGGCCGTTCTATCGGGATTTTCATGTCACTGTTATTGCTCATAGAGCAGGTTCTGAACGGCCTGCAGTTCGGTGTCATGCTGTTTTTAATGGCTGCCGGTCTGACACTGATTTTCGGTGTGATGGGGCTTATCAACCTTGCGCATGGTTCGCTTTACATGATCGGCGCTTTTTGCGCGGCAGCTGTTGCGGGAGCCACCGGTTCCTTCGTGCTGGCGCTGGTGGCGGCACTCGCCGGAGCGGCCATCGCGGGAGCACTGGTCGAGATTCTGGTCATTCGGCGGCTTTACGGAAAAGACCATCTGGACCAGGTGCTGGCCACTTTTGCCTTGATCCTGATTTTTTCAGAAGGGACGCGGTGGCTGTTCGGTTCCTTTCCGCTGTTTCTTGATGTTCCAGATGCCTTGTCCGGCCCGGTCACACTGCCGGGGGGTATCGAATACCCTTTTTATCGACTGACGCTGATTGCTGTCGGGTTGATGGTTGCGCTTGGGCTGTTTTTGCTGATTTCGCGAACGCGCATCGGCATTCAGATCCGTGCGGGCGAAAATGACCGCGAAATGATTGCTGCGCTCGGCGTCGATATTGGCCGCCTCTACACAATCGTTTTTGCCCTTGGTGCGGCGCTGGCCGGACTGGCGGGTGCGCTTGTGGGAGCCATTCAGTCCGTCCAGGTGGGCATGGGCGAACCGGTGCTGATCCTGGCATTCGTCGTTATCGTGATCGGCGGGATCGGGTCCATCAAAGGTGCTCTCGTTGGGGCGCTTCTTGTTGGGCTCACCAATACGCTCGGCGGAATTTTTCTGCCCGAAGTGATGAAACTGTTCATGGAACCGGCGGTCGCCACATCCGTCGGTGCCTCGCTGGCTTCCATGGCGATCTACATCCTGATGGCTGCCGTCCTGATCCTGAAACCGACGGGTCTTTTCGGAGCGCGCGTATGACCCGGGAAAACGGTTTAAATATGCTGATCGTCGCCGGCCTTGTGCTGGTGCCGCTTTGGGCTTTTTTCGCGGACGAGCCCTTTACCATCACGCTGGCGACGCGCGCGGTTATTCTGGCTATGGCAGCAGTCGGACTTAATATTGCACTTGGTCTCGGCGGGTTGATCAGTCTCGGGCATGCAGTGTTCTTCGGCCTTGGCGGCTATGCCATGGGAATCTTGGCGTATCACGCCCAGACCTACACACCATTTGTCGAATGGCCATTCGTGATCGAGGGCACCAAGTCCATGCCGATCATCTGGCTTGTGGCTGTGGTGATGTCATCTCTTGCGGCCTTTGTGATCGGCCTGCTGTCACTCAGGACATCCGGGGCCTATTTCATCATGATCACCCTGGCTTTCGGGCAGATGTTCTTTTTCTTCTCGATCAGCTGGAGCGCTTATGGCGGGGAAGATGGCGTCTCGATCTATCTTCGAAACGGTTTCCCCGGCCTCAACACGTTGGCACCTATTCAGTTCTACGGACTTTGTTTCGGTCTTTTGATGCTGGTGCTTTTGTTCGCGTCGCTCCTCGCACGCTCACCTTTCGGCCTTGCCTTGAACGCTGCGCGTCAGTCCGAACAGCGCGTTCAGGCTGTCGGGATGATGCCGTTTCGACTGCGCCTTGCAGCTTTCGTTATCTCAGGTGCCATTACCGGGCTTGCGGGCGCGCTTTTTGCAGATCTGAACCGGTTCGTCAGCCCGGCCATGTTCTCCTGGCAGATGTCCGGCGAGATCATGATCCTGGTAATCCTTGGCGGCGTCGGCAGGCTATATGGTCCGGTCGTCGGCGCTATCGTCTATGTGATGCTTGAGCATGTACTGGGGGACCTGTCGGATTATTGGCATATCTACCTGGGTGTCCTGCTTCTGCTTGTGGTGCTTTTCGTCAAGGGCGGGATCATCGGGGCCGTCAGTGGCCGGAGGACTGCTCATGGATGATGTGGTTCTGGAAACCAGGGGGCTATGCAAAAACTACGGGGCTCTGGAGGTCAGCAAGAACATCTCTCTGACGCTGCGAAAAGGTGAAGTTCACGCCGTGATCGGGCCGAACGGTGCCGGCAAATCCACGCTCATTCATCAGATCTGCGGAACGGTGCGACCGGACTTCGGCAGCATTTATCTTCTGGACGAGGACGTTACCCAAAAGCCTGTCGACGCACGGTCAAAGGCGGGCCTTGCACGTACCTTTCAGGTTTCGGCATTGGCGATGGAAGACACGGTTCTGGAAAATGTCGTTCTTGGATGTGTCGGTGCGAGCGGCAAGGCCTTCCGGCTGTTCCAGCCGGTGCTGACGGACAGGGACCTGCTGGAAACGGCTCATATAGCACTGGAGCGGGTCGGTCTTGAGGATGTGGCTGAAAAGCGTACGGCTGATCTCAGTCATGGTCAGCGCAGGCAACTTGAGGTCGCCATCGCGCTGACACTTGCGCCCAAGGCCTTTGTGATGGACGAGCCCATGGCAGGTCTGGGTGCGGAAGGGTCGAAACGCATGACCGGTTTTCTCGACACCCTGCGCGCTGAAGCTCCTATCCTGCTCGTTGAGCATGACATGGACGCTGTCTTTGCGCTGGCCGATCGCATCAGTGTTCTGGTCTATGGCAGCATCATTGCCAGCGGTACGGTTGAAGAAATTCGGTCCGATCCTGGTGTCCGTGAAGCCTATTTGGGGGACGAGGCATGACATCGGTCCTTTCCCTTGAACAGATAGAAGCCTCCTATGGCCCTATCCAGGCCCTGTTTGGTGTCTCGCTTGATGTGAGCGAAGGTGAAGCTGTGGCGCTCATGGGGCGAAACGGCATGGGCAAGTCCACTACGGTGAAGACAATCTGTGGCATGTTGCCGGCGCAGGGTGATATCCGGTTTGCCGGAAACCGCATCAACGGGCTGCCCAGTCACAAGATTGCGCGGCTGGGTGTCGGGCTTGTTCCAGAAGGTCGGAGATGTTTTTCCGGACTGAGCGTTGAGGAAAACCTTGTTGCAGCCAGCCGCAAAGGCGAATGGGACTTTGCCAAGGTGACCGATCTGTTTCCGAGGTTGGCTGAACGTCGCCGGCAACAGGCAGCGTCTCTTTCGGGAGGTGAGCAACAGATGCTTGCCATCGGCCGGGCACTGATGACCAACCCGAGACTGCTTGTGCTTGACGAGGCAACGGAAGGCCTTGCCCCGGTCGTCCGTCAGGAAATCTGGACGGCGATCGAAGCCCTCAAGAATCGAACGGGTGTCTCGATCCTGATCATCGACAAGTCGCTCAAGGAGCTGGCAAGGATTGCGGACCGGGCGGTGATAGTGGAGCGTGGCAAAGATGTCTGGTCAGGTGCTTTTGACGCACTTGATCGGGAAGTTGCAGACAGGCACCTGGGCGTTTGACCACGGCCCGTGGAACTGCAATTTGCCATTGGATGCACTATTTCTTGAACGCACCTGCGTCGATCATCTGCTGGAACATGTCTTCCATGGACGCGCGCATGGGGCGATAGGTAACACCAAGTGCCGATTTGCTCTTCGAGTTGTCCGCCCGCCATTTGACGTTGACATTGTTGGCGATGAACTTCCTCGAGATGTCATTGATAACCGGACCAATCAGCCAGACCATCCATTTCGGCAATGAGTTGCGCGGGACAGGGTAGCTGTTGCCAAATTTCGGGATCAGCGCCTTACCGAGTTCAAGAATGTTGGTGTTGTGACCCGAGATGATATGACGGCCCTCTGCGTCTGATCGAAACCCGGCTGCGACATGTGCTTTGGCGAGGTCGCGGACGTCAACGACGCCGATCCCGAGTTTTGGTGCACCCGGTTTCATCGTCCCATCGCCCATTTGACGGACGATGTTGAAACTTTCAGACGTCGGCTTCTTGGCAAGGGACGGGCCGATGACGAGTGACGGATTGACGGCAACCAGTTTGTACCGGTCTTGCGCTTGCGCGAGCTTCCAGGCTTCCCTTTCAGCAAGTGTCTTGGAATAGCTGTAAGGCTGATGAGACAACGAAGCTGTGGTGTTCCATATCGCTTCGGTCAAAACACCGCCCGGGGCTTTTTCGCAGTCGATGGCGTCCGTGTAGATGGCCGCGCAGGAACTGGTAACCACGACACGGCTCACGCTTGGTGTTTCGTGCGCGGTCCTAAGGACATTTTGCGTTCCTTTGACTGCCGGGTCGATGAGCTCTTTTTGTGGGTTCCTGACAGACACCGTGAAAGGCGATGCGGTGTGAAACACCACTGAGCATCCTTCCATGGCCCGCTGATAGGACCCTTGGCTCAGCAAGTCTGTCCCGAAGAACCTGATCCGTCCGGGAGAATTCGCTGCGAGTGCCGTCAGGTGTGCAAGCTTTTCGGCATCATCTGGATCCCGGACGGCGGCATGCACCGTTACGCCGGCTTCAAGCAGCTCCTTCACGAGCCAGCCGGCGACATAGCCGGACGCGCCGGTCACCAGGACGGGGGTGTCGGTTGGTATGTGTGTCAAGATATCGCCTCGGGTCCTGTCGCGGCTGGGTTTGGAAGGTCTTTTTTTGCGCAACTCCTAAAACAGAAGATAGGTGGTGCGGTATCGGGAGCAAACCATGCGATGCAAATCGGTGGCTGATTGTTCCGATACTATCGACCGTGCATCCATAAAGCAGCACAAGAGTTTTCAAATTTTTTCGTTTGCACTGCAAAATGAGCGTAATTTGAAGGTGCTTGTGTATTCAAATGAAAGAACCGAAACCTTGTTTTTGACTCCATTTACCGACAAATTTGTGCCACACTGCATGTCGCTCTCGCGGTAAAATGAGATGGATCCGGGCATGCTCTTGTTCGGAATGAGCTTAAAAAAGATATATATTTCAGTATCTTGTATCGATCTCTAGATCCCATGAAAATCTACTAAAAAATTAGTTTGACAACGTGGCGACGGTGTGTCCAAGTATGTCCAGCCGGATAAACACGGCGAAAATTTTCTCATGGGAGGAGATCAAGATGCGTAAGTATCTACTCTCCGCAGTCGCAGCAGGTGCTGTGCTTGCGGGAGCAGGGTCCGCTTTTGCCGATGAAGCAGCGGCCAAAAAGTGGATCGACCAGGAATTCCAGCCTTCAGTTCTGTCGAAAGACGAGCAACTTGCAGAGATGCAGTGGTTCATCAAAGCGGCCGAGCCTTTCAACGGCATGGAAATCAATGTTCTGTCTGAAGGTATTCCGACACACTCTTACGAGTCGGAAGTTCTGACAAAGGCCTTTGAAGAAATCACCGGCATCAAGGTGAACCATCAGATCCTCGGCGAGGGTGAAGTGGTCCAGGCTGTTCAGACCCAAATGCAGACGGGCCGGAACCTCTATGACGCTTATGTCAACGATTCCGATCTGATCGGCACTCATTCACGCCTTCAGTTGGCGTACAACCTGACGGATTGGATGAACGGCTCAGCCAAGGATGTCACCAACCCGGGGCTTGACCTGGATGACTTCATGGGCACCCAGTTCACCACGGGCCCGGATGGCGACCTCTACCAGCTGCCCGACCAGCAGTTCGCGAACCTTTACTGGTTCCGCAAGGACTGGTTTGACCGTGAAGACCTGCAGAAGGCCTTCAAGGAAAAGTACGGCTATGATCTCGGCGTACCAGTCAACTGGTCTGCCTATGAGGACATTGCGGAGTTCTTCTCCAAAGACGTCAAGGAAGTCGACGGCGTTCAGATCTATGGTCACATGGACTACGGCAAGCGCGCACCCGATCTCGGTTGGCGTATGACCGATGCCTGGCTTTCCATGGCTGGTGCAGGCGACAAGGGTGAGCCGAACGGTATCCCGGTCGACGAATGGGGCATCCGCATGGAAGAAGGCACATGTAACCCGGTGGGTGCATCCGTGTCTCGCGGTGGTGCTGCCAACGGTCCGGCTGCTGTCTATGCGATCCGCAAGTGGGACGAATGGCTGCGCAACTATGCGCCTCCTGGCGCTGCCAGCTTCGACTTCTACCAGTCACTGCCGGCCTTGAGCCAGGGCAACGTTGCCCAGCAGATCTTCTGGTACACGGCGTTCACCGCCGACATGGTGAAGCCGAAGTCCGAAGGCAACAACACCGTTGATGACGAAGGCACGCCGCTGTGGCGCATGGCTCCAAGCCCGCACGGTCCTTATTGGGAAGAAGGCCAGAAGGTCGGCTACCAGGATGTGGGGTCTTGGACAATCCTGAACTCCACACCGGAAGATCGTGCAAAGGCCGCCTGGCTTTACGCTCAGTTCGTGGTTTCCAAAACGGTTGACACCAAGAAGAGCCACGTTGGTCTGACGTTCATCCGCGACAGTACCGTCAACCATGAGTCCTTCACCGAGCGGGCTCCGAAGCTCGGCGGTCTGGTCGAGTTCTACCGGTCTCCGGATCGCGTGGCCTGGTCTCCGACCGGCGTCAACGTTCCGGACTATCCGAAGCTGGCCCAGATCTGGTGGCAGCAGATCGGTGACGTGAACTCCGGTGCCTTTACACCGCAGGAAGCGATGGACCGACTGGCAGAAGAAATGGACATCGTCATGGCCCGCATGCAGCAGGCTGACGAACGCGCCAACGTCTACGGTGGTTGCGGTCCGCGTCTCAACGAAGAGTCTGATCCGAACGAGTGGCTGTCCAAGCCGGGTGCTCCGAAGGCCAAGCTCGACAACGAGAAGCCGCAGGGCGAAACCGTCAACTATGACGAGCTGGTTGCCCGCTGGTCGCAGAACTAAGCCGAGAGCTTAGTCTCTCACCAAGCTGGACCGGGGCGCGGCCCCGGTCCTTCACCGATCCGATAGCGATGGCAGCGGCAACTGATTGCCGCAGGTAAGTCCAGTCCGGACGCAGGTGCAATTATTCATGTCACTAGAACTCAAAAACGTCAGCAAGCGCGTTGCCAGCATCACGCATGTCAAGGAAACGAGCCTGACCTTGCTCCCAGGCCACTTCAACGTTCTCCTCGGAGAAACAGGTTCCGGGAAAACCTCGCTGATCAAGCTGATGGCCGGGCTCGACAGCCTGGCCTCCGGGCAGATCATCCTGAATGGCAAGGACGTATCCCGCCTGTCTGCGCAAAAGCGCAACATCAGCCTGGTTCATCAGTTTTTCGTCAACTATCCGCATATGTCGGTCTTCGACAACATTGCTTCCCCGTTGAAAGTATCGGGTGTTGCAAAGTCGGAAATCGAAGGGCGGGTGGAAGAAGCAGCGGCGCTGCTGAAACTGAATCCTTACCTCAAACGCAAACCTCATGAGCTTTCTGGCGGTCAGCAACAGCGCACCGCGCTGGCGCGGGCGATCGTGAAGGAAAGCGATGCTGTTTTCCTGGACGAACCTCTTGCGAACCTTGACTACAAGCTTCGTGAAGAACTGCGCGATCAGCTGCCTGAGCTTTTTGCCGGGCGTGGTGCCGTCGTGGTCTATGCCACGTCGGAACCCGAAGAAGCACTTCTTCTTGGCGGCAACACGGCTCTGATGAGCGATGGCAATGTGGTTCAATTCGGTTCGACCGCGGAAATATACCGCAAGCCCAAGGATCTTGAGTCCGCCAAGGTGTTCTCCAACCCGCCGATCAACACAGCGCCGGTCACAAAACAGGACGGCACGATCATTTTGAACGATGATATTCGTTGGACCGCGTCCGGAGGGGCAGCCGGTCTTCCGGATGGGCCATATACGCTCGCCATTCGCCCGAACCATGTGTTGCCGGTGGAGAGCGACAGGCACAGCGTCCGTCTCGATGGGCATGTTCAGGTCACTGAACTCAGCGGATCGGAAAGCAGCGCCCACTTCGACATGCACGGACAATCCTGGGTGTCGTTGTCGCACGGCGTACATCCCTATTTCGTCGGCGAGGTCCATACGTTTTATCTGGACCCGAGCCATTGCTTCTTCTTTTCGCCTGACGGCGATCTGGCGGCTTGAGGAGAGGAATTCATGGCACAGATCAAACTCTCCAATTTGCGGCACAGCTACAATCCCAACCCGACTGGCGATGAGGATTACGCTCTGAAGAAAATCGACCTGACGTGGGAAGATGGTGGTGCCTATGCACTTCTTGGCCCGTCCGGTTGTGGCAAGTCCACGTTGCTCAACATCATTTCAGGCCTGCTCATCCCTTCTGACGGGCAAGTGCTTTTCGATGATCAGGACGTGACGGCGTTGCCGCCCGCAAAACGCAACATTGCGCAGGTGTTTCAGTTTCCGGTCATCTACGACACGATGACAGTCTACGACAATCTGGCATTTCCATTGCGCAACCGGGGGCGTGACGAAGATATCGTCAAACGCCGCGTGACCGGGATCGCGGAAATGCTGGAAGTCACGGAGATGCTTGGAACACGGGCGTCAAACCTTTCGCCCGACAACAAGCAAAAGATCTCCATGGGCCGTGGTCTGGTGCGGGAGGACGTCAATGTCGTCATGTTCGATGAACCGCTGACCGTGATCGACCCGCATCTGAAATGGAAGTTGCGCTCCAAACTGAAGGAGCTGCATCAGCGGGTCAAGGCGACGATGATCTATGTGACGCACGATCAGACAGAGGCTCTGACCTTTGCCGATCAGGTCGTGGTCATGCAGGATGGTGAAGTCGTGCAGATCGGAACCCCGGTGGAACTCTTTGAGCGTCCGGCACACACCTTTGTCGGCCACTTTATCGGTTCACCCGGCATGAATGTGTTGCCATGCGACGTCAAGGACGGCGGAGCATTCTTCGGTGGTGAGCAGATCAATCTTGAGGGCCCGGTCACGGGCACCGGCGACGGCAGGGCAGAGGTCGGTATTCGTCCGGAATTCGTGTCTGTTTCCAAGGACGGGCCGGGTCTTGCCGCCCAGGTCCGCAAGGTCGCGGATATCGGTCGCCACAAGGTGGTGGAAGCCGTTGCCCATGACAGCCGGGTCCACGCAATCCTGGAAGGCGAAGCTCCGAGCACAGGTGATGCGGTGATGCTTGACTTCAAACAATCTCAGACCCGCCTCTACAAGGATGGCTGGCTGGCGAGCAGCCCGGGGGAGGGTGCCTGATGAAAACTCAAAACCAACGTGCCTGGCTGTTTGTCACGCCCGTTCTTTTCCTGGTCGCGTTCAACGCGCTCATTCCCATGATGACCGTGGTGAATTACTCGGTCCAGGAAACCTTCGGCGACAACCTGTTCTTCTGGCAGGGGCTCGACTGGTTCGAACAGGTTCTGAAGTCCGAACGCTTTCACAATGCACTCGGCCGGCAGTTCTTCTTCACCTTCATGATCCTCATCATCGAGGTTCCGCTTGGCATCGCAATTGCGCTCGCCATGCCGAAGAAAGGGCCATGGGTTCCGTTCTGTCTGGTCACGATGGCTTTGCCAATGCTGATCCCTTGGAACGTTGTCGGCGCCATGTGGAACATTTTCACGCTGCCCGATATCGGTCTGCTCGGATATACGATGAACCACGTCCTTGGCATCTCCTACGACATGACCCAGGACCCGGTGGCCGCCTGGGTAACGATCATTGTCATGGATGTCTGGCACTGGACGTCGCTGGTGGTGCTTCTGGCCTATGCCGGTCTGGTCTCCATTCCGAACGCCTACTATCAGGCCGCCGAAATCGACGGCGCGTCCAACTGGGCGGTCTTCCGGTTCATTCAGCTGCCGAAGATGAAAACGGTGCTGACCATCGCGGTGCTGCTGCGTTTCATGGACAGTTTCAACATCTACACAGAACCGTTCGTTCTCACAGGTGGTGGGCCGGGCAACTCAACGACATTGCTGTCGATCGATCTTGTGAAAATCGCTCTCGGTCAGTTCGACCTCGGTCCCGCAGCTGCCATGTCGCTCATCTACTTCGCCATCACGTTGTTCGCCTCCTGGCTGTTCTACACGTTGATGACGCTGAACGATAACAAGTCCTGAGGAGAACCAACATGCGCATGAAAAGCCTGGTTCCCGCGCTTTACATCCTCTTCCTGATGCTGCCGATCTACTGGCTCGTCGCGATGAGTTTCAAAACGACCAATGAAATCCTGGCCGGGTTCACCCTGTTCCCGCAGACCTGGACGCTCGCCAACTACATCGAGATCTTCACGGATCCGACCTGGTATTGGGGCTACATCAACTCGATCATTTACGTCACGTTGAACACGGTGATCTCCGTTCTGGTGGCCTTGCCTGCGGCCTATGCGTTCTCGCGCTATTCCTTCGTTGGCGACAAGCAGCTCTTCTTCTGGCTGTTGACCAACCGGATGGCGCCTGCCGCGGTTTTCGCATTGCCGTTTTTTCAGCTTTATTCCGCTGTCGGTCTGTTCGATACCCACATCGCTGTTGCCCTGGCGCATTGCCTGTTCAACATCCCGCTGGCTGTCTGGATCCTGGAAGGTTTCATGAGCGGTGTCCCGAAAGAACTCGACGAGACCGCTTATGTCGACGGCTATTCGTTCCCGCGGTTCTTCGCGACGATATTCCTGCCGGCGATCAAGTCCGGCGTCGGGGTGGCCGCATTCTTCTGCTTCATGTTCTCCTGGGTGGAAATGCTGCTTTCCAAGACCCTGACAGCCGTTGAAGCCAAGCCGATTGCCGCTGTGATGACCCGAACCGCTTCCTCCGCCGGTTATGAACTCGGGCTTCTTGCGGCCGCCGGGACCCTGACTATCATTCCCGGCGCCATCGTCATCTACTTTGTCCGCAACTACATTGCCAAGGGCTTTGCCCTGGGGAGGGTGTAATGCTTGGTTGGATGGCCTGGACCTGGCCGACTGCCCTGTTGTTTGTCGGTATCTTTTCAGCAGTCGGTTTTCTGACGTTCCTGGAGATCCGGTACCCGGGTGGTGACGCGCGCCAGGGGGTGCTGGGGCTCACCACGACACGCGGTGATCGCCTTTTCATCACGCTGCTTGGAGCTGCCTACATATTCCTGGCATGGCTCGGCCTCATCGGATACCCGCTCTGGGGGGCGTTGGGACTTAGTCTTGCCTGGTGTGTGTTCTGCTTCTGGAAGGTCTAAACAATCGCCATGCCCGGTAAAGTATCGGGCATGGCGAAGATCTTTGATCGACTAAAAGTATAGTAATTTGCGAAAGATTGATGCAAGAATAGGCACTGTGAGTCACATCCATTCCGCGATAGGCGCAGGACCATAATGAGAAAGCGTAAAAGCAACGAGTTTTTGACCGAAGTCGAACTGGAGTTCATGACCGAACTCTGGAAGATCGGCGAAGGCTCCGTGCGCGACATTCTGGATTGTCTGCCGTCGGAGAGAAAGCTCGCCTATACGTCCTGTGCCACCATCATGCGGATCCTGGATGAGAAAGGGTTCGTGGACAGCCGAAAAGAAGGCAAGACATTTATCTATTCCCCCGTGCTGACCAAGGACGCCTACCAGTCTCGTTCCATCCGAAATCTGTCAGAAAAACTGTTTGACGGCACGCCGGCCTCGCTTGTAGCCCGGCTTGTCGATGAATACGAGTTTTCGGAGGACGACCTGGAAGAAATTAGAGCGTTACTGGACAGGAGGAGGACAGATGACGCTACTTAACATGATGCTCGATGTTTACATCGACTTGAATGTCACGCTGGCTGTGACCGCACTGATCTGGATGGTCGTAAAACTGGTGATGGCACGCACAGGCATCAAGCTTGCCTACAATCTTCAACTCGCACTTCTGAACGGCTTGTTCGCCGTTCTCATTCTGTCTCCGGCAGCGGCGGCGCTTTATCACTACCTGGGAACGCTTCAGATGGTCCCGGCTGCGGCGAGCGTCAATCTGTCGGACATGGTGGTTGCCCAGTACATTCGTGGCGGCATTGACATGCCTGCTCAGGATTTTCAGGCCATTCTAGGCATGCGTGGACAGATCAGCGAAGGCATACTGAGCTTCTCGCCTGGCATTGGCGGCACGATCGCTGTCCTGTTGCTTGCCGGTTTCACCTATTTCGGACTGCGGTTGATTTCGAGCTTTGTCCGATTGTCAGAGTTTCTGTCCAACTGCCACGAGTGGCGTCGTTCGGGTCGTGTTCAGCTGCTGTTGTCCGACTGGGCGCTGGTGCCATTTTCCGCAAGAGGGCTGAGGCGCCACTACATTGTCATACCGTCTGAACTTCTGACCCAGCCAGAGGATCTGAAACTGGTGATGCGGCACGAGCTTCAGCACGTGAGGCAAGGCGACGTCACCTGGGAAATTGCCCTTGAAACGCTTCGACCGTTCTTCTTCTGGAATCCGTTCTTCTATGTCTGGAAATCTGAAGTTGAGCGTCTGCGCGAACTGGCTTGCGATCAGAAGGTCACCGAGGACAAGCGTATCGACGTGATGGCCTACTGCATGTGCCTTCTGCGCGCCGCACAGGCGGGCCTCAAAAAGCGCCAGGAGCAAGCTGCAAAGCGTGTGACTGGCGACATCGCAGCGGTTGCATTGATCGAAGTTCAGGACAAGGTTCTGAGGCGTTCCCCGTCGCAGAAACTGCGCCGGCGCGTGGAGGCTTTGCTTGACACGAAACAGGTGCGGCCGCACTGGGGTGTGCTGGGGCTCGCCGTTTTGCCGGTGGTCGCTGTCGTATTCCTGACGGCGCTGTCCATTCAGAAACCGCCTGATTGGACCCATGACCGCCTCATGTTGTCGACGATCGTCAATCTTGAGCGTCTGGAAGCGATCAACACATTCGGTCAAAGACCCTTAAGGTAATTCGCAGGACCTTTTGCCACGCTAAATCCAAAGAGCCCGGATCATTTGATGGTCCGGGCTCTTTGGGTTGTCGTCCTGAATGTCTCGGCCGGCACTTTTAAGAATGCGCGTCCAGTTGACGATAGAAGTTTTCAGTTCTCATTGAGGTAAGGTTGCACGCAGAAAATTGATTGTATAACGTAAGGTCATGCTAGAATAAGTAGAATAATTTCTTTTGGTTTTTTGATTTCAATTAGGGAGGCTTTGAGCATGACTGCGGCGAAAATTTCCTATCAGGAGTATTTGGGACTTTTGTTGAAAGAACCGGCTTTGGATCCGGATGCGTTTGCAGAACAGTCAGAGGAGATACTCAAGTATTCGGTCGTTGTGAAAAACCAGGGCGGCTTCGATCTTGTGCTGGCTCCGGATCCTGAAAAAGTTGAGCTGGATCCGGACCTTCAGGAACTTGAAAACGCGATGGGCACAGCCAATCGCCTGGCCAGATGGCGTCGGCAGAGCCAGTTTAGAAGACGGTTGAACGCGGGTGAAAACCGTCCGGTTCTGGTTTCTGAAGGTGACAGCTGGTTCCAGTTCCCTGTCTTGATCAAAGACGTGATTGATCAGCTCAACAGGCACTTTCTGATTTATTCGGTCGGAGCTGCCGGTGATACGGCTGAGAACATGGTCTATGGACCGGAGAAAAAAGCACACCGTGAATATATGAGCTCGCTTGGGAAGATGCGCGATCATGTTGACGCTTTCCTGTTTTCGGCTGCGGGCAACGACATTATCGGAGCCGATCCGGATACCGGTGAACCCGTGCTCTACGATCTGATCCGGCCGTTCAATGGCAATCCCGGAGACATTGCCGGGCACATTGACCACGCGGTTCTGAAAGACAAGCTGACCTTTCTGAAAACGGCCTACCGAAAGGTTATTTCCGACATCAGAGCGGATCCCGGATTTCGAAATCTGCCGATCGTTATTCACGGTTATGATTATGCATTTCCCTATCCGCACCATCCGACGGGGGGCAAGGACCGGCGTAATCCCAAATATGCGGACAAGAACCAGTGGTTGGGAGACCCGCTCGACAGGCGCGGTATTGCCAGTCAGTCCTTGCGGCGGAATCTGATCAAATACCTGGTGGATGAGCTTTACGGCATGTTGGCCGGACTTTCGGCAAACCCGTTGAACACAGGCGTCTGGCTGGTCGATTGCCGTGGTGCCATGCCCGAAGTTTCGGACTGGAACGACGAGATACACGGTACGGACGAAGGATATACGGCGGTTGCTGCACGCTTCCGTCACACAATCGAGCAAGCACTGGCTCATCGCGCGACGTTGATATCGTAGCTGAGGTTAAGATGTCCGCAGACCGTGCGACCGCGAAGGTTCCGTGCCGGTTGGCTCGGAGGCTTCTCCGACGTTGCGCGTCTGGGTCTGCGGATCAAATTGCTGCCGTCCATTTTCCATATTGACGGAACCTGCCGGGACGCTCGCACTACGAGGCTTTGCTGTTGTGATTGTGCTTGTGCCACGATTGCAGGGCATTTCCTGCACCTATTCCGTGCATCTTGATCTGGCTCAAAGACGTTTCTCTGCATCTTTGGGAGCGTAGAGGTATCGGGAGTTCTGGCGATTGAACGCGCCCATTTGGCGACCATTCCGTGCGAGCGGCAGTTCGTTCAATTCGATTTACCAGCCGGAAACGAACCTGAACGGATCACGAGGGAGCTCACCATGAACAATGGTCGAAATGGCACCGGCGCCAACGGCCTCACTGCTTCATCCTGCAATGTGGCTCCTGTTCCGCAGGCGGAAATTGCAGCCATATGCGACAGGTTCGGCAACGACAAGCATCGAATGCTCGACATTCTGTACGACGTTCAGGACCGCTATCGCAGTATTGCCCCCGCAACCATGGATGCGATTGCATCGCAAACCGATCTCACGCGCATTGAAGTTGAAGGGGTTGCGAGTTTCTATTCCTTCTTTTCGTTGACTCCGAAAGGACGGGTGACGATCCGGTTGTGCGACGACATTGTCGACCGCTTCTGTGGTCTGAAAGATGTTGTGGCCGCATTTGAAGAGGTTCTTGGCATCAAGGTCGGCGACACATCCGCCGACGGCGCGTTTTCACTCGAAACGACACCTTGCATAGGCATGTGCGATCAAGCGCCGGCGGCCATGGTGAACAATGTCATGCTGACCAGCCTGACACCGGAGACAGCCCGCGCCGCCGCAGAGGCGCTGATGGCAGGTCAATCGCCAGAAAGCCTTGTCAGCGACCGTTTTAACGAACTGTCACCGCACGAGCGGGCAGTGCGGATGGTTGAAAACAACGTTCGGCATGCCGGGGCGGTATTGCTTGGGCCCGTGCCGGAAGAGGCAGGCCTCAACAATGCTGTTGGCATGAGGCCGAGCCAGATTATCAATGCGGTTGAAGAAAGCGGACTACGCGGTTGCGGCGGTGCCGGTTTCACCACAGGCAGGAAATGGCGTTTTGCAGCAAGCGAAAAGCTCGACAGGCACTTTGTGATTTGTAACGCCGACGAAGGAGAGCCGGGAACCTTCAAGGACCGGGTACTTTTGACGGAACGCCCACATCTTCTCATTGAAGGCATGACCATAGCGGCGCGGGCAGTTGGCGCGCGCGAGGGAATATTATACCTGCGAGGAGAATACGTTTATCTGCGCGAATTGTTGGAAACGGTCCTTGAGGAACGTCGACGCCGGGGTCTGCTTGGCAAAGAAATTCTCGGCGTCAAAGGCTTTGAGTTCGATATCCGTTTGCAGCTTGGTGCAGGGGCTTATATCTGCGGTGAAGAAGGCGCCTTGATCAGTTCCTGCGAAGGGCTGCCGGGCGAACCAAAGACACGTCCACCATTCCCTGTAAGCCGCGGGTATCTGGGTTACCCGACGGTGGTCAACAATGTTGAAACTTTCTGCCATGCAGCGCGTATCCTGGGCCAGGGCGCCAAGTGGTTTCACGCAATGGGAACTGAAGGATCGCACGGAACCAAGCTTTTTTCAGTGTGCGGTGACTGTCTGAACCCTGGAATATACGAACTGCCTTACGGACACACCGTCTGGGAATTGCTTGAAATGGTTGGTGGCGCTGATGCAGCTGCCGTTCAGGTGGGTGGGCCAAGCGGGACCATGATTGGTCGCGACAGTTTCCATCGCAAACTGACCTTCGACGATCTGGCAACTGGCGGTGCAATCATCATTTTCAACGGACAAAGGAACATTCTGGAAATCGTTGAATACTACATGTCCTTTTTCGTTCACGAGAGTTGCGGTTATTGCACGCCTTGCCGGGTCGGTAACGTCTTCCTTCAGAAGGCGATCCAGAAGTTTCAGAAGGGGCTCGCCAATCCGGAAGACATTGACTACCTGAAGGATCTGTCGGGAACGATCATAGAGACCAGTCGCTGCGGTCTTGGCATGACGTCGCCCAATCCGATCCTGTCCACACTGAAGAATTTTCCGCTTGTCTATGCGGCGGTTTCCAAGCCGAGCAAGGATGGCATTCGCGACACGTTCGACATTCAGTCGGCGATCGATGGCGCACGCAAGATTGCCAAGCGCCGCTCCTACATCTTCGACAAGGATTTCACCCAATGAGCGGCACGGAGAAGGAAACCGGCTTCACCTTCACAATCGATGGGGTGGAGATCAAGGCCCATGCGGGGCAAACCGTCATGGAAGCTGCCGACGCCGCAGGTGTCTATATCCCGCGTTTGTGTGATCATGAGGGGTTGCGACACCAAGGCAGTTGCCGCGTCTGCACCGTAAAGGCCGGAGGCCGGAGTGTTGCAGCGTGCACGCAGCCGGCTGCACCTGGTCAGGCGGTCGAAAACGAAACCCCGCATCTCACAAAAATGCGCCGCGATCTGGTGGAGATGCTTTTCCACGAAGGCAATCATCTGTGCCCGATCTGCGAGGCCAGCGGCAATTGCGAATTGCAGGCAATGGCGTACCGGCTGGATATGACCGAGGCCACCAAGTTTCCATATCTGGAGCCATGCCGTGCGCTCGACGCGTCGCATCCCGACATCGCGCTGGACACCAATCGCTGCATCTCTTGCGGCCGTTGTATTCGCGCCTCGCAGGATGTCGATGGCAAAGGGGTCTTTGGCTATGTCGGGCGCGGCATTCACCGCCGGGTAGCCGTGAATGGCGAGAACCTTGCAGATACGGATGCACAAGTTTCCGATCATGCGATGTCGAGCGAAGTCTGTCCTGTGGGGTGCATCATCCGAAAACGCGTCGGTTTTGCCGTCCCGATCGGCGAGCGTGAGTTCGACAAGGGATTGATCGGCCATGAGATCGAGGAGAAGCGCAAATGAGCGAACTTCCCAAGGCCCGCATAGCGACAGCGTCCTTGGCCGGGTGCTTTGGATGCCATATGGCGATCCTCGATATTGACGAGCGTCTGATCGAGTTGATGAAACTGGTCGACGTCGATCGGTCTCCGCTGACGGACAAGAAACGGTTCACCGAGCGCTGTGACATCGGCATTATTGAAGGGGGATGCTGCAACGAGGAAAACGTGCATGTACTGCACGATTTCAGGCGGAATTGCGACATCCTGATCGCGCTTGGGCAATGTGCCATCATGGGCGGACTTCCAGCGATGCGAAACGCGATCATGCATTCCGATGCGCCTTTGCGTGAGTGCCTTGACGAGGCCTACATCACCGGGAAATACATCCGCAATACAACCCATAATGTGCCGAACGATCCCGCTTTGCCGTTGTTGCTCGATGAGGTCTATCCCTGCTCCCAAGTGGTGGAGATCGACTATCAGATCCCGGGCTGTGCACCGACAGGCGACGTCATATTCGACACGCTCTTCAAACTGCTGACCGGAAAGTTCCGCGGCTTTGAACGCGAAATGATCAGGTTCGACTGACGGCTTGCCGTGACCCCATTTCTGAAAGTGCCACCTGCCTTCCGGCGCACAGATGCAACCCACCAGAGTTGGCTGGAAATTCGAGATGACTGAACCCAGAATGATTGAAATCTCGCCTGTCACCCGCGTTGAAGGACACGGGAAGGTTACCATCCACCTCAACGCGGAAAATGAGGTTGACGAAGCTCGGCTGCACATTGTCGAGTTTCGTGGATTTGAGCGGTTCATCCGTGGCCGCCTGATGTGGGAAGTGCCGGTGATCGTCCAGCGATTGTGCGGTATTTGTCCGGTCAGCCACCATTTGGCCGCAGCAAAGGCTATGGACATGATCGCCGGGGTCGACCAGTTGACCCCAACGGGCGAAAAGATGCGCCGGCTCATGCACTATGGACAGGTCATGCAGAGCCATGTGCTGCATTTCTTTCATCTTGCAGCTCCCGATCTATTGTTCGGTTTCGGGGCTCCCGCGGAAAAGCGCAACATTTTTGAGGTTCTCAAAGAACAGCCAGAACTGGGAAAACGGGCCGTCCTGATGCGGAAATACGGCCAGGAGATCATTGAAGCGACGGCTGGAAAGAAGGTACACGGCACGGGTGCCATTCCTGGCGGTATCAATCGCAATCTGCCGCTCGAAAGACGGGACCATTTCTTGTCGAATGTCGACGAGATGATTGAATGGTGCCTGGACGCGGTGAAGCTTGCGCGCGACTACACTCTTGAAAACGAAGACTTGGTATCCGAGTTCGGGTCTTTCCCATCAAATTACATGTCGATTGTGCGAGAAAGCGACGGAGCCCTGGATCTTTATCACGGCAGTCTGCGCGCCCTGAGCTCGACCGGAGATAAGATATTCGATCAGGTGCCTTACACCAAATATCACGAGCTGATCGTTGAGGATGTCCGCTCCTGGTCCTACATGAAGTTCCCGTTTATCAAGGAGCTGGGCCCGGATGTCGGCTGGTACCGGGTCGGCCCGCTTGCCCGTATGAACACGGCAAGTTTTATCGACACGCCATTGGCGGATGCTGCCCACAAAGAACTGAGGGCCGTCACGAGCGGAACGCCGAACAACTCCACGCTTGCCAATCACTGGGCCCGAATGATCGAGGTTCTCCACTGCGTCGAAAAGATCCGCGAACTTCTGCACGATCCGGATCTGCAAGGCACGGATCTGATCGCCAAGGGGGACAGGCGCGAAGAAGGTATTGGTGTTATCGAAGCCCCGCGCGGCAATCTCATTCACCACTACAAGGTCGATGAGAACGACCAGGTGACTTACTGCAACCTGATCGTTTCCACCACGCACAACAATGAAGGCATGAACAGGGCGGTAAAAGACGTTGCCATCAAACACCTATCAGGCAAGGAGCAGATCACGGAAGGTCTCTTGAACCATGTCGAGGTCGCCGTGCGTGCTTATGATCCATGCCTGTCATGTGCGACGCATGCACTAGGTCAAATGCCGCTTCAGGTGGAGTTGTTCAATGCGGAAGGCGGTCTGGTTGACCGCAGGTCTCAATGCATATGAACGATGAAGAAATACTCCCGGTCATTTTTCCGGATCAGCAATCAGAGGCAAGTTCCGTGTGGCCGGCAAGAGTTTGTTCGACCGCGCGGAGCGGGGTAGTGCGATGATCTTGATAGGCTATGGCAATCCGGGGCGCGGCGATGATGGTCTCGGACCGGCTTTCTCTCAAAGGTTGGCAGACCGGGCACATTCCGAGTTGGAAATCGATACCGATTATCAATTGGTAGCCGAACATGCATTGACGATTTCAAGCCATGATGTGGTGGTGTTCGCCGATGCGCAGATGGGCGGTGAAACGGCATTTTCCTTTCAGGAAATTGCAGCAGGTGCACCTGAAATTCTGGGCAGCCACAGCCTGAGGCCTGAAACAGTGCTTGCGCTTTGCGAGACGCTTTATGGCGCAAGACCGCGCGCCTATGTGCTCGGGATATCCGGTCAGGAATTCGGCGAGGTCAAAGAGGGGCTTTCTGAAAGGGCTAAGAAAAATCTTGAAGATGCCGAAGCGTTCTTTCTGGACTGGTTGTCAAAAAACACGGGTTCTGATGTTCAGTTGCAGCAAAGGGCTGACAGTTGATCCTGGCCTGAGCGCCGGACAATTGGACTTGGAGCCTTCTATCCACCTTTGACCTTGAGCTTGCCGCTTTCTTTCTGGTCGATGCTTTCGTTGGTCCAGGTGATGCGCAAGTCGAGGCGCGACTGGTCGCCTTCGACAGTCGCGGTTACGCGCAGGTTCATGAGGCCGGCTGGCTCCAGTGTGATGTCGCCGGTGTCGTCCCCGAACTCCAATTCTCCCTTGGCGATCCCGCGCTTGATGGCATCGAGCAGCTTCTGGATCGATTTCTTGTCTTGAAGGGACTGGTGCCGGAAACGGCCCTTACGTTCCATCATAGCAACAGTCCGTGTTGTTGAAGAATTTGGTCCGGATTGAACAGTTTGGCAT
Source organism: uncultured Roseibium sp. (assembly GCF_947499295.1). Lineage (GTDB taxonomy): Bacteria > Pseudomonadota > Alphaproteobacteria > Rhizobiales > Stappiaceae > Roseibium. Next base: position 48,955 of record NZ_CANMNP010000017.1, read on the forward strand.
GAGGATAGTCGCGGCTGATACCCAGAATATTGCCATTTGGATGAATGATCGTCGCACCGGTGCCAATGCCTTCAAGGCCTTCAGCGCTTCTGGAGTGCCGGTCAAGCGTAACGTCTGCTTCCAGGTGCAGCAGTCCGTTTTTGGACGTCAGTTCCTGTCCACTGTGCCGATTGACGTGGCCTTGAACCAGCATCTTGATGCCTGCCAGATGCAGCTCTTCTACGCCTCGGGCTGTCAGCGGATGATCGACTTCGCGGTATTTGGTGCGCACCAGATTGGCGATCGTTCCAGAATAAAAAACGAAAGGATCTTTTCGGCTTTCCTTCTTGAAACGTCGGTTCACGTGCGCAATGCCCTTTACTGAAATCAGTGCGGCCATGCTGTCATCGACACCGGCGTGAACAAAAAGCAAAGACCCGCTCTGGTGGACAGCTTTCATGCTTTGAAAAAACCAGGCGTATTGCCCTTCGGAATTCATGAAGAGCTCCCTGCACGCCAACGCCGCCGAATAGAGCTGACGCATGGTGAACCCGTACTGTTCCGCATGTTGGGAAAATCTGGTTGTCTTTTTCTTGAGCCGGCGCATTTCCTTTTTGACAGCGGCTTCATTCAGAAAGTTGGCAGCTGCTATCGGAAACTGTTTTGCCCACTTCTTGCCGGGTACCATCAGATCAAGACAGGTCTTTTCGTCCGGCAGACCGTCCAATACGGTGTCCGGGTCAACATATCTGTCGAAGACTTCCCGAAGCAGAGGCATGACCTTTTTGCCCATGCGCACAAACATATGTGCGTTGAGGGAGCCGCGTTTTACAGTCAGCGATTCAAGGCCGAGATAAAGACGCAGGTCATGGTTTCCCGCCAAAAGAACCACGTCAGCACCTGATTTCATCAGTGCTGAAAGGCTGTCGAGCAGATCGAGATTGCTCGGGCCCTTGTCGATACAATCCCCACCAATGATGATCTGGCAGCTGCGGCCGAAAGACGTCAACTCAAAGTCCGTCAGGCCACTGCCAATGCGTATAATTGCACCCACAGCAACAAGCGAGCGGAGAAGGCCTTCGGCGTCTGCGTGCAAATCCGAAATGAAGATCACGGGTTTGTCTGGCCAATCCCAGGAGCCCAGAGCGTTGGCTTTGGCGACACTGGATACCAGGTCAGGGGTTCGTGCGTGAACGTGTTGCTCATTTCCTGCGCTGAAAAGTGGCCAGGGAATGCAGCTGTTTGGAACTCCCAGATCGCTGAGATCTTTCGCAGCAATAGGAGGTAGCATCTGTGCAACGGCTTTGTTGGTCATCATACTTTGCCTGAGGTCCAATCAGTCCATTGTGAGTTCCAGAACCTGGCGTTCTTTCCAGGTACCGGTGTGATGGCTCCAGCCGGCATTTGGGCTGTATCTCAAGACCACAGCCTTGGCATGATGCATGCTAACTTTCCGGATTTTCGGAAAGGAAAGGATGCCCAGATGATGAGCCGCGTGGCGTAATGCTGCTCCGTGACCGACACAAATCTGGGCTGTTTTCCCACTCACGTGGGGCATTGTCTCGACGCGTTTTTGCAGGAACTCTGCCACCCGCGCCCCAGCTTCCATCAGGCTCTCGGCTCCCTGAACCGGCAGTTTGTAGTGGCTGTCCGATTTCCAGTTTTCCGGCGGTGCTTCATGGCGGGGATCTTCCATCAGCACGTGCTCGATTTCAGGAATGGTGAGATTGGCAAGGGCTCCGACCGATCTCTCAGCGAGCGCTTCTGTTTCCGTTATTTCAAAGGTCCGGCCTGTCGTCTCCGAGATGGTCTTGCCGAGCAGAGTTGCTGTCTGCCAGGACCGCAGCTGGCGCGAGCAAAAGATTTGCGGTGAAAGCTGCCAGCTCTCGGCTCTTGCGAGTTTTGCAAGTTCAAGACCGGCTGCCTTGGCCTGCGCTTTTCCGGTTTCGGTCAGGTCGAATGGTTGCAGCGCGCTTGGCGTTCCAGGTTTTTGCCGATATGCGCCATGGCGCAAGAGGATGATGAACTTGTCGTTCATGATGGGGTTCCCAACAATTCCATTCCAGCATCAAACAATGCGTCGAAGTCGATGAGGCCAGAGACTTCCCAAACACGAATGTCTGAAAGCGTTGCCAGGTAAGCGCTCGTTTCCAGAGCCGATCTGTCGGTCCAGAAAGCGCCATTCGATTTTTGATAAAAAGGTCCCGGGTTTTTGGTGATGGCAGACAAAAGATCCGGCCGTGATTTCAAGTCCACTTTGGATATATCGGTCTGCGCAACGCTGTCGTGGGACCAGTTCAGGACCCAGAAATCCGTCAGATGCGTTTCGTGCGAAATGCGGCCCGGCCCGTATATGTCATCAATGAAGAGGTCGTATTTTTCTTCCAGGTGCCAGAGCTCGTCAGGTTCCAGGTTGCGAAGCTCTTCCTCCCGTTCCTCGTCGATGAGGCCGGTGAGCCTGGCGTTGGTGACGATGGTCCCGGGATTGATGCGCGGTAATTTGGGAATGCCGAGTGCATCCGTCTTACTTCCGTTTCTGCGAACCAGCAATCGGTCGTTGGTGACGTAGTGCGTATCTGCGATTTCCATCAGGCGGAGGATGCTGGTTGATTTGCCGCCACCGGACAGACCGGAAATGGCCAGGCCCTTGTTGCTGGTTTTGACGGCCGCTGCATGGCACGCCAGCCAGCCTTCGCGCTGAAACCGGTTCAGGATCTGAGTGTTGATGAAATTGATAACTTGATTGGCATTTTGCTCAGTTGGTCCAAAAGCAACAACCCAGGCCGGCGACTGCAAAAACTGAACACCTGTTCGAACCTTGAGGATCAATCGGCCATCAGGCAGGTCACAGATGGCATCCTTGCGCCCGCGCTTGCTCGCCTCGCGCACCCAATCAACATATTCAAGCTGAAAAGGCAGTTGTGCATCGCCAAGAACATGAACAATGGTGTCGGGCTCGCAAGGAGCTGAAATGACGTGCTGAAAATACCTCAGCAGTTCGGCCAGCAAGGTGCTGGAGACACACCGCACTTCGATCACAAACCCACCCACGCTCAAGCAGACCGGATCAGCGTCCTTGGTTGCCCGGTCAGGCGCAAGTGCGTCGACCACTTCCTGAAGGCAGGGCTCTCTCATGAACGCACCTTTTTGATCGCATGGGCCGCATAAAGGCTGGCTGCATCGATTGTTGCGCCTTCGAGTGCTCCCTTGAAACCACCGAATGCGGAAACCTCGAAGACGATGGGTCCATCGTCTGTCAGCCCGACGTCGACCGTTGTGAAATCCAGATCAAACGGTGCCTGTGCGCGGTGCGCGAGATCTATCAACGACGGTTCAGGTATAAAGGCTTCGTAGCGGCCGCCGTCATGAATGGTCGTGTTCCAGCTGCCTGCTCGGGCAACGCGTGCATAGGTCCCAAGATATTCACCTCCCAAAAACACCATGCCGAGATCCTGACCGGAGAGGTTGACCTTCTGCTGCAAGTACATGACCGGATTTTCTGCCTTGAAGGCAGCAATGTCTCTTCGAAGACGGTCACGGTCTGATTTTGCTTCGATCAGCGTCATTCCGCGCGCTTTCGTTGAAAACAATGGCTTGAATACCGCAGTGCCAAATCGTTGAACTGCGAGAATTGCTTCGTCGATGCTTTCAGTGATGTATGTCGCCGGCATCGGTATGCCTGCGTTGGCAAGCGTAATTGTGCAACTGAGCCGGTTGACGAGACCCTGGATGGACCTGGTCTTGGAAAACACCCGCACACCTGCAGCTTCGGCGATACGCAGAAGTTCCATGCGATCCAGCGTCGCGGGGCTGTATTTCTGGCTGATCTTTTTGATAACCAGCCCGTCAAAATTGCAAAGGTTATGGTTTCCGGCGACAAGCGTGCGGGTTTCCAGGTCAAGCACGACATCAGCCATGTCGATGACGCAGCGAAATCCGGTTCTGGCTTCAAGCGCATCTGCCAATATTTCGGTAGACCATTTGCCGGGTATACCGACCACGCCGATTTTCAACTCAGTCAACGAAGATCTCCTTCAAAGGGAGACGGAACCTGGCCTCCTCGCCGACGGGGCAGGCGAGGGCTTTCTCAATCAGGTAACGGGAACGCAGCCACATGCGTCTGGCATGAACCTTGTCGAAGATGAAGCGGGTAGACGTGGCAAAGGAACGTGCCAGGCCGAGCGCGAGGCGGTACTCGAACGTGTCGTCATTCTGTTTTCGTGCAAATGCCCGCGCCGACTTAAAGAAAGTCTGTGAGGCATTCATGATGCGGTTGCGAGTCTCACGGTCAAGAACGTGCAGCCGGTAATTCGATACCATGAACACGGAGATATCCTGGACATAATCCATGTAGCGCGACCTGTGCAGATCGATGAAATGGATTCTGCTTTCGCCTGGGTCGAAGATGATGTTGTCGACATTGAAGTCGCCATGGATATAGACGGAAAACGGGGCAGCCACGTTTGCCTCGCGCGTTGCCGCCTGTTCGACCAGAGTGTCGAGCGAAGGTATGGCTTGCCCGCAAAACCGCACCTGAGTTTCCTGGAACTCCGGGTGAACACGGCGAACCTCTGCGAGCCGTTCGGACAATTGTTGCATGCTGCCCAGCTCGGCGGGTTCTTTGGTCCTGGTCTGCTTCCAGATATCACGCAGCGTTTTTGAAAGGCGCGCGAGCGCCTTGTCGCAAAGATCGCTGTTTTCGTTAAGCAGAATGTGTTCAAGTGTGAGACCTGGCAGATGTTCGATCAGAAGAGCAGCTGACTGGTTGCGCTTCTTGTAGGACAGGATTTTCGGGGCGAGGCCCGGATATATGGAATGCCAGCTTTCAACGCCCTGGCGTTCCTCCTTCACCTTGTTTTTGTCACCATCCTTGAAGACGGCGGTGACGGTTTCGGTTTTCGTATTTCTAATTGCGGAGATTGAGCTTCCCGAACGGGTTTCTGCCATGGTTTCTATGGCCAGTTCGCCATTCGGTTCCTCAAGCTCGGACATCAGGCTCTGCAGCGAGAAGTAACGTTCAAAATTGACGGCCTGTCCGATGTTCGACGAAATCAGTGCTTCACTGATGGACTTGAGGGAGTCGCCCATGCGCTGAAACTCGCTTGCAACGAGCAGACTGTTGGCGATATCGGACGGCTGCGTTTTCGGGTTGCGCATTTCCCGGGTGTAGACTTTGAAAACCTTGCGGTAGTCGGCCTCGATCTTGTCCTGCATCTGGCCGATTTCGATGGCCAGATTGCTGTCACTGCTGTGTATGGCATTTTCGATCCTGCTGACGCCGCTGCGGACATGTCCGACGATCACCGGATAACGTTCCGGGACCAGTGTTTTAAAGGTATCGATCCGTTCCACGTGTCTCAGCGACTGGCGCGCGAGGTTGGACAGGCGTTGCAGGTCGACAGCCACAAACTCCAGGCTGCGCAAAGTCAGGTGTCTTTGATTGTCTTTTTTCGCACCCGCCATCTGGCGTACACAGGCATCCAGGATGCGTGTCTTCAGATTATGCGCGTAGCCCGCCCGGTCCATTATCCTGCGCGCGAGGGCGGCTGTCGGATCCTGGAAAAAAGCTTCCAGCAGGATCAGCTGCCCATCGATTTCAGCGCATAGAAAATGGAGATTTTCCCGGATGGTCTTCGGCAGGCTAGTCATTGTTCTTCATTATGCGATCCGAGATAGATTTCTACGTCCCGCCTACAGCCATGTGAAAACAGTTTTGTGACATAGGACGGACGAAGTTGTTGAGCATTTTCGGGCGTTATCCAGCATGTTGCAATCTGATGAGGGTCCGGGGAACAACCAAGAACGGGTTCGTAGCCTTCCGGGACGCTGCAATTGAAGACGAAATCAAGCTGATGCTGGTAGTCGTTGGTGCCGCTCTTGGGACGAAAAACTTCGGCAACATGCAAGAGTTGTTTCACCGTGACAGCGGCTCCGATTTCTTCCCGGCATTCGCGGCGAAGCGCGTCTTCAAGCGTTTCACCAGCCTCCTGTTTTCCGCCGGGAAGTGTGAAATAGCGGCCTTTGACGGGATGTTGTTTCTCCTGCACGAGCAGCTTTTCACCACGGCAAATAAATGCGCGGGGAGTGGACCGGATCGTTGGCCGAAACTGAGGCTCCGCTGATGCGGGTCGTATGGGAATGGCGGCCTTTCCTCGCATTTGCTGACGTGGCCGGAATCCAGGACCCCTGGTCCAACAGTGCGTCGTTGGCGCGGTGTTCAATCGCTCAGACAAAGTTTAGCTGAGTCGTGGGTTGCCGGCCAATCAGCGCCGGACAGAATAGGCTGCGCCAATGCGTGAACCACCCCAGCAAAGTGTTTCGCAAGGGTGGTCGGACAACTTCGTGCTGGGCACATCAGTTTTCGCGTGGTGTTTACCGTGGCCACAAGGTCACCTGAGCGCGAATGATGCCGATCAGGCGGCCTGCCGGTCCGCCGCCAGCCAGTTGGGCAGCCATTGGCCATGGGCACTGATCAAATCATCGACAAGGCCGCAGATCTGATCGAGATCCAGTTCGGCAGCCGTGTGCGGGTCGAGCATTGCCGCATGATAGACATGTTCAGGAGCTTCGTCGACGAGTGCCCGCACAGTCAGTTCCTGGACGGAGACATTGGTTCTCATCAAGGCTGTCAGCTGCGGCGGGATACCATCGACACGCGTTGGCTGAACACCGTTGCTGTCGATCAGGCAGGGAACCTCTACGGCACATCCCTTTGGCAGGGCGTCAATCAAACCGTGGTTGGGCACATTTCCATAGATCGTAGTAGGCGTGTTGGTCACGACCGCGTTGATGATCTCCGACGCATATTCAGGCGAAGCCTTCACCTCGATTGGGTCAGGTCCCAGAAACGCTTTTGCCTGCTCTTTCCAATCCGCCACCTGCTCAATGCAGCGTTTCGGATATTCATCCAGTGGAATAGAGAAGCGATCAATCAGATCCTTGCGGCCTTCCTTGATGAACCAGGGAACATATTCGGCGAAGTGTTCAGAGCTTTCGGTCACGAAATATCCGAGCTTCTGCATGACTTCATAGCGAACATAGTTGGGGCAGCGCGGATTCCACAGATTGTCCGTTTTCGGTATGGCTCCACTGGCGTGAAGCTTTTTCAGCGTCGGATAGAGGTCCCGCGTTGAACCGTCATCCAGCACTTCATGAAGGTGCAGGTAAAAGGCCATGTGATTGATGCCGCCAACCTTGTAGCGCAATCGGCTGAGGTCGACATCCAGGTCTTCGGCCAACTCGGCAGCTGTCAGGGGCACCGAGTGGCACAGGCCCACCTGACGAATGTCCGGATATTTTCCGCTGATCGCCCAGGTGTTGATCGCCATTGGATTGACGTATTGCAGCATCAGCGCATCCGGGCACACAGCCCGCATATCTTCGCAAATGCTCCAAAGATGCGGAACGGTGCGCAAGCCGCGCATGATGCCGCCGATGCCGAGCGTGTCGCCAATCGTCTGGCGAAGGCCATAGGATTTTGGAATCTCGAAGTCGGTGACAGTGCAGGGCTCGTAGCCACCGATCTGGAAGGCTACGACGACAAAATCAGAGCCTTCCAGGGCTTCCCGCTGGTCCTTGTGGCATGAAACCGTTGCCCTGGCACCTAGCGAGGAGACCATTTTGGATATGACAATCTCCGATTCGCTGAGGCGTTCAGGGTCGATATCCATGAGCGCAAAATGAGCACCGGCAAGCGCAGGCCGCAGCAAACAGTCGCCAATGATGTTCTTGGCAAAAACGGTGGACCCGGCACCGATAAAGGTAATCTTGACTGGTTTGGACATGAGCAAAGACCTCTTGGTTGTGAAACCAGATTGCACGACCGCTCAGGACATTCTATCCTGTAATCAAAGTAAAATGTCCGGAATTTACAGGTATGCCCGATTTGCCGTTTCGCTCCGTTTTTGGACCTGAAGATGCAGACCGTTCGACATTTGCCGGTGGCAAGCCTGTTGTCTTCGGTCAGTTTGCCATGCGCCGTTTTGCACCGGTTCTGCATGATCTGGACTGGCACGGACATGTGGAGTTCAACTGGCTTGCCGGTGGCGAGATGACATACAGGTTCGAAACGGACAAGGTCGTGCTGCCGGCAGGCCAGATGTGTTTCTTCTGGGCTGGAATTCCTCATCAGACAGTCGGTCTAAATCCTGTTGAGGCCTCGGCCTACCAACTCACGAACATGTATTTTCCACTCGATGTCTTTTTGTCTTTCAGAGGAATTGGTCGCATTCAGCGCGCACTGCTGTCCGGGGCCGTTCTGGTCGTGCCGGAAATCCTTGCGGACAGAGACATTCCGGCCCGTTGGCACCGGGACTATCAATCAAAGGAACTCAGTCGTTTCGAATGCCTGACAATGGAACTTCATGCACTCATGCGACGGCTTTCCATTGAAGAGTGCATCAAGAACCTGCGGAACAAAGACAGGCCGGTTAAAGACGATGGCAGGCAATCGGGACCGACAGAGCATGTGGTGCGAATGATTGAGGCCGTCATTCAGAACTCTTCTGTTCCGGTATCGACCCGGGAGATCGCGACGATCACCGGTTTGAATGCCAATTACGCATCCAACATGTTCAGGAAAACGCTTGGAATCACACTCAAGCAATTTATCGTTCGCATGCGGTTAATCAGAGCGCGGGAGCTTCTCTTGTCTTCCGACGTGTCTGTGTCGGAAGCCGCATTTCAGGCCGGATTTTCGTCCGCCAGTCAGTTCTATGACAATTACAGATCGGTTTATGGCAGCGTTCCAAGCGATCTGCGTCAGGCAAGACCGGCCTGATCGGCCGGAAAAGACGATGTTGCCCGCGTCGTTCAGAAACTAGATATCCGGTCCGCTGCGGCCATCTTCCGTCGACGGATCGATTTCGTTGCGCAGAGTTTCCAGAGACCGCATGCGGGCCTGGGCGCGGGTTTGGTTTTGCCGCGTTACACCTGCAATCAGAACCTCTGCGATTGCCATCAGGGCGAGTGAAGAGTCCCAGGGAGACGGGACGGCGACACGCGCAGGCAGCACGTAGCTCGCGATCCTGCCAACAGGTGACATCCAGCTGTCTGTCACAAGGGCAACAGTGGCGCCCTGTTTCGCCGCAGCTTCGGCGAACTGGATAATTTCAGCCTGATACCGGCGGATATCGAAAACCACGACAACGTCCTTGGCGCCAATTCCGATAAGCTGATCGAGCCAGTTTCCCTGCTGGCCTGCGACATGGCTGACATTCGGACGGACAATGCGCAAATGGGCCGCCATGTAACGTGCAAGACCATCGGTAAACCTGCCACCGATGAGATGAATGGTTTTGCGTTCGTCCGAGAGGAGGTTGGTCAGGCCTTCCAGTTCGCCTTTGGGCAAGTGATCAAAAGTTTCGCGAATGTTTTCCAAAAGCTGTCCGACATGCGGGTCTGCAGCTTTTTCATCGGACATGCTGGCACTGCGCGCAAGCGGTGAATTGAGCTGGCTCTCAAGCTCGCTGCGGAGTTTTTTTTGAAATTCGGCAAAGCCTGGAAACCCAAGTCTTGCAATGAATCTTAATATGGTCGGAGAACTGACGCTGGCAGCTTCTGCAAACTGCGCGACCGTACCCAGGCCCTGCATCGGATAATTGGCCAGCAATGCATGGGCCGCCTTCTTCTCCGTTGCGGTGAATTCGTCTAGCCGATCGCGAATGTCTTCCAGAAGCGGGCGTTCCATGGGCGTAACCTGTTCACCAAATTTGCCGCCGATTTTCATTTGACAGCGGCGTCAATCTGCGTATCAAATATTACAGAACTTGGCTAAGTCGGCAATCCTGTAATAAACGTTACAAATTTGTGTTGAGCCTTCCGAGGAGTTGGGAATGGGTGCAAGCCCTCAAAGCGGCGGCCTAAAAGATGGTCAGGCAGGAGGGGCAACCCGGGCTGTTGCGGTTGAAAACGCGGAAGGCGCGGGGCCGTTCGTTTTTGTCTGCGATCACGCATCCAATTTCTTCCCGCCGCCCTATGACACCAGTCTTGGCCTGTCGGAAGAGGAAAAGGCAGAACATATCGCGTGGGACCCCGGGGCTCTCGGTGTTGCAAGAAGACTGTCGAAAAGCCTGGACGCTCCTTTGGTCTATACGGCTGTCTCGAGGCTGATCATTGATTGCAATCGGGAGGAAACCCGTGCGGACCTGATCCCCTGCCTCAGCGAAACCACTCAGATTGCAGGCAATCGCGACCTCTCGGCAGATGAAAGGGCCTTCCGGCTCAATCTGGTACATCGCCCCTTTCACAAAGCGATCGACAGGATGCTGGTCCAGCGTCTTGATCGGGGCCTTCCGACCGCGCTTGTCTCCGTGCACTCCTTCACGCCGGTCTACAAAGGAAAGACCAGGCCGTGGGAAATCGGCTTGATTTCGGAAAGCGACCGCAGCCTTGCCGACCCTGTGCTGGAGGCTCTCAGGACCCGGGGTGATCTGACCGTTGGCGACAACCAGCCCTATGCGCCGTCCGACGGCGTCTATTACACCATCCGCCGTCACGGCGAGAGCCGGCAATTGCCGTGTCTGATGATTGAAATCAGAAACGATGAGGTAAAGACGCGCGAGCAGGAAGGCCATTGGGCGGAGATGCTCGGCCCGGTGCTTTCAGGCGCGCTTCAGTCGGGGACGGCGGATATCTCGGGAGGTGCTGATGCTTAAGGCGGCCCGCCTTTACGTCCGGTTTGTCGACGGGTTCAATCGGGGTCTTGGCAGAATCATCATGTGGGGCATCTTCGTGATGGCCGCCATCTTGCTCTGGTCGTCTGTCTCAAAGACTTTCTTCAGTCCCTCATTATGGACACTGGAAGTCGCGCAGTTCGCTATGGTCGCCTATTACGTTCTGGGAGGGCCCTATTCGATACAACTCGGATCGAACGTGCGCATGGACCTTTTCTACGCGGACTGGAGCTTGAAGAAAAAAGCCTGGTTCGATGCCTTCACCGTGTTGCTTCTACTTTTTTACCTCGGGGTTCTTCTCTACGGCGCGCTCAATTCCTTTGCTTATTCGCTGGGGCACTTCACTCAGGAACCATTCGTCTTTTATCGGGACCTGATCGTTGCATTCGTGACAGGTGGTCCGGAAGCTGCAAGTGAAATTCTTGGTTTTGTCGAACGCAGCCCAACGTCGTGGCGACCATATGTCTGGCCAATCAAACTGGTCATGATCATCGGATTTTTTCTTATGCTCCTTCAGGTTTTTGCCGAGTTCCTGAAAGATATTGCCCGTATCAAGGGAGAGACGATCTGATGTCATATGAGATGATCGCTCTTTTGATGTTCTCGTCGATGATGCTGATGCTGCTGACCGGTCAGCGGGTTTTTGGCGCGATTGGCGGCATTGCGTCCATTGCAGCGATAATGCTCTGGGGAACCGGTGGCGGAGACATCCCCTTTTCGGCTGCAATGAAACTGATGAAATGGTATCCGCTGCTGACGCTGCCGATGTTTATTTTCATGGGTTATGTCCTGTCGGAAACCAAGATTGCAGACGATCTTTACAAGATGTTCCATGTCTGGATGGGGCCGATCAACGGGGGGCTCGCCATTGGCACGATTCTGCTGATGGTTTTGATCTCGGCCATGAACGGACTTTCCGTCGCGGGCATGGCAATCGGCGCGACGATCGCGCTGCCGGAGCTCTTGAAACGCAAGTATGACAAACGGATGGTGACCGGCGTGATTCAGGCCGGATCTTCGCTCGGGATACTTGTGCCCCCTTCTGTCGTGCTTGTGCTTTATGCGATGATCGCCCGGGCACCGGTCGGCCAGCTATGGCTCGCCGGCGCCGTGCCGGGCCTGATGATGGCAGCAATGTTCATTGTCTATATTGCGATCAGATGCCGGATACAGCCTGAACTCGGGCCGGCGCTCTCCGAAGACGAACGGGATGTTTCCCGGGGCGAAAAATACCGTTTGCTGCTGGCAGGACTTTTGCCGCTCATCATCTTTGCGATGATGATGGTGCCTTTCGTGATGGGAAAAACCAGCCTGGTCGAGGCGTCGGCTGTCGGCGCTCTCACGGCACTGATCGCGGCGGTTCTCAAGCGCCGGATGACATTGGCCATTCTGGTTCTTTGCTTGAAGAACACCCTCGGTATCTCCTGCATGTTCATGTGGATCATCCTGGCAGCCCTCGGCTTCGGTGCGGTGTTTGATGGTCTGGGTGCCGTCAAGGCCATTGAGAGCCTGTTCACGGAACAGCTTGGCCTGTCGCCCTGGATGATCCTGATCCTGATGCAACTGTCGTTCCTGGTTATGGGAACATTCCTGGACGACACGGCGATGCTGGTGATTGTTGCGCCGCTTTATGTGCCTCTGGTCGGGTCGCTTGACCTCGGCATGCCGCGCGGTGACATTCTGATCTGGTATGGCGTGCTTTATACGATCACGACGCAGATCGCCTATATGACGCCACCCTTCGGTTACAATCTTTTCCTGATGCGGGCGATGGCGCCCAAGAGCATCACGATGCGTGACATCTACGGATCTATCACGCCTTTTGTTCTGGTGATGATCCTGGCACTCGTGATCGTAATGGTTTTCCCGCAAATCGCGCTTTGGCTACCCAACCTGATCTACGGAAAGTAGCGGCGACACGCGAGACAAAAACAATAAAGTCTGGAGGAAACGGACTATGAGCAGCGGTTAAAACCCAGAACCGGAAAACGGTGAACCGCACGGACCGTAAACTGAAAGTAGGGGAACTTGAAATGACCAATAGACGTAATTTTCTCAAGAATGCGGGACTAGGTACCGTTGCTGCCGCCGGTGCAACGACATTGGCCGCGCCCGCCGTGCTTTCCCAGGAACCCATCAAATGGCGTCTGCAGACCTATGCTGGTGGTGCGCTGGGCGAGCATGTGACGAAGCCGATGGTGGACTACGTAAACAACGCCTCGAACGGCGAGTTGCAGATCGAACTATTCTATGCCGATCAGATCGTGCCTACGGGCGAGCTGTTTCAAGCATTGCAGCGTGGCACAATTGACGCCGTACACTCCGATGACGACTCCATGGCCTCACCGACACCCTTGCGCCAGTTCGGCGGGTACTTCCCGTTTGCGACCAAGCATATTCTTGATGTGCCGGTTCTGTTCAATCAGTACGGGCTCGCCGACATCTGGCGTTCAGAATACGAAAAGGTCGGTGTAGCTTGGATTTCCGCCGCTGGTCAGGATCCGTGCAACTTCAACACCAAGAAGGAAATCAAGTCGGTTTCAGATCTTGAGGGGTTGAAGCTCTACACGTTCCCGACAGCTGGCCGCTTCCTGTCGAAATTCGGCGTTGTACCTGTGTCAATACCCTATGAAGATGCCGAAGTTGCTGTGCAAACTGGTGAACTGGACGGGATGGCATGGTCCGGCATCACGGAAGACTACACGGTCGGCTGGGCTGACGTTACGGACTACTTCCTGACAAACAATATTTCCGGTGCCTGGATCGGCTCATGGTTCGTCAACCAGAAGCGTTGGGCAGATCTGCCAGCACATCTCCAGCAACTTGTTCTGGCTGCGACCGAGGCCGGTCATACCTATCGTAACCAGTGGTATTGGGGCGGTGAAGCGCGTCTTCGTGCGAAGGGTGACAAACTACAACTGCGCACCGTTCCGGCTGCCGAATGGGCACAAGTCGAAGATGCTGCCAAGGATTTCTGGAAAGAGATCGCCGCAGAAGGTGAACTTCAAGCCAAGATCATTTCGATCTTCCAGGAATACAATGACGTTATCAACCAGGCAGGTCCTCCCTACAATTTCGGGTGAGATCAGTTCCTGCGGGCTTCGGGGAAGACTTTCTCCGGAGTCCATTCAATGAACTGCAGATAGTACAAGTCCACGAACCAGCGGAAAATAAAAATGCCTGGCAACCTGACCTTTGACACGCTGAAGTCTCTCGTTTCATCCGGGGAGATCGATACGGTACTCACCTGCATTGTCGACATGCAGGGCAGGCTGATGGGCAAGCGATTTCATGCGCAGCATTTTGTCGAAACTGCCTTTGAAGAGACCCATTGCTGCAACTATCTGCTGGCGACCGACATCGAAATGTATACCGTTGAAGGTTATGCAGCGACGAGCTGGTCGGGTGGTTATGGCGACTATGTCATGAAGCCGGATCTGGACAGTTTACGGCTGACGCCATGGCTTGAAGGTACGGTCATGGTGATGTGTGATGTGCTTGATCACCATACGCATGAAGAGGTGCCACATTCGCCGCGCGCAATGCTGAAAAAGGTTGTCGGTCTGTTTGCCGACAAGGGGCTGACGCCGATTGCTGCAACGGAGCTGGAGTTTTTTCTGTTTGAGAAAAGCTTCGACGATATGCGCAAATCCGGCTTTCGCGATCTTGAACCGATCTCCGGTTACAACGAAGACTATCATATCCTGCAGACAACCAAGGAAGAGGACGTCATGCGTCCCTTGCGGAACGGTCTTTATGGCGCAGGGATCCCGGTTGAGAACACCAAAGGTGAAGCTGAGACCGGTCAGGAAGAACTGAACATCAAATACGCTCCGGCCATGGATACGGCCGAGAACCACACAATCGCCAAGCACGCGGTAAAAGAGATTGCCTGGGCCAAGGGCCGCTCGGCGTCTTTTCTGGCAAAGTGGCGCAGCGACAAGGTGGGGTCGTCGTCACACGTACATCAGTCCCTTTTCGACAAGAAAGGCAACAATGTCTTTTGCGATGGCAAGGGCGACTACGGCATGTCCGAAACGATGTGCCACTACCTTGCGGGCCTGATCAAATACGCACCGGACTACACCTATTTTCTGGCCCCTTACATCAATAGCTACAAGCGTTTCCAGAAGGGAACCTTTGCTCCGACAAAGACCGTCTGGTCGGTCGACAACCGCACAGCCGGTTTCCGGCTGTGCGGGGAACACACCAAGGCGCTCAGGGTCGAATGCCGGATCGGTGGGTCCGATCTTAACCCCTATCTGGCACTGGCTGCCCAGCTTGCCGCCGGCCTGCGCGGCATTGAAGAAAAATTGCCGCTCGATCCTCCAACGGCGGGCGATGTCTACGAGGCGAAACGGGCGCGGGAAATCCCTCACACGCTTCGCGATGCGCGTGAGACCATGCGCAAATCAAAGTTTCTGCGCGAGACCTTTTCCGACGCCGTGGTGGATCACTACGCCAGGGCGGCCGAGTGGGAAGTCGAGGAGTTCGACCGCGCCGTGACGGATTACGAAATTGCCCGTGGTTTCGAGCGTGCGTGATGAACTGGCAGCTCTCGATATCGGCCTCCGTTAGAGGACCTGTCAGAGTTTGCGAAGTCGAAAACGCCAAAACAAAGAGCCAGTCACTTTCGAAAAAGCCGCACGGAAAGATGCGGATATGAGAGGTTCAAAATGTCAGATGTGATCAAGCTGATCTCGCCAGTTGACGGGTCGGTCTATGCGGAACGAGCTGCACTTGATGGAACAGCCGTCGAAAAGGTCATTTCGGCGGCACGGTCGGCCCAACCCGGCTGGGCGGCTACACCGATTGCCGAGCGGGTCGCTTACTGCCTGAAAGCACTGGAAGCGCTGAAGGCGATGAATGACGATGTCGTGCCTGAGCTTGCCTGGCAGATGGGGCGTCCAATCCGGTATGGCGGCGAACTGGGCGGCACGATTGAGCGGACCGAATATTGCGCCAAGATTGCCGAAGAGGCGTTGGCCGATATCGAGCGAACGGACAAGCCGGGTTTCAAGAGATATCTGAAGCGTGTGCCTCTCGGGATCGTCATGGTAATCGCACCCTGGAACTACCCGTTCATGACCGCGATCAACACGATCATGCCCGCGCTGATGGCAGGCAATGTGATTGTCCTGAAGCACGCGGCACAAACGCTGCTGGTTGGTGAACGCCTCGCAAAGGCCTTTGAAGCCGCGGGACTGCCCAATGGCGTCTTTCAGAACATTGTTCTTACCCATCAGGGAACCGAGAAACTGCTTGGTTCGGGTCTGATTGATCATGTGAATTTCACCGGATCAGTCGCCGGTGGACGGGCAATTGAAAAAGCACTGGCCGGGACATTCGCGACACTCGGTCTTGAGCTTGGCGGCAAGGACCCGGCCTATGTGCGGGCTGATGCAGATCTTTCCTACGCGGTTGAAAACCTTGTCGATGGTGCGTTCTACAATGCAGGGCAATGCTGCTGCGGTATTGAGCGTGTTTATGTCCACGAAAGCCTCTACGAAAGGTTCGTCGACGGATTTGTGGACCTGACGAGCCAATACAAGCTTGGCAACCCCTTGGACGAGGCGACAACGCTGGGTCCGATGGCACAGGCGCGGTTTGCTGCGTGGGTGCGCGAACAGACACAAGAAGCCCTGCGCAAGGGCGCGAGGTCTCATATCGATGTGTCAAAGTTTTCTGAAGACAAGGACGGTACGCCCTACCTCGCACCGCAAGTCCTGACAGACGTAAACCACCAGATGTCTGTCATGCGGGAAGAGAGCTTTGGTCCCGTCGTCGGCATCATGAAGGTGAAGGATGATGAGGAAGCGCTCCAATTCATGAATGACAGTCCCTATGGCCTGACGGCTTCGATCTGGACTGAAGACGTGCAGGCTGCAGCCAATATCGGCAACCGGATTGAAACCGGCACGGTGTTCATGAACCGCTGCGACTATCTTGACCCGGCGCTTGTCTGGACCGGCGTCAAGGAAACCGGCAAGGGCGCAGCGCTCTCGGAGATCGGTTTTCACAACCTGACCCAGCCGCGCTCCTTCCACTTCCGCGTCGAGCACTGAAGACGCGTAAATGCGAAAGTTCGCCCGGAGCCTTGGCTGGCCAAACCGCTAGCGCAGTCTGCTCCGGTCTGTCCGGAGGCCGAATTTCGGGCACCTGCAAAATGAAATCCGGTCCCTGTGAAACAGGGGCTCAGCAAAGACACAGAGTTTCAAACCAACGAGACGAACATGAGCTCACTTCCTTCCGTTAACTGGTCTTATCCGACCTCCGTACGATTTGGTGCAGGTCGCATCAAGGAGCTGCCAAAGGCGGTTATGGCCGTCGGCATGACCAATCCGTTGCTGGTCACCGATCCGGGGCTTGCCGGTTTGCCGATGGTCGCTGAAGCGATTGCCAACCTGGAAGCTGCAGGCCTCAAGGCGGCCGTCTTTTCCGACGTCAAGCCCAACCCGGTCGACAGCAATATTTCTGCTGGGGTCGCTGCCTTCAAGGCAGGTAACCACGATGGTGTCATTGCGTTTGGCGGCGGCTCCGGGCTTGATGCCGGCAAGCTGATCGCCTTCATGTCAGGTCAGTCCCGCCCGATCTGGGACTTTGAGGATATTGGCGACTGGTGGAAGCGCGCCGAACCTGATGGCATCGCGCCGATTATCGCCGTGCCGACAACCGCGGGTACCGGCTCGGAAGTCGGCCGGGCGGGTGTTGTCACCAATGAGGCAACCCATACGAAAAAGGTTATATTCCACCCGAAAATGCTGCCGGAAATCGTCATTTGTGACCCTGAGCTGACGGTTGGTATGCCGCGCTTCATAACCATTGGCACAGGCATGGATGCATTGGCGCATTGCTTGGAGGCCTATTCGGCCCCGATGTATCACCCGATGTCAGAGGGCATTGCCCTGGAAGGAATGCGGCTGGTTTTTGAATACCTGCCCAAGGTGGCCGCCGACGGATCTGATCTCGAAGCCCGCGGTCATCTGATGAGTGCCGCTGCAATGGGCGCTGTTGCATTTCAAAAAGGTCTTGGTGCGATCCACTCGCTCTCCCATCCGGTTGGCGCGCTTTACGATACGCACCACGGCATGACCAACGCTGTGTTCATGCCTTACGTTTTGCAATTCAACAAATCAGCAATCGAGCACAAGTTCGAGCGCTTGGCCGGGTTCCTCGGTATTGCCGGTGGCTATCAGGGTGTTCTGGATGCTGTCTTGAAACTGCGGGCAGACCTTGACGTGCCGCACACGCTTTCGGGGCTGAACGTCGATGCCAGCAAGCGCGATCTGATCGCGGAGATGGCTATTGTCGATCCAACGGCAGGTGGCAACCCGGTCAAGCTGACCAAAGACGGGGCCCTGGAGATCTTTGACAAGGCTCAGTCGGGCACGGTTTGAGGCCCGACGTCTTCTCAAACCGATTGGCGCGCTTCAAGGCGCGCCTTTTTTGTGTTTATGCCAAGACACGCTAACGAAGAACATCATCTCGTACCTCAAGTCCCCTCCGACTTGCGCCAGGCGTCCGGCGTCGTGCCGGTTGTGCGCAGGAACTCGCGATTGAAGTTCGACTTGGTCGAAAACCCTGACCTGAACATCGCCTCGGTCACAGTGACGTTGTCCTGACGCAGCAAGCGGCAGGCCTCGTCGATGCGGAAGTCGTTGACATAGCGCGAGACGTTCTTGTCGCGAACCTTGTTGATCGCTTGTGAAACCTGACGGGGAGGCAGGCCCGCGGCGCGGGCAAGCCGGGACAGATTCAGGTTTTCATCACGGTATAGGTTCTTTTCACTCATCAGTGTGTCGACGCGGGAAACAATGTCCGTATCAGCGCTTGTGGGGGCAGGCGGTAATTTTTCAACATCTCCTGTCGAAAGTACCTGCGTTTTGCCTGCAGCAAGGGCGGCCAAACCAATAATCAGCAAGCTTAGGATATTGGCATTGCTGACGAGCATGGCGGCATTCGAACCGCCGGAACGCTCGAAATCCAACAGGATGAGCCAGTCAAAGCCTGCGGATGCCAAGAGGCAGGCCGCCGCCCACCAGATCGCCCGATTGGCAAGAGAAGCGCTGTCAAGTCGGGCCAGTTCCAGACTGTCCGGACCGGATCTGGCCAAAATTGCCAAGGCAAGTGCATAGGCAAGAACAAGAACGAGCAGAAAGCTGTCGATGAATTGCGGTGCAAGCAACAAAAGGCAGACTGCGCTGAAGGCCGCCAGCGGCACAGCTGCAAGACGCATTGCATCTGGTTTCATTCGATCGCGAAGACCGCGAAAGCTCTCGTAGGTGAGTGGTGGCAGCATTGCGGCAAGAACAGGCTGGACGAAACGAAGTGCGTCCAGCTGGTAACCCCAGCGCAATCCTAGAACGATCGATTGCAGGCAGCACAAGGCGATAAGCATCAGAAATGCGCGTGTCGTTGAGTGAGTGTCACTCCGGCGGAGCAATACAAACACCAATGCAAGCAGTATCGCATTCACAAAGGGCAGGGGAACGAACAGCACAGCGGATCACCGAAGAAGCGGTAGCGTGAGTCCTATTTCACGATTTGGGAATGACTGAATCGCGAACCAGGACGATTTTGTGATCCTGTTTAGCAAGTGTGAAGCCAATGATCCAATGAACAGTGAGACCGAAAATGCGACTTCTTTCACTTGTCTTTTCCCTGGCTTTGACGACCACCCTGAACACTGGTGCAGCTGCATCCGAAGTTGCTGGCTTCAAGGAAATTCGAATTCATTCCGAGGCCCGAAACAAAGATCTGTCGGTTTTCGTCTGGTATCCTGCAAACGCCGGAGGAGAGGCCGTTCTGGTTGGCGAAGACAGGATTTTCGAAGGTACTCCGGCCTTTGCCGATGCGCCGGTCGCCAATGGGAACCACCCGTTGATCCTTCTTTCTCACGGCTCTGGTGCGACAGCTCAAAAAATGGCCTGGATCGCGACCGCACTGGCAGAGGCAGGCTTTGTTGTTGCAGGTCCAAATCATCCGAGAACGACCAGTGGCGATTCCACCCCGGAAGATACGCCGAAGCTTTGGGAGCGCACCGACGATCTCTCCACGGTCCTGAGTGCGTTGCTTGACGATCCGAAACTTCGAACTGCCATCGATCCTGACAAGGTGGGCGCGCTCGGATTTTCCCTTGGCGGTGCCGCGGTTCTGCAGCTTGCTGGTGCAAGAGCGTTGCTTGATGACTATATCCGCTATTGCGACACCTATCCTGACATGCCGGATTGTCGCTGGTTCGCCGGAGGACGGGCATACGTGGACCAGAAAGAGTATCAGGTCGAGCCTTATGACCTTGGAAATGTCGATCGGGCGCATTTTGAACAGTCAAATCATGACGTCAGGCTTCAAGCGGTGGTCGCCGTTGACCCTGCTCTGGCCACTGCATTTGACCTGGAAAGCCTCCAAGCGGTTAAGCCACCGCTTCACTTTGTCAATCTCGGCACACACGGAACCGTTCCGATTGCCGTCAGATCCGACACATTGGCTTCAAGTGTGTCCCATGGCTCGCTCACACATATAGAGGGGGCAGTCCATTTCAGTTTTCTTCCGGTCTGCAAACGGGATGCCAAAGCTTTCATGAAGGCGATTGGTGAAACCGACGCATTGTGTTCGGACGAAGGGAGCCGTTCACGCTCTGCACTTCACAAGGAGCTTGAGCAAACGATCGTGGACCTCTTTCGCGACAGCTTTTTGACAGCTGAGTGAAACCGGCCATCGCACTTTACCGTCGATTTCAGGCCCGTAAGTCGGAGAGCTTCGCAGGGCCTGCTATTTCGGTGACAAGACCTGACTTGACATCGTAAAGCAGTGCCGACACCACAAGCGTTCCAGGAATTTCAGGCGCATCTCGCAGGCGGGCAATGTCGGTCCGCAAGTCCGTTGGCTGGTCGGTGATGGCATAGCTCGAGACTTCGATGCCGAGTTTCTTTTTCAAAGCGTCCTGAAAGTCGGGGTTGGCAAAGTTCTGTGCCCCGCAATGCGTATGCTGCATCAAAACGACATTGAAAGCCGGGGCATCGTCTTGTGTGAGTTTGGCCACCATCATGGACAGCGCGGCGATCTCTTCGATTACGGATCGCGTGACCCGTCCGCCATTGTTCCGCAGGACGACGGCATCACCGAGTTCCAGGCCGAGCACATGAGCCGGATCGACGCGGGCGTCGATACAGGTCAGGACCAGAGTGTTGAGTTTCGGAAGAACGGGCAATTCCGAAGCTGCGAAGTCCTCGGCGAACAGACGATTGCGTTCATAAAGAACGGAATTCTCGGACATGGTAATTCCCTATTAAACCTGGTGGTTAGACAACACGAGCGAGTTTGGAAGTCGTGTGGTGGACAGTGTGGGTCTGCAGCCACTCGGGCGTGTCCTGGCTGAAACTGGGTGTTGCGATCTGCACATAGTCGCGGGCTGACTGGACACGGCTGAGGTCAAGAGCCGGGGTCAACGCAATTTTCAGAAAACCCGCCATCGCACGTGCGGTGCCGGTCATGCTTTGCCGCAGCTTCGGACGGGAGGCGACCAGCCGCCGGACGATGCTTTCAAAACGTTCCGGGTCGCGCCCGCCAACCAGACGCACATCATCGGTCGGTGCGTTCACAGCGAAACTGCCGCGCCTATATTCCTCAGCATAAATTGCCAGTTGGGAGACCGCAGCTTCCGAATAGTTGGAAGGCGGCAGGGCGCGGAGCGCCTTGGTCATCATCCTTTCGGAAATGTTCTTGTATGTGACCCGACGCTTGAGGGCTTTGCCCATAGCTGCCGCAATCTCGTCAGGGGACAGGAGTTCCGGTCCTGTGGGCCGATAGGATCTGCTTGCGTGGGTCTCCGGATCGGCAAGGGAGCCGACAACAACGCTGGCAATGTCTTCATTCGATGGTGGTGCGTTCTTCTTCTTTCCACCTTCGCCAAGGGGCATGGTGAAGACGCCAAGGTGAGCAGCCATATCGATGACCATCAGGTAGTTGTCGGCGAACCAGCCCGGATTGACGGATGTTACGCTGGTACTGCCAAGCAGACGCACCAGCGCATCTGACAGGTAGACCTCCCTTGTGAAGAGCGATGGATGATCGACTGAGGTCAGCCACTGGCCAAGGGTAACGACGTGTTCGAGCTTCGCTTCATTGGCGGCCACCGTGAAGACAGCATTGAAGTGCAGTCCGTTAGGCGCTGTCGGTGCGCATTGATAGGCGCGTTGGATGCCGTCCATGGCGACGCGCATGTCCGACAGGGCATACTGGTTGCCGACCATTATTTCTGCGCCCGCGCGTTCCAGCATTTCAGCACGCCCGTCGCGCCTTCTCAAAAAGGCACGGACCGGAAACCCTTTTTCAAGCAGCTGCATAGTGACAGGCAGTCCGGTTTTTCCTCCTGCGCTCGTGACGAGGATCTTTGGTTTGAGGGACATGGGCATCCTTTTAGATGATAGTTGTAATCTATATTTATAGATGATAATCGAAATCTAAATTGTCAAGCCCAAGAAAGAACGCAGTCATGCCGAGAATGACAGAAGCCGAAAAGCGCAAATCACACAAAAGGATACTGGATGCAGCGGCGCGTTTGTTTCGGGAACGAGGAACGGAAACCACCAGTGTCGCCGATGTGATGAAGGCCGCTGGTCTCACGCATGGCGGTTTCTACAGGCATTTCAATTCAAAGGATGAACTTGTCGCAGAAGCCTTTAAAAATGCGGTCGACAATGTGCTTGCGGAGATGGAAAGCGCGCTGTCAAAGGCTCAGCTCCAGGCGGCGCGGGACAGCTACATCGAAACTTACCTGTCGCAACGCCACGTCAAGAACCGCGGTGAAGGGTGCCCGCTGGCGGCGCTGGCAGGGGATCTGTCGCGGGGAGCGAGCGATGCGCGGCACGAAGGATTTGACGGGGTGGAACGCGTTTCAGCTTTGTTGAAGGAAGGTGAGGATCAGTCTCAGGGCATTGCCATGCTTGCCCTCATGCTTGGAACAGTGACCCTTGCACGTCTTGCCGACACCGATGCTTCCGCTGACGCGATCCTGGATGCCGGTTCAAAGGGTGTCGAAATATTTCGGTCAAGCTGGTCGGCAAGATAAGGCCGTTCGGCAATAGCAGCTCTTAAAAAAAGAAGCAGGCGTGCCCGAAGGCACGCCCGATGCTTCTGGAGATTTCTGGTGTTTTTCTTTGTCAGCTGTTCTGTTGACGTTCAACCAGTTTGAGCATGGCAACCATGACGATGCCGTAAAGTACGTGGCCGATCAGGGCGACCCAGACGATGCCGCTGAAGTTCAGGAAAAATGGCAGTCCCGCAAGCGATGTGATGCCTCCAATCGCAAACACCCAAAGGCCGAAACCGTAAATCGCGGACGGAATGAACCAGTGTGTATCACCGACAACACGCTGCCACAGCGGTGCGAAAATGAACATCCAGCCAATCGGGTAGCCAATCAGGCCGACAATGTAGAAGTGCACAAAGTAACCGGCGAAAGCGGTATTGGGCAGGCCAAGGCTACCAAGAAGGCTTTGCGCCAGGCCGTGGGGTGACAGCTTTGCAAACCCGAGGGCGGGGCTGATCACCTGTCCCCACAGATCAAAGGCTACAGTTGCAAAAAAGCCAGTGATGAACATCAGGCCAAGTGTGTTGAAGTTGATTGCCGGCAGGGATGCTGACAGGTTCCTTTCTGAAGTGATGGTCGTCATGTTGCGTTCTCTTTCCAGACTGTGAATTTCGGTGCACTCGTTACTTGGGAACGCTGCCGGTAACATTGAAATAAATTCGAACGCCTGTTCCGTGACGAGTTTGTGAGCGGAAGTTTACCTGCGGATATCTGCTTCAATCTCATCAGGGCTGTTGACCGGATTGGGGTTTCGCACCAACGCTGTCGATGCACACCTTTGCAAAGCCAACCCTTTCACCTGGATCTCTTGGTTCATGGACAAGCTGCCCGTCCGTCTCTATGCCGCCTTCGCCGCCGATGAGCGGGGAGGAAATATCGGGGCAGTGGTTTTTGAGGACGAGCCGCTTTGGCCTGACGCCCGCCAAAGAATCGCAAGTGACCTCGGTGCTCCGACGACCGGCTTCGTACGCAAGGTTTCAGACAAAGAGTTTCAGACCAGGTTTCATTCCACACGGTCGGAAATGGACATGTGCGGGCATGTGACACTCGCGGCTTTTGCAGCGTTGCGTGACGATCAGAGGATAGAGCCCGGCACGTTCATTCAGCAGACTTCTGCAGGCAGCATTGTTGTTGATGTCGCCCCAGACGGTTTCGTCACCTTGCGCCAGCCATTGCCGAAATTTGACCTGTGCGAAGTCAGCTTGCAGGACGTCGCGGCATATCTGGGTCTGGAAACTGGCTCTCTCAAACGTGTTTCCACCGCGTCGACCGCACTTCGTCATGTCTTTGTGCAAATCGAAGACCTGGAAACCCTTGCATCCATTCGCCCCGACGAAGCTGCTTTGCGTGCCTATTGCCGAGACTTTGCCATCGACACCATCGGAGTCTGGTGCTCCACCTATAAGGGACTTGGCAAGGTCAAACTTCGTTTGAGAGACCTTTGTCATGGGGTTGGGGATCCGGAGGAAGCTGCCAGTGGCACAACAAACAGTGCGCTTGCGTGCGAATTGGTCCGGTCCAGATACCTGACGCCGGGCGCGTCCGGTCAAGCGGTTGTCGTTGCAGAGCAAGGTGTTGAAATGGGGAGACCGAGCATTGTTCGCACAGTGCTGAACACCTCAAGCGGCGATATTACCGATGTCAGCGTCGGAGGTTATGCAGCGCTGCGAATGCGCGGCGACGTCGTTCTTTGACGAAGGTGCTTTTCGAAGCAAATCGAAAAGAACCGCGAAGCCATATTTCCACTTCGCGGGTCTTTCAAAAAGCAACTTCATGCGCATTTGTTTCAGCGCCGGTCCCCTGGTGAGGCCGTCGCTGGTCCGTGTTTACCGAACAACCTTCAGCCAACCTCAATCGGTGCTGTTACCGGCATTAAATTGCTTCATAGAGCGGTAAGGCCGGCTCCATCTGCTACACGCTTGTCCTTCAGCTCCGGGTGCAGGGTTTTGCCGAGAATATGAGTATCCTTGCCGATTACGTGCTGACCTGAGCCCACGATAAGTGGATCCGGTTCACCAACAATCCTTCTGTCCTTGTCCGGATAGGGGAGCGAATTCAGAAAGTGCTCCATACAGTTAAGCCTTGCACGTTTCTTGTCATCGGATTTGACGATGGACCATGGTGCATCAGCGGTGTCAGTGTAGAAGAACATTGCCTCCTTGGCTTCCGTGTAATCGTCCCATTTGTCGAGGGAAGCCATGTCGATCGGCGATAGTTTCCATTGTTTCAGTGGATCTGTCTTGCGCTGGTTGAACCGGCGACGCTGTTCGGTCTGGGTTACGGAGAACCAGTATTTGTAGAGAAGAATCCCGTCGCGGACGAACATGCGCTCAATTTCCGGGCATTGGCGCATGAATTCCAGATACTGAGACGGCGAGCAAAACCCCATCACCCGTTCAACGCCGGCGCGGTTGTACCAGGATCTGTCGAACAGGATCATTTGACCGGCTGTCGGCAGGTGCTCGATGTAGCGCTGGAAATACCACTGACTCATTTCACTTTCAGTTGGCTTTTGCAGCGCGACAACACTTGCACCACGCGGGTTCAGATGTTCGGTAAAGCGCTTGATCGTGCCTCCTTTGCCTGCGGCATCACGACCTTCGAACAAGATCACCACACGCTGGCCCGTTTCCTGGATCCATTTCTGCGCCTTTAGAAGCTCAGCCTGGAGTTTCGCCTTTCGCTTTTCGTAAGCGGCCCGCCGCATCTTTGTGGCGTAGGGGTATTCCCCCGTTTCAAAGACGTGAGAGATCGCCTCGGAGTTGTGACGCATTTCAGCAAGGTGATGACGAAGCTCAGGGCCAGTGGAATTGGTTCTGGAATTAGCTGCGGGTTGTTTGTTTGGTGCAGCTGGGGGCTGGCGAGGTTTGCTCTTGCTGGCTCCCTTTGTAGCGGTTGAATTGGCGGGTTGTGCAGCGCCGTTTTTGGGAGTGGTTTTCTTAGTCTGCGTTTCTGTCACGTGTGTCTCCTCGTCTGAATGACGGGTTGGTAACACGGAAGATCGTGGCAAGCATTGATGCCAATCAACTCAGAAGTGATGCAGGAATTGGTAATTCGTATTAGGTAAGCTTCTCTGTAAGTTAAGTTTTTGTTTATTGTTTACTAGAGAGATGTTTGTGGTGTTGCCCTGCAGCTAACTGCCCAGAGCGCTGTTGCCACATCCGGACTACGCTTTGAAACAGGTATTCCCGACTTGCCGCATCTGATCTGGGCTTAGTCCATGTCTCCGTGCATCGCGACCATATCGAGCTCTGCAGTGGGTGCTTCTATGGTTCGAAAACTCTCTCTCACACCGTCGTCAGTCAGCTCCCGCTGCACGGCAATCAATGTGTTCTCTGGATGCTCTTCACACAGCTCGGCCATATAGGTCAGCTCTTCTGTTGCGACGCCTCTGGCTGCCTCTACGGAAGGAGCCCCGTAAACGTCGACAAAATGCTGGGCAAGCCTGTCGGCGAGACTGGCAAACTCAGTGTCTTCAACAGGGGTTACAGCCACAAACGTAACCCGTCCGAAGGTTTCCAGTCCGAGCCAGCCATTTGAAAAGGCCTGGCGGGCTTTGCCGGAGAGGTCAGCTTCGGTCCAGTCTGAAAATTCGAATCCCCCCGACAGGCACCATTCACCGGTTCGTGCGGGCGAAAAGAAAACGTTGCGGTCACTGTCGTCGAGATGAATTGCGCGGGCAAGTTTCATGGCTCAGGTCTCCAGCCTACTTGAAAGCGGGATCAGTTTTGTGTCCCCATCGACGCGAAGCAGCAAACCGAAGTGTTCGTCGACGCCGACAAAGGTTCCGGACAGGCCATCGACGTCGATCTGCTCTCCCATATTCTGTGCAAGGGCACGCCAATCGGTGTGGACTGGCTGTGGGCCGTCTTCCAGCCAACGATTGATCCAGTAAAGCGTGTGGCGAACCCAGGCCTCGAGCAGATCCGTAGCGGTGATCTCGGCGCAGCCTTCTTCGGACAGATAGGTCCGGTCAGGCGCGTCTCCCGGGTTCCCATCAGAGCTCGCCATGTTGAGTTCAAGTCCGACAACAAGCCAATCCGGTTCTTCAGCCGGCTGTGCCGTGGACGCCTTGACCCGGAACCGTCCGCATAGGGCACCGTTCACTCTCATGCCGCCATCCCATTGCAGGTGAACGGCGACCTCTGGCGGTGCCAGAGCTCCAAGAGCTGCCTGAAGTCCAAGGCCGCAAACCGGCAGCGCTGTCATGGCCGGCTCCAGCGGCATTTCAGGCGAGAAGATCAGACTTGCCTTAAAGACATTGCCGGTGAGGTTGTAAACAACAGTTCCGGCATCCGTTCCAGCAACGGCCAGAGCAGTTGCGCGTTCAAAGGGATCGATAGCTCCAGGAACGGCTTCGCCCTGAAACAGGGGGGGCAGCTGAACTTCGCTCACGCCTTGCCTCCCTCAACCAGTGTCTTTGCAAGCTGCCGAAATACGGAAGCTTCAGGCGCGTCCGGTGTCTTGACCGCAAGCGGTGTTCCACCGTCTCCGGCAAGGCGAATGTTCAAATGCAACGGTACTTCTGCCAGAAGCGGGACGCCCAGCTTTTCTGCCTCTGCAGCCACGCCTCCATGACCGAAAACGTGTTCCTCGTGACCGCAATTCGAGCAGATATGGGTCGACATGTTTTCGATCATCCCGACAATCGGCACATTCATTTGCTGGAACATGTCGATGCCCTTACGCGCATCCAGCAGTGCCACGTCTTGAGGTGTGGAAACAATGATGGCGCCATCGACAATGAACTTCTGGCTGAGTGTCATCTGGACATCGCCGGTACCGGGCGGCAAGTCGACGATCAGGACATCCAGAGCACCCCATTGAACCTGAGACATCATTTGCTGAAGCGCGCCCATCAGCATCGGGCCGCGCCAGACGACGGCCTTATCGCCGGACGTCATCAATCCGATGGAAATCAGGGTAACCCCATGGTTGCGGAGCGGCAGGATCATCTGGCCGTCAGGCGAAGTCGGTCGTCCGGAGATCCCGAGCATCTTGGGCTGAGAGGGACCATAGACATCCGCGTCGAGCAACCCGACCTTGCGCCCTTCAGCTGCAAGAGCGCAGGCAAGATTTGCAGCGACGGTGGATTTGCCGACACCGCCCTTTCCGGATGCGATAGCAATTACCCTGTCAATTCCCGGAACCCTTTGAGGTCCCGAAGTGCCGGGTGCCTGTGGAATGGGCTTGATCGGTTGGGGTTCTTGCGGAGCCTGTTTGGGCGCTGGTTGTTCAGAATGGGACGTCATCACAATCTGAACGTCGCCACACCCTTCCAGCGCTTTCAGTGCCTGAGTGGCATGAGCCTCAAGCTCTTCCATTTCCACCAAGCGTTTCGGGTCGATCTCCAAGACAAGCCGGACCGAGGTATCACGCACCTGAAGGGAGCGTATCATGCCTGAGGCTGCGATAGCTTCGCCGCTTGCCGGGTCCTTGACGGTCCCGAGCGCGGCCAGAACGGTTTCGCGTGTCAAAGGCACGTCTCGGTTACCCCTCGATCTCACCGGTCACGACATGTTCCATGCCGAGTTCTTCTATTGTCACAACGGCCTTAACCTTGAAAGTCTTTCCGTCGGAGGAATCGGCCTCGCGCACGGCTTTTTCGATCGCCTGCTGCGAGGTCACCCCGACCTGTTTCAGGAATTTTCTCATCGACATGTTGAAATCGTCGCTCATCTTATTCTCCTTCGCAATCTTGAGTGCATTGACGGGCAGCGGATTTCGCACCTAACCTTGGAGCATTAGCCAGCGGCGTGAAGGAGGAGCGCGTGTGCTGCCGTATTTTACTTATGATGTCCTGTGTTCTGGTTCTTCTGGCGGGGACGGACCGGGGGGAGGCCCAATCCCGGTCATTCCGCATGTCGGTCCCGGATACCCTTGTTGCGAGCGGGTTTCTCAAACATCTGCTTCCGCGTTTTTCGCTGAAGAACAGTATCCGTATTGAGCTCGTTGCAGCAGATGCCGAAGCCGAATTGCAGCTGTCGGCCGTGAATATCGGCCGTCCGGTCTTTTCCGGTCTTGGCGAAACGTGGTTTTTGGAAACGCGAGACACAGGCAACGATCTTGTGGTGCGCTTTACCGATTGGCTGGCCAGTGACGTCGGTCGCCGGACCATCGAAACCTTCAAGACAGAGACCGGCGCCGTTTTTGTGGCGGCCGTTGCAGAGGCCGAAGATACCGGACCGATTGAAGTTACCGGAGACATTGTGCAAGGCGAAAAGCTGGCTGTGATCCACTGCGGGCGCTGCCACATGGTCAATGAAGCCACACGGCTGTCGACAATCGGTTCGTCGCCTTCGTTCGCGGTCATGCGCAGTTTCGCCGACTGGCAAGCCCGTTTCGAAGCGTTTTTCGCGCTGAATCCGCACCCGTCCTTCACCATAATCGATGGGGTAACCGAACCTTTTGACGAGGCCAGGCCGCCGCCAATGGTGCCGGTTGAATTGACGCTCACCGACCTGGAGGCGATCCTGGCCTTCGTGACCCAGATACCGCCGGCTGATCTCGGCGCGCCCATCCAGTACCAGTGAGTTTGACTGTCAGGACTCAATGGTCGCGCCGTTTGCTGATGTAGTCGTCCGTGGTGCGCACTGGTGTCCGCTCGCCGTGGGCAAAGGGGTTGTTTTCGGAGTGATACACCGAATTTACCCGGCAATCGTCGCACATCTGGATCAGACGGGCGGCCTTCTCGTTCTGGAACATGGAGTGCTTTCCGGCGAGCTTTTCCGTCAGCCGTTCAACCGTTGAGCGAACGCCGAAGGGCTTGCCGCATTCCACGCAATTGAACGGTTCTTCCTCCTTCAGCACAAGCGGTCTGAGGGCGTCGTCTGTCAAGTTGAGGCGCGGATCGAGCGTCAAGGCGCTCTCCGGGCAGATATTTACGCAGATGCCGCATTGCAGACAGGCATCTTCCTGAAAGCGCAACTGAGGCTGATCCGGGTTTTCCTTCAACGCACCGGAGGGACACAGCGATACGCAGGAAAGGCAGAGGGTGCAACTGTCCACATTCAGCTGGACCGCGCCGTAGGGAGCGCCTGCGGGCAGCTCTATCATCTTGTCGTCCGGATTAAGTGCCTTTGCAGACAATCGGGTGACCTGCCGTCTGGAGCCGATCGGCAGGATCGGCTGAACTTTCAAGGTCTTTGTTTCTGCCTGGCCGAGCGCTTCCTCCAACTGGTCGGGGTCCCTCGGCTCGATGACCTTGATGCTTTCAGCATCGCCGATTGTTTTCGCCAGATCGATCTGGAACGGTATGCCGTCAGTCTCTGTCGTGGGTGACAGCAATATGATGACTTCGGCGAAGCCGCTGCCAAGGGCGCTCAGGATTTCAGCATGTCCGAAACTTGCCAGCGCATCCACTTCCAGGGGCACAACATCGGCAGGAAGGCCAGAACCGTAGCGGGCACTCATTCGAATGAGATCCGCCCCGTGTCCGGCATCATGCACAAGAAGACGAGGCTCAGTCTCTTCTAGTTTGCGCCATGTCGAGGCAAGCGTCTGCACACGCTTGAATGTAAAATCAGCGGATGGGGCGTCATATGAAATTGCGCCTGACGGGCAGACCGACGAACAACTGCCGCACCCGGCGCAGATCAATGCGTCAACGGCAACATGATCGCCAGCAGGTGTGATCGCGCCGGTCGGGCACAGATCGAGGCACCGTGTGCAACCGGTCTTTTCTGCCCGTGAGTGTGCACACAGTTGTTCGTCCAGTTTAACGAATATCGGCTTCTCGAACGTTCCGATCAGCTGAGACGCTTCAAGCAGGGCCTTTGTCACTGCACCGGCACTACCGGGCTCGGCGCGCAGGTATCCTTCGCGTTTCTCTGGTGCTGCAACCATTGGCGCATTTCTGCTGAGATCCAGAACGATGTCGCACTGGGTCCGGCCTCCAGAGCGGGGTTCGCTAAACGTCATCGGACCACGTCCGCCCGGGATACGCTCCTGCAAGGCATCAAAGGACAGGTTGAATTGACCAAGCGCACCGGTAACGCTCTTGATTCGGCCGCGCACGATGTCGAAACGCCGGTCATCGGTCATGGGCGTTTCAGTTTCCGGGGACAGCAAAACGGTGACACTTAAGGTCTCGCAAAGCTGTTCAGCAGCCCTCAGTGCTGCCTCTGATTCGCCAAAAATCAGGCAAGTGCCTTCCGACGTGACGTCCATCACCTTGTCACCGCGGGATGGAATCAGTGCTTCTGCAACCAGGGCCGCCATTTTGGCTGACGCGTTCCGGCTGTCGTTGGTCCAACCGGCCCGGTCTCTTATGTCTACGAAACCGGGATCTTCAGCTTCAAGGTCAGCAGCAAGCTCCTCAAACGCTGGGCGTTCCTGCTGACAAGCGATCAGAACACCGCCCTTTTGAAGCGCGTCCTCCGCAATGGCTGCCT
The DNA here is from genome assembly GCF_947499295.1 of uncultured Roseibium sp. Classification (GTDB taxonomy): domain Bacteria; phylum Pseudomonadota; class Alphaproteobacteria; order Rhizobiales; family Stappiaceae; genus Roseibium. Next base: position 80,091 of record NZ_CANMNP010000017.1, read on the forward strand.
CTTTCCGGCAAAGTTCGGTGTAGACTTTCGAACAGGACACACCTGTCGCTTGTTCAATCCGCTCTGCGTCGACCGTCTGACTCTTCAGACAATCGCACAGCAGCAGTTTCAGTTCTGTCATTGCCTGCGCGTCCTCTCCCCAGGGATCGCCTGCTGCCATTTTTGCATGCGGCATATCAAGCGTTCCAGGTACCATAACAAGGGCGCGTTTCGGCGCACGTCAAGTTCGACTTCTGCCGGGCTTGAAATTTATTCGCATTGCTGCAGCTTAAAGAGGAAAACAAAACAGCCGGATTTAAAGCCGGGGTGTGGGAGGACCGCCGCTCGTGACCGCGGAAAAAACTCAGACAATGCCTGTCGGGGTCGTCGTCAGACGATTGCCCGGCGTTACTCGCTGGCAAAAGTGGTCCTGGCGACCTGTGTCACTCTTGCCCGGCGCTGGCCCTGCCGACTGGAAAGTGCTCAGGCAAGAAGGCGAGGCGGTCGAGTACCATGCGGCCACGCTTCCGCTGGAACTGCACCGCGCTGACACGGAAGCCTATTTGACCGCGCTGTCGGACAAAGTACCTTCCGTCTACGTGGTGCTGCGTCCTGCCGATGAAGTGGAGCGAGATGTGCCTCTTGATGTCATGCTTGTAACGGCATCTGCTTATGAAGGGCAGGACTACGCGGATTCCAGCGAAGTCATGGTTGAAAAGCTCGCGATGCCGGAAGGCCTGGTGGCCTGGATCCGCGATTTCGTCGAGATCCACCACGAGGAAGAGATCTTCATCAAACGCAAACGCGACAAAAAGCGAATCGATTTGCAGGAAAATGGCGTGGGAGACCCACGCATACGTCAGCTGAGTGACGTTTACCGTGCGCCCTTCAGAAAGCCGAAGGACACGCTGCAATGAGCCCGCAAGACGATAGTGGTTCCGACTTCTGGTCCCGGCGCAAGGCCGCAGTAAAAGCTGCAGAAGAGGCGGAGCGCGCGGGCCAGGAGGCTGCTCAGCAGGCGGAAGTACGTGCGGCACTTGAAGAAAAATCCGATGATGAGATCCTGGAGGAACTCGGCCTGCCGGACCCTGACGGTCTTGCCGAGAATGACGACTTTTCAAAATTTCTTTCAGCAGCTGTGCCAGAGCGATTGCGGCGGCGCGCCTTGCGCAGATTGTGGACGTTGAACCCGGTTCTGGCCAACATTGATGGCCTTGTCGACTATGGGGAAGATTTTACCGACGCCGCGACTGTCGTCGAAAACCTCCAAACGGTTTATCAAGTTGGTAAGGGCATGTTCGATAAGTTCGCGGAACTTGCCGAGACGGAACCAGAAGTGACGGAAGGCGCTGGTGGTGAGCAGTCTGAGTCGGTCGACGTCGGTCAGCCGGAGTTGCAGTGCGAAGAAAATATCGCGGCGCAAAACGATTATTTACATGACGGAAAAACATCTTTTCAATTGACGCAAGGTGACTCCGTCGTCCAATCTGGAGAGGAAAGCGTTGTCTCTATTGATTTGCAAGAAACTGGTGCAGGTGAGGCGCAAGAAGAACCTCGATTCACGAGGCGGAAAATGCGGTTCGACTATACCTAGTACTAAAGTCGAAGACTTGGTTATGTAGATTGATTGCGAAACGCACGAGGGAGGAACCTTGCGGATGTCCGCTGTGGTGAAGGAATATGTGATCGATCCAGAAGATCGGGCACGCGCAGAACTATACGATTTCATTGGGCTCTTGCTGGCCAAGCCTGCTGACGCCTCCCTCCTGGCCCAGGTCGCCGGCTTAAAGGGCGACAACACCCCTGTTGGTGAAACGCTCAACACTCTTGCCAAGGTTGCTGGTGTCACTTCCGCCGAGACAGCGGAGCGCGAATACAACATCCTGTTCATCGGTCTTGGCCGCGGTGAATTGTTACCTTATGCGAGCCACTATCTCACCGGTTTCCTGAACGAAAAGCCGCTTGCCAACTTGCGCGCCGACATGGCCAAGCGCGGCATCAAGCGTGCGGAAGACAAGCGAGAGCCGGAAGACAATATTGCCTCCCTGATGGAGATGATGGCCGGCATGATCATGGGCCGTTTCGGTCAGGTAACGTCTGTGTCTGAACAGAAAGAATTCTTCAACGCTCATGTCGAACCATGGGCGATCCACTTTTTCACCGATCTTGAAACATCCGTGAGCTCCGTCTTTTACGGCGCTGTCGGATCGCTCGGGCGGCAATTCATGGAGATTGAAGCCGAAGCCTTCGGTATGCTGCCCAACTAGACTTCATGTTGTCAATTTAGGCGGCAATGCCGCTGCAAGGAGAGGAGGATTGCAACAATGAAACGACCCGAACAGGTGGAGCCCAAAGAAGGGGCCGGCCGCCGGGATTTCCTGAAACTTGCTGCTATTTCAGCACCTGTAGCCGTGGCTGCGACCACTGCTGTGGGTACTGCTGAAGCAGCAGAACCTGACCTCACATCTGAAAAGATGCAGGACACGGCGCACACTCGCGCCTACTTCGACAGCGCCCGGTTCTAACTGGACCCTGTGAATACACCCGGCCGATGGTTGCGTGACGCCCGATGGCCGGTTCACTGACACACCCAGCCGTATCGATTCCGGTACAAGCAAGGTAGGGCAAAATGCTTAGGAAAAAGACCAATGGGGTTGCGCGACGCCCCCAAGGTGCAAGTATCCTCAGAGACGCTGCACATAAATCGGTAGACCGCAGAACCTTCCTCAAAGGCTCCGGTATCGCCGCAGGCGGCCTGGCCGCTATTACCGCCACTGGCGGCACCGTTACCAAAGCTCAGGCACAGTCTTCTGACGCAGCCGTAAATCTGGTGAAATCGGTTTGCACCCACTGTTCAGTCGGTTGCACCGTGATTGCCGAAGTGAAGAACGGCGTCTGGACCGGCCAAGAACCGGGTTGGGACAGCCCGTTCAATCTCGGCGCCCACTGCGCCAAAGGAGCTGCGGTTCGCGAACACGCTCACGGAGAGCGCCGTCTGAAGTATCCTATGAAAAAGGAAGGCGGAGAGTGGAAGCGCATCAGCTGGGACGAGGCGATCAACGAGATCGGCGACCAGATGATGAAAATTCGCGACGAAAGCGGACCGGACAGTGTTTATTGGCTGGGTTCAGCCAAGCACAACAACGAACAGGCTTATCTGTTCCGCAAATTCGCGGCCTACTGGGGCACGAACAATGTCGACCACCAGGCCCGTATCTGTCACTCGACCACGGTTGCCGGCGTAGCAAACACATGGGGCTACGGCGCCATGACCAACAGCTACAACGACATCCATAATTCCAAGGCGATCTTTATCATCGGCGGCAACCCTGCGGAGGCCCACCCGGTCTCGCTGTTGCACCTTCTGCGCGCCAAGGAACAGAACAATGCGCCGGTGATCGTATGTGATCCGCGCTTCACCCGAACGGCTGCTCATGCCGACGAATTTGTACGCTTCCGTCCGGGAACGGACGTTGCCCTTGTCTGGGGCATCCTGTGGCACATCTTCGACAATGGCTGGGAAGACAAAGAGTTCATCCGCACACGTGTGTGGGGTATGGACCAGATCCGTGAAGAGGTGGCCAAGTGGACGCCCGACGAGGTCGAGCGCGTCACAGGTACACCTGGCAGCCAGCTGAAACGGGTGGCCAGAACGCTCGCCAACAATCGTCCGGGCACCGTGATCTGGTGCATGGGTGGTACGCAGCACACCAACGGCAACAACAATACGCGCGCCTACTGCGTGTTGCAGCTTGCTCTTGGCAACATGGGCACAAGCGGTGGCGGAACCAACATCTTCCGCGGCCATGACAACGTTCAGGGCGCAACGGACCTGGGTGTTCTCAGCCACACGTTGCCCGGTTACTACGGACTGAGTGCAGGCGCATGGGGTCACTGGTCCCGTGTCTGGGATGAGGATCTCGATTGGCTGAAAGGTCAGTTTGCCACCACGACAGGTGCTGATGGCAAAGAAAAGAACCTCATGAATCTGACGGGTATTCCGGTCAGCCGCTGGATTGACGGTGTGCTTGAAGATCCGGCCAATACCGATCAGCCCAATGCGGTTCGGGCCATGGTGCTTTGGGGGCATGCCCCGAATTCCCAGACCCGTATGGTCGAAATGAAGAAGGCAATGGAACAGCTGGATACCCTGGTCGTGATCGACCCTTATCCGACCGTTTCTGCTGTGCTGCATGACCGCACGGATGGTGTCTATCTTCTGCCGGCCTGTACCCAATTCGAAACCCGTGGCTCCGTGACCGCGTCAAACCGCTCGCTGCAGTGGCGTGACAAGATTGTCGAGCCTCTGTTCGAAAGCCTGCCTGACGAAGTGATCATGGCAAAGTTCGCGAACAAGTTCGGCTGGGGCGACAGGCTCTTCCGCAACATCGAAATGGATGATCCGGAAACACCGAATGTCGAGAGCATTACCCGCGAGTTCAACAGCGGTTTGTGGACAATCGGCTATACCGGCCAGTCGCCAGAGCGCATCAAGTCGCATATGGCGAACCAGCATACATTCGACCGGACGACGCTTCAGGCAGTCGGCGGCCCGAATGACGGCGAATACTACGGTATGCCGTGGCCCTGCTGGGGCACAGCGGACATGAAACACCCGGGCACACCAAACCTCTACGACATGTCCAAGCCTGTCGCAGAAGGTGGACTGTGCTTCCGTGCACGCTTCGGCGTTGAGCGGGACGGCGACAATCTGCTCGCAGACGGTGTCTCCAATCCGGGTGCGGAAATCCAGGACGGCTATCCCGAGTTCACCATGCAGATGCTGATGGACCTTGGGTGGGACGGCGACCTCACCGACGAAGAACGTGCGTCGATCGAGGGTGTTGCCGGACCGAAGACCAACTGGAAAACCGACCTGTCCGGCGGAATTCAGCGGGTGGCCATCAAGCATGGCTGTGCTCCGTTCGGTAACGCCAAGGCCCGTGCGGTCGTGTGGACGTTCCCGGATCCGGTGCCGCTCCACCGCGAGCCGCTTTACACCAACCGCAGGGATCTGGTGGCAGATTATCCGACCTATGAGGACCGGAAATTCTACCGCCTGCCGACGCTTTATGCGTCCATCCAGAAGCAGGACTTCTCAAAGGACTATCCAATTGTCCTGACGTCCGGCCGACTGGTGGAGTACGAAGGCGGCGGTGACGAAACCCGTTCGAACCCGTGGCTTGCCGAGCTGCAACAGGACATGTTTGTCGAAATCAATCCGCGAGATGCCAACAATCTCGGGGTGCGTGACGGCGCTCAGGTCTGGGTTGAAGGTCCGGAGGGTGGCAAGGTCAAAGTCATGGCAATGGTAACCGAGAGGGTCGGTGAGGGCGTTGCCTTCATGCCGTTCCACTTCGGCGGCCATTTCCAGGGTGAAGATCAGCGCTCCAAGTATCCGAAGGGTGCAGACCCGTATGTCCTTGGCGAGAGCACGAACACGGCTCAGACCTATGGCTACGATTCGGTGACCCAGATGCAGGAGACCAAAGCCACACTCTGCAAGATCTCGGCAGCGTAAGGAGGATATGTAATGCCACTTGGACAAGCGAGGGCTAAGTTCCTTTGTGACGCTGAGCGTTGCATCGAGTGCAATGCCTGTGTGACTGCCTGTAAGAACGAGCATGAGGTGCCCTGGGGTATCAACCGACGCCGCGTCGTGACCATCAATGATGGTAAGCCCGGCGAAAGGTCGATCTCGGTCGCCTGCATGCACTGCTCGGACGCACCCTGCATGGCGGTGTGCCCGGTCGACTGTTTCTACCAGAATGAAGAAGGTGTGGTCCTGCACTCGAAGGACCTTTGCATTGGCTGCGGCTATTGCTTCTACGCCTGTCCGTTCGGTGCACCGCAATTCCCGCAAGCGGGTAATTTCGGATCGCGCGGCAAGATGGACAAGTGCACCTTCTGTGCCGGTGGACCGGAAGAAACACATTCAACCGCGGAATTCTCGAAATACGGCAGCAACCGTATTGCGGAAGGCAAATTGCCGCTCTGCGCGGAAATGTGTTCTACCAAAGCGCTGCTGGCTGGCGACGGCGATGTCGTTTCCGCCATCTACCGCGAGCGTGTTGTCGCACGCGGTTTTGGCTCCGGTGCCTGGGGCTGGGGCAGCGCCTACGGTCGTCAAGGCGGTTGATCGATCTGGTGTCGCCTGCCGGCTTCAATCGGCCGGACAGGCGAGCCGCTGCGATCAACATGAAAAAACTGGACTGGGGCGGCAGCTGTGCCGCCCTGTCTGTCTTCAGTGATGGAAAGTGTGTGAGGTCGGTTATGAAACGCCTGGTGCTGGCATTCGTTGTTCTTTTCGGGCTTCTTTCGCCGAGTGTTGCCCAAGACCAGCAACCGCCTGCAGACCGCAGCGCAACTGGCGGTGCGCAAACGCTGGAAGACATTCTGAAACGGCAACGCGGCGAAAAGATCGACAGCGATTTCAGACGCAACGCGACCGGAGATCCGGATACAGCGGCCGGTATCTCCTCTCAACTGGGTACCCTTGGCGGTGTGTCCGATCCGGAACTCTGGCGTGCGCTCAGGTACGGTTCTGCAGATATCAAGGTTTCGTCGGGTGGTGAGGAAGCCACTGTCCTTATGCAGGATGGTGGAATGCGTTGGCTGGCTTTCCGTGAAGGCCCACTCGCGACTTATGGCTCCTATCTTCTGGGCGCTACCGTTTCGCTTCTGGCTCTCTTTTATCTGCTCCGCGGCCGTATCCGCATCGACGGTGAAAAGACCGGTCAGACGATCACGCGTTTCAAGGCAATTGAGCGGTTTGGACATTGGCTCCTTGCCGGATCGTTCATACTGTTGGCAATCACCGGGCTGATAACGTTATTTGGGCGTTTTGTCGTAATTCCTTTGATCGGCAAGGAAGCTTACGCACCCGTCGCGCTTGCCTCGAAATGGATCCACAACAACGTCGCCTGGGCTTTCATGCTTGGCCTCGTCATGGTGTTCGTGATGTGGGTGGTACACAACATTCCCAACAAGACCGACCTGAAATGGATCGCGGTTGGTGGCGGACTGCTGAAGAAGGGTGTTCACCCACCGGCCAAGAAATTCAATTTCGGCCAGAAGATGATCTTCTGGGGAGTGATCGTCCTTGGCGCCTCTATTTCGGCTTCAGGCATCTCGCTGCTCTTCCCGTTCGAATTTCCAATGTTCGCCAAGACATTTGAGATCCTGAATGCGACTGGACTACCGCAGCTCGTCGGCCTTGGTGTTCTGCCAACGGCGCTTGCACCGCATGAGGAAATGCAGTTCGCGCAACTGTGGCACGCCATCGTCGCATTTCTGATGATGGCGATGATCCTTGCGCATATCTATATCGGATCCGTCGGCATGGAAGGCGCTTACGACGCCATGGGGTCAGGCGAAGTCGAGCTGCAATGGGCGCGCGAACACCACGGACTTTGGGTCAAGGAAGTCGAAGACGCGGAAAAGACAGCCGAGGTCAAGAACGCGGTCCCAGCGGAATAGGCCTTGGACCGGGATGTTTCGCTGTCCATCAATCGTGCGGGATGTGGGTTTTCTCCTCAAACCGACCTTTTTAAGGAGTGCATTTGGGCTGCTTTCCTTGCTGGCCGGGGTGGCGGCAAGTGCTGCCGAGTTTGAAACCCTGAAGGGTCACGGCGGACCAGTGATGGATATTGCCGTTTCGGAAGAGACGGGAACTGTTGCAACAGCAAGTTTCGATAATTCGGTTGCGGTTTGGTCCGAACGTGAACCGCGCTGGCTGGACGGACATGAAGCGGCGGTGAAAGTTGTTGCTTTTGTTGATGCCAAAACTGCGGTTTCAGCAGGTGATGACAACGACCTTCTGGTCTGGAACATTGCAGATGGATCGTCCAGACGCCTGGAAGGACATACTGCCAAGATCATGGGTCTCGCCGTTTCTCCGGACAAGAGGTTCGTGGCCAGCGCCAGCTGGGACACACGCATCGGCATCTGGCCCGTGGTTGGTGGTGAGCCGGTTTATTTGAACGGTCACGCATCGGGTGTGAACGCAGTCGCGTTTTCCGCCGATGGTAAACGGCTTTATTCAGCTTCCGTCGATGGTTCCATTAAACTCTGGGACCTTGAGAAAAGGCAGGAAGCACGGGTCATTGACCGCAACGGTTTCGGTGTCAATGTGTTTGTTGTCGGGGGTGAAAACGGCGGCCGGGAAACCTGGCTTGCCTACGGTTCTCAGGATGGGGTGACCCGGATCGTCGATATCGAAACCGGTGAACGGCTGCGTGAATTCTCGTTTGAGCGGCGGCCTATTCTGGCGATCGATCTCAGCCATGACGGTACTAAGCTCGCGACTGGCGATGGACACGGGTATATCACCGTGGTCGACACGAGATCGTGGGCGATCGAAACGGATTTCAGAGCGGCTCTGAAAGGTCCGATCTGGGCATTGGCCTTTTCCAGGAGCGGTGACGTTCTTCATGCGGGCGGCATTGAAAATATCGTTTATTCCTGGCCTTTGAAGGATCTGTCTTCTGCAGAACCGATGGCGACCAAAACGCCTGATTTCCTTAAGAAACCAGAAGAGATGTCCAACGGTGAGCGACAGTTTGCGCGCAAGTGTTCCATTTGCCATGCACTTGGCGACGAGGGCGAGCGCAAGGCGGGGCCGACCCTCCACAAAGTGTTCGGCCGCCGAGCAGGTACGTTGCCTGGATACTCTTACTCTGCAACTTTGACCGGGTCTGATATCGTCTGGTCAGAAAAGACTATTGATCAATTGTTCCTGGATGGGCCGGACCACTATATTCCAGGGTCCAAGATGCCGATGCAACGTATTGTGCGGCGGGAAGACCGGAGTGATCTGATAGACTATCTCAAAAGGGCCACCTCTGAAGGAGAAGACCAATGAAGGCAATGCTGCTGGCATTTGTTGCAACCGCAGTGATTGCAGTTGGAGCAAGCCTGACCCTGGATCGAATGGGCTATTCAAGCGCTCAACAGGCTACGGGCTCATCAGTGCGCTTGGGCAACTGAGAATTTTTCTGCCGGCTCAGCGTGGCTGAACCGGCAAGATGCGTCTTAGGTTTTCAAGACTAATCATCCCAACGCTCGGTTATGCCCGCTGAACCGGTCGGCGCAGCCGCAAATTTCCCGTCACCAGAACTGCGCCAAGAACAATCAGCCCAAATCCGATGCCTGTGGTCCAGGACAGACTTTCAGAAAGCACGAAAACACCGAGCAGGACGGACGCTACAGGCATGAAGAATGCGAGTAGCGACGCATTTGACGCACCTGCGTTTCGGATTAGCCAGAACATCAGCATGACGGGTGCGGCGGTGTTGAACAACGCAACGACGATCAGGTTGACCAGCTGCGAAGGACCTGGTGACAGTGTCCAGGGAAAATCGATGATCATGCTGAGAGGGACCAGGACAATGGCTGCGACAATCAACTGTCCGCTCGCCAGGACCACCGGCTTCAGTTGACCCGTCGCGCGGGCATAGATGTTTCCTGTTGCATAGCTTAGGGCCGCCAGGACGGTGACGCCCGCGCCTACCAACTGCGTGTCCAGATGAGAAAAGGCGTCAGGTCCGATGGCAAGAACCACACCTGCGAAACCAATTGCGACCCCGAAAAGCCGGCTGCTCGTCAGCTGTTCTTCTTGCAGAAAGACTGGAGCGATCAGAACGCTGAAGACAGGGATAGTTGCGAAGAGAATTCCACCCAGACTGCTTGCAATATGAGTCTGGCCATAGGCGATGGCGATATAGGGAATGATGGCAGTCAGGACACCCAGCACGATGATCGGTTGCCAGGATTTGCCTGGAGATGGCAAGCGTTCACCTGACAGCCGCATGAACAAATAGACGGCAAGTGCAGCAAGGGCCGCTCGCCCGGCTGCAAGCGTTACGGGCGGGATGCTTTCCACCGCGAGCTTGATGAATAAAAACGACGACCAAATAGCGCAGCCGTGAGCAGCAACACCGCCCAAAGACGCGGGGTCATTGTCTGTTTCATGGAATTGTCCTCAAATAGAGAGCTGCTTGATGTCGCACCTTGAGCTTGACCAAGCCGAAATTGTGCCCGTGCGCCTTATGTCTTCTTTGCGCCTGGCATCGGGTGATGCTGCCGCCCGATCATTTCCGTATAGGTGACAAACCGGAACGGGTCGAAGAACTGTATGGCGCTTCTCAACCGGTCACCGGCCTCTTCCTTGAGATCGGAGAGCATTTTTGTCGAGCCGAAACGCTGCTCAGCGGCGATCGCGATCTTGAGCGCAAGTTCGTTGTCACCGTTCGCTATCATCTTTCGGATTGCGGTTGCCGATTGTGCGGCCGTCAGCCCGAGATAATGCTGCAGCATTCTGCCAAATTCTGCGGGTGTGAGAGCATCGAGGCCCTGTGGATCCAGTCCGGTCCTGTCTTCCTGCCAGATACCCACCATCTGATCGACCGTGCGCGTGATCACATTGTCCCGCGCAGCCAGGTATGAGAGGTAATTTTCCGGCTGATGTTGCAGATCGTTCGGGATCAGGTTCAGGCGAATGAGGTCTTTTGCCGAATATCCGTTCTTGACATGGAGGCGCACCATTTCAACCAGCCAGCAATAGTGTTGTCGAAATGCTTTCAGTTGTTCCGGACCGTAAAGGGCCGTCAAGGGATGATGACCATGCAGAATGTGTTTCGGTTTTCTTGAAAGAACTTCATCCATGCTTCTGACAGCGTCATCTGGAAAACCTTCGTTGACCCAGGGTTCGCCGTACCACGGCATGACAATGTCTCCGACGAAGATCGTTTGTAAGTCTGGCAAATGAACGAGCATTGCGTCTTCGGTTTCACCACCAGTGACGGGAACAAGTTCAATCTTCGTCCCGGCAACCTCCACAAAGGTTATGTCGCTAACCGCGACATCCGGAGCATAGATTTCGACCCAGTGATGATCGAAATCCTGTCCGCGAAATTGTCGATAACTGTGATTGCGGGCAACACGATCCACAACGGCCTGATAGTTGTCGCGGCCGTAAAAGATCACGTTGGGGTTCAGGTCACGAAAGTAGCTGTGCCCGCCGATGTGATCCCAATGGGCGTGCGTAATAAACACATGCGTGACCGCAGGCAAGGTCGGGTGTTTCCGGAGCAGAAACTCGTGTGCGGCTTGCAAGGAATGGGGCTGCGTGCCCGCATCCACAGCAATGAGTTCGGTGCCGTCTGTGGAGAGGACAAAGTAGATATCTGAAAAGCCGAAGCCATAAAGCGCGAAGATCGAGCCCGGGATGATCTCCTCCAGAACGGGTCCTGGTGCCATCGTGGCGCCGGCAGCGTTTGTCGACGTGAACCAGCCCATGAACATTGCCTTGGGAGCATAGGTCTCATAGCCGCTGCGGCGCCAGAAGTGGGCAGCTTTTTCCTGATGACCATCCCGCTCGTAAAGCCGCGCAAGCTGCCTATATACCTCGCGATAGAACCCGAAAACCGGTTCCGTCTCCGGTCGCTCAACAAGCCATGTCAGGTCTTCATATGCCTGAGATTTCTTGCCGAAGAAAAAGGGCACTTGCGCATAGATTTGCCCTGCTGCCCATCGCACGATTGGATGCGTGCCGCTTGTGAGACGCCGGCCTTCCTCCAGGTGCTGAAATGTTTTCAAGACCCACGGTATACGCCTGACGAGTGGAATACGATCGGCATGAGTTGCGCGCAAAATGGCATAGGCTGAAAGATAAACTGCACGTACGTCGTCGGCAAACTCCTGCTCATATCTCTGAAGAAGCCTTTCAAAAAACGCGATGCCCTGCGCCTGCTGGTTGGTGTTGAGATAGGCATTGATCATCAGCATGGTGACCCGAGGATCCTGGTTTTTGCCATAGGACAAAAGGGTCTCGAAATAGTGCAGCTGTGAATGAAAACTACGGTCCGGGTCTTCGGCCGTGAGGTCTTCAAACTCCTTCGCCGGCTGCAAATGATCGATCAACGTAGGCCCATTTGCTGCAGTAACTTGACTGAAAGATCCACGCTGTTCGAAGTTTGCGTGGTCGGCGGCCAGGCTGTCGCTGTAACCGTGAGAAAAGACTGTGTCGACCGCACTTTGTTCGGACCTTTGCATGATAACTCCTCTATAAGTGTATATGCACGTATTTAGGTAATCTGGTTTACTGCACATCACTATGCGGTGCCTGCGAGCGCGTGCGGGATTATTCTGAGTAGGTCAGCTTACGACATAGTTGATGTCCGTAAGTTCCTGTTTCAAAGCATGCCAGCGGTCATCACCGAACCGTTTCAGGAACTCTGTTTGTGCCTGTCGCCAATAGGGCGTGGCCTTGGTGACAAGCGTTTCACCGCCCTCGCTGAGGGTGAGCAATCGCACTCTGGCATCATCCGCGGATTGCTCTTCAATCAATCCGTCTTTTTTCAGAATTCGGATGTTTCGGGTCAGGGTCGTTCGATCCATACCAAGCAATTCGGCGAGCCTCGTAATTGAGACCGGAGCATGCTGACGCAGAACAACCAGCAACGTAAATTGCGTGTTCTTCAGACCGGTTGGCTGAAGACGCTGGTCGAAGAACTGCGCAATCAATCTCGTGGTCATTCTGAGGTTCATGCATGCGCAAGCGCTAAAATCGTCTGCCATGGTGGTCTTTCTTAACGTGTATCTACACCCATAAATGTGTATATACACATAAATGTCAAGTAGGTTCTATACCGCGCTAGGAACTTCCGTACACAAGCAGATCAATGCGCCTGCCGTTAGGGCGCGTCTTAAGGAGTGGAAGCCGATTTGGCAGTTCCTATGGATTGACCCAGGAACTGGACAGGGTCTCACCGTTTTCATCGTAGCCGAATTGCGCTCTGATATTGCTTTCACGGCTCAATTTGAACCAGTCAAGCAATGCCACCGAAAAGACGATGACACCAAAACGATCGTGGCCCTGTTGGCTATCGGTATTGCCTAGCAAGATTTCTTTAGTGGTATGAGGTTCCGGCAACTCATCGCCAGGTGGGCCGCCCACATAGGTGTTGCGGGTATGGAAGGGTAGCGCCGACCAGGAAGACACAGCGTAATCGGAGGTTGGTTCAAAGAGAGTGACATGACCTTCGAACCGATACTGGAGACGTGTTTCAGCGCAATATCCAAGAACTGTAGCACTGGGGTTTCCGGTCAGCTCACGCCACTTCGGGCTGCGAATGTCTGTGTGGAATTCGAGAGTGCGTCTCTTGGGATCGACCTTGCGCAGGACCACGATCCGCGCTTTAGGCGTTAGCCGGTGATCTACTGAGCACAGGTCCAAATACCTGAAACTTGAGCCAGGCCGCTGAACATCCGCCTGAAGAGTTTCCCAGACACTCCTTTCAATCTGCGTCAGCGTCATTTCCACTTCTTTGGCTCCTATCACGAGCGGCCCCGATTTCAGTTGAGGTTAAGTTTGGAAACAACGGCTGAGGCAACAGCGAGATCTTGTGCACCCAGGCCTGTCAGGTCAACAATCGACAGCCGTGCGTCCGCAAAATCCAGATCCTGTGCCATGCCGGCCAAGATGTCGCCGAACGATCTATCAGCCGTTTCTTCAACGATACCTGCCCTCACAGCAACCCCAAAGTCACCATGTTGCAGGCATTGTGCATGGCTATCGGTGGCAATGATATCCGCATGGCCGAACAGGTCCGGCGCCAGTTCGGTTTTACCTGGGCTGTCAGCGCCAACGCCTATGACGTGAAGCGGGTATTTGAGATCTGCGGCGTGAAGTACAGCTGAGGTCGATGGGGTTGTCGTCACGACAATTTCGCTGTTTTCGCAAAGTGACTTGGCGTTGGCAGCCGCAGTGACGCTAAAGCCGAGCTGTTCCATATCCTTGATGTAGCCTTCGACCCTGTCTTTGTGCCTTCCCAGCACATGGAGCCGGTTCAGTCCTGTGGTTTCGCGAACAGCCAATGCCTGAAGGCGTGCCTGCGTTCCCGTGCCGACGATGCCAAGGGAACTGCTGGAATCCGCTGCCTTCAGCGATGCGGCCAGGGCACCGGCAGCCGCTGTCCGCATTTGTGTCAGCCAGCCTTCATCTTGAAGAAGTGCGACAGGGCGTCCGGTGGACGAAGACAAGACAAGCACCATGCCGTCATTTGCGGGAAGACCGCGCTCGGGATTGCGGTAAAAGCCTGTTGCGATCTTGATGGTGAAATACGGTCTGTCTTCCGCCTGTGCAGCTTTGGCATGGCAGTCGCCCACAAGAGCACCCGTTCCGTCATGAAACAGGATCTGCATGGGTTCCGGCTGTATGATCCTGCCGTTTGCGACATCGATAAAACTTTGCCTCACGGCCTCAATCGCATCGTGCATGCCGATCGTTGAGCGGATCTGGTCCAGCGTGACTACCTGCACGGCATATCCTCAAATCTGGAAGCCGGCATAGTGCACCCGGAAGTGTTCCCTCATGGCGGTAAGGCCATCTTCAAACACCTTGCCGCGCCCGAATCCGATACGGAAATGACCTTTTGGTACTTCATTGAGGTCAGAAGCATAGATGGACCCTGGCAGCAGAAGAACACCGCTTTCTTCCAGAAGACTGCGGCAGAATAGTTCGACATCTCCCGGGCCGGTATAGCGTGGAAAGGCGACACATCCTCCCTGAGGTCTCTTCCAGTCGATCAGACCAGGAAATTCATCAAGAAGCTTTTCCAGTGCGACCACGTTTTTCTTTATAAGTGCCCGGTTTCGTTCAAGGATCTCGACACGTGCTTTCAAGGCAATGATAGCAAGGACTTCGGAAGGTCCGGAGTTGCAGATAGAAAGATAGTGCTTGTAGCGTTCCACTTTTTGCAGAAGCGTAGCATCCTGTGCCGCGATCCAACCGATCCGAAGACCTGGAAGTCCATAGGCCTTGGACATGACATTGAGTGATATGCCACGCTCATATTGATCTGCGATCTGTGGCATGCGGTCCAATGGATCCAACTCGACCCCGCGATAGACTTCATCGCTCAGGATCCAGATACCATGTGCACGGCAAAGCTCGACAAGGGCCTCCAGTTCCGCAGGGGTGATCAGCATGCCGGTCGGGTTGTGAGGAAAATTCAGGGAGAGCAGCTTTGTATTCGGTCGGATGGCCTCCCGAATGCCATTGAGATCAATCCGCCATCCAGCTGCTGTGTCGCCCTTTAGCAAAGGTACACCAGTGACCTCACAAATAGAGAGCGGAATTGTCTCGGCGCTTTGATAATTCGGTGTTGGTACGATGGCGTGGTCTTCTTTTTCCAGCAGCACCTTTGACACCGCGTAAAGCCCTTCACCGGCGCCAGCAAGGCAAAGAATGTTTTCCGGCGTCATCTGCTCGTATGTTCGTGCAATTTCCGTGCGAAGCGCTGGCGCTCCCCAGGTTTCCGTATAGCCCAGCCAGAGAGTTTCGAATGCCTCGCGATCTTCGGGTGCCGCTAAGGACAAAAGGTCGGAAACCCCCATGCTTTCCAGGTCCGAGGCGGTCATGTGATGCCTTGCCTTAAATTCCCATTCAGAGAAAAAGACTTCCAAACCGAAATCGCGCATGGGTCTTGGATGTGTCATGACTTCAAACTCACCTTCGGACTTTCGTTGCTGGTGACTGTTTTGCCAGTTTGATCAATTCGTAGAGACTGGCACGGGAGATCCCCAGGACTTCGGCGACATATTCCGAAGAGCCGCGGGCTGCGAAGATGTCGGCCTGGACAAGTCGCTCAACAATGACCAGTCGATTGGGGCGGCGGAGCTGGTTGAACGAGAGTTTCAATTCCTTGAGCGTGGAGGCGACGATCGAGTTGGTGACTTCGCGCCAGTCATTTTTGAGCAAGTTGGAACCGGTGTCCAAATGAAGCGAAGTGAGCGCTTCAAGTAAATCGCGCGCGGCTTCCAGTTCTGTCAGACGCAGATTGAGGCACAAGAGAGCGCTCGGCTGTCCATCCTCGTCCCGCAACAACGCTGACACCGAGCGTAGCCTTGCTCCGTCCGAATTCGACTTCAGATAGGGTCCGATCGTATCGTCTGGAAGCAGTTCGGACTGATAGTCCGCTGTCTCGACCAGACTGTCGTCACCTTCCTCTCGCGGCGAAAATCCGTTCTCGATTGCAGAAATTCTGCCTGACTTCAGGTCATGCAAGACGACCTCGACTTGCCCTGGGAAAAGAGCAGAAATCGCCTTGCAGATCGGAGTAAGTGTGTGCAGGTCGATCATTCAATTTTCATACCTAATGTCTGAAATTAGACATTTAGTCTGATATCGAATTTCCGTCAATGCTATCTGCCGTCGGCTCTGCAGTCAGTGTTCTGACATAGGCTCGCGACAGCTTGTGAGCGGCGCGTTCCGCAAAGTGTTCCATCCGTATGTCTTCAACGATTTGAGCGTCGTCCAGCACCAAAATACGGCTCGCCAGATGCCGTAATGGCGCAAGATCATGGCTTACAATCAGCATGGCCAGGCCAGTTTCCCGATGCAGCTTCTGCAACAACTCGATTGCCTGAACCCGCGTCGAAAAATCCAGCGCGGACAGAGGCTCGTCAAGGATCAGAACTTGGGGGTCAGCAGCTATTGCGCGCGCCAGGGCGACGCGCTGGCACTGCCCGCCCGACAGCGCATGTGGCCGACGCCCCTGCATGTCCGGTGTGACGCCCAGATCATTCAGATAAGCCGATGCACTGGATTTGCGCGAATTCGGCGAGCCGATGGAAAAGCCGTTCAACGCCTCCATAACAGCGCCATGTGCGGAAAGGTAAGGGCTCAATGATTGGACCGGATCCTGCCAAAGGTACTGCAATTGTCTGCGTGCTGTTCCTTTGCCTGGGACGATCGAGGCGCCGTTCAGTCTGATGTCGCCAGTTGAAGGCTTTTCAAGACCGACCAGGCATCGAGCCAGCGTCGACTTGCCTGCGCCCGACCGGCCGATCAATCCGACAACCTCACCCTGACCGACGGTCAGACCGATGTTTCGCAATATTGTGCGTCCATAATATCGTTTGGAAAAATCGGAAATGCTTAACAAGGACTTCGCAACCTGTTTGCTGCCTCCGCCAGCAGCCGGGCTGCTGGTGCGCCCGATTGGCCGAGCGTTTTTATAGAACCGTCTTCGACAATCTCGCCCGACTGCATGACCAGAACCCGGTCGGCAACCTCCTGCACGGCATGCAGGTCATGGCTTATAAAGAGCAAGGTTGCGCCGGTCTCGGTGACCGCATCATTCAGCGCGCTCAAAATGTCCAGCTCGGTCAGGATATCCAGACCCGTTGTCGGTTCGTCTGCGATCAGCACCGCAGGACGGAGGATCAGGGCCATCGCGATCAACACTCGCTGTTTCATCCCCCCCGATAGCTGGTAGGGGAACTGCCTCACCACATTAGGAGACAGGGCCAGCTTGTCCATCACCTTTGGGATCACTTCCCTGGCGAGCGCACCGGCGATCCGCGCGGCTTCTTCCAGCTGCGGACCGATGCGCCTTGCGGGCGTCAGTGCAGATGCCGGGCTTTGAAAGATCTGGAAGACATTCCGGCCACGATGACACCGCCAATGACTGGGACGCGCGCCACGCATACTGATGCCGTTCAGGTAGAGGTCGCCCGATGTCATGGACAGCGGTGGACGTAACAGTCCGCAGAGCATGGCGGCTGTCAGAGATTTGCCCGAGCCGCTTGCCCCGATCAAGCCAACACGTTCACCCTTGGCCAGGTCGAAGTTGAGCTTGTTCAAAAGGAACTGGCCCTGCGGTGTCGCGACTGTCAGGTTGCGCAAGGAGATCGCACTCACCACTGATATGGCCTCCGCTTGTCGAGGAGGTCACGCAAACCTTCGCCGACCAGGTTGAACGCAAGAACCGCGCACACAACTGCAAGACCAGGTGCGATCAGCATATGGGGGGCATGCGCAAAAAAAGGTCGTGCCTCGTTCAGCATGGCGCCCCATTCTGGCATGGGCGGCTGCGCGCCAATGCCTAAAAAACTGAGTGAGGACAATGCAAGGAGAACCGACGCAGTCTCCAGCGAGACAATTACGGCAAGCGGCGGCAGTATCTGCGGCAATACATGTCGAAATATGACCCGGCGACGAGACGCGCCGGCGAGATACGACGCTTTTACAAAGTCCCTTTCATTCGCCGACAACACGAGTGCGCGAATAAGTCGTGCATTTGAGGGCCACCAGGCAACGGCAACGCCTATGATCGACGCTTCCAGAGATGCGCCCATGAAGCCGATCACGGCCAATGCGAGCACAAGTGTTGGAAAGGCCATGACAATATCGGCGAGCCGCATCATCACCATATCCGTGCGTCCGCCTGCAAGACCTGAGATCAAACCCCAGGGAAGCGCTATGGCAAGGATCGCTGCCATTGTTTTCAGGGCCGCACCGAGTGAAACCGGAATCGCTGCCAGCAATCGTGACAGTAGATCGCGCCCGAGATGGTCCGTGCCCAGGAGATGTCTTTCGGATGGGCCCGCGAGCCGGGAAAGAAGGTCCATTTTTTCCGGAGGCGGTAAGTTCGATGTCCCGCCTGCCAGAGCCAGAATTGCGAAACCGAACAGCAGGAAAATACCGAAGGTCAATCCGATATGCCCTGGCACGATACTGCGAGTGAAACGGAGCCTTTGATGGACGGAGTTACTCATCTGCAAGCCCGCGTCTGAGCTGGGGGTCGGCGAGTACCAACACAATGTCGGCCAAGAAGGAAGTCACGAAAAAGACCAACCCCATAAGCACGAGATATCCCTGGATGATTGGAAAATCCCGCTGACTGATGGCTTGCAGGATCAACTGGCCAAGTCCGGGCCAGCTGAAGATGCTTTCAACGATCACCGCACCGCCCAAAAGCCAGCCCAGGGTGTTGGCCCAGACAGTGGTCATTGAACCAATGATCCTCGGACCGATATGACCCAACAGGATGCCAAAAGGGCTGACGCCCTTGGCAATCGCCAGGCGAACGTAGTCCTCGCAGGCTTCTGCGCGTACACGCTCATATACGAAACGTCCCATCGCGGCACCGGCACCAATGCTGAGCGTCAATGCTGGGAGGATCAGGTCAATTGCCGAACCGTCACCAACCAGTCTGGACCAGCCGAGATTGAGGACAAAGACGTGAATGAACAGGAGCGCAAGCCAAAACGGGGGAACCGAAACCAGCACAATCGAAAGTGCCCGCACGCAGTTGGCTGTAAACCGGTCGGCCATGACGGCCAGTGTTCCAAGCGCGAGCGAAATGCCCACCGCGCCAACAAGAGAGACCAGTGAGAGCATCAAGGTCGCAGGCATATGATGGCCAATCTCAGCGATCACGCTCCGGCCGGTTGCAACGGAGGTGCCGAAATCGAATTGCAAGGCACGCGCCAGCCAATGCGCATAGCGAATGAAAAATGGTTTATCGAGACCATAAGCGGCCTTGATCGCCGCGATGTCTTCGGGTTTGGGCACAATGCCCATGGCACGCAGCTCCATTTGCACCGGGTCTCCCGGTGCAAGCGCCACGATGGCGAATGCGACAAACGACATGCCCAGCAAGGTGGGCACTGTCACTGCCAGACGCGTAAGCAGAAATCTCAGCATGTCACAAGGGGGCGGCCGACTGACCGCCCTTTCGTGTTTCAATGATTGAAGCTGACATTGCCGTAGCCGATCCAGTCAGCATATTCCGACATCGGCACTGACACGCCCGGGCGGGACAGGGTGAAATTCGGTACCAAAAGGATCGGAATGCTAGAGGTGTGTTCGTCTACGATGGACTTGTAAGCCTGCCGCACCAGTTCAATGGCTTCCTTGCGGCTTGGTGCCACGCGTGAGGCTGTGGCCAGCTCATCCACATTGCCACCAGGCGATGTGACTGCGTAGCCCCAGGGGCTCATGGTCGTGAAGACATTGTAGAGCAGATAGGTGGGGTCGGTGTTGTTGTTGGAAGCAAATTCCAGATACATGTCTGCCTGACCCGGCCCAAAATAGGTGTCGTTATATACGCCGCTGTCGGCCACTTCGACGATTTCGGTATCGACACCAATGGCGGCAAACATCTGCTCCAGCATTTCCGGCATTGGTTTTACCGTTGAAACGTTGGGATAGGCAGCAACCATGCGAAGTTTGAGCTTGCGTCCGTCTTTTTCGCGAACACCATCATCGCCCACAACCCAGCCAGCTTCGTCAAGCATCTTACCGGCCTTTGACGGGTCATATGTAAAGCCATTGGCATGATCGTCTCCGAGATCAAACATCCATCCGGGCAGGATCGTCTTCGCAGCCTGGCCGCGTCCGCCATAAAGCACCTGAGCTATTGTTTCGCGGTCGATCGCCATAGCCAAAGCCTGACGAACACTGATATCGGTCGTGATGTCGAAAGGCGCTTTGCCAAGCATGTTGAACATGAGCGCCGCATAGCGGATCGGACGGCTTTCGTTCAGAACGACAGAGCCGTCCTGCGGCATTGACAACATCATTTGAGGTGTGACTTCGCCAATGACATCCACTTCGCCATTTTGCAACGCCAGCAGGCGGGCATTGTCATCGCCGATGAAAAGATAGGTGATCTTGTCAATCTTGGGTGCTTCCCCCCAGTAGTTGAGGTTCCGGGTGACCGTGATTTGTTTCTTCGGCTCGTAACTTTCCAAAATGTAGGGGCCGGTCCCGACCGGATATTCGGCCATCGCGTCGGTCGGCAGAAACAGCGATGCTCCCCGATGCGTCATGTTCTCGATCACCAGAGCTGATTCCACTTCGGAGCGGAACGAGATCAGATAGTCATCCAGCTTTTTGAAGCTGTTCTGATCAAGTTGCAGAAAATCGGATTTGTTCTGGTCGTACAGCTTGAGAGAAGCGATTGCGCTGTCGGCGTTGAACGGTGTGCCATCTGAAAACGTAACGCCGTCTTGCAGCGTCACCGTATAAGTGCCGTCGTTGTAATCCCAAGACTTGAACAGGAGCGGAGAGGGATTGAAATTTGCGTCCGGCTTGACCGCAGTTTCGGCAATCTGGGCTGCGGGCCGCCGTGTGGTGAAAGTGAACTTATCGGGCTTGACGCTGTAGCGGTCTGCTTTGACCGCGACCGTCAAATGTGTTTCAGCAACGGCATGCGTCGTGGCAGGCAGCGCGAGCAACCCCAGCGCGGCGAAGGAGGCCAAGATCTTGGATTTGGACATTGAAGTGTTCCATCTGAGTTGATTTTCAAAGTGTGAAATCAGCTCGCCGGGGGTGGCCCCCGGATTAGATGGGATTGCTGTGTCAACCGCCTGAGGGCAATGTTGGAGACGCTGAATAACGTGGTCGGGCCTGTGTCCACCAGTCCCAATGACACTGGTGGCGCGCCGTTAAGCAAAGCGGCGATTTGCGTGGCGAAGAAATCGCAGTCGACATCCGACTGTTCAACCGGAGTGCCGTCTGCCGACAAGGTGACGGTTTTCACGCCAGTGCCGGTGCAAATCTCGATCGTGATGGTGTCGCCATCGAACGAGAGCATGGTTCCTGGCGCACGCGCGACAGATGCAAAAAGCAACGAGAACGCAATCAACGTTCCCAAAATCGCCTTTGGCATCAGTCTCATTGGCATCTGTCTCCTAAACACCCGGCGACCTTTAACATAGCAAGAATTGCGACACTATACCCATTGTCCCTTAGGTTGAAGCGGTTAAGATCGGACCATGCTGCTTGCTCTTTCAAACTCAGTCTATCGTAGTCTCCTGCTGGCGCAGGTTTTGTCTGTTCTGGGCTCCGGCCTGGCGACAATTGCTCTTGGATTGTTGGCTTACGATCTTGCGGGCGCAAATGCCGGGGCGGTGCTGGGGACGGCACTCGCGCTCAAGATGGTCGCTTATGTCGGATTGGCACCGGTCGCTGCAGCCTTGGCGGAAAAACTTCCCCGCAAGCCTTTTCTGATCTCACTGGATTGCGCGCGTGCAGCGCTTGTGTTGACGCTGCCATTTGTCACACAGATCTGGCAGGTCTACGTTCTGATTTTCGCTTTTCAGGCTATGTCGGCCGCCTTTACACCTAGTTTTCAAGCGCTGATTCCTGATGTCCTGAAAGATGAAAAGGCGTATACGCAGGCGCTTTCCCTGTCGCGGTTGACTTACGATATTGAAGCCCTGGTCAGTCCGATGCTGGCGGGCCTTCTTTTGACTGCAGTCACATTTCACAGCCTCTTTGCCGGTACTGCTCTGGGGTTTGCAGCGTCAGCGTTGCTGGTGGCCGGAGCATCCCTGCCTGCAAGAGCTGCAAGCGCCAACGCAGCGCCATTTGTCAAGCGGGTTACGCGTGGTCTTTGGATCTATCTTGCCACGCCGCGGCTTCGCGGAATGCTGGCGCTCTATATTGCGGTCGCTTCAGCGACCTCCATGGTGATCGTCAACACTGTTGTGGTGGTCAAATCCGAATTCGGCTTCGGCGACGGCATGGTTGCGATCTTCTTTGCAGCGAGTGGCACCGGTTCGATGCTTGTCGCTGTGCTGTTGCCACGGCTCCTGGAGCATCAAGCACCGCGGCCGATTATGCTCGCTGGTGCGCTCCTGCTCAGCGTCGCCTTGATGCTTTCTGCAATCGGGTCCGAACCCGTCACAGCACTCTTGTTGTGGTTCGTGCTGGGAGCAGGCGCGTCAATGATCCAGACACCGTCGGGTCTTGTCATAACCCGCTCCTGTCACGATCAGGATCGTCCGGCGGTTTTCGCTGCACAATTTGCTCTGTCGCATTCGACCTGGTTGATAGCCTATCCATTGGCCGGCTTTGTCGGCGCATGGCAGGGTCTTTCCGCAGCGTTTGCTCTTATGGCGGCATTGTCTGTTTTTTCATTCGGGCTAGCGATGGCGCTT
This sequence comes from uncultured Roseibium sp., assembly GCF_947499295.1. Taxonomy (GTDB): domain Bacteria; phylum Pseudomonadota; class Alphaproteobacteria; order Rhizobiales; family Stappiaceae; genus Roseibium. The sequence goes on from NZ_CANMNP010000017.1 coordinate 102,807, forward strand.
TGGCCGGCACGCGACCCGAGCGATCTGGAGCACGAACATGACGAACTGGAGCATAGCCACGACTTGCAGGACGGCCTGCATCACGAGCCTGGCATGGCGGTTTCCGGGGCCTTGCATCGCCATCGGCGCATAAGACACAAGCACGTTTTCATAATTGACGACCATCATCCAATCTGGCCGCGAGGATAGTGCGTGGAACGAACCTATCCTGCGCCAGGGATCAAATGACACACGTGCTTGAGCCTTACTGTTCGCCATTGGCACATCCAAGCTGCAGGCCAAGGTTACAGTGAGCCTTCAACCGTTCCGTTTCGTCTGCTGACCAGCCTTCCGGTGCCGTTACCTCTACCCAGGGGGCAACATAGTCTTGTGCATAGTAAGCGTGGCCATGACCCGGAGGGGCTCCGAAGGACAGGGCCATGTCCAGTGCGAGCTGAAATTGTGTGACGATCGGAATGAAGGTCAGGTGATCCGATACATCTTCGGCCGGAGGGTCATTCATCCAGGGTGGTGCGCGCCAAAGGGAAAGCGGATCATAAAACACGATGGGATCGCTGGAATATTGCAGGAAGACGATGCGCATTCCGTTCCAGTCGGCTTCAGCTTTGGAGGCATCCGCGTAGTGGGAGGCATATCTGACAACAGACCCATCGCCGATGATTGGCAGAACCCAGGGACTGCCTGGTTGACGCGATGTCTGGACGTAGTGCCAAAGATCGGACGGAAACGGAGGACCTGCCCAAAAGGCCCCATCAATCGGATCATCGATAAGACGAAAAAGATTGGTCGCATACATGGATGACCAGGCGCCGAGGCTGAGACCGTGAGCATAGAGCCTGGGGCGCTGATCTTCGGGGAGTGTTTTCCAGTAGCTATGAACCACTTCCAGGAGTGCCGTGGCCTGATCGAGCCCGGTGCGCGTTTCGAGGATCAACGCAAGGGGTGACTGCAAATAGGAGTATTGCGCGCTGACAGTCGCTATGTCGCCATGGTGCATGTATTCCACCGGGTCATGAGACCCTGGATCCATCCAGCCTGTGCCTGTGGGGCTGGTGACGATCAGCACCTTGCGGTCAAATGCCTTGAGCCTCTTGAGTTCCGCGAGTGCAAGCTCCGCGCGCTCTTCCGGGGTTTCGCCATCGGCCCTGCCGACATAGACCCTGATGGGGTCCAGGGCAGGTTTTCCGGTAAAGGCTGAAATAGCGTCAGCATCCGGCCCGCTGGTGACGAAATCCCGGCCTGGCTGGCCCATAGCCGCCCAGTCGACCAAGGATGCAGCAGACCCTGCCTGGTTCGGTCTGTCTGGTGGGGGCGGTGCCGTATCGAAGAGGTTCTGCGCAGTTTCATAGCTTTCATCAAGCCCGCTGACGACAACATCAAGAATGCCGTCACGGGTGCCAATGAACAGGATCACGACAACAGTGACTGCACCGAGTACATTGGCGCGCCGTGGTGGCATAAAACGGTAGAAACGGCCTCTGATCCATCGAAAAAGTGTCGCAATGATTGCACCAATGACATAGGCCCCCGCAAAGGTCAGTGCGGCGGAGATCAGAATTGTCGCCACGTGCTGTGCTTCGGCCGGCTCCAGCCCCATCTTGCTCCGAAGACCGTTTTGCCATTCCAGGCTGAACGTCAAGATCCAGGCGGTGAGACCAACGGCGACAATAATCAGCACACTGTTGCGCAGACGTGCGAATTGCCGGGGCAGTCGTGGCATATCCGCTGCCCACCAGATCAGGCCAATTGTTTTTCCGAGCAGGTATCCAAGGGCGATAACAATGCCGCCGAGAATGCCCTGGACAAGGGCATCGCGGGGGATGAGCGACGGGGTCAACGAAGCGGCAAAAAACAGCAAGCCGAGCATCAGGCACGGAATTGACAATCCGGTTACCAGTGAGCGAATCCAATGCACCGCACTTATCCTCGCGCGTTCGTTGTCGGACCAGGCAAACCCGCACACCAGCCTCGCTTACCCAATGATCGCACCGGCTCTTGGCCGGTGCAGCTATCGGGATGATTGAAGCTGTCGCGTCCGTTCGCGAAGTCTAGCTCAGGTTGCGCAAAATGTAAGGGGTGTGTCGCGGTTCGGGCCTGTCAGCTCGAACCTTCGTTGGCATTGGGAAAAAACAGCTGCTGACCGTCAATCTCGAAGTCGGCGATTGATTGCTGACCCTCGCGGGACAGGAGCCAGTTGATGAAGACTTGCCCCAATTCCGCTTTCACATGAGGGTGTTTTTTTGGATTTACCAGGATGACACCATACTGATTGAACAGCCTGGCATCTCCTTCAACGGCAATCCCGTGATCGCCTTTGTTGCCAAAGGCAATCCAGGTCGCACGATCAGTCAGCACATAGGCGTTCATTCCGGTGCCGGTGTTCAGTGTTGCGCCCATTCCAGACCCGGTCTCACGATACCAGCTTCCTGAATCTTCAGAAGGATCGATCCCGGCAGCTTTCCAAAGCCTGAGTTCGGCCTTGTGGGTCCCGCTGTCATCGCCTCTTGAAGCAAAAAGTGACTTGCTTTCGGCAATCTTTGCAAGTGCGGTCACCACGTCTCGGGACCCGGCAATCCCGGCCGGATCGTCACTTGGGCCGACAATGACAAAGTCGTTGTACATCACGTCAGCGCGGGCAACACCGAAACCGTCTGCCACGAACTTTTCTTCAGAAGGTTTTGAATGCACCAGCAGGACATCACCGTCGCCATTGGCCGCGTTCTTGATGGCTTGGCCCGTGCCGACCGCGACAACCCGGACTTCAATGCCGGTCTTTTCCTGAAATTTTGGCAGAAGCTGATCGAAAAGTCCCGAGTTCTGTGTCGACGTCGTTGATTGCACGATGATGAATTTCTCGTCGCCTGCAGCCGGCAAAGTCGCAAGCATTCCAACAATCATTGTTGCCAGGACGCCCTGAAAGATCCTTCTAATCACGTTCTTCTCCCGGATTTGTCCGACATGGTTTCGATGTTGGCGCCAAGATAGATGCGCCCGTCGCGCCAGGCGCGGACGGGTTCGCTTTTCGGTGCGCTCAGGACCTGTTGAACGTCGCCGGTTTCGGCTATTTTGCCGTCCTGAAGGAAAACCAGATCTTCACCGATGCGTTTGGCCTGGCCGGCGTCATGGGTGACCATAACAATTGTCACGCCACTGGAATTGGCCTCCAAAACCAGCTGCTCGATGGCGGCAGTCGAAGCCGGATCTAGGTTCGCTGTGGGCTCATCCAGGAATAACAGGTCGGGTTCGCAGGCAAGAGCGCGCACGACTGCCAGGCGCTGCTGTTCACCACCCGACAGTACCCTGGCAGGCCGCTTTGCCAAATGGCTGAGGCCTGCAACTGCCAAAGCTTGTTCGATCTTTTCTGATCTGTTGCGGCCTCTCAGTCCTCGGACGGAGAGGGCAAACTTGAGATTGGCGAAGACAGATCTGCGCAAGAGCACAGGGCGCTGGAACACCATCGCCTGCGAGCGCCTTGCTTCCGCCGTGAGCCTGGCGCCGTTCCACAGAACGTTGCCGGTTTCTGGTCGCAGCAATCCGTGCATGAGCCGCAAGAGAAGGCTTTTTCCAGCCCCGTTAGGACCCATGATCAAAGTGCGCGAGCCCGGCCGTACCTCAAGGCTGACATCCCAGAGCAGTCGAGCCCCTCCAGCTGAAAAACTCAAGCCTTTCGTTTCCAGAAGCGGCTGTTGCAGGCAAGGGGGCGCAATGCTGCCGGCTGCGGAATGAAACTCCAGGTCACGCATAGGCAGCCCTCACGGCGGAAGCGCGCAAGGCCATAACACATGCGTTCACGGCAAAGGCAATCACAAGTAGAATGACACCAAGCGCCAAGGCGAGCTGCAGGTTGCCGCGCGATGTTTCCAGCGCAATCGTCGTCGTCATTACACGGGTGACGTGGTTGATGTTTCCGCCGACAATGATCACTGCACCCACTTCCGCCACCGCCCGGCCAAAGCCTGCCAGCGCAACCGTCATCAGGCTGTAGCGCGCATCCCAAAGCATTGCGGTCAGGCGATCGAAAGCGCCAACACCCATTGAAGCGAATTGCTCCGCATATTCGCGGTTGAGATCTTCAACGACCTGCCGGGTAAGCGCGGCAACAATCGGTGTTACCAGGATCATTTGAGCAATGATCATTGCAGTTGGTGTATAGAGCAATCTGAGGGGAGCCAGAGGTCCGGAGGCCGAAAGCATCAGGTAGACCATCAGTCCGACGACCACAGGAGGCAACCCCATGAGCGCATTGAGAAAGACGGCGATCAGCGTGCGTCCGGGGAAATTGAATGTGCCGACGGCAGCCCCGAGCGGCAGGCCGATCAGGCATGAAAAGAAGACAGCCGTAAGAGTGACCCGTATCGACAGGCCGATTATCTCCATCAGGTCCGGATCAAGTGCGAAAACAAGGCCGACTGCCCCTGCAAGCGCACCCCAGAAACTGTCCATTCTTGTGTTATTCCTCCCGGTCTATGGGAAAAAATAACGTAAAATGCATAAAAATCCAACTCAAAGTCCGCTTGAGTTGAAAAAATATGCCACTTGAGCATTGAAAATTCCCCGCTCAGAGGTTGATCGACGCCCCGGCAGGGACTTTCGGGGTGAAAATGTGCGTCGAAGACACCTGGGGGTCTGATATCGCAACAGCCGCTGCTTTTCATGTTGCGGCAGCAACACTGCCCGGCTCGATCATGATTGCGTGTGATCTGTCGAGTTAGGTCACTCTACGTCTTGACCCGGAAGCGCCAAGCCGCAACAACGGTCGACTTGCACCGGCGCAAGGACCGGGGTTCGGCGTTTGGCCAAATGCAGACGCCCTGGGTGATCCTGTTCTTTCCCTTGCCGCATAATTGAAATCTGGCCGAAGGAGGCCACACCATGAAGACCTCTATTTCTCAAAAAGACTGGACAGATCGTGCCGCCAAAGTGTTGCCGGCGGCCGGGTTCGGCAACTTCGAACCTGGCATCGTTATTCGCGAAGCCAAGGGATCGCGTGTCTGGGACGAGGACGGTGCTGAATTCATCGATTATCTGATTGGCTCAGGTCCAATGTTGCTTGGTCACGGACATCCTGAAGTGCTGGAGGCGGTCGAAGAACAACTCGCAAAGGGCCTGACCTTCTTCACCAACAACGCACGCGGCATTGAATTGGCCGAAGTGCTGGTAGACGCCGTGCCGTGTGCGGACCAGATCCGATATGTGTCGACCGGTGGAGAGGCCGATATGTACGCCATGAGGCTTGCCCGGGCTCACACGGGGCGGGACAAGATCCTGAAGTTTGAAGGCGGTTATCACGGCATGTCGGCGGAGGCGCTGATGAGCCTGTCGCCGAAAACTCTGGTCAATTTTCCGCAGGCTGTATCCGATACGGCTGGAACACCGGAAAGCGTGCGCGACGACATGCTGATCGCGCCGTTCAACGATGCGGAGTTTGCCCGGCAGTTGATTGCAGAGCATGCTGACGACATTGCCTGTGTGATCGTTGAACCTTTGCAACGGCTTATCCCGCCGGAGCCGGGCTTTCTGGAAACGCTTCGCGAAGAAACCGAAAAGCACGGTATCATTTTGGTATTCGATGAGGTTGTCACCGGATTCCGGCTTGCTTATGGCGGCGCTCAGGAAGCTTATGGGGTTGTTCCGGACCTCTGCACGCTAGGCAAGGTGATCGGCGGTGGCTTCCCCCTGGCAGCTGTTGCCGGGAAGAAGGAAATCATGGACCATTTCGACAGATCAATTGTCGGCGACAAGGCGTTCACCTTCCAGATTGGCACGCTCAGTGGCAATCCGGTTGCAAGTGTCGCCGGACTGAAGACACTGGAAATTCTTAAACGTCCAGGGGCCTATGAGATCCTCAAGCAGCATGGTGAGCGATTGATGACTGCGCTTGCCAATGCGCTGGACGGACAGGGTGTTGCGCATCAAATCGTTGGCGACCCTGTGCTGTTCGACGTAGTATTCACCGATGCGCCGGTAAAGAATTACCGTGACGTTCTGAAAGGCGATGCAATGAAGGCGAAAGTCTTCAATCAAAGCATGCGGTCAAGCGGAATTCTAAAGCCGGACAGCAAACTCTATACGCATCTGGCCTTGACGGAAGCCGATCTGGTTCAGACAGAGGCGGCGATGGAGACTGCGGCACGAGCACTGGTGGCCTAACCTGATTCAGCATAGTATCCGGCCTTGCACATCGACCGTTCGTCTCAAGCTGACTTGGCTGCGTGCGTGGCCGTATAAGTCCGGACCTGAGAAAGGCCGTCGAAAGCACGGAGCCCGGCGAGATGTCCAAACGCTGCATCAGTACCGTCTTTGGTTTTGTCCTGCTTGCAGCCTTTGGTGTTTTCTGTGTCTTGCCAACAAGTTCGACTGCGGCCACGCAGGAGGATGCTGACGCGTCAGTGGAAGATCTCGTCGAACTGAGAAACAAGATCGGCCAGATGATAATGGTCGGCTTTCTGGGAGACAGTCCAAAGGCCGACGGATTTCAGAAGGTCAGGCAGCAACTTCAATCAGGTACCATTGGCGGTGTCCTCTATCTTGGTCGAAATCTTCGAAATCAGGAAACCGTTCGTCGGATGAATGGCGAGCTTCGAGCAGCAAGTCCTTCCCGTTTGCCAGTGCTGATCGCCATTGATCAGGAAGGGGGTGTTGTCCAGCGCCTCAAACGCCACCACGGATTTCCGCACACATTGTCTGCAAAACAGATAGCGAGGCAGTCAAGTCTGGCCGATGTCGCCGAAATTTATGGTGTGCTTGCCGGTGGGCTTGCTGAATGGGGTTTCACCCTTAACCTCGGCCCCGTTGTGGATGTGGATGTCAATCCGCGCAATCCGATCATTGGTCGCCTTGGCCGTTCCTATTCCCGTGATCCGGAGCGCGTTGCTGCCTATGGCGGAGCATTTGTCGAGGCGCACCGCAAGCATGGTGTCCTGACAGCGTTGAAGCATTTTCCGGGCCACGGCTCGAGCAGACGGGACAGTCACAAGGGAGCGGTTGATGTTTCACGAAGCTGGTCGGAAAAGGAAATTGAGCCGTTTCGCAAGCTGATCGTTGAGGACCGTGCAGACATCATCATGACTGCCCATGTCATAAATCGAAAACTGCAAGGGAAGGGCGAAAGAGGTCCGGTTTCGCTTTCGAAAGGCGTCTTGTCCAGGGTCTTGCGTGAAGACCTCGGATTTGGCGGTGTCATCATGTCGGACGATTTGCAAATGGATGCTATTCGCCGAAACCATTCCTTGAAAGATGCCATCGTCAAGGCAGTTGCCGCAGGAACGGATATTATTCTGTTTGCCAACGACAAACGACCGGACCCGAACATCCCCGCAAAAGTGGCTGACATTCTGGTCGAGGCATCAGCAAAAGATCCGGAATTGGCCCAAATGATCGCTGCTGCCCATGACAGAATTGTTGCCCTTAAAGCCCGGCTCGGCAGCGTGCCCAAAGTAGCGCTCGCGTCCTCCGGCGATCTTGAGGCGTGGCTTTCGGAAATTGCACCGGACCCGGACCGCTGTACTTTGGAATACGTTCAGTAAAGCCAGCGCGGAAGCCAGGTTGCAATGATCGGGAAGAGCCAGAGGATCGCGACGGCAACAATCTGCAATGCGATGAACGGAACCACACCGCGATAAATCTGACCCGTCGTGATCTCCTTTGGTGCCGCACCGCGCAGATAGAAGAGCGAAAAACCGAAGGGTGGTGTCAGGAACGAGGTTTGCAGATTGATCGCGATCAGCACGGTCAACCAGATCGGGTCAATCCCCATCAGGATGAGAGGCGGGATCAGAACCGGCAACAGGATCACCGAGATTTCGACGAAATCCAGAAAGAAACCGAGCACGAACACAAAGAGCATCGCGAAAATCAGTGCGCCGGTTGGGCCCCCCGGCATTTCATTCAGCAGTGCATGAACGCGATCCTCGCCGCCCAGGCCGACAAAGACGAGCGAGAAGAAACTTGCCATCAAGATAGTGGCAAAAATCATCGACGTGACGGTTAATGTCGACAGGAGCGAGGCTTTCAAAAGCCCGTCTGAAAATGCAGCCTTCAGAATGCGCAAGACAACGCCGAGGGCAAAGAGCGCCAATCCTGCATAGAGTGCGGCAAGCACATACCCGCCGATGGACGTGTCGGACCGTTGCAGACGGACGGGAAGCAGCGAGGCGGCAACAGCAAGGACAAGCAACGCCCCGGTTGCCATTACGATCAGTCTTACTGAAATGCGAAGTCTGCGACCTGCAAGAAGGATAGCGCCGATGGCGCCAACGGACGCTGCTTCGTTCGGGGACGCGATGCCGCCGAGAATGGATCCGAGCACGGCGACGATAAGCAGGATCGGTGGAACCACAGCTCCTGCGATTTCGGCTGAGGAAGGCGGGGCGACATGTTCCTTCATGGCCGGAGCGTCCTTGGGAAAAAGGGCGGCCCGGCCGATAATGTAGGCACAATAGACAGCAACCAACAGCAGGCCCGGCACCATGGCAGCAGCAAAGGTCTGACCGACAGAGATCGTCTCGATGGTGAATTTGCCTTGCGCGTATTGTGCCTGTTGGAACGCATTCGACATAACATCCGCAAGGATGATCAGCAGTGTCGAGGGTGGAATGATCTGTCCAAGCGTTCCGGCTGTGCAGACCATGCCGGAAGCCAGTTTCGGGTCATAGCCGTTGCGCAGCATGGTCGGCAGCGCGATCAGTCCCATGGCGACAACGGTTGCACCAACAATGCCGGTGGAGGCTGCCAGCAATGCCCCAACCAGAACGACCGAGACGCCGAGACCGCCGTTCATCTTGCCGAAAAGCCGCCCCATGGTTTCCAGCAGGTCCTCTGCGATGCGGCTCTTTTCCAGGATGACACCCATCAGCACGAACAGCGGGATTGCAGTCAGTACCGGATTGGTCAGAACGCCGAAGAAGCGCTGGCCCATCGCGCCCATCAGCTGAATGTTGAAGTCGCCGAGAAACCAGCCGAGCAATGCGAAACCAGTGGCAACGCCTGCTATTGTGAACGCCACCGGATAACCGAGCAGGATGAAGGCGATCAGGGCGCCGAACATGATCAGATCGAGCGGCAGGCTCATGCGTTTGCACCCTTCAGCTTTTGAAGATCGCGCAAAAACGCGGCCAATCCCTGAATGAGGAGCAAGATGCAGTAAGCGGGAATGAGCGATTTCAGCAGGAAGGAGGCAGGTATCCCGCCGACGGATATCGCACCCTCCAGAATGGCCCAACTTCCGCGCACAGTCGGCCAGGAGAACCAGATCAGGACGATCAGGGCCGGGGCCAGCAGAAAGAGATGACCGAACAGATCAATCCAGGCCTGACGGCGTTCATCGAGCTTGGCGTAGAAGATGTCGACCCGCACATGCGCATTGACGAGAAAGGTATAGCCGGCCCCAAGCATGAAAATGGAGGCATGGAAATAGAGCACACCTTCGTCCAGAAAAATGTAGCTGAAGCCGAAGACGTATCGCAGCAGAACGATGACGAACTGTAAAAGCAGCATGCCGAGCGCGGCCCAGCATAATATGTGGCCGATGACAGAATTGACGCGCTCAAGCGTCCCCGCCAGTTTGTCCATCGCGGTCGACCTGCCTCTTTCATTTGGTTGGGGTCTTGCTTTTCCAAGCTTGAATTAGGACGCGAAGTCTCACCGATTGTCACCCTTCATTTTTGAAACAACGGGCATGTTGTTCTCAAAGACGGGCCTTTGAAAATGAACCGGTCACGCCGGCGGGAAAGAGTGCTCTTTTCCGCCGATGTGCTTATTGCCACGTCAGTCGTAGCTGTAGTCCATGACGCGGGCGTTCATCTGGCCGTTATCTGCATAGGGCATGTAGTCGCGCATCAGTTTGCGATAGTCCAGGAAGCTTTCGGTGATCCGAACAACAAGCTCATCGTCGCTTGCGCGCAGGTCAGCAATCACTTCACCAGCTGCATTCCCCATCGCGACGATCACCTCGTCCGGCAATTTGCGCACCATCACGCCGTGATCATTGACCAACTGGGTCAACGCTTGCGCATGCTTGGTATTGTATTCCGTCAGGACGTCGTTGTAGAGGCTGGCGCACGCACGGGCGACGGCTTCCTTCAGGTCGTCTGGCAGCTCGTTGTAAGCATCCAGATTGACGGCACATTCTTCTGCAGATGAGGGCTCGCCGACACCCGGCCAGTAGTAGTTCTTGGCAATCTGGTAGTATCCAAGAGCACTGTCCGTCCATGGTCCGATAAATTCACCGGCATCAAGAGCGCCGGATTGCAGCGCCTGGAACATTGCGGGGCCGCTCATCGCCTGAACAGCCATTCCCATCTTGGAGCACATCTCGGAGGCCAATCCCGTGGAGCGGAATTTCAAACCCTTCAGATCGTCAACGCTGTTGATTTCAGTGCGGTACCAGCCAGCCCATTGCGGTCCGGAGTTTCCGCACAGGAACGGTTTCAGATTGAACCGTGCATAAATCTCGTCATAGAGGGATTGGCCGCCACCATGGATCAGCCAGCCAGCCTGTTCCGGAGCCGTCAGGCCGAAGGGCTGTGAACCGAACAAAAGGATGCCTTTGGATTTTGAACCCCAATAGGCCGGAACCGCGTGGTAAAGTTCAGCTGTTCCCTGACCGACAGCGTCGAACACTCCGTTGCCTGGAACGATCTCACCGGCAGCAAAAAGTTTGACCTCGATCTTGCCGCTGGAAAGGGCCGTAATGCGGTCCGCCAGCATCTGTGCAGCGACGCCCGGACCTGGAAGGTTTTTGGGCCATGCAGTGACCATGCGCCATTGGCGAACGTCTTGCGCAATTGCGGGTGCCGCCAGGGTCGAGGCCGCAACGGCGGCGGTGCCCGTAGCGCCTGCTTTCAGAAAATCACGTCTTTTCATCGTATTATCCCTCGTTCACAGGTAATGGTTCGGAGCCTCCAGCCGTGCGTTTTATGATCCCAGAATAGCCGGTAGGTTAAGCCCCTGTTCTTTCGCGCAATCGAGCGCGATCTCGTAGCCGGCGTCGGCGTGACGCATCACGCCTGTTGCCGGGTCATTCCAGAGCACCCTTTCGATGCGTCGGTCCGCATCCTCGGTGCCGTCGCAGCAGATCACCATGCCGGAGTGCTGCGAGAATCCCATTCCAACGCCGCCGCCGTGATGAAGCGACACCCAGGTCGCCCCCGATGCCGTGTTGAGCAAGGCGTTGAGAAGTGGCCAATCCGAAACGGCGTCCGAACCATCCTTCATGGCCTCGGTTTCCCGGTTCGGGGATGCCACCGAACCGCTGTCCAGATGATCCCTGCCGATGACCACCGGAGCTTTCAGTTCGCCGGTGCGGACCATTTCGTTGAAGGCAAGGCCCAGTCTGTGACGCTGGCCAAGTCCAACCCAGCAAATGCGGGCAGGAAGTCCCTGGAACGCTATGCGTTCTCTTGCCATGTCGAGCCAGTTGTGCAGATGCGGATCGTCCGGGATCAGTTCCTTCACCTTGGCGTCGGTCTTGTAGATGTCCTCCGGGTCTCCGGAGAGGGCACACCAGCGAAAGGGGCCGATGCCGCGGCAGAAAAGCGGCCGGATATAAGCCGGCACGAAGCCTGGAAAGGCAAAGGCATTTTCCAGGCCCTCTTCAAGCGCCACTTGTCGAATGTTGTTGCCGTAGTCGAGTGTCGGAACCCCGGCATTCCAGAAGTCGACCATTGCTGCGACGTGCACTTTCATGGAGGCGCGAGCCGCTCTTTCCACTGCCTTTGGATCGGATTCGGCTTTCGCCCGCCATTCGGCGACCGTCCAGCCCTGTGGCAGGTAGCCATTGACCGGGTCGTGCGCGGAAGTCTGGTCGGTGACGATATCCGGTTTGACACCGCGCCTGACCAGTTCGGCAAAGACATCCGCAGCATTGGCGATCAAGGCGACCGATTTGGCTTCGCCCGCCTTTGTCCAACGGGTAATCAAGTCCAAAGCCTCGTCCAGAGAGTGCGTCTTTTCATCGACATACCCTGTGCGCAGGCGGAAGTCGGCGCTCTTTTCGTCGCACTCGACGGCAAGGCAACATGCTCCGGCCATGACCGCTGCAAGCGGCTGGGCACCGCCCATGCCGCCAAGGCCGCCGGTCAGGATCCAACGTCCTGTTAGGTCGCCCTCATAGTGCTGCCTACCGGCCTCCATGAAGGTTTCATAGGTGCCCTGAACAATTCCTTGCGTGCCGATATAGATCCACGACCCAGCAGTCATCTGGCCGTACATGGCCAGGCCCTTCTTGTCGAGCTCGTGAAAGTGATCCCAATTGGCCCAATTGGGCACAAGGTTGGAATTCGCGATCAGGACGCGGGGCGCATCCTTATGGGTCTTGAAAACGCCAACCGGTTTGCCGGATTGCACCAAGAGCGTTTCGTCGTCATTCAGGCTCTTTAATCCCGCGACGATACGATCAAAATCCTCCCAGGTTCGCGCTGCCCTGCCGATGCCGCCATAGACCACCAGTTCATGAGGATTTTCAGCCACGTCCGGGTGAAGGTTGTTCATCAGCATGCGTAGCGGCGCTTCGGTCAGCCATGACTTTGCATTCAGATCTGTGCCGGTCGGAGGGTAGACGTCGCGGGCGTTGTGGCGACGATCGATCATTGTTCGCTCCCAGGTATTTCGGATTTTTTGTTGAGGGTCGGTGCGACGTTTTCAAGTGCACTCAGTATTCTCTTCAAAGGGCCTCGCAGCCGATCTGCCTTCTCTTCATCAAAGGCAAAGGGCAGGTCTTCACTTGCCAGGTGCGTCCTTTGGGCGAGTTCCATCTGTATGGCGTGGACGCCGTCGCCTGGATGCCCGTAGTAGCGGGTGGTCCAGCCACCCTTGAAACGGCCATTGAGGACGGAGGTGTATCCTTCGGCGGTTTCAGTGTGGCTGACGACGGCTGCCTCGACAGCCTGGGCACAGGTGGAACCATTGTTTGTGCCGGTGTTGAAGTCGGGCAGTCTCCCGTCAAAGAGAAACGGAACGACAGACCGGATCGAATGGCAGTCAAAAAGAATGGCGACACCGTGCAAGGCCTTCACCCGATTGATTTCGGCTTCAAGGGCTGCGTGGTAAGGGGCATGCCAGGCAAGTCGTCGGGCTTCGATCTCTGCCGCGTCCGGTTCTTGGCCCTTGTCATAAATGGGACGTCCGTCGAAATCGGTCGTCGGGCAAAGACTTGTCGTATTTTGCCCCGGATAGAGAGAGACGCCTGTCGGATCCCGATTGGCGTCGATGACATAGCGGTGAAAACCCGCTTTCACCATGGTTGCGCTTGAAAGAAGCCCTTCGTACAGGCGATCGACATGCCAGTCCGTGTCGGCGAGCTGCAGTCCGGTCTTGTTCAGGCGAACTCGGATGTCGTCCGGCACGAAAGTACCGGCGTGGGGTACACCCAGCACAATGGGACCGTCGCCACGGATGACCTCAACCGGCTGCATGGGTATCTCCAAGGCTGATCAGGTGACCTGGTGCAAGAACGGATGCGAGCGCGCGCGACCGCACAAGTTCAGCGGCAGTTTCAAGGTCGGGTGCCATATAACGGTCGGCGTGAAGGGGCGGAACATCTTCCCGAAGCCTTGCAAGGACGGATTGCAAAGCTGCACTTGTCTTGAGAGGCGCCCGGTGTTCAACGCCTTCTGCCGCGCAAAGCAATTCCACGCCAAGTATCTGTGCCAGGTTTGTATTCATGCGTGCAAGCCGCATTGCACCGTGAGCGGCCATCGAGACATGGTCTTCCTGGTTGGCGCTGGTCGGCGTTGAATCCGTTGAACATGGGTTCGCCAGATGTTTGTTCTCGCTCATCAAGGCGGCAGTGGTGACTTCGGCGATCATCATCCCGGAGTTCAGGCCCGGGTCTTTTGCGAGAAACGGAGGAAGATCGAAGGAAAGGCTGGGGTCGACCATCAGGGCGACGCGGCGCTGGGCGATGGCGCCCAGTTCGGCAATCGCCAGCGCGATCTGGTCGGCGGCAAAGGCGACCGGTTCTGCATGAAAGTTTCCTCCGGACACAATCCGATCCGCATCGATCAACACCAGCGGGTTGTCCGTCGCTGCATTGGCTTCAATCTCAAGAGTTCTTCCTGCCATGCGCAAGAGATCGACGCACGCACCGGCAACCTGAGGCTGGCAGCGGATGCAATAGGGGTCCTGAACACGCTGGTCGCCTTCGCGATGACTGTCACGTATTTCAGAGCCTTCCATGATCGTGCGCATGGAGTGCGCGACCTCGATCTGACCGCGATGACCGCGCAGTTGATGGATCTCCGGCAGGAGGGGCGCTGTCGATCCCATGATGGCATCGGTGGACAGGCTGGCGGTCAGGAGTGTTGCCTCGGCGAGCCGCCAGGCCTCGAAGAGCCCGGACAAGGCACAGGCCGTTGAAAACTGAGTGCCGTTGATCAGGCCAAGGCCTTCTTTGGGGCCGAGTACGACTGGTGTCAGTCCGGCGCTTTCAAGCGCTTCACCGCCTGGCATCCTGTTGCCCGAATAGACAGCCTCGCCTTCGCCAATCAGAACTGCGGTCATGTGGGCAAGCGGGGCAAGGTCGCCGGATGCACCGACGGACCCCTGAGACGGGATGACGGGAGTTATGCCTTTTTCAAGGCAATCCTCAATCAGTCCAAGCACTTCGAAACGCACACCCGAAGCGCCGCGCCCCAGCGACAACAGTTTCAAAACCATCATCAAGCGGGTGGTCGCACGGTCAAGCGCGTCACCAACTCCGCAGCAATGGGACAGGATCAGGTTGCGTTGCAGCGTTGCGGTGTCTTCCGGCGCAATCTTGACGCTGGCCAATTTGCCGAAACCGGTGTTGACGCCATAAACGGCGTCACTGCCCGTGGCGGCCTTGGCGATCCGCCCGGCGGCTTCATCGATTGCCGGTTTGGCACTTCGGTCGACGAGCACCGCTGTTTCATCCCTGAAAACCGCTTCCAGGTCAGATAGCGTCACGTTGCCGGGGGTCAGGGTAAGAGTGCTCATTCAGAGCCTCCGAAAATGCGTTTCTGGAGTGAATTGAAGCCGATCCGGTAAGAAAGCTCGGCCGGATGGTCGACATCCCAGATAGCAAGATCAGCGCGCATGCCTGCCTTGAGGCAACCCTGGTCTTCAAGGTTCAGCGCTCTGGCGGCTTCACGTGTGACACCGGCAAGAGCTTCTTCCGGTGTCATGCGGAACAGTGTACAGCCCATGTTCATTGTGGTCAGCAACGAGGCGAGAGGCGAAGACCCCGGATTGCAATCCGTTGCCAGGGCGATCGGCACGCCAGCCTGGCGCAACAATTCAAGCGGAGGCAATTGCGTTTCGCGTAATGTATAGAAGGCCCCTGGCAAAAGCACGGCAACCGAGCCACTTGTTCCGAGCGCCTGAACGCCCGCTTCATCCAAAAATTCCAGATGATCGGCCGAGAGTGCGCCATAGGATGCGGCAAGTGCCGTTCCACCGAGATTGGAAAGCTGCTCGGCGTGAAGTTTGACCGGAAGACCGAGCTCCTTGGCCTTGTTGAAAACTCTTGCAATCTGCTCGGGAGAAAAGGCAATGCTTTCGCAAAAGCCGTCGACGGCGTCTACGAGGTTTTCCGACTTAGCCTCTTCCAGCGTGGGCAGGCAAATCTCTTCCAGATACGCGTCAGACCGCTCTTTGTATTCAGCCGGTATGGCATGTGCACCAAGAAAACTGGTGCGTATGTGGATCGGTCTTTTTTTGGAAATGCTGCGAGCTGTCCGCAGCATGCGCAGTTCCGTTTCGCGGTCGAGACCGTAACCCGACTTGACTTCGATTGCCGTTACGCCTTCGCGGATCAGCGCGTCAACCCGCGTCAGGGCAGATGCAAGAAGTTCTTCTTCGCTTGCTTCCCTGGTTGCCGACACGGTTGAAACAATGCCGCCGCCCGCGCGCGCGATTTCCTCGTAGCTTGCACCTTGAAGCCGCATTTCAAATTCGCGTGCGCGGTTGCCGCCGAATACGACATGTGTGTGGCAGTCGATGAGCCCGGGAGTGACCAACCGGCCATCAAGATCTTCCGAAGGAAGCTCTCTGTCATCTGTCGATAGGTCCTGATCGCGGCCAGCAAATGCGAGCCGGTCTCCATCGATCACCAGAGCACCCTGTTCGACAAGTCCATAGGCCGCACCGTTGGCGGTAAAGGTCGCGAGCTTGGCGTTGGTCAGAAGGCGTCTGGACAAGGCCCATCCTCGGCTTGATTAGATTGTGCTATTCGATAATATGCATGCACATATTAAGGTGTCAACGAAGGAAAGCGACATGGCGACCAACTCGGCAACAGAAGTTTTTGCAGAGCAGGCGCTGCTGCCGTCCGGTTGGTCAGAAAATGTTGTGGTGAGCCTTGGTGAGGACGGAAAAATCAAGGACGTGGTGACTGGTGCAAACCCGATCGGACTACGGGTTGCAGTCCTTTTACCGGCACCCGTAAACCTCCACAGTCATGCCTTCCAGCGGGCCATGGCGGGAATGAGTGAACGGCGTGGAACAGAACAGCGCGACAGTTTCTGGACCTGGCGCCAGATCATGTTTCGTTTTCTTGATGCATTGACGCCTGACGATGTCGAAGCGATTGCGGCCTTTGTCCAGATGGAAATGCTGGAAGCAGGATATGCCGCCGTCGGAGAATTCCATTATTTGCATCATCAGCGGGGAGGTGTCCCATACGACAATCCGGCCGAGCTTTCAGACAGGATTATCTCGGCCGCCGCAAACACTGGTATTGGTCTGACACATTTGCCTGTGCTTTATCAGCATGGCGGCTGTGATCGCCGCGCGCTCGCCGCGGGCCAGATCCGTTTTGGAAATGATCTTCAAAGCTTCGAGAAGCTTTATGAAAAAGCCGCAAAGTCACTCAAGGCATTGCCGGGTGATGCAGCAATCGGCATTGCGCCGCATTCCTTGAGAGCCGTAGACGAAGACGGTTTGCAGGCGGTTGTAAATCTGGCAGGTGACAAGCCGCTTCACATGCATCTGGCTGAGCAAGTTCCAGAAGTGGAAGAGGTCCTCGCGGCCAAGGGAGCGCGCCCGGTGGAATGGTTGCTGAAAAACCATGATGTCGAACCGAACTGGTGTCTGATCCACTGTACTCAGATGACACAGGAAGAGACGAGCGCTCTGGCATCGACCGGTGCTATCGCAGGGCTTTGCCCCATTACGGAGTCCAGCCTCGGCGACGGTATCTTCGATGGTGTCCGGTATTTGGCGCAGGGTGGCCGCTTTGGGTTCGGTTCAGATTCCAACCTCCGGATTTCCCTTTCGGAAGAGCTGCGGACGTTCGAATACTCTCAACGTTTGAGAGACCAGAGCCGGGCAACAGTTGCAACAGCAGAAATGTCGACTGGGCGGGTGCTCTATGAGGGGGCGGCCGAAGGCGGTGCTCAGGCGGCAGGTCGAAACGCAGGCTCAATCGCGGTGGGAAGGCTTGCGGATCTTGTCGCACTCAACGGGAATGCCATCGATCTTGACGGACGCAAGGGCGACGAGATCCTGGATACTTTTGTCTTTGCAGGTGACGATCGTATGGTTTCGGAGGTCTGGTCGGCCGGACGGCATGTTGTTTCGAGTGGAAAGCATGTAAAAGGCGAGGCCATCCGCACAAAATTCCGGGCCACAATGGCTGCGTTGCGCGATCGACTATAACTGGAATGACGACTTGACGTTGAGCGAAACAAATTCCTGGACTGGCATTCGCAAGGAGCTGTTGCGACGCATTCATAGCCGGATCTGGCAGCCGGGCGAGCAGATCCCGCATGAGGCAGACCTTGCAGAGGAATTTGGCTGTGCCCGGACAACGGTCAACCGAGCGCTGAGAGACCTTGCAGAAAGCGGCCTTGTTGTGCGAAAGCGGCGTGCGGGAACACGTGTCGCGCTCAACCCGCCTCAACGGGCGACCCTGACAATTCCGATCATTCGGGAGGAAGTCGAGGCAACGGGCAGGACGTACCGCCACAGTCTTCTGGAACGCGACTTTCGCCCCCTGCCACCCATGTTGCATGGCGCGTTTCAGGCAACGCTTGGAGAAGATGTTCTCTACCTGAAAACGCTGCATTTTGCCGATGACAGGCCTTATTCCTATGAAGAACGCTATATCAATCTGAACGCAGCGCCAGAGGCACGGGATACGGCTTTTGACGAGGTTAGTGCGAACGAGTGGCTGGTCCACAATGCACCCTATAGCCACGGCGACATTTCCTTTTTTGCAGTCAATGCGGACAAGACCCTGTCGCGCAAACTGGATGCCGGCACAGGGACGGCCCTTTTTGCGATGGAGCGCATCACGTGGGCCGGAAATATGCCGATTACCCATGTTCGCCTGATTTTCGCCCCCGGCTATAGGATGCGGACGGAGATCTGACGCCGGCAGCGTCACCTCATGGCAACCGGCAGGGTAAAGGACCATGAGGCTCGGGACCCTGGGATGGGTGGAAACGGTGCTGCGCGCTGCACGGCTTTCACGACGGCAGTGTCGAAAGGTTTCGAGCCCGAAGATTTCGCAAGTTGAATGCCGGTGACAGCGCCGTTCTTTTGAACGGTAAATCGAACCACGGCGTCACTTTGGGCCCTTCTGCCACCACGCGGTGCCCGCACAGACCTCAAAAGTTTCCGATGCACCTTGGCCGGGTAGTTGGTCGTATCCGCATTGCCAGCTGACTTGGCCTTGCCCTTTCGCTGCGATCCGCCTTTTTGAGCCGTGCGACTGGAACTGCCGCCTGCACCATTTCGGCTGGCGGTTTGCGGTTTCTGTGCTTGTTTTTCCGGTTTCTTAGAGATTGTCTTGACCACCTCGCGGTTCGTCGGTCTCGGTTTGACACGTGGACTGGGTGTTGCCTCGGATCGTTCAACAATTGGCGCATTCTCCGCCTCGATTGCAGTCTGTTTTTTGGCGGGCATAGGGTCAATTGCCACGCTTTGGGTATTTGCTGCTTGTGGAAGGACTTGAATTGGCCGTGCCTGGCTCGGTTCCAAGGGGATGTGCGGGGCAGGGGTGATCTTTGATACCTGTTTGGTGTCTCGGGCGGGCGTTTGGGTTTGACTGCTGACAGTCTTCGCAATTTCCACGGGGGTGAGCGCGCGCGATGTGACGGCCAGGGCTTTTGCCTGAGAGGTTGGAAGACTGACGGCTGTCTGAGGGCTTGGAACAACAACGGCCGGAACGATCGGATCAACCGGTGTTGTGACTTTGCTCTTCGATGGGGTGCGTGACTCAACCCTCGCAGTCTTGTTTTTTGCGCTCTTGACCGGGTGTCGGGTCGCTGTTGCGTCGACCGGCACGGTAATCGCGAGTTGTTCGACTGAGCCGGAGACAATCGTGTTGAAGGCAGCTTCACCCAGCACTGCATGCTGTAGGGCGCCGCCACCCGCATGCTCGAGAACCTGAGCATCTTTCATAGTGAGAGCAGCGGCGATCACGTGGACTACAAGCGACAAAAAGACAGCGATAAAAAACGGTCGGTGAATTGATTTCATTTGTCGACGGTCCGGGTGACGACGACAACGGTGTCAGCGCTCGCGCTATAAAGGGCTTTGACGTGCTGGAGCAGCTTTCCTGCCTCCAGGTTTTTGTCTGCCGCCAGTTTGACCTGTTTTGGCTCTCCATCGCGCCCCGTCAAATGGTTTGCAAGATAATCTTCAACGGTCACAGGTGTTTCACGATAAACCAGCGTTCCATCCGCGCGCGCGTACAGGGCGTCCGGGGGCGGCAAGGGATCCGAGCCCCTCGTATCCGACAGGACGACGTCAGGATCTTGCGGCGGTGTCAACTGTCCCGCGACCAGGAAGAAGATCAGCATCAAGAACACGATGTTGATAAGGGAAATCGTGGTTTCCAAGGGACGCTTGGGCGGGTTTCGCCGAACTCTGATCATTCTGGACCTGCAACTATTATTGCGAGCCCTTGAATATTGTTGAGCTGACCCATGACGGTCACGAGTTGCTGCGTTGTGGTTTGGCCGCGCACAAGCACCAGCAAACTGTCGATTTCGCGTGACTGCAGTGCCTGTGCCTTTGCCCGAAGTTCAGTCTCTGCTATCTCGCTGCCGTTGAGCCGCAGTCTTTCCTGGTCAAGAACGAGCAGAGCTTGCGGAACTGCGCCTTGACCTCCGCTTCCTGCCGGACCTCCAATTTTTACCTGACCGAAACTTGTGAAGGTGGAGGACAGCATGAAGAACAGCAAAAGCAGGAAAATGACGTCGACCAGGGGTGTCAGGGAGATTGGTATTGGTTTGCGGACTGGGCGATCAAGGTGCATAGGCAAGCTGTTGTCCGGGATGAATGCCGGCTTTGTTGCTGGTCGTCTTTTGTTTCAAAAGCACTGAAGATGTCAGTGTTTCTGTGGCGACACGTTCGGCTTCCAGCCGCGCTTCAAGCCAGGTAACGACCAGAGACACCGGCATGGCGACGCCGAGGCCAGCTGCCGTTGTCATCAAAGCAACCCAGATGCCACCTGCAAGTGCGGAAGGATCCACGTTGTTTCCTGCAGATTGGAGTGCTTGGAATGCGTCGATCATGCCAAGAACCGTCCCGAAAAGACCAATCAGCGGGGCGATCTGAGCAATTGCTTCCAGCGCTCTGACTCCTTTTGAGAAATGATGCAGATCTCCCATGGCCAGTACGCTGACCTGTTCTTCAATATCCGTTTTTTCGGTCCGGCGTCCGAGGAGCGTCAAAGTGGTTCGTAGTGCTTTTTCAGCCGCGCTTTTCGGTTGAGCAACGCAGGCTGCCGCATCGGCAAATCGGCCTTGCTGCCACAAAGAGGCGGCCTCACGTGCGTTCCGGGCGTTTCCGATCCGGCATAGCTGAAACTCTGCGATCTTTACGATGATCAACGCCAGGGCGACCACGGAAAGGCCGGCAATGACGGTAACAACAGGACCGCCTAGTGCGAGCAGCGCAGAAATATGATTGTACAGATCATAAAGCATGTGTGAGCTCCTACTGGATGAGAGAGACGCCTGTCCGGCTCTGAAGCGAAAGCGGTGCTGTGCAATGTCCGGAGGCAATTTCCGTGCTGCAGCCCGCTGGTCCGTTGATCAGCAACTTGCCTGTCCCCTCACAGGTCAGGTTCGACAGCTCGAATTGACGGACGATGGTCTTGGCCTTTGGAAGAGCTCCGAAATCAAAAACGGACATTTGGTTGATGACATTGTCTTTTCCGAAAACAACGATTTCATAGGAAGCAACATCAAGGTCCTGACCGCTCTGGTTTTCCATGACGAAGGACAGCCGGCAGGTGTTGCCGCTGACCTCTATCTTGTTAAGTTCAAGAGCGATGTGAGGTGCTTTTTCCTGTGACTGGGCGGGAGCCGCACCCGTCATCAGAAGTACAGTTGCAAATGCTGCTACCGTCTGGATGAACCTCAAAATCTTTACTCCTGCACAATTTTGTTTTGAGTCCCGCCGCCCATGAGGGCGGGCGGCGAGACTGCTCCGTGCCGTTACCAGCTGAACTGTTTGTTCATTGTCAGCTTGAAAGTTCGGCCTCGACCCGGGTCTCCTGCCAGATTGTTCTGGTAGTCCTTGTCGAAGATATTCTCGATTGCAGCACGCAGCTCGTAGCCCTCAAGCAGGCCTTCCCGGGGTTTCCAGTTCGCAAAGACATCGTGGACGCCGTAGCCCGGGAACGGACCCGTTGTCGCTCCGCTGTCGATGCCCGCGGCGAAGAGGCCGCGCCAACCAAACTCGACATCATAGGCAGGAACGCGCCCACCGATCGTCATGGCAAGCGTATCGGCCGGGATCGAATCCAGTGTGCTGCCCGTCTCCTGATCAACACCCCTGACGAGGCTGTAGGCCAACGTGCTGAAGACATATCTGGAATTATAGGCCGCCTCGACCTCAAGCCCCCAGATTTCGGCTTCGTCGATATTGACGTAATAGGGTACAGAGGTGTTTTGGCCGGTATTCGGGTTTGTCGAGATAAGGTCCTTCAGGTCGTTGTAAAAAGCGGTCGACTTGATCTGCAATCCGTCCTGATCCTGAAAGACATCGAAGAACGATAACGATGCCCCGGCCTCGACCGCATTCGATTGCTCTTTTTCAAGGTTGAGGCTCGCATTGCGGCCACCCGGATAGGTACGTGTCGCACCTGAGCTTGAGAACATCTCGTCAAGTGTCGGCACGCGTTCCGTATGGGCGACGGAGCCGAAAATCGAGAATGTGTCGTTAAACCGGTAAAGTGCAGCAAGCTTGGGAGAGAATGCGACTTCATTCTGTTCAGAAGCACCTGAGATGGACCCGTCTGGTGACAAGTTGACAAAATCAACTCTTGCTCCCGGAATAATGGTCAGCCTTTCATTCCAGATGAATTCGTCTTGGACGAAGAAGCCGAATTTTGTGTCCGTTCCCTCAGGGTGAAAGCCTATCGCGCCACTTTCAGCGTCAGCAACACGCTGCTGATGTGAAAGTTGTGTGCCGAATGTCAGGAAATTCTCAAAACCGTTGCCTGAATGCTCGATCGTGTTTTCGATCTTGCCCTGCCAGGTGCGATATCCATATTCGCTGTCTTCAAATAGCTGGGAAGGGATTGTTGAAGTTGCATTTTCCTGATCAACGGTCGTGTCAGAGAATGACAGGTTGATGTCCAGATCGAGAAACGGATTGTCAGACGCTGGATTGTTGTATCGGAATACGACTGTCTGATCGGTGATGTCGCGATCGACTTCGCCAAACCCAAGCGTTCCGGTTTGCGAATACTCTGTATCGTCCGCGGAGCTCTGCCAGCGCTGATATGACAGGCGAACGGATTGTTCCTTGGCGTCTCCGAAATAATGCGTGACCTTGGCAAGTCCGGAATAGGCGTCAAATGCCGAGCCATCGATGAGGTCACCGTCTCCTGTCTGATAATCGTCGGATCGCCGGAAGTTGCCGTTCAAAAGCACTTCCGTGTTTTCGGCGATACGTCCGGCGAAGGTGCCGGATGTCAGGAGACCGTCGCCGTTGGAATCGTACATGCCTTTCACATTGACGGCGACTGTTTCTCCTGTTTCCAGGAAATCGCTTGCGTCTTTGGTTGTGAAATTGATCACGCCTCCCAATGCACCCGAGCCGTAGAGCGTTGAAGATGCCGGACCGCGCAGAATTTCAACCTGCTTGTAAAGTTCAGGGTCGGAGAAGAACGAGCCGACACGATATTGTTCGAAGAACTTGGTGGCTCCATCCACGGTCACGATGATCTTGGACTCGTCAGAAGCGCTGAGATCTCCGATGCCGCGTATATTGAAGGATTGACCACCTATCCGGTCGCTGCCCACAACCGTAACCCCTGGAACCTCTCGAAAAAGATCTCCGACCGTCATCGCCTGTTCGTCGTCGATCGCTTCCTGATCAAGCACGGTTACAGCTTGCGGCGTGTCGATTGCGACCTTGTCGACACCTGATCCAACCACGATGCGTTGCAGCTTTGTGACGATATTGCCTGTCTCCGGATCGGTGACAATCGTGACAGGTACTTCCGTTGTGACGTCCTGAGCGGCGGCCAAGCCACTTAATGTCAATACCCAAAGAGCAACTCCACCCATTAGCCGGGTGTGATTGATGTTGCTAAGCCCCATTAAATTTCTCCAAGAGTGCGCGTTAACGCGTCCATTTCGCCGCCTCTCAAACAGCGTATTAAACATGAGTCAATGACTCAGGTATTGCGGTCAATATGAAACATGAGTATAGGAGTCAAGTATAAGATTGCAGGCGCTTCGAAATTGTCGTCGTTTAGAATGGTTCCAGATTGCTGCTTTTTTTCAGTGAGTTATCGGAAGCGCCTATTCGACGAAACGCCTAGGCGCCTGCTGCCATCAACTCCAAAATCAACAAAGGCAAGGCCATGAATGCCGTTTTGGAAACTGTTGAAACCAAGCCAACTGCCGATCAGATCAGATGGGCACGCGAGCAAAATCCGAAGATGCGTGATCGGGACCTGGCTGATCACATCGGCATCTCGGAGGCCGAACTGGTCGCAAGTCTTGTCGGTCATGGAACGCATCGGGTCGCGCCCGATTTTGATGTCCTATTTCCCGGATTGAAGCAGCTGGGAGAAGTCATGGCTCTCACACGAAACGAAAGCGCCGTTCATGAGAAAATCGGTCCGTTCGACAAATTTATAAACGGCAAGCGTGCCGCACTTATGTTGGGTGAGCAGATCGATACTCGAATGTTTCCGTCAAACTGGGTTCACGGATTTGCAGTGGAGCGCAGTGATGGAAAAGATGTTCGCCGCTCCTTGCAGTTTTTTGACGCCCACGGAGACGCGGTCCAAAAAATTCACGCCCGACCGTCAACCGACCTTGAGGCCTGGGATCGGCTTGTGACGGCACTCCTTCTTGAAAACCAGTCGCCGGGTCTGCTTCCAGAAGTTCGACAAGCCGAACCGTTTTGCCGAAAGCAGCCTTCGGAGGATGTCGTCAGCGTGTTGCGGGACCGCTGGCAGGCCATGACGGATCCCCATCAGTTCCACGGTATTCTGCGGGATCTGGACCTCGACCGTCTTAGCGCTTTCGAGCTTGTGGGGGAGGCATGGGCTTGGCCGCTTGATCGAGGTTCTGTGCCGGCGCTCTTGCGGCTTGCTGCCTCTGAAGCCATTCCGATCATGTGTTTCGTCGGCAATCGCGGATGCATCCAGATTCACTCTGGCCGCATCAATATGGTCATCGACAAGGGGCCATGGATCAACGTTATGGATCCGACCTTTCACCTCCATCTCAGAACAGACCACATTCACGAAATATGGGCCGTCAGAAAACCCGCGGATATCGGACACGTGACATCTGTCGAGGCTTTCGACAGGGAAGGCCGGCAGGTCATCCAATTCTTCGGTGTGCGCGGGGAAGGCAATGCGGAGCGCTCGGATTGGCGAGGTCTTGCTGAAAATCTCCCAAGGTCAGACCGGTCACTTACCCTGGGAGCAGCGGAATGAAAAAGCACTCGCTTTCAAAACTGTGCAGCTATGTCGCAGCAGTCGCCTTGACCGTCATGGCGCTGTTCGCACCGAGCAAACATATTTTCGCAGATAGTGCCTCAAGCGGCAATGCAAGCCGCGTTGTGTCGGTCGGTGGGTCGGTGACAGAGGTTGTCTATGCGCTTGGAGAACAGAACCGACTGATCGCCAGGGATACAACAAGCGTGTTTCCGGATCAGGTGAACGACTTGCCGAATGTCGGGTACATCCGGGCATTGTCACCGGAAGGAGTTCTGTCTGTCGATCCTGACCTGATCCTGATGCTGGAAGGCAGTGGACCACCAGAGGCGGTTGAAGTGCTCAAATCAAGCGGTGTCTCGATTGCGACGATACCGGAGGAGTTTACCGCCGCTGGCATCGTCGGCAAGGTTCAGGCTGTTGGCAAAGCGCTTGGTGTTCCGGAAAAAGCGGACGCCTTGTCCCTGAAAATTGCTGCCGATCTTGAAGCTGCACAAGAAAACGCTTCGGGCAAAGCTTCAGGAATGCGCGTTCTGTTCATTCTGTCGACCCGAGGTGGCCGGATCATGGCCGGTGGTGTGAATACGGAAGCCGATGGCATTCTTTCGTTGGTGGGGGCTGAGAATGCGGTCTCCGACTTTGCGGGCTATAAGCAATTGAGCGATGAGGCAATCGTCAGTGCCGCACCGGATGTTGTTCTGATGATGACGCGGGCAGGAGACCACGAGGCAAGTCCGGAAGAGCTTTTTGGGCATCCTGCCTTGGCCCAAACACCAGCAGCAACGCATAATCGGCTTATCAGGATGAGGGGGCAATACCTGCTTGGCTTTGGCCCACGAACCGCAGATGCGATCAGAGAGCTGTCGCAAAAGCTGGCAGACTACCGAGATTGAGCGTGGCAATGAATGACGCAATTGCCCGGCGCAGAATTCTGGCAAAGCCCCGCTCATTCATCTCGATGGGCTTCAAGGCCGGTGACCGGGAGCCGCTGGCAAGGGCTGCAACGCTTCTGCTCGCGGCGGCGACCCTTGGTGTGATGGTGGCAAGTCTGGCGATCGGTCCGATTGCCGTTCCGATCCTGGACATGCTCCCCAAAATGTCAGTTGCCCTGTTGAGTGCTGATCGCGGGATTCCGGAGGGCATTTCTCCACGGGACTGGATTGTGGTCATGGATATCCGCTTGCCGCGTGTTCTTCTGGGGGCTCTAGTTGGCGCTGCACTAGCGGTATCCGGTGCGGTCATGCAAGGGCTCTTTCGCAACCCGCTGGCGGACCCTGGCATTGTTGGCGTATCGGCAGGGGCAGGGTTCGGTGCGGCATTGTTCATCGTTCTTGGCGGGTCCGTCCTGTCACCGGTCATGACCCTTCTGGGGATCTATGCACTGCCTCTTGCAGCATTTGCCGGAGGCTTGATGACAACACTTTTGCTTTATCGCATCGGCACCCGACGCGGGGTCACGTCGGTTGCGACGCTGCTGCTCGCCGGTATCGCTCTCGGCGCGCTGACGGGCGCTATGACGGGCCTGCTCGTTTACGTGGCCGATGACCAGCAGCTCCGAGACTTGCAGTTCTGGGGCCTGGGGTCTCTTGCCGGTTCGAACTGGAACAAACTTGCGTCCGCGGCCCCCATAATCCTGGCGATGCTGGTCTGTGTTCCATTCCTGGCCAGAGGTCTCAATGCGCTTATCCTTGGAGAAGCAGCAGCAGGACATATCGGGATCCGGGTTCAGAGGCTTAAAAATGCGAGTATCCTCATGGTGGCCGGTGCCACAGGCGCATCAGTTGCCGTCAGTGGTGGCATCGGCTTTGTTGGTATTGTTGTGCCTCACCTTCTCAGGCTTACCATTGGTCCGGACCACCGTTACCTGCTGCCGGCCTCGGCCTTTTTGGGTGCGGCACTACTGATTGCCGCCGACACGCTCGCCCGCACCATCGTCGCTCCTGCGGAATTGCCGATCGGCATCATCACGGCTTTTGCCGGCGCCCCGTTCTTTTTGTGGATCTTGTTGCGCAAACGCGGACTGATGGGTTTTTCATGAAAGTTTGCGTATGACACTCTTGAACCGTTCCACCGATCCTGAGAAGGAAACACTGCTTCTGATTTCGGGCGTGGGCGTGAACGCAGGCCGGATTGAAATCGTCAAAGAGGTCTCGTTTAGCGCAGTGGCAGGCGAAGTTCTCGCCATTATTGGCCCAAGTGGGTCCGGAAAGACCACCTTGATGAGAGCGATGACGGGAGAAAGCGCTTATCGCGGGTCGATCAAGCTTGCAGGACGGCAGGTCCGCGAATTGGACCCCGGCGCCCAAGCTGATCTTCGGGGTGTACTGCCCCAGAATTCTCAGATCTCGTTTCCTCTCAACGTCACAGAAGTCGTCAGCCTCGGGTTTCTCTGCCATCGGCCAGAGCGTGTTGACCGCGGCCCGCGGGTGAGAGAAGCCCTTGCCAAGGTCGGATTGAACGGCTTTGAAGGACGGATCTATCAGGACCTGTCAGGTGGAGAACAGCAACGTGTCCAACTCGCGAGAGTCTTGGTTCAGGTGTGGGACCCCGTCCCGATGGACGGCCCTGCGCACTGGCTGTTTCTGGACGAGCCTGTGTCCAGCCTCGACATAAAACACCAGTATCAAATCATGCAATTGGCCAGGGACTATGCAGACAGCGGTGGCGGCGTTGTCACCGTCATGCACGACCTGAATCTAACCCTCGCGTTTGCAGACAAGGTTCTTGTAATGAAAGACGGATATGGCCTTGCCTTCGGACGTCGAGAAGAGGTCATGACAGCGGAGCTTTTGTCGACCGCATACGATTTTCCGTTAAAGATGACTGCAAACGAAAATGGTGAGGACCCTCTGGTCACACCTGAACGCTTCCGATCGCGCCCGTGACTGGCGGAACCCACTGATTGATATCAGCCTGCCGGCATCTGCCGCCCGGGACTTGCTTTGCCCGAACCACCTTCGATGTAATTCAGAAGTGTGCCGGCAACACCGATTGCTGCAATCTGAGCGACGGCTTCTGCAAACGCACTCAAAAAGCTGGCGTTCTTGCCAAGAGGACCAAACAGGTCGGGCATTTCGAATGGTTCTCCGCCCTGTTTGAACACTCTTACGGCCCAGCTTGTCAGCAGAACTGAATTGCCGTCTTGCAGCTCGATTTTATTGCCGGTTTCATCTTCACCGAGGCAATACCGGCACCAAAGGGCGGTTTCCAGGGCAAGCCCGTCAACGGACTGTTTCTTGTCGAGGCGTTCCTGGATCGTCGGCAGGATGAATTTCGGCTGCCGGTTGGAACCGTCGAAACAAAGCCTGGGGATCGTATCGCCAACCGCCGGGTTCGAAAACCGGGTCATCACGGTTTCCAGGTAGGACTGAAAACTGACCCCTTGAATAGGAGGAACGGTCGGGATTACTTCCTCCTCCTCAAGTTTGCGCAAATAATTTCGGATCAGCGGATCATTCATCGCGTCGTGGACAAAATAGTGGCCAAGCAATGCTGCCGGGTAGGCTATGGCCGCGTGACCTCCGTTCAATATCCGGAGTTTCATGAGCTCATAGGGAGCGACATCCTCAACGAATTCGACGCCGACTTTTTCCAGCGGCGGCCGGCCGCCGGGAAATTTGTCTTCCAGGACCCACTGCCGGAAGGGCTCGCAGACAACAGGGGCGGCATCTTCAAGATCGAAAGTCTCTGTAACTAGGCGACGTTCGCGATCACCTGTCGCCGGAGTAATGCAATCGACCATTCCGCTTGGAAACGCGACGTTGGCTCTGATCCAGGTACTTGTTTCCGCAGAAAGCGCGTCAGCGAAGCCAACAACCGCCTGTTCTGTCACATGGCCGTTTTCCGGAAGGTTGTCGCAGCTCATAACCGTGAAGGGCGCAAGTCCGATATCCCTGCGTTTCAAGAGCGCCGCGACAAGAATGCCGAAGACTGTTTTCGGATTGGCGGGGTCATGAAGATCGGCCAGAATTTCTGGATGCCCGGCATCGAAACCACCGGTATTCGGGTCAACGAAATACCCGCCTTCAGTGATTGTCAGAGACACGATACGTATGGCTGGATCGGTTAGGCGCGCAATGAGCGCTACAGGATCTACTTCGACAAAGTCGACCATCGCTCCGCATACCCGGGCATTCAATCCTTCCGGTTCCAGTTCGACTATTGTCGTCAGCCAATCCTGTTCAGCGAGCCGGGCACGCATGACTTCGTCATAAGGTTTCAAGCCCGCACCGACGATTGCCCAGTCGTGGCCTTCGCCGAGCTGAAAGAGATTGTCCAGGTAAACAGCTTGATGAGCTCGGTGGAAATTGCCAACGCCGACATGGAGAATGCCTGCCGTGAGATCGGCCCGGTCATATGTCGGACGGCCGATCCTCGCCGGCAGGGATGAGAGCACAGTGTTGTTCAGTTTTTGTGTCATTGGTCAGCTCATCCAGTTGCCGCCATCGACGTTGTAGGTTTGAGCGACGATGTAGTCAGCATCAGGTGTTGCCAGGAAAACCGCCATCCCGGTGAGGTCGTCTGCCGTGCCCATGCGGCCGAAAGGCACTGCGGCACCCACGGAAGCTTTCTTTTCGCCCGGCTTCAGTCCTTCATGTTTTGCAAAGAGGGCATCGACACCGTCCCAGTGCTCTCCGTCCACGACGCCTGGAGCGATCGCGTTGACGTTGATGCCGTGGCGGATGAGATCGAGGCCCGCGGATTGGGTCAGACTGATCACGGCAGCCTTGGTGGCGCAATAAATGCCCACGAGCGGTTCACCGCGCCGGCCGGCCTGACTTGCCATATTGATGATCTTGCCGCCCTTGCCACGCCTGATCATGGATTTGGCGGCGGCTTGCAGTGTGAAGAGTGTTCCTGCGACATTGATGCCGAAGAGCCGGTCGTAGCTTTCTCTTGTAATCTCGACAATCGGTGCCAGATCGAAGAGGGCGGCGTTGTTGACCAGAATGTCGAGGCCGCCGGTTTTCTCCTCAATCGACGAAATGGCGGCGTCAATGGAAGACTGGTCAGTGATGTCGAGTTCGACCGCATAGGCGTTCGGTCCGATATCACGAGCCGCCGCCTCAGCTCCGGCCAGATTGATGTCGCCGATGGCGACAGTCGCACCTTCCGCGACGTAGCGTTCGGCAAATGACTTGCCGATGCCACGCGCGGCGCCCGTAATCAGCGCAGATTTTCCATCAAGTCGTGTCATGCCATTCTCAGGCCCTGATTGTCGAAGCGATGGATCTTCTCAGGATCGGGCGTCAGATGAACGATATCACCGTGCCGCAATGCGACTTCGCCGGAAGAGCGCACTGTCAGTGGCTCATCAAGACCTTCAATATCGACATAAAGGAAAGTGTCTGAACCCAGATGCTCCGATACTCCGACCTTGCCTTGCCATTTGCCTTCAGTTGCCGAGACACTGAGATGTTCCGGACGAACGCCGATGGTGGTCGCGTCGAATTCCGCAGCATAGCCACCCATCAGAAAGTTCATCTTCGGGGACCCGATAAAGCCCGCCACGAACTTGTTCTTGGGGGTGTGATAAAGGTCCAGCGGCGATCCGACCTGTTCGATGACACCTGCCTGCAACACGACGATCTTGTCTGCCATGGTCATGGCCTCGACCTGATCGTGGGTCACATAGATCATCGTGGTTTCAAGCGACTGGTGAAGTTCCGATATCTCAAGCCTCATGTTGACACGCAGCGCGGCGTCGAGGTTTGAAAGCGGTTCGTCGAAGAGAAACGCTGCGGGCTCACGGACGATTGCCCGACCGATTGCCACACGTTGTCTCTGGCCGCCGGACAGCTGGCCCGGACGGCGCTCCAGATAGTCCGTCAGGTTAAGAACCTTGGCTGCGGCCTCGACCTTTGCGTCCTGGGCGGCCTTGTCGAGGCCGGCCATGCGAAGCGGAAAGGCGATGTTCTTGCGCACCGACATATGAGGGTAGAGTGCATAGGACTGGAACACCATCGCAAGTCCCCGTTTGGCAGGCGGAACCTCTGTTGCATCCCTGCCATCGATGTTGATTTCGCCCGATGTCGTGTCCTCCAGTCCGGCGATCAGCCTGAGGAGAGTTGACTTGCCGCAGCCTGAAGGCCCTACGAAGACGACGAACTCGCCATCGTTGATCTGAAGGTCTAACGGAGGGATCACCTGGACATCGCCGAAGCTTTTGGTGATTTGGTTGAGAGTTATCTGGCCCATCTTGGGAACTCCTATTTAACCGCGCCGAAGGTGAGACCGCGAACCAGCTGTTTCTGGCTGAACCATCCGAGGATCAGGATGGGTGCGATCGCCATGGTCGAAGCTGCGCTCAGCTTGGCGTAGAAAAGACCTTCCGGGCTGGAATAGCTGGCAATGAAGGCGGTGAGGGGCGCTGCTTTTGCGGCGGTCAGGTTCAAGGTCCAGAACGCTTCGTTCCAGGCCAGGATGAAGTTGAGCAGCATCGTGGAGGCAATTCCGGGAATGGCCATCGGCGTGAGGATGTAGAGAATTTCCTCTTTCAGCGATGCGCCATCCATCCGCGCAGCTTCCAGGATTTCGCCCGGGATCTCCTTGAAGTAGGTGTAGAGCATCCAGACGATGATCGGCAGGTTGATCAGCATCATCACGATGGTCAAACCTGTTCGTGTATCGAGAAGACCCAGCTGGATGAACAGGAGATAGATCGGATAAAGTACACCGACCGCCGGAAGCATCTTGGTCGACAGCATCCACATCAGGATGTCCTTGGTGCGCTTGGACGGCACGAAGGCCATCGACCATGCCGCCGGAATGGCGATCATAAGGCCGAGTACGGTCGAACCGCCGGCTATGATCACCGAGTTCCAGAGAAAGCGCATGTAGTCTGATCTTTCCTGGACGACCGCATAGTTTTCCAGCGTCCAGTCGAAGAAAAGGAACAGCGGTGGGTCGTTGATCGCCTGAGCCTCTGTCTTGAAGCTGGTCAGGATGGTCCAGAGGATCGGGAAGAAGATCAGAAACCCGATTGCCCATGCGACGGCAGTGTTGATCGTCTTGCGGCGGGTAGTGACAGAGCGTGCCATGTTTTTCCCTCCTCAGGTGTCCAGGTTTTTGCCGACGATGCGCATCAGGAAGATGGCAACGATGTTGGCAAGGATGATTGCGTAGACACCACCGGCAGATCCGAGGCCGACATTCTGACTTTCCAGAACACGCTGGAAGATCAGGTAGGTCAGTGTGCGGGTGCCGAAGGCGCCGCTTGTGGTCACGAAAATCTCTGCAAAGATCGCCAGCAGGAAGATCGTCTGGATCAACACGACGATTGTGATGGCACGTGACAGGTGCGGCAGGACAATGAAAGCGAAACGCGACAGGGGCGGTGCCCCGTCCATTTCGGCTGCCTCAAGCTGCTCACTGTCGAGCGACTGGATTGCTGTCAACAGGATCAGAGTGGCAAAGGGCAGCCATTGCCAGGACACGATCAGGATAATCGAAAACAGCGACAGGTCGCTCAGCCATTCAATCGGCTGTGCGCCAAAGGCCTTCCACAGATGAGCGAACAGGCCGTTCACCGGATCCATGAACATGTTTTTCCAAACGAGTGCCGAAACGGTCGGCATCACGAAAAATGGTGCAATCACGAGAATGCGGACGATGCCCTGGCCCCACATGGGTTGATCCAGAAGCATGGAGAGCAGGACCCCGAAAAAAATCGTGATGATCAGGACGCCGCCGACAATGATGAGTGTCGTTTGAACACTCGGCCAAAAGGCACTGGAAGAGACGAAACGGACATAGTTGTCGAAACCGGTCCAACCAAGGTCTCCGCCGCGGAGCGGAAGGTATCTCTTGAACGAAAATACCAGGGTCATGGTGAGCGGAATAAGCATCCAGCCGAGAAGCAGAATGACTGCAGGAGCCATCATAATGCGAGCGGCGGAGCGGGAGTGCTGGGTAGCCATGGACACACCTTCTCTGTTGACGGCAGAAGTTTACCGTGACGAGCGGGGCTATGGGGAGCAGGTGGGTGGTATAAAAAGGGAGGGCGGAAGTGCTCCGCCCTCGCAGTCGGGGGAGGAAACCCTTAGTAGCCGGCGGCTTCCATTTCCTCAGCCGTGTTCGCTTGAGCTTTTGCAAGCGCTTCATCAACGGTCTGCTGACCGGCAACCATTGCGGAGAATTCCTGACCGGCTGCAGTGCCGATACCAGCCCATTCCGGGATAGCGACATACTGAATGCCGACATAAGGAACCGGTTTGACAGTCGGGCTGTCAGGATTGGCCGCATTGATGCTTTCAAGCGTCATCTTGGCGAACGGGACCTTCTGGTACTCCGGGTTCTCGTAGAGCGATGTACGCGCTCCAGGAGGTACATTGGCCCAGCCTTCCTTGGAAGCAACGAGCTCGATGTATTCCTTTGAGGTTGCCCATTCGATGAACTGCTTGGCAGCTGCCTCTTTCTGGGTGCCTGCCGGAATGGCGAGTGCCCAGGCCCAGAGCCAGTTCGAACGTTTATCAACGCCTTCCTTGTTCGGCGCGAGAGCGAAGCCGACCTTGTCAGCAACCGTGGAGTCGTTCGGATTAGTCACGAACGATGCCGCAACAGTCGCGTCGATCCACATGCCGCACTTGCCCTGCTGGAACAGAGCCAGGTTCTCGTTGAAGCCGTTGGTGGACGCACCCGGAGGGCCGTAGCTGTTCAGAAGGTTGTTATAGAAGCTGACAGCCTCTTTCCACTCAGGCGTGTCGAGCTGCGGCTTCCAGTTTTCATCGAACCAGCGTGCACCGAAGGAATTGGCAACGGTGGTGATGAACGCCATGTTCTCACCCCAGCCGGCTTTGCCGCGCAGGCAGATGCCGTAGACTTCGTTGTCCTTGTCCGTCATGGCCTTGGCAGCGGCTTCGACGTCGCCCCATGTCGGAGCATCCGGTATCGTGACACCGGCTTTTTCCAACAGGTCCGTGCGATACATGATCATGGACGACTCGCCGTAAAACGGTGCCGCATAAAGGCTGCCGCTATGGCTCAGTCCGGCACGCATTGCGGGCAGGATATCGTCTTTGTCATATTCGGCAGGCAGGTCGTCGAGCGAGACAAGCCACTCATTTGCCGCCCAGATCGGGGTCTCGTACATGCCGATGGTCAAGACATCGAACTGACCGCCCTTTGCGGCGATGTCCTGAGTGACGCGCTGGCGCAGGACATTCTCTTCAAGCGTGACCCACTCGACCGTATGACCGGTCTTTGCCGTGAAGTCTTCTGTCAGACCCTGCATACGTATCATGTCGCCATTGTTCACGGTCGCGATCGTAATCGTTTCCGCAAAGGCGCTGGTTGTTGTGATCAAAGTAAGTGCTGTGACCGCACGTAATGCGTTCTTCAAATACATCCTATGTCCTCCCTGGCTTGGATGTTGGCCAAACCTTGAGGCAATAATTACCCGGCGTCAAGAAAAAATTTGCGCGCGTAAAATTTTAGGCGGACGCGCGTAACACCAAACGTGCCGCGAACAGGGTTTCCTGGCGGTCGTTAAAGGTGCCGCCGGCTTCGATCAGGTCATTTAATGTCGCAAAGGCGTGGTTCGCCACGGAATCGTAGTCATGCGCTGCCGTCGTCAGCGAAGGGCAGGTGAACTTGGAGAAAGGGTGATCGTCATGCGATGCGACCCGCATTGCGCAGCCTTCCCCGCGTCCAACCCGGAAACCTTTTTCGTAACAGGCAGATAGAAGGCCGATTGCCAGGCGGTCATTGCTGCAAAGGATCGTGTCGGTTGGAAATCCGTGCACCTCCAGAATCCGGAGTGCGCCTTGGCGGCCAATCTCTTCAAACGCCCATCCTTCGCCTTCAACTTTGACCACATGAGGCTCAAAACCGAGCCTGTCCATCATTTCAAGGTAGGCGGCTCGACGCTTGTTTGCGTTCGGGTTTGCGGGCGTGGTCATCTCGAAAAAGCAGGGAGGCTCGCCCGACCGTGTCAGGTACTCAACAGTCTGCGACACGAAACTGAAATTGTCCGAGCCGACAAACGCCTCGCCAATCCCTTCAATATTACTGTCGAACAGAACGGTGGGGACGTCCTTGCAGAACTTTTCAATATAGCTGTGGTCCGACGCTCGGCCGAGCGGCGCAAGCAGCACTCCTGCCGGTTTCAGGGAGCGCAGGCTTCCGAGTATGTCATTCTCAAGACTTTGTTGACCGTGAGAGCTGAACAGGGTGGGCCAATAGCCGGCGTCAATGCAGCGCCGTTCAATGTTTCGAGCTATTTCGGCGAAAAAGGGATCGGCAAGATAAGGAACAACAATCCCGATATTCTTGGTCAGCCGGCGGTTCTGATTGATGGCAAAGATGTTGGGGCGGAAATCATAGCGTTCAAGCGCTTGCTCTATCCGTTCACGCGTTGACTGGCGCACGCTGTCAGGATCATTGAAGTATTTTGAAACAGTTGGTCTGGAGATCCCGCTGACGGAGGCAAACTCCTCCATGTTCCTGATTTTTCGATCCGTCATTTGTTGCCTTGACGCTCCGCCCATTATCGGTTCTGGTCAGGTTCTTACCGCTAACGGAGCGGCAAAAACTTTCCGCGAGTAAAATTTTATATTTACAATAGGAACTTTGTCGTGGCCGGGTCAAGAAACTAGGTCGTCAAAAATAGCCGTCTATCCCATCAAATTCTCATGATTGCAGGGAAAACCGGCCGCACTATCAGATGTTTACGTCACATCGCCGGAAGAGACTGGTTGAAGGCAGGTGTCTCTGCATTCGAGGTGCAAACTGAGTTTGGGGACAATCGCCTTGTCAGCCGAACCAGCGCTTCAGCCAGCGCCGGAAGCCGCTTGTGGCCTCGTTGGCACGTTGTTGGGCATTTGCCTTGGCCTGTTCAGCGTTCTCTCCGACATCATCCATAAAATCATCGATCCCTTCGACAACAGGATCAATGCGCTTTTTCTTGAAAACGCTCATGGTGCGGAGCACGAGCAGCGCGAGCGCTGACAGCACGAGGATAAAGATGATGCTGAACCAGGGCACCAGGAGAACGTCCGGACCTTCCACCTCTTCGATATCGATTGCGTTCGGAAAGATCGTGAACAGTTCAATGCGCCAGCCGTAATGCGTGACGGCGATCCAGACCTCGCCCTCTTTCTTGGCCAGGTCCTGCGCTTGCGCGGTGATGTTGCTGGAATCGAACTTGAAATAGGGCGGCCAGCCCCAGTCGGTGTCCTCGTTGCGGTAAACGCGAGGTTTGCCGTCCGGCCAAACCGTGTTGATGAAGCGAACATCCCTGGTCCAGTTTGAGTTGGTGCCCGCATCGGGGGCGGCCCAGAACCAGGACGAAGAGCCGATGTCCATTCGTTTTACATCCGTGCCGACGATCCGCACGATATCGCGGCCCGGCAAAGTGTAGTGGGCGAATACCACGATGATCAGCACCAGCGGGATGCCAATGATCCATTTAAGATACTTGATCAATCGTCGTCGTCCTCGTCGTCATCATCGTCACGGGTCTTGGGTATGGCTCCCCAGGGGCCCATGTTTTGACCGAAACCGAAATCCAGGTGATCTTCTTGCATTCCCGGTTCTGCTCCGAACAGTTCTTGGCGCGTGCCGGCCTTGTCAACCATATATTCTTCGGCAAGAAATTGTGCGACGAAGGTCTTTTTGGGTTCGCTCCAGGTTCGGTACTGGTCGTAGAACGCATCCTTGTGACAGATGAATAGTTGTCTGAAATCGAGTGGTGTCAATTCAGCCAAGAGCCTGTTGACCACCAGCTTGTCCTGGTGATCGCTTGACCTGAAAAGATAAAAGAAGGCCGGATCGTCCGGATCTGGCCAGCTGACTTTTCTGCCGGCGGCCATCCGGCGCACGGTGCTTTCCAATGCATGGTAAGCCTCTGGCAGTTCGGCATGGTACTTTCGCTTGAGGTTGCGCAGGTCTCGCCGTGAGATTTCCGAAAGGTCTTCACCAAGCGATGCGGCCAGGTCGATTGTGATGAAATCGAGTTTCTGGTTGAGGATGTCAATTGCATCGGCACCCAAAACGTCGTGGATGGCCTCGATCAAACCGTTCCTTGTCAGGTAGGTTGCGATCGCCTTGCGGTCCCGAAGTGTCAGCACATACTTGACCGGCAGATCGGAAACGATGTCCACATTTTTGGACGCAACGCACGCGGTACGTTTCACGTCGCGGAAAACATAAAGCCCGCCATAGTGCGAGGTGTGGAAGTTCCCTTCGTCAAAACTTTGCGGTTCCAGCTTCAGCGGTGTGCGGATGATGTCGCCCGTGTGTTTGGACAATTCGATCATCTGGGCAATCAGCACATCGTCCCACCAACCATCCGGCTCGCTCATGAACGCATGGATCTTTGACGAGAGTTCGTCGCTGGCCGCAACATGCGCGCCGACAGTGTCAGCTTCGATTTCGATCTGGCGAATGTCAAAAAGATCCAGCGGCGAGCGGATCGTATATACCGTGTTCAGCAGCTCACCCACCACCGCATCGTGCAATGTCAGCGCAAACAGCTGCTCTTCATTCCGGTCGATGTAACGCCGCAAAATGGTGCGGGAGAAGGAAAAGTGGGCGTTGAGCAAGGGCGCTGTCTTTTGGGCGGTCGACAAGAAGATGAACAGCCGGTTGCACCCGTGCGGATTGAGATAGTTCGGATCATCCAGCTCGTCACCGATCTCCGGCGAAAAACCGGAGATGTCGATATGGAACTCCTCCAGTTTTGTGGTTTTTCCGGTCAGATGCTCCAGGGCACGGTTGTACCGGCGCACCATGGATGGCGACGTTACCTCCACGAGATTGCCGAACATCAGCCCATGTCTGACCAGACGCATCATAGGCGAGACGTCTCCAGGAAGCGCTTCTTGGCTTCTTCCATACGCTGCATGTCTCTCACAGCGTTTTCGATTGCGGCCTCGTCCGACTTGTCTGCGTAACGGAACTCGCTGTCGGCGTAGCGATTGATCTCCTGGATAACCATTTCGATCGTGATCGGTTGCGCCAGCTCCGCGATCATGGACTTCTTGGTCTCATAGTCCTTGAACAGAAATAGGTCCGGGTTCTCCATCCATTCGTCCGGCAATTCGAAGTCCATCGCGCGCACCTTGACGGCGTCGGTGATGTTCTTGATCGCACGACCCGTGAAACGCTCGTCTGCTTCTTGAATGGCTTTCAGGTATGTGCCCAGTTTGGCAATGGTATCCAGCGCCCCGATGTCGGAACTGATCTTCTGAAACACGTTCAGCAACGCGTCTTCCTGCGGCTGCGAATGGCTGTCATAGGACGCCGCCACGGCTTTCTTGATTGCCTGGGCTTCAAAGAGGTCGTGGTTGCCTACGGGGATCGTGTGGTTCTTGCCCATCAACAGATGCAAGATGTCGATATAGTCTTCACGGCTCTGTGGTCCGTCGACCAGAAAGCGGGCACCGGCACGCTGACGCAAGGCATCGTCGACATTTTCCGGATAGTTGGAAAACATCCCGAATGTACAGTTGCCGCGCACAACCGTATTAGCGCCGGCAAAGCTTTCCATCAAAACTGCCGTTATCTCCAGCTGACCGGCAGATGACTGCCGGTCGCCACGCTTGCCCGCAAGTTGGTCGATGTCGTCAATCGTGCCGAAGCCGATCACATTCGGGTCGGTCACGTTACGAATGAAAGCCTTGGCGTTCTGGGCCGACTTGCCCTGGTAACTGTCGATGCTTTCCGTTGACAGGTTCTCGTAGCGGAACGGATATCCGGCCACCACACAATATTCATTGACCATGCCGGCCATCATCTGAATGAGCGTGGTTTTACCGGTGCCCGGTTTGCCGTCGCCCATGAACGTGAAGATGAAACCTCCGAGCTCGGCAAACGGGTTCAGTTTGCGCTCAAAGTCATAAGCCATCAGCATCTTTGAGAGCTTCATCGCCTGGTATTTTGCAATGTGATTGCCGACGACTTCTTCGGGTTTCTTGAAGGCCATCGTCAATGTCGTCGTGCGGGCCCGCGCCGACGGCGTGAAGCCGGTAATCTCAAAATCGTCGGCCTCAACCCGATAACGGTCATCTGAGAAGGGCTTCAAAGACGTATTGCCCTCCGCGCGCAGAGTCACCTTTTCCATCAACTGTTCGCAGAACGAGGTGATCAGAGCCACGAGTTGATTATCGGTTTCAACTCCTGCTGAGGCGATTTCCTGGTCGAGCTCCCAGAGGACGCCGTGTAGAGCGAGTTGATCGTTGTCGATCAGGATTTCTTCAACTTCGCCGCACTGGATGTCGGTTTCCCCGCTCTCAGCAGCAAGGCCGGAAAGAAGAAAGTCCGTCATATTTGCGAAGACGTGGAGTGAAATCAGAGACGAGGCGGAAAGCAGTTCCTGAAAGCGCACCTTGTGAGAAGCGTCGAGTGTACCGGCTAGATTGGAGCGTTTGAGGTCTGCAAGGCCTGTCTGTTCGGAGAACTGGTCTGAGGTTACATGCGCCACGGAAAGCGCACGGCGAAGGGCGCGCAAGATGCTTGCCTGCGTCGGCGTCGTCAGAACATCGTCGTCGCTGTCAAGGATGCGCGCCGTCAGCTGGACACCTTCAGGGCGTGCTGTTGACCGGGTGACCAGGCCCGGAGTGGTCGAGCGAAACCGGCGCCGGCGACCCAACCCGGGCGAGCGTTCAGGCACCATGTCTGGTTCGCGTCTTGCGGCAATGCGCGGGGTGTGGTCGAACCCTTCAAGCAAGGCTTCCGCAATCTTGTATTTTTCGCGGATCTTGTCTTCTTTCAGTTCCATGAGGTCGTTGGTCAGGGTCACGCGAAAAACCTACCTGTAGCTAAGAATTTTGCCATTCGGACTGACGGCATATTTGCGGATAGGGGCGAACCCAGGTGGGTCGAGTTCTTCCAGCACCTGGTACGGACGTTGAGGCAAGATCAGAGATCGCTGCTGCTGTGTGTGGCCTGCAGTGCCCGTGTCTTCCTGGGCAGTCGCTGCAAGCGGATCCAGCTGAAAAATCTGGCGTTCGACGGTAGAGAAAAAGCCGCCGGGTTCATATTCGATATTGGCAGCCAGCAACGTTTCCGTAGTCCAGGCAAGTGCCCAGTCTTCACCCGGTTTTTGCCCGGCCTGTGCCAGAACTTCACGCAAGGGGCCAGATTGTTGAGTGAAGGTGTGGCTGTACATCGGGCCAACGAAAAAACGTCTCAGGCGTTTCGGGTGTATATCGTCGAAGTCGCGGTCGAAGCCACGTGCAATGGTCAGCAGCTTCAAGGACGCGGCTGATTGGGCCATGAGATGACTTTGGACGCGGGGCCATCGACGCTCGTCCTTGGCCAGCGGTCGCCTACCGGTGTCTTCAAGGTCTAGAATATAGATCAGCGGGATATTCTGCTGACTGTCATAAACTGCCCAGTGCAGCCGGTATCGACGCCGTTTGTCGCTCAGATTTCCGGACCATGCGATCCTGGGATCATTGCGCGCCCAAAACAGTTGGCCATTGGCCAGTTCATCATAATACTGACGTTCGGAGGCTGCGAATTGCAGGTTTACCGGAACAGTATTCTCCTGAAGGATATGGTTGACCATCGCCAGTTTCAGGTCGCGCATTGTCGGCAACGATCTTAGATGGTTTTGCGCCTGCATGGCATCATTGGCCATTTGCAGAAGCTCCTGGTAGACCGGAAAGCCGCTGTCCTGACGATCGATACTCAGAAGATGAGGTAACTTGTCAGAAACCCGTCCGGCCAGCAGGTACTTATAGGAAAGCGCCGTGAAGGTTCCTGACAGCCTGTCTAGATAGGCCTGCAGGATCGGGACTTCGCTTGCCAGGGCCGTGTTCTCGGACACAACACTGTCTGCCACGCCCTTCAAGTGCGAGATGATGCGCTCAAACTTGGCGAAGTAGCGCCGCGTTTCATGCGCTTCTTCCAATGTCCTGTGATCAAGGGTCAGGTCCAAGGCTCAGCCCTCAAGACCTAGGCGCCATAGGCGTTTTTGTCGTGCTTGTCGACGATCTGCTGGAACCGGCGAGCAAACCGTTCGTCCGATTTTGCCTTTTCCTCCAGAACTTTGCGGGCAAACACCATGTGATCCTCGTGTGCTTCCATCATGTCCGCCATACGCTGGTTTGTGGCAGATCCGATGGCGGCCATGGCAGATTGCGCTTCCTTGTCGGTCGCAACGCCGATCTCGTTGATCTTGTGGGCGATGTCCTGCTGCTGAGCGGTCTTCAGGGACTTAACAAGGGCATCATAAAGAACCACGCGCTGTTTGGTGTCCGTCTGCAGCTTGTTGATCAGGACCATCTGGGTTGCGGCCTGGTTCTGCAGGCTGTCGACCCAGGTTTTGCCTTTTTCGATATAGCGTTCAAGCGTCTGGCTTTCTGCCAGCTTGACCTGTTCTTCCTGAGCAAGGCGATTGTACTCAGCATTTTTTTCCGCAAGCTGACTCTCCAGTTTGGTGCGTTCTGCGGCATCGGTTTCGACGGAGATCTTGTTTTCAAGGGAAATGATGTCCGGGTCCATGGCCAGGATCTTCGCCTTGATGTCTTCGAGCGTTCCAACCGTTTCTTCGCGTTTTGAGAGTGTTTCGCTCAAATTGGTTTCAACGCGCTTGCTGTGTTCGTTCAAGGTGTTGAGCTGTTCCTGCAGCAGCTGTCCGATAACGTTGGACTTGGTGATCAAATCCTGCAGCTTGTCGTCGATGCTGGCGCTGCGCATCCGTTCCTGACGAATGCTGTCAGACCGTGCCTTGGAAAAGATCCCGATGAAGCTTTCCCAACCGGTCTTGGACCGCATGGCGTCGAAGTCCTTGGAGAAGGTCGCCGTCACATCGTCAAGCCCCATAATGAGTTCGGCAATGTTGGCGCCCATCAGTTCGGTGTGCGCGTGCACGTCATCCAGTGTGGCGTTTTCGATGTCGATGGAAATGTCCTGGCCGGCATCGAGTTTCGTGCGCGCCGTTTCAATTTTTGAGGTCAGTTCGTCAATCTTCTGACGGGCCGCCGCCACTTCTGTTTTAGACTTTTCAATCTGCGCGTTGAAATCCGCCATTTGACCATTCCCGAAATTGATAATTTTTACGTCTTCTATTTAACAACTCTCCATGGAAATACAATTACAAGGCGCTATCTCCCGCCGGTTAACCCGATTGCAAATCCGGTTGCTGGGTTTGCGTTGTCGTTCTGACTGAATCGCTTTATTGCAGAGTGACTTTCGCAGGCATTGATAAGTGTTATGGCTCGTCCAACAGCGATGGATACACGTCAAGTGACTGAGACAACTTCGGTAATTCAGCCGGGAAAGCTGTTGATATGGCAAAACTGATTGACGTATGTCAGTTCGTTGCGCGACATTGATCTCCTGAAGGAGGAGTGATGGTCAAGCCGACAGTGCATGATATCGCGCGCGAAGCCGGCGTTAGTCTGTCGACGGTCGACCGGGTTCTCAACGGCCGTGCTGACGTGCGGCCAAAAAATGCCGAACGGGTCAAGGCGGCTGTCAGAAAACTCGGATATGTGCGGGATACCAACGCGGCCAATCTTGCCAAGCAAAGGCGATATAGATTTGCATTCGTATTGCCGGAAGGCCCCAATCATCTGGTTGAAACCATTGTGGCTGCCATTCACGAGGCGACATGGGCGCAGGTTGCAGACCGAACCGAATTCCGCATCCTGTCCGTCAATGCCGCGGACCCGCATGCTGTCGTCGACAATCTGAATGCACTCGATCTGTCATCACTCGACGGTGTTGCGATCATGGTTCCCGA
The DNA here is from genome assembly GCF_947499295.1 of uncultured Roseibium sp. GTDB lineage: Bacteria > Pseudomonadota > Alphaproteobacteria > Rhizobiales > Stappiaceae > Roseibium. Next base: position 145,379 of record NZ_CANMNP010000017.1, read on the forward strand.
AACCCCGCAGGTCCGCGACGCGATTGCGCATATCAAGAGCGCCGGCATCTATGTTGTGGCGCTTGTCTCCGATTTGCCGAATTCGGGATGCGACTATTTTGCCGGTATAGACAACTTTTCAGCTGGCAAAACCGCCGGTGCACTCCTTGGAAAGTTCCTGCGAAACGAAACTGGCAGCATTCTCGTCGTCACCAATTCAATGGTCGCTCGTGACAGTATCGAGCGCCGTTTCGGGCTTGATGAAGTGCTTTCGGGCGAGTTCCCCCATCTCAAGACACTGCCGACAATCGAGTTTCATGATGACGCGGAGCGTATCCGGGAGACATTGGGTCATGCCGTGCGTTCCAATCCCGACCTCAAAGCGGTCTATTCGATGGGGTCCGGCAATGCGGCCATGCTGGATGCTCTGAGGACTCAATCCGGGTTGAGCGATCTGATCGCAATTGCGCATGACTTGACCGCCGTGACGCGTCAAGCGCTTCTCGACGGTGAGCTTGACGCGATTATCGCCCAGAATGTCGGTCATCTCGTCCGCAGTGCGATCCGTGTCCTGCGGGCCAAATGCGATGGCGCCGACATCTATGAAGCGCAGGAGAGAATCCGCATCGAGATCATCATGCGCGAGAATCTCTATTGATTTTTGAATTTTGATCTGCCGACTTTTTTCGGTTTAGGTGAAATATTTCAATGCACTAAATCAAATCTCGGGACGGATTCTGGTCATTCTTGAGTCGAAAAGAAAGACGTATGTCAGTTTTTGTGTTGACCAGACATACGTATGTCAATTACCGTCGGCGCGCACTTGGAGGAGTGCGTTGCCCCGGCAGGTGCCGGCGCACCACCAATTCGGGAGGATTACATCCATGAAAACTGCGAAGTTATTCGCGGCGACCGCATTTGCCGCCATGAGCGGGCTTTCTGTCTCCAACGCACAGGCTGCCGAGTTGACGCTTTGCTGGGCCGCTTGGGATCCGGCGAACGCTCTCGTCGAGCTGTCGAAGGAATTCGAAGCGGAGTCCGGCCACACAATGAAGTTCGAGTTTGTGCCCTGGCCGAACTTTGCCGACCGGATGCTCAATGAATTGAATTCGGGTGGCAAGCTTTGCGACCTGCTGATCGGCGACAGCCAATGGATCGGCGGGGGTGCGGAAAACGGCCATTACGTCAAGTTGAACGAGTTCTTCGACAAGGAAAGCATCAGCATGGACGATTTTGCTCCGGCAACCGTCTATGCCTATTCAACGTGGCCCAAAGGCACGCCGAATTACTACGCGCTTCCTGCTATGGGCGACGCCAACGGCTGGTTCTATCGCAAGGACTGGTTTGCCCTTCCTGAAATTCAGGAAGCTTTCAAGGCGCAGCATGGGCGTGATCTGGCGCCTCCGAAGACACAGGCAGAACTTCTTGAGATTGCCCAGTTCTTCCAGGGCCGCGAGATCGACGGTCAGACACGCTACGGCGCTGCGATCTTCACCGAACGTGGGTCCGAAGGCATCACCATGGGCGCAACAAGTGCCATGTATCCTTTCGGCTTCAAATATGAAATGACCCCCGGCAAGTACGACATGGAAGGTGCGGTCAATTCGCCCGAAGCTGTTGCCGGGCTTGAGTTCTACAAAGAACTCTACAAGACCGGAACGCCTCCGGGTTACACCGACAGCTACATGGAACAGTCGCTTGACGCCTTCAAATCCGGTCAGGTGGCAATCGCCATGAACTGGTTTGCCTTCTTCCCCGGTCTCTACGCAGATCCGGACATCGGCGGCGACAAGATCGGTTTCTTCGTGAACCCGGGGCAAAACAAGGAAGCCTCGACGCTAGGCGGGCAGGGCATCTCCGTTGTGGCCTATTCGGAGAACCAGGATGCGGCACTTGAATACATCAAGTGGTTTGCTCAGCCATCCGTTCAGAAGAAATGGTGGGATCTTGGCGGCTATTCCTGTCATGTGAGCGTTCTGAACGATCCGGGTTTTGCCGACAGTGCCCCCTTTGCGTCCGACTTCCTTCTCGCCATGGATGGCGTCATGGATTTCTGGCAGGAACCGGCCTATGCCGAGTTGTTGCTGGCCATGCAGAAACGTCTTCATGACTACGTCGTCGCCGACCAGGGAACGGCCAAGGAAGCTCTCGACAAACTGATCGGGGACTGGACCGAAACCTTCGAAGATGAGGGCAAGCTCTAAGCGAGCGAGAACCGCAGGCAGCCGCGTCCAAGGTGGCTGCCTGTCATTGAAAGTCTGGCCCGAGCGGGCTGACCGAATGCGCGCCCGGCCCGCAAGGGAAGCTCCGGTGCGTCCAACGCATCCTGCACAGGTTAGCCTCTTTCATTCTATGGACCTTAAGAAGGGCGTCTTATGTCCGACACTCCCATCGACCGCATAGCCAAGGCGACGCCTCCAGGCGTCGCCGGCAAAATCAAAGGGCTTTCCGACCGCGCGATAGCGTGGCTGTTTGTTGCCCCGACGATCTTCCTGCTGCTTGCGGTGAATATTTTTCCGTTGATCTGGACGATCAACCTGAGCTTCACGAATTTTCGCGCCAACAGGCCAAACAGGGAAGTCGATTACATCGGGCTGCGCAACTACGAGCGCATCCTGACGGATGGCGACATCTGGCTGACGATGCAGGCAACGGCTCACTTCCTGTTCTGGACGATTTTCCTTCAGGTTCTGATCGGCTTCACCCTTGCCTGGCTGATCAATCGCAAGTTCAAGGGGAACGATCTCTGGACGACGCTGATCGTCCTGCCGATGATGCTGTCTCCGGCAGTGGTCGGCAATTTCTGGACGTTTCTCTATCAGCCGCAGATCGGCCTGTTCAACTACGGAATCTCCTTTCTCACCGGCGTCGATCCTTCCTCTTTCCAGATGATCGGCGATGTCGCTCTCGCGCCCTGGGCAATTGTGATTGTCGACACCTGGATGTGGACGCCTTTCGTCATGCTCATTTGTCTGGCGGGGCTCCGGTCGATACCTGACTATATCTATGAAGCAGCGGAAATTGACCGCGCCAGCCGTTGGCGCCAATTCTGGACGATCACCGTTCCAATGGTGCTGCCGTTCCTGATGCTGGCTGTGCTCTTCCGCGGCATCGAGAACTTCAAGATGTTCGATCTTGTCGTCCAGCTGACAGGTGGCGGCCCCGGTTCGGTCACGGAACTCACCTCCATCAACCTGAAGCGCGAAGCCTTCGAGAAATGGCGAACTGGATATGCGTCCGCCTACGCGATCATCCTGTTCGTGACTGTGTTCGGTCTGGCTTCGATCTACGTGAAGGCGCTTAACAAGGTGAAAGAAAGATGAGCAGCTATTCCATCACAGAACCGTCTGCGCGACAGAAGTGGGTGGCCGGCTCTCTTGTCATTGCTTACGCGGTAATCACGCTTCTGCCGCTTGTCTGGATCCTGACAACAGGCTTCAAGTCGCCGAACGACGCCATTGCCTATCCACCGAAAGTGGTCTTCGAGCCTTCCCTGGAAGGGTACGTGAACCTTTTCACGACGCGAACACGCGTCACGCCGGAACAGTTGGAAGCGCTTCCGCCACCTGCGACCTGGTACGAGGAAATCGTGCGGGACCGTGACATGGTGATTGCCGGTCCGTCCCGCTACGGCGAACGCTTCCTCAATTCCGTGATCATCGGCTTCGGGTCCACTTTTCTGTCGGTTTTCCTGGGAACGCTTGCCGCCTATGCCTTCTCGCGTTTCAAGGTGCCGTTGAAGGATGATCTCCTGTTTTTCATCCTGTCGACCCGGATGATGCCGCCAATTGCGGTCGCCATTCCCATCTTCCTGATGTTCCGCACCCTGGGGCTCTCCGACACGCATCTCGGCATGATCCTGCTCTATACGGCCGTGAATATTTCTCTGGCCGTCTGGCTGCTCAAGGGCTTCATCGACGAAATTCCGAGAGAATACGAGGAAGCGGCGCTGATCGACGGCTACACGCGGTTCCAGGCCTTTTACAAAGTGGTGTTGCCACAGGCGGCAACCGGGATCGCATCAACAGCCATCTTCTGTCTGATCTTTTCCTGGAATGAATATGCCTTTGCGGTTCTGCTGACATCGGGCACGGCCCAGACAGCCCCTCCATTCATCCCGACCATTATCGGTGTCGGCGGCCAGGACTGGCCGGCGGTCGCAGCTGGGGCAACGCTGTTTCTGGTTCCGGTCATGGTTTTCACGGTTCTTCTCCGCAAGCATCTCCTGCGCGGCATAACCTTCGGAGCGGTACGCAAATGAGTGAATTTGTCAGCGGTTTGGCCCGCTTTCGCCGCGGGTCGTGGGAAATGCTCGCATCCATCCTGATCGCGGTCGGCGTGATCATGCTGATGCAACCGCTTTTCCTCTGGGCCTACACCTATTCCTTCATAGTCACGCTGACCGGAACGGTGATGTTCATCGTTGTCAGCCATTTTCCGGAGTAACCGTCATGGCTGAAATCGTGATCAGGAACCTCAGAAAGGAATTCGGCGACTTCACGGCCGTGCAGTCTTCTTCCTTCAAGATCGAGGACGGCGAGTTCTTCATGCTGCTAGGCCCTTCCGGCTGCGGCAAGACAACGACCCTGCGCATGATCGCCGGGCTGGAACTGCCAACCTCGGGCGAGATCTATATCGATGGGGAGGAAGTTGGGCAGAAACCGGCGAGCAAACGGGACATCGCCTTTGTCTTCCAGATGTTTGCGCTCTATCCGCACATGAATGTGCGCAAAAACATCAGCTATCCATTGATCAGTCAGGGCATGCCCAAGAGCCAAGTGAAAGAGAAGGTCGGCGAAGTCTCCAGGATCCTGGGGATCGAGGACATTCTCGACCGCCCGGTTGGCGGCCTTTCCGGTGGCGATCGCCAGCGTGTGGCGTTGGGCCGGGCGATTGTCCGCGATCCCAAGGCGTTCATGATGGACGAGCCGCTTGGGGCTCTTGATGCGGAATTTCGCGAACGGATGGCAGAAGAGCTGCGTGCACTGCACGACAGGATGAACGCCACCACGGTTTACGTAACGCATGATCAGCTGGAAGCCATGCAAATGGGTGACAAGATTGTCGTCATGAATCATGGCGTGATCGAGCAATTCGGCACGCCACAGGACATCTACGACAAGCCTGCCTCCATGTTCGTTGCGGATTTCATAGGGTCGCCCTCGATGAATTTCCTGCGTTTCCACGGTGAGGTTCATGCAGGCTCTTCGTCGGTGCAGATGCATCATGAGGATCTGGCTTTTCCGATGCTTCAAGAGCCTTTTGAGGGCGACATGGTCTTCGGTATCCGGCCTGAGCACATATCCTTGACGGACAATGCCGGTTTCCGCAGCGAGGTTCTTGCAGCTGAGTATCTCGGCACAACACAAATCGTGACGCTTAGATCGGCCAGCGGAGAACTGAAAGCCCGGATACCGTCCGACAAAAAAGTGCGTGCAGGTGAACATGTCGGGCTGGACTTCAACGGGTCCACGGTAACCCTGTTCGACAACCAGTCGGGTCGCGCATTGAGGTCCTCACTGAACGAAGGAGTGCTGGCCCATGGCTGAGGTTAAACTTGCCAATCTGTCAAAGGCATTCGGTGACACGCAGGCCGTTCACGATGTCACGATGACGATCGCAAACGGGGCTTTTGTGACCCTGCTTGGACCGACCGGAGCCGGAAAGACCACAATCCTGCGTCTGATCGCGGGTCTGGAGCAGCCCGATCAGGGCGACATCATGATCGGTGGTCGTTCCGTGGCCAGCGACACGCCGGCACAGCGCAATGTCGCCATGGTTTTTCAGCAGTATTCGCTGTATCCGCATCTCAGCGTGCGTGACAATCTGGCGTTTCCGCTCCGCTCGCCCTTGTTGAAGACGCCCAAAGAGGAAGTCGACAGGAAAGTTGCGGAAGTGGCGGATGTCCTGAAGATTTCCCACAAGCTCAACAACAAGGCGACCAATCTGTCCGGCGGCGAAATGCAGCGCGTATCGATAGGTCGCGCCCTTGTGCGCTCGCCATCCATCTATCTTATGGATGAGCCGCTGAGTTCGCTCGATGCCAAGCTGAGATCGGACCTCAGGATAGAACTGAAGCGCATTCAGGAAAGCCTTGGTGCCACGATGCTCTATGTGACGCACGATCAGATCGAGGCGATGACCATGGCAACCCATGTCGGGGTGCTCGATGAAGGACGCCTCGTCCAGTTTGGAACGCCGCGGGAAATCTACGAAGACCCGGTCAATCTTTATGTCGCCGGACGTTTGGGACAACCGCGGATCAATGTGTTGCCAGCCGACATGTTCGCCGGAGCGCCGTCGGGTGCCAAAACCATCGGGCTTCGTCCGGAGCACATCGCGCAAGGTGAGGGAAAACCATCGCAGATCAGGCGCGTTGAGCATCTCGGCGACCAGACACGCCTGCATTTGTCGCTTGAAGGGCATGAGATCGTCACGTTGTCGGAGAACCGCGCGACATATGAAGCCGGCGACACGCTTGCCATCCAGCCACGCAATCCACTGTTTTTTGACGCCAGCGGCGCCAGAATTGCCTGAGGAGACGGGACATGAAGCAGTTTATCAACACCAAGGAAACGCTCGTCACTGAAGCGATTGACGGGACGCTCAGAACCGCTGGCGGACGACTGGCCCGACTGGATGGCTATCCTCATATCAAGGTTGTCGTGCGCACCGACTGGGACAAGTCGAAAGTGGCGCTTGTCTCCGGTGGTGGTTCTGGTCACGAACCCAGCCATGCGGGATTTGTAGGCCAGGGCATGTTGACGGCCGCTGTCTGCGGCGAGGTCTTTGCGTCTCCCTCGGTCGACGCGGTGCTGGCAGGAATTCTGGCCGTGACGGGCAAGGCCGGTTGTCTGCTCATCGTGAAAAACTATACGGGAGACCGCCTCAACTTCGGTCTCGCAGTTGAACGTGCGCGCGCATTCGGTCTGAAGGTCAATATGGTCATTGTTGATGATGACGTGGCCTTGCCGGATCTGCCCCAGGCCAGGGGCGTTGCCGGCACATTGTTCGTGCACAAGATTGCAGGGGCTCTGGCCGATCAGGGCGCTGACCTGGATACGATCACGGCTGCCGCGGAGCAGGCCATAAGGGGCGCTATTTCCATTGGCATGTCACTCGACACGTGCACAATTCCGGGGTCGCCGAAGGAAGACAGGATTGCTCTCGGTAAAGCCGAACTCGGCCTGGGCATCCACGGCGAAGCCGGCATCGAACAGGTAGAGTATTCCAACGCCAAGGCTGCCATGGCCATGGTGGTTGAACGACTGGCGCCGAGCCTTGCGCCCGGACCACATGTTGCGATCCTGAACAATCTTGGCAGTACGACACCTCTTGAAATGTCGGTGCTTCTTGAAGAGATGACGGCGTCTCGGATTGGCAGTCAGATACGCTGGGTAATCGGCCCGGCGGCGATGATGACTTCACTTGATATGCATGGATTTTCCGTCTCGCTGTTGCCGGTCGGAAAGGCCGAGGAAGCGTTGCTGCAAGCACCTGTGGCGCCATGGGCGTGGCCGGGATGCCTAGCTCTTGGCCCTGTTTCCGTGCGGCCACTGCCGGACGGGTTGTCCCCGATCCAGCCGTTACCGTCGAAAAACCCGGAAACCCGAGCATTCATCGAGCGGTGCTGCAACATCCTGATTGCCGCCGAAGAGGACCTGAATGCACTCGACGCAAAATCGGGTGACGGCGACACCGGAAGCACGCTGGCAACAGCCGCCCGCGCCTTGATCCAGGCCCTGGATCGGCTGCCGCTTGCCGACCTGACCCAGCTTTATCGTGCGGTGGGACTGGAGCTTAGCCAGACCATGGGCGGGTCGTCCGGGGTGTTGCTCGCGATTTTCTTTGCGGCTGCAGGCGATGCGTCTTCCAGTGGCCATGGCGCAATCGGCGCTTTGAAGGCGGGGCTTGACCGTATCATGCAAGTCGGTGGAGCTGGGCCGGGTGATCGCACGATGATCGACGCCTTGATGCCGGCTCTGAATGCCCTTGAGAACGGTATCGGGGCCGCCGCTGCAGACGCGCGACAGGGAGCTGATGCCACAGCGCGGATTACACGAGCCAGGGCAGGGCGGGCGTCTTATATATCAGAGGCAAATCTGTCGGGTCACAATGATCCCGGCGCTGAAGCGGTTGCGCGTCTGCTCGAGCAATTGGCCGAAGCACCGGCTTTGACTTCCCAGTCGGCTTGATGTCCGACCCCTTCCGGCCGGTGCCGGCAACGGTTGCCGGCCGGACTTTTCGTCTTTCTGTTCCTGGCGGCAAAAAGTCGCCATCTCCTTCTTGCGTGCCCGCCCCGTCAGACCTGTGTGGACCCGAGCAATTCGGTCTTCTGTCGACATAAGCCAATCAGGGTCTTGCCAATGCGCTCAATTCATCACAAACTCCGGCAAATTTGTCAGGTAGCTGTGATGTTTTATGAGGCATATCGATCAGATCCGTGATCCTGCAAAGCGTCCGCTTTTCCAGACCCGCGCGCGTGCGCTGGGCTTTTGGTGTTTTAGTCTTGAAAAAAGTTATGAAGTATAACTATTATAGTTCATCACTTGATCGGATAGGAGGAATCCGGTCTTGTTTTTTGAAGTTGATCGAACAGGGAGGACATAATGATCAACTTGCATAAGAAGTTTGCAAGGCTGGCCGTGGCGGCCACAGTTTCCGCTATTGCCCTTGCGGGCACGGCGTCCAGTACGGTTGCGCAGGAAGTTACACTTCGCCTGCATCAGTTTCTGCCGGCGCAAGCGAACGTTCCCAAAAACGTGCTTGACCCTTGGGCCGACAAGATTGAGGCTGAGTCCGACGGTCGTATCAAGATCGAGCGCTATCCGGCCATGCAGCTGGGCGGCAAGCCGCCGGAGTTGATCAACCAGGTGATCGACGGTGCCGTCGACATTGTCTGGACGGTGGCTGGGTATACGCCGGGCCGCTTCCCACGCGCGGAAGTGTTCGAGCTTCCGTTCACCATGACCGATGCTGAGTCGATGTCCAGGGCCTACTGGAAGCTGGCTGATGAAACCATGATGGATGAGGACTTCAAGCTGTTCAAACCGCTTGGTCTTTGGGTCCACGGCCCGGGTGTCATCCATTCCAGCAAGCCAATCACCACACTTGACGATCTGAACGGGGTCAAGCTGCGTGCACCGACACGCGTGACGAACAAGTTGTTCTCCAATCTTGGAGCAACACCTGTCGGCATGCCTGTCCCGGCGATTCCGGAAGCGCTCAGTAAAGGCGTGATCGACGCGTCCGTTATTCCCTGGGAAGTTGTCGGTGCGCTCAAGGTGAATGAACTTGTCGGAAATCACACCGAGTTCCCAGGTGATGCGCTCTACACCACGTCTTTCATCTTTGCGATGAACAAAGACAGATACGACGCGCTGCCGGATGACCTGAAAGCCATTATTGATGCGAATTCCGGTGAAGATTTCTCTGCGTTTGCTGGTAAGCAGATGCAGACAGATGATGCCGGACCGCGTGCTGCTGCCGTGGAGCGTGGCAACAACATCATCACGCAAACGCCAGACCAGATTGCCGAGTGGCGCGCAGCCGCGCAAGGCACTATCGACGAGTGGATTGCCGAGATGGATGCCAAAGGCATTGACGGCAAAGCGCTGAAGGATCGTGCGGCCGAATTGATGGCCAACTGACGAAAACCTTGCAAACGCCCCCGGACGCCTGTGTTCCGGGGGCTCTTTTCCCACAGGACACGGATACATGCTGTCTCAATTGGTGGAGCGTCTGGCGCGCTTCATGGCGATCCTTGGCGGATTGGTGCTGACCGGGCTCATTGCCCTGACTTGCGTCAGTGTTCTCGGCAGAGGTCTAAACACGCTAGGACATTCCGGCTTCCTGACTTCGCTATCAGAGAGTGGCGCCAAAGCCTTGATCGCGACCGGCGTCGGCCCCGTTCAGGGTGACTTCGAGCTCTTGGAAGCAGGTATCAGTTTCACGATTTTCGCCTTCCTGCCGATTTGCCAGTTACGGCGCGGCCACGCGACTGTCGATGTGTTCTCAACCGGGTTTCCGCATTGGCTGAACAGGTTCTTGGAGACCTTCTGGGAAGTTCTGTTGAGCGCTTTGATCCTGTTGATCACCTGGCGGCTCTTTGTCGGCATGCAGGACAAGATGCGTTACGAAGAAACCACCTTCATTTTGCAATTCCCGGTCTGGTGGGCATTTGCCTTCAGCTTCGGTGCTGCTTTTGTCGCCTCGGTGGTGGCGGTCTATTGCGCCGTTGCACGGATGACTGAACTCGTCACGGGCCGCAGGCTCTCATCAGATGCTGAGGGGGAAGTCCATTGAGCCTTCTGGAACTCGGTTATCTGTCCTTTCCCATTCTGTTGGTCCTGATTTTCCTGCGGGCCCCTATTGGCCTAGCGATGATGATTTGCGGGCTCGGTGGGCTCTGGCTTGCGACCGGAACGCCGAATGTCTTTCTGTCCAAGCTGAAGAGTGAAACCTACTCGACCTTTTCCAGCTATTCGCTGACGATCATTCCAATGTTCCTGCTCATGGGACAATTCGCTACGCATTCGGGAATGTCGTCGTCGCTGTTCAAGGCTGCAGAGAGCTGGCTGGGGCATCGCAAGGGCGGTGTCGCAATGGCCGCGGTTGGTGCCTGCGCCGGCTTTGGCGCAATCTGTGGCTCCTCGCTTGCCACTGCAGCTACCATGAGCCGGGTGGCACTCCCGGAACTGCGTCGCTACGGCTATTCCGGCGGCTTCTCCACCGCCACATTGGCCGCCGGCGGCACGCTCGGCATTTTGATCCCGCCATCAGTGATCCTGGTGATCTATGCGATCCTGACAGAGCAGAACATTGCCAAGCTGTTTCTGGCCGCCTTCATTCCAGGCATTCTGGCGGCAATCGGCTACATGATCACCATTTCTATCTATGTTCGGCTCAATCCGGCGGCAGCCGGAACCCGTGAGCCTGTTCCCTATGCAGAGCGCATGCGCGCCATGCTCGAAGTCTGGCCGGTCCTCCTCGTTTTCGGACTGGTTGTCGGAGGCATTTATCTTGGCTGGTTCACACCAACGGAAGGCGCGGCCGTCGGTGCGGCGGGCACTGGTGTTTTGGCTCTCTTGTCCGGCAATCTTACCTGGAAGATGTTCATCGACAGCATGATCCAGACCGCCATGAGCACCGCGATGATATTCTTCATCATTCTCGGGGCCGGCTTCTACAATGGTTTCCTGGCGCTTAGTCAATTGCCGCAAGAACTCAGCGGCTGGGTTGTCGGTCAGGGCTTCAGCCCATGGATGGTGCTGACGCTGGTGCTGTTGTTCTATCTGGCTTTTGGCTGCCTGATGGACAGTTTGTCGATGATCCTTTTGACCATTCCGATCTTTTTTCCCGTGATCAGCGCGCTTGATTTCGGAATGAGCCCGGAGCATGTCGCGATCTGGTTCGGGATCATTGTACTGATTGTTGTCGAGGTGGGTCTGATCACGCCGCCGGTCGGCATGAACCTCTTCATTATCAATGCCATGGATCGGTCCACGCCGATGAAGGAAACCTACAAGGCCGTCTTGTGGTTTGTAACGTCGGACATTGTCCGGGTCATTATCCTGGTGCTGTTCCCCTCCATCACCCTGTTCCTTCTGGGCGGCTAGGCCGCCCGGCCATTGGAGATGTCGGAGTGTGAAAATAGATATGGAACATAACAATGATAGCTCACACTGAATCGGAGCAGGTGAGATGCGGATAGAGCAAACCGTCGTGCTTGTGAATGAAGGTGGCAACGGCCTTGTCGCTGCCACCGTCCGCCGCGCCTGGGACAGCCGGAAGAAATTGCACTGATGGCAGAACATATCGTCACCAACCCGTTTCTCAATGGAACGACCATCCGGCTTGAGGGCGCGGTGCGCCTGCCGCCGCATTGAGGACATTCTGATGAACGATCCGATCTTGAACATTGTGGTAAACGGCGACGTCGCCACCTTGACGATGAACCGCCCTGACAAGCGCAACGCCATGTGCGACGACCTGCTTGAAGCAATCGAGAGCTTCTTCTCAAACCCGCCGAAAACCGTGAAGGCGGTGGTCATATCGGGGACTGCCGGTCACTTCTGCTCCGGACTGGATTTGAGCGAACATGTCGCTCGAGACGCGGAAGGCACCATGCACCATTCCCGCGGGTGGCACACGGTGATGGACAGGATCCAGTTTGGGGGATTGCCGGTTGTCTCCGCGATGTTCGGGGCTGTTATCGGGGGCGGCCTGGAACTGGCATGCGCAACGCATGTCCGTGTTGCTGAAACATCCACCTTCTTTCAGCTTCCGGAAGGGCGCCGCGGCATATTCGTGGGCGGAGGAGCTTCGGTTCGTGTCGGACGGATACTGGGCGCCGATCGCATGACCGAAATGATGCTTACGGGCCGGAAATACGACGCTGGCGAGGGACTGTCTCTGGGTCTGACCCACTATGTTGTCGATCCGGGTGAAGCCCTGGCGAAAGCACAGGATCTTGCCCGCAAAATCGCGTCGAATGCGCCACTGTCGAATTACATCATGATCCAGGCGCTGTCGCGCATTTCCGACATGTCAAAGGCTGATGGCCTTTTTACCGAAAGCCTGTGTGCCGCACTCACGCAGACAAGCCCGGATGCAACTGAGGGCTTGGCCGCCTTTATCGAAAAACGCAGTCCGAAATTCAGGTGATGTCATGAAAAAACCAGCTGCCGATATCGAAACAGAAGACACAGTTGTCCACGTCAACGACAGGACGTTGCGATCTTTTCACGGTTATCAGATGAAGCGAACCTTCAATGTCATCCAATCGGACCTTAGCCGAACCCTGAAACCGCTTGAACTGAGAATGCTCACCTATACGGCGCTGGTTCTGATTGTGGATAATCCGGGGCTCCGCCAGTCGCAACTGGCAGTAGCCATGGATATCGAACGGCCCAATCTGGTGGTGATTGTCGATGAGCTGGAGCGCAGAGGTCTGGTCTTGAGAGATCGATTGCCCAACGACCGGCGGGCTTATGCGCTCAAGGCAACGGCAGCCGGGCATGACCTGTGCAAGCAAGCGCTTTCAGTCGTAGCAGCGCATGAAACCGCGCTTCTTAAAGGCCTCGGTCCGGATGAGAAGGCAGTTGCCCTCAAAGTTCTTCAGGTGATCGAGGCAAACCGTCAGCGTGATCGCTGACGCGTGTGCCTGCAGGAAAAGTCATGAAACGCACGACAGATTTCCAGTCGCATTCGGTCAGCCGGGAAAATCGTCCGGACGGGTCCATTCTGCTGCGTTCCAACCATCAGCTCAGTTCCAGCGTTGAGCGGACAGGCGACTGGCTGCATCAATGGGCAGAAGAAGCTCCCGGGCGTGTGTTCCTGGCGGAACGCAATGGAGCCGGTTGGCGTGAAGAGACTTACGAAACCACACTGGCAAAGGTGCGCTCGGTCGGCGCTGCGCTTCTTGCCCGTGGTATGGACCGGCAAACGCCAATTCTCGTCATGTCCGGAAACAGTGTCGATCATGGTATCCTGGCACTCGCCGCCCAGTATGTCGGTGTGCCGCTGGTTCCGGTAGCTGAACAGTATTCACTGGTCCATGGGGCACACGGCCGCTTGCGGGATGTCATTCATCTGATCAAACCGAAACTTGCCTATGTGATCGATCAGGACCAGTTCCAAGAAGCGCTGAGCCTTCAGGAACTCTCCGGCGTTGAAATTGTTGCCAGCCGCCCGTCGACCCGTGCAGGCGTAGAAAAGGTCACGAAATTTGCTGACCTTCTCAAAGGGGACGGGGCCGTTGATGTTGATGCGGCTTTTGCCGACGTCACGGCCGATACGGTTGGAAAAATCCTGATGACCAGCGGCTCGACCTCGAGCCCGAAAGGGGTGCTGACAACCCATCGCATGATGTGCGTCAACCAGGCTCAGCTGGCGGACGCCTTGCCGTTCCTGCGCAAGCGTCCTCCGATCATCGTGGACTGGCTGCCCTGGAACCACGTTTTTGGCGGATCCCACAACTTCAACATGATGCTGGCCAATGGCGGCAGTTTCTATATCGATGACGGCAAGCCCGTGAAAGGGCTCTTCGAGAGGACGCTGGAGAACCTTCATCTGATAACCGGCACACTTGCCTTCAATGTTCCGTTGGGTTTCGGCATGTTGCTCGATGCGCTGCGGAAAGACAAAGGCTTCCGGCACCGCTTTTTTCAAGATCTGGATCTGATTTTCTACGCAGGCGCTTCGCTGCCACAGGACGTGTGGTCCGGACTGGAGCAGATGGCTTTGAACGAAAAGGGCGAAGTGCCGCTAATGACGTCGTCCTGGGGACTGACCGAAACAGCACCATCTGCAATGATGCAGCAGGAACCCGCTCCGTGTTCAGGGATTGTCGGGGTGCCTGTCAATGGCGTTACCTTGAAGCTTCTGCCTGATGAGGACATGCGCTGCGAAGTCCGGATCAAAGGGCCAAGCGTCATGCCCGGTTATTTCAGGGACCCTGACAGGACCAAAGTTGCTTTCGACGAAGAAGGATATTTCATCACCGGTGATGCGATGGTCTTTCTGGACGCTGAAGATCCCGACAGAGGGATGCGTTTCGACGGGCGGATTTCCGAAGACTTCAAATTGCAGTCGGGAACCTGGGTCCGCGCTGCACAGCTGAAGCTCGACATGCTGTCCGAACTTGCCCCGCTGGCGGCCGACCTGGTCGTGACCGGTGCGGATCGCACCGAGATCGGTGTGATGATTTTTCCGAACTTGTCCGAATTGACCCAAGCGGGGTTTCAGTTGTCGGAGGAACGCGGTGCTTATCGGTGCGACCTGTTGCAAGGAGAAATTCACCGGCGGCTTGCGGAGCGCGCGCGGACTATCAGCGGCAGTTCAGCAAGGGTGTCGCGTGCAATTGTTTTATCCGCACCCCCATCGGGGGCGGAAGGTGAAATGACCGCCAAGGGCAATTTGAATATCCGCAGGGTTCTGACCCGCCGCGCAACGTTGCTTGAGCGGCTTTATTCCGACGATGACCCCGCGACGGTGAGGCTATAGGGAAGGCACGAGATGGTCGATATCAGCAAGGTCCGCGCAATCGATATTCACACACATGCCGAAGAGCCCTGTGGTTGCCATACCGATGACGGCTATGACGACCTTCAGGCAACCATGGCTGAGTATTTCCGGGCACCATGGAAGCATCCGCCCACCGTGCCGGAAACGGCGGCGCATTATCGCGCGCAAAATATCGCTGCGGTTATTTTCCCCGTCGATGCGGAACGCGAGACCGGATATCGCCGCTACAAGAATGAAGAAGTTGCCGAGATCGCTGCAGACAATGATGACGTCCTGATTCCTTTTGCGTCCATCGATCCACACAAGGGCCGGATGGGTGCGCGGGAAGCACGCCGACTGATCCGCGATTTCAGTATCAAGGGCTTCAAGTTTCACCCGACCATGCAAGGGTTTTTTCCCAATGATCGGATGGCTTATGAGCTTTATGAGGCCATAGCGGAAGCCGGCGGCATCGCCTTGTTCCACACAGGCCAGACGGGCGTTGGCAGCGGCATGCGGGGAGGCAATGGCATGCGGCTGAAATACTCCAATCCGATGTATATGGACGACGTCGCGGTTGATTTTCCGGACATGAAAATCATTCTCGCACATCCGTCCTTTCCCTGGCAGGAAGAAGCGTTGGCGGTCGCCCAGCACAAACCCAATGTCTATATTGATCTGTCCGGATGGTCGCCGAAATACTTTCCCGAAATTCTGGTCAAGTATTGCAACTCGATCCTGAAGAAGAAGGTTTTGTTCGGCTCGGACTGGCCGATGATAACGCCTGAACGTTGGCTGTCCGATTTCGAAAAGATCGCCATCAAGGATGAATTGCGTCCCGACATCATCAAAGGCAATGCAGCCCGCCTCCTAGGCCTTGCCTGACCGGGGTCTGGTGCGTTTTTCGACCGCTATTTGGTCCGATTTGTTTCGGCGTTGCTGTGCTGGCGTGCTTGATTGGCGAGCACGCAGGGGTATTACTTTCGATTGCCGGGTCATGAGACTCAGCTTCCCTCGGCGCAGGCTCGCGCTCAAAACAAGACAGGGTTCGCCGGTATGCATCCCCTCAACCTGGACCAATTGAGAGCGTTTCTGGCGGTTGTCCGGCACGGCGGTGTCAACAAGGCAGCGCAGACCCTGAGCCTGACACAGCCGGCTGTCACCACCCGGCTCAAACGACTGGAAGAAGGGCTTGGAACAGAACTCTTCGAACGCTCACCCGGCCGACTGAAACTGACCAAGCGGGGCGAGATGCTTCAAACCTATGCCGAGCAGTTTGAAAGACTGTCCGACAAGGTGGAAGAGACCGTCGTTGCCAAGGATGGCATCAACCGGCATTTGCGTATTGGAGCGTCTGAAACGATTGCCCAGTGCTGGTTGCCGGATCTCGTTTCGGAGCTGCATTCTGAATTTCCAAATCTTGTCGTCGAGATCAATGTCGATATCTCGGTGAACCTGCGCGCCGGGCTTCTTGATCGCGAAATTGACCTTGCGCTACTGCTCGGTCCCGTTTCGGAATATTCCGTCGACAATGTCGAATTGCCGGGCTTTGATCTGGCCTGGTACGCACCCGTCGGAACCATCGCCGACGGAAAGGCCGGTGAGGCTTTGATCCGGGAAAAACCGGTGATCACCTATGCGCGTCATACACGTCCTTATCGGGAACTGAAAACAGCACTTTTTGAGCGGATTGCGCCTGACGTTCGCATGTTTCCATCATCTTCGTTGTCTGCCTGCTTCAGGCTGGTTGAGGCCGGGCTTGGGGTTGCCGCTTTGCCAAGGGTAATGGGTCAACCTTATGTCGACCAGGGGCGCATCGCGGAATTTGATCCCGGCTGGGTGCCCGAGGCCCTTTCGTTTTCGGCAAGTTATCTCGGGGATCCGCGCAGTCACTTGGTGGCAGCCGCTGCTCAAAAGGCATTGCTGGTCGCGCTTGCTTATGATGGGTATAAAAATACTTTATAAAAAATGCTAAAAAGATTGAATTTGAATTTATAGATCAACTGCGGGAGCCTCCTTGGCGAAAGGAGGCCCATGGTGTCGAGTTACGAAATCCTGCGGAAAGAGCCAGCTGAAACCGTGCGCCGGTACATCCGGAGCGGCGGCTATGCCTCCCACACGGCTGGACTTGGCAAGAACCTGCTTCAAGCCAACCTTGCGATCATGCCGGAAGACTTTGCGCTCGACTTCATGCGGTTCTGTCAGCGCAATCCCAAGCCGTGTCCGCTGATCGGCGTCTCCGACACCGGCAACCCGATGATGTTCACACTCGGACATCACATCGACATTCGAACGGATGTCCCGGCTTACAACATCTACCGAAATGGGCTGCTGTCGAGCACGGTCGCTGACCTAACGTCGCTTTGGAGCGACACGCTGGTTGCATTTGCTATCGGCTGCTCATTCACGTTCGAACACGCGTTGATCGAAGAGGGTATCGATCTCTGGCACATTTCCAACAACACCACGGTTCCCATGTTCAGGACATCACTAAACACCGTGCCTGCAGGGCGTTTTCAGGGTCCGATGGTTGTGTCGATGCGGATGATACCGGATCAGAGGGTCTCAAATGCCATTGAAATCTCGGCCCGGTATCCCCTGGCGCACGGTTCACCTGTCCATATTGGTGATCCGGCCCTGATCGGCATCAACGATATAGGTACACCCGACTGGGGCGATCCGGTGCCGATCCAGACCGGACATACACCCGTGTTTTGGGCCTGCGGCGTCACTCCGCAAGCCGTTATTCAAGACGCTGCGCTGCCGATCTGCATCACTCACAAGCCTGGCCACATGTTGATCACCGATATTCCGAACGACGCTGAAAATCCAATTATAGCAACAACAACAATGTAGACTTCCAACCTTCACGGAGAGGACCCATGAAAAGACTTCTGATTTCCCTCATGTCGAGCGCCGCCATTGCAACCCCGGTGATGGCGGAAAGCCTGTCCGTTGTCGGCAGCTGGTCCAGCTTGCCGTTGCATAAGGAATATGAGGCGCCGTTCTGGCAGACCACATTGCCTGAAGCTTCAGGCGGCAACCTTCAGACAACGGTGACCACTCATAATCAGATGAACCTCGGGGTCGGTGAAGTCTTTCGTCTGCTGGGGCAGGGCGTTTTCGATGTCGGCATGACCGTCGGCGATTACGCTGTGGCCGATGCACCGGAACTTGAAGGTCTTGATGTTCCGCTGGTCGCCATGTCCGCGGACAAGGCGGAAGCGGCCGTGAAAGCGGCGCGGCCGATGGTCGACGAAATTTTCGCACAACGCTTCAATTCCAAGGTGTTGGCCATTGCGCCTTATCCGCCGCAGGTCGTTTTCTGTAATGCTGAAGTCGGGTCGCTCGATGATCTGAAAGGATTGAAGATCCGTGCCTCGGGACGCATGACGGCCAAATTCCTGGAAGCCCTGGGAGCGGAGGGTATTACGGTTTCCTTTTCCGAAGTGCCTGGAGCGCTGCAAAAGGGTGTCGTCGACTGTGCCGTAACCGGTGCTGGTTCGGGCTATAGCGCGGGCTGGTGGGAAGTGACGACCCACCTGCTTCCGATACCCCTTGGAGGTTGGGATCCGGTAGTAACGGCGATCAACATGGACAAGTGGCAGTCTCTCGATGCCGACACACAAGCGCTTATCGAAAAGGAAATTGCCGAGAATTTCGAAGCGCCTGCTTGGTCAACCGCGGAAGGTGCGCTCGCCAACGATATCGCTTGCCTGACGGGCAAGGGCGAATGCGCTTCAGGCGACAGCCGCAATCTGGTGCTGGTTGAGGCAAGTGACGGCGACATAGAGAAAGCACGAGAAATCCTCCAGTCAGAAGTTTTGCCGGAATGGGCCGAACGGGCGGGTGGTGACTGGGCTGCGCGCTGGAACGAAAGTGTTGGCGCTGTTGTCGGCGTGACCATCAAGATCAACTAAGGCCGGAGTGAACAGGTGGCGGAAACGGCATTTAATTTGTTGAAACGGGCCAACCGGCTGGTCGCGATTTCGGTCGGCGTTCTGTTTCTCCTCTGCGCGGGACTCGTCCTTGCCGATATCCTGCTCCGCCGCCTAGGTGCGTCCTTGGGTGGAACCGACGAAATCTCAGGCTATGTCATGGCGATTGGCACAGCCTGGGGCATGGCCTTTGGGCTGGTTGAACTGTCACATGTCAGGATTGACTTTCTGAGGCGCGCCATCGGCGTCCCGAAGTGGCGAATGATACTGGACCTGGTGTCGTTGCTGGCTTTGGCCGGGACGATCACAATCGTGGCGCTGCAGTGTTGGCCAGTGGTGGAGACCACGCTGCGCAATGGGTCTCGAGCCAACACACCGCTCGAAACGCCCCTGGCGCTGGTACAGGTGCCCTGGTTCGCAGGCTGGATCTGGTTTGCGTTGACCGCCTGGCTGACCTTTCTCTGCGCGCTTGTGCTGGTCTATCAGGGCAATTTTTCACGATCGGAACAGGTTATGGGCGTCTTTCCGGAAAGTGAGGCGGTCTGATGCTTGCGTTTGTTTCAATCGGGCTTCTGGCTCTCCTGTCCCTTTCCATTCCGGTTGGAATTGTTCTTTTTCTTCTGGGCTTCGGCATAGACCAATTTTTTACACCTTTTCCGCTGATGCGCGGGCTGGGCTCGATGGTCTGGTCGACTTCGGAAAACGCGGCTCTGATCGCCATTCCGTTCTTTGTGCTGTTAGGGGAGATCCTGGTCAGAACCGGAATCGCCGCAAGGACCTATTCTGCGCTTGACCGTTGGGTGTCCTGGCTTCCGGGAGGTCTGGTACATGCCAATGTGGCGACTGCGACCATGTTCTCCGCAACATCCGGATCGTCTGTTGCAACAGCTGCGACAGTGGCAACAGTGGCCATGCCACAGGCGGACCGTCTTGGTTATGATCCGAAACTGTTTTCCGGCGCGATAGCTGCCGGGGGCACTCTTGGTATCATGATCCCGCCATCGATCAATCTGATTGTCTATGGGTTCCTGACACAGACTTCGATCCCTCAGCTCTTCCTTGCGGGGCTTTTGCCCGGCATTTTGCTGGCGCTCGGTTTCATCGTTGTCACCGCACTTGTGTGCATGGTTCAGCCGAAGCTTGGCGGCGCGCGCAGGACATTTCCTCTGATCGAAATGCTGAAAGGACTTGCCGACCTTCTGCCGATCATCTTTCTGTTTTCGGCCATAATCGGATCCATCTACAAAGGCTGGGCAACTCCGACGGAAGCAGCTTCGGTCGGTGTCGCCGGGGCGCTGGCAATTGCCTTGCTCTTTGGCGGTCTCAATATCCGCATGATAGGTGCCGCTCTGATCGGGACCGTAAAGGTTACGGCAATGATCATGCTGGTTGTGATCGGGGCTTCCTTCCTGAATTTCACGCTGTCAGCCGCTGGCCTGTCTCAGGAGTTACGCGGATTTCTGGAAGGCCTCGGCTTCAACCCGCTCTGGACGCTGCTTGTGATTGTGCTGATGTATGTCGTGCTCGGGTTTTTCATCGAAACTCTGTCACTGATGGTGATCACAATCCCGATTGTCGTGCCGATTGTCACCGCGCTTGGCTATGATCCGGTCTGGTTCGGAATTCTCATGATCGTGCTGATCGAAATGGCTCTGATCACACCGCCGGTTGGCCTCAATCTCTTCGTTGTTCAGGGCGCGCGGCGCGGTGGCTCAATTGCCGAGGTCATGATCGGTGCAATCCCCTATGTGTTGGCCATGCTGGCAATGGTCATCGCCCTGATCGCACTTCCGGATCTTGCGCTTTACCTGCCAAGGGCGATGAATTAATGGCGTCTGAGGCGCTCCGAGCCGGGCCGAGGCGTCTCCGCAAATGAATGTACGCTGTGAAAATCACTTGTCTTGCCCGGTCTTTCCTCCAATGATGTTCCCAGGTGTCATTCAAGCTGAACCTTGAAGCGGAACAAAATACTCATGCGTTTGCCGCAAGTCCCAGACAGGTTCCGGCTGCTTTTGCGGCTGCGGACGACCTTCGGACATTGCATGCTGCTGATATTGGCGGTGTGCACGGCCACGGCGACACTCGTCTATGCCTCGACCGATCCTTTTGCGGAGCGCCGTATGGCGTTGGTGGTTGGCATTTCCAGCTATCAGAACGCGCCTGATCTTTACAACACGACCAGGGACGGCCGGCTGATCGCCGATACGTTGAACGAGCTGAACTTCAGGGTGGCGGAGCATTTCGATATCGGACTGGCCGAATTCAAGGAGTTGCTGGAAAGGTTTTCGTTCGAAGCGGAAACAGCAGATGTCGCTCTTGTCTATTTCGCCGGACACGGAGTTGAAGTCGGTGGGCGCAATTTTCTTGTACCGTCGGATGCAGATTCGGCAAATCGACAGAGGGTAGCCGATACGTCTGTCTCACTGGATGAAATTCTGCAGGCGGTCGACAAGGCGCGCCAGCTCAGGATCGTGATCCTGGACTCCTGCCGTAACGATCCCTTCGCCGAAGGGGATATGACGGAAACACTGACAGTCAATGCCAGTGCGAGGCAGGGGCTTGCGCCGGCCTCGCCCGAGCGCGGTACGCTTGTTGCCTATGCGGCTGAAGCGGGCAAGGTTGCGTTGGATGGTGCAGGCGACAACAGTCCTTTCGCCCTCGCGCTTGCGCAAACCTTGAAGGTTCAGGATCTGGAAATCGGTCTGGCTTTTCGGCAGGTTCGCGATAGCGTTCTCAAGGCAACGGCCAATGCGCAGGAACCGCATACATACGGTTCCTTGTCCGGCAAACCCTATTTTCTGGCGGGCAGCAGCCAGGAAGTGAATGCACTTGCGGCCTCTGCGCGCCGGGATGCATGGGGGCGATTGGAAGTTGATCAGGAAGAGCAGCTGCAGGTCGCTGCACGCGAGGGTGACAGCAGGGCGCTCAAGGGCCTTGCCTATATGCGTTTGAATCCCAATGAAGATCGCTATGATCCGAGCAGGGCGGCCGCCTTGTTGGAGACAGCCGCAGAAGCCGGTGATCCCGAAGCGATGTTTGAACTCGCACGCATGTACGAACGTGGGATTGGCGTTGAGCAGGATGTTGACAAGGCATTGAAATTGTTTCGCAAGTCTGCCGATGAGGATTTCGCAGACGCCATCAATGATCTCGGTTTTCTCTATTATCAGGGCGGTCTGGGCGTAACGCGGGATCCGAAAAAGGCTATTGAATTGTTCGGACGGGCAGCCGACCGTCGGCACCCTGAAGCCATGTTCAATTATGCCGCGTTGATCGATGACGGAGTTGTGGACGGCAAACAGCCAGATGATGCGGCAGAGTTCCTGTACAGAGCTCTCAGGTCCGGCAATGAAGAAGTGCTCAACCAGCTTTCGGAAAACCCGAAGATGTTCAAGACCGCAACGCGCCGGTCCCTGCAGCGCAAACTGTCGGAGCGCGCTTTCTACAGCGGTTCGATAGATGGCCAGTTCGGACCGCAAACCAAGCGCAGTCTGCGTAAGGCTTATGGATTGTCAGAATAAGTTGCAGCCGTTGAACGGCTTTGACCATCTGCTATCTGCGACTTGCCTCAGGCCTTTGGTCAATTGGTGAAAATTGCCGCAGGGTTATCTTTTTGCTATCGTGTATTTGGATTCTTCGTTTTAGTAAAAGATGATTACTGTTTTTGACGGCGCTCAATGCAGTCACTGGCAAAGGGCAATATTTCAGCCTGTAGATGTTTGACCCGCGGTCATCTGTTTTGTGTACTGCGAAGCGACCAGTTAACTGCCTTGTTCTTTATATTTATGACTTGAGTTTAGATAGCTCAGACCATTTGGAAGTTTGTTAAGACAATTCTCAGGGGGTGAAAATGATTGATAAACAATGCCTGAATGGCGTGATTGCCTGTCTGCTGGCAGGACAGTTCGCGGCAATGTCGGTTCTACCGGCAGGCGCTGCCGTGTCGCCACACGATGCAATCCATGAAGGGGTCAGCGCTGAGCCGCAGGGCGACTACATTCTGCTCGCCCAGTACGATGATTCCTATTCGGACTCGTCACCGGAAGATCGGACAAGTTACACCGGCGACAATGAGCGGGACCCGAGACTTGCCGCGTCGGGCGGTTACAGCGATACCGTTACGCGCGGTGTTGCCAGGTTGATTGTCGATGGCAACAAGGAATGTGAGAACGATACACGTCCCGAATACCGCCTCGACTGCCTGGCGGTGAATTTCGGCAAAATTGCATCTACCATCGAGCGGCGTCCCAATTATCAGCAAGCCGGGCAGGAGCTTAGAAGATTGTCCCGGAAGCTGAAGGCGATCCGGACGAAATATGCGGACCCGGCGGCTCCGAAAGTCACCAAGAAGCGGCAAACCTATCGGGCTGTTTCAAAAGCAAGTCTGGCGCAGGCGAACCGGGAAGCGTCAGCTGCGATCGACGAGACGGTCACAAAACTGCTGCGATCGGCCGGGAATTCGGAAAAGCGGAAGACACACTACGCACAGATCGCGACGGCGGTTGGCTCAACAAAGAGGTTGTTGCGGTCCTGATCGACAGGCGGCTGCATGGCCATCTGATTTCGGCTCAAGACGCCGTGGTCATTCAATGAGAGCCTGTCATCTCGTCTAAACAAAAAATGCGGGCGCTTTTTGTAACGCCCGCATTTTTTTGTCAGGTTGCTTTTTGACAGGTGACCGGAGCCTTAGACCGTACCGCCGAGTGAGCCTTCGAGTTGGGCGAGTTCCTGTCCGCCTGCCATCATTTCCTGTAGTTCTTCTGCCTT
>NZ_CANMNP010000018.1 GCF_947499295.1 uncultured Roseibium sp.
CTCTCAGACCTCCACGGATCCGCAAACTACAGAGCAAACCTCGTAACAGTCATGGCAAAACGCGCCGTGAATGCAGCCGGATAAGTGAGAACCAAAAGAAAGACCGGCTGTCCGTGATTGGCAGCCGGTCTTTTTTGTCATTGCATTGTCGAAGTGAGCAAGAAGACACCGGATCCGCGGATATTCCTATTCTGCAGCCATCGGCTGCCGCGCGAGCTGGCACTGGTTCCAGAGCGAATGCAGGGCGACGATCAGCCTGTCGACGTCGCCGCTTGTGTGCACTGGCGAAGGTGTGATCCGAAGGCGTTCGGTACCCTTGGGCACAGTCGGGTAGTTGATAGGCTGAATGTAAATTCCAAAGTCATCCAGCAGCGTGTCTGACAGGAATTTGCATTTTGCCGGATTGCCGACAATCACCGGAATGATGTGGCTCGGGTTGGGCACATGCGGAATGCCGAGCGTGTCGAGCCGATTGCGAACTCTGGCAACGATTGCCTGATGGGCCTCGCGTTCCGAATTGCTCTGCTTCAAATGCCGGATGGAGGCAGTCGCCGCCGCAGCGATTGCCGGTGGCAGGGCCGTCGTGAAAATGAAGCCGCTGGCAAAGCTTCTGACGAAGTCGCAAAGTTCTGTTGATGCGGCTATGTATCCGCCAACCACACCGAATGCCTTGCCGAGCGTTCCTTCGATGACAGTCAGGCGATCCATAAGGCCTTCGCGTTCGGCGATGCCGCCGCCGCGCGGTCCATAGAGACCGACTGCGTGCACTTCATCGAGATAGGTCATGGCGCCATACTTGTCCGCCAAATCGCAGATCTCTGCGATCGGGGCAATGTCGCCGTCCATAGAATAGACACTCTCAAACGCGATCAGTTTGGGCCGCGCCGGATCAGCCGCCGCAAGCTTGTGTTCCAGATCCTCAAGATCATTGTGTTTCCAGATGACCTTGTCCGCTCTTGAGTGACGGATCCCTTCAATCATCGAGGCATGGTTCAGGCTGTCGGAAAAGACGATGCAGCCCGGGATCTTTGACGCAAGCGTTCCAAGGGCTGCCCAGTTCGAGACGTAGCCGGACGTGAAAACCAGAGCAGCTTCCTTGCCATGCAGGTCCGCAAGCTCTTCTTCCAGAAGAACATGGTCGTGGGTCGTACCGGAAATGTTCCGAGTGCCGCCAGCGCCTGCACCGCACCTGTCGATGGCAGCGTGCATGGCGGCAACCACATCGGGATGCTGGCCCATGCCAAGATAATCGTTTGAACACCAGATCGTGACGTCGTCCTGGCCTTTCTTGTGGGTCCGGACGGCAGCAGGAAAATTACCGCGCTTGCGTTGCAGGTCGATAAAGACCCGGTAGTTTCCCTCTTGTTTGAGGTCAGCGAGCTGGTTTCGGAAAAAGGAATTGTAGTCCATGTGATCCCCTCTTTCTCATCATCCTGACAAGACTATGAGCGCAGGGCCTGGCTTGAAATGACAATAGTCAAGACACGGCTGCGCGTTCGTTGCCATATCAGCAATTCAACAGATGTGACCGTGACAATGGATTGTGTAATATCCCTAGGCCAATAGGAGGGGCAGGCCTCTCAGGAGCCTGACTAGGAAATCGAATGCCGAATGAACGCCGCAAGAAGATTGCGCAGAATTCTTTGTTGTTGCAGACCTTCCCGCAAGACACCCAGGACATGATCCTGTCAATGTCCAGCTGGCGCGAATACGACCGCGGCGAGACGCTGTTTCTGCAAGGGGAAACCGCAAAGGCGATCCACATCGTGACCGAGGGCTGGGTCAAGCTCTATCGGATAGCGCCAAATGGCGGCGAAGCTGTTGTGAACGTATTTGCCAAGGGGCAAAGCTTCGGTGAGGCAGTTGCGTTCCGTGGTCAAGCCTATCCGGTCTCTGCAGAAGCGGTCACGTCTTGTGAAGTCATGCGCATACCGAGTGTGGCGCTGCTGGAAGCGATGCGCAAGGATCCGGAGATTGCGGTTGCCGTTTTGGCGTCGACCTTCATGCACCTGCATTCGCTGGTCTCACAGCTTGAGCAACTCAAGGCGCAAACCGGTCCGCAGCGCGTTGCAGAATTTCTGTTGGAGTTGTGTGAACAGGAAACGGGCAGCTGCGTGGTGACCCTTCCCTACGACAAATTTTTGATCGCCGGCCGGTTAGGCATGAAACCGGAGAGCCTGTCGCGGTCTTTTGCCCGTCTGAAAACGGCAGGTGTCCATATCAAGCGCAACCACGCGGCGATCGAAGATATCGAAATGCTGCGTGAATATTCTGAAAGCGACCCGGTCGAAGCCTGGCACAAAGCACAATGACACACCTGGAAAAGGCCATCGCGGCGATCGACGAAGCAAATACAGCCGATCCGAACCTGGAAGAAGGCGCTCCGGCAGCCCGTCTATATGGCGAGCGTATGAGTTCAGAGTTGAGCCGCTTGTTCCCGCAGGCATCCGACCCGTTGAAAATCGCCGCCCGTGGTCAGCATATCGAACGCTGGACAGTTCCACGCGCAACCTTTCCGGAAGGCAAGGCAGGTTATCATGCCTGGCGCAGGCACCTGGCCGGACATCATGCGCAAAGGGTCGGTGAGATCATGGCCGCAGCCGGGTATGCAGCGGAAGATATTGCGGCCGCTGAACGCATGTTGCGCAAGGAAGGCATCAAGCAGCACGCGGATGTCCAGGCGCTGGAGGACACGATCTGTTTCGTGTTTCTCAAATGGTACTTTGCGCCCTTTGCAGCCAAGCATAGCGATGAAAAGGTTCTTGGCATCGTTCAAAAGACAGCGCGCAAGATGTCCGGGGAAGCGCGACGCCGGGTCGGCGAAGAGTTCGATTTGCCTGAACCTCTGTCAAGCGCTTTCAAGAGTTGAAGGCGGGTATGAGATAAAGCGCGAGCAGCAGACTGCAGTAGAGTGCCAGAACCCAATTGAAACCCGCCTGCCATAAAGGTGCCTGCCACAGGCCCAGATAGCGCGAGAGGATGACCCGCGCTTTCATCCACGCAAGTGCCAGAACAAGCACGCCTGTGACGCTTGGGTCCAGAAGTCCTGCAGCACCAGCAGCTAGAACGACGGACAAGCCACTTAGAAGCAGCAGTTGAAGCCAGGCTTTTGTCGTTGGATTGCGCGTCATCTTCGTCTCACGCCAGCAGGTAGATGACCGGAAACAGCAGCACCCAAACCAAGTCCACCATGTGCCAGAAGGCTGTTCCGACTTCCATGTTTCGGGGTGTGTCCTTCCAGGCTATCAGCGCAAGAATGACAATTCCCGCAATGACATGCATCGCGTGAAAACCTGTCAGAAGATAGTAGAATGTGAAAAACGGATGGGTTTCTGTGGAGATGCCCTGCGCGGCCGTATCGGCATATTCAATAGCTTTGATGACAAGGAAAACGACACCAAGTGTCATCGCCGCCCCGAGCGCAATGCGTGCCGGTCTTCGTCGCTCCTGGTGCCGCAGATCTACTGCTCTTGCCGCAAGAAAGCCACTGGTTATCAGGACAACCGTATTGATGCCGGCGAGCGTCGGATGAAGGTAGGTTCTGGCGTCTGCAAAACCTGCTGGATCAGATATCCGCACACCCAGAAAGGCTGCCAGACCCGCACCAAAGACAAGAAGCTCGCTGATGATGAGAACCCACATCATCAAGTCGCCGGGCAATTCATCCAGACCTCCGGACTGCGGTTTTGCAGCAGCTCTTTCCATGGTCAGCCGCCAATCAGCTGCCGGTAGATTTCCGGCAACGCCTGGGTCAGCTTGTCCGGGTGGGGAATGACCGCAAAGCCGCCCTGACCGAACAGTCTTGGAAACCACGACTTGCCCGTCTTGTCGATCGTTACGCCAAACACGGATTGACCGGCTCTTCGGGCTTCGCGCACGGCCATGCGCGTATCCTCGATGCCGTGCCGGCCTTCATAGTGATCGAGATCGTTCGGTTTGCCGTCGGTGATGACAAGCAGGAGCTTGCGCTTGCGTGACTGTTCGGCCAGTTCGCTCGATGTGTGTCGGAGCGCAGCACCAAGCCGGGTATAAAACCCTGGCCTCAATCCGCTGATACGGTGCTCAACCTTGGCGGACATCGGCTCATCGAACCGTTTGCAGGACTGCAGATAGACACGATGCCGTTTGAGCGAGGAAAACGCGTTGATTGCAAAGTCGTCACCACAGGCATTCAGGCCCCAGGCGAGCGCTGTCAGTGCTTCCCGCTCAATATCGATGACGGCTCGGCCTGTGACCGCGCTTTCAGTAGACCGGGAAACGTCGAGAAGGATGGAAACGGCAAGATCGCGCGCTTCCGGCCGGGTCTGGAGCCAGATCCGGTCATTGCCAGCGCCGCTTGCAATCCGTTCGACTTCGGATCTGACAGCAGTATCCATGTCCAAACGGTCGCCTTCCATATGTCCGCGCGTCGTCACACGGCCGGGGCGAAGCGCTTCGAATTGTTTCTTGACCGACCTGATACGCCGTGCGGCCCGGGGATCTTTTGCGGCAACATCGTTGTCCGGGTCGGCATCGGCTACACTTGTGAGGACACATACATGGTCCGGCAAGTAACGGCCGCTTCTTGTATCCCACTCGGGATAAAGAGTTTTGCCTGAAAGGCGTTCCCGGTCGACGTCTTCAGGGGCAAGGTCCAGATGCAGTTTCAGGCGTGTTGCCGGAGATTTGGAAATCTGCCCGAGGCCGATTTCATCCTGATCGTCGGCAGCTTTCTTGGCATCGTCATTATCGTCGTCGTCGACCCGCCGATTGAGGTTTAAAAACTCGGCCCAGCTCAAGATCGCTTCGAACTTGTGCAGAATCAGACTGTCATTGCGTTCGGCCTGGTCCGACTTGCGCCGGCGTGCCCGCAAGGTTTTGTCGCCCGCCTCCTCCGGCGTGCCGTCGGTTTCCCGGTTTTCAACTTCGTCACCGCAAGAAAAGACAACCTCGCGCAGATCCGGCCAAACCGGAACCGGTCGAAAGGGACGATACCCGCGAGGGGCCTGGAATTCAGCATAGTCACCGCTTTCCAGTGTGTTCTGCAACGCCTGAACATCTTTGGAAAGTTCGGCAGGGTCTCCAAGCATGTTTCGGACAAGCGCTTCCAGATTTGCTTCCCAGCGAGGCAGAGACGCAGCCGGCCGTTGCAGCAAACTGCCGTGGCTCAAGACCGAGTAGAGCTCCCTCAAGCCTGGAGCATGGAGAAGAGTTTCCCGAACCATCTGTCCGATTGTGCGCAAAACCTGCAGGTCGGCGCGCAGTGGATCGGTCTCCACTTTGTAGACCGGCGCGTTTGCCGCCAGAGCGGTCAGCCAGATATAGAGCGCTGCATTTGCTTCCCGGGTCGGGAAGACTGCCAGGGATGCCGGCAAACGCAGAATCTCTCCGTCGAAACTGGCTCGAGGTACGGTTTCAACCTCTGTCCCGAGCCGCCTCAGAAAACTGAGGCGGTGACGAGACACTTCTTCCGAAACCGGGCGGAGTTCCACATTATGATTACCACCCAGGCCCCGAAAAAGAACTGCAAGCCGCCCGCCGACCTCAGAAAGGCCGACCGCGGCTCCGTGATGCACCTCAGGTGCATCGAGGCGGCTTGCAAAAGCGTGCCACAGTTTCCCGACCGTTTCCTCGGGTTCCCATGGCTCGAAGTCGATCTTGCCCATCGGTCTGGCCTCACCCAAACACGGCCGTGACAAGATCTAGGAGCCCGCGTTTCACGTCTTCATCATCTGTCAAAGGTTCAATCATTGCTGCCAGTACGGCCCTGTTTACGGGCATGCCCTGGGCAATCAGCGTTGCGGCGTAAACAACCAGGCGGGTTGAAACGCCCTCTTCCAGATCCTGGCCTTTCAGTGCACGCAGTTTTCCTGCAAGCCGGACCAGTGCGGCAACACGCGACCTGTCCAGCCCGCTTTCTTCTGCAACAACGTCACATTCAAGGTCAGCTGGCGGAAAGTCGAATTCCAATGAAATGAAACGTTGCCGCGTGGACGGTTTCAACGTCTTCAGGATGTTCTGGTAGCCGGGGTTATAAGAAGCCACCAGCATGAAGCCCGGGGCGGCCTGAAGTTCTTCACCCGTCCGGTCGATCGGCAGCGTCCGACGATCATCGGTCAGCGGGTGCAGGACGACGGTCACATCCTTGCGGGCTTCCACGACTTCATCGAGGTAACAGATTGCACCTTCCCGGACTGCACGGGTCAAAGGACCGTCGACCCAGACGGTCTCTCCACCTTTGAGAAGATAGCGTCCGATCAGGTCGGCAGCTGCCAGGTCGTCGTGACAGGCGACTGTGTAAAGCTTGCGGTTGAGCTTTGCCGCCATATGAGCAACGAAGCGGGTCTTTCCGCAGCCGGTCGGTCCTTTCAGCAAGACGGGAAGTCCGTTCTTGTGCGCAGCCTCAAAAACCGTGCATTCGTCCGACTGAGCCAGGTAAAAAGGGGCGTCAGCCGCCCCCTTTGCCAATGATACGCTACCTTCCATGGGTCTCACTCCGCAGGAACGTTGGCTGCGTCACCGGACTCGATGACTTCGCTTTTCGGCATCGCCACCGCATAGATGAAGAGCAATGCGCCGATCACGAAGGCTGCACCTGCGCCGAAGCGCATCCAGTAGAACAGCGCCAGCTGGTCCTGAACATCCATGAAGTAGTCACCGTTGACCCGTTGCAGGTGCGTTTGGATGGTTCCTGCGAATGTCAGGACGAATGTCATGAATGCCATGCCGCCCGACATCAGCCAGAAGGAGGCCATGTTGAGCACCTGGTTATAGGGGTCACGACCCCGCAGGATCGGCATTGCGTAGGTGATGATCGCCAGGTTCAGGGAAACATAAGCGCCGAAGAAGGCCAGGTGACCATGGGCAGCCGTGATCTGAGTGCCGTGGGTGTAATAGTTCACACCGTGCAGCGTGTGGAGGAAGCCCCAGACGCCGGCACCGAAGAAGGCAAGCGTCGCACACCCGAGTGACCACAGAAGCGCGGCCTTGTTCGGATGATCGCGGCGGCCTTTCCAGACCATGACGAACGCGAAAGCCATCATTGCGAAGAACGGGATCACCTCTAGTGAAGAGAAGATCGAGCCGATCCACTGCCAATAGCTTGGTGTGCCGATCCAGTAGTAGTGGTGACCTGTTCCAAGGATGCCAGAAAACAGTGCTGCAGCGACGATGACATAAAGCCATTTTTCGACAACCTCACGGTCCACACCGGTGAGTTTCAGCATCAGGTAAGCCAGGATCGAGGCCATGATCAGTTCCCAGACACCTTCAACCCAAAGGTGGACGATGTACCACCAATACTGTTTGTCCAGTGAGAGGTTGCTGGGATTGTAGAAGCTGAACAGGAACAGAAGCGCCAGGCCCCAGAGGCCGAGCAGAAGGATGTTTGTGATGGCGGTTTTCTTGCCCTTCAGCACCGTCATGGTGACGTTGTAAAGGAACATGAGGGCTGCAACCACAATGCCGACCTTCACCCATTTCGGCTGTTCGATGAACTCGCGTCCTTCCTTGCCGAGCAGGAAATTTCCTTCAAACAGGTTGAAGGTGTAGGTGACGACCACGCCAAGCGTGCCAACCACCAGAATGATCAGCTGCAGGTAGGCCAGCTTTGGCGAATGGATTTCGCGTTCGGCCTCTTCCGGTATCAGGAAATAGGCCGCACCGAAGAAGCCGAGCAGCAGCCAGACAATCAGGCTGTTTGTGTGCAGCATCCGGATAATGTTGAAAGGCAGGACCTCGGACAGGAAATTCGGCTGGACGTAAACCCATCCTGCCAGCAATCCGCCGAGAACCTGGACGGCAAAGAGGGCCAGGGCGACACCGAAATACGCCAGGGCTATCTTTTGAGACTGGTACTTCATCTTAGTTTCCTTTTGCGTTCGGATCAGCCGGCTTCGTTCGGCGGCCAGTCTTGGGCGTCGATGTTGTCGGTCCAAATCAGGAAGTTCGCCAGATCGCGAATTTCTTCGTCGGTCAGATCGAAATTCGGCATTTGGCGGCGGCCTTCGATGCCGGTCGGCATGGATTCCATCCAGCCTTTCAGCGTGTCGAAAGCGGCGTCCGGATCGTCGAGAACGCCCCAGCGCGTCATCACGTTTGCAAGTTCAGGCGCGAAGTAGGCACCTTCACCCAAAATGGTGTGGCAGTTGATGCAGGCCTTGTCTTCCCAGACACGTTTGCCCGCGGCCACACTTTCGGTGATGCCGGCATGATCGGTCGAAGTTCCTGTGATGTAGAGATGGCTGTGAATGGACAGCCCTACAAAGATGATGATGAAGAATAATGACCCGCCATAAAATATATTTCGGGCCATGCTTTTGGTCATGACTTCGCGCATCGCGCGCTCCTTTACCCCGAGTTGATCGTAGTCTCGAGGGTGGCAGCGCGGGCAGTCATTTCCTTAACCAAAGTCAAGCAGGCATTTGCGACCTGTCCAGACAGCAAAAGATGCCGGAATTTCAAGCTCTCATATTCAAACTGTTTCCAACGAAAGTTATAAACTTAGTCGGCTAAGTGAAAACGGAGGCGATTGCCGGGAATTTGCGACGTGAAAAAGGTTCTGCTCGGTGAACTCACAAAAAACGGGTCGATCATCTTAACGAAAGTCAAGGAAGGGAACTCGAGATTGCTCAAGTCTCGCGAATGCCTCACCAGCATTTGGAGTTTGAGAATGTCACATCCAAGACTGAAGAAAAGGACGGGCCCCGCGTTAGCGGCAAGTCTTGCGCTGTTATTGGGCAGCGCGGCGGTGCCTGCCCTTGCAGAGGGCCCGACGCTAAGCGAAGAGGCCTTCGAAAGTTCCAAGCAGCTCTACTTTGAAAGATGCGCGGGTTGCCATGGCGTGCTGCGTAAAGGCGCGACAGGCAAGAACCTTGAGCCAAGCTGGAAAAAGACCGCTGCTGACGGGACGGTAACCGAAGGCGGTACCTTGAAGCTTGGCCAGGAGCGGCTTGAAAAAATCATCTCCTGGGGCACCGAAGGCGGCATGAACAACTTCTCGGACATCATGACCGAGCAGGAAATCAAGGACATGGCCACCTACATCATGATGGATGCGCCAAAGCCGCCTGAAATGTCGCTGGCCCAGATGGAGGCGACCCGCAAGGTCTATGTGGAACCCAAGGATTATCCGACGGAGCCTCTGCATGGCCGGAACTGGGAAAACTTCTTCGTCGTTATCGAGCGTGACGTAGGTAAGGTTGCCGTCATTGATGGTGATACCAAGGAAGTTCTGGCGCATATTCCAACCGGATATGCCGTGCATGTTCTGAAAGCTTCAGAGCACCACGCGGTATCCGAGCCTGAGCATCCCGGCCGCTTCTGGTACACAATGGGCCGCGACGGCAAAATGACCAAGATCGATCTCTGGCAGAACCCGGAGAATATGTTGGTCGCCGAAGTGAAAATCGCTTACGACGCCCGCGATGTTGCGGTGTCTGGTGATGGCAAATACGTCATCGGTGGCGGTTACTGGCCTCCGCATTTCGCAATCGTCGACGCAGAGACGATGGAGCCGAAGAAAGTCGTTTCGACTCGCGGCGTCAATGTTGATGGTGACTATGTCGAAGAAAGCCGCGTTGCTGCCATCTACACCACTCCGAACGAGCCGACATGGATTGTCGCGGTCAAGGAACTTGGTCAGCTTTGGCAGGTTGATTACACCGACCTCGACAACTTGCGTATCGACAAGATCGATTCCGCAAAATTCCTGCATGACGGGTTCTTCGACCCGACAGGCCGCTACTTCCAGATTGCCGCAAACGCGTCGAACAAGATGGTTGTGGTCGACACGCAAACGCACAAGCTTGAAGCGATGATCGACACTGCGGCCCTGCCGCACCCGGGTCCGGGAGCCAACTGGGTAGATCCGAATTGTGGACCTGTTGGAGGCACCACACACCTTGGTGAGGGTACAGTCACGGTCTGGGGTAACGATCCGGAGAACCGTCCGGACGACGCCTGGAAGGTTTGCTACGAAGTAGAGACAGACGGTGCTGGCCTGTTCATCAGGACCCATCCGGACTCGAAATACATTTGGGCTGACCAGACCAAGCATCCCGAACCCGAAATTCAACAGTCGGTTCAGGTCATTTCCAAGGAGACTGGTGAAATCGTGAAAACGATCCAGATCACCGACGAGGAAGGCAGCGCCGCAGTTCACTTCGAGTTCAACCAGGATGGTTCCGAAGTCTGGGTGTCCAAGTGGAACCGCTCAACGTCGCTCGAACCGAATGGTGAAATTGTCATCTTCGATGCGGAAACGCTTGAAGAAAAAACCCGGATCAAAGGCCTCTTTGCTCCGACCGGCAAGTTCAACGTCTACAACCGTTCGAACCACGTCACTTAACGATAACAAGCAAGCGTCTGAAGGGCGGGCATATCGCCCGCCCTTCTTTTTTGCCAGCGGTGTCGGGACTGCATCGACGGATGGTCGCCCGGAAACTCGGAAACGATCCCTGCATCCTGCAATCAGATCGCTGCCAGCGCTGAGCCGGCTGGCGGAGGAACATGAAAACGGAGCCTGGACATGACTGAGAGCAGCCAAGGTGACAAGAAAAAGCCGATCTGGCGCAGATACCTTCTATGGGGCATGCCGATCGGGGGTGTTGCGGCAGTGTTTGTCGGCGGCATCATTTTCTGGGGTGGCTTCAACACCGCGATGGAAGCCACGAACACCAAACAATTCTGTATTTCCTGCCACGAGATGCGGGACTACGTCTACGAAGAATACAAGGGTACCATTCACGATGTGAACCGGTCCGGTGTCGGCGCCATGTGCTCTGATTGCCATGTGCCGAAGGACTGGACCCACAAGATCATTCGCAAGGTACAGGCGACCAAGGAGCTCTGGGGCAAGATGGTCGGTACGATCAACACGCCGGAAAAATTCGAAGCCAAGCGCCTAGAACTTGCGATGAACGAGTGGGAGCGCATGAAGGCCAATGACTCGCGCGAATGCCGCAACTGCCACGATTTTGAATCCATGATGCCTGAGTTCCAAAGACCAAGGGCGAGACAGCAGCACCTGAACGCGATGGAAGCCGGTCAGACATGCATCGACTGTCACAAGGGCATCGCACACTCCGATCTTCGGGATCGTGCTGAAGAGGACTATCTGGAAAGTCTCGAAGCGCCGAACCCTGCTTTTAAACGCGATGTCCCGCACGAGTATATCGTCAGCCTGGAGCGCATTGTCGCCAAGGAATCTGATGAGGCGGCTGCCGCGAAAGCTGCACAAAAGGCTCAACAGGAAGTTGTTCAGGCCCAGATCGCTGCAGCTGTTGAGGCCGCTGTCGCAGAGGAAAAAGCCAAAGCTGCAAATTCCGGCGCCGACGCAGATGGTGACAGGGCTGCAAATACAGGTGGCGCCACGGGAACCGTTGCAGCCAATATTGACTGGAACGCTGTTCCGGCAACGGATTTGACGCTGTTCTATCCGGGACAGGCCTCGTTCGAGTGGGTCCAGAATGGCAAGACCCATGGTGGCGCGCGGCCCCTGACGAAGGGCGGCGATACCTGCATGACCTGCCATGCGGCGGAACTGGAAGCGATCGGCAACAAGATTGTTGCTGGTGGTGAAACGGAACCGACGCCAATTCCCGGCAAACGTGGGATCATCAACACCACCATTCAGGCTGCGCACGATGATGAAAATCTTTATGTGCGCGTTCAGTGGCCCGATGCCCCTCACAATCCCGCACCGTTTGTAGACGGTGGAAAGATGGATCCGGACAATCAGGTCAAGGTCGCCATGATGATCGCCGGCACGGGGATCGAAATGGGTGAGACCACAGGTTGCTGGGCCTCTTGTCACGCGGACAACACCTATATGCCATTTGACCCGGGCGCTGAGGCTATTGCCGGAAACGCCGACGTGGCAGGCCGTCTGGAAGCAACGGACACCATTACGAAGTATCTGACCGAAAGCCGCACGAAGGTTGAAGTCAAAGGCCGGCGTGGCAAGGCGCAGGGCGGTTGGGATCAACTGAAAAGCGCTGAAGAAATCAGCCAGCTTTTTGAAGACGGTACCTATCTGGACCTGTTGCGCGTTTATGCGGACGGCACGTCGAGCAATGGCTATCTTCTGGAGCGCCGGATCGTGAACGATGGCGAAATGTCTGCGGAAGCAAACCTTTCAGCGGGAATCTGGACGGTTGTTTTCTCAAGACCTCTGAATTCAGGAGCTCCCGGAGACATTCCGCTGGAACCTGGCAAGACCTATACGGTTGGCTTTGCCATTCACGACGACTACGCCGCAGCACGTTTCCACCATGTGACGTTGAACACCAGCCTCGCTCTGGATGACGACACGGCGCAAATCAACGTGGCCAAGCAGTAACGGTTTGGGGCGGCGAGAAATTGCCGCCCCTGCCATTTCAGCCAGGGAGAGTGCATATGTTTGTTCAAGCCTGCGGTATTCCAGCATTATTGGTGTCACTCGTTCTCACCCTTCCAGCTTGCGCGGAGGACGCTGACCTGAAAGCGCTCTGTGACGAGGCGGAAAGCCGATACACAGAACTGTTCGGGCACCCTTCATCTGAAGAAGAAGGGGTGACGGTTGTCACGATGTACAAGTATCGGTTCTGCCCGCAGAAACTGACGGTTCCCGTTGGGACAACGGTCCGCTGGGTAAATGTAGACAAGCGCACCAGCCACAGCCTTGTCCTCAAGGACGAAGGCGAGCCTGAATCGGATCGTCTTTTTCCCGAGGAAGCATTCGAATTCACGTTCCTGACCCCGGGCGATCAGACCTATTTGTGCGGCCCGCACTGGGAAACTCAGGAAATGATCGGCATGATTACTGTAAGTCCTTGAATAAAATAATGAAAAAATGCGTCATTAGAACTGGTTGACCTTGACTATTGTCAATCAGTTCAAGGCCAAAACGAGCAATCATACTTCTGCGAAGCGCCGATCATTACTGTCCTTGCCGAGCCAACGCGTCCCTTTCTGCAAACGACAGGTGCCCCCGGCGCTTCGCACAGAACTGAAGCGTCCGGCAGTATTCAGCAGAAGCGAGGTCTCTCATGACGGGAAAAGTCTTTCTTATTGGAGCCGGCCCCGGAGATCCGGACCTGCTTACAATGCGCGCCGTGCGCATGCTTCAGGAAGCTGATGCTGTCGTCTATGACCGTCTCGTTTCACCGGAAGTGCTGGCGCTTGCACCTGAAACGGCCGAGCGGGTATCGGTCGGAAAATCTCCCGACAACCATCCCGTACCCCAGGAAAAAATCAACGAAATCCTTGCTGAGCTGGCGTCGCGCGGGTTGACCGTTGCACGTCTCAAGGGCGGGGATCCTCTGATATTCGGACGCGGCTCTGAAGAAGCGGCCCACCTGCAGGCAAACGGCATTATGGTCGAATACGCTCCGGGTATCACCGCCGCACAAGGGGCAGCTTCTGCATCCGGGGTGCCATTGACACATCGTGGGCTTGCGACAGGTGTGCGCTATGTGACCGGCCATAGGCAGGCCAATGGAACGCTGGACCTTGATTGGAAAAGCTTAGCCAGCGAAGAAACAACACTTGTCGTATACATGGGTGTCGCGAATATAGGTCAGATAGCGCTCAGACTTGTCGCAGAGGGCCTGAGTGAATCGACGCCGGTCATGGCGATTGCCAACGCGACAACACCGCGCGAAACGCGGCTGTTCTCCCGCCTTGGTCAGGTTGCGCTCGATGTTCGCGACGCGGAGCTGAAAGCGCCAGTGCTCTTTGTCATCGGCAAGGTCGTCACATTGTGTGCCGAATGGCCCGTTGTGGCCTCGGAGCTTATTGATGCGGTAGAGCCGGCTGCCGCAGGGCAGCGCGCTCATGCATAGAATGCTTGCCATCAGTCTTCTTTTTTGCGGCACGGCGTTTGCCGATGACCACAGTTCTCCCGATGCGTTGATCAGACTGGTGCATCAGGATTGCGGGTCCTGCCATGGCCTCACATTGAAGGGTGGCCTTGGGCCGGACATCCGTCCCGATGCGCTTTCCCACTATGACGTCGAGACCCTTTCCGAAGTCGTCCTGGACGGTATCCAGGGCACCGCCATGCCGCCCTGGCGGCCACTGATGAGCGAGGCGGAGGCGAAAAAGATCGCCGAATACCTCCTGCAAGGAGAATTGAAATGAAATGGCTCGCCACCGCGCTCGTAGCGCTCGCGATGACAGGCAGCGTTCACGCCCAAACCATCCTTGCGACAGGCGACCTTGGGCTGGTTGTCGAACGCGCTTCGGGTTCTTTGTTGCTTGTTGATCAGTCTGAAAGAAAGATGCTGACGCGGATCACCGGCCTCGGCGACCTCTCGCATGCCAGCCTGGTCTATTCACCGGATCAACGCTACGCCTATGTCTTCGGCCGCGATGGCGGACTGACGAAAGTCGATATCGTAGAGCGCAAGATCGCCAACCGTGTCGTCCAGTCCGGCAATGCAATAGGCGGAGCGATCTCCGATGACGGTTCGCTTGTTGCCGTTTCCAACTATGAACCGGGGGGCGTGCGGATCTTCAATGCCGATACGCTGGATCTGGTTGCCGATATTCCAACCGGTTCAAAGACGATCGGCCTGGTGGATGCACCCGGGAAACGGTTTGTGTTCACGTTGTGGGATGATGGCGAGACCTGGATCGCCGATCTCTCGGCTGGCGCGCCGAAAATTACCAAGGTAAAGGGTGTGGGCACCAACCCCTACGATGCGTTGGTAACGGATGATGGCCGTCTCTACATCACCGGTCTTTTCGGCGAGGATGGACTGACGGCAATCGACCTTTGGGATGAAAATCCCGAACCCATTCGGGTTCTGCCTGAATACGGGCGCGGTCAGCAGGAAATGCCTGTCTATAAAATGCCGCACCTGGAAGGGTGGGCACGCGCCGGACGAGAGTTTGTCTTGCCCGCGGTTGGCCATCACCAGGTGCTATGGATCAATGCCGATGACCTGACCGAAACGGGGCGAACCGAGACCTATGGACAACCGGTCTTTGCCATGTCCCGACCTGACGGTCGTCAGGTGTGGGTGAATTTCGCCCACCCTCTCAATGACACCATTCAGGTGATTGACACGCCCAGCAAAGAGATCATTCACGAGTTCAAACCCGGCCCTGCCGTCCTTCATATGGAATTCACTCCTCGTGGACACGAGGTTTGGGTCTCGGTGCGCGATGCCGGAAAGGTGATGATCTACGACACGCACACATTCGAGAAACTTGCGGAAATCGACGCAGAAAGTCCGTCCGGGATTTTCTTCACCTCCCGGGCCCACAAGACGGGACTTTGAACCATGGAACGAATTGGCGATGCGACCGACATCACGCTGCTGGATGACTGGCAACGCGATTTCCCGATAGACCCGCGCCCCTTCGCGGTAATCGGCTCAGCCATCGGCTGCCCGGAAGAAGAAGTACTGAACCGTCTGGACGTATTGCATGCAAGCGGACGGATCACGCGGGTCGGCGCCACCTGCGCCCCGAACACCGTCTCGGCCAGCACGCTGGCGGCACTTTCAGCTCCAGATGAAGTTCTTGAGCAGGTTGCCGAATTCGTTGGCAGCCGAGCAGGTGTCAACCATTCCTATTTGCGCGAGAACCGCTGGAACCTCTGGTTCGTCGCAACCGGACCGAACCGGGATCATGTCGATGCGGTCCTGAACGAGATCCGGGACGAGACCGGTCTGGTTGTCCTCGATTTGCCCCTGGTTCGACCCTTTAATGTGGATCTCGGATTCAAGCTCAGGGGCAATTCGCGGGAAACTCCGGTCGCGCGCCCGGTTGATCTTGATCGCCTGAAAGAGGGTGACTGCGAGATCCTTCAAGCGTTGACGACCGGAATGCCGCTCAGTTCACGCCCTTTCGGCGACATCGCCTCAAAGCTGGACCGTAGCGAACAAGGCGTTCTGGACCGGGTGAAAGACCTTCAGGAGGCGGGCATTATTTCCCGCTTGGGCGTCATTGTCCGGCATCGGGCCCTTGGCTGGCGGTCGAATGCGATGGTGGTTTGGGACATTTCCTCTGAGCGGATCGATGCAGCCGGTCCTGCGCTCGCTGCGCTTCCCGGCGTGACGCTTTGTTATGAGCGCCGCCCGGTCGAAAATGTCTGGCCTTATCGCCTTTACTGCATGATCCACGCGCAAAGCCGGCCCCGTGCGCTCGATACTTTGACGGAGGCAAGCAACCTTCCCGAACTGCAAGGCGTGAAGTTCAAGACACTCTTTTCCAGCCGGTGTTTTAAGCAGACCGGAGCGATGATTGCACGCACGGGAGCAGCCGCATGACCGGTGAGCTCACGGATTTGGACAGACGGCTCATCAATCGCCTGCAGGATGATCTGCCGCTCACTTCGCGTCCCTTTGCGACATTGGCAAATGAGCTCGGAATTGCCGAGGATGATGTTGTCGACCGGATCAGACACTTGAGGGACGAGGGACTGCTGACCCGTTTCGGCCCGTTTTTCGATGCTGAAGCGCTTGGCGGTGCATTTTGCCTGTGTGCCATGGCAGTGCCGCAAGAGTCTTTCGAAGAGGTTTTAACCAAAGTCAATGCTCATCCCGAGGTGGCGCATAATTATGAACGCGACCACAAACTGAACATGTGGTTCGTGCTGGCGACAGAAAGCCGTTCGGCAATTCGCGAGACTGCCAGGGCAATAGAGCAGGAGACCGGTCTGAAGGTCCTGCAGTTTCCGAAAGAGCGCGAGTTCTTCATAGGCTTCCGGGTAAACGCATGACCTTAAATCCGACCGACAGGGCAATTATAGAAGCGACGCAGGCAGGTTTGCCATTGGTTCCTGCACCCTTTGCCGTGCTCGCACAGACGCTTGGTCTGAGCGAAGACGATGTCCTGGAACGTCTGAAACGTCTCAAGAAACTCGGGGTCATTCGACGTATCGGTGCCGCTCCCAATCACTACCGGCTTGGGATGACCGCCAACGGCATGACCGTCTGGGATGTTGACGATGCGATTGTCGACGACATCGGACAAAAGGTCGGTGCACTTGATTTCGTCACCCACAGCTATCAGCGCCCGCGGGCGTTGCCGGATTGGCCCTACAATCTGTTTGCAATGGTGCACGGCGCAAATCGCGACGAGGTGCTTGCAAAGCGCGACCAGGTCGCTGAACTGCTGGGCGACACATGCCGGGCAAGCGACATCCTGTTTTCCACCCGCATCCTGAAAAAGACCGGAATGCGTCTCCGCAGGAAGGAAGGCTGAGCCATGTTTCGTCTGTCTGAATACATGCATCAGATCAACGCCCCAACTCCGGTCAAAGGTCCACGTGGGGCAGGGCCGGTCAAACCTGTCGTGATCTGGAACCTCACGCGCCGCTGCAATCTGAAATGCCGTCACTGCTATACGGTTTCCGCCGATGTCGACTTTCCAGGGGAATTGACGGCCGCACAGGCCATGGAGACCCTGGAAGATCTCGGTCGGTTCCGTATTCCGGCGCTCATTCTGTCAGGTGGCGAACCGCTTGACCGGCGCGACTTGTTCGACATCGCGACCCGCGCCCGCAAGTTGGTGCGCATGCTTGCCCTGTCGACCAACGGAACAAAACTGCACGGTGAGGCCGCCGACAAGGTTGCCGAAATCGGCTTTGATTACGTGGGAATTTCAATCGACGGGATTGGCAAGACAAACGACTGGTTCCGGGGTGTCAATGGAGCATTTCAAGACGCCCTGCGCGGTGTGCGCGAATGCAAGGCACGTGGGATCAAGGTGGGATTGCGCTTCACACTGACGGAGGGCAACTTCACCAGCCTTCCGGACCTGTTGCGCCTTTGCGATGACGAGGGTGTCGACAAGTTCTATCTGTCCCATCTGGTCTATGCGGGCCGGGGTGACAAGCACCGC
This sequence comes from uncultured Roseibium sp., assembly GCF_947499295.1. Taxonomy (GTDB): domain Bacteria; phylum Pseudomonadota; class Alphaproteobacteria; order Rhizobiales; family Stappiaceae; genus Roseibium. Next base: position 17,815 of record NZ_CANMNP010000018.1, read on the forward strand.
GGCGAAGATGCCGAGCACAAACGGTCGCGCTGGGCAATGGACCTGCTGCTGGAGCGAGCCTGGGAAGGCGTCAACGGAGGACTGCCACTCGACATCGTCACAGGGAACAATGATGCGGATGCGGTTTATTTCCTGAACTGGGCAAGAGAACGGTTCGGCGCCGAGACGGCCGCGCATATCAAGAAACATCTGATAGCCTGGGGCGGCAATTCCTCAGGTCTGGGGGTCGCGAATATCGATACGCTCGGCAATGTGCACCCGGATACATATTGGTCCGACTACACGATTGGAAGCGTGAAAACGGACCTCTTTTCAAAACTTTGGACAGGCAGCGATGCCATGCTGGCGCAGCTCAGGACACGGCCCCGGCCGCTCAAGGGCAGGTGCGGTGCCTGCGCGTTCAAGAACGTCTGCGGTGGCAACACGCGCATTCGCGCGTTGCAGGTAACGGGCGACCCTTGGGCTGAAGATCCAGCCTGTTATCTCAGCGACGCAGAAATCGGCACGGATGGAGATGGTTTCGAACGTCTCACCGTGACCCCATTCCGAGGAAAACGCCATGATCCGGCTCATCGTTTCGCTTAGCGTTCTGGCCCTGACATTGACTGCGCCGATGGCGGACCCGGTGCAGAACTATGTCGAAAACTGTCAGGAGTGCCACGGCGCTGAACGGCTGGGCGGGTTGGGGCCTGCCTTGATCCCGCAAACGCTGGGTCGCATGCGTGGTCCCAATCTCGTCTCAGTCATTCGTGACGGACGGGAAGCAACTCAGATGCCTGCGTTCAGCGAAACACTGTCCAGCGAGCAAATCGAGGAACTTGCTGTTTTTCTGAAACAGCCCCTGGCAGATGTGCCGCCCTGGGGTGAAGTTGAAATCATGTCCAGCCGCGTGATGAACGAGGATTACAAGTCGGCTGATACGCCGGTCTGGTCATCCGATCCGATGAACATCACCCTCGCGGTCGAAACTGGCGATCATCATGTCAGTGTTCTGGATGGTGATACCTTTGAAACGCTTGATCGTTTCGAGACGCCGTTCGCGGTTCACGGCGGACCGAAGTTCACACCCAACGGCCGCTTTGTTTTCATCATGTCGCGCGACGGCTGGGTGCAGAAATACGACCTTTATGCGCTTCAGGAAGTCGGTCGGATCCGCGCAGGCCTGAACAGCCGCAATATCGCGATCTCGCACGATGGAAAATGGCTCGCGGTCGCCAACTATCTGCCAAACTCGCTTACAATCCTTTCAACGGATGATCTGAGCGTGGCGAAAGTGAAAAGTGTCAAGGGAAAGGACGGCACACCCAGTCGAATTTCCGCTGTTTATCAGGCTCCTCCACGTGAAAGCTTTGTGCTTGCTCTGAAAGATGTTCCGGAAATCTGGGAAGTCTTCTACGGCCCGAACCCGCCGCAGATGGGGTTTGCACACGACTGGCGGGATGAGGGACCTGTCAAGAGTGAAGACCCGTTCCCGATCCGCAAGATCACGACGCCGGACTATCTGGACGATTTCTTTTTTGACCAGAGCTATGAATACGTCATGGGAGCATCGCGCAGCGGTGAAGGAGGGCAGGTCATCGATCTTGTCATTGGACAGAAGACCGCTGACCTCGATTTGCCCGGCATGCCGCATCTCGGATCCGGAATCACATGGAAATATGGTGACACCACAGTCATGGCAACGCCGCATCTGAAAGACGGCGCAGTCACCGTAATCGACATGTCGACATGGAAAACCATAAAGCGGATCGAAACGCTTGGACCCGGCTTCTTCATGCGCAGCCACGAGAACTCCCGCTATGTCTGGGTGGATGTGTTTTTCGGTCCGAACAAGGACGTCATGCATGTCATCGACAAGGAAAGTCTTGAAATCGTGAAGACACTCCGCCCCGTCGAGGGAGCCACCGTTGCCCATGTCGAATTCACGCGTGACGGCGGCCATGCGCTTGTCTCCGTCTGGGAGGACGATGGCGCAGTGATCATCTACGACGCCGAAACTTTAGAGGAAGTCCGGCGCTTGCCGATGCGAAAACCTTCTGGGAAATACAATGTCTGGAACAAGATCACCTTCTCCGAGGGGACCAGTCACTGAGGCGATAATCGTCGCGCATGGGCAACCTCTGGACCCGCAAGCAGGTGAGGATCAGCTCAAGGCACTGGCTGAAAGAATAGCGCACGCCCTTCCGGGTTGGACGATACGCTCGGCGACCCTTGCTGCTCCTGGTGTTCTGGAGCAAGAGCTGGAGAATTTTACCGGTGTGCCTTATGTCGTGCCGGTATTCATGGCCGATGGCTGGTTTACGAAAAAAGCGCTGCCCGACCGCCTTGGCGACCGTAAAGTGCATCAGCTTTCACCTCTCGGGACTTTCCCCGGTCTGCCGCATCAATCGTTCAAATTGTTGAAACAGGAAGCCGAACAACGCGGATGGTGCTTCAACTCATGTGACATCATGATAGCTGCACACGGGTCGGAAACCGGACCGGCTGCGGCCGAGTGCGCACTTTATTTCGCGCGCAGATTGCAGCGCCTCACTCCCTTCAAAAAGAAGATCCGCACGGGCTTTCTTTCGCAGGACCCGTTTCTGGCAAGGGTCGCAAGGTTCAGCACGCCCAGAACTCTGTTGCTGCCGTTTCTTGCCGGGACGGGACCACATTTGACTGTCGATATCCCGCAGGAGCTGGAAGAAGGCCGTTTTCAAGGCGTGCTTCTGCCTTCCATCGGCGAGGCGGCGTTCGTACCGGGTTTGATTGCGCAAAGCCTCAAGAATGCCTGGCGCAGAACCTATGGTTTTGATCCGATGGACCGGTCTCGGCTCGCTGTCAGTTTCGCGCCGCCACCGATATCTTCAACTGAAGGGCAAACAGGAGACCGGATCGGGTCGGATCTGCTTGATAGTGCCACGCAGTACTCGGGTGCATCGGCAAAACCGACATTCGCAGCAACAATCCGCAAGCTCAAAAACGCTGTTCGGGACTTTTTCTGCAAGCCCTGGGCAACCAGACGCAAGGACGGTTTGAACACGCCGCAGCGTTTTTGAGCTGGGCACCGGTTGCCAATCATCTTGAAAGGGAAAAGCCCAATGACACAGACAGACGGAACCTGGTCGGTAAAGAAGCTGGCTGTTGTTCTCTACCCTTTCTCCGCAGCTGCGGTTGCGATCAATCTTTTTTTGCTGAGCCTCATGGGCAAGGCCTTTGGCTTGCCTGTTTTGTCTCCAATGACATCGATCTGGATCAGTATACCCCTTGGAATTCCGGCAACCTGGGCGGCCGCAAAATGGGTGCGCGGGTTGATGGATGAAGCAGACGGCAATCAACGTTCGGACTGACGCTCGAAAGTTCCAAAGGATCGCAGATTATTTCGCACTGACAGGGAGCTGACCATGACCGATACACAGTCGAAACGTCCGGTGCCTACCTTCGTTGCACTCTTTGCGATTGTTTTCGGCCTCATGACTGTTCTGTCAGGCGGAATCGTTCTTTTCGGCGGTGAAGCAGCTATGGAGGCAGCCGGAAACGTTGTTCATATTGTGCTGTGGTTCAATTTCCTTGCCGGCTTCTCATATGTGGTCGCAGGCTATGGACTGTTGCGACAACAACGGTGGGCGTATTGGTTGTCGATTGCCATCTTTACAGGCACAGCAATAGTGCTCACCGGTTTTGTATTGCACGTGATGCTGGGTGGCGCTTACGAGTTCAGAACCGTCGTGGCTATGATGTTCAGAACGATTGTCTGGGCCATGATTGCGCGGGTCGCAAGAGGCAGCGCGATGGGTGGATAGCAGTCCTTCAAGCTGGTATTCACTAGGTGCTATGTTGCCAGCCAGATCGTGGACCCGTCTTCACGCACGATGAATGCACGCGCCTGTCGGAAGCCCGTCAACGCTTGCAGCAGTTGGGTTTCACCGCAGACGAGGGCGGCCGTCGACAGTCCGTCCGCCAGGGCTGCGCTTGGTGCGACGACGCTTGTCGCAGCAAGACCGGTATCGACTGGATGGCCGTTTCTTGGATCCAGAATGTGGGAACGCGATCCACCCTGGTCGAATGTCGTCCCCAGCCGCGCCGAACTCGCAACCGCAGCGTTGGCAAGATGAATTTCTGCCTGCGCGTCGATCAAAGACGGGTCGGGACGAAGGGTGACCGGCCATCCGGGTTCTTCCCCTTGCTTCCTTTTGAAAGGGGTCCCACGAGCTGCTATTTCGCCGATTTCAACCACTATGTCCCCGCAGCTTTCTCGTTCCAGGAATGCGGTGATGCGGTCGGTCACGAAACCCTGCGCAATGCCGTTGAGTGTCATTGCCATGCCGGACTTTCTGAATTTGATTTCGTCCGGCTGGATCTGGACATGATTGAAGCCGACGCGAGCAAATGCTGCCGCGAAATCACTTGTCTGATTTCCAGCAACCTGCCGCGCATAGTGGCCCCACAGAGGCTGAACAGTTGGATCGAAAGCACCTTCCGTCGCGCGGTGCAGCCTTTGCGACAGGCTGAGGATTTCCAGCATTTCCAAAGACGGGGCGAACAACAGCCCCGTGCTGTTCAGACGGCTCAACTCGCTGTCTGGCTGGTAGAGACTGAAAATGCCTTCCAGGCGTCGGATCTCTCCTTCGATCGAAGAAAACAGATGTCGGGCTCTGTCAGCGTCGGTGTGCAACAGATTGATTTCCGCTTTCGCACCAAGCGCGATCCCGCGCCATGTGTGAAGATCGGGTTCAGCACCGACCGCTCCCAGGGGAATGGCCAAGCCGGCAGCAGCGGCAGCACTGATGGTGATGAAACGGCGGCGGCTCAGCGGCCTGGCTGCAGCATTAGACCGACTCATCGCTGCACACCTTCAATTTCGTCTCTCTTCAGTTGTGAGGCTGACGAGAGCTCGACCGGTGCAAGAACGTATTCAGCCGGGATATCAGCAAGGCGAAGGACGTGGCCTCCGTTTGTCTCCGCGAATGTTTTTGCACCCTCTTCAGTACCGAACGGGATCGTTTCGGGCGCCCCCATTCCGCCGGTCTGCTTGCTTTCGACAACAAACCAGGCCTTCTCAGCTTCGATCCAATTGTCAAATCCTGGCTCCTCCCAGCTCTTAGCCTTATCCATATCATTCACATAGATCGCAGCTATGTTTTTAGGTTCTTCCGGCGACAGTTTGAACGCTACTGCATCTCGTACCTGCGTAAACCAGAACGGGAAGGGCATATCCGTCAAATGGATTTGTGCCTTGGGGCCGGTATGCTCCAGAACGGTCATCTGGCAATAGTGGCCGGCAGCTTCAGGTGTCAGCGTGATCGCATCTGGTTTGGCGATCTGGACCTCTTCCTGGCAGGCTGCGAGAAGACAGGCCGCTGCAAGCGCGAGTATCTGTATTCTCATGGTGTTATTCTCCGAATAAGCAAGGCGGAAAGGCTGAGCGCCAGAGCGGCGAAAACCGTCAGTGAAACAAGCGCGAAAGCCGGATCGAAGGGTAGGGAATCAGATACCCCGGCCATGCCGCCAACCAGTTCGCTTGCACCAAGCGCGGCAAGGTTGAACAGCCGGAAAGCGTCCGCCGGGTTCAAAAGCACCGCATAGGGAAAGAGATCTGAGGCAAAGGTTCCGCTGGGGTTGGCAACGAGAGCGCCAAGCAGTGCCAGATCGTAAAGAACAACCATGATCAGCCAAACGGCTATGGCCGCGGCAGCTGCCGTTCCCGGTTGCCGGGTCAGCGCGCTCAGGACATAGCCAATGGCAAGAAAGGACACACCCAGCAACACTGAGGTCGCGATCAGACGGACAAAATCGGGAAGACCTGCAACGGACCCGGCACCCAGGGTGACGAGAAGCGCGGCTGTCAGTCCGTAACCTATGACGAGCGCAAAGGTCAGCACAAGCGTATGACCAAGCGCTTTCCCGGCCAGAAACTCGGTCCGGGAAATTGGGCAGGACAACGTCATCAGCAACGTGCCGCGGTCGATCTCCCCGCAAATCGCGTCAAAAGCGAGAAGGAGCGCGATCAGAGGCACGAGGTAAACCGAGAGACTGGCCAGGGACGCAACGGTGATGGTCAATCGATCCACGCCAAGTGTGCCTGCCGGTGCTGATCCAAGAAGTGCCAATGCGAGCGAAAACACCGCAAGGATAAGCGTCGCGAGCAGAATCCATCTGTTGCGGATCCCGATCCGGATTTCCTGGGCGGCTATAGTCCAGATTCTGGAGAGCATCGTTTAGGCCTCCTTCTGCACGGTTTTGGAGAAATGCCGGTAGACGTCGTCAAGGCTGGGCGCATGCACGTCGACATCCTCAACCAGACTTCCAAGGGCGCTTATGGCGGTGAGAGCTTTGATCTTGTCGTCAAGTCCACAGTCGAATTCAACCGAGCGCCCATTCATGCGACCGCCGCCAAGTTGTGCTGCAACTTCCTGAACCGCTCCAGGTCTTGTCCTGATTTTCATCCGGATGGGCAGACCCGCCTGCTCACGTAAACTGCTGAGCGCATCATCGGCGACGAGACGGCCTTTGGACATGATCAGGATCCGATCGGTCCGGGCCTCAAGTTCGGTCAGAGCGTGGGAGGACAACAGAACAGTTGCTCCCTGGTCTGCAATCTCGCCAATGAGTTCATAGACAGTCTGTCGGGAAATGGGATCAAGCCCGGTCGTTGGTTCGTCAAGCAGCACCAGCCGGGGTCTGCCGACCAGAGCCTGTGCTAGTCCGAGCCGCTGACGCATGCCCTTGGAATAGGTTCCAACCCGGCGCCCGGCAGCTTCAGACAGCCCGACCTTGTCGAGCAGCGGTAGGGCCTTGGCGGGTTTTTGTCCCTTGAGGCGGGCATAAAATGACAGCACTTCCTTGCCCGTCAGCGATGGTGGAAAGGCGACAGCTTCCGGCAGATAGGCGGTGGCATTGCGTGCAGGCGAACTGCCGGGAGCAGCACCCAGGACGGAAATTGCGCCGCCGTCGCGCTTCAGGAAGCCCAGGATGATCTTGAACAGCGTGGTTTTGCCCGCGCCGTTGTGACCCAGAAGCGCAACGCGCTCACCTGGTTCCAGTGAGAAAGAAACGTCGTCCACGGCCTTCTGCGCAGAAAAGCGCTTGCTGACACTTTGGACTGACAGGTTTGAGTTGGTCATCCCTGTACTCCCGAATTTGGCATGGGCCGAACCGGCGGATGCATAAGAGGGGCGTTGTCGACAATGCCGCCCGGCAAAAGGGCCGGAAACTGGGACTGGGTCCAGCGCAGCAATTGAACTGCGGGACTGCCGACAAGCAATTTTGCCGAAGGTTGGGTCCAAAGGACCTGGTCAACCAGATCATTCGGCCGGTAGGCCGTGTCGGCCAGGCCGTCGCCATTCATGTCGAAGGCAGCGTGGTCGCTCCAGTAGTTGCCTTTACCGCCAGTGCTCCAGTCGAGCATGCGGCTGCCGACATATTTAACCTGGGTCTTGTTGCCGATGAATGCGTTTCCCTGGAAGGCGTTCTTGGCCGAACCAGCTGTGAAATGAACACCGATCGGGCAGCCTTCGAAACTGTTGTCGGTGACGGTGTTCTTGTTGGCATTATACATGAACAGGCATTTCTCACCGCCGTCGGAGACCTGATTGCCGGTGATTTTGGCCCGGTTTGCGTAGTTCAGCATGAGGCCATGATTGCGGTCGCCAACCGAGACATTGTTTCGGACTGTCAGTCGGTCAGAAAACATCAGCGCGTAGCCGATGTCATTGCCCTTCGAAGTGTTGCCCTCAATCGTTCCGCTGTTGCCGTGCATATAGTGAATGGCGAAGCGGAGGCCCTCAAAATGATTGTAGCGGAAAGTGTCTCTGTGACTTGTGTTGACGAAAACGCCATCTCTGCCGAAACGGATAGTATTGTGTTCTGCCAGCAGGTCAGGAGCGTTCCAGACATAGATACCGTTCCCGCGCTCGTTCATGCGGAGGTCACGGCGGCCTTCAATCAAATTGTTGGAAACGATCGCATTCCTGGCACCATGCACGTCGACGCCTGTCAGATTGTCCAGGATCGTGTTGTTACGCACGACCGCTCCATGGGCTTTCTTGGTCAGTTTGACGCCGGCATCGAGTGTTTCCTGTGACAGGCCCGAACCTGTAAGTGTCAGGCCCAGGATCTGAACATATGGAACAAGCACCGTAATGACACTGCCGGTTCCATTTCCGATGATCCGCGCCTTTTGGCCTCCGTCCAGCGTGATCGCCTTGTCAATCTCGATCGGGCCGGAATGATCGCCTGGCGCAAGCCGGAGAATGTCCCCGGCTTGCGCATCTTTCAGGATCTCCTGCAAGGCGCCCTGTTTGGCCGGGACAAGCCACTCCTTTGCAGCAAGCGGTCCGCAGACCAGCAATGCAGCACAGAGAAGGGCCATTGAACCGACCGGTTTGAACAGGACGCGATGCATGGATCAGGCTCCTCGGGGCTCGACAAACATCCGGCCGCGCATTTCCATGTGAAGTGCGTGGCAGAACCACTGACAATAGAACCAGTGAACGCCGGGACGCTCGGCGATGAAAGTGACCGAAGCCGTCGCCTGAGGTCCGACTTCCATGGCGACACCGTAGTTTGCCAGGCAGAAGCCATGAGTTAGATCATCGATGTCATCGATATTGGTGACATAGACCGTCACTTCGTCGCCCTGCTTTACCGTGAATTTCACAAGGCTGAAGGTTGGCGCGACCGAATGCATGTAGACGCGAACCTTATTGCCGTCACGGATTACGTCAGCGCCATATTCCAGATCGACGCCATCGGCTTCGGCCTGTCTCTTCGCATCCTCAAAGCTCGGGTCATTGCGGTCCCAGACAATCGCGGGGTTCACCTTCGACCGGTGCACGATGATGCTGTCATGAGGTTCGGCGAATGTCGGCCCGTCATGAACGACTTTCATCTCGTCGCCGGATATGTCGATAAGCTGCTCGTTCTCCGGTTTCAGCGGGCCAACGTTCAAGAACCTGTCCTTGGAGAACTTGTTCATCGAAATCAGCCATTTGCCGTCCGCTTCCGCGGTCTCACCCATGGATGTGGAGTTGTGTCCCGGCTGATAATGAACATCGACTTTGGAGATGATCGGGTCGACATCTTCGCCCGCATAAGCGCGAACGGCTTTGTCGATGTCCCATTTGACGACCTGACTGTCCAGGAACAGCGTGGTGAAGGCACCACCCTTGCCGTCAAATGCCGTGTGCAGTGGGCCAAGACCCAGTTGCGGCTCGCCGACAATCGCGGAACGTGGATCGGCATTGTCATTGAACAGCGCATCCAGCTTCGTGACATCGATGATGGACACCGTCGGGGACAGCTTCCCGTTGATGACAATGTGCTGCTTGTCCGGTGCCGCGTTACAGCCGTGCGGGCTGTTGGGGATCGGAATGTAGCGGGTGAACTGGGAATTGGCTTCCTTACGGCCGTCCACAACAGGAACGCCCTTCATTTCCTTGTAGTTTCCGGCTGCAACGGCTTCCTCGATCGCCTTGATGTTGAAGACGACGCAGTGATCCAGCTCGCTTTCGGTCATCTCGGCGAGGTTTGTTCCCATTTCCGAGTTGTAGCTGGTGGAGAAGGCGTATTTGCCCTGATAGTCAGCGTCGGTGTTGTCAAGATTGCCTGAGACGATCACCTGCCATGCGACTTTCATTTCATCGCCGTCGATTGCGGTGAAAATGCAGGCATATTGTGACGGGTCATCCAGGACGGAGCCATCATTGACCAGCGGTGCTTCGTGCTCACCATTGGCAAAGATGTACCCTGTGCGGGGATACTTTTGCGGCCGCATGCCATGGATATCGTGTGCGTTCGGGATCTCGATGATCTTGTCGCACTTCATCGTCGTGCAGTTGATGCGGGCAACGCGGGTGTTTGCCTTGTCGTTCGCGAAGATGTAACGACCGTCATAGGTGCCGTCGGTGAAGGACATGTGCGGGTGGTGCAGATCGCCATTGTCGTAGGTGACCTTGCCCTGCGCAGCCAAATATTCCTTGGTTTCCGGAAGAAGTCCTTCGGTCAGAACCTTCAGCGACTCATTGGTCTGCCCCCAACCAGTTGCAGAGCAGCGGTTGAAAACCGGAATGCGCATCAATTCACGCATTGACGGAACACCCAGAATGCGCACTTCGCCGGTCTGGCCCGAGGACCAGAAGCCGTAATATTCATCGAGTTCGCCCGGTGCGAGTGCGAATTTGTGATCACCATCAGCCGCAAGGGCCGGAGTTGCGCCGCTCGCAGCGACAGCTCCCATGCCCGCGACGACCGCAGTCTTGGCCGTACCGCCTAACAAGTCTCGGCGGGACATGCCCCAATGTTGTTCTTTCTCCTTCATGGCTGCTCTCCTTATTTGCCGTTTGAAGGTTATTCAGCCGGAAGTGGCTTCGCGCTTTTGGCGCTCTCCTCCGGTTTGCGCAGCCCGGTCTGCACCTCAAATCGCCGCCTTTTCGCAAGCTTTTTGATGCAAACGGGACATTTCTGATCGTGCTGATACAGCACCTGGCAATGCAGGCAGTTCAGGCACTCGTTGGGATTGATGTTGCCTTCGGGATGAATGGCCTGGACCATGCATTCCTTGGCGCAGCGGTGGCATGGGTTGCCGCATTCGCGGTAGCGCTTCAGCCAGTCGAACATTCTAAGCCGGGCCGGAATGGCGAGGGCTGCCCCGAGTGGGCAAAGGTAGCGGCAATAGAACCGTTCGATGAACAACCCTGCGACCAGCAGCGCCACTGCAAAAAGGACAAACGGCCAGGCCCGTTGGAACTTGAGGATAATGGCGGTCTTGAAAGGCTCTATCTCGGCATAGTGCTCTGCTGCGTCCAGCGAATAGAGCGACAGTCCGAAGAGGCCGAGAAAGATCATGTATTTGAGCGGCCAGATGCGCTCGTGGAGACCCCAGGGAACCTCGATCTGAGGGATGCGGCAGAGCTTTGCCAACCGGTTGGTCAACTCCTGCAAAGCGCCGAAGGGGCAGAGCCAGCCGCAATAGGCCCCCCGTCCCCAGAACAGCAATGCTGCTGCCACCGAGAACCACAGCAGGAACACCAGGGGATCCAGAAGGAATGCGTTCCAGCTGAATTCGGTCGTGAGGGAGGAAAAGAAGGCCATCACATTCACGACAGACAGCTGCGCACTCTGCATCCATCCCAGCCAGACCAGCGTGAAGGTCAGGAAACCGATGCGGAACCAGAAAGTGAATTTCTCGTTCCGGGTGACCTGCATTTGAAAAAAGAAGACAAGCGTGAGAATGCCGATGGCTGTTGCAAGCACGATGATGTCGGACTTGCGGTCTTGCCAGATCCGTTTCCAAAGGGCCTGAACAGCTGCCTGATCGTCCGACAGGCCGGTTTGCTGGAGTGCCGATGCATCGCTCGCACTCGTGCTTGTCGCGATCGTTTTCAAATATTGGTCCGGCAACTGGTAACCGAGATCAAACGTCAGGAACACTTTGTCGATCGGTCCGACTGCACGTTGAACCAACAACTGCAGGCGAAAATCCTTGGCCGGATCGAATTCTGTGTCGGCCGGAATGATGAATACGTCCATTTCGGTGAAAGCCGGTGCGCCATCGGCGGCGATTTCGCCGATACGCGCCTGCTGCTTGTCGAAAAACCTGACGGATATATCGTCTTGAATGAGTTGGATCCTGTCGAAGATCCCACCACGGACATAGCCCGAGCCTTTGAAGGAATAGCGGCCACGCCCCATGACGATGAGGGCGTGTTCGCCGTCCTTCAGGCGTTTCTTCAGGTTGTCGTATTCCGCTTTGCCGAGGAGCGAGAGGCCAATAGAGGGCACATCGGCCAGGGCCAGATACATGTCGATGAACGTATCTGTTTCCGGTCCGCCTTCAGGCCGGGCTATTGCGCGCGGATCGCCCTGAAGCTCGAACGAATTGTTGATCTGCGCGATGTCGAGCGACATGCGCCGCACCGATCCATCACCTGTCAGGGTCAACCAGTCGGCAACCTCTTGAAGGCCGGGGTCGATTTCCTTCTGCGGTCCTTCATCTGCAAGTTCGGGAACGAGACCGCCAAGGCTCAGTGCGCGCGCTACCTTCAGTCCGGAGCGGACAATGGAATCGTCAATCACCATGATGGTGACAGTCGCACCGGAGATGATGTCCAGATCGTGAGCCGAGCCGCCGCTGGCCGCTTCCGCCTTCAGATCAAGACCTGCATAGCCTTCCGTCACGGCGCGGATTTTGGAATCTGGAATGCCGATCAGGACGATGGGTTCGGAGTGTTTGACCAGACGAACGCCCGTCACGATCGCGTTCAGATCGACACCGACCATCGTGTGAATTGGCTTGCCTGAATATCCTGTCGTCGACACGAAGTCGGAGGTAAGAAACACCCAGCCAATCGTTTCTCCTGCTTTCAAAGCAGGGACGATAGGAAAGTCGTCTCGCAAAACACCATAGCTGTCGGCGTCCGGAACAAGTTCACTCACCTGAACCTTTTCCAGGAAGCCTGTCACAAGGGGGCCGGCAGACTGTGCGGCAGACACCTGGACCAGAACCAGGAGCAAGGCTGCGCACAGCGTCTGAAAGCTGAAATGATAAAACAGTGGACGCACGTGAAGCGCTCCGACACACAACTTGTTTTTGGTGTGCCGATCTTCGGTGATGTCGCACGAAAGCTACTTGACGATAGTCAAGCTAGCTTGGGTGTTTTTGCGCTTGCGGTTATGTGGTTGGAATTGTTGGGAGTTTCCCTAGCTGCTCTGGCGCACAGGCCTTGGTCTGGTCAGAATGGGATAGAAGACCCAGGCAAACACGGCAAACGCCAGCAGCCAAAGGGTTCCCGATATTAACATCACCGGGAAATAGTCGAAGAACATCGTGCCGAAGGTCCGAAAAACCGCAGCCCCTATAACCATGAGATACGCGAGAACAATCGGCCCCGACACCACGAGCGGCCTGCCGCTATGACCCAGGGAAGCGCGTGTCATCATAGCGAGCGTCATGCATCCGATCGCACCTGCGGCAAGAAGGTGTAGCGATGCGGTTTCGCTTAATATCCCGAACACCAGGGTGCTTCCGTAAACAAGATAGCCTGCTGAAAGCAGCAGATACGCCACATGTAAAATCCAGAGGATGGGATTTTTTCGTGTCGCCATTCCTTGCCAGCCGGTCAGCCGGGCAAGGTTGACCGCTCCGGCAACGAGACACAGTGCGCCAAGCCCCCAGGGCGGCACAAAGGGAAGCGTTGCCAGAGCCGTCAACACAGCGGAAAGTATGCCGATCCGATCAAGCCAGCCGTAGGATTGAGGCAGGGCACCTAAGTAACCTTCTCTGTTCAGGGCATTGCGGGTGAAGGCCGGAATGACGCGGCCACCAATAATGGCAATCATGGCTGCGCTTGTGAAAATGCCAAGGCGAACGCCTGTTTCGGCAAGATCGGTGCTCCAACCGACCCAGTCGAGATGCATCAAGAGATTGCCAGCAAATAACGTGCACAGCAAAAGAAGAAAAATTGCGTTGCGAAGCTGTGATTTCTGCGTGAGCCGGCCAAGTATGGCCGTGGAAAGGACCGGAATAAACGCAAGGTCGACCGCGGCCACAAGAAACGGATCAAGCCAAGCGGAAAACCAGATTGCCATCCTGCCCGAAAGCCAGATCACGCTGCATATCGTGACAAAGCGGGGTCCAGCTTCCTCGGTTGCGGTCCAGTTCGGAACCGCGGTAACAAAAAAACCCGCGATCACTGCCGCCGTATAGCCGAACATCATCTCATGGGCGTGCCAAAGGTAGGGCATCATCCGAACAGGCAGGACATCCAGCGTATCACCACCAGCAAGAGCGGCAAGCCAAAGGGTCCAGACGGCCATTGCTGCGACGGAAAACAGACCGGCAGCAAGAAAGAAGAACCGGAACCCGGCAGTCAGAACGGTCGGAAAACGGTTCTTGAATTTGGGGCGTCTGGATTGGACGGTAGCGGCCATGAAGCGGTCTCTTGAATGCAAAACCGACTGCAGTCGGTTCAGGAGCCTGAAAGCGGCTCGTTTCAACAAAGCCACATGGTCACAGGCCTGAGCCGTGAAGTTCTTGATCATCGTCAAGCTGATCTGAAACCGACGACTTTAAATTGGTGAAAGTGGTCAAGCCTGCGGGTATGCCGGAGACGACCGCAGTCAGAATCAAGGTATGGAAACTTCAATGACCGAAATCGGTTGGATCAACTATATCGTTGCCTTTGCGGTTTTTTTCGCATCTCACATGGTTCTTGTTCGCCCGCCTGTGCGCCCCATTCTCGTTAGGGCACTGACACTTGCTGGTTTCACAATCTGCTATTCCGTTCTGTCTCTGGCGATCCTCTGGTGGCTGATTGTTGCAGCCCGCGATGCACCTTTTGTTGAGATCTGGGCATGGGCTCCATGGCAGAATTGGGTGCCGCGCATTGCGATGATACCGTTTTGCGTGATCCTGGCATTCGGCGTCGGTGTGCCAAATCCGTTTTCGTTCGGCGGAATGCGGAACGATCGGTTCGACCCGGCCAAACCCGGCTTGGTCAAATGGATCCGTCATCCGGTTCTTGCGGCACTGCTGGTCTGGTCAGCAGCCCATCTGGTTCCCAATGGCAATCTGGCGCATGTGATCCTGTTTGGCGCATTTGCAGTGTTCTCGCTGCTTGGCATGAAGATGATCGACAAGCGCCGCCAGCGCGAAATGGGCCCTGACTGGTTGAGACTGGTGCAAGCGATGAAACAGGTTCAAAATGTGCATGATGTTGATTGGCAAAACCTTGTGACAAGAGCGCTGCTTGCCGCTGTAGCCTACTTCGTTCTCGCAGGCCTCCATCCCTATCTTATCGGTATCGATCCGTTTGCTTGATGCAAAGGCTTGCGTTGGTCCCCGAAGAAAGGCGTTGCTATTTCATGATTTTTGAAATGGTCGACAGACCGACCAGCCGGTCCGCGCACCGGTCTGCAAGGTCCGCCAGAAACTTCAGGCTTTCGGCGTGATCGTAAAGTTCTTCCGGTGTGAGTTCGAGCCGGTCGATATTTTCCAACTCGGTCAGAAACGAGATGCCGGAAACCAGGTTGTGATAATCCTCGCGAATGCTGTCGACCAGTTCCTTGCGCGCCTTGTGTTGCCGCCAGGCCTCAATCGCTACAATCGTGCGATCAAGTTCGGTTTTGCAGCTGCAAGGCATGTCCAGTCCCGACAGCTCGCGGTGGATCTGCTCGATCAGATTGTGCTCTTTTTCATAAGTTTCGGAATTCAAGCCGGAAGAGATGTTTTTTTCCATCCCGCTTCCCCTTTCAGATATGCGTTGCACAAGGGACCGGGCAGCTCCAGTCCTTCCAGCTGCGCCTCGAGTTCTGCTGCATCCAGCGCCCCATCCAGAAATTCACGAAACGCATTGCTGACGGCAACCATGTCCGACATGTGCGGCGACAGGCGCAGTCTTTGGATCCCTGATGTGTTGAGATGGTCTCTGGTCAGGGCTGCAACGTGACAGGCATGAGAAAGCGTCTGGACGCCGTTCGCGGCCAGAAACCGCTCACCGTCGAGTGTTGCCACATTCATTCCATCAGGGTCCCGCTCGCAAATGAATTGGCAGGAATCTTTGCTGAGACCGTGAGCTCTTGCATGATAGCAGCGCGACGAAAGCGCCAGCGGCAGGCGGCCGAACGCGAAAAGTTCAATCGCAACCTCGGGCACAAGCGCTGCAATCTGCTGAATGGATTCCAGGGGAAGTTCGACAGGCGGACACCAGGAGACCGCTCCCTGTTTTGCAAGAAACGCCAGGCTGGCCTCATTGTAGATATTCAGGAAAGGACCAGCCGTGAACGGACGGGCTTCTCTGGACGGCAAAAGGGACATGTCGTTGATTTCAATCGGCATGTCGTAACTTGCTTGCTGTTTCAGAATATTGCGTTCGCGCTTGCTGACCGGCTGCGCAAGGGTAGACAACACCACTGTCTTGCCGGACCTTTCCAGTCGTTCGATAGCTTGCGGCCACACAGTATCTGTAAACGGCATGCGCTTGCCGCAGACGACTTCGCCCAAATAGACGCAGTCAAACTCGGCTTCATCGGCGATGCGAGCATAAAAATCGAGAAGCTTGTCCGCCGACCAGTTGAAGAAGCAGGGGCCAAGGGCAAGTTCTATCCGTTTTGTCGCCGTCATAATATCACCGCCAGGTCTTCTTGTAGGAACCGGAGGTCTGCCGTCCGCCTTCGGAAAACGTTTTCAGCGCAGCAATGGCCGGACCAGCGTCTGTGCCGGTCGCAAGTCCGTCTACGGCGCGCCTGAAACCGCTGACAACACCCGCGATATAGGCCTTGCCGCGTTGCCGGCCTTCGATTTTCAGAGCTGTGACACCGGCCTTTGCGAGGTCTTCCAGCAGCTCGAATGCGTTGAGGCTAACCGGGTCTTCAAAAAGATATCCCGTTCGGCCTTCGGCTGAAAATTGTCCCTTGCAGAGTGTCGGATAACCTGCCGGCGTATTTTTTTCGAAGCTGTCGATGGTGAAACCGCCGAGCTGGGCCAAGAGCCGGCCTGCGTTGTCTTCCCGATAGTCAACATGATCGGGTGGCGAGCAGACCCCGGTCAGATTGGGCGACTTTCCAGTTGCATAGGAGGAAAGCGAACAGCGCCCCTCGGTCATGACGCAAAGCCCACCAAAGACGAACACCTCGGTTTCGACGTCGATTTCCCGATTGAGGGCCGCGATTTCCGGAACTGAGAAAACACGTGGCAGCACCACGCGCTTTACCCCGAACGTATCGGAGTAAAATCGGATTGCTTCCGGTGAATTTGCTGCTGCCTGAACCGAGAGATGAAGCCGTCGATCCGGGTGTTTTTCCGCCGCATGTTCAAGCACCGCGAGATCGGCGGCTATAATTGCATCGGCGTTACATGCTGCAGCGTCATCCACCGCCTGACGCCAGAGACCGATACTTCCTGCTCTGGCAAAGGTATTGATTGCGACAAGCACCTTGGCACCTTTTGCGTGCGCATAGGCAACACCGTCGGCAAGCTCTGTTGGTGAGAAGTTCAGGCCTGGAAAATTTCGGGCATTCGTCTCATTGGCAAATCCGCAATAGATGGCATCGGCGCCTGCGTCCGCCGCCGCTCGCAGGGCGGCTGGTGTTCCGGCCGGACAGACGAGCTCCATCTGCTTTTCTTCCTTGCTCACCGCTGGCCGTCCTGTTCCATTGAGTTGGCGTTCCGGCTTCCGTTACCGGCCAGTCTTTTGGCCTTGTCGAGTAGCGTTCCGCTGAACCCGTTCATCCACTGCGCCGGTCGTCCGCTGAGACCGAAGAATTCTCCAGGTGTCAGATCGGCCTCTTCCAGCGTGTTGCGCAGCGCCAGCACATGCTCGGTTCTGCCTTCTATTTTAAGGTCCCGCGTGAAAAACAGGGCGTCGGCGTCATATGTGCCGTCAAGCAGTCCCAAAAGAACCAGAAAGGGAGCCCTGACGACAGCCTTGGCGCGCGTGATTTGGTCCTTGTCGCAGATTTCGACGCTGGATTTGTCATTGTCCAAAGACAGAAGAAATGCGTGTGGCATATCATCTGGAACAATTGCGATCGGTACTTTGACAACCGCACCCAGCCGCTGCAGCAGCTCCGGTCGACGTGCCACGAGGCGCCTCGTGAACCGCGTCAGAAGAACCTCCATCGGCGTTTTCGGCAAGGGAGCGATCAATGTTGAAATCAGGGGTGGCAAGCTGAGGGCAGGTGCGGTGGTCGGCATATGAGGTCTCACTTTCAGCGCCGAATGTAGTTCGCGCAATTGCCTGAATGACTTGACAAAGATCAAGGTTCAATCCGGCCCGGTCAGGACAATCGGGCGTCTTGAATGAGGGCATGAGCGTCGGTGCTGAATGCTTGAAATCACCATTGATAGCAAAGCGATACAATGTCCGGCCGTGACTTGCCGAAATTTCATAACCTATCGGAATTTATGACGTTTTTGGCTTCTGAAGAGGAGTTGAAACATCTTTCCGAGCCAGTTGATATCCATCTTGAGGCGACAGCTATACACCAGCGGGTCATCCGTGACAGTGGACCGGCATTGCTGCTGAAGGCCCCCAGAAACGGGTCGCAGGTGCAATTTGCCGCATCCCTGCTCGTGAACATCTTCGGGACGCGGAAAAGGGTCGCCAACGGTCTTGGCATCCATCCCGATCAATTGCCAGAGCTTGGACAGTTTCTGGCCGCATTGCGCGCGCCCGAAACTCCCGCGTCCCTGCGTGATCTTCCAAAACTGTTTCCTGTGGCCAAAGCCGGCTGGAACACCCGTCCGAAAAAAATTGCTGCATCCAGGGATCTGCATGACGTTGCACCGGATCTTAAGTGCCTTCCCGTTCAGACCTGCTGGCCAGAAGACGCCGGACCTTTGATCACCTGGGGACTGGTTATCACAAGGCCACCCGGAGTGGACGATCCAAGGCTCTACAATCTCGGCATATACCGAATGCAGATTCTGGATGGACAACGCGCCATAGTACGCTGGTTACCGTTTCGCGGCGGGGCGCAGCATTACCGGCAATGGCAGGGCAAGGGCCAGTCGATGCCCGTTGCAGTCGTCATCGGTTGCGATCCGGCGACACTTCTGGCGGCCGTGATACCTGCTCCGGGCAATATCAGCGAACTGGCGCTTGCTGGTATTTTCAACGGCAGGCCCGCGCGTCTCTCGCCCTGCAACCGCATTCAAATGCATGTTCCCGAAGGTGCGGAAATCATACTGGAAGGTGAGATCCGCCCCGAGGAGACCGCGCTTGAAGGGCCATTCGGTGATCACACCGGTTACTACAACGACCCTGCCGAATATCCAGTCTTTCATCTGAAGGTGCTCCGCATGCGGGACAACGCGGTTTATCTGTCGACCTTCACGGGACGCGCACCCGACGAACCTTCGGTCATCGGCGACGCCATGACAGATCTCTTTCGGCCAATCCTGCAGCAGGCCTTGCCGGAAATACAGGATGTTTTTCTGCCGCCAGCGACCTGCTCCTACAGGTTTGCCATTCTCAAGATCGACAAGTCATATCCGGGACAGGCACGCCGCGCGATGATGGGCTTCTGGTCGTTGCTGCCGCAATTTTCCATGACCAAATATGTCATTGTGGTCGACGATGATATCGATATTCGAAACTGGGACGAGGTCATGTGGGCTGTCGCAACCCGGTCCGACCCGGAACGCGACCTTCTTGTCCTCAGTTCCACGCCGGTTGACCAGCTTGATTTTGCAAGTCCGCGTGAGGGCCTGGGCGGTAAACTCGGCATGGATGCAACCATCAAGATCGGTTCGGAAACCGCACGGCCCTTTTCGAAGAAACTGGTGATGCCCCGGGATGTCGCAGCGCGTGCAGAAGGCCTTTTCGGCAAACTGAAACCGGCTGAAAAAGTGGAAGCTTCAAGGCTATGACCTCATCCAGACGCGTCATTGTCGGCATATCCGGGGCGTCGGGCGCTGCAATTGCGCTCGAAATGCTGCGCATGTTGGCCGACCTCCAAGTTGAGCGGCATGTCATTGTGACGCGCGGGGCAGAACACACCATCGAGCACGAACTGGGCCCTGATGGCCGCGAGCAGATCGGCGCATTGGCAACGGTGGAGTATCCGCAGACAGACCTTTTCGCACCTCTCGCCAGTGGTTCGTTCTCAGTGAACGCCATGCTGGTGGCGCCATGTTCCATGCGAAGTCTCGCCTCGGTCGCCTATGGAACTGGCGAGGGGCTTTTGTGCCGCGCTGCGGATGTCACACTGAAGGAGCGACGGCCTCTTGTCCTTTTGGCTCGTGAAGCGCCACTTCATGAAGGTCACCTGGAAGCCATGCTGAAGGTGACGCGCATGGGAGCGATCGTCTCGCCAACGGTACCACCCTTCTATGCCGGATTGACGGATCTGGACGATCTTGTCCGCCAGATCGCCGCCCGTGCCCTGGCAACGGCCGGTATCGATCCAAACGCGAACCTGCGCAGATGGCAGGGTCCGGCGGAGCGGGCTGTCTGCCGCTCGGTGGCGGAAACCGATCCAGGTGACGGTACCGGGAAACAGGACGGCGAACGTTCTTGAACCCGTAGCGCCTTTTGTTTTCCGGTAGAAAGCAGAGCCATTGTGCTGAGTTTGTTCTTGTTTTATTCTCTTATCAATCAGGAGAAATAGCAATGTCAGTGATCAGCCATATTACGCTCGGCACCAACGATATTGAACGTGCTGGTCGTTTCTACGACAAGGTTCTTGGTGCCCTTGGTTTCGAACGCTTGCCCAAGCCACCTGGGAAACCACCGGCCTATGAAAAAGGCGGCATGCCAACCATTTATCTTTATCCGCCCGAAGATGGTCAACCAGCCACCTGGGGAAATGGCACTCATGTTGCGTTCGTCGCTGACACTAGGGACGCAGTCAGAACCTTCCACCAAACCGCGCTAAGCGAGGGTGGAAGCAGTGCCGGCGAACCCGGCAGGCGTCCACACTATGGAGAAAACTACTACGCTGCTTATGTTCGAGATCCTGACGGCAACAAACTCCAGGCCGTCTGCTACGCAAAAGAAGATTGAGCACCTAGGGGCCTGGCGAATTTAAGGCGTTTCAATTGGGTTGGACCTTTCGGAACAAAGTCTGGACCAACTTGAATGGCATCTCTACGAAATTCGAGCCCAAGAGGCCATGCTGCGATCAGTCCCGTCCGGGCTCGTCCGGATTGCTGGAGAACAGTGCAATCTTGTTGCCTTGCGGATCGCGCAGGTAGCCGACATAAAAACGGGGTCCGTAAGAGGCACGGAAGCCCGGTTGGCCTTCGTCAACACCGCCTGCGGCAAGTGCTGCGGAGTGAAGCTCACGAACCTGCTTTTGACTATGAGCTTCAAAGGCTATCATGGCGCCGTTCCCTGCGGATGCCAGTTTTCCATCAAAGGGAGGTTTGACGTAAAATTCCGGTTGAGCGGCAGCCTGCCCCGGTTTGACAGGCAGCGCAAAGCTCAGGCCTTCGGGACTTTCCTCCAGTTCGTAATCAAGGGCGGGCAGGAACGCGCAGTAGAACTGTTTTGCCCGGGCAATGTCGTCAGCACCGACAGTGACGTATGCAATCATGCTGTGTTTGCCTTTCCGGAAGTTCTCGTGCAACGAGCTGGCTGCCTAATCAGTAGAGCAACACACACTCAGGCTCAATTGCGATCTGGGCCCCGCGGTGGTCACTTGCGCTGGCACACGCCCGCCAAAAATGACTGTTGGTTGGATGTCGTTCCAATGTAGACATTGATGCGATGAGACTGAGAGCGCCTTGTTGGCCACGCGACAATTCCAGCTACGGGCAGATGGAAAAAAAATAGCGTTTCACTTTCGCTGCTATTTTTTGACAGACGTTCGACGGGCTGGCTCTGCAAATTGTGCCCGTCCACCACATATGAGTGAATGAAATTGGTCACCTTGAGACTGCGCTGTTCGTCGCTCGGGCAGAACACCGGTAATCCATCAAATGACTGCCAAAGGAACTTACCTTGAAACACAAAATCGTTTTTACGCGGCTGCCGGAAATTGAGTCTACCGAAATTGAAGCTCACATGTCTGACCCAAGGGTCGCGGAACACATGCCGCTTTTGACATTTGAATGGGACACGGCAGCCGTGGCGAAGTTTGTCGCGCAAAAGGAAGAGTGCTGGGCTCGCGACGGGCTCGGCCACTGGGCGATTTTGTCAGACGGTCGCTATGTCGGGTGGGGAGGTTTTCAGAAAGAGGGTGATGAGTGGGACTTCGGATTGGTTCTGAAGCCCGACGCCTTTGGTCTGGGGACTCGTATTTCGAAAAAGGCACTGGAGTTTGCCATAGCCGACAAACGCATCCCGTTTGTGACATTTCTTTTGCCACCAACCCGCAAGAACCTGGGGGCACTTAAAAGAATTGGAGCGCGGTGTGTCGGCGAGGTTGAGTATGATGGCGCAAAATTCCTCAAGTTCCGGCTTGAGACCGATCAATAAAAACCAGACTTGATCGCCAGGTAAACGCGGAATTTTGGCGTCAAAGGGAAAGCGTTCGTTCCACCCCAATGTTCTGCAGAAAGGCCTCATCATGGCTGACAACCAGGATTGCGCCATCGTAGTCGGTCAATGCCGCTTCAAGTACTTCGATCGCCTCGATGTCGAGATGGTTGCTCGGCTCATCCAGCAACAGGAGCTGGCGCGGCCTGCAATGTCCGAGCGTGCAGGCCAGGCCAGCGCGCAAGCGCTGTCCGCCGCTGAGAGCACCGACCTTCTGCTTTGCGTCATCTCCTCGAAACAGAAATCGCGCCAGGACCGCCCTTCGATCATTCTCGCCGGCCTCCGGGTCGAGCCGCGCAAAGGCGTCCCGTACGGTCTCTTCCGGTTTCAGCGAGCTAAGGTCCTGATCCAAAAGCGCCATTGGAACATGAACCGAGACAGATCCGCTTTGTGGCTGAAGGTTGCCGTGGACGCACGCAAGCAACGTCGATTTGCCCGACCCATTCCTGCCTTCGATCGCGACACGTTCCGGTCCGCGAATCGCAAAGGATACATCCTGAAGCAGAGGGGCCTTGCCCGAATAGCGGAAGCATAGGTCATCAACGCGCAGCACATCACGACCGGCAACAAGTCCGGAAGGAGGAATGTCCATCTTGAGCGGCTGCAAGATCTCGACGGACTTCTGCGCCGCTTCCAAAGCATCACCGGCTGCCTGGGTCTGGCGGCGTCTAAGACGTGCTGCAGCATTGCCTGAAGACTGGCTTCGTTCTTTCGCTGCATTCAAAATAAGCTTGGATTGGCTGCCGGACGCGCGGAGTTGCTTGCCTTGCCGGTCGGTACGGGCCTTGCGCTCCAAAGCCAGCTGCGCGCGCGCTTGCGTTTGGGAGATGGCCTTTTCTGCCCGCGCAAGTTCGGCTTCGGTACGTGCAAATTCGGCGGCTTTCATCTGGCGATACGTGTCGTAGTTTCCGCCGTAGCTGCGTGCTCCTAGACGAGAGAGCTCGACGATTGCGTCCATCGCCCCCAGCAATTCCCGATCATGGCTGGCGACAACCACGCATCCGTTCCACGCCCGCAGTGCGTCGATCACGCTGCGGCGTCCGGCTCGGTCGAGATGGTTGGTTGGCTCGTCCAGCAAGAGCACATCCGGCTCAGCAAACATAAGCGCGGCCAAACCCGCGCTCGTGCGCTGACCTCCGGAGAGGGAGCGGATCGGCAGGTCGATAGGCTGTTCGAGCCCCAAGTTTAAGAGGGCTGCTTCCAGCCGGGCTTCCAGTGTCCAGTCAATGTCTGCCAAATCTTCTGCCGTTGCCTCACCCCGTTCCGCACGGTCCAGAAGGGTGAGTTGATCGCGAACGCCGAATAGATCGGCCAGCGTCTCGTCGGGGTGCTGTACAGGATCCTGACGCAGGAAACCGACCGACGGCGGTGTTGTGATCTTCCCAGTCAAGGCAGCGATTTCGCCGGCGATCAGACGCAAGAGGGTCGTCTTGCCTGTACCGTTTCGACCAACAAGTCCCGTTCGGACCGGTTCGAACGTCAGATTCAAATTGTCGAAAAGGGATGTGTTGTCAGGAGTGTGCCAACTCAGGTTGGCGATAACGATAGCAGACATGGATGATGCTCACGGTTGCAAACCTCTGGTTTCAAGTGGTGAGCGTGCGGTCCATCGTCTTTTTCCAGTTGCTCGTATCTCTACCGGATCTTGTGTCTCTGCCGAATATAGGAACGGCCTCAGGGAACCTCAAGACACCGAATGTGCTGTTGAGAGCCGGAGTATTAGGCGGAAGATGAACGCGGATGTCCATGTGCCTAGAACAACCGGCCATTTTATCCGCAACGAAGTCACGGGTGTCTGATGATGAAAGTCTCCCAGCATGCGCCTGATGGTTACATTGAACGCCAGAAAATGGGCTTTGAAAAACGAGAAATCTTTGATCTGGTGCTGCTATGTGTACCGGAAACGCCAGAGCATTCTGGAAAATGGCGGAGAGCGGAGAGAGGTGGAAAGTCCGAACCTTTTCGGTGATCTTTTCAAAGAGCTAGAAACTTAGGAAACGATGTTGAATTCCCTGCCTGATTTTGGTGTGGGCCAAACCCGTGCCAAGATGGAATCGCCTGAGTGGACTATTGAGTAGCCCCCGAAAATTAAATGACTGTCTCGAGCCCAAATTTCAAAATGCTGCAACTTCTTCGAACGGCAGCTTTGGAGGCATCGTCATCTAAATGAGTTCGTTCCTCAATTGCATGAGGGTGGGGTCGCATGTTTGCCGCGACCAACGAGACCAAGGCGCGCCAATTCTCTGCCATAGTCGATCATCCGAATAGGCTAGAAGATCGGAAATGTGCCTTTATCGCCCGCAATCGACTTTGCAAAACGCGCAGGCGGAGATCCTACGCAACGGGTAAACGCGGTGCTGAACGCACTTGATGATCCATAGCCCGTCTTCGCTGAAATCTCCGCGATGCTATGCCCTCCCGAGCGCAGCATGTTCTTTGCCATGGTCATACGCCAATTCTGCAGGTATGCCATCGGAGAAACCCCCATGATCCGCTCGAAACGGCTAAAGAACGCTGAGCGCGACAGACCTGCTTCCTTGGCAAGTTCTGGGACCGTCCAATTATGGGCAGGGTTTGAGTGCATCGCTCTTAATGGAGGCGCGATGCGCAAATCGGCCAAACCTCGTAACAGGCCAGTGGACGCACCAGAGTCCGAGCCAGATCGAATAGCTTCAATCAAAAGCACTTGTAACAAATACTCTACAATGACATCTCGCGCAGGTCTGTTCGCACGCGCTTCATCCCGCACGAGCTCGGTCAGGGTGGCCAAACGTCCTTCACCCCGCACCACGATCAAGCCCGGCAAAAGAGAAACCAATAAGTCTGCATCCGGGCTGTCGAACGTACAATGTCCGATCAGCAGTTGAACTTCTGGCTCGCCCTTCAATTGTCCCACTCTGAATACCCCGTCTTCACCCTCAACAGGCTGGCTCACCAGACCATATGGCGGTTTAGGGTCGAGGCTGGACATGGTGAAAGATTTGGCTGCAGGGATCAGGATGAAGTCCCCTGCGTTTAACTCGACCGTGTCTTCTTCGGCGACCTCCAAAGAGGCACTGCCGTAAAGAACCGCAGAATAAAATGCTTCGCTCACATCATCGCGGCGCACACGAAACGGCCCCGAAGCATGAGACAGTTTCGAATGCGATGCCTGCGGCCGCAAAAGCGAGATAATTTCTGAGA
The DNA here is from genome assembly GCF_947499295.1 of uncultured Roseibium sp. Taxonomy (GTDB): domain Bacteria; phylum Pseudomonadota; class Alphaproteobacteria; order Rhizobiales; family Stappiaceae; genus Roseibium. Next base: position 42,957 of record NZ_CANMNP010000018.1, read on the forward strand.
ACGGGTCGATCAGTTCGGACTCTTAATAACAAAAATTGGATAACAAGCTATATATAATCCAATTTATCCAAACTACCTAAAAGCAGTCAATAAAGAGGAGAGACTGCTATGAGTACAGTTTTGATCACAGGATGTTCCTCGGGTTTCGGGCTGGATACCGCGCGCTATTTTCTGGAAAACGGATGGTCGGTCATCGCGACCATGAGAAAGCCCGACACGGCACTGCTGCCGAGTTCAGACCAATTGCGGATTTTGCCGCTGGATGTTTCTGACAAGGCCAGCATCGACAGCGCCATCGAAGCCACCGGCGAGATCGACGCGTTGGTCAACAACGCTGGCGTGGGTTGGCTTTCCCCCTTCGAGGGCACATCGGACGAAAATCTGCGACGTATCTTTGAAACCAACACATTCGGTTTAATGGAAATGGTCCGCGGTGTGCTGCCTCAAATGCGAGCCAGAGGTGCAGGTGTCATCGTCAATGTGTCATCAAGTGTGACGCTCAAGCCTTTGCCAATTGCGTCAGTTTACACTGCCAGCAAAGCCGCTGTGAACGCCTTTACCGAATGCCTTGCTCTCGAACTCGCTCCACTCGGAATTCGCTCTCACATCGTGTTGCCTGGGCAAGCACCGACTACGAGTTTCGGGAAGAACGCGATTTCATTGATGGCGCAATCCAGCGATACGCCCGAAGACTATAAGGATTTCGTCGCTCAAATCATGCAAGCATTCGGAGAACCGAGCGGCAAAGAGCTTACGAAGCCGAAAAGTGTTGTCGAAGCAATCTGGAACGCTGTTACAGATTCAAACAGCCCACTCCGTATTCCGGCTGGCAAGGATGCTGTCGCTCTCGCGGGCTGACAACGTAAGGTGTTCCGAGATCAGCATGATCTTTAAGTCATGCAAGATCAATAAATTAGCGATGCCAGAACTTCCCGGCACAATTGGCGAAGTTCTGGCAGATTTTTGACAGGCAGACGATATCGGAAAACGAATAGCGGAACCTCGTATCCGAACTAGGAATGACGGCTTTGTCTGCATTGCAGCCATTCAATGAGCGGCAGAAGAAAGCCCGGCATACGCCTATGGCCAAACCAGAATTTTATACTTTTAACTTAAAGAATCGGTCCTCTGATCACCCAAACTCGGGGTCTGAAACACTATCTTTTTCTGGAAAATGGCGGAGAGAGGGGGATTCGAACCCCCGGAACGCTTGCGCGCTCAACGGTTTTCGAGACCGCCCCGTTCAACCACTCCGGCACCTCTCCGCGGCACTTTGAGATAAACGGGTCTCAAGTGGCGCGGAACATAGACAAGCTACGGGCGACCCGCAAGTCCGGAATTCAGTTCTTCAACCCGATTGTCGATATCATCGGAAACTGATCGGAACCGGCGCGCGGATGTGGAGGGTTTGGCCCATTTTCAGCCCGTTCTTGACATGGGTGGATCCGGCTCAAGACACTCAAGCACCATGAGCGAGCTTTGTGCGGGATCGGATGAATTGAAGCCTATCAATTGACTTGCCAGAAGAAAGTCGCCTCACTTGCGCCAAGCGATTCATTCCGCTGCGCTTTTTAGCAGCTCTCGACCGTATTTCCGTTTGACATCCTCGGCGCGCCGATTATATTGCGCGGGCTCGAAAAGGTTCGCTTTTTCGGGTTTTCTTTGTCGTTCTAGGCCTGCCGGGCAATCAAGCTTTAAGCGAAACCCGTCACAAAGACCTGTCAACCGCTTGCGGGGAGACTGGCGCCTGAGGTCGACCTGAATGCAGCCGGATCAACGGTCCAACAGGATCTTGGACGGCATGTCAAAAACGAAAAGAAGGACGTGCGAGACATGTTCGCAGTGATCAAAACCGGTGGCAAACAGTATACTGTTGCCGCAGATGACCTCCTGAAGGTCGAAAAACTTGAAGCCGAAGCCGGCAGCACCGTCACCTTTGATGAAGTGCTCATGGTTGGCAACGACACCGACACAACCGTTGGCGCGCCGACCGTTGAAGGTGCCAGCGTAGTTGCAGAAGTGGTCGAGCAGGGCCGCGGCCGCAAGATTATTATTTTCAAGAAGCGCCGGCGTCAGAATTCCCGCCGCCGCAACGGCCACCGTCAGTCCTTCACCCTTGTAAAGGTGACCGACATCCTGACAGGTGGTGCAAAACCGGCCAAAAAGGCTGCGCCGAAAAAGGCAGCGCCGAATAAAACCGAAGAGCCGAAAGCTGAAGAAGCCAAGGCTGCCGAGAAAAAAGAAGACGCAGCTGTTGAGCCGCTCTTCACCGCACCGGAAGGCAAGGACGATCTGAAGAAGATCTCTGGCGTCGGCCCGGTCCTTGAGAAGAAACTGAACGCTCTGGGCATCACCACCTATGAGCAGATCGTCAACTTCTCAGCGGAAGACATCGCCCGCGTCGATGAGGTCTTGAACTTCAAAGGCCGTATCGAACGCGACAACTGGGTTGATCAGGCCAAGGAACTGGATGGCAACTGAGCCGCCGCTTCCTTAGAGACTGACTAGAAGTATTCGAAGAACGAGGAGTTCTAACGATGGCACATAAAAAGGCAGGCGGTTCATCCCGCAACGGCCGCGACTCAGCTGGCCGCCGTCTTGGCATCAAAAAATACGGCGGGGAAGCTGTGATTCCCGGCAACATTATCGCTCGTCAGCGTGGCACTCAGTGGCACCCGGGCAACGGCGTGGGCATGGGCAAGGACCATACCATTTTCGCGACCGTGGAAGGCAAGGTTGAGTTTCAGGCGAAAGCCAACAAACGAACCTACATCAATGTGGTCCCGGTGGCGGAAGCTGCGGAGTAAAGCCGACGTGAATTTTCGAAGCGCCGGCGTCCCACAAGACCCCGGCAATTCGAGACAGGTCAGCAACCAAAGACCAGTCGAAGATCCAAGGGGGAGATGGGGCGCCATCTCCCCCTTGATTTGTTCTGACTGGAGGAAAAGATGGTTGTTGAAAGTGATGGACTGTTAGACGAAAGCTGTTTGGTTGCGGCCCCGTTGCCGCAGGAAGCGGTTCATGTGCGGCTCGACAAACCGCGAATGGACGATCTGGCCGACCTTGTGTTTTTGGCCAACAACAAGACCGTCGCGGCGAACCTGGCCGCGATGCCTCATCCATATACGATTGAAAACGCCCGTGCGCTTGTGAAGCAGGCGGACCGGGTGCGTGACAAGTCCGCTCTGTTTGCGATCCGGCTGAAAAGCACAGGCCGGTTGGTCGGTGTTGCCAAATATGCACCCGTGGACTCGGAAGGCCCGGTCCACATCGGCTATTGGCTGGGTGAGCCCTTCTGGGGTCGGGGACTGGCGACCGAGGCCGTGCATGCTCTGGTCGATCATGCCTTTACCTATCACGACATCAATGAACTGCAGGGCTCCTGCAGGGTCACCAATCCGGCATCCCGCCGGGTCCTGATCAAATCCGGGTTCCAGTTCAGGGATCAGGCGATGATCCGGTCGATTGGCGCCGGTGGTTCCGTGCCGATTGAGCGCTACACGCTGGAACGCACCGTTTGGAAGTCTTTGAAAGGATGGGGGCAGGGACGATGACTGGACTGCAGGAACTGAAGACGCGACGACTGGTTCTGAGACCGATTGCCATGTCGGACGCAGATGCAATTGTGGAGCTGGGCGGCAAGGATTTTGCTGTTGCCCGCTGGATCAGCTCCTTTGCCTGGCCCTACGAGGAAGGCTCGGCAGAAGCCTTCCTGAAAACGGTCGTCGGCAAGGATCCGCTGAAGACGGAAGCCGTTTTCGCGATCACGCTGGGTGGCGTCTTTATTGGTGTTGCCGCCGTTGAGGCTCCGGGAGATCTGGAAGACCTGCCCGACCTGCCGACCATCGGTTATTGGATCGGTCGCGCGTTCCAGGGACATGGGTATGCCAGTGAAGCGGTGGAAGCGGTGATTGACTGGGCGTTCACCAGCTACCGGACGGAGGCCATCGCTGCGCGCGCGTTTGAGGACAATTTCCGGTCTCGCGGACTTCTGCGCAAGATGGGTTTCAAGCCCTACAGTATGACAGAGCGGTTCTCCAGAGCACTCGACAGGCGGGTCTCCAATGTCGTTGTTCGTCTGGCGCGAGCCGATTTCGAGGCACGGAAGGAAGCGGCGTGAAACTGCCGGAAATTAGAACCGGACGTCTTTCGTTGCGCCCGGTTCTGGAGCAGGACCTGACGGATATTGTCCGTCTGATTGACGACTATGATGTCGCCAAGATGCTCACGACTGTGCCGCATCCCTATGCGCTTTCCGATGCGCGCGACTGGTATGGGCAAACCGCGGCAGAGGGACGGGATGGGGAGCGGGCATTCGCCATCGACAAGGGCGAGGGTCTGATCGGCGTCGTGTCTTGCGGAAAACCAGACGGAACGCCTGAGTTCGGCTACTGGCTTGCCAGAAGATATTGGGGCCAGGGCCTCATGACTGAGGCGGGCAAGGCGGTATTGGTCTGGCATTTTGACTGCTCGTCAGGTGAACCGGTTTTGAGCGGAGCACTCGATGAAAACAGGGCGTCGCTCAACGTTCTCACCAAGCTCGGTTTCGCTGAGATCGGGCCTTATCGTCTTTCAATCAAGTCGCGGGGAGAAACGCTCCCGGCCACACGCATGAAACTGGAACCGGAAACCTACAAGCGGATAAGCGGGAGAAGTCATGAGCGCGATTAGTCTTAAGACAAGTCGGCTTGAGTTGCGGTCGCCTGAGCCGGACGATCTGGAACGCTGTGCCGAACTGCTTGGCGACTATGAAGTCGTCAAAATGCTTTCGCGTGTTCCCTATCCCTACGACCTGGAGGCCGGAAAGACCTATCTTGCCCGGTCCGTAGAGCGCTGGCGAGACGCGGCAACCGCCGACGAATTGGGGTTTCATATTGACCATGACGGCCAAATGATCGGGGCGATCGGCTTCAAGACGTTGCAGGAGACCCCGAAGATCGGCTATTGGCTTGGGCGCTCCTATTGGGGCAACGGGTTTATGAGTGAAGCGGTCAAGGCCGCCGTGACCTGGCTGTTCCAAAATACGGCGCACGATCTTTTGGCCGGTGAAGCCATGATTGAGAATTCCGGTTCGCTGAAAGTGCTGGAAAAACTCGGCTTTCGCAGAGTTGCGCAAATTGATTGTGAAAGCGTTTCGCGCGGCAGCTTCGTGCCGGCACTTCGAACGGAAGTCACTCGAACCGAATTTCTGAACGGCCACTGACCGCCACAGGACCAGGGCCTGACAGCAGGACAAGAACAAAGAGAAGAAAATGAAATTCCTCGATCAGGCCAAGATTTATGTGCGTTCCGGAAACGGCGGAGCCGGCTGCGTGTCGTTTCGCCGTGAGAAATATATCGAATATGGAGGTCCTGACGGCGGAGACGGCGGAAAGGGCGGCGACGTGATCGTTGAGTGTGTTGATGGTCTCAATACCCTGATCGACTATCGCTACAAACAGCATTTCAAAGCCGGGACGGGCATTCATGGCATGGGCCGTAACCGGACAGGTGCCCATGGTGATGACGTTGTCCTGAAAGTGCCGGTCGGCACCCAGATCCTTGAAGAGGACAACGAAACGCTGATCGCCGACCTGACTGAGCTGGGCCAGCGTGTTCTTCTGATGAAGGGTGGCAATGGCGGCTTCGGCAATGCGCATTTCAAATCGTCCGTAAACCAGGCACCGCGCCGCGCAAATCCCGGTCTGGAAGGCGAGGAGAAATGGATCTGGCTGCGTCTCAAGCTGATTGCAGATGCAGGGCTGGTCGGTCTGCCGAATGCCGGAAAATCCACTTTCCTGGCTACAGTCTCGGCCGCCAAGCCGAAAATCGCCGACTATCCGTTCACCACCCTTCATCCCAATCTCGGCATCGTCCAGATAGATGGGCACAGTTTTGCAATGGCAGATATTCCGGGCCTGATCGAAGGTGCGCATGAAGGCACGGGCCTTGGGGACCGGTTTCTTGGCCATGTCGAACGCACGCGGGTTCTGTTGCACCTCGTTGACGGGTCGGGTGAAGATGACCCCGGTGAGGCTTACCGTGTCGTGCGCGGTGAACTTGAGGCATATGGCGCAGGGCTCATGGACAAGCCGGAGATCGTCGCCTTGTCGAAATGCGACGCGCTTACGGAAGACCTGATTACAGAAAGGTCGGCGAGCCTGGAGGCTGCCTGTGGCCAAAAGCCATTGGTGCTGTCATCAGCAAGCGGCCAGAATGTCGATCGGGCCTTGCGCATGATCGTGCGTGCAATCGACAAGGACAAGGAAGATGCCGCCAATCAGGTGCCTTCGCCTGAACAGGAGGGCTGGCACCCCTGATGTCCAGAAGCCTGAAATCCTTCAATCGGATCGTCGTCAAGATCGGGTCCGCCCTGCTGGTTGATCAGGGCGAGTTGAAACGGGCGTGGCTCGACGCGCTTGTGTCAGACATTGTGTCATTGTCCGATGCAGGCGCAGACGTCCTGATCGTCTCTTCAGGCTCGATTGCGCTTGGCCGTGGTGTCCTAGGGTTGCCGACGGGGCCATTGAAGCTTGAAGAAAGCCAGGCAGCTGCGGCTGCTGGACAAATTGCGCTTGCGCAGGCCTATGCAGATGCACTCGGCATGCATGGTAAAAAAGCTGGACAGATCCTGTTGACGCTCGGCGACACGGAGGAGCGCAGGCGGTACCTGAACGCGCGCGCCACCATCGGCATGCTGCTGAAGATGGGAGCTGTACCGATCGTCAACGAGAATGATTCTGTCGCGACCTCGGAAATTCGATATGGCGACAATGACAGGTTGGCCGCACGCGTTGCCACCATGGCCAGCGCCGATTGTCTCGTGCTCTTGTCAGATATCGACGGGCTCTATACCGCGCCACCAAATGAAGATCCTGACGCTGTCTTCCTGCCGGAAGTGCCGCGTATTACCCGCGAGATCGAGGCCATGGCGGGCAGTGCCGGATCAGAACTCTCCCGAGGGGGAATGAAGACCAAAATCGATGCGGGCAAGATCGCGACGGCGGCCGGAACCACAATGATCATTACGTCCGGCAAGGAACTCAATCCATTGAAGCGCTTGGCTGACGGCGGGCGGGGAACATGGTTCCCGGCTCTTGGTTCACCCGCAAGCGCCCGCAAGGCCTGGATCGGGGGGCACCTGGAGCCACGTGGACGGATTACGTTGGATGAAGGTGCGGTTCAGGCGATGAAATCCGGCAAAAGCCTGCTGCCCGCGGGTGTTTCATCCGTGTCGGGTGCTTTTACGCGCGGGGATGCCGTAATCGTTGAGACACTGCAGGGGCGCATCATTGGCCGTGGGCTGATCGCATATGACGCGGATGAAGCAAGACTGATTGCTGGACGAAACAGCCGCGAGATCGAAGCTATTGTCGGATACCCGGGCCGTGCGGAAATGATCCACCGAGATGATCTTGTGCTGGATGATGTCTTTTTGCACGGAACAGGCTAAAAAGTCACAAAACGGGCGGTCTGGAAACCGCAATTTGGGAGTTTGGAAGAATGTTGGAAGCGGTCGAAGCAATGACGACTGAGGATCTGATGGCGGAGATCGGGCAGCGTGCCCGCACCGCCGGGCATGTCCTGGCGACCGCACCAGCTGATCAGAAAAACGATGCGCTGCGCAAAATGGCAGTGGCAGTTCGGCAGGCTGCGCCAGACATTCTCGTCGGCAACAAGCTGGATGTCGACGCCATGACAGCAAATGGTCAAACGGCGGCGTTTCTCGATCGCGGTACACTGACACTCGAGCGCATCGAGGCCATTGCCGCCGCGCTGGAAGACATCGTTGCACTCGACGATCCGGTGGGCAGCGTCATGGCGGCATGGGAGCGGCCCAACGGGCTGAAGATCGAACGGGTTCGCACGCCTCTTGGTGTGATTGGCGTCATTTATGAAAGCCGTCCCAATGTGACGGCCGACGCCGGCGCACTTTGTCTGAAAGCCGGAAATGCTGTGGTTCTTCGTGGTGGTTCGGACACGATTCACTCCAACAGGGCCATCCACGCAGCACTGCAAAAGGGTCTTTCCGCCGCAGGACTGCCGGAAGATTCGATCCAGATCGTGCCGGTCACTGATCGGGCCGCTGTCGGTGAGATGTTGCGCGGTCTTGGTGGCAACCTTGATGTGATTGTTCCGCGCGGCGGCCGAAGCCTGGTTGAGCGTGTGCAGACCGAAGCGCGGGTACCGGTCTTCGCTCATCTGGAAGGCCTTGTTCACATCTTTCTCGACAAATCGGCGGATCTTGAGAAATCGCTGGACATAGTCGTCAATTCAAAGCTGCGCCGCACCGGCATCTGCGGTTCGCTAGAGACGCTTCTGGTGCATGAAGGTGTCGCAAACAGCCAAATGCCTCAGATCGTCAAGGCACTTCAGGAAAAAGGGTGCGAAATTCGAGGCGACGACCGGGTGCGTGACATTTGCGAAGGTGTCGTGCCGGTCAGTGAAGAAGACTGGTCGACTGAATATCTGGACAAAATCCTGTCGGTAAGGGTTGTGCCGGATCTGGATGCGGCGATGTCTCATATCAACCGGTATGGGTCCAGCCACACCGATTGTATCCTGTCTGAAGATCAGGCCGCCGCGGACCGTTTCCAGAGCGAAGTTGATTCCGCGATTGTTCTGCACAACGCCTCGACGCAATTTGCTGACGGTGGCGAGTTCGGCATGGGCGCTGAAATTGGCATTGCGACAGGCCGCATGCACGCGCGGGGCCCGGTTGGCGTCGAGCAACTCACCAGCTTCAAATACAAGGTTCGTGGTACGGGTCAGACCCGCCCATGAGACTTTGCGCATGAGTGAAGGAAATCCGGTCTCAGAACTCGACTGGACGTGGTTGAAGTTGCCTCACGTCGAAGCCGGCAATCGCATCGGCATATTCGGTGGATCCTTCAACCCTCCCCATTCAGGGCACCGTTTGGTTGCGATCACCGCATTGAAAAGGCTCGGTCTTGATCAGATCTGGTGGCTGGTGACGCCAGGAAACCCTCTAAAGAGCCATTCAGATCTGGCACCGCTTGATTTGCGGCTTCGTGAGACAAGGGCGCTTGCGGATCATCCGCGCATGAAAGTGACTGCTTTTGAAAAGGTGCTTGGATCTCCCTACACGGCCAAAACCGTCATGTCGCTAAGGGTGATGAGGCCGTCAGTACGATTCGTTTGGGTCATGGGTGCTGACAATCTTGCAAGCTTTCATCACTGGCAGGACTGGCGTGCAATCGTTGGTTCTGTTCCAATCGCGGTGGTTGACCGGCCCGGTGCTTCGTTATCCATGATGTCCGCACCGATGGCAAAAGCCTTTGAAAAATATAGACTTCCGGAGGAGCAAGCCGCAATGCTTCCGGACTTGCAGCCACCGGTCTGGACCTTCTTGCATTCGCCTCTCGACCGGACTTCATCCACGGATCTGAGGTTGACGAAAATCGGAGTGTGACTGGCAATTCTGCCAAGAAAACCAGCTTGTCTTGAAAATGCCAAAAGGGAAGCGGTATTATAGGGTCGGTCGCGATGAACGCGGCCGAGGTACGGTCAACCGGCCCTGTCTCCAAAACGGGTGACGTACGAAGCCGACACTATCGGTTCGTGACGACGTTGGGAACAAGGCGGACAAACGGCGAAAGGCACTACATCTGACCATGACCTTTGACAGTGAGCGGGCAACCATGTCCACTCCTCTGAAGGCTTCCGTAAGCAAAGATCTTGCGGCAGACCTCCTCGATACGGTCCTCACCAGTCTTGACGATTCCAAAGCTGAGGACGTCGTTACTCTAGACATCGCAGGAAAAAGCTCCCTGGCAGATCACATGGTGATCGTGTCCGGACGCTCTCATCGACATGTGGGTGCGATCGCGGATCATCTGCTCAAGGACCTGAAATCGGCTGGCGCACGCACCTCAACGGTTGAAGGCCAGACGACATGCGATTGGGTGCTGATTGATGCGGGCGATGTGATAGTTCACATTTTCCGTCCGGAAGTGCGCAGCTTCTACAATTTGGAGAAGATGTGGGCGCCGGAGTCGGACGACGCGCCGCAATATATCGGCTGACATACGGATATGAAGTCCTGACTTGACCCGCTGTTGAGCCTGGACTTCCCAATGCCGATGAGGTTTTAACCGGAAACTTGGTTCCGGCGAGGAATTTATGCGCTTTACGCTTTCCTGCATTGGCCGGATGAAGGCCGGTGCGGACAAAGACCTTTTGGACCGATATCTGGACCGTGCTCGCAAATCCGGACGAAGTCTGGGTATTACCGGGCTCTCTCTCTCAGAATTTCCCGAAAGCCGCGCGCAGCGGCCCGAAGACCGCAAGGCAGAAGAGGCAAAGGTCATCCAGCAATCGCTGCCGCCGCGTGCCCGTCTGATTGTTCTCGATGAGCATGGCAAGAACCTGTCCAGTCCGGCTTTCAGTCAAAAGCTTGAAGACTGGAAGAACGAGGGCATTTCAGAAGTTGTCTTTGCAGTTGGTGGAGCTGACGGGCATGGTCAGGAGCTTCTGAACCGGGCAGACCTGAAACTGGCACTGGGTGCCATGACTTGGCCGCACCAGATCGCACGGATCCTGCTTGCAGAGCAGATTTACCGGGCCATAACCATACAGGCCGGACATCCCTATCATCGGATTTGAGCCGCACATGTCTTTCAGGAGTTTGGGCAATATGCCACCAATTCTGACCACCGAGCGTTTGACGTTGCGCGCGATGAAAATGGACGATTGGCCGAACTACGAGCAATTGATGCTGTCTGATCGATCCCGGTTCATGGGTGGACCGTTCGACCGCTTTAATGCCTGGGGGCTGTTCTGTCAGGATGTCGCCCAGTGGCAGCTGATGGATCACGGTGCACTAATGATCGACGACAGTCATACGGGTGAGTGTCTGGGCCAGGTTGGTATCAATAACGGACCACTCTTTCCCGAACATGAGCTTGGCTGGTTCGTTTATGCGCACGCGGAAGGCCGGGGAATTGCGTTTGAAGCCGCATGTGCTTTTCGCGACTGGGCGAAAAATCAGCGCTGTCTGCCGGGTTTGGTGAGTTATATGGACCCTGAAAACAAACGCTCCGCCAGTCTTGCAATGCGCATGGGTGCCACACTGGACATTCAAGCACCGCGACCTGATCCACAGGATATCGTTTATCGCCATTTTGGCGGTTAGGACCTAAATTGGGGAGTACGGATTCCATGCCGCCGGGTTCGGCGGGCATTGCCGAGCGTTCGAAATGGCGGAAATCTTGGCTTCTGCCCGTATCTCGCCGCATTCGGCGATTATCGCTCAACGATTACCGGACAAACAAGGTTACGCGATATACCGGTGGAAGGTGCCGTTAGTGAACTCTTTATTAGGGTAAACGGTTCGTTAACGCAGACTGTGTATCGCTGAATAAGATAACCTTTTGGGAGCTTAGGCAGGTTGTTACCGGATCGCATCAGTATTGCGAGACCTGGACTTGAGATGCGGATAGTCAAGCGACCGCTCTTGAGCTGCCTGCTTGCGGCTACACTGGCGCTGCCCGCAAACGGGCTGGCGACGGAAAGCGTGGACGAAAGTTCGCAGGAGCAGACCGAACTCGCCCCGGAAGTGAACGCAGCTCTGGAGCGAAAGAAACAGCGCGAGCAGGAACTGGCTGCACTCTCTCGTGACATTGGCGTCTCAACTGATAGGCAGGCCGCCATTGCGCGCGAAATCAGGGCGCTTGATCGGGATCGTGAAACGCTGAATGCAAAAATCATCAGCACCTCCGATACGATCAAAGGGCTCGAAACCGAGTTGACGGCGACGGAACGCCGGTTGCGTGCGCTCGGCGAGAACGAAGACGCGGTCCGGCTGTCGTTGATTGCGCGGCGGGATATCCTGGCTGAGGTTCTTGCGGCCTTGCAGCGAATTGGCAAACGGCCTCCGCCTGCGCTTGCCGTGCGGCCGAGCGATGCTCTTTCTGCTGTGCGTAGCGCGATATTGTTGAACGCCGTTATGCCCGAACTGAAGGTCGAAACCGAGGCACTTGCCGCCGACCTTGAAGAATTGCATCGGCTGAAGACGGTTATTGCGGATGAAAAGAACCGCCTGCGCGGTGACGCCATGCGACTGGCTGAAGAAAGATCGCGTCTGGAATTGTTGCTGAGCGCAAAGCGGCAGGAGCATCAAAAATCGGTGCGCGTTCTGGAAGAAGAACAAAGGCGTGCGGAAGAACTGGCAAACAAAGCCGGGTCCTTGCAGGAACTGATCGCAAGCCTGGAAGCCGAAATCGAGAGCGCGCGCGAGGCAGCGGAAAAGTCGCGTCAGGCCGCTTTGGAAGCAAAACAACAGGATTCGCGGAAATTTGATCCGTTCTCTGACCCTGGCCGACTTGCGCCGGCAATCGCATTTGATGATGCTGTCGGTCAGTTGCCGCAACCGGTCGTCGGCACGATGTTGAAGGATTTCGGTGAAGAAGATGATTTTGGTGGGGAGACCGAAGGTCAATCTATCGCCACAAGGCCGGGCTCTAATGTAACCTCACCTGCAGACGGTTGGGTTGTTTATTCAGGTCCGTTCCGATCTTTCGGACAGCTCTTGATCCTGAATACAGGTGATGGCTACCATGTGCTCCTGGCCGGGATGGACCGGATAGATGCGGAATTGGGGCAGTTTGTTTTGACCGGGGAACCGGTTGGTGTGATGGGCGCAACCCAATGGGCGAGCGCTTCGACTTTCGGCTTGGGTTCGACCCAACCGATCCTATATGTTGAATTTCGAAAAGACGGCCGTGCGATAGACCCCAAACCCTGGTGGGCGCGCACAGAAGAGGAAAAGGCTCGCGGATGATACGGAAAGCTTCCTTGCTGGTTGTCGGCGCTCTGATGGGTGCTGTGGCAGTCACGACCATGTCCCAGATGCCGCTGAACGTTTCAGTGGCGGCCAATGCGGCCGCGACGGACACATATCGGCAGCTCAATCTGTTCGGTGACGTTTTCGAAAGAGTGCGCTCGGACTATGTGGAAGTGCCTGACGATGCGCAGCTGATCGAAAGCGCCATCAATGGGATGCTCACTTCACTCGACCCGCACTCCAGCTACATGTCTCCGAAAAGCTTCCGGGACATGCAGGTGCAGACCCGCGGTGAATTCGGTGGCCTTGGCATCGAAGTCACGATGGAAGAAGGTCTCGTGAAAGTGGTGTCGCCGATCGATGAGACGCCGGCCGCCAAAGCAGGTGTTCTTGCCGGTGACCTGATCACCTATATCGACGGCGAGCAGGTTCAGGGACTGACCTTGAACGAGGCAGTCGAAAAAATGCGCGGGCCGGTCAACACCGATATCGTTGTGACGATCCGCCGGAAAGGTGCCGCTGAACCGTTCGACATCACAATCACACGTGATGTCATCCGCATTCGCTCCGTTCGCTGGCGCGAAGAAGACGATGTCGGTTATGTGCGCGTCACGCAATTCAACGAGCAAACATTCGACGGTTTGAAGAAGGGCATCGAGCAGATGTCTGAAAGCATTGGTGAGGACAAGCTGAAAGGCTTCGTCATCGATTTGCGCAACAATCCGGGCGGATTGCTGGACCAGGCGATCGCTGTTTCCGACGCGTTCCTTGACCGTGGTGAAATTGTCTCTACACGTGGCCGTGAAGCAGATGAAACACAGCGCTACAATGCGCGTGCCGGCGATCTGACCACCGGCAAGCCTGTGATCATTCTGGTGAACGGTGGCTCCGCATCTGCATCCGAGATCGTGGCAGGTGCGCTTCAGGATCACCGTCGCGCCACTATTCTTGGCACCCGCTCCTTCGGCAAAGGGTCAGTGCAGACCATCATCCCGCTTGGTGCCAATGGCGCAATCCGCCTGACGACGGCCCGTTACTACACGCCGTCCGGCAACTCGATCCAGGCAAAGGGCATCGTCCCGGACATTGAAGCTCTACAGGAACTGCCGGAAGAGCTGGTAGGCCGCGTCGACACCAAGGGTGAGGCCGGTTTGCGTGGTCACCTGGAAGCCGACGGCGAAGAAGAAAGCGGCAGTCAGGCTTATGTGCCGGCAGATCCGGAAGACGACACACAGCTGAAACTTGCGCTGGATCTCCTGCGCGGCGTTCAGGTAGACAGCGCTTTCCCGCCTGTCTCAGACAGCGCCGCCGTCAAAAACTAATAAGTAACACGCGCTGGCAAGCCAGCGCGTGCCCTCCGTTTCGTTCTGCGTATCAAAACAACAATGATGACGCCGGTAGCTGGTGCGAGTCTCAGCCAGACCCGGTCAACGGGCTCAGGACGGTATGTCGAGCGAAGATCTCACAGCTCCCTTAGGCATGGGCAAACGGCGGCTCGTGAAGCTGCCGTTTGGCCTTATCGGTGTGGGTATCCTCAGTGTTGCGGTAACGACCATTGTGGTTTGGGTCGCTGTGGTGGACGATCCCATTGGGGGGGAGCCTGTCGCACTCCTGCCGCTTGACGCGGTCGTCGAGGGTGTCACGTCTCACGATATCGAAGTTGTCGAAATCCGACCGGGACTTACCGGCGATCTCGGCCCCAATCTGAGGCCTGAAACGAGCGAGGATCTCCTCGGTCCGCGTTATCAGATGATCGAACGCCCGGATGGACTGAGCCATGATGCTCCGGTTGCGAACCTCAATATCAATCCGGACAACCGGGTTTTTGAACGAACCGATTACGGTTTCCTTCCCAAGATCAGCGATGCCGGAGTGCGGCCGCTAGATGCTTATTCACGTCCCGTGGTGAGCGAATTCACGTCGATCCCGAAAATCGCAATTGTGTTGAACGGCATGGGTCTTAGCGAAACAGGAACGCAAAACGCGATCGACAGCCTTCCGGCGGACATAACTTTTGCCATGGCCCCTTACGGCGATGACCTTGACCTGTGGATGCAGCAGTCGCGCAGCAGAGGGCATGAGCTCTTGCTTCAATTGCCGCTGGAGCCGTTTGATTTCCCGGACAACGATCCTGGCCCCCACACGCTGCTGGTCAGTCTGAAACCTGCGGAAATGATGGACCGGTTGGCCTACCTCTTGACCCGCGCAACCAACTACGTCGGCATTATTCCGGAAATGGGTGCGCGTTTCACATCCACAAAGCCCTCCATGGACTATCTCATGGAGAAGCTTAAGTCCCGTGGTCTGATGTTTGTCGACAACGGATCGTCTTCGCGCAGCCTGGCACCTCAGGTGGCGGGTGATCAGCGCATACCCTATAGCGGTGTCGACGTTGTTCTGGACGAAGTCCCGCGGGACGATCACATCGATGCCAAGCTGCTTCAGCTTGAAAGTATTGCGCGCGCGCGGGGCGTCGCCGTGGCATCCGGATCCGCACTTCCTGTCACTGTCCGCCAGCTCAAAGAGTGGGTGCGGGACCTGGAACAACGCGGTTTGCAGTTGGTGCCGATCAGCGCGACCATTGATCGATAGAGCGTTTTGCAGGCATGGAACCTGATTACCAGGGTCCGATCTGATTGCTGCGCGAGTAATGTGTGTTTCCAATAGGTGATTTCGTGACAAAGATTGAACTTGGCCCCGGTTTTCCAGAACCCTCCGGAGGCTTTCCCTACCGCCCTTGCGTTGGTATCATGCTGATCAACAAGGACGGCATGGTCTGGATAGGCAGCCGCGACGATGGCGGAAGTTCCGCAAACTATGAATTCTCGTGGCAAATGCCTCAGGGCGGGATCGACAAGGGCGAAACCCCGGAACAGGCCGCCCGGCGTGAGCTCTTTGAGGAAACCTCCGTCACGACGATCAGCCTGCTTGAAGAAGCACCGGAATGGTTTTCCTATGACTATCCTCCGGAAGTGGTTCAACGGAGCCGGAAGGGCAAGTACAGAGGTCAGGCGCAGCGTTGGGTGGCTTATCGTTTCGAAGGGGGCGACGAGGAAATCAACATTCTGACACCTCCGGACGGACATTCAGCGGAATTCAGCAGTTGGCGCTGGGAACATGCAGCGCGGCTTCCCGGTCTGATTGTTCCGTTCAAGCGCCCGGTCTATGAACGCGTCGTTGCGGCATTCTCACATTTGACCAACTGAATAGTCTCCGGTCGATCCGGCCGTTCACTTGAAAGGACAGAGACCTTCGTGAACCGCGTCCTGCAGGGGCGAGGCGAAATCAGCTGTGACTAAAATTGTGCTGAGCATGCGATGAAGTCATCGTCAAAGCGTCAGCAATTGAAGTTCGTTTGACGTTTTTGAAACAGACAGGCCATAGACGCCTCGCTAACATCCCGCCGAATTGAGACGTTTTGAAGCAAAACCGCCTCGCGGATTTGAAATTTCAGGACGTAACCGACATATCCTGAAGCACACACCCGGTTGAGCCGGTATGCTGCGGAACACTTGGGAGGAACGCCAATGTCTTTCGGCAAGGGGCTTTCACGGAAGCCGTCCCAGCCAAAAGGGCGTCAGTTGGAAGATGCGGCCTTGAGCGAAGTCCAGACACTGCTGGGCGACGAACCGCGCCGCCCCGATCTGCTCATCGAGCACCTTCACAAAATCCAGGATGCTTTTGGCTGCCTGGAGGCCCGTCATTTGCGTGCATTGGCTGAAGAAATGCGGCTCTCCCAGGCCGAGATCTATGAAGTCGCCAGCTTCTATCATCATTTCGATATCGTCCGGGAAGGCGAAACCAAACCTGCTGCCTTGACCATTCGCGTCTGCGACAGCGTTGCATGCTCTCTCAAAGGGGCGGAGGCACTTGCCGGCGTCCTTGAAAGCGGGTTGGATCCGTCAAAGGTCCGAGTACAAAAAGTTCCGTGTATCGGCCGATGTGCGGGCGCACCCGCCGTGCAGGTCGGCAAGCGCGCCGTTGACAACGCCACCGAGATTTCCGTCCGCTCGGCCCTCTTCGAAGGTGAAACGTCACCTGAAATTTCCGACTATGTCGGTCTCGAGGAATACCGTGCACAAGGTGGTTACAAATTGCTGGACCGCGTTCGGGCCGGTGACCTTGATGCCGCCGCTATTGCCGACAAGGCTCTCGAAGCGGGCCTCCGAGGGCTCGGCGGTGCTGGATTTCCGACGGGCACGAAGTGGAAAATCGTCAACGATCTGCCCGGACCGAAATATCTGACGATCAATGGTGACGAAGGCGAACCGGGTACGTTCAAGGATCGTCATCATCTTGAACGCGATCCCCATCGACTTCTGGAAGGTGCCCTGATCGCAGCACACGCGATATCAGCGGATCGCGTCTATCTCTATATGCGCGATGAGTATCCGGCAGTTCTTGAAATTCTGAAGACGGAAATTGCTGCACTGAACGACGCTGGCATCATCACCACAATCGGGATCGAGTTGAGACGCGGTGCCGGTGCATATATTTGCGGTGAAGAAAGTGCGATGATCGAGTCCATCGAAGGCAAGCGTGGCCTTCCGCGCCACCGTCCACCTTTCATCGCGCAGGTTGGCCTCTTCGGTCGACCGACACTGAATCACAATGTCGAGACGCTCTATTGGATTCGGGACATTATCGAAAAGGGGCCCGACTGGTTTGCGTCGCAGGGACGGCGGGACAAAAAGGGCTTCCGGTCCTTCTCAGTCTCAGGCCGAGTTCGCGACCCGGGTGTCAAGCTCGCGCCCGCCGGTATTACAATGAACGAGCTGCTGGAAGAATTTTCCGGCGGCATGGAAGAGGGGCACATCTTCAAAGGATATCTGCCGGGCGGCGCTTCAGGTGGTATTCTACCGGCGTCGCTTGCCGATGAACCTCTGGATTTCGGCACGCTCGACAAGCACGGTTGCTTTATCGGAAGTCATGCAATCGTGGTCTTCTCCGATCAGGACGATATGCGCGATGTCGCGCTGAACCTGATGCGTTTCTTCAAGCACGAAAGTTGCGGCCAATGTACGCCGTGCCGCTCCGGAACCGAAAAGATGGAGCAGCTGCTTTCGGATGAAGATTGGGACAAAGGCAAGATTGCGGACCTTGATGAAGTCATGCGCACTGCATCGATCTGCGGTCTCGGCCAGGCGGCCAGCAATCCGGTCGCGTCGGTGCTTAAATTCTTCCCTGAGGAGTTTGACAAATGAACCAGGTCACATTCTCTCTCGACGGCAAGACCGTAACGGCGGAAGACGGTGAAACCATCTGGCAGGTTGCCAAGCGCGAAGGTGTCGCCATCCCGCATCTGTGCCACAAGGATGCGCCGGGCTACCGCTCCGACGGCAATTGCCGTGCATGCATGGTGGATATCGAAGGCGAACGAGTGCTCGCGGCTTCTTGCATCCGCACACCCGCAGAAGGAATGGTTGTCAACACTGAGACCGAGCGTGCCTCAAAGGCGCGCGAAATGGTGTTTGAGCTTCTTGCCTCCGATCAGCCGGGTCGCGACAATCATCCCGACCCGCAAAGTGATTTCTGGAAGTGGTCGGATGCCATTGGTGTTTCCACCAGCAGGTTCGCAGCCGGCGCCAAGCCGGATCAGGACGTTTCGCACCCCGCAATCGCAGTCAATCTCGACGCCTGCATCGCATGCAATCTGTGTGAAAGGGCCTGCCGCGAAGTGCAGGTCAATGACGTGATCGGGATGGCTGACCGCGGATCTCACACAATGCCGGTGTTCGATCTCGCCGATCCGATGGGCATCTCCACCTGTGTCGCCTGCGGTGAATGCGTTTCCGCGTGCCCAACCGGGGCCTTGATGGAAAAAAGCCTCCTGGACGAAACGGCGACCAAACGCGAGATTTTCGCGGAAGAAACGGTCGACAGTGTTTGTCCGTTCTGCGGTGTGGGTTGCCTGACGTCGGTCTCGGTCGCCGATGGCCGGATTGTCAGTGTTGAAGGTCGCAACGGACCAGCCAACGAGAACAGGCTCTGCGTCAAGGGTCGTTTCGGCTTTGACTATGTCTCCAGCCCGGAGCGTCTTACCAAGCCGCTTATCCGCCGGGACGATGCGCCCAAGCGCGGCGACATCTCCATGACGCTCGAGAACCATCTCGATTTCTTCCGTGAAGCAACCTGGGAAGAAGCCCTTGAAAAGGCTGCCGGTGGCCTCAAGGCAAGCTTCGAGGCAAAGGGCGGTGCAGGTGTTGCCGGTTTCGGGTCCGCCAAGGGCTCGAATGAAGAAGCTTACCTGTTCCAGAAACTGATCCGGCAGGGCTTTCAGACCAACAACGTTGACCATTGCACGCGACTTTGCCACGCATCATCGGTGGCAGCGCTCATGGAAGGGATCGGTTCCGGTGCCGTCACAGCGCCTTTCAACGCCGCGGAAGATGCCGATTGCATGATCGTCATCGGTGCAAGGCCGGAACAAAACCATCCTGTCGCGGCAACCTATATCAAGCAGGCCGCCAAGAACGGTACAAAACTTATCGTCATGGACCCACGCGGCCAGGGCCTCATGCGGCACGCTGACTACGGTTTGAAGTTCAAACCGGGTACGGATGTCGCGATGCTGAATGCGATCCTCAACGTGATCATCACAGAGGAACTATACGACAGTCAGTACATCGCAGCTCACGTTGACGGCTTCGAAACGCTGAAGGAAAAAATCCGAGACTTCACGCCCGAGGCTATGGAGCCTGTCTGTGGTATCGAGGCCGATACTCTTCGTGACGTTGCGCGCCTCTATGCAACCAGCGCCAAA
This sequence comes from uncultured Roseibium sp., assembly GCF_947499295.1. Lineage (GTDB taxonomy): Bacteria > Pseudomonadota > Alphaproteobacteria > Rhizobiales > Stappiaceae > Roseibium. The sequence goes on from NZ_CANMNP010000018.1 coordinate 62,504, forward strand.
TCGATCATCTACTGGGGAATGGGCGTTTCGCAACATGTTCACGGAACAGACAACGTCCGTTGCCTGATTGCCATGGCGCTGACCACAGGACAGATCGGCCGGAAAGGTACCGGCTTGCATCCCTTGCGAGGACAGAACAACGTTCAAGGGGCCTCGGATGCTGGCCTGATCCCGATGGTTTTCCCGGACTACCGGTCCGTGGAGAGTGCGGATATCCGGTCGGAATTCGAAGATGCCTGGGGACGCACGTTGGATCCCGTCAGGGGTTTGACAGTCGTTGAGATCATGAATGACATTCTCTCTGGTGGCATCGAGGCGATGTATATCCAGGGCGAAAATCCTGCAATGTCGGATCCCGATCAAAGTCATGCCCGCAAAGCGCTTGCAAGCCTGAAGCATCTTGTGGTTCAGGACATTTTCCTGACCGAAACCGCCTGGCACGCTGATGTCATTTTGCCCGCATCCGCACATGCGGAAAAGCTCGGTACCTACACCAACACCAACCGCCAGGTGCAGATCGGTCGACCTTGTGTTCCAATGCCGGGTGAAGCGCGTGAAGACTGGACAATCCTGATCGACATAGCCAATCGGCTCGGACTTGACTGGTCCTACGACGGGGTTCCGGCCATCTACGAGGAAATGCGCTCGCACATGGCCTCGCTCAAGAACATTTCCTGGGAGCGGCTTGAGCGCGAAGGCACGGTGACCTATCCCGCAGATGCGCCTGATGTGCCTGGCAACGAAATCCTGTTCGGACAGTCTTTCCCAACGGCTGACGGACGCGGAAAAATCGTTCCAACCGATCTGGTGCCGCCGGACGAATTGCCCGATGACGATTTCCCGCTGGTGCTGACGACGGGCCGAATGCTGGAGCATTGGCACACGGGCGCCATGACCCGGCGGGCGGCGGTTCTCGACGCGATCGAGCCTGAGCCCGTGGTTTCCATGAACCCCCGCGACATCAAACTGGCAGGATTGGACATTGGGCAGCAGGTGACCGTCGAGACGCGCCGTGGGGCAATCACGCTGACTTTGCGTGCTGATCGGGACGTATCAGCAGGGATGCTGTTCGTACCATTTTGTTTCTTTGAAGCGCCGGCCAACTTCCTGACCAACCCGCAGCTTGACCCGTTTGGAAAGATTCCCGAATTCAAATTCTGTGCGGCGCGTATCGGTCCGGCACAACATCAAGAAGCTGCCGAATAGCGGTGCGCGCACTCTAGCCAATCGTTGGCTGGAGGTGCAGGCTACACGCCCGGAACTGTTGATGCGATGCTGAATTTCAATTCAGTTCCGCATCGGTTCGGATGGCTTTTGCAAAGAACTCCAGCAGCGCTTCAATATGCGTTTGTTGTCGAAACTCCTTGTGAGTTGCGACCCAGATATCGGCGACGGGGCCGCGTGAAAACTCAGACACTCTGACGAGCTGAGGCGTTTTGTTGCCTACAAAAACAGGTAGCATGGCAAGCCCCAGACCCTCGGCGGCAAGGCTTGCGAGTGCGAGGAAGCTGTCAGCTGAAAAGTCGAACCGTGTTTGATTATTGGCAGCTTGCCATTCCCCGGCAGTAGACTGGGCGAATGTCGGTGAAACGCCGAGCCATTTGTACTCGCCCGCTTCACGCCCCGCATTTTTTTCCAGATAGCCGGCAGTTCCGAAAATTCCAAAACCCACCGTTCCGGCGTGTAGTCCACTGAGTTCAGCTGGAAGTTCTGAGCCTGGCCTGATGAGCAACTCCGCACCGGACAACGACATATCAATCGGGTCGTTTGAGACATCGATTTCTATATGCGTATTGGGATGCGTTGCACGCAGCGCGGTCAGGTATCGCGGCAATCGAAGACAGGCGATCGCGTCAGTTGTTGAAAGCCGGAAGGTACCTTCAATACCCTTGGATGTCAGAACAAGACTCCGCTGAATGCGTGCTGAGGCGTGCTCCATCAGCTTGAGAGAAGCAAGAAGCGCTCTTCCTTCAGGACGAAGCCGGTATCCATCGCTGCTGCGATCAAATAGCTGAACCCCATTTGCAGCTTCCAACAACGCGATCCTGCGCAGGACTGTTGCGTGGTTCACGCCCAGGGCGCGCGAAGCAGCTGAAAGAGAACCGTGTTCCGCTACAGCATGAAGGAACTGCAGATCATCCCAGCGAAGTCTGTGCATTTTCGCACACCTTTGTGTTTGATTTTTCCGAATTTACCTCAGTTTGCGAAAATGGAAAATTGAAAGTGTTCAAAATCGCACAGAGAAGGGTAGCATGATGACCTATGGTTTGAAGTTGATTTGTTCGCTGGGTGTTGCTGTTGCCCTGGGAGGCAGCGTGGCAAGCGCTGCGGGAGAATTCGACAATGCCATCAAGGCGCGCAAAGCGGTCATGTCCCTTTACGCCTGGAACCTGGGGCAATTGGCAGCAATGGCGAAAGGCGAAGCGGACTACAACGCTGATGCTGCAACGACTGCGGCTGAAAACATCAGGATCCTCGCCTCAATGAACAACGGGTCCGCTTGGCCGCAAGGGTCTGACAGCACGGCACTTCCCGGACAAACACGGGCCAAGGTAGAGGCCTGGACGACTTACCCCGAAAGCGCTGAAATCGGCAAACAGTTGATTGTGGCTGCAACGGCGATGAGTGAAGCGGCCGGCAGCGGCGTCGAAGGTGTCCGAAGCAACATCGGAGCGATTGGCGGCTCATGCAAGGCATGCCATGAGAAATTCCGTGAGAGTGACTAGACGACGGCGGCACAGTGCCTTTGCTGCGAACCTAAGAGATTTCCGGCTGTTTTCAGTGAGCGCTTGGCCGGAGCTGATGCAAACCCAGCAGATCGATCCCGAGATCGAAATGGACTGCAATCGAATGAAAAACGGATTTGGCAGAACAAGTTGCGCAGTCGCGATCCTGCTTCTTGCGGGGCTGTTTTTTGAAACTGCGCGTGCTGGCGAGGACCGCCTTCCACAACGTAAAGGCGAGGTGCCGCGGACAACAAGTTCTGTTCCGCATATCCAGATCGGAGCTCAAGCAGTTCCCGAATTGTCGGATCGTCTGCTTGAAAGGGTCGCGAAAATCCCCGGCGTGGAACTGCGCGCCACCGTCATTTCGTTGCCTGGCGCCAAAGGGTTTTGGCTGAATGAGGATGTAAAATTGGCTCGCCCTCAGGCAATCGTTGGAGGACGGGAGTTTGCCCATCTGCACCCGGACGGCAGTCTTCATGCCTCTTTGCCCCCGGATAGGGCACAAGAGGCTGTCCGTGCCGGCTGGGCAACCATGCACCCATGGGCAAATCAGCGTCCCGGCTGGCAGGGATTCGTCCTGATTTTCACGCCGCAATCGTCAGAAGAGGTGAACACTGTCTTCGGGCTTGTGCTCGACGGCTATAACTATGTGACCGGAGCCGACTACCTGCCGCAGAATTTTTGAAATTTCTGTCTCACGGTTCGCAAACAGGTGCTGTTGGAAAACGTCGATCTTCGACGTGCAGGCCGATTGAACAGGTTAGACAAGTGGAATTCAGAATGGAAAAGGGCGGCCGCTTGGCCGCCCTTTGTTTGTCAGTTGAAAGTCTTCCGGTCAATTCGCGGTAACGTTGACATTCAACAGGTCAGGGATCGTTTGAGGTGCGGCCATGCTGCCGAGAATTTGCGCAAGCGGCACCGGGTTGGCCGGTGCGAGCGTGACCTTCAATTCGCCTGGGTTCTCAAGGAACTTCGAAACCGCTTCACTGACCATGTTTGTGAAGGTCTCGTTCTGGATCGGTCTGGTCGCTTCAGCGGCCTGAGCAACCAGGGCCTCACGGAAGACGTCTTCCGGAATTCCTTCAGCATCCGCGATATGCTTCAGACCCTTGGCCGTAATGCCGGCATCGTTGAATACGAGCGATGCATCGACGAACTGCGCCGTGATGGCTGCCATCTGGCCCTGACCTTCCGGATCTTCAAACAAGGCTTTCGGGACGTTTGCAAATCGGGCCGATGCTTCGGCACTCCCGACACCTTCAACGTTCACCATCAAGCGCTCAAGGCGAAGCTCAAGAGTGGATTCGTCCCAGTAGAGCCGGGTTTCATCGGACCAGACAATCTCTTCGAGCCCGAGTGCTCGAAGCATCTCCTCAACGTCCTTGTCATCGACGGCGCTGATTGGGGCGCGGATACCGTCGCTCTTAAAGAACAGGCTCGTCGGGATCGGCGGTACGGTGGTGGACGCTTTGAATTCGGTTTTACCGATCTGTATGCGCCCTTCATCAGGAACGTTGACATCCAGTCCCTGCACTTCATAGCCGAAGGAACGCGGGATGAAGGCGCGGGCAACTTCCAGCGGATTGTTTTCGCCGTAGTCCGGGTCGGCCATCAGTGTGCTGATCATGGCCTTCATCGGCGTATATTCGGCGAACTCGATGTCGCCGATCGCAGCCCAGTCGAGTTTGACTGAAGCGCCTTCCGGCAGTTCCGGAGCATCCACTCCGACAATCATCATCTCGCCAATGCCATCGGAATTGACGTTGGTCATCGCCATTTCCTTGATGTTGACGTCAAAGCCGCCATCCGTGTCCGGAGAAGGCACATTCAAGGACACACCGCTGACCCGGGCGTCGGAGATGCCGAACGAGCGATAAAGCTGAAAGACGCTGGTGATGATCTTTTCAGGAGACGGTTCCTTGGTATCCAGCAGTTCGTCAAAAACAGCGAGGAAATCATGATCACGTTTGGTGACCGTCATTTCTCCCATTGTTGCGCTCTCGATATTCATCTTGAGCGTCATCCCCGGCAGAATTTCCTGGGTATTTTCGTAGTCGACGGCAGACCCTGAACCGATCATGACAATTTCGTCGCCGGTCACCGGAACATCCGGATCAAAAAGATCAACGAACGAAGCCGCGTCGATGTTCTCGTAAATGGTCTTACCCTGGCTGGTGGTCTGGTTGACCATGTTGCCCGAGCCGGGGTCGAGCGTCTGCAGGTTCTGTGTGACCTTGTCGATGGAGTAGGACCCGATGAAGCCGTCTTTGGCATCGGCCATCACATACCCGTCCATCTGCATGGTTCCGGTGACCACAGGCGTTTCCTGACCGTCCTCGACAGCATAGGCTTCGAATGTCATGGCGGTGCTGTCGACCTTGACTTCCTCATAGGAGGTCAGGACGGTTGCCTTGAGGAACGGCAGCCAGCGGCTTGCCTGGCGCTTGGGATCCTCTGCCGGAATTTCGGGCATGGTGAAGCTGTAGCCGGTCGCTGAGATTCCGGCCATACGGCCTTCGGCACGCAAGCGGCCTTCCCCTTCCACCGAACCGGTGACGATCAGAACGCTGTCGTCGGAATAGATCCAGGTATCGGCTGCGAACGCGCCGGCATCATGTGTCAGACCGGTAATGGTGACGGTGCCGGATTCCATGGACAGAGAATATTCAAGGTCCTGGGTTGTGGTGTCGTCGCCGTCGTCCGAGGGCAAATCGGAAATTGTACCCGCAAAGACAAGTTTGCTGTCGGTCAGGGTCAGCGTGTCACTGCCCTCGTCGTAGTTGACGGATCCGTTTTCAACGTCAAGCCCAAGCGCTGCCAGACCCGCGACATAGGCGTTGAAGGCGGCTATTCCGTTGTCCTGCGCCAAGGCAGGTCCCGTCACCAGAGCCAAAGCCGTGGTGAGGCTGAGGATCTGAACACGGGCTCGGAGAGATGGGCGGGAAGACGGAAGCGTAGTTTGCGAAATCAATGTTTTGGCTCCAAATCGGATGATCGGAAATGACCGGGAAAGAGATGGTCAGACCCGATATAGGGAGACGTCCATGGCCATTCCATGACTATGAACCATTCTCTTGGCGAGGTCGAATCACGTCCGGCCTTTTCAGCGGGTCAACTCAGCCATTCCTGGCGAACGGTTTCATCGATTTCCGACGACAAGGCCTTCGATTTCCGGTTATCAACAATGTGATCTGGGCCGAGCCGGCGAAATGCCCATACCGCGGCACCCCGGACAATCGGATTAGGATCGTCCAGAAGAATCATAATGATTTGAACGAGGTCCGGTGTCTTTGAATTTCCCGCCGCGATCAGGACATTCCGCATGAACCGGTTCCGCCCGATCCTCTTTATGGGCGACCCCGAAAACAGTTTGCGAAACGCGCCGTCGTCCAGTTTGAGGAGGTCGGCCAGTTGCGGGTTCTTGAGATCGTCTCGCGCAACGAGCTTGGCTTCCCTGGCCGCGCCGGCGAACTTGTTCCAGGGACAGGCGGCCAGACAGTCATCACAGCCATAGATACGATTGCCCATGGCTTCGCGAAATTCATGCGGAACGGGACCTGCGTGCTCGATCGTCAGATAGGAGATGCAGCGCCGGGCGTCGAGCTGGTAGGGCGCGGGGAAGGCATCGGTCGGACAACTGTCGAGACATGCCCGGCACGAGCCGCAGTGATCGATCTCTGCACCATCCGGCGGCAAAACGAGCGTGGTGAAGATCGAGCCGAGAAAAAACCAGGAGCCGAGTTCACGCGAGACCAGATTGGTGTGTTTGCCTTGCCAGCCAAGACCGGCGGCCTGACCAAGCGGCTTTTCCATCACCGGGGCCGTGTCGACGAAAACCTTGACATCCCCGCCGGCTCTGGACACGAGAAAACTTGCAAGCTCCTTCAGCCGTCCCTTGATGACGTCATGATAGTCGCGATGCCTGGCATAAACCGAGATACCACCTTTGGTCGGATCGTCCAGATGAGCTAGTGGATGGTTCTCTTGCGCGTCGTCCGGGCCGTAGTTCATGGCAAGCATGATGACCGAATTCACATCAGACCAAAGGGCAGGCGGTGCCGCGCGGCGATCCGCCGTGTCGGCCATCCATGCCATTGTTCCGTGATAGTCGTTTTTCAGAAAACGGCGCAGCCTTTCACCGGCTTCGGGAATGCTGTCGGCAGCGGTTATGTTCACGGCATCGAAACCGAGCTGGTCTGCCTTTTCCCTGAAGGCAGACAGAGTTTTTTGAGTTTTCGTGTCCAAACCAAACGAACTGCCGGTCTAAAAATCCAGGTCCGCGTAAGTGGGAGCAGGCGGCATGCCGAGCACCTTTTCGCCGAGGAGTGGCCGCATGCTGGGGCGGGACTTCACCCGCGCATACCAGGACTTGATGTCCTCCTCGTCGCCCCACGGGACTTCCCCGAGATAATCGGCGCAGGACAGCCCCGCAGCAAGCGCAAAATCGGCAAAGGACAGACGGTCACCTGCGATCCAGCGGCGGGAGGCGACCAGATAGCCGAAATACCTCAAATGATGGTTGATGTTTGCGCGCGCCACGCGAAGTGCTGCTGAATCGGGTTCACCGCCGCCAGCTGACTTTGGCATGATCTGCTTGTAGATACGTTCGCGCACAAAATGGCCGACAACCTCAACATCGAGTTTGGTAAGGCTCCATTCCACCAGCCGCCTGGTTTCAGCTCTTGCTTCGGGGTGGTCTGGCATCAGGCGCTTGTCGGCAACCGCATATCCCCGGGTCTCGTCGAGATATTCCATGATCGGTCCCGGGCCACAGATAGCGGGGCCTTCATTCTCCACCAGCACCGGAACAGTACCGGCGGCATTCAGCATCAGGAGTTGCTGTGGCCTGTCCCATGGCTCGACGTGATGCTCCTCGAAGGCTGCTCCGTATTCGGCCAGGATGAGCCGCACAAATCGGGACGACGGCGAGAAAGGGTGGTGGTAGAGCGTAAGCATTGAAGCGTTTAGAGCCTGAACTGTGGCAAGACTAGGGTGCGAGCCCTAAGCCCAATGGGAAAATCGCGTTAACGTCCAGTTTGCCCGGATATGGTTATCAAGGGTTTGACGGCACGAAATTGCTCCGGCAAACAGGCGGCAATGAATAGCAATCTGAGTCGCGAGACATACCCGTTCGGGCCGGAATGTAGCAAGCCATTTGGAGACCTGTGACAAAATGGATGGCCAAACGATTGTCAGCGCTCTCATTTTGGGGATTGTTGAGGGGTTGACGGAGTTCATTCCTGTCTCGTCCACCGGTCATATCCTGCTGCTTGGGCACTTTCTTGGGTTTGAAAGCACGGGCAAGACTTTTGAAGTCTTGATCCAGCTGGGCGCGATCCTGGCCATATTGTCGGTCTATTTCGCCCGCTTGTGGAACCTGGTTATTACATTGCCGAGCGATCCGACAAGCCGCCGCTTCGTATTTGGTATTCTGGTCGCATTTCTTCCGGCTGCCGTTATCGGCGTCATGCTGCACAGCTTCATCAAGGAAGTGTTGTTCGAAACGCCTGCCCTGATTTGTTCCACTTTGCTGATTGGCGGGGTTATCCTTCTATGGATCGACAGATTGCCGTTATCCCCGCGTTACACCAATGTCATGGACTATCCATTGTCGCTTTGCCTCAAGATCGGTTTTTGCCAATGTCTTGCGATGGTTCCGGGCGTTTCCCGCTCCGGTGCGACAATCGCAGGCGCTCTGCTGATGGGGACTGACAAGAGATCGGCTGCAGAGTTTTCTTTCTTCCTTGCCATGCCAACCATGGCCGGTGCGTTCACCTATGATCTTTACAAGAACCGGAATGTGCTCTCGATGGATGATGCGGTGATCATAACGATCGGGTTTGTTGCGTCGTTCATTGCCGGGGTTTTTGTGGTGAAGGGCCTTCTCGACTTTGTATCCCGGCACGGGTTTGCGCCGTTCGCCTGGTGGCGTATCGGTGTCGGTCTCGCCGGATTTGCAGGGCTTTATTTCCTAGGCTGATTTATCGAACGTGGATCGTTCATAAAGCGACTTCAGCACGCCGAGTTCCTCAGACAGCTCCTGCCGCAGATTTTCCGGACCGAGAAGCTCCGCACCAGGTCCCAGCCAACGGACCAGCGGCAGGATCCTTGCTCTTTCGGTGGACGGAATGCTGATCAGCACTCTGCCGTCCTCCGCAGGCGTAAAGATCGCATGCCGGTAATACCAGTCGGCACTGAGCTTGCGGGCCTGATGCGGGGTGATCAGGATCTCGGCGATGTCTTCCTCCTTTTCCCAACGGCGCATGGCCTGCGATAGCCACGCACCGCCTGTGAGGCTCTTGATGGAAAAGTCCTTGTCGGGTCGAAAAAAGAGCCCGCTGACCTCTAGCGAGCGCACTCTGTCCGCCCGGTAGACTTTCAACAGATCCGTATCGACACAGCGACCGGCCAGATACCAAAGATCTCGGTCGAACATGACGCCAAAGGGTTCGACATCATGCGACTTGACGGTTCGCCGGGACGGATTGACGTGTTCAAAGCGTACGCGTTTGCTGTCCAAAATACCGGCCATGAAGCCGTCCAGTGCCGTTTGCCAGTCCTCGGTCGGTTCCGCCTTGGTCCCGGAATGAAAAATGTCCGGTGGTATGGGTTCGATGCCGACGATCCTGTCGGCGTCCTTGAGGAGACCGTGTACGGATTTGGGCAGTGACGCGAGCAGTTTCTTTTCCGCGGAACCAAGTTCGGCTGCCAGCGGCACAGTGCGGCTCGAGCGCACAAGGGCCATGGCTGCCAGCAAGGCCGCTGTTTCATTGCGTGTCAACGCCACTGGCGGCTGAAGGTAGCCGCTTGCAAGGCGGTAACCGCCTTCCGCTCCACGTTCTGCGTCAACCGGGACACCGAGGGCAATCAGCCTGTCGATGTCACGATAGATCGTGCGAAGCGAAACTTGAAAGCGCTCGGCAAGCGCCGTGGCAGGGACAAGTTTGCCGCCGGTCAGCAACAGCAATATGCCGAGCGCACGTTCGATTGGGTTCATGGATTGAGGTCCTGATCCAGGCTGGAGAGATGCATCTCAAAAAAAATGATAACCTGAGAACAGAACGGGATCAAACCTGACTCGCTGTTGTCAGGATTGCTTTGGCATTCTCGTCTCGTCCCCAAAAAGCGGGGCTTCCAAATCCCCTAGGAGAAGTGAGATGAGTCTTGAGATCGATACCGTTTTTCGCAGCCGTGCGCATAGCCGCGGTCTTCTGCTTTCCGCCCTTCGTGTATTTGCTGCTGAGTTCAACAGCTATTTCCGCCGCAGAGCAACTCACAAAGCTTTGTCACATCTGAACCATGATGAATTGCGGGATATTGGCCTTGTGCGCACAACAACAGGCTATCGCGAATTGCACCATGACCGCCTGGGCGAAGAATTTTGGAACCACTGAGGAATTCGGCGGCTGACCTTGAGTTTCAGCCGCCGGACCTTCTGGTAAGCGCCTTGATTTCAGGTTTGTTCCAGGCAAGGAACATGACGGCCAGGGCAAGGATGGCGGCAATGATGACGCCGTAGAAAGGCAAGTTCAGGTCGAGTCCGATGAGTTCCCCCCCGATCAGGGAGATAACGCCGGCGACCAATGTGAACACAGCGATTGTAACGCCCATCACCCAGCCTTGCTCCTCGTCACCGACCGCAGCCGAATAAAGTCCGAGAAATGTCGGGTAGGCGATGCCGAACACAAAATAGAAACAGAACACCGGAATGAAGGTGAGTATGGCCACTGGAGACGCAACGAACGCCGCCGCTGAAAGGGCCCAGACAGTGAAGGTGATCCCCAAAATCGCTTCTTTGCTAAGCCGCTTTTGTGCCGGCACAACAAGAAACGTGCTGGAAAAGGCAAGAGCGGCACCGATTGTCAGCATCACCATGGAACCGCCGAAGGTGCCGTATCCAAAGCGGCTGGTCAGGTAGTTGTCGACAAAAATATAGAAGGAGAGGTTGGCAATGTGAAAGAAGAAGAAAACAAACGTCAGCCGCATAACCTTCGGGTATTTGGTGATTTGCCACAACAGCTCGAATATCTCGGCTGGGCGGAACACGAATGGCTGTTTTTTCGCAATGGCGTCTTCCTTGTCTTCAAAGCCGAAGACCACCAGAAATATCGCGATCGCCACCAGAACGAAGCAGGCATAAAATGGCAGTTTGATGCTGGCGATGCTGCCAATCAGGATCGGATCGGATAGAAAACCGCCGATCAAAGGGCCACCAACCAGACCGAAACTGACGCCTGTGATGATGTAGCCCATGTTGCGGTTTCGGTCTTCGTCGTCGACGCTGCCGTCGATCATCGCCGCCTGGGCGATCGGCTGATTGCCGGCCGTCAGGCCGGTGATGGCACGGCCGAGAATGAGCAGCAGGAAACTGTTGAGGTAGAGGGCCACGATCGTCAAAGCGTAGCCTCCAAGCGCGCCGAACAGGCAGATGATAATGGCGTTCTTCCGTCCGATCACATCTGAGAGTTTGGAAATGTAAGGCGCGCCAAAAAACCAGCATAGAAAAAAGACTCCGATGATCAGACCGTAGTTGAAATGACGAACCGCATCCGAGGTGTCCTTCGGCAACATCGAGGTCGAAGGTTCCATGATGAGGCTGTTGATGATCGGAAACACGAGGCCCTGGCCGAGAAGGTCCACGAAAACAACAAAAAGCAAAGTGACTTTGGTAAGAATTGACACGATGGGCGCCTCCCAGCTGGTTACAAGCCTAGGACATGCGCAAAAAGGCGGCAATCGAAAGCTTTGGCGAACCAATCACCCTTTGCAGCTATCCCGGAACATCCACTCATGCGCGGTGGGTCCAAATGAAAAATGGCGGACCGAAGCCCGCCATTTGAATTTCAGGATGGCGACCGTCAGGCCGGCCGGTGCGCGTCGTATTGGCCGCGTTCGCGAAACCGGTCGAGGTAAGTCGGCAGAACAGAGGCAAGCGTTGCCGGTGTGATGCCGAGACCTTCCAGTGTCCGTCCGTCGGATTTTGCGGTGTCGGAAACGACATTGTCGGTCTTTAAAAGTTCTACCTGGTCTGCCGTCAGCGGGGCATAGGGGAAGAGTTGAAAAATCTTGCCCATCGCAGAAGCGACCGGGAACGGGATCGGCAACAACAGGCGGGAGCGGCGCGTGACGCTCAGCATGTCTTCAAGACAAGCTTTGAAGCTTTTGATTTCCGGGCCACCAAGCTCATAGACGGTGCCAGGATTGAGCTGACCATCGACGGCGCGCGCCACAGCTTCGGCGACATCGCAGACATATACCGGCTGGAAATTGGTTTCACCGCCACCAATAAGCGGCAGGCTGGGTGAGAAGCGGGCCATGTCCGCAAACTTGTTGAAGAAGTCGTCTTCCGGTCCGAAAACAATCGAAGGGCGCAAAATGACACTATCCGGCAGTGTTTCCAGAACACCGGCTTCACCGGCAGCCTTAGAGCGGGCATAAGCTGACGTGCTTTTCGGGTCCGCACCGATTGCCGAAATATGCGTGACGCTTGAAAGACCGGCAGCGCGAGCAGCTTCAGCGATCGCCCTTGGGCCGAAGGCCTGAACCGCATCGAATGACTGTTTTCCGGACGGAGCCAGGATACCGACCGCGTTCAGCACGGCGTCCGCACCAACAACAGCGCGTTCAACGGACCAGCGGTAACGAAGGTTTGCCTGGATGGGCATGATCTGGCCGGGAGCACCGAGCGGCTGCAGATGGGTTGCCAGATCCGGACGCCGCACGGCGGCGCGGACACGATAGCCCCGCTTGGCAAGGGCCTGGACAATGTGGCGGCCTAGAAAACCGGAGCCACCGAAAATCGTGACGAGTTTGCCGTTAAGTGGTGTGGACATCGTGAAAATGCCTTCTGTCGCGTCCAAAAGGTGTGACCGAACTGCTATTTCGCAGGTCTGTCTGCCAGTGTCTTAGCCCTTTGCAGAGCGTGTGTGAAGGGCTGGCTTCGAATGAGGAAAAAAAGTCGCGCATAATGATTGACAAGCCCAGGTCCGGCCCTTACAAGCCCCCCTCACAGCCCAGGTGGCGGAACTGGTAGACGCGCTAGCTTCAGGTGCTAGTGCCCTAACGGGCGTGGAGGTTCGAGTCCTCTCCTGGGCACCAAATTCCCGAATTCAGATTATCCTGGATCACCGGAAAATGACGAAAAAGGCCCCGATATTTCGAGGCCTTTTTCGTTTTTCATTGTGCTTTCGAAAACCAGTTCCACGAATTAGCTGAAAGACTGCAGCCTTAGGTTATCGGTTCAGGATGGGGTCGAGATATATTCCCGGCACAAACCCGGTCATTCCATAGTGGTCGATCTGGCACCAGACGCCGCCGAGCAGTTCGCGTTTCCCATCCGGTGATGCATCCTCGAAAGTCAGTGGCACGATCTCGGGCGCGCAGTTGAGAACAAGCACTTCGCTGGCTGACCGCGCAAGACTTCCGACAGTTTCTGCAGAGCGGGTTCCTTGCGCACGAACGACAAGGCGCATCCCGTTCGGCACATTTCGAAGTTTGTATGCGGGTCCCCAGATGCCAAATCCGGGCAAGTCTGCGGTTTCGGCGGGATCGGGTTCATTTGCGGAAACCAACTGCAGACCCGCCAGGAAGACTGCAGCTATGGCAAGGACACTGAAAATGGCGCTTCTCGTGTTCATGTGTTGCTATCCTTCCAGCCAACTGTCATCGAGCCAAACCGGCTTGGCGCGCAGTGTTCAAGGCAGCCAGGCATTGCGGTGCTGAGCCTGGAGCGAGCGTTTCAACTCCATGGGTCTTCAAGAGATCCGCGAGCGCGGAAAGATCGCCAGGAAAGCCGACACGAACAGCAATCACCAATGCGTTGCCCAGCAAAATGCAGGGGTCGTCGGCGCTTGAAGGGCTGGTTGTTTGAGGAGCCGGTGACGCCGCGTTGGCTGCCTGTCCGTCCGGATTGAACTCAGGTATGAAATCAGAAGGGTCTATGCCGATTTCACGTCCGCCTGCGATCATTGTCGAGGGGTCCTCGCCGCCAAAGCCGGTCGCACCAGACTGGGCAATGGCGGCCCAGGGGCGATTGTCATTGGCAACAAGCCCGCTGGACATCAGACCAGCCAATATAAGTGCGCATTGAACGGGTTGTGCACCGGTAACGCTGACCAAACCTTGCGCTGTTAAAAGCGCGAGAACCTGTTCTCGTTCGGTCCGCGAACCACCACGCAGCAATGGGCTGATCAGGGGTTGCAATATGCTGCAGGCCTGAGCCAGCAAGCCGTGCGGATCGGATTGGTGCTGGGAAGACTGGCTTGCTGTTGTTCCGGGCTGTGGTGTCGGACGTGGTTCGGGAACCGTGCTGGGACGAACTTGTTGACTGGCCCCTGATGCAGGAGCAGTTGGTGGTGCGGCTGGACCCAGTCTGGCCTGTTCTTCGACCAGAACCCAAAGCCCGGCATCCTGGGCAATCAGGTCGAGCGCTTTTTGACAGGCGGCTTGATCAGCGGTCGGTTCCGTGCTCTTGACCCCCGAAATTACGTAAATGCTGCGCAAATCCTGGACTTGCTTGGTTCCGGCGCGGCTGTTGATCTCCTTGGTCAGTCGGTCCAGCTCGGTGCACGCATTGAAACCGGCCCCGGCAGGCGAAGGTGTTGCCGGTGCCGGGCGGCCAGATTGTTGAATTTCTGGCAAGGACCGTGCTTCAAGGTCGAGACGTATTGTCATCGCTGCGAGCTGGTTGTTGCCCTTGAGCTCGAGTGTGGCTGTCTGAGCGCCGAGACCGTTGAAGGTAACGGTGACGGCCATCGGCATCCCGCCCCAACTGCCAAAGCCGCCGGTCCAGGGACCTGCGCCATTGCCGCTTAAGGGAATTGGGCCGGGTGTGACTTCCTGCGGCAGCGTCAACGTTGCTGCCGATGGACCGGTCTTTTGCACCCTGACCTCACCATTGGCATCAACCGGCGTGGGTTGTGTGCGGCCTGCTGCCGTGACAGAGCCAGAGCCGCCGGTGACACCGTAGACATAGCTGCCGGTTCCCGCTCCGCTATTCATGAGCCTGGGCGCGACGACAGGGCTGTTTGAAATGTGCTGCATATCCACCCAGCCGTTCAGCCCGGCAAGCACAATCACGCACATCGTGCCTTCACACTGGTTTGTGACCTGAATTCCGCAGGTTCCAACACCGATGCCTCCAAGAACCGGGCTGTTGGTGGAGGCACTGTCATACACCCGCAGCGATTGCCCGTTCGGGGCCGACGTTACGCAGGTGTCGTCAGATGCCTTGGCAGGCAGGAGTGCGAAGGACAGCACGACTAGGCTGATGAGAAGACGCGACATGGGCTTAGGTCCTGTCTTGCTGAGGAGGAACGGCAAGTTCAAGGGCATCAAGCGAAGGGTCCTTTGAGACTTCCTTCATTTCGGCAGCATCGAGTTCGAACATTTGAGACGGTTTCAGTTTGTTGAGCCCGGCAACAAAGTTCCAAGGAATGGACGCGAAACGGGTGTTATAGGCCTGGACATTGCCGTTGTAGATCCGCCTTGCGGCGGCCACCTGGTCTTCTGTCTCTTCAAGCTGTTTCTGCAATACGAGCAAGTTTTCGTTGGCGGTTATTTCAGGGTTGTCTTCCGTGTAGGCAATGAATTGCCCAAGCGCTTGACTTAACCCGGCTTCAGCCTTGGCAATATCCGCCTGTTTGTCGCTTGCCAGCGCTTCAAGGGCAGCCGACCGTGCCATCACGATCTTGTCGATGATTGCCTGCTCGTGGCCGATCGCTGTTTTGGCAGCCTGCACCAGATTGGGCACAAGTGCGTGCCGCCGCTTGAGTTGGACCGTTATGCCGGACCAGGCTTCATCGACACGGAACTTGGCCGACATAAGCGTGTTGTAGCAAAGGACATAAGTTCCAATGACTATACCAACCAATAAGATCAACATCATGAAGAACGACATTTTCTGAGTCACTCCGCGTAGCGTTTGAAAGAGGTCGCTGCTGCTGCAAATGCGGCGACGATCTCCTTGACGAAGGATTGAAGGACTGAATCGTCCAGACTTTGCAGGTTATGAAAGCCGCCGAAATAAACGGTGTCGCGATCCACGATGACCCGTGCAGCGAAACGGTCTGCGAGCTCCAGCAGCGTGGTCTGGAATGCCGGCGTCAGCACTTGCAGGACATTGACGGAAATCTGGTCCAGATCCCCCTGATCCGCCCTTGAGGTCACTCTGATATTGAACGTGTCGTTGAACGCCACGCTTTCCGTCTTCAGGTCTCGGTCGAACGGTCCGATAGCCCCGAGCGACTCCGGCATCAGTGCGATCCGGATGCCCGTATCCCGGTCCAGCTTATACGCCGCGATCATCATCACGACGTTGCCCTGTGCACCCGCATTCGCCAATTTGGTGGTCTGTTTGGGTCCGCCAAAAAAGGCAGCTGACGAGAACGCGCCGAGACCGAGCCATATTGGCGTACCGGTTTCCGACCGGCCCCACATCTCGCATTCGATGTTCAGCGGGATCGATCCTCCAACGCGCAGTTTGAAAAGTTCGGGGATCTTTTGCCGGATGTCGTGCAGCCGGGCGGCCGGTATTTCCGGGCGGAACCGAAACCCGAGATGCTCACCTGTCTGCCAAAGCCGCGCGAGGCGGTCTTCTGTAGCTCCGGTGAAGTGGTTGATCGCAAATCCGCCAGCCATCCCGAATGTGACGAGTGCTATGCCGTAAGGCATCAGACTGTCGCTGAAGAAAGCGAGAATGAAACCGGGAAAGGCCAGAAGGAAAAACGGAAGTTCCAGCTTTTTGAAGGACGCCGGAAGCTTCGCCGGTTCACGCTCCGGCCTTCGCTTGTATTCCGGTGTTACCTTGCCTTCGATTGGATCCCAGAATGCTTCCTGCCCACTCATGGGAAGGTCACATTGATGGTCTGTTCCGATGCAGGGCTAACCGTTATTGACTGGGAGATCGGTTCTCGTTTGCTACCGTCCCATGCTTCGGCTCGAACGGAATATTGTCCGGGCAGGAGAAAAAGTGCACCGCCGCCAAGCACCATCTTGACGAACGCGCCATTGTCGGTCGTTGAGCTTCCCTGGTAGATGTTCAGTCTGGAATCGTGTGCCTTCAGCTCGGTACCGTCGGCGTTGAAGGCGCGTAACGTGACTTTCGACGTCTGTGCGATCACTTCGGCCTGCGCCGTTTCTCCGGTGACCACATTCAGTTCGACACTGCCGGGCGACATCTTTTCAAGACGCGTGATCACGAGCTTCGCCTCGTACTGGCCACTTGGAACAACCGCTTCCAGCGCCTGGGTATAGGCCGAGAACTTTTCGCCCGTGATTTTGTTTTCGACCTGCCAGAAGAAATCCGTATCTGATAGGCCAAGATCCTGGTTGGCCATCACGGCATAGAGATCGATCTTGCCGGCTCCAAGCGATAGGTTAACTTCCGTAAGCTCGCTGTCGGTTACCGTGACATCGGCAACTGCCGAGCTGCCTTTGTCCGTTCGGGCGGCGAGGCGGTAGGCGCCAGGTTCCAGCCTTTCGGTTATGTCAGGACGTGTGGTCAGGCGAATTTCCTCACCACCACCGGCGGGTGTTGCCGTCCAGAAAACACGAATGCCATCTGTGTCGGTTATCGGCGCGGAGCCTTCCTCAAGGCTTACCGTCGCCTTGATATTCTTCGCAAGAGAAGGCGCGGGTTCAGGCGCTGGCGTTGGCGAAAGAGAAACTGTCTGCTGCAGGGCGGCGGCAAGATCACCCTCATTGTCCGCCTGCAGATAAAGGCCACCTGTGTTTTCCGCAAGACACGCGACCTGGCGGCCTTCTTCCTCGTTCAGCCCAAAGCCGATTACGTGTGTCGTGAAGTTGATCCCGAGCGCTTCCAACTCGTTTGCCACAGCACACGGATCTGCTTCACAGGTTTCAATCCCGTCTGTCACAAGAATGACGGTGGCTTTGTCTTCCTGAAACTGAAGTTCCCGAGCGGCGCGTCGCACGGCTTCGGTTAGAGGCGTTTTGCCCTTTGGCTTGAGGGCAGCAACAGATGCAACAAGTTTGCTCGACTGTGTCGAGGCAGGCCCCACCGGGACCAGAGTTTCTATGTCGCTACAGTCGCCCTTACGGTTGTGGCCATAGGCAATCAATCCAACCTCAAGAGCTGGCGGCAGCTGGCCGACGACGCGCGCCAGTGTGTCACGGGCCGTCACGATCTTGGGGGTGCCACTGATCTGCCCCCACATGGACCCCGACCCGTCAAAGACGATCATTGCCCTGCCGGGATCAGCCTCCTGAGCCTGCGGCGTTTGTAATGTAAAAAGGGGGCAACATAAGAAAAAAGCTAACCTTGAAATAACGCGCATCGCAATCTGTCCTGAAGTCTCAAAGGAACTCAGGAGAGCACGTGTCCTTGAGTGGAAACAGCTATGGATTTTGATAGGGTGGGATGCTCATTTCAGTCGAGAAATCGTGTCCAGCCGCGCCAATGGCTGAACGGTAGACTATGGCCGGCATTTTCAACGAGCGAGACTTGCGCCTCGATACGTTCGGCGAAGGCCAATATACGTTCCGGCCGGATCGACCTATTTTGCGTTCCATGAACAAAATGAACAGGGACATCCGTTGGTTTGATCAGTTTCTCCCAATCAGAGGCAACAAACCGGCAATCATTTATGAAGCTGTCCGAGCCGCGTTCGACGTGAAACAGGTGCCCTTGCCAAAACAGGTCCAGCAAATGCGGATCATTGCAGGCTTCCAGATCCGCCTGCGCACCGCCAAAAACGGTTTGTGCAAAGCCGTCCGGTCCATCGCGCTTCAGCCGTTTGTCACCCAGTTTTGCCATGTAGCTCAGTAGCGGCACTGAGACACGCGGCAACAAGGCGAACAGTTTTTGCTGCGGTGGGGCTCCGGAAAAATCCTGAAAGCTGCGCATGGGAGGTTGAGCGGACACGCAAAGCAGTCGCGTCACACGGTCTTGGAGATGTGGAAGACAGATCAGTGCGAAGATGGCACCAACGTCAAATGCAACAAGTTGGACCTGTTCCAGATCCAGCTGATCGAGCCAGTCGGCAACGTCATGCGCGTAACGAGCCGGATCATGAAGCAGTATCCCATGACCGTCGCTCTGACCATGCCAGGGGCGGGCGGGAGAAAGCAGGCGGATACCGTTTTCGGAAAAAAATCGGCTCGCGGTGTTCGGCAGCCTGTTGCCGCAAAGACAGCCGTGAAGGAACACAACAGGTCTGCCGTTTGGATCTCCCTGCTCCAGATAGTCAATTTTGCGCCCGTCCCGGAGTTTCAGCTGTGTTCGTATGTGATCTGCCGGTGTGGTTAGAAGCTTGCGCCGCTGTGCAGAGTTTGCGATGGCCCGGGCAACGGCGACAAGCTCACCGCTGCCCCGCGAGCGGGTTTTTGTGATCATCGACTTGATCTGCTGGCGAACCGTTTCGACTGATCGATCACGTGCCTCTGCGATCTCTGTCGGTGTATGTCCGCTGACCAGCATGGACAGGACATCGGTTTCTGACTGCGTGAGACCGTAAAGGCTCTGCATGGCCAGGCTCGCGCCTTGTTGCCAGACACGCTCAACACCTGTCAGCAGCCAGATTTTTCCAATGCGCTGTTCTTCTTCGGCTGACAGGATCAAC
Source organism: uncultured Roseibium sp. (assembly GCF_947499295.1). Classification (GTDB taxonomy): domain Bacteria; phylum Pseudomonadota; class Alphaproteobacteria; order Rhizobiales; family Stappiaceae; genus Roseibium. Next base: position 81,810 of record NZ_CANMNP010000018.1, read on the forward strand.
AGAACTTGTTTGCCCGTCACCGCATGAGGGACACGAATGATCGGCCAGTCTTCGGCTCGGCCTGAAACGGCCTCTTTGAGATGACCCAAAGCGTCGCCATCGATATCCAAGTCGTCAAGTGATTGGCCGGCGGTAATTTGCAGAATTCGCTCGGCGGTTTCATTGGCCTGCAGGATTGTAAGGTCCCGTCCCAACCGGATTACGGGCCGGTCCTTGTCTTCTTCAGGTTTCTGTAGGCTCGACAGCAGCTTCTCCGCGGTTTCGAAATGCGCTTCGATATCGCGCTTTCTACGCAAAAGTTCCCGGTGCGCGGTCCTGTTCGTGATGCTGCTTTCCGCGAGCGTGATCAGTTCATCAAAGCGGTCTTGGTCAAGTACGGCTTCATAGACATTGGCAATCATGTCATCCAATTGGGAAGGCATCTCGCCATTCTTTTTATCTTTCAAGGCTTTGCAATGCTCCGAACTGGACAAACGCTTGTTGAAACCCGTGAGCGAAACGAAAACGGTGCGGTTGCCCGTTCCATGTTTCGGCCGTGCATACCCAATATTGGTCATGCCGCAGGGGAAGCAAGTTGTTACGTAGATTCGACAAGGTCAATGTCAGGAGGGTCGAGCAAGACCATGGGAGCATTTGCAAGGATCGAAAGCGCCTTTGAGCCTCTCACGCAGCGGGAATGCGAGTGTCTGATTGAATTGGCCTCTGGTGAACGTCCGCAACGCATCGCATCCACTCTTGGAATCGCACCAATTACTGTGGAATTTCATATCCGAAACGCACGGCGCAAGCTCGGTGCGAAAACCCGCGAACACGCCATCGCGATTGCGTTGACAAACAATCTTCTAGCGCCCTAGCCGTGTGATTTCCTGCGAACGGGTCCTCACTTGTTCCAGTAAGAGCCTTCCTTGCGGCCAATATGTCTGATCATCACATCAATGGCTTCATTTGTTTTTTCATTTTCTAGAAGCGATGCGATTTCAATGTGTTCCGCGAAAGACTTTTCCATGTGTTCAGGATGATTGCCCAGCATGTTCCTTAGGCAAGCCATCTTCGCTGCGATTGTCTGATAGGCGTCGTTCAGGAATTGGTTTTTTGCGTGATCGAACAGTTTTTGATGGAACTCCGTATCCAAGCCTAGATAGTCGCGCTCGTCGCCTTTCTTTCGGGCCTTGGTCATCTTCTTGGTGAGGTCCTTTAGACTTCTTGCAAGCCCTTTCGGATCCCGTTCCATTGCCTTTTTCAAGGCTGCTGTTTCCAGGCTGACACGCACGTCGCAAATATCAAGCAGTGAACACCGGTCAAGCGTGAAAACGAATGTTCCCCGTTGCGGTTCCGTATGGACAAGTCCTTCCAGTTCCAGTCTGGCAAAGGCTTCTCTGACCGGTGTTCTGCTTACTCCGAGTTCCTTTGCAATCTTCGTTTCCGACAGGGCTTCGCCCATCTCCCGCTCGCCGCTGATGATTTGAGCACGCAGCACGTCAGAGACCTGTTCGGCAAACGATTTAGGGCGCTCGATTTTCAACATGACACCATGAAACCTCCGGTTGGAAACGGCTTATAGACCGGTTTCGCAACCGGTGCACAGTATTTTTGTCATTGACATACTGTATGCCAGTATGCCAGTTCTCGGAAACTTGGAGACCGCCTCAGATTGGCACTCCACACTCGGGAGGAACCTGATGGCGCAATTCGAACGCGTCCTGATAGCCGTGAACCGTTTCCTGGTCGCAAGCTCGTTGGCGATCGTATTCTTGATCGTGATCGCCAATGTCATCGGACGCTATGTGTTCGGGTCTTCACTCGCGTGGGGTGAGGAAGTTGCGCGCTTCCTGATGATTTTCGGTGTGTTTGCCGGTGCCGGACTGGCTCTGAGAAGCGGCCGGCTTGTCGAGATCGATCTTTTTGTGGCGCTGCTGCCAAAAGCGGCGCGGTTGATGGTCCGCTGGTGTGCCGTCGCTGTGATGGCAGCCTTTATGGGGCTCGTCCTTTGGTTTGGAATTCTGTTTGTCGAGTTCGGCTGGAACAAGGAAACCATGGCGACCGGTATCTCGCGCGGTATTCCCTATCTTGCCATTCCGTTCGGATCATTTCTGTTCCTCTGCCACCTGCTGCTGACATGCCGAAAATTCGTCGCCGGTGAGTTCGAGACCGACACCCATCTGAATGAGGTCGACGTTCAATCATGATGGCAAAAACCCTCATCATATTGTTCTTTGCCACTCTAGCGCTCGGGATGCCGGTCGTTTTCACCATGGGTGTCGCCTCAACCGTTGCGATCCTGGTCGACGGAGCGCTGAATCCGCTGCTCATTCCGCAGCGATTGTTTGGTGGGATCAATTCCTTTCCCTTGATGGCCGTGCCCTTTTTCATTCTCGCGTCGGAACTCATGACGGCCTGCGGACTGACGGCGGCCTTGCTCCGGTTCGCCAACGATCTCGTCGGCCACATTCGAGGCGGACTGGGCCACGTGAACGTGTTGGTCTCCATGCTTTTCGCGGGGATCTCCGGTTCTGCATTGGCCGATGCTGCCGGTCCATCGGCAATTGTCATGCGCATGATGCGCAATGCAGGCTACGAGCCCAACTATTCCGGTGCTCTGTCTGCGGCCACAGCAACCATCGGGCCGATCATTCCACCTTCGATCCTGATGGTCATTTACGCGATCTCAGACAATCGCGTCACGGTCGCTGGGCTGTTCATGGCAGGCATCGTTCCCGGTCTTCTCATGGGCTTGGCGCTGGCCGCCGCCAATCACTACGTGTCGGTGAAGAAAGGCTACCGCGGACGTGAGAAGAGAGCGTCCGGTTCCGAAATCACCAGAAGTGCCCTGTCTGCCGGTCCGGCAATGCTGATGCCGTTGATCATTCTCGGCGGCATTTTGGGCGGTGTCTTCACACCGACGGAAGCAGGAGCGGTCGCGACCGCCTATGCCTTGCTGCTTGGTCTGGCAATGCGCACTTTGAATGGGTCCAAACTCTACACCGTGCTTGTGAGGGCCAGTGTAACCACGTCGTCCGTGCTTTTGATCGTCGCCATGGCGTCCGTCTTTGGATGGCTGCTGACATATTTGCAGATCCCGCAAAGCCTGGCCGCCCTCATATCCGGAGCAACAACGGACCGTTTGACGGTTCTGTTCCTGCTCGCCGGTTTTGCCCTTGTCTGCGGCCTCTTTATCGACACTCTGCCTGCTCTCATCATTTTGACACCGGTCCTGGGGCCCATCGCCCTGCAGTTCGGCATCGATCCTTTGCAATTCGCGATGATGCTCGTGCTCAACCTGACCATAGGCATGATCACGCCTCCGGTCGGGCCGGTTCTCTTCGTCATCGCGACTGTTGGCCAACTCAGAATTGAAGGCCTGTCGCGCGCTGTTCTGCCGCTCCTTGCTGCGGAAATCGCGGTTCTGTTGCTCGTCATTCTCGTGCCGGACATCAGCACCGCTTTACCTCGCTTTTTCGGATTTTCGAGTTAGCAACCTGGGAGGAAAACTATGAAACAGACTTCAAGACTATTGGGTGCCACAGCGGCACTCGCCATTCTTGCCGCGGCAGGTGCTGCGCAGGCAAAAGAGCTGAAATACGCTCACTTTCAGGCGGCAGACATGTCGTCGCCCAAACATGCTGCTGCGCTCGCATTTGAAACTTGCGTTGAAGGCAAGACGTCCGGAGACATCGATGTTCAGGTGTTTCCAGCCTCGCAGCTCGGCGACGGGGGGCAGGTCATCGAGGGTCTTCAGCTCGGAGCAATCCAGATGGGCGTCGTCCACGATGGCCCGATTTCTGCGGTTTACAAACCTTTTGCCGTATTCGCAATGCCTTACCTCTTTGACGATCAGGCCATGGCCTGGTCGATCGTGGATGGGCCATTCGGCGAGGAGCTCTTCGATGACATGCGCAGCCAGACCGGCATTCGCGTTCTTGGCCTTGCGGACAACGGCGTTCGCAATTTTACCAACTCAAAGGTCCCGGTAGCTGAGCCCGATGACATGAAAGGTTTGAAGATGCGTGTCATGACAGCGCCCGTCTGGACCAAGCTCGTGGAATCGCTCGGTGCATCAGCAACACCTGTTCCTTGGCCGGAGTTGCCCGGCGCCCTGCAGCAAGGGGTTGTTGATGGCCAAGAAAACGGCGTCACCAATATCGTCAATGCGTCGCTCTATCAGCACCAGAAGTATGTCTCCCTCGATGGTCACGTCTTTTCCTGGCACGCTTACATGATCAACGATGCGTTCTATGAGGGGCTTACCGATGCCGAAAGGCAGGCCGTCAACGAATGCGTTGAAATCTCCAAAGTCATACATCGAGGCATGACGGCCGCACAGGATGCCAATGCGGCAACAATCCTGGGTGAGAAAGGCCTCGAGGTCGTGCCGGTCAGTCCGGACCAGAAGGCAAAGTTCCGTGCGCTCGCACAGCCCGCAGTACGCGAATACATCGTTGGCGAGATCGGCGAAGACTGGCCGAACAAGCTCGACGCTGCAGTAGCTGACTACAGGGGTCAGTGATATGCGGGCGGAGGCTGTTTCCCTAGAAGCGACACCCTTTGCGGCAGTGCTTGAGCCCGGGTATGCGGACTATGAGCTGGAACAAGAGGCCATCCAGCCATTCGGCGCAAAGGTACTTCCGGTTTCGCCCAGTCAGGACGCGGTCTCCGCCTTGTCCAACAAGAACGTCTTTGCGGTGCTCATAAGAGAGCGCCGCATTGACCCCGCGCTTTATGACGACTTTCCGAGCCTGAAGCTGATCCTGCGCTACGGTGTCGGGGTTGACAATGTGGACCTCAAGAAAGCCACTGAACGTGGCATTTACATAGCCAACATACCCGATTACGGCGCTGAGAACGAAGTCAGCGACCACGCGCTCGCTCTTTATCTTGCCGTCGCAAGACGCATCGTCTCGAGAGACGCTGAAGTCAGGAAAGGTCTCTGGGGCATTGGCCAACAACATCCTGTGCCGGGACATCGCGGTGCAACGCTGGGGCTGATCGGTTTCGGGCGCATCGCCCGCGCTGCATGCCAACGCTTCAGGGCACTCGGCTTTTCACGGGTCATCGTAAGTGACCCGAACCTCGATGAAGCAACGCGACAAGAGTGGAACGTCGAACGTCACGACCCTGACAGCCTCTGCCGTGAGGCCGATGTTGTCAGTCTCCACGCGCCTTTGACGCCTGACACGCGAAACATCATCGATGCGAGACGCATTGCCATGATGAAACCCCAGACAATCCTTCTGAATGTATCGCGTGGGGGCCTGATTGATGAAACCGCTCTCGCAGAAGCCTTGCATGCAGGACGCATTTTCGGCGCCGGCATAGACGTTTTTCAGGTCGAACCGCCTTCTGCGGATAACCCGTTGCTTGGCGCACCGAACGCTGTGCTCAGCGATCATTGCGGCTGGTACTCAGAGGCGTCCGTCAGCGAGCTTCAAAGGCGTGCAGGTGCAGAGCTGGCACGTGTGCTGCAAGGACTTCCCCCCAACAACTGGGTCAACCCGTGGTGAGCAAAAGGACTGCCATCCAGGAACTTACCGTTTCAGGACGGTTCAACAGGAGTGTCTGTAATGGAACTAAAAGATTTGATTGAAGGTTTCCGCGAAACCGCGACCGCCTCGGTTGCCGATGCGGTGGACAAGGTGACCGGGCGCAAGGGATATCTGGACGAGACCATCAAGCCCCGCATCAATGACAAGAAGATCGTTGGCCCGGCGGTCACTGTACTGGAAGGACCGACGGACGAATTTATCCCGCCTCAACACGCACTCGACGCAATTGATGAGTCTTCACCGGGGTCGGTCATTGTCATTTCGATTGCAGGCGATGCGAATGTCGCCGTTTGGGGCGGGTTGATGACCGCAGGCGCGGTGGCCAACAAGCACGAAGGCGCCGTGCTTGATGGTGCCGTCCGGGACATCACGGAAATTCGCCGTGACTACGATTTTCCGGTCTATGCGCGCGCAACCTCACCAGGAACGACACTCGGACGCCACAAAACCCTGGCTGCCAATGAGCCGGTTCCAGTGGGTGATGTGATCGTCCATCCCGGAGACATCGTGGTCGGCGACATTGATGGTGTTGTTGTCGTTCCAATTGGGAAGGCTAAAGAAGTGCTTGAAATGGCGCGCGAAATCGACGTCCGCGAAGCCGAGCAGGCCAAATTGATCATGCAGGCGGGCTCCTTGCGCGAAGGCTTGGCGAAATACGGCCGGATTTGACGCTCAATCGAAGAGGAGGATCGAAATGAAACGGTTGAAATGGGCTGCCGTGGCCTTTACGGCGACTGTGCTGGGAGCAGGGGTAGCATTTGCTGATGCTGGCCCTGAAGCGGAAGTAATCGCAGAATGGAACAGCCTGCCATATAAGGTGCTGTCTGAGGACGTTCGGTCCACATGGGAAAAAAGCGGTGTTTTCGGCAAGGCTCTGATCCAGGGGGCCAAGCTCGACAGCGATGGCAACATCTATGTTTCGACCGCACGCTGGGGTGGTCCAGAAATCCCAGCGACTTTGTCCAAACTGGTCAAGGAAGGCGATCAATGGGTTCTGGAGCCCTATCCGTCGGAGGATATGAACGCCGCCGGCCACCCGACCGGGCTTAAAGCCGTACTTGGTTTTGAGATCGATCGAAACGATGTGATGTGGATCCTCGATCAGGGCCATGTGGCTGGCAAGATGGCCGAGGGTGACGCGAAGCTGGTTCTTTGGGACATCAAGGCTGGCAAGGAAATCGTCAGGTACGTCTTTTCTGCCGATGAAGCCGATCCAAAGTGCTCGTTTCTGAACGACATCGCGGTCGATAACGACACCGGTTTTGCCTATATCACGGATAGTGGGATTTTCTGTAATCCCTTGCACGGCGGACTGATTGCCTACGATAGCAAATCAAATACCGCCAGGCGGCTGCTGGACCAGCACAGATTTACCAACGATGAGCCGCATTTCTTTTTCAACATCGACGACCGCCAGGTCTTGAAAAACGGCGGTATGAAAACCGGTGCCGACGGTATTGCTTTGTCCGGGGACAAGGGAACGCTTTACTGGACCAATCTCACGGGCAACACTCTTTACAGCCTTGATACGGACCTCTTGCGTGACTTCAACACCAGCGAGACGGTTCTTGAAAACGCGGTCCGCGTAGAGACCAGCTTGCCGTCGAACACGGACGGCATGACAGCGGATCGGGACGGAAACGTTTATATGACGGCGCTCTCGCTCGATGGATTGATGAAACTCGATGGCAAGACCGGTCAATTATCCAGGTTTGCCCACCATCCCGAAATGAACTGGCCGGACACACTCGCTTGGGGCCCCGATGGCGCTCTTTACGTTGTTTCCAACCATCTTCACGTCTGGGTGGATGGCGACATGAATTTCGAGGACCCACAGATCCCGAACTTCAGGATCTGGCGTATTCCCGGCGTTGGCCAAAGCTACACGGCTGAATAATTGTTCTCAAACGGCCGCGAGTGTGTACTCGCGGTCGATATTTCCCGACAAAGAGTACCAATCATGCAACCTGACATCATTTGCCTGGGGGAACCCATGCTCGAATTCAACGAGCAAACTGACGGTCGATATCTGAAGGGGCACGGTGGGGACACGTCTAACGCTGCTATCGCAGCCGCGCGGCAAAATGCGTCCGTCGGCTACCTGACTCAGCTGGGTCAGGATGCCTTTGGCACTGAATTTCTGGAGCTTTGGCAAAGTGAAGGCGTCGACACTTGTCACGTGAGGCGGCGCGGGGATGCGCGCACCGGGATCTATTTTGTCAGCCATGATGAGCGCGGACACTCCTTCACCTATATGCGAAAGGGATCAGCTGCCAGCTTGATGTCGCCTGCGGACCTTCCTCAGGAATACATTTCCGGAGCGCGCATTTTGCATGTTTCGGGGATCAGCCAGGCGATTTCCGCAACAGCGGCGGATACTGTTTTTGCAGCAATGGACATTTGCCGCCAGGCCGGTGGCTGGGTCTCATATGATACCAATCTGAGGGTCAACCTGTGGCCTTTGGAAAGGGCGCGCGCGGTTACGCACGCCGCCATGGCAAAAGCACATATTGCGCTTCCCGGATTGGAAGATGCAGTGCAACTGACAGGCCTTACAGATCCTGACGCGATTGCCGATTTCTATTTGAACCTTGGATGTGAAATCGTTGCCTTGACGCTCGGCAAGGAGGGAACACTTATCGCGCTGCCCAACGAACGGCGTCGCGTGCCCGGTTTGCCGGTCAAGCCGGTTGACGCGACCGCAGCCGGCGATACGTTCGACGGAGCCTTTCTTGCCGAGATGGCGGCGGGACGGGACCCATATGAGGCCGCAAGATATGCGAATGCCGCGGCGGCCTTGTCAACGCAGGGCTTTGGTGCAGTGGCTCCAATGCCCAAGAGACAGGACGTTGAAAAGTTCATGAACGAAGGTAGAGCTGCATGAAACGAGCCTTGGTCACCGGTGGCACCAGCGGAATTGGCTTTGGCGTCGCGCAGGAACTGATCAACTGCGGATGGCAAGTGACGGCAACCGGCGTGTCAGACCACGAGGTTGCTCAATGTCCTCAAAGCGAACATCTCACTGCCGTCAGGTTGGATGTGACAGACGACCTGTCGGTATCCAACTGCATCGCAGAGCTGGATGGCCTCGACGGTCTCGTCAATTGCGCCGGTGTTTTGATGCGCGGCAAAGAATACGAACTGTCGAATTTCAAGACCGTCTTGGAAGTCAATTTGACAGGCACGATGCGCATGTGTCTTGCGGCAAAGCCGATCTTGGAAAAGTCGGGTGGAGCGATCGTCAACACCGCATCGATGCTCAGCTATTTCGGCGGTGCCCTGGTTCCGGCCTATTCTGCTTCCAAGGGCGGAGTTGCGCAGCTCACCAAGGCACTTGCTGCCAATTGGGCCGCCGATGGCGTTCGCGTCAACGCTGTTGCCCCGGGCTGGATCGAGACTGGCATGACCGAAGGTCTCCGGGAGGATATCAGCCGAGAAGAGGCCATTTTCGCCCGCACACCAATGGATAGATGGGGGCAACCGCGAGAAGTCGGAGCGCTTGTCGCCTGGTTGTTGAGCGAAAAAGCAAGTTTTGTCACTGGATCAGTCTATCCGGTCGATGGCGGCTATTCAGCCGTCTGAAGTCATTGAAACCCGATACTATTGGGAGAGAAGCCATGCCTGTCACCGAAAAGGACGAAAATCCTCGAATTCCCTATCAGCTTCCATTCCCGAAGGATGCTCAGGTCGAAATCGTCGTCCCGAGTGCCATTCCCGATGACGAGCGTGTTTGGGTCCCACAAGCTGAAAACGTCTGGTTTCGGCCCTTGTGTCTGAACCGGAGCCAGGGTTACTGGGTCAATTTGCTAAGGGTTCGAAAATCCGGAGTTCTTTCAAGGCACCGCCATCCAAATCCCGTACATGGGTATGTGCTTAAGGGTCGTTGGCACTATCTTGAACATGACTGGGTCGCCCAGGAGGGAGGTTATGTCTACGAACCGCCGGGCGAAACACATACTCTGGTCGTTCCTGATGATGTCGAAGAGATGATCACATTGTTCCAGGTGAACGGCATCATGTACTACGTCGATCCTTACGGAAAACATCTCGGCTATGAGGACGTGTTCACCAAGATCGACATGTGCCGGGAGCACTACCAGTCTGTGGGGCTTGGTGCGGATTATGTGGATCAGTTCTTGCGATAAACTACGCAACGACAGGTAGTGATGCGGGATGAAAGACTGTGGAGTGGCGGGATTGCGGCTCTCCGGGCCGAACATCGGCAGTCTTCAGGTTGTCCGACAAAGGAAAATGAGTTTTGATGATGCTTTTAGGCATACAGGCGTCTTGATCGCCCAGTTTTCGGCGTGAACGCAGTTTTGTGAAGGTGAGCAGATGAAACTCAGAATCCCGGCGGGCTTGGTATTGTTGTTTGCGCTCGCAATTGGCCAGGTCTGGGTTCAACAGGCGCAGGCGGCTGCAGACAGGATCGCAGTCGTTGTCGGAAACACCAAGTACGACACGTCGCCTCTTGCGAATGCATCAAACGATGCCGCGCTTGTTGCCGAAGTCCTGGCGCAGGCGGGTTTTGAGGTCAATCTGTTTTTTGACCTCAAGAAAGATGAGTTCACCACCCTCATTGAGGAAATGGACAGGACCTTTGATGGCGCCCAGATTGGTGTTTTCTATTTTGCCGGTCATGGGTTTCAGGTGGACGGGCAGAACAAGCTGCTTTCTGTCGATGTGGACACGTCTTCAGCGGAATCGGTGAACCTGAAAGCGGTTCAACTGCGTGATGTCATTGACGCTGCCTCGACCGGGAAGGGCGGCGGACTGCGATTGATCATTATCGATGCTTGCCGTGACGATCCGTTTTCCGGTTTGGACCCGCGTTTTCAGGCGGGATTGTCCTATTCAGAAGCAGGCGGCGAAGAAACGTTGCTGGCTTTTTCCACCAGTGCTGGAAAACTCGCCTTTGATGGCCCGGCCGGTGGTAACGGACCTTATGCGATTGCATTGAGCCGGGCGTTCGAGTCACCGGGGATCTCGCTCTTTTCCGCATTTCGCCGCGTTCGCCAGCAGGTGAGGGTCTCAACCGAAGGATTGCAGATCCCTTGGGTGATAGGGTCTGTCGAGCGAGAGCATGTGCTGAGGGGGAATTTGGGATCTGCGACACCTGAACCCCAGGTCGAGGCCGGAGACTATGATCTCGACACTGTTCTTTGGTACTTTCTGAGTAAATACGGAACAGAAGACGAGCTTGAGCGCTTCGTCCGATCCTTCCCGTCCAGTCGGCATATTTCGGCGGTGCGCACCCTCATGCGCAATTTGGACACAGGCGAAAGACAGGTTGCAGAGGCATCGCGCAGCGTGAGCGTGCGTACGGCTGCGATCAACCAGCAGGATGTCATTGAACGGGCCAGGCAAAAGCGTCAGGAACGTCTGGCATTTCAACCCCAGACAAATATTCCCGCAGAATTGTTTAGGCTGTGGCCCGAAGAACTGCCGAATGCCGCAGGCGGGCTGAGAGACATCGTGACGGCCTGTGATCTCCTGGCAGCCCATCCCGCAGACCCTCAACGTGTTGCCCCCTCGATCCGCGACGGTCTGATCAACATTCGAGATGCCGTCATTCTGTGCGGTTTCGCACTCGTGGAAGACCCAGGGAACCCTAGGCTGCAGTTCCAGCTGGGGCGTGTTCTTGATGTGGCCAAGAGGTTTGAATGGGCCAAGGCCTTTTACAAACTCGCAGCGGATCAGAACTACTCCGCTGCCCTGACCAATCTGGGCTACATGTACTATTCAGGTCGCGGTTCCGATGTGAATTATGAGGAGGCCCGCCGGTACTATCTGAAGGCGGCAAGTCTCGGCAATCTGCGCGCGCGGACCAATGTCGGTACGCTTTACATAAAGGGTCGCGGTGTCGCCCAGCAGCCGTCTGAAGGCATACTTTGGTACCGCCTCGCTTCCGCGATGGGATGGGTCAATGCGCAAAACGCCTTGGCGGATCTCTATCGGAAGGGGATTGGTGTCGAACAGAACTATGACGCCTCCGCTGCGCTTTACAGGCTTGCAGCTGAAAACGGGCAGCGAGAGGCGATGAACAGCCTGGGCCGAAGCTATCTTTCCGGGTGGGGTGTCGAAAAAGATCGCAAGACCGCGCATCTCTGGCTGGCACGGGCAATTGATGCCGGGGACCGTTTCTCACCGTATTTTCTTGCCAGGGATCTGATGGGTCAAAAACCTGACGCAGCGGGAAAAGAGAAGATCCTCGAGCTTCTCACATTGTCTGCCGATCGGGGGTTCGGTCAGGCTTATTTCGAGTTGGGCCGGGTCCACGAGGAAGGCAGCCTGGTTTCTCAGGACACGCTGGAAGCCTTCTTTTTCTATCGGATTGCCGATTTGAAGAAATACAAGAATGCCGCTGAAGAAGTCGAGCGACTGAAAGCATTGCTCAGTACAGACGACATTGCCAAGGTCGAAGAACGCATTGAGCAGCGACTTCAGCTGAACGGCCTCTGACCCATGGAAGCTGAACGTATCGAAGAGCCAACGGCAAGGTTCCAAAAAACGGCCGACTTTCTGAATGCCGGTAACACTGCCTATCTGGATGCCCGCAGGAATCCGGTTTCGGGGAAGAAGACGGCGCGTGATCTGATAGCGGCTGCTGCGGATGAAATTGGTTCAACCCTCAGCGCGCGATTGCTGCAAGGCTTCGGTGAATGGCTTTTGAACGATGCCGGTAAGGTCAGCATCTCAACTCTGAATGCGGCTTCTTTGGCCTGTATCCAGGTAGAGAACTGGGATCTGGCCAAGCGGCTCGCGAACGCGGTGAACAGTGTTGACCACCACGACTTGCTGGCTCAACGGCTGCATGATGCAGCCGCAATTGAAAGCAGCGACCTGTCGCTTCCGGTTGATGATTGGCTTAAGGACAAATTCTGCAAAGCACCCTTCGAGCAGATTGAAACACGAGCGAACGAGACAGTTCACTTTTGCTGCTCGGCGTGGCAGCCGGCTCCGATTGGGAAACTTGACCAGAAACCGGACCGTGTCTGGAACTCGGACGTGGCGAAAGAAATCAGGCGGTCGATCCTCGACGGAGACTATACCTATTGCAGCCGTTGGCATTGCCCGATGATCAGTGGGCGCAGGCTGCGGAAGCTCGAGCAAATGGGCGCCTCTTCCGAGGTCATGACAATTGCCAAAGCACGAAACGCATCCGAAAAATCGGATACGCTTTCTCTGAAACAAACACCAAACCGCGCGATCTTGTCTCACGACCGGAGTTGCAACCTATCCTGCCCCAGCTGCCGAACAAAGGTCATCCAGATCAATCGCGAGCAATCGGCAGAGCTCGATAACCTGATCAACAAAGACTACGCTGATTTTTTGTCAGCAGCCTCAAGGATCAAGGTGACAGGGTCTGGCGATCCATTTGCCAGCCGGCATTTTCTCAGCTTCCTGAAGCACTTCACGGCAACAAACACCCGCGCTCAAAGGCTTCAGTTGCACACCAATGGCCTCCTGCTTGATGAAGCCACGTGGAACAGACTGGACCTTTGGGGACATGTCGACAGTATCTGGATTTCGGTAGATGCCGCAGAGGCCGAAACATATTCTGTTGTCAGGCGTGGAGGAACCTTTAAGCGCCTTATGAGCAATCTGCGCTTTCTCGGCAACATGCGTCGGGCAGGTGCCTTCTCGAAACTTCGGCTGGACTTTGTCGTCCAGAAACGGAATTTTCGAGAAGTTCCTTCATTTGCGAGCCTGGCCCAACATGTCGGTGCCAATGGCGTCTATTTCCTGCGTTTGCGCAATTGGGGCACATTCACACAGCAGGAGTTCGAAGAACACAATGTCTGCGATCCCGGTCACCCAGACCATCCAGAGCTCCTTTCAATTCTTGCAGATCAAAGACTGAGAAGCCCTTCGGTTGAACTGGGGTCCTTGCGGCCTTTTGTTCGCGAAGCTCTGGACAGGCAACAAAAGTAAATGTGTTGACCATCTAAGACATTCTTTGGACCTCGTTTGATGTGTCAGCGCGGGAACTGGTCAGGAAGCGTAGTCCTCGAGATATTCGAGGTCTTCAGTCATTGTAATGTTGTTGGATGTTGTCAGCTGTCTGCTTTTGCAGGATTCGACAAACTCGTCAGGATCTTTAGCGAGCGTAAATTCAAAGTCCGGCGCCCAGTTATTCCGAATACGGCTGATGCGACGCGAGAGGTAAGTCGACCACGGCAGGTCGCAAAAGTGGCTTTGCTGCTCTTCGTGACTTGGTACGGCTTCGACGCGAAAACCCATCTGCAGCAAATTTGAAAATGCGTTGCTGTCACAAACGACAACGACGGTATGAAAGGCGTCAAGGTGATCCTTCATGTCCTGCAGTTTGGCGTCACGCTCAAGTTCGGATATGCCAAACGCCCAAACCAGAGCCACGGGCTTGGATTTCGCTGTTCCTGACAGAAGAACGGCCGTCTCTTTTCGGGAACCGGCGAAACGGCTGTAGAGAGAAATAACTGGTTTTAGCAGTCTACTGCGGATCTTGTCTGACAACTTCATATCAAACTCCGATCCTTTTGACTGCCGGGAAAGGGGCCGGTCGGCAAACCCGCAGTCATTGCGAAGTACTCTGCGATTTGGTTTGCGCCCTTCCAGCCTTTGGAAAGGATGCGGCACTTGTTCTGCATGTCTAGTCGTGTCTGCGTTTGCAATATCTCGTCCAGGCAGCCTTCCAGGTTGAAGGGATCGTCTGCGTCGCATGTCAGACACCAACCTGCCTTGGCGGCATATTCCGCCCTCGTTTCCTGGAGGTCCATCTCTGGAGCTTTGTTGGGAACAAAGACAGTGGGGAGGGCCGATGCAAGAAACTCATGAAAGGAGTTGTATCCCGCTGCTGAAACCGGGAAGTCAAACCCGTTCAGATAAAGCCCGAGCGGATATGCGGTACGCCGATGGTATCGCTCGTTTGGTTCCCTGTCGTAATCCGGGCTGATTGGCGATTTGATTTCAACAAAATGAACGTTTTGGTTGCGTTCAAGTACAGCGTCGATCGCGTGTCGTGCAAAGGACATGTCGCTGTTGCGCTCCGAACCTAGCTGCACCAGGCCAAGGGTTGCATCCAGTGGCAGGTCCAATAGGCGTCGGGCGGTTGCGCGCGTCATCATTTCTGACTGGTTTACCAGCAGAACAGGGTCGGTGTGAACCAGATGGTCGCTGCCGATCCTTGCATATCCAGGGTCCATTGGCGCAGCGACTTCGCCGGGTTCGATGACAAGGTCAAAGTGCGATGCGCGCCGGGAAATCTCAGGCGCTTCCGTGCGCCACATTCCGCGCCGGATCCAGGCGGATTGTGCGTCACCATGGTCTGAAATTGCTTCCAGCAATCCGGAATAGGGAGTGTTTCCATCGAAACTGACGAGTTCTGGACGATAGAACGAGAGAGCATCTCGCAACTCCCGGTAAAAAAAATCGTTCCAGTCATCCACACGGCAGCCCAATCGTCGATGGAACGGTCGAAATTCAACCAGGTGTCCCATCTGTTGAGCAACTTTGACTGCTTCCGAAAGGGAGAAGAAGACTGTTTTTACGTTCGGCCCAAGCGCTTTTGCCACTGCGAGCTGTCTTGTCAGGTGGCCAAGACCGATCCCGTTTGATGTAACGGCAAGAACCACATGTTGCCTTGGCGGCCGTGCCTTCAGCGATGATCCAGCAGCATGCAGATGTTGGACCTTGCCGGCCAGCTTTTCAAAACGCTCTCCAAACTGCTCCAGACCGAAACGGTCAGAGGCAAACTTCCTGGCTCTTGTTGACACTTCCAGTCGATAGGTTTTGTCATCCAGGATCCGGTCATAGTGCTCCGGCGCCTGTGAAGGTGTGCCGTAGAGCGCAGCGTCCTCGAACCAATCGCAGAAATAGTTCGGAAGCACGGTCGGCAATCCTGCAGATAGTGCTTCCAGAACACAATAACCGAAGGCTTCGATCCAGGCCGGGCTGTGGAAATAGCTGTAGGCGTCAAGCCCCTTCAGGAAACCGGAAACTGGTTGTGTCGTAAACGGAAGACAGTGCCAATTGGATGGAGTTTTATCCAGTTCACCCAGATAGTCCGGCCCCACACCGAGCATGCGGAACTGATATCTGCTGTTCTCCGGATAGGCGAGGATAGCGTCTTCCGGGTCCGGCCACTTTTCACGACCTGGGCGGGAGTGACGTCCAATGACAAGAGGTCCCTCAATCTCCCGGTTGTCGCAAATCGGAAAGTCATTCACATCTACCAGGTTGAGCCAGTCGTCGGCACTAAGCTGCGCGGATAATCCTTGTGCTTCAAACCCTTGTCTGACAGTCGGCCCGACCGGAAGTATCGTCAGCTCGTGGCCAAAAAGGTCCTCGGCGATCCGCGAGAGCTGACCTGCGTCAAAGGCTTTCTCGCCAAACCTGTTCAAAGGTGGCTGGTGCGCTACAAGCGCGAACGTATCCGCCTTGACGCGGGGCACGTTCTTGAGCTGGCCGTCGAGCAGTGTTGGATGATACGCAAGGCATAGGCGACACTGCGGCGTCACGCCTCTTGGAACAATGGTGGTTCGGGTTCTGCGGATTTCGTTGAGCAGCTTCGGATTGGGGGCACGCGATTTGGTCAGGATCGGTGAAGCGACAGGGATCAGCCCAACCTTTAATCCAGCCCTTGCTGCTGCCCTTAACTCGTAAAAAAGCGCAGTCGAAGTGCCTCCGGGAAATCGAATATCCGCAAGATAAACCAGGTCAAATAACACGAATGAAAGCCTGTAAACCGGGCCGAAAAAATTGCTTTCTCAATACGTTCAATAGGCCGGGTTTCCGACACGACCCTGGCTCAAAGTCGTGGAGCGGCCTATGGAATCATTGTCGGAACCGCCATTGCCCACAGTTGTATTTGTGTTGCAGGCGCTCGCGAGCGCCACTGTCAAACCATACGCGACGAGTTGCTTTAAATACGACATTCATGTTCCGCCCGACAGACAACGATATTGGTGAAATTTACATGGATAAGCCTGATCTGTTCAACCTAAAATTCCGTGACGTCACTCATCCCGTTCAAAGAGCGTGGCATTGCTGGTTGAAATAGAAGTGAAGCCCGCATTCTATTTGCAAGTTCGGGAGGAGGAGAGCGCCTGCTGAAAGGCGTAATGTTCCTCTTTAATGTCCCACGACGTCTGAATACACATTGATGACAACAACTCCGGCGACGATGAGCCCAAGGCCCAGGACCGCAGGCAGGTCGAGTTTCTGATTGAAGACCAGCCAGGCAACAAGTGTGATCAGAACAATGCCGGCGCCGGACCAGATGGCATAGACAATGCCGGTCGGCAGGACACGAATGGGGAATGACAAAAGCCAGAAGGAAACGGCGTATCCGCCAATTGTGATGATCGATGGAACCAGACGCGTGAAGTTTTCGGTTTTTGCCAGTGCCGAGGTCGCGATGACCTCGGCCACGATGGCCGCGATGAGAAACAGGTAAGTGGCAACAGGCGTGGCAGGCATTGGCGATCTCAGACAGTCTCTGGCGTTCGGACTTTGTTGTTCCTGCCAGAAGGTCTGGACGGCGGTGAACCGTATTGCAAGCAGTTTAAAAGGCGTACTTGGTCTCCAAGAGCAACCCGTAGCGATGGTAGTTCTGATCAAAGACGACTTTTTCGTTGGTATAGATGTTGCGTCGGTCGAAGTTGGAATGAAGCCACCAATAACGGCCGCCGACGCCAAGCTTCCAGTTTTGGGTGAGATCTACGTTGAGCATTGCGTCCGCTTCCAGACCGTAGGTCCAGTCGCTTTCCCAGGTTTCAATCTGGTTGTAGCTCCAAGGGACGCCGGCCACATCGACTGACCATCCGACCCGTTCGCCAATGTCACCTTCCGCCGTCATTCCCAAACGGATTGCGTGCCAGTCTCGTGACTGCTCAACCGTGACAGAACGATAGGACGCCTTCAGGTCGTCGGAAAGATATTGGTAGCCGAGAAATCCTTTCAGCCGCACCTGGTTGTTCGCGAATTGAGCGAACTGCCAACCAACGTCCAGTACAAGATAGCTGAGCGTCGTCTGGCTGGTGTTGTCCATGTCCAAACCGACGAAATCGGTACTGCCGTCAACATTGCGACCAAGGCCGACATATCCGCGAAAAAAGGTTCCTTCGGTCACGTCTTCCAGCGTTCCGACAATTTCGGCGGTATGGGACGTGACATCGGCGGTGCTGGAAATATCATATCGGGCGTTGTCCAGATCCGATTTCGATCGGCTGTACCAGTAGCGCAGCCCGATGCTGCCGCGCAGACTTGAGGTCTGATAAATGCCGTCTGGACCTTGATAGGCATCGGCTGCAACCGAAGGGGTTGCAATACCCGCTGACAGGCAGATAACCGCAGACAGCGACCAGAAAAGTTTTTGCATCACCGAAACACCGTTGGTTCTATCAAGAAGAGATTCGCGTTATTGGTGTGTCAGAATAGTGCTACTTATGGTTAATGGAGCGTGAAGATGCACCCAAATATGGCGAGGCGCCAATCCATTAAGGTGGCCCGCGTTGTGCTCCGGCTGACCACATATTGCGATGCGTGCAATCAGAATGTGGACGATGCTCGTGCGATCAAAAATTCTGATAGGCGTTGCGGTCTGGAACCCGACTAGAATCGAGCGACTATGCCGACCAGTGGGCCATGTGTGATCGTGTCATATTCAAAACTGGATCTACCGGACTTGTCATTGTCATAGTCGACACTGAGAGCCTTGTATTGCAGATGCGCGGACCAGGTCTTGTTGAAGTGATAGCCAGCGCCGGCCTGCACATTCCAGGTAAAGTCGGAACCGGCACCGAAGCCGCCGATGTCGCCACGGCCGTTCACCGACCATTTGTCATTCAGCATGTGAAAGGCGCGAATACCGACCACCGGGTCGATCCAGTTGTCTCCTCTGGTGATGTCGAAGTTGCCCGCAATTGTGCCGGTGGCATCAAGGTCAAGGTCGATATCCCAATAACGTCCACCCGCATACACATCAATTGACGTCTGCGAGGTGCTGTAGGCTCTGTAAAAAAGCATGCCTTCAACAATCAGTTGGCCAACCCCGACACGAATACGTCCGCCTGATCTGGGGGTATCTGTCGCTCCACCGAGGTTCATATAGGCGACATCAAGCATGCCGCCGAATTTCTGATTGTATAGCGCTTCAGCGTGGATCATCCCGCCAAAGCGGAGGTTCTCCAGAATGTCACCCGTGCCGATGTCAATGTCGGTGCTCGGAAGTCGCCCAACCTGTGATGTCCCCGAAATATTGGCCGCTATGAAATAGGGAGCGATCATAAATTCCCAGGTTCGATTGATCCTCTCATTGACGAGTGTCTCCGTGACATTTGGCTTGTTGGATAGATCGGCAGCTGACGCGCTGGCAATACATGCGCTTAACAAAAATGAAGCGAAACCAAGCAAATTCAGAGAAGTAGTGAGCTTTCTGCCGATTTTCATAAAACTGATCCGTATTTATATCAATTGTTTTCTTGCTCAGGGCTTTATTTTTATTTGAAGTCATCATGATTTTAACTTCGAAGGATGGCAAGGAAATTGTCATTCGTTATTTTTGATGGGCATCAGCCCTTGTTTTGAAGGCCTGCGCTCAGTTGACATTTGGAAGTCACATGGGCGTACGCAAGGGAATGCGAGGCGTTCGCCTATTGAGCATCTGCTGTCTACGCGTTTCCCCGTCTTGACCTTCCAGTGACTGGAAGCCCTAACTGAC
Organism: uncultured Roseibium sp.; assembly: GCF_947499295.1. Taxonomy (GTDB): domain Bacteria; phylum Pseudomonadota; class Alphaproteobacteria; order Rhizobiales; family Stappiaceae; genus Roseibium. The sequence goes on from NZ_CANMNP010000018.1 coordinate 101,052, forward strand.
GGCTTCATGACAAGATTGGAGTCATCAGGATAATGCAGGAAGTCTTGGATCAAGCCGCACAGGAAAATGTCAGTCAGGCGACCGACCCGGTATGCGGCATGTCCGTAACGCTCGGCAAAGGCAAACCTTCCCTCAAATACAAAGACAAGGACTACCATTTCTGCAATCCGAAGTGTCATGACAGGTTTGACGCCGATCCTTATTTCTTTTTGTCGGGCAACAACGACCGGAAAAAAGCCCAAGAGGCGGAACGCAGCTCAGGCGAAGCGCTCTTCACTTGTCCGATGGACCCGGAAATCGTCCAGGAAGGGCCGGGAACATGTCCGATCTGCGGGATGGCTCTTGAACCGATGAGCGGTGTCTCCGATGAGCCCAATCACGAACTGATCGATTTTACCAAACGACTCTGGGTGAGCGCACTGGCCACCATTCCCCTGCTTGTTCTGACTATGGGGCCGATGGTCGGTGTTCCAATTCGTGACTGGATTGGTGAAAGCGTCGCAATTTACCTGGAGGTTCTTCTGGCGACACCGGTGGTCCTTTGGGCAGCGTTGCCATTCTTTCAGCGCGGCTGGACATCGTTGACCACGCGCCACTTCAATATGTGGACGCTGATCATGATAGGCGTGGGAACCGCCTATGCCTATTCCATGGTGGCAGCATTCCTTCCATTTCTCTTTCCCGACAACTTGAAGAGCGCAAGCGGGCACCTCCCGGTTTATTTCGAAGCGTCGGTTGTCATTGTGGCCCTGGTGTTTGTCGGGCAGGTGTTGGAACTGAGAGCACGTGAACGCACCGGCGATGCTATTCGCGCTCTTCTCGATCTGGCGCCAAAGACCGCACGGCGGGTTACGCCGGAAGGTGATGAATATGACGCGCCGCTGGAAAATATTCTGGCCGGTGACAGATTGCGTGTCAGGCCGGGTGAGGCCGTGCCCGTCGACGGAAGGGTTTTGGAAGGCAACTCATCGGTCGATGAAAGCCTCGTCACTGGTGAGCCTGTGCCGGTCGCCAAAACGGACGGTGACAAGGTAACCGGTGGCACTTTGAACAAGTCGGGTTCCTTCGTAATGCAGGCCGAGCTGGTCGGAGCCGATACCATGCTGGCCAAGATCGTTGACATGGTTGCGTCCGCACAGCGCTCACGAGCCCCAATTCAAGGCCTTGCCGACCGTGTTGCCGGTATCTTTGTTCCCGCTGTTGTGGCGGTCGCCATTCTGGCCTTTGTCATCTGGTTGGTGGTCGGGCCAAGCCCGTCCTTCGTGCATGCCGTAATCGCCGCTGTATCTGTGCTTATTATCGCCTGCCCATGCGCGCTCGGCCTGGCAACACCAATGTCGATCATGACGGCGACCGGCCGCGGTGCCCAGGCCGGCGTCCTGGTAAAAACAGCGGAGGCTTTGGAGCGTCTTGCCTCCGTCGACACGATCGTTGTCGACAAGACCGGAACGCTTACGGAAGGTCGACCCATTGTGAGCGATGTTCTGACGGCAGATGGTGTTGACGAGAACACGGTTTTGCATCTGGCCGGAGCATTGGAAAAAGGCTCTGAACACCCGCTGGCCGAGGCCATTCTTGATACCATCGCGCTTCGGGGAATTGATTTGCCGGACGCCCGGGAATTCCAAGCGGTGACGGGCAAGGGCGTGACGGCGAATGTCATGGACGAGAGTATTGTCTTCGGAAATGCGGCTTTTGCACAGGAGGCCGGGGCCGATTTGTCCGAATTGCAGGAACGGGCGGAGGAACTGGCGCATCTTGGCAAGACAGCGATGTATCTCGTGCGCGGAAAAGGTGACAAGGCTGCCCTTCTGGGCGTCATTGCCGTTGCCGACCCGATCAAAACCAATGCGAAGGCTGCAATTGGCGCGCTGCACAAGGACAATATCAGGATTGTCATGGCAACGGGCGACGCTCCGCGAACCGCAGAAGCGGTCGCAAAAACGCTTGGGATCGATGATGTGCGCGCCGGCGTCCTGCCGGAGGGAAAGCAAAAGCTGATCGAAGAATTGAAAGCTGCGGGACATATTGTGGCAATGGCCGGAGACGGCGTGAATGACGCACCTGCGCTTGCGGCAGCCGATGTTGGCCTGGCTATGGGTACGGGAGCCGATGTTGCTGTCGAAAGTGCCGGTCTCACACTTTTAAAAGGCGACCTGGAGGGTATCCTGCGGGCGCGCAAACTGGCTCGCGAGACGGTGCGCAATATCCGTCAAAACCTCTTTTTCGCTTTCATCTACAATTCTGTTGGTGTTCCGATTGCCGCCGGGGTTCTTTACCCCATCTTTGGTATCCTGCTTTCACCAATGCTGGCGGCAGCGGCCATGAGCTTGTCATCGGTCTCCGTGATCAGCAATGCGTTGCGTTTGCGCACCCTGAAACTGTGAGGCGATCAGATGAATATCGGATCAGCAGCTGAACAAAGCGGGTTACCGGTCAAGACCATCCGGTATTATGAAGACATCGGACTGGTGCTCCCGCAGCGGAGCGAAAACGGCTACCGGGAATTCTCAAATTCTGATCTGGAGAGGCTGAAATTTCTTCAAAGGGCGCGAAGCCTCGGATTTTCAATAGAAGAATGCCGCGAATTGCTCTCGCTTTATGGCGACAGGAACCGTGCCAGTGCGGACGTCAAGAAACTGACTCAGGCCAAGATCCGTGAGGTGGACCGCAAGATTTCGGAGCTGAAATCGCTGAGACGGGTTCTCTCCGATCTTGCAGAGGCCTGTCACGGTGACAATCGGCCCGACTGCCCGATAATTGATGATCTCGCGGGGCAGAGTACTGCAGCGATGGGCACTTTCAAGGAGAAGGGGAAGTGAAAGCGCGGACGACGGCAGTTGTCGCGGCCGGTTTTGCGCTCATACTGGCGTATACCCTCGCCACTCTGTTCAAAGACAAAGGTGATCATGCAACTCCGGCGCAAGGTATGCCGATGGTCACGATCACCGTTCCAGAGCTGTCGGAAAACGCCGTAGAAGGACAAAAACTGTTTCAGGAGAACTGTTCGGTGTGCCATGGCGACAATGCTGTCGGCAGAGAAGGGTTCGGCCCGCCTCTCGTTCACAAGATTTACGAGCCAGGTCACCACAGCGACGGGTCATTCTTTGTTGCGGCCAAGCAAGGGGTCAGAGCGCACCACTGGTCGTTTGGTGACATGCCTCCGGTGCAAAACACCAGTATGCGGGACGTTGAGAGAATTGTGGTCTTTGTTCGGGAGCTTCAACGCGCGAATGGAATCCACTAGGAGGGAATGGATGAAATTGGGACGAACAGGAATTGCCCTTCTGGGCACTTTGGTTGTCGCGGGCACGGCACTTGCGCATACCGGCGCAACGGGAATCGTCAAGGACCGCATGGATGCAATGTCTGAAATCGGGGATCAGGTGAAAGCCGTCGGCACCATGTTAAAGACCGGAGCACTGGACCTGCCACGGGTTTCGGAAGCCGGAGAAGTGATTGCAAACCACGGTGGCGCGGCCATGGTGAAGCTCTTCCCGGAAGACAGCCTGCATCCGCCAACAGAGGCCAGTCCTGCGATCTGGACGGAATGGACGAAGTTTCAGGCACTCGCCGACGATCTTCGGAGCGCTGCGTTGGCTTTGAAAAGCACTGCGGATGAAGGCGGTGACAAGTCACAAATCGCCGAAGTCTTCGGCGCGCTCGGCGAAACCTGCAAAAGCTGTCATCAGGCGTTTCGCATCAAGAAGTGAGAGCAGCGTTTCCCCGGCGGAATTCGATCGAGCAACCAATCCGCTTGCCACACGTCTCGCCATGTTTTACCTGACGGTCAACACCTTGATGCTTTGGCCGTTTGGGCGACAGGAGACAATTCGAAATGACTATCCGTTACCACAGAGGGGATCTCCCTGATCTGAGCGCTTATGAAAAGGCAAGTGCAGTAGCGGTCGATTCCGAAACGCTTGGCCTCAATCCTCATCGTGACAGGCTGTGCGTTGTTCAGCTTTCACCCGGCGACGGATCTGCAGATGTGGTTCAGATTGCGCGCGGTCAGGCCGATGCGCCCAACCTTGCCGCGTTGATGACGAACCCGTCTAAACCGAAGATTTTTCATTTCGCCAGGTTTGATGTTGCTGTGTTGAAGCACTATCTGGATATCCGTGTGTCGCCTGTCTGGTGCACCAAAATTGCGTCGAAGCTGGTGCGTACATACACAGATCGTCATGGATTGAAGGACATTACCCGCGAGTTGCTTGGAGTGGAGCTCTCCAAACAGCAGCAAAGTTCCGATTGGGCAGCAGAGACGTTGTCGGATGCACAATTGACCTATGCGGCTTCCGATGTGCTCTATCTGCATGACCTGAGAGATCGGCTCCTGGCGATGCTCAAGCGGGAAGAACGTGAACACATCGCCAAAGCGTGCTTTGACTTTTTGCCGACGCGTGCCGAACTTGACCTAAAGGGATGGGAAGACAACGACATCTTTGCGCATTCCTGATCTTTCCGGCTCCGCCTGACAGGCAGAGCTCGCGACAAACCGGAGACTTTTTTGACCGCAGTCACAGAATTCCCTGCAGTAGCCGCTCCCAGGCGAAAGCCCAGCAAGGCACAGCGCGTTGCGAGACGGCACAGTCTGATGGTGCGCATCTTGCGCTGGCTGCTTCCGGGAATGGGTCTTCTTATCCTCGGGGGGATGGTCGCGCTTGTGGTCCTGTTCAATTTTCTGAACAGTTTTGGCGCAGCCAACATGATGCTGACAAGCGAAGGTCTGGTGATGGATCACCCGGAGCTCTCAGGTCACGATGGTGAGCGCTCCTACAAGGTGACTGCGAGCAGAGCCATTCAAAGATTGAGTGACCCCCGGATCATTGATCTTGAAACCATACGCGCTGACATTGTGCTAAGCGCTGATGAAAGTGCGGAAATTATTGCCTTGAAAGGCACATACAACAACGCGGCGGAAACGCTGCGCCTCTACGAAGGTATCCAGCTGGAGTGGAGCGAAGGCTATACGGTGGATCTTTCTGAAGTTCAGGTGGACCTGAACAACGGTGCCCTGTCCACGTCGGAGCCCATCTCGATCCGTTCCGACCAGGGTCACGTTGTTGCCGGTAAGCTTTCTTATGATCAAAACAAGGGTCTCGTCCGGTTTTCGGACGGCATCAAAATGACGCTCAATCCGGCTGCTGAGGACGGGAACCAATGAAATCTCTCAAACTATTCGCGATCGCTGCTATGTCCGTGCTCTTCGCCAGCGCTGCCGGAGCGCAGACCTTCTCTGACGCATTTGCAGGGTTCGGATCGAATGATGGGCAGCCGATTGAGATCGAAGCAAGCGAACTCCGGGTGGAAGACAACAACAGCACCGCGACATTTGTCGGCGATGTGGTTGTCACCCAGGGCGAAACCAGCCTCAAAACGGAACGGCTAAAGGTCTTCTACGCGGGCTCTGCCAGCGACAAGGCAGATGAATCGGCCGTCCAGCAGAAGATCTCGCGCCTGGAGGCCGCCGGTGGTGTCTTTATCGCCTCCAAGGATCAAACGGCAAAGGGTGACGCGGCGAGTTTCGATATGAACCGCGAAATCATGGTTATGACCGGCCGGGAAGTTGTGCTCAGTCAGGGTCCTAACGTTGTGGTTGGCAACAAGTTGACAGTCAATCTGAAAACGGGGCAGGCAAATCTGACTGCTGGTCAGGGCAACGTATCGGCGGAAAGCGGCGGCGGGAGTGGCCGGGTGAAGGTCCGAATTCTACCTAACAGCGTAGAAGGCAATTGAGTTGCTCGCTTATCTGACTCGACAGCTCCCTTCTCAGCACTTATGTGAAGCTGCGGTAAGGATCGGACGGACGGCGCATCGGTGAAAAAAACCTCCACGGAATTTGACGACTTGACGGTTGGTGCGCCGGGGCAGCGTGGCGAGGACGAGGATCTCTCCCGTTCTCTGGTCGTAGACGGTATAGGCAAGACGTATGGCCGGCGGCAAGTTGTCAAATATGTGAGTTTGACGGTTAAGCCGGGTGAAGCGGTTGGTCTTCTTGGTCCTAACGGCGCCGGCAAGACCACGACCTTTTACATGATCACAGGGCTGATCCGGCCTGATCAAGGCCAGATTTCCCTTGAAGGGTTCAACATAACCCGGATGCCGATGTATCGGCGCGCACGTCTCGGTATCGGGTATCTGCCGCAGGAAGCTTCCATTTTCCGAGGTCTGACTGTTGAGGAAAACATTCGGGCCGTTCTTGAAGTGATTGAGCCCAATCGGCAGAAACGGCGTGAAGAGCTGGATTCTCTGCTTGCGGAATTCGGCCTCACGCACTTGCGCAAGTCACCAAGTATCGCTTTGTCCGGCGGTGAACGCCGGCGTGTCGAAATTGCACGTGCACTGGCCAGCCGCCCGTCCTTCATGCTGCTTGATGAGCCTTTTGCCGGCATCGACCCGATCGCCGTTGGCGACATTCAGCAACTTGTGCGGCATCTGACACAGCGCGGGATCGGTGTTTTGATCACCGACCACAATGTGCGTGAAACACTTGGGCTTATTGATCGGGCCTATATTATTGCCGCAGGCGAGGTGCTCACAGAAGGCCTGCCGCAGGAAATTGTCACCAATCCTGACGTGCGCAGGCTCTATTTGGGTGAACAATTTACGCTTTGATGACTCGTGACCCGCTAGGTTATACACTCGGTCTGAAACGAATAAGCAAAAAGCAGACCACTTCGGTAACGCGGGCACCCTAGAAGCAGATGGCCATTTCAACAAAGCTGGAGATGCGACAAAGTCAGTCGCTGATCATGACGCCGCAACTGATGCAGGCGATCAAGCTTTTGCAGATGTCCAATCTCGATCTTGTTGCCTATGTCGAAGCTGAGCTGGAACGAAACCCGCTTCTGGAAAAAGGTGAAGGCGAGGCAGGCGAACAGGGAGCTTCCTCCGAGCCTGTCCTGGAAAACGCGCAGGACGCCAGCGCCAACGCTTCCGAGGGGTTTGACGGCGCAGGTGACGAGCCAAATAGTGGCGACTGGATGCAAAGCGACCTTGAAACGGGGTCGGAAGCGATCGCCTCTCGCATGGACACCGATCTCGGCAACGTTTTTCCAGATGAGCCCGGGGTTCCGGCCTCTCCGGATCCGGCCCTTCTCAAGACTGGCGACAGTTACAAGAACGTCAGCAGCGGCGGTGCCTCGGAAGACTACAACCTGGAGGCATTCGTTGCCGATGAAGTGTCTCTCGGCACGACTCTCGAAGAGCAGATGAACCTTGCTCTTAGTGACGACGCGGACAAGTTGATTGCCGGACACCTGATCAATTCTCTGGATGAAAACGGTTATCTTTACATCGACCTTGGCGAAGCCGCGGAGCAACTCGGAGTTGATGTCGCCAGGATCGAGAGCGTGCTTGCGGTGCTCCAGACCTTTGAGCCGGCAGGCGTTTTTGCACGGGGTCTCGCCGAGTGCCTGAAACTGCAGTTGATCGACAAGAACAGGTTCGATCCAGCTATGGAAGCGCTCATTGAGAACATTGAACTGCTTGCCAAGCGGGACCTGCCGGGCCTGAAAAGAATCTGTGGTGTTGATGACGAGGATCTCGTCGAAATGATTGCCGAGATCCGTGCTCTGGATCCCAAGCCTGGCAGTGTATTTGGCTCTTCTTTGGTTCAACCGGTCGTGCCGGATGTCTTTGTCAAAAAGGCAAATGACGGGACCTGGACGGTGGAACTGAACTCCGACACCTTACCGAAGGTCCTCGTCAACCAGACCTACTACGCACGGATCGTAAAGACGGCTCGGGACGAGACGGAAAAGGAATACCTGACGGAATCGCTGCAGACCGCCAACTGGCTGGCCAAAAGCCTCGACCAGCGGGCCAAGACGATTTTGAAGGTATCGACGGAAATCGTGCGCCAGCAGGACGGATTTCTGACTTATGGCATTGAACATCTGCGTCCACTCAACCTGAAGACCATCGCTGAAGCAATCAGCATGCATGAATCGACTGTCAGCCGGGTGACGTCCAACAAGTACATGGCGACATCGAGGGGCATTTTCGAGCTGAAGTATTTCTTCTCCTCTGCAATCTCCGCAACGGTTGGCGGTGATGCCCATTCCGCCGAATCTGTCCGTCACAGAATCAGGCAGATGATCGACGCGGAAGACCCGAAATCGATCCTTTCCGACGATACGATTGTCAAAATTCTGAAGGGTGATGGCGTCGACATTGCCCGCAGGACAGTGGCCAAGTATCGCGAGGCGATGAAAATCGGATCGTCGGTACAAAGGCGGCGTGAGAAAAATGTCCGTCTATGATGCTGGTGACGATATGTTGAAGCCTTCGATTGTTGCAATTTTCAAAATGAACCTGACGGTTTCACTGAAACAATACACTGATTACACACAGTAGTTCGGCAATGATTGCTGGCCGTATTGTTATTAATTGACTCTTTGAGCTGCCGCAATTATAGGACCGCCCTCATGAGTTAAACAGGGGATGGCGCTTCGGCACTGACTGGTCCATTCTGTACGCTTGAAACGTTACGCGTTTCAGCATCGGCAGAGGGCCGGTGTATCAGACAATACAAAAGAAGAGGTCCCCATGGCTTTGCGGATTTCGGGTAAGAATGTTGATGTGGGCGATGCACTGCGCGAGCACATCACTGACCGAATAGAGGACGCCTTATCAAAGTATTTCACAGGCGGCTTCACAGGCCACGTCACACTCAGCAGGGAAGGTAACGGCTTCAAGTCAGAATGCAGCCTGCATCTGGACACCGGCATTGTGCTTCAGGTGTCCGCACAGGATCAGGATCCGCGAAACAGTTTTGACGCTGCTGCTGACAAGATTGAAAAACGTTTGCGGCGCTACAAGCGCAAACTGAAGGACCATCACGGCCACACTGGCAATGGCCGGGAAGCTTTTGAGGCGGCATCCTACGTTCTGGCGTCCCCGGACGAGGACGAGGAAGTGCCGGTAGACTTCAATCCACTTGTGATTGCAGAAACCTCGGCAAAGGTGAAGACAATGACTGTCGGAATGGCGGTCATGGAGCTTGATTTGACCGAAGCACCGGTTGTCCTGTTCAAAAATGCGGCAAATGGCGGTGTCAATGTTGTTTATCGCCGGTCCGATGGCAATATTGGGTGGATAGACCCGGCACTGGTGGCCAATGAGGCTGCCGAATAAAGATGCGGACGGGACCGGCTTCCAGCTGGGAGCCGGTTTCCGAAAACTGTAGGCGATAGTATGGATCTTAGTGATCTTCTGGGTAAAGACGCAGTCATTGCCGGACTGAAAGCGAAGAGCAAGAAACAGGCAATTCAAGAGTTGTCCGCAAAGGCAGCGGCACTGACTGGTCTTTCCGAACGTGAGATTTTCGATACGCTGCTTCAACGCGAGCGTTTGGGCTCGACAGGTGTTGGTCACGGCATCGCGATCCCGCACGGCAAGCTGACGCGTCTCGACCGACTGGTTGGCCTGTTCGCCAAACTGACGAAACCGGTCGATTTTGATTCCTTGGATGACCAACCTGTCGATCTTGTTTTTTTGCTGCTCGCGCCAGAGAGCGCCGGTGCTGACCATCTAAAGGCACTGGCACGCATAGCGCGCCAGCTTCGGGATGTTGACGTCACCCAAGGCCTGCGCGCATCCGGTGATGCGGAAGAGATTTACGGACTGCTGACCCAGACGATCGCTTCGTCCAACGCGGCTTGATCCATCTGAAATAGGCTGAAACGAAAAGGACCGGCTATCCAGCCGGTCCTTTTCGTGTTCGATTGCGGTGGTGTCTCGACCTCAAGCTTCTGCTGGTTTGGCGTCTGCCTGGACAAGTCCCTGCTGCTGGTCACCAGGAGGGACCTGGCCTTTGGTGAGTGCCGGCAGATGCAGGTCGGCGAGTTCCGGTGGCGGAGAGGTTTCCTCGGGAATGCGCCACAAGGTGGACTGAATTGCAAGCTTGCCCAATGTCCGGGTTGAAGTGCCAACCGCAATGACTGATGCCAGCAATGGACCGACGGCGACCGGAATCACCGGCCAGACGAGCCCGATCGGTTGACCGGTCAGCCAGAGAAGTCCAGCACTACCGAAAACCGTTTGCGGCCAGAGTTTCTGAAGTGCGAGGGCAACCGGCAACCGGCGGACACCGCGGGCCTGGGCACCCCATCCGATGGTTTTTCCGAACAGCAGGCCACCCATGAAGAGCGTATGGGCAACGGCCATCACCGGAGCGATCATCGCCGAATAGAGGATTTCGGCTCCAACGCTGAGCAGCACACGCACGGGGCCGCCAAAGGCCTTGCGCAGGTCTGCACGGGCAAGCACATCGGCAACCGTTGCAAGCTTGGGTGCAAAGACCATGGTCAGCACCGAGAAGAAGAGCAGTGCACCTGTATCCGGGCGATAGGGCATATAGTCAGTGACTATGCCAAGGACCGCCGCCGCCGTCATGAAGCCGATCCAGGCCGGAGACCCAAGGAACATCAATATGGCGAGAGCCAATTGCGCGCGGCTGACAGGCTTGAGATCCGGCATGCTCAAAAGCCTGCGATATTGCAGGTTGCCCTGACACCAGCGCAGATCCCGGCGGATGAACTCCAGAAGATGAGGCGGATTGACCTCATAGCTGCCGGTTTCGAGCGGCAGCACCCGGACTTCGTAGCCAGCACGCCGCATCAGGACAGCTTCCACCTGGTCATGCGACAGGATAGCTCCGGAAAGAGGACCGTTGCCGGGCAGTTCGGGCAACCGGCAGTGTTCCTTGAACGGCTTCAGGCGCAATACCGCGTTGTGACCCCAGTACGGTCCGCAATCGCCTTGCCACCAGGCGCTTCCAATTGTGTAGGAGCGCATACCGAGCCGCATGCCGAACTGGAAAATGCGTGCAAATGCGCTGTCGGTCGGCAGGCCGACCACGAGACTTTGCAGGATGCCTACATTCGGGTTGGCTTCCATGCGTCTGACAAGTCCGGTTATAGCTTCAACGGACATGAAGCTATCGGCATCCAGCACCAGCGCGAAATCATGCTGGTCGCCCCAGCGATCACAGAAGTCTTCGATGTTGCCTGCCTTGAAGCCCTTGTTGTCGGTGCGACGCCGGTAAACAACCTCCATCTGGCCTTCAAAACGTTCGGACAGGCGGGCCGTCAATTGCTGCTCCTGCAGCGCGATGTCGTCCATCGAGGTGTCGCTGAGAACGTAAAGCGTGAAGTTCTCGGCCTGACCCGCGCGGATCAACTGGGAGACCATGGCACTCAAATTGACTTCAAGGCTTTCCGCGTCTTCATCACGCACACAGGACAGCAGTGCGGTGGAGCTTTTCAGGCGTGCGCTCGGGTCACCGTGATCGATCGGACAGACGGCCTCAACTGGGTTTTTCGAAAGCCGCATGATCGAAAGGCCGATAACTGCATTCCAGAAACCGATGATCGTCCAGGGAAGCGTGATCATGAAACAGGCGAGAATGAACAGATCAAGCGCCGAATAACCGCCAGGTGACAGGGTCACTGTCATAAGCGCCGCGAGGCCCACAAAGCTCACGAGAAGAAGGAAAGAGAACACAATCCGTCGCGTTGTCATATTCGCGGCTGTTTTTTCGGAAATAGACATGTCAGAGACCTGAAACACTTATTTGAATTCCATTCACGGCAATCATCGCAATAGTGCGCATGTCAAAATGTCCTAATGTTGACAGAAGCATGGCGAATGAGAGAGGACTTTATTTCATGAAGGGCGATCCGCTGGTGACCGCGGTCACACGTACGCCAAGAGCGCTTTGGTATGCTGGTCGGGAGCGGTGTACGCTCGAAGGTGTGACGATTGAGGCGTTGCGATCGGACGACGTGCGTATTCAAACTCTCTTTAGCAGTGTGAGCCGCGGCACAGAAGGACTGGTCTTCCGAGGCGAGGTTCCCGAAAGTGAATGGCAGCGCATGCGCGCGCCTTTCCAGGAAGGGGATTTTTCTTTCCCCGTCAAATACGGATATGCCAATGTCGGCAAGGTTCTGGAAGGCGATCCCGCGCTTGAGGGGCGTATCGTTTTTTCGCTCTTTCCACATCAAAGCGATTTCACTCTTCCATCCGGTTACTGTGCTCCCATTCCTGACGCTGTTAGCGCGGAGCGGGCGGTTCTCGCCGCCAATATGGAAACGGCACTTAACGCTATATGGGACGGAAAACCATCACCTGGGGATCACATCTGCGTGGTCGGCGCGGGAGTTGTCGGGCTTTTGACTGCATACGTTGCGTCTCGTCTGCCCGGATCAGTGGTGACGGTTATTGACACCAACGGCGAGCGGGCTGCCATTGCGGAAGTCCTTGGATTTGGGTTTGCTTTGCCGGACGACGCACCAGCCAACCAGGATCTTGTATTCCACACAAGTGCGTCTTCTGCAGGCCTTGAAACGGCCTTGAAGGTCTGTGGCGATGGTGCCTCCGTAGTCGAGATGAGCTGGTATGGAACCAAGGGCGTTCAGGCACCATTGGGCGCCGATTTTCATTGTCGCCGGTTGAAACTCATCTCAAGCCAGGTCGGAACCATTCCAGTCGACCGGCAAGCGCGCTGGTCTTATCGCCGCCGCCTGGAGACGGCGCTCAACTTGCTTCAAGATCCAGTGCTGGACGTGCTGATAAGCCATCGTATAAGGTTCGATGACTTGCCTGAACAGCTTCCCGATTTGTTGAACAAAGCGTCAGATGTGCTGGCCGCGCTCGTCGTTTATGACGGTGCGACCGGCTAAATTCCTTTCGTCTCACTTACCTCCACAATTTCAGGACTATCGAAATGTTTGCAGTTGAAGTTCGCGACCATGTGATGATCGCCCATTCGTTCAAGGGAGAGCTGTTCGGCCCGGCTCAGGCGTTGCATGGCGCAACATTCGTTATCGATGCGGCGTTTCTGGCCGACAGTCTCGATGAAAACGGTGTGGTCATCGATATTGGCCGTGCGCACGAAGCCTTGAAGGAAGTGCTGGAACCTTTGAACTACAAGAACCTCGACGAAGTTCCAGAGTTTGAAGGCATCAACACAACGACAGAGTTTTTGACAAAGCACATTCACGATCACCTTGCCAAAGCAGCACGCAACGACAGACTTGGCCGACCAGGTGCTGAACTTGGTGCGATCCGTGTAACCATTTCAGAATCGCACGTGGCACGTGCCTGGTACGAAGCCAAGATCTGAGTACCGATGAAAAGTCTATGTTTCGCCTATCCGGGTGATCTGGAAACACCAACCGGTGGTTACGGTTACGACCGGCAAATCATCGCAGGTCTGAAGCGTGACGGTTGGGATGTTGATCTTGTGCCGCTTGGAGACGGCTTTCCGTTTCCCGACAATCAGACATTGGCGACTGCCAAGAAGCGCTTGAATACGCTTCCTGACGGTTGTTTGGTGGTCGTTGACGGCTTGGCCTTTGGTGCTATGCCCAATGCCGCCAAGGAGCTGAAGAACCATTTGGAGCTGGTGGCACTTGTTCATCATCCCCTTTGCCGTGAAAACGGTTTAAGCAATTCTGAGGCGCAAGCGCTGGAAAGCAGCGAGCGGGAGGCGCTATCCAACGCACACCATGTGATTGTCACCAGTCCGGCCACCGGCGATCAGGTATCCGATCTCTTCGACATTGAGAAGAAGAACATCAGCATCGTTTTGCCTGGTACGGAGTTGCCCGAACTGCGACAGAAAAATGCGCAGACACCAGTCCGCTTGCTCGCGGTTGGTACACTGGTCTACCGCAAGGGGTATGATCTGTTGCTGAAGGCGCTGTCCGACCTGAAGCAATTTGACTGGCAGTTGGATATTGTCGGTGGCCTCACGGCGGATCCTGCCTGCGTGGATGACATTCAACGTCTCGCGCGGGACTTGGATCTCGACGAACGGCTGGTTTTTCACGGTGCCTTACCTTCCGAACGGCTGAAGGAATTCTACCAGTCTGCTGAAGTCTTTGTTCTTGCCAGCCGCTATGAGGGGTATGGGATGGCCTATACCGAGGCGATGGCACACGGACTTGCTGTCATTGGAAGTGGCGGTGGTGCCGTTCGGGACACGCTGCCACAAGGTGCTGCACTCTATTGCCCTCCGGAAGATGTTGCGTCCTTGCAATCGGCCTTGGAAAGCCTGATCACCGATCGGGATCTGCGCCAAGCGCTATCCATTGGAGCGCGACAAGCTGCAGAAAAGCTCCCGAGTTGGCGCGATGCGTCTGAAAGGTTCTCGCAGATACTTCAAAGGATTTCAAAATGAGTGGATTTTCATCGCATTGGCTGGCGTTGCGGGAGCCGCTCGATTTGGCCGCCAGAAACACCGTTGTGGAGCAGGCCTTTTTTGCCGCTCTGCCCACTTCTCAAGTTCATGTTCTCGACCTTGCCAGTGGAGCAGGTTCAACCGTTGCCGCTTTGAACGACAAGTTTTCAGCGCCTGTTTGCTGGAAGCTGACCGATTTTGATGAGGCGTTGCTGGACGTGGCATCGAGCCGATTTCAGGGCGAACTCAATGTGCAGCAGATCGATTTGCAAGCCGATCTGGAGAAGTTGCCTTTTGATCAATTCGACGCAATCACCACCTCGGCGTTTCTGGATTTGACCTCCAAAGCGTTCCTGGAACGCCTGGTTGATAAGGTTGTCGAGGCCAGGAAGCCGTTTCTGGCAAGCCTGACTTATGACGGTCGGACTGAATTCTCTCCCGGCCATGGCTTGGACGAGGATCTTCGTCAGGCGCTCAACCGGCATCAGCAAACCGACAAGGGGTTTGGTCCTGCGCTTGGACCGGAGGCTGCCAAGGTGGCGATCGAGTTGTTCAAGGCACGTGATTGCCGTGTCGTACAAGGCACCTCAGACTGGCTGACAGGAGCTGATTCAGAAGACTTTCTGCTCGAATTCCTGAGCGGATGGCGGCGGGTTGGCCTCCAGGTTGGACTTGACGCTGAGCGCTTGGAAAGCTGGTGGCAGGACAGGCAGCGCAGGATTGGCGAGGCTCAGCTGCGCGTCATGGTGGGGCATTTGGATTTTGTGGTTCTGCCTTAAAACCACCATTCCCAGATTGCCTTTCAGCGTATGACCCTCGTGAGGCGGCAGTTGGTGAATGCCATCGTGAAGTGAGGCCGGTTCAGTTAATCTGCCGGTAAGTATAAAACCAACGAATTCGCAGATATGCGTGTTTTTCGCCGCTTTTGGGCGGACTTTGCGCCGTCAGCGCTTCCCGTATAAATGGCATGATAAGGAATTTGCGTTAGCCAGAACTGTAATACAGGAAGCGTTTGCACTATTCTTGAATTACATTTGGTTCGCAGAAATCTTCGTCTAACAGAAGAGTGCCAGATGTTTGGGGTAGTGCTCAAACTGAAGGTTCCCGCGTGATGGATCAGCGCTGTGAAACGACAAACCGGGCTATTTACGTAGACTTGGATGGCACGCTCATTGGGGGTGATCTGCTTTGGGAAAGCCTGTTTCAGGCGCTTCGCAGAAAACCGTTCGTTGTTTTCCTGATTTTTGGTTGGTTGCGGCACGGCATTGCCTTCACCAAGGCAAGGCTTGCCGAGGCTGCAGAAATCGATGTTAAAACACTGCCTTATAGAACTGGTGTCGTTGAACGCCTGAAGGCGGAAAAAGCGGCGGGCCGGCGGCTCGTGCTGGCGACTGGATCGAATGAAGCTCTTGCTCAAGCGGTAGCCGAGCATCTGGGGATCTTCGATGACGTGCTTGCGTCCGATGAAAAAACCAACCTGACAGCGCATCGTAAGCTTGACCGGATAAGGGACCGGGTCGGCGAGGAAGGCTTTGACTACTACGGCAACTCTCATCACGACGTCTGTCTGTTTGAAGAGGCGGCCGAAGCGACGGTCGTCGCTCCGGACAGGGCTGCACACAACTGGCAACGCCAGACAGGCGCTGAACGGATTGACGCGACTGAGAGCGAGATCAAAGCTGCAATACAGGCCATGCGCCCGCATCAATGGCTCAAAAACGCACTGATTTTCGTACCCGCAGTCCTGGCGCACGAGATTTTTGTCGCATCCGTTTTTGTCAGTAGTTTGTTGGCATTCGTAGCATTTTCACTCACGGCTTCGGCCATCTATGTGGTTAATGACCTTTTGGACCTTGAGGCGGATCGCCGTCACCGCACGAAGTGCAATCGCCCGTTTGCAAGCGGCCGGTTGAGTGTGCCAAACGGCTTACTTCTGGCAGCTGGCTCGATTGTGGTTGCTTTCGTTATCTCCGCATTCCTGCCCTTGGCCTTCACTGGGATACTGGTGCTTTATCTGTTTATTACAACCGCATATTCGGTCGCGATAAAGCGGATGCTCTTGCTCGATGTTTTCGTCCTGGCCGGTCTCTACACTGTGCGTGTCCTTGCCGGGGGGGCTGCCGCTGATATCGAGTATTCGTTCTGGCTGCTCGCGTTCTCGGTCTTCTTCTTCCTGTCGCTTGCTTTGGTGAAACGCTTTACCGAGTTGCAGCAAGTTGGCGAAGTAGCCTCGCGTGAAGTCACTGGCCGCGGCTATCGGCATGTTGACCTGGAACCTATCTCGCAGGCAGGCATGACATCCGGTTTCGCGGCTGTATTGGTTCTCGCGCTCTATATTCAAAGTCCGGTAATCGAGGAAGCTTATGCAATTCCGCAACTTATCTGGCTTTTGTGCCCGCTGGTTCTCTACATCATCATGCGTATCTGGATCCTCGCGCGCAGAGGCGAGATGCATGAAGACCCGATTGTTTTCATCCTGAAGGACTGGCGCAGCCAATTTATGATCGGTTGCGGTGCCGTCCTTTTCCTGATTGCTGCTGCCTGGTAAGCCGACATGGTCAAGGAAATGCGGCAGATTGCCAGCTGGGGTGGATTGTCGGTCAAAAACCCGCGTCTTCTCGCGCCTGACCGGTATCTGACCAGCGAGATCAGATCGGAAGGTGCGTTGCCTTTTGGCAATGGCAGAAGTTATGGCGACAGTTGCTTGAATGCAGCCGGGAGCGCGATTACGTCACAATCCGCAAATCGCATTCTGTCTTTCGACAAGTCTTCCGGTCTTCTGGAAGCGGAAGCAGGCATCCTCTTAAGCGACATCATCGCAGCTGTGGCGCCGCATGGTTGGTTTCCTGTGGTGGTTCCCGGCACTCAGTTTGTGACGCTTGGCGGTGCCATTGCCAATGACATTCACGGAAAAAACCACCACAGGCGGGGGACATTCGGCTGTCACGTGGTGGACCTGCTGCTCGAGAGATCGGACCAGGGTCCTGTCCTTTTGAACCCAACTGAGGAGAGTGGCCTTTTCGATGCAACGATTGGGGGCATGGGCCTGACCGGTCTGATCCGCAAGGCGACCATTCAGCTGATGAAAGTCGGTTCCTCTTCGATCAACCAGGTGACGACACGCTTTGAAAGTCTGGAAGCGTATTTCGAGTTGGTTGATGATGCAGATGCGCAGCATGAATATGCGGTCGCCTGGATCGACTCTCTGGTCAAGGGGCGGCATTTCGGGCGGGGGCACCTGATTGCCGGCGACCATGCTGCTGAAGGTGAGCATCCGCAACGCAAACCGGTGCCACGTTTGAGCATCCCGCTCACGCCGCCGATCTCACCCCTTCAAGGGCCCTTCCTGAAGCTCTTCAACGAAAGCTACTTCAGAAGCGCGCCTGTGGGCAGATCCGAGCAGTTGGTTGCCTTTGACAAATTCTTCTTTCCGCTGGACCGCGTTGGGCGATGGAACCGTCTCTATGGGCCAAGGGGCCTCCATCAGCACCAGAGCGCTATCCCGCCGGACAATGCGTTTGAGGTCATTAAGTCTCTGCTGGAATGCACCCAAAGAAATCATCATGGGTCCTTTCTGACCGTCTTGAAACGCTTTGGGTCACTGCCAAGCCCTGGGATCTTGAGCTTTCCGCGTCCAGGCTTCACGTTGACGCTTGATTTCCCGGACAAAGGCAGTGTGACCCACAGGTTGCTTGAGCAACTCGACGCCATCACCATTCAGTCCGGGGGTGCGGTGAACCCTTACAAGGACCGGCGAATGTCGAGTGTGACTTTCAGAGCCTCTTTTCCGAGCTGGCAAGAGATCGAGAAACTGCGGGATCCTGCACTTATGTCTGACTTTTGGCGCAGGACTGTCTTGGACGGCAGCTGACATGGTGAATCAAATAATAATAACATGAAGAAAATTTAAGTAATAAAGTCACGTATTATTATTCATACAGTGATATCAAAGTTAAATCGCGCCGGAATTAAGATAATTTAATCAAATTAGATCGATAGTTGCGTTGGTAAAATTTACAGTGAGTGGAGACGATGGGGTATGGCTAAGTTCCTCCCTTTTATTTTATTTACCGTACTAACAAACGCAGCTGCACAAATAATGTTAAAGTACGGAATGACCAAGCTGGGTGATTTCAGCGGGTTGTCCAGCAATCTGGTCATCAAACTACTTCAGGTCGTGTTCTCGCCATTCGTGTTTTTGGGTCTTTGCACCTTTGTGATCTCAATGGCGTCGCATCTTTATGTCTTGTCGAAAGTAGAGCTGTCATACGCCTATCCGTTTTTGTCACTTGCCTATGTGGTTGTGGCTGTCTACGCCTATTTCATTTTTCAGGAAGACTTGAACGCGATGCGTGTCATCGGGATCGCCTTCATCTGCGTCGGCACGATCTTCATCGCGCAAGGCGGATCCAACCCTGATCAGAACCACGCAAAATCCCCGGTTGAAACTGCGGCTCTGAAGGAGACCTCCAAGTGAAACACATTCTTTTCGGTGGAGACGGTTTCGTCGGTCGCCAACTTGCCAAAAAGCTCCTGGAAGACGGTGAAGAGGTCATTGTTGCCGATATCGTCAATGACAATCAGTCAGTATATCCGAAGGCAACTTTTCTTACCTGCGATGTGACCGATCCGGCCTCTATCGCCGCCGTTTCGATAGCTGCGGAAGACATGGTTTACAATCTGTCGGCCAAGATGCTGTCACCGATCCAGGTGCGCGCAAAACGTCACGACTTTTTCTATCCGGTCAACTACGACGGGACCAAGAACATCATCGAAGCGATGGACCGTGCGGGCGCCAAGAAACTGGTGCACTATACCACCGACATGGTCTATGGCCACACCGTTACCTACCCGATGACCGAAGATCATCCTGTCGCGCCACTCGGCGAATATGGTCAATCCAAGCTGGACACGGAGTTCCTGGCAGGCGACTGGCGTGAGCGCGGAATGGACATCACCCTGTTTCGGCCACGGTTGATTATCGGTCCGGGCCGTCTTGGCATCCTGACCAAGCTCTTCAAACTTATCGATATGAACCTTCCGGTCCCCATGATCGGGTCTGGTAAGAACCCTTACCAGTTCATTTCGGTGTTCGATTGTGCCGATGCCGCCTATCGCGCCTGGAAAGCGGGTGTTCCGAATGAAGCTTATAATCTGGGCTCCATCAATCCTCCTCCAGTCAAGAAGCTGCTTGGCGATCTTGTGAAGCACGCAGGATCCAAGTCGTTGCTGCTGCCAACCTGGGGATTTGCGGTCAAGCGCACCCTTGATTTCCTCGACGCCATCAACATGCCGCTGATGGATCCGGAACAGTATCTGATTGCTGACGAGATGTGCGTTCTCGATGTCTCAAAGGGCGAGCGTGACCTTGGCTGGGTGCCGGCCTACCGCGACGAAGATATGCTGATCGCCGCATATGACGAATACCGATCACAGAAAACGGCCGGGAACGGTGCCAATCACGGCAGCGTTCAGCCTGCAGAATAGGATTATCCATGTTAGCTAATGTTGCGACTAAGCAGGACATGCCTGAGGCAGAAGCAATGCGAAGTACCAAACCGGACCTGATGACGGTCGAAGACGCAAAAGCTCTCGACACCAAGTCGATGGCTGAGCTCTTCAAGGACCATATTAATCCCGGACAGTTTCATTTCATGAAGTTGCTGGGGTTCCACAAGGTCAAGATCGAGACTGCGGAAGGGATGTATTACACCGACCAGAACGGTCGAAAGATCCTGGACTTTTTCGGTGGTTTCGGTTCGCTTGCCCATGGGCACAATCATCCGCGTGTGATCGCCGCGCGCCAGCGATTTCAGGATGAAGACCGTCACGAGATTGCCATTGCATTCCTCTCTCAGTATGCAACCGCGCTTGCCAAGAACCTGGCGGCATGCTCGCCAGGCGACCTTGACATGGTGTTTCTCGGTTCGACCGGTTCAGAAGCCATGGAGGCAGCCGTCAAGGTGGCCGAGCGGGCCTCGGGCAGGAAAAACTGCAAGGTCGTATACGCTGAGAACTCATTTCACGGCAAGACGAAGGGCGTTCTGTCGCTCACGGATTCAGAACTCTATCAAGGCGATTTCCAGTTGGTCGGTAACCGGGTCAAGGTTCCGTTCGGCGATCTGCAGGCCTTGAGTAATGCCATCAAATCTGATCCGGACATCGGCGTCGTTGTCTTGGAAACCGTCCAGGGCGGTGGTGGCATCATCTCGGCACCGGAATCCTATTGGAAAGGCGTCAGAGAATTGTGCGACCAGCAGAATGTGCTTTGGGTTGCCGACGAAGTTCAATGCGGTTACGGCCGGACGGGCAAATTCTACGCTTTCGAACACTATGGTGTTGTTCCGGACGTCACGGCGTTGGCGAAATCGCTCGGCGCTGGCAAAGCTGCCGTTGGTGCGATGATTGCCAAACGCGATGTCTATATGAAAGCCTACGGCTCTCCCAAAACGGCAATGATACACGCACAGGCAACATTCGGCGGGATTGGCGAGGCCAGTGTCACGGCTATTGAAGGTTTGAATGTTCTTTATGATGAGGACCTGATTGAAAATTCTGCACGCGTCGGTGCCCATCTGATCGCGCGCCTGAAACAGATCCAGGAGAAATACCCGAAGATCATCAAGGATGTCCGTGGACAAGGCCTGATGGTCGGACTGGAGTTTCAGGATTTCTCGCAGACAATGCCGATGGTTTTGCGGCCCGTGCTCGCCATGCTTGATGAGAAGCTGAAAGGGTCGCTCTCTGGCTTTATCGGCGCTCAGCTTTTGCGCGACTACGACATTCTAGTGGCCTTCACTGAGTATAACCGCAATGTCATTCGCCTCGAGCCACCTCTCGTCTGTACCAAGGAGAACGTCGATACGTTCTGTGATGCGCTGGATGACCTCTTGTCGAAAGGCATTGTCAGCATCGTGAACGGCTTCATCAAATCGCAGGCCGGTTAGCGTTGAGCAAATGAGTGCGGTCTGGCGATCAATGCCAGGTCGCTTCAAACACGGAAACCCGCTTCATTCGAAGCGGGTTTTTTGTTCTTCAGGACCGGTCACCGGTTGCCACGATTGGCGCAGTTCGAAGAGACACAGGTGAACCAGTTCACGGTCTGCGAGGCAGCCAAGAGACGATAGGTGTGGTGTTCAAGCACTCCGCCCGGGTCAATGTCTGGAAGCTGTGCGGGTCTATGATACCCGCTCGGTTTCAGACCGTGCGACTGAAAACTCAGGCTTCCAGATTTCCATCAGGACCAGCAAAAGGGGCAGCATGTAAGGTAAATAAACACGATCATCGGGAAGCGGGAAAGTGACGAATTTTCCGCCGATGCACAGCGTCAAAGCGATGACCGCCATCCATTGACCGGGCGAGACCTCGAAGCCGTTGCGAACGAATAGCGCAAACCCGAGAAGAAATACCGCAAGCAGCATGAGCCAGTCGAAAGCCTGAAGTGTGCGGGCAAGATTGATGAGCAGGGCCTTAACAAACAGCACGGCGTCAAAGGCCGGATCGAACCCGCGCATGTCATCCTGATATTCGATATTGGAGAAATAGAAATGGGGCCACCAGCCTGGGTGCTCGGCGGCCCCGGTCACTGGGAAATAGAGGCACACGCAGGCAATGAAGAGAGCCAGATAGGCCAGTCGGTATTTACTCACCACGAGGGCAGCCAGGAGCAATGCGAAGAACAGAAGAATACCATCCGGCCGGACCAGAAAGGCAAGGATGAGAAACGGTGCTGCAAGGAATGGTTTTTCCCTGCAGACAAAATAGATCGCAGGCAGGGTAAATACCGCCATCATCAGGTCAGGTGTCGCTTCTCTGGCAGAAAAAACATAGCCGATCAGTATGGAGACGGGACCGATGATCAAAAGGCCTTGAACGAAACTTTGGCGGAAGCTCCAGGCGATGACAAACACGCCAACCAACGCCGCGGACATGGTTGAAATCAGGGTTGTTGCATGCACGCGGCCGGTGACTTCTCCAAGATGCTTGATTGCTTCGACATAGGCCAGTTTCACCCGGTACATGGGGAACAGCGACACAAAGTGGTCCGGGTTCTCATACTGGCCGACCCTGTAGGGAATAGACGCAGTAACTTTATAGAATTGAAGCTCTGAAGCGGCTTCCTGAACTTCACCGTAAGCGGTCGCGTGAATTTCTTCCGCCGTATCAAGCCTGTCTTCCACCGCGATCCCGACATAGGCCAGGATGTCCCAGTTGTAGACTGGATTGAAATAGGCAAGCGCCAGGGTTCCAAGAATGATGACCGAGTAGAAGCCGACGGAGAGTGTATTCAAAACACGCTTTGAAAGCAGGGTTCCGATCGATTGCAAAATGGGTCCAAAGCGTTCGCCGAATACGGTTCCGATAGACATTGCTTCAATAGTTCCGATTTGCATTGTTTTCAGATCGTCGCAAAGACTTGTGCTCGATGTTCTTAAGCAAAACGCAAACGCGTCGATCAGTTGATCTCACACTGATGCGAAAACCAATAGAGTTGGCTTCAATTTAGAAATCTCAGGCTAATAACGCCTTAATAGAAGTTGCAAAGAGCGAGAACCACGAGCCAGGTCAGTCAGCTTTTGAGGATCTCATGCGAGTTTTCAACCCATCGAACAGCGGTCGCATTTCCTTCCAGGTGACCGCCCTTAGAAGAAACAGTGCCAGGAAATAAACTGGTGCGGCAGCGCTGACGGCGATTAGAAGACCGATCAGTCCGGAGACGATGGTGAGCATGTAGGCTGCTGTTGCCCCACAAATAGCCGCCGCCAAGGTCGATTTAATAAGGGCAAGCACGGGCAGACGGAGCTGAAGGACGCGATAGCAATAGATACTCAGCATCAGTAGCAGAAGAATACTGGCACCGCCGCGAACCCAGGCGGCTCCCAATTGACCGTAAGACGGTACGGTGATCAGCAGCGACACAGTGGTTGCGCCACACCAAACCAGCATCATGCGAAGCTCGTCAGTGCTCCGGTTTTTGGCGAGGATCGCGCGTGAAATGACAGATGCAAGTGCTTGCGCGATTGCAAATGCAAGCAATATGACCGCCGGCCAGACCGCGGGGGCAAAGTCTTCCCCGAAGACGGCCGGAATGAGCTCGCTCGCGATGGAGGCACCACCAATGGCGATGGGAGCGATGACAATCCCAAGCCATCGAATCGTTTCTTCAAAGGCACTGGCAAAGGCAGTGTCGTCGGCGTTGTCGTGCATTGCTCCGAATTGGGGAACCACGAAGGCGAGAATGAACACGGCCAATTGCGCAATCATGCCAGACATTGTCAGGCCGATGGAATAGTAACCCACCTGGGCGATAGTGAAAAAGAAACCAATAAGTGCAAGCTCGATCCGGGCCCCGAAAAGGGCAAAGACGCTGCCAGATATCCAATTGTTGCGCGCGTAGATTTTTACATCAGCCGGGATCTCGCGGACCCGTTCGGCTGTCTGGCCAAGGTATCGCCTGAGATCGAGAGCTTGCGGCAGGTGCCGGGTGGTATGTCCGAGAATTGCGCCAACGGGACCCAAAAGCAAAGCGCCCCCCAGCACCGAGAAAAACTGCAAGACACAGCCTGTCAGCGTCATCTTCGCAGCGCGATCGAACTGGCCAAGACCCTGTGCTGCGCTGATGGAGATCGTTGAATAGGCGTAACTTAAAAAGAGAACGATTGTGGCGAACCAGACGGATGATCCACGTGCGTCATTCCCTCTGGCAAGCCAAAGTGCATAGGTTCCTATCCCGACTGCCATGATCGCCGTTGTGACAACAAAACGGGATAGCAATGTCTGCAAAAGAGCGCTGTATGGCTGATCGCTGGAAACATCACGCGCAATGAAGCGCAATGTGGCCTGTGGCATACCATAGTCCGACACAATGGTGGCAACAGTCATGAACCACAGAGCGTAAGCCACGATGCCCGTGCCCTCGACGCCAAGCGTGCGGGCCACAATGATGCTGCAAATAAAACCCATGAACATGGAAAGAATGCCGGCAGTGGTGTTCACCACCGAATTTCGAAGCATGGACGCCATCAGGCTACACTCTTCGCAGTCGAAATAGCAGTCATCTGAATCCGCGCCAGACTTGATCTTGGGCCCAAGGCCCTGTTCGTCAAAGATCGGAGACAAATACCCTCCGACTTGAACCTTTGTGTGCTTATTCGGGTCTTACTTATGCCTATTCGCTTAAGATTTCGTGTGGCTAGTCTTCTCGAATGTATCTGATGAATGCGGGAAACGGTTGCACAACACGGGACGGGACAGGTCACAGATCCTTGTATCTGTTCGCCACATCTGTCCAATCGAGAACCTTGGAATCGCCTTCCGCATAGGGCCTGCCAAGCGCGTGTTCGATTGCAAGGGCGACTGACGCGGGATCGCCCGGCCTGTAGCCATAGCGATTTGGTTTTGCACCAGCAGCAAAATCCGGGCAGATGGCATTGAGTTTCAGATAGTCGTACTGCATGAGCTTCATGCTGCTGTCGACCAGGTAGTCCGCATGCTCCATGTCGTGATAGGGCGCGACACCAGCGTCGGCGTATTTCAAGTATGGAAGCGTATCCGTGAACTCCATCCGACCATATTCGGTTATGTTTTCAGCACTTTTCTCAAGTTTAGGCGTACCGACCAGATGAAAGTGGATGTCCGGATAGGTTTCAGATGCGATTTCGAAAAATGTCGGGTCGAAGAGCATTGATCCGACTGTGACGATGTTCTTACCCCCTGAATAGGGGCTCGGGCCAATTGTATCGAAATCTGCTTTTGAAATACCATGTGTCACGAAGTGAACAGGACAGCCAAAATCCTGGAAGTGCTTGGCCATGGCCCGGGCGACGACAACTATGTGGCTGATGGCGGATCGGTCGCGGTAAAGTTGCTCTTCGATAAAGGGATGAGCGTTCACGGTTTCCAGAAGGTCGGATGCGACGTAAATGAGTTTGGCATTTGGCGCGCAGCGCCTGATCCGCCCGACCAACGCCGCCGCGATTCCCGATTCCACGATGATCAGGTCGGCTGTCTCACACGCCCGGTCCATTTCGGAGCAAGACGAGTTGATCCACCATTTGAAAAGACTGTTGGTCAGGAAAGCGAGGCTGCCGAGCCCTCGATTGAACGGATGTATCGGAGAGCGCCACAAAAAGCACTCTATGCCGTTCCTGGTTTGCCATTTGTTGGCATCGCTCGAGAGGGCTTTGCGGTGATCATGAGACAACAAGGAGAGTGGGCTGAAGCCAACGGATACGAATTTTACCGAGTTGCCCAAAGCGTGATAGGCGTCCGCCAGAAAGTGCAGGCTGGCTCGCCACTCGGTTCGATAATCGTGCCGGGAAACGATGAGGACCTTATCTGTCATACACCTCATCCGTTTGCAGTCTCATTTGCTGCTCAGGTTTCATCCGCATTGCCGGTCCAAGTCCTGAAAATATGGCTTGAGTACATTGATTTGGGGTTTGTCGACCCCTGCATCCGGTTGCAGGGACAAGGGATAGTCCCCCCACCAGTCGCCAGCTGCCCAGGCCGTCCAACCAATCCAGATGTCTCTCTGGCTGGCCAGATAGTCGCCAAATTCGTCAAGCCCTGCCAGACAATCGGGTGCACTGGTTCCACCGAATTCACCCAGGAAACCTTTGTACCCATATTGCCGCATCCAGCCCGTTACGCCCTCGAGTGCCAGAATGGCGTCTTTGACCCGCGGACAGGTCGGATTGGTTCCTGAAAAATTATCATCCATATATTGGTGAAACTCGAACGCAAAATTGTCAGCGCTGTCTGAGATGTTCTGAAACAGTTCGGCATTTGACCCTCCTTCCTGATCATCGAACCAGTGCGAGGCTCCGCTCCAGATATTTCCAGGGACAAGCACTAGATTGTTCGCGCCCGTGGCCCGGATGGCATCCAGGCCTGCCTGCGCCGCTTCGAACCACACGGCAGATCCAATGTCCGTTGGTTCGTTCATCAACCCGTAAACGACCAGCGGGTTTCCGGAAAAAACAGGTGCCAGTTGAGACCAGAAGTTCGCGAAATCGGCAGCTGTCACATTGCCTTTGCCCAGGCGATCGTTCTGATACTCAGCATAGTTGTGAGGATCGAGAATGACTGTAAGCCCGCGTCCGTTGGCTTGCCGAACAATTTCGACCAGACGCGTAAGCTCCGCGCTGTCAAACGGACCGTTTAACTCAGGTTGAAGCCTTTCCCATTTGAAGGGAAGCCGAATGGCAGTCATCTGCCGGGACGCAGCCCAGTCCAGAGTTTCGTTAGAGGGATAAATGTAGCTTTGCCCATACTCGCCCTGTGATCCGCCAAACTCACCTCCTGCAAGGTTGACACCACGAAGGCATCTTTGTGCGGAAGCCGGATGCGAAACAGCCGCGACGAGCAGGGTCGCTACAAGCGCGCCGGCAACAAAGCGTCCCGGAAGCGGGATACGTTTTGATGAGGTCAGTGTTGGGCGATGATATTTCATATAGGCTATGGACGGGTCAGCGCTGGTTGGCGATATGATCATAAAGATCTTGTTGAAGGACGGATGTTACCTTGCGCGGAAAGTGCTTGAGCACAAATGTTTTCGCCGGAAAAGATATATGAAACATGAACCCGACACAGACGAGATACTTAACGGCCTTACTGATTTCTCCGATGTGCATGTTGTTCACGTGGTTCGGCAATATGCTCCCAATATAGGTGGTCTTGAAGACGTTGTCCGAAACCTGGCAGCCAGGCAGAACGGGCGGTTCGCCAGCCTCAAGGTTGTCACGCTGGACAGGCTGTTCACGGACTTAGGCTCCAGACTTCCGAAACGGGAGATTATTGACGGTATCGAAGTTTGCCGTATTCCGTTTCGTGGAAGCACCAGATACCCCATTGCACCGTCCGTCCTGGGTGAAATCAAGGACGCTGACCTGGTGCACGTCCATGCCGTGGATTTCTTCTACGATGCCCTTGCACTGAGCAGGCCCTGGCATGGAAAGACCCTGGTTGCGACAACGCATGGCGGCTTCTTTCACACATCCCGGTTTGCACAGCTGAAGCAGGTCTGGTTCAACACGTTGACCCGATTGTCCTCGTCTCAATATGCAGGCATTGCCTGTTGCAGCGAAAGCGACTTTGATCTGTTTCGAAAGATTGCGCCGAGGCGCACTGAACTGATCGAAAACGGGGTTGATCTTGATAAGTTCGGCGAGGCGGCCTCGTTTGAACCCAGGAAAACACTTTTGACGCTCGGTCGGTTTTCGACGAACAAGCGGTTGAACTTGTTGCTGGATCTCATGAAGTCCTTGCCGGCTTCCGACAACAGCTGGCAACTGCATGTAGCAGGTGTTGAATCCGAACTCACCAAAAATGACATTCTGTCACAAGCACAATCTATCGGGGTGGGTGGCCAGGTCAATGTCCATGTTGGTCTCAGCAATCAACAGCTTCGTGACCTTATCGGTCAATGCAGCCTGTTCG
Organism: uncultured Roseibium sp.; assembly: GCF_947499295.1. GTDB lineage: Bacteria > Pseudomonadota > Alphaproteobacteria > Rhizobiales > Stappiaceae > Roseibium. The sequence continues at coordinate 128,683 of NZ_CANMNP010000018.1, forward strand.
TAAGCGCTTCAGATTATGAGGGATTTGGCCTGGTGCTGATTGAAGCCCTGAGTGCGGGTCTCATTCCGGTTGTTCATGCAAATCAGGCTTTTCAATCGCTTTCCGGCAGCAATACGCTCATCCGGCTTTGTGACTTTGAAGACGCGGCGAAGACGGCAAGTGCGGTAAACTCGGCCCTTCAGGACCTCGTTGCCGATCGGAGTGTGCGTAAGCGCGCAGTTCAATCCGTTCAACGTTATGGTTGGTCGCATACGGCAAAAAAATATGACGACCTTTACACCCGTGCCCTGAGGCTCTGACGATTTTGGTCCCGGGTGCTCCAAAAGCTTCGGTTAGCGCGGTGCGGAGGTGGAGGCTTTGCACTGACACTTTGCTGTTGCGCGCTGCCTGCTGACGACTTCATGATGTCTGCCGCTCCTGCAGCGACCCAGAAAAGGGCTGCCAGCTTGATCGAATAAAACGAGTTGGAAACGGTCATGAGCAAGGAGATGTAAACAACGGCCAGGGCCTTGAAATGAAGCGCTTGGGGGGCGTTGGAGGGCGCATAGACAAAGAGCGTCCAAAGGGCCAGCAAGCCGATAATCCCGCACTTGACGATAGAATAGGCAAACCCGTTGTCGGCCAGGAAGGGAACATCCGGCCGCAATCCGAACAATGCGTCCAGAGTAATCAGTTGCTGCAGGTGACTGGCATGGATGAGCCGCCCAATGAAGTTGTCGGCCCAGGGCAAGTCTGGAAAGAGCCCGCCAAAAACGGCCAGCGCAAATACGATCAACGGCGGCAGGCACCACCACAGAAATCTTGGAACGAGATAGGCAGCCCCGGCGGCAACAAACAGGAAGAAGCACACGAACATGCCGAAACGGGCGTCCGCCAGGACAATGACGACAAAGGCCAGTACCAGGAGCAGCAGCCGGTGTTTCATACCCTTTCGAAAGAGCGCCCAAAGGCACAGAAAAGCCCCGAAATTGCCCATCGTTACGGGTTCCAGGAACACGGAAGAAGCTCTGATCTGTCCGAGAAAGTCAAAGAAGTTCCGACCTCCGACACGGGTGCTCGAGACGAACAAGTTCGAACCCTCGATAAAGTTGTCATCGATTTCCAGAGTGCCGCGCGCAACGTAATATCCAAAGATATCGACGATCTGCGTATAAAGGTCGAGGAACAGGAACTCCAAAAACCCGATTGCCAGAACAATGAGGGTGCAGGTCCAGATCAGCCTGTCGGCGTCTTCTATCCGCTGAAATTTGCGTCCGATGAAATAAAAGATAATCGGGATGAGAAAGTCGCGAATGGCTTTCAGGTCAAGTTCCGGACGCAAGGCAAGAATGAAGGCCATGTAACTCAGATAAAGTGCCAGAATGACATAGAGCGCAGGATTACGGCTTACGGCGAGTAGAAGCGCGCAGCCGATCAATGCAAGCTCGGTTAAGATGACGTGGCTTTCGGAAATTCCGAACAAATTGGTATTGAAAACCGCCAGCAGGAAGTTGAACGTCAGGGCCGCGATTACAACTGCGCTGACAGCATTCAGCCAGAGGCGGTAGCGACGCTCTTCAATGTCCTGCAATGTCCCGGCAAAGGCTGGCCGGTCAGACAGCTGAGAGTACAACATTCCCGATGATCCGGTCTTGCCAGGGCTCAAGATAGGCCGTTGTGCGCTCAAAGTCGCTGGATCTGGTTTCGCCAAGCGCTGTAATCAGAATGATACCATCGCAATGGCGCAAAAGGACAGGCAACAGCGGACTGGCGTCAATATTGCCGGCGTCGATGAGCAGAAAGTCGTCATAGCTGGATGCGAGATCTGCGTTGGCTGCGTATTTTCGTTTAGTATCGATTTGCTCGACACGCAGGTAACTCGACAGGCCTTTCCTTTGAGAGGCAGAGCCGAGGTCGCTGTCTTCTGCCGCGATTTCAAGGCTCTGATCGGAGAGGTTCATGGCCAATCTGTTCAGCGTGTTTACTCTCGGGTTGGCCGATGAAACAACGCTGTCGGACGATTGATCTGCACGTCGTTGGCCAACGGTATGAGCAAAGAGCACTTCTTCGCCCATATCATGCAATTCAACAGCTACATTGCGGATAAAGCGGGACGTATTTCCCGTGTTCCCAATAGATAGAACAAGAATGTTGGCGGGCTTTTCATCGGCAAATGCCTGCCTGAGAGCGTAAGCCACGCGGGTGCGTGCAATTCCGTTCTGTTTTTGAATTGACGATGAGGGTTTTCCCAACCACCCGGTCAGTACGGACCCGCTTCCGCGGTCATTGGCCGGAGCGGAAATATTGGCCAGGATCGGAGCGCCCGTCCCCGTCGCGACGGCTCGCTCGCTGGTCAAGTTACCTCGTAGAAGGGAAAGACCGATCACTCCAGCTGCCGCAAATACAAACCCGAACAGGCTACCGGCGCCGAGGGCAACGATCTTGTTGGGTCCGGTCGGTGAGCTGGGCACCGGCGCTTCTGAAAGTATTCTGGAACTGTTGGCGCCCAGATCCGGAAGTTCTTCCAGTTCTCTTGAGCGTTTCAAGAATGCCTCATAGATACTGCGGCTGGCATCGGCCTCGCTTTGCAGCTGGCGCAGTTCGATAAGCGCTTTGCCCTGCAGCGTGTTCTGCGACTGCAAATTCTTGGATTGCTGCTCCAGCCCGCTCAAGGTGAGGCGTGCCTGTTCGAACTGGCCTTTGACCGTTTGTTTGATACGTTGGAGTTCGGACTGGATTTGACGCCCGGTGTTGTTCATTTGCGATCGTAATTCGCGCAAAGTCGGGTGATTTGCACCGAGCGTTGTAGCAGCCTCAGCTTCCTGCTGTGCGATGCGCGAATACTGAACCCGCAGCGAGTTCAAAACCGAGCTGATCGCGTCCTGGGGAACAATCCCGGCCTCGACGTCCGCCAGGGTCAGAGATGCCATCTGGTCATTGATGACCTTGGCCCTTTCCATCGTCACCCGGGCTTCTGTGATCTGGTTGTTGAGCGCGTCGAGCTGCTGATCGATAACCGACCCGCCGGCAGTGCTAATCAGACCTTGCCGCGCCTTGTAGGCTTCCACGGCGGCTTCTGCGGTTTCGACACGGCCTTGTAACTGCTCTGCTTGTGCACTCAGACTTTCGCTTGCCCGTGCGAGCGACTGCGTGCGGTTTGTTCTGGATTGCTCGATATATGCGTTTGCGGTCTCGTTCGCGATTGCCGCCGCGAGCTCTGCATCCGTATGCTTGACCACGATAACGAACACCAGAGACCTTTCGATCCTGTACACGTTGAGCGCCTCACGCAAGGCTTCAAGCGTGGCCTCTCTTGATTCCGCAGAGGATCGGTTGGAGCTGAAACCGCCGAATATTTTTTGCCTCAGTCCCAGTTGCTGAAATTGTGGTGAGTCGTCCAGTCCAAGATTGTTGGCAACCTGGTTCAGAACGGCTGCGGACAGAATGATGTGCGTTTGGCTGTCCAGATCCATACTCTGGAGGGATTGGTTGCTGGCGGTCCCCACCGGATTGCTTGATATGGTCTGCGCTCCCTCCGGCTGCACAAGAAGCTCGGCCCTCGTCTCGTAGACAGGGGTCTTCAAGGCAACAAAAACAAACGCTATTCCGGCAAAAATGACTGGAAACAGAAGCAGCCAGAAGATATTGCGTTTCAGAAGTGCAGGTATGTCCGTGATATCGATCATGATGTTGTCTGCACTGTTGCCTTAGGAGCAATTTCGGGTCTTGTCGTGTTTCCGGCCAGTCAAAGATGCGTGAGCATGCTTCCACCATCTTTGGTCAGGAAATTCGTAAACAAACATGATTAACGCATCGCAAATATCCGGCAGGTGTCAGCCGGTATGCGTTGCTGGAACATGGTATACGGTCGGTTACTTCTGCCAAATAAAATAGGGTAGAGCTAAGAATAGGCCATTAATGCTAAAAGCAAATAGCGATCGGAATTAAATAAATTTAATAATGTTCGACATAAGACTCTCGTAACTTACATAACAATAATCGTTAGCTCGGCAACAGGCCGTGAATGGAATTTTATTGGCAATGAACAAGGTTGAGTTGGGTCTGCAGCCGTGGATCAACACAATGGAAATTGGACCGCTTGAAATTTCGCGCCTGAATCGTCAGGAAGCGATTGGTCTTATCCGGTCGGCTGTCCTTCAGGGCGAGCGACTGGACGTTGCCATTTGCAATGCTCACACGGTTCTGACCGCGGTTGACGACCCGGATTTCGCGGCAACACTCAATCGCATGACCTTGCTGAACGACGGGATCGGGATCGATCTCGCCAGCCGGTTCCTCTGCGGAAGCTCTTTTCCTGACAATCTCAATGGCACGGACTTGGTGCCGGATGTCCTGAAGGGCATCGGTCTTTCTTTGCGCATCTACCTGCTTGGTGCTGAAGAAACGCAATTGCAGGAGGCAAGGAAGCATATTGAGGAAACCTATCCTCCACACGAAGTAGTCGGCTGCAGAAACGGCTATTTCGATATGGATGATTGTCGTGACATATGCACAGACATCAGTGCGCTGAAGCCTGATCTTCTTCTGGTTGCCATGGGCAACCCGAGACAGGAAAAGTTCATCGTTCAAAACCGACAGAACCTCGATGTGAAAGTGGCGATCGGTGTCGGAGCCCTTTTCGATTTCATGTCGGGTTCCGTTGCCCGCGCGCCGAAGCTGGTACGCGCTGCCGGACTGGAATGGCTCTTCAGGTTGCTACAGGAGCCGAGGCGTCTGTTTCGCCGCTATGTCATTGGAATTCCAAGATTTGCGTCTGCTGTGTTTAAATTCAGATTTGGCGGCTAACCAGGACGATCCACGAACCGTTCGATCAGTTTCAGAACCTCAATTGCAGAGCTGGCTGTGTCTGCATCCGGTAGAATCGGTCTCTTGATCATGAGAACAGGGATCTGGCGTTGCCGCGCCGCTTCGATCTTGGCGTAGGACGATGCTCCGCCGCTGTTTTTCGTTACCAGATGCGTGATCTTGTGGTGCTTGAGCAGGTGGTGTTCCGCATCGACGCTTTTGGAAGGGCGCTCGAGGATCAAGTGCCAGTGATCCGGCAGTGGCCGCACGGGGGGCTCAATCATCCGCACCAGCGCAAAACAGTCGTCCCGGTAAGTAAACTTGTCGATCTCCTTGCGCCCGACTGAGAGAAACGCACGAGAATTCTTGGGTAGTGCCTCGGCTGCATCGGCTGTCGTGGCAACATGGTGCCACCAGTCGCCGTCAGCTTCATGCCACTCCGGTCGCTCCAGGCGGATGAGACCAGTATTAGTCCGCCTTGCAGCATCAACCGCATGCCGGCTCATATGGGCGGCAAAGGGGTGCGTTGCATCAATGATCAGGCTGACATCTTCCTCTTTAAGATAGCTGACAAGACCATCGACGCCCCCAAAACCACCTATTCGGGTCGGAACACCGAGATCAGGCAGATCCTTGACAACGCCCGCAAAGGATATCGTCAATCTGATCCCTGCAAAGCGTCGGGCAATCGACGTTGCAAGTTGGCGGGCCTCGGTCGTCCCGGCAAGCAGCAAGATGTGGTCATTCGTCCGAGTCAAATCCACATTCTCCGAGAACAATTCCCTGCCGATCCGTGATCAGGACTTCGATCGCAACAGGAGCTTCCCTCAGGATCCGGCGTATCGCTGTTTTTGACTTGTGCGCTAACGGCGAACTCAAGTCGATACCTTCTGCCAGAGACGCATCAAGCACTTCCTTGGCGGTATTGGCCGAGGTGGCGGCCTCGATCAGGGAAGCGGGAGCTGCCGCTTCGTGGAGCAGGTCCTGCAGAAACGAGAAATCGATGGAGCTTCGCGCCGAATGAAGGTCGAGCGCTCCCTGAGCCAGTTTTGACATCTTGGCAAACCCGCCGGCTACCGTCAGCTTGTCCACTGGATGGGCGCGAAGGTATTTCAGGAGCCCACCTGCAAAATCTCCCATATCGAGGTAGGCAGCCTCATCCAGCTGGTAGCGATCGCGAACGGCATCTTCCGATGATGATCCGGTGGCGCCGACCACATGTGTCAGTCCGATCGCCCGGGCGACATCGATGCCCCGATGAATAGAAGCGATCCAGGCGGCGCAGGAAAACGGGCGCACAATGCCGGTCGTGCCAAGAACCGACAGGCCCCCCATGATACCCAAACGGGGGTTCATGGTTTTTTGCGCGAGCTCAGCTCCGCCATCGATGGAAATCGTGATTTCAACGTCTCCAGGAGCCTGGTGTCTGGTAGCGACATCCTCAATCGCGGCCTGCATCATCTGGCGCGGCACGGGATTGATCGCCGGTTCGCCCGGTGGTACCGGCAAGCCAGGCCGTGTCACTGTACCGACCCCTTCTCCGGCCTTGAACTTCACACCTGCGGTCGGCGGCAATCGCGTCACGGTCGATGTAATCAGTGCGCCATGCGTCACATCGGGGTCATCGCCGGCGTCCTTGGTTATGGAAGCGCTTGCTGTGCCGCCTGATAGGACATGGTGCGTCAGCGCGAATTGCGTCGTGCCACCCTTTGGCAGCGTTATTTCAACAGGATCCGGAAAGGTGCCCGTAAGAAGTGCTTCATAGGCCGCTTTTGCTGCGGCCGTTGCACAGGCACCGGTCGTCCAACCGCGCCGCAACTCTTTGGGCTCATTTCTCGACATCGTTCCTCTATAGCGGAAGATGCCGTGCATTGCGCGCTCGTCAATATGTACGCGATGAAATGTCGTATTCGGGCCGATTTTGATCGTGGAATCGCTTGGCGCATTCGTGCAAGACAGATAAACAGGGATGATGAACGCAGAGAGCGACAACAACAGGTTGCCCAAAGGCTTACCGGAGTTCGAGCCGGGATGGGTCTGGTTGGCTGGTGCCGGTCCGGGGGATCCCGGTTTGCTGACGTTGCATGCCTTGAACGGCCTGCGGCAGGCGGACGTGGTTGTCTATGATGCGCTTGTCGATAGCAGCATTCTTGCCTGGGTCAAACCGGATGCGGTCACGGATTTTGCGGGAAAGCGTGGTGGCAAGCCCAGTCCAAAACAGCGGGATATCACCCTGAAGCTGATCGATTATGCGCGCCAGGGCAAACGGGTCCTGAGGCTGAAGGGGGGCGACCCGTTCGTTTTCGGCCGTGGGGGTGAAGAAGCGCTCGGACTGGTGGAGGCGGGGGTTCCGTTCCGGATCATACCAGGCATAACGGCAGGTATCGGCGGTCTTGCCTATGCTGGAATTCCGGCAACACACCGTGACTGCAATCAGGCAGTCACGTTCCTCACAGGACATGACCAGTCCGGACTGACCCCGGATGCAATCAACTGGGAGGGCATCGCCAGGGGCTCTCCGGTTATTGTCATGTATATGGCGATGAAGCATCTGGAAACGATTGCCGGAAAACTCATGGCGGGCGGCAGATCTGCAGCCGAGCCGGTGGGCATTGTCTGTAACGCCTCACTTGACGGTCAGGAAATCCTCGAAACCAACCTGGGTCGATGTGCCGAAGACGCCAAGGCCTCGGGGATGGCACCGCCGGCAATTGTAGTTGTCGGTGAGGTCGTGCGGCTGCGCAACGGCCTTGACTGGCTTGGAGCATTGTCCGGCAAGGTGCTGGATAGCGACCCGCTGGGGCTGCGGTCCGACCGTCGTTCGGCCGATGCCGGTTGAAGCTGGATCCGTCACGACAAAAGGACTGATGATTGCTGCGCCGTCATCGGGTGCCGGCAAGACAACTCTGACGCTGGCGTTGTTGCGCGCCTTGAAGGACGCTGGCAGGGCGGTTGTCTCTGCCAAGTCGGGCCCCGACTATATCGACCCGCGCTTTCACCAGGCAGCCAGTGGAAAGCCTTGCGTTAATCTGGACGCGTGGGCCATGACACCTGAAACGCTCAGTTACCTGGCGCTTTCTCAGGCAGGTAGCGCCGATCTGATGATCGTGGAGGCGGCCATGGGCCTTTTCGACGGTGCTGCGAGCGGGAAAGGTTCTGCGGCAGATCTTGCCGTTGAACTCGGCATTCCAGTCGTGCTTGTCATCGACTGTGCAAAACAGGCTCAGTCGGTTGCCGCTCTTGTTCACGGCTTTCGCACTTTCAGGTCAGACATCGATTTGGCAGGTGTCATCTTGAACCGCGTGGGCAGTACCCGGCACGAAAAGATGCTGCGCGATGCGCTTGCTCCTCATGAGGTCGAGGTGCTGGGGGCCGTCGAAAAATCGGGCGCTCTCAGTCTTCCCGAACGCCATCTTGGACTTGTGCAGGCAAACGAGCACCCGGACCTGGAGGCTTTTTTAAAAGGGGCCGCAGATATCTGTCGTGACAGGATGGACCTGGAACTGTTTTTGAAAAAAGCAGCCCAACTGAGGGGCGTGGAGCGGCGGTTAGGCGATCTTCCGGAGCCGCTTGGTCAGCGAATTGCCGTGGCGCAGGACGTTGCCTTTGCTTTTGCCTATCCGCATCTCTTGAACCACTGGCTGGCAAGCGGAGCAGAGCTTTCCTTCTTTTCACCGCTCGCCGACGAAGCGCCGGACAAAGATGCGGATGCGATTTTTCTTCCTGGCGGTTATCCGGAATTGCATGCGGGGAAACTTGCCGGCGCGGCGTGGTTTTTCAGCGGCATGTCTGAAGCGGCAAAGGCCGGGCGTCTCATCTACGGTGAATGCGGTGGCTACATGACGCTCGGCGACGGGATGATCGATGCTGAGGGCACCCGTCACCGGATGCTCGGACTTCTCCCGCTGGAAACGTCGTTCAAGGCGCGCAAGAGGCACCTCGGATACCGCAAGCTTCGACCGCTGAACGGTTCTCCCTGGACCCGGCTCCTCACGGCGCACGAATTTCACTATGCAAGCATCTTGTCGGAAGGAAAGACCACACGGTTGTTTGCCGCCGAAGATGCCGCCGGAAATCCACTTGGCGATCTTGGACAGAACGTGGGGTCGGTCAGCGGTTCCTTTGCACATGTAATCGCCAGCAGTTGAGTGCTGCCGACAGCTGCACAAAATCTCGCTGTTTCTCCTGAAAACTTCGACAGCTGACGCAAAGCGTCTGCAAGACCGGATGCGCCTGATGGTGCGGGGCGCAATGGAGAACCGGTTAAATGAAAGTGCTCATCGTCAATCCGCCGCATACTGCCATCGGCAGCCGTATACCTGATGACCATCTGCCACCGCTTGGACTTCTTTCCATCGCGGGACCCCTGATCGACGATGATCATGAAGTGGACTTTCTCGACGCGGAATTCGGCCCATTGCCGATTTCTGACATCGTGTCGGCCATAGAAAGATCGGGCTGCGAAGCCCTGTTGCTCGGCCATTCCGGGTCAACGTCCGCTCACCCGACAACTGCGGAAATTGCAAGGCGTGCCAAGGAGTGCCGCCCCGGACTGATTGTCATCTATGGCGGCGTTTTCCCGACCTATCACTGGCGGGACATCCTGCGCGAAGCACCGGAATTCGACATTCTTGTCAGAGGCGAAGGCGAGGAAACCTGCCGGCAGCTTGTCAATGCTCTTGGCCGAGACCAGCCGATTGCCGGCATCAGAGGCTTAGCGTTCCGAGCCGATGGGGAGATTGTCTCAACACCGCCCCAACCGATGATCCGTGACCTCGACGCCTACCGGATCGCCTGGGAACTGATTGATTTTGAACGTTACTCCTACTGGGGTGGAAAGCGCGCAGTGGTCGTTCAGTTTTCAAGGGGATGCCCGCATCCTTGTACCTACTGTGGCCAACGAGGGTTCTGGACCCAGTGGCGACATCGCAACCCGGAAGTCTTTGCAGCGGAATTGGCCTGGCTTCATCGCAAATACGGCATAGAGGTTTTCAATTTTGCCGACGAAAACCCAACGTCTTCAAAGAAAATGTGGAAACGGTTTCTGGAAGCGATCATCGCGGAGAATGTCGAGATCACTTTGGTTGGGTCAACGAGAGCCGACGATATTGTTCGCGATCGCGACCATCTACATCTTTATAAGAAAGCTGGCGTCGAACGGTTCCTGATGGGTATGGAGCACACGGATGAGAAGGTTCTTGCCAAGATCCGTAAAGGCGCGACACCCAGTACGGATCGTGAAGCAATCCGGCTCATGCGGCAGCACGGGATGCTGTCCCTGGCAACCTGGGTGGTGGGTTTTGAAGAGGAACGGGATAGGGACTACTGGCGGGTTCTGCGTCTGCTGCTCAGTTACGATCCGGATCAGATCCAATCGCTTTATGTGACACCGCATCGCTGGACCCCTCTGTTCGGCGATATCCGGCACCGCCGGGTCATTCAGCTGGATCAGCGCAAGTGGGACTATAAGCATCAAGTTCTTGCCACACGGCATGTTCCTCCGTGGCGGGTGTTCCTCTGGGTGAAAACGATCGAATTCATCGTGCAATCCCGTCCGCGTGCGCTCTGGCGGCTTTGGACGATGCGCGACCCGAAGCTCAGGCATGCCCACAAATGGTACTATGCAATGGGTCGCAGGGTGTGGATACACGAAGTCCTTGGATTCGTGTTTCGCGACAAGCGGATCAAGGATGGGCCGAGTGTTGCCGAATACTGGGGTGAAAATCATGAGAACGAAGAGGCGTTGTCACGAGGCCGGTCAGAGATTTCTTCGCCTCCCGCGCTAGAACCAGAGCGCTTGGTCGAGGCAAGTTAGGTCAAGCGAATGACCTGACAATAGTCTTCGTATTAGTGGCCTCCGAAACCGAAAAACGCGGGGGGTCAATGAGGTTGGTTCAGGGCAGACGGCACCGGGTTTCGTCCCGTTCGATCCTCTTGCTCTTGTCGAGCAGCGCGAGTGCGCGATAACAAGCCTCATGCGAAAGGCCGAGTGTCCGGGAAACATCTTTCCAGGAAAGATGCGGGTCGCGCCAGCCTTCCGCATCCGGCGGCAAGGACTGAATATAGGAATAGACCCTGTCGTCGGCGCGTTTGATGTTGCGCAACTCGATCTGGTTGCGCAGGCTGCGGATCTGGTGAGAGTAGGCTTTGAGCACCAGCATGGCCATGGCCGGGTCATTGAGTGCTTCCAGCACCGCTGGCTTGTCGTAAGCCGTGCAGCGAACGTCCGTTTCACCAACCGCATCGCAATGGTAACGGTCTGAAAAAAGGGAAGCCTCCGCGAAGAGGTCTCCTGGATCGGCGCGCTGTACGACAAGTTCCTGGCCGTTTTCAAGGATACGAACCATGACCAGACGGCCTGTCCGTACAAAAAACACACGCTTGACCTGATCGCCCGACCTGAAAAGGAAGTTGTGTTTTTTCAGTGCTACATCAGTGGCTTGCAAGCCGGCGGCATCAAAAGCCGTGCGTATGTCTTCGTGGCCACTCATGAACAGCATACCTCGCGTGCATATGATTAGGATCATATACCTTTTGCGACAAGTTTGCGAGACTACACGAGAAAGGCCCCATCGGTCGGCGTGAAGCAACTGGTGCCGTAAAACTCAAAAACGGCTAGAGCCAAACCTGTCACCAGAACAGCTTCACGCCTTGGCCTTCTTTTTGGGTCTCAAAACGTGAACATGATCGGCGTCGTAGAGCGCGCTGTCGCGGAAGTCTTCGCCGGGCTTCAAGGCGTGACCGACAAATATCAGGGCGGTTCGGGTGATTTTAGACGCTCGAACCTTTGCTGCAATCGTCGACAAGGTGCCATGGATGAAGCTTTCATCCGGCCATCCGACGCGAAAGGCAACAATCACAGGGCAGTCCGGACCATAGTGCGGTGTCAATTGCCGCTCGATTTCGCGCAGGTTTCTGACAGAAAGGTGGATGGCAAGTGTGGCGCCACTTCGGCCGAGCGTGTCCAGGTCTTCATTGTTCGGCATGGCGGATGACTGCATGGCCGTTCTGGTGACAATGACTGTCTGCGCCACCTCGGGTATGGTCAGTTCGGTCTTGAGGGCTGCTGCAGCCGCTGCAAAGGCCGGTACGCCCGGCGTCACATCGTAGTCGATGCCAAGGGCATCAAGGCGCCGCATTTGTTCAGCGGTCGCGCCATAAATGGACGGGTCTCCGGAATGTACACGGGCGACATCTTGGCCCTTGTCATGGGCAACCTTGATTTCCTCAATGATCTCGTCAAGCGTCAACGGCGCGGTATCAATGACCCGGGCACCCTCAGGAGCTGCTTCAACAATCTGTTCCGGGACCAGAGACCCGGCATAGAGGCAGACCGGGCAAGACTGAATGATCCTCAGTCCTCGAACGGTGATGAGGTCCGGATCGCCCGGACCAGCGCCGACAAAATGAACAGTCATGCCTGGTCTTCCGCTTCAGTGTTGTGTGAGCTGTCGTCTGCCGGTGATGGCGTATCTTGAGAGACCTCAGCCGGCTTGGGAGCATCGATGCGTTTTGAGTAGCCGCGCGGCGTATAGACGAAGGGATGACCGTCGCCGCGCAACACTGAGCGGGTGGTTGAAGAACCGACAAGCACCGTCGTAAGCATATCAACATCGTCAACGGAAAGTGCTTCCAGCGAAAGCACTCTGATCGTCTCATCCGGGCGGCCGAGATTGACACCGAGAATGACCGGTGTTGCACCCGAGCGATGCTCCAGCAGAATCTCCTTGGCTGCGGCGAGCTGCGTGCGCCTGCGCTGCGACACGGGGTTGTAGAACGCGATCACGAAGTCGCCTTCGGCGGCGGCCTTGAGGCGTTTTTCAATGACTTCCCACGGTGTCAGCAGATCGGACAGGGAAATTGCGCAAAAGTCGTGACCGAGCGGGGCGCCGATCAAAGCCGAACAGGCCTGCAGTGCCGATATACCCGGCGCGTTGGTGATCGTAACGCGTTTTGCCGCGTCGGAGACACCGCCAAACTCTTGGTCCCGGTGCAGCAATTCGTAGACAAGCGTTCCCATCGCGTAGATGCCGGCATCACCGGATGAGATCAGTGCGACGTTCTTGCCCTTGCCGGCTTCCTCAAGGGCGAACCGAACCCGGTCTTCTTCTGCGCCAAGTGGAAAATTATGATGGGTCTTGCCGGTGATGTGCTTTTCGACAATATCGAGATAAAGCGAATATCCAACCACATCCGATGCCTCGGCAAGCAGTTTGGTTGCCTGCGGTGTGCGCCAGTCGTCCTTGCCGGGCCCGATGCCGATCACCGACAGGTGCCCTCTTGCCTGACCCACAGCCGAAGTGTCGATTGCCTTCGGAGATCTGGCGATGGCGCAGGTCGCATTTTCGGTTTTTTGCTTTTCAACCGTCAGCGCTGCGAAGGGACCGGCTGCTGCAAGCGCGCCACCTTCCGCCACTCCATAGCAACCCACCTCATCGAAGACCACATTGGAGGGGTTTTTCAGCCGGGGCGTTTCACGCTGAAGTTCCACTGCGGAAAACAGTCGCACCGGTACGCCCAGATGCTCAGCCAGGTCGTTGACGGCAGTCTCATCGGCCTTCAGGTCAATTGTTGCGACACACGCAACGGCTCCACTGGCGATTTTAGCTTCGGCGAGCTGTGTGTGAACAAGGTCGATAAGCTCCTGGCTCGCACATCCTCTTGCGCAACCGACGCCGACGGCGAATTTCTGAGGATGGTAGACCAATCGGGTCGGTCCGCTGTCCTCCGGTTGCTCGCTGGCAACGAGGGATATTGCCGCGTCGTCAGAGTGTACAAGTTCAGCTTCCGACAACCAGTCCGCATTGCCTTCCAGGCGAACCGAGGCGCCTGAGATAAGCTCGGCCATGACCGGTTTGGCATCTTCAGGGTTGATCAGCCGCCAGCCGGAAGGGGGGGCATCAAGCGCAACGCCAAGCTTAAGATCGCCAGCGGTGGTGATCGCAGCATGGCCGCGAAGCCCGCGGGCCAACACACGGGCGAGCTCGTTGGCACCCCTGTGGCCGCCGAGCAACGGCACAATGCTCGAACCATCTTCTGAAATGGCGATGACTGGAGGTTCTGATGTCTTGTCCGAGAGAACCGGAGCCAGCGCGCGGATCAGGATCCCGCTTGCGCAGAAGCCGACGATAGGATGGCCAGCCTTGAACAGGAGCTGGATGTGCTCGATCGTTTCGTTGAACTGGGTATCGGCCATCGGCACACGGCCGGCCAGACCGTGAATGCGTGCGGTCGAAAACCGCTTGGCAACGTCTTGTGCCGTTTCAAAGCCGGTCTCGTTCAGGACGAGAAGGATGGGGGAAGCGTCCACGCTTCGTCTCCCTTGTAGATAAGGATCATGGAAAAGTAGGGTGCGGTTTCCGCCTCTAGGTCAACAAGACGGTGAACCTTTTGTTCGGGAAGGCTCGCACGTTCCACATAGCCGGCGCGATCGAGCAATCCCATTTCGGACAAAAGCGCCTTCAATCTTGCCAGGTGCCGGCCGACTTTCATGATGGCGACAGCCTGAGCTTCTTCGACCTTGCGCCGGATCTCACTGTCGGGAAGGGGCCCTGGAATGATGGTCAGTACGTCGTTTCGCGATGTCAGCGGGCGGCCGAGCTGCGCCGCACAGGTTGTCAGCGATGTGACCCCTGGCACGATTTCGATCTCGAACCGATCGGCCAGACGCTCAAAAAGATACATGAACGAGCCGAAGAAAAACGGGTCGCCTTCACAAAGTGTGACGACGTCAAGGCCACTTTCAAGAACTTCGGCAATGTCTTCAGCGGCTTTGTCATATATCTCCTTGGCTGGAAACCGGTCCACGCGCATGGGTACGATGATAGGAATTTCCCGCGTGTCTTTACCGATCACGCTGTCGGCTATCGACCGCGCGAAACTTGTTCCAGAATCAGGGGCTGGATACGCCACCACCTTTGCCGACGAAATCAATCGGTGTGCCTTGAGGGTCATCAGCTCCGGATCCCCGGGGCCAAGGCCGACGCCATACAGCTTGCCGCTCATGACTTGGTGACACTCCACTGGGTAACGGTCATCTGCGGACGCCACCCTGTCAGGCCACCGACGGCGCTTGCCTTCTGTACGGAAAGCCTTTTCAAGTTTCCTCCAAGGGTCTGATATGCCTCCAGCAGCACAGCTTCGCTTTCCAGGGTGACTGCGTTGGCCACAAGTTGTCCGCCTGCTTTCAGCGCGTCCATGGCCGCTGCAACGATGCCCGGGGCTGTGAGACCTCCGCCGATGAAAACAGCATCAGGCTCAGGCAAATTGGCCAAACCTTCCGGCGCAGACGCGTCCTTGAGCTCAAGTTGCGGTACGCCGAGTGCGAGCGCATTGTCTGCTGCCATTTGCCGTCGTTCGGCATTTGGTTCCAGCCCTATGGCTTGCGTTCGATCTGCTGCGCGCAGCCACTCGATGGCAACTGATCCGCAACCCGCACCAATGTCCCAGAGGAGAGCACCCGGATAGGGTTTCAATTCGGCAAGTGTCGCCGCGCGGATATCCTGTTTGGTCATCTTTCCGTCGTGACGAAAGGCGTCGTCGGCAAGGCCGGCTGTCCGGCCACGGAACCTTACGTTCGGGTCGGCAATAACATTGAGCGCAAGCGTGTGGAGGTCAGCAACCGCGTGGGACCAGCCCTCCGCCGGGCCACACACAATGCGTTCGCTAGCACCACCAAGGTGCTCCAGAACGGTCAACTCTGTTCGCCCGTAACCTTCGTCAGCCAGTATGTCGGCGACCTGGCGCGGCGTATCGCTGTTGCTGGTCAAAAGCAAGATACGTGCACCCGGATAAAGAGCTGCCCGTACCATGTCGACAGGCCGGCCGTGTACCGACAGGCACTCGCTCTCTTGAAGAGACCAGCCCATGCGCGCGGCGGCCAGCTGGAAAGCGGAAAGAGAAGGCAAGACCCTCATTTCGCCCGCTGGAAAGTGTCTCAGAAGCGACGCGCCAATTCCGAACCACATCGGATCTCCGCTTGCGAGAACGGCAACGTTCTTGCCGGAAAGCTGCTTCAAGTCCTCATAGACATCAGCGAATGGGCTGGGCCAGGACCTCGCCTCGGTACCAGCCGGGACGTTTGCCAGCGCCAGATGACGTTTGCCGCCGTAAACAAGGTCAGCCTTGTCGAGTGCATCTCGCCCGCCCGGAGCCATAGCTCCATCTTCACCTATTCCGATCAAGGTCAGCCAGGAAGTCACTCTTCTTCCTCCAGGCCGTAGGGTCTTATGTAAGGCCTTAAGGAAAGGTCCTTTGGTTTCCCGTCTTGCGGCAGCACAACCTGACGCCCACCTCTGGATCGATGATGCTGTTGTTCAGTTGAGATTGCCGCGCCGATGCCAGAGCCTTTGTCCGGTAATGGCGCTGCGGCACTGCCGGGCCGTGACAGAAACCCGCGAGAGCGCATAGGCCCTTGTGTTCCGACCGATCTGAATTTGGGTTTCCCGGTTTCGCCGCTCAAGTTACGCTTCCTCCGGGAGACCGGCGGCAAGTGCGTTCACCGCTGCAGCAGCCATCGCCGATCCGCCACGCCGACCGGCAACAGCAAGAAAGGGGATTTCAAAAGGATTGTTGACCAATGCGTCTTTGGATTCTGCCGCACCGACAAAACCAACCGGAAATCCCAAGATTGCAGCCGGGCGAGGCCCGCCATCAGCGATCAGTTCGAGCAGATGGAAAAGCGCCGTCGGTGCATTGCCTATGGCCACGATCGCCCCGTCCAGTCGGTCACGCCACAATTCCACGGCAGCTGCCGATCTGGTTGTTCCGAGCTGTTTGGCAAGGTTTGGCACCTGTTGATCGTTCAGGGTGCAAATCACCTCTGACCGACCCTGAAGCCGGGACTTAATGACGCCGTGAGAGACCATTTCAACATCACAGAACACAGGTGCTTTGGCAGCAAAGGCAGCACGTGCAGCGTCAAGAATACCGCTCGACCAGCGCAGGTCCTTTGGCAGATCCGTCATGCCGCAGGCATGGATCAGGCGGATGGCCACCGGATGCAAGGGCTCCGGAAGGCCGGCGAAATCGGTCTCTGCACGCACTGTCGAAAAGGACTGGCGATAAATCGCCGCAGGATCCTTTTCATAGTCGTAGGACGGTTTCGTATCCTTGCTCACAGCCCTGCGCTTACCCTTCCCGGTTCAAAGACTTTGGCCCGTGCGGATGATCCGCGTGAGGATAGGGATGGTGATGATGATCGTGGTCATGGCTGTGATCATGCCCATGCCCATGCCCATGCCCATGATCATGGTGATGATGATGGCTTGCAGCACGGACCTGCTTCTCGCAGGCACCGGTGCAGATTTCATCGCAAAGCTGACATTCTGCTTCCGCACCAAGGCCTTCCACGTGATGGTGATGGCTTTCTTGCGCCAGCCCGACCTCTGCTTCAAAGCCAAGTACCTGTTCGCGGTATTTGCACATTTGACAGTTCATCAGGTTGGCGCCTTGCAGAATTTCCTGCACACGGTCCGCCATTGTATCGATGACTTGCGGATGGTCGTTCAGATATCCGGCCTTGATGAATTCGATGTCCGGATGGTTGGCGGCAACCTCATCGGTGTTTGAATAGATCCTTTGAACAAGGACCCCGGTGAAAAGGAAATACGGGAAGACGATGATGCGCTTGTATCCAAGCTTGGCAGCGTGTTCGAGACCAGCGCCGACAAGAGGAAATGTCACACCGGAATAGCAGGTTTCCGCCCAGCCGAAACCGAACCCCTCCCAAAGGAGGCGTGTGATCTTGGTGACGTTCGAATTTGCGTCAGGATCCGATGCCCCGCGGCCAACCACCATAAGCAGCGTTTCATGCAGCGGGACGTCGCCTTCCGCCGCATCGATGGCTTCTTGGATGCGCGCACCAGCAGCCTTGACCATACGCGTATCGACCGCAAGTTCCCGGCCATAGGAGATCTTCATTTCCGGGTGCATTGCCTGATAGGTGTTCAGCACCGAGGGAATGTCGTTTTTGGCGTGGCCTGCCGCAAAAAGCATTCCGGGAACGGCCAGAACGTGCGTGCACCCTTGTTCGCGCAGTTTGGTCAAACCGTCGTGGATGACTGGATTGGCAAATTCCAGGTAGCCATATTCCACCGGCCAGTCTGGAAAGCGCGCCCTCAGCCCTTCAGCCAATTGGGCAAACTGTTTGACCGCGCCTTTGTTGCGGCTGCCATGGCCGCAGATCATCAAACCGAGTTTTTCACTCATTGAGCAGCTTCCCCGGCATTTTCCGTGTCTTCAACGTCCGTATCAGCCGGATCTTCGGATGCCTTCTGTTTGCGGTCCTTCAATGCGACAAGACCGGCAACCAGAGCAGCGCCGGCAATTGCTGCGACCCCAATCCAGTGGGAATGTCCGGCGAGTTCGCCAAGGTGACCACCGTGCGCTAGCGCAGACGTCGGTAACATGGCTGCGGTAAGTCCGGTTAAAGCGGTCCGGTGAAACATCTCTCTCCCCCTCAAAAGGCAGGTTATCGTCGACGATTGTGGTGGGGATGAAAGCAAACACACGCTGGGCTCCGGCGCATCACCGGATCATCGCTTGTGCCTTGGACAGCTCCGACATTGGTCCCCTGTTTGGGTCAACCGCATTCGGAATCGCTCTCAGTCCCCTTAAAAGGACGCCGTCAGGTCGCGGCACATTAGGGGAGGGGCACAGGAGGATCAAGCGCGAATGCGACATCTTGAGACGCATACGGACAACTTGTGAAAAATGGCCGGAAATAGCTTATGTGAATATCAGACGTTCCATCTGAGGGCGTGAGCCTGAAGGGACCAAAACGAACTTAGGAGAGTTGACGGCTCCATGCCGTGAGCGCCATATGACACTAGGGCACTCTGGCAGCATGTGTTCAGCTCGCCGGAGTTGTCAGGATGCCGGAATGCGGCTTTGAACTGGAGCACTTGGAAAATGCAGACCCATCTCGTTTTTACGGTGATTGCCAAAGATCGGCCAGGGCTCGTGGAACGCATGGCTGAGGTTATTGCCGGACTGGGCGGCAATTGGATCGAAAGCTCCATGGCACGGCTTGGAGGTGAGTTTGCCGGTATTGTTCGTGTTTCCATCGCCGGCGACAGTGCAGGTGAACTGGTAAATCAGCTCAAAGCGCTTTCCGAAGATGGTATCGACATCACGCTGCGCTCTGATAAGGCCGGCGATGACGCGCCGGCGGGCACCTCTGCGCATCTTGATCTGGTGTCACAAGACCATCCCGGCATTTTGCGCGATATCAGCAGTGTCTTGAGCGACAAGGGCGTTAGCATCGAAAACCTGGAGACGGAAGTTGTCTCAGGTTCCATGCAGGGCGAAGCTTTGTTCAAGGCTTCCGCCGATCTTCGGTTGCCCGCGGGGCTCGATCCTTCCGACTTGAGCGATGCCTTGCAGGAAACGGCAGGCGATCTGATGGCCGATATCAACTTGGTGGACTGAGCCTCCGGCAGCTTGAAACCACTCCCGGACTGCAAGTCAAAACACACCAGGAATTTTTTCGGAGCGTTTCATGCTTGATCGCTTGTCCTTCTCTGCATGCCTTTGGGTCTATCCGGGCAAGGGTGGCTGGACGTTTGTAACACTGCCAAATGACTGTGCCGACCAGATCCGTTTTGTGAACGGGCACGGCAAGGGCAAGGCCTTCGGCATGGTCAAGATCAAGGCACAACTGGGGTCAAGTGTCTGGAATACGACTATCTGGCCAGACAAAACCTCCGGGTCGTTTCTTCTGCCCGTCAAATCAGCCGTGCGTAAGAAAGAGAAGGTTGGTGCCGGCGATAAAGTGGAGATTGATCTGACGCTGCATTCACTGCCGGACCTTTGAAGGGGCGCCAGCCAGGATCAGGCGGCGAGTGCCCAATCACTGGCATCTTCGCGCGCTCCGATAAGTGCAAGACCGTTTGCGACAGAGGTGAGTTCATTGCCGCCGGAGATCCTGTCAGGGCCAAAGCGCTCGCTGAACTGCTGTCGTACGGCCGGAACAAAGGACGTTCCGCCGGTCATGAAAACCCGATCGATGTCACTATCCTGAAGTCCGGCTCTTTCAAGCGTTCGGTTCAGCACCAGATCCATTCTCTTCAGATCCGGAGCAATCCAGCTTTCAAAATCCGAACGCGTTATCCGCGCTCTGAAATTGCTTCCAAGCGGGGTGAAGGACAGTTCGGCCTCGTCTTGTTCTGAAAGCTGCGCTTTGGTTTCTGAAACGGACTTGTAAAGCGGATAGCCCTGGTCCTCCTCAACGAGATCAATGAACAACTCGATCTTGTCTGATTCCAGGCACCAGCGGAGCAATTTCTTCATTTCCTTGAAATCGTCGGAAGTCTTGAAGATCGACAACATGTGCCAGCGTGCAAAATTTGAAAAGAGGTTGGGGGGGATCTCGAGGACCTTGCCCATGCTTTTATAGGCTGACCCCTTGCCGAGTTTTGGCAACACCACATTGTCGATTATGCGATAGTCGAAGGTATCGCCCGCAATGCCGACACCGCCGCGCCCGAGTGGCGTCGCTTTCATCTGTCCTGACTGCATTTCGAACCGCATCAAAGAATAGTCCGTCGTGCCACCGCCGAGATCGGCCACGAGAATGGTCGTGTCCTCACGCAGCGATTGTGCATAGGCAAAAGCAGCACCGACCGGCTCCATCACGAAAAGAATGTCTTCAAATCCGAGCCGCTGAAATGCTCTCCGGTATCTGGCCATGGCGAGCTGATCATCAGGTTTATAGCCCGCAAACTCCACCGGACGCCCGACGACAAGCCGGGTCGAGGAAGGGTCAATGACAGTTCCTGTTCGCTCAAAAGCGCATTTCAGAAACGTTGCCATCAGCGCTTCGAAATCAAACGGTATCCCGTAAATCCCCGTCCCCTTGAACGCCGCGCTGGCCGCAAAGGTTTTGAGCGACTGGATAAACCGCACATCCCCAAAACTCTCCAGGAATTGCCTGATCGCCCAAGGCCCAACCTCCGGATGCGGCGCCTTCGCCGCCCCCTTGTCGAGAAAACTGAGAACTGTTGGCAGGGAGGTAAAGGTGTCGTTGCCATCCCGGAAATGGACGGGTGTTGAGGCAGATCGACCACTTGCGAGAACAGCAACGGTGTTGGATGTGCCGAAATCAAGGCCGATGGTTTGGGGCATGTCGGAGGGTCCAGTCCAGGAATGGTGAAGAT
The DNA here is from genome assembly GCF_947499295.1 of uncultured Roseibium sp. Classification (GTDB taxonomy): domain Bacteria; phylum Pseudomonadota; class Alphaproteobacteria; order Rhizobiales; family Stappiaceae; genus Roseibium. The sequence goes on from NZ_CANMNP010000018.1 coordinate 149,625, forward strand.
ACTCGATGCCGGAGGTGGCGATGTTTTACAGATTAGTATTACATTGCAGGGTCAATCAAATCTGATGAATACTTTAATTGTAACAAATTTACAAAAACTTGCTTCGTATTTGGAAAGTAGATTTCAATTTTGGATGATGTTGCAATTGGAATTAATGTATGAGGCCGCAAACATTGTCACGAAACGGGCGGCTATGTTAACAGGTCAACCAGACTAACAAACAGCGTGAAATCAGTAGTAATCTTTTTAAATGTGGGAGACTTACGTTTGATGTGATAGCACGTTAACAACCTATTTATGATCTCGAGACAGATGTATTCTGAAACATTCCAGAAGAGTTTGAAGCGGCAGTTTGCGATAGTTTTCGCGCTGATTGTGCGCGAAATGACTACGCGTTACGGAAACAAATTTGGCGGCTACATGTGGGCGGTGATGGACCCCGTTCTCACGATAGCAATTCTGACAACGGTCTTCTCGGCTATAGCGAGAACCCCTCCGCTCGGTCGCAGTTTCACTTTATTCTTTGCCACTGGGTACGCTGCATTCTACATGTATCGTTCAACTTCAGAACAAGTTGCATCAGCTGTTGAAGCCAACAGGGCTTTGTTGAACTATCCGGTTGTAGGTCCTTATGATGCCATTATTGGCCGTATAATTTTGCAGGTTGTGACTTTGTTCGTAGTCAACCTGATTCTCTTCGGCGGTTTATGGTTCGTCGTGCCATTCGAGAAGATTAACCTTGGCCCTATTATGTTAGCCTCGCTGATTGCGATCTTGCTTGGTGCCGGAGTTGGGGCAGCCAACATCGTCTGGTTTCATCTTAACAGCACCTATCAGCAAGTCTGGGGCATCATTAACCGTCCAGCTTTCATTGTATCGGGCGTTTTTTTCTTACCTGAAACGATACCACATCCCTTTCAGGAAATCTTGTTGTGGAACCCTCTGGTCCATATAGTTGGGTTGTTCCGGATGGGTTTTTATCCAACCTATCGGGCATCCTATGTGGATATGCCCTATATTGTTGGTCTTGCTTCTTTTTCGATCGTTTTTGGCCTCTTCTTAGTTTGGCTATTCGATGCGAAGCTGCGGGAGCCAAAAAAATGATCCGGTTGGACAGGTTGACAAAGAGCTTTCGTCTCAAAGGTGAAACACGCTACATCGCGAAGGATGTTTCATTTACGGTGCCGCGCGGGGACAGTATCGGCTTGCTCGGTCGAAACGGTGCTGGCAAATCGACATTGTTGAAACTGATTGCGGGTACTATCAAGCCGACATCAGGCCGGGTCATAAGGTTGGCTAATGTGTCGTTCCCTTTGGGTTTTCAAGGCAGTTTCAACGGATCACTTACTGGCGAACAAAATGTGCGTTTCGTCGCGCGGATTTACGGTCACGATACTGAGGAGCTTGTTAAGTACGTTCAGGACTTTGCAGAGCTCGGAAACTCTTACTTCATGCCAGTCAACAGTTATTCTTCAGGTATGAAAGCTCGATTAGCTTTTGGTGTGAGCATGGGGATTGATTTTGACTATTATTTGGTCGACGAGATTACGGCGGTCGGCGACTCTAACTTTAAGAAAAAGTGCAAGCGTGTTTTTGAAGATAAGCTTCAGAATTCAGATATCATTATGGTGTCGCACTCCGTCGCGGCATTGAAGGACTATTGCACTACGGGAATTGTGCTAGAAGATGGTTCGTTAACGTATTTCGCCAACATTGATGATGCCATCAAACTGCACAATAAAAACATGGATCGCCGCTAGGCTGGGTCGCACCATTTCAAGGTTTGAACAAAATGTCTTCTGCCAATAAGTTCCCTGAAACCGAGTCTAAGCCGACTCCTGAGGGAACCGTCTTCACTCTCCCGGCAAAGAAGGGTGGCCCGGTTGTCAAATCCGGAGAAAGAGACGGAAAACTTGTTACGCGGCTGCGCAAGTCTGGTCTCGACCCGCAGAAACTGCTTGATCTCGCGCTGCCCGGAACGGCAGCCAAGTCGGTCACCAAACTGCGGCATCGGTTTGTTCTCATTGGCTTCTTTTTGTTTGTTGCGCTGCCATCGGCGGCCTTTTCCGTTTACATGTTTTTTTGGGCGAGCGATCAGTACCATAGCACTACTGCCTTTGCTGTACGCAGTTCTAATCCTGTTGCGGCGACAGAAATCCTTGGAATGGTGATGGGCGGCAGCGGTGGGTCGGAATCGCCTACATCCAACAGCTATATCGTAACTGACTACATACAGAGCCAGGCGATCTTGGAGGATTTGCCCGAGGACATCGGTCTTGAGGCAATATTCAATCGGGAAAGCTCCGACTTTCTGTTTTCTATGGGCGCCGACCTACCAATTGAGGATCGCTTAAGCTTCTGGAACAAAATGGTCGACGTCAGCTTCGATGCCACTTCAGGGGTCATATATGTCGAGGCTCGATCTTTTCAGCCTGAAGACTCAGTGACCATCGCCGAGGCGGTGCTAGAGCGAAGTGAGATTCTAGTCAACAAGTTGTCGGAAGCCAACCGCAGACAGACTGTACGCTACGCAGAAGAAGCTGTTGCGCGCGCAGAGGCCAGGCTAAAAGCCATCCGCAAACAGATGCTTGCCTACCGCCAAGAAACCCAGGAAGTTGATCCGGAAGCGAACGCCGAACTTGCGGCGGAGATGATCGCCGGACTGGATCAAGAGCGTGCTAGCCGAGTGGCTGAAAAGGCCACGCTAATGAGCTACTTGGATGAGGACTCGCCACGTATACGAATGCTTGATCAACAGATTGCTGCTTTGGAGGGTGAGATAGCTTCGGTACGTCAACGCCTTGGGACTGGCGGAACTTCTACGGTAGAGCCCGGTGAGTATGGTAAGAACCTTTCTCTTCGACTTGCTGACTATCAAGAACTAGCGGTAGAGGAAGAGTTTGCGCAAAAGCTTTACGTGACCTCTCTAGCGAGCCTTGAAACGGCCCGACAGGAAGCCGATAATAAGAGCTTGTATCTTGCGACATTCATTCACCCTACGTTGTCAGAGGAGGCTCAGTATCCCAGTAGATTTCTTTATAGTCTTGCGGCGTTTCTCATGCTTCTTGGGTTGTGGGCGGTAGTTGTGTTGCTTTACTATAACGTCCGAGACAGAACCTAATTAAACTTGTCTTTTGTCGTGTTGGTGCTGGGCTCAGGTTGAACGTGCATGAAGATCGGAATAGCCACTTCCGGCTTATGGCGGCTTCGAGATGCTGTAGAGTTGTTGTCTGGTGGAGCAGCATTCAAGCTGTCGATCTTGAAGGGGGAAGCGGACCTATATGCTGGCTGGGGACATAAACCGACCGCAGCTAAAACTCGTCAGGTTGCCCGCATTTCTGGTAAGCCTTACATCGCGTTTGAAGATGCTTTCTTGCGCTCTGTATTCCCGGGTGATGCGGAACTGCCGCTTGGCATGATCATAGACAGGACAGGCATATATTACGACGCCTCCCAACCTAGTGACCTAGAAGCCTATATCAACCGCCGCAGGTGCATCGGTGCCAAAGCAAGTGACTATCGGATGATCGAGGTTTTGCGCGAGCGTCGCCTGTCGAAATACAATTATAATATGATCGATAGTCTGGTAAGTCTTGGGCTTCAGTCTGCAGATAGGATGGACAGGGTGTTGGTTGTCGATCAGACCGCCGGAGATGCCTCCATTTCGGGTGCAGGCGCGGGACGAGACTCCTTTGATAAGATGCTCAGGGCTGCCGTCGCGGAAAATCCTGATGCGGAAATCTTACTGCGTGTTCATCCAGAGACCATGCTCGGGCGAAAAGCAGGGCATTTTAGCGTGGAATATTTAGAAAATCTTGCGATGCAAAACGTAGCTTTTCGGCATTGTTATTCTGAAGACCGGTTGCGATTGACGCCAGAAGCACTAAACCCTTGGGCGTTGCTGGAAGGGTGCGCTAAAGTGTATTGCGTTTCGAGCCAACTGGGTTTCGAGGCCCTTCTGGCCGGGTGCGAAGTGCATTGCTTCGGCATGCCCTTTTACGGCGGGTGGGGCATCACTCGAGATCGCATGGTGCCTGCGCCGTCCCGGCGCGGACCGGCGACACTCGAAGCAGTATTCGCAGGCACCTATATAGATTACAGTCACTACGTAGATCATTCCAGCAAGTCGCTTATGCATATCGATGAGGCGATCGAGTTCTTGTCACAAAAACGAAATAGTCTGCGCGTATTCGCCGGCCAGTGCGACAACGGGTGACCGGGGCAAGTCCGGCCGGTTAATAGTGAGAAGAAAAATACGGCTGCACACTTGTTCTCACAAGAGGGATATGGGAATAGAGCAGCAACAGGTTTAGGGCCTGAAACAGGGAATAATCCTTAGTACTGGATGCTGACAAAGCTTCAGATTTTGCCGAGAAGGTAGAAAAATGGTTGATGTAAAGGTTATTGCTGAGATCGGCTGCAACCACAAAGGCGACATGGATATCGCCAAGGAGCTTATTCAGGTTGCGAGCAAAATCTGCGGTGCAGATGTTGCAAAATTTCAGAAAAGGCACAATCGCGAGCTTTTGACCCCTGAAGAGTATGAAACGCCGCACCCGGTGCCGGAGAACGCATACGGCCCCACTTATGGTGCGCACCGCGAATATCTCGAGTTTTCTGTAGGCCAGCACAAGGAAATTCAGCAAGAATGCCGTCTTGTCGGCATTGACTATTCGACCTCAGTCTGGGACCTAACTTCTGCCCAGGAAATAGCCTCACTGAAGCCGAACCTAATCAAGTTGCCGTCGGCAACCAACCAGCATTTTGTCTTGCAGGAGTATCTCTGCAAGAACTATGACGGAGAAATCCACGTCTCGACCGGGATGACCACGCGCGACGAAATCGAGAAGGTCATTGCCTTCTACGAGAAGCACGGCCGCGCCAAGGACCTCGTGGTCTATGCCTGCACGTCCGGTTACCCGGTTGCCTTCAAGGACCTCTGCCTGATGGAAATCAACACCCTTCAGGAAAAATACGGCGACCGCGTCAAGTCGATCGGTTTCTCAGGTCACCACCTGGGGATTGCGGCCGACGTCGCAGCCATGGCTCTCGGCGCTGCCGGCTACGAGCGTTATGGCAAGGGCAAGTTCGAATATATCGAGCGCCACTTCACGCTTGACCGGACTTGGAAGGGAACTGACCATGCAGCCAGCCTTGAGCCGGATGGGCTTCGCCGAATGTGTCGCGACTTAAGCAATGTGGCCAAAGCACTAGAATTCAAAAAATCCGATCTTCTGGATGTCGAGAAGATTCAGCGCGACAAGTTGAAATGGCGTGAGGAAAAGCACGGCGCGAATATCCGCCAAGTGTCTTAAGTCCAATGGACGTCATTGCTGTAATTCCGGCGCGGGGAGGCTCTGTCGGTCTCCCCCGCAAAAATATTCTTCCTCTTCTTGGTGTTCCCCTTGTGGTACGCACAATCCAGACGGCATTGCAGGCAAAGTCGCTGAAAGAGGTCTTCGTCACCAGCAATGATGAAGACATCTTACGGATCTCAGCGGCGGCAGGTGCGACCGTCATTCGGCGTCCGGAGACGCTGAGCAACAGTACCGCGAGTTCGGAAGCCGCACTTCTGCACGCGCTCCAGTGGATCCAGGAGCAGGGGCATGCTCTGCCGGACTATCTTGTGTTTCTGCAATGCACGTCAGCATTTACTCGTTCCGAAGACATTGATCTCGTCCTAGAGACCATGGTCGGCAAAGGCGCGCGTGCAGCTCTCTCCGTCGTCGAAGATCACGGTTTTATCTGGCAGGAAGACGACGACGGCTTCGCTGAAGGCATCACACACGACCATAATGAGCCGCGACAGCGCCGTCAGGACATGAAGCCGCGATACCGCGAAAACGGCGCGATTTACTCGATGCATGTGCCGTCCTTTCTTGAAAAGAAGGAACGGTTCTGCGGACCGGTTGTCATGGTGCCTGTCGAGGGTCCGACCGTGGAGATCGACAACAAGGAAGACTGGGACGTGGTCGAAGCTTTCCTGAACGCGCGCGAACGACCCCCCAAATCGGCAGCAGGGGAACACAAGGTCAAGGCCGTCATCACGGATTTCGACGGTGTACATACCGATGACCGGGTGATCGTGGACCAGGACGGCCGGGAGTCGGTCACTTGCAGCCGGAGGGATGGCCTTGGCCTTGAACTCCTGCGCAAGCGGAACGTGAAGTTGATGATCCTTTCCAAGGAGGCCAATCCGGTCGTCCGGGCAAGGGCTGCGAAGTTGCAGGTGCCGGTGATGAACCAGATCGAGGACAAGCTTTCCGTTCTGGACACCTGGCGTCAAGGACAAGGGCTTGAGTGGACTGAAATTGTTTATATCGGCAATGACGTGAACGATATTGACTGCATGCGGACTTGTGGTCTGTCCTTTGCACCCGCGGACGCACATCCTGCCGCGCTGGATGCGGCCGACCGTATCTTGAAGGCTGATGGTGGAAAAGGGGCCGTCCGGGAAATGTGCGACTACCTCATCGCAGCTGGCCTCGTGGAGTAAAGTCAATGCGTGTACTCGCTCTTGCGGGATATGATTCCTTCCTCAACACGGCGCGGCTCATTGCACCGTATTTCGAGCGACAGAGAGCTACTGTCGACTTCGCGCTTGTCAGTGCACGCAAGAAAAAACAGATTAGTGATGGGCAGGTTGCGGAATTGGGTTTTAGCAATCCCATTCCGGTCGTTACGATCAAAGGCCTCTGTCAGAGCCGTGAAATCAAATCGTACGACATTGTTTTGTCGTGTCTTGAAGGGATGTCCACACGACATCTCTTTCACTATTTGCAGGATTTGGGAAGTACAAGGCCACTGGTGATTTGTGTCTATCCCGGTCTTGTGCTGCGGTATGCATTTGACGGCTTTTCCATGCGCGCTCCGGCAGATTTTTTGTGGCTGAACTGCGAGAGGGACGTAGAGGCTTACACGGCAATGTGCGAGTCCTTTGATCAGGATGCGTCGAATGCCAGGCTGTTCGGCAACGCGTCTCTGTTGGAGAAGATAGAAAGAAAATCTGATGTCGCAGCGGAAGGGCCTGTCGTATTCTTCGAGCAGGCCGTTATTCCGCGCTATTATCACGAGCGAAGGTTTCTGGCCGAACAGCTCTGCGCCTTGGCGAGGCGCTATCCGGGAAAGGAATTCCTGATCAAGGCGCGGGCGGCCGGCAAGAAGGCAACCTTGCACAGAACCTGGCACGCGATTGATCACTTGTTTGGCGAAGTCGCCAGTTTGGATGAAGGCGTACCCGCGAATATCCACCTTACGGAGGAGCGCACTCCCGCGCTGCTCGCTAGAGCATCACACTGCCTGACAATTTCCTCAACAGTTGCCATTGAAGCGTTGCATGCCGGAATTGACACGACACTGATCGCAGATTTCGGAGCGCATGACGATTACGGTTTGCAGTATTTTTATGGGTCCGGGTTACTGAGGAGCTTCGAACACATCGACCTTGACGTGCCGCCGCGGATGAACAAGCACTGGGGCGAGCAATTTGTTCTCGATCCGCTTTTGTCGATCAAGCAACTCGTTTCGGAGGCCATGCAGATCGGGCGGGATAAGAGGTCAATAGAGAACGTGTCGTCGCGACAATGTGAGAATTCGGATGCTCTGAGAGAAGCGTTTTTGCAAGAAAGTCCAGATTTTTACTTGTCCAGGTCTTTCAAAAGAAAGCGAAAGATTTTAGATATTTTGAAATCACATTCAAAGCTGCGGAGTATATTCGCAGGCTGACCATTCCACTATACGTGAATTGAACAGACGGGTATCGAAAGGCTCGCAAATGAATTACGTTTTCCGGAGCTTGCTAGATTTTTGTCAAGCAATAGTGGACGGTTTGCACTGCGGTTACCTCTCAAGGATTGATCGACGAGGAAGGCGGTTGGAGGCCGCGGTCGACCAGTTGATAGAACGGGCCGACAAGGCACATGACGCTCGCCAACAACAGGTTCTTCTCGACTTCCTGAGAGATCTCAAATCGTGAAAATCTTGCTTCCGTTTTTTGACGATTCCTCGTTGCTGTTTGCGGCCAGGATGAGTGAAGAGCTGACCCGTCGCGGCCACGATTGCGTTAGCTATTACATGAAGTACAGCCGGGATGCCGCTCAGATTTCTGACCGTCAGATGAATGCAAATACCGAAAACGGTCCTGATCTAGTGGCCGAAGAAGAAGCCCTTTCGACGGAGTTCCTTAGGAGCTTCGATGCCGTCATCGTGTGCCGCGTGACAAGGGAGATACGGGATCTGGTCAACAATAAGGCGTATATGGCCGAGGGAAAGCGGCCGTGTTTCATCGCATTTCAGCCAGGTCTAGAATTTACGCCGGAGCGTGGGGTGAGAAACCGGCGCAACTTTGATGTGGTGTTCCTGAACAGCCAGACTGATGCGGACGCCTACGGCCCCGAAATTACGGGCCGAGGTTGGAAACATGTGTCCTGGGGGCATCCTTACTTTCTAAAACCAGCTGAGCTGCGAGATGATCGTGGCGGCGACATTTTCTTCTTCGCTCAGGCCATAAGCCCTGTGACCTATAATAGCCGAATTCATATCGCCGAAGTGCTGCGGGCGATTGCACTTGCTAATCCCCATCGGCAGCTCTTCGTCAAACTGCGGCACCTGCCGAACGAGAACACCGATCATGTTCACAGGGAGGAATTCAACTATCCAGATCTGTTCAAGGATCTTTGGGAGGTTCCCGAAAACATAGTCTTTTCGGCCTGCACAATGAAGGAAGCTCTGGCGAGAGCATCCTTGGCGCTCACTTGCACGTCAACTGCTGCGATGGATGCGCTTAGCGCGGGTGTGCCGACAATCGTCTACACTGACTACGTCGAAAACTATAGAGACCGCATGGCTGGTGCGATGCAAAGAATTTTCAGAGACAGTGGGATTATCATGCCGTTAAAGAGCGTTCTCTATCTCGACTATAGAAAACCTCGAATGTCTTGGCTTGAAAGGCATTTCAGAGACGAAACCATTTTTTTGGAATTGTTGAGAGTGGTTTCAAAGTTTACTATGAAAGCTTGAGAAGAAACTGTCGAATGCATGGCCACATTGATATCATGAAATAGTACAGCAAATAACGAATGCTTCAGTGCGCAAAATAGGAGGACTAATATGTTCAAAAGCAGGCAATATCACTTACTTGCGAACTGTAATCAAATCAAATAGCAAATGTCACAAGTCAACTACTGAATCAAATCCCAGGTTAGCTATACCCTAACGATTGCTAAAACTGCTGGACACTATGGAGCGCATCGAATGGTCAATTACAAGCATGTGCTTGAATCTCATCAAAAAGATATGGAGAGACGTTTATATAATGCTAATAAAATCTTGAGTATCGTGAAAAGATTTCACAACTTCAATAGTATGTTAGATATAGGTTGCGGCATAGGTGCTTGGTTGAATGCTGCATCGAAATTAGGTGTACAGAATATTAAGGGGGTGGAAGGTCCTTGGCTCAAAGAGACCGAGACGCTGGTTGACAGAAAAAAAATTGAAGTTGTGGACTTGTCAAAAAAGACTTTTGAAACTCAACAGAGATATGATTTGGCGATAAGCATCGAGGTGGCGGAGCATCTTCCTGAAAAAATGGCTTCGAATTTCTGTGCGTCGCTCACGAACGCTTCAGACTTTGTGTTATTTTCGGCTGCAATTCCTGGACAAGGCGGTGCTGGCCATATCAATGAACAATACATAGAGCATTGGATTGGAAATTTTTGGAACTTAGGTTATGTGCCTCTTGATGCCGTACGTCCTTTTATCCAAGCTGATAAAAACATGTATTGGTGGCTACAGCAAAACGTAGTTGTTTTCGTCAGCTACGACAGATTTATCGCCGACGAAAATTTACATAAATTTGCGGCTCCGCTTTCTTCATTCACCCGAATCTCACCGATTGTCTTCGAAAGTAAACGCAAAGAAATTCGGAAAATGAAAGACAAAAAAGAGAAAATAATATCAAGTTAAACTGGGATCGGATAAAATATTGACATGTATTTAATATTTTGAAGATGTAATGGTCAATTTTAGGGGTGCCGGTAGTCTTGAGAAGCGTGTGGATGCCTCGAATGCGTTGGCATTGCTAGAAATAGAAGCGGGGACGAAAAGCTACAAACATGAAGATACTTAAGCCTTCGATTTCGCCCACATACATTACGGAAGAAATCAATTACTTGTCGCCTGCGTTTAGAGATCCATGTCGACATGGTGCACAGCAAGGGCCAAACTACAAACAAAAATACGATTACTTAACCGTTCTTTTCGACATATTTTATGATGACAGCGGGGGTATACTTGCGATAGCTCCCCCTTTAGGGCGCCATGTTCGGAAATATGGAATGAAGTTCCTATACACCAGTGGCGAAGAATGTAAATTTATTCATAATAGGAAAACGAACCTAGATTTTTTTAAACTATCAGGTGACGCCAAGGATAAATCTGTTCGCTTAAAGTCTAAACTGTTCGATCATACGGTCTCAATCTCGCAGAACGAAAGTAAATTTTTTGAAAATTGCCGAGTGTTATTGTTCATAAACAAAAATAATAGTATTCAATGGGTACATGATTTTGTTAAATTTTATGTGAAAATTCATGGAGCAGACGCTGTTTGTTTGTATGATAATGGATCAACCGAATACGTCATTGACGATTTGCTCGACGCATTGAAAGATATACAAGGATTAAAGAAAGTAGCAATCGTTGGTTGGCCCTTTCCCTGGGGAGTTACCGATGGCAATTCAGATAGTTCGTATACGCAACGAGCTTTTTTGGAGCATGCAAGATGGCGTATGTTGACTAAAGCCCGAAGTGTACTTCAGTGCGACGTAGATGAGTTAATTTTCAGCGAAAGACATCGATTGTTCGAAACAGTAGAAAACTCTGAAACGGGCTATATCGCGATCAAGGGGCGGTGGATGACTAACCAACGCCGTGAAGCTTTGCAAATTATTGGGCCACCTAGACATCATCATTTTGAACTTACAGATCTTTCGGAATACGGTTGGTGTGGAAAAAAATGGGCATGCGTTCCTCGCAAGATCACCAAACACCAACAGTGGATGGTTCACGACATTTTCGGAGGAAAAAAAGTCGACCAAATCTCTTCAGAATTCATACTTCGTCACTTTGCCGGTCTCAACACAGGTTGGAAGCAGGCTAATCGTAGTGAAAACGTGGTTTCGGAAGTAGTTTTCAAGGAAGAAAAAAAAATAACTAGTGTAATGCAAGCGCTTTTTGGAAACTCGGTGCCGAAATATTTAGTGGAATATTTGCCTAATGCGGCACAACTCGCATTCGCTGCAGGTCGCATTAGCGCTTCTCTGAGAAGTGAATTGGTAGAAGAGCTATATCAACGTTCTTTTTCTCACATTTGGCTCGCAATGTTGACGGCAAGATTTTATGAAAAGCAAAAGAATGATACAAGAGCAAAAGAATTATACGAGCATGTGATTTCAATAGATGATACTATCTATGAGGCAAAACATTACCTTGGATTTATTTATGAGCGTCAGCAAAACTATGAAAAAGCTTTTAACCTTGCGATTGATGCGGCATCAGAAATGCCAAGTGAAAAAAAATATACTCAACGGTTATTGAATCTTGGACATAAATTGAGAGAGTATGACGAAATTCGTGCGATACTCGAGAGTATTAGGGTTGAGTTTCCAGACGATAAATGGATATTACTAGAGTTAGCTAAAATTTATGCAAGGAAGGAAGGGGCAGAATGTGCGCTCGAGCTGATTAGAAATAATGTAGACGATGTAGCTGATTTGGAAACTCTCGATCATAGGCTCTATCTAGCTGATTTGTATCTGAAGTGTGATTGCTTCGTTGAGGCGCTGACTATTGTAGAGCGTGCTCTCTATGAAGATGAAAAAAAACCGTGGACGCATTATCTGAGATCAAGATGCCATGAAAACTTAGGTAACAAAGAAGAAGCGATAGAGGCAATTAAAACAGCTTTGAGTTTTAGCCCAGGGAATAAAGTATTTTTGCAATTTTATTCTACAATTTCTAATTAGAGCGGTTCCAAAAGAGTCTGAGTCGATTTTGGCTTCCCTAATCGCTGGGAAAGCGCAAGAATGGCGGCGTGGATGTGTAAGATGCTAAACGGTTGCATGAGCTTGAGGCAGAGAATGCCAATCTCAAGCAGATCGGATGTGACCTGCAACCTGAAAACTCCTTCAGTTTGATGTAGAGTCCCTCGCGGCATTGGAGTGCTACCCAACGCGCGCCCGGGAAGGGCTAGAGTTTTCCCTACCAATGGAGTGCTACCCAACACGCCCCCGGGACGGGCTAGAGTTTTCCGGACTGATGGAGTGCTACCCAACACGCCCCCGGGACGGGCTAGAGTTTTCCGGACTGAATCAGGAACACGGGCTGGCTGCGTGTTCTGATTTTATCAGGTCCATCGGCACCTTATTACCGATGGCGCCATGAGGTCTGTATTCAGAGCTGGCTCGGGAAATTTGCACAGCTGGGATAAGTGGAATTTCTGCCTGACTTTGGCTTAGATGCCGGAAACAGGAGAGACGATGACGAGACGACCGCGCCGGAACCACAGCCCGGCTTTCAAGGCGAAAGTTGCGCTTGCCGCGATCAAAGGCGAGCAGACACTGGTGGAACTGTCCCAGCAGTTCGACGTGCACGCGAACCAGATCAAGCAGTGGAAAGACCAGCTTCTTGAGGGAGCGACAGGCGTTTTCGGCGATGAATCGAAGGCGGTACCGGCAGGGCCGACCGTCGATGTCAAAACGCTGCATGCCAAGATCGGGGAGCTGACGCTGGAGAATGATTTTTTAGCCGGAGCGCTCGGCAAGGCGGGATTGCTGAGCGGAAAGAAATGATCGACCGCGAGCATAAGCTATCCGTTGTGCGCCAGGCAAAGCTTCTCGGCTTCAGCCGTGGCAGTGTCTATTATCTGCCTCGTCCGGTGTCTGAGAGCGATCTGGCTCTGATGCGCCGGATCGACGAACTGCATCTCAACTACCCGTTCGCGGGAAGCCGGATGTTGCAAGGGCTCTTGAATGGAGAAGGGCTGCGTGTCGGCCGGCTTCACGTCGCCACGCTGATGAAGAAGATGGACATCGAGGCGATCTATCGCCGCCCGAACACCTCGAAACCAGCGCCAGGTCACAAAATCTATCCCTATCTCCTGCGAAAGCTGGCGGTCACCCGGCCCAACCAGGTGTGGGCAATGGACATAACCTACGTTCCGATGGCTCGCGGTTTTGTCTACCTCTGTGCCGTCGTGGACTGGTTCAGCCGGAGGGTTCTGTCGTGGCGGCTGTCGATCACTATGGAGGCAGCCTTCTGCATCGAGGCAGTCGAGGAGGCGCTGGCTCGCTATGGCAAGCCAGAAATACTCAACACTGACCAAGGTTCGCAGTTCACTTCCATCGACTTTACGGCGGTGCTGAAGAAAGCTGAGATCGCCATCTCGATGGACGGCAAGGGCGCTTGGCGGGACAATGTCTTCGTCGAGCGGCTTTTTTGGCGGTCTATCAAATACGAGGAAGTCTACCTCCACGCTTACAAGACCGTGTCCGAGGCCCGCGCTGGCATCGGCCGCTATCTGACCTTTTACAACACACGACGCCCACATTCATCCCTTGACCGGCAGACGCCGGATCAGGCCTACTTCAACGCGCTGACGCCGATGATGGCGGCGGCATAATCCAGGCGGAAATCCACTTAGCAAACGCCCTGAACTGTTCAGACAAACCGAGCCACCTCTTTCATTGTAGTCCTTTCGCCAATCCTCCAACTTTTCGGCCGCATCTGCAAGACTCAGGAACCAGTGGGCATTTAGACACTCCGCCCTGAACCGCCCATTGAATGCCTCGATGAACGCGTTGTCCGTCGGTTTTCCAGGCCTTGAGAAGTCCAACGTGACGCCCCTTCTATAGGCCCAAAGATCAAGATCCCGGGAGATGAACTCGGAGCCCTGGTCGACTCGGATCGTCTTTGGGTAGCCAATCCAGGCGCAGACAGTTTCCAGCGTTCTCACCACATCCTCGCCCCGATAGCTGAAACGCGGTTCAAGCGCCGGCACATAGCGGGAATACGTGTCGATCACCGTCAGAACGCGGATCTTCCGACCGGTCGCGAGCTGGTCATGCACGAAGTCCATCGCCCAGACATCGTTCGGCCCGACTGCTTCCTGCCTGTCTTCGCGCAGCTTTGCCTTCACCCGGCGCTTGGGATGCTTGTTTCTCAGTTGCAGACCCAATTCGTTGTAGATCCGTCGCGTTTTCTTCTGATTGATCATCCAGCCTTCCCGGCGCAGCAAAACATGCACGCGCCGATATCCGAACCGGACGCGCGTCTGGCAGATCTCTCTTATCCGCTGTTCCAAAGCGGCCTGACCGGGTCGACGGGACCTGTAACGATAGGTCGTCGGATCAAACCGGATCACCGCGCAGGCACGGCGAATGGATACCGACCAGTCCGACCGCATCTCGTCGACCAGCGTTCTTTTCCGGGCAGGCCTCAGAGCTTTCGTTTGACGATGTCCTGGAGCATTTCCTTGTCGAGGGACAAATCCGCGACGATCTTCTTGAGCCGGGCATTCTCCTGCTCCAGCTCACGGAGCCGCTTCATCTCTGACGGCATCAGGCCCGCGTACTTCTTCCGCCAGTTGAAATAGGTCGCCTGACTGATCCCCGCCTCACGGCAGATCTCCGCAACAGGAACACCTTCTTCGCCACGCTTGACGATGAATGCCTTCTGCGCATCCGAAAACTTTGATGCCTTCATCAATTCCGCTCCTTCCCAGCCAGGAAAATCGTCGCGGAAAACTCTAACCCAAATCGGGGGCATTTAGCGGGAGCACATCACCAAATCAGGAACACGGGCTGGTTGCATGTTCTGATTTCATCAGGTCCATCGGAACGTTGTTGCCGATAGCGCCATGTGGTCTGTGTTCGTTGTAGTCCTTTCGCCAATCCTCCAACTTTTCGGCAGCGTCCGCAAGGCTCAGGAACCAGTGTGCATTCAGGCATTCGGCCCTGAACCGTCCGTTGAAGGCCTCGATGAAGGTTGGTCTTGACCCGTGAAACTGGTCCGATTTGATTGCGAATTTTTGGGCACATTTCTAGTGAGAGAGGAGTGTCCCG
>NZ_CANMNP010000019.1 GCF_947499295.1 uncultured Roseibium sp.
CCACACGCAGCGCCACACTCAGCGCCACAGACAGCGCCACATACAGCGCCACACGCAGCGCCACACGCAGCGCCACACGCAGCGCCACACTCAGCGCCACAGACAGCGCCACATACAGCGCCACACGCAGCGCCACACGCAGCGCCACATACAGCGCCACACGCAGCGCCACAGACAGCGCCACACGCAGCGCCACATACAGCGCCACAGACAGCGCCACATACAGCGCCACACGCAGCGCCACACGCAGCGCCACACGCAGCGCCACAGCCGAAAGCGATGCTGCGCAAGCCTGTAAGGACTTAGCAGGTCAGCTTGGACTTAATTGTGCCCATCATTGGTACAATGTTTATCAAGGCGGAAATATGTGGGCGGCTTATGACTGCTACCTGACCGCAAGCCGCGATATCTTGGGATTAGAACTGCGAGAACACGAGGGCTACAAGTTTTGGGAACTTGCAGCAATTCATGGCGGCTTTCGTGTCATGCACGAAGAGTTTTGCCTAGTTTCCGACTTCCCCGAAGTTCTTAAGGTTGACGACCAAAACGAACCGCATTGCGAAGACGGCCCCTCTCACAGGTGGCGCGACGGCTGGTCCTTGTATCATTGGCATGGCACGCGCATTCCTGCTGAATGGATTGAGGATAAGAGTTCGCTTACGCCGCAGATTGCACTGACCTGGGACAACGTAGACCAGCGTGCCGCAGCTTGTGAAATTCTGGGTTGGCATCACATCATCAACGCCCTTAACGCGCGTGTGATTGACGAAGATGCTGACCCGCAAATCGGGAGGCTCGTTGAAGTCGACTTGCCAGACCACGGCCCGCAAAAATTCATTCATGCGAAATGCGGCACAGGTCGCGAAGTAGCGGTTATGGCCGATAGCCGCGCAAAAACAATCATTGAAGCACAGGCGGCATCTTACGGACTAACCGCCGATCAATTCCTAGTGCCGGAAGTCCGTACTTAAGGAGACTTTGAAAATGAAGACTTTCGAGAAATGTGCAGCTCAGGGAGATGTCCTCTTTGTCAAAGTGGACAACCTTCCAGACGGTTTGACAGAGCAAAAGCCTAACAAACTGAATGAACTTGTCATCACACACAGCGAAACCGGCCACGATCATGTCATGGTTTTGGACCGGGAACCTGAACCCGCAGTGCGTATGTACAGCGGTGACAATCCACTCATGGCTTGGATTGAGGTCAATCGTCCAACAAGTTTGGATCATAAACGCGATCACCACACGCATGAAAGCATTCTGTTCCAGCCTGGAATGTATGAAATCCGCCGTCAACAGGAGCAGACGCCAGAAGGTTGGCGTCGAGTAGCGGACTAATGACCCGCTTTCGCTTTCATCCAACGATTGAAGCTTACGCAGCCTTTGGAATTTCGATGCTAGCACTCGGTTTCATCATAGGCATCGGAGTTTCGTAGCTGCGCGGGGCCTCCACTCTAAATCAAAGCAGCTACACGGGCCGGAGTTCGTCCTCCCCGTCTCCGGCCCAACCAACAACGAAGGATAAGAGAATGAAAAAAGCTCTCCTAGGACTGTTAGCCTTGCCGCTATTGGCCGCATGCCAAGATGACGCGAGAGTTGCTTCTCATAACATTTCAAAGGCCGCCGATAACTTCGAGATCGTGAGGCGCGTTGTGTTCATGAACTCAATCAATGACAGTTATTTGTTTGAAGTGGTTGGCCGCTGCTCCATTGAAGATCAAGGCCCTCAGCTTGAAGTCACCTGCAAAGAAGCTCCCTCGGAATATTCCAAACACTTCTTTGGCAAATCCGACAACACGCCGTACTTGGTCGAACAGCTTGGGACGGTTGATGTGTCGGTCTACCACACACGCATCACTTTCAAGCCGCAGGCCATCATTCCTGACATTGATTTCCGTGGTGACGCAGATGAACTGATGAAGCGGCGAGACACTTCAGACTGACCATAAGGCGGACCTCCCTGGCCGTGCAGCCAGCAACTTAGCCTCTTATCGAGGCCCTTCTCCAAGCCCTCTCTGAGGTTTTCGATAAGGCGATAGAAGGATGTAGACGATGACATCTCAACAGGTAGAGCAGCAGACAAGAGATCTGATCAAAAAGATCGTTCGCGATAATGGCGTGGACGATAAGAGACGGCTCATTTCAAAGCTTCGCGAGGTTTCATTTCAGGCTGAAGTCGCAGCGCAGGAAATCGAAAGGATGTCTCTATGAGCACCGTAGTAAACATTGGGCACAACAACCCGCCTACTCCATTCGATGAGGCAAAAGAGGCTGTCCTATCACTCAAGGAAGAGGCCCAACATTGGTTGGATGGGGCTGAGGTTTCCTCTCAAGCTGAGGCAGATGCTATTGCCACGCTCCTAGATATGGCTAGGAAGGCCAAGAAAAAAACTGATGATTTTCGCAAAGCAGAAGCTAAGCCATTCGATGATGGAAAGAAGGCGGTTCAGGCCAAATTCAAGCCGCTTATCGAAGATTGCGACCGTATCGCTGATGTTTGCAAAGCTGCCAATCTCCCTTGGCTGAAGAAGCTCGAAGAGCAACGCCGTCAGGAGAAAGAGGCCGCGCGCGCAAAGGCTGCTGAAGAAGCGAGAAAAGCTCAAGAGGCAATCGCCGCAGCTAATGCTGCTGACCTTGAGGCTCGCGGAGCGGCAGAGCAACAAGTCAAAGCAGCCCAAGAAGCAGAGCGAGAGGCAAAGAAAGCAGCACAACAAAAAGCTTCCGCAAAAGGCGGGGCTCGGGCGATGGCACTACGCACAGTGTACCGCCATGAAATCGTTGACGCCCGCGAATTTGCTCGTTGGTGCTGGGTTCATGAAAACGAAACGCTGATGGAGTGCCTAAACAGCATTGCTAAGCGCCGCACAGACCTAAAGTTTCGAGACATGCCCGGTGTAACCATCCACGAAGATAAGGTTGCGATATGAGCTTTTCGAAAGAACAAACGTCAGAGCTTCAGAAGAAGCTGGACCCGGCCCATGTCAAGCCGCCAGCACCCGGTAAGTATGGCAACTATATCGAAGGATGGCACGCAATTGCTGAAGCGAACCGCATCTTTGGTTTCGATGGTTGGTCATACAGCGTAAAATCTGTCTCTGAGACAAATTGCCTAGAAAAACAAGATGGCAAATGGGCAGTTGGCTATATCGCTGTTGTTTCTGTCACCGCTGGCGGTGTCACTCGTGAAGACGCAGGGCACGGCCAAGGGCACGGAAAGTCGCTCGGTGATGCATATGACAGCGCCATCAAAGAAGCTGTAACCGATGGCCTGAAGCGTGCTCTTCGCTCATTTGGTAACCCGTTCGGCCTAGCCCTCTATGATAAATCTCACGCGAATGTAGGCGTTGATATCGATTGGGCAACAGAGCGCGACGACCTCACTCGCATGATCCAAGGTTGTCAGAATTTAGACGATCTAGTTGACCTCTGGAAAACACAGCGCTTCCAGCACTTCTTACATCAAGCGCCAGAGGAATTCTCTTCGCCCGTCATCCAGATCAAGGACCGGCAGAAACAGACAATCCAGCAGGTGGATCAGGCGGCATGAAAGATCTTACCCAAGCCATGGCGAAGCAATTGCTTTCGTATGATGCAGATACCGGAAAATTCACATGGAAAAACCGGGAGCGGCAACACTTCAAATCTGAGCGAGATTGGAAGATATGGAACACGAAAAATGCTGGAAAAGAAGCTTTCACCGCAAAAGATGCAAAGGGCTATTCGGTCGGCAGGATCTTTGGCCGTGCGTGTAAGGCTCATCGCATTGCTTGGCTCATGACGCATGGTTGCCACCCTGATGTGATCGACCACATCAACGGTGACCCAGCAGATAACCGCGCGCAAAATCTACGCAATGTTTCTCACAAAGCGAATGGTCGAAACACAAAACTCTCAGCCAATAATTCTTCTGGAATCAATGGGGTTTTTTGGGACAAAAAACGTCAGCAATGGGAAGCAAAAATTAAGGTCGATGGCCGTAGTAAGCATCTCGGCTATTTCAAATCCAAAGAAGACGCTAAGGCAATTCGCAGCCGAGCAGACAATAAATTCGGCTTCCATGAAAACCATGGAGGCGTCCGTTAATGGCCGAACCATTTATTTTTGATTGGGATGGACGCGCACTAGTACCAGCCACCCCATTTGATTTCGAGCGGTGCCAATTGTTCAAGGTGGGGCAGCGATTGAAGGCGGATCGCCTGGTCAAGCCACGCTCTCTTCCGTCGCAACGAAAGTATTGGGTTTCACTTTCCGAGTTTGTCGCAGCGACGGAGTGCGTTCCTACGTCCAGTCACCTGCACAACCTGATCAAGATGAAAACCGGCTACGTCACACCCGCCGCAATGCCTGACGGTTCCTTGTACTGGATACCGGATTCCACTGCGTTCGACAAAATGGGGCAGTCTGAATTCAACGAGTTCGTGTCTAAGGCGGATAAGTGGTGCTTGGAAACGTTTGGCGCGCCCCTTCTCGCTGCACAGGAGGCCGCATAATGCGAGGGTATTCAGCAATTGGCCTTGTTCGCCCTAAAACCTCAGTCAACGTTGGCTCCGTGCTTCGCGCCGCGCAAATATATGAGGCTGGCCTCGTAGTCGTTCAGGGTGCTCGTTGTGAAATCCGAAGCTCAACAGACACCATGAAGGCATACCGGCACCTCCCAGTGCAGCGTACAGAGGATTTGCACAACGCAATTCCATTTGACTGTGTGCCTGTTGGTATCGATCTGGTCGAGGGTGCCGAAAGTCTATTCTCTTTCCAGCACCCGCAACGAGCGTTTTATGTGTTCGGTCCCGAAGACGGTACGCTTGGGAAAGCTCACCTAAATTGGTGCAAGCATCGCGTAATGGTCCCGACGAAAGGTTGCATGAACCTAGCGGCGACTGTGAATGTTGTCTTGTACGATAGGGCGATGAAGGCTGACAGAATGGCCCGTGGGCAAAAGTGGAGCGCCGCCTAATGCCCCGCCTAGAATTTACCCGCAAGACACGCGCTAAAGCCTTCGAACGTGCTTCAGGACGTTGTGAGAAGTGCTCAGCCAAACTCAAGACCGGTGAAGCAGAGTATGACCACATACTCCCAGCAGAACTGGAAGGAGATAACGACCTGCAGAATTGTCAGGTTTTATGCCGCATATGCCATCGCGAGAAAACAACACGTGATGTCCAAGGCATTCGGAAAGCAGACAGGCAGAGAGACAGCTTTTCAGGCGCGAAAAAACCGAAAGGTCGTCCACTCCCTGGAAGCCGAAACTCTAAATTCAAACGCAAGATGGATGGAACAGTGGTGCCGAGATGATGTTCGATAACGACGGGCTAAAGGCAGCGGTTGCCGCTTCATACACAAAGGCTGATGAGCCTGACTGTATCGTGGCCGCCATCCAAGCCTACCTCAAGGCCACTAACAGTGTGATTGTGCCAGTAAACCCTACCAGCGAGATGGCGGAGCAGTCATATGATGCCGTCGCAAATTTTGAAGGAAGCGGATCGAAACACGAAGCGATCTACCGCGCCATGATCCAAGCCGCCCAAGAACCGGAAACCCAAGTTTCCAATACCGCCACTTAGTGTAAAGCAGAAGGTACAAGAGGACTTGTAAAATGGGAGCTGCGCAGACCTTCAAGAAAAGCGATGTTGAGCGCGCCATTAAGGCAGCGAATGACGCTGGTTTTCCTGTTGATAGCGTGGAGATAACCAAAGAAGGCACGATCCGCCTTCTCACAAAGCGCGACGAAAAGGTTGAACCGGACCAGGACTTTGACTTTTAATGTCCAACATGCCGAAACGTCGCCTGCCCCATTTGTCACGTGAGAAGTCCCGCCATGGTCGGGCAAAATGGTTTTTCCGGGTTGGCAAAGGGCCAAGGTTACGGCTTCCAGACGAATACGACACGTCACCCGACTCGGAATTTATGAAGGCGTACAAGGCTGCTCTGAATGGTCAAAAGCCAGAGGTGAAGCCGAAGTCTCGCCACAGCCAAAACACTCTTGGCTGGCTCTTTGACATGTATCAACAAAGTGCAAAATTCCAGTCCTTGGCGGATGGAACACAGCGAGCCCGTGCGAACATCATAAAGGGCATCGTTGCGAAAACCGGACATATCCGCCTAGCGAATGTAACGGAAAAGAAAATCCGCCAAGGACGGGAATCTAAGGCATCGACGCCAGAGGCCGCGAACAACTTTCTGAAAACGATGAAGGCTGCGTTCGCCTGGGGCGTTGATTCTGGCCTGATCGATGATGATCCGGCTCGAAATGTAAAAAAGATCCAGACCAAGACAGATGGATTTGAGCCTTGGACGGAAGAAGATATCGCGAAGTTTGAAGTCAGGCACGCACTTGGCACGCGTCAGCGGTTGGCACTTGATATTTTCCTCTGCACCAGCTTTCGCCGTAAGGACGGCCACCTGCTCGGAAAGCAGCACGTCAAAGACGGCATCATTCGTTACCGCACATCTAAGCAAGGGGTTTGGGTAGAAATGCCCCTGCTCCCGCGCCTACAGCAGTCTATCGAAGCAACCGAAACAGGCGACCTAACTTTTTTGATTACTGAAAAGGGAAAGCCTTTTGCAAGCGCCGCCAGCCTTGGAACCTCGTTTCGCAAGTGGTGTGATGAGGCCGATGTGAGCAAGAGCATTCACGGAATTCGGAAATTCAATGCAGAGGTCGTTGCCGAGGGCGGCGCTACTGAACATGAGATGATGGCGCTCTTCGGATGGCAAACAGCCGACATGGCGTCGCTGTACGCAAAGAAGGCGAATCGCGGGAAGCTTGCCCGTCGCAGCGCCCACCTTCTGGACCGAAAATAGAACATTTTCCCCGCACCTTGAAAGTTAGGTGCGGGGAAATTATCTATAAGTAACTGACAAATATCAACAAAAGGAGGAGGGTGGCGACCCCGGCAGGATTCGAACCTGCGACCATTCGCTTAGAAGGCGAGCGCTCTATCCAGCTGAGCTACGGGGCCATGTTACCTGTTCTGTTGCAGCTGATAATTCACTGTGCGACTGAAAACAACGTCGGAATTGAATAGGCATGGCCAATTTCAACAAACAATCCGGAACTAGGCTACATCAACCCATGTCCAGAAGCTTGTGATACCTCAATGCGTCCAGGGAGCTACCCGGTTGAATTTGAAATTGTCTGAATAGGCAGCGCCACGCACTTTGCGCTCTTGAGCTTTCTCCACCCGATATGGAATTCCATGACGTTTGGCGTAAGCAACGGCTTCTTCCTGGCTCTCAAAATAGAGCCGGATCTGCTGTTTCATGTCAGATGAAGAAGTATAGCCCATAAGCGGCTCTACAGATTTGGCGGCTTCCGGCTCATAGTCCAGCACCCAACGATGGGTCTTTGCCTTGCCCGATTGCATGGCGGTTTTCGCCGGACGGTAGATGCGCGCAACCATGTGAGTGTGCCCTTAAACGATTTCGCAGAGTATCACTTCTCTTCAGAAGCTTTTTCCTGCCTTTTGGAAGGAAGTCAACACTTAGCCTGTTGTCGCCCCCCCAAAAACAATCCGAATTGCCAATTTGACGTTTACCACTCGTTGGATTGTGACGCGACGTGAGATGACGAAAGCTGCAACTTGTGCTATCAACTTTCCTAACGTGACCTTTTGAAAAAACCACAACAATCAAAAGGGAACGTCTTAGACAAATGCACAAACAGATGCGTGATACAGCCGGTCTTGTCACCAAGATATGCCGAGACCAAAAAGAACAACACAACAGGATGGCTTATGCATTACCCGTTTCTCAAAAACCTGGGCGCCTCCTTACCGGAGCACTTTCAGCCGACCGCCTCCAAACCAGTCAATTTGAAGTCAGCGATCGACAAGGCAAACTTGACTGAAATGTGGGACATGATCCTCACGCTGGACTATGGTGTGTCCGAAGTCGCTGACCTTAGCCCGGAAAAGCAGGATGAGTTCCTTAATGTCATGTCCCTGCTTCTGAAAGCCTTCAATCGGTAACCTCGAACTGACAACGGAATTTAATTGCTGAACCGCCCAAAGACAGTCTTTACGGAACTCGGGATCGAGGCCATAGAAAATGGCCTTGCGGACCCGCTGCTATCCGCCTTCTACGAGGCGGTCATGGCTTCCGCTGACGGCAGTTTCAGACAGACCATGCAACCTTTTCTGCCGCACCTCAGCCTGTGTTCGGACAAGGTCACGGAATTTGCGCCACCGCCTATCTTTTACGTTGGCAAGGAAAGCGGGCAACGTCAGCTTTTTGGAGACGATTGGGCAACTTCGACGGGTTCCAACGCAGCTCTTCGCACGCCTGATGCCGATCTTGAAAGAGCGTCAGCCGAGGGCTATCGTAACGCTCTCTCGGGCAAGCCCTACTATGGCTACGCCAGAACACCCATTTCCGTCGATGGACAAGAATATGAGATTGCGTTCGAGCGACTGATTATCGCCGTGCGCCCTCACATCAGAGCCAACTATCGGATCTGCGCCTATCTCGGCATCATTCAGGATCTTCAGCCAAAGTCCTGATGATCAATTTCGCCAAGCCGAACAAGTCGCTCCTGGTCGAATACACGAGCCAATCATCCGGCCTGATGTGGCCAGGCGCGATATGCCAATGTGTTCCCCTCGGAACGAACCTGCGATACCCCACCCGGACGCCGAAGCCCTTTTCAGCAGCCTTGGAAGCCATAAGGCCGTAAAGGTAGTCGGGCGACCATTTCAACAAGGAAACGAGGAAACCAAGCTGTGTCAGCGGTTCGGCCAGCCCCTTGCCTCGAATGTCGCCTCTCAGCCATAGATTTCCGTGATAGACGATCCGGCCACGCATGAAATAGGCGTCGTGGGCATGCTCACTGCCAAAACGAACCTGTGGGTTCGGGTCGACGAACATCCGGCGCTGCTGCTGTTGCCAATGATCGGCCAGGCTCCTGTCCTTAAGGTCCTCCACCTTGGCTGCTTGGACGGAAACTATGTTGCCACTGCTGTTGTAAGCACCGATCCAGAACGCAGTTGCCCCGTGGAGATCGAAGAACCTGGGCGAGAAATCCTCCATTAGGTATTTGTCTTCGGTGGATCGGATCGTTTTTTCAAACAGCCCAAAATCCGCGCTCTCCTTTAAGGACAGCCCGGTTTTATGAATTCTGGTTTGAATGGCGGCAATGGCCGCGGATATCTCCAGCGTGCCCTGCTCGTCCGGGTCCGGTCCCATCTGCCCTGCCTGGCGCCGTCCAGCTTGTGAAGGCGCCTCCCCTGAAGGATCAAATTTGTCGGAGTGCCAGAGTGTTCTTCTGTAGGGCGATGCACAAGGTCGCTTGTGTGAGCGCGCCAAGTTATCCCGGTTTTATCAATGATTGCCCTAAGAATAGCAGCAGCAATACATGCGCCGTTGCGCCCAACCCGTGCAAAGAAAGAATCGCGTCAGAAAACACAAGCCAAAAGTCCCGACACCACGATGGCGCAGTCCTGTGTTCAAACCGTTATTTTGGGAAAAATGGTCGGGGCAGCAAGATTCGAACTTGCGACCCTCTGGTCCCAAACCAGATGCGCTACCAGGCTGCGCTATACCCCGATCCGTTGATTTCGAGGGGTGTATCCGCGTTCGGCGTTGGCGTCAAGGGCGAAGAATTTAAGAGCAATCCAAGGCTTGTGGAAAGAAGTCCAACAGGCCAATCGAACTCTGGGCTGCATCGAACGCTCGTTCCCTCATCTCTCGATCTAGTATTCCGAGAGACCGCGCAGGAAACTGCTCTAACCTGATGCCTTCATAACCGACCAAGCATCAAGCTTCTTGGAGCTCTATCGGGTTCCAGGTCGAATTCTGTGTTTGACCACACAAGAGGCCCCAACCGTAAAGTGTCCTGCCATCTTCGGCAGATAGTCAGTCCCACTCAGGTATGATTTCCACTTTCCCCTTCCAGCCGTAGCTGCCTGCCATCGAAACCCTGAGCTCGCTCACCGGGTTGGCTGTGGTTGACAAATATGGGTGCTCGAACTGATGGTCCAGGTCATCGAGGGTAATCGACCAGCCGCCACGAGGTTTGAAGTCGTTGAGCCAGACCCAACCTGAATAGTAGTAACCCCAGTTCTTGAAGTGCCGAGGATTGATGTAACGCTGCAAGACACGCTCACTTGTTACGCCCATTGCAACCGCACCGGCAACAGTTGAGACGTATTCGTTCTTCAACATGTTGTGCGGTATTTCGTAAAAATGGGTCGCTGCGTGGACAGCTTCGTTTGCGAGTGTACTGGCATGACGCGCATTGCCTATCCTCGGCATAAATCGCAACTTGATCGCTTTTTCATCGTCCAGGTATCCCCCGCGTCCTCCCAGGTCAGGATCGACGTCAATTGTAATTGCATTGGTTTCAATCAGTTCGGCAATCTTGCGATAGTCCTGTGCACGCATGGTTGTCGCACCATGACTGATCGTGGGCATTCTTCGGGATAAATCCCTAAGAATCGTCGCGGCGGAATTGTTTACACCTGCCATGAAAGTTGCTGCGCCCGACCCTTTGCTGAAATGTGCAGGTGGGACCCAACTGGATGATGGGACGTATATTATTCCGTCCTTGCCATCAGCTGTTAGAGAACTGTCGAACTTGAAATTCCCGCTGGGGTCAAGGCGCCAGCATCCGACCGCGTTTTGTAAGTACCAATTCACTTCGAGCGGGTCCTGGGTCTGGAAGTTGAAAATGATCAAGTCCCAGGGGTTCTGGCGTCCAACGGCGCGCGCATGCGTCCAGAAATTTCCGTCGGTTGCCCATCTGGCAGCAGCGGCGTCTTTCGGCGGCCAGGTTGAGATCAAGGATTTCGGTTTTTTCATCTTGGGCACGCCGGGCGCAGGGCTACGGGCGGCACCGGGGAAAATGGAACTCATGTTGCTTACTCTCAAATACAAAAAAGTCGGTCGAAATCAGCACCAGAAAGAAGAGCTGTTTCTCAAAATCATCTAAAGGTTCGCGACTTCAATTCATGCGCGGAAAGCCAGGTGTTTTGCCAGCCAGGAACTTGCCTGCATAAGCTGGTATTCGATAATTGTTCCATGGGTAAGGTGCCGCCAACGGCGTGACCAACAATCTGTCGATCAACACGGCGAACGTAGCATTGCAAGGTCGAATAAAATGGTGATTGAAATCACAAATTTCCTGATGCCGAGGTCTGAAGACTGACCTGGTTCCAATTCGGAAAATTCACAAGGCAAATCGGCCTAAAGCAATACGCTCCGTAAGCGTCAAAGTAACGCTCAAGCAGCGATACGCGTAAAATTTCCGCTGCTCACCTTGTCTACCGTTTCCAGAAGAAACTATTCAGTCATCATAGAAGGGCTGGAAACGCCGTCTCCAGGTTCAAACCCCAGCTTGGCGGCAAGACCTGCATTGAGCTCAAGCACATATTTGGCAGGCTCGCGCGAAGGAATGACGTCTTCAGAAAACGGGGTCGTGTCAGCTGCAATCGACACAATCCACCCTTTGGCATCGATGTAGATAATATCGAGTGGCAGCGGAGTGTTCTTCATCCAGAAAAATCGCTCACCCTCACCTTCGAAGACAAACAGCATTCCATGATCGGCGGCCATCTCTTCGCGGAACATGAGGCCTCGGGCTCTCTGCCGATCCGTGGATGCGACCTCTACTGTAAATGTGTGCTCGTTGTCGCCGGAGCGAACGATCAGTGTTTCTGTCGGCAAGGGAGCAACGTCTTCCTGAGACTTTGCAGGCGAGATCTCAATCACCACAAACAAAACTAAAAACGATAAGACGACCGAGCGAGCCGCAGGGGGGAAAATCATACGTTTGAGCTCCGTTCGCCGAAAATTGCAGCGCTTCTGGAATACACAACGAAACCGTTGCCAAACAAAAAGGCCGGAACATGTCCGGCCCTTGAATTCAGGTAAGCTGACTTACCGTCAATGAGACGCTGGGATGTGAGTTCCTGCACCCATTGGCCGAATTTCAGCTGCCATACGACCCTTGGGTCCATTCCCGAACCTGACGAGAACGTCCTGTCCAGGCCGCAACTCGGTAATTCCAAAGCGGCGAAGTGTTTCCATGTGAATGAAGATGTCCTCAGACCCCTCGCCCTGGGTTAGAAAGCCGAACCCCTTCACACGGTTGAACCATTTGACGGTCGCCTTTTCAAAACCGCCTTCCGGTACGACCTGAACATGCGTTCTGGACGGAGGAAGCTGCGAGGGATGTGTTGCCGACGTTTCATCCATAGAAAGGATGCGAAACGCCTGAAGTCCTCGAGGCCGGTCAAGCACCTCGCATACAACTCGTGCGCCTTCATAGGCGGTCTGATAACCATCCCGCCTGAGGCAGGTAACGTGGAGCAGGATGTCGCTTTCACCGCTATCCGGCACAATGAAGCCGTAGCCCTTACCGACATCGAACCATTTAATCGTTCCGGCGATCTCGAAAACATCAACGGCAACATCTTCCGTCATTGTATCGAGTGCGCGGGGTTCCCCTGCGGTTTTAACCCCCATAGCCATTTGTCCCGTCTCTGGTCCGCATCATTCAGCTAAAGACAAATATCGACTCGCCCGATAGCTGATTCCTAACAAAAAGGATAACATTGTGCTTTGTGTCGAGAAGGGAAATTGTCGAACTAACCACAGACCATTTGCTCGATTTTCCGTTATTCTTCATCAAATTCGGCAAAAGTCTGTGCCAAAGGTGTGCGAATGACTGTTGAAGCATAAGAATCGAGCGGCGTTTCTTCTCCGTTGAGAATCACCAGTTCTGCACCGGTCTCTACAGCCAATGCCGGAAGTTGAGCTGCCGGGTGTACGACCAGAGATGATCCGAGGACCAGAAAGAGATCGCATTCCTGTGCAGCTGCCGCCGCGTTTTGCAAAGCCGCCTCCGGCATCTGTTGACCGAAGCTGATAACTGCAGCCTTCAACAACCCGCCACATCTCGCACAAATAGGGCTGCGGCCGATTTCAACTGTATCTCGTTGGTCTTCCAGTTCCGCACGCACCCCACAGGAAAGGCATGAGGCAAATGTGGAGTTCCCGTGAATCTCAATCAGCCTTTCGTCAGGAAATCCTGCTTTCTGATGAAGTCCGTCGACATTTTGCGTCACCAGACGCTGTAGACACCCATCTTTAGCCAATGAACTCAGTGCCAGGTGTGCCGCATTCGGCGAAGCTTTCTGAAAGTAATCCTGCATCTCGAAACGACGGTCCCAGTCTTCCAGCCGACTTTCTTCCGACCTTACAAAGTCCTGGTATTGAACCGGCTGTCGTTTGGACCATATCCCGCCAGGCGAACGAAAATCCGGAATGCCGGATTCTGTCGAAATGCCAGCACCAGTCAGAGCGACTATCCGGTGGTAGGCACCGCGCTTGAATTGTGCGACATAGTTGCGAGCTTCGGCCAGTCCTGTGATGGTCTTCATGGGTCGGTCACTCGCCTTTCAGACAACCTCATTCGATTGGGAAAAGGGTAGGATATGCGTTATTTGCACACAATGGTTCGGGTCACCAATGTTGACGATTCCCTTGATTTTTACTGCAACAAAATGGGGATGAAAGAACTGCGCCGCCATGAAAGTGAAAAGGGTCGTTTCACTCTAATCTTTCTAGCCGGCTCTGAAGATATTGAAGCCGGCAGGGCCAACGCCGCACCTCTTTTGGAACTCACTTACAATTGGGATCCGGAGGACTATGACGGCGGGCGAAACTTCGGTCACCTCGCATTCGAAGTCGATGATATTTACGATTTCTGCGACAACCTTCAAAAACAGGGCGTTACGATCAACCGGCCGCCGCGCGATGGCCGCATGGCATTTGTTCGTTCGCCGGACAACATTTCAATTGAATTGCTGCAAAAAGGCGAAGCCCTTGAAATCAAAGAGCCTTGGGCCTCAATGACAAATACCGGCGAGTGGTAATTCACGTCGGTTTTCAACATATGCAAGCCTGGTTTCCTGGGCTTGCAAAAAATTGTCGCAAAGGCTCTTGCGGGCGTGAGCATTCCCGCCTATAAGCCTCCCCACGACGCAGCTGTGTCGACCGCGCGCCCATCGTCTAGCGGTCTAGGACGCCGCCCTTTCACGGCGGAAACACGGGTTCGAGTCCCGTTGGGCGTGCCATTTTTCTCTAGGAAATTTCGAGCCGTTATTGCCTGGTGTGGTGTCAAAACTCACCTGGGGAAACGTACCTTCTTTTGATCTCAATGGCCGGATCATCTTTTCTGAACAACGTTCTTCCCGGAAACTCGGTCTGATAGAACTCGGCGATATCAGCGCCCGTCGGCCCTGCAAAAGCAATCCGGCCATTTGGAAAGAAAATATCCAGTTCATCATCTTCATGTTCGCTGGCGTATGTTTCTTGTGAGCCGTGAAGAACCATGGTGACGCCAATTTTGTTGTTCACATAGTGCTGCACATCGAAGAATTTCGGCGACCGTGCATGCTCCATGCCCAAACGCTCCTCCTTCACGCGCAACAGCCTCTCCGGTGCTTTCATGTCCACGATGCCATACAGGTCGAAATCCCCGTGGATGCACTTTCCCGCGCGAATAAGAGAGTTCGAGGCGAATTTCACGCAGCCGTAGTACGGATCTTTAGGGTTAAGCTCGACGAAATAGAGCCCGCCATGGGGAATATAGGTCAGCGTTTGCTGTTGAAAGAAACTGTCCATCTCCGGTCGAAGCTTGGCTTTGAAATTGTTCCATTCTCCAACAGCTTTGGCGTAGCGGCCCTCCTTATAAGCAGACGGTCCGAAAATCGTCGGATCAACCACCAGACCGGCAATACAGCCACGTTTTGCCGCCGATGGTTTGCTGCCTATTGGCAGTACATCGAAATCGGCGGTCTTCGCCTTGCAGTCGAGACGCTTGGGCGACGCGTAGTCCTTGCCGATATGTTGGAGCGTTGCCGTGTTTGTGCGCCGAACCAAAATCGCAGCTTCATAAAGCATTGCTGCTTCGCGAAACACTTCGACATGCTCTTCAAGCATGTGTTTGAGGATATCAGCACTTCCAGCCATAAAACGGTCTCCCTATCTTGCAGGCTCGTCGTCAGAGCCAGCCGGACGGAACAGTTGCAATGATATTAAGGCTAACAGAGCTTCCCAAGCCAATAACGTGACAGCAGTCACAAATCGGCGGTCAGCCTTCTTGATGGCGACTTAAGACCCGGCTCTGGCAACGTCTCCTTGGCGCAACCCCCTGCCCTTGGGGTACCCAGCTTAACCCATTGCAAATTTTGCTGGTAAATTGTGCGTGCAATCGTGGCGTTCTCCAACTTGATTGTCTATAGTCGTTCCTGGATTCCAGGGAGCTTTTCCATTTGAAACAAGCAGGCTCCCGCGTGCAGGGGTTGGGGAACTCGGAATGCCAGTTCCTGTGACGTCTATTACAGAATTGAATTGCCAAAGGGGGTACGTCTTCTTTCAAGAGGACGAAGACCTCGAAAATAAGATCGGCTCACCCGACAGGCAACCTAAGATCGACGAGAGGACATTGAAATGTTCACACGAATGATCGCCGTGCTGGCAATACTGATCGCAGGGACAGCTCCGGCACTCGCGAAGCGTGTTGCCCTGGTTCTTGGCAACGGCGCATACGAACACACAGTACCCCTACCCAATCCAGCCAATGATGCAGAGCAGATGGCTGCCAAACTGCGCAGCCTGGGATTTGATGTCGTTGCGGGTCAGGATCAGACCTACACCGACATGCGCAGATCCGTCATGAACTTCGCAAAGAAGGCTTATGGCGCAGAGATCGCGATCCTGTTTTATGCAGGGCATGGCCTGCAGGTGGGCGGCCAAAACCACCTTGTTCCAATTGACGCGACGATTGAAGACGAAACGTCACTGGATTTCGAAACCATCACGGTCGACTTCATAATGCGCCAGATGTCCAAGGACGTGAAAGTGCAGATGGTGTTCCTTGACGCCTGTCGCGACAACCCGCTCGCACGCACGCTTTCTCGGCGCATGGGTCCGACCCGCTCAGGCAGCGTTGGCCAAGGTCTTGCGGAAATCAAGATGGAAGAAACCGGTGGTGAAGGTTCGGTTATCGCCTTTGCAACCAGCCCCGGCGATGTGGCTCTTGACGGTGAAGGCGCAAACTCGCCGTTCACGTCTGCTTTGATCCGGCATATCGACACCCCGAACGCGTCGATCCAGACCGTCATGACTCGCGTTACCGGAGACGTTTATCAGGAAACGGAAAAGCGTCAGCGTCCTTGGGTCAATGCTTCCCTGATTGGCGAAGTGTTTCTCAACAAGCAGGCATCTGTGGCGAGTGGTCCGACAACTGAAGTTGCATCTCTCGGCACGACGCCTACGACAACGCCTCAGCCGGTCGCAACAACATCAGCAGTTGCTGCAACCACCCAGTCCACTATTGACTGGGAGCGTGAAAAGCTGATCTGGGAAACGGCCAAGGCCAGCAACACGGTCGACGACTACCAGTCGTACCTGGAAGCTTATCCGAATGGCACGTTCACAAACTTTGCCCGCAACAGCATCAAGCGTTTGCAATCCGGAAGTCAGGTAGCTGCGGTCAACCCAGGTGCTACGGTTGTTCCAGGTCAAGCAGGTGTTGCCGCGACCATGCCCGACCCGCAGAAGGCAATTCCAGGCACGCAGGTTACAGAGTCTTCGCTTGGCTGGAACCGGACTGCTCGTCGTGAAGTGCAAACCCGTCTCAACCTTGTGGGATTTGACGTGGGCCGTCCGGACGGCGCCTTCGGTCCGAAAACCCGCGCAGGTGTCGCTGGATGGCAGACAGCCAACGGCATTGTTCCGACCGGCTTCTTTACACCGGCGCAATATGCGTTGCTGACGACCCAGACCGCTGCTCAATATGCGGCCTATCAAGCAGAAGTGCGGCAGAAGCAACAAGCCGCAGCAGCTTCGCGCAGCAGCACCAGCAGGTCGACAACGACCCGTCGGACCAACAACACCACGACCACACGACGCAGCAACAACGGTGGCGGTGTAAACCCGGCTGGCGCGGCGTTTATCGGCGGCGTTGTCGGTGGCATTATCGGTGGCGCGATCGGCCGCTGATAAAGCGTCCTCCAAGACAAAAGAGCCCGGCTTCTTCGAACGCCGGGCTCTATTCATTTCAGGGTTGGTTCTGAAAGATCTGCGTCAGTTCAATTTAAGACTGATCCGCTTGAGATTGGATGTGCGCGCTTCGTCGAGTATCTCGATCACGCTCTGAAATTCGGTACCTTTTGCAGGAAGCAGAATTGCGCTTTCTGCTCCAAGCCCCGCCAAGCGGTTCAATTCGGCCGACAGCTCCACAAGCTCCAGAGAGCTGCCATTGACGACAATTGTCATTCCTTCGGCGCTAACCCCTTGCCCGATTTGAATCAAAACAGAAGGCGCGCCGGTGTTTATCAGTTGATCATTTGTCTTTTCTGCCGTGCTGCTACCAATACCAACGTCCAGCGGTCGCCAGACGCCAAAGGTGGAAGACAGCAGGAAGAACATGATCAAAATAAAGATCACGTCGATCAAAGGCGTCAGCGGAATACGCCTGCGTTTAGCAAGCGGGGTCTGTATGAACAGCATTTCTACAAGCTTCGTTGGCACTTGAAGCACCAATGTCTCGTATTCTTTTTAAAATGTACAATCCTAATCCCAGATTTGACCCCGTTCACGCATTTCCGTAGCGTTGTTCTTGGAAGAAGCAACTTGGTAACCGTTTGATGTCGCAGGCACAAAACTCAGAACATTGCGATCGATGCTACTTATGCAAATACACTCTGCTCGGCTTGCTCGCCTGTCTGGCGTGCTTTGCTCTGCCTCGGTCTGCGGAAGCAGGCTTGCGAGTGTGCAATGGCTCAGTCGACCTTGTGAATGTCGCGATCGGCTATGAAACTGATGAAGGCATAAGAACGGAAGGCTGGTGGACGATCACCTCGAACGCCTGCAGTCAGGTTCTGCAGGAACCGCTCAAGAGTGCCGGATACTATCTTCACGTGGCAGACGGTTTCGGTGAAGGCAGGCTTGTCGGCGACATCACTCTTTGCATTCGTGAAGAAAAATTCGTTGTGTATGATGGTGACCAATGCTGGCAACGCGGTTTGATCGAAGCTGATTTTTTTCAGATCGAAACCGGAGGAGCCGAAGACTGGACCGTTCTGCTGTCTTATGACTGAATGGGATCTAAAGATTTAAAGACCCGGTCAGGCTGTTTTACCGGGGCGTCATTTTGGGGGGTGTATGTATATGCAAAAAACTGTTCGGACTGCCGTGTTGATTCTATTGGGGGTAGCCCTCGCCAGCCCTGTTCATGCCCAGGAAACCGGCGGAAAGATAGGCTTGGAGCTCAACCACACGCAGCCGACAGCGGATGGCGGGTGCCGTCTCTCCATAATCGCGACCAATGGTTTGGAAAGACCGATGAACCAACTGGGCCTGGAAATGGTCGCCTTCAACAAAGATGGACTAGTCGATCAGTTCTTGCGCCTTGATTTCACTCGTATTTCGGCCGGGAAAACAAAGGTTCTTCAATTCGACCTTGCCGGCAAGGCCTGTGACAGTCTTTCCAGGCTGCACATAAACGATGTTCTGAATTGCGTTCCGTCGGCGATTACTGACGTTTATTGTCCGGACTTGCTGGACTTGAAAAACCGCACCGAGATTGAATTCGGTGACTGAGCGATTGTCTGCCGATAACGGGACCCGACCATTTTATGGGTGATACATTTTCTTCTCTTTTTGAGCTGGGTGGACCGGTAGTCCTCATACTACTGGCCATTTCAATCGCTGCGCTCGCCGTAATTCTGGCAAAAGTGTTCCAGTTTTCCAACGCGCGCGTAGGACGTCACGGGATGGTTCGCCAGGCGGTGACCCAGTGGCGGTCAGGTGAGCGAAATACGGCAGCTCAAAATCTTATCAAGGATCGCTCGCTGTCAGCCGCCCTGGTGCGCAACGCGATGGATGCCATCCAGATGCTCGATCAGCAGCCACTCGCCTCACAAGAACGGGACATTCGCGAGGAACGCTTGCGGGAAGAGATATCGGCGCGTGCCGCGGACCGCCTTTTCGCACTGGCCAGCTGGTTGAAAGCGCTGGACTTGGTCACTCAGATTGCGCCGCTCCTGGGACTGTTCGGCACAGTTCTGGGCATGATCGATACCTTTCAAACGCTTCAGGAATCCGGGGCTGCGGCAAATCCGGCGACACTCGCCGGTGGGATATGGGTTGCCCTATTGACCACCGCTTGCGGGCTAGCGGTCGCCATACCAGTTTCCGTCGCGGTGACATGGTTCGAGACCCGGTTGGAAAAAGAACGGGCAGCTCTTGAAGTGCTTTTGACTGGCGTCTTTACCGCTGGCAGTTTTTCAACCGTTGCTTCAACGTAGAACCTTGAAGGCAGACAAGGAATAAACCCCCGGCGCTTCAAGCACCTCGGCAATCCTGTTTGCGCCAAGTTTGCTGAAACGGCCAGGCTGCCGGTCTTTAGGTCGGTTCCAGATCGCCAGCAACAAGGCCGTTTCTTCATTGACCCTGGAGATCAACGTAACAGGAATGGCAAACCGCCAGCCACCAGCTGTTGCAGCGTTCGAAGCCGGCAGTATGAACTCTCGGCCGTCATGAATGCTCCCGGCGTCATCAATCAGGTAGATTTCTGGTGGTCCCTTGCCATTCAGTTCCAAGCCAGCAGTTTCGGCAGCTGCAATCCGCTCGATCGGCAAGTCGCGCTGAATCAGCCCGGAAACACTGGATCCGCTTTTGACGACGGTCCTTTCAAGTTCAACAAGCCCCGCCGCCTCAATACCTTGGGAAAATCCAATAGCATCCAGCAGAGCGCATTGGGGCCGTGTTACGAGCCGCAACTCGATATTGGCTTCATAACCCTGACTTGCCGCGAAACTCTTGTCGAAGACTGCAAATGGCGCGATGCCTGCGCCGAAGGCAGTTACCGACGCCGTGTCGGTACCTGCAGACATCACTGAAAGATGAGCGCACTCTCCAGCATCGTAATCAGCGACATAATTCGTGACCTTAGCCAGCGGATCGATACTGGCAAGTTCAACTGGCGGAACACTTGGTGTTGGATCTGAGGACTGCGGCGATGCGGATATTGCAGACTGCTGGGGTTCGGTTGGCGCAATTGCCGCAAGCTCCGTTTCGGAAGGACGAATGGCTGCGAATTGTTGTTCCGCCGGTCGTACTGTTTGAACTGAAGACGCAGGCGTCGCGACAGTGACCGAACTGGGAACAACAGTGCTGCTTGCTGCCCCTTCTTGGGCTGAAGACACTTGCGGTGACACAGCTTGCGTTGAAGGCGCTTCAGCTGAAGTGACGGCAATTGCTTCACTTTGAGAAGGAGTAACAGCCGTGACAGGTGCCGTTAACTCTACCGAAGGCCCGGTAGACACAACGACATCATCGTCCTCTGTCTCAACTGTATTCGCCGTCACAGGCGTAACAACGCCAGTCGGTGCGGCAACGGGCGCAGAATTGACAGTGGCTGCGTTTGCCCCCGAACTCACGGGTGACGGTACTAAGGCCAGTGTAACAACATCCGTTGCGGTAACAGGTGCAAGCGAGACCACGGTGCTTGTTGGGGACGTTGGTACCACAGCTTCGGTGACGGTCGAAGGAACTGTGGTTGCAACAACGTCAACACTGGGGTCGATTTTTTCAATCGTTGTTGGTTTAGTCTGGGCGTCCGGCTGCGTAGCAGCTTCTGGTGCGATGCTTTCTTGAGCTTCAACAACAATCGTGTTGCTTGGGTCAACCGTGGCGATGGATACTGCGGATGAACTGGGTACTGACACTGCCGGCGTTTGAACCGGCTTGAGAGCTGCACTCTCAACAGGCTGTGAAATGATTGAAGGCGGCTGTTGAAGTACAGGTTGCGATATTTCCGTCGGTTGAACGACCGACACATTGTCAGCAGCGATCACGTCTTGCGGGGCTATTGTGACGCCTGAAATAGCCTCAAAATCCAGACCACCGCTTTCAAGCACAATTTCGGCTTCGGGCGGAACCGACGGCTCCTGAACTTGCCAGGAAAAGTCCTCCAACCCAAACAGAACAATTGAAACATGTGCCGCCAGCGATGTGCCCAAAACGGCAGGCCAGATATAGCCGGGAATGCTCCATTGCCCATCCTGATTATAGAGGACGGTCGTCACGAGCCATCCGCCTCAATAGTGACAAGAGTTATCTTTCGAATTCCGCCTGCTTTCAGTTCCTCAGCAAGTGCGGTCAGATCGCCCATTTTGGTGCGTCGATCGATTTGCAGGGTCAATTTGTCGGATACGTCCACCCTGCTCTTCAAAAATTGAGCTAGCTCGTCCACTTCCAGTTTGTTGCCGTCGAGCCAGATCTCCCCCGATTTATCGAGAGCAAGGCTGCCTTGTATGCTCCCGGTCCCTTCGTCATTTACGGTCTCGGCCCATTGAAAGTCATCAGGCAAGGGTGGGCGAAGTGTGCCGGCTACCAGCAAAAACAACAGCAAAAGAAAGACAACATTTATAAGCGCCAACGAAGAATCGGCTCTCCGCTGGGGGATCAGCTCCTGAAGATGTATCGGTTTTGTATAGCGCTTCACGACAGCTTCACACTCATCAACGACAGTCCCTTACGGAACCACCTTGACTGTCGTTGCAGTTGCACGCAAGACCGCAACCTCCTGCATGAGGTTGTCAAAGAAGGCTGAGGCCTGTTTCTCGGATCGATTTGAAAGCGATTGCGCAACATCGGGCCCGACCATTGCAATCACCAGGCCGGTTTCTTCAACTGCGCTTTTCAAGCTCAAAGGAACAACAAACCCTGCCCCGCCATTGTCCGTCTGGAGGAATGGCGACAGGTTTACCACTTCGCCCTTGCTGCCGACATAGAGCAAACCGAGTTCCCCGGTCGCCGGATCATAGCCTGAAATTCGGCCTGCCATATTGCTTCCGTTCGGAATGACGGTGCGCTGCATGTCCAGATGAAGTTCTGTCTGGGCGTTGCCCTCAGGCGTGCCTCTGAGGAATGCCACGGCCGGGCACTGATCATCGCTGATCAAGTTAACCTGAATTTTGGCCTCAAATCCTTGGGACTGCGTGAAATCGCTGTCAAAAGCGATAAACGGCGGTGTCCGTGAGGCAAAACCTTCAATTTCTGCCGAGCGGCTCGCAATCTCGACTGGCTGGAGATACATGCAATCGCCTGCCTGGTAACTGCTGACAAAGCTCCGAATTCTGTCTTCGGGTTTCAATGTCTCTTGCGGCTGATCCTGTTGTGGCGTGATCGGAGGCGGCAATTTGTTGTCCGTTTCATTGTCATTCACCGAGGGGCGCTGGTCTTGTTTTTCAGGTATGGGAATGTCCGGAACCGTATTTTTTTCGTCATTTGTGGTTGGCGATGGATCCTCCACAGAGGTTTCGCCAGACGATCCATCATCTGGTGTCAGGTTTGTCGGCAAAGTTGGCGCTGCTGGCGCATTGTCGCGAGGCGGAGCAACCAGAACCGGTTTTTGATCCTGATCGGGCACCGACTGCCCAACGATGAAATAGACACCGCCTGCTCCAAGTCCGGCAAAACCAAGCAGTGACAGAGCGACGAGAATACGCCGTCCCCAGTTCACTGGCGGTGCTTCGTGATCAAGTGCGGACTGTTCCGGTGGTGGAGTCGAAGTCCTTATCACCGTCTTGTCGGGCATCTGGCGGCCCATGGGCGCCCCCAGTGTCCAATCCGCGACCTCAGCCATGCTGGCAGGACGATTTGCCGGGTCAGGCTGCAGCATGGCTTCAAGAAGCGGTCGGAAACGATTGTCGATGCCATCTAGTGACGGAACTATCCGGCGCTTCTCAACGATCTGCGCCTGCGTGCCTCCCATATCAATCTGCTTGCCCGTCAAGGCCTCGGCAATCACAAGACCGAGGGAATAAATATCGCTGCGAGCAGTGACCTTGCCGTCGAATATGCCAACTTGTTCCGGCGAGACGTAATTGACCTTTCCGGCGAAGCCATCGCCAATGATCGTTGGTCCTCCGGTATTGGCACGTGATATGCCGAAGTCGATAATCTTTGCCTGCCCGACATCACTGTTTTGCAAAATTATATTGTCGGGAGACAGATCACGGTGAATGACTTCCTTGTCGTGAACTGCCTGCAGCGCTGATGCCAGCCGTTGGACAAGCCTGTAAACCGCTTCAGGTTCAAGTGGCCCGGATTCCAGGCGCGAGTGCAGCGAAGGACCGCTGACAAACTCCATGGCCAGATAATAAACGCCCAAAGTCGGTTCTTTGGCGAAGACATAGTATTGCGTCAGAGCGTCGTGCTTGAGGTTCCGGAGGATTTTGGCTTCCCTCTTGAAGAGGTCGACAATCATCGTGTCCCGGGAAAAGCTTGCAAGCAGAACCTTGATCGCGACGGGGTCACCGCTCTCCACGTCGCGTGCGCGATAAACCGTTCCGATACCGCCGTCGGCAATGTGCTCCTCAATCTCATAGAGATTGTTGAGACGCGTTCCTTGCGGCAGCAAATTGTCGGCCGGGTTCATCAGCAGCTGCTCCTCAAACCGCTACATTGCGGTCAAAATCCACGATTACGACGGTCACATTGTCGCTTCCGCCACCCTCAAGTGCGCCATTGATCAGGCTTCTAGCCGTCATGTCAGGTGCACCGTTCATCAACATTGTCTTGATCACCGCATCATCAAGATGACCGGTCAAGCCGTCGGAACAAAGCAGAAAACGGTCACCGGGTCTCAGATTTCCAGATACCAATTCCAGTTCCAGTTCAAGGCCGGACCCAATCGCACGCGTAATGACATGGCGCCGAGAAAAGTTTCGAGCCTCTTCTTCGGTCAGAACATTCTGATCGACGAGCTCCTGAACCTCAGTATGATCTGTCGTCAGCTGCTCCAGCATTCCGTTTCGAAATCGATAGACCCGACTGTCACCTGCCCAAAGACAGGCAAATGCACCCGCATAGGTCAATAGAGCGACAATGGTCGTCCCCATCGCAGCACCGTCGGCTTTGGCTGAGGCCCGCTCTATTCTGTCCTTTGCAACAATCAACCGGCCTTCGAATTGTTCAAGAAGGTCCTCAGCGCTGCGCGGAAGCGTGATACTTGTGAGTGCTTCCTTCACCAGACCAGATGCCATGGCACCGCAATGCATGCCCCCGGCCCCGTCCATTACGGCGAAGACACCCTTCCCTTCATCAACCAGATAAGCGTCCTCGTTTTCCTCCCGCACCCGTCCTACATGTGTCTGTCCGACCGCGAAGCTTCTAAGGGCTCCTTGTGTTTTTTCGGTCATGTTCGATGATCCTCCGGATGATATCGCCCATGATTTTCCCCCGCCGCTTTTTCTTGCCCACTTTCAGCCTTGTGCTGCTCCGGCAAAATGAGCCATCGGAATGCGCCTGCGTCCGGCAGTCCCCGACAGCTGAACTCAATGGGCCGGTCTCCGGCCTGACAGCGAAACTGCGACAACAGATGTTCTCCGGTGTCTGGCGCTGCATCGAGTGCAACCTGGTCCACCCCATGGAAAACGTTGTTCAGATCGACCGGTGCTTCAAGATTCTTGACGCCAGATTGAAACGCTTCAAGTGTCGCCTCTTCTTCAAGGGTCTTTAGGAGCAGATCCTCGACATTGTCATACCAATCGCTATTGGGAGATCCATTCAAACCGGTTCCGGTCGGGGCGACCACGGTAAGTGGAAACTCGCGCCCAACCTTGTCAATGCTCGGCATGAACGCGCCGGCAACGGCAACGCCCAGTTCACTGCCTTCCTGAGCCGGCGTCAACCAGAACCGCCAGACCGGCATGGTCATATAGGCCTCCTCCCAGGCTTCTATTAAATCCAGCCGTGACTGCGCCAGCCCCTTCATCAGAAAGGGCTCCCACAGTCTCATGAAACCGGCTGGGCAGTTTGCGGTCACAAAGTCCGCCCTTGCTGCCAGTTTTCCAAAATACCCGGCCCCCATTCGCTTAGAAGCTCGTGGGGCAGCTGAAGTCTCCAACAGCAGACAAAAAGAACGGATTGGGCTTGGAACGCAGTGTCACCGTAAAGGCTACCTGGCGGCCACCGAGCGTTTTCCGAATGACAAACTTGTTCTGACCTGAACTGACCCGATTGGCCCTCACAAAGCGGTAAAACGCCCAATCCCCGTGGATTTCCTGCCGTGAGCGATACCCTGGCACTTCAGGCTGTATCACCAGAACAACTCTTGGCGTCGCCGTGTTGCTCGGCCAATCGAAGCTGGCTGGAAGCGGCTCAATATCTGCATTGAACCCTGGGCCGCGCGTAACCAGCACAAGGTTGCCATTTACCTCCAAACTGGCAGCATCAGCCTGTTGCGACAATGCCCTTGGAACAACCTGAAGACCAACTGAAGGAAATGCGTTGCCAGTCGGGAAGAAGGCCTGCTTGATGAGGTCTGCCCGTTCGAATTGGCGCAGCGTAGCATTGGAAAGCCGGTCTGCCTGCGAGACCTCCGGTTTCCAGTTCCATGGTCTCGAAGTGGTGTCTATCAGCGGTTTCAGGTTTTCGTCGAAAAACCGCTGCATGATGCCTGACGGTGAGAACAGCTTTGCAAATTCCGTCATCGGCACCTCGGAGCGGCCATTGGAGAACGGATAGTTTCTGCCAACGATCTGCCGACACTGTTCAACGACTTGCGACTTCAGTTTTTCATTCAGTTGGGTAATCGACGTTTCCTTGAACTCCTCATCAAATTCCTTGGCCGACTGCAGGATCAATTGATCAAACGGATTGGGGAAACGCGTGGCATTGCTCCGAAGCAGCGATGCCTGAATCTGGACATTTGAGTTTGCGGTTTCGCTTTGAAGCGGGTTGTTGGCAACAACCAGGAGATTGTCCAGAATATTTTTAAAATTCAGCAACAAGGCATCGATCTTGCGGCTGTTTTCACCTTCAACGAGCACGTGATAAGGCCGGAAATGATCTTCAATGGCCTTGCCTGGAATGATAGTCGGACCACTGTTGCCACCTGACCCGCCCACGGCATTTGCGATGCCGCCGGGGGCAAGGACCTTCAACCCTGCCTCAATTCCGATGCGCTTCAATCCGCCAGCCGCATCGAATACGTAACGCTGGAACACTTTTTGCGCCGCATCCGCTCCCGCATCCGCTGCGTTGCCGCTGGACACCGCATCTGCGAGAGATTGACTGGCCAGGTCCTGTGTCAGCGACGTTTCGTTTCGTATGCTTTCCAGGAGTTGGACGACAGGAGAGGTCGGCGCGGAGACTGCCTGCAATGTCGTATAAAGCGGCTTGTCAGCCCGCATTGACTTGAACTTGAGATTTCCCAGGGCTTCTTCCCAGGCTTCGATGAAGTCCTTGGTGTAGAGGCCGAGAATTTCACTGGGAAGCGACTGATATTGGTCGGAGAAGGCATTCGCCTCACTAATGTCGCCAAAGACCCACTTGTCTCGTTCCAGTTCTTCCCGAATTCCTGCCAGGTTCGGCAACACGGAAAGATGAAAACCTGGGTAAGTGAAAAACTTGTCGACAGCGACGGTGTCCAAAGTGTCTCCGTTGACGGTTTCAAACACTGTCACCATGTCCGGTCCGCCGCGCTGCTCGGCAACCCAATTGTCGCTGGCCAGGCCTTTCGCGCGTGACTTCAGCAAAGCATAGCCGCGTTCAGCGAGGCTGACGCGTGCCAATTCACGTTGCACTTCGGCCACCAGCACACCGTCCAACTGGTCCGTCATGACGTTGCCACCGAAATCCAAATCCAACATCGCAGTGACGTGAGTGTTGAGTTCGTTGCGCAGCACTTCACCTTGCGGACCGGGGAAACTTTGCAGGAAGTCTGCGCGGAAGGAATTTTTGATCTGGTCCTTGTCAATCTCAGGCGCATCGCCTGCAACCATCCTGTAAAGCTTGGTCAGATTATAAAGCTGATCAATGGCTTCACCGCCCGGAGCCGTTCGGTTGTCCAGGACATCGGTCATCTGTTCTTCAATTCGCAGCAACAGACGCGGCCGGAGCAGCCTTTCCAATCCGCTTCGATAGGATGTGATACCTGCAGCTTGCAGTCTCTCCCGCTGACTGAGACCGAACTTTTCCATCATCGGTGTCGGGTCATCCCGGGTGTCGTAGCCAGCCGGCAACCCTCTCAAGAGAGAAAGGATATAAGCTGTGTCGCGCAGGCTATCATCGCGCACGATACGTTGATCGAGGACGCCCTCGCCTTCCGCCCGCACAGCTGCGACCGCCTTGGCAGTCTCATCAATGAGAGCCTTGTTGTTGAAATAGCTGATTGTCCAAATACTGCCGAGACCTAGCGTTGCCAGTACGATCACAGAATAAGCGGCAATCCTGGTAGCTGTTGCCCACCGCACCACTTGTCGATTGTGGGTAACCCAGCCAGCTTCACCGATGATAACCTTCGTCAGCAGGTCTCGCAGGAAATAACTCTTTCCCTGACCCGATAGAGCAGCCTGCTGATACGCAGTACCAAACGCCTGACTCATTGAGCCAATCACGCGGTCGATTGCCGTGCCGGTCTGGGTGCCAGATGTAAAATAGAAGCCTCGCAGGACGGCGTTCGGATAATACCGGCTCGGCTCGAAAATGGCATTGAGGAAGCCTGTGATGCGGTCCTTGAGCGCGGCCACCTGAGTCGGAAAGCCATAGAGCATCAGGCGGGCACGCGGGTCGGGTTCTTCCTGCAGGCGATCCGCCATTTCCTCGTTCAAACGCTCGATCAGAAGATCGAATTCCGCCGGCGTTTCGGCGACCATGTTCTTGTTCTTTTCGCGCGTCTGGAACGTTGCGCCCCAGACAAGTGAGCGCCTGCTTTCCGGGTAAGAGCCAAAGAACTCCATGAAACCGGCAACGGTATCGGCTTTGGTGAAAATCACATAGACTGGAAAATCGATTTTCAGCGTCTTGTAAAGCTCGATCAGACGGGTTCTGATGGCGTCCGTGTGAAGTTTGAGCTCCGCTTCGGACAGCGTCATCAGGTCTTCCAGACTGATCGACACCATCACGCCATTGACTGGTTGCCGCGGGCGCGCCTTTCGCAGGATCTTCAAGAAGCCCAACCAGGCATCCCGATCATGCTCTTCGTCGGAATCCTGAGTTGTGTATCGTCCTGCGGTATCAATCAAAACCGCATTTTCAGCGAACCACCAGTCGCAGTAGCGTGTTCCCCCCAGTCCTTCGAGCTTTTGCGCTTCGCCCTTGCCGCGAGAGTTGGCGAATTTCAATCCGGAATGCATCAAGGCAGTGGTTTTGCCTGAGCCGGGCGGTCCGATCATCAAGTACCAGGGCAAGTCGTAAAGGTAGGTGCGCGTGTTACCACTGGCTGACTTAAGCGTCTTGAGGGCATCCTTCATGCGTTCAGACATGATCTGAATGTCTTCGTCGCTCGCCTTGGGTTGAAGGATTTCCTGCTCAAGTGCGCGATTGGCCGCAACACGTTTGTAGATCCGATAAACCTGCCAGCCACCGATTGTCAGCAATATGATCGAGGCTAGGAGCAGTCGTACCCACAGTGGTTCGAAGGGGCGAACACCTGCAATTGCCAAAAACGGGCCGCCAAACCAGATCAGGGCGATCAAGGCAAGAATGCCTATAAAAATTGCCGTAATACCGAGCCAGAATTTCATTTATACAGCCTTGTTATTCGGTTGCCCCGGAGACTAATTGTTGATCACCAGACCTTTGGTCGGCGGTTTCAGGAAAACTTCCACCCTGCGGTTGAGAGCCTTGCCGTCACGGCTTGTGTTGGGCGCAATCGGTTCATCTGCGCCCCGCCCCTCCACTGCCACCCTGTCGGGCTGCTGCAAAATGGATTGCATGACTGCAGCAACGGATTTGGCCCGCTCCACCGAAAGGTGCCAATTTGTTGGAAATCTCGGATTGTTCCGGATCGGATCGCTGTCCGTGTGCCCGACAACGAGAATCTCACCATCGACACCGTCCAGCGTCTGACTGACCTGCTCGACCAACAGCTGAAACTCGGGTCGTAACGTGGCCGCCGCCACGTCAAACTGAGCACGCATGCGCAACATGATCGCGGGGCCCGCTTGCTGAATTTCGACGCCCTCCAAACCGGCCAATTGTTCCGAGACCGTGTCTATGGTCGAATCTGCCGGTGGCTCCGGTGCAGGCGGTGGCTTCGGTTGATAGCCCTCGCGGGCGAGTTCAACAGGTCCTGTTGGGTAGAGCGCCGTTGCGCGACTTGCGATCACTTCGCTGCCGCTTGCCAACAGCAGCATGAGCGTCACATATCCTCCAAGCAGCAACGCGCCGGCAACAGCTGCAACCGACCAGATAGGGATGGAAAAACCCGTGCGCCTTTGAAGCAGTTCAAGCCCTCGCCAATGTGGAGACAGGTCGTCACCAGGTCGTGGTCTCACACGCCGCAATATTTCATGCAGATCCCGGCGTTCACGCTCAAGGCCCTGCTGACCGCCCTGGATTGCGCGATACTTTCCGTAAAAACCGAGGGACAAGCATGAATGCATGACCTCAAGAACGCCAAAGTTTCGGCCCGGGTCCTGCTTTGCCTTTTCCAAAAGCTGGAAGAATTCGACACCACCGGTGGCCTGACCGAAAAACTGGGTCAGCATGGAATACTGC
Organism: uncultured Roseibium sp.; assembly: GCF_947499295.1. GTDB lineage: Bacteria > Pseudomonadota > Alphaproteobacteria > Rhizobiales > Stappiaceae > Roseibium. The sequence goes on from NZ_CANMNP010000019.1 coordinate 29,521, forward strand.
GTCCATTGATGCCGACCGGCAGAGGGTAGGTTTTGGACAATGTCGTCGGATGTCGCACACAAGGCGTAGGCTGCGGACTGGATTTGATCGTCCGTTATGCCGGCGTTTCTGAGGTCCTTCTCGAACGTCTTGATGGAATTGTAGACATCGCGCATCAATGCATCGAACTGGGCGTCCGTCATAGTCAGATGCAAGCGTCCCAGCAACAAAAGCAGCGGGGCTGCAGCCCTTGAAATCGGATTGCGGTTTGCAACACGGATCTCATTGATGTCGGGAGTGTGTTCTAACTGGACGGCTACGGGCGCCGGCGTTCCAGCCGGCGGAGGAGCCGGTTGTTGCGGCGGCACCGGATGCTGAGGTTGTTGGGGTGGAGGCGTCCGGATGTCCGGAGCCTGTTGTTGCCCGTATTCATAGCCGGTTGGTGTCGGTGCATAGGGATCTGGCCCGGAACCTGGACCTCCCTGCCAAGGATCAGGAGCGCCGCCCGGACGCGCTTGTGGCGGCGCCTGCGGCGGCACCTGGCCTGGAGGCGCTTGTGGTGGCTGGCCCGGCTGCCCGGGTGGGCTACCTTGCTGTGTCTCACTCCATCGTCCCCCGGGATTGGGCCGGACGATGGTTTTTCCCTTACGTTTGGAAACGCCAAAGGGATCGTCGTTATCCGCCATCAACGGCCCTCCCGAATGGCATAGAATTCAAGCTGCAAATCCGGCCAGTTGCCCGAGAATTGCAGACCGATTGCCGAATCCTGGCTGAACTCACGCCAAAGTGGCGTCGTCTTATCGAGCCTGAAATAGACGCGATCCGTCAACGCCCGGATCTGTGCAGGTGGAACCGGCATGTGAATTAGCGGAATGCCCGGCAAGTTGGAATAAACAATCTGCCGCATCTGGCCGAAGGGGCCTACCTTGAACAGTTTCGGAAACTCGCTCTGGATCTCGGTGAGCGGACGACGGGCAGCCACTTCGATGACAAAACTCGCCTGCGAGAACAGGTTTCGATCGACGATCGTCGACTTGAAGGCGTTCGGAGCCAATTGTTCCAGAGGAAGCCTGATCGCACGGCGATCGTAACCTGCCGACAGGAACGCCTGGATATCAGACAACACCGGTTTGAAGATTTCATGCAGCTTGTCGTGGTCGTAAACGGGATAGTTGCGGGCTCGGCGCTCCTCCGTTGCGAAGGTTGCGAGTTCGCCAGCAATCTGGAGGAACTCCGCATAAAGCCGCTCTGGATGGATATAGGCCGACTTACGCAGATGCATCAGCATCGGATGGATCCTGTTCAGCATCTGCAAGGTCAGATAGTCGAAATTCTGCAATCCGCCACCAGCTGACGTATCCGCTGCATAACGAGCGAGTTCGCTCAATTTACGCTCAACCCAACCAATCACGGAATCGATCCACCCCGTAACCGCGGGATGCACATGACAAGCCAGTACGGGCGGCGCAAATGTGCCGTCGGTTATGACGATACGATCCTTGATCTCCGTGATCCGTGCAACCGGCAGGCAGACATGTCCTGGATGGGGAGTTGATCTGATCGAATACATCAACCTTGGATGCGCAACATCTATCTCTTCCTCCTGCCGGATAGCAGATGTGGAATCGATGATAGTCTCGCGGCCCTGGATGTAGCGCGTGGCGGCATCGTCACGGCCACTTGCAACTTCAACCGCATTGACTGTTGTCTCAGGAATTCCGAGCCAGACGATCTGTCCCGCCGCATCTTCCGGGACGTCTATCGCCGGTGGCGGTGTTCCGTCTGCTGGAAAGTTAAAAACCGTACCATCGGGGAATATCCCGCGTCCGTATCGAAGAGCAAAGCGGCATTGCTGGCCGACATCCTGGTCAATTTCGATCTCCGAGAAACCCCAGGGATAAGGGGACGCCAGCCGAACCCGTTCATCAAGCAGATGCTCCCCGTAACGGTCGCTCTGCTGAAGGTGGTGCGGCCGCAAAAACAAGCCTTCGGTCCATGCAACCTTGCTATACCACGACATTAAGGCTCTGCTCCCTTAACTCTTTCAGCGCTCATACTCATTGAACGCAAAGCAAAAAATCAATTCAATCACAGTCCGGAATTTTGTTCCGGATCTTCACTTGTCAGTTCTTCATAGCTCTCAGTGAAATACTGGGTGAACACACCGACCAAACCATCGTCGTAAGCACCGGACAAAGAGGTCCAGCGCTCCTGCATGCGCTCCCAGAGTTTCACCTTTTGATTTCCAAAAGTACTTTTGGCCACCTGACCTTCAGCTTCGATGGCCTTGGGCGAAAGCGTTTCATCAAATCTTGCCGCGGCCTTTTGCATCGCGGCGTAGGTCCAAACATGATGCTTCTGAATGTCCTTGAACGCGGCAGTCATCGCGCGGTCCATCGGCAAATACCCGTTCTCCTCAGCGCCTTGAGACAGCATTGTCTGCAGCGCCATCTGAGGTGTCGGCGAAAACTTCAACGCGTTGTTGCCGCTCCGACTGATCAGGGTTCGATTGGCATTGCGCGTCATGGCTTTGACCTGACTGCGTGCTTGCAGCAGCCCCATCAGGTCGCTCGTAATGCCTTGCATGATGACACCGAGCTCTCGGGCAAATGCTTCCTGGTCCCTGCCCTGCAGAGCGTCTTCAGGAATGCCAGCCCCTTCTGCGAAGGCCTTGATAAAATTGACCGAAACTTCGGGTGCTGCGCGCAGCGCAGATTTGTCAACAATCGGCTCTGAAACAGTTTCCTCCGGCTGCTCTGCCGGGGCAACCGGCATATCAGCCTTCGATGCTTCTGGAATTGTTTCGGGCGCTGTTTCTTCTGCGCTGGCGGCTTTTTCAACGATTTGCGCAGCCGCCCAATCCGGAGCTTCTGGAAAAGGTGCGTCCGTTTGGGGTTCAGGCTGTGGCGGAGGTGGCGCCTGAGGCGTTTCTACTTCAGCATCAGATCGCCCGAGATCTGGCATGTTGAAAAGCGGTTTTTCGTCTTCAGCTCCAGCCTCTCCGTCGCTCAGAGCTGGAAAGGGCGAACTGCCGAGATCCGATTGTGGCGCATCCTGCTGCGGAAAGGCGGGAGTGGCGGCGGCCATTTCCGGTCGGTTCAAATGCGGTTGATCGGCCAGGTGATCCATAGGATCGGCAAGTGCAGGCCGCACCTGCTCTGGTTCGGGCGCTCTTGCGTGTGGATCATAGAGAGATGGGTCGGCGCTTCCCCAGCCGTGCCCCTGTCGGCTCCAAACGTCATCGGCCGGTGTGCCTATGCCTGGCGCGGAAGACGGCGGAGCGTGTCGTCCCTCCATACCAGCCGGGCTGGACGCCCACGGGCCACCTTGTTGCTCGACCGGATAAGGCGCTTGCTGGTGGGCCGGCGGGGCCGATGGCCAGGCCGGATCCGGCATTGCAGGTGCTGCGGGCTGTGGAGCTTGCCATTGTGGTGGGGCCGGATTTGGTGAAACACTCGCCATGCTTCCATGGCTCTCATCAACATCAAGCGACACAACAACGATGTAGTCGCCAATCATTACTTTGTCGCCAGGGCGCAGGACGTGTTCCTTGTCCATGCGGTTTGGACTGCCGTTCAAGAACGTACCGTTGGTTGACACGTCGTAAAGAACATATTGTCCGCCCTCATATCGTACTTCACAATGTCTTCCGGAGATGACGCGTTGAGGATCGGGCAAGCTCCAATCAAGATGTTCGTGTCGGCCGATATCGAAACCGCGGTCCGCGCAGCTATAGGATACCTGCCCCCCGGTTTCCAGCCGATCAACATTCTCAATCTGCAGCGTGATACGCATGCCCACCGGACCTTCCAATATAATTTACAATACTGCCGGTTCACGCAGGCTGACTGTTGGCATCGCCCCGCCCTCGGCAAACGACAGTCCCGCAGAAATGCAGGTATCGAGAGCATTATCGCGATTCGACGGCTCGACGAATCCCATAGCGATCATGATGCCAGCATTCACCGCCTTGGCCGTCAGATCAGCCGGCATATCAACCCGGTGATCGGGATTTGGCGACAGTGATCCACCGGACCATCCAGCGGCCATTCCGATCCATACTGCGGCACTGTCAGGCTTTGCAGCTTCCGCAGCTGCTTGGACCGCCGATCGGGCTTCTTCGTCGCCTTCACGAACCCAGTGTTCACATAGCTCCAATATGTGCCTGTCGGCGTCAGTCTTGACCGCACCGAGGCCTGAAACGCATTTCATTCCCCACCAGACGGACTCTCGTTTCGGCAAAGTATGCGCAAAATAGCAGATTGACGTGAGCGGGCTTTCGCTTTCCTGCAATGCTCGCACATAGTCCTGCGGCGCGACATCCGATGTTGGTTCGACAACATTATCGGACAATCCAGGATAAGTTTCAAATACCTGCTTGGCTTTCGTGAAGCGGATACGAGATCCCATCAGCCCAACTCCGTTTCTTTTCCCGTTGTGCGTTCAATGGCATTAATTGATCAGAACAAGTCCACCTTTCAGCGTCAAGAATGCGCTTCCGGTGACCGTGGTCAAAGTGCCTTTGGCGTTCAACATCGCATCGGCCTCGATATTGATCATCGGAGACTTGATGTTGATCATTGCCGGGGTCATCGTGATCTTGCTCGCACCGACTTCAAACTCGATCATCATTCCGGCTTTCGCCTTCCAGACCATGCCGATCTCTTCGGTCGTGTTCATGCCGACCTTTTCGGTTCTGTTGACATCGATCTTGGTGTCACGGCAGTTCTTGACGTGAAGAGTTTCGTTGTTCTCAATGACGGTATTCATGTCTTTTTGCGCATGAATTCCGATCTCTTCCTGTCCTTTGGAATCATCGAGCACAAACTCGTTGTAGCCGCCTCCGCCCATTGTCGAGTCTGACTTGATGCCGGCCTTGTTCTTTTCGCCAGGCAAGGAATACGGGGGCATGTTGTCGGCGTTATAGACGGTGCCGATTACGATCGGCTGGTCTGGATCGCCTTCCAGGAACTGCACGATCACTTCCTGGTCTACGCGCGGGATATAGATGCCGCCCCAGTTCTTTCCGGACCAGACCTGCGCCACGCGCACGCGTCTTGACTGTGTCTTATCTCGATCCCAATGAAACTCGACCATGATCTGACCGTACTCGTCGACATCGATTTCGCCCTGACCCACGACCTTGGCAGTTTGCGGTCCGGGAATACGCGGCTTCGGAGTAACAGCCGGAGTTCGGAAAGGAATATCTGTCGACAGCACATCATAGGTGCCCGTATAGGCTTCACCCTGAGAGCCGCCGCCACCCGAACGGTACTGTTCTGTAATGATCTGGTGACTGGCCCTGATAACCAGGTATTCGCGGTTCTGCGGGCCGTGTGGATGATCCTGCAAAGTGAACAATCCGCCTGCGAAGAGGCGGGGAACCTCCCCAGCTGTTTCAATACGCTTGTCTGCAGCTTGCTCGGCTTCCAGGCGAATGTTGCTGAAGGTGCCGCCTTTGTCCTTCTCGGTATATCGACCAGGATAATCATAGCTTTCAAGCGACCCAGCTCTATAGGAAGACCCCGCGTCGCGATCTGCTTCGAGCGAGGCGCTCGGTTTTTCAAAATCATAGTCGTTCACCGCGAATTTGCCGGTGCGAAAGCGACGGCTCGGAACCCAATGGTAAAGGTGTTCCTTGTCTCGTTGACTGTCACCACCAAGCGGAATGAACGGAATACTGCTGTCACCTGTGATCGGGCTGTATGACGATTTCGCGTCAGCCAGGATCATGGTGTGTTTGCCATCCTCATGTTCAAAGAAATAGGAGATGCCAAACTCTTCCATCAGTCGGCAGCAGAAATCGTAGTCCGATTCCCGGTACTGTACGCAGTAGTGGATCGGGTCGTAGCTTTCGGTCAGATTCTTTCGGTGATCTGCGAAATCGTGCTCACCAAGCACTTCTGAAATGATGTCAGGTGCTGATTTATCCTTGAAAATCCGGCAGTTGGCATTTTTTGTCAAAAGCCAGAACCAGGGACGCAACGTCAGCCTGTAGCGATAATATGAGTCGCGGTGACCAAGCCATTTGGCATCGGTCAGAAGTCCGTCAAAGTGGCGCGTGTCGCCATTGTTCGTGACCACCTTGACGGTCATATGCGTGGCAATGGCTTTGTCGAAATCCAGATCTTCCTCCTGGCTGACCACTTCCAGGCGGATCACAAAATCATCGCTCAGGCCCTCGTCGCACTCAACGGTAACAACGGAAAGCTCGTCTTGACCGAAGACCGATTTCAATTCGGCCATTCGATTCGCTTGTTTTAGTTGTCCCTGGGCCACGAAGTTCTCCTTCGAAATACAGAAGTTCCTGACTAAGGCAGCAGTAGAGCCACCGTTCGTCAGATAGTTATGGCGTTTCGGCCGAAAATAATGTGCTCAACAACACAATTGTTGCAAATACAAAAAACAGCGCCCCGCGTTCCCAAACGTTTTAGACTGGCTTACCCAATTGTCTACTAACTTAGGCGAGGCTCATCACTGTTATTTATCCGGCTCAATACGCTTAGATTTCACCTCTGCTCTTGATAAATCACGATAAAAAGACATACTGACATCAAACCGCACTTTAGTGACTTTCGCCACACTCATATTCTTTAAGTTAAGGCACGATGCCATTCGAAGCCCATTTTGAAATTGTGTTCGAACACTCCACAAGGGAGGATTGAAATCGTGACCCAGAAATCTAATCAATCGCTGAACCACGCGCTTCTGAGCGGTGGCTTGAGACATTCTTTATGTGCAGGTGTGCTCGCACTTGCCTTAATCCCTCTGCCGGGCGGCATCCAACCCGCCGTCGCTCAGGACGCGACTTATTCGGCAGAGGAAGTCAGCAAACACTTCAAGCAGCTGAAAACCCGCTCCTTGAAACCGACCGGTGCTACGCGCGCGTTGTGTATCGGCACCCGTGATGAATGCAATCCGAATGCTTCCAGTGAAGGTGGCGGTCAGGTTGCGGTGTCACCTGAAGGATCCGGCGAAACAGATGCGGCAGAGACGCTGGTCGTTGATCCGGAAACACAGGCAATCGATGACGCGTTCAATCTGCTTGTCTCCTTTGAATACGCTTCAGCGCGTCTCAGCAACGCTGCCAAGGCCAACTTGCGCGAGTTTGCCAAGGGCATAAATGTTGCGGATCTGGAAGGTGCAAAGTTTGTTATCGAAGGCCACACCGACGGCATAGGCTCCATATCCTACAATCAACGGCTCTCTGAAGATCGGGCTCAGGCTGTCACGCAATTCCTGATTTCGCTCGGCGTAAGCCAGAATCGCCTGAAGACAGTGGCTTATGGCGAATCGCGCCCGAAGGTTGCCGATATCAACGACCCGGCCAACCGTCGTGTAGAGAGCAAGCTCGTTCTCGAATAAAAACTTGCAGAATAGCTTTTTCCGGCCGGCGCAACATCCGGCCGGACCAAAACAAAAAGTCTGGGCCGGGAAGCGCACATGAATTTTGATCCGGAAGTCTACGGCACCGAAGTATCACCCGGCGCCGGCTGTGGACCCGACCTTTACGATACAGAGCCGGCCTTTGCTGCGCTCATGGATTCCTGCGAAGAAATGCTCCCTGAACGGTTCAGCGAATTCGACCGTTCAGAAATTGACTTCACCGATCTCTTCAAACAGATGGACGGATTTCTGAAGCAATCCCGTGATCTGCGCCTGTTGGTGATGATGGGCCAACTGGGCCTGCTCAACGGGCAACTTCACGTTTTTGCAAATGCAGTGCGGATCATCCGAAAACTGGTTGAGAACCATTGGACGCAAGTCAACCCTGACGATGCGGACTTCGACCACATGGAACGCCTTGGAGCTCTTGAAGCCCTAAACAATCGGCCAACCGTGATACTTCCTCTTGAAGCCGCTCCGCTTTTGAAAACGCGTCGCAGCGGACCGATCAGCTATCGCGCCATTCAGATTGCTTTGGGCGAAGAGACAGCAAGAGCGGACGAACACACAATTTCTCTCGGCGCAATCGACGCCGCACTTACATCCGGTGAGCTGGAACAAGAGGTCATTGACGAAGTTCTGACTGACCTGGCTGAATTGCCGGACGATCTTCAAGGCATTGCGGACGCTTGCACGGAGAAGCTGAAGGAAAGCGAAGCAAAGGCCAGTCCTCCGGCTTATGAAAAGCTGATCACGCTCATTCGCGACATAGGTCGGGAGTTGAATGTCCGCCTCGGAAAAATTTCTCCTGAAGATGCGGCGAGCGAGGATGCGCAGGAAGCTGACGGCCAGGAAGCCGTCCAGGATCCGGTTTCCTCCGGACCTGCCGACATTAAGAACGCAGCTCAGGCAAAATTGATATTGGATGCGGTGGAAGAGTATTTTGCAGCGCGTGAGCCGTCCCACCCTGCCCTTTTTCTCGTCCGGGAAGCGCGTGGCCTCGTCGGCAAATCCTATCTTGATGCGCTGAAGATCCTGATGCCCCGCCGATTTGACGAGGTTTCTCTTATTCTTGGTACAAGCGGACTGCAGTTGTCTAACGATCGGTTGATCGATCTGAATGACGGGAGCGACCATGAGCTGGGTGATATCGAGGACTTTTCCGTTCTGGTCATTGAAAACAGGAACGACGCAATGAAGGGCATTGCCGCGGTCAAGGGATATTATACGTCTCACGAACCGACCAGCCCGATCCCATTGTTGTTGGACGAAGCGCAGAATATGAGCGCGGGATCCTTTGCCGGATTGCTAAACCTGTTCCTGCGGCCGGAAGACGATTGACGGAAACGCGAATCGTTTCGGCGCAACTACCCCAGCGTTTTCAGCTTCTTCCTTGACTCAACAGCTCAACAGGTCCTCAATATTTGAAAGAAAACTTGTAAACCGGCGATCATGTGACTGTGATCACTTCCTGAACCCGGCAATCGAAGTACATAAGGATCAACAAGACACAACGCAGACCCAAACAACGAATCAATAAGAAGACGCCCTGCGTTAGTATTTGACTAGATTTGGCCAAGGACTATTCGGTCAGAAACGTGAAAGGCAAGTACAATGGCAAAGAGTAGCGGGCAAAGCTTTATTAAGCGCAATAGACCTCCCCGGGTCCATATTTTTTACGAAGATCCCTTTGATGCTGAAGAGAAAGTGGAACTTCCTTTCGTAATGGGCGTTATGGCTGACCTGTCTGGCGATAACCCAGGTGTCGAAAAACCGGATATCGATGATCGCAAACTTCTCGACATCGACATGGACAACTTCACCAAGCGCATGGAAGCCATCGAACCAGGAACGTCCTTCACCGTGAAAGACAAACTGTCAGGCGAAGAAAATTCCAAGATGAGCGTTCAACTCCGCTTCAAGAGCATGGACGATTTTACACCGGGCAAAGTTGCCGAACAGGTTCCGGCGCTCAACAAGCTTCTGGAAGCGCGTCGCAGTCTTGCAGCGCTGCGTACCATGATGGATGGACGTGTTCAGGCCATCTCTCAGCTGGAAGAACTGACACGGGACCCGGCACTTATGCAGGCCCTTGCTCAGAAAATCGAAGCCGACAAGGCAATGTCGACAGACGGTGCAGACAAAGGCGACGATACGGAGGAGGCGTAAATGAGCAACACTGATACTAGCGCCCAAACAAGCGGCGCAGCGGCGGGCGAAGTCGCGGGTGAAAAAAGTCCCGAAGAATTTGCCTCTATCTTGAAGCAGAATTTTCGCATCAAGAACGAGAATGATACCGCCAACGAACTCGTCGACAATGCAATGTCGACCTTCCTTTCGGAGGCACTTACCGACCAGGCGCTTATCAAGGATGATGTCTATGACACCATCGATGAGATGATCGCCAAGCTGGACGAGAAGCTGACGGAACAGGTGAATGAAATCATTCACGCACCTGAATTCCAGACGCTTGAGAGTGCCTGGCGTGGGCTTGACTATCTCGTTCACCAGTCCGAGACGGATGCGACGCTGAAACTGCAGTTCCTGAACATCTCTAAAAGGGAACTGGCAGGTGTCTTCAAGAGTTACCGCGGCGCCAAGTGGGACCAGAGCCCGCTGTTCAAGCAGATCTATGAGGCTGAGTTCGGTCAGCTTGGCGGTCAACCCTATGGATGCCTTGTCGGTGACTACGAGTTCTCCTACGAGCCCCAGGACATCACCATATTGCGCGGCATGGCAAAAATTGCATCGGCGGCTCACGCGCCGTTCCTTGCAGCAGCAAATCCGCAACTGATGCAAATGGACGACTGGACTGAACTTCCGGCAAAACGGGATCTTTCGAAGATCTTTGACACGGAGATCCACGCACAATGGCGGACATTGCGGGAATCGGAAGATGCCCGGTATCTGGGCCTGACCATGCCTCGCGTCCTGGCGCGGCAGCCTTATGGAGCCAAGTCAGACCCTGTTGAAGAATTCGCATTCGAGGAAGAGTTCGGTGAAGACACACACCAGAATTACGCCTGGATGAACTCGGCCTATGCGATGGCAGTCAATGTCAACCGTGCCTACAAGGAATACGGCTGGACCGTTCGTATTCGCGGCGTGGAAAGCGGCGGCCTTGTGGAAGACCTTCCAACACACGTCTTTGAGACCGATGACGGTGGTGTCGACCAGAAATGCCCGGCTGAAGTTGCGATTTCCGATCGCCGTGAACACGAGATTTCCCGTTTGGGACTGATCCCGCTGATCCACCGCAAGAACACGGACCAGGCCGCCTTCCTGGGTGCACAGTCCGTATTCAAGCCGCGTCAGTTCTCGGGTCCGGACGGCAAGGATGCAACCGCATCGGACAATCTTTCTGCGCGTCTGCCCTACATGTTTGCGACCACGCGTTTTGCCCATTACCTCAAAGTTATGGTGCGCAACAAGATCGGTTCGACCAAGGAAGCAGCTCAGCTGCAGCGTTGGCTGAACGACTGGATCATGGATTATGTCGATGGTGATCCGGACAATTCGACCGAGGAAACCAAGGCGCGCAAACCGCTGAGGGAAGCCAAGGTCACCATCGTCGCCGACGAGGAAAACCCGGGTTACTACAGAGCTCAGTTCTTCCTGCGTCCACACTATCAGCTGGAAGGCATGGACATTGGCATGAGCCTGGCGTCCCGCATTCCACAAGACGCGAGCTGATTGACAAGAATTGCCGGAAGGGCGTTGGCCCGTTCTTCCGGCAGGCATCCCAATCGGATGCAACCCGGTTTCACCGGGTGGAGGTGCAAACGAGACGCGAACGCGCCTAGGGGTTTGGACCGTATGGTCCGAGGTAGTTGTCAAGATTAGTAGACGCAATGCCAGGCATTTTTTTCTGGCCGTCAACAACCAAGAGGATCTTTTAAAATGGCTGTCGATTTTTTTCTGAAACTTGATGGAATCAATGGTGAATCTCAGGACAAGTCCCACAAGGACGAAATTGATGTTCTGTCCTGGTCCTGGGGTGCTTCCCAGTCCGGTACCACGCATATGGGTGGTGGCTCCGGCTCAGGTAAAGCTTTCTTCCAGGATCTGAGTATTACCAAATATGTCGACAAATCGACACCGGTACTGCTTCAGCATGTGTCCACCGGCAAGCACATTGCCAAGGGTACGATGTACGTCCGCAAAGCGGCCGGCGATAACCCGCTGGAATACATCAAGCTGGAAATGAAGGACATCATCGTCACCAACGTCTCGACAGGTGGCAGTGGTTCCGACGACCGGATTACGGAAAGCGCGACGCTCAACTTCGGTGAATACAAATTCATCTACACCGAGCAGAAAGCTGATGGCTCCAAGGGCGCTGCTCCAGAGTTTGCATGGGACATCGCTGCAAACGAAAAGAAGTAAGGCCTTTCGCCGAACCGGCTGCCGCCCTTCTGGTGCGGCAGCCGGTCCTTTTTTGCCGCGATGTGACAATCGTTTCCATTCCAACAGCGCGGCAACTTTGTTCAACAGTAGATGTATTTGGGCCTCCAGCGTGGGCATAGCCAATGGCTAAATCAACCGTGAAAATGCACTCCCCGCTGATGTGGGCTTTTCGGGCCATGGACGACCCGGACTTCAAGGCTGCTCAGGCGAAGCAGAAGGAAGCTGAAAAGGGCCGAAACCTTAAATCCGGCCGACGGCTTTCACGTTCCTACGGTGTTTCTGAAAATACTTTGCTCGCCGAAGTCCGCCGTGACCTTCAAGCGCTTTTGAACACTGTCAATCTGAATTCGACCCAGGACCTTTCGGAGTACCCGGAAGTCGAAAACTCCATTTTGAACTATGGTTTGCCCGATTTGTCCGTCCATGTGGTCGACACAATCAGGATCAACCAACTTGCCGAGGACATTCGACAGGCACTCGTTCGTTTTGAGCCTCGAATGGACCCGCGCACGCTTCAAGTTGTGCGCGACGACAGCGACAGCGGCGAAACCTTCAAGGTTCGCTTTCTGATCAAGGCAGAAATCCGGTGTGATCCGGTGCGCGTGGGCAGTGAATTCGTCGCGGATGTCGACCCTGCCTTCGGTCGAATTAAGATAGTTGGGGCGGCTGGATGAACCGGGAATTTCTAGATCTCTACAATCAGGAGCTCACCTATCTGCGTGAACAGGGTGTCGCTTTTGCAGAGGCATATCCGGCTGTTGCAGAAAGGCTTGGTGGCCTTCTGGAAGACAGATCCGATCCGATGCTTTCAGGTTTGCTGGAGGGAACCGCATTCCTGGCTGCACGCGTCCAACTGAAGATGAAACACGAGTTTTCAGAGTTCACATCCAATCTTTTTGAACAGCTCTATCCAACCGCACTAGCACCGATACCATCAATGGTCCTCGCCCGAGTGACACCAAAATATGGAGATGCCAACCTGCGCAACGGTATCAAGATCGCGCGCCATGCTCCCATGGAAGCTGTTTTCCGGGAGCGGAGGGGTGAGGTCCGGTGCCGCTTTACTTTGTGTGCACCGATCACAATGACGCCTCTTGAACTGACAGATGCAAAATATCTGAGTTCTGCGGCTCAAATCTCTGGCCTCGGCGCTGAAATGGCTGAAGACAAGCGCGCGCGTGCAGGCCTGTCGATCACCCTCACCCACCGCATGGCAGAAGACCCCGAAAACGAGGTTTCGGCGGAAGTTGCGCAAAAGAAGCCCGAGTATCAGGTTGCGGGCTGCAGGATAAATGAACTGCCTATCCGCCTCATCGGTCCAATGGATCTTGCCGCAAAGGTTTATGAGCAGATCTTCGGGCACACAATTGCGCTCTATCTGAGAACAGAAGATTCCTACGGTCAGGCAACCCTTCACCGCGTCCCCGTCAGTGCGATCGAGCAACTCGGGTTCGATGAAGAAGACGCGCTCCTGCACAATGACCGGCGTCTTTTTGTCGGCTTCGACCACATTCGCGACTACTTCAACTTTCCCCGCAGTTTCCTTGGCTTTCGCCTAACCGGCCTGCGTCGCTATCTCGACCGGATCAATGCGAAGTCCTTTGAACTCATATTCGTGTTCGACGAAGCGGAAACCCGTCTGCCAGCACATGTCGAGCACAAGATTTTCGCTCTGCACGCCTCACCGGCCGTCAATCTGTTCGAACGTCAAACCGATCGTGTTCCGATCAAGAAAGGCCAGCATGAATTCGCGGTTATTGCGGACAGAACCCGCCCCCTGGATTATGAGGTGCACGCGGTTACGGAAGTAAATGCCCACTTCTCGGGCGGACAGAAACGGGCTGTGGATCCGCTTTACAGTGTTGCTCCCGACACCGAAAAGGCAGGGCATGAGTGGTTCTACACCATACGCCGTTTGCCTCGCAGACAGTCCTCATCGGAACTGCGTCGTATGCAGCCAAGCCCATATATCGGGACCGAGACATTCATTTCCATTTCCAGTGGTGCACAGGCCACGGCCCTATTGCAAAGTGGTGACAAACGGTTGGCGGAACTGTCGCTGAAGGTCATGGCATCGAACCGTTCGCTTGCGGCAGATCTTCCGGTCGGGACCAATCCGGACAAGGCGTCGGTCGGCGATTTCCGTATTCTCGAAGACGTCAGTCTCAAAGTCGACTGTGTCGCTGGACCGACCGCGCCAAGACCACCTTTGCTTTCCTACAATGAACGGCTGGGTGAAGAAGGCCATACCGGAGCGATCGCCTGGAGGCTTATCAATATTCTGGCGCTCAACCACACCGGACTTGTGCACGATGCGGCCGGAGAAGACGGACGCTCTTTCCGCGATCTCCTGAGCGTCTTCGCGCCATTGTCGGACAACGCATCTGATCGTCAGGCACAGTCGGTTCGCTCAGTTTCAACCCGTCCGGTCGTTCGAAGACTTCAGCAAAAGTCCGGCACCGGTGTGGCCCGAGGTCTGGAAATTACCATTACACTGGACGACAAGGCATTCGAAGGCGCCAGCGCCTTTCTGATGGGAGCTGTGCTGGATCGGTTTCTTGCAGAATATGCATCCATCAATCACTTCACCCAATGCGTTATTGCCACCACGGAACGTGGAACGATTATGAAATGGCCACCGAGGATCGGCGCAAAGGGCATCCTATGAGCGGCAAGGACGACAAGCGCGCACGCGGGAAAAAGAACAAGCCGGACCGGAAGGCCGCCGCCGACAAGACGGTTGTTCAAATCGGCGCGCAAAAGCCGGCTGATTGGCAAGCAACCACCGAGAGTACCGACGTTCAGCATGAAGTTGTCAAAACGCTTGCGCTTGAACCTGCGGATCTGGAAACACCCTGGCCTGATACAGGCCCTGCTCAGGACGAAGGTGTTTTTCCGGAAGAGACCGAAATGCCAAGCGACGCAGCTGAAGAGCCTGTGTTCAATGAGCCGGACAAAACCGTCGTAAATGCCAAGTTCCCAGATGTTCCTGAGCAACAGGAAGAAGATCGCGAACCGGAGAAGCAGGCCACTTCGGAAGATCTGCCGGACGAAATCAAGGCAGAGACTGCGGAACCGTTTGAGGCAACACCAGACGCACAGTCTGACCTGGAAACAGAACCTCTACCGAACGAAGAAGCGAGGATAGAGGTTCCCGTTCAGCAGCAATATGCATCTCTACTGGCTGCATTGAGTGCCCGTATCGAAAAACATCCGGGTGGACATGACCTCCTGGCGGTGCTGCGCATGCTGGAGGGACAAACCGCGCCTGGCGCGCAAGCTCCAGCCGGTATGGATCCAAAGAAGAAGGCGGATGAACCCGCCCCACCCCGAATTGGAAAAAGTCGCCGGTCGATGGAAGATATTGTCCGTTTCGGGCAAGATCCATCCAGCGAATACGCACCGTCCACGATTGAACGCGCAACCCGTGATGCAGATGGTGGACTTGTGCTGCTGGAACGCTTCCTGGGAATGCTGGGGCCTCACGGTGCCCTGCCGGCTGCCTATACTGACGAAGCCATCATGCGCGGCCTGCGCGGCGAGGACAGCTTTCCGCGCTTCCTCGATGTCTTCAACAATCGCTTTGTTCAGCTGTTTTACCGAGCGTGGGCTGACGCGCGACCGATTGTGCAGCACGACCGGCCAGACGACGACCGCTTCCTGGCCTATCTTGGAGCGCCGATCGGGATCGGTTCCCCCATATTCCGCGACCTCGACCACATCGATGATCGCCTCAAACTTCTCTATGCAGGCCTTACGTCTTCCAAGACAAAAAGCGCTGCGCGGCTAAAGGCGCTGATTACCGGCGTTTTTGGCGTTGACGTCGAAATCGACCAATGTGTTGGCACCTGGCTGCACCTGGACAAGGACGACCAACTCAGCCTCGGCGGTTTCGGTCCGGGTGGCGCTGGCCAATTGGGGGCGGACACGATCGTTGGTGCCAAGGTCTACAGTGTCAGCGACAAGATCCGCATAAGGATCTTCACCAGCTCCCTGGAAGAATACCGCAAGTTTTTGCCACCTACCCGGACAAAGCCAAACCTTTGGACCGAAAAGCTCTTTGATCTGATCGATTTCTATCTCGGTCTGGAAATTGAATACGAGATCGAATTGGCCCTGCCCAGACGCTGTGCTTCCGCCGTTCAGATGAACAGCAGCAGCTCTGCAACTCTTGGGCATATTGGCTGGCTGAAGCCCCCTCCTTCGGATGAACCGGAAGAGGAAGAGTTCGAATTTGAAGATGAAGAGATGCTGACCGACACCCGTTTCCGGCCTGTGCGCCGCCATACTACCGTCTATCAATAGGTCTCTAATTTGAAAGGCCGATGTTATGAGTGACATTCTGGTTGAAACTGTTGCCAACAAACTTACCACGGTAAGTTATGAGTGCCTGGAAAAGGCCATGCGGCTCACCAAAAGTTCCGGTCATCGGCACTTGGAAATCCTGCATTGGCTCTATTATCTGATCCGGGACGAGAATACGGATCTGACGCATATTCTCCGGCACTACGGGATCGATCTTGGAACCGTTCACGCGGACCTGCAGCAGGCCATTTCGGATCTCAAAATCAACCAGACCGAATTGCCCTCCATGTCGGCTCCGTTTCAGGAAGCACTGGAGCGTGCCTGGTTCGAAGGGACACTGCGCTTTGGCGACTACAAGATCCGTTCAGCCTACGTGCTGCTTGCGGTCATGGGCGACAAAAGCTCCTGGCGTCAGCTTTGCAGGTACTCCTCCACTTTGGAAACACTCAACAAGGATGAAATCATCCGGGAGTTTGAATCCATTGCCGGCGCGTCGTCCGAAACGGGTGCTCGGCCGATCGATGGGTCCGGCCCGAAGGCCGCTCCTGGTGCAGCACCTGGCGAAGCGACTGAAGCATCCCCGGGCAGCGGTATGGGTGAGGATGCGCTCACCCAGTTCACGGTCGATTTCACGGCGCGTGCGCGAGCCAACGAATTTGACCCCATTGTTGGTCGTGATGAGGAAATCAGGCAGGTTATCGACGTTCTGATGCGCCGCCGCCAGAACAATCCAATTCTCACCGGCGAAGCCGGTGTTGGTAAAACGGCAATTGTTGAAGGCTTCGCCCAGAAGATCGTGTCGGGTGATGTCCCGCCGGCCTTGCTCGGTACAAGGCTGTGCGCTCTTGATCTCGGCTTGTTGCAGGCCGGAGCCTCTATGAAGGGTGAATTCGAAAAACGCCTGCGCGCTGTCATCGACGCTGTTCATGCCTCCATAGTGCCGACCATCCTCTTCATTGACGAAGCGCATACACTAGTTGGTGCAGGCGGCGCTGCAGGCACCGGCGATGCAGCCAACCTATTGAAGCCCGCACTTGCCCGCGGGACGCTGCGAACCGTGGCGGCCACCACCTGGTCCGAATACAGGCAGCATTTTGAAAAAGACCCCGCACTTACACGTCGCTTTCAGCCGGTACAGGTGGATGAGCCGGACGAAGAAAAATGTTTCACAATGGTGCGTGGCCTTCTCGGCCCGATGGAAGACCATCACCAGGTGCGCATTCTAGACAGTGCGGTAAAGGCTGCAGTTTCCCTGTCTCGCCGCTACATTCCTGCACGGCAACTGCCCGACAAAGCAGTCAGCGTCCTGGATACGGCCTCGGCCAAAGTCAACATTTCGCAAGCAGCTCATCCTGCTCGCCTTTCTGACCTCGTCGCAAAAAAAGGCTTTCTGGAAACCGAAAAACAGGCCCTTTTGAACGATGCCGAACTTGGCCATGACAGTGCGGAGCAACTCGAGGCGATCGATGAAGCGATTGCAAACACGGAAACCGCAATAGAAGATGTTCAGGAAGCATGGGAGAAAGAGCGCAAGCTGGTAGCCGGCATTCGCAGCCTGAATGCCGCGCTTGCCCGGCTCAGGAATGGTGAAGCCGCACCGATGCCGGAAAGTGCGCCCGAAGAAGTTGAGAACGCCGACAAACCCTCTCTTGTTCCGATCGACGATCTGGATCTCGACCTGGATGTAGATCTTGAGGACGAGGAAGCGATCCGGATGGCCCTTAAGGAGAACCGTGAGGCACTGGCGGAGATCCCTGAAGAAGATCGGATGGTCTTCGCCTACGTCGATGACGACGCAGTTGCCACGATCATAGCCGACTGGACCGGTATTCCCGTTGGTCGCATGGTTCAGGATGAAATGGCGACAATTCTCAGCCTTTCCGACACGCTGAACAAGCGCGTGATTGGTCAGGCGCATGGACTTGGCATGATCTCAAAAAGGATAGAGACGAGCCGTGCCCAACTGGGCAACCCGGACAAGCCGATCGGCGTCTTCATGCTTTGCGGCCCTTCCGGCGTCGGCAAGACCGAAACGGCGATTGCACTCGCCGAGGCACTCTACGGCGGTGAAGACAACCTGATCACAATCAACATGTCGGAATTTCAGGAGGCGCATTCCGTATCCGGCCTGAAAGGAGCTCCTCCCGGCTATGTTGGGTATGGTGAAGGAGGCCGACTGACCGAAGCCGTACGCCGGAAACCCTATTCCGTGGTTCTGTTGGACGAAGTGGAAAAAGCACACCCGGACGTGCACGAAATCTTCTTCCAGGTCTTCGACAAGGGCTGGATGGAAGATGGAATGGGCCGGAAGATCGACTTCCGCAACACACTGATCCTGTTGACCTCAAACGTGGGTACGGATCAGATCATGGATGCTGCAGGCCACATACTCGACCAGCCTATATCCGATGATCCGACGGTTGCGGCAGTCGACCCAAATGCACCTGATCCGGAAAAACTTGCAGAAGACCTTCGACCCGCTTTGCTGGACGTTTTCCCACCTGCTCTGCTCGGTCGTATTGTCACGATCCCCTATTTCCCGCTGTCGCCATCCGTGCTCGGTTTCATCATCCGATTGCAGCTCAACCGCGTCGTAAAACGGGTCAAACAAAACCAAAATGCGGAACTGGTCTATGGAGACGACGTCGTTGCGCATATTGTGTCGCTCTGCCGCGATCCTGACAGCGGTGGGCGTATGATCGACAACATTCTGACCAACGACCTGTTGCCGAAACTCTCCAGAGCCTTCCTGACAGCCCAAATGAATGGTGAGGAGATCAAGACAGCAACGGTCCACGCATCTGATGGTGAGCTGAGCGTCACGACAGATTGAGTTGAACCAAGGACGGTGGTTCGACCGGCGCGCTGCTCTCTATCTTCTGGCGACCAGTGCCGAGACTAATAACTCCGGGATATGCGAGACACGGGAAACTTCGTTTCGCATGTCCCTGGCGGCCATAAATATAAGAAGGCAAGCCGGATTGCCCGGTGCTACGGCCAACACCATCCTTGCTTCGATCGCAGAGCCTTTAAAACCCACGTTTGGACGGCAGCCGTTTTCTGAGCCAGCGTCTCAACGAGACCTGCGTTTGGGAAAACGTTGCCGAGCTATCCCATCTACGCTTCCGGAAACTTAAGCCACGGCAAACGTGATGAGTTCTTTGGCTTTCCAAAAACAGACTGGGTACCTGCCTACTGCACACTCAAGATTTCGCCGACGACCGAGCGATAATCCTTGAGATCCTTGCTTGCAACGGATTGCGGTGCGTCGGATCCGGTTTCCATTTCAAAGGCCAGCGGGTCGGTCGGCTCACCCCGTTGCCGGATTTCAAAATGCAGGTGCGGACCGGTTGACAGCCCCGTCGTACCAACATAGCCGATCAGGTCACCGGCTTGGACCACCGTCCCTTTTTCAATACCATCACCGTACTCGTGCATATGAGCATATCTGGTCGTAATCCCATCCTTGTGTGTGAGCTCGATGAAATTGCCGTACCCTCCTCGCACATCTCGGTAGGTCACCTTTCCAGAAAACGCGGCTCGAATGGGTGTTCCCGTTGGTGCAGCCCAATCAACACCCGCATGCAGCCGTTCCGTCTTTTTAATCGGGTGAAAACGCATGCCGAATTTTGAGGTCAAAACCCCTTTAACCGGAACAAGCATTGCGCCTGAAAGGCTAACTTTTCCGCCTTCGCTGACGCAAGCAAAGCCTCTGTTGCCAGGGGCTTTGAGCACGTAGCAACGCACTGACCAGTCGTCACCTCGCCTTACGCCGGCAAACAGAACCCGGCCACCACCTCGTTTTTCGTCTCTTGGTGCGTCAGTGAACACGAGGGTAAAGCGTTCATCCGGTTTGATCGCCCGCTTCAGGTCGGTCGTTGGTGCCAGATAAGCAATGGCTTCACCCACAATTGAAGCCGGCACCGCGTTGCGAACAGCTGTTGCATAAAGTCCATCGATCAATCGATGCGTCTTATCGTTTGCCGCGCTACCATCGCCAGCGCTTTTGTCGCTTACGATCTTTTCCTCAACGATTGTTTTTCCAAACCATGGGTCAGCACCGTGAACATAGCTGTCTCCATCGCGGCTCAAGGAATACGCGGCACTCCCAAGATATCCATCCTTGGAATGAAAGGAAATCTGTACAGGACGATAATAGTCACCGATCCGGCCGACTTTATTTGGCATTCGAACACCACGCACAGCGATTGTATCGCCTGCGATCAAATCGCCCTTCTTGAATTCGTTTCGTGCAAATTCCTGCAAGGGTTTCAAGACATCTACGTCGAACCCCTTGGCCTTCAGATAATCCGTCAGCGACGTCGCCTTTTCGATCCGTTCTCTGACCTCAATTCTGCTCGGCCCCTGCCCGATTGGTCGCTCCGTCAAAAAGAGGTCCAGAGTGTCGGTCGGTGGCTTCAAGAATACTGGAAGGTCAGTGCCGCCATCGCTTGCCTGGTCCTCTTCGACAACCAGACCCTCCGTATCGTCGCCACCACCGAAATTGCCAAACTGGAAGTCAGCTTCACTGCCTGGTGCACGGATCACGAGATTCCCGTCAGCATCAAGCATCTGACTGTCAAGAACGAAGGCCGTCAACGTGGGGACGGCTGTATTGCCGGAATTCGCATTTGTTGGGACAGGCCGTTCAGAGAGTTCTATGCGCCTGCTCGAAGCACCACTGCCGAGCAACACCGGATCTCCTGCAAGCGGAATAACAGCGGACAAGGCCATATCGAAAAACGGATCCGCTGGAATATCCAGATCATCGTCACTGGCAACCACGGTTTCAGGGTCGGCCATTTCCAATGGTTGGTCATCCGTGTCCGCTACTTGAACATCCTGGCCATCTGCGTCGCCTTCAACTGGTGCGTCATCGCTTTCCGTTTGGACCGCAACATCGCTTCCCGGCAAATTTTCTGGAGGCGAGAACGAGATGGATCCCGAGGTAAACAAATGCGCCAGACCTCCTGCAACTCCCCCGAATAGGAGAAAGCCAATCGCAAGTCCGGCGTAGACAAGTTTGGGTGAGGACTTTTTCTGCCCTGGCGGCGTCTTCCTGATCGGTGTTTCCCGCGTGGCTTTCGCGGGTTCTGCCGTCGGCGCAGGCTGCGGCTTTCCAGACGGCCGGATAATGGTCCGGTCGAACTCGGGCCTGTTGACACCCTGATTCCAATTGTCAGGCCATTGAGCCATACCGCCTTCCTTGCTTCCTCAGGGCGCCCTTCGCACCTGTAGGTCTGATCAGGTTGATCATGCCGGATCGGAAGTTTGGATGCAAAGGCAGAAAACGCAGAAAATTGGTGTCAACGCGGGAACTTAAGCAATTTCGGCTGTTGTTGCTTGGATTTGTCTTTCGCCGCGTAACCGTCTTCCATGTACATTTCAGCGCTGTCCAGGGTGAACACAGAAATGTCCTTGCTCAAGCCGCGCAACTGGCCTGTCCAGATTTCTTTAACCGGATATGTGTTCGTCAGATTTTGAGCTACCGATTGGCTAAAGGCCAAGCGAACCTTCTTGTCCTTTGCCACAGATTCTATTCGGCTGGCTGTGTTGACCGTCGTACCCATGACAGTAAATGATCGGCGGAACTCACCGCCGATATCTCCGACCAGAACAGGACCAGCATTTAATGCTACCCTCAGATCGAGAATAGGCTGGCCGGTTTTCCGGCGGAGGACTTCAAGCAGGCCGACGATCTCACGCGACGCGTCGACAGCAGCCTGTTCAGGATTGGCGACCGTGTTGGGTGCGTTCCAGACTGCCATAATTGCATCACCAATATACTTGTCGATGTAGCCGTGATGCGCGGTTATCACGCGTCCGATCTCGTCGAAACACGTATTGACCATCTTGACCACTTCCCCGTCGGCAAGACTGTCGGACATCTTGGTGAAGCCAGCAATATCAATAAAGGCAACAACAACTGTTCTTGTGTCCCCGCCTAGTTCCGGCAATTGCTCTGAATGCGCCATCTGGCGAATAACGTCTGGCGCCAGATAGTGGCTGAAAAGCCTGACCAGAGATCTCTGTTTGCGCTGCAGCACCGCAACCTTTCCGGATGCGGAGACAACCATCGCCACGATGCAGGCGACCGGCGCTACGCCTGGCGCGATCAGAAAGCCGAACTCCAGCCCCACCAGGCTGATCCCCAGCGCGGCGGCGATCCCTCCAATGGCGATCAGCGGCAAGGTCATCAAGGGTAACATGAGGCCAGCGAATGCTCCTGCGATCGCAAAAGCGATGGCAAGCCCCCAAAGCAGACCAGCTGGAGGTTCAAGAGCGACACGGCCGGTCAAAGCAGCGCCAACAAGATCGGCCAGGATGAACACACCTGCCGTCTGCGCCTGTACTCTGGGTCGCCCGCTCTGCCCTGTTTCCACCTGGCCGGCTGAAGCGACAGGCAAGAAACGGTCCGAATAAAGATGCTCATCTTCGAACGGGATCAAACTGCCAATCAGAATGATGCGTCCGCGCGCGAACTCCTTGAGCTTCTCGCGCCCCTCCTCACTTTCCATCATGGTCAGCACATCGATCATGGATAGATAGGGTATTGAGGAGGACAACCGGGCGTCAGGAATTGCCGTGTAAGTTTCCGACAACGACGACCTTGCGGCCCCCAACAACGCGTCAATCAGATATGGCGACTGAGCGAGCGGCAGCTGCGGCGTGTGGCTGCGCACGACACCATCGCTGTCAGTAGAAATTATCACTGAGCGCACGCCGCCACTGCCAGCCGCAGCAGTGAACCGTCTGTGCGGAACACCGACTTCGGTATGAGCAATAAATACTCTGCCACGATTGGCAAAAAGAAAGCGCTGAAATGGGAGATCAAAGCCCCGGAGGCTTTCTTCTCCAGTCTCGGGATACACAAAGGAGTCCGCGCTGTAGGCGAAAACAAAATCAAAGCCGAGCGCTACGGCTCCGGCGTCGAGTATCGCCTGACCGGTTTCAGCCAGTACAGGCGTCATCAAGACGCGCGGATAAGGTGAAAGCCTGTCTGAATCGAGAGCCGCCTGATCCAGCCCAATCACGGCAACAGGCGCAGATGCGGAAGGCTGCGCACCACCCATAATGGCCCGGATCTGAAAAAGCCGGTCGGTAAACCAACCTTCCCAAATCGCCTTTTTCGCAGACAAGCCGGCGATACCACCGATGCCCATCGCAACACATGCAATGAGCACGATGAGCTGTTTCCGGCCGAATGCTGCGTCTGCAATCCGGCCCGTAAAGGTCATTTCACGATGACTACCGCAGTTTCTCGTCCAACCTGAACGGGATCAATGGTGATCTTGCGCATGACAACACCGTAGTCCGGCGCCTTGCCCTGCAGAAACAGCTCAACTTCGACGGATTCGTCTTCTTCAACGCGGTCCGGCATTTCAGTCAGGATGTTGTCGAGCACGTCAAATCGCTTCGGGGCACCGCCGCCGAAAGAAACAAAAACCTTGTCGTATTCTTCACGCAGCTTGTTGTCGAAACGCAGCATCAGGGACGCCGCCTTCTTGTTCTCAAGGGTCAGGCCCCGGAGCGTCACGGTCAAGCCCTTGTCGGCCTTCTCATCCTCCGAGCCACTTTCGGCCTGTAGGCAATTGCCGGCTCTCAGCAGCTTTTCTTCTCCGCCTTCGAGTGTGTAGCCGTTTGAAGAAACATTCACGATACCAGCCATCAGGCGAACTTCCTGACAGGCACCGTAGCTGAGCAAATCGATATGCCCGGACTTGCCGAGGTCAATCACGTCGCCAGGCATCAGTTCTTCAAATGCAGAAACGCCAATGCCTTCTGACTTGTCCAGAACAAGCGCGACAGGCTCAGCGAAAGCGGTGCTCACAGCAGCGGCAAGCCCGACAGAAAACACGGATCCGATAGTTGCAGCCTTCATACATCGTCCCATAGGAATATTCTTGAATGAACTCGTCATCTCGGTCTCCCAAGTTAAGTGCTGTTCGGCAGTCGGCGACAAAGTGCCAAAGCCGTTCTTGTGAAACAAGTTATAGCAGAGTGTGGCGATTTGAGTGTGGCTATGGTCACACAAAGGAGTTTTTCGAGCCCAGACAAGCAAACACAGTGCAAATGGCACGCATTTATCCAGCAGGCTGGGTATAGACACCCGCGATCCCGATACCGCTTGCAGCGGTCCTGATCAGCTTCAGGAGACTTGGCAGGAGCTCGGGACTGAGTGCCTTTCCATCGAGCGCGGACAAAACGCCGACAAGTTGCACCATTGGTTTGTTCGAGCGAACCAGAACAATGTGATCTGCACCAAAGGGCAAAGCTGCGCGCAAGTTGAGGCCATAGGGTTTGTCGGCATCGAGAAGCGTATCCTTGCCCAAAGGATCGGCTCTCTTGTCCGGCGCCAGCAACCTCAAGGTCCCATCAGCTTCCAGAGCGAAAACCGTCATGTAACCACCTTCGTCTGACGTCAGCCCGACCTTGAACGCGGCTCCTTCCGGAATATGACCGACGGAAGGCTGCAGTTTTCCTTCAATGGGCTGAACATCCCTTGAAAGCGCATAAAGATCGGACAGCAAGACCCATTTGGTGACCACATCAGCAAATCGATCTGCATTCTGTGCCTGACCGCGAAGAACAATGTCGCCAAACTTGGTCAGAACGTCTCCTTCTTCCACATCCCAGAAAAGATCCGCATTTTCACTGCCGGCAATCTTCAGTCTGCCAGAGTGCAGCGTTGTCAGGTTCTCTAGGATCGGACGTGCGGCATCGGCACTGGCTGACAGTGTCAGCTCGTATACGCGGCCGTCCAGAAAGGTATCTTCCACGCGCGGCAGTACAGCTGCACGGCTGTCCCCGCCAACACTGAGGCTGGGTGACTGCCTGCCTTCGGTAGCCACACGAACTGTCTCCTGCAAGAACCGGCTCAACTCGGCCATCGAAATGCCGCCATCCCGGTCCAGATCGGCGCGTCCTTCAACGCCGCGTGCGAAAGCCCAGCTCAATACTCCCCGCGGTTCGCCGCCAATCATCAATTCTGGAATGACTTGTCCGTCTACAGTCGCCCCAACGTAGATGACATTCGGAAGTTCCTGAAGATCTTCAGAATTGGCCTTCGCCAGCACGGGATGGACAGGTGCAGAGCGCAAAACGTCGTTCTCGAATGGCGGCAGACCGATGAGTCTTGTCCCGAGCCGTGTGACACGCGGGTCAATCGAGCGGGTCATTGTGCCGGAGTGGCAGCTATCTGCGATCACCATGACGCTGCGCTGGCCGGCAGCTCGCAACATTGCCGCGATGTCGTCGTCCCTGAGACGCTCACCATTGCCAGGTGCAGCAACGTCAAAGCCGGCGAGCAAAAAGACCTCGTCCAGCCCATCCTCTTCAGAGCCCGCGAGCCACTCCGCTTCCTGAGCACCGTGGCCTGCATAAGACAACACCAGCACATCATCGGGTTCGGAACGGGCAACCAATTCCTGCCAGGCTGTGAGAATGGCGACACGCGACGCCTCATCATCGAAAAGCGTCGTTAGATCCTGAACGCCTGCGGCTGTCAGCGTTTCGGCAATGTCCTTGGCGTCGTTCACCGCTCCCTTGAGCGGTGAAACGTGACGATAGGCATCAATGCCGATTACCAGCGCCCGCCATTCGCCTGCCGAAGCTGTTGCAGCAAGTGCAAACAGACAGAGCATAGCTGCGGCCATGTGTTGGAACCCCAACCGGCCCAAATGTCGGATCGCTGATCTCATGTCAAACTCGCGAATGGACCGCGTTAGCCCCAAGAGCCGCCGCCGCCGCCGCCAGGACTGTCATTGCCGCCGCCGCTATCGTTTCCGCCGCCGCTATCGTTTCCACCGCCGCCGCCACCGTTGTCGTTGGAACTGTCGCGAAGTGACGGATCGTTGATGGGATCAACGACCGGACGCGTGGTCGATCTTGTTGTAGTGGAGGCGTTAGCTGCAGCTGGTTGTGCAACAGCGTTTGGATTTGGGTTCTGCTGCGTCTGGCAGCCCGCGACCAGAAACGCGGCCATCCCAGCCAGAGGTATTAAACGCAGTAGTGAATTCATTGTCTTTCTCCTTAGCCCCCGGAAATTTTACTCCGGCAAAACTGACCGAATGCTCCAACTCAAAAACGTCGATCAACCCAAAGACCTTCCCGAACAGGTTCGGGAAAATCGAAAATTTAAAAGAGATCGTAACGTGGACGGCTCTGTTCCCACTGATGCTTGACCAATGAAATGACGGCCTCGTCACCCTGAACAGGCTCACGACCACTCGCCTCAAAAAATTCTGCCAGCGCTTCTCGGGTTTTCCTGCCTGGCTGACCATCCACGGGCCCAGGTTCAAAACCCAAATCCGTCAATGCTTGCTGCAAAACTTTGGCTTTCAACCTCTTGTCCGCATCTTTTAGCGATCCATTGGCTTTGTCTGCTGCCTGCGACGAAGGATCGACTGCAACTGCCATGGCAAGCATCCTGATGCGATCGCGTGCGGCAGCCTCACCGGACAGCTTGCCAAGCATGAAAGCGGTATTGAATGCACCCCAGGCATCGCCACGTTGGGCACTTTCCCGGAACCACTTGGTCGCCTCCTCCGGACTTTTTTCAACGCCTTGGCCGTTGAAGTAAAGAAGCCCAATTGCAGTGCCTGCTGCCGGGTGACCGCCGTCGTGCGCCTTCATGAACCACCCGAGAGAGGCTTCAAAGTCCTGCGGAACACCTTTTCCGTCTCGGTAAAGGGTCCCCATGTTCAGGAAGCCGTAGATGTCATCTCGAGATGCAGATCTGTTGTAATAGTAGACAGCCCTGTCAACATTTTCGCCAACGTGCTGGCCGCGTAGATAAAATCCGCCGATAGCGTTGTATGAAAAAGTATGCCCGGCTTCCACGGACTGCAGAAGTTTTTCCAGTCCAGCTTCTTCATTCTGGGCTGTTCCTTCGCCTCTGATCTCGGCCATGCCGAGAGAATGAAGCGCATAGGCATCACCACGTTCCGCAGCCTTGCGATAGAGCTCGACCGCCTTTTCCCGGTTTCGGTCAATACCGGCGCCAAGATAATACATGCGTCCAAGAACCTGGCCTGCTCGTACGTGGCCCATTTGATAGGCCTGCTCAAAATAAGCGCTCGCCTGTTCAAGGTTTCCGGCAGCAAATGCGCCGCGCCCGCGCTGGAATACAAACCGACCGAATTCAGGATAGGATGCCATCGCGGCGGCGCAGGCTTTGTCCACCGCATCCGGATCCAGATCGTTGGCCAATCGGCCCTCTGTAACGGCCTGCAGATCGAAAGGTTGTGTCGCCAACTGATCGCACTGAGTGACACGCGGTTGAACAATCTGAGTGATTGTTGTCGCCTGACCGGTGGCGGCAGGAAGTTCTAAGGAAAACTTTCCGGCCTCGGTCTCACTGCCAATCTGTGGGCGCACGGTCAGCGTTGGCAGGGCTGAAACGGGAAATCTGTCACCGCTTTGAAGGAGCCTTCCTTCTGATGAAAGCTGCAGGTCCGGATCAACGGAAACGACTTTCAACCAATCGCTGGTTGCCGGCAGACCATCTGCCGGGGCTTCCGGATAGATGTTAACCGGTCCAACTCCGATATCCGCATCGACGGCACCGGACGTTGCCTGATCCGTCAGCCAGGCCAACAAGTCCCGCAGACGCTCGGCGCGTTCTTCCTGGTCCTTATTGTCGTCTACGGGCTCTATCGCCTGGGCAACCGTAATGGAGGCAATTGCGTTGGCTGTGCCGCCCCACTGGTCTTTGACCTCATATCCGATCAGTTCAACGTTACCTGCACCAGACTGCGCGGGCACAAATTCCAGACTGGCCAATTCAGATGCGCCAATAACGTCGCCTTCAGACACGACTGCGCCACCAGGCAATCGCAATTCGCCCTTCTCTGGAGAGAGTGTCAAGGTCGCCTGCAGACTACCGCCTTCGGGTTGCACTGGTTCCGGTATCCTCAACGGAACCGCCTCCTTGCCCGCAGAAACCGTTACCCGGTGATGCGCCGTTACGATGGGCTCCGGCTTTGGCGGTACGAAGTAGAAATTCGTGACAAGCGTAGAATCCTCGTAAGGGATCTGCTGGCCACCGGTCTTTTTGACGACCTCATCCCGCACCTTGGTCATGAGATCCTTGATCTCCAGAGCGGGATTGAGGGCATGCCCAACCACAGACGTGGTGAAAGGGCTCATGGGCCCCTCGCCGTCAAAGGCAACCTGACCGGGACGCGTTGCGTATGAAATGAATGCGCCAAGCTTGTTGGGAATACGCCTAAGCCCACGCGTCTTGCCGAGGGAATACTCCTCTTCACCCCAAAACAGGCTACCGATTTCAAACGGATTGTCACGGCAGGCATCCAGCATCACGATTTGCAGGCTTGAAGCCGCCTTCATGTAATCTAGCAGATGCGAAACCTTCAGACTCTCAAACTCCAAATCATATTCGGAAGTGAGTTTTGCATCGATCGGCAAAATGAAGTTGGATTCGCCAACCTGAAGCGCGTGGCCGGAATAGTAAAACAGCGCCGTATCGCCGTCTTTCAGCTCACGCAGAAACCTCCGAACGACTTTCTCAAGCTCTTTCTTGTTGAGATTCTTGCCGATCGTGACATCGAAATCGGCCTCACGCAGCACCTTTGAAATTGCGAGCGTGTCATTGATCGGGTTCACCAGCGGCTCGACATACTCATAGTCCTGGTTGCCGATGACCAGCGCAACCCTTCGGCCATCTTCGGGCGTAGGTGCAGCAAGTGCGTATTGCCCGGGCAAAGCAAGCCCAAGCGGAAGGCTGATCAATCCGATCCGAACAGCCCTGCGAAGCCTGGCAAGTGGTTTTGGAGCTTTTGGTCCGGCGGACCAGAGCACGATTGGATGCGATTTCCGATTTTGCATTACGTCCTCAGCGCTGTAACCTCGACGATACTTTAGCGCTCAAGCAGATGTCAGACTGTGACAAACCTCACAAGGAGATCGATCTTGCCGATACGATCAGCGCCCCACGACTGTATGCCCTTGCGTAAAGTGATGCACACTTGCCGCTCGGAAGCAAGCCAAGCCTAGGGTGCAAAAGCAGTTTTCATTTTTCCATTTCAATTGTTGACCTGATGATTTTCATTCAAACCGAGTCATTCTAGGTTGTGACAAATCACAAATAAGGACATCCGGATTTTCCATGACCACTGAACTCCAAGTCCGCCAATTGACCGAAAACGAGATCCAAATCCCCCTCACAATGGCCATGGAGGAAGGCTGGAACCCTGGCTTGGAAGACGGACCGGCGTTCTTTTCCGCAGACCCGACTGGCTATTTCGTTGGCGAAATCGACGGCAAGCTCGTCAACGTTATCTCCGGCGTTCGATACGGAACCGGGTATGGTTTTATTGGCCTTTACATTTGCAAACGTGAATTCAGGACAAAAGGCTACGGCCATCAAATCTGGCATCATGCAATGTCATATCTGGATGCCCGCGTAATAGGGCTTGATGCTGTCAATGAACAGACCGCAAGCTACGCAGAACACGGGTTCAAATCCATCTACCGGAACATCCGCCAAATAGGGACATCCACTTGTGACACTCCCATGGATCCGCGTATTGCACCTCTCGGTCGTGGTGTTTTTTCATCGATCCGGGACTACGACCAACGCTTTTTTCCGGCCGAACGCGAAGACTTTCTGAAGCGCTGGACAGATCCCATGAGCGAGACTCGAAGAGGTTTCGCTTTTGTGGAAGACGGTATCGTGATGGGCTATGGCGTTATCCGTCAATGCCACGAAGGCTTCAAAATCGGTCCTCTGTTCGCTGATACACCGGAGATTGCGGACACTTTGTTCAGGACTCTGGCAGGCCAGGTTAAAGGACAATTCGTCATACTGGATACGCCCGAACCGAATGCTGCTGCTCTTCTGCTCGCGGAAAAATACGAGTTGTCTCCAGAATTCGAAACCTTTCGGATGTATCGGGGAAAAGCGCCGGAGCTGCCATTGGACCAAATGTTCGGAATAACCACCTTCGAACTTGGCTAATAGTCTCTTGGAGCATTGAGCCCGAACTCAGTGCTCGACATTTCGATAGGCAAGCATGGCGCCGGCCAAATCTTCCAATGCCGCGCCGACCGATTTGAACATCGTGATCGCGTCGTCTGATTTCCGACCCGGATGATCGGTTCTACAAAGATCATAAAGATCCGCACGAATGTCATCACGCGATATCAGTCCGGCCTTGAGCGGTTGGACAATGTCGCCACCTTCAGTCAAACACCCATCCCTTGTGTCGACAAAAATTTCCGCTCTTTTGATAAGATCGTCATCGCTTTCCCGCATGGTTGGCTTGAAAGCCCCGACCAGATCAACATGCGCGCCGGGTTTCAGGGCCTTTCCCTTTATCAAGGGTTCTGAAGAAAGGGTTGCCGCACTGATGATATCAGCCTGCCCAAGCGCTTCAGTCAGACTATCAGCTGCATTGATCCTGATGGGAAAGGTTGACTGCAGTTCCGTTGCAAGCTCACTCGCTTTCGCCTTCGAGCGCCCCCAGATCGTAACTTCCTCTATCGAGCGGATGGCCATGTGAGCTGCGATCAAATTGGGAACAAGCCGTCCCGTCCCAAGCAAAAGCAGGTGACGTGCGTCTGAACGTGCCAGATAGCGCGCTGCCAACGCGGAAGCAGCCGCCGTTCGACGCGCGGTGAGCTCACCACCATCGATCAGGGCCAGCATTTCACCAGTCCCTGCATCGGAAAGCAGATACTGTGCGGAAACCGCAGGCAGCGACCGCTCGGAGTTACCCGGAACAACGGTCGCGACTTTCACCCCTGCATATTTGCCCGGCAGCCAGGCTGGCATCAGCAAGAGAGTCGCATCAGGCTCACCCGGTATTTCCATGTCGTGATGATGCCTGGTCGGCATCTTGCAACCGGTTCGAAAAATCTCTGCAAGGGCGTCTATCAAATCCGGAAATGGAAGCGCATCACGCGTCTGGTCTTCGTTCAGCAGCAGCATCTGTTGTCAATCAATAGTGTGGTTAATACCTAGAGGAACAAAACATATTCGCCGACCCGGACCAAGAACTATCTTTTCAAAGACAAAAGCAGAATACTCTCACGATAAATCGAAGATCATCATCACATATGCTGCAAAGAGCGCAAGATGAACCGCCCCGAGTAGATAGTTGGTGGTTCGACTGCCGAATGTCAGCAAGCTGACGAACAGTGTCAGTGAGAGGAGTACGATTTCGGCCGACTCCAGGCCGAGCTCGACGGTGTGACCAGTGTAGTAGCCGACAAAAAGAACCGCGGGGACAGTCAGTCCGATGGTCGCCACAGCAGAGCCGAGACAGATATTGACTGCTCTTTGCAGCATGTTCTCTTTTGCCGCCTGTAGTGCACTTAGGCCTTCCGGCATCAACACGAGGGCAGCAACAATAAATCCGCTCAGCGCGATTGGTGCACCAAGGCCGTCAATCCCGAATTCGACATAGAGCGCCAGCTTCTTGGACAGCAAGATAATCGGTAGCAAAGCCCCTAGAAGACCGACGATATGAAACGGCATCGAGCGAACCACGATCCCATGATGGCCGTGATCACCATCCTCTAATGCGTCCGGTTGACGAAAAATGTCGCTGTGAGTGACTGTCTGGATCGCCAGAAACACGCCATACAACATCAATGACATGACCACCTCAAACCCTGCCTGGAGCGGAGAAAGCTCGCCGCCTGGCGCCGAGTGCGTAAAGCGTGGCAGGACAAGCGCAAATATGGC
Source organism: uncultured Roseibium sp. (assembly GCF_947499295.1). Taxonomy (GTDB): domain Bacteria; phylum Pseudomonadota; class Alphaproteobacteria; order Rhizobiales; family Stappiaceae; genus Roseibium. The sequence continues at coordinate 61,310 of NZ_CANMNP010000019.1, forward strand.
AAGTGGAACAAGAACCGACAAAAACGCCTTCGCGCCTTCAAGATTGTAGGACTGGTTCTTGTGTTGCAATCCGCCCACCAGAAGGCAAATCCCTATCAATCCGTTCATAACGATCATCACGACCGAGAACATTGTGTCTCGTGCCATGGTCGGCGCCGCATCGCCCGACAACATGATCGCGACGATAAGGGCCACCTCAATGCCGATAACAGCCAGGGTCAGTATGAGTGTTCCGTAGGGCTCTCCCAGCAACGTGGCAAGGCATTCGGCATGCCGTACAACAGAAAACGCGCACCACATGACCACGACAAAGATCAGAGCCAGCAGCAACAGCGACGGACCAACGCCGATGTCGTCGGGTTTCAAGAAACCTCCCAGATACGCAAATGCAGCAAAAAGGAGAAACCCGGCCAGACTTGGCATTTCGGACTTCAGCAAGGTCACGCCCCCGGGACCAGAGATTGGAAACAGCAGTCGACTATAGGCTGCTCGCAATGTCAGCTGCAATACGCAAGGCCGAGTGGCTAATCTTCATACAAAAAAAACCGGCGCAAAGCGCCGGTTTGGCAGTTCGATGATGTTGCCATTAAATGGCGAGGTATTCCTGTCGCAGTTCTGCGTTGTCGAGCACTTCCTGTGCAGACCCGTCGAACACCACTTCGCCCATATCAAGAATGACGGCACGGTCTGCAAGGTGAAGAGCCGCAATTGCGTTTTGCTCGACGATAATGGTCGTCATGCCAAGCTCTTTCACGCCCTCCAGGATCCGCTCAATCTCCTGAACGATCACCGGCGCCAACCCTTCGTAAGGTTCATCAAGAAGCAGCAGTTTGATGTCCCGGGCAAGAATACGGGCCACAGCAAGCATTTGCTGCTCCCCACCCGACATTGTTACGGCCTCCTGCGACCGCCGCTCGGCCAGACGCGGGAAGTGTTCGTAAATCCGCTCGATAGACCAACCTTTGGGTTCCGCGATCTGGGACAGTTCCAGATTTTCCTGAACGGTCAAACCGGGAATGATGCGCCGATCTTCCGGCACAAGCCCGACACCACAACGTGCTGCCTCAAAACTTTTCATTTCGTGCAGCGGTTTATGATCGAGCCAAACCTCGCCATGGGTCAGTTGTGGATCGTCCATGCGGGCAATTGTCCGCAGTGTAGACGTTTTTCCGGCACCGTTGCGCCCGAGAAGCGCCAGGATCTCGCCTTCGCGGACATCAAACCCCACGCCTTGCACGATGTAGCTCTCACCGTAATAGGCGTGCAAGTCCCACGCAGAGAAATATGCCGGTGCAGCACCTGTCGCTTTCTTGGGCTTGATGCCAGGTGCTTGTTTTCCGGCAAACTGATCGTCAAGTAGGGTCACAGATGCGCTCCTCCGAGATAGGCTTCCTGAACGCGCGGATCGCCCTTGATGTCTTCTGGCTTGCCTTCAGCAATAATAGTGCCCTGAGCAAGTACAGTTACCTTTTCTGCCAGCGAAAACACAACGTGCATGTCGTGCTCGATCACTACCTTGGTGATGCCACGGTCGCCGATGCGTTTGAGAAGATCAATGGTGTTGTTGGTGTCTGCGCGTGACATTCCCGCTGTCGGCTCGTCAAGCAGAAGTAGCTTTGGATCCTGGGAAAGGCACATCGCCAATTCCAGGCGGCGTTTGTCACCGCGTGACAACGAGCTCGCAGTCACTGCCCTTTTGTCTTCAAGGCCGACATCTTCAAGCATGTGCATCGCCCTGTCATGAATTTCCGCGTCCTGATCGACGCGGGCGAACGCATGAAGGGCAAATTCGCCGTCGCGCTTTGCCAGCGCCGGGATCATGATGTTTTCAAGCAAAGTCAGATCATCGAAAATTTCCGGCGTCTGAAAAACACGTGAAACTCCGATCTGATTGATTTCGTGAGGCTTCATACCGGTTAGTGATATGTCGCCGAACATCACGGTTCCGGTGTCCGGGGCCAGCCGGCCAATCATACAGTTCAGAAAGGTCGACTTGCCGGCTCCATTCGGGCCGATAATGGCGTGAACCGTCCCTTCTTCAACAGAGAAGTTCACATTGTTGAGGGCCCGCAGTCCGCCGAACGACTTGTTCACACCCTCGACGCGTAGGATTTCCATATCAGTTCACCTTATTCTGCAGGGGCTGCGGATGCCTGAGGCGCAGACTTGTCTTGCGAAGGCGGCTTGCGCCGCTTGAAAAGACGTCCGATCCGCTCCATGCCTTCCATGATGCCACCCGGCAGGAAAATCACGATCAGCATGAACATGATGCCGAGGGTAAGGTGCCAGCCCTTACCGATGAATGGGTGGATGATGAACACCAGAGCATCTGCCAGTCCGTCCGGCAACGCTGCAAACCAGTCATAGAGGATGTTGTCGTTGATCTTGGAGAAGATGTTTTCACAATACTTGATGAAACCGGCTCCAAGTACGGGCCCGATCAGGGTACCTGCGCCTCCCAGGATCGTCATAAGTACAACTTCACCCGAGGCCGTCCATTGCATGCGCTCTGCGCCTGCGAGTGGATCCATCGCGACCATCAAACCGCCGGCCAATCCTGCATACATGCCTGAAATCACGAACGCTGCCAGAGTGTAAGGCTTGCTGTTCAAACCGGTGAAATTCATCCGTTGTTGGTTGGACTTCACCGCGCGCAGCATCATGCCAAACGGAGAACGGAAGATCCGGATTGCGATGTAGAAGGCAATCATCATGACCACGGCACACAGGTAATAACCAGCGTTGAATGTGAAGAGCCATCCACCCATCGACATTTCGAAGCTTTCCCGCATCGGCATACCGAAAAAGTTCGCAGGCGGAATAGAGCCGTCGACCTGACTGACGCCAATGACCCGGGGGTCGTCCAGCGCCAGCTGGAGGCCGGTTTCGCCGTTCGTGATCGGCGTCAACACGGAATAAGCCAACGAGAACGACATCTGCGCGAATGCCAGCGTCAAGATCGAGAAATAGATCCCTGAACGCCGAAGCGAGATGTAACCAACCAGCAAAGAGAACAGACCGGCAAAGACAACCGACATGAAGATTGCCGGAATGACGTTCATCGTGAGCAGTTTCATCATCCACACACCAGCATAAGAGCCGACGCCGAGGAATGCTGCATGGCCAAAGCTGAGATAGCCGGTCAGACCGAAGAGAATGTTGAAGCCGATTGCGAAGATCCCGAAGATCAGGAAACGCTGCATCAGATCCGGATACCCGGCATTAAACTGGGCCAGTTCCGAGTTCTCTGGAAACGGGTTCAGCAAGAAAGGTGCAAAAACCACGAGAGCCAGGACAAGCAGGAACATGTAGGTGTCTTTTTTATTCAATCCCAACATGACTTAGCTCTCCATGACGCCTTTGCGCCCCATCAGACCGCGAGGACGGGTCAGAAGGATTACGATGGCGACGAGATAGATGATGATCTGGTTGATGCCTGGCAGCAGCGCGACGACCTGAGCCATTGACGCAAAGCTCTCCAGAATGCCGAGGAGGAAACCAGCCAGAACAGCGCCTGGCAGCGACCCCATGCCTCCGACAACAACCACGACAAAACTCAGGACCAGGAAGTCCATGCCCATGTGGTAGTTGGGCGAATTGATCGGGGCGTACATGACGCCCGCGAGGCCGGCGACAACCGCAGCCAGCGCAAACATGAAAGTAAAGCGCTTATCGATATTGATCCCCAGAAGGCCAACTGTCTGACGGTCTGCCATCCCTGCCCTGACAACCATTCCGAACGTCGTGAACTGCAAAAAGGCAAAAACAGCACTGATGATACCGGCAGCGAAGAGGAAATAGACGATCCGCCAATAGGGATAAATGATCAGATTGGGATCGAGGCCGAGCAAGACACCGAAGTCGAAGCTGCCAGAAAAGGCGTCTGGAGCCGGAGTTGGGATCGGGTTTGCGCCATAGAAATACTTGATGATTTCCTGAAGAACGATCGCAAGACCGAAGGTCACGAGGATTTGGTCAGCGTGCGGACGTTTGTAGAAATACTTGATCAGCCCCCGTTCCATGAACAGCCCGACCAGTGCCATGATCGGTATGGAGAAGAGGATTGCCAGTGGTACCGACCAGTCAATGATGGCAGCCCCGGTTTCGGGTCCGAACCAGGTTTCGACGTAGGGCGTTTCCACTTTCAGCGGATTACCGAGAAAATCGGTTCTTTCCGGATCGATGGTCGTGAACGAAAGGCTCAGCAGACGGTTGAGTGTGACAGCACAGAAGGCCCCGATCATGAAAAGGGCACCATGCGCAAAATTGACCACGCCAAGTGTGCCGAAAATCAGTGTCAGCCCCAGCGCAATCAGCGCATAGGCAGAGCCTTTGTCGAGCCCGTTCAGAATTTGAAGAAGTATCGCGTCCATCGCTCTTCGCTCGGATCCTAAGCGCGTGTGGACCTGCCCCCAACCGCGCGGTGTTTAAAGGATCAGGCAGGGCGGTTCACCGCCCTGCCTGTCAGTTTTAGGTGTATTAAGCGCCCGGGTTACAAGTGCCGAGAGCACCGCCCGCGAACTGCGGATGATCAGGTGCGTAAGTGACCTGCTCAACCGGAGTAACTTCGACGATTTCAAGAAGGTCGAACTCTGAAGTTGGGTTTTCCTTACCCTTCACGACGAGAACGTCTTTGAAGCACTGATGGTCTTCTGCACGGTAAAGAGTTTTACCGTTTCCAAGGCCGTCGAACTCAAAGCCTTCCAGAGCTTCAACAACGCCGCAAGGATTGAACGTTCCAGCACGCTCACATGCATCGGCATAAAGAATCGCCTGCACGTAAGTCGTGTGTGCTGCCTGGCTTGGCGGGAAGCCGTATTTCTGGCCGAAGGATTTAACGAACGCCTTGGAGCCTTCATCCTGAAGTGACCAGTGCCAGTTTGTGGAACCGAAGATCCCTTTAACGTTCGCGCCCGCGCCTTTAGCCATCAGACGTGAATACAACGGAACGATGATTTCAAAGTTCTTTCCGTTGACGAGTTTGTCGCGAAGGCCGAACTGAACCGCGTTGGTCAGCGAGTTCACCATGTTGCCGCCGTAGTGGTTCAACACGAGCACGTCAGCATCGGACTGAAGAACCGGAGTGATGTAGGCGGAGAAATCGGTCGCAGCCAATGGTGTTTTGACGGTTTCAACCGTTTCCCAACCCAGAGCTTCGGTCGATTCTTTCACGGCCTGTTCTGTGGTGTAACCCCAGTTATAGTCAGCCGTCAGGTGATAGGCCTTACGGTCAGCGCCATAGGCATTCTTCAGCACCGGAGCCAGTGCCGCGCCGGACATGTATGAGTTGAAGAAGTGGCGGAAACCGTTTGCCCGCTTGTCCTTACCCGTCGTGTCGTTCGAGTGGGTCAGGCCAGCCATGAAAATAACACCAGCTTCCTGACACAGTGCCTGAACGGCAACGGCCACGCCGGAAGAGGACCCACCCGTAATCATGATGGCGCCGTCTTTTTCGATCATTGATTTCGCCGACGCGCGAGCAGCATCAGACTTGGTCTGCGTGTCCCCGGTGACGAATTCCACCTTTTTTCCAAGAATACCATTGCCTTTAAGAGCCTTGGACGAGAACGTGGACAGCATTCCGCCATCACCTTCACCGTTCAGATGCTCGACGGCCAACTGATAGGCCCGCAGTTCATCCGCGCCCTCATCTGCATATGGGCCGGTCTGCGGGACGTTGAAACCAAGTGTGACAGTTGAACCGGTCGGCTCGTTCAGATAGCCGGCGGACCAAGCCCTGCTTGTAAAAATGGTCGGGGTTGCCAACGCAGCACCACCCAATGCGCCTGCGCGCAGGATAGAACGGCGGTTAAGCGGTTTACGAATAAAACTCATACTTTCCTCCCAGAAAGGCACGGCGCACCCACCTCGGATACGCCTGCGAATAGCTGTACAGCGGCAAGCAATCCTGGCCCGTTCCCCGTCCGGAGTTCCGGATCCTCTGCGCCAAAACTGCAAGCTGTGGCAACTGTAGAAAAGTCCAATACCGGTCAGCAATACGACTATCGACGCGTGCCCATCAGTTAAGTCATTAGACTTTCGAAGTATTCGCGGAAAAGTACTGGAAAGCACCACTAAATATATCGCACTGCAGCATCGTTTTCACCTAGCAAACCCAGCGGTTTTCTAAAGAACTATATGGCACCGCAATATTACTTTGACGTAATGGTCAATCTCTTTATCTACTCAATCAGTTAGACCAAAGTTTTAGATGCAAAACCAAGTTCAGGACCGACAACAGGCATTTGACGGAAAAGGCACTCAATCGATAAGGTTCGTACGCACACCGCATTTTTCGAATCTACCTATCTGGACACCCTCAAGATGACCCTTCTGACGTCTCTGGACGCGCTTCACGAGCACTATGGAACCGTGGGAGAAGCATCAACTATCAAAGAAATCGATCACCTAAGTCCGGCCTACCGACAGATCATCGAAGCCTCGCCATTTTGCGCCCTGACCACCTGTGGTCCTGAAGGCCTGGATTGTTCACCGCGCGGAGATGAAGGAAGTGTTGTTCGGGTCGAGAATGAGAAAACACTGCATTTGCCTGACCGCCGCGGCAACAATCGCATCGATTCCCTTCGCAATATCATACGCGACCCCCGGATCTCGCTGATGTTCATGATACCCGGTTGGAACAATGTACTTCGCGTAAACGGACAGGCCGCCATCTCGGTTGAAGCCACCCTTTTGGCTTCCTTTGAAAAGGCGAACAAACAACCGCGGTCGGTGATTGTTGTGACCATCGAAACGGTTTATTTCCAGTGTGCACGGGCCATTATGCGTGCGGATCTTTGGAACCCTGATGTCCGCATTCCCAAAGATCAGTTGCCTACTCCGGGCCAGATCATGCAGGAGATCAGGCACTCATTCGATGGCACGAAATACGATGCAGAGTGGCCTGTGCGAGCGTCACGAAGCATGTGGTAAGTCCTGTTCACGCTGAACATCCCTCCCATTCTGGATGCAGGTTGGCTCATTGGATGTCATGCATTTGCTACAAATGCTGCCTTTGCTATCGGCACTGTCCAAACTTGCGCGCCCAAGCGCACACTGCGTCCCAAACAGCTTGGCCATCTGTAGTGCGCGCTCATGCATTGGACGGCTCTTTCAGGCTTTCTTATCTATGACATTCGTCTACGGGGATCCTTCAGTCCCATTCATTTGCTATCTGTACCGGCACTAGTTGGACTTTACGTTGGCGTCACAGAGGCTCGGCGCAAGGAAGTTGCCCGGCATAGAAAGCCCGTGATTGTTCTCTATTCGGGCGCTCTTCTGGTCGCTGGCGTCTTTGCCATGCTGCCGTGACGACTGATGCATCAGCTTCTATTCCTCTGATAAACACTTGGAAGGTTGCATTTTCTGCGCCATATCTCGATCAGGCCACACCAATTGCCCCTTTGAGGAAATCAATGACCGATAACCCGCTGATTGCCGATTGGAACACTCCATTCAAACTGCCGCCTTTCGGTGACATCAAGCCCGAACATTTCAAAGAGGCCTTCGATCACGCAATGGCGCAAGCGACAATCGAAGTCAAAACGATTGCCGATCAGGAGGCGTCTCCGACATTCGAAAATACGATTGTTGCTCTGGAACAGGCCGGCAAGGACCTCACAAGGGTTGCTCAGACGTTTTTCAACCTCACCGGTGCACACACAAACAAAGACATTCAGGCCATCGAACGAGACGTTGCTCCAAAGCTTGCCAAACACAGCTCTGAAACCCTTTTGAACGCCAAGCTTTACAATCGAATTGCCTCACTTTGGGATCAGCGGACAACACTTGACCTAAATGCCGAAGACGCGAGAGTTCTGGAACGTTATCGAACGATGTTCCAGAGAGCCGGTGCCGGACTGGATGAACCCGGCAAGGAGCGTATGGCCGAAATCTCTCAACGGTTAGCGACACTGGGAACCGGGTTCTCTCAAAATGTCCTCAAAGACGAATCTGATTTTCAACTCGTCCTGGAGAGCGAGGAAGACAGAGCCGGCTTACCTGACTTTCTGTTGAACGCAGCTGCAGAAGCGGCAAAGGAAAGAAGCCTCGACGGCAAGCACGTCATCACGCTTTCCCGCTCTTCAATCGAACCGTTCTTGCAGTTTTCAACCAACAGACGCCTTCGTGAAGAGGCTTTCAAAGGATGGACGTCACGCGGAGAGAACGGTGGTCAGACCGACAACCGGGACATCATCAAGGAAACGCTTGCATTGAGGGCGGAAAAAGCCCGCATGCTGGGCTACGAAAACTTTGCAGCCTTCAAACTGGATGACACGATGGCAAAGACACCGGAAAATGTCCGTGAATTGCTGACGAAGGTCTGGGAACCAGCTGTTTCGCAGGCGCGCGAAGAGGAAGCAAAGCTGGCCGAAATGGCGCGAAGTACGGGCAACAATCACGAAATAGAAGCATGGGACTGGCGCTTTTACACCGAGAAAGTGCGCAAAGCCGAGCACGACCTCGATGAGGCGATCCTAAAACCATATCTGCAACTGGAAAACATGATCCAGGCAGCTTTCGCGACCGCGGAGCGATTGTTCGGCCTTTCCTTCAGGGAGCTGTCAGGACTGCCGGTCTATCATCCTGACGTCAGAGTGTTTGAAGTGTTGGATCGCAACGGCAAGCATGCGGGATTGTTTCTTGGTGACTATTTTGCGCGTCCTTCGAAACGATCCGGTGCCTGGATGAGCGCGTTCCGCAAGCAACAAAAGCTCGGTGGCGACATTGCGCCCATCATCGTCAACGTCATGAATTTTTCCAAAGGTGCGGCGGATGAGGCATCTCTGCTCACCTTTGACGATGCCAGAACACTTTTCCACGAATTCGGCCATGCCCTTCACGGCCTGCTGTCCGATGTCACCTACCCGATGATTTCCGGAACCAGCGTCGCGCGAGATTTTGTCGAATTGCCGTCGCAACTCTACGAGCACTGGTTGTCCGAGCCCGAAATCTTGTCGAAATACGCAGTCCATTACAAAACCGGTGAAGCAATGCCGAAGGACCTTCTCGACAAACTATTGGCAGCTTCAAATTTCAACCAAGGCTTTGCGACAGTTGAATATACCGCATCTGCGCTGATGGACCTTGAACTCCATCTCGTTGAAGACCCAAAGGATGTCGAAACCTCGTCCTTCGAAGCCGACGGGCTTGCAAAAATCGGCATGCCAAGAGCGATAACGATGCGGCACCGCATTCCGCATTTCCAACACGTCTTCTCGGGAGATGGATACTCGGCAGGCTACTACAGCTACATGTGGTCTGAGGTCATGGACGCGGACGCATTCGACGCGTTTAAGGAGACGGGAGATATTTTTGATCCGGAAGTCTCGCGGAAGCTTCTGTCGTTCATCTATTCCTCGGGCGGCAAACAAGACCCTGCCGATGCTTATGTTGCCTTCAGGGGCCGGACACCCAAAATAGACGCCCTTTTGGAAAAACGTGGATTCGCAGCTTGACCGACAACACACACATATCCTCGCACTGTATTCAGTTTGGCTGCTGACAACATGAGGGAACGATCACTCTTCCGGGATGGAGGCCCAACAAAGTTTTTGTTACGGTTGTGTCTGGTCTTCAGTGGAATTGCAGGTGGCTTTGGCGTCGCGTGTCTGGCTTTGGCCGCGCACGCTGAAGCCGTGTCCATGCCGGCTAAATCCAGTCTTCTGCAGACAGCAGCACAGATGCTCCTTGCGCATGCCCCCATCATTCTTGGCGTTGGCATATTGACGCAGATCAGGAGAGCACCGCTGCTACCCTTAGCAGTGGCGCTTATGGCCATCGGTCTCTCGTTGTTCTGCGGAGACCTTGTATTGCGTGTTTTCATGGAACAAAAATTGTTTCACATGGCAGCACCAATAGGCGGTATGTCACTCCTCTTCGGTTGGCTTGTACTTGCGCTCAGCGCTTTACGTGTTCAGCCCAACTGATTAAAAGCCTCAAGTTAAGTTATTGCACATTAGATGACTGAAACCGGGACTGTTTTGTGACCGCCACTGCTCAATTGACTGCCCAACAAAAGGCTGCCCCTTCCAACAAGGCAACGCAGGCCGAAGACTTTGTTCCGCCCTACCCGCTCCGTTTCGAAAAAATGCCGCCGGTCTGGAAACTTATTGGCATGGCCAAGCGGAATTTCCTCTCGATCTGGGGCGTTGAAGACTTTCAAGGGAGGCTGCGAAGCAAAAAGATTTTCACAAGAGAGTTGGTCGTGTGCAATAGACCTGACGTCGTCAGGGAAGCGTTTCAAAGCAATCACGAAGTCTTGCAGCGCAAGAGCCCGCAGATGCGACACGCTCTTGAGCCTCTTCTCGGCGATGGCCTTTTCATCAGCGATACCGAAACCTGGAAGAAACGCCGAAAAATCGTGGCACCCATCATTCACGGGTCCCGCGTCAAAGGTTTCGCGCCGATCATGATCGACACGATCACGGAAAAGTCCGACGAATGGAAAAAAGCCGGCGATGGCGCGCAAATCGACGCTCTCGCCGATATGGCGCATCTCACGGCTGAAATCATTTGCAGGACCATATTCGGACGTCAGCTCGGCAAGAGCTATGCAGCCGAGGTTGTTCAAGGATTTTCGGATTATCAGCGGCACATCGATCAGATTGATCTTTTCTCGTTGTTCGGGCTCCCCGAATGGCTTCCGCGGCGGCGCGGGCGGGCGATCAAAAAGCCGATCGAACGCATCATGTCCGTGTTGGACGAAATCATCGACAGTTACGAAGCTTTGAAGGAAAAAGGAGAAACTTCCGTCATCGGCGGCCTGTTGGAAGCGCGTGACGACGATGGAAAACCGCTAAGCCGGGACGCCATTCGCAGTGAAGCTGCCGTGATATTCATGGCGGGACACGAGACAACGGCAAACACACTGGCCTGGGCCTGGTATCTGCTGTCCCAATGTCCTTCAGTGCAAGACAAGCTGCATAAGGAACTCGACACTGTTCTTGCTGGCCGCACGCCGACATTTCAGGATGTTTCAAGCCTTCCCTATACCAAGGCCGTGATCGAGGAGACGCTGCGTCTTTATCCACCGGTTCCAATCCTTGCCCGCGAAGCAATGGCTGACACGAGCATTGGCGGCAAGCCTATTCCAAAGGGTTCTCTGGTCATGGTTGTTCCTTGGCTCATGCATCGGAGCCCTGTTCTCTGGTCGAAACCGGATGTGTTTGATCCTGACAGGTTCATTGATCCGAAAGCCAAGAAGCCTAACAAATACGGCTACGTGCCCTTCAGCATCGGTCCGAGGATCTGCGCAGGCCTTCAGTTTGGGATGACCGAAGCCATTTTGAGCCTTGCGATTTTGGCTCAGCACTTTTCGCTGAGCCTTCAGGAAGGTGTCGACGTTCAGCCCGTTGCAAGGCTGACACTTCGCCCTGGTGAAAACCTGCCCATGACGCTGCATCCGCGATCGTCATGATGAAGCCCGTCCGGCTGGAAGACATTCCATTTTCGGAAACGCTTGGCAAGGAACCGGAAGCACCACGATTTGGCGACGTTGCGGCCGCTAGAGCGGATTTGCGGTCCACCGCAAGGCTCTACTGGTTCCGGCATACCTTTGACGGCTGTCTCAACAATGCTTTTCACGCATGTCTCAAGCATTGTCCGCCGGGCTTTGTTTCTCGCTTTGGGCAGTCGCTCGTTCCATTGTCTCGCTGGGTCTATCGACACAAAATCTTTTCACAACGAATTGCGCGGAATTTCTCGGCCCTGACCGATGGACGGTGGACCAATGACGGGCAACGGCAAGTTGGCTTGAAACGCTGGTGGATCAATATTGGCAGAACGATCTCTGAATTTTGCATTGTCAATAAGTTATGGAAAAACTCTCGCATTCAGGTTGAAGGAGTGGAAAATCTCGAAGCCGCCCGTTCTCATGGCGGACCATTGATCTTCACATCGGTGCACCTTTCGACCTGGGAAGCCGTCTTTGCTGCAATCCATGAGGGTCTGTCCGGACCAAGCATCGGACCATTTCAGCCCGAGCCCAACCGCTTTAAAAACAAGATCGTTCACGCAATCCGCAAGGAACGCAATCAATACCTGTTTCCGCCAGGTCAACGAAGCGCGTACCGTCTGCACAGATTGATGGGAAGCGGCCTGTTCTCCATGACAATCTTCATCGATGAGGTGCGCGAGAACCAGATTCATCTGCCGTTTTTTGGTCGCAAGCCACCCGAAAAGGGCAATGCCGTCGTTGCAACAAAGATCGCCAATTCCTGTGGCGGAACCATCGTACCGGTCTACCTGACAAGGTTAGGCCCTGCCCGCTTTAAATTGGTCATACTGCCGCCGGTCGAACGGATCGGAACTGAAGAAGCCTACGACATTCGAAGCACAGTCCAAGCTCTCAACGACATCTTCGAACCCATTGTGCTGGAGAACATCGAAGAATGGTACATGTTGGGAGAACTCAGACTGCCAAAGTCATTTGAGCGCACACCATTTGCGCAAGAGCTTGCAAAAGGAAATGCCGAAAGGCACAAAACCAGCCGTTTGACCTAGCTGGTCAGCCTTTCGGCATGCCAAGCCACGTGATCCCGTGCAAATGTCGACACGAAATAATACGAGTGATCGTAGCCGGCCTGAAGGCGATACTGATGTGCCGTTTTGGTTTCCACCAAGGCTTTGACCAACGCATCCGGTTTCAAAAGGTCGAAGAACTGGTCCTCCCCACCTTGATCGATCAGAACATCACTGTTCCAACCGATGTCTTTGAGCAGTAAGGTTGCGTCGTGCGCAGCCCAGAGACTTTCATCAGAGCCAAGATATGCGTCCAACTGCTTGCGCCCCCATTCTGATTGCGTCGGATTTGCAATCGGTGAGAATGCTGAAACGGACTGGAAGTGACCTGGGTATTTCATTGCCAGTGTGAGAGCCCCGTGTCCGCCCATGGAATGCCCGGTGATCCCATGGTGTACCGAAATCCCGAATTGCTCGGTGACCAGGTCCCGTAGTTCGCTCGCCACATATTTTTCCATCTGGAAATGCGGGCTCCAGGGCGTTTCGCTTGCGTTTACATAAAAGCCGGCCCCCTGCCCCAGATCGTAAGCATCGTCGTTTGCGATATCATCGCCACGTGGGCTGGTATCAGGAAAAACAATCGCCAGACCAAATTCGGCAGCATGCGCCTGCAGGCCAGCCTTGGTCATTGCATTTTCATGGGTGCAGGTCAGACCGGAGAGATACCAAAGACAGGGTACAGGACCTCTTTCAGCTTGAGGCGGCATGTAGACAGCAAATGTCATATCGCAGCCAGTGGCTTCGGACGTGTGGCTGTAAACGCCCTGCACACCGCCAAATGACTTGTTTTCAGAGATGGTTTTCATCGAGACACTTAAATCCGTACTTGTTCCTTCTACCTGGCAGAAGGCAACGGTCACACATCTTGCGTAGAGCAAGCAGCTGTTGGCATTGCAGAGACAGGTCTCCGTGTTTCCGGCGGCGGCTCACTCCAGGAAACGTTTGCGCCAACACCCGCTTTCAGTTTTTCGTGGATCAATAGATCACGACTGAACGAATAGATTCCCCTGCATGCATCAGGTCAAAGCCCTTGTTGATGTCGTCAAGCGGCATTGTGTGCGTGATCATTGGATCGATTTCGATTTTTCCGTCCATGTACCAATCAACGATCTTCGGAACATCGGTTCGCCCGCGAGCACCGCCAAACGCGGTTCCCTTCCAAACACGGCCTGTGACCAGTTGAAACGGACGGGTTGATATTTCAGCCCCCGCCGGAGCCACCCCGATGATAATGCTTTCGCCCCAGCCTTTGTGCGCAGCTTCCAGCGCCGTTCGCATGACCTGCACGTTGCCTGTTGCATCGAATGTATAATCCGCACCACCCTTGGTGAGATTGACGAGATAAGGAACAAGATCTTCTTCGACCTCGCTCGGATTAACGAAATCGGTCATTCCGAATCGTTCCGCCATTTCCTTTTTCTCAGCGTTCAGATCGACACCGACAATCTGATCGGCACCCGCAAGGCGAAGACCTTGAATGACATTTAGACCGATGCCGCCCAGGCCGAACACAATTGCTCGTGACCCTATTTCCACCTTTGCCGTGTTGATGACCGCGCCGATACCGGTCGTGACACCGCAGCCGATATAGCAAACCTTGTCGAATGGTGCGTCAGGGCGGATTTTCGCAAGCGCGATCTCTGGCACAACCGTGTAGTTAGCGAATGTGGACGTGCCCATATAGTGAAGGATCGGATCACCATCGAGCGTCTTGAAGCGAGACGAGCCGTCAGGCATGAGGCCCTGCCCCTGTGTAGAACGAATTGCCTGACAAAGATTGGTTTTCGGATTGAGGCAGTATTCGCAACTCCGGCACTCGGGCGTATAAAGCGGGATCACATGATCACCCGGTTTCAAGGTGGTCACACCAGGCCCGGCCTCGACAACGACGCCAGCCCCTTCATGGCCCAAGATGGCAGGAAACAAGCCTTCCGGATCAGCGCCTGACAGCGTGAACTCGTCCGTGTGGCAAATACCGGTGGCTTTCACTTCAACCAACACTTCGAAGGCGCGCGGTCCCTCCAGATTCACAGTTGTGACTTCAAGAGGTTTACCGGCCCCAACGGCGACTGCTGCGCGAACTTCCATGAATGGCACTCCCTAACTTCAATAATTTGAAGCGAGAGTTACCTTCCAAGGCCCCAATTGCAAGGACCGATGCGGCATCAGATGTTTTGATTGCGCATCAACAGTCAGAAAAACGATTATGGAAAGCGATAGAGACTTGGGCTTTAAGGCAAGAAACTTGCAGGTTTTTGCGCACCGCTCGCAATTGCTTACAAGGCATGCGACACCTATGTCGCTTTCTGACAAGCTTGCGACCGAAACCTTATACGCAAGTGAGAGCGCAATCGCGAATATGCCCCTCAACGGGTGGGTCGAGCCGATTTGGGCTTTGCGACCCTTAAGCGTTTGAAACAATGGGCTGGTATCTGCCTGAACAGGCATGTCGGCCGCAACGTGCGGAGCCGCTGTTTGATGAAGCGTTATTCCTTCTTGGAATTGGCAAAGAACGCCTTTTCCGCGCATCAGAACTGGGGCCGGCAGTGGCGCAATCCGGAACCCAAATCCGAATATGACGTCGTCATTGTCGGAGCTGGTGGACATGGTCTTGCAACTGCGTACTACCTGGCCAAGGAACATGGCGTTCGCAACATCGCCGTTGTCGAAAAAGGCTGGCTTGGTGGCGGAAATACCGGTCGTAACACCACAATCGTGCGTTCCAACTATCTGTGGGAAGAAAGCGCCGGTCTCTATAACCATGCAATTGACCTATGGCAGGGTTTGTCGCAGGAACTGAACTACAACGTGATGTATTCAGCCCGCGGCGTCATGATGCTGGCACACACGGTTCACGATGTGCAGGTCTCCCAAAGACACATTCATGCAAACCGGTTGGCCGGTGTCCAAAATGAATGGCTGTCGCCCGAAGCTGCCAAGGAATACTGTCCGCCTCTCAATATATCCAAAAACATCCGCTATCCGGTGATGGGTGCGGCGCTTCAGCGGGTTGGTGGCACCGCCCGGCACGATGCCGTTGCCTGGGGCTATGCACGCGGTGCGGATGCACTTGGTGTCGACATCCTTCAGAACTGCGCAGTAACCGGTATTCGACGTGACCAAAACGGTGCGGTTGAAGGCGTGGAAACAGCAAAGGGATTTATCAAAGCCAAGAAAGTTGGCGTCGTCGCGGCAGGGCACACATCGGTTGTCATGGAAATGGCAGGCGTTCGACTTCCGCTCGAATCCTACCCCCTACAGGCCCTGGTCTCTGAACCGGTAAAGCCGGCTTTCCCGTGCGTTGTAATGTCCAACACCATCCATGCGTATATATCTCAGTCAGACAAGGGAGAGCTCGTGATCGGCGCCGGAACCGATCAGTTCATTTCCTATTCGCAGACGGGCGGTATCCACATTAGCAATCATACGATCGACGCGATCTGCGAACTGTTTCCGCACTTCAGGCGTATGCGCATGCTCCGGAATTGGGGCGGTATCGTTGATGTCACGCCCGACCGTTCCCCAATTCTGTCCAAGACACCAGTTCCCGGGCTTTATGTGAACTGCGGCTGGGGCACCGGCGGCTTCAAGGCAACGCCCGGCTCAGGGCATGTCTTTGCGCACACCATTGCCAAGGACGAGCCGCATCCGATCAACGCGGCCTTCACGATTGACCGTTTCCGTACCGGCCGCCTGATTGACGAGGCGGCTGCGGCTGCCGTGGCGCACTAAGGGGAATTTCGAGATGCTGCTGGTTTACTGCCCCTATTGCAAAGTGGAACGCGCGGAAACGGAGTTTTCCTGTCGCGGAGAAGCCCATATCGCCCGTCCGTCCGACCCTTCGCAGACCAGTGACGAAGACTGGGTCCACTACCTCTACATGCGCTCCAACACCAAAGGCATATATGCCGAACGTTGGCGGCATATTCACGGATGCGGCCGATTTTTCAACGCCGTGCGAGATACTGTCAGCGACAATTTTCTTAAATTTTACAAGGCCGGTGAACCGATGCCGGACCTTGAAGCTCTTGCCAAGGAGGCCGGCAAATGAGCCAGCCCTTCCGTACGGAAAAAGGTGGCCGGATAAACCGGACCGAACAATTGACCTTTACCTTTGACGGTGAGGAACTCCAGGGGCACCAGGGCGATACGCTCGCTTCGGCGCTTCTTGCCAACGGTGTGCACCTGGTTGGCCGTTCCTTCAAATATCACCGGCCACGCGGCATCGTGACGTCCGGCTCGGAGGAACCGAATGCTTTGGTCGGCATTTACCGGCACGGAGACCAGACGCCGAACCTGCGAGCGACCCAGGTGGAACTCTATCAGGGTCTGGAGGCCATCTCTCAGAACCGGTTTCCATCACTCGGCTTTGACGTGGGAGCCGTAAACGACCTGCTATCGCCACTTTTCCCGGCTGGCTTCTACTACAAGACCTTTATGTGGCCGAAGGCGTTCTGGGATCGCGTTTATGAGCCCGTCATCCGCGCCGCGGCCGGTCTTGGCAAACCACCAAAGACGCCTGACCAGGACACTTACGGCAACATTTACGCCCATTGTGATGTTTTGATCGCCGGATCCGGTCCTGCCGGCCTTGCCGCAGCACTTGCTGCCTCTGAGACCGGCGCTAAAGTCATTCTCTGTGATGAGCAATCCGAATTTGGCGGGTCACTGCTCAGCGAAGTCAGTGCAAGCATCGACGGAAAGGACCCGTCGGAGTGGATAGCTGAAACAATCAACAAGCTTGAGCAGATGGACAATGTCACGCTCCTGCCGCGCACGACAGCTTTCGGCTACTTCGCCCATAATTATCTGGCCCTTGCAGAACGCGTCACGGAGCACCTGCCCAATCCTGATCCCAAACTGCCGCGTGAACGCCTGTGGCAGGTACGCGCCAAGGAAGTGGTGATCGCTTCGGGTGCGATCGAGCGCCCCATGATCTTTCCTGAAAATGATCGACCGGGCATCATGCTCGCGGAAGCCGGACGAACCTACCTGAACCGGTATGGCGTCAAGGTTGGGCACAAGGTTCTGGTGGCGGCAGCTTGCGACACAGCCTGGCAAACCGCTTTCGATCTCGCTGACCATGGCGTTGAAGTTGCCGGCATCGTGGACTTGCGCGAAACCCCGCCTGAGAACCTGATGGCAATTGCCAAAGCGCGAGGAATTCGCGTCGAGGCGGGATGCATGGTAACCGGCACACTTGGCCGGAAACGGGTCAAGGCAGCGTTGCTCGGGCGCATGATGACATCGGGAAATGTCGCCTCCGGAGGTCAGATTTCCTGTGACGCCTTGCTGATGTCCGGTGGCTGGACACCAACTGTCAGTCTCTACTCACAGTCTCGCGGCAAGGTGGTCTGGGATTCAGACAAAGGTGCCTACATTCCAGGGGCTTCAGTTCAACGAGAGCGCTCAGCGGGTGCTTCCAAGGGACTTTATGGCCTTCAAGAGGTTCTGGAAGACGGATATGCTGCCGGAGAAGAAGCTGCCAAGGCCGCCATTGGCAAATCCGCAAAGGTGTCTTATGCAACCGCCACCGGGGGTGAAGCCGGAACGGGTGGAACGCTCGGAGCGCTCCCTCACGATCGAAATGCGTCGCGCGTCAAGGCATTTGTCGACTATCAAAACGACGTTACGGCAAAGGACGTCAAGCTGGCCGTGCGTGAAGGCATGCAATCCATCGAACATATCAAACGCTACACGACAACCGGCATGGCGACCGACCAGGGTCGTTTGTCCAACATGAATGCGTTGCAAATTGCGTCGGATTCGCTGGACCGCCCCGTAACTGATGTAGGTTTGACAACATTCCGCCTGCCATACACGCCGACGACTTTCGGCCTCTTTGCAGGTGTTGCGCGCGGTGACTATTTCGATCCAGTTCGCAAGACACCGTCCCACGATTGGGTGGTTGAGAATGGCGGCGTTTTTGAAGATGTTGGCCAGTGGAAACGCACCTGGTACTTCCCCAAAAATGGTGAAGACATGCACGCAGCCGTCGCACGTGAATGCAAAACGGTTCGCGAAAGCGTTGGCCTCTTTGATGCATCAACCCTCGGCAAGATCGAGGTGGTCGGTCCGGATGCAGCCGAGTTCCTGGAGCGGTTGTATACCAATCCCTGGAAGAAACTGGCGCCGGGACGTTGCCGCTACGGTCTGTTGTTGAATGATGCCGGTTTCATTACAGATGACGGTGTCATTGGCCGTCTGGCGGAAGATCGTTTTCACGTCACCACGACGACTGGCGGAGCGCCAAGCGTGTTTGCCACAATGGAAGACTATCTGCAGACAGAATGGCCGGAACTGGATGTGTGGATCACCTCCACCACTGAGCAATACGCTGTTGCAGCTTTGCAAGGACCAAAAGCGCGCGACGTCCTGGCACCTTTTATGGAGGGTGTTGACCTTTCTGCGGATGCCCTGCCTCATATGAGCGTTAAAGAGGCAACATTCTGCGGCGTTCCTTGTCGTTTGTTCCGAATTTCATTCACTGGAGAACTCGGCTTTGAAATCAACGTTTCCCGGCGCCATGGCAAAATGATGTGGGAAACACTGGCCAAGGAAATTGAGAAATTTGGCGGCACGGCATACGGAACCGAAAGCATGCACGTTCTTCGTGCAGAAAAGGGCTATATTATCGTCGGTCAGGACACAGACGGTACCGTGACACCACAAGATGCCGGTATGAGCTGGGCAATCGGCAAGAAAAAAGCAGACTTCGTCGGCAAGCGCGGTCTTGATAGACCCGACCTTGTTGCTGACAATCGCAAGCAGTTTGTCGGCCTTTTGACCAAGGATCCCAAAGTTAAGCTCGAAGAAGGGGCTCAAATTACCACAGCCGAGAACCCGGCAATCGGGACACCGGCCGATGGTCACGTAACCTCCTCTTATTTCAGTCCAGCGCTCGACAGAAGCATTGCACTTGCGATTGTCAAAAACGGTCATGCCCTCGAAGGCAAAACCCTTTACGTGCCCATGCCAGACGGCAGCATACCGGTAGAAGTCACCGGACCGGTGTTCTATGACAAGGAAGGAGCACGGCTCAATGTCTGACCTAATGGCAAGCGACCTCATCACGCCGGACGCCGGAGAACCTCCCCTGCTCAGCATCAATGAGGTTTCGATTCTCAAGGCGGCCCCGCTCACGCGGTTATCGCTCCGCTTGCGGGAAGCATCGCTAAAGGCCGCTGGATCTGCCTTTGGTGTTGACCTGCCGGTCCTGCCTTTGAGTTCTGCTACCGCGGACAAACGCGCAGCCCTTTGGATGGGCCCTGATGAATGGACGCTATTCGCACCGGAGAACACTTCTCAGTCTGTAGTTTCCGATATTGAAGGGAAACTCGGGGCCGAACCTCACTCGCTCGTTGATGTCTCAGAACGTTCCGAGGCAATTATCGTGAGTGGACAAAGGGCAGCCTGGTTGCTGAACACGGGGATTTTCGTCGATTTTTCGATTGATACGTTTCCCGTCGGGACCGTATCAAGGACGATATTTCACAAGTCTCCGGTGATGGTATGGCGCATAGGTGACGAAGCCTTTGTCGTTGAAGCCTGGGTGTCGTTCATGGACTATGTGTCCGGACTGCTTGTGCAATCAGCCTCAGAATTGAGTGCAGCCTGAACAAACTTCCGGCAATGAAGACCCTGTATTCGCGGTTCCCCCCGCGAGAACAGACCAATTTAACTGAATTCCTTGCCCAACCACTTGCAAAATAGAGCAAAACCCAGCCAATTGCTGGGATGCTGAAAATCGGTTCCTACAACATACAAAAAGCAATTGGCGTGGATGCGCGGCGAAGACCGGACCGGACGCTGAAAGTTATCCGAGAACTGGATTGCGATATTCTAGCGCTTCAAGAAGCCGATAAACGCTTCGGACCAAGAGAGAGCACCTTGGACAGAAGCAGCATTGTTGCGGAAACCGATTATCGTCCAGTTCCATTCGGAACCAGTGAGAAGAGCCTTGGCTGGCACGGGAACGCACTCCTCGTTCGCAACAACATAAGTGTCTTGAGCTATCAAAGGATTGATCTGCCGAAACTTGAACCGCGAGGCGCGGTCACTGCCGACCTGATGGTCGCTGGCAAGAAATTCCGGATTGCGGCGATGCATCTCAGTCTTGTCGGGCATTTCCGGAAAAAACAGATTACGTCGCTCATGCATCAGCTGCACGAGCATTTGGACTACCTGCCCACGGTACTGATCGGTGATCTGAACGAATGGCGTGATACTGCCGGAAGCATCAAGTTATTCGAGAAACACTACGAAGTAACGACCCCTGGACGAAGCTTCCCCAGTCCAATGCCCGTCGGCAGCCTGGATCGGATCATCACGAGCCCGGAATTCACAGTTACACAAGCAGGTGTTCACAAATCCAAGACAGCCCGTGTTGCATCCGACCACTTGCCTGTTTGGGCCAATCTCACCCTGGAACCCGCTGCTCACCTTGCAAAAGGTGTTGAGGCCACCTCGGAGTGAATTGTCTTCTCAGCACATCAAGAAATAATCATCTTGAGAAATCCAAAAAGAGCCGCTGCCAACATCGCGGCCGCTGGGACAGTCACGGTCCAGGCTGCAACAATCGTCATCAGATTCGCACGACGGACCAAAAGGCGGCGCTGACGCTCTTCCCTGTTTTGCAGCTGTTTTCTCGGTTTCATAATGCCATCATCGGCGACATAGCGGTTTCGATACCATTCCCGGTAAAACCCAACACCAAATACAGCGCCAACTGCTATATGGGTGGAAGACACCGGTAGACCGAACGCGGACGCGGCCAAAACGGTCGCTGCAGTTGCCAGAGTTACACAAAAGGCCCTGATCGGGCTGAGTTTTGTGATCTTTTTTCCGACAACCGTAATCAGCCTTCGTCCAAACAAAAGCAGACCCGCCGAAATACCGAATGCGCCTACTGCACTCACCCAAATCGGGATTACAGGGTTCAGGGTTCCCATGAACCAGAAGCTCAAATCAGTGAACTCCTTTGATTGGCTGAGAACGATCGCGGCAAGCGGACCGATTGCATTTGCTACGTCATTGGCGCCATGAGCAAAGGACAAGAGCGCTGCGGTCACCATCAACGGAATTGCAAAAAGACCCTTCAGGGCGCTGGCACCGCTATGGGCAAATGCCTCCATGCTTTCCGTTTGTGTAAAAACAACGGCCTTGTAGATGCGCCAGACAAGTATTCCGGTGGACGCCGGAAGAAGGATCGTGAGCCACACAGGCAAATCGACCAATCGGCCGGACACTTTGAGCGTCAAATACGCACAAAACGTTGCTCCCATGGCACCAAGCAGCAGCGGCAACCAAAACCTTGCCGCTTCTATCCGGTTCTTGGAATAGACCACTCGCGCATTGATGAATGCCATCAGTCCGGCACCAATCAGCCCGCCCAGAACCGGCGAGAAAATCCAGGTGACCGCAATCGTCGAAATCGTGGTCCAGTTGATCGCCGAAAATCCACTGGCGGCAATGCCCGCACCAACAATGCTTCCGATAATTGAGTGAGTTGTCGACACGGGTGCTCCGATCAACGTTGCAAAATTGATCCACAACGCGGCGGCGGCCATGGCAGTCAACATTGCTTTCATAAAGTCGAAGTTGTCCGTGACGTCGTTCGGACTGAGTATTTCGCTCGAAACAGTCGACATGACTTCGTTACCGGCAAGCAAGGCCCCTGCACTTTCACAAATCGCGGCGATGATCAATGCACTCGTCAAGCTTACGACGCGCGCACCAACAGCTGGGCCGACATTGTTGGCAACGTCATTCGCACCGATGTTCAAAGCCATGTAGCCGCCAATTGCACTTGCGGCGACGAGGATAAAAACATCGGAATAGGTTGCGGAAATGACTTGTGTACCAGCCACGGCTGCGCAGAGAGCCACGAATACTATCGCCAGCCCTGGACCGCTTAGCCGGCGCCCCATGGCTTCAGCTGCATCTCCGACGAATCCCAATCTGTCGAGATCCTTGTCGAGTGCTTTCTGTCTGGCGTCCTTGCGTGTCAGCAATTAGTGCAATCCTGATGCGCCGATGTGCGCTCATAGCGCGCGAGACGGCAACGTTTATCGAGTGGCCAGTCTTCAGCCGTATTACCAATGACCCGCATTTTCAGACCAAACTGCAGCTATACCTGAAACAATTTGTCTGATGTCAGGATCAGGAAATTTCGGATCTGTGACGACGCAGAAAACGCCGCAACGAAGCTTCATCAGCCAGTTTCATGGCCTCAGAAACCGGTGACCAGACACATTTTCTTTGTCCGATTTCAGGAAAATCCTTTAGCTGTTTTTCGAATCGCACTTTGAAAACCAACACCTTGGTTCGAATTTTCAAACCGCTTGCCAAGCCTTTGAACGAGCGAAAACTCCCCAATGGTCTTGTTTCAGCCAAACCCATGACACCCGCTTCTTCATAAGCTTCAATGCTAGCGGTTTCACTGGCGGATTTGTCGGTTTCCGGCCAACCTTTAGGCAAGATCATGCGCCCGGTATCTCTGGTGGACACCAGCAGAATTTCAGGTTCACTTTCTCCTGGTCGGACGCACAGCGCAGCAATCTGCAGACGGGCTGGTTTGAAAAACAAACCTGCCAGACCCTGCAGCCAGGACGAATCCTGAGTCGAAATTGCTTTGGCGTCCGCCATCTCCATACCTAATCGTTTGATTGCGCGCTATATAGAGATTTCCGCTGCGTCCGTCCAGAAAAAAGTGCACTTGGTGCGCATGATCCTGGGGATTAAAATTACAGCCGCCGCTTTGTCAGGTGACTGTCTTAATATGGTCTGCCGTCCAGTTTCCCGGCCAGACTTCCGCATTCCCAGACCTGAGACTGCGAAGCTGCTTAAGCGGAGCATTTACGATCAGGAAGGGCTCGCTTTTATCCATGCCGTCAGTCGCCGGAGTTTCTGCACCTATTCCTGTAAATCCAAACTCTTCTTCGCAGGGCAAATAAAGCGCAGCCCCTGAGACATTGGTCTCGTTTTGCGTTGTCCCCTCTGATCGCCCAACTGTGCCGCAAGCTGCGACCGCGCACATCAATTCCACCGCTCTCGCCCTGGCGCACCCAAAGACTCGATGATAGCCGGACAGTTTTTCAGTCATGGAAGGAACAAGGATCAAATCCGGATTGTGCTTTGCAAGCAAGCAGCTTAGCGCCGGCATTTCCACGTCCAAACAGATCAAAACCGCAACCCTTGCACCTTTAATCTCAAAAATCTTGAGATCGCTGCCCGGAACCAGATGCCAGGTATCCGGGCTCTGCTCAAATGGTGTCAGACTCAATTTGTCCTGGTGACGCACCCTTGCATCGGGCGATAGCAAGAATGCGGTGTTTGTCAGGCCGAGCCTTGTTTCGGACGGCATGCTCCCGGCAAGAAGCGAAAGATCATACTTCTTGGAAAGCGCGGACAAGTGAGGTAGCAACTGGCGGCCAATCGATGCAAGAAATGCCATTTCCTCTCTTGGCTCCAACCCGTCAGGCTTGAAGGCAAGACAGCACTCAATGGCATATTCGGGCATCACCAGAAGATCTGCACCGGCATTCGCCGCACGCGCCATACCCTCTTCGATCATTGAAGAGAATTCTTCAACAGACCCAGGTGCACGGCTCAGATTGAAAGACCACAGCGCGATAGAAAAATCTGTCATGGCACCCAAAAAAAAGATTGCCGAAAACCGTATTTAGTAATCCAGGCGCAATTGTATCAGGTCGGACGCAGGGATTGATTGGTTTAATCCAAAAACAATCCAATGAAGGCAGCCAGGAAAACAAGAAAACCTGTCCCGATCATTACCCCTTTGGGTTCCTTCGGCAGTGCTTTGAGTTTGGCCGATCGTCTCACTTCGCGTATCCCTTTCAGGGCGCGGGTCGTACGCTGGTCAATTTCCGCAAAATACGGCGATAGCTCATTCTGAGCGCGCATGCCTGATCCTCACGATTCCTTCGTGAGCACAACCATAAGACAGCGACGTTAGAGCTTGGTTAATGTGGCATTACCGCCACCTGTGGCGAACACAAAAAGACCTGCTAGGATCCAGGCATCTCACGCAAGGACAAACAAACATGATCGAACCCACCATATTGCTGACATACGTGATCATCGTTCTAGGATTTGTTTTCATACCGGGTCCTGCCACACTGCTTACCGTTACCCGGGCAACAACATCGGGTGCGAAAGCCGGGATTGCGACAGGAGCAGGAATAGCGGTCGGTGATGTGATCCACACACTTTTGGCTGTTCTCGGCCTGTCGGCGATCATCGCAACATCTGCGGTTCTCTTCAACGTAATCAAGTATCTTGGTGCCGCCTACCTGATCTACTTGGGCGTTAAGGCGCTCATGGCACGATCCAACAATCTAACCGACATTAAGATACCTGTAGTAACGCCCGGCACTGCATTTAGACAAGCTGTCTACGCGGAGTTGCTCAATCCGAAGACAGCATTGTTTTTCCTTTCGTTTCTGCCTCAGTTTGTGCAACCCGAAAACGGAATGGTCTTTCTACAACTGATCATTCTTGGTCTCATTTTCGTTGCGTTTGGCCTGATCAGCACAGTCGTTTTTGCGGTTAGTGCCGGTGTTCTTGGAGACTATCTGAAAAAGAACCCGGCCGTTGTGAAATGGCAGAACAAGGTGGTCGGATTGATATTCGTCTCGATGGGGTTTCGCCTGGCGCTTCAGGAGAAATAGATCAAACGCGGGTCTTCTGCGGATCGGCCACGTCCAAGATACGAAGTTGAACCTTGGGTGTGCCTTGCCATGTATCGATTGAGAGCGAGCCGGCGACATGCAAGTTTCGGCCTCGATTTTCAAGCAACATACGACCGTGCGGCTTGTCTTCTGCCTTGAAACAAATGGCTTTCAACGCGGTCCCGTCACCTGAGGCAAGCGTCGCGCGTACGTGACCATTGCCAACAACGTCAGCAAAAGAAACCCGGTGTGCCGGAAACGCGAATACCGGCTCTGAATGTCCAGCGCCGTATGGGCCGGCCCGCTCGAGAAGTTCCAGCAGGTCGAGCGTTGCACCGGTCGCGGTCAAAGCCGCATCGACCTTCAAACTGCGATGCGCTGTTGCAGCCTCAACGTCCGATTTCAATTCGTCATTGAAGAATGCTTCCAACTCGGCCGCATTCTCACGACGGACCGTCAATCCGGCAGCCATGGCGTGCCCGCCTCCCTTTTCAAGCAACCCGTCTTCAACGGCCTTGCGGACGGTTTTGCCCAAATCAACGCCCGGTATCGAGCGGCCGGAGCCCGTTCCTTTGCCAGTCTCGTCATAGGCAACAGCAAAGGCTGGACGTCGGTGACTTTCTTTCAGGCGCGATGCAATCAGGCCAACGATACCAGGATGCCAGTCTTCAGAACCGGTCAGGAGAACCGCCGGGTCGCGTTCTTCCATCGCCAAAACGGCCTCCGCTCCGGCCTGTTCCAGCATTACCGCTTCCATCGCCTGTCGTTCCGTATTGAGCTGATCGAGCCGTTCAGCAATCGCACGAGCTTCCATTGGATCTTCGGTTGTCAATAACCTCGCCCCAAGCGCGGCATCGCCGATGCGTCCGCCGGCATTGATGCGTGGACCAATCAAAAAACCCAGGTGATATGGAGCGGGTTTGCCGCTGACGCGTGCGGTATCCGACAGAGCAGTCAAACCGTAGTTGCGCCTTTGATGCATCACAGCCAACCCGCGTGTGACATAGGCACGGTTCAAGCCAACGAGCGGCACCACGTCACACACCGTGCCAAGCGCAACAAGATCCAACAATGCCATGAGGTCAGGCTCTTTGCGCCCCTGAAAGGCACCGCGCTGTCTCATCTCCCTATTCAGGCCAACCAGAAAAAGAAACGTTACGCCAACAGCTGCAAGATGTCCTTGATTTGACAGGTCATCCTGTCGATTGGGATTAACTAGCGCAGCCACGGGCGGCAACGTCTCACCGACCTGGTGGTGATCGATCACAACAACATCAAGGTCGAGATTTTCCGCAGTTTCAAAAGCTTCGAACGACGTGCTGCCGCAATCTAGCGTGACCAGCAGTTCGGCCCCATCTGCGCGCAGCGCCTCAATGGCAGGCCCATTCGGTCCATACCCTTCAATAATCCGGTCGGGAATATGAATGACGGGTTCGAGGCCAAGCCACTGCAGATATTTTGCGAACACTGCAGACGAAGTCGCACCGTCAACATCATAGTCGCCAAATATCGCTATTTTCTTGCCTGCGCTCACCGCATCGGCAACTCTGTGCACGGCAGCGTCAAGATCAACCAGCGTCGACGGGTCTGGCATCAGTGTTTTGAGCGAAGGTTCGAGAAACTGGCTCGCGTCTGCCGGCTCGACGTCCCTCGCCGCCATCACTCTTGCCAAAACATCGGGCAATCCATGCAGCTGGGATATGGCCATGGCGGAACGGGCCTGGGCAGAACTTAGCCGTTCCCGCCAGGCGTTGTCATTTGCGGATTTGGCGACCCCAAGTACAAGCCGCCGTTCCTCATCTCCGGTCAACCCGATCATTCAGTCCCGGCTCAATCCAAATGGAATTTTTCAAGATCCGTGTGCTGGGCCTTAATGTAGCGAACGGTGCCTGTGGACGAGCGCATGACCACGGTATGTGTGGTGATATGGTTTCGGCCAAAACGAACACCTTGAAGGAAATTTCCGTCAGTTACGCCAGTCGCCGCAAACAACACGTCTGGCCCCGCCATTTCCTCAAGCGTGTATTTCTTCTTGATGTCTTCAATACCCATACGGTGCGCACGTTCAACCTGTTCATCACGCGTGATGACGAGCCGGGATTGCATCTGGCCGCCGATACAGCGAAGCGCAGCGGCTGCCAGAACACCCTCTGGCGCTCCTCCGATCCCAGCGTAAATGTCGATGCCGGTTTCATCAGAGTCAGTTGTATGAATGACCCCTGCGACATCGCCATCGCCGATAAGACGTATGGCAGCACCAGTGGCGCGTATTTCCTCAATCAGCCTGGCATGACGCGGGCGGTCAAGAACACAGGCCGTGATCTCTTCTATCTTGACGCCTTTTTCTTTCGCGACGGCCGCCAAGTTCTCGGCAATCGGCGCATCAAGATCGATCAGACCTTTGGGATACCCGGGACCGATCGCGATCTTGTCCATATAGCTGTCAGGTGCATTGAGGAGATCATTTTCAGGTGCCAAGGCAATGACGGCCAGTGAGTTTGGCAGGTTTTTGGCACAAATCGTCGTGCCTTCCAAAGGGTCCAGCGCGATATCGACTTTCGGCCCCTGCTTGGTTCCGACATTTTCTCCGATATACAGCATGGGAGCTTCGTCTCGCTCGCCCTCGCCAATAACCACCGTACCGTCGATCGGGAGCCGGTTGAGTTCCCGGCGCATTGCGTCCACTGCTGCCTGGTCAGCCGCCATCTCATCGCCATGACCTCGTAGACGCGCAGCCGAAACAGCCGCTCTTTCACTGACACGCGCCAGTTCCAACGTCAGAATTCGGTCAAGTCCACTTGCCGGCTGATTTTCAGTTTCGGACATCAACATCTCCAGTCTCTTTGCCCGCAAGACACCTGCGCGGGAACACACACATCAGTTCAGGTTTTCGATCCGAATCATTTGCGGTTGTTCGGCCACAACCCCTTTCGACATGATCACCTCCAGAGCCTCCTTGATGGCGACTTCTGTGGTTTCATAAGTGATCAGTATGACAGGTTGAGGCGCGTCTTCGTCGTATTTTCCAGGCGCCTCGCTGCCGGCGTGCCGTTTCTGAACGATCGATTCCAGAGAAATGCCGGCATTGCCCATACAATGAGCGATTTCAGCGAAGGCTCCGGGCCGGTCATAGACCGAAAGCCGAATGTAGTATCCGCCTTCATGCAAACGCATCCGTGCCCGCTGATAGTCTTTGAGATCCACAGCCGGCATGCCAAGCACCGGTGTCCGGTCACCCCGGGCAACATCCGCCACATCCGCAACGACGGCCGACGCGGTCGCGTCGCCGCCAGCGCCCGGACCAGCCAGCACAATTTCTCCGACAAAGTCTCCATCAACCGCGACGGCGTTCAAAACACCATCGACCTGCGCAATGGCCGAGTTTTTCGGAACCATTGTCGGATGCACACGTTGCTCTATGCCTGTTTCGGTCTGTTGGGCAACGCCGAGCAGCTTGATGCGGTAACCTAACTCATCCGCCGCCTGTATATCTTCCGTCGTGATGGACGTGATGCCTTCCAGATAGATATCATCACTGGCAATCCTGGTACCGAATGCAAGGCTGGTCAAAATGGCGAGCTTGTGGGCAGTGTCGTTGCCTTCGATGTCGAAAGTCGGATCAGCTTCGGCGTATCCGAGCCGCTGAGCGTCAGACAGGCAATCTTCAAAGCTGATGCCATCGGCTTCCATCCGTGTCAGAATGTAGTTGCACGTGCCGTTCAAAATTCCATAGACGCGGCTTATGCCATTGCCTGACATCGATTCCCGCAAAGTCTTGACGATCGGAATCCCACCGGCGACAGCCGCCTCATAGTTAAGACAAGCGCTATTGGCCTCTGCAATCTCGGCAAGAGCTACACCATGACGGGCCAGCAAGGCCTTGTTGGCCGTCACGACATGAATGCCACGCGCGAGGGCAGCCCGGACACTGTCCTCCGCCGGACCGCTGTCTCCGCCAATCAATTCGACAAAGATATCGATATCGCCTTGTTCGGCCATTTCGACGGGATCGGTAAACCACTCGAATCCGGAAACATCGAAACCGCGATCCTTGTTACGGTCGCGGGCGCTAACAGCGGTTACGGAAACCGCGCGCCCCGTTTTGCGGGCAATTTGCCCCCCGTGTTTTGCCAAGAGGCGCAAGACTGACGCACCTACCGTGCCCAGACCAGCGACGCCGACTTTCAATGTTTCAGACATATGAGAAATGGATCCAGTTCCGTTTAACCAGAGGTATCGAGCGGGATGACGTTGTGAAGCTTTTGCTCCGCGGTTTCAAGGAAGCGGCGGACATTTCTCGCGGCCTGACGAAGTCTCTGCTCGTTTTCCACCAGACCGATGCGAACATAGTCGTCGCCATGTTCTCCAAATCCGATTCCCGGTGCGACTGCGACCTCTGCGCGTTCCAGCAGAAGCTTCGAGAACTCCAGACTGCCGAGCGACCGGAAACTGGCCGGGATCGGTGCCCAGCAAAACATGCTTGCTTCCGGTGCCGGAATGTCCCAGCCAGCTCTGCCAAAGCTTTCCACGACCACGTCACGCCGACGCTTATAGGTCTCCCGCGTTTCCCTTATGCAGTCCTCCGGACCGTTAAGGGCAGCAGCTGCGGCGACCTGAATTGGAGTGAAAGCACCATAATCGAGGTAGGACTTTACCCTCGATAAAGCACCGACTAGCCTTTCATTGCCGACAGCAAAACCCATGCGCCATCCCGGCATTGAAAAGGTCTTGGACAGCGAGGTGAATTCAACAGTGACATCCATCGCACCGGGCACCTGAAGTACCGAAGGTGGTGGCGTGTCGCCAAAGTAGATTTCCGAATAGGCCAGATCTGAAAGAATGAAGATATTGTGCTTGCGCGCAAATGCGACCACATCCCGATAGAAGTCAAGATCAGCGCAAAATGCAGTCGGGTTGGCCGGATAGCATAGGATGATCGCAATTGGCTTCGGAACCGAATGAATGACCGCCCTTTCGAGGGCTTCAAAGAACGAAGGGCCTGGCTCGGCTGGAATGTTGCGGATGGAGGCTCCTGCCATCAGGAAGCCGAACGTGTGAATCGGGTAACTGGGATTGGGGCTCAGGATCACATCGCCAGGAGCGGAAATGGCTTGAGCCATATTGGCAAAGCCTTCCTTGGAGCCAAGCGTCGCAATCACCTGGGTGTCGGGATCGAGCTTCACACCAAAACGGCGCTCATAATAAGCGGCTTGCGCCTTACGCAATCCGTTGATGCCTTTGGAAGCTGAATATCGGTGTGTCCGAGGATCCTGGACAACTTCCGTCAGCTTGTCGACGATGTGTTGCGGTGTCGCCAGATCCGGATTGCCCATGCCAAGATCAATAATGTCCGCTCCCGCCCCGCGCGCCTTTGCTTTCAGACGGTTGACTTGCTCGAACACATACGGCGGCAGCCGTTTGATCTTGTGGAATTCCTCCATGGCGCGGTTCCTTGCGAGATATCATTACTGTCGACGCCAATGCGGGAGGCCTGACGCGGACGCGGCGGGGGTCTTTTAGCAGGCCGGATCAGATTGCGCACCCGTCTTTGCGTCCCAAATCATCTAAAATTTGGATGGAATTTGGCTGCACGAGGTCTCTGAAAAATATGAACCGATTTAATTCAAAGGCGTGCTGATAGCATGACTGGAACCAACCACTTGGTAAAGCCTATCATCGCGATACCTTCTTTTAAAATGCTGGCAATTTAGAGCGATTTTTTGGTACGCCGTCATGCGTGAAAGAAACTCGCTTGCACTTTCGGCCGAGAAACGTCCTTTCGTGACGTGATCAAGGCAAATGCAACACCGCAGATGTGCGGTCTCATTCGCCTGCAAGCGATTCCAGATAAGCTTCCGTCTGCTTTCGATCTTCGGGATTGATCAATCCTCTTGGCTCACCTGCATTGACAATGGCGCCATAGCCTTTGGGGGCGGGTACATTGGTATTCCGCGGACCGGGATCGGTTTTAAGCGCGTCAACCAATGGCGTTCCGGGCCCGACTGCGCATGAGGCAAGCGCCAGCAGCAACGTCAATGCCAGTACGTTTGCGCATCTGTTTCGCATTTTCACCTAGCCCTTTCCGGGTGTGCGCTCCGCCGAACATGCGGCCGTCGCAATGTCCTATTAATTGATCCTGCTTTCAGGCGATTCCACAAGAGAAGGCAACCGTTTTCAGTCTGAATGCGATTTCAATGGCTCATCCAGGCCAGTGAGCCTGCCAACAACTGCTGTTTGGTCCCCGCTTTTATCCAATCGACGGAAACACACCCTTGTGTCATAGATACCTGATAGTTCAAAATACCAGCAAGATTATAACAAGATAACGCATTTGAGCGCGCACGGTCTCGAGAGCCAGGATTGGAGACCGGATGAGGCGCGAAAAACCGGAGGGAACCTCTGCCAATGGCTGACGATCGCCAGCACCCGATGTTGCAATACATAATCAACAATCCTGAAGCTTTTGCCCAAAACCTGGCAAAAACACTGGAACAGGCCGGCAAAGCTCTCGCCGCCTATATCGAGCCTCGGGAACAGGGCAAGATTAAAAACGAGTCGACCGATGAGTTGACTGGTGTCGTCAAAACTTTGGCCCAGGTGGGCGAATACTGGACATCCGATCCGCAGCGCGCATTCGAGGCGCAATCGCGCCTCTGGAGCGGTTACATCGACCTCTGGAATTCATCGCTGAAGAGGATGATGGGAGAAGCCTCGGAACCGGCAGTCGAAACACCGCCGCGAGACAAGCGTTTTGCCGATCCTGATTGGGAAAACAATCAGTTTTTCGATTTCATCAAGCAGCTCTATCTGATCACGAGCAAATGGGCCGAGGACATGGTCCATGACGCCCATGGGCTTGATGAACACACGCGCCACAAGGCAGAATTCTACGTTACCCAAATCGCAAACGCCGTTTCGCCGTCAAACTTCGTCTTGACCAATCCCGAGTTGCTGCGCCTGACAATGGAGAGCAACGGCGAAAACCTGGTCAAAGGCATGCAGCACCTGGTTGAGGACCTGAAGACCGGTGAAGGCGAACTGAAGATCAGGCAAACAGACCCCTCGAAATTCAAACTCGGTGATAATCTGGGCAACACGCCCGGCAAAGTGATTTCCCAAAATGACGTCTGTCAGGTCGTTCAGTACACGTCGACCACAACCGAGGTCCTCAAGCGCCCTCTCCTGATTGTTCCGCCCTGGATCAACAAGTTCTATATCCTCGATCTCAATCCAGAAAAATCCTTCATCAAATGGGCTGTCGACCAGGGACATACGGTGTTCGTCATTTCCTGGGTGAACCCTGACGAGCGTCAGGCTCAGAAGAGTTTTGAGCACTATATGAAGGAAGGCATTCTCAACACGCTCGACGTCATCAAGAAAGCCACACGCCAATCGGAAGTAAACTCAATCGGATATTGTGTTGGCGGAACGTTGCTGGCCGTCACACTCGCCTATATGGCCCGTACCGGCGATAATCGCATCAAGACCTCGACTTTTTTCACGACCCAGGTCGATTTCACCTTTGCCGGTGATCTGAAAGTTTTTGTCGACGAAGAACAGATTTCCATTTTGGAAAAGCGCATGGAGGAACACGGGTATCTGGACGGCTCCAAAATGTCCTCGGCCTTCAACATGCTGCGGTCAAATGACCTTATCTGGTCCTATGTGGTCAATAACTATCTGAAGGGAAAAGAGCCATTCCCGTTTGACCTGCTCTACTGGAATTCAGATTCCACCCGTATGCCGGCTGCCAATCATTCGTTCTACCTGCGCAATTGCTATCTCGACAACAAACTCTCCAAGGGCGAAATGGAAATTGCCGGAGAGACGTTGGATCTGCAGGATGTCAAGATCCCAATTTTCAATCTGGCAACGCGAGAAGATCACATCGCCCCTCCCAAGTCCGTCTTTGTGGGGTCTGGGTGTTTCGGCGGACCAGTTGAATACGTCCTTGCCGGGTCAGGGCATATTGCCGGGGTGGTCAATCCGCCCGCCAAGAAAAAGTACCAGTATTGGACCGGAAGAGAACCCCGGGGCACGCTTGAAAACTGGCTGAAAAAAGCCAAGGAACATCCTGGCTCCTGGTGGCCCTACTGGGATCAATGGATCCGCTCAAACGATGATACTTTGGCGAAGGCTCGCAAACCAGGTGCCAATCGCACCAAGATCCTGGAAGAGGCGCCGGGTTCCTATGTGATGACAAAGGTTTAGGACCCTAACAAACGCTCAAATCTGTTACTCATCGACCCGAACGGGCATCGAGCGAAACTAAGGTCATCGCCAGCAGTTTGCCGAGCTTGTCCGCACGCATCGGACGGCCGAAATGGTACCCTTGGACGATTTCACACCGGCAGCTTGCGAGAAACGCCTGCTGCTTTGCCGTCTCTACGCCCTCGGCAACCACGCAAAGCCCCAGCTCCCGCCCGAGCGAAATAATCGCGCGTGCAATACTGCGGTCGCTTTCATCGAAGTCGAGATCCCGGATGAAACTCTGATCGATTTTGAGCCTCGTCAGCGGGAAACTCTTCAATGATGCCAGACTGGAATAGCCTGTGCCAAAATCGTCAATAGCCAGGTTCAATCCGATGTGCCGAAAACTCTCCATCAACTGCACAGCCTGCTCGGCATTCTGAATCAACAGGCTTTCGGTCAATTCGAGTTCCAGAAACTGTGCTGGCAGGCCAGTATCTGCAAGAACTGCCGAGACATCTGAGATGAGACCCGTCTCCCGGAATTGCCTTGCGGATACGTTAACGCCAACAGAGATAGGTGCGAGGCCCTTGTCCTGCCATTCCTTGTTCTGGCGGCAAGCTTCATGCATTACCCACCGGCCGAGCGGCACGATCAGACCACTGTCCTCTGCAAGAGTAATGAACTCTGCCGGCATTAAGCGGCCCAGCGCGGTATGCTGCCAACGAACGAGAGCTTCCGCGCCAACGATACGTCCGCTTTCCAGATTGTATTGCGGCTGGTATTCGAGGAAAAATTCACCGTTTTCAATTCCGGTGCGCATCTCTTCAAGCAAGGTCAAACGGTTCAGCGACTTTTCTGGACGTGTCTGTTCAAATACCTTGAATCCATCCCGCCCCGACGACTTGGCCTCAAACATAGCCTTGTCTGCGTTCCGCAACAGTTCGGCGGCATCTGCAGCGTCCTCAGGATAGCAAGCAGCCCCGATGCTGCAGGTAATATGGAAGGAAAGATCTCCAATACGAATTGTTTTGATAATCTCATCACGCAATCGGCTCATGAAACTGGCCAGTTCACCCTTTTGCGCTGCATCGCGATCCAAAATCAAAACGAACTCGTCGCCGCCGAAACGGATGGCTTCATGCTCGTGACCGTGCAAAGACATGATACGCTCGGCGACAATCATCAGCACCTGATCGCCAATGGCGTGTCCGAAACTGTCATTCACGATCTTAAAATTATCCAGGTCGACAAAAACAACTGCAACTGGACCGCCGGTTTCGTGGCAGGTAGCAATTTTCTGTTCAAGCTTGGCCTTGAATTCATGCCGGTTGGGAAGGCCTGTCAGAACATCATGATTTGCAAGATAGCGAATCCGGCTTTCGGCCTTGTCCCTTTCAACGGCGATGGAAGCCAGGCGCGCAGCTTCCCGTGCCAGGTTCTGTTCATAGTCACTGGGTGCCCGCACCTCATTTGAATAGAGGCCGAATGTACCGAGGAGCTTCGTGTCCTGCCCGAAAAATGGCATCGACCAGCAGGAACGCATATCAAACTGTGACACGATCTCGATGAAGTCTTCCCAAAGGGGATCGTTCAATATGTCTTTAACAATAACGCACTCTTGTCGAAAAGCCGCTGTCCCGCACGAACCGGCCTTTGGCCCGATAGGAACACCATTGGCAGCTTCGAGGTAAGCCTTTGGCAAAGAAGGTCCAGCACTGCTGAGCAAGTGTTGACCACTCTCGTCAAGCAGCATCACCGACCCAACGATTCCTTCCGTCTGACTTTCTATTGCCAAGACCAGAGTATCCAGCACATCGCTCAACGGCGCTCCGGTCGCTATTTTTTGAAGGACTTGATTTTGACCTTGCTGCAATAGTTCCGCATTTTTGCGCGCAGTAATGTCTCGGCAAATACCGACAATGCCGACGGTTGCCCCTTCCCCATCGATCACGGGAAACTTGGAAGACGAAAACCACTTTCGTCTGCCGTTCGGTAGGATGAGGAGTTCTTCGAAATCGTATTTCGCCTCTTGAGACGACATGATTTCATCTTCGGCAGAAAGAAAGGCATTGCCTATGGATTGGGAATGGAGATCCAGATCCGTTTTACCAATGAGGTCCGAACTGGCCTCGCAACCGATGTCGAGAGCGATCTGACGGTTAGCCATGACAAAACGGCTGTGGCGGTCCTTTACGAAAATATAGTCGGCAACCCGGTTCACGAGCGTAGTCAGCCAGGCCCCATTTGGCCGGAGCTCATCGTTTTTGCCGAGATGGCTGATCTTGTTGAGCCGGGCAAGCTCGGTTGCCAATGAGACGAGATCATCTGCATTCGCAACGTTCTCGACATGCTTGCTCTCAGGCAAGTCCATTCATTCACCCTGCCGGTTGCATCTGAACTGCAATCGATATTCGCTTAGCCGGAACTAAAAAACAATGAATACGAAACAAAACACAGCTTTACCCCCGTAAAACTGACAGTTATTTTGATAAATATATACCTGTTCTAGAAACGTTTAGGTTCCACGACTGCAAAACTAAAATTACTGTTATTTTTTACAATATATTTCCTTTGAATACCCTGAAAACTCGGAACTCCTCCTGGTCAGTTTTGAAGCGGATGTTATTTGCCTATCATGTCATATCCCGGCTATGATCACGCCAGCGGGACCAGCAAGTACCAGAGATGCAAACCACACAACGTCCAAGCCTTTCTATTGCCAATGAGCACATGACGCGCACACCGGTGCAGCCAACGCTGCAACTGCGTGCTCATGGAGCCATGGCAAGGCCGGCTTCTGCAATGGTCACCTATATCAAAATCGTTGCACCTTGTGCGCTCACCGCAGCCTTGTGGACGCATGTGTGGCTCGGCTCTTTTGGGTCTATTTTGATCGCGGTCGCCGTAATGGCAGGGTTTCTGGCTCTTTCACGTCTGTTCATTGCGGCCGGAAAGCGCAGTGGGTGGGCACGCCGGGTCAGCTTTGGAGAAAGGGTCTGGCTCAACCGAATGGTGGTTCCAATCCCACAAAATCTGAATTTCAGGATCACCACCCTTTACCTCGTGTTTTGGACCGGAACACTTGTGGCGATGACAGGCGGCTTCACAGCGTCCCTACTGCTCGCGCTTTCAGGCCTTACGGTCGCCTATGCCACACAGTTTGTTTGTTTCCGCAAGTTGATCCATCTTCACAGCATCATGCAGGACAAAACCGCCCTTTACCGGTTCTGGTCTATCGAAGCAGTGAACGACAATTCCAGGTCCGGACTGCAAAGCGCCTGAGATAGTCTCAGGTCTCTAATCCAGTCATAACGGTTAATCAGGTTTATTTGGCCTTCCGCTCTGCCAGGAGCCCGATATAGGTCAAGGCAACACTCGCACCTGCAATTGAGGTGATATCCGCATGGTCATACGCCGGTGCAACCTCCACCACATCGCCCCCAACAAAATTCAGTGTTCCGAGCTCACGTAAGATGGACAAAGCCTCTCGTGAGGAAAGTCCACCAGACACCGGTGTCCCCGTACCAGGTGCAAAAGCCGGATCCAGGCAGTCGATATCGAACGTCATGTATGCTGCTCCTCCCCCGACCCGATCCTTGATCCTCTCAACGACACCCTTGATACCCAGATCATCCATCTCGTGACCGTAGACAATCTCCAGGCCGCAAGTCTCGGGGGCGTGGGTACGTATACCAACTTGAATGGAACGCTCAGGATCAATCAGGCCTTCCCGCACCGCACGTCCTGTAAAGGTGCCGTGATCAATTCGGTCGCCTTCGTCTGACCAGGTGTCCTGATGCGCATCGAATTGAACGAGTGCAAGCGGTCCGTGCTTTGCCACATGCGCTTTCAAAAGC
The DNA here is from genome assembly GCF_947499295.1 of uncultured Roseibium sp. Classification (GTDB taxonomy): domain Bacteria; phylum Pseudomonadota; class Alphaproteobacteria; order Rhizobiales; family Stappiaceae; genus Roseibium. The sequence continues at coordinate 98,574 of NZ_CANMNP010000019.1, forward strand.
GAATAGGTGACAAAATGATCGCCTCCGATAGAAAACAGATGTGTGTCGCTCGATAGAATCTCGGACGCCTGTGCCTGGATATGCTCCGGAATGTCTGCATTTTTTCCATAGTCGAAAACGCAGTCGCCATAGTCTACGCAGGCGAGGTTTTCAAAGGGGTCCATTTGAAAGGGGTATTGAGGGTCGCCATCAAAAATTGCGGAGGCCCGGCGAACGCCCTGAGGGCCGAAACGCGCTCCGGGTCTGTTCGAAACCGAAGCATCAAAAGGAATTCCCCATACCGCCAGATCGACATCAGACAAATCCCTGCTGTATCGACGCCGCATGAACGACAGCGCACCGGCATAAGTCGGTTCGTGCGAGCCTCCTTTGACGTTCTTTCCCAAGAATGCGTTGTCGGTCGGGCGAGGCAAATCCGATGTCATGTCTTTATCCTGGGGCGTCGAGCGCGCTTTTGGAGGTGAGCCAGATCGTATTTCTGTCATAACCGTCTGATTGCGCATAGGATAAAATCGGTCGGTTCGAACTTCGGAATTTCACAGGCAGCGACAGCCTTTGGTCAAACCCGTTTACTGCATCTCCCATTTGTGGGGACATTCCATAGGTCTGCGAATTTCAGTGCCTAAAATGCGAATGGCCCTGATGAGGTCACCGACGACGCAAGCCAAATGATCCTCGCTCTCATCACGGCCAAGACTGGAGACCACTACACCTCCATCATCAACTTAAAGATGAGCATCGCATCCAAGTGTCTTCTGGATTGAAGTAACTCACACTTTACGTTACGTTATTTTTAATATTTTTGGAGGCGCAGGATGTCTGATACTCAGGAAACCTCGGCGCAAGCACCGGTCAAGGGAAAGAAGAAGTCCAATCGGGAAAGTCGTTCCGGGTCGGTAAGTCCGGTCACAATGATGACCGTCTATCTGTGTGCTGCGATCGGAGGAACCATCACGGCCATTGCCGATATCGTACAGAAGGAACAAGCTTCAGCGGTTCTCAAGATGACTTCCGTTTCGGCCCGTCATCTCGATCTGGCAGTTCCCCCGCTCTATGTCTTTGCAATTGTTGTCGTTCTTGGCGTTTTGCTGTGCTTCGTTTTCCAGCCAAACAACCGAAGGGCAGGATTTGCCGTTGGGGCCGGCGTCATTGCCTCGATCATGACTGTTACGCCTTATCAACCTCTCAAATCGGGCTTGCCCACAACTCCCGACAGCAGTCAAGAGAACAGTCTCATTTTGCCCTCCGGCAATGCCATCCAATTGGCCTCTTCGGATGTTGGAGGACTAATGATCGCAATGGAAATTGTCGACCTTGCGATTGTTCCTGTTAAGAACGATCTGGCGATCCCGGTTGAGGTCAAAGTCTCGTTTTTCGATCGCAACACCCGCCGACCCTACGAACAGATGCAGGCTATTGCCGCGGGGCAAACAGCGATATTCGAGTTTTCTGCGAAGGCTTCGCAGGGCCAAATCAATGGAGAGTTTTTCATCCAAGTCGGCGGAGAGCGATCAAGCTACGTAGGCGTGAATGGCAGCGGCCCCTTCCGATCAAACACTCAGTTGCTGACAAAGGCCGTCCCGTCATTTGCGCAATCTCAGATCAACAAAGAAGCGCTCAACTCATATTCGACGACGACAACCCGTGCTCCACGCACCGCGAGCGACAGCGAAGTACGCCAAATCTACAACAAGCCGACAGGTTTTTTTAACAGCCTGCAGCAAAAGTTGCTGACACCAAAAAAGTGGTGACATTGCCAACCGCCTGACCACACTGATGTTGGGCTGTTCGCGCTGATCTCAGTGATCGCCTTCAGTTATCGTTGTTCCAGTTCGGTCACACGACTAAACTCGTGTGTTGGCGAATCCATTTCCAATCCTTATCGGGACAAGGCCCTCATTTATTTGGCTGATCAAAGCATCAAAATCCTGCGCGGCAGGCTGCTCACTTTCCAGGCGTCTCCTCAGGGAGCGGAAGACATCAACTCCTATTCCTATGAACCGGATGGTGCGTTGCTGATTTCGGACGGCAAAATCCTGGAACGCGGCACGTACTCGGAAGTTTTCTCAAATGCACCGGACGATACGCAAGTTGTGGATCACCGGCCGCACCTGATTGTCCCTGGGTTCATCGACACGCATATCCACTTTCCTCAAGCTCAGGTAATCGCCTCCTGGGCGGATCAGCTTCTCGACTGGCTCAACGACTACACGTTTCCAGCGGAAATTCGCTTTGCGAACAAGGACCATGGCACGCGGATCGCCGGCGAGTTCTACAACGCGCTCCTTGCCAACGGCACGACGACAGCCGTTGCCTATTGCTCCAGTCATCCAAATTCGGTCGATGCCTATTTCGAGGAGGCAGAAGCACGCGGCATGCTAATGCTTGGCGGTAAGACCATGATGGACCGGAATGCGCCACCCGAACTGTGTGATACGGCGCAAAGCTCTTATGACGACAGCAAAGCCCTTCTTTCAAAGTGGCATGGACGCGGCAGAGCTCATTACGTCATCACTCCTCGATTTGCCATCACCTCTACATCGGAACAGCTGGAAGCAGCCGGAACACTTTTGAAAGAACACCCAGAGTGCCATTTGCAGACGCATATCAACGAGAACCACAATGAAATTGCCTATACGCAGGAGCTCTATCCAGATGCGGCTCATTATCTCGGCGTCTATGAGAGCTTCGGTCTGCTCGGCGCCAAAACACTGCTCGGTCACTGCATCCACATGACAGGTCACGAACTCCAGGTGATGCGGGAAACCAGATCGATTGCGGTCTTTTGTCCAACCTCAAACCTTTTTCTGGGTAGCGGCCTTTTTGACAAGTCAGGTATGGAAAGTGCTGGCATCAGGACGGCAATCGCAACCGATGTCGGTGGCGGTACGAACTATTCAATGCTTCGGACACTGGACGAGGGCTACAAAGTTCTACAACTTCAACGCCAACGCATGCATCCGCTCACCAGTTTCTATTGGATGACACTGGGAAATGCCGAAGCTCTTTCTCTGTCCGACAAGATCGGAACACTGGAACCAGGAACGGATGCAGACGTCGTGGTGTTGAATGCCCATGCTACTCCTCCGATGGCTTTGCGCATGGAAACCGTCGAAACACTTTCAGAAGAACTGTTCGTGCTGCAGACTTTGGGCGATGATCGCTCCATTGTTGAGACATACGTCTCCGGGTCGCCATCTAAGACATGAGGTCAGCCGGTCTGTCATCCGACCTATTGCCGGTCTGGCTGGGGCCGCAAAGATATCCGAAGCGCGATTGCCTGAAATACAAGGATGCAGAGAGCTGTGAAAGCAAATGCAAAGAGCGCTATCGACGACAATAAGAAGACCAGTCCGAACCCGAACCCTTGAAGCAGCGGTGTCAGTAACAAAGGTGATATGACTTGGCCCAAGAACATAGCAGTCGTAACCATTCCTGAAACTCTGCCACGCTTGCTTTGGGGCGCAACATTTAATGCGACCAGAAAGAGAGCCGGTTGTACCAGCGCGTAGCCTGCGCCAATCTGCACAGCTCCACCCAGAACCGTTGGCCAGCTTGCATCCAGGGAAAGTGTCGCAAATCCTGTGCCCATGAGAGCAAAGCCGATCGAAAATGTTGCGCACAGCCCCATGACACCGCAAATACGCTTGAACACGACGGCCACACAGCCGCCTGTCAACGTCAGTGCGCCTAAACCATAAGCCGTACCAGATGCTCCATCCAATCCGTTCTCAGTTAGAAAGAATGGCAGCTGACTTGGCATCAAAAAGAAAAGCATCACTGTTGCCATTGTGAGTATCGACAAGGCTGATGCACGCAAGAACCAGTTTCCTTCAGTCGTTGCATTTTGACCTTCGACCGGAAGTTCCCGATTAGCCGCATCCAGTCTTTCCCGATGCAGCAAAGGCAACAGAAGCGGCAAGAGCAAAAACGGCAAAGCATAGATCAAGAATGGCCAGCGAGGCGAATAACCTGCCAGGAAACCAGCGAACCCAATGTACAAAAAACCGCTGAAATTAATGGCCGCTGTTTGCAAGCCCATGAATGCGCTGCGGCGATTGCCTTCAAAAAGATCGCCAACCAGGGCAATTTGAGCCGTCATGGTCAAGGCAACGGCAACCCCAAGAATAAGTCGGCTGACCAGAACGGACGTCAGATCGGGCAGATAAGCGCCCGCACTGCCGCTCAACGCAAACAGCACGACACCTGCAACCAGAATGGGCGCACGACCAAACCGGTCCGCGACCACCCCGGCAATTGGTGCAATCAGAACCACCGTTAGTGATGGTGCTGCCACAAGAAAGCGCGTGAGATAGGCGGCTTGGGCATTGTCGGAAAAAAAATCCTCAAGTCCGGGCAATGCTGGACTGATGGTCGCGTTTGCCATGATTTTGAGGGTCGCTACCAAAAGCAAAGCGATCGTGGTTTTTTGCAACCAGAGAGGAGGAAGTGAGGTTTGCGCATTCGTGGGCACGTTCGTTGTCCTTGAACTTCTATCGGAATTGCGCAACCCTACAAGCTCAAGTCGACTTGAGGTCAAGAGATGAAATTATTGGATATTTCTGAAATATCGAAGTCTACGGGCATCGCTGCGTCTGCCCTTCGCCACTATGAAGACAAAGGCCTGATCACCTCCATCGGGCGCAGAGGCATGAAGCGTCTTTTCACGCCGGAAGTCATTGATCAGCTTGCACTGATCAACCTTGGCAAAGCCGGCGGATTTTCACTCGACGAGATAAAAGCAATGTTTGGCCCGGATGGCCGCCCTGCGCTTTCCCGTCAAAAACTTCACGTGCGCGTGGATGAACTGGACCGGCAGATCCAGCGACTGAGCTCATTGCGCGACATGATCCGTCACGTCGCCGAGTGCCCTGCCCCGTCCCATATGGAGTGCCCCAATTTTCAGAAGCTGCTGCGTATCAGCAGCAAAAAGTCACATGGAACGTCACCTATGACACCAGCCTGGTCACGCTCCAAGTCATCTTCACCTTCGTGAAAAGAACAATACAACTTGCCGGGCCTGGCGTTGAAACAGTCCTGGACCGCTGACTTCCTCCTGTCGGATTTCCACGTTGCGGATCACATGGCGCACAAGGATCAATGAGGCTATCCCGAAGACGATCCCTCCAGCGGCCTGACCGATCAACACACCGGGTGCCCCGAAAAGAGCGCCCCCGATCCAAACGAACGGGATTGTTCCAAGCGTGTGCCTGCCCCAGTTCATCCAGGTGGAGTAAAAAGGCTTGCCAAGGTTGTTAAAAAACGCGTTGGACACAAAGAGCGCTCCGTTGAAAAAGAACGCGAGCGCGAGCGGACCACAAAACAAATAGATCAATGTGAGTGCCAAACCGCTGGCGTCAAACAAATGGGCAATCGGACCGCGCAGAAAATAGAGCGCAAGAGCTGCCGTCCCGACAACGATAGCGGTAAACAACAGCGATTCTCTCAGAGCACCACGAACCCGGTCATACTTCGCAGCACCGTAGTTCTGACCGACAATCGGCCCGATTGCCCCGGATAAGGCAAATATTGTCGCAAAGGCAAGCGGTGACATGCGGGCCACCACGGCCATGCCGGCAACGGCCTCCTCCCCGAATTCGGCCATGGATCGGGTAACCCAGGCTTGTCCAACGGGTGTCGCGAGTTGAGTTAGGATGGCTGGAAAGGCGATCGCTGAAATGGGAGGAAGATCGATTAGCAGCTTTTTCGGATTGGGCAGGCTCAATCCGCCGTGGTAGCGGATTATCGGTGCAACCGCGAAAAAGGCAATTGCAACGCGAGATGCCGCACTTGCAAGTGCGGCGCCGGTCAATTCGAGATCCAATCCGAAAATCAAAATAGGATCTAGAACGGCGTTGACCAGGCCGCCGGCAATCGTCGACATCATCGCTCTTTTGGCATCGCCATGGGCTCGCAAGATTGCGCCGCCCGCCATGCCCAGAAGAAGCAAGGGCAATGTGGGCACAATGATCGCAAGGTAATGAACGGCAAGCTCGTGAGTTTGTTCACGTGCGCCGATAAGCGACACGAGTTCGTCCAACAAAAACCAGACAGCGACAGCAAACACGCTGCAGAAGATTACGCCAACCGTCAAAGCGTTGGCCGCCTGTTGACGTGCCTGCTCTCTGTCTCCGGCTCCCAGTGCCCTGGCAACGAGCGCACCAGCGGCAATGGCGACGCCTATGTTGAACGATGTGGTGAAAAAGAGAATAGCCCCGGCATACCCGACTGCGGCCGCCAATTCGGCTTTGCCAAGCATTGAGATGAAAATCATGTCGACAAAATCGACCGCAAAAATCGCCATGAGGCCGACCGAAGAGGTCAAAGACATCACCGTGATGTGGCGGAATAAGCTTCCGGTGAGAAATTTGGCCTGGTTCATGACGCCTTAGGACGGTTCGGTCGCAAAACCCGATGGGTGTCGGATGTCATTTGCCAAATACAAGGTCGATCCGAATTGCCCATTAAACAGGAAAAGACAAAAGGGCCTAAGCCCAAAGTCGCAGAAACAAAAAAGCCTGCCGGAGGAAGCCGGCAGGCTTTGAAGATATTTGGTGCAACAGTCTTTTGAGCGATTAACGCTTGGAGAACTGGAACGACCGGCGCGCTTTGCGCTTACCGAACTTCTTACGTTCAACAACACGGCTGTCACGCGTAAGGAAGCCGTTTTTCTTCAAAACACCGCGAAGTTCCGGCTCGTAATGGGTCAAGGCCTTGGACAGACCATGACGCACAGCACCAGCCTGACCGGAAAGTCCACCGCCAGTAACAGTCGCGATGACGTCATACTGGCCGGCACGGTCCGTCAACATGACCGGCTGCTGAAGGATCATCTGAAGAACAGGGCGAGCAAAATACTCAGTGTAGTCCTTCTTGTTGATCACAATCTTGCCAGTACCTGGCTTGATCCAGACGCGCGCGATTGCGTCTTTACGCTTGCCGGTCGCATATGCACGGCCTTGTGCGTCCAATTTCTGAACATGGACCGGTGCTTCAGGGGCTGCGGTTTCGACCGCGCCGCCCAATTCTTCCAGGGATTGCAGCTCAGCCATCGTTAAGCCCTCTTGCCGTCATTCTTTGCATTAAGGCCCTTAACGTCGACGAGTTCCGGCGACTGAGCTTCGTGCGGGTGGTTCGGACCAGCATAAACCTTGAGGTTCTTCAGCTGCTTGTTGGACAAAGGACCGCCTGGCATCATGCGCTGGACAGCTTTTTCCAGAACGCGCTCAGGGAAACGGCCTTCCAGGATCGCACGAGCTGTACGTTCCTTGATGCCACCCGGGTGGCCAGTGTGCCAGTAGTATTTCTTGTTGTCGTACTTACGGCCTGTGAGCACCACCTTGTCAGCATTGATGACGATGATGTTGTCACCGGTGTCAATGTGAGGTGTAAAGGTCGGCAGATGCTTGCCGCGCAGGTGGTTGGCGATGTAGGCAGCCAAACGGCCGACGACCATGCCTTCTGCGTCAATCAAGATCCACTTTTTCTCGACCTCAGCCGGCTTGGCAGAGTAGGTCTTCATGGGTTTGATCCATAATTGGTCGGTTAAAGAAAAGGTCCGCGCGACTTAAGAGAAAGCCTGCGAACGGACCTTGAATTCGTTCGAGTGCGCTTATACGCCGACAGACTATTACCGTCAATTACAAAAAATGAACATTCTTTGAATTTTTCTCATATTTTTCAATACCTTAGAAAAACGGTATTATAATACCACAAAATTCATGTTTCAAATCGTAGGCCCCTTCTTCGCGATCATTCGACAAAGGCTGAGCGGTTTTACTCGCGCTTAAGCGTTGCCCCCTAAGGTATTTCCGCAAATGACCGGAGGCGATATCATGGGTTTGGCCGGCCTGATCAGGGAAAACCGTAAGCCGATCCTATTCGCGTTGTCGGGCACGATTGCCGTTGTGGTGCTTGTGGCAGCAGCACTTGACGAACTTATTGACTGGCAAGTCCAGGTTGCCATTCGCAAGAACGCTGAAGTGCGTGCACTCAACTGGGCCGAAAACTTCTTCGCAACGACGCCGAGTTCGCGCCGGATGGTCGAAAAGGGAGTTGCCACACCTTCCGAACTCGACCGACTGGAAAGTTCGTTTGCCTTGGTCGACGTTATCCGTTTTGAGATGTTCAATCGGGAGGGTGTGCGAACACTTCTTTCCGACAAGGGTGTCCTGGAACCCTCGACTGCCGTAAATGCCACCGCAGTCCGTGTGTATGAAAGCGGTCTTCCGCTCGTTTTTGTTCACGAAAAAGAAGACCATGAAACAGAAACCTCGCAGCTTGAAACTTATGTTGAGGTCTACCTACCCGCTGTCCTTCCTTCAGGTGAGGCCATAGGCGCGATTGAGGTCTATGTAGACGTGACGAAATTCGAAGATGAGTTGGAAGAGGTTTTTCAACAAATCAGCGGATATCTCATTCTGGGGACATTGCTCATCGGCTTGTTCCCAGCAGCTGCCTATATCCGAACAACACGCCAAATCATGCGAAAGGACAAGCAGCTGCTTGAACTGACTCGTTACGACAAGCTAACGGGCATCTATAACAGAGACACTGTTTCGACATATCTGGCACGGTTTTTCGCATCGCCGGAGGCAGGTGGAAATCTTGGCATTCTTTTTGTGGACGTCGACTATTTCAAACAAGTGAACGATCAGTATGGTCATGCAGCGGGAGACAAACTGCTTCAACACATAGCTTCCGTCCTGAATGACTGCATCAGAACGGAAACCGATTTGATAGGTCGCTATGGGGGCGATGAATTTGTAATTCTGATGCCAGATGTTTCCAGGGGCCTGTTTCGAGAACGGTGTTCGCTTATTCTGGAGGCATCGCAAGCGCCCTACAGGCACAAAGACATTGAATTCGTTCCGAGCCTGAGCGTTGGAGCATATCTTACGAACACCCGGGACACGGAAAAGTCGGCACTGCACAAGGCCGACCTCGCTGTTTATGCTGCCAAACGCTCGGGCCGAGGTCAGGTGGTCGAATACACGCCCAAATTGGAGGGACTGTTTGACCAGGAAAGTTCAAGGCAATCCGCGTGACATCCAAATACTCAGATGAATCATCTCGGTGGTATTGAATAGGTCGCCGTTGCATGTGCAACCGGCGCTTCTTCACCCTCACCTGCGATCGTGCACTCCACAACAGCCAACCTCTTGCCGAGCTTCAAGAGACGGCAAGTGCCCAGAAGATCTCCCCGGTTCGGTTTGCGGAGAAAATTGATATTTAGATTGGTTGTCACCGCGAGAGCCTCAGGGCCAATATGTGCAAGTATGACCACGTAAGCTGCTAAGTCGGCCAGCGACATCATTGATGGACCGGATACCGTTCCCCCTGGCCTCAAGTGCATTTCGTTTGCACTCAATCGCACAACTGCCACACCAGATGAAACACCGTCGATCGAGTACACCCGGCCACCTGCATGTATCTGCGGGAACTCCTTGTCCAGCAAAGCCATTACGTCCACAGCTGTCATGACCGGCTTCATCTGCACCTCATATCTCATTCAAAATTGTGGAAAAATTCTCCATCATTTACGTAAACGTCAATAAGCGCGAAATGCAAGCGGCGATTTGGCGACAAGAGCTGTGAAAGACTATCAAACGCTTCGTGGGTGGCGACAATGTCCCAGTGAGACGAGCCGAAGGAATTGACTATTCTGCCGGACTTGCCTGTTTGGGTCTGCGCCTTTCATACGCCTGAGCTCCATAGTTCCAAAGCCAGATCGCCAATCGTTTCAAGCCAACACCTGTTCGCATCTCAAATTCTTCAAAATGAAATCGACCGACAGGTAGCCCTTCCAAAACCAATTTTCTCTTCAAGCCCTTGCGCATCTCAACAGGCCCACAAAAGAAAACATGTGCTTGCGAGAGCCGTCCACTGAGATCGTCGACGATACGTTCTGCTGAAAGACGAACGCCTTCGTTTGAGTTGATAATGATGAGTTCGAGATTGTCAGCCTTCATTGCAATCTCTTCCAACTCGCGCGCATAGGGAATATCGCCACGCTCTCGCACGCAGTAATAGAGTTTCACGTGGCCGCTCTCTCGAGTTTTCACGCTTTCCGTGAATGCAAGAAATGGTGTGATCCCAACCCCAGCCCCAATCCAAACCTGGGGACCACTTCCCTTTGGCATGGTAAAGTGACCGTAGGGGCCCGTAATTCTGGCGGACATCCCAACCTTTAGCTCTCTACGAAGGCGCCGTGAGTAGTCCCCAAGTTCCTTGATTGAAAACCGCAATGCTCGATCTTGGGTCTGCGCCGCACTCAATGTGAAAGGATGTTCTTCGGAAAGACCAACTGCGTTAACTGAAAGAAATGCAAACTGCCCGGGTTCATGTCTCAGGCCCTGCCCCTGAGGGTGAAGGATTACTTCCGTCAAATCGCCGAGATGCCTGACGGATGCAACTTGATAAGCATGCCCTAGCCTTGCTACAGGGCGGAGAACCGCCATCCAGAGGTAACTCAATATGCCGATGAGGCAAAAGCTGGAAACATAGAGACCAAGCGGCTCCAGATTTGAAAATGGTTTTTCGATAAAGAAAAAATGAAACGCCCCGAAAAAGAAGAAAATTCCAATCAGCCTGTGGCTCCATTTCCAAAGATGGTATGGAATGAAGGTGATCACGGAAGCAATGGTCAATATGAGTAAGCCGTAGAGACCGACCTCCCCGATGTCTTCCGCGATTCCTGACAAAGGCCCTCCTCGCAGTCCATCGATTTCTGCGTCAATGATGTCGTGCAGGCCGAGACACACCATCGCGGTGATACCTAACCACTTGTGCAACACGTAAACTCGATCAAGTGGCCCGAAAACGAATTCCAGCCCCGGCATACGGGTGGCGATGAACTGGTTAATTCCCATCAGAATGAGTGCGGTGGATCCGAGGTATTGACTGAAAATCGCAATCGGATCGCTGGATAAAAGCAATGGCCAGTACCAAAGAAGCGGTAAAGTCGATGCGATGAAAACGAGGATGAAACCAATCAAGCGCACTTTTAGATTTCCATTTGTGGCTACAACGTCGATGCGGTCGTCCGAGCTTTGGATTCGTTAGGGTTTCACTTTGAAGATCGCAATAGGAGTGAAGGGCTGGCAGACAAAAAAGGCGCTCATTGAGCGCCTTTTAGAACCAAAGTTTATGATGTAGATCGAGTCTCAACCGCGGCGCCGTCCTCTGCGGCGGCCGGCTCCTGCAGCCTCACCTTCTGCACGCGCCGCATCTGCTTTCTTATTCGGCGGAGAAACCAGCGGACCAATCTCGGAAATCATTGTTTCAAGCGTTGGACGTGGCCCAACCTTATGACTGTCCAATGCACTTCTCATGGCTGCAAGATGACTTGGCGACGTTCCGCAACAGCCCCCAATTATGCGCGCTCCGACATCCATCGCCATGTGAGCATACTTCGCCATCAATTCGGGTGTTCCAGTATAGACGACTTCGTCGCCTTGAATTTGCGGTATGCCGCAATTGGCTTTGGCGACAACAATCGCATCAGGATAGGCCTCAGTAATTTCCATGATGGCCGCCAGTAGGTCCGACGCTCCGACACCGCAGTTGGAACCGATCGCGACCGGTGTACACGCAAACTGGGTTTGCAACTCACCAAGGCTTGCGGGAGCAAGGCCCATCATGGTCTTGCCAGCAGTGTCAAAACTTGCGGTTATCACAAGTGGCAGATCAAACTCGCTCGCTGCTTCAGCAGCCGCCTTCATCTCCTCGACAGCTGACATTGTTTCTACCCAGAGAACATCTGCGCCGCCGTCCTTCAGACCTTCGATCTGTTCCCTGAATGCCTCGACACCTTCTTGGTAGCTCAAGGCGCCAAGAGGTTGAAACAGCTCGCCTGTGGGGCCAATGGAACCGGCGATGAGGATTTCACGATCGGTCTCCTCGGCGACCTCGCGTGCCAGCTGTACACCAATACTGTTGAGTTCGTTCACGCGATCCTGAGCCGCATGTAGCTTGAGACGGTGACGGTTGCATCCAAACGTGTTCGTCAGGATGATATCAGCACCAGCGTCAACGAAGGACCTGTGCAAGGCCTTGATCTTTTCTGGCTCGTCCGTATTCCAAAGCTCTGGCGCATCACCTGAGACAAGCCCCATGTCAAACAGATTGGTACCGATGGCTCCATCGGCAAGAAGCGCTCCGCGTCGGGACAAAAGGCTTTCCAGCTTGGACATTCAGCTGTCTTTCTTTTCAAATTTTTCGGGAAGGTCCGCAAGCTCTCTGTCGGCAAAGCAGGCCTTGCATTGCGATCGCTGTTTTCCCTTTTGAACCAAGAATGTCAATGGACAAACTGGTGAAAGCACAGCAACAAAGCTACATGACGCATTTACGGCATTGTGCGACGCATCTGATGCCCGGTTATAAATGCGCCTGATTGAGACTACGCCAACTAAAATTTGTACTGGGAGACACGAAATGTCTGACGCCGCCCCATCTGGCCGACGCGGTAGGAATGCTCGTAGAGAAAGGCGCCAAGCCGGCCCCGGCGCAATAGCTGTCCCATTTATCTCACGAAACATTCCCAACTATGAAGTCCTGACCGATGAAGGGGCCGCCCGGATTGAAGCGAACACAGACACGATTCTTGCAGAGATCGGACTGGAGTTCCGAGAGGATCCCGAAGTTCTCGAAATCTGGAAATCCGCCGGCGCTGAGGTCGACGGCGAACGCGTTCGTTTTCCGAAAGGTATGTTGCGTGAAATCCTCAAATCGGCACCTTCGCAATTCACCCAGCACGCGCGCAATCCTGCCCGAAATGTTGAAATCGGCGGCAATAACCTCGTTTTTGCGCCGGTTTATGGCCCCCCATTTGTGACTGATCTCGACCAGGGCCGCCGCTACGGCACCATTGAAGATTTCAGGAATTTCGTGAAGCTTGCCTATATGTCGCCTTGGCTGCATCACTCCGGCGGCACCGTTTGTGAGCCTGTGGACCTACCGGTCAACAAACGCCACTTCGATATGGTGTATGCTCACATCAAGTATTCCGACAAACCCTTTATGGGCTCTGTAACGGCTCCTGAACGTGCGGAAGACTCGGTGAAGATGGCGCAAATCGTGTTCGGCGAAGACTTCGTCGACCAAAAATGTGTCATGATCCAGCTTATCAACGCGAACTCGCCGCTTGTCTACGATGCCACAATGCTTGGAGCGCTTAAAGTCTACGCCCGGCACAATCAGGCATGCATCGTTTCACCGTTCATTCTGGCGGGCGCCATGAGCCCGGTCACCGTTGCCGGTACACTCGCTCAAGTTTTGGCCGAAGCAATGGCCGGATGCGCTCTGACACAACTTGTGCGGCCTGGTGCCCCCGTTGTCTTCGGAGCCTTTGTCAGCTCCATATCCATGCAGTCCGGAGCCCCAACATTCGGCAGCCCGGAAGGGTCATTGCTGCTCAACGGAGCCGCGAAACTGGCCAGAAGGCTCAATCTTCCCTTCCGTTCGGGAGGATCATTTACCGCGTCGAAGAGCCCTGACGCACAGTCCGCGCAAGAATCTGCGCAAACAATCCTCGCAACCGTTCAGTCAGGTGTGAACTTCGCTCTCCATTCCGCGGGTTGGCTGGAAGGCGGTCTTTGCTCTTCTTACGAGAAATTTGTCATGGATGCCGATCAGCTCGGCATGATGCACGTGCTCGCAAAGGGCATCGATATCTCCGATGAGAGCCTGGCAATGGATGCCCTGGAAGAAGTTGGGCCCGGAGGCCATTTCCTAGGCGCCTCGCACACGCAGCGCAATTTCGAGAGCGCATTCTATCGCTCAGCGATCGCCGACAACAACTCATATGAGCAATGGCTCGCAGACGGCGAACTGGATGCTGCAATGCGTGCGAATTCGCGATGGAAGGAACAGTTAAGGGCCTATTCGGGACCTGATCTTGACCCTGGAATCGACGATGCCTTGTTGGATTTCATGGCCAAACGCAAGGCATCTTTTCCCGACAGCAACGTTTGAACGACCTTTCGCCATCGACATTGGGCGCCCTGCAGATAGCAGGGCGTCTTTTTTTGAGCAATTTCATAGTGCTTGCTGCGAAAAACTGATGCACGTTAGCAATAACTGAAGGAAGACCAGCGGATTTTTTGCATAAAGTCTTCCAGAAGTTTCCAGCTTGAGTTAAAGGTTCCCAATCATTGCGGGTTTCTGACGCTGGAAACGCTCAGAAGCATGCGATAAGCTTGCGCACAAGTATTCGGGGATCGGTTGTGCCAAGCAGGTTTAAAGCTTGAGGGAGCTGTTTGAGATGCGAATTCGCTGACCATTATTTTATTAAATACCTCAATGACTTGACCGATCCCGATAAATAAAACAGGTTGTTCTGTGGCGTCTCTTACCTCAAACATAAACATTCTCGGTTATTCTACGCGTCTCCCAGGTGCCAATGATTCTGGCGAATTCTGGTCTCTTCTGAAGAATGGCGAATGCGCCGTGAGTTCCGTGTCGCCGGAACGCTGGCCGCTGACTCGTTTTTCACATCCTTCGCAATCTACTTCCGGAAAGACGTATACCTTTGCAGCCGGGCAACTCGATGATGTCTGGGGATTTGACCCATCATTTTTTGGCATTTCCCCGCGTGAAGCAGTCCAAATGGACCCGCAGCAAAGATTGCTCCTTCAGCTGGTCTGGGAAGCGCTTGAACATGCGAATATGCGTCCGAGCGATCTGGCAGGTTCAAATACCGGAGTTTATGTAGGCGCATCCTCTTTGGACTACCACCATCGTTTTCTGGTGGATCCTGCCATGGCCGACATGCAATTCATGACCGGCAACACGCTGTCCATTGTCTCAAACCGAATTTCCTATATCTACGATCTCCGGGGCCCAAGCTTTACCGTCGACACCGCTTGTTCTTCCTCCATCGTCGCCTTGCATGAGGCTGTTTCAGCCATTGAAAGCGGGCAGATCGACACCGCAATCGTTTGCGGCGTCAGCCTGCTTCTCAGTCCCTTTGCATTTGTCGGTTTCTCTAGGGCAACAATGCTCTCGCCAACCGGCCTCTGTCAGGCCTTTGACGCCAACGGAGATGGATATGTGCGTTCGGAAGGCGGCGCGGTACTTGTTCTGCGTGCTGACCGCGCAGGAATACCGGAAGGTGCAAAGAGCCACGGAAAACTGTTGGCGACAGGGATCAACGCCGACGGAAGAACAGTGGGTCTTTCTCTGCCCTCGCCTTACGCCCAAGCAGATCTGCTTCGGGAGATTTATGAAGGATTGGAAATAGACCCGTCAGAACTTGCCTTTGTCGAAGCACACGGGACTGGGACGCGTGTTGGCGATCCAGCCGAAGCAGATGCACTTGGCAAGGTTATTGGCCAAAAACGAAGTGATGTGCTTCCGATCGGCTCGGTGAAGACAAATGTTGGCCACCTTGAACCGGTATCTGGCCTGATTGGATTTTTAAAATCCGTCATGGCGCTTCGGGAAGATCTCTTTCCAAAGTCCTTGCATTTCAACACTCCCAATCCCGATATCCCGTTTGATGAACTGAATCTGAAGGTTGCGGGAGAGGCGATTTCGCTTGAGCGCAATGGGAAACGCCGACTGGCCGGGATCAATTCCTTCGGATTTGGCGGCACCAACGCGCATGCCGTCATTGGCGATGCGGACCCGCTTCCTGGCAAAGGCAAAAAGAAATCAAAGCAAACACCTGCGGCTGAAGCTCCGCTTGTAGTTAGCGCACGATCCAAGGAAGCGCTCCAGCAACTTGCCGGCAGGTACCTGGACTATCTGGCAAACGAACCGAATGAGAGTGTTGAAGACCTCATTTCCACCAGCGTCCACGCCCGCGATCTTCTTTCAGAACGGTTGGTCGTTCTAGGAAAAACAAAATCGGAGAAGGTTGACGCCCTTCGTGCATTTGCTGAAGACGGAAACGAGAACGATAACCTGATTGCCGGAAGCATCATCAAACCAGATGCCAAGGTTGGATTTGTGTTTTCTGGCAATGGGTCCCAATGGGCTGGGATGGGCCAAGAGGCCTATCAGGCAGATGTTTCCTTCCGGAATTCCTTCGACAAAGTCGACAAGATCTTCATGGGACTTAGTGGCTGGTCCCTTGTCACCACACTCTTTGCGGAAGATTTGGAAAGCGATCTGGAAAGATCCGAGGTTGCGCAACCTCTTTTGTTTGCAATTCAAGTCGCCATCGTCGAAGCCTTGCGGGACAGAGGCATCGAAGCTTCAGGCACGACTGGACATTCCGTTGGCGAGGTTGCAGCCGCCTGGTGTGCTGGTGCTCTTGACCTTAAGCAAGCGGTCAAGGTCATAAGAGCCCGATCCAGCGAACAGGAAGTTGTCCGGGACCTTGGTTCCATGGGGGCACTGCTGCTTCCGGCGGAAAAAGCTGTCGAAGCGATTAAAGAGAGCGGCCTGCCCCGTCTGGAGCTTGCTGCAGACAACAGTCCTCGCAGTGTCACCATTTCAGGTGATAGTGAGAGCCTCGACGCGTTTGCCAAGTTCGCGCGGAAAAAGAAATGGGCCATGCGGAAGCTCAATCTGGCATATCCCTTCCACAGCGCACTTGTTGACCCGATTGAAAAACCACTGCTGGCAGCACTGAAGGGCCTGAAACCCTCGCCCGCTGCTCTACCCTTCTATTCGACAGTCACGCCGGAATTGCCCGATACCAAGGTTTCCGCCGAGTACTGGTGGAAAAATGTTCGTCAACCCGTGAAGTTTGCAACTGCAATCGAAAACATGGCGGCTGACGATTTTTCCGTTTTGGTTGAAATTGGACCCAAGGCCGTGTTGGGGACGTATGTGAATGACGTCCTGCGTGCGAAAGGCAAGAAAGCCAAGTTCCTGGAAACGTTGAAAGAGCCGTCCAAGAACTCTGAAGCACGCGAGACCAATCCAATTGACCGCATCGCCGCTTCAATCCTTGCAAATGGTGGCGTCACCGTACTGGAAAAATATGTCGGGCCGAAACCTGCGCTTATGCGCCCGCTGCCCTCCTATCCTTGGCAAAACTCGGACTATCGGCCCGAAAATAGTCCCGAGCATATTGATTTCATGTTTGGCCAGAACTGGCCCCTGCTCGGACACAGGCTCCGCAAAGATACCGCGGAATGGTTCAACCATATCGACAGCGGCTCCCTTCCTTTTCTTCAGGATCACAAGGTCGAGGACAGTGTCGTCTTTCCCGCTGCCGGTTATATAGAAATGAGCCTTCGCGCCGCCTTGCGCTGGACAAAGGGCGAAATAATTGAACTGCGAGATTTCGACATTGTTCGCCCGCTGGTAATTGAAGGTGACGAAGTTTGGGAGACACAAGTCAGGATATCGTCTGACGACAGTGTTGTTGAAATTCTGTCGAGGCCAAGACTTTCCGACAATGACTGGTCCCTGAATGCCCGGGGAACCTTTATCACCCCGTCTACGTCTTCCCGAACCCCTTGGCTAAAGACAGGCGAGCAATCGATTTCGCAGTTGGGCCATGACGAACTTTACAAGATAACGGAAACCTTCGGCCTGAATTACGGGCCTGCATTCCGCCGCGCCGACAAAGTCATAAAGCATAGCGACAAAACTGCGACTGTCTCTCTGCTTGGTCAGGATGCCACTGTCGAGCCGCTTTCATTCGCTCTTTGTCCGACACTTGTCGATGCCGGTTTCCACGGCCTCTTCGCGTTGTTGGACGGCGTTGAAGACATCCCTCAAAACACCTCTTTCCTGCCGATCAGGTTGGGTACGCTTCGCCTGTTGGCGCCGGACAGCAAGCCGACCTCTGTTCGAATTGAGGTTACCAAAGCCTCACCTCGATCCATCGAGGCAAGTTTCGAGTTTCTCGACGCCGACGGCCTGACTGTCGCTCGCCTGATTAAATCTCGATTCAAAGCCGTCACATTGGGTCAGGACTTTCAACCAGACGATCTGGTCTACCGGCAAATTGCATCAATACTTCCGGAGAGTGATCGAACTTCACCGCTTGAACAGACGTTCAAGGGTATCTCGGCGCTGGCGGCGGACCTTGGACTTGCAGGTTCGGATGATGAAGAACTCGATGATAGTCGTGTGCTCATTGAAGCGTTCGGCAGAACGATTGCTCATCAAACTCTTTTCAATAAGTTCGGCAGTCGAATTGTCCGCGTTCCGGACTTGATGGCTTCCGGCGAGTTGCATGAAACCTCGGGTCCCCTTGCTTGCACATTGTTTCTATGGCTCTGTGAAAGCGAGCTTTGCAACGAAACCGAAAGCGGTTTTAACCTAAAGAATCCCGAAGAATACCCATCACCTGCGGAACTGCTGCAGGCCCTGACAGACGGTGGCGGCGAACACATAGCTGAGGCCGCGCTACTTGCACGCCTTTGGACAGGACTGGAAACGATCCTTTCCGATGGTCTGGAAGACACTGCCAGCAAACTCTATTCCTCCAGTCTTTTTGAAGCTTACAAAGCTTCTTCTCCTGGAAAACGCGCTTTGACAGCCGCGCTTCAAGTGAGCGCGCTGAAGTTCGTGGAGACTTGGCCAAAAGACCAAGTGCTTCGTATTCTGCTTGTTGGTGCGACTGGTGCTCTAGCCGCGAATCTCGATACGGTTCTTGATCCGACTCATATGGCCCTGACTGTGACCGATGCGACCACAGCACAAGTCGGGCGCGGCGAACGTCTCTGGCAAGGCTCACCCACGACTGAATTTGTCGAACCCTCGGAAGCGGATTTCAAGTTTGACAACCATTTCGACCTCATACTTTTCGACACGTCTCTTGCTGACATTGACTCTGAAACGCTAAAGCTTTTTGCGCGTTCAGCATTGACCAACGGCGTAGTCCTAGCCGCCGAAGCTTTGCCACAGCCCCTGACTGATTTGATCATGGGTGTTGGAAGCTCCTGGTGGGACGATACTGCAACGGCGGAATTCCCGGTTACCAAGCAACTGAACGACTGGGCCAAACCGCTGGAAGCAGCGGGTTTCCGGATGGTTGAAAGTGTACCGTTAAAAAGCACACAGATCGAAGCTGATTTGATTGCTGCCCGAGCGCCTTCAACTGGTTCAGATGAAGTGACGGAAAATGACGCGGCTGCTTCGGACACTCAAGATTTTCAGAAATCCTACCTGCTGCTGACCGATGCGGATGGCACGTCACATCGGCTTGCCGAAGGCCTGAAGTCTTGCCTGGAGCGCAATGGCCACAAGGCAACTCTATTGGTTCCAGGCGAAATCACGGAAGAACTCGGAGAGGACATTTGGAGTGCGTCACTCGACGCAGACAAGTTGAGTGCATCGGCTGATGCCGCGCTGAACAAGCTGCTCTTTGATCATCAAGGTCGCGTCGTTCATTTGCTGGGTGCATACGCCGACGACACCGATGCGCTGAAGTCTGTTGACACAAGAGCTTATAGCCTCATGGCGCTGCTCAAGGCGCTTGGGCCGAATAGCGGCGAGTTTACGCTGGTTTCGCCGGCTGGTGCGCAGGATATTGCAGGCGGTAAGGCCGCAGTGCCAAGTCAGGCAGGGATCTGGGCATTTGGCCGAGTGGTTATGAACGAGTACCCGGATGCCAATCTGAAGCTGATCGATGTCTCACCTGATTTGGAACCGGGGATCGCTGCGGCACGCGTTGCCGACGAAATTCTGATCGAGAACTGCGAAAGAGAAATCGTCCTAAACAGCGAAACTCGGTCGGGTATTCGCATCCTCAGAGGTGGCGTTCTTCCAGAAACAACTCTTCCTGATGGTGCCCGACCGTCAATGAGACTTGATATCCAGAGGCAAGGATCGCTGGATCAACTCAACTGGCAAGCCGTCGAACGCAAGCCCTTGCAAGGCAACGACGTCGAAATTGCAGTTGACGCCAGCGGTTTGAATTTCCGTGACGTGATGTGGGCGCTCGGATTGCTGCCTGAAGAAGCGCTTGAAGATGGATTTGCGGGACCAACACTCGGAATGGAGTGCTGTGGGCATGTTGTCGGTTGCGGGCCGGACGTGACACGTTTCAAACCCGGCGACAAAGTAATCACCTTTGCACCAGCCTGTTTTGCGACACATGTTACAGTCGCGGAAGCAGGATGCGCGCCCATGCCTCGCACGGTTTCGGCTGAAGAAGCAGCTACAATCCCAGTTACCTTCCTGACTGCATATTATGCACTGGTTCATCTCGCTGAATTGTCAGAGGACGACACTGTTCTGATACATGGTGGTGCGGGTGGCGTCGGTCTGGCAGCACTTCAGATCGCAAAGTGGCGCGGTGCCAAAATCATCGCAACTGCAGGATCTGAAGACAAGCGTAACACCCTGGCTCTTCTCGGTGCAGATGTTGTGCTTGACTCGCGCAGCCTGGCATTCGTTGATGCAGTGATGGAGGAAACGCGAGGCGAAGGCGTTGATGTCGTTCTGAATTCTCTCTTCGGTGAAGCGATGGAACGCAGCATCGAAGTCCTGAAACCGTTTGGACGTTTTCTGGAACTTGGAAAACGAGACTATTACAGTAACACGCGCATCGGCCTTCGGCCGTTCAGGCAGAACCTAACCTACTTTGGCATTGACGCCGACCAGCTTCTGACACGGCAACCTCAATTGGCAGTCGACCTTTTTGTGAAATTGGTCGAGTTGTTCGAAGATGGGATTCTCAAGCCGCTCCCTCACCGCGTATTCGAAGCATCAGACGCAGTCGACGCATTCCGTCTCATGCAACAGGCCGGGCATATCGGAAAAATCGTGATCCGTCCTCCGCAGGTTCCAGAGGCTGTCCCCTCCCAATCTGTCGTTGAGTTTGATAGCGACGCTGTTTACCTAATTGCTGGGGGTTTCGGTGGCTTCGGTGCGGCCCTTTTGCACCGACTTGCAGATCATGGCGCCAAAAATCTCGTCGTTCTTAGCCGCCGCGGCGCGACCAGTGATGATGCCAAGGCAGTTATTGGTGAACTTGAGGATCGCAACGTTTCCATTCATGGAATTGCTTGCGACATCACCGATGAGGATACTGTCAGGGCTGCTCTCCGAGAAGTCCGTACTGGCGGAAAACCAATCAAAGGCGTCTTCCACACCGCGATGGTACTTAACGACGTCTTGCTCGCAAACATGGATCATGACGGTCTTACACGCGTCCTCGCACCCAAAATTCGCGGCGCCGAGCTTCTTGACCGGTTTACAGCAGACGATCCTCTTGACCATTTTGTCCTGTATTCTTCTGCAACAACGCTTGTCGGAAATCCAGGACAGGCGAATTATGTCGCTGCAAACGGTTATTTGGAAGGTTTGGCACGTCGCAGACGTGCGGAAGGCAAGCCCGGGCTGGCGGTAGCCTGGGGCGCAATATCCGACGCAGGGTATCTGGCTCGAAATGAAGACGTCAACGAGATGCTGTCTCGCAAACTCGGCCGTCATGCACTGACTGCCAAGGAGGCACTTGACGGCCTTATGTCTTTGCTTGCCCAGTCAGCGACCGATGACGTCGCACAGGCTTCTCTCGGTTTTGCGCGGATTGATTGGCAAGCTGCGCGCAAAGACCTAACGCTGGTCGGAACACCGCTGGTCAGCCTACTTGGACTTGGCGACGAAGACGACGCCGGTGCTGATGGGGTGATCAATCTGGCAGAAATGCTTGAAGGCATGGATCAAGTCACGGCCGCGCAGACCGTCGCCAAGTTGCTTTCGGCTGAAATCGGGAAAATCTTGAGGATTGCACCTGAAGAGATTGATCCCCATAAGCCCCTGTCTGATATCGGAATGGATTCATTGATGGCGCTGGAGCTGCGCATGAGCGCTGAACGGCAGTTGGGTATCGATATTCCGCTTATGTCTCTTGCCAATGGTGCTACGCTCATAGATCTGTCCGGTCGGGTTGCCAACCGGGTACTCGGCGAGGAAAATACAACTGGCATCTCAGACGAGACCCAACAGCTTGCAAGCCTGCACATGGACGACGAACGACCGGAAACAGAAGATCTTTCAGACGTTGCAGCAGAAGTTGAAAACAAAAGCCGGGAACTTGGTTCTTTCCTTTAACCGGCAATATTAAGGAATACCGGAATGGGCGCAGACGATCGTGCCAAGCTAATGGACAGCTTGAAAGCAAACCGACGCTCCGCAAGGGGACGCGCCTCAGACGCCCCAGCCCACAAGAAGCCGGTGGCACCAAAGCGCAAGGTCTACGACTTTAAGGAAATGCCGCAGATCAAGCAGCTGCAGATGCACAAGGCAGCTGCTGACATGATGGGCATTGAAAACCCCTTTTTCAGACCACACGACGGATTGGCGTCCGGCACCAGCTTAATTGAAGGCAACAACTATGATAACTTTGCCTCTTACAATTACATCGGTTTGAACGGTCATCCAAAGGTGAATGCGGCTGCGACCGCGGCAGTTGCACACTTTGGAACGAGTGTTTCAGCCAGCCGGATCGTTGCTGGCGAGCGACCATTCCACGCTGAACTCGAAGCTATTCTTGCACGCATTCACGGTGTTGAATCTTCGGTGGTGATGGTGTCGGGCCACGCAACCAATGTAACCACGATCGGTCACCTGATGCACAAGGGCGACCTGATCTTGACAGACTCCTTCGTGCACAACTCGATTGCCGAAGGCGCCAGGCTCTCCGGCGCCACGCGTATGAATTTCCCGCATGACAACCTTGATGCGTTGGAAAAACTTTTGGCTGATCACAGGCACAAATTCGACAAAGTGCTGGTGATCGTCGAAGGCCTTTATTCAATGGATGGAGACTTTCCGGACCTCAAACGCGTCATTGCGCTGAAACAGGCGTATGATGCCTGGCTTATGGTCGATGAGGCCCATTCTATCGGTGTTTTAGGAAAAACCGGCAGAGGCATTTCAGAGCACTTTGACATCGACCCGAATGAGGTCGAAATCTGGATGGGAACGCTCAGCAAAACTTTTTCGTCTTGCGGCGGATATATTGCTGGCTCGAAAGTCCTTTGCGACTATCTGAAAGTCTCAGCACCCGGTTTTGTTTTTTCAGTCGGAATGTCGGCTGCGCTGGCAGGAGCTGCTATCGCTTCAGCTGAATTGATGCTTCAGGAGCCTGAGCGCGTAACAAAACTTCAGAAAAACGGGTCACTTTTCTTAAAACTTGCAAAAGAAGCGGGCCTCAACACCGGGCCGAGTGCCGGCTATGCCGTGGTACCTGTGATCGTCGGCGATTCTGCGAGCGCAGCAACGCTCTCCAACCGATTGCTAGCAAGGGGAATAAACGCACTTCCGATCATCTTCCCAGCGGTTCCAGAAAAGTCAGCGCGCATTCGTTTTTTCATTACGAGCGAGCATACGTCTGAACAAATCGAGCGAGCGGTTCAAGCAACTGTCGAAGAACTTGACGCCATGCGTTCAGATGGCACCGCTGTCGACAGGCTCATCAAAGCAACCAGATAACAGATTGATCCACTTCAACCCGCAGCTCTTGATAAATTTCGGGCTCGATCGCTAAGAGCCCTTTTGGTTGAGATATCTCGGATCTTGTTCAATCTTGGCTTCAAAACCACCAAGGAACAAGTCACCGATCTTTGCCGGCAACAGGTTTTGCAAGCGGATCCCCATAGCCAAAATGAATGGAAACGCAAAAAATGCCTGCCGGCGATTTATGGCGCGCCGCATGAGTTGAGCTGCCTTTTCAGCTGATACTTCAAATGGTTTCGACCCTTTGTGACGCGCGGACATTGGTGAGGTCACAAATCCTGGACAGACAATCGTTACAGAAACACCGAATGGCTTCAGCCAACCGCGCAGCGCATGGCCGTATGCAATGACGGCTGCCTTGGTCGCGCTGTAAGAAGGCATGTCTGGTAGCGCGCGCATACCTGCAAGTGACGACATCAGCACAATCTGACCTTTTCCACGCTTCTGCAACGCGCCAACCACGCCCGTTACAGTGTTGACAACGCCCCTGTAATTCACGTCGATTTGCCGATCGCTATCCTGGTCACTTTCTCTCGTTCTGTTGGGGCCAAGACCCGCGGTCACACCTGCGTTTGCAATGACAAGATCGATTGGATGACGCTCATCCAGGTCATTCAGAAAGCCATGCAATACCTGGCGATCACGAATATCAATCGCAGCAATTTCACCGTCCGAGCCGAGTGCGCGTATTTCTTGCAATAGCGGATGCAATCGCGACTTTTCCCTTGCGATCAGAGCGAGATAGACGTTTTCCTTGGCGAATTCACGCGCAAGTGCTTGCCCTATGCCACCACTTGCGCCTGTCAAGACGATGACCCTGGCATCCTTTGTTGTCATGCTTCAAAGTCCTTTCAGGATTGAGTTGCTTAGATACCAAGCTTACGCCCAAGCCAGGATGAATGCCGCTTAACTGCAGTTACGATTAGATGTCGACGATCTAGCCGTTGTTCGGAGAGTCTTGATACCAAATATTCTGGCGTGCATGGCAGTAGCGAAACTGGGTCGATGGTTCGTGAATAGCGTACGATCGCTAAATAGACCAATTCGGGCATGGACCGGTTCCGGCCCCGTCCCTCGATTTCCGTCAGATCTTTGGTAAGGCCCCACCCTGCGTAGAATGGCGCGCCGTGAACAGTCACTTCCTTGCTTCTTAACAGGGCTTCGAAACCTGAAAGGGAAGAGA
Organism: uncultured Roseibium sp.; assembly: GCF_947499295.1. GTDB lineage: Bacteria > Pseudomonadota > Alphaproteobacteria > Rhizobiales > Stappiaceae > Roseibium. Next base: position 123,130 of record NZ_CANMNP010000019.1, read on the forward strand.
ACGTCTCCAAGGCATCGACAGCTTCTATCAAATCAACAATGTTGGCAGCTTCGGCAACTTCGTCGGCATACTGAAGTGCGACATTCTTCGGTACACGCCCTTTGCGAAGCCCGGTTTCCACATCAGGATGCGGCTTGAATACGAGAAAGGCGTCCGGATTGCGCTCTCGCGTGAGCTTGAGCAAATCCAGATTGACATTTGGTGTTTTGGCACAATCGATCGTTGCGGACCGGGACTTACGGATTGCGGCGTCATCAGCGACCTGGCCTGGGATCAGAATTGTCTTTCGATCCTTCGGAAACAGGAACTTCTTGGATTTTCCAAAGTTGTATTTTGAGACGCGCGAAGCCTTGATCAAGGAGACCAGATCACGGCCTCGCGCCAATTCGGTTACGGTCAAATTGTAGTTTTTCAGCAAGTCCTCAAGACGGCTTGGTCGAGACGGATCGTAGTAGATTCCAAGATCATCAACTGCCAACATCGCGCCGCGGGCAAGTCCTGCTCCCAAACCTACCGACCGCAGAAAGCCGTCCTCAATCCTCGAAAGCGGAATGCTTTTTCTCTCACACTCTGCTTCAAACTCTTTGTCAGTTCTGCCTGCCCAAGATACGATTTCTCCCCCAGTGGCTATAGCTGCGGAAATCGCCTCTTCTTTGGTTTCGTGAAATTCTACCGGCCCGCCTTGCCCAGAGAAAGTTGCTGCAATAGAGGGGTGGTTCCAGTATTGCGCACCGAAGGCATGAACCGGTTTCGCATTTTTTTGCCAATTCGATTGGACTAACGCAAATATTTCAAAAGCTTCACGAGATGATATGGGAACTCCCGAATAGGGCGAGAACCAAGCGGTATGACGAATAAAGATCCGGTCCAAGACTTTGTCCAACGGCACTGCCTCTGTCAGACAGGCACTCGCCAAAGCGTTCCAAAAACCAACTCGGTCAACAGAACCGACGCGACCTGAAAGCAAACTTTCACATTCAATGCTTTCGCATTCGGTAGCAGCAGTTTCACCAGCAAATTCGCAAGCTAGGTGCTTGGCGCGCCAGTTGCCAACGAACTCAAATTGCATCTCCTTTTCCCGAAACCCGGCGGAACAGCCTTTCACGAGACCTAGAGCGATCTTGGAAAAAACGTCATCCTCCAGAAGCCAATGGCGCTCGAATGGCAAAATGATCAGACTTCCAGGCACTCGCTTGGCATGCAGTGGTGTGGGACCCGCAACAACAAGGAAGTGAGGTGCTTTTACGTCCTGGTCACTCGAATTGTTTCCCAACAAGGAATTCGTCGAGACTGCATAGACCGGACTTGTCAATTCCGGCCACTGCAGAAAGCCGGTGCTCATAGCCGCTAAAAGCTTGGGTTTGATGTCCTGTAAATCGGGCGTTACCACCAGCTTCTTTCGTTCTCTTGATTGAAGCCAATTGATCACAGGGGTACTCCAAGCTCTCGCGCTCTTTTGAGCCTCGGCGGAGGGTCAACGAATGCGCCTAGCGGATTTATCTTTCTGTTTGCAATACGAGTGGCGAGATTTTCTGCGGCAATTCGCGTTCCTTCACGATTGTGGATCGATCCGCGAATTTGTGTTGTTGCAGCCAAAGCCCGGATGTAACAGTCCAGGAGTTCCGGATCGGGCTTTTGCGGCGATTGCCAGAAACTTTCAAGCTCGCCCTGATGTGTCAATCCATCAATGTCGTAATGTGCCGGCACCAGCGTTTTAACAGGTAGGCCTGTCTGCAACGCTTCTACACCTGCGGTCGAATTTAATGTCACTACGCCTTGCGCTGCTGCGAAAAGATCAGACAATTTCCCACCGTCGAGGAACAGCACTCTTGCTGACAGGCCATGTTGCGCCGCAAGCGACAAGCTCGTTTCACGCCAGTTTTCAAATCCAACGTCGAGCGGGTGGGTCTTCAAAACGAGCCAGTCATCTTGAGATCCTTTTTTTGCAAAAGACCTGAAAACAACATCGATGACATCAGCAAAGCTGTCGTAGGGTGAATGCCTTCGAAGCTGGAAATCTCCTTCCAACTGCAAGGGCAGCAAGAAATAGGATTTTCCGGACCGTCTTAGGGCGTCAATATCACGCTGTACAGCCCTGTCGCGTTTTCCTTGCGAAATCAGCCTCAATGCGCCTCTTAGATATTCTATGACAGGAGGATATATCGTGTGTTGCTGGTAGTTCGGGTAGAGAGCCTTTAGGAAGACATTGGTCAGGTTATAGGCCACGTCAGGTCCAGTCTGCAGCCAGAATGAACTTGGATAAAGTGGGCTTAAATCCACGTCGCCTGCCCTCTTGGCGACCTCGCTAATCTCGTCGGCGTTTACAGGAAAATGACTTAAGGTCGAAAGGCCGTTTCGTTCCAATGTCATCCAACCCGGGCGCAGAGCTCCCAGTTCAGTCACTGCAACGAAGACGCCTGTTTTCAATGCTTCTTCGATCGCGATTCGATGATAAAGACGCTGATCACCGTGAAGTACCAGATCAGTAATCTGGTTTTTGCGCAAATACTCGGATATGAAGTCCGGCCAATGTCGCTTGTCAGACTTGAAGCTGGCGCTTCCCTCGCCATGCCAGTGAAGCCAATCACCGGCGCAAAAGTTCAGTCTGTGAACCCGGAACCCCTTTTTCCTCAAGGCCTCTCCTGCCTGTCGGTAAAAAGGCGACAACGGACCTTGTAGAAAGAGGATCGCTCTTCCGGATGGTGGAAGAGACGTCTCGCAACCAGGGTCGTCAGCCGCGCCAGACATGAGACCAGCGTTCTGTGCGGCCACGTGTTTTCAACTGCTCGGCAAATGTCGTCGCAATTCCACGTGCTCGAGCTTTTTCCAATCGTGGCGGGGTCTGACAATGAGCGTCCGGTAGATTGACTGTGCCGGCAATCATGCGCTCAGCCATCAACTCAGCTGCGGCCTCACGACCTTCCTTTGTATAAAAACATCCCTTTACCTGGATACTCGCCGCCAACAAACGCTCCAGCGCGTCTCTGAGCTCGACGTCTGGTTCGCTTCCTTCACGCCAGAATTCATCCAGTGATTTTTGACACGTCAATCCGTCGATATCGTAAAGCGCAATGCCGAGAACTTTTGTCGGGCAGCCAACACGAAGTGAGTGCAGTCCAGTTGTACTGTTAATGGTAAGCGAGCCTGCTGCATGCATAAGCAATTGATCAAGATTGCCACCGTCGACCAGCAGAACTCTTTTCTTTACCCCATACTTTTTCGAGATTGACTTCAAAATACGAGGCCAAGGTTCAATCCCGTTGTCGAGTGGATGTACCTTGAAAACAAGCCGTGCAGCAGCAGGAGCATGTTGCGAGAATGAGCGAATGACTTCTTCCGCGGCCTCAGCGATATGGTCATATTGAGAGTTGAAGCGCAGTTGATAATCACTTTGAAGCTGCAATGGAAATACGTAGTAAGGAAGCCCGGTCGCAATGATGTCGTCTATGACGTGCAAGGCACGACGGTTTCGCCCCTTGGCAAATGAAAAGCGGGGAATGTTGCCCAGGTAGTCTAGTAACGGGTGATACAACTTATCACGCACGTAACCTGGAAATGCCAAGGAGAAAATTACATTGGCCATGTTGTAAGTCACTTCGTTCACGGCTTCATTGATGAACGGGTATTTGTAACGAGCCTCGCGATCCACATCAGGCAGTGTTTCAGCAGCTTTTATAATGTGCTCAGCATTTTCCGGGAAACGAGAGTGTGCAGACATGCCGACATGTTCAAGCGTAATCCAGTCTGGCCGCAAATAGCCATTTTCAAATGTCATACAGCAAATGCCAAGCTCCGCACCGATCTCAGCGGCGGCAACGTGATAGGGAACCCTGTCGGCATAGTATACGATGTGAGTGACTTGATTTTCCTGGCAATAGGCTTTGAGCCAGTTGGGCCAGTTCTCAAGGCTACCGCGATAAGAAGTGCATCTTCGATCGTGCCAACCCAGCCAATCGCCTGCAGATAAATTCACTCGAAGGGTTTTAACGCCGCGTTTCTCCAGGCTGTCCGCAATTGTGCGAGCAAATACTCCTGGAGGTCCTTGCAAAAAGAGAACGACCTTGCAGCTGACTGAACTCATGTGTTGTGCCAACCTGCTGGCAATGACGGTTCACACAACTTTCTGAACCGTCATCAAATTTGGCCCACGACTGTTAGTCGGTAATACCCTGTACCACAGAATAGTTACTGATCAACGGCGCAATTATCTGGAGGAACTTGCCAAGTTCTGCCGTCGGATGGTTCGCGATATATAGAATATCTTTGTCTCGCATTTCAAAGTGCTGCGTCATGAAGAACCCTTTCGGGTCGCGCAAGCTCACTTTGTATACCAGCGGAGCAGTCTTTTTACCGGCGAGTTTATCCGCAAGTTCCGGCTTGAGCTGCCGGATCAACGCGGCGTCTTCGTACCTAAACAAGAACACACCATTGGCGTCTGCTCTTTCGTCTCTCAGTCCACCGACCGTGGCCAAAGCTTCGGCCATTGAGACACTCTTTGTGCGGAAAGGTACTAGCTGGTTGGATTTAACGGCACCAAACGCTGAGAATGTTCTCGGACGATGAGACAAGAGAATGTTGTCGCTTGGAGAAATAAGGACGTTATTATCAGGGAAATCGATCAGGTCTTCGAGGCGTGTCGTCCCTGCCCTTCTGCCTCGCTTCAGAGTAACGACAGTTTCGTATGTCGCCTCTCGAGCACCGCCCGCCTGCGCTACGAGATCTAGCAGCCGCGTATTGCGCAACGGGAGCGGGTAAACGCCCGGTTTCATGACATCACCAACGACAACGGCCGTTGAACTGAGCTTATCTTTCAAAGATATCAGGACTTGTGGCTCAACGGCTTTGCCGACAAGTTTTTTCTGAACTGCTTGACGAAGACCTTCGATACTCAGTCCGGCGGCACGGACCCTTCCTGCATATGGCACGAAGATAAAGCCGTTCTCATCAACGACAGACGGAATTTGACTGGACCCGCTCTCGCCACTGGAAAACAGCCCATCCGGCGAAGCTTCCCAGATTGTCACGACAAGCGTGTCGCCAACACCCAAAAGTGTTGGTGAACCGCCTCGTCCGACACCGCGGAATTGATTGGCGAAAGACAAAGGTCTGTAAGCTCGGATCGCTTCTATGTTGACCGGATCGATCACGACGACGGTGAAGTCACCGTCTTCGGCGCTCGATTCAACATCCTGGGAAGTAATGTTAATGGCAGCCGGCCCATCGCCGGGCAGTGCGGAACACCCGAACAAAGCCGCCGCAGCCACCAAAACAGAAATAAAACGCATTAGAACCCGATCCACCCATTGGTTGCCAGTCTGGTAGCATTCCCTACCGGGATTGTCCAAGACACAACGGTCCTTTCCCCCGGAGAAACATCCCATCTGTGACTTTGCTGTAACAGTAGACCGTTTTTCCTAGTGAATTGATTAATTTCTGATTTATCGTCTTCAGTTCTTAGCGCCAAGGCCACTAGTGTCCAGGTTGAGTCCGGCGGAATTATGCTCGTAGCGGGGTTTCTGATGACAACAATTGACAAAAATCAAGTCGGAGAAATGGTGCAACACCAATCCGCAGAAATGACAGCATGGCTTAACAGTAAAGCTCTGCCGATCTGGGCGACTGTGGGGGCGGATCCTGGTAAAGGCGAGTGTTATGAATCGATCGATTTGGCAACTCAGAAACCACTTTTCGTCACCCGGCGTGCCAGAGTTGTGCCACGACAGATCTACTCCTTCCTGGAAGGCGCAAAACTTGGTTGGACCGGCCAAGCCGAAGACCTCGCCTCAGGACTGTATAAATGGTTTCTCAGCGCATATCGTTCAGACGAAGGCTACTTCATTTCATCGGTCGACGTTGAAAACCAGGTAACGGATCAATCCTTCGATCTCTACAACCAGGCCTTTGCTTTGTTCGCATTCGCGCAAATTGCAGGCAATATGCCGGAGTCGCGGCAGGACGCTGAAGAACACGCGTCCAATTTATTGAACTATCTGATTGAAAACTATCGCAACCCGCAAGGCGGGTTTCGTGAAGCCAATCCCGACAAGTTGCCGCTTTGCTCGAACCCGCACATGCATATGTTTGAAGCATGCCTGGCTTGGGAAGCAATCTCCGCCGATCCGGCATGGCAGGAGCTTTCAGACGAAATCGCCGAGCTGGCATTGAACCACTATATAGACCCCGTGACCGGTGGATTGCGCGAATTCTTTGAACTGGATTGGTCTCCCTTCAAAGGTGACAACGGCCGTGTCATGGAGTCGGGACACCAATTTGAATGGGCCTGGCTTTTGGCACGATGGGGCCGTTCTCGCTGCGATGCCGGTGCATTGATAGCCGCAAGGCGCCTCTATGATATCGCTTGGACGTATGGGATTGACGAGACCCGCAGTGTCACGTTCATGGCGTTGAACGACGACTTCAGTGTTCGCGATCCGATAGCGCGGTTGTGGGGTCAGACCGAATGGTTAAAGGCTGCAATCGCACTTGCTGAAACTTCCCAGGGACCGGAGCGCGACGCTTATCTGTCTGACATACTGGACGCGGCAAACGCGATGCGCGTATTTTTCGCTTCGGCACCTGATGGCCTTTGGCGGGACAAGATGAGCCCGGATGGAGATTTCGAAGACGAGCCCGCACCAGCCAGTTCTCTTTATCATATTGTCTGCGCCATTTCCGAACTGAACCGGTTTGCGGCTGGTCGGTAAAGCTTTCGGGAACGCATGCATTTGGTGGCGCAACCAGAAAAGGAAAAGACGCAAACCGTCTTTTGGAAACTCGACTGCGGTTCTATAGGTTCCTCAGAAATCAGATGTTGCAATTGCAGATGTATGAGGAGGCTGAATGCCCCAGGCGCAGATAATTGACGGTAAGGAAATCGCAAATTCAGTTCGCGATGAAATCACCAATCGTGCAGCGCAGTTGTTAGAAGCAACTGGAAAACGGCCAGGGCTGGCGGTTGTCCTTGTCGGTGAGGACCCGGCGAGCCAAGTCTACGTCCGCAACAAAGACCGAGCGGCTGAAGCTTGCGGCTTTCATTCAGTGAAACATACACTTCCGGCCGATACGAGCGAAGCTGATGTGCTTGCGCTTGTGGCGCAGTTGAATGATGACGAGGAGATTCACGGTATTCTCGTGCAATTGCCATTGCCTGCTCACATTGACGAAAGCAAGGTCCTCCGCCTGATTCGGCCGGAAAAGGATGTTGACGGATTTCATCCGGTCAATGTCGGCCTTTTGACAGCCGGGGAGCGCGGCAGCGCGCTTGTGCCGTGTACACCTGCCGGCAGTCTCGTGCTTTTGAAACGGACCCTGGGTGACACCTTATCAGGACTGAACGCGGTCGTTGTCGGTCGTTCAAACATCGTCGGCAAACCTATGGCGAGCCTGTTGCTGCAAGAAAGTTGTACGGTCACCATCGCTCACAGCCGGACCAAGGACCTCCCGGCGATTGTCAAGGCTGCGGACATTGTCGTCGCAGCGGTTGGGAGGCCTGAAATGGTGAAAGGCGACTGGATCAAGCCAGGCGCAACCGTTATCGATGTCGGCATCAATCGAATTCCGGCCCCCGAAAGAGGTGAAGGAAAGACGCGGCTTGTTGGTGATGTTGCTTTCGACGAGGCTGTCGACCATGCCGGTGCAATCACACCTGTGCCTGGCGGTGTTGGTCCCATGACAATTGCCATGCTTATGGCCAATACTTTGACCGCCGCCCGTCGTTTGATGAATTTACCAGAAGATCAAGCGCTGTTCTGATCACCATTGGAGTATTTGACACCCAATTCAGGCGATCAAGCTCTTGAGGAACCTTCACTCTTGCGTTGATACCTGCGCCATGGTCTATCGTGTTTGTATTACTTTAACCATGGCTCCTTAACGTGGGTGACGTAGGGGCTGCATATGCAGCTGGTTGAATTGCACAAGACTGTTTCTTTGCAAGAAACCAAGCCAATCCGACAGGCGGCAGTAAGTGAAGGGTCTTCCGTCCTGCGTGTCCGGTTCTCGAGCGGACACGCGTTTCAACGTTCATTCCGCACTGGCAGCGCTGAAAGTTGCCGGTGCTCTTTGCGTTGACAAACGCAGTCTGGCCGGACTTGTCATCCTTGGAACACTGGTTGCACTTCCGCTGCCGGCTAAATCCTTCGAAGTGTTCGGGTGGAAGTTTTTTGAGTCGGGCGAAGATGAAGCTGCGACCGTTCCGGACCCCCTGCCTTACAAAACAGACTTGAGCATATCGAGCGGAGGTGATCACCTAAAAGAGGAGCTTGAAGGCGCATCGCTTCTCATCCAACAACAGGATAAACCGCCTTCTGGCGAAGCGGGTCTGATCGCAAGAGCACTTTCCGACCGGGAAAGACTGATCGCCAAGCTCTATGCGGACGGCCGCTATGGCGGCACCGTCGACATCACACTGTCTGGAGTACCGCTGGAAACAGCCCTGGAACAAAGCGACCTTCCCGATACGCGGCCGGTCAACGTATCGATCGTCGCAAATCCGGGTCCGGTATTCACGTTCGGCAAAGTTGTTGTTGTCTCGCGCGGTGGCGATCTGACATCAGACCCGGGTTATTGGGGTCTCAAGGCGGGTGATGTCGCCGCCTCGGGCAAGATCCTGACAGCTGAAAAACGTATGGTGGCTGACCTTCGCGCTCGCGGCTATCCAAAAGCCTCAATTGCGGAGCGGCGCATAACTGCCGACCACAGCACAGACACTTTGGATGTGACCCTCGTCGCCGACGCCGGTGAGCAGGCACGCTTCGGAAAGGTCTCAGTAAGCGGTACTGAGGTCACAGATCCGGACTTTGTCGTTCAGCAGGCCATGCTGCCCGAAGGCAAGGTTTATTCACCGGAAGATCTCGCGCGTGCACGCAAGCGCCTGAATGAACTTGGTATCTTTTCCTCCATAAGACTGGTCGAAGGGCATATTGAGGGCCCAGACGGAAGTCTGCCGATCACAATTGAAGTCAGCGAACGAAAGCGGCACGTCATCGGAGCCGGTGCTTCCTGGTCAAGCACTGAAGGTTTTGGAGTTGAAAGCTACTGGCGACGGCGCAATCTATTCGGACGTGGTGAGTTGCTATCTGTTGAAGGCTCTATCGGCCGCATTGGTACAGAAAGCATCGAGGATCAAGAGTATTCAGCAAGAGTCGCTTTCGAAAAGCCCGGCGTATTCGGACCTTTGACGAGTTTTTCAACCAGTCTCGAGGCACGGCAGGAAAACCCTGATGCCTATAAGAGCCGCACCCTAACGTTTGATGCCTATCTGAACAGAGAGTTTTCGGACACTCTCAAAGGCCGCGCGGGCGCAGAAATCTTTTACGCAAATGAAGAAGACGCATTTGGTGACGACGACTACCTGTTGTTCGGCCTTCCCGCCGACCTGACATTCGACAACAGGGACGACAAACTCAATCCGTCGAAAGGTTTCTTTGCCGCAGTTTTTGCCGAACCTGCCTACGACACGCTGAACTCCAATGCGATGGGTTTTGTTAAAGGCACTGTATCCAGCTACTACGCACTGGATGAAGCGAAGCGCTTTATTCTGGCCGGCCGTGTATCTGCAGGGTCAATATTTGCGCCCTCGGTTGAAGCCGTTCCGGCCAGCCGGCGGTTCATTGCAGGTGGTGGAGGATCTATCCGTGGCTATGCCTATCGAAATGTCGGCCCCCGTATAAATGACGAAGTTACGGGGGGACGTTCACTCCTTGAATTGTCTGGTGAAGTCAGGGTGAAAGTCACCGACACAATCGGTGTTGTGGGATTTGTAGATGCGGGCAATGCTTATGAAGACAGCATTCCGGACTTTTCAGAGAGCCTAAAGGTGGGCGTTGGCGCTGGATTGCGCTATTTTACTCCCATTGGGCCACTACGAATCGATGCGGCGGTTCCGCTTGATCCTGGTCCAGGTGACCCAGACTTCGCTCTTTATGTCGGTTTGAGCCAGGCGTTTTAACGCATATGCGTTTTTTAAGATTGTCCCTGCGGATCTTCGGATTCCTGATCGCGCTTGCGATCGCGCTGCCGGTGCTTGCCATCGGAGCTCTTCAGCTGTCGGCAGGCCGAACATTCCTTTCAAATGTCGCCAGTTCCCTTGCATCCAGTGATACCCAAACGGTCACGCTCGAAGGGCTCTACATCAGCTTCGGCCTAAACGCCGCGCTGGATAACATCAAACTGGCGGACACTCAGGGAACCTGGCTTGAAGCCGAAGGCGTAGCCTTCGACTGGCGACCACTGGGGTTGATTACCGGTGATCTGAACATTGATCAGGTTTCGGTTTCGCTGATCGATGTGACCAGAGCGCCGCTTAGTAAAGAGAACGAAACCTCCACTGCCGAGGGGGAATCTTCCGGGTCCGGCGGGATCGCACTTCCCGTCGACATTTCCTTAAAGAAACTCTCGGTTGCTGAAATCAATCTCGGTGAAGCTCTATTCGGAGCCCCCGTTTCTCTTGCCGCCTCCGGGTCTGGTGCATTTGCTCTTGATCCGGCACTCATAACTGCTGACCTCGATGTGCACAGGATCGATGGGGTCGACGCCTCGCTTTCCGCGAATGCTCAGTTTGAACCATCAGCCGAAACGCTTGTATTCGACGTTTCTGTGTCCGAACCACGTGGAGGACTAGCAGCGCGATTGCTTGAAGTCCCGGATCTACCGGCGCTACTTCTAACCTTGAAAGGTGATGGACCGCTCACTGATTGGGCCGCCAATCTCGAAGTCGCGCTGGATGGTCGCAAAACCGTAACCGGATCGGCACAAATTTCGAAGTCGCCAGAGGGACGAGACCTGGAATTTGATCTGGACGGCGATCTTGAGCCTCTCGCGCCGCCGGCTGCTCAGGCATTTCTTCTCGGAACCACGGACATCAAGGGGAGCGCGCATTTTTCACCCGAGTTTTCGCCGCTTTCGGGAAACCTATCCCTAAAGACACAAACCGTTGCGCTAAACGCAAAGGCAGAACTTGGATCAGAGAGCCTGAACGCATCGGGCAATCTCATTGTCAGTGCGGGTGATAATGCGCTGATTGCGATTGATCTCGGAAATAGACGCATTGCCTTCGGGTCGACGAACGTCGATTTCACCGTGTCTGGAGAGCAAACTGCCGCAAAGTGGTCGCTCAACGCTGGCCTCGCCTCTGTACAAACCACAGAGGCTCGTACAGGACCTTTGACGCTCAGTGTCTCTGGCTCAGGTGCCAATTTTGCACCCGACGCACTGAGCACACCTTTTGACCTGAAGCTGAGCGTAAGACAATTGGTGGGTTTAACACCTGAAACAAAGCCGGCTTCAGGTGAACTTGAATTGAATGCCACAGGTTCGGTGGACGCCCAATCACAAAGTCTGTTTTTCCAATCACTTGACCTGTCCTCTCCTGCGGCAAGCCTTGCACTAAATGACAGCCTGCTTTCGCAAAATGAAATCAAGGCACAGGGGCGCATGTCCGTCGGTAACCTTGAGATTTTTTCAGAGGTGGCGGGCCGAACGCTCGGTGGAGGCATCACCAGTTCATTTTCCGCCGATCTGAACCCCAGTTCGCTGTCAGGCGCGGCCGCCCTGTCACTGATTACAAAGGATCTTCAGACTGGTGTAGCCCAAGCCGATGCGCTTCTGGCAGACGACACTCAGATTGACCTGACACTCGATCTGGACGGGCAAGACAGCGTTACGCTGAAAAGCCTGGCGTTGAAAAACAGCGCGCTGTCGGCAAATGGCAATGCGCAATACGAAAACCGCTCCCTGACCTCAGAGCTCACAGCGAAACTTGCCGACTTGTCGAAGGTTGATAACCAACTTTCCGGAAGTCTGGAATTCAGTGCAAAAACGTCCGGCCCGGTGAATGCTCTAAATGTCGAGGCGGAGGCCATTTCCGATCAAATTCTTCTGGCCGGGACGCCTTTGGATGACCTGAGGTTCGAAACAGAGGCAGTCGCAGACCCCACTGCCCCCACTGCGACCATAAAAAGCTCCGCAAAACTCAACAATCAGCCAATCTCCGTTGACGTGGAATTGTCAAGCCGGGATGGCGGAGCCGACATAAATCCGTTGTCGATCAAGCTTGCAGGGAATTCGGTCAATGGCAATCTTGCGATTGGTGATCTGACGAAGCCTTTGGAAACACTCGCCGGGCAGCTGAAGATCGATGCCCCCGATCTGGCATCACTTTCGCCACTCCTTCTCACCGAGATCGGCGGGCGTATCGAAGGAACCGTATCAGCTGATCCGGAAAACAAAATCCTTGTTCTGAACGTCACCGGAAGTGACATTGACGTGCCCGCAGTCAGCATCGGTTCACTGAAACTGAAAGCCAATCTTGCTGCCCCATACGCCCCTGAATCAGTCTCCGCAGACATAGAAATTACGGAGCTGATAACAGACGCAACACCTATTCACCGGGTGAAAGTCCTGGCAAAGCCCCAGGATGGTGGCACCGCAATTACCGCCGAGGCGGATATGGACAAAGGGCAAAGAGACGGCCTCACACTGGCAGCGCATGTAAGCGAGCCTGAGACCGGCGCCTACCTTGTGGCCTTGTCGGAACTGGGACTGCGCTACCAGGGGCTGAAAAGCCAGTTAAACCAGCCTTCTCAGATCACCTACCAAAATGGCGGTGTCACGATCACGCCCTTGGAACTCTCGCTTGGCAACGGTTCGCTCTCGCTGGCGGGCAAGGCAGGCCAAACGCTTGATATGAGCGCTGAACTGAAATCTGTTCCGTTGAACCTTGCAAATGCATTTGTCCCTTCGCTCGGGCTTGGCGGCACGCTCTCCGGGAATGCGACAGCGAGCGGAAGCGCAGCCGAGCCTGAAGCCAAATGGTCGATCACAGGCAGCGGACTAACCGCAACGGAACTCCGGAAAAACGGTTTGGCAGACTTCAGCATGACCACCACAGGCACGCTCAAGAACAACCAGATCAATCAATCGACAAAGCTCAACAATACAAGTGGTCTCAACTTTGCCTCGACCGGGACAATCGGACTGGCGCAGCCCAATCCGCTCTCCATAAAGCTGAATGGCACGATCCCGACATCGGCACTCAGAAGACCATTGCTGGAAGCAGGCATCAGAAGCGAAGGCGCAATCGCTGTGGAAGGTAGCGTTGGCGGATCTGCCAGTGCGCCCACCTACCAGATCACCGCGACCCCTGCTGACTTGAAGGTGACAAGCCTTTCCACCGGCCTTACCGTCCGAAACATCGGCGGCAATGCATCGGTCAACCAGAACCAGGCTTCGATCAACGGCGTAACAGGAGAGATCGTAACCGGCGGGTCGCTCTCAGCGTCCGGAACGGTCGGCATGAACAACGGGTTTCCGGCGGACCTTTCGATAAATCTCGACAACGGCCGCTATGTAGACCCAGGGCTGGTAACAGCTGAAGTGGATGCTGACCTCAAGATCACCGGCCCCCTTGCCTCTTCCTCTTCGTCTGCTCTTTTCGGCGGAAGCGTCACGATCAACAAGGCAGATATTTCAATTCCGGAGTACCTGCCCGGCGCGATCCCGCCCGTCGACGTGCAACATATTCATGCGTCCAAGGCGATCATGGAACAAGTTGCCCAAATAGGAGGCGGGCCGAAACAGAACCAGACGCAACAAAAGTCAGTCCCGCCTCGACTGGACATTCTTGTTTCCGCTCCGGGGCGCATCTTTATCCGGGGGCGCGGCTTGGATGCCGAGCTTCAGGGAAATCTCAAAGTTGTCGGAACTACCGCAAACCCGCAGGCAATCGGAGCCTTTTCGCTGAAGCGCGGTCAATTGGACATCCTCACCAGACGGCTTGTTTTCTCGCGCGGAACTGCCACGTTTGAAGGGTCACTGACACCTGTAATCGATTTTGCCGCAACCACGACCGTCAACGACACGTCCATTACAGTTTCGGTTAGCGGCGATGCGGACGACCCTGTCATAGAGTTCAGTTCATCTCCAGAATTGCCTCAAGACGAAGTGTTGGCCTTGCTGCTGTTTGGAAAGAGCGTCGGCAACCTCTCGGCGACGCAGGTGGCTCGTCTTGCCGCCGCCATCGCGACCCTGACCGGTGGAAGCGACACCGGCCCCCTCGCCACAATACGCAAATCCTTGGGCCTGGATGCCATCGACATCAACACCGATGGAGACGATGGACCGTCTGTTGCTGTCGGCAAGTACATCAACGACAACATCTATGTCGGCGTCGAACAAGGAACCGGCTCCGGGTCCAGTCGTGTCAAAGTAGATATCGATCTCGACCGTGGACTTAAGGTACGCGGCGAAGTCGGCGCAGACGGATCTTCCAAGGCCGGAATTTTCTTCGAACGGGAGTACTGATGAAATCCTGCAATCCCGTCATTTTTAACAGGCCCTCGGCCTGATCCCGCCCTTGCTCACCCAGTATGCGACAAATCGACCGCTTGCTGTTGCGGCGCACATACCTGTCGTGCAAGTGTGCCGCCCATGACCCAAGTATATAATAGAAATTTACCCTCCCAAGCGGAGACAACCGTCTATCTGGCGGCAGATTCGGCTGAAAATGACGAGAGCATGCCCATGTCCACCAACAACATCGACTACACACTTGGTGAACGCGTGTGCAAGGCGCGTGATGCGGCTGGCCTGTCGACTGCACAGCTCGCAAGACGTCTAGGTATCAAAACAGCAACACTTCAAAGCTGGGAGAGCGACCGTTCAGAACCGCGGTCCAACAAACTGGTGTTGCTTGCAGGTGTTTTGAATGTCAGCCCAACCTGGCTTCTCGTCGGCCGGGGTACCCCGCCCTTTTCCGAAGAACCGGCAGCTGCTGACCTCGATAGCATGCGGGTCGCTCTCGATCGCGTCCAGCGTCAGGCTCAAGCGCTCGCGGACGAAATTGCAGTGCTGCAGGAACGCTTGAACGGCTGATTTCTGCAGACAGATTTCCAGTACGAACTTTCAAATGCAATGCCTTAGACGCGCTCCATTGGGGCGCGTTTTTCGTTTTCTCAAGTGACGACTGGTTGCTCGGAATCGTGTGGATTTTTTTCGGCACCGACGCTAACCCGGGCCCGTTCAAATCGCGCTTGCCAGACACGCGATTACCCCCCTATGACTGTAAAAGCCTAGCCTGCCGTTTCGAACAGGCAGACATCATTTTCAGGGAGACTTTCATGTCGGTAAATGCCACGCTTTTGAAACAACAGGTTTTTATTGCAGGAGCGTGGTCTGACGCCGACAGCGGCGAAACGCTTGATGTGGTCAATCCGGCGACAGGTGAGACGCTTGGCAGCGTGCCTTATTGCGGACGTGCTGAAACAGCACGGGCAATCGAGGCGGCCAACGCAGCGCTGCCTGCATGGAAAGCGCTGACTGCTGATGCCCGCGCGACGCTGATGCACTCTCTTTGCGATGCCATCATGGATCACCACGAGGATCTGGCAGTACTGCTGACAACTGAAATGGGCAAACCGCTTGCCGAAGCCAAAGGCGAAATCGCTCTTGGTGTGAAATACATCCGTTTCTTCGCTGAAGAAGGAAAGCGCATTTATGGCGATACGGTCCCTTCTCCCTGGGCAGATCGGCGCATTCTTGTGACGAAGGAGCCTGTCGGTGTGGTCGGTTCTATCACACCGTGGAATTTTCCGAATTCCATGATCGCCCGCAAACTCGGCGCCGCGCTCGCGGCCGGGTGCACCATGGTGTTGAAGCCAGCAGAGCTGACGCCCTACTCCGCACTCATCTACGGCGTTATGGCAGAGAAAGCCGGATTGCCGTCCGGCGTGATCAACATCCTCACTGGTGACGCGCCGGCAATCGGTGCCGAAATGTGTGAAAATCCAGTTCTTCGCAAATTGACGTTCACTGGCTCGACCCGGGTCGGAAAACTCCTGGCCTCCAATGCCGGCAAACACATGAAGAAGATTTCAATGGAACTTGGCGGAAACGCGCCGTTCATTGTCTTCGACGATGCCGATCTCGATAGCGCCGTGGAAGGTGCTATCGCCAGCAAGTTTCGCAACTCCGGACAGACCTGTGTCTGCGCCAACCGGATTTATGTGCAAGCAGGCGTTTACAACGCATTTGCCGAAAAGCTCAAGGCAGCAATGTCCGCTCAACTGAAAGTCGGTGACGGCCTTGAAAGCGGCACAACACAAGGTCCGCTGATCAGCGAAGCAGCACTTGAAAAAGTCGCCACACATGTTCAGGACGCATTGTCGAAGGGCGGCACGCTGTTGTCGGGAGGAAAGCGCAGCAATGGTCCCGGGGTATTCTTCGAACCGACCCTGATTACTGGCGCAACCCAGGACATGAAGGTGGCCAGCGAAGAGACCTTTGGCCCTCTCGCCGCGCTCTTCAGCTTTGATACAGAAGATGAGGTAATAAAACTGGCAAACGACACCGAATATGGACTTGCCTGCTATTTCTACACCAAGGACCTTGGCCGAACTTTCCGGGTGATGGAACAGCTTCAATATGGCCTTGTTGGCGTAAACGAGGGTGTGATCACCACCGAGGTGGCTCCCTTCGGCGGTTTCAAAGACAGCGGCATGGGCAACGAAGGCTCAAAATACGGTTTGGATGACTATCTGAACGTCAAATACAGCTGTATCGGGGGCCTGTCCGCCTAGGCAGCTTTTGGGAGCATGCCGGCCAATTGAATAGCGTTCATTGGTTTGCCGAACAGGTATCCCTGACCCAATTGGCAGCCGAGTTGATTCAACTTGGCAGCCTGTTCCGGTGTTTCGATACCCTCGACAATTAGCTCCATGTCATGACCTTTCACGAGATGGAGCACCGCCTCAATCAGAGCAACGTCCTTCTTGTCGCTCAGGGATTGCCGGACGAAAGTCCTATCGAGTTTGATTTTCGAGAAGGGATAGTTCGGTAGGTAGCTCAAGGATGAGTAGCCGGTACCGAAATCATCAAGCGAGAAACTGCATCCGAACGACCTGATCTCTTCCATCAGAAACCTGAGGTCGAGACCTTCTTCGATGAACAGCGATTCTGTTATTTCAAGATCGAGGCGCTCGGCCGGAAAGCCTGTGCGCTGGAGTGCCTCCAGGATCGTTGCAACCAAATTGCCGCGGCTGAACTGGATTGCGGACAGATTGATCGACAATCGAACGGGTACCGGCCACGACAAGCATTCCTTCATGGCACGGTTCAACGCCCAGGCGCCGAGTTCGACGATGTAACCATTTTCTTCGGCTATCGGAACAAACTCGGCAGGCGAAACTGGTCCAAGCTCTCGGTGCTCCCAGCGTAGCAACGCCTCAACCCCAAACATCGTTCCGTCATCGAGAGTGACGAGTGGCTGATATGCCATTTGGAGTTCGTCGCGCACAATCGCCTTGAATAGCTCGGTCTCCAGCTCACGCCGGCGCATCAGTGCTGCGTCCATGCCAGGATCGAAGGCCAAAATCTCCTGCTGAATGTCACGCCGAACCCTGGCAAGCGCGTTTCCAGACCGTTTCAGTTGGGATTCGGGAGGTTCGGCTGCGTCGGACACTGCGTAACCGAATTTGAGTTGGACCGAGATCCTTGCGCCGTCGATGGAATAGTCTTCACCGATGAGGTCCCGGATACGTTCAATCAACTGCGTTTCGTCGCCTCCTGCGTGCCTGCATGCGAAGGCAGCAGCAAATGTGTCGCTGGCCAGCGCTGACCAGGTGATTCCATCGGACAAATGCTTTTTCAGCCGGGTCGCTATCGTTTTGCGGACACTGTCGCCAAAGGAAAAACCGAGAGACGCAACAATCTGATCGAGATTGACAACCGCAAACTGAAGGAGACCAAGGTTCTCACCTCGGCTTTCCACCAACAGAGCCTGCATAGTCAGCTCTTCTTCAAACCCGTTCCGATTGAGTAGCCCCGTTATAGGGTCGTATTTGGCAAGGTATTCGAGACGAATTGCGGATTCGCGTTCTTCCGTGACATCACGGCATGTCAGACAGGCAACAGCCTCAGACGTGTCGTCGCCGCTGTTGCCTGTGCTCGCAAGCGTTCTTTCGGAGCGAGTGACAACATATTCAACGTAACGCAGATCCCCATTTTCAAACGGCATCGCCAGTGTTTTGGAGATTGGCATCTGATCTGCGGAACTGATAAGAACCTCTTGAGCCTCTTCAACAAGCTCGCTCGGCAAGACTTCATGTGCCTTGCTCCCAATCAGCTTCTTTCGGTGAAAAAGCAACCTGGCTGAACGGCTGGCCGCTGAAATGCAGCCATCCTTCTGTATGACGATGATGGCATCGAAGCTGTCCTCAAAAACAAGACCGAGCATCCTTTCGCTATTGTGCTTTCCGATCGTGGCCACGTGCGAGATCAATTTGTGAAAGCCAAGTTCCCTCAGAACAACGCCTGTAGCCGCGAAAAGCAAAAGGAATTGCGCACTTGCCGTCGGGACAAGAAGTGGCATGTTCTTCTGCAAAAGAAATGCGGCCAGCTCGACGGTCCCCGCCGCAAGCGCAAGTATCAGGGCTTTGATCGCCCAGCCCTCAATTTTGGTCATCAAGAGCAGGAGAAAAACAGCGACGGCAAATGCGAGGGCTGCCATCTCCCCTTCAATACGCATGGCACGGTTTTGGAGCAAACTCTCAGCGCCGAGCGCCTGAATCACGCTTCCAGGCAGAATGCCGTAAACCGGTACAGGAAAGAGATCTCTCAATTCTTGCGCACTTGCTCCAATGACGACTTTCTTACCTAGAAAAAACTCTGGGTCGACTGACCTGTTGAGCACATCCACCAGCGAAACCGTCGGCAGTTCATCGATGGCAATCCCGAAATCCAAACCAAAAGCACCAAGCGCTTCCCCGGAATATTCGCCCAGGAACGCTGACGCCGACAATTCAGCTGTACCGGCGATGTCATAGCCATAGATGTTTCTCCATATACGGCTGTCGTCTTCAACGGGCACCATGACAACGACGGGCCAGGCAGATTGAAGAAACTCACCGATGGGCCGGTTGATCACTTCACTTTGGTTAGCGCCGGCCGAAGCGGCCTGACGAAACATTGCCAGGCTGACATTGCCGGCATTTTCAATCGCTTTTGCGAAGAGCCGGTCGTCTTCGGCACTCGACACTGCGCTGAAGTCAATGTCAAAAAGGATATCTGAAGCACCAGAACCAGCGACAACGTCCGTCAATTCTGCATAAAGACGGCGCGGCAGCGGCCAGACACCGAGCTCATTCAAACTCTTGGCATCAATATCGATGAGAACGATCTGTCCGGTCACCGGACGTTTGTCATGGCTGAACTTTGTTTCCCAAAGGAAACGATCTATAGAGCCGGAAAAACCTGTATAGCGCACGAACGCGGTCGCCGCGATCACCAGGATCGCGATGAGACAGGCGTTCCCGAAACGCTTTGTCTTTTCTGACCACATTTTACCTTTGTCACCGCCCACAATATGCAACGCCGTTTCAGAGTGACGAGCAACCTCGTCCCTGCCCGATCAATCTCTTTTTCTATTTTTTGCCGTTGCCGTTGCCGTTGCTGTTGCCATTTCCGTTGCTGTTACCGGAATTGCCATTGCTGTTGCCATTCCCATTGCCGCTATTACCGGAATTGCCATTGCTGTTGCCATTCCCGTTGCCGCTGTTACCGGAATTGCCATTGCTGTTGCCATTCCCGTTGCCGCTGTTACCGGAATTGCCATTGCTGTTGCCATTCCCGTT
>NZ_CANMNP010000020.1 GCF_947499295.1 uncultured Roseibium sp.
GGTCATTCTTATTCACTTCACGCTAAAGCGGGCTCGTCTGAAGACGAGGGGTTTCCTCCAAGGCGTGGATACTAAATGCGGCAAGCTGTCCCAGCGCTGCAAAACTGAGGTTATTGCACTGCCACAACAGGTGTCCTGACCCCGACCCGCTGGAACAGATCCTGGATGTCATGATTGGCCATGCGGATGCAGCCGTAAGATACCGCGCGCCCGATGGAACCGGGGCGATTGGTTCCATGTATAGCGTAATTTCCGTTTGAGAGCGTCATCGCCGCAACACCCATCGGATTGTTTGACGCCCCTCCCCTGATCACAGCGGGCAGATGAGGAAAGTCCCTGCGAACTTCAGGAGAAGGCGACCAGTCCGGCTTGACATACTTGGCCGTGATATGTGCCAACCCTGTCCAGGCTTTCCTACTTTTTCCAACGGCCACCTTGTAGCGGATCGCCCGATTTCCCCGCAGCACCAAGTAGAGGCGCTTTTCGGAATTTTTGATGACGATCGTTCCAGGCTGGAACCTGTGATCGGAAAATCCGACAAGTTCTGCAGCACTCAAAGGCGATGAGTTCGACATCACGACCAAAGCCAAGGCCGAAAGCAAAAAGCTGAAAAGACAGGTGCGACGCATTACCAACCCCGTGTTTTCAGAGAAGATACCGCGTCATCAGTGCTGGAAGAATACCGCGCGCGCCACTTTCTTACCGAAAGGTTAATGCCTTTTGTGGCCGATTTTGCGCGCGCTACCAGCCAATTCAGTCGCTGCATTGTGACTTCAAAGTCAAGTGACTTAGCGCACAATACCGAACGGTAGGAAATGACTAGATTGATGGAGTGGTTCTCTGAGGAACCATTTGCCGTCGGACCTCGCGGAGCCTGGTCTCGCGAACTCTCTCGTACCCATGAGCTGAACAGGGACAATATCGATGACGTTTCTACACTCGACAATTTCAAATTTCGCGCGGAAAACCGCCAAGTTTCTTGCCGTCGCCGCGTGTGCGGGCGGTCTTCTTTCAGCCTCGCTTCCAGCCTATGCAGGGCCTCTTACAGGAACTTACACCCTCTCACCTTCTCAAATTGAAACCGGATTTTCCGTCCGCGTTCTCGGTCGCGGTCCCGTAACCGGCGCCTTCACCAAGGTCTCCGGGAAAATGGTACTCGATCAAAAACGGCCTGAGAAAAGCCGTGTCGAGGTGACGGTGGACCTGAGTAGCGTGACAACCAATAACAACAAGGTGACCGGCTTCTTGAAAAGCTCGGCGATGTTCGATGTCGCCAAACACCCAATCGCAAAGTTTCAAAGCACCCGTGTCAGAATTACCGGCCAGAACACTGCCGAAGTTGATGGCGTCCTGGTCATGCGCGGCAAACAAAAACGTACGACGCTTTCGGTGACGATCAATCCAAACTCCAAGGGCCGGGTTGCTTTCGAAGTCTCAGGAGCTTTCTTTCGGAGCTTATACGGAATGGACGCCGGGCTTCCCATTTACGCAGACAGGGTGAACCTCAATATCAAGGGAACTGGTCGCCGCAGTTGATGACATCTCGTATCCAATGAAAGAGGCACGCTAGCTGGCAAAGCTGCGTGCCTCTTCATTTGCCGGGTTCAAGTCTTGTCCCGTTACCATCCGAACTGGAAGGTCGTTCCTGTCTGACCATGCCCGTTTTGAACAACGTGGCCATTTGTGTTTCGACCGAATTGAAACAAACCGTAGGCATTGCTGTTGCCGTTCTGTTTGAGAGATCCGTTGTGGCCGTTTCCTTCCTGGAAAACTATGCCCTGATTGCCGAAGCCGTTTTGTAGAATACCGGCCGTATTGCCAATACCATTCTGCTTGATTCCGCCCTGTTTGCTCAGATCGTTGGCGATCGCTGCTGCCACAAGACCAGCTCGCATTAGTGTCTGCTGCTCACCATTTTGCGGATTAAGTGTGATGGAGAAGCCTCCCCCGGCAAGAACAGGGCTTGCTGCGATACCACTGAACAAAGCAGCTGCGGCGATAGTACGGACAATGTTGCGGGTCATGAGTAAATTTCCTGAATTTGAAGGATGTCAGATGCGGTCGCCGATGCGGGTTTCGCAGTCAAAGGTCTCGCTGCCGATCTGGTATTGAAAGCGTGCATCGTAGACGCCGTCATTGCCAAGCATGACACGGCCTGTTTCAGCGCGGCCATCCGGCCCGATTTCAAAGGCGCCACCCTGACTGGTGGAAGTCGTACCTCCAGAACCACCACCCCTTATGGTCAAGCGATACTGGCCGGTTTCCCCGGGAAGACCTGTTGCGATGCCGGTCAGCATTACGGAGTTTCCACCAGTCTCTGTGTCGATCCCGCAAGCTGTGCGATTGGCATTTTCATATGCTTGCGACGCGTCAGTTGCGTAGTGAACACCGCCAATACCGGCGATCAGGACTGCAAGGCTCAAGGCTTTAAGGTTGGATTTCATGATGTCCTCCTGTTGGCTCTTTCGGCGGCCGGATCAACCGGCCAACCAAAAGTGTCGGGAAGTATTCGGGCATTACGGGCAGGTCTGAACGAAGGCCGCGACATTACCGGAACCGGCCTGCTTGACGGATGCATCACAGCCATGACCAACCTGTACACCCGCGGCAATATTGCCGTTCCCATCCTGCGTCATCACTGCGTTATGGTCTGTGCCGAACTGACCAACACCAGCAGAGTTGCCAAAGCCGTTCTGCCAGGTATCGGCGAAGTTGTGGGCCCCTGTCTGGCCGATTGCAGTGGTGTTGTGATTGCCAAACTGGTTGTTGATGGTTTCGTTGGCATGACCGTCCTGAAAAATGCCGATCAGGTTGTTGAAACCATTCTGATTGCCGCCGGCAACATGGCCGAACCCAAACTGTTCGATATTTATGCCGTTTGCGTTGGCCGGCAGAACTGCGGTGGAAAGAAAAACCGCTGCAGTGGCGCTGAGAACAACTTTGCGAAACATCTGGACTTCCTCTCGTCGGTGCGGCCTCGCCGCGTGTTGAAGACAATCGGAAAGTAGAATGCAGGCACGGAACTCGCGCTGAATGTGGCGTTCAGATTGGGTTCATGGTGGTGTTCAAATTCGGGCAGCCTTGAATTTGGCTCCGCCCTGCGCTGGCACTCTTAAGGTGCTAAACCCGGTTCATCCATAAGACAATGCAGGAATTTGAATTTGGTCTGATGGTTCCAATCAAGGAAGTCAGCTTGAAATTGGCTTGTTCCAAAAAGGCCGGCAGCTACATCAGCCTTTGGGGCGTGGGGGTATCTGTCCTGCTGCCTATCTGGATCGGGGCTGTGGAGCGCCGTTTTGCCATTCATACCAGACATAGGCCGGTACGTTGGCGTCGCCGTTTTCATCAAAACGGACAGTTCCCAGAACGGTCTCGAACGCTCCATTTTCAAGTGAGCCGGCAACCGCCTCGAACGTCGGGTTGTCAGCCTGTTCCATTGCCTGTGCCCAGGCTTGAAGGGCCGCATAGGTTGTCAGGGCATAGCGATCTGCAGATAGACCGGCTTCTTCCAGATCGGCGACCACATCTTTGGATGCCTCAACCTCCCTTGGTATTTCGGGATAGGTAAGCAGTGTCCCTTCCCCAGCTGGACCAGCGACCGACCAGAATTCTTCGGTCATGAGGGCATCGCCACCGATCAACTGAGCATCAAGACCCTGGCGGGCCATCTCGAGCCCGATCAGACCGGCCTCGGGATGATAACCACCGAGATAGACTACATCGACATTCTCCAAACTCAGCTGGGTAACGAGATTGCGGTAATTGTCCTCGCCGGCATCGAAACCCAGGGCAATGCTCTCCGTAACGCCACGATCATTCATGACGGCTTTCACCGCATCAGTCAGGCCTTTGCCATAGGCTGTCTTGTCATGAAGAATAGCAATGCGACTGGAGGCAAACTCGGAGGCCAGCAATTGGCCTGCAACAACGGCTTGTGCATCGTCACGAGGCGCGAGCCTGAAAATGCCGGTGTCTGGCCCTCCGTCGGTAAACCTCGGTAAAGTGGTCGCCGGGGAGATTTGGATTATTCCCGCATCTGCATAGACTGCACTCGCTGCGATTGATGCGCCGAAACAAAAATGACCGGCCACGAAAACCGCGCCCTTACCAATGAGCTGGTTGGCAACTGCGACAGCTTTTTCATCGTTGCAGCCGTCATCAGCGACTTCCAGCACCAGCTTTTCCCCTCGAACGCCGCCAGCTGCGTTGATATCAGCAACGGCCTGCGCTGCTCCTGCCTGCATCTGTGCACCAAAGGCCCCGAACTGTCCGTCCATCGGACCAGCGATTGCAACGGTTACATCTGCAATAGACGGGTTGGAAATTAGACTACAGGCAACAACTCCGAGGCTTGCAACAAGCTGCTGATAAGTCATGTGTCATCCCAACGATCCGGTTTTGAATATTCTATCCGTAACGCCATGACGCAGGGAGCTCAATCGGGAGGTGCTGAATTTGACACTCCCGCTAAGGTCTGAATTGGCAATTTGGCGAAAAGGAAATGCGGTTGACGCTCTAGGCAGGGGTTTTGAAGAAGCATAGACTTTAACCTCCAGGGCCATATGTTTCGATTCCCAATCCATGGCCTCAAGGAGAGACGTCATTACACCTTCTTCCTCCGATATGAGCGACCAGGCCGATCTCACGCTGGACAAGCAGAGTTTTCGCGAAGCCATGAGCCGTATCGCAGCCGCGGTACACGTCGTAACAACGGATGGCGCAGGCGGGCGCATGGGAGCAACCGTTTCTGCCGCCTGTTCAGTCAGTGATGAACCGCCCAGCATATTGATCTGCCTGAACAGGCAGACCCGCATCCATGGCGCTCTATTGAAGAACAGATGCTTTTGCCTCAACACGCTTAGCGATGATCACGAGCACATCTCGGACGTCTTTGCCGGACGTGACAAACTGGAGATGCCGGATCGGTTCGCCAGAGGTGACTGGACCAACCTTGCCACCGGGTGTCCTGCCCTCGACAGCGCGCGTCTCAGCGTCGACTGCGAAGTATTCTCGGTAACCGAAATGGGAACACACTCGATTATCGTCGGAACGGTTGCGGATCTGCGGATGACCGACCCCGGTAAATCTCTTCTGTATGTACGCAGAGGCTACAAAAGCCTAGACACCTGAAATCATTGGGATCAAACTCTTTTTTTGACCCATCATATCACAGGGACAGTCTCCCAATGGCCGGCATGCGCAATCTGATCACCGATGTTCCGGGTCTGAAAGTTGGAAATGCTTCGGACCAGGAACTCAAATCCGGGGCAACCGTGCTGGTGCCGGACGAACCGGCCGTGACGTCGGTCGCAATACACGGCGGCGCTCCGGGAACGCGGGAAATCGCATTGCTGGAACCCGAACAGACTGTCGAGAAGATCGACGCGATCGTTCTTGCGGGCGGCTCCGCGTTCGGGCTGGACGCAGGTGCGGGTGTTCAGGGCCGTCTCGCGGAGCTGGGATATGGCTTTGAAATCGGCCCGGTTCGTGTCCCGATCGTACCAACGGCAATCCTGTTTGACCTGTTAAATGGCGGCGACAAGAGCTGGGGGCAGGCAGCGCCGTACAGAGATCTCGGCCGATCTGCACTGGACGACATTTCGTATGATTTCGTTCTCGGCTCCGTCGGTGCGGGCACTGGTGCCACGACAGCCAATCTCAAGGGCGGACTCGGATCGGCTTCGCACAAACTCGACAATGGCGTCACCATCGGTGCGATTGTTGCGGTGAATGCACTTGGCCGCGCAACCATTGGCGACAGCCCCCATTTCTGGGCAGCTCCATTTGAAGTCGGTCACGAGTTCGGCGGCAAAGGAATGGCTCACCCCATGCCGGACGACAGCACGACCGTACGAACGAAACTTGATGCCCTGAAGGCTGGTGCCAACACGACAATTGCGGCCGTGGCAACGGACGCGATCCTCACGAAGGGCGAAGCCAAACGGCTCGCTGTGATGGCGCATGACGGACTGGCGCGCGCGCTCTGGCCCGCGCATACGCCTCTGGACGGAGATTTGGTTTTCGCAATGTCGACAGGGCAGCAGCGATTGGAAAACGGCCTGGAAGATATGGTGCAACTCGGTGCGGCAGCTGCATCCTGTCTGGCCCGTGCGATTGCAAGAGGTATCTACAACGCGACCCCGGCCTCAGACGATCCGGTCCCGACCTGGCAACAGCGTTTTGGCGGCTAGCCTACAAATCCAGTTTACCTTTGCGCCCGTAGGACATTGTGCAAGCAGCAACAAGCACAAGGCGCCGACACATGATCCAAAGCTGGAAAAGACTGGTATTCGTTTTTCTTGTTTCACTGCTAGCGACCTCTGCTCCGGTCCTCGCCAAACCACTGGTTCTGGAAGAATTCTTCCGGGGCAAAACGGTCGGAGAAGGTGTTTTTGAAAGCAAGATTGCCGGCGTCTATCGCCCCTTCAAGGTCTATTTGACCGGGACCTGGAACCCGCGCACATTTACTCTTCGCCTTCGCGAAGACTTCGTTTACGAAGACGGTGAACGCGATACCAAAACCTGGTTTTTCCAGAAAGTCTCTGAGGACCGGTATATTGGCCAACGCGCCGATGTGCTGAGCCCAACAAATGTCGTCACCAATGAAGACGGGTCACTTCGGTTTTCATACATTGCCGAACTTGAAACCGAAAATGGCCCCATCAAACTCCGCTTTGACGATACGCTGACCCAGACCGACAAGCGCACGGTTCGCAACACCGCAAAGGTGATGAAAGCGGGCATTACAATCGGCACGGTTGATCTCACCTTTAAACGATAGCGCTCCCGGATCTTGAGCAGGCCTTCTTGATCGAGAGGTACACTTGAGGCTTAAATTGGCGATCAGTTTTTGAAACCGGGGCTTCAAATGAAACTGTCCAGCAGACTTGTCCGCATCTACAAACATGCGTTCTTGGTTATATTCATCGCCGTATCGAGTGCTTTCTTCTTTTCAGAACGGGGATATAGCGCAGATACGGAACTCGCTGAAAACCTGGAAGAAGTTCTGCGTCAACCTTTCGAAGGCGACTTTGACGATCTTATTGAGCGGGGATACCTGCGTGTACTTGTACCGTTCTCCAAAACGGGCTTCTTTATCGACAAGGGTGTGAAACGCGGCAGTTCGGCCGATCTAATGATCGAGTTCGAAAAACACCTGGCAACGACCCATGGCGACAAGGTCAAGGACTTCGAAATTGTTCTGATCCCCACACAACGGGCAAACTTGTTTAAGGACCTGTCCGATGCCCGCGGTGATATTGCGCTTGGCAATCTGACGATAACTGAAGACAGGGAAAAGCTTGTCACCTTTTCGGCTCCGCTTCTCAAGGGCGTGCAAGAAGTGCCGGTCACAGCTGACAGCGTCCCTGAGATCCTTTCAGTCGACGAACTGTCTGGGAAAACAATCTATGTCCGCAAATCGGCTTCCTATTCGCGAAGCCTCGACGCGCTGAACCGAAAACTTGCCCGTGAAGGCAAAAAAACGATGGACCTCGTCTATTCGGACGAGCGCTTGGAAGACGAGGATCTGATGGAGATGGTCGCCGCCGGCGGCATTCCCATGGTGATCGTCGACCGGCACAAGGCAGAACTCTGGCTCGACGTGCTGGATGGGCTCAAGCTACATCCTGAGGCTGCCGTCCGAAAGGATGGGGAAATCGCAATCGCTGTTCGAAAGAACGCCCCGGCCCTGCTGCAGGAAATCGACGGTTTTGTTCCCACCGTCAAGAAAGGCACATTGCTGGGAAACATCATTTTCAAACGGTATTTGCAGGAAGCGACTTACCTTAAGGAAATGCGCAAAGCGGACTATGATGAAAAGCTGGCCAGGTTCCGCGCCTTTTTCCAGAAATATGGGAAGGAATACGAAATCGACTGGTTGCTGATTGCTGCGCAGAGCTATCAGGAATCAAAATTCGACCCGGCAGCAAGAAGCGGCGCGGGTGCGGTTGGCCTGATGCAGATCAAGCCCGCGACCGCTGAAGGAAACCCTATCAATATCCGCGGCATCGCTTCCGACACGGAAAAAAACGTGCATGCCGGCGTCAAGTACCTACGGTATCTGGCAGATTCCTATTTTCCGAAACTTGCACCAGATCCGGCAAGCCAGACCTTTTTTGCGCTGGCGGCCTACAACGCCGGACCGAGCCGCTTCGCAAATTTGCGGGAGAAAGCCAAAATGCAGGGCTACGACCCGGACAAGTGGTTCGGCAATGTAGAGTGGATCGTTGCCTCTGAAATCGGCCGGCAGCCTGTCGATTATGTCGGCAACATCTATCAGTACTATGTTGTCTTTTTTAATGAGTACGAACGCCGCAAATCCGAGGCAGAACTCAAATCAAGCAAATCGGCGCAATAACAATTTGACGGTAGATCGGTAAGGGTGTTCTCAAGCAGCTTTACGACCGAGCTCTGCCGCGCGTTCAATCATCTTCGCGCGGCTTTCATCTGTCGATCCCTTGATCTGGGAAAACATATGATAACCCTTGGGCTTCAAGCCGCAGAAGCCCAGAATTTGTTTCTCCGTCTGTTTGCGGGAACCTGAACCATAGACCCAACGGTAGAACCAGTTAGGTGTGTCCGAGGTCACCAGCACTTGCGAAGTGCGCCCGGCCAAGAGCTTTTCCGGCAAAGCCTTGCCTTTGACATACTGAAAAGCCTTTCCGGGCAACAACACCCGGTCGAACAGTCCCTTCAGTTTCGCAGGATGACCGCCCCACCACAGCGGATGCGCGACCACAATGTGCTGGCACCAGACGATATCTTGCCAGACCGCCTCAAGATCGGGTTCAAGCGGCGGCGTCTTTGCGAAATTTGACGTGCCCAGATCTGGATTGAAGGTCATCTTGGACAGGTACCTCAACCGGATTTCATGCCCACCTGCTTCCGCTTCTTTGGCATATGCACCAGCGAGCGAACCACAAAACGACCCAAACTCGGGGTGTCCGTCCAATACAAGAATTCGTGTCATGACCAAATCCAATTGAGAGATACGTGAATTGTACAAAAATTGACCGTGGTCATTTTTTGACATCGTTAGATTCACAGGTCAAGGTATTTTTTGACCGCGGTCATTTTATTGAGGGTTCATGACACGCAAACCACAACAGCGCAGCATTGCGACCAAGGCCCGTGTTCTGGACGCCGCTCGGGATTTGAGCAAAAAACATGGACTGGAGCAGGTAACAGCAGAAGCTGTTGCACAAGAAGCAAGTGTCGCGAAGGGTACCGTCTTCTCTCACTTCGGCGATATGGACGGCCTGTTGTCGCATGTTCTTTTGGATCGCTTGAAAGCGCTCTCGGCGCAGAAAAACGAACAGGAACCGGATCGAGAGATTTCGGACCCGGTCGGTTTACTGATGCAACGCATCATGGCCCTGATCACAGTCATCACGGACAGCCCGACCATTCTTCGATTGTTTTTGGACAATATTGGCGTGACCAAGCCAAATTGCGCGGCAGAGTTTGTTGAAACTCTCGACACACTTGATGCCGATCTGGTGACATTTCTGAAGCTCTGGCAGCAAACAGCAACCATGGAGCCGAAACTGCGCACCGACAGGACACCGGAGGAAATGACCGATGGACTCATCGCTTTTATGATCCATGGTGCGATCTTGTTGAAAAGTCACCAGATTACGGACCTGGCTTCCCTGGAGGGGCGGCTTCGCCGTCACGTTGAAGCCTTCCTGCTTCAAAGCTGAGCGAACTGGTTTTGGTGCTTGATCTTCGGTGCAGTTGAGGCGTGCCGAGATTTAGGCCGGCAGATCACCAGGCCAGGTCACCACATGGTTTTCATAGTCTTCCAGTGCCATGCCGTCTTCCGGAACAGTGCGGCCCCTTGCTGAGACACCCGCCTCGTGCACCGTCTCCGAAGTGCCTGAAACAAGGGGATGCCACCAATAAAGGTCCTCTCCTTCTGAAACGAGCCGATAGGCACAAGTGGGCGGCAGCCAGGTGAGCGTCTTGACTTCAGTCGGTGTCAATTGAATGCAATCGGGAACAGTCGCCGCTCTGTTTTCGTAGTCCTTGCAACGGCAGGTCTCGCCATCAAGCAAGGTACAGGCAACCCGGGTCCAGACAATGTCGCCCGTGTCCCAGTCTTCCAATTTGTTCAGGCAGCACCGTGCGCAGCCATCGCAAAGAGATTCCCATTCGCGCTTGCTCATGTCCTCGAGCGACTTGGTCTTCCAGAATGGCAATTTGCCCTGATCACGATTGGATGTCATTTGGTTCCCGCCCCATTGCCCAGACGACTGCCGGGGCCGCGTGCGCCTAACATGCTAGCCTCCACTCGGCAAGCATTGCGGTTTTAGCGGTATTTATCCGCAAGCTTTTTCAATGAATGATCAATAAAAACGGAGCATTCTTTCATCATGCCCATCACCGGTTTTCACGAGGACAAAAAACCGGTAATTTGAAATGATCAGTTTGACCCGGAGATTCAGGGCCGCGTGACGGACAAGCCGCACCCACAGGAAACCGAAGTTACGAAGCCGCCGAGAAAGCGTCACCGTATCCGCAGGTTTTTTCTTGCAATCGATGCCATCGTCGACACCGCGTTGTGGCGCAGCGGTGCCGCGGTCCGGCGAACGGTTGAAGGCTATGATGCGTTCTTGCGCCGCTTTCGCGCCAAGGGAATCTGGCGCGGTCTGGCAGAGCTTTCATCCGACGGGTTGACCTTCGGCTTGATAGGATTCATCGTGGTCCTGGCATTTGCGCAGCCGGCCTTCGAAGCAACCCGCTACGCAGACTGGAAGACAACGGACGACTTTGCCGTGACCTTCCTGGATCGCTTCGGCAATGAAATTGGCCGCCGCGGGATCGTGCTTAATGACAGCGTGCCCCTGGAGGAAATTCCAGATTCCCTCGTCAAGGCAACGCTATCGACAGAAGACCGGCGCTTCTTTTTCCACTTCGGCATCGATTTTGTCGGCACCTTCAGAGCCATGGTCGAAAACGCCCGTGCAGGCGGCGTCGTCCAGGGCGGCTCGACACTGACACAGCAGCTTGCCAAGAACCTGTTCCTGACCAATGAGCGCAGTCTGAGCCGCAAGATCAAGGAAGCCTATCTGGCGCTCTGGCTCGAGGCGAACCTTACCAAGCAGGAAATTCTGAAACTCTATCTTGACCGGGCCTATATGGGCGGTGGCGTGTTCGGCGTAACCGCAGCTGCCGAGTTTTATTTTAACAAGAACGTGCGGGAACTGACGCTTGCTGAAAGCGCGATGCTGGCTGGCCTTTACAAGGCACCCGGCAAATACGCCCCTCACATAAATCTGCCTGCGGCTCGAGCACGCGCGAATGAAGTTCTTACCAACATGGTTCAGGCATCGCTTTTGACCGAAGGTCAGGTGATCGGTGCAAGGCGCAACCCGGCTCTGGCTGTCGATCGCTCACAGGACCAATTGCCGGAGTATTTCCTCGACTGGGCACTGGAAGAGGTCAAGAAGCTTGCGCGTCGTAATCCGGCGCTTGCTCGCGATCGCATCGTGACGGTACGCACCACTCTTGACCCGGCCCTGCAACGCCAGGCAGATCTCGCGGTGGAAACCATTCTCAGGGAAAACGGCAAACTGCGCGATGCCAGCGAAGCTGCCCTGGTATCGATGATCCCAGACGGCGCTGTCGTGGCCATGGTTGGCGGCAGGTCATATGGCGAGAGCCAGTTCAACAGAGCAGTCAACGCCCTGCGACAACCAGGGTCATCCTTCAAGCCGTTCGTCTATATGACGGCCTTCATGAACGGCTATGAGCCGACCAGCATCGTGCCGGACCGCCCGGTCTGGATCGGCAACTGGTCGCCCAAAAATTACAACAGAAGCTATAGGGGACCGGTCAGCCTGAAACTGGCACTGACAAAATCGATCAACACCATTCCGGTGCGGTTGTCGCTCGATTTCGGCCGTGAGAAGATTATCGAAACCGCTTACGCCATGGGGCTGAC
Organism: uncultured Roseibium sp.; assembly: GCF_947499295.1. GTDB lineage: Bacteria > Pseudomonadota > Alphaproteobacteria > Rhizobiales > Stappiaceae > Roseibium. The sequence continues at coordinate 11,948 of NZ_CANMNP010000020.1, forward strand.
ACACGAGCTCGAGAACTCAATTTCGTTACCGATCGGTTCATCTGAGGTCTCCGTCGTCGACATGGCCGCGTCCTACGCAACCTTTGCCAATGGCGGCTTCAAGGCACCTGCCTATGCAATACTTGAAGTCAAGAACAGCGACGGTGTCGTTCTTTATCAGCGCGAACGCGACGAACCGGAAACCATCCGCGTGCTACCGGAGGACAAGGTTCATCAGATGAACGATATCCTGGTCAATGTGGTTGAAGCGGGCACGGCCCGCAGAGCCAGGATCGATGGGGTTGTCGCCGCAGGCAAAACGGGCACCACCAACGCATACCGCGACGCCTGGTTTGTCGGCTATACAGGCAATTTCGCAACTGCTGTCTGGTACGGAAATGACGACTTTTCGTCCACGCGGCGCGTGACGGGCGGCAGCCTGCCAGCCATGACTTGGCAGCTTTACAACGACTATGCCCACAAAGGGATTGAACTTGCCCGAATGCCCGGGGTCGAAGCCGAAAACCTGCCGCGGCTCGCCAGGTCACAGCCCGCAAAACTTGCTGCAACACAAGTCGTCACCTCTCAGCCGCGGGTATTGAAGCGGCGCACACAGCAGCTTCTTGAGCAAATCGGCGCTGACATGCGAACGCTCCTGGAACAAAAAAGCGCCAAGGCAGCAGTGCCTGAAAACTCCAACCCCACCGATGTCGCGGCGGCTCAATGACTGATCAGTCCGTGTCGCACGCAACACGCGGCCCTGATCAAGGCCGGGCCGACGGGTCTTCTTTTAGTGAGTCCGCCTGGTACGGGGAAAAACTGCCCCGTGCGATCCGGCCCTATCGAAGCCATCCCGTGCGTACACTGGCGACCATTGCGTTGGTCGTGGTTCTGGCCTCGCTTCTGGGCATCAGCACGGCCTATTTGCTGATAGAGCGGGAACAACCCCTCAATGCGGTGACCATCGGGCCTTGGCACGCCTACCCCAAAGCCGGCACGGCAGACGCCGACCCTTATTCTGTTGCCATCTACACACGTGGAGCCGTCATTCCCCTCGCCAATGGTGAAGGCCTCGCACTTGTGGCACGTGAAGACAGCGCAGGACAGCAACTCGACCCGACCTGTATCTACAGGATTGCGGGACAAACACCCTCAGCACGTCTTTGGACATTGACCGCGCTGGACGGCAATGGACACTTGGTTGAAACCCTGCCGGGTCGCGGAAACCTCGTGAGTTCGGATCTGTTGCGGGCTCAGGATGGGTCTTTCCAGATAACCGCTGCCCGCAATCCGCACTCAGGTAACTGGCTGCCGCTCGCGGCCGCCGCAAAAGCCAGTGACGGTCTGCGGTTTGTGCTCAGATTGTATGACGCACCAGTCACCACGGGTGCCGCACTGGATGGCGTCAGCGTGCCGCTGATCGAAAGGACTGGGTGTCCGTGACGCTTTCCCCGCGCTTCAATCTCACCGTTGGGCTGCTGGCGATATTCTGTCTGGCAGCGATCATCCACATTCTCGTGGTGCTCAGCATTCCGCACAATGTGCAGCACAGTGCCTACGACAATGTGGCCGCCTATGGTCCTGACCGCCAGTTCAATCTGCTACCTGACATTCGACCGGGCGAAGAAGCCTTGCCGGATCTGGATCCGGCCATGAAGCACGCAACCTGCCGCTTTCAGCTGGACAACGGTCCGGTTCTGTTTGACGCCAGCATCCCGGTTTCCTTTTGGTCGATTGGCCTTTTCAACGCGGCCGGGGAAGCCGTTTACAGCCTCAACAACCGCACAGCAGGCGCTGAACGTCTGTCGATGCTGGTCCTGACCACCGAACAGCTTTCCATCTTGCGCGAGAACCCACCGGAAAACCTTGAAGACCTGATTGTGATAGAAACGGAAGAGCCCATCAGCGGGTTCGCACTCCTGCGTGCCTATGTGCCTCACGGTTCGCGGGCCACGGACGTGGACCAGGCTCTCAAGGCTGCGAATTGTACCGGGATTTGATCAGCTATCTCATCTACTGGGCGTGCTGTTTGCCAGGCTGTCATGGCGACATTTGAAAGTCGAGAACCGGACCTCGCACCCTACAAGAAGGTCACTGCACAGGGACGGAAACAAGACTGCGCTATTTTTGTACCGGAGCGCGCTCTGTGCCCCATCCGGTAAAGATCCGCGATCGTTTCACCGTTTCATCCTGGGCACGGCGTTTGCTCAAGTCGCAGCCGCTTTCCGCAATCCTGACTTGCCCTTCCAGTTCACGGATGGCGTTGTTCACTTTCCAGACGCGATCCCGGGTGGGTGTCTCGATCTCCAGTCCGTCGAGGGCTTTCTTGTAGGCGATGATGCGGTAACGCAGCGCCTGTCCAACCCATTTGATCATGACACGGTTTTCCCACACTCGCGCCTTGGCACCCTCATAGGTTTCTTCCGTGGTAACTGGCTTGCTCTTCAGAACCCGAAGTCGTTCATTGTCGGCTTTTTGCACTCTCAAGGCGACTTCGCAGAACGGCATCACAAGTTCCGCATCGCCCTTGGCATCAGATGCGATCTTGTCATATCGGGCATCTGAAGACTGAAACTTGTCGGAGCGCAGGTAAATCAAATAGAGATCCGGCGGAACACGGCCTTCTGTCTCAGGCAGAATTCTTGTTCGGGAAAGCTCCACCATGGTACCGCCGATCCAGTCCTTGGTCCAAGGTGGCCGGATCAGTGTCCAGCCGCGTTTGCGCAGCAGCTTTTCATCATTGGTGTAGTTGAATTTGGAAACCGGATCGCCTCGCAGCCTGGCGGCTTCGTTGCCGACCGCTGGCATCAGGTCGTCATGCACAACCGAAGGTCTGGCGCGATCAAAGTCTCCGGTCGGGCGCGTGCATCCGGCAAGCATGGCCGCAAGCAGCAAGGTGGCCATAAAGGCCTTTTGCTGTGTCCCTCGCCTCCTTGCCAAAGATGGCGTGGAGCCGGACTGAGCCGCTTCACCAATGCCCATCGGGCGTTTCTCCAAACCACGAAACCAGAATTCGGTATCACTGCGGCTGGAGAGGCATGGACCGTCAGTCCTTGTCGGAACCAGCTGGTCCGGCCGCTTTACCGATGGTCGTGATTCGTGCGGCAAGATCAAGGTCGTGACGCTCGTAACGGACACCTGGGAAGAGGATAACCTCACCAAATGTCTCACAACGTGCCGAGCTGCATTGATTGGAGCGCTGACCCACACGTGAAGTGGGCCTGTGCGCGGATGCGAAGTCCAACAAAGTGCCCATCGTCTCCTCCTTCGGTTCCAGTTGCCAAAAGTCGGTGTATTACCGACCGACAACGGTCAAACGGGCGACGCATTACTTCCTGCAGTCTCATTAAGAAGCCGTCAGGGTTAACAGGATGCTAACGCTTTTCGTGCAATTTGAAGGACACTAGTTCTTCCGGTCGTCCGGACTTTTGTATTTTGTAGTCGGGTGTCATGCGCCAAAACCAACGTTTCAATCAGACTAAACCGTTTCCCTCTTTTGGCCGAAAACCGATTGCAGGCTCTGCTTGTGACGGTGGCGTGTTGCTTGCTGCGACAGAACTCTTTGTTGCCAGAAGTCACCATGATATTGAAGAACAAGAGATTTTTTCGGAACTGGCTCGCAATCTGATATCTGCGACAAGCTCGGAAGACCGCCGAAGAATTGCCTCGCTACTTGCGCCGCACACCGAAACGCCAGACGATCTTTTGCAGCACTTGGCCCGTCACAACGACCACCTGACCGCCTATCCGGCGCTTCGTTACAGTGCTCGCCTTTCTGTGGATCTCCTTCACGAGACCGCCGTCTCAGGCCCCGACACACTGAGACAGGCAATCGCAAACCGTGCTTCGCTGCCCGAATCGATTGTCACCTCTTTATGCGAAAACGCTGGTTCGAGTGTTGTCAGGATCCTGCTCGATCGGAGCGACGTTCTTCTCACTCAGCGGCAAAAGTCTGTCCTGAACAGCCGGCAGGACATCGTTGCAGACCTGAGTGCGGAAATGGCTCACCACGACGCTCTGAACCCCGATGGTCTGATGGGGCAGTTTTTGCAACTGCCGACGAAACTGAAATCAAAGGCAATTGCCGCTGCTGAAATGACCAGCCTCGTCAGTCAGGCTCAAGCACCGCGAAGGTCCCGAGACATCCGCACAGACGCGGCACGGCTTCAACTTTGCGATGCTCTGGTGACAGAAGCACTGAGTCAGAACAGATCACGCTTTGCGAATTTGCTTTCACAAGGACTTGGCTTGCCCCTCGCCACCTGTGATCTTCTGCTGCAAACCGATCAGGCGGACGGCTTGGCAGTCGCCTTGAAAGCCCTTGGAACAAACAAGTCTCAGTTGGCGACCGTACTGATCCGCATGTACGGTGAAGCTACCTCCCTGGAGACCATTCGCCTGCTGCTGCGATTGCATCAAACAATCAGTTCAGGCGCTTCGGAAGTGCTGGTTGGCCAGTGGACATTGGGTGATCGGTTAGAAATTACCGGTGACCCCCGGCACGCTGCTCTCTATGAGGCCGGCAAGAAACGCCAAACTGTTGGTCAAAAGGAATTGCCGAACCTGGAAAAAGGGTTGGAACAAAAAAGTTCCGGAAACTAGATCCGAAAGAAGCTGTCCGCCGGATTGGGCTCGTTCTGACCTTCCTCTGCCAGCGGCAATTCAACCTTTCCCTCTCGCGCTTCGATATCGACCAGCCAGTAGTCCGGATCCATGCGCGCTTCACTCTTAAGCCGGGCGTCAATCGTCTCGCGGTCCGTTTTTTCAAATCGCCGCTCAAACAGCCTGGTTTCTGGACGTTCATCGAACATGGATTGCGGTGCAGGCGCATAAAAGTCAAAACTGCCATCGAGGCGGTCCACACAGATGAAGACCGCACCGGCTTCAGGTGCTCCCCGCTTTGAGACGGCCGCAAAGCCCCCCTCTCCGAAGATCTGGCGAACGAGAGCACTGACAAAGAAGTCGGAGGTAACGCGCATCTGCATAAGCGGGATCCAATCGTGAAGAAGGTTCCCTGTCTTAGCAGATTTGTCACCCGGGTAAATCAGCCGGCAAGTGCGCGTCCGCTAATCATTTCGAGCCGTTCGATCACTTTTGCCCCGGGTTCTCCGGTGATTGGCAAGCCACGATCAAGTTCGAAACGCTTGATCGCCGTTGTGGTGTTGAGGCCCATGAGCCCGTCGGCTTTGAGAGGTCCATAGCCAAGGTCGGAAAGCGCTTTTTGCACCTTCAACAACTTCGGGTCGGCGTCGATTCCCGGACCTGTCGATAGTTCAGGAGCGCTGGCAAGGGTTCCGGAAAATCCGGGTTTCTTCCGTGGCACGGGTATCTGGGCTTCAAGCGGCGTATCCCCATGCATGAGGACAAGTGCAAGAAGGGCTTCGTTTGCCTGTCCGGTTTCAACCTGTCCCACCTTACGCTCATAGGATCGGATTGCACGTTCTGTCGCCGGGCCGTTTATTCCGTCCAACGGTCCTTCATAGAGCCCGATCTTGCGCAACGAAATTTGAACATCAAGCACCAGAGTGGAAATTTCCTGGATCTTGAGATCTCCGGTCCGACCGTCCGGTTCCGGCAATTGCATGTCGTCCGGAAGGTCCCGTGTCGCAAAGAATGGAGCCGGATGACGTCCCGGTTGTAGACCGAGAGCATTTGCCACGATCAGACACGCAGTCAATCCCATGACCACTGTCCCGCCTGCCGCAACAGGGTTGTCCAGGGCGACATGACCGGCTCTTGCCATGATCGAATCGTTTTCCTTTAACTCCGACGCCTTCCGAGGCTTTGCAGATTTTGCGTTTCGAGCCATATCCGCCTCCTAAGCCGTCTTGGCCATTGGCCGCGTTTGGGCCTGATCAGCATCGGTTGAAACATCCTTGAAAGGCGCGGTACGGGCCGGCAGACGAATGCAAACACTTTCGCCATGCCCCAGCATCGTTTGAACCTTCAGACAGGCATTGGTGCGTTCAAGAAGATCTGCGGCAAAAGTCAGGACCGGTTTGCTGCCTTCGGAGCTCCATTGCAGGCTCGATTTCCGGTCCTTGACGGAAAACAGCAGCTCAAACCCGGCAAGACTGCAGTTTGCCTCCAACAGAATTTTTGCGCCAGAACCACTTGTCGCAATCATATCCAGCAACACGAAACACATTGCCTTGCGCACCAGCGTTCCATCGACAAACACAAGCGGTAGGTTTTGACCACAGCTGGTTTCAATTTGCACACCCTGGCGATCTGCTGCCGGTCCGACCCTTTCAAGGCAGAACTCCAATGCTGAAACGATGTCGGTCTTGGCAAAGACCGGTTCGAGGTCTCCTTGCTGCCCTACTATCAGGTCGGAGAGTTCAGCCAGTGAGGAAAGGCCGACTTGACCGGATCTCCTAATGTCTCTTGCTGCGTCTTCAACTCGGCGTTGGTCGAATGCAAGATCGATGTTTTCCAGGTCCGCTGCGCGAGACAACACATTTTCAAGGGCTGTCCGAGCACCCCGGCCAGCCGTCTCTTGCATTTGCGCTGAAATACGCTCGAGCCTGGTATTCATCTCTTCGGGGAGAGTTTGCGAAAGTGCTTCAATCGGCATCTCGTCCGCCGCGCGCAGGCTCAGTAGAAGCGAGCCCTGTCCCTCGACGCTCAGATCTGCTTCCTGAATTGGAGGCCGCAGTTTGAGCGACAGTTTGCGATACTCCGCCTGCCCTGTTTCTCCCGGACTGGAGGCACCGACGCGCAAGCGAACATCAAACGATGCCACCTCACTATCGTTACGAGCCTCGGAAAGCTTGGTCAGATAGAGTGGCCTGTCGGCTACATGAAGTCTGGAAAACAGCCAGCTGTCAGAATTGAAGCCTGACGTGATGCCAAGCAGTTCTTTAACCGGCCCGCCCATGACTGAAAGCCCTCCGTCGGGCTTCAGTTCGCAAAAGACCTCTGACACCGACTGATTGATCAGCTGACGCCGCCCCTCGGAGGCCTTCATCAAAGACCTGGCATGCTTCCGGTCCGTCGAAATACGGATTGCGAGCAGTCCAACATACAAAATTGCCGCAACACCTGCCAGAAGCGTGACACCAGCTGGCAATGGAGCAATCCCCGCCAGCGTTCCAGGAGCAACAGAGACAGCAATCATCAAGCCCGCGCAAAGCAAGGTCACGGCATACGTTGTTTTGCGGCTTGTCGAAAACGCGGCTTCAACGGGCGGAACGAGCAGCCAGAGAAACGCAAATGATGTGCTACCGCCTGTCAAAACACAGATGGCAGCGACAAATCCGGCAAACAAACTGGCGGACAAGCCGATCGTCCGGTCAAGCGTTCCCGAACGAGACAAGTAAAGAGCAAGCGGCCATTGGCTGAGCAACCAGGACAACATCAACGTCACAACGACGTGGGGAGGTCCAGCAAGTGCCAGATGCAGTGGCAGGACAACGAGAGCGGACGTTCCTGCAACTGTGGCACTGATGAGAAAAGATCGGTGCAAGGGAGCCAAAAAAACATCGGTGGCCGCGGAGGGATGAATCATACCTTCCAGACGGGTCGTCCAATGCCCCCAAAAAACATTCAGCAAATTCAGAAGGTTACGCACTCTTTACTACCATAAACCAGACACGGACCTAATCACCCGCAACGCTTGTAGGACCATTGTCGGCTGGAGCACTTAAGGAACGATAAAGGATGAATTCATATCGCCCAAAATTTTCGAAAAAACCGCTGCAATCAGCACCTTGTGCCGGAAAAGATAAAAATTGAATCAAATTCTCAGAAAAGTCGACTTAAATGCCTGTTTTATTTTATGAAAATTGCCCCTTCCGATTCAACTGGACATTCTCAAGTCGTTGCTAAGGTGACCTCATAACAAGCACGTCGGCAGCAAAAATGACGTGTAAATCGAACAAACTATGGGTAGCGACATGTTCTTTTTGATGAGAACAGCCTTCTGGCTCACCTTGGTGCTGGTCCTGATTCCTCTCGGATCAGATGAAGACAGTACGCCGGTGGAGACTGTAAATCCTGTTTCGGCCTATCTGGCGGCGCAGGCGACCGTTTCCGACATCGGCAGCTTTTGCAGCCGAAATCCGGATGCGTGTGAAACCGGTGGCGAAGCTCTCTCGGCTATTGGAAGCCGTGCGCGCGATGGTGCGCGCATTGTCTACCAGTTTCTGGACCAGCAGATGGCGAATGAACCTGGCCAGGAACCCATCGTTACAGGTTCGACCACCACTACGAGTATAAAAACACAGCAGCAGTCAGCAGTGGCGACTGCGACAGCTCAACCGGTGTTCGATGCCTTGACGCGCCTGGACACAGAAATTGGGCCGGTGCCGCGTCCCAAGCCCCGCTCAGGCGCCTGACCTTGAATGAATAGCTGTTTCGTATTCTCCTGGCTTACTAAATCTCGAAAACAGCTGACTGCCCCCGCTTGAGCGATGCCTCTCCAATCGGCATCGCAAATACGGCTTTACTTCAGCAGCCCTGTGCTGCTGCGCCGCAGATGAATAGCTGCCCATTTCATCTGCGGCGATTTTTCTTTTTTGCCGATCATGCTCTGCAATTTTCAATCATGCATTTGCGCCTAGTCGAGATCATTCAACAGCAATTGGGACAGCCTAAAACTCCGGTTTGTACTTTCCGTCACAAAGGCTATATGACACGGGAAAGACCAACAAAGACCGGTGCCATGACCACAAGTTTCAGCGAAATTCTGGAATCCTTCGACTTTCTGGACGACTGGGAAGACCGCTACAAATATCTGATCGATCTGGGGAAGGAGCTTCCGGAGCTCACCGACGCTGAACGCACTGACCGGTTCAAGGTTCGCGGCTGCGTATCACAGGTCTGGCTCATCACTGCAATTGAAAAAGATGAAGCAGGAACGCCGGTTTTGACCTTCCAGGGCGACAGCGACGCGTTGATTGTGCAAGGGCTTGTCGCGGTGGTAACCGCACTCTTTAACGGCAAAACCGCGCAGGAAATCCTGAACACGGATGTCGAGGGGGTTTTTGCGCAGCTTGGGCTGCAAGAGCATTTGACCCCGCAGCGCTCCAACGGATTGAAATCAATGGTTGGCCGCATCCGTTCCGATGCTGAGCAGGCACTTACCGCCGCTTAGGGATCACTATCTGCGGATTGATCTATTTCCTCAAAACCGGATTGACAAAAAAAGAGCTGCCACAAGGGCAGCTCTACTTTGATCGGCAGAAAGCCAGATCGAATTATTTAGAGCGTTTGCGCTGCTGGCCAAGACCCATTTTCTTTGCAAGTTCTGAGCGTGCAGCTGCATAATTCGGCGCAACCATCGGGTAGTCGGCGCCCAGGTCCCACTTTTCCCGATACTCTTCCGGGGTCATGTTGTAGTGGGTGCGAAGGTGTCTCTTGAGAGACTTGAACTTCTTGCCATCTTCCAGGCAGATGATGTAATCCGGCATCACCGACTTCTTGATCGGCACTGCGGGCTTCAGCGGCTCGGGCTCTGGTTCGTTCGACGCGGTCGCAGTTTTCTGCAAGGCACCGTATACTTCGTTGATCAGGCCCGGCAGATCTGTGGAAGCAACCGTGTTGTTGCTCACATAAGCCGATACGATGTCTGCTGTAAGATCAATGAGATTTGCATCCACCGGACTATCAGTCATTTTTCACCCGTTCTCTACTGATTTCAAATTTTACTGCGTTATAAACCTACAAAAGAAAGCGACGTAAGTGTCTTGGGAATATCAGTTACTTACGAACTTAGAAATCGGGAACGATTCTACTTTGCAGGTGATTGTCACCGCCTTATATCGCCGGAGTCCTGATCAGACAACCCCACAAAACAAATAAAAGTCGGCTAAAGGCAATAAAAATAAAATTCTACAAATATTGACCGTTTCCTATGCACCTAGTTTCACAATGGTCCAAAAGTATAGTCGAGTGCACTGACTTTGATCAGCTAATATCACAACACAAACACACTTATCCCTTTGGCCGCATGATTTCGGCCAATGCATCCACTTTTGTATCGGCACAGGGGCGATATCCCGCCGCGTACGCAGCTTTGGCCAACAAGTGGGCAGAAATAGGGGCAGTCAACAAGAAGAACACAACACCGGCAATGGCACGGGTCACAACAGCCAGGTCGCCAGCGTCAACTGCAAGCGCGAGCAGCATTACGCCCGAGCCGAGCGTCCCCGCTTTTGAGGCTGCATGAGTACGCATGTAAACGTCTTTCAGGCGCAAAAGACCAATTGACGCGACTAGAGCGAAGGATGCGCCGATGATCAGCATCAGCCCGGTCACAATTTCCACAACAGCAGTCATCGTCCTGCCTTCCTGCGCTCAATGCTCTCTTCGACTTCTTCCATGATGGTCTCATCACCTGCCAGACCTCGGTTCAAAACGAAACGCGCAAAGGCGACAGTTGCCAGAAATCCGACGAGGCCAAGCGTGATGGCAATGTCGATATAAAGATAATAGCCCGTCAAAACGCCCATAGCAGCGATGAAGCCGATGCCGACCGCAACAAGCATGTCCAGAGCGACCACACGATCCGGCAGGCTTGGGCCCTTGACCGTGCGGATAACAATCACAACGAAGGAAATTGTCAGCAATACCAGCGCGATGTGCACCGAGACCCCTAAAAATTGCGACGAGAAGTTTTCAAGCGGGCTCATCTGAACACCTCCAGAATCTTGCGCTCGAAGCCATTTTTGATGTCATCGATGGTGGCCTGTGGATCCGGAACGTCGATGCAGTGAACATAAAGCACTTTCCTGTCGTCAGAAACGTCGACAGAGAGGGTGCCTGGCGTCAGCGTAATGAGGTTCGCCAGCATTGTGATCTCAAAATCGCGATCGACTGTCAGCGGCAATGCGATGATGCCTGGCTGCAATTCGATACGCGGGCGCAATACGATCGTGGCGACCCGCCAGGCGGACAGAACCAGTTCCGATACAAACAACAAAGCCAGGCCGAACCCTTTGACGATTTTTTCAAAATATCCGGCAGTTCCAACCTGTTCGCGAATGAGATAGAGCGCGCCAAACCCGAGGATGAATCCGAAGATCAGATTGATCTCAGAAAAGCTTCCCGAAACGGCACCCCACGCAAGCGCGAGCAGGATGTTTATGAGAAAGAGACCAGTCATCCCTCACCTCCAAAGACTGAGCGCACATAGCCGAGCGGATCGACGACACCACTTGCGCCTTGTGTCGATAGTTCCAGCATCCATTCGGGCTGCAAACCGAAATAAATGATGAGCGCGGTCAAAATTCCCAGCGGCAGCCAAACAGCCGCGCCAGTCAACTGAGACGTATCGGTGACAACCGACTGTGCGGTTTGACCATCGGGCGTCCCTTCCGGCCCGCCACGCCAGAATGCATAGATCCAAACGCGGCCCATGGCGAGCGTCGTCAGGAAACCACTGATCAGGATTGCTGCGCCAAGCCAGACCCTATCGTCCTGGAAGGCAGCATCGACCAAAATCACTTTTGGCCAGAAGCCGGAAAAAGGCGGCAATCCGGAAACGGCAAAGACAAGAACAAGAAACACACCCGCAAAGGTCACGTTTTTCTGGTAGAGGCCGCCAAGTTTGCGCAGATCATAAGACCCTCCCAAGAGGTTCATGATGCCCGATGCCATATATAGGGCCGTCATGACGATGATCGAATGGACTGCGTAAAAGATCGCTCCGGAGACAGCCAGAACAGACCCAACCGCAACCCCGGCAAGCATGGAGCCGATCCCGGCGATCACAAGATAGCCCAGCAAGCGGCGGACCTCACTTTGCGCAAGCGCTCCAATTGCACCCGTTAGAAGCGTCACAATCGCGACCCATCCGATAACATCCGACATGAAGATGCGCGACTCTGGCAGGATCAGCACAAAAATGCGGATCAACGCGTAGACCCCTACCTTTGTCAGAAGACCAGCAAAGACGGCCGAAACCACAATGTTCGGCGTGTGGTACGAGGCCGGAAGCCAGAAGTTGACCGGAAAGGCGGCCGCCTTCATTGCAAAGGCAAGGAAGTAGAGCGCTGCAACCGTCGCAAGAGTACCCGATGCCGGGTTCTCCAGCTCAGCCACCTTGATGGCGATATCGGCCATATTCAGCGTGCCGAAGATCCCGTAGAGCAGACCTGTCGCGATCAGGAAAAGGTTTGTGCCAACAAGATTGAGAACACCATATTTGACGGCACCATCAAGCTGGATCCGGTCATTTCCGAGGATGAGAAGTCCGTATGAGGAAATCAGCAGAACCTCGAACCAGACATACAGGTTGAATATGTCAGCGGTCAGGAAAGCGCCGCTGACACCAGTCATCAACAGCAAGAGGAAAGGATAAAACCCGTAACGACGGCCGGTACTGTCAACGGTGGACGCTCCATAAACACCTGCGCAAAAAGCGACAATCGCACCGATGAGCGTCAGTGTCGCCCCCAACGCATCGGCGGTCAGCGCAATACCGAACGGTGGCAGCCAGCTGCCCATGACCATGGTTATAACCCCATGATCCAGCACTCTTATCAAAAGCCCGAGCGAGGCAAGCACCAGCAAACCAAGCAGCGCAATGCCCATCTTTGCCTGAATGTCTGTGTTCTTGCGCAACATCAGGCAAACAGCACCACCCAGCATGGTGATCAGGATCGGCGCGATCACCAACCAGTCGCCCGACGCTATGGGCGCTGTTGCCATGGCTTCTGAATAGTCAACGGAAACGGATGAACCAGCCATAAAGCTCAGTACCCTTGCGGCGGAGTTTGATCATTTTCAGGTTCGGCGACTCGCATCCGGTTCACTTCATCCGTACCCAGTTCCTGGTAGGCACGAAACGCCAGCACCAGAAGGAATGCAAAGAACGAAAAGGAAATAACGATCGCGGTCAGCACGAGTGCCTGCGGAAGCGGATTTGCAGTGGCAATTTCCGGCACATAGAGATGCTCCGGAATGAGGGGCGGAACCTCGCGGGTCAGCCGTCCGTTGGTGAAAATGAGCATGTTGACCGCATTGCCCAAAATCGCAATACCGAGCAACATGCGCACCAGTTGCTTGGACAGCATCAGATAAACGGCCACCGCAAAAAACAGCCCAATCAGGATCGAAACACCGGTCTCCATCAGTCGGTCTCCCTTTCTTCCAGAGCAAGGGCAATTGAACCGATTGCGCCAACGACAACCAGATAGACGCCGATGTCGAAGACAAGCGGTGTGGACAAGGGAATCTCAACCCCAAAGAGATCGAAGATCAGCCATTGACTGGTCATGAAGGCCTGGTTCTTGAAAAACGAAAGGGTTCCCGCCAATGCCCCGATAAAGAGACCAAAACCTGCCACTCCCATCGGATGAAACACAATGGCCCTGCGCACGGAAGCAACACCGCAAGCGATACCGTAGATCGCCAATGCGGAAGCTGCGATCAGCCCGCCGATGAACCCGCCCCCCGGCTCGTTGTGGCCGCGCAGAAGCACAAAGATCGAAAACAGAACCATGAGCGCGGCAAGGTATGGTGCAATGGTGCGGAAAATAATCGTGCGCATCATCGTGCCTCCGCTTTCCGGGTCTGCACAACATCCGGGTCACTCCCGTCGGACGTTGCTTCTGGCTTGGTTCGCACGCGGATCAGAGCAAGCACACAAAGCCCGGCAAGCACCACCACGGCAATCTCTCCGAGCGTATCAACACCGCGGAAATCCACCAGGATCACGTTCACGATGTTGCGCCCATGCGCGATCGAACGGCTGTACTCGGTAAAGAACTCGGACAGCCGACTGTCGAACGGCTGCTGGGTGATGGCAAGCAAGGTCAGCGTCAGACCCAGCCCCACCGCAGCAGCGATAACACCCGTACCGAGAGCAGCCGGAGCCGTGCGATGATCGCGCGGTGAAAGATTGAGCCGCGTCATGACCAGAGCAAGGATGACAACGGACAGTGTCTCCACCATGAATTGGGTAAATGACAGATCGGGTGCGCCAAACATCATGAAGATCAATGCAACTGCAAAGCCCTGGATGCCGAGCGAGACGATTGCAGTCAGGCGTGTCTTGGCTATCAGCACCGCGATCAGTCCAAGGATGGCGATGAAGAAAATGCCCCATTCGTAGAAGCGATACTCCGGCATTTTCGGCATGGCCGGCAAGCTGTTGGTTAGGTATCCGGGCAAAAGCACTGCCAAGGCCGTGAACCCGAATGTCAGCATCATGTAAGTGTGCATTTTTCCGGTTTGCAGGCGACGTGTTATCCACGCCGAGAGACCAACAATACCCGAAACGAACTGGTCAAATCCTTTGTCGGGGCCCCAACCGATCGCGGCAAGGACACTTGCGATGAAAGAGCGCAAACGGTCAAGCTGTGTGAACAGGGCAATACCGAGCCCTATCGTTATCACGGACAGGATCAGCGGCGCGTTGATCTTGGTGGGCCACAGGTGAAGATCTATACTTTTGAATTCACCAAGCAGGGACGAGAGGGTCGGGCCAACAAACAGCACGCCGGTAGTGTGCGCAATCAACGCCAATCCGAGACCTGTCACAGACAAGAAAACAGGTCCGGCGAAGAGAAGGATAGGCCCTTCATGAGCATGTTTCGGGGTGTCGACCTTTGGCCCAAAGAATGGCTTGATGGCAACGGCAGCCGCAATCACAAGCATTAGCGAATTGCCGATTACGGCAGTCACAGTGATCGGTAGCCCCAGTTCCAGCCAGCCCCAGGTTCCGTAGTAAAGCACTTCCTTTGCAATGAAGCCGATAAACGGGGGCAAGCCGGCCATGGAAAGGGCCGCGAGACAAGCCGCCACAAAGGTTATCGGCATCGCGGAGCGCAACCCGCCAAGTTTGGTGATATCTCGCGTTCCAGCTTCATGATCGATGGTGCCGGCCACCATGAAAAGCGCGCCTTTGAACAGCGAATGCGCAAGCAGATAGAGCACCGCTCCTTCAAGGGCTTTTTCGTGGCTTGTCCCAGTCAACATGACGAGAAGTCCGAGCGAGGCAACGGTCGTATAGGCCAGCATCAGCTTCAGGTCCGTCATGCGGACAGCCAGGATTGTGCCAACCAGAAGCGTAATGCCGCCGAAGAGCGGCAGAACCGTCGTCCAAAGTGCGGTATCTCCAAGCAATGGATGAACCCGCATCAGCAGGTAGACACCTGCCTTGACCATTGTGGCGGAGTGCAGATAGGCCGAAACCGGTGTCGGCGCTTCCATGGCATTGGGTAGCCAGAAATGGAACGGGAACTGCGCCGACTTGGTAAACGCCCCTCCGAGAACCAGCAGGAAAATCGGGACGTACAGACCGCTGTCCTTGATGATGTCGGGGGACGACAGGAGTACCGACATCTCGATTTCGCCGGTCGCATTGATGATCAAAATAAAGCCTGCCAGGAGCACAAGTCCGCCCCCGCCGGTCACCACAAGCGCTTGAACTGCCGCACGTCGGGACGCCGCTCGCAAGTGATCGAACCCAATCAGGAGGAACGATGTGATTGACGTCAGCTCCCAGAAAATAAACAGCGAAATCAGATTGTTGCACAGCACCAGCCCGAGCATCGCGCCCATGAACATGAACAGGAAGGAAAAGAAACGCCCTTGCTGAGGGTGGCCTTTCAGATAGCCGCCCGCGTACAGGATGATGAATGTTCCGATACCGGAAATCAGCAGGGCGAAAAGTGTCGACAACCCGTCAACATAGACCGAAAAATTCACTCCGTAGCTGGGTGCCCAAGCCATCGAAGCGACAAAGGTCTGACCTTCGGAAACGGGCCCAATGAACCCGGCAAAGTGCAGAAAAATCATTCCCGGAACAATTGCCAGCGGCCATGCGGCATTGTGTTTGAACCAGCGTGTCAGGATCGGGGCAACCACGGCGGCCGCAAATGGCGCCAGAACGGCGTAAAGTGTGGTGTCGTCGATCGCTGCTGGCGTCATGGTGATCTTTCGTCACAAACTAAATCGGCGGGACATATGACTTCGAATCAATTCCCATTCCGCAAGATAATAGCGGTCAGGAAGAGTTATGACATGTCTTAGGCAAGCGATACTGTGTTTCAAGCGCTCCTGATACGATTTTCACGTGTTTAGAGGCGCATTTTCAGTTTGGCTGCCAATCAAGCTGGTAGTTCTACCGTAAGTGCCAGCCTGAGAGACCAGCTGCTTGAGCCAAAGTGACAGATCACAAGACGGGAATTCATGGTGGCCGGTGCCGATGACCGGAGCCAATTCTCCATCCGCCAGTCCGAAGCGCGCAAGAAACTTTTCAGACCACTTGATTTCGACGGCTGGATACCGTTCAGTTTTAAATTGCCACCAGAATTCTGAGCGAGGCAACAATGACGCTAGACGACAACAAAGGTCTTTCGTCGGCAACGGATATGATCCGACCGTCCAGCCTCGACTTTGAAACACTTTTAAAACTCAGCAACGATGCTCTGATTGTCCTGTCATCAGACGGCACCCCAACCTTCATATCCCCCGCCGCTGAGCGGCTTTTTGGCTGGAGTACCGAAAAACTCTCTGCGCAACTGCGTGACCTTGTGTATGTCGAAGCATCAAACAGTGATGCGGAACTGCTCCACCAGATCCTGTCGGGTACCGCAGAATTTGCGGCCACATTGCCTCTTGCCGATCTGCAACTCCGCACTGCCTTCGGTCCGCTTGTCTGGACGGAAGTCAGCAGCCACATTCTTCGGGATGAGAGCGGCGCACCAGAAGCCTATGCCGTTTATTTCAGAAACATCGCCCGGCAGAAAGAACTGGAAAGCCAACTCGAGGCCGCTTCCCAGACCGACCCGCTGACAGGACTGTTCAACCGTCGCGCATTTGAAGACAGTCTCAAGCGAGAATGGGCTATAGCGTTACGCGAACAGACCCACACCAGTCTCATCAAGGTTTCTCTCGACAGGTTTGACGCAATTGCGGAACACTATGGTTCGAACGCCGCCGAGACTTGCCTGGCGCAAGTTGCCAAAACCCTGAAAGAGACGGCTCGAAGGCCTGCCGATGTCGCAGCGCGCACCGCAACGTCTGAGTTTTCCCTGCTACTGCCACGAACACACGAGATGGGTGTTGAGACGATCAGCGCCTATATCCATCAGGCGATCCAGGATCTTGGCATTCCAAATGCCGACAACAAGGCGGGCAATGGCATCGTTACCGCATCGGTGGGCGCCGCTTGTACGGTTCCCGAACAGACCGGAATTTCTGAGAATTCTGAATTCATTCTGGCCGCAGCCGAAAGCTGCGTTTTCCAGGCTCGCCAAGAAGGCGGAAACCGCGTCAAGACGGTGATGAATTATCTAACGAAATAGTGTCGCTTAGCAATCCGCAGATGACTTGCCGAGGCCATGTTCGGCCCCTATTTTCGTGGCAAAGGTAACGGTGGGAAACGGGAAATGAGCGACAGTACTACGCGACAGAATGTACCGAAGGTGAGAAAAACCACCGCGGAATGGATGGACCAGCTGACGCCGGAACAGTTTTATGTCACGCGGCAATCCGGGACGGAACGCCCGTTCACCGGACCTAATTGGGATAACAAGCTGATCGGCCGGTACGACTGCATTTGCTGCGATGCCCCGCTATTCATGTCGGATACCAAATTTGATGCCGGTTGCGGATGGCCTAGCTTCTTCCAAGCCGTTCACACAGACGCAATTCGTGAGCTTGAAGACCGCTCCCACGGCATGGTCCGAACGGAAATCCGTTGTGCGCAATGTGATGCTCACCTCGGTCACGTCTTCCCAGATGGCCCGCCTCCAACAGGTTTGAGATACTGCCTGAATGGACATGCCATGAACTTCATCCATGGCGGCAGGCCGCCCTCGACCGTTTCCGAAGAAGAGACTGAAAACAGCTGACAGGTTCCGGCAGTCACCTTCAAATTCCCTTCTGTAAATGCAATCGGGCGCCTTTAGCGCCCGGCATTCGTCAGCCGACCACTGCCAGCCCCATGATCACAGTGCCCGCAAGTCCGGCGGTATAGGCGATTGACCTCAGAAAAGGGATACCGCTGACGTAAAGGGGTACATAAGCGAGGCGTGCGAAGAAAAAGAGGCTCGCCCCCAAAGTCGCCTGCTCAATATTCGCCCCGGGAACGATCAGCGACAAAACCCCAAGCACCAGAAAAAAGGGCAGATTTTCCTTCAGGTTGGCGAGGGCGCGATCCGCCCTGCGCGCAAATTTTCCGCGATCCGGCATTGCGTCCCGACCGCCAACGATTTGCGAAAAGGTGACATAGGGCAGCAGAAACAATGCACTGAAATAGATCTGTACCAGGTAAAGCAGGAGAACAGCCAAGATCCATGTCGTCATTCCGACCTCCAGAGTTCGTGTGTTGCGCGGGATCCTTGGCAAACCTAAGTTTTCTTCGATCCGCAGCAATTCCCTTGGAGGGAATATTCAGGATCAACCGAACTATGGCGCTCACTACCCGGCGGTTTCATCAATGAATGTGCAAAGTCTGGCTTTCGGCAATTCACTCAAATCCCTGCGTCGTGAACGTGGTCTGTCACAGCAGGCATTTGCCGGACGGATAGGCTCCACGCAGCGTCATGTCTCTTTTCTTGAAACCGGACGCGCACAGCCCAGTCGCTATATGATCCAGCGGATCGAGCGAGAGCTTGCCCTGCCCGTTGGACGCAGTCAGATCCTCTATGAAACCGCCGGCTTTTCGAGCCCTTACAAATGCCGTGCAGAAGATTCGCCGGATGTCTTGGAAGCACTCGATCTCATTGAAACCCGTCTTCTTGCAAATTGGCCGTTTCCGGCCTTTGTCCTGGACAAGCGCTGGACCATCCTGCGCTTCAACACCCCTGGAAAACTATTTCTGGGTGGCCTGACGGACCTACAGAACCAGCCTGCCAATCTGTTCAAGATCTTTCTGTCATCCTCCTTTCGGGAAAGAATCCTGAATTGGGAGGAAGCAGCGCCGATCTTCGCCGCCAGGCTCTACCGTGAAGCTGCAGAGGATCCCGCACTTGCAGATCTGCTTGAAGAGGCTCATGCCAGCGGTATCCTTGAAGGTCTGGACGAAACCTTTCGCGAAGATGTCCCGGTTTTTGTACCTGTGGAGTTCATGGGGCCGGATGGAAGCCGACTTCGTGTGACATCTTTGCTGGGTCAACTTGCATCGGTTCAGGATGCAGTCATTGAAGGCATGACCATCGAGATGATGGTTCCGATGGACACCGAAACTCAAAACTGCCTGCTGGCAGCTGCTACACCGACTGCGGTTGCTGGAACAGCGGCAGCAGAATGAACAACAAGAGAGTTTAAGATTGATGCAGCGACTAATTGCTTCTTTCGCATTCGTGCTGATTTCAGTGGGACTTGTCGCTGCTCCAGTGAGTGCCAGCACGGTATCGGCCTTGCCCGAGACCGTCTGGAACGGACAACAGACAAGACCCGACCGTGGATTGCCGGATGGTGAATTCGCACTTCACACGACACCTGAGGGCCAATCAGTTGCAGCGTGGTATGGAGCCCCCACCGATCGATATCGTCACAACATCTTGGGCGACGCTATCGAAGCCGGGGCATTGCACGTCGCATTTCGGGATGGACGGAAATTTTCTCTCATCCTTCCAAGATCGCAGGTTTTCGAGGACCGTACTCCCCGGATTGTCGACCTGGACGGAGATGGTCACCCCGAGATCATCACCATCAAGTCGTTTCAAGACGCAGGTGGCAGCATCGCGATTTTCGGAAATCGCGGCAGCGCACTTGTTGAGCTTGCCAGCAACGAACCGATCGGCCGCAGCAACAGGTGGCTGAACATTGCCGGCATTGCAGATTACGCCGGGGCTGGGTCAAAACAGATTGCCTACGTCGAGACACCCCATATCGGCGGAACGCTC
The DNA here is from genome assembly GCF_947499295.1 of uncultured Roseibium sp. GTDB lineage: Bacteria > Pseudomonadota > Alphaproteobacteria > Rhizobiales > Stappiaceae > Roseibium. The sequence goes on from NZ_CANMNP010000020.1 coordinate 31,732, forward strand.
TATGTGCTTGAATGGCGGGGCAAGGAACTCATGCCGATTGCATCACTTCCAGGTTTTTCCAACCACAAGATCGGATCGCGGCATCAGGACCTCTCCGCGGACATCTCTTGGACTGGAGACAGTCGTCCGGAACTGGTCGTGCCTTCTGACAATCTGCGACAGCTGCGCGTCGTGGGTCTTACAGACGGACACCTGAAAGAAATCAAGAAAATAGAGCTTTCTGCACCCGTCCTTAGGCGCATTGTACCAGCGGAAAACTCGGGTTCAGGCTGTGTTGGGTTCAAACTGGAATCCGGTGAGAATGTCACCTTGTGCCCGCCAAGTCAGCCCGGGTGATGCCTCCCCCCCCTGCTCCATCAATTCATCACGCAGTATCTTGTTGAGCTGCGAGAATGCGCCCGATATTCACTTCTATCCAATCGGCAAAGTCGCGTACTTTTAGTGCCACTTCTTGCCCGATAGGGGTTAGGCTGTAGTCGACATGCGGCGGTACGACGGGATGGGAGTAACGGTTGACGAAACCATCCGCTTCAAGCGTCTGCAATGTCTGCGCCAGCATCTTTTCGCTGACGCCTCCCACTTTGCGCCTGAGCTCGGAAAACCGGTGCTCCTGATCCAACAGCGCAATCAGCACCAAAACACCCCAGCGGCTTGTCAGGTGTTTCAGGATTTCGCGCGAAGGGCAGTTTTGATTGAAAAGCTCCCCTTGCCGCAGCATCGCTGACAAGGGTTTTGACGTTCCGGCATCCGCCAAAGGTGCGCTATCTGACTGGTCTGTCATGTTTCTTCCCAAGTCTTAGCCCCGGTTTGAACGGCTTCAAAACTAACCTTTTTGTATGTACTAACAAAAAGTAAGCACTGCGTCTACATGGAAGGCATCCGAACCAACACCGATCGTTTGAAGGAGAAACACAATGATCGCAGTCACGGGCGCCAATGGCCAATTGGGACGTCTTGTCCTGAGACATCTTACAAGCCAAACCAGCAAACAAGTTCGCGCGTTGGTTCGAACACCGGCGAAAGGACAAGACCTTGCCTCGGACCAAGTCTCGGTAGTGAGGGGAGACTATGACGATCCGGCCAGTCTTGCCGCCGCACTCTCGGGAGTTGAACGTCTTCTGGTGATTTCAGGATCCGAAGTGGGTAAACGGGTTCCTCAACATGCTGCAATCATCGATGCTGCAAAGGCAGCTGGAGTGCATTTCATTGCATATACAAGCTTGTTGAACGTCCCCAAATCCAGTTTGATTTTGGGTGCTGAACACATTGAAACGGAAAAGCTGCTTGCAGAGAGCGGCATCGCTCACGCCATCTTGCGCAACGGCTGGTATCTTGAAAACTTCGCCGGCACTCTTGCCGCGGCACTTGCCCACGGAGCCGTCACAGGTGCGAGTGGTGACGGCAAGTTTTCTGCTGCCGGGCGGGAGGATTATGCCGAAGCTGCTGCCAGAGTGGTTGCCGGCACGGATCTCTCGACACGTTCGTTTGATCTTGGTGGAACACCTGCGTTCACCCGTCACGAGTTCGCCGAAGAGCTCTCCCGACTGTCCGGGCGCGCCATTGCGTATAACAATCTGGACGAAACGACTTACGCCGAAATGCTTGTCCAGGCTGGCTTGCCGGATGGGCTTGCCAAAGCATTGGCTGACGCGGATCGCGGCGCTGAGGCCGGCGAACTTGAAACTGCCTCAAGAGACCTTGAAAAGCTTATCGGTCGCCCCGCCAAAACACTGCGGAGCTTTATCGAAGAAACCTTGGCCGCGTCCGAAAGTACAGTCTGATCCGGCTGAAAGGGGCTTTCCGATCGGGAGGCCCCTTGTTGGCAATTTGAAAGACATTCCGCAATACGTTGGCAACGAGGCGGCTGCCACTCTTTCTGGCAGCGCTTTACCGGCCTCAACGACTAGCTCTCCCAAGCCATTCATTCAAATTTCTGACCGATTTCATGAGCAAATTGAATTGGATTGTGCTGTGCAAAGCTGGTAGCCCGGAACTTCATCATCGGAGCCCTTGTCACAGTGACCAGCTCAGCGACCCCTGATACCTATTCTCAGGACGGGCCATACGCCTGGTTCCGGCTGGCGATCTGTATTCTGCTTGGAACTCTTGGCGGAGCCGGAATGTGGGCGGTCGTTATCGTGCTGCCCGCCGTTCAGAACGATTTCGGTATCGACCGGGCCGATGCGGCCCTGCCCTACACCGCAACCATGCTTGGATTTGCTGCCGGCAACTACATTCTCGGCAGGTTTGTTGACCGGTATGGGATCGTGTTCCCGGTCATCGTCTCTGCCCTTTTCTTAAGTTCCGGCTTCGCTCTGGCCGCACTTGCGCCGAATGTGTGGCTTTTCACAGTCGCCCAAGGCCTCTTGATCGGCCTTGGAACCTCGGCAACCTTTGGTCCCTTGATCGCGGATATCTCGCACTGGTTCTTAAAGCGGCGCGGTTTTGCTGTCGGGTGCGCTGCCTGCGGCAATTACCTGGCTGGCGTTCTTTGGCCCTCGATCATTCAATGGAGCCTTGGATTTACTGACTGGCGGGACACCTACCTGCTCATCGCCGCAATCTGCATTTCGACCATGGTGCCATTGGCATTCATCCTGCGGCGTCCCCCGCCTGAAAATGCATTGTCGGCAGCACCTGTACATGCCCGCTTCGGTGGGCAGACGACAGGCTTGTCGCCAGCAGCTCTCCAGACGCTGTTGGTGATTGCCGGAATAGCTTGCTGTGTCGCCATGTCGATGCCGCAGGTTCACATCGTGGCTTATTGCGTGGATCTGGGTTATGGCGTTGCACCCGGCGCAGACATGATCGCGTTGATGACAGGTGCAGGTGTGCTCAGCCGATTGGCTTCAGGCCTCATCGCCGACAAAATAGGTGGCATCAAAACACTTTTGCTCGGCTCTGTCGGACAGTGTCTCTCACTGTTTTTGTTCATACCTTTTGACGGCCTTGCCTCGCTCTATCTCGTATCTCTGATCTTCGGACTTTCACAAGGAGGCATCGTACCGAGCTATGCCGTCATCGTGCGCGAATACCTGCCGGCAAGAGAAGCGGGCCAACGTGTCGGCCTCGTGGTCATGTCGACCATCCTGGGTATGGCCCTTGGCGGCTGGCTCTCGGGCCTGATCTACGATTTGACCGGATCTTATGAAGCCGCATTCCTGAACGGTATTGCCTGGAACCTCTTGAACATGGCCATCGCCATTTTCATCCTGTTCAGCGGTCGCCGCCGGTCTTCGCTCGCAGCAGGACAATAAAGAACACGCCGCCGATCAGACCGGTCACAATCCCGATGGGCATATCCTCCGGGGCCATCAAGGTGCGTGCTGCAACATCTGCCCAGATCAGGAAAATCGCTCCAAGAAGCAATGACGCAGGCAAGACACGCGTATAACTGCCCCCAACCAGGAACCGCGCAATATGCGGGATCATCAGACCGACAAATCCGATGATCCCGGAAAATGCAACCATGACACCCGTTATTAGTGCGCCGACGACAAACACGGTGAAACGGAAACGTGTCACCGGGATACCGAGCGTTGCCGCAGTCTCGTCGCCGATGGTCATGGCGTTGAGATCCGCAGCCCTGAGCATGAGATACGGAACCGTCACGAGCAGAATGCCAAGCGGAAACAGGAGATGGAGCCATTGGGCCAGCCCAAGACCTCCCAGCATCCAGAAGACAACTGTATGCGTCGCTTTCGGGTCTCCGAGAAAAATCAGCACATTGGCAAGCGACATGATGATGAAGGAGACGGCCACTCCGGCAAGCACAAGCTTGTCGGCGCTGGTAGCAACCGCAAAACGCGTGACGCCGAGCACCACGAGCGTTGCAACAAGTGCACCGGCAAACGCCATCAGCGGAACGGTTAGCAATCCAAGGAAAAGGCCAGTGTGAAGCAAGGCCAGGATCGCGCCAGCGGCACCGCCCGATGATATCCCGAGAAGATGCGGGTCAGCGAGCGGATTGCGTGTCACGGACTGCAGCGCAGCGCCGACCACGGCCAGCCCAGCGCCGACAAAACCCGCAAGCAGAACCCTTGGAAACCGGATTTCCCAGACAATTGCTTCCCGGCCGCTCGACCATGTCACGTCAAACAGACCTGGAACCAACTTGTTCGCAATAACACCAAGCACTGTTCCGGCCGGAACCGGAACGGCTCCAACTGAAACCGCGACAATCATCGAGAGGCAAAGGGCCGCAATGCCAACCAGAACCAGACCGAGAAAACGCCAGCTTTTTCTGCGGCCCGGTTCCTTTGTCGCCTCATTCAAGGATTGGCTATGGTGCGGTCGTTGTAGCAAGGATCACTCGCCCCAAAATGCGTTGGCGAGCTTCTTCACGGCCCTGATGTTGCGCGGACCCGGTGTCGCCTCAACATATTCCAAGGTCACGAACCGGTCATTCTTGACCGCTTCAATTCCGGCCAGCGCGGGATTGTTTTTCATGAAATCGCGCTTCTCTTCAGCCGTGACTTTACCGTAGTTGACGATGACAACCATTTCAGGGTCGGCCTCGACGACTGCCTCCCAGTCGACCGTTGCCCAGCTTTTTTCGAAGCTGTCCAGAACATTGATGCCCCCAGCAGCTTCAATCAGCGCGGTCGGCATGGCATATCGCCCAGCCGTAAAGGGTTTATCCTCGCCACTGTCATAAACGAAAACGCGAAGCGGTTTATCGCCGGCTTTCAATTTGGAGGTAAATGCGTCCAGTTCGGCCTTGTAGCCGGCCACCAGATCATAGGCTGCATCTTCCACGTCGAAAATTTTACCGAGATTGATAAGGTCGTTGTACATGTCTCCCATGGAGACCTTTGGTTTTTCGCCAATGTGGATACAAGATTCCGTCAGTTCGTAGACTTTGATGCCGAAGGGCTCCAGCGTCTCGGGCGTGACCTCACCACCAACCTTCATGCCGTAGTTCCAGCCTGCGAAATAAAAATCTGCATCTGCTCCAATCAACACTTCTTTGGTCGGATACTTGGCGGAAAGCTCGGGCAGTTCGGCAACGCCTTCGCGCATTTCCTCATCCAGCGTTTTCCAGCCCGAGATACCGGTGTAACCGACCATCCGATCACGTAGACCAAGAGCCAGCATCATTTCCGTCAGGTTCACGTCGTTGGAAACCGCCGCTTTCGGCGGCTCGGAGAACACAACCTCCCGGTCACAGCTGCGCACTGAGGTTTCAGCAAATGCAGACCCTGCCAAGACAGTCAGGACGAGACTAAGTGCAATACGTTTCATGTTACGAATTCCATATTCAAAGGTGAAAAGTGAGGTGTTGCTCGTGGCTTTGACTAAGCCGCTCCTGTCGGACAAAGACAGAGTATGCTTGTTCGATATGCGTTGGCGTCAGAACCTCTTCCGGAGTTCCAAAACCAAGTGATCTACCTTTGTGCAAAAGCAGCACCTGATCGCACACGCGACCTGCCAGGTTGAGATCATGCAGACTGGTGACGATCGTGATGTTGAGGCTGCTGATCAGCGTCACGATTTCCAGTTGATGTCGAATATCAAGGTGATTGGTAGGCTCATCGAGAATGAGCAGCCGTGGTTTTTGAGCCAGGGCGCGGGCCACCATGACACGCTGACGTTCGCCGCCCGAAAGGGTCCCGAGAGAACGTGCAGACAAGTCGTTGAGGCCCATACGCTCCAGGGCCTCATCGACAATTTCGGTATCCCGCCTACCGCCTCTGGCAAACCCTGAGCCGTGTGGGCGGCGACCGAGTTCAACAATCTCACGAACGGAAAGTGCGAAATCTCCGGGTTGCTCTTGCAGGACCGCGGCAACTTTTTGTGCCGTTTCCCTTGTCGACATGGACCAGATGTCCTCACCGTCGAGACGAACGGTCCCGGTAACCGGCCTATGGAACCGATAGAGCAGCCGAAGTAGAGTGGATTTTCCAGCACCGTTGGCACCGGCAACTCCCAACACCTTGCCGGCGGGAACGTCAAAACTGACGCCGTTCAAAAGTGCATGCCCCCTGCCCGGTGACCATCCAACATTCTGAACACTGAGAACTGTGCCACTCATGAGACTGCAGTCTCCTCAGCCCGGGTCACGATCATCGCAGATGGAATGCGCGCAAGCGTGGTTTTGCGAAGTTTGCCCGGCCGTACTGTGGAAGAGCACCAACCATCTGTGAGGTCCTGATACTGCCGCGCGAAGGCAATAAGGTCCTCAATATCGGTCTCTGGGTCTATGTCGCCAACCAAATAGGTTGCCTTGCCATTGGCCCGATAAGCGACCGTACAGGGCCTGTCGCACCCGGCCATGCATGCAATGCCCGACACTTCAAAGTCGTCACCTACTATCGGTGTCGCAAGACGCATTGCGTCCTGAAGTTTCTTGATCAGCTCAAGACCCGGCCGGCAGTTGGTGCCCTTGTAGCGGCAGGACGTGCAGACAAAGATCTTGTGTTTGTCATCTTGCATCATCGTTCTCCGCCAGACCTTCCCCGAAACTGTCTAATTCGTCCCGATCCCGGGTTCGCAAAGGCACTTGCGAAGCACAGTCAGGTAAAATCACTTGTAATGTTATTACATTACGATTCAGTTTTCTGGCAAGCCCTGCGGGACGATCGTTCGGCCGCATGGCTCGCGCGGCACGTTCACTTAAGGGGTCGGCAGCCTTCAAGAAGGCAGGATCAAAGGAATTGGCAGTCGTGTTGCTCCGGTTCATATCGCCCTCCGCGATGGCGCGGGGCGTTCAAGAACCGAATGTCAATTTGTGTCAGCAAAGATAGCCGATATGCCATGCCACTCGCTCCTCCGGGACACCCCGCCCGGGTTGAAGTTGAAATTGCAATGGCAGGTCTCCTGACTTACGGGTCATCGCTTGCCTGATCCTTCCCGGGAAACCCAGTGGCGCTTTCAGGTTTGCTCGCCGTTCACAGTTGCGGGGGCAGTCACGGATTTGGTGCCTTCTGGCTACGCCTCACCGTGTTCCCTTTTAATCCCGATCCGGCCTCGGATTCGGAAACCATCAAAAAAACTGAGTGCCGCAAATCGCTGGTTGAGTCAATCAGGCCTTTCACCTTTGGGGGAAATACTTGGACACCCTAGTTCCGAGCTCTTGCCGGCAGAGCAATCGATCAGGACACCGAAACTGCCCAATGAAAATTGCAAAGTTCAAATGAGGCGATAGTTCCAGCTCGGGGACCCTTCAGCCTGCAGATTATCCCGTTCTTTTCTCGCAAAACGATCCGCGTGACATGTTGATGTTTTTCGGCATGAGATTGTCCCTCGTTTGTTGCAGCGGATGCGGCATGAAGAATTTAAGCTTGATAAGAATACTCCATTGGAACCCGGTGAGCGCCGTGCCTCTACCTGAAAATTATCAACTGGTCCGTGATCAAAGCCACATGTGTTGCACCCCTTAATATCTGCGCCTTGAGACCAGTGCGCCGCGTTGCAGCCCTCGCGCTGGGGCAACGTGACCGAGTGACGGGTTGCCGCAGGGCATGGCGCCGCAGGCAGGCCATTTTCAATTGTAGCCGATAAGTAAAATTCCATATTCAGCAGCAAGAGCTGACAGCTTGAAAGGTGTCACATGGAAGAGCTGCTATTGAGCCGGATCCAGTTTGCCGCGAATATCTCGTTTCACATCCTGTTTCCGACGATCACCATCGCCCTTGGTTGGGTATTGCTGTTTTTCAAACTTCGTTTCAATGCAACCGGTGACGATCGCTGGATGGCGGCCTACCGGTTCTGGGTGAAAGTATTCGCGTTGTCCTTCGGCCTCGGCGTCGTTAGTGGCATCACGATGAGTTTTCAGTTCGGTACCAACTGGCCCGGTTTCATGGAAACCGTCGGCAATGTTGCCGGACCTCTCCTGGCCTATGAAGTCTTGACTGCTTTTTTTCTGGAAGCGGCATTTCTCGGCATCATGTTGTTTGGGTCGCGCCGAGTTCCAAACTGGCTTCATACGCTGGCGACCTTCCTCGTCGCATTCGGCACCACAGTCAGTGCGTTCTGGATCCTGGTGCTGAATTCCTGGATGCACACCCCGACCGGATTTGAGATGAGAGACGGTGTGGTTCACGCAACTGACTGGATCGCGATCGTCTTCAATCCATCGATGCCATACCGTCTGACGCATATGCTGTTGGCGAGTGGCCTGACCGTGGCATTCCTGATCACGGGGGTATCCGCCTATCGACGTCTGATCGGGGACACGTCGAAGGGAGTGCGGCTCGCTTTCAAAACCGGTATTTGGATGGCGGCCATTCTTATCCCGGTTCAGATCTATGCGGGAGACCTCCATGGCCTGAATACGCTTGAGCATCAGCCACAAAAGGTTGCGGCGATGGAAGGCAACTGGACCACAGGACCAAATGTCCCGTTGCTGCTGTTCGCCCTGCCTGATGAAGAGGCGCGGGAAAACCGGTTCGAACTCGCCATCCCGAACGGCGCGTCTTTGATCCTGAAACACGACCCGCAAGGTGTTGTTCCAGGACTGAACGATTTTTATGCCGAAGATGGCACGCCGTTGCACCCGCCGGTTGCGCCGGTCTTTTGGTCCTTCCGCGTTATGGTCGGAACCGGCATGTTGATGCTGTTGGCAAGCTGGGGAACGCTGATTGCGCTGCGCCGCAGCGGCGGCATCGATAAACTCAATCCCTGGATACTGCGCGGTCTCGTGGCCATGACCTTCTCGGGCTGGATTGCCACACTGGCCGGTTGGTACACGACGGAGATCGGGCGGCAACCCTGGTTGGTTCAGGGGGTTCTGACAACAAAAGCGGCGGTTGCCGATGTGCCCGCAGGCATGGTCGCTTCGACCCTTGCTGCCTATCTCGTTGTCTACGCTGTTTTGCTCGCCGCCTATATGACGGTGATTTTCCGGCTCGCCCGAAAAACCACGAACACCGACGCCCGCCCCCATTCTGGAGCGGCGCAGGTCTCGCTTGTGCCGGCGGAGTAATCAAGATGACCCTATTCGGAGATCCTGCAATCTGGCTCCCGCTGGCATTTGCCGCGCTGATGGGCCTATCGATCCTGGTCTATGTCATTCTTGACGGCTTTGACCTTGGAGTCGGTATCTTGTTCTCCTTTGCCACTGACGCAGAAAAGGACAGAATGGTCGCCGCTATCGGACCATTCTGGGATGCCAATGAAACTTGGCTGGTTCTGGCCGTAGGATTGCTGCTTGTTGCCTTTCCCGCCGCACACGGAACCATATTGACCGCGCTCTATCTGCCAGTTGCAGTCATGCTGATTGGCTTAATTCTGAGGGGCGTTGCGTTTGAGTTTCGAGCCAAGACCACCGGCTCACAAAAAGCTCGCTGGAACCTCGCCTTCTTCTTGGGCTCCCTGTCCGCTTCCCTTTCGCAGGGCTATATGCTCGGCATCTACATTATGGGCCTGGAACAGACCGCAACGACCGTTGCATTCGGATTGCTGACCGCTGTCTGCCTGACCGGGGGTTACGGATTGATCGGCGCAAGTTGGCTGATCATCAAAACCGAGGGCAGATTGCAGACAAAGGCCGTCAACTGGGCGCGCCGAAGTCTCTGGGGTGTGATCCTGGGACTGGGCGCCGTTTCCTTGGCAAGTCCACTTGTCAGCAGCAGGATATTCGAGAAATGGTTCTCCTTTCCTTCCATCATCCTGCTGGCGCCGTTGCCGCTCATGTCCGCGCTTCTCCTGTTTGTATTATGGACTGCGTTGAAGCACTTGCCCGACAGCAAGGACAGATGGAGTTGGGTGCCCTTCTGCATAACGGCGACCCTGTTCGCGCTTGCCTTTTCAGGGCTCGCATACTCGTTCTACCCTTACGTGGTTCCGGAAAAACTGACCCTTTACGAGAGTGCCAGCGCCCCGGAGAGCCTCTTCATCATTTTGCTCGGAGCGATATTCGTGCTGCCTGTGATCATCGGCTACACGATCCTCGCCTATACGGTGTTCCGCGGCAAGGCGACGGAGCTGACTTACGATTGATCCAATGAATACGCAGACAGCGGGACTGGCAAAGGTCTTTGCAGTTTTGACAGTGTTCTGCACGAGCAGGGCCGGGATCACGCGGGAAACAATGTGATTTTCAACAGCGTCGACCTTGCCTTCATCACGGAAAAAACCTACCTCGGGACAATGAAACAGGATGCTTTTCCCCCGCGCGCCGAAGCGCGCCCTGAAACCCTCGTGACACACGGGATTTCCCGCCAGGATGACTATGGCTGGCTTCGAGCCGACAACTGGCAAGAAGTCATGCGAGATCCGTCCGTGCTTGATGCCGACATTCGTGCCTATCTGGAAGCTGAAAACGCCTTTCAGGAAAGCCAGATGGCCACCACAAAGGAGCTGCAGGAAACGCTCTTTGGGGAAATGCGTGGCCGGATCAAGGAAGATGACAGTTCCGTCCCCTCGCCCGACGGTCCTTATGCCTATGGTCTGAAATACGAGACCGGTGGGCAGCAGCCCATCTTTTTCCGCACACTTCGCGACGGCGGCAAGGAAACCATATTGCTGCACGGCGATAAGGAAGCTGAGGGCAAGGCCTATTTCAAGATCGGCGTAGCCAGCCAATCGCCCGATCACAAACTTCTTGCATGGGCCTACGATGACAAGGGCTCGGAATATTATTCAATGCAGCTCCGCGATATCGAGAGCGGCAAGGACCTTGACTATCGCATCGAGGACACCGGTGGCGGCGGCGTCTTTTGCGCGGACAGCAAATTTGTCTTCTATATCCGGTTGGATGACAATCACCGGCCCTCCAAACTATTCCGACATGAAATCGGCACCGATCCGGCCAAAGATGTCCTGGTATATGAAGAGAAAGACAGCGGTTTCTTCATGGGTGTCGGCAAGACCCAGTCCGGCGACACGATCGTTATTGACATCCATGACCATGAAACGTCCGAAGTCTGGATGATCCCGGCAAACAGCCCGGAAACACCACCTGTCCTGATTGCGCCCCGCGATACGGGTGTCGAATATTCCGTCGATGACCATGGCGACACGCTCTATATCCTGACAAACCTGGGAGACGCGGAAGACTTCAAGATCGTAACCGCTCCCAAGGCGACGCCGGGCCGCGAATTCTGGACAGATCTTGTTCCGCACAAGCCAGGCTGTCTGGTGCTGTCTCACTGTGTCTACAAGACCTTCATGACTCGTCTGGAACGAGAAGACGGCCTTCCGCGCATTGTCGTCCGCCGATTGACCGACAACATCGAACATTCGATCGCATTCGACGAAGAAGCCTATTCATTGGGCGCAGGCGGCGGATACGAATTCGACACGACCACAATACGCTTCACCTATTCTTCCATGACCACACCTTCTCAGACCTTCGACTACAACGTCGAAACCCGGGAGCGGGTCTTGCGCAAGGAACAGGAAGTGCCGTCCGGCCATACCGCTTCTGACTACGTGACAAGACGGCTGATGGCTCCAGCTGCAGATGGAGAAACGGTTCCCGTCTCAATTTTGTATCGCAAGGACACTATACTTGACGGTTCAGCCCCCCTGCTCCTTTACGGCTACGGCTCCTACGGCATCAGCATACCGGCAAGTTTCAACACGAATTGTCTTTCGCTGGTTGATCGCGGCTTCGTCTATGCCATCGCGCACATGCGCGGCGGCAAGGAAAAAGGGTTCCGCTGGTACAAGGACGGCCGCCGGGAGAAGAAAAAGAACACCTTCACGGATTTTATCGCGGCGGCGGATCACCTCGTTGCGGAGAAGTTCTCGTCCCATGACCGCATCATTGCCCACGGTGGATCGGCTGGCGGCATGCTGATGGGGGCCGTTGCCAACCTGGCACCCGAGAAATTCGGCGGCATCATTGCCGAGGTGCCGTTTGTCGACGTGCTGGCAACGATGCTCGACGACACGCTGCCGCTCACTCCACCGGAATGGCCGGAATGGGGCAACCCGATCACGGACAAGGCAGCCTACGAATACATCGCCTCCTATTCTCCCTATGACAATGTTGCGGCGAAAGACTATCCAGCAATCCTCGCGGTGGCCGGTCTCACCGATCCGCGCGTCACCTATTGGGAGCCCGCAAAATGGGTTGCCAAATTGCGCGCCGTTAAGACCGACAACAGGCTCTTGATGCTCAAAACCAATATGGAGGCAGGCCATGGAGGGGCTTCAGGTCGCTTTGACCGCCTCAAGGAAGTTGCACTGGTTCAGGCCTTTGCCCTCATGGTGGCCGGAAAGGCCTAAGCACGCTTCCAGAAAAGCACGTTCTTTGAAATTCAAAAACGCCCGGCCCGCAAGGTCGGGCGTTTTTTTGCTTCAACCGTTTTGGCGGGTTGAAACGCGTCTCTTCTCAGCAGTCGCCGCGACCGCTGGACTGGCGGGGATCGTCGGCAGCGATTGCGGCTGAGGGAGCCTGGATTTTTCCATCACGAAAAGTTTAAATGAACACCGGACACACATGCCGGTCCGGTGTTTCTTTTGTCCTGAAATGACTTAGGTTGTTTCGATAATCAGACCAAACAACAGTTGATGGGGATGTCATGACAAAGTCATTACGCAGAACTGGCCGATTCTCAGCCAGTTTAACGCTCGCCGCTGCCCTGCTTTCTTCCGTTTCTCTTGCAAGTGCTGCAGAGCTTAAGTGGTCATCACCGACCGACCCTCAGACCATGGATCCTCACGCGGTCAACTCCGCGCCTGTGCTTGGGTTCTTGAACAATGTTTATGAAGGTCTGGTCCGTCGTGACAAGGATATGGCAATCGAGGGATCTCTTGCTGAAAGCTGGGAACCGCTCGGCGGCGACGGCTGGCGCTTCAACTTGCGCAAGGACGTCAAGTTTCATGACGGCGCAGACCTCACCGCGGAAGACGTTCTCTTTTCCTATGAGCGCGCTTCTTCCGAAGAGGCCGACACCAGTTCCTGGTTCGCACCGGTCAAGGAAGTCAAGATCGTCGACGACCACACCATCGACTTTCTGACGCACGCCCCGAACCCGATATTCCCCGACTCAATTGCGAATTTCATGATCCTGGACAAAGGTTGGGCAGAGGCCAATGGCGCTGAACGTCCAGCCAAGGACAGCGAGACCTTTGCAACACTGAATGCAAACGGCACCGGCCCATTCAAGCTGACGTCTCGTGAGCCCGGTGTTCAGACAGTACTTGAGCCCAACGAAGGCTGGTGGGACGAGAAGAAACACAACCTCACCAAGGCAACTTTCATCCCGATCGCCAATCCGGCGACCGCCGTTGCCGGTCTTTTGAGCGGACAGGTTGATCTGATCAACCCGGTGCCCGTTCAGGACGTCGGACGGGTCGAGGGCCAGGACGGTCTGACACTTCACCAGGGCATTGAAGCCAGGGTGATCATGCTCGGTTTCGCACACGGCCATGATGCCTTGAAGTACTCGGACGAGACTTCCGACAAGAACCCGTTTCAGGATGTGAAGGTCAGGGAAGCGGTTCAAAAGGCAATCAGCGCAGAAGCGCTTGTCGACAAGATCATGCGCGGCAATGCCGAGGTTGCCAGCCAGCTGGTCAGCACCCAAATGAAAGGCTTCAGCGACGCGGCAAGCGAGCGCATCGGATATGATCCGGACGGCGCCAAGGCGCTTCTGAACGAAGCCGGTTATCCAGACGGATTCTCTTTTGGACTGATGTGCCCGAATGACCGCTACATCAATGATGAAGCACTTTGCAAGGCTATGGCGGCGATGCTGACACAGGCCGGCATGAAGGCCGACCTCAAGGCGATGCCCGTTCGAAACTACTGGCCGGAGCTGCGGGCCGGCAATTTCGATATGTATCTTCTGGGATGGTCGCCCGGAACGTTCGATGCAGAACATCCGGTCCGTTTCCTTGTCACCACGAAGAATGATGAGAAGAAACTCGGCAGCTGGAACTTCGGTGGTTACTCCAACGAGCGCGTTGATGAACTACTCCCTCAGATTCAGAAGGAAATCGATGCAGAAAAGCGGCAGGCAATGCTGGATGAAGTGGCCACGATCATCCGCGACGATGTTGTCTATGTCCCGCTTCATGTACAGCCCCTGCTCTGGGGATCGAAATCCAATATCGACCTGACCCAGCGTGCCGACAACTTCCTCATGCTGCGTTGGATCAACGTGAACTAAGTTTACAGGACACTCCAATCCAGAAAGCCGGTGCAATGCACCGGCTTTTTTTGTTCCTCTAATTTTTGGAAGTCTAAATTGCAGCTAAGGGGGCGCAGCTACAGATCCTTTGCAAAAATTTCACCTAAACACATAAATGTATTTAATACGAAAACCAAAATATTACATCGATTTCATGAATAACAATTAATATTGAATAGTAGAAAAAACCTCCCCACGTCAAAAGCGCGCAATCAAATCGGTTTTATTTTGATCAATGCAGCATTTCTGGAGAGGAAAACTATGACTACTCATATCGGATCACGTAATACCGCTCTGTTTGACATGACAACGCTGCTGGACAAGCAGCTCGATGCTTTGAAGTCGACAACAAGCCAGAAAGAAGCTGGGGGTCCGCCCGGCACAAATATTCAGACGGACACAACAGAGACAGAGGTCACCGGGCCAGGACAGCCGGACTACGCCCTCCCCTTTTTGAACCTCGACCCCTATGCCTTCAGCGGGAAAGACAACCTGCCGGTCGGCGACTTGCAGGAAGGAGCACAGGGCGGGATCACCTCGGAAGTCCAGTCCGCGAATGGTGCCGGAGAGCAGCAGCTCGGCTTCGGCCTTGAAATGATGAACCACACGTTCCGCACCTCGGACGGAACACTGGACATCATGACCCTTGCTGAGGAGCGGGCGACCGAAATCAAGTCCGGTTTCTACAATGGCCAGGAGATTGCCGTTGAATACCAGAGCGGGCTGATGCATGCGTTCGAAGGGAACTTCTACGACAACCAGTTCAGACAGCTCTATATCGAAATGGCCTCCGAGGTTGGTACCACAATTCAGGCAGAAACCTTTGATGAGCACGGCAACCAGGTTCTGACAGCCTTTGGCCAGGAACAGATGTTAGAGGTTTATGGCGAAGCGTTCGACTACGGGATCGCAGAATTCGAAATGATTTTCGAACTCGCTATCGACATTCAGTTGATCGATTTCGGCCGGTACGAGATGTCACTTTCGGTCATGTTCGAAGGCGAAATCGTCTACCTGAACGGCGCGGAGCGCGCCTATTTTTTCGAGTATGAAACGCCATTCCCGTTCTACTTCTCCAGCCTTGACGAGATTGAAATCGGTTCGCTTCCACAGGGCTTTTATGATGAAATCGCCCGTTTTACAGCTGGCATGGGTGACGCCTGGGATGCAGTCGGAACGGTCAGTGACCACTTGGAATCGGTTTTGCTGCAGCTGCAGGAAGATGGGCACTATCAGCAGTGGGATGACATGGGTCAGGGCCTGGAAAATCCGTTCAATTTCAACCTGCCCAACGTAGATCCGTTCGCATAACAGATCACCTCGGCACTTGCAGGTGCAGCTCTTAAACTTTCGGGGAACAGATTGACCGATTGCCCTTCACTCTTGTGAGTGAAGGGCTTCGTCTTTCGTGACTTGATTTTGAGCCAGTCTTCGGCTCAATTGAACCTTGTTGCAAATCAGTCTTTTGATGCCCGAATGGGCCGATTCCGACATATCACTGGAGCCTGCCATGTCCCGCAAAGTCCGCCGTTTTCAGAGCGCTGTTAGCGCATCCAAAACCGGTCTGCGCGCAACGGTCATTGCTGCAGCTTTCAGTCTTGCCGCATGTCAAAACCAGTTCCAGACACCTTCGGACCTGCTTTTTGCACCGACGTTTTCCAAGGACCTCGGCAACATTCCTTACACCTACAACACACCTTACGACTGCCGTTCGTTCACGGGCAGTGGCTGGAAAGGCATTGCCAGCGGGCGCGTGATCAATTTTGACAGGCGCTATCAGATCTCACAGGCCGGTTGCTTTAAAACAGAGCAGGAATGCCAAGCCTGGCTGTTTTACATGCGTGACTATATCGACGTTCCACGTTTCATGCGCTGCAACACCTACACGGCTTGATTGACCCCGCTTTCCGGCAATGCTCCCTGAAAAATGGGCCGCTCTGCCATATAGGTTTCCATATGGTCACGCAGGCATTTCGCTCTGGCACTTAAAAGGCGGCCTGTGGGCCAGACTGCGTAAGCCTCACGCGTCTGTCCACACCAGCGCGGCAACACGAACTTCATCCGGCCTGCCAGGATATTCCCCGACGTTTCGGAGACCGGCAGCAGTGCAATGCCGTGCCCGTCCGCTGAGAACTGACAAGCCAGTCCGATATCGTCCACCGCAACATTTGCTGCTGGGTACCGGACAGCTTCTTCTCCCGTATCCAGGTTCCGGAGTTGCCACTGAGGCAGCGATGGTACCCAGATCAGCTTGTGTGATTGCAGGTCTTCAGGTCGCTCCGGAACACCTGCTTCGGCCAGATAGTCCGGAGAGGCGACCAGCATAGTTGCAACGCGCCCGACGTGTTTCTGATAGAGACGCAGATCCGTCTGAGGTCCGAACCGGAGCGCCAGATCAATTCGATTTTCCAGAAGGTCCTGGTTTTCATTGCTCAGTTGAAGTGTGAGCTGAATATCAGGATAGGCCTTCAAGAATGCTGACCACATTGGCTCCAGCATACCGACGGAGATATTCGTTGGTGCGGCCACACGCAGCCGCCCCCTCATTTCGGTCAAATCCGCACTCAATCCCCGCAATGAAGCCTCCGCCTGCTGGAGGAGATCGGCGAATGCCTCGTAATATACTTCGCCTTCGGATGTCAGCGAGAACTTGCGAGCCGACCGGTGAACGAGCTGCGCACCTATCTCTTCTTCCAATTTGCGCAATCGCCGCGTCACGGTCGCCGGTGGCACACTCAGCTGTTTGGCTGCGGCGGACAGGCTGCGATTCTGGGCGATGCGAATAAAAAGCGCGAGATCGTCAAGCATGATTTCATTTTTGAAAATTGAACTCTCGCATATCGATATAGATTCTGAAATTCGAAATCAATACATCTTCAGCGTCCACACCAATCAGCAATGGAGAGTGCAATGTCGAATTACTTTGTGAGCGCAGGTATCGAGCTTCAAGGCGGCGCTGATCTGAAAGAAGCAGAAAACGGACTGCGGCTTCTGGCGGAACAGACCCAGAGCGAACCCGGATGCATTCTGTTTGAAATCCGTCAGAACCTCAAACAACCGCAAAAGTTCACCCTGTGGGAATGCTGGACGAACCGGCAGGCGCTTCTGGACCATTTTGAAATGCCACACACAAAGACCTATCTGGCGCGGAATCTGACGGAAGTGAGCTATATCGAAGAGCTTGGTGAAATCGGTTCGAATGCTCGAACGGATACGGCTTGAATTCAGATGAGACATCGGTTTATCGCAGCAATCCTGATGTCATTCGGCCTTTCGCTACTCATGTCCTGCTGGGTGACCCTCATCAATCTTGGGTGGACGGACGGGTTCGTCGGTCAATGGATGGCAGCCTTTCGGCTCGCCTGGCCACCGGCCGCCATCCTTGCATTCCTTCTCGGTCCACCCGTTCAAAGACTGACCGGCTATTTCGAATACCGTCTAACTAAATTCAAAGGATCGGAAAATGACACTGACCCGCAAAAATTTTGAAGAACTTGGCCTGCCGGTTGGCCCCTACACGCACGTTGTCAAACATGGGGACACGCTTTTCACTTCTGGTTTTACGGCATTCGGCACTGAACGGCGGACGGGCTCGGCGAGCGAACAGACCCATGCCGTGCTTGAACAACTGGAGTTTATCGCAGCACAATTTGGCAGAACTCTTGCCGACCTCATCAAGGTTACAGTGTTCATGACCGATCCGGCTGACATTCCGGGCATACGAAATGCGCTGTCGACCGGATATAAGGATGCCGTTCCGGCAAGCTCGCTTGTGATGGTTTCAGGATTATTTGCACCGGAACTGAAGGTGGAAATCGAAGCGATAATTGCCGTTTAGCACCGCCCGAGACCATTGTTTCAGAGTTCAGAAAGGTCTTTCCTGAAAAAGATCGTTTCTTCGATCGGTGTCGAATAATACGCAGGCACTTCAACAAAGCCTGCAGCTTTGTAGAGCTTGATGGCGCCGGACATGGACGGCAGCGTATCCAGCAGCATTTCGCTGTATCCAGCCGAAACGGCGGCATCAAGCACGCGGTCGACCAGACCCGCTCCGACGCCGTGTCCCCGCCCCTTCGGCAAGACATAGAGCCTTTTCATTTCACAAGCGCCATCGTCATTAAAGGCCCTCAGGCCGACACAGCCAAGGATCGCGCTCGCCTCGTCCTTTGCCACGAACAGGGCACCTTTCGGTGGTGCATATTTACCGGGCATACCGGCAAGTTCTTCTTCAAACCCCTGATAGGACAAGTCGATGCCGAGCCAGTCTACATAAGCTCGAAAGAGATCCTTGACGGTGTTCAGGTCCTGCGCATCCGCCACGGGAGATATTGTAATACTGCTTTGCACTGTCATGAGATTGGCTGAAGACGTCCGCTTGATGGTATTGATCAATTTGCAGGTTCAGCGACGGTCGGAATTGCTTTCAGATAGGCGGCAATCGCGTTTCTGTCGCTCGCTGGAAGGCGGGCCATATTTTCCTGCACATGGACCATTTCACCGCCAACCGAATCATATTCCGGCGTGAAGCCGCTCTCCAGATAGTAAGCAATGTCAGCTGCACTCCAGCTGCCAAAACCTCCTTGCGTTGGCGTGATATCCGGAATTCGCCCTTCCCCGGTGGGAGCCGGTGCACCACCAAGCCAATCTGACAAAACGAGGCCGCCGGCGAAGTCGCGCGGGGTGTGGCATTCACCACAATGGCCCGGTCCTTCAACGAGGTAGCGGCCCCGTTCCCATTGCTCGGCATCAATTTCGCCGTCGCCACTCGGTTGTGAAATGACTGGCGCCGGGTCCAGAAACATACGCTTCCATAGTCCGAGACCCCGGCGAATGTTGAAGGGAAAGCCGAGCTCGTGCGATGCAGCTTTGCCCTCGACGGAAGGGACCGTTGCCATGAAGGCGTAAAGATCACCAAGGTCTTCCGGTGTCATCCGGGCGTAGGAAGTATACGGAAAGGCCGGATAGAAATTCTGTCCGTCAGGCGACGTCCCGTGCGTCATTGCATTTGCAAAATCTATCAGAGACCAGCCGCCGATACCGTCAGCCTTGCTCGACGAAATATTGGGAGCAACGAACACTCCAAAAGGTGTTTCAAGCCGCAGACCGCCACCGAGGTTCAGGAGATCGTCTCCCTTTGCTCCCTTCTCGGCATGACAGGAGGCACAGCCACCTGCCCAGAAAACAAGCTCGCCTTTCGCGGGGTCGCCTTCTTTCAGCGCGGATGCTTCTTCCGCACTCATCCGTGTGGGAGCGGAGAGGCCCCAACCGATGGCGGCAGCAATCCCCGCCAGAACAACAAGTACAAGGATTGCCTTTTTCATCGGGCCTCTCCCGAAAAGACCAAAAAGAATCTCCGGATCGCGTCCGGTCAGTTCTTCTTACGGTACGTCTCGTGGCAAGATTTGCAAGTCGCTAAAACCGGCCCCATGGCTCCCTTGAATGCATCAAGATCTGCTGGGCCGTCTTTTCCTGAAGCCGCAGCTGCCTTTTCAGTCGCAGCCTGGAACTTTGCGAGCTCGGCCGCAAACCCTTCCGGGTTTTCCCAGATCGCCGCTGCAGCACCCGTATCGCCCTGATCAGAGCCTGCGGGATAATAATCGCCGAATGTCAGAGAAGCGGCTCTTACGGTGGCAATTGCTGCTTTTCCAGCAGCGGGAACATAGTCGATTTCAGCCTTCATCATGCCACCACCCAGACCGGCAGCAGCACCGACGGACGACATGATTGCCTTGCGGGTTTCAATGGGGTCATCGGATGCCTGCGCGGCGATACTGACCACACCAAGACCCAAAACCAATCCGGCCACGGCCATTTTCCTGACAATGCGCATATTTCTCTCCCTCTCGCGTCACGAGTTCGATGGCATTTCACACCGTGCAGAGTACAGCGCAAGATTGGAGCACTATCAAAATCACGCTCCCGTGATCTCCGCCCAAATTTGTAACAAAGTGTCGCTCCTTGCACGACACAACAAAAAACCCCGGTCGTGAGACCGGGGTTTCGTGTTCACGCCGATACGACGATGTTATTTGGTGGCAGCTTCGTAGAGCTCCAGGACGTAATCCCAGTCAATCATGCTGTCGACAAAGGCTTCCAGGTATTTCGGACGCGCATTGCGGTAGTCGATGTAATAGGAGTGTTCCCAAACGTCGCAGCCGAGGATTGGCGTTGCACCGTGAACCAGCGGGTTCTCGCCGTTGGGTGTCTTCATGATCTCAAGCTTGCCGTCTTTCACGGCAACCCATGCCCAACCGGAGCCAAACTGGCCGATGCCGGCAGCAATGAAATCAGCACGGAACTTGTCGAAACCGCCCAAATCACTGTCAATTGCGAAAGCAAGCGCCCCCGGCAAAGACGAACCTCCGCCGTTTTTCTTCATCCACTTCCAGAAATGGATGTGGTTGTAGTGCTGACCAGCGTTGTTGAAGAGAGGTGCGTTCTTGCCGTAGCTCTCCTTCACAATGTCTTCAAGAGACTTGCCTTCCAGACCACTGCCGGCAAGCAGCTCATTGCCCTTGGTTACGTAGGCCTGGTGGTGTTTGTCATGATGAAATTCCAGGGTTTCAGCAGACATGTAAGGTGCCAGGGCATCATATGCATATGGCAAGTCGGGCAATTCGAATGACATGACAAACTCCTCAAAAGGTCAGTGACCGGCGGTCCGGGCGAGCGCCAGAAGAACCGCTTCGAGCGGCAAAATAGGATTGCAACGGGCTGTCGGCAAGCATGTAAGGCAAAATAAAAAAAAATATTCTTGTTTTTTTATTCTGCCATCACGCCAGATCAAGGGATTTCAGAAAAATGTCTTTATGTGATCCGCAGCACGGCAAGTGTTACTGAGTTTGATATGGTCATGAAAGCTAATAGACCGGAGGCCAAACAAAAAGGAAAGAGTTATGTCTTTAAAAAACACTTACTCGATTGCCCTTATTGTTTCGGCGACAATCGTAATTGCTGCATTGTTCCCAAAATATACTGAAAAAAGCGACTGGAGCTCGCTTGATCAATGCTACAACAACTATAAAAGCTGCTGCAATCAGGAACAGAGCCAGCGTCCGGAATTCTGCACGCTCCATGGCTGAGCAACATTCAGTCTGCCGGACTTTTCAAAAACCAGTTTCCTGAAGTGCTGCCGATCGCCATATGGGCCGATTTCAGTGCTTGAGGTGCCTTGAACGGCTTCCGTCTGCAGGCACTGCAAGCGGGCACGTTCCAATCACCAAACAAATCAATCAACCCTTAAGTTGACTGATTTGCTATCAGCTGATAATTCATCCATATGGTTGAATGAATGCCCCGTTCGCGGTTTCCTGAATGTCGGGCCACCCGTCGGACTACGGCAAGGAGGCGATAGTGGAATTTGAAAACGTAAACTGGATTGCAGTTGGTGCGGGCACGGTCGTTGCTTTTTTGTTCGGATGGCTGGTCTATTCTCCCCTGCTCTTCGCAAGACCCTGGGCCCAAGGTTCAGGTGTCGAACTCAACAAGGACAGCAAGCCACCAATGGGCGCTATGCTGCTCCAGATAATCGGGTTGTTCTTTTTGGCGACCGTGATTGGAATAACCGCAACATTCGATGCGCTTGTCGCTGCGATTCTCGCCATTTTGGCTGCAGCCGCTTTGACCATCTCCAACGGCGCTTTCTGCAAAAAAAGCAATGCTGCTCTTGCCATAGATGCCGGCTACATTGCGGGAGCCGGAGTCCTGATGATCCTTGCGCAGGCTCTTCTGTAGTACAAGCTAGTCCGCATACGCGAAGCAGCAGAAGTCTTCTTTCAAACTGCTATTGGAGAAATCGGGCCCTGACAGTCCGGCATTTTAGCCTGGGTCCCGATCCGGCTTCAGACCTGGCGAAGCAATCGAAATGCGCTTGAAATTCCATCGGCATGAATGACATGGCAAATCGAACGTGGCAATGTCCCTTCCATTCGCGCTAAATGGTGCTGACTGGAATTACCGGAAGCCGCGATACTGGAATGAAAGCCCTCTCCCGCGATCCGGCCACACTCGCAATCGGCGGTCTTTGCGCGCTCGCCGCAGCCATGGGTATTGGCCGGTTCGTCTACACGCCAATCTTGCCTTTCATGACAGAAGGCCTGATTCTGCCGGCAGATGAAGCTGGTCTGATCGCCGCCGCGAATTTTCTCGGTTATCTCTCCGGGGCACTTGCCGGCGCGTCGCGGTTTTTGTCGGGCAGTCCGCGTATGTGGTTCCTTGGCGGATTGCTTGTCAGCGCGCTGACAAGTGCGGCAATGGCTCTGACAACAGCACTTTTTGCATATTTGGCAATCCGCTTTCTGAGCGGTATAGCCAGTGCATTTGTACTCGTTTTTTCAACGACTCTGATCCTTGAACGCCTGAACAATGCTGGCCGCGGAGGTCTCTCCGCCTTGCATTTTGCAGGCGTCGGCTGCGGCATTGCCTTCTCTGCAATGCTGGTCGCCGCCCTTGCGCATACAGGCACTGATTGGCGTGGCCTGTGGTTGGCGAGTAGCGCGGCGACTTTCGTTTTACTGGTACTGGCGGCAATCCTTGTGCCGGGAAAAAACACATCCACCCCTAAGCCATCCCAAGAGATCCCTGCAAACGCAAAAAATAGCACGGTAACTACAATAAGTTATCTGGAGCCAGGTCTTGTTCGGTTGATCATTGCCTATGGATTGTTTGGTTTCGGCTATGTGATTACCGCGACATTTGTCTCCACGATTGCGCGAACGACACCTGCACTGCAGCCCGCCGAACCTTTTGTGTGGCTTGCCGTCGGCCTATTTGCTGTGCCGTCGATCTATATCTGGAACAAGGTTGCCCATTCTCTGGGTGCAAGGCGTGCTTTTGCATTGGCCAGTATCATCGAAGCAGCCGGTGTCGCCCTCACAGTGATTGGTCAAAACCCATCTGTCTTCCTGTTGGGTGCAGCCCTGCTTGGGGGCACGTTCATGGGCATGACCGCACTTGGTCTGATGGAAGGGCGGCGCCTGGCAAGTGCGGGTGGGCCAGAAGCGATCCGCAGGATGTTGGCCATCCTGACCGCAAGTTTTGGAATTGGCCAGGTAATAGGCCCGTGGTTTGCAGGTTACCTGCATAACCTCACCGGTTCATTCGATGGCGCTTCGCTGGCAGCAGCGGCGGCTCTGCTTGTCGCAGCTGCGCTTGCCGTCAGGTAGCCGCATATTTCCTGAGCTTCAGCTCTGGACACATTGAAATGCATCTGGCGATCAGGAATGCGAGAAGTCCCAATAAAGGTCGCGCGCACGCGATGCAATTGGGCCGGGCTGAAGATCTCTCTCCTCGATGCGCTTTACCGGAGTGACCTTGTTGTAATTCCCTGTCGAAAAGATCTCATCGGCTTCGAGAAAATCCTGGTAGCCCATTGTGCGCTCGAACACATCATAGCCAGCAGATCTGAGCAGCTGAATGATACGCTGGCGTGTGATTCCGTTCAAAAAAGTCCCGTTGGGAGCCGGTGTGTGAACCTTGCCGTCCTTTGCCATGAAAATGTTGGCGGACGTCAATTCAGCGACATTGCCGAGCATGTCCCGTACCACAGCATTGTCGAAGCCGCGCTCCTTGGCCTCAACCATGGCTCTGGCATTATTGGGATAAAGGCACCCGGCCTTCGCATTGACCGGCATGCATTCCATTGTCGGCCGTCTATATGGTGACAGCGTGATGCTCATCGCGGTGTCCCGGGGTGCCATCGGCGCATCAAACAGACAAAGGCAAAAACGAGTGCTGTCCGGATCCCCGGTGATCACACCCGGCCCATCATTTTCCGACCAATACATCGGCTTCACATAGATCTGCTGATCGCCTTTGAACTTGGCGCAGCCTTCCTTGGTAAGCTCCACCATTTCACCGACTTTCATGGTCGGCTTTATACCGAGCGCAAGCGCAGAATCGTTGACGCGCAAGCAGTGCAGATCAATGTCGGGCATGACGCCATCGAAGAAACGGGCTCCGTCAAAAACACTTGACCCCAACCAGGAGGCATGGGTTCGCGGCCCCATGATAGGCGGATTGCCCGCGTGCCAAGTCCCGTCGATCCAGGTCCATGTGTCACTCCACCCGCTCATGCTTCCTCCAGTTTTTTCCTGTAGCCGACTGTCCTAGGGACCGACACAACACCGGGCACATCCCAAGGTCAATAGCTTACCGCATGCTTGAAAAAAGTTGCTTTAATTTTTCCTGAAATGGACGCAACTTGAGACAATTTACTCCATTCTTTAGTCAAAAACGGGAAATTTCTTCCTTCTGGTTGCTTTTCAGGAACTTGGACAGAATTGGAGACTGCCGCCACGCCATCGTGGTTGAGATGTTGACATCGAGATAGATATGTTCTCTATTTGTTCACATTCTTTAGAAAGAGGCCTGGGACATGGAACAGCGTATTTCAATGACAACTCTTGCAGTTCCCGATGTTGGAGCTGCCCGCAAATTCTTTGAAAGCGGCCTCGGCTGGAAAGTCAACGCCGCCCCCTCGCCTGAGGTCGTTTTCTTTCAGGTTATCGGAGGCGTGTTTGCGCTTTATTCGCGTGAAGCGCTGGCCAAGGAAATTGACCGACCGGTCACCGACAATCCGACCGGTGCGATCACCCTTGCCTGGAACGCTCGCTCCGAAAACGACGTCGAGGAGATGTTTGCCAAAGCAGTCAAGGCCGGGGCAAAACCGATAAAGACGCCCGAAAAAGCCTTCTGGGGCGGATACAGCTCCTATGTCGAAGTGCCCGGCGGTCACCTGTTGGAAATTGCGCACAATCCCTTCTGGACAATAACCCCGGAAGGAGCGGTAGAACTTCCAACATCGTAATCCGGCTTGAGCCTATGCCACTTTTGTCGCATATCAGCGTGCTTGACGCACGGTCCGCCAGAGGCTTCTCTGCCGCGGTTCATTTTAAGGCGATGGAGATCCGGGTATGGCACATGCCGCTTTTGTGTTTGACGCTTATGGCACCCTATTTGACGTGCATGCAGCTGTGCGTAAACACGCATCGAAACTCGGCCCAGACGCGCAAAAACTCTCGTCTCTGTGGCGTGAAAAGCAACTCGAATACTCCTGGGTTCGCGCTCTCATGGGTCAGTACAAAGACTTCTGGGAGCTGACACAACAGGGACTGGATACGGCTTTTGCGCTTGTTCCCTCGGCAGACCAATCACTTCGGGACGACTTGTTGAGCGCTTATTGGGAATTGGACTGTTATCCTGAGGTTCCCCAGGTTTTAACCGATCTGAAAGCGACAGGAGCAAAGATCGCTATCCTTTCGAATGGGTCACCTGCAATGCTGGAGGCAGCTGCGAAGGCCTCCGGACTGAGCGATCTGTTCGACGAGATCTTTTCGGTCGACGATCTGAAGACATTCAAGACCGACCCGCAGGTTTATGAAATGGTCACGACCCAATTCAGGATCTATCCTGAAGAGGTTTCCTTTCAGTCGTCCAACCGATGGGATATTGCCGGTGCAACTGCATTCGGCTTTCGCACGGTCTGGATGAACCGGACAGGCATGCCGGACGAATATCAGGACCTTGCCCCGAAGGCCGTGCTTGCGGACCTGACAGGCTTGATCGCCCTGGGCTAAGTTGCTGCTGAACGAGACCACCGGCAGGGTTTCCCTGCCGATGATTTTACCTGATTGGTTTTCCTTGATCAAAACGAGCGCGACAAGCCGATCATGAACCTATGATTGCCGGATGTGCGCTTGACGCTCGTGCCGCCGTAATTTGCCTTGTCGTCGACAATGCCTGTCACACTGTAGTCGGCGCGAAGTCTCCATTTGTCCTTCACGGCAACCTCAAGACCGGCTCCCAGCACAGGGCCGAGGGATACGGAGGAGCGTTCCTTGCCATTGGCTTCAAGGCTGTGTTCCGTTGCAGCCAGACCGACGCTGACATAAGGCATGAAATTTCGGATTGGCAGCCCCGCCCTCGCCTTGGCACTGGCAGTCCACTTTGCGCCGGTTTTGACATTGCCCAAAACTGAATGCCGGGTTGTCTCGCGCCCGCCGAGATAAGTGGCACTGCCCTCAACACCAAGCACAAATCGAGACACATGCCAGTTGTAACCTCCAAAAAGGCCAAAGGCAGCATCCAGTCGTGAAACGTCCTTCGTTCGCCGATTTGCCTTGACCTCCGTCACCGTTTGAGACGGCCCTGCCTCAAACCCCAAATAGGGTCCCGCCCAAATAGACGTGGGGGCTGGAATGGGATCGAAACCAGGTGCCTCGAAGTCTCCGAGATCGGCCGCCCTGGCTCCCGAGACGAGCAGGATCAGCACAACACACAAAATGACAGGCTCTATCAGCCAGTGACAGCGTAGTTTCCGCAGGACCGGGGAACGCCGCAGTTTGGCCGGAACAAAAAAAACATAATTGGCAAAAGAACTTACCATCGAGGATCTCGCTTGAGTTTTGAGTCTTACCTCGCTTCACAACTTTCATAAATTAATGTGAAACGATAATTTTAAAATTGATAGCGATAATTTTTTTGTCAATAGCAATATCAAAATTATTGCATTTCGCTGGCTTGCGCTGTAGACACACCACCAAGTGAGTTACCTATCGGAGCAACCAATGAACGATCAGGAATGGGCAGAGAGAGAAATACGGCTAACGAGAATCCGAAGGCTGTCCGCGTTCATGAAATGGACGGTGACTCTGGTTCTTGCCCTTATGGTATTGCTTGGCGCGGTAATTCTTTTTGAAGTTGCCATGCCAAGCAATCTGTTGATCGACCCGAATGAAACGATCGACATTGCAGAAGTCGAACGCAAGATTGGTGACATTCCATACGGCCAACGTTTGGGAATCGCTGCGCTTCTTTGGGTAGCGATCGCCTGCCTTTCCCTGTCGATCTGGAATATTCGACAGGTTTTCAAACGTTTCCAGATGATGGAATTTTTCTCTCCCAAGACGCTTGCCAACGTCATTTCCATTGGTGTCTGGCTGATCATCTTTGCTGTTTTTGACCTGATCAGCGATCCGATTGGTTCGGTGATCCTGACCTACGATCTGCCTCCTGGTGAACGCTCTATGGAAGTCTCGCTCGATGGCGCGGAAATTTTCTGCTTCATCCTGGGCGCGCTCATGCTTCTCTTTGGCTGGATCCTGCGCGAAGCAGCCCTGATCGCCGACGAGAACCGGCAGTTCGTCTGATGCGGGACTGGAGATCAATCAGATGATGCGAATGGAAGCGGTTGGCGGGTCTTCACGCCAGCGACGTATTCGGTTCCTTGCAAGGTCCTTGAAATGGGGTGTATCGATCTGTGTGCTGGGGTTGGTGATTATCGCTCTTGTGAGTGTGCTCTCCATCCTTGTTCCCTCGTTCGCAGCTCAGATAGGTCAGGCTGCCATTTCAATCGATGAGACAGAACGTTTGCTTGCCGACATGCCAGTTGGAATGCGCGCAGCTCTGGCGACACTCGTCCTTGTCACACTCACACTTGTGTCCGGCGCGCTCTGGAGTTTGCGAAACCTGTGTCAGCAGTTTCAAAAAATGGATTTCTTTTCCCTGAAGACTTCAGAAGCCATTGTAGTCCTCGGTATCTGGCTTATCTCCTACGCCGTTTTTGATGTGGCCAGTGAACCAGTTACCTGGCTCATCCTCGGGCTGGACTTTGCAGGTGGCGAAAGGATTATTGACGTCGCCGTTGATGGTGAGGAAATATTTTGCATGATTCTCGGAGCACTCCTGCTCCTCTTCGGATGGATCATGCGCGAGGCCGCTCTGCTTGCAGAAGAAAACAGACAAATAATATAGCAACGGTGCACCGGGAACCCATCATGCCAATCATCATTGAACTGGATGTCATGCTCGCCCGTCGCAAGATGCGTTCAAAAGAGTTGGCCGAGCGCATCGGAATCACGGAACAGAATGTCTCGCTGCTCAAATCCGGCAAGGTGAAGGGCGTGCGGTTTGAAACGCTTGAAAAGATCTGCGAAGTGCTGGACTGCCAACCAGGCGATATTCTGATCTATGAGCCAGAGCCTGATAGCTGAACCTGCACGCATCGTGAGCAAACACCTCAATACAAGGCTCTCCTGCCCCACTCCCGTTTGAGCAGCAAAGCCTTTATCCATCGAGGTCGCTATTCGGCGGCTTCCGCCGACCCGTACCCCAGCTGCTCATTCAGCTTGCCGATCAGTCCAACTGCGGCTTCGGCGATAACCGTTCCCGGCGGAAAGATCGCGGCGGCTCCGGCTTCATACAAGGCGTCATAATCTTGCGGCGGGACAACACCACCAACCACGATAATGATGTCTTCCCGGCCCTCTTGTGCGAGCGCAGATTTCAGGGCTGGGACCAGCGTCAGGTGACCTGCTGCGAGCGATGAAACGCCGACCACATGGACGTCATTTTCAACAGCCTGACGGGCGGCCTCTTCCGGTGTTTGGAACAAGGGGCCGATATCAACGTCAAAGCCAAGGTCGGCGAAGGCCGAAGCGATCACCTTCTGGCCGCGATCGTGGCCGTCCTGGCCCATTTTTGCGACCAGAATACGCGGACGGCGGCCATCATTGTCCTCGAAGGCTTCAACAAGCTTTTGCACCTTGTCCATGGTTCCGGACATCTCGCCTGCCTCCCTTTTGTAGACCCCGGCAATAGACTTGATTTCAGCCTTGTGTCTGTCAAAGACCTTTTCCATGGCGAGCGAGATTTCGCCAACCGTCGCCATCGCGCGCGCAGCCTTGACGGAAAGGTCGAGCAGATTGCCATCACCAGTTTTCGCACACGTGGTGAGAGCTTCAAGAGCGGCCTGTGTCTCCGTCTCGTTCCGTTCTTCACGCAAACGTCTCAGTTTGTCGATTTGAGCGGCCCTGACCTGAGCATTGTCCACTTTCAGAACATCGATCGGCGGTTCGTTTTCGGGCTTGAACTTGTTGACACCGACGACCGTCTGAGTACCGCTGTCGATACGTGCCTGTGTCTTGGCAGCGGCCTCCTCTATGCGTAACTTCGGAATACCCTTTTCGATTGCCTTCGCCATGCCTCCGAGCTGTTCCACTTCCCGGATATGAGCCATTGCCTTCTCGGCCAGATCGGCGGTCAGTTTTTCAACATAAAAGGAACCGCCCCAAGGGTCGATCACCTTGGTCGTTCCGCTTTCCTGTTGCAGGAACAACTGTGTGTTGCGGGCAATCCGTGCCGAAAAATCTGTCGGCAGGGCCAGGGCTTCATCCAGTGCGTTTGTGTGCAGGGACTGCGTATGCCCTTGCGTTGCCGCCATGGCTTCAACACACGTGCGAACCACATTGTTAAACACATCCTGAGCGGTCAGGGACCATCCTGACGTTTGCGAATGAGTGCGCAGGGACAAAGACTTCGGGTTTTTGGGTTGGAAGTTTTCTTCCATCAATGTCGCCCAGATCAGGCGCGCAGCCCTGAGCTTGGCAACTTCCATGAAGAAGTTCATTCCAATCGCCCAGAAGAATGACAACCTCGGTGCGAACCGGTCAATATCCATTCCCGCGGCCACACCGGCACGGGCATATTCGATGCCGTCGGCAATCGTATAAGCGAGCTCCAGGTCTGCGGTCGCACCGGCCTCCTGCATATGATAGCCGGAGATGGAGATAGAGTTGAACCGCGGCATATTCTGCGACGTGTAACTGAAGATATCCGAGATGATCCGCATCGAATGCTGCGGGGGATAGATATAGGTGTTGCGGACCATGAACTCCTTCAGAATGTCGTTCTGAATGGTTCCTGAAAGATCCTGTTGCGCGACACCCTGCTCTTCAGCCGCAACAATATACAGGGCCAGAACTGGCAGAACTGCACCATTCATGGTCATGGAGACGCTCATCTTGTCCAGCGGTATGCCGGAAAAGAGTGTCCGCATGTCATAAATGGAATCGATGGCCACACCGGCCATGCCGACATCGCCCGATACCCGGGGGTGGTCGCTGTCATATCCCCTGTGGGTGGCGAGATCGAACGCAACCGACAGTCCTTTTTGACCGGCTGCCAGATTGCGCCTGTAAAACGCGTTCGAATCCTCCGCCGTTGAAAAGCCCGCGTATTGGCGCACGGTCCAGGGCTGCTGGACATACATCGTCGGATATGGGCCGCGCAGATACGGTGCCAAACCCGGCCAGGTATCAATGTGCCTGAGACCCTTGGTGTCGTCCGCCTCGAACACAGAAGGTACGTCGATGTCTTCCGGCGTCCTCCAAGCCATTCGATCGGCTTTTCCGACATTCGGCAGTACGTTGCGGAACGGTTTGTCGGAATAATTCGGGATCCTGCTCATCCCCGGACCTCCAGATCTGTCAGCGCGGTGTCTGCAGCCGTATTGAGCCGCTTGTGCGCGGTCTCAAGCAACGAAAGCAGATCGCAGCCAGCGTAAAGGTATGTGTCAATGCCAGCTTCAGTATAGCTCTTTTCCCGCTCGCCAGGCTTGCCGGCCAGGTAAAGATGGCTCGCGCCGGCCTCCTTGAGCTCAAGAGCGACGGCTATTGCCTCTGTCTCATAAACCGCATCCGATGACACCAGACACGCCAGCGGTGTGCCGCTTTGCTTGAAAGCAGCAATCAGCTGATCTCGCGTTTCAAACATTTGCGGACCAACGGCCTCTATTCCCCCGGCTGCAAAGGCGTTCACGGACCAGGTCGCCCGTGCCGTAAACTGTGCAAGGCTTCCAAGGCTCGCCAAGAAGATTTTCGGTGGGGACGCGTTCTGTGCTTCGTAGTCTTCTGCAACTGAGCGCAGGCGTTCAAAGGGCTCTGCGATCCGTCCTGTGTCCAGTGTTCTGAGGGACGTGTCGCGTGGCACAAGATCGAGACGCATTCCAAGCTTGCGAAGAGAGTGCCCCTGCAACGCGAGGGCTTTCAGGGCATTCAGCCTTTCACCGTTTCCAGGTTCCGGCAGATCTCCCGGAGGTGCCTCCAAGTCGCTAATGTCTTGAGGTTTTGTCTGAAGAACCTCAACGGCTTTTTCTGACAGGTCCGGAAACTCGCTGACCCCGGTAACCGGCCTCTTTCGCCGCGCAACTTTCGCCTGCAAATCGGTTCTTGCAGCCTCAATCTGGTCGTGCACCAAACCGGATCGTATTGCGTTGACAAGGCCGCCAGCGGCCTCGATTTCCTGGAAAAGCTTCCAGGCCACTTCGCAAAGACTGTCGGTTCTGCCTTCAATCGCACCTGAACCAGCTGATGGGTCCATGACCTTTGAAAGACTGCTCTCCTCAAGCAAAATCGACTGGGTGTTGCGAGCAATTCTGCGCGCAAATGCATCGGGCAAACCAACTGCGAGCGTGTGCGGCAGCACACAAATACTGTCCGCTCCACCGACGCCGGCTGCAAAGGTTGCAACAGTGTTTCTCAGCAAATTGACCCAAGGGTCTCTTTGCGTGAGCATTCTGAAAGACGTGCTCATGTGCAGCTGCATAGAACTTTGCGGCAACCCAGCACCATCCAGAACGCAGGCCCACAGAGCGCGGACGGCGCGAGCTTTCGCAATGGTCCCGAATTGATCAGCTTCTGCAATCAAGCTCATTGAGATGCGGTCCGACCAGTTCTCCGGCGGGAGATGCGTGTCTTCCAGCATTCGAAGGTGTGCAGCCGCGGACGCCAGAACAAGTGCCAGCTCTTGTGCAGGTGTTGCCCCGGCTTCGTGCCAAACACGGCCATCGGCCTTCATCAGGCGAACCGGGCTGCCCAACCCATGCGCAGCCCCGACAGCATCACGAAAATGCCGAAAGACATGTTCCATATCTTCAAGCGCAACACCGTTCTCTGCAATCCAGCTGTAGGGATCGAACCCTGCTGTGATGTTCACGGTCGCTGGATCGAGTCCTTGCTTCTCAAGATGGGCGAACAGCGCTGCAAGAACCGGCATGTTCTCACGGCCTGCGTCGAACCTGAGACTGATCAGGTCCAATTGAACGTCTTTCAGCAGCGTTTCAATGGAAGCGAGATCTTCCACTTGAATGCCGCTACCATAAGAGCTCGATGCCCCGAAGAAAATGAGATCAAGGCCGCTCGCGCCACCGTTGAGGTCATCAAGGATCTGCAGATTGGCCTCGGAAGGATCGGGGATGTCTATCCTTTGGACAACGCTCCAGTCAGCATCACCCGCGCGCAACAGCTTCGAAGCCGTATCAGAGCGCCGAGGATAAAGCGGCGCCGTATCGAAGCCATCCTCAGTTTGCCCAAACAGCCGGTCTCTCGACTGGCCCTTCAGTGCCTTGTCGACGGATGCCCACCAGGCGTCTTCATCGGCGCTGTAAAAGCTGTCGGGTCCGGTGAAACTGTTCGGCATTTCAAACTCTCCCTGACCGATTACTACCTTGAAAGGTCCGGTCGCAAGTCTCGTTTTAGTCGCTCGCTACAAGGCTTGGCAACTCAGCAGAAAGGGTAGGTTCGCCGCTTCCAACAGCTGTTGACCGTCAACATTGCCGGCAAGATCGCGAACACTAGAAGAGTGTTTGCTGGAGCTCGTTCAATAATGCTGGTTCCCGGCACCAAGATTTTTTCGAAGTTCTGAGTCGATCTTGCATCGCTTCAGATCGACATCTTTCGAGCCACGCAACAAAAATTGCAGAGATGCATAGTAACTTGCCAATTTTTTGGCGGAATAAGCAAACTTTGCCAGTTTTCCCTATTGGTACGATCAACAATTGTATTGTAGCGTAATGGTGCCGACGCATGGGAAGTTCTACCCTTATAATAAATGCGCGGCATTCGGGTTCAGTCCTCTTCTCGACAGGGTTTAGGCGGAACGCGTTACTAACCCATCGGCGGACGAAATCGGCTTGCGCCCTTCGTTCGCAAAAAAAGCGGCGCAAAAGCCGCAAAGGATGTGCACAATGCTTGATCAGACAGAACTAAAGAGCAAACTGAGAGCAATTTCTGAAGCCAACGCAGCGCACCATGTACTCGACATTCTCGAGTCAAATCTGCGCCGCATGGGGGCTACCCACATACTGATCACCGGTCTGCCTATGCCAAACCGGCCGATTGACAACCTGGTGCAGCGTTTTCGCTGGCCCGATCAGCGCAATGACGGCATCGAAAGCACTTCGCTTTCGGCCAATGACAGCGCATTAATGCTGGGCCTCGGCTCGAACAGAGCACGCGTCTGGACCATCACGGCAGGCGACATGGAACATTCCGATCTCCTGGCTTCTGCAGGTGAAAGCAGCCAGATTGTCGTTGTTCCCGTAACCGAACTTTATCCGTTCCAGGCCTTTGTCTTTGCAAGCGGCCCTTCGCTTCAGGTCAACAAGTATGATCTTTCGAACCTCGAAGTCCTTGCCGCTGCGGCCTTCTCCAGGCTGCGTGAGCTCGGTGTCGTGTCAGGACAGCGCCCTGGAGCTCTTTCGACACGCGAACGCAGAGTGCTTGAACTGACGGCCTATGGCAAAACGGCCGGTGAAATCGCCGACGTTCTCGATATTTCACAACGCACCGTTCATGCCCACCTGCAAAATGCCAGCGTGAAGCTGAACGCCTCCAACAAGACACACACAGTTGTCGAGGCACTGCGCTACGGGCAGATCAGCGTTTAGACATACTTGATCGCACCAGCAAAACTGGTTACGGCTTCACAACAAAAAAGGCGCGCAAATTGCGCGCCTTTTTCTTTCAAAATCAAATCACTACCGAGATTTCTTAATAATTCATCATAGGAGGCAGTTCTTTCGCCTGCTCCACCCATTTGGTGACCTGTGATTCACTCGGAACCTGGCGCACGAGTTTTTTGTCCTCGTTGACCTCTTGCATCTTGGCTGCAAGATTGGCTGCGTTACGGTGCTTAAGTTCCTTCACCGTATCGACACCAGCGGCCTCCAGAAGTTCGGAATACTCTTCACCGACACCGCTGATACGCATCAGATCGGCCATATTGGCCCATTTCAAAATGCGCTTGCCTTCAATACCCGTCTCGTCTTCAAGCGCTTTACGGCCCTTCGGATCCTTGGCACGCTCCAGATAAGCTTCGGTCGTCTTGATACCGAGCTCACCAAGCTTGGCAGCATATGTCGGGCCGATGCCCTCGATTTCGTCGATGGAATAAGCCATCCGCACAGTACTCCCTAAATCAACCGGCAACCGAACCCTGGGACAGTCATAGGATTTGGCTCAGCCCCGGAATTTGTGAAACCACGTCATCCACAACATCGTCCCCCGCTTTTTCCTTAGCATAGGAAATGAGTTCTTTGGCAACACTTTGAACACCGTCCATATCGAGACCGGCACTATTCAACTCATTGAGAGCTGCCATGGCACCCATGCCACCGCCCATCATGCTGCCGAGGCCGCCCAGAAGACCTCCGCCACCGCCATTCTCTTCGCGTGCGTCCACCAGGGCCTGCGCTCCAGGAAGAGCATCAAAGATGAGCTGCATCTTGTCCTCAGGGCCTTCCTTGTTCAGGAAACCGAGAATAATGCCGACAGCATTGGTCGCCATGCCTTCGTCGATTCCTGCAGCTGCCATGATGCGATTGATGAGCTCTTCCATGTCGTTCTCCTAAAGCATTTCCTGCACCACAGACTTCCCGGTGCGAGTCAGACACCTCTATACAGGTCCGAAATTGGTTCCGTCGATGGGATAACACATCGCATGCGCGCATTTTTGAAAAGGCTTTGCTAGGCTGGCGTAAATCAATCGGATTCGAAGGAGGTCGGTGGGACGTGAAGGCAAAGGACAGTATCTTTATCGGTGCAAGCGGCAAGAATGAAACGCTGGCTCTTAAACTTGCAAATCGACACGGCCTGATCGCCGGTGCCACCGGGACCGGCAAAACCGTTTCCCTTCAGATTTTGGCAGAGGGATTTTCAAAGGCTGGCGTGCCCGTGTTTTGCGCCGATATCAAGGGAGACCTGTCCGGTCTTGCCGCCGAAGGTGTGTCAAAGGACTTCCTGGAAAAGCGTGCCAAGGAAGTTGGTTTGAGCAAAAGCTACGAATACAAGGCTTTTCCATCCGTCTTTTGGGATTTGCTTGGCGAACAGGGGCATCCGATCCGCACAACAGTTTCTGAAATCGGACCGTTGCTGCTGGCCCGGCTTCTGGAACTCAACGACACGCAGGAAGGCGTGCTCAACGTTCTCTTTGAGCTTGCGGATGACGAAGGCATGTTGCTCCTGGATCTGAAGGATCTGCGCGCCATGCTTACCCATGTCGCGGAAAGGGCATCGGAGCTTTCTTCCGTCTATGGCAATGTTTCCAAATCATCCGTTGGCGCTATACAGCGCCGCCTCCTGGTGCTTGAACGCCAGGGGGGAGAAAACTTTTTCGGCGAACCCGCGCTCGACATCCGCGACTTTATCCGCACGGCACCTGATGGTCGTGGCATCGTCAACATTCTGGCGGCCGACAAACTAATGACGTCACCTCGCCTATACGGCGTCTTTCTCTTGTGGTTGCTGTCTGAACTGTTTGAAGAATTGCCGGAAGTCGGTGACCCGGAAAAACCGAAGCTTGTGTTCTTCTTTGACGAAGCCCACCTGCTTTTCAGTGACGCTCCCAAAGCTCTCGTCGAGAAAGTCGAGCAGGTTGTGAGACTGATACGCTCAAAGGGTGTCGGCGTCTATTTCGTGACACAGAACCCTCTCGATATTCCCGAAACGGTGCTGGCGCAGCTGGGCAACCGCGTTCAGCACGCTCTTCGTGCTTTTACGCCAAGAGACCAGAAAGCCGTCAGAGCAGCGGCGGAAACCTTCCGGCCCAACCCGGACCTCGACACGGAACGTGTCATCACTGAGCTCGGCGTCGGAGAGGCCCTGGTTTCAACGCTGGAAGGCAAAGGTATCCCGTCTATCGTTCAACGCACGCTAATACGGCCTCCCTCGTCTCGACTTGGCCCTATCAAAAAAGGTGAACGTCGATCCTTGATCCAGTCCAGTCCAATATTCGGTCTCTATGAACGCACCAGGGACAGGACGTCAGCCTATGAGATCCTCATGGGCCGGGCCGAAGAAGAACAGCGGCAGGAGCAGCGCCGCCGCGACAAGGAAGACAGCTACGCCAAAAAACACGGCGAGCCGCGCCGTTCCCGGTCCGGATTCCAGCTACCTGACTTTGGCCGCGATGACCGACCACGCAGAGACAGCCGGCAACGCAGCAGCCGTCGGCGCAGTCAGCGCGATACCGTGCTGGAAGCAGGTTTGAAATCTGCGGCGAGAAGCCTGGGCACTTCGCTCGGAAAGGCTCTTGTGAGAGGACTTCTCGGTTCACTCAAGCGCGGCAACTGACACAAATGCCCGCCAAGTCACCTTCGCCGAACGATATTGAACGTCGCGCGCTTGGCATTTCAAAATGGTCCAATCTCTTCATGGCCGCGGCCGGGATCTTGACAGCATGGCTGTCAAGATCGGATGCCATGCTCGTGGACGGCCTCTATTCAGCAGTCAATTTCGTCTCGGCCATTGCAGCGGCACGGATTGGCGCCAGGGTCGGACTCCCTCCGACGCGGAGCCGTCCCTGGGGACAGGATTTCGACGAGGTTCTTTATGTAACCTTTCGAAGCCTCATCCTGATTGGCGTACTGGTCTTTGCCGCAATCATCTCCTGCACCAAGATCTGGACCTTTTTCAACGGCGGCACGGTTCCCGAACTCGTCTTCGGACCGATAGCGATTTATGCCGTTGTCATCGTCGCGATTTGCCTGGGGCTGGCTTACAATTTTCATCGCGCTTACCGCTTAACCGGGCGCCGCAGTGAAATATTGCGTACCGAAGCTAGGGCAGCGCTTATTGACGGCGCCTTGAGCATTGGTTCCGGAGCAGCGCTTCTATCCTTGCCATTCCTCAAGGGCACCCCGCTGGCACCTTACGTCCCGATCGGTGACGCGGTTATCGTCCTGGCTCTGATCCTTGCCATCATCTGGCAACCGCTCTCGACTTTTCGCAAGACTTTGGCTGACCTTGCAGGCGTCAGTGCACCAAGTGGCACTCACACCAAAGCCACCCGAACCGCGCGCGACCTGGCGGGTGAATATGGCTTTCATTTTCACCGTGCGGCTGCGCTTCAGGCGGGGCGCATGCACTTTGTTGCCGTCTACATAAACCCTGAGCGAGCCGTGGTTGCGAGTGAAATCGATGCATATCGAGATACTTTGTCGGCAAGGCTGGAAGACAGGATCGGCCCCACGCGCGTGGAAGTCATAGTGACGGCGAACGATCTTCTGGAAAAGAAGACGCCAAACAGCCGGCCTTCCTGACTGCGACTTAGCGGGAATTTGGGAAAGGTCGCCGTCGCAAAGGAATATCCAATTGCACTGAACGCCCGGTTGTGGCCTGTTAGGCGTTTCTGTAGGAGCTTGAGTCCCTCGGGCTTCGTGCAATCTGTTCCAATATCGGGGATCCGTTATGAGTTCCATCGACAAGGTTCTGGCGCGCATCGACGCCAACCTAGACACCAGCCTTGACCGTCTCTTTGACCTGCTGAAGATCAAGAGCATCTCCACCGATCCTGAGTTCAAGGCACCTTGCCGCCATGCCGCAGAATGGTTGGCGAAGGAGCTGACGGAAATCGGCATCGGAGCCTCTGTGCGCGATACGGCCGGACACCCCATGGTCGTCGGTCACAAGAAGTCCGGAAAGCCAGGGCCTCACGTACTCTTCTACGGGCACTACGACGTGCAACCGGTGGACCCGCTGGAGCTCTGGAAAAATGATCCGTTCGAGCCCAGCATCGAAACGAAGGATGATGGCACCAAGATTATTGTCGCTCGAGGCTCCTCTGACGACAAAGGTCAGCTGATGACCTTTGTCGAGGCCGCTCGCGCATTCATAGCCGAAACAGGCGACTTGCCCGTCGATGTGACCATCTTATTCGAAGGTGAAGAAGAGTCCGGTTCTCCCTCTCTCCAGCCCTTCCTGCAGTCACACAAGGACGAACTGTCTTGCGACCTCGCCCTCGTCTGCGACACCGGTATGTGGGACGCGAAAACACCGGCCATTGCAGTCATGCTGCGTGGCATGGTTGGCGATGAGATCATCGTCAGGGCCGCCAGCCGGGATCTCCACTCAGGCATGTATGGCGGTTCCGCACAGAACCCCAATCACATCGTGGCAGATGTCATTGCCGGTCTTCATGATGCCAACGGCAAAGTCACCCTGCCCGGTTTCTATGACGGCGTCATCGAAATGCCGGAAAATGTAAAGGCACTCTGGGAAACACTCGGTTTCTCGGTGGAGGAATTCCTCGGCGATGTCGGTTTGAAATATCCACGCGGGGAAAACGATCGAACACCGCTGGAGCATCTGTGGACTCGGCCAACAGTTGAAGTGAACGGCATGTGGGGCGGCTACCAGGGAGCCGGCTCGAAAACCGTGATCCCCGCAGAAGCACACGCCAAGTTCACCTTCCGTCTTGTCGGAGACCAGGACCCGGACAAGGTTCAGGAATCATTCCGCGCGTATGTACGCTCGAAAATTCCTGAGGATTGCAGCGTTGAGTTCATTGCGAAGGATGGCAGTCCGGCACTCAGGCTGGATTTCGATATGCCGGCCCTGGAAAAGGGCAAACGAGCGCTTCACGATGAATGGGGCAAGGACACAGCTCTCGTCGGCATGGGCGGTTCAATCCCGATCGTCGGCGACTTCAAACGCCTTTTGGGCATGGACACGCTGATGATCGGTTTTGGATTGGAAGACGATCAGATCCACTCCCCCAACGAAAAGTACAATCTCACGAGCTTCCACAAGGGCATTCGCTCGTGGGCACGTGTCCTCGACGAATTGTCAAAGGACTAAAAACCTGATCAACGGCCGTGTCGGGTGTCGGCACGGCACAGCGCCATGGAGAAGGCATTCATGAAATCCATCTGCGTTTTTTGCGGCTCCAGCTATGGCGCTCAGGAAGCCTATGGCCACGCGGCCAAGGAGACCGGCCGCGTGATTGCGGAAAACGGCTATCGACTGGTTTATGGCGGTGCCAAGGTTGGCCTGATGGGGACAGTCGCAGATGCAGCCCTGGAAGCAGGCGGCGAGGTAATCGGCGTGCTGCCACGCTCACTGCAGGAGAAGGAAATCGGCCACGAGGGCCTGAACGAGTTGTACCTTGTCGGGTCCATGCATGAGCGCAAGGCGCTTATGGCTGATTTGTCGGACGCCTTCGTTGCTCTTCCTGGCGGCGTTGGCACACTTGAGGAAATCTTTGAGGTCTGGACCTGGGGTCAGCTTGGCTATCACCAAAAACCGTGTGGATTTTTGAACATTGAAGGATATTACGATCAGCTGGTCGCGTTCCTTGATCATCAGACCCAGGAAGCTTTCACAAAACAAGCGATGCGCGACATGGTTCAAATTTCCGTCTCGCCGTTGGACCTGATCGGAAAATTCGAAAACTACAGTCCTCCTTCCACCCCTAAGTGGATCAAGAGGGACGAAACCTGACCATCCATCTTGTCCGATACCGCCAAGCCGCTACGGAAAGCGATACGAACTTTCCACAGGGGTGCGACCGGTCTTTGCAAACAAGACGTTAGTTGCTAAGTCCTCTGTCAATCGCGCGCACTATTGTGCCGCAACACCCTGTTCGAGATTGTTTTATGCGTTTCAGTGCTGTCGCTACTGCATGTCTTTTTGCTCTTATTGGAGCCGCTTGTTCGCCGACTGCTGATCTCGACGGGACTTCGGGGCGCCTGGTTCGCACGTCGGATCTGACCCTTGTTCACATCACTGAAGACAGCGTCGGAGGCATCACGCCCGCAACAGCCTACGGCTCGAAGTCGATCGAAAGCGCCTTGCCAGGTTTCACTACGGAAGGCATCCAGACCGCCGTTGAGGACAACACCGAATGGGCACTGGCCGCATTCAACAGCGATGGCTTTCAGGTCCTTCAGGTGTTCAAAGGAGACAACGGCAAGGTACGCACCGTGCACGGCGTCACGCACCATTTGCAGGGCCCCAATGGCGAGCGTATCGGCATGACCTTCTCTGAAGTGGGCACCGCCCGTTCAGACTGCCGGGTCGGCAAGAATCTCTGGCGCGGCATGGCCATTTGCAAGTCGCGCGGGCATCAAAACGTCCAGCTGGTATATGCAATTCCGGGCTACCAGGGCCCTTTCGACCAATTGCCCCCATCCAAGGACTTGTTTGACGCTCAAATGCAGAGAATTCTTTGGACGCCTAAGAGCTGACAAAAGCACAGGTGCCAGCGGCCACAGCTTCGTTGGGCCTCAAAAAACCAAACGTCTTCAGACGTGTGGTTTCGATTTGACCATCACTTCGCCAACCGGCCGCCAGACATTGCGCATCTTCAGTGTCTTTTCCGCAGTATCTGCAAGATCCATCAACATCGGCATCCCCCGGTCCTGAATG
Organism: uncultured Roseibium sp.; assembly: GCF_947499295.1. GTDB lineage: Bacteria > Pseudomonadota > Alphaproteobacteria > Rhizobiales > Stappiaceae > Roseibium. Next base: position 72,080 of record NZ_CANMNP010000020.1, read on the forward strand.
AATGGCAAAGACTTTACGTCTCCGCCTGTCCAGGGAAGGAATGGATTTCGGCGCATATGCCAGTGGATCTCAGATCGGACTGTTGGCTTGTCGGAAGGCGTTCGACCGTGAAAGGCAAAGGTATCGGCAACCACAAGCGTGTTCTCCGGAACAGCCATTTTAACCGGTTGCGGAAGACCAAGGTCTGAAAGGTCTTCCCGCTTGATCCGAAACGATCCGCTCGCATGGTGCGACCGCGGATCCTTTGCAGCCGTCAACGAACACTCATATTCCCAGTCGAGGCGGTCTTTGGTCAGCTTGTGTGACCCGGGCACAAAGAAAAAGGGACCATCGTCCTCACCGACATCTTGAAGGAAGAGCCAGGCTTTTGAAGTGGCATGGAACGTGTCCGCATGCGCATCTGATTGCGGGTCTTTCTTCTTCACCTTTTGCGGCTCAACAAGCACAGTTTGAATAAAACTGAGCGGATACCCCCCTTGTGAGGCAGCATAGCGGATCATGTTAAGCGCGCGCGAGTCGCGAACGGCCTGCGCCAGTGCCGGGTTTTTGCTCAGGAGTGATGGAGGCAGCATGGTCATCCGCGTGACGGCCTGTCCCTGCCGCATTTCGCGCGCTTCCAGCGCCTGATTGAATACTTCTTCTTTTAGCTGAGCGTAGACCTCGGCAGGCAGGAAATCATGCACAAGGAAATATCCGTTTTCATCGAAAAACGCGTGCTCTTCCGGAGCAACCAGCCGTGCAAGACGCGCCCTGCGGGCCGCAGCCATGTCTGCTGCCAGCTTCACCCGCTTTTTGTGCAAGCCCCAGGTATTCAGACGTTCGCTGCCAAGCAGTGGGTTTTTCCGTGGCGACTTGTCTGTGCCTGCCAGCCCAAGAACCCATAGCGGTGCTTTCAAAAAAGAAAGGGGTGTCATGCTGTACCTGAAAAATCGTTGATCGAATTTGGTGTTATTAACACGGCATCAGGTGAAACTGACAAGCGGGAATGAGCTTGAATCCGAATTTTGATCACACCTTGCGGACAATGCATCAACGTTCTCCCTTTTGCGGCAGTGACCTTTGCCCTTACCTGCGCTAAGCGTTGAACCATGGCTCAGACACTCGACCCTTCTCGCCTGCTAAAGGATCTCAAGAACGGCAACCGCGCCGCACTCGCCCGCGCCATCACATTGGTGGAATCCAAAAAGGCGGATCATCGGCATCTGGCACACCAGCTAATACAGGACCTTCTGCCGCTGACAGGCCGGGCCACAAGGGTTGGCATAACCGGTGTCCCCGGGGTCGGCAAATCAACAACGATCGACACGCTCGGATCCAATTTGACGAATTCCGGTCACAGGGTCGCTGTTCTGGCGGTCGACCCCTCTTCCACCCGCACCGGGGGCTCGATCCTTGGAGACAAAACGCGGATGGCGCGCCTTGCGGTAGACGAAAATGCCTTCATTCGCCCATCTCCGTCCGCCGGAACGCTTGGAGGCGTCGCCGCCAAGACGCGGGAAACGATGCTTCTTTGTGAAGCGGCAGGGTTTGACGTCATTCTGGTCGAAACCGTCGGCATCGGGCAATCGGAAACCACTGTTGCAGACATGGTCGATTTGTTTTTGGTGCTGATGCTGCCCGGAGCCGGAGATGAACTGCAGGGTATCAAGAAGGGTGTTCTTGAAATCGCTGACATGATTGCGGTCAACAAGGCAGAAGGTGAAGGGGCCTTAAGGGCTCGCTCAGCAGCTTCGGACTATCGGGCTGCCCTTCACATCCTCGCACCAAAGTCACCCAACTGGTCTCCGCCTGTGGTGACAATATCCGGTCTTGCGAATGAAGGTCTGAGAGAATTGTGGCAACAAGTCGCCCATTATCGCGACAAGATGCAGGCAACGGGTGAGTGGAATGACAAGCGCAGCCGGCAACAGGTTGCCTGGATGTGGGATATGCTGCACCAACGCACGATGGATGCCTTGAAGACCAATTCAAGAACTGCGGGACGTCTGGACGATCTGGAGGCAAGCGTAAGGGCCGGAAAAACATCCGTTTCACTGGCTGTGGACGAACTGGCGGGTTTGATCGGTCTGGAGAATTAGGGCCAATGCGAAGAGCAAACAAAACAATCCTTGTGACTGGTTTTTCACCCTTTCCCGGAAGCCCTGTCAATCCGACTGAAATGCTGATGCACCGGCTCCCAAAACGGCTGGGTGAAAGTCATCGCGGTGTTTCATTTGTTTTTGCGGTCTTGCCGACAACCTGGGCCGGACGCGAAAAGGTGACGGATCGACTGCGCAAAACCATAAAGCCGGACGCAATCATTCATTTCGGTGTTGATGGCACACGCCGCACAATCAATCTTGAAACTCGAGCCGTGAACCAGGCCGTGCGGGTACGCCCGGACGCCGTCGGGGATGCCCCAAAGCAACCCGAACTTCAGATCAACGGAGAAAGATCGCGTAGCTCTACGCTGCCAGCGCGCGCCTTGCTTGAGGCGGCCAGCAGCAGCGGTGCACCGGTAAGGCTGTCCAGCAATGCCGGCACGTACCTTTGCAACGCGACACTCTGGGATTCCATCGGCTCCGGCATCCCGAGTATCTTCGTTCACGTGCCAACGCTCCCCAAAGGAAAGATGGACACACGCCCGTCCCTGCCGCGTGTTGAGGATGCGGCGGTCCGCATCCTGCAAGAAACTGCGAGGCGATTGCAAAGCAGCTGACGTTGATCTGCAACTGTCGACGTCGCAGATCTAGTGACCATCCTGGTCGAGCAATCGCTCGACCTGACGGATACAGTCCCCCGCCATTTGACCTGCAAGGCCAGCACGTCCCAGAACTCTCAGACCAAAATAGATCGAGAGAATTCCGCGCGCAGTTTCTCTTGCAGCTGCTTCGTTCAGGCGTTGGTCGTCGAGCAGAGCGCGAAAAAAAGAATTCTCGAGCCGATGGACCATTGCCTGAAGCTTTGCTTCTGCTTCCGCGTCTTCGGCCGCCTTGTCGACAAGCGCATTACACAAAAAACACCCTAGTCGATCGCCGTTCCGCCGGACTTCTTCAGCAACCTTGCCAAACAGTCCCAAGATGCGGGCACGGCCTGATCCCTGATTGGGATCGGTCAAAAAAGCAGCTGTCCCGCTGATTACCTTGTCGTTGTATCTTTCAAGTGCGGCAAGGTAGATGGACTGCTTGTCTTGAAAGGCTTTGTAAAAGGACCCTTTCGTGATCTCCATGGCCGCAAGAAGTTCGGACAGAGAGGCCTGTTCATAGCCGACTTGCCAAAACAATCCCATGGCCTTGTCCATGGCCTCATCGGCATCAAATTCGCGCGGTCTCGCCATTCTACCTCCAAGATGGATCACTCACGGATCAGTCACGTGAGATCACGGCCTTGTGTTTTGTACCAATCGGTTCCTAATACTATATCAAATATACCGGACAGAGACAAACATTAGCGCCTTATTAGGTACCAATTAGTCCCTAATAAACGAGTTACAACCTTCTTTTGTTCGGCTGCCTGTTCAACACACGAATACTTACGTGGGAGAATTCTGAAATGTTCAAAAACCTGATCCGCGGCACCGCAGCTACACTTGTTGTCTTTGCCGGACTTGTTTCCGGTGCCCTTGCTGCCGGAGCTGATGTCAACGCGACGATTACGGGCCTTGCACTCCGCGGTGTCGACCCGGTCTCTTATTTCTCCAACGGCGCTCCGCAGGCCGGCGATTTCCAGATTACCGAAGTTCACAACGGCGCTACATATCGCTTCACTTCGGAAGAAAACCGCGACCTTTTCAAGGCCAATCCTGCTAAATACCTGCCGCAGTACGGTGGCTTCTGTGCCTTTGGAACGGCAATGGGCGTAAAGGTCGATGGCGATCCTGACCTTTGGAAGATCGTTGATGGCAAGCTGTACCTGAACCTCTCCCAGTCCATTCAGGAACGTTGGAACAAGGACATTCCGGGCCACATCACGAATGCCGACACCAACTGGACGGACATCAAGGACGTTTCCCCAAGCGATCTGTGATCCCCTCTTGTCACTTTAGCATCGCTTGAAACACCGGCCGGGCGCCCCTCCCGGCCGGTTTTTCTTATTCAACGTCATCACAAAAGCCCGTTCCGGCACGCCCTTTGCTGAGTTCAGGTCAAACCCTGACTTTGCCTCCCATTGTGGGACGCTCGAAAGCAATTGGCCCGTTAGATGACACGAGACTTAGCAAAACTGAGCCGCCGCACGTTTCTTGCCGGGACAGCACTGTGCCTTTCTGGGACAGCTGCCGCTGCGCAAATGAAAGTCGCCGATCTCAGGGGATCCATCGATTCCGCAGATCTTGGGCTGCTTCCAAATGCTGCCGATGATCAGACTGCTCAGTTTCAAAATGCTGTTAACAGGGCGGTGGAACGCGGACGGGCGCTTTTTCTACCGGCAGGAACTTATCCGGTTGCCAATCTTCGCCTTCCTTCAGGCACATTGATTGTCGGTGTCCCGGGCCGAACCCGTCTTGTCTATCAAGGTGGCGGGGGCCAACTGGTGCGCGCTGAAGGCGTTACAAATATCGGTCTCACCGGCATAACTTTCGACGGTGCTAACCGCTCGATCGGCGATTTCACAGAAGGCTTGTTGCATTTCATCGGCGTGCGCAATCTGGTGATCGACAACTGCGAAATCGCAGGTTCCGCCAAGATGGGCGCTGTCCTGGACCGGTGTTCCGGGCGGGTCGAAAACTGCCGGATTTCGGGTGCAGCGGAAGCCGGGTTGCGTTCCAACGAAGCTGCTGGCCTCGCCATTACAGGAAACACTGTTACTGATTGTGCCAATGGCGGTATCTGGATTCATCGCTGGCGTGAAGGCGAAGACGGAACCATTGTCTCCGGAAATCGGGTAGAACGCATCGGCGCCCGATATGGCGGCACCGGCCAATTCGGCAACGGTATCAACGTATTTCGCGCCCATGGTGTTATGATCGCCAACAACCGTGTCGCTGATTGCGCATTCTCTGCAATCCGGTCGAACACCGGCTCGAATGTCCAGATTATCGGCAATTCATGCCTGCGCTCCGGCGAGACGGCAATTTATTCGGAATTCGGTTTTCAGGGTGCCGTGATTTCCAACAATATCGTGGACGGTGGCACGACAGGCATCTCCATTGCCAACTTCATGGATGGCGGGCGTATGGCAGTTTGTTCCGGCAATCTTATTCGCAATATTTCCGAAACTGGCCCCTATCCGCCGGAAGTTGCAGGCTTTGGCATCGGTATTGCCGCAGAAGCGGACACGGCGTTGACCGGAAACATCATTGAAGGCGCTCCCAAGTTCGGAATGATGCTCGGATGGGGCCCCTATATGCGCAACGTGACCGCCTCTCAAAACGTCCTCAGAGAATGCGGCACGGGCATTGCCGTGACAGTCGTTGATGGCGCAGGCCCTGCGGTAATCACCGGAAACATTGTCCAGGGCTCGAAAAACGGTGGCATTAACGGCTTCCGCTGGCTGGAACGCGCCACAGGCGAATTGAACAACCACTCCGAATTTTCAAACCTGACAGTGAACGGCAACCAAGTAGCCGCTTGAAAGGCAAACGTTTAGCCGAGTGCAAATCGCAGGGACAGACAGGATAGTCCACCGTCGACTTTGCGCGCTTCATGGGTTGGCAGGACCACGGTCTTGAAGCCCGCTTTCTCAATAGCTGCCAGTGTTTTTGGGTATCCCTCCGGCACCAGGACAACATCATTCACACGAATGACATTGGCAGCGTAATCCTCTCCCTCCGCCACAACCACGATGGGCCGTCCATTGAAAAACCCACTCTCGGCCATGACACGAGTGGCAAGAATGACGCCATCGCCAAGTGTGGAACAAGCCGTCTTGAAGTGAAGAACCCCTCGGGGTGTTTCGCAGACTTCCGCTTGATACCCCCAATCACCAAGCAATTTCGCAAAGGCGTCAGCGCCATCCCTGTCGGTCCGTGCTGAAAGACCTATCAGGATAGTGTCGTCAAGCATCAGAACGTCGCCACCATCCACATGGCCATTGCCGGGCAGCACCTCCACCTTTTCAAAATGACCTTCCAGCGCGGCACGGATCTCCTTGCCTTCACCCAACCGGCTTTCTGTCCCGGGCCGCAACTGGATGGCGGCATTCGGCAGACAAAATGCCGGGTCTTCGACAAAGCAGCTGTCCGGATAGGCTTCAAGTGCAGGCAGAACGTCGACACTCAGCCCTGCCTCTTGCAGAGCCTTGATATAGAGCCCATGTTCTTCGCGAAATTTATCACCGCTCGGGTCGCCGCTATCGACCGCACGGATACCGTTGGCAACACTATTGGCCGGTGTCCGGGCAATTGCATGTGTAAACTGAAATGACAGACCGGCGCGATGCGTCATAACGGAACTCCCATGAACAAGACTTCCGCCAACACAGCCATTCGAAAGGCAGAAATGCAAGATGCTGCCACCTTGAAAACGTGCATTGAAAGGGCCTATGCACCAGTAAGACTGAAGCTGAGCGATCTGCCGGATGTTTCTGCCGGAATTGAGGAGGACATCGCCGGCAACGAGGTGTTCATTGCAGAAACCGATGGCTGCACGGCAGGCTGTGCAATTCTGTCTTTCGACGGATCAAGGGCACATTTGAGCAACATTGCCGTTGACCCGGATTTCAAAGGACAAGGCATCGGCAAGGCATTGATCGGCGCCGTTGAAGCTGCTGCAAGAGCAAAAGAAGTGCCCGTAATCCACCTTGCGACCCACGTTTCGATGCCGGAGAATGTCGCGCTCTACAGCCGGTTAGGTTGGCTGGAGACACAAAGAACCGGCAACAAGGTCCTGATGGAAAAGAGCCTTTAAAGATCGAAACCCTTTTAAGGCAGCGCCGCTTTCAAGGCACTCAAAAATTCATCAGTCGGCTTCATATGTCCCGCCTGAACGCCTTTGCGTGTCAAGATGGACGGATTGACGAGACTGTCCAGAAGCGCGGCCTCTTCTTCGTTGAGCTCAAGCACGGCTTCCAGAATGGTTGCCATGATGACCTCAGCCGCCCGTGTAGCTCCGTCGTCGCATTTGAGTGCAATTCCGAAGCCGAGTTCAGGCACTGAGCCGCAATAAACTCCCTCAGCTCCGGTTTTGACCAGGACGCGTCCGCGAAAGCCTTCCATGACCTTGGTACAGAAGCGGTCGGCACCGGCCACCATGTAAGGCTCATTGATGCAGGCGTTGTAGATTCGCTCGGCGGCCTCAGCTCGAAGTGGTTCAAGGCCTTCACCTGTGCCAAAGGATGCAAATGCCCGTGCGAAACCTCTCAAGGGCGAGGCATAGGTCGGGATGGAACAGCCGTCTGTGCCGCAAACGTCTTCTGAAAGAGTATCGCCTGTGAGTTGTTCCATCACCAGGCGGACCTCGCGCTGGACAGGGTGACCAGGCTCGACATAGCCACGCGTTTCGACACCCATGACTTTTGCAAGCCCCAGAAAGCCAGCATGTTTACCTGAACAGTTGTTGTGCAGTCCGGATGGCGTCTCGTCGGTCAAGATCAGCTTTGCCGCATCTTCCATGCGCTGTGGCCATTGCGGACCGCATTCCAGATCATCTTCGGTAAAGCCCGCCTTCATCAGCATGACCTTGGCCGAGTTGGCGTGCACTTCCTCTCCGCTGTGAGAGGCACAGGCAAGTGCCAACTCCGCGTCGTTCAGATCCAACGCATCGGCTGCTCCAGACTCAACAAGCGGGATTGCCTGCAGAGCCTTGATCGCGGACCTGGGAAACACCTTGGCATCGATATCTCCAAGGCTGCACACGATATTGCCCGAGGCATCTGAAATCGCGACGCAACCGCGATGCAGGCTCTCGGTGAGATTGCCGCGTGTGACATCGACCAGTACCGGGTTGTCCATAAAGTTTCTCATCTTGAAAACATGTCTTTTCAGGCTAGGCAGATTCGGTTCGTGCTGCAGTCAAAAAGGTCCTTAGCCGGATGAGCGCTTCGTCGATCACCGCATCCTGCTTGCAAAAACAAAACCGGATAAAGCCGGTCGGAGCCTCTCCGCCATAAAAGGCAGACACGGGAACAGCTGCAACACCTGCGTGCTTGACCAGTGTTTCACAGGCCTCCACGTCTGTCGCGCCAAGACCCAGGTTACCGATGTCACAAGTCAGGAAATAGGTTGCAGCACACGGTAGAACCGAAAAACCGAGGTCACTGAGGCCCTTGGCCATCCGATCTCGTTTCGCGGCCAGGTCTCGCACCAGACTTCCATAGTAAGCGTCATCTTTGCCAAGACCAAACGCAACGGCCTTTTGCAGATGGGGCGGCGTTGTGAACGTCACCCATTGATGTGCCTTTGCAATCGGGTCCATCAACGGCGCTGGCCCCGTGATATACCCCACCTTCCAGCCAGTCAGAGAAAAGGTCTTTCCTGCAGAACCGACACGCAATGTGCGTTCGCGCATACCGTCAAAGGCCATCAATGGCCTGTGTACCGCTCCATCAAACACGAGGTGTTCGTAGACTTCGTCGCAAATGGCATAGGCATCATGTTCTTTGCAAAGATCAGCCACCAGTTGAAGTTCGGCGTCGGAAAAAACCTTCGCTGTCGGGTTCATCGGGTTGTTGATCAGGATGGCTTTTGTCTTTTCGGAAAAAGCCTCGCGCAGCGCCGCCTCGTTCAACGCCCAGTTCGGAGGGGTCACCCGCACCCGTACGGGTATCCCGCCCGCTTGCCTGACCAGCGGCAGATAACAATCGTAAAGCGGTTCGATCAGCACAACCTCATCGCCAGGCGAGATGAGCGCGAAGATGCAGTCCGCCAGGGCTTCCGTTGCACCGGAAGTCACAATGACTTCGCTGCCGGCGTCGATATCTAGGCCATAGAACCTCTTGTTGGCCGCAGCCACGGCGTGACGCAACTCAGGTAAGCCCAACATCGGCGGATACTGATTTGGACCATCGATCAGCGCTTGAGCTGCCTTTTGTCGGATGTCTTCAGGCCCGTCCACATCAGGAAACCCCTGACCGAGATTCACCGCCTTGTGGGTCATGGCAAGCCGCGACATGGTCTCGAAAACGGTTGTATTGATACCGGTAAAGACAGGATTGGTGGGCTTCATGTTTCCTCCCGCAGATCCGGCGTTTCTACTGCGCGTCTGTCTCGCCGTCGAGCCTTTTGTCCAACGGGTTTTCACGCGTTGCGGCAATGAGCATTGGATTTGTGGAAGCTTGGTTTGACTCTGACGTGACCACGGCATCTGATACGCGGCACCAAGAAGTCGCAGCGGGAGACGGTCGATGCTGAGCGTGATCATCGGAATTCTGGCAATTGTAATCGGAGCTGCCGCGTTCATGCGCCGGACCGGTGCACCTGTTGGCAGCCACCGCCTCTTGAGGGTCGTCAGCAGCCGTGCCGTAGGTGTCGTCATGATACTGATTGGTGCCTTCATGCTTTTGTCGACATCTTTCATTCTCGTCGACGCAAATGGTGTCGGACACCTGAAACGGATCTATGCCTTCAAGGAACTGCCTGAAGGCCGCATCATCGCGCTTGATGGAGAAAAGGGCCCACAGGCGCAGATCCTTGGTCCCGGGTTTCATTTCATCCCGCTGGTCCGGGTCTTGTATGATTTTGAGGAATGGGACGTGGTGACCATTCCGGAGGGTTTCTATGCACAGCTTACTGCGCTCGATGGCAGTGCCATGCCGGCAGGCATGTTTATGGCACCTGCCATTCCCGATTCTGATGTTGGGGATATGCTCAAGGCAGAAAGCTTCCTGACAAAAGGGGGAATTCGCGGGCCACAGGAAACGGTTCTGAAGCCTGGGCAATACCGCCTCAATCGCTACCTGTTTGACATTCGCCTGGATGAGAACACTGACGCGACCATTATCCCGGCGGGCCATGTCGGCGTCGTAAAATCTAATGTCAGTCAACCCGGCATCAACTGCATCGAAGAGGAAGTCTCTGCATCTGCCGTGTCGCGCGAAGCTCTGACGGTACCCCTCGTTCCACGCGGCTGTGTTGGTATCTGGAAAGACCCGCTATTCCCCGGTGCCTACTACCTCAACCGTCAGGCGTATGAAGTTACTCTTGTAGATACACGCGTTCAGACCTGGGAATACAAGGGCGGATACACAAAAAGGATCATCGATCTATCCGTCGACCAGCAAGGCAATATTCAACAAAACGAACGCTCCGTTCAGGAACGGATACCTGAGGATGCCGCCGACAGGGCTGTCTTCGTCAAGGTGGAGGGATGGGACATCCCGCTTGAACTCAGGGCTTTGGTGCAGGTTGATCCTTCCAATGCTCCGGTTGTTGTCGGGTCAGTCGGTGGTCTGGGAGAAATTGAAAACCGGATCCTGACACCCGCCATCCGCTCAATTGTGCGAAATGTCGCCGGTGCTTCCATCAGGGTCCCCGACAAAAATGCGGACGGAACGGCCACGGATCCGCAAACTTATACCCTCCGGCCGACCCGGGTGCTGGACCTGATCGAAAACCGGGACGCTCTCGAACAGACAATCGAGCAACAGATCAAGGTGGAAGGCAACAAGGCCGGGGTCGACATCAGGGAGATCCGTCTGGGAGAACCTGCAATCCCGCCGGAACTGCTGGTTTCACGCCTGCGCGTTCAGCTCGCCGATCAGCTATCGAACGCATACGAGCGTGAGACCGACGCCCAGCAAAAACGCATCGAGACCGAGCAGGCCCGATCTACTGCGGATGAGCAGCCGAGACTGGTGGAAGCGCAAATTGCCGTTCAGGTTGCCAACCAGCGTGAACAGGAACGCGCAGCGCTTGGCCGGGCTGAACGGCAATATCTGGAGGAACTTGCCAGAGGGCAGCGGGCTCAGGTGGATGTGCTTGGCCAGGACCGCGTTGCGCTTCTGCAAGCTCTTGAAAAACTGCTGACGTCTCTGGAACGCAAACCGGAACTTGTCGGGCTGGTTGGCAAACTGGTCCCGAACACTGTTGTGGGCGGCGACAGCGGCTTTGCCGGTGCGGCTGCCCTACTGGGTGCCAGCTTGGGCGGGACTCAGGGCCAGGCTTCAAATCCCGGCCGTCCTGCGGCCCAGCAGTAACAAGGACCAGAGCCCGTCGTTAAGATGGGCCGATGTCGGGGCTGTTATACTGCCAGGCCATCGTTAGAAGGTTTGGATACGCCTTGAAAATTGCATCGCAACTGGTTCATTGGAAATGTGATCCGGTTCAGGATTTTCGGAGAAAAAGTGAATTCCTTGAAAACACTGCTGGCGATCATCCTGATCTTAGGTTCTGCGCAGGTCGTCTCCTCCCAGGAGGCCGGCGAAAGCGACTTCGTCTATGTGTCCGACCTGGCAACTGCGGGATATGAACCCTTCGCGGTCAGCAGTACCGCATCTGCCAGCTTCGGCATGAAAAAGGGAGCCACGATGTATCTTTGCTTTCTTGCCGACAACGACGCACGTTCTTTGAAGCGCCGCGAGGTCATCCGAAAGAGCTTCGAAGAAAAGGATGCGCCCAGAACGTTGCCAAACATTCCGGTTGTCTGCGTTCTTGCTCAATAGCGTCGAAAATTCAGAATCAGATCTGTTCTGGGTGCCTTTGCTCGCCTGAAGAATTGTCTACATCGCCGCGAACACCCCCGGTACAAATCCATTAGATGACATGAAGACCGGAAATCCCACATAAAGGTGTGACATGCCCGGCAGAAATCGAAAGTCTTTCAAAGACATTCCCGTTTAGTGATGACCAAGAATTAGTCGGTCTACGGAAGCACTTACCTCAGCAATGTCGGCCGGCAATTGGGGCAACAGAGCGTGAAGTCTTATGATCGGACCTTTCCATGGCTGGATAACTGCATGGCTGCTATCCCCACACAGCCTTGCTGCATTGCGGAAAATCGACTACAACGCCCTAAATTGATTTAGGTCAATAATCTTGCCGTACTCGGCCAAGTCAGACCTTCACCAGCAAACAAATACAAAGTGGAGCATGTCTTGTCCGCACGTGCCGAGGCCATTGCGCCTGTGAAATCGACAAAACTTGATGCCTCGCGCATCAAGACCGAACTGCTAGCAGGCCTGACCGTCGCGCTGGCTCTGGTTCCGGAAGCCGTTGCATTTGCCTTCGTTGCCGGCGTCAATCCGCTCGTCGGTCTTTACGCTGCTTTCTTCGTCGGATTGATCACGGCCTGCTTCGGCGGTCGTCCTGGCATGATCTCCGGTGCAACCGGTGCGCTTGCCGTCGTCATGGTCTCCTTGGTCGCCCAGCACGGTGTTGAATACCTGTTCGCCACTGTCGTGCTGATGGGCATCCTCCAATTGGGTGTCGGTCTGCTGAAATGGGGCAAATTCATCCGCATGGTACCGCACCCGGTGATGCTCGGATTTGTCAACGGACTGGCAATCGTGATTTTTCTGGCGCAGCTCGGGCAATTCAAGGTTCCGGATGGCGCTGGTGGTCTGACATGGATGACCGGCTCACAGCTCTACCTCATGCTTGGACTGATAGCGCTGACCATGGTCGTGATCTGGCTCTTGCCGAAAGTCACAACCGCGTTTCCAGCCCCCCTTGCCGGCATTCTGGTAGTCTCGGCACTGGTGCTTGGCTTTAATCTGGACACCCGCTCTGTTGGCGACCTTGCCTCCATTTCAGGCGGCCTGCCCGCGTTTCACATTCCGATGGTTCCGCTGACGCTGGAAACGCTGCAGATCATCCTGCCCTATGCCGTTATTCTGGCGGCGATTGGCCTGATTGAATCGTTGCTGACACTGAACCTTGTCGCTGACTTGACGAACACGAAAGGCGGCGCTTCCAAGGAATGTCTTGCCCAGGGTACAGCGAATGTCGTCACGGGTTTCTTCGGCGGCATGGGCGGTTGTGCCATGATCGGCCAGTCGATGATCAACGTGAAGTCCGGTGCGCGCACCCGCATTTCGGGCATTGCAGCAGCCCTCTTCCTGCTGTCATTCATCGTTGTCGCGTCTCAGCTGATTGAGCAAATTCCTGTCGCTGCCCTCGTAGGCGTAATGTTCATGGTCGTAATCGGAACATTTGCCTGGGCCAGCTTGAAGATCGTTCACAAGATTCCTCTGACAGACGCACTGGTGATGGTCATCGTGACCGGCGTAACGGTCTATGCCGACCTTGCGGTTGCCGTTGTCGTTGGCGTCATCATTTCAGCTCTCGCCTATGCCTGGAACGCGGCAAGCCGCATCAGTGCCCGCATCGGCAAGAGCAAGGAAGGATGGAAGGTCTATCGCCTGTCGGGTCCCCTCTTCTTTGGTTCCACGACCGGTTTTGTTGACCTGTTCAATCCGCAAAACGATCCCGACGATGTGGTTGTCGACTTTATCGACAGCCGTGTGGTTGACCATTCCGGCCTGGAAGCAATCGACGCGCTGGCATCGAAATATGAGGCTGTCGGCAAGCGCCTCCATCTCAGGCACCTGTCTCCGGATTGCCAGCGTCTGCTAGACAAGGCGGGCAACCTTGTTGAAGTCTCCGTCTTGGAAGATCCCGATTACGAGATTGCGGTTGATTACGGGCACACATTCGATGAACCCGAGCCGGCCAAAACAACCTGATGCTTTTGATGCATCAATCGACTTGAGTTTCAGACCCGCGGCACCATTCCGCGGGTCTTTTCTTTGCAATCCCGTTTTCACGCACCTGAGACCGCAACCCGGGCCGCATTTGATATTGGCTGACTGATCGCGTTCACTTGTCGTCGTCAATCTGCGAAAAGACAATGAAAGCAGGGATTCGGGGCAAACAGTGTCGCAGCGTAGAAAACTTTTCATCACACCGACTTTGGCGACCGTGATCGGCTCATTCGTTCTGGTGACTGCGGCTGCCATCTTGATTATCCAGGCCACAACGTCCTCGAAAGTTGTGCGACAACTTGGTGGTGAGCTTGTCGACATTGGCATGGATTCAGCCGAGCTCGCCTTTGTCGAGCAGCTTTATGCCGTGACCTTGACAGCCGAGTATTCAAGGGTCTCGGCAGAGCGAAACGAACTTTCCTTTGACAAACCCGAATTGCCGATCGTCTACCTCTACGGTGCGCTTGCGCCGCTGGAACAGGTCTCGTTCATGGTTCTGGTCGATCCCACGGGAAAAGGGGTTGATGTCGACAGAGGCGATGCTGACGGCACGCTGCTAGGCGGTGAAGTCGATCTTGCTGCAGAGATCCCCATTCTCATGCCCATGATCGAGCGCGCGGCGAAGCAAACGGAGGCTTTCTGGAGCGAAGCAGTCTACATGCCGAACCGGGAGCACACCTATTTCGTGTTCACCCAGCCGCTTTACAAGGAAAGACGCCACATTGGCACGATGCTCATTGGCACTTCGCTGGAAAGAATTTCCGAGATTGCCTGGCATATTTCAACCGACGACATCACGGTTTTCCTATTGAGAGAAAACACACACGAGGTCATCGCGCATCCTGACTTGCACAAGAAATTTGATGACCTCAGCGCAGGAACGCCACTCCTCCATGTCAAACACGTTCCGGATGATTTCCTGAAACACTTTGAGGAGATGCCGAAGCTGAACAACGCCTCGTTCGATATCGCCGATGACCTGGATCTTCATGTTGGCTACGACGATGAAGGCATCAAACGCTTCGTCATCATCGAAAATAAGAACGACAATCTCCAAGGGCTTCCCGTGCGTATCGGCGTGCACTTCCCTGCCCAGTTTCTCGATCAACCGCTACACCAGCTGGTAACCGCCGTCGCGGTTGGCACTGGTCTGCTAATGCTTTCATTGCTGGGTGCAGTCCTGCTGGCCAAACGCATCGCGCTTCCCATGCGGCGCGCATCCGGCGCAGCGAAGGACGTTGCCAATCTCGACTTGAATGCGGTTGAACCATTGCCCGCCAGTGTCATCAAGGAACTGGATGACCTGTCAAAAGGCTTCAACGCAATGGTCGGTGGGTTGAAGGCCTTCAATCGCTATGTTCCCAAGACGCTGGTGCGCAAACTCTTGAGCGAGGGCCGGGCGGAAGCGCCACCGGAGGAACGTGAGCTTGCGGTATTGTTTACTGACATTGCGGGTTTCACGTCTGCCTCAGAGGGCATGTCAGCCAGTGAAACGGCAGAATTCGTCAATCATCACCTGTCACTTCTCGGCGAGGAAATCACCCGGCAGGATGGTACGATCGACAAGTATATCGGCGACAGTGTCATGGCGTTCTGGGGAGCGCCGGAACGGTTGGATAATCCTGCCGAACCGGCTGCACGCGCGGCTCTCGGCATGGTCGGCGCCATTCGCAAAGACAATGAAGCCCGTGCAATGCGGGGCGAACAACCGGTTCGTGTACGTATTGGTCTGCATCTCGGGCCGCTGGTGGTCGGCGATATCGGGGCATCCGAACGCGTCAACTATACGGTTATTGGAGACACTGTGAACGCTGCCTCGCGATTGGAAAGCCTGGGCAAGGAAATCGATCCCTTGGCGGATGTGATCATCCTTGCTTCTGAAGAAATCACAAAAAGACTTGGTGATGAGGTCGCTCTGGAGCCCATCGGCTCCCGCAAGATAAAGGGAAGATCGGAACCCCTTGTCGTGGTGCGCCTGCTGGCATAGCAGCGCCCTGCCCTCATCCAACACGACTTCAGGCGGAATGGCGTTCAGAAAGTCATCATCATTGCGGTCATCAGGTAAGTTGCCAGACCGTAGAGGCTCAAGAGACTGACACTCATGAAGAGCCCCCTCAGACCGTCTCGACCAGCCAGATAACACCAGCTGTGGCCACAGCGCCCCACAGCAAAACCAGCGACCCAGACCCAACAGGCCGCAAGCGGCGGTGACACCAGGCTGAAAATCGCTGCCAAAAGAACAAAATAGACCGAATTTTCCGTAGCGTTGCGATGCGCATTGTGATGACGTTCGAGCTCCTGCCAACCAATTTGCGGAACCTGTTCGGGCGCGTTGGCGCTCGCCTCCCATTCTTCGGGCGTTGCATGCAGTCCAAATCGAACTCTGGTCAGCTCGGTCGCTGTCATCAACCAAGTATGATTGGCAAGGAGTAGCGCTGCACACACAATGAACGCAGTCAGCACCCCGGCGGACGGCAGCCCGATTTCAGCAGGCTGAACACCGAATGCAAACAGGTTCAGAACGAATGCGAAAAATATGAGGGCGAACGGATACCCCAGTATGAACATTCGAGCACGCTGTTTACGCGCTTCGGACACACCACTCATCTGAATTTCGCCCCTATCGACCGCAGCCGGCACATCGCCTGTCAAAATGCCGAAGAAAACCTGACTTAGGCACTAACCATGCCCGCGTCCAGTCACAGGCACGGTTTCAATTGAGCTTGCCGTGTAAAAGTCGATGGGTGCCCGTTTTCTAAAGATACTGAACGCCCGTGAGGCTCGAAATCAAGTCTGGATGCGATCATGGTCAGCCAATTCCGGCATCTGCGCAAACCGCTTCACCTGCCCCGGTCCCAGCCTGATCGGCGGCGTGAAGAACCTTGTCGAACTTGACGATGGCAAGGATCTTTTCCAGATCTTTCAACGAAATCAGACGGGCTTTCCATTTCTGGGTAAGCTGGAATTCGAACGCAACATCACTCAAGTCCTGCTCAAGCTGAAAAGCAAAGGCCTGAAGTTCTCCGTCCGCATTGGCGACCGCAACCTTCCAGTAGGACTGCGGGATGCGGACCTTCGTGACACCATCATCATCTACACCGGTGAAAATCGGGTCTTCGGCCTTGAGAACGGGCCCCGCCAACACACAGAGCTTTTCGGTCTTTGCCTGCTTGAAGATGTGATTTTCAAGTTGACCCCATTCACCACCTTCCCGGGATCTGTTGAACCCCTTGACCTGCGGCGTGCAGTTCGTGGAGTGGAACGTGTCTCCGTTTGCGAGTTGAACCTCCTCGTATGTCCGTCCCCACACCACCGCGTTGCGCCGGACCACATGGCCTTTGTCAAACGCTTTCCGGTCTTTGTTAAAGAACCTGTCCGGCAGTTGATGGTCACCGGGTATCCTCGGGTCGGCAAACCACTTCTCGCGATCATTGTCGGACGTGAAGCCGTTTAGGGCCTTCCGATTGTATTTGCGTCCAGGTTCGGGTTTCAGGCTGGATTTACGCGTGTCGACATTGGCCGCGGTGACAAGTGGCATACGTCGAAGTTTGTCCATAATTATCGAAAAATGATAATACTTCAGAAGGTTAGACCCATCGTCAAGTTTTGAAACCCGGTCCATATCGGTCACCTTTGGCACGGGAACATCAAGACCGATGAAGGACGGGTCATAGCCTGGACGGTTGGTATAGTCGTCATCATGCTTGGGTTCGACCATGCGTTCGATGGCCGGAGCCACCAGCGGCGGCCCGGCAGATATTGCAGCAGAAGTTTGCGCGCCGACCAAAGATGCAGCTCCTATCTGAACGTCTATCGTGATCGGGATGGTCCAACGGCTCGAGCCGCCGGGCCCTGCGGTCTGAACGGGTGTCTGGATTGTACCACCGCCACTGTCCAGTGACGGAGCTACCGAAGCGCTTTCGGCAATCCCATCTGCCTGCCTCCAATCTGACGACCACGGATTGGGGTCTTCGATGTTGCTGAGCGCATCTTCCCCAAATTCAAGACCCGCACCCACAACCTTGTCATCACGAGACAGTTCATAGGTTGGAACCGCAAAGTTCGCGTCCTTGTATCGTCCGGCAAAATGGAGCGCGACAATGTCGCCAGTGATGACATCCATGACGAGACTGCCAGATGCGCCACCGAGCGAACTTGCGTCATGCGTAACGCTATTGACCTGATCACCGTAACTGAGGATTTCCCGGCGGCTTTTCAAAAAACCGGGCAGCAGTCTTTTGACGTCGTAAATGCCCT
Organism: uncultured Roseibium sp.; assembly: GCF_947499295.1. Classification (GTDB taxonomy): domain Bacteria; phylum Pseudomonadota; class Alphaproteobacteria; order Rhizobiales; family Stappiaceae; genus Roseibium. Next base: position 89,891 of record NZ_CANMNP010000020.1, read on the forward strand.
TGAAGACACGGTTCTGAACCGCTGCATCGTTGCGCGGATCAAACGCCGGGTAGCCGACCAGAGAAATCTCTCGGCCTTCAAGGTCCTCCGGTTCCTGCATGGACAAAAGCAATGGGTCGACACCTTCCGGGGACCCTTCCAGCTGCAACAATGCCATATCCCAGTGCGGGTGGATCATTCGTATACCGATTACTTTCGCAAACGCACTCTCAGCAGATCCCGCTTCCTGCTTGTAATCGATCCCTGCAGTCTGACCTGGCCGGAAAGCCAAACCTTTTTCACCTAGTCCCGTTGCAAATAGCTCGGCTACATGGCGGTTGGTCATGATCAGATCATCTGCGACCAGAAAGCCTGTGCCGCCATACGGCAGATAGGGATGGTCCGGGAGTTCAATCCGTCCAGCAGCCGGCAAGGTCTTAAGAATATTTCGCCGGATGGTCTCATTCGTATTGAAATGCAGCCAGTCCTTGTGCTGGACGTTATAGGCCCCATTGGTCACAACAATTGCCGGACGTTTGTCGGGTACGATAATCGCTTCAATCAGGAAAGCTTCTTCTCGGTCGAGGTCTTGACCGCGGGCCAGTTTTTCAACGGCCGCATGAGCTTTTGCCCGCTCGTCATCGGCCCCGGCCGGGCCTTCGTCCATGCCACCGCCCATGCGCAGCGTCTCTTCGGGCTGGTCGGCCAATTCAGCAAGATCACCGCTTGAAAGCAGTGTTTCGAGATAATTCTTTAGGTCGGGCTTTTCCTTTGAAACAGGCATGTCGAGCTCTCCCTTTGCTCTAAAATGAATGGGTGGCCAAATCTTTGATGATAACTTTGGGCTCAGCGCCGAGAATGCGCCTCAGCATCTCTGTGTTTATTGTTGTGTCGTTGTCGAATGATCCGTGACGCACCGGGATTTCAGCGAGCCCGTTCGTGGTTTCGCGGTGCTCAAGAACACTGAAGGAGGCATTGATGCGCTTTAGTTGCGCAACCCAGTCCTCAGCGGACTTCCTGGTAACCCCTGCAAAAATGTCCTTCTCGAAGGCTTCCTTGAACTTGTCCTTCAAGGCCCATTCCAGACCCAGCAGCGGAGTCTTGTGGTCATCCTCGAGCGCCCGGCTGACCAGATAGAGAATAGATTTGCCGTAAAGCTGTTCCTTGCCGACGAAATCAGCCCTCTCCAACTCGTCATTCAAGAGATCGACATGGAGGCCACCATCCGCAATGACGTGTTTCTCGGTGTTGTGCCCATAGTAACGACCGGCAAAAGCAATGGTGCATGCTGGTGCCCAAAGCGTCACTGTCTTCACAGGCGGCTTTTTCTTGTCACCAAGTTTTCGCTGCCTGAGGTCTTCCAGGAAGTGTCCAAGCCAGATGGATCCGGCAGAGTGTCCGACCATATGCATCTCAAGGTCTGGAAAATCGTTCAAAAGAGTGCGCACATGTCTACTGACCTGGCGGATCGCGCCTTCGCCGAGTGCAGCCGAAGCTGCATTCTGCTTCATCTGGCCCCAGACCGCACGGCCCACCAATTGGCGGGCGGCGAGCTCGAATGTCCTGTCCCGCTTCTCCTTCAAGACATCGAACAGCCCCTCACTCCCTGCACGCCCCGGCCCCTCTGACAGGTCTGTGGCAAAACGCCTGAAATGATCTTCCCCGATAAATTTCAGGCTCTCCGCCAATCCCGTTTTCCAGACGAAGAACACAGGTGCAATTCCGTTGGCTTCAAAACAGGGGCCAAGCTTTTGCGCGTGCTTAACCGCTCTGTCTTCCCCGGTCAGGCCGCCGTGCGCAAAAAAGACGAGTTTGCGTACCTGCTTGTCTTCTAGCAACTGCCGAACGTTTTTAAACACGACGGCAAGTCCGTCATGTGCATCGGCTGCTTCCGGTAACCGGCGCAACAGCCGTCCGTCATTGCCGCTCACAACCGAGTGACGATAGGTCTTTGCCTCACTCCATCTTTGGACCGCCTCCAGGCCGGACCCGGCTGACGTACCGATTGCTTGCTCAGACACTGGGAGGTTGGCAAGTGGGGCACTGGGTTTGACGACGGCGACCTGATCGACCTCAACAGGGGCGCCGACGACCGCGACCCAGGCATCGAAGCCGTTGTCCACCCAATCCTTGTAAGGCAGCAGTCCAAAACCCTTGTAACCCCAGTCCGGTCCCCAGGAATTCTGCACGATAAAGCCATAGCGGTTATAGCCAACCAGTGCGAAGGCGTGCCCCCCTGTTGTCTTGTCACTGGTTCGTTGAATGACCGCCTTCTGCAGCGACGCGCACGTCTTGAGGCTCCAGCCGTCATGTACTTTGGCAGAAGCATAGATTGCATGCGTTTCAACGATCGCGGCCTGCATGTCGGCTATAGAACGTGAATCCACGCGGTAATAGGCACCCAGCGGGCGTTCGATCGCGTCAATTTCCCAGCCCGCCTTGGGCGGCACAAACTTGCTGTCGTCATAGGGAAACAGGTCTTTCCGGCAGACACCATGTTTGTGCCAGCCTTTCATGGCCCCCCGGCAACTTGATCCGCTGTAGTCCTCGCCGTCCCACTCATCATAGAGTTTGGCATTGTTGTAGAGCATGCGCTCGCTCACAAGGTGAGGCTTTTCAGCGGCTCTGCCGCGCTCGGTTTCCTCTAAGTAACGTTCCCAAAAGACATAGTTGATGACAGCCGCCAGGCCAAAGCCTGTGCACGCCCCTTCTGAGCCCTGGTTCAATATGTATCCGTCTTCGAGAAATCTCGGCAGAAACTGCTCCGCCAGCTCTTCCGGCGGATACTGTGGCGGCAGGAACGTCAAAGGCGGGCGATAGGGACGATCCCTGAAATCAACCCGGTCGGGTCTTACATCGAGGCCACGAAGTGTTCCAGAAAATGAATGCTTGACCGATGCCATTACCGATCACCTAAAGTAGTGTAAAAACAAATAAGCTACTTGAAGAGACTAGATCACTTCAAAGACAATCAGCAACCTTTGATAAATAAAATTTCAAAATACAACCTATTACGCAACGTCAGGTAGGTCTGCATTCTCAGCCATATCACCTGATCCTCGCCCTGATGTGACGTTGGTTGACCACGCAGGGCCTTCAATCGAAATGCCTCAAGCGCCACCTCATCAAGCAGCGGCGGGAACCTTCATCTGCGCCGATAAAACTCGTCTTGATGAAAAGGAACACGTCTCATGTTGAACCGTCGGCACTTCTTGTCACTGTCTGCCGGGATGGCGGTAGCCACGGCCACCGCGTCTCTTCCCGCTCTTGCGCAGGATCGCGCCAGATCCGGGCGCTTCAAGGGAAAAAGCCGTCATGTGACGACGGGGCATGCGGAGCTGTCCGGCAGCCGCGTCGTCTTGCAGAGAGATTTCACCTTTGATGGTGCCCCGGACGCCCGCATAGGACTTGGACGGAACGGGCGATACGATCCAAACACGGATCTCGGAGCCTTGAAGAAGTTAAAAGGCCAACAGTCCTACCGTTTGCGCGGTGGTATCGATGTCTCGAAATACAACGAAGTCTATGTATGGTGTCGCAAATTCGAGGTCCCGCTCGGTGTTGCGAAACTTGGCGGTTAAAGGCGCTCTGCGGAAGTGCTTCCCTATTCACAGGGGACACTTCCGCAAAAAGCCTGATCTTAGCGGCCCCAGTCCTTCGAAGCTGGTACCGGCACGGAAGCGTTGCGACTGAAAACAGCAAAGACTGCCTGTGCTGCGAGTACAGCCGCAACAACTGAAGCCAGACCAATTCCAAGGTCAACATATTCAGAAAACGGCAATCGGAAAGCAAAGTCGAATATCTCGATGAAGCTTGCCGTGAAGGCAATGAAAAGACCGCCTGCAATCAGAAGCACACCGCCGTCTCCAGAACGGTTTTCCGACTGAAAAGACTTCGACGCCAGGAAATAGCCAAGAACGACTGCTGAGAAGATGACTGTCGTCAACAACAAAATCCCCAAGGTGACGTACATACTCATGGCCCAACCTTTCAATGTTTTGTTGGTGCCGTTCTTTCCGCATACTTCGAGTTGGAAATCCCGACAGAAAAGATCGCATGGCATCAGAAAAGATCGATCTGCGCCGCGCGGCAGTTGGGAACCAATTGTGGCGATTTCTGGTTTGGAGGAGTTAATTGGTTTGCCGCAAATCATTAAATTTACGAAAGAAATCTGAATTTCCCCCAGCCTCTACAGGCGGACGAGGCTCCTGTGCTCGACAGGAACCCCGTAGTCCAGCCCGAGAACTTCTAGCGAACCAGAATGTTGCGAAACTGCCAGGGGTCATTCGGGTCGATATCTTCGGGAAAGAAACCCGGCCTGTTATCGAGCGGCGTCCAGTCGGTGTAGTATCCCTTGACCGGACCAAGGTAGGGAAGCTGGATCGCAAGGCAGCGTTTGTAGTCCATCTCGTCGGTTTCAACGATACCAGCATGCGGATTTTCCAGAGCCCAGACCATCCCGGCAATCACGGCCGACGTCACCTGCAAACCAGTGGCATTCTGATAAGGTGCCAGATTGCGCGTTTGCTCTACCGACAGCTGGGAACCGTACCAATAAGCGTTCTTCTTGTGCCCATAGAGCAAAACGCCAAGCTCATCGATCCCGTCCTGAAGTTCGTTTTCCTCTAGGACATGCAATTTGTCCTGGATCTTGCCGGCGGCGCCAAAAAGCTCATGAAGCGACAACACTGCGTCATTTGCTGGGTGGTAAGCGTAGTGACAGGTCGGCCGGTAGCTGACCCTTTTGCCATTCTCCAGCGTGAAATAGTCGGCGATTGAAATGGCTTCGTTGTGGGTTACCAGATAGCCGAACTGAGCTCCGGGTGTTGGACACCAGGTTCTGACCCTCGTATTGGCACCTGGCTGCTCCAGATAGATAGCTGCATTGCAGCCCTTCCTATGGCTTTTGGCGTTTTTAGGCTTCCAGGTCTCGTGCGTTCCCCACCCGAGTTCGGCCGGTTGAAACCCTTCTGACAGAAACCCCTCTACAGACCAGGTGTTCCAGAATGTATTTGCAGGCTTCGGTTCCTTGGCACGTTGTGTGTCGCGTTCAGCAATGTGGATGCCTTTGACCCCGGTCTTTTTCATCAATTTCGCCCAGTCTTTCTTTGACTTGGGCTCCTTGAATTTGACACCGGTTTCAGTTGCTACATCGACAATAGCCTTTTTGACGAACCAGGACACCATCCCCGGGTTTGCACCACAGCAGGAAACGGCGGTCGTTCCACCAGGTTTCTTCTTCTTTTCCCGGCGCACAGTTTCGCGCAGGGCATAATTGGTGCGATCGGCTGCCGTTGCCGTGTCGTCGAAGTAAAACCCGGGCCACGGCTCGACCACTGTATCGATATAGAGCACTCCAAGCTTGCGGCACAGCTTCATCAGGTCGAGCGATGACGTATCAACGGACAGATTGACTACAAAGCCCTGTCCCTCGCCTTCGCTCAGCAGCGGTGTGAGAACGTCTTTGTAGTTCTTTGGCGTCAAAGCCGTTTTCTGAAATTTGTAGCCACGATCTGTCACCAGTTTGGCGTCTGTGTCCACCGGGTCAATCACAGTGAACCGGTTCTTATCGAAATTGAAATGCCGCTCGATCAATGGCAGGGTCCCCTTACCGATCGATCCCAACCCAATCATCACCACGGGACCTGAAATAGTTCCATGCACCGGCCAGCTCTTGGCGGTTGCAGCCGGCCGAGGGGCGACTTTTTTGGCGACAGTCTTTCGTGGTGCGGCTGATTTGGCGGCCGACTTGCTTGCGCTCGCCTTCTTTGCAGTGACCGGTTTTGCCGAGGCTGGCTTGGTGCTTGCCGGCTTTGCAGCAGCGGGTCTGGAGCTGGAAGGCTTGGCTGTCGTCGGCTTGGCTGTCGTCGGCTTGGCTGTCGTCGGCTTGGTCGCCGCTGGCTTTACGCTGACTGGTTTGGCCGTTTTTGAAATCGCAGTTGCCGCCTTTGTTGCTGCAGGTCTAGCGGTTTGAGGCTTTGCGGCAGCTGCCACTTTTGCAACGCTCTGCTTTGTCGCTGCAGGTTTTGACCTACTGGTTACCTTTGGCGAACCGGCTCGCGCTTTTGTGGCCCTGTTTGCTGTTGCAGCCTTTGTCGCGGCTGGCTTGGCCGCCGCACGCTTGGTTGCCGCGGTATTGGCCGCCGCAGTCTTTTTCTGAACACCTGACGTTCCAGCACCTGCTTTGGCCCGCGCAGGCTGCCGTGCAGCAGTCGTCCCAGAGGCGTTTGCCCGTTTTGATGAAGCTTCGGTCGCTGCTGCCTTTGGTGCTGCCGGCTTTCGGCTGGCTCCAGTTTTGGATGCGTTGGTTTTGGAACCGGCTGCCTTTGTTTCAGAGGCTTTGGCGGCCGTCGGTTTCGGTGCTGCTGCGGCTTTCCTGGCTGCTGCTGGCTTCGCGGCCGCCGTCTTCACACCGGCGGCTTTGGAAGACGGCGTCTTTGCGGCCGCAGTTGGCTTTGGGGAAGCCTGTTTGGCAGGTTGCTTTGCTGCTGCAGGCTTCGCGGTTTGCTTGGTATTGGATGATTTGGCTGCAGCAGGTTTGCGCGCAGGAGATTTATTTGTTGCCGCCTTGTCGACAGCTGTTTTGGTTGACCGTGCTTTTGCTGCGGTCGTGCGTCGTGCAGCAGGTTTGGCGGCAGCTTTTGTCGTCCGGCTCTTCGGGGCGCCGCCTTTGGTATCATCGGTCATTCTCAAAACTCCAAATCTCTTCGTTTCGTCTCAGCGTTGTGTCAGCAACATCAGACGAGAACGTGGCATGAAAGCGCACTGATTGCACTTTTCTCAGGACTTGACGGTTTTTCCCTGAAATTTCAAGTCTGAAACGCCAATTATTAGGCAAACACAGTTCGCGCCGGCCGTCTTGGATCACGAGATTACGGGCAACACATACTTGAAAGGAACCAGCCCGGCCTGCTCTTGCACTAGAAGAACAGACCGTGCTGATGAAGAAACACGATAGCGCAGTCAGTCAGATAACAAAGGACGCAAGCGGCGCGAAACCGTTAAAACCAACCGAAGAGTACGTCGTGGTATAGGCCCCGCACGCTTCGATCAGAACCTTGTCGCCAATGCATAGGCTGACCGGCAGCTCATAGGGATCTTTTTCATAGAGAACATCAACGCTGTCGCAAGTGGGACCGGCAAGGACGCAAGGCGTGGTCCGGTCTCCGTCATGCGGTGTCCGGATCGGATATCGGATGGCCTCGTCCATAGTCTCAGCCAGACCGTGGAACTTGCCAATGTCCAAATAAACCCAGCGGGTTTCATCTTGTGCTGATTTACGCGAAATCAGAACGACTTCAGCCTCGATCATGCCGGCATTGCCGACCATGCCCCTGCCCGGTTCTATGATTGTCGAAGGCAGACGGTTGCCGAAGTGCTTCGTCAGCGCATGGAAAATGGCGTCGCCATAGCTTGGGACACCGGGAACATCCTTCAGGTAACGGGTAGGAAATCCGCCACCCATGTTGACCATCTTTAGCTCGACACCGCGATGCGCCATTTCCCGGAAGACTTTCGCCGCCATGGCAAGAGCGAAATCCCAAGCGTTGAGGTTCGCTTGCTGGGAACCGACGTGGAAGGAGACACCATGGGCCTGAAGACCCCGCCTGTGTGCATGTTCAAGCACGTCGGGCGCCATCTCCGGGTCGCAACCGAACTTGCGGGACAATGGCCACTCGGCTCCCTCTCCGTCGCACAGGACCCGGCAGAAAACTTTGGAGCCTGGGGCAACGCGGGCAATTTTTTCCACTTCTTCGACGCAGTCGACAGCGAAGAGCCGGACACCGTGTTGGTAAGCGCGCGCAATGTCCTTCTCCTTCTTGATGGTGTTGCCGTAAGAAATACGCTCGGATGCAGCACCTGTTGCCAGAACCATTTCGATCTCGCCGACCGAAGCACAGTCGAAGGACGATCCGAGGCTTTCCAGCAATGACAGGATTTCCGGTGCAGGGTTTGCCTTGACCGCGTAATAGACGGACGTGTCGGGCAAAGATTTGGCAAAGGCCTGGAAGTTTTCGCGCACAACATCCAGGTCAACAACCACACAAGGGCCGTCTTGGTCGCGTCGTCGCAGAAATTCGCGGATTCGCTCGCTCATTTGGGGGGCTCCCCTTTCAATCAAGGCTGCGGATACGCGCGATCTTTCAGCGCTCCGCAGGTTCACGTCGCAGGGTGCTGCGTGACGCACCGGGCCTCCTCCGGGATGGAACCGGAGGCCGGGTTGGACGCAGCGACGGTTGGGCAGCGCAACTGGAAACAGTGCAATGCTTTCCCGCGTCGGGAATGCCGTTGATTGGATCGGGAATACCGAGCCGCACGTCGGGCAATGATGTAACAAGTGCCTCTTCAGTGACACCGGAGATTGGAAACCCCGGCCGAGACCAAAAAAGCCCTCTTACGTCGTTGCTTTAAGCCGTCCGGATCTTGTCTGCCCCGCCCCTTGGCGGTTTTCCTGGCAGTGACCCCTTAAGAGATGTCCTGTTTCAGCATCCCATGAACGGCCTCGGGCACGTGCGAATTTGGGCGAGGCGTGTATGCGCCCGTTTGCTTTTCAGCGCAAGCAGAAATTTGAAATTCAGTGAAAAAGATCGAGTTGCTAAGTCACCCTCGTCCTATTCAAATGCCTTGAAACTTGTTGCAAGGTACTCGGCAAAGACTTTCACTCGGTGTGATTGCGAACGCCCGGGTGGAAAGAGCATCTGAAGCGGCTGTTTTGGTGTTTCGTGTTCCTGCAAAAGCCTCACAAGCCTGCCGGATCGGATGTCACTCGTGACGTCAAATTCAGACTTCAGCATAATGCCGCGGCCTTCCAGGCCCCATTGGCGCACGAGGGCACCATCATTGGCAGTCAGCGAGCCGTCAACACGCACCGATTGCTTTTCATCCCCTGAGATGAATTTCCAGACATTGTCTATCGATTGACCGAAACGCATGAGGATGCATGTGTGCTGTCGCAGATCGCTTGGTTTTAACGGCGCCCCTCTTCTTTCGACATAGGACGGTGACGCGCATACCAGCCTCGGCCTTGCCGGAAGTGCACGGACGCGCAAAGTGCTGTCCCCGATTTCGCCGAACCGGACAGCCAGATCAATGCCGAGACCGACAATATCGGCATATCCGTCTGAAAGATGCAGATCGATGGAGATGCCGGGATGTTCGGCCTGAAATGCCGCAATGGCTTCTGAAACGAGTGTCCGGCCAAGGTCGAGCGGCGCACTTAGACGGATAAGACCGGAAAGGTTTTGAGCTCCCAGTCTAATACGGCCATCAAGATCGGCTGCCTCGTCCAGCAGCTGGCGCGCACCAAGCATGAGTGTGCGGCCTTCTTCGGTCAGGCTCAAAGAACGGGTTGTCCTGTTAAGCAGAGCGACGCCATAGTGCGTTTCCAGCGCTGAAAGACGTTCCGATACTGTCGTCGGCGACAAGCCTGTTTGCCTTGCCGCGGCAGCCAGGCTGCCATTCTCAACGATTTTCACGAACAGGGCGATGTTATCAAGCAGCATTACTCGGCATTTCCGGATTATGAAATCGAAAAATGCCTCTTTATCCGTGAATGTCAAGTGAATAGGTTAGCGGCACTGACGAACACCAAACAGGAGATCAAACATGTCCCGACTGACAATTGTCGCCAATATCAAGGCTAACCCGGATCAAATTGACCTGGTGAAAGCCGAGTTGCTGAAACTGATCGAAATTACGCGCGCTGAAACCGGCTGCATCAACTACGACCTGCATCAGGACAACGAAAATCCCGCACATTTTCTCTTTTACGAGAACTGGGAAAGCCGTGAGCTGTGGCAGACACATATGAATGCGCCGCATCTTGCTGCGTATTTGAAGGCCACAGAAGGTGCCGTTGCCGATTTCACCCTCAACGAAATGACCCTGATCGACTAAAGCCAGCCGACATGTTGTGCGGGGCTTGGCAGGCACGCTACGGCCAATCCCCGCACCGGCAAAGGTATCTTCACCTGAAAAATTCTGTGCTATGTACCTGCGGTCTAATGGAGGACTTCATGGCTGCGCTTTCTCCCCCGGTTTGCGACTTCAATTGGCCCGCCCCGGCATTCAAATTGCCGGGCACTGATGGCAAGACATATGAACTCAACGACCTCAAGGATGAAAACGGCACCTTGGTCATGTTCATTTGCAACCATTGCCCTTTCGTACTTGCGATCCTCGACAAGATCGTGCGCGATGCCCAGGATTTGAAGGCAATGGGCATTGGCGTTGCTGCAATCTGCTCAAACGACCCGGTCGCCTATCCGCAAGACAATTTCGCCAACATGAAAAGGCTCGCGGAAACACGGGGCTTTCCGTTTCCGTATCTGCACGACGAAAGCCAATCCGTAGCGCAGGCTTATGGCGCGGTTTGCACTCCTGATTTTTTCGGCTTCGACAAAAACCTTGGGCTGCAATATCGCGGCCGTTTGGACGCAACGCGCATGAATGTCGTGGGCATTGACATGCGCCGAGACCTTTTTGAAGCGATGAAACAAGTCGCAGAGACCGGAAACGGTCCGCTTGAGCAGATCCCCTCGATTGGTTGCTCCATCAAATGGAAACATTGACGCCATGCAGATTGAAAAGCTCGACCACGTCAACTTGAGAACGAAGCAGCTCCAGACCATGGTTGTCTGGTACGAAAGCGTTCTTGGTCTGATGTCCGGTCCCCGGCCCGATTTCCCCTTCGCAGGAGCCTGGCTTTATGCGGGCGAACAGGCGGTGGTCCACCTTGTCGAAATTGAGGGCGATCATGCAGTTGGCTCTGAAAAAGAGCTGAGACTGGAGCATTTCGCATTTACCGCGACAGGTCTTGAAGAATTCGAACATCGCCTGCAGCACAGTGGTGAAGAATACCGCCGCTCCGGGCCACCTGGCCTTGATCTTGTCGCCTTCAATCTCTGGGACCCGGATGGCAACCACATTCACGTGGACTTTGTCTCCAACGGTTGAACCATCCGAGCATTTCTCAAGGTTTCAGGTGCTAAAATGTTTCTGAATGGATCAGGGCCTCTGGCACTCCCAGATGTTCGAGTTCAGCCTGTATCCCGGCCAGAAAGGCAGCCGGGCCGCAGAGCAGATAATGCACGTCATTTCGGGCAACCAGTGCCTTCAAGGCCTCACCTGAAATACGCCCTTCGACATCGAAGTCGCGCCCCTGTTCCTCGCCTTCGTTCGGCCTGCTGTAAAACGTCAGCGTCGAAACGCTGCCGCTTTCGCTGGCAATCCGGTCAACATCGCGTTTGAACGGATGATGTGCGCCATTGCGAGCCCCGTGCACGAACCAGCTTGCCCGATTGTCATCGCTTTCCACCAGCCAATGCACCATGCTGAGCATCGGTGTTATGCCGATCCCGGCACTCACAAGAACAATCGGCCTGTCATCATCTGGCAGTATAAAATCACCTGCGGGCTTCCGGCTTTCAAGTATGGCTCCCGGTTGCAAGGCATCGTGCAGATAGCGTGAAGCGAGCCCGTTGGTCTCCCGTTTCACGGAAATTCTATAGTGCATCCCATTCGATGAATTCGACAGCGAGTAAGTGCGCTGGACTTTTTCATCAAAGCCCGGGATTTTCAGCTCAATGGGAAGATGCTGACCCGCCCTGAAGGGCTCGAGAGTGCCGCCATCGCGGGCCTCAAACAGGAAGGACACCACGTCTTTGCTTTCCCGGTGTTTTTCAATCAACCGCAATGAGCGGGCATTTTCCGCATCCGCCTGCCAGCGCAGCCTCAAAGCCGCCGTCGTTTCGACAACGTCCTCTATGTCCAACGTGACAAGCTGGCGGGCCCCGGCAAAACGGCGCACGTCGTCGGATCCAAAGTCAATCGTTGCGCGCCCTGTCAACTGTAGCAGACTACCGCTTGCGAAATCCAGAAACAGGAAGCCGGCGCGACCGTCCTGCACGATGTTGCCCAACGTGTTGTAAAACCTGTTTCCCGCATAATCCGGGAAGCGGATTTTCCGATCGCCGAGCACCTCCACGAAACCTTTTTCACCGCCTCGATGGGAAGCATCCATCCCATAAGCGGGATCTTCGCCCTCCCCCTGGTATCCTGTTGCGATGAAAAACGTGTCGGCAGTTCGGATCCAGTCGATTTGCGACGGTGTCAGATCCTGCCCGCGCTGGACCATGGTCTCGAGCGGACCTTCATGCCACCAATAAGAGCGCTCACGGATGTATTGCGGACAATTTCCGAACGATTGACCAACGACGAAATTCAGTTGCCCTTCCGTGCCTCCAACAACGTGCCCATTGACCCTGTTGCGGCGTCGGGTGGCCAACTCAATGCCCAGAATGCCAATATTCGTTCCCGCTCTCAGAGCTTCTGCAAGCGGGTCCCCAGGCGTTGGCGAGGCGTCAATATCAAGGCGTGTTGCCTCCGGCGATGCAACGAACCCGGTATCGCCTTCCAGAACGGTCGCCCATGGTCGGCCCTGCCGATCGCGCGCGGAAACGATTAGAAACGGTTGAGCCTCAAAGAATTCGCGGTGTTGGTCCGGCATATGGTTACGAATTGCGCCTTTTGCCCAGCGCTCTATATCACGCTCCCCCATATGCTGCTGGACTTGCTGCTCGCCCTTGTGAAAGGGAGACCGTCCGCTGTCTGCAACAAAGCCGATGTCAGTCTTAAGCATCTGATTGTCTCCCACACGTGGAAAAAAGGGCCGGTCACCCAGTTTAGAGTGACCGAAAGTCCTTATGTCAGGCAGCCAGGCCAACCTTTGTTGCTGGCATCGCCACGAAACCCGGCAGATTTTCAATGCGCTTCAGAAGCGCTCTAACGGCGGGGTAAGGATCGAGAGACACGTTACCTTCCGGAGCATGCGCCACATAGCTGTACATCGCCACATCGGCAATCGTCGGACGGTTGCCGACAAGCCAGTCGCGACCATCCAGTTGGTCTTCCAGGAAGCTAAGCGCCTGTGCAGACACTTCTTTCGCGCGCTCTGGATCAAGCGGCACACCAAAGACGGTGATCAAACGGGCCGCACAAGGCCCTGCAGCCAATTCGCCAGCGGCAAAAGACAGGAATTTTTGAATTTCAGCTTCCTCAACCGCATCAGTCGGCAACCATTCGGGTGCGTATTTGCGAGCGAGATAAACAAGGATTGAATTTGAATCGGCAAGCACGGCCTCGCCGTCTTGGATGACCGGGACCTTGCCGGCCGGATTGAGTTTCAAAAAAGGGTCCCGCTTGTGCTCGCCACCCGCCAGATCAACATCAACCAGCTCATGCTTGATGCCTGTCAGATTGCAGAACAGCTCAACCCGATGGCAGTGCCCGGACAATGGAAAGCGGTGAATTTTGATAGAATTGGACATGATCATACCCTCGCGATCTTGAACCTCCTGCGGCTGCCGACCTCAATGCCGGACCGCTGATCGCAATATGCCAATTCTCCGATACGGAAATAATCCTCAATCTTGTTCAATAATTATGTACTATTTGGCGATAATATTGCCTGATGCTCCAATCAAGAGGCAGATTATGGACAAGATTGAAACGATCCGGGCCTTTGTGGCTGTGGCTCAGGAAGGCTCATTCACGGCCGCAGGTCGCCGCCTCGGGCATTCAACAAAGCTGGTCAGTAAATATGTCCGACATCTGGAAGGCCAGCTCAAAACCCAGCTTTTCAACCGGACCACTCGAAGCGTATCTTTGACCGATGTCGGAACGGCCTATCTGGAACGAAGCCGCCCGATCCTGGAGCAGATCGATGATCTGGATTCTCTTGTCAGCGAACGACAGAGCGCCCTTGCCGGCCCGATCCGGCTCACCGCACCGACAGGTTTCGGAAGCACCAAGCTGACGGAAGCTCTGGTACCGTTCCTGAACCGTCACCCTGAAGTTGAACTCGATATGTTTTTAACGGACAACCGAGTGGCGGTGGTTGAAGAGGGGCTGGATCTGGCAATTCGTATCAGCACACTCCGGGACTCCACTTTGATCGCGCGAAAACTGTCCGATATGCCCCTGGTCATGTGCGCCTCGCCGAATTACCTGGAACAGCATGGCCGGCCTCAACATCCTAAAGCCCTGCAAACGCATGTCTGTCTGGTCGACAACAATCAGCAGGACCTGAACACCTGGCGTTTTTATACCAACGGACAGGAGGAGACCGTCCGGCTAAGCGGTGCCGTCAGGGCCAATGCTCCCAGAGCATTGGCTGCGCTGGCAATTGGAGGATTGGGAATAACACGCGCTCCGCTCTATGCAGTCGAAGAGGCGTTTCAGGAAGGGAAGCTGGAAAGAGTGCTGCCTGACTTTGCGACGGAGAACTTCGGTGTCTATGCCCTCTACCCGCCCAACAGGCACCTGACACGCAGAGTGCGTGCCTTGATTGATCATCTTGCAGGCGAGTTCAGCTCTCGTTGGACGATTTGATTGGGCGTGCCCTTGGCGGAAACCAGATTTCGAAACATGCCCCTTGCACTTGCGGGCCAAGACGTATCGTTGCGCCATGCGCCTTGAGAAGGGCCTGAACAATCCCAAGTCCCATACCGGTGCCACCACTGTCGCGCCGGGTTGTGAAAAACAGGTCGAAAACCTGTTCGGCGTTCCCTGAGGAAATGCCTTTCCCGTTATCGCTGACACTTACCTTGAGCCCGTTCCCCTCAGCTTCCGGTGTAACAACCACACGATCCGCACCGTGCTGGCGTGCATTTTCGACGAGATTTGAGAATACGATTCTGGCGTTTTCCGCAGACATTGGCAGGTCTCCGTCTCCCTCGCAGTCAATCGCGAAACCTTCGGTATTTGTCTGTACCTCGGCGAGAACCATCTGAAGACGCGAGTCTCCTCCAATCTCGACACTGTCGGCGCGCGCGAGATCTCGGAGCCTGTTCAACAACAGAGACGCGCGCTCGGTATCGCGGAGAATATTCTTCAGGAACCTCTTTCGATCTTCGTCACTCAGACCATCGCTTTCTGCAAGCAGTTCCGCTGCGCCCTGGATGGCCGTCAAGGGAGACTTTAGCTCGTGGGTGACATGATTGGCGAATGTGTTGATATAGTCATTGCGATCAAACAGCTTGCGGGACATGTCGAGCATGCTTTCAGACAAGGCATGGATTTCCCGGTTGCCATGGATTTTCAACGGCATCAGTGCTTCGCGATCTCCCGCGCCAATCCGTAGAGAACGGTGTGTCAGTGCCTTGATCGGGCCTGAAATCGCGCGTGCAAAAATGTAGCCGACAACAAAGGTTGCTCCGAGAATGAAAAGCGATACCCAGAACACGGTTTCGCGTTTCCAGAACATTTCTTTCAAGATGTTGCTCGGCGTGCGCGAAGCATAAACAACGCCCGCAACCCTATCGCTCACGATAATCGGCAGCGCGATAAAAACGCGAACGCTTGTGCCGCGGCTTATGGAATATATCGGTTGCGGATTTTCAACGGCGCGCTCCCTGAGCACACTGGCATAATTGCCTTCCAATGCCGACCGAATTTCAGCGACATGCGCAAGGGATTGGCCAAGTTCATCCCGGCCGGCGATGACGGTTCCATTGGCGTCCAGAACACGAAAACCGGCAAGCGTCAGTTTTTGTGTGTTCCTGAGAATGGGGCCAAGTTCTTTTCCCACCAGTGCCGTTCCTGCATGCACTTCTGTCTGCGGCGCCAAGGGCTTGGGTCGTCTTGGCAGAACAAACGTCTTGTTCAGATCGAGGAGCGGCAATTGGGGCGTCCAGTTACCGCCCCCCCGACGCCCGGATGTTGTCCTGTCGTTGGAAGATGTGCCCGCGCGTTCAACCACTGGGCCCAATGGCAAATCAACGCCACCAATTTGTTCCAGACGCTGAGCCGCCATGGACGCAATGGCAGCCGATTGTGCGATCAGCTCGGCCTCCGTGGTCTGAACCAGCTGATTTTCATAAACCCTGAAAAACGCAATGCCGGCGAACGGCACAAGCAACATGATACAAAGCACGACAGCCACCACAAGAAAAAGTGGTGGTCGCCATTTGTCCCGGAAAGCACGCGATAGCAGCATTGGCGAGATTTATCCGGACCCAGCGGAGCAGTCGCCGAGGCGAAACCCGACCCCATGTACAGTTTCAATCGCATCTGAACACCCGGCAGCGGTTAGTTTTGCCCGGATGTTTCGAATGTGACTGTCGATGGTTCGGTCCGAGACGTGAATATTGTCCTTGTAGGCACTTTCCAGTATGCGCTCGCGGGTAAAAACGATCTTGGGCCGGCTCAACAGTGCAGCCAGAATATCGAACTCGATAGCCGTGAGGCTGACGCTGGCGTCGCTCACCGTAACCAGGCGTTGATCCTTCTCCAGCAACACAATGCCATGAGACATCGATGCTTCCGCCAATGAAGGTTCCTTGGGAGAAACGCCATAGCGTTTCAAAATGGCACCAACCCTGGCAATCAGTTCGCGCGGGCTGAATGGCTTGGTGACATAGTCATCGGCACCGAGCTCCAGCCCGACGATTCGATCTATTTCGTCGTCGCGTGCGGAAAGAAACAGGATCGGCACATCCGTGCTTCGCCGAAGGTGTCGACACACATCCAGCCCGTCCATTTCGGGCAGACCGATATCCAGAACGATCAGCGCAGGGTCCAGAAGGCTGGTTTTGTCAATCGCCTCCTTGCCGTCAGCTGCCGTTTCAAATGCGTAAGAAGCCTTTTGAAGCGCGAAACAGATCACTTCACGAATATTGGGATCGTCGTCGACGACAAGAATGGTTTTGCTTGGCAAAATTGACTTCCCGAAAAAGATATTTCCGCAAAATGCAGTGGAATAGTTACAAATAACTAAGGCAAGATCAGGTTTCCAGCCACCAGCCGTCTCGGCGTAGGCTGCGTGGAAGCGTTTTGTCCATCGTCTGGTTGTCTGGCGAGATCGGCCAGAGGGCCGACAGGGTGCAGCTGCCGTTGCGCGATCGCCAACTTGGCCGGTAAACACAAGGCCGTTCAATTGAATATCGGGCGAAAAAAGTGGTCTTTGAAGCTGGATATCTCATAGGTCCAGCGTGGCGACTTGGGCTGCAGTCGTCCCTGAGACGATGTGCAGATTTTGCACATTTGTCACCGATCGGGCAATGATGTACAAAATCGGCAGGCACCGCCCTGATAACACGAGAGAGACCCGTTCGTCGGCACCGACCGACCCGGATTGCTGCTCGTTTGGCCAACACAGTGAGAGTGCCATGTCCGAAACAAGTTCATCCTGCCTGACGCTCGGCCGCATCGCCGCGACTTTGGGTGTCAGCGACATTGCGCGCGCAAGTTCTCTCTACAGGTCCGTCTTCGGACTGGAGAAAGTCTTCGAAAATGGCAATCCCGTCGGCTTTGTCATCTTGCAAAAGGACGATGCCGAGCTGCATCTGACCTTGCAAAAGAACTACAAGGCTCCGCCATTCAATCAGGCGCATATCATGGTTTCAGATGCAGCAGTTGCGTTGCGGGCCTGTGAAGACAACAAGCTGAGGATCGTCAAGCGGCTCCAGAACAAGGACTATGGCCTGCGCGCCTTTGTCTTTGAAGATCCCGACGGAAACCGCATAGATGTCGGACAAGCAATCTGACCTGGGTGCTGCGTATTTTTGACCCAAATACCCGATTTGGTTTTTTGGCCCTGAGCAGCGATGCAGTGAACTGCAGCTCTTCGAAGATCCTGCGGCATTCCTTGCGCGCGTCCTCACCTCAAGTCAGCTCATCCTTGGCATTGTCCCGGTAACAAAACGCGCTAGCTCTCTTTGAAACCGAAGGCCAGAGCCCTTGAGAGGACGCGATGAAAAAACTGCTTGGAAGCCTGTTTGCCATTTCGATCGCAGCAACCCCTGCACTTGCAGAGCCACATCGCTATGAACTCGACCCGGAACACACAACAATCGCCTTCATGGTCGATCATCTGGGCTATGCCGACACGCTTGGCGTGTTCTTGGATTTCGCAGGCAGCTTCAGCTACGACATGGAGACGCAGACACTCACTGACGTAGAAATCACCGTCAATACCAAGAGCGTCGAATCATTCAACGAAGCCCGGGACAATCACGTTCGCAACAAGGATTTTCTGAACGTTGCAGAGTTTCCAGTCATGACATTCACGGCGTCGGAGGGAACCCCCTCCAGCGAGACGGCCGGCACGATTGAGGGCGAGCTTGAGCTGCTCGGGCAAAAGCACCCGCTTAAGCTTGAGGTGACCCTCAACAAGGCGGCGAACTACCCGTTCGGACATAGCCGCTTCACGCTCGGGATCAGCGCACGCGGGACGGTCATCCGTAGCCAATACGGAATGAACTATGCAGTCGACAACGGATTTGTCGGCGATGAAGTCAAACTGATCATCGAGACTGAGGCCATGCGAATGGAATGAGCGAATGACCGGTCAGAAGGTCAGATTGCCTTTTCCATCAGCGGCTTCAAAAGAGGATGAATGTTCGGGCTTTCCTCGCGGATGAACCGCAGCAGAGATTTCTCGTTCTCGTGCAACACGCCGTCCTGGCCTATACGGTTCACCAACCAGGAAGCCTCTTCTTCCGTGACGATTTCGTTTCGGGCGATTTCCTCTTCAATCGAAGCGCCTCGTTCAGCATATGCAGACGGCTTGCTCTCATAGGCATCGAGAACCCCGCCAAGGCCTCCACCAATCATTTTCTTGAAAAAACCGCCAAGTCCGCCATCAATGCCGCCCGGCGTCTCCAGCCAGTTTTCACGGGCCAGTGCGACATCCCGGGAGGGCGGAGTGAAACCCGACATGGCCATCATGTAGTTGGCAACGGCTTTCACGAAGAGTTCTGACCAGGCCGGGGCGTTTTCAGCCTCGACGGTCGCGTCGTTCAACTCAAACAGGATTTCAGCTTCAGCCCTGGATATGGCAGAGCCGCGGCTGCCAGAACCTGCATAAAGCACCCTGCGCAGCAATTCGACTTCAGCATCGCCGATAACACCCGGTTTCAGTTGCCCACCGGAACGTGTGGCGCCACGCCCGGTCAAGACGCTGTCCTTGACTGTGTTCAAAGCAAACAACTCAAGGCCTTCAGGCACTTCGCGCGCTTTCTCAAGCACATGCAAAACCGCATCCAGTTCGGTTGCCGAACACACCTTGCCGTCTGCGGTGATCTGACCGATCAGCCAGTCGGCATTGTCATTTGAAACGTAGCCCTGAGGACTGGCCTGATTGACGAGAATGTCGGCAATCGCCTCGGGAAAGAGCACAAACCACGCCTCGCAAAGATCGGGCGACGCGTTGTTCAGGTGAAAGAGTGCCGCGCCCTCTTCCAGCGACACAGCCATATCGCCGTAGATATATCTGCGCAACGTGACGACATCGTCTTCACTGACGCGTCTTTCGGCAATCTTTGCCGCAACGAAGTCGTTCAATCCTGGCTTGGCCATGGTGATCTCCCAATTTTGACGCGCGGACTATCGCGGGAAAATCTTGAGATTCACGTAACACGGGCAAAATCAGTCAAAAGGGGGAGCCGCAATTGCGGCTCCCCCTCTGTCCCCCCGCGGGTGTGGGTAGGAAGTGCGGGGAAATTCTGACAGACCATTTGATCAGAAGCGACTTATCCTCGCTGCTGTTTGCCGTGGCCCCGGCCTTTTCCCTTCATTTTCTTGCCGCCTTTGAAGTCGGCCTTGGTGATCACGCCATCCTTGTTTCGGTCAGCGCGATCCATCAGACGGTCAAGGCGCTTTCCATGCTCTTCGGCTGTGACACCAAGACTTCCGTCGGCATCGGCACGCTGGAACATGTCGACGATGCGGTTCTCATTGACCGACATCCAGATCGGCCCGAAGTCTTCCAGGGTGAACGATCCGCTTCCGCTCGTGTCGGCAAGTGAAAACAATTCAGCACGCTTTGCATCAAAGTCTTCACGGGTGACGGATCCATCTCCATCCGTATCAAATAGGCTCAGGAACATCCGGCCGGAACCGCCTCGTCCGTGCCCGCCACGACGTCCGCCGCGTTCGCCGCGCTCAGCCCGTTGGCCGCCTTCGCCAGCATTCTGTCCCCGTTGACCGCGGACACGTTCAACTGTGCCGTTTCCATCACGGTCAAGCCGGTTGAAAAGACGGTTGGCGGCTGCATCGTATTCTGCCTGTGTCACCGTACCGTCGCCGTCCGTATCCAGGAACTGGAACGCACGGACCATGCGATCGTTCGATCGGGTCAGGAATTCAGCCTTGAATTCTTCCAGGCTGATTTCGCCGTTTCCATCGGTATCCGCTGCTGCGAAGTTCTCAGACCGGACTTCGGCGATCTCTTCAGCTGTAATAACTCCATCCTTGTCCACGTCAAAACGCTCAAACAGGCGTTCGGCACGGCGTTCACCCCCGCGATGGCCCCGGCCCCAGCCGCGACCGCTTCGCTCACCCTTGTGGGCCATGCGCTCGCCGACCGGCTGTTGAATTTCTTTGCCCCCGTCCCCCGATGCAGGGCCACTCTGGGCAGACGCAGACATGCCGGCGGTTAGCGCGGTGCCCGCGACGCTCGCAGCCAGGGCGGCAATTGCAATCTTCTTGAACGGTTTCATTCCAACAACTCCTTGTTCGTTGATGAGCTGAACGTAGGAAGCAATTGTCGCAGGAATACCCTTCTATGCGGCTCGAAGTGTCGCCAACTGTCCCGTTTGGCCCCTGCGACACACTTTGATACAAACTCGGCTCGCACGTGGGTGCGCTTGTTATTATTTAGGCTTTAGACACAATGAAGTGGCGGATGGATACCAACCACGGGACCCGCCGCCAAACCGGAGACAAACGTGAGCGACCCGAGCCCGCATATTCTGGTGGTCGACGACCACCGCGACATTCGTGAAACGCTGGCCCGCTATCTGATCAAGAACGGCATGCGTGCAACGAGCGCGGAAAATGCCGCGCATGCGCGCAAGGCATTGAAAGCGGCATCCATAGATCTCGTCGTTCTGGACATCATGATGCCCGGAGAAGACGGACTGTCGCTGTGCCGGCACCTTGTTGAAACAGGCTCCTTGCCGGTGATCCTGCTAACTGCCATGGCCGACGACACTGATCGGGTCATTGGACTGGAAATAGGCGCGGACGATTATGTCACCAAACCGTTCAACCCGCGGGAGCTTCTTGCCCGGATTCGGGCCGTGCTCAGGCGAACGTCACTGGTACCAAAGGAGCGGGATCCGATTGAACAGGAGTTGCTGTCTTTTGACGGCTGGTCGCTCAATGTTTCTCGCCGTGAGCTGATGGACCCTGAAGGCGTGACCGTTGCGCTTTCAAGCGGCGAATTCCAGCTGCTCTGCGCATTCCTGAAACGGCCGAAGATGGTTCTCAATCGAGACCAGTTGCTCGACCTCACCACGGGACGTACACCGGCGGTTTTCGACAGGTCCATCGACAATCAGGTGTCGCGCCTGCGCAGGAAGATAGAAACAGATCCCAAAGACCCGAAACTGATCAAGACAGTCTGGGGCGGTGGATACATGTTTACCGCTGAAGTCAAAGACGGGACCGCATGAGCGCTTCTCAACGCATTAAAACAACGCTCTACCGGCTATGGCCCAAATCAATTGCCGCGCAATTGATTGTACTGCTCCTGGCAGCAATCGTTGCCGCGCAGGCACTCAGTGTATGGATTTTCCATGATGAGCGCCGCATCACCATGGTTGCCGCTGCACGGGACAATCTCCTGTCGAGAGCCATCTCGATCGCGACGTTGCTTGAAGAGACCCCTGAGGAGCTTCAACAGAAGATCCTCGACGCAAGCAGCAGCCGGTATGCCATTTTCTGGATTGGGGACACCCCTCTCGCATCGAAGCCCGGCGCCTCCCGGTTCGAGCAGCGGCTGCAAGGTTACATCAACAACAGGCTCGGGAGCGATTACATCGCGCATATCAACATACACGCGGACGAAAAACGGGGGCCGCGTGACCGTGACAGGAATGCCGACGGGAACCCGAGCTGGCGTGATGTTCCCAAGGGGGAAAGGCCCCCCAACCTCAAACGGATCATGAACAAGCCTGAAGATCTGTCGCTTTCCATTCAGCAAGCCGATGGCCGCTGGCTGAATGTTGCAACCAGTTATCGCCCTCCCAAGGGGGCCATCATACCGCTTTTGGTGCAACTCGGCCTAACGGCTTTGGCAGCCGTCTTGATCATTGGGTTCGCGGTTCGTCGAGTTACGAGACCGCTGAAGGATCTGGCCGTGTCAGCCGAGAAGCTCGGCCGAGGCGAAGACCTTGAAGCGCTCAAGCCCACTGGGCCGAAGGAAGTGCGTGCTCTCACAAGTTCTTTCAACGACATGCAGGATCGACTGACACGCTTTGTCAAAGACCGGACCCGCATGCTGGCGGCCATCAGCCACGACCTCAGGACTCCCATCACGTCGCTTCGGATAAGGGCCGAGTTTATCGATGATGACGAGAACCGGGAAAAGATGATCGAGACACTGGAAGAAATGGCGGCGATGACCGAGGCCACGCTGCGCTTTGCCAGCGATGAGGCCAATGCAGAACCTGCCGAGAAAGCCGATCTCGGGGCAATGCTGGAGGCCCTTGCCGGTGACCAGGAAGATATGGGCAATGCCTGCAGCGTGAAAACCAGTGGAACCATCATTTTGTCTTGCCGTCCCGTTGCCATGCGGCGTGCACTCCGAAACCTGATCGAAAACGGAATACGCTACGGCAATGCTGTAACGATCAAAACCGAACTAAGTGGTGACGACGTGCTTGTTTCCATTCGCGACAAGGGACCTGGAATTCCGGAAGACAGACTGAATGACGTCTTCGAGCCGTTTGTCAGACTCGAAGAATCCCGCAGCGAGGAAACCGGAGGCATCGGTCTCGGACTTTCCATCACCCGCTCGATCATCCACGCCCATGGCGGGACGATCAGCTTGCACAACCATCCCGAAGGCGGGCTGGTCGCTGAACTGCGTTTGCCTTTGGGGTAAACTCCTTTGAACAGGTTCAAGTTCTTTTGATACCGCAGCCGAACCCAATTCCTGAGTTCTGTAGTCTGTAGTCTGTAGTCTGTAGTCTGTAGTCTGTAGTCTGTAGTCTGTAGTCTGTAGTCTGTAGTCTGTAGATTTTGTAAATCCTGCAAATCTGCAACATGAGCTGAAAAACCACCGAAACACACGTTTTATCTGCACCAGCGAATTCAATTTGCGTAGTCTAGCGATGCACAACCGGGCACACGGTGCCGGAACTCACGCACGATCTTTTTGACCTGAGACTCTAGAAATACACCCCCATGGAAACCTTCGATCCCGAAACATTTGGTTTGCTGAATGCGCATGACTACGACGAGCGCAACGATCCTGGTACGACCGAGGCAGAAGTCGCCCTGATCCAGGAGATCGCGGGATCAGGTGATGTCCTTGAACTCGCAATTGGCACAGGTCGCGTGGCAGTCCCATTGGCTCAGGCAGGTGTCAACATATCGGGTATTGAAGCTTCGCAGCCAATGGTCGACAAGCTGCGGGAAAAACCTGCTGGAAGAGACATACCCGTGGTGATTGGCGATATTGCCGAGGTTTCTATTGATGGAATGTTCGACCACATCTTTTTGGTGTTCAATACACTCTTTAATCTTCAGACGCAGCGTGAACAGATCCGGTGTTTTGAGAATGTCTCCAAGAGATTAAGGGAGAAAGGCACCTTCCTGGTCTCAGCCTTCGTCCCAGATTTCAATGCCTTTCAAAGTCATCAGCGAGTTGGAATTCGTCAGATGCGACAGGATTCTGTTTGGCTGGACGCCTGCCAGCACGATCCAGTCGATCAGATATTGGAGTTTCAGCGAATTCACTTGAAGGAAGACGGACTGCGCCTTGTTCCACTGCGCCTGCGATATGTCTGGCCTTCAGAAATGGACCTCATGGCTCGACTCGCCGGGCTGCGTCTCAAGTCGCGATGGGGAGGTTGGGACCGGTCAGAGTTTGACGCAGCCAGCAAAATGCATGTCTCGGTATTCGAAAAAGCTCACGCCTAGGCGCTGCATCTCAAGTCGCAACACCTACCGCCGCGCTTCAATGCCGCCTGCGTATGTCGCGTCGTCGACAGCTTCCAGCCACTCGGCGACAGACCCGTCCAACTCTTCCTGAATGGCCAGATGTACCATGGCGGTGGTGGGTCCAGCGCCGTGCCAGTGCTTGACACCCGGTGGGATCCAAACGACATCGCCCGGCAATATGGATAGCTTTTCCTGACCCCAGACATGGACAAAGCCGGCACCTTCGAGAATGTGCAGGGTCTGTCCAAGCGGATGAGTGTGCCAATGAGTGCGCGCCTTCGGCTCAAATGTCACCCTAAGGGCACGGACCCGTGCCGGTGCAGGCGCTTCGATCACCTGGTCCTGCCAGACAGAGCCGGTAAAATACTCTGGATTGGCACGTTTGGTCGGCCGCGATCCAGCCTCAAAAACGGTTAGGACACTCATGACACCTCCTTATCAGGCGGCAATACACTTCAACTGTTTCGCCTCTTAGGCCAGTTGATCAGAACCACACCAAGAATGGCAAGACAGATTCCGACAAAGGTTTCGACATCAAGCGTCTCAGACAGGAACACGACGCCCAGAAAAACCCCAACTCCGGACCGAAGGTAGGCCTGGCTGGCGGTTCCCATGGCTCCGAGTGTCGACAGAAGCCGGAAATAGATCAGGAATGCCAGAGCCGTGCAGGCCGTACCGAGGAAAATCGCAGCACCAATTCCGGTCAGGCTGGGTTCAAGTTGCCAGGGTCTGTCGACAATCAGACTTGCAGGAACAAGCACAAGCGCCGAGCACAAAAGTGTTCCGCAAGCTGGAACGATTGGATGCAATCCGGCAAACAGTCTGCCGCGAAGCGCCGCAAATCCGTAAAGCACCGCACTCAAGAGGACCGCCAGTTGCGGCAAAAGGTTTTGCCCCAGGTCGTCCAGTGCGCCCATACCCACGATAAGCACGATGCCGCCAAACCCCAGGAGGGCACCTGCGAGCTGCCTGGGTCCTGGCCGGTTTCCGCTTTGTAGCAACACAAACGAAAAAGCAAAGACCCAGAGCGGCGAGGTTGAATTCAAAACACTGGAAACCGCGGTGCCGGCATATTGCTGTCCCCAGGCGAGCAGCATCCACGGGCCGGTGCTGTTGACCAGCGACTGAACCATGAACAAGCGCCAGCTGCGCGCATCCAGAGGCAACCGGATGCCCCAAAAGGCCATTATTGCCAACAAGATGATCGATGCGAGCGCAACGCGAATAGCAATCAGTGTTGCAGGCGGGATCGTTGGCAGCGCAAGCGCTATCCACATATAGGACGAGCCCCATAGCAGGGCCAGGCACCCCAAAAGGGCGTACTCAAAAGTTCGGTTTTGCATGGGAATGGCTTGCTCTAGCCGTGGAGCGCACGGCTGTCGTCCGGTGCTTCGGACCGCTCTTCCAT
The DNA here is from genome assembly GCF_947499295.1 of uncultured Roseibium sp. Taxonomy (GTDB): domain Bacteria; phylum Pseudomonadota; class Alphaproteobacteria; order Rhizobiales; family Stappiaceae; genus Roseibium. The sequence continues at coordinate 115,230 of NZ_CANMNP010000020.1, forward strand.
TCCGTAGTCCCTCAGAACATGCGTAACCCGTAGCCGGTAGTCTTTGAAGTAGCTCCCCCTGCCGGCTGCCTGTGCCTTGCGGTGCTGGGTCAACTGGCGCCATTCGTTCAAGGCAGCTTCGTCACGAAAGTAGGAAAGGGACAAAAGTTTTTCCGGATCGGTCAGGCTCTGAAATCGCTCAACAGACAGAAAGCCGTCAATCTGCTCGACCAATGGGCGCATCTCCGCCGCCATGTCGAGATACGCCTGCTGTTTGTCCGCATGCGGGATAACTTCGAAAATCACGGCAATCACTTTTCTGCTCCTTCGACGGCATGCGGTGCGGACGCCAGTTTCAGAAAGGTGCGGTCTTCCCGCAAGATGAATTTTTCCGATTGGGCGAAAGCATAGTTTTCCTGTCCCAGCGGATCGGCAGCCAACCGGGCTCGATAGGCTTCATAAGCCGCCAGATTTTCGATTGAATAGACACCATATGCCAGGGTGGACGAGCCTTCATGCGGTGCATAATAGCCGATCAGTTCAGCGCCACATCTGGGAATCGCCTGCCCCCAATTGCGTGCATAGGTCTCAAAAGAAGCCCGCTTTGTCGGGTCGATGTGATAGCGGATAAAACACGTGATCATCTTTCAAACCTTTCCAGTGGTCGTTGCACCGGCTTTGTGTCATGTTGCGTGACATCAATGCTTCGATGCAGATCGAACCATGAGAGAGGAACCGTGAAAGAAGGCCCGGACATTGCCCGGATTGGCGCTCTGATAGGTGATCCCGCGCGCGCCAACATACTGGGCGCACTGTTGAGCGGGAAGGCGCTGACGGCCACGGAACTGGCAGCAGAAGCCGGTGTCACCGGTCAGACCGCGAGCTCGCACCTCAAGAAGTTGATGGAAGGTGGCTTGCTTTTGCAGGCCAAGCAAGGAAGGCACCGTTATTTCACACTCGCCGGACCAGAAGTCGGCGCAGTGCTCGAGGCTGTCATGGGATTGGCCGCACACAAGGGTCACTTGCGAACCCGCACCGGACCGAAAGACCCGGCCATGCGGGCTGCAAGGGTCTGTTACGACCATCTGGCCGGCGATATGGCCGTGCGTATCTTCGACAGCCTTCAATCGCGTGACTTTCTGGCCATCACTGGCACAAAGGGCGGCTTCGGGCTGACCGACAATGGAAGCCGTTTTGTCAGAGAGATCGGCATCGATCTCGACGCCTTGACCGCAGGCCGACGACCACTTTGCAGAGTGTGCCTTGATTGGAGCGAACGCCGCAATCACCTTGCCGGCAGCCTGGGTGCTGCCTTGCTGACGCACTTCATTCAAAAGGACTGGCTGCGTAGAGACAGGAACAGCCGAACAGTGCGGATCTCGCCAAAGGGGCAAGCAGAGATGAACCAGCTTTTCCCGGTGGACTAGCCTTGTCAGCCAACCGCTGTTCTGTCGCATGCCTTTTTGTTTTCTAAGAGGGACGTTGATCCGATACCCGGAAGCACATGGCAGTCGCGAGAATTCTCCTAGACCCCATCTCGCTCGGCCAGCACAATTCGACCCAGCTCGAAACATTACCTGTGATTGGCAGCCTATGGTGCTCAGAACGAACACCAAGAGGGAACACAATCGTGGATCAGATCTCAATCTACCTGCCAGGAATTCTGCTCGCCTATTCGGCGTTTTTGCTTGCGATTGCCAGCCCGGGCCCAAACATTCTCGCAGTTCTTGGAACATCCATGAGCGCTGGAAGAAAGTCAGGCGTTTCACTGGCCCTCGGTGTCTCAGCAGGGTCTTTCACCTGGGCGGTCCTGACAGTGCTCGGACTTTCTGCATTGCTCGCCGCCTATGCTTCTGCCCTGACGGTCATTAAAATTTTCGGCGGCGCATACCTGCTCTGGCTGGCTTACAAGTCCTTGAAGTCTGCGGCGTCACACCACGACATAGAGACTAGCGAACTCAAAGGCGGCAAACGCACGCCCAGCGGCTATTTCATTCGCGGTTACATCATTCAGATGATGAACCCAAAGGCGGCCCTGGCCTGGATCGCGATCATATCTCTTGGTCTGAAGGCCGATGCACCTTTCTGGGTCGGTGCAGTGATTGTTGTTGGAACCTTCATCATGTCCGCAGCCATACACACCCTGTATGCCCTCGCCTTTTCCAGTGCGGCCATGATCGTTGTCTACGGTAAAGCACGGCGCACCATACAGCTGCTGCTTGGTGGCTTCTTCGCCTTTGCAGGATTTAAGCTCCTGCTCAGCCGCGACTAAGCGCATGCACGACAACAAAAAACCCGGCAAAAGCCGGGTTTTGTCTAAAAGGTGGGCGACGTTCGGGGCATGAGAACGTCGAGCGGTATTTTGTTATTCTTGGGGCCCGATCGGGTTAGGCCCGTTTTCTGGAGGCTCTGAAAACCTCCTGAACATTTGGCAGGGCTTCGCGCCATGAGCGGTAGAGACGTGACGGCAACCACGGAAGGCGGTCCCGGTTATAGTCCTGGCGATGCCGAACCAACATAATTTTGGCCGTGTGCACGTTCATTGTTCTTCTCCTTTTGCAGCTCATTCAATGTCGAAGCAGCTGCGTGATGAGAAGAATAATAGGTGCACACCGTGCACATTTCAAGAGCGCACTGCGTGCATTTTCATTAAAAAAGCGTCATTTTCTCAAGGATATTTAATTTACACGCAAAAATAACAGGGAAGTTGCAATATACGTTGCGGGCGTCCCGGATCTCATTGGAACGCATGAGACTTGGCAGGAGTTGCGCAGGCTTGTGGGGCGAAGATCACCAGCACTCGCTCTTTGAGAACAAGGCAGCAAAACGCATTTCCGATCTCAAGACAGGTTTCAAACGACTTCGCTGCAAGCCACTCAATCCCACGAAAAAAGCGGACCTGCCGGTCCGCTTATCTCCTTTGAATTGACCGCGCCTGAAAGAGCGAAGAACCTGACATGAAGCCGTTCTATTCAGCTGCTTCCATCCGGGCCGGATCGTAATTCAGGATCGGCGCCAGCCAGCGTTCGGCGTAGGTTACATCCCACAACTTGCGTGCAGCATAGTCTTCCACCTGATCTTTTTCGATCTTGCCGACACCGAAATAGTGGCTATCCGCATGACTGAAATAAAGCCCGGAGACCGAAGATCCCGGCATCATGGCACGACTTTCCGTGAGCTGAATTCCAGTCAGCCGTTCGGCATCAAGCATTCTGAACAGCGTGTCCTTTTCAGTATGATCGGGTTGCGCGGGATAGCCTGCGGCAGGACGGATACCCTGATATTTTTCACCGATGATGTCCTCAACTTGCAGGTTCTCATCGGCTGCATATCCCCACAAGTCCGTGCGAACGATCTGATGGAGCTTTTCCGCAAACGCTTCGGCAAGCCGGTCCGCCAAGGCCTGTGAGAGGATCTTATTGTAGTCATCCCCTTCCTTTGCATAACGAGCGGCAAGATCATCCTCGCCATGTCCCGCAGTGACGGCAAAACCACCAACCCAGTCCTTGATGCCGCTCTCCAGCGGAGCGACGAAGTCGCTAAGTGCCACATTTGCACGTCCGCCGGCCGACCTCGCCATTTGCTGACGCAGCGTGTGGAAAGTGGCGAGCGTTTCCGAGCGGCCTTCGTCCGTAAACACCCTGACATCATCGCCAACCGCATTGGCCGGCCACAAAGAAGCAACACCACGCGCAGTCAGAAGTTTCCTCTCAACGATTTCGTCGAGCATCCGCCTGGCATCATCGTACAGCGCCTTGGCTGCCGGACCGTACCGGTTGTCTGTCAGCACGGCCGGGTACCGGCCCTTGATTTCCCAGGTTGCGAAAAACGGTGTCCAGTCAATGAGCGGAACCAGCTTTTCCAGCGGGAACTCATCGAAGACAGTCGACCCGGGTTTCTTGGGTTCTACAGGCGGCTTGCCGGCAAAATCCGACTGGAAAGCGTTCTTGCGCGCGTCTGCCAACGAAGTGCGTTTCTGTCCGCCTCGTCCAGCAGCGTGTTTTTCAGCTATGTCAGCATATTCGGCGCGTACATTCGCAAAATAGGGCTCACGTCCCCCCTCACTCATGAGTTTGGAAGCAACGCCGACAGCGCGGCCCGCGTCCGTGACATAGATCGCCTGGCCACGCGCATAATTCGGGTGGATCTTTACCGCGGTGTGGATCTTTGAAGTCGTAGCCCCGCCGATGAGAAGTGGTACGTCCAGACCTTCCCGTTCCAGCTCTGACGCCACATAGCACATTTCATCGAGAGACGGCGTGATCAGACCAGACAGTCCGACCATGTCGACTTTTTCAGCTTTGGCTGTTTCCAGGATCTTGGCAGCGGACACCATGACACCCAGATCAATCACCTCGAAATTGTTGCACTGGAGCACGACGCCGACAATGTTCTTGCCGATGTCATGAACGTCGCCCTTGACCGTTGCCATCAGGATCTTGCCCGCGGAAGAATGGCCCGTAAGGCCTTGCTCTTGCTTTTCCTTCTCCATGAAAGGCATCAGGTAGGCGACAGCTTTTTTCATCACGCGCGCGGACTTGACGACCTGTGGCAAGAACATCTGTCCGGATCCGAAAAGATCGCCAACCACGTTCATACCGTCCATCAACGGACCTTCAATGACGTGAAGCGGACGATCGAATGCTTGTCTGGCTTCTTCCGTATCTTCAACAACATAATCGGAAATACCGTGAACCAGCGCATGTTCGAGGCGTTTGGCGACACCCCAGGTTCGCCAGGTCAGATCGGCTTCTTTCCTTTTACCGCCCTCACCTTTCCAACGCTCTGCTGCTTCCAGCATACGGTCCGTGGCATCGTCCCTTCGGTTCAGCACCACGTCTTCGCAAAGTTCCCGCAGTTCGCTTTCCAGATCATTATAGACTGCCAACTGTCCGGCATTGACGATGCCCATGTCCATGCCGCACTTGATGGCATGGTAGAGGAACACCGAGTGCATCGCCTCGCGCACAGCCTCGTTGCCCCTAAAGGAAAACGACAGGTTGGATACCCCACCCGACACGTGCGCATGGGCAAGGTTTTCACGGATCCAGCCGGTCGCTTCGATGAAATCGACACCGTAGTTGTTGTGTTCTTCGATACCGGTCGCGACAGCGAAAATATTAGGATCGAAGATAATGTCTTCCGGGGGGAAACCGACCTTCTCAGTCAGCACCTTGTAGGATCGGGCGCAAATCTCGGTCTTGCGTGCAAACGTATCGGCCTGACCGTCCTCGTCAAATGCCATCACAACGACGGCTGCACCGTAGCGCCGGACAAGCTTGGCCTGCTCGATGAAGGCTTCTTCGCCTTCTTTCATTGAAATGGAATTGACGACGCCTTTGCCCTGAATGCATTTCAAACCGGCCTCGATCACAGTCCATTTGGAGCTGTCGATCATGATCGGCACTTTGGCAATATCCGGTTCGGCCGCAACAAGGTTGAGGAACGTCACCATGGCCTCTTCGGAATCCAGGAGGCCCTCATCCATGTTGATGTCGATGATCTGAGCGCCGTTTTCCACTTGCTGGCGCGCCACGTCGAGTGCCGTTGCGTAGTCGCCTTCCTTGATAAGTTTCCGGAAGCGCGCGGAGCCCGTCACGTTGGTGCGTTCACCCACATTGACGAAATTGGTTTCCTTGGTGACGACAAAGGGCTCCAGACCCGACAGGCGCATATGCCGATCAATATCGGGAATCGCCCGTGGTGCCTTGTTCGCAACGGCTTCGGCGATCGCGCGTATATGCGCCGGCGTCGTACCGCAGCAGCCCCCGACCAGATTGACCAGGCCGGCTGACGCGAACTCTTCGATCAACCCGGCCATATGTTCCGGGCTCTCGTCATATTCACCGAACTCATTGGGCAGGCCCGCATTCGGGTAGGCACACACCAGGGTATCGGCAACCCGGCCAAGTTCATCCACATGCGCACGCATTTCCTTGGCACCGAGGGCGCAGTTCAGGCCAATCGCAAGCGGCTCAGTATGCCGGACCGAATTCCAGAACGCCTCAGGTGTTTGACCCGACAGCGTGCGGCCGGAGAGATCGGTAATCGTGCCGGACACGATCACCGGAAGTTTCTTGCCTGTTTCCTCAAAGACTTCGTCAATGCCGAAGAGAGCCGCCTTGGCATTCAGCGTGTCGAAGATGGTTTCGACAAGAAGAAGATCGGCACCACCAGCGATTAGGCCTCGGACAGCTTCCGCATATGCGATCCGCAAATCATCAAAAGATACAGCACGGTAGCCCGGATTGTTAACGTCCGGAGAAATTGAAGCGGTCCGGTTGGTCGGTCCAAGGGCACCCGCAACGAAACGCTGCCGGGCGGGATCATTTGCCATGACCTGGTCGCATGCTTCGCGCGCAAGCCGCGCACTTTCGAAATTCAGTTCGTAGGCCAGTTCCTCCATCCCGTAATCGGCCTGGGCAATGGTCGTGGAGGAAAAGGTGTTCGTCTCGACAATGTCAGCGCCGGCTTCCAGATAGTCGACATGGATCTGCCGGATCGCTTCCGGTTGCGTGAGACTGAGCAGGTCATTGTTGCCTTTGACATCGCTCGGCCAGTCTGCGAAACGCGCGCCCCGATAGGCGGCCTCGTCCAATTTGAGCAGCTGGATCTCCGTGCCCATCGCACCGTCCAACACAAGAATGCGGGACTTTGCAAGGTCGTTGAGGCGCTCAAAGGCATCGGAGGTTTTCACTGTTTTTCCTTCCGGAGGATCTGCTTTTCAAGCGCGGCGACAGAGTTGGGTTCGCGTGGCGCTTGCTGAATGTCAAACGTATTGCGGGCCGCGATGTCTGCGGCCTCGCCATTGAGTGTTTCCCGGACGCTACAACCGGCTTCCGGTCAGGCGGCCAGACCTTTCACCTCACCCTGGCCCATGCCCAGCATGTGGCAGATTGCAAAGGTCAGATCAGCACGGTTCATGGTGTAGAAATGGAAATCATTGATGCCACGGTCGACCAGATCCATTGCCTGCTCACAGGCAACGGAGACACCGACCAGCTTGCGTGTTTCGGGATCGTTGCTCAGACCGGCGAACCGTCGAGCAAGCCATTGCGGAATGGACGTGCCACACTTGGCTGAGAACACCATGGTCTGCTCAAAATTGTGGATCGGCAGGATACCGGGAATAACGGGAATGTTGATGCCGGCAGCCGCGATCCGGTCCAGATAGGCATCGAACACGTCATTGTCGAAGAAGTACTGGGTGATGATCCGGTCTGCGCCCGCATCAACCTTGCGCTTCAGATTGTCGATTTCGGTCTGCCAACTTCCGCTTTCCGGATGCTTTTCCGGATAGCCGGAAACCGAGATGTCGAAATTGGCAATCTTCTTGATCCCCGAAACAAGGTCAGAAGCATAAGGATAGCCATTGTTGTGAGGTGTATAACGCGTACCTATGCCTTCAAGCGGGTCACCGCGCAGTGCGACCAGGTGTCGAACACCCAGATCCCAGTAGTCCTTGACGATCCCGTCGATCTCCTCCTGTGAAGCCCCCACACAGGTCAGATGCGCAGCCGGCGCTAGGTCTGTTTCCTTCAAAATACGCTCAACAGTCTTGTGTGTGCGCTCACGGGTCGACCCGCCTGCCCCGTAGGTCACGGACACAAAAGAAGGATGAAGCGGTGCCAGGCGCTGCACTGTGTTCCATAGCGTTTCTGCCATCTTGTCGGATTTCGGCGGAAAAAACTCAAACGACGCCGTAATTGGTGTCGGTGCGGCCTGATGGGACCTGCGGTTGGAAACGGAATTCATAATCAAGCAACCTCTCGGGAAGAATTCGGAGCCGGCAGATCCGTAACGACACGGCGGTCGCGGGCCAGCCAAAGGGTAACGGTCAGGTTTGTTTCGCTGTCATCGCCCGGAACGAGGTCAGTCACCTGTTCCAGGTCAAGATCAAGAGCTTCCAGCCAGCGCTCCATTTGGTCTTGCGCAAAACCAAGACGCCGGTGGGCATGGCTCTCGCGCAAAAACTCCAATTCGTGCGGGGCGAAATCGATAACAATGAGACGGCCGCCAGGGCGCAACGCACGAGCCGCTTCGCTGAGAGCCCGGGCCGGATCGTCCAGGAAGTGCAGCACCTGGTGAATTGCCACCACATCAAACGAGCGCGGCGGTACATTCAGAGCATAAACATCGCCGTGGCGAACCTGCGCGTTGGTAAAGCCAGCCTTCGCAAGATTGGCGCGCGCAACGGCAAGCATGTCGTGGGATGCATCAATGCCGAGCGCAGACACATATTGATCGGAAAAGAGCTCGAGCAGACGGCCTGTTCCAGTTCCAAGGTCTAGAAAGGTCTGGAAGGGTGTTTCGCCGAGCGCTTGGCGCATCGCCGCTTCCACATCCTCTTCAGACACATGCAAGGAACGTTCGCGGTCCCAGGTCAACGCCCGGGCTGCAAAATAAGCCGCAGCTTCTTCAGCTTTAGCCTTGCGAATAGCCTGGAAACGCTCCTGATCGGCAGCCAGAACCGGATCGTCTCTGGAAATGCGTGCTACGAGCCCGCGGACAAGTTCTCCCTCTGGTCCATCGGCAAGGCGATAGTAGACCCAGGATCCTTCCGGATAGCGCTTGATGAGATCGGCTTCTGCAAGCAGTTTCAGGTGCCGGGAAATGCGGGGCTGGCTTTGCCCTAGGATCGCAGTCGCGTCCTTCACGGTCAGCTCGCTTTCCGCCAGAAGCGCCACGAGACGCAAACGCGTTGCCTCCCCCACGGCCCTCAACGCGGCCAGCGTATCGTCTACGGAAAGTGTCTGCTCGTCGGTCATGCTCAGGTACTGCTCATCAAGCATCAATGTCGATATAAAGATATCTTTATATCAATTAGATAAAAGATGCAAGCACGAGGAGCATTTGCGACATGGTTTGGTCAAAATGCGTCGAACCCGCAAAACCGAAACTCGTGGTCGGCTTCTAGAACGCAAAAAGGCCCGCAGAAACTGCGGACCTTTCGGGGCAGGAATGCTAGATTTCTTAGTGGCAGGCAGGCCTGTCACCCGGCAGCAGCACCTTGTCGATGACATGGATCACGCCGTTTTCGGCTTGAATGTCGGCGATGATGACATTCGCGGACGCTCCGCTACCGTCTGCAATTTGAACGCCGTCACCCGAACGCGTGATGCAGGTTCTTTCGCTTGTCAGAAGCGGCTTGAAGTAGTTTGAACCGACGGGAATATTGCTCGAGGTCAGCTTGCGGTCGTCAACGTGATAAAGCAGGACGTTGGTCAGCTGATCCTTGTTTTCCGGCTTCAGAAGAGTTTCAACCGTACCCTCAGGAAGCGCTGCGAATGCATCATTGACGGGAGCAAAGACCGTGAACGGACCCGGTCCCTGCAAAGCGTCCTGCAGGCCTGCTGCCTGAACAGCAGCAACCAGGGTACTAAACCGCTCATCGCCTCCTGCGATATCTACGATTGTCTTTGCGTTTGAAGTACTTGCAAAAAGACACAGTGATGCTGCAAGCGCGAGGACGCTCTTTTTCATGAACTATACTCCTGATTTATCGAATTACAGAGCTAACTACGGCGCGATTATTGGGTCAGATCAGATGGCATTTTATAAAAAAAGGAAAAACTATTTTCGATTTATTCCGAAAGCTGTTCGAACGCGTTGGAATTGTGTTTCTAAACGTCAGCCACTGTTCGCGAGGAAGTCGTAAAGAGATTGAAAAGTGATTTTAGCGGACCACACAACACCATCGTGTCGGTCTGGTTTAGGTGCTCACATCATCGCGCCCAGTGATTTTTCAGTAAAGACGCGAATGTAGTCTCCAGGAGATGATCCCGCCCAGAGCACCCAGAGACGAAATGGATCGTCGGGATCAATCCAGACATAGTCACCTGGCTCCAGCCCTCTGAGATCGGTGCTGATGTAATTCACGGAGTTGTTTGCCAGGAAGTCAGTCGCATCCAGTGTATCGGGGAGCGCAGCTATCCCGAGGATTGGAGCATCGAAATCAACATACCCTTCGTGAACGCCCGACAGGCTGTCAAAGAAAACGTAGTGGCTCGCCACGGTCGTTCCTTGCGGGATCATACCGCGATCGCCACCGATATCGACCCTGATCGGTTCGCTCAATAGGATGTTCTGGTCCTCGTCGAACGCATATAGATGATCTGTATTGAAGTTGTCGTGCCCAACCGAAAACGGAACCGACGTATCGAGCAACTTAAACTCGCCATTTCCATTTTGACGCAGAACTTCGCCGTTGATGACAGTGGCAACTGCCGGCGACGACACAACAAGACCGACACAAAGAACTGCAAGCAGACGAGACATCCCACCCCCTGATGGACAACCGAAGCAGGATGAGTATGTCGTGCGATGGAATAAACTGACACTAACGGATTGGTGATCGCAGTCTCCAGGCCAATTGCAGTTCAGGTTGCACCCATCAACAATCCGGCGCCCCCAAACGCCAGAAGATTCAAACCGGCAAGGGCAAGCAGGCCAAAGGCCATGCGCACAAACAAGCGCTGCGGTACCCTGTCATGCAGCGCAAAGCCTGCCCAGATACCCATCAGCGTAAAAGGGACGAGAGCGGCGGACGACAAAAGACCAGAAACCGAAAACAGCCCAAGTGAAGCATACCCACCTGCCTTTGCAAGGTTGAGGATGAAGAAGAACATGGCATTTGTTCCCACAAACGCTGACTTGCCCAACCCCTGGCTCAGAAACGTTCCTTTTATCGGCGGACCGCCCGCATGCGCCACAAATCCGGCGAACCCCGACACAAGGCTTGCAACGAAGATTTTCACGCGGCCTAAACGCCCATGCGTGCCCGCAACTGTTTTGCCACCAAAGACTTGGCGTGCCACAAACCAGAGCGCCAACAACCCGATGCCGATCTTTAACAGGTTGGGATCGAGGCTTGAAAACCCGATCATTCCGAGACCGATCCCGATGCCGGCACCCGGAAGAAGAACCACGATCGTTCGCGCCTTCCAGGAGGTGCGAAAACGCCAGACCGAAACAACGTCAATCAAAATAAGAACCGGCAGCAACAGCGTTGCCGCCGATTGCGGTGGCATGGTCAAAGCGACGAGTGGGACACCGAGTATTCCCAAACCACCCGCAAATCCACTTTTGGAGATACCGGTCAGAAAGACAGCCAGTGCTGCAAGGAGATAGGCTTCTGGATTCATGAACCGCAAGCTAGCGCTCAAAGCCGCACAGTAAAAACGATTTTACATGCTAATAAAAATCTGGTTTCGTGATTTTATGTCTCTTGAGCTACGCCACGTTGAAAGCTTTGTCGCAGTTGCCGATACGCGCAGTTTCTCGGCAGCTGCGGAAAGAACCGGCACGGTGCAATCGGCCGTAAGCGCTCATATCCGCCTGCTTGAGCAAAGACTGTCTCGTAAACTGGTGGATCGCGGACGCGGCAAGCCGGTTGGCCTCACAAGTGCAGGAAACGCTTTTCTGGTAAAGGCACGCCGCCTGTTGGCACTGGCTGACGAAGCCATGGAAAGATCTTCAATCGGCGGTTCCGCTTCCCCCATCCGGCTTGGCACCACAATGACGTTTGCCTTGTCTGTACTGCCACCTGCCCTGGCCCGCTTTTCAGCCGCGGACCAAGACAATCCGGTGACTGTTACGACGGCACGCAGTCATGACCTTCGGGATCTCCTCGATAATGGTAACATCGACATTGCTTTGGTTCTGGATCAGGGACCGCATGCCGGACGCGTTGAAACTGTGCCGGTGCCTCTCGTTTGGACCGCCGCCCGAATTTTTCGACACGACCGCTCCAAACCACTGCCGCTCGCATTCCTGGATGACGCACGCGATCTGCGCCGCCACGCACTTTCCGCATTGGACACTGAACCGGAAAAACAGGTCGAATTGCAGTTCCATGCTGACCCGGTTGGCCTGAGGGCTGTACTGCTAGCCGGATTGGCTGCAACAGTTCTGCCGCGCCCAGCCATGACGGAGACACTCGTCGACATAGGACCGCGGCTCAAACTGCCCTCGCTTGGCACTGTCCTCGTCTCAATCTACGCTTCCACAAAGCGAGAACGTCCAGCGGTACGCAAACTGGCGACCGAACTATGCCGTTGGCTTGATCATCAACCTGACCGGAGTGCTTCGGGATTCAAGGTATCAGATGCCTCAGATTGAAGCCGTTACAACAAACACAGATGCATTGAGGCGCACAATTTCACCGTCGCATCTTTCAATTAGCACCTGTCGCAAAAGCGGTTCGACCTGAGGTCCAAGGTTAGGGTCTTCTCGGACGATTTTTCCCAATGCTCCAACCTTCAGGAGCACGGCTATCGTTTCCTCAACACCACCGCAGGAAACAGGCTCATCATGTGGAATAATCGCAATGTCTTGGAAACCAGCGCCTTTCAGTATTTGTCGAATATAGGCAGCATCTGAAAAGCTGAACGGCGTTTGATCGGCCCTGGAGAGCATCCCTGACGCTTCAAGTGGCAACAGATCCAGCTCATTGTCCTGAAGCGAACGCCAGCAGCAAAATCCCAATTTGCCTGAGGGCTTGAGCATTTTCTGAAAATTGGCAAAGGCGGCAGCAGGATCTTCGAATGCCATAATACCGAGACGAGAGAAGACAGCATCGAAGCTTCCCGGCGGCAAAGCAACGGTCTGAGCATCTGCTTCAATCAGATTGATATGCTGGAAGGACCGTGTCCGCTTTTTTGCGATATCCAGAAACGCTCCGGAGACATCAACACCAATAACCAGCCCAGTCGGTCCAACTCTTTCAGCAAGTTGCAACAGGCTTTGCCCCGTTCCGCAACCAACATCGAGAACACTGTCGCCTGCCTGCAACGCCAACGCCTCCAGAACCTGAAGTCCGAGGGCCGAAAATTGCCGGTCGGTCAGCGGATAGACCTGTGCCCAGGCTTCTTCATGAAGAGATCTTTCCTTGTCACCTTTCATCCTGTTTTGTCCCCCACCTGAAGAGTTTGCGCAACCTTTTGTCTGGGAGAAATCAGAAGAAAAACAAGCCATTTTTCAGAAATGGCGAGTGGAACAATCACATGCGATAACCGCCTGGTCTGGACCCCAAACAAGTTCAGACTAGATGGCCTGGAAGCACCGACAATCAGGCTTTCAATTCGGAGAACTGCTTCCATGAGCTCATTGCCGCCACTTCCCTACAAAAACTGGTCCGATACCAAGGATACGCTGCATCTTTTTTTGCAAATGATTGGAAAAGTACGGCTGAAGGCGCATCCGAAATTGAACCACTGGTGGCACGTCACGCTTTATCCACATGTGCGCGGCCTGACGACAGGACGCATACCATATGGCGATAGTGGTTTTGAGATCCTCTATGACATGCTTGACCACAAGGTCATCATCAGCAGGAACGATGGAGTTCAGAAGTCGTTTTCAGTTCCCGGACTGACGGTGTCTGCCTTCTATGAGGCACTGTTCTCGCGTTTGGCCGATCTTGAGGTCCCGGTAAAAATCGTCAGCAAACCTTATGACAACAAATCGAAGGTCGCTTTCCCCGAAGACCACGCGCCGCGCGCTTATGACCAGCAAGCTGTTTCAGATTTCTGGCGCGCCCTGTGCCTGATCTCAAGCATGTTCGAAACCTACAGGACCAGTTTTGTTGGCAAACAAACACCCGTTCAGCTCTATTGGCATTCGTTCGATCTCGTCGTGACGCGTTTTTCAGGACGTGCTCATCCGCTTGTGGGCGGAACACAGTCCGATAAGGAAGCCTATTCTCATGAAGTCATTTCGATCGGTTTCTGGCCAGGCGATGACAGTTTTCAGGAACCGGCCTTTTACGGCTACGCTTATCCAGAACCGGTGGGTATGAACCAGATTACACTTCAACCCGGCGACGCCATTTGGGCGGAGAAGAACGGCGGAGCACTCGCTATCTTGAAATACGAAGATGCACGCAATGCCGACGATCCGAAGAAGAAGATCTTGTCTTTCCTTGAAAGCCTTTATGAAGGTGCAGCCGAAAAAGCTGATTGGCCCTTGGCGGATCTGAAGCACCAGGCACTTTGACTAGAAGATGGACCGGCCATTTTCGTCGCTGAATTGAATTCAGTTACAACTGCACAAATCGAAGCAAGAAGGACCAGGCAACATGCACATAGGAATGATTGGAGGGATTGGTCCGGCAGCGACGGACTTCTATTACCGAAAACTTATTGGAGCTGCCAGCGCGCTCAAGAAAGATCTGGAATTGACGATCGTTCATGCGGACACGTCAACACTTCTGGCGAATCTGATCGGCAACAATGAAGCCGCGCAATGCGCAATCTACGCTAAACTGACGGATCGCCTTGCCGCGGCAGGCGCACAAAATGTCGTGGTGACATCGATCGCGGGTCATTTCTGTATTGACCGATTTGAAGAAATCTCTGCTCTCCCGGTGATAGACCTGACAAGTGTTCTTTCAAGCTGGTTGCAGGAAATGGGCGCGCGGACAGTTGGCATATTGGGCACCGAAACTGTCATGAGTTCAGGCATGTATGGGAAACTTGCACCTGTGGACGTGCTAGCGCCAAAAGACAACAGTCTGCAAAATGTTCACGAGGCTTACATCACCCTTGCCCGATCAGGCCAACCGACCGATGCTCTGCGCAAAGTCTTTCTGGAAGCTGGCAAAGCATTGATTTCTGACGGGGCTGAAGCCGTATTGTTGGGCGGCACGGACCTGAATGCCATCATGGATGCCGAAACGTCGCCGTTTCCGATCGTTGATTGTGCAAGTATTCACATCGAAGAGATCGCGCGCTTCATTTAGGTTGTCATTCAAAGCGCTGAAACGGCCTTCTGCCGGGCTGCTTCGACCAACGCCTTAAAACCGGTCAGCGCCTTTTTCAGTCCAGCCTCTTCGCAGGCAGAACACCACAAGCCTTTAGCTTCCTCGATAAAAAGCTCCTTCTTGCGTCCACCGCATTTCTTGCAGGCCATCCCGTTGATAGAGCAATCTGGCAGGTCCAACAGCCGGTCCAGGAACCAGGGGAAGGCAGCAGCGACCTTTGCCAGTTCGACCGACGGGAACTCCTGTCCCTGAACATCGAAACTTTTCAACTCCGGCAGGCGCGCAACTGGCCCAAGGTCCAGTGTACGCCCGTCGACGGCAACAAGGCTCACATGCTCCAGTGGCAGCCCTTCCAGAAAACTCAGAGTTTCGACCTTTTGTTGCGAAGAATTTCCGCCTTCAATGGAAAGGCTGCGCAGTTTTGGGAGGCTCCGGACAGCCGACCCGTTTTCCAGCAATCCGTTTTCCCTCAGTTCAAGCTTCTCAAGGCCGCTCGCGGCTTCTATCCCATTTAGCGATTTGAGTTTGTTGGAATGCCAGATCCTCAACTCCTTCAGCGAAGATGGCAAAGGCACGCTGGTCAGGTCCGGCGCGGAAAGCCAACGAAGTCCTAAAAACGCGAGCGGCAGCTCATCCAACCCCTTGAGGCGCTTCAGGTCGGCTTTGCGGATCGTGTTGACTGAAAGAGAAGACCCCTCCGGCATTCGCTGCAGAAGATCAGGAACATCCAGGCGCTCAGCATCAAAAGTCCTGTTCATCGTCGACCTTGTTCCCGGTTTTGGTACTGATGGAAGTTGGTTTGCTTTTCAGGGACGAGTTGAAAATGCACTTACTAAAGCTGAAACTGTCCGGATCGCAGTTATCAGTCAACTTAAAGTCTGCTTCCATAGGACCGAAAGGACAGTCTGCGTCACCCCAGGGTTAACACTTTGTTTTCAGGGCCAAAAACGTACCGGACCAAACTCCGTTGAAGACAGAATTCTGGCAATGAGACACTAAAGCCCTATCCGGCCGGTCGCCAAGGCCTCAGCCCATTCGGTCCGACCCATTTGCTTTGCCAGTCTGACCATCCGCCGATTGTCATAGGGCACAGAGCGAAACGTGATGAGCCAGTCACCACTGGACATTTCTGCAATTGCATAAGACGCATTCGGCGTACCCGTTTGCATCTGATGATAGACCGGCGTGTCATCGTCATAACCAGGGCAGCCGACGCTCCCTGGATTGAGGACCAGCCGCCCGTCTCGCAAGCGAACGCATCTTGGGACATGTGTGTGACCGCAAAGCAGAAGCTTGGCGTTAAGACCGGCAGCCTCCGCCTCGATCTCTTCGATTGTGGCAGACCTGACACGGCCGTCCACTTCCACCTTTTCCAGCCAGTAAGTCACATCACTGGAAGGTGTCCCATGACACAGCAGCACCTCGTCAAACAAGGTAAGCGAGGACGGCAAAGACTTGAGCCAGTCAAGATGGTGCTGTGCCAGCTGCTCAAAGGCTGCTCTGTCGGAAGCCCCCATCTCCGTCGGGTCTTGTTCAATCAGCAATCTGTCATGGTTGCCGCGAATTGAAGGATACGAGCGCTCCATAAGCAGCTCTATTGTTGCTACGGCGTCAAGCGGCCCACTCAGGTGATCACCGAGATTGACCACATTGGAAATTCCCAATGCATCGATATCGGAAAGCACCGCCTCAAGGGCGTCTGAGTTTCCATGAATATCGGAAATGATGGCAAATCTCATTCTTCAAACCTGTGATCATTGGGATCATTGGTCAATCCGTTCAGATCTTTTTCACGCTCATCTCACTTTCCCGATGAAGCCTGTCCCAAAAGAGAGTTTCCTCAAGAATGCAAAAACATTGAGCGGCAGCAAGGCGATACCTGCATCGCCTTGCTGAAGGGAGCCCTGGTCATACTCGCGCTTCGCGTTCCATCCGCGCGGCCCAGGCATCGGCGAGGTCAGCCAAAACTGCCTTGAATTGCCGTTTGGCCATGAGCTTGAACAAGGTCTGAACCAGAAAGTTGCCTTTTGGTTCCGCCTCGATGTTGATCGCGAACTTTGAACCACTGCCGTTGCCCTCAACAACCCATTCCCCATGCAGATCGGAAATCGGATAAGGATAATCATCAGCCTCCGTGTGAATCCGGAACCCGAAGCCTCGACCGGCTTCGAAATAGTCACAGGTTTCAAGCCAGTTCTCTCCTTTTGGGCCATAGCAGCGGCGTTGCATTCCAATGCCATCTCCTTCTACCACCTCGACTTTCGAGATGTTGTCGGCGACATCTGCATAGCCTGGGTGATCGCTCATGACCCGCCAGACGATATCTTGCGACGCGTCAACTTTGCGGCTGACCGTAGCCAGAATTTTTCCACCTGACATTGTCACAGAGGCCAGGCTGAGAGGCGCCTGGATTTTTCGAGCACCCAGATACTGACCGAGAGCAAATATCGTGACAAATACGGCCACAATGACAACGGCGGTCGTCCCGGTGCCGGAAAAGAGTGAACCCGCAAACATAAGCAAAAGTGCGCTGCCAAGAACCCAGCCTGCATCCAGGACGCTGATCAACGTCACCTGCACCTTTGTTATAAATCGGTCCGTAGCCATAAAGATAAGATCAATGCCGAAGAGTATCAGGCCCGCCCCCAGAAGACGCAGTGTCCAGCTTTGCCAAACTGCCTCATTTGCAAAAAGCAGTTCTGCAAGATGCCCTGCAGCGGTTAGAAGAGCCGCACCCGTCAGCAACGAAAATGCGGCATTCATTCCGAGGAAAGCCCGGGCCGTTTTCGAATGTTCCATTGTGTAACCTTTCGTCAGTTAAGGAGGGCCCGAACTTGACGATCTGAAACATCAACTCAATTACATCGGAGGTAATCGACCTTGGCGCACGTTGGGTGCACAATCGAACCATGCATCATAATCTGAACATATCCGATCCTGCCTTTCCCGGATTTCTGAAATCCTGGCGACAGCGCCGCAGGCTCAGCCAACTGGAACTTTCGCTCCAGTCCGGGATGTCGCAGCGGCACATCAGTTTTCTCGAAACCGGCCGTTCCAACCCGAGCCGGTTCGCGATCGCGCAATTGGCGGAAGCGTTGGAAATGCCAGCTGCTGAAGTTGATGCGATGCTGCTGTCCGCCGGATTTGCGGCAAGGTCCTCCCGGCATGGGTGGGACGGTGACACACAAAAGGCGGTCGACGCTTCTATCGATCATGTCTTGAGAGGTCACGCTCCCTTCCCCGCAGTCTCGATTGACCGGATCTGGAACCTCGTTAAGGCCAACGACCCCGCAAAGAAATTCTTTTCCATGGCAGGTGCGCGCGGTGATCCGAACCTCTTGCGTGAAATTCTGTCACCCGGACAGTTGCGAAACTGCATTTCGAACTGGGAAGACACCTCAAGAGCCTTGATAAGAATGCTGGAGTTGGAAGTGGCAAGACGGCCTCATGACAAAGAAGCGCAGGCGCTCCTGATAGAACTCGTGGGGCTGGAAGACATTGCGGGGCTACTGGAGGGTCCGCGCCCGGCGACAAATGCTCCTGTTTTGACAATCAGGTTCAAAATTGAAAATGCCGAACTTGAGATGTTCTCACTGATCGCCACCATCGGCATGAGCGCCGATGCCGCACTCGATGACCTGCGATTAGAGACCCTGTTGCCTGCAAACGATGAAACACGCGCCTGGTTTCATGCGAATTTCCTCTCGTGAACACTGCCTTGTCCAGCACACAAAGCGCGGCAGGTAAGGCCGCGCGTCATAGGAGTGTTGAAAACTGGCAATGAGGCTTCTAGTGGTGAACGCAGCGGGACAGAGGAAGCAAATATCGAATCCATGATCACGTGGCTATCCCCTAATACTTTTCCGCAGCTCAATTGCCGTTGCCACTCATCATTTCGGCTCGTTTCATAGGGTTTTGAACGGAGGCTGCAAATATGGAACGGCCCAAGTTCGCGTCTTGGTTCAATTTTTAAGTGTAGGACCTTGCGTAAGGTCATCGGAGGAACTAAGCGGTGCACTCCTTTCCGTAACGTTCCCATATCGATTCCAATGCCTGATATTGAAGCGCGCACCAAAACCGTCGTCGCAAAATCACTAAACCACTACCGGCTGATGCCGGTAGGATTATCGATGTGCTTCTCAAGGTACTGAAGTACGACATCTTCAGTGA
>NZ_CANMNP010000021.1 GCF_947499295.1 uncultured Roseibium sp.
CCCTCAACTCACGCCGAGGATCGCAAGGCCAACGCCGCCTACGCTTCCCTTCCTTCATATCCAAATTGTCAAAGAACAATGAGGAAAAATCCCCACCAGATAACGCAAAACCAAACCCAAAACCGAACCAATCGATCCAGCACAATCAACACAATTGTCAGGAATTAAGGTCGCAAAACCCTGTCGCCAGCGGCAGCACCGCCGTCGATGAGCGCGGTTATACGCACACCAATCTAAACCGTCAACAGCCCTTCGTCGTTTTTTTCATGAAAATTTCTTCACGCTCTGAAGCAGTGGATATTAACCTTCTTTTCACCATGTTGGCGCCACCGCAGAACCCGGTCATCCGATGGGTGAATTACCGAAACCCATCAGCCTTTGACCCGCATCTACAACAACGGTATGGCCGGTCACCTGTTCAGCCTCGACCAGGTAATGCACGGCCGCAACGATGTCCTTTGGCCCAAGCCCGGGACCGAGCGGCGTCAAGTTCTGACGACTGTCGAAGTTTTCCTGGGTCTGGTCAGAGGGAAGGATCAAGCCAGGCGCAATGGCGTTGACCCGGATCCTTTTGGGTCCGAGTTCGAAAGCAGCCAGCCGGGTCGCACCCTCCAGCGCAAACTTGCCGCAAAAATAGCTGAACCTTTCAGGCGACGCAGACAGCATCTGGGTGTCGAGCATGTTGATGATCAGCCCGGCTTCCGGGGCCGGATCCTGATTGGCGAAGGCCTGCATCAGAAAAACCGGCGCTGCCGCATTGACGTTCATGAGGAACTGCCAGCTGTCCATCGTCAAATTCGAAAGACTGTCGGTGTTGAAGGCGGAAGCCGAATTCACCAGTAAGTTGACCGGTCCGCCCAAAACACCGGCTGCCTCTACAATCAGTTCGCCCGCAATCTCCGGGACTCTGAGGTCCTTTTGCAGAAGGACCGCTTCCCCGCCACGCGAACGAATGTCTTCGTAAAGATCCTGCGCGCCACCGGCTGACGAATTATAGTGAAGCGCAAGCGCGTAACCCTTGTTCGCCAAACCTTGGGCAATAGCTTTGCCAAGCCGTTTGCCTGCCCCGGTAACAAGCGCGATCTTTTTGGCCGTCATAGACTTCTCCCCGACAAGTATCTCACGCAAAGTCCTGCAGATTCAGCACCGGTTGAACACGCGGAACCTCGTGGCTGCGCACCAGGTTTGCCCTCGACATGACGGCCAGCGTCGCAGCGCTTGTCTGCGCAACGCGAACCTCGTCGCGAAACAGGTAGACAGCACCCGTCAGCTGAACGGTCACGGGCCACCCGAGTTCTCTTAAGCGGAAAGACTGCAGAATGCTGTCTGTCTGATAGCGAATGCGATCCGGACCATCAGGCAAATGAAGAGCAAAACCGAAACCGGGATCCACCCACAAACGTTCGATGCCGGCATCCGTTGCGAGTTTGATGCGCTCTTTGAAGAAAGTCAGCTGGTGATCGAAAATCTCATCCGCCGGTGGCAGATAGTCCTGTGAACGTGCGTTCTCTCCAGGCGTGTAACAAAGCACAATCCCAGCCTGGTGAAAGGCAATTGCCTCATAGAAGGAAGGATCGTCGACGCGGCCGGTCAGGTTGATGACGCCGGCGCCTGCTTCCAGCAGGGCAATACCCACTTCTGGATGATAAGTTTCCACCGACACCAGAATATTTTCATTCGCCAGTGCCCGCACCACCGGCCGCATCTTGTCGATCTGGCGCTCCGCTGCGACGATATCTGCTGTATCGCCCGTTGACTCGGCCCCGATATCCACCATCGCAGCACCTTCCAGTGTCATGCGCTTGCCGCGATAAAGAGCGGCTTCAAACGTGTGGCAGACGGTTTCCCGGTAGGTGCTGTCAGGCGATAGATTAAGCACCCCCATCTGATAAGTCCGATCCTCAAAACGTCGGCCAAACTTTTCAAACTCGAATGTGCGAACGGGCGTTTCGAGCGCGTCACGATATTTGAGCCAGAGGGGGAGAAGACGGTCAGCGGAAATCATAAATTGAAGGCTCTATGAACAACAGGCTCAAATCAATCAGCTTTCGGGCAAATAGAAAAGGTCACACTGGCGGCAAGACCGTCATGCTTCAGCACGGCGACGTGAGATACGAATGCCGACACCTTGAGCTTCGTCGAAGATCTCCGGCTTGGTTACCTTGACCGTAACCCGCTCTGCCAAGGGATTGGCGAGCACAAACTCTGCGACCGCTTCGGCCCAATCTTCAACCAGATCGATATGCCCGCCTGAAGCCGCTTTTTCCTGGATAAAAGTGACCGTGTCGGCGTAGGAAACAAACGTTCCCTTTTCGCGCACGATTTTCCGGTAGCCGGGAATGGTAACGATTTCGACGTCGAACCGAACGGTTTGACGCCGCCCTTTCTCGCTTTCCAGAATGCCGATCTCGGTTGGCAGCAACAATCCGTCGATCAGGATGGTGTCCTGAGCCTCCTCGATCAGTTCGTGTTTCAGCGGCAGGTCAGAATGGACGGACATTGAAACTCCTGTGTCCCGGGCGGTAAACGTGTGGTCATGGATGTAACCACATCCCGCACGGGGTCAAGTTGCTCAGGTCTCAAGTCTTGCTTTGTGATGCTGCGCGCACAAATCAGCTGAGCCTGTGAGACACGGCTCAAAGCCAAGGCACTTGACCGCAGCAAACTTGCGGCAACCGCGGCCTGCTTGTCGTCGCAATCTGGCTCTGTCAAGCACCCCAAGTGTCGCTCAACCGGTACCCGCTCGGCCAGGGATCGTCGGGATCCAGCATGTGCTGGTGAATTCCGGTAATCCACCCTCTTCCTGAGATTTCCGGGACAATTCCGGCGCGATCACCGATCCTCTGCTCTTTGACGATCCGGCCGAGAAACGTCGATCCGATGATTGAGACAGCCTTGAATTCCTGGCCGACACTCATTTCCCCCTTTGCGGCCAAGAGCGCCATGCGTGCCGACACTGCCGTTCCGGTTGGTGACCGGTCGATCTTACCAGGCTGAATGGCGACCGCAGATTTCCCTGTGAGCCCGTTCGTCATCGGGGTCAGCGGCCCGCAATAAGCGCAAAATGAAATATGGTTCCAGTCAGGAACCTCGGGATGATGAAATCCAAGCTGTTCATTGGCTGCATTGGTGATCCGTACACCAAGGCTGGCAAGATCCTTGGCTCCATCTTCTTCGATGGCAAATCCGAGTTCACCGGCGTCGACCACAACGAAGCTGTCGCCGCCATAAGCCGTATCGACCGTTAAAGTGCCTATGCCTTCGACTTCCAGAGGGACCGAAATCTTGTCTGCGAAACTGGTCAGATTCTGGACCATAATCCGAACGGCCTTACCCTCACGGCATTCGGCCTTCACCTGCACCAGCCCGCCCGGCGCTTCCAGTGTCATGTCCGTGAAAGGCTCTTGCATCGGAATAATGCCGGCATCAAGCAGCACCGTGGACACACAAATAGAATTCGAGCCCGACATTGGTGGCGTGTCTTCGGGTTCCATGATGATGAACGCCGCATCGGCCTTTGGATGTTTGGGCGGCACGAGAAGATTGACATGCCGAAAGACACCGCCGCGTGGCTCGTTCAAGACGAAGTTTCGCAGGGTTTGGTCATTGGCAATATGGCTGCGTTGCTCCCAGAGCGTTTCGCCCGGAGGAGGAGCGACACCCCCGACAATCACATCGCCAACCTCACCTTCCGCATGGCAGGAAATCACATGGATGGTTTTGGCGCTGCGCATGAATCTGCCTCAAGTGTATCTGGCAACAGGAGCGCCCAACGCGTCAAAAATCGGCTCAATTCCCAGCCCCGGACGATCAGTGGCGGTCATGCGGCCATTCACCCGCTTTGGCGCACCGTCTGCAATATCTACCGTGCCATAACTGTTGAAATCCGTCGCCGAAAACGTGAATTCGGCAGGTGTTGAACGTGCAAGATGCGCGATGGCCGCTGTCGTAATGTCACCGCCCCATGTGTCTTCGATTGTCATCGGGATCCCATGTGCCACGCAAAGGTCCCGCATCAACTTGGCCCTGGTAAGCCCACCAACTTTTGAGATCTTCAGGTTGATGCAATCCATGGCATCTTCGGCAATACCCCTGACCAGCATATTAGGTCCATCGATGACCTCATCCAGCACAAAGGGCAATGTGGTGCGACGCCGGATAGAGAGGCATTCCTCGTAGGTCAGACAGGGCTGTTCGATATAAACGTCAAGATCAGCAACCGCACCAACAACACGTGCGGCCTCATGGCGGTTCCAACCGGTATTTGCATCGGCAACCAACAGATCAGTTGACTTTAGAACGGCCCGTGTGGCGCGAATGCGCTCGATATCGTCATTCGCATTCCCACCCACCTTGAGTTGGAACTTGGTGTAACCCTCCGCCGCATAACCCTCTATCTTGCCGGCCATGACCTCCGGCGCTTCCTGACTGATCGCCCGGTAAAGAACAACATCATCCTGCGCAGCTCCGCCAAGCAGGGTAAAAAGCGGCTGCCCTGTAGCCTTGCCCAAAAGATCCCAGCAAGCGATATCGATCGGCGCTTTTGCATAAGGATGTCCACGCAGCGCGGCATCCATGACCCGATTGATGTCTCCGATATTGAGTGGGTTCCGGCCGATCAGCTGAGGGGAAAGCTCCTCAAGTCCCGCCCTCACACCGCGGGCAAAACTCGGCAGATAGGCAGATCCGAGCGGACAGCATTCAGCATATCCCTTCAAGCCTTCATCGGTTTCGACTTCAACGACCGTGCTGTCGAAAACCTCGACAAAGTTTCCATTCGACCAGCTGTACCGTCCTTCTTTCAAGGGAAGGTCGACCTGATAGACGTTGATGGCCGAAATTTTCATATAGCTCTCCTTGCGGATCTAGAAGCGGCGTGCGGAAAAAGCGCTCATGTCGATTGGCAGTGAGGCATCCGACGCCAATGCCGCCACCAGTTCGGCCGTTCCGGCTGATTGGGTCAACCCCAGATGACCATGACCGAAAGCATAAAGGACCCGGCGGTCGTTCGGAGACCGGTCAATAACCGGCAAACTGTCGGGCAGCGACGGCCGGAAGCCCATCCATTGGCGCCCCCCCTCGGTTTTAAGACCGGGCAAAAAGCTCTGCGCCTTCTTCAACAAAATCTCAGATCGCTTGTAGTTGGGCTCAAGGTTGAGCCCACCCAGCTCAACAGCCCCACCAACACGAACACCACCATTGATCCTGGTCACCACAAATCCGTGCCCGGAAAAACTCAAATGGGTTTTCAGATCAAATGCACCCTGAGGCAGGGTGGTGTTGTACCCGCGCTCGGTTTCAAGCGGGATCCTGTCACCGATTGATCGGGCGATATGATGTGACCAGGCACCGGCACAAACGACCACCTGTTTTGCCCCAAGACACTTTCCTTCGAGCTGGACGCTAACGCATGTGCTTTCAGATTTGAGCGTTTTGACGTCACCCGCACCGATCTCTCCACCGCGCTCCAGAAACCTTGCCCGCAGGCGATCTAGCCAACGAGCCGGATCACAGGTGTTGATCCAGTCCGGTGTAAATCCGGCATGTGTAAATCGTCGATCGAGACCTGGTTGATAAGCGGCAATTGCGTCCGGCGTTTCAAGCAGTTCAAACCGGACCCCATGTTCACCGCGCCTTTGCCAGACGGGTAAGCTTGCCGCGAATTCCTTTGCACCCTCGAACAACTGCAGCTGACCCTCACGTTGAAGAAGCTCCTCACCATCAACATCTGCGACAAGGGCGTAAAGAGCCGACTGCGACACTTGCATCAGGCTGGCCTGCGCTCTCAGGGCAAGTTGGTGTCTATCCGGCCAGCTTGCGCGCCAGAAGCGCAACATCCAGGGCGCAATCTTGAACGCATAAGATGGCGGGATGGAGAGTGGGCCGAGCGGATCCAGAAGCCACTTTGGCGCTTTTCGCATAATGCCCGGCGTTGCGAGTGGCTCGATGTCGGAAAAGGCAAAGGCACCGGCGTTCATTTCCGATGCCCTTTGAGACGTTTTCTGCCTGTCAACGATCAGAACGGACCGACCTCTGGATTGCAAGGCCAGAGCGCTGCAGATGCCCACGACCCCGGCACCTATTACAATGACATCCTGCACCTGACTGCCAGCCATGGCCGAACCCCTGCTTAAGGCCTGCGGGTTACAACCTCCGCAAGCAATTCTCTCTAAAGGCGAATGCCAGATCTATAAGGATCGCCAGGTTCAAAGATGAGATGGGCTTCAGAGGTCACGAAAGCCTGTCCCCTGACCTGAGGAACAACGCCGCCATTCTGCCCGGGCTGGTAGCTCATATCGTAGGTGCTTCCAACAATGCTCTCCTGCCTCCAGGGCTCACCTGGGGCAAGCAGACCGTCCTCAGCCAAACAAGCGAGTTTGGCCGAACAGCCTGTGCCGCACGGTGAACGGTCATAGGCTCCTCCGGGACAAAGCACGAAGTTCCGGCTGTTGGCGGTTGGCTCGACCGGTGAGCCGAACAGTTCGACATGATCGATCCAGGCGCCGTCAGCGCCGGTGACACCGGCGCTTTCAAGTCCACTTCTGATCTTAAGTGTCAGGTCTGTAAGGGCACGGATGTTCGAACCGGCAAGTGCCAGCGGGCTTTCTTTGACAAGAAAAAACCAGTTGCCGCCCCAGGCAACATCGCCGGTTACCGGACCGATGCCTTCGACCTCAATCGTGACGCCCTTGGCATATCGGTAGCTTTCGACGTTGGTCACGGAAACCGTATTTGGGTCCAGAAGATCGACGTCGACAACGCCGACAGGTGTTTCAAACTTGTGCGCACCGATGCCAATGCGGTTCAAATGCGCAAGCGTGACCGCAAGCCCGATTGTCGCGTGGCCGCACATCCCAAGGTTCTGAAGATTGTTGAAATAGATGACACCAGTGGCGCAATCTTCTCGGGTCGGCGGCACCAGGAGTGCACCTATGATCGCATCATGCCCTCTGGGTTCCAGAACAACAGACGCGCAGAAATCCATATATTCAGCTTCCAGCCGTGCCGCGCGTTCTGGAAGTGGCCCGGACCCCAAATCCGGACCGCCCTCGATCACAACACGTGTTGGCTCACCCGCCGTATGACTGTCGACTACGCGCATTCGGCAATCACGCCTCCCTGTTTCGACCAATCGGCATACCAGGTTTTGAACAGCTCATATTGCGCTTCAACGTAGTTGCGCTGCGCGTCGGTCAACGCATCGGTTTCATTGAAATGCAGTCGATAGGCGTCCTCACCGTTCATGACCATCAGATGTTTGTAATAGAGAACAAGGTCTGGGCCTTCGTCGAAACTGGACAGAACCGCCAGCGCCTCTTCCAGCTCTTTTGCCCTTAAACGCGCCTCCGCATTCCCTGCCGCAGCTCTTTTGCAGAGAGAAACAAGAAGCAGCACCTCACGCGGCAGCGCGTTTCCGATACCGGTAATCGCCCCAGTCGCACCGCAGTTGACAAAGCCATGATAGACCGCGGTATCAACACCAACCATCAGCGTGACCTCGTCGTCCTGCGATGTGATGTTTTCTGCCGCATATCGCAGATCGTCCGGGCCACCGAACTCCTTGAAGCCGACGAGATTTGGATGATCCTTTCTCAAGTCGAAAAAGAGGTCTGCTCTCGTCGCAAATCCATAATACGGGCTGTTGTAGATGACTGCCGGAAGATTTGGTGCTGCAGCCAGGATCGCGCTGAAGTGCTGGCGCTGCGCGGACGCTGATACTCCGCGTGAGAGAACTCTCGGAATGACCATGAGGCCATGCGCACCAACTTTTGCGGCATGCCTCGCATGGGAGACCGCCGACGCGGAATTGATTGCGCCAGTGCCCACGACCACGGGAACGCCTGCTTTGACCAGACGCTCCACGCCCTCCATGCGGGCTTCGTCGGTCAATAGCGGCCAATCTCCCATGGAACCGCAATAGACGACAGCCGACATGCCGACCTCCATCAGCTCCTGACCCTTTTTCACCAGAGCATCATAATCGGGCGAGCGGTCGGCTTTGCACGGCGTCATAAGTGCCGGCATGCATCCGGAAAAAACATTCGACGACATTATCAACTCCTTACAGGGTCAGACAGTACAAGAAAATCGAGACGCCTGACGTCACGATGATTGCGCTGGCGAGCGCACATTGGCAAGAAAACTGCGCGTCTTCCCTTAAACTCAGGTTCCTGAATCCATCGGTAGAGCCCGTGGCCGTGTGGCCTGAAACCATTGCCCACCCGGCAAAGGCCAGACCATGGTTACGTCAATGATGAGCATTCGCATCGAAACAGTCGTATCCCATTCTAGCGAGGCACCGCTTCGCGGCGAATACTCAACCCTCGCAGTCCTACAATTCCCTCTCAACGGGATTGATAATCTAAATTGGATCCAATATTCAATATAAAATATTCAAAAGCATTCCCTCTTCACGCAAACGGGCCGATCCCGTACAAGTCTGAAGTCAAGGAGAACGGGCACATGAAACTGGAATCGATGGACATTTCGGCGACTGCATCGGCGTCCTCGATTGTGTTCAGTGCGCTCAGGAAGGCCATTATCGAAGGCCAGCTCGAGGAGGGCGAACCTCTTCGGCAAGACGAAATTGCCAGGCTTTTCAACACCAGCCGGATCCCGGTTCGCGAAGCAATATCCAGGCTTGAAGAACAAGGACTGGTTAGAACACAGCGGTACAAAGGAGCGGTTGTCGCTGGCTTGTCTCCAAAGGAAACAGCCGAAATTTTCGACCTGCGCGCTCTGGTCGAGCCCGAAATTATCCGGGATGCCGTGCCGCGCATGACACCTGAACTCCTGAGGACTGCACGAAAGAAATGCGCAGCATTCTCATCGGCCAAAGATCCGATGCACTACGGCGATCTCAATCGGGATTTTCACGAGACGCTTTATAGCGTCAGTGAACTGAAGTTCTTTCTGGAGATTGCCGACAACGCAATCGACCGGGTCGAACGGCAAATTCGCGCCCAGCTGGTAATGTCCGATGGCATGGAACGGGCAAGCACCGAGCATGCGTCCATCCTGAACGCCTGCGAATCCGGCAATGCCGAACTTGCTGCGAAACTGACACGGGATCACATTCGGGGCGCAAAGAAGTCATTGCTGCAACATCTGGCCTGAACCTGCCCCGTCGCTCAAGTTGGGCAGGACGCCGAAACGCCCTGCAAGCAGTTTTCATTTTGAGAGGTCTTGGGCAAGCATAAGCGCGTTGCCGTCCGGATCATAAAATGTCGCTGTGCTGACCATTCCCTCGACCGTCTCAGTCGGTCCGTCAAATTTGACGTCAACCCCCTCCAACGCCGTCCGTGCCGCCTCAATATCGGCGACGCCGAAAACGGGAACAGTGTTCCCGGGTGAAGGCTCCGCCTGCTCACCCAATCCCAGAGTGACCCCTTCAGTCTTGGTTTGCATCTCGCTCCAACCGGCCTCGTCAAAATGATAAAGCAGCTCGAAGCCGAGTTTCTCCACATACCAGGCAGCACTGATATGCCTGTCGCGCACAGAAAGTGCCAAAGTGATTGTATTGTCCAAAGAAACTACCGACATGACGCTTTCCTATGTAGCAAAAATATAGTAACTATATTTCATGGATATCACCTTGCTTGTCAAGCTCACATCCAAAGCGTGGTCCTTGAAAATCCTCGCTCTCATGCATGCCGGCACTCCCGGGCGGCAAGCCCCGCTCATTGCTGCGACAAGTGCAAGCCGCTCGGCTTTTGCATCGAGCCTTGATCATCTGGTGCAACTTGGCCTGCTTGAGAAAAATCCGGGGCACGGCCATCCTTTGCGACCGGAATTCCGGCTGACTGCACTTGGCGTTCCTGTGGCTGCCGTTGCAAGCAAGATCATCGGCACGGTGCCTGACGAAACTGCATTGGCCATAATTCGCCGAAACTGGGCCGTGCCTATTTTGGCCATCACGGCGAAACCGACCCGATTTTCAATCATCAAATCCGAACTGGGCTCAATCACAGACCGTGCCCTGTCCAAGTCATTGTGCACCTTGGAAGACCAGCAATGGCTCAAACGCGAGATTGACGTATCCCAGCGCGCTCCTTTCCCGACGTATCTTGCGGTGAATGCAGGCTTGCAGATTAACAAGGCCATTAGTTTGAGCCCCTAATGCCCGCACTTTGGGAACGTTCAAACTTGAGCAAATTGCTGACCTGGCGCCCAACAGTATCAGCACAACGACCGTCCTCGACTGTCAACATCTGTCCTTTTCGGGAAAAGTACCTTGACAAATTGGAACGTTCCAGTTTTTATAAAAGTCAATTGGAACGTTCCAAAAAACTTAGGGAGACAAGATGCGCTGGGGTCTTATTGGTGCAAGCCGAATTGCGTCGAGTTACGTCATTGATGCCATCCGGGCACAGGCAGACTGCGATATCCTGTCTGTCTTGAGCTCCAATGCATCTCGCGGCGCATCTTTCGCCGCAGACCACGGCATCGTGGACAGCTACACGGATCTTGACGCGCTTCTAACCGACCCGTCAGTCGACGCCGTTTACATCTCGACCACAAACGATAAGCACCACGCACAAGCCATGGCAGCCATTGCGGCCGGCAAACATGTTTTGTGTGAAAAACCGCTTGCAATGACGCTCGCCGAGGCCAACGAAATGGTACGCAGCGCTGAAGAAAAGGGTGTCGTCTTTGCGACCAATCATCATCTGCGCAACGCAGGATCGCATCTTGCCATTCAAGATCTGATCGCGAACGGCCGCATTGGCAAAGTGCTCAGCGCACGCGTCTTTCACGCGGTCAATCTGCCGGAGCACCTCCGCGGTTGGCGCATCAATGACGCTGCAGCAGGCGGCGGTGTCATTCCGGACATCACCGTTCATGATGCCGACACCATCCGCTTTCATCTCTCTGAAGACCCTGTTGATGTGGTTGCCAAGTCTGGCTCTTCCGGCCTTGGCGAAGGCGTCGAGGACAGCGTCATGTCGGTCTGGAGCATGCCGTCGGGTGCGATGGTCCAGACCCATGAGAGCTTCACACATGGATATGCCGGGACCGGCATCGAGTTTCACGGCACAAAGGGCTCCATCTTCGCCCGCAACGTCATGACACAGGAACCTGTCGGCGAAATCCGCCTGGTCGACGCGCAGGGTGAAGCGGCAATTTCCTACGAAAAGCACAATCTCTATCACCGCGCGCTCGGCTTGTTTGTTCAAGCCGTCGCGGGCCGTGGCCGGCCGTCAGCCAACGGTGTGGATGGCGTCAAGTCCCTGGCCGTCGCACTTGCAGTGCGTGAAGCAGCCAAATCCGGCAATGCCACTCGTGTCGACTATGGAGGGTTATGAGACCATGTCCTCGAAAGTCGTTTCCATGGAAGATGCCGCCGCCCGGATCTCCGATGACGCCGTCGTGACCATTTCCTCCTCCTCCGGCCTCGGGTGTCCCGACAAGATACTGGAAGCAATTGGTGACCGGTTTGATCAGGAAGGACACCCGAGGAACCTCACGACGCTGCACCCGATTGCCGCCGGTGACATGTATGGCATCAAGGGCATCGACCACATTGCCAAAGATGGCTTGCTTTCCGCCATCATTGCCGGTTCCTATCCCTCAGGACCGTCTTCTTTGCCAATGCCGCAGATCTGGCAAATGCTGGTTGAAGACCGGGTCGCGGCTTACAATGTTCCCTCCGGCATCCTGTTTGACATGCACCGTGACGTAGCTGCCCGCCGCCCCGGCGTGTTTACGAAAATCGGGCTGGACACGTTTGTCGACCCCCGACGCCAGGGCTGCGCCATGAACGATGCGGCAAGCAAAAAGCCAATCGTCTCGCGCGTGGAACTTGGCGGCGAAACCTGGCTTCATTTTCCTAACATTGTTCCCGATGTCGCAATCATTCGCGCCACCACCGCAGATGAGCGCGGCAATCTGACCTATGAACACGAAGGGGCATATCTTGGCGGTCTTGAACAGGCGATTGCCGTGCGCAACCATGGCGGCCTGGTTATTGCACAGGTCAAGCGGATTACGGCCGCCGGGTCCTTGCGCCCGCATGATGTCAGGGTTCCGGGTCATCTGGTGGACTTGATCGTCGTCGACCCGGACCAGCGTCAGACAACTGAAACTGAATATGACCCGGCGATTTCCGGCGAAATCATGCGCCCTTGGTCCAGTTTCTCGCTCGCAGAACATGGCGTTGAAAAGATTGTTGCGCGCCGGGCAGCCATGGAGCTGAGCTCAGGCCAGACGGCGAATCTCGGTTTCGGCATCTCCGCCATGGTCCCGCGCGTCTTGCTGGAAGCAGGTCAGGAACAGGCAGTCACCTGGGCCATCGAGCAAGGCGCGACCGGCGGTATGCCACTGACTGGTTTCGCCTTTGGTTGCGCATCCAATGCTGATGCCTACATGCCCTCGCCTCAGCAATTCACTTACTTTCAGGGTGGTGGGTTCGACGTCTCCTTCCTGTCGTTTCTGGAGATCGATCTGGAAGGCAACGTGAATGTTTCCAAGCTCGGAAAGAAACCCTACCTGACGGCCGGTTGCGGCGGCTTTGTCGACATCACCGCGCATGCCCGAAAGATAGTGTTTTCCGGCCTCTTTGAGGCAGGCGCAGACCTTGACCTGAGCAATGATGCACTAACGGTCAAATCCCCCGGCAAATTCACCAAGATGGTTGATGAGGTCGAACACATCACTTTCTCAGGCCGCAGAGCGCGCGAACTGGGGCAGGAAGTTCTCTATGTCACGGAACGCTGCGTCATCGAATTGAAGAATAACGGTCTGATGGCAACGGAAATCATGCCGGGCATCAATCCAGAACGCGACATTGTCGATGCTTCGAAGGGCCGCGTTCGTCTTGCCAACAGCCTGAAGGAAATGCCGAAGGCCCTCTTGCGGAGCGAAGCGATGGAGCTGAGCCTTTGAGCGCACTGCATCTCATACGCCACAGCCCGGTTGCCGAGCTGAAACTGGACAATCCGGGAAAGCTCAACGCGTTCACGCTGGAGATGTTGCGCGCGGTTGAACCGATCTGCGACGACCTGGAGCGCGACCCGGGCATCCTTGCTGTTATCATCACTGCAGCAGACAGCAAAGCCTTCTGCGCCGGTGCCGACATACTGGAATGGTCTGAGCTTTCTCCCTACGAGTTTGCACGGCACTGGGTGCGTGAAGGTCACCGAGTATTCGATCGGCTGGCGCGATTGTCGAAACCCACAATTGCTGCTGT
Source organism: uncultured Roseibium sp. (assembly GCF_947499295.1). Taxonomy (GTDB): domain Bacteria; phylum Pseudomonadota; class Alphaproteobacteria; order Rhizobiales; family Stappiaceae; genus Roseibium. The sequence goes on from NZ_CANMNP010000021.1 coordinate 13,190, forward strand.
CGGCGCACATGCATTTGGCGGTGGACTTGAATTTGCTGCAACCGCAGACATTCGCATCATGGCCCCAGGCGCAACACTCGCCCTTCCCGAGGCTTCGGTCGGGATTGTCCCGGGCTGGTCGGGAACACAGCGGCTGATCCGCTTGCTCGGCGAGCCGCTGGTCAAGGAGATGGCCCTCTTCGGCCGCCGCATCTCGGCAGCGCGTGCCCATTCGATTGGGTTTGCAGCAGATATTGCCGAAGATCCGCGCTCTTTTGCCTTCGAGTGTGCTCAGAAACTTTCGGCCAGGTCCCAACATGCATCCGAAGTGGCGAAATACATGATCCACGCGGCCGTTGGCGAAGATCGCGGTGCCATGATCGAGACCCTCGGGGCCGGCATGATCAGCCCGACCGACGACCGCAACGAAGGCGTCGCAGCCTTTCGTGAAAAGCGTAAACCGAACTTTTCCGGAAACCAGTCATGAGCGAATTGAACGTTGTCTCCATTAGTGAAGCACAAATCCCAAGCGAAACTTTTGTCGCCCGTCACCTGATCGACGGATCCTGGCAAGCCAGCACTGACGGCGCGACCTTTGAAAGAACTTCGCCGTCACATGGCTGCGTGGTCACCCTGGCCAGCAAGGGCAGCGCCCGGGATGTGGATGCCGCAATTTCCGCGGCCCGCCTCGCGTTCGACAAAGGCCGCTGGCCGCGAACATCCGGCAAGGAGCGAGCAACGCTATTGCTCAAGGTGGCTGACCTGATCGACCGGGAGCGCGATCGGATTGCCCTCATGGAAACTCTCGAGTCCGGCAAGCCAATCAGCCAGGCAAAAGCCGAGATAGAAGGTGCCGCAGATATCTGGCGGTATGCAGCCTCGCTCGCACGTACGCTCCACGGCGAGAGTTACAATTCGCTTGGAAACGACTTTCTTGGTCTCGTTCTGAAGGAACCGATTGGTGTCGTTTCAATTATCACACCCTGGAATTTCCCGTTCCTTATTGTCACGCAAAAACTGCCATTTGCGCTCGCAGCAGGTTGTACGGCGGTCATCAAGCCTTCCGAAATGACCCCTGCGACAACCGTGATCCTGGGCGAGCTTCTCCATGAAGCGGGATTGCCTGCCGGTGTTGTTAACATCATCCTTGGTTACGGCGATCCTGTTGGCGCTGCAATGACCGCAGACAAGCGGGTCGATATGGTGACCTTCACCGGTTCGACAGCTGTCGGAAAATCCATCGTAAGCGCTGCTTCAGGCACCTTGAAAAAGGTTTCGCTGGAACTTGGCGGCAAGAACCCGCAAGTCATTTTTCCGGACGCGGACCTCGAAAGCGCAGTCGATGCCGTCGTGTTCGGCGTTTACTTCAATGCCGGCGAATGCTGCAACTCCGGATCCCGGATCATCGTGCACGAGGATATTGCCGAGGATTTTACGAAGCGAACGGTCGCGCTGTCGCGGCAAGTGCCCTTCGGCGACCCATTGGACCCATCGACCAAAGTCGGCGCGATCATCACACCCGAGCATCAAAACAAGATCGACAGATATGTTCGGGAAGCCGCCCGATCGGGAGCTACAGTTGAACTTGGTGGGGAGGCTTTGGCCGTTCCCGGCCTGAAGGGTCAGTTCTATCAGCCAACGGTGGTCTCCAATGTGAGGAGCAACATGCCGATTGCGCGCGAGGAAGTCTTTGGGCCCGTGTTGTCCGTTCTGACTTTCAAGACGCTTGATGAAGCCATTGAGCTGGTCAACGACGCCGACTATGGACTTTCGGCCGGCGTTTGGAGTGACAACGTTCACACCTGCCTTGAATTCGCACGCCGTGCTCAGGCTGGAACTGTCTGGACCAACACCTGGATGGATGGATTTTCCGAACTTCCCTTCGGCGGTGTCAAGGAGAGCGGTCAGGGACGGGAGCTTGGCAAACACGGCCTTGAGGAATTTCTTGAAGCCAAAACCGTGACCATGCGGATCGGCCGCTCACGCGCGCCCTGGGTCTCCTGATGAGACACTTAGCCGGAAATGGAAAACGGCCCATTGGGCTTGAGGAGAACCTGCATCTCCTCCATTGGCCTGCCGTCTATCCTTGCGAGCAGAACCTCAGCCATGGCGCGGCCCGTGGCGCGAAGGTCTTCGTCCACTGTCTCAATGCGCGGACGAAAATGATTGGAAATCGGAGAGGCGCGTTTGGCGACAAGATCGACTTCCTTTCCAGGGGTCAGCCCCATGTCATTCAGACCGGCAAGCGTGATCAAGGCCATCACTTCACCAACGCACACATATCCATCCGGCGCATCCGGTCCGGCGTGAAGCGCACGAAGTGTCGCGGCAATCTCGTCAGGTTCGCTGTCAAGATCTACACCTTCGGGGATCGTGAGCTGTGCACCACAGGAAATAGCCGCCTGCCGGGCCCCAAAGCGCAAGTGCTGCCCAAACGTGTACCGCTCATTCGGCATGACGATGCAAATATGCTGACGCCCTTTTTGAACAAGGCGCTCGATTGCCTGGCGCACGAAGGCCTCATTGTCGAAGTCGACAAAGGGATGCGGCGTGGTGAAATCCGTCCGGCCGTGGCTGACAAACGGAAAGCCGTGCTCAAGCAGATATCGCACACGGTCATCGAAGCATTCTGTACGCGTGAACACGATGGCATCCGCAAGCGAATGGCGCCGTATCTGGCGGATTACATCCAGCCGGTCGCCGCCAAGGCTGTCGGCCGTGATGTTGATTGCGTATCCGGTTCCCTGCAGTCCCTCACTCATACCGGCGAGAAACTCGGACGTGAAACTGAGATACTCGTGCCGGGTGTTGAGCAAAAGGCTAATGACTTTTGTGCGGCCGGTGCGCAGCCGCTGCGCCGCACGGTTGGGAACGTAGCCTTGTCTGTTGGCAACTTCCGTAACCCGCTTGCGGGTGGCTTCCGCGATCCTGGGATCGTCGGCAAGTGCGCGCGAAACAGTGGTAACCGCAAGACCTGCCTCCGCCGCAACTGTGCGCAGGGTCGGTCGCGGCAAAACGTCAGCGGCATTTTCTTCTTTGGAAACCAAATTCTTTCGCGGCATGCCCGTTCAACTCACCCCAAGCCTTGTAGCGCAGAAACCAAAACAAGTCTAATCAGCTCATTTATAACGTTACAACAAAAATTTTTAACCCAGATCAGAATTTCGAAAAATCTTATAATAGTATGTAAAAAAAGAGCAAAACTAATTCCGAAACAAAATCGAAAAGCCATTGACACAGATCATGTTTGCAACGTTACAATAGACGTTGCGTAATCATCGGACTGACGGACACCCGCAATCCGAAACGCCTACTGGCACGCAAAGGGAGGAATACCATGCGTAAATTGACCATGATGACAGCGGCTGCCGCCCTGATGGCAGCAAGCACCAGCGTTCAGGCGGAAGATGTTGAAGTTCTGCACTGGTGGACATCCGGCGGCGAAGCAGCTGCTCTCAATGTTCTGAAAGAAGACTTGCAAGGCCAGGGCATTGGCTGGCAGGACATGCCGGTTGCCGGCGGCGGCGGAACCCAGGCCATGACCGTGCTTCGTGCCCGTGTTACCTCTGGCAACCCGCCTACTGCGGTTCAGATGCTCGGTTTTGATATCCTTGACTGGGCAGGCGAAGGCGCATTGGCCGACCTCAACATTCAGGCAGGCCTGGAAGGTTGGGACGATGTCGTGCCCGAGGCACTTCAGCAATTTGCCAAGCACGACGGCAAATGGGTGTCTGCACCGGTCAACGTGCACTCCACCAACTGGGTATGGGCCAACAAGGCAATACTGGATGAACTGGGCATTGCCGTTCCGACGACCTGGGATGAGTTTGTTGCCGCGCTTGAAAAAGTGAAGGCATCCGGCAAAACTCCGATTGCTCATGGCGGCCAAGCCTGGCAGGACGCAACTGTGTTTGATGCAGTCGCCATGTCAACCGGCGGTCCGGAGTTCTACAAGAAAGCCTTTATTGATCTCGACGAGGAAACCCTCGGTTCGGACACGATGAAGGAAGCCTTCGACCGGATGGCTGTGATCCGTTCACACGTGGACGACAACTTTTCCGGCCGCGACTGGAACCTGGCTACAGCCATGGTGATCAACGGCGATGCCGCTTTCCAGATGATGGGCGACTGGGCAAAGGGTGAATTCCTGAACGCCGACAAGAAGCCGGACACGGACTTCCTGTGTTTCCGTTTCCCGGGCACTCAGGACCAGGTCACATTCAATGCCGATCAGTTCGCAATGTTTGCGCAGGGCAAGGAAGTCGGCAAGGAGCAGGCTGCACTTGCAACTGCAATCCTGTCCCCGAGCTTTCAGTCAGCCTTCAATGTGGTCAAAGGGTCTGTTCCGGCACGCACGGATGTCTCCGACGATGCTTTTGATGCCTGCGGCAAGAAAGGCATGGCGGATCTGAAGGCAGCTGCTGACAGCGGCAACCTTTATGGCTCGATGGCCCATGGCCATGCGAACCCGGCAGCGGTGAAGAACGCCATGTACGATGTCATCACGGCACACTTCAACGGCGAATACGACAGCGCCACCGCCGTTGAGGAACTCGTGACCGCAGTACAAATCAACAAGTAATCTGCCCTTGAGAGCGGTGATACGTCACCGCTCTCGCATGGGACCGGGGACCGACAATGTCTATTTCTGAAACGGCGAACCCAAGGGGTTCCGTTGTTGACAGACTGCGTGATGCGCTGCCCAAACTCGTCCTGAGTCCGACTGTCGCAATCGTTGCGATCTTCGTCTACGGGTTCATCTTCTTCACGCTATATCTGTCCTTCACCGACAGCCGTATTCTGCCCTCCTTCGGCTGGGTTGGCTGGAAAAACTTTGAAAACCTGTTCCGGATCCGGGCCTGGGATACAGCTGTCTGGAACCTTGTCATTTTCGGTTCGCTCTACATTGTCGTCTGTTGCGTGCTCGGCCTTCTGCTTGCCATCCTGCTCGATCAGCGGATCCGCGCCGAAGGGTTCATTCGGACCATTTATCTTTATCCGATGGCGCTCAGCTTCATTGTGACAGGTGTTGCCTGGAAGTGGTTTCTCGACCCTGGTATCGGCATCGAGGCCGTGGTTCAGGGCTGGGGCTGGACCAGTTTTGAATTCAACTGGATCAAGGACCGTGAAATGGCGATCTACACGATCGTGATTGCTGCGGTCTGGCAGACATCCGGTTTTGTCATGGCGATGTTTCTTGCAGGTCTGCGCGGAATCGACAGTGAAATGATGAAGGCTGCCCAGATTGATGGCGCCTCGACATTTGCGCTCTACCGCCGGATCGTCATCCCGCAGCTGCGGCCCGCTTTCATGTCGGCCTTTGTCGTCCTCGCCCACATGGCGATCAAGTCCTACGACCTCGTTATCGCACTGACCGGCGGCGGCCCCGGCACGGCAACCGAATTGCCGGCAACCTTTATGTATTCCTACACCTTCACACGAAACCAGATGGGCATAGGCGCAGCCTCCGCGGTCATCATGCTGATGACGATTGCCGCGATCATCGTGCCATATCTCTGGTCGGAACTGCGGGAGAAGAAGTGATGTCGACCGCAGCAAAATCCTCTTCGTTCAGCGCGGGCCGTATCATTCTGTACATCCTGCTCTTGCTGTTCTGCATCTACTACCTCCTGCCGCTCTATGTGATGGTGGTAAATTCGCTCAAGCCGCTGTCGGAGATTACCGCAGGCGGCATGATGGCGTTGCCGCGGGATTGGACCGCGGCACCCTGGTTCAGCGCCTGGTCGACCGCGCAGGTTGGAGTTGAGGCAACGGGCCTGCGTCCATACTTCCTCAACTCCATCATCATGGTCGTTCCGGCCGTTGCCCTGTCGACCCTCGTGGGTGCCTTGAACGGCTACGTTTTGACCAAATGGGCCTTCAAGGGCTCCACGATCCTTTTCGGCCTGCTTCTCTTCGGCTGCTTCATCCCGTTCCAGATGGTTCTGATCCCGATGGCGCGCATGCTTGGGCTGATGGGACTGGCCGGCTCGGTGCCCGGACTGATCTTCGTTCACTTTGTCTACGGCATCGGGTTCTCGACGCTCTATTTCCGCAACTATTATGCAGCATTCCCCACGGAACTTGTCCGTGCCGCGCAAATCGATGGCGCCGGTTTCTTCCGCATCTTCTGGCGCATTTTGTTGCCCTCATCCGGTCCGATCGCGGTTGTCTGCATCATCTGGCAGTTCACCAACATCTGGAACGACTTCCTGTTCGGAGCGTCTTTCTCCGACTTTGACAGCCAACCGATGACCGTTGCCCTGAACAACCTGGTGCAGTCTTCAACCGGGGTGAAGGAATACAACGTCCATTTTGCAGGCGCGATCATGGCCGCGCTGCCAACACTCCTCGTCTACATCGTGGCGGGACGCTACTTCGTCCGCGGTCTGATGGCTGGCTCAGTAAAAGGATAAAACAATGGGCTTTCTCGACATCAAACAAGCGACCAAGTCCTATGGTGCCCTCCAGGTTCTTCAGGAAACCGACATTTCGGTGGAAGAAGGTGAGTTCCTCGTGCTCGTCGGGCCTTCAGGTTGCGGCAAGTCTACCCTGCTCAACATGATTGCCGGGCTTGAGGACATCACATCGGGCGAAATTGCCATTCGCGGCAAAAGCATGAACGGCGTCAAACCCGCAGACCGCAACATCGCGATGGTGTTTCAGTCCTATGCGCTCTACCCGAACATGACAGTACGCGGAAACATCTCCTTTGGCATGGAAATGCACGGCATCCAGAAACAGGAACGGGAAAAGCGTATCGACCAGGTTTCCGATCTTCTGCAGATCAGTCATCTGCTTGACCGCAAACCAGGCCAGCTCTCTGGCGGCCAACGGCAACGTGTTGCCATGGGGCGGGCACTTGTGCGCGAGCCGGATGTATTCCTGTTCGACGAACCGCTCTCCAATCTTGATGCCAAGCTGCGTGTCGACATGCGCACCGAAATCAAGAAGCTTCACCAAAAGCTTGGAACGACCATTGTTTACGTGACACACGATCAGATCGAGGCGCTGACCCTTTCGACCCGAATTGCAGTCATGTTCGGCGGCTATGTACAGCAGCTCGGCACACCGAAGGAAATATACGACAATCCGGCAAACATGTTTGTTGCCGGTTTCATGGGGTCTCCATCCATGAATCTGTTTCCGGCCAAAGTTGTTTCCGGCGACGGCAAACCTGCTGCTGAAATCAAGCTTGCCGACGGCAAGACTGCGGCAGTGCCATTTGCCAAGGACGCACTGGCCTCCAGCATCGGACGCGACATAATCCTTGGCATCCGGCCGGAAGCGATTACCGACAAGGATGGCGCGGACCGCAACTCACAAGCTGTGCACATTGTAGAGGCCCCTGTCGAGGTTACGGAACCGGCAGGGTCCGACACCTTTGTCGTCAGCCAGATTGGCGGCAAGGACGTGACCGGACGCTTCCGAGCAGATGTTGCGGTGAATGCGGGCGATGTCTTCCCGTTCGCCTTTAACATGGAAAAGGCCGTCGCCTTTGATCCGAAGACAGAAAACCGGATCGCCTGACATATGAAAACCGCACCGGACATCGTCATCATTGGCAGCGGCATGGGCGGCGCGACCCTTGCTGCAGGTCTGGCGCCGTCCGGTGCACGCATAACGATTCTGGAACGCGGGCATCACATACCCGACGATGCGCCAACGCGGGATCCTTGGCGCATTTATACCAACAGTGCATTCCGGTCCGATGAGACCTGGCTGGACGCCGAAAACAGGCCTTTTGAACCAGGCAACTATTACAATGTTGGTGGGAATTCCAAACTTTACGGCGCCGTTCTGCTCCGCTACCGGCAGGAAGATTTCGGCGAACTGGAGCATTTTGACGGCGTATCTCCAGCCTGGCCGTTTGGTTATGAGGAGCTGGCACCCTGGTACGATGCCGCCGAAGCGCTCTACAATGTGCGCGGCGACAGCAGCTCAGACGGCACGGAACCTCCGCATGCATCCGATTATCCTTTCCCACCTGTCCCTGATGAACCCGCGATCAAAATAGCGCGTCAGCGGCTTGAGAATGCAGACACCAAACCATTCAGTCTGCCGCTTGGCATCGACATCGACCGTTGGCTCCAAGCCGGTGAAACCGGCTGGGACGGCTATCCGGATGTTAGATGCGGCAAGATGGATGCCGAGACCTGTGCACTCGCGGAAGCCCTTTCCCATGACAATGTTGACCTGATCACGGGCGCCGAAGTCACCCGGCTTGAAATGGAGCCGGGTTCACGGCGCATCACCTCTGTAACCTACAGCAAGGACGGAACGGACAGGTCGTTGAAACCGGCATATGTCGTCTTATGTTCAGGCGCAGTTCAATCCGCGGCCACGCTGCTCCGGTCAGGTGTTGCCAACAGCTCCGGTTACGTTGGCCGCTGTTTCATGAATCACAACGCAACAGCTGTCATCGCCGTCGATCCGAGATTTCGAAACGATGCTGTCTACCAAAAAACCTTCGGTATCAACGACTGGTATCTGTCCGACGGGTCGGAGGGGAAACCGCTTGGCAATGTGCAACTTCTCGGACGGGTCACGCCCGATATCTTGAAAATTCAGGTACCTTATTTGCCGATGTTCGCCGCCCGCTGGGTGTCACACCACGCATTGGACCTTTATCTGATCTCAGAAGACCTGCCGGATCCTGAAAGCCGGGTGGTTCTGAAGGATGGCAAGATCCAACTGCGCTGGCGGCGGTCGAACATGACCGCGCACACCAAACTCGTCGCCAAGACAAAGAATACTCTTCGAAAGGCAGGCTTTCCGATTATTCTGACGCGCCTCTTCGACGGACGTGTGCCGTCGCACCAATGCGGCACGGTTCGATTGGGAAGCGATCCGGAAACATCCGTTGTTGATCCTGATTGCCGTTCCTGGGACCACCCGAACCTTTTTGTAGCAGACGCAGCAGCACTGCCGACGTCAGCTGCCGTCAATCCGGCACTGACGGTCGCAGCCCTTGCCCTTCGCACCGCCAAAAGAATTGAAAAGGATATGGCGGCATGACCAAGACTGCACTCGTCACAGGCGGACAAAGAGGCATTGGACGCGGCATTTGCGAAGCGCTCGTCAAGGCGGGCTACCAGGTCGCGCTTCTTGCCCAGGTCGAATCCGACGATCGGGACGTAATCGATGCGCTCGATCAGCTCGGCTCAAAAGCTCGGTACTATCGTCACGACCTTCAGGAAGTAGCGGGTCACGCTGCCATACTCGACCGCATCGAAAACGAGCTCGGCTCCATCACCACACTTGTTTCAAATGCGGGCGTGCCGGCCAAATCACGTGGTGACCTGCTTGAGGTTCAACCAGACAGTTTTGATTTCGTTCTGGGCGTCAACCTGCGGGGTGCTTTCTTTCTTGCGCAAGAAGTAGCGCGGCGAATGCTTGCAGTGCCTTCAGAGGCCTACCGGTCCTTGATCTTCGTGACCTCGGTCAGTGCCGAGATGGTGTCCGTAGAGCGCGCCGAATATTGCGTGTCGAAGGCCGGTGCAGCGATGATGGCGGACCTTTTTACCGCAAGGCTGGCGCCTCACGGCATTGGTGTCTTCCAGATACAGCCAGGCATCATTGAAAGCCCGATGACCGCAAGTGTGAAAGACAAATACACCACACGCATCGATGACGGCCTCGTACCGGTCCGGCGATGGGGCCAGCCGGAGGACATCGGCTCTGCAGTTGTCCCCCTGGTGCAGGGACAAATGGCCTACGCAACAGGCACGACGATCAAGGTTGACGGCGGGCTTTCAATCCCACGCCTTTGAGAGATGAAAATGGAAAACGGCTACGACTTCATCATAATCGGTGGCGGAAGCGCAGGGTCGGTTGTTGCGGCCCGACTGACCGAGGATCCGAACATCCAGGTGCTTCTTCTGGAAGCCGGAGGGCGTGACCGTCACCCATTTTATCATTTGCCGGCAGGTTTCGCGAAAATGACCAAGGGCATCGGGTCATGGGGTTGGCATACAGTCCCGCAAAAGCACATGAACAACAGGGTCTTCCGCTATACGCAAGCCAAGGTGATTGGCGGCGGGTCCGCGATCAACGCTCAGATTTACACACGCGGAAACGCCCGGGACTACGACGAATGGCGTCAACTGGGATGCGAGGGATGGGGTTTTGACGATGTCCTGCCCTACTACCGGAAAGCTGAAGACAACGACACTTATGACAACCGGTATCACGGCAAGGGTGGACCGCTCGGCGTTTCGAAGCCTTGTGCGCCTCTTCCGATTTGCGAAGCTTATTTCGAAGCAGCGGCCAAGCTGGGCATTCCAAGAAACGAAGACGTGACCGGCGAGACACAGGACGGAGTTGCCTACTATCAGTTGACCCAGAAAAATGCGCGCAGGTCGTCTGTGGCGATGGCCTATCTCGCCCCAAATCGTGACCGTTCCAATCTGCATGTGCGCACCGGCGCCAATGTTCGCCGGATCGTTGTGGAGGGTGGCAGGGCAACAGGCGTGGAATTGGTCGACGGTACCAGGCTCTCAGCCGGCACGGAAGTCATCCTTTCTTCCGGTTCCATCGGCTCGCCGCGCCTTCTCCAACTTTCGGGTATCGGCCCGGCAGCAGAGTTGCGTGATCTTGGAATTGACGTCGTTCTCGATCGGCCTTCCGTCGGTACAAACCTTCAGGATCACCTGGATCTTTATTGTATCTGCGAGGTCAGCGGCCCGCACACTTACGACCGTTTCGCCAAACCGCATCTGTCAGTGCTTGCCGGACTGCAATACATCTTCACGCGGCGTGGGCCGGTATCCTCCAGTCTCTTTGAAACGGGAGGCTTCTGGTACGCAGATCCGGAAGCACGCTCGCCGGATCTTCAGTTTCACCTTGGTCTTGGTACCGGCATCGAATCCGGTGTCGCGGCAATGCCGGACGGCGGCGTCACGCTCAATTCGTGCTACCTGCGACCGCGCTCGCGCGGAACCGTCCGGCTCCGCAGTTCAGACCCCTCGGATGAGCCTCTGATCGACCCGAACTACCTGCAAGACCCCAAAGATCGCGAGATGTCGATCCGAGGGCTCAGGCTCACACAGGAAATCCTGGCACAGGAACCGTTGAAACCGTTCATAAAGGCAGAGCGACTTCCTGGCCCCGATATCAAGAGCGATGAGGCCTACTTTCGCTTCATCTGCGAACACTCAAAGACGTCCCACCACCCAGCCGGCACATGCCGGATGGGCATTGACGACCAGGCGGTCGTTGACCCCAGATTGCGGTTCAACGGCATCGAAAATTTGCGTGTCGTCGATGCCTCCATCATGCCGAATGTCATTTCGTCCAACACCAATGCTGCGGCCATCATGATCGGCGAAAAAGCCTCCGACATGATCCGCCAAGATCACGGAACCACATCATGATCCGCCATATCGTTCTCATCAAATTCAATCCGGATGTAACGGAAGAGACGATCGCCGAGCTCTTTCAGGAGCTTCGCGAGATCGAAAAGCAGGTACCGGGCATCCGCGACATCACGTCCGGACGCAGCGAGAGCCCTGAGAAAATAGAACGCGGTTACATGCACGGTTTTGTTGTCGATTTCGATGACTGGGACGCACTGGAACGGTATCAGATCCATCCCGATCACAAGGCGCTCGGCGCCAAACTGGTCGCCAACGCCATCGGCGGAATTGACGGCATTCTGGTGCTGGATATTCCAGTGCCGGCCTGAGCAGCTGCCAACAAAATCCGGAGCCGCAGATGCTGAACCTCCCGACTTACGAAAACAGGCTCGAAGTTTATACGCCGACAGGCGATGCCCTGACACCGCGAGCCCCACGAACAACGTTGACCCGTACCGCTTTTGCAGCCGCCCATGTGGTCTCCGACCCGCTTGCTGAACGCGCGCCCTGGGAGGGATCCCCCGCGGTGGACTGGGACAATACATTGCGATTCCGTCGCTGGCTCTGGGACCAGGGCCTTGGACTGGCAGAGGCCATGGATACGGCACAGCGCGGCATGGGCGTTGACTGGCCAACGGCAAAGGAACTGATCGAACGCACCATGCGAGAAGCCAAGGTGCATCCGTTGAAACCGCGTGTTGCCTGTGGTGCCGGGACGGACCAGAAAGCGCCGGAAGAGCTGGCAACACTCCATGACATTCAAGCAGCCTATTGCGAGCAGATGGAAGCGATTGAGGCTGCAGGCGGGCAAATCATCTTGATGGCATCACGCGCCTTTCCAGCTATCGATGCCAGTGCCGACGATTATGCCAAAGCCTATAGTGCATTGCTTGAGCAAGCGTCTGAACCAGTGGTTCTTCACTGGCTGGGAAACATGTTTGATCCCGCTTTGAAAGGATACTGGGGCAGTGAAGACGTTGACACAGCATCAGACCTCGTTCTTCAGATCATCAATGCAAACAAATCGAAGGTCGACGGCATCAAGATATCGCTTTTGGATCAGGCGCACGAAGAAAGCTTTCGTGCACGGCTACCCGAAGGTGTCCGTCTCTATACCGGTGATGACTTCAACTACGCTCCGTTGATTGAGGGCGATGGCACGCGCCATTCCCACGCACTTCTGGGTGCTTTCGCAGCCATTGCGCCGGTGGCGAGCCAGGCATTGGAAGCGCTTGCGGAAAATGATCTTGAAACCTACCACGCGCTGTTCGCACCGACAGTTCCCCTCAGCCGCGAATTGTTCAAGGCGCCAACCCGTTTCTACAAGGCGGGAATTGCCTTTCTGGCGTGGTTGAACGATGCCCAGAACCACTTCGTCATGCCGGGCGGGTTTCAATCTTCGCGTGAAATTACGCATTATGCCGAGGTCTTTCGGCTTGCAGACAAGGCTCGATTGTTGTCAAAGCCTGATATAGCCGTGGAACGAATGCGACTTTTGTTAAAGCTTCACGGCGTTGGTTGATCAGCTTTGGAAGGCGAATGAAGAAAAGACCGACGATCCTGGATGTCGCAAAACACGCCGGTGTATCAAAATCGACCGTGTCGCTCGTTTTGCAGAATTCCCCGTCGGTGAAGAAGTCGACCCGCGATGAAGTCAACCACGCCATCGAAATCCTCGGCTATGTCTACAACAGATCAGCGGCCGGTTTGCGCGGCGCGTCATCAGGACTGGTCGGACTGATTATCAATGACTTGCGAAATCCGTTCTTCACCGAGTTCGCAGCATCGGCTCAGATGACCTTTGCGCGCAAAGGCTATTCAACGGTTGTTGCCAACACGGACGAAGACCCTGAGACTCAATCTCAGGTGATCGCTTCCATGATTGAGCATGGCGTCTCGGCATTCGTGATTTCTCCGGCCTATGACGCAAGTGGCTCAGCCTTTGACAGCATCCAGCGTGCCGGCATTCCAACGCTACAGGTCCTCAGACAGATCGATGAGAGAACCAGCGTCTTTCCGTTCGCTTCGCACAATTATGTTGCCGGGGGAGAGTTGGCAACAAACCACTTGATTGAAGCAGGTTGCCGAAAAATAGCCTTTGCCGGGGGCCTGGAAGAGCGCCCGGTCACCCTGGAAAGGATGTCGGGATACTGCAATGTCATGAAGGCGCGAGGCCTTCCCGTCGAAACTTTCTATGGCCGCCCGTCGCGAGCCTTCGGCCGTGAAATCGCACTGGAGATCACGACCAAGCATCCGGATATCGACGCGGCGATATGCTTCAGTGATCTGGTGGCTCTCGGCATGCTGTCCGGTTTTGCTGAAGCAGGTGTGCGCGTTGGAGATGAATTCAAGCTCATCGGCTTCGACGACATTGAAGAAAGTTCCCTTGTCTATCCCCGTCTCAGTTCTGTACGGTGCGACACCGGAGCGTTCGGAGAACACGCGGCAGAAGCCATGCTTGCGTGGATTGTGGATGGCGTACGTCCACCCGACACCAAGCGCTACGACGTGGAACTGATCAAACGCCAATCCAGCCTCGGAATCTGATCATGAAAATTAGCCCTGATGCGCTCTTGAAGCGCCTGTTCGATGTTGCCGTCGCGGCGGCCGATCCGATGGTCTGTGTTCCAAAACACCTGCCGGAAAAACCCCCTGGCCGCTGTTTGGTTATTGGAGCCGGCAAAGCCTCTGCGCGTATGGCGGAAGCGCTCGAGGCGGCGTGGGGTCCGGTTGACGGGCTTGTCATTACACGCGATGGCTACGCGAGGCCCTGCGCCGGAATAGAGGTAATAGAAGCGTCTCATCCGGTCCCGGACCAGCGAGGTCTCGACGCCACTGCCAGACTTTTGGAACTCCTCGAAGGTCTTGAAGACGGTGATAGGGTCATCGCTCTTATCTCCGGCGGTGCGTCCGCATTACTGGAAAATCCAGCTGGTGAAATCTCGCTCGAAGACTTGCGCAAACTCAACGAGGATCTTCTGTCCTCCGGCGCGCCCATCGATCAGATGAATACGGTGAGGAAGCATGTGAGCCGCGTCAAAGGCGGACAGCTGGCAGCGGCCGCCTATCCTGCGCACATGACCTCGCTGATCGTTTCCGACGTCGCAGGCGACGACCCCGCCTTTATTGCATCTGGTCCGACTGTTGGAGACAACACCAGCTCTGAAGATGCGAAGTCGATTTTGGCAAGCAACGAAATCAAAATTCCAAAATCCATTGAAGAGGTGCTGATGGCGCCAACCGGCGTATTGCCGGTGGGTGCACCAAAGCTGTCACAGACTGAAAACATCATTGTCGCCGCACCTTCCTTGTCCCTAAATGCGGCAAGCGAATTGGCTGAGGCGGAAGGAATTGCGGTTACGCTCTTGGGCGATGCCATTGAGGGCGAAGCGCGTGACCTTGCACAAGAGCATGCAAGCCTGGCCCTTAAGGTACAGGCAGAGCTTTCACCCGGTGACAAGCCCCGGCTGCTCCTCTCAGGCGGAGAATGTACCGTCACGCGCCGAGGTGACGGTATCGGTGGACCAAACGCGGAATATGCACTCGCGCTCGCATTGGCTTTGAACAACCAGCCGGGCATTTACGCAATTGCCTGCGATACGGATGGTGTGGACGGAGCAGCGGATGTTGCCGGGGCACGCGTCAGTCCTCAGACATTGTCAAAGGCATCAGAAAATGGGGTCAATGCGGCGGCCATGCTGGCGGGCAACGACAGTCACAGTTTCTTTGATTTGATCGGCGACCAGATTGTCACAGGCCCAACTTTGACCAATGTGAACGATTTCCGGGCAATCCTGATCGAAAGTGTCTGAAATGCGGGACCTTGAAGCACGGATCAATGCCGCAGAAGCATTGATTTTCGATTGCGACGGGACGCTCTTGAAGACGCCGGATCTATATACGCTTGGCTGGCAGTCAGCTTTTGGCGCAGCAGGGCTGAAGATGGATGCAGATTGGTATCACGCGCGCGCCGGCATGTCCGAACATGTGCTCATGGATGAGTTCGAGGCGGAAAGGGGCGTGACCCTCGATCGCAGCAAGACAGTCCGCGACCTCCGAAAGGCCGTCCTTCGGCAAATGCACACGGTCGCGGAAATCCCTGCCATCGCCTCAATTGCCCGCAAGTATCATGACAGAAAACCGGTCGCTGTGGCATCGGGAGGCCCAAAGGCCATTGTGATCCCGGCTTTGGAGGCGGCCGGTTTACTGCCGCTTTTCAAGTCCGTCGTCACAATGGACGACGTCGCCAACGCAAAGCCCTCGCCGGACCTGTTTCTTTTGGCTGCCGAAAATCTGGCAATTCCAGCAAAGGCCTGTCTGGTCTTTGAAGATAGTCCACAGGGGCTACTTGCCGCCGAAAGAGCCGGGATGTCAGCAATTGACGTAAACGGTCTTATGTAGTCTCACGCAGTTGCAGTCTGCGCCGCGCGCTGTTGCCCGGGCAATGTGTGCTGTTCAATGCATGTTTGCGCAAAGACATCGCCCACAGCAATGAGAACCGGACCTGTGGACTGCAGACTGTCGACACCTTTTGCCAAATTTGTAAGGCAACCTGACCATGAAGCCGCGTTGTGGCGGGAGATATTGGTCATCACTCTCACGGGCGTTTGTGATGACAGGCCCTCGGCAATCAATCGCGCACTGATCCGCTCCGCCATACGCCCGGCCATGTAAAACACCGTCGTGGTCGCAGGGTCTGTGAGCCCTTTCCAGTCGACGGTTTCTGGCAACTTTCCATTGCGCGCATGCCCTGTCACGAACCGTACCGATTGCGCGTGATCGCGATGGGTCAGCGAAATGCCGAGTTCGGCAGCCATCGCGGATGCAGAAGTAATGCCCGGCACAACGCTCGCTGGAATACCCTCATCAGAAAGGCGCTGAAGTTCCTCGCCCGCACGGCCGAATATCATCGGGTCGCCGGATTTCAGCCGAACCACATTCTTGCCCTGCCTTGCCAGGGAGACCATCAGATCGTTGATATCCTCTTGCCGGCAGCTCTCCCGGCCACCCCGTTTTCCGACCATCATTCGTTTCGCCTCTCGGCGGGCGAGCTCCAACACAGTGTCGTCAACCAGATCGTCGAACAAAATGACATCGGCGGCCTGCAAGGCCCGCATCGCTTTCAACGTCAGGTTTTCCGCATCGCCCGGGCCTGCTCCGACCAGCGTCACGCGCCCTTGCCTTACATGGCCGGCCTCGTCGAGGAGTTGTTCGAATTCTTCAAGATTCATTGTTTCGGGGGCTGATCTGGATGAAAACGCCAGGTCGACGAAACGCTCCCAGAAGCGGCGGCGTTCAGCCCCCACCGCCAGCGATTTCATAACGCGCCCGCGGATTTGTTGCGCCAGCACAGCCCAAACGCGCAGTGAGGACGGCAATAGAGTTTCAATCCGCCGGCGAATCGCTTGCCCCAAGATGGGCGCAGCCCCATTGGTTGAAACGCCAATGACGACGGGCGATCTATTTACTATCGATCCGAACTGGAACTCACAAAACGGCGGATTATCGATAACGTTGACAGGTACACCGGCAGCCTTTGCCGCGCAGAAAAATGCTTGCGCTTCGCCTTGCGACCGCGCATCGGCGATCGCAAGGCATGCACCTTCAAAGCTGTCCATCGACCAGCACTTTTGGTGGTGAACAAAACGCCCTTTGACACTTCCGGCCTCGAGCAACCGCTCGAAAGTCTGCTCCAACTGCTCAGCGAAAACGTGAACTTCCGCTCCTGCTGCCGCCAGAAGTTCAGCCTTCCAGGCTGCGGCATCCGTTCCACCGGCCAGAACAACCCGCTTGCCTTCCAGGGAGAAAAACAAAGGCACACTTGCCAGGGGTTCGACCCGGACAGCCTGGCGTTTGGACCCGACTTCAACCGGCCTGCGCAATGTCGACATCCTCCGAGATCTCCCTGCTGAAACCATCAATGATCGCCTGGATCTCAGAACGGCAAGACCCGCAATTCGTTCCGGCCTCCAGGCAAGCACCAATGGCGCTTAAACTGGTGGCTCCATCCTTGACAGCAGCTGCAATCTGGCTGTTGCCGACCTGAAAGCAGGAACAGACGATAGCGCCCTTGTCGGGCATATCAGCTGGAGAGCGACCCGCCAGAACCTTGAAACGCTGGTCCCTGGAAAGGGCAGGGTTCTCAAGCAGGCTGCAGGCCCATTGACGCGACACGGAAACTGGATCTTTTGAAAAGAAAAATGCCCCGTCCAAATCATCGCCGCACCACCCGGCAAAGCGCAGATTTCCAGATTTGCGATCTTCGAAACTGAGCGGCTCTATTGCGTCGCCCATAAGGCTTTCGGCAAGAGCTGCGAGATCGATCTGCTCAATTCCGGCCATCTCGATCCGCCAACCGCCTCTGGTCGGTGCGACCGCCCAATAATCAACGTCCAGCTTCTGTGGCTTGATGCGCACGACAGCGAAGCCGTACCAGGAAAACTGTATTTTCCGAATTGCGACCGGGGTGAATTTCGATCCCGGTTGACCGGAGACAGGGTCGGTTTCAGGCGCGACAACGGCGTCCACCCGTGCTTGGGAGGCGACCTGATCCGTCCAGTGCATCGGCACAAACACTGTGCCTTTGAGGACTTTTTCCGTCACCTGCGCACGCACCACGACCGCGCCAAACGGGCTTTTCACCTCAACCAGGTCGGCCGCTTTGATGCCGGATTGCTCTGCATCCGATGGATGAATTTCCAGGTAAGGCTCTGCAATATGTGTGGCGAGGCGCGGAGTCTTACCGGTCCGGGTCATCGTATGCCATTGATCGCGGATACGGCCTGTGTTGAGAACAAAAGGATATTTGCGTCCGATCTCGCGCGGCTCTCCGACTTTCGTTGCCACGAAAGTCGCCTTGCTATCTGGGGTGAAGAAGTTTCCGTGTGCGAAAAAACGTGTATCTCCGTCTGACCGCCTCTTACTCGACTGCGGCCACTGGAGGGGTTCCAGGCCGTCGAATTCCGAAAGTGTCAGGCCAGCCAAGGCGCTGATATCAAAATCGCGGCTGCCCCGGTTTTCATGTCCGGAGAGAGCGGCGTGTTCGCGAAAGATCGCATCAGGACCTGAATAGTCAAAGGCCTCTTCGAAGCCCATACGACAGGCAACCTCACTCAATTGCCACCAATCAGGTCTGGTTTCTCCCGGAAGATCGAGCAGGCTTCTCTGCCTTGAAATCCGCCGTTCTGAATTGGTAACAGTGCCATCTTTTTCGCCCCAGGCAGCTGCTGGCAGCAGCACATTGGCATACTCAACCGTATCAGCGGCCCTGGTCACGTCGGAAACAACAACGAACGGACACGTTTTCAGAGCATCGGCAACGCCATCGGCATCCGGCAGGCTGTCGACAGGGTTTGTCGCCATGATCCACAAAGCCTTGATCTTACCGCTGCGCACCGCACGGAACAGATCAACCGCCTTGAGCCCTGGCCTTTCGGCAATGACCGGACTTTGCCAGAATTCTTGTACAATGGCGCGATGCCTCGGGTTCTCGATCGCCATATGCGCTGCAAGCATATTGGCAAGGCCGCCAACCTCTCGCCCACCCATAGCATTGGGTTGCCCTGTCACCGAGAAGGGGCCCATGCCTGCTCTACCGATGCGTCCGGTTGCCAAGTGGGTATTGATGATCGCATTGACCTTGTCGGTCCCGGTGGTGGACTGATTGACGCCCTGGCTATAAACGGTGACGGTTTTTTCCGTGCGCGCAACCATAGTGTAATAAGTTGCCAGATCACGCGGCGCCAGACCTGTCGCCTTTGCAATCTGTTTGATTTCACAAGCGCCAGCCATCGCCAACGCGTCTTCAAATCCCTTCGTGTGGGTCTTGATATAGGCCTGGTTCAACGCCCCGGCTTCCGACAGGAATGCCAGCAGACCGTTGAACAGGGCGACGTCAGTGTCGGGCTTCAGCGCCAGATGCAGATCCGCGATGGCGCAGGTTGCCGTTTCTCTCGGGTCAACCACAACGACCTGCATCTGCGGATTGGCCGCCTTCGCAGCTTCGACCCTCTGAAATAGAACAGGATGGCACCAGGCAAGGTTGGACCCGACCAGCACCAGCAGCTCACAGGTCTCCAGATCCTCATAGGTTCCCGGGACCGTATCACTGCCAAATGCGCGCCGATGACCGGCAACCGAAGAGGCCATGCACAAACGCGAATTCGTGTCGATATTGGCCGACCCGATAAACCCCTTCATCAGCTTGTTCGCGACGTAATAATCTTCAGTCAGTATTTGACCTGATACATAAAAGGCAACGCTATCGGGCCCGTGTTCGCGAACAGCCTGGGAGAAGCGCCCTGCGACAAGATCGAGAGCCTCGTCCCAACTTGCTTGTGTGCCCTCGATTTCCGGATGAAGCAGCCGATCGTCCAGTGAAAGCGTCTCACCCAGGGCCGAGCCCTTGGAACACAGTCGTCCGAAATTCGACGGGTGTTCCGGATCACCTGAAATGGCGACCGACCCATCCTCCTTGACCTGTGCAAGCACGCCGCAACCCACCCCGCAATAGGGGCACGTTGTCTTGACCGTTTTTACTGTTTCTTGACCGGCCATACGGCGAAGCTCCTTGGGCTTTCCTCGATTTTTGTTTTGATGTGTTTGTTCAGGCAGCCGTTCGGCGGGCCAGATCGTCGGCTGCGAGCAAAATCGTTCCGTTCTCGATCTTTGCGGTCGTGACGGGAACCTTGCCGTTGTCAGCGCCTTGTGCGAGGCCCGTTGCGAGATCAAAAACCCAGTTGTGCAAGGGGCAGGTCACAGACGTCCCATGGACGATGCCCTGGCTGAGCGGCCCGCCCTTGTGAGGGCAGCGATCATCAAGCGCGTAGACCTCATCATTGACGGTTCTGAACACCGCGATACAACCAGCCGATGTTTTCACAACCCGTGCGCCCTCGCGAGGTATGTCGGACAACGCTCCGATAGCGACCCAGTTTCTGGTTTCCGCCGTCATTCCGCAGCCTCCCTGGTGAATACAGCCATAGGATTGAATTCGTGTTTGTCCTTCCCGGACACACGCTCTGACCAGGGATCAACCTGTGCGAATTTCTGCGAGAAGACGAAGCGCTCGAAATAGGCTTTGCGCCGATCATGATCTTCCATGATCTGTTGCCGGATCTCGTCATATCCGACACGCTTTGCCCATTTGTAGATCCGCTCCAGATACCAGCCCTGCTCCCGGTACATCTGCGTGAGCGCGACAACATGCTCAAGGACCTCTTTCTCGGTCTTGACCAGCCCAAGGACTTCCGTCCCCTTGATATCGAGGCCGGCGGCACCGGCGTAGTGGATCTCAAATCCGCTGTCGACACAGACCACGCCAATGTCCTTGCAAGTCGCCTCAGAACAGTTGCGCGGGCAGCCGGAGACCGCCAGTTTCAGTTTTGCCGGCGTCCAGGACCCCCACATGAATTTTTCGAGCTTGATGCCGAGACCGGTAGAATCCTGAGTTCCGAAACGGCACCAGTCGGATCCAACACAGGTTTTGACGGTACGCAGGCCCTTTGCATACGCTTGACCGGAAACAAATCCCGCCTTCCCAAGGTCTTCCCAGACCGCCGGCAGGTCTTCTTTCTTGATACCCAGCATGTCGATGCGCTGACCGCCGGTACATTTGACCGCCGGGATGTCGAATTTGTCGACAACGTCGGCAATCGCCCTCAGTTCCTTGGACGATGTCATCCCGCCCCACATCCGCGGAACAACCGAATATGTGCCGTCTTTCTGAATGTTGGCGTGAACACGCTCATTGATGAACCGGGATTGATAGTCATCGGCATATTCATCCGGCCAGTCCGAAACCAGATAATAGTTCAGCGCCGGGCGGCACTTGGCACAGCCACCGGACGTCGTCCACTCCAGTTCCTGCATGACTGACGGAATGGTTTTGAGTTCCTTCGACTTGATAAGACGACGAACCTCGTCATGGCCCAGAGGGGTACAGCCGCACATGGGTGTCACCGCCGCCGGGTTGTATGCATCGCCAAGGGTCACTTGCATCAGCTGCTCGACCAGGCCGGAGCAGGTTCCGCAAGACGCAGAAGCCTTGGTATGCGCCCGGACATCATCCAGGCTGTTCAGGTCCTTTTCCCTGATCGTGGTAACGATCTTTCCTTTACATACGCCGTTGCAGCCGCAGATTTCCGCATCATCCGGCAAGGCTGCAACGGCCGCCATAGGGTCCAGCGGGGCACTCCCCTGGTAGGCCTGGCCAAAAATCAGTGTCTCGCGCATTTCCGAGACATCCGTTCCCTTCTTGAGCAGATCGAAGAACCAAGGACCATCGGACGTCTCCCCATAAAGGACCGCTCCAATGATCTTGTCGTCCTTCAGGACAAGGCGTTTGTAGACACCAGCAGCCGCGTCCCGCAGTACGATCTCTTCGCGATCCTCGCCTTCTGCAAAGTCGCCAGCGGAATAAAGATCAACTCCGGTTACCTTGAGCTTGGTCGCCGTGACAGAGCCGGCGTAGCCCGACGATCCCTCCAGCAGATTGTCGGCAATCACCTCCGCCATTTCATAAAGGGGTGCAACCAGACCGTAGCAGGCGCCCTGATGTTCGACACATTCGCCAAGGGCGAAAATGTCGGTATCGCTGGTCCGCATGTCATCCGTGACGAGTATACCGCGATTAACGTCTAGCCCGATGGATTTCGCCAGTCCGGTTGATGGCCGGATGCCAACAGCCATGACGATGATACCCGCTTCGATCTCCGCACCGTCATCCAGACGTATAGCCTTCACATTGCCATTGCCGTCATCGACAATCTCGTGGCTATTGGCTTTGGTACGGACATCAATGCCACGCCGCTTGAATTCTTCTTCCAGTAGGTGCCCTGCGGCCGGGTCGAGCTGACGTTCCATAAGGGTCGGCATGAGATGAAGAACGGTGACCTCCATACCCTGCATTTTCAAACCGGCGGCCGCTTCCAATCCCAGAAGTCCGCCACCAATCACCACTGCGCGCCCACCGCGTTCAGCCGCTGCAAGCATCTTGTCCACATCATCCAGATCCCGGTAGGTCAGAACGCCATCGAGGTCTTTGCCCGGAAGCGGAATGATGAATGGGTTGGAACCTGTCGCAATCACCAGCTTGTCGTACGTGGCAGTAACACCGTTTTCCGACGTGACGGTTTTTGAGGTCCGGTCGATATTGCTCACACGCGCCGACTTGTGAAGCGTGATGCCATGCTCGGCATACCAATCATCACCATGGGTGATGATGTCTTCATAGGTTTTCTCCCCAGAGAGGACAGGGGACAACATCAACCTGTTGTAGTTGACCCTCGGCTCGGCGTTGAAAATTGTGACCTCGTAGGCCTCTTTGTCCTTTTCGAGCAGATATTCAAGCATCCGCCCTGGGGCCATGCCGTTCCCGACGATGACAAGTTTCTGTTTGCTCATTGTCTTCCTCCCCGGCTTCACTCAGCTGCCTCTATCGCGGCTCTCTGCCTGGCCATGCGGGCTGCGCGTTTTTCCTGGATGGATTTCAGTTGGTCTTCACTTGGATCTGCGCCGCCCTCATAAGCTTCAAGGAAATCGAGAAGCTCTTCGCGATAGGCGTAATAATCCGGATGCGCGAGCAGCTCTTTACGCGAACGAGGGCGCGGAAGATCGACCTCCATGATGTTGCCGATCCGGGCATTCGGCCCGTTCGACATCATCACAACCCGGTCTGCGAGCAGAATGGCTTCGTCGACGTCATGAGTGACGCAGACCGCAGTCACCTGCGTGCGCTTCCAGACATCCATCAGAACGTCCTGAAGCTCCCAACGCGTCAGGCTGTCCAGCATTCCAAAAGGCTCGTCGAGCAGAAGCAACTTCGGTGACAACGCGAATGCACGTGCAATACCGACGCGTTGTTTCATGCCGTTGGAAAGATCCACCGCCGCCTTTTGCATGGCATCTGCCAGGCCAACTTTCGACAGGTAGTATTCGATGACATCGCGCTTTTCTGCCTTGGATGCATCTGGATACACCTTGTCGACACCCAGTTCGACATTCTCATAAGCTGTCAGCCAGGGCATCAGACTTGGAGCCTGAAATACAACGGCCCTGTCAGGACCGGCCTGGGTGACATGAGTGCCGTCGAGGACGATCGCACCTTCCGTGATCGGGTTTAGCCCTGCGACCATTGAAAGGACCGTTGACTTGCCGCAGCCGGAGTGACCAATCAGGGTGATGAACTCGCCCTTCTTCATCTTCAGTTCAAAACCGTCGACAACGGTCAGCGGCCCTTTGGGGGTCGGATAGACCTTCTTCAACTGTGAGAAATCGAGAAAACGGTCCTGATTGAAGCTCTCTGCCGCGCGCTCATAGGCGACGGGCAGCTTGTCGCCCTTCTTGGTCCGCTGCGTGATCGGCACAATATTGGGCAAGACGATATCGCGTTCCAGATCAGCTCCACGCTCGGCGCCGACCTGCATCAGGTATTCCGTAACTTCGGCACGCAATCTGATGAAATCGTCGTCGTGGTTCAGTTCACCCCGTTCACGTGGCCGCTTGAACGGCACCTTGAATTCAGGACCAAGCGTCGCTGGCGTGCCCGGTTTGAGCGGAAGGATACGGTCGGCAAGAAGAATGGCTTCGTCCACATCATTGGTGATGAGGACAATCGTCTTCTTCTCCTCTTCGCAAATTGCCGCGAATTCGTCCTGAAGCTTCGCACGGGTCAGAGCGTCGAGTGCCGATAGCGGCTCATCAAGCAAGAGCAACTCCGGCTGCATCGCAAGCGCTCGGGCAACCGCAACACGCTGGCGCATACCGCCGGAAAGCTCAGCAGGCTTTCGCTCGCGGGCATGACCCAGCCCCACCATGTCGATATACTTGTCGCAGATTTCCTTGCGTTCCTTGGCGCTCTTCTTTTTGAAGACACTGTCGACCGCGAGCGCGACATTTCCTGAAACCGAGAGCCACGGCATCAGCGAATAGGACTGAAACACGACACCCCGGTCCGGGCTCGGCCCATCTATCTCCTTGCCTTTGAACACAATGCCGCCCGCATCAGGTTCCATGAGGCCAGCCAGAAGCGAGATGAGCGTTGTCTTGCCGGTGCCGGAGAACCCGACAATGGCAATGAATTCGCCTTCTTCCACTTTCAGGTTGATGTCTTCAAGGACGTCAGTCCGGCTTGCAGCTTCGCCATAACATTTGGAGACGCCGGCTATTTCCAGAAAGGACATATCTGCACTCCTTATCTGTTGGCCGAGAAAGTGAAGGCACGCTGGAGGGCAAACATCAGACGGTCGAGCATGAAGCCGATAATCCCGATGGTCAGAACAGCGACCATGATTTTCGCAAGCGACTGGGAAGACCCGTTCTGGAATTCATCCCAAACGAACTTTCCAAGACCCGGGTTCTGGGCCAGCATTTCCGCTGCAATCAACACCATCCAGCCCACGCCGAGAGACAGGCGCAAACCAGTGAAAATCAAAGGAAGTGAAGACGGCAGGACCAGCTTGGTCACCGTTTTCCATGTCGGCAGTTGAAGGACTCTGCCGACATTCATCAGGTCCTTGTCGACCGATGCGACACCGAGCGCGGTGTTGATCAGCGTCGGCCACATGGAGCAGAGCGTAACAGTGACGGCAGAGATCAGGAGCGACTTCGACAACCAGTCATAGGGATTGGCGTAGGTTGCCGACACGATCATGGTCACGATAGGCAGCCAGGCGAGCGGCGAAACAGGTTTGAAGATCTGTATGAGTGGGTTGATCGCACCGTTGAAGGTTCTGGAAAGACCGGACGCAATGCCAAGCGGCACCGCGATGATTGTGGCGATCAGAAAACCGAGGCCGACGGTTTTAAGCGATGTCCCGATCTGATCGATGTAAGTCGGCTTGCCTGTATAGGTACGCCACTTAATCTTGTCGGTCTTGCCTTCGGCTTCAAATTTGGCGTTGCGCGTGTCTTGCCGCTCATAAAACACAGCGGCTTTTTCGCGTTCGCGGACATGATCTTCCCAAAGATTGATTGTTTGCGCCCAAACCTGCGCGGGCCCGGGCACCGCTCCAAGAGACGTTTGAACCTGTGGCGCCAGAACACCCCAGAGCGCCAGAAATGCAGCAATCCCGAGAATGGGAATTAAAAGAACGCGCTTCAACTCACCGAGTTGCTCTTTTGGACTGTCGCCGGCAGCGATTTTCAAGAGCGGCACAGACCAGGACAGGCCAAGTGCATCCAGCCAACCGGCAGCTTTGTTAATTCGGGTGAAAAGCCGTTCCTTGCGCGCGATGCGCTCAAGGTCCTGGCTGCCTGCAATATCGGCATTGGCCATGATGAGTGTCCTTGGTCGGATTTCTTTTGTTTCGTTTGAACTTGGAAAAGAGGAGCGGCGAAGGCTGCAAATCCGCCACTCCAGTTTCTCTGTGGCTTAGCCGCCCACAACCTCGTTGCCATCGACGACCTGCTTGCCTTTCAGGCCGATTGGGAGGCTGTCGAGATAGGCATTGGGTTGCTTGCCGTCGTAGGGGATGCCATCGATGATGTCTTCAGCCGGGGTCGGAGCGCGGTATCCGTCCGTGTCCCATGGGAAGTCTTCTTCGGCGACATGGCCTTCCTCGACCAGCAATCGTGCTGCCGCCAGGTAGATTTCCGGCTGATAAACCGACTTGGCAACTTCATCATACCAACTGTCGGGTTTGTGCTCGCCGATCTGCCCCCAACGGCGCATCTGGGTAAGGTACCAGACGGCATCAGAATAGTAGGGATAGGTCGCGAAGTAGCGGTAGAAGACATTGAAGTCCGGAACGTCGCGCTTGTCACCTTTTTCGTATTCGAAAGTGCCGGTCATGGAGTTCGCAATGACCTCCGCATCAGCACCGACATATTCGGACCTCGCCAGGATCTCGACGGCCTCCATGCGATTGGCGTTGTCGTTTTCATCGAGCCATTTGGCTGCGCGGATCAGAGCTTTCGTGATTGCAAGCGTCGTGTTCGGGTTTTCTTCGGTAAACGCCTTGGTGAGACCGAAGACTTTTTCAGGATTGTTTTTCCAGATCTCGAAGTCGGTGATGACCGGGACGCCGATCCCTTTGAAGACGGCTTGCTGGTTCCATGGCTCTCCCACGCAATAGCCATAGATGGTACCGGCTTCCAGGGTTGCCGGCATTTGGGGCGGCGGCGTAACAGACAGCATGGCTTCTGCCTGGATCTGACCGGAAATATCTGACTCCGAATAAAAACCTGGATGAATGTCACCTGACGCAAGCCAGTAACGCAGTTCGTAATTGTGCGTGGAAACCGGGAAAACCATCCCCATGTTGAACGGCTTGCCCTCGTCAATGAACTTGTCGACCACGGGCTTCAGCGCTTTTGCTGAAATCGGATGCTGCGGGCGCCCATCATCCATCTTCGGAATGTTCGGCTTCATCATTTCCCAAATCTCATTGGAAACGGTGATGCCGTTGCCGTTGAGATCCATGGAGAACGGTGTAACGATATGCGCCTTGGTGCCGAAACCAATCGTGGCCGCAAGCGGCTGACCAGCCAGCATATGTGCGCCATCAAGTTCACCTGTGATGACCCGATCCAGCAGAACTTTCCAGTTCGCCTGAGGCTCCAGGGTTACAAAGAGCCCTTCTTCTTCGAAATAGCCAAGTTCATAGGCGACCGCGAGCGGCGCCATATCTGTCAGTTTGATGAAGCCGAAGGTCAATTCATCCTTTTCAACATCAAGCATTTCTGCAAATGCGCCGGAAGACGGCACCAAGGCGGTTGCAGCCATGAGTGCGCCAAGAGCAACCCGGCGAGTCATCTGGAAGGTTTTTGCCATTGTCACGTCCTGTTCCCTTTTTTGCCCCGCTGCCTTGGCATTGGGGCCAAACAAAAGAAAAGCCGCCGACTGACCCTGCATGTATGGGAGGAGGAAACATGCAGATCAGAGCGGCGGCTTTGCCTGTGCGCCCTTCGATGGACGCGATATCGGTTGGGCCAACGTCGGCCACGTCACAATTAAAAGCATGAAGTGTGCCAGTTCGTGGAAAACTTTCTTTATTGCTTAAAAACAGACACTTAATTGAAAAAATGGTCTCGATGCATTTCCATAACCTGCTCGTTTAGTCAGCTAATGCAGCAGGCAAATGATCTTTTTTTGTGCAACGCAGCGAAATCCGGTGTTTGTTTACCGGCTCATTCGCAAGTCTGATCCGATACCCTGGTAACAAGGGTCGCACTTCATATCATCTGCACCCGATCCGCTTACACATCATGGTGCAGGGGAACGCTTCGGCAGTCTCCAATCTCTTTCAAAGGGATGGTGTAACGACTGAACAGAGCATCTCGTTGGCGCTAGGCATCAAAGAGTTTGATCGCGGGCTCCAGCCAACTGTCCTCAAGCCCGAGCGCAGACCGGTAGATCTGCGG
Organism: uncultured Roseibium sp.; assembly: GCF_947499295.1. Classification (GTDB taxonomy): domain Bacteria; phylum Pseudomonadota; class Alphaproteobacteria; order Rhizobiales; family Stappiaceae; genus Roseibium. The sequence goes on from NZ_CANMNP010000021.1 coordinate 40,888, forward strand.
AGAAAAAACTGCTTCCGCCTGACTGAAGGCCTCTTCAGATGCAGACGCTTGTCCCCAACGCACCATTTGTTCAAAAAACCAACGGCCATGGGCGGGCATTGGCGCCGCTTTGGAGCCTCCGGAAAAACTCAAAAAATCGGGTTGGGATAACTCCGGCTCGCCAATATCGAAACGCATCTGTCCGGTGATTGCTGGCATGCAAATTTCCATTGGACAAGAAAGAAGATCCGGACGGGAGAGTATGCCAGCCAGTTGCTCGGCGTTTTCCGGAGATGCGCACCATTCGGCCGCCGCTGAAAATGCGCGTAGCAAGGCAGCAAGTGTTTCGGGATTACGTTCCGCCCAAGTATGCGTCACACCCAATACTTTTTCAGGACTATCCGGCCAGATCGCTTGTTTGTATGTGACAATCCGACCGGTTCCCGCCGAAACCGCCGCCGTGTTCCATGGTTCGCCAACGCAGTATCCGTCAATCTGCTTTGCTTGCAACGCATCTGCCATGACCTGAGGCGCAAGGACTGAAATCTCAACATGAGTGTCCGGATCGACGCCTGCTGCCGCCAGCCAATATCGGAGTTCGTAAGCATGCCCGGAAAAGGGATGCACGACACCAAACCGCAAAGGCGGATTTCCGTCGGAGTGCCGCGAAAAGATTATGGATGCCAATGCTTTGCCAGTTGTAACCGGATCCCCTTTCAAATCAGCTCCAGAGTCAGTCATTTGCTGCCACAGGTCCATCGACACCGTGATGGCGTTACCTCCGAGGCCCAGAAGCATTGGAGCTTTCATGGGGACCGCCAAACTCGTGAGATTGAGCGTCGCGGCGATCGGCATCGGGGCAAGCATGTGAGCAACATCGAAATGACCGACCGAGATGCGATCTCGGATATTTGCCCAGGAAGTTTCGCGGACCAGTTTAAGAGCAACCCCCTCTTCCTCGGCAAATCCCATCTCAGCGGCAATTACCGGAACAGCGCAATCAAGCAACGGAATGAAACCAGCTATGACGGGTCTTAACTTAGGGTCCATTACTCTTCGCTCCCCTGGTAGGCCGCTCCTCCCCGACCGTTCAATCTGACTGTCATGATCTAGTCTCCCAGCAAACCGCTGGCGATAACCAGACTTTGCGCGACATCTATAATCTTGCGGCTTTGGTTCATGGCTGTTCTGCGCAGAAGATCGTAGGCCTCCTGCTCTGACAGCCCTTTCGATTTCATCAAGATACCTTTGGCCCGGTCGACAGTTTTCCGATCGGCAAGTTCTGTTCGCGCTTCTTCAAGGTCACTCGCAAGTTTTGAAAAAGCGCGGAAGCGGCTGATCGCCATATCCAGTATGGGCTTGACCCGTTCCCGTCGGAGCCCGTCAACAACATACGCCGAGACACCGGCATCGACTGCAGCTTCAATCGACTGACTGTCGGCACTGTCCACGAACATGGCAATCGGTCTGTGAACCGCCCGTGACACCTGAAACATGTGTTCGAGCTGATCGCGATTTGGATTTTCCAGATCGATAACAATTACATCGGGATTGATGTCGGCAATTTGCCGAACGAGACCGTCCATCTGATGAACGACAATGACTTTGTCATGTCCCGCGTCCTGCAAGCCTTCTTCGATGATCGACGCTCGGATCTTGTTGTCATCTATGACCAGTATGGACAAACCACCATTCATGCCGCCATTATGCGCAGGACTATTTTTTATGCAATCAATTTGCTGCACTGCGTCATTTCAATTCCTGAGAGCAAGGCAACAAGGCTAACATTGCCACCCAACCTTTCTTTTTGGGCCGTGTTTGTTTCACGAAGAATGCCCACAGGTTTGGTTCCTGTTTGATATGGTCGTAGTGCTTTCCCCTTCTGGGGAACTGCGCTTATGGTTCTTCGGCGCGTTTTGAAAGTTTCATCTGGCTTTGCAGGGCATCGGCCTTCCGGCTCAGGCGTATTCGTCGATCATGCTGACATGAGCCGCCACGACCTGCCATCCTGCATCCGTCCTGACCCAGGTCTGCATCTGGCGGCCGACCTTGCCCGGAGACGTGTCGCGGTAGAAGAGCGTTGCGGCTGTCGCAAAATCGGCTCCGTAGGTGGTAATGACGGTCTTGGCCAATGTCCGATCAAGATTGCCACCGGCCCTTGCCGACCGGAACGCGGCGATTTCAGCGTAGCCGTAGAGATTTTCCCCACCGCCATAGCGGATCGTGGTCGGCGCGTTCAGGAACAGCCGGTCCAGCGTATCGACATCATTGCTCACCAGCGCCGTCTCATATTCCTCGAAAACCGCCTCGACCTCTGCCTTAACGGCTGCGATGTTGATCTCCATCAGTCTTGGCTCCCTGCAGTTTCCATGCGTGCACGCAGTTTATTTAGGAACGGGATGTCCCGGTACTGGTCCGGCTGCACTTTATCCCAGGCGACACCGCGCGGCTGTGCGAAGGCCGTCCCGGTCTCGATAAGTTCCGCTTCCGTCGCGATGGCATGCAGCGGGCTGTCATGACCCATCATCACCAGCCGGTCGTTGTCTACGACCTGTGAAGAATGCACCGTCGTCGTGATCGGCGCGTTCGGTTTCAGCTTCGAGAGTTCACGAAAGATGCCGAGTTCCAGGTCGGCAAATCCGCCGCCCTTTCCCGTGCGCGCGCCCTGACGGCTGACCGCAACGCAACCGACGACAACAAAATCCAGAAGCTCCATATCCTCGAACTCGACCGGGTCGCCATGTTCGACGAAGCCTTGCGAGGTCGCCGCCAGTTCGAACTGGATACCTTTGCGCGCAAGTGTTTCGGGGTCCAGCCGGACGAAGGGAAAAGGCTTCAGGAGTTCCGGAACGGGCGCATAGACGATCTTGCCCTCGTAGAGCGCGCGCAGCCGGACCGGAATCTGCGGCGGATCGGGATTGCACTTGACGACCCTGGCCGCCTGCCATTCCGGCAGCCTGGCAAGGTTGCGAGCCGCCAAGTCCGCGCCGGCGAAATTCGGGATGCAGCTGAAAGCGGGCCCAATGCTGGTCCCGCTGTCTTCGAGACCGGCCCAGACCGCCTGCCGGATATTGTCCTTGTCCTGATTCCGGCCCGCCCAGCGCGCGTTGTCCATGATCATGTCCCCTGGCTCACAAGTTCGGCCCGCCGGGCCGCGACTGGCGCTTTGCAGGTGCCGTCCTGCTCGAGGCGCGACGCAATCCTGAGCGCGATATCCTCCCGCCACGCCGGTGCGATCACCTGGACGCCGATCGGAAGCGAAGCCTCTTCAAGCCAGACCGGCACCGCGACGACAGGCAGGCCGATAAAGGAGATCGGTTGGGTGAAGAGGCCGATATTCGGCCGCGCGGGCATAGTCTCCCCGTCGAGCGTGATGGTTTTCGTTCCGGAGGGAAGCGCCGAGAACGGCGTTGCTGGTGCCAGTAAGGCATCGACATGCTCGAAGATGCCGCGCATCATCGCCCGGAACCAGCTTCGGAAGCGCTGTGCCTGTTGCACCCAGAGGGCAGGGACCATGGTGCCGGACAGGAACCTGTCGCGCGTGTCCGGATCGAAGTCCTGCGGCCTGTTGGTGATCCGCTCGAGATGAAGGGCGGCACCTTCCGCCACAGTGATCACATAGGCGGACGCGCGCGCCCTCGCAGCTTCGGGAATGTCGATTTCAGCCGAGACGCCAAGCGCGTTGGCAACCGCGTCCACGGCAGCAAGAGCTTCCGGTTCGGCTTTCTGCCTGAAATAGCCTCCGGCGACGGCGATCCGCAGGCCATCCGTGCCCTTTACCAGCTCCCCGCCCGTTGACAGGACCGGCCGATCCGGTTGGGCCGGATCGCTGATGTCGCGTCCCTGCAGCGCATCGAACACCAGCGCAAGATCCTGCGCCGAGCGGGCCAGAGGGCCGAGATGATCGAGACTGCCGACAAACGGAAAGGTTCCGTGGCGCGACAGACGGCCATAGGTAGGTTTCAGCCCGAACAGGCCGCAGAAAGAAGAGGGCACGCGGATGGAGCCGTTGGTGTCCGAACCGAGGGTAACGGGAACCATGCCGCTGGCCACCGCCGAACCGGCTCCGGAAGAGGAGCCACCGCTCATGCGGCCGGGATCGTGCGGATTGAGGCAATTCCCGTCATGTGCGTTTTCGCCGGTAAAGTCATAGGCGTATTCGCCCATGTGCAAGCCGCCCATCAGGATACCGCCGGCCCGGCACAGCTTGGTTGTCAGGGTCGCATCGGTCGTGGCCGGCAGGTTTTCCAGGTTGATCTTCGACCCGGCCCGGGTCACCAAACCCTTGATGTCGAACAGGTTCTTGACCGCGAAAGGCACCCCGGCCAGAGGCAGATCCGCACCGACGGCAATCGCAGCATCAACGCTCTCGGCCTCGGCCATGGCCCGATCCGCGGTCACATCGGTGAACGCATTGAAAACCGGGTTGAGCGTCTCGATCCGCGACAGCGACGACCGGACGACGTCGACTGCCCTCAGCTCGCCAGATCCGACGGCGGAGGCAATCGCGGCCGCGCTTTCCGGTACAGCGCTCATGCCTCGAACACCGGAGCAGCTTCGATGTCTTCCCCGAGTGGGAAGGACAGCACAAGTTCTGCGGCTTTCTGCGTGGCGGCGATATGGGCTTCCACGACGGGACGCCAGTCGTCCTCAATGGCCAGCCCCATGATTTTTTCCATGTGGGCGACATGCGAATTGGCATCGAATTCAGCGCTCATGGACACTCCCGTTATTGCTATATTGCTTTTTCGAACGAAGCCAGCGGCGCGGTCCAGCCGACAATGCCGCCCTGCGCGCGGATCATGTCGAGTGTCGCCGCCTTGAACGCAGGGAAATAGCTTTCCGTCGCCTCCTCGATCAGGAGACATTCGAAGCCGCGGTCATTGGCCTCGCGCATGGTTGTCTGGACGCAGACTTCCGTGGTAACGCCGGCAAAGACCAGGCTTCTCGCACCAAGCTCTTCCAGGATAATGCCCAGCTCCGTTGCGTAGAACGCGCCCTTGCCAGGTTTGTCGATGACGGTTTCCCCGGCGACCGGCGCGCACTCGGCGATGATCTCGGCACCCGGCTCGCCCTGGATCAGGATCCGCCCCATAGGCCCGATGTCGCCAATCCGAAGCGCCGGGCTGCCACGGTCCCGTTTGGCGGGCGGACAGTTGCTCAGGTCCTGCGCATGCGTCTCCCGCGTATGGATGACAGGCCAGCCCTCCTCCCTGAACAGGCGAAGCAGCATTGCCGTTGGGGCGATGGCCCGTTGCATGTGGGAGATATCGTTGCCGAGCGTCTCGCCGAAGCCGCCCGGCTCTATGAAATCCCGCTGCATGTCGATGACGACCAGGGCCGTTGCGGCGGGGTCAAACGTGAACTCGAAAGGCGAAGCATCGACCGTGATCATCAGTGATGCCCCGCCATTGCATGGCCGATCGTGGCCCTGTCCGTTTCCGTCATAGGCGACTGGTATGTGACCCTGCCTTCCGACATTACCGCGACCGTGTCTGCAAGCTCCAGAATCTCGTCGAGATCCTCGGACACAAGAAGGATAGCGGCACCCTTGTTGCGCTGGTCCATGATCTGCGCCCGGATTTCCGCGACCGAGGCAAAATCGAGCCCGAAACACGGGTTGGCGACGATGAGGATATCGACCTCGTGAGACAGTTCCCGCGCCAGGATCGCCCGCTGTACGTTGCCGCCGGAGAGGTTCTCGATCGGCTCTTCGGTCGAGGGGGTCTTGACCCGGTAGGCGGCAATCAACTCTCGTGCCCGCTTGCGCATCGGCGGCGGCGAAAGCCAGCCCTTGAAAGGCGAGATCGGTGCCTTGTCGAAGGTTCGGAAGGCCATGTTTTCCGCAACGCTCATGTTTGGCACGGCCACGTTTTTCAAGGGTTCCTCGGAAAAGCCGAACACCTTGAACCGGTCCATTTGGTCCCGCTCCGGTTCATAGGGCTGCTTGTCGACGAAAATCCGTCCGTCCGTTGGCTGCCGCTGCCCGGACAGGACCTCGATCAACTCGGACTGGCCATTGCCGGAAACACCTGCGATGCCGAGGATCTCACCCGCGTGGATCTTCAGGCTGATCGCCTCAATGGCAGGCAGCTCAGAATCGTCATCCGCGAACAAACCGGCAAGCTCCAGCTTCAGGGCCTTCTCCGGCTGGTCTACCCGGGCCGCGCTTTCGCGGATCTCCGTTTCGCCGATCATCATGCGGCTCATTTCCTCGACGGAGAGATCCTGAACCCGGCCACTGTCGACGACACGCCCGCGCCGCAGCACCGTGACATCATCGGCATAGGCCGTCACTTCCCGAAACTTGTGGGTGATCATAAGAATGGTGAGCTCGCCCGCTTCGGTCATGCCGCGCAGGAGCCCGAGCACCTCGTCCGCCTCGTCCGGCGTCAGCACCGATGTCGGCTCGTCGAGGATCAGGAAGCGCTGATCGAGGTAGAGCTGCTTCAGAATCTCCAGCTTCTGCTTTTCGCCCGCGGAAAGGCTCGAGACCTGTACATCCAGCGGGACCTTGAAGGGTGTTGTCTCGAGAAAAGCATTGAGCGCCCTGCGTTCACTCTTCCAGTCGATCACCGCCGGGGTGTCGGCGCGGGCGATGACAAGGTTTTCCGCCGCCGTCAGGGACGGCACAAGCGTGAAATGCTGATAGACCATGCCGATCCCGCACGCATGTGCCGCGCGTGGATTGGGGATCTCGACTTCGCTGTCGTCGACCAGCATCGTGCCACTTGTCGGCTGGTAGAAGCCCATCATGCATTTGACGAGCGTGGATTTCCCGGCACCGTTCTCGCCCAAAAGCGCGTGAAAGGACCCGGGTGTGACCCGGATCGACACGTCGTCGAGTGCGGTCAGGCTCGCAAACACCTTGGTCATGCCGAGGGTTTCAACGCCAATGGCTCGGAACTCAGGGTCCGCGAACTGTGTAACACTCATTTCGGCGCTCCTCCGACGGCAAGTTCCAGTCCGGCCAGCAGCGCGTCGCTGTCGGCGACCGCACCGAAAACCCCACCCTGCATGGTCACCATCTTCAGCGCCGCCTCGTGATTGCCTGGATCGGTCGCCGCGCAGCAATCCGACACAATCAGACATTCAAAGCCGCGGTCATTGGCCTCGCGCATGGTGGTGTGCACGCAAACATCGGTGGTGATCCCGGTCAGGATCAGGTTGTCGATGCCTCGGGTTCTGAGCAGCAGTTCCAGGTCCGTGGCGCAGAAGGAGCCCTTGCCCGGTTTGTCGATAACCGGTTCGCCGTCGGCGGGCGCAAGTTCGGGAATGATCTCCCAGCCTGGCTCGCCGCGAACCAGGATCTTGCCGCAGGGACCCGGGTCACCTATCCCCGCTCCGATCTGTTGGGACCGCCAGCGCTTGTTGGCCGGCAGATCGGCGAGATCCGGGCGGTGCCCCTCGCGGGTGTGAATGATGTGATAGCCTCTGGCACGCATGGACGCGAGCACCTTGCCGATCGGCACGATCGGCGCGCGTGTCAGGCCGATATCGTAGCCCATGCTGTCTACATAACCGCCTTTGCCGCAGAAATCGGTCTGCATGTCTATGATGATCAGCGCCGTGTTCTCCGGCCTGAGATCACCGTTATAGGGCCAGCTATAGGGAACCGAGGCGACCTGCCCCTTGACCTCGTCCGCATCGAGCGTTTGCGCAAGGCTCATGTAAGTCACTCCGCCGCGTCGCTGAGGGCTTTTTCACCGAAAACCCGCACCGGCTCTTCGAAGCCGCAGGAGGTTCCGTCCGTGTGCAGGACCTCGTCTTCCCATGGCAACCGGTACCGACCCGCCGCGAGATCAGTCATGTAGGTGTAGGGACAGTCCTGCGCCCCGCCCTTCACGGCAACATAGCCGCGATGGCCAAACTGGTAGATATTGTTTTCCACGCTCCAATTGATGCGCGCCTCGCGCACGAGGTCCGGCCGGACCTCGGCGGTGATGATCTCGTTCGGCCGACCGTTGGTACCGTGGGCCAGGATTGTGCCGTCGAAATTGACGATCATGCCCTCGCCCATACTGTCGAAAGTTCCGTCAGTGCCGCACATGCAGACATTGGCAGTCACCATGAGATTGCAGAACGCGTTGGACTGGTTGGTGAATTTCCAGCTGTCACGGATCGGGGCCGTGTAGCCAGCGGTCCGGATCATGATTTCCGCGCCTTTGTAAGCGCATTCGCGGGCCATTTCCGGAAACATGCCGTCATGGCAGATGATCAGCGCCATCCTGCAGCCGTTCGGGCCGTCGATCACCGGAATGCCCTGGTCTCCTGGCTCCCACGGCTCCACCGGCACCCATGGATGCATCTTGCGGTAATAGAGCTTCAGCTCGCCGGTATTGTCGATGATTAGCCCGGAATTGTAGGGCATGCCGCCGGGATTCAGCTCCATGATGGAGAAGCAGCCCCAGATGTCGTTGTCGACACAGGCCTGCTTGAAGGCGGCAACCTCCGGCCCGTCGAGCGAGCACATGATGTCCGGGTTGGTGTCCATTGACAGGCCGTGCAGGGCGTATTCAGGAAAGACGACCATATCCATGCTCGGCATGTTGCGCCGCGCCTTGGCCACCATGTCGACAATCACCTGCGTCTGGTTCGCAAGGTCGACCTCGCTCACCACCGTCGGCAGCTGCAGCTGCACCATGCCCAGGACCACGCCGTTCGGGGCTTTATTCAGTCCACCAAGTCCGCTCATGTCGTGGCTCCTTATTTGGTGATCGAGAGTTCGCCCGGCGCACCCTTAAGGGACCGCCTCGGTGAGGAGCTCGCAATCATGATCAAGAGGGTGAGGATGTAGGGCGCCGCATTGAAGAAGTGATAGCCGCGCGAGATGCCGATGGACTGCAGCGCTGGTCCGAGCGCCCCTGCCGCGCCGAAGAGCAGCGCCGCCCAGAAGCAGGCGATCGGGTTCCACCTGGCAAAGATCACCAACGCAACTGCCATCAGGCCCTGACCCGACGACAGACCTTCCGTCCAGCTGCCCGGATAGTAGAGCGACAGGAAGGAACCGCCGATGCCGGCGAAAAACCCGCCCGCCATGGTCGACAGCAACCGGACCTTGTCGACATTGATGCCGAGCGCGAGGGCTGCCGGTGCACTGTCACCGGTGGTGCGGATGGTCAGGCCGTACCGGGTGTTCTTGAGCGCCCACCAAAGGAACACGGCAAGCGCGATGCCAAGCAGGAACAGCGGATTGATTTCCAGTGCCTGGCGTACGCCCGGATGTTCGCTCCAGGTGCCGAAGGAGATCGACGGCAAGCGCGGTGCGGATGGCTGGATATAGGCCTTGCCGAAAAAGAAGGCGAGGCCCGTGCCGAACAGCATCAGGGCGATGCCGATGGCAATGTCGTTGACCTTCGGCAGCTTGCACAGATAGCCGTGCAGTGCCCCGAAGCCCGAGCCGCAGATGCCGGCGACGAGCACGCCCAGCCAGGGTAAGCCCGTGTGATAAGAAATCGCGTAACCGGACATGGCACCGAAGACGAGTGTTCCCTCGAGACCCAGATTGATGCGGCCGGATTTCTCCGTCAGCATTTCACCCAGACTGACGAACAGGAACGGGGTCGAAACCCGGATGGCTCCGGCAAACATCGCCAGAAGCACGGTCATGAGACCTGCGTCGCCGCTCACAGCACCCCTCCTTTAGACCTGAAGATGGCAAAGCGTCCGTAGAAGGTTTCGGACACCAGGATGACCAGAAACAGCAGCCCCTGCAGGACCAGCACCGTTGCATCCGGCAGGTCCATACGCCGTTGGATCAACCCACCCGAAGCGGCGATGCCTCCGAGGAAGATGGCCACGGGTATGATCACCAGTGGATTGTGGCGTGCGAGAAACGAAACAAGGATCCCGGTAAAGCCGTAGCCCGCGATCAGCGAGGCATTGGCCTTACCGTGTATGGCCGCCACCTCGAAGAATCCGGCAAGCCCCGCGCAGGCCCCCGCGATTGCGCAGGACACCACGACCAGCCGACCAACAGGCAGACCCTGCGCCTGGGCGGCCCTGAGATTGCCGCCGGCGATCTGAGCGGCAAAGCCGAAGGTGGTCCGGTTCATCAGCAGATAGAGCAGCCCGCACAGGACAACGCCGGTCAGCAGTCCCCAGTGCACGTCCGTGCCGGGGATTGCGCCGATCATGTTGTCCGAGCCGATCGGCCGTGTTGACGGCTTGTTCGGATCGGAGGGATCGCGCAGGGCGCCTTCGACGAAGAAATTCAGGATCGAGACGGCAATGTAGAACATCAGCAACGAGGCGATAGTCTCGTTGACACCCCGGTAGTGGCGCAGCGCACCGACGCAGCCGATCCAGAGGCCACCCGCCAGCATGGCGGCGATCACCATGACACCGAGCAGCAGGAAGCCGGGCGCCCAGTCGACCATGGGAATGGCGATCGCAGCTGCAGCGAAACCGCCGAGCACCAGCGCGCCCTCGCCGCCGATGATGACAAGCCCGAGCCGCGCCGGAACGGCAACGCACAGCGCCGTAAAAATGAACGGCGCGGAGCGCACCAGTGTATTCTGCCAGGAAAAACTCGTGCCGAAGCCGCCGCGCCAGACCAGCGAGAAGAAGTCCGCTGGAGATTTGCCGAGTGTGAGCAGGAAAATGGAGAAAAGGATGCCAGAAAAGACCAGCGCCAGAAGGGGAATTACCACATATTCCGCCGAGCGCCGAAACCTATCCAGAAGATCGGCCGCGAAGCTGGATTGAACGGCAATCCCGGGTGTTTCCGTGGTATCTGCCATACCTTCTCCCTGAAGATTGGGCTGCTGCCGCACCATTCGTCGACAGACGCACCGAATTCCTGGCCACACCGGAGGCCCGTTTTCCAACGGGCTCGTCCAATGTGGCGGTTTTCTTCGATCAGGTGATCGAGCCGATCACGCCTTCGATCAGGTAGTCGGTCTGGTCGAGGGAGGGTTCGTAATTTTCGAAGCTGGCGCCTGCAGCCAATAGCGACGAACCGTCCTGTTTGTTGATCGGGCCGACAAAGATCGACTTACCGGCCTTGACGTCCGCGCGGGCCGCGTCAGCGGCCGCGATTGCGGCTTCCGTCGCGCCAGCGCCGTAAGGCGTGGAGCGCACGAAATCGACATCGAACCCGCCGCCGGTGAAGTTCGGCAACGGCTCGCCCTCGGCCAGATCTGTGGCGAACATCTTGTAAATGGTCTCCCACTTGTATTCCGCGCCGGTGATAAAGCCATTCGGTGCCAGAGGTGACTGGGAGGCATTGTGGCCACAGCACTTGATGCCGCGGGACTCGGCAGTTTCGATCACCACCTTCGGTCCGTCGACATGACAGGTGAGCACATCGCAACCGGCATCGACCAGGGCGTTAGCGGCCTCGGCTTCGCGAACCGGCATCGACCATTCACCGGTGAAGATCACCTGGACCGTGGCTTCCGGATTGACCTTGCGTGCGCCCAAAAGGAAGGAATTGATGTTGCGCAGGACTGTGCCGATCGGTTTGGCTGCGACAAAGCCGAGCTTGTTGCTTGTCGTCGACAGGCCAGCAGCAACACCGTCTACATAATGCGCCTGGTCGAGATATCCGAAATAGCTGCCGGCATTCTTCGGGTCGGCCTCGGTCCAGAGCGGTGCAGCGTGGCGGAATTCGACGTCGGTATATTTCGCCGCCAGATCCAGCACGAACGGTTTGTAGTAGCCGAAGGAGGTCGCGAAGATCAGCTTGGCGCCGTCCAGGTTAATCATGGATTCCATGGATTTCTGAACCGCGATCGTTTCCGGCACGTTTTCCTCTTCCACCACCGTTACGCCCGGCACGTCCTTCAGGGCGGTGGCGGCGACGGCATGAGCCTGGTTCCAACCGAAGTCGTCACGCGGACCGACATAGACAATGCCGACAGTCAGCTCTGACGCTTGCGCCAGCCGCGGCAACCCGGCCGAGGACAACGCGGCAAGGCCCGCTGCGGATGATTTCAGGATGGTTCGGCGAGAGAGTTCGAATTTAGACATGACGTCCTCCGTATTATGACGAAGCCACGCAGTACCCGCCTGCCTCCGTCTTGCCTCTGGTTAATTTTAGCAATCCCTGTGCCAACTCGCCCTGCTCCGGGCACAACAGTCCGGAATCTTTCAAGGTGCTGACTTACAAGTTGTTTTCCTGTTCCTTCCCCAGTCCCCGGGCCATTACCCCAAGCCTTTTCAAGTGAACGGCACTTTTGATTTTGCCTATTTATTAATCACTTGCTGTTTTTGATTATATTTTATTCAATTTGGACATGACCCGTGGCCGCCTTCACCGGCTCATAGCTCGCGTCGAGTTTGGATTTCAGGTAATCGGCACCCGAGATCGGGTCATATTTCGCTTCATCGCCCGGTGCTACGCAGCTGGGCAGACAGGCCACGTCCGCATCCGGATTGGGGTCCAGAAAGAACGCGATCGAGTAACGCTCAAGACCACTTGCATTGACCACCCGGTGAGGCGTCGACACATAGACATCGTTTGTCCAGCGCATCAGGCAGTCGCCGATGTTGCAGACAAAGGCACCTTCCAGCGTGGGCGCCTTGAGCCAGACGCCGTCCCGCCGTCGCACTTCCAGACCGCCGACAGCATCGGGTAGCAATATTGTAATGTTGCCGTAATCCGTGTGGGTTCCCGCGCCGATCTGCCCCTTTTCCGCGCCAGCGTGCTGCGGCGGGTAATGCAGCAGCCGAAGCGTTGCCATCGGCGCATCGAGCTTGTCTTCGAAGAAGTCCGGATGCGCTCCGAGATCCGCTGCGACCGCCCTGTGCATCTGCTGCCCCAACATCCAGACGGCGTTGAAATAGGCCAACACGACCTCCTTCCAACCGGGCAGGTCGGGCCAGAGATTGACAGCCCGGAAGGGTTCCCCGGCAAGGATCCGCGGATCGTCCTCAGCAAGGTCGAGCCCGATATTAAACGCTTCCTTCAGGTCGGACGGTTTCGTCGGATCAAGATTTTCTCCCTTCATCGGCACATAGCCACGATTGGTTTTGAAGAAATCCTTCGTCAGCGCCATCTTGGCATCCAGCGGCTGCGTAAAGAGCTTATGTGCCGCCGCGAAGACCTCCCCGATCAGGACCTGATCGACCCCGTGGTTCTTCACATAGAAAAACCCGGTTTCGCGGGCCGCGCAGCCGATCTCCGCAGCGACGGTCTCAAGACCACCCGGCGCGCCGGACACCAGCGGCTTTAGATCGATGATAGGAAGATCCAGGTCAGTCATCCTGCGCATCCGCCTTTTCACTCAGCCGCCGCAACGGGCTGCTGCGCCGTCACCGACGCAATGAATTTCCGCCAGCTGCCGAGATGGGAAATGTTCTCCGCGCGCTCAACCCCGGCGGCCTCGCAGATGAAGCCGGTCACACTGGTACTGTCGGAGAGGTCCACCGTACCCAGGCCGAGCGGCGCCGGAATACCGGCCAGGAACCCGCCCACTTCGGTGGCGGGCAGCGCCCAGACTTCCAACTCGATCGCGGCACCTGAGCCCGCAGGTCCACGCACGAGACCGGGCCGTTTCGGCGGACCGCCCGCAAGCGCAAAAAGTGAATAGGCATCGCTGGTCTCGGCAGACTTCAGAAAGCGCCCGCCGCGCCCAGTCAATTCGCCGTTCAGCGCCATACCGGACATGTGTGCGCCACAGACCGCAATGGCGATCTCACTGGTATCGGGAGCGGGTTGAAGATCTGCCGGGGCGGGCAGTGCCCAGCCTGTCGCACCAAGCGTGTGCGGCGCCATCTGTTCCAGCCGGCTGCCGACCGCAGCCAGGAAACCGTCGCGGCCCGCGGACGCCAACAGGGTCACGTTGCCCGGCCGTCCGTCCGAACGCGGTTTCACCGGCACAGCGAGGCCACACATGTCCAGAAGGTTGACGAAATTGGTGTAGGTGCCGTTTCGCGAATTCGGACCGACCGGGTCGGCTTCGAGATCGGCCACGCTGTAGAAGGTCGGCATGGTCGGTACGCACAGAAGATCCAATTCAGACAGGACCGGCTCCGTTTTCCGGGCAAGCTCCTTCAGCCGGTAGAACCCCCGGAACGCATCCGTCGCACTCAGGTCCAGCGCAGCCCCGACGATTTTGCGGGTCACCGGGTGGACTGCCTCCAGATTCTCGTTCATCAGTTCTTCGATGACCGTATGCCGCTCGGCGACCCAGGCCCCCTCGTAAAGCATGTGTGCGACATCGTAGAAGGGCGTGAAATCGACCTCGACGATCTCTGCCCCTTCCGCCCTCAGCAGTGCGACCGTGTCGCGGAAGGACTGTTCCTGGACGGCATCTCCGCAGAACTCGATTGATCCCGCATCCGGTATGCCGATCCGCAGGCTGGGCGGCACCGGTGACAGGTCCGGAGCGGCGATCTTTCTGGAATAGGCATCGGCTTCGTCGTATCCGGCGGCAGCCTGATATGCGGTGTAGGCATCCTCCACCGTGAGGGCGAAAATCGAAATCGTGTCGAGTGTGCGGCAGGCCGGTACAACACCGGATGCGGAGAGAGCGCCGAGCGTCGGCTTCAGGCCGACGATGTTGTTGAGCGCCGCCGGTACCCGGCCGGAGCCGGCCGTATCCGTTCCGAGCGAGAAACTGACGATGCCATGGCCGACCGCAACGGCGGACCCGGAAGAGGAGCCACCCGGAACGATAGCCGGGTCTACGGAATTTTTTGGCGGCTGGTAGGGAGATCGCACGCCGACCAGCCCGGTCGCGAACTGGTCGAGATTCGTCTTGCCGATCAGAAGTGCGCCCGCCTGGCGCAGGTTCCTGACGACAAAGGCATCTTCCCCGGCCTGATACTCGTAGGCTGGACAGGCGGCCGTGGTCGGTTTGCCACCCGCGTCGATATTGTCCTTGATGACAAAGGGAATACCCCAGAGCGGTTTCGTGGCGTTGAACGCTCCGAGTTCGGCCGCCTGCTCAAGCACTTCCTGCTTGTCGAGGAGATAGATGAAAATGCCCGGATCGCCGATGGTCTCGATCCGCCTGTAGACTTCCTCGACAATATCCGCAGGGCTTGCTCCGCCAGAATAGGCGGTCTTCAGGGATGAAAGCGTAAAGGGAAGATCGAACATTTTTGTCCTCAATGTCTCTTGTTCTCATTCGGCGGCGGAACTGGCCGGCTCCGCCAGGACAGGCGGGGCGGGCGCAGCGGCCAGCAATTCCTGTGTATAGGGATGGGCGGGCATCTCCATAAGCTTGTCGGCAGGTCCCTCCTCGACGATCTCGCCGTCCCGCATGACGATGACATGGTCACAGAGCAGGCGCACGACATGCAGGTCGTGGCTGACAAAGAGGTAGCTGATACCGAGCCTTGCCCTAAGGTCGACCAACAGGTTGAGCACGATCGCCTGGATGGAGACGTCCAATGCTGCGGTCGGTTCATCGAGAATGAGAAAATCAGGATCGACCGCGATCGCTCGCGCAATGCCGACACGCGCTTTCTGCCCACCTGACAGCTGGTGCGGGAACCGGTCGAGAAGTGGGCGCGGTAGGCCGACCAGGTCCGCCAGCTCCTCGATTCGAGCCCGGCGATGCGTGCCGGACAGCCCTGTCAGGCGCGCCAAAGGTTCGCCGATGGAATGGCGCGCCGTGTGCCGTGGATTGAAGCTGTCGGTGGCGTCCTGAAACACCATCTGGATCCTTGATCGGCGGGTATCACGAGCGAACGCCTTTGCCGGCGTTTTCGCAAGGTCCTCACCGTTGAAGAGAATTTCGCCACTGGTCGGGTCCGCGAGCCGCACGAGGATGGACGAGGTCGTCGATTTGCCGCATCCGCTTTCGCCAACGAGACCAACGCTCTGGCCCTTCTTCACGGTGAAGGAAATGCCCTTGACCGCATGCACGGGACCGGACTTGCCCTGGTAGGTTTTCACGAGGTCCCGGACATCAAGAAGCGGTGCCTCAGAGGGCGTGAGAACCGGAGCCGGCGAACGCAAGTCCACAGGCAACAACGAGCGCACGGAAGCTCCCGCCCGCGGCGTAGCATCCACCAGCTTGCGGGTATAGGCATGCCGGGGTGCCGCGAACAAACGCTCGGCATCGCCTTCCTCGACGACCTCGCCGTCCTTCATCACCGCAATCCGGCCGCAATACTGCGCGGCAAGGCCGAGATCATGCGTGATCACCATGGCGCTCATACCACGCTCGGTAATCAGCTCGGCAATCAGGTCCATCACCGCCTTCTGGGTGGTAATGTCGAGGCCGGTGGTCGGCTCGTCGGCAATCAGCAGCTTGGGATCACAAGCGAGCGCAAGCGCGATGACTATGCGCTGGCACATGCCGCCGGAAAGTTCGAACGGGTAAGCATTGTAGCGTGCTTCTGCGTCCCGGATCCGGACCGCCTCCAGCGCCTTGATCGCCTCGGACCGCGCATTTGATCGCGTGGCTTTGGCATGCCGGCGCAGCACATCCTCGATCTGGTGCCCGACTTTGCGGATCGGATTAAGGGCCGCACGCGGATTCTGGAAGATCATCGAGATTTCCCGGCCACGCAGGTCTCGCATCGTGCTTTCCCTGACGGTTCGCAAATCGATGCCGCCGTAGGTCAACGCGCCGCCGG
This sequence comes from uncultured Roseibium sp., assembly GCF_947499295.1. GTDB lineage: Bacteria > Pseudomonadota > Alphaproteobacteria > Rhizobiales > Stappiaceae > Roseibium. The sequence continues at coordinate 57,403 of NZ_CANMNP010000021.1, forward strand.
TGATGCGGCCGTTGCTTTCCAGAAGCCGCATCAGCGCATAGGAGGTGACCGACTTCCCGGATCCGGATTCACCGACAATGCCGAGCACTTCGCCCTTGGCAACCTCGAGCGACACACCTCGCACCGCATCGACGTCACCGCGCCGGGTCTTGAAAGAAACTTTCAGGTCCTTGATCGACAGAAGGCTCATGAGCGCTGCCGGGGGTCGACAATGTCGCGCAGCCCGTCTCCCAGGAGGTTGAAGGTAAAAACGGCGAACATCAGCGCAAATCCGGGAAAGATCGCCAGCCACCATTCGCCGGACACAATGAAGTTCGCACCTTCCGCGACCATGATGCCCCATTCCGCCGTGGGCGGCCGGACGCCGAGACCGATGAAGCTCAGCCCGGCGGCATTAAGGATCGCCCAGCCGAGATTGAGCGAGACCTGCACCATCATCGGTGGCAGCGCGTTCGGGAAAATGTGCAGCGCCAGCACCCGAACATCGGAATTGCCGGCCAGCTTGGCCGCCTGCGCGAAGCCGGAATCCCGGCGGATGTTGACTTCCGCCCTTACCAGCCTTGCATAGAAGGGAATATTGATGACCGCGGTCGCGTAGACGATGTTTTCCACCGTGTTGCCCAGTGCCGCGACGATCCCCATGGCAAGCACAAACAGCGGAAAGGCCATGATCGTGTCGAACAGGCGGTTCAGCACCGCGTCCAACCAGCCGCCCCAGTATCCGGCGATGCTTCCGAGGACCGACCCGATCAGAAACGACAAGGCGACCGCCGCCACGGAAATCGCCAGATCCAGCCGTGCGGCGACGATGACCCGGCTGAAGACGTCCCGACCCAGGTTGTCGGTGCCGAACCAGTGGTCAAACGAAGGCGGCTGAAGCGCCAAGGCTGCGTTCGAGGCCAGTGGGTCGTAAGGCACGAGCACAGGTCCGAGGATCGCAGCCACCAGCAGAACCGCAAACATCGAAAAGGCCAACAGGGTTACCGGATTGGACCGCAGTACATAGACCACATGCGCAAGGGCGCCGTCGGTTTTTGGAGTGGAGGCAGCCAGGTCGCTCATTTGGTTTCAAATCCGATACGAGGGTCGATGAGCGTGTAGGTGAGGTCGATCACCAGGTTCAGGGCAACAAAGAGAAGTGCCATCGCCAGCACGAAGCCCTGGACGGCCGCATAGTCGGACACCACAAGCGCCTCGACCGCGTAGGACCCGATGCCTGGCCAGGCAAAGACCTTTTCCACCAGGACATTGGCGCCAAGCGTGAAGGAGAACACCATGCCAAGGGTGGTGATGACCGGCAGGAGCGCATTGCGGAACGCATAGGTGAACAACACCTTGTCCTCCGTCAGACCGGCCGCGCGCGCGGTCCGGATATAGTCTGAGGAGAGCGCGCTGAGCATCGCCGCGCGGGTCATCCGCGCCAGCGGCGCCAGGGTGAACAGCGCCAGGGTTGTTGCAGGCAGCACCAGTTGCTTGAGAGCCCCGGTCCAGGTTTCCCAGTCTCCGGCGATGGCTGCGTCGATCAGGTAAAAACCGGTGACACGGTCCGGTTCGATATAGATGAAATCGAGCCGGCCGAGCGGCGACGGTGCGATTCCAAGCAGGTAGTAGAAGACGTAAATCAGAACGACACCGGTAAAAAAGGTCGGCAGCGATACCCCCGCCGTAACGAGCACCCGGCACAGGTGATCGACTGCCGACCCCGGGCGCGTTGCTGCCAGCACGCCAAGCGGAATGGCAATGCCGCAGGAAAGCAGCAGTGCCGTAAGTGTGAGTTCGAGCGACGCGGGTAGCCGGTTTGCGAGGTCCTGGAGTACCGGCTGGCCCGTAGAGAGCGAGTTGCCGAGATTGCCGGTGATCACGTCCCCGGCATAAATCAGGAACTGCTCCATCAAAGGCTTGTCGAGACCGAGCGCTGTCCGGATTTCGGCGATCGACTGTTCATCGGCGGCGGCGCCGGCAAAATAGACGGCCGGGTCGCCGGGAAGGGCGCGGGTCAGCAGGAAGCTGACCACGACCACTCCCAGGATCACGGGAATGGCATGTGTGATCCTTAACCCGACCGTCGACAGGCGCCCGGCCATCGGCATCAGGCCTTTTTCAGTCCGCGGACATCAAGCTGGCGGTGGAACCAGTACTCGTAGCCCTCGAGGTTGCGCGTACCAACGTTCAGCGCCGGCTGCCACAGGGCAATGCGAGGCACCTCGTCCCAGGCGATCTCGATCATGCGCTTGATCTTGGGGGCATAGTCCGGATCCTCGACCGACATGTGCAACGCTTCCGACGTCAGCGTTTCGATCTCCTCGTTCCGGTAGTTGGACGAGTTGAAGAGATGGCCTTCCTGGTAAGCCCAGAAAAAGTAATAGCAGGGGTAGTTCAGCCAGCCACCGAAGGTTTCCAGATGAAGCGGCAAGCGTTTTTCGACCAATGAGGCAGTGCGCCAGTTGGCACCCGGGATTTTCTCGATGGTTGCCGTGATCCCTATCTTGGCGAGGTTTTCCTGGATCAACAGCGCCGTAGGCTCCATCCAGTCGCTCTGCGACAGGTCGATCGACAGCGGCACTTCGAAACCGTCGGCATAACCGGCTTCCGCCAGAAGTGCCTTGGCCTTGTCGAGATCCGTCGAATAGGGAAATTTCTGCGGCCAGGCGATATCTGCCGGCGCCGTCGACGGCCCACCCCACATAGGTGCGCCCCGCCCATAGGCGGCGGTCTGGAACACTTCCTCGTAAGGCACCGCCCATGCGATGGCCTGACGGACCTTCTTGTCCTTGAAGGGCTCGAATGCCAGGTTCGGGCACAGGCAGTAGATGGCATTCTCGATCGGCGTCGTGGCGACCGTGATGTCCTCGGTGCCCGACAGCTCCTTGGCGTCCTTGTTGGGCATGTTGAACGACATATTGACGTCACCGCGTTCCAGCAGCGCGCGTCGTGTGGCCGAGCTCGGCACCTCGCGCAGGACGACGCGCTGAACCGCCGGCACCGGACCGGAAGTCCAGCCGTCATTGCGCTCATAGACAAGCTGTTCGCCAGGCTTCCACGAAGCGACCTTGAAGGCGCCCGAGCCAGCTGGGGTCTTGTGCAGATATTCCATCGCCCATGGATCGTCTTCGGTCGCGTGTTCACGCGCCACCTTGGCGTTGATGATCATCGGCACCGGCACCGCCAGATCCGGCAGGGTCAGCTTGGACTTGCGCAGCAGATTGATCTTGAACGTGAACTCGTCGACGACCTCGAACTGCTCCGGCTTTTCAAGGGAACCTGCCTTCATCTGAACCGTCGGGAACCCGCCGACGCTGACCGCTCTATCGAAGGACCATTTCACATCCTCGGCGGTGATCGGCGAACCGTCCTGGAATTTGCCGTCGGGACGCAACTTGAAGACGATCGCCATGTCGTCATCGGTGAATTCCCAGCTTTCGGCAACTTCCGGCTCGATCACCGAGTAGTCGTAGGACAGGCTGCCGTCCTCGAGCGTCTTGGTGCCGAAACTGACCAGCCGGTCATAGACGTTGACCGCAACCTGGTAGCTCGGGCGGTTCGTGCCCGTGCGTTGAATGTCAAGGCTGTTGATGGTCTGGCCAGTAACAGCCACCACCACATCACCTGCCGCCGCGGAGGCCGGAAGCACTTTCAGAAAAGGTAAAACGGACGCTCCGAGGACCGTTGCACCGGCACCTGTCAGGAACCCGCGGCGTGAAGTTTTATAGGTCATAGCAATCCCCTCTTGGCAGGAAAGGGGAGAAGGCCCTTCCCACTGGCCTTCACGATGCGCGTCTTTGGTGAGTACTTCTATTGCTATTTTTGCACCTTTGTGCTTCGTAATTTGCAGCACCATACGCAAAGCATTGAAAATGAAACACCTTCAAACACTCAAGCTGATCGACGCGGTGAACAAGGCAGGCTCCATTCGCAAGGCCGCCGAAGACATGAACATCACCTCGTCCGCCCTGAATAGGCGCATCCTGGGGTTCGAGGAGGAATTCGGCGCACCCATTTTCGAGCGTCTGCATGGCGGCGTACGCCTCAACCCGGCCGGCGAGCTGCTGATCCAGCACATCCGCGGCCAGATCGCCGATCTCGAGCGGGTCCGCAGCCAGGTGGCCGACCTGTCGGGCCTGCGCCGCGGCCATGTCAGCATCGCTTGTTCCCAGGCGATTCAGCCCTATTTCATGCCAGCCCAGATTGCCGCCTACCGGGCGGAACATCCCAGCGTCTCCTTCTCCGTCCACGTGCGCGACCGGGATGCGGCGGAAGAAGACCTACGCGCCTTCGAAAGCGACCTCGCCCTCGTATTCGAACCGGTTCACCTGGGAGATTTCGATGTGCTCCTCTCGGTGGAACAGCCGGTTTACGCGGTCATGGCCAGGGACCATCCCCTTGCGGCGAAGGAAAAGCTCCGCCTGCGGGACTGCCTAGGCTTTCCGCACATTGTTCCGCCGAAGCGGATCGGCATCCGCTACCTTCTCGACCTTGCCGTTGCCAGCATGAGCCAGAAGATGGAGCCGACCGCAGAAGCCGATTCCTTTGAATTCATGCGTCACTATGTGCAGCAGGAAGCGGCCGTCGGCTTCCAGTTCCCCATCGGGCTCAACCTGTCCGGCGATGACCGCCTGACCTTCCGCCCGCTCGCCAAGGAAGACGTGCCCTATGGCAACCTGACCCTGATGCAGATGCGTGGCCGGACCCTGTCCGTCGCCTCGGCTCGATTCGCCAACCAGCTTGCGGCGGCCCTCAACAGCTTGCCGAACGAACTGATCAGGCTTGCCCGGCAATCGCGTTGAACCGGTAAGACGGCGGGCTCGTCTCCGGATAGCGGGCTTCGAACCAGTCCGCCATGTATCGGACAAGGCGCGCCGTTCGGTTCCGTGCTTCCATTTCGGACACAGTGAAGGGCGCGGACAGCAAGGCGCCTATTTCCTCAAGAACCATGTCTCGGTCTATCGAGATCACCCTGCCATCGGCGACGACCTTGCAGCCGCCGACAAAGACCGTCCGCGCGGCCATCTGCCTGCTGCGCTGCAGGACCGCATCTACCAGAGGCACACTGTCATCTATGAAAGGACGGGCAATGTCGGCCCAGTCGACCAGGACAACGTCCGCCGCCTTGCCAGCGTCCAGTCGCCCGATACGCCCCTCGAAGCCCGTGCTCGCCGCGCCGTGTTCCGTCGCCATCCTGAAAACATGCCCGGCAGACGGGCGGAAGGTGTCCAACCCCGGCTCCCGGTGCAGCGCCCAGGCCAGCCGCATCTCCTGAAGCATGTCGCGGTCATCGTTGATCCCGGCCTGGTCGATGCCGAGGCAGACGGGCACACCCCTCTTCAGCATCTCGTTGACAGGCGCGATGCCGCTGGCTAGACGCAGGCCCGAACTGGCATTGTGACAGATGGTACAGCCGCAGTTGCGAACGAGGTCAAGGTCTTCCGGGTCGGTCCAGATGCCGTGGCCGAGCGTAAGGTTGCCTGTCAGACAGCCGAGATCCGCAAGATGGCGAATGGCTGACTTGCCATAGGTCCGCCGGGCAAATTCCGCCTGCAGCCGGGTTTCCACCAAATGCATGTGGATCTTCGAACCCGTGCGTGCCGCCGTGTCGAAAATGGCACTCAGGCAGTCATCTGAGCACCAGTGCAGGTTGGCCGGTGCGAGCTGCCAGGACACCCCGTCCGGATCCGATTTTGCCCAGACAGTCTTTTGCTCCTCGAACCAGCTCATGTGGGATAAGATCGGCGCCTTGCTCGCGGCAAGCTTCGGCCGCCAGTAGGCAGCCTCATCTTCCGGTAATCCGGACAGGAACGGTTCGTCGTCTTCGTGAACGAGCTGGTTGCGGTCCCGGATCATGAAGGAGAAGGACACTCGCATACCGATGTCGCGATAGGCCCCGATCACCTTGTTTGACAGATTGGTCCAGGTGTCCGGTTCACCTGTAAGGCCGGGGTGAATATGCTGGACCGTCGTCGTACCTGATTCCAGCATCTCGATCGCCGAATAGAGCGTGTCGAGCCTGTGCCCTACATAACGCATGCCCCGGAACTGCGGCAGCCAAAGCTCCAGCGGCCCGTAGGGAACCCCGAGCTGGAGCGGCGTCAGCCCCGAATGGTGATGGCTGTTGACGAGGCCTGGAAAGGCAATTGCGTCAGGCCCACCCTCGACCGGCAGGTCCGGATGGTCGGTGCGCAGATCCTCAAAGGGTTTCACGGCGACGACAAGCCCGTCCCGGACATGGATAGCCGCGCCTTCGATCACCTCACCAGTTGAGGCATCGTCGACGCCGGTGATCGTGGCACAGGTACGGATCAGGAATTCCCGGTCGGCCGGACAGTCACTCATGCCCCTTGTCCCCATGCTGTGCGGCACATTCCTTCAGCGCGCCGCAGCAGTGCTTCCCGGCTGTCCGCCTGCCTGCCCGCGACCGTTCTATCGACCAGCTCCATCTGCTGCTGGTTGATAGAACGACAATCGCGTGTCGTCTCGCATCTCCGGAAGCCATGCCTACCTCATTTTGTGTACTCGAAACTTTTCTTCAGTATCGGCGATTGCAAGCTATTCGCATCAGGAATGGTTCTTTGCCGAGGAAGGCACGCTCCGGGAGCGTGGATCGGTTTTTCTTGTCCGGAATTGTCAAACGGTCTCCGTTTCGACCTCGTGTCCCTGGACCGTCTCCGGCGCCAGCAGCCGCGCTACCGGCTGTTCGAAGCTGATGCGTCCCAGCTTCATGCCCCAGCTAGGCCGCGCAATCTCGGCGATCGCCTGTGCGCCCGTCTCGGCGGGCAAGGCGACGAAAGTCGCCTCTTCGCCGACCACCAATGAACGGGGCCGGCTGATCAGCTGCATGGGCGCCGCCGTGACCATATCGAAACAGGCTTCCAGCTCGGTCGCTGTGCTCAGCTGATGCACATTGGCATAAAGATTGGCCACGCGCGTCAGCGAACAGTCGCCATAAGGCGTGAACGGGTTGAGCACATTGTTGGTCGCGACTGTGCAACAGACACCGGCAGCATGGAATACATGCGCCGGCGCGACACCCCGCGGAACAAGATGATCGCGGTTCCGACCCATCAGGAAGAGATCCGTTACCGGCAGCACCGTCAGAGCGATGCCGGCGTCCTTCATCAGCAGGACAGACTCCCGAAGCTGGCGCGGCGGCAAGGCCGACAGCTTGGTGACATGGCCAATGGCGACCCTGCCCTGCCAGGCGAAGGCGATGGCCTGGCGCGCGATCTCGTCCAAATGCCGCCAGCCTGGATCCAGATCAAAATCCAGATGAAAATCCAGATCAACGTCATGGCGCGTTGCCATCTCGAACAGGAGCCGGATCTGGGCATTCGGATCGGTGTCGGTATAGGGACAGCCACCGAGCACATCCGCCCCTTTCGAAAGCGCCGCCTCGAGCAGTTCCTCAGTTCCCGGATTGTTGGTCATGCCTTCCTGAGGAAAGACGCATATCTGCAGGTCGAGCGCCCAGGCAAAGTCCCGTTTCAGCCGCAGAACGGCATTAAAACCGGTCAGGCCGATCACCGGATCGATCTCGACATGGGTGCGCATGGCGTTGGTGCCCTGGACGATCGCCTTCTTAAGAACCCTGGCACCGCGCGCGTGGACATCCTCCTCCGTGAAGCCCATCTTCGCCACTCCGACAGAGGCGATCGCCCCCTCAAGCGTACCTGTCTCGTTGTGACAGCGGTCCAGGATACAGGCCTTGTCGAGATGAATATGGCTTTCGACGAACCCGGGCGTCAGCAGCGCCCCGTTGCCTGAAACCTGCCGGACGTCGGTCACGATACGCGGCCCGATTGCCGCGATCAGGCCATTGCGGACGAGAAGATCCACGCGGGACGCATGATCCGGAAGCCTGACGTCACGAATGACGCATTCACTCATGCAATGGCCTCCTTTACAGCTTCGTCCGGTTCGCCGCCCCCCAGATAGGCTGCCGTCAGACGCGGGTCGGCGGAGAGCTCGCCGGCCGGCCCTTCGACGACCACCCTGCCCTGTTCAAGCACATAGGCGTAGTCGGCGACCGACAGCGCCATGGTCGCCATCTGGTCGACCAGAAGGATGGTCTTGCCTTCGTCCCGCAGCTCCCCAAGAATGGCATATAGCTCGTTGACCATAGCCGGCGCCAACCCCAGCGATGGCTCGTCCAGCAGCAGGATTTCAGGCTTGGCCATGAGCCCCCGTGCAATTGCCATCATTTGCTGCTCGCCCCCGGACAGCAGTCCGGCGCGGCTGAAAAGCCGATCCTTGAGGCGCGGAAACCGGTCCAGGTGGGCCGCGATTTCGTCCTGCGATATGTCCTTGCGGCGTTTGTAGGCACCAAGTTCGATATTCTCCAGAACGGTGAGTTCGGGAAACACCTGGCGCCCTTCGGGCACCAGCACCAGACCGCGTTTCACCAGATCATGCGGCGCCAGGTCATGGACCGCGGCATCGTTCAGAATGATCCGGCCGCCGACGGGCCGGTGCAGTCCGGCAAGTGCCGACAGGAAAGTGGATTTGCCTGCACCGTTCGCACCCAGAAGCGCAACCATCTCGCCGGGACGCACCTTCACGGAGACCTCTGTCAGGACAGGCGCCGCGCCGTAGCCCGCGGTCAACCTGAGGGTCGACAGGACAGGTGTCTCCACCGTCTCGAGCAGTACGGAACGCGGATGGGCCGAAGACGATCCATCACCCAGATAGGCGGCGATAACGGTCTCGTCCACCTGGATTTCGGCGGGCGTGCCAAAAGCGATCGGCGTTCCCGCATCCACCGCCAGGATCCGGTCGGAAATACCCATGACAAGATCCATGTCATGCTCGACAAGAACCACCGAAAGGCCGAGACCCGCGATCCGGCTAAGAAGGTTGCCGAGCGCCTCCTTGTCGGCACGCATCAGGCCAGCGGCAGGTTCATCCAGAAGCAGAATCTCCGGCCGCATCGCCATGGCCCGGGCAATCTCGACGAGACGCCGGTCGACATGAGGCAGGTCTCCGGCCCGCTTTTCCAGGTCGCCCTGGTAGCCGCAAAAACGCAACAGGCCGGCCGCCAGTTCAAGGTTCCCGGCGGATTGCACGTCAATCCAGGGATTGCCAAGTGCGCCCCGGGAAAGCCCGGAGACGACATTGGCGACGACGGACAGGTTTTCGAACAGCTTGGTCGTCTGGTAGGTGCGCGCAATCCCCGCGCGTGCCACCGCATGGGCTGGGGCTCCCGCCAGGTTCTTTCCACCCAGCAGGATCCGCCCGTCGGAGGGCGCATAAAACCCGCTGACCATGTTGAGAATGGTCGTCTTGCCAGCCCCGTTCGGCCCGATGATCGAGGTCACCTCACCCGGTCTGATGGACAGCGAAACCTCGTCGACCGCTCGCACTCCGCCGAAGGAGATGCCGAGTGTGTCGAGTTCCAGCAGGACCCCGGAGCCTTCTTTGCAAAGGACCGTTTCGACGTCCGCCACTGATGCTGGTGCGATCTCCTGCCTCCGCGTGGGCATAAAAGAGGACACCGTCCCGACAATCCCGCGCGGCGCCAGCAGCAGAACGCCGATCAGCAGTCCGCCGAAGAACAGGAGCCGGTATTCAGCCAGTCCGGACAGGAATTCCGGCAGCAGCACGGTAACCAGCGCGCCCGCGAGCGGTCCGAGCACGGTACCGGAGCCCCCTATCAGGATCGCAAACAGGAACAGAATCGATTGCGAGAACGGAAAATTGCTCGGCGCGATGAACATCATCAGCGGCGTGAACAGGCCACCTGCCAGACCAGCCAGGGCCGCCGCAATTACAAAGGCCGCGGACTTGATAACGAACGGCCGATAGCCGAGCGAGGATGCGGCGATCTCCGCATCGCGCATACCGGTCATGGCCATGCCCCAGCCGCTGTCTGCAAGGCGCCGGAACAGATAGAGCGAAAGCCCGGCCAGAACAACGGACAGCAACACAAGATCACGCTCGGAAAAGAGGTAACCCCCGATCGCGGGCATGGGAAAGCCCATCAAGCCGTTCTGGCCGCCCGTAAGAGACCTCCACTCGACCGCTCCGTGTTCGACGATAAAGGCGAAGGCAATCGTGACCATGGCCAGAAACGGCCCGGCCATGCGTACAGCGGGCACGGCCAGCAAACCGCCTGCGACACCGGCAATGCCGGCGGACAGAGGCAGCGCGACCCAGAAGGACAGTCCGGACAGCGTGGCGATGCCGCTGGCATAGGCCCCGATGGCGAAAAAGCCGACCTGGCCGAGCGAGACCAGGCCAGTGAGTCCGTAAAGCACGTTGAGGCCGGCTCCCAGAATGGTGGTCAGCGCGACAAGGCCGATCACAAACTGGGTGTAGCCGCCGGTTGCGAGCGCCGCGGCGATCCCCGCAAGCGTCGCCGCCAGGATCGTGAGATCCAGCCCGAGGCGTTTGCCCGAAAACAACATCAGCATCACCTCAGACTTTCTTGACTGCCGGTCGGCCGAACAGACCATCAGGCTTCAAAGTCAGCGCCAGGATCACGAGGGCAAAGACGACGATATAGGTCGACGAAGAGCCGAGATATGCGGTGACCAGCGCCTCGGTCAGGCCGTAGAGAAAGCCGGCCAGCATGACGCCAGATGCCGACGTCATGCCGCCAAGGATTGCGACAGCAAAGGCCTTCAGCCCGAACAGGGTACCCATGTCGGAATGGACCGAGAACAGCGGAGCGATCAGCAGGCCCGCGCATCCGGCCAGCATCGCGGAAATGGCAAAGGAGCCGGAGATCATCAGAGTTGTGTTGATGCCCATCAGCCGGGCTGCCAGTGTGTTCTGGACGACTGCCAAAAGGGCCCTTCCCTGCAGGGTCCTGCGGAATAGGACGTGCAGGGTCAGTGCGACGCCGATGGCGGCCACGGGAATGAGCAGCTGCTGGGGATAGAGGCCCGTTCCGGCAAATTGCCAGGTGGTCTCGACAAGCGGCGAGGACAGAGACCGCGGCTCGTTGCCGAAGGAAAACAGGACGGCATTGTCAAGGAAGATACCCCCGGCGACGGTTGCCATCAGCCAGGCTTCCGATCCACGCGAGGCGAAAGGACGCACCAGCAGGGCTTCCACCAGCATGCCGAAGAGACCACAGCACAGGATCGCCAGCGGATAGGCAAGCCACCAGGCAAGACCGAGCCTTTCGGCAAAGACGTAGCCCAGTACGGCGCCCAGCATCACCACGCTGCCTTGCGCGAAATTCACGGTGGAGGAAACGGAATAGGTAATCTGGAAGCCGAGCGCTATCAGGCCATACATGCTGCCGAGGCCAATGCCGGTCACCAGCGCTGCGATCATCAGGGTCATGTGACAAATCCAAGTCTTGGTGGACCATTGCGGCCCGGAAACGGAGACCTCCCGCATGCGGAATGCGGGAGGCGGCGGGCGTGTTCCGTCAGTCCTTGATCGGAATGATTTCACCCTCGACGAAATGCGCGAAGACATAATCCTCCGGCGCAATCGCGTCCTGATCTTCCGGCGAGAACGGGTCTGTATAGGTCTTGATCAACCCCTCGATGTTCTCGATCTCGTACATCGCCTGACGGATCGCGGGGCCGTCCGTGGAACCGGCCTTCTCGATGGCGGCGGCCAGCAGCAGCATGGCGTCATAAGCATTGGCAATCCCGGTCGCGGGTGTCACATCGGCCATGGTTTTGATCTCCGGGAAGGTTTCCTGAAGCTTGGCGAACATCGCCTCTCCCTTGGCATCTCCCTCGGTGAAGAGGAAAGTCTGGATGAAGTGCAGCTTTTCACCGCTCTTGCCGGCCAGCTCTGTAAAGCGGCCGCCGGCCGGTCCCCAGTGCGAGGCCATCGGCACGTCCCAGCCCATCCGGTCGAGGGATTTCACCACCTGCGCCGTCGGGGCAACGTTTGCCACCACGAACAGACCGTCGGCACCGTTCTCCTTGAGGCGCGTGAGCTGCGGCACCACATCGACGTCGTTGCTCTCGAACTTCTCGATGCCCGCATGCTCCATGCCGCGCTTCTCGAGCGCCTTGGTCAGGCCCTTCTCGTTGGATTCGCCCCAGGGATTGTTGATCAGGATCATGCCCGGTTTCTTGGAGCCGTAGTTGGAAATCAGGTATTCTGTGATCGCCTCATCGACATACTCATCCACGGCCGAGACCCGGAAGATGTAGTTTTCCTCTGCGCCATTCTTGGTGATGCCCGTTCCGGCCGCCCAGGGACCGACAAACGGAACCTTGGCCTGGTTGGCGAAGGGCACGATGGCGAAGGACACCGGCGTATCCAGCCCGCCGATCAGGGCGGCGACACCTTCTCGCTGCACCAGTTCCCGCGCTGCCACAAGGCCTTTGCCCGGATTGCTTTCATCGTCGCGGCTGACCAGTTCGAGCGGTTTGCCGAGAATGCCGCCCTTTTCATTGATTTCATCTATTGCGATGGTGAGCCCGCGCGTGATTGCCTGACCGGATTTCGCGGACTGCCCGCTGAGGGCGGCGACAAGGCCAATCTTGATCGTATCGGCGGCAAAGGCGGGCAGACTGGTCGCGACGGCGAGACCGACAACACCGGACATCAGGACGCGGCGGGTCACCTTCGGAAGAAACTGTGCTGACTTCATAACTGACTCCTCTGGTCGTTCGAACCTCACGTCCGAACGACCTCTCTCAGCAAATGCGATGCCAGACTCCTTGAAGCTATATTTTTCAATAACTTATGTAAAAACACCTTGTGAACCCGTCAGCGGGTCAGCGCCCATCGCCTAAATTGCATGCAATTTTTGCATACAAAATTTGCATGCAAAGCCATCGCCATCTTCGTATGCTCGGACTAGATCAACCAGTCAGAGAGACAAAACATGCGCTTGGAAGAACAACTCTCGCTGGAGATGCCGGAAGAAGCCAGGATCGTGCGTGACTACCTGGACGCCTCGATGAAGCCGGATCCGGACCTGGCGGCGACCTTCGTTGCCGACAACGTCGTCATCACCTTCACCGGCGGCCGGGTCTTTAAACACCCGTCCGGCCCAACGGCCTTCAATGCGGGCCGCTACAGCTGGGTGAAAAAGAAGATGGATACGTTCGACGTTGCCACAAACGGCAAGCGCACCGTGGTCTATTCCGTCGGCACACTCTACGGCGAATGGCCTGATGGCACCCCCTTCGAAGGCAATCGGTATGTCGACCGCTTCGAGGTGGAAGACGGCAAGATCGTCAGGATGGATGTCTGGAATGACAGCGCGGAACGGATCCTGACACGGATGGGCATCAAGGCTTGACTTATGGCTGGCCGCTCTCAGCCGTCCTCGCGCACGGCACGGACATAGGGTTCCAGCGCGTCCAGGTAGAGCGGCGCACCTTCGATCTCCGGCTTGATTAGGGCGCGGTCGGCGACAGCACCGAGATGACGTCTCATCAGCTCGCGGGCGCGCGTCTCGTCGCCCCTCGACAAGGCGTCGATAATCTCCCGGTGTTCCTGAATACCGCAATCGGTGGAATGGGGCCGCGAATAGAGGGCCAGCGTCAGGCCGCAGCGATAACCGATTTCCTCGACATAGCGGATCAACACGGGGCTCTCCGTCAGCTGGGCCAGCAGGATGTGAAATTCCGTCGCCAGCCGGATCGACACCGGTTCGGGCCCGGTCTCCGCATCAATTTCCTTCTGCAGATGGGCGTTGAGGCACTGGAGATGGTCCTTCGAGAATTCCTTGATCAAACGGCTGACCACCAGGTCCTCGATCTGGCTTCTAAGGTCGAAAAGGTCCCGTGCCTCTTCAAGGCTCGGCGTCGCGACGACCGCTCCCCGGTTTCGCCGAAGCTCCACGAGCCCTTCAGCGGCAAGGCGTTCAAGTGCCTGCCTCACGATGGTCCGGCTAGAGCCGAAGCGTTCGCCCAACGTGTCCTCGGGCAGTTTCATACCCGGCAGCAGTGCGCGCTCGAGAATGGCGGTACGCAGGGCTGCGCAGATTTGTTCGGATCTGTTCATGGATGGTGCGGGTCTCGGGAAACGTCCTGACAAGAAAAGCAAATCCTGCCGGTTTTCTCAAGCCTCCGTATGCCGAGAGCAAAGCGTTTCAACTACGCCAGCCTGTTGATTAGTGACGGCCCGGGCACTCACTGTTACTGCTTGAAAGCACTGAGCCAGTCGCCAAGGAGGCTGGATCAATCAGCACTCCGCGTCAACCGGATCGGAATGGCCAATCTGGCCGCATGAACGACCGCGTCGCCATTGTCGGTTAGCGCTTCGATCCGGCGTCCGAGAAAATCGGCAAGGCCAAAATCTCCGGTTTCCTCCCCGCAGCGTGCTTAGAGGCTGACCTTTTCGATATCTGCCTCTATCATGGCCAGACGCGGCAGCCCCGGCGCGACCTCAAAAAGCCAATTAAGATTCCAAGCCGCGAATCGGTTTTCTTCAGACTTGGACAGTCAGTCCCGCCGGGTCTGAAGTTTGATCGATACTCTTCAGTTGTTACTTTGATGTCCATAACGTCAAAGAGCCCGCTTGAGTGAAGCACCCCTGTTGGATTTTTGGTTTTGTTTCGTTGTTTGCGGGAGCAAGATTTGGTTTCTGCGTTTGGCTTTGGCGCTCCTTGAAGGGGCCCGGGGAGGTTAAAATCGGCGACCCCTTCCAACAAAAAAGCCGCCCTGGAGGGGCGACTTGTTTTTGTTGGTTGCGGGAGCAGGATTTGGGGGTTTTCTGCCCTTCTGCGTCGGGCTTTGCCCTCCTTGATGGGGCCCGGGGAGGTTCTCGCCTGTATCCGTTACCCGAATACGACAACAGCCCCACCCCTTACGGGATGAGGCTGTTGTCGAATTTGGTTGCGGGAGCAGGATTTGAACCTGCGACCTTCAGGTTATGAGTCGGCTAGGCTAAGCCATAAAACTCTATTTTTAATATATGTTTTTGTCTAATTTGTGCCAATGTGCCATATTATGTGCCATAATTTGCCATATCAGATGGTTGATTTGGCCCAACTTCTCAATTTCGATTTCTGCTAGATTTTTAATCCACAACGCTCTCCAAAAGCTCGACCAAGCCCTCCGTAGGACCAAGACAGCTTATCAAAGTACGCGGCGCGCGCGCCGCTACTTATCCATTTGCCCTTCCCGAGCCAATCACAGGCACCGGCAGGCAGGGTCAAGGCTTTGCCGAGTGAGCGGGGCCGAACGGCCGCCTTGACGCTGACAACGGGCCTGTCACTTAAAAATCAGGCAAATGAACACTCTTGCTGATGAGTACTGGCGAACCGCAAAGTGCGGTTCGGTTTAATTACCTTAGCCGACACAGCAAACCGGAAGCGGTGTGCCCTATACGAACAGGAAGTCATCCTGGTGCAGATTGCCGACTACAACGTTCTGCAACAAGATGGATGTGTCGTTGTCTATTGCAATCGTCGTCGACACCCCATCGTCCGTGGCAACTGCAAGAACTGCAGCAAAAGACGCGAACAGTCCGGACTCAAACTCAATTGCATCCTCGGAACCAGCGCCAGCTTCAAAATCAGCAACTGTGTCGTGGCCTGTGTCGCCAAGTTTAAAGACGAATGTGTCACTTCCGACGCCTCCAACCAGGTGATCTGCACCGCCCCCCCCGATCAAGCGATCTGCTCCACCATCGCCATAAAGGGTGTCAGATCCCGCTTGTCCATCGACCGTGTTGTCGGTGCTTGTTCCCCATACGACGTTGTTGCCGCCACCCATTTCCACGTGTTCAAATGCACCCTGGATGAGCGAATATTGGCGGTCGTCGGTGCCGGTGTAGATCAAAGTGTCTATGCCGCCATCTCCGGAGAACCAGGCGTCACTTGCATCCGCGTAGACGATGTCATTCCCATCACCGCCTTGAAGCGTGTCGGACCCTGCTCCGCCGATTAGGGTATCATTGCCACCCCATCCTTGGATGTGATCATCTCCGGCCTGGCCATCCAGCAGGTTGTCCGTAGCACCTCCATGGATAGAGTTGTTGCCCGCCCCCGCCATCATATGTTCGAAGCCGCCGTTGTCGAGCGCATAGCTGAAGTCATTTACGCCCGTGTAGATAAGGGTGTCGATACCGGCATCACCAGAGAACCAAATGTCAGCTGCATCACCGTAAACAGTATCGTTTCCATCGCCGCCCATGAGCGAATCCGCGCCAGCACCACCGGTCAAAGTATCGTCACCGCCGTAACCGTGGATGACATCATCGCCACCCTCACCATCGATGATATTGACGCTTCCATTACCCCAGATTGTGTTGTTGCCGGACCCTGCATTCATGTTCTCAAAGCTGCCATGGTCCATGGAATATTGCCGGTTGTCAGAACCTTGATAAATGAGGGTATCAATGCCGGCAGCACCGCCGAACCACGTATCGGCCGCATCGGCATAAATCGTATCATTGCCATTGCCGCCATCAAGGGAGTCCGCACCGGCGCCGCCAATGAGCGTGTCGTCGCCGTCGAAACCATTGATCGTATCGTTGCCGGCAAGGCCATCGATCGTTTCATCGGCGCTAGTTCCACTCAGAACATCGTCACCCGAGGTGGCAACAGGCCCAGTAACATTCACTTCCACTGTTGCGGTTGCCGTTAGTTCGCCGTCGCTGACTGTATAGTCAAATGTAACAAACCCTGTGAACGCACCAGACGGTGTAAAGACAACATCACCATCTTGATTCAGACTCACGCTTCCATCACTTGCATTCGAGACTGAAACGATGCTCAGCGCGTTGCCATCAGCATCCAAATCGTTTGCAAGAAGTGTCGCAGAAGCAATTGTCACTGCAGAGAATAGGTTGGTCGAATATCCCGTATCACCATTTGCTTCGGGAGCAGCGTTCGCCTGTGTGACCGTTAAGTCGAATTCAGCTTCAGCGGCCGCTGTGCCATCTGATGCAGCGACTTTCAGAGAAAGCGTGCTATCGAAACCTTGTGGTGGAGTACCTGAGAAAGTTCGCGTTGTTGCATCAAACACAAGCCAAGACGGCAGAGGTGAGCCATCTGCGAGCGATGCGCTGTAGGTTAAACTGTCTCCGTCTGCATCCGTAAAGACGTTGTCAGGAACAGTGAAGCTCCAGGCCGCACTCGAACTGTGGACCGCATTCTCGATCGCGTTGATGGCGACCGGAAGATACCCTTCTCCAGTAATCTTACGATCATACCAAATCGTGCCATCGTCAAAGACGACTTGACTGATCCCGATCGTACCATCGACAATCTGGTGTCGCAAAATCAGCGAGCCACCATCGACAAACTCATATTTGATACCTTCCGCCGACGACGAAATAAGAACATCATTTGCATTAATACCATTTAAAATCAGCGTGTTATGCCCGATATCTCCTTCAACGATGACATCATTACCGTCACCAAGTGCGTATATGAAGATGTCGTTACCATCACCGCCATAAAGGACATCGTCACCAGCACCACCCTTTAGAAAATCATTGCCAAAACCTCCTGAAAGCTGATCATTGCCCGAGCCTCCTTCCAACAGATCTGCACCACTTCCGCCGGCAAGCGTGTCGTCGCCCCCTTCACCGAAGAGCTGGTCATTGCCAGCTTCACCTGAAAGTTCGTCTGCGCCTTCACCGCCCTCAATTTTGTCTTTTCCTGAGCCGCCAAATAGCTTGTCAGCCCCTCCTCCGCCTTGAAGGGTATCATCCCCGTCTTCACCAAGCACAAGGTCGTCACCATCGCCGCCAGCAATAATATCGTGGCCGGACCCACCGTGGATTTCGTCGGCATTGGTGCCGCCGTCGATAAGGTCACTGCCACCCGCGCCGAGGATCAGGTCGCTACCGGAGCCGCCATAAATAGTGTCATTGTCAACGCCGCCGTAGACAACGTCCGAGCCAGATCCACCATGGAGCCAGTTATTGCCTGAAACGCCATAAATGACGTCGTTGCCCGCATCACCCTGGATGTAATCGTCTCCAGCATCGCCCTGGAGTGTGTCATTGTCGGCGCCACCTAGTAGGGTATCGTTTCCGTCGCCGCCAATCAGGATGTCGTCGCCGCTGTCTC
Source organism: uncultured Roseibium sp. (assembly GCF_947499295.1). Taxonomy (GTDB): domain Bacteria; phylum Pseudomonadota; class Alphaproteobacteria; order Rhizobiales; family Stappiaceae; genus Roseibium. Next base: position 75,344 of record NZ_CANMNP010000021.1, read on the forward strand.
CTTGAAGCTCATCGTTTCCGGCCTCGCCAAAAAGCTCGTCATTTTCGCTGCCACCGAAAAGCTCGTCTGTGCCTTCGCCGCCGATCAGCACGTCATTTTCAGCTCCGCCATAGAGCTTATCGTTACCAGTCCAGCCAATCAGGACGTCACTACCGGCTTCGCCGTAAATAGTGTCGTTGCCTTCACCACCATGAAGGTAATCATTGCCGGCATTTCCGTTCAGAGTATCGTTTCCAGCTTCTCCCTGCAGGTCGTCATCGTGGTCTCCACCTTTCAGATTGTCGTCAGCTGAGCCGCCAAGAAGTGTGTCCTTACCGGATCCACCTTCCAGGGTGTCGTTGTGGTCGCCGCCCAAAAGCACGTCATTGCCGCTACCGCCATAAAGTCGGTCCGCGCCTGTCCAGCCAATCAGAACATCTGTTCCGTCCTCGCCGTACAGAGTGTCATTGCCATCACCACCATGCAGCCAGTCATTGCCGGCATTGCCGTTCAGGGTGTCGGTACCGGCTTCACCAAGCAGTTCATCGTTCTCTGTGCCCCCAACAAGAGAGTCATTGCCAGAACCGCCCAGCAGAGTATCCTTGCCACTTCCACCATTCAGCGTATCGTTGTGGTTGCCTCCGATGAGAATATCGTTGCCATTTTCACCGAATAGCTGGTCCGCACCATCGCCACCGTGAAGCCAGTCATTGCCATTGTCGCCTTCTAAGCGATCGTTCCCGCCTTCCCCAAGGAGCTCATCGTTGTGGTTCCCACCATACAGCTGGTCATCGTGGTTACCGCCAGCAAGCGTATCGTTGTCATCGCCGCCGTAGAGCTTATCTTTTCCGTCGCCGCCGACCAGAAGGTCTTTGCCTGCCTCTCCGTGGAGAGTATCGTCACCCTTGTCGCCATAAACACGGTCATTGCCAGCATTGCCGTTCACCGTATCATTGCCGTCACCGCCTGAGAGGGTGTCGTTGTGGTTGCCGCCATAAAGCTGATCGTTTCCTGCTTTTCCTAGAAGTGTGTCTTTACCGTCATCGCCGTAGAGTTTGTCGTTTTCGGTTCCACCGTCCAGGTAATCGTTGTGTGTGCCACCCCTTAGAATGTCCGCGCCGGCATCGCCAAAAAGCAAGTCGTTCTCAGAACCGCCTTCAAGTGTATCGTTGCCAGCACCACCCAAAAGTTTGTCGTACCCGCCTTCGCCAAAACCAACGTCGTTGCCACCAGCGCCGTCCATCCAATCGTTATCAGCACCCAGGTGAGCATTCTCTACCCCTGAATATCCCTGGACGGCGTCGTATCCTGCGCCAGCATATATCGTGACCGGAACTCCGGCAGTTCCATGAACAAAGTCGTAATCTCCGGGATTCCGCTCGTTCATAACCGTTTGATTGCCTCTAAAGACGTGCTCCTGCATCTTGCCGCTATTTGCGACATTAAATCTGTTGGTTACGTTATCGAAATTTGTGACGGTCCAGGCATCCTCTGCTCCGGTCGTTGTCGACCCAACACCCGTGGTGAGGTTCCCAGCACCAACACTCAAGTCATCGGGATTTACAGATACATTGCCCGCCCCGGCACCATTGTGAGCACCTGGCGTGGCAGAAGGTGTCGGCTGGCCGTCGAGCACGGAGTTGAAATCATTCGAATCCGTCTCAACAAGCGTATCTTGGGAAAAGTCGTAGGGCACCGTTCCTGCAAAACGGCTTTCTCCTGAAGCTAAATCTTCAAAAGTGTCAAAGACAAATTGGGCATCTGTCAGTTGAGAAACGTCAATCCCTTCCAGGACAATCGTTTGGCCGTAGAGGAAGTCGATCTGTGCACCATTGGCAGTCTGGGATAGTTCGAGCTGTTCCAGGGAAATAAATGCGCCGATAGCCGATAAGTCAATTCGATCAATGCCGACTTCAAAATCGGTAATGGTGTCTGTTCCCAAAGAGTCTCGGCTTGGCGCAAAGACATCCTGACCCGTGCCACCTGTCAACAGGTCATTACCAGCTCCGCCTGTTAGAACATCGTTGTCTGCACCGCCCTCTAGGACGTCATCGCCTGCGCCGCCTTGAAGCATATCCGCGCCCGCGCCGCCGCTTAGAGTATCCGCACCATCTCCTCCCAAGACAAAATCGTCACCAGCCCCTGCAGCGATGTTATCGTCGCCAGCACCAGCATCGATAAGCTCGCTTGCCGTAGTCGCATTCAAAGTGTTGCTTTCTGCATTGAGTTTTTCGAAGGAACTGAACTTGGAGATATCCACGAAACTGCCGTCGGCGAACGTCAGAATTTCAACTTTCTGACCAGAGTCGACAGACCAGCTCTTTAGAAGAATCTGGCCATTGTCCTCGGCAAGCCAGCCTTCTCCGGAAATTGAGATCATAAGATCGCTGCCGTTGATTGAGAAGGTCAGATTAGTGAAGCTAATGCCTTGCCCAAAAACAACAACATCACCTACAGAGCCGCTTCCGCTGTCCTCGATCGTGTCATTTCCATCACCAATCGCGTAGGAATAGACATCGTCGCCACTACCGCCGGAAAGAACGTCATTCCCTGCTCCACCTTGGATGAGATCATTGCCATCTCCTCCAGTGATTATGTCATCGCCAGTGTCTCCGCGAAGAAGGTCATCGCCGGCCTCGCCGTGAATTATGTCATCTCCATTGGAGCCGACGAGACTATCACCTCCTTGACCTCCATGGAGAGTGTCGTTCCCGTCTCCTCCGTCCACTCGATCTTGCCCTTGACCAGCATTGATCGTGTCGTCACCAAGGTCACCGAAAACAACATCATCAGCATCGCCTGCGTTAATTACATCATTTCCATCTCTTGCCGAGATGAAATCGCGATTGCTCGAGCCAGATAGCGTTTGTGCCGCGTCATCTCCCTGCAAGAATGTAAGTTCTGAAAGCTGAAGGGATGTGCCATCAGCCATAAGAATGTGTTCAACTCGATTGTCCGCACTCAAGCCCCAATCTTTAATGGTAATTGAGCCTTCAAGCACCGGTAGGTTGAGTTGCGCTGCAATCGATGCTTCCTCAGAGGTTTCTTCAAAGAAGGCGATAACAAGATTGTTTCCGACAATTTGTATGTTTAGGTCGGATACAGAGATACCTTGTCCGAAAGCGATTACGTCGCCGGACGAATGACTGCCTAAGGTCTCTTCGATAACGTCGTGGCCATCGCCTCGAGCGTAGATATAGACATCATTTCCTGAGCCGCCGCGAAGGGTATCAGCGCCCTCATCGCCATAGAGTTCGTCATCGCCAGCCTCACCATTCAACACATCGTTGCCGCTTCCACCGCGCAACTGATCTGCGTTGGCAGCGCCTGTCAGAACATCGGCTCCGCCCTCACCACGAAGAGTGTAACCAATCGAGATTTCGCCAGAGATAAGGGCACCGTTTGCATCAATATCTGCAAATTCGCTCCATGTGGTCAGACTGTCGTCATCACCGTGAAGGTTGTCATTTCCTTCACTACCAACCGCAGCTTCGGCTTCGAAATCTGACAAGATCAATGAAACACCGGTATCGCCGTCAACCATAAGGGTGTCGAAACCATCACCACCGGATATTGTTGCCCGTCCAGCTAGGGCACCCGCGACATCTGCATGGTCGATCACGAGCGTGTCATTACCCGCTCCACCTAAGACACTGTCTTCTCCAGCTCCTCCTATGAGCACGTCACTGCCAGCTCCACCGGTCAAAGTGTCATTACCAGCACCACCTTCTAACAACACTTTCTCGAGTTTACCGGCCGCATTGATTTGATTGTCCTCATCGCTTCCAAGCACTGAGGACCAATCCGACGTAATCAGCGTGCCTGTCGCAATACTGTCGCTACCGAGGTTAAAATCGACAGGATCACCGTCGCTGATTTTACGGCGCTTGGTGATGTTGGCAGGAGCATTGTCAACGCTTTCATATTCGATGACATCGTTGCCGTCTGCATCGACGGACCTCTTCACGCCAAGATCTGAATATCCTAGTGTGACATCGCCAACCAGGATTATCTCTTGTTCACCATCAACTCCTGTGCGCACAGCATTTGTAAGCCCATGAATTGCGGTGTAGTCGGAAAGAGTAACCGTGGTTTCTGATGTTCGGGTAAGTCTGATTTCAGAAATACCATGATCTTGGAGGGTTTTTAGTTCGCCTGCGTCAACTTCTGCGTCCCCATCAACATCTTGCCATATTCGAAACTCTCCCCAACTTGCATCGTTTATATTGAACAAGCCATCGTGATTGCTATCGAATAGAGTTGCTAAAGCCTCCAGATCTGTGTCATCAGCCTCAGTTAAGTTACCAAGTGCAATTTCGGCTGCGCGATTGATCTGGCCGTCTTCGTGCTCGTCCCAAACAAGCAAGCCATCATCTTTTCCAACCCAAGCAGTCTTCTCCACAAAGCCATCATCATCAAAGTCGAACTCGGTGAAAGATCGATCGAACGGTAAAATTTCGAGGCCATCGCCATCGAGATCTAGAATGATCGGCTTCCCACCGGCGCTTTCACCGGATCCGTTTGAGTTCCCGTACCTTCCTTCTGCCTCAGCTCTGCGAAATTCGCGTGCACTGACCACGCCATCATTGTCGTAATCGCCGAGACCACCGCTGCCAACACCGGTGCGCCATGAGTCATTGTGGTTTGGTTGGGGGTCGTGTCTATCATCGCCAGAGCCACCCCTTTCGCTTTCAACGCGAGCCTGCGCGCGCTTGAATGCGAGCTCATATTGCAAAAAACCTTGGGCGCTAACGTTATCACCGCCTCGAGCTTCATACTCAGCAATCGAAGCGGCTCGAGCTGCTATTTCACCTCCACCAGCGGCATATGCACCATAAGCTACTGCCTCAGCACGACCAGCAGCACTTTCAGCATAGCTTTCATTCCTAGCGACTTGCTCAGTTACATAACTTTCGAAAGCCGATTTGTTGACTTCGTAATGTCTACCAGATCCTGCGCCAACCGAATATGCTTGGCCTTCACGGGTCGCCCAGCCAGGATACTCTACACCTCGTCCATCATTCCAAGAATCGTTGTGTACGCGCAAGCCGCCGGCGATGTAGGTATGAAAGTCCTCAACCTCGAAATTGTAAGTTTTCCAGCCTCTTTTAAAGACCGGCGCGACCGCAAGATTTCCATTTTCGGGATAGACATAGCCTTCCACCTGTTCGAACATCTCTGCGGTTTCTGCGGAATAAAGAATGCGCTCCGACGTTACAACAACTTCAGAGCCACTCTCGAGTACTAGAACACCTTGTCCGTGCTCTACCAATTTCTCAATCTCTTTAAAATTACCAGAAGATGTTAGAAAATGATGATATGGCGTTGTAATTAATTCCCTATATTCCTCGCCCTCGCGCCAAGTTAGTCGAATTAATTCTTCCGTTATATTTTCAAATACACTAAGCACTTTCTTTTCGACGAGCTTACCGTCTGTTGCCCCATCCATTTGACTAAACGAAAGCACGTAGTCTCCTGGCTTTATGTCCTTAATTTCAACAAGAGAATTATTGACTGACTTGATCAATGTGTTTCCGACAAAACACTTAGACAGGTCTGATGCTGGGCCTAATTCTTTACTTTCAATAAAGTATTCAAAACTTACGAGGTGAGCAGGGATTTTTAGCCCGACACCGCCGACTACTGAGATACTGGCTGGCCACGGGCTTTCTTGGCCGGGTATATACGAAAATGTAAGTCCGAGTAAGCCTGCGGCACCATAGCTATGAAAGGGGCCAGAGTAGTCCTTAGGCGCTCCATTGAACACGGGCACTTCCGCGAAAGCACCTAATCCAAAACTATTAGCACCTCCCTTAGAAAAAAATTTCTCTTCGTAGTCGTATACTGTGTAAGTTCCATTATTATTATTTCTAACGATAGTTCCGTCATCGAGTTGGTTAAGATCACCGACTGGGGCAAATTTTGATGACTTTATTTTTTCAAAATCACTCTCAGAGATTGTTCTTGTGCTGGCTCCAGCTAAAAACTGCTGACCAAAATTAATAGTCCCAAGAACAAAATCAAAGCCTACGCCGATTGAACTATCTGACATCGGATTTTTCCTTTAACAGATTTCTACAAGGTAAGTTGAAACAAAAGGGAGGGTAACGAACCAAAGAATAGACAATATGAAAAGAAACCTTATTGCTATTACCTTATTTCTGTTTTCCTTAACTTTTCTAAATAGATATATGTCGAGTATTACTTCAAGTAGATTTATTCTCCCTGAGAAATTGAAGAAAATAAAGATAATTAGAAACCCCATGATCATTGGCGCTAAGTAGAAATACTCAATATTTACTTGCGTATTAATAAAACACAGTTCATTTTGACTTCTCATAAGACGTCATCCAGCCCACTAACTAAATTAGGAGTGCGTACGACGCACTTAGTCGACGTAATTCCCGCCAACTGTTTTGAAGCCCAGTCTTCTAAAAAAACCATCAGATCGTGCAGCGTCCACACCATTTGTGACGTGAATTAGCAAATGTTCACAACCGCGCGCATTGGCCCAATGCCTTAGCGCCTTCACAAGACCTATTGAAACTTTTCCGCCGAGTAAGGTTCCAGAAATTTTATCAGAGACATTCAGTGTTTGAACTGTTGCAATTAAGCCGCCAGAGCCAAGGAAGTATTCTCCAGCGCGAACAGATGCAAAGCCATAAAGGCCGTTCTCTTGAAGGGGAGCATCAACATTTGGCGTGGCATATATGAGACCATTTCGATCAGGGCGATTAATAGCACTCTCAAATATCGTTCGTGCCTTTTCTTCTGAAAACACAATGTCACGAAAGACCGTGTTGGAGTGCGCCTCCTTCGCCAAAAAGATACCTGCGCGAAAGTCGGTATCAGTTCCGTTTACGAGACGGAATTTCATTTTCTGCGTTGCCGGATTTGATGACGGTGAAGAATTTGCCAGCCGATTTTTGTTGGCTCTCTCGGCTGGCTCTGACAAAGTCTCATATGAAGGCATTTCAACCCTAGTTGAAGAGCCCCGACCCTTTCTCATTGAATACCCCCATGATCTGTCGGTTCCTTACAACCGACAGGCAGTACAAAATTAAAAGATACCTTTGTACTTAATTGCAAACCAAGCCCTACCCTCTGGTTGCATCTTCGGCCATAACAGCATCTCAAAAATTAACCTTCAACCTAGCGATAATACGTATGGACTTCGCCAGCTTTAGGTTGCAACGGCTAAGAGTTTGATCATGTCTGTGAGCGAATACACGACGTCTTGTCAGCCTAGGATATTGCGGCCCAATACAACCTAGAGCGCATCTAATTTGAGAGGAACGAATGTGATGTTACGATTGTGCGTTTGTCTGACTCAAAGCCCTCACCGATGGAGGATTTTAAGTCCTAGTTATTTAGATACAAGATATTGATTTTAATCATATTTTTTTACTATTTTATGTGTATGTGTAAGATATTGTGTAAGAGTTTTTCGGTGTAATTCAGAATATTGCTGCAAAAAGCGGCACTCAAAAGCCGCATAAAAAGCGCACGCGGCGCGCGCGCCGCTACTTATCCATTTGCCCTTCCCAAGCCAATCACAGGCACCGGAAGGCAGGGTCAAGGCTTTACCGCGCCAGCGGGGCCGAACGGCCGCCTTGACGTTGACAACGGGCCTGTCACTTAAAAATCAGGCAAATGACCTCTGCTGCTGATGAAGGCGGACGAACCGCATAGTGCGGTTCGGATGGTATCCCTTAGCCAATGCAGCACACCGGAAGCGGTGTGCCGCGTATTCGATATCAAAGAATGAACAATTGCCCTAATCATCCAAAAACCATTGAACCTGGTCTTGCCGCGGGTTTCCGTCGACAAAACGAACTTAAACGATATTGCATCGCTAAACTGTGTTCTTGAATAAATAGATAACTAAGATCAACACGCAGCGTTGGCAGCACGTTCCACAGATTGCACGCAATGGGCACGAATGGATATGTGGTCTAGCTTGAACTTTTTCTTGTCTCGGAACCCACCGTGATAAGCAAAAACACTCAGTGCATGTTGGACAGAGTCTTTGCCGAGGGAATATGCTTCAGCAAATCTCGCAACAATAAGGGGAGCGTCCGGACTATTGAACGTTTGCTCCGTCAAGCAAATTTGCAAACATGCATATCGTTTATTGCAATATTCAATATTAAACCACACCTCAGCTTGCCCATCGATACAAGTCGCCGCGCGAACCGTATTTGGAACGATAGTAATCGCAACTACGAAAGTAAATAGAATTAGTTTCTTCATAGTAAGCCTCACAGTTTTGGTAATTCGAAATCTCTGCGTAAGACATAAACGTCTCTGCGCCGCTCTCTTGGTCTAACATATGCAGAGAGAACGCTGTCCAAGAGCGACCGAACCTGATCAGCTGTCGGAACCGTGGTATCTCGTTTCACGAGATTGCGTTTGCCAATGGTTTTGGCGATAACTGCCGGAGAACACTTGTCTTCTGCAAGATCGTAAAAGCAGGCCAGAACACCGCGCTCAAGGTCACTTCCGAGGTTCGCGAAGCGTTGATGCTGATCGCGGCGGATAAGATCCGCAACAACGACGCCATGGATACGGCCGAGCAGTTGTTTTTTCTTCCACCACCAAAATGCTTTAAGCGCTGTCGCATAGTACCATTTGTCGAATTCGGTGTCGGCGATGTGCTTCACCAAGGCGTCACCGCGAACACGGATAGCTCGCAGAAATTCGAGAATAACATCGTCACCGATTTGGGGCCACTTGGGCTGAGGAACCTCTTCAATCGCTGACCCAAATAGTGGGATCAGCACCCTCCAGGCCTTTTCGTTATCATCAACCAGAGTGTGCCTTTTATCTGTGTTGGCAGGCCACCCGATGACGGTTTTGTTGCCTTCGGCAACCCGGAAGTACTTGCGCAAAAACTGCTGGCAGTTTCGTCTTCCGAGCTGATAGTCATGCTCCGGAAACTTTTCGGTCAAGAAACCACCGAAAGCACTGAGTACACCGGTTGCGAGGGGATCGTCGGCGCGTCGTTCGCTCTCTCCCTCGCCAATGTTGCGTGAAGGGGCAATCAGAAACCGGCTCGAGACATGTAAATCATTTGCTGAGCGTGCAAGGTCCACAGCCTTGACGCGAGCTTGGTTCTTCAGAGCAGGAAAGAGCGCCAAGATCGCCGCACGCAAACAGACCTGAGCAGCTGTTTCCTCAGGGCTTTGATTGGGATCGAAATCGCTGACCTGTGGAAAGGGATCGACGAGTAAAACGGCCCGGTCTGTACCCTTGGAGGTGGGAACGTTTTGCGCACCCGGGGTTTCCATAATCGTCCAGCGGGCGATTTCAAAGGGCTCATTGTTGATGACACCGCCGTCAACACCAACATAGGTAACGTCGTACGCCACTTGGCTTTGTTCATTCTGAGGCCATCGGGGTTTAATATCGCCCAGTCCTTTTCGACTTTCATATGGCCAGGCTCTGTTGTCGTAGTCTGTTGTGTGCGACACCATGTGCTGCGCTGGGAGACCAACAGGAAAAGCACCGGTCGCAATTGCGGCTGTGACGAAGTTATTTGCTTCGATATGTTGTCCTGAGTCGTCCCTATCTAAAAACGCTGCCTGAATTTGCTTGGCAGACAAAGGGATGCCTTCATCTCCGTAACTCTTAAGCCATTGGCTTTCGAAAGAAGCCGATCCCAAACCAGAAATGCGATAGTGCATCCGGTCTGCATGCAATGTCATGAGATGCGCTTCACTCGAACCGGAGCCGGTAAAGCTTACTTCGTACGGAACGCCGCGAAGGTTTGTTATTGTCAAAAAGAGATGGAGATCTTCCGCGAAATAGGGACGTGGCTCAGCATTCAGTGTAGCGCTACGGATGACGTCTTCTGCAGTTCTGCGTAGAACCGAGCCGTCAAGCAGCGAAGCCACGTCGACGCCGGTCTTTAGGTCGGTATTGCCCAGTAGCGTATGGCGATGCCCTCCTTCGGCAAAGGTGATACTTTTCACCCAAGTGGTGTAGAGCGCCGGTATCAGGAATTTCGTTTTTGCTGCATCTTCTGGTGTCGGTAGAGATGTCGCCTCAGACAAACCAAATAGCCCGAGCGCAGCGGTCGCGCCCCCAGCCGAAGCGCCTGATATCACGGGAATAACGATGCGATGGTTCGGAACAATGCGCTCAGATTCTGGGCGACTTCTGTCAGCTTCTCGAGCATTTTCCCATTCTTCAAGTGCTTGAATGAGAAAATCAAAAACACCGGCGTTGTAAGCTCCAGCAGAGACAGCGCCTGCCATCGTGAGGCCGAGTGTAAAAACGGAATTATTACTATCTGAAGACATCGCCTCCCCCAAGACAATGGCCCACCATTAAAAATTGATTTCAATAAACTCTACAATCAATGCAATCAAAACACAAACGCTTGGTTGTGCTCTACTCAACCGTTGCGCGCTCCCAAAAAGTCGTCTTACAGTTCTGGCGCACGCTAATCCTGTTCCACTAGCGCCAGTATGCGGGTAATGAATGGGCAGGCGGTACTAAGAACTCCTCAGTCCTACCGCTGAAAGGACAGCCCTGCCCGCTGGGGCTGTTTGATTGGCCACAGTAACTCCGCGGTTGCTGTGGCCAATGTCTATTTGCTGGGGGAGCTGCCCGCAATAAGTGCGGCACCGCTCCAACTGGCGACCCGGTCAGCTTCGCATGCTTCTTGTTCAGTCGATTAGAATAACGTTCGCATGACGGGTTTGCCTTCACCTCTGTTGCAAAGCGGCTGAACTGCAATGGGTCGTTCGAATTGCGCACGTCAGCTGACGCAGAAGCGATGTGCCAAATTCATTTTCAGGGTGCTTACCTCGAACTTACTCTTGCTCTCAAAGCTTTTACACGCTTAGATTTTGTCGCATATTGCGCGCAATCGAATTGCGCAACGCATCAGCCTCATTCACAGGTCGGTTCAATTACTAAATCTATGGATTCCAGGAAAGAATGGCGAACAACTTTCCCGATACGCTGCTTGGCAAACTGATTGTTGGTGCTGTCCTTGCTATCTTTTCCGCCATTGTTGGGGGAGTTGCAACGTGGGTAAACGTCAAAGATGCAAGACCCGTGATCAATTTAGCGCCGGAGGTCATTGTAGTCGACGCCTTGGAACCCGCGATTTTCTCGGCTGAAGGTTCACACGATCCTGAGGGTGAAGAGCTCGCGTTTGCCTGGTCATTGAACGGGCAGTCATTTGGTAGCAGCCCTGTGGCAAGCTGTTCTGAAACGCCGAAGCCAGCCGTGGTGAGCTGCCGTTTTTCCATGCCAGGAACTCACGCTGTTACTGTCGCTGCAACTGATCCGAACGGTTTGGTTAGTTCCATGTCATCAACGGTTCAGGTTAAACTTGAAAATGGCTATTTGGGGTTGCTTCTGAGCCTAGGAAATACAGATGCGCAAACGGCCATCGAGACCGCGATACTCTATGGTATTGACTGGGTGGGTATTCAGTCTCTCGTAAGCAGGCCAATTATACTTAACGACCCATCTTTGAAGTCTTCTGTTTACGCTGCGTTATATCAACGTGATGTTGAACGCGCCAAGGCAGCGTTAGAAAACGCTTCTGTGTCGAGCATCAAAGTCACTAGTTTCGGCTTGCAGCAAGCTGCAAAAGATCAAATTCAAATACAAGCAGCAGAAGTCGGTCTGGATTTGGGCTTTTTGTTTCTACCAGCCGGTGAAGTTTACCCTGCTCTGATAGCCGGTGCTGGAGAAGGTGGCTTTCTTACAATCTCTTCACCCGGAGAGCTCCAGAACCTGATGCAATAGTAAGAGCCTAGCGCTCTCTTTCCCGCTCAGGTTCCCACCGACCTCGATTTACTTCACGGTCAGGTTTAACAGCATCTCGCTCCCGTACCCGCTCCAGTGCATACACAAGATCCCATTCCTCCGTCACAAGATTGTGGTGGGTTCGCATCGCGTCTGGGAGCTGCTGAAGGTGCTCTAGGGCCTTCTTGCGGTTTCCTTCGGCAAAAAGACCACCTCGCATCCAGCCGAAATGCCAATGTCGGTTGAAAAAGCCGTCATCCTGCTGAACCTTGCGCACCACATATTCAATACCGCGCTTGCCGACCTGTTGACCGTAAGCACGCACCGCCCGATCGCCATCCTCAAACGTCTCGTGAAAAAGCCGGACAAGCCGCTCCGTGGCGATTTCACGCTTGGCGCGCGTCTCTTCCAGAGATTGTTCAATGTAGGATTGTGACGTTTTGTTTGCCGACATGCCAAATCTCCTGCAAGTTAGTTGCATGATCCGCTGGATTGCCCAACTGAAAAACCTTCCGCTCCTTCGGAAGGTCTTCCAGCGTGACCAGGAGCCGGAACTTCCGATCTCCGAGTTTCTCAGGCAATGCGCCCTCAAATCAAGAGAACGCTTCCCCAATACCAAACTCCAGCAGGAAATTGACGCGGAGAGCTAACTGTTCATTCGTGACGTTTTCGGTAAGCGCAGACACGATGCCTATGTCGGTTGGCCATTTGTTCAACAGTGTCCACAAAGAGTAATGAATTGATATCAAACAAAGCGCATTATTGAGCCGCCAGAGCGAAACAACCAAAATTACCAAATAGGAACGACAGGACGCCAAATTGTTATTTCGACGGCACAAGTCCGCAATAGTAGTTCCATTTCGACCAAAGCGCCGAAGGAAGCTCTTGATGCCAACTTTGGTTGCCCTGGCGCTCGTTGCCTATTTCGTTTCCAAAGAAGAACTGTCGCTTGACGATTTGATCCATCGAGCCGCTCAGTTTCTTGAATCGTCATTTCCAAACGAAGTGGGCAATGCCATTTCCTGCAATTCACTTTCCGCCATTGACGGCGACACGGTCAAATGTGACGGCGTAAATATGCGAGCGATGGGTCCAGGTTCTCCTCATCTATCTGGCTTTGACACCCCCGAAATCACGCGCCCAAAATGCGAGCATGAGCTTGAACTCGGAAGAGCTGCAAAAGCCCGTATGCAAGAGCTTTTGGAAACTCCTGGCGTACAAATCAGGGTTTCAGGTGAGATTGACAGCCCCAGATACAAGCGTCCGCTCGTATGGATAAAGTTGCCGGACGGACGCACAGCAGGCGAAATTCTCATCGAAGAAGGTCATGCGCGGTTCTGGACACCAGAATATCGAGCCAACTGGTGTTAACAGTGGTGATGCGACCGTGCCATTTTTTCAAGCGTAAGAAATAAATCAATAATCACCCCGATAGGTGCATCAACGATCCTTAGGGCTTTCGCCTTCACGAACAATATTTTGTTGATTTTCATGAGATTATTGGGAAGAACGGTGACGTTTGATTGTTATAGTTGAGTAATCTCAAAGGAATTAGTGCATGGAAGATCAAAAATTCGATCAAACATTTGTTGAACTGACAGCAGACATTGTGTCTGCATATGCCGAGAGCAACACGATATCGTCTCAAGATATGGTCGAGCTGATCGGCTCGGTTCATTCGGCATTGAAAGGCGTGGTTGAGGCAAATCGACTACCTGAGCCAGAGCCATTGGTGCCTGCGGTGCCCATCAAAAAGTCAGTTACGCCAGAGTTCATTATTTGCCTGGAAGACGGCAAGAAATACAAGTCTTTGAAGCGGCACCTCAGAACCCACTATGGCTTAACGCCCGAAGACTATCGGGCGAAGTGGGGACTGGACGCCGACTACCCCATGGTTGCTCCGGGATACGCGGAAATGCGTGCGAAGCTCGCCAAGGATATGGGGCTTGGCACTAAACGCCGGGGAAAGAAAAAGAAGAAGTGATGCTGCAGACCTACGCTGGTTGAAGCTAAAGACTTCTATCTATGAGCGTCATCAACGTAGACACCGGTGCGATTGTTCGCACCGGTGTTTTCTTTGAAACTCACCTACACAAGCTGGAAGTCATCTTGGTGCAAGTCTGTGACAAGAACGTTTCGCAGGGTCAGGCTGTTGTCTGCATCGATTGAGACAAGCGTATCTGATCCATCATCTGTCGCGGATGCTAGAACATCGGCAAAGTCGGCAAAGAGACCGGTCGCGAACTCAATCACGTCATCCGATGTAGCCCCTGCAACGAAGTCGCTGATTGCGTCATGACCGTTCCCGCCTGACTGGAAAACGAAAATGTCGCTGCCTGCATCACCAAAAAACAGCTCGTTGGCCTGACCAGAGACAATCCTGTCTGCTCCGGCAGTGCCTGATCCTTCAGATACATAGGCACTGAGCGTGAACGTACCCGTTTTGTCGGAGACCCCCATTGCTTCAAGGTAGTAGGTGCCAGTCGCAGTTGCCTGATACTGGATTCGAGCATCGAGATCCAATCCGCCGTCGTCGTTAACACTGAGCTCATGGCCATCGGCATCGCGAAGCGCAAGCATGCCGTCTGAGATAGTTCCACCGGAGCTTGGTGTGCCTAGCATATCAAACTGATAGCTGGTTCCAGCTTCAAGGCTTATAGCATACCAGACGCTGTCTCCGTCAGACGCGATCTCCCCGAAAACGCTCGCTCCGGTTCCAAATGGGATGGCATCTGCAATCTTGTCGCTACCGGTTTCGACTTCGAGAACAAAGGTTCCAACTTTGTTGCTCACCCCGCTTGCATCGAGATAGTAGGTGCCAGCTGAAGTGGTTTTGTACTCGATCCGAGAATCAGTACCAGCGCCCCTGTCATCGTCGAACTTGAGTTCGCTGCCGCTTGCGTCCCTGAGCGTCAACCCCGCGTCAGCCAAAGTTCCCGCTGCCGAGGGAGCTCCCCGGAGATCGAAAAAGTAGGTTGTGTCCGCTTGAAGGTCAATCGCATACCAGTCGTGATCGCCAGACGTTTCAATTTCGCCTCTTACGCTGTCGCCTGCACCAAACAATGCTGCTGTTGCGACAGTATCCCCAATCTGATCCGAGGCATTTAAATGCTCGATCGTGTAGGTTCCAGTCCCATCGCTCCAAGCACCTGCATCAAGGTAGTAGGTTCCGCTTTGTGTGGCGGTGTATTCAAGCAGTGCTTCATGACCGACACCTCCGTCGCTGTCGTAGGCAATTTCTGCTCCCAATGCATCGCGTAACCACAGATAGGGGTTCTCGAGTGTTCCACCGCCCGTATCTGTTCCCCTCATGTAAAACCGGTAAAGTGTACCGGCCACAAGTTCCGCTTCGTACCAATCATGATCACCGGAATAGTCAATTGCACTCGTAATCGTGCTGCTCAGATCGCTCACACCAGCTGTGGAGGGAGTGTTTCCGACTTCAGTCGCATAGTGCGCGGTCTCCAGTGTATATGTGCCTACGCCGTCGCTCCAAGCCCTCGCGTTAATATAGTAAGTCCCGGTTTGCGTGGCCCGGTACTCTAACAAGGCTTCGTGACCACCCGCGCCATCGCTGTCATAGGCGACTTCCGTTCCGGACGCGTCATAAAGCTCCAGATAGGGGTTTGCCAGCGTTCCGCCATCTGAGTCCGTGCCTCTCATGTAGAAGCGATACACAGCTCCGACTTCAAGTTGGATTTCGTACCAATCACGGTCCGCGGCAAACTCAATGGCACCTTCGATGGTCGTGTTTGGACCACCTAGCGAAGCCGTTCCAACTGAATCGCCAACCTGATCTGAAAAGCTTTGCACGTCGAGCGTGTAAGTCCCAGTCCCATCGCTCCAGGCGAGGACATCAATATAATATGTCCCACTCTGCGTTGCTGAGAACTCAAGCAAAGCGTCATGACCAGTTCCGCCATCACTGTCATAGGCAACTTCGGCTCCTGACTCATCTCTGAGTTGGAGACATGGGTTTTCGAGCGTTCCACCATTTGAAGCGACGCCTCTGTGCTCGAACCGGTACAGAGTTCCCGCCTGTAGCTGGACAGCATACCAATCGTGATCACCAGCATAATCGATAGAGCCGGAAATCGACCCGTTCAGACTGTTCGACGCAGCCGTTGCAACGGTATCACCAATCTCATTGGCGTAGTGCTCAATCGCGAGCGTGAAAGTCCCCGTCTCATTGCTCCAGGCACCAGCATCAACGTAGTAGGTTCCGGTCTGATCCACACGGTATTCCAGGAACGCATCGCGTCCGGTTCCACCATCGCTGTCATAGGCAATCTCGGTTCCAGTCGCATCGTGCAGCCACAGGAACGGGTTTTCGAGTGTGCCGCCGCCGGAGTCGAGGCCACGCATGCTGATCCTGTAAAGGGAACCAGATTCCAACTGGACTTCGTACCAATCATGGTCGCTAGCAACGTCAATTGTCCCGGCAATCGGTACTGTCAGATCCGAAAGAACGGCAGCGGTGGAGATTGACTCGCCCACATCTGTGGAGCTTGAAACAACAACCAGGTCAAACGAAGCGTCAACCGACAGCGATCCATCTGAAGCTGTTACCTTAAGCGCAAGTATTCCGTTCGAACCCTGTGGTGGCGTCCCGGAGAAAGAGCTTGTTGTTGGATCAAAACTCAGCCACTCAGGCAACGCGGAGCCGTCAGCCAATGAGGCAGAAAAGGTCAACGCATCGCCGTCCACGTCAGAGAAGACATCTCCAGGAACCACAAAGCTCCAAGAAGTGTCCTCTGCACCTGATTGTTCTACAATCGAGTTTGCGACGATCGGAGCATCATTGACCGGATTGATGACCAGATCGAACACTTGATCAACGCTTGCAAGGCCGTCACTCGCCACGACTTTCAGTGAAACCGTCCCGTTATAGTCCTGAGGAGGCGTGCCGGAGAATGTCCGGGTTGCAGCATCAAAGATCAACCAAGACGGCAAGGCGCTGTCGTCGGCCAGGGTCACAGTCAATGTAAGTGTGTCGCCATCTACGTCAGAGAAGGCATTCGCAGGTACTTCAAAGCTCCAGGCAGCATCCTCAATACCCGCCTGATCTGCAATCGCATTTTCAACGACCGGTGCATCATTCACAGCGTTGACGACAAGATCGAAGACCTGCTCAGCGCTAGCAAGGCCATCGCTCGCCACGACTTTAAGTGACATCGTGCCGTTATAGTCCTGTGGCGGTGTACCGGAGAAAGTCCGAGTTAAAGCATCAAAACTCAACCACGACGGTAAAGCGCTATCGTCGGCGAGAGTTGCACTCAATGTAAGCGTGTCACTATCGGCATCAGAGAAAGTGTCAACAGGAACCGTAAAATTCCAGGCAAAATCTTCGTCGATTGAGTAATCAGAGAGAACACTAGATACTGTTGGAGCTGAATTTGGCTCGACATCCCCGACACCTATTGTGAAGGAGCCTTGCGCCTGACTTGCGCCCGACGAAACTGTATAGTCGAATTGGGCGACACCAGAAAAATTGGCATCCGGAACAAAAACAATGTCTCCGTTACCATTCAGAGAAACGGTGCCATTTTGAGCCCCTCCGACAGAAATGAGTTCAAGATCTCCCCAAAAATCGACATAGATTGCCAAAACATCATATTTTGAGATCGTGATCGCAGTCGCTTCAGCGGTTTGGTAATCCTCAGTTGGCCCTTGACCAAGCGCGTGAACCTTCAACTCGAAATTTGTGGAGGTAGAGCGCAGCCCATCGTTCGCTGTAACTTTGACAACAAAGTCGCCAGAGATATCTTCAGGTGGATTAGCTTTGAATTTTCTTTCACCTGGCGAATAGGACATCCAGTTCGGTAGCGGGCTTCCGTCTTCAAGCGTTACCGAAACTGTTAGTGGGCTGTTTTCAGGATCTGAAAAAGTCTCTGATAGGATCAGCAGGTACCGCGATTCACCTGCATTTACCCATTGATCTTTGATGGGCAAGTTCTGGACAGGCGCCAAGTTTGACTGTGTGCCGGCAACCGCCGCAGCCCAAATTGCATCCTCATCCCAAACTGTACCATCAGAAAATACAATTCTTTCAACATTGACATCGTTGTCGGTCAAACTCTCAAACTGATCTTCAATCAGAACGGTACTACCCGTATCCAGAACAGTTATCCGAAGATCTTTTTCGTCGTCTCCGACAATGTTGAAGCTGACATCACTAACTTCCAAGTTGGATCCAGTGAATTCGAGAGTGTCGATGTCACTCGCGCTTCCATTTTCAACGATAACGTCATCGCCATCGTCCTCACCAAAATAGTAAGTGTCGCTACCACCCCCCCCAAAAAGTTGGTCATCTTGGTAGCCGCCAGACAGTTGGTCGTCGCCTTCCTCACCATAAAGCTTGTCGTCGGACTTTCCTCCAAATAGTTCATCGTTGCCGCCGCGACCATAGAGAGTGTCGTCCCCATGACCTCCATCAATCAAGTTGTCTATGGACGATCCTAGAACGAGGTCGAGACCGTATTTTCCGATGTAGCCTTCAATGGAGACGAGTACATTTTGACCTACAACCACGTAGTCTGGATTGATGAGGTTGTTAGAGCCATAGTCAGCATAGATGCCCTGTTCCAGATCAACGTAGAACTTTGAATATGGATTAAACTGACTCACTGCGGTCAGAACATCAAAGCCATCGCCACCATCGTACAGATCGTTGCTTGCGCTAGCGAACAGTCGGTCATCACCCTCGCCGCCATAAACAAGGTCTGATCCAACTGAACTTAGAATGCGGTCATTGCCAGCGCCACCATCGAGGCGAGTGTTCGCGTTGTCGTAGGCATTAATGTCATCGTCGCCATCTCCGCCATAGGCGACAAAGTCACCGCTTGCTCCGCGTTTTGCGCTTAGCCAATCGTCGCCCCCCATTCCATAGAGAACAGTCCCAACCGAACCTTGATTGCCAATGATACCGTCGGAGAAGTCCGTACCGATAACTTTTTCGATGCTAATGTATCGATCGCCATTAGCTTGTCCGGAATGACCTTGACCTTGTGCAAGATCAAGGCCTACGGCTTCCGTTGCTCCAGAAAACTCAATAGTGTCGAAGCCTTCGCCTCCATTTAAATGGTCACTCCCATCACCGCCGTTAAGCGTGTCTGCGCCATCGCCGCCCGCGAGAAAATCATCACCTGACCCAGCATTGAGAATATTATCTAGATCGTTTCCAATCATGTAGTCGGTGCCGCTGGTGCCATCTTCCTCTGGCTTCGGCAAACTTGGCGCTGATTGACGCTCTTCCTGCATGCTGTCCGGCGCATCATCGACAACGTCAGCTAGCATTGTGTTGATAGGTTTAATCTGACTATTTTCGAGCCCAACCTCATTGGTCCAATCAAAATAGGACCCATCTTCAAAAACCGCCCAAGTCTGGGTAAAGATCAATGGTTCAAAATATAGACCGCTTGTACTATTAGAGCCACCTATATAGGCACCACCAACATTGTCGAAATAAATACTACTGCCTGTCGCATTGACGGTAATCGCAAGACGGCCTTGCATACCGTAAATCGGGTAAGTACCTAGATCGATGTTTTCGATGCCATGGAAACCAGCGAAATACTGTTGAACATCTTCGGACAGTTCATCGTAGAGAATTTCTTCAAATTCAAAACTAAATGTTACGTCCGAACGATTAAGCCCTTCAAACACAATTTGATGCACGCCAATTCCGTTACCAATAACACGGTCATGACCGAACCAAGTTTTTTCATCATTCACATCTTCCGAAAGGCGTATGGTCAGCTTGTCAGTTGATTGTTTGTTTGCTGCCAACTCTCCAGAAACAATGTAGGTATCGTCTCCGGTATCACCCACAAAAGTGTCGGTTCCACCGGTGTAGACGAGAAGGTCAGATCCCCCACCACCAAGTAGTGTGTCATTGCCGGTATCATAGGCAAGCAGCGCCGGATCGTCTGGGCTGATTTCATCTCCCGCGAAAGCCGCTACGCCAGCATCAAACAGAGTGTCAGAACCAAATCCGCCGAGCAGAAGATCGTTACCAGCGCCTCCATAAAGTGTGTCGTGTCCGTCTAAGAATGGCCGGATTTGCGTTTCCCAGACAGTCAACCAGCCGGGACCGTCTGAAGCAAACATGTGTTCATAGCTAGCAAGGCTTACATCAGACCCATCAAGAATATCATCGCCTTCACCTCCGAAGAGGTGGTCGTTCTCGAGCCCTCCACGAAGCAAATCGTTTCCTTGTCCTCCATCAACATAATCATCGCCGCGCTGCCCCCATAGAGTATCAGCACCATCCCCTCCAAATACGATATCTGCGCCGTTACCCGCATAAACGGAGTCGTTCCCTGCAGCTGATTCAATTTGCTCATCGCCGCTTCCCAAGACAAGCAAGTCTCGTTCTGCGGTCGCAGTTTGGCTAATTGAAATAACGGGTTCGGCAACCTGTTGAGGATCAATGTCGTTCCCCGTTAACACACCATCGTTAACACCGTCGTTGAGCTTATCTCCGGTGTATTCGCCCTCATCGGCATATTGTGTAAAGAATCGCCGAGCGTCGGCATATAGCTGCGAATTTGGATCACCCAAAGAGTTGGGATCACCAATTTCACCCATCATCTGGTAGATGCGTTCTGAAAAAGTGTTGCCAAATAGGGGCCCGAACACGTTGTCGTAAACATGTGGATCCCAGTCAAGGACCGAGGTACCCACGTCCGCCAACAAGTCATTGGCTGGTTCAGAAATGAACGTAGCGGTAGTCCTGCCGTCAGAATCTACAACAATATGGCCGCCGTTGACTTCCAATATCGTATAACCGTCGACGCCTTCGAAATCAGATAGTTGCTTCCCAGCATAGGGAGCGAAATACAATGAACGAAAGGCAGCCCACGCACCGGGCGCTCCTTGGTATAATTCAAACCATTCTTGCGTCCAACTCAGATTCGGATTGTCCTTGAGAGCCTTCAATAAATTTCCTGGAAAAAGCTCCCCGTGCCCAAATCTATCCCATGTATCAACAGCGGACGAAAAGTGCTGTTGCTCTGTTAGATATCCTGTACCATCGTTTTCATTGATGTCTGTTTTTATCTTCTCAAATATATCTAGGGCGATTTGCTGAGATATATTGTATATGCCAGCGTACTTATTAGGGTTTTCATTTTGGAGTATCCAGTTTGCTGCAAGAGCAGCACCTCCAACTGTATCGCTAAAAGTTGAAATCTTTGCGGTAAGTCGAGAGTCGGCAACGTTGGCCATCTCACCATAAAGAAAATGAAACGCTCCTCGATCTCCAGATGTCACAAGATCTTCAAGTATTTGAAGTTCTTCACCATGGAGAATAAGTTCACCAGTCTCAGTGAGATTTTCATTGAAATTTTTGAAGTTCAACTTCTCTCTCCACAATCAATCAGTTTGTCTTTGAAGAAATTTTCGGCGATGAGCGCCACATCTTTCCAATGTGACAATTCTCGCTTGGGAAAATTAACTTGTGCGACCCAGCCATTATTCATGTAGTTGCGCAACGAACACTTCAGTACTTTGGGATTTTCGGCACAACTTATTCTTACAGTGGCAAATGGATCTGCTGTTGTGTCTGGAACAAAACTTCTATGGGAGCTTGTAATAGGGCATGACTCATTGCCGTCCTTAGATTGCTCGACTAATCCAAATCGATATGGCTTTGTTGGACATGCTAAATCTTGAGGAGTTAACCTACTCGCCAGCCTCTCACGTACAGGTTCTTGAAATTTGTCGAACCGAACCGAGAGACTGCTAGAGTGGTCATCAGAAGACGAATTCTGTAACTGCACCTTAAAGAGCGGTGAGCCACGTGTAGAAAAATAATTGCCTTCTGGAAATTCTACTGAACCCTTTTTGTGCTTCAGGCAGGCACCGTCATACTCATACACCGCATACCCCAGCCAAGAATCGTACACGTGATATGCGGCGTAGGCGATCAGTGTCAGAGCGATAAAATGTCTAAGTGATAAGGATGTGATCCCTCTCATTTACTTGTCTTCCTGTGACTATAAAACACAAGACTGAGATCACTGCTTTTGATAACCGTAATTGCGTAAATTTCTTTTCTCCAGCAACCCTATTTCCAGCACAACCCGAAGTCGACCAATAGTAGAAGTGAAAATTTTTTGCAACTCGTATATTTGTTTTGTTGCAAGCAAACTGTCTTGGGAAACTTTTGATGGTAAGTTCGGATCTTTTTCCGACTTGTGTATCGAAGAAACTATCGCAGAGTATCAAATACTATTGAAGATGACTTTTGGCAAAGACGGTCACCTCTATCGCGAGTTGTAACGAATTTTCCTAAGTATTTGACAATGAAAATATTTAATCCAGCACGAAATGACAAATTAAAAACGAATAGATAATTAGCAAAGAGAGCCTCTTTTACATTTTTGTAAGCTCGTGAAACTTGAAGACATTCAATTCAATGAATTATCGAAGAGCACTGAGTTGTGCCAGGGAGGTTGGCAAGTGCATTCGCACCGCAACCAGATATCAAGGTTTTGTGTAAGACGGTGTGTCTTGAGTCTGCTCTGCGGACCAAGAAAGCAGCTCGTCAATCACCAGATGTGGATCATAGTCGAGCGCACGGCAGATCGCTAAAAACTCATGAACGTCTAGCGTCTTCTGACCGGACTCATACCGCGTGATGAAACTCTGGTTCCGTGAAATCAACTCCGCCAGATCTTTTTGGTGCAGCTCCTTACGAACTCGCTCCCGCCGGAGAATGGCGCAAAGTCGTTGATTGTTATCGCTGTACAGGCTTTTCGACATGGCTGACTCGCAGGCGCGTTGACAGCCGGAAAAATGCTATATATCACTCTATATGCGATTTTCGCGTATATACGCGTTATTTCACTTCAGCGGATTTTCCGCTCTCGCCACCCTTTCGCTGCTGGAGACCCTCTCATGCGCCTGTTCCTCTTCCTCGCTATCTTTACGCTTTCCGCCGTCTCTGCCAACGCAACCACCACTTTCATCGTTGAAGGCAAGAGACCTGCTGCTTGCTCCCAGTACGAACAATACGTCGCGTTTCTGGACCGCAAAGCCGCCGAACGCGTCGCCGCCGCTGGCTACGAACGCTTTATTATTCACCAGGGAAGTGTTGGAAACACCAACCATTACAGCCTGACTGTTGAAGCTTTGCCACGCGGCTACTCGGTCAGTCCTGGCAATCGGGTCATGAACGTGCAGTCAGTACTGAGCGGCCCCCATTATTGCAGATAACAGACAGCGTTGTTCGCTGGTACTCGTTTGGTCTGATCGCGCCAATTCTATTTGCTGCGACCATTTTTACAATTTTCCAGCGTTAGAGACAGAGTAAAGAGTGGCTGAGCTCAATGCAATTTATAAGTGAAATATTTAGTTGCCTGATATGAAAAACCAAATAACCTCTTCAGCTGCTTCAAGGCTGGAGGAAAATAAAAGATGGCTGCAAAGGGTGCCGAAGATAAGGACTACATACTCGAATTTTTGGACAGCGAATACAGGGAACTAAACAACAATTTAAGAGAGTGCTGGAAGTATATTTCTGAATTACTAAAGACTTTTTTATACATACAGATAATATTGATTTCCCTTATATTTTTAGGCGGGGGGATATTAAAAGTCGAAGGCGTAGTCATAAAGAGCGAAAAAACCGTCATTATAGATAACAACTCAAACTCTCTGAATGCCGAGATGGAAAATCCTTCTAAAGCACTGCCCCACATTAACGCTGCAGTTGATTTATTAAGACAACTATCCATCATCCCCCTGCTTTTACTGGGTTTTGGCAGCTCTGTAGGCGCAATTGTGCAGAACAGCCGCCTTTTTAGTAATGCAAAAAAACTTGTTCGCAGAGCTGCGTACCTTGAGGAATTGGCTGGATTTCCAATCGATAATCGTGAAAGCGATCACGACACCACACTCCCCACACTCCCCTCAGGTAAATTGCTATCTCGAGAGCTGTATTCAGATGACAAACAATTTAATCTTAAGAATTGGCTCACGTTTACCTATCTATCATTCTGCTCTTTGTGGGTGATATCTGCGATAATACTCGCATTTTCAACAAAGTTATTTTCTTTGTAACAACTCTCGTTGAGCCGAATTGGGTCTGTTGTCCTGAAGCCAAATTCCGCTTGCACTTCTCTCAGAACGGCGCATATTTCCACAGCGCCGTTCTGACCATCGATAGAAATGGGTAAGAATAGAACTGTGACCAAAGACCAACTAAAATAAATCACTACTCATGCTCACCACAACAGAAATATTACTAGCAACTACAATTTCGATAGGGCTTATACTTCTTGGGTATCAAGTCTATTTTCTCCCCCAGAAGAAACCACTTAGAAATGTTGTCGTTGGACGTGTGAGTTATTTTGATGAAAGGATTCCATTTGTCCCGTGGTGGGTCTGGATTTATTCAGGACTTTACTATCCTTTTATTATCTCCCCCATCCTTGCAATCTCCAGCATGACAGAGTTTTATGTAATTTGCTTTAGCTATTACTTGCTATTATTTTTTCACGTCGTCATTTCCTACTTTTTCCCAAGAAAAACTCCAACAGAATGGCGAAATTATGAAGTAAAAAGTGCTGCTTCTAGAATGCTGAAGTTTGTTCAGAGCATCGATAAGGGGGGTAATTGCTATCCGTCGATGCACGTCGCCGTCGCATTTCTTGCGGGCTGGCACTGGTTTTATTATTATCCGGAATTGAGCTGGACAACTTACACGATTGCTGGCGTACTCGCGATCATTTCGTTAAGTACATTATTTACAAAACAACATTTTGTTGCAGATATTATACCTGGGGCCTGCCTTGGAACATTTGCTTTTTTGATCTATAAATTTGCACTTTATGACCATCTATTCAATTATGCTGTCACTTTGCGTCATTGGTTTGTTTAGATCGGAGGCGTTGCGGGGCTCCCGCAGAAGGAGTGGTGTAAAGGCGTGCCAGCAGGTTGAAGCAGGAAGAAGGGCTTTCCCGCCAAAAAAGAACCGAGCTGCGCCTGGCCCACCGGACGGGGCAAAACTGTCGCACACTCGCCTGTATAGCCTGAGTCTTCTTCAAGGCCTGCGGCGATACAAGACCTACCAGAAAGGCAGACGGCAAGCCTCTGCTCGGGAGACCGAACAGCGGCGGAACACGATTTGTGAGATTTTCAAGCGTTGTGAACCACTCTTCGAATAGCAGCTCGGGCGGGAATACCCGCCCGACCTACACCGGCTAGCTAAGCGCTCTTACGAAGCTCCGCATCACCCGCATCTAGCATGTCCGCCTCTACAACACCATCCTCGCCAAGATAGCACCCCGCCGGGAACGCCATATACCGAGGTAGCCAGTTTGCCACCTGCGCGCTACGCGCTCCACTCAAACAGTCTTCCAGTATCTTCTTCTGAACCCTGCCCGTCGAGGTCAGATGGCTCTTGGCAGTCTCTTCCCCGGCAAGCTCGGCCACCATGGCGTTGATAGCCGGTTTATTCCGCAACAGCGTGAAGAAGGTGTCCTGGGGCTGCCACGACTGGCGCATGTCGACCGCGAGCAACTGGCCAAGTTCGTCAATCAGTTCACCACCAACTGCGAGGGTTTCAGCCATGGCGAGGGAGAGAATGCGCATCACGTCATCGTCGTTCAGTGCCTGCAAACGCGCAAAGACGGCACCAACACCCTCTCGTGCATAGGCACCGTAGGACGACGCCCGCACAAGTGTGCCCTCGTGGTCACGCCCCAACAGCTCCAGAACAGCGGCGCGTTCGTCGGCGAAGGCCGCTTCTGCCGCGTTGTTTTCCAAGCTGCTGGCAATCGCCGAACTCTCAGCACGTCTCGGCTCAGGTTTGACATGCCAAAGTGTGGAACCGGCAACCACATGCGCTACCATCAACCGCAACGCCACGCCGGAATGCTGCAACAGCGCGGTACGCACCGCCGCATGACGATGCAGGTCAAGATAGTTTTGCAACGGGCGACTGACCTCGGCCTTGGGTGTCGGTGCCGTGGCTTCGTCACTCCGCCTTCGACGGTTCAGTTGCTGTCGGGACAAGACCCCTTCATGGAACGTCACCTCACCATCCGCCGTACAGACGACATGCACGGCACCGCCATCTTCCTTGGCAACCTGCTCGTAATCCCAACGCTGCCAATACTGCCCCACATCATGCAGCACAACATCGGCCCAACCGCCCGTCCGATACTCTTCAATCCGCGCGGCAATGGCCTTGTTCTGGAACTCCCAAAAGGTGTCGCTGTCGGCGAAGTAGCTGTCCTCACCGAACAAATCGGTGACGACCGCACCGGGATAGTCGGGCAGGTCGAAAAGGGTATTGACGGTGGGCACATGCGCCCCACCAAACAGCCAGCTTTTAAGTTGGGGCCCAAGCGGCGCCCATTCATCATCGGAGGTGTGCTTCTTCCACCATGCCTTTTGCTGACGCGTGGTTGCCATGGTCAGAATACGCAGGGTTGACGCGGCAATCTCATCGCGGCGATAGGCATTGAGGATGGGCGTGTAGAGATTGGCGATGGCGAGCCGTTGCTTCACCAGCCGCTCACTCACCCCGAAATGCGCCGCTATGTCCTCACAAGCGCGACCCTGCTTCACCAACGCCGCAAACGCCTGATACTGATCTAATTCATCCATGGGCAATCGCGCGGTGTTTTCGGCAAGGGAAGCCTCAATGGCAACCGCATCATCGCCCTCAGCCATCACCAGACAGGGCAACGGCCCTAAATCGCAGCCTTCGGCCAACAGCGCCTGACAAGCAGCAAAGCGCTGCTGCCCGGCGACGATTTCAAAGCCGTCACCATCCGGTCTCACCAACAAGGGCTGCAACAGCCCCAAGCTGCGAATGCTGGCCACAAGGTTGGTCACATCCCCACCACCGTGCTTGCGAACATTCAAGCGCGATGCGACCAGTTTGTTTTGGTCAATGTAGTCAAGTTTCATGGAATTTCTCCCCGTTTTGCTTCAATCCGGCACCCGCGAACGCGGCTGCCGACCCGCTTTCCCTCAATAAAAAGAGGGGTGCGCATGCACCTCTGCCACGTGGCGAACGCGGGGTTGGGAGGGGAAAAGGATAATCGTACCGGATGGTGCGGGCGCACAAGCGCAGCGCGGAGCCTCGGCCGGTACGATTATCCTTTTGGGGAGAGAGGGGCAGCGCCCCCGGCTTCCCCATTATTCCGCTAAAAAACTGACACCCAAAATGGGAATACCTCCATAGAGGGCAAACAGAGACTTCTCTACTAACGTCAATAGTAGCTAAGGAAGACAAGCGCTTCTAACTAAGTCAACCAACAGTTTGAGATTGGAACTCGGCGGCCAAGATTTCCCGAGTTAAAGAGAGGCGAACTTTTGCTGTCCCATTTCCCTTACTATATGATTTATTTGACTTTTAACTCGCAAGATCCGATGCGCTGTTCATATCAGATCAGGGGCAGAATTGCGTGCTTGTCATTGCAGTCGCTCACACCAAAGCGATCAGCGACATTCCTCGTACTAACAGAGTACGAAATGGACTGGTTGTAAGGAAGAAAGCGCCTATTTGCGCCGGTTATAAAACCATTTTCAGCTCAGAGTAGACAGATTTCAATTTGCACTTGCAATTGATGGTTTTTGTTGCTTCTATTATCTATCGTCAAAGTAGCAATCAAGATTTTTGAGTGTTTTTTATACGAGGCGGGTTAAATATGGCAGTTGTTAATCAATCGGAACTTGCCGGAAAAATTCGGGATCGTCCAATCAGCAAAAAACTTGAGGCTCTGCTTTCAAGAGCAGCGGATGCCGCAGGTATTGACGAGGTTAGGATAACATCCGGTGGCCAACCAGGATCGACAGGCAAGACGACAGGCTCGACGCGCCACAATGGTGGCCGCGCTGCAGATCTCTATCTGATTGCGAATGGAAAAAAACTTTCGTTCAGCGATAAGAAAGCACCAGATCAAATAGAAAAGTTCGTGACGGCCTGTGCCGCATTGGGTGCCAACGGAATCGGCGCCGGTGTCAAGTACATGGGAAAGCATACGCTTCATATCGGGTTCGGCGTTAACAAGAGTGATACCCGGAAAATTACTTGGGGGGCGAAGGGGCGTTCCAAAAATGCCCCAAATTGGCTGCGCACTGCTGCCCGGACCGGTTGGTTCAATCCCCCGGCCTGGGTTTTTGCGTTCGACGACGATGCTCCAGAAGATCTACCGGAGGCTTTGGACAAAATCCTCGAGCTCTTGAATATTAAAACCAACGATAACGCTTTACCTAGCGGGAGCCAAAGTTTGGGAAATATTCCCCCTAAGTTTACCGAAGACGTAATTCGGGCAGCACAGACCACGCAACGTGAGTGGGGGACACCCGCCTCCGTAACACTCGCGCAGTGGGCGATCGAGAGCGCCTATGGATCGCGTATGCCGGCAGGATCAAACAATCCATTCGGCATCAAAGCACGGAGCGGTGACCGGTTTGTGGAAGCTTGGACCAAGGAAGTGATCAACGGAAAATCGCAAAAGGTTCTCGCTAAGTTCCAGGCATTTCCGGATCTGGACGCCGCATTCATCCGGCACGGCAGGCTATTGGGAACATCCAAATACTACGCAAAAGCAAGACAATTTTTGCACGATGCCGACAAGTTTGCCGATGCGCTGACCGGCATTTATGCGACGGACCTGGAATACGGAACTAAATTAAAAAATATTATGAAATCCAACGATCTGTACAGATTTAACCTGCCTATAGCAGGAGCAGTTAGTTCTAGTGAAACAACGGGGACGGACATGTGTGATCCATTGATGGAAGGTCATTCGGACAAGATTCGCGTTTCCGCACTTCAGCAGGCTCTCGTTGCACTTGGGTACCGACTTGGGAAGGTCGATGGTATTTTTGGGCCGCTTACCGCGGAAGCTCTGTTGGCTTTCCAGAACGAGAACGGGCTATCGACTACTGGCATTGTGGATGAAGCTACACAGGTAGCATTAAGCCGTGCATCGCAACGCCGATTTGATGCGGCGCGTGAAAACGCAAGCGAAAACGACATTGCGCAAGGTGGATCAAGAACCATGATCAATGCGCGACGTAACAGAGTGTTAAGCTGGATCACCGGCGTACTCGGAGCGCTCGGTGTTGGAAACAGCGCAATTGTGAATTCGGCAAATGAAGGCGCGTCGGCTGCCCAATCTGCATTGCCTACTGACCTGCTGCCATTTCTGGCGGACGTTCAACAGCTGGCGACCCCGGTCTCCGCTCAGCAAGTGAACGCATTGACACTAAAAGCACAGTCTTTGCGTGATCAGCTGGGTGGCACACCATTGCCACCGGAGATTCTGAGCCTCATTGAGCAGCTCAAGTCATCCATTTCCTCCGAAGTCCTTGCGAGCAATCCGCAAATTTCGCGAGTTCTCGAACTTCTTGGCCAGGCCTCTAGCGGAGGGCAGCAAGGAATGAGGACGGTGTTTGATATTCTTCCAAGTTTCTTCGCAAATGGAAGCGTTCTTGAAGCGATTATGCAAGCAGGCGCTACGGTCGGAGCTAGTGTTTTGCCTGGGGTTGGTGGGTCCGTAGGGCTGCTTGCGGCCGGTGTGTTAGGTCGCTTGTTTGCCAACAAGGTCGCCTCTGCACGCTTGCATGATCACAGGACCGGAGCAAACATTAATCCGCTCAAGTGAGGCGCGCGAGGGGGCTCAGGGCTTGTTTTTCGTTGCACGTGATGAGCCCCCCTTACCCCTTGCAATCAAAGTGACCTGGTTTTCTGAACAGACCTTCTGAATAGTTCCTTGCACGCGCATACGCACATCGAATTGCAAGATTTGGTAGCAATGCGGGCTGAAGCTGCAACAGGCCTAACACTCAGCATGAATTGAGCAAATGGACCCGACATAGAACACCCTGAAGCCGTCTCGGCCACGCCGAAAATCGCCGTAGCGTGAACATTACTGATATAATTCAAAAGATGGTCTTGTTTAGGAAAAAAGGCCCATCCAATACCTTCGCCAACTTCTCGAATCTCAATACCGACGTGCTGGTCAGAAGGAATAATCTCCGACATGCGTTTCTCAATCATCTGGTAAATAACTCTTTGCAATACTCGGTTTGCGAGAGGAAGAAAAATTTTTAGCATAAGTAAGTGAGTGAGTGAGTGAGTGAGTTTATTTAGATAGCGCGACTTTTATTACTATCGTATTTTACTGTAGTAACGCGCAGAACGCTATTTTCGAGATCAAGAACGGTGAAAGTCGTGAGAAATAGAATGCTGATACAAGGTAGAGGGATGAAATTTTCTTATGTAACAAAAAACGACTGAACATTATTCATTTTGTCTACGAGTATTTCGCGTTATATTCTCCATAAAGTTGATTTCTTGAACCTAGCCGACGTTTTTACTGAGTTTTTCCATATCGATAAGAGGAGCTCGAAATGATTTCGAAAATCGCATCACTTTTTCGTACATTGTTTTCTGTTGTGCTTGTTTTGGGAGGCTGTACAGCGGTTAGTGCTAAGCCGCCTGAAAGACCTGTCATTTTTGTGCACGGTATTATCGGATCTACGCTTAAGGACGCGGATGACAAAATCATTTGGGGCGATCTGAGCTCGCTCCGTCGCCGCAATTTTCATTCAATGAACCTTTTGCCGAACACAGGATTACCAGCCGAACTACAAGCAACCGACGCGCTGCGCGACTTGCCCTTAGCATTTGGAACGATCGAAGTTGGCCTCTATTCGAGTATCATCGATTTTCTTGATGGAACGGTCTCCATGGGCGACAGTTTACGCGGCGACATATACCGCGGTGAATACACAGAAGGCGAGAACCTATTCGTATTCGCTTACGATTGGCGTCGTTCAAATTTTCTGAACGCTCTACAGCTTAATGAGTTTATTGAAGAGAACATTCCATCGGGTGAATATGACATCATTGCCCACTCAATGGGCGGCATCGTTGCTCGTATAATGTTGAGCCAACGTGGACCCCATTGGCTCTGCACTCGAGGCTCTGCGGCGGACGCAAAATTGTCAGACTCGGATTATCAAGATCTGTGTAGTGCGGCTTATGGTCCAAGTCCGCATGGAAGTTATCCTTCAACCTTCCTAGATGCACCCCGCACTGCAGCAGATAGGTTGCACACATTTGTCGAATTGGCTGTGCCACACTACGGCTCAGTCAATCTAGCAGCCACTCTACTTGAAGGTTGGGGCCGGGTTAGCGAAATTCTACTGGGTGGAAAACGTGCCATTCAAGATACAATTCTTTCATTCTCGGCACCCGTAGAGTTATTGCCTACCTATGATTTTTGTTGCGCGCGAGGAGCAGGACCTTCTGACCCGGACCGCTTCGCAATTGCTACACCCTACAACGAAGAGTATTGGCTCGAACTCATGCTTGCGTTCGGCGAAGAACACTGTCCTTACAGCCGCTGTGACGTACGTCGTGCGCTCTTTCGCAATGGCATAGAGAACCGTAAAATTATTGACGAAATAATGGACGCAGGACTACCCAAAACTGTTAAATCTAACCACGGCATCATCGGTCGTTTCGTAAAGAACACTCGCCAGACAGTATATGTCGATTTTGGTGCTAATGGTGATGGTGACGGAGTTAGTTTTCGTGTCAATGCACAAGGAGATGGCACAGTTCACAAAGACTCCGCATTGCTACCGGCAAACCAGCACAACGAGACTTGGCAAAACGAATATGTGGTGATGCACGCGAAACATCCGTTTATTGTTGGCGACAGAAATACGACCGAATACATATATAATATGCTGGTTGACCCAGTTCGCGACGGAATTCAGGGCGTATCTGGCAGCCCGGTTGTTTTTGCGGGCAGTCCAATTGGCGAAATTGGTCTCGTGGTGGAAGACTCGGTCTTATTCGAGGAAGATCTTTTCGGTGCAACGCTCAGCATCGATTTTGCAGCGGTTACGGGCTTTGATGCAGAAGAGGCGCGGGCAGCTGAAATAAAAGTGATGCTGCAACCAGTTTACCAACCTAATGCCGCTCAAAGTGTTATTGGAACCATGCATTTTGATCAGGGCGCTTCACTTTTGTTGTCCGGCTCACTTGTCTACACCGCGTCAGACCTAAGCGTAACTGAGTCCGGTATTTATACAATCAACCTCGAATATAAATTGGAGGGGCAGAATAGAACGCTTGCAAAAAGCTACCTATACGTTCTCGCGCCAGAGGAATAAGAGATGCTGAAATCTGCAGCTATCGCCTCGTTTATTGTGGTTTTGGGCACTCATAGCGCGCTCGCAGACAAGTGGGTCACAAGTCTGCCGGGCGAGCTAGATCTAAAGCCACGACAACTTTTCCGAGTAACAGTTGAGGGCAAAGCCAGCCGAAATGGTGTGCCCAAAATTACTGAAACTGGAACAGGGTTTGCTATTGCACCGGGTGTCGTGATTACTGCAAAGCACGTTACTCGTACTTCGACAGATTTTCACAATCTCGCTTCCAGTCTTAGCGATAGTGCAAAGATCCACTTACCTGCGCGCGAAACTCTATTAGAATACCCTGAAGATCATAACATCAGTGCGACAATCAAAGATAATTCAAATGGTATTGTGACCGAGTCTCCTTTCCCCGGTATTGACGCGGCACGTATAGACGTTTTGCAGTTTGATGCAGTTCCGTTACCTTTGTCCGCTTGCGAAATCGAACCCGGAGCTACCTACTATCTGTTAAAAAATCGTCAATTGGACAACTCTTTAGCCAAGAATCTTCGGGTGCCTGTTGCCGTGAAACTAACTGCTGGCGAAAGTGCCTTAGATCGAATGGGAGCATTGCGTGTCCTGGTGCACGATGTGCCTAACAACGACAAGTTACGTCCGGCGCGCGGCGACAGTGGTGCTCCAATCGTTGATGAGCAGGGTCGCGTTGTTGGATTTATTTCGGCAATCAGGGGCAAAGTCGACGTACTTATGACTCCAACGCGGCAGTTTTTCGATCTTATTCCGGACGAAATTAAATCCGAAGTGTCCTGCAACACGCAGGTGACTTTTGCAAATTTTGGCGTGAGCGACCCGTCGGATCCAGAAAGTAAAGCGCAGTTACTAAACTTAGTTGATACATTATTTTCACAGACTAAACAGATAGAAGTGCTGCGAAAGCAAAATAAAATTTTGATGGATCAAGTTGCCGATTTAATCAAAAGTACAAGAAAACTTGAAGTCTCAGACGGCATTCTTGCCAAAGCACAGCAAGAGTTAGAATCAAAAGACATTAAGCAAGACAAAGACATAACGGCATTGGACAATCGCGGTGCTCAAATGGTTACTGCAATTGCATTGGAGCGCGCAAACCGCGATCAGATCACTACTGAACATGTACAGACAGCCTTAGAAGCTATTCTCGAAGGTGAGCCTGTTGTGCCAGCTGTAAAGCAGATGCGTGACGAACTTGGCGAGCCACGCTGGGGTTTTGTAGTCAACACTAAGGACATGAACGGTCCGCGCTTCACAGTCTCCTACGAGCGGTCAATGACACTGCCCGTTGTCACTAGCCTTATGGGATTTTGCCTCAGGCCAATGCTTGACCTCAAGCCTAACCACGAGGGAAATCGACTACTTAACCCTGTAAACTACGGCTCCGAGAGCTTCTATAACGAGAGCGCGGACCGTGCGTTTAAATCAGGACAGTATTTTGCTCGCGATATAAAATTCACCACAGAATGCAAAGACACAGAATTTCGTCTCCCAAGGGCCCGTAGTGCGGACTATGCATTCGCTATCGGCGGGCTTCTGAAACCAGACATGAGCCACTACGACGACGAAATCTTCGAAATACCTTCTGAAGGGCCCAAACTTTTTTTTGGCTACACTTTCGACGCCAAAAAACTGGCTGAAAACGAACATGTTGAACACGAACATCGGTTTGTTTTTGAGGTTAAGAGTACCTCTCAAGGTACTTCAATCTCGTGCTACTACTTTCCGCACGATAAAAATCGAACACAAGACTCCGTGAACGCAATCGTTGCATTTCTAGAAAATTTTGAAAACGAAGAGGTGAAGGCGAACAGGTTATGCGAAACTCTATGAATCGTTTTTCTGCAGCTTTCTTGCTGTTTTTGCTCCCCACTCCATTAGCGCTTGCAGGAAGTGAGAGCCAAGCAGTAAGGGTTGAGGGAATCTTCGATCTCGCTCCGGTTCAGGATGTCTCCGTGACAGATCAGGGTGAAGCCTTAATAACACTCGAAAAGCGCGCCACGCGGTTCTCGACATTTCCGCTTGCAGTTACCGGTGAAGTCGAATTCGAACTTTCAAAGCCTCGTGCAGTAATGTTGCACGACGACACACTTGTCGTCTTAGGGGATCAAGATCCAACGACAGTTGACGGTGGTGTGTTTTATATCTATCCGAATTTCAGCGCTTCGCTTCATGGTCCAATCGAAAAAACTAGTGTTGCAACTTTCGGAGACCCGTTTTCTCAGGTCTTATCAGTAGATGGCGACACCGTTTACGCAGTCAGCCCAACTTGGCTCGCCGCCATGAGGCTTTCTGCACAGGAAGCGTTGGAGCTTGCCGCCGGCACATCGGCAAAATACGAGCCAGCCTTCCTATTTCTACAGTGTGGTAAAGCCACCCAAATCTCAATATTTAAATATCGAGAGCGTGAATTCTATGTGACTAGTGTTGTAAATGAAAAAGCTATAGAGTACGGGCGAGTACAAACAGATAATTTATTTTCGTCTTCCACGAATTGCTTCAATGTAGACAGTTTTATTCAGGCTAGTGGCAAACAAGTAGTCGGAGGGGATTCCTCCAGCATCTTGCACAGCTTGGTTAAGCCATTTTTACCTTTTGACCCAATGCAGGTGTTGGTTCTTGATGCCGAAGCGGGTCTCCTTTCGTTGTTCCCAACTCAAGAATATGCACGATCTTTGGCCATTCTGCGGTCTGAGGTGTTAGAATTTGACCTCAGGCGTATTTCACCCCCATTCGATACTTCAAAATCCCGCTTTGGTCTTCTAGCTTCCGACATTCAAGGAAAACTCATCCTAGTGTCTTATGTTGGGTCAACATTTGTTCATCGGTTCAAGCTCGAAAATAGGAATTTCAGCTATTTAGGAGCACTGCGTTTCCGAAACAATGTACACCACTTGGCCGTTTCACCTAGTGGCAATATGGCGTCGATTGTGACAGCAACGAGCAACAACGAGGATCAGGAAGGGCTTTATGAAGTGACGCTAGTACAACATCTTGCGAATTTGCCAGCAGGCGCCAATTTACCATTGGCGAGGCACTCGATTATGAAGTTGCAAGAAAGCTTGGAAGAGGCAGGATTTCCGCTCTATGTTGACGGCATTCTCGGCACTCAAACTCGAGGAGCCCTTGACAATTTCATGACTAATACCGAGTTAACTAAAGACGATCGAATAAAAATGGACCTAATTGAAACAACAACTCGCGGTGTTTTTCCACTTTTGAAGTAAAAAAATGGAATCAGTCTTGCCTGATTCTTGTTTAATCGATCGAATTCTTAGACGCTCATCTAGAGATGATTTAGCGATTCTGAGATGCAATCTCGCGTTCAATACGTTGCTGATTTTGGAGAATTGCTAGAAGACTAGCGCGCGCTAGCCGTTGGAGCTGGATCTGTCCATTGGTGTGGCTTCAAAGCTTTACCAAATTGATGTGGCATATACTCACTTAACGGCTTGAAGCCAGGGGAAGGCCTTCCCCGACACAAAAAACGGCCCTAAGCCGCCCTTGGCCCGCCAAGCGGAGCAAAGCTTCACTCATTCCCGCCTGCAAAGCCTGAGCCTCCCTAAGGCGGACGGCACCACAAGACCTGACGGAAAAGCGGGCTGCAAGCCTGTGCTCGGGAGACCGCGCAGCGGCGGCACCAGGCTTGCGGAACGCCGAAGGCAGGTCACAGTGCCGATATCCCGCCAAGGGGCTCACGAATTGCAGGCGGTTACCATATGAGGCGCGTAGCAAAGGTGGGCCGATGTCGGACATCCCATGTCCGACTCTGCGGCGGACGAGGTGCCGTCACTCGCCGACCTGTCGGGGAGTGACGGCACCGCCCAACCCCAAGGTACCCGCCACTAATCCGCAAACGATCCCACACGACACTCAAATGACAACCCTTCCAGTACCTTACGAACTTCGTCATTTTTGACCTATGCCGCTGGCCCTTAATTCCCACACCCGTTCATTATTCCCTCAGATCACGCGACTGCCTGATCCATCTCACCAGACCTTTTTCCAAACAGACAGGAGAGCAGCATGCTCACTCACGATATCCGTGCCCCGCCGCGGCGTGGCACACACCCCGTCACCGAGACATCGAGGACGGATGCCCAACAGGGCGAACCACATCGACCGGTCACCCGACCGGTTCGGGAGGCTTCAACCGCTAAAGGAGACTTTTGACCATTCCGGCCCTGCCGCGAATGACCTTCGCGGGATGACGTCGTCTAAGGACACGCTCGTCGCCATCAACACTTAGCCCTTAACAAGGACAAGCAAGATGGACGACCTCACCATGAGCCTAGTAAATTTATGCCACAGAAACCGCGACGGATCTTACGGCACACAGACCAACAGAAGACGCGGTCTAA
Organism: uncultured Roseibium sp.; assembly: GCF_947499295.1. Taxonomy (GTDB): domain Bacteria; phylum Pseudomonadota; class Alphaproteobacteria; order Rhizobiales; family Stappiaceae; genus Roseibium. The sequence goes on from NZ_CANMNP010000021.1 coordinate 111,625, forward strand.
CCGCAATGGCCAATGAACTGAGAGACCTTGGCTACCGCCTACCCAAGGCAACCTCTCTTAAACCCAAACACGTCGACGCCCTGGTCGAACGCTGGCTGGATGCCGACAAGTCGGAGGCGAGCATTCGCAACCGCCTGACCTGGCTGCGCTGGTGGGCCGAGAAAATCGGTAAACCCAACGTGGTCCACCGCGACAACGCCCACTACGGCGTTGGCGAACGGGGCGAGCCCAACCGCAACCGCGCTCAGATTTTCAACCCGAGCACATTCCAGAACGTGGCCTGTCCCTATGTCCGCGCCGCCATCCTCTTGCAGGTCGCTTTCGGACTGCGCCGCGAAGAAGCGCTGAAGTTCCAGCCACACAAAGCCATCCGCGCCGACCAAATCCAATTGCAGGCCAGTTGGTGCAAAGGCGGCCGAGCCAGGTCGGTACCCGTAACGACACGCCAACAGCGCGAAACGCTCTACAAGGTCGCAACGTTCATTCAAGGACGCGGTTCACTCATTCCGCCGAACCTGTCCTACGTCGAGCACATGAAGCGCTACGAGTACCAGACCCACAAGGCCGGATTCCACAACATGCACGGGTTCCGGCATGCCTACGCGCAAAACCGCTACCTCACACTCACCGGCCTGCCGTGCCCGCTTGCCGGCGGTAAACCCTGGCAAGAGATGACCAAGCAAGAACGGGAAGCCGATCGATCCGCCCGACGCAAGATATCCGCAGAACTGGGCCATGCCCGCCTCAAGATCTCGGATACCTATCTTGGGAGGGCTTTCTGATGAAACGCGCTGAAAGCTGTTACCTGATGGCCACTGACGAACGTCACGAACTGGCGAAAGTCCTGTTCGAACCGGCCAATGTTGCCCGCGCCATTCATGAAGCCGCGTCACTCGGGTTTCGTGACCACCGCATCACCCAGGATGCCCCTTTCGACCTCTCGGACACCCAACAGGCCAAAGCCCTCGAAGAATGGCTCGACCGGGAACAGTTCCACTACATGTGGCGGCCAACGTTCCTCGATCAGGACCCGTTCCGCCCCTCCATCGCCACCGAATATCCCGAACTGGTCATCACATGGTGATCCTTACCCTGCTCCTGATCTGGATCTGCATCCTCCAGTCCCTCACCGCCCAAACCCACCTGCGCAGGTGGGTTTGGTTTGGTGTGGCTGGTGTCTTGCTTTTGTCAGCTTGGTAACATTCACGCCTTTGCGAGCATCAGTTTTGTGTCAACCGGCGACGAATTCTGTAAAGGGGTGAGTTTTCGGGGCCCTCAGCCACTGATCAATAAGGCACAACTAAACCACTACCGGCTGATGCCGGTAGGATTATCGATGTGCTTCTCAAGGTACTGAAGTACGACATCTTCAGTG
>NZ_CANMNP010000022.1 GCF_947499295.1 uncultured Roseibium sp.
GTCATTCTTATTCACTTCACGCTAAAGCGGGCTCGTCTGAAGACGAGGGGTTTCCTCCAAGGCGTGGATACTAAATACCCCGAGGTCCATAGCATCGACTGGGTGTTCAGCGAAAACACCGGTTCAATTGCCAATATGTAGAGGAACAGGGACAGGAAACTGCCGATGTTGCTGGCTCCGTAAAGGAAATAGGGATCATCGGCATGTGAATGACCGGACCGCGCAAACCAGGCTTGAAGCATTGGGGCATTTGCAGAGACCGCAAAAAACGGCACGCCTATGGACGACGCGAACAATCCCAATATCCAAAGTTCCTGATGTTCGTTGGGTGGCGAAATCCAATTTTGCGATAGCCCCAGAGGCAGAAATACAAATGCGAATACAAGCACACTTCCGTGCACCAAAATTGCTTTTTGAAACGAGAAATACCTCACCAGCAGATGCGCGTAGGTGTAGGCCAATAGCAGGACGCCTTGAAAAAAGACCATGGCGACCGACCAGACCCCCGGCGACCCGCCGAGTTTTGGAACAACCAGTTTTGTGAAATAGGGCTGCACCGAAAAGAGCAGAAAAGCGCTCAGAAAAATTGTTGTTGCAAATGCCGGTAAAATCGATGCTCGCAACAAGGCATTCGAACTTTGCCGATCAAAAAAATACTTCGCATTTGAATAAAACACTCGTGACACCTCTCCGCAAATGCAGAGATTTACTAGCAAATCGACAAGTAAAGAAAAGCTGAAGCATTTCTGACCGGAAGACACCGGCCACAGTCGGAAACCAGTCCGGCGATCAAGCTAAAAAAATCCATATACTATTGAAAAATAACATAAATTCTCTCAACAGCGCAAATCTTCAGCTTACTTCATACGAGATTTACGACGATCAAAGATTAACTTCACGCGCCTTTTTCGTCGATTTCATAAAATACAAATACTTGCAAAAACAAATAAATATTCAATAAAATATGATTTTAATTTTAATGAAATTGAAAATATCCAAATTCACACCAACGATTACTTATAAATTCGCGCACGATGACTTGCTGCCTGTAAAAAGAAGAGACATAGGCCGACACACTCGGCGCGCCCTGAAATCACAGCAGTGCCGGAGGCATTCTCCATTCAGCTTCTCACATCATCCTATGGTGCAGATCGTTCATGATCCAAAGGCTGCCGCCAACCATAATGATGATCAGAACCGCTGCGAACGCCAGAAAGAACAGATTTTCAGCCGGGGTCGATTTGAAATTAAGATGAAGGAAGAAAACCAGATGCACCATCACCTGCAGCACCGCAGCAACCGCGATTACTGCATAGACTGCAGGGCCAGTCAGCAGGCCACCCCAAACCACTGCAAAAGGTATTGCTGTCAAAACCACCGCCAGGACGAAGCCGACGAGGTAAGTGGTCAAACTGCGTTCAGCCGTTGGGGTCATGTCGCTTTCCTCACATCACACCGGGCAGATAGACGACCGAGAAGATCCCGATCCAGACAATATCGAGGAAGTGCCAGAAAAGACCAAGGCGAACCAGCCGAGATCGCACCGGCAAAGTCAGTCCCTTAATCAGAACCTGACCAATCATCACGCAAATTCCGAGTGCTCCGAAGGCGACATGCAATCCGTGTGTTCCAACGAGCGTGAAAAAGGCGGACAGGAAACCACTAACCTCGGGACCCGCCCCTTTTTCGAGCATCCCCTGAAATTCAACAAATTCCATCGCCAGAAAACAAACGCCAAGCAGCAGTGTGACAATCAGCCAGAAAACAACGCGTCCGGACCGCCCGAGCGTCATCGCAATGGTCGCGAACCCGAAGGTGAGACTGGACAAAAGCAACAGTGCCGTTTCAAGTGCCGTGTGAGAAAGTTCAAACACATCGTTGGATGTCGGGCCAGCTGCGGAGTTATTCGCCAGAACCGCATATGTGGCAAAGAGAAGCGCAAAAATGACGGCATCTGTCATCAAGTAGATCCAGAACCCGAATTCTCGCGCTTCTAAAGAGGTCTTTTCTTCCTCTTCCAGAAGGACAGCATTCCCACTTGAAATGTCGGTCACATCCCCCTCCCCGGAAGCGCTTCACCCGATGCTTCTCCCAGCGGCACGAAATCTCGCATATCGTGCAGATCCGCCGGTGATATCTGTGCAAGCCTTGCGCTCTCGATTTTCGCGACTTCTGCTGCTGGAAGAACAAACTCAGAATTGTCGTCACACGCCCGAATGCCGACACACACCAGTGAAAGCACAAAACAAAGCGCTACCAGCCACCAGATATACCAGACAAAGGCAAACCCCAGCCCGAATGCCAAAGCGCCAAGAATAGGCCCAAGTGGTGTGCTTTTCGGCATGACAATGTCTTGGTACCGAACAGGTGGAGCATAGGCAGTACCGCGGATTTTCATCTCGTGAAAAGCGTCAATATCGCTTACGTCGGGGATGATCGCAAAGTTATAGGGTGCGGGCGGAGAAGAGGTGGCCCATTCCAGCGTTCTGCCGTTCCATGGATCACCGGTGATGTCCCGCGAAGACCCCCAGTTCCTCGCGGACACGACCAGCTGGATGGCGATGCAGGCTATTCCGATCAGAACGCAGATTGCACCAAGTGCTGCCACAACGAGATAAGGCTGCCAGTTCGGGTCCGCATAGTGCTCCATGCGTCGGCTCATGCCCATGAAACCGAGCACGTAGAGGGGCATGAAGGCGAGATAGAAGCCGATAAGCCAGAACCAGAATGACCGGATCCCCCATTTACGGTCCAGTTTGAACCCGAATGCCTTCGGAAACCAGTAGTTCAGACCGGCGAAGTAGCCGAACAGAGCACCCGGGATGAGCATGTTGTGAAAATGTGCGACCAGAAAGGTCGAATTGTGCATCAAGTAGTCGGCGGGGGGCAAAGCAAGAAGCACGCCCGTGACACCACCTATGACGAAGGTGACCATGAAGCCGATTGTGAATACCATGGAAGGGTGGAACTCGATCCGTCCCCGGAACATGGTGAAAAGCCAATCGAAGATTTTGACCCCGGTCGGCACCGCAATGATCATCGTGGCAATCCCGAAAACCGCGTTGACATTGGCCGAAGACCCCATCGTGAAGAAATGGTGCAGCCAGACGGTAAAAGACAAAAGTGCGATACACGCGGTTGCATAAACGAGCGACGGATAGCCAAACAACCGTTTGCGGGAAAAAGTCGCCACCACCTCGGAGAAAATGCCGAAGGCCGGAAGGATGAGAATATAAACCTCCGGATGTCCCCAGATCCAAAGAAGATTGGCATACATCATCATGTTGCCGCCGTCGCCATTGGTGAAGAAGTGGAAGCCCAGTGTCCGGTCCAGCGTCAGCTGCGCGGCAACCACTGTCAGCGCCGGAAAGGCAAAGGCAATCAGGATCGAAATGCAGAGTGTCGTCCATGTGAACATGGGCATGCGCATGAATGTCATGCCCGGACAGCGGTTCTTGACGATCGTGACAATGAAGTTGATGCCTGACAGCGTGCTGCCAACGCCGCTGACAATCAACGCCCACAGCCAGTAGTCCACCCCGACACCGGGACTGTATTCAATGCCCGAATAAGGCGGATAACCTGTCCAGCCCGCCTGCGAAAACTTGCCAATCACCAGCGAGACCAACACAAGTGCTGCACCTGTCGCGGTCATCCATAAGCTCACGGAATTCAAGAACGGAAAAGCTACGTCGCGCGCTCCGATCTGTTGTGGAACGATGATATTGATCAACCCGGTCAGAAAGGGCATCGCCACGAAAAAGATCATGATGGTGCCGTGGGAAGAGAAGATTTGTTCAAAATGCTCTGGCGGCAGATAGCCCTCGCTGTTGAGCGCGATTGCCTGCTGGGCCCTCATCATCAGCGCGTCGACAAAGCCGCGTACCAGCATCACGAGCGCCAGGATGACATACATGATACCGATCTTCTTGTGATCGACGCTTGTCAGCCAGTCGGTCCAAAGAACTTTCCAGGCACGCAGATACGTAATCAGCAAGAAGACCGCAACGCCGCCCGCAACGGTTACAAACGCGCCGCCCATGGCAACCCAGGAATAAAACGGAAGAGCCTCAACGGTCAGGCGACCAAGCATCAAGAAGCTCCCTCTTCTGTACTGTCATCATGATGATGGGGTGTGCTCACCGGTGCATATTTCTTCATGATGTTCCTGAAAAGCTCGGATTCGTATGAGCTGAAATAACGCACCGGATCGGCAACGCTTTGCTTGTGCAGATCTGTGTAAACATCCGCATCAAGCGCTGTGCCTGTATCGGACGCCTTTCCCTGCCATGCCTGGAAATCCGGCTCGCTCATTGCATGAGCCTTGAAGTGCTGATCGGAGAACCCGTCACCGGAAAACATTGTGTTTCGGCCCATGAAGACGCCAGGCCCATCAGCCATGAGATTGATTTCGGAGCGCATACCCGCCATCGCGTAGATCTGTCCGCCCAGGGCCGGTATCATCAGCGAATTCATAACCGTGTCGGACGTGATCTCAATGGAAACTGGCCTGTCTGCGGGAAACGCCAGTTCATTGACGCTTGCCAGACCGAGTTCGGGGTAGAGAAACAGCCACTTCCAATCGAGTGCAATCGCCTGCACCTTGAAGGCGGGTTTGTCGGAAACAAGGGCTTTGTACGGATCAAGCTTATGCGTTGAGGTCCAGACAAGCGTCCCCAATGCAACAATGATGACCGCAGGCACAAGCCAGACAACGGTTTCGATTTTCCACGAACCCTCCCAATTCGGCGTGTAGGCAGAGTTCTCGTTCGACCCACGGTATCGCCAGGCGAAATAGAGCGTCAGCAGGATTGCCGGAATTGCGACAATCATCATCAGCCCAAAGGCCGTGAAAAGCAGATCTCTTTCTGCAAGCGCGACAGGTCCTTTGGGTGAAAGAACAGGCGCGTCCGACAGCGAGCAACCACTCAGCAGAAGCAATAAAAAGATCGATATGATCGAAATTCGTGCGCTCACAAAAAGCGAGTCGCGTCTCCGCACCCAGTCGGGAATCACTTCAATCATTGCTCCTCCTAAAGAGGATGAAGAAATCAATGCAAAGATTTGAGCCTACTAAAGAAAACGATCGGCCGACTCAATCAAAATTGCCCCAAGTACGCCTGCTCACACAAAAGAACGAACCGCGCAATCGCAAGCCTAGCTGAGCGGAGTTCTCAATAAAAGGGTAGCTTTCCCAAAAAGTTGAGCAGAAAAAGGTTCAATGCCTGTCTTCACACCCAAATTTATATCGACAGGACACTTTCTTTCACCCGTTCACCCAATTCTTCACTGGACAGAACATGGCTGCCTTTGAATGATGCGCCCTGTAATTGTTGACAAGATCAGGACGCACCATGTCGAAGCCATTTCAAGCCGAAGACCACGTTGCTCACATGGAGCAAGCCCTTGGCCTCACGATTGAGGATGATTGGCGCCCTGTCGTGGCAATGCACATTACTGCAATTGAAAAAGCTGCACAGTCCGTTCTTGAGTTTCCCCTGGAAGACGACATTGAAGCAGCACCGGTGTTTCGTCCATGAGTGCTGAACAAAACGCGCTTCGTTCCTGGACGGCGACCCAGATTGCGGATGGGGTATCATCCGGCAATATCAAGGCACTTGAGGTCACCCATGCCGCCTTAAAGGACCTTGAGGTCCTGAACCCCAAAATCAATGCTTTCACGGAGACCACACCGGAACGCGCGCTAGCCGAGGCCAGAAACGTTGATGACGCCATTCAATCCGGAGCACATTTGCCGCTCGCAGGCGTGCCCTATGCCGTCAAAAATCTTTACGGCATCAGAGGCATAACCACACGAGCCGGCGCAAAAATCACGCAAGAAAATGCACCCGAAAGCAACGATGCCACGCTCGTCAACAAACTTCACTCCGCCGGCGCCGTCCTCGTAGGAGCAACGCATATGGGTGAGTATGCCTACGATTTCACCGGTGAAAATGCGCACGACGGTAACTGCTTGAACCCACACAATACGGCTCACATGACCGGAGGCTCATCCTCAGGGTCCGCAGCGGCAACAGCATCGGGCATCGTTCCATTCGCTATGGGTTCAGACACGAATGGTTCTATTCGGGTGCCGGCTTCCTTTTGTGGCCTCTTCGGACTGAAACCCACTTATGGAAGGTTGAGCCGGGCCGGAACCTATCCGTTTGTCGGCAGTTTCGATCACCTCGGGCCCCTCACCCGCTCTGCGGAAGATCTGGCTTTGATATTTGATGTGCTTCAGGGGCTGGATCGGGCTGACCCTGCACAAACGGACCACCCTGAAATCGAGACGCATCAACGATTGAACGAAGGTGTCGACCAGCTGAGAGTGGCAGTCGCGGGAGGTTACTTTCGCGAAAATCTCCTGCCTGCTGCGCTTGACGCAGTCGATCTGGTCGCAAAAGCCTTGGGGGCAAGCCACGAAATCGATATTCCCGAGGCAGCGAGGGCACGGGCGGCGGCGTATGTAATCACCGCCGCGGAAGGGTCGACATTACATCTCAATCGGATCCGTGAACGACCACAGGATTTTGACCCCGAGACGCGGGACAGATTTCTTGCTGGTACTATGGTGCCAGCGATCTGGGTCCAGCAAGCTCAACGCTTTCGCAGCTGGTTCCGCGACATGATGCACGGCCTTTTTGACAAGGTCGACATTCTGATCGCCCCAGCAACGCCCTTTCAAGCACTCCCCTCAGGCACAAAAACTTTCACGCTCAACGGCGAAACAGTCCCGGCACGCCCTAACATCGGTATCTTTACCCAGCCGATTTCCTTTATCGGCCTTCCGGCTGTCACTGTGCCTATTTGGCTGGATGGCGAAGACTTGCCCATCGGCGTTCAGCTGATAGCGCCCGCCTGGCGGGAAGATCTGGCCTTGAGGGTCGCACACCATCTTGAAAAAGCCGGCACGGCCCGAGCTCCGATTGCAAATCTGGGCGTGTGAAGGGCATGGGAAATCTAAGGCTTCTCCGTCGCAGCAGCGACATATGAGACAGCTAATAAGACCAGTAGCAACTACACAGAAAAGGGTCGTTGGCGACCATTGACGGCGAAACCACTGCCGGCTCGCGCAGCGCAGGAAAAGACATGAGTAAATTCAAAGCCGTTGTGTTCGATTGGGCTGGCACAATGATCGATTTCGGATCCTTCGCCCCGATGGGCGTCTTTATCAAGGCGTTTGAACACTTCGGGATAAATGCATCAATCGAACAGGCACGTGAACCTATGGGCAAACCCAAGTGGGATCACATTCGCTCAATGATGGACGACCCTGAAATCGCCGCACAGTGGAACAACAGGTTCGGCCAGATGCCAACTGATGCTGATGTCGATAGGGTCTATGAGGTTTTTGTCCCGATGAACGAAGAAGTCGTGGCAGATTATGCAGATCTCGTCCCCGGCGCGGCCGACGTGGTAAAAACTCTTCGCGACAAAGGCCTCAAGATAGGCTCAACCACCGGCTATACGCGTTCGATTATGGAACGGGTTATTCCTGTGGCGGCCGCGCAAGGTTATGAACCGGACAATCTGGTGTGCTCTGATGATCTACCAGAAGGAAGACCCGGTCCACTCGGCATGTATCAATGCTTTGTGGATCTTGTGGCCTATCCGCCAGGTGCGGTCATAAAAGTGGACGATACCGAACCAGGGATAGCTGAAGGCGTTTCGGCAGGATGCGTTACGGTCGGGCTTGCTTTGTCCGGGAACTATGCGGGAAAGACCGCGGATCAGCTTGCCGAGCTGTCAGATCCGGAGATTGAGGCTCTAAGAGGCTTTGCAACTGAAAAACTGAAGTCAGCCGGCGCGGATCACGTAATCGATACGGTTGCGGACTTGCCGGACTTGATTGTTTCACTTGAGCGCGAATAAATGCCCGGTGCTCTTTCACGCTGAAAGGTTCCCGAATTTTCAATCAACGGCACGAGGCCACTTTCGCGTTGGGCCACTTTTCAGCAGCACAAAACGGTCTGAGCGAGGGCGCATTTGCCGGTGCCTCCTGAAAAACAGGCCGCGCGGTTTGAATTCAAGTCCCGTTAAGGCGTCTTGTCCAAGATGCCCTCGAACAGGATCAACCATGACAAGATTTTTCTTGCGGAAATTGAACGCATTTCAAAAGCCGTTTCGGTTCACTCCGCTCGCATTTGTTCTGTTGATTGCAACTGGTCTTGCCATACCGGCTTCCTTTGCACAAACGGATCGAAGACTTGAGGTCATCGACAGCAAGGAAGACCCCTGGCCTTCTATCGGGCGGGTCAATGTCGCCGGTTACAGAACCACCTCCATGTGCACCGGCACCCTGATTGCACCCAACCTTGTCCTCACAGCCGCACATTGCTTTTACGACAAGCGAACCCTCAAGCCATTTCCAACGAAAGACGTCCTTTTCATCGCCGGTGTGCGCCGGGACGAATTTGCGGCACGGTTGGAGGCCGCCTGTCTATTGACCGCAAAGGGATACCAGCCCAAGAAGCAACCACAGCTGCGCGATGTGAGATTTGACATCGGCCTCATCGTGCTGAAGCAAAGGAGCGACCTTCACCCGATTGCACCTCTTGAGATCGCTGAGGCCAAATCTCTATCGAAAGAAACACGCTTTCAATCTGCTGGATATCGCCGTAGCCGACGGTATCTGCCAACACTGGTGAAGGACTGCAAGGTTCTTGGAACAAGGGAAGACAGCTGGGTTACCAATTGCCCTTCAGAGAGTGGGGCATCTGGTGGACCATTCCTTGTGGAAACGGAAAAAGGCCCCAGGGTTGCAGGTGTCATGTCTGCAAAACTCAACGAGGAACGGTCCGTCATTGTTCCTTTTCTGGAATGGCAGGACCTTCTGAAAAATCCAAGCTGCACAGTCGATCCGGCAGTAAAGTCTTCAAACGAAAGCCAGAACTGAGAAAATTTCGCTACCGCTTCTCAAAAAGCCGGGTAAGGTAAAGTCCGATTTTCGTCTGACACGATTTCGCAAAGCGGGTCTACGCCGCCTTGACGCTTAGTTATTTGGGCCAATGAACCATTCCTCACATATTCCGCAATCTTCCAGTCATCGACCTGTTTCTATGGCGAAACTTGGCTTTGTTGCCAGCGACACCGAGGAAGCACAAAAGGCACAGGAAGATCTGTCAGCGCGCTACGGCGGTGTACCGGCTCATGATGCCGACGTCATAGTCGCCCTTGGCGGTGACGGCCTTATGCTGCAAACGCTCCATGAGCACATGGGCAGTGGCAAACCTATCTACGGCATGAACCGTGGCTCTGTCGGTTTTCTGATGAATGAGTACCGCGAAGATCAACTGCTTGAACGGCTATCAAAAGCTGACGTGACAACCATCCGTCCGCTGGAAATGACCGCGACAGCGAATGATGGGACGATCCACAAAGCCCAGGCGATCAACGAAGTGTCACTGCTGCGGCAAACTTCTCAAGCAGCACGCCTGAAGGTCTCCGTAGATGCCCGGTTGCGTCTGGAAGAATTGATCTGCGATGGCATTCTGGTCGCGACACCGGCAGGCAGCACTGCCTATAACTTGTCCGCGCACGGGCCGATCCTCCCGATAACCGCGCAACTCCTGGCCTTGACCCCGATCAGTGCCTTTCGGCCCCGCCGCTGGCGTGGTGCACTTTTGCCAAATCGGGCGCGGGTCGACATCGAAATCCTGGATCCCAAAAAGAGGCCGGTCAGCGCCTCGGCGGATCATACCGAAATCCGCCACGTCACCCACGTGTCAGTGTGTGAATCGACAGAAGCCGTGGGCGTGATCATGTTCGATTCCGATCACGGCTGGGATGAACGAATTCTGACGGAGATGTTCCGCTATTGACGGGGATTCTTCTGTTTCGCGCCAGAACGGCAACTGACTGTTAAGTATGAATGCCCATACTTGCGGGTATCATTTGCCGGCATCGCGACAAGGACGAACGCTGCAATGGCTAACGACGCCAAAGATCAGAATTACGAGATCGTGTCGCCACCGACGGATCTGCGCAGCAAGGTTCGGGAACTATCTCCCCGCGAGGCCAAAAAGTTTGACCCGGTCAAGGCAGCCGAAGCAGCATTGAACCGTCTGTCCTCTCACTTTGGCGGATGGATGGACAACGAGACCGTAGCGCTTAACGGCGCTTGGGAAAACGTTCAGGCCAACGGGATTTCAGAAGAAACCATCGAGCCACTTTTTCAGGCGGCACATAACATCAAGGGTCAGGCCCTGACACTCGGTTTTCCGCTCGTTGGGCAGGTCGCAGCTGGCTTTTGCCAGCTGATTGAGAACGTACCCTCGCCTGACTCCTTGCCGACCGAACTTGCCGGACGTTATGTCGAAGCGATCCGGGCTATGGTCATGGAAGGCGCTAAGAACGATGACAACAAAACCGGCGTAGCGCTCCTGGAAACACTTCAAAGCGTCACCGACGCCTATCTCGCACAGTTCCCGACCAAGACAAACGAAGACTGATTGGCACAACGCCCGGAATTTGACACAAATAAACCCGCCCAATAAGCTTTAATGCTTATGGGAGGCGCGCTTTTGAAGCACTTTCTGACAATATTTTTTTATTTTGTTTTGCTTCTTGGGTCTGCTTTCGCCGAGCGGCGTGTGGCCTTGGTCATTGGGAATTCAGACTATCAGAACGTCCCTCGGCTTCAGAACCCCAAGAACGATGCAGATGGCATGAGCAGGAAGCTTACAAGCCTCGGCTTTGAAGTAACGACCGGCATCGATCTGAGCCTCACCGAGATGCGAACCACTATTCATTCTTTTGTAAAAAATCTTAAGGGAGCCGACCTAGCTTTGTTCTTCTACGCTGGGCATGGTTTGCAGGTTAACGGATCCAACTATCTTGTGCCGACCGACGCCCAACTTGGTTCCTATCTAGATCTTGAATTCGAGGCGATGCCAGCCGACCTGATCCTGAGCGCAATGGAGCGCAGCGCCAGTGTGAACCTCGTTTTTCTTGATGCTTGCCGCGACAATCCTCTTGCGGAAAACCTCGCTCGATCGATGGGTACACGATCCGGGTCAGTCGGCAAAGGACTGGCAAAAATTGGGTCTGGCGTGGGCACATTAATTTCCTTCGCAACCCAGCCTGGAAACGTTGCTCTGGATGGTCGCGGTGCCAACAGCCCCTTTACGAATTCATTGTTGAAGCACCTTGGTACACCCGGACTTGATATCACGCGTGAGCTCGTTCTAGTTCGCCGTGATGTGTTGGCCGCAACAAACGGCAAACAGGTACCATGGGAGAACTCTTCACTCACAGGTGAAGTCATTTTGAGACAACAAGATCCGCAAATTCCAATTGAACCCAAAGTGGATCCACAAGTCGAACTAACCTTTTGGAATTCGATCAAAGACAGCAAATCCGCTGCGTATTTCAAGTCTTATCTGAAGCGATATCCCGAGGGCCAATTTGCAGAGATCGCAAATCTTCGTATTCAAGAAATCAAAGACCAAAAAGCAGACGAAATCAGAGCACACGACAACCAAAGAGACGCAATAGAAGTCGCTTATTGGCAATCTATTCAAAATGCCATCGAACCAGCGATGTTTGAGAGCTACCTCGGCAAGTACCCCGAGGGTGTCTATGCGCATTTAGCGAGATTAAAAATCGCCGCGCTTAAGAAACAGAACATCGCACATTTACAAGAGAAAGCGCTAAGTGCTCCGTCGCAAGGTTCAGGTCCCGCAGAACCGTTGTCGCCTGCTGCACCTATTGAAAGCACACATCAAGTTGCAAGCCTTCCGGCACTGAATGCACCCCAAGCGCCACAAGTCGAGTTTTCAGAGAAGCAGACGGACACCAAAGAATTGGCAAGAGCCATGCAGATCGAGTTGAATCGTCTTGGGTGCTCTGTCGGTCAGGTAGACGGAATTTGGGGCAAACGCAGCAAAAACGCCCTTAAGACCTATACGAAGGAAGCAGGATTCGAGTTTTCCTCTTTGGATCCAAGTCCCGACTCTTTGGAAAAACTAACTCAGTCAAAAGGCCGTGTTTGCCCACTGGTGTGCGGACGCTCGCAGGAGCTAAAGAATGGTAAGTGCGTTGCTGTAAAGGAGCCAGCTTTTAGCAAACCCGAGACAAGAAAAAATGAGAAAACGACAAAATCAGCAAGCAGCTGCCCCAGCGATCCCACGGCCGATTCATTTCGCTATCGTGCTAGGCGACGACCGGGAAGTGACAGCCGCTACTACACGCATCCATGCGGGCGAAGCGCCCACTGCACTTCACAAGCCAATCTTCCAAGAAAGTGTTTCTGGCAATAGAAACAATTGAAGGATCACGCCGCGGCAGTAATGGCCAAACCGCTGTTTTTGACCAGCAACCTTGCTTCAAGCCTCGCTACGTCAATCGCGAACCGGCGCAGGAATGCCGTGACGTCTTCATCCGCGCCAAGCGAACCGTCCTGCATTTCAGCAAGAAGTGTTTCGGTCAGCATCCGGGCCTCATCCAAAGCCAGATCATAAGTGAAATCAGCTTCGGCCTTGCGCGCAACGTCGATAGCCAACAGGAACGCACTGTGAGATCTGAGTGGAAGGCCAGCCTTGCGAAGCACGGCCTGCAATGCGGACCGGCGAACGGTCATCAAAAGCCTGCAAAGCCTCGGCAAAGGCACCTGCCCCAAATTGGCCAGCGCCGCAGCGAAGAACCTTAACCGACCACAGCAGACCGCACGCAGCAAAAGTCGTGTGGTCAGTTTTTCATTCACACGCAGATGCTCGACAAACTCCGGCAGGTCTTCAACGCCCGCTTCGAGCGCAAGCCGGAGCACGACCTTGTCTTCTGCATCGCTCAAGAAAGTATGCCGCTGGTTCTCAGGCACCCTTTCCAGCACGATCGGATGATCATCCAGATTTTCTGCAAGACGCATCAGCAGCTCGTAACGCATTGCCAACGGCAGATCGCGGGTTCGCAGAAGTTGATCGCAAATATCCGGCCGATCTTCAAAACGTTGGGCAAGCCTTAAAAGCGACGATTGAAGAACATGTGCGTTGGTATTTTGAAGCAAGGAACGGCATGCCGGCTCACTGCCGACCTCGCAGATGGCTGCGCTGATGCTTGCCGACAGATCGCTCCGCGAAGCGATTGCACACTGAACGGCATCGCTGCCCTCAGCAAGAAGGTCGACAAGCTCCGCTTCCGAAAGCATAGGCGACGACTTCAATATGGGAATTGCGACTTCGTCGACATCGCTGGCCAGGCAACGGATGACATGACCGGGCGCATGTTCGCTGGACGCGAGAATATTCGCGATCGCCTTTCGGACAGACCGGCTGGGGTCATCCAGCAGAATTGTCAGTGCGGCAGCCATACTGGTCCGCTCCTGGCTGCCCATTTCGGCGTCCAGATATCGCTGCGCAAACTCTTGCGCGGCCTGAATGTCCAAGGTGCAGTCATTGTCATCGTTCAGCTGCAGAATGTCGTGTACGGTCATGGCGGTAAAACAATCTTCCCAAGTGTCAGATACATCCTGACATCAAAGGCTTAACGATCGGTTCACCATAATTTTGACAATAACCAGCATCTTCACGCCGGTGGCAGGAGGTCTTTTTGCTCTTCCTCCGCCTTGAGCCTCAAAAAGCGGGTCAAATCCAACGGTCCACCCTGGTCGGCCAAGGCCAGCTCCTGGGCAGCGACCTGGTTCGATGTGCCTGACAATGCACTGAAGCGCTCCGCTTCCTCAACGGCCGCAAATGCTGAGGCGAATCTCGGATTGACACCGGCTTGTTTAGAAGCTTCGTCGTTTCGGAACAGGGCCTCAAACGGGTTCAAGGTTTCGGCGGCCTGGAAGGCTGACAACACACGTGAATTGGCGGCCTCTCCATTGGAAGGGTTTATCGAGGCGTCTTTCGGGTCGTGCGGAGCCGGTCTGGCACCTGCTGCTGCAACAACCTGCTCCTGCAAGAAGACAGCGCTCGGCGAGGCCTGGTTCGTTTCACCCGTCAGGCTATCCGGTATCGACAGCTTTGCCTTTGCAAGCTCGACCGGGTTGTTCTCGGGAAGTGCTGGAACGCCCTGCTCAAACGCGGCAAGCTGCGGCGCAATTTGCGGTTTGCCCCGCATCGCGAAGGCAGCAGCCGGGTCTCCGGCAAGGTGATCGATCTGCTGCAGATTGAGGGAGGGAAGATTTTGGACAGGTTTGGCATTCGGCAGGGTTGCCACCTGTGTCAACGCTCCGGATGTCCTCAGGTTTTTCTTCCCACTCACCTCGGCAATCATCGTTACGGCATCATGTTTTGAAACGATGACTTCGTAAACTTCCTGCATCGACCGTGCCGTACCGTTCCGATTATAGAAGATCGGCTTGTTGGCTCTGGCCTGAGCTGAGAAGACAG
Source organism: uncultured Roseibium sp. (assembly GCF_947499295.1). Classification (GTDB taxonomy): domain Bacteria; phylum Pseudomonadota; class Alphaproteobacteria; order Rhizobiales; family Stappiaceae; genus Roseibium. Next base: position 14,334 of record NZ_CANMNP010000022.1, read on the forward strand.
AATCCGCACGCGTGTTTGGATTGGCGTTGGTCGCATCTATGAGCTTGCTGGCACCGTGCGCACCCAGGAAGTGCGCCATGTAGAGCTCGCCGTCCGTAGGCGATCGACCGATCTTCTGCTCAAGGTATTGAGAATTCTTTTGCGTCAAAGCACCGGCCATCATCGACGAGATTTCCGGATCCTTTCTCAGATCCAGGATTTCGCGGCGCATATTGGCATCGCTTACGTAGTACTTCCCGCTTTTGGACCGCTTGATATGTTCAGAGTAGTTTTCCAATCCATGCTTGGGTCCAGCTTCCTTCATTGTTTCCAACCAGGTGGATTCAATGAACTGAAACAGACCTGTCGCACTCGAAGTCTTGGCCTTCGCAGACGGATTGAAAGACGACTCTCGCGCGGCCGTCTTTACCAGATAGTCGAATGACGTACCTGTTGAAGTACTCGCAGACTGAAACGCAAGCTCGATCCGAGACGCGACCGAGGTAGTGTCAGCGACATGCATGACCCTGTCTCCTCGACGGAACTGATTTATTACTTTGTTAACTTTCGCGCCGAAAAGGTTAACAAAACCTTAACAAGTCACAGCCAAGTGTGCTTACAACTTCTGACTTCGGCTTTTTCTGACAAAGTTGAGCAGTTCCGCTGAAATTGGCGTCGGTACATGTGGAAATTCAGCAAAAACCTAGAGTTTTCTTTGGATATCCAGCTCAAATCTTCGACTCAACTCAAGCCTGATAGCGCTCCTTTGCGTGAGTCGGCAACCGGAAATGAAAAAGGCGCCGCTGCAGCCTGCGCCTTTTTCAAACAATAGTTGCGACTTCAGGTCTTGGGACGCCCCATCTCAAACACTTTCTCGATGACCGCATAGTCCATGTAACCGAGCCGCGAGAGCGGTTTGTACCGCGTAACATCCACCCTCCCGTCGACAATGATACTGTCGTCGATGTGAACACCAACGACCTGACCGAATACCACCCAGCTGTCGGCCTCCTCGCCATCAAGTCCCTTCATTTGAAGGGTCTGCAAGTGCTTGCACTCCAGCGCGGTAACCGCCTTGGCCACTCTTGGCGGACCAACCAGGCGTGAAGGCGCCATTTCAAGGCCCGTCAGATCGAATTCCGACGTCTCATGTGGCACAGCCGCCGAGGACAGGTTCATTTCGTCCTTGAGATCCCAGCTCGCCATATTGCAGACGAACTCGCCGGTGGTATCGACGTTTGCGACGCTGTCCTTGTAGCCGGATGAGGAAAACAAAACGATCGGCGGCCGGTCACATACACAGTTGAAGAAACTGTAAGGCGCTAAATTTGTACGGCCACCCTTGTCCTGTGAAGAAATCCAGCCGATTGGCCGAGGCGCAACAATTGCCTTGAACGGATTATGTGGCAGGCCGTGATCGTTTTTCTCGGTATCGTAAAACATATGGTCAGTCTGCTTGTGTCCAGTTGGAGATCAATTGTGAAAGATCAGGGCGTTGACGCTCAACGGGAGGTTGCGTCGCCGTACCGATATGCACGAAACCCGCAAACCGCTCATTGTCACCGGCGCCCAAATACCGGCTTGCCTCTTCGTCAAACGCGAACCATTCGGTCAACCATTGCGAAACAAATCCTGATGCGGCGGCCGCCGTCACAAGGTTCATGCACACCGCGCCGGCCGAAAGCTGCTGCTCCCAAATGGGTATTTTCGGATGTACGGCTGCGGTGCTAATGACGCCGATGACGAGCGGTGCACGGGTGAATCGGCTCAACTCCTTCTGACGCTGCTCGCCGTCAAGTGGCCCGTTAAGGCTCTCATAGCGCGCAGCCAACCAGGTTCCGATAGCTTCACCCTGCTCGCCCGCATAAAGAACGAAGCGCCAAGGATTCAGTTTGCCGTGGTCCGGAACGCGTGCAGCGATTGTCAACATGTCCTGAATCCGGTCGTCGTCTGGTCCGGGAGACGACATTGTAACAGAAGGATGAGACCTTCTTTGCCGCAGAAACGAGAGAGTTTCCGGCGACATTGTGTCTTGATTGGGCATGAACTTATCCTGCTGAGATAGTTTCATTTGCAACTATCAACTAATTGATTAGCCGCAAATGTCAACTTCTATCTGAAACGTCTTGAATTCGCCCGAATTTAAGTCCCATTAGGGGCCGAAATTCAATCCGGTTTATTGAATAAAAATCCGCTGCTTTTTGTTGGCGTTTTCGGCGGATTGAAATGGACCGCTCTCCCAAGCTCCAACAAAAAAAGGCATTGGCGCAGCAGCTTTGGTCCCGACCGGCATCTGCGATTGGAATAAAATGCAAAAGACTGGTAAAACACGTCGAGTCAAAAAGATAATGAAACGGGCATGTTAAAAACACTTATTGTCTCAGGTGTGTACGGTTTGAAGAAACCTGTAGCAGCGGCAGCGCAAGCGATGCTTGTTTGCATGTCGCTCCTGTTTGTTAGCAGTTCCGCTTTTGCACAGACTCAAGACGCTCCTATGCCTCCGGCCATGAAACCGGACCCCAACGCACCCGTTGAGAACCCGATCATTAATTTGCTCGACCGTGAACCCGAGCCGCTGTTTTCGGACGTAATACTTCCTAGCCCATATGCTCCGACGAGATCCTCGGCGACAGACGTCGCAAGCGGTCTTCAGGAAGGCGCGCTCTATCTTATGGCCAAGCTCACCGCTGACGCTAAGCCACTCTATGATGGCCTGATCTGGCGGATCTATTCCGAGACAACAAATACGGATGGACGGCTGCAACTTGTGGCAACACACAAGGGCGGTGACGCGGAGTTTCGCCTCGAGCCGGGCTCCTATCTCATCCACACCGCCTACGGCTATGCCCAATCCACCAACAGGATCATGATTGGTAAGGAAGTCCAGTCAAAGATGGTGACGCTGAATGCAGGCGGCATCAAGTTCGGAGCATCTCTCAAGGACGGTGAAACGATTGATGGCAAACCCGTTTCTTTCGACGTGTATGGACTGGAGTTTGATGAACGCGGCGAACGGGATCTTATTGCCAGTAATGTAAAGCCCGGTTCGATTGTCCGTCTGAATGCCGACACTTATCATGTCGTCAGCCGCTACGGTGACGTCAATGCTGTGGTTCGTGCCGATGTCCAGGTTCTGCCTGGAAAACTGACCGAAGCGACGATCTTCCATAAGGCTGCGGGTATTACGCTGAAACTCGTCAACGAACGCGGCGGTGAGGCAATTGCCAACACCACCTGGTCCGTCCTGAGCCCCGGCGGAGATGTTGTCGTTGAAGCGACCGGGGCTTTCCCCGACTTCGTACTGGCGGCTGGAGAGTATGAAGCACTCGCGCGCAACAACGGCCGGACCTATCTTCACACATTCGAAGTCACTCCCGGTGAAGACCGGGAAGTTGAAGTGGTCACATCAGTCAGTGAATTGTCGTCTCAGCAAGCAACGATCAACAACTGAACATCAAAACCGATCTTAATGAAGGTCGGTCATCGGCAGTGCGCTTCCTAATCGCGTCGCCCGAGCAGTTTGCCAACGCTGTCGCCAGGCCCCATCTCCAATACCTTGGTCTGAAGAAAATCCATGACTTCCTTCTGATCCTTGAAACCTGACATGGTTTCGTAGGAAATCGGACTTCCGGCCCGTGCCGTGATCACCGTCCCGAGAATGCGCCTGAACTCACGCACCAGCAGCGACAGTCGCAACGTCAGCGAGTACTTGCTGACCAGATGAAACAACCAGGAATTCTGCCCCGCGAAATAGAGCGGTAGAACAGTCGCCCGCGATGATCGGATCATCTTGGCCGTAAATGTTTTCCAGGGCAGTTCTTCAGCACGGCCGAACGGCTTGGCTGCGGTCGCGACACCACCACCGGGGAACACGATGATTGTCGTACCTTCCTGAAGCAACTTCAGCGCTTCTTTTCGTGTCTGCATGTTGGTTTTCAGAGCCTGCTTGGTTTCTTCAAAATCAACGGGCAGAGAAAATGGCCGGACTTCGGGAACCTTCAACAACTCGTTGTTGATGAGGATCTTGAAGGGCCGGTCCAGCTGTTCAGCAAGCGCCAGGATCGCCAGACCATCGCCAATGCCGTAGGGATGGTTCGCAATCAGGACCAGCGGTCCTTGGGGAAGGTTCTTCGGCGGCCATTCGCCATCGGTAACGGCGACATCCAGATTGATCAGTCCAAGCAAATCGCTCCAGATGTAGTCGGACGTCCCGACCATAGTGTGTTTCCACACTTCATAAAGGTCGACAAGCTTGCGACGTCCCGACAATCCCTCAATGGCACGTATGGTCCACCGCTTCAGCGGCGGGTGCTCGGGATTTGCGTAACTGAATTCAGCGTAGTTCACGGCCGTTGTCTTGAACCTGATGGAACCCTGGTAAATCAGAAACCCAATACCAGAAGCTCCGTTTCAACAATGTGACAGCACATTGCCCCAGGGGATACCCCAGCGTAAGGGCAATGTGCAAGCTGTTAGAATCTCCTAGTTAGGAGACAACGCACTAGCGAAGATCCGGCGGTGTTGCTTCCTCGACGAAGGCTGCAACCGCCTCCTCCAGTCCCATGGCCTTCTGGTCCTTGGAACCCAGGCGGCGTATATTTACCGTCTTTTCTTCCGCTTCACGCATGCCGCAGACAATGATTACCGGAACTTTGGCAAGCGAATGTTCGCGAACCTTGTAATTGATCTTTTCATTCCGGAAGTCTGTTTCGACTTTCAGCCCTTTCGACTTCAAAAGATCGGCAACCTCCTGCCCGTAAGCATCGGCCTCTGAAGTAATAGTCGCAACCACGATCTGCAAGGGTGCAAACCAGAGCGGAAAGTGTCCGGCATAGTTCTCGATCAAGATGCCTAGGAAGCGTTCCATCGACCCGCAGATCGCTCTGTGGATCATGACCGGTGTTTTCTTTTCGCCGTTATTATCGACATAGAACGCACCGAAGCGCTCAGGCAGGTTGAAATCCACCTGCGTGGTACCACACTGCCATTCACGGCCGATCGCATCTCGCAAGGTGTATTCGAACTTCGGACCGTAGAATGCGCCCTCACCTGGTAGAACATCGGTTTTCACCCGTCCTTCGGACTCCGCCTCGATCCGCTTCAGCACATCGGCCATGATCGTTTCGGCATGATCCCAGGCTTCATCGGTGCCAACACGTTTTTCTGGACGGGTCGACAGCTTGACAACAATCTCGTCAAATCCGAAGTCCTTATAGACCGAGAGAATGAGATCATTGATCTTCATGCATTCGTCGGCCATCTGTTCTTCGGTGCAGAAGACGTGAGCATCATCTTGCGTAAACCCTCGAACGCGCATCAACCCATGTAGGGCGCCGGACGGTTCATAGCGGTGCACCACACCAAATTCGGCAAGGCGCAACGGCAGGTCACGATAGCTTTTCAAGCCGTGTTTGAAGATTTGCACGTGCCCTGGGCAGTTCATCGGCTTCAAGGCAAAGACACGATTGTCCTCGGCTTCAGGGTCAGCGGACTGCACCGAGAACATGTTCTCTTTGTACCAGGTCCAGTGGCCGGATGTTTCCCAAAGCGAAGTGTGCAGAACCTGCGGTGCATTCACTTCCTTATAAGTGTCTCGCAGCACACGGCGTTTATAGGCAATCAGGTTCTGGAACATGTCCCAGCCCTTTGGATGCCAGAAAACGACGCCAGGTCCCTCTTCCTGGAAATGGAACAGATCCATTTCGCGTCCGAGCTTGCGGTGGTCGCGCTTTTCCGCTTCTTCCAGCATGCGAAGGTAGCCTTTCAGCTCCTTCTCATTTTGCCAGGCTGTTGCGTAGATGCGGGACAACATTTCGTTGTTGGAATCACCGCGCCAATAAGCCCCGGCAACCTTCATCAGTTTGAACGCATCGCCGATCTGCTTTGTTGACGCCATATGCGGTCCGCGACACAGATCCAGCCATTGCCCCTGCTTGTAGATCCGGAGCTCCTGATCTTCGGGAATGGCATCGATCAGCTCGACCTTGTAGTGCTCACCCTTCGCGGCAAAGAAAGTTTTTGCGTCTTCGCGGCTCCAGATTTCCTTGGTGAACTGAGCGCCGCGACCGATGATCTCACGCATCTTTTTTTCGATGACAGGCAGCTCTTCCGGATGGAAAGGCCAGTCTTCGTTGGTATCCGGTTTGACGCGTTTGAAATCGTAGTAGAAGCCATTCTCGATGACCGGACCGATGGTCACCTGGGTTCCTGGCCACAACTCCTGAACGGCCTCGGCCATGACGTGGGCTGCATCATGCCGGATTAGCTCAAGCGCACGCGGATCTTCGCGAGTTACGATTTCAATCTGATGGTTGGCATCGATCGGATCTGAAAGATCTTTCAGCTCCCCGTCCAGCGTCATTGCGACCGCCTTCTTGGCGAGCGACTTGGAAATGCCTTCGGCGATTGCCAGGCCAGTTGTGCCGGCTTCGTATTCGCGCACGGAATTGTCGGGGAAAGTCAGTTGGATCATCTTTTTTCTCCTGCTCACTCCTGCAGACAAGGCAGGTAAGCTTTTCAAAGGTATTTGGATCGCCTGCTGATAGGGGATTCAGACCGGATCGGCAACCCTTTCCGCTAGGTAGAGGCTTATTCAGTGGCGGTATGCCGGCAATAGGTTATCAGAGCAGGCTTTGGTCTAGCACCACCCATTTCAATCGCTATCGCGATCAATGACCAAGGGCGGTGGCCGCCGCCGGATCGGCTGCGACTTCACGATAGAGGTGCTTGTTTCCGCCTTGTCTGAAATTTTGTCGAGGATGCCATCAAGGTCTTCGATGCTCGGAACTGCAAGACGCGCAACAAAACAGTCTTCACCCGTCACCTTGTCGCATTCGCAAAACTCGGGGATGTCTTGAATGAGCTGCTGCACAATGTGCAATTTTCCCGGCAATGGACGGATCCGCACGATTGCCTGGAGACTGTAGCCCAGCGCTTTCAAATCGACCTCTGCTGAAAAACCGCGCACGATGCCACGATCTTGCAATCGGCGGAGCCTCTCCGAAACACCCGGCGAAGACAGGCCCGCATGCGCAGCGAGGTCTTTCAATGACATACGCGCATCGGAAATCAAAGCCTCAACGATTTTTCTGTCCGCCGCATCCAACTTTATTTTCTTCACCTTTTTTGACAAAAAACCTTACTTAACAAGATCAGAAATAACATGAACCTAATTTCCATTATATATTCCGTCTATTCACTTTGCCATCCTTGGTAGTGTCAGAACCAAAGGAGGCTAGAGTGGACAAAACTCTCCGCGGCGCGGCAGAAATGACGGCGGCCATGACAATTCTGGGAACCATCGGCCTGTTCGTTGTCCTGTCAGGAGAAGGCGCAATTGATGTCGTTTTCTGGCGCTGCGCCTTTGGCGCCCTCACATTGCTGGTCATTTGCTCGGCCCAGGGCTTGCTGCGGGGCCAGCTGACACTCAAGACGCTTTTGATGGCCGTGCTCGGCGGATTCGCGATCGTCGTGAATTGGGCGATGTTGTTCAGTGCGTATGGCGAAGCATCTATCGGGGTCGCTACCGCCGTTTACAACACCCAGCCTTTCATATTGGTGGGTTTTGGAGCCTTGTTCCTGAGGGAACGTATTTCTTCGGCAAAACTTGGTTGGCTTGCGTTCGCATTCTTCGGCGTCCTGTTGATCATTCTGGCCAAACCTGCAACGGCCGACTATATCGGTTCCAATTATGCACTTGGGATTGCCCTGGCCTTGTCAGCGGCGTTTTTCTGGGCGGTAGCCGCTCTTCTCACGAAAAAACTGACTGGTACACCGCCTCAGTTGATCGCTCTGATCCAGGTCAGCGTGGGCATCTTGATGCTTGCACCGTTTGTAAGCTGGTCGGCTTTGCCACAGTCCGGGGCAGCCTGGGCTGCACTTGCAACCCTTGGCATCGTCCATACCGGCATCATGTATGTTTTGATGTATGGCGCGGTCCAGAAACTGCCGACCTATTTGCAAGGCGCGTTTTCGTTCCTCTATCCGATTGTCGCGATCCTGGTCGATTACGTCGCTTTCGGCCATCAGTTGCAGGTTCCTCAACTGATCGGCGCTGCTGCAATTGTCCTTTCCGCCATGGGGCTGACCTTTGGCTGGAAACTCTCAATTGGCTGCAGAAATGGCGAATGCGTATCCTGAAAAGTCAGACTTCGGATTCATACGAGGCGAATTGAGCCGTCAGTTCAGGCGATGGTCATCCGGAATATGACGTCCAGTCCACCGACCGTATCGCCAGGGACACCACCAACTCGCATCTTGAGGCAAGGCATCCGGGATTGGATCAAATCCGGATGCCCCCCAGGGATTGCATCTGAGAATGCGTGACAAACCGACCCACCCGCCTGCCCAGAAACCATAACGCCTGATTGACTGCTCGGTGTAGTCCGAGCATGTCGGCGCGTATCGGCAGGATCGCCCCATGACCAGGGAAAGAGAGTGGCGGTAAATCCAGATCAAGCCGATCGCTATGCGGCCGGGCACCGTGAGCGGTTGGGAGGTTTCTTTGTCGGGAGAGACTGGTGAACACATGTCAGCGCATGTGATTGCCCTTAAGCAACCACACTGTCCTGACCCACCTTGGCCTCGATTTGATCAAGGGCGTCGACAACGGCATCAAAGGTCAAAAGCGTCGAGGCATGACGGGCCTTATATTCACGCACTGGCTCGAGAAATTTAAGATCTTCAAAACGTCCGGCCGGCGCTTCGCCTCCCTCCTTCAGCATGGCTCGCATCGTGTCGCGAATATCACGCAATTCATCGGTGCTGGCGCCAATGACATGACGCGCCATGATCGAGGAAGAGGCTTGACCCAATGCGCAGGCTTTTACGTCATGGGCAAAATCCGTCACTACACCGTCTTCGACACAAAGATCCACAATAACGGTTGACCCACAAAGTTTTGAATGGGCCTTTGCGGTGGCGTGAGGATGCTCAAGACGGCCGATCCGTGGGATATTACCTGCAAGTTCAAGGATCTTTGCGTTGTAAATGTCGTCCAGCATTCTCGCCTCTTCGTGAAAGCCAGTGATCGCGTGCCACATTGATGGCATGGTGCTTTCATATATATAGATCAGTCGCCACGGCAATTTCGCAAGGGGCAGAGTGGTCGCAGTTGGAAATTATGCGTGATGGATGCACGTTTGATACCGACTAAACCCGCTCAGAAACTGTGCGTTCGCTTTTTGTGTGGAGTATGATAATGGACCCGGCTTCAATAGAAAATAGAGGGCCGTCCCTTTGATCTGTGCACAGGCAAGCGCCGTATGACGAGTGAAACGGGTAATTTTGCGAGGATCCCCATGGATGCTGTCCTCAAGCCGGTTGAAAAACCGTTTGAAAGAAAATCGCCGGATCAATTGCACCGGCCAAATCGTGAGGAAGTTGAAGCGGCAGTGCGAACCATTCTTGCCTGGACTGGGGATGATCCGGACCGTGAAGGTCTGGTAGAAACTCCAAAACGGGTCGCCAAGGCACTGAGCCAGCTTTACAGCGGGTATTTTGAAGATCCTGCCGAACATCTTGAGCGTACTTTCGAGGATGTCGGGGGATACAAGGACATTGTACTTGTGAGGGGCATCCCCTTCCATTCGCATTGCGAACATCACATGCTGCCGTTCATCGGCGAGGCCCACATTGCCTACTATCCGGCCGAAGGCGTTGTTGGCCTTTCGAAGCTCGCCCGCGTTGTCGACATTTTTGCAAAGCGTCTGCAAACACAGGAAAACTTGACGGCACAGATCGCATCGGTCATTGACGATGCCCTGGCGCCGCGGGGACTGGCCGTGATGCTGGAAGCTGAACATCAATGCATGACCATGCGCGGCGTTCAGAAACAAGGCGTCTCAACAATTACCACCCAGTTTACCGGAGTATTCCAGGACGACCCGGCCGAGCAGGCCAAATTCATGTCTCTGGTGCGCGGCAAGGGCATTTGACACCAAGGCCCTTGCCGGAATTTTTCTGACAAGGGCTTTTCTCATGACTGACATCGTTTTTTCCGAGCGCAGCGACAAGGAAACGGTCGAAACGGGCGATCTTCTGATGCCCAAGTACGACGCTGACGGACTTATCGTTGCCGTGGTAACAGAACATAAGTCCGGCGAAGTTCTGATGGTCGGTTACATGAATGCAGAAGCGCTCAAACGAACGCTTGAAACCGGCGAAGCCTGGTATTGGAGCCGCTCACGTAGAGGCTTCTGGAAAAAGGGTGAAACATCCGGTCAGGTCCAGACCGTTCATGAAATCCTGACCGATTGCGACCAGGATGCCCTGGTTCTGAAGGTGTCGGTCGCCGGCAATGGCGCGACCTGTCACGTCGGCTATCGCTCATGCTTTTTTCGCAAAGTGACCAGCCCGGTATCGGGTAAAGCACGGCTGGAGCGCGTTGAAGCGGAACGTGTTTACGATCCGAACGAAGTTTACGGCAAACACTGACGTTGATCGCAAAAAGGTGGGGCGGACATTAGCCCGCTTCCAACGAAACCTTTGGATCCTTGAAAACATGAAAAACCAGACCTTCGACGCCCTTGCCAAATTCTTTGCGCAGGACTGAAGTCTCCTCTGGTCCATATCTCAACCCCACAGCCTCGACTGTTCGCCCGATATGGTCTGCATTGTGGGCGTAACGCCCGCTAGCGTTCAGTTTGAACGCCTCTTCGCCTGTTTCCAGTACTTCAACACTGGCCACCAAGATGCCTCCCGGCTTCAGTGCCTTTTCGAGCGCTTCAAAAAACGGTGTCAGATCACCCAGATAACAGAGTGTATCCACGCAGACGCATAAATCGAATTGAGTTGGCAGATCTGCATTCAGAAATGCAATCAGTTCTCCCTCCACCAGAAAGTCATATACATTGCGTTGGGCTGCCTTCTGCAACATGCCAGGAGACAGATCCACCCCCGTCAGCCGGCCACTTACATCGCGTATCAAGGGACCGCACAAACCGGTCCCACAACCGAGATCCGCAACATCTGGAAACTGTGCGCCGGACTGTGCAGCAAGAAGATTTACGGCATTAGCCACTCTTTGAGGCGTGTTATATTCAAGTATTTCAAGCACTTCATCAAAACTGTCTGAAAAACTGTCGAAATGCGATTTGACATAGTCTTCCGGAACTTGCGCCAGTTTCTCTCCACGCGCAGCTGCCAGATGAAACTTGAGCGAGGTGTCTTCCGGATTTTGGTCAACCAGTTTTTCCAGATGTTCGGTTGCACGATCCCCATGGCCGAGCTCATGTAAAAACCGCACCGCCCTGACTGCGTGAAAAGGCGATTCGACTCCGAGCGTCAGGCCTTTGTCGAGTGCTTCGGCTGCCTGGTCGAGCATACCCGCCCGCCCTGCAGCCAGACCGAAGATACGCCAGGCATCCCCCTTGTCCGGATATCGGTCCCTCAGATCGGCAAGTCTTCTCAAAAGCTCCTGACTGCGGCCAGCTTCTCCGGCTAAAATTCCAAGGTTGTGCCAAGCGTCCTTTTGGTTCGGATCCAGTTCTACGGCCAAAATATACTCAGCAAACGCTTCCTCCCTGCGGCCGATCAGTTTGAGAATGTTGCCGAGATTGTTCCTGGCAAACGCGTTGTTCTCGTTGACGTGCAACGAATGCCGTATGAGCGATAGTGCGTCTTCGGGGTCATCTTTTTTGAAAAGCAAAAGTCCGAGGTAATGAAGTCCGTCGGGATGATCCGGATTGACAGCCAGTACATCCTTGTATGCGGCCAAGGCCTCTTCGCCATTTCCTTCCCGGTGCGCTTCCAGACCTTCTGCAAATCGCGTTTCGATATCCAATGACTTGCCCCCTCAACGGCCACTGACTCGCAACTAGCGGCTCTTGCTCTGCATAACTTTAAGGAAGCTCACAACCGTTCGCTATATTTTCTTTCAAATTGGCGTCTCTGGTTTGAAAAAATCATTCCGAAACAAGTTGAAATAGATGATTTTCTCAAAACTATTGCAGTATAAAAACATGAGTGTTTCTCCGCACGTTGGAATACTGATCAGCACTCGTATTTCATGTTACGTTTGCGTATTAGTCCGAATATTTTCCAATGCCGTTTTTGCCTACACTTATCAAAATCAAGAAATTCGAATGTCGACACCGGTCGAAAACCTGATCACGGGAGGGGATCATGTCTATCGAGCGAGATTTTCCAGCAGCGCGTTTGAAGCTTCGAGATGTATCCAGCTCGCCGGAAGACAGGCCTATCAGGCCTCCCTGGACAACCGAAACATCAATTCAGAACCATTGCACAGGCTGCGACGCGTGCGTTCGTGCCTGCCCGCAATTGATCTTGCGGCCTGACAAGGACAACAAACCATTTGTCGATTTCGATGCAGGAGAATGTACGTTCTGCGAGAAGTGCGCACTCGCCTGCGAAGAACCGGTCTTCGACCTTGCCAAAAGCGCCCCTTGGAAACACACATCAGTTGTGGCTTCCAACTGTCTGCAGAACAATGGCACAAGCTGCCAATTGTGCAGCGATGTTTGCCCGGTCTCAGCGTTCAAGATTGAGACGGCCGGAGCCCGAGAAGGTCATATCGTGGTAGATGCAGGACTGTGTACAGGATGCGGCTCCTGTGTCAGCACCTGTCCTTTGGGTGCGGTTTCTGTGAAAGAATTGCCGGAAGCAAACCCTGTAGCTGCCTGAAGAGCTTTCTCGTCAACGGAAATATTCTGGTCTGCTCGCGCAGGAAACGCGGCAACTCTGACTCGCCAGAAATTGCCGCTCGAGAGTTTTCTCAAGGACGCGGCTCGATCAAAAGCCGCTTTAGTCTAGGCCATTGTGATGTAGCTGCGCATTTGTTCAGCTTCCAACTCAACCTGAGCAATCTTGTATTTGACGACGTCGCCGATTGAGATCACCCCCGTCAGCTTGCCGTCCTTGACAACAGGCATGTGACGGAAGCGTCCCTGGGTCATCCGCGCCATCACTTCGTTGACACTGTTTTCTTCAGTGCACGTGACAACTTCTTTCGTCATCACGGCGGTGACTGGAACATTCAGCGAAGACGGACCCTTGGTTCCAATCGTCCGGACAATGTCGCGTTCAGAAATGATGCCTTCTATTTCCTTGTCGCCATTGCAGACAACCACGGCACCAATCTTGTGTTTTGCCAGGGTTTCACAAATCTCGCTCAGAAGTGCATCGCTCCGCGCGGTAATTGTGTCGTGGCCTTTCCCACTCAAAATTGCGGCAACGGTCATTTATAAACCTCCCATGGCATCAATCCCCGATACAGGCGGGGTTCGCGCATCATTGCAAAAAAAACAGTCCGCGCAAACCGTTCTGATGCCGCAGTTGGTCAGGAAGATCGTCGCTGTGGAACAGGATCGAAAAACGGAAACAGGGCGAGACCTGCGAGGAAACCGCCAATGTGGGCCTGCCAGGCGACACTTGCAGGTTGCCCCGCCACGGGTCCGCTCATAATGCCGAAGAAGAGGTTCAAACCGAACCAGACCGCGACAAAAACAAGAACCTGTTGATTGCGGAAGCATTCGGCAAGCGGCTGTGCAGGAACAAAATAGGCTGCTTGATCTGATCTACGGAATGCGCCGAGCGGCCCCCCCAGTTCGAACACGAACCGGATTGCAGCGGCCATCTGACCTGATACGGCAGCAGAAGCACCGATCATCGGTGCCGATTCCCCCCAATGTGTGGCCAGATGCGCAAAAGCGCCGCCAATCGAGCACACTGCAGAAAACGCCAAAAACCGCCCAATTCCAAACCGGCGAGCCACCGCGCTGCCGAAAATCGCCATCCAGAGCAGATTGAAAATGATGTGCATTGCGCTGCCATGCAGCAACGAATAGGAGATGAAGCTCCAGAAACTGGAAACCATCTCTAGAAACGACAGGCTGGAAAGAGCCGTGAATTTGACCGGCCAAAATGCAAACAGATAAAGAATCCAATTGTCCCAATTGGCTGGCAACACAATTGTACGCAGCAGATGAATGACGATCATCGCGGCTGCGAGCCAGATAATGATATTGGGCAAATTGAACACCGGGGGTTCAGATGGACGGTTCTGCCTCTGATCCTGCTCAGCTTTCTCGCGTCGGGCGCGTTCTTCGTCAAATCGATATACGTTCATCAACCTTCAGCCTTTCCATCTCTCTTCTAAGCCAGATCAACAACAAAACAAGTGCAGCCTTCATCGGCACGCCCTGCATCGTGTGACATGGTGAATTTCAGTGAGAGATCGGAAGCAGCTTTCACGCCTGTCAGAAGCTGCTGCGGAAATAACAAAGCGCCGGCTGTCGCAAACGACAACCGACGCTTCGTAACGCCCCCCTTAAACCGGTCGCGTCCCCACAACGCTCCGTCAAGGACAATGGTCCACGTCTCCGGCGCAATTATCACGAAGTGGCGTTTTCAGCTCTTTTCTTCGCTTCGCTGCCTGAAATACCAATAACAGGCTCCTCCCACCCATCATCAGCGTGAACTGATCGTTAAGCTGCCAGCCCCCACCTCCAAAAACAAGCTTTACCGATCATTAACCTTAATTTCTGCCGTCAGCAGTACCAGCGACCGGAATGAGCCACCGCACAGACACCCAATCGCCTCTCAACTTGGCATGCGCCCTGCTTTGTATGGAGCAAACACCTACAGGGAAACAAAAAACGTCCCGTTTTGAAACAAGAACTGTCTTGAGACGAAACAAAGGGACCAAATCGGCATAGAGGCGATACCAGATGAAACACGGCGTGACGCAAACTCTTTATTCGTACTGGGACAACCTGCGCGGCGCCCGCCCTGCCCCGAACCGCAGTGAAGTCGATCCCGGTGAAATTCGCGGCCTGTTGGGTGACACTTTTATTCTGGAAACAAACGGCCCCAGGGACGTACGTTATCGTCTGGCCGGAACCCGTTTGTGTTCGGCTCATTGCCGTGAACTGAAAGGCCGCAACTTCCTGCGAGGCTGGAACGACAAGGACCGGGAAGCGCTGGAAAGCCTGATTGCCGCAATCACTGAAGATGCTGCTGCCGCCGTTATTGGTATCAACGGACACACTGAACGCGACCAGATCCTCCAGATGGAGATGCTGCTGGTGCCATTGAACGTACCTGGTGAAGGACGCATCCGCATTCTTGGCAGCTGCACTCCCATGGAAAAACCATACTGGATCGGTCTGCACCCGGTCCTGAAACAATCCATTAGCAGCCTGCGCCTGGTCTGGCCCGACGAACGCCCCTATTTTGTCGACGCACCAGTCGCTCTCAATCCAATCGTTCCGCGCTTTACTGCCGAAGGCATGTCCATGCCAACACCGCCCCTGCCAAAGGGAGCTGAAAAGAAAGTCGGTCATCTGACAGTCTATTCTGGCGGAAAGTCCTGACCACTCTTGAAGCCGCCGGTTCATCAATTTGCCACCGGCGGCACTTGTCTTCGCATTGCTGCACGCTTCATTTGCGTCTCAGTTTCCCAAAGACTTGTTCGACTCACCGCATCAAAGACCTGTCCCGGCTTGCTGCAAATGACCCTAAAAGCTCGTTTTACGCGAAATTTCGCCCGAAACAGCCAAATGAAAACAATTTAGTCACTCCTAGCCCTAGATCTACGCGTCTTGTGAGGTACACTCTTACACATCGTTAACCCCAGCTGCCTAAAGTGATTCAAACACGTCTTTTGAATCGCATCCCTGGCCGGGGAAACGTGATTTGCGCGCGGATTTGGATAGAGCAGGCATGACCGCCGGATTGGCAACAGCTACAGAAGGAAGCAGATCGCTTCAAGTCACTGATCGCCGGCGACATCAACGGGTTCAGGTAAACATACTTGGCCGGTTCATGCTCGAGGATCGACGTGAGTATCCATGTCAGGTCATTGATATGTCTCCGGGCGGTCTTGCCATGATTACGCCGGTGACCGGTCTGGTCGGTGAGCGTGTCGTTGCCTATCTGGATCATCTGAGTCGCGTTGAAGGTCGCATTTCCAGACTGATCGATGGTGGATTTGCGGTCGAGTTGCGCAACACTGTTCGAAAACGCGACAAGATTGCCAACGTCCTTACCTGGCTTGCAAACAGGGATGAGCTGAACCTTCCGGAGGATCGTCGTCACGATCGCTTCGTTCCAAAGAATCCGATGACAAAGATGATCCTGCCGGACGGCTCCGAGCATGTCTGCCGCATCATTGACGTTTCTTTGTCGGGTGCTGCAATCGCAACCGACATACTCCCGGAAATGGGTGATGGCATCACCCTGGGCAAGATGTATGCGCGCGTGGTTCGCAAGATCGAAGGCGGCATCGCGGTTGAATTCGCAGCTGTTCAAAGCCGTGAACTTCTTGAACAGCACATTTCGGCACCCGAAGAGAGCTGATCCTCCAAAATCTTGTTATATTTCATAAGGGCCGTCCTCTTTTGAGTGGCGGCTTTTTGCTGTTCAACAACAGCCACTTCATTTCTTGCAGTTTTTTTGATTTTTTTTGCCGTTTTTGATCGAGTCATCTGCTCCGTTTTCGGCCCTCGAGACATCGTACTGCCGCGCACCCCCTGACAGAAAAAACTCTGATCCTGTCACCAAAAGAATCACATTTACAATGATTTACAGGACTTAGATTCAATTTTAGATAATTCTGAATCAAGTTTTATTTAAATAAAGCTCAAATAAAAATAAAAACAAAATCAAACAATCATCAAATACATTTAGCTTTTTACTTTGAAGATTTTCTCGAAGTAAAAAGCATTGAGCCATCGTTGCGTCAGCCTTGGGGAGGGCGTTACGATGAATTTACTTCGGAATATCTTATTCACATCTACTCTTCTGATGAGCGCATTTGCAGCTGGAACCTCTGCACAGGCTGATCCCAGCCGGTTCATGGACATGAAGAAGTCTGTGAAAGCACCCATTGGACACAAGCAGTTTTGTCAGGACAATGGTTGGGCCTGTCCGCGTGAACGCTATGACCCTGTCGTCGTGCAGCTCAATGAAGAGCTTTGGCAGCAACTCATTGCCGTCAATGCCGAAGTCAACCGCAGGGTCAGACCGATGACGGACAATGATCTCTTCGGCAAGGAAGAACACTGGTCCTACCCGGTCAACGGCTACGGCGATTGCGAAGAATACGTTCTGGAAAAGCAGCGCGTGCTGATGGAGGCCGGTTGGCCCAAGAGCGCCCTGTTGATCACGGTCGCAAAGGACGTCCAGAACTCCGGTCATGCGGTGCTGACTGTCCGAACGGATCATGGAGACATGATTCTCGACAACCAGATCGAAGCCGTGTTGCCCTGGTACTCGACGCCTTATCGCTACATCAAACGCCAGTCCGCCAGCTCACCAGTGGCCTGGACAGGTATTTCGGACACGCGCGTGACCACGGTCAGCAGCGTCTCCAGGTAATACGATCAATCCTGCAACAGCAGGAGACTTACTAGGATTGGGATTGGCGCTGCAACTGACGTTGCGCCTACTTGGACGATCCGGTCGCGTCCCCACCCTCCCCATCCCTACCACGACCGGATCCAGGGAACCGGCCCGCCCCCCGCAGGCCGGTTCCCGTTCATTTTGGGTTCGAGATAGAGAGATTTCGAAAGCCAGGACTTGAAGATCAGGTCTCGGACAAGCCCGCCTTGAACCGTTTCCAGTTTCGGACATAACCTTGAGCGGACTTGGTAATGTCCACGGCTGCTTCCGGCGGCAATTCGCGGACAACCTTTCCTGGAATACCGACTACGAGCGAGTTGTCAGGGATCACCTTGCCCTCGCCAATGAGCGCATTCGCACCAATGATGCAATTGGACCCGATAACAGCACCGTTCAGCACAGTGGCTCCCATGCCGATCAGGGAATTGTCCTTGACCGTGCAGCCGTGCAGGATCGCATTGTGACCAATGGTACAGTCAGCTCCGACTGTCAGAGGGAACCCCATATCCGTATGGAAAACGCAACCGTCCTGCACATTTGATCTTGCACCAACGCTGATCGGCTCATTGTCACCGCGCAAGATGGCGCCAAACCATACGCTCGCCTCTTCAGCAAGACGAATATCCCCAATGAGGCTTGCACTTGGTGCCACCCAATAGGCTTCGCTTTCAGGGAAACTGGGAAACCGGCCTTCCAGAGCGTAAACGGTCATCAGTCTTAAAATCCCGCCACAATGAGCGCGACATTCATCACCATCACACCCGAGCAGACACTCCACATGCCCGCAATGGTTGATGAAGCGACAAGCCAGCCAAGTGGCCGTTTCTCAATTCTGCGTCCGCGAATGGCGTTTCTCATGATGATGAAAGGCCCGGCAAATACACACAGAACGATTCCCGTCAGAAAGCTCAAAAGCCCTTCTCCACCAAAGTTGAACTTCGGGGGTTCTTTGGTGACAAGCTGGTAAAGACTGCCAAGGACTCCCGCCGCCACGAAGCCGGCACTCGCGATGTATCCAACGAGAAGTAGGTCCAACAACACGCCCATTAACCCCTTGTTAACCTTCCAGGCAGGAAAGTGATTAAGAAATACTAAACGGTCAAGTGCAAACACCGTGCCGGAAAGCTGAATGGGCGAAAACCCCGAAAATCGGCCGGCCTTGCCGGTCCCCAATCCTTCCTATTGCGGGACAATTGTTCCGCTTCGGGACAGTGTGTGCCATATCAGTGCAATGCGCTTGGCGGAGTTGGGCCGTTGATCCCAGTCACACTGCCGGAGCCTATTGGAAACCGTTCTCGCATTTTCACCTATCTGTCTGTCGCCATTTGTCTATTGGCTGCGGCCCTTATTTTTGAGCGTGTTCGCTTTTGGACAGATCATTTGCAAATGGCGGGAAACATTCCCGCTGAGCCGCTCCAGATAGCCATTGGACCGACTGGGTTTGCCGTACCTCCTGAATACGTGATCAGTCAGCGCAGAAATCTGCTCGAGCAGTCTTCGACATCCAACTATGTCCAACTTGCGATGACATGGCCCGGTCTTGGGCCACAATCGAACAGAAGCAGTCTTTTGGGCGAAGAGGTGATCCGGATCGAACTGGAACACAATCCAGGTCGTGAGAGTCTGAGAGCGCGCCTGGATCCGTTTTACAGACGACTTGCGCGCGGGGGCGAAATATCCGGTCCAGGCGGCCTCAAGCTTCTGAACCTCGCCCGCCTTGGTGGCAAGCGATCCGACATGATCGTGTACGACCCATCAAAACAAAACGGGTTTATTGCCAGATGTCGGCAACAGAGCTCTACCTCAAAGGCCACTTGTCATCGCGCGGTCCAATTCTCCTCCGGGCTCGACCTGCGCTACAGTTTTGACAGGTCTCTCTTGCCGGACTGGCGACGCCTTGACAGGGCGGTGCTCTTGAAAATCGACAGTTTCAAGACCCGCTAACCGATACCAACCGGCAAAATGAAACAAAAAAGGCGGCAATCCCTTGGGATGCCGCCTTTTTGAAAGCTTGTGTGCAGATCAAGTGAATTCAAACGTCTTCCAGGTCGATCTCCAGGATCGCCATCTGGAAGTTCCAGCTGAGATCTTCATCCTCATCATCCCGGAAAATCACGCCGATGAACTCCTCGCCGATATAGACTTCAGCGCTGTCGTCCTTGCGCGGACGCGCACGAACCTGAAGGCTTGCGAGTTCAAATTTTGATTGCAGATAAGCTTCAATCTTGCGGATTTCGTCGGGCTTCACAGGGCTCTCCTGTTGGTACTTTGGAAAAATATCTGGCGCGGACCCTACAGGACAGGGCGGAAATACAAAAGGAATTCCGCCCGCTATCCCCGTCTTCCTGATGGCCAAATCTCAAATGACGAGCAACCCTTTCTCAAGAGCCCTCGCTCAGCAACTGGTTCATGCTGCGGGCAGGCTCAGGACACCCGGCTTTGCCGACAATCTTGGCCGGCACGCCCGCGACAGTGGTATTCGGCGGCACGTCTGACAGGACGACGGATCCCGATGCGATGCGCGAGCAGTGACCTATCTCCAGGTTGCCGAGAACCTTGGCCCCTGCCCCCAACAAAACACCGTGGCGGATTTTTGGATGACGATCGCCGCCTTCCTTTCCTGTGCCACCGAGCGTAACGCCCTGCAAAATGGAAACATCATCTTCGATCATCGCCGTGCCGCCGACAACGATGCCAGTGCCATGGTCGATGAAAATACCTCGCCCGACCGGAACTGCCGGATGAATGTCGATCTGAAAGACTTCAGAAGCACGGCTTTGCAGATAAAGGGCAAAATCCCGACGCCCCTTGCGCCACAACCAGTTGGCAAGTCTGTGTGTCTGGAGCCCGTGGAAGCCTTTGAAGTAGAGCACAGGCTCCAGATACCGGAAGCAAGCCGGATCGCGATCGAACACCGCGACGATATCCACCCGGAAGATCTTGGCGAGCTCCGGTTCGTCCGCAAGCGCCTCCAGATAGGTCTGCCGGATAAGAGAAGCAGAAACGATATCACGGCCAAGCCTGTCACCGAGCCGGTGAAGAACAGCCTCTTCCAAGCTGTCGTGATTTAGAACGGTCTCGTACACAAAGGACGACAGCGCGGGCTCTGCCGTGACCATCGCCTGAGCTTCGTCTCGCAATTGCTGCCAGACCGGATCGTGGGTCGGAACTTGTTTCAAGCCGGACTTGCTGATCGGTGCCGACATGGCCTGTCTCCTTTTCAAGCCGTCACAATGGTGCCTTGCGGCTGAAATCCTAAAATAGGACTGACGGCTGATATTCCCAAATGAAACTTCCTGATATCAGATATGAAACCCTTTTATGAACCTGGAATTAATTCAATTTCCGGTCACCAGCACGATCTGACGCGTCTATTGGAGCGCCAATGCCAGACCTTTCCTCGAATTCTGCGCGATCCGACAATCCGCTTTTGGTTGTGCGCGGACAAGTTGCCGAACTTCTCATAAACGCACCGGACCGAAAGAATGCACTACCGCTTGCGGCCTGGAGCAGGATCCCCGAACTCTTGGCAGAACTTGCCGAAACTCCCGACATTCGGGTGTGTGTAGTCAAAGGTGCAGGTGGAAGAAGCTTCTGTGCCGGTGCTGATATATCGGAGTTCGAAGCCATCAGATCGACGCCTGAGGCTGCCAAACACTACGACGACATCAATGTGGCGGCATTTAAGGCATTGAAGGCACTGGACGTTCCCGTTGTAGCAGCCATCGAAGGGCCATGCCTGGGCGGCGGCCTGGGCGTTGCCCTTGCCTGTGATCTTCGCCTGGCCACACGCTCTGCTTTTTTTGGCATTCCTGCAGCCAAGCTAGGCTTGGCCTATCCGCCAGAAGCTCTGGGAGACCTTATGGAAGCCATTTCTTCTTCCAACGCCAAGCATCTGCTATTCACCGGAGAAAGCATTTCCGCTGAACGAGCTCTCCAGATTGGCCTTATCAATGAAATGGTTGAGGACGGGGTTCTTGATGAACGCATGACAAGGCTGACAGACAGTTTATGTGCCAATGCCCCCTTATCGCTAAAGGCCGCCAAAGGCGCGATCAATTTGCTCAATCGCCCAGATGGCACACGAGACCTTAAGCCTGCACTCCAAGACGCCCAAATGTGCATCGACAGTGCCGATTACAAGGAAGGGTATCGCGCGTTTCTGGAAAAGCGCAGGCCGGTGTTCAAGGGGATCTAGGTGGCCGGTAAAACATGCCAACTCTCTTTGAATTAGCCTGAATCATTTCAGAAGGAACTGCCGCCAACACAATGATTTAAATGACTTCTTGAAATCAAACAGGCTCGGCCTTGACCTTGAGGGTCAGCAAGAAATTCTCAACTGCGGACGCAAAGACATCGTTCTTGTCTCCGGCAACCATATGTCCTGCATCGCGGACATCAGAGAATTGGGCGTGCGGCACAAGGGCTTGAAACTCGCGAACGTGTTCCATCGAAACGAGTTCTGAATTTTGTCCCCTGATCAACAGCACAGGCAGTGCAAGCTTGCTCGCCGCAGTCACAAAACCTTCTTGGGTCACTGCCGCTTCCTTTGGCGTCTGCCCCTGTTTCGACTTCAGGAAGGCCGGGTCCCAGTGCCAACGGTAGCGGCCGTCATCATGAAGCCGAAGATTCTTTGAAAGCCCTGACAAATCCTTGGGTCTTGCCCGGTTAGGAAGATACTTGGCAATCGCATCCGCAGCTTCTTCGACGCTGGCAAATCCCTCCTCGACACGGTCTCCCATGAATCCGATGATCTTGCTGACACCGCCCAAATCAATTCGGGGTGTAATGTCGACCAGAACCAGCGCCGTCAGCCCCCCTGGATTTTCCTGCCCCTCAGAAAGCATACCCGCAAACCCGCCAAGAGATGCTCCAACCACAACGGGCTTGGCGTGGTATATTTCTTGGATTTGCCGGGTAACCGCAGCCAGGTCCTTGGCAAAGTCGGTGAACGCATAATTGCCACTTTCAACCCAGCTGCTTTCTCCGTGGCCACGCTGATCGAGTGAATAGACAGGATGCCCGAGACCGGCAATACGTTCGGATGCTGCGTCCCAGGAATGACGGGTCTGCCCGCCACCATGCAACATGACAACAGGCAATTGCCCCTCGCCATATAGATCGGCAACCAGCTTGTTGGTTTCCGCGCCTTGGAACTCCACCCGTGTCGAACTCATTTGATCTCTCTGATTGCCCGTGTCCGGGACGACCTTCCTTCTGCTGTCTCCAGCCGGTCAGGCCTCTACGTTGTTCAAGAAGGCAAGCACACCTTGTTTGTGTACCTTGTCACCGACAGCCACCATGTGATCGCGCCCTGGTATCTCAAGGACATCCGCATGCGGAATGAGAGCCGCCAGTTTCTGGGGCGATCCGGCTATCTCATCTTCCGTTCCCACAGCAACCAGCACAGGCCGCTCAATTTTTGAAACATCTTCTTCGCTGATTTTCTGACGCGACGATCGCATGCAGGCCGCCAAAGCCCGTCTGTCGGATCCCGTTTGCTCTGCAAAGGCCCGGAATGCGCGACCGGAGCGGTCCACGATGTCCTGTATCCGATCCGTTTCCAATGCCGCGGCAATCGGCTCAGGGTCGCCGACACCGGCGATCATGCCGTACCCCAAGCCACTGAACACCGCACGGCGGATCCTGTTGGGATGATTGAGTGTCAGAAACGCTGAAATGCGCGCACCCATCGAGTACCCCATGACATCCGTCTGCGCGATCTCAAGATGATCAAGAAGCCGTCTTGCATCCTCCGCCATGACGGGAGCGCCGTAAGCACTAGGGTCATAGAATTTCTGGCTTTCCCCATGGCCGCGGTTGTCGAGCGCAATTACACGACGGCCGTCTTTGACAAGAAGATCCACCCAACCTGGATACTTCCAATTGACATGTTTGTTGGAGGCAAAGCCGTGAATCAGCAAAATCGGATCGCCTTCGCCCTCATCCAAATAGGCAATCCGGACGCCGTCATACTCGAACTTTGGCATAAATGAAATAACCCTTACGTAAACGGAATATCTATTTATCGACCAGATTAGGATGTTTGAACCTGGTTGGCAAAGCCGAATTACGAACGACAGCAGAAGGACAACATGACGCCGTGGATCGCGGCGACGTGCCACTACCCTTTTGCATTGCGAATGGATATGGTTCGCAAAACTTGATATCCGGGGCGAAGCTCGGAAACGAAAAGGAAAGTGACAATGGCGGATCAGGTCGTCCCGCATTTCCAGAACACCAGCGGACATGACTCCGTTGCGATCGGCGCGCGCGAATTCATGTGCATCGGCGCTAATCCTCCTTTTGATCATCCCCATGTCTTTCTGGATATGGGCAGCGAAAACGAAGTGGTTTGCCCCTACTGCTCAACGCTTTACAAGTTTGACAGTACACTGCAGGCCAACGAGTCCTCCCCAACAGATTGCAGCTGGACACCAGCTGCCGCCTAACGTCAAAGCGCCTAGATGAGCACCCATAGCGACGCGTCCCATCCGGTTATCATTGCAGGAGCCGGAATTGGCGGCCTCACCGCCGCCCTCGCCCTAAGGCAAAACGGGCACAGCGTTGTCGTCATGGAAAAGGCACGCGAGCTTTCCGAAGTCGGAGCCGGCTTGCAACTGTCACCCAACGCCTGCTCAGTGTTGGACAGGCTAGATATTCTCAGTTCCCTGAAAACCGCTGCGTACGCGCCAGAAAACTTGAGACTCTGGTCTGGCGAAACCGGCCGGCAGTTGGCCAGGGTGAGGCTTGGCGCCTATCTCGAAAAACGTCATGGCCAACCCTTCTGGGTCATTCACCGGGCGGACCTGCAACGTACGCTGCTGGAGAAAGTGCGCCAAACACCGGGCATAGATCTTCAGCTCGGTGCTGAAATCCTCGACCTTTCGCCTTCTCCTTACGGGCATCTCGTCTGCATTTATCAAACAGAAGAGATCAATGGGAATTTGGATTGCAAAGCACTTATCGGCGCTGATGGTGTCTGGTCAAAGACCCGCAAGCTCGTTCCGGCACATCAAAATGCGCACTTTAGTGGCCAGGTCGCATACCGGGCCACTATTCCGCTCGATAAGTTGCCGGCTCGCTGGTCCGGCGATTCCGGATTGTGGCTGCACAAGAACTCTCATCTCGTCCACTATCCGATCCGCGGCGGACGCGAACTCAATATCGTCGCGCTTGCCGAGGAAGCCTGGCAGGACGAAACCTGGTCAGCCAGGGAAGAAAAAGAAACCGTACTCAGGGTTTTCAAAAACTGGCCGGCAGACGTCAGGAACCTCCTGAAGGCGTCTGAAACCTGGCTGAAATGGGCGCTGTGCAGCGTTGATGCCTCAGGGCCCTGGACCCACGGACACCTGGCCCTGATAGGCGATGCCGCGCATGCAATGCTGCCCTATATGGCCCAAGGAGCGGGCATGGCCATCGAGGACGCGGCAATTTTGGCCAAACACCTGCCAGCAGACGTGGAAAACGTGCCGGCCGCGCTCAGGGCATTTGAAAGGGAACGGAAACCGCGCGTCAAACGGGTTCAGGAAACTGCATCAGGAAACGCGCGCACATTTCATCTGTCCGGCATACCCGCATTTGCACGTGATACGTTTCTCAGTTGGTCCAAGCCTGAGGCCTTGACGGCCCGTTATGATGATATTTATGGCTGGACACCTGAGCGATAACGAAGGCTTTTGCTTGAGCCAGAGAAGAAGCTGGGATAAAGCCAATCCCCATCCATGTGTCAGGGAGTGCTCAAGATGACCGGCCAGCAGGCAGATGACGTTGTAACCGCTGCGTTTCTGGTCATCGGGGATGAGATCCTGTCCGGTCGGACCAAGGACAAGAATATCGGCTTCGTTGCCGATTACATGACGTCGATTGGAATAGACCTTAAGGAAGCCCGCATCGTTCCGGACGAAACCGATGAAATCGCCAACGCTGTCAATGCATTGCGCGCCAAGTACACCTATGTCTTCACTTCGGGAGGCATTGGCCCCACCCATGACGACATAACCGCTGAGAGCGTCGCCAAAGCTTTTGGAGTGCCGCTGAACCTTGATCCGAGGGCGGTCGCGCTGCTTGAGAGCCATTATGCGCCGGGCCAGTTCACACCGGCCCGTCAGCGTATGGCGCGTATTCCGGAAGGCGCGGAACTGATTGAAAACAAGGTTTCCAAGGCACCAGGCTTCAAAATCGGCAATGTGCATGTAATGGCCGGAGTTCCGTCGATCATGCAAGCGATGATGGATGCAATCGCACCGACATTGACCACAGGCAAGAAAATGCTGTCGGAAACGGTATCAGCCGACATGCCTGAAAGCCGCATCGCGGAGCGACTGTCGGCCATTCAGGATGCCCATCCGCAAACGCTGATCGGTTCTTACCCCAAAGCCTCTGAAGGCAAATTCACAACACAGATCGTTATCCGCTCACGGGATGAAGACGTCCTTATGGCTGCGACCAAGGATGTGGCCCAGGCGGTAGCCGAACTTTCGGGATAATCTGAAGGACAAGACATGGAAAACCCTGCACAAAACAAAGCATTCCCGGTTTCCTGGGACATGTTTCACAGAGATTCCCGCGCCCTGGCCTGGCGGCTTTCCAGCGAAGGTGAATGGAAGGCGATTGTCTGCATCACCCGCGGTGGACTTGTCCCCGCCGGTATCGTTGCTCGCGAACTCGGAATACGCACAATCGAGACAGTCTGCATCGCCTCCTATCACGACTATGAAAACCAAGGTCAACTGCAGGTCATCAAACCGGTTGACCCGAAGGTGGTGGACCTTGAAGAAGGTGAAGGCAGCGGTGTCCTTGTCATCGATGACCTCGTTGATACGGGCAAGACACTGAAGGTCGTGCGTGAAATGCTTCCCAAGGCGCACTATGCGACAGTCTATGCCAAGCCTGTTGGCGTACCCATGGTGGACACCTTCATCACTGAAGTTTCCCAGGACACCTGGATCTATTTCCCGTGGGACATGGGCTGGCAGTTCCAGCCGCCGCTCTCCAAAGATACGGCTGGTTAATCGCGGCCAAAAGGGCACACTCTCAAAAGATGCGTTCATTTGCGCTGTTGCTCACTGGAAGGTGAAGCCAGCGCCACTATTCCGCCCGAAATATCTTCATAACGCTGCATGCGACCGGTCAGACGAGACATCTGGCCGGTCGTTCTGAATCTGACAACGTCACAAAGACATGCCGGCACCTCGTTTGGTTTCAATATCATGTCACAGCGGTTTGTCAGTCAGCCGAACTCTGTTCTCAGACCAAACTGTTTTGGTCGCATAATATCGGGATCTGGAATGCTGAACCGACGCCTGTTTCTCGCCTCTGCCACGGCCGCACTGGTAGCCGGATGCTCTTCAGGCAGCCGGACAGGAAGGTTGCCGCTCCAGTCTTCGCCTTCAGACACGCTTCCCCAGGCAGGTCGACGCATTCCGGCGGAATATTTGCAAATGTACCGGGCCATGCCCGAGGAGCGGTTTCCGATACCCGCAGTCGATCTCACCAAGATAGACCCAGCCTACTACAGACGCTTTGTCGATTATTCTTCACCGGAACCAGCAGGAACAATAATTGTCGACACTCCAAACCGGTTTTTGTACCTGACCATGGAAAACGGCAAAGCAATGCGATATGGCGTCGGCATTGGTCGGGCAGGCTTTGCCTGGGGCGGCAAGGCTCGCATCCAATACAAGCGAGAATGGCCCACCTGGACACCACCAGCTGAAATGATCGCCAGGGAACCGGAACTCGAGGAGTTTCGCAATGGCATGCAACCCGGTCTGGAGAACCCGCTCGGGGCAAGAGCGCTTTATATCTTTGAAGGCAACAAGGACACGCTTTACCGTCTGCACGGCACATCGGAAACCTGGTCGATTGGCAAGGCTGTCTCCTCAGGATGCGTTCGGCTTCTCCAACAGGACGTTATTGATCTTTATAACCGCGTACCTGATGGGACACCCATCTTTGTCCGCCAGGCTTGATCGGGCCTCGCCGAACCCTTCTTAAATCTCGATTTCTACCGGTTTGACTGCATCAATACCGTCCAGGCGGACGTCGCACCCGATCGCATACGTTTCGACACCGGCGGTGCGGGCGGTCTCAAAGGCCGCCGAATAGACCGGGTCTATGTCGCCGGCAAGGCTCAGCCGATCGCAGTCCGGGCGTTGCACGAGAAAAACCATCGCCGCCCTGTGACCTTCAGCAACCATGTCGGCAAGTTCGGCAAGATGCTTTGCACCTCTAGCGGTGACGCTGTCCGGGAACTCCGCAAGTCCCGACTTGCGCATCAGGTGAACGTTTTTGACTTCGACATAAGTCTTGGCCCCATTTTCGGCCTCAAGAAGTACGTCAATCCTTGAATTCTTGCCGTATTTCACTTCCCTGCGCAGAGTTTTGAACTCTTTCAATGCGTCGATGCGCCCGTCTGCGAGGGCCTCCTCAACCAATTTGTTGGGATGTGACGTGTTGATGCCCACCAGGGCACCATCCGCCTCGATGACTTCCCAGGAGTATTTCAGTTTGCGCTTGGGATTGTCAGAGAGCGAGAGCCAGACTTTGGAACCAGGTTCCTTCAATCCAAGCATCGAGCCGGGATTGGCACAGTGCGCGGTCACCGCCCCGCCATCACCGTCCAGAATGACATCTGCCAGGAAACGCTTGTACCGTTTGACAAGACGGCCGCTGACCAAAGGGGCAGAAAACTTCATCCCGTAAGTTCCTTAAGTGTCTGGAAGCAGAAAGCTTCTATTGGGTCACTTGGACCAGAAGTCCGGATCAAGAAGAACGAGAACTGTGAAGAGTTCAAGACGCCCAAGCAACATGGCAAATGACAGCAGCCACTTGGCGCCATCCGGCAATGGCGCAAAATGTCCAGCTGGTCCAATCACCGGCCCCAGACCCGGGCCGACATTTCCGACGGAGGTTGCCGCGGCTGATATGGCCGTCACCAGGTCAAGATCAAAAAACGACAAGGCGACGGTAATGATGCCGACCGAGCCCATATAGACAACGAGAAAGGCCAGAACCGAAAACGAGAGTTCCGGTGTCAGGCGCGTACCGCCATATTCTTCCGACATGATCCTGTGCGGCCGAACCATACGGCGCAAGTGTGCCCGCACAGTGCCGAAGAACACCAGAAAACGAAACATCTTGATCCCACCGGTCGTCGAGCCGGTGCAGCCCCCGACAAACATCAAGAGAAGTGCGATCCCGACAACCGGCGCACCCCATTGCGAGAAGTCGCCAAGGGCATATCCGGTGCCGGTCACGATCGAGACGACATTGAAGGTGGCTCTGAGCAATGCTTCATCGAAGGGAAAGCGCATGTTGACGCCGAGATAAACGGTAAGTGTCAACGAAACCAATGCCAGAAACCCGAGCAACGCCCGCACCTGCGGGTCACGCCAGAGCTGTAGCGGATGACCGCGCAAGGCCTGAATGATCAGGACAAACGGCAAGGCACCAATCACCATGAAGACGATAGCAACCCAACCCGATGCCGGGTTCGTGAAATAGCCGAAAGACTGATCGTGCGTCGAATATCCGCCGGTCGCTATTGTGGTGAGGGCATGATTGAAAGCATCGAAAAGCTCCATTCCGGTCGCAAGATAGGAGACGATGCAAAGGAACGTGAGGAACAGATAGGCAAGCCCGAGCAATCGGATCAGTTCTACCGATCGACTGACGATTTTCTCGGATCTGTCGGAGTTTTCGCTCTGGAACAGCTGCATTCCACCGATCCCAAGGAACGGCAGAAGCACGATTGCCATAACGATGATACCGACCCCACCCATCCACTGCATGATTGAGCGCCAGACAAGAAGTCCGGGTGGCAAGCCATCGAGCCCCGTCAGAACTGTGGACCCGGTTGTCGTAAATCCGGATACTGCTTCGAAAACCGCGTCTGCATAGCCGATGCCGAGCCACAGGAATGGCAGTGCACCGAAGGCTGGCAATGTTGACCAGGCCAATGTCGTCAGAATGAACGTCTGTCGGGTATCAAGACCCTGTCTGAGCGACCCGCCAACAGCCAGCGACAGCAGCATGCCAACCATTCCAGTCAAAAGCGCTGAAAATACAAATGCCTGCCAATCGGCGTTTTTCTGAGCAACGTCCACAATGGCCGGGATGAGCATGGCGGTTGCCAGACCGACATAGAGAAACCCGAGAACATTCAAAACTGGTCTGAGAGAAATCAAAAAATGGTCTTCCCCAAAAACCGCTGGACTGGGCGGCAACTGCCTCGTGACAACACACAGGCTTCCCCTCCTACCCCCTTTCGCACAATTTTCCAATGGCCGGAAAAGACCTCGTCGCAAAGATCCACCCTTCCGGAAGCGCGCCTTTGGTCCCAAACGCCATTGGAGTGCCGGGTTTTTGGGCCTCCGCAAAGAGTGATCACTTATTCCCGATATAGGCCAGTTTATGCAGTCGCGTTCAGAATTTCGTAGCTATTGAGACATACTTTTACGTGCCTGAAGCCATAAAACTCTTTATGCGGGAATCTATACAAGGAATTGCAGAAATAAGCAGACTGGGTCCACGTTCAATAGTCCTTCGGATCAGCATCGTACTGGTAATACCGGTCCTTTGCAGCGTGGGACTCGTGGCAGGTTTGAGTTATTTCGAACTCACCAGAACATCAACGTTGATCGCAGCCGACCGGATCGAACGCACCGCTCGAGAAGCCGTTGCCATCTTGGACCTCGGCACTTCCAGTCTATTCCATCCCGTATTTGACGACAAAGGCAATCCGGCCTCTTTGAGGGCCATTCAGGACCCTGATGTCGCGCAATTGGACTCAGATCGGGATCTAAGTCATCTCCTAGGCACCATAAGTCACTCTATCCAGGGGTCGGCGAACCTCTTCAGATGGTCTGGGGCGACAAGGGAGTTCACGCACTTTGCTGAGGATGTTGCCAATGCAAAGAGTGAAACGACAAGATCAGCTGTGATCGACCTGCACAATTCGGCCTATTCCAGCCTTGTCGCAGGACAGTCATTCCGAGGCAAAATTCCGCTTCAAGGACGTGAAAGACTGGCCTATGCAATTCCAATCCTCAATGCCGATGGCAGCATTCAAGGCGCGTTTGCTGTCGATGTCGGACCCGTTGATGCGCTGACCGAGGCGGAAAACAGGCTTAAAACCAGAATCATGTCCGCTGTCATCATCGTGCTGACGGGAACAGCGTTGATCGGCGGCCTTTTGCTTCGCCTTGAGTTGCGGCCCTTGAGCGTTCTAGCCGAAACAGCGGAAGAAATTGCCAACGGCAAACAGCCCGACAAGATCCCCTACTCCGACCGTCAGGACGAAATCGGCGACTTGGCGCACGGACTGGAACGCGTGACAGATCTTCAGGACAAGCTTCACAAGCTCGCCTATATCGATCCGGTGACCACAGCCGGAAACCGGGCGCGCTATTTCGCGGATCTCAACGCGGCGCTTCAGCGAGCGCGAACCGGTGCTTACTCGGCTTCGTTGATCCATTTGGACTTCAATGGCTTTTCCAAGATCAACGATGCCTTTGGGCAGCAGGTCGGCAACCGGGTCCTGCTGCAAGCCTATGCGCGTCTTACCAACATTTTTGGACCAAGCGCGACGATCGCCCGCATCTCCGCTGATGACTTTTGTATTCTGTTGCCCTTCGACAGCAAAGGAGCAATCGCCGAAGACTATGCCAAACAGGCCATCGACATGTTGTCGGCCCCTTTCCTGCTGGAGGAAGGCGATATTCGTGTCGAACCGAGCATCGGTATTGCACTTTTGCCAACAGACGCGATCGACGCGGAAACGGCCCACAGGGTAGCTGGTCTTGCACTTCGCTCCGCCAAGGAGGGGGATGCGCCAAGATACAGGTTCTTTACCGCACCTTTGAACGAACGGCTCCAGGCAGAAATGCTGACGGAGACACTTTTGCGAGCCGCTCTCAAAACCCGCCAGCTTCAGCTCTTTTATCAGCCGCAGGTCTGCCCCCGGCAAGGTAAACTGATCGGACTGGAGACCCTGATCCGTTGGCCCCATGAGACACGCGGCTTTATCCCGCCGAACGAGTTCATTCCGATCGCGGAAAAGACAGGCCTCATACTGGAACTGGGCCAATACGTTCTGAACGAAGCCTGCAAACAGGCAGCTCAATGGACACAGTCAGGTTTCGATTTCCGCCAGATCTCAGTCAATGTGTCACCGCTGCAATTCCGTCAGACGAATTTCGCCAAAACGGTCAAACGGACACTCCAGACTTATGGGGTGCCGGCAAATCTTCTCTGTTTGGAAGTTACCGAGAACGTCTTTGTCGACACCAGCGAAAAGCTCGTCCTGAACATCTTGTCGGAACTGCAAAAAACTGGAGTTCAGCTGTCTCTCGACGACTTCGGATCTGGTTATTCCTCACTGACGTACCTCCATCGTTTGCCGTTCCAGGAACTGAAAATTGATAGAGCTTTCCTGACCCATGCCGACCGGCACGTGCAGAAGGAACAACTCTTTCAGGCAATTGTCGGGCTCGGACGCAGCCTGGGCCTCAGAATTATTGCCGAAGGTGCCGAAACTGCAGGCGAATATGCGCTGACAGCCGCGCATCGGTGCGACGGTATTCAGGGTTATTTCTGTTCCGCCGCCGTACCTGCCGGTGATATCGAAGCCAGAATTAGGGCATTCCAGCGATCGCTTGGTCACCAGACCGAGGAAACAATCGAAACCTCGGCAAGTGCGCGTCCGGCCTAGATCAATCCCTCCGATCTGCAATCATGTGCCAGTGCCAGGACCCAGGTTTTCTATGCAACTTGTCTTCCAGAGAGCGAAGTTCAAATGCCTCAAAAAGGTGAACCAGCTCGGCAGCTGAACAGTAAAAATGTGGATGGTCCTTGTCGTCGTCCCCTTCTTTAACAAAAGTATCGGGAGCGATCTCTGTACCGAGTCCGAAATTGCTGTTCCGTTTTGAAAGCATCGTGCCCTGATAGGTCCCACCCGGCTTCAGAACGCGAGCAATTTCGGTAATCGCCTTTTTCACGACATCCGGGTTACCGTGATAGATGACGTTGAAAGACAAGACATAGTCAAAGCTGTTGTCCTCGAATGGCAATGCTGTCATCGGCGCGACTTGTGTCCGGACAGCGAGCCCAGACTCAGCAGCACTTCTTTGGACTTGCGTAAGCCCCGTTTCAGATAGATCAATCGCATGGGTTTCAAAACCGGCCCGCGCAAAAGCGAGCGCATGCCGGCCCACACCGCAGCCGAGATCGAGGGCTTTGACCGGTGCGTCTGCCTGCAGCTTTTCGATCAAACTTGCAACGTCCTCATTGGGACGCGTCCAATCGGCTCTTCCCTCTTCCGTTTGCCAGCGTTTATCCCAGGCTAGGTGAGCTGTATCGGTCCTTTGCTGAAATTGAGATTCACTCATCGCGAGGTTCCTTCCAATAGACGTGTGCGGCTAATGCTCCCGATCCTCTCAACGAGAAGAACCAGAATGAAAATCATCAAGATGATGGTCATGGCGAGTTGATAGTCGAAAAAATCCATAGCCACTTTCAGTTCGATGCCGATCCCGCCCGCGCCAACGAGGCCGAGTACGACTGACGAGCGAGTGGCCTTTTCAAGAGCGAACAAAGACGTCGTTATGAACGTGGGCATGGCTGCAGGAACGACAGCGCAAAAGACAGTGTCTATTTTCCTGGCACCAGCTGCCGTAAGAGCCTCCTGGGGCCCTTTTTCAGCATCTTCCATTGCTTCGGCAAAAAACCTGCCACAGAAACCAATGGTGTCGACCGCAATAGCAAGCGTTCCTGCGAAAGGCCCCAAACCGACTGTAATGACAAAGACCAGCGCCCAGACCAGATCTGGAACAGTGCGAAAAAATGCAATTAGCAACCGCGCACCAGTGTAGATGGCTCGAGATGGCATCGAGGTGCCGATCAATCCCCTGGCGGCCAGTATTGCCAGCGGGAGACTTACAACGATACCGATAAAAGTGCCGGCAAGTGCCATCTGAAATGTTTCCAGCAAAGCTCCGGAAAGTTGCGGCATTCGTTCGAAAGATGGAGGCCAGGCGCGTGCTAGAAAGTCCGCCATTGCCGGACCACCTGAGACAAGTGCTGAAACCGACCAACCCGCTCCTTGAAACGCCCAGATCATAAATGCGGCCAATGCCACATATGTGGTGAACCGCAATGCACCCGGTCGCTCAATTCTGCCTGGCAACTTGTGCGCCACTGTGTGTCCTCGATCAACCATAGTGCTTGTTGAGGTCCCCTGAATGGAGGGTTGAACTTGGCGCGTTCAAAACAATTTCGCCTTGCTTGATCGCTAAAATCCGATCCGCATAGTCGAGCGCTTGCTGAACATTGTGCGATGTAAACAGCAGCGTGATCCCTTCTTCGCGGGTCAACTGGTGAAAGAGATCCATCACTTCCCTGCCGGCGACAGGGTCAAGGCTAGCGACTGGTTCGTCTGCAACGATCATTCGCGGCCGTTGCATCAAGGCTCTCGCTATGGCGACGCGTTGCGACTGACCCCCTGAAAGTTGATCGGCTCGCTTCATCGCCTGATCAGCAAGGCCAACCCGTTCAAGGCAAGCCATTGCCCGAGCACGCAATTCGTACGAAGTAAACGAGTGCGACCATCCGCGAATTCCACCGGAACGACCAAGATTGCCATGAACAACATTTGTAAGCGCGGACAAACGCGGCACGAGATTGTGTTTTTGAAAAACAAAGCCGACTTCAGCCCGTACTGCCCTGAGCTGTTTCTGACCCGCACACGAGATGTTTTCCTCAAAAAGAGAGACTGTCCCAGCTTCCGGTTCGATCAGCCTTAATGCACAGCGCAGAGCAGTAGATTTACCGGCACCGTTGGAACCGATCATTGCCACGGCTTCGCGGTGATGAACTGCAAATGTAACTCCGCAAAGAACGGCCTGACCTTTGCCGAAACTCTTGTGCAGACCCGACACGTTCAAATCGACGGAAGTACTGGCCGGCACCGGAACCGGGTTTACCGCCGGTGCTTTCGCACCGGCGGACTTGAACAGGGCTTGCGCCATCATTCGCCAATAAACTTGTCGTATTGCGGGAAGCCGGCTGTGGTATACATGGACCGGACAAGATCGTAAGCACCGTCTTCGATGGCAACCAGGTCCATTCCACCATACTTGTCGTTTTCCTCATGCGATATGATCGCCGTGATGATGGCTTCCTTGTTGTCCAGAATTGCCTCGCGAACATCTTCCGACAGGGACTTATCGACATGCGAAGCGACCATCAGCATGTCATTTGGGAGATCACCGGAACGTGCAATCACCCGAAAAAAGCCGTTGGGAACGGTTTCATCTTTGTTTCGCACACCTAGCCAGGAATTGTGATTGATACCCATGCCGGCAACATCGCCTTTTTTCAAAGCTTCATGGGCGATGTTGCGAGAAGTATGCAGATTTTCGACGTCTTTGACGGGATCCACGCCATAGTCTGCCATCAGCTGCATCGGACAAAGCATATTGGACGTCGAACCGATATCACCGAATGCGACCTTTTTACCCTTGAGATCCGCTGGCTTGGTGATGCCACTGTCTGCACGCACAACGATTGCACAGAAATAGTCGGGACGACCAAGTCCGACGAGCGGGGTCGCTTCGGTAAGTTTGTTGATGACGATGTATTCGGCCGGACCGGTAACAACAAAGTCGACGCGTTTGGCGCGCAGAGCTTCAGCTGCTGCCGTGCGGCTTGTGACCGGAAAAAATTCGAAAGAATGATCGGTTGCACTCTCAAGAGCCTCTTTGAAAGGACCCCATTCAACCTGCAAACGCTCCAGCCCTTCAACATCAGTAACCGCGAGTTTGAATGTATCAGCGAAAGAATATGAAACAGACATCGCAAGCGCTGCAGCCGCGAAAACGGCGGATTTCAAGATACTCATTGTGGGAACTCCTCATTTTGCTCAACCGAAGTGGCGAGCAAGAAGAGCGTAGCGACTAGCAAGTCTTTGAATGTGAAATTATCATGTAAATTTTACGAAATTTTCCAAAAAGAAAAAAACGTCAACTTACAATATTATGAAAAAAGGGAATTTATGTTTGTTTTGCCTCCCTTTACTCCTTTACCGGCAAACAAAACGGATGAAGCTTTCACAAAATTTCATAAAAGTATAACCGTTTAGACATCTGAACCGCCAGGTTTATTGCTAGTTGGCACTCCGTTTTCCGGAGGGGCCAATGTTACTCGTTGAACAGCTATCCAAACAGTTCGGGGACCTGACCGCGGTCGATGCGGTGTCTCTTGTCATTCCCAAAGGCCAGATGGTCGGCGTTATTGGTCGTTCAGGCGCAGGCAAATCCACGCTGTTGCGGATGATCAATCGGCTGACCGATCCAAGTCAGGGATCTATTGTTTATGAAAGTCAGAATGTCACAGCCTTGCGTGGCCGCGAGCTCAGGCTTTGGCGTGCATCCTGTGCAATGATTTTCCAGCAATTCAATCTCGTCGAGCGCATGGACGTCCTGACCAATGTCATGGTGGGACGGATAGCTCGCACTGGCTTCATGCGATCGATGACGCGCTCCTTTACCGAAGCAGACCGAAGTCGTGCCATAGACGCGCTGGACCGGTTGGACCTGGTGCCTCAAGCGCTGCAGCGTGCAGGAACATTGTCCGGCGGACAGCAGCAAAGAGTTGCGATTGCCAAGGCCCTCGTTCAGAACCCGCGCATTATGCTCGCAGATGAGCCTATCGCCTCGCTCGACCCGGCCAATGCTACACGCGTGATGGATGCGCTTCGGGAAATCAACCGGACCGATGGCCTTACCGTTTTGGTCAACCTGCACACACTCGACACGGCTCGTGCGTATTGCGACCGCATTATCGCCATGCGCGCTGGACAAGTGCGGTTTGACGGTGCGCCGGAGGCATTGACCAGCGAAAAAGTCAGAGAAATCTACGGTGCCGGCGAACTCGGCACTGACTTCAACGAAGCCGTGACGTCGACGTCGATTTCCTCCGGCTCGCATCGCCCGCAAATCAAGGCCGTTGGAACCTGAAATCCGCGGAAACGAAGCTTCGCTTTCGCAAACTCGGATCGGCACATGCCGAATCAACCGCCGGAAGCCCGGCATCAAAGGAGCACTACGATGAAGGTCATTCTCGCAGCAGCAGTATCTGTTGTCGTCCTCGCCGCCTCCCCGGCAATGTCGGAAGGCTGGAAAGATCAGTACAAGACCGTCAAATTCGGCATTCTGTCCGGCGAAAATGAAAAAGACAGGATTGCGCGCTACACACCGTTCGAGAAGTATCTTGAAAACCAGCTCGGCGTGGAAGTCGAGATCTTTACCGCCGGCTCCTATGATGGTGTGATCCAGGCAATTGCGGCCGATCAGATCGAGTTCGCATTTTTTGGCTCGTCTTCATATGCGGCTGCCTATACTGAAACCAATGGTGGCGTGGTTCCGCTGGTGTCACGGCTTCAGAAAGATGGTTCCACAGGCTACTACTCGGTGGTCGCGGTCCGCTGTGACAGTGGCATTGAGGCGCTGGAAGACCTCAAAGGCAAAACCCTGGCCTTTGCCGACCCGGATTCCACATCCGGATACGCTGTTCCTTATTTTAACCTGGCCAAGCAGGGCTTTGATCCAAAAACGTATTTTGGAGCCGTTCCATTTTCCGGCGCACACGAAACCGGCGTCCTGGGTGTCTACAACAAACAGTATGATGCGGCAGCCACCTACATCACCAACGAAGCCGACGGCATTCCGCAGCGCATGGTCACCAAGGGTATGATTGAAGATGGCTCGATCTGTATCATTTGGAAGTCTCCGGAAATCACCTCCGGCCCGCTTGCCGCACGCGCCAATCTGCCTGAAGACCTGATGGCCGACATGCGCAAGGCCGTCATGGATATTCCGGAAAATGACACTCTGGCATTCATTGAAATGACCGGTGGTGAAGACTCTACTCAGGAGGGCTGGATCGAAGTCGATCACGATCGCTACCAGTGGATTGTCGACATGCGCGACTGGCTGAAAAAACAGCGTCGCGGCGGCTGATAGGCACGGCTGGAGGGGTGTCACGGCACCCCTCTTCCCGACAAACCGGACCTGATAGTCATGACCTCAGCATCACCTGCTATTCAGCAGTTCGAGCTTGATTACGCCGCCGTGCGCAAGTCGGCCCTGCGCACGAACACGATATCAACGGTGTTTTTTGCACTCTGTTTTGTCGTGACTGCATGGATGGGCGGTTTCTTTGACATGACGGATGTCACACTTGCCAACGGCGACAGAGTGTCGATGTGGAAGATCTGGGCCGGACTGCCGCGTCTCGGCGAATATCTCTACAAGACACTGCCTGTGCTGCATTGGGAAACCCTGTGGGGCGATCTGGTCAATTGGTTCTGGCGCTGGAAAGTCTGGCTGCAATTGCTCATTGAAACCATTCTGATTGCCTATATGGCGACGCTCCTTGGAGTTGTCGGCGCATTCTTGCTCAGTTTTCCGGCAAGCCGCAATCTGGCACCCAACCGGATCATTTTCAACGTTACCCGCCGATATCTTGAGATCATACGCACCGTCCCCGATCTCGTCTGGGCACTGATTTTCGTTTTTTGCTTCGGCGTGGGCCCGCTTGCCGGGGTGTTGGCGATTGGACTTCACGCAACCGGCGCGCTCGGCAAGCTTTACTCCGAAGCCAACGAAAATGCAGACATGCGACCGGTTGAAGGCATCAAAGCCTCAGGGGGATCCTGGTTCGATCAGATCCGTTACGGCATCGTTCCACAGGTCATTCCGAACATCATCAGCTACACGCTGCTGCGCTTTGAAATCAATGTGCGCTCCTCCTCAATCATCGGATTTGTCGGAGCAGGTGGCCTGGGTCAAGAAATCCGGGTCGCCATGTCACTGCAGGAATACACCGATCTCTCGGCATTGTTCCTCATCATTTTTACAACCGTGATCGTCATCGACATGCTGAGTGAAAACGTTCGTCACCGGATCATCGGCCTGACCGGAAAAGGGGTTTGATCGTGAGCGACACATCTTCCGATCTGCAAAGAGCCAGATCTTTGGTGCCCGATGCCTTTGTAACGTCTCGCCGGACCAAACTCCTGCGCTTCTTGGGCACATCCGCCTTCATTGTTCTGACGGGTTGGTGCCTGTGGGCGTTCGATTTCTCGCCCATGCGGATAGTCGAAGGCGTAACCCGTTTCGGCAATGTGCTTTCCTTCATGTTTCCCCCTCATGTCTGGCAAAGCTGGACCGAATGGCAAGAGATCCTCAAAGGTCTTGGTGAGACTGTCGCAATGGCCTTCATGGGCACATTGCTTGGAGCGGTCGTTGCATTTCCGCTCGCGTTTCTGGGCGCCAAGAACATTATGCCGGCGTCATGGTTCCGTCTTGGTATACGGCGCGGCTTTGATGCGCTGCGGGCGGTTGAACAGCTGATCCTTGCTCTTGTTTTCATCCGCGCCTTTGGCTTGGGACCGTTGGCAGGCATTCTGGCAATTGCCGTGTCGGAGATCGGGACATTTTCGAAGCTCTTTTCTGAAGCCATTGAAAACACATCGAAGAAGCCCGTCGACGGCGTAAAAGCTTCCGGTGGCGGCAAGCTTCAAACGGTTCGCTTTGCGGTCTTGCCACAGGCGCTTCCCGTCATCTTGTCGATAATTCTCTATAATTTTGAATCCAACACACGCTCAGGAACGATCCTCGGCATAGTCGGTGCCGGCGGAATTGGTTTCCTGCTGGCGGACAGGATCAACGCCTATCGCTGGCCTGAGGCCTGGACCATTATCTTCCTGATCGTGTTCATGGTCTATCTGATCGACGGATTTTCTGGTTTTCTGCGCAAGCACATTATCGGCAAGGATGACCGGACAAGATCCTGAAACGGCTCGGTCACGCCACCTAAACGCGCCAGCCGAGCAACCGCCTTTCCAGAATTCCAATCCCTGCACTGACGATGACGCCAAGAAGCGAGAGAATGACAACACCCACAAAGAGGCGCTCAAGGTCGTAAAGCGAACCCGCCTCCAGAATATAAGCGCCAATGCCGTATTCAGCGCCCAACATTTCAGCTGCGACCAACAGAATGATTGCAATGGCAAGGCTGATCCTGAGACCTGACAAAATGCCGGGCATAGCTCCGGGCAAAACGATCTTGCGGACGATTGAAAGCCAGGACAGCCCGAAGCTCTGCCCCATGCGAATAAGGGTACGATCAACATTGTCGACGGCACCATAAGTCGCAACGACAGTCGGCGTGAACGTTCCAAATGCAATCAGAGCGTATTTGGACCCCTCACCTATTCCGAACCAGATGACAAAAAGCGGTAACAGGGCGATTTTCGGGATTGGAAACAATGCCGCAACCAGCGGCACGAGACTAGATCGCATGACCGAAAACAACCCGATCAGAACACCGATACAAATGCCCAGGAGCACACCGAACGTCGCGCCAATCACCAAACGGCTCAAGGAAGGCAAAAGATGCTTGAACAACAAGCCGCTGGAATAGAGTTCACCAAAGGTTTCCAGCACGTCGGAAGGCCGCGGCAACGTCAGCGCGGTAATCCAGCCTGTCCTTGTACCCCATTCGGCAATCGCGATCAGCAGAACAAAAACCAGCACGCCGATCCAGCGACGGTTCTTTGGAGCAAAGCCCCCGCCCCGAAAGGCCACGGGCTGTCTTTCAGCGCCGGCTGACCCTTTGGTTTCGTCCGTATGGATCTCAGACATTCATCAGCTCCGCATCCGCGGCCCGTGCTTCTTCTCGCATTAAGCGCCAGAGATATCTTTGCGGTTCATCGAGTTCCGGGTCACCGAACTCCCGAGCCGGCAAAGGCTTGTTGATTTCAACGATTTCCTGAATTTGCCCCGGCCGCCTGGAGAGAACGACAACCTTGTGCCCAAGACGAACTGCTTCGGCAAGATTGTGTGTCACATAAACGGCAGTGAACGGCTGACGCGACCAAAGGTCGACAAGATCGTCCATCAGGAGTTCCCGCGTTTGACTGTCCAACGCGGAAAGCGGCTCATCCATCAGCATCACAGCGGGTTTGACCGCAAGTGCACGAGCGATGGCAACGCGTTGTTTCATGCCCCCTGAAAGCTGCTTGGGCAATGCCTTGGCAAAGTCCGTCAGTTTTGTCCGTGCCAGGACATCCTCGATGATCTCGCGCGCCGCCGTACCACGAATTCCATGATCTTCCAGAACCAGCGAAACGTTCCCGGCGACAGAGCGCCAGGGCAACAGTGCAAAGTCCTGAAAGATATAGGTCAACGGATTCAGGCACCCTTCGGGTGCTTGTCCAAGCTGGACAACTCTACCGGATCGAGGCCTCTCCAGCCCGCCGATGAAACGCAGCAAGGTCGATTTTCCGCAACCGGACGGACCGACAATACAAACGATTTGCCCTGCGGGAATGTCGAGAGTGACATCCCGCAGAACTTCAAAGTCATCATAATGATGGCTTATGCCTTCAAGGCGTATATCCATGAACTGACCGTATCAAAACCTTGGCTCGAAGAGTTTTTCGCCGCGGCGAACAAATCGGCTTCATTAGCCGCCAATGGTTTCAACATAGGAAGTGTCCACAAGCTGGTCGATCGTGATGTCCTTGTCGACAAGGCCTTCTGACTGGAACCAGCTGAGTTGATCCTGCACCGAAGCAAGGTTCAAAGCAGCCCCTTTGTTCAACCGCATCGTTCCATTGATGATCGAAGGAGCAGCCTTTTCCCGCGGACGGTCGGTGTAGACGTATTTGTGGATCAGGTCGATCATCTCGTCCTGACTGGCCGTGCCGTCGATCATGGCAGCGGCATAGTCGTCGACACCTCTGGAAAAGCCTGAAAGGAAGTCTTTGGTCAGCGTCTTTTCGTTTGCCGCATTGCCCGCGGACGTAAAGACGGTCGTGACCTGATAGTCAGGCAGATAGTCAGAGACGTCGCCTACGATATGCCAGGCACCAGCCTTTGCCAGTGGTTTGGCAATGTGCGGAACGATTGACCAGCCATCAACCTGCCCGGATTTCATGGCTCCGATAATCGCACCGACTTTTTGCAATGGTGTAAAGGAAAGCGAAATGCCTTCTTTTTCGGCCATCTTCGCTCCCATATAGTGGAACGATGAGCCCGCCTGCGTAACTGCATACTTCTTTCCGTCGAGGTCCTTCAGGCTCTTTGTTCCGGCCTGATAGGAAGCATCGGAAATCAGGAATTTCTGACCGTCAATGCCCTTTTCTTCACTAAGTGCCCCGCCAATCACCTTG
This sequence comes from uncultured Roseibium sp., assembly GCF_947499295.1. Classification (GTDB taxonomy): domain Bacteria; phylum Pseudomonadota; class Alphaproteobacteria; order Rhizobiales; family Stappiaceae; genus Roseibium. The sequence goes on from NZ_CANMNP010000022.1 coordinate 55,915, forward strand.
ATCGCCCCTTTGTCGGCGAGACTGATCAAGCCGCCGGAAATCGCGGTGACTGCATAGTCGACATCGCCCGAGGCAATCGCGACGGCCATTGGCTGCGCGGCCTGGAAGAACTGAAACTCAACGTCCAGGCCCGCATCGGCAAAATAACCGCGCTCAAATGCGATAAAGCTGCCGGAGTGAGACGTGAAGCGCAATGCCCCAACCTTAATCTTCCTGTTTGACGCCAATGCCGGTGCGGATAGTCCTGTCACCGTTGCCGCGCCGATCAAGCCGAGTGTTTGGCGGCGATTGAATTTGGTCATTTTGTTTCCTCCCTGGTGTCGTTCTTAAGTCGTTTGGAGTGCTGCACGGATGTCTTCTTCCAATGTTGACAGTGCCAATTCATCGTTACGGGCTAGAATTGCCTCACGCAGTAATTGATGACGTTTTTCGCGCACCGCAAAGTCGATTTGTCCCTCACGCAACAAAGCGAGCAGATACCGCCGCGACTGGTTGTAAAACTTGTTAGCGGTTTCGATCAGGCGACAGGACCCGCAGGCTGAAAGAAGTGCCGCAGATAAAACCCGGGAGGCTTCATCCCAATCCAGAGCGACCGCGTCATTGAGTGTTTCTTGAACTGCAACATCGGCGCGGTGCAAGCCATGAAATGCCGCAACCACCCGCGACTCCCAGGCTACATTGCCGTTTCGCAGGGACCGCTTCAAGCCGAGCCGTTCAGTCTCAATCCGCATAAGCAATATGTCTTGAAGGTCGTCTTCCGTCGCCGAAGTCACCCGAAACCCGCGCTGATTGGTTGCCTCGACCATGCCTTCTGCGGCCAGGATCCTCAAGGTCTCGCGCATGGAGTGGTTCGAGCCGCCATAGCGCTGTCGAAGAGCCTCGATTTTCAGCCTTTCGTCAGGCCGCAGGACACCGAAAGAAATATCTCTCCGGATCGCCGAAGATAACATGGCGACAATTGTCGCATCAGTGCCTCCCCGATCGCTGAAAAGCATTTTATGCCCTAATTTAAAGAATGTTGGATATTTATGTGTTTCATTGACTATTTTGTCAATGACGAAGCCGCGCGCCGGCGCTTGCCAGCTGAGCGCAATTCTCCAAGCATATCCACCGCGTGGTTGGTCTTAATACACACGCCGCCCGCAAAGCCAGGCTTGCTTCACGAAGGGGTGTCCATCATGCAACCCGACATGAAGAAGATCTGCCCGCTTTCCTTGAATGATTTCACCACGATCTGAAAGGCCCGCAACGTGAGCAGGCGTTTTGGTGACCAAGCGTATGGCGGATGGCAGATCAACTCCAAACGCCTCGTTCTGTGCCGCCATGAATGCACAGTCCAGAAGCGAGCGAGGCACATAGTCCGACGCCAGAATATCGACGAGGTTTTCTGCCATGAGATCGCTTACAGCGACATTCCCTGATTGAGATCCGCCTCGAATGACATTCGGAGCACCTCCAACCACATGCATGCCGTGTGTTTTCGCCTTGCGCGCGGCGTCCAGCGTGCAGGGAAACTCGGAAATCAAGATCCCTTCGCCGATCGCTTCGTCAATGTGTTCAAGTTCGGTGTCGTCGTGGCTGAGCAATGGCAGTTTGTGCGCGTGTGCCAAAGCAACGACTTCCGGGCGGACTTTCGCGCTGATTGCGTCTGAAAAGTTCAAAAGTTCCCGGGTAACGCGTTCAGCTTCCTGCCGCGACTCGCCGGTATCAGCCATTCTGCGCCCTATATACCCCTCGATATTCTTACTCTGACGGCGCCCGGGAAGGTGTTCCATCACCGAAACCATGCGCACAATGTTCTTGCCAATGTTTTCCTCGGTTAGGCGGGTTGTCTCGGCGTCGGTAATCTCGCAACGAAGATGGACCAGATGTTCAGCGCGCAGCATACCTGCACTCTGTGCCTTTTCCAGAGCATCAATCATCGGTGCCAGGATTTCGCGTCGTTCCGGGTTCTTGATGGTCGCGCCAACACACAGACTGTCAAAAACGGTCGTGATACCGCTGCCGATGATTTGAGCATCATGCGCCATAGCCGCCCTGAAAGGATCCCAGCGCACATGCGCGCGCGGAAAGACATGCTTCTCAAAGTGGTCTGTGTGGATGTCCACGAGGCCCGGCACGAGATAGTCGCCACCGAGGTCTTCGCCAGCTTGAGGGATCGCACCGGTATCAACGGACACGATGACACCATCCGATACAGAAACGTGACCGGAGACAACTTCATCACCCAGCACAAGCATGGCGTTTTTCAAGACAACGAGCTCGCTCCCAGATGGAATGCGCTTATCGGCGAATGTCATGAGGTCTCCTCTGGGCACGTCCCGTTAAATCAGGTTGGTTCATCAGTGAACAGGCGGGAATCCAATATCTTTCAAAAAACGAAACAGCCTTCTACTCCCGTTCCCCGTTAGAATTGTGACAGCTCTCAAACGCGAGCATGACAATTCGGGAAGTGAGCCAGAAGGCTGCAACGACGTCTAAAAGTGCATAAGGCTCGTCAGCGCACCATCGTCAGCCGATTCCAATCGGCATAATCAGGCGAACCTTCTCGCCGGATGTCGCCATGGTAGCCATATTCGACCATGTGGACCATAACGCTGGTCTCGTTGACCAGCACAACGGCGTAACTCTCAGGCAAGTCAGACGCACTCAGGTTTCCCTGGTTAGCGAAATCAGGCCAACCTGCATGATTGGTCCCTCGCGGAGCGCTGAACGGGACACCATGCAACGATCCAGACAGCGGCAGATGGCAATGGCCGTGAAAAATGTGCCTGACCTTGTCGCGATACTCTTTGATCAGGGCTGCAAAGGCCTCGTGATCCTGCAACATTATCTTGTCCATTGGCGCAATACCGATCGGAACCGGATTGTGATGCATGAACAGAAAAACCGGTCCTGACGCCGCTCTCAGTTGCCCTTCGAGCCAGTTGCGCCGCGCTTCACAATAATGGCCCGCATGCGAGTCCGGGCCCCAGGTATCGAGTACAATTCCGGTTCCAAGCGGCATATCGAAGACAGACTGGACAAACCCGTTCTCGTCGTCCAGTTCGGGAAAGACAGAGAGAAACACATCTCTCTCATCGTGGTTTCCGATGCAAAGCTCAACCGGGACCGAAACACCCGAAAGCGTCTCCTTAAGCCGGACATAATCCGTGCGGTCTCCCCAGTCGGAAAGGTCTCCTGTTATGATGAGTGCATCTGCATCCGGGTGCTGAGTGAGCGCGTGATCAAGCGCCTTATTGAAATTTTCATTGGGGTCCCGACCACCGATCGTACTTCCAGGCGTGGTCAAATGAATGTCAGTGAGTTGTATGAGTTTCACCGCGTTCTCCGTTGATTAAATGGCAAAAACGCCGCCCGGTTTCCGGGCGGCGTTTCAGTGAAACTGATACCTAGTTGCCTTCAGGCAGCAGGTCCCTGACCTCTTCGGCCATTTCTTTTTGCAGCTCACCCATGTCGTCGAACTCGCCCGTTACGACACCCTCAAGGCCGTCATAAATCACCTGAGTAACCGCCAAACCGTTGTCACCTGGATAGGCCTGCCAATCGCGCAGCAGCGGCAACTGGCGAACTGCGGTTTCCTTGTTCGGGTTCTCTTTGTAGAAATCGGCAAGGATCACTTCGTTTGCGGCCTTGTTCGGCGGCATATAGCCGGTGGTGCGCGCCACTTCGGCGGCACCCTGACCGGATGTGATGAATTTCAGCCACTTCCAGGCTGCCTGCAGCTCGTTCGGGTCGGTGCTTGTAGACACAAGCATGGCTGCATTGCCGCCAGCCGGCAGGCCTTTCGGGCCGGTTGCTTCAAATCCCGGGAACTCATTGGTCTGGAGCACAAAGTCGCCTTTGGCTCGCTCCACGGCACCCAGTGCTGAAGTGGACCAGTACATCATGCCGATTTCACCGGCTGAAAATGAGGCAAGCGCCGCTTTCCATTCGATGTTCTGCATGTCGCAGCCACGAAACAGGGATTTCATGGTTTCGAGTGATTGCAGCCCCTCATCCGATGCGATCTGGAAATCACCATCTTCCATGGTTGGTTTGTCCTGCGACCACATCAACGCCTGCAGGAACCAGTTGCCGGTGATGTTCCAGCCCCAGAACATTGGATTCTTGACACCGGCTTCGCGCAGCTTGCCGCACGTTGCGACAACTTCTTCCCAGGTCTTGGGCAGCTGATCCACTGATGTAATGCCTGCCTTGGCCATCACATCCATGTTGTAGTAGCCGACCGGAAGCGAGACCGAAAACGGCAGACCATGCACGTTGCCGTCAAACGTGCCGAGCTTGAGCATCGCATCGTGATAACCGTCCTTGGCGAAGTCTTCCTCGGCCTCGATGAAAGGCTCTAGTGACTTGGCAATTCCTTTTTCAACCAGGATTGCCTGACGGTTCAGACCCTGCATCGTGACGTCCGGCAGCGTGTCTGCAACGGCTTCACGCAAGATCGTGTTGGTGCCGTCTTCATAAGACTCGTAGGAAGCGCGAATTTTCACTTCAATGTTGGGGTACTTCTCATTGAAGAGTGGAAGGATCTTCTCGTATGTCACGTCGAACAGATGCGAATAAGGATAAGCAAATTCGATCGTGATTTTCTCGTCCTGAGCTTGCGCCGAACCTGCGGCCAGCACAAAAGCAATTGCAGTGAGACACTTTTTCATGAAATTCTCCGTGGTGTTGCCACGGGTACGGCTTGGTCGCCAAACTGTCCGCACCCGGTTTATCCCTCAAGGGATCTGGTAACGGGGCCGCTGCTCTGCGGTGGCCCCGCCTTTTATTCAAATGACCGGTTCCTACTTCATCCCGCTCAAGGTGATGCCTTCGATGAAACGGCGCTGAGCGATCAGGAATGCCACGATCAGCGGTGCTACGATGATCGTGGCGGTCGCCATCATCGGCCCGAAGTTATCGCCATCGGCGTCGCCTTTGAACTCACGCAGACCGAGCGGTGGTGTGAACAGGCTGCGGTCGCCTGTAATCACGATGCGCGGCCAAAAATAGTCGTTCCAGTGAGCCACCACCGAAAAGATCGCGAAGGCCAACAGCGCCGGGATTGCTGTTGGCAGCATCACATTCCAGATGATGGAAAATTCGCTCATTCCGTCCATGCGCGCTGCATCGATCAAGTCATCGGGAACGGTCATGAAGAACTGGCGCATCAGGAAGATGCCAAAGACTGAAATAGTCCAGGGTATGATCAGCGCTGCATAGGAATTGGTAAGTCCCAGTTTCGCCAACATGATGTATAGCGGCAAGGCGATGGCATGAACCGGGATAAGAAGGCAGAAGAGCACGAGTCCGAAAACAGCTTCCCGTCCCCAGAAACGAAGTTTCGCAAGTGCATAGGCACAGGGCAGCGCGACCAGAACCTGAATGAAGAAGATTGATGTCGTGACCACAATCCCGTTGAAGAGATACCGAATAAGCGGGGCTTTCTCGAAAGCTGTTGTGTAGTTGTAGATAACCGGCGTCACCATGCAGTCAGCAACGGCGTTGCCAAGCTTGATGCAATAATCATCGCGGAAGAGTTCCTGCGCTCCGAAAAATCCGCCGGTATTCTGCATGATCTCGGCAGGGCTTTTGAGGCTGTAACTCACCATCACGTAGAACGGCAGCAAAACGATCAGACTGCCCAGGATCAAGACCGCGTGTTTCAATGCCTCACCGGCAGAAAAACGGAACGTGGGCGCACTGAAAGCCGAATGTGCCGCGTGCATTGTCTCGCTCATGTGTAGTGCACCCTTCTTTCCACCAGCCAACGCTGGACAACCGTCAAAAACATGACGAATGCCAGGAACACGACAGTGATCGCCGCCCCGATACCCATCAGGTTTTGCTGGATGGCCTTTTCATAGATTGCGAACATCATCACGTAGACTGACTTCGATGGCCCCCCACCCTGCGGATAAAACGCTTCGACCGTGTCAAACACCTGGAACGAGCGGATGAAGGAAATCGTGACGACAAAAACCGTTGTCGGCCCTAGCATTGGCCAGGTTACCAGGCGAAATCTGTCCCAGGCCGTTCGCGCACCATCCATTTCTGCAGCATGGTAAAGTTCGCGCGGAACCGAAGTCAGGCCGGCGAGATAAAGCACCATGTTGAAGCCGAAGCCCTGCCAGACGCCGATAAAGGCAACTGTCCAAATGGCATAGTCCCGATCCGTGAGCCAAAGCGGAAACCCGCGCTCGCAACCGAGCGAAAACCAGCTCCAGACCTCAAGAAACGATCCGCATCCGCGTTCAAGCGTTGCATTGACGATGCCAATGGTCGGATGGAACGCGAATTCCCAGACAATCGCCATTGCGATGAGCGCTGCCATAACCGGTAGGAAATAGACGGTCTTGTAAACGTCGCTGAAACGCTTGATAGAACTGATGAGCAATGCAGCTCCCAACCCCAGACCGACTGACAAAGGCACCACGACAAAGACGTAGCGAAAGGTGGCTCCAAACATTTTTTCATAGGTGGAGCGAGTGAAGATCTTCTCGTAATTTTCCAGCCCAACGAAGTCCGCACCGGAATTGCCCAAACTGTAGCTGGTGAAACTCAAGGCACCGGCAACCAGAATGGGTAACAGAAGAATGACGACCATCAAGAACAAGGCCGGACCGACAAACCAGAAATGCGCCCTGCTGGATTGCATCATGCAACCTCCGCCACGTGTGTGGCGGTTGACGCCAGGTCGAGGCGTTTTCCGTTTTTGCCAAAAACCATTGCACAGCCGTCCAAACGTCTGACGTGCAATTCGTCGCCAATGGAAATGCTGTTGCCTTCATTGGGCTGAACCCGAGCCACCAATCGGGAAGCCCCATCAAGTACGGTCATATGGAGGTAAATGTCCGCACCAAGATTTTCCCGGTGAACCACTCTGCCGCTCAAGGATTCCGCATCACCCTTTTCGCAAACTGTCAGATGTTCTGGCCTCAGACCTATTGTCACCGAACCGACCACACCGTTTTCGGCAACCCTTGCAAGAACCATATCTCCGCAACGTGCGTGACCGGCATCATCCAGCGTGCCCGGCAACAGGTTGATTTTCGGCGCTCCGACAAATTCGGCAACGCGGATGTCCTGCGGATTGTTGTAGATCTCGTCCGGTGCTCCGAGCTGCAGAATCTTGCCGTCCATCATCACCGCCATCCGGTCGGACATGGTCAATGCTTCCGCCTGATCGTGTGTGACATAGATGAAGGTGGTCTTGAGCGATCGATGCAGTTCGGCAAGCTCAGAGCGCATGTGAATGCGCAGCGCGGCGTCAAGGTTTGAAAGAGGCTCGTCCATCAGGAACGCCACCGGCTTGCGGACCATTGCCCGGCCGAGCGCCGCCCGCTGACGCTGACCTCCCGAAAGTTGACCCGGCTTTCTGTCGAGCAAATGATCGATTTTCAGAACTTTTGCCGTTTCCTGAACTTGTTCCAGGATTGCCCTATAAGAACTGCCGGCGATCAGGGGTCCGACAACAGGCATGCGTTCCACAACCGAGAGATCCCGCAGCTTCAGCGGCGTCATCATGTTCTGCGCCACGGTCAGATGCGGGTAGAGTGCGTAGGACTGAAAGACCATCGCCAGGTTCCGGTGGGCCGGTCGAACGCCATTGACCGGCTTTCCGCCAATTTCCACCACGCCTGTCGTTGCGGATTCGAGCCCCGCGATTATGCGAAGAAGCGTGGACTTGCCGCAGCCGGAAGGGCCGACAAGCGTCAGGAACTCTCCGTCTGCAATGTCAAGATTGATTCCCTCAAGGACTTTCGTGTCGCCGAAGTTTTTCTCAATCGCCGATAAGGAGATCGCCGTCATCTAAGTGCTCCTGTTTCCAAGGAGACACTAGTGAGGCCGATTGAACTGTCTGTGACGTAATATTAGCGTCGCTAATGCAGGCTACGGTTTGGCAAAGTCATCATTACGGAACTGTCATGACAGCCTCGCCAAGCCCTTATCAAATCAAGGCCTTCACCTTTGCTGCCCGCGTGGGAAGTATTTCCAATGCGGCAGCGGCTCTCGGTGTCACGCAATCATCTGTCACCCAGCATATTTCCAAGTTGGAAGTTCATATGGGAACGCAGCTTTTCATACGCCGCAGAAGCGGACTTGAACTCACAAGGGCCGGAAGAGAGCTTTTTGCCGTGTCGGACCGACTTGCGACCATGGAACAACTCGTCACCGAGAAAATAAGCGACTACAGCGCCCTCACCGACGGACACATACGTCTAATCGCCAATGCGCCGCGCCCTGCAATGCCCATTATTGCTCAATATGGCAGGCTCTTTCCCAAAGTTCAGATCGATTTCACGCTCTACAACTGGACGACAGCCATGACCTTGCTGGGTGAACGTCAAGTCGATATCGCTATCGTCACCGAGCCTGAGGAAAGTCAGTCCATTGTGACCCATGAATTACGACGTTCCAGGTACAAGGCCCACATGCAGAAAGGCCATCCTTTGGCCGCACGCAAAAAAATCTCTTTGGCAGATCTTCAACATGAAACTTTGGTTCTGCCCGAAGACGGATCCCTTACACAAAAGATTGCCCGCTCAAAACTGATCGACCATGGACTGGAGTTCCCCAGGATATTGCGGACGACGACCTTTCCAATGGTGAAGGAAGCGATCCTGCACGGGCTCGGCATCGGGCTTCTCTTGGAGAAAAGTCTTTATCCTTCCGAAAACATTGTCGCCGTTCCGGTTGAAGAAATGCCGGAAGAATACCGCGATTGCCTTGCCATTCCGGCAGATAAACGCGAACTGCGCCTTATTCAAAGCTTCCTGGACGCCGCGATCGAAGTTCGAGCAAGCAACATTCTCTGACGATCCGTGCAAGACCAGAAGAAAACAATCTGACACCTTCCGTAAAGTACGGTGTCCGATGAGCTCTTCCCGATCTCCCGATTCGAGGATCTGGAGCCTCTTTTTGCGAAAAATTCCGGTTCGCATTTGGGTGCATAGTGACTGCTTCGCGGGCAGAAGCACCGAAATTATAGTTAACCCAGCGTTAATTTTGGCGTTAAAATGGCAGTTAAGCAGAATTTCGTTGCACATTGGCAACACTGGCAACTATTAGTATTAGCAGGGTTGCAACAGTCCTTTGGAATGTATGCAACGTATAATAATGTGCTGACATCTTTAATTTAGTGGCGTCGTGGGCAATGCGTATTATTCCGGCACTCTTGATGAGTGTGTGCTTGGTAGATTTTTCGTTCGCTGCCGACCTCCGGCAAGTCGTTCAGGAGGCGGTTTCGACCAGTCCCGACGTGCTTGAGAGCGCGGCGAACAGACGTGCTCGAAATTTCGAATACCGCAGATCGCAGGGCGCGTTTTTGCCGACGGTCGGTGTTTCTGCCGAACTCGGACCGGAAAGACTGGACCGCCCGAATTCATTCACAGCGAATGAAAACGACGAGTGGCGATTTTCAAAAGAGTTCACGGTAACAGTCGAGCAGCTGATTTTTGACGGACTGACCTCGGTAAATGAAGTCTACCGCCAAAGCGCGCGCGTCGATGGAGCAGCCCTGCGCGTTATGGAGCGCTCCGAAGCAACCGCCCTTGATGCTGTCGAATCTTACGTAGACGTTCTGCGCCACACCGCAATCTTGTCCAAGGCTCGCATGAATGTTGCAAAACATCGCCGGATCTACTCCGACGTTCAGCAACGCTTTGAGGGCGGGGAAACAGGCGCTGCCGATCTCTCACAGGCAAGAGAACGTGTTGCAGCAGCTGAAGTGATCGTCAGTGAAGTTCGCAAGTCTCTGCTCGATACTGTTGCCAAATATGAGCGCGTTGTTGGCAAGAAACCAGCGTCTCTCGCACCGGTTAAACCGGCGAGCCTGCCACCTGGCTCTGTAACACGGCTGGTTGACAGTGCCGTTCAGACGCACCCGACAGTTCGCGCAGCGATTGCCGACGCGGACGCGGCCAAGTACGAATATGAGTCCACCAAGGGCAATTTCCTTCCCGAAATCTCTCTTCGCGGTCAGGCGACCGTAGGCGATGACATTGGCGGGATTGAGGGACGCAACAACGAATATTCCGGTAAGGTTGTCTTCTCCTGGAACATCTTCAACGGCGGCCGTGATGCCGCTCTGACCAATGAATACGGTGAGCGCCTTACTGAAACCCAGATCCGGGTGGATCGTGTCCGCCGGGAACTCAAAGAAGGCATCGAACGCTCTTACGCCTCTGTAAGCACAACGACAGAACGTATTAAGGCCCTGCGCGAACAGCTTGCAGCCAACCGTCAGGTGGTCGAAGGGTATCGCCAGGAATACGATATCGGCCAAAGAACCCTGCTTGATGTTCTGAACGCCGAGAATGCACTCTTCAACAGTGAAATCGAGTTGATTTCCGCACGCGCGATCTACGCTTTCTCAACGTATCAGTTGCGTGCCACGACGGGTGATCTACTGGCGTATCTGAGCGTGTCGCCTCCTCCGGAAGCAACCGACGGTCAGCGCGACAATAGGTCGGTTTTCCCGCAGAATGCCAACTTCGGCATCGAGCCATTACGTAAATTCTAACACTTGTCGGGCAGATTTTGTTTGCCGGGTCCCGGCAAGCAACAATGCATCTTAGTGCACCGCGTTTGCTTCAACTCGCTGTCAGCGAGCTGTCGCCTGCTTGAATGTCAGGCGATACTAACGACATATGCGGTGACAAAGCCAACGAGCCAGTGCCCGATATGCTGCAGCATGACACCGACCAGAAAACCGAGGATGCGGTCTCGCAGTCTCCCAAAAAGCCAGACCAGCTTGCTGAGGCCCTAAAGTATATTGCGCGCGTCCATGGTTATCATGTCACAGATTCTGTGATCTGGAATGGGCTGCCAAAAACACAAGACACTCTTACGATTGGCATTTTAAGTCGGGCCGCGGCGAATTGCGGCCTCAAGATCTTGCCCGACAAAAAAGATCTGGACGCCATTCCGCTGGCCGCCCTGCCCTGCATTGTGGCAACCAAACACTCTGAAATGCTGGTCCTGACCGCCATCAATTTCGAAGGTGGCACGGTTGAGCTTGCATCTGCAGAATACGCAACAGGAACCCTGCGCCGTTCTCTGGATGATTTTTTGAATGACTACAGTGGGTATGCAATTTTCGTTCAGCCCTCTGTCGATAAAACCGGCGTAAGCGAACGCACGCTTGGTGGACAAGGACATTGGTTCTGGAGCACGATTTCGTCTTACTGGCGTGACTATGCTCATGTCGCTCTTGCAGCGCTGCTCATCAACCTCCTGGCCCTCGCCTCGCCGCTCTTCACAATGAACGTCTATGACCGCGTCGTTCCGAATTTTGCAATCCCGACGCTTTGGGCGTTGGCCATCGGCGTTATTCTCACCCTCATATTCGACTTCATTTTGAAAGTCGCACGGGGCCAGATCATCAATGTTGCCGGCAAACAGGCCGACAATGAATTGGCCAGCAAAGTTTTTGCCCATGCGCTGGCCATTGATTTTGAAAAGAGGCCAGTCAGTTCCGGACAGTTTGCCAACCACATTCGTGAATTCGAGACCGTCAGGGAATTCATCACATCTTCCTCGCTGGTATCCATCATCGATGTGTTTTTCATCGGCATTTTTGTTGCCGTGCTGTTCTTGCTTGTCGGTCCAATCGCGATCGTTCCCCTGATTGCAATTCCCATTGTTCTGGGTATCAGCCTTCTGGTGCAGGCCCCCCTGTCCGGTGCTATCGAGAAATCCCACAATGAGAGCGCCATAAGACATTCGATCCTTGTGGAAAGCATCGCGAACCTTGATACGGTTCGGGCCCTCAATGCAGAAGGCCGCATGCAGACCAAATGGGAGCGGTCGGTCGCCGCCAGCAGTGCCGCCATCATGACAGGTCGTTTCTGGGCGCTGATCGCTCAATCCGGAACCGGACTTGTTCAGGCCTCTGTGTCAATAGGCATCATAGTCTGGGGCGTCTATCTCATATCCAGCGGCGATATCACAATGGGTGCTCTGATCGCGGCCATGATGCTTTCCGGCCGTGTTCTGGCGCCGCTCGCCAATGTCGCCAACACCTTGACCCGCCTGAGACAGACCATGCATTCGTTCAAGATCCTGAACGAAATCATGCAGACCGAGACGGAACGCAAGCCCGGCAGAACCTATATCAACAAACGCATCGCCTCAGGTTCAGTTGAATTCAAAGGTGTCAGCTTCCGCTATCCGGAGGCGGAAGACGACAGTCTGAAAAACATCTCCTTCAAGATTGCACCGGGTGAAACCGTCGGGTTGATCGGCCGGGTTGGCTCAGGGAAGAGCACGATCGGCCGCCTCACCTCAGGACTTTATTACCCCTCCAATGGTGCGGTGCTGATAGACGGCACCGATACCCGGCAGTTCGATCCCGCGGATCTGAGGTCCAATGTCGGCTTCCTGTCGCAGGACAATGTGCTTTTCAGCGGCACAGTCCGTGAGAATATCAGTGCTGGAGACCCGTTTGCCGATGACGACGCGCTGATCCAGGCTGCAAGAACCGCCGGCGTTGACGAATTTGTTGCACAGAACCCGCTCGGCTATGACCTCCAGGTTGGTGAAGGCGGAAGGTTCTTGTCGGGAGGGCAAAAACAGGCCGTCGCATTGGCGAGAATTCTTCTGCGTAAACCTCGCGTACTGTTCCTGGATGAGCCCTCCAGTCATCTGGATCTTGCGTCGGAACGACGGTTGATCGCGCGTCTTAACGAGAACAAAAGAGCCGACACGACTGTTATCATCAGCACACATCGCATGAGCCTGGTCGAATTGACGGATCGTCTGATTACGCTTGACTACGGCAAGCTTGCACTGGACGGCCCACGCCAGGATGTCCTGAAAAAACTTCAGGAACTGGGGGCCGTGAACAATCAGAACACACGGGGGACTGTATAATGGCCTCCGGCGATTGGAACTACGCAAACGACATTCGGGACATCATCCAGACACGCCCACCGAGATATACGACCAACGTCATTCGCATCGGACTGGTGCTTTTCGTGGTCGCGCTTCTCTGGGCCTATTTCGCCTCGATAGAAGAGGTCACAAGAGGCGATGGCCGTGTCATTCCCTCCAGACAGATCCAGGTCGTGCAGGCACCGGACACAGGCATCGTTGAGAAGATATTCGTCCGGGAAGGCGATATCGTTGAAGAGGGCCAGGCGTTGATTGAAATCGACGACACGACCTTCTCCTCCCAGCTTGGTGAAATCAGGCAGCGCCGATGGGCTCTGATGGCGCGCATTGCCAGACTGGATTCAGAAGCGGACCAGCTTCCGCTGGAATTCCCTGAACTTCTGACAAAAGCGGTTCCGGAACTGATTGAAGAAGAAGAGAACGTCTACCGCGACAAGAAAATAAGCCTGGACAACGAACTGAGCGTTCTGCGCAATCAAGCTTCCCAGAAGGAGCAGGAGTATCAGGAGCTGTTGGCGACGGAAACCAAGCTGGAATCCATCATCGAGATCCTCAAGCGGGAAGTTGAAATCAACCAACGGCTTTTTGAGCGCAAAGTCCTTCCCGAGATTGAGTTCCTGCGCCTTCAACGTCAATTGAAGGAGAGCGAAGGCGAACTCGCAGTCACCAAGGCGTCCGTTAAGCGCGCCCTCGCCGCCAAGGAAGAAGCCAAGGAGCGGTCACGCAACGCAACCTCGACCTTTGTTTCCGAGGCCCGCCAGCAGCTTGCAGAGGCGCGTGGTGAGCTCGCCGTGATCAATGAGAGCATGAAAGGCGCTGCCGATCGTGTTCGCCGGACGGAGCTGGTGTCCCCCGTAAAAGGCATTGTGAACAAGCTGAACATCACGACAATCGGCGCTGTCGTGCAACCAGGCGCGGATCTGGTGGAAATTGTTCCCCTTGAAGACACGCTTTTGATCGAAGCACAGATCCGCCCGAAAGACGTTGCATTTTTACATCCTGGCCAGAAGGCGCAGGTCAAGATAACCGCTTACGATTTCTCGGTTTATGGCGGACTTGAAGGATTCCTGGAACGTATCAGTGCAGATACCACGGAAGATGAAGAAGGTAATCGTTTCTTCCGGGTCATGATTAGAACAGATAAAAATTATCTTGGTTCAGATACTGATCCTTTACCAATAATACCAGGAATGGTGGCATCCATAGATATATTAACCGGTGAGAAAACGGTTCTGGATTACATCTTAAAGCCGATCAAAAAGGTACGGGACGAAGCACTCAGGGAGCGCTGACGTCTCGACATATAATGAGGCGATCGGCAGATGGAACAGAGTGCAACCGCGTCGGCAGTGCCGGCAGCGAACAGGAAAGTTGTGCCCAAAACCTGGCAAGCGCTTATTTGCGCAATTGCTCTGCAAACGGCTGGTTCTGCCGCGAAAGCGGAAGAGACACTGCCGGGCGTTGACGATGTTCAGGTCATTCTTCAAGCATCCCTGCTTGATACGGCACGTGCATCGGCTAAACCCGCCGTATTGCATTTCTCACCGATTTCAACGACACCGACGGCAAAGCCGGTCGAGTTGCAGAAAGTGCGAATTGGCCCTCTCGCCAAGCCGCAGGTTTCAGCACCGGCTGTAAAGACTTCGGCTGTGGCAGTCCAAAAACCCGTTAAACGCACGGTCTTGAAACCGACGCGCCTGTTCGGGTCTCTTGGAAAGTCAGTTGCGCTCAGTCCTGTCAGCAAACGTTGGCAGCGTGCCCTGGGCGAGCTGAACGCCGATCAAAAAGGGACCGCCGGCAGCCGTCACAGTTTTCGCACCTATACCGCCATCCTGGATCAGGTGAAATCCAAGCGCCGCGGCCTGCAGATCCCGAAGGTAAACTACATGGTCAATCGGCTCCTTGCCTATCGCGAGGACCACAGGCTGTGGAAGGCAGGCGAATACTGGGCCAGCCCCGTTGAAAGCCTGAACAAACGGGCGGGCGATTGCGAGGACTACGCAATCCTGAAATACGCTCTGCTGCGGGACCTCGGCGTCAAGGACAAAGACATGCGCGTCGTCGTTCTGCGCGATACGGCTGCACGGCAATATCATGCTGTTCTGTCAGTCAAGCATGAGGGCAAATGGCTCATTCTAGACAACCGGTTTTCGCGTGTGCGCTTTGAACGTGATCTCCCGCATTATCAAGCGCTCTACTCGGTCAATGCTGCCGGTGAATGGTCACACAATCCGAAGGCCGGCAAGCCTGTCCGCCTTGCGGCAAGACTGAAATCGGCAAACAAATAGGATCCTTTTTCGGTCAGCGCAGAGCTGCTGGATCCATGGAAAACCCTGCTGGCTCAAGCGATTTGCTCTCCCCAAACCCGGGGAGAGCGTGATATAGCCAGTTTATGGTCGACCAAATCAAAAGTGCCGCGATTCGAAAGCCGTCCAAGCTTTCATCCGCCCTTTGCCTAGGCATTGGCGGTTGCCTTCTCGGCGCTCTGATTGCAGGCAGTGGCGTCTACCTGGCCGCTTCTCAGGAAAAACAGGTTTCCCGGCAAATAACCGTTCTTCAGGCCGAACGCAGCCAGCTTCTGGAGGCGCTCAGCGAAGCAAGGCTCACAGCCCCTCGCCTCCGGCTGCAAGAACTGGCGTCTTTGCCGCTGCTTTCTGAATATCTCGAGATTGCAAAAGAACAGCCGGACAGCCTGGATGCCCGGGAATTGAAGAACTATCTTCAAACCGTTCTGGATACCGCCGGTGAAGAGACAGGCTTCGGTCGCATTGCACTTGAAACCTCGGACGGCGACGTGCTGCTTATCTCTGAAAGCTTCGCTGCAGGTTCGGAGATTGCCGAAACACCAAAGCTGGAAGCCGCCGTTCCCGGATTTGACAACCCGGACACGACCATCGGCCGCATCGCTGGCTACCTGCCGGAAAGCACCCTGACCATTCTGCTTCCGGACAGCACAAGCGGTACCGACGTTACAGCCAGCACGCCGTCTGAAACCGAAGGCCTGGCGAACCAGCTGGGCGCGCCAATCGCAACACGCATCCTGGCAATCGTTGCAGGCCTCGCCACCGCCATGCTCGGCCTTTTCGGCGCAGCGCTTCTTCGAAAAAACCAGACCAGCACGTCAGCTTAAACAGCTCCACACAACGTAATCTCAGTAAAACGCCCGACGCGTTTTCGTGCGCGCGAATGTAGATCATTGGCTATTTTCAAGAAACAAAAAAGGCGGACCAGATGGCCCGCCTTTTTTCAATGGTTGTAGTTCGGATCGATTAGGCGACCGTAATTGACGATTCTGTATCGGAGGCGTCCAAGACAACCCTGATGGTCTCGCCAATCGACACGTTTTCAAGTGTCGCAGCGTCCTGCCAGCTATTGCCTCCCCCATTGGCATCGACCTGCAGCGTCGCATCTCCACCACCTGCATCAACGGCGCGAACATCACCTGAGACGACTGTCTCATCGACGGTGCCACCTCCAAATGCGAGGCCTAGCAGCGCCGAAATATCGAGTCTGTCACCGTCGCCGCTGAAGTCATAGTCGGTGATCAGGTCAGCGTCAGCCAGGGAGTCCAGAACAAACGTATCTGCGCCTCCGTTGCCTGTCAGGGTGTCCGCCCCAAGACCGCCAGCAATAAGGTCCTCACCCTCGGTTCCCAGAATGGTGTCATCACCCCTGAGGCCGTTCAGTATTACCGGACCAATGCCGACGTTAGACAAGCCCGACAAGTCGATCGTGTTCGGGTTGCCATTTTGATTGGTTCCGTTGATCGCATGGCCGCCGGTGTCAATTCTCTCCACATTGTTTGGATCAAATTCATCAACGGTAATGTGGTCGGTCAGCAAGAGCGTGTCGGTGTCTCCACCTCCATCAATGAGAGTACCGATCTCATTCCCCTCGAGGACGAATGTGTCATTGCCGCTGTTACCGTTTAGAATGTCAGCGCCAGCGCCACCATTGATCGTATCAGCTCCGTTACCACCGTTGATGGTATCGATCCCAGCGCCGCCGTTCAGCAAATCGTCGCCACCTCCACCATTCAGCGTGTCATCGCCGTTTTCACCGTTCAGAGTATCGTTCTGTTCGGTTCCCCATACAGTGTCGATGCCTCGACCAGCGTTCACAACTACGCCCGCGGCGATCGCTGCTCCCAGATAGTGAACGGACGTCATGCCCCTCAGATCAATCGTCCGGTTGGAACTGTTGCCACCATCGCCATTGATCGTATAGCCATTGGTCTGAATGCGTTCGACATTGGTTGGATCGAAGTCCTGCACCGTAATGTCACTGGTCAGTTCAATCGTGTCGGTGTCACCACCCCCATTGATCGTCGTTCCAATTTCGTTTCCGTCGAGCAGGATGAGATCGTCACCGGCATTGCCGTTCAGCGTGTCAGAACCAGTGCCACCGTCAATCGTGTCATTGCCGGTTCCACCGTTGATCTCATCATTATCCGCACCACCGTTAAGCTTGTCGTTGCCACCACCGCCATTCAAAGTATCATCGCCGTTTTCACCGTTCAGGGTGTCCTCCTGTTCGGTTCCCCAAACAGTGTCTGTTCCTCGTCCAGCATTGACGGTCACGCCTATTGACGTCGCGCCGTTAATGTCAACAGAAGTCATGCCTCGCAGATCAATTGTCCGGTTGGAACTGTTGCCACCATCACCATTGATCGCATGGCCATTGGTCTGAATGCGCTCAACATTGTTCGGATCGAAGTCCTGAACGGTAATGTCACCAGTCAACTCAATCGTGTCGGTGTTGCCACCGCCATTGATCGTCGTTCCAATTTCGTCTCCGTCGAGCAGGAACCGGTCATTGCCGCCATTGCCATTCAGCGTGTCAGAACCAGTGCCACCGTCAATTGTGTCATTGCCGGTTCCACCGTTGATCTCATCATTCCCGGAACCGCCGTTCAACTCATCATCACCGCCTTCACCATTCAGGGTGTCGTTGCCATTCTCACCATTGAGCGTATCGTTCTGGTTGGTTCCCCAGACAGTGTCTGTCCCACTACCAGCGTTGACCGTAACTCCAGTTGCAATAGTCGAACCGGATCCGTCTACCGAAGTTAGCCCCCGCAGATCAATCGTCCGGTTGGAACTGTTGCCACCATCACCATTGATCGCAAGGCCATTGGTCTGAATGCGCTCAACATTGTTCGGATCGAAGTCCTGAACGGTAATGTCACCAGTCAACTCAATCGTGTCGGTGTTGCCACCGCCATCGATCGTCGTTCCAATTTCGTCTCCGTCGAGCAGGAACCGGTCATTGCCGCCATTGCCGTTCAAGGTGTCGGCACCGGCACCGCCGTCGATCGTGTCGGCGCCAGAACCGCCATTGATGGTGTCGTTGCCCGAGCCACCGTTGAGCTTGTCGTCTCCGCCCTCACCATTCAGCGTATCATTACCATCGTCGCCGTTCAGAGTATCGTTCTGATTGGTTCCCCAAACAGTATCCGTTCCTTGGCCGGCATTGACAGTCACACCTGCTGCGATGGTTGAGCCACTGCCATCAACCGAAGTCATGCCACGCAGGTCAATCGTACGGTTAGAACCATTTCCACCATCGCCATTGATTGCATGGTCATTGGTCTGAATGCGCTCAACATTGTTGGGATCGAAGTCCTGAACGGTAATGTCACCAGTCAACTCAATCGTGTCGGTGTTGCCACCGCCATCGATCGTCGTTCCAATTTCGTCTCCGTCGAGCAGGAACCGGTCATTGCCGCCATTGCCGTTCAAGGTGTCGGCACCGGCACCGCCGTCAATCGTGTCGGCACCGTTACCACCACTAATTTCGTTTGCTCCCGCATTGCCGGAAATGACATTGGCCAGATTGTTCCCAACCACATCAAAAGGCGCATCCCCCAATAGCGTGATGTCGCTTACACCTGTGTCGAGAGTGAACTCGTAACCGGTTTTGTTGGATGAACCTTCAATCCTCAAATTGTCGACAGTGATCGTCACGTCACGGTCAGCAACATTCCGATCAATGTAGATGCGATATCCCGGGCTTGCTGCACTGTCCGCATCCGCAATGGACGTGAACGTGTTTACGAGGAAGTCGTTTTCGTCGAACAAATAAATCTGGTTGGTTAGAACGAGCTGAGCACCAGTCGAGTCTTCGATGCGTTCGACGGTTGACGTGGCGATATCAGTCCCGTCAGTTCGCCCGCTGGTTCTGGTGTCTTTGATTTCAAATGAACCAGTGGTCGGGTCGAAAGTGATTTCATAATCGGAGAAGACACCATTCACCTCATGTGTATCTGTACCTCCACCACCATCAAACACGTCGTTGCCAACGCCAGAGATGAACCGATCCTGGCCGCCATTGCCACTGAAGTCGATGCCGACTTTAGAGTCCGGGCTTGTCCCAGTCATTTGGCTGGCATCGACGGTATCCGCAGTGCTTCCGCCTTCAACGGTGATGGTATTGACGTTGATACCGGAACCGGCGAAGTCGCCAACTATATTGAGCGTCCCGGCACCCGCCGAGAAATCGACTACAACCTCTTCGACGTTCCGGACGGCGCTGGAGTTGGTTCCGTCTGAAACAGCGAAATTCGGATTGGTTGCTGTGAGATCAATAATCTGACCAGCACCCGTTGCGAAGACATTGAGCGTATCGCCTGCCGTATCATGCCCCCCGCCATCAATCAGATCTGCGCCGTCGCCAACACGCCAGTTAATGATGTCATCGCCACCGCCGGCATTGACTGTGTCCGAGCCCTCAAAACCTGTAATCGCGTCAGCACCTGAGGTACCGGTGATGACATCATCTTTCGTCGTTCCATCCACGAAGGTAGTAACAATACCTCCGGCATCGGCTACCGAAATGTAGGTCAGGTCGACTGAGCCATCTGCATTGGCATCGTTGAAGAACGATCCCGCATTGCCAGGAGTACCAGCTGTGCCAGTTGGCAGCTGATCGGCCATCGGATCGATGCCAAGGCCCACTCCCCAGCCAGCTGTGACGTCAATGACAGTCCCAGGGTCACCTGGTGTGATTGTGCTCTGCCTGAACACAAGACCGGTAATGTCTGTAAAGCCGTGGATATAAAGGCCCAACTTGCTGTAGTCGCCGGAGATTGTGACATCTTCGAAGATCACAGTTCCCATTGGTGTAAGCACGTCATAGCTGTAGGTTGGAGCGCCTTCCAGGTTTGACTGATAAGTGGACGCATCGAAGCCTGCAATCTGTATCGCAGTGTTTGCGCTACCAGCTGTCGAACCTGTGATAGTCACATCGCTGAATGAAGCATTTCCGTCAAATTCGAACAGAACGATATCACCACTGCCGTTGGCACCACTGGTTCCATTGCCATCGAAATCGGAGCCTGTGACAACAAGTGTTTGAACACCTGCCCGGTCGAAACCGCCGCCCACATTGGTCGAAGTGTCCGTTCTACCGGAAACATAAAGACCGAAATTGCCGTTGTCGTTAAGCTCAACTCCGTCCAACTCAAGTGTACCCAGGATATCGGTGTCCGAAGCCCTGATGCCGGCACTGCTTGCATTGACAACAGTCAAGTTCTCGAAACTGACCGTTCCAGCTGGATAGTCAGCATCCATATCAACGTCAAAGCCATATGCAGAACCTGTGGCATCGATCGTGACAGTCCCATGCCCGACGATGTTGAGCGGCTTGTCTATCGTTATGTTTTCATTGCCAATGCCGGACCACGTGCCTGGCGCGATTAGAATGGTGTCCCCAGCGCTTGCTGCATCAACAGCCGCCTGGATGGTTGCGAAGCCTCCGTTGCCGACAAGAAGAATCTGGCCACCAGCATGTTCAATGATTTCGACACCGAACAGTCTATCTGTGCCTTCAGTTGCTGTTGCAACCTGCCACCCGTCGTGAACACCATAACTGCCCAGATTTTCGCCAGAAATCCCGGAGACGTCCGCAGCCGTAAGAGTGTCACTAAATACTGCCGTGTCTTCACCATCACGGGCAAATACGATGTCGTCGCCGCCCTTGCCCTCAAAACGATCGTTGCCAGAGGGATCTGAGAAGCCGCGACCGTCAAAAAACTCAACGCCGGAGTTACCTGTGATGTCATCATTTCCGGAGCCGCCGAGAACAACGATTCCATCCGGAGCAGTGTTACCCGCCAGATCGAACGTTATGTCATTCGTTAGGTTCCGAAGATTGAAGTCCGTATCGACATTGGTGAAGCTGTTGTTGTCGATGTTGCCAGGCGTCGACCCGATTCCAACACTTATACCACTTCCAGCGTCCACAAACGTGTTGCCGTCTACACTGGACGCACCGTTCTGATAGCCGTCCAGATTAACGCCCGTACGTGTGTTCTGAAACGTGTTGTCATCGATGGTGGTAGCGATACCACCGCCATTGGACCAGATACCCCTTCCCCACGCGGCCGTTGAGTACTTGTCACCATCATCAAAGCTGCTATCGCCAGTAAACAGGTTGTTCTCAATCGTAACGGAGCCGGTGGCCAGCGTGTTGATCATCAGAGCAACATCGTGAATGCCACCCGTATCGCCCCCCGCAACGGTGCTCAGGAATATTGAGTTCTCGATTGTGTGGCCTGCGCCGGAGGCAACAGTCACCAGATCAAGCTGGCCGCGTGCACCAACCGGCTCGTCGTTCAGGAACTGAACGCCGTCAATGGTGATAGCGCCTGTGCCGGTCAGCGTCACAAGACCGTCAATCACTGTCTCAGCGCCGCGGGTTCCAGTGCCGGAAATACCCGCATTGGCACCTACAAGCGTAATGCCCTCACTGATGGTGACAGGCTCTTCATACCTACCGGCCTTGACCTGGACCGTGAAGCCCGGATCGGCTGCCGTGACACCTTCTGTTATCGTTCCAAACGTGCCAATTAGATTTCCGGATGCATCAAAAACAAGAACGTTTGCAGATAGATCGAAGTCGACACCGTCCCCACCGAAATCAATGCCCTCGATGCCATAAAGCGTATCAACATCGCCACTAACAATGTGTGTGACCAAGTAGCTTCCATCAGATTCCAATGTGACACTGTAATCGGATGCTGTTCCGGAATAGATCGCTGTATCGCTTTCACCAGCCTGTGCCAAAACATTCGTGGAATTGGTGAGGTCTGTATCATTACCAAATAGCGTATCGGAACCAGCAGCGCCCGTGATGTCGTCATCACCGCCAAGGCCAACGATTATGTTGCCATTGCCATCGCCAGTTAGGTCATCCCCAAGCGCGCTGCCAGTCAGGTTTTCAAAATTCGACAGGGTGTCTGTGCCACCGCCTCCAGTCGCAGTGCCTGTTTCAAGATTAGCGGTAACGGCTGAAGTAGCACCTTCATAGGACACAGTGTCATTGTCACCGCTGTTTTGACGGCCGCCGTCCAATATGTCGTCGCCCAGGCCGCTGATGACAATGTCATTGCCGGAATTGGCATTGATCGTGAGGTTAGCACTCGATGCTGACGCATCAATGATGTCGTCAGTACCCCACCAAGGATTGCGGAACAGGTTGAATATTTCGAAGTTCTCGAAATTCGTTATGTGGGCTTCGCCACCTATGGAATGCACTGTGCCGCTGTTGTCACCCGTGAAGGTGACCGCAAAGCCTGTTCCACCGTCTTTCATAACACCGAATTGCAAGGTGTCAGTGTCGTCTCCTCCGTCGACGGTTCCGTTAAAGAGCCCAGTGCTGCCTGCGCCAGTGTCCGCGCCAATCCTGACAGTGTCATTGCCGGTGCCGGCATCGACATCGAGCGAGCGTCCCCTCTCGATCCACCAGTTGAACGTATCGTTTCCACCACCCATCGAAACAGATGTGATGTCGGTTCCTAGATAGCGATCTGTAAAGAGGTCGTTGCCATCGCCACTGATGACAGACTCAATCTCTTGATAGCTGATCGTGTCGACACCATCAGTCACCGTTGTTGGCCGGCCGTCGAAAGTAAGATCGCTGGTTACTGCAGACATATCCAGCGTATCGCTGTCAGTGCCGCCTGATCCCCCGTCAACGCTATCGTCGCCGAAGCCATTCTTCATGATGAAGGTGTCATCACCGTCGTTGCCGCGCAGATCGTCGTTGCCGCTGGTGCCGGTGATTTCGTCATTACCGCTGCCCGTTACAACCTTCAGCGTATCCGGGCTGGAGTTGTTGGTCGCGTCCAGATCGAACTCAATGTCAGTGCTAACATTGCTCAGCACGAAATCATTGATGACATTTACAAACTCGTTGTTTGTAATGCTGGTGAGTTCGCTGTCACCAACAATAGAGTCAATTCGAACACCATAGGCAACCCGCGTAAGCGTATTGCCCGATATCGCCGAAGAACCGTCGTCGTTGAACGACGCCAGGATGACCGCATAGGTTACGGACGAGAAGTCGTTGTTGGTGATGATAAATTCAGCACCCGTGGACGACGAGCTGACGGCAAAGTTCCAGTTGCTGCCGTAGTGGCCGGATTTGCTGCCGCCGAAGCTGCTTTCGTCGACCGTGATCGTGCCATCGGCGCCGGAGACGACGTCGATCGCACGATCCCCATTCGAATTGGCAGATGTCGATGGTGCATCGAAGATTGTGTTCTCAACGGTGACATTTGCATCGCCTTCAATGCTGATGCCCGTGAAACTGACGCCCGTGCCGCTGTTGTTTTCGATCGTCACGCCATCGATGACAACTGTGCCGCTTGGTGCGGAGATCGTCATCTCTCCGTCAATGACAGCTTCATTGGAGCGGCTGCCATCGTCCCAGGCTTTTCCAGTGTTCGGACCCAGTATTGAAACGGCGTGACCGACAGTCACGTCCTCGGCATAGGTGCCTTCGCTCAGACGAATAACATCATCAGTGGTGCTGCGTGCAGCAGAAGCGTTGACCGCTGCCTGAATGGTTCCAAAGGTTGCAACGAGATTTCCAGAGACGTCAAACAGCTGAACCGGAGCAGTGAGGTCTAGGTCGCCATCGGCGAACGAGAACACTTCAATCTCGGAAACGCTGTCCGTGCCCGTGTTGTTGGAACCGTTGTCTGCTACCTGGGAAATGTCGATTACAAAGCCATTGGCGTCCTTCACGAGTGTGAGCGTGTAGGTATCCAGATTGCCAGAAAGCACAATCGTGTCACCGACAGTCTCACCTGTTTCACCGCCAGTGAATGTGTCATCTCCAACGCCGGACTTGAAGATATCGTCGCCGCCGTTGCCGTTGAAATCGATCCCGACTTTGGAATCTGGATCAGTGCCCGTCATCGCGCTGGCGTCAACTATGTCCGCATCATCTCCGCCTTCGACGGTGATGGTGTTCACGTTAATACCGGAGTTCACGAAGTCATTGGTAACATTCAGTGTTCCGCTGCCAGCGGAGAAGTCGACGGAAACTTCCTCGACATCATCAACATCCACTGTTTCGCCGTTGGAGGTTACAGTGAAACCATCATTATCGTCACCAGGAGCATCGAGCGTAATGGTCTGGCCTGCTGCAGTGGAGAGCACATTCAATGTGTCCCCAACTACGGTGTTGGCACCGCCATCGATCTCATCATTGCCGTCGCCGACGCGCCAGATAATGGTGTCGTCTCCCCCGCCGCCGAGAACAATATCGTCTCCACCACGTCCATCGAGAATATCGTTACCTGCCTGCCAGGTAGAATCTATGCTGTTGTCGCCGATGAGAACGTCACTCTCCGCACCACCAGTCAGGGTATCGCTTCCCTGGAAACCGAGTACAAGATGCGGCTCTCCATCGGGAGCCGTCAGCGTGTTGTTTCCGTTTCCACCACGAACAAGCGTGTATGTACCTTCAGAAAACTGGAGTTTTTCAACTTCAAAAAGACGGGTAACGCCGTCTCCACTTGGCCGGGTATCCGTTACTCTTGTTTCGCCATTCCCGTAAGGCTCGAAGTAGTAATCCAGCACCGAACCCGTAAAGACAGCCGTATCGGTATCGTCACCACCACGCAGAATGTCCGTGCCAGCACCGCCTTTGAGTGTATCGTCTCCTGCACCACCGATCAGCTCGTTGTTTTCATCACCGCCAACCAGAATGTCGGCCTCAGAGCCGCCGGTTGCGTCATCAACGCCGGCAACGCTGTCAATGCCGACGACAGGCCCCTGCCCGGTGCGATCGGTAGACGTATCCGCAGCCACTGTCTGGCTATCGATCGTTTCGGAATCGTCGGAAAGATTGACAAAGACACCTGTTGTCAATGCCGAATAATCAATCGAGGAGATCGTACCGGCAGCATCAACCCGAACGGTAAAGCTGCTGTCCGCACTCACATCACCGTCAGAATCCGTAGCGTTGAAGGCAAAGGCGAGATCGATGTAGTGATCTGTGCCACTCGGCGCTGCATGGTCAAGCGGTTGCAGCAATGTGAAATCATAGCTGCCCGCCGGGTCGTCATCTGAAAGTGTGACTGTAAAGACAGCATTTGTCAGATCCGCCGCATCGGCAGGCGCAGTGCCGGTGTAACCGATCAGAACTGTGCCAAAGAGAACAAAGTCAACGTCGTTGCCATTGGAGGTCAGCGTCGCGGTAGACAGAGTTCCCCCTGGTTCCGAGACCGTAACGTTGGTTTCTGCAGTCGCAGAGGCAAAGGATACGGAGCGGTCAGCGGAGCCGGCACCGTCAGTCGGGTTCGCATCATCAACACCCCAGTCTACATCAAGGGAAACACCCGTCAGCGCCGTTGTGCCATCCTCAAAAACCGTCTCCATTGAAGGAGCAGTGATTGCAACACCGTCGTCGGAAATCCTGATGTAAGCACCGGCACTGTCCGTATCGCCGTCACCATCAGTGACCGTAAAGTCAATGCGCAGAGCGATAACGTCGTCAGCGCCTGTTTCACCCGCATCTGGATGATCGAACCCAACGAACTGCTCATAGGTGTAACTGCCATCAGGCTGAACAATGATCTGGAAGACCGGTGCTCCGGATGTTTCCGTCACGCCATTGATCGTAATGACGCCAGTACCGGCGTCAGTTGTTGACGTACAGGTAACAAGTTCACCACCCACGCTCAATTCAGCGCGCTGAGAGCCAGCTGGTTCTTCCTGGTCAAACCGGTTCACATAAACGCCGCGTGATCCCATTGTCGCTTCGGTGACCGTTGCACCATCAACGCCAGGGTCGAACTGAAGCGTTCCGGCAATCGGCGTATTGAGCTGCGTCGCTTCGTCTCCAGCGATGTGAGAACCCGCCCAAAGAGCGTCTGGTCCATCGTCTTCCACAAAGATTAGCGCGCTGGATTCATCCGTATCACCATCGCCGTCTGTAACGGTGAAGTTCAAACGAAGCGCGATCGGATCGTCTACGCCTGTTTCATCAGCATCAGGATGATCAAACGCGACGTCCTGTACATAAGTGTAGTTGCCGTCCGGCTGAACAACGAGCGTGAACGCAGTCGCTCCAGTGCTCGCGATTATTCCAGTGACGGTAATCACACCACTTGGATCTGTGGATGTATTTGTAGTGATCGACTCGCCGCCGCTTGTCAGATCGATGCGACGGTCTGAACCCGATTCTTCAACATCAAGCGCACGCAGGTTGCCATTGTTGCGCGCAAAGAAGCTGACATCAGTGACAGTTGCTCCATCTGCGCCACCATCAAACTGCAACTGGCCCGAGATAGTATCGCCAAGTTGTGTCGCTTCATCCAGACCGATGTTGGAACCATTGCGGAATGCAGTCGGACCGTCGTCGTCGAAGGTAACATCGGCACCAATCGACACCTCAGTGGACACCTCATCACCATCAGCATCGGTAATAGTCAGAACTGCCGAAAGCTTACCTGCAAGGTCAATGTGTTCATCGGAACTTGTTGAGTCCGGGTGTTTCAGAGATTGATACTGAACAATGCTGACACGGCCTCGGAGATCGATGTGGATAGCGAAAACCGCCTCACCCGATGCAATCCGGCCAATCACAAGCCCATCTTCCAGTGTCAACGTGATCGCTTCATCTTCTGTTGTGAAGAGCCCTGAGTCCGCATCATCAATACGAAGCTCAAGTTCACGTGTTGCGGTTTCATCCGTACCGACATTCACGTCATAATCGACGACATCAAACCTTGCGTAGATCTCACCAATGAGATCCGCATCGGATCCAGGATTGGTGACACCCGCAAAGAGCGCGACAACATTCGGATTATACTGGCCTGTCGTCTCGTTGAAGACATTGTCGCTGTGATCACCATAAGTCTCATCAATGCGAACGTAGTCGTCTACCCAGATATCCGGCTCAGGCACGTCATCCGTAACACTGACAAGAAACTGCCCGGCAAGACCAATGGTATCGCCATCACCGTCAGTCGCTTCGATAACGGCTCCAAAATCGATCTCATCCAAAGAACCAGCGCCCGCGACGAGCTCAGCGTCTTCTCCATTGCCTGCCACGTGATCAAGCTGATCATGAAGTCGTGCGATGTAGTCCCCGTCAGCATTCAATTGAAGGCTGATTACCGGACGGTCGGCAAAGAGGTTAAAGACGCCGTTGCCGTTGTCGACATATCCGACAAGGAATGTGGCTCCCCCAACTGTTGTAACCGTAAATGAGAGAGCTTCACCATTTGAACTCAGCCCAAGCGCTTCCATTGTCGTTGCTGCGTCCGCGGCGAAAGCAAAACCATCGCTGGCTGCGGCCCCATCTGCTCCAAACGAAACGGTGCCTGCAATCGAACCGCTGGCAAATGCCGGGCCAAAGACGTCTAAACCTCCAGTAGTCGATCCGTCTGCGTCACCATCGGCAGGATTGTTGCCTTGTGACTGCAGATTGAAAATGTCGTCTTCGTCGACCGTAATGCTGACCACATCTGAAGTGACCGGCACGTCATCGATGATTTCGATCTGGAAGCGGCTTGCAGAGATTGCAATCGTGTCGCCGTCTGCGTCTTCAGCCCTAAGAAGCGAGGAGAAGTCCAGCGTCAGCGTTTCTTCATCAGCAGGCGTTGCAGGATCAGACGCTGTACCATGGTCAAT
>NZ_CANMNP010000023.1 GCF_947499295.1 uncultured Roseibium sp.
ATACATTTGCAAGATATGGACTTCAGAACCTGATCGTTTCAGACTTAATCCGATCCATCAAATGCCGGGACTGAACATCTAGGTGATGTCATTCCAGTCGTAAGTTTATTTCGTGAGTTTAATCGAAATAAAGATGGGGATGCACTTCTTGATGCTTTTCTCGCGGCCCGGAGTGGAGATGCGGACGCCTATAATTTCGGCGACATTGAAATGTTTGGGCATCGAGTCGATGACGATATAAAGGAAAAAATATCTGCGCTAAAAGAACGTCAAAAAGCAAATATTCCCGTAGAAGAATTGTTCTTACTTCTAGCCGAAAAAGGCTACAATGAAGATGTATTGGTGCCTTTGGCAGCGCTGCCTATTAGCGAATATGTTCGCGTTCTCAAGTATCACAAAGGCGATGATTTTGAGTTGATGCGAAGAGGGTTCACTCAGTACAACAACTTGGCGAATCCTAATCCCAACCATATTGAAATAATGCGTAAAGCAAACAATGCGCTTCAGCAGATCGCGAAGGAAAGCTTAGCTAATGAGCTTAGGGTAAAAAGATGGGGCATCGCGGAGCGCCTTGCAAAACTCCAATTACCAACTGCTGCTGACGCGGCCGTGGGTGATCCGGATTTGAAAATGGACAAGTAAATATCAGTTCATTCGCTATGAGTTTTGCGAAAAGATGGCCCGCGACCACGATCAATATTGATACAAAATCTGGGCTGCGATCAGTTTGTCCACCCCGTACCCCTCTACGTTCGACTTCGGCACTGTTGCAAGTTGTAGTAGTTGCGAGCGGGTGTTTTGAATATTGCAAATCTTTCACTTAACAAGCGTTTTGTGCATGTGCTCGCCAGTTCAACTACTAATGCTATGCCTGTCAAAAACGTCGAGTGA
This sequence comes from uncultured Roseibium sp., assembly GCF_947499295.1. Taxonomy (GTDB): domain Bacteria; phylum Pseudomonadota; class Alphaproteobacteria; order Rhizobiales; family Stappiaceae; genus Roseibium. The sequence continues at coordinate 892 of NZ_CANMNP010000023.1, forward strand.
AGCTAAGTAGCGCGAGGAAGGCTAATACGATCTCGGGTCCTTCTGCGGAACCTTTGCCCACGGGTAAATTCGCGCCCTGGGGCATTGGGCTATGAGGTTCGCGAATTTCGTTGCATGTTGTTGTTTATGTTGATGTTTTTTGCAAAGGTGATCTCAAAAGCAAAGGGGGGGTCAAATCTTCCCAAGTCTCTTGGTCGCGGGCCGGTGGGGGATCTCACGCGAAGATTTTTTTTACCAGCAGCCGAATTTCAGCCCTCGCTTACAAAAACAAATTAGCAACCCTGGTAACTCGTTGAAAATAAATAGCTAATATCCTCGACCTCATCACAGTTGCCAGAATTCGATGAATTTCTTTCTGCTCGTTCTGACAACTTCTGACGAGACCTGACGGCATTGTGCCGGGCTGTAAGGCCTTGAAAACCTAAAGCTCTGACGACTTCTGACGACACTGACGGCACCTTATTATTATATTGAAAATGTAAGGCTGACAGTCAGGATCTGTAGGGACACATCAACAAGAACGTAAGATTTCGAATTCGAGCCTGGTGCTTACAATGTGCTTACACAGGAAGTTCGCAAAAAAGCTGAAATTACTTAAGTCATTGAAAAATATGGTGACCCCGACAGGATTCGAACCTGTGACCCTCAGATTAGGAATCTGATGCTCTATCCTGCTGAGCTACGGGGCCTTTGATAGGGTCGCTTAGCATGATTTTAGATGGTTGGCGAGAGCGTTGGACGTGCGGTATTTCAAGTCTGGTGTTTTGGACGATGTCAGTGCGGGTCTGGTCTCGTGTGGTCGCTTTTTGTCATGCCTGTCTTGGACTTGCCTTATTCGCCCCTTAGCAGGAACCGCAGTCGTGACCGCTTTCTCACTGTCTCCGGTCGTGCAGCCATGAGCAAATGCGAGAAGTGGCAAGGACGGGGGCAATCTGTTCGTTTTAGAGAAAGAGGTTCATTTCAGGTCGGAGGTGAGGGCGGTCTGTGTCCAGCTTAAGGGAAAGTGCCGCGTTTCTAAGGGAATGCCACCTTCGTGCCAGAGTTCGAGCCGGAATTTGGGCCGCTGTTGCAGCCTCTGCAATGTTGCTATCGTCCGCCGCTGCCTCTGCTGAGAACTCTTTGTATGAAAGACAGGCTGCGGCGCAGCCCTGTATTGCCGGGTCGAGTTCTCCCATTCCTGTCAGATATGACGCTCAGGACAGGCATTTTCACGCCAAATCGGGTGTGCGCTTTTTTGCCAGTGAGCTTCGCTTTGGAAGCGGTATGTCCTCTGCTGAGGACCGAGCCCCATCCGCCTCAATCGGGCAGCGCGAAGATTTGGAAGCGGTCCCGCTTGGCCCTGCCAATCGCTGGGGTCTGGTTCCGGCCTGGATCGTACGGTCCGGCGCGCACGGGGTCTCCCTTCTTCAAGCAGAATTGCTTGGTAAGGGTGACGCCTTTTATGCGCCTCAGCACTCAAACGGCCTTTGTGCGGAAGCGCTGAGAGGATTGGAGCGCGACGCTCGCAGGTCGGAATTCGGCCTTTGGCGGGCAAATGCTCCGCAAGTCGTGTTTTCAACCAACGCACCAAAGACGTTCGAGGGCATGAGCGGACATTACGTAATTGCGCGCGGCCGTGTTGTTTCCCTTGGAAAAACCCGCACAACCCGCTATCTGAATTTCGGAAATTACTGGAAAACGGATTTTACAGCCACGTTGAAGGTCTCGGATGAGGAAGCCTTCAACGCAACGCTTGCCCAAACGGGCTGGGACGTGGAGGCGCTCAAAGGCCGTGTCGTTGAACTGCGCGGCACACTGCAGGAAAAGGACGGGCCGCATATTGCACTCCATCTCCCGGAGCAATTGGTGGTATTGGAGCCTGTCCCGCTCAATTGAACGGTGGCGTCGAGATTGGAAGATGAACGATTTGGCTTGTGCTGTTGCGGTTGAGGGCGTCTGTATGAGCCGGACAAAAAAGGTCAGTAAGTGACGGCCAGAATAGTGACAAGTATTGCACGCTCTGCATGGTTTGGAGCGAAGGCAAAGACCGGGCTCCGGTCTGACCGAGGTTGGCTGCGTGCCCTTCGGGCGGGGTGTCTTGCGCTCGTTGTCGCGTCTTGTCAGTTCCTTGGTGATGGTCCGAACGTCAGCACCGTTGCCCCTGGAACACTCAGGCCAAACCTGTCAGCCGATATCGGTGCCAAGGAACATCCGCGTGTCGTCGCGACCTATGGCGGTGTCTATAATGACGCAGGGGCCGAGCGTGCTGTGGCGAGCGTTGTTGGCCGACTTGTCGCCGCTTCGGATGATCCGTCCCAGAGCTACAAGATCACCATCCTGAATTCACCGGCGATCAACGCCTTTGCTCTTCCAGGCGGATACCTCTATGTGACGCGCGGCCTTCTGGCCCTAGCCAATGACACGTCTGAGGTCGCTGCGGTTCTTGCGCATGAAATGGCGCATGTGACAGCGAACCACGCCATCAAACGGCAGCAGAGAGCGGAGGCCAAACAGCTTGCCAACCGGATCCTGAACGACGTGGTGCAAGATTCAGAGGAAGCCCGCAAAGCGATCATTTCCTCTCAACTGTCGTTTGCCCGCTTCAGCCAGGTGCAGGAACTGGAAGCCGACGCAATCGGCGTCAAAACGCTCGCGAAAGCCGGTTTCGATCCCTATGCGGCGGCGCGTTTCCTGCGCTCAATGGCAGCCTTTGCCCGCTATCAATCCGCTGACAGGTCTGCGTCTTCCGCGCCCGATTTTCTGTCGTCTCACCCTTCAACACCTGAGCGGTTGCAGATTGCGGTGCGCGCGGCAAGGCAGATCGGTGCTCCGGGAATTGGCGAGCGTGACCGAGATCGGTATCTCGGCCAAATCAATGGCATGCTTTTCGGTGATGATCCTCTGGAAGGGTTCGTGCGCGGACGCTCATTCCTGCACAAGGCCCTCGGCATCGGATTCACAGTACCGCAGGGCTATATTCTTGAAAACTCTCCCGAAGCCGTGTTGGCCAGCAACGGGTCGGGAACAGCGATCCGCTTCGACGGCGCGGATGTCAGCGGGTATTCCAGCCTGGTGGACTATATGAAGTCCGGTTGGATCAATGGGCTGCTTCCCGAAAGCGTTCGGGAGACCACGATCAACGGTCTGCCCGGTGTCACCGGCGCTGCAATTACGCAGGGCTGGTCTTTCCGGATAGCTGTTTTGCGTATCGGGCGTACGGGCTATCGGTTCATATTCGCCAGCAGATCGCCCAATCAGGCGTTTGATGAAGATTTCCGTGCCACTATCGACAGCTTCAAGCAACTGACACCAACAGAGCGGGCGCGTCTGCGTTCATTGCGGATCAAGGTTGTGAAGTCTCAACCCGGAGACACACCGCGCAAGCTTGCGATCGGCATGAGCGGGGTCGAGCCGTCCAGGCGGCTTGAGTTCTTCTCCATTTTGAACGATCTCAGCCCCAACAAAGCGATACCAACCGGCACTGCCGTTAAGTTGGTGGTCGATTAAAGAAAGAGCCGGGCAGTGCAAGGCTCCCGGCTCAAGTTGTTTGAAGTGTCAAAATCTCGAATATCGTCGATTGGATGTCAGGCGCTGTAAACCGCCTGATCGGGCTGCTCTGCCAGAAGCGCTGATCTCAGCTTCTCCATTGCCCGGCTTTCGATCTGCCTGACGCGTTCCTTGGAAATGCCGAGCTTGGTGCCAAGCGATTCAAGGGTTGCTCCTTCTTCGGAGAGACGACGTTCGCGAACGATCTTGAGTTCGCGTTCGCTCAGTACCTTCAGCGCAGAACTCAACCATCTGCTTCGGCGCTCTGAATCGATGCTGCCAGTGACGATTTCATCTGGAAGGGGAGCGTCGGAGACAAGGAAGTCCTGCCTGTCGGCGCTGGACCCTTCAGTGTCCGTCACAGGGGCGTTCAAGGATGTGTCCGGGCCGGACAGGCGCGCATTCATGAGCGCCACGTCGGATTGTTTCACGCCGATTGCGTCTGCGATCTTCTGATGCAACTCGCTGTCGGTGAGCGGGGTCTGTTTGCCGGACAATTTGGCACGGAGCCTGCGCAGATTGAAGAACAGCGCTTTTTGCGTAGACGAGGTTCCGCCCCGGACAATTGACCAATTGCGCAGGATATAGTCCTGAATGGAGGCGCGGATCCACCATGTCGCGTAGGTCGAAAAGCGAACTTCCCGCTCAGGCTCGAAGCGAGCGGCTGCTTCAAGGAGGCCGACATGTCCTTCTTGAATCAGGTCGCCCAGGTTAAGGCCGAAGTTGCGGAACCTGGAGGCAACTGCAATCACAAGGCGCATGTGAGAAAGCGAGAGTTTTTCAAGCGCTTTTTCATCCCGATCGTCTCGCCATCGAAAAGCCAATTCGAGCTCTTCCTCACGTGTCAGGTAAGGTGCTTTCATTGCTGCTTGAACTAGCTGACGTTTTTCGCTCATGGACATCGCTGACGCTCCGACGCTGTTATCGGGGATACTACGTACATAAGTGCAGGTTAGATCACTTACGAATGTCACCGAGGCAGATTTTGTGCACTTCTCCGTGATAAGCCCGCGAGCAGGTGCTTCAAAAAGAAAAGGCCCGGACAAATCCGGGCCTTGCCAATTTCATTCTTTGAGGAGGATTGCTGCGGTTAGGCAGCTTCTTCCTTGTCTTCGTCATCATCCGAGCCGGCTTCAGCAGCAGCGGCGGCTTTAATCCGGCTCGGTGACTTTGCCAGGTTTTGCTCGATCTGCTTGATCGCCTCGGTTTCAGAGCATTTGTTCACGGCTGCGATCTCACGCGCCATACGGTCCAGCGCAGCTTCGTACAGCTGGCGCTCGGAGTAAGACTGTTCCGGCTGGTTTTCAGAGCGGAAAAGGTCGCGTACAACCTCGGAAATCGAGATCAGATCGCCGGAATTGATCTTTGCTTCATATTCCTGCGCACGACGGCTCCACATTGTGCGCTTTACGCGCGGGCGGCCCTGAACAGTCTCCAGAGCTTTCTTGACCGCTGCCGGATCACCCAGCTTGCGCATACCCACAGACGTGATCTTTGCGACCGGCACGCGCAGTGTCATCTTGTCCTGTTCAAAAAGGATAACGAGCAACTCCAAAGAGTGACCTGCCACGTTTTGCTCTTCAATTGCGGTAATCTGGCCGACGCCATGCGCCGGATAAACGATGTACTCGCCGGTCTTGAATCCTTGACGCTGCGCGGTCTTTTTGGTGTTCGTTGCCATACTTATATTTTCTCCTGCGCAGTTGATCGGCCCCATGGGCCGGTGATGGATCGCTGTGCGATCCTCTTTTTTATGCGACACGTACCCCGCCGAGCGATCCTTTGCGGAACGCCTGTTGATATGCGGCGTGTCAGGGCTGGTCAGTCGTCTATTTCCACTCTAGAACCTTATTCACACACATGAGCTGCCGGGATCTTGCTCTGTCCGGTGACTGTGAGCCGGAACAGATTGGGAAGACTCCGTTTTTGGGGTTGGTCTCGTGGTTGGCGACTATCCACTAAAGGTAACATACTTTTGTGGAAAATTAAAGCGTTGTGCTTTTTTGATGTGCAAATGACACATAGCACCTCACTGAAGCCATCAGTCAGGTGTTTGAATTTCTTATAAGAATCACAAATTAAGTAAGTATAGCTGACGCATGCGGCAGTGCGCCGCACGCATAAGTTTATCGAATCAAGACGGCGGGTTTGGCGAGAAAAACTTCTCGAATTTATTTTCTTTGCCGTCGTATTCAGCTGCGTCGGGCAGCGGTTCTTTCTTTTCGGTTATGTTTGGCCACTTCTCCGAATACTCGGCATTGACCTCAATCCACTTTTCCAATCCCGGTTCCGTATCAGGAAGAATGGCTTCCGCTGGGCACTCGGGCTCGCACACGCCGCAATCGATGCACTCGTCCGGATTAATGACGAGGAAGTTCTCACCCTCATAGAAGCAGTCCACCGGGCACACTTCAACACAGTCGGTGTATTTGCACTTGATGCAATTGTCTGTGACGACGTAGGTCATCGGTATCCTCATATAAGCCGGCAACCAAATCAGGACGTTCGGACAGCATCCCTCTTATGTCGCGGCGGTCATATGTGAAGCTCATCTATCAGGAGCCGCACATTAAATCTACTTCAGGGCGTTGGGTATCGTTTTTGGATGATGGGCGCAAGCGCCCACGATGACGCATTTTGGTGAAGAAGGAGAAAGATTTTTCGTTTTTTGGCGGTTGGGCGCATTCGGTGTCAGCTATCGCTGCGAAATGCATCCATCTTGCGGCGATCTCGTTTGGTCGGTCGGCCTGACCCGGCTTCCCTTTGGCCAGGTGGCTGCGCAGGAGGGTCAGTCTTTGGAGGTGGCGGAGGCGACAAATCTTCGTAGAGCTTCCGCGCTTCCTCATAAGGGCCGCGCCGTTTGCCAAGTGCGATGATCTTGAGAACAAGTACTCTACGTTCCTGCGCGATGGTCAGGACGTCCCCGGGCTTAACGGTCTTGCTTGCAGAAGCAATTTTATCCTTATTGACCCGGATATGGCCGGAGGTCGCCAGTTTTTGTGCAAGAGACCGGGACTTCGTGACCCTGGCGTACCAGAGCCACTTGTCGATGCGCAGGCTGCCCGAAGCAGAAAATTCACCGGTGTCCGGAATTACTTCTTGTCCTTGCTGTCCAGGTTTTCCTTCAAGGCCATCAGAGCTGCGAAGGGCGAATTTGGATCGATAGGCTTGTCTTTTGGCGTCTTGTCGCGCCGGTGGCCACCGTCATGGCCCTTTCCGCCATGTCCACCCTTGTTTCGGTTCGGTCCGCCTTTTCCGGCACCCTTGGCGTGGCGTTTATCGCCGTGTCCGCCTTTCGGTCCGGGGGATTTGCGGTCTCCACCACGCCGTTGGTCGTTGCGGCCGCGAGGACGGCGATCATGCCGGCCTGGACGCCAGATTTCGATGGTGACGGTTTCCGTTTCCGGGTCACTTTTGGTCGCTTCACCGTCCGCTGCCGCCTCTGTCGACGCACCCGGTGTCTGGACAGTGTCAGACTGGGCGTTGCCTTCAGCAGCTTCTGCCTCCGCCGATGGCGCTGCCGGTTCCGCAGTCAGACCTTCTGATTGCTCTTCACCGGCAGGTTCCGTTTCCGCAGCGGGGACATCAACAGCCTGTGTGTCTGCACTGCCGTCGGCAGCAGCAACCGGCGTTTCTGCCACGTCCGAAGCGTTGGCTTCATCTTGGTCTGCGGCGGGCTGCGCGGGCTCTTCCGGCGTTTCTGCGGTGGACGCGTCCTCGACGGTGCTCGGTACTGCCGTCGCTTCAGACCCGTCGACTGCTGCCTTTGCAGTGACCGGACGCTGCACTTCCTTTGTTTCAACACGGTAGCCGAGCGATTTCAGAACCGAGGAAAAGTCCTCACCAGCGCATCCGAGCAGAGACGTCATTGCAACAGTTACGGTGAAGCCTCCACCGGTTTCGATTGCCCCTTCCGGCGGCGCAACCTCCGCATCAAGCGGCTTCCAGGCGATCAATGGCCGGATCAGGTCTGCCAGGCGTTCCAGAATGTCGACACGCACGGCCCGAGGACCGCAGACCCTGAACCCGACAACCTTGTAAAGCGCCTTGTCGATGCTTTCATCAACCGGAATGGAAGTGCGGCCCGATGCGGACAACTGTGGCAACTCGGCCATGCCATTCATGTCAAGCGAGCCGTGCTTCAGCGCCCATAGCTGTGCCAGCAGTTGGCTGGGGGCCGGTTTCAATAGTGCGGGTACGAAAACGGTGTATGCACCAAAACGAATGCCATGCTTGCGCAATGAGGCGCGCATGTCCTGATCGAGTTGCCTGATCTCGTCTGCCGCTTCCTGGCGTTCAAGAATGCCGAGACCCTCAACGATGCGGAAGGCAATGCCGCGCGCAAGACCTTCCAGATCTTCACCGTTTTTCAAGTCCACGAGCGGTTTCAGCAACGTGTCAATCTGCGCCTTGACCCAAAGGTCGATGCGGCTCTGGACAGCTTCCCTTGTCGGACCTGACAAATGGTCGTCCGCCAGCAGCAATGCCGTCGGCGCAAGCAGGTCTTCATCGGCAACCAATTTGGCGACCGGTTCGCCCCGCCAGCGGATGGTGCCATCTGATGTCAGCACAAAATCGGTATTTTCCGACTTGCCGAGCTTTTCGGCGCGAGACTCGATCTCGGTCGTCAGTGCCTTCTGTGCGGCTGCGCGCACGGTCTTCCCATCCGGGCCCTCGGCCGCCGCATCGGGAGCAAAGCGGAAGCCAAGCAGATTTCCGATGTGCTGACCTTCAACGAGCACATCGCCACTCGATGTAATTTCTGCTTCCAGCATTGCGTTCTCTCTCAAACGTCGCATCAATACACTTGTCCGCCGATCCACGAAACGCTGTGTCAGCCGCTCGTGAAGGGCGTCAGATAACTTGTCTTCTATGCCGCTTGCCACACCTTGCCAGTGAGCCGGATCGGCCAGCCAGTCAGGACGATTCGCGACATAAGTCCAGGTCCGGATGTGAGCAATCCGGTTTGCGAGTGTGTCGATATCACCATCTGTGCGGTCTGCGAAGGCCAATTGACGCGTGAACCAATCGTCAGCAATGACATCGTGCCGCATCAAATGGCTGTAAATGGTGTTCAAAAGGTCGGCGTGGTTCGCGGGTGCAATCTTGCGATAATCTGGGACCTGACACACATCCCATAACAATTCGACCGCTTTTTCACCCTTTGCCATGTCAGATATTGCGTTGTCGCGCAATAAATGTTCAAGCGCCGTGATGTCATCGCCGGTGGGTGCCCTGGCGAGACCCTCTTCTTTCGGCACTGCATCCAGGGTTTTCCGAAGCGAGCCGATGGAAGAAAAATCCAGAGAACTGTTGCGCCATTGCAGCACTTTCAGGCTTCCGAACTGATGACTTTCAATCTGTTCGACGAGTTCGTCAGGCAACGGGTCGACCCGACCGGTGACACCGAAGGTGCCGTCTTTGGTGTGCCTTCCGGCGCGCCCGGCGATCTGACCCATCTCAGAAGCCGTCAATTGCCGATACTGGTATCCGTCATATTTCCTGTTGCCTGCAAAGGCGATGTGGTGGACATCGAGGTTGAGGCCCATGCCGATGGCATCTGTGGCAACGAGGTGATCGACATCGCCATTCTGGAAAAGGTCAACCTGGGCATTCCGGGTTCTTGGGCTCAGTGAGCCAAGGACGACGGCAGCACCGCCACGTTGCCGGCGGATGAGTTCAGCGATCGAATAAACTTCGTCGGAGGAAAATGCGACGATCGCGGACCGGGCCGGCAGACGGGACACCTTTTTGGAGCCCGCATATTCCAGAATGGACATACGCGGCCGGGTCACGACATTGAGACCCGGCAGAAGCCTTTCCAGCAAAGGTCGCGCCGTCGCCGAACCCAGCAACAGGGTTTCCGACATGCCGCGCAAATTCAGGATACGGTCGGTGAAAACGTGCCCCCGATCCAGATTTCCGGCGAGCTGCACCTCATCTATAGCGACAAACTCGGTTTTAAGATCCAGCGGCATCGCCTCGACCGTCGAGACCCAGAACCGCGGATTATCCGGAATGATCTTTTCTTCACCCGTGACCAGGGCAACGGCGTCTTTGCCGGCTCGGTCCGCCACGCGCCCATAGACCTCGCGCGCCAGAAGGCGCAATGGCAGGCCGATCAGACCTGAGGACTGCGCCAGCATGCGTTCTATTGCGAGGTGAGTCTTGCCGGTGTTCGTCGGTCCGAGCACGGCCGTGACAGTACGGGACCGGGCTTGCGGCGGCAGCGGCAGTGGTTGGGGGCGTGGCATGGAAGTGGTTTTGGTTGGCTTTCTTTGGCAAGGCGCTCTAAAGGACGCCATTGGAATGGGCCCTAAATATGGTGGAGCGTATCTAGCACGGCGCCGCGCGTTGTGTCCCTATCCAAATGGTCAAAAACGTCTCTTTTTTCAATTGAAAAATTCTTGTGGAGAACGACTCTGGAACAAACCGAAACCGAATCGCGGACTCTCGTTGATTCAGGATTTGTTCCCTACGAGATGTAGACTCTTTAGTCCTATTGGGTACAAAATCCTGAATCTGGTCAATAGTTTGAGTCAAAATCTATCAATGAGAGTGATTTGGAGCGAATCGCTGTCAAGAATTAAAATTCCGAAAATTGCCGGAATAACCTTGGAGGCTCGTCCGTTTACCTTTGGACACAGGGTGAACGAAGCCTGGACGAATCGCTGATTCAGAAAAGTTGCGGGTTTGTTCGTACCAGATTTGGTAGGTTAGCATGCGGCAGAGCGGATTTTTGAACCGATATCCCGGGCGCCGACAAAAGGCAGTCAACCTGGTGTTCAGAACAGTGTCTCAATTTGGTTCAGAGTTGAAAAATGCGCTCAAAAATTTTGCAAGTGCAGGAAAATGGCTACCGTTTTGCTGCACTGCAAATAAATCGAAAACGGTAATCCGTCGGAGACTTAGGCCGGATTAGTGTTCATTTTCTATGAGTTAGCGGTGCAGGCGCAAAAATTTTCTCCGGCTTAAAAAAAGGACATACCTTCTGCCCCTTTTCAAGCGCCTCCTACCAAAGTAGAAATCTTGCCGAAAGTGGCTGAAATTTGGCTCAAAGTTAGGGGAGAGGGCGTTTGGCAATTGCAAAAATTCTCGTTGCGAACAGATCCGAGATTGCGATCCGGGTGTTTCGGGCGGCCAATGAGCTTGGTCTGAAAACCGTTGCGATCTATGCGGAACAGGACAAGTTGGCGCTGCACCGCTTCAAGGCCGACGAGGCCTACCAGGTCGGAAAGGGGCTTGGCCCCATCGAGGCCTACCTGTCCATCGACGAGATCATACGTGTTGCCAAGCTTTCCGGGGCGGATGCAATCCATCCAGGATACGGTCTTCTTTCCGAAAGCCCGGAATTCGTTGACGCCTGTGAAGCTGCGGGAATTACCTTTGTCGGACCCAGATCCGACACCATGCGCCGTCTGGGCAACAAGGTCGCTGCCCGTAATCTTGCGATTGAAGCCGGTGTTCCGGTCATGCCGGCGACTGATCCACTGCCAGATGAAATGGATGAAATCCGGCGCCAGGCAGAGAGCATCGGCTATCCCGTCATGTTGAAAGCCTCCTGGGGTGGCGGCGGACGCGGGATGCGGGTGATCCCCGACGAAGCGACGCTGGAAAAGGAAGTTCTGGCCGCAAAGCGCGAAGCAATGGCCGCCTTCGGCAAGGACGAGATCTATCTTGAAAAGCTGGTTCAGCGCGCCCGGCATGTGGAAGTGCAGATCCTCGGCGATGGCGAATCCGTTGTGCATCTGTTCGAGCGTGATTGTTCCATTCAGCGCCGGCATCAGAAAGTCGTTGAGCGGGCTCCGGCTCCATATCTCGACGAGGCCAAACGGCAGGAACTTTGCGAATACGGTCTGAAGATAGGTCGCGCAGTCAACTATCGCGGTGCAGGTACGGTCGAATTCCTGATGGACGCTGATACGGGCGCCATCTATTTCATCGAAGTCAATCCGCGTGTCCAGGTTGAGCATACGGTGACGGAAGAAGTCACCGGCATCGACATCGTGCAGGCGCAGATCCACATTGCGGACGGTTACAAGATCGGTTCGCCGGAGAGCGGTGTCCCGCCGCAGGAAATGATCCGTCTCAACGGTCACGCACTGCAGTGCCGGATTACGACCGAAGATCCGGAACAGAATTTCATTCCGGACTACGGGCGCATCACGGCTTATCGAGGCGCCACTGGATTTGGCATTCGCCTGGATGGCGGGACAGCTTATTCCGGTGCGGTGATCACACGTTTCTATGATCCGCTGCTGGAAAAGGTTACGGCCTGGGCACCCACGGCCGAAGATGCGCGCAAACGCATGGACCGCGCGCTGCGCGAGTTCCGGATCCGCGGCGTTGCCACGAACCTGGTCTTTCTTGAAAACATCATCGGACACGATGATTTCAAGGCCAATGCCTATACAACGAGATTCATCGACGACACGCCTGCTCTCTTTGAGCAGACGAAACGGCAGGATCGGGCAACCAAACTCCTGACCTATATTGCCGACGTTTCCGTCAACGGGCATCCGGAAACTAAGAACCGCGAGAGGCCGCCCAAGGATGCGTCTGCGCCAATCGTTCCTGATTTTGGCGACGGCAAACCGGCTGGAACCCGGCAATTGCTCGATGAACTGGGTGCGAAGGGTTTCGCCGACTGGATGAAGGCGGAAAAGCGCGCGCTGATAACCGACACGACGATGCGCGACGGGCACCAGTCACTGCTGGCCACTCGCATGCGCAGCCACGATATCGTCAATGTGGCCGATGCCTACGCAACCGGTTTGCCAAACTTGTTCTCTCTGGAGTGCTGGGGTGGTGCGACTTTCGATGTTGCCATGCGCTTTCTCACCGAAAGCCCCTGGGAGCGTTTGCATCAGATCCGCGAAAGAGCGCCGAATATCCTGCTCCAGATGCTGCTGCGCGGTTCCAACGGGGTCGGCTACACAAACTACCCGGACAATGTGGTTCGCTACTTCGTCAAGCAGGCAGCCGAAAACGGCATCGATCTTTTCCGCGTCTTCGATTGCCTGAACTGGGTCGAAAACATGCGTGTCTCGATGGACGCGGTGCAGGAATCGGGAAAACTGTGTGAAGGCGTTCTTTGCTACACCGGCGACATGCTGGACAGCGCCCGTCCGAAATATGATCTCAAATATTATGTCGGTCTTGCCAAGGAGCTGGAAGCAGCAGGAGCGCATATTCTTGGTATCAAGGACATGGCGGGCCTGTGCAAACCGGAAGCCGCAAAACTTCTGATCAAGACCTTAAAACAGGAAGTCGATCTGCCGATCCATTTCCACACGCATGATACATCGGGCATCGCCGCTGCGACGATACTGGCGGCGGTCGAAGCAGGCGCCGATGCGGTCGATGCAGCGATGGATGCCCTTTCAGGCCTGACGTCGCAGCCTTGTCTTGGTTCCATTGTCGAAGCACTGCGCGGTAGCGAGCGCGACACGGGGCTCGATGCCAAGACCATCCGCCAGATTTCATTCTACTGGGAAGCCGTCCGGACTCAGTACCGGGCCTTTGAAAGTGACCTGCGTTTCGGAGCCTCAGAAGTCTATCTTCACGAAATGCCGGGGGGGCAGTTCACCAACCTGAAAGAGCAGGCGCGGTCGCTCGGTCTTGAAACCCGCTGGCACGAAGTTGCACAGGCCTACGCCGATGCCAACCAGATGTTCGGTGATATTGTCAAGGTCACACCGTCCTCCAAGGTCGTCGGCGATATGGCATTGATGATGGTTAGCCAGAATCTTAGCGTGAAGGATGTCGAAGACCCTGGGAAGGATGTCGCCTTCCCGGACAGCGTTGTGAAGATGCTGCATGGGGATCTCGGACAGTCGCCAGGCGGCTGGCCGGAAGCCCTTCAGCAAAAGGTGCTGAAGGGTGAAACTCCGATCAATGTGCGGCCCGGGTCTTTGCTGGCAGAAGCGGATCTTGATGCAGAGCGCCAGGCCGCCGCTGACAAGACAGGCCGCGACTTGGATGACACTGAGCTCGCGTCTTATCTGATGTATCCGAAGGTGTTCACCGACTTCGACAATGCCTTCCAGCAATATGGCCCGACTTCGGTATTGCCGACGCCGGTCTATTTCTACGGGCTTGAAGCCGGTGACGAAGTTCTTGTCGACCTGGAGCCGGGCAAAACTTTGGTAGTGCGCTGTCAGGCGATCGGCGAGACGGACGAAAAGGGTGAGAAGAAAGTCTTCTTCGAACTCAATGGGCAACCGAGAAATGTCAAGGTTCCGGACCGGGCGCATGGTGCATCAGGTGCCGCTGCAATGCGCAAAGCTGAAGACGGCAATGCAGCGCACGTCGGAGCGCCGATGCCAGGCGTCATTTCAACCGTCGCCATTGCCGCGGGTCAGGACGTGAAGGCGGGCGACGTTCTGGTGTCTATCGAAGCCATGAAAATGGAAACGGCACTGCATGCCGAGCGTGATGGCAAAGTTGCCGAAATCCTGGTGTCGCCCGGCGCTCAAATCGACGCCAAGGACCTCCTGGTGGTGTTCGAAGGCTGATCGAGCAGACTTGAGCGGATCGCAAGTTCCTGCGATCCGCTCCATAACCAACTGTCATGTAAGCCGAAAAACTTCAGGCTCACGGCTTTTCACGTGCCGACACCGGTCATGTGAATTGTGCGTGCGCCTTTCTGGACCGGAAGCTTCTTTCCTTCAGCTCCACGCGGGGCTGGCGACAATGGGAGAGAGAAATGAAGAAGCTACCGATTTATCTGGGAGGAGTTTTTGCAACACTTTTGATTTCCGCGACAGCGCATGCTGCCTGCGATGTTGACAAACCTGGCTATGAACTCAGCGGCGGCGAAGCCGAGAGCGTCTATGATTGTTTGAAAGCCGATCTGCAAGCGGGATATCAAGAAGGCCCGAAACGCTGGATCTCCGAAGACTTTGTCAAAGACTATCCGGGCTGGACAAAAGCAAGTGCCTTCCCCGCAGCACCCGGATTTCATGGGGGGCGGTTTCTTGTCACCTACGTGAATGCGATCGGTGCGGATGAATATCTGAAATACAAGCCGGAGGATGTTCAGGTTCCGGCTGGCACAAAGATCGCCAAGGAATCCTTTGCGATCGACGATGACGGCAAAGTCAGCAAGGGCCCACTGTTTCTGATGGAAAAGGTAAGCGCGGGTACGTCACAGGAGACCGGTGACTGGTACTACATGATGGTTGCGCCGAATGGTGCCCCTCAAGCGGTCAATGTCATGACCGCATGCAGTGAATGTCACCTGGAAAACTTTGGCGAGCAAGGCGGTCTTGGTTATCCGGTCGAAGACGCGCGTATCAGGTAGCCTTTATGAGTTGACCCATCGGTGGAGCGATGACGCTCCACCGGCAAAATCACCAGCTTGATTCATTTTCTGTTTCGTCTTCCAGTTGTTCAAAGGCTGCCGAGTGCGATGCCTGTGTGACTTCCGGGAGGGAATGATGAAACGAACTGGTCTTTTGTTTGCCGCTTGTCTTTGTCTCGGTCAGCCGGGTTTGGCATCGGACAAAACCGTCAATCCACCGGGATACAATACGCCGATCCCTGAAGACATCTTGACGCCGGACGAAGTCGAGACCCGTTTCGGCACCCTCAAGTTCATCGACGGCAGGCCGACACCTGAGACCAGTACCCTTATGTTCGATGTTCTCGATTTCATGCGCGGTGCTGAAGTGTTTTTGAACTTCATTCCGGCAACCTCGATTGAGGGGATCCGCCGTGGTCTGCTTGAGATCGGGCTGGACGCATCCAACAAGATTGCCGTTTTTGAACAACTGATGGATTCAAATCCGTTGTTCCTGACTGGCAATACAGACACAGTTTATGGCACGGCGATCCTGGACCTTCAGCGCGACGGCCCTGTGGTTATCGAAGTGCCCAAGGGACAGGGTCCGACAACTGTAAACGATGCCTATTTTCGTTTTGTGACCGATATGGGTGTCCCCGGCCCGGACAAGGGGGAAGGTGGAAGGTATCTGATACTTCCGCCCGACTACGAAGGGGAACTCGATCCTCCGGTCGGTGGCTATGAAGTCGAGGTCGATGGTGAAACCTACTTCGTGTCAAAGTCGACCAGCTATATCAACTGGTTTATCGCCCGCGGATTTCTGGTCGACGGAAAAACGGATGTCGCGGTACAGTCCTATAGGGACGGGTTGAAGATCTACCCGTTGAAAGACAAGGCAACGCCGCCGGAAATGGTGTTCATCAATGCCTCCAAAAAGGTCTTCAACACAATCCACGCCAACACATTCGAATTTTACAATGAACTGCATGCAGTGATCGACCGGGAACCCATCTCCACCTTCGATCCGGAACTTCGGGGGCTTGCCGCAGCAATCGGTATCGAAAAAGGAAAGCCGTTCGATCCGGACCCACGGATGAAGCAACTGTTGATCGAGGCGGTTGCGGTCGGCAACGCAATGGCCAGGTCCATCTGGCTGAAGCCGCGCGACAAGAGCGCTTATCTTTATGACGATAGCGGATGGTACACCGCGTTTATTGGCGGCGACTGGCAGTGGCTTCGGGACAAGGGCAATGGGGGGCGGTATCTGGATGCCAGAACCATGTTCTTTTACATGGCAACAGTGAACACGCCCGCTATGGTGCTGAAACTGCCCGGCAAGGGCTCACAATATGCGCTCAACGTTACCGACGTATCGGGGGACTTTCTGGACGGCTCCAAGACCTACAAGCTTGATATTCCGTCTAATGTGCCGGCCAAGGATTTCTGGTCGGTGGTCGCCTACGACCCGCAAACGCGTTCAGAACTGCAAACAGGCCAGCCCTTTCCGAGCAAAAACAACAAGCGCGACAAGCTGCTTGCAAATAAGGATGGATCGGTAACGCTCTATTTTGGTCCACAAGCACCTTCTGGAAATGAACAGAACTGGATCGAGACGATCCCCGGAAAGGGCTGGTTCACGATCCTGCGGCTTTATGGGCCAGAGAAGGCCTGGTTTGAAAAAACGTGGCGGCCCGGCGAGATCGAGCCGCTTGAGTAAGCGATGCATTCCGTGTCTTGATGTACCGATCTGACTATCGGTTATGAAACGACTTCGTGGTCATTCGGCTGCTTTCAGTGCCGAGTGAACCTTCGGCATTGCAGCGGACCCGATCCATTGATCCAGAAAGCTGTCGAGCCATCTTTTTACTGCTGGGTCATAGACCAGTCGGCCTGCGAAGTGATCGCGGCGTTGTTGGGCTCCGGGGAGTTCCATGCGGGGAGCGCCTTTGGTGGTCCAGCGAACCATCATCTGATGCGTAAGCTCAGGATGAAACTGAATGCCATAGGCTGCCGGTCCGACACGAATTGCCTGGTTGGTATAGGTCGGGCTGGTTGCGAGCAATTCCGCTCCGCGCGGCAGGCTGAACCCCTCGCGATGCCACTGATAGACCTTTCCTGGCCAGCTCATGAGCGCCTGGCCGAGCTCGGTCGCCCGTAGTGGGTAATATCCAATTTCGACCAGATCGTCGCGATGTCCGGACACGCTGCCGCCAAGATTTTTCACCATCATTTGCGCACCGAGACAAATGCCGAGGAATGGCTTTTGTTCAGCAAGCGGAACGCTGATCCAGTCAATCTCCTTATGGACAAACGCATCCGGGTCGTTGGCACTCATTGGCCCGCCAAATATGACCGCGCCTGCGTGCCCATCCATTGTGTCGGGCAAGCTGTCGCCAAACCTTGGCTTGCGGATGTCCAGCGCAAATCCCCGTTTCACCAATTCCTGACCGACCCGGCCTGGTGAAGAATGCTCCTGGTGCAGAATGATCAGAATTTTGGGGCGGCTGCCCTGACTTGACTGAAATTTCATGCCTTTAATATGAGGCAGGTGATCTCGGAAATCGAGTCCCGTAGGACATCGCCTGTCAGTAATGAACAGCTGGCGTTGCTTCCAGCAAGGCGTCAGCTGGTTTCGTCGGCTTCCGGCGCGGTTTGCGCAACCTTGTGGCGAAGCGTCATGCGATCACGGGTTGAGACGCCCAGAAGTTCCGCAACGCGCCAGATCGTGTTGTCTTCAAATTCATGGACGTGACCGTCCGCATAGACGATCTCCCACATCATCTCGACGATCGCGAGGCGCTCGTCTTCATCCGCAGTGCGTTTGAGAACCGATGTGAAGCCATAAAGATCGACGGCTTCCTCATCTCGTTGCTTGGCTGCTGAAATGAGTTCAGTCGTTTCCTTGTCCGACAGTTCGTAGTGGTTCTGGAGTATCTGCCGAAGTTTCTGGCTTTCGCTCTCTTCAATAACGCCATCAATGTCGATCAGATGAAACAGGAGTGCGGCAGCTGCAAGTCGCTTGTCGTCTTCGGCGAAAGTCTTTTCACCGCTATCACCAAAGGTAAGTTCCCGTACAAAGCTTTTCAGTGCATTGAGCATCTTGTTTTCTTCCCGTTTTCCGGCGTCCGATCCGGTCTATTTTTATTGCTATACCATTCCCTCACTAGCATCAAAGGATTGATGTCTGATTTATGGCTTATATATGCGTAGTTAAACTTACACTTCCCAGTCAACTTTTTGGAATTGTTCTAAAGTATTGATTTTTTAGTATTTTTATCTTGACTTTTTGCCTCATAAAATGGTTTCCGTACGATCTGCACAGCACTCGCTGACCGCCAAAATTTTCGGAATAGGCCTGCCACAAACTCTCTTTTCTGCAGGCCTGCAGACACCGGGATGGAACAATGAAATCTTTTAAGTTTGGCTTTTTGGCCGCAACAGCACTTATTGCCACGCCGGCATTGTCCGCAGCGCCGGCGGATGTTTTGTCGACCTATGGCGACATTGCCCAGCAGAAATATGCTGACTCACTTGAAACCGCCAAGACGTTGAGAAGCGCAATCGATCAATTGATTGCAGAGCCGACCGAAGCAAATCTGGAAGCTGCCCGTACTGCGTGGATCGAGGCCCGCAATCCGTATCAGCAGACCGAAGCCTATCGGTTTGGCAACGCCATCGTCGACGATTGGGAAGGCAAGGTAAACGCCTGGCCATTGGATGAAGGCCTGATCGACTACGTCGATGCGTCCTATGGTGATGAATCTGAAGAGAATGATTTTTACGCCGCGAATGTCATCGCAAATCCGACCCTGAAAGTCGGTGGTGAAACTGTCGATGCGACTGAGATCACTGCCGATCTTTTGGCCAACACACTCCAGGAAGCTGGTGAAGTGGAGGCCAATGTTGCCACCGGATATCACGCGATCGAATTCCTGCTTTGGGGCCAGGACCTGAACGGAACTGACGCTGGAGCGGGCAGCCGGCCGGCAACCGATTTCGATACAGCAAACTGCACCGGCGACAATTGCGAGCGCCGTGTTCAGTATCTCAAGGCTGTCACCGATCTGTTGATCTCCGATTTGGAAGAAATGACAGCTGCTTGGGCTCCAGGTGGTGCCGCGCGCGAGGAACTTGGTGGCAAGGGCGAAACTGGCGGACTGGCAACGATTTTGACCGGTATGGGGTCGCTTTCCTATGGCGAACTGGCCGGTGAACGGATGAAGCTTGGCTTGATGCTTCACGACCCGGAAGAAGAGCATGATTGTTTTTCCGACAACACGCATATGTCGCACTACAATGATGTGGTCGGGATCCGAAATGTCTATTTTGGTGAATACGCAAGCCCACTCGGCAACAATGTCTCCGGTGCTTCTCTGGCCGAACTTGTTGCGGAAAAAGACCCTGCGCTTGCGGAAGAAATGAAAACCAAGCTTGATGCAACGCTGGCCGCATTTGAGGCCATGAAGACCCGTGCTGAAGGCGGTGAAGCCTACGATCAAATGATCGGTGAGGGTAACGAGGAAGGCAACGCTGTGGTGCAGGCAGCTGTTGATGCTCTTGTTGACCAGACAACGTCCATCGAACGCGTGGTGAAGGTGCTTGAGCTTGATGAGATCGCCTTTGAAGGCTCAGACAGCCTGGACAATCCAGGCGCTGTCTTCGAATAAGTCTTAAGGTGTGCCAGGCGGTCGTTGAGCCGCCTGGTGCCGGCACCCGCGAATTGGGGCTCGCGGGCACAATCAGGATGCGAATAATGGGACTGGTCCCCAAACTGAGCGCCGCATTGGGCGCTGTTTCTGTTTTCTTGGTCATTGCATACCCGGCCTATGGCACCGGCGTCCTCACTTATCGAGACGACCTTACCGAAGCCGACCGGCAAAAGTCAGCACGCGTGCTTGGGCTGGCTACGGACTTCGAAAAAGCCGAATCCTTCGAACAGATGCAGGGAGGTGCGGGTACGTCGAAACGGCGACCGAGCAGAGATGCCTTCTCTCACTCCAACTCAAATCTCACATTTGACGAGCAGCATCTGTTCAAGGTCGGAAACGGGCTTTTCAAGAAACTTTGGGCTTCTTCGCCAGCCTCTACTCAGGCTTCAGACGGTTTGGGACCTCTCTATAATGCCAGATCGTGCCAGGGCTGCCACCTGAAGGACGGGCGCGGCCGTCCGCCTCGTCCGGGAGATGAGGCCGTATCGCTGTTTTTGAGATTGTCGATACCTCCGCAAGATGATGAACAGCGTCAGGCACTTACTGAGAAATTGCTTCTCTCCATTCCGGAGCCAACATATGGCGGACAGTTTCAGGCTTTCGCCGTGCCCGGTTTGTCCGGTGAAGGTAAGTTCGATATTGAATTTGAAGACATAGAGATATCTCTGAATGGTGGTGAAACGGCCGTGCTGCAAAGGCCGATCTACAGGATCCGCGACCTCGGCTATGGCGACATGCATCCCGATACATTGATTTCGCCCAGGGTTGCTCCGCCGATGATTGGGCTCGGATTGTTGCAGGCGATCCACCCCGGAGATATTGAAGCGCTTGCCGACCCGACTGATGAGGACGGCGACGGAATATCAGGAAAACTCAGTCAGGTGAGGGATCCGCAATCTGGTGAGTTGACCCTCGGCAGGTTCGGCTGGAAAGCCTCCAATCCGACAATTCGTGCCCAGACTGCCGGGGCGTTTGCCGGTGATATTGGCATCAGTACACCCGACAAGCCCGACAATTTCGGGGATTGTACCAAGGTCCAGACTGCGTGCAGGTCCATGCCGCACGGTGAACAGGCTCAACTTGGTCCATCGGAAGCACCGGACCCGGTTATGGAGCTCGTGACCTTCTATTCCGAAAACCTCGCAGTACCGGTAAGGCGGGATGTCGAGGATCCGGAAGTCCTCAAGGGCAAGGAAGTTTTTTATGCATCCGGGTGCACTGCTTGCCACCAGCCTAAATATGTCACCAGTCGACTTGCGGAAAATCCTGCTCACCGCTTTCAGCTGATCTGGCCATACACCGACCTGTTGCTTCATGACATGGGCCCAGACCTTGCCGATCACCGGCCCGTTGGAGACGCGACCGGCCGGGAGTGGCGCACGCCGCCGCTTTGGGGTATCGGTTTGACTGAAACGGTGAACAAACACACCCGGTTCCTGCATGACGGTCGCGCGCGCAATCTGCTTGAGGCGGTGTTGTGGCATGGTGGTGAGGCTGAGCAAGCGCGAAACAACGTTATCAACCTGTCGCCGGATGATCGCCGATATCTGATCAGGTTTTTGGAGTCCCTGTAATGCGCCTGATTGTAGCGATGGCCATCGTCCTGACTGCTTCGGCTTCGGCACTGGCGCAGGACTATAAGCCAAATCTTGAAAATATGATCACGGGCTACATTCAGCCGGCTTTTCAAGAATTTGTCTCCTCTACCGAGAAACTGCCTGAGGCGGTCGAAACTGTCTGTCTCGATCCAAACGAAGTTGCTGGCCGCGAGTTCCAGAAGGTGTTTTCCGAAACTGTTCATGACTTCGGGCGCATTCAATTCCTGCGCTTCGGGCCACTTCTTGATCAGGACAGGCTAAGCCGCCTGGCGTTTATGCCTGATCCTCGCGGCATCGGATCACGACAGCTTCGCAAGCTTTATGCGCAAAAGGACGAGGACGCTCTTGATGCCCTTGGCCTTGCGAAGAAGAGTGTCGCGGTTCAGGGCCTGACAGCGCTGGAGCTGATCGCTTTTGACAAGTCTGGCAAGGTGCGGCTGGGTAAACCGGACGATGACGCGGAATTTACGTGCGGCTATGCTCTCGCAATAGCAAAGAACACACACGCCATCGCAGTTGCCCTTGACGCGAGTTGGGCAAATCCGGACGGCTACACAGAAGCTTTGCTGACACCAGGTGGCAGCGATGCGCGGTTCAAGACTTCCAAAGAGGCTATGGAGTCCGTTTTCAATGCGTTGGTCACCGGTCTGATTGTTGTGCGCGATCAGGATCTTTTGCCTGCGCTCGGGACTTCTAAAGAAAAGGCCAAACCCCGGCGCTTTCCTTTTTCGCGTTCGGGCAATGGCGTCACGTTCTTGTCCAGTGAGTTGCAGGGGATTGAGCAGTCGATATCAAGCCTGAACTTGAAAAAACTGACGCCGCAGGATTTTACGTGGATTTTCGATACGCTGAACTTTGAGTTTGGAAATGCTCATAAGATCCTGACGCAGCTGGACCCCCCTTTGCGCTATTCGTTCAAAAAGGGGGACAGCTACAGGCTGGTCAGCGTCCTCGCCATAACTGTCAAGTCAATCAGGGACACCGTCGCTCTTGAGCTTGCCGGAGCGTTGGATCTTGCTGGAGGCTTCAATGCGCTTGACGGCGACTAGGCAGACGGCATTTTCCCGGCGCCAGTTTTTGGCCGGACTTGGCAGCCTCGCCGCAACGCCGGTTTTTGCAAAATCAACACTGGCAGAAAGCCTGATCAGTCGTCAGGCCAATGAGGGCGTTCCGCTCTTTGCCAGCGCCTTCCGAAAGTCTAACGGAACCTACGGAATTGGCATTCTGGATGACCTTGGTCAGGTACTGGCTGAAGTCTCCCTGCCGGCCAGAGGGCACGGGGTAGCAATTTCCCTGGACAAGTCCTGCTGGGTTGCATTTGCAAGACGACCTGGTGCATTTGCTGTCGTCATTCATCCTTTCGATCGTGTTGAACCTTATGTTCTGACCGCCTCCAAAGGCCGGCACTTTTATGGGCACGGGTGTTTTTCGGCCGACGGACGGTTGCTTTATTCGGTTGAGAACGACTTTGATGCGGCTCGGGGTGTTGTCGGTGTTTACGATATGAGTGCTGCCGAGCCAAAACGTATCGGAGAGCTCGATACGTTCGGGGTTGGCCCTCACGATATTCTTATGAGCGCCGATGGACGCGTGCTTATCGTCGCAAATGGTGGCATCGAAACCCATCCGGACAGGGCGCGCGAAAAGCTGAATCTCGATAGCATGGCGCCGTCGATCGTTTTTCTTGATGCTGAGACCGGCGATCTTCTGTCCTCGCAGACGCTTCCGCGCTCCCTGCACCAGGTTTCATTGCGTCATATGGCGATGGACGCTGCCGGTAGAGTGTGGGTTGGCGGCCAGTTCGAAGGGCCGGAAAGTGAAACACCGCCGCTGGTCGTTGTTGTTGAACGGGACCAGCCGCCTCGTCCAACGGCAATCCCGACACCCGTTGCTGCCGGGCTTGAAAACTACATCGGTTCGGTGACCGCCAACAACGATGGCAGTGTGATCGCAACGTCTGCCCCGCGTGGTGGTCAAACGCTTTTCTGGGACACGTCAACTTCAGCTTTCCTGGGGGCAAAACCCATTCCCGACGGGTGCGGTGTCGCACCGATCGATCAGGCCGGATTCCTGATTTCAGACGGCAATGGTGCGCTTTCTTATGTTGGTGAGCTTGACGCTCCAGCCGAAATAATCGCGCGGCCGCCAGGTTACTCCTGGGACAATCACATGTCTTCTATTTCCTAATTTCGCACCGAAATCAGGCCAATCGGCCTTGAAACCGCGACAATTCCTGCTTTTGTCAAATTCATCAGGCATGTTTGTTGCCGTATTGGTCTACATTGAGGCCGATTCGAGGAGATGAAAGGCACTTTAATGCGACGGCTTTTGATCGGACTGGGCAGCCTGGTATTCATGCTGGTGACCATCATATTGGTCGTACCACTGTTCCTGCCCAAGGATGAGATCAAGCGCCAGGTGGTTGAACAGGTGGACCAACGCCTTGGCTGGCGGGTTAGGCTGGATGGTCCTGTTTCCCTGTCGCTGTTCCCTGGGTTCTCGCTGGTTGCGGAGCAAATCGGCCTCTCCGGAGAAGCCGGTGCAGACGGCATTGAATTTGCCAAAGCCGAGCGTATGGAATTTGGCTTGGCCTGGGGCGGACTGCTGTCCGGCAACATACAGGTGACAGGCATTTCGCTGGATCAACCGGATATTTATCTCGAAATCGGACCAAACGGCACGACCAGCTGGGAACCGCGTCGCGCGTTGGCAGTTGAAGCTGATTCCGACAATCAGCAAGCTGCCCCAAGAGTGGTTGAAGCGCCTGCGCAGACGGACGCAACCGCAGAAGCTGACGGCGGTGCTTCAGCACCTTCGGAGGGATATCTGAAAAGTATTGGTGTCGACAGCCTTGAGATCACCGGCGGGACGGTAACCTATAAAGATCTGTCCACGCCTGAGCCCATCAAGGTTACCGACCTGAACCTTTCTCTCAATGCTCCGGACCTGTCCGGTGTCGTTGACCTGAATTCCAGTTTTGTCTTCAACGAGATTCCGCTTGGGGTCGAAGGTTCCCTGACAAATCCGCTCGGACTGGTTTCAGGTGATCAGGTCCCGGTCAACCTCATTGTATCTTCCGCTGATAACAAGATCACGGTCGGAGGCGAGGCGGGTATCGAACCTGCACGCGCCGAGTTGGCGATTGAAGGGTCCGGACCTTCGCTCAAGGCCCTTGCCGCGCTCGTTGGTCAGGATCTGGCGACGGATCCCGGTGCCTTCAATATGGACGCCAAGGTTTCAGGCACAGAAGCTGCGGTTTCGTTGGCTGATCTGCACATTACGCTCGGTCAATTGTCGCTTGGAGGTGCCGCAGACGCGGACCTTTCCGGCCTTGTGCCGGAACTTTCCGGTCGGCTTGTGCTCAAGGATGGTTCGATTGCGGATCTTCTGTTGCTTTCCGGACAGGATTTGCCGGCAAGTGGAAAATTGAGTGCTGATCTTGCGTTTGACACGGTCGGTCTTACCGGCGAGGAGTTGGTGGCAGGGCTCGACATAAACGGATCGGTTTCGATTTCGGAGGGTGAAATCGGCGGTCTCGGCCTCGCGTCTGCCGTCGGCGGTGACCCGGAAGCAGATCGACTGACCAACCTTGCCATGGATGTTGAGATGCAGGGCCTGGAAAAGCCGATATCCCTCAGCGGTGCAATGACCTGGCGTGGTGAAGGCTTTACGCTTACCGGCAATGCTAATACGGCCAAACTTCTGGCCGGAGGCGAAGCGCCGGTCTCGGTGACGATAAAAGGCAATCGCGTTGGCGCGGGCTTTGACGGATGGGTTGCGCGTACGGGCGCAGTTGACGGCGCTGTTCGTCTGGACACTGCGGATCTGCGCGGCCTTATGGCCTGGATGGGACAGCCGATTGGTGCGGGAGGGGGGCTCAAAACCTTCAAGGCATCCGGCATTTTCGGTGTTCAGGGCGAAACAATCACATTTGAGGAAACCCGTTTTACACTGGACAGCACTTCTGGCGAGGCAAATGGACGTATTGAACTTGCCGGCAAGCCGAAGGTGACTGCCCGCCTCGCATTAGGGGCGCTGGTTCTTGACCCATATCTCGGCGGCAGCGCGCAATCGGGCGGAAAGGCTTCTTCTTCCGGATCCTCAGGCGGCAACGGTGGCGGCAATAGCGGAGGTAACACTGGCAAAAATGGTGGGTGGAGCAACGAGCCGATCGATTTTTCCGGGTTGAGGGCTGTCGATGCGGACTTCAAGGTAACAACGCAGGAAATCCGATGGGACAAGATCAAGATCGATCAGTCTGCACTTTCCGCGACCATAGCGAACGGTCTCCTGACGGCAAACCTGGAAAATCTGTCGCTTTACAATGGCAAGGGAACCGGAACGGTCAAGCTCAACGGGTCTTCTGACACGCCTGATATCGCGGCGAAATTCGCACTGACCAGCCTCGATTCCTACCCCTTGTTGCGTGATGCGGCTGATTTCAGCTGGATTGAAGGCAAGGCGACCATCAATATGGATGTCACTTCCAAAGGGGCGAGTGAGCAGGCGCTTGTTCAAGGCCTTAATGGAAGCGCAAGCTATCAGTTCATGGACGGCGCGATCCGCGGGATCAACATTCCCAAAATGGTGCGTGGTCTTTCCATTGAAACTTTGCTGGGCTGGCAGGAAAACGCGTCGGAAAAGACCGATTTCAGTTCACTCGGTGCGACCTTCCAGATCAACAACGGTGTTGCCAAGACCGAAGACCTGGCGATGGTGGGGCCGCTTTTGCATATGACGGGCAAGGGCACGACCGACATGCCGAAACAAAGCCTTTCCTGGCGCGTTGAGCCGAAGATTGTCCCGACGCTGGAAGGACAAGCTCCTCAACCGCGCCGAAAGGGCGAAGACAAGAAAATGGCCGGCCTTGGCGTGCCCATCGTAATCGAAGGATCCTGGAACGATCCGCGGATCTATCCGGACATCAAAGGCATTCTGGAAAACCCGGAAGCTGCCTATAAGCAACTGCAGAAAACCGGTGGCGAGTTGATTTCCATCTTGCAAGGCAACAAGGAACCCTCGCAGGAACTGGTCGATGCAGCGAACAAGGTTATAGAACGGGCAACCGGAGGAAACACGCAAATCAATGTTCAAAAAGTCATTGAGGGTGATGTTGACGACGAAGAGGTTCTGAAAGCGGTAGAAGAAGGTTTCGGACTGCCTGCGGGCCTTCTTGGCAATGTTTTCGGCAAGCAGAAGAAAAACAACTAGTTTCCGGCTTGTCGGACTATTTGTCTCTTTTGGACGTGTCGTATTGCTCTGACACTTCGTAGTAAGTGTTGAAGCCGATGCGTTCTCTCAGATCTGCGAAACTCATGAGATCCGGCGAGCGATCCTGATCAAGTTTCAGGCGTTCCAATGTGCCGACCATTGCCTTCATCGCACTGGCCATCAGCGTCAGCGGATAGGCGGCGATGGCATACCCGATTTCCTGCAAATCCTTGTGTGACAGGTCCGGCGTTTCGCCGCCTTCCACGATGTTGGCCATTTTGGGTCCCGGCAGCTCCCGGCAAATGGTTTCCATCTCCGAAACGGTTTTGGGTGCCTCGACGAAGAGAATGTCAGCTCCAAGTTCTTTGAACATGCGGGCTCTTTCAATGGCCTCACCAAGTTCATGTTCGTGGCGCGCGTCGGTGCGGGCCAGGATGAGAATGTCGGCTCCGTCCGCGCGGGCGTCGACGGCGGCCCGAATGCGGTCATAAGCTTCCTGCCGCGATACAACTGCCTTTCCCGGCGTGTGGCCGCATCGCTTTGGCGCAAGCTGATCCTCGATCATGACGGCTGCCGCGCCAGCCTTTGCAAAGCCGGTGACTGTCCGGCGAACATTCATGGCGTTTCCGTATCCTTCATCTCCGTCGGCTATCACCGGAATGGAAACGGCATCGGTAATATTTCGGGCCTGATCAAGTACTTCCGAATAAGACATCAGGCCGAGATCGGGTTGGCCGATCCGACTTGCAGAGGCGGCAAATCCCGACATGAATGTCAGATCGAAATCAGCCTGTTCGATCAGTTTCGCCGATAGTGCATCATAGCAGCAGGGCATCACGTGCAGCTTGTCCTGCGCCAGAAGCGTACGGAGGGTGTCGGCCGGAGATGGCATGGTTCGAACCTCAGAAATTAAAGGGTATATAAAGGGCCAGAGCCGGCCAGAAATAAAGGATGGCAACGCTGAACAGCATCAATCCCAGGAACGGCAGCACGCCGCGGGCGACCTCTGACAATTTGGATTTGGCGACCGACTGGATCACATAAAGATTGAGGCCGACAGGCGGCGTGATCAATGCGCACTCAACCATCACCACCATGTAGACGCCGAACCATATCGGGTCAAAACCAAGGATCAGTGCTGCCGGCAAGAGGACCGGTGTCATGATCAGAACCATGGACAGGGCTTCAAACACCAGACCCATGATCAGCAGGACAACCGAGACGACCAGGATAAAAG
The DNA here is from genome assembly GCF_947499295.1 of uncultured Roseibium sp. Classification (GTDB taxonomy): domain Bacteria; phylum Pseudomonadota; class Alphaproteobacteria; order Rhizobiales; family Stappiaceae; genus Roseibium. The sequence continues at coordinate 28,459 of NZ_CANMNP010000023.1, forward strand.
TCAGAGGGGTGTCGAAATTCTGGCTAATGAACATCGAAATGTCCTGGGGTATCCGATAGAGCGTGATCGCCTTGCCGAAAACTTTTGCGCCAGCCACGATCATCAGGATAGCCACGGTCGTTATCATGCTGTCGAAAATGGCTTCACGGAACGACAACCAGGTTAAGCGCCGCATCGCGAGCGTAATCACAAGCGCACCGGCAAGGCCGATCGCCGCAGCTTCGGTCGGGGTTGCAGCGCCGATATAGATCACTCTGATCACATAAGCAGCCAACAGGACCGAGGGGAGTGCGCGCAGTGACGACCAGAATCTCGTTTCCCAACCTGCCGCTGGGACCGCTTCAAATCCGCCGAACCAGCGCGCATAAATCATGGAGAAAACGATGAACAGCGTGAGCAGAAGAAGGCCCGGGCCTATCCCGGCGAGAAATAGCGAAATGACGGATTGCTCCGTGACGAAGCCATAAACGATCATCGGAATGGAAGGCGGGATGAGAATGCCAAGCGTGCCGCCGGCGGCCAACAATCCATAGACAAATCGTTTCTGATATCCGCGTTCGATCATTTCAGGGATGGCAACCGTGCCAATCGTCGCTGCGGTCGCCACGGACGAACCGGATATCGCGGCGAAGATGCCACAAGATATGATGGTCGCCACTGCCAGACCGCCCGGCCAATGTCCAACCCAGGCATGAACCGCTGCAAAGAGGTCCTTGCCGACCCCACCTTTCAACAGAATGTTGGACATCAACAGGAAAAGCGGTACGGCCAAAAGAATGAAGCCATCCAGAGTGGAGAGAATGGCTTGCGGAGCCATAAGCGGTGAAAAGCCGCCAAACAGAAGCAGAGCCAGTCCCAGCCCGCCGAGGGCAAAGGCAACCGGAACGCGGATCAGAAGAAGGCTGAAGAGAGCCGCAAGGATCAAAATCGTGGTCATGAAGGCGCATCCGCCCCAGGCATTGTGCCGCGCATCGCTTTCAAGACTTCCAACAAGGCTTGAACAAAAAGGAGGGCGAAGCCAACCGGGATTGCCAGTTCGGCAACCCATGTCGGCAAATCGAGCATGGACCCCGTGGTTCTGCCACGTTCAAAGGAATCCCAGAAAATGTCGCCACCGAACCATGTGACAATTCCGCTGAAAAGACCTACGGCCAACATCGACAAGCCGTAGCAAAGCCGTTTCCCGAAGGGCCCAAGGCGCTCCGTAATCGCATCGACAGCGATGTGACGACCGGATTGAAGCAGCCAGGGCATTGCCAGCATTGTTCCCCAGATCAGGCAAAGCTGCGAAAGCTCGGCAGCCCAGATCGTTGGCGCGATGAAGAGATATCGGGCGGCCACTTCATAGGTCAGCATCCCTCCGGCACAAAAGAACAAAAGTGCGGCGATCCACGCCAGGGCGCGCAGCAATGAAGAAAAGGTGGTCATGAAACCCTCAGGATGGGCGGCGGTCAGGCGCTGATCCGCGAAATCGGTTCTGGCGGATGGCAGTCACATGGAAGAACGAGCATGTGCGATGACCGGCGTAAAGCCGATCATCGGTTGAAACAGTCTCGTTTTGGCAAGGTCAGAGTTTTTTCGCGGCATCCATGACCTTTTGACCCAGATCACCGGTTTTCTCGATATAGGCCTCATAGACGGGTTCACTGACGGTTTTCCAGGCGGCAATTTCGTCCGCAGTGGGACGATAAACCGTCATGCCGTTTTCTTCAGCTGCCTTATAAGCGTCCGCCTCGATCTGCGACATGCGATCACGAACATCGTTTTCTGCCGTTAGCGCCGCAGCTTCCACAATCGCCTTGTGCTCATCCGGCAGCCCGTTCCAGAAATCCGTGTTGACGACGACAATGAACTCAATGTCCGCATTGTTGGTGACGGTTATCGTGTCCATCACATCCCAGAGCTTTCTGGATTTCACACCGGAAACACCGGTCATGCCGATATCAACGGTGCCCCGCTGGTACGCAAGATATTGCTCTGAACCTGAGATCAGTGTCGGTGCTCCACCTGCAGCCTTGACGAAGTCGCCGAGGGTCTTGCCGAATACGCGAACCTTTTTGCCCTTCATGTCTTCAGGTGTTTTGATCGGTGTTTCTTTGGACAGCATGATCGCGCCGCCATAGGCCTGCCACCACAGAACGGTCGACCCTGTGTCTTGAATAGCCTCATCCAATGGTCCCCGGACAGCCGATCCGGGGGCGACAGCCGCGCGAACCTTGTCTTCAGTGTCGAACAGGAACGGCTGATAGAAGATGTCGACCGCCGGAACGTCTCCGACATACCGGGTGAGTGAGGCGACGCCCATCTCGATGGCACCGGATCCAACTGCCGCCGGGACTTCCTTGTCCTTGTAAAGCTGGGCGGAATCATAAATCTCGACCGCGATGTCACCGTTTGAATTCTTTTCCACTTCCTCCTTGAAGAGGAGCAGGTTCTGGCCGAGATGGCTGGTGAGCGGCAACTGCAGTGAAATCCGCAATGTCGTGTCGGCTGCCAAAGCGGAGCCAGCAGAAAGACCAAGCGCAATTGCGGCGCCGAGCGCCCAATTCAATGTTTTCATGATTTCCTCCCAAATACGCCGGCCAGTCTGGCAAAGCTGCAATTTGGGGTCAATGAAATCTGTTCCGAACAATCGTTACGATAACTCAACAAACACTTGAGCCATTCAGGAAGCAACAATCGTGGAGCCGTTCAGTCAGTTCGGAAAACGGCGATGGTTTGGCCAAACACAAAAAACCACCGCCGGCGTGACCTCCGGCGATGGTCTTGATCGGGCGGCTGCGCCGCGCTGGCGGAGTTATGGGGGGTAACCGCCCGAAACCGTTGTTACGGCTGAACTGTTGCGAACTCGTCAGGATCCAGCATGCTGTCCTGGTTGGCGTCCGCAGCTTTGAAAAGATCTTCCGACATAGCCGGATTTGCAGCCGTAATTTCTTCAAAAGTCACGAAACCGTCCTGGTTGCTATCGACTGCCTCAAAGGACATGCCCTGTGCAAGAGCCGCAGAAGAAACGGTGAAAGCACCTACGAGGATCGCGGCAGTAAGACGTTTGGACATGATATGACCTCCAACTGTTTGGTTTTGGTCTTGGTGTTCCGTCCATTCGTCAGGTCCCTGCGACCCGTCGAACCGGAACAGGGAGGACTTTGCTGTGGGATCGCGACGGGCAAAGGGCCGCTTGAGGAAAAAGTCGCGGCATTGTTGTGGCCGACATAACGATTCAGTCACTGGTTGGTCAAATTCCTGTCAATTTTGACAGTTTCAGGCAGCTTCGCGACTGAGAAAGGCTTTCTTGCCGTGTTTGTCGTCACCTGACGCCACTTAACGGTAATCACGCGCTCCGAAAATCGCCGAACCGACCCGAACATGAGTCGCGCCGAAGCCAACCGCGGTCTTGTAGTCCGAAGACATGCCCATGGAGAGACCTTTGATCGCGTTGCGGGCAGCGATCTTCTCCAGAAGGGCAAAATGCTCACCGGGAGCTTCATCAATGGGTGGAATGCACATGAGACCGACGATGTTCAATCCGACACCGTCGCGGCAAGCGCGTACGAATGTGTCAACGTCCTGAGGCGCAATTCCCGCCTTCTGCGGTTCCTCGCCAGTGTTGACCTGAATGAAGCACGGCAGCTGGCGATCTTGCCTGTCCATCTCCGATTTCAGCGCTTTCGCAATCTTCAGACGGTCCACGGTGTGGATCACGTCGAATGTGGCAACCGCTTCTTTAGCCTTGTTGGACTGCAAGGGGCCGATCAGATGCAATTCGATCCCATCAAAATCTTCGCGCAGTCCGGGCCATTTCTGCATCGCTTCCTGAACCCGGTTCTCGCCAAAGACACGTTGGCCGGCGTCCAGGACCGGACGAATTGATGCGCTGTCGAATGTTTTGGAAACAGCAATCAATGTGACCGATCCTGAGGCCCGGCTGAATTCGGACTCAGCCTTGCTGATGTCGGTCAGGGTCGCGGCAAGGCGCTCAGCGGCATCGGTCATCAATTTCTCCATGAGAAAACGGTCTGACGAAAGAGACACTCCGGTCTCTGACATTGGCTCCATGCGGTCTGTCATAACCATGTTTGAAATCAGCTTCAAATGGCATCTTAAATCCTAAGTGCCGAAGGCCCGGTCTGCGAGCGGTATCACTTCCTGCAGAACAACTTCATGTGCGCTTTTGACCGGAAAAGGTCCCTGATCCACCCCTCCAAACGCTTTACGGATGCGGCTTTGCGCAATAAACAGGCTTCAGCAGGCACAAACGCCTGACACATGTTGACCGCGGGCAGGATTTCTGGTGACAGTCCGGCAGTCAATCATTCACAAATTCCGCCAGATCCGGCGGCAAGAACAAACGGCATAATTGATGGCAACGGAACGGTACAACGCGCGCGAAGTCGAAGCGCGCTGGCAAAAGGTCTGGAACGACAAGGATGTGTTCGTCACGCATAACGACGACCTGCGCGACAAATATTATGTCCTAGAAATGTTCCCCTATCCGTCCGGCCGCATTCACATGGGCCATGTGCGCAATTACGCCATGGGAGACGTCGTCGCCCGCTACAAGCGTGCGAAAGGCTTTAATGTTCTGCACCCGATGGGATGGGACGCCTTTGGCATGCCTGCAGAAAACGCAGCCATGCAGAACAAGGTTCATCCAAAAGATTGGACCTACGAAAACATTGCCACGATGCGCGACCAGCTCAAGATCATGGGTCTTTCGCTCGACTGGAGCCGAGAATTTGCGACCTGTGATGTGGCGTATTACACGCAGCAGCAGCGCTTGTTCCTGAGGTTCCTGGAAGCAGGTCTCGTTTACCGCAAGAACGCCAAGGTCAATTGGGATCCCGTCGATATGACGGTACTGGCGAACGAGCAGGTGATCGATGGCCGCGGCTGGAGATCGGGTGCGCTGGTTGAGCAGCGGGAGCTGACCCAATGGTTCTTCAAGATCTCTGATTTTTCGGAAGATCTGTTGGAGGCGATCGACACGCTTGACCGCTGGCCGGACAAGGTTCGCCTGATGCAGAAGAACTGGATCGGCCGTTCGGAAGGCCTTCGTGTGCGCTTTGAATTCACCGATGCAGCGCCAACAGGCGACAAGACGCTGGAGATTTTCACCACACGGCCTGACACCTTGTATGGGGCGTCGTTCATGGGGCTTTCGCCCGATCATCCGATCTCGTTGAAGGTGGCCGAAGGCAATCCGGAGCTGCAGGCATTCATCGAGGAATGCCGCAGGGTCGGAACTTCGGAAGAAGCCATTGAAAAAGCGGAGAAGAAGGGGATTGATACCGGCCTTCGGGTCAAGCATCCCCTGGACGCGTCTTTGGAGTTGCCGGTCTATGTCGCCAACTTCATTTTGATGGACTACGGAACCGGCGCCATTTTTGCCTGCCCGGCACACGATCAACGCGATCTGGATTTTGCGCGCAAATATGAGCTGCCGGTCAAACCGGTCGTCTTGCCGAAGGATGCAGACCCGGCAAGTTTTGATGTCGGCAACGAGGCCTTCACCGATGAGGGCACGATCTTCAATTCGGACTTTCTGAACGGTCTTTCAATTGCAGACGCCAAGGAAGCGGTTGCGAAACGACTGGAGACGGACATCGTTGACGGATCGCCTCAGGCAGAGCGTCAGGTCAACTTCCGCCTGCGCGACTGGGGCATTTCACGCCAGCGGTATTGGGGGTGTCCGATCCCGGTCATCCACTGTGACGACTGCGGTGTCGTACCGGAAAAGAATGAAAACCTGCCTGTTCAGTTGCCGGACGACATCAATTTCGACAAGCCGGGCAATCCACTGGATCGACATGCGACCTGGCGCGATACCTCCTGTCCGAAATGCGGGAAACCGGCCAAGCGTGAAACCGACACGATGGATACCTTCGTCGACAGCTCCTGGTACTTCGCGCGGTTCACGGCGCCAGATTGCAGTGAGCCAACCGACCCTGCTGCGGCGACTGGATGGTTGCCGGTCGATCAGTATATCGGCGGCATCGAACACGCGATTCTGCATTTGCTTTATTCGCGTTTCTTTACCCGTGCGATGCAAAAAGTTGGTGCGCTCGATCTGAAAGAGCCATTCAAGGGTCTCTTTACGCAAGGCATGGTCACGCACGAAACCTATCGTCTCGGTGAAGGTGCCAACGGACGCTGGATCGCTCCTGCGGAAATCAAGATCGAGGAAGTCGACGGTTCACGCCAGGCGACCCTGCTTGATACAGGGGACGAGGTTGTCATCGGCTCGATTGAAAAAATGTCGAAGTCCAAACGGAACACCGTCGATCCGACAGACATCATTGACACATACGGCGCGGATACGGCCCGCTGGTTCATGCTGTCTGACAGTCCTCCGGAGCGTGATGTCATCTGGACAGAAGACGGAGTTCAGGGTGCATGGCGCTTTGTCCAGCGTGTCTGGCGTCTGATCGGCGAAATCTCGGAAGAGATCGAGCCTCGCGGCGGAACCGCGCCCGACGTGAGCGGAAAGGCGCTTGAGCTGCGCCGGACCAGTCACAAGACACTGGCCGCCGTTTCGAACGACCTGGAAGGCCTCGGCTTCAACCGGGCGGTTGCCCGTCTCTATGAGCTGGTCAACACGATCAGCAAAACCTTCAACGACGGTGATGCCGATGGAGGAGCGCGTTACGCAATCCGGGAAGCTGCCGATTTCCTGGTCCAGATGATGGCGCCCATGATGCCGCATCTGGCGGAAGAGTGCTGGTCTGCGCTTGGCCATGACAACCTGATTTCCGAGGCCAAATGGCCGGAACCGGAGAGTGAGCTGTTGGTTGAAGACAGTGTCACATATCCGATCCAGGTGAATGGCAAACGGCGTGGCGAACTGACGATTGCAAAAGACGCTTCCAAAGAAGAGGTCGAAGCGGCTACTCTGGCGCTTGAGTTCGTTCGCAGGGCTTTGGACGGAAATTCGCCGAAGAAGCTCATTGTTGTGCCGCAAAGGATCGTAAATGTCGTTGTTTGACAACACCTTCGAGAAGAGAGCCGTTTGGCGGCGCGGTGCACTTTGCGTTGGATTTGCAGCAGCGGTCCTGGTGAGCGGGTGTCAGGTGCGCCCGCTTTACGGCACAAGCACCGGAGAATTCGGGTCGGTTTCGTCACCGGTCGCATCTGAAATGGCGGCCATCGATCTGGCTTCGATCGATGCGCAATTTGCCAACAACGATGCCTCGCGCGTTCTTTACAACGAGCTGACCTACAGGTTTGAGCGCGGCGGCGACGCGCCGGCGAAGAAATACAGGCTGAAGGTGCTGATCGACGTCAGCAATTCTGAAGTAGGTGTGGAACGTTTTGCGGATGTTCCGTCCGCCTATAACACCACGATGAATTCGACCTTCGTCCTGAGCGACCTGGCGACAGATGAAACGCTGATGTCGGGCCGGGCCTTCAAGACCGCTTCTTACGACTTTTCGGATCAACGGTTTGCCAACACGCGCGCCTACCGGGATGCCCAGGAACGGGTTGCCAAGTCGGTTGCCGATGACATAACAGCCCGTGTTGCAGGCTATTTTGCAAGCCAGCAATAGTTTTCTGGCAGAGGTGTTCCGACCGTGACCGTTCTGAAAGCTGCGGAAATCGATCGGTTTGTTGCCAATCCACCTGACGCGGGCGGGGTCGTGCTCGTGTTCGGGCCTGACACCGGACTGGTCTCCGAGCGGGCAACGCGGCTTGTCAACAAAGCCTCTGAGGGGGATAGCGATCCTTTTAATCTGATCAAGATAGACGCCGCGGACATCAGTGCAGACCCCAATCGGCTCATTGATGAAGTGCTGACGGTCCCGCTTTTCGGCGGTCGCCGGATCGTCTGGGTCAAGGACGCCAGCGGCAAAAACCTCAATCCGGCTGTTGAGCCGGTTCTCAAACTGGATGATTGGCAGACCCTTGTTGTCCTCGAAGCCGGAGACATCAAGAAAGGGGCGGGGCTCAGGAAACTTGTCGAGACACACAAGCGTGCTATCGCCTTGCCGTGCTATGCGGACAGCGATCGTGGCATCGATCATTTGATCGACGAGGAAACCCGCGAAGCCGGTCTCTCCATCACGCGGGAAGCGCGCGCCTCTCTGCATAGTCTGCTGGGGGGCGACCGGATGGCAAGCCGGGGGGAGCTAAAGAAGCTCTGCCTATATGCACTCCACAAAGGCCGCATCGACAGTGAAGACATTGAGGCCATTATCGGTGATGCCTCCGCGTTCGAAACATCAGAACTGATCGATGCTGCCGCTGCCGGCGATCTTGCCTTGCTGGATCATGGTCTTGAGCGTTTGGCCGAGGCAGGATCGAAAGCGTCCGTCATTGCCAATCAGGCACTCAAGCATTTTCAGCAATTGCACCGTATGCGTATCGATGTGGACCAGGGCAAAAGTGCACAGGCCGTCATTGATGGCCAGCGCCCCCCTATTTTTTTCAGTCGCAAGCCGAAATTTTCGCAACAATTGCGGATCTGGGCGCTGAAGGACCTTGAAAAAGCGATGGACATTCTGAGCGAAGCGACACGGATCTCCAGGCTGAACGATCCACTTGGTGTGCCGGTTCTGTCCGAAGCGCTCTTGAAACTCGGGCGCGCGGCAAGGGCCAGAAACCAACGGCGTTGAACGGGCGCTTTTTTGGATGCGTCTGTGCATTGGTTGAGTGCAGAGACCGGCTTGGCACATCGTCGTACTTGCTAGTGTGCGCTGCAATAGGGTTTATTCCCGTGCAGAACACAGAAATCGGGAGGCGCAGGTGAGCAAAACCAATCGCGGCAATTTTTTCGAAGATTTTAAGGTCGGACAAGTGATCCGCCACGCAACGCCGCGCACTGTTACCAGTGGTGATCAGACGCTCTATACAGCGCTTTACGGCTCCCGGTTCGCAGTCCAGTCTTCCGATGCCTTTGCCAAGTCGCTAGGCTATGCGCAGGCGCCGGTCGATGATTTCCTGACATTCCACATTGTCTTTGGCAAAACCGTTCCGGACATCTCGCTCAATGCAGTTGCCAATCTGGGTTATGCGGGCGGACGTTTTCTGGCTCCTGTTTATCCGGGAGACACAATCTCAACCATTTCGGAAGTCATCGGGAAGAAAGAAAATTCCAACCGGAAAACGGGCGTCGTTTATGTGCGGTCCACCGGGTACACTTCCACTGGAACAGAGGTTCTGGACTACGTTCGCTGGGTGATGGTCACCAAGCGGGATGCAGGCAGTCCCGCACCCGAGGCCGTCGTGCCCGAATTGCCTGCAGTGTTGGATCCGCAGTCGCTTGGAACCGCTGTGCCGCTGCTTGATGCAGCTAACTGGGACAACGATCTATCGGGGTCGGGCTTCCGCTTTGACGACTATGAAGTCGGCGAAAAAATCGATCATGTCGATGGAATGACCGTTGAGGAAGCCGAGCATCAGATGGCAACTCGGCTTTACCAGAACACGGCCAAGGTGCATTTCAACCTGCATACGGAAGCCCACAACAGGTTCGGTCACAGGCTGGTCTACGGAGGGCACGTGATTTCGATCGCTCGAGCACTGTCCTTCAATGGCCTTGCCAATGCATTCCACATCAGTGGCATCAACGGCGGTCGTCATGTCGGGCCGCTTGGGGCAGGTGACACGGTCTATGCCTGGTCCGAAGTACTGGATAAGTCGGATATCGACGGACGGACTGATGTTGGTGCCTTGCGCCTTCGCCTTGTTGCAACCAAAAACCGGTCTTGTGAAGACTTTCCCGACAAGACCGCTGACGGCAAATATCTGGATGAAGTGATCCTCGACTTCGACTACTGGGCCATGATGCCCAAATAAGGTCTGCCACTATGGTCTCCGGTCGTTTTGGAGATTGCCTGCGCCGGATTTGCCCTGGACAAGATGAGTTTCGATTGCCCACACTCCTGTGAAGACTATGGAGACGCATCAACCATGAAAACCGTATCGTTCACGCAGATGAAAGACGGCACGAAGCAGGACTATGACCTGCTGTCCGAGGCAGAAAAACCGTATCATGGCTTGACCGCTGACCGGATCTTCGCCGAACTTCGACGCCAGGGCGAAGACACGCTTTCAGGCTACAAGATCACGCGGCTTGAACATGGGCTCCAGTCCGCGACTCGGGCGCGTCGGGAAGGTGCTGATATCGACTGGATTGCCGGCGCTTTGTTGCATGATGTTGGCGATGGATTGGCACCGCAGAACCACGATCGGTTTTCAGCCGAAGTCATCCGTCCATTTGTTCGTGACGAAGTGGCCTGGGTGGTCGAGCATCATGGGATCTTTCAAATGATCTATTATGCCCGTCACTATGGCTGGGATGAAAACGCGCGGGATCGTTTCAAGGACCACATGCATTTTCAAGCCTGTGCTGATTTCTGCGAACGCTGGGATCAGTGTTCATTCGACCCGGACTATGAATACGATCCACTAGAGAGTTTTGAACCTCTGGTTCGAGACGTGTTTGCACGCAAGGCCTATGACCCGTCTGTCATTCAGATGGGCGTGTCGAAAGGATTGCCGCCTCTCAGTTGATCAGAGGTGACAATCCAAGGGTAGTGACGTCAGGGTTTGGAAGCTGGAACGACTTCCGTGCTGATTGCACCGACGCTGGCACCTTCATTCGAGGCTTTGGAGCCGAAGGGAACCCAACGCTTGAAGAAGCCGCCAACAGAACTGCCGCGACTGTCTTCCTGCGGAGCAAAGGCGGTTTCAACGGTAGATCCTGATGGAGCATCGGTCACCGGGGCCGCGGTGGCTGGTGCACTTGTGGATGCCGTTTGCTGCGCCGCTGTTGCGTCCGCATTTGCACCAGCTTCCGTTGCTGCGGTCTGCGTGGCTTCGTCGCCTCCCAGGACTTCCGCCAAGCGGTTGGAACGGTCTTCCCAACGCTTCTGACGCTCTTCACGTGCATCGTAGCGCGCTGCGAGTTGCTGGAATTTGGTGTTGTCTTTTTTCTGCTTAGAGGCAACCGCCGAGGCTATGCGCGGGCTCACCTGGTACTCGGGGCATTTGGCCGAAGCGCGGAAAGGTACGCCCTCAACAAGCGTGGTCGCATCGAAGACGTATTTCTTTTCACAGACAGAAACTTGCGGCGGCACGTTGGCAACTTCGAAATGGTCGTACCCGGTCTTCAGCATTTTCCAGAAATCCAAATGCTCGCTGTCCCGGTGACGCGCCATGTTTTCCGGTGTCATGCGGAACGGATATGCCTGGACCTGGAACGAGCGCTGTCCACCTTTAAAGCTGTCGCGGGCGAGAGAATAGATATCCTGTACCTGCTCGTCGGTCATGGCGTAGCAGCCACGGGAGGAGCAGGCTCCATGCACCATGAGGTGCGATCCCGTGCGTCCGTGAGACTGGTCATACCGGTTTGGGTAGCCAAGATTGAAGGCCAGGTGATAACTGGAATTCGGGTTCATCAGCGCAGGCGTGATTTCGTAGAAGCCTTCTGGTGCCTGGCGGTCACCTTCTTTGAATTTCGGACCGAGTTTGCCCGACCACTTGCAGATTTCGAAGTCTTCAAGAAGTTTGTATTTGCCTGACTTTGTCTGCTTCCAGACCTCGAGCTGAGACTCTTCCTTGAAGATCCGGATCATGATCGGTGATGTCGAACTCATGTTGAGATCGTTCATCTTGCGCTTGAGTGAAGCGCTGACCGGCAGATTGGCCTTGTTGGGACCGGCGCTGAATTCATCTGCCTGGCAAGCTGCGAGAAAACCTGCTGCGAGTATGACAGCCCCGAGCCTGACGGCCTTGCGACCCTTTCGGCGTTGCTCTGTCTGCAGCAGGGCTGCTGGCGATTTTAAAATACGCCGAAACACCATTATTACTATCCCAAACTTGTTGGAAAGCGTCCCAAACCTAGCGAAAGCCCTACGCGGTCAGGTCGCATTTCCTGCGTCTCGCCCCCGCGCAAAGGCTAGGGAATGATGGTTGACGATAGGTTACTGGACCGGAATTGCCTTCGCGATGCAAATTCCGGTGATCAGAACAACTTTTTCTCCAAATGAAAAACGTGCCCAACTTGGCTTGAATGAGGGTAAATTCTGGCCATAGCAAGGCGAAAGCGGCCGAAAGCCGCTTTAAACCGAGTAAAATACTCACAATTTCAATGGAATGCCTGACGGCCTGTCAGCCGAGTGTTCGGCCAATGGAGATGAATTTCTCGCGGCGCTGCTTGCGTAATTCTTCAGCGGAAAGTTCCGCCATGCTTTTCAAAGCAGTCTCGATTGCCTTGCCGGTGTTGTCGATCACAATTTCGCGTGCTCTGTGCGCACCGCCGACAGGTTCGCCGATAATTTCGTCAATCACGCCCAATTGCCTGAGATCCTGAGCCGTGATTTTCAACGCTGTTGCAGCGTCCTGTGCCTTGGCGCTGTCGCGCCAGAGGATCGAAGCTGCACCTTCCGGCGAAATCACGGAGTAAATTGCATGTTCGAGCATCAGCACCCGGCTTGACGTTGCAATCGCTATTGCACCGCCCGATCCGCCTTCCCCAACAACAACGGCAACGGAAGGGGTGCTGAGGCCAAGACCCTTGTCCGTCGATCTGGCTATGGCCTCAGACTGACCGCGTTCTTCCGCGCCCCGGCCAGGATACGCACCGGACGTATCGACGAAACTCACCAGCGGCAAGCCGAAGCGTTCCGCCATTTCCATGACCCTTACGGCCTTGCGGTAACCTTCCGGGCGAACCATGCCGAAATTGTGCTTCAGGCGGGATTCCGTATCGTGGCCTTTTTCCTGCGCGAGCACCGCAACGGACTGGCCGCGGAAACGACCGATCCCGGCAATCAGCGCGTGGTCTTCCGCGAATTTCCTATCTCCGGCGAGCGGAGTGAAATCCTCAATCAGTCCGGCGATATAGTCGACAGCGTGTGGGCGGTCCGGGTGCCTGGCAACAAGTGTTTTCTGCCAGGGGGTCAGCTTGGTGTAGAGGTCCTGCAGCGTCTGCGACGATTTGGTTTTCAGCCGTTCGATTTCACTGTCGACATTGACTTCTTCACCGTCTTCAGCTGCGAGAGCCTTCAGTTCCTGGATCTTGCCTTCAATGTCTGCAACGGGCTTTTCGAATTCCAAATAGCTGTGCATTTACTCGGTTACCTGAACAAGCCGGCACCGCCTTAAAAATCGGTCGATCCGGAAATAATTGACGGGTCACGGCATTCGCCATGTTGTCATAACGTGGAGGGCTGTAACAAGAGACGCAAGGGGGCGCAAGCCTCGGCTGTTGTTCCGGGCTCCGAATAGACCCTATTTCAAGAAGAAGCCTTGAATTGAACCGATTTGGTCTGCGATTCCGAACCGGATCAGCGGCGCGCGGCCTGTTCCCTGCCAGCGCCGTCAACGCTCAGTTTTGTCGCTTCAACCACGAGCCGCCCGTTTTTAGTGTCCATGGAAATGCGATACGGGATCAAAACGTTGTCCCGCCCAAGCGGAGCGATCCAGATTTCCATGTTGGCGCGAGCCATGCGCTTGACCGATTCCTTCGAAGGACGGTGGCCTGCGATGGGAACCCAGCGGGCCTTGCAGACAACAACCGGCCCGTCATAGCCGCGTCCGGAAACTTCCTTTGTTCCCTGGTAGCTCAGCTTGATGTCGAAACGGGTCCAGCCATCGAAAATCGGAAGCTTCCTGCTGCACGCTTTCGGGCCCAGACTGTCTTTTGCGCGTCCGACCGGCATCAGCGCTGCGCTCAGCGGGTCAATCGCGTTGCGTTTATGGCGCCGAGTGACCTTGATGCGCTCGGCGTTCGGTTTGAATTGCGGCGCAACGTCCGAGGAACGAATATGGCCTGAACCCTGGTTAAGCTTGACGTAGAAGTCGATGTTGGAAGCGTGGGAAGCCATACGGTACTTGGAGGGAACAACCTTCGAGCCGACCAGCCATCCCGACGCTTCAGCGCCTCCTTTGCCGGTGGAGAACAGAGTTCCGATCCCGGCGGGTGCAAGGCTGACTTTGGCGGAATAGGCGTTGCCTTTCATGGCCAGCGAGAGCGTGCCCTTGCCGATCTTGAAGCCGGCAATCGAAATTGCATAAAGGCCGCCGATATTCGTTTTCTTGGCTTCTGCAGGTGTGACCAGCAGTGCACCAACAACCATCGGCAGGGCGACCAGCCGCCCGAGAGACGTCAAACCAAACACTTTAAAACCTCCGGCCTGCCAAAACGGCAGCAAATTGCGCCCCCGCGCCTTGAAGTGTTCCGCGACGGTAACCATAGCATGAAATCAGCGTGCAGAACGAAATCAATCATTCTAAATTATGGTAACTCACTGGTTAACGCTTGGCACTTCTGCGAATTAAGTCAGAGAAATTCCGCATTAGGCCTCAGATCTCTTGACCTGCGCGCGCGCTGCCATTATAGCGGAGCAACTTTTTCCGAGAAATGCCGGAGACGATGTCGCCGGACCTAAGGTCCGCGCCGGTTCCGGTTTGGACTTGCTGGGTTCCAAGTAACGGCCCAGCCACGAAAACAAAAGGTGATATCATGGCACGCCGTTGCGAACTCTCCGGCAAAGATGTGATGACGGGCAACAACGTCTCTCACGCGAACAACAAGTCCCGCCGCCGGTTCCTGCCGAACCTGTGCAATGTCTCTCTGCTGAGCGACACGCTTGGCGAAAGCTTCAAGCTGAAGGTCAGTGCGCATGCACTGCGTTCCGTTGAGCATCGTGGTGGTCTTGACGCATATCTTCTGAAAGCCAGCGATGCTGAGCTTTCAACAGCTGCTCGCAAGATCAAAACCAGCATCAAGCGCAAGCAGGCCGAAGCCGTAGCCGCTTAATTCCCGTTAGGGCATAAAAATGACAGACACCCGGAGCTTCTCCGTGGGCCATTACGCCATCGCGATCCTCGCGATGGCGCTCGTTGTTGTGGCCTCCAACTACCTCGTTCAATTTCCCGTGCAGCAAATCGTCGGTGGTATCAATCTGGCCGATACGCTGACCTGGGGCGCGTTCACGTACCCAATTGCGTTTTTGGTGACGGACCTGACCAATCGCCGTTTCGGACCAACAGCCGCACGCAGAGTGGTTATTTCCGGCTTTGTTCTGGCAATCGTCATTCCGCTGCTTTTCTGGACAGCCGATGAAGCCTTCACCACGCCGCGCATCCTGATTGCGTCCGGTACAGCCTTCCTGGTGGCTCAGTTGCTCGACGTGACGATCTTTGACCGCCTGCGCCGGATGGCTTGGTGGAAAGCGCCGATCACTTCGTCGCTGATCGGCTCGATGATCGATACCATCCTGTTCTTTGGTATCGCCTTCGCCGCTAGCTTTGCTTTCATTGACGGGTTCTTCGGCATGGACAACGGTTCTTTGGCATTCCCGGTTCCGTTCCTCGGGATCAGCGAAGGAACACAGACACTGTTGTGGGTGTCGCTGGCAGCCGGAGACTTCCTCGTGAAGATGCTGGTAGCAGTTGCCTTGCTTGCACCTTACCGGATTGTCCTTGGTCTATTCCAGCCGGTTCCCAACGGATCTGCTGCCTGAGGCGACCAGGACACTGTTACTTCTTAAATGGCGCTCAATCGGGCGCCATTTCTTGTTTCAGGCTGACTTGCGATCCGCCTTGAATGCTGTGGTGTTGCCGCAATTGCTTTCCTGGCTGAAACACAGCAGGTTTAAACATTTCCTGACCAGGTCCATTGGATGTAAAGCATGAAGAAGTTTGAGGGCGGTTGTCTGTGCGGCAAAGTGCGTTTTGTCGCGTCTGGGAAGCCCTATCGCGTCGGTCTGTGTCACTGCATGGACTGCCGTAAGCAGCATGGCGCGCTCTTTCATGCTTCCGCGGTCTTTCCGGAAGATGCAGTGATCATCGAGGGAGACGTGAAAGAATTTGCTGGGCGTTACTTTTGCCCGGAATGCGGCTCGTCCGTTTACTCCCGCACATTGGACGAGATCGAGGTCAATCTGGGTGCACTGGACGCACCGGATCAGCTCACGCCAACCTATGAACTCTGGACCATTCGCCGGGAAAACTGGTTGCCTGAGTTTCCACTCAAGACGATGTATGACCGGGATCGCACGTCGAAGGATCGCTCAGAAGATTGAGGTGAATGCGGCCATCCTGGCGCATGCAAGGAACTCATTTCTGTATTCATACAAGGGTCAGATGGAAGGAAACAAACAGGTTAGTCATCCAGTCGAAACCGCAAGAACACCGTTCTTTGCAGCAAGGAGCGGTTGTTGTCGGAAAGAAGCGTCAGAATAGTTTCACCCTTGTCGTTCTGGTGAATGCTGAGTGCTTCCATGTTGTCGATCTGATAGCCGTAGTCTGCTTCCAACAGGATTTCACCTTCGAGTTTCGCGCCCGGTAAAATCGAAGCGGCTTCAAACCGCCGCAATCGCAGACCGATCAGGTCTCGCAGATTAAAGCGGCGCTCCATCAGCACTAGATCACCATTTGGTAAAAACGCTGCGTCCGTTGCATCGAAACGATCCTCGCGATTGATGCTGAAACGTTCCGTACCATCGGGGCGGACAATGTAGCCCTTGAGGTCCTGAAAATCGCTCGGAGAAGTTTCCGCAATGGCAATCAGCTTTCCGGCCAGGGGGCTGTCGGCAGGCGATGCTGCCAGTGATTCCAGACCCGCATTGCGCGGCAGTCCCCTGATTTCGTCGACAAGGGCAACCTCGCCGATCATATGTTCCTTGCCGGTGGCAAGCGGCCAGGGATAGTGATAGATGGCATTGCGCGTTTCAGCGGTCACATAAAGACCAGTCTCTGAAAGTGTCAGGGCTTCCGTATCGTGGCCCCAGCGCGCGGTTAGTGTTTTGCCGTCATGGCCGAGCAGTTGGGCGTAAGAGACATCTTTGATGTCGAGTGGGCGTCCGTCCGGAGCCTGTTCGATGGCGCCTGTGACCCAATGACCATTGTCGGTCACCGCCAGAAAGCGATCACCGCCATCCAGACTGATCAGGCCGGAGAGGCCGCCGATCTTCCGATCCGACGCCAGAAGCTCCAGTCCGCCAAGAAATGTCAGCTTCCCGAACTCGGTGTCTTCATGACCGATCCGGAATGTCTCGATGTTCTTTGTGCGAACCTTTACCGGTTCGCCCTGCGACAGCAATTGCTGTGCGAGTGCATGATCTTGCCAGGTGACCAAAGTGCACAGGAACATCACGGCCGCGACTAGGCATCCTCTGATGTTGCGACGTTTTCCCGGTGCCTGCGTCATTTGCTCAAGTGTTATCGCCGCCCAGCTCGGCGCCGGCCGCGGGTCTGCAGTGAGGTGTCGACTTCGTCGTCAAACAGATCAGCAAGCTGATCAGTCATCGCCCCGGCAAGTTCTTCGGCATCGACAATGGTGACGGCCCTTCGGTAATAGCGGGTTACATCGTGCCCGATCCCGATGGCAATCAGCTCCACCGGAGATCTGGTTTCAATGTCTTCGATCACATAGCGCAGATGCCGCTCGAGATAGTTGCCCGGATTGACCGACAGCGTTGTGTCGTCTACCGGCGCGCCATCCGAAATCATCATGAGGATCCGGCGCTGTTCCGGGCGGGCCAGAAGCCGGTCATGGGCCCAGAGAAGCGCTTCGCCGTCAATGTTCTCCTTCAGCAGGCCTTCGCGCATCATCAGGCCCAGGTTTCGCCTTGCACGGCGCCAGGGAGCGTCAGCGGATTTGTAGATGATATGGCGCAGATCGTTGAGGCGCCCGGGTGTCGGTGGTTTTCCGGCTCCAATCCAGCTTTCCCGCGACTGTCCACCTTTCCAGGCCTTGGTGGTAAAGCCCAGGATTTCCACCTTCACGCCGCAGCGCTCCAAGGTGCGCGCGAGAATATCGGCGCATGTGGCAGCTACTGTTATGGGTCGTCCGCGCATGGATCCCGAATTGTCCAGAAGCAGCGTTACCACCGTGTCGCGGAAATTGGTGTCGCGTTCCTGTTTGAACGCAAGCGGAGCCATCGGATCCGTGACCGCGCGTGTCAGGCGTGCGGTATCCAGAAGACCCTCTTCCAGATCAAAGTCCCAGGCACGGCTCTGCTGGGCCATCAGTTTGCGTTGCAGGCGGTTGGCAAGTCGGGCCACGGCTCCTTGCAAGTGCGTCAGCTGTTTGTCGAGAAAGCCGCGAAGTCTATCAAGCTCAGCGCTATCGCACAGCTCTTCCGCCGTTACCGTTTCGTCGAACTGGAAGGTAAAGACACGATAGTCAGTCTCGGGACGGTTGGAAAACGGGCTCTCGGACCTCTCGCTTTCTCCAGGCTCCTCGGAGTCCTCGATCATATCCTGCTCGGCGAAGTCGTCCATGTCGGCTTCGGCAGCTTCCGTATCGCCGCTGTCCTGCTCTTCGCTGGACATGTCCATGTCCTGAGGTGAGGATTCCTGTTCGCCGGTGTTTTCCTCGCTGTCGTCTCCTGTTTCGGCTTCGTCGTTGTTGCCGTCATCCTCGTTTTGGTCAGGGTCCATTTCATCGTCGGTATCGCCAATCTCGTCGGCCATATCGAGCGATTTCAAAACGTCCCGCAAACGAGCGGCAAAGAGAGACTGATCTTCGACTTCCGCTTCCAGGCGATCCAAGTCCCCGCCTGCTTTGTCTTCAACCCATCCGCGCCACATATCGACGAGTTTTTCCGCGCTCTCCGGCGGCTTGGCACCGGTCAGCCTTTCGCGAACGATGAGAGACAGAGCGTCTTGAAGCGGCGCATCTTCCCGGCTGGCAACATCCGCGGCTCCTGATTTGCGGAACCGGTCATCCAGCATCACTGCCAGGTTGTCGGCAACACCCTGCATCCGGCGCGCACCAACAGCCTCACAGCGTGCTTGCTCAACGGCTTCGAAGATGGCCCGGGCTTCCGGTCCCTGCGGCATGTTCTTGGCGTGAACGGCCTTGTCATGGCAGGCAATGCGCAATGCCATGGAATCCGACAGGCCTCGCGTTACTGCCACTTCGTGGGCATTGACCTTTCGAGAGGGTTCCGGCAACCGGGCGGACATGCCGGACAGTCCCGGACGGTCACCGGAAAAAACGACTTCCAGCTCCGACTCACCGGAAATGGCCCGCATGGTGCCGCTGACCGATTGCTTGAACGGTTCGGTACTTGGTGCGGGCTTGTTTCCCGGAAGTGTGTTGTGTCCTGGCCTCGGCGCCATACTACCCTCAGCTCATGACGACATTTACAGAAGATTCCGGCAGATCTTCACCGAAACAGCGTTGATAGAACTCCGCGACCAGCGATTGTTCCATGTCGTCGCATTTGTTGAGGAAGGTCAGTCTGAAGGCAAACCCGACATCGCCGAAAATTTCGGCATTTTCCGCCCAGGTGATGACTGTTCTCGGGCTCATCACCGTGGACAGATCGCCATTGATGAATGCGTTTCTGGTCATGTCCGCCAGACGCACCATTTTGGAGACAATAGTGCGGCCTTCGTCTGTCTGGAAATGCTTTGCCTTCGACAGAACGATGTCGACTTCATTGTCATGCGGAAGGTAGTTCAGCGTTGTGACAATGGACCACCGGTCCATCTGAGCCTGGTTGATCTGCTGGGTGCCGTGATAAAGGCCGGAGGTGTCACCGAGACCCACAGTATTTGCAGTTGCAAACAGACGGAAGGCAGCGTGCGGGCGGATAACCCGGCTTTGATCGAGCAAGGTCAAGCGGCCCGACGATTCCAGAATTCGCTGAATCACAAACATCACGTCAGGGCGGCCGGCATCATATTCGTCGAACACAAGCGCGACATTATGCTGGTAAGCCCAGGGCAGAATGCCGTCCTTGAACTCGGTGACCTGCAGACCGTCCTTGATGACAATCGCATCCTTGCCGACAAGGTCGATACGCGAGATGTGGCTGTCCAGGTTGACGCGGATACAGGGCCAGTTGAGACGGGCTGCAACCTGCTCGATATGGGTTGACTTGCCCGTGCCGTGATAGCCGGTCACCATGACGCGCCGATTGTGTGCAAAGCCTGCCAGAATGGCCAAAGTGGTGGCCCGGTCGAACAGGTAGTCCTCATCGCGCTCGGGCACATGCTCGGATGCAGCGGAAAACGCCGGTACCTTGAGGTTCGACTTGAAGCCGAAAACTTCACTTACGGAAACTTCAGTATCCGGCATGGCCATAGCCGCGGTCGTCGTCTCAGTCATCAGTCCTCCGCTGTCCCGAATGTCGGGAAGGGTCATTTGGGGAAAGCCTGCAGGACCCTGCGGGCTTAAAGGAAACCGGCTTTTTTCAGGACGTTGTAGGCCTGAATGATCTCCCGCAGGCGGTCTTCGGAAGACCTGTCACCGCCATTGGCATCCGGATGGTTCAACTTAACAAGCTCTTTATAGCGCGCTTTGATTTCATCGCCACGGGCTGTGTATGGCAGATTGAGCACATCCAGGGAGCGTTTTTCAAGCGTTAGTAATTTTCTTTGGCGCGGACGGCGTATGGATTCTGCACGGCGTTGCGCGTTGGAGCGCATGCCTTCCCTCGGGTCGAACCCGTCCGGCCCATCTGCTGCCTGCCGATTCACACCCATTTTCCAGGTCGGGCGATGTCCCGTCAGACTATCCTTTTGATAGCTCCGGACATCGTCGTCACCCATGCCGTTGAAATAATTGTAGGACTTGTTGTACTCGCGGACATGGTCGACACAGAAATTAAAGTACTGTCCCTCCCGATTGCGGCCCTTGGGTGCCCGGTGCGTGCCGGGGCGCTTGCAGCCGGGGTGGTCGCACGCCGGATGGTGATCCTGTTGCGCCCGCTCCTTGTCCGGCTTGACCCGGATACCGTCGAAAATTTTTGAATCCAGTTTCATGGTGCGAAATATTGAAGCCTGAGCGTTGGCGGGCAACCCGCCGGTCGTTTCATTGATCCGGTATCCAAAGCTATTTTCCCTGCATTGGTTCCCGGATGTCGAGCAGCCCGAAACCATATCAGGCCCGGTCGAACCAGCAAAGACTTGAACTTCGAATTCGCATGCGTCACATAAATGCATATGAGTACAAAACAGATCATCGCCGACAAGCTTCAGGCAGCCTTTTCCCCCTCATTTCTGAATGTCATTGACGAGTCAGACAAGCACAAGGGCCATGGCGGGTGGCGTGAAGGCGGAGAAACCCACTTCAGGGTTCAGATTGCCTCGGCCGCCTTCGAAGGCATGAACCGTGTTGCGCGCCACAGGGCAATAAATGACCTTTTGGCAGATGAACTGGCGAGCGGCGTGCATGCTCTGGCTTTGGAGATCCGTTCCGACAGCGAACCTGATCCGCGTGCGGCAAGAGTGGCCGGCTAGCCGCTCAGCCCAGCCTTAGCCGCCTGCCTGCCCATGGGGCGGCAATTCGACTGCGAAAATCATGTCCAACCTATGCCTCGATCCGCGCCGTTGGTGCGGAAACAGGTGCCTTGATACCAGGTATCTGGCCAAGCGGCATGATGCGAAGGCGTGTGATCCGGTTTTTCTCACGGCGCAGGACCGTGAACCTGAAACCGTGGAACGTGAAAATCTGACGTTCTTCCGGAATCATGCGCGCTTCATGAATGACGAGACCGGCGATCGTGGTCGCCTCATCGTCAGGCAGGCTCCAGTCAGCCGCACGGTTGAGGTCACGGATCGGCACTGATCCGTCGACAATTACCGAGCCGTCAGCTTGAGGCCTCAAGCCTTCCAGTTCCACATCGTGTTCGTCCGCGATTTCCCCAACGATTTCTTCCAGAATGTCTTCCAGGGTCACAAGGCCCATCACCTCGCCATACTCGTCCACGACGAGAGAGAAGTGCGACTTGTGCCGCAGGAAAGCGTTCAACTGATCCTGAAGGCTGGTCGTGTCGGGCACGAACCATACAGGTGCGGCAATATCAAGAATGTTGATGCCGTCGGTTCCGCTATCGGTGGCGTGCAATGCGCGCAGCAAATCCTTTGCATGAAGAACGCCTACAAAATTATCACTTTCACCGCGCCAGATAGGCAGCCTCGTATACGGCGAAGCTAGGGCGGCTTCGACAAGCTTTGCAGGGTCCTCGTCAGCATTCAGGGCGGCCATGTTGGTCCTGTGAACCATGACGTCGGACACTTCCAGTTCGGCTAGGTCCAAGAGACCGCCCAACCGGTCGCGTTCGCCTTTTTCCAGGCCGCCTTCGATGTGCTGAAGATCAACGGCGCCACGCAGTTCTTCATGCGCGGACAAGATGAAGGTGTCAGCTCCGACATTGATGCCGACAACCCGCAAGATCATCCTGACGATCACCTCGACGCCAGCAACAACAGGTCCGAAGACAGCAACCACCACCCGCACAATGGGTGAAACCATCACGGCAAATCGTTCCGGATTGGAGATGGCCCATGTTTTCGGAAGAACCTCTGCAAATACAAGGACCAGCGCCGTCATGACCAGGGTCGCCAAAGCGACGCCCGCTTCGCCGAAAAGCGAGAGGAAGACACTTGTCGCGAGCGCGGACGCCAGAATATTGACCAGGTTGTTGCCAAGCAGCAGCGCGCCAATCAGCCTTTCCCTGTTCGCAATCAGCCGGCTGGCCACTCGGGCCCGCCAGTCACCGTTCTTTTCGATCTGGTGCATGCGCGCCCGCGAAGCCGCAGTCAGCGCCGTTTCGGAGCCGGAGAAGAAACCGGACAGGAACAGAAGCACCAGAATGGCGCCGACCGCCAGCCAGAGAGACGTTTCCATCATGTTTCAAGTTTCTCCTTGAGAAAATCCGATACCAGTGCCGGATCGACACCTTTTTCAACAAAGGCTTCACCGACACCGCGGGTCAGAATGAACGTGAGTGCGCCGCGGCTGACTTTTTTGTCCTGAGCGATGATGTCCATGAATGTTTCTGCAGGTGGCAGCTGGCCTGGAACATCTTTCAACGTTACCGGAAGCCCAACATCGGTCAGGTGTTTTTCGACACGCGCAACAGTGGCCTCGCCAATCAGCTGCAGCCTCTGTGAAAACTCGTGCGCCAGCATCATGCCGATCGAGACGCCTTCTCCGTGAACGACACGCTCGGTTTCATACGAAACGGCGGCTTCCAGAGCGTGGCCGAAAGTGTGGCCGAGATTGAGCAACGCACGCCGTCCTGCTTCCAGTTCATCAGCAGCCACAACATCGGCTTTGGCCTGGCAAGACCGGGCGACGGCTTCGTCGCGTTCGGGGCCCCCCGCAAAAACCGCCTTCCAATTGGCTTCGAGCCAGCAAAAGAAAGGTTCGTCTCCGAGAAGGCCATATTTGGCGACTTCCGCATAACCTGCACGAAAGTCGCGGATCGGCAATGTGTCCAGAATAGCCGTGTCGGCAAGCACCAACGCGGGTTGATGGAATGCGCCAATCAGGTTTTTGCCATGGCGGGCGTTTATGCCGGTTTTGCCGCCGACAGAGCTGTCTACCTGAGCCAGCAGCGTCGTGGGTACCTGGATGAAAGTCATGCCGCGACGGACAGCAGACGCAACAAAGCCCGTCAGGTCGCCAACGACACCGCCGCCGAGCGCGACAATACCATCGCCGCGTTCCAGACGTGCCGCCAGGACCTCGTCACACAGGCGTTCGAATTGCCGAAAGCACTTGCTGCTTTCACCGCTGGGCACGGTCAGCACGGTGTGCTCAAGGCCTGCGGCCTTGAGGCTTTCGGAAAACGCTGGCTGATGCAGTTTCGCGACGGTCTCGTCAACAATCACCGCGAGGCGAGCTCCGGGCAAGACGGCTGCGATTTCAGAGCCGGCCGCATCCAACAGGCCGCGACCGATCTTGATATCGTAGCTTCTGGCGCCAAGATCGACTTTGACTTGAGTTCGCTCTGCTTCCGCTGCTTCAGCCACGTTTGCTTCCATTGTCATTTTGTCTTTGAATTTCTGTGTTTCAGGACATTGCCGAGGCATTTTGTGCGTCGCCGACATCAAGATAGTCTGCCAAGGTGATGACGATCTGGTCGACCACCGTTTCGTGCGGAACTTCCTTGGATGTGACGGTCAGCGCAGCGCGCGCATAAACCGGTTCGCGCTTCGCCAAAAGGTCTCTCATGGTGCCTTCAGGGTCGGGATTTTGGAGCAGCGGTCTCGTTGAGCGGCGCCGAACGCGCGCCATGACCGTCTCAAAGTCTACCTTCAGCCAGATCGAAACCCCGTGTTCGGAAATTTCCTGGCGGGTGGCATCGCTCATGAAAGCGCCGCCACCGGTGGCAAGAACCTGGGGACCTTCTCGCAAAATCCGCGCGATGACCCTTTCTTCGCCACTGCGGAAATAAGGTTCGCCATGTTCTGCAAAAATTTCTGAGACCGTCATGTTTGCTGCACGCTCTATTTCGGAATCAGCATCGATGAATTCAAGGCCAAGGCGCTGGGCAAGACGCTTGCCAACTGTGGATTTGCCACAGCCCATTATTCCAACCAAAACAATAGAGCGGTGCCCGAGCTTTTGAAGGAGCCCGGCCAAATCGATGTCTTTGGCGTTTATCCACTCAGGGCCCGTTTCCGGGTCCTGCGTCTCGTCATTCTTCGTCATGGCGGCGTTGTACCATATTCACCAAAAAAGACACGGGCTGATCGCATTTCGGATACCTTGGCGTCATCACTTGCGCTCAACCATGTCTTCTTGAAACAATCCGGTGACCGATTCGTCTATGGCATTCACGTTTTTTGCTCGGGAGTCCGCTTGTGCCAACCCTGACCCGCCTGCTGCTGGTGTTGTTGTTGCTGGGTGCACTCGGCTATGGCGCGGTGTTTGCGCTGGCGAATTTCGTTGACCCGCGTGAGCGGGAAATCACCGTTCGCGTCAAGAAGGACGGCTTTGGCCGTTAGGATCTGATTTGGCAACCGGTTTCGATCTCGAAACGTTTCTGGAAATGCTGGCAGCCGAGCGTGGCGCGGCTGAAAACACGCTTGAAAGCTATCGCCGCGACCTTGAAGACTTCTCTGGTTTTCTCGGCCGCACGAAGCTTGCCGACGCAGGCACAGACAAGATTTCAGCCTATCTTGGGGACCTGAACCGCCGAGGGTTTGCCGAGACATCACAGGCGCGGAGACTGTCCGCCCTCAAGCAGTTTTACAAGTTTCTCTATTCTGAAGGTGTTCGTGAGGACGATCCGACCCGCACGTTGTCAGCACCCAAGCGACGGTCAACCCTTCCCAAAGTGTTGTCTGTCGATGATGTCGACCGGTTGATCGAAACTGCCGAACTGGGAGCTGCAAAGCCTCAGAAAAGTTCGGCCGCCCGTCTGCGTGCACAGCGCCTCTATACGCTCATTGAAGTTCTTTACGCGACTGGTTTGCGTGTGTCTGAACTTGTTTCGCTTCCGGTAACAGCAGCTCTTCGCGATGCGCGGCTCATCGAAATCACCGGCAAAGGCGGCAAAGAGCGTCTGGTACCCTTGTCCCATGCCGCACAGGCCGCCATGAAAGACTATGTGGCCTTGAGGTCGGCAGAAGGCGCTTACGAGAAAAGTCCCTGGCTGTTTCCCTCCCACGGTGACAGTGGTCACCTGACACGTCAGCATTTCGCGAGGGAACTCAAAGACCTCGCGGTTGCTGCCGGTCTCCCGGCGGCAAAGGTTTCCCCGCATGTCCTGCGTCATGCCTTTGCTTCACATCTTCTGCAGAACGGTGCAGATCTGCGCGTTGTACAACAGCTTCTCGGTCATGCCGATATCTCAACGACGCAGATTTATACCCACGTCCTCGATGAGCGCCTGCGGGAACTCGTAGAGAGCGCACACCCGTTGGCGCGCCGTTGAAATTCGCTCTATTGCGCTGCAGCATTCATCGCCTTACACTCCGCTGCCTAAAAAAATAGCACCGGAAAACATGCATGCTGGAACCTGCCGGCGACTACGAAACGCTGAACGCCCGTTTTCAATGGTCTTTGCCCGCAACCTACAACATGGCTGCCGCCATCAGCGACGCATGGGCCAAGAGAGATCCGGAGCGTCTGGCCATTCGCCAAGTGCTTGCAGACGGTGATGTTCGGGACTGGAGCCACCAGCGTCTCAATCAGGCCGCCAACCGGTTTGCCAATGCTCTTGTCGCCAAGGGTATCGGGCATGGCGACAGGGTGGCGTTGCTATTGCCCCAGGTTCCTGAAACAGCAGTCGCTCATCTTGCTGCCTACAAGATCGGCGCAATTGCCGTTCCGCTTGCAGCACTTTTCGGTTTGGAAGCCTTGCGATACCGCTTGTCGGACGCCGGGGCAAAGGCGCTTGTGACCGATGCCGCAGGGCTCGAAAAACTATCCCAAATCCGTGAAGATCTTCCCGAGCTTGACCTTGTCGTTTCCACTGACGGACCACAATCAGGGGTCTGTTGTTTCGACGATCTGCAGGCCAGGGCATCGGATCGCTTCGAAACTGTTGCCTCAACACCAAATGATCCCGCACTGATGATCTATACGTCGGGAACAACCGGCCAGCCCAAAGGTGTGTTGCATGGGCATCGGGTCCTGTTCGGGCACATGCCAGGGATTGAGCTGTCACAGAATTTCCTGGGACGCGAGGGCGATCTGCTTTGGACACCGGCGGATTGGGCCTGGGCCGGTGGCTTGCTGAATGCGTTGTTTCCAGCACTAACACTCGGCGTTCCTGTCCTGTCTCATGCCAGCAGGAAATTCGACCCCGAATTTGCGTTTAAGCTGCTTGAACGAGAAGGCGTTCGCAATGCTTTCATTCCGCCAACAGCACTGAAAATGCTGCGTGCCGTTGACAGTCCACAACGTCGCTTCAACCTCGCCTGGCGAAGCGTTGGTTCTGCGGGCGAGTCTCTTGGTCGCGAAACGTATGACTGGTTTCAGGAAGAATTCGGGTTTGCGGTCAACGAGTTTTATGGACAAACCGAATGCAATGCGGTTCTGGGCTCTGTCGCAGAGCTCGGTGTCAGCCGTTCCGGCGCCATCGGCAAGGCGATCCCCGGGCACGCTGTTGCCATTATCGACGACAAAGGCATGCAGTTGCCGCCTGAATCGCTTGGGCAAATTGCCGTCAAACGTCCTGATCCGGTGATGTTTCTCGAATATTGGAATAAGCCCGAGGCGACCCGGGACAAGTTTATAGATGACTGGATGATTACCGGTGACCAGGGTGTGATGGATGGGGAAGGGTATGTTCATTTTGTCGGGCGAGACGATGACATCATCACCTCGGCAAGCTACCGGATCGGCCCGGGGGAAATTGAGGATTGTTTGATCAAGCACCCTTCGATCGCGCTGGCGGCAGCTATTGGCAAGCCCGATCCGCTGCGCACCGAGATCGTCAAAGCCTATGTCGTTTTGAAACCGGACGCAGCAGGCGGTGAGGAGCTTGAAGACGACATACGCGGATTTGTTCGCGAAAGGTTGTCTGCGCACGAATACCCGCGTGAGATCGAATTTGTGGAAGAACTTCCGATGACCACCACAGGAAAGGTCATACGCCGGAAATTACGTCAGCAGGCACGCGACGAGATATCGGTCAGGACTTCACGCGTTTCTTAAGTTGCCTCATCAGGCGTCGAAGCCGCTGTTCCAGTTCCAGATCCGCCTGACAGAGAGCGCAAAGCTGTGCGCTGAATGCACCGCCTGAAAAAAGCAAAGTGCAGGTTTCAAGCCGCCCTCTCCAAAGCGGCTCAATCATGGTGTGTCCTGGAATGGCAAGGGAATCTGCACCTTTGAATCCAGTCAATTTCAGGTTTTCCCGAAACGCATGTACCGCAATCTGAGCACCTGGAGAATACCTGCCAAACTCCTCGTCAAAAGCAATCTTCCAGGAAAAAACAGCGCCGCCTTCCGCAAAGAGGACAAGCGCGGCAACAAGTGTATTGCCCGCCCACAGCTGATCGATGCGAACGCCATTTACTGCCGCGCGGTTCGCAATTGCCGCTCGCGCGAATGCTGCGGTTTCAGGTATGCTCAAAAGTGCGGTTCCCGCCCGACCTTTCCAGCCCTTGGATTCAAGATGCAGAAAAGACTCAAATCCCTGAACGGCTTCGTGACCTGACAAACTGGAAAAACGTGTCGTGCCGAAGTCGTCAAGCCTGCGCAAGAGGCGGCGCATTTCCTTGCGCCGTTTGCCGCTATAAGCTGCTTCAAGCTGTTGCTTACCGGTCTCGCCGGGTGCGTGAGCTGCTCTGGTCGCGCATGCTGTCGAGCGATAGCGTTCCGCCATTGCCGATTTCAGCCTGTCGGCTGATGCAGAGCGGGACGGGAGATAGGGGAAGGCGAGGACGCCGTTTGAGCCGTTCATGGCGTGTAAAAAGGCCACAATTACGTCTTGCGGGGCATCCGGGTGCAAGAGCGGTGTTCCGAGCGGAGAATATTCGGTGGCCCATGTCGAAGTGACGGGAAAGGCGATGCCAAGTCTGCGGCGCCCGACTGGTGCAGCTGCCAGCCAGTGTTGATTTTGTTTCTCCCTGACGACGACAAGGCGAACTGACCTGTTGTCCGTGTACTCCAGAAATGGCTTTAGGAATTCAGGCCCGAAAAACGGGTTGGGATCGATTGAAAGTCCAGCAAGTTGCCGCCAATCCGCTACCGGAACTGTTGCGTTCAGCGGATCGAACTCCAGGATCTCGTACTGCTGTGCGGCTGTTTGATCACTGATCAACCTGGCGGTCCTTGGGCGGAAAAAGCAATGGAAGAACAAATGTCGTGATATTCAGCTTACGTTTTGCAACCAATGCAAGCGCTGATGCTTCAAAAAGAATTGCGCAACTTGTTGCGACAGCAGCGCCGGCGAGGCCAAGAAGCGGGATGAGGGCGAGGTTTAAAAGAACATTGAGCAGAAATGTTGCCGCATAAATACCGGCGCAATTCTTCTGATGCCCGGTCATGGTCAAAAGCGCGTCGGCAGGACCTACGGATGCACGTGCGAGCACGCCGATCATCAAGATGGCAATCAGCTGATAGCCGCTTTCATAGCCGCTGCCGAACAGGGCCAGCAGCAGCGGGGCGATGAGCAGAAGCCCTGCACCAGCCAAAAGCGAAGGCCAGAACGTCCAATGCGTGGCTTTGCGAACATAGTCTTCAAGGCCCTTCTGGTCTTGCCTGTGCGTATAATCGGAGAACCTGTGTGCCGACGCGGCACGGACGGCGAAATAGACAAAATGCACCAGGGCCAGGGTTCTTGAGGCTGCGAAATATATGGCGACTTCGTCAGGGTCCTGGAAGAAGCTGACCATGATGACATCGGCACTGGTGATCAGCTGCAGAAATCCGTCCACCATCAACATTGGCAACGAGATCAGGATCCAGTTCTTCAGCTCAACCCTGCGCGGGCCGGACGGCACCTGAAGGGAAAGCCGGCGGCTGAGCTGCATATATTGGTAGAGGGCAATCAGCATGGCTGCGCAAATTGCGACGGATGCCATTGTCAGAGCATCTGCTTTCAATCCGGCGAATATCGCCACAAAAAGCAATATCAGGATGGTGAGTGGCCGCCAGATATAGGTCGGCAACATCGACAAGGACGACCAGTCGTAGCTTCGTGCAATGCCATCCTGGACCAATCCAAACGCAAAGAATGGCAGAGCGAGCAAGACAACCGCGATGGGTTGAACGTAGTAGGGCTCAATGACCGGGCTGATCAGTAACACTATGCCTATTCCAAGGATAGCTGTTACGGCGCCTATCAAGAATGCCGAAACCCGGCTTGCAAAGAGGAAACCGCGCAGGCCATCCAGGTCACCGGCCTGACGATATTGAGGCAGGAACCTGTTGGCGGATGCCGAGAACCCGCCGCAGGACATGACACCGAGAACGATCACCAAAGTCCAGGCAACAGAATAGATACCGTAGTCGTGCGCACCGAGCGCACGCGCGAAAACTATCTGGGAAAGATACGCGAGTGCTGCTCCGCCTATCCGGATGGCGAAAGTGGACACTGCCATGCGGCCCGCAGCATGATTGTCGCTGCCCGTGCCATTCAAGACAGCTCTAATCTGTTCGCCTCCTTTGCCCAAAACCTGAGGCCAGGAGGCGCTGTGAAGACGCTTTGTCCAGGAGTTGGAAGTGAAACGCAACGACGGGTCCTTTGCAGCAAATATTCCGTATTTGTGACATGAGGGACTTAATTTTCTCTAGCGAACTGAACAACTGGACGGCTTCGTTTTCACAGATGCGTGATGAAATCGGGTTTTGAAACGCAAGACCGGTCAAACGAGGGTGAAACAATCCGCTTGACTTTCAATAGCAGAATAGAACAAATAGTGAACATGCTGACGCTGAGTCGTCAGAACTCCTTCGACGGCATCACCCTTGGCCTGAATGAGTGAAACCTGATTTTGCATTGCGGATGATGAGGGCTGCCTCCCCTTCGATCCGCAGTTTAGTCCGGCCCCTGCTCCCGCCGCCAATCGCAGGGGCCGGACAGTTTTTGACGGCACAATCGAGAACGCGCCCGGTTGCATCCGGCCTTCCCAGTTTTTTGATCGAATATGGCAGCCAGTCAGAGCCGGTCACATGAGTGTTATCTACCAATTGATAGATAGGTGTTGACTTGATGGGTCTGAGGGTCGATACATCAAAATGTACCTACCAACTAGTAGATAAAGTGGAGATGAAGCAGTGGCCCAGAATTTCGCAATCATTCAAGGCGGTTCCTCCGGCATGGGACTGGCGACAGCCAAAAGGCTTGCCGCTCGTGGCGTGACGCCTGTTCTGGTCGGACGGAAGGCTGAAAAACTTTTGGCCGCGAAGGCCGACATCGAAGCGGAACATTCCGTTGACGTGATAACTTGGCAGGCCGACGTCACTAACCCGGACGACGTGCAGTCTCTCGTCGGCAAAGTCGAAGCCTTTGAGGGCAGCATTCGCCATCTGGTAAATGCGGCGGGTTACTTCAGTCCGAAACCCTATCTCGATCACACGGCACAGGATTACGACCTCTATCACGACTATAATAGAGGTACCTTCCTGCTCACCCAGGCTGTTGTCCGCAAAATGACCGAGTCCGGATCGGGATCAATCGTCAATATCGGGTCCATGTGGGCGCATCAGGCAATCAAGGCAACACCATCCTCAGCATACTCAATGGCCAAGGCCGGTCTGCATTCCATGACACAGCACCTGGCAATGGAACTCGGCGAAAGAGGCATTCGCGTAAATGCCGTGGCGCCAGCGGTGGTGGAAACACCCATCTACGGCGCGTTTATTCCGGAAGACCAGATCTCACAGACACTCAAAGGATTTGATGCATTCCATCCAGTTGGCCGCATCGGTACAGCCGAAGATGTGGCCGCAACCGTCGATTTTCTTCTTTCAGACGAAGCAAGCTGGGTTACTGGCGCGATCTGGGACGTGGATGGCGGCGTGATGTCAGGGCGAAACTAGGCCAGCCGACTTCTTACATCCGCACCGTCGAAACGTCGACGGTGCGGTCGCACTCAGATTGCTTCGACGTAGTACCAGCGTCCTGCCTTCTTGCGGAACCGGCTTAGTTCTCGATGAGTGTTCAGTTTACCGGCAGAAAGGTACTTGGCTTCGAAAAGAACCGTGCCGTCGCGGTCTGTTTTGCGGCCCTTTTCCGTCTTCAGAACGTTCAAACCCGTCCAATGGTTTTCTGCCGCCCATCGTGCCGTACCAACGTCATCGAATTCTGCCTGATATTTCGGCCAGTATGTCGTTTTCAGGTAGGCAATGTTCCCCTTCACATAGGCAGAATAACGAGAACGCATCAGCGCCTCGGCTGTTTCGGGCAGGGCATTTCCGTCAACAAAGGGACCGCAGCATGCATCGTAACTGCTGTTACTGCCGCAGGGACAGATGTCATCGTTCATGCAGGCCTCCGAATTCACCTCTCGGTGCTCTCTACCACCGGCAGCCGCTCATCGCTATGGTTTCAGACGACTGACCTGGAAACCTGGATGCGTTCATGAGACTTGCGACATTCAATCTGGAATCATTTGGATCGGACAAATTCGATCCCGAAATTCTGGCACCACGGCTGAGAGCACTCAAGCCGAAAATGCTTGAATTGGACGCTGATATTCTCTGCTTGCAAGAGGTGAATGCGCAAAAGGTGAAGGGCAACAAGAAACGTCATTTCCTCGCTCTCGATCTGCTGCTGGAGGGAACGCCGTATGAGGCTTACCATCGGGCAACGAGTGACCGCCCCTCCGGTAAGGGACCAGGAGACAGGCATAATCTGGTTATCCTCTCCAGATATCCTGTTCAGAGGTATTCAAGTCTCTATCAATCCCATGCCCATCCAGCCTTCTGGCAGCCCAAAACCGCTGAGCCGCCCTACGAGAGTCCGCAGACGGTGTTGTTTGAGCGGCCTGTTCTTCAGGCGGAAATTGACATTGGAGCAGCAACGCCTCTGCACCTATTCGCTGTCCATCTGCGCGCGCCGATTGCCGCCATGATCCGCGGCGCGAAGAGAGCCGATCGATCATGGAAAAACATTTCGGCCTGGGCGGAAGGATACCAACTATCTGTTTTCAAGCAGACCGCTCAAGCACTCGAACTGCGCCTGGCTGTGGAGCAGTTGCTCGATGACAACGAAGAAGCCCGGATTGTGCTGGCAGGGGACTTCAACGCGACAGGGGATACCGGCACTTTGAGGATGCTTCGCGCCGACCCTGACGACACAGGGTCACCCGATCTGGAAAAAAGACGATTGTTCCAACTCGACCGCGCTCTCCCTCCCGAACGTCGTCAAACGGTCATTCACAGAGGGCGAGGACAAGCGCTTGATCATATTCTGGCGAGCGCGGCCATGACCGACTGCACAGTCGATTTCAAGGTGTTCAACTGCGAGCTGCTCGATGAGGTTTTCGATGCAGATGGCAGTGATTATGCAGGGTCTTATCATGCGGCCATGCTGGCGGAATTTGCGCTCTGAGACGCCTCATGGCTGCAATGAGCTGATGTAGCGGGCTAGGTGTTCAGTCCCGGCATTTGATGGATCGGATTAAGTCTGAAACGATCAGGTTCTGAAGTCCATATCTTGCA
>NZ_CANMNP010000024.1 GCF_947499295.1 uncultured Roseibium sp.
GCCACAGTCCGCATGACAGCATCCGTCGAACTCGTCGAACCCCTCGGATCCGACACCCTCGCACGCGTCAATGCACAGAACCATACCCTTTGGGTCAGACTCGACGGACAGGCAAACATCAAAACAGGCGACAGAATCGACATCGGCTTCGAGCCAATGCGCGCAAACATATTCAGCAAAAATAACGAAATCAGAATCTGAGCCAGATTCTAATCCAACATCGGGAAAACACTCATGGATGTTTCATTCCAGCTCTATTCTGCACGCGAATTCACCCCTTGGGACGACGTTTTCAAACGTCTTGCCAAGCTAGGCTATACACAGGTCGAGGGTTTCGGAGGTGTTTACGAGGATCCGGCGGCCTGCCGGGACCTGCTTGACCAGACAGGCTTGAGCATGCCGTCCGGACATTTCTTTCCAATGGAACAGTTCGAAGACGACATCAACAAGGTCATCGCGACCGCCAAGACATTGGGCATGGAGCGTCTGTTCTGTCCGGCCCTGCCGCCCGATCAGCGGTCTGCCGATGCAGCTCACTGGCAATCCGTCGGTGAGCGGCTGGAAGCCATTGGCGCGAAAATCCGGGACGCAGGTCTGCGCTTCGGCTGGCACAACCATGATTTTGAGTTTGTCACCTGTGGCGACGGCCGATTGCCGATGGACATACTGCTTGAAACTGCGCCTTCCATTGAATGGGAAGCAGACATTGCCTGGATCGTCCGAGGCGGTCAGGACCCTCTGGCCTGGATTTCGAAATACGCCGACCGCATCACCACTGCCCATGTCAAGGACATCGCCCCCCAAGGCGAGTGCGCCGACGAAGACGGTTGGGCGGATGTCGGGCAGGGAACCATGGACTGGAAAACCATCATGGCCGCGTTGCGCAGTGCCGGTGTCAATCTGTTCATCATGGAACACGACAAACCTTCGGACGTCGACCGGTTTGCCGCCCGCTCTATCGAAGCCTTCCGCACATATTAAGGAACCATCATGAGTAAGACACTCGGCATCGGCGTACTGGGATGCGGAAACATTTCGGCTGCCTATATGCGTCTTGCCCCGCTTTTCAGGGGCATCGAAATGCGTGCCTGCGCCGACATCAAAGCGTCGGCCGCAAAAGCGCGTGCAGAGGAATTCAATCTGCGCGCGGAAACGGTCGACGGGCTGTTTGCAGCCAGTGACATCGATATCATCGTCAACCTGACGGTACCTGCCGCACACTTTGAGGTTTCAAAGAAGATCCTGGACGCCGGCAAACACGTTTATTCCGAAAAGCCCTTCGTACTGAATGTCGCGGAAGGACAGGACCTCGCGGCAATCGCCAAGGAGAAAGGTTTGCGCGTCGGCTCTGCACCTGACACGTTCCTGGGCGGCGCGCACCAGCTGGCCAGACACCTGGTCGACAGCGACGCTGTCGGCAAGATTACTTCGGGCACCTGTTTCGTTCAGAGCCCTGGCATGGAAATGTGGCATCCGAACCCGGATTTCTTCTTTCAGCCTGGCGGCGGACCCATCCTCGATCTCGGGCCCTACTATGTCTCCAACCTTGTTCAGTTGCTCGGCCCGGTAAAAAGGGTCTGTGCCATGAGCTCGTCCGGGTCCGAATATCGGACAATCACCTCCCAACCCCGTTTTGGTGACAAGATCAAGGTGGAAACGCCCACCACGATCCACGCGGTGATGCAATTTCATTCGGGCGCCCAGATAACGTATTGCGCCAGCTGGGACGTCTGGCAACATGGTCACTCCAATATGGAACTTTACGGCCTGGGCGGGACATTGCATGTACCCGATCCGAACTTCTTCGGCGGTGAAGTGCGGATGACTGAGAAGGGTGCTTACGTCAACATGTCGGATGCCTGGAACCATCCGTTCTCGAAAGCCAATGACGGCAGCAATGCAAACTATCGAACCGCAGGACTTGCGGACATGGCTCAGGCGATCCTGGCCGACCGGCCACACCGTTGCTCGCTGGAGTTTTCCCTGCATGCCGTGGATGTGATGACGTCAATCCTTGCATCGGGCGAGAGTGGGCAGTTTATTGATGTCGCAACCACCTGCGACCGTCCTGCTGCGCTCGATCCACAAGCAGCACAGGACCTTCTCACCTGATAGGAAATCAAATGACCTGGACTGCGGCGCCAACGCGCTATGACAATATGGTGTATCGCCGATGCGGCCAATCGGGCCTGAAGCTGCCGGCGATCTCGCTCGGGCTCTGGCATAATTTCGGTGAAGACACACCGCACGCGCTCAAGCGGGAAATCGCCTGCACGGCCTTTGACCTTGGCATTACGCATTTCGATCTTGCCAACAATTACGGGCCGAGGCCCGGTTCTGCCGAAAGCGCTTTCGGAGAATTGCTGCGAACCGACTTTGCGCCCTACCGAGATGAAATGATCATCTCGTCCAAGGCCGGCTATGGAATGTGGCCCGGCCCTTACGGGGAATGGGGCAGCCGCAAATACATGATTGCCTCCTGCGACCAGTCCCTGAAGCGGATGGGGCTGGATTATGTCGACATCTTCTATTCCCACCGTTTCGATCCGGACACGCCGTTGGAAGAGACGATGATGGCACTCGATCACATCGTGCGGTCCGGACGGGCACTCTATGTCGGCATTTCGTCCTACAATTCCAAACGCACGCGAGAGGCAACCGCGATCCTGAAAGAGCTGGGCACCCCCTGCCTGATCCACCAGCCGAGCTATTCCATGATCAATCGCTGGGTGGAAGAGGACGGCTTGCTGGACACGCTCGAGGAACTCGGTGTCGGATCCATTGCCTTTTCTCCGCTTGCCCAGGGCATGCTGACCAACAAGTATCTCAACGGGATCCCTGAAGACAGCCGGGCGACACAGGGAAAATCTCTCAAAAGCCAGTTCTTGAGCGACGACAATATCGAGACCATCAGAGCGCTCAACGCAATTGCCGAGCGAAGGGGCCAGACCCTTGCCCAGATGGCAATTGCCTGGGTTCTGCGGAACGGAAAAGTCACAACGGCTCTTATCGGTGCCAGCCGCGCTGAACAGGTCAGAGACTGTGTACGCACGGTGGAAAATCTCGATTTCACAGATGCTGAGCTTGAGGAAATAGCAGCCACGACACGCGAAGCTGACATCAATCTCTGGGCCGCATCAGCGGAACGGAAAGGACCGTCACGCTAAACGGACGTCACCACGACAGGTCAATAACTAAGGGAGGCAGCCATGGCCGGACTGATCAAGGGACCAGCGATTTTCCTGGCACAATTTGCAGGCGACGAAGCACCTTTCAATTCACTTCCCGCCATCACCAAATGGGCTGCAGACCTTGGTTACAAGGGCGTTCAGATTCCAACATTTGACGGACGCCTGTTCGACCTCGACAAGGCGGCCGAAAGTCAGACCTATTGCGACGACGTGAAAGGCATCTGCGCGGATGCCGGTGTCGAGATCACCGAACTTTCCACTCACCTTCAGGGGCAACTCGTGGCGGTACATCCAGCCTACGATCTTGCCTTTGACGGATTTGCGCCCGCAAACGTGCATGGCAACCCCAAGGCGAGGCAGGAATGGGCGGTCGACCAGATGAAAAAGGCGGCTGTCGCCAGTCGTCGCTTTGGCCTTGATGCTTCGGTCAGCTTCACCGGTTCGCTGGCATTCCCATATCTATATCCCTGGCCGCAGCGTCCCGCCGGTCTGATCGAAGAGGCTTTCAGGGAACTCGCCAACCGCTGGAAACCGATACTTGATGTCTATGAAGACAACGGTGTCGATGTCGGTTACGAGATCCACCCTGGAGAAGACGTCTTTGACGGGGCGACGTTCGAGATGTTCCTCGACGCACTGGGAGGTCACAAGCGCTGCCAGATCAACTACGATCCGTCGCATTTTCTGCTTCAGCAAATGGACTATCTGGCGTTTATCGACATCTACCATGAGCGCATCTGTGCCTATCATGTGAAGGATGCGGAGTTTAATCCGGATGGCCGGCAGGGCGTCTATTCAGGCTATCAGGGCTGGGTGAATCGGGCGGGCCGGTTCCGTTCACTGGGTGACGGTCAGGTTGATTTCTCCGGTATCTTTTCCAAGCTTGCACAACATGGCTATGACAGCTGGGCGGTGCTGGAATGGGAGTGCTGCCTGAAGTCACCCGAACAAGGCGCGGCAGAAGGCGCACCGTTCATTGAAAGCCACATCATCGAGGTGACGGACAAAGCCTTCGACGATTTTGCAGGCGCAGGAACGGATCAAGAGCAGATCCGCAGGATGCTTGGATTGACTTCCTGACACCGTGATTTTTCGCGCACCTGAACGCATTGAGCCGGCCAAAATCCAATTGGCCGGCTCATTGTTTTGTCAAAGGCAGTTCGGATCCACCTTGGATCAACCACCGAAGTCGTCGAGCATGATGTCTTCCCGATCCACGCCCAGATCCAGCAGCATATTGATGACGGACTGGTTCATGATCGGTGGTCCGCACATGTAGAATTCACAGTCTTCCGGTGCCGGATGATTTTTGAGGTACTCGTCGAAGAGGACGTTGTGGATGAAACCGGTATATCCCTTCCAGTCGTCTTCCGGCAGCGCATCTGACAGGGCCACATGCCATTCGAAATTCGAATTTTCGGCAGCAAGCGTGTCAAAGTCCTCAACAAAGAACATCTCGCGCTTTGAACGGGCGCCGTACCAGAAGCTGATCTTGCGCTTTGACTTCAGCCGCTTGAGCTGATCGAAAATATGGCTGCGCATCGGCGCCATGCCGGCACCGCCACCCACAAAGACCATTTCCCTCTCGGTTTCGCGCGCGAAGAACTCGCCGAAAGGACCGGAAATCGTGACCTTGTCGCCCGGTTTCAGGTTGAAGATGTAACTCGACATCTTTCCGGGAGGGATACCCTCCGATCCGGGGGGCGGCGAAGCTACGCGGACGTTGAGCATGATCATGCCCTTTTCTTCCGGGTAGTTTGCCATGGAATAGGCGCGCTCGAGCGGCTCGGCAACAACCGATTCGTATTGCCAGAGATTGAAGCGGTCCCAGTCCTCCCGGTATTCCTCTTCAACGTCAAAATCCGTGTATTTGAGATGGTGCGAGGGCGCTTCGATCTGAATATATCCACCGGCACGGAAATTGACGTCCTCGCCTTCGGGAAGCTCCAGCACCAGCGCCTTGATGAAGGTGGCAACATTCTCGTTCGAGCGAACGGTACATTCCCATTTCTTGACCCCGAAGACCTCTTCAGGAACTTCGATCACCATGTCCTGCTTCACCGCAACCTGGCATGACAGGCGGTCGCCGCACGCCGCTTCGCGCTTGGTGATATGGCTTTCTTCCGTTGGCAGAATCGAGCCACCTCCAGAGAAGATCTTCACCCGGCACTGGGCGCATGTGCCACCGCCGCCGCAAGCAGACGGCACGAAGAGTTTTTGCTCAGCCAGCGTTTGCAGCAATTTGCCACCCGCCGGAACCGAAATGGTCTTCTCGCCGTTGATGCTGATGTTGACATTGCCCACGGAGACAAGCTTCGAGCGGGCGGCCAGAATGATCGTGACAAGCGCAAGAACGATCAGCGTGAAGAGCAGGATGCCTAATCCGAATGTTGCCACAAGGCGCTCCCGTTACAGTTTGACGCCGCTGAAAGACATGAAGGCAAGTGCCATCAGTCCGGCAGTGATGAAGGTGATGCCCAGGCCCTGCAGGCCGTCTGGGATATCGGCATATTTCAGTTTTTCCCGAACGCCGGCCATCGCGGTGATCGCCAGTGCCCAACCAAACCCGGAGGAGAGCCCGTAGGTAACCGATTCGGTAAAATCGTAGTCTCGCTCAACCATAAAGAGCGAGCCGCCAAGAATGGCACAGTTCACCGTGATGAGCGGCAGGAAGACACCTAGAGCGTTGTAGAGCGGCGGAAAGTACTTATCGAGCACCATTTCCAGGATCTGAACCAGGGCGGCGATCACACCGATATAGGATATCAGACCGAGAAAGGTGAGGTCGACATCGCTGAAACCGGCCCAGGAGAGTGCTCCGGGGGCAAGCAGATAGGTCAGGATCAGATTGTTCGCCGGAACCGTGATCGCCTGAACGATCATGACCGAAATTCCAAGGCCAATAGCCGTGGAAATTTTCTTGGAAACGGCGATGAACGTGCACATGCCGAGAAAGAACGACAAGGCAAGGTTTTCGACAAAGATCGCCTTTACGGCAAGGGAGACCAGCTGTTCCATCAGTGTGCGTCCACCACCTGGATCTTGTATTCACGCTCTTCGACCTGTTCGGGTTTCCATGTTCGGAATGCCCAGATGAGCAGGCCGATGATGAAAAACGCGGACGGCGGCAAGAGCAGCATGCCATTGGGAACGTACCAGCCGTCATTGTTAACGGTCGGAAGCACCGTGATACCGAACAGGCTGCCGGCACCGAACAGTTCGCGAATGAAACCGACCAACATCAGGATCAGCCCATAGCCCAATCCGTTTCCAACACCATCGATGAAAGATGCAACCGGCGGGTTCTTCATGGCAAATGCTTCTGCACGGCCCATGACAATGCAGTTTGTGATGATCAGACCAACAAAGACGGACAGCGTCTTCGAGATTTCATAGGCATAAGCCTTGAGAACCTGATCCACGACGATCACCAGCGACGCAATGATCACCATCTGGACGATGATCCGGATTGCGCCCGGAATATGGTTCCGCAGCATCGAGATGAACATTGAAGAGAACCCTGTCACCAAGGTCACCGCAATGGACATGACAAGGGCCACCTGAAGCGACGAGGTCACCGCAAGAGCCGAGCAGATGCCCAGAACCTGCAAAGTGATCGGATTGTTGTCGACCAACGGATCGATCAGCATGCTTCTCTTGGTCTGCGCCATCAGATCGCTCCTGCTTTTACGTTGGCAAGGAAGGGGCCGTAGCCGCTTTCACCCATCCAGAACCGCACAAGATTGTCCACGCCGACCGAAGTCAGCGTCGCGCCGGCAAGCGCGTCGACATGATACTCTTTCCCCGCAGGCGGTGCCGTCTTAGCCACCGTGATCAGAAGATCGCCATTGTCATCCGTCAGTTTTTTACCGCTCCACAAGGCTTTCCAGCGAGGATTGTCCACTTCGGCACCGAGCCCGGGTGTCTCTGCGTGCTGATAGAACTGAAGTCCAAATATATCGTTGCCGTTGGCTTCCAGCGCCACGAAGCCGTAAAGCGTCGACCAGAGCCCGTATCCGTGTACCGGCAGGATGATCTTGTCGATCGACTTATCTTCCTTGCGCAGCAGATATATGGTCCGGAAGTTCGATTGGCGGCCAATGCCGGCTGGGTCGTCAGTCAGCGCACGGCTGAGTTCGGGATCATCGGCAGCAGCCAAGTCGTCGAATGTCGCGGGATCGAACTCCGTCGTGAATTCGCCCGTTGCCAGGTCAAGTACATGCGGTTCGAAGGCATTGAATGCTTCCGGTATGTTCTCACCGGGCGTATAGACGCCGGCAACCTGCAGGATATTGATCTGCTTGTCCCTGAGCTTGTTGACGTCCTGAATCGGACGCAACGAGACGGCCGTCGCGGAGACGACCATCGACGCGACCAGACACAGCGTAACGGCAACAAAAACGGTCTTGGGAACCGAATCCGCCGGCAAGTCCAGAAAACGCCGGACGAACCCTTTGTTTGGACGGTCGCCCTGATGTCCGTTGTCGTCAGGCATTTCGTTTCGCCCTGCGTTTGATGTTCGCCTGCACCACAAAATAATCAATAAGCGGCGCAAAAACATTACCGAACAAGATGGCCAGCATCATCCCTTCCGGAAAGGCCGGATTGATGACCCTGATCATCACAACCATAAACCCGATCAAGGCCCCGTAAATATAACGGCCAAGATTGGTGTGAGACGCGGACACCGGCTCTGTGACCATGAAGACCAGGCCGAACGCATATCCACCGACGACAAGATGCCAATACCAAGGCATTGCGAACATCGGATTGGTGTCCGAGCCGATCAGGTTGAGCAGCGTCGAAAAGGCTATCATCCCGCCGAGACAGCCGACAACGAGATGCCAATTCGCAATCTTGGTGATCAGCAAAAAGGCAAGGCCGATCATGCAGGCAAGCGTGGAGGTTTCGCCGATGCTGCCTTGAATGATGCCGATGAAGGAATCGAACCAGGTCATGCCATGTGCCGCGAGCTGCAGGTAACCGTCCGAAGAGCCCACGGACAAAGCCGTTGCTCCTGAAAAACCGTCGACCGGTGTCCAGATCGTGTCTCCGGACATCTGCGCCGGATAGGCAAAATAGAGGAAGGCACGGCCGGTTAGGGCCGGATTAAGGAAGTTCTTGCCGGTTCCGCCAAAGACTTCCTTGCCAATGACCACGCCGAAAGAGATCCCCAGAGCGACCTGCCAGAGCGGTGCGGACGGCGGAAGGATCAGCGCGAAGAGCATGGACGTTACGAGGAAACCCTCGTTGACTTCATGGCCGCGCACTGTTGCAAAGAGCACTTCCCAAATTCCGCCAACCACGAGCGTCGTGATGTAAATCGGCAGAAAATAAAGCAATCCGTGCATGAAATTGGCAAATGGGTTGGCCGGATTAAAGCCGATCCCGAGAGCCTCGATGATCCAGGCCCTCCATCCCGACGCACCGTAAGTGGCAATGGCCGAATTGACCTGAAAGCCAACGTTATAGAGGCCAATCAATATGCACGGGATTGTCGCAATGACCACGTAGGTCATGATCCGCTTCATGTCGACATAGGAGCGGGCATGCGGTGCGGCGGTGGTGACCGTCTTCGGCGTATAGATGAAGCTTTCCACCATCTCGTAGACGGGGAAAAGTTTTTCATATTTACCGCCCTTAACGAAATAGGGCTCGATGCGGTCGAAGAAGTTGCGAAGGCCCAACTCTAGCCCTCCTTCTCAATTTTCGTGAGGCAGTCGCGCAAGGCAATGCCATATTCATATTTCGCTGGACAGGCAAATCCCACAAGTCCCAGGTCTTCCTCATCCAGCTCCAGTGCGCCAAGCGCCTGGGCCTGATCAGTGTCCATCACAAGCAGCGCGCGCAGCAACTGTGTCGGCAGGAAATCTTGCGGCATCAGCTCTTCGAACGTGCCCAGGGGCACCATGGCCCTGCGCCCGCCGTTCAAGTTTGAAGTCAACGCATAAAGTTTCTTGGAAAAGGCAGACCCCAGAACCGGCTGTAGAGCGTATTTCGAGGGCATTGGACGGATCCAGCCCATCGGGATCTGTTTGTGGTCTTCTTCAATCAGTGTGATCTGCCGCGCGTAACGTCCCAGATACGCGCTCGGTCCTTCGCCAAGGCGACCGCTGAGAATGGAACCCGATATGAGCCGGACCGGATCGTCTCCCGTGAGTTCATTTTCCGACAGCTCAAGCATCGAAGCGCCGGTGACAGTGCGAATCAAACGGGGATTGCTGCAACACGGACCGGATAGGGCAATGATCCTTTGCGGATCGTATTGCCCCGTTTCAAGGAGACGCCCTATGGAAATCACGTCCTGATAGCCGATCGTCCAGACTGTTTTTTCCGATGACGGCACTTCCAGGAAGTGGATGTGCGTTCCTGCCAGTCCAGCCGGGTGAGGGCCGGAGAATCCGACGGTTTCGACCCCTGCCACATC
This sequence comes from uncultured Roseibium sp., assembly GCF_947499295.1. Classification (GTDB taxonomy): domain Bacteria; phylum Pseudomonadota; class Alphaproteobacteria; order Rhizobiales; family Stappiaceae; genus Roseibium. The sequence goes on from NZ_CANMNP010000024.1 coordinate 9,619, forward strand.
GGTTCCAGGAACAGCGGCCCCGGTTTCGCAGCACAGATATGTGCGACCATCGCTCAGTGAAGCAACCGCCTCGAGGCCTTTTGCAAAGGCAGCGGCATGCTCAGAAAGCACCACTGCTGGATCCGGCGAGAGCGGTTCAGTATCCATTGCGTTGACAAATATTGCCGCCGGGCGTGCTTCCGGTGCCGGAATTTTTGAGTATGGTCGCGTGCGGAAGGATGTCCAAAGTCCTGAGGCGCACAGACGCTCGATGAGACCTTCACGTGTCGTGGCGTCGCCGATATCGGAAAAATCAACGGGTTCGGCCGCTTCGCTGTCGACTTCGATTTCGACACTGACAAGGATACGGCGAGCGCCGCGATTGACAGCCTTTACCCGACCCGATGCGGGCGAAGCGACCATCACGTCCGGTGTGTCCTTGTGGAAGAGCAGCGGTGCGCCCAATGCGACCACATCCCCTTCCTTAACAAGCAGTCTCGGCTTCAGACCAATATAGTCCGCAGCAATGACCGCGACCGTGCTTGTTTCGCGAGTTTCGCTGATCTGTTGATCCGGTGCCCCCAGCACAGGTAGATCCAGACCTTTCTTGAGCTTATAGCTTTGCACGCATCTGGCCTCCAGAATTCGACAAAACGCGGTATCCTACGTTTTTGCGCCCGTAAAAAGGACTAATTTGCCAACTAGCTACATTTTTTTGTTGAATCGTACTCCAGAACCGATGAAAAGCGCCCATAGAACGTCGGCAAACGCCGCAAGTGACCGATCGGAGGCTGTTATCGTGCCAACTCACATCAAATTCTCCCGACGGGGTTTCATCCTGATGTCGCTCACTACTCTGGCCGCCTGTAAGGGCGGTGCGGATGTCATTGAGCTGACGGGATCGACAATGGGTACGAACTACTCGGTGACGGCTCTAGACCATGATCGCGCTGTCGACAAGGACGACTTGCAACGCGCAGTCGAAAACAGCCTGTTGAACGTGAACGCACAAATGTCGAACTGGGATCCCAAATCCGAGGTTTCCCGTTTCAATTCCCTGACTTCAACGCAGCCTTTGACGGTGTCGAAGGATCTGGCAATGGTCGTTCAGGCGGCCAAGGACGTCAATCAGGCGAGTGGCGGTCAATTTGACGTAACGCTGGGGCCCGTCATCGAGGCTTGGGGTTTTGGCGCTGAGGGCGGTCACAAGAACGCACAACCTGACCCGGTCAAACTTGCCAAAGCGGTTGAAGCTGCAGGCAAAAGCCAAGCGTTGCATATTGACGGAAACAAACTCAGTAAAAGCGATCCTGCCGCCCGTATCTACCTGCCTTCCATTGGCAAAGGCTATGGTGTCGACCAGATGGCGAAGGTTGTCAGGGGCTTTGGTCTAACCGACTTCATGGTTGAAATCGGTGGCGACCTTTATGTCTCCGGTCTGAATGCGGACGGCCTGGATTGGCAAATCGGTATCGAATCACCTGATGCGCACAATCGCCAAGCCTACAGGATCGCCAGTGTTTCCAATCTTGGTATGGCGACGTCTGGCGATTACAGAAATTACTTCGAACAGGATGGCGTGCGCTATTCTCACATTCTGGATGCGCACAGCGGTCGTCCGATTACGCACAGGACAGCCTCGGTCACGGTTCTTGCGGAAAACACCATGCTTGCCGATGCCTGGTCCACCGCTATGTTGGCACTAGGGACCGAGCGCGGTCTTGAACTTGCAAATCAGCGTGACCTCGCCGTCATGTTCATTGATCGCGGCGGCGTAGCCGATGAGAAAAACTTCATCGCCACCAACAGCAAGCGCTTCACAGCATTGCAGGCATAGCATCTGATCGGGCCAAGACCTTGTTGACCTTTGTTTTAGCGTTTGTGTTGTTGATTACGGTCATGGTCGGCATGGCGATCGGCGTGATTTTCTCAGGCAAAACCATCAAAGGCAGCTGTGGTGGGCTGAATGCAATTGCCGATGCGGATCACTGCATGGTTTGCAACAAGGAAATCGATCCGAACAGTCCGCTCAGAGACCGTCTGGCTTGCCCGAGAGCTCGCAAGATGTTGGCGAACAAGGAAGCCTGACGCGATTCCATGAGTGTCAGGCTGTTACCGGTATGAACGCCACGACCGCCAGACAAGTGGCTGCAATTAATCCGAACAACCACAGTTTCCATCGCGGTCCCTCTTTCACCCAAACACGGCGGTACTGGTATCCCGCGAGGCAAGCCGCCACGAAAAAAATCGTCGCGGTCATGGGTGTTAGAAACAATTCTTGCAATTGAAGAGTTCCTTAGGCCGATTTGTTTCGGTTAGGCTGTGTCATGCGTTATTGCTGGACCCACAGGAAGGAGCCACTCTCATGCCAAGCTCTTATCAGGCCCCGAGCCGAAAAGACAAGCAGCAGGCTACGACACATAGCCAGTCTTCCAGTACGAACACGACCAAGGAAACAGCGACCGTCGGCAAAATTCTTGCGTCAAAAGGCAACGACCTCCATGCGCTTCGTCCGCAAAACACACTGCATGAAGCGGTCGAGATGTTGCGCGACAAGCGAATCGGTGCGCTGGTGGTAAAGAATTCCGAAGGCGGTCTTCAAGGTATTTTGTCCGAACGAGACATCGTTCGAAAGCTGGCCGAAACGCCGGGGCAAACCCTCGCCCAGAAAGTTGAAGATGTCATGACCACCAATGTGGAGGTCTGCCACCCTGACGATGCCCTGATAACCGTGCTGCGTAAAATGACGGAAGGACGCTTCAGGCATATGCCGGTTGTCGATGAAGGTAACCTCGTCGGTATTGTTACCATCGGTGACGTCGTCAACTACCGGCTGAACGAGCTCGAATACGAGGCACTTCAACTGAAACAACTTATCGTCGGTTAAGAAACAACGGAGGAAACTCCGCTTTCAAAAACACCGTCAAGCTGCGGCAAAATCTGAGACAAGCCGCAGCCTGAAACTGCGTCAAAGTGCGAGCACACCGCCATCGACAGCAATCGCCTGACCGGTCAGATACGAATTGGCAGGCCGCAATAGCGACAGCATCGTTTCCACGATTTCTGCCGGCTCGCCAAGCCGCTTCATTGGCACGCCTGCCGCCAGAAATTCTTCGCGATCTGCAAAGCCGCTTTCGGTCATGAGCGGTGTCGGGCTGAAAAACGGACAAACAGCGTTGACGCGGACGTTGTGACGCGCGAACTCAACCGCGGCGGTTCGCGTCAGTCCGACGACCGCATGTTTGGACGCCGCATAGGCCGAAAGTTTTGGAGCTGCGTTCAAGCCTGCGACCGAGGCCACGTTCAAGATCGCTCCCCCCTGATCAAGCATCAAGGGTATCTGGTGCTTCATTCCAAAGAACACGCCCTTGGCATTGACGGAATAACACTGGTCAAGATCGTCTTCGCTCGTTTCCAGGAGACCTTTCATGGGTGGAGCAAATCCGGCGTTGTTCACCGCAAGATCCAGACTGCCGAATGCGTCACGCGCCTTGGCACAGAGTGCCTCGACATCCGCTTCCCGCGAGACATCACAGCGTGCGAACCGAACGGCCCCGGAAAGACTTGTCGCAACAGTACGAAGACGCGCGTCCGCAATGTCTCCAAGGATCAAGTCAGCACCCTGTGCAGATAGTTTTTCAGCAAGCAGCTTGCCAAATCCGCTAGCTGCGCCGGTGATGAGTACGCTCTTTCCAGCAAACTCGGATGTCATCTGATGGTCCTGACTGTTGCGCGCCGCTCAGTCGGACAGCAGATGCATCGGATTGCAAGGATTATTCATTCAATGCCAATGAACGACGCTATCCCACCTGACTTTTTTGGCCCACGTATCGGCCCGCGCCTTCCGGCAATGGCAGCTTCTCGTGATTTCCCGCAAAATTGCCGAGCCTGGAGGCGACAACCGCTTCAGGAGGGCAACTCGACCGTGAATTCAGATCAACGTGAAGCAGCAACGTTTCCATGGTCGCCGCGAGCTTGCCGTCCGCGTTTTTCAGAAAATGAAACAATTTCATTTTCTTGCCTTCGCCCTCAAGAACCTGTGTCGTGATGATGAGGCGCTCACCCTCTTTCAGCTCGTCCAGATAGCGAAGGTGATTCTCAACGGTAAAGTAGCTCTGCCCGGCGGCGACGTAGTCGGCGTCTGCTCCAATCAACTCCATAAAACGGTCCGTGGCTGCCGCGCCCGCTTCCAGATAGCACGCCTCGTTCATGTGACCATTGTAGTCGGTCCAGCTCTGCGGGATTTGCCGGTCACCCGTGATCGGAAGCGTTGCGGATACTGATTGCGGCAATGAGCTTTCGTGAGAAGAAATGACCCCTCCCGCACCGCTTCCGCCTTTCTTCAAGCTCCGCAGCAAACCAACGAGATTGTCGTCCCGCAGCCGCTCCAGCTCGCGGATCGACATATGCCCGGACTGAGTGTCGGATTGGCCCGCAATCAGATCGACAAGATCCTCCGTGAATTCCGGAACATCCATCAATTTTGTCCAGGGCCACTCCAGCGCGGGTCCGAACTGAGCCATGAAATGCTTCATGCCGGCTTCTCCCCCCGCAACCCGATAGGTTTCAAAGAGCCCCATCTGTGCCCAGCGCAAGCCAAAACCCATGCGGATGGCTTCGTCGATTTCCGCAGTTGTCGCAACGCCGTCTTTGACGAGCCAAAGACTTTCCCGCCAGACCGCCTCCAGGAGACGGTCGGCAATATGGGCTTCAATTTCCTTGCGAACGATCAGCGGGAACATGCCGATGTCGCGCAGGATGTTTGCCGCCCGTTCTGTTTCCGACTTCTCGCCAACGAGTTCCACCAGCGGCAATAGGTAAACCGGATTGAACGGATGAGCGACAATTGCCCGGCCGCCATCGTGATTCAGCTCTGACGGTTTGAAGCCTGATGTGGAAGACCCGATGACCGCATCTCCTTGCGCAAGGTCAGTCAGATTTCCAAGGACCTTGTGTTTCAGCTCTAGTCGCTCCGGGACACTTTCCTGTATCCATACGGCACCTTGAACAGCGTCGACGAGATCTGCGTGAAATGTCAGTTGCCCCTCTTCAGGCAGAGATCTGTCATAAAGTGCCGGAAGACTGCGGCGGGCATTTTCGATCACTTCGCCGATTTTGCGTTGAGCTTCCGGATCCGGGTCAAACACGGCAACGTCCCAGCCGTTGAGCAGAAAACGCGCCGCCCAACCGCCACCGATGACCCCACCTCCGACGATTGCGGCCTTCATGCGGGAGCCCTCAGTGTCAGGTCCAATCTGCCGCGCACCTCAGAAGGCCCGATCAATCTGGCACCCATGCCTTCAATAACGCCTGCAGCCTTTTCAACCAGTTGAGCGTTGGTTGCCAGAACTCCCTTTTCCAGAAAGAGATTATCTTCCAGTCCAACACGCACATTGCCGCCTGCGAGCACGGACGCCGCAACAAAAGGCATTTGGTCACGGCCGAGGCTGAATGCAGACCAGGACCAGTCATTTGGGATCGCGTTGACCATGGCCATGAATGTGTTCAGGTCATTGGGCGCTCCCCAGGGCACACCCATGCAAAGCTGGACCAGAGCCGGTGACGCCAGTGTTCCTTCTTCAACAAGTTGCCTGGCAAACCACAAATGGCCCGTGTCAAAAGCTTCGATTTCGGGCTTCACACCCAATTCCGTCATCATGGAACCCATGACGCGCAGCATGCCGGGCGTGTTTGTCATGACATAGTCGGCTTCGGCAAAGTTCATCGTGCCACAATCAAGCGTGCAGATCTCCGGCAAGCACTCCCTGATATGAGCCATCCGTTCCGTGGCCCCGATCATGTCGGATGCTTTCTCATTGACCGGAAAAGGTGCTTCGGTTGAACCGAATACAATATCGCCGCCCATGCCTGCGGTCAGGTTGAGCACGACATCCACCTCAGCTGAGCGAATGCGGTCCGTCACTTCCCGGTAAAGATCCAGCCGGCGGGAAGGTGCTCCGGTTTCCGGGTCGCGGACGTGACAATGCACGATTGCGGCCCCCGCCTTGGCGGCGTCGATCGCGCTTTCAGCAATCTGGGCAGGGCTGCGCGGGACATGAGGTGATTTGTCTTGCGTGCCGCCGGACCCGGTTACCGCGCAGGTGATGAAAACCTCGCGATTCATTTGCAATGGCATCTTGATCTCCTATCGGCCCTTCCAGACCGGATCTCGTTTCTCGGCAAAGGCACGCGCGCCTTCCTTCTGGTCTTCCGACCGGTAAAGTGTCTCGACCGTTTCAAACTGGCTTGCGGTGATGCGGTTCAGCGCGTCCTGAAATTTCATGTCTTCCGCCTCGCGCACAACTTCCTTGATTGCGGCGTAGACAAGGGGGGGACCGGAGGCCAGCAGTTCAGCCAGCTTCCGTGCCTCGTTCATCAGGTTTTCGGCGGGGTAGATGTGATTGATCAAGCCCCAGCGCGCCGCCTCCTCCGCATCCAACCATCGACCGGTGAACAGCATTTCCATCGCAATGTGGTAGGGGATACGTTTCGGTAATTTGATGCTGGCCGCATCTGCGACCGTACCGGAGCGGATTTCCGGCAAGGCAAAGGTTGCATGACCGGCAGCAAGGATCATGTCGGCGGAGAGAGCCAGTTCCAGACCGCCGCCACAGCAGATACCGTTCACTGCAGCAATCACGGGCTTGTTCAAGCCGCGCAATTCCTGAAGGCCGCCGAACCCGCCCTTGCCGTAGTCGCCGTCAACAGCATCGCCATCCGCCGCTGCCTTGAGATCCCATCCCGGACAGAAGAACTTTTCGCCGGCGCCGGTGACAATGGCGACCCTTAGCTGCGGATCATCACGAAACTCCGTGAAGACCTCGCCCATGATCCGGCTGGTGGCCAGGTCGATGGCATTTGCCTTGGGCCGGTCGAGTGTCACTTCAAGAACATGTCCGTCCCTGCGGACCTTGATCGGTTCATCGTTCATATTCCGCTCCACACTTGATCAACGCGTCCGCCGCGATGGCAAAATCCTTTCCGCACAACAACGGATTGATTTCCACTTCCTCGCTCGGCACCGATGACACAAATTCCTGCACTGCCATGACGGCAGAAATGATCGCAGGTAAATCGCAAGCTTGCCTGCCCCGATACCCCTTCAGAACTTTGCCGATTCTCAAGGAGTTGAGCGCCGCCTCAATCTCCGCGGGGCAGGTCGGCAATATCAGGGAAACACTGTCATCAAGAAGTTCAGTCAGGATGCCACCGGCACCGAGCGTCAAAACGTATCCGTGGGCCGGGTCCAGAACGACGCCGACCAGCAGTTCGGCAAATGCGTCCGTGACCATTTCCTCAACCAGCAGAGATGATACCGGCATTCCGATGGCAGCCTCTTTCACGTCATCCAACGAACCAAGGTTGAGAGCAACGGCCCCTGCTTCGGTTTTGTGAGCGAATCCTGTGGCCTTCAAAACAACGGGCAAACCGATTGATTGTGCTGCTTCGACAGCCTGCTGGCACGAATGTGCGAGGCGTCTCTTCGGTGCCTGAAGGCCATACGCGGAAAGTACGTCTTTTGCGCTATTCTCCGTCAATGTGATTGTTTCACCGATGGATTCCGGTGCCAGAATGTCTTTTCGTGTCAGCGTCCGATTGCAGGACGCAACCGCGCCAATCGCTTCGAGCGCTTCCGCCATGCCGCACAAGGGCACAATGTTTCGATTGATAAGATCGCGTGCAATTGTTTCAGGCAAAGTTTCTGAAAGTGAGCTCAAGACAGCTATTGGTTTGCCGCTTTGTTTGGTGGCGGCTTCGATCGCGTCGATCACCTTGAGCCACTCTCCGGCCGAACACCGGTCCTGGCGCGGGAAATCAAGAACGACGATGCCCAAAGACGCCGGGCCGGACATCATGGCGCCAAAAGCGCGGCTCATGGCATCAACATCGCCCCAGATATAAGTGTGGTAGTCGAGAGGATTTGCGAGGGCAACCTTGGGACCGAGCACTTCGCGAAGCAGATCTTTTTGGGTTTCAGTCAGGTCCGGAAACCGGGTCGAGCAACTTTTGGCTATATCTGCCATCAAGCTGGCTTCGCCACCGGAACAGGACATTGACGCCAATTCCGCATTGGGAAGAGCTCCGGTCACATGCACCAGTTTCAATGCTTCAAGCAGCACCGGCAAGCTGCTGACTTCAGCAATGCCAAGCCGCCTGAAAAGAGCCGATGAGCCGGCTGAACTGCCGGCTATCGCGGCCGTATGAGAAATTGCGGCGCGACGAGCCTGTTCCGACTTTCCAACTTTGAGGGCAATTATGGGCTTCCCCATTGAATTGGCCCTGCGCGCCAATCGCTCGAATTGGCCAAGATCGCCAATTCCCTCAATGTGCAGGCCAAGCGCAGTCACCCGGTCATCGTCCAGCAGTGCTTCGCAGATCTGTGACATGCCCGTTTGTGCCTGATTGCCTACCGTGACCAGGTAGGAAACCGGCAACCCCCTGGCCTGCATCGTCAGGTTCAGGGCAATATTGGAAGACTGAGAGACAATCGCGACACCTCGGCCCACTGCCTCAAGGCCATGTTGGTCCGGCCAGAGCGCGGCACCGTCAAGCGCGTTGATGAAGCCATAGCAGTTTGGGCCCAGTACCGGCATGTCACCTGCCGCCTCGACAAGCGCACCCTGAAGACCGGCGCCGTCGGACAACTCGGCTGCAGCTTCCTGAAAGCCGGACGCAAAACAAACCGCTCCGCCGGCATTCATAGCCGCAAGCTCTCTGACGATGTCAACCGTCGCGATCCGATTGACGCCTATGTAGGCAGCGTCCGGAACGATCGGCAATCTGTCCAGCGAAGGCAATGTGGCACAGCCGGCGATCTCCGCGCGCGTTGGATGAACCGCCCAGAGCTCACCATCGAAGCCGAACTTCCGGCATTCACGAACCACATTTTCGCACCAGCGGCCTCCGCCGATCACGGCAATGGATTTTGGGCGCAACAGACGGTCAAGTGCCTGCATCCTCAGGCTCCAAGCGGGCGGAAGAGATCGCGGCTGATGATGTGGCGCTGGATTTCGCTGGTGCCATCCCAAATTCGTTCGACGCGCGCATCCCGCCAGAAACGTTCGATTGGAAAGTCGTCCATGAGACCCATTCCACCGTGGATCTGAAGCGTTGCGTCCGTAACCCTTGCCAGCATTTCGGTTGCGTAGAGCTTCGCGCTTGCGATCTCCCTGTTTGCCGGAAGACCTTCGTCCAGCCGCCAGGCGCCCGCCAATGTCAGCCAGTCGGCTGCGTCGATCTCCGTGATCATGTCGGCAATTTGGAAGCTGACCCCTTGAAATTTTGCGATCTGCTGACCGAATTGCCTTCGTTCGACAGCGTAGGATACAGCGTGGTCGAAACAGCGGCGTGCCCTGCCGACGCTCATTGCCGCAACCGTCAGCCGCGTGGCATAGAGCCATTCGTTCATGACCTCAAAACCACCATCGACCTTGCCGAGCACCTGGGCATCCGGCAGCCGGCATCCATCAAAATAGAGGATGTAATTCTTGTAACCGCGATGGCTGACGGATTTGTAGCCGTCCCGGACTTCAAAACCCGGCGTGTCCCTGTCGACCAGAAAGCATGTGATCCTCTTTTTCGGACCCTTGTCGGTGTCATCGACACCCGTTGCAACGAACACGATAAAGAAATCGGCATGTTCAGCGCCGGAGATGAAGTGTTTGGAACCGGTCACGACCCAGTCACCGCCCTCGCGCACTGCCTGACATTTCATGCCGCGGACATCTGATCCGGCGTCCGGCTCAGTCATGGCGAGGGCGTCCATTTTCTCACCCCGCACAGCGGGCAACAGGTAGCGCTCCCGCTGATCACCTTCGCAGGCCATCAAAATGTTTTGCGGGCGGCCGAAGAAGTGCGTCAGCGCCATTGATCCACGACCTAGTTCACGCTCCACAAGCGTGAAATCCAAATGACTCAGTCCGGCGCCCCCAACTTCTTCCGGGAAATTGCAGGCGTAAAATCCGAGGTTCAGACATTTGCGCTTGATCTCTTCACCCAATTCCAGCGGCACGTCACCGGTCTGCTCCACCAGTTGCTCGTGCGGATAGATTTCGTTCTCGACGAATGATCTGACCGTAGAGACGATCATGTCCTGTTCTTCGCTCAAACCAAACTGCATGCGGCTGCTCCTGTTGCGCCAAGACAGGCAGCATGAGACAACGCGCCCTCAATAATCGTGCTGTTTTGGATTAATTTCATGCCATTTTCGGAAAAACTCCCCGACTACCGAAAAATTTCCGTGCTCCTGTTCGAGGCATTTTCAAATCATTGCCTTGCAAACACCATTGAGCCGTTCCGAGCGGCCAACACGATTGCCCGGGAACCGCTATACATTTGGCAGTATTTCAGCATGGATGGAGGCACAGTTACCTCCTCGAGCGGGCTCCCGGTTGAGACCGCTTCCTGGCCGCATGCCCGGCCCCAGGGCGACATTCTGTTTCTCATGCCGAGCTACGGCTTTCGGGACCTGGCAACACCGCGACTGAGCCACACCCTTCGCGCCGCAAGGGAGCGCTTTCAGCTGATTGTGGGATTGGATACGGGCGCCTGGCTGATGGCGTGCGCCGGATTGCTCGACGGACGGCAGGCAACGATCCACTGGGATGAGTTTACGCTTTTCGCTGAGACCTTCCCCGACATCGATGTGCTGGAAGACCGGTTTGTATTGAATTCGGATCTGGCGACATGCGGAGGCGCTTCAACGGCGATCGAACTGATGCTTGAAATGATCAAGCAGCAGCACAGCGCGATGTTCTCGCTCGAAGTCGGCGCTCTTTTCATGCATGGCGACAAGCTTGACCTGCACGACCCTTATCAAAGGATGAGTTCGCACAAACTGGTTGGAAGCGCGACAGCGCTGATGCGACGGACCATCGAGACCCCTTTGACGATACCTGAATTGGCAGGCCGTCTCAAAACCGATCAGCGCGATCTTGAGCGCCATTTTCAAAAGGAAATGACGATGTCACCGCTCGCTGTCTATAAGGCGATACGTTTGCGGGAAGCGCGCCGTCTTGTCGAGCTGACACGTTTGAGTGTTGCGGAGATCGCGACGCGGTGCGGATATCGAAATGCCAGCGCACTGACCCGCGCCTACAGGTTGGAATTCGGGGCACCACCCAGAACCCACCGGAGCGCAACCGGGCCGTAAATCCAGCGACGCACCAATGACATTTCGATCCCCGCATCTCGTTTGATGTCACGTCAGGGTCAGGAGCTCAACATAAGATCCTCGATCACGCGTTGCACCGCGAGACGGAACACCTGCTCTTCCGGTCGCTGAGGTGCCTCGGGCCGCGTCATCAAGCCGACCGGGCCCTTGGTAATGTCCGTATCGAATGGCAGGCGAACAAGATGACCGTCAGCGGTTTCGTTTTGGACGACACCAGATGAGATGATCCAGACGGCATCGGTTTTGCGTGTATAGATTCTGCCGAATGCACCCGAGACCGTTTCAACCTTGTTGGGAAGGTCGCCGACGCCGTTCGCAATCATGAAACGTTCAACCAGGGGCCTGATCGCCGCGCCTTCCGGCGGGTAGATAACCGGCCAATCGGTGATACGCTTGATGTCCGGGTTTTGCAGAAGGGGATGGCCTGCGCGCACCACAAGATCGACACGCTCTGAATAGAGCTGGGTAAAGGACACAGCTTCCATTGAAGCCGGCCGGCCGAGACGGCCAATGACAAGGTCAAGCTTGCCAAGCTTCAGATGTTCGATCAGGTGAGAATGCGGGCCATCCATGATCCGGATCATCACATGTGGTGCCATCTCGGAAAATTCGCGGATAACCGGCGGCATTAGGCTGGCGGCCACGCTCGGCAGGACGCCGACATTCAATGTCGCACGCGCCTGATCACCTTCCTTTTCCACGCCGTCCAGGCCCTGTTGCAGACTGGCCAGGGAAATTTGCGCGAAGTGCAGAAAGACTTCCCCCTGTTTGGTCAGTGCTATTCCCGCCCGATTGCGGGTCATCAGTGTCGCGCCGACGATCTCCTCAAGCTCTTTCAGTGTCTTGGACACAGCTGGTTGCGTAAGACCCAACTTGTCCGCAGCCAGCTTCAAGCTCCGCTCCTGGGCGATTTCAACGAGGCACTGGATGTGACGGAATTTGATGCGGCGATCTATCATTTAGTTATCTATTTTGGAAAGTAAGAGGCTTTATATCTCATTTTACTTCTCAAATTCGTTCATTCAATATGAATTCAGGTGAGGTTAAATACATGCGAACACAAGTTGTCATTGTCGGTGGAGGCCCTTCCGGTCTTCTGCTCGGTCAGCTTCTTCATTTGAAGGGGATCGAGACAGTGATCCTTGAACGCAAGACACGTGACTACGTTCTGGGCCGCATCCGTGCAGGTATCCTGGAGACTGGCCTGGTCGACATGATGCGTGAAGCAGGTGTCGGCAAGCGCATGGACGAGGAGTGTTTCATCCATCACGGCACCTGCATTTCCTATGACGGCGAGATGTTCGACATCAATTTCCAGAAACTGATTGGCGAAAACGTCATCGTTTATGGGCAGACAGAGGTCACACGGGATCTTTATGATGCCCGGGACACCGCCGGTTGCCGGACGATTTTTGAAGTCGAAGATGTCGAGATCCGTGACGCCGATACGGACAATCCCTTTGTCACTTTCAATGTGGACGGCAGTGCGCGCCGGATCGATTGTGACTTCATCGCAGGTTGCGACGGGTTTCACGGGGTCAGTCGCAAGACCATTCCCGATGCGGTGCTCAAGGAGTACGAGAAGGTCTATCCCTTTGGCTGGCTCGGTGTCCTTTCCCAGACACCACCTGTCCATGAGGAACTTATCTACGCCAATTCAGAACGTGGATTTGCGCTCTGTTCGATGCGCAACGAAAGCCTGTCGCGTTACTATGTTCAGTGCGGTCTCGATGATGATCTTCAGGAATGGAGCGATGACAGGTTTTGGGATGAACTCAAGCGGCGCGTTCCAGAAAAGATCGCCGACAGTCTGGTAACCGGGCCCTCCATCGAAAAATCAATTGCGCCGCTGCGCTCATTTGTCTGCGAACCCATGCGCTGGGGTCGTCTGTTCCTGTGCGGGGATGCCGCCCATATCGTGCCGCCAACAGGTGCCAAGGGCCTCAACACCGCCGCCTCTGACGTCCACTACCTGAATGAGGGCCTAGTCCAATACTATCAGGATGGCGATACGCACGGCATCGACACATTTTCGGAAAAGGCACTCGCCCGGATCTGGAAGGCAGAAAGGTTCAGTTGGGCCACCACCAACATGCTGCACCGGTTTCCGGATCAGTCCGAATTCGATCTCAAGATGCAAAGAGCGGAGATTGAATCGCTTCATTACAACGAGACGGCTCAGAGGTGGTTCGCGCAAAACTATGTAGGACTGCCCTACTGATGAAGATAGAACGCCTTTCGGAGGTCGATATTCATTGGCAAGAAGATGGTGACCCCAACGGTTTTGCCGTCGTTTTCGCCAACTCCCTGGGTACCGATCTGCGGCTCTGGGACAAGATTATCGACCGACTGCCGCATACCGGGCTTCGCCTGGTGAGGTTCGACAAACGAGGACATGGTTTGTCTTCCTGCCCACCAGGTCCCTACTCCATGGAAACCCTGGCAAATGACACAGAACAGTTGTTGCGTCTGATCGGCATCGACAAATGTGCATTTGTCGGCCTCTCCATTGGCGGGATGATCGGGCAGTTGCTTGCCCACCGCCAACCGGGCCTGATCCGGGGACTGGTACTGTCAAATACCGGTGCGAAAATGGGTGACGCGGCAATGTGGCAAGACCGAATCTCGCGGATCCTCACAGGAGGCCTTGAAAGCATCGCCGACGCTGTCATGGATCGCTGGTTTTGCAAACCATTTCGCGAAACAACCGAATGCAGAGGCTGGCGTAACATGCTGACGCGAACGCCTGCAGACGGCTATGTTGGTTGCTGCAACGCAATCGCCGATGCCGACCTGACTGGTTCAACGTCCGAGCTGCGGCTGCCCACGCTTGGTATTGGCGGATCAGACGATCTTGCCAGCCCTCCCGAGGTGGTTCGCACGACGACAGCTCTGATACCGGGTAGCCGTTATGTGGAGATTTCCGATGCAGGGCATTTACCGTGCGTGGAACAGCCCGACGTCTTTGCAGGCCATCTGATGACTTTCCTGAAGGAGGACCTCCATGTCAGATCGATATGAAAGTGGCATGAGGGTTCGGCGGGCAGTTCTGGGCGACGATCATGTCGACCGTGCCGAAGACAACAAGACAGAGTTCGATGAGCCGTTCCAGCGACTTATAACGGAGGCCGCCTGGGGTAATGTATGGGGCTCCGGGCGGATCAATGCACGCGAAAGATCCATGCTCACTCTGGCGTTGCTGGCCGCACTCGGCAACTTTGAGGAAATTCCGATGCATATTCGTGCAACGGCAAATACCGGCGCCAGTAAAGAGGACGTCCTGGAAGCTTTTCAGCATGTTGCCATTTACGCCGGGGTTCCCCGCGCCAACCAGGCGCTGAAACTGGCCAAACAAACTTACGCGGAGATGGAAGCCGAAGAGGGGTAGCCCGTTCGACTCCAGAAAGGGAGAAAATATGCTCAAGCCGGGCGAATTCTATCAACGCAATCGCGAACGTCATCCGCCAGCTCTCACGCGGGACTACAAGACCTCTGTCTCTCGGTCTCCGCAATACTCCCTGATAAGTCTTCAGAATTCGGTTTCGGAGACGACCGGACCCGTGTTTGGTCACAACGACATCGACCCGATGGACCGGGACCTGATCTACAACTATGCGCAATCGGGCGAAAGCGCGATCGGTGAAAGGATCATCCTTCATGGCCGGATCCTGGACGAGAACGCCCGACCGATACCCAACACCCTGGTTGAAATCTGGCAGGCAAATGCGGGCGGCCGATACCGCCACAAGAAGGACACATATCTAGCCCCGATCGATCCGAATTTTGGCGGATGCGGCCGGACGTTGACCGACGAGAATGGCTACTACTATTTCCGAACCGTCAAGCCGGGCGCTTACCCCTGGCGCAACTGGGTCAACAACTGGCGGCCGGCCCATGTTCACATGTCGATCTTCGGGACTGCATTCTGTCAGCGTCTGATTACGCAGTGTTACTTTGAAGGTGACCCTTTGATACCCGAATGCCCGATAGTCAAAACAATACCGGATCCTGAAGCGATTGAGCAGCTGATAGCGAAGCTGGACATGAACGCGACGATCCCGCTGGACACCATTGCCTACAAGTTCGACGTCGTTTTGCGCGGGCGTCGCTCGACCCTTTTTGAGAACCGTCTGGAAGGGAACTGACCGATGCCACAGAAATTGCATTATCTGGCAGAAACGCCTTCGCAGACCGCCGGTCCTTACGTGCATATCGGGCTGGCACCGGGCGCGGCCGGCTTTGATATCTATCGCCAGGAACTTGGATGGGACATTGCCGGCCCAGATGCGAAAGGCGAACGAATACGCGTCGAAGGCATTGTCATGGATGGCACAGGCAGTCCGGTGAAGGATGTCATGCTGGAAGTCTGGCAGGCGAATGCCGACGGTTTCTATGCTCATCCGGAGGGTGGTGGAGATGTGGAAGACGGATTTAGCGGATGGGGCCGCGTCATCACGGATTTCGAAACTGGCGAATGGGGTTTTGACACCGTCAAACCGGGGCCAACCACCGGCCGGGATTCAACACGACAGGCACCGCATCTCAATTTCTGGATTGTCGCCCGTGGCATCAATATCGGTCTCAACACCAGGCTTTATTTCGAAGACGAACCCGAGGCAAATGCCAAGGACCCAGTGTTGAACCTGATCGAGTGGGAACGGCGGCGCGCGACGTTGCTGGCCAAGAAGAGCGAACGCGATGGCAAGACAGTCTACCGTTTTGACATTAAGCTTCAAGGTGAAGACGAAACCGTCTTTTTCGACGTCTAGCGACCGGATCCAACAACCGGCCCCTTCGTGGGCCAACATGCTGCTCGCGAGCGGAAGCCTGACAGCACCGGTGTCCAGCGCACACATGAGTTAAGAGAACAATCATGAGCAAACCCTGCATCATCTGTGTCGCCATCACCGGGTCGGTGCCAAGCAAGAAGAACAATCCCGCCGTCCCCATATCGGTTGAAGAACAGGTGGAAAGCACTCACGAGGCCTTCGAAGCAGGTGCTGCTATTGTTCATGCTCATGTTCGCAATGAGGACCAGACACCATCGTCGGATCCAGAAAAATTCGCCCGCCTCAAAGAAGGTCTGGAGAAGTATTGCCCCGGCATGATTATCCAGTTTTCGACTGGAGGGAGGTCCGGGGCCGGACACGAGCGCGGCGGGATGTTGCCGCTTCAGCCTGACATGGCCTCGCTTTCCGTCGGCTCCAACAATTTTCCGACGCGCGTCTACGAAAACCCGCCCTACCTCGTCGACTGGCTGTCCAGTGAAATGAGGACCCATCGCGTCAAACCGGAGATCGAGGCATTCGACCTCAGTCACATCCATCAGGCAGCAGCCATGAACAGAGACGGCCGAATTCCCGGCAGGCTCTATGTCCAATTCGTCATGGGTGTGAAAAACGCCATGCCCGTAGACCGGGATGTCTTCGACTATTACATCAAAACGGTCGAGAGGCTTGTGCCCGATGCCGATTGGTGCGCGGCCGGAATTGGCCGGTTTCAGTTGGACGTCAACGAATGGTGCGTGGCCGCGGGCGGCCATACACGCACAGGACTTGAAGACAATGTCCGGCTGGACAAGGATTCCCTTGCGCCATCGAACGCAGCTCTTGTGAAGCGGGTGGTCGATCTTTGCGAAAAGTATGAGCGGCCCGTCGCGAGTTGGCAACAAGCACGCACAATGCTGGACCTCCCGCAACGTGCCGCTTGACCACCCACGTCTCTTGGCTCTCTATGCAGGGCACGACCTAAGAACTTGAGAGCCATGCCTGTTTCCCTGTTTTCAAGCCCTGTTTACGCTGATCTGTTTGCCGACGAGGAACTCTGTCGGCTCTTGTGTGACGACAGCGACGTCGCCCATATGATCGTGTTTGAGCGGACCCTGGCAATTGTTCAGGGAAGACTTGGGGTCATTCCTGCTATTGCAGCCGGTGAAATCGAGGAGAAACTCGCGCACGCACAAGTCGATCCAGCCCGGCTCGCGGCAGGGACGCAAGCTGCTGGTATTCCCGTACCCGCCCTTTTGACGGAGCTACGCGAGTTGGTCGGCAAAGATGCAGGCGACTGGCTCCATTGGGGTGCCACCAGCCAGGACGTCATGGACACTGCCATGATGCTGCAGGCCAAAGTCGTCTTCGGCATTCTTTCGGCCCGGCTGACGAAACTGATTGATACGCTTCAAAGGCAAAGCACGAGATATGCCGATGTTCTAATGGCGGGCAGAACCCGAAGCCAGGTTTCAACGCCGATCACGCTCGGTTACCGGATCGCGCAGTGGGCTCATCCGCTGATTGACGCTGAAGCCGCATTGCCGGAGCTTCGACATAATGCGCTGAAGGTTCAATTCGGCGGCGCGTCGGGCACCAACAACGCCATTTATCCTGAAGGACCAGCGGTTTCAAAAGCTCTATCGCAGGAACTTGGGCTTGCGGACTCTCCCTCCTGGCATGTCAACCGGACGCCATTGCTCAAGATTTCCAGCTGGCTCGTGCAACTGACGGCCGCCCTGTCAAAAATGGCCCAGGACCTGACGCTTCTTGGACGCAGCGACATTGGAGAAGTCACGAGCGGTGCAGGAGGCGGATCTTCGACCATGCCGCAAAAATCCAACCCCGTGCAGGCCGAAACCATTCAAGTGATCCATCAGATGAGCATCACAGCAGAACACGGCCTTCTCATTGCGGCCAATCCAGCCGAGGAACGCGACGGTGCCAAATGGCCCCTGGAATGGCATTGTCTTCCACAGCTGTTCCTGTGCACCGGCAGGTCACTTCAGCATGCACAAGCTCTCGCCGAGAGTCTGACGCCCCGGCCCGACGGGCTTTCTGGAACAATCGACGCCAATCCGGCCATCATGGCGGAAGCTGCCAGTTTCGCGTTGGCCAAAGCAGGTGTGTCACGCGTTGCAGCCAAGGAGATTGTTGCTGCGGCAAGCACCGACACGCTCCCTTTTAATGAGGCCTTGTCCAGTCGCAGCCCGGTTGAAATCAACTGGTCTGAAATACTGGACCCCTCCTCTGCAATCCGGCCCACACAAGAAATGGCAAATCAGATTTTTTCACGCCGACAACACCGTTCTGCGGACTAAGTCGGAGGAAGCACTTTTCAGTGAAGGCGCTCCAAGATCGCTAACGTCTTTTCACACCTCAGCTTTGATCGCTGCAATGACAGCCTGCCCCAGACAGATGCCACCATCATTGGCCGGGAGTTCCCTCGGTAAGATCACCTCCATGCCTTTGCTCCGCAGTCTTTCTTCCAGTCCATCCAGCAACAACTCGTTCTGCATGACACCTCCGGAAAGGACGATGCGTTTTATACCCCGCTCTTGGGCTATTTGTATGCTGCACCTGGCGAGAGCATCGATCAGGGCAATGTGAAATCTTGCCGATATCCTGCCCCTGTCGACACCTGCTTGCAGATCCTCAAGAAGAGCCGCCCAAAGAGACTTCCAGGTGAATACCTTCGTTTCAGCGCCGTTGATATCGATTGGGTAACCCTCCTCGTTGGAGGCGAATGGCCGGGCCATCGCTTCCAACGCGAGACCTGTTTCGCCCTCAAAGCTTTGCCTCTCCACGCAAACACCCAATGCAGCAGCGACTGCATCGAACATCCGGCCCGCAGAAGACGACAGTGGGGCGTTCAAGCCCTTGTTGATCATCCGGTCCAATATGGAAAGGTTCGTGTCCGTGAACCGGTCGTTTAAGATGCCGTCACAGACTTTGAGAGCCTCTTCCGAACCGAATGCGACTTGCAAATGTGCATACAGATTACGCCAGGGTTCACGTATGGCCGCGGATGCTCCGGGCAAAGAGACCGGCTGGAAGTGGCCAACGCGTTCAAAGTGCCTGTAGCCTCCGACCAACAGCTCTCCTCCCCAAATTGTCTTGTCAGTGCCCAGGCCAGACCCGTCCAGAACGATGGCAAGTGACGCGTCATCGTTGGGAGAAACACCGGCTTCAGCCAGGCAAGCGGCAAAATGTGCATGATGATGTTGAACCTCAGTCAGCTCAGCACCCGCCTCTGCCGCTATCCTGCGGCCGAGCTGGGTGGACAAATAGTCGCTATGACTGTCAATCGCGATCAATTGAGGGTCAAAATCGTACATTCGACGAAAAAGTGTCAGCGTCTTCTGAAAGTCTTCGAGCGTCCGGCGGTTTTCCAGGTCGCCCATGTGCTGGGAGACAATTGCCTGCCCATTCTGGAGAAAACAGAATGTCGACTTCAGCTCTCCACCCATTGCCAGAACAGGTACCGATGATTGCCTGAGCACTTCTGCCAGACGGATTGGCGTGGGTGCGAGCCCCCTGGCGCGGCGCAAGACAGCATTTCCGGACCGGGACATCCGTACGACACTGTCATCAAGCCGGTTCATGATCGCCCGGTCATGCATCAGATACGCGTCGGCAATCTGATTGAGAGACTTACGCGCTTGTGTGTTTTCGATTGCCTGAGGCTCTTCAGACAAATTGCCTGAGGTCAGCACAATCGGCCTGCTGAGTTCCGACATCATGAGATGATGCAAAGGCGTATAAGGCAGCATCACACCGAGGCGATCTGTTCCCGGCGCAAGTCCTGAAGCAAGGCCGGTTTCTTGCTTGGGTTCAAGGAGGACGATAGGAGCGGCAGCTGAGGTTAGCAGGTCCGCCTCTTCTTTACTGACATCACAATAGGCCCGAACCTGATCAAGGTCCCTTGCCATGATGGCCAACGGCTTTCGGGGTCTTTTCTTTCTTGCGCGCAGCGTATCAACAGCCTTGTCGTTGCTCGCGTCGACGGCCAGGTGAAATCCACCAATGCCTTTCACGGCAACAATCTCACCTTTTGCAATGCGCTGCGCGATCAACTTTATCGGCTCAGTCGCGCCAACTTCGTTGCCTGCCTGTTCAACCCATACCCTGGGACCACACTGCGGACACGCAATGGGCTGAGCATGAAACCTCCGGTCGGCAGGTGCCTCATATTCAGCCTGACAATGGGCGCACATGACAAAAGGTGCCATCGACGTGCTGGCACGGTCATAGGGAATCGCGGTGACAATGGATAACCGCGGGCCACAATGGGTGCAATTCGTGAACGGATACCGAAAACGTCGGCCCGCAGGATCGAGCGTTTCGCGCAGACAGGCCGGGCAGGTGGCTGCATCCGGTACGATGCCGGTCGCCACCTCTCCTGCCATGCTTGTGGTGATCTGAAATCCGGCAAGAGCTTTGTCGAGCGGGGCCGTGTCGGGTTCAGATCTGATATCGTCAATCCGGGCTAACGGTGGAGCTTCCGCGCGCAACCTGGAGAGAAATCTAAGAACAGCGTCTTCTGGCCCAATGACGGTTGCCAAGACGCCCGCCGCATCATTCCAGACCTTTCCGCTGAGACCTTCTTCTTCAGCCAGACGCCAAACGAACGGACGGAAACCGACACCCTGGACAAGTCCAGTAACGCGAACTCGTGTCGCTCGTATTCCTGGATTTGACGCGTGACTATTCATTGGCAGAACACCGTTGGAGACATGTGCAAACTGCCTTCGTTTTCTGTTTGCTCCGATCTGGCATCTGTCCTGCCAACGATTTGATCTCACTTTCGGGCCTACAATTCGGATGTCGTTCTGAAAATCGACGGTTGCGATCGACGCTTGTTCTTGCCGGCGCGATGAACAGCGAGGGTTAGCGGGGTCCGCGATTTCGGTACTTTCCGGACGAAATTGTATCTGGCGACATGATAGCTGGGATCGAACCCGAAAAAGTTCTTGTGCATCTGCTCAAGTTCGCGAGCGCGATAGGATGCAAGCGGTTTCGACAGTTCATCGCGCGCGCGCACCTTTCGTTTTGTGCACAAACGATCAGTCAGGTTCTCGCTGGCCAGCCTATCTGCAGCAGCAGCTACCGCGCCCGGGAAGGCACTGTGATCCTCTTCAAATAGTCTGTCAGCAAGACCCAGGGAGAGTGCTTCGTGTGCCCCCATTGGCAGGCGCGCCTGCGTTATCTGCCTGGCGTTCTCCGCACTGGTAAATTTCGGGAGCAGATAGGTCCAGTATTCCGAACCATAGAGGTTGCCCATATCCTTGTAGTGCGGGTTGAGCACCACACCTGACCTTATCCAGACCTCATCTGCCGCCCGGGCCAGAAACACACCTCCCGCCCCCGCATTGCCGCCGACCGCCGAAATGATCCACTTGTCTGTTGTCCTGATGATTGCTTCGGAAAGATCGTCCATCGCCCGGATGTTGTCCCAGCTTTCCTCTGCCGGGCTTTCAGCAGCTTCGATCAGATTGAGATTGAGACCGTTTGACCAGTGATCCCTTCCACCCATCAGAACCAGTATATTTGCGTCGCTGGCAACGGCTGTCCGAAACACACTCAGAAGCCGCCGGCAGTCATCTGTTCCCATGGCACCATTATAGAAATCGAAGTGAAGGTATGCGACATCTCGTATGATCTTCAAAGAGATGTCGCGATAGCCGCCAGACACTTCGGTCAATGCAGCCGATTGCGTTGCAAAGGCCCTGGTTGCCGGAAGTTTGACCCCATCTTTTGAAGCTTTGCGGACATGGCCTATCCAGACGGCTCCGTCGACAGTTTTGATCGCAATCGCCGGACCGGAGCGCATCAGCACAGTTCCCGGTTCAATCGCATCGTCCAGGGCCTCATGGCAGGGTCTGGCATCATAAAAATAGACTTTTTTACCTAAGACTTCGTCCAGCACCCCGGGCATGCCATCAGCCGAGCGGATCTTCCGCAGGACTGTTTCAGTTTCATCGTTCTGCCAATCGACCTGCCTGTCCACCTGACTCACAGAAGGCCGCCAGCCGGAGAGTTTTTCCGTGATTTGTTCAGGAGACTGACCACGTTCGAGCTTTTCAAGAGCTTCAATAACCGCCGCCACCGCCGCCTCCGAGACCTCATTGCGGTAGAGACTAGATTTTGAGGCGGGCCTCAGTGCGAAAGAGCGGCTGGCCCAGACAGGACCAGCATCCAGTTCGGCCACGGCCTGAAGAACCGTCACACCCCAGGTTTCGGCATCGTCAAGGATTGCCCAGTCAAGCGCATTCGGTCCGCGGTCTCCCGGTGGTCCCGGATGAACGACGAAACACTTCAGGTTTTCATGGACCGATGCAGGTATTGCCCGTTTCAAAAACGGAGCAATCAGGACATCCGGCTTGAACATGGCCACCGCTTCTTCTGTCACCGCATCGTTGATATCGAATTCGACCGAGACGTCATGCCCAGTCGAATTGAGATCGCAAAAGAGTTTCTGGGTCAGCGAATTGAAGCCGTGGCAGAGAAGAAGGATCCGCATAATCAGCAGATCCTTGGAAGCTGTTCACCCGAAAGCCAGTCCACGACCCGCAAACCCCCGATTTCCGTCTCCATTTCGACAAGTCGTGCTTCATCTTCCGTGACCCTGCCGATGATTGCGGCGTCGCGCCCAAGCGGATGTGCCTGCATGACGGACAATAATTTGCCGGCATCAGCTTGCTCACATAAGCAGACAAGTTTGCCTTCGTTTGCCACGTGAAGCGGATCCAGACCCAGGAGCTCACACGCTGCCGAGACGTCATCTTTTACCGGTATTGCGGTTTCGTCGAGATGCATGCCAACGCCCGCCGCCCGGGCCAGTTCGTTCAAAGTGGCCGCGAGGCCCCCACGGGTCGGGTCCCGCAACACCGCAATATCCGGGGCCGCAGCAACCATATCGGCAACAAGCGTATGCAGCGCGGCACAGTCGGACAGAATTTCGGTTTCAAATTCCAGGTTCTCCCGCTTCGACAGGATGGCAACGCCGTGGTCTCCAATCGAGCCTGACAGAAGAATCGCCTGACCGGGTTTCGCGCGCGCCACCGATATCTCGACCCCGTGCGGCACAACACCCAATCCGGTTGTCGTTATGAAAACACCGTCGCCCTTGCCTTTTTCAACGACTTTGGTGTCGCCTGTCACAACCGGGACACCGGTCTGGCTGGCTGCCGAAGCCATGGACATGACAATCCGCTCCAGGTCGGCAAGGGGAAACCCTTCTTCAAGGATGAATCCCGCTGTAAGACAAAGAGGCCTTGCGCCTGCCATCGCCACATCATTCAATGTTCCGTGGACAGATAGGGACCCGATATCTCCACCTGGAAAGAAGAGCGGCGAGATAACATGCCCATCCGTTGAAACCACCAGCTTTCCCGGCTCAGCTTCCAACAAGGCCGCATCATGGCCCTGATCCAGGATCGGATTGCTAAGGTGCCTTTGAAACAGATCCTTGATGAGCTCTGCCATGGCCCGGCCACCGCCACCATGCACCATGTCTACCGTACCATTCCGTCGCCCGGGATCCGACGGTGCGACAGTCATGCCGCGGCCTCCTGCCGGGACGAACGCGCCTTGTCGCGATACCGGCCGTATGTCCAGTAAGCGGCGCAAGCCCCTTCAGAGGAGACCATGCAGGATCCCATCGGATTGTCGGGCGTGCAAACGGTTCCGAAAAGCTTACAATCCGTTGGTTTTTTGACGCCGCGCAGGATGGCCGGGCATTCGCAGGATTTTACTTCACGCGAGACTTTTTCCGTAACCTCGAAACGCTTTTCTGCATCGAACTCCGCAAAGTCTTTTCTTATTTTCAATGCGCTATAGGGCACTTTGCCGAGGCCGCGCCACTCGAAACTCTGACGCAACTCGAATACCTGTGAAACAAGATTTTGCGCTTTCAGGTTTCCTTCGCGGGAAACGACACGCGTATATTCATTCTCAACCTCATGACGACCTTCGTTGATCTGCCGCATGAGCATCAAAGTGGACTGCATCACGTCCAAAGGTTCGAACCCTGCAATCACCACAGGCTTACCGAATTCCTCGGCGAAAAACTCATAAGGCTCAGAACCGATTACCGAGCTGACGTGGGAGGGCCCCAAAAAACCGTCGATCCGGACGGTTCCAAGGTCCCGCACTTCTGGCGATGCCAGAATGTGCCCAATCGCAGACGGCGTCAGAACGTGATTGCAAAAAACTGAAAAATTGGACAATCCCTCTTTCTGCGCCTGAATAATGGCGACTGCTGTCGGAGGCGTCGTGGTTTCAAAACCGATTGCGAAGAAGACAACTTGCCGACCGGTATTGTCGCGGGCAATCTTGAGCGCATCCATTGTCGAATAGACCATGCGAATATCTGCGCCAGCCGCTTTAGCCTTGATAAGGCTGCGTTGCTTCGTTCCGGGAACACGCATCATGTCGCCATAGGTGCACAGAATAACGTTATGACGCTCGGCAATTTCCACGGCGTCATCCAAGCGCCGAACCGATAGAACACAGACCGGGCAACCGGGCCCATGAACAAAACGAACATTCTCCGGCATCAAGTCCTTGACACCGTATCGGAAGATTGCGTGTGTGTGCCCACCGCAGAATTCCATAAGGTTGTAGGTCCGGCCCGGGTCAGCTTCCTGACGAATGCCCAGGGCTATGGATTTTGCAAGATCCCGATCGCGAAACTCATCGACATATTTCATCGGGATGCCTCCTCGATGTCATCAAGCTCTTCCTGGAGCACACCGACCTCCGCCATGAGAGCGAGCGTCCGGTTAGCTTCCTCCGGGCTGACCTTATGGAGCGCGTATCCCACATGAACCAGCACGTAGTCGCCGACCGACAAGTCCTCGACCAAGGCAATAGATATCTTTTTCCTGATCCCCTCCAGAGCGACGATTGCCATGGCATCGTCCAGCAGTTGGGTGACCTTCGCCGGGATAGCCAGACACATGATCTGCTCCTATTGCGCTGTGCTGAGAACCGGATGCCCGGCCAGCTTCATTGTGCGGGCCGCCTCGATCCAGGTAAGCCAATGGTCGAATCCCTCGCCAGTGCACGCCGAGACCGTCAGGATGGTGATGTCCGGATTGACCCTGAGGGCATTTTCCTTGGCTGCCTCGACGTCAAAATCGAGATGCGGCAGCAAGTCGGATTTATTCAAGAGCATCAGGTCGGCAGCGGCGAACATGTCCGGGTATTTGATCGACTTGTCCTCACCCTCAGTGACCGACAGGATCACGACCTTGTGGGCTTCGCCCAAGTCAAAGGCAGCCGGACAAACGAGATTGCCGACATTTTCAATGAAGATCAAACCGCCATCACAAGGGGCCAAATGCTCCACCGCGTGGCCGACCATGTGACCATCGAGATGGCAGCCCTTGCCAGTGTTGATTTGAATTGCCGCGACGCCCGTCGCCCGGATGCGGTCAGCATCCTTGCTGGTCTGCTGGTCTCCCTCAATGACATAGCAGTGCCGCGTTTCACTCAGTCTTTTAAGTGTTTCCACCAGCAAAGTTGTCTTGCCGGAACCTGGGCTGGAAACAAGATTGAGCGCAAAAATCGCCCGCTCGGCGAAGTACCGCCGGTTTGTGTTGGCATAGGAATTGTTCTTTGACAGAATGTCCTGTTCAATCTGGATCATCCGGGACTGGCTTATGCCAGGTGCGGACGCGCTGGCTCTGCCGGTTCCATAATGGTGGAGATGAGCACTGCCATGTTCCTGAGAGTGATCGTGCGCATGATGATGAAGCTCACCACCATATTTAGGCTTCGCCTTCTCAGGGCCCTCTACCCTAACATTACCGGAGCCGCACCCGCATACTGTACACATCAGGACACCTCCATTTCCTTGATCCGCAGTTCGCCACCGCTGGTGATTTGCAAACTGACAGCACCGCAATTTGGGCAGGGATCGTAGCGTTCGAGAATGGGAACATTTGTCTCGCAGGCCTGACACCAGGCCGTTGCTTCCGGGCATAGAATGTCCAGTCTGGCATCTTCCGCTACACTGCCGCGCATAACGACGTCGAAACCGAAACGCAGGGCCTCAACCTCGACGCCCGACAGTGGGCCAACTTCCAGGCGCACAAGATCCACCTTCGAAAAAGCCTGCTGATCCGCCTGATAGGTTATGATCTCAAGGATATTCTCGCACAACGACATTTCATGCATGAATCGATCCCAAGGGTCCTGCCTCTAAACCGTTTCGACTACGATAGGACAGTTGTTGGACCGCACGCTTTGAGATTAATCATTCAGGCAGTCTTTAGCGCCTCATGCAACCATTGCGTGTTTGCACCAATCGGGTCGCAAGTCGTTGGAAGCTGTTGAGGCTTTGGTCAAAGAACTCCAACAAGGCCTCTCGTTGTCAGTCGTGGCTATTCCGTCGGGCCTGCGTCGAGCTTCGCCCTCCCATGGGGCAATCATCAGGCTTTCGCGTCCGTCTTTGAGATTGAAAAATCCTTGAAGGACGATACCACGAAACTGGCTCGCCGACGCAAAGCGCCATCGCATCCCTTGAATTCGGTTGGTTGCGGGAGCCTGATCACACCGGGACTTGTGCCTTCAGGGCGATCCCGACTGGAAGACCGAACGTTGGGGCGGCCTCACTGTTCCTGTCGGCTTGGGTGTCGATTAGCCTCCGTCTGCCGTAAATCCCGTGGCCTCAATTGCTGCGATTGCGCAGGTCTCGTCATTGTCGGACGAGTCACCAGTTATTCCGACTGCCCCGAGGATTTGACCGTCCTCTTTGATTAAAACGCCACCGGGAACCGGCACCAGCGATCCTTCGGCAATGCTGTTCATTGCTTGGATAAAATAGGGCTGTGACTTTGCCCGCTCAAACAGGGCACGCGAGCCGAGCCCCATACCGATTGCGCCACGCGCCTTGCCCTGCGCAATGTCCGGACGCAGATTGCTAGTGTCATCTTCGCGGGCCAGTGCAATCAAAAAACCTCCGCTATCAAGAACCGCGATTGTTATGGGCTTCATCCCATTGGCGCGCCGCCATCCCAGAGCCGCCGAGACAATTTTCTGCGCTGTATCTAAAGCAAGTTTCACTACGACCCCCGATCTACATGTTCACCTTGGCCTATAGGCGGACTACGCCGCTATGACCGCCCCACTATCTATCAGGCTGGCGACCGTTTCCTGATCATACCCAACCTGTTCCAACACCTCTCGGCTATGTTGTCCCAACACCGGCGCGGCTTTGGCAACTTTGGCAGGTGTTTTGCTGAACTTGACCGGGTGTCCAATGGTTTTGACATCGCCCGCAATAGCGTGCTTTGTCTCCACGATCATATCACGCGCAACCGCCTGAGGGTCCTCGTGCATTTCCAGAATGCCCAGGACCGGACCAGCAGGAAGCGCTGCCGCTTCCATCTTGGCCAACCAGTTGGCGGTTGTGTCCCGCTGCAGTTTTTGATTCAGGATTTCGACGAGCGCAGGCAGGTTTTGCATCCGCGCCTGGTTCGACACAAACCTCGGGTCGGCATCAAGCTCTGGCGTCTCAATGACATCCAGAAGCCGGAGCCAGTTGCTCTGGTTCGCGGCACCAACGTTGATCCAGCCGTCGCTGGTCGCGAACGCCTGGTAAGGCGCATTGAGTGGATGCGCGGAGCCAAGCGGCTGTGGATTTTCACCAGTGGAAAAGGCAATCGCCGATTGCCAGTATGTTTGCACAATCGCAGCCTCAAACAGCGACGTGTCAACTTTTTGACCCCGGCCGGTCTTCAACGCATTTGCGTAAGCCGCGCTCACACCCATGGCCGCCAGAATACCGGCATTGATGTCTGAAATCGGTGCTGCCACTTTGACCGGCGGACGCCCCGGTCCCTCGCCGGTGATCGACATCAGACCGGCCATGCCCTGGGCAATCAAGTCAAAACCGCCGCGCTCCGCGTACGGGCCGGTACGCCCAAAACCGGAGATTTCGCAATAGATCAGACGCGGGTTGATTGCGGCCAGATCGTCGTAGCCAAGACCCAGCCGTTCCATTGTGCCCAAGCGATAATTTTCTATCACGACATCCGCATCTGACAGGAGCTTGTGCAATACGCCTCGTGCCGACGGGTCCTTGAGGTTCAGCGCTATTCCCCGCTTGTTGCGGTTCATCATTATGTAGGCTGCGGATTCGCCTTCAATCTGCGGGGGGACAAATCGGCGAGAATCATCGCCTTGCGGCTTTTCCACCTTAATGACATCCGCGCCCATGTCCGCCAGCATCAGGCCACACACCGGACCCGCCATGATGTGCGCAAGCTCGATGACCTTCATACCGGTCAATGGGCCGGTGGCGGTCGTCATTTCCCGGTCCACTTTGGTCTGGATTTGCTCAGGAATGCATCGATACCGATGTGGAAATCGTCGCTGGTGTAACACATCGCGATCAGGTCATCGTCTCCCACCGCAATCGCGGCGCGCCGGCGACGCATGGCCTCTTTTGTGGAACGCAAGGTCAGGGGTGCCATGGTGCCGACCAACTGTGCCAGTTCCTTGGCTCGCGCCATCAGGGACTCCTCGTCCGGCAGCACCTCACTCACCAGGCCAATCGCCTGGGCTTCTTCCGCCAGGATCAGCCGCGCAGTGAAGATGATCTCGCGGACGCGGCCTGCTCCCATCAGATCCGACAGGCGGGCAAGGTTGTCACTGGCAAGGCAGTTTCCCAAGGTGCGTGCGATGGGAAACCCGAACTTGAGGCTGGCAGAGGTAATACGCAGATCACATGCCGCAGCAATCGCGGCCCCGCCACCTGTGCACGCCCCATTGATCGCTGCGATCGTCGGCACCGGACAACGCTCCAGGTCGTCCAGCGCTTGCGCGATGCGGGCTTCGTAGTCCAGTGCGTCCTGCGCAGTCTTGAAGTCGCGGAACTGGCTCATATCGGTACCGGCCGCGAACGCCTTTCCGCCGTTACCGGAAAGAACGATGGCCCGGACCGATCCGTCGGTTGGCAGCGACTTGCAGAGATTTGCGAGCGCGTCGTACATCGCAAATGTCAGCGCGTTGCGCGACTGCGGGCGGTTGAATGCCACCCACAAGACACCGTCTTCCAGATCTTGTGTAAGCTCTTCGGTCATCGGTAGAAGTACTCAACGAGGAACATCGGCACCGTTGGTACGTAAGTACAGAGCATCAGCACCGCCAGCAGGACCGCGACAAACCAGATATTCACTTTCGACACGGCCCAGATATTCGCCCGCGCCACAGAGCAGGACGTGATCAGAACGGAGGCGACCGGGGGTGTCTGTTGGCCAATCGCCAGGTTCAGTGTAACGACAAGACCAAAATGCACGGGATCGATGCCCGCGGCGGAGATCAGCGGGATCACAATCGGGACAACCAATATGATCGCGGCCGCGGAATGCAGAAAGAACCCGATGATCAGAAAAAAGAAGTTCAGGATCAGTAAGATTGCCCATTGCTGAGCCGTCACGGACAAGATCGCTTCCGCCAGTTGCTGAGGGATCTGCGCACGGGTCAAGAAACCGCCCATCAGAACCGATGCGGCAACCAAAAGCATGACCACGGCGGTTTGTATGCCGCCATCGAGCATTGCTCGGCGCAAATGTGCCAGGTTCAGGTTGCGATACCAGGCAGAGACAACAAGTGCGGCAAGCACGGCCAACCCTGCGGCTTCGGTTGCGGTGACAAACCCGCCGAATATCCCGCCCAGGATGATTACCGGCAACGCAAAAGCGGGCAGTGCGTCCTTGAACGTCTCGCGTACGCGCGGCAGATTGAATGCCTCTTCCACCGGATAGTCATAGCGTTTCGCGAAAGCATAGGCCACGCCCATCAACCCGGCAGCACCCAGAAGCCCCGGCACAACGCCGGCCACAAACAATTGCTCGACCGAGGTGTTGGCTGAGGCTGCATAAAGGATCATGGGGATCGATGGCGGGATGATAATCGCCAGAGAGGCAGAGGACGACGTGACTGCGGCGGAAAACTCCTTCGAGTAGCCGCGCTTTTTCATTTGCGGGATCAGAATCGAGCCCATTGCAGCGACATCCGCTACAGCCGATCCCGAAATCTCCGCGAAGAACAGCGAAACGCCAATGTTGACCATAGCCAGACCACCGCGGATGAAACCGATGATGGCGGACACAAAGTTGATCAGCCGATCCGTGATCCCGCCCGCGTTCATGATGGCACCTGCCAACACAAACATCGGAATCGCGATCAACGAAAACTTCGTCGATCCGTCATACATGTCCAGGGCAATCGTGACCAAACTGCCTGTGCCCTCGACCGCCAGGAGGCCGATCACGCCACACATGGCCAGCGCTACTGCAATTGGCACATTGATGCAGATCATCGCCAGCAGTGCGCAGAAGATCGCAGCCATCAACATCAGGTACGATCCTTGTTCTTGATCATCTCGGACTCGACCTCTTCCTCGATCTCCGCGTGTTCCAGCGAAATGCCGTCGGCGGTGACTTTCCAGTAGTTCGGCAGGCTAAGAAGCTGGCACAGGATGAACAGGATCGCGCCAATCGGAATAATCGACTGGGTGAATTGAACCGGAACCCAGGTCAGTGAGATCAGCGTGTCGCCTTCGAGAACTTCTAGAACTTGAAGCCCGGCTCGCGCCATCAGCACAAAGAAGATCAACACGATTGCCTCGCCCGCCAGCAGGGCCGCCAGACGCGCCTTAATCGGCATCGCCAGAAGCACCGTATCAAACCCGATGTGACGACGGTGAAGCGCAGCGAGCGCAGAGCCGTAGTAGGTTATCCAGGCGAGCATGATCGCTGCGACTTCGTCATACCACGAAAAACTCTGGCCCGAGAGACGTGCAATCACCGCCGAAATTACGACGATGGTCAGAAGCACCATCAGCGAGATCGTGATCCATTCAAGCACTTTGCCGAGGATCTTGACAATCCGAGGTAGGAGTGAGTTTGAGAGCTGGTTCACTTCGCGCCTTGCCTTCTTGCAGGAGCCAAAGGGAGGCTCACGCGGGTCTGTTTGGCCACAAGAATGAAAGGGCAGCGGATTGCCCGCTGCCCGATACAAGCGTCAGTTTGAGTTCGCCATGCCCAGAACCTGGTCAATCATGTCCTGCCCGCCTTCGACCTCGTCGGCGAAAGCCTTGTAGATCGGCGCGGATGCCTCGACGAATGCATCCTTGTTCGCCTCATTCACCTCAACACCGGCAGCCTTGATGACGTCCAGCAATTCGGTTTCAAGTTGCGCCGCCTTTTCGTAGGTGAAGTCCTGCGTGGACGCCGCACAGGCGGTCAAACCGGCCTGCACGTCCTCCGGCAGTTTCGCAAAACCCTTCTGCGAGGCGAGGATATAGGCAGGTGTGTAGACATGCCCGGTAATTGACAGGTACTTCTGGACTTCCTGGAATTTTGCGGATGCAATCTGCGCATAGGGGTTTTCCTGGCCGTCCATCACGCCGGTCTGCAACGCGGTGAACACGTCCGAGAACGCCATTGGCGTCGGGTTTGCGCCGTATTCCGTGAACATTTTGACACGCCATACGCCGTTGGGCGTGCGAAGTTTGATGCCTTCGAGGTCACTCGGCACATTGATTGGCCGCGTGTTGTTGGTGATGTGGCGGAACCCATTTTCGGCCAGGCCAACGATGTGATATCCACCACCGTTTGCAGCGTCCTGAAACTTGTCCATCATCGCGTCTTGGACACGACGCATATGATCGCGGTCACGGATGATGTAGGGCATCTCGAAAATGCCGAACGTATCATCGACCGAAGACATAACAGATGAGGGAAGCGCGAAGTCGACCTGACCCAGCTTCAGCTTTTGCAAAAGCTCCTTATCCTTGCCCAACTGAGAAGAGCCGAACGTCTGCACCTCGACTTTGCCGCCCATCGACGAATTCACACATTCCGCGAAATTGTCAACGCTTGCTTCAAACAGTGAACCGGGATTGCCGACATGGCCAAACTTCAGCGTGATGTCAGCGGCAAAGGCTCCGCTTGTTCCGCCAATCGCAGCGGCTGTTGCAATCAGAATTGCCTTGATGGTCATGTGTGATTCCTCCCTTGGAAATGTGACTGTTTTCGTCACTCTGCCGCGATTTGCGTGTTCTCCAGCATCGCCATCGCAGCTCCGACTCCCCCTGCGTTGTGGGGAATTCTGGCCTTTGTCAGACCCATTTCGACGCCTGCCAGTGTTGCGACCAGCATGAGATCGTTGAAATCACCAAGATGGCCAATGCGGAACACTTTGTCGGCAACCTTCGACAGGCCGTTGCCCAAAGAAATATCGTAGTGATCCAAAGTCGTTGCTCTGAACCCATCTGCGCTGTGGCCTTCCGGAACCATGACAGCCGTCAGCACACCGCTTTCCTGCCCCTGCTTGTTGCAAAGAACTTCCAGTCCCCAGGTGCGGACGGCAGCGCGTGCAGCAGCCCCGTGACGCGCATGTCGGGCAAAGACATTTTCCAGCCCTTCTTCGTGCAACATTTCAATGGCGACATTCAGTCCGTAAAGAAGGTTCGTGGCCGGCGTATACGGGAAGTATCCAGTTTTGTTCGGACCGACCATATCCGCCCAGTCCCAGTATGATCGCATTAAGGTGGCCGAACCGTTCGCAGCCATGGCCTTGGCACTTATCGCGTTGAACGAAAGACCCGGCGGCAACATCAGTCCCTTTTGTGATCCGGACACGGTGACATCAACGCCCCATTCGTCGTGCTGATAGTCGAGCGACGCGAGACCCGAGATTGTGTCGACCATGAACAATGCCGGATGTCCTGTGTTGTCGATGGCCTTGCGGATCGCAGCAATCGGCGAGACGGACCCGGTTGATGTCTCGTTGTGAACAACGCAGACGGCCTTGATCTCGTGATTTCTGTCTTCAGCCAGATATGCCTCGATCTGATCCGGATCGGCACCGCCGCGCCAGTCGCCTTCAATGAACTCGGGCCTCAAGCCCAGTTTCTCGGCAATCTTTTTCCACAACGTCGCAAAATGCCCGGTTTCAAACATCAGCACCCGGTCGCCCAGCGACAACACATTAACCAGCGCTGCCTCCCAGCCGCCGGTGCCTGACGATGGATAGATCACGACGTTCTGCTCGGTCTTGAAGATGGTTTTGATCCCTTCAAGAGCCTGTGCACCGACTTTGCCGAACGCTGGGCCTCGGTGGTCAATCACCTGACCGGATATCGCGCGCAATATGCGATCCGGAACCGAACTGGGGCCGGGAATTTGCAGAAAATGACGACCAGCTTGTCTCATAAATCGAACCTTGTGGGACCTGCGTTTGAACGTGCGGCACAGAATGACATTGAAGTTGTGAATTTGCAATTTTTAATTCATAATTCATTTTTAGATTACGCAGATCAAGGATCCCGCCGTTGAACGACATTGCGCGTGAACTTTCAAAAAGGGTGTCGGGCGATCTGATGTTCGATCTGTTCTCGCGCGGTCGCTACGCGACGGACGCTTCGATTTATCAGATGATGCCGGTGGGCGTGCTGGCACCCAAATCGGAAGACGACATTCTGGCGGCGATAGACTGCGCGCGCCATCAAGGCGTGCCGGTCCTTGCCCGTGGCGGCGGTACATCACAGTGTGGCCAGACCGTAAACGAAGCGCTGGTTCTGGATAACACTCAGTATTTCAACGAAATTCTAGAACTTGACGTCGCAAACAAACGCTGTCTCGTGCGCCCGGGCATCGTGCTCGATGAACTGAACCGGGTGCTCAAACCGCATGGGCTTTGGTTCCCGGTGGATGTCTCTACCGCGTCGCGCGCAACCATTGGCGGGATGGCGGGCAACAACTCCTGTGGTGGAAAGTCCATCCGATACGGCATGATGCGGGACAATGTCCTGTCAATCGACGCGATCCTGGCTGATGGCAGTAAACACAGGTTTGGGGCAGGTCTTGCCGGGCAGAATGGGGTCTATAATGCGCTTTCCCGTGATCTTGCGGCGATTGGCCAACGGGAATCGGCTGAAATTGCTGCCAGGTTCCCCAATGTCATGCGCCGCGTGGGCGGCTACAACATCGACGCACTGACTTCTGGACCGGACGCCCAGAATCTCGCTCATCTTCTTGTTGGCTCGGAAGGCACACTTGCCTACACCACCGCGATCGAGTTGAAACTCTCCCCGCTTCAGGACGGCAAAGCCTTGGGCGTGTGTCACTTCCCGACCTTCCATCAGGCAATGGATGCCGCACAACATCTGGTGACGCTTGATCCTGAGGGCGTTGAGTTGGTTGATCATACGATGATCGCGCTTGCCCGGGACATACCGCTTTTTGCCAGGACTATCGAAAGTTTTGTGACCGGCGCGCCTGAGGCTTTGCTGCTGGTGGAATTCACGCGCGCCAACGGGGAGCAAAAGTTAAAAGACCTCGACCAGATGATGGGTGACCTCGGGTTTTCCTGGACCGGGACCGGCAAGGCCTGGGGCGGTGTCACAGCGGTGATGGATACAGGCCTGCAGGGACAAATCGCTGAACTGCGCAAATCAGGCCTCAACATAATGATGTCCATGAAGACCGCCGGAAAGCCCGTGTCGTTTGTAGAGGATTGTGCGGTCGAACTACCCGACCTTGCCGCCTATACGGCTGGGCTCACGGAGGTTTTTGAGCGCCATGGCACCACAGGGACATGGTACGCACATGCGTCGGTCGGGTGTTTGCACGTGCGCCCGGTATTGAACTTGAAGCTGGACAATGACGTTGCCACAATGCGCGCGATTGCCGAGGAATGTTTTGATCTTGTTGCCCGCTACAAGGGTTCGCATTCAGGCGAGCATGGGGACGGCATCGTCCGGTCGGAGTTTCATGAAAAGATGTTTGGCTCCCGGATGGTCGCGACCTTTGAGGAGGTGAAAGAACGTTTCGATCCGACCGGCGTGTTTAATCCTGGCAAAATCGTCAATGCGCCAAAGATGGATGACCGCAGCCTTTTTCGCTATGGACCGGAATATCAACCCTCACACCTGAAAACCGAACTGGATTGGTCCGAGTGGTCAGGGAAAGATGGCGGATTTCAGGGGGCGGTTGAAATGTGCAACAACAATGGAGCCTGCCGCAAACTGAAGGGTGGCGTCATGTGTCCCTCATTTCGGGTGACACGCAAAGAAAAGGACCTGACCCGCGGCCGCGCCAATACCCTCCGTCTTGCGATTTCCGGACAGCTTGGGCCCGACGCACTGGTGTCCGATGAGATGGCCGATGCGATGAAGCTGTGTGTGTCCTGCAAGGGCTGCAAGCGCGAGTGCCCGACAGGCGTGGATATGGCGCGGATGAAAATTGAAGTGCTTTCTGCGCGCGCCAAGAAGCATGGCCTGAGCACTCATGATCGGCTTGTTGGCTATTTGCCGCGTTATGCTCCCTGGGCAGCAAAATTGCCTTTTCTTATGAACCTGCGGGACAAGGTGCCCGGTTTAGCCAAAGCAACTGAACGATTGACAGGTTTCACGGCAAAACGCCCCTTGCCCAAATGGGTCGCCAAACCGTTCAAGGACACCGAGGTCAGCGTGACCTCCAAACCGGACGTCGTTTTGTTTGTTGACAGTTTCAACCGCTATTTCGAGCCTGAAAACCTGCGCGCGGCAGTCAGAGTTCTGAACGCTACGGGCAGTTCGGTTGATGTCGTAAGACCCGCTGCCGGCAATAGCCGTCCATTGTGTTGTGGCCGTACGTTTCTGTCGGTCGGATTGGTTGATCAGGCGCGGCAAGAAGCCAAACGGCTTGTCGATGCTCTTATGCCTTATGTAGAACGTGGCGTTCCTATCATCGGCTTGGAACCAAGCTGCCTATTGACCCTTCGCGACGAGATCCCGGTGCTTTTACCCGGAGAAGATAGCGCAAAGATCGCCAAACTGGCTCTGATGTTCGAGGAGTTCATTGCTGATCAGAAGGACAATCCGCAGTTCACTTCGCACCTTCAATCCCCGGCGCCCGAGGTAACATTGCACGGGCACTGCCACCAAAAGGCAATGGGGGTCATGCCGGCAATCGAACGAACGCTGGCACTCCTGCCGGACACGAATGTTACCAGGATCGACAGCAGCTGCTGTGGCATGGCAGGCGCATTCGGCTACGGTGTGGACACCTATGACACGTCGATAAAGATGGCAGAACTGGACGTCCTTCCCGCGGCGCGAGCCGCATCTGGTGATGCCATTATCGTGGCCGATGGCACGTCCTGCCGCCACCAAATCGCAGATAACACCGAGCGCAATCCGATGCACATAGCCCAACTTCTCGACTTGGCACTGAAACGAGTGTAAACGCTGGAAAATGACTGATGTATCAGCAAACATGATAATCGAACGAAGGTCGCTTCACCTTGAATTGGTGGAGCGTCTGCGTCCTTTGATCATTGAAGGCCAAATGGCCCCGAACAAAAAAGTTCCCGAAAAGGCACTTTGCGAACAATTCAGCGTATCAAGGACCCCATTGCGCGAAGCATTGAAGGTTTTGGCCGCAGAGGGGTTGGTACGATTGGAACCAAATCGCGGCGCATGGGTCACCGCGATCACGCTAGAAGAGGTCGACGAGGTCTTTCCCGTGCTCGCCGTACTTGAGGGCCTGTCGGGGGAGCTGGCTTGCGAAAAGATCTCTGATGAGGAAATTGCCAAGATCCGCTCGCTTCACGACGCGATGATACAAAGCTATCGTGACAGGGACCTGGCCACGTATTTCAAGCTTAACCAAGACATCCATTTCGGCATACTTTCCGCGGCAAGAAACGAGACCCTGGCAAACTCAAGTATGGCATTGTCAGCTCGTATGCTGCGCGCGCGATATGCGGCCAATATGTCCGACGAGCGCTGGGGCGAAGCGGTAGACGAACACGATGGAATTATTCGAGCGCTGGAAGCGCGCGATGGTAAGAAGCTGGCGTCAATCTTGATTGTTCACATGAAAAACAAGCAAAACTCGGTGACGCGCTGGTTGCTGAACGCGCCCGACGATGAAGCTGATTAAGGCACACTGGTCTCAGTGTGCCTTTGACTTGGCGCTGTCAAAATGACATCGCCGACATCGCTTCTCACGCGCAAGGGCTCCGGGCAAACGCATTCTCAGCCTTTTGCATTTTCATCCGGAAACGGAGCTTGCAGTCCGCAATCAGCAGCAAGCACATTCAGGTCGCGCCGCAGAGCGGGGTTCAGGCCAAGGCCGTTGGATCGACGCGCATCAGCCGACGCGGTCTTTCCCTCACCCGGCAAACGTACAGGATCATGACCGGGAAGTGGTTCCGAGGCACGCATCTCGTCAAAGACCCGACTGGCGGTGCTCGCAAAGTCGTCCCCAATTCCGAAGGCAGCGGGGTCAAGTGCCATGACAAACAGCCCGGTATTGGTGGAAGAGGTCGTGTCGTTCGTGAAGTCGACGACGTCTGATCCAAAGGCAGCCCCATTGAGGACACCTGCCATAAGCCCGATAGCAACCGACAAACCGAACCCCTTTGGGCCGCCGATGGGCAGGAGGAATCCCTCTGATTTCCGGGCTGGATCCGTGAGCGGCTTACCGTCCCGCCCAACCATCCAGCCTTCCGGCATCTCCTTGCCCTGTTGCAGAAGCGTTTTTATCTTTCCCATCGCAGCAACGGTGGTGGCCATGTCGAATACGAAAGGGTCGGCGCCGTTGGCAGGCGCTGAAAACGCAATCGGGTTGGTCCCAAGCAGAAGGTCGGTTCCTCCGTATGGAGGAACGTGGTTTGCGCTTCCGACTGCCGCCGCCATGCCAAGCAGACCCGCCTCGGCTTGTGGCCTCACATAGAGCGCCAAGGGCCCGGCATGATTACCGCGGCGAACGCCAACCCAGCCAATACCGGCGGTGCGTGCCTTTTCGATAGCAAGATCACGCGCCGCGGACATTGCAAGATGACCGAGCCCGTCGTCCCCGTCGATCACGCCCGTGGCGATTGTTTCATGCGCCACGGTCACTGACGGGGTCGGGTTGCAGCCGCCGCCGTCCAATCGCGCCAGGTACTGCCGCAGGCGAAAAACACCGTGTGTGCCATACCCGAAGATGTCCGCTTCTACCATGAGCGTGGCGACCTTGACGGCATCATCATGGGGGACGCCCTTCGACTGCAGCGCCGCCGAAACGAATTCGCGCAGGGTATGCACTGGTATGGTGGATGCCTCAGTGATCTTGTGCACCTACGGATTCCTTCTGCCAGAAGACGACCCTGCGCTGCGTCCATTGCACGATCAGGTACAGCACCAACCCGACGAGGCTCAGATACAAGATCAATGAGAACACCCGAGGCGTGTTAAGCTGGGATGCTGCGACCCTGATCAGCTCGCCAAAGCCTTTGCCGCCGCCCAGGAATTCGCCCGTGATCGCGCCTGCCATGACGCCAACGGCACCAATCTTAAGTCCAGTAAAGATTTGTGGCAGTCCGGTGGGAAGCTTCATCTTGATCAATGTCTGTATGCGGCTTGCGCCCATGGTCTTAAAGAGCATGCGGGCATTCTCATCGGCAGAATGTAGGCCCGCAGCCGTTCCAACCACGATCGGGAAGGTGGCGATAAACGCTGCCAAAGCCACCTTGGATTCGATGCCAAAACCAAGCCAGGCCACAAAAAGTGGTGCAAAGGCAACCTTCGGCATGGTGTCTATGGCTACCAAGTATGGCATAACAGCTTTTTCGCCGAACGCCGTTTCGCCGACGAGTACGCCAAGCGAGAAGCCGAGGGCGATGGCAAGCGCGAACCCGTAGATCACCTCTTTGATCGTGATCCAAAGAGAAACAAGCATATAGTCGCCGCTAAGAAGATTGTTTCCGACAAAGATCATGTCGTCGAAGGTTTCCCACGGCGTGGGCAAAATGATCGGCGAAACAAGTTCCAGACGTGTTACCAGATCCCACGTGCCGATGAAAACCACGAACACAAATGTCATCGCGATCCAACGGGGCACGGAATCGATGAATGCAACTTTCTGAACCCAGACGGTATCGTCCGCCGCCTCGGTCTCTAGCCGCTGATTGGTGGGCGCATCAGTCACATGTCTTCTCCCTTGTCCAACATGCTGCGAATGTGATCCACGATTTCGCCAAATCTCGGTGTCGTCATCATATCAAGCGTACGCGGCCGGGGCAGATCAACCTGAACGATCTCCGCAATCCGGCCTGGGCGGGGCTTCATTACGACAATCTCGTCCGAGAGGATCACCGCTTCCTGAATGGAATGGGTGACCAGAAAAGCCGTCGCGTCCTGCTCACGGCAAATTCTCTGTAATTCCATGTTCATCATGTCGCGAGACAGCTCATCGAGTGCGCTGAACGGCTCATCCAAAAGCAGAACCGCTGGTTCGGTAATCAGCATCCGGCAGATCGACGCACGCTGTGCCATGCCTCCAGACAATTCGTTGGGATAAACGTTCTCGAAACCCTTCAGCCCGACTATCTCGAGAAGGTCATGTGCTTTTTCCTTGGCCTTCTTGGCGGCCCCTTTGCCGTCCCGGATCTCGATCGGCAGCACGATGTTTTCAACCGCGGTTTTCCAAGGAAAGAGCGTGGCTTGCTGGAACATCATTCCGATGTCGCGGCGCGGGCCGGTGACAGGCTTGTCCTGAAGGATCACACGGCCTTTCGTGGGGGGAATGAGCCCTGCCATGATCTTCAACAGGGTCGATTTCCCGCAGCCGCTTGATCCGATAACCGACGTGAAGCTTCCGTGGCGCAAGGTGAGGTTCACGTTCTCTAACGCGATCACCGCATTACGCGCGTAGGTCTTGCTGACGTTGGTCAACTCATAAACCGGCGCTTCAGATGAAGCGCCGGAGTAGTCATTTGCCAATGAGGCGTTCATTTGCCGACGCCTGCACTTCCGAGTTCAGCGAACTCATTGGTCCAGATCGCGCTCAGATCGTCGAGAGGTCCTGGGATTTCACCGCCAGCGACGAGAGCTTCCTGCCATTCTTCCCAGACTGCCGCCGGATAC
The DNA here is from genome assembly GCF_947499295.1 of uncultured Roseibium sp. Lineage (GTDB taxonomy): Bacteria > Pseudomonadota > Alphaproteobacteria > Rhizobiales > Stappiaceae > Roseibium. Next base: position 49,454 of record NZ_CANMNP010000024.1, read on the forward strand.
CAGCCAAGATGCGGGCTGTCGCCAGCAGCAATTGTCTTGGAACGAACCGCATCGAAAAGTGCCGCCTGGAACTCCTTGTCTTCACCTTCCTGCGGGTTGCCTGCGGCAAGGTGGGCAAGAACTGCATCGCGATTGGCGTCGTCCAACGCAAAGGCATGGCCTTTGGCAAAGGCACGGCTCCATGCTTCAACAAGCTCACGGTCGTTGGCGATCGTATCGGCCATGGTGGCAATGCCGTTGCCGAAGAACCGACCGAACTCGGCGGGCGTGATGTCACGCACCTTCATGCCACGCTGGTTGAGAACTGCTGTATCTGCCGTAGACGCAGAATAGGCGTCAATTTCACCGTTTAAGAACGCCGCAGTTGCGGGGCCACCGTCACCGACCGTGAGGAACTCAAAGTCAGTGCCTTCGACCATTCCAGCACCCGTCAGCACGTTGCGGGCAAAGCCCACCTCGGCACCGTCCGCTGTACCGGTCCCGATTACCTTGCCGCGCAGGTCCTCGATCTTCTGAAACTCGGAGCCTTCTTGAACTGCGATTCCAAAATTGCTCCGCGCAGCCACGTTGTAGATATGTGTGGCATCCACACCGCGTGAACGCGCTGCGATCAACGGGCCGGGGCCAGGACGGCCGAATTGCGCTTGACCTGCAGACAACGCCTGCAAAACCGCGCCCGAGCCGTTGATGGCTTCGACCGTAACGTTCAAGCCCTCGTCTTCGAAAAACCCTTCGCCTATGGCGACAAAGACCGGAAACGAGTTGATGGCAGACGGGCTCGGCTGCACGAAAGTAATCTCTTTCAAGTCTTGCGCAAACGCAACTTTTCCAAACAATCCGGCTGCTAGCGCTGCCGTCAGTAACGAGGTTAATGTTCTGCGGTTCATCATATGCTTAGTCCTCCCTTCGCATTCTTCCCAATCCCCCTCGTCCTATCGGCGTCTTCGGAAGATTGCTTAAACGGCACGCACTGAGTTTGTGAGCGTCCCGATCCCTGAAATATTACAAACGACGGAATCGCCATCTTTTAAGAAACACGGTGGGTCCATGGCGTATCCCACGCCCGAAGGCGTGCCGGTCGCGATGATGTCACCAGGCTCTAACGTCATGCCCTCCGATAACGAGGCGATGAGTGTCTCGATATCGAAAATCATGTCCCTGGTATTACCGTCCTGTCGGGTCTCGCCATTCACCGTCAGTGAGATCGGCAATGCATGTGGATCATCAATGGCGTCTGCGGTCACAATCCAAGGGCCCATGGGGCAAGAGCCATCAAAGGCCTTTCCCTTGAAATTCTGCCCACCATGGCGGCGCTGGACGTCACGGGCTGAGATGTCATTCAATATGGTATAGCCAAAGACGTGTTTCATAGCGTCCGCCCTGGCGATATTGCGACCCGGCGTGCCGATAATCACAGCCAATTCGACTTCGTAATCAGTTTGCTTTGAAATGCTCGGAAAAGTCAGTACATCGCCACCCGGGCCTACGATGGACGTCGGTGGCTTGGTGAAGAAAACCGGGTATTCGGTTACGCCGACCTTTTGCTTTTGCGCACGATCTCCCTCGGCGATGTGTTCAGCGTAGTTGCGTCCTACACAAAGAACATTTTTGCGAATGGCGGGGATTGGCGCCAGCAATTTTGCCCCTTTGGCCAAAATTGCCGTGCCAAGAGAGCCGGCTTCAGCGTCTCCCACAAGACCGCGTGCGACATCAAGCGTCTCTGGCGGTCCGCCAATCAGAAGGAGCATTGAATTTGCCTTCAGTGCCTCAGCGGCGGGACCCGTCAGATGGTGCGCGGCTTTGGACAGGCTCAAAAGGCGGTCGTCACTCAGAACGGCCGCACACATTTCCTCTCCACTCGCTGACACTGTGGCTAGTCGCACGATTTTTCCTCCCGACACTGTCTTTTTTTTTGCAGCAGCGCGTCGCAAAGTTCTGCGATCTCTTGCTAACCTTGCAGACAAGAGTTGATTGACTCTCGTTCTAATTCAATCAACCAATCAGCAAATTGGGTGGCGATACAAATGACACAGCCGAACTATCACAAAGACTGCGTGACTTGATCGATAGTGCCGGATATCGGTTGAATGACCGCATCTTGCCCGAGCGCGAATTGTGCAAACGTCTGGACACGACACGCAACCAATTGCGCAAAGCCCTTGCCGATCTGGAGGCGCAAGGATTGATCTGGCGGCACGTCGGACGCGGCACATTTGTCGGTTCAAGGCCCGTGCTGAACCTTCAGGATGTTACCTACCTTCGCGACCAGATTAAGCCGGAACAGGTTGTAACGGTCCGCTACAACATTGAGCCCGAACTGGCGCGGCTCGCGGCAATGAATGCGAGTAAATCTGATTGTAAACAAATGAAGATTTGCGCTGAGAAGTGTCGCGAAGCAAAAGATTGGCGCGCTTACGAAGCTTGGGACAACAAGTTGCACCACGTCATCGCACGTAGCACACGCAATCAGCTCTACCTGTACTTTTTTGAAACGCTGAACTCGGTGCGCCGCTCAATTGTCTGGGGCCAGCCGCGCGATACCCGCAAGCCCGTGCCAGGCTATACAAGCTTCATAGAACACGATGCAATCGTGCGCGCGATCACGGCCGGAAACGGCGAGCTGGCAATGCAAATGATGCAGCAACATCTGCGCTCGGTTTATTCGCGGATGATGCCAGAAGCGGTTTTGGGCGAAGATTGAAGTCCAACCAATTATAGAAATGGTTGACCAAAACTCATTGCCAACGAGTTTATTTTTCGTGCATTCGGTCCAAGTCATAAAGCGAGCGGTCCTAAATCGGTATCGCGAGTCTGCGGGCCTAACCACCACCGACCGCAAGCGAGGAAAGCGATGTCTGAGCACGTAATCGAGACACCAAAGTTACACGTCATTCCCACCAGCGACGGAGGGTCCTTTCCCGTCCGTCGTGTCTACTGCATTGGCCGGAATTTTGCGGCACATGCAGTCGAAATGGGACACGATCCCGATCGCGAACCGCCTTTCTTTTTTCAGAAAAACCCAAATAATCTCGATGCTTCGGGAGAATTTCCCTATCCACCTCACACATCAGATGTACACCACGAGGTCGAACTCCTGGTTGGCCTAAAGAGTGGCGGAACCAACATCGCCCTTTCAGATGCGCTTAAACACGTCTGGGGTTACGGCGTGTCGCTGGACATGACACGGAGAGACTTGCAGGGCGAAATGAAGAAGATGGGACGCCCGTGGGAAATCGGCAAAGCCTTCGAGCGATCCGGACCAGTGGGGCCATTGCTTCCGGTGTCCGATGTTGGTCACCCCGATCAGGGTCGAATTGCACTGACAGTCAACGGCGACTTGCGACAAGAAGGTGATCTGAACCAGATGATCTGGAAGGTACCGGAAATGATCTCCTATCTCTCGGAATATTTCGAACTCTCGGCGGGAGATGTGATCATGGCCGGTACTCCTTCGGGAGTAAATGCCGTGGAGGCAGGCGATACCATGGAAGCAAGCATAGAATCCGTTGGCGTACTGACCGTCAAGGTCGTCTGAACTCAGTCGGACCGGACGGATTGGGCCTTCTCTGAAAAGCCAATCGGTGGATGATCGCACTCTCGTTCATCCTGAAGAGCGCACATCAAAACCGACCTGGGCCAATCGGGACATCCAGGCGGACATACAATCCGTTGCACATAGAGCCCCCGTTGTTGCTTTTCGGTACAAGGGTGCTGCCACAGGATTGCTAGCAGCAAAGCTGGCGCAGGGATTAGCTCTTAGCGGGATGGTTTATCCTCCGCCTGTGAAGAGGTCAGCCATTGTTCTTAGGGAAACGGAGGTCATGGTTCGTGGTGTGTTTTAGGTCAGAACGACAAAAGCCCGCAGGCTTTGAGCATGCAGGCTGGTTTTGGATTTGACTGTTTTTGCCCCTTTGCGTTGGGTGGATCCTTTTTTGCGTGGGGGTCTTTCCGTTCACAAATTGCCGTTCGGTTTCCAACAAGGTACCGGGAACCTGGTCAGGTTGCTCTATTGTTTTTGTCCCGCTCTGTTGAGTTTTTTTTGTTTTGATTTTGGTTCTCATTGCACCAAAACAAAAAAGCCGCCCTGTAGGGGCGGCTTTTTTTTGTTGGTTGCGGGAGC
>NZ_CANMNP010000025.1 GCF_947499295.1 uncultured Roseibium sp.
CCACGAAGGATTTTAAAGCGGTATTTGGTCGACCAGACCAAGTGATAGCGATGATAGAAAACGCAGTGCTTTCCTTTGTCGTATTGCATGACCATACTCTCTGGAAAAAGGAGCCATAAGCCCCACCGGGCGGTTCCTTTTTCCAGAGAGTATGGTCATTCTTATTCACTTCACGCTAAAGCGGGCTCGTCTGAAGACGAGGGGTTTCCTCCAAGGCGTGGATACTAAAGTGTCGCTTCACGCCCACCACCGGGTTGTGGCGTTACCCAGAACAGCATTCAAGAGAATCCATGTCATCGCACAAATTCGCTTCGGCCCTTAAAGCCGACACCAAACTTGCCCATGCCGGTCGAGACCCCCTAGCATTTCACGGGTTCGTCAATCCCCCAGTGGTTCATGCTTCGACCGTTCTTTATCCCGACGCCAAAACTCTCGTAACAGGACAACAGACCTATTCCTACGCTCGAAGAGGAAATCCGACGACAGATGCCCTTGAAAGTGCACTCGCGGAGATCGAGGGAGCTGCGGGCGTAAAAATTGCCAACTCTGGGCTGAATGCCATCGCGCTTGCGATTCTTTCCTGCGTGAAGGCCGGTGATCATATCCTTATTGCCGACACCGCTTATGGACCGACACGGCATTTTGCAGACACTGTACTCCCCGGGCTCGGCGTCACCGTCGAATACTATGACCCTTCGGTGGGTGAAGAAATTAGCTCTCTGTTTCGAGCGGAAACAACAGCGATCTTTACAGAGTCTCCCGGTTCACTGACCTTCGAAATGCAGGACGTTCCAGTTCTCGTCGCCGCGGCAAGGACGATCGATGCAACTGTCCTGATGGACAACACCTGGGCAAGTCCACTGTTTTGCCAGCCCTTGTCGCTCGGTGTCGACCTGTCGATCCAGGCAGGCACCAAATATATCGTCGGTCACTCTGATGTCATGTTGGGCACTGTGGCTGCAAACGAGCGTGCATGGGACAAGCTCCACACTCTATATGGAGCCATGGGCTGCCACGCGGCACCAGACGACGTTTTCCTTGGTCTTCGCGGACTTCGTACGCTTTCAGTGCGGCTTGAGCGCCATCAGCGCAACACGATGGAAATATTGAATTGGTTGGATGGACGGCCTGAGATAGGCGTTCTCAAATACCCTGCCCTTGCGAGCGATCCAGGTCACGAAATCTGGCGCCGGGATTTCAGCGGCAGTTCAGGACTTTGCGCCTTTGATTTCGTAACAGGCACCAGTGAAGAGCAGGCGTTTAAGTTTCTGGACACGCTAACACTGTTCGGCCTCGGGTTTTCCTGGGGCGGATTTGAAAGCCTGGCCATTCCGGTTCGATTGAAAGGTCAAAGAACCGTTGCTTCGTTTGATCCGAACCTTCAATCGGTTCGTCTGCATATCGGATTGGAAGACCCGGAAGATCTCATCAAAGACCTGGAACAGGCTTTGACCCAGGCATTTGCCTGATCATTTGCATTGACCAAACGTCAAAGACGCCGTGAGCAAGTGCTCACGGTGTTTTCGCAATATTTTGCCTTCACTGGACACGCGCAGAAGCACCACTGATGCACTCGTGCTTCAGATCGTCGGGTCGTTGCGTTTTTCTTTGAAGATAAGCCAGAGATTTCGGAAATAGATCAGCAAGCCCAGCCCTTGCCCCGCAATGAAGACCGGGTCCTCACGCTGTATGGCGTAAACCAGGAGCAAGGAACCACCCGAAATGGAAAAGAACCAGAACGCGACCGGCACGATGGATCTCCCTACCCGCTCGGATGCGATCCATTGGATGACAAAGCGCATCATGAACATGAACTGGGCAACAAAACCCAGCACGATCCAGAAATCGAATTGCTCGACAAAAACGGCATTTAACCAGTCAACAAGAGCGTTCATGAGGCGGGTCCAGTCAGGTTCTTCATGCCGATTGCCCGGCAACTTGGTCTATTTGAAGCCAGAATGCGGTAAGGATCAGGTCAGGGGTCGGACTTGAGGAATTTTTTTCCTGCGGCGGCGCAACCACCAAACGCCAATGAGGTCCAGAACACCGACCAGAGCGCGATCGAAAATTCCATAATTTGAAGTTCCATGACGACGTTCACGGTCCTGAACATCGATATGCGTGACCCCATAACCTTCACGGATCACGAGGGCCGGCAGGAAACGGTGCCAACTGTCAAAATATGGAAGCTGCAGGAAGACTTCCCGACGCAGAGCCTTGAGGCCGCACCCGCTGTCGCGTGTGTTGTCCTTCAGAATGCCTCCACGCAGCTTGTTCGCAAACTTTGATGCGTAGCGCTTGGCAAGACTTGCCTTGCGGCCAAGTCTTTGTCCGGCTGCAAGAGCAACGGTTGGGCCTGCTTTTTTCAAGGCATCCAGAAGGTCAGGAATATAGGCCGGATTGTTTTCACCATCGCCATCAATGGTGGCGACGACATCTCCGCGTGCATGCAACACGCCCGTGCGGACGGCACAGCTTTGACCGCAGGACGTTTCGTGCCGAACGGGCCGCAGCCAATCATGGGTCGCTGCATAATCCTGTAGAACGATGTCTGTGCCGTCGGACGATCCGTCGTCGATGACGATCACCTCAAATGAATGGCCAGACAAGGCCGCTTCGATTTCATTTAACAGGATCGGCAGGTTCTCGGCTTCGTCCTTGGCAGGCACCACCACCGTTACGGCCAGCGCCCCCTTGTTGGCGGCGACGGCTTCCAGATAACTCTGTGTCATGCGTTTGTCCGTTCCGTCTGTTCTGCCGCCGGCTGCTCCATCAGAACGCGATCAGCTCCGCGTTGACCGCGCAGAACCTGCCACACCGCCCGCACGCAAGCCTTGGCAGACCTTACATTCATGTTAGGCTCAATTTTTCCGGCAGCAGAAAGATGAAAGCCAATCCTGCGCCGCGCCAAGGCCCGGACGGTGAAAAATGTGAACGTCATGCCGAGCAAGGTTCCCGCAATAACATCGCTTGGATAGTGAGCGCCAACCATGACACGGCTGAAAGCGAGCCAGAAGGCCGCAGCAATGATCAACCAGCGATAGGCTGGAAAAATGAAAGCCAATGAGGTTGCAAGAGCTGCGACCGTGGTCGAATGACCGGAAGGAAAACTCGTGAAGGTTCCATCGAACGCCAGGAAATCAAACCGGACCGGCCCAACTTCCTCATAAAGCTTTGGTCTTGCCCGTCCGAGCGACCATTTGAAGGCAATCGCCAATAGGCCGGTTGCGGCAACAGAATAAAATATGAAGGCGCTGTAGGTGAAAATCGACCCGATCGCCATTCGTAGCCGGAAGGCGTAGCGACCGGCTTCCAGAGCCAGGAGTAACAGACACGTCACGCCAGTGCTGATCAGGATCCAGTCTGCTTTGCCGAAGTCGGTAACAGCGCGGAATGCAGATCTGTATTCTCCGGGCAGAGATTGAAGCCAGGGATAGGTCGGAATATCAAACGCCACCACTGCGATCCCGACGGTCAGCAGCAAAACGGCCAATATATCCTGAGGCCTTTGTCCTGGTGGCAAGGGGTCGCGGTTCTGCATCGCCCGGCCCTTTCGACCGGAAAGCAGGATCGCAGCCCGACGCATGTTCCCCCGCATGCGCGCAAGAATATGCCGGACATGGTTACTGCTGTTCTGCATCGCTTTCTTCTACACCTGTGACCGCTTTGACATTCTGATAAAGCGCGATATCGACGTCATCGCCACCATTGATATTGAGGCCGTCTACCCTTTTTCGAACCTCGGGCACAAGACCAATCTCCTTGGAAGCCGCCAAAAACGTTGCTTCTTCCCGGCTTTCTATGACTGCGATCCGACAAGATCCCTTTTCGGCAGAGGCTGTTTCATTCAAAAACTCCGCTGCACTTTTGGGCGAGATGATCTGTGTCCCGGTACCCTCAAGGAAGATGAAACTTGGTTCGTGGAAGCCAGAAGTGACCACCTGTCGGCGAGAAGCGTCTGCGCAGCCCGGAATCTCGTCAAGCGCTGCCACAAGACGCGGGCTCACCCAGATCGGAGTGAGTGCCGGACCTACGAAGCCCCAAACACCGATGGCCGCACACACACCAGCCATTGTGACCGCCGGCAAAGAATAGAGCGCAGGACCACGAAGGATCCTCGAAGCCGCCGCAAAAGCGAACATTGCGCCAAGAGTGACAATCACGGCGCCAGGTGGCGACGGCCAGGTACCAAGCACGAAAGGTCCAGCAAATGCGGCAACTGCCAAGCCGATCGCGGGTGCTGCAAGCAGTACCGCCGCAATCCAGCGGACGGTTTTCCTGGAATTCGTCCCAGCCCCCTCAATCAAGGCTGCGGCAACCGGCAGGGCAAGTGCCGGCAAGAGCGGCATCGTGTAGTGAGGCAGCTTTGTCGCGACCAGCTCGAAGATCACCCAGCTTGGCAAAAACCATGCGGTTGCAAATACAACCAGCGGGCTTTTCCGTTCCTGCCAGATCAAGGGCAGTGCAATCAAAAAGAACGCGGGCAAGGGCCAAAACACGCCCAGCATCGCGCCAAGATGTGTTAGCGGTGGCGCTCCGTGGCTTTCCTGTCCTTCACGAACCTTGCCGAGAAGGTCCTTGCCGATCGCTTCGGTAAAGAACGCCCCGTCTGTCGCCATCCAGATGGCAACCAACCAGGGTGAAACGAGCAAGATGGTCCATACAATGCCGACAAGTGGAGAAGCAGCCTTGAACCAGGCGACCTGACGCTTCATGGCCATGAGACCGACAACCGTTAGCCCGACGACCATCGGGCCGACAGGCCCCTTGATCAAGATGCTGCCGGCAAATGCAGTCCAGAACACGAAACTCAAGGTCCACAGCCGTTCATTCTGCTGCTTCAGCCAAATCCGGGCAAGAGCCCCTTGCGCGATAATGACCGTTGCCAGCAGCACAGCGTCGGTCTTCGCCAGCCTGGCTTCAACGCCTACAATAATGGCAAGAGCTGTAAACCCTCCAACGAGCAATGCGCCGGCTGGTCCCATGAAGGCCCGTGCAAGCCAAAAGGCAGCGAGAACGCTCATCGTCGAACCGATAATCGACGGCAAACGATAGACCCACAGCGGGGCTTCGGCATCCTGTCCGGAAATCTTTGCAGCAGCGGCCTGTAACCAGTAGATGCCAACAGGTTTCTTGTGGCGGGCCTGCTCCTGAAAGCGAATATCGATATAGTCTTCGGTCTCAAGCATCTGCTTTGTTGCCTGAGTAAAGCGCGGCTCGTCACGATCAAGCGGCGGCACCGTCCACTGGCCAGGGACAAAAAGCACGAGAGACAGAAACAGAAACAGAAATGGCGCGGTGATATCGTGACCGAAAATGTGCAGCCAAACCGGCTTCTTCGGTTTTTGAAGCGTGGTTTGAGTGTCTTTTTCCAGGTTCTCGTTCACCGGCGGGTGTCCAGACGACACATCTTGCCCGTCAGAGGAGGCCTCGTCCTGGTCCTTCGGCTTTACAGTTTCATCTGCCATCTGGTTTCAATTCCGATGTCTCTCTCAAGCCACGCCCGCCTGCCCGTTGCCATAGAGCTTCTCCTACATGAGCTTTTCAAAAAGGGAAACAAGAGCTTGCTCTGAGCGGTGCGTTCGCTATCGTCCTTTTTGTTTTTTTCCTCACCTGAGTTCCAAGGTTTCCCATGACTTTGATTGCCCATATGACCGACCTGCACCTGAGACCAAGAGGCCTGGCCTGCTATCGGGTTTCAGATACGAACATGTTTGCCGAGCGTGCCATAAGATCCTTGAAATCTCTTGACCCGCAACCGGATGCTCTCGTCATCACCGGGGACCTGACCGACCGCAGCGATCCTCGGGAATATGCCGTTGCACGAGAGCTCCTTTCGCGTCTCGACATGCCGGTCTTCCTGTTGCCCGGAAATCATGACAGCACCAGCGGAATGCGGCGCGAAATGAGCAATTTTCCGGGTATTTCCGAAACAGGTGACGGCAAAATTTGCTACACGGCAAAAGTTTGCGATGTTCAACTGATCGCGCTGGACAGTCATTTGCCTGGCAGCCCGAAAGGTGAGCTCGGCCCCTGGCAACTGGCATGGCTGGATTCCCGATTGAAGGAAGCACAGGTTCCGACACTGCTTGCCCTGCACCACCCGCCCGCACTTTCCGGCATCGCTCACATGGACAACATGGGTCTGGTTGACGCGGACGCTCTGGCGGAGGTCATAGCGCCACATGCACATGTTGAAAGAATCATCTGTGGTCACCTTCACCGGCCAATCATTGCCAGTTTCGCCGGCAAGGTGATGACGCTTGCCCCCAGTACCGGCCATCAAGTTGTCCTCGACCTGACAGAAAACGGGCCCGCCTTGTTCAATTTCGAACCCCCGGCCTATTTTCTTCACTACCATTCTGAAGCGACGGGCGTGGTTTCTCACATGGCCTATGTTGAAGCGTTCCCCGGGCCCCATCATTTCTTTGCCGATGAGGGTGTCGTATGGCCGGGTGACGAAACATGATGAGAAATGCCCGTGCGAAAAAAAACAGCCTGTTGCCCGGCATGTTCATCGTTCTGGCTTTTGTTCTGACGGCATGCGGCGCTTTGCCAGGCGGCAACGAACTTGAAGACAAGACCGTTCTAACCGATCAGGCTGTCGACAAATCTCAGATACTGTCGATGATAAACGCCTACCGGCAACAGAACGGACGCCCTCCACTGCGTCACGATCCGGAACTTGATTCCGTGTCACAGGCCATGGCGCGCCACATTGCCGAGCGCGACAGCATGGACACATGGGCACACAGTGCTTTCGGCCTGTCTCAAAGACTGGATAAAGCCGGATACGCCAATTATGCGGGGGCAGAAAATCTCGGCGCTGGATATGCGGATCTGAATGCCGCCTTCCGCGGATGGCAAGGGTCTGAGGGGCACAACAAGAACTTGCTCAATCCATATGTGACCCGTGTCGGCATTGCGCGAACCAATCGCAACACCGGGAAATGGCGAAATTTCTGGGTCATGACACTGTCGCGCCCAAATGAGGATGGCCGACCAACGGCGCGTTAGGATTCAAGACCCTGAACCCTAATCCATGAAAGAAAAAAATGGCGGGGTTACCCCCACCATGAGTTTCTTCCAGAGATTGGACAACTAAGAAGCCGCCCTGACGCCGCACTAAACCTGAGTGCAAATGTCATATTTTAAATATCCTCAGTGCACTGCCCTGTCAATCGAGTATCTCAAGTCGGTTTAAAACGGAAAAGGTCGCGAGGCGAACTCTGCTTCAGTTGCCGGTACTGCCCGCAAACCACGCTCAACAACGCCTTCAAAGAGGCGCCTTTTGCCAAATCGTGGTTCCCACGTACACAGGTCTGGTGAAACGAGCTTCACACAGGGAATTTTCAGGTCCTCACGCGTGGCATCGAATTCGAAGATACGCAGATTACGGTCAAAGCAGCTTTGCAACAGGTCGTCGCTGGAAAAACTTAAAACGGCCTGGCTCTCATCTGCTATCGCTGCACTTTCCAGGGGCAGATCGTTGAAGATCGACCGATTGCGGGCATAGGCCAATTGGCGGGGCACTCGCGAAGCCGAGCCGATTTTTTCTGGTTGAACTGGATAAGCCCTATCCATCAGGGCAAGTGAATTCTCGGCCTGGAGCATTTCCTGCAGCGCGCTTTCGCTGGCTTCGACAAGCGTACCAGCTGCTGCCGAACCAATCACGCAGTGCTCACCCGAACCATTGTGCGAAACGGCCAAGGCGACGTGGACCTCCAAGTCGGTTTCAACCGAAAAGACACACCAATGCCGTGATCTTTGGTTTAAAAATTCGAGCAACGAACCACGCAAAATCTCACTCAAAAAACCTTCTCTCAAGAGAGTTATCCCCAGGCGGTTGTACCAAGCCTGAGCGATAGCATCTCTTTCCACCAACTCCTTCAAAGCCCTTTCGCGAGCGCCTTTCAAAGTCGGCCATACAGCGCAGCCAGCGCTGGAAGCGAAGGACAAGCTGCAACCAGTTATTTGCTCCAATTCCTTGAACAATATTCCGATACTGGGGAACGGAAATGTGTCGTTGTTTGCAAGGTTTCTAAGCAATACACGCTTCCGAGAAAGACCTTCCCAGCACATTGCGTCATGCGTCGAACCCCGCTCCTCCATTTGCAGTCTCTCCCTCGCCGCACGCTCCTGACTGTCACTGAGCCCGATCACGTCCACAAACGCTACTTTTGGTTGCTCTTCATCTCCTAAAAAAACTCTTCCGTCTTTATACCCACGAGTCCAAAGACTTACCCTCTCAGCCAATTCACCAATGCAACCCATGGCTGCATCTTGATGCGTCCAGCCTTGACCGCCACCGGGGAGAGCTAGAGATGCCGCCTTCTCCTCACCTTCAACATCTTCAATCAAATTCAACAGTCCTGTGCAGAACGCTACAGGACAGGACTCTATGTCCATCGGGACGAGTTTGACGTCGTGAGAAATCAGAAACGGAAAGAATAGGGAGAGGCTTTGGTTGGCAATTTGGAAATCGGCATTTTCAGCACCAGACCCGCGACGCAACAACCCGACCCGCAGGAGACCGGAGAGAATTTCCTCCGGCATGTCTCGCCACTCAGGCGGGTTTTTGGACCCGTCCAACTTTCCTTCCATACACACCCACCATCTAAATTTAAGTATCCGAAGGATACTTTGCTTCACCCTATAATTGCAGCACTTGTAGATTATTTGAGTTACTATTGAGCCATTTCTTAAAATCGAATTTAGTAATTCTCGAAATCAGTCAAGCGTTAGTAAAGTTAAATTACCCACCAACTTTTACTAAAGTTTGACTGATTTTCAAATAGCCGCGTGACCATCCCACCATTTAACGAAACGCGGTGCAATTTTAACTTCAGGAGGCTCACTATGCACGCCAAAACTACTTTTCACAGAGACCTGGAATTCGGTGCTAAACTTGGTGCAATCATTCAAAATGCCGATGAACGCGCCAAGTTGATTGATGATCCGAAGGCCGTTCTTAGCGAACTGGGTGCCGCTTCAGACGTGCAGCTGTTTGCGGACACCGCCGACACGGTTCACCTGGTCATTCCGGCTGAAATCGACGCCGCCCGAGTTGCTGCAGGCGACGAAACCTATTTCGAAGAGCTCGGCAAAGCTGCGTTGGGCAGCTGCTACTATGAAGATTTGCCTGAGTAATATTTAGTCCAACAGCGCTGTTACCCGGGCAATAGTGTCCGGGTGGCTGCTGGCAAAAGGTTAGTCTAATGGCCAGGTTTCCACACTATAAAAGAAATGCGAAGGCTTTGGGTGAGTTGCTTGCAAAGGCGTCACTGGACCCAACTCTCAAAAAGAAATTATTTGAAAATCCTAACAAAATGCTTTCGGAAATCGGGCTTCCTGCACAAGCAACTGAACTTCTAAACTTCAAAGTCGTGGAAGGCAAAGCCGACCTGCCGACAATTGCGCTGCCTTTCCGATTAAACAGCAAAAAACTGGCGCAATCCAATCCTCAATATCTTTCTGACCTGGGCAGATTGCTGCAGTAGGTTTTTCTACCCTGTTCCTTCAAATAGAAACTTTTGAACAAGAGCCGCCCCCTTGTCAAAATTTTGGCGAACAGTTTTGTCCTGGAAAAAATTTACTCTTGTTCGCCATGTGACTGGGTCTGCTGTGAATTCAGGCGCACTGTCCAGCAAGGCAGATCTCTGGTCTGTGAAACGTTGAAGTGTCTGTAACGCTTCTTCCTCTCTTCCAGAGCAAATCAGCGCCGCAACACGAGTCGTCAAACCACCGACACTGATGCCAGCACCGCGTTCAATTTGCGTGATTGCGCTCTCAAAGTCATCCGACGCAAAGTAGATGTTAGCGAGATACTCATAGAAGACACGAGGCACAAACGAGAACAGGTTAAAGGCCCGTTCAGCAGTCGCGCGCGCCTCGTCCACGTCACCAGAAAACGCCAGGCCCTCGGCCACCGACATAAGATTGGCGGGGTCAGAAGACCGCAAACGACCTGCGTTTTGGAATGCACGCCGTGCTTCAGCGGGCATGTTGGACAATATCAAGGCCCACCCGTAGACTCGTTGGTTCGCAGCCTGCCAAGGATCCAGGACGATTGCCTTTTCAGCCAAGTTCAGCAGACCACCCATTCCATCTTGTGTTGTTCTGTCATTTAGCGGGAAATGCAATTCCTGCTTCATGATAATTGACGCCTTACCAGAATAGATCAGCGAGAATGAACTATTTGACCGTTCCAAATCATTGAGCAAGCGCATTGCCTTCTCATCAGATTGAGGCGTGAAATCCCAAAGCAATGCTTCAGCTTGGCACCAGCGCGCAAAAATTGAAGTGTTTGTAGGGTTTCTCAGTCTCATCGTTGCGACGGAATGGACCCTGCTCACAACCTGACTAGCTGCCGGAGCAATACCGTCCCAGAGACCGAGGTCAATGATTTCATTGAAGACAATCTGCCCATTGCCGCGATCTTCGAACTGGATTGCTATTTTACCACTGCGTTCGTCATGCCTGAATCGCAGTAGGTAACTGCCCAATTCATGACCACGAACCAGTGTCGGTTTTGGAAAGTTTTCTTCGCCAAAATACTCTGATTCATAAAGGTCGAAAGACTTGAAGGAAGACAGGCCTGAAACAATCTCCTCGCGAAGATGAACTGCGTCGTTCAGACCCTTTTTATGAAGCGATGAGGAAATGATTGAGATCTCTGGAAGCCTGACGATCTCTTCGTTGTTAGAGAGTACGCTATGGGTCGCGCCTATGTCCCCAGGACGGTGCGAAAATCCGGCTCTTTGACCATCGGGTTCTTCCGCGACCAAAAGCGCTCTGGTTTCTTCATCCGGCTCCGCATCTAGATGAAGGCGCATTTCGCGTTCACAGGTCTTGAACTGCTGTTCTGCGCGTTCAGGCTGTCCGAGCTTCTTGTACAGCCGGATGAGCAAACGGTGAGCAGCTTCAAACGCAGGGTCTATGGTAAGGAGGAACTTGCCTCCAGCCTCGATTTTCTGTCCACCGTCGTCAACGGACAACTCGTCGAGATGCCGAAAAGCGGCTGTCGAAACTTCAGAACGAACGCGTTCGCGTTCGACTTGGATCCAGTCGTTAAGTTCCGGATCAATGTCCTCAAAACCTGCCAGAAACTCGCCTCGCCACAAATCTGTGGCTTCACGAAAATCAGAAGCGCGCCCCTTTTCGAGCAGGCCCATGACTTCATCCAAATCGGTGTAGAAAGCGGAAGGCTCAAGCTGAACATGCCCAGGCGAAGAACGCACAACATCGACGCCTGCGGCTTCCTCAGCGGTTTTGAGCTGTCTCAACGCCTGGCGCATGGACTGCATGGCCTTGTGCCTGTCGGTGCCACTCCACAACAGATCGGCCAGGGTTTCACGGGGTGCAGTGAGGCCACTCATTCGGCTCAGGTAAGCCATGATTGCCAAGGCTTTACGGGTCTTGACTGCAACCGGCTCCAAGTCCTTGCTCATCAGCAAGGGCCGTCCTAGGCAAGCGAAACAATACGCCTTTGCCATCAATTCCCCGTATTTGATCATCAGCATCGGTTTTGTCGTGGCCACGCAACCGCGGATAATACGCAACCGCAAACACAGTAATAGCTTATCACGCTTATTTCACGCCGCAACAGCATGATTTATATGGATGGTCACCGCAGCGCGAAGCTGCAAACGGCGAATCGAATACTGGTGGGTAGTAAAATGTCAAAGACAGTCAGCAAACCGGACCTTACCGAATCCCAACAGGAACCGGCAGTTGAAGCGATTAAACGCATGATCCGGTACACCAAGAAGGAATCGGACAAGGACGGGCGGACTTTCTGCTCCTACTTCCTCGACATGGCTCTGCAGTCGCTGGAAGATGGAACTGAGGATCTCGACAGCCTCCTGAAGACGAAGATCACACCGCTTATGGTGGGGCAACAAAGTGTGGAAACGTCCAAGTCGGAAAACGCCTGACGGGTCCACCTTGGAAGCAGCAACATCTTGCCGCGCGCCTTTTCGGCGTGCGGCATTTTTTTTTGGTAAAATTGTTCTAAAAACAAAGATTGGGACCGGAGCGGAATACCGCCTGGCATGTCCCTTAAAAGTAGAATGAAAAGTGGCGACCCCGGCAGGTATGTAAATGCCATTGATTTTATTGCACTTTTCCTCCCCGCACCTTGGTCAGATCCAAAAATACGGGTATTGATTCTGCAATAGAATTTCGTCGGTGCCCCGCACCCTAAACGGGCTTGCGTCTTTTCATTTTGGTTTTTCTAAGTCTTTTTGTTTCCGTTCCCGCTCATGCATACGACAAGCGCATCGACGGTGCCCGATGGGACCCGCCTGCAAGGTTCGTCGGAACCTACAAAGGGGCTCTCTATGTAAAAACCGTCCATCCTGACAAGGTGGGTGAGGAATGCAGAAAAATAGATATGCCGCCTAAAACGGATAAACCGCGCGGCTGTGCCAGATGGTGGCCCAATCCTCTCCGATGCACTGTCGTGGTGATTGACCGCCCTGCATATGGGACATACCCTGAGGCTGTCCTATTCCATGAAGTTGCGCATTGCGGTCCTACCGGTTGGCCAAGTCATCACCCCCACTAGATCCGATCTCCATCGCCTGGGCGCGTGAAAACTGCACTAGAATCGAAATTCACTGCCTTGTGTGTCAGAACATATCGCCAGTGAGCTTTGATAGGTTCCGGGATATCGATCTGGTTCCAGAGCTTCCGAAGCTCTACAGGTTCAAATGTGCGCGGTGCGGAAATTCAAACCGATCCTACATTCAGGCAAGACCAGTCTATCCTTATAGAAATCACAGAGAGCAGTATTTAGGGCTTATGAAGAAAAAGGATTAGTCGCACCAATCGGCTTTGTATCCAGGCGTCCAGATACGGGCATGACCTTCTGCAATAAGAATTTCACCGGCTGTTCGCCCATCAGGCAATTCAACCCAAACCAGAGGGCGTTTGTACCTCGGAGTGTCGATCTCTCCAGAATCCCAGACCTTCACACCTGAGGTTTCCAGAAGCTCTTGCATGCGGGCTTTTGCTGCCCTGGCAAGTTCAAGCTCTTGCTGACATTTGGGTCTGTTCATTTCCGGCGTATCAAAACCGGATACATGCGGAGCACCTGGGCCCATTGCTCGCATGTTCACGCCGTCACATTTCACAGAGTCGCCGTCCACGGCCACCAGTGAAGCACACATCAATAAAACTGCGCCGTTCATCTCTGTAAGTTACCCCTTGCCCCAAAATTTCGGGGATCTTTCTCCCCAACGCCAGTACTGCCACCATTTCGGAGGCTCGTAGCCACTGGCCTTTAGCATTTTTCTCAAAGCTTGGTTTGCCTCTTCCATGGTTGAGTGTGGGCCTGACCCGAACGCACTATAACCGCCTGGAACCGGTGCCCAATGGTATCCATTGTAATAGCGGGGGCTACTATCTGCCATCACATCCGCTCCTTCGTTTCAGTACAGATTTTCCGAATACAACTCTACACCCCACTCTCCCGCGTGCAGCATAGGTTGTCCGGTGGTCGCCATAATCTCGAAAGCCTGGAGCCTGCTCCACCAGCGGTCATATTGGTCAATGAAACCATCTTCCGTCTCGTGGTATTGAACACCAGCAGCTTGCATCTGGGAGAACATCGCATTGGATGCATGCCGGGAGCCGCAGAAGATTGTGCCGTCTGCCGCCTTGTTGGCAGCACATACGATCCGAACCGGGTTTTCCGGGTCCGGCACCCAGCCATGAGCGTCGGGAGTTTCGCGCCAGTTTTCCGGCAAATGGCTCATGCATCGGCTCCTTATGAGTCACGCTCTGTAGGTGACTTCCCTCTCAAGGTTTGCAATCACTTCATCTGCATGTTCTTGGTCACGGATACCAGCTTCCTCTGCAAAGTAAGTCTCGAAAACGGGGTTCCATTTTTCCAGCATGTAGGTCCCGTCCGCCCTCGGAGTAAGCCGCCATTTCTTCGGCTTCTCGAACATGGATTTGAACCAATCAAACACTGTTCTGGCTCCTTATGAGTCACAGTTTTTCGGCTCGAAGGCGTACACATCAGCCGGTTTATCGAGCGGTTTCCATGCCACCATGTAAGGCCACTCGTGCTTGATCTTTTGCTTATGGGAATAGTCCCGGAACTCGTCACCATCCCACCAACAGATATCAATCTGCGGCCCTGCGGTCGTGATCAAGAACGCCTCACCGGTTTTTGGTGCGGTCGATATGTCTTGCCAATCACTCACGGCGTCCGCTCCTTTGTTAAAGCCCCAATTTCCGAAGTCTATCCTCGCGTAGATTGAAATCTATCTTTACTCCTTCCGACATGATCGCCTCTTTGTTCAACTCAAGAAACGCCGGGACCCAATCGTTACCGACGGACGCGCCGGGGTGCCGTTCACGGTAGGCAATCAACCATTGAGCGGCCCGTCGCTCCCATCCATAGAACCACGTTCGCGGGCCAAGAGGGTTTTCATAGGCGCGCTGCATTTCTGTCGTAAGCATTTCGCCCAGGGCCTCAGCAGCCTGTTTTTCAATCTCAAATTCCACGCATCCGCTCCTTACTTTTTCTTTCGTCTACCACCTTGGCGACCAGATCCGCCGAACCGTTCATTGGCCTCAGCTAGGTTCCAATCACCACCCGGCATCGCTGCAACCGCCTCTTGATTGGAAGCATATTTGTTGCTTTCCCAAATCGCTTTAGCGGCTGCAATGTCCTCGTCAGAACGGGCTTTCTTCGGCCTGCCCCGCTTCCGGCTAGTGCCTGTATTCCCTGCCAACCGGTCAACCGCATCAGCATAGATCAGATAGACGCCGTTTTCGTCTTTGCATGTCCTGCCGCTGTCGATTTCCTCAAGGAACACGCCGATTTCAAGCAGACGGTCAGTTGCTTCCTTGAGCACCTTGCGCGGTGTCCGGTCATATTTCTCAGACCGGAGCGGCGCGATCAGATCGTATCGGTAGATACCAAGCTGATACCCTCGTCTGAGCAGTGGCGACGCACCGTCTGGACCAGCAGGTCCAATCAGCGCCTCAACGCCATCCTTGTCCAGGCGAACGAAGAAGTCAGGGTCATAACCCTTGGCCCTTCCCGCCTGTTCTTGTGTCTTCACCTTCACCCGTCGATCCATACGAATGGCGAAATATTTTGGCCTGTCAGTGTTCTCCATTCGCTCACAATGCCGAATTTCCAAATTGAATGTCAAATTATTTGCATTCGTTAACGAAGTGTGTATATTAATAGTGTGAAAAATACAAGTTAAGTTTTTCAAGGACTTTATGATGCGGGTTTTGATCGGAGGCGAATTCACTGGAAAAATCAGGGATGCATTCATTCGTTACGGTCACGATGCGATGTCCTGCGACATGAAGCCGTCACTTGTTCCCGGCCCGCACTACGAGGGTAATTGGGAAGACATCCAGCACGATGGTTTTGACCTCGCAATATTCCATCGGACCTGCACATACATGGCGAATTCAGGCGCAAAGCACCTGTTTCTCAACATGTCGAAGAATGGCGGACTGAACGAGGATCGCTGGCTGAAAATGGGCCGGGATGCATGGGCTTTCTGGCAACACATGGAAACCTGCCCGATCCCGTTTGTCGCTTGGGAAAACCCGGTGATGTTGGGCTATGCGCAACTCATGATCGGCAAGCCAAACCAGACTGTGCAGCCTTGGCATTTTGGCACTGATGAGAATGGTCGAGACAACACCAAGAAGGCAACTTGCTGGTGGCTCAAAGGACTTCCTAAGCTGGAACGCACCGGCACGCTGGACGGCTCAACAGCACGCCCGGAAGTCCACCATGCCAGACCAACGAAAGACCCTGAAGAGCGCAGAATGAAACGCTCTGAAATGACGCCGGGAATGGCCGATGCAATCGCCTCTCAATGGGGCAGATACGTCAAGGAACAGATCGCGGCGAAAGCTGCGTGACAAAACCGGGATCTGATCGAATTCAGACCCATGAACTGTAACAGCAATTAGAGGCCCCTCGGGCGGAAAGGTTATTGATATGGTTACGAAATATGACATCAGCGTGTTTGAAGCCAAGCTCAACATGACGCTCTACGCTCACACGTATTACTACGCTGAGCCGCAAGACGCCGAGTATGTCAAAGATCGCTTCATCACCAACAATCCACGTTACAAAGCGATACCGCAGCACGTGCATGTAGACCAACGCACAGACTGAACACGGAGACCCGTCATGCGCGAAGGCTATGCAGTGACCGTCATGAAATGGGGTGAGCCGATCCTGACCATTGAGCACGAATGCCTCTCTGGTGAGCCAAACCTCACGACCGAAGACGAAGACGCAATTCGCTCAGCTGGCGAGCACCTGAAAAGCTTTGTAGGCGATGGTGCGCCTGGAGACTTTGACCCTTGGTTCGAACGGAGGCGTTGCGAGACCGGAGACGGTGATCCGCAGAACATGGAATGCATGACTTGTGGTGCTGCTCTTGGTGAGCAATGCCGTCAACCGAAAGCGTAAGCGAAAAGGCCCGTTGAACGATGCAGCGCACAGACCGTCAGCAGATAGCTAACAAGCTCGACCTCGACATGTTCAACCTTGCAGGCCGCTTGCGGTCATTCGGCGAGAAGGCGAAAGACCGCTCAATCATTGCAGCTGCAAACCGGCTGGAAGCAAATCGAAATTCGGTGCGTGAATACATGCACCGGAAGGATAGAGACGAAACCCCAAACTGAGGCCCGCTATGGAAATCCTTAAACGCGGCGTGAAACCCGAAGATCAGTTCTATCTCGGCACCTGTCACAAGTGCGGAACCGAGGTCAAATTTCAGCGTTCTGAGGGCGTCGTTACGCAAGACCAGCGAGACGGTAATTTCATTTCAGTTAATTGCCCCGTCTGCGGGAACAAGATCCACGCCAATCTCTGACTCGAAAGGCCCGGCAGATGAGTGAAGAGCAGAAGAATTCAATCCGGCTGGTGAGTGACATTCGAGACAACACTCGGGTTCACGTCCGTCGTGTAGCGGAGCTTGAGGCTAAAATTCTCTACCTTGAAAGGGAACGAGATCACGCTTCGCAAGCGATCACCGAAGCTGTCAAAGAGCTACAGAACGGTCAGCCTATCCAGCTACGTGATGAATGGGGCGACACCGCAGTCGCCTATCCCTCAAAACAGTGACTCAATAGGCCCGGTTGATCATGAGCATTGCAGCAAAAAAGCACGATTGCCCAACCTGCCGGTGCACAGAGCCGGTCGACATTGATGCGATGATCAAAGATGCCAAGCTGCTTGAACGGGCACGCGACATCCTTGCGACGCATCACAAGTGGCAGTGCGAGGCCGAAGGGCTGACTATGGAATATGAGCACGAGGGAAAAACAGAGCGCGTCGATATCTCTCAAGAATACGGGGACAGCACGCTTTGCGAAGAGACTGCCGAAGTGCTTTCCGCCCTCAATCGCAAACTCAACAATTAGAGGACCCTTGCCATGAAAACATGCACTGGAACGGACCGAGCGAATAGCGCTGCTGACCCGGATTGGTGGGCGCAACTCGAAATCCAATTGCAGGCGGTATCCGATACCGTGAGCGAGATAAACGACCCGGATTTGGAAGAGGCTTTCGAAGAATTTGACAAGCTTGCCGGGGGCCGTTTTCGCGCTTCCCGAAAAATCGAAAACTGAGGCCGTCATGTCCGACATCGACTTAGAAGAGGCACCGGCCACGACACGGCGCGCGCTGCTTGACCAAGCCTACAAAGAGCTTGGTGCGGTGGTCTGGTACGGGCTTCACGACATCAAAGACAATATCGACCGCGAGCATCTGAAGAAGGCGCATGACCTGCTTGCACTCGCGCTTAAATAGGAGGCTGTGATGGATTGGCGAACTGACATGGAGAATGCGCCGATAGAAGAAAAGGTTCTTGTGATGCATCACTCCGATAACCATTGGCGCGGCAAGGTCGTGATTGCGTATCATCATTCTGACTACAACGGGCACGGACGACGGTTCACCGAGAATGGGCAAGCTGGCTGGGTCATTGACTCCATGCCGTCCCACTGGATGCCGCTTCCCGCCCCTCCCTCAAAACAGTGACTCGAAAGGCCCCTCATGCTTTGGAAGCCCAAAGAGGACGTGCCGAAAACAGATTTCGTGCAGCGTCTCCACAATTGGACAACGAAGAAGCTTATTGACCGGCTTTTAAAGCGTTGGGGGATGATCCGCCGTTGCCCGTGGTGTCATCAGTGCGTTGAAACTGACGGCAAACACGAAATGAAAACGTGCGAGGAAAACCCATTCTTCGACACCTTCACCTGCGGCGTTTGCGGCGGTGAAAGCCACTGGGAATTTGGCCCTGCGCCGCTCTATCGCGGACACGGCAAACCACCCGAACCGAAACAGTAAGCGGAAAGGCCCGTCACACCGTGAACACAAGAGGGGAATGTGTCGAACATCTGGAAATTAGTTGCAGAAGATACGCAACTTATTACGGGTTTTGTTCTCGTGCTTTTCTCTCACGATGCTGCCGTAAGTTTGCACGCGCTTCCTTGCTGCCAAATTCAATCCCGGTTCCGCTCTTCAAAATCCCGTAGAATGCTGATTCAGCCAGTACATGTCTGTGTGGACCAACTGTCAGCTCATATGTCTTCGTACCGGAGATTTTGCGGATAGTGCCAAATTCGTGTGGCTCGCTCATAGTATTTCGACCTCACTGCGGCCTGTAGATCCCTTATCCTTATGGAAATGAAAGCCATACATAGACCTGCCAGACAGGTAACCTTCTGCGCTGTGCCAAGCGTCTGAGGGTATCGGCGCTCTCAGGGAATAAACCCTTGTTCCGTCCTTTTCCGTGCACAGCTCATGATGCACATGGCCGGTGAAGGCGTGGCATGACTTACTCGAGCCCCACATCTCCCGTTTGTAGCTTGCCATGATGCCTGGAAGGTCTTTGATCTTCGCTCCGTCTCCATGTGTGCCACACAGCATATTCACGCCGAACCCATGCCACCAAAAGGGCGATGGCGATGTGTTTACGGTCATATGCTTGTCATTGCGGTAATAGAGATCGAGACCCGTTCTGATGGCAACGGTTGAGGCTGGGTCGTGATTGCCCGCCTTAAACTCGGCCTCCACTTCAGCATGCTTGTGACGGACGAACTCGGTGCATTGGATGATGATATCGCAGAGTTTCGGCAAAACCTTCTGGTAGCGCGTATCCACGTCCATGATGTTGCCTGAGCCTGGGGTTTGGTTTTTGTGGCTATCAGCATGCATTAGGTCGCCAAGACCCAGGATGACAGCCTTGCGGCTTTTGGGCGCTCGTTCCACAAGCTCTTGAAACGTTTCTGTCAGTACTCTCTCTGCAATCTTGAGATCCCAATCCGGCCCTTCAGTTTCCTTCGACCAAGCGAACATACCGAGATGGAAATCCGCGAGAGGGTACACGGTCAGAGAGTCCTCATCGTGGTCTTTCAAACGCCAGATGTTGGGAGATTTAGCTACGAACCCCTCAAATGCTCCGCGAACCACTGATGCGACTTGGAGCGGATCTTCTTCGCCTTCTTTAGTCTTTACCCATCTTGCGCGAATTTGGCCGTCAGCATCCGTGAGGACGCTTTCGCCTTTGATCTTGTATCCGTCGGGAACTTCAAACTGACCGCCGCCCTCAGGGGAGTATTTGGTCGAGCGGCTTTTTACCTCTCCATTCTTACCAATCTGTTCGGAATATTCTTTGACCTCAAAGCCATCCAGAGCTTTAGGCATTGGACCAAGCATGCCTCGACGCTTGGCGACCTTCAATCGGTGTTCGAGTGTTGATCTGGCGATGCCTAGTTTCTTGGCTGAATCTGTCCAGCTACGCATAGATGCAATGTAGACATCGATAGTTTTCTGAAGGACTTCATTTGATAGAGGGCGTGTCGGCATCAAGCGCTCTCCTGATCTGCAAGGAGACGTAAGGCCATCCTGGGCGCGATAGAAAGCGATATGAGACAGCAACTATCTGAGTGCCTCAGCATGACGCCACCGCCATCACGAACGCCAAATAAAACAAAATTCGAGTCACTTAAATAACGACCGGTAGAGAATGGATGATGCTGGGCAATTCGGAGAGCTTTTGCAGAATCCCAGAACGTAACGCAGCCTTTAGGCTGAGGGATTGGGAACCCGAGTGCATTGGCTGGGTGAATCCATAGGCCAATGATTGCGCCAGCGATGATTGCGGCGCAGAAACGCAGGAATAGCGGGGGCATGGTCAGCCTCCTATTTTGGAATATGGGAAAGCAGTGGGGCTAGTTTGACCAGAACGCCACCAAACAGACCTGAGATACCGGCTAATATCGCAAGTGTTTTCCATCCTCCCTTTGTCTGCATCATCAGATCGTACATTTCAGTCTGCCTGCGGGACATTTTCTCCATGTTTTCGCGCAGGTGTTTGATTTCGTTTTCCAGCACAGCAATGCGGGACTGCTCGTTGTCCGTCATCGGCGCATAACCCTCCGCACCACAGTGTCAACGAAGTAGCCGCCAATTACGATCATCATGATTTGTGTGAGGTCAGCAGAGAGTGGGTCAGTCGCACCAAGTCCTAGCACCTTGTCCCAGAGAACTAGCTTGTTGATGTAGACAACAAAGGGGAAGGCAAAGCCGATGCGAACCCATCTCTCATACGGGTCTTTTTGGGCTTGGAGAATACTCTCCTTTCGAGCCTCAAGCTTTCGCACCCGTTCGTCCCAACGAATGCGTTCCCGCTCAGTCTTAGCGGACTCCCTGGCCGCGTAGGCATCGGCCAACGCACCCGGAATATCAATCAGGCTCTTAAGCCACCACATCAATCCACCTCACGACCCAGAAGCTTGTTGAGGCGAGCGGCGATAAGATCGCGGTTGCGCCAACCAAAATACAGAAGAACCATCACAAAAACAGTTGGAACAACCCATTGCCAAGGGGGCCCGGAGAAGAAGGACAGCACCCCGGAGCCGATGACAGTTCCGCCGCCCTTCTGCATCGTGTCCTTAACCACCAGAGCGTCACGACGGAGCTGCGCCATTGTGGCCGGGCCAAGAATGCCGTCATTGGTCAAATGCGGGTGTGTCTTCTGATATTCGAGAAGTGCACCCTTAGTATTCCTTCCCCACCAGCCGTCGATTGCGCCTGGGTTGAACCCGCGAGCAGTTAGAAGCTCCTGCGCCTCTTTCACCATCGGGTCCTGTTCTCTAGGTAGGATGTCGAGCGGCT
This sequence comes from uncultured Roseibium sp., assembly GCF_947499295.1. Lineage (GTDB taxonomy): Bacteria > Pseudomonadota > Alphaproteobacteria > Rhizobiales > Stappiaceae > Roseibium. Next base: position 21,182 of record NZ_CANMNP010000025.1, read on the forward strand.
CAGATCGGCGCTGGCCTTCTGCATGTTTTATGTGGCCATAGTCTCCATAGAAGATCAGCCGACGCTCCGCGTTACGGCGATTGACAAGCCCGCGAATTTTGCGGCCACCAGCTTTCACCCATAGCATTATGGATTCTTCAGCTCTAGTTAGCTCACCTTCACGGAAACGCTTCACCCAAGTCGCGTTGTGAATGCGCCCGGTGTTGAAGTCGAACGAAGTCGCGCCGTCGAATGAATGTTGGTTATCAAAGCAAGCCTGCTTTCGCACGCGTCCTTCAAATTTCCTAAGATCCGCTTCGAGCTGATCCATGGCCTGCTCATGGGTGATCTTCATTCCTGGCTTGGGCTTTATGCCCCCTGCTCGCGCTGTGTGCCCTACGCCGATGGTCCAGATGCCAACCACATCCTTGTATGCGCGCAGAACAACGCCTTCGTGCGTGGCAATAAAGTCTCTGCCACGCTTACTGGTCGTAAGCATGTTTCACCTATTTCCGGCATTTGCGCCGGTTGTCAGATATGAAAAAACCGCCTCAAAGGGCGTATTGGGGAGATTTAATTCAACGCAACTAAGCTTGACGTTCTAGGACTTCTATTCGGTCCTTTAGGTGCTGCGCATATTTTATGAGATGAACAACTAAACGGTCGTACATCACACCTTCAGCAAAATGTTTTTCGCCTTCCTCCCGCCATTGAACTAGTCGAGGGTCAAGTTCGGCTAGTTCTTCAGCAATTAATCCCCAGAAAGACCAGTCCGGCTTATCCGCTTGACATTTTGATCGATAGTAAACTGGCCGCGCCTCCTCAACTACTCTCTTGGAGTAGCCAAATTCGATATCTTCAATTTCTCTTTTGTACCGTTTTGAGGAAGTCGAACGCTGTAGCTCGTTGCCGGACCCGGACGCGACGTAAACATTCGCTGACTGGCTTGTTGTTTTGTCATAGACAGGTGGTGCCCTGAATGAAGTGGAGCCATCCAAATCCACAACACCAGACGTGCTAATGTTCAAATACTCTGTAAAAACTCCAGAAACCCACTTTCCAACACGAAGGGCGTTGTTGTTGGCACCAATTAAAGCTGCGTTGTTGCCATCGTTCCCAAAAATCAGACAGTTCGTGGGGCTGTTCTGACGTGTAATTGAGGAAACAACATTTCCTGTTGAGCCCGATGTAGTGTGATCATCACGAACCCGAAAAACTTCTTGCTCAGCAGCGATGCTGTCTTTCTGGATGAACACGTTGTTCGAAAAAGAGTTTGTGCCGGAGTGGGTGTTGTCGCCATCTAGAAGCGGTATCTTTGTTCCAGAAGTTCCGGTGTCTTTTGTTGCAGCAGTACCAAGAGCTAAGGTTCCCCAAGTCGCTCCGTTTCCAACAATAGCGCTTCCGTTTGTAGGAGTGAGAGCGAGTATATCGTCAAGAATGGGCGGTAGAGAAATCGAAATGAACGCAGACCCATTACAGTAAACGAATGCATATGACCCATCTGGCAACACTTTAGTATCTGCGTCATCAATTTGCTCCGAACTTGCCGGATCAATCGTCACATCGCCGCCATTCGCCTTTACAATACACATCCAACCGCTTGTTAGCGTTGATGCGGTGGTGAGGCTTAGAGTTGCCGTAGCAGTGAACTCAATGAGCTGACGATAATCAGCCTTCACGGCAGTGTATGCCGCTGCCTTCGTTACATAGCGGGTGATTGAAGATGCCGTGTCCGCCATTATCTGGCGGAGGGCATCATCGAAATTCTGAACAGCGTTAGAGCCCGAAATTCCTATACCATCAATCGCGGTATTGGAACTTCGCGTTTCTGAATAATCAAGGACGCTCATTCACGACCCTCCATAGAAAAAGGCCGCTCCGAAGAACGGCCTTCATTTATTGACACTGCACCCCTAATGCGTGTGTAGTAACGCTATTATAATCAACTTAAAGGAGTAAAACTGTGTCAGATCATAACACGGGAAATTTTGTCGCCCTCAGGTGTATGTACACTCAGTTATTGATTTACGTCGCTGAACGCCACGATGACCCTATCGGCTTCCTCAAGGAGCAGAAAGAAAAGTCAATCATTATGGCGTCCAACTACACCATCAGCATCGACGGTATGGAAACGGACGCGGGTAGAAAGGAAGCGATACAAGCGATAGAAACTTTGTTTGAAGGCATTAAAGCCACACCTATCAATAGCTAATTCACCTGAATTGGCTTCGAGCTTAACTTTCATGTCTGCTCTCCTTGAAACTCTGCGTTGATTCCGGTAGTTTTCTGCGGCGGCAGATCTGAGGACTTATGAGCGAAAAACCAACCGAAGAGCAAAAGCGTCAAACAATCTTTTGGGACTTTATAGGAGCCTTAATCGTCGGCGCTGGTTTTCTTATCTACAAGTACGTTACTGGCTAGCCGCCACTAATCCGACAGTCGCATTTCTCTGGAAACCTGGGCTTTCCAATGCACTACGAATAGCTGCTTCCAATTGCCGATGGGCTGAATGATCGCCGGATTGAGCCTTTGAGAGCAACGCCTGAACTTTTGTCGGATCTGTCTCCACCAATATCTCAGCCATACGCTTAAGCTGCTGCGGCGGTAGTCCTTTCGCAGGATTTACAAATCGACCGCTAAACGAGATTAGAGCATCAACGGCGGCACCTTTGACATTCCCGACCATAAGGTTTCGAGCAGCCCCACCTAGTCCACCACCCAATGCGCCACTATCAGCTAAGTCTTGCTGCGTCCGGCTGTTGCCCTGGACATTCTGTCGGAAAGCGGAAAATTCTGAAGCGTTTTCCATCTGCTTTCTGAACTTCTCAAAGCCAGCTTTGGAAGGCCATAGGGCTTGCAGGGCACGCCGCTGCCGCTCTGAGCCGAATACCTGCCTAACCGCGTCTCGATTTAGATGCCCTCGTTCAATTCGATGCTTTAGATCGCTGGCAAGACCCATTCGGAGCGCTTCGATTTCGTGCTTTGATTTTGTCGAAACAATGTATTCAATTTCATCTGCGGATTTATTCAGCAGACCAAGCCCTTCATCTGCCGCCTCTTGAATCTGGGACGCAGTTGCATACGATTTACGAACGCTCTTCAATGCCGGTGAGGCATCATCGAGAATACCCCTTATTTCTTGCTCAAGGTTCCGGTAAGCAGCTCCTACACTGCCGTCTCCAGATCGGAAGTTCTTGGAGGCGGCTGAGGCAAGACCTCTTCGGATTAGTTCAGTTTCTTCTAGAGACGGAAGGCGAGAGAAAGTTGCCGCGCCGGTCGCATCGTCTATCGACGCGACTAACTGCTTGCCGAAGGGGCGTCCCTCAGCCTGCGCAATTTTCTGAGCGGATCGAAGTGCTTCAGCCGGGATGCGGCCTGATTGAACAATACCATCAAGCGCAAAAGGAGGGCCTTTCGAGCCCCAATTTTGTTTAAAAGCCGAACCGTAAGCAGCCTTAGCGTTTTTACTCTTCGACCGTGCAAAGCCATCGCGCCATTTATAAAAATTATCAGCCGCATTAAGGCCAGACATGGCGCTGTCTTTAGTGGCTTCGTTATTTGCCGTATATCCTTTATTCAGCGCGTCATTGATGACCTTTCGGCCCTCTCCTGGTTGGCGTTTCACTGCCCTTGTTAGATCCCCGAGCATCACATCTTGCTGCCCGATTGATCGCCCCTCTCTCACACCTTGGATAAGATCATCTGCCTGTAAGCCCGCTTTATTGGCATCAGACATAATTCTTTCCGCCGCCGCACTGTTTTGCGCGCTGATAGGATTACGGGCTTTGCCGATTTTATTTGCGATAGGAGCGGCAAGCTTCCTCGCCCCAGCCCCAGCGACAGGAATAGTTCCCCCGAGGACAGCGCCGGTTGCTGCGCCGCTCAAAGCTCCTTCAATACGGGAATTTTCATCGGCGTTTCCAGTGCCGTATGCCGCGCCATAAGCACCGCCCTCTACGACACCCGCGCCAATACGCCTCTTGAGTGGCTGGCCTGCCATCCGGCCTACAATCGTCGCGCCACCCTTTGCCGCCCCGACGCCTGTGGCAAGCCCCCCAGCCAACTCCGCCGCAGTTGCGGTTATCGGATTCTCTCTCCTAAAATCGTCTTGCTGACCTCTTTCCGCCTTAAGTGCGTCGTCGTAACGCTCGCCAAAGGACTTGGAATAGTCAAACCAACCACCATCTGGCGTTCTTCCTAAGACCCCCGCCTCGATTGCTGTCAGCTCATCGCCAAATCCAAACGTCACGCCTTGCGTGAATGAATCCGCAGCGCCTGACACACGAGATTGGTCACTGTCCTTACCTGGCTGAGCACCACCCCCGGAAAGATGGCTCTGAAGTGCTTTAAAGGCACCTTCTGCATTCTCACCCGTGACCCGATATTTCTTACCATCAGGAGCCGTGATTTCGAATGATGCCATTACTCCACCTGCTGGATGGTATACCCGTCAACAGTCACCTGCTGCGTGGCAGTGGACTGAGGAATTGCGGGTTGATTTGGAGACACCCCTAACCGACTTTCCAAGGCCTGTAGGTCACGTTCCTTCTGCTGGATAAATGCCTTCAGGAGAGCTTGCTTTTCTACTGGGCTCTTGTTTGGGTCGCCTAGAGTCGCACGGAGAGTTTCGCCCTCTTTCTGAGTGAATTGAGCGCCGAAGGTATCTCTGAGAAGAGGTAGGATCTGGTTATCTACAACCGCAATGTACTCCGCGCGCGCGACAGCCGATTCACGAGGCTCCATACCAGTCTGCCTCATGCCCTCGTCTAGTGCGCGACCGGCAAGGGTGTATGTCGCGTCTTCGGCCAATTTATCGAGCCTGTCAACGACTTCATAAAGCCCAGGCATTTTGGAGGATATGCTGTCATAGGAAGACTGAGCTTCTGCTTGAGACTTTCCGCTCGCCGCTCCTAGCGCCTTTTGCTCCGAAGCACCGAAATTGTCCTTCGGCGTCACACTGATAACTTGGCCGTTTTTCTTGTCTCTGAGAATGATTTCTGTGCCGGTATCAAGTTTCTCAAAGCCGCTGGAAACATTGAAATCACCGGTATCAATCTGTTTGAATGAACCGTCATCCCCGAGAGTGCCGAGCACAGTATTGCCTTCAGCGTCCGTGCCATAAACGGGAGATTTGCTGTAAGTAGGCGTACCCGGAGTTTGAGCCCTCCTCTGAGCCAAATATGACTTCCAAGCCTCATTGACAGGCATACCACTCTCGACAGCCTGCGCCATCTCCGGGGAATTCTGACGCAGAAATTCCAGCGTGCGATTGCGTTGCTGCAACTGCTTTCGTTGACCAGCCTGTCGACCAAGTGCAGGGCCTGCCATCATCAGCGCATTTGCAACGTTTTGTGTATTGCCCTGATTGCCCATCAGTCCAGCGGCGACAGGAAGGGCCACTTCAGGCGCAAGAAAGTTCCTGAGCTGACTTTGACGCGCTTCGCCTGGAGCCTGTGCTTCATTCCGACCGCCGAAAAATCCAAGCATTAGAAGAACCCTCCACTAAGCAAAGAGGCACCTGTTAGCCCTAATCCAAGAGCATTCGAGAAGCCGTTATTTTGCACTGGCACCTGAGCTTGTGCGGTGCTCGTGCCATATCCGCCAGCACCACTCGCTATGCCAAGCAGAGCCTGCATGTTTGCAAGTTCCTCATTGTCCTGTTCGGACTGAATACGCAGATCATCATTCAACTCACGTCCTGCGAGGTCCTCATATGCACCACCAAGTGACGTGAGTGTTTGTGCGGGTGCCTGCATATTCTGGAACGCAGTTGGCAGATTGCCAAAGCCTGTTTGACCCATATTAAACATCTGTGATGCGCCCTGCATCTGTCGCCCAACATTCCCTGCCTCAATGTTGGCATCTGCAAGTCTGTTCTGGTCGAGAAGCTGAGTTGCCGCAACTTGGGCCGCGCGTTCCTGATTGTACTGGCCAGATCGAGCGCGGGTTTGCAGATCTGTTATTTCACTCGCAACATTTCCTGAATGATCTTCAGATCCATATCGACCGGCAGCCTGAGCGCCGCGATCAACCGCAAAGCGAGCCTCTTCCCCTGCCCGGTTCAACACCTCTTCAAAATACGGATCACCGCCACCAAGCATCTTTCCACTGGCGATGTCTGAGAGATTTTGAGATGCAAAGGACTGACCGGCATCCACATCGCGGTTACCAGCGGTCACATCGCCAAAGTATCCAACAGCGGTGCTCTGGGGAGCTGTGAAGCCACCGCTATTGATAACGCCTTGCATCTGCCCCGAAAGGCCCTTTGAGCCGATATTCTGGTTTGCGGCTGCTTCAAGAGCATTCATGCCCTGAGTTGTTCTCTTGTCGAACGGAACAACGGTAGACATGGTGTTCGGCTTGATAAGCCCATCATCATTGTACGCTTTGAGCGCATCACCCATAGCCGTGTTCAGCAATGGCTTTGCAGCGCTATAAGGCTCGTTCACCGTCTTCTGAGTTTGCTGTTGAGTTTTCTTAGAACTGCCGCCCATTATACCTTTTCCTCATAGAGGCATCTTATCCGCCGCGCCTTTGGAAATAGCCGCTTGAACAACGGCTCCCATCGCTCAAGCCCTTCCGCTACAAGGCTTGTTGCTCCACATTGATTTTTGAGTTGAATGACCGCCTCGCGAAGTGGCCTGATCCACTTCAGGAGCCTCACTCCATACAAAGCAAGGCACCGTAATTTCGGGCCGGTTGACCAATTTTCAGGACGCCAAACAGAAGCCCCGCAAGGGTTTTTCCCTTCATGGACAACAAGTAAAAATGCTGAACCACGCCTACATTCCTGCCAAAGCTCAGCGACTGTAATATCCCCACCCGTCGCCACACTAGCGCGTTTCAAACCTTCAGATATCAAAGGCCATACGTCATCAATCTGATGAACCGGAACAAGCGTGATATTCAACCGCCCTGGCCTTGCTGGCCGTAATCAGACACTGCGATGACTGTTACGGTGATCTGGTTTGCAGTCCCGGCTGTAGCCTTGATTTTTTGTCCCGAAACTTCGTTCGAGAAATAGAGCGGGATGTCCAAAAAGTTCGCAGTCGTTTCTTTCGGAATCGTCCCGACGAAGAACGTTTCATCAGCCGACCCATCAAACCACTCAAGCGTAACCTTGATGTCATTCGACGTGTCCTCATTGACCAAAATAAGGTTCTTGATGGTCTGAGAGTATTGCGCAGAATTCTCAAATACGTCGGTTTGCCCGGTAGTTGTTAGCTTCGTAGATACGGGAGGGTCTACCTGACCGAAGACAGAAGGCGTGCCTCTCATATTTTCCCCGTCCGTTTTCCACGCTCTTCGATGCCAACAGCATGATTCCAGGCAGCGCCCTCCGCGATTTTCAGGCGCAAGCGATGCAGGCGACCTTCATTGTTAAACCAACAAGCCTTCGTTGCTGCATATGGCGTGATTTCGGAACTCCAAGTGCGGTCCCCGCCATGAAATTCAGAAGTTCCGACCTGAAGTGTAAAGTCTGTTGCATCGGTATAGACACGCGCCTCTTGAAAGAGGGTCTTCCAACCCGGATTGAACTCAATGTCGGCAGTTTCCAGCGTTGCTTCACGCGCTGCCCCGGTGAACAGCCCAAGCTTATTATCGGTGTCAAAGGCCCCAAAGCGCGGAATTCCACCAGCAAACAACGGAGAGTCGAAAGGCTCCGTTACCTCGTCAATAGTCGTATAGAGCGTTGCCAAGCCGTCCCAGGAAACATCAGGCGTGGCCAAAGCAAGCATTTCCGTGACATCGATGTCAGCCGGACACCAACGATCAAGCTGCCAATTGTACCCAACCAAAATCTTGGATGACCCGACCTGATCAGCCTGCACCCACACAATTTTATTGAACGGATCTGCGACGGCGCGGATTGCGGTCAACTGCGAAGTGTCGACCTGATCCTTGAACCACTTATCAACGCGCTCAGCACCGATTGGGCGACCCTCCACACCAACCATGAAGCCGTCTGTTGAATAATAAAAGAACTGACCGGGACCAATCTGAACCAGCGAGCGCGGGGCAAAGACGCCTCTGTCAGGGTTTATCTCTCTAGTAGTGTAAGAATAGCCCCCGGAAACCGCGATGCTGAGCTGACGCCACTTGTTCAACTGAGCAATAATTGCCCCGTTCTCGGCACCAATAAGCCCCTGAACATCGCCCCCGTCTGCAAAAGTTTGACGGCTACAGCCACGCTTGCCACGCGTCCAAAACGTTGAGTCGCCCAGGCCGGAAGTCTGCACAGCACGCGGCGCACCATCCAAGTGACCTAGCAGAAGATATTCACCAGCGACGACAGCATATTTTGACCTGGGAGGAGAACCAGCCAAATCAGCGAATGCAGTACCGGAATTGATATTTATTACTTGCGTGTCAGTGCCGAGATTGCCGCAAATAAGAGTGTCGCCAAAGAGCACAAACCACCATGAGTCCCCTGATGGCACAGCAGGCGTTGTCGTACCTGTGCGGTCCGTCCAAGTGTAGTCCGTGTTATTGAGTTCATACAGCGCTGTCTCGGTGCCTGCGAATATCTTATAGGCACCAGTGTTTGTCCTAACAGAAACCGCACCCCGGCAAGCTGAAGGCAATGCCGACGTGAAAATCGAAAGATCCGCGAAAGGGCCCCAACCATCTCTCACAGGCAAAGCATTGAACACAGATGGGGAAGCAGATGGAGCGAAAGAAGCTCTATCCGGCTCAAATGGCGGCAACTGAATTGTCATCAGCCAACGCCGTTGAAGCTGTCGGAGTTAATGTTGTAGCCACCCGTCGTTGAAAGTGCTGGATCTACCCTTAAGGGTGCAACGGACTTAGACCGGCTTTCATTCCACGAGATACGTTTCTCCGCATCCATGTAGAGACTTTCATAAGCATCGGCGTCTTGAAAGTCACGGGACCAAACCGCCGCCTCTTTCAAACAGCCATATAGGTATGTGTTGGGATGATTGGTCAGAAGCCAATTTGGATCAGTCGTCGCAAGATCCAGCGACGTCATGCGATAGCGAAATTTGAAAGTGTGCTCCTGGTCGCAAGGAACATCGAAATCGAGCTTCGATCCGTTGATCATCCAAGCACGTGGAGTACCGTTTGTTGTTCCAAGTTCGTAATTCCCCGCGATAATTGGAGAGAGAAAATCCTCTGTGCCATAAGTCGTCAGGAAAACGGCAATAGGCGATGAGAAGTCGGCAGGTAAATCTATCGAGCGCGATCCAATCGCACCCGTCAGTGTCGTGTTTACTTCCGCCGTTCTAATTGGCAGATCGATATTGGCGCGAGACTCGAAAAGTGCAACAAAGCCATCAAGACGCTCCATGAATTCCGTGTCTGAACGACCGCGGTATTTTTGAAGCTCAGTCTTTAGATCTGCAAGATTGTCAAAAGCCATGCTTACCTCAGATCCTCACGCAGAAAGGAAAAGGGCGGCTGAAGCCGCCCCAATCCGTTAGTTATTGGCCCAACGGCAAGCGAGCTGCGGGCGAATTGCCTTGTAGCCGTACAAGACATCCAACCGGCAAGGGAACTGATCGTTGTTGATGTCGTAGGCGCGGACGATACGCATAGAAATCCCGTCCAGAACCTCACGGGCGCAGAAATCAACACCCTTAGGCTTGAGAAGGTCCGCAGTTGCAAAGGCAAAGGCATCACGATGGAAGCCCATCGAAATGTTGTGCACGGCAGAAGCGCCGCCCACCTTGGTCACAGCAGCGTTGTTTGCAGCGCCATTGGTGACGTTCTGAGAACCGCCAGTTGCCACAATCGCAGGAGAGATGCTGAGGGATGTTGCACTCGCACCCGCATCAGCCGTGATGACGAACTGCATCAACTGACCCGTGTCCACCTTCGTTTCAGGATGGACACGATTCACGCCATCAATGGTGATGATATCACCTTGCTTGAGGGTGCCAGTACCAGTGCCAACTGTCAGCGTTGAGCCGGTTTGCGCCGACGCGTCATTGGTCAGATAATCGCCAGTGCCGTCATCTGAGCCGGTCGTATGGGTCGGCAGAAGCGTGTTCTCCATGAAGGAGAAGCCGCCAGTGCGACCGATGTAGCCCTCTTTGTACTGTTTCGAGACTTCTTTGGAGTCATTGAACAGTCCTTTCAGAGCGTCAACCAGATCGACGTTGTCCTCCGTGTTGATCAACATTGAGAGATCATCCTGAGGGGTCAGGCTGTCTACCAACTTTTTGCGGACATTGGCCACACCGGCAAAGGTCGCGGACGAACCAAGGTTGCTAACCTGCTGGTAAACGTCCTTGTACATCGAGAGAGCATCAGCTTCGATGTTCGCAGCCAACACGGACATGGCAGGAGCAAGAATTCGCTCGCTGAAATCGTCCATATCCATTGTCAGATCAACGGACGTGAAATTCAGGTCAACACCTTTCTGGGTGGCAACCTGGAGCGTTGTGCTCGTTTCCGCAGTATCCTGGGAACTTAGCGCCGAACCAGTCCGCACTGTATATTCGTTCGGCAGGCGGATTGTCAGCGTGTCGCCAATTTTCGCGCCTGTCTTAGCAAAGCGATCATCGTATTGGCGGTTCACATTGCCAACAAAGTTCAGCTTCTGGTGAAGAATGCGCAACGCCTCTCGCGTTACGGCAGTACTCGTAAGAAGGGTATTAGCCATAATAAGGCTCCATCAGGCCGCAGTGCTCTCAGGCACTCGGCACGGGGACTGGGCGTCTCCCGACGCTCATGTCTGTTGAGATTAGTAGCCGCGCCTTGCAGCTACCTGCTTGTTTCGAGCTGCGACCCAAGCTTCTGGAGACATGTCATCGCTCAAGCCTTTCGGCGCAGAAGTGCGACCCTTCGCTTGCTTCTTGAGCGGCTTCACATCCTGTTTCGGCTTGGGTTTCTTTGCAGCTTTACGCTTCTCTTGAAGCTTGGTCTTCAACTGGCGTCCATCCATCGCCTCTCTGAGGATTTGCAACATGCGGGGATCACGCAGCGAGCCAACGTCGTCCTGCGTAAAGCCGTATGTTTTTGCAAAGTCCGTCAGTTGGAGGTTGAGTTGTTCCGACCAGTCGGGAATTACTTTATTGCGAGCCTGAACGTATTCCTCATCGCGCTTGGCGGCTTCCCGCTGCGCTGCCTGAGAACACTCGTGCTCTTTGTGGCGAATGCCTGCAGCAAGCTGCTGCTGACTGTCTTTCATTTGCTGAAAGGATCGCCAATGCCTGCCCGCTTCAATCGGGTCTTGTTCTTCGAGCGCGTTCCAGTCTACGTTTTTGTATTGGTCAATTTGACCTTGGATTGCCTCGAATTTTGCATACTCAGATCGCAGCTCCTGATAAACCTGAACTTGCTGCTCAAACGCTTCTTCGCGCTGTTCCAGTGTTCGCCTATCTTCAGCCACACCCTGAGATTTCTGGGTGTAATCAGCGTTCCTCATGAGCGCCAATTTCAGATCAGGGTGAACCTTGTAGTTCTTGCCCTCAAATTCGACCTCTTCGACTTCCGAAACTCCTTCGTCATCGTCATCAAGGTTAAATTCGTCTTCTTCATCCTCTGCGTCTTCCGTTTCCGCCTCTTCATCGGCTTCAACGTCATCGACTTCGGTTTCAGACGATTGCTCGTCCTCTTCGCTTGCTGAATCCTGAATGTCTTCAGTTTCCAGTGCTTCAATTTCGAGCATTTCTTCGTCTTGCATTTTGATCACTCCGATATTCGGTTGGTGACAATAAAAAAGCGCCCCGAAATGGGGCGCTGGTTAGCCGGTCAATGCCGGTATTTCTGATGTTTGGTTTAAGTTTTGGGTTGCCGCTTGCTCTTGTAGAGCTTGCACCAGCCCGTTGGTCCAATCCTGCCCTTAATCGCTTTGCAGGATATCAATGGCTCAAAGTGACAGCAGATATCGCACTTCATGCGCTTGTTTGGAGTTGCCTGATGACTGGCTTCAGCTTTTGTCTTTCGCGGATCAATCAAAGCAACACCTATGTGTGAGTTATGGCGGCAATTCTGCCGTTTTTCGGGACTTGAATTGCTAAAAAGCCACCATCCGCAACAGAAATCGAATTCGATGCGGAAGCGTCCTCGATATGTCCCTTGTTCGTCACGTAGTGAGCACTATCCAGGCAGCGAACGAAGGCATGCGTTGCTTTGTCCGGGCGAATTCCTGAAATGGCTGACGACAGAGAGGTTGTGACTTCCTCAGCCGAAACAATCTCGTTGACTATTGCTCCTGGATCTCTTCCAGCGGCAGCTTGAGCAGTAATCCAGGCGACATGCAAAGTTGCCATTCGGCGCTACCTCGCGAAACCATTCTGAAAATGAGGTTGCGCAGGAGTGGCACTGTACTGCATTTGAGGCTGAAGCGATCCCGTCGCCTGCATTCGATCTGTTATCGCCTCAAACTGACTCGTGCGTGCGCCCATCAAATCCACGATTTTCTTTAGCTCAAGTTCTTGCTCTTCAATCTTGAGCTTCATCGCATCGAGCGACTTATCAGCCTTGAGGGACGCATTCTCTTCCTCGAGCTGCTTAATGCGGCTCATACCTTCTTCGATCTGCTTCTGAATCTCAGGCGGAATAGCTTGCTCCTGAAGCTGCTGAGGCAGCATTTTCTGAAGGCGCTTAGCGATCTCATCGGCTCCGGGCCAATCCATGTTCTTCGCGATCAAATCACCAATGACAGGTGCGATATCAGGATAGGCCCTGATCATCTCTGTCATTTGCGTTGCAGCTTCTTCACGTCGCGACGTGAATGATGGGCCTGCGTTGACAACCAAATCGTACTTGCCCACGGTCAGGTCGAAGACCCGTGTCAACGGCTGCATGACTGGTTGGCCTGCGTCGTTAAGCACCTCTTCCATCATTGGGTTGCCATCCGTATCGATTTTCGGAACAGCCTGGTTGATTGCCTGCTGGCTTTCTGTGCCATCCTCACCAAGAACACGAATAATCCGCTCTTCATTGTAGACGTGCGGAATGAGATCCAGAACGACAGTGCCAGTGTGACGAATTGAACGTGTCAAATTGTCCAGGAAGTGAAATGTTGATACGTCCCCTTCCCTCTGCCGGGCCATAATTGCTCGACCGCTGGTTTCATTGGACCGCGCACCGAGTGAAGCATCGTAAAGGCCGATAATTGATTTCATGTCATCGGCAGCATTCAGGGATTCCTGCAAAGCGCCAGCAGCAACGCCAGAATCAAGCGGCTGGCGCTGAGGGGGCGGCATAATGTTCTGCCCCTCCTTCACAACATCATATTCGATGTGTGAATAGCTGACAGAGTTAGCTGACTGCCACTTATTGGCGTCGGTTACAAACGAGCCAACAGGCCCGATGAACGGAACACGAGGAGCAAGTGCGACCAATTCAGCCCCGGCAGTGCGCCAGAAGTTGAACATCTGCTGAGCGTCTTTGCCGTTATGGATCAAAGACCGGCGGTATACTTTCCCCCCAATGTCGAACTCTTCGCCATACACCGGAATAATCGGGATGTATTTGCCGGGCCACTCATCGACAGAAAGCACCTCAGCGCCAGTCAGTTTGTTGCGAGTTACCTTATGACTTTTAACGACGCGGCTTTTAATTGGGGTGATGTTTCCAGCGACAATCCAATCCCAGTTGTCCTCTAGATCATTCTCGTCTAGCACCGTTCCGTCCGACAAAAGCAGGATAGTCTTATCTACCTGCTCACGTCGCCACCAGTCTGCAACCATGACGTAGTCGCCATCAAACCAGGACTGCGAAACGTCTTGAAAATCAAACTTCCAATCAACCCGATCAGCTTCAGGATAAAGCTCTTTGAATTTATCTTTCTTCAGTCGTTCAATTCGAAAGGCTGTATTCCAGTCGGAGGACTCTGCAGCTGTTGAATTTGGATCGCCGTAAACGGTCAGTGGGTTTGTAATTCGTTCAATCAAAATATCTAGATCAAACGTATCATCGAAAGCGTAATCGATATCGACTTGCCAATAGCCGAAACCGCCGCCAACTGCACACTCTACGCCTGTGTCGTACGCGACATCAGCATTGGAGATATGTTCAATGTTACGGATAAGTCCGTTGATGACCTTTGCTGTATCTGGGTCAGCGCTACTATCTACCGCGCCAACCTTCATTGACGGCTTATTCTGGCGAGCGTCATTAACAACCTGCCGCAAAAAAGCAGGCATCTTGTTGATTGTCAGACAGGGGCGACCATCAGCTTGACGCTGCTCTTTAATCTTTTCCGGCCACTGCTCACCCAAACGGGCGAACTTGTTGTCCTCAATGTAAGTATCTCGATTGTGCTTCTCGAATTCTTCCGCCTCTTCAAAGGCGTCTTGCGCCTCCCTTAGAAGGCCGGAATCGTCTGACATGTATTGGTTATCCCATCCAAGAAGTAACAGAGCGTGGAGCAGCTTTGCGGGGCTGCTTGTTTGGCTTGATTAAATCCGGGAAAAGCTCTGAGAAGCCCCAGACCAAAGCGTCAACGCGATCCGGCGAGCCGTCGCCCTCGTATCCCGCGTTTGTCATGTCCGTCATTTGCGTTTCAAGTTCCGGGAACGCGCCAATGTGATGCACTCGGCCTGTCTCATAAATCGCCGCTATAGGCTCTGCCCGAACGTGCTTTCCACGGCTGGCTCTGACTTCAATGATATTCAGCGTGTCACGAACACCGCGAAGAGTGTGCGCCACCATGTCGCCACCCTGGTTGGTCTCAACAACAATCCCATCAGCTTGATGTTTATCATGCAGGGCCACAGCGCGACGTGCCCATTGAAGCGGCGAGCCTTCCGTCGAACCATCTTCGATTACGAACCCTGTATCGCCTCGCATCCCAACAACAACGATTCCATGATCATTGCTGTCTTCGTTGTTTGTCGTCGCCGGGTCGACTGCGACTAAAATGCGCTCGATGTCATCTGGCGCTTCGGTTAAGCGTGATGCATCAAGATCTGCCTGACGCCAAATTGCACCGGGCCTATCTCCAAGAATTTCGGCGTGAAGCTCTTGGCGACCTAACCGGGTTCCTTCATACTTTTTCTGAATCTTCTTCAAAAACGCAGGGGCAAGATTCGACTTGTTATCAAGCGTTCGACCGCGAGTGACCGCAACCGCGCCCTCCTGCCCCGCCACAATCGCTTTGACCAACTCAATTGGCCGCGGTGTCGTAGTGACGATTTGCTTAGGATGATCACCAAGCCTCAAACCAAATTGAAGCTGATCCCACGTTTCGCGAGCGTATCTCCATTTCGCTAACTCATCTGACCAAGCTATTTCATGCTGCGGTCCACGTAGCTGGTCCGGTTCCGTCGCATTGTAAAGCTTAGCAATCGCCCCATTTGGCCAAGTGACCTGACGCTTCGATGATTCATAGAGCGGGCGTTCTGACTTTGGATAAACCGATAGTAACCCACTTTCGCCTTCGACCATCACATCACGAGTATCAGCCGCCGTTTCTCCAATCAGTGCAATACGGCTGATACCTGAAGCTACTTGCTCCTTAACCCATTCAGCGCCAATCCGTGTCTTTCCAAAGCCTCGACCGGCCAAGACCATCCAGATATCCCAATCGCCATCAGGAGCAATTTGATTTGGTCGAGCAAGAAAGCCGCGCCAGTCGAACAGAAGCTCTTCACAGTCTTCTTCGGATAAATCCGCGAGTGCGACCTCTCTATCCTCCTGTGAGAGCGACCCTAACCGCTCAGCCGGACTCAGCATCGCCACTGACTGATGATAACTTATCCAGCATTGCGTTCAGTCGCACGGAAGCGGGTGTTTCTACGACCTCAAGCGGCCCACCGTCAGGGCCAGAGATTTCCTTTTTCTCTGGCGCGTACAAACCGAGATGCTTACTCAGCTTCTCAAGTGCCGCGTTCTTATCCCAAGTTTTAATCTTATGGGTGTATTCAACCGGCGTTTTACCGTCTGCGTCTTTCTCGCTGGTGCGATTGGTGACAACTTCAAGCGAGCTGATTGCCGCCGCCGTATCATCATCCCAGTCTTGCGGATCAACTAGGTGCCCCGATGGTGTGAGACATTTACGTAGATCGCTAAAACTCAAACGCGCCAGTTCCAACAGCACTCTGTCTTGGGTAATTTGAGTGCGCTCTGAGCGTTCTTTCTGTGCTTCGGCGATAGCGTCAGACACCTTAACATTTGCTAACAGACGCGATCCTTGCTCGTTTGCCGTCTTTTCGCTGTATCCAGCTCTGATAGCTGCCTGTGTGGCATTTAGGTCCACAAGGTATTCTTCAATAAACCTCGCCTGCTTATCGGTCAGCGCCATCACAATTCGCGGAGTGGAATTTCACCTTGCTCCGCCTCCTATCGTGTACGATATAATCTCTAGCGACAATATCCGTTACATTCCCATCCCGATTGCCGCTCTTAGTGGAGCTTGTTGCCAGCTCCTTAGTTCAGCTTCAGGATTTGATGCTGCCGGAGTTAGCGCAATGTAGGCTGATATCCAAAAGCTGTTACCGCCAGTTATCGTGACGGTTTCGCTTGTGACCGCTCCAGCAGTTGACTGCTCAAATGTTGCTGCTGCACATGAAGCAGATGCAGAGCCATTCCCTGGTGGCCCGTTTTCATTGTCGTATCGTTCGGTCCAATCTGCTGGCCAACTCGGAACAATCGGATTGCCGCTATTGCCTGACTCATTTGAGATCGCCGCAACAACTACGCAGTCAGCCGCTGATGTCGTTATCCCGGAAGGAAAAATGACGGAGGTGTTAGATCCACCTGAATTTGTTCCACTCGCATTGATCGGGTTTGTATTGTCGACACCTGAGAACCTAAGTAACGCGCACGCAACACGCTCAGACCCCGAAATCATCGATATCGTGTAGGACGACGGTTCTGCTCCATCGCAAACCCGGTACTGATAACTCCCTCGAAATGTCCCGCCCGATCCCGCAACAGGGCCGCCAAAGAGATTTGTAAACCCCGTTAAGGCAGCGATTCCATTTGTGCCGTCTGTGTCAGCAACGAACACGAGCACGTCACCGGACGTTGTCCCGGTTGGTAGGTTTAGCGTTCCTGTCGCTGTATTGTCTAAATTGGTGCTGGCAAAGCTCTCGAAGGCAATTGCCATTAGTGAATTGCCTCATACCTGCCGCCCTCTATAAAATCCCAGTCGTCGTAGGAGATGGCGTAAATGAAAACGCCCTTGCGATAGAGGTGAATTTCAGTCTCTTGCTCTTCGAAATCATCAACCAGCCACTCTTGTGAAAACCCGTCTTCGTCAGAGGCTCTGAAGAGATAGCTGTCAGGCCCTGTCAATTGGACCGCTCCGGCTTTGTCGCCTTGCCTTGCTTGAAGTCCAGGGCAATCAATTCCAAAAGAGCGCCGAATTGCTGTTCAGTCATTTCAGACTGTTTGTAAGCCTCGACAATCAGATTAACTGCTGTTTCAGCCGGGTCACTTGCCATCAGTCTTTCCAGTGAAATCCAATACGCTCAGGGAGCCGCATGAACTCGTTTCCGTCCGCGTCCAATACACCTATTGGCACTGCCTCATGATCCGATACCGTCAATGCCGGAAGCAGAGTCTCATCCTCATGAATGCGGTCATCGTCAGTAAGACAAGACCTCTGAGTGAGCGCTTCGCCTCTGGCGATTTTCGCAGCCTTCGATCTGCGTGGATCTCGAAGTATCTCTGATGCGATACGCTTGGTGTAGCGAGGCATGTGACTTCACCAGTACCTTGACTTTGCCTTGACGCGAACGCGGGGCTTCCATTGTATTGGAACTATGGAGACCTCTGGCAGAGGCGCTTGATACACTGGGTTGTTCGGACAAGGGCACGGGCTTGAGCCGCCCCAGCCACAAACACACCCACCCATCCCGATAAGCGGGTTATTCTGGTGCAAACCAATGACGCGGCTGTTGTCGATTAGGCACATGAGATGCCTCCAATAGAAAAAACCCCGCCAATCCGAAGACTGACAGGGTTGAGATGCGGGATCCTAGTGAAGCAGTGCCCGCTTGCCACCCGCGCTTGTTTATAGACGTTGGGGCTTAACCGCCTTTCGGCTCGTCTTGGCTCCCCATAAGGGATGTTTCAGGCGGGGCGCACGGTCTCAATCATAAGCCGCCGCCTGATTGTGTTCGGTGCGCCCGAGTCGAACGGGAACAAACGCCATGCAGGAACGACCCGATTGCATCTAACGCCTAGGTGCCGTGCAAAACACCGAATTCCTGAATCAAAAGAGCGCTCCCATTCGCGAAGCGCCCATTGTGTTAAAAATGACATTCGCACACATTTTCTGCGCCGTCAATGTCTATGCTGCACGTTTTGTGGAGTTTATGCGGAATTTATGCACAGCATTGAGTGCACACCTCAAATCACCAAGTTGATGCTCCAATATCTGACCACGCTCCAGGCTATCCAATGCGCCAAACAGGTTTGCCGTGTTCCCTAGAAGACTTTGTGAATCCATGACCTGATTGCGCATACCTTCCCACTGCTGAATTGCACCAGCGCAGAAACGCTCAAAAGCCTCTTCATCACCACCTTGCGACGGCCCGCGCGGTTCGCGAGGTGCATGAGGCTCATCAATCGCGCTGAGATATTTGATACGAACCGTGTTGTAGAAAACCGCCGCCTCGTATTGGTCCCTGCTCAGTGCGTTGCTGGCAAACAATGCTGCTTCGATAGTCCCGACAGATTGGGCAAGGTTTTGTGGTATTCCCGCCCTAAGCCGAGCGGCCATCGCTGTTTCCATGGCCTCACGTTCGGTTTCCTCGCGTTCCTGGTTCCGCAGATTACGCTGATACTCTTTCCTGCGGGACAGTCTGCCGTTCGGCTCACGATTTACGTTTTGCCTGCGCTTCTTGTGTCCGCCCCGTCTTGCCATGCCGCCTATTCCTTCACCAGTTTTAAAACGTGACCTGTACTCTTCACCCTTGTGTCGTCATCAAGCTTTGGTAGAGGCCCGCCCAGCTCCCATGCCTTAACTTTGGCCTTGAGGTTGTCTGCAGACGGGGAACCGCCAGGATTCCCGACAAGCTGAACACGACGAATGCCGAACAGTCCGGTAAATAGAATCCAGCGCCCTAATTGCTGATATTTCTCTTTCCCATCGTCATCTGTAACTATCGTTCTTCCTGTGACGGTTCCGATGTACTCGCGCTGGTACCAGGCCATAGCCCCTACCCTTCTAATCGCCTGCTGCTTTTTTGATGATGGACATGAGGGATTCTTCAGAGAGACCAACCCATTTAAGACCCCTCTCTCTGAGGAAGCTGTCGATCATAAATGCCAATTCCCGATCCAAATGCTTGTCGTGCTGCATTCGAGCCTTTGCAGATGGGGAGATCGACTTAAGCGCTTCTATGTCAGCAAACAGATTATTGTGCCGAGATATTTCAGGCTCACCTTTCTTCCGCTCCAGGTTTCTGAGAATGTCTCTGGCAATATATATTGCGGCAGTGTTGGGGTTGTTATCACCACCTTGCGGAATACCAACGCTAGCTGTTGGAAAGCCCATTTCACTTGCGCTAGCCAAGGCCCCTTTCAGCGCTCCCGGACCAGCAGTCGCACCGCCTGCGATCAATCCAAGAAATCCGCGTCTTGAGCTTTTCATTTCGTGTCTCCTTAGAAAATCCAAGCGCCCAAACCAAACGCAACAGCGCACCAAAACAGAACTGCGAGAAGCGGGAAAATCCACCAACCTGTTGGGAACATGTCCATGTTAGCCCCTCCATTCCGGTGCGAACGGAATTTCGTCGTCTTGCGGTCCAAATCCCCCACCCTGGTCATTTGACCCGGTGTTTGAGTTTGTTTGACCTGATGATTGGCCGGATTGAGGGCTGTCCAACATCGTGAGATTACTGTTGAATCCCTGAAGGACAATCTCTGTCGAGTAGCGATCCTGGCCGGATTGGTCCTGCCATTTTCTCGTCTGTAGCTGACCTTCCAGATAGACCTTAGAGCCCTTGCGCAGATAGTTTTCTGCAACACCCGCCAGCCCTTCGTTGTAGATGACGATGCGGTGCCATTCTGTGCGCTCCTGGCGCTCGCCAGATGATTTGTTCCGCCAGCTCTCTGTTGTGGCAATGCGAAGATTGGCTATGGGGCGACCATCCTGTGAACGGCGAATTTCCGGGTCTGCTCCCAGGTTTCCAACCAAAGTTACCTTGTTGACGCTTCCACTCATGCTGCGTACTCCCAATTAAATCCGGTGCTAGCTGTTTGATATCCCTTCGCTGCATCTTCAAAACGTTGGGCGTTCAGAAGAGCTGCGGCTGTGTCGAAAGGCTCTTCGACATGATCAATCTTCTTGGCTTTGAGGTGCGCAATACCGCGTGAACGATGATGCTTGAGTAGCCTGCGGAGAAACTCCTTGTTGGCCTTTTTAAGCTCCTGAATTTGTGCCTGGGTGCGGTCATTCAAAGGCGCGACCAACTCCAGCCCCCGCGCACCGCGAGCCCATCGTTCTCGGACGATACAGTCATCAAGGCAGTACTTCTCTGCAAGCATGGTGACTGTCCAGATATCGCCTTCGAAAAGTATCGGATTGGGAACAGGAGCGAATATCTCGTCACCAATGCGGCCCTTTGAAATGCGCCAAAGGACAATCCGTTCTGAAAGTCCAAGATCTCTGCAATGATCTTTGGCTGTAGCTGCTCTACCGCGATAAACAAAAACATCATCAAGCATGGCTCTTATCCTGTCGCTTTGAGTTGAAGGGGCTTGAGAAGGTCGGCTTTGGTGGCCTCCCGCTTTGCGGCGATATCCTTGAGCTTCCAACGCTCCTGCATTTCCGGGCTCATCTGGGAAAACCGAAGATCAAATTCGTTGTGGTCACGGATCATCGCTTGGACCTGCTCACCGGTCGGCTTGCAGTGACGACGCTGAATGAAGCCGATGAGCTGCTGTTGCCAACCTTCCGCACAGGCGCGCTGGACAAGATCCGGCATTGCTGAACGGGCAAACCTGATTGCGTTGTCGCGCGGCATGAGTTCCTTGCCAATGTCCCAATCACTGAACTGTGGCATTGGCTTTCTCCATCCGCTTCAAAGTGGTTTTGAGGGATTGCCCCCAGAACTGGCGAGCGTCCAAAGCCTCCCTCACCTCTGCGATAGACGGCGGAAACTTGTTGGTGCTCGGAAGACCATTGACCGGATCAACCACGATGCGCCCCACTGCCTCCGGGTATTGCTGGAAGGTTGCCGACAGAGCCGCTGCAAAGGTCTTGGCGTTAGCGAAATCCTTCGCCCGAAAACACCCGGCCAGGGTCGTAGCCATCTCCAAGGCTGATTTCGCCTCCGGCTTCTCGCCCGCCGTAAGTTCTTCCGCCAACTGCCGTAAGCTCGATAATTTCTGCTCCGTCATCTCCGGCTTGTCGGGACGAAACAGGCTCGACCCCGCGTTCAGCGCGTTCGATATCGTCGCGGAGTTCGTCAAATGCTTGCGCCAGGGGGTTTTGAGGTTGCTGGTAGCTACGGCTTGGCTTCCGTTCGGCTGCTTTGCGGCACCAGTTCCGCCACGTGGCGTCCCAATCCCGTTTGATAGCGTTTTGCCCACTTGCTCCAATCCAGTAGTCTCGGAATTTATCTGCTTCATGGCGCACCTCATCTGTTGTCAGGCTGAGAGCCTGAGCGTCTTGGATGTTTTTTTCTGAAGGGGTCCAGTTTTCAGGAAGCCGCGTTCCCTTTTTTTGGGAACCTTTAGGTTCCTTTTTTACTCTTGGTTCTGGTTCTGGTTCTGGTATGCTTGCGTTTGGGTTTAGCGAATTTGAAGCGTTCGCTTCACCTAAGCTCTTGTTTTTATTCGATCTAGACCGCCCACCCTTGGCACCGTTTTGCGAATTTTTCTCGATTTTTTCTTGCGTTTTTTTCCATATTTTTTGCAAGTTTCTTTGCGAAATATGGCCGCTTTCGAAGGTCAAAAATTCGCTGAGGCGGGCTTTGATCTTGCGCCATTTAGCGGCTGTCAAACCCAAGATTCGGGCATTGTCCTTATCATCATCGGGAACACTTCCATCCCTACGCCACATGGCAGCAAGCAGCAAAAGATAAGCGCCATGCTCCTCAGTGGTGAGGTGTGTCGTATCTGCGAGATATGCATCCCAGAACATGGGCATGGAGGGTGCCTTGCTCATATTGAGACTACCCCGCGCCGCCGCCCCTGAACATTCCAAGGGGGATCAAATTCTTGAATGTAAGAAAGCTCTACTTCTCTCAAGTATTCGACAAGCGTAGGCTTGAACCACGTTTGTACGTAATTGAAGGTTTTTGAGATTTCCGCCAACGCTGGATGGCTCGCGAGGCGCTGAGACAGCTTCTCAGACATTCCAACGTAAGAAACGACCACATCTTGCTCAGGGTGGTCCAGAAATCCGATGAACATGTAAACCGCAGGCTCAAGCTTCGGCTCCATAAACAAGTTGCAGTAGGTATTGGGTGTCCGCCAATTGTCACCCGCCAACCTCTTAGAGAGTTTCTCGTAGTCTGCGCGTTCACCCATAGTGGATTACCCTTTGTAACGCCGGTCCATAACCGGCTGATCAATCTTTTGCAGGAAGGTTTCACGCGCGCACTGGTCTGCCGCTTCCCAAGCTCTCAGGAGGTTATTGAGCCATCTTTCACGCTTCTCATCTTCGGACATGATGGTGCGTGTTGCCTTGGCTTGGGCAATTGAATGAATGACGGCTTCTTGCTGCTCTGCTGGTGCTTTGGCAGCCTTTAGGAGCGCGCTGCGGTTATCATCTAGGCCCGCCTGTCGAGCGGCCTCTTTGGCACGCTCTGAGATGCTGGCAACTTTGACGGAGCGTTGAGCGTCAGTACGCTCTATGCCTAGCTCTCGACTGGCGGCATTGACCCCACCCTCTGACCTATGCCCTCTTCCGTCAATTCGTTTGCTTTCAATCGGCGCAACTTGCGCCGAATGTGCTTCTGACAACTCTACCCAACGTGCAATCTGCTCTGAGCGCTCAAGCTGTGTCAGCTCTGACCGGTGTAGGTTCTCCGATATTTCAACAAGCTCAGCGTCGATGTCGTCAACCTCGTGCACAACGCACTCGACCTTTTCGAGGCCTAGCTTCTTGCAAGCCTCAAGGCGGTGCGCTCCGGCGATCAGGAGGAGTTTCTGACCTCCAACTTCCAAATCGACAACGCGGATAGCGATAGGATTTAGGAGTCCGAACCGCTCTATAGACTGCGCAAGTTCGTTCACCTTTTCCGGGCCGATGGGTCGGCGGGTGCCGACCACATCAATTTCTTCCGGATGAAAGTAAAAGATCTCCATCATCGTACTCGATGGAGATTTGAGCCGATAGGCATGGCCCTGTAGTGATGGAAAGTCTCTCCGAGAAGATACTTCTCCCACGTGCGCAAAAAGTGATTGACCTGCTGCACCTTTGCCGAGGCTGAACTGCCTGAAATCCTTCCGGAGTTCAACATATTGCGAAGAGTGTAGACCGGATCGCCCCTTTTGATGTTTTCACCAAATGCAACGCCGTCAACAAAACTTGGCAATTTGTCTGCGTGACTGCTCTCTGTGAGAACCAGATAGCAAAACGTCGAATATGCAGCCTGAGAGCCCTTCAGGTGCTTGCAGATCTTTGCACCGAACAAAACCGCCTCATGTAGGGGTTCGTAATGCTCCGCCGTGAAGTCCGAAATCTCCGAAGTGGACACTTGTGCGCTCATGTTCCCCCGTTTCAGGGCGAGAATGAACGCGACCAGGGCGGCCATGTTTTTTGGGTTCACCACTCCATCGATGGAAAGCACGTCAGCCGCCTGGCGCTTGCGACCAGTATCGAGGACCTTAAAGCCTTCGGGATCGGCTCCAACGACTACAAGCATCTTCGCCGCCGTCCCTGTGGCAACGATGGCGTGCATGCGATGCTGCCCATCATCTAAATCGCCGTCGCTATTAATCGACACGCCTTGCGATGTAAGCCGCCAATGCCCATTGTCCATCTCACGAACAATCTTCTTGAAATTGTTGACGATGAACTTTCTGTTCTTGTTGTGGTACTTTTGCAGGATGTGCTCGGCCAGCGCCGGAGTGACATTCCAGACTTCGGCCAAAAGCTCATCTTTCGGAAGCGTCAGACCGTGCATCACAAACCCATCAAATAGCTGTATTGGATCAGGTTTCAGTTGCGAGATGGGCTGTGATTTGGTACTTAGTTCCTGAAGCATTTTTGAGTTTCCTTTCCAAGGTAAGCCCCCGCACATCCCTGCTTTGCAAATGGCGGGGGTAAGCTTTTTCAGGCGCGATTACTCAAACTTCTGCGCGCACCTTGCGCAGCTTCTCAATCTGCCCATGAGCACGCTTGTGCTCGTCCCTGATCGTGGTCGTCAGGTAGTAGAGGGCTTTGAGATTTGGGTGGTCGAAGCCTTCTTCGAACAGCTCGCTTATGACGCTGCGCAGGGCACCTTGAAGGCCCTCCTGACGGTCATGGGTAAGCTCGAGGTCGATAAGGACTTCGTTTAAGCGTATGCGAATGGGTGTAACTTGGGTGTGGCTTGTCGTGGTCATGACAGCGCTCCGTGATCTATCCGCAACCCGGTGTCCTAATCCCGAGTGGCGGAGTGGACGAAACAGGTTAGGACTACCTGAGACGCACCTCACGGCAATGCGCCCAGGTCCGCTTGCGCGGCCTGTTTGCCCACTCCATACGGATCTAGCGTTACGCCAGATACAGAAACCCCGCACACATGAAAGGGCGCGGGTGGAGCGCCGTGAAGACAACAGGGTCCTAATCCTGGTGGGTGAATTTGCACCCGACACAGGAATCATGCGCTCACTTGTTTGATTTGTCAAATATGGGGTCATGCTCCCCTCCCATGATTGGGATGAAAGCCGAGAATTTTTTCAGCGGCCTTCCGGGCTGCCGCTGCCTCTTGAATTGTCTCGAAGTAGCCAAGGTGCTTATTTACGTCACCGCATTTGATGCGCGCTTGCCACGCGCCTAGCGCTTCGTACCAATGAACGCCTGTTACCCCGCTTTTGTTACGAGCTGACTTCTTTCGATTTTGGGCGTTCAGGGTGTTTGTGACAGACCGTAAGTTACACAGACGGTTGTTGTCTTTCTGCCCGTCAATGTGGTCTACCTGCTCGGGCCACTGACCATATTCCCAAAGCCAAACAACTCTGTGTGCGAGAACAAATTGACCAAGGACTTTTCCTTGGCGGTATCCTGCCTTGTCATGCGACGTGAACGCTTCTTCACCTGAAAACTTCTTATTCCAGCGCTTCCAAGATCCTGTGTTTGCGAACCACTTTAGTTCTCTATTGCGCCAAGTTAGCTTCCCTGTGGCTGCGTCGTAGTCCAGGAATTCGCGGACTAATTGGAACGTGATTTCAACGCTCATCGCACACCTCCGAAAGGCTCAGTCGATCCTGCGATTTATGAATGGTGGTGACGCCTGTTTTCGGTTGAGTGGCGCTGTAGACCTGCAATGCGACTATGCCGACGATGAAGATGGCCATGAAAGCAAAGACGCATAACAATTGGCGTCCGAAGATATCCATCAGCCGATCTCCTGTGCCAGTTTTTCGCGGACAATTCTCGGGAGATCGGAAACGCCATTCGCTTCCATCAGAAATGAACCAGCGCCGCCACGGACAAATTCATCCATGTAGTCTGTGAGAGACATTCCGCACGTGCCGGAGTTCTGACCGCCAACAATCGGCAAGGCGTTTATGACGACTTCACGCCATCCGTTTTCCGCCGATGGCGTTGTCAGCTCGTCTCTGGCGATCTGAACAGCGTTGTGAGTGTGTTTGCCGTTGGTGCAGCCGTTTTCGATGTTATCGCCACCGTCAGCGGATACATCCATGACCGATCGGTCTGCTGTGATACCGTTGGCGTCCAGGCTTTCACCAGCAAAGCGTATCGCTCGAGCTAAGCCTGTGAGAGTGCCACTCGGACCGGTCTTGAGAGTTTCGGCAGCTTCAATTTCCTGCGCGAAATACTCCGCGTCTTCATCGGTCTGGATGACAAACCAATCTGCGATGATATGGGGGGTTGAGCCAAACTCGATATAGGCAACAGCAATTGCGCCGCAGTATGAGTTTTGAATAGCGTCAAAAACCTCACCAGAGCGGAATGCAGAAGCATACCCTGCCCTTTGAATTTCACGCTCACCACTGCTCATGGATGAAGAGACATCAGCAACAAGAGCAAGTTCTGTGGAGATACAGTCTTGAGCTAGAGCCGGTGTTGATATGGCCGTTGCTAATAGAATTGTCGGGAGAAATCTCATGCCGCACTCTCCTCTGTTGGGAGAACCTGACCGGCTTCAGCCTGTAACTCGCAGAAGTCTTTCAAACGCAGAACAACAAGAGCCTCCTGCCTGTCAGCGCCAAGCACTAATAGGTCAGCCTCTTCAATCCATTTTCTGATTTGTTTCTGACCGTCTGCGCGCTTCTTGCACTCAACAGTCAATGCCACTTCGTTGTGGTCGATCAGGCGAACATCTTTTCCGAAGCCATCAACAGCACCAGAAAGAGGAACGCGATCGGCCCTTAGGCCATGTGCTCGGAGAATGTTGACAACATCACGTTCAAAACGAGCGCCTTTGTCTCGGGAGAACTTGCCCATCAGTCTCTAGCCCCCTCTTTGTTAAGCCAGGGCAGAGCACTTCTACTCTTGCAGTTTCGAAGAGATTGCCTGAAGGTTGGAGCTTGCGGGTCTTGCAACCGAGAAAGTGTCACCGAATGCGTTTTGCTCTTTTTTTGATGGCAGTACTCTGGCCAACCATCACCTTCCCTCAAAGTTTCACAGGGAACGACCTGCTCCGCTCTTGCCGGGAAGACCCCGAATCTTTCTGTCTGGGCTACGTCGCCGGAGTCACCGAGGGTGTAAAAGTTGGAGCCCTCGGCGGAACAGTCGCTGCTATGATTGAATTTCAGACCGGTCTTGCAGACGCCAAAAAGGCACAAGGTTTCTGCCTCCCTGCCGGTGTTACCTATTCCCAACTCCGAGATGTCGTTGTGAAATACCTTATTGCCAATCCGGAAATTCGCCATAATTTGGCTGCGCCGTATTCGGTGACAGCACTCGGTGAAGCATTCCCCTGCCACTAATACCGTCATCGCCACCTCCCCCAATTATCCCGTTGATTGGCTTTCTCGGATCTCACGAACCAAAGCCTCAACCTGTTCCACCAACTTCGGATCAATCTCATCGCTCACGGCCCTCGTGATTGTGAGTTCGTGCTCTAGAAGAGCAGCCTGACGTGCACATTCGGCCTGATACGCGGCCCTAATTTTGGTGAAGACACCGAGAAGGATGTCCTTCGGCTGGCGGTAGCGGAGCGACCAAAGCACCGAATAAGGAACGCCGTATTTTGCTTCGACACGACGCATTGCATTATCCAAATCGCCGGGCCCCCTGCTCTCTCGCTGGACAAGTCCCGTTGCCATTTCCCGCGCTGCCGCTACGCTCATTTTTTGATCCTCACGCAAAGACTTTTTGATCATGTGCAAATTCTCCTGAGTGATATTCAGTTTCAGGAGATCGGGGATCTTCCCCGGTTACTCAAAGGCAACGGCTCCGCTCTCACACACAGCCAATGCCTACAGAATTCGAAATGTCGCGGCTGTCCCTCTGTCCCTAGAGTCGCGATGTACGTGAGGGCCTGCGTAATTGCCGCAACTCGGCAGGCCCTCACGCCCCTTGTTTGACTCTTACCTCTCTCCGGTGTCGGATTGAAAAATCACAATCAAGGAGTGCGGCTATGATCAACGACGTGCCGGAAGAGGAAGAAGTCCCCCTATTTATTGCTCCCGGAAACTACGCAGTGAGGATCGGAGAGAATGGACGAGACGTTTGGCTACGTATCGGGCGACTTCCGCCAGAGGTACATCCAGACCCCAGAATTGTGTTTGCGATGTCAATGGCACCTGAAGAAGCTCTCCATCTGGGCCACGCGTTAGTAGAAACGGCGCGCGAGGCGCTAAAGGATGAAAATCCTCATTAGGCCATACATTCTTTACGGGCTTGATTTCTTGAATGTTTTTCATGAAGGCTGCCCAACGATTAAACCGTGAGCTTCACCTTTCAGGTTGTTAAGATTAAGCTCGCTTAGTTCAGATATTGGATCTGAAGGACGGCGCAAAGTCTTCGCAAGGCGGAGCGCTGTCTTCTCATCACAGTCAAGTCCGATAACCGTCCCGCCGATAAGAAGACCTGACCCCGAAGATGTTTTTACGATCTTCGCAAAACGCGCATCGTCACGAAAAATGTCATCAGGTGATCTTGTCATTACCTGCTCGCTTAGTTGGAGGTTTCGCTTAGTTGTTTTTGAAGGAAGGTTTTGAAGCGCTCAGCCGTGCCAAAGGTCGGCCCATATTTGCCGTTGTTGATGGTGTTCAAAATGCCTGGGCTCCCAAATGCCTTTTCCAAGGTGCTAGGAGCCCATGATTTTTTGAGCATCACTTCATCGGCTAAATCTTTGAGTTCTTCTCTCATAACCAAAGAGAATACCAGATATTTCGTGTATCGCAAGTACCAGTTTTATCTGGCGTGCAAATTTATGCCAGATTGCTATTTTGAGGCATGGAAGATTTGTGGCTTGTTCGATTTAAAGAGGCGGTTCAAAAAGCCTTGGATTCAGGAGAATTCAGTATGCGTGCGCTCTCGCTCGCATCTGGCTTAAATCCGAATTACGTGGGCGACATGATGGATGGTGCGCAGCCGACCGTCAAAAAATTCTTAGCTATATGCGATGCCTTGGGAATTAGCCCAATTGAGATCCTATATGGCGAGGTACTTACCCAAGAAGTGAGAGAACTGGCTAGCCGCCCAGAGGTCATCAAACTTCTTCGTGATCCTGACGGCGTTGAGTTTGTGACCTACTACAGCAAGGTGAGTGAGAAAGATCAAAAGAGGATACGTGATTTCCTGCGGCCAGATGATCTCGAAGAAGCCGCCAACGACGAAGTGTCTCTTCAGCCCCTAAGCGATCAATCGAAGTAAGTAATTCCACTAATCCTTGCACAGCGCGGCCTGTTATTTAACTTCACCTTGTTGAATTATCGTTTCTTGTTGTAACCCTTTCCGGCATATAGCAAAAAGCAAGACCGATAAAGAATGCTGGTGGTTCACACCTTGCGTGAACTTCTCTTTTTGGGTGAGTAAATCTAACAACGCAATCTGCGTGACTTGATATTATTACCAATAAAATGAACCAACTTTCATTCTAGAGTTGTGATCTCGGTTGCGCTCTAGGTAGCATTTCACGCTTTATCGCAGACAATATTTCATCAGAATCAATCGCTTAGCGTCTTGGCCACAGGCAAAAGCCCTAAAACTGGCGTGAAGCGTGATATTTGCAAGCATTTTTTTTCAAAAAAATGTCGCATTAAAGATTGTTAATGATTAATTTCAGTATTTACCCCTAATCAACACACAACCACTGCGGAAGTTGTAAATAATCTCTAATCAACACAAGGTTATGTTGAGTTGTTACTTATTGCATGAGTAATAGCCACAGCTTTTTATTCGCTTGAAATAGTTACATTTATCGTTCGTAATCAATTACGGCGAAGTAGTAAAAGTGAAGAAGCCCAATAAGAGCCCCATAGCGGCAGGGAATGTCGCAGAGTACCGAAAACACATATGTGCACATGTCTTCAGTCAACTGAAAAGGAAAGGTCGCCATCCGGCTCCGACCTTGACCGAGTATCTTTATTCACTCACTGGCAAGGCGGACCCTAGCTCACTCAGCAATAATGACTGGAACCTTGCCATGAGCAAGCTGGGGGAGCTAAATCGCCTCAGCGCTAAGGACACATATCAATTGGACGAACGCAGCGTGGAGGAATTCTACGAGGTTTTTGGAGAGGCCGTCCTGGGCCGTAAAATCGCACAAAAGGACTTGGCGGATCTGACGGATGATGAGCGTGAAAAACTAACTAAAACAATCGCGGGTGTCTCTGGAGACTATTCTGAATAGGGCAAGGTGGTGGCTGTGCATAAGCAACAGCTATTTATTAAAGCACAAAACCCCGCACAAGGCGGGGTTAAGGGACGTTGACAGTTCGAGGCTACTCAGGGCTTGTCATCACCAAGTCGAGTAGCCTGCCTAGTAGTCTAGGTCTTAAAGCCCGACATCCGGGGTACGCAATATATGTACTATAAGTGACCTCATTTTTCAATGATTTTGTCGAGCCCCAAACCAGCTAGTACCGCCCTACGCACTCCCAGAAGGTCTTCAGGTGTAAGCTGAGGGTACTCGTATCTACGTCTACCAACCTTAATACAATCCATGCGTCCAAGACTTATATTCATTACAAGGTCCGCTTTAGCCCAGCAGTCTAAATCGTCCGGCTCTCGCGGGTGGTAATTCCTTGATAGTTTATAGACATAAGGGACTTCCCTGACAGGAGCGCTCAGACTTATCGGAACAATCGCAGCAAGGTTGCTTCTCCCAGGGAGTTTAGGAGAAATAACAATCACTGGTCGTTTCTTACATATCTCTGGCGGACTCAAATCGCTGAAATCCGCATAGTATATTTGGCCCGCCTTTGGGAAAAACTTGAGCGCCATCAGGTTTCAATACCTCGTTTTCAACGCCCAATTTTATCAAACGAAAATTCACTCGGATAGATTGGCCCAGTGTTTAACCCCAGCGGAAACCGCATTTCGTAAAAATCGCAAGATTCGGTTCATGGCGGCGGCTCTGCAGCTGGTTGGACTGGAGGGAGAATAACACACCATACAAGTTTTTTCTGGTATTGTTATTGACATACCAGACATATCTGTTACTTTAGTCCTCAACACAGAGGACAGACCGATGACCCGCACACACCTGATTGAGTTCTACGATTCAGACGGAGAAGTAATGTCGCGGGCTGCGTATGTGTGCAGCTATTTCAGCGCTCTCTCTGCCGCTGCTGAACGTGCGGAAGCAATCGGCGCTGAAGACTATGACGTTATCAGGCCGGAACGTGGCGATGAAGACGAAGCGCCTGTCCTGTTTCAGGAGGCCGCAGAATGAGTGACCACAATCTCTCCACTCTCGACGACGCAATTCTTGGCGCAAAATGGCACTCGAACCAAGTTCAACAACACGCGGTTGCCGCCTATTACGTTGGTTTGCACTCCAAGGATTCACAAGAGCATCAGATACAGCACCTGCTGAGCAGCTTCGACAAGCTAAGCGCAGAAGTCGCACGTATACGAGCCGAACTTGCAGCCCAAGACACTGAGGAGGCCGCGTGATGGTTGAGATCATAAGAACTAAGACACGCGCTGAGGGTGGAATTACCCCTGAAGAGAAAGCGCGCATGGATGTGTGCTTGATCGATGGTTGTTTGAAGCACGTAAAGTCTGGCGGACTTTGCAGCGCGCACTACGAAAGAAAGCGCAAATACGGAAGCCCAACAATCAGTAAAACAACACCGGGAGAACCCCTACGTTACTTCGAAAATTTCGTCCTTAGTTTCGAAGGGGATGATTGCCTTGTCTGGCCATATGGAAAGCATCAGCAGGGTTACGGGGTTCTTTATTACGAGGGGCGTACCGTTTTTGTGCACCGGCTAGCGTGCGAACAAGCATATGGCCCTCCACCATCATTAAAGCATGAAGCGGCCCACGCCTGCGGCAACGGGCACATTGGTTGCTGCAACCCAATGCATATATCTTGGAAAACCCCCACAGAGAACATCGCTGATAAAATCATCCACGGCACCATGGCTATGGGCGAAGCGAATGGCCGGTCAAAGCTGACCGTAAAAGATGTTCTCGAAATTTTTTCAATTCGTAACTCTCTCTCCCTGCCGCAGATTGCTGACCGCTACGGCGTTAGCAGGTCCGCTATCGCTGACATCTATGCCGGAAGAACTTGGAGTTGGCTCACAATAGATGCGGAGTTTCAACAATGAGCAAGATAATTAGAACGAAAAATCAAGCGCTAGGCGGCGTTACTTCTGATGAACTTGAAAAGATGAAGTCTCACGCAAAGCTCTGGATTAACCGGGCAATGCGCACCGACCCAATCGAGCCTGAAAAGATTATTCCGGCAATTGAAGGATTGTATGAGGTTGCCGGACTGAAGAAGCCTCGTGTTGTCATCGTGCCTTCGCCGTTGGTTATGGCTTTTGCCTTCGGGGCATCTGCTGCCATTTGGCATGGTAGGAAGAGCAGCGCCACACGCAGCGCCACACTCAGCGCCACAGACAGCGCCACATACAGCGCCACACGCAGCGCCACACGCAGC
>NZ_CANMNP010000026.1 GCF_947499295.1 uncultured Roseibium sp.
CATTTGCAAGATATGGACTTCAGAACCTGATCGTTTCAGACTTAATCCGATCCATCAAATGCCGGGACTGAACACCTTGATCGTATTCCTCTGAATGACACCGACAAACTGAACGAACTGCGGGCGCGTTTGTTAAAAGCAGGTTTTTCTAAATGACTGATAGTTTGTCAAAGCAGCCTTTGGTGCAGCCGCAGCGAAGGCTCACTTCGTCCGCTGAGCGCCATTTCGCACCAACGGTATCGAATGACGGCTTCGGGTCATCTTGAGACGATCCGGTCGGAGAGAGCAGGGTCCGCTTCTAGCAACGAAGCAGACATTGAACCCAGGACAGTTAGTGTGATTCAAGCTCCATGAAGGAGCCCCGATTATGCGATATGCCCTAACTGACGCCGAGTGGCGCGTCATCGAACCTATTCTGCCCTGTAAATCAAGGGGTGTTCCGCGCGTGGACGACAGGCGCGTCCTGAACGGTATCTTTTGGGTATTGAAGTCGGGCGCCCC
Source organism: uncultured Roseibium sp. (assembly GCF_947499295.1). Lineage (GTDB taxonomy): Bacteria > Pseudomonadota > Alphaproteobacteria > Rhizobiales > Stappiaceae > Roseibium. The sequence goes on from NZ_CANMNP010000026.1 coordinate 502, forward strand.
TTGGCGGGATCTTCCCGACTGCTATGGGCCTTACACCACCTGCTACAATCGGTTCGTGCGATGGCGTCGCGCTGGTGTATGGGATCGCATCTTGATTGCGATCTCGCATCGAGACGATGCACAGGTGCAGATGATCGACGACACAATCGTCCGGGCTCATCAGCACGCAACATGCATCAAGCATGGGGAAATTGAAGGTCTCGGTCGCTCTCGCGGAGGGCTGACGACCAAGATCCATGCCGTTGTTGACGCGAAGGGCTTGCCGCTCAGATTGGCTATTGCACCCGGTCATCAACACGACAGCCTGGGCGCGAAGGACATGTTAAGCGATATGCCGGAAGGTGGAGTGCTACTGGCCGACAAGGCGTATGATTCAGACGCCATCAGCTCGATTGTCGCGGCGCGTGGAGGGTGGGCAAACATTCCGCCGCGCCGTAATCGGAGAGAGCCAATCTGCTTCAGCCCATACCTCTATCGGGATCGAAACCTGGTCGAACGGTTCTTCAATCGGATCAAGCACTGCCGCCGCATTGCCACACGTTACGAGAAGCGGGCCGCCAACTTCCTTACCTTCGTGAAGCTCGCGGCGATCCGCCTTTGGCTACGCGTTTATGAGTCCACGGCCTAGTCTGGAATGTCGGCCACCGGCAGCGTCACCAGAGCTATACCTGGATCGTCCGGCGACGTTCCAACGGTGAAGCCGAGGGCATGGCACATGGAGATCATTGAAGTGTTTTCCTTCAGAACCTCACCTTTGATAGTGGTGATACCGTCGACCTTGGCATAGCGGATGATCAGCTGCATCAGGGCCCAACCGAGACCGACCCCCTTGAGGTCGGAACGAACCATGACAGCATATTCACCGGTTTGATGGTCCGGGTCCGCATGAAGGCGCACGACGCCGAGCAGGCGTCCATCGTCTGGATCTATCGCGGAAAATGCGATCGCGCGGGCATAGTCGAGCTGTGTCAGTCTCGCTAGAAACCTGTGAGAGAAATCGCGCACCGGCGCAAAAAACCGAAGCCTCAGATCCTCTGGCGTAATAGCCTCGAAAAACGACTTGAACAGTTCTTCGTCCTCTGGCCTGACAGGGCGTATGAAGACTTCCAGGCCGTCCTTCAAGGCGATCGTCTGTTCCCATTCCTTAGGATAAGGGGTGATCGCCAGACGAGATTTGCCCGTCCGGCCAGGACGGTTTTCCGGGTGACAAAGGGTCATGCGTGCGTCCAGGGCGATCAGGCCGGACGGCAGCGCGACAATCGGATTGATGTCCAGTTCCTGAATTTCTGGAATGTCGATTGTAATTTGCGACAGTTTCACCAGCGCTTCAGCCAGGGCGGGAGTGTCGAGAGGAGGGCGGGCAGGACCGCCTTCGAGCAATCTTGCAATCCGTGTACGTTTGATTTGTGCCTGAGCAAGGTGGAGATCGAGCGGCGGCAGCTCGAGTGCAATGTCGACGCTTTCCTCAATCGAGGTTCCCCCGTGCCCAAACACCAAGACAGGACCGAATTCCTGTGTTTCGGCAAGACCCATATAAAGTTCGAGCCCGTGCCTGTCTTCCAGCATCGGATGAACGGAAATACCGGCAATTCGTGCGTCGGGGAAAGAGTTCTTTGTGTTGTTGATCAGTTCTTCGGCGGCTTGTCTCACCGCGTTCGGGCTTTCCAGTCCGAGCCTGACACCATCTATGTTGGATTTGAAGGGCAGGTCAGGCGAAATCAGTTTTGCCACGCAGTGCTTTGCTGTTTCGAAAAATGGCCTGGCGAGTTCCCCGGCTTCTTCCGCGGTGGATGCCATTTCCGTGGCCATGATCGGAAGGTCATAGCATGCGAGCACCTGACAGACTTCCTTTGGTGTAAGCCAGGTGCGGTCTGTTTTCAGGGCGGCTTCAACAATGCCACGAGCTTTGTTGGTGTCCGGGGTGAAGTTGCTGGGCAGGCTCGGGGGAGCGGCCATCAGGAATTCCCGGGCCTGCGCGTCATGCGCCAGATGCATGAGGCTGCGGGCCGCTTCGGCCGGGCTGGCATAATTTGGGATTTTTGCGTCGGAAAGATGCGCTCGCAGTGCACCGTCACCGCCGATCAAGCCCGCTACCAAAGCCTTGCGTCGACCCGTCCGTTTTCGGTCCAGGGTTGCTGCATCGGTGATGGCCTTTGCAATTTCCGGCAGGGATTGGAACGCACTTGCGGATTGCAGCACAAGCGCCCCGTCGACCTGGGTGTCCTTCAGCACGGTGGTTATGGCGCGCGTGATGTCGTCTGGCGTCATGTTCTCGCGCAGAACCATAGTTCCGTTTGCTGCCGGCGTTTTATCAAGGTCGTCATAAGTGCGGCTGAGGACTTCGAGACTTTCCCGGGTCTCCGTACCAAGTTCAGCAAATCTAGCTCCAAGATCCATCAACCTGTCGACGGCCAGATTGGCAAGGCTGCGGCCATTTGCAAGAACAGCCAATCGGTCACAGCGAGGTACCCGAATTTGTGAAAGGGTCTCCAGAGCCTCGAACATTTCATCGAGATCATGAACGCGCAACAGGCCGGTTCTGCGAAACGCGGTTTCATAGACAAGATCAGTTCTGGCAAGGCGTCCGGCATGGGTGCGACCGGTCCCGCCGGTGTCATGGCTCTTGCCTGATCTGAGCACGATCACCGGTTTGCTGCGTGCCGCTGCGCGTGCAGCAGATATGAACTTGCGTGGTATCGCTATGCCTTCCAGGTGCAGAACGATCGACCGTGTTCGAAAATCCTGCGCAAAATAGTCGATCAAGTCGCCGACATCGACATCGACACGCTGGCCAAGTGAGACAATGGACGAAAATCCGGTGTTGTGATTTTTGGCCCAGGAGAGCGTTGCATTCAGCACGGCGCCAGAGCGGGAGAAAAATGCGACATCACCCTTGTTGGGCGTCTCAGCGCTCAAAAGCGCATTCAATTTGCTTGCCGGAACCGCAATGCCCAGGCTGCCGGGGCCAATAATGCGCAAGCTGGTTTTTCTGGCGGCTTCCCTGCAGTCCTGAATGAGCGCTTCGGGCCAGCTTTCGTAGCCAGGTGAAGGTATCAGGACCGCACGGGTGCCGCCGTTAGCAAGTTTCGCAATCGTCTCAGGCAGGGTTTCGGCCTTGGCGAGATAGATCACCAGATCAGGCATGCGTTCCAGATCATCAAGCTGGGCGGCGCGCTGCCCGCTGAAAGCGACCGTCTGCTCGATGCCTACCAACGTGACCCTGTGGGCGGCTTCGATCTCATGCAGACACGCGATCAGCTTCTCGGTGAGAACGCCGGGGTGCCGGCAGGGCCCGAGAACCGCGATTGATGCCGGAGCGAAAAAACCTTCAAGATTTCGAATGGTCACCTGGGCGGTCCCTTAATCGGCCGTAAGACGATGCATTGCGCAACAATCATCAGACTTCGATTAGATACTTAAGACAAAAATACCCGCGGGCCAGTTCTGCACGGCTCCGCGGGTATCCAGCATCACTTGTGGCTCCTAGTGTGCCATCAGGACAGGCACCGTCATGGATTCCAGAATTTCCCTGGTGGCGCCGCCAAACAGGAATTCGCGCATTCGGCTGTGGCCATAGCCGCCCATGACGACAAGATCGTTGCCGCTTTCCGAAACATGATTGAGCACAGTGTCCGCAATACCGGTTTGAGGATTTGTAATCACCTTGATGGTGACATTCATGTTGTGGCGCGCCAGATACATGGCGACATCAGCGCCCGGTTGTCCGTTCGCCGCGTTGGATGTTTTCTCGATGACCAGAAGCGTGATTTCATCGGCTTTTTCCAGAACAGGAAGGGCTGAATGAATGGCTCTGGTTGCTGTGGAACTGCCATCCCACCCGACCAGTACGTTTTTGGGCTGAAAGCTGGTGCTGCCGATATAGGGCACAAGCAGAACCGGTACGCCGCTTTCAAACAGGACCGTCTCGATGAGCAGCTCGCGCATCGGCTCAGGTCTGTCTGGATTGGCCTGTCCGATGACGACCATGTCGGTTGGACGGCAATGCACCAGGACGTTTTCCAAAGGGCCGCCGGTCAGAATTTCCGAAACCCGGCTTTCGTTGTTCACACCGGCAAGACGCGCAAGTTCGTCGAACTGTTTCCTGGCCTCGTTGGCAGCGGCAATGGCTTGATCGTGGGCGGCCTGAAGGTAGTCGACCGGCATGGGTGCTGCAGCGAACGCCGGTACAACCGGTTCAAAGGAAACCGCAAGTCCGGTGACATGGGCATCGTGATTCCGGCCAAATTCGAGGGCGTATTTGGCGGCAGGTTGATCACCTGCCAGATCCAGTATCGTCAATATGTCTTTGATAGGCATCTTATCCCTCCTGAGGGCACGGTTCAGCGTGTCGAACCTGTCTGACTGATGTTGTAAAGGACAGCCTGAACGTGCGTCCTTGACGCGTATCAAACTTTTACGTCAGCTGAAACGCCCTGTTGGCGCAGACCGAAAAAATCCGTAAAAATAGGTGCATGTCAAAACGCTGGTTCTATCTGGCCCTGCCGCCGCTTCTGCTCGTTGCAATCGCATTCGTTCTTGTTCAATTGGTTCAGGAGCTGGATGAGGCGAGCGTTGACCGAAAGGCCGCCGAGCGTTTGACGCTCTATCGACAGACCATCTTGGGCGAGTACCAGAAATACCGGTATCTTCCATACATGATTGCGCGGGACCCGCGGGCGACGTCAGCGCTGGGTCTCGGGCAGCCCGTGGACAGCGCCAACCGTTTTTTGCAGGAAATGGCTGAAAATTCCGGCGCGGAACTGCTCTATGTAATGAACGGCCAGGGAACCACGCTTGCAGCCAGCAACTGGCAGGAGCCCTTGTCCCTGGTCGGTCGAAACTATGGGTTCCGGCCGTATTTCAAATCGGCGATCCAGGGTGAAGAAGGACGCTTCTTTGCGATCGGTGCGACATCGGACGAACCCGGTCTCTTTCTGGCAAGGCCAACGCCGGTGGCCGGCGCTCCAATTGGCGTGGCTGTGGTCAAGGTGGATATGGGGCCGCTGGAAGATGCGTGGGCGGAAGGGGGTGAAACGGTGTTCGCGTCAGACGCCAACGGCGTGATCTTCCTGTCCAGCCACGCGGACTGGCGTTACAGAACGATCGAACCCCTGACCAAGGACGTGCGTGAAACAATTGACCTGACACGTCAATATGCAAGCAGAAGCCTCGAACCTGTCAGTGATCAGGCGGTGAGGGCACGTGAGCTTGTCACGATTGACGGCAAGGCCTTCCGGCACAATGCCGCCGATGTGGGCCTGCTTGGCTGGACACTTCATTTCCTGGTGCCGGTCGAAGAAACCCGCAAAAGTATTCTGCCGATCTGGGCATCGGCCATCACGCTGTGCCTCGTCTACGCGGTCATTGTCCTTGTGCTCAGAGGGCGAAGACTGCGCAAGACGTCGGTATTGCTGCGCCAGGAATCTGCGGACCTGAAAGAACTTAACACGCGTCTTGTCGGCGAAATTCAGGAACGCAGACGAATAGAGCGGGAGCTTCTGGAGGCACAGCGTGGACTTGCCCGTTCAAACAGGCTCGCCGCGGTTGGCGAAATGTCTGCGGCGGTCGTTCACGAACTTAGTCAGCCGCTTGCAGCGCTGCGCATGTTCGTCGCCGGAACGAGAAAATTCCTGGAAAAGGGCGATACACAGACAGCTGCCGAAAACCTTGTGGAGATAGATTCCCTGCAATTGCGGATGGCCAATCTGACACAGGAGTTGAAACGGTTTTCGCGTCCGGGAGAAAGCCGGATCGAACGGATCGATCTGCGAGAAAGCATAAGAACTGCAGAGAAAATCGCACGCCCGCGATTTGAGGAAACAGGGGTTTCGCTTGTTCTGGATCTGCCCGACACACCACTGGAAGTGGAAACGGCACCGCTGCGCATAGAACAGATCCTTGTCAATCTTCTCAGAAACGGGGCTGATGCAACCGCGTCCGAACAGAAAGGCCGGGTGGAACTGAAAGCCGCGCTAACCGACGGTGATGTTCGTCTTCAGATCTCCGACAATGGACCCGGCGTTCCCGAAGATCTTCGAGAGCGTATTTTCGATCCGTTCTTCTCCACGAAAACGAGTTCCGGCGGCATGGGACTTGGGCTCGCGATCTCCATGCGGTTGGCTGAGGACCTGGGCGGCAGCTTGTCAGTTCGGGCAAACACCCCTAAAGGGGCTGTCTTCGAACTTGAGCTGCCTGCGATCTCGGCAGTCTCCGATAGCAGCAGAGCGAAAGCCGAGCCGGAACCTGAAGCCGCTGAATGACAGACAAAGCCGACAAAACACCCGTCCTGGTCGTTGATGACGATCCGTCAATGCGGGCCGCTCTTCGCCAATGGATACGCCTTGCAGGATTTGAAACCAAGGAAGTGGCAACGGCGGACCAGGCGATGGCGAAACTGTCTCCAGAGTTTGGTGGCTGCGTTGTTTCCGACGTCATGCTTGAAGGTGAAGACGGTGTTTCTCTTCTCAGGCGCATAGGCGAACAGGACGCAGAGTTGCCTGTAGTCCTGATCACTGGACATGGCGACGTTCCCATGGCCGTGGAAGCGATGCGTGCTGGCGCCTATGATTTCGTCGAGAAACCGTTCGATCCCGATCACATTGCCGAAGTTGTTCGTAGGGCCTGCGACAAACGAACTCTGGTACTGGAAAACAGGCAGCTGAAAGCACAGCTCGCCGACAGCGCCGGCCTGGAAAGCCGTCTGATCGGCAACAGTCCGGCGATGCAGACGCTGCGTCAGCAGGTCCTTCATTTTGCGCGCACCGATGCGGCCGTGATGATCACGGGAGAGACAGGGACGGGCAAAGAGGTCATTGCCCAGGCTCTTCATGACTTCAGCCCGCGCAAGGACGGACCCTTTGTGGCAATCAATGCCGCAGCGCTGCCGGAGGCCATGGTCGAGGCTGAGCTCTTCGGCCACGAGGCTGGCGCCTTTACCGGGGCCGACAAACGGCGGATAGGCCGAATAGAATCCGCAGGTGGTGGTGTTCTGTTTCTCGACGAGATCGTTTCCATGCCGCTGGCATTGCAGCCCAAGCTGCTTCGCGTTCTGCAGGAAAAACAGGTGGACCGGATCGGGGGTACGCGTCCGGTGGAAGTCGACATCAGACTGATCAGTGCCGCCAATCTGGACCCGAAGGAGGCAATGGCCGCAGGCCGTCTCCGAGAGGACCTGCTGTTCCGTCTGAACACCATTGAACTGAAGGTGCCGCCACTGCGCGAACGCGGGCGCGACAGCTTGCTTCTGTTTGACACATTTTTGAACCGCTTCGCACTTCAATACGGCCTGGACGTTCCGGTTACTTCTGCTCGTGACGAGGCCTTTTTGCAGACCTATTCCTGGCCTGGCAACGTACGTGAATTGCGCAATGCTGCAGAACGCTTTGTTCTAAATGCAGGGGTTGGTCCGCAGCCCCTGGAATCGCTGGTCACAGGTGGCCGCGAGGGCACCGCTCCATCAGAGGAAAGTGGCCTGAAGGAGCTGATGGATGCCTATGAGCGCAGCCTGATCGAAAGTGCGTTGCATCGGCATGGCGGACGAATTGCCGATGTCATGCAAGAACTCAATCTGCCGCGGCGAACGTTGAACGAAAAGATGACGCGCCACGGGCTCACCCGGGATCAGGCGGGGCCTGTCGAACCCGTCGCGAATTGATGATCGGCGGAATTTCGCCGATGCGCACACGGTCTCGGCAAGATCTTGCCTAGGTGCATTGCAGCACACGGTGCGGGCGCCCTAAAAAATCGCAAAAAACCTTGAATGGGCTGTTGTCAATCCAATCTGGCACGGGTCATGCTTCAAGGTAAGCGACTTGGCACGGGTCTGTACCGCGATTTGGGTTCAGGCTGAGCAGCCAAGGAGTGAGCGGGGCCGCGAACGAACAAGCGGCTCATTGATCTGGGAGGATTGCATGCTCTTTTCACTCAAGTCCGCAACTGCTGTGTCTGCAGTTGCGCTCTCTGTAATGTTCGCGACAGAAACCTTCGCCGCCGACGTCACCTGGAATGTCTCGCTGTGGGGCAAGCGCCGCGCGTTTACTGAGCACGTCGAGAAGCTGGCGCAGGAAGTTGCTGCCAAGACCGATGGAAAGTTTGAAATCGTGCTGCATTATGGTGGCGCGCTGTCCAAGTCTCGCGAAAATCTTGACGGTATTTCATTCGGTGCTTTCGAAATGGCGCAGTTCTGTGCGTCCTATCATGCCGACAAGAACCCAAGCTTGACGGTTCTTGAGCTGCCTTTCCTCGGTGTTTCCGATCTGGAAACGGAAGTGAAGGTGTCCAAGGCTCTCTACGATCATCCGGCCGTTCAAAAGGACCTCGGCCGTTGGAACGCGAAACTGCTGATGCCTTCTCCGATGCCGCAATATAACTTTGCTGGCAAGGGCGACGTCCCGGCTTCGATTTCCGACTTTGACGGCATGCGTGTTCGAGCACTCGGTGGTCTTGGTAAGCTGATGGAAGCCGTTGGCGCAGTTCCGACATCCGTGACCGCCTCTGAAACCTATCAGGCAATCGATTCAGGCACAGTGCAGGCAGCCGGTTTTGCTCCGCACGCGCATCTGTCGTTCAAAGTGGTTGAAGTTGCCGACTGGTGGACCAAGAACCTGAACCCGGGCACAGTTCATTGCCCGATCGTTGTCAACGTGGACGCTTACAACGCGCTTCCCGACGACTTCAAGGCTGCTCTCGACGCTTCAGTCGACCCGGCGCTTGCCCACTATCTCGACACCTATGCCAAGGTTTACGACAAGTGGTGGCCTGAACTGGAAAACCGCGGCGTCACTCAGGTCGAGTTCACCGACGAAGAACTGGCTGCCTTTTCTTCCAAGGCCGGCCCGATCCATGAAGCATGGGTTGAAGAGCAATCTGCGAACGGTCTTCCGGCGCAGGAACTGCTCGACATGGTCAAGAAGACCATTGCTGAATAAGCCGGCACGTTCGGTTTGACCCTTCTGCTTTCTGGCGCCGGGCACATTTCCTGGCGCCAGAAAGCCCTGCTCGGGGCTGAAACTCATGATGACAATTGATCCCGGTGGACGTTCCGACCAGGAACGGCCGGTTACCTATATCCGTTTCGATGGCTGGCTTGCTCGCGTGGAAAACGCCTTCAACATGTTTGCCGCCTTTTCGATCCTGGCTTTGATGTTGCTGGCTGTCGCTCAAGTCGTCGGAAGAGTGTTCAACACACCGGTGCCAGGCTTTATCGACATCACAGAACAGGCGATGGCCATTTTTGCATTTGCCGGTGTTGCCTACTGCCAGCGTGTTGGCGGTCATATCCGAATGGAAATCGTACTTGGCAATCTGAGTGGCCGCACGCTTTACATCTGTGAATTGATTGGTGTCATTCTGATCGCATTCACCGTTGCGCTTCTGATCTGGGGGAGCTCGTATCACTTCGAACGTGCCTGGAACATCGGCGACAGTACGATGGATATCCGTCTACCGACCTGGCCCTCCAAACTTGTAATTCCGGTTGCTCTCAGTCTCCTGTTTCTGCGCCTTTTGATGCAGATCTACGGCTATGCCCGTCTGATCGCCGATCCTCGCCGGACGCCAATTGGCGTTCCGGTCATCGAAGGGGTTGAAGAGCACGCCAAACACGAAATCGAAGAAGCTTTTGGTGAAGATACAAAAGAGGGAGGCTCCAAATGACGCCGTTTGACGTTGGCCTCCTCATGACCGGAGTGCTTCTGGTTCTCGTCATCCTCGGGGTGCGGGTCGCATTCGCGGCAGCCTTCACCGGGCTGGTCGGTTTGATCATCCACTTTTCCATGAAGATGGGTTTTGAACGCGGTTTTTTTGTCGCTCTGCAAATGGCCGGGACCATTCCGCATTCCAAGTCAGTAACCTACGCCCTGTCTGTTTTGCCCACCTTCATTCTCATCGGGTTTCTGGCCTTTTACGCAGGTTTCACCAAGCAGCTCTTTGAAGCGGCCAAACGCTGGCTCGGTTGGCTTCCTGGGGGCATGGCGGTTGGTACGGTGTTTTCAACCGCCGGATTTGCAGCCGTCTCGGGGGCATCCGTTGCAACAGCTGCTGTCTTTGCACGTGTCGCCATTCCCGAGATGCTCAATGCCGGTTACTCCAAACGCCTCTCGGCTGCTGTGGTGGCTGCAGGCGGCACGCTGGCATCCCTGATCCCGCCGTCGGCGATCCTGGTGATCTACGCAATCCTTGTGGAGCAGTCTGTCGGCAAACTGCTGATCGCAGGGTTCCTGCCTGGCGTTTTCTCCGCACTGATCTATGTCGGCATCATTGTAGCCGTATCCGCTTGGCGTGGTGATGCGCCTCCGGTGAAGGGTTATACTTGGATGGAGCGCATTGAGAGCGTTCCCGGCACGCTTCCAATCATCGCCGTTGTGGGTATCATCTTTTGCTCCTTCTTCTTCGGCTGGGCAACGCCGACGGAAGCAGGCGCTCTCGGCGCATTTGTTGTGCTGATGGTTGCGTTTGCCAAAGGCATGAAGACCAAACAGCTTGGTCAAGCCCTTCACGAAACGGCAAAACTCACTGTCATGATCTTCACGCTGATCTGGGGTGTGCTGGTCTATGTGCGGTTTCTCGGTTTTGCCGGTCTGCCGGAAGCATTCAAGGACTTCATCGTGGCGTTGGAGTTTTCGCCCTGGATCGTGATGATCTGCATTCTTCTCGCCTATGCCGTGCTCGGCATGTTCATGGATGCGATTGGCATGCTGATCCTCACTCTTCCAGTCGTCTACCCGGCCGTTATGGCCTTGAACGGCGGCGAGAGTGTCTCTGCGGCCGACAGCGCCTTTGGCATGTCGGGCGAAGCTTGTGCGATCTGGTTCGGAATTCTGGTGGTGAAGATGGCGGAGCTCTGTTTGATCACGCCGCCAATAGGATTGAACTGCTTTGTCGTCTCAGGCGTCCGGCCGGACATTCCGGTTCAGGAAGTCTTCCGCGGCTGTATTCCGTTCTTCGTTGCGGACGTTCTGACCATCGCAGGTCTTCTGGCATTCCCGTCGATCATCACGATCCTGCCCACCTTGATGGGGTAGCAGAAAACGGAAACAAAACGAAAAACGCCGCCGGAGTTTCCGGCGGCGTTTTTTTTGAGACAGCGAGATTTGGTCGCTCGCCACAACTGCTTTTAGTCAAAAACGCGCGGCTGCGGACTGTGAGTGTCGAAGCGATTGTTGCCAGGTGTGCCCGGAATAAACCCATTCACCACGAAAATATAAAGCCCATAAAAGATGTTTACGACGGGCACGAACAGAAGCAACAGCCAGAAGCCGGATACGTCTCTGTCATGATTACGTCTGACCAGTATCGACCAATAGCTCACCGCTGATACCAAAAGTAGCGAGCCACAGATCATGCCGGTGTTGGTACCGTAGATCGCAACGATGACAGCCCAGTCTCGCGCGCTTTCGCTCATGTGATCGGCGCGTGACATCAGATCCATGAACGCGGGATAGGCACTCCAGATCAGCGTTGAAACGAGTACCATGTCGATGAAGAAACGAATGAAGCCGATGGTCCAGTATTCCATGCGGCCCAGACGGCCCCGAAAACTGAAGAAGATTGAAAGGCCATGCGTCAGCGCCTTGCCAAAGGAGAAACTGTCGTTGTCTTCAAAGGCTTCAGGGCCTGCCGATGCGGTCTGATAAGCGGATGCCGCCACGGCTGCGGACTGCGGAGATGCCCAAGATTGCCCCGTATTCGGCACAAGGCCTCGTTTTCCAAATTGCTTGCGTTGCATTGAAAAGGTAGCCCCTGTCGTTACTCTTTCAAATCGAACAGGGTTGACGTTACGACAGTCGGCTTAATATTGACGTAAAAGATGTAGTTAAGTTTTTATGTATTAAATAATAGTCCAAAGTCAGCTGGTCTAGGTCAATCTATTTGTCGAGATTTAGAGGGCTGAAACCTAAAATAAACTTCCCTGGTCCGCAGCCTTGCTTTTGGCTGTGGCCGGTTTCTTTGCTTTGGCCTTGGGTTTGCTCGTACCACTGTCGCTCATGACCAGAGCATCGACCGCACCATCAGCCAGTTCAATTGAGAGCGCGTCTCCCTGGGTAACCGCGGTTACAGATCGGACTGGTTGCCCGCTGTCATCACGCACGACTGCGTATCCTCGCGCCAGAACATCTTTGTAAGAGAGCGACTTCAGCAGCTTCTGCAAACCGTCGAGACGCGTTTTTTCTTCTCGAACCCGGGCAAGATAGGCCCGGTCAAGACGTTCCGAGAAGCCGTCCATTCGTTCCTTGCCGAGCGTGATTTGCTGCGCGAGCCGAGCAGGTGACAATCGTCCGGAAGCACTGATGTAGGCCTGCCGTTTTTGACTAACGGCAACCTGCAACGCGCGCTGCTGCCTGCCGCTGATCTGGACAAGGTCCTGTCTTGCCTTTGAGGTTTGGCGGGACAACAGGAAAGGCGACAAACGGCCCGACAGATTTTCAAGATGTGTTCGGTGGCTTTTGGTGCTGACGATCAGCGCCCGTTCCAGACTGTTTGCCAGAGTGTCGAATTTCTGGCGCGGCAGGGCGAGAAGATCTTGCGGTGCGGGTAATGCGGCACTTGCAGCCCGCAGTTCTGTCCGGCGCGACGTGACAAAGCGGATCAGCCCGGAATTCAGCCGGCGGGCCCTGTCATCCACCATTGCCATGAGCTCGGCCTTCACCGGAACGGCGATCTCCGCAGCGCCGGTCGGAGTTGGTGCGCGCAGGTCCGCCGCCAGGTCGATGAGGGTCCAGTCGGTTTCATGGCCGACAGCGGATATCAGCGGTATCTGACTGTCCGCAGCTGCCCGCACCACGGCTTCTTCATTGAAGCCCCATAGATCTTCAATACTGCCGCCGCCGCGCGCGACGATCAAAAGGTCCGGCCTGGGGATCGGTCCATCCGCTTGCAGTGCATTGAAGCCGCGAATGCCATTGGCGACCTCGGCGCCAGACGTTTCCCCCTGAACGCGAACTGGCCAGACAACAACATGCAGTGGAAACCTGTCACTGATGCGATGCAGAATATCCCGAATGACGGCGCCGGTCGGTGACGTGACCACTCCGATGACCTTGGGCAGCGGAGGCAGCGCCTTCTTGCGCTCTTCGGCAAAAAGTCCTTCCGCGGCAAGTTTCTTCTTCCGCTCTTCAAGCAGAGCCATCAAAGCGCCGGCGCCCGCCGGTTCGAGCGCATCGATAACCATCTGGTATTTGGACTGGCCGGGAAAGGTGGTGATCTTGCCCGTCGCGATCACTTCCAGGCCCTGCTCGGGCTGGATCTTCAATTTGGAGGCCACGCCTCGCCAGATCACGCCTGACAAAACAGCCCGGTCGTCCTTGAGATCAAGGTAGATGTGCCCGGACCCTGGCCGCGAGATTCGTCCAAGCTCTCCCCGCACGCGCACGTAACCGAACGCACTTTCCATTGTCCGTTTGATGGAAAACGAGATTTCGGAAACGGAAAATTCGGCAACGTTTGAGGACTGTTCGCTCACGATTGATTCCCTCTCGATAAAGGGAAATTGTCTGTTTGCGGGCAGGGGGTCAAGGGGGCAATCGCGCAACCCTTCATAGATTGCAAGTCGCCTCAAGCACAAAGTATTGTGAACCATCCGTTGAGCTTGGGAAACAATTGAGATGCCGGCTGAGCCACGTCAGTTTCTGTAGCGCCGTTTGATTGACACGAGGCAGCCGGGGTCCTGTGGGTGTCGGGCGGGAACATCTTTTGCAATAGCATCGACGACGTTTATGTCGGCCAATGCACCTGAAAATTGAGAACCTCGCCGCTGATTTGTGGGCTGTCTTCGACCGTGGCCGCTAACGGCACAGTCCCAAATTTCGCTTGCCGTGGAATCAAGATGGCGCGGTAGAGCGTGTGCTGGTTGGCGTCCAGGAAAATCGGTTATGTAGTTTGGTCCCTGTGCAGATTTTACATGGGTCTTTGCGTAGGTAATGGATCCTGCTGGCGCGATCGCCGTTATACGCTGCGTGGGTCCGGGCTGTGTTTGTTTCGTCGAAGTTGGCTGGTTCTTTGCTGGATTGACCAAGGGTTGCGGCACTCTACCCGGTATCGCAATTGGACGCGGGTTCGGGGTGGCGCTCGGTTTGGGTTGCGGTCTGGCCAAAAATTGGGGAACGAGCCCAGGAATGGCAATCGGGATGGCTTGCGGTCGTGGAGTGGGTTGCCGTGACGGTGTGAGAATTTGCACCGGACTAATCTGTAGAGAGCGTTGTGGAACCTGAGGCGGAACGGCAATAGGTATCAACTGGGGAGTGGGCTGCAGTTGAGGTGACAAGACCGGTACTGGGAAAGGTCGTGCAGTTGGGGTCTGCTGCGGTTGGGGAATTCGTTGCGGTACCAGGGGAGGCACTGCAAGAGGTACCGCTTGAGGAATAGGCTGTAGTTGCGGTGACAGCACCGGCACTGGGAACGGTTGTGCTGTGGGGGGCTGCAATTGTGGAACCTTCGGCGGAACGGCGATAGGTACCCGTTGTGGCACTTGATTAGGCGTCAAAGGAGGCACAAGAACAGGACTGGGCGTGGTGACTATGGATGGAACACCCGGCTGTGGAGTTTGCTGACCAGGAAGCTGCGTACTCAATGGCGGTTTCGCGCCGCTAACACCGGCCCCAGTCGAAGATGTCCCACCACAATCGGACGAATGATGGGGATTGCCGACCCCTCTGCACCATCCGTAGTGGTTACCCGCACTCCAGCTTGCCGTACTTGCAGCCAGTACGCCGAATGCCAGGGCGAAAGACGAAACTGCTTGCGTTAGTTTGAAGTGTCCCATTACCACGACCTTCCAAGTGTGAGATAGAACGCAGGAGCAAATTGGCCCGTTTCCGGGCCGTCCGTGAGTGGAACGCCAAACCATCCATTGACGAAATAGTGCTGTGAAATTGTTGAAGACCATCCAAAACCAGTCGAAATCAAACTGGTGTGATCTCTTTCGTGTGTTCTGGCGTCCAAATTGCCGACAGTTCCGGTATCAAGAAAGACAAATGGTTCGAAACGGTTGATCCAGTCTGCTTCGGGCGTGAGGTCGAGTGCCAGCTCAAACTTCCCGATTAATCCAATGTCTCCCTGAGCTTCATCAAACCTAAAGCCGCGCAGGGAATACCTGTCACCAAGATATATTTCTTCCACTGCCGGTAGGCTGTTGCTTGTGATCTGCCCCCATATTTCAGTGTTGAGGTAGAGGTTTTGATGTAAAAAATTGAGAGGTTCTATGTGGCCAAGTCCAGCGCGAAGATGCCAGAATTCATCGTCTCCATCGTCGATATCCGCTGGTTCGGGTCCCGCGCGCATGCCCAAGGACAAATTGACGGCCACTTCAGTTGCGCCACCTCTTGAGTTTGCGTTTCCATAAAGTAATGCCAGTGCAGCTGTGTCGACCGCACTACGATATTTTAGGCCACCGCCTTCCGAATTGGAATCCGCATAGCGAGCCTCAATCAATGCATAGCCATATTCGTGGGCATTGCGCAGGAAAGGATGGCCCAGTGCAAGGACACCGTTGAGCCCGTCTTGGTCTGTCGTTACAAGCGAGCCGTTTGCTTCTCGGCGACCAAGAGCATTGCCAAAATAACCCTCTACATAAGTACCTTGGCGCCCGATGGGGGCACGGTAGGTTATTGCGCCGTAGAGTGAATGGCCATCATTTGCAAAGGTATCAAGGGTATCAAACGCGGTTGCACCTGCCTCAAAGCGCAGTAAGTCACCGGCAATAAGCGTCGAGTAAAACTCCTGATTTAAGAATCCGGAAACGGCCTTGCCAAATTCGCGCGGGGGGGTGTCAATCTGAATGCTGCCGGATTGACTGTCGGTAGTTGCAAGAATGCGGAGATGCGCTCCACTTTGCCCTTCTGGATAATCAATTTCTGTTGTCAGATGAACACCGGCGAGGTCGCGTGCGAGCATGATCGCTCGCTCATAAGTGCTCAAGCGGAGAGGGCGCTCTGTCGTCAAATGCTGCACGTAGCCGCGTATTTTCTGAAATAACCTTTCTTCGACACCTTCAATTGAGATCGTTTCGATGTAACCCTCAACAACGCGAAATGTCTGCGAATTGGAGTCTGGGTTGCGCAAGACTTCAACCTCGGCCAGGAAGTATCCGTCTTCGCGATAGATGAGCTCGATGCTCCTCGCCAAACTGTCTGATTGGACTACCCCGCTTTGAAGCCGCGCATGTTGGTAGGCAAATGCGAGTAGATGATCTGGATCGTAGATTGATACACCACTGAGACGCGGTGTTGAATGAACGTTGGAAGATGAAGAAACAAACAGAAATACAATGAAGAGCTTTCGTATAAGTTGTAGTGCCAAGTGTGCGAAAGGGCTTCTTTTGTGTGCTGAAATTGGTATGGTATTTTTTACATTGTTCATATTATTCAGTGCGTTATTTCGCCAGAAAACAAGTTTATTGCTGCGAATTTTGTGCTGCTATTCTGAAACGGTAAGTCGGCGCTGAAGTTTTTGCAACTAAAAAGAGCGCCTGAACTTATTGGAGCGACAACAAGGCTAAACCCCGGAAGTCGGTGCCAACAAACCACTGAAAAAATGCGGTTAGCTCAGAAACTGCATTGAAATTGCCATGATCGCTGGCCAGTGTCTTCGGCATGGGAAAATATGATTTCAAAATGCAGCGGCTTTTTCTGCGGCATATTCTTGCAGATGGTGCGCGGATCGAAGTCGATCGAGGCCAGGCAAATTACCTGATGAACGTGTTGCGCCTGAAAGATGGCGACTACGTTCTTGTGTTCAATGGCAGCGACGGTGAGTGGCTGGCCAAAATCTCAAGCAACAGCAGACGGGACTGTGCGCTCCAGCTGATGGAGCGAACCCGGGAGCAGACCGAGCGCAATGATCTGATGTACATGTTTGCACCGCTCAAGCATGCCCGGCTGGACTATCTGGTGCAAAAGGCGGTGGAGATGGGTGCTGGCAGTCTGAAGCCCGTCATGACCCAGCACACGCAGGCAAGTCGCGTCAATCTGGAACGCATGGAGGCAAATGTCATTGAGGCTGCGGAGCAATGCGGTGTGCTCTCCATCCCGGAAGTTCTGGCGCCGCAACCTCTCAAGGACGTGCTTGAAGTCTGGAGCCAGGCCCAGCCGGGACGAAAGCTTCTGTTTTGCGATGAAGGTGAGGGCACGGACAATCCCCTGATGACGCTTGCACAGCTCAAAGACGCGGGCCTCAATCCACTCGCGGTACTGGTTGGTCCCGAAGGCGGGTTTTCCGATGAGGAAAGACAGGAATTGCGCGCCATGGAATTTGTCGTTCCAATTCCTCTTGGACCACGTATTCTGCGGGCAGACACGGCAGCTGTCGCCGCGTTGACGGTGATTCAGGCAACATTGGGTGATTGGAGATAACCTGATGTCTCAGGAAACCCTCCCGAAAAAGCAATCTTCCGATGAAGCCCCAAACCTGAAGATCGCGGATATGGAGGGTTTCGGAACGGCATCGGGTGCCGAGGCTAAGAGAGCCCGCTTTCGTTTGCCGGTCGGTGTTGCCCTCGGTCTTGTGTTTTCAATGCTGCTGGTGGTGATCTGCGGAATTATCATTGCCTACATGTCTTCGGCCGATCGCCGGATTGCCGGGCGCTTGCTTGATGAGCAGGGACAGGCCGTGCTCAAGGGCAACGAAGCGGTCCTCAACAATTTTTTCAAGGAACAGGAGCTCCTGTTCCATACCATTGCGGTCCAGGCTGAGGACACCGGCAAACAGCTTCGACAGGCGGATCTGCTTGCCTATCACAAGCTTTTGCCCAACGGGGCCGCGCTTGAACTCGGCCGCTCTGTGTTGACGGAAGAGCCCTCCGATCAATTGCCACAAGTCAGCTGGTCGGACTTTCGCTACCGGAATGGTTTTGCCACCGCGGTCAAACTGGCGGAGCTTGATCTTGGCAACGGTCAGACGCTGGTCGGCCTCTATCCCCAGCCAGTTTTCGCTGAAGTCGCCGACACCATGGAATGGGAGGGCCGGCAGCAGGTCTTTGTCTTGTCTGGCAAGGACCTGGCGATCGTTGTGGACGGTGTCCCGGAGAGCGAATTTGAGGCAAGTGCCGAACAGCCGCTGCCAAGGCTTGCGGACCTGAAAAGCTCGCCCTTGCATCGTGTCTGGGAGGACAATGAAAGAGCCCATGACATGGGTGGTTCCATTGAGGGCAGGGTCTTTCCGGGTGACCACGGGATGTTCACGGCCATCTATGACGACATCACGATCGGGCCTGCAAAGGGCTGGATCCTTGGCACACTTTACCAGGCTGACGAATTTGGTGCGGCGCTCGATCAAACCCAGATAGTCCTTTATGCGGCATTGGTTGCTCTTGTTGTCGGGGCAATCTTGTCTTTCATTGTGGGGCGAATGCTTGGCAGGCCGCTCAGCAGGCTTGCCCTGTCTGCCGCTGAGCTGCGGCAACTCAAATTCGACGCAGCAGACAGATTGCCACGGTCTCGGCTGGCTGAGTTGGATGACGTCAATCAGGCATTTAACGGCTCCATCGGAGCCTTGAACGCGTTTGCCAAATATGTACCCAAGCAGCTTGTATTCCGCCTGATTGAAGAGGGCATGACCAGCACCCGCAACATCGAGATCAAGCAAATGACCATTGTCTTTACCGATCTTGCAGGCTTCACCGATTTGGCTTCACACATGAGCGCTGAAGAAACGGCCGGGTATCTGAATGGATACTTCGAAACCGTGTCTCAGGCTATTTCGGAACGGCAGGGTACGATTGACAAGTTCCTGGGAGATGGTGTGATGGCTTTCTGGGGAGCCCCTTCTGAACAGCCGGATCACGCAGCCATGGCAATTGCGGCGGTCAAAACGCTCGCTGATAGAATTGAGCAGGCAACCGGGCGCACTATGCGGGTGCGCATCGGCGTTCACACCGGCAAAGTCGTTGTCGGTGATATCGGCTCCTCCGCCCGAATGAACTACACCGTAATCGGTGATGCGGTGAATGTAGCGGCCCGGCTTCAGGAGTACGGAAAGAAGGTTGACCCGGACGCGAAGGTAATTGCGTTGGCAAGTGGTGATACAATGGCAAACCTTCCTGAAGGAACGACCGCGACGAGCCTTGGAACGGTTCAATTGAGAGGCCGCACAGAGCCGTTATCGGTCTTCAGGATCGCGTGAGATCCAGCCGGTGTCGTTTCCTTGCTTGCAATCTTCTTTCAGGACTCCTAAATCACCGAAACTCAATTACGCCCGGTCCCGGGCACAGCGGATCATTGCGGTTTGGGGGCAAACACACGGGCCGCACAGGAAATTAGGACAAGTTCATGGCCCGCGACACGGTCGACACCACTCCGATTGAATCTGTGGCCGAGTTGGCCGCAACCCTGGAAGAGGGCTGTAAGCCTGAAGACCAGTTCCGCATCGGTACCGAGCACGAAAAGTTCCTTTTTTGTGAAAAGGAGCTGTCACCGATCCCGTATGAGGGTGACAACGGGATCGAAGCGGTTCTGACCGGTATGGAAAAGTTGCTCGGCTGGGACCGGATCGAGGATGATGGCAAGATCATCGGTCTGGCGGATGATCACGGCGGCGGTGCTATTTCGATTGAACCTGGCGGACAGTTCGAATTGTCGGGGGCTCCGCTGGACAGCCTGCACCAGACTTGCCGTGAGGCCAACCAGCATCTTGCCAATGTCCGCAAGGTTGCGGAACCGCTGGGGGTTGGATTTCTCGGCATTGGCATGACGCCGACATGGGCTCGTTCCGATGTCCCGCGCATGCCCAAATCCCGATATGACATCATGACCAACTACATGCCGAAGGTGGGCTCGCTTGGTCTCGACATGATGTACCGCACGGCAACCATTCAGGTGAACCTCGACTTTGCGTCTGAAGCCGACATGGTCAAGAAGATGAGGGTCGGTCTGGCCCTTCAACCAATTGCCACGTCGATATTTGCAAACTCTCCCTTCACCGAAGGCAAGCCGAACGGCTTCAAATCGTTCCGGGCCCAGATCTGGACCGACACAGACGGTGACCGGACGGGTGATATGCCGTTTGCCTTCGAAGATGGTTTCGGGTTCGAACGCTACGTTGAATGGGCGATTGACGTGCCGATGTACTTTGTGAAAAGAGGCGCAACCTACTACGACGTGACTGGCACAACCTTCCGCGAGTTCATGAACGGTGCGCTCGAAGGCAAGGTGCCGGATGCAACGCCAAGCCTTGGGGACTGGAACAACCATCTTTCGACACTGTTCCCCGATGTCAGGTTGAAAAAATATATTGAAATGCGCGGTGCCGACGGCGGTCCGTGGCGGCGCATTTGTGCGCTCCCTGCCTTGTGGGTCGGTCTTCTCTATGATGACGGCGTGCTTGATCAGGCATACGAACTGATAAAGGATTGGACGGCAGAAGAGCGTGCAAACCTGCGCAGTTCCGTTCCCAAAACGGCCTTGCAGACCCCATTCAGAAACGGGACGGTATTGGATGTTGCACGTGATGTTTTGGCGTTGTCTCAAGAGGGTCTGAAGCGCCGGAACAGGTTGAGCGATGGGGATCTTGACGAGCGCGTCCACCTTGCGCCGATCGAAGAAGGATTGGCATCCGGCATGTGCCCGGCCGACGTGCTGTTGCAACGCTATAACGGGTCCTGGGACGGCGATGTCACACAGGTTTTCCGGGACTACGCCTACTAGGCTCCTTATCTGAACTTGATTTTGAACACGTGGGGATAGAACTGGCTCGAGATGGCCTTTGATTGACCTTATGCACGCAAAAGGTCACTCTGTTTTCGGTAGGTCTTGTTTCTCAAGGCCTTGAGGCGCGATGACCGGAGCAGAGCGATGACTGGTAGCGACAGGGCGGCCCCACCGTTTGACGTTTTTTCCTTAAGTGAGGATGTGAGAAACCGCTTCGGCTGGTCCAACGAAGACCTGAGCAGCGTCATGGAACAACTGATGCCGGCCGCGCTGAATGGATTTCGCTATTTTGGCAGTGCTGTTCCCGGCTTTTCCGATTTTCTCAGTCAGGCAGCACCCGGCGCTACAGGCCTTGAGAATCCGTTTTCAAACTACGCCAGCATGTTTCAGGCACCTTCCGATGCGACCCTGACACCATTTTTTGGTCCTGAGGCCGTACAAAAAGCTCTTGCAGTTCAGGTGTCCTCAATCACGGGTCTGCAGCAGGATGCCATCAAGGAAATGATGCCGGTAGCAGCTACTCTGGCCATGGGTCAGATTGCCCGCCCCTTTGTTCATGGCGAAGCGCGAAATCTTCTTGATGCGTACCTGCGCGGCTTTGCACGAGGCCGACCGAAGCCAGCTCCGTCTCCTGTTGACTACCTCCAGGGCTATGCAGACGCCATGCAGTCCTTCTGGGGTGCCTTTCTGCAGCCGGCACACATTGTTCAGGACAGCGAAATGGAAGAGCCTGAACACATTCAGGAAGAGGAACTGCCGCCGGAAGAAGAAGACCCGGAGACAGACACTTCTGAATTTGACGAAATGGTATCAGGCTGGATGTCGGCCGGCCGGGACTTTCAATCCAACCAGTTCAAGGCCTTTGACAGTTTTTTTGAAAAGGCATCCAAGGATTTCGGCGATCGTTAGCCGTATAAGAATTTCGGGCATACATATCGCTCTGGCCGCATCGGCTGGAAAGCAAAAAAAGGCCCGCCATGGGAAGGCGGGCCAGTTGCGTCAGCAAGGCTTGCCGACAGGGGCTGCTAAATTAAGTCCAGTGAGCCAAAGCTAAGCGGCAAGCGGGTCGCGTGCTGTTGCCGATCCGTCCACGATCTTGAGGGACGGTACAGTGTGCTGCACGTTCGCCGCCTTCAGTGTCTGGCCGAGTTCGGTGGACCCGCTCAAAAGAGATGTCGGGTCAGAATAGAACGGTCGGGCCATTCCCCGTCGAACATCGCTCCGGGTCAGGCCAATGTCCTTCAGTTGTTCGTCGGACCAATCTTTCAGTTCCGCAAACTGGCGCCGGTGCTTGGATACACGCCATGCACGGGCAACCATCTGCCCGAAGAGAGCGAAAAGCGGGTGGTTAGCTGTGTGAGTCATGGCAAAATTCTCCTGTGAGCGGCCGGAGGAATTTCCGGCAACTTGTTCCGCGCCGTCGTTGGCTATCCGTATTTTAGGAACAATCTGAAGATGGGTGATTTGCTTGCATTAATCCAACGAATGTTTGTGATCAAAACCATCATTTGTTGTGATGATACAAAAACGCCGCGGAAATCGTGGTTCGAATTTGAAGTGTTCCAAAAGCATTTTTCATTTGAATGAATGTCATATAAAACATGAGCATTGTTTATAAATGAGGCATGTATGCTCGATCTGGACCAGCTTCGAACTTTTGTGGCCATTGCCGAAAGCGGAAGCTTCACACGGGCAGCGGAAAACGTGCACAAGACCCAGTCCGCCGTCTCGATGCAAATGCGCCGGCTTGAAGAACGCATCGGCAAGCCGCTCTTCGTCCGGGTCGGCCGACAATCCCGCCTGACGGAGCATGGCGAACGCCTGCTTCACTATGCACGACGCCTTGTGCAGCTGAACGACGAAACCCTTGCTGCCTTTGACGATACCGAGCTTGCCGGACTGGTAAGACTTGGGACACCTGACGATTATGCTGATCGTTTTTTACCAGAAATTCTGGCGCGGTTCTCAAGATCCAACCCCAAGGCCGAAGTCAGCGTCGTGTGCGCACCGACACCTAATCTTGCCGATATGATTGCTGGAGGAGAACTGGACGTCGCCATTATCACGCACGTTCAGAAGAAAGGGCGCAAACACGTCGACCTGGTGCGACGGGAACCGCTTCTTTGGGTTGTTTCGGCGCGCCATGCCGTTGAAAACGAGTCTCCGTTGCCGCTCGCTCTTGGTCGTGCGACCTGTGACTGGCGCAAGGCGGCGATCAATGCGCTCGGCGATCAGATGCGCGAGCATCGGCTGCTCTATTCAAGTTGGAACTCAACGGCGGTTGGTGCTGCTGTCCTGGCCGGTCTGGCGATATCCGTCCTGCCGGAGTCCGCGCTCAGGTCCGGAATGCGGGTCCTCACCGAAACCGAGGGGTTCCCGCGGCTCCCTGATTGCGAGATTGGAATCATGCGGTCTTGGCACAACAGTTCCCGGGTGACCGATGCCTTGGTCGAGCACATCGTTTCGTCGCTGGACAACCTGTCCGTACCGCAAGCTGCGGAATAGCAGCAGGCGAATTAGATTCGTTCTAAAGTTTCAGATGTTTACCTTAAAAATTCTGGATTTTTGCGCTCAAGTTTCCGATTGAAACGTAAGAATGTGTGATGTATCTTCATCAAATCAATTCGTAACTCATATCGCTCGGCACATTCGCGGGAATTTGCATGAATCACGCGCTAGATATCGATCAGCTGCGAACCTTTCTGGCTATCGCTGAGCTGGGAAGTTTCACCAAGGCCGGCGAAGCTGTTCACAAGACCCAATCAGCTGTTTCCATGCAAATGCGCCGTCTGGAAGAGCGTGTCGGACAGCCGATTTTTATCAAGGACGGCCGCCAGTCGCGCTTGACCGAGGATGGCCAACGGCTGGTGGAATTCGCCCGTCGGATGATCCTTCTAAACGATGAGACCCTGTCCGCGTTCAATGGCCATAAGGAAGTGGGCCATGTGAAACTTGGGGTGCCGGACGACTACGCCGACAGGTTGCTGCCGCAAGTTCTGGCAGCTTTCAACCGGCTTAATCCGTCGATCGAGGTCAAGGTTGAGTGTTCCGGCAGCTCGAAACTGACCGAGGCGATCCGTGAAGGAGCGCTCGACGTTGCCATCACCACATCAAGTGACACGATGGATCTGCGCGGTGAAATCATCAGGCGCGAACCTCTTTACTGGGTAACGTCCACACAGCATTCTGCGCACACCCAGGAGGTGATCCGTCTCGCGCTTGGTCCGGCAACATGTGGATGGCGGCGTCTTTCCATGGATGCGCTCGATCGTGCCGGACGCAGTTACCGCGTTTCTTACACAAGTTCGAGCGCTGCTGCTCTGGTCGGTGCAGTTCAGGCCGGGCTGGCGGTGACAGTGTTTCCCGAAAGTGCAATTCGAGACGGCATGCGCATCCTGGAGGAAAGGGATGGTTTTCCGTCCCTGCCATATTGCGACATTGCCCTGTTGCGCTCAGACAGCGCACGCGAAGCCATGCACGATACGCTCTGCAATCATCTGATCGCGGCAATCGGCAATGTCGGAAACGGAACCAGCCAGGTGGCTGCGGAATAAGTCCGGCAAATATGCGTTTTTCCAATGGTTGCGCGGTACACTTTACCGTGCTCGCAGCATCATGAGATTGCCTGCAAGCACAAAGATCAGGCCTGAAGCGGCAAGCACCGTCCACTGATAGTCTTCAAAGATCGTCGAAAGCGTCAGCGCCACCACCGGGAACATGACGGTGGCGTAGCCTGCGCGCGCCGAGCCGATGCGTCCGAGCAGTGTCAGATAGGAAGCAAAGGCGATCACCGAAGCGACAAGCGCAAGATACACGAGCGTGCCGAGGTAGGTTAAGGACCATTCAATGGCGAAGCTTTGACCGCGCAGCGCCGATGCAATCCCCAGAAATACCATACCGTAGACCATACCCCAGGCGGTCGCAGGCGTTACGCCGATCCCTTGGCGCTGCGTATCTGCGGACAGCATGTTGCCGAAACAGAAGCTGAGTGTGCCGCCAATACACATGGACAGTCCGAAAAGCGTCTCGGAGCTGTATTGCGCACTGGCAAGCGTTGGCCAGAACATCAAGCCGATCCCTGCAAATCCAAGGACACCTGCGGCAAGCGCCAGCAGGTTCGGCCGTTGACCAAACAGCAAAAGTCCGAGAAACAGGTTGAAGATCGAAGCGGTTGAAAAGATCACCGCGAGCAGACCAGAAGGCAGATGCGAAGCGCCATAGTAGAAGAGCGTGAAATTCGTCGAAAACAGAAAAGCCCCGAGACCGGCGAAGCGAAGGTGGTCTTTGAGCGGAAACGAAAGATCATGCCCTCTGTATTTCGCCCATGCCATCATGATCGTTGCGGCCAGAACGAACCGCCAGAAAACGGATACTTCTGGCGCGACCGTTGCGACCTGGCCTTTCATTGCGATCCAGCTGAAGCCCCATGCAAGCACGGTCGTCGCATAAAGACCGTAATCGGTTGCATTGAAACCATGTGACTTGGATCCGGCAGCAGGGGATGCGACGCTCATAAGACTGGCCAATCGGAAATGGGAAGTGAAACCAATGTGAGTGCATGGCCGGATCAGCACAAATGATTGTTTTTGATCTATCCATCACGAGATCCGATGACTTCTCGTGTTGAAGCTGTGGCCTTGATGCTGAAAGTGCGGCTGCGACGTCAAGCTTCGGGTGTTTCTCCGCGCAAGATCGTGCGCATGACGTCTTCATCGATGTTGCCGCCTGACAGAATGACGCCGGCTTTCTTGCCCTTCAGGTGCGCAGCATCTTTTTTCAAAGCTGCAAGTGCTGCGGCACCTGCCCCTTCAGCAAGATTGTGGGTGTCTGAAAAGAGTGTTCTCACCGCGTCCGCAATCTCGTCTTCTGAAACCGAGACGATGCGGTCAGCACCTTTCTTTAGAATGTCGAGTGCTGCTTTCAGCGGCTCGCGGCAGGCCATACCGTCCGCAAAGGTCTTCGCGGTCCGAGTCGTGACGATTTTTCCCGCGTCATGCGAAAGCTTGTAAGCCGGCGCACATTCACTGACCACCGGAACGATTTCGGTTTTCAAGTTGAGCAAATCCCGGACGGTGATCAGTCCGCAGGCACCTGACCCCATGCCGACGGGCACGTAGACGACATCCAGATCCGAACAGCTTCGGAATAGCTCAAGGGCATAAGTCGCAACGCCAAGGACAATGTTCCGATGGAAGGAGGGAACCATAAGATAGGTCCGCTCTTGGGCCACTGTTTCGGCGATTTTCCGGCTGATATCGAAATCACGTCCTTCAACGACAAGCTCCGCGCCAAGGGCCCGCATGGCCCTGTTCTTTCCCTCTGCATTGCCTTCGGGAACGACGAGAGTTGCTGTCAGGCCGAGTATTCGCGCCGCCAGTGCCATCGACTGGCCGTGATTGCCGCGTGTGGCCGAAATGATGCCTTTGGGGCGGCCATGGGCCTCAATGTGTTTTTGAATGTAGACGATTGAACTGCGCGCCTTGAATGCGCCTATAGGCGTGTGGTTCTCATGCTTGACCACGACTTCGAACCCGAACCGTTTTCGCAGCAGAGGCCAGGAATAGGCCGGCGTCTCAGGCACGATCTGGCGAACGAGAGGCAAAACCGCCTGCAAGTCTTCATGTGTAAAGAGCGTTGTCATTGTTGTTGTCTTCCTAGAATGCGAAGAATTGAAACCGGATTGGCGGCGAAGCTGGCTCTGTCAGAGGACCGGGTTTCGAGATGGCAGATGTCATCGTCGAAGTCTTTCAGGATACTGAACCACAACGTGCTTGAGCCGATTTCGCAGTTGGGTCAGATTGCCCCTGATGATTGTTCGTGAACCAAGATCGATTTACGTAGCCGGTCACCTTGCTAAGCTGCTTGCTCCGGGTCCTTATGACGCAAGTTATGTTGCTGCCGGTGACAGCATCGGTTTTGCCTTTGATGCCCAGACGGGCAGTCACGCAATCGGAACGGACAGAACGGCAACTTTTTTCAGGGATCCGAACACATATGCGGGGGTGCCAAAGGGATGTGATGTTCGCTCTTGCTCGCTCACTGGAGGTGAGTATCTTCTGGTGAGCGGGCCACAGATTGCGGTATGCGCAAAACACTATCGGTCCAATATCCGTGCTCATCGGACACGTGCACTTGCCGAACAACTCAGGCGCTGGATGCTGGCCGGTCAAACGCCAGACCTATTGAGTGCGGAAAACACATTTCGGCAGATGAGCGCGGTCGTTGCAAACCCGAAACGGGATCCGAAAGCGGCTAGATGGATGACACCGAGGCGCTTCCGGCAATTGACCGAGATGGTTGAAGCCAAGCTGGAAGGGCCGATAACGGTGGCAGCGCTGTCTGAAGAGATCGGCGTTTCGGCAAGTTTTCTGAGCCGCGCCTTCAATGCCTATTGCGGACAATCACCCTATGACTTCATCTTGAGCAGACGTCTGCAGCGGGCTCGCCGGCTTCTTGAGGCTACACAGCATCCTCTCGTGAAAATTGCGCTGAAGGCAGGGTTCTCCTCGCAAAGCCACATGACGTCGGTCATGAGAACTAGGTTGGGAGTGAACCCTACGATGATCCGGCGGCCCTGAGGCCGGTGCCGCTATGCCGCCGGTTCAAGGCGACATGACCAGGTTCTGACGGCCCACTTTGCTGATGTCCGTCTCGCCGCACAGACCCATGGTGACGTCCAGTTCCTTGTGCATGATTTCCAGAACTCTGGTCACACCATGCTTGCCCATCGCTCCGAGGCCATAAATGAATGCCCTGCCGATATACGTGCTGTGTGCACCCATCGCTATAGCCTTGAAGATGTCCTGCCCGGATCGGATGCCGCTGTCGAAGTGCACTTCGATTTTGTCTCCAACCGCATCAACAATGTCGCCGAGCACTTCATAAGAAGCCAGCGCTCCGTCGAGCTGACGGCCACCATGGTTGGAGACGACGATTGCATCGGCACCGAGTTCGGCCGCAATTTTGGCATCGTCGACGTCATTGATGCCTTTCAGGATCAATTTGCGGTCCCAGTGCTTTTTGACCCATTCGACGGAAGACCAGTCGAGTGTCGGATCGAACTGGCTTGCAGTCCATTCTGACAGTGATGACATGTCCTTTACGCCCGTGACGTGACCATGAATATTGCCGAAGCCATGTCGCTTGGTCTGCAGCATGTTCCAGCACCAACGCGGTTTCAGGCAGAGGTCCAGAAGCACATGCGGTTTCGGTTTCGGCGGTGTACTGAGACCATTCTTGATGTCCTGATGGCGTTGACCGAGAACCTGCAGGTCGAGGGTCAGAACCAGCGCAGAGCAGTCAGCTGCGAGTGCTCTTTGCATCAGACTTTCCGAAAAGCCCCGGTCCCGCATCACGTAGAGCTGAAACCAAAATGGATTTTTCGTGTTTTCGGCAACATCTTCAATGGAGCACACGCTCATGGTCGAAAGGGTGAAGGGCACACCGAACTCTTCAGCAGCCTGTGCTGCCAGAATTTCACCATCAGCATGTTGCATCCCGGTGATGCCCACGGGCGCTAATGCCACAGGCATGGTTACATCCTGACCGATCATCGTTGTCTTGACCGAACGATTGTCGATATTGCGGGCAACACGCTGACGCAGCTTCTGTTTTTGCAATGCTGTTTCGTTTTGCCGGTATGTGCTTTGTGTCCAGGAGCCGGTGTCGGCATAGTCATAAAACATTTTCGGGACCCGGCGTCTTGCCAGAGCCTGCATGTCTGCAACATCGGTCACAACGGTCATAGAAAATCCTCCGGGAAAGTCACGCGCGAGTGGAGCGCTTAAGGGGGGCGGTTCGTCTGAGGCCGGCCAGGAGTTCACGTTCGTCGAGTCCCTGTGCGTCAGCCAGCGTTCCGCGTACATAGTCGATGTGTTCTTCGGCAGCGCGACAGGCGCTGATTGGGTCACTTTCGCGAATGGCCTTTGCAATTGCACAATGCTGGTTGAGCAATTCAACACGGGCATTCGGCAAGTGGTAAAGGCGGCCTCGATTGTAAAAGACGCCGTTTTCAAGCAACCGGTAGCAGGATCGTAAAGTGTGCAGCATCACCACGTTATGCGCTGCTTCACCGACTGCATGATGAAAAGCCACGTCCAACAGGGCTTCGGATTTCAGATCTTCCGCATCATGCGCGGTCTGCATCTTTGCGACAATCTCGTCCAGACGGGCAATGTCCGAAGGCGCCGCGCGCGTTGCAGCCTGAGCCGATGCCTGACTTTCGATACTTCTGCGGAATTCAAAATAATCGCTGATTGCTGAAGGGTGACGGGCGATCAACTGCACGATGGCGTCGGAAAAGATCGGTCCAATGAGGTCACAGACGAAGGTTCCGCCTCCGCGCCTCGCTTCGATCAAGTGTCGTTCTTCCAGCTTCTTCAGGGCGTCGCGAAGTATAGGCCGCGAGACGCCGAGCTGTTCCGCGAGGTTGCGTTCTGCAGGCAGACGATCACCGGAAGACAGCACACCCTTCAGGATCAGATCTTCAATCTGGGCAACAACGGCATCGGCTGTTTTCTGATGGTCGACGGGCTGAAACATTCAGGTCTTGTCCTTTGAACGGACGGCAACATAGCGCTGGATTTTAAATTGGTCAATTTTTTTGTCCAATTTATTGTTGCTGAATTGACGCGATGGACTGCCAATAGATGCATGCGGCAAAAAACGCGGTTGGATTACCCGTTTCCCTAGGGGCAAGGTAGAGGCACGAGTTTTCTGTCAAAGTGAGGGGGTACTTTGGAACAGGTGTCGGATAAAGGATCGTCCCTACCCAACTTCCGGACGTCGCCATTGCGCGAACGCGTGTTGGGAGAAGTCCACGCACGCCCATTCAGACCGATCAGCAAACAACGGACTGTCTTGCATTATGCTTTCTTGACCAATGCGGATGAGGCAGCGGCAGATCATGAATGGCTAAAGGAGTTTTGTATTTCGCGCGGCGGCCACGGTCCCGCACCAGGTGCGCGCCACTATACGCTCGACTTCGGGGGCGGAACGCTCAGCTGGGAACAGCATGCGGAATTCACCACTTACACCTGGGATGGACTGGCCAATCCTGGTGCGATGTTCGCAAGCGTGCCTGCATCGCATCCTTTCGGCGTTGCTTTCAAAGCGCCGGGCGATCTTCTCGTTGCAGTTCGGCTGGAAGTCAGAGGAAGGCCGGAAAACGAGAGTTGGCGTGAATATTTCGATGAAGGAAGTCTCACCGTATCTCAGCTTGAAGACGGAGCGGCAATTGTCGCCACGGATTTTCGCCAGGACGGAGATGGCCTGACCCGGTTTGCGTTGTTCGTCGACACATTGAGCGACGTGCAGTCGGGCGCCGTTGTCCAGCGTCTCCTTGAAGTTGAAACATACCGTACGCTGGCAATGCTCGGTTTTTTTGAAGCGACTGGCCTGCAGCCGGAAATCAGACGGTTTGAAATAGAGCTGGCCGAACTCACGGAAGAGATGAAAGATGCGTCTGCGCTTGGCGCCAATCAGGACCTTTTGGACAAGTTTACGGCCCTGGCTGCAGCGCTTGAAGCCGGGGCAACGGCGAGCACGTTCCGGTTCGGTGCCAGCCGGGCTTATGCTGAAATCGTCAAAGCCAGGTTCATGACACTCCGCGAGGAGGCTGCTCCGGGAGATCTGTCCATGGCGGCTTTTCTAGCGCGGAGGCTTGCACCGGCCATGAGGACCTGCCAGGCGATTGAAGATCGTCAAGCCATGCTGTCACGCAAACTGGCCAGAGCGACAACACTTTTGCGCACACGGGTCGATGTTGATCTGGAACAGCAGAACCGTAGCTTGCTGCAATCCATGAATCGCCGTGCCCGGCTTCAACTTCGGTTGCAGCAAACTGTTGAGGGTCTTTCAGTCGCAGCCGTCAGCTACTATGTGGTCGGCCTGATTTCCTATCTTGCAAAGGCAGCCAAGGAAGCCGGGCTTCCGGTGCCAAACGCGAGCATCATGACCGGTCTCGCCGTACCGGCGGTGATCATCGCCATCTGGTGGACCGTGAAACGGATACGCAAGCATCACGGTGAGCATTAGCAATGAAAAAGGCCGGACTGTTGGCCCGGCCTTGTCGTTCATCTCAAGAAGCGGGGACCTTACTGGGTCGTACCGTCTTCTTGGTACTGCGCCATATAGGCAATTACGTCGGCAAGATCTGCTTCCTTGCGCAGTCCGGCAAAGGCCATCTTGCCTTTTGGAATGACTTCCTTCGGTTTTGTCAGATAGGCTGTGAGTGTTTCTTCATCCCACACCTTGCCGTCGGCCATTTCGACCAGCGCCTTGGAGTATTTGTAGCCCTCAATGGCACCCCAAGGGCGTCCTACGACACCGTTCAACTGCGGGCCGACCTTGTTTTTAGCGCCTTCGCCAACGGCGTGACAGGCAGCACATTTCTTAAATACTCTAGCGCCTTTTTCAGCATCGCCCTCGGCGCTTGCCTGAAAAGTAAGGGCCAGAAACACTGTTCCGGCGATCATCAGCAATCGCTGCATGGTTTACTCCCTCAAGTTGGGTAAATTGAAACCCGCCCACAACACAACAGGAAGTCCGGCCGCGATGCAAGCGACCGAAGGTCCAATTTACGTGAGCATTTTGTCGCTCAGGGAGAATACCTATAGGTTGTTTCGGTCGTTTGCAGGCTGGCGGCTTGACCGTGTTTGCGCGGCCGTCATCAACCGGCTTTTGCCCTGCTCGGCAGCCGCAACCAGTCCTCCAAACCAGCGTCCCAATAAGGCTCTGAACCATAAAGTCCGGCGAGGAAATCGATAAAGACCCGTACCTTGGCCGGAAGGAACTGCCTGCTCGGATAGACCGCATAAAGGCCAACGTCCCTGGACGCGCGATAGTGTGGCAGCAGCATTTGCAGCTTACCCTCACGCAACTCAGGTCCCACATCCCATGTCGACCGCAACGCGATACCGACCCCTGCCAGAAGGCATTCACGGATCACTTCGTTGGAATTCGTTTTGACCGGTGCGCGTGTACGTACCGTTTCGATCCCGTCCGGTCCCGCCAATCGCCACGGGTCCTGATTGGTGGACGCCAGTGTCACGTGTTCGCTCAGGTCTTCGATTGTCTCAGGCATGCCATATCTGGCGATATAGGATGGACTGGCGCACAAAACCCGATGCACTGGAGAAAGTTTGCGTGCGACCAGACTTGAATCAGACAGTTCAGCAATACGGATTGCCAGATCATATCCGTCTCCGACAATGTCGACAAAGTCGTCAGAAAGGTCCAGATTGACCGTCAGATCCGGGTTGGCGGTCAGAAAGTTGCCGAGATGCGGGGCAATGTGAAGGCGCCCGAATGAGGTTGGTACGGCAACCTTCAGGCTTCCCCTCGCTCTGGCCGAACCGCGGGAAACAAAGCTTTCGGCCTCTTCAACCGAAGCAATGATGGCAACGACCCGCTCGTAGAAACCTTGGCCCGCCTCGGTCATCGCGATTTGGCGCGTTGTCCGCTGGAGAAGCCGCGTGCCGAGTTTCTCCTCGAGACGCCGAATGCGCTTCGAGACCACGGCCGGTGACAGGTTCATTTCTCGTCCGGCTGCCGACATGCTGCCAGCACTCACCACTCGGGCGAAAATTTCCATGTCCGTCAGATTGCTCATTTTCAATCCCACCGAAAAATATTTATTATTTTCCGAACATTTCCCTCCGCCGCGATACTTGTCAGACTAGGGACGTGTTGCTTTGCCAGCTCTGGATACGCAGTAAGTATCTTTCCGGATCAGCGCAGGGCTAAAAATCGAGGAGATTAGCCCGTGACAGCGATCGCAATGCCCGCACCGGATCCGGAAGTGCTTGCCAGGCGCCAGGATATTTTGAAGGCCCTCCAGGCCATAGTGCCGGGGGAGGGCGTGATCCACGACGAGCGCGAAATGCGGGCATATGAGACCGATGCCCTGACAGCGTATCGCCAGTTGCCGTTGATCGTGGTCTTGCCCGAAACTGTCGAGCAGGTCTCGAAGATCCTGAAGTACTGCCATCAAAATGATGTGAAAGTGGTGCCACGCGGCGCTGGGACATCCTTGTCCGGGGGAGCATTACCTCTCGAAGATGGCGTGCTTTTGTCGATGATGAAGTTCAACCGTGTGCTCGATATCGACTATGATAATCGTGCGGTCGTCGTTCAGCCGGGCGTTACCAATCTCGGCATCACGCGCGCCGTTGAACACGAAGGTTTCTACTATGCACCCGATCCGTCCTCACAAATTGCGTGCTCCATCGGCGGAAACATTGCCGAGAATTCGGGCGGGGTGCATTGCCTGAAATATGGCCTGACCACCAACAACGTGCTCGGACTGGAGATGGTGTTGATCACCGGCGAGGTGATCAGGCTCGGCGGCAAACATCTGGACAGCGAAGGCTACGATCTGTTGGCTTTGATGACAGGATCTGAAGGACTTTTGGGTGTTGTCACCGAAGTGACGGTCAGGATCCTGCAGAAACCGGAAACCGCACGTGCGTTGCTGATCGGTTTTCCGAGCAGTGAAGATGGTGGTCGTTGCGTTGCAGATATCATCGCAGCGGGCATCATTCCTGGCGGTATGGAGATGATGGACAAGCCTGCCATTCATGCCGCAGAAGACTTTGTCCATGCCGGTTACCCTCGTGACGTCGAAGCGCTTTTGATCGTTGAACTCGATGGTCCCGAAAAGGAAGTCGACTTCCTGATCGGCCGGGTGGAAGAAATTGCCAAGGCCAACAAGGCCAGCCACATCCGCATTTCCCAGAACGAAGAAGAACGAATGACTTTCTGGGCCGGTCGCAAGGCGGCATTCCCTGCAGTCGGCCGGATTTCGCCGGACTATCTTTGCATGGACGGAACGATTCCCCGCCGCGAGTTGCCCAGGGTTCTCTCCCGGATGCGGGAGTTGTCGGACAAGCACGGCCTTGGCGTGGCGAATGTGTTTCACGCTGGTGACGGCAATTTGCATCCCCTAATTCTTTATGATGCAAACAAACCCGGCGAACTGGACGCCGCGGAAGCATTCGGTGCCGATATCCTTAGGCTTTGTGTGGAAGTCGGCGGCGTTCTGACGGGCGAACACGGTGTCGGTATCGAGAAACGAGATCTGATGACGGACATGTTCTCCGAAGAGGATCTGAAACAGCAGCAACGGGTCAAATGCGCCTTCGACGAGAAGCATCTGCTCAATCCGGGTAAGGTTTTTCCGGTGCTGCACCGCTGTGCCGAACTTGGCAAGATGCATGTTCACAAGGGGCAACTACCCTTTCCGGACATTCCGCGGTTTTGAGGGATCACATGGACGCAACATTCAAGCCGCAAACGGCGAAAGACGTGGAAGTCGCCGTAAAATGGGCGGCTGCCGAAGACCAGCCGCTGGAAATCGTGGGACAGGCCTCAAAAAGGAGCCTTGGGCGACCGGTTCAGACCGCTCATGTGCTGAACTTGTCAAAACTATCCGGGATCGACAGCTACGAACCGGCGGAATTGGTGTTGACCGTCAAGGCAGGAACGCCGATCGCCGAGATCGAAAAGCTGGTCGATGAGAATGGACAGGAATTGTCCTTCGAGCCAATGGATTACGGTCCGCTTCTGAATGTCGATGCAGGACAGGGAACTGTGGGTGGTGTTCTTGCCGCAAACCTGTCGGGACCGCGCAGGTTGAAGGCAGGCGCGGCTCGGGATCACATCCTTGGCATGGAAGCTGTTTCGGGTCGTGGAGAAATTTTTAATTCCGGCGGCAAGGTGGTGAAGAATGTCACGGGCTACGATCTGCCGCGAGCACTCTGCGGTGCATTCGGTACCCTGGCTGTGGCCACGACGGTGACTTTGAAGGTCAACCCGAAACCGGAAACCTCGGCGACGTTCGTGCTTTCCGGGTTGGGTGCCGCACGTGGCATCAATGCCCTCTGCAAGGCGATGGGGTCTTCCGCTGAAGTTTCCGGTGCTGCGCATCTGCCGGCCGGAATCGATGGAGACATAAGCAGGACGCTGTTGCGTCTGGAGGGATTTGAAACCTCCGTCGACTATCGGTTCAAAACCCTTGAAGACCTTCTGAAAAGTTATGGGCCTGTCACCCGGATCGAAGAACAAGACAGCAGGAAACTCTGGCAGACAGTCAGGGACGTTCGCCCGTTCGCAGGCGTGGACAATCCTGTCTGGCGGATTTCCGTTGCACCGACGGTTGGCCCAAAACTGGTTGAGCTCCTTGAAAAGGAACTGAAAATCAACGCGTTTTTCGATTGGAGCGGCGGGCTCATCTGGTTGATGTGTCTGGATGGACTTGTCAATGATCAGCATATACGGGCCGCTGTTGACTCTGTTGGAGGTGGGCATGCCACACTTGTGCGGGCAGTTCCGTCCATCAGATCAAGCGTCGCCGTTTTTCAGCCCCAGCCGGCGCCTCTTGCGGCACTTTCCAAACGTTTGAAGGAACAATTCGATCCAAAAGGTGTTCTAAATCCTGGACGTCTGGTCATGGGCGTGTAGTTTGTTTTACATTTCCAATCGTATTTTTAATTGCGGAGCGTGAAATGGAAGATAAATCCGATGTTGCCGGCTACATGGAGCCGGGCGGCAAGAACGCCACACTTGTCTATATCCTTTATCTGGTAAATATCATTGTGCCATTCACCGCGATTGTCGGCGTAATTTTCGCCTACTTGAATCGCGGCAAAAGCACAGGCTGGGTCGAGAGCCACTACACGTATCAGATACGCACTTTCTGGATCGGGCTGTTGTTCGGTATCGTCAGCGCGTTGCTGACCATTGTCCTGATCGGCTTTCTGATGATTATCGCGGTGCTTATCTGGATGATCGTGCGTTGCATCAAAGGGCTTCAGCTGGCGGGGCGCAACGAGCCTGTGCCGAACCCTGAAACCTGGATGTTCTGATCCGGCTATCTGCCAACGACGCCGACACCCCAAACCTTTGGCAAAGGGGTGCCGGCGCGTGTCTAAGGTGACGTCAGCTGGCCGGTAGGCACTTGACGGTGACGTTGTAGCCGTAGCCGTCACGCTGATGGGTCGTGTTTTTCAAAGACCACTTGTTGTTCTTTGCCTTGTTTTTTCGGGCCGCGACCGCGTCCAGCTCAAAATAGGCTTTTGCCGACACTGTCCAGGTTTTGCCGAGCGCTACTGATTTCTTCATGCCGCTCTTGATTTTCTTGTCCAGATTGAGCGAGCAGGCCTGTACCGGGTCCCAACCTTGCCATCTGATTTTCTTCAGCGGGATCGTTGGTTTGTAGGAAATTGAGACAGTGCGTTTCGATCCTGACCCGACATCGCGGTTCTGAAAACTTTTGCTCCAAAGCGACCCATCTCCTTCGAAATAGAGCACGTTTTTGAAGGAGCCAACTTTCATCGCGACAATGCGTTCGCCGCTGGTCGCCTTGCCGTAAAGGCGCAACAGGAAGCGATGCGATTTGGATTTGATCTTGGTGTAATTGTAGGAACTGGCGGAAACTTCGACAGGAATGACGTCGATGCCGTCGCGTTTGACTTCTACCTTTTCGATCCAATCCTTGGCCAGTGCGCCTGTTGCGAGACTGGTAAGGGCGGCGGTTACAAAAAGTGTCTTGGCAATTTTCTTAAACATAAAAAGTCCTCAATCGGGGTTAATCGGCCCACTGACGAGCACTCTAGTTGTTCAGTCCCGGCATTTGATGGATCGGATTAAGTCTGAAACGATCAGGTTCTGAAGTCCATATCTTGCAAATGTAT
>NZ_CANMNP010000027.1 GCF_947499295.1 uncultured Roseibium sp.
GGTGCCGCTCAGTCCCGTAAACGCAATCGCGGCCGTCGCAAAGGCGATCAATGTCTTCTTCATAAGTTCCTCCCAAAACAAACCTCGCGGTTCAGACATCTTTCTGCCCGCGATTTCATAACTCGGTGTGGCTTGAGATCTAAAAGCCACTTTTGGAATTTAAATTCTATTTTTTTCTCATTGCAACAGAAATTTTCCAAAAATGTCATTTCCGGTTTCGTTCAGCTCCAACAGAGACTGCCAGAGCAATCGCCAGGGACAGGCTCGCGGACAATGCGCGAAAGGCGCCGACATCAAGTTCGGAGACAAGCAGCTGGATGGCCTTCAGACGGGCGAGCGGGCTTGTGACCACGTCCGTGATTGCCACGATATCGGTCCCTGATGCGCGGGCGCTGGTGGCCATGTCGATTGTCATTTCCGTATAGGGTGCAAAGGTCACCGCTATGACCGCATCGTTGGGCCGGATCAGGTGTTCCATGTTGATATTGGCGATGCCGGAATGGAGGACCGCCGGAACATCCATTTTCTCAAATGCATACGCAAGATAGGAGGTGACCGGAAAGGCGCGGCGAAAACCGATCATGTGAATTGTTTCCGCGCGGGAAAGCACATCGACCGCCTGTTGTAGAGCCGCAGAATCCACGGTCGTCAGCAGGTTTTCCAGCGAGGCTCTTCCGACCTCGACAAACTCAGCAAGCAAGGCAGAAGGAGACTCGGTGCCGTGGTCGCGAAGCTTGGCGAGTCTGGTCGCATAATCGGGCCATTTCTGGGAATAGTGCGAGCGAAACAATTTCTGCATCTGCGAGAAGCCCGAGAACCCCATCTCCTGGCAAAATCGCATGACGGCAGAGGGTTGAACGTCAGCTCCTTCTGCAAGTTCGGCAACCGTTGAAACGGCGACACGGTCCGGATTTGCTGCAATGAAATCGGCAAACTGCTTGAGCCGCTTAGGAAGCCGGTCTGCGGATCCGCCCAGCCGTTTGAAGAACCCGTCGATTGTTTCAGGGGCAGTGGTTGCAGAAAGCGGCTCCGGGCTCATATCGTTCATCTATTTCTTCTTTTCCTGCTTGACACATTCCGTGTAAAGTGATTTTGGAATTTTTATTCTAAATTGGCAAGCCGTTGGATCCACTCGCGTGCTGCCGTCCATCCGGGAGGAAAACAAATGGCAACTCAGGTCGCTCTGCTGGGAGCAGGACGGATTGGCAAGGTGCACGCCAAGGCCATCGACGCGGTTGACGGAGCCATGCTGGTTGCCGTCGCCGACGCATTTCCGGAAGCTGCAGAAGCACTTGCATTAGCCTATCAGGCACGCGTTGCAACGATTGATGAGATTGCAGCAGCCAGTGATGTCGATGCAGTGATCATTTGTACGCCTACAGATACACATGCGGATCTGATCGAACAGTTTGCAAAAGCCGGGAAGGCGATCTTTTGCGAAAAGCCGATTGACCTGTCCATTGAGCGGGTCAAATCCTGCCTCAAGACGGTTGAAGACCATGGTGCGACACTCATGTTGGGCTTCAATCGTCGTTTTGACCCTCATTTTTCTGCTGTTCGCAACGCTATCGTGGGAGGCCGTATCGGCGATGTCGAGATGGTACAGATCACATCACGTGACCCAGGCGCACCACCACCGGGATACATCCAGTCTTCGGGTGGGATATTCCGCGATATGGCTGTTCACGACTTTGATATGGCAAGATTTCTGCTCGGTGAAGAATTCACCACCGTTTATGCAACCGGTTCGGTTCTGGTCGATCCTGAAATCGGCAAGCTTGGCGACTACGACAGCGCAACCATCGTGCTGACGACTGCGTCCGGCAAACAATGCTCGATATCCAACTCACGCCGTGCGACCTACGGATACGATCAGCGGATCGAAGTGCATGGTTCCAAGGGAGCTGTTTCCGCAGAGAACCAGCGGCCGGTTTCCATCGAGGTCGCAACCGCAGACGGATATCTGCGCCCGCCTTTGCACGACTTTTTCATGACGCGTTATACCGAGGCCTATGCCGCTGAAATCAAGGCATTTGTCGAAGCCATCGAAAACGGGACGGCACCATCGCCAACCGGTGAAGATGGGCTGAAGTCGCTGATTTTGGGTGAAGCTGCATTGAAATCCGTGGCAGAACGGCGAGCGGTTGGAACTGACGAAATCCAATAAGGACTGCTGGTTTCGCCCCCGTTCAAGAGACGTGTCGGCACAAATTGTCATCAAACTCGGCAACAGAATTTTCAGGAGAACCGGGACATGGATACGCTCGGCATTGGTCTGATCGGCACAGGCTTCATG
Organism: uncultured Roseibium sp.; assembly: GCF_947499295.1. Lineage (GTDB taxonomy): Bacteria > Pseudomonadota > Alphaproteobacteria > Rhizobiales > Stappiaceae > Roseibium. Next base: position 2,297 of record NZ_CANMNP010000027.1, read on the forward strand.
GGCAAGTGTCATGCGCTCGCCTATGGATCGGTGAAAGCTGTCTTTGGCGGCGTTCCCGATATTCGGCTGGAGGTATTGTGCGATGTTCCGGCGGACAAGGCGGAGACACTTAGCAAACAGTTTGGGTTTAAGCGCTCTACGGACGACTGGGAAAATCTGATTGGCGATCCCAAGGTCGACATTGTCTGCATCACGACACCGAACAAGGTGCACAAGGATATGGCGATGGCCGCGCTGGAAGCCGGCAAGCACGTGCATCTGGAAAAGCCGATGGCACTGACGTTGCAGGACGCGACGGCAATGCTGGAACTGGCGAACAAAACAGGTGCCAAGACGATCGTCGGCTACAACTATCTCCACAATCCGGCAATTGCACACGCACGCAAACTGATTGCGGACGGGGCCATCGGCCGAATTGTACATTTCCGTGGCATGGTCGATGAAGATTATCAGGCAGATCCCGATCTTGCCTGGACTTGGCGGGCCACCAAGGAAGGGGCAGGGCTAGGTACACTTGGAGACCTCGGCTGCCATCTGATCTCGCTGGCGGTTGCCATGGTCGGTCCGATCGACAATCTGGTCGCGGAGACCAAGACCGTCCACGTGACCCGACCGATGGGAGATGGGTCAGACGAGCGCAGGCCCGTCGAGAATGAAGACATTGCGTCGGCCCTGTTGACCTTTGCAAATGGTGTGCACGGTGTCGTTTCGACTTCCCGCAGCGCGTGGGGCCGCAAGAGCTACATCTCCTTCGAGGTGCATGGCACGGAAGGCATGATCACGTTCGATCAGGAACGTCTGAACGAGTTGCGGCTCTACCAGAACAAAGGCCCACAGTCCGAGCAGGGGTTCAAGACACTGTTGAGTGGACCTGCGCATCCACCTTACGGTCAGTTCGTTCCGGCCCCCGGTCATCAACTTGGATTCAACGATCTCAAGGTGATTGAAGCCAACGAGCTGTTGCGGGCGATTCAGGATGACCGCCCCGCATCGCCGTCGTTTTCGGAAGCGCTTCATTTCGAAAGCGTGATCCACGCGATTGCCGAGTCCGGCGCAACCGGCAAACGCGTGAAGCTTTGAAGTCTTTTTTAAGCACCGTGTCGGGCTTGGTTGATCTGGCTTTCTGAAGTCAGAACTTGTTCAATCGAGCCGATTTGAATTTCCGATGATCCAGAGCCCCCGGCAGTTTTCCGAGGAAGTGCGTACGAGACCGTTTTCAGGAAGGCAAACGCGGAACGGTTCGCCAGTGACGTGCCTAAGGCCTGAGGTTTGTCTATCCAGGCTCAGGCGCTATACATTTTCATGAAGCCCAACTGACGGGCGGGTGCGACCCGCCTGGATCTCCATTCGCCTATCGGGAGTTGCCTTTGGCCAAAGTGCTAGTTCTGTTTGCTCATCCCAGGCCCGATCGGTCCGAGGTGAATCTGCCCCTCTTTGAAACTGCGCAGAATGTTCAAGGTGTCACGGCGGTCGATCTTTACGCAAGATATCCCGATTTCAGCATCGATGTCGACAGCGAGCAAGCCCAGTTGATCGCACATGACGTGGTTGTCTTCCAGCACCCACTCTATTGGTATTCCGCCCCTTCGATCATGAAGGAATGGCAGGATCTGGTTCTGGAACACGGGTTTGCATACGGCCTCCACGGCAAGGCTCTTCACGGCAAAACATTCATGAATGCGATCACCGCAGGTGCGATGTCCGAAGCTTACTCCACAGAGGGCATGAACCACGCTGATCTGCGCAGCCTGTTGGCGCCGTTTGAAAAGACCGCCGACCTTTGCGGCATGCGTTATCTGGCTCCATTTGTGATGTATGGCGCAGGCCGTGCACAGGAAGACAACAGGCTGGACATACACCGCAACGGCTATGACGACCTTCTGAAAGCCCTTGTCGCGGACCGGCTTGATCTGGACAAGGCCACTCATGCGTCCGTGCTGACAGATGTCCTGGACGATTTCATCCTAAAAGGGGAGGTCGTCTAATGGGTCTCTTAGGCGACGCTTTCGTTTATTTGTGTGCAGCCGTCATTGCTGTACCAATTGCCAACCGGCTCGGCCTTGGTTCCGTCCTTGGATACCTGATAGCAGGTGTCGTGATTGGCCCGATCCTGGGAATTGTCGGGAAGGAAACAGCCGACGTTCAACACTTTGCAGAGTTTGGCGTCGTGATGATGCTGTTTCTGGTCGGGCTGGAGCTGCGGCCGGCAATGCTCTGGAAAATGCGCCAGCAACTGATTGGCCTTGGCGGTCTTCAGGTCGTCGGCACAACTGCTGTCTTCACAGGGATAGGCTACCTCTTCGGGCTGTCCTGGCAAAGCGCGGTTGCTCTTGGAATGATCCTGGCGCTTTCCTCAACCGCAATCGTTCTGCAAACACTGAACGAAAAGGGGTGGATGAAAACCCAGGGCGGTCAGAGTTCGTTTTCCGTCCTCTTGACCCAGGATATCGCTGTCATTCCGATGCTGGCTGTTCTGCCGCTCCTGGCTGCCGGCAACGGTGTCGGCCATGGCGAGGCGCATGGGTCCGATAGCCATGGCGATGCCGCCGCGCATGGCGGTGAGGCACTCGCCTCACTACCCGGTTGGGCGCAAGCGTTGATCATTCTTGCGGTCATTGCGGCGATCATAATTGCCGGCCGGCACCTGCTGCGACCCGTTTTCCGTTTCATTGCCGAAGCGCGTCTGCGGGAAATCTTCACGGCAACCGCGCTTCTGCTTGTGATCGGAATTGCGCTCCTGATGGATTTTGTCGGCCTTTCGCCCGCCCTCGGAACGTTTCTGGCCGGCGTCGTTCTGTCCGACAGCGACTACCGTCATGAGCTTGAAGCCGACATTGAACCCTTCAAGGGTCTGTTGCTCGGATTGTTTTTTCTGACAGTCGGCGCAGGCATCGACTTCGGATTGTTGTTCGGCGCGCCGTTGACGATCTTCGGACTTGCCGTCGGGCTGCTTTCGGTCAAGTTCGCTCTGCTCTTCGCACTCGGCACGATCTTCAAGCTCAAGGGCGCCGATCGTTGGCTGTTTGCGCTCGGGTTGGCGCAGGCCGGTGAATTTGCCTTTGTCCTATTCGGATTTGCGGCCGGCAGCGGTGTCCTGGAAACGGGCATTCTCCAGACGATGACGCTCGTGGTCGCCATATCGATGGTTCTTACTCCCGCTCTTTTCATTTTTTACGAAAAAGTGGTCGCGCCGCGTGCGGTGGCAACCTCGGACCGGGAGCCGGACAAGATCGACAGCCGAGGGCGGGTGGTCGTTGCCGGTATGGGGCGATTTGGACAGATCGTTTCCCGCATGCTTCTGACCAGCGGATATGATGTGGTCATTCTCGATCATGATCCTCAAACAATCGACAATCTTTCCCGGATCGGCATTCGGACATTCTATGGGGATGCGACACGGCCGGACCTTTTGCATGGTGCGGGGCTCGAGGATGCGGATCTTTTCATTGCCGCCGTCGATGATCGCGACAAGCAAACTCTGATGGTTGAACACGTCGCCAAGACCTATCCCAAGGTGAAGATCCTGGCGCGGGCAAGAGACCGGCATCATGTCTATGAGCTTGAAAATGCCGGTGCGCACTATGCCGAACGTGAAGTCTTCGAGGGGGCCTTGGCACTTGGCCGCAGAGCCTTCACCGAACTTGGGCGCCACCCCTTCCGGGCACGGACCAAGGCTCAGGAGTTTCGTCATCACGATCTCGCGATGCTCGACGATCTTCGCGCCAACTACAATGACGGCGGCGTCGACACATCCTATATCGATGCGATGCGCGCCCATTCCGATACGCTGTTTGAAATCATGCGGGTTGACCGCGGCGACGAACGGCACGAACGCACGGAACGGGGCTGGAACCCACCGCCGAAGGGTGATGCGACCTTGTAAATGGTCGTAAAGGAGAAACCTGATGACAGACGCAACCGGTCAGGAAACTGATCCAGTTTTGCAAATCGATATCGTTTCCGACGTGGTTTGCCCGTGGTGCATTGTCGGCTTCAAGCAACTCGAACAAGCCATCGCGCAAACCGGCGTTTCAGCAGCCGTCAAGTGGCACCCGTTTGAACTCAATCCGGAAATGGCTTCGGACGGAGAGAACCTCAGGGAGCATATCATGCGCAAATACGGTTCCTCAGAGGAGCAGTCCAATGCCGCGCGCGAACGGCTGACGGATATCGGCAAAGGACTTGGTTTTGAGTTTCGCTTCACCGATGACATGCGCATGGTCAACACCTTCAAGGCTCATCAACTCATTCACTGGGCAGGACCGCAAGGCAAGGAACACCAGCTCAAGATGTCGTTGTTCCAGGCCTATTTTCAGGAGCGGAAGGACCTAAACAACGATGAGGTGATTGCCGATGTGGCGGCTGATATCGGATTGGACCGCAGCGAGGCGCTGGACGTTTTGCAGGACGGCCGCTTTGCGGAAACAGTCCGTCAGGAAGAAGCATTCTGGACCGGAAACGGTATACACGGCGTTCCCGCGGTTATCTTTGATCGCAAACACCTGGTCAGCGGTGCGCAGGGAACCGAGAACTACGCCTCGATCATCCAGCAGCTGGTGACCGGGCAGGCCGCTCAGTGAAGAGACTGCCCGGATATTCGCGTTGCACACCTTGATGGACACGGCTTCCTTATGCCGTTGCAAATTTCAGCCGGTCCAAAGACTTCAGAGAGTTTCGAACAGCACACCGGCGGCATCGATCGGACCTGCCGGTGTATCATCGGGTGTAGCGCCGTAGTTCGTCCAGATCCTGATGTTGCCCGCATCGCGGCAACGGACACCTCCTGAAAGGTCGAGGGTTTCAAGGCGTGTCTCGGCACAAAGCATCTTGAAAATCCGTTTCCACGCAATGTCATCGCACCAGCCACCGACATAGGTCAGATTGGATTGTCGCATCGCGGCGATCTGCCCATCTTCGAGTTCCAGAACCGTCTCTGCAGCGCCTTCCAGTTCTTCACGATATGAGACAAAATTTCCACCGCCTTTTAGAGGCATGGGCATGTCGGGACGCATGCTTTCAACGCGTGTTACCGTGACCTCGAGGTCCGGCATGTCCGGGGGAAGCGGTACAGGTATGACCATGTCCGCATTGCGGGCAGCCGTCCGTGGTCCGAGCACGACTTCGGCATTGCTTTCGGCGAGCGCTTTCTTGAGATCCTGCGACATGTAGATCAATCCGGGTGCGGCGACGATCTTGTAGCCTGAAAAGTCCCGTGTTTCTCCTCTCAAGATATCTACGGAAAGGCCCAGGCCGCGGAGCGCCTTGTAAACGTCGAAGACAAGCTGAAAGTAACTCAGGCCGGCACCATGTGGCTGGGTCGCCCAGGCAAAGTCCGCGTCATAGTCAAAAATCAACGCAACAGGTGCCCGCGAAGTCCCCACATCAGGTGCGCCGCGCAACTCGTTCCAGACCTGGCGTGCTTCGGTCAGGGCAGGTGCATCGGCGTTGTCGGGGCGAAGCATGCCGGCATGCATCTGTTCCTGGGCAAACGGGGCTTGCCGCCAGCGGAAATAGCAAACGGCTTCAGCGCCATGTGCATAGGCTTCCCATGCCCACAAACGCATCATGCCTGGCAGCGGTGCCGGATTGTAGGGCGCCCAGTTTACCGGTCCGGGTTGTTGTTCCATCACCCACCAGCGTCCTTTGCCGGTCGAGCGATAAAGATCGTGGTGAAATGCCTGAAAGTCCGGATCGCCTTGCCGGGCAAATAAGCGCTGATGCTCGGACGTCGCACCAACACGATCTTCCAGGAAACCGAGGGGATAGCTGTCCCAGGTTGCAATATCCAGGTCATCGCCGACCTTGAAATGATCGAACTCCGTGACACGCCCCATGAAGTTGTGACTGATCGGTGCGTCCGAGTGGCGGCGAATGATGTCGACCTGGCGCTTGTTGAACGCAACGACCTGATCGGAAGAGAACCTGCGGAACGCCAGACTGTGGGACGGGTTGGGTTCGGTTACGGTCAGGTTGGGCAGGTCGATAGCGTCAAAGGATCCATATTCCATCGACCAGAAGACATTGCCCCAAGCGCGGTTCAGAGCTTCGATCGAGCCGTAACGACGGGCCAACCAGGTACCAAATGCCTTTCTTGCCGCGTCTGAATAAGACAGCACGGTGTCATGGCAGCCATACTCGTTATCGGTCTGCCAGGCGGCAACATAGGGACTGTCGCCATAGCGTTCGGCAAACAGTTGAACGATCCGATCGCTTTCAAGCTGAAAGCCTTCGTGCGAGAAACAGTAGTGGCGGCGGGATCCGAATTTGCGTGGATGACCACTTGCGTCAACCGCGAGCATGTCTGGATGTTTTTCGATCATCCATTGAGGGGGGGTCGCAGTCGGAGTGCCGAGCACGACTTTCAAACCGGCCTTCCCGAGCACTTCAATTGCCCGGTCTAGCCATTCGAATTGCAGATCACCCGGTGCCGGTTCAAGCCGGGACCAGGCGAACTCGCCAATCCGGACCCAAGTCAGTCCGGCATCGGCCATACGCCGTGCGTCGGCCTCCCAGATCTCCTCCGGCCAATGCTCCGGATAGTAGCAGGTGCCCAGGGTACGTTTCATTGCGTTGCCTACAAAATAATCCGATGTTCAAGCTGACCGCGCGTGCCGGTCTGCGCAAAAAGTGTCTGGCCTTCGTCTTCACCGTTCAGGCCGACCGACGCAGAGGTCGCAAAGAGTGTTTGAAGCTCTGCCCCACCAAAGGCCGGGCAGGAAATCTGTTTGGCAGGGAAACTGATTTCCTCGACAAACTGGCCGCCAGGTGAGTAACGCGCGACACGGTTTGCGCCCCATTGAGCGTTCCACAAATATCCCTCACTGTCGACCACCGCCCCATCGGGATTCAAGTCTTCTTCAGTAAGATCGACGAAGAGCGTGGGTGTGCCTGTAGGCCAGCCGTGGTCGTCCAGCATCACCTGCTGGATCGTTTGGGTATCCGTGTCAGAGAAATAAGCCTTGTTGCCATCAGGTGAGAAACAGATGGCATTGGTAATGGTGATGCCACTGAAGAGCTTGCGCAGTTCTCCTTTGTAAAACCGATAGATGGACCCCGCACCAGCTTCCGCTTCGATGCCCATGGTGCCGATCCAGAAACCGCCTTTCGGGTCCGCTCGGCCATCATTGGACCGGGTGACCTCATTGTCTGCCTCCATGTCGCAAAGCTTCATGGATGCTTGCGTGTCGAGATTGAAGAGGAACAGTTTGCTGGCGCTTGCGATCAAGAGTTCCGTCTTGCTCACCCAGCCGGCCGCAGAGACATATTCATCGAACTCCCAAGATTTGGCCGTGCCGTTTTCCCGGGACATAAGCTTCTTGTTCAAAACGTCGAACCAGAACAGTTGCTGGCGCTCAGGATGCCAAAGCGGACCTTCGCCGAGCTTGCACTGGCGTTCATCAAAAATGGTTGTCATTGAAATTACTCGCTGGCTGAAACGGCCTTGTCATAGGCGGAAACGATCTTGTTGGCCCGGTCTTGGATCTCCTCGACCGAAAAACCGGGCTTGAACAGAGCCGTTCCGATGCCGAAGCCCGCGGCGCCAACATTGATCCAGTCAGCAAAATTATCAGGCCCAGCGCCGCCGACGGCATAAGTTGCCGTGCCCTTCGGCAAAACAGCCAAAAGTGCCTTCAGTCCGTCAGGGCCGACGAGGGACGCGGGAAAGAACTTCAGGCCATCCGCGCCGTTACGCAGTGCCGTGAAACTTTCCGTTGGTGTCATCACACCCGGAAAGGACGACATGCCTTCTGTCTTGGTGGCTCTGACTACTTCGGGGTTGCAGTCCGGTGAAACAATCAATGTTCCGCCGGCAGACTTGACGTTGCGCACCTGCTCCGGTTCCAGAACCGTACCCGCGCCGATCTCCGCATCGCCTCCAAAGGAAGTAACCATGGACTCGATGCTTTTGAGCGGGTCGGGTGAATTGAGTGGCACTTCAATGCGGGTTATGCCCGCAGCAATCAGGCATTCTGTGACGGGCAATGCCTCGTCAGGTGTCAGGCCCCGCAAGATGGCAATCAGATTGCGGCTCATGATGTCTCCCTTGCATAGCAAGAAAAGGCGAGGGTCAGTCCTCGCAGAGTGATGGAATCCGCGTCCAGCAACCTGGCATCTTTTCCAAGGCATTGCAGAGCGGCGTGATAGGTTCCGGCGATCTTGCTGCTGCCGAGAATGGCAACGTCCGCAAGGTCGAATTCGTCCCTGATGGAGGCAAGTTCGGCACCGATTAACAATCCCGACAAACGTCCTGTGGCTTGCGCGGGGGTCTGGCCGGCAACCAGACTTGCCGCGCGAATACCAAACAATTCGGAAGCGAAGACTTTCGGGTCCTGGAGAACGCGCAGGACGGCGTCCCTGAACGCGGCAGTGTCGAATTCAGTTTCGGACAGACCATGGCGAAGCACGGACCGATGTCGATACAGTGCAAAGGTCTCGCCGGTCATGCAGGTCCGGAAGCGTTCGACGGTCCCCGATTTGAGTGTGACCCATTTCGTATGTGTTCCAGGCAGGCACAGCGTTCCGGAAAAACCCGGCTGATCTGCCAGGTAGCCTGCGATCTGGGTTTCCTCGCCGCGCATGACATCCGCTGGGCTCAATTGTTTGAGGCCCGGCAGAATATGCACATCCAGGCGTGGATCTGAGGTTTTGACGCGTGTCGCGTCGGCAATCGAGGGGGGCGCGCAGGGAACAGACATATAGGGCGCCTCGGCCCAGCCCTGACGCGAGCCGGCCATGCCGCAAACGATGACCGGCACGTTGCCCTGGTTTGGCAGAACGTCTGCGATCAGGTCGAGCAATGCTGGTTCAAATTCTGCCGGCGAGAGTTTGCCCATGCCCCTGTCGGAGCCGCGATGGATCAGAATATCACCGGTATTGCTCAACGCCCAAACGCGCAGGTTGGTTGTTCCCCAATCCGCAGCAATCCAGGAAATTTCGGTTTGTGTTGTCATCCCGTCACCACGACACCACCGTCCACAACCAGCGCCTGTCCGGTCATAGCCCGGCTGGTTTTGGAAGCAAGAAACAGAACCGGTTCGGCAATGTCTTCCGGCGACAGCTCTTCCTTCAGGCACTGCCGATCAATATGTGCGCTGAGAGCTTCCGGGGTCACCCAAAGATCTTTCTGCCTTTGGGTCAGAACCCAGCCGGGAGCAATGGCATTCACCCGAATCTTATCCGGACCGAATTCGCGCGCCAAGCTGCGCGTCATCCCGTTAATGCCGGCATTGGCGGTGGTGTAGGCCGCGTAGCCGGCATTGCCCATCATATAGGAAATTGACGTGAAATTTACGATGGAGCCACCACCGGCGGCTCTCATGCCGGCAACCACATGCTGGCAAGCGAAGAAATAAGCCTTCAGGTTGATCGCTTGCGACCAGTCCCAGAATTCTTCATCGACTTCCTCAGAAGCATGACGCTTGTCATTTGCGGCATTGTTCACCAGGACAGTGACCGCGCCATGCGCCTCAGCTGCCATGTCAATTGCGCCTTTCAGGGCAGGGATGTCGGTAATGTCGCATGAGACGAAGAGTGGCCGAACGCCGTGTTTTCGTTCCATCTCGTCGCAGAAATCAGACGCATCTGACCGCTGTACAAAAGCAACCTTGGCGCCTTGAGACATGAAGGCGTCAGTCAATGCTGCTCCGATGCCGGAGCCGCCACCAGTGATGAAGACCGAAGCACCGTCAAGATCCGGAAATGTAGCGTGCATGGGACCATTGCCTTTGTTTGTGTTGGCGGCCTTCGCCGATAATTTCAAATGCGCCTAGACGCCTATAGCCTCTGACCTTCCAGCACCCAGATCGTCTCCGGGAAGCGCCAGGGAAGGATAAGCCCGTGCGTTACGAGGTAGCGCCCGCTGACCTCGATGTCTTTTTCTTTCAAGAGTGGATTGCCGCGGGAGAGCCTCGGGGCTTCATTCCTATTGGCAAGCGAAACACTGTACATCGCGTCCGGATCCAGTCCTGTCAATCGAACAGGATGTGGAAGGATCTGGTCGGATGTGCGCGCCAATACCGCAAACACGACGAACCGGCTGCCGTCTCTTGCCATTTGCTGTTCGGCAATGACTGCGGGATCGGAACTGTCCAGGCGATGAATGTCTGCCTGCATTGTCCAGTGCCGATTGACTTTCCACCAGTTGGTGGCATCGCACAAGGTGGCAGTCTCGGCATCGTCCAGTTCGCGCGGGTCCATCTCGAACCCCATATGCCGCTGGGCTGCGGTCCAGGCGCGGAGTTTCATGTCGAGGACGCGTCCTGACGTGTGGCAGCGCCGTGGGCCGACGTGTGAGCCTGTAACGGAGCCCGGTAAAAAGAGCGCCGCGTCGTGCTGGATCCGCTGGCGTTCCAACGCATCGTTGCTGTCGGACAACCACACACGCTGAGTGCGTTCCAAGATGCCGAAGTCGACACGGGCACCACCGGAGGCGCAACTTTCTATCTCTACATCGGGAAAGTTGGCACGCAGCCGATCCAGAAGTTCATAGACGCCAATCGTCTGTGCCGCTGCGACGATCGGCAGAACCCTGTTGTGATCCCATTTGATGTAACCGATGTCGTTGTTTTTCAGAATGTCAGCGATCCGGTCATAGAGATAGGACCTGACGTCCTCGCGGGACATGTCCAGCACCAGTTGCTGACGCCCGCGCGTCTGGTCCTTGCGGCCCAGAATCCAGTCGGAATGAGCGCGATACAGATCACTGTCCTCATTGATCATTTCCGGTTCGAACCAGATGCCGAATTCCATGCCGAGCGATTTGACGTGATCGATCAACGGGGTCAGCCCATCGGGATATTTCCGGTCGTCGACGAACCAGTCGCCCAGAGAGGAGGTGTCGTCGTCCCTTCGACCGAACCAGCCATCGTCGAGAACAAACCGCTCGGCTCCCAGTTCCGCTGCGTGGCTCGCGATGGATTTTAGTTCGGAGATCTTGTGATCGAAATAAACAGCTTCCCAGCAATTGTAGTGGACGGGTCTGGGCGATCTGGCACCCGTCACCATCCGGTCACGCGCATACCGCTGAAATTGAATTGCAGCGCCGTTGAGCCCTTCGGCCGAATAGGTGGCGTAAAGGGCTGCGCTCTGGAAGGATTTTCCCTTTTCCTTGCTTGAGGAAGCGTGACCGAACTGGATGTGGCGTCGCCCGTCGGCTAGCTCCTCGGCGACCATCTTGTGACCGCCAGACCAGCCATAGTGGAACGAGTAGGCCTCTCCTTGCGTGTTGGTCGTGGCTCCATTGCAGACTATCAGGCCAGGAAAATGGGCATGATCCGTCCGTCCCGTCCGGTTGTCTCTGACACGGGCGCCAGGTGAAAACTGTAGGCGTCTGGTCAGGAACTCGGCACACCATCGGCCGGAAAATTCGAGCATCTCACCTGTGTGTGCAGGCACGGGTACGACAGGCGCCGCCAACCAGTCCACCAGGATGACATTCGAACTTTCGAGACGGGTCTGAAGCTTGAAGAGTGACGCTTCGGCCGTCAGTGACAGGTCAAACACAATGGTCAGGCCATGATGACTGTCACTGTATTCAAGTCTCAAGCCGTTTTCAGTTGCGGTTTCGTTTTCGAACAAGAAGGCCGGAACCAGTATATTCCCGTCGGTATCACGGATCGACAGGCCGGCATGGCCCGTAAATGTTTGCGATGCTTCCGGGCTCAAGCTGATCCCTGCGTTCCGATCCACCATTCCGCCAGTCACATCTGTGAGAGAAGCCGCGGCAAGTAACTGGAGATCGTCTTTGCCCGGTAGAGCCGGGCCCCAATAGATCACTTCCGGCAGGCGGCCCGCAAAGCTGGCGAGAACCAGACTTTGACGGGCATCACCAAGATGCCACGTCTTAGCCTGCATTTCCGGCCTTTCCTGTTGCTTCGGTTGCTGGCTGAACCGTCCGGAGACCGTGGATCATTTCACGGCTCCGAGTGTCAGTCCGGCAATGAAGTGCCGCTGCATCAGGAAGAACATTGCGACAGGTGGCAATGCCGCCACGAGCGAGCCGGCACTCATCAGGTGATAAGCGGCGCGATACTGGGCATTGAAGGATGTGATACCTGCGGTCACCGGCTGGCTTTCGACACCCTGGGTCAACACGACGGCCCAGAAATAGTCATTCCAGATGAAGGTGAAGATCAGCACCGAAAGTGCGGCAATGGCCGGCTTCATCAAGGGCAGAACGACAAACCAGAAGATCCGCCATTCCGCAACGCCTTCAACACGTGCAGCCTCAATAAGCTCGAAAGGCAGTGCGCGGATGAAGTTGCGCATGAAGAGCGTGCAAAAGCCGGTCTGAAAGGCGACGTGGAAGAGCACCAGACCTGTGATCGTATTGTAGAGGCCCATCTGCAATGTCAGATCGCGCACCGGAACCATCAGAATCTGGAACGGCACAAAGTTGCCGGCCACGAACATGAAGAAGATCCAGATGTTCGACTTGAACTTGTAAATCCCAAGCGCAAAGCCGGTCATGCAGGACAGGGCCACGGCTCCGATCACGGTCGGAATGGTGATCTTGAACGAGTTCAGGAGATATTGCGGCATGTCCGAGCCGGTGAAGACCAGCGCATAATTGGTAAAGCCTTCAAAGGACGAGGGCCAGCCCCAGTAATTTGCGTTGACGAAATCCGCATCGGGTTTGACGGAGAAGATCGCGACTGCAATCAGAGGCAGCAGCCACAGGATCAGGGCGAAAGGCAGAAGACTTTGATAGGTGATCTGCCAGGCTCGTGGCGAGCGTTCAATAGGTGCCGGAAACATCTCAGCGCGCCCTTTCTTCTTTGTACATCGACCAGAGGAAGTAGGCGATGAAGCCCAGCATGATCAGGAACAGGACGACTGCGATCGAAGCGCCGTAGCCCATGCGGAAACCGTATTCGGAGAGCGCAACTTCGAACATGTAGAAGCTGAGGACGCGGCTTGATCCGAACGGTCCGCCGTTTGTCATGACGGAAATCAGGTCGAAGGATCTCAATGCACCGATGATGGTAACAACGAACGCGATGAATGTTGCAGGCCGCAGCTGAGGCACAATGATGTACCAGAGCATGCGCCAGCCTTTGGCGCCGTCCAGTCGGCCTGCTTCGATCTGTTCGGGGTCAACGGCATTCAGACCCGTAAGGTAGAGGATCATGCAGTAGGCGGTCTGCGGCCATAGGCCCGCAACGATGATGCCGATGGTCACCCAATTTTCATCGCCAAGGATGTTCATAGGGGGCAAACCGACAGAGCCAAGTACAACGTTGAGGATGCCAAATGTCGGGTCATAGAACCATGTGAACACCAGGCCGACAACGACTTGGGAAATCACGAAGGGGAAAAAGAACAGGGACTTGTAAAGTCTGATCCCTGTCACCGTCTGGTTCAGAAACAATGCGATGAACAAACCAGCGGGAATGGCAGCGAGATAGAGCACCAGCCAGATGAGATTGTTCTTCAGAGACGTGTAGAAAGCCTCATCGTAGTAGAGTTCTTCGTAGTTGTTGAGACCAACAAACTCCGCCGCCCCAAGTCCATCCCAACTGAAAAGAGACAGGTTAAAGGACTGAAAGATCGGAAAGATCACATAGAACAGGAAAAACAGAATACCCGGTGCCAAAAACAGCCAGGGTGTCAGCTGCTGCTGATTTCGATGCCACCAGGAGCTTTGGCGGGTTTCTGCGACAGACGCTTGGGCCATTGTCGTTGCTCTTCTCTTGATCCGGCAGAGAGTCAGCTCATGTCACGTGCGCGTTCGCCCGATTATCAAGGGGTCGCCCGTTATCGTCACACGGCCGCGCGCTGCGAAGCCGGTCCCCGAACCTGTCGGAGAAACGATTTGGAAATGGACAGGGTGCAATGGGCACCCTGTCCGGCTCAGATGGTGAGCTTACTTGTAGATGCGCGTTTGAGCGCGATCCAAACGGTCCAGGATCTTGTCGAGATTGTCCGGCTTGACCATGAACTCCTGCAGACCTTCCATGGCAACCTTTGCCATTTCGGCCGGAGCGTCACGGTCAAAGAACTGCGCGACACCGCCCGGTGAGTTTGTTGACAGCATCTCGAAGCCCTGCTCAAGGAACTTGTCGCTGTCCACTGACGACTGGGCGTTGACCGGCAGCTGGCCGAGATTTTTACCGTCGTTGATCCAGGTCTGGACGTCCGGCGACACCGCGAATTTCAGGAATTCACGAGCAGCTTCCTTGTTCTGTGCGTTCGTCGGAATGTGGAAGGTGTCGGTCGGAGCGTCTTCAGCCTTTTCCACGCCCGGCGTGATTTCTACGAATTGGTAGAAATCGATCTGGTCGTCGGTAAGGCCCGCGTCGCGAAGCGGTGCAACGGCGAAGTTGCCCATCAGGTATGCTGCTGCATCGCCCTTGACCATAAACGGCAGCGCTTCCTGCCAGCTGTAGGTCTGGTGATTGTCGATGAAGGCACCCATGTCGATGAGTTCACGCCAATTAGCAAATGTCTGACGAACTTCGTCGGACGTCCACTTTGCGTTACCTGTCAGCAGGTCCATGTGGAAGTCGAAGCCGTTGGTGCGCATGTTCAGGTAGTCGAACCAGCCGCCAGCTGTCCAAAGGAACTTGGTGCCGATGGTGTAGCACTTCTTGCCGGCATCGATGATCTTCTGGCAGTTGGCTTTTTCTTCTTCCCAGGTGGTCGGTTCGGAAAGGCCAAGCTCGTCAAAGATGTCTTTGCGATAGTAAACGCCCCACTGATAGTAGGTGTAAGGCACGCCCCACTGCTTGCCATCAATGGTCAAAGCGCCCTTGGTCGAAGCCAGGTTGTCGCCGATTGCCGGATCTGCCCACAGGTCAGAAACGTCTTCGAAAAGGCCGGCTTCAACATAGGGACGCATGCGGTTCGCGGCATACCAGGTTGCAACATCCGGCGCATTTGCGGACAGGAAGTTACGGATCTGGGTCTTGTAGGCCTCGCGATCGATAACTGTCGTCTCGATGTTCAGGTCCGGATTTTTTTCCTGGAACTGCGAAATCATCTTTTCCATGGTCGCGCGCGGCGCCGGATTGGATGTGTCGAGGAAAATTTTCAGATCGCCTGTCAGGCCGTCGGCAGATGCTCCGCCCATTGAGGCAGCCAGAATGGCAAACGCCGCAGCGGACGTTTTCAGCATGGAACGCATGGTGTCCTCCCTTTAGGTTCCATTATGTGAAACTTAGTTTTGTATATTGATACTTTGCTGCGATCAGGTTAGGTTGTCAACAGGTCCGGCGCAAAGAAACGGACCGGGTGGAGGAAAATATGAACAAGCAGGCGACCGGCGACGGTACGGTCGGAAAGGCTCTTGAAGTGCTCGACAAAGTCGCAGCCGTGGGCCGGCCTGTGCGATTTTCCGAGCTGCTTTCCGAAAGCGCGCATCCCAAAGCGACACTCTACCGATTGCTGCAGACCCTCGTGAACCAGGGCATGCTGGCTTATGACGACAAGCAGCAGACCTATTCTCTGGGCATCCGTCTCGTAAGGCTGGCGCATGCTGCCTGGAGGCAAAGTTCTATCGCGCCGATTGCGCGCCCTTTTATCTCCGCGCTTTCCGACGAGGTTGGCGAGACGGTCCACCTGGCACAACTGGACAATGGTCAGGTGCTTTATGTCGACAAGCGCAACCCACAGAATGCGATCGACATGTTCTCGCAGGCAGGCAAGGTTGGGCCCGGGCATTGCACGGGTGTCGGTAAAGCTCTGATGGCTTTTCAGGACCCAAGCGAAATCGACCAGATTATTCAGAAACAGTCTTTCTACAGGTATACGCCGGCAACGCTTGTGACTGAGGCAGCGCTCCGTGCGGAACTTGATCAGATCAGGCAGGACGGCATTGCCTTTGACCGGGAGGAGCACGAACCCGGGATCATCTGCATTGCCGCTCCAATCCTGTCCACCAAGGGGCGGCCGGTAGGCGCGCTGTCCGTGACAACTTCAACACAGCGTAAAAATTTGGACGAACTGATGAATGCGCGTCCTGCACTTGAGCAGGCCGCTTCCAAGATTGCCGCGGCAGTCGAAGACTGGCAGTTCCCCGCGTGAACATTTCGGAGGGAGTAGAAACAAGATGTCTGGCGTAACTCTTACAAATGCCGTCAAACAGTATGGCGATCTGCAGGTGATCCATGGAGTGGATCTCCAGATCGAGCATGGTGAGTTTTGCGTCTTTGTCGGGCCTTCCGGCTGCGGCAAATCCACATTGCTCCGGATGATCGCAGGGTTGGAAGAAACAAGCTCCGGCAAGATTGAGATCGGCGGCCGCGACGTTACCAGAGTCGATCCGGCAGAGCGTGGCGTTGCCATGGTGTTTCAGACCTACGCCCTTTACCCGCATATGACGGTTGAAGAGAATATGGGCTTCGGTCTCAAGATGAACGGCCACTCCAAGACCGAGATCCATGAAAAAGTCTCTGAAGCCAGCAGGATCCTGAAGCTAGACCCGTACCTGAAACGCAAGCCGAAAGCGCTGTCCGGCGGGCAGCGTCAGCGTGTGGCAATCGGACGTGCGATCGTCCGCGGCCCGGAAGTGTTTTTGTTCGATGAACCGCTCTCGAACCTTGATGCTGAACTGCGTGTCGACATGCGTGTTGAAATTGCACGTCTGCACAAGGATATCGGCGCGACAATGATCTACGTGACGCATGATCAGGTCGAAGCCATGACGCTTGCCGACAAGATCGTCGTGCTGCGCGGAGGCATCATTGAGCAGGTCGGCTCACCGATGAACCTTTATTCCGACCCGGACAATCGTTTTGTGGCGGGCTTTATCGGGTCACCGAGCATGAATTTCGTTGAGGGCGTGGCGGACGAGGGCGCGGTTGTCGTCCCGGCATTCGGCGATATCAAAGTTCCGACATCTGTTGCTCTACCGGCCAAGGGAGAGAAGGTTCTTGTCGGACTGCGGCCTCAGCATTTCGAAATTACGCCGAGCGAAGAAGGCGCAAAAGTAGATCTTTGCGAACAATTGGGTGGTGTAGCCTACACTTACCTGGTTTGCCCGACTGGTGAGCGCGTCATCGTGGAGACAAAGGGCGAAGATCAACCGCCCGCAGACGGAACAGTTTCGGTCTCGTTCGATCCGGCGTCGGCGATGTATTTCGACATCAAGACAGAAAAACGTCTGCGCTAAGCAGAGAAAACACACCAACTGGCACCAAAGTCCTTCCTCCCGGGCTTTGGCACAAAGTGCACACGACCCCGGCAGTTTGCCGGGGTTTTTTTGAACTGCCGTCGTCTTTAGGTATGCAGTAAATACCCAAAATTGTCGGATTGGCGTTATTACGCTACGTAAAAGCGACAATTGTGACAGAATGTCCTTTCATACTTGACTGTGTCTGCTGCCCTGCGTGGACGGGCTTCTCGAAGAGCGGCGACAAGCCGCCGTCCGAAGCAACACGCATTTAACTGCCGCAGGCGGTTGGGCGGCAAAGTCTGGAGGGAATATTCATGAGTAAAACGAAGAAGATGTTGGATCCAGATCCCCGGATCATGGATTTCGACACAGAATACGAACTGGGCCAGGACAATATTCGCCCGTTCGGTCTTGATTTGCACAATCCGGTCTTCCTGGTTTCGGCGATCGTGATCGTCGGATTCGTTATGGTTGCCTTGGCAAACCAGGAAGCAGCAGCGTCCTTCTTCGGTTGGTTCAGACCCTTCCTGACAAGTACGTTCGACTGGTTTCTCATGATGTCCGTCAACATCATGGTGGTTTTCTGTTTCTTTCTTGCGCTGTCGCCCCTGGGGAAGGTGAGGATCGGCGGCAAGGATGCGGTTCCCGACTATTCCTACGCGGGATGGATCGCGATGCTGTTTTCCGCGGGCATTGGTATCGGACTGTTGTTTTTCGGCGTTCTGGAGCCGATGTACTATTCGATTCCGGAGCTCAACACATTGCCACTCGGGTCCGATCCGTCGCTTCCGGGCAATGAGAACATGGGCATTGTCGGCACCGTCTATCACTGGGGCATCAGTGGTTGGGCGGTCTATGTGGTCGTTGGGCTGTGCCTTGCGATTTTCTGCTACAACCTTGGTCTACCTCTGACGCTGCGGTCGGCCTTTTATCCGATTTTCGGCGAACGCGTTTGGGGGTGGCCAGGTCATGTGATCGACACGCTGGCGGTTTTTGCAACCCTGTTCGGTCTGACCACATCTCTTGGTCTGGGAGCACAGCAGGTTGCTGCCGGTCTGAACGACGTGTTTGGAATTCCAGTCTCAAGTTCACTGGTCGTCTGGCTGATCCTCGGCATCACGGCGATTGCGCTCGGATCCGTGCTTCTTGGCATGGACGCAGGCGTGAAGCGGCTCTCCGAGATCAACATGATCATGGCGGCCTGCCTCTTCGTTTTCGTTCTGCTTGTGGGCCCGACCGTTGACCTCATCGCTCAATTCGGTGGCGTGCTCAAAGACTATGCTGTTGCCTTCGTTCCGCTGTCCAACCCGTTCGGCCGGGATGATTTGGGCTACATGCACGGCTGGACCACCTTCTATTGGGCTTGGTGGATCGCCTGGTCACCATTTGTCGGCATGTTCATCGCGCGTATTTCTAAAGGACGGACCGTTCGTGAGTTCATTCTCTGCGTCTTGATTGCACCCTCACTGGTCTGCGCACTCTGGATGACCGTTTTCGGTGGTCTTGCTCTCGACCAATTGGCGAACGGCTATTCCGGGGCAAAAGACGTGGTGGTGGCCTATCAGCCAGAGCTGTCTCTTTTCCGTATGCTGGATCAGCTTCCGCTCTACAACATTATCGCGCCGATCTCGCTGGTCCTGATCGTGATCTTCTTCGTGACGTCGTCGGACTCCGGTTCGTTGGTCATCGACACGATCACCGCAGGCGGAAAAATGGATGCCCCGGTCGCACAGCGCGTGTTCTGGTGCACATTTGAAGGCCTGGTTGCGATTGCGCTTCTGCTCGGCGGAGGGCTCAACGCACTTCAAGGAGCGGCGGTCTCCATGGGGATTCCCTTCACCCTGGTCGTTCTGGCGATGTGCTATTGCCTCTACAAAGCACTTCGATCGGAACGGCAAAAAATGTGAATTCGACGCAAAAGGCGCGCTACGGCGCGCCTTTTTATTTGGGCGGCCTGCATCTTGCGGCCGCCCAACTTTTTGGCGAGTTGCCAGATAGGCAGAACTCATTGTGTTGTGAGCATGTCACATGGGCCGTGCCAGACTGAATGCCGGGTACAGTCCTCGTTTCCGGCTGGTTACACCAGAACCCTGAATATCTCTCCGATCGCGCTCCAGGCGGAAAGCGCACGCCTGCAAAACAATGCCTTTCGCGCTTCTGCACCTTGACATGAATACTGATTCAGGTTTCATATTGTTAAGCGTTGGGCGAAACGACGGCGTTTTCTTCGGGCTGGAAACAATCTGAGGTTACCTGCCGCGCCTTTGCGCAAAACGGGAGGAGCATTCATGACCAAGCAGTTTACCCGCTGGGCACTGCCGCTTTTGGCCGGCCTCGGCCTTGTGGCATCAGGGTTCGTTGGCGCATTTGCAGAAGAAATCAAGATCGCCCATGTCTATGGGAAGACGGGTCCGTTCGAGGCCTATGCCAAACAGTCTCACACGGGCCTGATGATGGGGCTGGAGTTTGCCACCGACGGTACGATGGAGATCGACGGCCGCAAGATCGTGGTCATCGAAAAGGACACCCAGTTGAAACCGGATATCGGGAAAGCAGTCCTTGCGGAGGCCTATGGCGATGACGAAGTGGATCTGGCCGTTGGACCAGTCTCTTCCGGTGTGGCACTCGCCATGCTGCCTGTGGCTGAGGAATATGAGAAGCTGCTTATTGTTGAACCCGCTGTTGCCGATTCCATCACTGGAGAAAACTGGAACCGGTATGTGTTCCGCACCTCCAGGAACTCTTCTCAAGATGCCATCGCAAATGCGGTTGCTCTAGGCCAGGAAGGTGTCTCGGTCGCGACGCTGGCACAGGACTATGCCTTTGGCCGCGACGGTGTCGCTGCGTTTAAGGAAGCTTTGGAAGGCACCGGTGCAAATCTGGTTTTCGAGGAATACGCACCTACGGACACGAAAGACTTCACGGCAAATGCACAACGCATTTTCGATGCGCTGAAGGATGAACCAGGCCGCAAGTTCCTGTTTGTCATCTGGGCCGGGGGCGGCAACCCGATCAGCAAGATCAAGGCAATGGAACCGGAGCGCTTCGGCGTTGAAATTGCGACCGGGGGAAACATTCTGGCTGCTATGAAGGCCTACAAGGAATTGCCGGGCATGGAAGGCGCCACCTATTACTACTACGAAATCCCCAAGAACCCAGTGAACGATTGGTTGGTTGCCGAGCATCAGAAACGGTTTGACGCACCACCGGATTTCTTCACGGCAGGCGGCATGTCGGCAGGTATTGCGATTGTTGAAGGCATCCGGAAAGCCGGTTCGACCGACACAGAAGAGCTGATCGCCGCGATGGAAG
Source organism: uncultured Roseibium sp. (assembly GCF_947499295.1). GTDB lineage: Bacteria > Pseudomonadota > Alphaproteobacteria > Rhizobiales > Stappiaceae > Roseibium. The sequence goes on from NZ_CANMNP010000027.1 coordinate 22,722, forward strand.
GCATGGAATTCAAAACGCCAAAAGGCAAGATGTTGTTCCGTGCCGAAGATCACCAGGCACTGCAGCCCATGTACCATTTCAAGATCAAGGTCGATCCGGACGTAGAATGGGGTGTGCCTGAACTGGTGCGCGAACTTAAAATAGAAGACATGGATATCCCCGTCCGAAATCAGTGATCCGCACGTGCAGAGGCTATCAGCCTTCGCACAGCTGGCCCCATCACATCTCGCCCCGGCTGGGTGCTCACTGTCCAGCCGGGTCACACGCCGCTAGCTTTTGCCTTTGACCTGACCTGGGAACACGTGCCGTGACCAAGGAACACCCCATTCTTGAAACGAGAGACCTCACAATACGTTTCGGAGGACATGTTGCGGTCGACCATGTCAGTTGCAGTTTTGACCGGGGAACTCTGACGGCCATCGTCGGGCCCAACGGGGCCGGTAAAACCACCTATTTCAACCTGATTTCAGGTCAACTTTCTGCCACGAGCGGAAGCGTTTGGCTGAATGGCGAGGCCATCACCAGACTGTCGGTTCCAGAACGTACCGACAGGGGAATCGGCCGGGCTTTTCAACTGACCAATCTCTTTCCGACCTTGAGTGTGCGGGAAAACGTCCGGCTGGTCGCTCAGGCCAAGGCTCGAAAAGGGTTCGATCTTTTTTCCATTGCTGAAAGCCACGTTGAATTGCTTGAGCGCGCCGACCACGTACTTTCCGAAGTCCGGCTCATTGATCAGGCCGAACAGCTCGTGTCGGCCTTGCCGCATGGTGACCAGCGTAAGCTGGAGGTTGCGCTCTTGATCGCACTTGGCCCTCAGGTGCTCATGTTTGACGAGCCTACAGCGGGCATGAGCGTTGATGAAGTGCCGGTCATCCTGGAACTGATCCAGAAACTCAAAGCCGATATGGATCGCACGATCCTGCTCGTCGAACACAAAATGGATGTGATCCGAACACTCGCTGACAGGATCATCGTTCTGCACAACGGTGCTCTGGTCGCAGATGGCGAACCGGCGGAAGTGATCGCGTTACCCATCGTCCAGGAAGCTTATCTTGGCAAAGCGCCTGCAGAACCTGCGGAGGTGGCGTAGTGCCCGATACTTTGCTTTCGCTCTCTGGCGTTCACACCCATATCGGGCCTTACCATATTCTACAGGGGGTGGACCTTCTCGTTCCCGAAGGTGGTGTTACCGTGCTGCTTGGGCGAAACGGTGCCGGTAAGACCACGACGTTGCGCACCATTATGGGACTGTGGACCGCAAGCCAGGGGGACATCCGGTTTGTGGATCATGTCATCACCAAGCTGGCAACGCCGGAGATTTCGAGGCGTGGTATCGCGTTTGTGCCCGAAGATATGGGTATCTTTACCGATTTGACCGTCGCCGAAAACATGATGCTTGCCGCATCGAACGGTCCGATCGACGAAAAACGCCTTTCCTGGATAACCGATCTGTTTCCGCCAATCGGCACTTTCTGGAAATCGTCTGCCGGTACCTTGTCCGGAGGACAGAAACAGATGCTGTCTGTCGCGCGCGCAATCATTGAACCCCGACGCCTGATCCTCATCGATGAGCCGACCAAGGGTCTTGCTCCTGCGATCATCAAGTCGATGACGGATGCGCTGAAGGAGTTGAAGGAAACGGACACCACCATCCTTCTCGTTGAACAGAATTTCGCGATGGCCTCCAGCATTGGCGACACTGTTGCCGTCATGGATGACGGTCGCATCATTCACTCCGGCGACATGCAGGAACTTGTTGAAGACACTGCCCTTCAGGAAAAGCTGATGGGACTTACGCTGGAGGTCCATCAATGAGCGACACTTCGATCAAACCGCGTATCGAGAAAGTTCCGCTGAGCGAACAGTTCTTCCAGAAACTGCCTGTCATGCTGGTTCCCTTGCTGGCTTTGGCAGGACTGCTTGCCATCGGAAATCCGGCAAGTTGGCTGACACTGACTGTCGCAGGTCTTGCCATGGGCATGATGATTTTCATTATGGCCTCGGGTTTGACAGTGGTTTTCGGGCTTATGGACGTCATCAATTTCGGTCACGGGGCCTTCGTGGCCATCGGGGCCTTTGTGGGCTTCACGGTTCTGGCGTGGCTCGCGGGCTGGACGGAATCGCCGAGCGTCCTCCTAAATCTTTTCGCCGTTCTGATCGCGATCCTTGCCGCCATGCTGGTGACCGGATTGCTTGGATATGCATTTGAACGGGTCATCGTAATGCCGGTCTACGGCGAACACCTGAAGCAGATCCTCGTTACCATGGGTGGGCTGATTGTTGCCCAGCAGATGATCTACGTCGTCTGGGGGCCGGATGAACTTCATATTTCGCGTCCCGAAGCCTTCCAGGGCTCACTCATATTTGGCGAGGCCGCGATCGAAAAATACAGGCTTGTCGCCGTTGGCATAGGGTTGGCGTTGTTCCTGGCCATGCGGCATATCCTGCAAAACACCAAAGTCGGCCTGCTGGTTCGTGCCGGTGTTGAAAACGGCGAGATGGTCGAAGCTCTTGGCTATCGGATCCGCCGCCTTTTCCTGATCGTTTTCATGACCGGATCGGCATTGGCCGGATTGGGCGGTGTCATGTGGGGCCTCTATCAGGAAACAATTACCGCTCACATGGGCTCGGAGATCATGGTTCTTGTTTTCATCGTGGTGATCATCGGCGGATTGGGTTCTGTGGAAGGCTGTTTCATCGGAGCGCTCATGGTTGGCCTCCTGGCCAATTACACAGCCTTTCTGGCTCCAAAGGTGGCTTTGATTTCGACCATCGCTCTGATGGTGGTGATCCTGATGTGGCGACCTCAAGGCCTTTATCCGGTCGTCAAGGCAAAGTAGGGCGGGCGAAAAGCATGTTGACGAAACTTCTTTCCGGTGACACGCCACGCAGTAGCCTTTTGACGGTTATCCTGCTGATCGTGCTGGTTTGCCTGGCGTTTGCTCCATTTCTTTTTCCAGGAACAAAGTCGCTGGAGACGGCGGCAAGGATCTGCATCTTCATTGTGCTGGTTGCCAGCTACGATTTGTTGCTCGGCTATGCGGGGATCGTGTCTTTTGCGCACACGATGTTTTTCGGGATTGGGGCCTACGGGACGGCCCTGGCTCTTTCCGCGACGGGACCAAGCTATGTCTCACTTGCCTGGGGAACTTTAGCCGGCGCTGTTCTGGCAGCGGTTTTCGCACTTGCCATCGGCCTCTTCTCATTGCGGGTGAAGGCAATATTCTTTGCGATGGTAACGTTGGCGGTCGCGAGTGCCTTTGCCGTTCTGGTATCGCAAATGTCCTGGCTGACAGGTGGTGAAGATGGCTTGAACTACAAGATCCCACGGGAGCTCACGCCCGCTTTCAAGCTCGTCGAGGAGAAGGTCCTAGACGTTCGGATCAATGGCAAGTTGCTCGCCTACTATCTTGTCTTCTTTGCATCCGCATTCCTGTTCCTGGTCATGCTGAGGATCGTCAATTCCCCCTTCGGGCGAACCCTGAAGGCGGTGCGTGACAATGCCTTCAGGGCAGAAGCAATCGGTTATCGTGTCGTCTGGTATCGAACCACAGCAACCGTGCTTTCCGCGGTGATGGCGGCACTGGCGGGTTCCCTGCTCGCTGTCTGGCTGCGCTACACAGGTCCTGCTACAACCCTCTCAATGGAAATCATGATCGACATTCTCTTGATGGTCGTGATAGGAGGCATGGGCACGCTCTATGGTGCAGTGTTGGGGGCGACGCTGTTCATACTGGCGCAAACCTATCTGCAGAATCTGATGGGTATCGCTTCGGAAGCCACCAGCGCGGTGCCATTTCTCTCGACGCTGGTTGCACCGGAACGCTGGCTGCTCTGGCTGGGCGTGTTGTTTGTTTTGTCGGTGTATTTCTTCCCGTCGGGGATCGTCGGGCGATTGAGGGCAGGGCGTGCGTGAGCACCAATTCGCTTTATATCCGGGATGAGGGAAACGGCCGGCCACTGGTACTGGTGCATGGATGGTCTTGTCCCGGGCAGTTCTTTGAAGCTCAGTCACTTGCCTTGAAAATTCACGCCCGCTGCATTGTCCCGGATCTTCCCGGTCACGGTAGAACCGGGAGCTATTCCTCACTGAGTATCGAAGCGTCTGCCGATGCGCTTTACGAGTACCTGCTTGCCGAAGATCTCAGTGATATTGTGCTGTGCGGCTGGTCGATGGGCGCGCTGGTGGCTTATTCCTTGATAGAGCGCCATGGCCCGGACCGATTTTCTTCGGTCGTTGCCATCGACATGACGCCGAAAGTCCTTAATGACGCAGCCTGGTCAAATGGTACGCTGAATGGTCTGGACGCTTCTCAAAACGCGCACGTGATCGAGGGGATTGTTGCCGATTGGTCCAAGCTTCCGGGCCGGATTGCGCGGCGCTTATTTGCAGCTGGCCTGCCGATTGATCCGGAGTTGGTCAAAAGGGTTGCCACGGAAATTGCGCATGAGGACCCAAGCTTGCTGCGGCAAATGTGGGTGTCGCTGACAGCGCAGGATTTCAGGCCATTGCTAAAGTCCTTCCCGCTTCCCCTTCATCTTGCTTCAGGCGCGCGAAGCCAGCTTTACGGTTGCGGGGTCCGCCAATGGCATGAGGACAATGTGCCCGATCTTCGTTTGCACCAGTTCAAGGATGCCGGACATGCTCCGCATCTGGAGCAGACGAAGGCGTTCAATCAGTTTCTCCTGGATGTCGTTCTCTCGGACTGATGCCACGTCTCGGATCAGTGCCTATTGCCAAATTTTGACAGAACAAACCCAATAATCCGGTCAAGAAACGTAAGCACGAGAAACACCGCCAACAGGCCGATGAAAAAGCGCATGTCCGTAAGCAAGGTTCCCTTTGTCAGCTCAAGCATGCGCACGCTCGAATTGGCATAGATCCAGACATAGTAAGCGGTTGCCGCAAGTGCTCCGGTCAGAACGAGAGACACCAGGATCGTCTGCCAGGCTGGCTTTTGAGGTGTCTCGCTCATTTCAAGATCCTTGCGGTTGCCAGATCCACTTTGAAGACCATCAGATCATCCAGTCTTTCGACTTCGCCCTCAATCTCGATATAGAGCGCGAGCAGCGACTTGATTTCGTCACCAAGAAGATTGCCGTCCTGGTCGGCCATCATGAAAAAGTTGCGGTTTTCGACGGAGCCGGACGAAACGAAAACCGGCGGAATACCCCCAGTCAGGCAAAGATCGGCACATGCCTTGTGAGCAAGGCCCCGGCCTGGCCGCATAGCGCCGGCGTAGCACTTGCCGTCACAGATCTCGCCAGCGAGTTTCCAGCGGCCAAGTGGAACCGCCTCGCTGGGTGAAAATTCTGCGGTTTCACCTTCAACGGCCTCAACGCGACCGACCTGAACCATTGTCAGGTCGCCCCGATTTACCGGAACACCGCGTATTGAAACGGTAGTCCCCTTATGGGTTTCAGCCTGATTGAAGACGCCCCGCTTGCCTTGACCGGCCAACATGTAGGTTCTTGCGGGCGCTTCTTCATTGGCCGGCACCCGAAACACCGGGTATGGCCTCAATTCCAATATGCCCGCGGTTTCAAATCGGTTTCCCCACTGGAAGCCACCGGCACCAGGGTCGTTTTGCGTGGAGGAAAGAGCCAGTGCGGCGAGACCGAGACCCGCAACGAAGCAGACGGAGAAAACCCCCAGGAACATTACAAGAGTTTTGGGGACCGCGTTCAGATAGCCGACAAAAAACGGCGCGTCTTTGGTCTGTCTCCAGGTCATGCCGCTTCTCCTATCTCAACGGGCTCGACATAGGTGCCCGGTGGTTGAGGATTGGGGTCGAGCAGAACGGTCGATCCGATCAGTTTGAGCCGGTAGGTCGAAATCTTCTCTGTGAAAGGTTCGGGCGCACGTCCGTCGGCGAGATTGTACTGGTAGCCGTGCCAGGGGCAGGTAATGCATCCCCAAAGTACCTTGCCTTCGCCGAGCGGGCCGTTCTGGTGTGCACAGGCGTTGGTGATCGCCGACAGCTTGCCATCATATTTGAAGATTGCGACGCGCTCGTCCTCAGTGAGGGTGACGACCTTTGCGCAATCGTCGTCGATCTCTTCCAGCTCTCCGGCAACGACCCATCCGGCCTCCTGGAGCGAGGCCTTCGCCGTTGCCTCACCGCGTTCCCTTCGAGCTTCCATGCGTCCGGTCGCAAAATGCAGGCCGCAGACAAGAACAACGCTGGCTGCCACAACACTGGTGAAGATCGGGTCTGCCGGGCCTTGCAGAGCTCCTAGGGCAACATGAAGCACAACGAAGGTATAAGCGGCATAGATGGACATATGCAGCGCTTTCCAGATTGGTGCTCCCAGAAAACTCAGCCAGAAGTCATGGCTGGTTGCTGCCAGGACAAACAGGATTATCAAGGCCGCAATGCCAAGGGCTTCGAAAGGGAAGCCGAGCAGCTGCCCATAGTTGGTGTTGGAGTTCAGCAAGGCGACATAGCGGTCCGTCGGCGAAAAATTGAAGTACCATGTCAGCACATAGTTCGCGTGGACGGCGGCAATGCCAGCGGTCATGACACCGAAGTGGCGGCGATTATAGAGCAATGGCAGGAACCGGCGGTCGAGACGAGCGAGAGGTCCGATGCACAAGATCACCGTCAGCATTAAAAACGCGCAGCTTCCGAAGGCGCGCATCCTCAAAATAGCGCCATCAATCGGCTTGGTAACATCTTCAAACATCGGGCCGACACGAATGAAGATGTAGAGATAAAGAGCAACTGCAATCAGCAGCACTGCATCATAGAAGATCTTGTTCCGGTTCCAGATGACGGGCGTATATTGAACACTCATTGCGCGGCCTCCCCGGAGCCGCTTTCTGGGGCTTCGATCAAGACGGCCGGACGGTCAACCGGAGGTGTTTGCCGCAAGGCGAGAATCGTGAAGAAAACGAGAGGAAGCAAGATGCCAAGAATTGTCCAGATCCTGGCATGAGCTGTACGGTGGGCACGTTTCATCGCCTCGCCTCCCCGTGCTTTTCAAGCACGAACCAACGATAGAGAACCAGAGGCCAGATCAGGCAGATACCCGGAATGAGCAGAGGCCGGAAAGCGTAGGACCCGCGCGAGGACGGCTCTATCCGGTCAATACCGATTACCAGGAACAGGATCGCAACAACACCACCTGCCATCAGGTAGTACCGGCCTATTTCGATCAATAATTCTGCTGTTTGCAATTTGCGGCTCCAGCTTTTTCAACTTTGCGTCTTGTCACACCGGTCAAGCGGCCGGTGTCCAGTAAACACCAGCCGTTTGTCGTTTGCACCGGTAAAGACCGTTGGCAGTCGGCATCCGGTTTTGTCTCAGCGCAAGCACGGATGACAAAGTTATGACCTCCTCAAACCAGATCGGCGTCGGTGATGATTTCCACCAGAGACGGGCCATTGTGCGCGATTGCCTCGGCAATGGCACTCTTCAGATCGGTGCTGTCGGTTACTCTGTGACCTTGTCCACCGCAAAGGCGCGCAAAGGCCGCGAAGGACGGATTGGTGAGGTTGGTTTCCCAGACAGGCCATTCACCGGAACGCTGTTCCTTCGAGATCTTGCCGAGCTCGGAGTTGTTCAGAAGGATATGCGTGATGTTCATCCCGTATTTTACGGCGGTGGTGAATTCCATCGCGTATTGACCGAAGCCGCCGTCTCCGGAGATCGAGATGACCTTGCGGCCCCGATACTGTTCGAAGTCCTGGGTGGCGCACCAGGCGCCAATGGCTGCGGGCAGGCCAAAGCCGATTGAACCGAGATAGCCGGACATCAAAATACGCTGACCGCGCGGTTCAAAATAGCGGCCGAAGGAATAGGTGTTGTTTCCGACATCGACGGGAATGATCGCGTCTTCCGGGCACACTTCACTCAAGACCTTGAAGATTGCTGCCGAGTGAATGCCCTGGCCGCGCTCTTCAGTAAGCCGGCGCTCCTTTTCCTCACGCCAGATCTGCCAGCGTTCCACGAGTTCGGAAACCTGATTGGCGGCGTCCGGTCTCTTTGCCACCTGTGGAAGGACTGCTTCACAGAAAGTCCCGATCTCTCCCCAGACCGGCAAGGTGACAGGATGGAATTTTCCGAGTTGCATGCGTTCAAAGTCGACCTGAATGATCGGCTTGTAGGGTGCAATACCGGTGTGGTTAGCAAAAGAAGATCCAAGAGAAACAATCAGGTCCGCCTCGTTCATGAACCAGCTTGCAATCGGTGTTCCGGATCGGCCAAGAACGCCGGCGGCAAGCGGGTGCGTATCCGGGATCAATCCCTTGCCCTTGAATGTCGTCATCACCGGTGCGCCGATTTTCTCGGCGAGCGCAATTACCTTGTCTCTGACATCCTTGGCGCCATAACCAAGCACGATCGCAGGGCGCTTTGCGCCGTTGATCATTTCCATGGCTTTGGCCAGGTCATCTGACGACGGTGTCACCTCCGAGCCGCCAATTCGTCCGTCAGGAGATCCGGCGTCTTTCTCGCTCGGGATCGTCTGGACGTCGTCTGGAAAGATCAGGTTTGAGACATCCCGCTCAACGATTGCCGTCTTGAGCGCCAGTGACATGAGCTCTGCATGGTTGGAGGTGCTGAGGACGGGTTGCGAGAACCGCGATACAGCGTCGAAGGCCGATTTAAGATCAATGTCCTGAAATGCGCCCGGTCCGAAGACCTGCGTCTGGACCTGGCCGGTCAGGGCCAGAACCGGTGCCCGGTCCACCTTCGCATCCCAAAGACCTGTCAAAAGATTTGTCGCGCCCGGCCCAGCAATTGTCAGACAGCCCGCCGGCATGCCTGTCAACTTGCCATAGGCAGACGCTGCGAATGCCGCTGCGCCTTCGTGCCGGATACCGACATAGCCAAGTTTGCCCCTGTTGACCTGGAGGCGAATGGCATCTGCAAGCCCGAGGTTGGAGTGGCCAACCATGCCAAAGACACGTTTGACGCCCCAATTCACCATGGTCTCAGCCATCACGTCGGTGACTGTCCGCTCGTGCTCCGGTTCAGCTTCTATCCCGACAAAAATCTCGCCGTTCTCGATCCTGAGCGGGTAAACCTTCTGGCCTGAGTCTTCGTGGCCGCCGGGAGGGGCTCCGGTCAGCGGGTCGAAATCCCATCCGTGCCACGGGCACCGGATCCAGCATTTGCCGTCGGTGCCCTTTTCAATCGAGCCCTCCCCGAGGGGGCCGCGCTGATGCGGGCAATGATTGTCCATCGCAGCCCATTGGCCGTCGAAATGCGACAAGCAGATGGAAGTGGTTCTTGCGGTGACGGTCTTGACCCGGCCTTCCGGCAGATCATCGACATGTGCGACTTTGATCCAGTCGAGATTTTGAGCGTCCATTTGCTGGTCTCCCTAGAAGTCGGTCCGTGTTAGGCAACGCCGCCAAAGGCTACACCGGAAAGATCCGCAATTTCCCGTTTCCAGGTTGTCAGATCCTCCTCACAAAACTGGTTGAGGTGGGAATAGCCGCAGGCGCGCGCCATCACCTGCATCAGCTCCACAGAGGCATCAAAGAAATTGGTCAGCTGTCGGGCTGACTTCTCGATTTGCAGGCGATTGACCAAATGAGGTTTTTGCGTCGCGATCCCAACAGGACAATTGTTGGTGTGACAGGCACGCATTGCAATGCAACCGATCGCCTGCATGGCCGAGTTGGAAATGGCAACGGCATCTGCGCCGAGGGCCAGTGCCTTAAGGAAGTCAGCCGGTTTGCGAAGGCCGCCTGTGATCACAAGGGTCACATCGCGCCGTCCGAGCCTGTCCAGATGCCGCCGGGCGCGGGCAAGGGCCGGAATAGTCGGCACCGAGATGTTGTCCCGGAAAATGATCGGGGCCGCGCCCGTTCCACCACCCCGGCCGTCCAGAATGATGTAGTCAACGCCAACTTCCAGCGCGGCATCAATGTCCTTCTCGATGTGCTGGGCCGACAGCTTGTAACCGATCGGTATGCCGCCGGTGCGGCTGCGAACTTCGTCGGCAAATTCCTTAATCTGCGAAACTTCCGTCCAGTCGGGGAAACGCGGAGGAGAGATCGCGTCCTCTCCTTCATTCAATCCGCGAACCTCTGCGATCTTGCCCTTCACTTTTGAACCGGGCAAATGGCCGCCCGTGCCGGTCTTGGCACCTTGGCCACCCTTGAAATGGAAGGCTTGCACCTTGTTGAGTTTGTCCCACTCGAAGCCGAAACGTGCTGAAGCCAACTCATAGAAATATCGCGAATTCGCTTCCTGTTCTTCAGGCAACATGCCGCCTTCACCTGAGCAGATGCCGGTGCCTGCAAGTTCGGCGCCGCGCGCCAATGCGACCTTTGCCGGTTCGGACAATGCGCCATAACTCATGTCCGAAACGAAGAGCGGTATCTTTAGGCGCAGCGGTTTTTGGGCATTGGGTCCGATCACCACATCCGTTCCGACCGGATCATCGTCCAGAAGAGGCGGGCGGTGCAGCTGAGCAGTCAGAATTTGAATGTCGTCCCAGTCGGGCAACTGCGTTCTCGGTACGCCCATTGCGTCGACCCGCCCGTGATGGCCGGTTTTGGTGAGGGCGTCACGGGCGTATTGCTGGATGAGGCCATTGTAGGGTTCTTCTTCCGTGCCGTGGCTGGTGTCGGCATAAAGGCCGAGATACTGGTCGCGGTTGAAGGGTTGCGGATGCTCTTTTGCCCATGCGGTAATCTCGCCTTCATCGACAACAACTTTGTCGTCCTCGATCCAGCTGGAAAACTTCGGAAGAACTTCGGAGTTGTTGTATTCGGAGACGCCGCTATCGAGCCGGTAATCCCAGTAGTGCAGCCCGCAAATCAGATTGTCGCCGTCGACATATCCATCCGACATCAGAGCACCACGATGGAGGCAGCGCCCATAGAAAACAGAGACATCGTCGTCGAACCGGACGACAACCAGATCAACGTTTGCGACAAGCGCATATTGAGGGTCCCGGTCTGCCAGTTCGCTCAGATTTGCTACCACTGTCTTCTTCATTTTTTCCCCCGGCTACCGGCTCTATTGCCTTGGCTTATTGAAAATGTGCGCCATCAGTCTGGCTGTGTTTCCGGCCGCATCGATGGAACACTGACCATCTCCGCAGCTTCATCTTGTTTTGACATGCGTGCACCGTACCACTTGGCAAACGGTACCGCCGTCACGCCGTGAAGCACAGCACTGATCCAGACGGCGTTGACGGCAAGGTTGAGCAGCTGCTCACCGATTTCATGATCGATCTGATCAACGACGAGCAGGGCAAACAGAGCTGTCGCCAGGCCACGCGGGCCGAACCAGCCAAAGAAAAGTTTTGTCAGAGGCGAAGCGTCCGTGCCACTGAGCGACAGCCAAACGGCAAGCGGGCGCACAACAAAGAGGCTGATCAGGATGATTGCCAGGCTTCCACCGTCAAGATGGGAAATTGCAGTTGGAACGAGGGCAAGTCCAATCAGGAAAAAAGCGCCCCAGGCCAGCATCTGGCCTTCGCTTTCAGTGAATTCGTAAATGAATGCGCACTGGCCCTTGATGACATTGCCGAAGAAGAGGCCGGCAACAAATGCTGAGATAAAGCCATTGCCGTCGACAAGACCGGCGGCCAGATAGGCGCCACCTGCCATGGCGATAGCGCCAATACCTTCAATAGTCGCTGTCGTCATCTTGCGCTGTTTCGCCGCCAGGAACAAAATGCCGCCGACCGCGCCAACAACACCTCCGACAAGCGGCCCCAGTACAACCTGTTTTGCGCCGAAGACCAGCCAGTTCGTTGCGGTGGGCTGCATCATTTCACCTGCGAGGCTGGCAAAGAGCAGTATTACGGGTAATGCCAGACCGTCGTTCAGTCCGCTTTCCAGCGTAAGCGCTCTGCGCACCCGCTCAGGAACGGCCTTGTTGGTGACGACGGCTTGCCCAAGAGCGGCATCGGTTGGTGCGAGGAGAGCTGCGGCCAGGGCCGCGACGATCAAGGGTTCAGCGGAAAAGAACGGCGCTGCGGAAGCCGTGCCCAGAACCACTGCCAACGGGAGGCCGATAAGCAGCATGCGCAGTGGCCATTGGTGGCGTTTCCGAATTGCCTGAAGGTTGATTTGGGCCGCGTCCAGGAACAGCAGGATGATCAACGCAAGTTCGGCCACGATATGCAGCAGGTGCTCTGCGTCCTGAAAGGGAAACATTCCCGTTTGAGACATTAAAAATCCAAAGCCGATAAACAGCATCGGCGCTGTCAATATGCTTTTGGAAAGCGTTTTTGCCAGCAAAGTGTAACTCACCGTAAACATTGCCAGCATCAAAAGACCGGTGGCCATGAATGCACTCTCTCCCAAAGCCCACGGCGGTATTTAGGCTCGATGGCACCGCAGGCTCAAATCATAACCCGATGACACTCGTGTGTGGCAACTGTGAATTTGCCCGAGGTCAGGCTTGCGGGGCGCTGGCCATAGATCGGCGAGAGAGCATTCTTATTGGGCTTGCGCGAAACGCTGCAGGATCTTGTCAGCGTCTTCCGGGCGTGCAGCAATTTCGAGAATCAGTTTCTTGCGCACGGCATCTGCAAAAGTTGCAGCGCTGTCGGCCGTCACCACGAAAGCTGCAGGACCGCCGATGATGTCCTGATGGAACCTTTCCTCAAGGTCGTAAGCCACCGGGCGCCCGGAACAATGACGGCACAGAACGGCGAGGCCGTTGATCACGATCCCTGATGAAACGACAGTTTCTCTGGCCTCGTGAATGGTCGGGCCGTTCCAGTTGTTGGCACTGTCGGCGGACAGATCGATGACGCGTCGCAGCCCGGTATAGGCGTTGGTGTCGATCAATTCCTTGCCTTTGAGCAGAGCTGCGCCAATCGCGTTCCGTCCGAACGCGCGGCGCGGTGGCTCCAAAAGCCTTGCCGCAAAGTCTTCCGCAGATGCCTTGCCGTCTATGACCGTCCAGTCGACAACAACGTCCTGCGAAAACATGTCGGCCCATTCAACATAGGTGACAACGATCTTGCCGTAAGCATTGCTGGCAATGGCGCTCAGTACTGACGGATCCGTGATCGCTTCGGCATAACCTTGCCTTTGGAAAAGGATCTCAGCGTCGTCAATCGAGCCGGTCGCGTCGGCCAGAAGCACGAGTTCGAGGTCGAGTTCTTCAGATACGGCAGGCGCCGCCGTGAGAAAACACCAGGCAAACACCAGAACCGCAATCCGTTTCATATGCCCCTCCTATCAGGCCGTTCACCTGCAGAAGCTAGGGCAGCAAGCGGAAAAAGGAAAATGTGGCTCATTGCGCCAGGTACAGGCCAGCTCAAACTTTGAGAGTAACTCCGCGCGCGATTCAAGTTTTCAACACACTTCCTTGCATCTTTAAGGGCGCATTTGAGGAGAAATATGTTGGAGATCAGTTTGCCATTCGCAAAAAGGATCGCAAGCCCGCTCATTTTAGTATCCACGCCTTGGAGGAAACCCCTCGTCTTCAGACGAGCCCGCTTTAGCGTGAAGTGAATAAGAATGACCA
>NZ_CANMNP010000028.1 GCF_947499295.1 uncultured Roseibium sp.
AACGCCTGCTCGCGATCTTCGCGAGCGGATTTGCCCGCAAGCATTCCCGTCTTGCCGCGTAGCGATCCGAACTGTTCGGGCGCATTCGCCAATTCTTCAGCGAGCTTGTTGCGGGCGGACACCTGCTCAGCGCCGCTCGACTTCACGATGTCATCGATCCGCATTGCCTTTACCGCCTGGTCCGGCTGCTCGTAAACGAGACGGGCGCGGTTCTGGATTTCAACCCAATGGGCTGTCAACGTTGCATCGGACTGCAATTTGGCCTCCACAGTCTCAGTGACGGATAGCGCCCATTCCTCAACGCCCTTGATCCAGGGCTGCAGCGGGGCCGCCTGTTCGCGTGGCTCTGTTTGGACGGTAAGTGCGTTTGTGGCAAGATCGTGTGAACCAATGCCGAGCTTTACGCCGAGCACGGCAAGCCGCTCGCCGAGCGCCAAGAGCTTCGCCCTTTGCTCGCCAAACCAACGGCGCTGGTTCTGGATCATGGCCTTGGCGACCCTGAGGCCATAGAGCCCGCGGTTGTTGGCATAGGCGAGCGCCTGGGCGTATAGCTCCGATCTCGCGTAGTCGAGCGTCGTTTCCTTCGCTCCGGACCGGGACAAGAAGAATTTCAGCTGACCCGCAATCAGCTCGGCGGAGGTTTTTACCTGCCACTCATTGCGATGTGCCTGCTGGCCGTTCGCCAGTTCGAATTCAACTTTGCCAACGTGATGAAGGCCAATCTTGTCTCCAAGCTGGCAACCAGCCTCGCTCAGCGCTCGCTCAAGGTCCACACTCCAAGTCGTGTGTTGCTCGCCTTTCGAGTTTTGGAGCGTCACAAAATAGCTGTCGCTGTTGTTGACATTGTTCTCGAACGGAGCCTTTCCATGAGCAACGAGTTCTCCGGAATGGCGGCTGTTGAATTCCTCCTCCGACGCATAGAGCTTCACATCGTTCCGGTGGCGGGTCAGCGCCACATAGGCAAGATGCCGGTCCAGGGTGCACGTCGCCAAAACTTTCACACTATCGACCGTCGCGCCCTGCGATTTGTGGATCGTCGTCGCATAGCCATGATTGACATGCCGATAGGTTTTCTGATCGACCTCCACGCGCCGGGCTTGATCAGAATCCGGTTCGCCGATCTCGGCGACGAAGCGCCCTTCGCCCGCATAAACGACACGGGCAAGCATGCCGTTCTTAACGTTCAGTTCCCGGTTGTTCTTCAGGAATACTATTCTGTCGCCGGCGGCAAAGAACCGCTCACCCTCTTCGGTGTGGAAGCTATGCCCTTCTACCAACAGCCCGCGGTCAATCAGCGTTGAACGAGCAAGCTCATTGAGCTGGGCAACATCTGCCCGGCGATGTGCGAGCATCAGCATTGATCGGTTGGGTTCGTAATCGGCCGCCCAATCCTCGATCATCTCGTTGATGGTTTCTTCCTGAAGCGGCTTGCTGACGAAGCCTCCGTTTGACTGGTAAGCTTTGAGAGCATCTTCGACCTTGCCGCGCGCAAGATCCATCGACGCATCGCGCATCCACTCAACGCGCTGCCGGTAGATCGTGCCGAGTTCCGCATAACCGGTTCGCGCCGTCAAAGAGCGGAAGGCGGCACCCGCTTCGATTGGCTGGAGTTGTTCCGCATCACCGATCAAAACCAACTTGCCGCCGGCCTTGGCAACCGTCTCGACAAAGACGCTCATCTGACGGCTATCGACCATACCCGCCTCATCGATCACGAAGACGGTCTTTCTGTTCGGTAGGTCCTCCCCCTTCGACCATGACAGTTGCCAGGACGCCAGCGTGCGAGATGCAATGCCGGCTTCTTTCTCCAGTCCCTCGGCCGCCTTACCAGCTAGCGCGGCTCCGGCGACATGATAGCCGCCCGCCTCCCAGACCTCGCGCGCGGCTTTCATCATCGTGGTCTTGCCCGCCCCTGCCCGGCCGACGACCGACGCCATACGCTCTTTCGCCGTGATGCGCTCAATCGCAACACGCTGCTCATCCGAAAGCTGCGCGACCCTTGCCAGCACTTTGGAACAGACTTTTGCATCGACGCCATGGGATGATGCAGAAACCAACTTGTCGGCAAAGCGGCCCATCTCTGCTTCTAACCGCAATAGATCACGGCTGGTGTACTTCGCTGGCTCCAGCTTCTCCGTGTCCGGATTGATCGCTTCAACAGCGAGCTTCACCGCTTCCGGAGAATTCAGAACGCGGGCAAGCAAGTCCTGGAAAAGATCGGGATCATCGACATACCTGTGAATGTATTTCGCGATGTCCCGCTGATCGAAAACACTCTTCTCCCGCGTGACGGCATCGAGCACGATTTCCGGACGGCTGGTGATCCGCCGAACGTTCTCACGGCGGCTTTCCTCGTGCCACGCGGTTCTCTCTAGATCAGCCTCACGCCCCTGCCCTTTCGCCTCTTCCGCAATGTTGCGCGCGCTCACTCCGATCTTCGTAGTCGGATGGAGATGGATGCCCTGGGCCTCATAAGAGCGATGATCAATTCGGGCATCGTGCCCGGATTGATCAAGGCTCTTGTTTGCATGAACCGCCCATAGCTCACGCCACTCCTTGAGCGTGGCTTTGTTGCCCGCCCACGCCTTGTACTGGATCTTGCCGCCCTTCCGAACCGGCTCACCTTTCTCATCGAGAAGGGTTTCCCACTTCGACCCGAAACCCTTTTCCGTGAGCGGTGCCATGGTCAGCATGACATGGACATGGGGATTGTCTTCTTTGTCGTGATAGACCCAATCCGCAACCATTCCCCGAGACGTGAACGCATCCGCGACGAAGTTCCGCATCAGAACAATGTTCTCTTCCCGGCTCAATTCGGACGGCAGCGCAAGAACGATCTCACGGGCAAGCTGAGCATTGGTGCGGGTCTCATGCGCCTCGACCGCATTCCAAAGCGCCTCGCTCGCGCCGGCGACACTCCGACCGTCGATCAGTGTCCGGAACCACTGTGGCGTCTGATCGGGCAGTGCCAGTTCCTCATGAACCAGATCGCCGTCCTTGTGGGCGTAGTTGAATTTCTTGTGGTCCAGATCGTTGGAAACCGTCATCTGCGTGCGGTGCCGGTAGGCAGCCGCCGCGACACTCGACCGGCCCTCGCTCCGGGAGATCACCTGAACATGGAAATGGTAGATGGCCATGGAGGGCGCTGAACCTGCGGGCGGCGATGATGGGGGCGAGCGGTGGCGGGTTAAGGTGAGCGAAGCGAACAGCCAAGCCTTTGAAATTCATTTCAAGGGCCTGGCGTCAAACTTCGCCACAAGGCAGCGAAGACACTTGACGCTTAGCATGGCAGGATTGTAATCACAATCCTATAAGCGCGCATTAGAAAGTTCTGCTTGAAAAGCAGTCCTCTTAATGAGCAGCCGCCATGCGGCGCCTGGGCGCAAGCCCATCTCTTCGGTTTCAAATCGCGAAGCTCATTTCCTGAAAAGGCATTTCCAAACATGTTTGACTGGCTCATTCGCAGAAAAGCGCAAACACAGGTCACTCCACCCGCACCAACCTCTGAACGACAAGCTTCAAAAGTCGAGGCCAACACAAAGGAGGCCTCGACACCGAAGACCGAAACACGCTCTTTTTTACTGGAAAGGGTCAGGCTTCAGAATGCGATGGGCTTTAAGGTCAGCCACGACGATTTGCCTGACAGCTTCCCGCATCACTATTTCACCTCCCGTGCTTTGCCGAACGGATCGATTGCGTTCTTTCCCGGCACGTGGGCTGCGGAAACACTGGAAATCAATCTGCCCATCCGGACGACAGAA
Source organism: uncultured Roseibium sp. (assembly GCF_947499295.1). GTDB lineage: Bacteria > Pseudomonadota > Alphaproteobacteria > Rhizobiales > Stappiaceae > Roseibium. The sequence continues at coordinate 3,762 of NZ_CANMNP010000028.1, forward strand.
CAAGTCGACGCCCAGGAGGCGGGAGCGCAGGTAGAGAACGAAAGCTCTCTTATCGATCTGAGAAAGGTCGACAAGATCCCTGCAGAGCTGGATCTCTTCTTGCCGCTCTTCGCTAAAAGCGAAATCCAGCCACTCATGATTGACATGATCCCCGAAACCTCCTTCGGCGCATCCCTCGCAAACATCCTTACTCAAGGGAGCTGGAACGCGTTGCGGCTTGAGGCTGCCGCGCGAAGCGGCGGCTGTTGTCAGGTCTGCGGTGACAAGCCCCAATCAATCGAGTGTCATGAGCTGTGGGAATATCATACTCCGAAACGCCGGGACGCGGCATCGGATACGCGCGGCGTTCAGACTCTCGTGGCGCTCCTTTCCTTATGCAAGGCTTGTCACCGGATGTTTCATCCGGGACGCGCTGAAGCGCACGGCCAGTCTGACGAAGTGTGGGAGCGCATTGCCTGGGTAAACCGCTGGACCGGCGAACAGACTGCCGCATATTCCCGTGTCGTTCAAAAGATCTGGCAACGGCGATCCTCGATCAATTGGGATCTCGATTTGAGGCTGGTGCGCAATTGGGAACTGATTGTTCAGAAGTCGAAAGTGGCGCTGCTTGATGACGGCCGTCTCCAGGATCTCAAATCGGATCGCGTCACCGGCCTGCTCGGCGTCAACTGGCGCTTCTCCAAAGAGAGCGAATTTCAAAAAGCGTTGCCTCTTCCGGACTGGTTGACTGTCTAACCGACCTTACACCCGGATCTGGTTTACCACAGGCTACGGCTTTCTCTTCGGCGCTTGATGGGGAGCGCGTTCAAGCCTCCGCCCGCTCCGTCCGGTTTTCCTCAAAACCGGACTGCGGCCCTTCGGGCTGGAAAACCAGATCCTCAAAACCCGCATTTCGAAACCGATAGGCCCATATCTTTTTACCTGAGCGGACTCCGCATGGGTTGAACGAACGGCTCCCGCTGCAACCCGTCTCGACACGGAGTCCCCGACCCGTTAAGAGCGAACCATGCCGCACCGGCAACCATTCATTTGAAGAGGAATATTTCATGGCTCCACGCACTGCCAAAACCGCGTCCGAACAGATCGACGACATCGAGGCACAGATTGCGAAGCTTCAGCAGCGCAAGAAGGAAGTGCTCAAGAAGCAGTCCGAGCGCGTTGCAAAACTCGTCATGGAGAGCGGCCTGGCCGATCTCGACATTGACGAGGCAGGGCTCTCCAAAGCTCTGAAAGACGTGGCTGCCCGATTTCAAAACCCGGCCGCTCCACAAACTGACACTCCGGCTCCGCAGAATTGAGGGGCAATTCCGAACTCTGGAAAACCGAATAAAGCGGGCTCGGCTCATGGACCGCAAGAAAGACGCAAGAGAGAAGATCCAGCTCGGCGGCCTCATCGTCAAAGCCGGACTTCGCGAAACCGACAAGGCCATCCTTCTCGGCATCCTCACCGATGCCGCGAAACGGCTTGGCGATACAAATCAGCGCGACAGATGGCGCGCGATCGGAAAGGCGGCGTTCAAGGATGACACTCAAAAGAGCAATGTTGATGCTGATCCCGATAGCCCTCATGCTGGCGGCGGTATGGGGCTTGAGCGGGATTGAGACAAAGGTGGCCTCTCTCGCCACGAGCCAGAAAGCCTACTTGATGCTCGGCAGGATCGGGCTCACCCTCCCCTTCCTCGCCAGTGCCGGCCTCGGCCTCATTGTCCTCTTCTCAGCGCGCGGCAGCCTCGACGTTAAGTGGGCGGGCTTCGGTGTCCTCATCGGCGGCATGATGGTCTTCGCCGTCGCGGCGCTCCATGAGGTTCTGCGGCTGAGTTCATTTTTGTCTCAGGTGCAGCCTGGGACGATCTTGCAATACGCCGATCTCTATTCGCTCGGCGGCGCGACCGGCGCGCTCTTCGTCGGCCTGTTCGGTTTGAAGGTCGGCTTGAAAGGCAACACGGCTTTCGGCATCAACCGGCCGAAACGTGTTTCCGGCCGACGGGCCATCCACGGCGAAAGCGACTGGATGAACAACGCGACGGCCGCAAGGATCTTTCCGGAGCAAGGCGCTATTGTCCTGGGTGAGCGTTACCGGGTCGATAAGGATAGCGTGACGGATGTCAATTTCGATCCGCGCCATAAAGAGACCTGGGGCAAAGGCGGCAAGGCTCCCCTCGTTGCTTTCGATCAGGGGTTCGGCTCCACACACGGTATCGTCTTTGCCGGATCGGGCGGCTACAAGACGACATCGGTGGTCATTCCAACCTGCCTTAAATATCCCGACTCGATGGTCGTCCTCGATCCATCGACAGAGATAGCGCCGATGGTATCTGAGAGCCGTAGCGCGATGGGACAGAAGGTTATCTGTCTCGATCCAAAGGAATCTGACGTCGGTTTCAATGTCCTCGATTGGGTCGGCAAGTTCGGATCGTCAATCGAAGAGGACATTGCGACAGTCGCGGCCTGGCTCATGTCGGAAAAGCCGCGCCTTGCATCCGGCGCCGATGACTTCTTCCGCACCAATGCGGAACAGCTCATCACCAGCGTGATCGCGCATGTGGTCTTTTCAGATCAGCAGAACGCCACTGGAAGCCGGTCGCTGCGCGCCGTGCGAAGCATTCTGACGAAACCGGAGGAGAACCTGAAAGAGTTCCTGGCCGACATCCACGACACTGCCCCGAACGAGTTCGTGAAAGAGCTCGTCGGTCCGTTCATCAACATGACGCCTCAGACCTTCTCGGGCGTCTATGCGACCGCGGCCAAGGAAACGCACTGGCTTTCCTATGACAACTATGCGGCGCTGGTATCCGGCAACACGTTTGAAACGGATATCATTACCAACGGCCGGACGACGATCTTCCTCAACATCGATCTGTCCACCCTGGAGAACCACCCCGGCATGGCGAGGGTGATCATCGGCGCATTCCTCAAGGCCGTCTATAACCGGGACGGCAACATCAACGGCCGGGTGCTCTTCATGCTGGATGAGGCTGCGCGCCTCGGCTACATGCGCATCATCGAGACGGCCCGTGATGCCGGCCGCAAATACTGCATCTCGCTCTTGATGCTGTTTCAGTCTCTCGGACAGATGCGGGAAGCTTTCGGCGGGAAAGATGCCACGTCCAAGTGGTTCGAATCCGCGTCCTGGGTTTCCTTCTCCGCGATCAACGATCCGGATACGGCGCGGTATATTTCCGACCGTTGCGGGATGACCACAATCGAGGTGGAACAAGTCAGCCGCTCCTCGCGCGGTGGTCATATCACCCGCAACCGGTCCCGCCAGCTCTCTCAGCGTCCCCTCATCCAGCCGCATGAAGTTCTGCAGATGCGATCCGACGAACAAATCATCTTCACGAGTGGCAACGAGCCTCTGCGTTGCGGCCGAGCCATGTTCTTCAGAAGGAACGACATGACCGAGAAGGTGGGCGCGTCCCGGTTTGGCAGTGCGGCGGGTTAGCGCCCCCAATTCGGTCGTAGGGGTATCTCAGCTCGATACCTAAACCTGCCGTAAACGAGCAATCTGCGTTCATTTTCAGCGCAGAAAATTCGACCGACACGACCAGTTCAATTGTGTCACCCTTAACATCCTTACGGTTTGGACAATGGCTGCGCCCGCGTTAGAAGTGACAGCGCCTCGTCATCCAAAGTGCGGAAACCGGAGGAACGCTCGATACGGAAGGACAGCACCTCACCCTCCAAGTTTATGACGATTCGGATAGCGGCCCCGCTATGACCGCGCAGGTCGTTGCAGGTCTGGCCACGGAGGATCGGCATTAAAGACTCAGTCGTACTCTTGAGATCTGCTATGACTTTGACATGGGGCAGGGACCAGAATGAACGATCTTGAAGCGATGGCCGGGGCCTTGCAGGCAAGCGGGCAGTATCGCGTGCAACGCCGCCTACAACCGCGGCTCCGCATCAACGATTCGCGTGGTGCGCCAACGCACCTGGGTCTATTTGTCGATGTCGAGACGACTGGGCTCGACCAAACAAAACACGAGATCATCGAACTTGGCATGATCCCGTTCAGCTATCTATCAGACGGACTCATCTGCGACATTGGCCCACCGTTCGAGCAGTTTCAGGAGCCTACATCACCGATCCCGCCTGAAATCACGCGACTGACTGGCATTACCGACGCGATGGTTGCCGGGCAGCGGATTGATGTCAACGCTGTCCGAACACTGGTCGACCGTTCCTCGCTAGTGATCGCGCATAATGCGAGCTTCGATCGGCCTTTTCTCGAACGCCTGAGCGATGCGTTTGAGCTCAAGCCTTGGGCCTGTTCGATGTCGCAGGTCGAATGGATCGACGAAGGGCATGAAGGGGTAAAGCTTGCCTATCTCGCCGTCGGTGCGGGCTTTTTCTACGACCGGCACCGAGCGGTTCACGACTGTCGGGCCGCCATCGAATTGCTCGCCGCGCCGCTGCCATTAAGCGGCGTGCCGGCAATGCAAAAGATGTTGGAAAAGGCACGGCGTCCGAGCTGGCGAATTTGGGCGGAGAACTCGCCCTTCCACCTGAAGGATGTCCTCAAGGCCCGGGGCTATCGCTGGAATGGAGATGACAATCCCAACCCACGCGCCTGGTACATCGATGTCGACGATGGCTCTCAGGCCGAGGAAATCGCCTTCCTTCGCAAAGAAATCTACCAGCGCGACGTCGAATTGTTGGTGCGCGAGATTACTGCTTTCAACCGCTTTTCCGATCGCACCTGATCACACACAGACACCAGTCCGGGGGTATGCATGCACATATCGAAACTGCAGCTGGTCAATTATCGAAACTTCGCCCGCGCAACGGTGAAGTTCGAAAAGGCGTCAACACGATCATCGGCGAGAACGGCTCGGGCAAGACGAATCTGTTCCGTGCGATACGGCTGTTGCTCGATGACAATCTGCTGCGCATGGCACACCGTCTCGACGAACGCGACTTTCATCGCGGCATTGGCGAGTGGCGCGGTCACTGGGTAATCATCAGCCTCGAATTCACCGATGTCTCGCAGGATGAAACGATCCAATCGTTGTTTCTGCATGGCGCCGGCAACATCACCGGCGCGACCGTCGACCGGGCGACCTATAATCTGATCTTTCGCCCGAAGGCTGCAATCCGCCAGAAGCTGGGCGAGCTTGCTGCCGGCGATCATGCTGGTCTGGCGGCGCTGCGCGCCGAGATCAGTCTGGCGGACTACGAAACGATCTTCACCGGCAAAAGCAGCGCCGATTTCTGCGACCCCAATTTCTATCGCTCGCTTGTCGGCGACTTTGACGCCGTCAACTTTCCCTCCGAGCTTACGCCACCGGAAATCGGGGGAATCGTCCCCGGTATGTTCTCGATCGCCCGGGAGATCGGCTTCACCTTCGTCCAGGCCCTCCGCGACGTTGTTGGGGTCAGAACAAGATTTGCTCCCGTAGACACGCTAAGGGCGAACGGATTGTGAACACATCCTGTCCAAGGCCAAGGGCTATGGCCAGAAAAAGCTTGCAAGGAGTCATGGTCATTCAATCACCTCCGGGTCGGCGCGGTAGTCGGTGACGACAAATCCGAGCGGGTTGATCAAGCGATTGCGACACTACCCCGGTCAAATGGGTGTCAACTCTCATACGGTGTGCGCCGCGACACCGTGACAAAGGCGTGAAATTGCTTCGAATTTCCTTGCATTTCCGACGCAATCCACCTTTGCTCTTTTTGCTTGCATTGCAACATTACACACTTATACGTTATCCACGAGAGTGCGGGTCCACAGCCCCCTCTCGTGAGTGACAACTCCCCGGAGACAGTGACCTACCATCTCAACCTTATCCGGGATTTTCGCTGTCACTGCCTGTAAAGCTGCTTTGGCAAATCCTTATCAGTGCCGCAGTGGTCCCTTACCCACAATCGGGAACGAAAAATGGCTGTATTTTCAAGCGTAATAGATACCATTGACGGATCATCAGACCTGGCCCAAGCAGAGAGAGAGGCATTAGAAGCTCTCAATGGATTGGCGGAGACCAAAAAGGATCTCTTTGCTAGTGACATAAAATTACTCTTACTGGATGCTGGAACCGGTCCAGACTTGTCTATCCCTATTTCCAGTATAATAGCCAGCGAAGGTCAGTCGCTTGCTTATTCATCAGACAACGCTGGGAGTATTCCGGACGTAATCGAAAAAACCATTAGTACCTTTCTCGATGGTCACGTAGACGATGTAATTTCAGGCATATTTGAAGCGCTAAGCAAAGCCCTGCAAACCTTTTTGGGTGCGGCCGAGGGGCGTGAATCTCAAATTGATCAGTATTACGTTTATGCCACCGAATTTGCAATTTACCGAGTAGATTTTATGGCTTGGGCATACTTTATTTCAGCCGAATCTTTAAAGACAAAAATCCAACAAGCCACAGCTTTTGGTTATGTTCGTTCCATTGTGGATATAGATGAAATACAGTGGATCGACTTTGTGGGAATTTATGGTGACCAATTAGAAAACATCGGTCTTGATCAAGAACAAATAAACGCTGCTAGGCAAAAGATACAAGATACGTGGAACTACCTAAAGGGTGAGAGTGGTGGTGATCTCGCATCTGCCGACGCTAAACCTACTTCTTATGCCGACATAAAAGCGCGATACGCTCTACCCGGCGTGACGCGCCATAGAATATAGAATGCAACAACGCCCAATGCACCGGTGAAGGTTGTCGTTTTGGTAGTGTCGCAAATTTTTCTTGATGTGAGACCAATGACTTTGTCTTGACACAGTTATCCTACGACAGTCAGGCGTTCCGGGCTTCCGGGCTCAACCTGGTAGTCAGTGCCATCGTGCATTGGAATACCGTTTATCTCAGCCGGGCTGTCGCTCATCTGCGCCAGCAGGGCCAAAACATTCCCGACGACGTGCTGAAACATATCTCACCGCTCAGTTGGGAACATATCAATTTGACCGGCATTTATTCCTGGGACACGGAACAGCAGATACCTGAGGGCTTCCGGTCGTTGCGAAGCCTGGGTCGGATCCTCCGGGCTGCATGATGTTCACAATCCGTTCGCCCTTAGCGTGTCTACGAGAACAAATCTTGTTCTGACCCCATCAAGGCGGATATCTCAGACACTTGCTTCCCGATTTCCTCGGTTGCCCTGGATGTCTGTGTGGCCAGTTCCTTTGCCTTTTTGGGGTCCATACACATCCACCACATCAAGTGCGGCTGAGTACCAAACCTCAATAAGGAACCACCCCCGAATTCGGGGGTGGTCTTTACCGGGAGGAGGGGGTCACTCCCTTGATGGACCGGGGGAGGAAGCGTTCAGGTCCAGGACGGGGGTATGGAGAGTGTACTCCCGGAATTTGTGATCTTTTTCATTCAGTGGTGCTCCAGCTTGTCAAAGCCGGGAGCACCGCGTTCAATATAGTCAAAGTATTGTTTTTCGTTCAAAATTGATTGCATTGGCAATGGTTGTAGGGTGCGGGAAGAAATCGGCGAAATTCTGAATTTTTATAGGAATTCCTTTGGAGTTCTGTTTTCAATTTTGTGATCGCATTGATCAAACTCCTGATTATTCGAAATATCCTGCTTTTCCCGGGTCAGGGAAAACTTGTGTTTGGATACGATCCTACGGGACTGCACTGTTCGGGTCTGTTCCGGCTGGGGGCAGACCCCTGAGTGCGGAAGCCGGAGCTTCAATCCCGGACCTGACCAAAGGCCAAAGGAAACCCTGTATGCAGGCGCAAAACAACGTCACTCAAATGGAACGCCCAGAGGTCAACGCCGCAAGGACAATCCTCAGCGCACTCAATCTCATCTTGAGCAAAAACGGACAGAAAAACGTCTCAAAACAGCAGATCGCAAACGAACTGCTCCCCGGACATGTCTCGCTGCGAAGCTGGTTCCACTACCTCATCGATGAGGCAAACCCTCAGGACCCAAACACACCCTTGAGGCAAGAAATCTGGAAGGCCCTCGGCTTCTCGGAAAAACAGTTCGAAAGAGGATGTAACATCGCAATCTCAATCGTCGCGTGAAACAACACGACCACACAGGGCAAGAACAGTGCCAAAATCCCCGCCAAGATCAAAAGCAGGTTTCAACCTGGTCGAACGCGCTTGAGAGAATATCTTTCGCCTCAACCGGTAACGGACCGGCAAAGTTGGGGTCAGAACAAGATCTGTTCTCGTAGACCCGCTAAGATAGAACGAATGTTGAACACATCCTGTCCAGAAATGGTGTTCGAAATAAAATATGTGTCCAAAAAGCTAATTTGGTAGTTTATGGACAGGTGGTTTGACCCTGTACGCAATTGACCGTTTTCATACATGCCACAGAATCTAAAAGGAAAATTCCTTAGCGTATATTTTGGAACAAATCTTGTTCTGACCCCATCAACGGGCTTTTCGGATCGTGGGTCGTCTCGATGGAGGCCTCGATCATGCGTGCCTTGGTGATGACGGATAAATCCACCTCGCGGCCATAGTGCTGACCGAGCATCGTAATGAAGGCTTCCTGGGCGCGGCCATTTCCTTCCCGAAAGGGATGAACGTAGTTGAGTTCCGAAAGCGCCAGGGCCGTCCTTCTGGCAAATTCTTCCGGGGCGGCCTGGACCTTCTCTGAAGGGAATTCAGGACTTTTGAAAGCGGGCCATCATCTCGGCGCGGTGCTCTTCAATCGTTATGTCTCCGGCAACATAGCGAGCGTTGGCGTTTTCCAGAACCGGATCATGAACATAGCCCTGCCGTTTGTTGGCCGCAGTGGCTTGTTCCATGGCTCTGCGGCGCTGTTCCACGGCTTCCGGGGAACGGTCCGGACGGGAGGAATGAACGTTCATGGGTAGTCTCCAAACCACGGACTTTGCAACTGACGCCATAGAGAGCCTGAACCAGGAATAGTTCCTAACTCTCTAACCTATAATAGCATTTCTGGCTGTCGAAGGCGACCGCAGAGCGTGTTTGCGTTCACTCACCGAAAGTCCGAGCTTGCACGCGAGCGATTGGCAATGCTTATCCCGGATCTCATCCTATAACGCGGATATGGCAATCAAGACTTCCATTCAAACGAATGGATCGACAAGTTGCACGCCCGTCGGTTCAAAGTCGGACGCGTTCCCGGTAACGACCCATCCGTTACGGGTCAAAGCCTGAGCAGCAATCATCAGATCAGCGCCGTTGTGACCAATTCTCGCGGAGAGTTCACCCCAACATAGGGCATCCGATGCGGTAAACTCCAACAACCGGTCGCCAAACATCAAAACCGTCCGGTCCAACCACTGACGAAGATCCTTGGCAAAATCCATATTCCGCCGTTCCTGAAGCCGGATTCCTCTTTCAATTTCGCCAAGCGTGACAACGCTCACATAGAGCGTTTCCTCCGGCTTATCCGACAACCAGGCAGCGACCTTGGGCGCTCTTTCTGCACGCCTTGCTGCAGAAATCACGTTTGTATCCAGCACATAGATCAAAAATCGACATCCCGAGGCGTCACCTTTGATCGCTCAAAGCCCTCTCCCGGGAAGCTGAGGACATGGTCTGCAAAGCTCTCGCGCCGCCCTTTCGCTTCTCTGAGAAGCCGGTGGTACTCTTCCGCGGAAATAACGACGACGGCTGGTTTACCTCTGCGGGACACTTCCTGCGGCCGGCCAGCCATTGCGGCCTCAACCACCGCGCTGAACCTGTTCTTTGCATCTTGAAGCGTGATCATCTCGCCCTCACGAATTGGCTAGCTACCTAGCTAGATAGCATTTTCTTCATCAATTTCCAAGTTTATCGTGTGGTCAGCGCAAGTTTTCGCCGCCCGGTCCGAGCGTCCACCGCCTCACACCAGCCCATGCAGGGATTTGTGGAGGTGGAGTTTGCCCTCCCCTGCCCTGTCAATCATTGCGCGGAAATACCCGCCAGGCGAGGCAATCTGCTCCGGATCCCGCAGCGCCTTCTCGGCGACAACCACAAGGCAGGCCGCGGCCAGATATCGGCCTTGCCGCTCGACAGCGAGCTGATATCCGGCTGGACTTAGGCCGATCAGCAGGCGCAACTGTTCAGCAGTTCCACAAAGGGCTGGCCAACTGTTCAAGTTGATCCCGGTTTCTGCCTGTACCGATGAACATGCCGACTGGATGAGCCCTATGGAAACGCCATCCAGGTTGGTTTCGGGAAATTTGCTTCCCACTCCCCTTCCCGCTTGCGATTTCGGTCGTTGTGTTTCCGAGCGCCCGCCGCGAGGCTCTTTTTCAAGAGCCATTTCAACGGCGGAGCCGTTGTCAGAAGAAAATTCAGTGTCTTGCTCGTTAGAGCAAGTCCGCTGAGGATTACTTCCAGGAGAGTCGGTTGGGGTTGTATTAGATAAAGGGCTGACATCAATGTCACCCGCGGATGACATTTCATCCTTTATTTCCAACGAGTGTGTGTCATGCAGAGCCAGAATTTCCGTGTAGATCGTTTCCAGGATCCCCGCCTTTTCCACGACAGTCAGTTCATCCCGGTTCACAACTGAATGGGCCCGTGCTGCAAAGCCGTGAAACTCCGCAGGCTCCAATTCGACCATGTCGGCGATCGCCCGTGAAAAGCGCGTGACGGCCCGCTTGGCTTCCTGCTCTGCCTTAATCCGGCGCTGGAACGCATCCGCCTGAGCCTTGAAGGCTTCCAGGTTGAAGCATGCAGGCGTGAAGTCGAGCCCGTAGGCCTGCGCGAAATCTCCGTCTGAACCGCGGTACATATAACGGCGCCCAGTCGGGCTGTCCCGATAGGCAAGCACTCCGGCTTCGACGAGCTTCTTCAGGCAGCGGGTGACGGTGCGCGTGGTGCGTCGTGTATATTCGGCAAGCCGTTGGTTGGAGATTGCCACCACCGGCCGTTTCCCTGCCTGGAAGTCATCCGCCTGGACGAGGCCCAGGAGAATATCCAGGACATGGTAGGCTGTACCATCAATACCGAGCGCCGGCGCGACGCGTTTCAGAACCAGGGAGATTTCCTTCTTGGTGACCTTCGGCCGATCCTCCTGGGACGCCAGATGCGCGCTCGCAAGGATCCCGGCAGACACCTTGCGAAAACTCGCAATCTGCTGAGACGAAGACATAAGTCCTCCTTTGCCGGAAGCATATAAACGCGACCGGGCACTGAATTTTCAGATGCGAGACAAGCCGGAAGACGCAAGAAACCGTGCTCTGCCGCGAGACAGAACTTGCTTTGCACTGCGAGTGATTCTAGAATCAGAGCTGCTAGACCGAGATTATAGGCACTCGTGCTTATCTCAACGAGGACCCGCCCACGTGGCGGGTTCTTTGTTTCATGGCATTATTTGCTAGTTTTTTTCCCTTCGCTTTTTTTGAACTCTTCAATCAACACCGTCATCTTGTCAGCCACAAACTGAGCAAATGCCGGCTCCTTCTTCGCATCCAGGAAGATTTTGACACCGTTGCTGGTCTGCTCCATCGTCCCGAACGAACGACCTTCGTTCTCCAATCGAGACTTTTCGGCCCTGGGTTTCGTCGTCCTGAATTTGTCTGCTTTTTCAGCTGTCCTATAAGCCAGTTCGAAACGCTTGTTGGAGTCAGCTCCCTTCCAGACAGCGCTTTCAGGCAGCGCACGTACCGCTTCCAGGATCGAAGGTTTCTTTGCACCCCGTTCAGCGAGGCTCGCAAATGCCTCCCAACGATTTCGACCTATTTTGGGTGCAGGTCCGATCAAACGGAAAATATCAGCCGGCACCAAAGCCACGATTGCCGACATTTTCGAGATCGTAGTGTCGGACGCAACACCAACAGACTTGGCTACAAGCTTACGGGTAAAACCGGCTTCCAATAGAGCGACCGCGTACACGGCCTGCTCAATAAACGACAGGTTTTTTCGTTCGTTATTTTCAAGACCTTGAGCGATGACAAGCTCTTCGTCAGAAAGCTCTTGAACATAAGCTTTCACCTTTTGCCCTAGAACCATGCAAGCACGATTGCGTCGCGCCCCGTAAGCCAGTTGGTACTGACCGCTTTCTGTCGGATGAGGACGAACAAGGATGGGAAGCCGCTGTCCTTCTTCTCTAATGGAAATCACCAAGCTTTGAAATTCCGGGTCTTCATCGGTCCAATCAAGGCGATCTTGAATGATGGAAGCACGCACTGTGACCGGGTCGAGCTCAATCGTTTTGGATTTTTCGAGCTCGGCTTTCAGCCGAAGGTTTTCTTTTTCGATGCTTGCAAAGCTCGCCTGAAGTGCTTTCGTCGGAGCTGTGGTCATCGGCCGGCTGGAAGACTTGTCCGATTTCTCAGCTTCAGCCTGTTTGGCAAGTTCGTTCGGGTCTACCGCGCCAAACATGCCGGCAAGGCGTTTTGCCCGGTTGGATGCTTTGTTCATCACCGTCCCCAGACTTTCAATATTTCATGGAAGATCTCAGTGTTGGCAGCATTCACAGATTCTATGGCTCGGTTGTAGGTATCGCGTCCAACAGAACCTTTTTCGAGCTCATAAAGTGTCTTATTTTCCAGTCCGGCATTTGTAATCGCAGTAGTCTCAACTACCGCTGCCGTCAAAACGCTTTCACCGAAAAGAGAACGAAGCATCGCGGCTATGTTTACCTGTGGCACATCGTGGGGAATATGTCGGGTCAAAAGAAAGCGCATGAATTCATGGTCGACCGGAGCACCAAAGTGAGCCATTTGCTCGAGCATTTCGTCCATCATGTACAAGAACTGGTTCATGCTTGCGACGTCGATCATCGCGGACTGCACAGGGATAATTAGGCCGGTAGCGGCATAGACAGCGTTTAAAGTCAAATACGACAATTGCGGTGGCGCATCGATCACCACAACATCGTAACGGTCCTCCACACTTCTCAGCGCAGTAGCCAAACGGCGAATGAAATACTCGTCTCCCACGTATTTGTTGCTAATGATGGCCGCAGGAGTTTCATAGTCGAAATATTGCAGTTCGCTCTGCCCTGGAACTAGATCCAATCCTGCAAAGTAGGTTGGCCGAATTATTTCCGGAAGTGGCCGACGCTCCTCATCGTATCGGAGGACCCCAAACACCGTTTCATTGTCGCCAACCTCCAAGACTGGTTGGACACCCAGCATCTCCGTCAGACTTGCTTGGGTATCAAGGTCTATGGCTAGGACACGGAGTCCTTGTAACGCCAGAAACTGAGCTAAATGCAAAGCAGTTGTCGTTTTCGCACAACCGCCCTTAAAATTGGCTATTGCGACAATCTGCATTCCGTCTTTCTCGCGACGACGAGGATTAAACTGCAGGGACTGAGCCGGACGCTTTTCAGCCAAAAAAGATCTAAGTTCGTTAATCTGTTCGAGCTTATACATGCGACGATTGCCATCAGATCGCGCAGGTTGCGGCCCTTCGTTATCGAGCGACATTTGCCGCAAGGTTGCGGGAGCAATACCGACTAATTCAGAAACTTCTGACGAGGAGAACGATCGCAGATGCTTCCGCGACTCTGGTGGATAGTTCTGCTGCCAGTTGTTCTTGATTTGCTGACTCAACAATGACGAAAAACGCGCAATTTTTCCCCTTGTCGAGTTGGGGTCCAATTCCTTGTCAGAAATTGCGGCTTCTTCAGTCATTCTGCTCTCCGACGCAAATAATTGAAAAACACGAAAAATAGCGTCAGATCGAACTAAGAGCGAATTAGTGATTCCTGTCAATGGCTTTTTGGTTAACGCGCGTTAACATATTCACCGAGGATAGGCCAACGTGGGTATAGAGGTGACTGTTGCTTTAATTATCCACGGCCAAATGGATGCCACTGTAGCAGACAGGCCTATAAGATTGGCGGGCTCGAACAGTTCGTCGATGAACTCGTTCTCGCCTTTGACACCTAGTTTCTTGCGGTGGATGTGGCCGCGGCTGATGGTTCGGATTGTCTTGATCCTGGTCAAGGTGGCCTTTGCGGTTTGCAAGGATCGGAAGCTTTGCCGGCACCCCTGAAACCGCTTCAGGGCAGCATGGTCACTTTCGATCCGATCGCTCCGACACTTTCGGTCGACATGACGGATGCTGTCGAAATGTGAATCGTATTATTGATTGACCTCACTAATGATGGGCCGATAGGTGTGGGCTTTGTCGGTGTAGATCGTGACCGACCGATACAAACGAGCCCGCTCGATTGCCTCGCGAAGAATGGCTCTCGCTGCCTTCGCGTCGCGACGTGACGTCGGGCGGAAGTCGACCATCTGACCGCTTCCGTCGATCGCGCACCACAGGTCACGCCATCTGCCCCCCGACGCGAATGTATGTTTCATCGGCGTGCCAGAATACGCGCGCCCGCCGCAGGTGCTTCTCGGTTCGCTTGGTCAGCTCGGCACCAAACTTCTGAACCCAGCGATTCACGGTCGATCGGTTGACGATTATGCCGCGCTCTTCCAAGACATCGACGACATCTTGGCAAGACAGCGGATATCGCAGATGCCGGCGGACGGCACAAAGGATGATCTCACGTGGAAAGCGGTGATACTTGAGGGGAGATTCGCGCGGCATGCTCTACCTCAAGAACCGCAATTAACGCACCAATCCCAAAAATATAGTTCATGGATCGAGCGCTCCCCTGGCTACACCAAGAAAGTTCGGAGGCACCGATAACCGAACTGACTTGGCGAACTTAAGCTTTCAAACCCCGCAGACCAAAAAGCGTTGCACTCTACGATGTCATCAATCCAAGCGACTTGAGGTACAATGCTTCGATGATGTCGAACGCGGATTGATATGCAGCGGAGAATGAAAGGGTCCTAAGCGCCACAGCCGCGGTCCTTGCTGATGTCGTAGCAAATCCCGCTGGCTATGCTTTTTCAAATTTCCGTCTAAGACCGCGTGTGCATTGGCACTAAATTTTTCTGTTACCCCCTACCCTTTGACCAAAGTGGTTCAGACACCTCATCCTGCGTGGGCGTGTCAGATGCTACGGGTTCAAGCACTTGTTTTGTCGACTTTTTTTTCTTGAGACACTGCGTTCGCCAAACAACATCAACCGGATCTTGTTCACCTCGACGCGCAAAACCTTCCGCCCTGGTGAGCGCCGCACTGTTCGCCTCCGAGCCGCCACTCGCCGTGCGTCAGCACCCACAAAGCTGCTTCAATTCTTCCGAAAATCCGAGTAGACGCGGCTCTGGTGCTCACCTTTCAAAACAACGAATTCATCTTCGACCGCAGCAGAAGGGCAGGCCGTAATGTAGACAACGCCGCATCCATTTTCTGGATGCGGCTCAACGAGTTAGTTGGCTTGGGCCTTCTGGGCGTTTTCATTGTCCGCCTTCAGATTGAGGATGTATCCGAAACGGACACTGACGAAAGGCGGGATGCCGACGGAAAGACTGATACTTAGCTGCCCGCTGTGCTTCGCTTTCGTTAGACGCTTTTTGACGTTGGACAGGACGTCGCGGCTGGTACGGTTGAGGAATTTGATCAGCTGTTTCATGTCGGTTCTCCTTTTGATGATTGCGTTTGGTGCGCGGCAATCGAACGTGGCGATCGGGCTCAAAAAGCACCGCTTGCGGTCGCAACGAAGTGGAGAACCCGGAGGGTTGCCGTTTGAGACAAGCCACGTAAATTCGCTGCGTGACCATATGCATCAGTCATCAAACGGAACCGTGATCGGTCTTCAAAACCTCAAACAGACCGGCTGCTTTGCTGATCCGTGAAACTTCTGATGAAAGCGATTCAGCTCGGTGCACCCTTGTCGGAACATCGGCTGCAGCGGGCTAAGCCCGTGTGGCAAAGTCTCGAAGGCGCAGTGGCCGCCAGAAAGCCAAATCCAACTACCTCGTTGCGCCGCTGCAAGCGGTGCTCTTATGCGCGGGGGGAGGGGAGATTCGAGGGGAGGGGTTTAGGGCTCCCTTCGCCCGATGGCCTACCGCTCGATGCGGTAGGCGAGCGGAACGGGCTCCAAAATCGGTAGTTTGATAAAAGGCCTTTGCTCAGCTATTCCGGGAGCGGTCGTGCGGCACCGTTTCACGGTTGTGTCATGCTTGGCCGCCGCTTTTCACGTTTGCACACTACCGGCCGATGTCGCGAGGACATCCGATTGCCTGCTTGACTTCCATCATTTGGAAAATTCAGAGAATTGACTTATATTCTTATCCGGAGTGGGACGGCAGGTTTCCCCGCCGCCCCCTTCCCTAAAGTATGAATTGGACCCGGATTTCGATTTGCAAGGTCGTCCGGGTCTTTTTCACTTTAAGGGTAACGCTGATAGGCCAATGCCACATCGTCGTTACCTCCGGTTTGAGAGCAAGGCTGTTGCCTCAGCCGGGCTAGCCTATCCGGCCCGGTCGCGCCGCTTGCTCGGCGCTGCTGCTTTTGCTGCTCAAAACTGAATCAGGTTTCCTCTTTGTAGAGCGCTAAAACTCTCGGGTTCGTTAACTGGTCGTGCGTTGTCTCAAATGTGGCGCCGTCCCATTCAATCCACGCTTCCCAACCGGTCGGCGTCGCCCTGCCGTACCATACTCGAACGCTAATCCGATTGTTCGGCAATTCTTCGACGGTGGAAACTGTGTGCGTGCCACCGAGGCCGGAATCAATGTCATAGACTTTGACTTTTCGTATCGGTCCCATGGTTGCCTCACAGCAACGCAAGTTGTTCGGCGGGGCGATGTGGGACGGTCGGAACCGTCAGGGCGCTTAGGCGCTCCTGCACCTTTCCTTGTCGGGCGCGATCCTGGGCAAACTCGTAGCAGGCGATTTCGCAAATGATTGAGGTATCCTTCCAATCTTCCTTGTACATTGAGGTATCGACGCCCGCGCCTTCGTGCATGCGGAAACCTGTCAACTTCCGATAGTCAGCCGCAGGGCCGGTTTCAACCCTCTGAAAGCATTGCGCGCCGGAATATCGGAAGGCGGCGGACGCTTGCGGGACGATGAATGCGCCCCGATTGGCCAGTTCGGCCGCGATGTCGATCACGTGAAACTCAAACTGGCGGCCACGATAGCGCGGTCCATTGCCGGCGCGCTTCACGGCACCGAACGGCGGATTGGACGCGGCCACGTCAAAACGCTCTCCACCAAGCTCCCTTTGCCAGTCCCTCCAGTCAAAGACATCGGCGCAGATCCAACGAGCCTCCGGCAGCAGCTTTCTGCCCACCTCGACATATCGGGGATTCAGCTCAACGCATGTCAGGTCCGGGCAATTGTCGGCCCATTTCGCGCGGTGGTGCAGGAAGTAGGACAGGATTCCGATCCCGGCGCAAAGATCGATGACGCGGCTGCCAGCGCCCCCGGCATCGATGGAGAAGTCTGCAGCCAGCCCCCAGGGCGTAAAGAACGCCCCGGATGCTCCGTTGATGTGGTTCGCGCCTTCGTGCCAGTTCTGAAACACGAAGTCTTTTTCGTCTTCGCTCAAGCGATCCTTGGTCAGGATCGCCTCGGCCTCCGCGTGGGCCTTGCGCTGCGATTTGGTGAGTTTCGCCATGGCTTAAAACTCCCCATCTACAACGATGATGGGTTCGCTCTTGTCCATGCGAATATTCAAACCTGTCAGGCCGATTCCGATCAGGTCCGGGCCTTCGAAGTTGATCAATTCAGGATCCATCACAGGCCGGTAAACCGTGATCAGCTCCGCGATCTCCTCGACGGTCATGCGAGGCTCGGCAATGTCTCCGTGCTCATCCCTGCCCACGATGACAAGGTTTCCGGCAAACGGATTTGGAAAGTCCTTGAGGCGAACGATTGTATGAAGACCGTCTGTCAGGCCGTTGTCGTCCACGAAGACATCGTGATTGTCATCGAGGCGGGCGACATCGAAAAAGCTGCACTTGATGCGCTGTTTGACTTCCGCAATGTAGTTTGCCCGGCTTAGGGAGATATTGGCCATTGCCCCGAAAAAGGCATCGTAAAAATAGGCCGTGACGAACTCGGATTTGTTGGTCATAGAGCGATCCCTCAACCTGCGAGGCCGACACAGCAAGCGACCAGCCCGAAGCTGAACAGGCTCACGCTGACAAGCGCGCAAAAGTCTTTGAGCATAAACATCTATTTCTCTCCTTCTTCCCGTGGAACGCGGGTTCTGTCCCCGAAGGGGCAGGAGCCCGGCTCCTGCTCCTGAGACCTCGGCGGCGAGAGCGTGGGGGAGGGGGACAAGGGGAAAAAACGGAGGGGGATCGCCCACCGGGACGGCCAGGTGTGGATCCGCGGGTCCGGCCGGCACGCGGGTCTGCGCCTGGTCCTGCACGAGGGAGTGACGCCGGCGTGCCGGCGACGTGAGTGAGGAAGGATGGGGAGACCGTTTTTTACCCTTGTTGGGGGAGGGGGAGCGGCGTTTCCCCTCTCCCGGCAGGGGCGTGGTGACCGCCTGCAGGGCGGCCTATTTGGGGCTGGCAAACGTAGTGCGCAGGGCGTAGCCCGGAGGCGGGAGGATCGTCACCTTCAGGCCGAGACGGGTGCCTGCGCCTGGCTCGGGGAGCGCAGCGAGTAGAGCCGTGCCCGAAGGGTGCCGCCCGAACCTATTTACTTAGTAGTATAACGAGCCTAAGAACGGTTCTTCACTTACGTTTAGGTAATTGGCGAAAAGGAATTCTTATGTCCGAAGCTGCTCAAAACGACATCTCTCTTGAGCCTGATTTCGTTGATCTGACGGCGGACATAGTTTCGGCCTATGTGAGCAACAATACGGTTGCCTCGGGTGATCTTCCGGCGCTGATCGCAATCGTTCACGCGGCGCTGTCATCCACGGTTCAAGAAGCTTCGGAACCTGTTGTTGAAGAGCTGAAACCTGCGGTTCCGATCAAGAAGTCCGTGACCGATGATCACATTATCTGCCTGGAAGACGGTAAGAAGTTCAAATCCCTGAAGCGGCATCTGCGGACCCACTACGACCTGACGCCGGAAGAATATCGAGCAAAGTGGGACTTGCCGACGGACTATCCGATGGTCGCGCCGAGTTATGCGGCTGCCCGATCCGAGCTTGCGAGAAAGATGGGCCTGGGCCAGAAGGGCGCGCGGAAGACAAGAAAGCCCCGTTCCAAGTCTTGAGGATCCAGACGGCTTCAATCGCTGCCGGCTTCGGGTTCGCTGGCGCTGTCCCGCAAAACTCGAATTCCATGCCGCAACAGCGTCCGATCCTCGGGGCTATCGATCATCACCGTTCGGAAAGCGTCGTGTCCAATTGATATCTTTTGCGTCGCGACCAATAGCTCAAGTGGCTGTTTTCCTTCGCGGTCCCAGGTTTCGACCCGGAAATGCAAGCCTCGAACGAATGGGTCGGAGTCGGTAATGAGCATGCGATCGGCAACCAAAACGGCGGTTTCCGGGGAAAGCAGTACTGGTTTCTGTTTGCCGATAGCTTGTTCCAGGATCATGCGAGCAAGCTGATCGACGCTTGCCCACTTTCTGCGGTATTCAGCCATTAATCGGTTGCTCGGTCGCGTGATGGATCGATTACATAGAATGTTCTCTTTTTGTTCCTGTGGCAATTCAAATTGTAGGCCGTCCCATCTAGCTGTCGCTGCTCGTCAGGCCAGTCAGAGATTAGAGCTCCCTCGCAAGCGTTCGAAGTTCATCCTTATGGTCCCGGACCCATTCGAGAGTCCGGAGGGCGCATTTGAGCCGGAGAATGTGTTCCTCCTCCTCGCTGGCCATATGGCCGCGCAGGCTCGAAAACCGCTGTTCGCGCTTTTCAAGAACATCACGGATTTCATCGATCTGGGCGTAAATGGACCGTTCCGGCACGACAGACCCTCCAATTATCGTTCGCGTTGAACGAATTGGAGCCGCTTGGCGCGGATCGCCTCGGCGAGTTTTCTCAAGATCTGCCCGACAAAGGCGTGGCTGAATTTTCCATAGGATATCGTCAGCGGGTCATAGCTGATCGGTTCGACATGAAAAGATCCGGGCAGAATGTCCGTATTGGCCTCATCGAGGAGGATCCAGCAGGGGGCGTCACCCTTGAGTTTCAGGCGTTTGCGTTCGGTTTCCGGAACGCGCAAGCACAAGCGGCCGACGCCGGGATCTTTCGTTGTGAGGGGAAACAAAACCACGTCGCCGCTCTTGGACGTCAATGGAACGACAACGCATGCCGGCCTTGCCTTACGGCCTTGTTCCTCGCCTTTTGCGTTTTCTCTTGACCAAAGGAAGCTATAGGAGATGACAAGACCGGTTTCCGGATCAATCATCTGCGCCTGTTCCTTGCTCATATTGGTCTGCCAAGGCCAGAAGCCCGTCCTCGAAGTCGGCAGGCATCGTCTCCAGCGTCACGGCTTTGCGGGGATCCTTGGTGCCCTGCAAACGCTCATAATCTTCGAATGCCATGAGAACGAATCTCGGTTTGCGGTGATGGGTGATGCAGACGGGTTCCCGCCTGGCTGCATCAGTTACGTCGCCGACGTGTTTGTTGAGATCGGCGGTCGTGAAAGTTCGCATCGGAAACTCCCTGAAAATCCAATTATTATTGATAATATGGATATTCTGGAATTTCAAGATTTGGCGCACAGTCGTGCAGATGTGCATCAGCTCTATGTTTGAGGGCATGGCGTTGATTTCCCGCCAGACAACGCCATGCCGGTACAACACTGAAGCACAGGCCGGAAACAAAAAGCCTCCGGGTGTTCCGGAGGCTTAGCGGGGACTGATGATTTTTCGACGACAATCAGGCGTTATTGTTGTGTTGATTGTCGTCCAGACAACTTAAGAATGGCTTTAAGGCCATTCGTCAGAGCACGGAAGAAAGCCCGCACGGGCTTGCCGCATTAAACAGAACCGATTGCCGGCCGCTCGATGCGGCTGGCAATCGGCCCCCGCCGCGCCGACCTGGTTAGTGGCGCCAATTACGACGGCCATATTTGCGCCCGTCGATGATGATGCGGTCCTGCTGATCGATGGGCGTTCGGGCGTGGCAGAGGACTCCGGCTTCATCAAGGCGGTAAACGACGCAATCGGAATCCCCGAGTGCATAGACCACAAAGCACCACGGGCCTTTCCCGTCTTCGCGATCCTGAAACCATCCGTTCATGTTCCGGCACTGCCAACGCCCGGCCCACCATGTGGCTCCGGGCTGTCCTTTGTCTGTGCGCTGGAAGAGTTCAAGCTGAAGCATGATCCTGTCCCGTGAGCTTTCGTTGGAAAGGGAAGCCGGTCGCGGGAGGAGAGGCCCGCGACCGGCGACGGCTGATTATTCAGCCGCCACGGGAAGAGTTTCGACGTTGCCCATGTCGACGTCGGTTTGCTGCTCATGTGTGGGCATGCCGCAGCGGATCGGTTCGGGCAGCCAATCCTTATCTTTGAGGGCTTTCTGGGCGAAGGCTGCGCCCTCTGCTTTTTTCATGTCCTTGATACCATCGGCAAAATCTTCGCCGCAAGCTTCCGCCACCGCAGCTTGAATGCTGCTGCGTTGCAGGTGCGAGAAATAGTTGTCGGCGGTCGGTTTGAAGTACTCGCGCATGTCAATTCCGACAGCGGCGCCGATCTGATCCGCGTGCACCGCTGCATTGGGCCGGGGGAATTTCCCTTCAACGGCATTAAGGGACCGGGACGCGGCCCATGCCAGCAACTGCATAAGGTTGCTTTTGTGCTGATCGATGCACCAGTCCCAGAGGTCGGCCGGATTGCCGGGGATGTGGCTCCCGAATTGTTCCGCCAGATTTTCCAGTTCATCCATTGTGGCGCACTGATCCGGCTGCTTCATCGATCCTTCCAAGCCTGTGCTTGTGATGGTGATTTCCAGCGCGGAATACTGAGGTGCGGTGTAATCCGTGTAGACGAGGCGCAACAGGAAACCATGCACCACGGCGGCAAGGGCCACGTCCGGATTGTTCGCCAACTCCAACCGCACGGCTGCGGTTTTCTGGGCTGTCAGGTCCTCCAGCAAGGTTGCCGAGTGTTTCAGCGCCGGAGCACCTGCGGGTGTTTCCTCTTCAGAATTTTCCGCGCTGGTTCCGTCTTCTCCGGAGTTCTCCGGGCACAGGTCCTCTGGCTTCACCAGCCCACGATCAACACGCACTGCTCCGTTGCCGTGCAAGCTGACAATCGCCCCTGCAATCTCCAGATCTTCCAGGGCGTAGGTTTCCCGCTCTGTGATCAATTCGAGCGCGCCAATTTTCTCGCCCAAATCGAACATCTCTGCTTCGGTTTCCTCGGTCCGATCGCACAGTTCCAGTTCATGATATCTCGCTTCGAGCCGTTCAAGCTCTTCGGCCTGTTCCTCGGTCAAATCTTCGGAATGCGGATAACAGCGGCTATATTCAGAAAGCGCCTGCCAGTCGATTTCCGGCACGATCTCCACCCATTTCCAGCCTTCGCCCTTCACGGTTTCAACCTCAGCGGCGAGCTTTTCGGCCACGAGCTTTTCAAGAAGGGCGATATCGGTTGCGTATCCGCCTGAATGGTCGTCAAAGAGATCACGTTTGACCGCACCGCCTGCGGCCTCATAGGCGTCCAGTCCTCCAAGGAACCGCAACCGCTTATCCGATGCTTTCACGTCCTCGCCTGCCAGCGCGTGCTTGATGCTGTGGGCATGACGGCTATAGGAGGGAAGCGCCTCCCAAACCCGTTTTTGCTCTTCGTGATCGTCGGTGATGGTGAAGGCGGCGAGTTGGTCAAGGTTCATGCCTTCCTGACGGAAGATTTCACGAAGCTCCGGCGCGACACGGCCCAGGGCAAGCCGCTTTTTGACGATGTTCTCCGATGTCCCGAATTTCGCCGCGATATCGGCGACGGGCTGACCGGCGTCAACCAGATCGCGGAAGGCTTCGAATTGGTCTGCCGGATTCATCGCCTCCCGCATAATGTTCTCGGTGAGGCTGAGTTCCTGCGCTTCTTCCTTGCTGATCACCTTGACCGGAACCGGGTGGTCGGCGTGAAGTTTATCCTGCTCCACCAGCAGCAGCGCTGCGCGAAACCGCCGTCCACCGGCTGAGACATAGTAGCGGCCATTGCCTTTGGCTTTGCGCACCAGAAGGTTTTGCAGGATGCCTTTCGCCGCGATGCTGGCGGCAAATTCCTCGATGCTTTTCTGGCTGTAGGTCTTGCGGACGTTAAGCGGGTCGATTTCGAGTTTGTTGAGCGGGACAAAGATGATTTCTGCGGTGTTGGACATGGGGGTAACTCCGGTTGCCGTGATCGGCCTGACTTTGATGAAAGGTGAGGATTGGGAGCGGAATGATCCCGCTCCCGTTGCGCCTTAAGCTGCGGCGCGCATGCCTTTGATTTCGGCCATTTTCTCGGTCAAAACCCAAAGCGCCTTATTGAGCTTGATGTCCTGATCGATCCCGTTGACGGCACGGGTGCGGCTTCTGCGGCGGCGTCCATTCGCATCCCGGCTGACGGCCCGGATGCCTCCCCGGATCATGTTTTCCTGCGCGACGTTGAAGGTGGTCCAAAGGTCTTTGCCGGTATCACCACGGCGGCGTGGATCAAGAAGCTGTTCCGGCTGAACAGGTGTGTTTGTTTCACCTTCCGCGTCTCCGAACCGCAGCACATGAGCCGCTTCGGCAAAGGCGTGGCGTTCGTCAGCGTTGAGTGCCAGCATCGACCAGTCAGCGGGGGCGACCAGAGCCTTTTCGGCTTCCTTCATCACCCGGTAGGTGCCTTCGATCACCTTTGCGCCAACGTCTCCGCTGTGACGCACCTTCACGCTATCGAGGGTGGATGTCTGGGACACCAGCGAATTGAGGCAGCAAACGCGGAACAAACCGGCCATCAGGTCATAGGCCGATGTGCCGTCATTGGCGTTTTTGAGAAGGATTTCGCAAACGGTGTCGCCGACGCTGTACTTGCGGTCATCGTCCAGACGGCGAAGCCTGATCAGATGCTTGGTGAAGTCGGATTTGGTTTCGTCGCGGGTTTTCGCCTGCTTGGCTCCAACCGGCATGAAGCCCTCAGCCATCAATCCACGCAGGATGTCGATTGTCGGGATCGGCTGAAAGCGGTCCGAGCGGCTTTCGTGGGCCTCGGTTGCAAAAATTGAAGGGGCGGCGCGGCGCAATTCGTCTTCAGTGAGGGCGCGGCCATGATCAAATCTGGCGGTGTGTGTGTAGACTGTCATTTGGGTTTTCTCCTTTTCCCATTTCCGCGAAGCGGGTTCTGTCCCCGAAGGGGCAGGAGCCCGGCTCCTGCTCCTGAGACCTCGGCGGTGAGAGCGTGGGGGAGGGGGACAAGGGGAAAAAACGGAGGGGGATCGCCCACCGGGACGGCCGGGTGTGGATCCGCGGGCCCGGCGGGCACGCGGATCTGCGCCTGGTCCTGCACGAGGGAGCGACGCCGGCGTGCCGGCGGCGTGAGTGAGGAAGGATGGGGAGACCGTTTTTTGCCCTTGGTGGGGGAGGGGGAGCGGCGTTTCCCCTCACCCGACAGGGGTGTGATGACCGCCTGCAGGGCGGCCTATATGGGGATGGCAAGCGGAGTGCGCAGGGCGCAGCCCGGAGGCGGGAGGATCGTCACCGGATGGCCGAGACGGGCGCTTGCGCCTGGCTTGGGGAGCGCAGCGACTAGAGCCGTGCCCAAAGGGTGCCGCCCAAATTCTCTTTACCTGTTGAGGGCATGGACGAAAGCCGCAATTTTGCAACGATTTTTTGAAACAGATATTTTCTAGACCAATGGAAAAGGGCCTTTTGCATGCGTGTAATGATTATTTTCAGCCTTTTAACTGTGTTCGTCTGTATTAGATCAGCTTTCGGAATGCCCTTAAAGATGACCGCAGAGCGCTTATTTGACATATGCGAAGCATCGACTGTGGATGAGGCGGCCGCAAAGGGTGAAAAACTTGGTTGGCAGCGCATGTCTGACGCGCAACTTGAAGAATGGCGCGCTAGTTTCGTTGGCTACAATGGTGGCTCAGTTGAGGTTTTGGGCTGGCAGCAAGAAACACCTGGCGCGGCCGTATCCCTGTCATTTTGGATTGCGACCGGCCCAAACGCGCATAAAGCATGTTCATTTTCAACGAAGCAACCGGGCGATTTACTCGAGGCAATTTCTGAGCGACTAGGTTCACCTGATTCACTCAACAAGGATGATGCGCTCGGAGTTGTTTCGGCATCGTGGAAGCGCGATGGAGCTGAGTACTATTTCTCTCAGGTCGGCTCGTCCGTTGCAGTAAATGTTAGCCGTCCAGGCGCGACGTGAGAACGCCCGATTGCTGAGAAAGTCGCCGGCGGACTCCACATTTCATCGTACATCTAAACAACAAATAGCCCCAATGGTTGCGTAATTTTCCCAGCTCTACCTTAGCGGGTCGGATTGGGAGATGTGCAGTGATTAGCACCGAGCACGAGATTTATCTTTCTATTCGTGAAAAGATCTTCGACGGTCAAATTGGTGTCGATACGTTCGTTAATATCAAGGAACTATCCAGCCAGTTAAAGGTGAGCGCGTTACCGATACGAGAAGCATTGATCCGTTTGGCTTCTGAAGATTTGTTACACTACAGTAGGACCAAAGGATATTTCATTTCAAAGATAGACTATAACTCGCTTATAAATGCGTATAACAACATGTATATCTTGGCGAAATGCGCGGCTATTTGGCAGTTGAACAATCCTGGCGACCGTCCCCCACTTCGCTCACAGCAACTCGACGATGTTCATATTTGCCCTAAAAATCTGCAACCGGATTCAATTGATGTGGTGCTCGAAGGCGTCGCGGCCACACTGATGAACGATCACAGTTCCCGACTGTTTCTACATGAACTTCGCCGGACGCGCCCATACCGTTCATGCATAGCGCCATACCGCGAGGATAAAGAGGAAGTGATTTCAAACCTGTGCTCACTACGCTCATCAATATTGAGTTTAGATTACAAAACAACTCTTTCCAACATTCGGGATCTTCGAAATAACGCAATAAGATACAGCCCAAAGAATTACGAGATATACAGCGCAATTGTACGTTAAGATAAAATATCACTGGAATATATTCGGTTTATCTTAGAGTTATATTATCAGTAGGCACATTTGCGCCCAATTTCGAGCGGCTAATCTCCGTCGTGAATGCAACTTTCAGGTTCTGATTGGAGACCAGTTATGAAACAGGAGCACACACACTCTGAACTGCCGGCCGGCATCGTTCCCAAGGCGAATTCCGATGAAGTTCGCCAGTCCGGCGCGGCTGTCGAAAGCGGAGTTCCGACGCGGGAAGCGTTTTCGGGCGACCAGGCCGCCGAAGAGCCCAAAGGATATGCGCAGTCTATTCCCGGGTTCGTCGCGGACGCTTTGAATCGGACAAAGACGGCCGAAGGGTTCAATCTCGATCACGTTCTTGCCCGTTACCAGAAGGAGCAGGGGTTCTCGGCCGACATTGCCACGGACCACATGCGTGAAATGATCCGCTTCCTTTCCCTGGCGGCCACCGCGACCCAGCACGGAAAATACTACGGCATGACCGGCGCCGTGGACGAGTTGTGGCACACGTTCGTGATCTTCACACGCGACTACGCCGCGTTTTGTGAGGCCGTCGCCGGCCGCTTCCTTCACCACGTTCCGGAAGTCGACGGGCAGATGAGCGACGATACGCTCGATCACTACCTGACGTTCCTGGAAGACTACGAAGCGGTCTATCAGGAGCCGGCGCCCACGGCTTATTGGCCGCGGCCGACTGGACTTCACGCCGAAGCCGCGTGCAAAGGCTGCTCGGCCTGCAGTGGCTGTTCCGGTCATAGCTGTACGGTTCACTAAGCCTGTAACTCAAGGACCCCGGGAAATTTCCCGGGGTCTCGGCTGAAAGGTTCAAAGATGCACGTTCTTTTGCTCGGGAAAGTGCCGCCAATTCAAGGCGGGGTCGCGAAACAGACCTGGCTGGCTTGCCAGGATATAGCGGCGGCGGGACATAGCCTCCATGTGCTTACCAATGCTCATGCTATGCTGATCGGCTTCCGGCAAATGTTTCTGCCTGGAGATGATGTAACACTGGTGTCCGGCCAGGAAAACATGCGCCTGCAGAACATCGATGAGGTTCCGCCCCAATCGTATATTCCCTGGGCACCTCCATATTTCAGCCAGCTCATGAGCTATTGTTTAGAAGCTGTCGAAAAGAACCGGCCGGACGTGATCGTGGGCTGGTATCTCGAACCCTACGGGATGGTTGCCTCTGTCGTCGGGCAGATGTTCGGTATCCCGGTGGTCCTGCGTCATGCCGGCAGCGACATAGGCCGGATGAGGAATCTCGGCGGGCTCAAGGGACTTTATGACTGGGCGCTGTCGCATGCGGCCCAAGTGATCACGGGCAGAAATCAGGATGCTATAGAAATTCTTAGGTCTGCCGGTGTGAGCGAAACGGCTATTGTCCGTTGCCGCGGCAGACGGCTTTGTGACAGCTTTTCGGAGCTTCACGATGAATTCGATTTGAGAACGCTTCTTGAGCACAGCGTGGATTGGTTTTCCCGGTATCAACTCGATCCTGAGACTTTAAACGCGCTTCACGACTGGAACCAAGCGAGCCAGGACTGCGACGGCCCTGTCATTGGGACTTATGGCAAGATTGCCGAGGTGAAGGGAACCTATCATCTTCTCGATGCGCTCGAGCAGTTGGCGGAGCGCGGTGATAGCTTCAGCTATCGAGGCATTTGGAGCGCAACTCCCAACCGGCTGCAGCATGCTCTTGGCTATCTGCATCGGAAACCCTCGTTGAAGGGACGAGTGACGATTTTACCGCCCCTGGCCCCGTGGCGGATCCCGGCCTTCATTCGTTCGTGCAATGCCGTGGCGTTTCTGGAAAACCGGTTCCCCATTGAATTCCATGGCCCTCAAGTCCCTCGCGAGGTCCTGGCGTGCAAGCGTCCGCTGTTGCTGAGCAGAGAGATATTCAACAAGGTCTACTTCAAAGCCCAGCTTGCGGAAGAAGTGAATGTGATGGTCATCGAGGATCCGCAAGAGGTGAGCGCCATGGCCGATCAAATAAGCCGTTTGTTGAACAGTCCGGAGCTCCTAAACTGTCTCGGCCATCATGCCGGAGCCCTGTCTCGAATATTGGAGGCCAAGGCGCTTCGCTCCGATCCTATCGTTGATGTGATTGAGGATGTGGGAGGCTATGAACGTCGAACGCAAGCTTTCGGATGAGCCAGGACCAACTGAAGAGTTAAATCTTCAATCGGCTGCGCGCGGTCTATTGAAGGCTGTTGCGCAAAAAAAGGAATTCCGGACAATTTTCCTCTTGCTCGGGACAAGCGTACTTCTGTCCTTTTTGGCGAGTGCGCTGTTGTCTGCTGCGCCGCTGCTATTTTCGAAAGGCATAGATCAGTTTCAATCGCAAGGCGCCTCCCAATCTCTCGCTGTGACGTTGATTGTTTCCTCTGTGATTATTTTCGGCTTGGCGAAAATTCTCATCGAGCAAAGGTGGCTGGTCTATCAGCCGGCGGAAAACAAGCTTCTAAATAGCATTCGCGAGACCTATCTCGGGCACGTGTTGTCGCTGCCACTGGAGTTTCATTTAAACCGGTCGATCGGCCGGCTGGATTCAATCGTCGGTCAGGGGATGGCGGGTATCCAGGCCATAACCAACATGTTGTTCGTTCAACTATCGCCCCTGATATTCGAGGTGATTTTGACGACAACCGTTCTCCTGCTTTTCGTAAATGTTGAGATTTCCCTCGCCGTTCTGGGGTCGATTGTCGTCTACCTCGTAGTTTTGGTCCTCGGCACTGAGCGCGTGAGCCGGCGCTTGAAAGACGCCCTCGGCAAAACGATCGAGGCCCAAGGGGCGGCCGGCGACGCGATCCTGAATGCGGAAGGCATCAAGGCGCTTGCGGTAGAAGGCAGCATCACAGAAACCTATCGCTCTAAGCTGAGCACAGCGCATGCTGCCTTCGTGAGCTTTTATATGAGCCGCGGCCTTTTTGGTCTGTTGCTGGTTGCGATACTTATAGCCGGCTTCAGTTTCGCCATCTGGATTGCCGTTTCCGACACTGTGGCGGGAGAATTATCAGTCGGTGCACTCGTGCTTACCAACACCTGCGCATTGCAGATGTTCAGATCGATGGAAAATTTCAGCTTTTCCTATCGTGGTACGCGGCAATCGATTGAGGCGGTAAAGCGGTATCTGGAGATCTTCGCAAATGCACGGGAGCCATCGCAGGATGGTTTGAAACTGTCCGGACCCATCGACGAAATTCAAGTCCGGAATGTCGGTTACAGGTATCCCGATGGCAGATGGGCCACGAAGAACGTTTCGTTTAACCTGAAGCGGGGGACGTCTACCGCAATTATCGGCAAGTCGGGCAGCGGAAAATCCACGATCGTTCGCATGCTCATGAAAATGCTGGTTCCGACAAGCGGCCACATTTTGATCAAAGCCCAAGACCTTGCTGATATCAACGGTGTAGATCTTCGGCGCCGAACCTCTGTCGTCCCCCAGGACGCAGTGATGTTCAAAGCTAACCTGGCATTCAATATAGCGCTGACGGAAAATCCGGATACCAAGTTGCTTCAAAAAGCCGTTGAGATGGCAGAGTTGTCGCCCCTCGTCCAGTCACTCCCAGAAGGCTTTGAAACCGAGATTGGGGAACGTGGTTTCAAACTCTCAGGTGGCGAGCGCCAGAGACTGGCAATCGCCCGTGCGATCTATCGAGGATCGGACCTCTTCATTTTCGATGAAGCGACATCCGCGCTGGATAAGACCACAAAGAACGAAATCCTGCGCCTCATTCGCGAACTGATCCCCAACTACTGTGTATTGCTAATTACGCACGACGAAATGGTGGCCGCGATCGCAGATGAAGTGGTGGAAATAGGGAGATAAGCCGGTTGCCGAGTTACTGTAAAAAAAACGCCCCCGGCCGGGGGGCTGGCCGGGGGCAACGAGGGGAAGAGTTGATATTGATCGGCCGAAGGCCGGGACATGTTCAAAATTTCAACCATTCCGATTATATACGTATTTTCCACTATCCTGACATGCAAGGAAAATTGAAGCGGTAGCTTCATTTTTTCAATGGCATGTCAGGCTGCGCCGCGTTTTTTGCGCCGGAACGTTTCGTTATCCCCGCAACAGTTTCGGAGCTCCGTGTCTTGCTGGAGACGCTGATCCCAATGGCGGAACTCGGCAACGATGGCTTCTCCGGCGCTGATGTGCTCTTCCCTGCCTGGATGGTTATCAGCTCTAATGGCCCGGATCGTGATGAGCCCGAGGTGTTGAAGGTAGTCGAGCTTGCCCCTGAAGCTGTTGGGATGCATGTCCAGGCAGGCCGCCAGTTTGGCCCGTGTGACGGGGCCAAACTGAGCGTTCAGCCGGGAGAGGAAGATAAAGAAGCCGATTGCTTGCAACGGCCTTGTTGCATAAATTCTTATTCGGCCCGCAGCGGCCCCTTTCCCGGAATTTAGCATCATGAGATGCGCTCGAAC
>NZ_CANMNP010000029.1 GCF_947499295.1 uncultured Roseibium sp.
TCATTGCCATCGGCATCGACAGTGTCTTCATTGCCGTCCGTCAGTCCCTCTTCTTCAACCGTACCGACAACAGCTGCTGCCGTTTCAATTGGCGCATCATCATCGACAATGACGCGGAAAGTGCTGGAAATAACATCGCCATCACCGTCTTGCGCGGTAAAGCCGAATTCCAAACGAATATTGTCTTCCTTGCTGTCCGCACCACCAAGGTCATGGTCCAAGGTGTCGAACAATTCGAAACTATAAGCTCCTGCATCTTCGTCCGTCAGGCTGACACGGAAGACAACCGCGTCGGCCGGGGAAGCGGCGTCGCCGTTCAAAGCAGCAAATGTCGCATCGGCTCCCGTATAGGCGAGCAGAATTGTACCATCGGCATTGAGGACGAATTTCACGTCGTTGCCATCAGACGTCAGGCCACCGTCAAGCGGCGTTGTGCCGCGTGTCGCGGTGACATCCGGTGCACCGGAACCATCTGTCGAGAAAATCACCGAGCGGTCGCCGTCTGCACCAGGGGTGTCCTGGACATAGAGGTTGCCCGTTCGCTCGTCAGTTACCGCGTCGTCGTCGGCGCTGTCGGCACCCCAGGAGATGTTCAGGCTCGTGCCGGAATCAGTCGGCACGCCATCAAAGTCTCCCGGATTGTCAGGGTAGGACTCACCAGGATTACCGCCTGCAAGGCCTTCTTCGTCCACCTGCGTTGTCGCGATAGCTCCGGTAAACTCCGGTGCATCGTCATCAACGATGACACGGAAGGTGCTGGAAATTATGTCGCCATCGCCGTCTTGAGCCGTGAAGCCGAACTCAAGGCGAATGTTGTCTTCCTTGCTGTCGGCACCACCAAGGTCATGGTCCAAGGTGTCGAACAACTCAAAACTGTAAGCACCCGCACCTTCGTCCGTCAGGCTGACACGGATGACGACCGCGTCGGCCGGGGTGGTGGCATCGCCGTTCAGAGCAGCAAATGTCGCATCTACGCCCGTATAGGCGAGCAGAATCGTACCATCGGCATTCAGGACAAATTTCACGTCGTTGCCATCGGACGTCAGGCCACCGTCAAGCGGCGTTGCGCCACGTGTCGCGGTGACATCCGGTGCACCGGAACCATCTGTCGAGAAGATCACCGAGCGGTCGCCGTCTGCCCCAGGCGTGTCCTGGACATAAAGATTGCCGGTCAGTTCGTCAGTGACCGCGTCGTCGTCGGCGCTGTCGGCACCCCAGGAGATCTTCAGGCTCGTGCCGGAATCAGTCGGCACGCCATCAAAGTCTCCCGGATTGTCAGGGTAGGACTCACCAGGATTACCGCCTGCAAGGCCTTCTTCGTCCACCTGCGTTGTCGCGATAGCTCCGGTAAACTCCGGTGCATCGTCATCAACGATGACACGGAAGGTGCTGGAAATCGCGTCACTATCACTGTCCAAAGCCGTGAAATCGAACTCAAGACGAATGTTGTCTTCTTTGCTGTCCGCACCACCAAGGTCATGATCCAGTGTGCCCAGCAATTCAAAGCTATAAGCGCCTGTGCCCTCATCCGTCAGGCTGACACGGAAGACAACTGCGCTGTCCGGGGATTCCGCGGCGCCGTTCAGAGCAGCAAATGTCGCATCAGCACCCGTATAGGCCAGCAGGATTGTGCCGCCATCATTCAGGACAAACTTAACTTCATTTCCTTCGGACGTCAGTCCGCCATCAAGAGGAGTCGTGCCGCGGGTTGCGGTCACGCCGGGCGCACCAGAGCTGTCAGTGGTGAAGACAACCGACCGGTCGCCCATGCCGCCTGGCGTGTCTTGGACGTAAAGATCTCCTGTCTGCTCGTCGGTGACAACATCGCCGTCACCGTCGTCAGCACCCCAGGAAATGTTCAGGTTGGCGCCCGATACGGTTTCTTCGCCCTCGAGATCACCTGGATTGTCGGGGTAAGAATCATCTGGGTTGCCACCAGGGAGGCCTTCTTCATCCACCTGCGTTGTCGCAACACTGCCATCGAAAACTGGAACGTCGTCATCAACACCAACGGCGAATGTGGACGGTGTGACGTCACCGTCACCGTCTGTCGCGTTATATTTGAATGTCAGGACGAGGCCATTCTCATCCTGTCCTTCAGGATGATCGAGCGCGTCTTGCAGGTCAAACTTGAACGAACTGCTGTCTGTATCAAAGAGTTCGACCGTGAAAACAATGCGATCTCCAGCTGTCGCTGTCAGCAAATCCGCAGTGTCGTTGAGGCTATAGGTAATTTCTTCGCCGTGGGAGGTCAGTCCGCGGCTTGTCAGAGCAGCGATCGCATCCGCTGCAAATGTAACAGCCCTGTCGCCCGCACCCGTTGAAGACCCACCATCTTCATCCCTGTTGCCATCATCCGCGCCCCAGGAGATTTCCAGGTCTCCATAGACAGTCGTGGCGTCGCTGTCGCTATCAAGATCTGTATTTGTCTGGGGGTCGTCGTCTCCGGTCGCGTCATTATTGTTGCCGACGACGAGATCGTCCTCGTCAACAACCGCATTTACCTGTGTCGATGCATCTGCATCTATGTTCAGGCTCCAGGAGCGTAGTTCACCCGAATCTTGGGCTGCAGCATCGACAATTTCAAGTGTCCAGGTACCGGCCTGATCGAGGCCGTCCAGACCGGAAAGCGCATCTTCCGTCGGCCTCCACACACCGACAAATGGCACTGTGGCATCACTGAAACTCTGTGCAGCTTCATCATCAAAGGTAATAACGCCGTTCGGGTTTCCTCCGCCACCTTCATCGATAATCAAGGTGATCCGGGTCCCATCCGGCGCAATCAATGTGATGTCCAGATCAGCCATAAAGGTGTGCTGGATATCCATCGAGACATTCAGATCCCGAATGGTCCCGCCGTCCGCAATCTCGATCGTCGAGGTAATTGTCCCGGCAGTCCCGGTTGCGGGGATGCGAAGATCAACGTCGCCGGATTCAAATGTCTCAACTGTGCTGCCGTCGAAATCGTAAAGCGTTGCGTCGCCAACAACGGCAATGTCATCATCCACGCCGACAGTGAAAGACGATGACGTTGTGTCGCCGTCGCTGTCAGTCGCGACAAAGCCGAATTCCAGGACAAGATCGTTTTCATCAAACCCTTCAGGATGATCCAGGGCGTCCTGAAGGTCGAACTTGAATGAGCCGCTGTCCGTGTCGAACAGTTCAACAGTGAAAACGATACGGTCGCCAGCTGTCGCGGTCAGGAGATCGTTTTCCGGACCATTCAGGCTATAGGTGATGTCTTCGCCGTCAGAGGTCAGCCCTGCGGCCTCAAGCGTTGCAATCGCATCGGCAGAAAAGGTAATTGCACGGTCGCCATCACCGGCTGACGTGCCACCGTTTTCAACGCTGTTGCCACTGTCCGCGCCCCAGGAGATTGCCAAATCACCGAAGACGGTGGTCGCGTCCAAGTCCGTGTCCAGTGTTCCATCGGTCGCGGTATCTGCGTCACCTGGCTGATCATCCGCATTCCCGTCGGCCAGATCACCTGTGACACTGGAAAGATCGTCTTCGTCAACGATGGCATTTACCTGAGAAGGTGCCTGCGCTTCAATGTCGAGTGACCATGAGCGAAGAATTCCCGTGTCACCGGCTTCATCATCGACAATTTCAAGCGTCCATGTGCCTGCCTGATCGAGACCGTCGAGACCGGAAAGCGTATCTGCTGTCGGCCTCCACACGCCCACAAACGGCTCTGTGGCCTCTGAGAAGCTCTGTTCAGCTTCATCATCAAATGTGATTACGCCATTTGGGTTTGAACCTGCACCTTGATCGAAAATCAACCCAATCCGGGTCCCGTCCGGCGCAATCAATGTGATATCGAGGTCTGCCATAAAGGTGTGCTGAATATCCATCGAGACATTCACATCCCGAATGGTTCCACCTTCTGCAATCTCTATCGTGGATGTAATAGTTCCGGACGTACCGGTTGCGGGGATGCTAAGATTAACCTCGCCGGATTCATAAACTGATTTTGAAACCACTTCGAAATCAACAAGCGAAGGTTCGCCGATCACCGGCGCATCGTCGTCTACGGTGACCTGGAAGGTCGAGGAAGCCGTATCGCCGTCGCCATCCGTCGCTGTATAGGCAAATTCCAGAATGATATCGTCTTCAGTATCGGCTGTCGGGTGGTCCAGATTGTCGGCAACAGTGAAGACATAGCTGCCGCTGCCGGCATCGGACAGCGTTGCGAAGAACACAATACCGGCGTCGGATGTGGCTGTCGGTACTGTAGCGCCTGTGTATCCAACCAGCGTACCGTCGCTCAGGATTGCGACCGTGACCGCCAGACCATTGGACGTCAGGCCGGTCAGCCCCGGCTGGCTTGCATCAAAGGCAACGGACCGGTCACCCAGACCGCCGCCATCTGTCGGATTCGCATCGTCAGCGCCCCAATCGATGGCAAGATCGCCGGTCGAAGTAAGCGCAGCGCCAGGAAGGTCGCCATCATAGCCGCTGTCGACGTTGCCGTCAGTCAGGCCTTCTTCGTCAACGGACGTTGCTTCTGAATCACCAATTTCCAGAACATCGTCGGTGATGTTGACGGTGAACTCGGATGTTGCGCTGTCTGGAGAAAAGTTGTCGCCGTCTGTTGCGATAAAGCCGAAAGTCAACGGAAGAACATTGTCTTCCCCGACTGCAACGTGATCCAGATTTCCAAAAAGTTCAAAGATGTAGTTGCCGCCGGCATTGCCGTTCGGCAGCGTGATGATGTCGAGGGTCACCGTAAAAATAACTTCGGTGGTACCCGTCTTTGTGGCAGTCAGCGTTTGTCCGCCATCGCCTTCAGCGTTGTCGGTAATGGTGAAGGTAAGCGGTGAGCCATCGGATGTGACATCCGTTGGCAAATTGGAGAGATCAAATTCCAGGCTGAGATCTGTTCCGGCGTTGTCGCCGAAATCAAGATCCAGGCTTCCTGTGAAGGACAGTGGCGTGTCGCCCTCAAAGAGATCAGCCTCGTCCAGATCACCCACATCGGGCGTACCGATCTCCGGAACCGTGTCCACTTCACCGTCGATGAATTCGTTCTCAGGGCCGCCGTCGCCGCCCGGGCCGCCGCCGTCCAGCAGGTCACCGAAGCCAAGACCGTCGCCCAGTGCGCCGATCTGAGTATCTTCGAAATTCTGTCCCGAGCCCTGTGGTCCGCCGAGCGCGGTCGCCAGATTGCTGGTTTCGCCAGCAGCAGTCTGGATCTCGTCGGCGGTCTGTGGGTTTGCAGCCGTTACAAAATCGTCAATGGAAATCGTTTCGCCGTCGAAGACGATGCCGACCTGAGACGCACCGTCTCCGTCGAAGAATCCCTGCACGATGATCATTCCGCCATCGGCGAAAATCATCTGGAGATCGTCACCGATTCGAATGAACGAGATGTCCTCGTTCAGGATCTGCCGGAAGTCTACAAGTTGCCCTGACTGTCGAAGCGAAACGACACTTTGCTGTGCCGAAGGCCTGGAAAGAACAAGCGGATCAGAGGGGTTTCCTCCTCCACCATCTCCTCCAGAAGTCGCGTCATTAGAGAGCTGTGCAATCCGAACAAATTCATTCATAGCGAAACACTCGGTACTTTTTCATAAAACCCACTGAGGAATGTTTACAGTTTTTTCACCTTATATAAAACCCAAAGTTTTATTAACTTTATTAAAGGTAAACGCCGTCACTGAAGCGAACGTCCGCAACGTAAATCGGCACGCAACCTATAGATGAAGGCAGGTAGAACTGCGGGAAATCCGGGATGCGTAAATTTGAAAAAGAAAGTGCAACCAATCACAATCGCAATAGTTTAGTTAAAATCACTTTACTACGAACGAGGAAACGAATTTCACGCAGAATAATAGTTTAAAAGAAAATTTCATGAAGTAATTAAGTGTAATCAACTTAATTTCTTTACAATTCAGAAACAAGCAAAAATGCTCACATGGTTAATACACATTCAATTGCCTAAAATTTAAAAACTACTGGCAAAGAGGATCATTGGGGCCCGACATCAACCACAACCTCGAGGCGTGAATTTCCTTTGTGCCAATGATGTCTTGCCTCACCGCAAAAGGGTCTTTCTGGCCGTCTCTCAGGAATTCATGCTAGAAACTGTGCGGCAGTCCTTCACTCGAAGTCGAGACTAGATTTAAACCATTGTTTTAATTTTCTTTTTTTGAAGATCCATGCGTACGGGTCTCTTTGCGAAACGGTTTTTTCGTGTCACGCTGCTTGCATCGAAACAGGATAGCCAAAGGTAACTGTCAGAAACTGGAGGTTGAAGCGCTCCCCCGCCAGTTTCGGCCAACGGCGTCTAAAGGCTGGAGACGATAAGACGAGACGAACCGGCGGTCTTGATCGTGCGTTCAACCGCGCTCCAGCTCAGCACCGAATAAGTTCAATAAATCCACTGAGCAAAAGGCAAGCACTGGCGGCTCGATGGGCGCCATGTCAAAAAACTCAGACATGCTTGGTGCGGACGGCGGGACTTGAACCCGCATGGCCTAGGGCCGACAGATTTTAAGTCTGTTGTGTATACCAATTCCACCACGCCCGCTCTTTCTCCTCACCTAACGACCTTCTTGAAAAATCGCAAGCGAGTGCGATCAGTTTTCCTGCGCGGAGATGACCGAATTCCCGCAAGCTTGATTTTTGCTTGATCAAAAACTGGAAATTGCCCGCTCGGGACTGTATGTGAACAGACGGAAAAACGTATTACATTAAGCGCATGAACGCCGGGATCGGCACGAACACAGCGCAAGACAATCAAAAAAAATCGGACAGTCCATGGTCAGCTACATTGATGCCGCAGAAGCGCCTTTAAAAAACACAGGGCAAGTGCGTCTTTACGGGCCAGAGGATTTCGAGGGAATGATGCGCGCCGGACAACTGACGGCGACCTGCCTCGATGCGCTTGCCGGCATAGTGAAACCGGGTGTGACCACCCAGGAAATCGACGATTTCGTGTATCAGTTCGGCATGGATAACAACGCCATTCCGGCGACGCTTAACTATCGCGGCTACACCAAATCCAGCTGTACATCAATCAACCACGTTGTCTGCCACGGGATTCCCAACAACAAGGCACTGCGTGAAGGCGACATCGTCAATATCGATGTGACCCTGATCCTGGACGGGTGGCATGGCGATTCCAGCCGCATGTATCCGGTCGGCCAGCTGAAGCGTGCATCCGAGCGGCTGATCGACGTGACATATGAATCGCTCATGCGCGGAATAGAAGCGGCCAAACCCGGCAACACAACAGGTGATATCGGCGCATCAATCCAGACCTATGTGGAAGCTCAGCGTTGTTCGGTCGTGCGGGACTTTTGCGGGCACGGCCTCGGTCTGCTTTTCCACGACACGCCAAACATCCTGCATTACGGCCGCCCTGGTGAGGGTGTGGAACTGAAGCCTGGCATGATTTTTACAATCGAGCCAATGGTCAATCTGGGCCGGCCGCATGTGAAGGTTCTGAGCGACGGATGGACGGCCGTGACACGCGACCGTTCGCTGTCAGCCCAATTCGAGCACTCGATCGGCATAACGCCGGATGGCTGTCAGATTTTCACGACATCGCCAAAGGGTCTTCACAAACCCGGCCTCCCGGCGGCGTAAGATCGCAATGAGCGAAGCCAAGTCCGGCGGCGCAACTGCCAGCCACAAGGGCCATCGTCAAAGATTGCGGGAACGGTTTCGAAAGACAGGCGAGCAAGGTCTTGCTGACTATGAACTCCTTGAATTCCTGCTGTTCTCCGCACTTCCCCGCCAGGACACCAAGCCAATTGCCAAGGCCCTGCTGCAACGGTTCGGGTCGTTTTCCGCTGCGCTTGCAGCGCCACGGGAACGGCTTAAGGAGATCGATGGTCTTTCAGATGTCAGCGTAGACACACTGCAAGCCGTTCACGCAGCCATTGTCCGCTACCACAAGGCGGAACTGGATGAGCGGCGATTGCTGGATTCATGGTCGAAAGTGATCGACTATCTGCAAGCGGCCATGGAACATTCGACGGTGGAAGAATTCCGGATTTTGTTTCTCGACAAGAAGAACGGCCTTATTGCCGATGAGGTCCAGCAGACGGGTACCGTCGACCACACCCCGGTTTATCCGCGTGAAGTGATCCGCCGCGCACTTGAGCATTCCGCAACGGCGCTCATTCTTGTCCATAATCACCCATCAGGCGATCCGACGCCTTCGCGCGCAGACATCCAGATGACGCAAAAAATCATCGACATCGCGAAACCGCTCGGTGTCGAAGTTCACGATCACATCATTATTGGCCTGAGAAACAATGTCAGCATGCGCGGACTGCAATTGATCTGATTTGCGACGCACAGGCACGCAAGTCTTGCAGCACTTGATCACCGCCGCCTATTCTTGCCAAGCGCATTTTTATATCACCACTTGTCTAAGCGTCCGTATTTACGCGTTTTTTACCAAGTCATAAGGGACTTTCCTTAACCTGATTTCGCAATACTCGGCCCGAAACAATCAGGCTCTTGTATGCAAAACTCGACCAAAAACTCTGGCGGACGCATTGCCAACGCGATCATCGTACCGATGGTTGCGGTTGTGCTGACATCCGTTCTTGGGATTTTCGGGCTCATGCACTGGTCGGCAAGGTTATCGGACCGGACAGCCGAGCAATCTCAGGAGCGGTTGATCAATGGTGCGCTCGAGCTGACCCGAAACTACCTTATCAAACAACAGACCGGTGTTGTCATCTGGGACGACGCGTATCACGAGGTCAACCAGGAGGACCCCGACGAGAGCTGGATCTTCAACAATGTGATGCACTGGCTGTTCCAGAACCACCGCTTCACAAAGGGTGTTCTGATCAACCGGGATTTTGAAGTTCAGCAGATCTACGCGCAGAACTATACCAGCAAGTGGATGACGCCTGAAGTCTTGCACAGCCTGAAGCCAGCCATTGCAAAGGTGCGCGCGCGATACATCACTTCCTTCCGCAAGACCCCCTCCGGCCTGTTCAGTTTTGTACCCAAAAGCAGCGATGCCAGACGTTCGATTGCCGAAACGGGGATTGTCTCGCTGCAGGGTGAGCCGCATCTGTTCAGTGCCGCAGCTGTCATGCAGCAGATCCAGTCGATCTCGCCGATGCGTAAACCGCCTTCGGTTCTTGTCAGCCTTGTTCCCCTACGCGGTGAAAAACTCAAGGGCATTGCCGAAATGTCCCGGCTGGATGGCTTCGTCCTGGCCAATATTCAGGCCCCTCGCCCGGGTGTCGGCCAATATCTGCTGAGGTCGCCCCGCGGAGACGATGTTGGTGTCCTTGCCTGGCGATCAGCACAGCCGGGCACGCAGATGATGCGCCGGATCAACCCGTTCCTGGCGTTGGCTGCTTTCATGATCGCCGCAGTCGTGATTGCTGTTACCATGTTTACCCGGCAAATGACCAAGCGCCTGGCACGAAGCGAGGCAAACGCAGTCCACACATCACGTCACGATGCCCTTTCCGGCTTGCCGAACCGCGCCAGATTTCACGCGCTGCTGTCCGACATTCTCGAGGAAAGTTTCCTGAACGGATCAAACTCGGCTGTAGTCTATATCGATCTTGACCACTTCAAGGACATCAACGACACGCTTGGCCATTCAGCTGGCGACAAGGTCATCATGGCCGTCGCCAGGCGCCTCCGCCACGTTATTCCCGAAAGCGGTATCGTTGCCCGTATCAGCGGCGACGAATTTGCGATGGTTCTCAAGAATTGCGAAAGCGAAGAATGGCTGGAATACATTCTTGACCAGGTTCATGACGAAATCGGGCGACCGATCATGATCGGACGCCGCGAGATATTCGCCAGCATGTCGATGGGGGCTGCCATTGCTCCCCGTGATGGAAACGACCCGGACGAATTGTTGCGCAAGGCCGACATTGCGCTCTATGACGCCAAGGAAAACGGCCGTAGCCGCCGTTCATTCTTTGAACCGTCTATGGAACAGCAGGTGCAATCGAAGGACGAAATGTCCCGCGAACTGCGTCTTGCCTTGAAAAACGACAAGCTTGATCTCGCCTACCAGCCCCAGTCGGACACGACGGCCAAGCGCATCGTATCTGTCGAAGCGCTTGCCCGCTGGACAAGGGAAGACGGAACAGTTGTATCGCCGGCACAGTTCATCCCTGTTGCCGAAGAGACTGGCCTGATCAATGACCTTGGCATCTGGGTTCTGAACAAAGCCTGCGCCAAGGCTCATGACTGGCCGGGAATTGTCGTGTCGGTCAACGTGTCGCCAAACCAGTTCAAGCACCCCCGCTTCGTTGAAAAGGTCATGGCGATCCTGGCAGCCAACAATCTGCCGCCGCAGCGCCTTGAGATTGAAGTGACTGAAACGGTTTTCGCCGGAAGAAACGACAGTGTTTTGAAAGCGCTGCGCCGCCTCAAAAATCTCGGCGTCAAAGTTGCACTCGACGATTTTGGATCCGGCTATTCAAGCCTGAGCTATCTTCGCCGGTTTCCCTTCGACACTCTGAAGATCGACCGGGATTTTGTCTCTGACATGAACGGTAATGCAGAAGCTGAAGCCATCCTGGTCTCGATCATCCAGCTCGGCAAAGCGCTTGGCATGACAATTGTCGCCGAGGGTATTGAAACCGCACAGCAGATCCGTTTCCTGCAGGATCACGACTGCCACAGAATGCAGGGCTATTTCATTTCCCGGCCGCTTTCTGATGTTGCGTTGTCGAAATTTCTGGAAGACTTTCAGGGAACCGAGAGCAACGGTTTTGGAACCGATCTCAGTTACCAGTCCAGGGCCTTGGGCAGCTAGCCGCGGGGCCTATTGCCCAAATTGAGACGGTCCCTGACTTCAGACGACAAGGTCCAAAAACTCAAAAAGGGCGCGGTTTCAGCCTTCTTGGCCAATTCGATACCCATGGCCTGTGTCAGGAGTGTCAAACCGAATTGGCCAAACTCGGTACGAACCATGTCTTGAAACCAGGCCTGGTGTTGACGCCTGCGACACACGTACAGCCGCTCTTCGCTCGCAAGGTGCTGTCTATGACGCCCCATCTGCGCCACCAGATCTGCAATTCCCTCACCTGTTTGCGCCGAAACCTGTTGCACTGGAACCTGCCAGTCCTGGCCACCATGGCGACTTAAGGAGAGTGCACCGGCCACGTCCGAAGCCGCCCGCCGGGCCAATGGTCCCATGTCAGACTTGGTCACCGCCACCACATCGGGAAGTTCCATGATACCCGCTTTCATGAATTGCAGGCTGTCACCGGAACCCGGCTGAATGCAAAGGACAACCGTGTCGGCTGCCTGTTTCAGGTCACCTTCGGATTGGCCGATGCCGACGGTTTCGACAATGACCCTGTCACAGACAGCCCGCAACAGCGTGATGGCTGCAACCGCGTGATCCGACAGGCCGCCAAGCCTGTCCCGCGCCGCCATGGAGCGGACAAAAACCCTGTCATCTTCCGGGTCGGTCTTCAAACGGGTTCTATCCCCCAAGAGAGCGCCACCCGTCAAAATCGAGGACGGATCAATGGCCAGAACGGCAACGCGCAATCCCTCCTCCCGATAGGACGTGATCAAGGCGTCTGTGAGGCTCGACTTTCCGACACCAGGAGGGCCTGTGAGGCCGATTACCTGTGCAATGGGCTCCGAACAGACGCTGTCCAGAAAGATTGCGGTCTCCTGCTCACCTGCGCCGGTTTCAAGGCGTGTCAGCATGCGCGCAAGGGTGCGTTTGCCACCCTTGCGCAACTGATCCAATGTGGGAAACGGCACACTCACCTTTTCCTCACCCCGTATCATGCAAGCGGAACTGTCGCATTCAGTCCGACGATTGCTTTTTAAGCGCCGATTGTGCGGCCGCGAGCCGGGCGATCGGCACACGGAAGGGAGAGCACGACACATATTCAAGTCCAACTCCTTCGCAGAAGTCGATAGAGGCTGGATCGCCGCCGTGCTCACCGCAGATACCAAGCTTGATTTCGGGTCGGGTTGCACGACCGCGCTCTGTTGCAATCGAAATCAGTTCGCCCACCCCCTCCTGGTCGAGGGAGACGAATGGATCCTGTTCCAGAATGCCTTTTGCCTGATAGGTGCCAAGGAACGACGCAGCATCATCTCGGGAAATCCCGAACGTTGTCTGTGTCAGGTCGTTGGTTCCGAATGAAAAGAACTCCGCTGATTGAGCAATTTCAGCGGCACGCAAGGCTGCGCGCGGCAGCTCGATCATTGTACCGACATGGTAGGTAAGTTCAGAACCCGTTTCTTCCATGACGGCCTTCGCCATGGCATCTATCCGGCCTTTGACGAGGTCCAGCTCTGCCTTGACCCCGACCAGCGGCACCATGATTTCAGGCACCACCGGTGCACCGGTTT
The DNA here is from genome assembly GCF_947499295.1 of uncultured Roseibium sp. GTDB lineage: Bacteria > Pseudomonadota > Alphaproteobacteria > Rhizobiales > Stappiaceae > Roseibium. The sequence goes on from NZ_CANMNP010000029.1 coordinate 12,325, forward strand.
CCTTGGCGGCAAGAACGGCGGCTTCAAAGATCGCGCGTGCCTGCATTTCTGCGATTTCAGGATATGACACCAGAAGACGGCAGCCGCGATGGCCGAGCATCGGATTGAATTCTTCCAGAGCCAATGCGCGATCACGCAACAACTCCGGATCGGCACCCATAGCTTTCGCGACTTCCGCCAGTTCCTCATCGGATTTCGGCAAGAACTCATGCAAAGGTGGGTCAAGCAATCGTATTGTCACGGGCAACCCATGCATGATCTCAAAGAGATCGGCAAAGTCCTTCCGCTGCATTGGCAATAGCTTGGCGAGCGCGGCTCTGCGCCCATCCTCTGACCCGGCCAGGATCATTTCACGCACCGAGACAATGCGCTCACCTTCGAAGAACATATGCTCGGTGCGGCAGAGCCCGATACCCTCAGCACCGAAATCGCGGGCGATCTTGGCATCCTGAGGCGTTTCTGCATTGGTGCGCACCTTCATGCGGCGGCCCCGGTCTGCCCAGCCCATCAATATGCCGAAATCACCTGAAAGCGTTGGCTGAAGCATCTTCACTTCGCCGGAAAGCACCTGCCCGGTCGCGCCATCGATTGTGATCGTGTCGCCTTCTTTCAGTTGGCGTCCGGCGCAATTGATGACACCGTTTCGATAGTCAATCCTCAGAGCCCCGGCACCAGCGACACAGGGCTTACCCATTCCGCGCGCCACGACCGCCGCGTGACTTGTCATGCCGCCACGGCTTGTGAGAATGCCCTCCGCCGCATGCATGCCGTGAATGTCTTCAGGGCTGGTTTCGACACGCACAAGAATGACCTTTCGGCCATCTCCCTTTGCTTTTTCCGCCTCGTCTGAGGTGAAGACGATTGCTCCGGAAGCCGCTCCTGGCGAGGCAGGCAGACCGGTGGTGACAATATCGCGCTCCGCATCCGGATCGATGGTAGGATGAAGCAGCTGATCAAGGGCACCAGGTTCTACCCGTCCAATCGCCTCTACTTCGCTCAAAACACCCTCTTCGACCAGGTCAACGGCAATTTTCAGGGCCGCCTTTGCTGTGCGCTTGCCGTTCCGGGTCTGCAACATCCAGAGCTTACCCTTCTCGATGGTGAACTCCAGATCCTGCATGTCTTTGTAATGCGCCTCAAGCCGGTCGCAATAGGACTGGAACTCTGCAAATGCCTCAGGCATCAGCATTTCGAGTGACGGATTGGAAGATCCTGCTTCAATCCTGGCCTTCTCAGTAATGTCCTGCGGTGTCCTGATACCGGCGACAACATCTTCACCCTGAGCATTTACCAGGAACTCGCCGTAAAGCGCCTTTTCACCAGTGGAGGGGTTGCGGGTAAAGGCGACACCGGTTGCCGACCCCTCCCCCATGTTCCCGAAGACCATGGCCTGTACGTTCACCGCCGTGCCCCACGACGCCGGCAGGTCATGCAGCCGACGATAGGTCACGGCGCGCGGCACCATCCATGAGCTGAAAACAGCCCCGACAGCGCCCCACAATTGCTCACGTGGGTCTTGAGGGAATGGTTTGCCGAGTTCCTCTTCAACAAGGTCCTTGTATTTTGCAATAATCGACAACCAACCGTCAGCATCGACATCCGTGTCGAGCTCAAGTTCGTTCTGTTCCTTGTGAGTTTCGAGAATTTCTTCAAATTCGTGGTGGTCCAACCCAAGCACCACGTCCGAATACATCTGGATGAAACGACGATAGCTGTCATAGGCAAAGCGGCGGTCATCTGCCTCTTTTGCAAGTGCTTCGACTGTCTCGTCATTGAGGCCCAGATTGAGGACCGTGTCCATCATGCCAGGCATGGACACCCTGGCGCCGGATCTCACCGACAACAGCAGCGGTCGTTCCGTATCCCCAAAATTCCTGCCTGTTGCCACACCGACTTTATCAACGGCCTCAAACAACTGAGCACTCAACTCATCGGGATAGGATTTGTCGTGATCATAATACCAAGTGCAGACTTCAGTGGTGATCGTGAAGCCGGGAGGAACGGGCAGACCAAGGCTGCTCATTTCAGCAAGGTTCGCACCTTTGCCACCAAGCAGGTTGCGCATTTCGGCTGCGCCTTCTGCTTCCCCATTGCCAAAGCTGTAGACCCACTTGGCCATATTCACTCTCCTAACCGATGCCGGCGACAAACGCCTCCGTCATATTGCACTGCACATACCTGCAACGGCAAAGGATTGGCTTCAAGCCCTTTCTCCCGGAATCCGGGCTCTATCGCCCATTGGGCCCAAGCTTTCCGACGATGTGCAAATTCAAATGGATTTAAACCGTCAGAAAGTTATCCGTCTGCCTTGCCGCATAGCCTTAAAGACGCCATTGTCAAAGGCAATAAGCAAGATTCCTAACTGTCGGTGAAGATGGAGTTCGACGAAGTATGACCCAAGCGACCGGTGCCGTTGCCAATGTGGACCGAAAGCCCCTTAAACGGAGGCTCCTTGCGCTGGTCAGTGCAATCGCCCTATTTCCGGCAGCCGCAATGGCGGAGACCACAGCCGAACCAGAGATTTACGGCACTCCAACGGGCCTGCCCTTCAATCTCTCCGGAAGCTACCTTTCCGGACGTCTGGCCGGGTTTGACAAGGACTATGCTCAGGCTGCCGCATTTTATGAGGAAACTCTCGCCGCTGATCCCAACAACACAATGCTGCTGGAGCGGACTTTCCTCCTGAAGCTGGCAAACGGAGATGTCGAACAGGCCGTCGATTTTGCGGAAGAACTTGAGAAGGCCGGTCTGGAAAATTTCCTCGCACAGCTTGCCATCGGCGCGCAGAGACTGATCGATGGCAGTTATACAAATGCGGATATTGCCTTGTCCAAAGGCCGGAACGGTCCGCTTGCGCAACTTTCCATCGGCATATCGCGTGCTTGGGCGCTTTACGGCAACGGCAAAGTCGACGAAGCCGTTGAAACCATCGACGAACTCAGTGGTCCGGAGTGGTTCGAAGTTTTCAAGGCAACGCATAAGGCACACCTGCTGTTTGCAGCTGGCAGGAATGCAGATGCGCTCGAAGCCATTGAAGGAGCCTACGCAATCGATCAGGGCGCAATTCGCGTCATCGATGCATATGCGAGGATCCTTGCCGCCAACGGGCGTCAAAAAGAAGCGCTCGAGGTTCTCGACCAATACGACCAGCAGTTCCGAGGCCATCCAAAACTGGTGGACACCCGCGAAACCCTGATGAGCGGCGAAGTCATTCCGCCCATGGTGACGGATCCCTCCCAGGGCATGGCAGAAATTCTTTACGGCCTTGGCGCTGTCATTGGCCGGGATGGCGGCGAGGAACTGTCGACATCCTATCTGCAGCTCGCACTCCACCTGGACCCAAAGGCAGAATTTGCGGCTATTGCGCTCGGCAGTGTTTTTGAACGGATGGAGCAGCCCGAACGCGCAATCAAAGCCTTGATGATGGTGCCCGAAGACAGCGTTCTGAAACGAGAAGCGGAAATTCAGGTCGGCATGAATTTCAACGCCCTGGACAAGCTGGACGAAGCACGCTCCCATCTGGAAGTTCTCATTGAACAAGACCCGTCTGATCTTGAGGCGGTCATTGCGCTCGGCAATATTCTGCGGTCTCACGAGATCTATGACGATGCCGAAACCACATATACCCAGGGGCTTGATACGATTGCCGAACTGGAAGACCGGCATTGGATCATTCTATATTTCCGCGGCATCGCACGCGAAAGACTGGACAAATGGGACCTTGCAGAAGCAGATTTCCGCAAGGCACTTGAGTTGAATGAAAACCAGCCTCTGGTTCTCAACTACCTCGGATATTCGCTGGTCGACCAGGGCCTGAAGCTCGACGAAGCGCTCGATATGATCAAGACGGCGGTCGAGCTGCGGCCAACCGACGGCTATATCGTTGACAGCCTTGGCTGGGTCTATTTCCGTCTCGGTCGCTATGAAGAGGCCGTGAAGGAACTGGAGCGTGCGATTGAACTCCGCCCGGCGGATCCCGTGATCAACGACCATCTTGGTGACGCCTATTGGATGGTTGGCCGGCGCAATGAAGCCCGGTTCCAGTGGAACCATGCCCGGGACCTTGGGCCCGAAGAAGATGAGCTGCCCAAGATCCGCGACAAGATCGCCAATGGTTTGAAGGACGTTCCGGTGACCGACGCTGCCAATGCGGAAACGAAAAACAACGGCGGCTGACCGGAGGTTTCAATGACCCTCGGCTCAGCGTCGATGCCCCGTGCAGGACTGGCTCGGGCCAAGGTAAATCTGGCCCTCCACATTACCGGGCAACGTGAAGACGGGTATCATCTCCTTCATTCGTTCGCTGTGTTTCCCCAAATCGGCGACCGCATTGCACTCGAAGCCGATGACCGTCTCAATCTGGTTTTGGACGGTCCTTTTTCGCGTGAACTTGAGGGGTCTGAGGACAACAATCTCATCCTGAAAGCGGTAAAGGGCTTTGCCGAAAAGGCGTCGATTCCGGTCCCCGCAGTGCGTCTTACGCTCACCAAGCGCCTCCCCGTCGCGTCGGGAATTGGAGGCGGTTCGAGTGACGCCGCGACCACATTGCGCTTGTTGGAGGACTTTTCAGGGGTCTATCTGAGCGAAGAGACAATGCAAGGCCTTGCGTTGTCGCTCGGCGCAGATGTACCTGTGTGCCTCTTTCCCGAACCCCAGATTATGCGGGGGATCGGCGATGTCCTTTCACAGGGGCCTTCATTGCCGAACTGTGCGATTGTGCTGGCCAATCCAAAGAAAACCGTTTCGACACCCGAAGTCTTCAAGGCCATGATAGAACGCGACAATGCCGCAATGCCGATCATGCCTGAGAAATTCGAAACGCTCGGTGAACTGACTTCGTATTTATCGGTTTGCCGAAACGACATGCAGGATGCAGCGATCACTCTCTGTCCTGATATCGGTGACGTGTTGCGTGCGCTGGACGGCAATGAGCTGATCGAATTCGCGCGAATGTCCGGCTCCGGCGCAACATGTTTCGGTTTGTGCGAAACACGCAATGCCGTCGAGATCGAACGAAGCTTGCGTTCAGCGCACCCAGACTGGTGGATCGCGTCGGGTCCGTTGAAATAAGTGATCAAATCACATTAAGAAAAAACCGTAACCGGCTGAAATTTTGTAATTATCGATCTGAAACTAGCTCACACGAGATATACAGAATGCCACTGCATCAGCCAGCGCATCATTATGCGCCCCGCCCGGCAATGCTTCCAATGCCTTGAGCGCATTATCGCCGTAGGTTCTCGCGCGCTCGACGGTTTCGCTCAGAGCGTCATATTTTTTCAAAAGTCCGATGGCTTCTTCAAGATCGCCGTCAACGACGTCCTCACCTTCCAGACAACGCTTCCAAAAGACACGGTCGGCATCGCTGCCGCGTGCAATTGCCAGGACAACCGGCAATGTAATCTTGCCTTCCCTGAAATCATCGCCAACGTCCTTGCCAAGGTCTGCAGACGATCCTCCGTAGTCGAGTGCGTCATCGACCAGCTGGAAGGCATAGCCCAATTCCATGCCGTAGGTTCGAGCAGCAAGCTTCATGCTCTCGTTCTGATCGGCAATCACTGGACCGACTTCGGCAGCGGCGGCAAACAGTGCAGCCGTCTTTGCTTCGATAACCCGAAGATAGTCCTGCTCGGTTGTGGCGATGTTCTTGGCGGCACCCAGCTGCAGAACCTCCCCTTCCGCAATCACTGCGGAGGCGGTGGACAGAATGCGAAGCGCTTCGAGCGACCCCACATCGACCATCATCTTGAACGCCTGACCCAGCAGGTAATCTCCGACGAGAACACTCGCCTGGTTACCCCAGAGCTTGCGGGCAGCAAGCTTTCCGCGACGCATATCGCTCTCGTCAACGACATCGTCATGCAGCAATGTCGCCGTGTGCATGAATTCCACACTGGCCGCCAAAGTCACGTGACCATCGCCCTCGTAGCCGAACATTTCAGCGCAGGCGAGTGTCAGCATCGGGCGCAAACGTTTACCACCAGATGAAATGAGATGTTTTGCAATCTCTGGAATCAGCTCGACATTGGACCCGGCCTTGGACAGAATCAATTCATTGACCTGGCCCATGCCGGGCGCCACGAGATCAACAAGCCCCTGTATGCTCGGACGACGCGGTTGATTGTCAGAATAGGTTGCGACAACGGCCACTAACGGCACTCCCCTGAATATTTGAGCGGACAATATGGTGCGATTGCGTCCGGGGCAAGACGCCAATCCGATGACAAACTGTTGAAATGCCGCAATCAGCAGGTTTTGCTGTACTCCAGCGGACAATAGTGCACAAAGGCACTCTCAGGAGCTTTGCCGCTAACGCCGGATAACATATGGAAGAACTTATCAGAACTAACGATCCCGTGCTCATTTCCTTTCTTGAATCGATACTGGAAGAAGCCGGCATCAAGCATTTTGTCGCAGATGGCAACATGAGCATTCTTGAGGGGTCGTTGGCCATGATCCCCCGACGCGTACTGGTGGATAGCGATCAGATCGGCAAGGCCCGCATGCTGGTGCGTGATGCCGGACTGGAACATGAACTCCCGCCGGAGACCGGATCGTCCTGACATGTCGATACCGCACGCCTCGCTAGATCAGAAAGAAACAACGAGGGACGCATTTTTGGGCGGTAAAGTCCATGTGCATCAGCCGCGCCGCGGCCGTCATCGGGCTGGCCTCGATGCGGTCTACCTCGCAGCAGCTCTACCCGACGCCACAAAAGGGCACATTGTCGACCTTGGAGCAGGCGTTGGAACAGCAGGTTTCTGCGCGGCTGCAAGACTGTCTGACATCGATGTTACATTGGTGGAGCTGGATGCCGCCATCCTGCCTCTGGTACGACAGGGGCTCATGGACCCGGCCAATGCAGGGTTTGCCGATAGGGTGACCCTGCTGGAGGCAGACATTACGGCGAAAGGCAGTTTGCGTCACGCGGCAGGCCTCAAGCCGTCGATGGCCGATCATGTGATCATGAACCCTCCCTACTATGAAGCCGATCGGTTTCGAGCATCTCCGAACACGGCCAGGGCCGGTGCGCATATGCTCGATGAGCGAGGCCTGGAACCCTGGGCGAAGACGGCCGCCGACATCGTCAGAGATGGTGGCAGCCTGACGGTCATCTTTCGGGCGGACGGTCTTCAAGAGCTTCTTGGTGTGCTCAAGGGCCGCTTTGGTTCCATCGATGTGATTCCGCTGAGACCGCGCCAGGAAGCACCGGCCACCAGGATCCTGGTGCGCGCCGTAAGGGCCAGCAAGGCCTCATTGCAGCTTTTGCCCGGCTTCGTTCTTCACGAGGACGACGGTTCCGACTTCACACCGCAGTCGCAAACCATTATGCGCGACGGCCATGGCCTGGGCCTTCTCGCACGCAAGTAGCTTCAATCGCCATCTAATCAGTGAACGACGAATTCTCCCCCGGCATACCGGAAATCGACCGGTACGATCAGGTTTTGGTGCGCAACACGAACGGAATGAATTCGGCCCTCTATTTCATCTTCCCAGAACTTCAAGAACCGGTTGAGTTCGGGAAATTTGGGAGCCAGATCTTCGGTCTGCCAGAGAAAGCTTTGCAGAAGCTTCGGGTGATCAGGGATCCTGTAGAGGATCTCCGCCGTCAACAGTCCGTAGCCGATGAGCCGTTTTTCAAAGTCAGAGCTGGTGTCCATGCCAATCCTTTCTTCACTGCAAAGAAAGAGTGTCACGGATTCTCGTCCAACCAAATCCGACCAAAGAATAATTCTTGTTTATAAACAGTATTTTAGCAGCAAGAAGATGTGACTGCTAACAAATCATCTCTGGCTGAATTCAGGTCGGTGTCAATTGCTTTGGATCGAGGTCAGGTAGCCCAAAAACGCGTCGATGTCATCCGGTTCGAAGGCAAATTCCGGCATATTGTCGTGCGCAGTAACGATCCCCTCCGCAAGGGGCTCTTCCAGGCTTTCCAGCGGATAGAGCGACGAAAGTGACCTGAAAGCCGGTGCACCAGGCTGGGCACTTGTGTCATCCTTGCCAACGGCATGACACGCAGCACAGTGAATTTCGGCCAACTCTTGCCCGGTCGCCAGACTGACAGGATCTGACGGATAGTCTCCGTCCGAAGCATGTCCCGAGCTGGCAGCAACAACAAGAACTGCTGACAGGACAAACGATTTCAAGCGCTGCATGGTCGTCTCACTCCCTGGAATCAGTCGGTCATATATAGAGGCCGAGAACACGAATTTATATTAGGAGACGGACGTACAAACGCATCCTTGTTGAAGGTCAGGACCGGTACTAAAGCACAAGGTCGGGGCATGTTCTTCGCTGGCGAGTACATATATAACCAGAGGATCGATCAGCTTGCCGGAGGATTTATGAGCCCGACTCCCCTTCCCGACTCCATTGACGCAACGCTTAATTTGATGGACCAGGCGGGATATGTAGCCGACAGGTCTCTGGCCACGGTGCTTCATCTTGCCCTTCGCATGAAGCGGCCGCTGTTCCTGGAAGGCGAAGCCGGCGTGGGCAAAACCGAGATTGCCAAAGTTCTGTCGACCACCCTTGGGCGCGACCTCATCCGCCTTCAATGTTATGAAGGACTGGACATTTCCTCTGCCGTCTATGAATGGAACTACCCGGCTCAGATGGTGGAGATCCGGGTTGCGGAAGCCGCCGGTGACGCGGAACACAGCGAGTTGTCCAAATCCATTTTCGACGAGCGATTTTTGATCAAGCGCCCTGTTTTGCAAGCACTTGAACCGTCGCTTTCCGGTGCCCCCGTTTTTCTGATTGACGAACTCGACCGCGCAGACGAAGCCTTTGAAGCCTTTCTTCTCGAAGTACTGGCCGACAATCAGGTTTCCATTCCGGAACTTGGTACCGTGAAGGCAACGGAACCACCGATTGTCATCATCACAACCAACCGGACCAGAGAAATCCATGACGCCCTCAAGAGGCGTTGCCTGTATCACTGGGTCGATTATCCCGACGCTGAACGGGAACTTGAGATCGTTCGGCGCAAAGTACCGGGAGCTGCGGAACGATTGGCGTTGGAAGTTGTTGCATTCGTTCAAAAACTGCGCACCGAAGAAGATCTTTTCAAGCAGCCTGGTGTTGCCGAAACACTCGACTGGGCCAGCGCCTTGTCGGAGCTAAATGAAATTGCCCTGGATCCCGACCTCGCTTCAGACACGCTTGGAGTACTCTTGAAGTACCAGGACGATATTGAACGCGTGAGAGGTTCAAAGATCCGGCAGATGGTTGACGAGATCCGAAAAGAGGCCCCGCATCAGCAAAGCGTGCCAGCGCTTTAGGAAGCAGGGTCCAGATGGAAAGCCCCGATCTCAGGTCGAGAATTACTGACAATATCGTCTATTTCGCCCGCACCTTGCGTAAAGCCGGTGTCCCTGTTGGGCCTGCCTCCGTGGTTGACGCGGTCGCTGCGGTTGAGGTGTCCGGGATTGAAAACCGGGACGACCTCTATTGGACCCTGCATGCCGTCTTCGTACGCAAACACGAACACAAGGTTCTGTTTGACGAGGCATTCCGTATCTATTGGCAAAGCCGCGGCCTGATCGAAAAGATGCTCGCAATCCTCTCACCCGTGGCACCGCCGCGCGGTCAGCCGGAAAAACCCAAAGCGGGTCAGACAAGAGTTTCCCAGGCTTTTGAAGCCGCCAAGGAAAGAACCGCAGAACAAGCCGTTCCGGAAATTGAGGTGGATGCCAAATTTACCGTTTCCGGCAAGGAGCTTCTTCAAAAAAAAGACTTTGCGCAGATGACGGCAGCCGAAATAGAGGATGCCAAGCACTCGTTGCGCTCCATGTCGATGCCGAAGGACAAGATCCGGCTCAGACGGCTGCGACCGGCAGCAAAAGGCGTGATCGACCCTAGACGCACGTTGCGCGCTTCAATGCGGGCCGGCGGCGACATGATCGATCTGAAATTTCGCAAACCGGCCGAAAAGCGTCCACCCTTGGTTGCCCTTTGCGATATTTCCGGCTCCATGAGCCAGTACTCCCGGCTTTTGCTGCATTTCATGCATGGAATTACGGCCGAGCGGCGGGACGTTCACACATTTCTGTTCGGCACACGCCTGACAAATGTGACGCGGCAACTGCGCATGAAAGATCCCGACGAAGCACTGGAGGCCTGTTCCGACGGTGTTGAAGATTGGTCTGGAGGAACTCGGATCGCATCGGCCTTGCATGACTTCAACCGCCATTGGTCCCGTCGTGTGCTCTCAGGCAAGCCAACGGTCTTGTTGATTACGGACGGTCTGGAACGCGATACGGACGAGGATCTTGAACGGGAGATAGACCGACTGCATCGATCGTGCCGGCGACTGGTCTGGCTCAATCCGCTGCTTCGATATCAGGGTTTTGAGGCAAAGGCCAAGGGCATCCGTGTAATGCTTCCACATGTCGACGAGTTTCGTGCAGTTCATTCGCTCGACGCTGTGGCCGATTTGGTTTCGGCGCTTTCTGGAAAGGGCAGTCGTTCTTTCAGGACGGATCCTAAACACTGGCTTGCTTCGTAAGGAGGCAATACTTTGAAGTCCAAGTCTTTACCTGAAATGGAGAAGGCTATTGCCACCGTATCCGACATCTACGCTGATCGCTTTGGCATCGAGCGAGACAAGGCTTGGTATCTGGCGAAAATGACGGAAGAGCTTGGCGAGTTGGCAGCAGCAGATTTGAGGCTTTCAAAGAAGGCCCGCCCCAACGGATCCAGCAAGGCTGAGCTTGAGGAAGCGCTGGCTTCTGAAGCAGCCGATCTTTTCGCTCACCTTGTGTTGTTCTGTCGCGACCGGGGTATTTCGCTTCAGGACGCAGTGCATGCAAAGTGGCTGAAACATCTCCCGGAAGAGGCGTCGCAGGAGGACTGAGGCTGAACCCGAGATTCAGCCTTCCTTGCGGTAGATGATTGTGCCTCGTTGATTGATCAACAGGATCTCACCGGAAACAGGATGCAGGTAAACTTCGACACGTTTGCCATCTGGTGATGTGCCATAGACCTCCCAGCAGCCTCCGTCTTCCTTCATACGCCGAACCTGCCAGCCATCGCTTGCAAGCTTCTCTGTGACTTGTTCCTCGGATAGCCAGGCAGTCTTGTCTGTTGGCTCACACTCAAACATGCCAGTTGCAGCGGCGGGAGCGGAAAGCAGTGCGGTAAACATCGAATAGGCTACGTGTAGCGTATAGTTCATGTTCTTGTCCTCTGCGGTGCGCCAGCGAAGTTTCAAGCAGTTGCGGTTTTCGGACCGGTGCCTGGCTTTAAATGCCGGTAAACCCGGTACGCCTCAAGAACTGCCAACGGGATGAAATGCACGAGAGCCGGACCGAAATTGTTGTGAACGAACATCCAGTGCACAAGGGTGGCAATTGCAGCGGGATAAACAAACCTTTGCAACGGCTTCCACTTTGGCCCGAGCCATCGAACAGATGTATCGTTCGAGGTTACGGCGAGCGGCAAAAAGATGAAGAATGCCAGCCATCCCGTCCAGATACCCAGCGCCCAGAAGTCGCCAAGGATAGCTTTGATCGATCCCATATCGACCAGGTAGAGCACTGTATGAAAGGCTGCATAGGCGAAAGCTGCGACACCAAAATACCGGCGTCTGCGCGCCATCCAGAACCAGAAACCGGACTTCGGAAAGAGCAGCCTGAACGGCGTGATCACCATTGCGACAATCATGAACCTGGCCGCAAACTCGCCGGTCGGATGCAAGAGAAATTCAGTTGCGGCGCGCCCGTCTTCTGATGTCGCTCCACCGGCAAGGGTGGCGATCATGGGGAACGAGGGCAGCGCCAGCAGACCCCAAAGAAAATAACGACTGTCCAGAATGCGTTTCATATGTCCGCCTGCCCTTGCGTCCGTTTGAAAATGTCATGAACGCAATACTAGCGGTGAGATGTCTGTCAATTTTGTCGTGGCAACCGGGAAAGTGTCGCAAGATGTATCGGACCCGAAGCACCGATAGGAGAATCCCGCCAACACCGAATTTGGGGCTGTCGGTGTCGGCAGGATCTTTGCTTGGGTCGGAGGAGACCCGCACGTCACCTTATATTCAATAAATTGAAACTAAACCACTACCGGCTGATGCCGGTAGGATTATCGATGTGCTTCTCAAGGTACTGAAGTACGACATCTTCAGTG
>NZ_CANMNP010000030.1 GCF_947499295.1 uncultured Roseibium sp.
GGTCATTCTTATTCACTTCACGCTAAAGCGGGCTCGTCTGAAGACGAGGGGTTTCCTCCAAGGCGTGGATACTAAAGAGAGCGACTAACCTTTGCTCCACCAAACACTGAGTGCTATTGTAAGTTGAATCAAATTTATTAATGCGCTTCGGCGAGCAAAAGTTGCGTTAGAGACATGCATATCGAGCAAATTAAAATTGAAAATTTCCGGTTGCTGCAGGATTGCTGCATTGATTTGCGAGAAAAAACCACTTTGCTCGTAGGCAAAAACAATACTGGAAAGACATCGTTCGCAGTATTGCTGGAAAAATTTCTCGAAAGACCGGACACGTTTTCATTCACAGACTTCCCGCTTAGCCTGCGCGAAGCTATTTTCAAGATATACGCCGAGACGAACGTCGAAGAACTCGCAATAAGAATGGTTCTTCGCATTGCCTATACCGAGACAGATGATCTGGGAATTCTCTCCGAGTTTATGCTGGACCTCGATCCAGATAGGCGACACGCGAACATTCTTTTCGAATGCACCATTGAAAAGAAAAAGCTTCTTCGCGTTCTCCCGGCAGACGAAACAGAGCGCAAAAAGTTCATCGAAAACAACCTTTCCGGAAAATTCCTCGACGTAAAAGTCTATGCATTTGACGATGACGGACATGAGGGTGAACAAGCGTACTATTTGTCTCACCGCAATCAGCTTGAGGAGAAGGAGCGCACCAGTCTTCGCGCCCTCTTAAATTTCCAAGTCATCCACGCCCGTCGGAACGTTGCAAGCTCAGAAGATGCCGGGCGTGGTTCAAAGCCGCTTTCTGCCATATCGACCAAATTCTTCCGTAAGCGAGATATTGAGGCAGATGCAGACGATGAGGCTGAAGAGGACGCCAGCGCAGATAAGCCTGAAGCTGGGAGCATAGAAAAGCTTAGATCGATTTTGGCTGATATCGACACGCAGCTGGGCAAGCAGTATGAGGAGGTTTTCGGCAGCTTTCTAAAGAATTCACGCGACTTTCTAGACCTCGGCGACTTGAAAGTGGTCTCCAATATCCAGTCGCAGTCTCTTATCGAGAGTTCATCGCAGGTCATCTACGGCGACACAGACAATTTTCTTCCGGAGCACTATAGCGGCCTTGGCTATCTGAATGTCCTGTATCTGCTCCTGCAAATCGAGCTTTGCCGCGACGACTTTGCAAGGCGTAATGCGCCGTTGAACCTTTTGTTGATTGAGGAACCCGAGGCTCATACGCACCCGCAGATGCAATATGTGTTTGCGGACAAAATCCATGGCCTCGTATCAGCCATACCCAGCTTACAGGCTCTCGTAACCACGCACTCCTCACATATTGTATCGAAATCCGACTTTGAAGACATTCGCTATTTATCAAGATCGCCCGTCACAGGGCCGGTCTCTATCAAAAACTTTCACACTGATCTCAGCAAGGAATACGATAAGCTTGGGGCAGATGGAAAAGCATTATTCAAGTTCTTGAAGCAATATCTTACGATTAACTCAGCAGAGCTGTTTTTTGCTAACAAGGCAATTTTTATCGAAGGTACAACCGAACGCATCCTCCTCCCATTGTTTGTTGAGAAGCACGATCAAGAGAATGAAGAGGCTGCCGAGACAGGTGGCCTGTCCTCTCAGAACATCTCCGTACTGGAAGTTGGTGCGAACGCGCGAGCGTTTGCACCTTTCCTTGAGTTCATTGGTGTCCGTACCCTCATCATTACAGATATCGACACGACCAAAGCCGAGCCGAATGAAAAGACCGGCAAGCCGACCTATAAAGCGCATAAGGTCGAAGGCTCCACGCACACTTCAAATGAGACGCTCAAACACTTCCTTTCAGCTCCGGCGATTGACAAAATCGATGAGTACAAAGAATGGCACAAGCGTCTGCTGAGTGGTGAAGCCGCACCTAATGACGGGAAAATCAAACTTGCCTACCAAATGGAAGAGAACGGCTATCACGCAAGAAGCTTCGAAGACGCTTTCATCGCAAAAAACTTTGAGAAAATAAAAAATAAAAAAGACGACTTGGGAGGCCTCAAAAACGTTCAAGAAATAGATGTTTTCGATGGCGGCGATTATTACGCCCTTACTGAAAGAATTCTTGATAAAAAATCTGATTTTGCGGGATCGCTTCTGTACGCAGCGTTGGTTGAAGGCGAAACCTGGGAAACGCCAAAATATATAATGGATGGTCTGGAATGGATTCACAAAAATTGAGTCCGGTAGATCAAATTGCCGAACTCGTTTTCGGTGGTGAGAACTTTCTCCTTCAGGGCGGCGCGGGAAGCGGTAAAACCGAAAGCCTAAAAAGAGTCGTCCAAAAGGTGCTCTCTGTCGATCAGAAGCTCAAAATCGCATGTATAACGCATACGAATAAAGCTGCCGACGAAATCGCCGAGCGTATTTTGGCTGACATAAAGGTCTCAACCATCCACTCATTTCTGGGCGGAATAATCTCGCCATACAAGCGGAACATTCAGCATGTTTTTCCGGCCCTGTTCGAGCTTCCTGTTTTTGTTGGCTTAGGGGACGAGCACTATGGCGGAGACGAAAAGCTCAGAAAGTCCGAGGAACACGGGCGGTACAAGAAGGCTTACGAGAAATTGGAGAGCCGCCGCCAAACTGTCCTAAGCGAACTAACTCCGAAGGTACCCGGGAAACGGGATTACGATAAGGACCCGGAGAAGTACATCGCACAGATGAACGCATTGATCGCTAAGCTGAACCAAGAAATCTGCGCAAAACTCGCAGCCCGAAAACCCGATGAATTCTTTTACAACGAAACCAAATTTGACAATTTCAACGAGCCATCATTCGGGCATGACGGCTTAATCACTATTGCCTGCAAGATGTTTGATGAGTTCCCAATACTGGGAAAGATTGTGTCGGATCGGCATAATTGCGTCTTCATTGATGAATATCAGGATACGAAAGCAGACGTTATTCGCGTGTTGCTACGCTGCCTACCCAAAGAAAAAAGATCAATTATTGGTCTGTTTGGAGATTCCGAGCAAGCAATTTACTCAGACGGCATAGGTAGTGCTCAAGAGCACATCGACTCGGAGGAAGTCGTTCTTGTGGAGAAGGACGACAATTACCGTTGTTCCCCACAAGTCATAACCTTCGCTAATCAATTTCGCACAGATGGATTAAAGCAAGAAGTAGCGCTCAAAACGCTCGATGACGGCACGATTGAAACTCCTGAGAGCCGAGAAGGTAGCGTAGTCCTGCTGTATGATTTTGCTCCAGAAAAAATAGACACAGGCGAGAAATCAGCAGATCGGAAAACCAATGCCGCGTTGTTTCGTGAAGCGCTCGATGAGCTCGTTGCACGAGTAGGCCAAGATTTTCCGGGCTACGTTCAGCTAAAGCTCACGAACAAATCGATTGCTAACGATGTGGGTTTTGGGCGGCTCTATCAGGTATTTGATGATCGGTACTCGGAGCCTCGAGACCGAATGCGCAAAACGCTCGATAGATTGCAGTTTGATGAAATAATCAATTTGACGACATTGCATCAGAGCCTGCCTGGAGACAGGCGTGCATACAATCGCTTGATCACAGGACTTCGCAAGCGGGGATTTTCGATTTCCTCGGTCTCTGACAAAACCAGGCTGGACGAGATGCTACGTGCATTCGCTGCCAAGGACCTTTCAGCTTACAAAGCAGTGGAAATTGCAGAAAAAGCTGGGCTGATTAGAATTTCAGAAAGCCACGCAGCTTTTTTAACGCGCCGTGACGAGCTGTTAGCACGTCTTAAGGCCGATCCTGTATTCGCGGCTTTTGAAGCGCTACACGCTAGCGGTCACCGAACAAAACCGCAGATGCTCAAGGAAATTGAGGCTGCGCCCAAAAAGAACCTCGATGCGGACCTCATCGAATCCGAATACGACGACCGAACCAACGAACTTAAGCAAAAGGCATTCTTCACTGCATTGTTTTCAGACGAACTTCGCTTTGATGAAGTCTTGTCCTTCTATGACTATGAGGAAAATGACGGCGGCTTCGCCACGATGCACAAGACGAAAGGGACCGGGATAGAGAACGTGCTTCTCATAATAGACGAGTACGGATGGACGACGGAATACGATTTTGTAAATTGTTTTACGGATGAGGTCCCATCTACGAAAAGAGATATTGCGTCGAGGAAGCTTCTATATGTGGCAGCTTCCCGAACGAAAAAGAACCTTGTTTGCGTCAGATTGATGAATGATCAAGCAGAGTTAGACCGAATATCTCCATATTTTCCAAAGGCAGTTCAGGTGAAACGCGCTTCTGATTAGGCGGAACGGTTTCCGCTTCAGTTGGACTTAGCCCCCCGAACTGGTCATCGCCTGGTGATGCCCATCCTGTTCCCGATTTGGATCTACATCCTCCAGATCCTCACCGCCATAACCCGCCTAATGAGGTGGGTTATGGCGGTGTTTCGTTCGCATTAGCACTGGCGGGTTGACAATTTATCGGCTTAGAAATCTGACATTTGGCTTGGACAAAAACGCTTCCACAACCTATCGTTTTAGAAACGGACTTTGGTCTGGCTAATTGATATTGGGAAGTAACTGAATATATATGCGTGTCCTCGTTTCAGCAGACATTCATCTGGGTTCGCCGATCCGCTCGGCCGCGATGCGCAATCCGGATCTGGGCGATCATCTGAAACAGGCAAGTAGGGACACGTTCACCCGCATTGTCGATCTGGCCATATCGGAAAACGTCGACGCACTGGTCCTTGCTGGCGATATCTTTGACAACGACCAACCTGACTTGAAAACCCGTGCCTTCCTGATCTCGCAACTGACGCGGGCTGCGGATGCCGGTATCCCTACGGTGCTAGTCCGTGGCAACCATGACGCACTTCTCGATCACCGTGCCCATGGAGATCTTGGCCCGAATATCCATCTCCTGAACAAAGACACGCCCAGTGTTGAAATCGCTAGTGTTTGGTTCCACGGGCTGTCGTTCGACAAAACCCACGTGTCCAAGAGCTTTCTGCCCGATTACCCTGCACCAGTACCTGGACGGAAGAACGTCGGACTGATGCACACATCCCTCGATGGCTCGCCCGGACACGATCCTTATGCCCCGTGCTCTGAGCAGGATTTAGTGTCCTATGGCTATGATCTTTGGTGCCTGGGACACATTCATGCACCATTCGAGCGATCATCTGGACCAGTTCTCGCGGTCATGCCGGGCATCCCCCAACCTCGCCATTTCGGGGAACGCACCGGCGGAACTGTCGCGATTGTCGAACTTGGTAACGGCACTCCTAAATTCGAGAGGCATCAGGTCGGGCATCTGAGGTTTGTGGCATGCCCGCTGGATCTGACCGATTGTACCGATGTACCGGACATCCTGAGAATACTTAGGAGCGAGCTTGAAGGCGTTCGGGATCCCGAACGCCACACGGCAGTCCGTCTTCTGGTGACCACAGGTCATCACACCGCAGACATGCTGGTGGCCCTTGCTGACGAAGTGCTCGATACCATCGATCGCTTGTTTATCGACAAAATCAAAGTGACGGCCCCGAAGCAGCTGGTCGATGCAAAGACGGATGACCTGGTGCGCCTGATGCAGCAAGAGCTTACCGAACCGGGCTTCCAGGTTGCCAGCAAGGAGATCCTCGAAGAACTTAGAAATGCACTGCCTCGCGAAATCACCGACGAATTGGCAGAGGAGGCAATGGATGACCTTCTGCAGGAAGCCATCGGTGAAGTCACATTGTCTCTGCACGCGGGGGCCGCGAAATGAGACTGAACCGACTTGATCTCATCCGCTATGGCCGCTTTGACGGTGCCGAGATTGAGCTTCCCCGCCCCGCAAACGGCGACCCAGACGTGACGATCATCTACGGACCGAATGAGTCAGGAAAATCCACGGCCTTCAACGGGTTTCTGGAACTCCTTTTCGGTATGAAGTCCGGAACCCACCCGTATGCTTTCAAATTTGACCGTAGCGATCTTCTCGTCGGCGCAGAACTGGAAATACCCGGGCGTGAAGCAACGGTCTTGCGCCGCAACAGCAAGCGCGCTCAGTCCCTGCTTGATCATCAGGACCGCCCTGTTGAAGAAACCATCCTGTCGAGCGCGCTCCACGGGCTGGGCGAAGATGACTATATCGAACGCTTCTCTCTGAATGACACGGGGCTCCGCGAAGGTGGCAAGCGAATTGCCGGTGCCAAGGGAGACCTGGGACAGCTTTTGCACGCCGGTGTGTCGGGTCTGACAAATATGGCAGAGACGCTGGAAGCCATGACGGCTCGCGCTGAACAGTTTCACAAGAAAGGTGGCCGGAGTACCGCGCTCAAAACCGGCAAAGACCGATTGAAAGAAATCAATGATGCGCTGAAAAAGGCTCGTTTGACACCGGACAAAGAAAAAAGCCTTCGCAAAGACCGAGATGACGCCCGACAAGCCTTCGAAGAGGCTGACGCTGAACTCGCCCGTGCCCGAATTCGTCAGGCGGCGGGTAGAGCTGCTCAGACATGGTACGAGCAGACTGAAAAAATTCGCAAAATCGACGAAAACCTAGCTGATTATCCCGCAGGCTTGGATGTAAAAAAGGGCATGGCTGGAGAGGTTGCCAAACTCGTGACAACCCTGTCGGAGAAAGCAGAGAATATCGCAAGCGCCGATGACAGAATTGCGCGCCATGAAGCGGCCATTTCAGAAAACGAGGCGGACCCGGCTGCCGGACATCTCGTTGCGGAACTCGCAGAGTTGGATCAAATCAAGATCGACGGAGCTTCCCTCACTTCGCGGGCGGATACGGCCAGATCGGACTTGGAAAAGCGCACCGGTGAGCGCGATGACGCGGCACGCCAGATAAAACAGATTCTGACGACGTTGGCGGTATCTGACGAGCCTGCAGAGGCCCTGGTCCTGACGACCGAAGAACTGGAGACACTCGCAGATGCGGTACAGGCATGTCTGACCACTGAAGGCCAGCTGCGAGCGGCATCAAACGTTTTGAAGACCGCACGTGATCAGTTGGGTGATGCTCCAACCGAACCGAAGGACCTGTCTCACCTGCAGATCGCGTTTGAAGCATGGCAGAAAGTTTCGGACGTTGCAGGCCTGGAACATAACCTCACATCGGAACGCGCACGGCTTGCAAAAGCGGTGTCTGGCCTGCCAGCTTCCTGGCAGACACTCACCAAGAACGGAATGCCTGCCCGTGAAAGTCTCGATGAGGTCCTCCGTGGATGGAACACCCTGACTGCGAACATCGCTTCCGCCACAGAAGATTTGGAAGGTCGTGAAGCGGAGTACAAAGCAGCGCGCGCGAAACGTGAAGCCGACGAAAGCGCACCGGTTTCGATTGACGCGGCAGCAACAGAAGAAACTCGCCGTCAGCGTGACACAGCCTGGCAATCCCATCGTGGCAGTCTTTCCGACGAAACCGCGGAGCGTTTTGAGGAGGCCATGTATGCCGATGATGGCGCCCGAACGAATTATCTGATGGGCACGGAGGCGCGAAAACAGCTTGCAAACTCGCGCGAGCTGGAAAGCACCGCAAAAGCCGCACGTGACACGGCAAAAGACAAGCTCGAAGCACTCACCGGGAAACACGACACCTTGACGAAACGGGTCGGTTCACTTGCAACGGCCTTGGGCTTTTCCGCCGATACGGGGCCAGCTGCGTTTGCTGCGAGACTAACCAACCTAACGGCAGCGGCTGAGATCGCAACCGAGGTTAGGATTGCGGAGAATGCCTTGGAGGACCGCGCCAAGCGCCGCAAGGCAGCCTTGGACGAACTCTTCGCCGCAGCCCGCCTCGTCGACATTGAAGGTGAAGAAAGTGACCTCCCTGAGCGAGTTGGCAAGGCTCTCACCTTTCAGGAGAATGTCCGTCAGACATGGGAAAACTGGCGGCGCGCTGAACGTAGCATTGCCGACCACGAAAAAGCCGAAACTCAAGCTGAGACCGATTGTAAGGCAGCTTTGAACCGACTGGAAACACTGACCTCGGCGTTGCCTCTTCCTGATCGCTCGGCCACGGGCGTAAAGACTGCGCTGCCGCAGCTGCGAACGCTGCAACAGCTCCACAGCAATCACAAAAGCCTGGCTGGACGTGTTGATTCCTTAGAACGCGCCGTTGCCACCCTGGCAAAGAGCGCTGCACGATTGGCGGAGATCCTCGGGGAGACTTTCAATCCGAAAGACGATCTCCTTCCCGTGATCAATCGTGCTCGTGCGCGTGTTACCAGAGCTGCTGAAGCGGATCGCGTGAGAGAACGAGAACAGGAGCTTCTCGACAAGGAAGTAACAGGCCGGAAGCGTGCACTTACCGCCCGTGAGGAAGCGCAAATCCAGCTGGAGAACCTGTTTGAAGGGCAAGGGGGTGACGATCTCCCACCAACAGAGCGAGCTGCACATTTGGCAGAACGCGACGAATTGCGACGACAGCGCGCAAATGCGGATCAGCTTCGCAATGAAGCGCGCAGCGCTGTGGACCGAACGCTCTTCGAAGAAGAGTTGGCGCGTTTGCCAAACGCAACGCGAGAGGCAGAACTGCAACAAGAACTCGACGATGCACAAACAGTTCGTGATGCCGCTCGCGATCTCTCCAATGAAAACAAACGTCTCTATGAAGAGGCCTACAACGCCGCTGACAACAGCACACTGGTTACGGAACAGGCCACGATCCTCGAAGAGTTGCGAAGCAGTGCACGCCAGGCCGCTGTCGCAAAACTCGGTGTTCTGGCAGCACGGGGCGCATTGAGGGGCCTCGCCGCCGAACGTCGCAGCACAATGCTCAAGGATGTGGAAGACGCCTTCGTCACCATAACAGCCAACGAATGGGAGAAAGTCGAAGTTTGGGGCGAAAGTGAAGGCGAAAAACTTGTCGGTATCAAACCCGGCACAGATCCCGTGCCGGTTGAGAAAATGTCCACCGGAACCATGGGCCAGCTGTATTTTGCGCTACGCCTCGCAGGTTACCGCAGCTTTGCACGCGATCCTGGTCCGCTTCCCATGATACTTGATGATATTATGGAGACCTTTGATAACGCGCGTGCGTCTGCCACGTTGAACCTCTGCGCGGAAATCGGTCGCAGCGGGCAAGCCATCATCTTCACGCACCACGAACATCTGGTGGAGCTGGCACGCAAGAGTATTCCAGGTGTTTCCGTAGTGGATATGCCGAGTTAAGCAGAAGTTTGGATAGTGTTCAGGCAACAATTTCAAAATCGCTCAAATCAACGCCGTAGACCTGTCTGAAGGAATCGTTTGCCCAGGCATCGGCGTCTTCTTGGTTGTAGTTCTCGGAAAGCCAACGAAAATCGCAGACAAACGGCCCATCTTTGAGAATCCATTGGCGTGTCAGATCGTAGATGGCCATTGTTCCGTAAAAGCTCTTGAATGTCTTCATGATCGCAGCCTCTGAACGGTTCGGCCATCTTCTCGGATAAACGCCGTTCTTGTCCCCCCTGTCGCTAAAGAGAGAAAGGTGACGAAGCCAAATATCCCTCGCGTGTTTATCGAAACTACCTCCTGACATATATCGACCAGGCCAGCAAAAGAACTCTGGTTTTTCGTACTTATCTTTTGAAAGAGCAAAAAAATGGGAAAGGAAAACTCTCAAGGGAAGGTTTGTTCTCTCGAACTCAAATGTTCGATACTCCTCCATCAGGCCCTTCAGCCCGGGTGTTTTTTCAAACCATTCCAAAATTTCCCGCAACCCGGCTAGAGGGTGATCGTAGCCGGTCAATTCTATCAATTGGTTCGATATTTCGACATATTCTTCTTTTGAATAGTCCGTAATTGCGTTCTTCAGATGAGGAAGCGCTTTTGCCGCATAGCAAAGACGCGTGAATCGGACACCCACGTCGACATCAAGGATGAGATCCTCGAAGATTTCGACATCAAATGGAACGCCACGCGTCGGGTTCATTGCAAGGTCACAGACCAGAAGGAAAAGTCCGACGATGGAATCTGATATCGACTCCGGCCACTCGCTTTCGGAGATTTTAAGGAACGCCTCAAATGCTTCGACATAGATCCCGGAAAAGAAGCCATTTTCCCTCCATTCTTGACAGGATAATGGCACTTCCTGGGTTCCATCGAGGAACTGCAACTGAATAAACCGAGCCTGCCCTTCGTAAATGGCATGCAGGCCTACAGCAGGCAATTGAACAGGCGATTTCCAATAAAAACCTTCACATTTTTTGGCTCTAAGCCTCAGAATTTCAGCGTCCCATTTTTGAATTTTAGGTAACGTCTCGAAGTCAGGATCAATCAATCCAGCGATCATTCCGACAAGTTGGCCGTAGACAATGAAGTATCCGTGTCCGACTGATTCAAAGTGATTTTCCTCCATCATCCACTTGATGTTTTTACGTGGATCAAAGGCATAGTATTTGTAATATTCGACATCGAGTGCGTTATTGACAGCTATATTAGCAGCAGCGAGCTTTGCTTGAGCTGCACTGCCTTCTGCTAAAAGAACCTGATCTGTCCAGCCCTTGAGCGGTTTTTTCGGTCCGAACTTTGTGATGACATCGCGCAGTTCCCCAATATTGGAATGCACCTGGGCAAGATAACTCAAACTCAAAAGAAGCCCCGAGGTCGAACCAACATGCTGCCACCAGTGAATTGTCTCGTGAATGTATGTTGAATAAGCTTGTATTGCTTCCGGCGAAACGGTCGTTCCATCAAAACCATCGGCCTCGATGGCGTCCATGAACTGATGGTTGCGCGGACTCAGTCGCAACACAAACCGCGTCGTTTCGTACATCCCATGTGCGTTGAGGCACGCTCTGAACGTTGGACCGGTTTCCTTTTGGTCGTCCAGTGGATCGAGGAGGTCGTGAAGCGGTTCAAGCATCATTTTTTGTATCGAGAACCTTAATTTGCAATCGACTTTCAACCGCAGATAGGCAGGATGGCGGATCTGAAATTCGCATAAAGGTAAATTCCATGCCGCCAATGATGCACGCTTTACGCGAGTGCGGCAACGCTCGCGTGTTCTGTTTCACAGGTTCAGAAAAGGGCCGGTTGGCTGCGCCCATCTCTTCAAGCGTCACAAAGTGCGCATACCCATTGTAAACGTGCGTAAACGCCAAACTGAGCGAAACATCAAGATCATCGCAGATGACCGGATTGTCGGGCAGACTTTCCGCACAGCGACGTAGGCGCAGACGCTGCGCTAGCGACCGGTAACGGGAAAAATCAGCACGCAATTGAGAGAGAACGTTCCGTTCGATGGCATCAAGTTTGCAGGAGCGTTTCGGTTCGTCAAGGCGAACCGCCTTGCCGATCTCGTCGGCGCGATAGTCAGATAACATCGCAAGCGTCTTGATCGAGCAAGGCATCAGGATTGGACCACCGAGCAGGTAGTACCACGGGTGTGTCGGCCAGTAGCCCTGAAAGGTGACACCATGGCGTCACCCTCCAATCAGCAACAGATCGTGTTCAATCTCACTGATCTCGTCATTCAGCATCATATCGCGGCCAAAGCGTTCATAGTCAATGTAATAGGCGAGATTGCCGGGCACCTCGTAACATTCAGAGACAAACTCCTCGGCATACTCAGCCGCGGTTCCGCGATAGAGACGATAGTCGTCCCAAAGCCTGGATAGCTCGCCCATGTCGGTGCCCATTTCGGCCAGATGACAGGCAATGAGATACCGGTCTTCGTCATCGTCAAGCTCGTCCAGCAGATCGAACCAGTCGGCGAGACCTGCCTGGGAGATGCAAAGAGCATTGAACAACCGGGCATGATCACCATCGATATACTGGATTTCAAACTCTTCGACCGGGTTGCCGCAATCGTCCTGAAGTCCTCTAACCTTGGCTCGATATTCATCCAGGTCCTCGAAGTAGAAGCCGGCGGCACCTAGGTTGTAAGGCTGGGCGAAGTACGATGCCTTCGCCCGAGCGGTAGCTGAGACCGCGCTCATGCCCTGTCCTCCGGTTTTTCCTTGATCTTCCGGATCACGGTGCGACCTGGCAGCAGCGGTGTGTAGTTGATGACGATGTTGAACTCTTCGCCATCTGCGTGGCTCCAGCCGATCCCGATTTTGTTCCAGCGTGCTTTATCTTTGTCGCCGACGACGTGGAAGACTTCGTGGGTCGGAGCTTTGGGTGCATTGGTATTTGCCATTTTGTGATGTCCTTTGTTTGTTTGTCCGGCCACCCCGTGCGGCCGGTCGCCGACGCTCCGGGTTGAGCTTCAAGGGACGCAGTCAAGAGATCTTCTCGGGAGACCGCTTGCGGCGGAAGATCTCTTGACTGCGGCACTGCTCGGCCCAGTCTGGCGACATCACCGGCCATCGGGGGGTCGTGAACAAAGGAAAAGGACATCACCGGCAAAACCGGCACTCCGCGACCTCAGACAGGGTCAACACAGGCCGAAGATACAAGTCACTCTGGACAGTTGATCCAAACGGCAGGTCCTACGCACAAGGCTTCCATCAGACACATCAACGACACTCCCAACTGCCCGTGGTAGACTTCCGGATAGACAAGACTAAACGACAAGGCAC
Source organism: uncultured Roseibium sp. (assembly GCF_947499295.1). GTDB lineage: Bacteria > Pseudomonadota > Alphaproteobacteria > Rhizobiales > Stappiaceae > Roseibium. Next base: position 12,491 of record NZ_CANMNP010000030.1, read on the forward strand.
GGCAGTTCAGAGCCACTGGTCACGCGGCCACTCGGCAGCAGCAAGGCAGCCAAGTTCCCGGAAGTCGAAGGACTCAGGCTCAGTGCAGCGTCGAAGACCCTGGCTGAGGAATTGCAAGCCAAAGGATTGTCTGGCGATGCTTACCGGGCAGAGATATTGAAGAGATTTCAGGTCGGCAGATCAAACCTGTCAGAAGCGTGATCTAGCGGTCTCGATCCTGCTCTGGCTCTTCCCGCAAATACTCTTCCAACATCTGCTCATAGGCGATGTCCTGTTCGCGTTGCGAGATTAGCTCGCCATTGGGGCCTGGAACGGGTCTGCCTGGATCGTCCCGTCCCCAGGTATCCGGACGAAGGTCCTCAATACGGTGTCGAATGTCTGTCGGTAGGAGATACAGCTTTTCCAACTGATCTTGCTCTCGGATCACTTGCATGCGCTGATCCAGGATGAGATCTAGCGCCATTCGTCGCACTTCTGGTGAAATTTTCCCGGCAGCTTGGAGCACTGCAAGCTCACGATTTGAGTATTCCTTTATAAACGCGCCTTCCACGACACTCCTTTCGTATTCTTCCAGCCGTTTGATGTCGAAGCCGCCATCCATATCTCCGTAGGCATTGTCCAGAGCCTGTTCATACCAAGGCTTTACCTCGAGATCCGGGGAAGCTCTTCGAATAAAATGTTTACTGCGACGAACGAAGCTTTCGTTTGCTGGTTCTGAAGGAGACGCGGCCTCCGGCCGGTCATGCACTTTATCCTGCCAATAGCGGTGATGTTCATCCCGCTCCTGGGGCGTCATGTCGGGAGACGCCTCCGGTTCCGGAGGCCAGGTCTCCCGCTGTGACAATAAGGGATAGCGCTCAAGCTCATCTTTTTCGGGACCACTCATTGTTTTCTCCTCTCTAACGCGTCGCGCGTGTTCACGCTTATTTCGGCGCTCAGTCGGATTGGGGCCGCGATGCCGGGTCGGTTCCGCCCCGATGCCTCGCGCCTTGTAGCTGCGGTGGTCGACCCTTAGGGTCGATCCGGATTTCTCCAAAAAACTGTTGGTCAGGTCTGACCAGTTCTGGCGAACCCGCTTCACGAACGCGCGCTGTTCCAGCGCAGTGATTTTCGCGCCGAACCCGTCTTCTTCCAGAAAGCGGGTCGTCAGCAGAATATGAACATGAGGATTGTGGTCGGTGCCATCCTCATGGATGGCAATATCGGCCACGCATCCGAGGGCGACGAATGGCTTGACGAACGCCTCCAGCAAGGCGGGTCGCATACGAACCGGAATGTCGCGTGTGATGGCAGCCTCAATGGATTTGGCCAAACGCGCATCGCGCCGTTTGGCGGTCACATCCACTTTGTTCCAAAGTTCCTTACGCCGCCCCGCCCAGGGCGGCGCGCCTTCCGGCAAAAGGATGTTCGTGAACACCACGTCTTCCCGGTTTCCGAAATCGACGTGCCGTTGTTGCCGATCGGACCACAAACGTTCCCCGGCGTTGTACGCCGCTTTGGCAATCGCGATCCGTTCGTTCCCGTCCTTGTTGCGCCGGGCAAGATTATCAACGTGGCAATGGATGTTGCCATCCTGCATGCCCACCACCTCCTGCTATCCCAACGCGGTTGCGGTTTGCACGGCGCGGGGGTTGCAAGGGGGTTTCCCCCTGCCGCACTTCGGCGTTTGGAGTGTGGCCTTAAGCCCTTGCCACGCTCTGAACGCCGCAATGTTGGCCGAACCTGTAATACAGATCGGACAACATGTAAGTGCGCTGTACAACTGGATACACGTATATGTTGACTCTTTTCAAGGTTGCACAATAATCATACTGCACTCCATGAGATTGACGTCGGGGGGCGTTCATGGCGAAAAATCCGTTTGACCCGTTTGGTATGTTCGGCAACGACATGCGGAGCATCTCCACGGGTGTAAAAGTTGGAGCGAAGATCGGACGCGGCGTCGCGGGCTGGAACCTCAAACGCCAGCTGGAGCAGCAGGGCGTCGATCCGATTACCGTCGAGGCCGCGCGAGAGGCGGTTTTAGCTGGTCGCGATCCCGCAGCCATTCTGGAGCAAGCACGCCAGGCCTACGCGCTGCGCGACAAACAGGAAGCGATGCGGCGCGATCCACCACCTATTCATGGGTCAGCGCGGTGGGCCACGCAGGAGGATGTTGAGCAAGCCGGTCTGTTCCGACCCGCCAACCACCGCACGCTCAATCTTGGTCACGTGGGAGACCGGTCTGTTAACTGGGATGGCGAAAGTCATTTGCTGACGGTTGCGCCCACGCGCACCGGTAAAAGCGCGATGCAGGTCATTCCCAACCTGCGGACCTATGGCGGCTCCGCTGTGGTGCTCGACCCAAAAGGCGAGATTTACGAGCACACCGCTGCCTGGCGCTCCCGTATGGGGCCTGTCTACGTGCTGAACCCTTTCGAGGTAGCAGGGATACCCGAGACCCACGCGTTCAACCCGCTGGATAGTGTGACAGACAGTCAATCCGCTCTCGAAATAGCCGAGATCCTTTATCCGAGGACCCACGACGACAAGCAGCAGTTTTTCGAGAATGAAGCGGTCGGGTTTCTAGCGGCGGCAATCGAATTCTCAGCGCGGTTTGCACCGCCCTCTCATCGCAATCTTGGTACGCTGCGTGATGCCGTAGCCACACTGGATGGCGATTTCCGTGGCCTCTTGAAAGCCATGAGCAATGAGATAATGCCGCCGTCGATCCGTAACGCGGCCCGCAACTTCCAAACCAAAACGCGCGACACGGGCCAGCCGCGTGTGCTGGACAGTCTCAACACGCATTTGCGCATCTGGGACAACCCCGGTCTTCGCAAAGCCACCAGCAGCTCGGAATTTGCCTTCGACAAGCTGAAAGAGCAGACCGCGACGGTTTACCTGGTGCTGCCGTTTGCCAAGATCACACCATTCTCGACGTTTGTGCGCATGGTCTTCGCCACTGCCCTTGATGCGATGGTGGCCACCATTCAAAAGCCAGCTACGCCGGTCCTGTTCGTGCTTGATGAGTTTCTGTCGCTGGCACCGGACGAACGCTTTGTGTCTGCTCTGCGAACCCACGCCAGCGCCGGCGCACGCCTCTGGTTCTTTCTTCAAGACCTGCCGACACTGGAGCAGAAATACCCGACCACCTGGAAGTCGTTTCTGCAGGTCGAAGCCAAAACATTCTTCGGCACCGATGACCCTTACACGGCGGAACTGATCTCAAACTATCTCAGCGACCGAACTGTGGCCTATGACGTCCCGAATATCTCCAGCAGCACGACTGGCGGTTCATCGCCTTCCACCGGTTACTCCATATCCGAGAACCTTCAGCTGACCGGTCGAAAACTCATGACGCCGGACGAGGTCATCGGGTTTCTGCGTGGTTCAGCCCATGGCCGCAAAGCCATCCATTTTCTGCGGGATCTCGCACACCCGCTCCAGACTGATTTGACACCCTGGTTCCTTGAAAAACCCTGCGAGGAGCAATCATGACGGATACGAATTGGCACATTCCAAAGCACTCAGTTGCATTGACCATTTTCCTACTTGCGTTGGGAGCCGAAATCGGGGCGCTTTGGGGACTATTCCTTGCATTTCTTGGAGCCACAGCAACATTAGCAGCAGGAGGTCCGCTCGCATTGCTTCTCGCCGGACCACTTTTGCTTGCAACTCACGGCGTCGGAACGGTGTATGTGGTATTTGGTGTGCCAGCTTGGGCGTTGGTTGCCGGAACGACGTTCGCAATTGAGTCGTCCGGTGACACTGGGACAACAGCAAAACGTTTGGGGGTCACATTTGTTTCCGAAAGCCATCCAATCAATCAAACGGTGCAACGGATGGCCAGCGAACTCAACTTACCTCCCATACCCTATGTAGGCTGGTTCGACTCTGATGATATCAACGCCTTCGCGATGGGAACTGCACACTACAATTCATTGATTGCAGTCAGTAAAGGCGCAATTGAGACGCTTTCACGTGAGCAAATTAACGCGGTTATCGCCCATGAGTTGGGACACATTGCAAGCAACGACATGCAGAGAATGACCTATGCGTTAGGTGTGCGCGATTCTCTCACCTGGTTTTTGATAAAGCGAGGATTCAAAAAATTTGCGCGCTGGGTTTTTACGCCGTTGTCCGAGCTGGAGCTTCTCCGCTTTTCCAGGCAGCGGGAATTCACGGCAGACGCCATCTCTGCCCACCTTACATCACCTGAAGCCATGATCTCGGTGCTTGAAACACTGAAAGGCGCGGAAATTGAACCTCAGACCCACCATCAGCCTACCGTAATGATGTCAGCATCTTTCGACGGCTCCTGGTTATCCACGCATCCGCCGCTCGATACCCGTATCGCAGCACTCCTGGAATTCACAGCGCCAACGTCCAAGACGCAATCTGAGCGGGCTGAACCACAGCGGGGGCCACAAGGGACATAAGGCAACTGCTAAGGTGAAGAATTTGTCCAGACCAGAAACGCCAGGAAGCGGCAGCAGAAGCCCTAGCTGGTAAGTGCAGGTGTTATCTATTCAACACCTGTCCGCTGTGTGTCTGTTAGCTATCCACCATTTTCTGAAATTCAGCGAGTAATTCGGGATAGTGCTGTGCGAGGTGACGAACAACACGTGCGTTTTCTAACAAACGCCTTACATATCCAATGGCGATCACGAGATCGAGATGATCTTTCCCATAGGACTCTTCAATCAAGCGTACTTCACGATCCAAGTTTGCAGATTCCTGCTCCATCAAATCAATTTGCTCTTGAGACAGTCCACTATTCTTCTTGGATTTAGAACCCTCAACAAGCTGGGCGGGTGGCGTCGCGCTCAGTAAAGACTTGGCGTATGTTATTGAAAACTTGTTCATCGTGACCATGAGCTGTGCTGCTTCGATCTGACGTAAAGGTTTCATCTTTCTCAGCTCGGTGAACGTGTTCATCGGCACGTGTTTGTCTTTCAAAAGCTCCACCACTTCGGGACAAATGCCGGTCAAAAGACGCCGCCTTGTTCGAATGCTTGCGATGTTTAGGTTCAGTACCTTCGCAATTGTCTCTTCCGGCACCCCTCGCTTGATCGCTTTGAGGATCATTTGATGTTCTTGAACGATAGCAAGGCGGCTGATGCGCTTGTTATATGTGTAAGCTTCGTCGTCAGTCGCAACCAGGCAGTTGACCTCACGGACCTCCATTTCCTGGAGAACCGCCAGCCTGATATGACCATCCAGTAGGAGAAACTTGCCACGATCATTGCGATCTCGCGCGACAACGGGTGGTTCAGCTAAGCCCGAATGATGAATAGATGATTTTATCTGACCATATTTTAGGGAAGCTTTCACGTTGCTACCAACGATACGAAGCGGGATAATGTCAGCAATCGGAATGGTTTCGAATTCTGGTTCGAAAGCGAACTTTACGCGATCTGACGGAAGGTCGCCGGTCATAGCAACTCCTGCCGATCCATCCGTGCTGCTAACTTCTTGGGTACTGTATCAAGCTCTTCGGACTGCAAAACACCAGCAAAGAGTTCGTCGTGAAAAAGCTCTCGCAAAGCATGGGTAATGAATATCAATCGACTACGTGTCATGTCGGCTTTTCTTAGGAGTAGTCGCTTGCGATCTGTATCTTCTTGATAAGCTTTCACCAAAGCATCCGTTGAAAGGTGAGCTCTCGACCTCGTGGACGGACTAAGGTCTTTGCCTCGACGACTACGACTTTCAATCAGTCGCTTTGCAACAAGTAATTTACGACCACGCAGAACATTCTTTTCATACGCTTCTTGTAGCGCATCTTGCACGTCGTCTTCATCTGCATCGGCAATTTGAACCGCAACGCTAAACGGAACATGGCCGGATTCGACCGCGCGCAATAATCGCCTTTCGTCCTGCGCCAAAAGCTTCGCGATAGCCCGCACATACTCCACGGTCAAACCTGTTTTTTTCGCGATCTCGTGATCGGTGTATCCACGCTCTTTCATCCCCCCAATGTCATGGACCAGATCAATGGGTTGATGTTGTCGTCTTGCACAATTCTCCACGAGGCTTTTCATCATGCAATCGAGTGGATCGGCTTCAATGACAATGGCTGGGATTTTAGATTGGCCAAGTTGCTGAAACGCTTCCAATCGCCCTTGCCCGCAAACAAGATCGTACCAGTCAGGGCCTTTCGCCGTACTTTGAGTGACGGTGATCGGGCGCTTCAATCCAATCTCGGCAATGCTCGCGACAATCTCTTCGAATTTCTTCTTGTTTCGCTCACGGGGGTTTAAAACCGAAACCTGGTTTACGGGAATTAGTTTGATTTGAGGTGCAGGAGTTTCTGGCATCAAGCGGCCTCCGCGATGGAAACGCGCTCTGCCATCTCAAACAGCGGTCCCAAGGAGTCAAAGCGATATGCATCAAACCAAAGTGCATTATCCTCTTTAAGCCTGAGAAAGTGGCGGTCCATATCGAGGCTTGGTAAGAGCAGATAATCACGTACCGCACAATTATCTCTGTTCATACGGACGGCTATGGTCAGGTCTGGCAAAAGCCCTCGATCAAGACGGACCCTCCATCGCAACGATCCTGCTTGAGTTTGAAAACTTCGAACGATGGTGAGAGAGGCAGTAAATTCGCGATTTATCGTCAAAATATCGGTGAGCGTATCACGCTGCACATGACCTCCCGCACGTTCGAGTCCGGCAATAGTGTCTGCCACGACACTTGGGTATCGTCGACGTAAGGCTCTATTGATTTCGATGTAGCGGTAGTCGCGGTCGGGGGTAAATCCGACCAGCTTGTAGGCTTTCAAAAGCCCGCCAAATCGGTGCTGATATGCTTTACTGGATGGACAACCCTCAGCTTCATCAATGATTAGCCCTGACAATAGCCCGGTGCGTTTGTACAAACTGCGCAACAAGTCCAGCATTTCACCATTGGACAGATGGTAGGATCGAGCCTCGATAATTTTTCTGGCAGCATCAAAAAGTGTGGTGTCTACGATGCCTTGAAATGCTCCATCAGCACGCACCCAAGTTGTAGGGTCATTCGCGACGCGCTTTTGTTTGAGCTTGAACGAGACATGGTTCCAGACGTTGTTTCCGATATATTTCTCATTGATCAGAATTTGGTGGACCGTGCCTTTCGTCCAAGGACGATTGAGGTCTGTGAAGATGCCTCGATCATTGAGTTCCGCAGCAATTGCCTTCTCATCATTGCGAGCTTCAACAAACTGACGATAAATCCAACGAACAATTCCGACCTCCTTTGACGGCCCTGGGACCAAAACCACTCTGTCAGTCTGGATGCTCTTTTGCTCTCCTCTTCCCAAAAGACCTTTGGGTCGCCCATGTTCGTCTCGCAGCTCGCGGCGTAGACCAAAACCCGCCATGCCTCCCTGGCGGTAACCCATCTCAATCAGGCGGCATTGCCCTGCAAATACCTTGACTGAAAGCTCTCGACTATACTCCGCCGCCATTCGGCGTTTGACGACCTTTTGAACATCAGATCCGATGCTGCCATCATTTTCGAACTGCTCCGCGCAATATTCCACACGCACACCTGCGCGCCGACAGCGATACTCATAGAAAGCACTCTCATCCGCATCCTGAAATCGCCCCCAACGGCTGATGTCGTAGACTAGAACAACCGAAAACCCTGGTTCTCCGCCCTCAATGTCTGCGATCAATTGGCGAAGGCCAGAACGCCCTTCGATGTTCAGTCCGCTTCGACCAGAATCAATGTAACTTCGAACAATTGTGAGCCCATGCTGAGAGGCATAGCGTCGAATAGCGTCCGACTGGTTCTCAGTAGAGTATTTTTGATGCTCTGTGGACATGCGTACATATTCGGCGACACGAAGGTTTCGCACTTCATGCCCGTTCTCAGAGCTCCCTCCTATTTTGTCATGTCCCACCACTTTTGGGCCATCAATCTGTCGTACTCAATCTATAGAGGCAAATGTGACAACGACATCCGCAGGCTTTGTATTCACACTGCAAATATAGCCGTAGAAAGGGTGAAACATGTCGCAGAAAACAGGCAACTTGTTGCAAGGGGGCTTGACGCATCCATATGACTCGGCTGCCTATGCCGCACTCATTGCGACCGCTTTGCAAAGCGAGCTTGGCAATACGCACCGCGCGGTGAAAACAATTCGAAGATGGACCGGTGCTGGGGAACGAACTGCAACTAACTGGCTTTCAGCTGAAAACGGTCCGAGCGCACCGCATCTTGCATTATTGGCGCATCATTCCGACACCGTCCTCGAAGCATTCTTGATCATGGCTGGCCGACAAAGAATGATCGTCGATTTTCGTGTGTCGCATATCCGCGAAAAGCTCGTTGCAGCCTTGGACACAATCGATAGTCTGACGGACGCAAATACTGATACAAACCATTAGCGAATACGGGGTTTGCTGAACCTCGTGTGCCCTCAAGAAATGGCCGTAGCTGGCGCCCTCCCTGCGAGGCAGGCAGCTTAAGGATCGCATACGTCCCATGCCAAATATCGAACACGCCAGATAGGCTAAGTACAACACTTGTGGCTTCGCGTTTATAACTCTCCACAAAACCTGAAGAACAACTAATGCTTTGGCTTTTGCCGACGTACATTGATTGCAGCGGTATCCAAACTGGTCTTAATATGTGACGCGTAGAATTTCTCAATCATCTCAACACTGGTACGGCAGTTCTTGGCGATTTGATAGATGTCTGCCCCTTCCATTAAGCGCAGACAAATGTAGGTATGACGAAGGCTGTAGGCAGTCCGCCTTTGGCCGTCTCTGTCGAACTTCAACCCCTCCTCGTTCAAGACGTTGTTAAACATCTTGATATGATTTCCGGGGAAAATCACGTCGTTCGGCTTCGGCAAGGCCCAAGACACTGTTGCTTTTCGTTCATCTTCTGCCTTCTCAGCAGTCCTTCTCATGCGTTCCTGAAGGCGTTTGAATGGCCAAACGGCGCCACTCATACTTTTGCAAAAACCAACACCTCTTTTTCCGCGAACTTCAATTTCGAGAATTGTGTCTCCGCTCCAATCGACTTTCACAACTTCGATGTCACGAAATTGTAAATTTTTGGCTTCATCCGGGCGCAGTCCGGTATTTGCCATGAACAACACATAGTCATGAAGCTGTTCGGCGTTCCATTTGAAGTGAGAATTGAAGGGTTCCTGCGCTCTTCGCCGCGTAGCTTGGTAAAGCTGTTTGTATTCTTTCTCTGTGAACCACGCTCGATGGGATACCTTCGTTTGACGGCTATAGGGTGAAGACAGGTCCGGAAGATGCTGAAGCCACCCATGACGCATCGCGGTCTTAAGCACTTGTCGAAGGGTTACGATTTCATCGTGAAGGGTACTCTTTGCAGGCGGCTTACCACCATTCACCCCTTGAATTCTATGGACCCGATATTCTTGAACCTTCCCAGCTGAAACTTCGGAAAGGCCTAGCGTTCCGAAAAAAGGTAGCAGGTGAAGCCTGAGCCGGTCTTTGTGGCCACGGATCCATTTAGGGCTACGCTGGCCATCCGTGATGACTTCGTATTCGTGCTCAAATTGGGTTGCTGCAAACGAAAAGGTCTTTTCGTTTTTGAGTTCACCGCGATGGTGCTTCCCCATCATCGTGAGATACCAGTCTTCGGCGTAGTCCTTCGCCTGAGCTAAGCTCTCTTCTTTCGTTGTCGTTCGACGTTTTTTGCCTTGGAGAAAAGTTGAGCACTGCCAAAAAGGGCTGTTAGGCCGTTTATAGAGGCGGACTTTCCCGCCCAAGATGGTATGGATCGCAGTTTGGCTCATGATCTTGGCATTCGCGGCAATTTTGTGCCCGCTATGTGCCATAATAAAACACCCCTTTCAGGGCGTCAAATATATACGTAAGTCATTGAAATATTGGTTGCGGGAGCAGGATTTGAACCTGCGACCTTCAGGTTATGAGCCTGACGAGCTACCGGACTGCTCCATCCCGC
>NZ_CANMNP010000031.1 GCF_947499295.1 uncultured Roseibium sp.
AGTTCATCGAACTCGCAGGATAACTGTGTCAAGACAAAGCCATTGGTCTCACATCAAGAAAAATTTGCGACACTACCTCCAATTGTGCCTCTAAAGGTGGTGATATGTTGTTGACACCTAACCACCGGCATGGAAACTCAAGGTGCAAGGTCCTGTTGGCAACCATGTAGAAGCAGCGTCAGGCGGAACTGTTGCCAGAAAACTCGACCATGATGAACAGAACCATTCCGCATGGAGTATTCACGGAGCAGTTCCAGATTCGTGCGGAAATTAAACGACAACACGCTTGCCCGCCTTACCTTTTCCATACAAGCAGCTTCAGAGATGTAGTGACCAAAATATTGGGTTCTGCGCTGCAAGCGCCTGGTTCCCGGGATGTTGTCGACCAGAATGGCTGCCTGCAGCGGTACACTATATTACGCCAGTAGGAGCCTCAGTGTTTCCACCTATAGCTGACCGACATATTTGGGCTTGAAAGGAGGTGCGTCTGGTGAAACCAGCCGAAGGGAATGACCAAAACATCACCGGGCTGCAATACTACAGAGAATTTGTTTGCTTTGCGCGCTTTCGATAAACGTCGAAAGTCTGGTCTGTCCGGTCGAAACCAACAGGGCTGATGGTTGTTGTGAGCCCGACGTGGATAAAGGTGAATCGATTGGTCCGACGAATAGAAATCAACCCGCTTGAGACCCATGATTTGGTGCAGAAAGCTCGTGTACGGATCTCGGTGGAGACTGGTCGCCGGAAGATCGGAGTCCATGGAACCGAGCCACAATTGAGGCTCCAGAAAGTCATCGCGCTGGAAAAATGCCGGTCCGAAGACGTCCTTGATACTATCGGAAAGCGTTGTTCCTTCTGTGTAAGACGCGTTTAACCCGAATATCGTTGAGTTTGCATCTTTATGACCAGCGCACTTCTTATCCAGAACAAACTCGCGCAGTGTCAGTGCGCCTCTCCGAGAGCAAGGTTTGACCGGGGCGTCACCAAAATATTGGACGAGCCTCTGCAAGGTCCATTTCTGAGTATAGATACTAGGGCTGGGGCATTGCATGACAAAGGGAAAGCCCCAATTCATCTTTGTCAGGATCTTTTGATGAGTCAGATCCGTCAGCCGTTCAATGGCATTGGCCATTCGAAAGCCGCGGGAAAAATGCCGTTTTTGAGCATCGAGATAGCGGTAAAGTGTATTGGGATGCGGCTGCAGGAGGCAGCGTCCGAGATGTTCCACAAGGTCCAGCCGTCCCCTGGCCTCGATTGTTGAAATCAGGCTCTGATCGCGCCAATCGAGTATCATGTACTCTTGCGTTATTCTGGCAAGGGTTTTCACACCGAAAATCAGTTCGGCATCGACATTTGGCGCTTCCATCTCGGACACTTCTAAATGTGTTGGATGGAATCGTATCGAAGAGTCAAGCTGAGGGTAGTCGACAATCAGGACGGCAAGCGTGCCTTCGAGGCCGTACGGATTCTCATAGCCTTTCGAAAGCAGTTTAAACAGCCTGCTGTGTAACGAGGATACATCCGGGGGTGTATTGCCAGCGGAGTTCGAATTGTCAATTTGCAAGAGTGCCTCCTTTTTTGCGTGCAGCCAGGTTGCGCCCGTGCCAATTGTAGATTCTGCGGCCACGTCCATTTCTGAAACGCATAAAGCTAAAGCCCTCGTCATCCTTGAAGAGTGTTTTCCCCAACTCGAATGCGAGCCTTTGTGTGTCGCCGAACGGAGATATCCAGTCATTGAAAAAGATGATTTCACCACAATTCCACTCGTGCTCGCTTAAAACACGGTCCGTTTCGATTAAATCTTCCTTTGTTTGAGCATTGAGCCGAGCCCATGTGACGATTGCCCTTGGCTGGTCACTCGGATCGCGAAAGAGACGGTATTGGCGCAACCGCAAGGGAGGCAAGATATGTGTCTTGATGTAAAATTCAGCGCTAAAGTTGCGGTGATATTCGGACTGTCGAAGCAAATCGATCGCCCTTCCGAGATCGCCATACAGCTGCGGTACTACCAAAGCCGCTGTTCCTTTCCTGAATAGGAATTACCTCCTGATACGAATTTGTAGTCGGGCTGATCGGAGAACTGTTCGCGCAATTTGCGGTATAATCTCAGGTAATCACCCGTCGCCGAATAGAGGTCTTCGATCACGATCCGGTTGGGTTCTTCGCACCATATCGCGAAACTGCATGCCCGACCCGTTTTGTCGAAATCTACCAAAAATCGCTTTTCAACAATCGCGGATATGTAGGTTTCATACATGTTCAGAATGCTTCTGGAGTAGGTACGGTCGATATCCAGCACACAGATAGCGCCTAAATAAGCATGGGTTTTGGATTGGCTTTCTAGGATTTCTTCATTTTGCATACGGATGTTATGCAGCAGTACCGCTCAAATGCTCCAATAAGAACATTTTATCTCGAAGCCTTTGGAGACGGCATGTCATCTCGGGAGGTGCTGTTCGTTTGGATGCGCGGAAGCCGGTGGCTTCTTCGTATGCGACCAGTTTGTCCACCGCCCGAGGCTTATTTGACGCAACAACCGCCCTGGCGCCGGCGGATCGGGCAGCGATGATACTTAGATCGTACCCGCCCGGTCCGCTACAGAATTGGCAATTCGGTCCCTCAAAATTGCACGACACTGATTGAAGAAACCCGAGAATAGGAGATAATCTCGATCTCGTTTTCAAGGGCGGCCACGACTTCTTCCTGCTCGTCAATGTCCCTTTGCCTAACGAAGTCTTGGGCGGTCTGAATCATCTCCACGATCTGCGTCATGCTCTCCAGTTGCATCGACAGGCGTTCTGAACAGGAATGATCGAAGTAAAACACCTCCCGGATCCGTCGGAGATGAGACGGCAGGGGTTGTGACGAAAGGATCATGTCCTCGTGTAGCGGAATGGATAGCTTTCGCTCTGTCGTTTCAATTTGGGAGGTTTCGGGCGAGCCAACGGTGCCCTCGCTTGTGTTGCTCTCGTTCATCGTCGCAATCCAGACATTGTTTCGCTTTGATGGGTTTTAGGTCCAAGTCGGTTCAACGTCTCAACAACTCGCGTTGCGCTTCAACCTATACTTAGTAGCCGGACAATTCTGCCTTACGTTCGCCGGAGCTGGGCCAGCAGCGTTAAGGAGGTGACCGCCGTTTTGCCTGGTTCTGAATCTATATGATGAGTTGGATCGGATTTTCGCGCAGGATACGGACATTAATGTCATGCGCGGTTCCCCACGGCAGGAGCGCGCCGTAGGGAACCTGGATCTCCGCCTCATCGAGCGGGATCATCTCAACTTGGCTCTTGGGAAAAATTCGGCTGGCCGTAGCGAGCGGCAGAACGCCAACCATGTGTTCATTGATAATTAGATTTGCGTACATTTTTTCGCTGTCGCATTGGAAAAAGTCGTCGAGTGTATGATCGTTCTTCTGTAGCCGCCCATGCAGGAAGCGCCGCACTTCCCGGTTCACCCGCGCGAAGAAGATAAGTTGGCGTGGGTCCTGATCCCAGACATTATCAATTGTTCGGTTGGAATGGCCGCCGTTCTGGCGTGCCTGAACCGCACACAGTGGCACATTGAGCGTTCCCAGATGCACAAAGTCAGCGAGTTCAGTTTTTCCCCCGCCCTCGACAATAGCCAGAATCAGATTGCGTTTTGCAATGTCGTTGACGATTGCGGGAAGTTGGTCCGAAATCACCACAAGGTCCTTCCTACGAGAACTTTCCCTAACCACATCGATGTAGTTTGGCTCCATGAACTCCACCAGTTCTTCCTGGATCACCACTTTCTGGCGTTTGATAGGACCCGAGGACGGATGTGTTAATACGTTTTCCATCTGGCGTTCATAATTATAGATGATGCCTTCGAAGACTCTCACGATCTCTTCACCGTCTTCGGAGAGTTCTGCTTTACGGACATTTCCGGCCTTTACAAATATATCGCGTCCGATTGCCTCCTCGACATCCTTGATCGTGTTGGTAATTGCGGGCTGAGAGATATTCTCGTTGACAGACGCTTTTGTAAAACTTCGCGCGCGCGCTGAGGCCAGAACAATTCGGATTTTCTTTATGCTAATATCTCGCATAACTACCTCTACGCTCCTGAGCAACCATTGCGGAAACAAACCTGCCAATTCATAAGCTCACGAAATAAAACACCCCGCTAATAAACTTCATCTACTATGGATTTATTTACTGCAATTTTGATCTAAATATGGAAAAATGATCACTAAATAATAATGGCTATTGTTTTTTTATTACAAACCCTGATTGACCCGTCTCCGAACTTTTGAGTTCGCATTCAATCGCTATCGATAGTGATCACTCCAATCGTTCGCAACCTCGGCCTCTTTGAACGCTGTACGACTTGTTTGGCTGGTCTTTCGCGAAACGTCGTTCAAGGTCCTGACCGGCGGCTCCTCGCGTTGCGACGGCTACATAACAAGAAGTGAATTTAACTTTACGTCGCCCAGCTGGAAACTAAATCAGCAACCCACGGGTGGAAAGCAATGACAACCGTTGAAAAAGTGCTGGTTCTGTTGGCGTCGCACTGCTTACGCGCCCATTTCGTTGACAAGGCGCTGCTCTACGCCAAATGCGGCTATCAGCTTTTTCCTGATAGGACAGAATTGTTGGAACTCTATGGCCTCGCGCTTCTTTTCAAGGGCGATTACGACACGTTAACAGATTTGATATCAAGGGCTTCTGCCCCCTCTCGAAATTTGGACTACCTAAAAGCCAGATTGGCGATCTTGCAAGGTGACGCCAACAGCGCAAACCTGGTTCGGAGCTACCTTGCAAACCGGAGGGCCGGATGAGCCAGATTGGTCCCAATGCCAGCACACGTGCTGTCTCTGAAGCCCAAATCGGCACTCGGACCAGCAAGGACAATCGACGACCGGCTCAATCCCCAGATGCCAAACCAAAAAAACCGGGACCTTCTTCCGGTGGTGTGAAGTTTTCTGATGTAATTCGTGAAGCTCAGCGGGATTCGCGGGAACTCGACCTTCAGGAAACGGTTGCCGCATCACAAACCGGGCGATTGATGCGCTCTAATGTCGGCCGACAGAAAAAGAGCACCTATTTACCTCATGCAGACACTGAAGAAACGAAATTCGCCGGTGGCGTCACGCCGGTCTTTCCGGAAGAACCACTTTTAGACCGCCCTCAAGACGATGGCACCACACGCAAGGGCCAGCGCAAGATTGGCGATGTGCAAACCCGGATTGCCAAGCCGGAAACCAATTCGCAGAAATTCGCGCGACTGACGACGTCCATGAACACGATTAGCGATGTGAGCCGATACGTAAACGTGGGCGTATCCTCTAAGATCGCAGATATCCTAAACAATTCTCTGTGTATTCGCAGGCCGCACATTGAAAGATCGCTCAACGAAGAACAACTGGTCGCCTCAATGCACCTCCCCGGTTGATTTGGTACAAATTTAAAAGACAAGGGCAGAAGATCCATGGCATGTTCCAGCCGGGCGGGCCGCTCGCCCAATATCGGACCTTCTTTCCTTATGTGGGTCATTGCGGTTTTCGCACTGATTGCTTCCGTCTCTGTGACTCAGGCTATTGCCCAAAACGGTGATCGTACCAATACGGAAAGCCAGGGCACGCTTCATGTGGAGATCGGTGAGGGGATCCTCATTCCGAACACTGCTTCAGTTGAGGCGGTGTTTGTATCCGATCCGAAAGTCGCCGATGTGAAGGACTCTCCTGAAGAAACCATCTTCCTATTTGGAAAATCCGTCGGCACCGCCAGCCTCATTGCCACCGACACTAATGGCCACGAACTGTTCCGCTACACGGTGGTTGTAAGCCACCAACTCGGTGAAATCCGCAACATGCTTAAGAGCCGTTTCCCGGATGAAACACTTTCAGTTCGTTCCTCGCGCGGAAGCATTCTGGTCAGCGGTGCGACCTCCAACGAGCGAGTGCGCAAGAGTATCTTCGCTTCCCTTGAAGCTGCTGTACCCGAAACCGCGATTATCGACGAAACGACGGTTGTGGCATCGAACCTTGTCCGCCTCGACGTGAAGCTGCTGGAAGTCAACAAAACCCGAGCCGAGCAATTTGGAGTGGATATCAACGCGCTCATCGCTGCCAACGGCTTTTCCATCGGTGTGAAGGACCGTGGTACGATTACTGCGGGCTTCAGCCCTCAAGACCAAAGCAGCAGACTGTCCGCCACTCTGGATCTTTTGATTACCAACCAGGTGGCAACCGTAAAAACAGAGACCTCGCTTAGCGCGGTGTCAGGCAAACAGGCAATTTTTGAAGTTGGCGGCGAAATTCCCGTTCCGAGCTTTACAACAGACGGAAACACGCGAGATTTCAGCCTGAACTACAAATTTGTCGGATTGCTGCTACAGTTCACGCCGGCACGATTGGAGGAGGACAAGGTACTGCTTAACATCGCCTCGTCGGTAAGCAGTACCGAGCCCAGCAGCCTGTCCATCAACGGAAACGCCTTCCCCACCCTGAACACGAGACGGTTTAAGACCGATGTCGAGCTGGCAGACAAGCAGAGCTTTTTGATTGCCGGCCTGTCGCAGCAATCGAGCCTGGCCTCGCTTCGCCAGCCAAAAAGGGGAAACCAGATATCGCGGGGTTTGGCCGACCTCTTTTCCAGCAATCGTGTGGAAAGCGAATCAAGGGAGCTGATCATTCTCGTCACCGCGTATTTTCGTCGTCCGAAGCGAAAGCCTGTCGCACTGGATGCTTTCCGTTCCCCCTCAAATCTGGAATACTTGGTGGGGCTAAAGACGCGGCGAAAAAGCGTAACCATTCACGGCGCAGTCGGATTTATCTACTGAGGAGGCGGCTGTGTTGTCGGGTTTGCCGCGTCGAATGAATCTTTTGACAATTAATGCGTGCCTTTTTGCGTTCTGCGCAATTTTGTACTGCGCCGTATTTCCTGTTGTGCCGGCAAACGCGGAGGATCTTCATCCATTGCCCGGTGCTCAGTCCCCCTATCCCTTCGTAAGCCGGAATCAAAAGCTGAGTGAAGTTCTGAGGTACTTCGGGAAGAACATTGACACGAAGGTCAGCGTGGACGATGCCGTGTCTGGAATTGTAAATGACGACAGCGTTATTCGCCGTACCAGAGTGTCATATCTGAATCAACTCGCGGCTAATCACGACTTTATCTGGTTCTACGACGGAGTGGTGCTTCATGTCGCTCCCATCGATACCATCAAGACAGAGGCGATACCGCTGAAGAACAACGATGGCCGTGACATAATGCGCCTTTTTCGTCAGTTGAAGGTTCTGCAAAACAAGTTTGCTCACAGCATCGATGACAAAAACTCCGTACTGGTTGTGACAGGCCCGAACAAATATGTCGACATGATCAAGCAGGTCGCGGCATCGATCGAGGAGGGAAAGCGAAAGAAACTCTCTGTGCTGCGTGGTGATGCGGCCACAGATTTGCCACCACTTGATCCGGCGCCGTCCAATCTCGGTTCGGCCGCGGTCCAATTCTCCGACGAAATCAAATAGGTCAAATTTCAAGGGTTGGGATGGCTAAGGCGTGCAGTTCATGAACAGGTTCATAAGCCTCGCCAACAGAATACTCGCACAAAAGGACCTGCTTTTGGTCGCGGTCTTTGCTGTGATCCTGCTGATGATGATTCTCCCGCTGCCTCCGGTCGCCATGGACCTCATGATCACCTTGAACATTTCAACGTCGATCATCATTCTCCTGATGACGCTTAACCTCTACAAGCCGGTACAATTTTCCACGTTTCCTTCCCTGCTATTGGTCACCACGATCTTTCGCTTGGCCATATCTGTGTCCACAACGAGACTGATTTTGATCGAGGGCAATGCCGGGCAGATTGTGGAAACCTTCGGATCGCTGGTAACGGGCGGTAATATCGTCGTCGGCCTGGTGATTTTTCTGATCATCACGGTGGTGCAGTTCCTTGTAATCACGAAGGGTGCCGACCGTGTTGCAGAAGTGGGAGCCCGTTTCACCCTGGACGCCATGCCTGGCAAGCAAATGAGCGTCGATGCGGATGTGCGGGCCGGCATGATCGACGAGCACAGCGCCCGCGACCGCCGCCAAGTATTGGAACGAGAAAGCAAACTGTTTGGAGCCATGGACGGCGCTATGAAATTTGTAAAAGGCGATGCCACGGCGGGTCTTGTCATTACGTTCATCAATCTCGTTGGAGGCATCGCGATCGGTGTCGCGCAAAAGAGCATGGAATTCACCGAAGCCGCACGGCTTTATTCGATGATGACAATAGGCGACGGACTAGTCGCGCAAATCCCAGCACTGCTTATTTCGGTGTCCGCCGGCACCATGGTGACGCGGGTGACCAACCCCAAAGATATTGATTTGGGCAGCGAGATTTCAGAGCAGATCACTGAAAACGCCAAAATCATAATGAGTTCCGGCTTGGTCATTGCTGCTTTCGGTTTCATTCCTGGTTTCCCGACGGTGATATTCGCATGTGTCGGATTAGGCATGACGGGTTTCGTCTACTGGAATGATCGCAGGCGCAAGGCGGAACGATTTTCTGCTTTCGCGTCTTGGGATCGAATGTACGAATTCGACCGTCAGAGTTGGCAAAACCTCTCTGAGCGCACTGGAAAACCTGAAACCTTGCATATTATCCTGCCACGGCGGATCAAGGAATGCAGCAATGTCGAGTTCAGCGACATTTTCGACTTCGTGCACGATGATCTGGAGAAGAAAATCGGTATGAGCATGGGATACTGGACATATGAATTCAGGGAAAACGAACTCGACGAATTCGAGATTTATCTGCGCCAGAACTTGGTGGTCAAAGCAGCAATTGACTTCGACTGTGTCTTCGTCAAATGCAACGCCTCTTACATCCGTACACTAGACATTCCCGTTCAGACCCATTTCGGCGGTGAAGAGGGGGTGCTTGTCCGCCGGGAACATTCTGAACAACTGGCCTCAGAGAACGTGTCCTTTCTGGACCCGATAGGTCAGATCAATGCCTACATCCAAAACGCGGTTCTCGATAACATGGGACTGCTACCTAACTTTCTCGGCACCAGTGATTTTCTGAACGTTTACACCAAGAGCCATCCGGACCTGGTCAACGCTTTGAAGGAGAACCTATCCGTCAATCAAATCAGCAAGGTACTGCAATGTTTGATGGAAGAACAAATTCCTCCGCTCAGGCAAGTCAAGATTCTGGAGGCAATCCTGAGCGCTTCTCTCAAGAAAACTGAAGCGCTGGAGATCTTGCAGCACGTGCGCTTCGCAATCGGCGATTTCATCACGCAGAAATACGCACCCAACAAATTCCTACCCGTCATTCTGCTTGCACCCAGCCTAGAAACCGGATTGCGAGAAGGTCATCGCACGGGCGATGACACTGCCTTCCTAGTCATGGAACCGTCCCAGTCCAGTCACATTGCCGATCAGGCAAGGACAATGGCTGGAGGCAATTTTGTGATCGGGCGCAATCCGGTACTCATCACCCAGCAAGATATACGGCGCTCAGTATACCAGATCTTGCAAAAGCATAATATTTTTATTCCAACTCTCAGCTACCAGGAGATTCTACCGGACACGATGATATATCCGGTGAGTTTCATTCAGCCGGTCGAATAGATCGCAGCATACGATATCAAAAAGACCATTTCAGACGCGCCCTCACCTGCCAAAAGCCAAGTTCCAGCACCGAAAATCAAATGGTCCTGACACGGTCCTGTAGTCTCATAGACAGGCTGAACGAGATAAAAGCTCGATCCAATCACATGCCGGTGAGGCCCGGCGCCGTTTCCCCGAGTGGCTTTGTTCTTTTGGATTTTGAATTGGTTGATAACACTATTGCCATCTTTACTGCCTGCTATCGAAGAACCGAAAGGGGCTTTCAACATCATGCAAAGCGGCAACACCCTCTTCCAAGGAAGAAACGTTACTTTCGAACAGATTATCCATGAAAAGCGGCTCGGGGGCACGGTCGCCGTTTTAAACTATCTGTCATACCGACGTGACAACTGTATGGGCCGTTTGGCATCTGTTGAAGGCCAGGACCACCTGTCCGAGCGCCTAGGTCGCTGCGTACATGTATTCAGTCGAGCAGAGCAAATCCTGCGGCACGTGACCCAAAAGCAGACATCCAAATGAACGCGATGAAGAACCCCGGTGACAGGACCCTTGTCAAAATCGAAGATAGTAACGGATGCAGCAGATCGTTGCTTCTGGAGGCCGGCAAGCATGTCTTTGGTTCCGGGCTTGATTGTGACTATATGCTGTTGGGACCGGCCGTGAAGGCACGCCACTTCGTACTGGAAGTCGACGAGTGTAAAGCCATGTTGGCCCTATTACCGGACCATGAGACTTCGGCTTCAAGTAGCGAAAGCAACACCGGTAAGACCCCGCCCTTTCAGCCGTTGTCCTTTGGAGAGTTCTTTGCTGTTGGTGATCTTGAGATAACTGTTTTCGGCCAGCCGGCGGCTGTGAGCGCCGATCCCGAGCTACACCCACTCAGAAGCGCACTTAGGACCTGCTTTGCCGACATCCGCGGCTCAGCGGCCCGAATATTGGCACCGGTTCCAAGGGTCGTTTGGAGCGCTTTGGCTATCGGAACCCTGCTCGCGTCGCTGGCACTGGTCCTTCCTACAGGCTCGACACTCCTCAGCGCACAGAAACCGCCGACTGCGACCACCCAGCCAATGCGGGAAACAACTCATAGGTCGGCGGATTCAGGCGTGAAACCGCGCACTATTTCCCGTCACGCCGCCGTGCCGGCGGTAACCGTTGCGATGGCACCGTCCGAACGGGATATTGAACGCCAAGCAGAGCAAATCCTGAAGGGCTTCAAGTTTCGCATCCAGAACGTCGCGGTGAAAGGTAGCCAACTCCATGTGGAAGGCGATGTGCCAGACGCGGATTTGCAAGAGAGAATTTCAAAAGTGCTGTCAGAAGACATTTCTTCGATATCAGAGGTCAGGTTCAGGTTCCGGCCCGAAGACGGATGGCGCGCTTTTAAAGACGACATCGTAGCCGTTTGGTCTGGGGAGCAGCCCTACATCGTGCTCAAGGGAGATGGCGTGATACGAACCGGAGAGCCTTTCCGCAATCATTTCACGCTTGAAAAGGTAACGGACCGGGTAATTACAGTTTCTGTAGCCGGTGCCTTAAAGGAGATAGGTCTTTGAACGATATTGATCCTCTTTTGAATGCAGATGACCGTTTCGTTCTAGGGAATGTTGCTCTGATGGCGGTTACCCATGGTTTTGGCGGCGAAATCGCCGATATTGTCGAGTTACTCAAGGAAGAAGATCCCACAGACGCGAGCGCTTGCTTGTTGGAAGCAGTCTATCTCGACTCCATCGGCGATGCTGAAACTGCTTTGGAGACGCTGGAATCCTTCAATGTGTTCGAAACACAGAACGGCCGCGAAGACGCAATCGCATTTCATCTTCATTTAGTTGCGAAATTGGGACACGTGGAACGTGCGCGCGATCTGGGTAAGGCCTATATTCGCGACGGCGACATTCAAAAGGAAAGTGCGCGCCACATGGTGGTGGCCACTCTCAACACCCTCAGGCGTCCCGGCACAGATCGCCGATTCGAAACGCGCAACAGCAAGATGCGCGGCCAAAACGAAGATGAGGTTTCCTATGGAAACGACTAGCGCACCGGCGCAGGACAGCACCCCAGGCGGAACTTCAAGCATTGATAAGGTCGCAAACTCGCTTCTGCATCATATTCGGGACACTGAACTGTATCTCAGCCAGGATCTTGGAAACTTCTACGGACCCAGCGCCAGGATGCCGACGGTGCCCAAAGCGGTTACCGACTATTTCAACGATGCCGAGAACCGTACTAACGATCCAATGGCTCTTGAAAAACTGGCCAAAGCCCGAGAACTCACGGAGACAGCTTACTTGAACCAACGGCAATACATAAACAAATACATCGATTCCCAGTCTCGAAAAGCATCAATCCAATTTTCGATACAACTTCTGAAAAAAGCGACGACCGGAATAAATCAGATTTTGTCCTCCAACTAATGACGGCCAATTCTAAATCCACATATGTCTCAGTCAGCAAAATACGCTGTTTGTTCTTTCTGCCGCGAAATGGCGAGATGGTGCCGCACCCACGCCAGATTCGTGCTTGTCCTGCTTCTGCTCGCAATTGCCGGCTGCAAAGTGGAATTGAATTCTAACCTGCAGGAGGAAGATGCAAACGAGGCGCTTGCAAAGCTACTTTCCAACGGCATTCTCGCTGAAAAGCAGGCTACTGAAGAAAACAGGTTCAAATTGCTCGTGGACAAGGACCAATTTGCGGTCGCCGTTGAACTGCTGCGTTCTCATGGTCTGCCACAGCGAAAATACACCAGCGTTGCTGACGCTTTTACCGGCGACGGTATTGTGACGAGCCCGACACAAGAATGGATTCGCTACAATCACGCGATCTCCCAACAGTTATCCGGAACAATAGCCTCGCTGCCGGGTGTTATTGCGGCCGATGTTCATATTGCTCAGGTCAAACAGGAAAAACCGTTCGAAGAGGTTCCAAAACCAACGGCTGCCGTGATGGTGCAAATGGACACGGCTTTGATCAACGATACAATCGTGCCGAAGATCAAGCAGCTTGTTTCCTTCGCCGTCAATGAACTTGAGTACGAGCGTGTGAATGTTTTGCTCACGCCGGTTACTCCGATAGTTAAAGACACCCGTCTGGTTAGTTTCGCAGGACTGATAGTTCACGAGCGCAGCGTATCGCTTCTGCGCGGTGTGATTGTGGTGGCGGCGATTGTCTTTGTCGGCCTCGCTTGTATCTGCATGCTCGCGCTCAAAAACAGCCGCGCAACACCTAGGAAGAGCGAAGCCCCATGACGCCTTCCCGTTCGATCGCAGCGGCCGATTTCGCCGGATTTCCAGTGAGCTACTGTAATCCCCGCTCGCTGCAATCATTTCTCAAGATACGCAATATCGATGTGCTGATGGGATTTCTGGAAAATGGTAAGACGCGACAACTTATCAATGAGTGGGTTACAAGCCGGCTACAGAAATTGCCGCGCCTTCCAGAGCAAGACGAACAAATGTTTCTCTTGATAGCTTCACTATCAAAAGCGGAAGTAGAATTGCTGGCAAGGAGGATTACGGTTCTCTTCCACGCCAAATTTGTTTTGCGCATCACCGATCCGGAAAAAATGCGCGATCTTCTCAAATGGACGGGACTCGATGAGGTGAGCCACCTTCTCGCGGGTAAATCTCTTTCAGCATTTGTTCATGTGCCGCTTTGTCCGTATGCGGAAGTCAAGCTGCTCAAGCCGTTAGCGAAGATCTATCAACGTTATATACTGGGTCTCCTGCCCATTGCCTATCTCCAACGCATGGCATTGACGATGCCACCAAGGATCGTGAAATCAGCTCGGTCGTTGCACGACGAACCGGCAGTCGAGATTTTGAAAGAGGCGGTGGAACTGGCGATCCGCCAGCCAAACGCAAGCGATTCAAGCAAACCGGAAGTCGGCACATGAGAACCGTATCACCTGTGCGCGTTGCGCGTTTGTCGGAGGGTTATGTCATTCCGCCGACGGTCTTCAAGGACATGATAAGATCCGGTGATCTGATCGCAGAAACGCTCCGATGGGAGCGGGAACAGCGCGAAAACCTACATGACGAGCTCGCCGCCATTCGCGCGAAAGCCCATGCTGAGGGTCTGCGGCAAGGGCTTGACGTTCTTCTAGTTGCCACCCAATCACTCAAAAGCAGAGAGGACGCCCTTGAAGAGCTGGTGACGGGTCTTATCGAGACTTGCCTCAAACGAATATTCGCACATGTCCCCAAGCCGAAATTATTTCGGGCCATTGTCGGGGAAGTGCTGGAAAAGGCACGTCTGGACAAAACCATTTCGATCGTTTGCCATCCAGGAAACGCAGATGATCTTCGTAATGCGATTGAGATGTGGCGCTCGGCCGCAGTTGATGATGAGGCTGATCTCGAAATTCTATACGAAACCGACGACGAGGTAGAACAGGATCACTGCGAAATCTACACCGCCTGTGAAATCATAACGGTCGGTATTCCGGTCGTGATCGCACAACTCGTCGAGGCCTTGTCCCTTTCTCAGCCAATGACCCGGTATGTGCGGGAACAACACGATGCTGATTTCGAGGGCAACCAACGGGAAGGCAACGACGAGGATCTCCCGAATGACGATTGAAGCCAAAAATACTGCAATGGAGCCCGAAGATTGAAAGACCAGGTTGCTAGCGACGAGATCGAGCAGAACCGGGAACGCCTTGAACGGCGTATTACCCGGTTTCAGGGATTCCGATCTTCAGGCCGAGTACGCAAAGCTGCCGGCCCTTTGCTCAGGGCGACAGGTAACTTCTCCATCGGCGAGATTTGTTCGATCTCGAAAACACGTCAGGATGCCGTTCTGGCGGAGGTAGTGGGTTTTGAGGGTGAAGAAGCATTGCTGACGCCCTTTGGCAGCCTGGAGGGGGTTTCGGCGAGATCCAGAATCGACCCCCATAAACGTCGTTTCGAAGTTCCGGTCGGACCAGAGCTTCTGGGCAGATTGCTTAGCGCAGTTGGAACGCCGATTGACGGCAGGCGGCTTGAGCCATGCAAAGAAGCCTACCCCTCCCTGGCGGCCGCACCGGATCCCATGCAGCGCCCTGTAATCGACAAACCTTTTCCGACAGGTATCAGGGCTATCGACGGTCCATTGACCCTGGGGGAAGGACAGAGAATCGGCGTGTTTGCAGCGGCAGGTGGCGGCAAGTCCACTTTGATGTCTATGTTGGTTCGTTTCGCAGCATACGACCACTGCGTTGTCGCCCTGATTGGGGAACGCGGCCGCGAAGTGCGTGAATTTGTTGAATACCAATTGGGTGCCGAAGGCATGGCAAAATCGGTGCTCGTGATTGCGACGTCAGACCGCCCTGCGATCGAACAGGTCAAGGCAGCCTACACGGCCACTGCTATTGCCGAATACTTCAGAGACAACGGCTCCCGCGTCCTGTTGTTGATGGACAGTCTAACCCGCTTTGCCAGGGCACAACGGCAAATCGGTCTATCTGCAGGGGAACCGCCGACGCGCCGAGGCTTTCCGCCATCCGTTTTTGAATTGCTGCCGTCGCTGCTGGAACGTGCCGGCAAAACGTCCGCAGGCTCGATCACGTCGCTCTATACTGTGCTCGTGGAAGGTGACGACATGACAGAACCGGTCGCCGACGAAGTGCGCTCACTCTTGGATGGTCATCTTATCTTATCGCGAAAACTGGCGGCATCCGGCCACTATCCAGCTATTGATGTTCTCTCAAGTGCCAGCCGCGTCTTTAGCGCGATAACTGACCAGACACAGCAGGAAGCAGCGTCGCAGTTCCGCAACATGATGGCTAAGTATCAGGAAATTGAATTGCTGCTACGTGTCGGCGAATATGTCCGCGGGGAGGATCGTGAAGCGGACAATGCCATAGCGAAACAAACCGCCATCAGGGCCTTTCTCCGGCAAAACATGCATGCCAACGCCCCCTTCGAAAGCACCGTTGAGACTTTCAAGGAGCAATTTGGTCATGCATGACTTGGAGCGTATCGCTGGGATCCGGCAATCCCGCATTGTTCGTTTGCGCAGAGCTGAACGGAATGCAGTCACAATGTGTGAGCAAAACCGTAACGCCGTATCCGAGGCATACGATGCAGTGGCAGCCTACAAGAAGGAGATCGAATCCCTTGAATTCGATCTCCTCACCGAACTTGTCGAAAAAGAAATCACAACGCAAGCCATTTATCGGCTCGAGAAAGCGCTCAAGAACGCGGAAGATAAGGCTCGGGTATTGGCACACAATCTGAGCTTGGCTCGTGAAGCGCTTCAAGCGGCGGAAAAGGAACTAGACGGAGCACGCAGAAAACGCCGAGAGGCGCAGAACAACCAGGAACGGCTCACGCAACTAGCCGATCAACTGAAAGAAAGAGCCATGCTGCAGGATCGGGCGATCGACGAACGGATGCTTGATGAGACCGTCGACATGCTAACGGCCATGCGATGGATTTGTCATGACCGTTCCGCATAAATTTCCCACATTCCGTGCTTCCAGCCAATCCAATGGACCCGCATTCGAACAGGCGCCACTCCGAGACCTTCGCGAATTGGAATCCGGGAAGGTGGATGCCAGAAACTGGCTGCTTGGACTATGCAACTCTGCCATTAAGGCCCGACTTCCCGGCGGCCAAACCTCAAAGGAGAGGACCAGTCCTGAGCTTGTGCTGACAGATTTACGCCCGGCAAAGAACCAGACGCTGCCCTTTGTCATGCACCTACGCAGCGACTTTGCCCGACTTCGTCTATTCGCGGACCGGGCGTTGGTGGAAGAGTTGATGGAAACGCTTTTGCCGGGCTGGCTAAACGAAACGTCTGAGGTCGTAAACGAGCCCAAGTTAATCGCGACATTTATCTGCGAGAAAATGTCATCGCAGTCTCCATTGTTGCGGGATCGCTTCATTGTCGAGGATGCAGAAATGCTGCAGAATCCCGCCGCTGTTTCCCTTCCCTTCGTTTTGGCCGGAAAGGCAAGAGTTTCAGACACTCGTCACAACTGGGGTGTGATGATAGATCGTTTCGACGGGAGCCGCCTGCCTGAGGACCTTCGTGCAAGGAGAGCGCCCCTTTGGCAGGACATGCCGACCGGGTTGCGCTTGGGTTTTCAGCGCCAGATTTTCCTTCATGAATTTAATGAGCTTACAGAGGGCTGTGTGCTGGTTCTACAAACCAATTGCCGGCAGGGTATATGTCTCCAGGGTGATGGGGGTTTTTTGGGCCGCTGGTCATTCGAAATCTCACCAAACCGTCCAGAAAAACTTATCTGCCGTTGCTCTCCGCTGAACAGAACCAGCAAACATAACTCAAACAAATTAGCCCATAGTACCGAAGGCGGCCAAACTGGGGAAGATCACGACAAACCAGTGCGAGGCGGCATGAGTGACGGGTATTCCGAAGAAATTCAACCAGGTCCAGAAAACGAAGCAGAGGACGATGAAACAACAGAGACCGAAGCGGAGGCTGAGGTGCGTGTGGAACCAGAGGTAGGTCAAAACGCAATATCGGGGAAAGCCGCCTCAGCGGCTGATGAAAACAGGCCTTCAATGGACCCTAAACTCAGTTCGGTACGGGTCTCACTCAATGTTGAACTTGGCGAGGTAAATCTCGACTTACTTGCGCTAAGCGAGATTTGCGAAGGCACGGTTCTGCAAACCACACTTGACCTCAATGCACCTCTGACCATCCGAATTGACGGTCGGTCGATGGGTCGCGGCGAACTCGTTCTAATTGGCGATGTTCTTGGGCTCCATTTTGTCAGTTGGCCGCGCTTGGCCCTTTCATGAATGGCCAGGAAATACCCTTGCCGGCCGTATATCCCAGTTTTCTGGCGATTATGGCGCTCTCGCTCCTCCCATTTTTCGTGGTGATGGGCACGGCCTACACGAAAATTTCGATCGTGCTGATGCTTTTGCGAAATGCCCTTGGTGTGCAGCAAGCCCCTTCTGGACTGGTATTGAACTCGATCGCGATGACCCTGACGGTTTTCATTATGGTCCCCGTGGGAGATGCTATCCTCACGGAAGTCCGAGATCGAAATCTTTCTATGAATTCACTGGAAGACGCCATGAGCGCGTTCGAAGTCGTGACATTGAATATGAAGGTCTATTTGACAAAGCACTCTACCGATCAGGACTTGAAGTTCTTCATGGAGGCTGCAAAGGCAATGTGGCCGGAAAATCTCAGCCGGCACATCGTTGCGGACAATCTGTTTTTGCTATTGCCGGCCCATGTGGTTTCAGAAATCTCCCGCGCTTTTCAGATCGCCTTTCTGCTGTTTTTGCCATTCGTGGTCATCGACATGGTGGTCTCCAACATTCTTTTGGCCCTGGGGGCAATGATGGTCCCACCCATGATGATCTCATTGCCGATCAAGTTGCTTCTATTCGTCGCTGTCGACGGATGGTCGAGGCTGCTCCACGCGCTGATCTTAAGTTATCTCTAGGGAGCCGACAATGGATGCCGCAAGCATCGTCTTCAACGCGAAAATCGCCATAGCGCTGATTTTCTACCTGTCCATGCCCATGCTCCTGATGGCGACGGCTGTCGGCCTGATTATCGCTTTGTTCCAAGCAGCCACGCAATTGCAGGAACAAGTACTCGGCTTCGTGGCCAAACTCACAGCAATGCTGATTACAATGGCCATAATGGCCGACTGGATTTCTTCGGAAATGATGAAGTTCATGCAAAGTATATTTGATCAGGTACTTTTGTTGTGAATTTCTCGAATGGATATTTCTTTCCCCAACCAATCTACGACGGAGCGCAGCTTGATGCGCTCATTCAGTCGATTGTCCTTGTAGCCA
Organism: uncultured Roseibium sp.; assembly: GCF_947499295.1. Classification (GTDB taxonomy): domain Bacteria; phylum Pseudomonadota; class Alphaproteobacteria; order Rhizobiales; family Stappiaceae; genus Roseibium. The sequence continues at coordinate 18,350 of NZ_CANMNP010000031.1, forward strand.
CCCGCATTCAGGCGTTTTTTTTTGTCTCCTATCATCGGGTCACGGTCCATGCCAGTCCTCGTGCGTTTGGGTCTGGTAATGGCCCTGACCACACTTGCTCTGCCGCGTACGTTCGAAACGCTATGCAGCACTGAACCTGACGCATTGCAGTTCATCGGATTTCTGATACAGGAAATTTTGCTTGGGATCTTTCTTGGAATCCTGGTGTGGTTGCCGATACGCGGTCTCGAGGTGGTCGGTGTGATCTTGGACACCCAGCGCGGGGCAACAACCGCGGAAGACTTCGATATCATTTTCAACGCCCAAACCACGCCAACGGCAATTCTCCTATCTCAGATTTTTTCCGGGTACTTTTTCGCCAATGGCGGTTTCCTCATCGTAACCTGGTTGCTTATGGACTCCATGGTTCTATGGCCTCCCGGGGGTGATATTCCGCCTATCGACCAAGTCCGCATCATGTTGTTCCTGCGCATGGCCGGCACAATTTTGTTCTCAGCTCTGCTGATAGCTCTGCCAATTGCCGGCTTCATGTTCCTCGGTGATGTCGGTGTTGCATTAATCGCAAGGGTTGCCCCTACCCTCAACGCGCTTGCCTTTGCAATGCCAGTTAAATCGGCCATCCTACTCGTCTTGCTCGTATTCTATGTTGAAATAGCATTTCCTGCAGTATTCGACACCTTTTCCGGCGCGCTAAATACAATGGAGGGTGTCCTGAAACATGAGTGACAGCGGAGAAAAAACAGAAGAACCGACGGACAAAAAACTGCAAGACAGCCGCGAAAAAGGACAGATTGCACCAAAGAAGAGCGCGGTTGACACTTTTTCCCTGTTTGCCGGATTTACTTTGATCTGGCTGTATTTTGAAACCCTGTCTATGCAAATGCAAACCTTCACAGAACAGGTTCTCGACCTGAGCTTTTCCGATTACGATGCTGCACAAACCGCATTGGCGGATATTGCGTGGCAGGTGGCGATTACAGTCTACTCTCTCGTCGGGAGCGTAGCACTTGCGACAATCTTATTCGGCTTGGCGATGAATAACTTCAACTACTCACTTGAACCGTTGATGCCGGACCTGAAAAAGATCAATCCGGTAAGCGGACTTCAGAATATCATTTCAATGCAAGCACTGGTCAATCTGGGTCGATTGTTGCTCTTTTTTATCACGCTCAGTGTTACGCTTTACCTCCTGTTGTTCGCTGACTTGCGGCGCACAATGAGCAATGTTTACTGCGGAATTGACTGCATAGCTATTGAACTCCTACTCAAGCTCAAGATACTCGTCGCCGTGGCCGTTTTGTCGCAACTATTTCTCTCCGTTATCGACGTGAAAATGCAAGCCCACATCTTTCGCAAACAACAGCGCATGACCAAAGATGAAGTGAAACGCGAAAACAAGGACATCTATGGCAACCCGATAATAAAAAATCAAAGATCGTCCATCGCTCGCGAAGATGCGGCTGCACCAATGCTGTCTGAGGTTACACATGTTGTTTATTCAAGTGAGCACCTTGTGGCGATCATCAACTGGGATGATCAAAAAAGATTGCCTCATGTCATGATCAAAGCGGCTGGAGAAAACGTTCCGCGTCTGCTCACGAAATTCAAATCCAACAAAAACAGTGTGATCTACATGCCAGATGTTGCGAAAGATTTTTTTGAAATGGCTGTAACAGGCAAGGAATTGCCTCCACGTTCCGGCGCGGGTATGGCAAAAATCATGAATGCATCAACCAACAGGCAATAAAGACAAGAAATTTGCGGAGCTTACAGACAATAACCCGCTCAGAGCAACAATCTGACCCGCTCCATTACGACAAGACCAATCTGAACAAGATCACAATTATTTGCAAAAGCCCTTTATTTTATTCACTCAGATCGCACATTAACAATTTACGAATTCGAGATAACAAGCCCGAATCGTATGAGTTTCGACATGTATGAAAAGATCTTGAAGCTCGCCTCATCCAATCCCCCTTCATCAAACACTTCGCACCGGTCGAAGCGCACATTTTTCCTGTTTTTGGTGCCTGTCGTTTTTCTCCTGGCTTGCTCGAAAAATGTTAATGATCCCGGCTATGAGTTTCAGATCGGTGTCGGTGAACAATTTGTCCGCAGCGGCGAATATGATCGCGGCTTTCGAATTCTGGAAAATGTAGCTGAGAATAATCCCGATGCGGCGTCGGTGCAGATTGCTCTTGCAGAATCCTATTTCGATCAGGGGGCTTTCCTCAAGGCCCGGTCGCACTATGACAGAGCAATTCAGCTCGGCGAGGCCGATAAAGGCCATCTGGGGAATGCACGCGTTGCCCTAGCCCAGAATGACGCCGAATTGGCTCTCCAACTGTTTGGCATATTGATGGAAAAGAACCAGTCCGTCGCTGTTTTAAACGGTGTGGGCGTCGCATACGACATACTCGGCCAACACGAGACAGCTCAGAATTATTACGAGCAGGTATTAACACATGATGCAGACAACATCCCTGCGCTCAATAACCTTGCGCTGTCTCAGACGTTGAGCGGCAACCGAATTGAAGGCGATAGACTCTTTACGAACCTCTTTCCGTCGGCTCTGAACAACTCAACGGTGCGTCAGAACACGGCTTTCGTAAAGGCGTTAAACGGTGATACGAAAGGAGCTTTAGACCTGTTCAGCTCTGATCTCGACGATCAAAAAGTGTATCACAACATCAATGTTGCCGAACGGCTCAAATCGGCCCTGTGAGTTTGTTGCAAGGTAGGCCGAGGAAGGTAGTGTCGCAAGACGAGGGGTTTCCTCCAAGCCGTGGATACTAAAATCGGGGTGAACTCCAGCCCAGTCATGCGCTAACAATCAAAGCGGGCCACTCAGGTGGGGCTCATCAGGCACGATCATATTATGTTATTTGTTCATTTTCTCACAAAGCTTTTGCATAAGAGCTATGAACGATTTTCCAATTGATCGCAGTGGCTCAACGGCCCGGCCATCGTCTCCTCCGGTAGTCAATCATGCCGATTTGCGACAAAGGGGGCAGGCGCAAGAGCCTTTGGTGGATGCCGCAGCATTACAAAACGTTTCGAGCCGGCAAGAACGGGTATTTGCCGAGGCGACCAATTTGCTTCAGGAGCGGTTTCATGAGGGTTTTGGCGTTCCGGGAGGATCGGGATCGCTGCGGTCTTCGTCTCCAGGTCCAGAACCCAGCGCAAAGCGGCGTAAAAAGAATTCTTTCGACATTCAGGCAATTAAAGATCTACAAGAGTTCAAAGATCTTGAGAAACAACTAAGCGGGATCAGTGCTGCGACCATTACAAGCATCTACGGAAACCGAAGAGGAGGTCATGACACTTATCTTGCAATTGTATTAAAGCTTCTTGACAAGGTCGATGATCTCAACCGACTTACAGGTCCTGACGGGCTTTTCTCCATCCGCAATATCTCTTCGATGCTTCATGGTGCCGGAGCCAAGACACCGGAGGTACTGGATGAGTTCGTGAAAGTGCTTGAAGAGGCCAGCCCAAGCCTGGACAGGCTGGGTGTTCCGTCTCAAACATTTTCCTCCATGCTGAGCGGTGCCAGAGCAAAGGCACCGGCGGCTCTGGATGAGCTCGTGACAGCACTGAAAGGGGCGAAGCTTCGCCTGGAAGAGCTGGATGTTCCACTCACAAGCTTGTCCGCCATGCTTCATGGTGCCGGAGCAAAGGCACCGGCGGCTCTGGATGAGCTCGTGACAGTGCTGCAAGGGGCGAAGCTTCGCCTGGAAGAGCAGGGTGTTCCACTCACAAGCCTGTCCG
>NZ_CANMNP010000032.1 GCF_947499295.1 uncultured Roseibium sp.
TGCCGCCGAACGCTAAGATCAGGAAGATCCGCTTTCACCGCTTTTTGCCTCCAGCGTCGAGGATGAGACTGGAGGCTTCCGACAAAAAATCGCGCTCCACGACCAACTGGCCGATCTTCGCATGCAGCTTCTCGACATCCTCCTTGGAAATTGCCGGCTCGGCTGACGCCGCGCTGCCAAATGCCGATGCCATGTTCTCAATTGCCGTTTTCTTCCATCCGCTGATCATTGTCGGATGGACACCGTACTTCTTGGCCAGCTCGGCCGTCGTCAACTCTTCGCGGATGGCATCAAGCGCAACCTTGGCCTTGAACTCCGCCGAATAGCGTTTCCGCCTCGTCATTTGGGGTATTCCTTCGTCAGTCGCTACAGCTTAGCAACTGGTCCGAAATCCCGCGACCACCTCTGTGGCCGCATCTGACTCCGACTGACAGGATCTGCAAGCTACGTGACGAGGCTCGTGCCACGTCCGCACTTGCAGGTGTAAACAGTCTTCGAGTGTTTGAACCTGTGCCTTCCACTACTTGCGCAATCAAATGGTTTGGGCCGTTCGACGGGTACAAATACAGAAGTCAATATGGTCAACATTTGTGTGTAATTGCATAAAAGCACACCGCATAGGGTGCAGGTCTGCGAACCGCCAACAATGGCAAAACCGAATACATTTTCAGATAAATATCTTCAAACAAAATAAATACTGGCTAGTGATCTATAATTTAAGGCAGTTTATCAATATTATTCAACTCTTATCTTCATAATTAAGGAGACCATTGCTTCAATGATATCTATCCGTTTCTTCCTTGATCTCTGACGGTTCAGAATATTGATCAATTCCAGGAAAAAGCCGTTCAAAACTATTCTTCGATCCTAAAGTAATAGTAAAAGCAATTTTTGTTATTTGATCATTGGCTAAACCCCGACCGCCAAAATTTTTTTCAGACGGGCAAGAAAAGCTGACAGTGTCTATTCAAGACAATCGTTCCCTATAAACGGAAAATGAATTTTACCATGCAAAAACAAAGTACTTAAACGGCGTGCTTGGGGGTCACGGCGCGAGAAGAATTCTTATTGCGTAAGCAAAGAGACACTGCATCAGCAAACTGTGATAGCAACCCCGCACCAAGATAATAGTAAGCAAGCGCACCTACCAACGTCCATTTGAAGGCTTCTGAGGGACCGTCGAACCAGTCAGGTGCTACCAATAAAGGTAAAGTCACAGCTAGAAACGAGACCAGCATGAAACCAAGGTGCGGGAAAATATAGTTGTTGAAGTCATCTAGGGGAACTCCCTGCTTCACAGTCTTGATCCCAAGGTAGATACCGACAGAAAACATGGCAAAGATTGTCTGACCAGCAGAGCCGTATTGACGGCGCACTGTCAAACCGACCAGATTGGCGACACCAAAGACGAAGAATAAAACATTCATGACATATTTGGAGTAGGTCTCGGCTTTGTGCAAGGCTAGGACCGACGAGTACCCATGCAGTGATGTTCTTTCCCCTTCGCGCAACAAGCGGTTTTTCTTGTTCAATGTCTTGTTTAGAATTTCCAGCAGATAAGGGAACCATTCACCCTTCACCATTCCGAGCCGCATGCTGAAAATGTAGTCACAATGGCAACGAGACACTCCACTCGAAAAACTCCAAAAAGGGTCTTCAACTCTCCTGAGACAGTCCAACATATCTTCCTGGGATATTGCGGGACAAATCGGTTGCCAGCGCAATGCGAAAGGACCTTGCGATGGTCCATTGGCAATAACAAAGTTCTTTACATACCTAAAGAATTGAACGAAGAAGACAACGAGTATTGTCAGAGCTGTAGCCAGAATATTGTACCAAGTACGTTCATACAGGTATTTAAGTTTTTCAACATTTGCAGGGATAAAGTAAAGTATTGTATAGACCGGAAGCGTTGATCCGAAATTGACGAACAATCGCCAGCATGCAGCCGGTGTTACTTTAGGTGAAACCAAGAACAATGTTCCGAGGACAACGTTGACTGAATAGTAGGGCACAGACCTGGGCGGAAAGGCAACTTCGCCGAGTTTAAAGAATGAATGCGACACAGACACGCTCATGGCGATCAAGAGGGCGGGCCAAAAACGCATCCAAGTTGTGCATTCAGGAGTTTCGAAGGCTGTCAACTCACGATGGATTTTGCCCGCTAGATGACGGACTTGGGATTGCCACTCCTCAGGCAGTGCTCGTAGTGCTGGCTCAGTGCCGTCAGCCAACTTCTCGATTGATGAAAGCCAATTCTCGCGGGCCTCCCAGTCAGTGAAAGCATTGCTGAAATATCGACTGTCCCATGTGGCCAGAATGTGAGGCAAGAATGCACGGTAAGGAAACTCGACTTCGGAGGCGAAAACAACTTGCATGATGATGCAGTTGGGAGGAAGTGGATTTTGTGGAGTGTACTGATCGCGTAACTGCGAAGCCTCCCTGGAAATTATTATAACTCTGTTGAAGGAGGATGAGTAGATCGTAGGTAAGCTCAATGAGCTTCCATCGAGCTGTTCGACATGAAGTCTGCACGTTTCACCCGACCAAACTGTAATGAAATGCTGATCCATCGCCCCTTGAATTATTCACCAACGCGGAATCGCGTGGAAGCTTCGCGTCCGTCACAATTGGTCTGTCATTGGCAGGGTACAATCAAGGGTATAGTTGGAGGGTAGAACTGCCTCCTGCAATCAGCCCGATACGATTTGTACGGCCACTAATTAGTCGTGCTATCCGACAGTTACACCTCACCGATAGCGCAAAAATTTCGTTGAGTTAGATGTGACAATTCTATTCGACGCACCAATCAGTTCTCGAGTTTGGAAATAAATTATTGTGATGATCCTCCCCCTTTAAAGTGGTCCGCCGTTATGTTTAGGAAAACGGAGGATCATAGATGTCTACGATACGCCATAAGCCGGAAGAAATTGTCTCGAAGTTGCGGCAGGTTGAAGTCCTTGTCGGTCAGCTGGCATCGGCCATAGTCGGTCTCCCTCGCGGTATGGTTTGGTGCAAAACCACTGTAGAGACCTGAGACCCGGCTATGATCACCTGTTCCGCAATTTGAGAGCTGCAATGGACCGAAGTCCAGTCATGCACTAACAATCAAAACGGACCACTCAACTGGGGCCAATCACTGACACGTAACATCGAATACAAAAATCAAATTAATTCGAAATGCAGAGATACCAAAGAACTTACACGAATAAATATTTGCGCAATAAATAAATCTCAGCGAAGAGTATTTTCCACCTCCCGGATCGAACTCAATTCGCCTTCAACCTCTCCACCACAACATACTCAGTCGACAAATTTTTCCATCGCTCATCACTGCTACTGTTATGGCGACATCTTCGAGCCTACCTTCCCCCGATAGTGTCATCCCCATTGTCAAACTCGCGGGAGAATACCTTCTAGTCACAGCTCACAACGACCTCGAGGGCCGCAAAAAGAACTATGGGGAGGTCGTTTCGGACGAAGACACGTTTATCCAAGCCTACCTGGCCCTTGGCATCAAGAGAATATTCCCGAATGATGAAATAGTTGGTGAAGAAGACCTTGCCGGGGCATTCCAAAAAGAAAGTTTCAACGTCAAGCTGAAGCTACTGGATCCAAACCAGTTATATGTAAGACAAGATGACTACCCAGAGGGGGCAGAAACAGACTTGTGCGGAATGAGTTTCCCGACTGCAACCACAGGCCACCAGCGCCAATGGGTGATTGATCCGATCGATGGCTCCAACAACTACATCAAGAAAAAAGGCCCATACGCTGTTGTCGTTTACTTGAAAGAAGGTGGAACAGTCGTTTTCGCTATCGCATATCAGCCGGCTGATAGCAGGCTCTTTCAAGCCAAGCTCGGAGATGGGTTGTACATGAACGGCTGGAAGTTACAAAAAATGCCTCCCAAACTAGATACAAACAAGATCAAACTTTGCTATGGGCTTGGAAAGAGAGCTTCGCAAGACTTGAGAAATCAATTCCAATCAATTATCGAGAAGGTAGATCCCAAGCCCGAGCGCTATGGTTGCTTAACTTGGTCTTTCTGTCAGGTATGCGTTACTCATCGCCGAGATGCTTATTTTTCTCTCAAGGAAGAACCATACAAGGCAGGAGCCATCGACTTGATGGTGCGCGAAGCTGGCTTCTGTTCCAGTCTAACCCCCGACCGACTCAACCAAAACGGAGCGTTTGCCATGACAATCACCCATCCAAGTATCAAGTTGTCCGCCAAAACAACGAGAAAAATAAAATCAGTCCTTGGGCCAAACGCACTTCCGTAATCCGCACGAGACAATCTTATGTTTAGGTGTTCACCCCATCGTACTATCTTAGTTTTTATAATTCCTGACCAGCTTTTGTATCTGTTAAAGTTCATTCGCTTCTCAGCTTCTGTCACGTTCTTGAAATTTGTCTAGGTCCTGTTGACTAAGTAGCTTTCCAAATCAGATGAGCTGTGATTCAAAACTGTCTTTTAGGAGGCAGTCTTGGCACATTGCGATTTAACGGACGCAGAATGGGATTTGATCGAAGCGTTGCTTCCTTCTGAGCGAGGCAGGGATCAGCCCTGTCATTCCGCTAAAGTCAAACCGCAGGGAACCTATATCTTGCGACTTCCGGACCTACAAGGACAGAAAAAGATCGAGCGAATGTTCAACAAGGTCAAACAGTTCCGAAGGATTGCCACCCGGTACGACAAATCCAAAAGATCCTTTGCCGCGTTCCTCAATCTCGCAGCCGCACACATCTAGTTACGAGACTTTGTCAACAGGACCTAGAAAACAGGCTACACGTATTTTACTTAAAATTTTCGCGGCTAAACGAACAATTACTCCTTATGCTAATTTGCCAACGCCCTAACTAACTTGAAAGCACGATTAGCTACGACAGGGTTTTCCCGAGCCGGTTGCTTAATCAACGAACTGAATGCCGAACGCATTATTAACGATATCGAATAACGCAGTTTCTGGCATTTCAAGTAAATTATTAGCAAATTCGAACAAAAAATGGTCTTCTTTTATGGACGCCAGCCCGTCTTCTCCTTTAAGAAATTCTAGAAAATAATACGTGCGGCCCATAACATTCTTCTTTTCAGAATACTTTTTTTCGGCCTTCGTCAACCGTTTGAAAATACCAAAGACAAATCTAAATGCATCGTTTCCACCGAACGGTTTATTATAAAAATTAAAACTTTTTTTCATTTCTTTGTACATGCTATCAAATCTTCTCTTCTCAGAAGCTGAAAGATCCGAAATTTTTACTTCCAGTGTAGTCGACGCGGAACCCGTCGAAAGAGAAGTGGTTTTGCTTGACTTTTTTAAGACCATAGTGAATGTATTGAATACGATTGTAAATTTCAGATAATTTGATGTTCTACGTCTGAAGTTTACGAATTAATTCAACCGGCCACTTAAGTATGCACCCATGTGACTTCATGGCCGCTAAAAAATAGGACATTTGTCTAAAATCCTTTTTCTCTAAAACATATCTGACAACATAATCTTTGACACTTTAATTGGCTCAGCACGTTGTTTGAATTACCCTTACATTTGGCAGACACGCATTGGAATGCCACGTATTGCCATCTCTGTCTTAATCGGGCAGGTGCCGAAACACCACACTTCGCAAAAACCCTGCGATTGCCTAATAATTTCGAACGGAATATTTGCCGCTGCATCATGACGACGGTGCGATGTGTGGCAAGACTTCTCGTAAGTGCATCAAGTGCATCAAGTGCATCAAGTGCATCAAGTGCATCAAGTGCATCGTAGACTGTTATTATTAGAATACATTTTTTACTTATTTTTACCTGCATTTGCACGGTTAATTTTTAAGTGGCGTTGAATTTTCTACGTGGATCGGACAAACTGAACAACGAAATACACTTGGATGATTGATTATCATTATTGTTGTTGTAGCGTAAGACTGAAAACAGCGGCCTGAAGTCCAGTTTTAAAACCCTATAAAAATTAGGACTATTACCAAACAGAGCAGAAAGTGCAGAGAGATCTGATTAAATAAAAGGCGTGGCTGATAGATAGAGAGTTATTCAATTCTTCTTCATTTCATTAACCCAGTTCTAATCAGTTCAATACCGTGTCAATATGTCTTCCAGCAGCAAGAGTTCGGGCTCGAGTAATTCTAAACCCGGATTTCACTTACGCGCCAAAAAACAACCTCTAAGATATAGAGGCAAAACTACGAGATTGGTAGAAAGTGATGGTTGTTGCATAGTCTCAGTTGATAAATGCCCTTGCGGGTTGGAATTTCATCTCTCAAGAATTGACGGAGATTCCGGGGGAGGGTCTGATTTGGAAATTACGGACGAACATGAAGAGTGTGCACGCAAATTCAGAAAATTTGTCCGTCAAATGAATGAACACAACCCCCGTTATTTCCTTGACGAGTTCGCGTCAAATATTGTCAATGAATCTCCAAAGAATTTTGAAGTCATTTCAAAACGTGGAAAACAGAATAATTATGAGGTGCAAACCTTGGCCGGAATAAACGTTCCGCCAAGTTCGCGCCCCTCAAGAGACAAGAACGCCCCGTGTAAGAATGATGAAGGCAACCGCAAACGGCAACGAAATTGAAGATTTACATTCCACAAGTAATTTCGATTAGACAGAATATTATTTCTTATGACAATCTAGTGAAGACTTCAATAAATTACTTTCTATCAGGCCAATAGAATGCCGTGACCCAAGAGAACCTCGGGAGTAGTTAGGCTTCGGACTCATAACCAATAACAGACAGTTGCGGCAAGACAGACAGCAGATAGGAAGTTTGTGGCGTTCCGATCGTGGCGGAAGGCGGACAATCAGGCACGCCCTTTATTTAATCGTAAATTCAAATACAAACTAATTCAAACGGCCTCGAAGACGCAGCTTGGCTTGGGCTACACTCTTGCATGCATACTTCTAAGGTCGTGCAATCAAATCAATAGCTATTTGGAGGCAAAACGCACTCTCTTTTTACACTCCTTAATTCTTTTACTCTTTTTAATAACTTCGTATATGAACGCTGGATAGCGGCGAAGCTTTGCGTAAACATCCTGTACCAACATATTGGGCTTGTCAATTTTCCCACCGCCGAGACTGGAGATTTTTTCAACTACCTTGGTGTAGTCGAAGCCCAATAATTCCTCACCGACAACATCGAAGCCCTTTCTAATTCTGTTCACAGCCACTTGCATGGTCAATTCATTGAACAAAAAAACTAATAAATTTTTCTTTTTTTCTTGTCCAGTCCTATCAGCGCAGGGAAAAAAGACGCTCATCATGTTGTTGATGCTAACATCCTCAAGATTGATGGTTGTAGATGGTAAATCCATGTGCTCGGAACAGAGGTTTGTTGATGGAGTAAAAGTGGAGAAGCCTACTGAAATTCTTTGCGTGAGGAAGAATAAGTCTAAGTTACATCAATCAGCCGCGCGTTAAATAACTCTCAGTTCATTTGTAGTGACACCTAGTGCCCAAATTCAGTCTTGCGACTTCCAATTATCGAAATCACTATGCAAACTTTTTATTTGGTGGAAGCAATAACCTACGCATTTTTCTAACAAGGTTGTCAACTGCGGAGCAAAATCAGGCCAATGGGCGGAGTAAAAGTCCTCCACATGTTGCCGACAATGAATTTCGATGATCGATTGACTGGTTGAGGCAGCTAGCAAAGTGATCGATGTTTGCTTATTCACATCTCCACTTACCTTGGTCTTTTGTAGTCGCCTGAATCAGTAGACTGAATTCCGGTGATCGTCCAACACTGTGCCGCAAATTTCTGTTGTCCGATCACAAATTCATGCACAAGCGGCAAAAGCTTTATTATGTTGAAATTTTCAAGTTAGACAACAAAGCTCAATTTAGTGGAAATTCACATTGGTCTCGCGAGAGGGCACGAACAGCACGTACAAACCATCGTGTGTCCGCGGTCACGAGACTGACCTTGCCTCGTGAATTCGGACCAGGGGTTAAAGTAACCTTTGGAACTGGTGATGGTGACGACGAAGGACTCGAGTTGGTCGCACTGGAAAATTTTTTGAACAGGACGGGCACCTTGGCGATGACAACAGGGCAGAACGACAACGAAACGGGCAGTGTCCTATCGTTTGTTGCATTTGATGTGTTCCCCTTCAGCGCCTATGGGTCCAGATAAGCTCATTGCATAAGGGAGAGGTTTTGGCTCATCTTCACCGATCAGGAGTGAAACATGAGACAGAAGAGCGAGCGTCATAGGGATGCAGCAGTGTCCGTCATCAGGGTATTTGGAACAGATAGCCGCGTGCCAAGACTGCCTCCTAAAAGACAGTCTTGAATCACAGCTTAGCTGATTTGGGAATCCGCTTTGTCAACAGGACCTAAGTCAGAAACGAGCTCTCTTTTAGCCCCGCGTTCGATTGTTCTCATTCCAGTCACCATCCTGAGCGCGCTCGAATAGTTGTTTTAACCCATCATGCCGCCAAGAAACGATCACTCCGTTTCCGACCATGCTCCAGCGCCCCAGACTACCGAGGCTGCATCTGTGGAATTAACAAGAGACAACGCTGCCGTCATCACGCCGAAAGACCGCCCAACTCTCTTTGCTGAGGCACAGCGCGCGTTTTCCACCCTCACCGGAAGTCCTCCTTATTATCTCATTATAATAGACACGTATGATACGTTCGGTTCCTTGGAAAGCTTCAAAGTATTACTACCAACTTTGCCCCGTTCCCCAAACTATCTCTACCTTTTCTACAATACCACTTATCAATTCAAGAATGCTTTTCCAAACGTTGAATACGATGCTGAGCCATCAGAGTCTATGGAAACTGCGATCCGATTCCATGAAGACAATAACCTTTCCAGGCAACATGAGCAGCCTCGTTGATGCACTAAGTTGTTTTAGTCGGCGCCCTGTCCAAGCAGGAGACGAAGCCAACGCTTGATAAATATGGCCTTTTGATTTCTTTAAACCATAAATTACCATTCGAAGCTGGGTGGACTTAACGGCACTACTCAAACTCACCTCGAAGGAGTATTTCTGCGCTCCCCCAAATTTCCTATCCTTCTGCTTTTATTTTTGGCTAGCAAATAAACACTCATTGAATGCGTGAAAAAACCGACTATTGAGCAATAGACTATAGGCACTTCTCACTCTCTCAGATTTAGATTTAGTTGAGTGAAATCGCTCGCAAGCAACATGGTGATCGTCTCGGTTAAGTTGGGTTTTATAACTGGACTTCAGACCGCTGTTTTCAGTTTCATTTTGGGCGGAATGCCGCCGATGACCAGTTTGGACCGCTCATTGTTGTATGTCCATAGCCAGCGCGTCGCGTCGTCCTGAGCCTCTTCGATCGTCTTGAATATGTATTGTCCCAACCATTCATGGCGGACCGTTCTGTTGTAGCGCTCGATATAGGCGTTCTGTTGCGGTTGATGTGCTCCCTCTAAATGCCCTCGATTTGAGTTAGAGTTTTCCGTGACGATTTACCTAGCTGGGAAGGAGCGGAATTGATGAAGGCATCGAAGTTTTTGGATGCGCAGAAAGCGTCCATCGTGAAGCGCGGGGAAGAAGGTGTTCCTGTAGCTGAGATCTGCCGTGAAGCCGGTATCAGCCAGGCGACCTATTTCACTGGCGCAAGAAGTATGTGGGTCTGATGCGGTCGGACTGGCCGGTGTCCATTCGCCGTGCGTGCGCGGTGATCCGGTTTGATCCGACGACCTATCGTTACAGATCCCGTCGACCCGGCCAGGCCACTTTGGAACAGCGTATAAGAGAGATTTGCCAGACGCGCGTCCGGTTCGTATATCGGCGCGTGCATGTATTGCTGTGCCGGGAGGGTTGGATGATCAATGAGAAGAAAACCCGCCGGATCTACAACGAGTTGGGTCTGCAATTGAGGAACAAGCACCCCAAGCGCCGGGTGAAGGCAAAGCTGCGCGAAGACCGGCAGGAAGCGGTCGGTCCGAACGATGTCTGGGCTATGGATTTTGTACATGACCAGCTCGCGACCGGTCGCAAGATCCGCGTTCTGACGGTGATCGACACGTTCTCCTGCTATGTGCCGGCACTTGATCCGCGCTTCAGTTATCGAGGCGAGGATGTGGTGAGAACCCGGGAAAGCCGACCGACAACGCCTTCATTAAGGCCTTCAACGGACGGTTCAGGGCGGAGTGCCTGAGTGCACACTGGTTCCTGAGCCTTGCGGATGCAGCCGAAAAGTTGGAGGATTGGCGCAAGGACTACAACGAACACAGACCTCATGGTGCCATCGGCAACAAGGTGCCTGTGGACCTGATGAAATCAAAACACGCAGCCAGCCCGTGTTCCTGATTTGGTCCGGAAAACTCTAGCCCTTCCCGGGGGCATGTTGGGTAGCACTCCAACTAACCAAAGGACCCTGCGCTGAAGTGGAAGAAACTCGGGTCTCAGGTCACACACACCATCGTAGAGGCCTATGTTAGTCAAGGCCCAAACCTGAAGATTACCGCCTGAAATGAAACCAATGCTATAGCTTAGCCGGGCGAAAAAATGGTCAAAAACCGGGGACACCTCTGTAAACCCTTCAGAATAAATCCACGTGGTATACTGAAGGTGAAACCCGAGCGGGGCAAGGGCCAAAGACGCCTCTAATACTACACTACGATATATCCTGCACACGTCGTAATCATCCCCAAAAATAATTGGGTTGAAAATTGGACTTCCCCGGCCTTTGATGCACTTGGAAAAATGCGTTGAGGCGGTCTCAACGTAAAGAGATGGTCATCTCCGCAGTCCTGCTGCGCGGCGTGAGCATCGCGCTTGCCATAGTGCGGGTTCCGGAAACCGCACTATAGGGCGTTTGGGACTTTGGTGCCCTTCGCTGGCCTAATAGAAATCGCCGCCCCAAACAGATCTTTGGTCAATCTTCGGACAAAACTTTGAGCAAATCGAGCGGTAGCTTCCTAGCTAGACCAAGAGAGCGAAGTAACGCAAACCTGCTGCGCTTGCTGTTGGAAACAAGCCCGTCGTCAAACTGACTGCCCTCAGATCACAACGGCGAGCCAGCGGCATAATCAACGCTGGAACCAAACAAGTGTTCCTCTCCAGAACTAAATCGGAGATTACGCCCAATGCCTTTGGAGTGGCACGGTTTTCAGGAGAAACATTTTTGGCACGCACCAAATCAGTGCAATTTTCTCAAAAGGCTGGCCAAGTACAATTGCTGCGATTCCGGCAGGAGGGGCCCGATCTCCCAATTGAATGGCGGAAAATCCCAAGCAATTGTGAAACTCGTGCCAAACGGCGGCACAAAATCGGTTGGTCAAATGAAACGGCAAGCGGATTATCTGATCCGTCGAACCGGCGACGACCCTCCCCATCCCGGACACCCACACCGTGTGGATGCAAAGGCCGAACGCAACAGATTCGGGATCAAGCTCACCCGTGAGCAACTGCACGAACTCCTTGACGGCTGGCACGCGGCCTATCAGGGGAACCCAAAACATGACAAGACTTCACATTTTGCGATCAGTTTTCCCATTGGCACTGATCCCACCGCCGCCGCCGCTGCCGGCGAAGACTTCGCACATGAAATCTTCGGGTGTGGGAATTACGGAGATACTTGGCAGTACTACGTCGTGCACCACAATCAGGGTGAACATGAACCTACGGACGAAATTCCTCACCCACATGAAAGACCTCACCCTCACACCCATGTTGTTGCCTTCAGGGTCGGGCGCAACGGGAAGAGGTTAAAGGTCTCCAAGCGAAGCGACCTGAACTACGACGAATTGCGCAATGTAGCCGTTTCCACGGCCCGCAAGCATGGCATCGATATGGAAGCCTCCCCTCGTTTCGTCCGAGGTGAAGCGCAGCGACCTCCGATCCAATCCGAGCTTCGCAGAGCGTTGGCCGAAAACCGCAAGCCTTACCGGCCCGCAAATTCACCCCAGGATGCCTTCGAATTCGCGATGAGTGTCTATTTGCGCGCAAAGCAATTGTCGATGGAAGCCGATGCGCTGCGCGAGGACATGCCGCAGATTGCCGAAATCTATCAGAATGTCTCCGATCACTTGCGACAGGGCTGGCCGATATCGCGTATCGACGTTCCCTTTGAAATCGTAAACCAACAGAAAATCGAACACGTGAACAAATTCCTTCAAGGTCGCCGCCAACTCATTATGGCAGACTTCACCGAACTCGATCAAAGGATCCAAAATCTTCCGGGCAATACTGAAGCTCAACTCAAGAAACGCGTGGCAACAGAGCGCGAATTTTCAGACTTGAAAGTCGCGCTTGCACCGTTCTTGTCACCAGCGGGCGAGGGTGACGAAGATGCACATCAATACTTCATGAACGCTATCGTTCCGGATCGAAGGGATCCCTACCGCGGAGTTCAGCTGGACGCGGGACGGAATGATAAGGTCAGAACCCGGCTGGTTCTCGATACCTACAACGACATTTCAGATCTTGCGCAGCAACAGGGTCTGAATGGTCGGTTGATGAAACTTCGATACGCCAGCGGAAACTCGGTCAACCCGGCCCTGGCGGAGAAGTGGCGTAATGAGGAAATCGCAGAGCTTCATTCAGCACACCCCAACGCAAGCCCCGAGATACTCGACGACCTTCACCAAAACATATTGCAACGGCTTATCGCTGCAGACTGGCAACTCTACGTCCATACCAAGACAAAGCAGGAGATCGCACAGGACGCGCTGGACAACCCGGGAGCCGCGATACAGCCAGTTCCAAACGACCCGTGCCAACAAACCCGTGTTGATCGCATCAGGGCTGTTTTGACACCGCAGCAGATCGAACGGCTCTTGCCACTGCCCCAATACCAACAGCAGCTTGAAGAGGTCACCGGCCAACTTGCAAATGACCAGGGCAAACCTACAGAAGTCCAGCAACTCACGATCCAAAAGAGAGATATACAAATGCAGGTGGCGAGCAGGAGCGCTATTCTCACTCCAATCACAACCAACCCGGAACAACAGCAGCGTATTTTAGACATCTACTGCAACGCTTGCAACTCCTTGGGCATCTCCGAAATCGACAAACAACAAGTCCATGCCGCATATCCTGCACAGCCAGAAAACTGGCCATTGAGTGGAAAAGTCGGCATCTGGTCTGAACCAGGGGAGCTGGGACAGGGGCCAGATGGAATGGGCGGACCAGACGACCCCGGTTCCGGGATCCCTGGCGGAGCCCTTCCGCCAGCAGGAAACATCGCGCTCGATCATCACGATGCGGACGCCAATCATGACAGCAGCCACGATCAGTGGAATCCAGCTGAACAGGTGATGCATGCGGACGGCGACAATGATCAAACCACCCAAACTGATCAGGAAGATCCTGGCCAAGAGGCCCCTTCACTCCTCCCTGAAGAGATCCAGGGTCCGGCAAACGGTGAAGGGAATGGTCCAGACACTTCCTCACTGCAACAACCTGATACCCAACATATCGGTCACGACACCCATGACATGGAAGAAGACAAGCCTGGCGACGACCAGAACACTCCTCCGACCGGAGACAACGACCACGATATGCAAGCCTCCCAGAGGGGGCAAGCCGCCAACTCTGGCGGACCTCAGGCCCTTGCAGGCACCGGAGCCGAAGGAGGAGCCCCCTCTTCTCTTCCAAGTCGGCGTCTGCGCATCACAGAGGTGGAGAAACTGCGAAAATGGAGTTTAAAGCCGATAATTCCAGAAGACTACGCCAGAACACGGTCCGCGACACGCCAACTGCGTGCCGCACGCGCAGCCATATTGGCAAGGCGGGAGGCCGAACGCGTTGCAAGACTAATGCAGCGCTCACCTGAGACGTCGACAGAGGCACGACAAACTGAACAATCGGGTTCCGGCAATTACGTTCCAGCCCCTTCGTCGCAACCTCCACAGTTTCAAGCATCGAGGAACACCTTAGGAGCAGGCCCCAGCAATGCATCGGGCGCACTTGAATCGGAACGTCAAAACATCAATCGAACAAACGGTCTTTCCGGTCAAAAAAGACCAAGGCCCACCGCAGAAGGTGAGAGCGGTTCGGACACCATTGAGCCAGCGTCCAAGAGAACAAGACCAACTTCCAGCGGGCACCAAGCGCAGCCTCAAAAGTTGCAGGCACCGGGAAACACGTCTGGAGCGGGACCCGGCAACACGCAGACCACAAGAGAGGCAGAACGTCAAAAACACCAACAAACAATTGGTCTTTCAGGTCAAAAGCGGTCAAGACCGCCCGACCTTGAAGACAACGGCTTTGAAACAGCTGAACCACCACTAAAGAAAGGGGTTTTTGCGTCCTCCCGCCAATCCTCTTCGCGGATCAAGAGCGCAAGCGAGTTACACGAAACCAGTGGCTCCAATCGTGGCCAGCCTTCTGGCCGGCCGTCGCGTTCAACCCCACTTGCCACGGAAACGAATCCAGCCGATCAGTATCCTGGGTCAGCACCCGTCTCCGGCGGCGAGAATCAAAATGACAGAGCCCGCGCTCCCGCCGAACTGTCGGCGATGGAACGCCGGCTAACGGAACTGTTGGATAGAACACCACAAGCAAGCCCGTCCACCAACCAGCAGCCAGCTGAGACAGGCCTCACACGCCGTCTCGGTCAAACCTTGGAAAGCAGGTACCCGGCAGAAACCAGGCGAACGTCTCAACATGTTGAAAGAGAGCGCGGTTCGGGAAACCGCGAAAACAGTTCACGAGGAAAGTAACGTGAGGGGCTCCTTGAATTGGGTTCAAAATCTGGATTTGGTTTTCGGGGAGATCAGAACAGATCTTGCAGAGACGGCGGCAGAGCCGAATGATCGAAGAGCAGACCCATATCCAGAAGATCCTGCTTGGTGTTCGCGCCGTGGAAGTTTGTCAGCACCACTTCGGCAATCCCGTCAATTTTGATCGTAAGATCGATGCCAGACCGCTCCGCCGTCAACTGGCTGATGTCTTCAAAGTAGAGTTCTCCACCGCCCCTCAGGCCCTGCAATTCGTCAAGCTTTCCGTCTGACACAAAGACAAAACGGTCAGCTGATGGATCCCAATCGATGATTGTATCCGTGCCAGCTCCATCAATATTTGTGTCGGCGCTGGAGTCCCCTTGAAGCGTATCGTTGCCGGTGCCACCCACAAGTACGTCATCACCCCTCCCACCATTCAAGGTGTCGTCGTGACTGCCGCCGTCAAGCAAGTCATTGCCATCCTCGCCATGCAGTTGGTCTTCGTTGGAACCACCGAAGAGGTGGTCATTCTGTTCACCACCAAAGAGTTCGTCGATGCCCGTACCGCCGTAAAGCCTGTCGTCACCGTCGTCGCCTTGCAGAATGTCATTGCCCTCCCCTCCGCGAAGGATGTCGTTGCCCTTACCTCCCTGCAGACGGTCAGCATCGTCGCCACCAAAGAGCCTGTCCTGTCCATCGTCGCCATTGAGGTAGTTCTTTCCAGCCTCCCCCCTCAGCAAATCATCTCCAGCTTTTCCGTAGAGCTGGTCGTCGCCTGCTCCCCCGAGTAGGAGATCGTTGTGGTCGGTACCCTGGAAAACGTCGTCTCTGTCTCCGCCGAATTGGCGGTCACCTGTGATTGATAGGCCTTTCAGGTCCTGGTCGCGCAGCGTTCCGGTAAATGCTTCACTCTCATTGTTGTCAATTGCGTGCACTACACCGGCAGTTCCGGATTTTAACAGATTTGCGACATGCACGTCGTTCTTTTGGTCGTCTCCAGTGAGGGTGAGTGTGAAGTCGTGTTTGTGTGGTTTGTCTTCCGTGCCCACCTGGAACAGGCCACCATTAATGACAAGTATCCAATCGGCGGTCAGTGAAAGGTCCTGGACGTCTTCGACAAGCAGCTCGCCGCCATCGATAATAATGCCTTTTACCTGCGCATTCTCATTCAGAACCAGCCGGTCATCCTTGCCGATGACGACAATATCCTCCTTGCCCGGTTTGCGGGCTTGCCAACTGGCGCTGCTCGACCAGCGGTCATCTCCACTGGAGATCTCTGACGTGACAGAGGTTGACTTTGGTTTTTCTGGAATTGGGAGGATGTAAGGATCGAAGGCTGTTGTGTCGGCATCCTGTGGTGCGTTGTTACCGCTCGCTTTGTAAGCCCCGGCATTCTTGATATGCAGTTGAAATTCATCACCGTAATTGTCTTCGGCAACCCCCTTGTCTCTCACATTCGGCACGCTCTCTCCCACGTCAGCGACGGCTTTTACATACAGTGTGTCTCCGTTCCTGAAATAGGCGGTCCCGTCTGCGGATTTCAGCGCACCCAGACCACCAACCTGATCCGCCCCTCTGAGCGTCAGCCCTTCAGGCAGATCAACAAACTTGTAATAGACCGCGCCACCCTTTTTCATATCGCGCAGTTCCACATCGATCACATTCGGCAAACCGTCAGGGTAGCGCACGGTGTAATGGTCGAACCCGGTGCCGCTGGTTTCCCCGCGGTCCTCAATGGCGACAAGATCGAGGTAGGCATTGTTGCCACCGGTGTCTTTGTTCAAAAGGAGCTTTGCACCGTTGTCTGAGCGTTCAATTTCCAGTTTTACGCGTTTACCTGCGCTCGTATCGAACCGCTGGATGCCAAAATCAACGCTTCCATTGTTGACCCACAAATTCTGTCGGCTGTCTAAACGTGCATTTCCCAGAGCGTTGAAACCAGTTGTTCCCTGTTCCAGAATGTCGATTCGATCACCTGGAAAACGGTCGATGATTTTCTGGGTGATCGAGGCCCCCCTGGTGCCGGCAAGGCTTCCATCCAGATCCACCACCGCGAATGTTGCCGCATTTGTTTCTTCTGGTGACCTGTTTCCGGGGCCAAGATATCGATCCATTCGGTTATGTGCAGGCACGTCGTCGTCAAAAGTCAGGTCTTTTGTGGAATTGTTTGTGCGTCTGTGGAACCCGCTTCCGGCCAAAAGAGCACTGTCCTTGTCCTCTGTGAAGCCCGCGAAGTGCACGCCATCAAGAGCAACCGATGAATCGTAGAATTGATGCCCACGCACCCCTTCTCCCGAAGTAGCGCCAAACTGACTTGAGCCCGAATCTTCTGCCTCACCGTCGTTCGTCACATTTTTGGAGCGGCCAACGAACAGACTGTCCTTCACCAGATGCTCGACCGCCAGGAAGGACCCGGACTTGTTGTCGGCAAGCATTGCATTGTCGATGATCACGCCACTGGTGGATCGCGTCCAGATGCCCTGATCTCCTGACTTGTAGGTGGTGAAGTTCTCAATCAGAAAGTCGCCCTTATAGTAAGAATCGAAGAAGGTACCGTTCGCCTCGTTGATCGATTGCGCGTGGGCGAGACCGTTCATGCTGTTACTGTGGGACGCATTGTCGTCAAAGACGCCGTGCATTCTGTGCTTGGGTGCATATCCCTTGTAGTCGTCGACGGTCGCAGACGTGCCCATCACCTTATTCTGATGGGTGAACCAGATCCCGGAATTGTCCGACCCGGCAGCGTGATTGCCCATCATATGATTCTGCGGGTTTGTCAGCCAGAACGTGGAAACGCCGGTGAAGTCTGACTTGTGTGACGCTCCGGCTGCAGTCTCCGTCTGCCGTGTCACAAAGCCCAGATTATCCTTCAAGACATTGCCGAATTCGGACCCATCTTCCAGAAAATAGCCATGCCCGATGGTGTCAAACACGACATTGTCTTCGATCCAGGCATTCTGGATACCGTGCAGCGTAATGCCCTTGTTGAAAGAATGATGGACTGAACTGTTCTCAACATACTCGCCTTCGACATTGCCATTCATATGCCAGTGAAGCGGATAGCGCCCCATCAGACCTTTTTGTCCCATGAGGTAAAATTCGGCGCCAGAGATATGCATCTCCGCGCCGTTCATCACCATGGTGTGGCCACCATAGCCGTCTGCTTTACTGTCCTCATCGCCTTGAATTTTCACATTGCGGCTGAGAAGACCAACTTCCGCGCGTGTGTCAACAGTCCACTCTCTGTAGTCCGCGCCTGTCTTGCCGTTGTCGTAAGTCTGGTTCTCACCGAAGTGCGTGTATTTCAGAGGTGCATCAAGCGTGAGCGTGGTCGTGCCGTTTTCATTGACGGTTACCTTTTTGATGACTGCTTCTTCGGCTTCATGCGCGTCCTGGCTTGTTGATGCCAGAGCAATCTTGTCGCCGGCTTCCCATTTGGTCTTGCCTTCCAGCGTCAGCGACGACGATCCTGCCTCGGCGATCTTAGCAAGTTGGGTCCAGCTCTCTTTCTCAGCATCTTGAGCGTGAATTTCTATCCGGCTTCCCTTACCCATGGCCATGAGAAAGGCGTTGTTATCGGTGATGGTCGGCATCATGTTAGTTGTAATCCCCAAAAAAAGTGGTTTCAAAGATGCATCGAGGAAAATCGACATCGACCGATGCAGTCTCCAAAAATCGTTGGGTGATCAAGAAAAGACCCCTGGCCCAACCTGCTTCTCTGGGATAACGCTCTACAAATGAGTAGATTTTTCGGATTTTTCTTGTTTATATTGTGCATTTAAACAATACTATTTTAAATAGATAATTGGAGTAATTCGCACGGAAATCTGTTGTGAAACGATCTCAGAATTTTTAATAATTGTATGAATAGGCTTTTTGAATGGAGCCCCGCACGCAATACCCGCTATATCTCTTCATTCTGCCGCACAAGGCGACGCTACCAAAAAAGACGACTGAAGAAAGTTGTCCAATGCCACCTCAATTCCCTCGTAGGGAATTCATCTTCTCCGATCAGAATGAGGATAGCGGTGTCGAGGGTGGCGATATGGCACTCCCAGTCGGCAAGTGCTCGCTCCATATCCTCAGAGCCTGATTCAAAAGTTCAGATCTTTGACCCTGCAAGGGCGCCGTTGAAAGCAATCTCAAGCGCGACCAACGCTGCGTGCTCGCGATCGCGATTCGTAGACCGGGCGTTGGAGTTCGGCCCGTTGTTCATAGTTGGCTGCAGTTTGTTTCCGAAGCGTTGTCATTGCATTGTTCTGAGACTCATGCGTAGATTTCATGTCGCCGAGTATTTTTGTTCTATTAATACTCGTTACACTCCTTTCTTGCGCGCGTCTATCAATATTCTCTAAATATTGCTTCTTATAGTCAGTAACTTCACGTTCTTGTTCGCGGTTGCTACCAACTTTATACGCTCCATTTGTGCGCTTGTTAAGACTGGTTTCAAGTCGGGCGATTCGCTGTTTTGTTTGCGTATTCAGACTGCCAATGCGGCTGTTGAGACGCTCGACAGAGGTCGAGTTCGAACCGAATTTTTCTTCCAAGTCCAATTTTTTCTCTTCCAAACGACGGAGTTTATCCGTGTTCCTTTCGTCTACTTTGTTAATCGTTTTGACGCCTCGATTGACTTGAGAGGAGCGGTCCACATCGCCGTCAATCGCTCGTTTGAAAGCGTGAGTTACCTTGTTGTTCCTGACACTATCGTACGCATCCAGGACTGCATTTCCCATGCCCTTTGACGCTTTGCGCAATCCGTCACCCGATGAGTGCACAATGGAACTCACAGCTCGGCTGATTTTGTTGTCATAGCGTAGCGCTCGAAAACTGACTTGGTCTCTTTGCTCAGTGGCATCTTTCGTGTCTTTAGCGCCCGGGATTGCCATTTTTACGTTTGCGCTTGCGTTTTCTTTGAAAAAGATTTGTTCAGAAGCATTCAATTTGTGACTATTGGTCTTGTAGAAGTTTTCTCTTTCCTTCTTCTGCCATTTGGAGTTCGAAGCGTTTTCCCTTTCGAGCCGTTTTACGGCGCGCTTGTAAGCCCGTGCGTCCGGTCCCAAGCCGACTTCAGCCCGGTCTCGTCTTTCTTCAAGCTTTTCAACACGCTTAATGTGACGCTCTTGTTCTTGTTTACGCCGGCCTTCGGAGCGCGCTTTGAAATTCTCGTTGTTGGGATTTCCTCGGAAGAACTGCTCTTTTTTTAAGATGAACTCATCGACTGCATCTCTACCTACAGAGCGCAGCTTGTCCCTTATGTCGACTACACCGTCGGCCATGTGATATCCGAAATCAGTCACGCGACGCGTCAACTCGTTATTCTTCAAATTTGTTCTGGGCAGTTTACTGGTGGAACTACCTTCAAAAAATTGGCCAACGCTTGACGGAACAGCGTTCACAACCGCCAGAGTAACAGCGTTGTGTTTTCCGGTTGCGGCGCTTGCACCAAAACTCAGGGCTCCTACAGCGGCGACTCCTGCGGCGGCCCCTTTGGCAACCATGCCTGGCCCTGATTCGAACTCAATGGCAGCTTTTGTGGCAGCGGCTGCAGTCCCTCCGAGCACTGTTGCAGCCACACCGCTTGATACGCGATTAGCAGGTGTCGCGTTGGATTTTGAGTTTACAAATATTTCCTTGACTGCCAAAGCTCCAGTAACGCTCTCAATCCCAATGCTGGCACCCTTAGCAACCTTCTCCAGCCTCGGGGCGCTAGCGAACCCGATGTTCTTGCCAAAATGTGCCGTGTTGCTGGTCAGCGTTATGGCGTCCCTCACGAGATTGGTCGAACGGGCAGCTGCAGTTTTTGCATCGCCGTTCCCAACCAAATCCTCGCCGATTGCAGCTAATGTTGCGGCAGTACCGGCAACCCGGGCGGCATTCTCTACCCGATCAGCTACTAGCTTCAAATTTGGAGCCAAAGTGCCCGTGACTTGTGCGGCATAGCTTACCGCAGCCATCCCGCCCGAAACAGTGCGGGCACTTGGCAAATATTCCGCAGCAGTTTGGAGTCTACCCTTTACAGCGGTTTTTGTTTTCATTTTCTCCTTTTCTGGTGCTTCCTGTGAGGCCACTGATTGTTGTTGCGCCTGCGGCTCAGGCGTTGTGCTGGAAGCTGCAACTTTGCTCAACTGTGCCGCTGAAGAGTACCCAGTCCGCCTGCGCAGCCAAGCCAAACCCGGCACTGAATCCGCATTTGGCAGGTGATCGTATGCTCTTTGCACCAGGCCCTTGGTTTCTGTATCCGGCATGGTTTCAGCCTCTTTCATTTTTCAACTTCTTGAGATCGGGGAATACAAATCTCCCCACTGTTCCAGAAGAGCGTCGAATCGAGAAATCAATTATATTTGCATTTTCTTGTTTTAGGTCTTCATTCATTCGATTGTATCTCTGACAGAGATCTGCCCAAAATAAAGTTCTGTTAAATTTTTTTATTTTATTTAAACTCGGACCTATATATTGACCTGTTATTTGTATTATGTTCCCCAGCGCCTATGGGTCCAGATAAGCTCATTGCATAAGGGAGAGGTTTTGGCTCATCTTCACCGATCAGGAGTGAAACATGAGACAGAAGAGCGAGCGTCATAGGGATGCAGCAGATCGCACGGTGAAAGACATCCGCCGCAAGACGCGCAAGCGGTATTCCTCAGAAGACAAGATCCGGATTGTCCTGGCTGGATTGCGTGGTGAAGACAGCATAGCCGAGCTGTGTCGCCAGGAGGGTATAGCCCAGAGCCAGTACTATAGTTGGTCGAAGGAATTCATGGAAGCAGGTCGCAAGCGTTTGGCTGGTGACACTGCCCGGGAAGCCAACACAGGTGAAGTGCAGGATCTGCGTAGTGAAGCTCGAGACCTCAAGGAGGTGGTTGCCGAGCAAGCCCTTGAATTACGCCTTCTCAAAAAAAGCATGCTGGGAGATGGGGGCGGCGACGAATGAGATATTCCGCCTCAGAGAAGCTTGAGGTCATACGGCTGGTGGAACAGTTCTCACCTTCCAGCTAAACTGACACTGGACACGCTCGGCATTCCCCGCACCACGTTTTACCGCTGGTATGATCGTTATCAGACAGGTGGTCCGGAAGCCCTGGAGGATCGCTCTCCCAAGCCCTCACGGGTGTGGAACCGCATACCAGATGATGTTCGCAGACGTATTGTTGCCTTGGCATTGGCTGAACCCGAGCTATCACCGCGGGAGTTGGCTGTGCGGTTCACCGATACGCAGCAGTACTTCGTGTCCGAAGCCTCGGTGTATCGCTTGCTCAAGGCGCATGACCTCATCACCAGCCCGGCCTTTGTGGTCATCAAGGCTGCGGATGAGTTTCGGGAAAAGACAACAGCTATCAACCAGATGTGGCAGACTGACTTCACCTACAGTGCGCCTCGTCCCGGATGGTCCGGGGTGCATATGACTGGAATGCATTGAGAAAGGAGGAATGG
>NZ_CANMNP010000033.1 GCF_947499295.1 uncultured Roseibium sp.
TGATCTGTGAAGATGAGCCAAAATCACTCCCTTAAGCAATCAGCCAATCTGGACCCATAGGTGCTGACGCGGAACAGGGCCTGCAACTCCCACTGGGCGCGCTGGCCAGCGCCAGCTTGGAACAGCGTCCATGAGTAGTGAAGCTTGAGTGGATCGGTGTCACATACCGCCAGTCCCCGAGCAGCTTCCATCGCCAGGGCGTCGCCCCACCGCTTCACGTTCCAGTCGGTCCAGTAGCGTGCGGTCGCCAGGCCTTGCGCCGGTTGGTTGCCGCGATCGGATGGGAAGGTTTCGGGGATCAAGTGCTCGCCAGCGTGGCTCCGGCACCAAGTCGTCTTGCCCGCCGCGCTTATGCCCTCCACCACAACGATCATGTTTGCTCCCGTTCTTCCCGACGCTCCGCTTGGATGCACCGTCGCATGACGTCAATTTCGCATGCCTGATCCGATTCAAAAGCATCCATGGGTGTCTCAAAACGCTCTAATAAATGGGTTTGGACCTAAACGGAACACCTACTCGGCAAATCGGACGACCCCAAAGCTGCCCTTCGATCACGGTGCAGCATCGGTCAAAGAGGGCTCCAACCAGACGTTCGCCGCACCAGAAACAAACGACCGCTAAGCGCCGCCTTATTGGTCGTTCGCCGTGTTGAAGCCTGAGCCTGAAAGCAGACGTTCGTTTGAGACGCACCAAAACTACGAGTTGGGGTGGGAAGCGGCCATTCGTTGCAGTCAGATCGAATGGCCGATTTGCTTGGCTACTCCGCCGACCAGAGAAGCTCTTCCCCTTGGTTCTGCGACAACAAGTTGATCCCGATGAGCTAGGCCAGCCTCGGGAAATCTATTGTCCGGCGTCAAGTTTGTCGGAGCGCATAAACGTTTGAGCAAACGGGGCTCTGGTTTGACAACTGTTTCAGTTTAGTCGGCTGACGGCGTCCGCCATCACACGTAGACCGGTTATCAGGTCAGCCTCGTGCGTGTCTTCGGCAAAATCGTGGCTGATACCGTTTACCGACGGAACAAACAACATCGCTGACGGCATCAACCGCGCCATGTTTGAAGCGTCGTGCAAGGCGCCCGACGGCATCTCGCGCCACTTACCCGGGGCCTGCGCCTCAGCTGCGGCGCTCAAGACCGCGCGCAAGTTGGCGTCCATTGGAACGGGCTGCAGTGCCTTGATCGGTACAATTTCAGCCTGCATTCCATGGCCAACGGCAATCTCGGCAACAAGATCGCGAACAAGAGCTTCCATCCGGGCTAGCCGATCGTCATCAACATCGCGCCACTGCACGTCGAACTTCACTTCACCGGGCACAATGGAGGGTGCATTGGGCCGCAGGTGTATCCGACCAATCGTCCAGACTGTGCGCGGTGTTACAATGTTCCGAAGGCGGTCGTTTAGCGCGGCGTTGAATGCCGACAGCGCCTGAAACGCATCTCTTCGCTGGTGCATCAGCGTGGTGCCAGCGTGGTTTTGCTGACCTGTCAGGGTGACCTGCAGTTGCCGGGATCCGACAATACCTGTGACAACGCCAATTGCCTCGCCCGCGTCGTCCAATGTGCTGCCCTGTTCGATATGTAGTTCAATGAAACCCGAGAACTGGTTTTGTGGCACGAACGCCCCTGCAAGATCCGCCATTGAAGACCGCGCATCGCGGAAAGAGACCCCGTTCATGTCCGTGAATTCGTCGGCCTCGGCAAGTGTGGTCTTGCCTGAATAAATGCTGGATCCGGTCAGCGCACCAAATCGCCCTTCTTCATCCTGGAAGTTCACGACTGACACCGGCGGACCACCCGCCTCTTTCGCAGCACGCGCGATCTCCAATGCGACGATGACACCCAATGCCCCATCCAGCCAGCCTCCTTCGGGTTGGGTATCGGTGTGAGACCCCAAAAGCATGGATGGAGCATCGGTCAGGCCGAAGACGTTGCCCGCAGCATCCACATGTGGGGCCAGGCCCGTCGCCTCAAACTGGTTGATCAGCCACTTTCGGGCGGCCACGTCTGGTTCAGAAAACGCCGGACGTACCACTCCCTTGCCCACTCCACTCGCACCGAAGGAGCGGAGCGTGAGAAGATCTCTCATAAACCTGTCTGGCAGAACGTTCATCTTGACCTTCCCAAACTGAAAACACCCAGAATTTGCCCGACCTTCCGCAATTGGAACGTCCTCTTTTAATGCTGCAGCCGATTTGCTCACCTTTCAAGCTAACTGACCCAAAAGCGCGTCAAACAGCCAAGCTGTCAAACGGGCCATGGCGACCTCGGTCGTGCAGTCCCTTACGCGCTTCCCCCAGAACTTTCCGGTTGCGCGTGGCTGGCGCTGGTATTTCACCTCAGGGAACTTCCGAAACGCGGGACGAAACGGTCGGCCAACGCCGTTATGCGTTTGTCCGCTTTGTTTGTCTGAAAGACCTAATCCCGCCAGTCCCCTTCCGGCCCCATTTCAGTCAGTCGGAAGAAACGTAAAGAAAATCCGAACTCCACCCATCTAAAGCAAGTAGAAAAAGAGCGGGCCCTGGGCCGGTTCGACGGAGTGGACTTCAACGCGAACCTCATGCTCAGCGCCTGTTTGGCGAAGCTTTATTCCGGCAATGGTTTCCGCTGCAGACTGGGCATTTTCCGCGCGGATAATTCTCTGGCTGCCAGCCACTCTGACACCGTTGTGCAAGAGATATGTGCGGAACAGTCGCAATCAGCCCTCCCTGAAAACCCAAAAAATCGGCCATCGCGGTTTTCGGAGTCTTGACCAAAATCAAGAAATTAAATTGCCCTTTTGAGAAAGCGAAAGATGCCTCTTTGAGGGGTTCGTTCTTTTTTATGTCGGCTACATGCCCAGCTCTTGAAATATCTACTTAAAATGAATTTTAACGTGCAAAATTGGAACGCATCTTGTCCAGCAATCCGAAGCTTTAGAGAGCCATATTCAGAACACTCCAGAACTTTGGATCAGAGTTCTTGCAACGGCACGAAAATGTCAATGATTCGAGATGCGTTTGGCCAGTCAAGTTGCAGTGATCATGGTTTGCCTCAAAACAGAGACTTTCTGACTGTCACCAGATCACGCCTGCGGCAACACCAGCCGGATTAAACTGGTGTTGCCGCAGGCTTCATTCATGTTTCGTCCGTCAGGAACGGCCTTTCCACGGCACCAGAATACGTTCGGCAAAGCGCATCAGGATATCAATGCTGTAACCGACAATTCCGATGAGGATGATGCCCATGATGACGATATCCGTCAGCTGGAACTTCGATGCCGCGATGATCATCATACCCGCGCCCTTTTGAGCCGCGACCAGTTCGGCTGCAACCACTGTGCCCCAGCATACGCCCATGGCAACGCGCGCTCCGGTGAAGATCTCCGGCAGGGAATTGGGCACGATGACATATTGCAGGATCTGCCGTTTGCTGGCCCCGAGGGAGTAGGCAGCATGAACCTTGGTGATGTTCACGCCGGAGACCCCTGCCCTTGCTGCAATTGTCATGATCCAGAGAGCCGCCAGGAACAGCAATACGATCTTGCCTGTTTCCCAGATTCCGAACCAGATGATGACCAGCGGGATCAGGGCAAGCGGCGGAACGGGTCGCATGAATTCGACGATCGGATCGAACCAGCCACGCACCCAGCTGGACAAGCCCATCGCATAGCCGAGCGGAATGCCTATAAGCGAACCGAGCAGGAAGCCGGCAACGACGCGCAAGAGCGACCAGCCAAGATGCTCCCACAAGGTAAAGTTCTGGTAGCCCTGCGAGGCAATTTCCGCGAACCGGACAACAACCGCTTCAGGAGCCGGCATCCAGATGGGTTCCATCTGCAGGCCCTTGCTGGGCTGAAAGCTGAGTGAGCCCTTTGGCGTCATCGTGACGGTGCCGTTTGTAACACTGACGCTTTCACCAGCTGCTATCGGCTTGCCGTCGACCGCGGTTACTTCCGCTCCCTCACCATCGTTCCGCGTGACTTTCAAAAGAACGGACCGCCAGGCGCCAACGGTACCAGAATCGTTCTGGACAAATCCGTCAGAGGCCGCGACTTCCGGCTTTTCCGCTTTCACACCGGGCTCGTGAACGATCACGTCGACCGTCGCCTCGCCGGATTTTCCGCTTGCGTCCTTGGCCGTATAGGTAAAGGACGTCTCTCCGACAAACGGGCCTGGAACGTGGACCGGCACCCATTTGGACCCGGTAAAGGCACCCCAGATGAAAAAGATCACCACGATTGAAATGACAGACGCGGCCCTGTTGGGCGTGATCGCACTTTCATCACCGAAAGTAACGGTTTTGAGGCTCGTGAAGTCCTGACCCCGTTGCAGCTTGCCGCTGAGATACCGGACGAGAAAGAAACTGGCCAGAAACAGGCCGGCATAAATGAGGAAGACGACGGATCCGGTCATGCTGCTGTCTCCGATCTGCCCATGATTTCTTCTTCCATTTCCCAGATCATCGACAGGATTTCTTCCCGTTTTTCAGCAAAGCCTTCGCTTTTCTTGACCTCGCGCAAATCCATGTTCACGCCGCGATCGGCAAACGGCAGCCGGTATTCCTTGTGAATACGGCCTGGCCTTGGAGCCATCACCAGCAAGCGCTCCCCAAGAAGCAGTGCTTCTTCAACGGAATGCGTGATCAAGACGACGGTCTTGCCTGTTTCCTTCCAAAGCTTCAGTACAAGACCCTGCATTTTTTCACGCGTCAGCGCGTCGAGTGCGCCAAGCGGCTCATCCATCAAGATGACGTCGGGATCGTTCGCAAGGCATCTGGCGAGCGCGACACGCTGTTGCATGCCTCCGGAAAGTTCATAAACCGCCTTTTCCTTGAAGTCCTGAAGCCCAACCGTTTCCAATAGATGATCGACAATCTCGTCTCGCTGCCTTTTTGGCATCGATTTCATCCTGGGTCCGAAGTCCACGTTCTTGCGGACGCTCATCCACTCAAACAACGCACCCTTTTGGAAAACCATACCGCGTTCGGCATCCGGCCCCGTGACCACGTGACCGTTCATGCGAATCTGACCG
The DNA here is from genome assembly GCF_947499295.1 of uncultured Roseibium sp. Classification (GTDB taxonomy): domain Bacteria; phylum Pseudomonadota; class Alphaproteobacteria; order Rhizobiales; family Stappiaceae; genus Roseibium. The sequence continues at coordinate 5,009 of NZ_CANMNP010000033.1, forward strand.
TCCGTCGGAGCGAGAAACCCGGCCACAATGTTCAACAAGGTTGTCTTGCCGCAGCCCGATGGTCCGAGAACCGACATGATTTCGCCCGTCTTCAGCTCGATGGAAACATCCTTGAGCGCCTGGACGTGCGTTCCGTTGGGCAGATCGAAACGCATGGAAATATTTTCAATATGAAGGCCATCCATAGCCGACCATCTCCTGCAGCCTGAATAAGAGAATAGAAATGGGGCAGCGACAGGCGCCGCCCCATTCGATGCAGGATACGCCAATCAGTTGGATTGTGCCGCGGCCAGATAGCTGGGATCGACCGTATCAGCATAGGTGTCCAGCGCGACCGGGATCGAGCCGGCTTCCTTGAACACGTTAGCAACACCGAGCATGAAATTCTGAACGTTGCCGTCAAGCCACTTGGCACTCAGCTTGTCTTCCATTGTCGGGAAGGTAAAGGTTGCCAGAGACTCTTCCGCTGCCGTTTCATCCATACCAGCGTCTTTTGCGATGACCTTCAGCATCTCAGCCTTCTTGTCACCAGCATTCCACATGGCATTGGCTTCTTCGGTTACCGCGAGGAATTTGCTCAAAAGCTCGCTCTCTTCGGCAGCAAAGCTCGCCGGTGTGCTGATGCCGTCGAAGACAAGAATGCCGAGTTCTTCTTTTTCGGCACCTGTCAGAAGCACGTTGCCATGTTCCGTCATGCGGCGCAGCGCGCCACCCCAGCCGCAAACCATGTCCAGGTTGCCCTGTGCGAATGCAGCTGCACCGTCGGCCGGCGCCATGTCAACGATTTCCATCGTCGTGATGTCGACGCCGAAGTGCTTCATCTGCTCCAGGAAGCCGTAATGGGCGGCAGTGCCGATCGGAACTCCGACTTTCTTGCCTTCCAGTTCCTTGGCATTCTCTTTTTCGATCTCGAGCGCTTCTGCCACGACACAGTTGTCGTTTTCAGAGTAGCTCACGGCGATATCTGCCAGGATCAGGTCCTGTCCTGCGGACGTCGCAACCACGAAGGGTGGCACGCCCTGGCTGACAGCGATCTGCACGTCACCGGAAGCCATGGCCGCGGACATTGCCGTACCGGCATCAAAGGAAACCCATTTGACAGGCATCCCGAGCGCTTCGTCATACATGCCGGTCGCCTTGGCATACTGGAATGGCATCGGCCACTCCAGGAAGTAGGCGACGGTCAGTTCTTCAGATTGTGCAGTTGCCGGTAGGCCACTCATGAAAGCCAATGCAGCAGCTGCGCTCAATAGTTTCGTTTTGTAGGTCATTTTTATCTTCCCACTGTTCCCTCGTTATTATGCAGGCATGCAGGTATTCCTGTCTTTTGCCGTCTCCCAGATTATGCGGCTGGCCTGCGTGCGAAAATGGTTACGGCAGAACCACACGGTTACAATAAAAACACTCAACTGGAGCTAACGCTATTCCCGATCTGGCCCTATATGTCGCCGCTGGGTGCATGTTGTCTGGATTGGAAATTGACGTTCCTGCTTGAAAACTGAGCAATTGCCTAGAATTAGGCTGGCAGAACTCTCAATTGAATTCACTCTTCAGTCGCGCTTGAAGCTGACGCACGAAAGGACATGGCCGTGAATATTGCAGCATCCCCGAACGACATGAGCGAAATCATTGAAGCTGACCGCAGCCATGTCTGGCACCACCTGTTTCAGCATAAGTCTCTTGAAACGTCCGACCCCAAGATCATGGTCGAAGGCAAGGGCATGCGGCTGTGGGATGCGACCGGCAAAGAACATCTGGATGCCGTCTCGGGTGGTGTCTGGACAGTGAATGTCGGCTATGGCCGCGTCTCGATTGCCGACGCCGTCCGTGACCAGCTCATCAAGCTCAACTATTTTGCCAATTCCGCGGGTTCCATTCCTGGTGCGCTCTTTTCCGAACGTCTTATTTCCAAGATGCCCGGCATGAGCCGCGTTTACTTCACCAACTCGGGCACTGAAGCCAACGAAAAGGCCTTCAAGATTGTCCGGCAGATCGCGCACAAGCGCTATGGCGGCAAGAAACACAAGATCCTCTACCGCGAGCGTGACTATCACGGCTCGTCCATCACCACGATTTCGGCAGGCGGCCAACCGGAGCGCAATGCGCAATACGGTCCTTATACGCCGGGCTTCGTTCCCGTTCCGCATTGCTGCGAATACCGCGCCCAGTGGGATGTTGAAGAATATGGAGAGCGCGCAGCCGACGCCATCGAGGAAGTGATTCTGCAGGAAGGACCGGATACCGTCGGCGCACTTTGCCTGGAACCGGTAACCGCAGGCGGCGGCGTCATAACACCTCCCAAGGGGTATTGGGACCGTGTTCAGGAGATCTGCCGGAAATACGATATCCTGCTTCACATCGATGAAGTGGTTTGCGGCGTTGGCAGAACAGGAAAGTGGTTCGGCTATCAGCACTACGGCATCAAGCCAGACTTCGTCACGATGGCAAAGGGCGTGGCGTCCGGTTATGCCGCAATCGCCTGCATGGTCACCACCGAAAAGGTTTTTGACCTCTTCAAAGACGACTCCAGCGATCCAATGAACCACTTCCGCGACATTTCAACCTTTGGCGGCTGCACCGCCGGCCCGGCAGCGGCTCTTGAAAACATGCGGATCATCGAGGACGAAAACCTTCTCGACAACACAACCGCAATGGGCGAGCGGCTGATGGCCAATCTCCACGGGCTTATGGAAAAGCACTCCGTGATCGGTGATGTGCGTGGCATCGGCCTTTTCTGTGGCGCTGAACTAGTCAAGGATCGCGATACCAAGGAACCGGCAGAGGAAAAGCTCATGCAGGCGATCGTCGCGGATTGCATGAAGCAAGGTGTCATCATTGGCGTCACCAACCGCGCCTTGCCGGGTCTCAACAACACCATCTGCCTGTCGCCGGCACTGATAGCGACAACGGACGATATCGACCAGATCACCGACGCGATCGACGGCGCCCTGACACGGGTTTTCGGATAACAACTCGCTGCAAACAGCGATAACTCCCTGAAACTGAAAAGCGTGGCTGCCCCGAAACAGCCACGCTTATTTTTTGTGCTGGTTTCAATTGCCAAACGATCCGATGCACCATCTAATAGATCCAGACGTCAAAGAAATTAGGTCCAGGCATGGCGATACCGGCGGAAACATTCTTCCTTCGACCAGACACTGAAACTTCTCTGCAGCAGCAGATACAGCAGCTTGTGGTCGAAGCAATCCTGTCCGGGCGTTGCCTGCCGGGTGAACGGATGCCGTCAAGCCGCAAGCTTGCCGAACATCTTGGTGTCGCCAGAATAACGGTCACGATCGCCTATACTGAACTTGTTTCCAACGAGTACCTGATTTCAAAAGGGCGTTCCGGCTATTACGTCGCGCAAAACGCTCCAAGCAGGCCGAAATTCAATTTGCCGGACCAGTCGGAAAACACCGGCATCGACTGGTCGCGCACGCTCGGCCAGCGGTTTCTGGCACATGTGCCCGTCATGCGCCCGCAAAACTGGCGTGACTACAAGTATCCCTTCATCTATGGCCAATCCGATCCGCGTCTTTTCGATCACCACAACTGGCGGAACTGCGCGCTGAAGGCCGTCGGCCGTAAGGATTTCGACATTCTGGCGACCGACTATTACGAGCGTGACGACCCTATGCTCGTCGAGTTCATCTTGCGCCAGATCTTGCCGAGACGCGGGATCACCGCACGCCCGGAAGAAATCCTGATTACGATGGGCGCACAACATGCGCTCTGGATCACGGCGCAGATCCTTCTAACTCAGCGCAGAACGGCCGTTATCGAGAACCCCTGTTACCCTGGTCTGCGGCAGATCCTCAATCAGACCAGATGCAATACAATTTCCATCGATGTCGACAATGCGGGCCTGCCACCTGAAAAACTTCCGGACAGTCTGGACGTGGTGTTCACAACGCCGAGCCATCATTGCCCTACCAACGCAACAATGCCGGTTTCGCGTCGTCACAGGCTCCTGGAACTGGCCGCCGAGGGTGGTTTTGTCATTGTTGAAGACGATTATGAATTCGAGATTTCGTTTCTCAAATCCCCCTCCCCGGCTCTCAAGTCTCTCGATCCGACAGGCTGCGTGATTTATGTGGGCTCGTTCTCCAAATCGCTTTTTCCCGGACTGCGGCTTGGATACATCGTTGCCTCAGAGCCTTTCATTCGCGAAGCACGTGCGTTGCGCTCTCTTGTGTTGCGCCACCCGCCGGGCCTCATTCAGCGCACAGCCGCCTATTTTCTGTCCCTTGGTCATTATGACGCACAGATCGCGCGCATGGGCCGTATCTATCGAAAGCGGCGTTCGATCATGGAGCAAAGCATCAGTGAAGAGCGGCTCTCACTGACAACGCAAGGAACGTTCGGAGGATCGTCCTTCTGGATGAAGGCACCTGACGGCATTGACAGCACCAAGCTTGCCATGAGCCTCAGACAGGACGGTGTTCTCATAGAACCCGGCAGCGCCTTCTTCGCAGCCGAAGAAGAAGATCCTGGACATTATCGCCTTGCCTATTCTTCAATCGCCTCAGCGCATATTCCCGATGGCATTTCCCTAATCGGCCAAAAAATCAAAGAAACCCGCCGGTAGCGGGGTCGCTCTTTTCAGCAAAACGCCAATCGGCCAAGAAGCTTCTCTGGGCTAGGTTTTTTCAAGCTCCAGCAACGGTCATTCGAACCGAATTTCGCGCTGAGTCCAGAAATTCTGTGCTTCGTTCTCCATGGCATTTCGATGGAAAGACAAAGAATCTTTCTGCGACGTGAAATTTTTGTTGATTTTTTCATTTTGCCGCATGAAATTACCGGTGAAATTTTCATAAGCAGGTCTTCAGAATGGAACATAGCAGTCTGGGCGAGGACATCCGAGCCCTTCGAACGGCCAGAAAAATGACGCTTGAAGATCTTGCTAACAGACTTGGCAGATCCGTTGGCTGGCTGTCGCAGGTAGAGCGTGACATCTCAACTCCCAGAATGTCTGACCTGCGGGAAATCGCGGACGCTTTCGGCGTGCAGGTTTCATTGTTCTTCGGGAGCGCGGATGGGCCGGAGAACGAAAGCGGAAAGGTAGTCAGGGCGAAGGCCCGCCGGGTGATCGGCGAACGCGACGCCGGGCTTCTCGAAACGCTGATTTCACCGGATCTGACCGACAATTTCGAGATGATCCACTCCACCTTTCAGCCAGGATCATCCCGCGACAATCCCATTCAGCGCCCCACGCAGGAAGTCGCGTATCTCCTTTCCGGAAAACTGGATATCTGGCTCGATGATGAACCTTTCACGGTGGCGGCTGGAGACAGCTTTCGCATCCGCAATGCAGCCTATCGCTGGAGCAATCCCTACTCCGAGCCGGCAATCGCCATTTGGGTGATTTCCCCACCCGTTTATTGACGCATTCCAAGAAGGAATTCTGAATGTCCGTACCCTCTACAGCCCGAGTTGTAATCATCGGCGGCGGTGTTGTCGGTGTTGCCACGCTGTATCACCTTGCCAAGAACGGCTGGTCCGACTGCATCCTGCTGGAAAAGAATGAACTGACAGCCGGTTCGACCTGGCATGCAGCTGGAAACTGTCCGAACTTCGCGATGAATTTCGGCATCATGAACATGCAACGCTACAGTTTGAAATTGTATCGCGGCCTGGCGGACGAGGTTGATTACCCGATCAACTATCATGTGACGGGCGCAATTCGCCTCGCGCACAATGACGAGCGCATGATGGAGTTCGAACACGCAGTCGGAATGGCACGGCAGATGGGCCTAAAAATGGACATCTGCACACCGGAAGAACTGCAGCAGCATTATCCTTTCATGGAAACCCACGACCTTGCAGGTGGCCTTTGGGATTCGCTCGACGGCGACATCGATCCTGCCCAGGTCACACAGGCACTTGCAAAAGGTGCACGCGCCCATGGCGCCAAGATCACGCGTTTCACACCGGCAACGGGCGTCAGCCGCGAAAACGGTGAATGGATCGTCCACACCGACAAGGGCGATATTCGCTGCGAATATGTCGTCAATGCCGCCGGTTACTATGCAAAGCGCGTCGGGGAATGGTTCCTGCCCTACGGTGGACGCCCTGTCCCGGCAGCGGTGATGAGCCACCAGTATTTCCTGACCGAACCTGTGCCGGAAGTTGAAGCCTGGACCAAGGAAAACGGCCGCAAACTTCCCATGATCCGGGACGTTGACAGCTCCTATTATCTGCGGCAGGAAACGGTCGGCTTCAACCTCGGTCCTTACGAGCGCAACTGCCAGGCCGCCTGGGTGACACCAGACGATCAGATGCCGGATGATTTCAGCTTCCAGCTTTATCCTGACGACCTGGACAGACTCGAATGGTACATTGAAGACGCGATGGCCCGCGTGCCTCTTCTGGGAACACAAGGTGTCAGCCGCAACATCAACGGACCGATCCCCTATGCGCCGGACGGCCTGCCGATGATCGGCCCCATGCCGGGTGTCCCGAACGCCTTTGAAGCGCATTCCTTCACTTTTGGCATCGCCCAGGGCGGCGGTGCCGGCAAGGTCGCTGCCGAATGGATCATGCACGGCCATACCGAATGGGACATGTGGTGTGTCGATCCGCGCCGCTATACCGACTACACAGATGACCAATACTGCGTCGACAAGGCCAAGGAAGTTTACGGTCACGAATATGCGATGCACTTCCCTCACCACAGATGGCCTGCGGCGCCTGACCGGAAAGTATCCCCCAACCACGCGAAGGTTCTCGATTTGGGCGGCCAGATGGGCACCTTCAACGGATGGGAGCGTGCAAACTGGTTTGCAGAAGCTGGAGACGACACCGGCGAAGAAGCCACCCAGACCTGGAAGCGTTCTGGTCCATGGGAGCCGCGCGTACGTGCGGAGTGCGAAGCTGTCAGAGACGGTGTCGGCGTACTCGACCTTCCCGGCTTCTCCCGCTTTGCGCTGAGCGGCGAAGGAGCGGCGGAGTATTTGCGCGGCAAGATTGCCGGGGCGCTACCCAAAGCTGGTCGCATGACACTCGGTTATTTCCCCGACAGTCGTGGCCGCGTCCTGACCGAAATGTCGATCATCAGACACGGTGAAGACGACTTCACGCTGATTACCGCAGCACCGGCCCAATGGCACGATTTTGCTGTCTTGAAAGACGGTTTGCCGGATAGCCTTGACCTAAAGGATCGCACCCGGGAGGTCACAACGCTTATTGTAAGTGGTCCCAAATCCCGCGAGCTTTTTTCCAAACTGACGGATGCTGACCTGTCCACGGGCTGGCTAACCCACCAGTTCACGGAAGTTGCTGGAAAACCGGCCTTGCTTGTCCGCGTTTCGTTTGCCGGGGAACTCGGTTGGGAGGTGCATGCAAGTTTCAACGACATGCCCGCCATCTACGATGCCGTCCTGAAAGAAGGTGCGACACCATTCGGCATGTTTGCGCTGAATGCCCTGCGCCTGGAAAAGGGTTATCGCGCCTGGAAAGTCGACCTTTCCACCGACTACACCTTGCTGGAAAGTGGGCTTGGACGCTTTGTCAAACTACAAAAGCTGCAGGACTATCCTGGGAAATCTGCTCTCCAGACGGAAGCGGAACGAGGCCCGGAAAAGGGATTTGTCACACTCACCGTTGAAGCTGACGAGTGTGATGCACCTTATATGGCCTGCATTTTCAAAGACGGCGACTTGGTCGGGGAAGTCACCTCTGGCGGATGGGGTTACCGGATCGATGCTTCGATCGCGCTCGGCGTTGTCCGAGCAAACCTGACGGATCCCGGAACGGAACTTGAAGTCGAGATCTACGGCAAACGCCACATGGCTGTTGTGCAGCCCGATCAACCGCTTTGGGATCCTGAGAACGAACGACTGAGGGCTTGAGCACAAGCCCTTGGGTCTCACTTTCAAATTCGTCCTTCGGACATAGCTATCAACACTCAGTCTGACGGAGACATCTCCTCAGGTCTTGAAATCGGAAAGAGCTCATCGTGACACCTCCATCAAAGGCTCGCGTCGTCATTATCGGCGGTGGCGTCATCGGATGTTCCGTCGCCTACCATCTTGTCAAACAAGGCTGGAGCGATGTCGTTCTGTTGGAACGCAAACAGCTGACATCAGGCACAACCTGGCATGCGGCCGGCCTGATCGCGCAATTGCGCGCGACGGAAAACATGACCCGGCTCGCAAAATACAGCCAGGAACTCTATGGAAATCTGGAGGCCGAAACAGAGGTCGCCACCGGTTTCCGGCGCTGTGGGTCGATCACGGTCGCTCTAACCGAAGAACGCAGGGAAGAGATTTTCCGGCAAGCCTCCATGGCGCGGGCCTTCGGCGTGGAAGTGGAGGAAATATCTCCCTCGGAAGTCAAAACCAGATACGAGTATCTGAACACCGATGGCGTGATTGCCGGTGTTTATCTGCCTCGCGATGGTCAGGGCGATCCGGCCAATATCGCACTCGCCCTGGCCAAAGGAGCCCGGATGGGTGGTGCCAAGGTCATGGAGCGGGTCAAGGTGACAGGCCTGCAGAAAGCCGGCCGAAGAGTGACCGGTGTCGAGTGGCAATCTGCCGACGGCACGGGCGTCATTGAATGCGATCACGTGGTCAATTGCGGTGGCATGTGGGGCCATGAACTCGGGCGCATGGCAGGCGTGAACGTTCCGCTTCACGCCTGCGAACACTTCTATATCGTCACCGACAGTGTTTCCGGGCTCCCTCATATGCCTGTCCTGCGGGTTCCGGACGAATGCGCCTACTACAAGGAAGATGCCGGAAAAATCCTTCTTGGTGCTTTTGAGCCCAACGCCAAACCCTGGGCCATGAACGGCATTCCCGAAGACTTTGAATTCGATCAGCTGCCGGAAGACTTCGACCACTTCGAACCGATCCTCGAAGCGGCCGTGAACCGGTTGCCGATTTTGGCTGAAGTCGGCATTCATACCTTCTTCAATGGCCCGGAAAGCTTCACACCCGACGATGCCTACCACCTTGGCCTCGCTCCCGAGATGGACAACGTCTGGGTTGCGGCAGGCTTCAATTCCATTGGCATTCAGTCAGCTGGCGGTGCTGGAATGGCGCTGGCAGAGTGGATGAACACGGGCGAAAAGCCCTTCGACCTTGGGGATGTCGACATCTCACGCATGCAGCCCTTTCAGGGGAACCGCAAATATCTTTTTGAACGGTCAAAAGAAACGCTTGGGCTGCTCTATGCAGATCACTTCCCCTACCGCCAGAAAGCCACAGCCCGCGGTATCAGGCGATCACCTTTGCATGAGCATCTCAAGGCTTCGGGCGCTGTTTTCGGTGAGTTCGCGGGTTGGGAACGTGTCAATTGGTTTGCCGATGAAGGTCAGGAAAGAGAATATCGATACACCTGGAAGCGTCAGAACTGGTTTGAAAACTCCAAACGCGAACATATGGCGATCCGCGAAAATGTCGGCATCTACGACATGTCATCCTTCGGCAAAATTCGCATCGAAGGGCCGGATGCCGAAGCATTCCTGAACTATGTCGCCGGTGGTGACTATTCGGTTCCGGTTGGAAAAATCGTCTATACGCAGCTGCTCAACAACCAGGGCGGCATTGAGGCGGATGTCACGGTCACGCGTCTGTCCGAAACCGTCTATCTTGTGGTCACACCGGCGGCAACGCGACTGGCCGACGAGACCTGGTTACGCCGGCATATTGGCGACTACCGCGTCGTCATCACCGATGTCACATCCGGCGAGGCTGTTCTGGCCGTCATGGGGCCAAATTCCCGGAAACTGCTACAGGCCGTTTCACCGAACGATTTTACGAATGCAGGCAATCCGTTCGGAACTGCAAGGGACATTGAGATCGGCATGGGTTTGGCCAGAGCCCATCGGGTCACCTATGTCGGAGAGCTCGGTTGGGAGCTTTATGTTTCCTCCGACATGGCGGCGCATGTTTTTGAAACTCTCCACGAAGCAGGTCAGGAAATTGGCGCGAAACTGTGTGGACTTCACATGATGGACTCTTGCCGGATCGAAAAGGGCTTCCGCCACTTTGGTCACGACATCACGTGTGAAGATCACATTCTGGAAGCCGGGTTGGGTTTCGCGGTCAAACGGGACAAACCCGACTTCATTGGCCGTGATGCCGTTTTGCGCAAACGCGAGGAAGGGTTGCAACGACGGCTCGTCCAGTTCCGCCTGAAAGACCCTGAGCCCCTGCTCTATCATGCCGAACCAATATTGAGGGAAGGAGAGGTTGTTGGCTTCCTGAGCAGCGGGAACTATGGTCATGCCCTTGGCAGCGCCATGGGTCTTGGCTACGTTCCTTGCCCGGGCGAGAGTCCCGATCAGCTCCTGAGCTCGTCTTACGAAATCGAGGTAGCAGGAGTGCGATGTGAAGCAGAAGCATCACTGAAACCATTTTACGACCCGAAATCTGAGCGCGTTAAAGTCTGATGTAACCCGGCAATCTGCGCCGGCTTTTCACTTGCTTCACAGACCAAAAACATTGGCATTGATGAAGTGAGGAGGCGGCGGCAGATGAAAGGGTTTCCAGAGATCGACGGGGATAAAATCGTTGTCGGCCTCTGACTGGGCCATCTTCGTCCCAAAAAACCGGCCGCCGTAGGGGTTTCAAACACTTGTGAAACATCTTATTGGCTATATGAAGTCTGCCAATCTGGCCCTAAGAGCGCATCAGGAAGTCGAGTTAAATCCTCTCCGAAAAGCCGCAATGACGGCATCGGTCTTTCTGATTTCACTGGAGTATTCGTCTTGAAAATGACCACCGAAGAAGCATTCGTGAAGGTGCTTCAAGCGCACGGAATCGAGCATGCGTTTGGAATTATCGGCTCAGCTTTCATGCCGATTTCCGATCTGTTTCCAAAAGCAGGCATCAAGTTCTGGGATTGTGCCCATGAAGGTTCGGGCGGGATGATGGCCGACGGCTACACCCGGGCAACCGGCAAAGTCAGCATGATGATTGCGCAGAATGGCCCGGGAATCACCAACTTCGTGACTGCAGTCAAAACGGCCTACTGGAACCACACACCTCTGCTTCTGGTCACACCCCAGGCAGCCAACAAGACCTTGGGTCAGGGCGGTTTCCAGGAAGTTGAGCAAATGGCGCTCTTCAAGGACATGGTGGCCTATCAGGAAGAAGTTCGTGACCCGTCCCGCATGATGGAAGTTCTGAACCGCGTGATCATGCAGGCCAAGCGTGCCAGCGCACCGGCTCAGATCAACATCCCGCGCGATTTCTGGACCCAAGTCATCGACGCCCAGGTTCCCGCTATTGTCGATTTCGAACGCCCTGGCGGCGGCGACGAAGCCATTTCCCAGGCGGCGGACCTTTTGAGCACCGCCAAGTTCCCCGTGATCCTGAATGGCGCAGGCGTCGTTCTTGCCGGAGCAATCCCGGCTTCGATGGCGCTGGCTGAAAAGCTCGATGCGGCGGTTTGCTGCGGCTATCAGCACAATGATGCTTTCCCGGGTTCGCACCGCCTGTTTGCAGGCCCTCTAGGCTACAATGGTTCCAAGGCGGGCATGGAGCTGATCGCCAAGGCTGATGTCGTGCTAGCGCTTGGCACCCGTTTGAACCCGTTCTCGACCCTGCCCGGATACGGCATGGACTATTGGCCGAAAGACGCCAAGATCATCCAGGTCGACATCAATCCGAACCGGATCGGTCTTACCAAGGTCGTATCGGTCGGCATTGTCGGCGACGCAAAGAAAGTTGCCGATGCTATCCTGGAAAACCTATCCCCGAATGCCGGCAACAACGATCGTGACGATCGTGTGCACACGATCGCGCAAACAAAATCCCGTTGGGCGCAGCAGCTATCGTCCATGGACCATGAAGACGACGATGAAGGCACGTCCTGGAACCAGCGGGCCCGCGCCGCAAAGCCGGATTGGTTGAGCCCACGCAAGGCCTGGCGTGCTATTCAAGCCGCACTGCCGAAGGAAGCGATCATCAGCTCGGACATCGGCAACAACTGTGCGATCGGCAACGCTTATCCAAGTTTCGAACAGGGCCGGAAATATCTCGCTCCCGGTTTGTTTGGACCTTGCGGTTACGGGTTGCCGGCAATCATCGGCGCGAAAATCGGTTGCCCCGACACCCCGGTGGTCGGTTTTGCCGGCGATGGAGCCTTTGGCATTGCCGTTACGGAGTTGACAGCTATCGGCCGCAAAGAATGGCCGGCAATCACCATGGTTGTCTTCCGCAACTACCAGTGGGGTGCTGAAAAGCGCAATTCAACGCTCTGGTACGACGACAATTTCGTCGGAACGGAACTCGATGAAGACGTGAGCTATGCGGCAATCGCAAAGGCCTGCGGTCTTGAGGGCGTTCAGGCGCGCTCCATGGACGAAGTGAGAGAGCTACTGGACAGCGCTATTGATCGTCAGATGAACGATGGCAAAACCACCTTGATCGAGGTTCTGATCAACCAGGAACTCGGCGAACCCTTCCGGCGCGACGCGATGAAGAAACCTGTCGAAGTCGCGGGCATTTCTGCATCTGACATGCGGCCGCAGAAGGTTAGCTGAGCGGAGAAACGCAAAGACAATGGGTGATATTCTCGTCCTGAATTCCGGATCGTCCTCGATCAAGTTCGTGCTGTTCGGAGCTGATTTCACAAAGAAGCTCCGCGGCAGTGCGGTCGAGATCGGTGGTGCTTCGGCGCTGATCGTCGGCGATCAGCAGGACGAGATTCCTCTGCCGGACCACGTTACAGCACTCGACGAAATATTCCGCGCCTTGAATAGGCACGGAATTGAATTTGCGAGCCTTACGGCTGCGGCGCACAGAGTGGTTCATGGCGGGCGTAACCTGAAGGAATCGCGACGGGTTTCCGAGGAAGTTCTAGCAGAAATCAAACGCTGCATCCCTCTCGCACCCCTGCATAATCCGCATAATCTGGCAGCGATTCACGCTGTCGCAGAGCTTGCTCCCGACCTGCCTCAATGCGTTAGCTTCGACACGGCCTTTCACGCGACCAATCCCGAAGTTGCGTTACGCTATGCCCTACCCGACAGCGAAGACGAAAAAGGCCTTCGCCGATTTGGCTTTCACGGGACGTCCTATGAAAGCCTATCGCTGAGCCTTCCGGAAATTTCGGGTCAACCGCTGCCAAAAAGACTTCTCGCCCTGCACCTCGGCAATGGCGCAAGCCTTTGCGCGATTAGGGATGGAAAGTCCGTTGCTACCACCATGGGCTATTCCCCCCTTGAAGGTTTGACCATGGGCACCAGAACGGGGTCGATTGATGCCAATCTGGTTCTGGCCATGGCTTCCGACCTTGGCATCGACAGGACTTCGCAGATCCTCAACAAGGAAAGCGGTCTGCTAGGTCTTTCCGGATCAAGTGACATGCGCAAGCTGCAATCGCTCGGCACTGAGCGGGCACAATTCGCCGTTGAGCATTTCTGTTACTGGGCTGCCCGTCACGCTGGCTCGATGATTGCGGCGATGGGAGGCCTGGACGGTATCGCATTCACCGGCGGGATCGGTGAAAACGATGCGAAGGTGAGAGCAAACATCCTTGAAAAATTGTCCTGGCTGGGCGTTCGGGCCGACGAAGCAGCCAACCTTCAAGGCTCTGCCAAGTTGCACAAAGACGGTTCAAAAGTAACTGCCTGGATCGTCGAGGCCGAAGAAGAACGCATGATCGCCCATCATGCGCAGAAGATCATGTCTGCCGCTTGATCAATTCCGGACAAACGGCATCCAAAATCGAATTTCTGTTAGAGCCTAGCTGACGTGTATTGCGATCAGGAGTTCCAATACATTCGGAAGAGCGCGCTCAAGATGTTGGAGTAGTCATCCGTCCAGGCATTCGTATCTTCTGGAGAAACGGTCTTCCAATCTGGATCGGCCGCCAGATTCCCCAGGGCTTCTGGTGTCCTGGCCAGGACCGCGACTTGCGTCGGATAAACGTGATCCTTGTTTGCCAATCGGTTATTGTTTTTGAATTTCGCGAAACGTAGAGACCAACCTTCCATCTCTGCAATTGCAGCCACGACGCTCGCCAGTTCGAGTTTGCGGTTCTCGATATGCATGACCAGCAGGCCATCCTCGGAAATCTTGGAAAAATAGAGCCGGAGTGCTTCCCGGGTAAGCAAATGCATCGGGATGGCGTTTGAGGAAAATGCGTCGATCAGGACAAAATCGAAGCGTCCATCGACCTCGTGCGCCAGCGTCTGCCGAGCATCTCCGAGCACCATACGTGTATCTGGTGCGCAGTCGGACACAAATCGGAAGTAGCGTCGGTCTGATGCAATCTTTATGACTGAAGGATCGATCTCAAAGACAGACCATTTTTCATCAGACCGTCGGTGACAAAGAAAACTCCCTGTTCCCAACCCGACAATTGCCCCTTCTGTGATGTTCCCACCCATTCTGTTCTGAATGGACTGAAGAGCGGCGGCCATTTCTCCAGTTTCGTGAAAATAGGTCAGTGCCTCCGGTCTGGAGTTCTCCAAATCTTCAATGCGCATTGCACCGTGAACGGTTGTGCCGTGAACCATGATCCTGTGTGTGCCATCATCCGAATGCCTTACTTTCGTGATGCCGAAAAACGAGCGATGGGACACCAATTCATCATAAGTTCCAAAATGGAGTGCAGTCACCGATGCTGCGGCAAAAAGAACAGGAACTGCCGCGAGCTTCGCCTTCACCTGCAAAACGGCTACGGACAACAATAAAAACAAAAGCAAATAGGCACGTGAGGTGACGTCGATCGGGCCCGAGTTCGTTTCATGAGCACCAAGTTGATAAATGACAAAAGCGAGAACCGCGCCAATTGCGATGCTGAGATACGTCTTGCCTCGAGAGCTTTGGCCATGAAGTAGGACGACAAGAACAGTCAAGAACCATAAAAGCGGATATTCAGCCACCCAATCGAAAATTTGCGGTGCGATCAGGCCGGCGAACAGCCCTCCGACGACACCTCCGCACGAAATCCAAAGATAAAATTCTGTCAGGTGACGAGCGCTGGGTCGCAGCTTGTAGAGCAATGAGTGACAGTAAAGGGCTGCAGCAAAAAAACCGATCAGGTTGAAGCCGAGTGAGACAAAGATGCGAAGGCTGGTTCCCATTAGCAAACTACTTGCGATCAGAATGGCCACCCAAGGCAACAGCTTTGCCAGAAACTCGATCCGGACCACCTGCCGGGTGCGGAAAGCAAGCACGAAAGTTAGAAGGAAAAGAGCAAGTGGAACCACCCAAAGAAACGGAGCAGATGCAATATCGACCGTGATATGAGCGGTAATAGCAATCGTCAGCGCCGAGGGTATGGCCGACAACCCCAGGAACGTCAGTCTTCTGGACCAGGCTAGAGGTTGATCCCCTTCCCGTGTGCTTTCATGAGCTGAGAGTCGAGGTCCCGCCCGATCTGTTTCCCGGGGAAAGTACAATGCAAGCGCACCACATCCAATGATGGCCAAAGCCAGGACTAAACCACTACCGGCTGATGCCGGTAGGATTATCGATGTGCTTCTCAAGGTACTGAAGTACGACATCTTCAGTG
>NZ_CANMNP010000034.1 GCF_947499295.1 uncultured Roseibium sp.
TCACTGAAGATGTCGTACTTCAGTACCTTGAGAAGCACATCGATAATCCTACCGGCATCAGCCGGTAGTGGTTTAGTACTCTTTGTTCTGCCTGGGTCTCTTCGGAAACGTTCTTTGCCATGCTTACCCCTTTTACCCCAGACGTCACCGCTGCGCTTGCATGCCTGATCATCGAAGATGATCGCATCAAAAACGCAAGAAAATTACAGCGATTCTTCTTGGCGAAATAGGAATAATGTCTTACTATGTTCCTTATATGTTCTTGTGCGATCATGGTGATCGCATGAGCAAGACAAGGAGAATTGAAGTAACCCCGCCGCTTGGTTGCGGTACGGGAGAAAGGACAAAAACATGGCTGATAAGCCCACCGAAACCCATTCCGGCTTGCAGCCGCCCAGTCTGACTATCGATTGGGAGTGCTATGCATCCTATCTGGATGGTAGCGATCTTTCAGAGAACCAAAAACGGGAATTGATTGAGACGCTTTGGAACATCGTCGTCTCATGTGTTGATCTTGGATTTGACCTGCATCCCGTTCAGCAAGCCTGTGAGCAAAACAGCGGAAATACTCCGCATTTGAACGCTGATCTGCTATCCTTCATCGAGGATAATCCGAACAATCAAAACGAAAACCCTGCCGATATTGCTGCGCAAGATTCGGCAGAAAAGGAGGAGTCATGAATGAAGGTGAAACCACAAAGCTAAAACGCGCGGTCATTTATTGCCGCGTGTCGTCAAAGAAGCAGACCATTGACGGCGGAGGTCTGGAATCGCAAGAGCATCGCTGCCGCGATTATGCGGAACAACGCGGCTACACCGTCGATGCGGTCTTCCCTGATGACGTTTCAGGTGGTGGCGATTTCATGAACCGTCCGGGGATGGTTGCGCTCCTGTCCTATTTGGACGCCAAGCCGCACGAAAGCTATGTGGTGATCTTCGACGATTTGAAACGCTATGCGAGAGACACAGAATTCCACCTGAAGCTCCGCCGCATTATGGCGGAACGCGGCGCAACCCGCGAATGCTTGAACTTTAATTTTGAGGACACCCCTGAAGGGCGCTTCATTGAGACGATGCTTGCCGCTCAAGGGCAGTTGGAGCGTGAGCAGAACGGACGTCAGGTAGTCCAAAAAATGAAGGCGCGTGTCGAGCAAGGCATGTGGGTTTTCCGTGCTCCGGTCGGATACAAGTTTGCGCCTTCAAAACGGGGAGGGAAAGAGCTTGTTCCAATCGAGCCGCTGGCTTCTATCGTCAAACATGCTCTCAAGGGTTTTGCGACGGGTTACTTTCAAACCCAAGTCGAGGTGCAACGCTTCTTAGAGAGCAAGCCTGAGTATCCCAAGGACATGCCAAACGGTAAGCTGCGCCCGATGACGGTGACGCGGCTTTTGAAGAAGTCTGTCTATGCAGGATATGTGGAATGCAAGAAATGGGGTGTTTCGCTTCGTATAGGGCATCACGAAGGTCTGATTGACTTTGCGACCCATCAGAAGATTCTGAAGCGGCTTGAAGACGGCGCACTGGCACCTGCGCGCAAAGACATCGATACCGATTTTGTGTTGCGAGGGTTTGCGGCGTGCGGGGAGTGCGGTCACCCATTGACGTCTTGCTGGTCGAAGAGTTCGACCGGTAAACAGCACGCCTATTATCGCTGTCATCATAAGCCTTGTTCCAGCTTTGGAAAATCGATTAAGCGCGACCAGATAGAAGAGGACTTCGGAGAGGTTGTCCGCAACCTCACGCCTGCGCCCGGCATGGTGGAGCTGGCAACGGCGATGTTCCGGGATGCTTGGGATCAGCGGTCGGCGCATTGTCAGCAAGCGATAGATTATGTTCGGCAAGAGCTGAAAATTCTCGACAGGCAGATTGATGAGCTGCTTGAGCGGATCGTCGATACGACGAACCCACGGGTGATCCAGGCATACGAAAACAAGATCGGAAAATTGGAAGATCAGAAGATCATTTTACGTGAAAAGGCTCAAAAAACGGGCCAACCGCAGTACACCTTTGAGCAGATGTTTGAACTCTCGATGCTATTTCTGACAAACCCTTGGAAAATATGGTGTTCAGGGGACTTTAAGCTCCGTCGAATCTTGCTCAGATTGGCGTTTTTGGAGCGTCCCCGCTACTATCGAAAAGACGGCAGTTTGAACGTCAAAAAATCGTTACCGTTCAATCTCTTAGGGAGCAAAAGCATGTTCGATTGTAAAATGGTGCTGCCGGAGAGATTTGAACTCTCGACCTCTCCCTTACCAAGGGAGTGCTCTACCCCTGAGCTACGGCAGCGTGTGCGCGTCAATCTGGACGGGCGCTGCGTCTGGAAGATCTTGGAAAGATCCGCATGAGAAAAGACGCAGTTTTTGTTGCCGATCAGCGGTGCCGACCGGAATGAGGGCGCTTTTGCCATAAGAGTATCAGGGACGCAAGCTGTGTTTTGGTTTTTTTTCCGCGACTTTACCAGCGGTGCCGAACCACGCAGTTGCAGCGCTTAAATGGCGATGGAATGGCGGCTTTTGATCATGCCAAACGGTTGTGGATATTCATCAATGGTGCGCAGGCGATTATTGTGTGCACATAGGCTGGAAGCAGGTTTCGGCTTTTGAGGTGTGAGGCACGGCAAGAAGGGATGATTTGTTGCCCTCAAACGCCGGCCGATCTTTGCAGATAGACCGGCTGTTGTTAATAGGTGTGGCTATTGAAATACGCAGGCAGACTTCTTTCATGAACAAAAAAGACCAGCAAGGTGAAGGTGTTACGACCGACCGGGTAGGCTCATCCGATGAGAAGGGCAAAAGCGGTCAGACCGGGGCGGCAAAGGCCCGGGAAGACCGTCTTGCTGAAGCTCTGAGGGCCAATCTGCGCAGGCGCAAGAGCGCTGCCAAATCCCGCAAGGACACCTGACCGGCAAAAAGACGACCGCCTGAGATCTTTCTGCTTGCCCGAAATTGCCCGATCAAACACAGGCCGTTGCCTTGCATGGGCCATAAGTTGTGTATAGATGGCGGTTTGGATGTGAGTTTGCCGGTGCGCCAATGCATTTGTAGCAGGAGCGCAAATTGCGGCCGTTTTTCGTTATACGAGGGTTCGGAAACAAATGGACAGTATCAAGGTCGTCGGCGGTTCGGAGCTGAAGGGTATCATTCCGATTTCCGGAGCCAAGAACGCCACACTGCCGTTGATGATTGCGTCACTGCTGACAGACGAAACGCTGACCTTGAACAATGTGCCCCGTCTACGTGATGTGGCGCAGTTGATGCAAATTCTGTCCAATCACGGTGTCGATTATTCCGTCAACGGCAAACGCAGTGGCCAGGACGACCTTGCCGGCCAGACGTTGAACCTGACCGCCCGCGAGATCGTCGATACGACCGCGCCCTATGAGCTTGTCTCAAAAATGCGTGCCAGTTTCTGGGTGATCGGGCCCTTGGTAGCCCGCTGCCGCGAGGCACGGGTGTCGCTGCCGGGCGGTTGCGCGATCGGAACAAGGCCGGTGGATTTCTTCATTGACGGGCTCAGCGCGCTCGGAGCGGATATCGAAATTGAAGGCGGCTACGTCGTGGTCAAGGCGCCGGGTGGCCTCAAGGGCGCACGCGTGGATTTTCCCAAGGTCTCGGTCGGAGCCACACATACGATCATGATGGCGGCAACCCTTGCAAAGGGTGAGACTGAAATCGTCAACGCCGCCCGTGAGCCGGAAGTGGTTGATCTTGCCAAGTGCCTGAAGGCGATGGGTGCCAGGATCGAAGGCGAGGGAACTTCAACCATCCACATCCAGGGCGTGCCGCGCCTGCATGGTGCTCATCATTCGGTCGTTCCCGACCGGATCGAGACCGGAACCTATGCCATGGCAGTTGCCATGACGGGCGGCGATGTGCTGCTGCAAGGGGCCCGGACTGACTTGCTGGAAAGCGCGCTCGAAACGCTGCGCCAGTCCGGAGCGGACATTGAACAGACCCCGGATGGCATCAAGGTCTATCGCAATGGCAACGGCATTCAGCCCGTCGACATCACAACCGAACCCTTTCCGGGCTTTCCGACAGACTTGCAGGCTCAGTTCATGGCGCTGATGACGCGCGCTGGCGGTTCGAGCCGTATTACGGAAACCATATTTGAAAATCGCTTCATGCACGTGCAGGAACTGGCTCGTCTCGGCGCCCAGATCCAGGTTGATGGACGCACGGCAACAATCGAAGGCGTTTCGACGCTGCGCGGGGCTCCGGTGATGGCGACGGATCTGCGTGCGTCGGTGTCGCTGGTGATTGCGGGCCTGGCCGCAGAAGGCGAAACCACCGTCAGCCGTGTCTACCACCTTGATCGTGGTTTTGAGCGGCTCGAAGACAAGCTGACGCGATGCGGGGCGAAAATCGAGCGGATTTCCGGTTAGGAGACGGCCTTAGTCTTTGGCGGTACGCCGCTCAATGACGCGGCCGCGTGAGGTGAACGAGGGCCCGGGCCCTCCGATGCCGCTGGTCATGATTGCCTCTGCGATCGGGCTGAGCGCGGCCTCGTCCGAAGTCCATGTGAGCAAGAAGTTCGCGCCGACACCACCGGATGTATCATTGATCGGGATGAGCACGGTTTTGGATTGCAGCGGCGCAAGCACAAATGGTTCCTCCAGCAGGGTCCGGATCAGCTCGCCGCCTTCTCCATGATAGCTGACATTCTGCAACGTGATGGATGTCTTCGGATCTACATTGTGGACGGCAAGTGTGGACGCCAGGAGATCGGAACGGTTGGGATAGGAAAAAATCCGGGAATAGGCCGGAACATAGATCGTCTCGCCCAATGCTCTTTCTGCGATGTCCTGAGCCTGGACAAAGGACTGAAGGGGCCAGAGGGTCAGGGCAACAAAAAAGGTCAGTCGTTTCAGCATCATTGTTCTCGCAGTCCCACAGGCGGGCATCAGATCGAGGCACTTTCCGAAATGCTTGCCCTGATTGCAAGGGATCGGCGAGAGTGGTCGTTGATTGCATCTTTTGTCGATTGGGAACCAGGGAGACATTGGCGGATGGGAGCGCAGACAATCCGGTTTCTCATACAGGTGGCTTTCGCCATGGCCGGATTGTTCGCGGTCGTGTTGGTTGCGCCGCCCTATGGTGCATCGCTCGGGCTATTTCTGTTGGTGTTCGGTCTCTGGCTCGGCAGGCGCGTGTTCAAGCGGATCGCGACATTGGATGAAGTCAAGGACGACCTGCGCGATCGTGTGGATGATGGTCCGTAAAGTTTACCTTGCTCGCCGCAAATTGGATTCAACATTGCCAAATCCCTCATTCCCCATTAGGTCAACAGCCTTGGGATCAGGGCCGGTCCGCCTTATATGCGGGAAGCCAAAACACACACTCGACTGGATCAGAAACCGAGCATTATGGATCAGCTGAAACTTGCCGCACTCGACCAGGAAGACCTTGAGGTTCTTTCGGCCCATTTGCAGGATGCCATCCTGACAGTTGCCGACATCCGTTTTCTGCCCAAGGAAAAGAAGGCTGTCTTTATCCTGAACAGGTTTGTTTGGGACAAGGAGGCGGACAAACGCTCCAAGGAGCATGAGCGCCGCCGCTCGGCGCTGGCCATTGCACAGGTCACGGCCATGAAAGCGCAAAACATCCACCAGGACGCCAAGGGCGCCGTGATGGAATTGCTTGCGGTGACGTTTGAGGCCGGCGAAGAGCCGTCTGGCCGTATCCAACTGGCATTCGCCGGTGGTGCTAGCCTCGTCCTGGATGTGGAGTGCATCGAAGCTCAGCTGTCCGATCTTGGCGCTGCCTGGTCGACGCCGAACCTGCCACAGCACGATCTGAGCTGACGGGCCTGATAGACAGAAATTATATTTTACCCGGACCTGATGGAGATACTGCGTGGTTTTGCGCCTCTCAACTGCCGACACCGAATTTGACGATGCCTTCAGGGCTCTTCTGGCTGGAAAGCGTGAAGTGTCAGAGGATGTCGACCATATTGTCCGGGATATTCTGGAAAATGTCCGTCGGAACGGCGACAAGGCAGTGCTGGACTATACCAGAAAGTTCGACCGTCTCGACGCTGGAGCCATGGCCGAGCTTACGGTCAGTGAAGCGGAAATTGACGCCGCAATAGCCGAAGTTCCAGGTGAAACGCTGGACGCACTTCAACTGGCCTATGACCGCATTTACGCCCACCACGCACGCCAAATGCCGCAAGACGACCGCTATACCGATGCTATTGGTGTGGAGCTGGGTTCGCTCTGGACAGCCATTGAAGCTGTGGGCGTCTATGTGCCCGGTGGCCTTGCCAGTTATCCGAGCTCAGTTCTGATGAATGTCGTTCCGGCCAAAGTTGCCGGTGTAGACCGCATTGTCATGGTAGTGCCAAGCCCGGACGGCATTCTCAATCCGCTGGTTCTGGCTGCTGCCAAAGTTGCCGGTGTAAGCGAAATCTATCGAATCGGCGGTGCACAGGCGGTCGCGGCTCTGGCATATGGTACGGAAACGATCGAGCCGGTTGCAAAGATCGTTGGTCCAGGCAATGCCTTTGTCGCGGCGGCAAAGCGACGAGTGTTCGGAACGGTTGGCATCGATATGATAGCCGGTCCTTCGGAAGTCCTGATCGTTGCGGATGAGGGAAATAATGCCGACTGGCTGGCGGCGGATTTGCTTGCCCAAGCTGAACACGACACCGCGGCGCAGTCGCTTTTGATCACAGATAGCGCCGGTCTTGCGGATGAAGTCGAAAAGGTTGTCGAGGCGCAATTGAAAACTCTGCCGCGCGAAGACGTGGCGCGTGCAAGCTGGCAGGATTTCGGGGCCATAATCCTTGTGCCGGATCTCGATGCTGCCATGCCATTGGCAAACCGGATCGCACCTGAGCATCTGGAGCTTGCCGTCAGCGATCCGGAAGCGCTGCTGAAAAAAGTACGCAACGCCGGCGCTGTTTTTCTCGGCCATTATACACCCGAAGCGATCGGGGATTATGTCGGTGGATCAAACCACGTTTTGCCGACTGCACGATCCGCGCGCTTTTCCTCAGGTTTGTCGGTTCTGGAATTCGTGAAGCGAACCTCGATCCTGAAGTGTAATCCGGACAATTTGCGGGCACTCGGTCCGGCAGCCATCGCACTTGGTGAATCTGAGGGGTTGTCGGCGCACGCCCGCTCTGTTTCCATCAGGCTGAACCTTTAACCGGAGTCGAAAGAGGCCTTTCGAAGATGAGCGACCTGCAATCCGAGACCGATCACAAGACTGCCGGTGGCAGGCTTGTGGATGTGGTCCTGGATGAAGCCTCTATTGCCCGGTCAACGCCGGAAGTCGAACATGATCGCGCTGTTGCGATCTACGACCTGATTGAAGAAAACTCCTTCCAGCCGGTTGGCCACCCACCGGTCAAATATGTCCTGAAGCTCGGTGTGGTCGAAAAGAAGCTTGTCTTTCAAGTCACCACCGAAGAGGAACAGGCTGTCGTCACCCACGTTTTGTCGCTTTCGCCCTTGCGCAAGATCGTTAAGGACTACGATCTGATTTGCCAAAGTTATTACGAAGCGATCCGCCATGCGACGCCCAGCCAGATTGAGGCCATCGATATGGGGCGCCGAGGGGTCCACAACGAGGGTTCTGCCATATTGATGGAACGTCTGCACGGCAAGATCGAATTGGATACGCAAACAGCAAGACGACTGTTCACACTCGTCTACGCTCTGCATTGGAAGGGATAGTGTGTAAGGCGACAAATATGAACCAATTGATGGCGGTAGGCAGTTCATTTGGAATAGCGCATTGCGCAGCGCCGTATGGTGCAGGCAACGGGTGCGTGGTGTTCGAAAGCTGTTTTTGCCGCTGCCGGCAGGCAAATCAATTGGTTCATATTTGCCGTCTTGCGCTCTAGGCGCGATGACAGTGCCTGGCCTGCGTCCGACTGCGGTGCTCTTTGCTTGCAGCATGAATGCCGTTCGGTCCCCGATGGCAGAAGCGCTGGCAAAGCAATTGTTTCCGAACCAGATTTATGTGCGTTCCGCAGGTGTGCGCCCAGGCAAGGTCGATCCCTTCGTTGATGCGGTGATGGCAGAAATCGGGATAGACATGAGCCAGCATCAGCCAAAAACCTTCGATGATTTGGACGAATCCGGCTTCGATCTTGTTTTGACGCTCGCTCCTGAAGCGCACCACAAGGCGCTTGAATTGACCCGTACGGATGCAGTCGAAGTCGAATATTGGCCGACAATGGACCCTACGGTGGCGACCGGTAGCCGAGAGCAGATCTTGAACGAATACCGGGCGGTGCGGGACCAATTGAGCATGCGCATCAAGAAGAGGCTCGACTGGGCACCACCACCGGGCGATTGACAAGCGGTTCCCGTAACGCGCTGTGCTTCAACCTTGGAAAGTCGAACAGCGCCAAAATACGTTCCGGGGAGGATCAATGATGATTGTTCGTCTGGTTGCTTTTGTCTGGATCGCGTTTTTTATGGGTGGAAGCGCGTTGGCGCAGGACAACCCGATCCTCGCCCGGCTGAACACCTATATCGCTGCTTACAACGCAAAGGACGCAGAGGCGATCTCAGCCTACTATACCGAAAAGGCAGCCTTGTTACCGCCCCGGAGCCGGGCGCTTGTCGGACGCCCGTCCATCGCGGCGCATTTTGCCAAGGCCTTCAACAACGGCGTGTCCGATCTGGAATACAACATATTGGAAATCGATCAGACAGGACCGGACACTGCGGTCGAAGTTGCGGAAACAAAGGTCAAGCTGGGTGCCAAGACAATTTCCGGAAGATCGATGCATGTCTGGAAAAAAGTTGAGGGTGTCTGGTTTATTCACCGCGACATGTACCATGTTCTTGGCATTGCGCAGTGATCACCAGGCCGAAATGGTCTACAAAATTTCAGGAAAAGGTTGGACCCAGGTTCCGCGAATTTGTCTCGGAGCCGTTGCTTCAGCTTGTCCAGATGAAGATTTGAACAGCTTGATTGCGCCGTGGTGAAGCTTTCTTCAATTAGGGTGGAAAGAAAGGTTCACTTTCTGGGACTAATCCGTTAGTTTCCCCCGCACCCGCGGGCTGGGCCCGCTTCATTCAGGATATCAAATGGCCAAAGAAGAAGCTCTGGAGTTTCCGGGCGTCGTAACAGAACTGTTGCCGAATGCGACGTTCCGCGTAAAACTTGAAAATGATCACGAAATTATCGCCCACACTGCCGGGCGTATGCGCAAGAACCGCATTCGCGTTCTTGCAGGCGACAAGGTTCTTGTCGAAATGACCCCTTATGATCTCACCAAGGGGCGGATCACCTACCGCTTCAAGTAAGTGGTTGTTTGAAGGTAACACCGGCTATCAGGCACATGCATTCATGAACACTGCCCCTCAGTTGATCCTGGCCTCCGCTTCGCCGCGCCGTCTCGCGCTTCTGCAGCAGATCGGTTTGGAACCGGATCATCTTCTGCCAGCCGACATCGACGAGACGCCGAAAAAGCACGAAACGCCGCGCAGTCTTGCATTGCGCCTGGCTCGGGCTAAGGCAGAAACCGTCCGGCAGACCGCAGATGCGTCGGATGAACTGCGGGACAGCGTTGTTCTGGCGGCCGACACAGTTGTTGCTGTAGGGCGCCGTGCGCTGCCAAAAGCTGAACTGACTGACCAGGCGCTCATGTGCCTGTCACTCCTCTCAGGCCGCGGCCATCGGGTATTCACGGCTGTCGCCGTGGCTGAAACCACAGGCAAGGTGCGCTCCAAGCTGGTTGAGACGCGTGTTCGGTTCAAGCGTCTGTCCCGAAAGGATATGGACGAATACCTTTCATCCGGCGAATGGCGAGGCAAGGCTGGTGGGTATGCCATCCAGGGGCTGGCGGGCAGTTTTGTTGTCAAACTGGTCGGCTCTTACCCGGCAGTCGTGGGTCTTCCACTTGTGGAAACGGCCGGGCTTCTAAGCGCTGCCGGCTACCCTGTTCATCAGGGCTGGGCCACAGCCGCGGCGTGAGCATGTTTCTGAGGGTGCGGGTAAAGAGGCAAACGGAGGTATCATGACCGACAGCCAGAAACCTGAACGGCGAATGCGCCCTTGTCCGATTTGCTCGAAATTATCGACCTTGGGCAACTATCCATTTTGCTCAGATCGGTGTGCCAAGATTGATCTCAATCGCTGGTTCACGGAAGGCTATACAATTCCCGTTGTCGAGACCGACGATATCGACGAGAGCGACCTGCCCGGAGATTAGGCAGGCGTCCCTGCGAATTGGTATTTATTCGGCTAAATTTCTTGCTTCTTGCGCATACGATGTCACTTGCAGACGTCACAAAACTGCACCAAGATCCGTCTACACCGACTAACCCGGTCGACTCGTCGCCGGTTGCGGCACCCTTGTGAGAAAGAGTTCGGGGCGTGCCTGGCCACGGCATCGGGAAACGATACCGGGAGGTGAGGGAGACGACTTGAGAGATCGGCTCCTGCACGACAACCAATCCAAAGGGCGAGGGTCCAATGAAAAGAACAATCCTGAGCGCTGCGGTGCTGTCACTTACGACTGCGCTGTCGACAGCGGCTTATGCCGAATATTCACTTACGGTTTTGCATTTGAATGATTTGCATTCGCGCATCGAGTCCATCAACAAATACGATTCCACTTGTGACGCTGAATCCGAGACGGAAGGAAAGTGTTTCGGCGGCATCGCCCGCATCAAATCGAAACTCGACGAACGCCGTGCCGCATTGGATAGCGAAGGCAAGAACGTTCTTGTCGTCGATGCAGGCGATCAGTTTCAAGGGTCCTTGTTCTACACGACCTACAAGGGCGAGGCTGCCGTTGAGTTTCTGAACGGTATGGACATCGATGTGATGGCAGTGGGCAACCACGAGTTCGACGATGGTCCTGAAGCCCTGGCCAACTTCATCGACAAGGCCGAGTTTCCGATCCTGTCGGGCAATATCGATGTGACTGCGGATGCTGCACTCAAAGGTAAGGTGCCTGGCGTCCTGATCGTCGAAAAGGGCGGTGAGAAAGTCGGCATCGTTTCGGCACTCGCCGAAGACACAGTCGATACGTCGTCACCTGGAGCGGGTGTGCGTTTCATTCAGGCCGAAGACTACCTGAAAGGTGCTGTCGAAGGTCTTGAAGCTGCCGGCGTCAACAAGATCATTGCTGTAACCCATATGGGTCTGCCACGCGACATGGAGATTGCCGCAGCCGTGCCGGGGATCGACCTCATTGTTGGCGGTCATTCCCACACGCTTCTTTCGAACACCCAGGAAGGTGCCGCAGGCCCTTACCCGGTCATCGTCCAGAACCCGGACGGGAAGGATGTGCCGATTGTCCAGGCCTATGCCTATGGCAAATTCCTTGGCGAGATCGATCTGACCTGGGATGACGACGGCAATCTCATCAAGGCGGAAGGCGAACCTATTCTGCTGGATGCCTCTGTCGAGCCGGATGAAGCTTTCCTGGCCAGGGTAGCAGAATTTGCAGCACCGATTGAAGAACTGAAGGCCAAGGTGATTGGTGCTACCGATGCGCCTATTGACGGCGATCGCGGTTCCTGCCGGTCCGGCGAGTGTCAGATGGGCAACCTGGTCGCCGATGCAATGCTGGACAGGGTGAAGGACCAGGGCGTTCAGATCGCTATCCAGAATGGCGGTGGGCTTCGCGCGTCAATCGACGGTGGTGAAGTGACCATGGGCGAAGTTCTAACCGTTTTGCCATTCCAGAACACGCTTGCAACATTCCAGTTGAAAGGGGCTGACGTTATTGCAGCGCTCGAGAACGGTGTGTCCCAAGTTGAAGACGGAAAGGGCCGTTTCCCGCAGGTCGCCGGCCTGAAATACTCCTGGACGCGCAAGAAAGCACCGGGTGAGGGCCGCATTCTTGTTGTGGAAGTCATGGAAGATGGCGCCTGGGCACCGATCGACCTTGAAAAGGTCTATGGCGTTGTTTCCAATAACTATATGCGCGGTGGCGGCGATGGCTACAAAGTGTTCGCCGAAAACGGTATGAATGCTTATGACTATGGGCCCGGGCTCGAAGTCGTGGTTGCTGATTTCATTGCCGAACGCAATGGATATACACCTTTCACCGATGGGCGTATTACCGAGCAATAAGGCTTACGGAATCACGAATAGAGCGCGCCGGAAACGGCGCGCTTTTTCTTTGTGCTACGTAAAGCGCGCAGTGTTGCATTGCGGTCATTGCCCAAAACCCCAAGGAATTCTAGTATATCAGCGCGTTTCGATGTGTTTTCGAAGCGGTCAGATCTGAACTATTAAATTTTTTTGGTGAGCGTACTCCGCTGGTTTTTGGCAGGAGATGAGTTTTTGGTAAGCGTAAGACACTCGAGTTGCGTAAAGTTCTGCGCACCCGTTCTGGGAGCGCTTGTCTTTGCGATTTTTGTCTTACTCGCAACCGGCCCGGTGCGCGCGCAAACAGGTGTTGGGGACGGCCAGGCCCAGACACCGGATGCACTGGCCACCCGCCAGCAAATGCTGCTTGACGTTATGCTGGCTACTCCGGACGATCTTGATACAGCTTTCGAATACGCAATGGTTTCCTCACTGCTTGGCGACTATGAGGCGGCCATTTCCACGCTTGAGCGCATGCTGATATATGCGCCGGGTTTGCCTCGGGTCCAGCTCGAGCTTGGAGTGCTGTATTTTCGCCTGGGATCAAGGGAAACGGCGAAATTCTACTTTCAGGAAGCGGTGAATTCGCCAAATGTTCCAGCTGAAGTGGAAGCCCGCGTCCAGGCCTATCTAACGACGATCTCTGAACAGGAGGGCCCAGCCGATTTCCGTGCGGCTGTCGTCACCGGTGTTCGCTATCAGACAAATGCCAATGCAGCACCGGGCAGCCGCCGTGTCGACTTGAACGGGGGAACTTTCCTTCTTGACGACACAGCAACTGGCCAGGCCGACACAAACGCCTTCCTGGCTGGGCGTGTGCAAGGGTCCTACGACCTTGGACTACAGGGTGATCTTCTGGAGGCGGATCTGGTTTTCTACAGCGCCCGTTACGCTGATATCGTCCGGCTCGATACGGCTCTGGCCGAACTGACCCTTGGACCATCCATCAATCTGGAGCGGATCGACTGGGACAACAGCAGGCTGAGCCTCTATGCGGTTGCGGCTGGCGTTCGTCTGAACCATGCCAACTACAATGGCGCATTGGGGTTCGGCGCGCGCATTGTTTCTGAAATCACCCCGGTGATGCTTTTGGACACCAAGGCCGAATGGCGGCGCAGATGGTACAATGACACGGCTGAGTTTCCGACTGTCTCGGACCGGAATGGCTCTTTCTGGCGCCTGGCAGCAACCTTGTCCCGACAGATGTCACCGGCAGTCACTGTAAGGGCATTGCTGTTGGCTGATTTCGAAGAGACCAAACAGGAATGGACACAAAGCTGGGAAGTGGGTGGCGGTATTGGTGCAACTGTCCAGTTCGCTTCGCCTATCGAAAAGTTGCGCCAACCCTGGTCTTTGGATCTGGAGGCAGGGTATATCTATCGGTCCTACGAGGGACCCGACCCGTTGGTTGACCCTGTCTTGGCCCAGGAGGATCAGGAAGGCTGGTTCAGGGCGGGCCTGTCCGTGCCGCTGCGCAACGATTTTGCCATCGGTTTTACCGGTGAATTCCGCCGCCAGCATTCCAACTATGATCTTGCAACCTATTCAAACACGTCCGCGTTGATTTCGCTGACGAAGACCTTCTAGAGACGCCTTATGGTCATATCCTTGAAGCTTGGAGCAAATTCGATCGCCGGTCGCCTGACTTGTCTGGCTACAGCGCTGCTCGTCGTCGGAATTGGGGCCTCGTCTGCGCATGCGACTGAGGTCGGTGTTGCGGCCGCAGTCAATTCAGATGCCTTCGGTACGCCACCAGGCGGGGCACGCAGTACCAAGGTCCTCGGCGACAACGTCATTTACAACGAAAAGATCGAAACAAGCGGGTCCGGGCTTGTTCAGGTTCTGTTGGTCGATGGGTCGACATTCACGGTTGGTGCCAATTCCAATCTTGTGATTGATGAATTTGTCTATGACCCGAACGCGGGAACCGGAAAACTGGTATCGTCGTTCGGCAAGGGCGTTGCGCGTTTTGTCGGCGGCAAGCTCAGCAAGAAGCGCGGCGGTGTGACGGTAAAGACTCCGGTCGGGACGATCGGCATCCGCGGCGGTATCGCCAACATCAATCTGGCCAGCAATCCACCGGTCTTTTCTCTGCTTTTTGGCAAGGATCTGACCTTCACGTCTCCGAGCGGACAAAGATCCCGTATCCACCAGGCCGGTTACTCCATGGAGGTCGGTGCCGGCGGGTCCACGCGGGTCCGCCGCAGCACACAATCCGATTTTGGAAACGTGCAAACGGCTTTGACCAACAGTCGTCAGCGTGGGGGTACCAGGAATACACCAACTGAAAGTCAAATCGTCCAGTCTGGCCTATCCCGCGTGATTTCCGGTCTTCAGAATGTACCCACAACACCCAGACCGAAACCGACTTCGGCGACTGGAAATGGAATAGAGCAAACTGTGAATGGATTGATCCAGACACAGATCCTGTCGCAGTCGCAGAACACCCAAAGCATCGAACAGGAAGAAAGCACTGGCACCACCGAAATCACTGACAGCGCGCGGATACTGCGCGCCGGCAATAAGTTCGGAACCGCAGCAGCGCTCAA
Organism: uncultured Roseibium sp.; assembly: GCF_947499295.1. Classification (GTDB taxonomy): domain Bacteria; phylum Pseudomonadota; class Alphaproteobacteria; order Rhizobiales; family Stappiaceae; genus Roseibium. Next base: position 14,618 of record NZ_CANMNP010000034.1, read on the forward strand.
TCTTGCACCGGGTACGCTTGGGGTTGTGGGTGGAACAAGTGGTTTCGATGAGGTTGTTGTCTTTACGCAGGACCCGGATACCAGCGGAAATTCATACAGGCTCTGGACCGGAACAGCCGACGGAACGTCCATTTATGTCTTCGACCCTGACACAAGCGTGAATGAGTTTTACACGCAGTCGGTCAACTCAAATGGCGACGTGATCGAAAACTTCAGTACCAGCAATATTCCGGACGCGCCGTCCCTTTCAGGTACGATTGTTCAAAATGCCCGTGGTCAGCGCATTACAGGAGACGGCTTCGGCTTTTTTGCCCATTTCGTAGCAACGGAAGCCGGTTCGGATCCGACGTTCAACTACGGTGGGAGCGACTATTTCTATGGCCTTTACGGGTCGGCGACCGACTTCGACAATTTCAACGGTTCCGACGCTGAAAAGCTCAGAACCTACACCCTTCACGGAGATATCCTGACCGCCTTTCAGTTGTCTTCGGAAGACAATTTCGGAAACAATCAGGCTGCAACATCTGCTGCCCTGTTTCTGAATCCATCCATTGCGGAAGATTTGGGAACAAGTTTCCTGAGTTCGGTGAAAAGCAGTGGTCTGAAGGTTTTGGAAGGCGCGTCGGACACTCTGGAAGGTGCCAGGTATCTGGCCGCGTCTATGTATATCTCCAGCGGGACAACCGCTCAAAAGTCCTTCGTTTCCCTGAGTCTCGGCGATATTGAAAATGAAAGCGGTACCCTGGTGCTGGGCGGTGAACGACGCGGCGGGCATCGAACCGATGCGGACAACAGCGCCGGTCTTTATGGGGGCTCGGTAGAAAGCATTGAAGGTGGCACTGGCGGCACAATCTTCGGAAGCAATGCTGACTATCTGGTGCTCGGTCCCGGAAACCTGGAAGAGGATGGGACTTACACCGACGGCTATGTTCAGGTGCCCACAGGGATTCAGTCGACGGATCAACAGAGCGGCACAATGCACGTGGCCGAATTGTCGAGCGAAGTGAATGTTTCCACCTTGGACAGGACCAGCAAGACACTGAAGGGGTATGCAGCCGGCGTACTTGAGTCCAATGTAAACTACTCAGCAGGAGTCGATCCCGTCATATTTGCCAGCAATTCGCTGGGCGATTTCGAGATCAGCTTCGAAAGTCAGAACGGTTCGCTCTATGCAACACTGCACGTAAAAGACGTCGCAAATCTGGATGACGAGGTCGACCAGTATCAACTCGCTTTTGGTGAGCAATCGGGTTCCGGCCAGTCCGTTTACGTCGATGCTGATACGTTCGCGGCCATCGAAACCTCCGGTGGTTCAGGCAACCAAATCCTGACTGACTCCGAGGTGTTTGTATCACCGAAAGCTGGAACGACACCGGACAACTACTTGATCTCCAACACTCTTGTGAAAGGGGCAGACAATGCCCTGTTTGTCGACAAGACCAAATGCACCTGTGATTTTCTCGAATGGGGGTATTGGGGCAGCAAGATGGAAGCAAGCGACACCAGTCTTGCCGGCGGTGACAGGTTCGACACCTTCCATATGGGCACATGGGTTGCAGGAGATGTGACCAATTCCATCGACCTTCCGACCAGCGGAAGTGCAACCTATGCCGGGCATGCTGTGGGCAGTGTCGCGGACGGCACAAGGCAATATCTTGCTGCGGGTGATTTCAATATGTCGCTGGATTTCACCTATCGGACCGGTACTGCGACAATCAGCAATTTTGATAGTAGGACAATGAGTGCCACGTTGTCCGAAACCAGTGTTGCCAGCGGGAACCTGTTCGAAGGCACGCTTTCTGGAACAGGGGGCCTGTCGGGCAATATCAACACATCTGTCGTAACCGGGCCCAATTCCAACCATCAGGGCGTCATTGGCGACTTTCATGCCACCCAGGGAAACTGGTCAGCAGCAGGCATCGTTGCAGGGGAGAAACAATAGCTTCGCTGCATGTTGTGCAATCATTGTTGCTTTGAGGAAAAGCGTATGTTTTACAGAGGCTTGATTTGAAATTCAGTTATCCCCAAAAGGCAGGCCCGAAGGTGGTAAAAAACTTTGCCGTGGTGCTGGACAAGGTCTGAACGAGCCTCTATAAGGACCGGGCTTTCGACGAACGGGGTCCTGCTCCGATCAGTCTGCAAGGCACGCCCAGATAGCTCAGTTGGTAGAGCAGCGGATTGAAAATCCGCGTGTCGCTGGTTCGATTCCGGCTCTGGGCACCACTTTACACTTTGAAGGTTCAAAACCGCTTAAGACCTTGAAAGGTAAGGTGGTTTTTGGAGTTCTAAACCCCTCATTCCGGCTGTACGCCAACCCTTCACAAAACGCCAATCTTAGGGTGAGTTTCTGCAGCGCTAGATTGCCACTTTCCCATATTTTATAAGGGCTTGCGAGGAAAGTGAGCGCGAGTTCTAAAATCTGGTGTGGGGTTGTCTTAGGTTTCGCGCCATTTTGCAATTTGTCTTGGACTTGCAGGCGTTCTTTTTCAAGAGATTCGATCTTCCGCTCATAAGCGTTTGCCGTAAGGTCGCTGCTGGTCTCGACAAGGCGATTCATCAGCCCGTTGATCTGTTTTTCGATGGAGTCGACCTGTTTTCGCAGCTCAGCGCGCATCTCGTCCATGCGGGTGTCCTGGTTCGCCCAGGCCTGTTTGACCATGGCCGCGATCATGCGCACCACAGGTGCGGCAGGGCGTATAGAAGATAAGAGTGTCCTGAAATCATCTTCAACCTGATCACGCTTGATGGACTTGCCATAGCTGCCACAGGCCTTGTTATGGCACAGGTAATAGGCGTAGCGCTTACCCGTACCTGATTTCGACCAGCAGGACGTGAGAGGCTTCTCACAATCCCCACACGTCACAAATCCACGCAACGGAAAATCCTGACGGATGTCTTTGCGAGCTGGCGCATAGGCCGCAGATTGTCGCCGCGCTTTAATCTTCTCATACGTTTTCAGTGAGATCAGCGGCTCGTGCAGGGCTTTGCGAAACGGCACATTCCAGATTTCGGATTCGAGATAGCCTGCATAGAGCGGCTGGCTGAGCATATCCGAAACCACTTGCGGTCTGATCTTGCCGTTGGGCTTGCGCCGCGTGAAGGCAGGCTGATCTTCCAAGAAGCGCTGCACTTCCGCCTGAATGCCAAAGCGCCCTGAGGCATAACCTTCTAGTGCCTCGGTCACAATGGAGGCGACAGGCTCGTCACGGACCAGAATGCCGCCTTCTGTTTTGCTTCGGACGTATTTGTAGCCGATGGGCGCATGAAATACCCAATAGCCCTTCATGAGCCGTGCCCAAGAGCGGTTGCGCGTCGTCTCAGCAACTTTTTCACGGTAGTGCTGCGCGCCGAGCGCTTGAATGCCTTCATAGAAGTTCCCGTCCGCATCGCGGGCGTGTTTGAACTTCATGGTGGGGCTTTCGAGCAGCGCGCCTGTTTTGTGGATTGCGTCACGCAAGTCGAAGAAGACCCGCACGTCCCGGGCCAAGCGGCTGATATCGTCGATGATCACCACATAGCGCGTATCCTTGGGCGCGCGTTTTAGGAAGCGCAGCACGTCTTGTACATCGGGACGGTCGAGAATTTTTCCTGAGATCGCTTGATCAGAAAAGACTTTGACCACCGGAATGCCCAAATGCCGCGCATATTCGCGGCCTCTGGTTTCCTGGCTATCGAGGCCGGATGCGCCCACCATCTGGGAGCGGTCCGAGACGCGGGTATAAATGACGGCGTGATAGGTCACGCTGGTGTCGCTGTAATCAATATCATTGTTTTGGAAATTCACGTCTCGCTCCTTTCTGTTTGCGTATCGTTTTGAGTATGGGAAGGCGTTGAGGCCGCGTGATCGGCCATGACGAGCTCTTCGATCAGCACCGGATCAAGGGCTGCATCCTCCTCGAAGGCCTCCGATGCAAAATCGCGGGCAACAGCCTTCAAGGCGTGAAGCGTCTCGTCAGCATTGTGCTGGGTTTGAACGGCCTCGATGGGGTGAACCCCAAAGCCCAGATCAATGAATTGCACGATGATCGCCCACAAGGCTTCAATGAGCTCGCGCTTTTGAGCGTCAGGGATATCGTAGTCGTCTAGAAAGCTTTGATAGTAGTCGGCATCAAATCCAACGCTTGGTTTTTCTGTCGGAGACGCTGCGTTGATCTTTTTTGCTTCGCTTACGGTTGCGAATGAATTGGTAATGGCTGTGTGTTGTGGTGGCGTCCTTTGTGTCATGTCTTTGGTGTCTTTCTTGTCTAAAATGTTCAGCTTGAATCCATGGGCTCTGCTCTCCTTTCCTTGAGTGAGGGGCGGTTTTTTTGCTGCATGTTTAGTATGATGTCAGCGTAGCAAAACCGCTTGTCCCCATTCAAAGTTTTCTTGGTTTTCCGCGCGCCCAAAGCGTGGATAACCTTGAGGGTTATTGTTCGAGTTCCGGCTGGTCTTGGGCTTGTCCATGCTGCGCATTTTGCTGCGAGGACAAGCTTGCTTGCGCGTTGTCTTCCATCAGCATGTCACGCTGTTCGGCCAGGCTCGGATTGCTATTTGAATCCTGATTTTGCTCGGTGCCTTGCGTGCGCTCCTGTTTCCTCAGGCGATCTACCGCGTGATAGGCTTGATCGGCCAGACGGCGCACTTTCAATATATCGGTGCCGGAGAAAGACTGCGTTTCACGAACTTCGTTTGTTTGCGGATCGGTGTAGATGCGCGCGAACGTAACATTGTAGAAGGCACGACCTTCCTTGCTGACATTGCGGAAGATTGAGGCCTTGACCGCTCCGTCATTGAATCGCTCAACGGGGGCATTGCCGCCGCCCTGACCGGAGGTGTTTTGGTGTGTGTTTGCCATGGTGTTTTCCTTTCTGTGTTGGGGTTGGCAAAAAAAGAGATGACGATATCATAAAAAGAACAAAATAGGAACAAAAACCTATAATACTCTGATTTACATCGTTTTTTGTTCACGCTCTCGTATGCTATGTTCTCATCAAATACTTGTTGTTGGACCGCTTCGCCTCGGGCCAGCTTCGATGCTCTGATTGTGATCTCGCGTTGTGCCCGCTTGTTCTGGCGCTGCCTGTGCCATCGCAGCTTCATATTGTTCGCGCATCCAAGCAGACCTGAATGAAGAGCGATCAACAGGCCTTGCGATGTGCTCTGGCGGACGCAGATTGGCTTTGGGTTGGAATTGCCCCACCATGGATGAACCACGCCCTTCGGTTTGATCTCCGCTCTCCTGTTCCTCATTCACCATTTGCGTGGGCTTGAGATCATCAAGCGGGGTCTTGTTTTCCAAGCGATGTTCGTTCTGTGTGTTAAAGACCCGGCGATTGAGCAGTTTTTGATCTCGGGATGTACCGCTCTTTCTTCGCTCTTGGTCGTGGGCTGTGCTGAGCCACATTCGGGCAGTTTCTGGAAGTTCAGAATAGGCTCGTGATTCGGCTTTTTGGGTGTTGCCGTAATCCTCAAAATCTCGTCTCAACTGTGGAAGTGCGCTCATTGTTCCGCGTCAGCACCTATGGGTCCAGATTGGCTGATTGCTTAAGGGAGTGATTTTGGCTCATCTTCACAGATCAG
>NZ_CANMNP010000035.1 GCF_947499295.1 uncultured Roseibium sp.
CCCCTCCGCTCGGTGAATATAGAACCGTCTTGGTATACTCGATGCCGCTGGGTGGGGGCATCCACCGCATCAGTTCAATCCTATGGGACCCGGCGTACCTTTATGCCGATAGACCCGATATGGGTCGACCTTCACGCTCAAGGTGGACCCGGCAATCTTATTGGTCACCCAGTCCGTCAAAGACGACTTGCCAACTCCCGTAGGCCCGCGCACGACCAGCAGCGCCGGAGCCGTCGCCGAGGGCGGCAGGCAAGACAGCAGGGTGTCGCGCTCTCCCTCTCGGTCGAGAAAGACAACGTCCGGTTTCAAATCAGCTTCGGCAGTCAGCGACAAAAAATGGATCCCCCTCGTAGTCCCGAAACTATACGGGAGTGCTCCGGATGATCAAACAAAACGAAGTTCAAAACGAGCCTCTCAAGAGTAATTACGGCTTGAACTATGACCTTGATGCAATGATCCACAATGCCAAACATTGTCTTGTCGCCGCAAAACAGAACGGGTTTGAACTGCGCGCTGTTCTCAAGGGCGGCTACATCCTCCCGGAAATTGTCGAGCGACTTTCAGATTTGGACGGCATTTCCCTTGCGGTGGGCACTGCGGCTGAGGCATCCCTGCCCGCCGTAAAAGACCTGGCAGTTGCGACCTTATATCCGAGCTCTTCCATCGCAATCGAGGCATTCAGCAATGTCGTTCGAACGACGAAAGTCGGCACATCGGGAATGCGTGCTTGGGCTCGAGGACCAGATTCTCATCGTGTGCTCCTGGCAATCGAGACTGGCGAGAAGCGCGAGGGCCTGGATCCCAGAGATCTTCGACAAGAGGTCTGGACCATCAGGAAGGCATTTGGCAATGGCGTGAAGATCGACGGGTTTCAGCTCAACTATGGCTGTGTCGCGCAAAAAGCACCTGACGTTCAATGCATCAACGTTTTGCTGAAGGATTTGGCGCAAGAATCACTGACGCTTCCCCTCAGCAACCCTGTTCTTTCCCTCGGTGGATCGGCTCTGCTGCCGGTTCTGGATCAGCTGGAAATGCCGGCGATGTTCAGGCCCGAGTTGCGTATCGGGGAGGCGATCGTTACGGGATCGATACCAGGTGAGGAGACCAACTCAAGTCTGCGCCGAACGACGATCTACAAGGCCGAAATACTCCAGGTCTTGCCTCGGAATTCCTCCAACCGGCAGCGAGTGCTCATCAATGTTGGTAGTTACGTTCTCGACGTGGCTCGAAGAGCTCGGCAAACTACTGGCGTAGTATTCGAGTCGATTGGTTCTCAGATATCGGTCGTAGCTCTTTCGAATGATTGGGTGAACTCATTGCGGGACACCACAGAACTGCAACTTGACTACAGCGAAACCGAGCGAGCGCTCCTACGACACCAAGGCTCAATTGGACCCTTGGTCTGTCTGGGGCAATCGACAGCAAGGCCGTAGCGCGTTGAATCCGCCAAGGAGAAAAGATGCACCGAATTCTCATTCCGATCGATAGCCAGGAGGCTGAGTCCTGGCAGTACGCCCTCGCCTATGCGCAAAAGTTCGGCGAACAGCAGAACAAGCCAACCGATATTGTCCTTCTCGTCCATACGAAGCGACAGATCGACGGAACGAGTCTGACCGGCCACATAGGTCGGCAACAAGCCAAGGCATTGAGTGGTGGCAAGAGCCTGCAGCTGCAATCAGGCGCAAAGCTCAGTCTCAAAACGTTGAATACGATGGGCCAGATGCTGAATGATGCGATCATCATCGCCTTCTTCGCCGACGCCAAAATGCTGGATGCCGTCGATAGCCTCCGCGGTGTCGTAGGCGTCGTTGCAGTGCCGGATTTGCCTGGTGACGCGGATCAATGGGTCGCGCGTTGGGGAGCAATCGTGCATGGTGCGGAACACCAGCCGGCAAAAAGACTCATCGACGATCAGATCGTCGAAAATGCGCTGTCACTCCTCTTTTCGATGGTCAACCCTACGACGGGAGTTGGTCATCCAAGAGACAAGCAGACGGCCGATGAAACCCTGCGTATCCTCCGCGCCAAAGGTCACGCTTTGGACCCGGAGGCGATCCGGTCCCGGGCGATTCAACAAGGGTGGCGCGCTGATCAGGCCAGCGAGCTGGGGAAGCTTGCTCAAAAAATCAAATCGCTGAAATCCAAACCCAAGCTCTCTGGCATCCACAACTGGGAAGGGCGGTATCAGAGCTGGTCCGAGTGATCGATCAAGCGAGATCAGTCGCCCTTCAGATTTTCAGGCAATCCCCTCCAAGATGATCCTTGATCCGGGCCTCATCGATCCGGATCACATTGTTCATCTCTTTGCCGTCAATCTCATCTTTCATGCCTTGCTCCCTTCAATCAGATTAAAGGGAGCCGTCTCAACCTGAAAATGTGCGAAAGAATTTATACGTTATCAACTAGCGCTTGACGATAGAACGCGGAAACAAAAGACACTAAGCAGGTAAAATTGAGGTTGCGCGCGAAGAGGTCGTCAGAAAAATCATAACTTACAACAGGTTAGATTTGATTTTCCATCTACTGGATACAAACCACCGGCTTTCAGCCGGTTTGCTTCAGCATTCGAATAGGGACACTCCTGAACTTGAGACCCGTGCTGGCATGAGGTCTCAAGTTCAGGAGTGTCCCTATGAGCTATTCTATAGCCAGTCATACCAAATATTATCATCGCTATCATGTCGTGTGGACGACCAAGTACCGTTACAACGTCTTGCAGGGATCGTTGCGCGAGCGCCTGCGTACGATCATCCGCCAGACCTGCGATGAACTGGACGTTCATATTGTGCGCGGAGTGCTCGCGCGCGATCACATCCACATGTTTGTCAGTATTCCCCCGAAACAGTCTCTGTCTGACGTGATGCAAAAGATTAAAGGGCGAAGCTCGCGCCGTCTGCAAATGGAATTTCCCTACTTGCGCAAGCGCTATTGGGGGAAACGCTTCTGGGCCAGGGGTATTTCTCTACGACCTCTGGCAATGTCACCGACGAAACTATCATGCGCTACTTGGAATTACATTCCTGAGCAAAACGACACCTCCGGCTTCAGGCCGGAGGTGGTTCATTCAAACCGCCCGAACACCCTCAATCGTGGTTCGATCAAACTAAAGTGCTAGGTTTGAGCGGATACATCTGCGCTATTGATCGGCAAGCCGGACAAGCGGATGATAGATGCGAGTGTCCAGTCATCATCATCGGTATTATCTTCGCCCGGTTTGAGCAACGGATCGTCATTGGGCGTCCAGCACGGGTCAGTGTTGAAGAACGACGTTGGGTCGCCTTTCAAGAGACCGGCAAACACGGAGCAAACGATGGTCGATCCGACACGGCCCAGCATTTCGCCTCCGTTATTTCCGGGCAGCTTTTCTGCTTCTTTCAGCACGTAGTACCAAAGCGATTCAGGCTCATCTTTGGCCAGCGCAACCGGTTGCAGACACATTTTTTTAGCAACATCTATGCCCGACGGAAGCCTTAGGTTCACACCGCGTTTCAGGTTTCGGAATGCAAGGATATTTTCCGCTTCGCCCGCGTCCGCTTCATGAAGATGGACCAGAGCATTGGCTAGTTTTGTGTCGATCTTCCGTGCCATTTGCGGGAACAGGCCTGGCGCAGAACTGGTCATCTGTAGGAACCAATCCCACTGGATGACGTTTTCTTTCTTCATCGGGCGGAAACCGCGGAGGTCATCCGGATCTTGAGAACCGTCATTGTCAAAGATTGTAGCGAATTTCTTGAAACCCCGGTGCGGATCATTCGTTTGATACGAATTGCGTACCATAGAATGGCCAAACCTGTAAGCGGCCCCAGCAAACTCAACCGGCATGAAAGGCTGATCTTTCCATTTATAAACATCCTCCAGTCCAAGTGCCCAAACCTTGCGTCCGCCGCAAAGTTCTTTCAGATGCAGCGCACAGTTATAGACTTCTTCGATCGCAATCCGCTTTAAAAAGTCATTCCAGACAACCCATTGATAAAGATAGGTTAGGGATTTCCGGGCTGCAGAAAAGGTATCGCTAGCTCCTCGTTCTGCCGCTCTGTCGACAAGTTCGTTATGTGCTAGAATGAAGGCGAGTTGCAGTTGGCTGACAATTGAATTCTCATCGTTGCGCATGTCGCCGATTAAGGCGCGTCCTTGCTGATTGCGAGGCAAGTCCCTTAGATTGGTTCCAGGTACAGTCCCAACCAGAAGTTTGCCTTTGTTGTCCTGATCGTAAATGTAGGGTTGGTCGCTAGGGCCTTTGCCATAGACGCAGTCCAAGTCAAGTCTTGGGGTGCGAAAATTTATTATTTTGTCAGGGTCGATCTCCCGCGCTGTCAAAGACGTGGTGTCGAGCGTTACGTCGTGATCTACGAATTGTCCGAAATACGTGTACCCGGCAGGGATCTGTGAGCCGAATTTGCTTTCAAGATCGTCGATCTTGGATTGATCCTGCGCGATTTCAGTCGGTGTTGCCTCCGGCAACTCAACCATGTTTTTAGTCGCAAATTCCAAAAACTTGGCATCCTGCTCTTCCGTCGTGCCTGGAGGTGCCCAAGGATTGAGGTTTGGGTATATTCTGCCAAACGGGCCTTGATAGAACTTTGAACGTGGGGCAAGCACCGATTTGCCGAAATGTGTTTGATGTGACATGGGATGACTTTCATTTTCTAAAAAATCTGGCTGGCGAAAAACAAAGTTGGCTAGCTCAAGTCATCGGATCCTCCTCTCTTTCTGGTTGACCTCTGGTCTTCGAAATGCTCCGGTTAAAAGGAAAGCTTCACATCACTCCAGCGATGCGATTTGGGCCAGGCGGCGTTGAATGGTTTTTCGGAATAGATGCTGGCAAGTGCTGCGCCGTCGGTGTGGGCCCAGTCGCTAACCCATTGTCGATACAAGCGCCATCCGTAGGGCTTATCCGACAGTTCGATGGCCTTGATCCCCATCATAATTGCCCGCAGCACACCTGAGCCTGAACCCGGATCAAGCCGAAACGCAGAATCTCCGACAAGCGCATATCCAGGGCCAGCACATTCGGGCAAATAGCGCCAGGAGACATCCCAGCCGGATTTGTGCTTTGGGTTGATTTTTTGTGCCGTGATGGCCATGCTGATGGTGCTGTGTTGGCCTTGGCCGGTGCAGATATCGAAGCGCCATCCATCAGGTTTCATCCGAAACACCGGGTGAGAGACCGGGTTGCTTGACGTTTTTGAGGCACAGGTTGCGACAAGTGGTGGAGATCCGAATAGGTATTTCAAGCACAGGTCGCGCGCCAGAATCCCGCGTCCGCCGCTTGCGTCTATGGTCAGGTCGCCGCCCCAATGCTTCCCCGCAATTTCTAGACCTTTGACAGTCCCATATTCCATCGGGGCATGAACCGGGCCGGCCGTTTTCATGAAAATGGCACCGAGACCAAGAGCCTTGGCTCTTAACAAGGCTTCCAAATCCCTCAAGTTTAGGAGATAACCAAGCCAAGTGCCCTCGGTATCTTGACCGTAGAGTACAAAACCGCCGCCGTCCGTACTGTATTGCCAGTATCCGTCAGGTCTGGAGTGCGCCAAACAAGACACTTCCTGATCCACCCCGAGCATTTTGAAAAGCGATTCTACACCAGGATGCAGCATGACTTGAAACGTGTCTTTCGGTCTGGAATAGGGTTGCAGAACGACCGTTTCCAGCCCCTTTTGCCTGGTCGTAATCGCACTCGATAGCCCGGCAATACCGTCTCCAACAATGAGGACATCGGTTTTCATCAGACAAACAAGATCGAATCCAAGGACATCCATGAGCCGGCGTCACGATGTGCAATGCCGTTTTCGGCGGCCACAATCTCAAGAAGACTACTGACATCCGCGATCCTGCGGCGATGGTCGCCGGCCTTCGCAGAAGAGGCCCCTCTCGTGATAATTTTGAATCTGTAGGCTGAGCCTGTCAGGACCCTTGAGGTGTCCGACTGGATTTGTGCCAAATCGGCATGTCCATCCGGTACATGCGTGAAAGACGCCAAAAGGAAATTGGTGGCACCCAAGCTTGGATTTTGCGCCAAATAGCGTCGCACCTGAGCGGTTCTCAGGGCCCGTGTCACATAATCATCAAATGTCACTGCCGCAGTTTTGCGGATATCGAATGCATCGTTCAAAGAGCTTTCCGTATAATCCGCATAGTCCCTATCGGGAAACTCAACGGTGCGGCCGTCTCTAGACAGGGTTATTCCGTTGATGCCGTCCCAGGCAGATCCGTGAGCCAGTTCGTCATCAGCCATAGGCACAACCGAGTCGCGACCGGGTTCGTAGGTCCGAGTGGTATCCGGTGCAGCGGCGGGCCAAAAGGCACTTAAAGCTGCGCAAAGCTTGGAATCTTCTGGAAAGGGGCTCCCCAGGCCATAGGCGGCCAGGTGCCTGCGGCCCTCTGTGGCATCGGTCGAAATGGCCCAGCCTGGCGCAAAGATGCCGGCAGCCGCATCCGGCATTGTGGAGCAACGGTCGATATCTGAAACCTCAAATTCCTTAGCAGCAGACCGTGCAGGATCCGGCACGGCAATGAGCGCACTGACCGTCTCCTCTGTTCCATCATCTTCGGAACGTGCGAACGGGTGGTGCCCTGCACCGCCTATCGCCGGATTTGCAGGCAAACGGTTTGCCGAAAGTGGCGCTAATTGGCTTTCCCATCTTATGAAACCTGCCAGCTCAGGTTCACGTTGCCGCAAGATGCGCTGCCAGATTTGAACTTGGCGCTGATCAACTTTTGGATAGAAATCGGGAGCTGCGATGACGCTGTGTCCGGCCTTTATATCGAAGGCGCGTGAGAGCCCGGTAGCGGTGAGGGTGACGTACCCCGCGCCGGTGAAATCCACATAGTGTACGGCGTCGTAGCCAGCGGTTTCAATTTTGTCCTTAAGGCCCAGCTCGTTGTTCAAGGAGACGATGTCTCCGTTTTCGTCGACTACGTGCCGGATGTGGACATATTCTGGGACAGGCCTATTTCCACCAGTGCCAAAATTACGCATTTCCAGGCTGCTCCAGAACAATCTGACAGCTCCCGACGGTGTTGATTTTGCTTTTGGAACCTTGAATGTTACCGGTAATCCAGCTGCGTTTCTTGCAATATCGATGAGGCGCGGATGAGAAACCGGGACGATCGCTGCAGGTGGTAAGCTGGCATCGTTTGACAGATCGGCCAATCCTTCGGTGAACGCAAAAGGGCTGACGTTTAGATCATCGGTCCTGACGCGCGAATCCTCGCCAATAGTATCCAGGAACTTATGGATCCGGGCGATTTTTGTATTTTCATGATGAGCAAGCCAATGCAGGGCAACGGTTTCGCCAACAAGACACTCCTGGCCGTCAAAGAGCTTGTGTATCGGTGTCCAGAAGGGCTGATTGATATCTTCACCAACCGGAGTTGCCGGGCCGATACCTGCTGCGCTAAAAACTTGTGTTCTGTCCGGGCGCACCTTTGTGCATATGTATGCGCTCCATGTCGAGGGCACGACATGGATACCGGCTTCATCTGACGCAGGCCAGTGACCCCGTGCCTTTGCATTGTAATTGGGCGTCAGCGTGCCCGCCCTTGCAATACCTGTGCGTGAATAGACTTTGTCTGCCTGCCCGCCATGGACACTGTTCGAAGCAGAGCGGTATTCAGAGGACAAAACGACTATCGCTATAGCCCCGTCCACAGGGCCGCTGAATTGGGTCTGTGTTTGACGGGCAAGATCCTCAACGTCTTCTAAACTTAGTGCCGCTGCTGCGTATATATAGTTTTCGATAGTGTCTAGGTCTGCAAGGGATGGATAGGCAGACAGAGCGCCCTCTGGACTATTATGGACCTCTGGACTTGCAAGTGCATGAAATAAAAGGCTTCGAGCAGGGGCTCCCGGCTCGACAGCTCGTGTGCACGCCGGCGACAAATCTTGGAATCCGGGTATGGACCGGTCTATGTTTTGTAGCGGGCGGATAAGCTCGCCAGTCAGGTTTTGCGCATTTATATCGAGACCATGCGCGGTCATTAAGTCTGCCCAGCCGTGTGGCGCAAGACGATGTAGTATTTCTGAAATTTTTTTGATCAACATTGAAAATCTCCAAATCTAAGCTGATGACTTTATGCCTCTTTATTTCAAAAAAACGCCTCGCCCTAGGATAGTTTGGGTGTTGCAAATGCAACCCCAGAATGTACGTAGCATAGAATACGGATATGTTTAAGTTTCTGGAGGCCATGCTCGAGGTAACTTTCTTCATTACGGGTGACCCCGATTCAGATAATTTGGTTAGGTGACAAAGTCATCGGTCCGCATCTCTTTGGATACGGAGGCTTCATGCAAACGCACCCCGAGCGACAGGTTCATAAGTAGGCATATCAGTGAGGAAGAGCGTCAAACTCTCTTTCATTTAGCTTTTTGTCGTTATCGAAATCGGCAATCCAAAAAAGTCTCCAACTTTAGTGGAACACCGGCTGCTGTAATTTCCGGCAGAGACAGCAATCCGTCTTGATCGGAGTCCATTTCATAAAACTCGGTTGTTTGTGAAAAAGCAGAAACTGATGAAACGCTGCAAAAGGCGAGTACACAAGCAATATGCTTGTACATATGAGTTCTCCATTACCTTCAAACGTATCGCCCCTGCATCCGAGGGGGGACACAGGGGCTGTTACCATCCAGCCCTATGGCCTTAAGGCTGCCAACGGATGGTTTTTGTTGTATATCCGGTTTCTGCACCTTTTGCGAGATTTAATGAAAGCTCCGAACTGTCCGAAGGCTGAAGGTGTTCCTTCCACCTAGGCGCCGAAGCGACACCGTAGGAGTGCTGGAAAAGGTGGGTGCTTGTTCCTGGGCGTTGACACGTAGCTTCAGGCAAGTAGTGATTGTGTTTCAAACGGGGAGCCCCTGCATCGGGGGGATACAGGGGCCTTATCGACCGTTTGACTTCCCTGTGTTTGAAAGCTGTCAGGAAACGGTTGTTTTCGAAGTCTATCGCGGTCCCCTTAACAACGGGTATCTACGCATTATTGTTCCCACATGCGCGCACCAAAACCGCTGCTCGTCCCTTTGGTAGAGAGCTGTTGAGATCCGCGCGGGGCGCGCGCGTCTCGCATGAGGTGACGGTCTGGCCTCCCTCCGCTGCGCTCTATGAGCCCAGGCATCTTTTCCTTTTTGGTGTCCGACCAAACAGACCGGTCTTGTCCGGTCAATAGACAAGCGTCGCACCTGGCGTCGTCTGCGCGTGAGGGAGACCGTGTGCTCGCTTCGCTGTGCGCCGCACCACTCCCTCAGCTTCGATCCGTGACAGTCCAGATCCGGCCCGTGGGTCTGGCTGCGCCTTCCCCCCTCTGTTCCCCGGAAAACATGCGTTTTCCAGTCACAGATTGATGAAGCGCTGCCCAACGGGACAAAGGATAAGGACACCCGAAATGACACTCATCAAACTGACCGCTGAACTGATCAGCCTTGCGCTGTTCCTGTCCGGGCTCTTCTCCCTTTGCATCATCTTCGCAGTCTGAAAAGGGGAGGGGACAACTCATGACCAGTGCAAACACCAATATGACGGCCTATCTCCTCGACAGCTTCAGCGGCGCTCTCACCACTCTTACCCTGAAGAGAGAAACCTACATCGATCAGATCAAGGCACATATCAACTGCACCTTCTTCGATGTCGTGCGCATCGATGATCATCACGATGTCTTTGTCGATGACAACGGCCTGACAGACGGGCTCTATACG
This sequence comes from uncultured Roseibium sp., assembly GCF_947499295.1. Taxonomy (GTDB): domain Bacteria; phylum Pseudomonadota; class Alphaproteobacteria; order Rhizobiales; family Stappiaceae; genus Roseibium. Next base: position 9,692 of record NZ_CANMNP010000035.1, read on the forward strand.
GTGTCTCACCTGAAGGACTTTCCCAATCCCCTTGCCGGGAACCTCGTGATTGTCGGCAGGACAGAAGAAGGCGATATTGCCAACCCACGCATGAGCCTTGAAGAGGTTGCCGCCCTCTTCAGGATCTACCGACCTGTAATGGACCCGGATCTAACCGGCTTCCAAAAGCCGGGGATGATCGGAATAGGTGTTGCGGGGTTCAAGGTCCGGCTGGAGGAAAGCCGGCCGATCCTTGCTGGCGGTGAGGTGTCCTGAGCGATGGCAAAACTCACCAAGGCGCAGCGCAAGGCCCATGCAGAAGCAGAGGCGATCCTGACAAAGGATCGTCTCAGCGAAGACGAACAGGACTTTGTGTTTCAGAACTGGCACGAAGGAGCCAATCACATCAGCGGAGCATCCGGGGCGTTTTTCACGCCCTGGGGACTGGCGGCAGATTTCTCGATCGATGCGGCCAGCGCCGGGGCAAAGGTGATCGACCTATGCGCCGGGATCGGCATCCTGTCCTATTTCCTGCATCACAGGGCAAAATACACCAACAATTGCCCGGACCTGACATGCGTCGAAGTCAATCCGCGTTATGTCGAAATAGGCCGGAAACTCGTGCCAGAGGCCCGCTGGATTTGTGCCGATGTTTTTGATTGGCGGGAAGAGCTGAAAGGCGAACGCTTTGACGTTGCCGTTTCCAATCCGCCCTTTGGCTCCGTCAAACGCTCCGGCAACGGGCCACGCTACCGGGGGCGCCTGTTTGAGTTCCATGTGATCGATATTGCCGCCGAGCTTGCGGACTCTGGCGCGTTCATTGTCCCGCAAAGGTCCGCAGCGTTCAGATACTCAGGCATGCCCTGTCATCAACGGGTTGAAACCGGGCCAGCGGTGAACTACCAAAAGTTGTCCGGATACCAATTGCACGAAGGTGCTGGCGTGGACACTTCATTCTACAAGGACGACTGGAAAGACACTTCAATCCTATGCGAAATCACCTGTTACGAGTTTACCGAGGACCGCGCCCGACAAGGACGGGTACAGAAGCGCTTAAGCGGCCAGCCGGTTCCAGCGCTCCCGCATCGTCCTGCAGAACAACTTGCCTTGCGGTGACGGGGAGGGGCACCAATGGCTGAGATCCGAAAAGTCAAAGTCTACGACATCGATTGCGGATGCGGTGGAACGCATACGGTCTCCATTGTCGATGAATGGCCGAATGATCGGGTTATAGTGCGTGTCTGGTTCGGCATGGCAACGCCAGAAGGCTGGGAATCCTGGCCGAGTTGGGACGGTTACAGATTTAAGGCACACCGCGACCGGTTAACGAACCCGAGAGTTCTAGCGCTATACAAAGAGGATGCTTGATTCAGTTTTGAGCGGCTAAATCAGCAGCGCCGGGCCAGCGGCGCGACCGGGCAAGATAGGCTCGCCCGGCTGTGGCAACAGCCTTGCCGCCCAAACGGAGAGAAATGTGATGTGGTTATTACCCATTAGCATTTCCCTTACAATGAAGAAGACCCGCACCACCTGGCTAGTGAAGTTGCGGGTCCAATTCATACTGTAAGGAAGGGCGCGGCGGGGAAATCTGCCGCGCCACTCCGAACCACAATATAAGACATTTTCCCGAAATCGCCAAGCTAGGCGGTTGATCAGGCGCATCGAACGCCTGATCAACGCACGCCACCGCGCAGCTTTTCGCACCCCCGGCACCTTACCCGTCATCGACCCGGCACGAACGCCGCCCATATGGCGGCGTGCTCTTGCCCGTTTGCTTTGGCATGAGCGCTCTGCTCGGTGCACTGACACCAACTGCTGCCCGCACATGCTGACGAAAGGCGGCGGTCAGACCAGACGCTGGCGCATGTGGCCCGCATCCTTTCTTCAAGAGCTCGCCCGGCTGACGACAGTCCGACTGGTCCGCTTGTCCAGGAGCGGACTTTTGGGTGTCTCGTTTGTTGATGCCTTTGATGATTTGCGTCGCGACTTTACGCGGCGCGCGTCAATCAGCAACCCTGAAGGGTTCTCCACTACGTTCCGACCGCAAGCGGTGCAGATCGCCGCTCTTCGCCGCGCTGTTCGCTTTGGCAATCATGCAAATTCAACAAACAGGAGACACCCTATGAAAAAGATCCTCTCTTACCTGAAGCGTACCAGCCGCAATGTCTTTGCCTATCTGGGTAAGCTCTTGAAGAAAGGTCGCTCAAACGGCCAGTTCAACCTCAGCGTTGCGATTAACCTGCCGCCTTTTGTCAGCATCCGCTTCGGATACAGCGCTCCGCTGTCATCCGATAACGACAATCACAAGCGCAGTAAATCTGCCAAAACAAACTGACAAGAGAGCCCCCGCATCCATCTGGATGCGGGGGCTTCATGCGAACTCACCCCGAAGGACGGGACGATCTGGGGCGTGCGGCTTTCAAGAAGAAGCCCGGAAGGGTACAGGTGGATGGTTGTCACCTTTTCCGGGCAGTTAGCTTGGTGGGCGGTGTGGTTTGAATGGGGCCACGCACCTTATAATTCACGTCATAGTAGTATTGTGTACATCGGCACGCAATTGACCTTAATATCTATAATCTGCTTTAGTCCTTTCCACGGTCCTACGGCTTCTCTTCGGCGCTTGATCGGGGAGCGCGTTCAGCCTCCGGAAAGCTGCGTCCGGGTTTCGGCAAACCCGGCCTTGGCCTTAAGAGCTGGAAAAGGCGAGGGCACGTTCCTGGGTGACACATTGGTAGAGGGTTGTTGAGATCCGCGCGAGACGCGCGTCTCACATGAAATGACAGTCTTGCCTCTCTCCGCTGCGCTCTAAGAGCCAAGGCATCTTTCTCCGTTTGATGTCCGACCGACAGACCGTGCCTGGCCGGTCAACAGACAAGCGCCGCCTTTGGCGTCGTCTGCGCTGAGGGCCGTGTCCTCAGCTGCGCCTGCGGGCCGCGCCACCCCCTCAGCTCCGATCCATTGACAGTCCAGTCCCGGCCCGTGGGTCCGGCTGCGCCTTCCCCACTCTGTTCCCCGGAAAACATGCGTTTTTCAGTCACAGATTGAAGAAGCGCTGCCTATCGGGACAAAGGATAAGGACAACCCAAAATGACCAACGAAGAGATTGTTTTTGTACCCCTCAACAAACTCGAAATCGATCCGCTGAACGTGCGCAAGACCTATAGCCAGAAAAGCATCGAAGAACCGATCCGTTGTGGCAACCCCACCACGCCGCAACACGATGACACTGACTATCGGTTTCCCGAGGCGGCTGAGTAATCAGCCGTCGCCGGTTGCGGGCTTCTCACTCGCGACCGGCTTCCGTTCTTCCCGACCATCGATTCCTCCTAAGCTCGGCCGCTTTGCCGGCGCGTCGCGCGCCAGCAAAACGGATCGAGGAGCGCCCCCTCAGGCCCCGCCCCTCGAAACTCCCCTCCCTCCCGGAAGTTGGGTTCGTGGATGTGTCAAGCTTAGGCTTCGCGGCCTGTGTCTCTTTGAGAATTGGGCTTATTTCCACCCATATCCACTCGCGCGGAGAGACAAAATCTGCTATAAAAACGTGAGTTTGCAAGAGATTTCACGATTTGCCTCCGACTGTCCGGAAGATATCGCGTGGCGCGTCGAGCAGGCCGAGGTTGACAGTGCAATAGAGGGAATTGAACGTTCACCGGAGCTGGAAGCTTTTGTTGCCGCTATGGACGAAGAAGGTTTGTCGCCGGAAGAAAAAATAGAACGGCTCGTCGCACATGCGAAGGCTCGCAGCGCTCAAGCCGCAACGGATCGGTCTCCCAAAGCCGTGGAGACGCGCCGCAGGGCGATAGCGCAGGCCACGGCATCAAACAGACGCGCTGGCTATGTTCATGATCCGGTTCTGGAAGCTGCCAACGAACGGTACATCGCTGGCGATATTACTATTGATGAGCACCGCGCCGAGATGGTCGCGCGTTATACCAAAGGGAATTGATCATTGCGGAGCGAGAAGATGGAAAACAACATTGTCAGGGATGGCCTTGTTGCATAAATTCTTATTCGGCCCGCAGCGGCCCCTTTCCCGGAATTTAGCATCATGAGATGCGCTCGAAC
>NZ_CANMNP010000036.1 GCF_947499295.1 uncultured Roseibium sp.
CTGAAGATGTCGTACTTCAGTACCTTGAGAAGCACATCGATAATCCTACCGGCATCAGCCGGTAGTGGTTTAGTCCTTTGACGACTAATGTATCCCCTTTTTTCAAGAGATTTGATGTAATTCCAGACTTGTTCCTTTTCAGAAGAGCCTATTTCTACGCCTGGTTTTTTTAGTTCTACAATGGATAGGACTGCGCAGCCCTTTTGATCCCCTTCATTGTCGTAGTATGGACGTGAGTAGAAGCCGATTGAACTATCAGGAAGTATAACAAAGTCTGGTCTAATGCTCTCTGCCTTTTCGGTGCCCCCAAACAAATTGCGAATAACTGTGGTAATACCTTTGTTTGAAGTAAACTCGATGCTTTCAAACTGAGGCCCAAAGATCCACAGACTTCGCTCAAACAGAGGTTGTAACTCTTGAACCTCTTTTGTGTCTTCGTCAGCTGTTTTCAATGATAGTTCCGCCAATACTCTAAGCCGTTTTTCAACTTCATCCAAAGCCTCTTTGGCGAGCTCTGTAGTCCAGCGGTTGAGAATATCGTTCCAACTATCAATATCGGTTGGCTTCATGTTTTGCATTTTTTCGAGGAGTGCATATTGGCTCTCTGCCAATTCCATGTTTGCTAGCACGTCCATGACTTGCTGCACTTGCGTCGTGCCAAGACTTGGGCACTTTTCCATGATGTTATCGATGGTTTCCGAAAGACGTTCTTGCGTGCGTTTAGAGAGCGATTTGTGCAAATTTGGGTGACTCTTTAGCCATTCGGTCTTGGTTTGTGCTCTTTTCGCTGCGGAAAGGGCGAGTAGTTTGGAACGAACTGCATTTTCACAACTGGTTCGAGTTTCCTTCCAGTCTTTGCTCTCGACCTTGAAACCTGACCAGTCAGCCAAAACATCAGACTTCAAGTGGTCTGCCTTGAGAATGAAAGTGTATCTTTTCGCTTCCTCTCTGCGGCCATCTAGCACAGTTTGGTCTTCGAAGTTCTTCCAATTGCATTCACCCACAAGTCGGTTGTTGACCCACCATGCAACACCGTGCTGTTTCGTTGTGCGATCAGTTTTTTCACTGTCAATGACTACCATTTCCACAGTGGTAGTGGCATTGATCTCCACCGGAATGGTCTCGACTCCCTCTACGGGAATATCCTCGAAAGTGACTTTTTGATTGTTTACGAATACTTCAAACTCAGGGTTTGTCAAAAACCTTGTACTGAGTATCGAGCGTGCATCTGCAGCGCTAATGCCAGCCGCTCTCCTTTCGACACCGATTATACGGAAGCCTCTCCAAGAGCTTTGGTCGTCACTCAATTTCTCAATCTGAAATGGTAGAGGCCGTTGTGGTGTTCGTGCGAGCCGGAAGCGACTTTTGACACCCTCTTTTCCAATCTCGACTTCGAACGGAGTTGAGAAACAAAATGCTGCGTATCGGCCCTTACCGTTCCGACCAAATGCACGCCGAGGTCGATAGCCCCTGAGTTCCTCCGGAGGATTCGTAAACTCGCCCAATTCTCCGACACGGTTGTAGTTGAAGCGACGCCAGCGAGCATTTAGCTCTGCCTCATTCATGCCGATCCCGTTGTCTTTGATTTCAAATGCCCGATCACTGGTGGGCCAAGTAATATCCACTCGGGTTGCATAGGCATCCCATGAGTTAGCTACCAATTCCACGAGTGCTGTGGCAGGGTCTTTGATAATCGAACCTGCATGGTCATCAAGAAATCGGGGGTCATATGTCAAAGGTGCGTCTTCAAAAAGGTCTTCCAATGTGACAACTCGCATAAGCTAAGAAAGAAGAGTTTTCTATCTTAGACTGCATAGTCGATATAGCAAACTATTAAGTTGAAATGGTGTGGCACTTTTGAGAGGACTTGGATCTCGTTTTGAATAGCCTACAGTTCTAAGTCTTACAAAACTTGATTGCTGCTACAGCGATATGCTACAGGTGATCAAGTTGAGGTGGTTGTAAGCTATTGATTTTCAAAGGTTTGGGCGTGGCGGATGTCGAATCCACTCGTCTGTACCATTTTCAACTGAATGCCTTACTGCCCGCCGGATCGACGCGCCGAGCGCCGATTGCGTGGCTGCGATAATTACAACTTGTTACAGATAGCCCCGTCGTTGGCATAAGTGTGCGACGCGGTGCGATTATAACCTAATGGGATCGCTCCTCTAATCGCGAGTAGTTCCATGTCGAAAAGCACCGCAATATTTGTGACCCTTAGCCTTCTGGCTCTATCACTATCGTTTGCGTCCTCCGGTACCGTCGCTGCCCCAGGCGAAAGCACAGCGCTTCGAGACATAAGCAAAATTCAAGTTGATGACCGACGACTGACTGAGGCCGTCGCTTCCAGAACGTTGACTTGGCTGACAGGAAACTCAGCGAACAACGACTACATTTCTGTTGGCCGCTTGGCCAATTTTTTCGGGTTCGTGGGACTAAGGGTTGCGAGTGGACACAGTCTCAAGCGGAGCCGGATAGCCCAAGAAACACTGTCCGTATTGAACGAGCGGCAACGTGCAGCAATGGTGTCGCTGGTACGCGATCAAATGGACGCGTTGAAAGATGCTCAAGAGGCGCGCCAGGAGATGAACCGTGCCTTGGAAGGGTTGCTTGCGTTTGAACCCGTAAGCAAGGAGCACTTCATTGATCTTGGGCGCGACTATGGTGCGCGCGAGGCAGAGCTTGGGCGTGTGCTTGCACAAACTTTTGGAGACATTGCCCAAACACTTTCAGCCGACCAGAAGCAGACGCTGACAGCCATTCGCGTGGCGCACATGTCAGGAGAAGCTCAGCAAGGCAACGGTACTGGCGGCCTGAGATTTAAGAAACTTTCAAAGGCGGACAAAAAAGAGCTGGTGAATATTTCAGCCAGGTTCTTGAGTTGGACAACCGGATCCCAAGACCTCAATGATTTCGAAGTGGTCGGCAAACCAAGTCAGCATTTTGGCTTTGTGGCCCTGCGGATAGATTCCAATCATGGCGTGAAGCGAGGGGTCGTTGCTGAACAGGTAATGGAGATCCTCACTCCTTCCCAGGTCAACCGGCTAAGAGAAGCTGCCCTGCACAATGCCACGGAATTTCCAAAGTTCTTGGCTGTAAGAGCTCAGCTTATGCGTGTTCTCGAAACCTCGTTGTCCGGTCAACGCATCGACACCTCCCGTGTTGCACACCTGGGGGCGGAAATTGGAGAGATCGAGGCGGACATGACCTGGTCCCAGGCCATGGCGATGTTGGATGTCAGAAACGGGTTGTCGGAAGTGCAGTCGGAAGAGTTGCTGGCAATGAGGGCCAGGTTCACCGCCCAACCCGATGCCGTGACTATTGAGGCCCCGATCGAGAGGGGAAGGCAGCTTTTTGCGCAATGTGCACTTTGCCACAATTCCGACAATCAACAGTCAGTTGGCCCTCTTCTTGATGATGTTGTTGGTAAGCCGATCGCGAGTGATCCTGCATTTGATCGCTATTCGCCGGCACTGCTTGAATACGCCAGGGCCGAGCGCATTTGGAGCGAGGAAAAACTGGATGAATTTCTTCGGTCTCCAAAAAACTTGGTTCCTGGCACAATAATGGGTTTTAACGGCTACGAGTTGGCCGAAGACCGATCAGCGTTGATCGCTTATTTGAAATCTCGGAAATGAGTCTTTTAAGAGCTTGGTCTATTTGCCGGATGTTGGAAACAAGCGCAAACATTGTGCCTGAACGCGCAAGTTCAAGGCTGTTCTGGGTTTTGGAAAGCCTCTTTCGTGCAACGATGAACGGAAAGTGGCGGCCCGGTTGGCTCAGTGGTCAACCGGTGCCCATTCTTTCAAGGTGAAAGGGAAAGGAAGACGCGGCGCAGTGGCCGCGTCTTCCACAATCAGGCTGACAGATCGAACAACAAGAACTCGGCGTCAAGCGATGCGACGAGTGACACCTCGCCAGCCTGGAGCAGGCCGAGCCCGTCTCCAGCCGCAAGGGTCTGCCCGTCCACACCAAGTGCGCCTTTTACGATTTGCAGCCAGCCCTTTCGTCCAGGCCGAATTTCGATTGCAACGCTCTTGCCGGCTGATAGCAGCGAGGCATAAAGGTCTACATCCTGGTGGATTACCACCGAGCCTCGGCGGCCATCCCGGGATCCAATCAGCCTCAGGTTGTCCCGTCTTTCTGCAGTGGGAAATGTTTTCTGCTCATAGCCGGGCGTCAAGCCATCTTTCTCAGGAACGATCCAGATCTGGAGAAAGTGAACCGGATCCGTGTCGGAGTGATTGTATTCACTATGACGCACTCCGGTTCCTGCGCTCATTCTTTGAAGGTCACCTTCCCGTATGACCGAACCGGTCCCAAGCGAGTCCTTGTGTTCCAAAGCACCTGAAACGACGTAGGAGATAATTTCCATATTTTCGTGCGGGTGCGTCGGAAACCCCGCGCTCGGAGCTACCTTGTCTTCATTAATCACTCGCAAAGCGCCAAAACCGCTGTGTTTCGGGTCGTAGTAGGAGCCAAAGGAGAATGTATGCTTGCTTTTCAGCCAGCCGAAATCCGCGTTTCCACGTTCGGCGGATGGTCGAAGTAGTTGGTTCATCTCTCGATCCTTTCCCAATTCCTGGCATCGGAGAGTTTGCCGATGCGCCGTTGGGCTAAAGATCGTTGCTATGTTTTATTTTACAATCGCGTCAAATATTGACAATTAGTTATTGATTTTTGAACAGTGCTTATTGAACTGCTTTGGGCAGATCGGCACGCAATCGATTGCGTTCGGCAATTTCTTTTGAGCGGGCACCATCCACAATAAGTTCGCGGCCTCTGGGATCGAAGGCCACCTTGAACGTAAATGCATCCGGAGACGGCCCGTTGTCGCCTAGAAGCTCATGACGTTCGACTGCTTCGGCCCAATCCGGCTGATGGTTTTCCGGCACCCACCATAATGCATAGGCCGGATAATCTTCAGCGTCCTTCACGAACAAATGGCCAAGGCGCAGGATTTCCGCATGTGTGCCGCGATAGACGGCGGCAAGTGCACCATCCAGATCTTGCCAGAGAGAAATGGTGGAAGGGGCCCAGCCGTCACCGTTGTCGATCCAGTATTTGGGAAACACCTGTTCGCCCCAGCTCCGCGTTCCGGGCTCGTCTTCGTATCCGGAACGGGCAATGAAACCTTCTGCGCGTTCCATCGCGGCCCAGACAGCTGGTTCATTGGAAAAAAAGGCATCATTGGAAGGATCGTCCGCCCGCTTGCGAAATTGGGCGAATGTATAAAGAGCGAGCCAGTGGCCGAACATGTCTCCTCCTCGTTCGGTCATTTCCCATCGAACACTGTCTGCATTCGCGTTCGACTTCAAGCCCGAGCGTTGCCCATAGGCCGGAATGACAGGTTATTTGGCTGGAAAAAACATGTAGCCTGGTCTAATCGCAAGTGTCACGCCTGGTGAATAAAGTCGGGCTCTTGGGACATGAACAACAAGGACGCTGGTTTGGAAGATCTCAGCCTATTGTCACTCGGCCTGTTGGCTCTTGCACTTCTGGCCACTGGCGTCGTTGCCGGCATCATTGCCGGGCTCCTTGGAGTTGGCGGCGGAATCGTGATCGTTCCTGTTCTCTACTACATGTTCACGGCTCTTAAAATCGATCCTGCCGTGCTGATGCATGTTGCGGTTGGAACGTCATTGGCGACGATCCTGGCGACCGGTACGTCTTCGGCGCGCGCTCATTTCAAACGTGGCAGTGTCGACACGGATCTCCTGAAACGCTGGTGGTGGGCGATCGCAATTGGTGTGATCGCAGGCGCCTCGCTTGCAGGGAACATTTCCGGTGGAGCGTTGACACTTGTCTTTGGGGTTGTCGCCCTGGCGGTGTCAGCCAACATGATGTTCCGAAAGGAAGGCTCCCACCTGGCAGATAAACTGCCCGGTGCGCCGCTTAAGGAGTTGCTCGGGTTCCTGATCGGTGGAATATCGGTCATGATGGGTATTGGCGGCGGCACACTTGGCGTGCCGACCCTAACGCTGTTCAATTACCCGATCAGAAAGGCCGTTGGAACCGCAGCCGCAATTGGCCTGATTATCGCTGTGCCCGGAACATTGCTCTCAATCTGGTTCGGGTGGGGTGTGGAGGGGCGTCCTCCGTTTTCCCTTGGCTATGTGAACCTCATCGGCTTCCTGTTGATCATTCCGGCGTCCACTCTCGCGGCCCCGCTCGGGGTGAAAATCGCTCATGCGATCGATCCTTCCAAGCTGAAGCTTGTTTTTGCGCTTTTTCTCGGGTTTACCGGACTTCGCATGATCTATGGTGTTCTGGTTTAGAACGGCGAGCAGATTTCGTGATGGTTGGATCAAAAGGATTCATTGGTCCTCAGATCGATAATCGGCGATAGTCTCCCTTCTTCGTGCGGCATGGTCCGCCCCTCAATTCTTGGACAGAAATGCTGGATAAAAATGTCACCCTCAGTCTCAAAGGCTGCATTCAGGGCGCTTTGCTCTGCATTCCGGTGTTCCCCGGCATTATCGCGCTAAGCGCCGTATTCGGTACAGTTGCGGCACAAAAGGGACTGACCTTCCTTGAAACACTGATGATCAATTCGCTCGTGTTTGCGGGTGCCAGTCAGTTTGTTGCAATGGAAGTCTACAACGAGCCGCTGACCTGGGGATTGCTGATCGCAATGGTCGGCGTTACCGGGGCCGTCAACATGCGCATGCTGTTGATCGGGGCAAGCCTCAGGCCCTGGCTCGGGCAAGTGCCTGGATATCAAACCTACCCAGCTCTCTTCTTCCTGACCGACCTGAACTGGCTGCTGGCCATTTCCCAATATGAAAAGGGAACGCGTGACTGGGGTGTTTTCCTCGGAAGCGGCCTGACCATCTGGGCCGTTTGGTCGCTTTCGGTAATACCAGGCTACTTTGCAGGCAGTCTTATCACGGACCCGAAGGCATTTGGTCTTGATGTCATCCTGCCCGCATTTTTTGCCGCGCTGCTCGTGCCGCTCTGGAAGGGAAAACGCCAGACGGTCAGCTGGCTTGTTGCCGGCGGTGTCGCCTGGGTGACGTGGATTGCGGTCGGTGGCTATTGGAGCATTTTCACAGGAGCGGTCGCAGGTGCCATTGCGGGAGCTTACCTGGATGAGTGAAGCAATCGCAGCAAGTGGCGCTCTGCCATCGGACTGGATGTTCGTTGTTGCCGTGATCGGGATGGTGGCGGTCACCTATTCCTTGCGCGCCGGTGGATATTGGCTCATGGGCCGTTTGTCGATCACGCCGCGTGTTCGGCGCGGCCTGGAAGCACTGCCGGGCGCAATCATCGTGTCGACCATTCTTCCGATCGTCCTCAAGGGCGGGATTGCCGTCGGGCTTTGTCTCGTTGTGGCCATCGCCGCCCAAGTGAAACTCAAGAAAGAATATGCAGCTGTATTCTGCGCGGCTCTGGTCGCAGCTGGCCTGAGAGCCGTCGGGATCTAGACTGTCCTGAGAATTGCTTGGGCGCGTGCCGCAGTCTCCTCACGGCTGCCTCCGGCATACACTTCCTGCCAATCCAATTGGCCCAGTTCGTATCCGAGCTGTCTTTCGATCACATCCGTGGTTGCATCAGATGCATCATCCAGGCGCTGGGCAACGCGCTCTTTCAGCGTGGCTTCCGGAGCAGTCAACCAGAGGCCCTGGAAGTCCGCCTCCACGCGATTGGCAATATCTTCTATGCGCCGGCGTTCGCTTTCGGACGCAAAAACCGCGTCAAACATAGCTGAATGTCCTGCAGCCAAGATGCACTGAATGGTGTCGTCGACTACATGATAGACCTCGTTGGAGGCCTCCAGCGTATAAGTCTCAGGCGGGGCTTTCTCGGATTCGGGAATGTTCAGGATTTTCTTTCGAATTACGTCGGTTCGAAGGACGCGTGCACCGGGTGCACGGCCGATGGTTGGCGCAAGTGCATAGGCCAATGTGGTCTTCCCGGTGCCCGAGAGGCCGCCCACGGCCACAAGGCGGGTCAAAGCCGGCGACAGAAACTCCAGCGAATATCGGAAATACTTCCGGGCTTGCTCCTGCTGGCCTTGCCGAAGGTTCGGATCCGATTGCGCGAGTGCGGCACTTGCCGCAATTTTCGAACGTATGGCCGCGCGCATCATCATGAAGAAAGGCAAGGCGGCAAGACCTTCGGGATGCTCGTCCAATCGGCTCTTGTCGAGATATCTGTTGAAGACGCGATTGGCAGCACTTGGCTGTCCGCGCTCCCAAAGGTCCATGAGAAGAAATGCAAGGTCGTAGAAAATGTCGCCGGTTGCGATGGAATCGGAAAACTCCACCGCATCGAACAGCACCGGCTTAGTGTGGATCAGAACGATATTGCGCAAGTGCGCATCGCCGTGGCACCGGCGGATGAGCTTCTGGTCTCCGCGCCGGAGGATCAGGTCCCGCAGGGATGATAGAGTGGTTCGTGAGGTCTCCGTCAGGTGCCGGACATCTTCTGTCGGAAACAGGTCAGGATGCTCATGAAAAGCAGCATCATTCTGTTCGACATAGGTGGCGAGTTCCTCATAAAAAGCGACGCCGTCACGCACCGGAGCCTCGTCATGCGCTGCTAGCATCATGTCGGCAAGGTCTTCGCACAACGCATCGCTGAACGGTGCCTTGCCTGCCTGCACGTCCAGCTCGTCCCGACGTTCGAAACGGTTCATTTCGACCGCCCAGTCAATAGAGGGACCATTGCCGTCGAAGGAAAGTGTGCCATCAGCGTTTTCAGTGATGGCCCGCGCCTTCAGATAGACCTGCGGTGCGTTTGGTTTGTTGAAAGTGATTTCGGCCTTGCAGGCTTCTTCTCTGAGCGCGAGTGTGGAATAGTCCAGGAAAGGATATTTTACGTCCCGTTTCACCTTGTAGGCTTTGCTGCCGACAAGAAAAACGACGTTGGCATGCGTGTCGATCCGCTTGTTATCCGGACGTTCCGGGTCGTCAGACTTCAAACCCATGAGAAACTCAAAGACTTTGTTCTGGGTTTGTGTATGGACCATGTCGTTTCCTTTATCTCGCCTGCCGGTAGACCATGCCCCAGGTTCAGTACGGCTGCGTTTGATCCTTCTCAATGTGAGGTGACAGCGATGTGTCACAAATAATCTGGATTGTCAGCAAAAGGAGGCTCTCATGAGCGAACATCCTGCTTTGAAAAAGATCAGGCTCAACCTGGCCAGGACCAAAGAGTTTCCGCAAGGTTCCGCACGCCATGGCTACGAGTTCACGGCACCTTTGGACGGTACCGGACATATCGACGCTGCCTTGTGGAAGAAAGAGCGTGATCATTGCCGGGTACGTCGATTCTGGGGTGATGAACAAGAGGATATCGGCCATCTGATTCACCGTCCGGGCGGATCATGGGCTTTTCACTATGACATCGATGGAGATGACGACGATGAAGCGGGCTACCGTTTCGGGGCCCACGCGTTTAATCCGGGTGAATATGTTTCCATCAAGGACGAAGATGGCGAGCTTCACACGTTTCAAGTGGTGACGGTTCTGTCGATCTGAGCTTTACCGCATATTTGTGTGACAGAAGCGCCGTTTTACCGGCGCTTTTTTTGTGTGTGGACAAGAGGACGCTCCGCAGCAAATGGAAAGCATCATGCGTATCAATCCAATTGGGAATGATCTCATTGCCAATTAATCTGATTTCAGCGTCTAACGGCATGATCTTTGTTACGCTATAGAATGAACAGCGAATGTTGCGAACTGGGAGCTGAAAGACATGAGCCAGATGACCGGTGGAGAATTGTTGGTCGGCGCGTTGGAACGGTATGGGGTCGACCGCGTGTTCTGCGTCCCTGGCGAGAGTTATCTGGCAGTTCTCGATGCTCTTTTCGACGCATCGATCCCGGTCACCGTCTGCCGCCAGGAAGGCGGTGCGGCAATGATGGCAGACGCTCATGCGAAATTGACCGGCAAGCCTGGCATCTGCATGGTGACCCGGGGGCCGGGCGCGACAAACGCCTCGGCGGGGGTTCACATTGCTGCGCAGGATTCCACGCCGATGATCCTATTCATCGGCCAGATCGAACGCGGTATGCGCGAGCGCGAAGCGTTCCAGGAAGTCGACTACCGGCAGATGTTTGGCGGAATTGCCAAGTGGGTTGCCGAGATTGATCAGGCTGACCGGGTTCCAGAATTCATCTCACGCGCCTATCACGTGGCGACATCGGGCCGCCCCGGTCCGGTGGTTCTTGCGCTTCCGGAAGACATGCTCGTGGAAACCGCCGACGTCGCTCAGCCAGCAGCCTGGATCCAGACCGAGACCTACCCGGGCCTCACGCAAATGGCAGATCTTCAAAAACGGCTTTGGGCCGCTGAAAGACCGATTGCCATACTTGGCGGCAGTCGCTGGTCAGAAGACGCGGTCGCGGCCTTTACGCGCTTTGCGGAACGCTTCGATCTTCCGGTCGCCTGTTCCTTCCGCAGGCAGATGCTGTTCGACAATCTTCACGGAAACTACGCGGGGGATGTCGGGATCGGCATCAATCCGAAACTGTTGGCGCGTATCAAGGCTTCCGATCTCATTTTGCTTGTCGGCGGCCGGCTTTCCGAAATGCCAAGCCAGTCCTATTCGTTGCTTGAGATCCCGTCTCCGGTGCAACAGCTTGTCCATATTCATCCGGATGCTGAAGAGCTCGGCCGAGTTTATGTTCCCTCGCTTGCAATCCACGCAAGCCCGACTGCGTTTGCCAAGGCGCTGGAAGGGGTGCAGCCCCCGAACGAGTTGAAAAATGCCGGTCAAAGCGAAACCGCGCATCAGGATTATCTCGACTGGTCAGGAGCACGGCCGCAAACGCCGGGAGACCTTCAGATGGCCGGTGTCATGGACTGGCTGGAAGCAAATCTTGCTGACGACACCATTTGCACCAACGGTGCAGGGAACTATGCAACCTGGCTTCACCGCTTCCACCGCTTTCGCCGGTTTGGAACACAGGCAGCTCCAACTTCCGGTTCCATGGGATATGGTCTTCCCGCCGCTGTTGCCTCGAAGCTTGCGTTTCCAGATCGGGAAGTGGTCTGTTTTGCAGGCGACGGATGTCTTCAAATGACCATGCAGGAGTTTGGCACGGCCTGCCAGGAAGGTGCCAATATCATCGTGCTCGTTGTCGACAACGGCATGTATGGCACCATTCGCATGCACCAGGAACGCACCTATCCTGGCCGTCCGTCAGCGACAAAACTGGTCAATCCGGATTTTGCTGACTTGGCCAAAAGCTATGGTGCCTTTGGTGAGACCGTCGAAACCACCGCAGAGTTCGGTCCGGCTTTTGAACGTGCACGGGCTTCCGGCCAACCGGCATTCTTGCATCTCAAGCTGGATCCGGAAGCGATCACTCCGGCTGCAAGCCTTAGCCAAATTCGAACAGCTGCCTTGGACAAGCACTAGACGTCGCAAGCCCTGTCAAGGCTGCTATTGGCTCAGTTCTCCTCCGGTTCGGTTTTCAGTTTTTGCTCATTGACGCTGAGTGAGACGATGACACCGGCGACGGCGACTGCGAGGCCGAACCAGAAGGCCGTGTGCAATCCTTCAGCAAAGCTGTCGCGAACGGCGGCCGTGACTGTCTCTGCATTTTTGCTGTTCAATTTGTCGATGATCGCAGCTACGGCTGGATCCTTGAGCGTTCCTGCCGCAAGCGTGTGTACGTCCTCAGGTCCAAGCTTTATCGCAGCGGCAGCCAGGGCATTCTCGACCACTCTGGTTGCCGAGAGGAACATCATCGACGTTGCAAATGCGATGCCGATGGCACCCAGCCCCAAATGGAACATGAAGGACAGTCCCCCGGCAAGGCCGGCTCCCTTTGCCCCGACCGCATTGACGGCTGCTGTCCCGGCCGGACCAAAGACGAGTCCTCCCCCCAATCCGACCAAGACCATGATCGGCACAAGTGCGAGGTAGCCCCAGGACGTTTGCAGGAAGAGCATTCCGGCGCAGCCTGCCATCAGGAAGGCGTGACCCAGCGACATCAGTTTTCGGGGCCCAACGGAATTGTAGTAGTTCCCAACGGCAAGGTTCATCGACGCGACGACGACAGCCAGAGGCAACATGCCCATCGCGCTCCAGAAGATCGACCAGCCAAGAACCTTTTGCATGTATTGAGGCAGATAAAGCAGGCAAAGAAAAAGGACGATGGCAGGCAGGCCGTTCAAGGCAAGCATACGGACAAATTGGTGATTACGCATCATCGACATCGGGATCATCGGATCCTGCACGGCCTTCTCGATAAAGGGAAACAAACCGAAAAGGACACAGGCGATTGCAAACAGCGAAAGCGTGACCCAGTCTGTCCAACCGTGATCCGCACCGACGTCCAACCCGAAAAGCAGGCAGAAAACTCCGCCCGCGAGGACGGCCATTCCCGCAAGATCCACCACCTCGTCAGTGTTGTGTTCCCTTTCCTTTTCAATAAATCGCGCAATCAAGATCATGGCGACCAAGGCAAAAACCAAATTGAAAACGAAGAAACCGCGCCAATCGCCAAACTCGGCCAACGTGCCGGCGATGAAGGGTGCAAGTACGTTGCCACCGGCAACCGTGCCCATCAGGATGCCCATCGCCTGAGCCCGTTCGTCTTCTTCGACAGACGTTGCCGCCAGCGCAAGAATGCAGGGCCAGATGAGCGCAGAACCTATCCCTTGTAACGCTCTGGCGACGATTAGGGCGGTTACGTTGGGTGCCAGGATGCAGGCAAGGGAAGCAAACAGGAAAATGGCAAGTCCGATAAGCACAAATCTGCGATGACCGAGCATGTCACCGAGCCTGCCACCTGCCACCAAACCCATTGAAAGCGTGAGTGCGTAGGCATTGAGCACCCATTGGGTGGTGGTGATGTCGACTGAGTATTCCTGCTCGATAGGCGTCACAAGCAGCATGGCACCGGTAAAGTCGGTCCCTATCAAGAACGAGGGGATAGAAACAGCTGCAAGAATTCGTTTCGCTTTTCTATCCATTTGACTTCCCCCAACGTCATTAACATCACGTTAGGTCAAAAGCTGAAGGAGCGAAACGCTGAAAAACGCCAAAGGCGTAAGCGCCGTGACAGATGGATCTAGGTGTTTGATCCCAGATTTTGATGGTGCAGTCTTTTCTCCCGAATGGAAGGATGCACTATGGGACAGGTTTTACA
>NZ_CANMNP010000037.1 GCF_947499295.1 uncultured Roseibium sp.
GTTCGGGCTCGGTCATGATCGCCGGCGGCAAGCGCGGGCTGTCCGCCACTATGAAACGGGAACTGAAGCGACGATAAGCCATCGAGGCCACCATCGGTCACATGAAAACCGATGGGAGACTGGACCGGAACTTCCTTCTCGGCCATGTTGGCGACGCCATCAATGCCTTGCTCGTGGCCGCTGGACACAATCTGCGCCTCATCCTGGCAACCCTCGTGCTTTGGCTTGCCTGCATGCTGCAAGCGCTTCTTCCAACAATGGCAAAATCGGATACTCCAAAACCTCTGCCCGCGCATGCAACATCAAACGCTTAGCAATTGTTCAGGGCGAACTAAAGATTGATTCCCGCAATTGCGCCATTTGGCCCAAATGGATCGAGCGTGTGTGTGGACGCCTCCAGGAATGCAAGCAGGTTTTACGGCTATTTTGAGAGAATGCGGTCGAGTTCCAGCGTATGTCCGGCCTCTGGTTGCGATTTCAAAGTCGCAGGCCTTTATGGATAGTTCGAAGATCAGGTCCAAATCGCATTTTCGGGGTTTATGCCCCATACACGCTTCCCTGGTTTTCCCGATCTCGTCATTCTCGACTATTCGCCCATAATCCTCCGCTCAGACCCACCGCATTCCAGTTTCCAGCCGAGCGCCGTCAGGCAGCCAGCTGAACTTGATAAACATCGTCATTTCTTATCAAAGCCCAAGCCATTCTGGCCAACTTATTTGCCAGGGCAATCGCCACCAGCAACCTGGGCTTTCGTTTCAGCATCCGATCCAGCCACGAACCTTCTGGCGCGCCGCCTTTGCGCTCAGTGGCTTGGATGACGGACATAGCCCCAAGGATCAGAAGCCTTCGGATGTCTCGCTGTCCCATCTTCGATGTGCGCCCCAATCGAGTCTTGCTACCGGTCGAATGCTGCTTTGGGGTCAGACCTGCCCAGGCGGCAAAGTCCCGCCCTTTTCGAAAGCTTTCTCGCGGTGGTGCAAGTGTAACGATCGCCATCGCACACATCGGACCTATGCCAGGAAGTGTCATAAGTCGGCGGGCTGTTTCATCCTGTTGGGCTGCTGCTTCAATTCTTGATGTCAAATCCTCGATTTGCCAGTCCAGCAACCGAAGGTGATCAAAGAGCCGAATGCACATATGCGCATGGTGAGTGGCAGGAAATCGCTCGTTTGTTCACCCAAAACCAGTTCCTCGAGCTTTTTGACATGTGACAGGCCTTGCGGTGCAACGATCCGAAACTCTGCGAGATGCCCGCACAACATGTTGATGGTCTGGGTACGTTGACCCACGAACAACTCGCGCGTCTTCATAAGCATGGATTGAGCTTGTTGCTCGGCCGACTTCACGGCAACGTACCTCATTTCCGGCCGGGCTGCTGCTGCCGCAATTGCCTCTGCATCAGCAGCATCATTCTTCTGGCGCTTGACGAAAGGCTTGGCATACTGCGGCGGGATCAGCCGGCTCTCATACCCGATCTTCTCAATCTCCCGACCCCAAAAATGGGAACTGGCACAGGCTTCCATCGCCAAAAGACATCGTGGCAACCCAGCCAGGAAATCAAGGCCGACGCGCCGAACCTTGCGCCGGAATACCGTTGATCCATCGACCGCAGCCCCATGAAACTGAAACACATTCTTGGCGATAACAATCCCGATTATGCTAACTTCCATTGTGGACGTCTCCTGTTCCGTAGCGTTTACACGACAATACTTTGGCACATTGCGATGCTGTAAGGAGGCGTCCACTCCATCGCATTTAGGCGTCTTGAGAAACAAAAAGGGATCATTTTCTTTCGCGTGATTTAGCCAGCAGCATGCCGATGATGTCGGATGAGAATTTATACTCTCGCTGGTCCGAGAGGAGCTCTGCATTCATCGGATATTTCGTCCGTTTCGGTTCGAGCCCAGTGATGCGGAACCGTTCACCGCGATCATCGAACTCTTTGCCAAAGTCAGATGGGTCCAGTCCATACTGAGGTGCGTGGATTTAGAACATTTCCCTGTCAGGCTCAAACAGCGAACCGTCTTCCATGGGAAGACCGAGACGGATTGTGTAGGAAAGGCCAACGCGAAGATTGACATCCTGGAGATCATCGTCAGCGAAGCACAAGCCGCGATTGTACAGCAGGCAGCCCGCATCTCGTCTTGCAGCTTTGCACAAAGCCCAGGCGTGAGATTCTTCAGTCGCTTTTTCTGAGGCTGAACGTTCCCACTCATGCCGAATCCTTCAGATTTTTCTTTGCCTTGTAGACCGTGCCTCGGGAAACACCAAACTCACGAGCGATCTCCGTTGGTGACAAGCCTGCTGTCAGCTTTTCCCGAATTTCCGCCATGCTGATTCTGGGTGTATAGCGTGTCAATCTGGGTGAGAATTGCGCGACAATCTGGATGAGAATCTTGTGTCGCGATGTTTTTAGGATGCGGATTAGTACTACAGTTGCGTATTTAGGTTTTTCTTATAGTGAGCGGTTGCGGCGTTGAATTGGTGTTTTCGTCGTCATATTGACCAATCCATTACGAATGAGGCGGCGATTAGCGGTTTCAAAAGCAATCGCGCCAGAAGATATTTGATTTCCGCGGTGCTTGGCAGGAGTTTCGACATGATACTCAATCGGCGATGCGGCTGCATGGACTCGTTTCGTTCGCTTTCCTGAACGCGTTTCGCTTCAATGCGGCAGACAGCCTTGCCAGGAAAGCCGCCGCGGCCATAACGAGGCTCATGTGCCTTTGCCAGCCGTGCCAAGACCGCGCCTCACAATGATCGAGACCCAGGTCATCCTTGGCCCGCAGGAAGCATTCCTCAATAGTCCAGCGCAGGCCCACCGCCCCCGCCAGTTCCTCAGGGGTTGTGCCTTCGGGAGCAAAAGACAGATAGTAGGCGAACTTGTCGGGCTCTTTCCGGCTACGGCGGATCAACAGCCATCGTTCAAACCCTTCGTCCACAATGTAAGGCAAGGCTATCCACGCCCAGTCGTAGAGCCACATTCCCTTTGCCCCTTGGCCCGCCGGCAGCGGCATCCAGGCGTCGGCGTCAAGACCCTGAGCAATTGTCCTCGGGTCTGTCTGAATGAAGCCTTGCGCGGTGACAAAGCGCAGATCGTGGTTAGAGCGCACCGCCAGAACATAGGGCTGGCCGCGCTCTTCCAACAGCCGGCGCAAGCGGTAATAGCCACCGTAAAGCGCATCGGCCAACACCCACCGGCAGGGCGCACTTGCATTGAGGGCGGCGGCAATCATGTCGCGGGCAATCTCGATCTTCGTGGCAAAGGCAATATCCTCAGGCACGTGCGCCCGGGCACGCCGCTGCACATCCCCGGCCCAGGTCTTCGGCAGATAAAGGCGCCGGTCGATCAGAGACTGACCGAAGCGGCTGGCATAGGCCAGAAACACACCGACCTGACTGTTTTCTACCCTGCCTGCCGTACCCGAATATTGCCGGGAAACGCCAACCGACCGATCCCCCTTCTTCAGGAAGCCGGTCTCATCGACAACCAACACACCGTCTGCGTCTCCCAGGCTCTCAAAAACATAGTCGCGCACAACATCGCGCAACGCATCCGCTGACCAGGAACCGCGGCCCAGCAACGACTGCATCCGGTAAGGGCGCGACAACCCGGCGTGTTCCGACATTTGCCAACCCGTCTTGCGCTCGGCGCCGGACAAAAGGCCGTCGAGAAAAGCCCCGCCTGTTTCCTGAAGCTCACGACGGCGGAAAACTGGACAAAGCCGTTCCTTCAGAGACGAAAGCTCATCCTGCCACTGCAAGGCAGTACCCGACCATGTCGAAACCGGCATAAAAATCTCTCCATGTGACAAAGGAGAAGAATCATAAATCACTTAAATACGCAACCGTAGTACTAGGCGGATCGAGCACGGTACGCACTGCCAGCACTTCTATTGCGGATCGCCAAGAAATCTATTAAATGTATGTGACGAAGAGTAAACGAATGAAAATTATCTACTAAATGAAAAAATCACTGGAAAGTTGGACACGCGCCTCAGCTTGGAGCATTTACGATATGTCGCTCATGGACCTCCTTTTTGAGGCGCAGAGCGTACATCGCGAGCATTTTGACTCCAATCGGGTGCAGATATCGAAGCTGTTGTCGATCAAGACCGGCGGCTGCGCGGAGGACTGTGCCTATTGCTCACAATCCGCACGCAACGGCTCCCAGCTTTCGGCATCGAAACTGATGGAAATAGATCGTGTGCTGACGGAAGCCGGGAAGGCGCGTGACAGAGGCGCAACACGCTATTGCATGGGCGCTGCCTGGCGCGAACCAAAAGACCGGGACATGGACGCGCTGATCGCAATGATTGCGGGCGTCAAGGCGCTCGGGATGGAAACCTGCATGACACTTGGCATGCTGACCGAAGAACAAGCCGTTCAGCTCGCTGAAGCTGGGCTCGACTACTACAACCACAATATCGATACATCCGAACGCTATTACGCGGAAATCATCAGCACCCGCACGTTTGCCGACCGGCTCAACACGTTGGAACGCGTACGCGAGGCCGGCATCAAGGTCTGCTCCGGCGGTATCTTGGGCATGGGCGAGACGGTCGAGGACCGTATCGATATGGCGGTTACGCTCGCCAACCTGGCAGAGCCGCCGGAGTCGGTGCCTATCAATATGCTCATGCCTCAAAAAGGCACGCCGCTGGAGGATACACTCCCGCTCGATCCGATAGCTTTTGTCCGCATGATAGCGCTGGCGCGGATCTTGATGCCGCGTTCCTATATCCGCCTGTCCGCCGGCCGCAACCAGATGAGCGACGAGATGCAGGCGCTGTGCATATTCGCCGGAGCCAATTCGATCTTTGTCGGCGACACCTTGTTGACGGCGGATAACCCGGAAGAAGACGCGGACCGGGTTCTTTTCGAGAAAATAGGCATTTCCCCGATGGGCAGCAACGGTCTGCCGGATCGGAACGAAGCCGGCCAGCCATGAAAGCCCGGTTCGAAGCGACCCTGAATGCCCTGGAGAGGAGAAACCGGCAGCGCAGGCTCATGCCGGCGCGCGGGCTCGATTTTACCTCCAACGACTATCTTGGCCTGTCTGTTTCTCCGATTTTGGAGAGAGCAGCCATGGACGCGTTGGACCGTAACGTTCCGCTTGGCTCCGGCGGCTCGCGCCTGTTACGCGGCAATCATGCCGAACACGAAGCTTTGGAGACCGAAGCGGCCAGGTATTTCCACTCGGAAGCTGCGTTGTATCTGGGGAGCGGGTTTCAGGCAAACCAGGCCATCTTTTCCAGCCTGCCCGCAGCCGGTGACCTGATCCTGTACGATGAGCTGATCCACGCCAGCACGCATGAAGGCATGCGCCTTGGGCGGGCGGAGACCCTGGTGTTCCCCCATAACGACGTCAACCGCGCCGAAGAAACTCTGCGCAGCTGGCGTGCGTCCGGAGGGACCGGTCATGTCTGGATCGCCATCGAAAGCCTTTACTCGATGGAAGGGGACCTCGCTCCCTTGAAGGATCTCGACGCACTGGCCATGTCTACCGGCGCCGTTCTCGTGATCGATGAAGCGCACGCAACGGGCGTGTTCGGAGCGCAAGGCTGCGGACTGGCGCACGGGCTCGGCGCGGAAACCTTGACCCTTCACACATGCGGCAAGGCTCTCGGCGTATCCGGCGGCTTGGTCTGCGGCTCGCGGGTCCTGATCGAAACGCTGATAAACCGGGCGCGGCCCTTCGTCTTTGCCACCGCCCCCTCGCCCATGACCGCAGCGCTCGTACGCGCCTCCCTGCGAGCGCTGGAGGAACGTCCTGGCCTTCAAGCTGCCGCGCAGTCCCGCATCGATCACGCTCAGGGCGAAGCTCGCAGATGTTGCGGCCTGGCCGGTCTGGAAAGCCAGATCATTCCAGTGATCGTTGGCGACGATAACAGAACCATGTCTTGGGCAGGGGAGTTGCAGAGGCTCGGTTTCGATGCCCGAGGTATCCGCCCACCAACGGTTCCGCGGGGCACATCACGCTTGCGGATTTCCATCACCGCTCACGTAAGCCATCCGGAAATCACGGCACTGTTTGAGGCGATCTCCAAGTTGTTAGAGGAGGGGAAATGAGCGCGATCATCGTCACCGGCACCGATACAGGTGTCGGCAAAACGATTTCCGCTGCGGGATTGACGATGGCATTGGGCGCCGCCTATTGGAAGCCCGTGCAGGCGGGTCTGGACGGCGCTACTGATACCGAAACCGTTGCCGCGCTGACCGGATGCCCCACCCTGCCAGAAGCCTACCGGTTGAACCTTCCTGGCTCCCCCCATCTCGCCGCTGAGGACATGGGCATCGACATCAAGATCGCAAACCTGGCATTGCCGCCGGCTGCCGGCCCGCTTGTCGTGGAAGGCGCAGGTGGCGTCATGGTTCCCCTGGACCGGAAAACATTCTTTGTCGATGTCTTCGCCAGATGGAAGGCGCCGGTGCTGCTTGTGGCGCTAACGGGGCTTGGCACCATAAATCATTCCGCACTGTCGATCGCGGCCTTGCGGACTGCTGGCTGCCCCATCGCAGGACTCATCTTCAACGGAGTTCCCGACCCTGCCGCCGAGCAAACGGTAGTGGAGATGTGCGGCGTGCGGCACTTGGGGCGAATTGCTCCGATTGGAGCCCTGAATCGCAAAACACTAGCCAACGCTTTCCAATCAATCGATATCGAGAGCATTCGGGGTTTGCTATGACACCGCTGGAATTTGATGCCCGCCATTTATGGCATCCCTATACGAACTCGGCATCACCCGGTCCGATGCATCTGATTACGGATGCCAAAGGCGTTTGGATAACATGCCAGGATGGCCACCGGATGATCGATGCAATGTCCTCCTGGTGGTGCGCCATCCACGGCCACAGGCACCCGGCCATCGTTTCGGCGATGCAGCGGCAGCTTGAGCGGATGCCCCATGTCATGTTCGGCGGGTTGACGCACATGCCAGCCGTGGATCTGGGCCGAAAGCTGGTCGCATTGCTTCCCGATCGGTTAGACCGGATCTTTTATTGCGATAGCGGGTCGGTAGCCGTGGAGGTGGCAATGAAAATGGCCATTCAATATCAGATGGCTGCCGGGCGCGGCGGCAAAGTGGAATTTGCGACCATTCGCGGCGGGTATCATGGCGACACGTGGAAAGCGATGAGCGTCTGCGATCCGGTCAACGGCATGCACGGACTTTTTCGCGGCGCCTTGTCGGTCCAGCATTTTCTGGCACGCCCCGCCATCGGTCTGTCCGATGCGTGGCCGGATTTGCCCGAAGAAAACGGTCTGTCCGAATTGGCGGCTCTTCTCGACCGGAAAGGCAACCGGATCGCATCGCTGATCCTTGAGCCGCTGGTACAGGGAGCGGGCGGTATGCAGTTTTATCACCCCGGATGGCTCCAGGCTGCAAAGGCAATCTGCGAAGAACACGATGTTCTTCTCATTTTCGATGAAATTGCCACGGGCTTCGGCCGAACCGGACATATGTTCGCGATGGACTTTGCCGGTGTGCGGCCTGATATCATTTGTTTCGGCAAAGCCTTAACCGGCGGACATATTTCTTTCGCTGCGACCGTCGCCACGGAACGTGTCGCCATGGGAATTGGTGAGAGCGAAACCGGCGCTTTTATGCATGGACCCACCTATATGGCCAATCCTCTAGCATGTGCGGCGGGGAACGCAAGTTTGGATCTGCTCAGAGATAGCCGCTGGAAGGACAGTGTTGCGTGGATCGAAACACAGCTGAAGAGTGAACTCGAGCCGGCCAAAACCCTTGCAGGTGTCAAGGATGTGCGCGTGTTCGGGGCAATCGGTGTCATTGAAATGTGCAGGGAAACCGATCCACGGATTGCGCATTGCCGAGCGCCGTCGTCAGGAGTGTGGCTGCGTCCATTCGGTCGGAACATCTATTGCATGCCGCCTTTCATCATTACGCCGGAGGAATTGTCCCGCGTAACCGCCGAGATGATCTTTCTGGCGAAAGGGGAGGCATGAGATTACACTGGCTGCGAAAGTCCGGTTCGGCCAGGTTGATCCTTGCCTTTGGCGGCTGGGTCCTTGGTCCGTCGATATTCCGCAACATGACCGGCAGCGAGGATGTCCTGTTCGTCGAAGATTACCGGCAGCTGGATTTAGATCCAGGGTTCATTGAAACATACGATGAAGTCTATCTCCTCGCCTATTCCTTTGGTGTGGTTTCAGCGCTGCATTGGCTTGCGAACGTACAATGGAAGCCGGCCCGGCTGGTGGCGGTCAATGGCACCGCCTATCCGGCGGACAGGGAAAAGGGGATCCCGCCGGAGTTGCTCAAAGCAGCCGCAGACGGCCTTTCCGTTTCCAGCCTGGCACGGTTCACCAGACGCTGCGGTTCTGCGTCTCCGCCCGCCGAATTTGACATCAAGGCGGCCAGAGAAGAATTGCATTTCATTGCCGATCGAGGACCGGCGCGCGAATTGCCTTTCGACCGGATCTGGATTTCGACCGGTGACCGGATCATTTCCGCGCATGCCCAGGAAGCCGGCTGGGCCCGTCAGCGCTCCGTCGTTCGCCATATCGCGTCTTTCCACCAGCCATTTAATCAGGGGCAAAGCTGGGGAGACTGGTTCAATTGAATACTGCGTTGGATGAACGAGTGAGAAATAGTTTCGCCCGAAGCCAGGACAGTTATCACGACAACGCGCGCGAACAGGCGCGTATTGTTCAATTACTCGTGGATCGAATGGTGTCCCTGGGCGCGCCGAAGACCTTCGGGACAGTCTTCGAGTTTGGTTGCGGCTCCGGACATCTATCCCAAGCGCTGGTTGACCAGTTCGGTATAGCTTCGCTTTTTCTGAACGATCTTGCGTATTCTACCCGCTTACCGGCCCTACCGGTGAAAGCGTCCTTCCGGCTCGGCGATGTGCGTAAAATTGACTGGCCAGACTCACCTAGCCTGATAGCGTCCGCGTCGACCATTCAATGGCTGGCGGATCCTCAATGCCTTTTGCAACGTGCAGCCGACGCGCTTGCTCCTGGCGGTTGGCTGGTTGTTTCCGGATACGGTCACAGTCAATTCATAGAACTCGCTCAGCTCGGTTCGACAGCGCGTGCACCCGGGCTTTGTGGCTCTAAGGATCTGGCGAGATTTCTGCGGACCGGCTTCGATAACGAGCTGGAAATACTGGAAGCGCGGGAAGAGATTAATCCCGTCTGGTTTGACACTCCCCTTGACGTTCTTCGCCACTTACGCCGAACTGGCGTTAACGCCCCCCGCTCCCAGGTCTGGACCCGCGCGAAGCTGATGCGGTTCTGTTCGGACTACATCGACCGCTTTTCGTCAAATGCACTGGTGCCGCTCACCTACCACCCGGTCTGGATTATCGCGCGAAAACACTGTTAGGGCGGGGACCCTGCGTGTTATCTCAACTTCGCCAAATGGCGGCGTAATATTTCTACCGCACCGTCCGTATCCCGTGCATAAATTGCCGTGAGAATGGCCTGATGATCTTTGTCGGCCCGCTTTTGCCATTGGTCGGAAAACTGTGCGAGAAAGTGGCGGGCGTAGAGCATCTGCAGATTGCTGATTTCCTCGACCAGCCGTGGCATACCGCAACCGCTGACAATTGCCAGGTGAAAATCCCGGTTTGCCTCTTCCCACTCCTGAGCGCTGTTGGCGTCGTCGCAGCCGAGCCGTGCTTCTTCCGCACTTTCAATCTGCGCTCTCGTCAGGTTCAGAACCGAATTCATCAAGGCCACCGGTTCAAGAGCCTTTCGCATGACGATCAGTTCACGCACGGATGATTTGTCAAAAGGTGCGACACATACGCCCCGGCGCGGAAGACTAATTGCAAGGCCCTGGGCCACAAGCCTCAACAACGCTTCGCGCACAGGCACGTGGCTGGACTGGAAATCCTGCGCGATCTGATCTTGGCGCAATTTTTCCCCTGGTGGAATTTCGCCGCGCACTATCCCGGCCGCGAGGAGCTCTGCGATCTGGTCTGATTTCTTCGTGTTTTGATGGGTCATCTCAATGGAAAAGTACTATTTTGTTGTTGGGCTTTCTGGTTTTCCTAACTTCGAACACATAGTCGGAAACGCAGACATTCATAAATATTTACAATACCAACATCGATCGAATTGGCCAAATCTTTTAACCACTGAGCACTAGTAAATTTGGATCTGTCTCATAGTACTTACTAAGACTAAAGTCTCTGCACTCCTACACTCATAGAGATCAATACGTCAAGATCATGCATTCGGATGCAGCCGCTGAAAACCGATTTCCCGATTGATGACGGATCGTCGGTACCATGAATACGAAACAATGTATCTTTTCCGTTCACATAAAAATAGAGCGCACGAGCGCCGAGGGGATTTACCTCACCGCCTCGCAAACCATAGATCAACGGTCGTTTAACTTCGGGATCCGCTGAGATCATGTTCGAAGTCGGCGTCCAATCATACCAAGCGCAATTGATCCGAACCGATGAGCCCATTCCCGCCTGCTGATTGACATTATGATCCATGGTTGTTCGACGAGTTTGTTCCAAGCCCGGCCGCACAGATCGAGGATCTCCTTGTAGGATTTGAAGACGCGATTTGAGAGCCAGTTGTCTCGCATGAACTGCCAAATGTTCTCGACCGGATTGAGCTCCGACGGCGCTAACTGCGGTAGTGTCAAAGATCTTTCGCACTTTCGTTTTCAGGGTAGCCGTCCGGTTTCCCCGCTCTGACGGTGTGACCGAGTGTTTGATAGTGTCCACCATCGATAGTGGACATCTTTGGGTACTCCATGGCGGGCAAGAAGGGCTCGAAGAAGCGGTTTTGGTCTGACGAAGAGAAGCGGTTGATTTGCAAGCAGGCGCGGGTTCCTGGTGTTTCGGTTGCGCAAGTTGCACGTCGGTATTCGATGAACGCCAATCTGATCCACAATGGTTGCGTGATCCTCGTTTTGCATTGGACGGCGAGGCAGCAGATAGAGATACAGCGGCGTTTTTTCCGGTCGAGATCGAGGGCACGCTATCCTGTGCAAATGAGCCATTGGTAGTGTCCGCGATGAGTGCCCCTGTTTCCGCACAGCGCATTGACATTACGTTGTCAGACGGTCGGCGGATTCTGGTGGAAGGCCCGACGGCATTGGCGTCAGTTTTGGCCCTGGTTGAGGGATTGATGCCGTAATCCCCGTTCCATCGAACACGCGGGTCTGGCTGAGAGCGTTCTGAAGCAAGACCCGTTCTCCGGGCACTTGTTTGTGTTCCGTGGCCGCCGGGGCGATTTGGTGAAGATCGTGTGTTGGGACGGTCAAGGCGCGTGCATGTTTTCCAAGCGTCTGGAGAAAGGCCGGTTCGTGTGGCCATCGGCGGCGGATAGGAAGGTTGCGGTCAGCGCGGCGCAATTGTCGATGCTCCTGGAGGGGATTGACTGGTGTAATCCAAAACGGACGTGGAGGCCTTTGACGACGGGAAATTTGTCAATAAATCCAGCTCCATAGGATTCGCATCCCCTGGGCGTTCGGCTATAAGTCGGGGCATGTTCGGCGCCCCCAAATTCCTACCATCTGATCCCGGCGAGCTGCGCGTGGCGGCGGAAGGTTTGGTCGAGCTGGCCAAGGCGCAGGCTTTATAAATTGAAAAGCTGAAGCATCAGCTGTCGGGCCACAATCGGTACCGCTTTGGGTCCAAATCTGAAACTGCCGATCAACTCAATCTGCAGCTTCAGCTGGAAGAGGAAGAAACGGTCGCCGCGCGGGGCGCCCGCCGGAAGAGGTCTTCTGATCCAGCGTCAAAGCAAAAACCAAAGCGCAAGCCGCTTCCGCCAACCCTGCCACGTAACGAGCAAGTCCTGGCTCCGGGCGAAAACTACCCTTGTGGCGGCGATCTGCGCGCCCTTGGCGAGGATGTGACCGAAGAGTTGGAGTACATCCCCGGTCGGTTTGTCGTGACCCGCATCGTGCGCCCGCGCATGGCCTGCAAATGCTGCGATAAGATCGTCCAGGTGCCTCTACCGTCACGACCGATTGAGCGTGGCCGCCCAGGCCACGGGCTTCTGGCACATGTTCTGGTCTCAAAATACGCGGACCATTGCGCCAGAGCCAAATCTTTGAACGCGAGGGCATTGATCTTGGCCGTTCGACCTTGGCAGATTGGGTTGGTCAATCCAGCAAGCTGCTGGAGCCGCTCGCCGAAGCCATCGGGCGTTATGCCTGCTCCTGCAAAGCTGTTTTTGCAGATGATACGCCCATCAAGATGCAGGCCAAAAAGAAGTGCGCGACAGCCCGCATTTGGACCTATGTGCGCGATGAGCGTCCATGGGCCAGCGATGATCTGAAGTGGTCCCTGAAATTCGGACAGGTTACTAAGGTGTATCCCATTGATTTGAAGGGATACGAGAATGGCGAAACGCCGGAATTTTTTGGACGCGTTTGAAGCGAAGGTCACGCTTGAGGCATTGCGCGGTGACAAGACGATCCAGAAGATTGCAGCCAAGTGTCAAGTACACCCGAACCAGGTGAGCACGTGGAAACGTCAGGCTGTCGAAGGCATGGCGGATGTGTTCGCTCGTGGCGGCAAATCCGAGGGACCGACGGAAGCGGAGGTGAAGGACCTGCACGCCAAGATCGGGAGGCTGACCGTTGAGAACGATTTTTTAGCGCAAGGGCTCAAGAAGTGAGCCCGGCTAAGAAGCACAAGGTCTATCCCTATCTGCTGCGTATGCGTCCGGTCATACAGGCGTTGACTTACTCGGGTTGCCAATTCCACGGCATGAGTTCATCGAGTCGGTTCATT
>NZ_CANMNP010000038.1 GCF_947499295.1 uncultured Roseibium sp.
GGTTGCCGCTCTCACCTATATGGCATTTCAATGTGCCCGCCAGTTGGGCTAACAACCAGGAAAAGGAAAGAGCGGCGAGAAGAAGACTAGTCCGGGTCGAATTGAATGTACATGCGCCAGGCAAGACCAGTCTGCAGCGCACATATGAGCTCCCTCACCGCAGGTCTATCTGTAGTCCGATCTATAACCCTGCTGCCTGGGAAATTCTGGCCATCCTGCAGTCATGGGATTGGCAAAGACTTGCCTGGTCCAACCCAACCTTCGGCCAACGTTACCTAGCCAATTTTCATGCCAATATCAGGCTTTGGCAACTTGGACGCCGTAAAAGTATCAGGTAACCAAACGAAGGAATTGCTGACATGAAGATGCCCATATGTTAAAAATGAAAACTTTTTTTAACATAAGAATAGTGTCATGTTAACGCCTACCTATGCCATTCCGCCACTCCCTCCCACGACCAATATCGAGACCGTTCGTGTCCTGAAGGCGCTCAACCGGGCAAGCCGAGCCCTCGCCGATCTCAAAGGCCAAGCAAAGACGATCCCGAACCAAGGCATTCTGATCGACACGCTGGCCCTTCAGGAAGCGAAAGCTTCGTCTGAGATCGAGAACATCGTAACCACGCAAGACGAACTCTTTCAGGCGGATCTTTTCCCAGGAGATCCACAGTCGCCCGCAGCCAAAGAAGTCGCGCTCTACCGAGACGCTCTCAGACTGGGTTATGCCCGCCTTCTGGAGACGGACGGGCTTATACCAAATTCCGTTCTGATCGACGTCTACCAATTGCTCAAAGGGCGCACTGACGGGTTTCGAAAAACTCCAGGAACCGCTTTGAAAAACGAACAAACTGGCGAAACCGTATTTGTACCACCGCAGGACGCGCGTGCGATCGTGGATCATATGACCGCTTTGGAACGATTCGTGAATGATGACGGTGCCTCCGATCTGGACCCACTCATAAAGATGGCGCTGATTCACCATCAGTTTGAGAGCATCCATCCCTTTCCGGACGGCAATGGGCGGATCGGCCGAATTCTAAACGTTCTTTATCTTACGCGGACCGGGTTACTCGAGATCCCTATTCTCTACCTTTCCCGTCATATCACCCGCCACAAGGCGGCCTACTATCGCCAGCTTCAGGCAGTGCGCGATGACGGTGCCTGGGAAGATTGGATCGTTTATATGCTGGACGCGGTTGCCGAAACTTCGGTGACAACAATTGCTCTCGTCACAGGTATTCGGGAACAGATGGCCACGGTCAAACACAGAATGCGCAACGAGCTTCCGAAGCTTTACAGTCAAGAGCTGTTGAATAACCTGTTCCGACACCCCTATACACGGATCGAATATGTGCAAGCTGATCTCGATGTTACACGACAGACAGCTGCCAAATATCTGGACACACTGACAGAACATAACTTCGTAGACAAACATCGATCCGGAAAGAACAACTATTTCATCAACGTCAATCTCGTCCACCTGTTCCTCGAAGTCTCCGGGGGCCGTTGACGGCAAAATAGCGCCGGACATTGCCCCCTCCCCCGCTAAACCAGCCCATGAAGCGATTTGTGCAAGCGCAGTTTGCCCTCCCCCGCCCTGTCGATCATGGCGCGGAAATAGCCGCCCGGAGACGTAATCTGCTCCGGGTCCCGCAGCGCCTTCTCAGCAACGACAACCAGGCAAGCCGCCGCCAGATATTGTCCTTGGCGCTCGACAGCGTTCTGGTATCCGGATGGACTGAGTCCGATGAGAATGCGCAACTGATCCGCGGCTCTGCACAGGTCCGACCAGGTTGTGAAGGAATGTCCGGTTTCGGTTTGAACCTGCGAACATGCTGACTGGATAAGGCCTATGGAGACCCCATCGAGGTTGGTTTGTGTCCGTTTGCCGCCCCCGTGCCTTGCCGCTTGTGGTTTCGGTGGTTGATAATCCGAGTGCCCGCGGCAAGGCTCTTTTTCTAGAGCCGATTCAACGGCGGAGCCGTTGTTAGGAGCGGATTTAATGTCTTGCTCGTTAGAGCAAGTCCTTTTGTTATTACATTTAAAAGAGTCGGGATGGGTTGTAATAAGTAAAGGGCTGACATCAATGTCACCCGCGCATGACATATCTTCTTGATTTGATTCTGATTCCTTTGGCTCCAGCAGCCTCAATGCTTCTTCGTAGAGTGCCTGCAGCCGATCCGCCCGATCAGATACCGTCAGCTCACTACGGTCAAACACCTCCTCTGCCAGTGCGACATACCCGTGAAATGACGCAGGGTCCGTCTCCGCTAAGTCACGGATAGCGCGTGAAAACCGAGTAACGGCTCGCATGGCTTCCTGTTCGGCCTTCAGACGGTGCTGGAAGGCGTCTGCCTGGGCCTTGAAGGCTTCCAGATTGAAACATGCTGGTGTGAAGTCCAGACCGTATGCCTGTTCTGCCTGCCCTCCCCTGCCGCGATAGACATAGCGACGGCCGGTCGGGCTGTCCCGGTAGGCAAGGATGCCGGCTTCAACAAGTTTCTTCAGGCAGCGTGTCACTGTACGCGCGGTACGGCGGGTGTACTCGGCAAGCCGCAGATTGGAGATCGCCACGACGGGGCGCCTACCAGCCTTGAAATCATCCGACTGAACCAGGCCGAGCAGAATATCAAGCACATGATAGGCGGTGCCATCGATGCCAAGCGCCGGCGCGACGCGTTTCAGGACAAGCGAGATATCTTTCTTGGAGACCTCCGGCCGAGCGTCCTGAGCAGCCAAATGGGCGCTCGCGAGGATGCCGGCAGACACCTTGCGGAAACTCGCAATCTGGTGTGATGAAGACATAGAAGCTCGTTCGCTGGCATGGACTCGCTCTGCAGCGTTGTCCCTGTCCAGCGTTGGCTTTCGCCAACCTGTATGTGTCATGCTACTTTCCAACCTCCATCCGGAATGAAGGCAAAAGAAGAGCGTTCGCCGAAATGGCGCCAATGTCTTGACAGTTTTCCGCGGAAATGCGACTTTTCAGGTGCTACTTCTGAAGAGGCTTCCACGATGGCAACATTGCGGGGGCTTTTTCTTTGCCGGTTTCTTCCTGTTTTTCAGTGACTTAAATCAGAATTGACACCTGTCAACTCTGGGCGAATTGCTGTCCAAGTGCGAACCTTATTCGTCCTTCTTCCCATTTCCATACTCAGAAATGAGCTCGGGCAACTTGGAAACAAGGAACTTAGAAAAGTCGCGGTTTTGCAGAGAAAGCGTCATTCCGTTCTTGCCTGCCTGATGCCAACCGATAGCCTCACCGTTCAAGCCCTGAATGGTTTGCTTTTTTGTGACTAACTTTGGTTTCTTGGGTGCACACGCGGCTAGAGCCGTCTTCAAGATCAGGTTAAATCGCTCGTTGCTATCCCGAACCTTCAAAAACTTCTCGCCGGCGATTACAGCCATCACTTCTTTCGTGGCGTTCGATGTTGCCAGCGCTTTAGTCAAATCGGACCAACGCGCCCTTCCTACTTGTGGAGCTGGCCCGATCGCTGCCATTAGTTCAGGATTGATTGCCTTCGCCGCGCTCAATAGCCGTGAAACTTCGGACTTATCGATCCCAAGAGCCTGGCAGATAAGAGTACGATCATAACCAGACAGCAAAAGACGCGCTGCATAGGAAGCGCGTTCAATGTAGCTCAAATCGACTCGGCTGCCGTTTTCCTGACCTTGTGCAATAACCAACTCTTCGTCAGTCAGTTCGCGAACGATCGCCTTGACCTGGATACCGAGTTGCGTAGCTGCCAAAAGCCTTCGATGACCGTAAGCCGCTTGATACCTGTTTGCTTCCTTCGGGTGCGGACGTACCAAGATCGGGACTTGCTGACCGGCTTTCCCGATAGCTCCTTTCAAAGCTTCAAAGTCTGGATCAAATTC
The DNA here is from genome assembly GCF_947499295.1 of uncultured Roseibium sp. Lineage (GTDB taxonomy): Bacteria > Pseudomonadota > Alphaproteobacteria > Rhizobiales > Stappiaceae > Roseibium. Next base: position 3,876 of record NZ_CANMNP010000038.1, read on the forward strand.
AAACGGAATTCGATCCGATATTGTTGCGCCTTCGATGCTCTTTGGATTGAGCTCAACAATCCCGCCGTTCTTTGAAATTGAATCACGCAACGATTTTGCTTCCGCAGCCTGTTCGGTGATTTTGTCGAGCTCGGACTTCAGCGCTTTTACACTGCCTGCGGCCTTGGTCTTCTTTGGCGCGTCTAGGTTCGGTGCCTTCGTTTTAGCCTCGGTAAGGCTCTTAAGGATGTCTCGGCCTTTCATGATTCTGACCGCTCCCACGTTTGCCGGATACGTTTTTCAATTTCCTCGTTGACTGAATTCATCGCTTCAACGGCTCTGTCATATGTGCGCCGATGCATGGTTTCCGGCCGGGTCTCGTAAAGTGTCTGGTTCGACAATCCGGAGTCCGAAACGGCAGTTGATTTAAGCATCGTCGCGGTTAGTACTCGGTCGCTAAAGAGGCTTCTCAGGAAGGCAGCAACTTGCGCCTGTGGACCGTCGTTCGGCTCATGGCGGGTTATGAGATAGCTCATCCAACCGTAGTCAAGATTTCCGCCTGCCTCTCTGACCACGCGGAGCAGGTTCGACGTCATGTTCAAGAACTGGCTCATCGATGCAACATCAAGCATCTGCGGATGAATCGTGATGAGCACTGACGTTGCAGCGCTGAGAGCGGCGAGGGTGAGATAGCCAAGTTGCGGCGGACAGTCGATAACGACAACGTCGTAATCTTCTTCGACTTGCTTCAGCGCTTCGGCGATCCTCATGAAAAACAGATTTCGCGGATCCCGATCGGTAGATGCAAGATGCATCGGAGTATCTTGCTCAAACTCCTGCAATTCTAGATCAGCAGGAATGAAGTCCAGGCCGGCGAAGTACGTTTTCCTTATTACTTCTTTAATTGGAACCCGGTCTTCATCGTATTTGATCGCGCCATAGATGGTTTGATCCTCGCTCACGTCAAATTCCGGTTGGCAACCCAACATGGCACTCATTGAAGCTTGCGGATCGAGGTCTAGCGCCAATACGCGGTAACCGCGCAGTGCAAGATACTGCGCCAAATGAATAGCGGTGGTTGTTTTGCCGGAACCACCTTTGAAATTGGTGACCGCAATTGTTTGCAGTTTCTGGGACGTTGTTCTGTTCGGTAGGTATTGCGGCTTGCTACGCGCAAGGTAACGTCGCAAATCATGGATTTGAGGCAGCGTAAATTCGCGTCTTCCATTCGCCTTTTTTGGCGGAATTATTCCGTCGTCGTTTTTCGCCAACTGCCTGATGTAGCTATCGGTGATACCGATAAGGGCGGCGGCCTCAGCGCTGGAAAAGGTACGAAGCTCTTTTTCCGCAGATGGCGGAAACAGGCGTTCAGATAGTTCGTGAAGCTGGGCACTCAATATTTGCGAATCGAGCCCGATCATTTCATCAATAGGTGTCTTATGGTCGTTCATTAATTTCCACCCTTACGGTGACAACTGAATTCACGCAAAAAACCGCGAAACCTCAATTTCTGCGTCAAAAACATCAACAAAACACGATTCGGTCAAGTTTTTTTATGTTACCAAAACGTTAACGCCGTTCGCGTGAAGGTAGTCAGGAAGGGTCGGGGACGGCCGAAAGACAATTTCTCTTTCAAAACCGTAGTGTTTGGGGCTTTCAGCACGGCACTTGCGAGCGGGTCAGGGCTGGAGATTAGGTGCCCCGATGCCGTTGGAAAACAGCGCGTGTCTGCCTGATCGAAAGCCCTGGGCCGCGAGCCGCCGCGAATCTCCGTTCCGGATCACCATGGAAAATGAAGTAGGGGCGAGGGGTGACCGCCCCTAGTTGTCATTTCACAATACGGATGATCTTTGTTCGGATTGTGCAGGTCGAAAACGTGTCTTCAGGCAATGTCTCAAGCGTCTCCGCGTCCTCGTGTTCGTATGTGATGGGCACGAGGGCGACAAGCACGGCGGGTTCGTCGTGACCGTTCCGCCCAAGAAGCGACAAGGCGGCTTTGATGTGTTTGCGCACCTGGGAAAAAGGCGGGTTCATGATGATGCGCGGAAACTCAACCTTCCCTTTGACGGGCTTGTCGCAACTTTCACTGACGGGCAGATTTCTCCCATTCTGGGAGAACCTTTCAGGTATTGTTAACTTTTTCAATTCCGAAGAGCACCGCAATCAGATCGTTTTGTTCGCGGACGCTCCATTGACCGGTAAAGTCGAAGCCCTTCTTGAGCCACAGCATGGCTTCAAATCCGGCGATTGATCTTCTGGCTGAGTTGAACGAGCGGAACCCGCCGACCTTCGGCATGTTCTTCTTCACCCTGAAATGATCGCTTTCAATGCCTTGTTGCAAATGCTTGGTCACATAGTGCACCTGATCCGAAGCAAGCAGGCCGTCGTCAACCGCGTCCCCGATGGCCGGAGGAAAAGTGCCGGCGCCATCGGTGCCGATTTTGCCCGGTGACAGCAGTGGGGCATCCTGCAACATTTTTCGAAAGAACCGCTTAGCAGCATTCAGGTTGCGCTTCGCCGTGAGCAGGAAATCGACCGGATTTCCATGCTTATCGATGGCCCGATACAGATAGCGCCACTGGCCCTTGATGCGCACATAGGTCTTATCGATGCGGACCGAGCCGCAATGCGGTTTGCGGAAACGCCGCAATCGTTTCTCCATCAGGGGAGCGTAGGTCAAAACCCATCTGTTGATGGTGCTGTGATCGACTTCGAAGCCGCGTTCCAGAAACATTTCTTCCAGGTCCCGATAGCTCAGAGGATAACGCAAGTACCAGGACACTGCCTGGATGATCAGCCAGGCCTCGAACTGTCTGCCTTTGAAGTCATCCTTCGACTGGCGTTTCAGTTTTTCAACGATGGCACTCAGAATCATGACGCGGAACTTCTGTGGTTGCCGCCCTCAGTGCAAGAAGTTTCTTCACCTTGAGCGTGTGATCGAACGCAGACTTCTGTCAGGCCTTGCTTTGCGGCTTTTGAGACACCGCTGGCCGGTATGGTGATACGCGGATCAGGTCCAAAACTTTTACCCGAGCTGCTAAGCTCAACGTCGTGCCACTGGTTTCCTGATCGCGATCTTTCGATCTTGTGCCCATTCGGAGCGTCGGCTTCTCACACGATCGTCGTCGGTGTCAGCTTGGAGATGGTTCTACCAGCTTCACGCTGCAGTCACCTTCGACGGGTCCATATAATCCTCGTTCTTCGTCAGCATGGCCCATACCGCACGAGCCATCTTGTTGGCCAATGCGATTGCCACCAGCATTCTCGGTTTTCTGGCCAGTATTCGCGACAGCCAGGAACCATCAGGGATGGCACGTCTGCCAAGCCAACCCAGTCTGGACATTGCTCCTATGATTAGCAGTCGACGTATGTCGGATTGCCCGGCCTTGGAGATCCGACCCAGCCGTTCCTTGCCCCCAGACGAATGCTGACGTGGCACGAGACCCAGCCAAGCCGCAAAGTCTCGGCCACGCCGGAAGCTTCCCATGTGGGGAGGGAAAGCCTCAACGGCTAATGCTGTCATCGGGCCGATCCCCGGCATTGTTTGAAGGCGTCGAGCGCAGTTATTCTCAGATGCCAACGCCTTGATCTTCTTGTCGCGCGCCGAGATATGCTCCGATTTCTGGGCTATTTGCTCGAGAAGTCCTTGGCACTCTTCTCGGACCAGGGCTGGCAGATCGCAGGCGGGATCATTCACGATCGTTTCGGCGTGTCGCAAGTTGCGGACCTTCTGCGGAAGCGAGTACCCGAATTCGTATAGGTGCGCGCGCAAAGCGTTGATCAATTCGGTACGTTGACGTACCAGCCGCTCCCTTGCGCGGAACAGTATCGTCAAAGCCTGCTGCTCTTGCGACTTTGGCTCAACGAAACGCATCTCCGGTCGCTGCGCAGCGACCACGATGGCTTCAGCATCCGCTGCATCGTTTTTCTGGCGCTTTACGAAAGGCTTCACATACTGGGGTGCTATCAATTTTACAGCGTGCCCCAATCCTTCCAATTCCCGTGACCAGTAGTGCGCACTGCCACAAGCCTCCATCACGACAATTGCCGGTGCCTGCTCAGCCATGAATGTTCGGAACTGCGGACGCGAAAACTTCCGGCGTAGCACAACGTGTCCGGTCATAGTTGCAACGTGAACCTGGAATGCTGCTTTTGCCAGATCCACCCCAATCATCATATCTTCTGTCACGGTTGCTGTCCTTTCCCCGTTGGTGACATTCAACATCACCACAATGGCACATTACGATGCCGTCTGGAGAGGGCGGCAACCACCCCATCTTTTACACCGCCCGCAGCAGGACTATCCCGCCGCTACCGTGGTCGAATTTTGCACCGCCGCTCTCACTTTGGCGGGACAGACACAAAGAGTATGGTCATTCTTATTCACTTCGCGCTAAAGCGGGCTCGTCTGAAGACGAGGGGTTTCCTCCAAGGCGTGGATACTAAAAATCCCAGTCTTCGTCTTCCGTCGCAACTGCCTTTCCAATGACATAGGACGACCCGGATCCTGAAAAGAAATCATGGTTCTCGTCGGCGTTCGGCGACAGAGCTGCCATGATCGCAGGGTTGACGTGACAGACACTGTCCGGAAAGAGGGCTTCATAGCCGAGATTCATGAGAGCCTTGTTGGCGTTGTAATGCAGGAAGTGCTTTACGTCCTCGGTCAAACCGACGCCATCGTATAGGCTTTCGGTATATTTGCTCTCAATTTCATAAAGATCGAACATAAGGGTAAATGCAAAATTCTTGATCTCCTCACGCTCCGCTTCGCCAAGCGTTTCCAGCATCCGCTGAAACTTGTAGCCAATGTAATAGCCGTGTACGGCCTCGTCTCGGATGATCAGACGGATCAAATCGGCGGTATTGGTTAGCCTTGCCCGGCTGGACCAGTGCATTGGCAGATAAAAGCCTGAATAGAACAAGAAGCTCTCAAGGAAGACGCTGGCGACCTTCTTCTTCAACGGTGATGAAGCTGCATCATATTCGTTCAGGATCAGTTGTGACTTTGCCTGAAGGAACGCGTTCTCCTCCGACCATCGGAAAGCATCGTCCACCTCAGCCGTCTGGCACAGGGTTGAAAACACAGACGAATAGCTTCTGGCATGGACAGCCTCCATGAAGGCGATGTTCGTAAGAACCGCCTCTTCATGGGGTGTCAGAGCGTCCGGCATCAAGGCCGGAGCACCAACTGTGTTTTGGATGGTATCCAGAAGCGTCAATCCCGTGAAAACGCGAATGGTCAGCTGACGCTCATCCGCATGAAGGGTTGCCCAGCTCTGGATGTCATTCGACAGCGGGACCTTTTCGGGAAGCCAGAAATTGACCGTCAGGCGGTTCCAGATTTCGAGATCCTTGTCGTCCTGAAGGCGATTCCAGTTGACCGCTTTTGGGACCGCGCGTGTCAGGCCGGAGGCAGGGGCGTGAATGGTCATGATGGCTCTCCTTACAGCGAGCAGGACACGCAGCCTTGCACCTCGGTCCCTTCGAGGGCCATTTGGCGCAGGCGGATGTAGTAGATGGTCTTGATGCCTTTCTTCCAGGCATAGATTTGTGCGCGGTTGACGTCGCGAGTTGTCGCGTCGTCTCTGAAGAACAGCGTCAACGAAAGGCCCTGATCAACATGTTCGGTCGCTGCTGCATAGGTGTCGATGATCTTCTCAGCCCCGATCTCATAGGCGTCCTGGTAGTAATCGAGATTGTCGTTGCTCATGAAGGGAGCCGGATAATAAACACGGCCGATCTTGCCTTCCTTGCGGATCTCAATCTTGGAAACGATGGGATGGATCGATGACGTTGAGTGATTGATATAACTGATCGATCCTGTCGGCGGCACAGCCTGAAGATTACGGTTGTAGAGCCCATCGGCCATTACGGCTTCTTTCAGATCCTGCCAATCTGCCTGTGTCGGCAACTCGATACCGAATGCATCGAACAGACCCCGGATACGCTCGGACTTCGGCTCCCAGATCTTATCCAGATACTTGTCGAAGAAAGAACCGTCGGCGTAGCGGCTCTTTTCAAAGCCCTTGAAGCTCCGGCCGCGTTCTCCAGCAAGTTTGTTGGACGCGCGCAGGCAGTGGAATGCAACCGCGTAGAAATAAAGACTGGTAAACTCCACACCTTCATCGGACCCGTAATGGATACGCTCGCGGGCGAGGAACCCGTGCAGATTCATCTGTCCCAGGCCGATGGCGTGGCTTTCGTCATTGCCTCGGCGGACGGACGGGACGCTGTCGATCGCACTCATATCCGAAACAGCCGTCAGGGCGCGAACCGCCGTTTCCACCGTAGCACTGAGATCGCCGCCATCCATGGCGCGGGCGATGTTCAAAGACCCAAGATTGCATGAGATATCTGTGCCCAGATGCTGATACGACAGGTCATCGTTGAATTCCGATGCCTCGTTGACCTGGAGAATTTCAGAACAAAGGTTCGACATGTTGATCCGGCCATCGACGGGATTGGCGCGGTTGGCCGTATCTTCAAACAAGATGTAGGGGTAGCCACTCTCGAACTGGATCTCCGCAATGGTCTGAAAGAAGCTTCTCGCACGGATTTTCTTTTTGCGAATGCGTGGATCGTCCACCATCTCGCGATACTTTTCCGTGATGGAAAGCTGGGACATTGGCGCCCCATAGACCCGCTCCACATCATGAGGGGAGAAGAGGTACATCTCCTCATCCTGCTTCGCGAGTTCGAAGGTGATGTCCGGGATCACGACTCCTAGAGACAGAGTTTTGATCCGTATCTTTTCATCGGCGTTTTCGCGCTTCGTGTCCAGGAACCTCAGGATATCCGGGTGGTGCGCATTAAGGTATACCGCGCCGGCGCCTTGGCGGGCTCCAAGCTGGTTGGCGTAGGAAAAGCTGTCCTCCAGCAGTTTCATGACCGGAATGACACCAGACGACTGGTTTTCAATGCCCTTGATCGGAGCCCCGGCCTCGCGAATATTGGTCAGGAGCAAGGCAACGCCGCCGCCGCGCTTCGACAACTGCAAGGCTGAATTGATGCCGCGACCGATGGATTCCATATTATCTTCAAGCCGCAGCAGAAAGCAGGAGATGAGCTCACCACGTTGTTTCTTGCCCGCGTTCAGAAAAGTCGGGGTTGCCGGCTGGAACCGACCGGAAATGATCTCGTCCATCAGCCGCATGGCGAGATCTTCGTCGCCCGAGGCAAGCGTGAGAGATACCATCACGACCCGGTCTTCGAACCGCTCGAGGTAGCGTTGTCCATCAAAGGTCTTCAGCGTGTAACTGGTGTAGTATTTGAATGCTCCGAGAAATGTCGGAAAACGGAATTGTCTGGCGTAGGCGGCTTCGAAGATCGCCTTGATGAATGCAGGGTCGTATTGCGCCAAAACCGTGCTGTCGTAGTAGCCTTCACGCACCAAATAACCGAGCTTTTCTTCCAGCGAATGGAAAAAGACAGTGTTCTGATTGACGTGCTGGAGAAAGTATTGACGGGCTGACTTCCGGTCTGCATCCAACTGAATCTTTCCGTCTGAATCGTAAAGGTTCAGCATCGCATTCAGCGCGTGGAAATCGAGGGTTTCCGCTTGGTTGGCTGGGCGGTCTAGGACTGTCGTTTCCAAAATTCTGTTATCCCGTGTTTGACCCTGTGAAGGTCGCTGTCAGTACCGGAAAGCTCAAAACGATAGAGCAGCGGGACGCCGCACTTTTGCGACACCACATCACCAGCGAAGGCGAAAAAACGCCCAAAATTGCGGTTGCCGGAGGCGATCACGCCTCTAAGCAACGATCGCGTCGGCGCATCATTCAACAATCGGATCACTTGCTTCGGAACGGCTCCGTGGCCATTGCCGTCGGCAAAGGTCGGCAAGACCAAAACAAACGGCTTGTTGACTGCCGGAAGCCGCTCTTCTTTGTTCCGCGGAATGCGGAGAGCCGGGCTTCCGAGATTTTCAATGAAGCGGTGTGTATTGCCGGATGCGCTCGAGAAGTAAACGAGCTGGGCCACTGCCTAAGCGAGGGCTGCGATCTTGTCTGGCCGGAAACCAGCCCAGTGGTCTCCGCTAACCTCAACGACCGGCACCTGTTTGTACCCAAGCGACTGCACGTGATCGAAAGCCTCGATGTCCTGGCTCAGATCAACCACAATGTAATCAACACCCTTTCGGTCAAGCGCACGGTAAGTTGCATTGCACTGGACACAGGACGGTTTGCTGTAAACGGTAACGGTCATGTCTTTTCTTGCACCCCGAAGAACGGTTTGATTTGAACGGCAGAATGCGCAAGAGGCCGCGTGCCGAACGCACGCTTACTCGCCGCGCGGACCCTCCGTCCGTTGACGTTTTCCATTCAAGGCAGGTCTCCTGGCTCACGGCTCAACGCTTTTCTGATCCGCCTTCCCGGGTATCCCAGTGGCCTTTGGATCAAAGCTCGCCGTTCACAGTTGCGGGGGCAGCACCGGGGTTGCCTGTCTAAAGCGCACCGGTTTCCCTCTTAGCCGGCAATTCAAAAGAATCACCAGACCCTGAACACAAAATATGGTACCGCTAGCGCGGCATCAGTCAATATAAAGTATAGAGTTGGTTGCTCAAATGGATGGCTCGTTAAACCACTAGGCCGTGTGGACGGATTTGATCAAGATGAAGGCCGCGGCGATTGCGACGATGGAGCGGAAGTTTCTGGCGGTTTT
>NZ_CANMNP010000039.1 GCF_947499295.1 uncultured Roseibium sp.
TCTCGTATCCCTTCAAATCAATGGGATACACCTTAGTAACCTGTCCGAATTTCAGGGACCACTTCAGATCATCGCTGAGCCAGAAATACCCATCAGACACCGACAAACTCCTGTTCAGTAGCTTGAATCAAAAATTAAGTGGTTTGCATAGTTCATTTTATGGGTCTGAAGTTTAGTGGACTAGATCAATTTTTAGAGCATAAGCGAAAGACCACAAAGGTAGGGGAGGATCAAAAGAAAGAAATTTGTTTTTATTTTTTGCTCGAGGACAACAGTAGAAGCTCCTGAAACGGTGCGCGAGGGAAATATTGGTACTAGTTGAAAACAGTGTTACTGCAACGCTACTTTCTAATAATATCTGCGATATTCTTCACACATATTCGCTATCGGACGAACTTTGGTAGACGCAGCCGCTTTCGCTAGTATTTGATATTGTTTCATTTGACTGCTGCTCGAACGGATTGCGTTCTGCATTGTGTTCACAAGGTGGTCCTGGCGCAGTGTCCCATCTTTTTCCGGCTTCATTAGAAGTCCAGCACCACTCATGATTTCACTTACCCGGCCCACATCTGTCGCAATCGAAGGCTTGCCTTCCTGCAATGCCTCATAAAGGACGCCGGGCGTGCTCTCATCGGGCGCAGTCGACGGTAAAAGAAGAAAGTCAGCTAAATGGATATGCCCTGCAGCATTGTTAGAATAGCCACCATTGTACACACAATGTCCTATAGATGAGCTTGATTGTGCGTAATTCACGGCTAGATCTGAATAAATGCCATCACCAAACAAAATGATCTGACATTCAAGTTTGTGTTCTGTTTTCAAAGCTTCTACAGCTTGAACTGCGCGCAGATGTCCCTTGTGGTCTGTGTCCGCGCGGCCAATTAGGATAAATGTGAATATTCCGGCACGGAGGCCCAAATTTGGGAGCGTTGTTTCAACTCTCCCAATTGGCGGTAAACCGTTTGACACCAGAACAAACTTTTGCGCGATCTGAGAACTGGACATTCCAAATTCAGAAGCTTTCATCATACGGATGTTCTTGGGCGCTACATAAAAAATCTGCGACCTTGCATCAACAATTTGTTTTATGCGGGAAACCAGCTTATTTCTCTCTGCCGAGTCTTTGCGATGTTGCCCCCATTCCTCTTCCCAACCTCCGTGGCGTGTTGCAAAAAATCCGATGGAGTACCTAGGCGGTGGGTCAGTTGAATCGAGTATGCTACGCATATTCTGAACAAAGTCATCTGCAACTTCTCCCTGAGCGTGAACAATAAGTTGGTCTTTGTTTGTCATTGCGCGTTGCACTTCTGCAACCACCTCGCGCGCCGATTTTCCCCGAAGGCAAACAGCTAATGAAGAAAGCAAACTAGAAAGATCAGCTTGATCGCCAGTTGTTGTTGTCGTGGCGAAAAAAACCCGACCGAAGAAGTCTCCGTTAACTTCATGGTTGGCCTGGTAGATCGCAATTCGAGCGGCACCCATCTGACCGAAATTGTTGCTGACAATCAAAAGAACCTTGCCACATTCTGGTTTGTTGCTACGGTTTGCGTTGCGGGACATAATGGTGTTTGGATTGGATTTTATGCAAAACTTGTTGGGTTAGACAATCGATTGTGCACTCGTTGGCACGCTACAGCTACTTTAGTAGCAAAAATGTCCTGCCAACTTGACAGCGTGATCAAGATAAAAGCTGTCTGCAGGAGAAAGCACTTGCCCAATCCCAAAGTGCCATAACGAGTGGCACTTCCTACGCGCGTCGGCCCGCCAGTCATATGTCGCGTTGTGGATTAATTCACATGAATTGGTGGCGGAGCAGAAATTGCCAGCTGACAGCGGCCGTAAGCCCCTTTTTCATTGGCAATCATGGCATTTCAGGTGCAGTGCGCACGAATTCTCGCGGCGTGCTGATCTAGAAAGGATCAAAAAAGAAGCTTAAACGCGAACAGTATTGTGTAGCATTCAGATCGTTAAATAATTCCAGGCAATACCTGATTGTTTGAAAATATTTTTATCGTTACTTGGCTGCAATACAGTATTTAATAGGATCCTAGGTGCTCTTCTCGTTCCCAACCTCTCACCCGCGCGCAACGCCGATCGTTGCCAATCTTCAAGGAAAATGACAGAGAATACCAACGGTCAATACGAGAGAAAAAAACACGTGATTAATGCACGCCAACCTTCTCTAGATCTTGAATACTACTACCCCTACCGAGCCACCGTCGCCAATTACCAGCTTCAACTATCTACCATCATGGGGTCCGCCCCTCGTCCAAGCACATACGAGTTCATACCCTTCGTTCCCCTCTTATCAATCTTCCTGGGATTCGATACGGAACGCCTCTTTGAATTTCTGAAGACACAGCAATGGGTCCTGGAATTCAAACAATCCACTGTGGACATTGTCTCCGAGATGGTTAGTCAAGCTCACGAACTGAGCAATTGTTTTCCCGGTTTTGGACTGTGGGTTCTAGGCTACCGAAGCCAACGAAACGCGAAACAGATCGAACTGCTACTCGCGCCGCCTCGCACTTCATTTTCCGACATGTTGCGCCCAAAGTTGTTGAACCTAACCGCAGTGCCACTGCTGATTTGCGCCCTCAATGTTACTAACCAGGTCTGGTTCTGGTCATTCGAGGAACCCGCATATGAACTTTCTAACCTTGGCTTTGACATACTTGTCGTTTGTTATTGTCTTCAGGTTATGTTTTGCAGTCGGACAACATTGGCCGCTTGCATTCTGTTCTGGGTTAACTTCGCATCGGCATACCCAGTACTCTGGTCACTATATTTGCCAGTATCCCAATTTGAGAAACTGAAATACCTTTACTCTGAAAACTGGTACACCTTTCTGAGTGTAGGCTTGGTTCTAACTTCTGTGATTGGCGTCCAACTATCTCGATTTTGGATGAACTTTTTCATGTGGGTATTTAGCCCCATAAAGAGATTGAGTATCCCATCTAATGGTCAGCATCAGTCGTTGCAGAAGTTTTTCCGTAAAGCGCTCAGTTTCCAATGCCAATATTTGATGTGGAAAACGGTGGTGAACAGATACAATGTCAACTTTGTCTGCAACATGATCCTGGGCATCATAGCATGCAATGCGGAATGGCAAATTGCCTGCAACAACAGGCGTCTGCCCGAAGAATTGGCGTCCTCAATGCGCCAGGCGAGGAAAGAACTTCAAGCGGACCACACTCAATCTGCTAAGTTCAACCACTATGCAAAGATGATCTATGGCACAGTGTACTTCGTACTTGTAGTTACGGTTCTGGTAATCCTTGTAGCCCGCAATCAAAGGGCGACCTACATCTCATTCATTGGTTCGGTGTTTATCTTCACCATCCTTGTTTCTGTCAGGGTGTTCACATCCGGTGTCTCCATCATCAACCTAGTCGAATTCGCGCAAGCTGTCATAGGCCAAAGCATCGTTACCTTGGCAATTGTTGCAATACCCGTCTGGCGCAATCCCACATTGTACAATGACCGGAATAAAGCTTGGATAGTTGGCTTGGTTGCTACAACTGTAGTCTATACAGTTCTAATTGCGGTGCCCACCTATTTGATCATTCAGTTCGCTAAGTGGCTCGCGGGCAGAAGCGCAAAGGCGTCCAGGAATCAGACCATTGTTTCAGATACTCCAGGTGATCAACCTGTCTAACCAGCTAGGTGCAAGAATAGAACGTTTTTATCTAGAATAAAATTGACCTGCTCCCTTGGTTGTCCTCGCTTACAAGTTAGCTCAGTTCACGCGAGCGCCGCGCTTGCGCACTGTGAGACGTTCTTCCCGGTAGATCCGGTAGACCTTCTTAAAGCCAAAATACTCATAATTAATTTTTCCATACTTTGAAAATAAACAGATTTCGTGTCAGCGTAATTGCTAGCACTTTGAAGTGGTTCCTGAAATTCGGACAGGTTGCTAAGGTGTATCCCATTGATTTGAAGGGATACGAGAATGGCGAAACGCCGGAATTTTTCGGACGCGTTTAAAGCGAAGGTCGCGCTTGAGGCATTGCGCGGTGACAAGATGATCCAGGAGATTGTAGCCAAGTATCAAGTACACCCGAACCAGGTGAGCACGTGAAAACGTCAGGCTATGGACGTGGTCGGTGCATGGTCAACATCTTCATCGAACGGCTCTGGCGATCCTGGAAGCAGGAAGCGGTTTATCTGGAGGACCTGACTGATGGATTCAAGGCACATCGTATTATCCGCGACTGGATGACTTTCTACAATACTGAACGTCCTCACTCAGCCCTTGAGCACAAAACTCCCAAGGACGCATATTGGGCTGACAGGAACTTGAAATTGGCGGCATGAAAACCAACCCGGATACACCTTAAATCAGCCGTCAACTTGTCCAGAAAATCGGGACCAATTCAAATCACTGGCTGAAACCATAGAGGAATTTCTAGATTTCCTGGCGAAACTAGCCCCAACAATATTCTAGATTCTTTTAATCAGATACTGGTTAACATCTGTAACATTCATGACAATCGGTGCATTGTCCCGTATTGGTAAGTCTCCTCCGCGACCAACTAAACTTGGAGCTTGGCTTGCCCTCGCAGGAACTACACATCGATATTTGGGTGAGCAGGCAACAACGGCTCCAGACCAAACTGCCCCACCACCACCCAAAAAAACGGGAATAGTGCGAATTTTTCAGCGTTTAGAACAATCTGGAACCCTATTTGCTCAGTTACCCAAGCGGACCACCGTGAAGCACTTACATTGGGGTTAGATGTTACCGAAGCTGACATTCAAAACGCGCTTAAGGCTTATGCACCCCGTGCAAAAAAGCGTTTTTTCTACCCAGACCATCGAGCAAAACCCCGCGGGACAGAACACACTTATACCCGAAGAGCCTGGCGACACCAATAGAGCCACATCTCGAACGTTTGTTGATCACTAAATTACAACAATCCCTCACCCATTAAACAAAATGTCGTTCAGGACATTCAGAGCACGACAAGCCCTGGCGCGATTGCTACTTTTTTTTGGTGATGTTCAAGAAGCGGTCAGAAGTTCCGTGGTACCTTTGATCCGATCTGCTCAAACCATTGGCACAGCCCTGAAGCATTTGATTGCAGAAGAAATTCCAAAAGACATTAAAAACGCAGGTCAATACCAGGCGGACTTCGCAATTTTAGAAAAACTAAGTGGAACCCATTCAGCTGGAGATGTTGAAAATATCACGTTGGAGACGTCCGTGGATCGGCTCAAGGCTGCGAAAGACAAGTTGAATACGCTCTCCGACCGTCACCAAACCCTAAAGAACAAACTCTCAAAACACATTGATACAACCATTGATCCGCTGCAAAAGCTCAAGGCCAACAAAAACCGGACACTTCAAAGGATTGTCGGGGCTCTAATGGCCGCGACCCTCATCCCAGTTGTATCAATTTATGCGTTTGATCAGGGAAAAAAACTGATTGGAAAACAGCCTTCCTTCCGGGGGCCCACCATCATGAACATGGTTGCCAAAACGCCCCTTAGTGCCGCCCGTCTTTGGAGTGCATCCAACTCGCCATCGGCACGAATGGATAGTCTATGGAATACTTTTCAGGACCGGCATGCCTTTGATCTCGTCAAAGCCGCTGTATTTGGAACACTCAATCTGACAAACAAGGAACCCCAACCCTACAACAAAGAAACTGGGGAAGGCAGCGATGCAGCTGTAATTGGTTTGGCAACAGGGATGGGTGCTGCTCTCTACGGGTTGTTGACTTATTCCCAAATGAAGGATGCGGCAGGACATGTCATCAATGCGGTCTTTCGGGGAAGCCGAGAGCCTAGTGTGAAACAAGCTGCACAGAATTTATCTGCCAGCTGCGCTGAACTATCAGAAGAAGAGCTTCTATCCATACAAGAAGAGCGACAGGCGCTTGAGGACGTTGGAGAGATCCTCAAAGATGTCAGAGACTTAATGGGTTCCTTGTATGATAAAGCGGGTGTAACCGAAGATGAAGCAAGTGGTGCCAGCAAAGTGCTTCGTAGTCGAATTGGAACTATCAAAACCAATACACAAAACGCGCTGTGGACAATCGAAACGGTGCTTGGCCAACCCATCGGCGAGCAGCCTGAAAACCAAGATGTTAGTGCTAAAATCGCCTATATGGCAACAGGACTGTCAATTTTAGGAACCAATGCAGCCGTTCAGCTGAAATCTGACCTAACCAACGCACCAGGTGAATTTGCCAATACAGCGGTCACGGCAGGAATCATGGGGCTTGATGTAAAAAATCCAAACGTGGATCAAAGGGGAATGAGCGAAACCCTCGCCAACTGGGTGGGTTATCAAAGCCTCACTATGATCTTGAATTCGATTAACAGTGCTCAGGAAAGCGCGGAGAAAGGCTATGGCTTTTTGAGAGATGCACGTCTTGCAGCAGGGGCTGGTCTGGCAGTCGGGCTTTTGGGAACTACTATCACAAGAAAAGGGGCAGAGTTGCTGGGTAATAATTGTTTCTGTAGCTCGCGCGCGGATGCTAGAGATTGATGCACAGACTGCTCTCGAATCGCTTGCGGTTATGTCCAGGCAGCAACCAAAAACGAATAAGCGCGAAGCAAGCTGGAGTCACCTCACTCTGATCAAAATCATCATACGTAAATTACAGCTGACAGTGTCAAATAAATCCTACGTCAAACTGCGTGTCTAATGTTTGAACGTACACTGGTTCCTGTCACCGTCGGATGCTTGCGGAAAGATGGAAACATGGCGTAAATACTACAATGAAGAGCGCTCACACAGCGCCATCGGGAATATCCCGCGATAACACTGGCAAAAGCAACAGCCGATACCATCCAGTCATACTGACAAAAGGCGCAAAATTCCATCCCGCGTCGGCAGAAGGTTGGGTAGCAGATTCAGATCGGTGCAATCTGGTATGAATTGCATGAAATACTCTCGGGGCAACTCAAACAAACATTCAATTTATTGTACTCGTGGGGCGATTTCCATTTCAGGCCACTGTGAGGATGATTCTCATTATAACCTTCGATCAATGACTACACGTTTTGGGTACCAGGCCGCGGGTTCACGCGGGTATAGACGCACTTAAGTGAATTGGACGAGACCAGAATCAATGTTGTTAACGTCTAGAGCTAGATCCATTGTCCCTTTGATATTTTCTTACTGCGTGTTCTTTTTTCTCATTATATCGTTTGATCGCAGAAATAACCGCTAGTGCCTGTACTTTTATTATTCCTAAATAAGGTAAACCAAAATTACTTAACCTTTTTTTCACGATTTCTTCAGTAGGATCTCTCAATATATCATTTTTAAAGATTGACCATTCCAATTCTTCTTCTTTTCGTTCTGAAAACAAAATACGTCTAAGATGAGCAAGACCAGGAGTCACTTCTCTTTCATAAATTTCAAGCGCGCTGTCAATATTTTTTTTTTGTTTATCTATTTCTACCAATCTCTCATCGATCGAGTTGGTTTCTTGGTTATTGGACATTATTATTAGAGTATGCTGATAAAGATGATTTTCGATAGTTGATAGGAGGTTGAATGATATTCCACGAAGAGAAGTGTGGACAGAATGAACAGATCTAGATTGTGTGAAGTCCTTAATTAGTAATGGAAAAGAGATCGGGAGAAGTAAAAACCAGGAACAGAGAATTGATTGTTGTGCGTTTATATGCGGCTTGGTTACAACAATACGAAATCAGACCTTTGGAGTACAACTGGAAGGTCAGCCAACCTGTTTAATCATGGGACCATCAGATTGGTCGTTATGGAACGGAGAAAAGTGTAATTGTGACACTCTGGCACAATTAAATCAGGAGCGTAGAAACGCTATCTTTATGAAAGCCACAAACAGTTCTGCGAGCATCTGCAGACCTTCATCAATTCCTATAATTTCGCCAAGAGGCTGAAGACGCCATTCGAACACGTCATCAAGCGCTGGACCGAAGAGACAACCCATCACTTCCCGGGACTGAACAAACTTTCCAATGCTGGCATGAAACATATGTCATTTACTGTAATACAGGCTGCAACTTCCTTCCAAAATTAGATTTTCTGTCTGGTGTTCACCCGTAACATGACATCAAAGGCATCGCATGCATCAAACGGAAGGGCATGGCCCATTGTTAGTGCCATTCTGCTTTGCTGGCAGAAGATATTGCCCTGAAATCGAGGAATGTTGTAAAAAATTTAATCATTATCGCTCACCCAAGACTTTGAAAGAATTGCTCCAATATTTTACAATTGGAGCGCTTTAATTGAATTCCGATTCAAATTCAAGGTTACGTCTGTATGCCGACGTGTCTTGATGCTGTTCCTGAAAGAAAAACGTATGCAATTGCGCGGAAACTTCAATTCAATTTTTTCAACGAAACAAAAGCAAAATTTAGCAAATAAACCGATATAAATAAAAGAAATTGTCAAGGAAATTGTAATGCACTTTTCAGCTCAGAACCTCTACGGCACTTTCTTCTCTCCTTTTCGTTTCTTGCAATCACTCTCTATTTCAACATGTCTTCGCCAGTATTCCCAACAAAAATAAAGGCTTTACTTTCAAAATCAAGTGTTCAAGTGACCGACGATGAATACCAAGTTTTATTGGAAGCCTTCCTAATAGATTTCAATTTCAATCTTTCGGATATGAAGAAATTTCCTGTGAAGACTGCACAATGCAAGGAACTAATAAAGATACACTTCGATAATTTGATTAGGTCTAGCTTTTCAACAAGTTCGACTTGCATAGGACGTTTGAATTATCTATCGGAAAAAATAGATATCCGAGATGAAGAAAGAGCTAAAACACTTTGGAATTTATTCTGCAAAACCTTTAGTGAAAGTGTTTCAAGTATGAACACGCCTGACCAAAACGGGCATTGGAACGAGTTCTTGGACAAGGTGTATAATGCTCAATTTTTCGCGAAACTTACTGTCGAAGTTTTCCGGAGTTACGAAACATCTGCAGCCTCCCCTTCTTCTTCGTAAAATTGGCCCGAATAGGCTTGTATTATGTGTTTCTACACCTAGTAAATATTTCCTTTTGCTATATCTAATTTGCCATCATTCCCATACTTGACGTTCAACTTCTTAAGCACGTCCGAAAACTTCAATGCCTGAATCCCTCTCGACTTGAACAGCATCCATGAGTATCTCCCCCATGTTAGGCTTCGGACCCATAAACGTGTCTGGACGAAGATCTTCGATACGCTGTCACAAACTGGTGGTCCTGTCCTGGAAGTGATGATCGATAGCGCGGTGGTTCGGGCACACCGGGTCGCCCATGGCAGCAAAGGGGCCCCCAAGCCTATGTCTTAGGGAGAGCTCGTGGTGGCCCGGGAACCAAAATTCATGCCTTGAGCGACAACAAAGGCAGACCTATCACCTTCCATCTCACAGGAGTTAATGTCTCGGATTTCACCGGAGCAGAAACCCTCTTGTCTCTCGTTTCGGCAACGGCGTTCTGCGGTAGTGTCAAAGATCTTTCGCACTTTCGTTTTCAGGCGACGGCTCCCTGGGTTTGGTTTTGCTCCTGGTAGAGCGTTGTCATGCTCATGTATTTTCGGCTTGACCATTTGCCGCCCGCGATAGGCCTGAGCCTGGCCGCGGCCAGGTTGAGACAAGACTGACCGTCCGGAAATGCCCCAACAACCCGCGCGGGTCGTCGGATCTCCTTCATGATCCGCTCCAAAGGACTGTTGGTCCTGATCTTGCGCCAATGGCTGTCGGGAAAGCTGTGATAGGTCAGCGCCTCTCCAATTCTCTCCACCAAGCGGCCGAGTGGGGCAGAAATCCGCCCCCACCTGCGCCGCCTGGTGCGGGCGATCCGGAGCAACTGGCCGAACACCCAGATCCTGATCCGGGCCGACAGCCACTATTGCAGTCCGAAGGTCATCGACTGGTGCCGCGCCAACGGTATCGTCTTCATCCTCGGCGTGGCGCCCACCACGACGCTGCGCAAGCATGTCGCTAACCTGGAAACCGGCACGATAGCGCGCTTCGAAGCGTCGGAGAAGACGGGCAAAGTCCGCAGGTTCAAGGAGTTCGTTGACGGCGCCGCCAGTTGGAGCCGTGTCGAGCGCATAATCGCCCGCGTCGAAGTCGGCGCCCAAGGTGCCGACACCCGCTTCATCGTCACCAATCTCGCAGGCGGTAAAGCCAAGGCCCTCTACGAGGATGTCTACTGCCGGCGCGGAGCGGCCGAGAACCACATCAAGTCGTGGAAGACGCATCTCGCAGCCGACCGCACATCCTGCACCAAGGCGACGGCCAATCAGTTCCGGCTCTTCCTGCACGCCGGCGCCTACTGGCTGATGTGGGGCCGGCGCGCAGCCATGCCGAAACGATCGAGCTTAGCAGTTGCCCAATTCGACACGCTGCGATTGCGCCTCATCAAGATCGCCGCCCGCGTGATCGAGATGAAAACCCAAATCCGCCTGCACCTCCCGACATCCTGCCCGGACCAAGCTATCCTGCGCATCGTCTTCGACCGAATTCCGCGGCTCGTCACATGAACTACGGGGCAAGCGGCCCCAGAAACGAACCAGTCCACCGAAACCCGCAAACCCCGGCACACAGAACGACGGATATGAACCAACTTAAACTGGACACGATCTAGTGAAGGGCTGGGAAGTCGTAGATAATCAATTTCTCGTCACTATCCTTGTTCAGCACGCTACAAAGGCTCAACATAATTCAAAAAACTACACATATATATATCCTGCCAAAATACCTATAATTAATTTTTCCATACTTTGAAAATAAACAGATTTCGCGTCAGCGTAATTGCTAGCACTTCGTCGTTGAGAGAAGTGCTAGCAATTCAGCAGTGCCTACACTTGCCGCGATACTGAGCTCCCTCCCTAAATTCGGACACTGACGTGGTAATCACCCCCTTTTTCGTGGGTTTTAAAGCTGGACTTCAGGCCGCTATTTTGAGTTTCATTGCAGGTGTAATTCCGCCGATGGCCATGTTTGGCCGCTCGTTGTTGTATGTCCATAGCTAGCGTGTCGCGTGGTCCTGAGCCTCCTCGATCGTGTTGAAAATGTATTGTCCGGGCCATTCTTGGCGGACAGTTCTGTTGCGGTTTGCCGGGTTGGATGTATTCCAGGCTGATCCCGCGTCTTGAGGCCCATATTTGCAGCGCAGCGCTGACGTTTTCAGGACCTTTGTCCACCCGAATATTCAAGGGGTGACCGCGCCATTCAATGATCCGCTCAAGCGTACGAATGACCCGCGGGGCCGGAATAGAGGTGTCCACCTCAATGCCCAACCCCTCTCGGTTGAAGTCGTCCAGAACGTTCATGGTTCTGAAGCTGCGCCCGTCGGCCAACTGATCTGACATAAAGTCCATCGACCAAGTGACATTTGCTTTGTCTGGCACAGCCAAAGGTTCCGGCTTTTCCCGAACCAACCGTTTTTTCGGCTTGATGCGCAGGTTCAGCTCCAACGCCCGGTAAATCCGCCGAACACGCTTGTGGTTCCAGGCAAAGCCTTTGACATTGCGCAGATAAAGGCAACACAAGCCGAACCAGCCAGTCCGCAACCTCCGCGTTCTCATCGCTGAGCTTGCGTTCATAGCGATAACAGCTTTCGCTGATCTGAAACGTGCGGCAAGCAAGCGCGACACTCACCCTGCGCAGCCGAACTGCGTTAATGGCCATCCCCTTCCGCTGAGACGGCCTCAAGGCTTTTTTCCCAAAGCATCCTTCAAGAGCTCGTTCTGCATCGCCATATCGGCATACATCTTTTTGCGCCGGCGGTTCTCCTCGGCCATGGACTTCATTTCCGCAATCAAGGACGCATCCATGCCACCGTATTTGGAACGCCAGTTGTAGTAGGTCGCGTTGCTGATCCCCTGTTCCCGGCAAACGTCAGCAACTGCTACACCGCTCTCTCCCTGCTTCAAAATCGCCAGGATCTGGCTATCCTTAAATCTCGATTTCTTCATCTCGTTCTCCAAGCGCATCAAAGGCCGGAGAAGTCCAATTTTCAACCCAGTGATTTTCGGGGATGATGACCCGGGGCTTTCTAATCTTGTCGACCTCACTTTGGACTGCCAACAACGTTGTTGTTGGCAGCCAGGTTAGTTTCGTGATGGAAACCAATTGATAACGTACAAAATCTTTCGCACATTTTCTGGTTGAGACGGTTCCCTTTATTTTGATTGAAGGGAACAAGGTATGACTGATGACGATGAGGGCAAAGAGATGAGCAATGTGATCCGGATTGATGAGGCCCGGATCAAGGATCATCTTGGATGAGATGGTGCGTGGCACCGTTGAAGAGGCCTTGAATACAGCGTCGAGGAAGCCTTGATGGAGATGTATCTGGCGGGCGTTTCAGTG
>NZ_CANMNP010000040.1 GCF_947499295.1 uncultured Roseibium sp.
ATTTGCAAGATATGGACTTCAGAACCTGATCGTTTCAGACTTAATCCGATCCATCAAATGCCGGGACTGAACACCTAACCTGAAAGCAGGACGCGTATTTTCAAAAAACTAGAGCGTATCCGTTTTTCGATGAATCGAATGTGATGTGACATGTGAGGTTAGGTCTGGTTCAAGCTTTCCAGCAATGGAGGGCGATTTGATGGGTCGGGCGCTGAGTTGCGATCTTCGAGATCGGGTATTGCAAGCATCTCGGGAAGGTGCTTCCGCGCGACAGGCTGCGGCGAGGTTTGGTGTAAGCGCATCGAGTGCGATCCGCTGGATCCCGTGCGCCGGACAGGGCGAGACAGAGCCTCGCAAGTCCGGACGCAAGAAGGTGTCTCGTCTTGATCCGCACGAAGGGTTCATCGTGGGCCTGATCGAGGACAAGAAAGACATCACGCTTGACGAGATGGTCGTCCGGCTCGCTGAAGAGTGCGGCATGAAGATCGGCCGGAGCATGTTGAGCAGTTGGCTGCGCTCACGCGGATTCACATACAAAAAAAGACCGCTCACGCATTGGAGCAGGAACGCCCAGGTTTGATGATGCGGCGTCAGGCTTGGTTCGACAGCCAGCTTGATCTTGATCCGGCCAGGCTCGTCTTCATTGACGAGACCGGCTTGAATACGAAGATGGCGCGGCTGCGTGGGCGGTCCCCGAAGGGCGAACGTTGCCGGGCAGGAGTGCCACACGGCCACTGGAAAACCACAACCTTCACCGGAGCCTTGCGCCTGACCGGTATGACGGCCCCGATGGTGCTCGACGGTGCCATGAACGGTTTGGCATTCCGGGCATATGTCGAACAGGCGCTTGTGCCGACGCTGTCACGCGGCGACATCGTCGTGATGGACAACCTGCCGGCCCACAAGGCTGCCGGGGTCCGGGAAGCTATTAAAAGCGTCGGTGCCGAGCTGCGCTATCTGCCGCCCTACAGTCCCGACTTCAACCCGATCGAGATGGCGTTTTCGAAACTCAAGGCGCTATTGCGTGCCAAGGCTGAGCGTACAGTTGACGCCTTGTGGAACTCCGTTGGTGACCTTTGCGCCCACTTCAAGCCACAGGAATGTGCCAACTACTTCGCCGCCGCTGGATATGAACCAACATAAAACGGATGCGATCTAGGCACAAAAACGCCAACGAAGAACTAAATAAATAATAAAAATGACATAATCAGACTTTTTGAAGCAAGTAAATGATTTTTAACTTTTATTTACTTTATTTTCTGGCAAATATACATAAATCGAAGAGGAAAAATAAGATCTAAATCAAGTAAACTTCGCAGTAGTTTCAGCTGGGATTGGTGCAGTTGAGTTCGGAAGAACAGAATGGGGAATGCCAATGACCACTGTAATTCAACGCTGTCACTTCCTAACCAGAGAGTTGCGAAACAGTCTTTTTCTCAATACGCGCGTGCTCTACATAGGGTTGACCGCCCTGAGTCTCGCGGGATGCTCAAGCATCTCTCAAACCGACCTTTGTACCCCCTCGTTGGTCGACGCCTATAGCAAGGTTGAGAAATGTGAGACACCTCACACTCTTAGTCTCGCCGCCGCATCCAATCAGAAGAAGAATTTCAATAAAAATGTTTTCGACAAAGCTCTAAATCAAAAAGAAAAACAGGATGCAAAACTCGAAGAAAGTTCAAAATTAGAAATTCTTATTAAAGAAATTGCCCAAATTCATTCAAACAAAATCGGCTGTAGGGCGTCTGGTTTAAATAAAAAATCATTTGAGAAACTGTTTACTGCACTTATCAAACGAGAAAGCGGCTTCAATACCAATGCCATTTCCCCGAACGGGGCCAAGGGGTTGGGCCAGTTTATGCAGGCTTTGGCCCGGGAACTAAGGTTCAGAGACCCATTTCAGGCGCGCGCCAACCTCAACGGGTCTGTTCGGTACCTCACACGAAAGCTTACGGAATTCAAATCTGTCGACAACGCGCTTGCCGCCTAGAACACTGGCCCTGGCCGAGTACGCCAATATCGAGGCGCTCCACCATTCAAGGAGACACATTACTACATCAAAATATTTGCGAATACTCGCAGTGTACTTGGTGACAAAACAAAAATATGTATTAGGAGAATAAAATGTCCGTCCAAACTAGATTATCCTACATCGTAGGTGAAGCATACGCCTTTGCAGACCAACACAAGTCTATATCGGCGGCGGTGGCTATCACGTTGTTTTTGACCAATACAGCACATGCGGCCAAGGGATCAATCGATCTCAGTCCGGTGACGAACGTCATCGACGCCCTTCAGAAGGCCATCACAGGACCGCTCGGGACTGCAATCTGCATCATCGCGCTGGCCGCAACAGGATTCATGTTCTTCACCGGCCGGATTGATTGGATGCGCGCTGCCGCAGTGATACTCGGCATCATCTTCGTGTTCGGTGGTGCAACCATCGTTAAATCTCTTGGCGGCAAAACAACCGCCCCCTGACACAGGAGGGCTCCATGCAAAGATCTCCGCTATTCAAAGCATTGACGAGGCCCGTTTCTTTTGCGGGCCTCCCAGCAAACTACCTGATGATTCTGTCCTTCATCATAGTTGGCGGCTTCGTTGTATCTAAATCTTTCACATACCTGATAGTCGGAAATTTTTTTGGCTACGTAGTTCTCAGGATTATTGCAGCACTGGATCCTAGATTCTTCGATGTGCTGTTTACGGTTGTGCAAAGGACGCCACTCACAAGCTCCATCTTTAGAGGCAAAGGAGTGATCTACCGTGCTTAATCTCCAGGCGTCAATGGCTGCGAAGTCTCTGGCCAGAAAGTCCGGTACGCCTGAGGCGTTGTTCGCCAAACATCTCCCCTATGTGTCCATCTTGAACGATGGAGTTCTGATTTCGCGCGACGGAGATCTTATCGCGTCCTTTCTCGTCGATGGCTACAACGCCGACACGTCGGACGAAAGGCATGTCAGCGAGTTTACCAAAACGTTGTCCAGGCTCATAGCCCAGCAACACGAGCCGATGGGCTATTACATCCATCGTCTTTCATTTAAGACAAAACCGAGATTGCCATCGGTTAACCATAATGAGTTTACCAACACTATTGATCAGAGATGGCAGCGCTACCTGCAAATTGCCGGGCTCCGCACTCGAATATCAATGGTCAGCCTCACACTTCGCCCGAGCAAGGTTCCGAATGCGATAAAATCATTGTTTGGAAAGAAATCTGGCGCTACCCGGAACAATTTCGACGCACGCGCAAAACGATTGGACCGCATCGTTTCAATGTTTGTCGAAACCCTTTCCGACGCAAACCCGTTGCGCTTGCGTGTCAGTGAAGGGACTTGGCTGGGATTGCTAAGATACATCGTCAGCGGAAACTTCGCCCCTTTTGCGCCGGGATCTAAATTTGTCCCTGTGTCGGACCTAATTGCGACCTCGGATATCAAATTTGCCCAGGATTCATTTACGGTTTTTGGAGACTGCGAAGAGAACATGCGCGTGGGCGCGATTGCAACAATCAAGGACTACCCTACTACCACCTATGCAGGGATTCTCGACCGGCTAAATCTGCCCTTCGACACGGTTTTAACGCAAAGTTTTACGCCCACCGACAACATCACAGCTCAAGCTAAAATCAGCCGGATCCGCCGACAAATGTCCGCGGTCGACGACGCGGCGATTTCCCTTCAACTTCAGTTGGAGGAAGCGGAAGACGATGTCGCCTCCGGGCGAAGTGTCTTTGGTGACCACCAAGCAACAATATCGACATTTTGTAAGGACGATGAGGAACTGGACAGGGCCATGACAAAGGTGTCCCGCGCCGTTCAAGAAACAGGGGGCGCTTTGGTGAGAGAGAGCCTTGCCGCACGGGCTGCCTATTTCGCTCAACATCCAGGCAACTACAGCTACCGGACGCGACCTGCCATGATCTCCTCTACCAATTTCGCGCATCTGGCGGCACTACACGGAACTTCTCGAGGACGGCCGAGCCATCAATCCCCCTGGGGGGAAGCCATCACCATCTTGCCCACCGCGCGCGGTGAAACATACAGGCTCAATCTCCATCTCGCGGGCAAGCGCAACGAAAGAACTGTCGGCCATTCTCTTGTGCTGGGTCAAACCGGCTCCGGAAAGACAATCGGGACGGCTTTCCTGCTCTCTCAAGCCTTGAGGCTTGGCACACGTCTCATTGTCTTTGACAAGGACAACGGATTTGAAATGGCAATCCGTGCCCTTGGCGGGAGCTATTCGCCTGTCCGTGCAGGTAAAAGCACTGGTCTAAATCCTTTTAATACTGAGAGTGACGACCGGGGTGCAGCCTGGTTGAATGACTGGCTCAAAGCTCTTGCTGAGAGCAGAAACCGTCCGCTTGACGCTCAACAGATAGAATCTTTGAACAACGCGGTCAGCGGAAACCAACACGCAGACCTGGCTTTGCAGAACTTCTCAAGTTTTCGAAGCCAGTTGCGATCAACTGACGATGACGGGGACTTGTATACTCGCTTTTCTCAGTGGGATCTCGGTGGACAATACGGCTGGTTGTTCGACGGAAAAGGTCAAGATTCCCTGGCTTTCGACAACATAGTCACCGCGTTCGATCTAACTGAAATCTTTGACCAGGATGTCATTCGCACAGCATGGTTAAGCTACGTTTTTCGGCGGATAGAGCGCCTTGTGGAGGATGAACACCCTACCCTGCTGGTCCTAGACGAAGCATGGAAACTTCTGGACGATCACTACTTCCAGGCACAGCTCAAAGACTGGATGCTCACTATGCGTAAGAAGAATGTCGCCGTCGTTCTTCTTACGCAGAGAGTATCGCACATCATGGAAAGCCTGGCCGGGAAATCAATCCTGGAAAGCGCCGTGACACGGATGGTCTATCCAAGCTCCTTCAACACGCCCGAAGAGCTTGCTCCGCTCAATTTAACTTCGAATGAACTTTCATTCTTGCGGACAAGCAACGTCGGCAACCATCTCGTCCTGCTCAAATCCGGCACCGACAGTGTCGTTTTGGATTTCAATCTCGCCCCAATCGGCGGTGGCATTGACGTTTTGGGTGGCGGTAGGGGCGCAATGTTGAAGGACGACTGGCGCGAAGATCCGACTTTCTGGATGGAGTTAATGTAAATGTTGAAACGCGCAATACTGATAGCTGCCGTTCATTTCGGACTCGCCGCCTGTCAGGCCATACCTGCGGTCCGGAAGTCTCCCTGCGCCTGCAATTGGGAGCCGGTAAACACCTATCTGATGGAAACGAAAGGAACACCGGTATGAAACGCTTGGTTCTTGCCGCACTCATTCCGACTGCGTTCATGCTCGCGACTCCCACGATGGCAGATAATGAGACACTGGAAAACATAGATGAGAAATTGAAGCAACAAATGGAGCTTCTGGAAGAAGTCACAACGGGTGACAAAGAGTACTCAAAATTATTCTCTGGAAAAGATGAAAAAAACCGAAGAGAGCATCCGGAACAGCTAGAAAGTCTGATGGATTGGGCGATTAACCATTCCGAAAATTTTCAAAAGGTCAAGTACCAAAGACCCTTTGACCCACCAGGGGTCTGGAGGACCACGATTTCCGGAAAAAACCTGGACGGTGATCCGGAAGGTAGATTGCGGGCCGTATTGCATCGACTGAGAGATGAATACCGTCTTGAAGACCTGCAAAAGCTTGGCACCGACAAGGTTACAGATAGGAACGGCGACGGCAGCACCGACGACGAAGAATTAGAGAGAAAATTTGAGCAGGGTTACAGATATGTAGCCGGAGCCGGCATGATCTCCGTCGCGGTCGGCGAAGACATCTACGCTTATTCAGGTAAAAGCCTCGAGCGAAATGAGAAATTGATCGAAATGATCGACGACACGAAGGGCTTAAAAGCCAGCGTTGACCTGAATTCTCGACTCTTGGCCGAACTCATAGAAGTGAACAATCAAAATCTACGCATTCTCTCGGCGTTCACGATCGCCTTTGGGACCGTTTCAGTCCAGAACGCCGCAGGATACCTCGTCCAAAGAGATGCCATGCGCGCGACGCTCGAGGACTGAAATCACCACGAATGTGCGCTGCATGACTCGAGGAGGTTAAAGTGTCATTTATCAAAACCCCTATCGACCTAGTCGACAAAGAGGTCAAGGTCTTTGCCGAAAACTTCTTCAATACAATCGGTGGGCCAATTGAGCCTGTGATTCAGGGAATGGGCATTCTTTCGCTCGCATTGATTACACTCAACTATTTCGTTCAATTCAGACCGCTTCCCTTTGCAATTCTTATTCCCTGGACGATCAAATACATATGCGTCTTTCTGGTCGTAACAAGTTGGGCAAACTTCGAGCCAATATACGATTTCCTACACGACACCCCATCAAACCTTGTAGGCGGAATTTTGGACGCAGCCGGAAAGGGACAGACCGAGGGTAGCATTTATTCGAAGCTGGACGGCATTGTCGGCGGAATGTTTAGCGCCGGGGTCTTCTTTATTTTCGCAACGACGATGTTCTCTATCGGCCTTTCGGTTCCGGCACTGGTGATTATCAGTATCGCCGTTGGAGTTGCTGGAACGGTTGTCGCCATCGTGGTTGGCGCGAAGATCTCTTTCGGGATTGGAATCGCACTCGCTCCCCTGTTCGTGCCCATGCTGTTCTTCGAACAGACCAAACACTACTTTACGGGCTGGCTGAAGTTTACCCTGGGAGCGGCGTTCACCAACGTATTCTTCGCCGCAATGATGGGCATTGTCATGCTCGCAATCGGATCTGGCTTCAGCAGCGGCATTAAAGGTGCTCTCGGTGCTCTAATCCTGATCTTCTCTTGCGCTGGCCTGGTTCAACAACTGCCTAATATCGTCAATGGTTTGATGGGTGCGGCTGCTGCCGTTGGCGGGAGTCTGCCAGGTTCATCTGTGAGCCAGGCACACAACAAGGACAAAGAAACGGCTGCTACTCGGAGGGCTTACAGGGAGCTTTCAGCTGCCAACAAGGAATCAATTGAAGCTTCTGGTGGCAGCTATGGGACTATGAATCGCGTCTCAGATTTGATTGCAGCTCACCGTGTTTCTTCCATGTCGACAGAAAGTATGAGCGACAGGCAAATACTGGGCTCACGTCACGACATTGCGTTCGGCGGTGCAACAGGCAATCCCAATGAAGTCGCCAGCCAGCGGCAACGTTTTGAGGGCGACTTAGAGTCCGATTCAGCAAACGCCCTCACTCCAGCTCAGCGTCAGGCATATGAAAACGGCGTAAATGATATGCTGCGAAATCCGAACGATGCAAGGTGGAATGGTATGCACGAAAACCTCAAGACGGAAGCCGACCGGATCGACTTCGCAAGACAACAGATTGCAGACAGCACCGAGGATCGTTGGGCATACCT
The DNA here is from genome assembly GCF_947499295.1 of uncultured Roseibium sp. Taxonomy (GTDB): domain Bacteria; phylum Pseudomonadota; class Alphaproteobacteria; order Rhizobiales; family Stappiaceae; genus Roseibium. The sequence continues at coordinate 7,375 of NZ_CANMNP010000040.1, forward strand.
CGAAGACGAAACCGCTGAACAGCCAAGCAGCTTCAGCGCTGCGGACAATCAAGGTCAACAAAAAATCCAACGCCAAAGGCAAGAAGAAATCGAACAGCGGCCAAAAACCAAAAGACGAGAAGAAGAATGGACTGAATAGGACAACCCCCATCACTAGAATTGTATAATAAAAATAGCGAACTTGAGAGCATCAACAGAATTCAACGGTCATTTTCACTTCAGTGTGGAGCTAAACCCGAATGAGAAATACCGACCGCAAAGCTGAGCCCGATTTACAAGTTGGCCCCGGTAAAGCAAGCATTGGCACCAGCGAAACCGTGTCGGAGATACTAGCCGCGGCCCCTCAAAACGCTTCCGCCTCCATCGCTAAACCAGTAAAACAAATCCGACCTGGTGAGTCCACCTCCAAATCCAGCAGCGGAAGGCAGAAGAAATCCACACGCCGAGAGATCTCGAAAAAAGAGGGTACTAATAAAGACTTGTCTGGAAATGCAACCAGGCAAAGGCGAAACGCATCACACGACCAAAATGCTTCGAAACCGGGCGGATCTGTGCAGGCAAGCACTAGAACGAGCAAAGTCAACAAACGAAAGAGCGCAAAGGCAGACAAACAGACCAGCAACAGGTCCAAAGTCCTCGCACGCTCGTCCATCGCTGCGCAAGACACCAAGGCAACGCGCAACTTATCTGGAAAGACTGCGAGCGTCGACAAGGCCGCGTCGTTCGAAGACGAGATTTTTTTCTCGCTTCAGCATCAAAGAAATAAGTGGGCAGCCACTGCAATTGCTTCAATGGGCCTCTCCGTACTCTGTCTCGCATCCGTAATGTTGCTGCTGCCCCTCAAAGAAACGCGCCCCTATGTCGTCATGGTCGACAAAACCACCGGCGAAGCTGAAAAAATCGTAGAAGTCAGACCCACCTCCCTTGCGGAAGAAGAAGTCGTCCTTCAGGCCGAATTGGTTTCCTATATCTCCGACCGGGAGACATATGACGTCATGGACAATGCGACGCGTATTCCTGAAGTGCTTGCCCGGTCCTCCGGAGAGGCGGCACACCAGCTTCGCAGCCAGTGGTCAGGCGAACACGCAAACTACCCACCGGACCTATATGGGGAATCGTCGAGGATCCTCGTCAAGATCAAGTCAATTACGAAGCTAGATGATGACCTTGCCCGTGTTCGTTTCACTAAGCTGAGAGAAGACAGAAATGGTGAGTCTCTGTCTCGAGACTTCGTCGCGACCGTGCAGTTTGAGTTCTTACCCGAAGCCCGGCGCACCTTGCAAACTGTTTGGAAGAACCCGCTTGGCTTTTTCGTCGTGAACTACCGCATCGACCCCGAAACACGATAGTAGAAGAAGGAACACTCCATGAAAACGTTTGTCTACATGGTGACCGCGGTATTGATAGCTATCTTGCCGCTCAAGGCTGAAACACAACCCCACCCTTCTTCTGGCGACGGCCGGATCAAGCAACTCATCTACACTGAAACGGAAGTCTATAAGCTCGACCTGTATCTCAAAATTATTACCTCGGTGCAGTTTGCAAGTGGTGAGGCAATTCGTTCAATTCTTGTCGGAGATAGTGCTTCCTGGGAAATTATCCGATTGCAGAGCGGCAACGTTCTCAGCGTGAAACCGATTGTCGCCGATGCAAATACCAATATGACAATTTACACCGACCGCAGGGTCTACACATTCCATTTGAAATCAATGGGAGAAGCCGCCAACGCACTGAAAGACAACGCTCAGAACTTTCGTGTGGTATTCAAATACCCCAAGGAAGAAGCAGAGCAAAAAAAGGCCGCAGCTGAAGCCAAACACTCCAAAAGCAAAATGGCAAATCTAAATTTTGGCTACTACGTCGCCGGCCGCGGGCGGTTCAGACCGGTGGAAATTTATGACAACGGGCGTCAGACGTTTTTTCGTTTTCCTCCGAATGCTCCAAAGCCGGCAATTTTCAAAGTTGGCCACAAAGGCAAGGAATCCTTGATCAATGTGCGGACTAAAGGTGACACTATCATCGCCGACTCAATCAGCAATTTGTGGACCGTACGGATTGGAAATGAAGAGTTGTGTATCGCTGCCAGCGCTTTCATCAAAGGGAGCTGAAGCATGCCTGACTCTCAAGACGAAGAACAAATCAGCAACTTAGACGCTGATGAGCTTACTGAAAAAATTACTGGCCGCCGCGCCAGGCAAATGGGCGAAGACAAAAGCAAAAACCCTCCTTCCACCGTTCTGATGTTGATTGGTACGTTAGTCGTAATCGTTATAGTGGTTTTTCTGGTTGGTCCGCGGAAACTTGCTGTGGAACTCGGACTTATGGAAGAGGCCAGCACCATGACACCCAATATCTCGGAAATCGACACAACTGTTCGCAGCCAAATCGATGGTTCAGGGATAGACCTGTCGCTCAAGTTTCCCAGTAGATCTGTAAGTGAAGAAGAAAAAAATGCAGGTCCGAGCTCCACCAAAATAGCCGAACTTGAAAATGAATTGAAAAAGCTGAAGTCTGCCGGTCAGCTTTCATTGGAAGACCTAGAACAAATGGTGGAGTCCAAAGCCCTCGAACTTTTCGAACAGCAACGGCAAATGTTTGAGGCCGAAGAACAACGCAGATTGAATGATCAACTGACACAGGAAGAAGCTGCGGAACTTGCACAGTCGCAGATTGTCTCTCCAGGTTTGGTCTTTGACGATCTAACTGATGGCCAACCCAGCCCGGGTTCAGCAAATGTCAAAACCCGGTCGACCTCACAAAACCAGAACGAACAATTCGTCGAAGACGCGGGGGTAACAGAGTTTGAAACCTCCAAGGCAACAAGTCTTGGTGACCTCTCCCGGATCATTGTACAGGGCACCATTATGAGCGCTGTGATGGAAACCGCGATCGACACGGAGCTGCCAGGCAATGTCCGCGCCCAAATTACGGAGCCTGTGTATTCCTATGATGGCAGAAATATTCTGTTGCCTGGTGGAACCAGATTGATTGGAACCTTCAGCACAAACGTTTCCGTTGCGCAACGGCGCGTGTTGATCGCCTGGAACCGGGCGATTACCCCTAATGGAAAATCCATTGCCCTGGGCTCAATCGGCGCTGACCAGCTGGGACGCTCCGGCACCTTGGGCAACGTCGACAATCGATACGGCGCACGCTATGGCTCCACACTGCTTATCTCGGTCATCAGTGCTGTTCCGAAAATTCTGTCAGGCAGTGTTGGAGGAGGCCGCGCCACTAGCGAGGAGAAAAGCGGCTCAACGCTCTTCCAATTCGGTGGCGACAGCAGCAGTGCCATGAATGGCATGATCCAATCTGACGTGAGTCAGAGGCTCTCACTTCCACCCCTCATCCGAATTCCCCAGGGAGAGGAAATCCGCATTTTCGCAAATAGAGACCTGGTATTCTGATGAAGAATTTTATTCCTGACATCCCGGCTTCCTACGTTGAGCAGTATCTTGCTCCTATCAAGGATTACCTTGTTGACGATCAAATCAATGAAATTGTCATCAATCCGAACAGAACCATTTTTATCGAGCGCGCCAAAGCTCATGCCATGGAGCAGATCGATGTGTGCTTTCCCGAACATGCAGTCAACCAACTAGGCGCTCAGCTCGCCGGCGAAACAAAAAATGCGCTCGGCAGACACCACCCTATTGTGTCCGGCAGAGTGTTTGTTTGGGGGGAACCGCTTAGGGTACAGGTGGTGGTGGAACCCGCCGTTGAGGAAGGCGTGTCACTCTCAATCCGCAAATACGTGACTCAAATTCTTACAACCAGGGAAGTCGCTTTCGTAAGCGGTAAACAGTTGAAGGTTCAAGACGAACGTACGCGAAAACATAGAGCCTTACAAGACCTCGCGGAGGCTGGCGATCTTCCGGCGTTGCTGAAAACTGTCATCGAAGAACGCTACAATATTCTGATCTCCGGTGGAACATCTTCCGGAAAAACAACGCTGGCACGCGCCCTGCTCGCGATTTGTGATGAAGACGAGCGAATTCTCACCATCGAAGATGCACAAGAGCTTCGCCCCCTTCACAAGAACTATGTTGCGCTTGTTGCTGATCGCCGTCCCAACTCCGAACAACTTCCATCCAAGTTGCTCGAAAGTGCTTTGAGAATGCGCCCGGACCGGATCATTCTGGGCGAAATCCGCGGCGTTGAAGCCTATGATTTTCTGGAAACTATCAACACAGGTCACCCGGGCTCCATATCGACTATTCACGCCGACAGTCCGGAGTTGGCCTTTGAACGCCTAGCGTTGATGGTCATGAGAAGCGGTGTGCAACTGTCTCACGCCGAGGTTATCAGGTACGCCCAAAGGACGATCGACCTTGTGATCCAGGTTGGGCGCAGAAACGGGCAGCGTGGCATCTTAGAAGTCTATCTGCCTGCGCTTCAAGAATAGTCATATCTCGTGCTTCGCGCCCAACCCTTCAAAAAATAGAAAACGAAAAAATTCTTTCTTTCAATCTATTGACCCAGTTCCCTTGATTCCTGGCAAAAATTGGGTTTCAGACCAGAGAAAAGGATGGAGCATGAAACGTAGATTTTGATCTACTTAGTTCGCCCTGAACAATTGCTAAAGCGTGTCGCTTTTGATGCGATTCAAGGTTTCCAAATCAGTTGCTTTCTGATTCTCTTTCGGCGTTTGAAGGAG
>NZ_CANMNP010000041.1 GCF_947499295.1 uncultured Roseibium sp.
CACTGAAGATGTCGTACTTCAGTACCTTGAGAAGCACATCGATAATCCTACCGGCATCAGCCGGTAGTGGTTTAGTCGCGCTATTTTTGCGGACAACGCACAAGTTTGCATTGCAGCAATGCCGAATTTGCTGGGCAGGTTAACAAAACTTAGGAACAGAGCGGCCGGGTGTGAAATCGAAAAAGCCGCGCCATGACCAGACGCGGCTTTTCTGAAAACTGTTGCGAACGGATGGGCTTTAAAGGTCGAACCCAAGCATCTGGCCGACGGCGAAGACATCCTTGTCGCCGCGACCGCAAAGGTTCATGACGATTATCTGGTCTTTGTCCATCTGAGGTGCCAGCTTGGTGACATGCGCCAAGGCGTGCGACGGCTCGAGTGCCGGAATAATGCCTTCAACACGCGTCAGAAGCTGAAAGGCTTCCAGGGCTTCGTTGTCCATGACCGGGACATATTCGACGCGGCCGATGTCTTTCAGCCAGGAATGCTCCGGTCCGATGCCCGGATAATCGAGCCCGGCCGAAATGGAATGCCCTTCCAGGATTTGCCCGTCATCGTCCTGAAGCAAAAATGTTCGGTTGCCGTGCAGAACGCCCGGTTTGCCGGCAGTCAAAGAGGCGCAGTGCTCATCGCCTTCCAGTCCGTGCCCACCTGCTTCCACTCCGAAGAGTTTGACGTCCTTGTCATCCAGGAACGGATGGAAGAGGCCGATGGCGTTTGACCCGCCGCCGACAGCGGCAACAAGCGCGTCCGGGAGCCGGCCTTCGGCCTCAACGATCTGTTCGCGCAATTCTTTACCGATCACCGATTGGAAGTCGCGCACCATTTCCGGATAAGGATGTGGCCCGGCAGCCGTTCCGATCAGATAATAAGTGTCGTCGACATTGGTGACCCAGTCGCGCAGAGCTTCGTTCATCGCATCTTTCAGCGTGCCGGCACCGGCCGTCACCGGAACGATTTCTGCACCAAGCAGCTTCATGCGGAAAACGTTGGGCTTTTGCCGTTCCACATCGGTCTTGCCCATGTAGACCACGCACGGCAATCCAAAGCGTGCACAGACGGTGGCGGTTGCAACACCGTGCTGCCCGGCACCCGTTTCCGCGATGATTCTGGTTTTACCCATGCGCTTGGCGAGCAGGATCTGGCCAAGACAATTGTTGATCTTGTGAGATCCGGTGTGGTTCAGCTCATCGCGCTTGAAATAGATCTTGGCACCGCCGAGTTCTTCGGTCAGGCGCTCGGCAAAATAGAGCGGTGACGGCCGGCCGGTATAATGCGTGTTCAGGGATTCGATTTCGGCATGAAATGCCGCGTCGTTTTTCGCGTCCTTGTAGTGCTGCTCCAGATCAAGGATCAGCGGCATCAGGGTTTCGGCCACATAACGGCCTCCGAAAATTCCAAAATGTCCGCGATCGTCCGGACCGGTCCGGATGCTGTTCGCCATGTCGTTCACGCGTATTCTCCTTCGTCCGGCAGGTCAGGCCGCTTTGACCGCTGCCATAAATGCGCGAATTAGATTGCTGTCCTTGACGCCTTTGTCCCTCTCGACACCCGAAGAGACATCGACTTCCTTTACGCCACTCACGCGGATCGCCTCGGCGACATTGTCCGCATTCAATCCCCCCGAAAGCATGAAGGGCTTCTTCAGGTCAAGATCTTTGAGCAGCGACCAGTCATAAGAAACACCGTTTCCGCCCGGCAGGTCCGATCCTTTCGGTGGTTTGGCATCAAAAAGGATACGGTCTGCAACGACCGAATAATACAAGGCCTTTTCCAGATCTTCCTTCGCGGCGACCGACACCGCTTTCATAACGCCCGTTCCGTGCATCACCTTGGCTGCAGCACATGCTTCGGGTGCTTCACTGCCGTGGAACTGGAATGTGTCGGGCGCGACAAGTTCCTTGATCCTGGAGAGGCCGTCCAGGTCCATATCCACCGTCACAGCCACGATTTCAGCGCGGCCACGTGCCATGTCGGCCAGCCTGCAGGCATCGCTCAGGGAAACGTGGCGAGGGCTCTTTGGAAAGAACATCAATCCGACCATGTCTGCGCCGGCGTCCAGCGCGGCTTCCATGGTTTCTTCGGTCGACAGGCCGCAAATTTTTACTTTAATATCCGACATGGGATTGAGGTATCGCCGCTGCAGCGCGGTTTGTCAAAAGAGGAATTTGCGTTTCACTTTTTCACAATGTGGCAGCTTCGGCGAACCCTTCGGCAGGTTGTGTTACACCTCTTCGGCGATAAACGTCCGCTAAGGCATCCCGTCTCGTTTCAGCTCGCCAGCAACCCAGTCCCGAAATAGCCTGACTTTGCGGCTGGTCCGGTTGATCGGCGGGTAGCTCAAGAACCAGCTTTCGGCCTCCACACGGCAGGTCAGTTCAAATGGCTGGATCAGCTGGCCGGTCTCTATGGCATTTTTGCAAAAATAAGGCGTCAGAATAGCCACACCCTGACCCGCAATTGCCCTGTTTGCTTCCAGGGCCTGAGAACCCATGCGCGAGTTCGGATAGCTGCTGAGATCCACATCCGGAATGCCTGCTGCGGCAAACCAGATATCCCACCATGGGTCCTGTGGGTCCACGAGCGGTAGTTTTAAAAGGTCTTCGGGCTGTTTGATACCTCCAATCGTTTCCGCAAGCACAGGGCTCAGCATGGGAGTGAAGGTCGCCTTGACGACTTCGTGCGCGATCCAGTCCTTCGGAGGTGCCTTGCACGCGGACACAACGACGTCAGAACTATCGAAACGAGGATGCGCGTCAGGGCCATAGGGCAGAATGCGCACGGCAATGTCAGGGTTTTGCATCTGAAAATGAACCAGACGATTGGACAGCCAGTTCACAGCGAAGGTGGTGTTGCTGGAAACGACGAGCTGGCCGGCATTCTTGTCTGTTAAATCTTCAAAGGCCTGCCTCAGTGAGGTAAATGAATCGACGACCTTGGATGCAAGCTCAGCGCCATGCTCTGTAAGTTCGATCCGGCGCGTCTTTCGGGTAAAGAGCTGAAAACCGAGCCTGTCTTCCAGTAGCCGGATCTGATAGCTGACGGCCGCCTGCGTCATGCCAAGTTCCTCGCCTGCCTTGGTAAAGCTCAGGTGTCGGCTTGCGGCTTCAAATGCGCGGATCGCGGATAATGGTGGCAGAGTATTTGACATGCATAAGTCTTCCTTATGCATACTTATCGAGATTTCGTTGGTAACACAAGTATACCGGGCCGATATGTAACTTCCTAAGATCAAGGAGTTACGGAGATGTCAGAGAGCATTCGGTGTGAAGTCGATGAGGCGCTGGTTGATAGACGCGCCCCAAGTCTCATAAAGAGGTTTTTTGCAATATTATTGAAGCGGCGGTCTAACCGGCGCCCCAAACGCATTGTACCAGGCGATTTGTCGCCTGCCCTGATGCGCGACATCGGGCTCAGCGATACCAAGTTTGAAGCTGCTTCCATGCATGAGAAGTGGCGCTTGGAAATGGACCTGCAGTCGAAATGACTGCGGGTCCAGTAATTTCAAAGCAGAAGAGCCCACGCGGTTGCGGCCAGCATGCCGGCAGCCATGACAATTGTGATGATGCGCATCATCGGTCCCTCTCCAATCACAGCTAGAATGGAAACGCCGACAAGCGCCCAAAGCGAGTGAAAAACCAGGCCGCCCAGTGAAAATCCAACCAGCAGAATCAAGGCATTCTCGTGAATGCCAAGACCGTTTCCAGCGAGGAATGTCGAGAAGGCAACAAGGTTCATTGCCCAGGTTTTCGGACTGAGCGGGTGGATCAAAAGACCCTCCCAGAAGCTTGGCAGGGCAACTTCTCCCTTCGGCTTGATCGAGAGGGAGACAATGCGCCATGCAAGATAGGTCATGTAGGTCATGCTCAGGACCTTGAACACGGTAACAATGGTTCCGCCGCCTGCCATGACATGTCCGAGCCCATAGGCCACGCTGAGTTTCAGTGGCCAGGCACCGACAATAGACGCAAGGATTACGGGAAAGGCAGTCCGATACCCCGCTGACGCGCCGATAGCCAGGAAAGTCAGATTGCCGGGGCCAGGCGTGCCGGTCATGACGATGATGAAGACAGCAAAGGCAAGAAGTGTCGCGGGGTCCATTTTTGTCTCCAGTCATTGTATCGGTAGAATAGATACAATTGATACAAAGTAACGAAGACTCTAACTGTCTTGAAAAATTGTATGCGTCAATGATAACATTGTTCTCATGACAATGTGGATCCCGAACATCGAGGCCGCCGAAGGTCCCATTTATCTTGCGATTGCCGACGCCCTTGAAGACGACATCCAGTCTGGAACATTAGCTCAAGGTGACCGGTTGCCTCCGCAGCGGGAGCTCGCTTATCAGCTGGGTGTTACGCTCGGAACGATCACGCGTGCATACGGTGAAGCTGAACGCCGCCGTCTGGTGAAGGGAGAAACCGGCCGCGGAACCTATGTGGCCTCGGAGACGCAAAAAGTCTCTCCGCTTGTTCCGCAAGAGGATGAGCCTGAGGCCTGTGATCTTGCCCGAAACTTCGCTTATCCGCACCTGAATCCCAGCCTTGCCGAAGGTCTGGTGCGCATGGCGAAAACGAATGGCATCGACCGCTTGAACGGATTTGTACCTTCTGAAGGTTTGAGGGCGCATCGGGAAACCGGCGTTTTGGTGTTCAAGGACTACGGGCTTGAGGCCGATCCTGCTCGCGTGGCGGTGACCTGTGGTGCCCAGCACGGAATTCAGGTGACTTGTCAGGCTCTCTTCAGAACCGGGGATGCAGTTGCCGTCGACCGGTTTACCTACCCTTCGATCTTCAGTTCGCTCTCAGGCCTTGGGTTGAAAGCCGTCCCGCTTCCTGCGCTCCGGCGAGAAGACGGCGGGTTTGGTGCCATGGATCCCGAAGCATTGGCAATCGCCGCCAAGTCTCATGGCGTCAAAGGCGTTTTCCTGATGCCCAACATGCAGAACCCGACGACACACACCATGTCGACCACAGAGCGTGAGGATCTGGTGCGTGTGGCACGTGAATATGATCTCAAGATTGTCGAAGACGATCCCTATACCCCTTTCCTGCCTGAAACGTTGCCGTCATTCGGTGCTCTTGCACCTGAATTGACGGCTTCGATTGCAAGTATTTCCAAGGTCTGTTCACCGGGAAGCAGGATCGGTTTTGTTCATGTGCCGGCGTCCTTTGGAGACAGCATCCGCAACAAGATTGGTGAAAGCACGTGGATGGCGTCGCCCATAACGGCGGAGCTGATCGCAGGTTGGGTCCGTGAAGGACTGTTGTTCAAGACGCTGCGCTTGAAGCGAAAGGCCAACAGGAGCAGGTACCTGAACGCACGCGAAATTCTTGCACCTCATTTCCTTCAGAGCAATGTCGACAAGGTGTTCGGTTGGTTGCGTCTGCCGGATCAGGTCGACCCGGACGCCTTGCAGGCAGCTCTGGGCCATCAGGGAGTTTCCGTTTTGTCGTCCCGCTATTTCCAGGTGAAGGATTATGAACCGGCCCCTTATGTGCGCCTCACTTTCGGGTCCGAACCGTCTGACGACCGCTTTGTCTGGGCATTGAAGCGCATCAGGGCAACCATCAATCAATTGGCTGATTTGCCTGAGTTGACGCGTCCGGTCGGCTAATTGCCGGTGCAGCTTCTATAGCGTTGTGGCGTAGCGTTCGCGTGACTGAACCTTGTGCGCAAGTCGGTGAAATGGTGAATGCCCAAATAGCCGATTTGCCGCATCATCTGCGCCACGTAATATGAGGCGTCTTTGACACAAAAGAGTTTCCGGTCGATAAGCGGCGCCAGACTAAGGGATAGACCCTGAAAGCGGCCGATCGGCGGCGAGGTGATATGGCGTTCTGGCCCAGGAAAAGCAAACAAAATGAAACGCGTGTCTGTGATCCGGACGCCAAGCCGTTTGCTGTCTTTGAAAACGTTGGCCTGGAAATCGCGGAACGGTCAGTCCTGACTGGCCTGACACTGCGTCTCACCGAAGATCGCATCGGCGTAATCGGTTTGAACGGCTCCGGAAAAAGCACTTTCGTGAGGCTCCTGAATGGGTTGCGCACCCCCAGCAGCGGCGAACTTTCGCTATTCGGTGTTCCGGCAACACTTGCCGAACCAGAGCTGCCGCGACATGTGGGTTTCGTGTTTCAAAATCCGGATCATCAAGCGATCTTCCCGACCGTTGAGGAAGAGATTGCCTTCGGTCTCACGCAGCTTGGATCCGACAAAGATGAAAGCCGCAGCCGGGCGCGAGCCTTTCTTGCAACCCATGGGTGCGAAGCGCTGGCTGACAGACCGATTTCGGAACTCTCGGAGGGTCAGAAACAGCTGATTTGCATTCTTGCAGTGCTGGTTATGGAGCCTCGGCTACTGGTGCTCGACGAGCCAATGACGAGCCTCGATGCTCTTGCGACCAGTCGCATTCGATCAATGTTGATGTCGTTGCCTCAAAAGATCGTCCTTGTCAGCCATGATCTCAGTCACTTTGAAGGCTTTGACAGGATCTTCTGGCTTGAGGAAGGCCGCTTGCGTATGGACGGGCCGCCGCACGAAGTGCTTGCAGCTTATCGCGCCGATCTTGACATCAAATTGAACAACAAATTGGAGCTTGTGGCGCTGTGATCGCGATGCAAATCCCTGGTGACACCTGGGCGCATCGTCTCCCGGCAGGTCTGAAACTGGTGGCGGTCGCCGTTGCCAGTATCCTGTTGTTTCAGGTGTCGTCTTTCTGGACCCTCCTGCCGTGTCTGGCTGCCGTGATCTCTCTTTATGCCAGTTTGGGTCGACAAGGTCTGGCCCAGCTGAAGCTCTTGCGCGGGTTGTCGGTACTTCTGGCATGTCTGTTGGCGCTACACTGGCTGTCTGGAACGCTCCTGGAAGGATTTGCCATCATTTTGCGGCTCATCATCATGATCCTTGCTGCGAATTTCGTGTCTGTCACGACGCGTATGGACGACATGATGGCAGCCGTGCAACCGCTGTTCAGGCCGTTGGAATGGCTTGGGATTTCATCGCGCAAACCTGCGCTTGGGGTTACCCTCGTCCTTCGTTTCACACCTTACATGCTGCAAGTCTTTTCAATGTTGCAGGAGGCTTATCGGGCGAGAACGGGATCTTCCGGATCCTGGCGGCTGTTGGCACCGTTCGCCATACAATCGCTTCGCATGTCCGATCATGTGGCCGAGGCGTTAAAGGCACGCGGCGGCTCGGACGGACTGACAAGATAGTTGGGCCTCAAGGGTGGACGGGTCTGGCATCCCGGCCGAAACTGAGGTATCCGGCGCCCGACACAACATCGTTGGACGGAACGGCTCATACCAAAGCGTTCTGTGGCAACAAAAGAGACAAGACACACAAGAGGAATGAACGATATGGCTGACCGGTCTTTGGTCCACGTTGCTTTCTATGCCGCTCTCATTGCAGCGCTCGGCCTGTTGCCGCCGGTGGCCATACCGTTTCTGAGCGGCGTCCCGATCACCGCGCAGACGCTCGGTGTCATGCTGGCCGGTGTCATGCTTGGTCCGGTTCGAGGCGCCCTGGCAGTGCTTCTGTTTCTTTTCATCGTCGCCTTGGGCGCGCCCTTGCTGGCCGGTGGCAGAGGCGGTTTGGGCGTGTTCTTTTCGCCATCTGTCGGCTTTCTGGTTGGCTGGCCGGTAGGCGCATTTGTTGCCGGATGGATCATGCGCGCAACCGGACGGTTGAATGTGCTCACGTCTTCTGCGATTGCTGCGGCAATCGGGGGAATTGTCGTGGTTTACGCCTTCGGCATTCCAGGACTTGCCTATAAAGCTGGGCTGTCGCTTGCAGAAGCAGCGGTAGGAAGCGCTGTCTTCATTCCAGGAGACTTGTTGAAGGTCGCCGTCACGGCACTTGTGGCTGAGACCATTTCAAGAGGCCTGCCGGCAGCCTTCCTTTCCAGAACTTAGGGCGTAATGCGATCGGACCGCTTGGATGACCTTTGTTGGCGACCGGCTTGAAGCATTTGCAGCGGCGAGACCCGCTGACACCGCGCTGAAATGCGGTCCGGTCTCTCTCACGTGGCTGGAATTCTTCGACCGGGTTCAAACGGCGGCATCGGCGATTTGCGAAGAAACGTGCCCGGGCGCAAGGATTGCGTTTGCTCTGACCGATCCGATGTCGTTGCTCATTGGCTTCTTTGCGTCATCGCGCACTGGCCGTGTGGCGCTGATTGTCGATCCGGAGTGGCCGGACAGTTTGATGAAGACTGTTTTGGAGGAACTGAGCCCGGGTCTTTTCATCCAGCGCGGCTCGCAATTGTTTAAAACCGTCGACAGCCAACGTGCAGACGTATCGCCTGAAGAAGGGGCTCTCTTTTTTGCGGGCTTTACCTCTGGCAGCAGTGGTATGCCGAAGGGATACGTTCGCACACATAGGTCTTGGCTCAAGAGTTTCGAGCTATCGGATCGCGAATTCAGCAACGCCCCGAATGACAGGATCGTCATTGCAGGTGGCCTGACCCATTCGCTGCATCTTTATGGTGCTGTCTGTGGATTGTCAGGCGGCCGCCAGGTCGTTCTAATGGAGCGCTTTGATCCAAAAGAACTTTTTGCCGAACTGAACCGTGCAAAGGACGGATCAGTCCTTTATGCAACGCCAACTCAGCTTCACTATTTGGGGGAAGTGGCCAGGCGCAATGGTCCTGTCGATACGGTCCGGCAGGTTTTGGCCAGTGGCGCGAAATGGCAGGATGGACAGCGGGCCGCAATGGCAGAAGTCTTTCCGGCTACCAGTTTAATGGAATTTTACGGAGCGTCCGAAACGAGTTTCATTACAGTATCGCGGCCATGCGATGATGTACCTGCGGGTTCGGTCGGCCGGGCAGCACATGGGGTGCAAATTGCAATTGGCGACCCGGCGCATCCCTTGCCAAGTGGCACGGCCGGTGAGATCTGGGTCAAAAGCGATCTGCTTTTTGCTGGATACATATGTGGTCAATCGACGGAAACACGCTGGCATGAAGGATGGCTGACTGTTGGTGATCACGGCTATCTGGACGGAAATGGCTTCCTGTTTCTGACAGGGCGGTCAAATCGCATGATCATCACCTCCGGCCTCAATGTTTATCCCGAAGAAATTGAAGCCCAGCTTCTGAACCATGCTGCAGTGGCAACTGCTGTGGTGGTGGGGCGGCCGGATCCGGTACGCGGTCAGATCCTGGAAGCTGTGGTTCAACTCGCAACTCCGCTCGATGAAGCGGAAGACGAGTTGCTTCGCCATTGCCGAAATGTGCTGGCGAAAGGAAAGCTTCCAAAAAAAATTCACATCAAGAACCATTTTCCGCTGACTGCGGGCGGCAAACCGGACATTCCAAAAATCACACGTGACTTGATTGGGTCAGGCCAGGGAGGCACGGTGTGAGCGCGCATCGCCGGGCGGTCATTGTTGCCGCAAGGCGGACTGCAGTCGCCCCGCGAGGAGGGGCCCTGTCACAATTGCAAGCCGATGAATTGGCGGCGTCTGTTCTGAAAGAACTTGTGGGCGATGCCGCTCTCCCATTGGACCGCGTGGACCACGTGATTTTGGGAAATGCCCTTTATGGTGGCGGCAACCCCGCGCGGCTTGCTGCGCTTAGGGCCGGTATTCCTGAGCCGGTTCCGTCTATGACGCTGGATACGCAATGCTGTTCCGGTCTTGATGCCATATTGACCGGGGCCCAGTTGATTGAGGCGGGCGCGGCTGATTGTGTGCTGGCCGGCGGCACGGAAAGCTTCAGCCGGGCGCCGATTAGGATGCGGCGACCTACGGCACCTGGGGAAGAAGCCGTTCCTTATGACCGTCCGGCATTCGCTCCACCACCTTTTGAAGACCCGGATCTTTCAAGTGCGGCCGCGAAAGTAGCTGTCAGGTATGGTCTGACGCGAAAGTCACAGACCCAGTTTGCGCAGGCCTCGCACGCAAAGGCGCTTGCAGCTGCGCCTGATCTTGAACGACATCTTGTTGGCAACGATGATCGTATGCGGAGACGTGATGGTTTCACCCGCCGGCTGGACCTTCGCACTGGAATGAGAGCACCTGTGCTCGCCGGGCCAGAAGAATTCGGGCTCAGCGCAGCGACCATAGCCTGCGAAGCCGATGGCGCGGCGGGCGTTTTGCTGATGTCGGATTGCATGGCGTCCACCCTGTCCCGCCCTGGTCTGCTAATCCTGGGGGGGATAAGAAAGGGTGGAGACCCGAACGACCCCGCTCTTGTTCCTGTTGCCGCAGCGAAAGCATTGTTGTCGAGACTCAACATGACAGTGGCGGATCTGGCCGCCGTTGAGCTGATGGAAGCTTATGCGTCCCAGGCCATGGCGACGGTGAATGATCTTTCGCTGGATACGGCCCGCTTGAACCAGCTGGGTGGGGCTTTGGCCAGAGGGCACCCGATTGGCGCATCGGGAGCAATTCTGGTCGTTCAGTTATTCGAAGTTTTAAGAACCCGCGAAAACGCTACGGAAGCTGCCCAAGACCGCGCCATGGCGTTGATTGCAGCAGCTGGTGGTTTGGGGTCAGCATTGGTGGTTGAGCGCTTTCGAAGCAAAGATGGGTAAATGCTATCTGTCTGAATTTAATGCGAAAAAGTATCCTGCTGAAACTTTTTTCACTTTTTTTGATTTTTTTCGAATTTGTCCGTTGACGGTTTAGATTGGTGTGCGTATAACCGCGCTCATCGACGGCGGTGCTGCCGCTGGCGACAGGGTTTTGCGAC
>NZ_CANMNP010000042.1 GCF_947499295.1 uncultured Roseibium sp.
CGGGCGTGCGGTCTTCAAACGTGTCGCATAGTTACTTGGGGAAAGGGGCGAGTTCACCCGAAACACGACCGCTGCAACAAGGTGGGTGAGCGCAAGGATTTTGGTCGTCCAACCACCTTTGGACTTGCCTATAGCCTGGCTTTGAGACCCCCTTTTCGCCTTGGCCGTGGCGATGGACCTTGACGATGGTGGCATCAATCATGGCCTATTCCATGTACGGTTCATCGCTTAAGGTGTTGAACATACAGTAGAATACATCGCGTTTGACCCATTCGCGAAACCGCTTGAATACCGTGTTCCACTTGCCAAACTCTTCTGGCAGGTCCCTCCATGGGCTGTCCGCGCGGGCAATCCACAAGACCGCTTCCAAAAAAGTCGATAATCGCTACCTGTGCGACCCGGATCGCTTGGCTTGCCTAAGCAGTACGGCTCCATCAATTCCCACATCCGGTCGGTGATCAAAAAGCGATCTGAGTTCATCAAGGCCTCCTCAAAAGGAAGCTTGAATCATATTCGTACCGATTTGGGGATCCTGATACTCAACTGACCCTAGAAAAGAAGTTCAACAAAACTACAAAAATCTTTCGGGTGATAAATTTGGGAATACTAAAATCACTCAGCAACGAACTGTACCTTTCAAATTTCTTGCCGCACGACGAGAAAACAACCGAGAAGATATTCAAC
This sequence comes from uncultured Roseibium sp., assembly GCF_947499295.1. GTDB lineage: Bacteria > Pseudomonadota > Alphaproteobacteria > Rhizobiales > Stappiaceae > Roseibium. The sequence goes on from NZ_CANMNP010000042.1 coordinate 685, forward strand.
AAGTACAAACACCTATGAAGAGTGTCACTCGCCAAAGCCTAGTGAGGTTTCCGTCGTTTGTTTCCTATCGAAACTGCAAAAAGCGTTAGAAATCGTAACTTTGTACGCACAACCTGTGGTGAAAAGCACAACTTTTGGTACTTGACTAATTATTTATGCGTGCAATTATCTCTCATCCACTACCCTAGGAGGTGATTATGGCAAATCCGTTTTTGCAAGCTGCTCGTTCGGCCCCTGTCAGGTCTCAGGGAGCGCGCAAAGCAAGCGGCTATTGGACATCGCCAGCGGGCAAACACAAACTGTTTGCCAAGAAGTGCTTCGCATTGGCGAAGCGGTACCGAGCGCAGGGCAACAAGAAGATGGCTTGGCGGCTTTTGAAGAACGGTCGCTATGCACTCGCCCTCTCCCGTCAGGAAGTTAAACTCTGGAAGCGAGGTCAAAATCTCCGCCGCAAGTCCATTGCACTCCATCGCGCCTATGCTTGATGTGTCCGGGACTGCCTGCCCTCGGGGTGGAGCGCCCGTTCCACCCCTAATATCTAAGAAGTCGAGGGAATAAATGAGCGACAATCTGCTATTTGGATATTCAGTTGAAGAACATGATGGCAAACTAGTGATCACGCTCGATGGGCAGATGGCCGTGCCGATCATAAAGGACTTAGCGGCCCGTTCCTGGCCAAATGGCAATGGACTGTCGAGCATGGCAGCGCTCTTTCCGTTCAGTCTGCTTGCGTCAAATGCTGTCGATTTAATCAATCCATCCGAAGAAAAGGAAAATAGTCAGGACAGCATGTCTATCGAAGACATCTTTGGTCAGGGTTTCGATAAAAATCTGAGTGAATTTGAAGACCAGATTGATCGCTATCGCTCTCTGCTTGCTGCGGCCGGTGGTGATGGTCAGGAGTCAGAAACTGACGCGAGAGACGCCGCGTCTGCGGCGCGTTTGAAGAAAACGGCCGCAAAGTCATGATGGCTTCGGGAGGACAGGACAATGAAACTCTCTGCAGAAGAAACACTCCTGCTCATAACGTGCAAGCCTCAGCTAACCGCTGCTGAAGATGCGCTGCTGTCCAGGATCGTTGCGACCCAGCTGAACTGGTCTTTCCTGCTCTGGCGCGCAGAGACCTATCAGACTACTCCTCTAATACTTCATCATCTGAACCGGACCGGTTTGACAGCAAAATGTCCTGGCTGGGCCCAAGAGTACATGCGCTATTGGTCTGCGTTGAACAGGGCGCGGACTGAAGTACAGTTTTCGTTCCTTGGAGAACTGTTGAACCACCTCAGCCAAATGTCCATTGATCACTATATGTTTAAAGGTTCACTGTTCGCTGCTCTGCTCTACCCGGCCCCCAACCTGCGGCCAATGCAAGACATCGATATTATGGTGCGGACGGAAGACGTAAGGCAAACCCAGAAAGCACTTTACTCGCTGGGATACAAACACGGTGTTTTCAATCCGGCAGACGGAAATTTTACGCACATGTTTCGCCGAATAACGCCGGCAATGATCGAGCACAAATATGCGCTCCATTCTGTGACCAAGATTGCAAAGGTCCAACCAACTTTCGACACGTCCATGATCGCTCCCGAATGGTGCCTAAGGCAGATCAAGAGCTACGTTTGCAACGATGGCTCAGTATTGATGCCGGTATTTGTCGATACCCATTTTAATCTCGCTGCCGGAATGGATGAAGCTGATGTCTGGAGGGGTGCAGGGTCGCGCAGGGTATTGGGCCAGGAGGTATTATGCCAATCCCTCACGACTGCACTTTGGTTCAGCGCGGCACGTGTCTATTATGAAGCCTTTCAGCACGGTACCCTGAAGATCCAGATGCTGGGTGATATCGATGCTTTGCTGCGTGTTCATGGCAACGAAATTGACTGGGCAGAACTTCTTGCAGCGGCAAAAAAATACTGTTTCAGCGCTGCTATTTTTTATGTGCTCCAGCAGATCACGGCTCTTTTTGAAACGCCAGTTCCGGAAACGGTTTTGGCAGTACTTTTGCCCAATCAGAAATGTGAACCTGATCCGGGGGACTTTGGAGAAATCCTGCCCAAATTGTTGTCCAGAACAGTTGTGACCGACCTGCAGTATTGCGCTTAGCGTCTACATATCCTCGAGGTCTTTCTTCAGTTTTGACGTTCCCGGTCATCGCCGCGCACGCAGAGAATTCTTCGTCAATTTGTTACTCGGGAGAAAAGAATGATCAAGAATCGTGTCGCCATCGTTGGAGGCGGTCCAGGTGGCCTTGCCCTCGCTCGAACACTTGCCGGACAGGATATCGACTTCACGCTATTTGAGGCGGGTCCAGCCTTATCAAACCGCAGGCATAATCGAGCGGAAGATCTCGGAACTGGAATTGGCGGCGCAGGCCTTTTTTCCGATGGTAAGTTCAGTTTTTTTCCCTCCGGCACCCATCTATATAGGCTCGACCGGAAGGACCGACTGGAAAACGCCTTTACAGATATTGAAACCTTGTTGCGGGAAGTCGGCATTCCGATACCAACACGAGAGTTTTTGTCACCCTTGAACGGCGGCGCCGTTTCCGACTGCATGCATTCGAAAGTCTACCCCTCCAGCTACGGTTCTTTGGAGCAACGGGAGATCCTAACCGCCCGTATGATCCAGGGTTTCGAATATAAGATCCGAACTGAAACGCGCGTTAGCAAGATAGAAATGTGTCAGGCGGGTTACCGAATTAGTTTCGAAACACCCAGCGCCCGCCAGCAACAGGAGAATTTCAATGCTGTAGTCCTCGCCACAGGGCGATTTGGTCCAAGCGAGTTTCCAGGCTTGATGGGCAATCAGATCAGTACTACGGAGCAGAGGTATGAATTCGGTATTCGGATTGAACACAAGAATGGCGTCGGCTTTTTAAGCCGGGTGAAGCGGCCCGACGTCAAGCTGATTCTTAACACCGCTGGATGTGAGGTGAGGACCTTTTGCACGTGTCGCGATGGGGAGGTCTGGAGGATTCCCTATGGTAAGGCAGCAGCCCTTTCTGGACGTTCGGACGGACCTCCAAGCGGCTATTCTAACTTTGGCTTGCTGGCACGGTTCACTGACGACCGACTAGAACGCGGTCGGGATATCTGGGCTACTCTACAGTCTTCAATCGACCAGGACACGCCTGCGTTGTGGCAACCCCTTTCCGAATTTCTGAAGCAGGTAACAGCCTCCAAACTCAACGACCAGACCAACGGCTCACGCCCTTGGTTTCCGAAAGAGAAGTTTATGCGCGGCGACATAGCAAATCAGTTGCCTCCAGAACTCTATCGGATCCTGTGTGAGGGCATTCGCGTGCTCGTCGATCAGTTCCCCGACATAGCGTCTGACGACACAATTTGCCTTTTTCCCGCTGTTGAAGGCGTGGGACATTTTCCGGCGAGTGACGCGACCTTGGAAAGTAAGCGCGGAAACATCTGGTTCTGCGGGGATATAGTTGGCCGGTTCAGAGGCCTTGTGCCTGCACTTGTGAGTGGGGCTTATGTTGGACGAGCAATCGGCACCAGATTTGGACGAGCTATCGAAAGATTGCCAGAGTTCGAACAGCAGTCCGTTCCCGCCGAGTAAATAGGAATAACCCATGCTAATTGCTATCGAAGGCATTGACGGTGCAGGGAAAACAACTGTCAGCGACCGATTGGTCAGCACCCTGAAACAACTTGGTACTCCTGCTCGCGCTTGCCGGAAAAACGACATTTCATTCAACAACACCTTTGCTGACAGCCGGCTGGGTCATTTGAGGGAAACGATTTGGCCGTCAGAAGGAGAGCCAGATGAGGATCTTCTCGGCACTCATTTCTACCTATATCTGCTGGCCGCCTGGTTTTCCGCAACCTCAACGAGGCTAGCGCCCTTCGCGGGCAACGATAAAGAGATGGTCGTCATTGACGGTTCTCACTACCGCGTTATGGCAAAAGCTCACCAGCGCGCCGGTTTGCCAATGGAATTCCTGTATCGGTTGTTTGATCATGTAGTCAAACCGGACCTAGTTATTCTACTGGATCTGGACCCTGCAATCGCCTGGCGACGCCGGTCCGTTTTCAGGGAGACAGAAATTGGCCGTTGGGATGGATTTGACGGCCCCCCCGAGACTGCATTTTGCCGCTATCAGTCTAGGATTCGCTATCTACTTTGTCAGTTCGCAGAAGAAAATGATTGGTTTGTTATCCGGCAAGACTGGGAAATGTGCGCAGATGACATCATAGACCAGATTGTTGCAAATCTCCCTATTTCACGGGAGCAGTTTATGACGAAAGAGACAGGTTGAGATCACACCATTTTTTGAGCATGTGCACCATTGCTCCGTGTAGAAATTATCTCGGCAAATAGTATCCGCAATTTATCGGTGTTGGTTTCCTCCCACAGTCTTCAGCTTCAAATTCGGTATCCCCCAACATCGCTTGAACCCACCCCGACCTATAAACGCGTCATACGCCGGCCGCTTCAGCGCCAGACGTATCCGTCCGGTTTCCCCGCACTGACGGTGTGACCGAGTGTTTGATAGTGTCCACCATCGATAGTGGACATCTTGGGGTACTCCATGGCGGGCAAGAAGGCCTCTGAACATTAAAGGGGCACAGACATACGGTAGGCGCGCTTTCGCGCTTATTATGCAGCTTTCTTGATCGCCTTAACGAAGCTGGAAATGAAAGGCCTATAAAATTTGCAACACTACCTCCGAAGGCTCCTGCCCCTGACTTGAAGCGCTTACCGCAGTGGATTGGTTTGCCAGCGTCGCTGCCTCGAAGAGGCCGGTGACTATTTCACCGGCGATTTGCTCCGTTGACCTGTCATCTTCGCGCCCTTCAGGCTCAGCGGGCGCAAGTTCCGCTACTGGCGGCGCAGTGCTTTCAACGACCCGCGAGATAACTCCATCCAAAAAGCTCTGAACCGCTTCTTCGGTGGGATCCTTCTGAAGCTGTTGCTGTCCAGGTATTCGCACAACATCTGAATCTGGCGAGTCATCTCGTTCCATTATTTCTTGGAAGAGATCGGTCACGAACGCTTCATCCCAGGAACCGTCTTCCGAAGCTGATGTTTCGGCGCGGGAACCGGTTGAAGCCCCATCGCTGGCTGTTTGGGAATCCACAACAACTTCTGTCAGCGGCTCCGGCGTTTGCAGGTACCCTAAGATCTGGGCTTGGCGCTCAACACTCGCCACAAAGTGTTTGTTCAGATTTTGCAGATGTGCGCGATCTGTCTCTGCATCCAACATGGAAATAGCGCTTAGCTGCAGGTTCAATTCGCCCAGTTGTCGTTCCAACTCCCTGACTTGGTCAGCGATTTCGGGAGAGTTTTGCGCTACTCCCGCATCAAGCAGTACCTGAAGTTTACTCAGTGAAGACTGTGCGTCGACAACAGCGGCTGCGGTTTTGATGTCCTGCGGGGCCGCTGCCTTAGAAAGCACTGCGAGGACAGAACTATTGCCTTCCTTTCCAAGCGTTCCAAGAAAGCCCGTACCGATCAACTTAAGGCTTTCGGCGGGCCACGTCGATTGTGACGAATCCGACGCATAACTAATGCCAGTCTTCAAGGTTTGTGCGATCGTTTGCATCGCCGCGCGCATCGGAGTTCTAATAAGTTCCTTATTGAGTTGCGAGGCATCACTGCTTGTCAAAGCCTCTGCGGATGCGTCGGCGATTAGTGTGGCGGATACGAATGCCCCCATGGTGGATGCGGCATTCAAAGCAAATGAAGCTATGAATTTTGACGCGGACTGTTGGTTTTGTATGGCAGCCACGCTTTGGGCGATTCCGGCAATGACGGCGGAAATTCCTCCCATGACCAACTGCGTTTTCCACCGCGTTTGAGCAGATTCCACTGCTCGCTCGAGTCGTGTCGACGGTACCTCATGCTCGGTCGAGAGAGAGCTTTGAGCCCTGTTTTGTTCTATGGTGGCCAAGTTGATTTGATCGCCCGCCGGGAAAATTATACCGCGCAGGTAGTTTACCGCACCGTCTGTGCTCTCGATTTCGCTCTGAGAGGAATCGTTCGACACAAACTGGCTGCCGGGTTTCGAAAGCGCCGCTACTGCTTCCTGGATCACCTGTTGCTCGGTCGGGTTCGAAGTACCCTGATCAACAAGGGCTTCGGACGCAGCCTTCAGCACATCTTCAGGTATCGCACCGGGATTGTTCCTGTAGTAGGTCCCAACCATTGCCGACCCAATCCGTCCAGCGCCAAGCCCTATAACAGCAGCTGGAATGGCCGTTATAGCACTTCGAACAATGACCGCATGAAACTGGTTGCCCATAATGTGCTTCGCCGCAAGCGACTTCAGGCGTGGAAACGCCGGTCCGTGGGAAAGCCGCGCACCAAATTGCACAAATTGGGAGGCCGACTCCTTCAACGCATTTGTTTTGCCATCCAGATCCTCAAGCGCACTAAGAACAGCTCTTGCTTGATCCTCGCGACTATCGAATTGCAATTTTCGGGTTTCATTATTGAACGAAGGCATTGGAACTTTGTCGGAGCGGGATGCATTGGAGCTGAGCCCTTCTGCGACGAGATTTCTCACGTCACTGCTTTGCGAAGCAGCCCTTTCAAAAACAGTCGTGGCCGCAAAGGTTTTCAGCGTGGATAGTTGCTTCAGTGAGACCTTTTGTGGCAACTCCGGAGTTCTGAAATGGGAGACTTCATAGTTTCGCACGTCTTCCACGGTCGCTCCCGCTACCGTTGAAACTGCTCTTGCCGTGGCATTTTCATAGTCCTGCGCGACGTCAGCCCGGGCCCTCAACTGCTCAGCTGTCTGCTTGGACCCATCATCGCGAAGGGCGGACCGATTCACGTTTGCATTACCCCCCGGTTGCGCTCTTGGCGTATTGGGTTGAACCTCCTGTGTGTTAGTGGTGGAACTGGTTGATGCACCGATACCGTCTGACATGTGAGTGTCCTCTTTGAGATACATTTGTGCAGACTTTTTCACATAGCAGCGCTATATACTGTAATATTTTTTTGCTTTTTGGTTTAGTATTTTTGATAAGATATAGTTATTTGACTATTATTTACTGTTAAATATTTCATCTTCTCATAACAAATAGAAAATATTCACTGCGACCCCCCACCATTATTGTTTGAGTTGTAAATTCAACACCAATCCGGAAAGGAGAATCCAATGGGTGGTGGTAGTAACGCTGAGTCGGTCAATCCGGCCCAGCAGCAGATGGCACTCGAACATGAGCAGAAAATGCTCGGGATCGAAAGACAGGAGGCAGAGTTGAAGCTCAAAGCCTATGAGGCGGAAGTGGAAACAACGCTGAAAGAGCTTGAACGAGAAGAGGAGCTGAACGCTGAAAAACACGAAACAGCGATGAAGGCAGAAGATGCCAAACAGGCAGAATTTGACCGGGAAATGCAGGGCCATAAGCCAGGCCAGGACGAAGGTCCCGGGGAAACCGACGGTGTCAATGGAAGGTCGACCGAGCAAGCTTGCAGTTGTGAAATCGATGAAGACGTGTCTCACGACCCAGTCGGAAACGACGAGACCATAAACAGCAAATCCGATGTTGACGGGACCACACTGCCAACCACTTCGGCTGCTGACGAAGAGGCTGATCAGACAGACGCGTCGACGGTCGACGATGCCGATGACAATCCAACCATCACAGCCGAACTCGGCGACGATGGAAAATGGGATATCACACTCGAGAATGCACCAGATGACTGGTTCAATTCGCAGAATGCGTCTGGTGGGTCTGCCACCTCCAGAAACGCCGATCCCGCAGCACCATCACCGATGTCCGAGGAATGGCGGTCTTACTTCGCCGACCTCTTCAGTGGTGAGCCCAAACCGGCAAGCGAATTCGACCCGGAGAACCCTCGTGATCCTGATCTGGTTAATTCGGAACCGACCATGCGACCTGATCATCCTGAATCACCCCCTCTCCACTGAAAAAGCTGGGAGCAGCATAACAACGAATTGCTGCTCCAAACGTGAACTGAACAAATCAAATTAGGTGAAAGGACCTATCATGGCCGAGCCAGTAACACAGACCGACGGCGGACAAAACCTGCCCCCGTCCGAGGACAACAGCAGTACAAATAGCAGCCAGAAATCAGGCCGGGCAGCCCCCGATGCCGCCGCAATTGTGGATGCTGCTTCCGAACGCGCCATGCTGCGCAGCGCTCAGATGAGCGCGGCCTCCATCGAGAACGGCTCCCGCAACGAAGCGGTATCCATTTCCAACACCATGTCTAGGGACTCAAACCAGACGTCACGTACAATCTCGACGAACGAGGCGTCAGATTCATTGCGCCATAACACCAACACTCGTCAAACACTGCAGGTGCAGTAGTGGCCTGAGGGCCGCCGGGCAGGCTTGCCAGGTCGGTAAGTCTGCCTGACCGGCCAGCCAGGATAAATCGAACATCGCCTGGAGGATGGCATAATGGAAGAAATGTTTCCGACATTTCAAATTCAAAGAGTCCTGGATCCCTCGATGCTTGCGGCTCAGGGACGCGCAGAACACACTCAACTGTCCAGCTTTCATCGTCTCGATCCCATCCAGCGTGTTACCGCTCTGAGATCACGAAAGCTGCTCGAAAAGCTCGATAAAGTGCTGCACCAAAACGAAATCGAATTTTTCGACCATACCATCAGGCGCTTTCAGTCCGATGCCCAATCACGGGACGCTATCCAATCCCTGGCATCCAAATTTTCCATCATCAGCAGCCTGCAACAGGCGCTGAGCAGCTAAGGAGACACAAAATGGCAAACCCTGCAACTGCAGCTTCAGGTGCTTCAGGCGGAACGATCCCAGGCGCCGAGGCCTTCGACAGTGTTCAGAACACGATGAACCGCACAGCGAACACACTCCGAGAAGGTGAAAGCAATCGGCTGAAAGCGGACATAAACACCATTGGCAAAGTAAATGCGCATTTTGATGAAGCGATGTCTAAGAACATTGATCGTCAGATCGATAATCTTCGTTGATTGCGCGCACACCAGGGCACGGATCTTAAAAGCAAGGTCCCAACCCCAGATCTGAAGGAGCGTTTCATGGACCCGCTAACCAGCACGGTGAATGCGGCAGGTACATCGGTGGACCTGGCAGTCTCTTATGCGGAGGATGCAAAAAACACCCACAACTCAGCAAAAAACATGCAACGTGAAGGTGAAGCAAAACGTCAGGCGATGGAGATCAAAGCGACCCAGGGCATGGCAGACCAGACGCAAAACCAGCTTCGAGATATCGGTGCCTCTCAAGCGCAGGTTCTTGCAGGGACCCAGTAATGATCAATATTGCAGCGTGAATAGGATGGAGACACTGCTATGATAATAGGAACTGGTAACCTGGTTGCCACGGCAGTCTTGAATAAAACGGAGGGAGAAAAAAACCGCCAAAAAATGGTAACAACTGCTAAGAACGAGGAACATCTCACGTTTCTAAAAGAGCGCACGCTGGCAATCAGGGCTTATCGACAACAGGAGCGGAGTACACAACTCTCCGACACGCAAACGAGCACTTTGTCAACTTTGAAGGACTTCAAAGACTACAAGGATAAAGATAGCGAAACATCAAGCCGCAATCGCGAGCGGTTGTTGTCCATTCAGCTTTGACCTTTATACTCATAACGCAACAATGATGTGCCCTTGCTACAGACCATCGAACCAATACGCAGGTGGCCGGAGCCGCAAATAAAAATGACAGCTTCGGCCGTTCGCAGGACCTTGTATCCGTGTAAGAAGATCGAAAAATGAGTGTCCAATTGGGTAGTGTCGCAAATTTTTCTTGATGTGAGACCAATGGCTTTGTCTTGACACAGTTATCCTGCGAGTTCGATGAACT
>NZ_CANMNP010000043.1 GCF_947499295.1 uncultured Roseibium sp.
CAAAAACGACATTGCAAACACAGGCAGCATGAGGTCAAAAATCAACCGAAGGACTCCGCGCTAAACCGGATGAGGAACGGGTCGCAGGTCACTATCACGCCCTTTACAGCTTGCCTGCCCAACGGGAAGGCATGTCAGCCTTCCTTGAAAAAAGATCTCCGAAGTTCTACGATGATTGAGTTTTTGAAAACAAAGGTCCGGCACCGCGCTTTCGTATCAACGGCGGAGCAAAATCAGGCCAATGGGCGGTTAAAAGTCGGCCACTTGCGGCGCCTCTGCCAGCGCAATCACAAAAGAAAACTCTTGCAAATCAGGGGCTGTCCACAAATGACAATGCCCACCGGGATGGTGCTATCTTCGAATTTTCCTTAACCAATACCAACAATGATGAGTTTTCGGCCTGCGAAGATCTAAACCCACTCTTATTAGAACATTACTCAAGTTTATTGTACGCTCGATATCTTGGAATTTCACAAAAGTCTCTGTCAGGACATCAATTGTCGTGAAAGCTCGTATGGTCCGACTCCATTTGATGTGAAGAGCAATGCTTGCTCACATCAGTTTCGCAATCCACGAACAGGATTATTGCAATGACCATTACGCCTACCTCTCCCCAATCACAGCAGCAAGTCGTACCTTCCCAAAACTCCATCAGCCAGAAAGTCAATGCTTATGCCAAACAGACTTCTGCAAAGGTGAGCGATGCTTCTCCAGACACGGGATCACACGCCAAATCGAACAAGAATACAAGCAATGTGTTTGCGGAAGCTTTAAAGACTTCGCAAACCTCAACCAAGATTGTCGACGCAATTAACCCGACCAATGGGAATGTTCAAAATGCTGTCATTGGTGACGCAGCTCAAACAAAAGTCCACGAGACATCCGGTCATCGTGCTGATGTAATAAACCTTGAGGGCAAGCCCGCCACTGGACTTGTGGCCACCCGCTCAGATAAAACTCAGAACTGGACCCTGCAACCGAAGATGAAAGGCGGAGTTACTGACGAATATTTGAGGAAAAAGAGTTTTTCGGTTTCTGCTGGCAATCATATTCCGTCAGCGAAGCATTTTGGAAACAGCGATTCGAGCCTATCCCGGTTATCGTCCATGCAATACGGTCAGCTCATGGGGCTTCTTACTGGGCTGAATGAGACGGAAATTCCTGCGCAACATCGGTCAAAGCAAGGGTTGGAGAACCGTTTCTTGGCGATGGTTCACCAAAAATTCCAGTTAAACGAGAGTCATGCCACCTTCGGCATCAACGGAGGTCACGCATTTTCGGACGGCGACAAATACTCGCATCGTTGGGCAACCATGGGAAGAGGATTACCCGGTGGGGAAACCACAACCAGTGACTTGATTGAGTTTGTTGACAGCAAGACACATCCTTCTAGATCCGATAGTAGAAACACAAGAACAATAAAATCAGAACTCCATTCTCTTATGAAGCAAGCAAAAAAGTTGTCTGAAAAAGCAGACAATGCAATTTCAAACTATGTCACGAGAGGGTCACATGTGCCCTATCGAAACTCAGCAAACTCCAAAGTGGCTATGGCTGCGAGTCGGGCTTGGTTGTCTGTTGCCGCAAATGTTTCTAGATTAATGATGAGTGAAATCCAAACTGTAAATGGTCACGGCTCTAGTAGCAGCAATTCACATGCACTGAGCAGCCCGGATTTTCGGGATAGGATTGCAGCCGCCAAGAGATATATTTCTACCGTAAACAAACTTACCAACAATGAAGCAGCTGCCATAACTTATTGGCAAAGATATGATCATCACATGCAGAATTTTAGTGGTAACAATGCTCAGTTACCGGCAGAACGGGCCAATCACGAGTCTGCGAACAATATCTTCGTCCATGCGAACCATACCCTGAGAACCAGTACGGATCAAAACAATCCCAATAATATCCAAGACAGATTGTCATATTTACCCTATTTGGCAACTCTGCACTCAGGGCTCGATAAGATGTCTACGGTCAAAGATGATAATAAAACCCTTATGGGACCAGATATTTTCGAAAAACCGAGAAGATTCGTCACCATGAACCGTGTTGATAGGAATAAACTACATGCAATGAACGTTGGAGATGCATACACTCAACACACTGTCGTTTCAGCGGTTCTGGGGCCAGGAGGAAGTTTTGCTGCAACCAGGAATGGATTTTGTCTTGAAATCGACTCGGACAGATTTGGCGCAGTGTCACTCATGAACTCGCCTCCCACCCTTGAGACTAAACACGTTATGTTGTCACCAGCTTACACCCTATTCCTCGCGGACAGACCTTATAGAGATGAACACAACAATGTGATAATCCCATTGACCGATAGAGGCCCCCAATAGACATCAAATGGGCTCTGTTGATGGCGTGGATGCCCCCTCCCGACGGCTTCTCAATGTTCCAATGTGATGAGTGCCGAAGCCATCACAGAGGAAAAGAACATCTATGTCCGAGGTTCCCATCATCGGTATCGACCTGGCAAAGCGCGATTTCCGGCTGCACGCCCGCGTGTCCTGACGTCCTTCGCTGCACACCAAAGCGGGCGAAGTGAAGCTGAAGATGCCGAAGCTTCGGCGTCAGACGTTCGAGACGGCCATCATCGAGCGCTACCAACGGCGGGAATGCAGCGTCGAGGAAGCCTTGATGCAGATGTACCTGGCGGGCGTTTCAGTGCGCCGGGTAGAAGACATCACCGAGGCCTTATGGGGCACGCGTGTCAGTCCCGGTACGGTTTCCAATCTGAACAAGAAGATCTATGCCAAGATCGAGGAATGGCGGAACCGTCCGATCGAAGGCGAGCATCCCTATCTTTACTTGGATGGGATCGTGATGAAGCGGACGTGGGCCGGAGAAGTCCGGAATGTCTCGCTGCTGGTGGCCAGTGCGGTGAATTCCGAAGGTTACCGGGAGATCCTTGGCATTTGCGAGGGCGCCAAGGAAGACAAGTCCGGCTGGTCGAACTTTCTGCGCCATTTGGTTGACCGGGGTTTGAGCGGTGTGAAGCTGATCATCTCCGACGCCTGCCGAGAACTTGTGGAGAGCATTGGCGAGACACTGACCTTTTACGGCTTTCCGGACAGCCATTGGCGCAAGATCAGAACCAACAATCCTCTGGAGCGGATCATGAAGGAGATCCGGCGGCGAACGCGGGTCGTCGGGGCGTTCCCGGACGGTCAATCATGCCTGAACCTGGCCGCGGCCAGGCTCAGGCATATCGCAGCCGGCAAATGGTCTGCCCGAAAATACATGAGCATGACACCGCTCTACCAGGACAAACACCAAAACCACGGAGCCATCGCCTGTGGCCAGTTTCGGCGCGCTCAGTCCACGATGTTGAAGGGACAGCAACCTCACGCCAACTCTGGGTGCTTTCGCGAACGCCGTCTTCAATGGCCAGGAAATGCTTCTCTCCGCGTGCGTTGACGCCGATGACGACTAACACACACAGCCTGTCATCGGCTCCGCGCAGACCGCTGTAGATGCCATCTGCCCAGATGTAGACCCATTCATCGCGGCTCAGATCCGCCTTGCGCCAATCCTCGTATTCTTCGGCCCATTGGCCTTTGAGACGCGATATCGTCTTGGCAGAGAAGCCCGTGGCCTCAGGGCCGAGAAGGATTTTCAGCGCGGCGTCCATCTCGCCTGTCGAAATCCCTTTGAGATAGAGCCAAGGCAGCGCGGCTTCGATGGATTTGGCCTTACGCACATAGGGCGGCACAAGCACCGAGCGGAACGTCACCGGTTTACCGTCCTTCGCCCGAACTTTCGGCACTTTGACAGTGACCGGCCCAATCCCCGTCTGAACGGCGCGTTCCGGGTGATAACCGCTGCCAACAACCGCCGCGCGGCCATCTGACGTCCGCCGCTCAGCGAACTCTGCCAGAAAAGCATCTCTCTCAAATTCAACAGCCGCTTGCAGAAGCTCCCGTGCCCCCTTGCGAAGAAGGTCGGTCAACGGATCAGCGATCACGTCTCGACCGGTAAAATCGATGATGGTAGTCTCGTCCATGGTGGTGCGTCCTTATGGTGGTGCGTCCTTATGGTGGTGCGTCCTTATGGTGGGTCGGATGTTTGGCAACGCCAATCCAACCAGATGCACCGCCGTCATTCAAATCACCCAAACACCAGATCCATCCATAGCTCTCATGGGGCAGACCCGTCAGGAGGAGTTGTTTTCTGCAGGCGCTTGCGGCGTAGCCAGGTTCTGAGTTTCTTTACGGCCCAACCAAAGTGCTTGGTTGCGATGGAAGCCTGTGGCAGTGCCCACTATTGGGGACGCGAGCTTATGGAAGTCATTAGATCCGGACAAGGGACATCCTACTACGCTGGCGCGGCATTCCGGCAAACTGCCAGCGTGGCGGGGGGAATTGCCGGAGCCGGGATCGGCGCGGCCGGATTGGCGTCAGGTTCTTATCAAGCTGGGAGAGCAGCCTCCGATGCCGGGCACTCGCCAGCCCGCAGTGTTGCGGCTGCATTTGGCACAGGTGGAAAAGCCCTAGCCTCTGCGGCCGCGGATAAATTGACCGGAGCGCCGAGCGCTCACGGGTCTTCAACGCTTGGTCTCGCCAATCGTCGGGGAAACCCATCGACGTCCTGTCCTGATCCTCGATGTCGTCAACGAGGTCGCGCAGACGAGCGAAATAGGTGCTGTCGGTAGCCTGCGAATGAAGAAGCTGCAACAGGACAACGATGACGTTGTAGATCCGATTATCCGGTTGCTGTTGCCCTTGAACGGCGGCGATGACCAGGTCATTGCGATACCGCCGGATATATGGCAACCGTTTCACCAGCCTGCGATTCCACAGACGACCATGGTGAGCGCAGATATTCCTGACGTAGGCGAACACCTGGAGGGTACCTTCCAGAGTTTCACGTGTCGGCAGGCCGATATCCCGGGCAACTGCAGACTTGATCGAGTTGTCCTTCGTGGCCTGAACCCATTTTGACAGCTCGCCCATCGTCATCAGTTCCGTCGAGGCCCAGAGTGGCGGCGAGAACGGCTCCGTGTATTTGGTTCGATAATGCTGGATAAAGGTTTCTTCCGATTTCTCTACGGCTCGTGCCAACCGAACGAGCTGTTCGGCGTGGTTTGTCGCCCCGGCGAACAGGTTGTGATCTAAATGCGCGTGAGATCCATATGCGTGCGACATGCGGTAGGTCCAGCGCGACCGGACATGGATTTCGATCCTCTCGATCGCTTCAAGGAGGACAACACGCAGTCGTCGGTCGAACACGTAGAGGTCGTGGATTTTCGTGAAGTTCGTGCCGGGCCTGAACTTCTTACTTCGTGTCTGGTCTTCGGCAGGAGGCTCTTCGAACGGGAGCCAATAGGCGCTCATGCGGTAATATCCGACACCTTCGAGCCACTTCTTGGCAGCTTCGATGTCGTCGACCTGCATTCCCCGTTCCTGGATCAGCGCGACTTGTTCGTCAATCGTCGTTGCGGCCTTGGAAAATCGCACGTGGCCCCACAAAAAAGTAACCCCCCGGTATTGAGCTCGGTCCGAAGACCGGTCGCCTGGGGGGTGTTGTTAATATGGAAGATAGTCCGCCCAGGTTATGAGTTCAACAATTTTCGGACGATCGTCAAAATTGCCGCCTAGAATTCAGACGGCGGTCTCGTCTCGACGACGAAGCAAATATACGCTGACGGCGCTTGCCACCGTCACAACGAGTTCTGCCTCTTCGAACGCCGGTTCCCGGCCTTCCTGAATGTGCCGTCCCTGTTCAGAGGCGAACCCCCAAAGTTTATGGAGAGCGCCGTCCATTGGTACCGGCAGTTCAAGCCGTTTGATGATTTGGCCGAGCGTATCGTTGCTTCCATCGACTTCACGGGCAACGCATTCAAGCGCGGCCATTGCGTGCTGGACGGCTCCGGTAATGTCTGCCTTCGGACGACGGGAGATATCGCGAAGAGCCTCGTGGATCTCATTCGCTGCGGTAGGCGCTCCGGATCTCGCCATAACTTCTGTCGCGTGGCCTGTAGCCATGGCAAAAGCCTCTGAACCGCGTGCGACGAGAATGCCCTCTTTCATCTCCCAGCCAACACTTTGCTCGCGGAAAAGCTGGTTCAGTTGGTTTTGAAACCGTTGACGCGCCGCACCGTCGTAGTCACGTTCTCCGATCATCCGATATAGCCGTTCAGCGAAGTCGTAAACCTTGTACCAAGGTGCGGCGTCAATCAGCCCAGACACTTCGTGTTCAACATTGCCTGGCGACCAATTCCCGGGACCAGGACGCTTCAGCAACACGGTACAAAGAAGCTCTCGCATCCCGTCCGGCCCAAAGCCAGCGTCATAACCAAGCATCAAGATCCCGTCGCGGACGATCTCGGGTGCATCTTCGCGGATCGTAATCTCAGCATCAGGTCCGCGATAGCCAAAGCGTTCGGAAAATGATTGGTTGGAGTCGTCCATGATGTGCGCCTGACCTGTGCCTCGAATTAACGCCTCAAGGAGTGTTAGATCTAGCCTTTCCATTGCAGACTGTCATCCAACCTGGCGGATTTTTCGCCAAGTTCGACGACGGCGACCTGTAAGGAGGTTATGCAGTTTCGATTTTGCCCCATTAACGACGGATTTCCGTTGGACTTCCAACCGGAGAGCACGTCGCTCATGTTAGTTAGCTCTAACGGGCACCAGGCCGCAAAGCACAACCTTGATTCAGGATACGTCGCACGTCACGCGACGAACGGCAGCCTTACAGATCGGGCCGAAAATCTATGAATGTCCAACTTGGATTTATTGCCCGAAGCGGTCATTCGTGACGAGCATCAGCAAAGAATAAAACACTAGTCACGTCTGTTAACCTATTGTGCGAGTTTATCCATGTTCAATTTCAAAGAATTTTTGGAAAAATTGGAACTGCCCACCGAAACCGTTCGTCTGTTGCGACACGATCAGCGAGGCGTTGCACACTGGCAACGCGGCCCAAACGCATTTGCCAGCTTCGCCAGTTTTCAAAAACAGAATCCCTCCCCTTACACCGGCGCCAAAATAGCCAGTCATTTCATACCCGGTCCGACTTTGCCGGATGGATCGGCTACAGCGCTGTTCTTGGGGTCGACCCGAATATTGGATCAATGGCCTTGGGACGGAACGCGGTTGCCCACTTTTCAGGACGAGCGGGTTCTCGAAAGCGAACACGGCAAACCGGATCTCGACGCATTCGATCTGGAATGGATTGAGGAAGGCCAGGAATTCTCCGAACGCATTCTAATCCGATGGGGAGCCCCGTCCTCAACACGGGCCTGGTCCCAATGGAGCCATCGACAACCGAAGGAAATTCTGGAAATCCGAATGACCGCCCACGAACCGCCGTTTCCAGGCTTTTCAGGCTTCATGCGTAGGCTGAGCGAGATCGCTTATTTGCCACAAACTTGGCAAGCCGCATTGGCATCGGTCGGAGGAGTCTACCTATTGGTGACTGATGACGGCCGCCAATATGTGGGCTCTGCGACTGGACACGACGGTTTTATGGCCCGATGGCGCGACTACATTGCGAACGGCCATGGTGGGAATTTGCTTTTAAAGGAACATGGTCACCGGGATTACAGCGTGTCGATATTAGAGGTCGCTTCCCCGGATATGTCGTGGACGGAAATTCTTGCGCGAGAAGCCTTTTGGAAAACAAAGCTTGGCGCGAAAGCACATGGTCTCAACGCAAATTGAATATAGATGCGGCCGATTAGGCCTCATCCGTATCGTTGGCGATCGCCACGGTTAGATTTACAAGCTTGTCCCGCACGGCCTTATCCGCGATCCCCTTGAACGCAACGTTCAATCTAACAGCATCTTTGTCTGTCAGGAATTGCACCAGTTCAGTTGCATCACTGGCAACGTCGCTGGTCGCATCGGGAAGCAGCTCTGCCCTTGGTGCGCCTTCAAAAAAGAACGAGATCGGCACGCGCAGAATGATTGCGATATCGAGCAATCGTCCAGCGCCAACCCTGTTTGCTCCCTTTTCATATTTTTGGATCTGTTGGAAGGTCAATCCAAGGTTCGACGCGAGTAGTTCTTGCGACATATGCATCATCATTCGCCGCATCCGAATTCTGGACCCGATGTGAATGTCAGCTTCGCTTGTTTGTCTTTTCGATTTTATATTCCTCACCTTGCACCCCTTCGTCGCTTGCGTGCTGTAGTTGTCTTATTACTTTTCTACAGCAGGCAAAATTTCCGCGATAGCTTCGCGCGCACTACTACGAGTGGTTCCCAAAATTCGCGTTTTCGGGCGACGCTTACCCCAAAATACATATTATAGTTGATAAACTTTAATTTTGTAAGCTGCCAATCAAGGGCGCATGGACATGCGCCGCCTGGTTGGAAAAAACTTTGCCCGCCTGAGAGACGAGCGGAATATGACGCAGGAAGACGTTGCGGCGGCTACTGGCATCAGCCAGCAATACTTGAGCGGCCTGGAACGCGGGAAGCGGAATCCCACGATTATTACGATCTATGAGATTTCATTGGCGCTTGATGTGGATCCAATGGAGCTTCTTCGGCGCAACAAAAAGTCCAAAGATTAGCACCACGGCTCGCGATGTCTGCGCCACGGCCGGGCAAGCCCTTCGTTGATGAGAATTTGGCTTACATCGTTGCCGTTGACCAAGACCCTTGCGAGGGTGCGGCCATACTTGTCCTTGCCATTTCGGAGGATCTGAATGCGCTGGCCGTCCGCCAGCTCGGCGAGCCGGCGTTTGGCTTCTGTGCCATCTGGATCTCATAGGAACACTTTCCCTCGATCTCCGCAGTGTCCAGGCCGAGGATGCGCACGCGCTCCGAGCCGTGTTTCATGCCGATCAGGAAACTGTCGCCGTCCCAAACGCGCAATTGCTGCGGCTGGCACGTCGCAGCACAGAGATATACGGCAATAACGATGTGGCTGGTCATTCTCTGTTGAAGTCCCCTATTCCGGACAGATCAACGCCAATGTCCGCCTTGTTTGGATCCTGCGCCCATAGCTGTTGCCGGAGTTCATTCCTGGGGTCCGGACCCGCGTTGTCAGCCTCTGGCACCGGCGCGCCTTCCGTTGAGGCGGCCGGGTCCGGAGCCGCCAGCTCAACGCTCTCTCCTGGGTCTTTCGCCGTGAACACATACTCGCCGTCGAAATACCCAGTTTGGTATGCCTCAATGGCGTCTTCGAACGCCTCTTGAACCGGTGTGCCATACCATTTCGTCACGACCCGATAGACGCGGGCAAACAGGGCGGTCCCGATCTTGATGTTGTTGCAGGTGTCGAACACATCCGCCGTGACCTGGGACTTGTCGGTGACGCCAATGCCAACGGGATATTGCGTGAGCCCGACGCGCACGACGGCTTTGCCGAGGTGATCCTGAACCAGCTTCATGGCCTCTTGCGGAGACTTAGCTTGCCGAACCAGAAACGTCTTCGATCCGGCCCGAACGGTCACGTTCAACGGGTCCTCCGATCCTGCCGCCGCGATGAATTCCTCAACGATGGCTGAGGTCAAGGAAGGGTCGGCACACTGTTCAATCAGGGCGGCATCTATCATGGCTTCACTCGTTGAATGCGATCACCAGCGGAACGTCGAACAGCTTTGCCCAGGCTGTGACGCTGGCACGCTGAATAGCGGTAATGTTGCTTCCGCCCGTCCACCAGCCGTTGGCGATCGCCACGATGATATCGGCGTTCATAGCCATGGATTGCAGGACAGGCCAGATAATCAACTGCTCGTAGCAGATCAACGGCGCTGCGCGATAGCCCGCGACCTGCATAACTGGATTGTCGAATATGGTGGCGTTGGCTCCTCCGCCGTCTCCTGTGAGCCTGCGCCAAGGCTGCCACATGGAAACCGGCACCGGCATGCGTTCTCGATAGAGGATCCGCGCACCGCTTCCTGAGATCTCCACCATCACCGTGTCATAGCCACTCTTTTGAATGGCCGCGGCGCCCCCGATCACCGTCACTGACAGATCCGACAAGGCATCCGTCCAGAGCCGTTCTGTCGTCGGCGTCCATAGTCCTAAAGCGCTCTCCGGGAGAACCGCGACTTTCACCCCCTGCCCGGCTTTCTCGCGAACCATGGCGA
>NZ_CANMNP010000044.1 GCF_947499295.1 uncultured Roseibium sp.
TCCCTTGGCTGCGCCATGTGTTTGCCGATGGCGGATATGCCGGTGAAAAGCTTCACGCCGCCTTGGTGGGCAACGGCAACTGGACGATAGAGATCATCAAACGCTCCGACGCCGCCAAAGGCTTCAAAGTTTTGCCCCGCAGATGGGTGGTGGAGCGCACATTCGCATGGCTTGACCATTTGCCGCCGGCTGGCAAAGGATTGCGAGACTTCCATCAAAAGCTCGACTGCATGGCTCAACATCGCAAGCATCAAGCTAATGATCCGAAGGCTCGCAACTTATTGTTTCGTTTCCTGAACTTTTGAATATGGCTCTTAGATTTCCAATCTGCCGACCGCCGAATATCAGCGGCGAATCGACTGGTGGAGCTTGGCGCTCCAGCATCGATGGCTCATGGTGAGGCAAGTTCAGACTTAGACGCCGTAGTTTGTGACTGTGACCGTGTGATCGAGTTGGGCGGGGAGGTGACAATCCGTTGTTCTTTTGGCAAGGGTCTTTGGATACCGAAATGGTATAAGCGGAACCACACTTCTGAATTGAGAATGCTCATATAAAAGCAGCTTCGTTGGTCTGCCCAAGGTTCCGGCCATTGGCATAACAGGAGGCTAAATGGGGCAAATTGCTTACTATGTGTCCAACGGAGAAATGGTCGAGGCATTCTCAGTTACAGACATACAGTGGGACGCAATCTGCCCTGCTCCCAAAGGAATGCTCTTAATGCCCCGGACTCGGTGGCCCGCGGTCGCGAAGACTTCTATCCGCGGATTGCGTTTTTTCGCACAACGCCCTGGCTATCCGGAACGACTTCCGGTCCCCGAGAGTCATACCCATGTTCAGCCCCAGTTGAGTGGTCCGTTTTGATTGTTAAAGCGTGTCGCTTTTGATGCGATTCAAGGTTTCCAAATCAGTTGCTTTCTGATTCTCTTTCGGCGTTTGAAGGAGAAGAGTGATGGGTAAGCCGCATCCCTTGGCGTTGCGAGAGCGTGTTGTTGCGTTTGTCGAAGAGGGTCATTCGCACCGGGCTGCTGCGGCGCATTTCCGTGTTTCGCCACGGTTCGTCAACGACATGGTGATCCTGAAGCGCGAGACAGGCTCACTTGGGCCCAAACGTCAGGGCAATCCCGGCGTGGGTAAGCTTTCCAGCCAGCACGAATGGCTGAGGTCTCACGTCTCGGAGAACGGTGACCTGACGCTTGACGAACTGACTGGGGGTGGGTTGAAAGTACGTGTAAAAAGTTCACAAGGGCGTTTCGAAGGGTAACGGCCTTGGCAGGAGCGGAGCGGGCTGGTCATCCATGTTGAGCTCATATTTTCCGAAGCGGCGAATGTGCTTGCGAGTGTAGGGGCTGAGGGTGGCGGCGAGTTCTGGCGTGACCTGATGTCCATCGGTGGCCATTGAGGCAAGAGCCTCGGTCAGGTCGGCCACATTTGAAAGCATGATGGCGTTGGCAACCAGACTGGCATATTTGATCTGCTTTTCCTGCTCGACCGGATCGCCGCTCTTGATGACGGGGCCACCGAACGTGACCCAGTCAAGGAAATCGTTGAAGGATTCGATTTTTGTGGTTTCGGCGCGGATAGTGCGCCGGATCTCGGGATTGGCGATATAGCGCAGCAGAAACAGCGTCCGCTCGACGCGGCCGAGTTCACGGAAGGCTTGGTATAGTAGGCTTTTGCGGTTGTGCGATCCCAGTTTGCGCAGCAACATGGAGGGCAAGACAAACCCGGCCTGGATGGAGAGGACCACCTGCATCATATCCTGCCAATGCGTTGCGATCAGACGCCAGTCGATTTCGCGGGTGAAGATGCTGTCGATGTTAAGGTAGCGCACCGCTTTATCCGGTCGATAGAAGGTGGCGTCGCCCCAATTGCGCATCCTCGGCATCAGCATAATGCCCAAAAGACGGGAAAGGCCAAAGACAGGTTCGCTTTCACCTTGGGTGTCGGCATGGAGGGTATCCGGCTGGATCGTGGAACGGTTTTTCATGAGACCGTCGAAGATATGGACAGCTTCCCAGACACCGCATGGAATGAAGGTGGTGAACAGCGCTATATAGTTGTCGGCGATATGGTGATAGGCGATGCCGCCATAGGCGCCGTAACGGATGTGGAGAGCGCCCAGCAAATTGTTTTCGCGCAGCGGCACATGGGTTCCATCGGCGATCGCGGCGCGGCCGGCACCCCAGAGCTTCGGCAAGGCGAAACGATTGTAGGCGTCAATCACGTCCGTCATCGCAGCTTCGAGCTTGGGCGTGCTGATATGTTGGGCATTAAGCCGGCGCAAGGTATTGGCGCTGGCTATAGTGGGAGCATGACGTGCGGCTTGGACCGGGCCGAGATTACAACCGTACCCGAATGTGGTGAAGACATAGCGCTGCTCGGCTCTTTGCAGCTTTGGATCGGCTCCGGACGGCGGACCGAAATGGCGCGTGAAGCTGGTCCAGGAAGTACCGTCCCTGAGAATATCGAGCAAGTGGCGCTCGCGCATGCGGGCATGGACTTCCATCTCGAATGCAGGCAGTCCTTTGGGCACGGTTTTGGCCTTGAGCCGCTTCAGATGTGGAACGCCCTTGGTGTCAATGGTCAGTTCGGCGTTGGAAGGAAAGCCGGCGTCGACCGCTTTTGCAGTCACCGCCAACTCCCGCCGCAACTGCTGTACGAACTGTTCGCCGCTCTGGGGAGAAGACCAAGCGCTTCACAATAGTGTGCCAGCCGCCCCTCGCAATCCGTCCAAGGCAGGAGCTGTGTCCGGTAGTCATCGAAGGTCTCGGCGCTGACGACGAACAAGTCACCTGCCTGCAGGGCAACAGCCAGATGAATGAAGACACAAACTTCGAGTGCGCGACGATCCATCACGACACTACCTCTCCGGCGCTTCGTCACGAAGTTTTTCCATCGCTGTCCGCTGTTCATCACGACATTGCGCACGGACCTGTCGCAGAAGGCTCAGGACCAAAACATAGCGCCGGCCCGGCTGGGTAATGGCCAAAAGTTCGCTTACCTCCAAGGCACGGGCTTCAGAGGCAAATTGCCGGAGCTTGGTGTGGCTGATGTCGTCCAGGAGCGGATCGGGATCAACCAGGCTGGTCAGCCAGTCGAGGCGTTCCGTCCACAGCTTGATCGTCTCAGGTCGCGCCGGCCCAGGCGTCTGTTTCAATCGGTTGAAAGGCGTTGTTACCGCTCCTCTCGGAACCTTCAACAGTTCGTCCAGCAACATGGCAATATTCGGTGTCAATCGTGCCGTGACCTGCTCATATATGCGCGTGTGTACCTGTGTTCGCAGATGGTTGACCAGCCGGTCCAGCGTGCTGAAGGCCGGCAAATCGATCGAGGCCTTACCCAAGGCTTCGATGGCTCGATTGATCAGGTCTGCCGGATCGCTCATCATTTCAGCCGACGCAAGCACGGCGTCCGAAACCAATTGTTCGGCCGTCTCAGAAAATGGCGACACGCCGAGATGGGTACGCACTGCGGTTCGGTGGTGATGGAGCATCGTCTTTTGACGGGTCTCATCGAGCAACGGTGTTGCTGTCGCCAAATCCAATTGCGCCGCCAGATGGGTGACGGTGTCGGCATGAACAGCGGACAGCGCTGGAAAATAGCCAAGGTCCTGCCGGCCCTTCAACAAGGTCGCCAGCGTCAGGCGACCGGCGTCGCTGGATGCCTTGTCGCGAACAAAGAACAGGTCGGTTTCATTCAGGTGGTAGCGGGCGTCCAATTCCTCTGTCGTCAGAGGAGCGCCCGGACGCGGGTAGGCGGTACGGTCAATCGCTGTCATAAGGTGTCCGGAAAAGGGTCCGCCGGAGGCTTGGCGAAACATGCGTAATTTGAAGGCGTTAGGTGATAGCGTTTCGACGTCCGAAAAGGAAGACATTTACGGACGATATAAGCGACAAAACCACGGCCAAAGCCGGACAGCCCTTTATCTGCGGGTCTCCACACCAGACCAAAAACCCGATCTGCAATATGATGGCTTGCTTGGTTATGCTGATCGCGCCGGGCTGGTGATTGTTGGAGACTACTGCGACATCGCCGTCTCAGGTCGCCGCGAAGGGCGACCCCAGCTCAACGCACTTATGGCGAGCGTCCGCAATCGCGAAGTCGATTGCGTCCTGGTCTGGAAATTCGACCGCTTCGCGCGCTCCACCCGCCACCTTTTAACCGCTCTAGAGGAATTCGATCACCTCGGCGTGCGCTTCATCAGCGTCCAGGATCAGATTGATACCGCGAGCCCGATGGGCAAGGCAATGTTCACTATCATTGGTGCCATGGCTGAACTGGAATCTTCACTGATCAGTGAGCGCGTTTCCGCCGGCATGAAAGCGGCCGCCGCGCGCGGCAAACATCTCGGGCGACCGCCGCTTGCTCCTCGGCTAATCGCGGAAATCGAAACGCTCGCAGCATCAACTGATCTCAGTGTGCGGCAAATTCATAGAAAAATTGACGAAAAGGCTAGTCGCGGTCGCGTTGGTGAAATCGTTAAACGTATTAGATCCTTAAGAAGGTCGCCTGTGTGAACTTTTTACACGTACTTTCAACCCACCCCAACATGGCTGGCAACACGCCGGTGCTCGTGGAAAATCTTGACCACGCGGCGCTTGAGCCGTACGTCCACCTTCCGACCGATGAGGGAGTGCGGAACGGAATAGAAGGTCTTGTCGACCTCGACATGGTAATCGGGATGAACCTTGGCGGTCTTCCACTCGGCATATTCGAAGGGCGTATCCGGCAGGGGTTTGAGGGCCGCCTTCTCCAACTCCTCGAACAGTTCGCGGCGGCTTTTGCCGATGTGACGCATCGGTCGGTTGTTCAGATCCTCCAGAAGCTCGGCGATCGCGGCATTGAGTTGGGTCAGCGAGAAGAAGGTCCGGTTCCGCAGCCGGGCGAGGATCCAGCGCTCCACGATCAGCACGGCGCCTTCGACCTTGGCCTTGTCCCGCGGTTTGCGGCTGCGTGCCGGCAGGATCGTGGTGTCGTAGTGCTCGGCAAAAGCCTCAAACGTCGCATTCAGCGTCGGCTCGAACCATAGTGCCTTGGCAACGGCGGCCATCAGGTTGTCGCAGACCAGGCTGTCCGTTACGCCGCCGAAAAAGGTCAGCGCCCGCATCTGGCCGTCGATTCAGTCCGGCAGTTTCTGGCTGAGACTTGCAAGGGCGAAGGTGTAGGAAGAGGCTCCCAGGACCGCAACGAAGATCTGTGCTGCATGAACCGTGCCGGTGGCCGGATCGACGATCGGCACCGTCTGGCCCGCATAGTCGGTCTGCATCACCGCGCCCGCCTCGTAGCGGTTGCGGAAGGTCGCGCTCGTCTTCTTCCGGAACGCCGCGAACCGGTCGCAGAACCAGGTAAGCCATAACCATCAGGATGGGCGGTACGGTACTCCTACCACAGCAGCGTCAGCGTCACACCCTTGCGCTTCAGCTCCCGGGCGACCTTGGCCCAATCCGGCTCGCTCAGATCTAGGGGCGGTCGGCCGGCGCGCCGGAACAAAAGCCGTTCCAGAGTCGCGTCATCTTCATGGCCTGGGGGAAGCGGCCAGCAGGAAAGTCCTGCCTCTCGAGCCCGGTACAGATAGGCGGAAACCGTTGTCTTGCTGATCTTCAGCCGCTTGGACACTTCCCGCACTGAAAGACCCTGGTCAAAGGTTAGGCGCAGGATCGATCGAATGTCTTTCACTGTCGTTCTCCTCGCTTGCTTCCGTCTTGGCATGGGCTCGCTCAATGCATTGAAAAGAAACCACATTGCCAAAACGGCGCAGCCGAGAACCGACCGATAAATTCCACTCCGGGAGCTGTCCGGGAATTTCCGGAACCCGCAAATTATCACTGAGTCCTAATGGACCCCGCTTTTGCGGGTGGGAAGGAGAGTTTCTTCGATGCCGCGATCTGGATCGTTTCGCCGGTTGCCGGATTGCGGCCTTGGCGCGGTATTTTTGCACGGAAATTCAAATCATCGTCATAAATACACCAAAATATAGCAGTTTAACAACTTTGCAGCCTATAGCTGTAGTTCAAGATCTGAACTTGTTCCAACCTCTTCCCCCACTAAAGGAGAATGAAATGCAGACCAATAGCTCTGGCAAAGGCGAGCCAATCGTCAACAAAGTTTCTGTACGGCGTCTTACTCAAGGAGTTAAGCTGAGTTTGACACGACCGGAATGCACAGATTCTACGCTTTCTTGATCTGTCAGCGTTGGGGAGGAACCCATTGGGGTTTTCCCCTCTAAAGCACGACTAAGAAACTGAGTTACGGGAAATCGTCTTCATGCTAAACGCAAACACAAACGTCAAAGCGCCCTCATACGATCTTAACGAAGGAACGGTGCACCAATTTTGCCACGACCTCCTTGAAGTAGATGGAGAATTGCGCTCACTGGCAGACACCCGCGACGATACTACCCTGACATGTTTAGCTTTGGAGATGTGGAGTGCTTTTTCTGATACTCTGGGAAAAATTGAATCCTGTTTGCAGGACAATGATTGTGGCATTGCCGCAATTGACGTCCCGTCGATTTATGACGATCTAACTGATGATGCAATCGCAGGAGCACTCGTCTCAATCGCCCTCACATCTTCGTTGATGCAACCAGCAAAAGACATCGAAAATCAAACGCCTTTTACGATGTTTAGCGCTTCATATAAGAGCGACGAGGCTTTAAATCAGGCTGGGCTTTTGGATATTTCGCCGACAGATATACTTGGTTTTCATTCAGATGGCCTTGTTCGAGAAAAGGAGCTCAGCGTTCCAAGATACATTTCGATATACAATACTTTTATCAACTATCGGAACTGTGGGAACTTCTATTGGATTCCGACTAATTCCGTAAGCAATCTTTCGAGGCATGTTGAAAGCATCGGTTTCGATGACGACTTTATTTTCTCATTGACGCCGACCATTTACGGAACAGCCGGAGCGAAAATTGAAAATGTCGTGGAGCGAAAAGTTCAGACTTCAATTTTTAAAGAAACCGATGATGGAAGGATCACAACGTTCATAAATGGAACGTTTGCTGGCAAGAGGTGCGGTAGCCCCGATTATACAGGTCGTTTCAAAGCATTTCAGTCTGAGCTTTCGGAAAATCCATTCCGATATGCCGCCGCTCAGAAGTCACGACGGATGATCGTCTTGAATAACGCAAATGGCTTTCATGCAAGGGACATTTTTGAAGACCCCATCGAAGGCCACGAAGAAACGCGAAATTACCTTAGAAGCGTTTCCAAGAACGCAGTTAAAACAGGACATGTCATGTAGACAACGAATTCACAGTTTTAAGTAATCAGATTACTCGAACATTTGAGTCAATATCTCGGTGGAAAAACAACGCGAAGCTTATGATTTTATCCAAGAAAATACGAGCCTTCTCGCCGAGTTTTCTATCCTAATCTTCGTTTTCGCCTCTATGTTTTCAATCGGGTTGAGCCTCGTTGTTGTTTCATGGATCGCGACTGTTGAGGGGTCTATCAGGCTAGTTGGGCAACTTTTTTTTGTTGGCAGCGCCACGTCACTGCTTTTCTCCATCTTTGCCGGGGTCGTATCAGATAGTCGAAATCGCTTATCAGTCATTCGCGTTGGCCAAGGTTTACGTGTTTTTGCAGTTCTGGTACTGGCGTTTGGCACACTTGCAGCGCCCACGAAAATTCCCTGGTTGTTTGCATACACGTTTTTGTTTTCTATCGGCACAATACTGAACGCAGGAGCGCTTGACGGCATTATCCAAAAAGCGGTCGTTGAACAGCGACGAATGAAACTTTCCATTCGAGTTTCTATTGGTCGCCAGGTTGGTATGTTCTTAGGGACAGGAGCCGGGGGGCTTTTACTCCATCACCTTGATGCAGGTTGGTCAATTTGCGTCATGGGTTTTCTGATGGTCTTGCAATTGTTCATTATCCAAACAGTTTTTTCTGCATATCAGAACGGCCCCCAAAAACGCTCTGTAGAAATATTCCAAGCGTGGAAACACGGTGTATCAGTCATACTTCGAGATAGAAAACTTTCATTATCTATTGTTTGCATTGGGCTTTTTTTCTCAACATCGCAGATGGCTAATGTTCTTGTTCCCGGATTTGTAAAGGATACCCTAAACAGGGGGAGTGACGTCTATGGCCTTCTAGAAACAGCTTGGGCTGTTGGCGGCGGTGCAATTCTTGCCACGGCCGCAACGCAGTCAAAGATATTCTCTAAGGCCCACTACGAGCTAATTCTCCTTATCTTGGTTGGCATCTTAATGGTGGGATTTGCCAGCCTTCGAAATGTCCCGCTACTTATGATTACGTATGCACTTCTTGGTGGCATGTTTGCGCTTGGAAGAGCGCTGTGCGACGGGCACGTTCTCGTCTTAGCGCCGAATGAAGAAGTTGGTCGCATCAGAGCGACCACAACAATGATCGTCAGCTTATTTGGAATGCTTATTTATATTGCACCGACACTAATTGGCGTCAGTAGTACTATTCCCTACTACATACTATGGGGATTGTTTGTCACCACAATTGGTACAGTTATGCTATTAATTTTGATTAATAAAAATCAATGACAATGATATGGCTGGCTGCCTGCGTGACAGCACTGGCCTCTCGGACGGTAGTGTCGCAAATTTTTCTTGACGTGAGATCAATGGCTTTTTCTTGACACAGTTGTCGTGCGAATTCGATGAACTGGCGGTAAGCAGGAACACCCGGCTGGTTCAGTTGTGCCTTGCGGATCACGTGCACTGTTTCAATTCCATCAAGCGTCGCGCTGGCATTGCCAACTTGTTAATCGGTGACCTGAGACCCCAAAACTCCTCCAGTTTGATGTAGAGTCCGTCGCAGTCAGGAGACGGACGGAATGAAGCGTTCAAGGTTCACAGAAGAACAGATCATCAGCATTTTGCGAGAGCAGGAGAGCGGCAAGAAGACGGCGGACGTTTGCAGGCGTCACGGCATCTCGGAAGCGACCTTCTACAAGTACAAAGCCAAGTTTGGGGGTATGGACGTGTCTGATGCTCGCAAGCTGAAGGCGCTGGCAGACGAGAACGCGAAGCTGAAGAAGCTCCTGGCCGAAGCCATGCTCGACAACGCCATGCTGAAGGACGTCGCTTCAAAAAAATGGTAACGCCCGATGCAAGACGGGAAGCTATGAAGAAGGTTGCCGGAGAGCGCCGGCGCTTTGGCTACAGGCGTATCCATCTGATGCTGGAACGCCAGGGCATCCGAATGAACCAGAAGAAGTTGAGACGGCTCCCTCGCGAGGAAAAGCTGCAAGTCCGCAAACGAGGTGGCCGGAAGCGAGCTCTGGGCACCAGACGACCAATGGTGCTACCCGGTAGGACAAACGAGTGGTGGAGCTTGGACTTCGTGTCGGATGCCTTTACGGACGGCCGCCGGTTTCGGATTTTGGCCGTGGTCGATGACTACAGTCGCGAGTGCCTGACGCTGGTGGCCGATACGTCGTTATCCGGCTTGCGCGTCACCCGTGAGCTCGATGCGCTCATCCGTCTGCGTGGTAAACCGGTCACCGTGGTTTCCGACAACGTCCTATATTCGGAATGATTAGCAGACTTGGCATCAGGTCATTGTCATGCTGAAGCTTTTCAGCATGTTTG
>NZ_CANMNP010000045.1 GCF_947499295.1 uncultured Roseibium sp.
GCCTAAAAACACCGCAAACGCGACAACATCATAGCTTCAAGCACACAATCGACCATCACCGTGAATTTTTCGGGCTAAACTACCTTTCAAGGTCGCTGATTACTCGCCGGGCATTAACACGGGCCGTGCCTCGTGTGTCGGTTGGCAAAAAGCGGCTGTAACTTTAAAAATTGCTCATCACTGAGCCAGTAGAACCTATCAGGCATCTTCAAACTCCTGTTCAGGAGTTTGAATCAGACTTCCACTGATTTGCATAGCCGATTTATGGGTCCGAAGCTTAAAACACCTCGTTAATTACGCGCCTTTTCCTTGTGACCTCCTGTCATCGCCGAAAATCAAACCCGTCTGAACCTGACGGAGCCAAATTCCACTCGTAGTCATAAGTAAAAAGAGTCCGACTTCACCTTAAGAAATAAATATTGAAAAAATTGCATAAAAAAGCAGATTTGAAACATTTTTTCAGAAAAATTTTATTTTAGACTTATTCTAACAATCAAATATAGGTGTGAAATTGCTTAATCTTCCAGTGTCCTATCAAGAAACTCTCTTCATGTTAACCCAAAAAAACCGAAGAGATCTTCGCACATGGCCCGAATGGCTGCACCAAGCTTGGTGTGCTCCAAATGACAAGGTCGGCTCCTTGAGGCCCACAGACTTCCCGGATTCTGATGGCAATGACACCCTGACACTAAATGTTTCTTCCGGCGAAGTTGTTGTCGACTTTGGAGACATCATAGCTACCAACACGGCCGGAAACCTGATCGTGTTTTCGTTGACCTCGTTACCTGGGCTTTACGAAACAAAGACCCTCAACATCAAGACAGAAAGTCAATAAGCCAAAACGACTACAGCTTCCTCGATGACAAATACTGAATAAAACGCGAATTCTAGCTCGCCAACAAATTGGTTTTGAAAACAATCGAGCGGCCAATCCGCAATTTTTATCGAACCTATCCTGTCTCGACACGAAAGGTGTCTGCTTCGAATTGCTATGAAAAAAACTAGTCCATATGACATTCTGAGCACCAGCGGACTGACTATAATGATGGCCTCACCGTTGGGGCTACTTGTATCAATCGTGTATCTTTCGCTCCAAAATGGTTTTTCGGCGGAGAAACTGGCGAACCCCAACTTTCTTGCGCTTTGGGAACAAAGCCCCTTTGTCGTGGGGGAGTTGACGGATGCATACGTGATGGCTCTTGCATCGGGAGCCGCTTCGACTTGTTTGATCCTGCTTTGTGTTCTTATTTTTCTCTACCGCCCTGATCCAAACAATGCTCACGGAACAGCCAGATGGGCCAGCGATCGTGAACTGATCAAAAAAGGATATTTTCAACCCTACTCAAACATAATAGGCCCAATCCTTGGCAAATCCTGTCGCGCCGAAAGCGGTGGCAAATATCTTACCAACGGTCCTCACCCTCATATTCTGGTGTCCGCTCCTACCCGTGCAGGAAAGGGTGTTGGTGTCGTCATTCCGACAATGCTGACCCACAATGGATCGTCCGTTGTGCTGGATGTGAAAGGAGAATTATTTGATCTGACGTCCCGCTCGAGACAGGCGCGCGGTGACCGGGTCTTCAAGTTTTCGCCGCTGGATCCGCAAGGGCGCACGCACAGATACAACCCGGTTGAAGATATCGCCGCAACGTCTCCCGAAAGAAGATTCATCGAGGCAAGACGGCTTGCTGCAAGCTTAATCGTGCCGAAAGGCAAAGGTGCAGAAGGATTTGTAGACGGTGCACGCGACCTACTCGTTGCCGGCATACTGGCCGCTATCGAGCGTGGCACTCCAACCATTGGTGCCGTTTATGACCTGTTCTCTCAACCAGGCGAAAAATATCAGCTCTTCGCCAAACTTGCCGAGGAAACAAACTCCATAGAAGCCCGCAGAATATTCGACAACATGGCGGGCAACGATACCAAAATACTTACGTCCTACACCTCTGTCCTTGGTGATGGCGGGCTCAACCTCTGGGCCGATCAACTTGTTAAGAACGCAACCGAAAAATCGGACTTCGACATTCATGCCTTGAGGAGAGAGCCTCATTGTATCTACATCGTCGTTAGCCCCAACGATATTGAGGTTCTCTCGCCCTTGGTTAGACTGCTTTTCCAACAGACAGTCGCCATTCTTCAAAGAACACTTCCAAACAAAGATGAAATTTTTGAAGTTCTGTTCTTGCTCGACGAGTTCAAGCACCTCGGGAAGATGCAGGCGATCGAAACCGCAATCACGACCATTGCAGGCTACAATGGAAGGTTCATGTTTATTATTCAGTCTCTCTCTGCGCTGACTGAGAATTACGGCCAGTCAGGAAAAGAAAACTTCTTGGGCAACACCGGTATTCAGGTGTTTATGGCGACGAGCGATGCGGACACACCAGAATATATCGCAAAAGCAATTGGTGAATACACGCACACCTCACGGTCTAAATCCTGGAATAGCTTTGAAACACTGAAATCTAACATTCAGGAACGTCACGAGAGTGCCAAACTCATCCGACCGGAGCAGATCAGGTTGTTGGATGAAGATCTGGAAATCGTTCTGATCAAGGGTGAACCACCATTACTCATCAACAAAGTAAGGTTCTACAAAGACAAGGTGCTTAAGCGATTGTTTGCAGACCAAAGTGGACCTTTTCCGGAACCCGCAGCCCGGTCGCTCAAGCCGGCCACCTCACCGGAGGCGGAGAACAAAACACAACAGATTGAAAGCGCTTCCTCAGCTGCAAAAACCCCCGCGGTACCAGCGCACCCCAGCACTAAGTCAACGGCAACAAGGTCGGCCAGCGCCGAAGTCTCACCTCCCACGCCACCACAGTCCGTCGCTCAACAAGCGCCAAGTGTTGAACGATTCAAAGCCCTCCCTCTAGACAATTCACCACAGGCTGAACTTTTGGCCAAAATTCTTGAGTTGCAGCAAAAACGCACAGAATAAGAAGCAGTTTGAATACCATTCAAAGCACACAAACGCAGTTTTTCAAAGAACTAACTTTCATCAAATACTCGCCCAAATAAGGCAAAACAATTCTGTTTTTTGATCGCCAAAATGGTCTCAAATTTATAAAGAGACTAAAGGCTCTCGCCGAAGACGGTAAGCTTTTTCGCGTTCTCTCAACCTGGATCAAGCTCGCTTGTAATTTCCGACTTTTCGCTCCTTTTGTACCGAGCAATACGCGCTGTTAGCGAGCTCAAGAACACATGAGAGGAGGGGCAACCTTGTCCGTTGCTAACGCAGGAGTGTAGATGAATGCTGACTGAGATCCATTCGAATCGTGAACGTTGGCACGCAATCCGCCCACTCATGAGCCGAAAACCACTCTCTGCATTTCAGTTAGCAGAACAAAAACGGGAACCAGAATTCGAGCTTCTGAAATTCGACCAAGTAATTCAACGGGTGAACAGCAGCGGGGTTGTTCCGGATCGGTTTTACACTGATCTCGACGAATCTCGGCGCGAAACGATTGGTGCGTATGATCCAAAGGCACGCATTTCGCAGAAGCGCGAACTCTCAATCGGTCAGAACAAAATCAAGAGCGCCATGGACGCGATCATCCCTGCAGATCCCAAGGGAGACCGTTTCAGGAAGAGCCTGGGTGAATACGTTTTCTTGAACAGGCATGAAATCGCAGTAGGCGCGTTCCTGCGCGAGATCCTTGCTGATCCCAAAAGTAAGCAACCATCCGGCCTCGCAAACAAGCCAGTCATTGATCGTCACGTCGAACGGGCGCAACAGATCCTTTTCAACGAGTGGAAATTACAAAAAAACCAGATCGGTCGATTGCAGCCACATCAAACCGAGAAACATCTCAGTGTGCCGGAAGGTCCTCTAAGGGAATTGGCCAGAGGCTTTATCAGATACGAGCGCGGGCTCGGGTTTGTTATGCTTAATGACCATAATGCTGAATTCGAAAAGCTTCCCAACGAGAAACGGATGGAAGTGCCAGGATTGCGGGATCCAGCTCTTAAGCAGGCTTCGCTCGATTGGGCAGCAAAGGTTAGACAGTCAGAACTGACAAACAACAGCCGCCCTTACATGCGTTCAGATGTCTATCCCGCAGATCAAGCGGCTCCTGAATTTCTTGAACAACGCTGGCTGCGAACGGATGCTTACACGCTCGACGATGGGGACAAGCCACGTTCGTCTTACGCCGCCGCATTTGACATCAAAACGGGTATACGACCGGATTGGCAAGAAAACTATATTAGAGCCTTTGCGCCGCGCCCCGTCGTCTGCGGCTGGACAAGACAGGGGACGCTTGAGGTTGCAATCCATAACCAGGAAACAAATAAGATAAATTACAACTACATAAACCAGTTGGAACTACTGTCGCCAACAGACATTCACTCCGACGGCAAAGGTGGCATTAAACTCGTTTCACGTACGACACGCATCGTTTCGCAGGCCGAACTGGAAGACGGATTTGAAATGCCACCTGCGGAAAAAGGGCTCCATCCTATTCTCAAGGATTTGATCTCTCCCACTCTTGCAGCCAATCAACCGGAACATGATTTCGTCTTCCGTAACAAACGGATGAATAGAACCTTGTCAGACTTGAAAGACAAAAGTGCAACAGTCCTAGAGGAGATGGATTGGGACCAGGAGGTGTCAGCCGGCCTGATTCGGAAGACACATTCCGTCGAAACGCCGCAAAGAGGCGGCGGGAGCAAAACAACACAACACGGTCTGACCGAAACAATCAAACTCACCAAATTGTTGAACTCAAACCTTAGACGTCATGCCAAGGAGCGCGGTGTCGATTTTCAAGAAGCCAACCTTGAAGATGTAGTATTCACCGCTCGCGTGCTGGAGGCAAAAAAAGCAGGCCTCAACCATCCATCCCTGGACGATTGGTCAAAGGAAGAAGTTCAACTTACGCCAAATGTGTTTGCAGCCACGAACTATAAACCGGCATTGATTTCTGATGGCTCAGCAAAGGAAGTTGTAGGGCAACCTGTTCGGAAGGCTCTTGCAGAGGCCCGGAAGAAGGTTCCGGCCGGAGCAAAGTTTCTCTTTGAAACCAAAGATGGCGCTGAAGCGCTGGACCGAGCCCGCAAGATAATGGCTGACGAATACGCCCCGACCAAGACCACCGAGCAGTTCAGAGAAACAATGAAAAGGAATCTTGAAGTTGTTTCCAAAACCGACAGCATCCTGGGTGACGCTGTTAAACGCAGGGGAGAGATCGAAAAAGGGTTTAGCTCTGTGCTACCCATTGCTTCAGAGACCACACCGCAGGCCGTCGAACACTCGCCCAAAGGCGCTCCGGAGTTGGAAAACGACCGCGATGTCGACGAAATTCAACCCGTATTCAAGCACACAGGCACCAGCAGAAAACGTGCACGCGAGGTTTCAAACAGCGCGACAAATGCCAATGGAGCTGGCGAGACACCAGAAACTGCTTCCCTGTCGAATACCGCTGCTAGAAGGGCTTGGACAAGCGCGTCTGATGAAAACTCTGTTTCAGCCGCAACAGACCAAGGCCCAAGCAATCCCGCAGGGCAGCCGCAAAATGACGAACGCGATGTTGCGCGCCCTGCCCAAACGTCTGAACTGCCGAAAACCGCGCAAACAACGACGCGTTTAACACTTGGACGTTCTTCCCACATTCCAGAACGCACTGTTGCATCTAGGGAGCCATCAGGTTCCGACGTGCCGCCGACCCTTGAGTCTCTGATGGTAACCAAACCTTTACCAATACCTTCAAACGCTGGCGCGACTGAATCAGAGGAAGCCTGCCCAAGAAATACTGGAGCGTCCGGCACTTCAGGCCAGCGCTCCGTGTCGCCATCGTCTCCCATCAATCCAGGCACTACGTCCCGTCACCAATCAGAGGACGGTGCTGTTCTGCTTCCACTCGTCCAGTCTGTTTTGAACGGAGACAGTGCGCCTGGGCAATTTTCGAGAGAAGTCTCCAAAAGGGCAACAAGCACGCTTATGGAAGGTTTTCAAAAGGCGTTGGATGGATCAGAGGCTGAACAAAGGTCGCTGTCCAACCACATACAAGAAATATTGCGAATGGGAAAAAGCACAGCCAGAGCCAAAGGACAGCCTAATCTCTCCGCAGTAGATTTTCGCAATTCGGCTGAGTACATTCGAGCATTTTTGCAAGACGCCATTGAACCATCCCCCTTTCCAAAAAGGGCCGCATCCGGAGACGCATCAGACGCAATACCGCTGGAAGACAGGAAGAGGCCAAACGCAACAGGACAAACACATGACCAATCGAATGCGGGCCGCAAGCGACGACGTGATCCATCGTCTGCCGCAGCCCCTTCGGACCTGCAGTCAGACCGGCCACAATCTGATCCCGCGTGCCACATCGAACTGCAAAGGTCAATGCCTTTACCTCCCTCGAAGAAAGCCAGAACCTCTTCATCAGCCGAACCAACGTCTCTAAAATACACGGAGCAGGAAGAGACTACCAGGCAAAAGCACACGTCTAAGCTGCCCTTGCTGCAATCACCGGCGGCAGCGGTAGCGGTTGTTGACATCAATGCAGACATACCAAGCCTGCGTAGAATTGAGCGCTCAGGCTCAATCGAGGTCTTCGATCTCGACGGGGAGGACAATGAATTTCCGGTTCGAAGCTCCGCCCCTCCGGCATCGCCTTCAATGTATATACAGGACCCAGTCCGGCGACTTGGAAAGATAAGTGAAAAGGGCGCTGCCCAAGCCCTTCAAAACGCGCGACCTGGAAGATTTGAGGCTGCGTCCAGCAACCCCCGAGCACCGATCAGAAACAAAAAACGCAGTCCACAAGGGCGACAGTGACGGAACATGGGCATAGCAATGACGTTGGAGAAATGTTTCAGAAAGACCTAGTACTACAGTTGCGTATTTAGGTTTTTCTTATAGTGAGCGGTTGCGGCGTTGAATTGGTGTTTTCGTCGTCATATTGACCAATCCATTACGAATGAGGCGGCGATTGGCGGTTTCAAAAGCAATCGCGCCAGAAGATATTTGATTTCCGCGGTGCTTGGCAGGAGTTTCGACATGATACTCAATCGGCGATCTGCTGCATCCCTATGACGCTCGCTCTTCTGTCTCATGTTTCACTCCTGATCGGTGAAGATGAGCCAAAACCTCTCCCTTACGCGCCCAGTGATGTGCTGTCGCGCAGGCCTCAACCCCGATCACACAGGGCGCTAGTTTCGAGAAGAATGGCAGCATCTGTTTGCGATGCAGCTTCTTCACCAGAACTGTCTTGCCCGATCCATCTATCCCATGCGCCTGGAAAACGCTCTTCGCCAGATCCAGCCCAAGTGTTGTGATGTTCATTGGAACCTTCCTTTCCTGCCTTCACTTCTTTCTCAGCACCATACTTGGCGCCGCGCTGGCAGGGGCGTCCACATCATCAAGACTGTCTTTTAGGAGGCAGCCTTGGCACGTGGTGATCTAACAGACGCAGAATGGGAATTGATCGAAGCGTTGCTTGCTTCAGAACGCGGTCGGAAATCCCGCCCAGCACTTGATAACCGTCGCTATTTGAATGGCACGTTGCATGTATTGCGCGTTGGCTGTCTTTGGCGCGACATGCACGAGCGCTATGGCGAATGGAACTCGGTCTATGTGCGTTTTCGCCGGTGGGCCGAGCAAGGGGTTTGGGATGGTCTTCTGGAAACGTTGGTGGATCTCGGGCTTACCGATGACTGGCAGCATATGATCGACAGTACGACGGTTCGCGGCCACAGTCAGGCAGCCGTCGCAAAAGGGGGACTCATAAGGAGGTTTTTGATCGATCACGGGGCGGCTTTACGACGAAAATCCACGCCAGATCGGACGGTCAAGGACGTCCTCTTGGCTTTGTCCTGACAGGCGGCGAAGCTTCCGACTACAGCACCGTTCCGGCCCTTCTGGACATGCCATGCCGTAAGCCAAGACTGTTCTTGGCTGACAAGGGATATGATGGCGATGCAGTGCGCTAAAGTCTGCTACTCGCAGCGATCTGTCCGGTCATTCCACTGAAGTCAAACCGCAAGGAGCAAATTGCTTGCGACTTCCGGGCCTATAAGGACAGAAACCGGATCGAGTGAATGTTCAACAAGGTCAAACAGTTCCGCAGGATCGCCACCCGAAACTACAAAACCAAAGCGTCCTTCGCCGCGTTCCTCAATCTCGCCGCCGCACGCATCTGGTTACGACACTTTGTCAACACGACCTAGGTGTTCAGTCCCGGCATTTGATGGATTTTCAGGGTTACGCGCTCCGGAACACCTCTCCGGTAGACAGCATCGCCCAAATAGCCCGGGCGAGCTTGTTAGTTCGCCCTGAAAAACCCTTTGGATCCTTGAATATTGGGGATTCCCATGGGGTTTGAAGTATTTGAAAATGCCAGAAATAGATCCTGATCCATTCATTTTCCGGTGTTTTTGCAATGCGCCCATGCGAGCCGTCCTCCGGCAAGAACGATCTCTTCCGCGAGCGTCTCGACGCCATCATTAATTCGCGTCATCCGTTGGCGCGATTGTCGGGTTTGATGGCCTGGTCACGCTTCGACGAGGCCTTCGGCCACTTCTATCGCCCAATTGGCCGGCCGGCCAAGCCGACGCGGCTGATGGTGGGGCTGCATTACCTCAAGCACGTCTACGACCTGTCGGACGAGGAGGTGGTGGACCGC
>NZ_CANMNP010000046.1 GCF_947499295.1 uncultured Roseibium sp.
GAACGGCATTCACGAAACTTCTGAAGCGAGACAGCGAAGCTCAGGTAGGGCACAAATTGGATTTTTGCAACAACGCCATGTGTTGCCCAGATTATTATTCAGTGGGAATGCGGCTAAAATCAGTAGTTGCTAAAATATTTTTTCAACCTTTTTTTCTGCAATTTGGTCACGAAATTGGCAACTTCGCTCTTCTAGCTTTTTGAGCCGAACGGCGAGAGTACACAAAATCGCACTCCAACCCCGTGCTGTGAGATCTTGAACAGGTTTGCGGAAAAAATAGGGCAATGCGATGCTCACTATTTAACCAACCTCGCCAGGACGCGACAAACATCATCACTGTTGAATCGGAATTCCGAGCAAGACATGTGTCAGAATGGACTACAAGCTATGCCACCTGCAGATAGTGTGACGATAAAAAAGCCACGAGGCTCGCTTCTCAAAGAAATTGTCAGCAAGCAGTACCAGTTCATCAAGGAGAAGAAAGAAGAAATCATCACCTTAAGGAATAGGAAAGACAATCCACGGCATCCGAACTATTTCTGGTGTCAACTCGAAAACTTACTGAGTAAATCCGTTCAAAAGGCAACTTCTGCCACCACTGTACAGATCAAAGTGGACCTAATTGGCAGAGACAAATTCGGAGGAGACATTGCCCTCAAAGTTCCTAGTTTGCTAGCTGCCGGTGGACCGAAGCGCTTTATAAGCGAGCACCTTCCTGCAATCGTCGCAGAGCTCAATTCCGCCTCGATGAAAGGCGTAGTGGAAAGAGTCGAAGCCAAAGGAATGTATATCAACATAACTCTTCGCGATGACTTTTTGCTTGGAACTGCAGAGCAGGTGTCATCGCAAGAAATTTCATTTGGAAATTCAGATGTATTTGAAAATCGGAACGTTGTTGTTGATTATTCTTCCCCAAATGTAGCAAAGGTACTTCATGCTGGCCATATCCGCTCAACAATCGTTGGTGAAGTTCTTTCCAACATGTATGACGCCTGCGGAGCAAACGTATTTCGCATAAATCACATCAATGATTTTGGTGGCTTTGGTTTTTTGCTTGAAGGGTATCGGCGTTTTCAAGGCGCAATGCCCGAAAATTCCACGCAAAATGATTGCCTTTTGGCTGTGTATTCAGTCAGGCGCACATTGGAAAAGCTGGCAACGAACGAGATTGAGGCTCAGGATTGGTCTGACGAAGACAGCGAAATTATGTCGCGATTTTTCCCTGACATAGAGGATTTGGCGGGTCTCAAAAAGGTGTTTGCCGAATTTACTACCGCGTCGAATGAACGGTTTGAGAAGCTTGAGGCCGGCGACCCAGAAGAAGTAGAGCTTTGGCAACAAATGGTGCAATGGAGCCTAAGAGAGTTTGAGGCCTTCTATCGCCGATTGAACATAGATATTGATTTTACAATTGGGGAGAGCTTCTATTTCCGGGATGGCCTTGAGGTTGTGAAACAAGCCTGTGCTGAAGGCCGTGCTGAACTCTTTTCAGTATCGGCTTCCGATGAGGCAATTCGTCATATTGAATCGCTGAAACAATCCGGCGAAATATCAGAACCGGAAGCCGAAGTGCGTATCCAAGCAGTTCGAAAAGACGTTGGATCGACAGTCGCCCGCCTTCCATCTGGAGAACGAATGGTGCTCCTGAGAAGTGACGGACGCAGCATTTATGCGACCCGTGACATTGGCGCCTTGTACCGGAGGAGAGATCTGTTTTCGCCTGACTTGATCGCATATGTGGTAGGCCAAGAACAAAAATCACATTTCCAACGCCTCTTCGCTGCGGCTGAAGTCCTGGGTGTCGTTGATCCGGCTCAAACAGAGCTGAAGCATATCTACTTCGGGTTCTATGTTGACGAGACTTCCGGTAAGAAACTGTCCTCCCGAGACAGCGTTGCCAATGTGAATTCCCTACTCGAACAAGCTGAGAAATACTACTATGAAAGGCTGTCCGGTAGGGATAATGTCGATGAAATGCAACGTCGCCAGGCAGCGCGTGATTTGACGGTCGGCTCTCTCATTTTCAATGATCTGAAGCAAGACATCAAAGGCTCCGTAGAAATAGATACGTCTTGTCTCGACAACACAATTCGAGGGTTTGAGCGGTCAGGCGGCGCCTACGTAATATATACTGTGTGCCGTGCTCGATCGATTTTACGCAGGCACGGGAAACCGCCAAAGAGCGTAGACACAATCCAGCAATACAATCTATCGAACCAAGAAGCCCACCTGCTGCTCATGCTACAGCAAATGCCGATACGACTAGCAGAGTCCGCGCAAAAGGCTAATCCAACTTTCTTGCTTCGCCATCTTTGGGAAATCGCGATGGAGTATAACTCTTACTATACTGCGGTACCGGTCTTCGAAAATGGTGTAGCTAACGACGCACGATTGCTCATTACGGCCGCGGTCCAAATTGTCCTATGCAATGGACTGGCGGTTTGCCATATCAATACCCCTGACAGCATTTGATTAGGACTAATACATAGCGTAATTCCGGCGGCCACTCTCCTGAGCCTATGATGCGGGGTCGTAGCACACGCCCCAAGAGGGCTTAAAGGAGAGTGACCGTGTTCAGAGTATGTTGGATTTGATGTTTCGAAGGAAGAGACTTTGTTCTGTGTGAAGGACTGGGATGGCAAGGTTGTTGGTCGTGGCAAGGTTGCAACCGATCCTGTGTCGTTGCTTAAGGCGCTGAAGGCGCACTGCACTTGTCCTGAGCGGATCGTGATGGAAACGGGCGTTGTTGCAAAAATCCAAACGGCCTGTGTTGATGAGAGTGTGGCGCATGACTGGGTCGTTGCGCGCACCGGCAAGCGGGGCCGGCCGGGGACATACTCCCATTTGGCGATCACGGTTTGTCTGGAGCTCCGGCCCGTTTTCCATTCAGCCCTGCGGCAAACCCAAGGGTTCCTGCGCTCTGTGTTCAGGCTGATGGGGCTGGAGCTGGCCATTCCTGATTTTACTACACTCTCGCGCAGAGCCGGCCGGCTTGCGCCTTTGCCACGGGCACGATCCGAAACGCCTGTTTCCCTTGACCTAGTCATAGACAGTACCGGCCTGAAGATCTTCGGGGCCGGAGAATGGCTGGAAACCAAGCATGGCAAGACATCCAGGCGCCGCTCGTGGCGCAAGCTCCACTTGGGGCTGGATCTGGAAACAGGTCAGATCGAATGCAGTGAGCTGACGACAGACGACATCGGTGGTCCGTCGGCCGTGCCGGATCTTTTGGATCAAATTGACGAACCCGTGCACCGCTTTCTAGCCCCTCTCGGCAGATTGCTTCGCATTCCGCCTGCCGGGCAATGGATGGTGCCTATGACGGCGCCGTCACACGGACCGCAATCATGCAGCGCTTTCGGTGATCCGAACTGTCGACGACATGACGAAGGCGTTCTCGGACGAAGAACGTTGTCGGCGTCTGGTGGAAGCAATGGTTTGGCCGAATGGCCGGATCTGTCCGGCATGTGGCTATAAGCGTTCCATCGCGATCGCCGGACGTGACATGGGAAAGCGCCGGGCTCGATACAGATAGCGCCATCGGCCCTTGATGCACAAATAGGTTTCATCGACGCGAACCGAGCCGCAATGCGGTTTGCGGAACCGGCGTAGCCGGTTTTCGATCAGCGGCGCAAACGCCAAAACCCACCTGTTGATTGTGCGGTGGTCCACCTCAAAGCCGCGTTCTAGGAACATTTCCTCCATCTCTTCTTGGCGGCCCGCACATGGAGCAGAATTGGGCGAGTTTGTGGGCCTCCTTCGGCAGGTTCTCGTCGTGGAAGGAACGGGCCGTTTCGGGATGCAGCGACAGGTTGAACTGAACTTCCCAGCGCATTTCGAAACGGGCCCGCGACAGGGCGTCGTCGCGAGTTTTCGCACAGTCTGAATCCCTTTCCTTATGAAAATTTTTATGGTTTGCCGGAAATTTTAAGTAGTTGCCCGGAAGTAGCCAAGGACGGTCTTGCAGAACAATGTAGCTAAATTTGGCAAAGCTAACCTTTGCCGACGGCGCGCATTGATAACGCGTACCTCCAACTGCAGCTCAATGAGGTCGAATGATGATTGCAACTGGTTACTGGTATGATTGGGTCACACGACCGGGCGACAAAGCAACGCTACATTTGTCAGGAGCAGGTGAGACGACGGTAACGCTTCACCCGCTCGATGGTAATAAGGTTGCCGAACCAAACAACGATCTCGTGTGGTGGGGAAACCTTGTTGAACGATCAATCGTACCGGGAAGTGCCGCTAGCGAGCAAATCAAGGTGTCGTCGTCCAATCATTGGTCGCTAAGTTTTGGTTTGCGCCTTGAGAGCGCTCCAAAATCTTCAGCTACGGTCGCGGTTCTCAGTACCTCAGGGGTTACAGGTGTCAAAGTAATATATGATGGGTTCAAACTCGCGGTGATCGCGAAGTATTTCAGATTTGAAAAAGCAGTCGAACTTGAAGACTGGCTAATCCTAGAAATTACATGCGATGGGACAACCACAAACGTCTCGCTCAATAAGAGGCAAGCCGCTAACGGCGATGCCGTTTCCTTCAGTGGCGAAGCCATTCCAATCCCAACAGAGATCACTTTTGGATCGGACCAAAGCCGCGGTGCTCATTTTAGGATCTGCGACGCTCAAATCGTCGGCGGCCTTGACACGCAAGAGCTTTTCACAGACCCATCGAAATCTATACAAAAAAACAACCCTGTCTGGGGCCTTTCTAACGGGCAGGGCGGTCACTCCGCAATACAATTCCATCCCGAAGACATTGGCGATGTTGAATGGCCGGCTACAGTAGGGTTTTCACTGCCCAATGATCTGCCGCCAGGTATGTACACAGCCAAATGTCAAAATGCATCGGGCACCACACATATCCCACTTTTCGTCGAACCTCGCGCACCAAAAAACCGTGTGGCGGTGCTGATGTCGACCTTCACCTATTTGGCCTACGCAGGTTACAGGCAAGGCTCTGAAGCCGCTACGCTCGGTGATTATTCAGAAGTGACTGACCGCGATGTCCAGCTGACGGACATTGACAGACGTTTGGCAACGGGCGTTGAACCGGGTTGGTCGCTTTACGACAAATACTCAAACGGTACGGTCACACACCTCGCATGCAGACGTCATCCGCTGATCGACTTTGTACCAGGCCACATCCATTGGCTGACCCACACCACCCGAAATTTCTGTACCGACCTTGAGCTTCTCCACTGGCTCGACCAGCAGGGCATTGAATTTGATCTTTTGACAGACGACTCCTTGCACATCAAGGAACCAGCTGACTTAAACCATTATGATATCATTCTCACCGGCTGCCACCCGGAATACGTTTCGGCGGAAATTCTCGATAACCTACAACACTTCATCGAAACCGGCGGTCACCTACTTTATTTGGGTGGGAATGGCTTTGAACTGGTCGCTGCACCATCATTGGCGAGCCCTGCCGATACTATCGAAATTCGACGTACTACAAACTTTGCAGGCGTCTGGCCAGGCGCAGATCCCGAAGATAACCAATTGTCCGGAAAACGTCCTGCTGGCCGATGGTCAGACGTGGGACGGCCTCCCA
The DNA here is from genome assembly GCF_947499295.1 of uncultured Roseibium sp. Taxonomy (GTDB): domain Bacteria; phylum Pseudomonadota; class Alphaproteobacteria; order Rhizobiales; family Stappiaceae; genus Roseibium. The sequence goes on from NZ_CANMNP010000046.1 coordinate 5,560, forward strand.
ACCAGCTTGTAGGTGTTGGCTTCTGCTCTCAGGGATGGGGCCCAGCTCCTGGCTATGTTCAGTTACCCGAAGCTCGTTCTAACACTAGCGGACAAGAGTTCTTCGCCGGGATTGATCCTGATGAGATGATTGGTGATTTCGGGCACAGCCTTGGCGGTGCAGCAGGTGATGAAATCGACTGTGTTGGATTGAATGATGGAACGCCAAAAGCAACAATTCGCCTCGCAACTAGTGAGGGTTTGCACACACATCACATGATGGATTTGGGTCGCGGGAAACCGATACGGTCCGACATTGCTTTCACGCCAAATGACAGTGGCGGCTCAGTCTTCGCCGTCGGATCAATGAATTGGATCCCTTCGCTCATCGTTGAGCGAGAAGCCAATAATGTGGAAAAGATGACACAAAATGCAATTCGCCTTGCCAAGCGAAATGCTCGATCAAAGTTCAATTGATGCCGGTTTTAGCAGACCCGTCAACGCGGATGGTTCCAGCGAGGCGTCCTAAAGGATTGTGGGGATTTAGGACTCCCATTTGCGCCAGAATGTGATTCACCCTTCAGATGGACCGCTTTGTACTGACGGATGCCCAGTGGGCTCAGATAGAACCGCATTGCCTTGGCAAATCGACAGATCCTGGGCGAAGCGGGGTGAACAACCGCCTGTTCATTGAGGCGGTGTTGTGGATTGCCCGAACCGGTAGTCCGTGGCGAGACCTGCCAGAGAAGTTTGGGAACTGGAGCACGGCCTTCCGGCGGTTCAGTGATTGGCGCAGGGGTGATATTTTCAAGCGGATTTTCGATGCGTTATAGAATGAGCCGGACATGGAATACGCCATGGTTGATGCGACCATCGTCAAGGTTCACCGACACGGCCAGGGCGCAAAAAGGGGACTCAGAGCCAGGCCATAGGCCGCTCCAAAGGAGGCATGACGACCAAGGTTCTGGCTCTCACCGATGCATTGGGAAACCTTGTCCGCTTCCACCTGATGCCCGACCACCGCTTCGACACGGTCGGTGTTCCGCCGCTCATCGAGGGAATTGAATTCGGCGCGCTGCTCGCCGACAAGGCCTTCAACAGCAACGAAATCATCGCCGATCTCAATGATCGGGGCGCGAAGGTCCTCATCTCGCGACACCCGCGACGGGCCAGGCCAATCCCGCTTGATGCTGAGATGTACAAATGGCGCCATCTGATCGAGAACTTCTTCTGCAAACTCAAATAGTTCAAGCGTATCGCCATGCGTGCTTGCAAAACCGACCAGAGCTTTGAGGCTATGATCTACATCGCCGCTGCTGTCATAAACTCACGATGAATCCCCACAAGCCTTAGGCCGGGTTATGGCCAAGTCTCTGAGAAGGTACGGGTAAATCTTGTGCCGGAGTATTTTTTGCTCGTCTTCGGCTCTTGGAAAATCGGCACCAGACGCATGAGCCTCATCAGCCGTCGCACCCGGTGCCGCCCGCATCTGTGGCCCTCTCGCTGCATGTGGCGGGCCATCTGACGCGAGCCGTACCAAGGCGTCTCCAGGAATTGTCGGTCGATGATTTCCATGAACGCCAGGTTTTCGGCACTTTCCCCGCGCGGTTGATAGTGGAGGCTGGAGCGCGCCAGCGACAGCAGACTGCACTGCCGCCGAACGCTAAGATCAGGAAGATCCGCTTTCACCGCTTTTTGCCTCCAGCGTCGAGGATGAGACTGGAGGCTACCGTCAAACGCTTCCACTACGATGATCATGGCCAGTTCGAAGCCCATCTCGCGGACTTCATCAACGCCTACAATTTCGGGCGCAGGCTGAAGACGCTACGCGGGCTGACGCCATACGAATACATTTGCAAGATATGGACTTCAGAACCTGATCGTTTCAGACTTAATCCGATCCATCAAATGCCGGGACTGAACACCTAGGTGCCTATCAAATCTAACGAACGATCAAACGGACAAATTAATTAATTCCAATATCTTTGCAATTTATTGAATTTTTCACAAATGATCGCCTCCACGTTTGTACTTCTGAACAACACTACAAATAAATATAAAATACTACACATATATATATCCTGCTAATTATAAGGAAGAATTGCAGCCAGTCAGGGACCACACCTGTGAGGAAGCTACAGTAACTGTTTACACGTGAGAGATGGTCCCGGTTTTTGACCATTTTCCGCCAGGCTAAGCTATCGCATGGATTTCATTTCAGGCGGCAACCTTCAGGCCTGGGCCTTGACTATCATAGGCCCCGTCCGGTGTCAGCAGCCCGTGCGATGAGTGCGGGCGCTTCTCGTTGTAATAGGTGATCCAGGCGCCTATTCCCTCACGGGCTTCAGAGCCTGTTTCAAAAGCATTCAGGTAGACGCACTCGTATTTCACTGATCGCCAAAGGC
>NZ_CANMNP010000047.1 GCF_947499295.1 uncultured Roseibium sp.
GTCATTCTTATTCACTTCACGCTAAAGCGGGCTCGTCTGAAGACGAGGGGTTTCCTCCAAGGCGTGGATACTAAATTGATGGGGTGAATAGCTGCCACCACACACATTCGAAGACGATTTTCGTTCCAGGTCATTTAATGAATGACAATAAAGTGACGGCTTGTAGAACCTCCATGAGTCCCGCCATGCATAACGGTTATAGGGAATCTTGCATCAACAGCCGTTTGGTTGAATGCATTGACATTCACTGTGCACATCAACTTTACTTCCTGACCGTTCAGAATATACACACCAAAAGCGGAGCTCTTGCCATCTGAAAACTTGAAATTACGAGACGTTGTCTTGGCAACGTTCAAGCTTGTGTCATCCGATATTGTGATTTCTTGTCCCACCAGCACGTGACCAATCTTCTTCGGCGGGCCTGGTATCATTCCAAATGCTAAAACCTAAAAGTTTATCTCGACGTTGGCGGGAATTTTGAAAGACATTGGAGCCGAGGAAGAAGGAGTTGTAGAGTTCGAACTCATGTCGGCAGCAAAAGAATGGTGATCTTTCTTTGTTTCTGGCCCGGTTAGAAGCTTTGAGCGGAGTGTGATGTTGGGTGAAAGAGTTGAGTTGCAGTCTCTTTCGTTTCCGATTTTATAGGATGATCAAGCAGCCAGGAAGCTCAGGTTGTCACCCAAAGAAAATATCCCCATCGTCGTGGTTACGGAACTCAATAACTCTTAGGGTATTGCTACGAGAGCGTTGCGGCAACAAGGCGTGTCCGACACTCCTGACTGCAACGAAGAGACAACAAAGCACGCATTGACAGGCAAGGATCAGGTGGCCGTTAGGGAGTAAGGAAAGATGTGACAGCGCCCCTTGTACAAATTTGACAATTCGGCTTCCAGCGGCCAATCAAAAATCGCACAGTCAACGGGTCGTATGTAAATCTGAAACAACAAAACTATCTATAAAATCATGGTAATTCTGATTGCTGGCAACTTGTCATTTCACTGAATTTATGGCCCTGAAAGTCGCAGCAGATATTCCACGCATAAACTGGCACCCTGTTTTCCTTTTGCATTGTCATAATATTTTGTCATCACCGGCTTCGTAGAAAATATTACTTGTCAAAGCAGTCTTACGGGCGAGACACCTATGTGAATATGGCAACAACTTAGACAGCAAAGCAGCACGAATTTCAATTGATCTCATGTAGTTTATTGCAAGGTGAGGCACTCTGTTCAATCATGCGGCCACCTGATACGGAGATAAGTGTGATTGTTGCAGCGCGACGCAATTTTTTCTGGGTCGTAGAAACCTTAACTTGTTGCAATCGGAAATGTCAGATTTAATTAGGCCTATCGCAAATTTTTTTAACCTATAAATTCATTTATTAAACAAGATTGAACAAAGTCTCGAAATTTTAGAGTATTTCGAACCCTACTTTACAATAAAATAATCACTGACTATCTTTTTTCCTGACAAACAGAAGAGAGAAACATTACTATGACACCATCGAGCATTGATCACGCAGTTTATCCTATCTTTTCAATCCAATATAAATGATTTACGGAAGTTGATCGACAACGTTATTTAAGCCAAATCATCTAGAGAAATATGTACCACTTCACATTCTACCTGGTTCAATTCGTCAACTAGGCACAATTACTTCTTATGATCGCAAGATACTGAACTGGCTTACTAACGTCCTGTTTTTATCGAAGCCGAATTTAGAATTTCTCGACATTCCACAACCGTTCCGGTTAGGCCTTCTCTTGAATTTTCCATGAAAATTTGCCCAATAAGGTGAACATCCTCCACTGGATGTCTGGTATTACAAGGAGAGCGAAAATCAAAGAATGCAGATTTACCCATGGGTACAGTTTCGCGTTCCGAGTTCTGGTAAAATCCAACTTTGATTTTAGAACCAACTCCTTTGTTGATAGAGCTAAAATATGTAAAGCAAGAAAAATGATCTCCTGTCGCGTTAAGATTGGCTATTTTTGCAGCTTCCGCTGTTGCGTAGAGCAGTACATGCTCACCACCTTGAACTCTATTTCTGTTCCCCTGAAATTCCGGATACGTATACTCCGTTGACATAGTGATACTTGAGAAAGAATTCGACGTTCAACTCTTTAAAATTAAAGAAGCGAAGTTTGTTGATGGAATGATCAAATTTGACGTTGTGTGAGTTCTCAACAGGGGAAATTAGCTATCGGAAGCTCGATGCGAGTACCAGACTTGAGTGATGGGCGTACTCGGTCTTGACTTAAATAGGCTGGGATGAAGCGAATAAGCTTTAGTTGCCACAAAAATAGCCAGTATGTCTATCGTTACACCTGTTAAATTCAATTTCATTAGGTTTTTATTAAACGCACCTTGAATTATATTGTCGCCGATATCGATTAATGTGGTCCATAACATTCCGCTTTGTTGGAAGAAAAGGCTTCTGCGAAATAACAACGAGCGCAATTCAAATCTTGTGACTGCAACGGAGAGACAACGCGGCACACGTCGGCAGCAAAGATCAGATGGCTTTCATGAAGTAAGGAAAAGTGTAATTATGCTCTGTTGTATAATTTCACAAAATTCAGCTTCTAGCACCCAATAGAAATTGCATTGTAATCAGTTCTAATCTGAAGACGGAATTACAAAACTTGTTAAAAACTAGGGTTTATTTTATTGCTGACGACTTATCATTTCACTTAACAGATGGCCTTGAAAGAAATATTCATTTATCATATCTATAACTCTCACCCTATTTTTTTGTATTCTCATAATATTTTGTCATTGTTGGTTTAAGTAGATATTATTACTGTCTCAAGACAGCCTGGCACGTGAGACATCTATGTTAACATGGATGCAACTTAGACAGCGCGGTAGCACCAAATTGAATTGATAACATTTAACGCCGTGCATTCTCGTCACTTCATCTTACAATTGGTAAAAGTAGTGTAAGGGGACCAGAAACAAGGATTGGTTTCTACGCTGCTGATTGAATTATACTAGGCTGTTAGAATTATCCTAATCTCCGTTCCATAATGACCAATACGATGGCCACATGAATCGACCCTCTCCCCAGACTGATGCCAGTCTCAAGTTAGTTTTTGAGAGATGGCATTTTCATGCTGCGGTGTCCAATACGGGTTGTTCTCCTGTTGCGAATTCGTCTGGTGTGAGCCAGTTCAGGGCCGAATGGGGCCTGAATGCGTTGTAGTGCCGCCGCCAGTCTTCGATGATGTGGCGAGCTTCTGACAGGGTCGAAAACAGGTTCTCGCTCATGCACTCATCCCGCTGCCTGTCGTTGAAACTTTTGATCAGTGCGTTTTCATTGGGCTTTCCAGGCCGGATGAAATGAAGACCGATACCGGTACGTTTCGACCAATCGAACGTGGCCATGGAAGTGGACTCCGTTCCGTAGCACGTCGGGAAAAATTAGCTGCTTAGGTTATGTTGACAAACTCCTGACCCACAATTGCGCGGCTGCGATGTGAATGAAGTGTAAAAGACTCGACTTAATCTGACACTGCTGCCCTTTCACCGGAGTGAATTGGCAGCAGCACATCTCTTGCGAGAATGTGGTTATCCGTTTTGATGGTGGTGCGAACCAACCACAAAACGAAAGAAGACCACAATGTTGAATACTAACGACAGAATTATCAAACACAAAACCGGACTGCTGAACCTGGCTGAGGAGCTTGGGAACGTATCGATTGTAGCCATGACGATTACCTCTACCTCACCCCAATCACAGCGGCAAGTCGTGCCTTCCCAAAACCCCATCAGCCAGAAGGTTAATGCCCATATCAAACAGGCTTCTGTAAAGGGCAACGATGTTTCACCGAGCAAAGGGCCTGAAGACAAACCGAACACAAACACAAGCAATATGTTTGCGGAAGCCTCAAAGGCTTCGCAAACCTCAGCCAGGACGATCGAGGGAATAAATCTCACCAATGGTGAGAAGCGCGGCTCTAAGGAGATTTATGCGACGTCAATCATGTCGCGAACACCCGAAAAAGTTGAGATTGGTCTAGCGTTTGTTCGAGATGGTAACGCCTGGAAAGCGCCCGTTTTGAGCCGTGAAACCGGGCAAGGCAACGACAACCTCATCGCAGTACGTGATGACAAAACCCGCAAATGGAGCATCACACTCGATAAAATGAAGGCAGCAGGGGACAAAGACAATGAAGAGAAACGTTCTTCGGCTGATAAGTTCGCGGGATTGAGCTTAGAAAACAAACCCTTAAAGAAAACTATTATTGACCTTACAAGACCCGGCACGAACCCTGTCTATGTCAGGCAAACCTTAATGCAGCTTCAACCCCTCGCAGACGAACGACTTCTGTCGGAACGACCATTGTTGCAATCTGCGCGCAGTCCGGAGCAACCACATGAGACATTGAGACAGCCTCGGTCTTGGAATCAAGGTGCCCAGCCTTTGTTTTCTGAGCCAGGTCCAGACCCTCAGACATTTGAAAGAATAATCGAGAGTTCAAATAAGCAATTGGAAAGTGATAGCGCCCGAAAAAGTCATGAAAAGAAGACGTTTAGGATAACAAATATCAAAGCTCATCACATGCCGTCTGATGCGCTTAAGAAGCATATCACAGTCGAACAGAATATGCGCGGCGTCGTGGCTCAACGCCCGATAGCGAAGGGAGAAGTAGTTTTCTTTGGTGCCCAATACCTAAGAGTAAAAGAAATGACGAAATTAACGACGGCTGTTAGTCGGGATTTGCAAAAGGAATATTCATTGGACGCAAAGGCAGCGGACAAATTAGTTAGGAAAGGTTTTGAAAACTACAGCTGGGCTGGCGCAAAGGATGCGAAAGGGTACGTGCTTCGCACCAATTCCTGGGGAGCTGGAAACATAACCTCCTTTATAAACCATGATGACAAACACCGTAATATGGAAGCCTTTGACCTTCCGACACTCGATCGAGACGGCAAGAAAGCTTCCAGCATTATTGGGTATTATGCGTTGCGTGACATCAAAGAGGGTGAGCAGATTCTTGTCTATTACGGCGCCAAATATTTTGATGAACGAACACCAGATGATTTCGAAACTATTGCGCAGCGGATCGAAGAGGACGTCAGTCCTCCCCCACCGCCCACTCGTGAAGAACTCAACACGAGCGGAATTAAAGAAGAAGCACAGCTTACAACCCTGAGTGGTTCAAATCGCTCAGGATCCGACGCGCCAATCCCCGCTGAATTGAAAAAGAAACTGAAAGCGGAAGCGAGAAAGATCTCAGAGCAACTGAGAAAAGACGAGAGCGATTGGATCGCCAAAAATAAAAATGATAAAGCGGCCATCCACAGACGAAGCAATTTAAGATCAGGTTACGCGAATGTGCAGGCACACCTAAACCTAGGCCTTCCTTTGGAAAGCGCACACAGAGAGTCCCGTTACCGCATTTATGCTGCACTTCGGGGGTTTAAGATACCTCCAGAGCTGGAAAAAAGAAGTACAGGCAAAACGGATGACTTAGTACAAGAGGCTAAAAAGATCTCGGGGCGACTGAGAAAAGACGACAGAGATTGGATCGCCGAAAATAAAAATGATAAAGCGGCCATCCACAGACGAAGCGCTTTAAGATCAAGTTACGCGAATGTGCAGGCACACCTAAATCTAGGCCTTCCTTCGGAAAGCGTAGACAAAAGAGAACTGTCCAAATACCGCATTTATGCTGCACTTCGGGGGTTTAAGATACCCCCAGATCTGGAAAAAAGAAGTACATCAGGCAAAACGGATAACTTAGCACAAGAGGCGAAAAAGATCTCAGAGCAACTGAGAAAAGACGACAGAGATTGGATCGCCGAAAATAAAAATGATAAAGCGGCCATCCACAGACGAAGCGCTTTAAGATCAAGTTACGCGAATGTGCAGGCACACCTAAATCTAGGCCTTCCTTTGGAAAGCGCAGACAGAAGAGAACTGTCCAGTTACCGCACTTATGCTGAACTTCGGGGGTTTAAGATACCTCCAGAACTTCAATCTAAAAAGCGGGGCGACCGCCCCCACAAGGTCAATGAGCACCCTGGTGAAGCCAGTACAGTTTCGAAAAGAAAACGCTCATCAATGACGCCTCCGGACCAGACGAAAAAGGCAAAACACCTGCCAAGCTCATATAAATCCGCTAAGCTCAATTCAGTACAGCAGCAAAAACTACCGGCAGGGCACAGATGGTTAAATGTCGAGGCTGATGGAAACTGTTTTTATCACGCTTTGGCTATAGCTCTTGGACGTCCGAATGAGCATGCCGAGCTGCGACAAGCCACTGCCGCTTATGCCGCAACGCGACCTGGCCATGTAACACCTGAAGCGGTTCGAGCGATTGCAACACCAGGCGAATATACAGGTCCAGCTGAAATTGGACCGCAACTTGCGGCTTTTGCCCACAACGTCAGGATCGGTGTCGTTCTAGAAAACGGTGATATTTCAGAACTTAACTACGACTCAAGGAATGGTGAACAACCTCAAATCATGATGGCACGTGCTAATGACCACTTCTTTTTAGCCTATCGCAGAACCTGAGATACCCACCATTTTTGGACAAAATTCCGCGTAAGTTAAAGGCACATCAAACTGGTCATGAAACCGGCGACGCCGGATAGATGTTTGCAACCAGGGAAATATGGTCAGTCCAGAGCCGACGAAACCTTGCAACGGGAGAGACATCCTTAGATGTAGAAGCTGGCATCCGACATGCCGTGCCGGCGGCATAGCTCTCTGGCCGAAACACCCGCCTCGTGCTCCTTCAAGATGCCGATTATCTGTTCTTCTGAAAATCTGCGCTTCATCAGTGGCTCTTTCAAAAAAAGAAAATCACTAACTCAAAACTGGATCAATCTGCGGGGAGAGGGTCGCACGCTCAAAAGGTTATATTAGAAGTCAAAAAATACAATGCAGCAAAGAGTTACGCGTTTAGCGATAATAAAAAGAATAATGCATCTACCTTAGGACTTTAACAATACTGCTTCTGATCTCGTCCAATGCACTCAAACGCACCAGTATCCGTGGGATGGAACGCCTTACACCGAATACGTATCAAAGTTGGTCAAAGACTATAAAGACAACTATCGTCACGGTGGCCTTATACGGAGATCGTCCGAAGTGTTCAATAAATTGTTTGTTTGATTGTTTTACCTCGAAAGATTTTGATGAAATCAATACCATATTGCACCGGCCCGAACCTCGCCACAGGTGCCCGGGCGTATTTTCATTCAACCCGTGCCTGATCGAACACCGGTGCCACCGATGTTGGCACCAGTTCGAGTGTCATACTATCCTGACATGCGACACCGTCAGATGTCAGCCTGACCTGACACGTCAGCCGCAAATACGTGTGGCACTGTCTGCTGTAAGCTACACGTGGCACTTCAAGGCGCCTCCAGTACTACACCTACATATATCCTGCCCCCCTAGCCCCCCCCCTAGCCCTAGTACTAAACCACTACCGGCCCCCCTAGCCCTAGTACTAAACCACTACCGGCCCCCCTAGCCCTAGTACTAAACCACTACCGGCTGATGCCGGTAGGATTATCGATGTGCTTCTCAAGGTACTGAAGTACGACATCTTCAG
>NZ_CANMNP010000048.1 GCF_947499295.1 uncultured Roseibium sp.
CCTTCAAACGCCGAAAGAGAATCAGAAAGCAACTGATTTGGAAACCTTGAATCGCATCAAAAGCGACACGCTTTAGCCGGTATCAGACGCAAACATGGACGACCTCCTGAACAAAAAGGAGCCTATCTCCCCTGAAGAGCTCCTGGAGATGGTTGCACAGCTGACTTTCGGTCTTCGAGACATGCGAGATCGCGCAATCCTGCTCCTCGGATACGCCGCGGGCTTGAGGCGATCCGAGATCGTTGGCTTGGACGTCAACCGGGACGATACGGACGAGGAAAAGGGATGGGTTGAGATCGAGGATGGCGGTGTGGTGATCGTCCAGCGCACCAAAACAGATTGGAAGGAGGCCGAGGTCGCGCGCGGTTCGTCCTAACAAACCTGCCCCGTTCATGCGCTCGAGCAATGGCTACACTTCGCCAAGATCGAGCATGGGCCGATTTTCCGCCGGGTGCTGCGGGATACTCCGGTGTCCAGGCTGATCGCCTGTCAGACAAACACGTTGCCCGACTGATCAAGAAAACCTTGCTGGAAGCCGGACTTCGGCCCGACGTGCCGGATGCCGAGCGGATCAAACTGTTTTCCGGTCACTCGCTCCGGGCCGGTCTCGCCTCTTATGCTGAGGTCGATGAGCGACATGTTCAAAAGCAGCTCGGCCACACCTCCCCTCAAATGACACGGCGCTATCAAAGGCGAAGAGACCGGTTCCGCATCAATTTGACGAAAGCCACCGGCCTATGAAGCGCAACCTCCTCTCAAAGGTATTCGTTTACCGCCAAGCGCCACCCGAACCCGCGAAACTGAAATCATTGGAGCAGTCCGAAAAGCGTCGGTCACTGGATCTGTCGGATCAGCTCGGTCGGCCGGATTATTTGGGCAAAGCTGCAGACGCTAAACATGCCGCGAAAGCGGCTGTTAAGGCGGGTCAACATGATAAGGCCTGCGGTCTCTTCCACGGACAGAAAGAATATTATCTCAAACACGCCCAAAAGTCGGGCTTTGACGCCGAACAGGTGATGCGGATGGATGGATCGGTCAGCGAAGACTTTGCCAACATCCGCCGGCTCGAAAAGAAACACACCTAGGCCCTGGTGCATATTCTCTGCTGGACCGCCACCGCCACGATCTCGATCAAGCACCATGATACGAAACTCGCGGCTTGTTTCGGACGGTGCAAGTTTAAATACACATTACTTGCCAACGCGCAGCGGTTCCTGAAGTCTATCGAGGGTATCCCGGATTTCACAGCAATCCAGTCGCAGGTTGCAAAATGGCGGTAGTGCCAACCCTGTCAGAAACATACGGGCATTGAAGTCACTGTCAGGCCGCGCTCACCCGTGATTTGACGGGCTTGCCCTTCTTCATCGGTATTTCGGCCGTTGTACCATCGGGCATTTCCGCCAGGAGCCGCAGACGGCCGCCCATACCGGTGACATAGCGTTCCAGGGTTCCGATTTTAGCGCCGGTGAGCTTGGCATTTTCGAACCTTGATACCTCGCCCTGGGCCAAACCGGTTTTCTCGGCGAGGTCCTTCTGTGTGATCGAAAGGGCCTTGCGGATTTCGGACAGGTGCAGCTCTGCGGCCATCTCGCCGGCAAGCACTTCGATATGCTCGCGACGATCCTGCGGAAGCGTGCGAATGCGTTCAGCGGCATTCACAAAGGCAGTTTTCTTCAGCTTTGCCATCGATCTTCCTTTCATTCCGCCTCAAGCCATTCGTCGAAGCGCTCGTCAGCGGTTGCGATGAGGCTCTTGTAAAACCGCTTCTGGTTCTTGCCTTGTTTGTTGCCGCCAACCAGGACGACAGCGTTTCTTTCTTCATCGAACGCGAAGGCAAACCTCCAAACGCCCTGCTCTTTCACGCGAATTTCCTTCATATTGGCGTGGCTGGAACCGGCCAGTGTATCAACATGCGGGCGTCCCAACTGAGGTCCGTATTGCTCCAGCAAGAGAATTACCGCATCGAGCTTGTCACACACCTCATCAGGGAATGTTTCGCGTTCTTCGACGAAGTCCGGATGTTCAAGTACCGCCCACGTCATGGCAAAAATATAGCCTCTAACTGATATCTGTTCAAGAAGATATTCCGCTGCGTTCGCTCTATTTTATACAATCTCGTTCTCCAAATGTGTTTGAAGGTGCACAACCTCACGCCCTCACCTCACTCAAACGGCCATAAAAACTGCGATCCAGATGCAATTCCCCAGCCTGAGCCCTCCTAACGAGCTCCCTTAGATATCCTCCGGGGGATTTAACCAGTCCTTCGGTGTGTTTATCGAAGATCAGAGCGATCGAAGCGGCCGCAACCGCCGGTCCAAGAACCTTATTGGCCACATTCCAGGCATCCTCGGAGATACCCGCTATCGGTCTGAGAGTCGCTGCGGCCCGATGGACATCATTCCAGTTTCGTAAATAACCCTGGAGGTCACGCGCCATCTCGGCAAAGTGCGGACACGACGCCATCAGCATTGGTATATCGACCTCTGAACTCCGTCTGCTGGTGTGGGTGCTCCAGTTGGTATCCAAATCAACCTCCTCTGTCCTATCCGCGTTAACCGTCGGTGGCAATTGGGGCGATGCGTTGTCCGCGTGCTTTGTTTCAAAGCGATTACTTTTTACGAGATTAGGTTGATTTGTAGTTAGTATGCCGGTTCCATTATTGAGACTCGAGGGTGTCATATTTCTTGAAATAGGAACTATCTGCCCTCTTACTTCAGTCTCCTTTGAAAGCGCTTCTGCGTCGGAATCGGTTGGCCAATCAAAGGCAGCCTCGAAGGCTTCTTCCACGCGTTCCTTGAAGCCTTTGAACCCATCAAGGATGCTCATGAGCTTCTTCGGGCCCATGGAGCGCTTAGGAAGACCTTCGAGCAATACAGCGAACTCCTCCTGCAATTCACGCCAAGCCCCCCTGAGGCGGCTCTCCAGCGCTTTGTCGATCTTGGCGCGAATGCCACGACGTGTGACCGTGATTTTATTCCGTAGAGCGGCGCAAAACTCGCGCTCTTCCTGCAGCCGGGCATATAACGCCTCAAACTCCTCCGTGCGCGCCGCCAGAGGTGCCAGATCGAAGCCATAAGCCTGGATGATGATCCCTTCGTCGTCCCTCCGACCCCATCTCTTGCCATTCGGACTGTCTTTCATCGAGATAATGCCTACTTCGCAGAGACGACGTACATGACGCCTGAGCGTGGCCAGTGAAAACCCGGTTTGTTCCATCAGAAAGTTATTGGAGGCCCAAACAATGGGCCGCCGCCCCTCCTCCCAGTCCTGGGGTTGCGTGACCGCGCCAAACGTATCGAGAAGCAACAAGTCTTGAGATTTCAACCCGATCGCCGCCGCAACCTTCTTGGCCGCGACGATAGCTTGAGTTTTAGGTATAGATAGGCGTTCGCCGGCTCGTGCATATTTCTCAGCCTGCACGAGACCCGGCGTTGGCTTGCGCCAACCGTTATGTGTCATGATAGGTGTTTGACCTCCTTTACTTGAAAGAAGGCAAAAGAAATCCGTTCACCGAATCGGTGTTTTAGATTGACAGTGATTCGCCGAGAGTGGTATCTATGACTTGCAACAGAAATAGATTGGCTCTCTAACCGTCAGGTGGAGGGCTTTTCTTTTGCCTGTATCACATCCTCATTTCTGCGTTTCCGCCTTGAACTGCTCGTAAAGTGTCTCAAGACGTTTGGAGACGAATTCCCCAAATTCAATTCCTTTCTGATCACTGGATTTGACCGCCAATGTGAAGCTCTTGCCCCTCGCCGTGGTGCTAACCTCAACCCCCTTATCCTTGGGGATCCAGGGCTTGGGTCGTGTCGCAGCCCCCTTACCGCCCTTCTTCAGGCGCCCGAGCAAGAAGTTGAACCGATCATCGCTGCCTAGCGACTGGAAGCTGTCTTCTTCGATCAGCTGCAAAGCTTTCGTTTTGGTCGCAGGCCTATCGATTAGCGTTTTCAGCTCATACCAACGATCGCGGCCGATCGACTTGGCCGACCCGAGAACGTCTAATATCTCTTCTGGAATGCTGGCGACGGAAAGCATTTTGGACAACGTTGCTTTGTCGATCGAAAGTGCCGACATCGCGGTGGCGTTGTCCTTGTCAAATCCTCTCTCAATCACATCGGCTGCCATTAACGCACGCTCGATAAAAGAAAGGTTCGCCCTGGCCGCGTTCTCCTGACCCTGGGCGACAACGTGCTCCCGATCGCTCATCTGCTTTATGACCGAACGGACCTTGATGCCCAGCTCTTCCGCAGCACGCCAGCGCCGTGCGCCGAATACCACCATGTAACGACCGTCAATTTCAGGATGCGGCCGGATGAGAATGGGAGAGTTTTGACCTTCTTCCTGGATGGCTTTCTTGAGCGTTTCAAACTCGGCTTCGCTGTGTTCAATACGATCCCGCAAAAACGAGGGGTCGATGATCGACGGATCGATCTCGACGATCGTTTCGCCTTCAAGGAGCTGATCCGCTTTCTCGGCAAGATCATCCAATGTGCTTGAGATCGATTTGGACGCACCGCGGGACACAAACTCTGTCTGAACGAGTGCATCCGTTTCCAGATCTCCGCCAAGAACCTTCTCAAAGGGGTTTTTCCTAGCCATGCCAAAACCTCCAATCGAGTAGGGCGCTGTTTTTATGCGCTTTTTGCCCGGTTTTGACGGCAGTCAACTTCTTCATGAGCGCCCCCAGGCTCTGTGCACGAGATTCTGAACCTCGGAATTGACCGCCCACATGCTGTCAAAGGCCCGGTCATAGGTGCCCTTGTTAAACTTGGCCCTCTCTACTTCAAACAGGGATTGTTTTGTCAGCCCGGCGTCGGAAATAGCCGTCGATTTGACCATCGTGTTTGTCAGAATCTCCTCGGCGAACATCGATTGCATCAACCCAAGCAACTGTGTTTGCGGGATATCAGTAGGCTCGTAGCGCGTGATCAGGTAGCGCAACCAATCCATCTGAACCTCAGCGCCAGCCTTTACGAGTGACTTTGTGAAGTTCCCCAATGTGAGAAGGAACTGGCTCATGGACATCAGGTCCAGCATCTCGGGGTGGACCGTTATCAGGATGGATGTCGCCGCGGTGACCGCAGTCAGGGTTAAGTAGCCGAGCTGTGGCGGGCAATCGAGCACAACAATATCGTATCGCTCATCAACCTCTTCCAAAGCCTTGGTCAGCCTCGTGAAGAAGAACTTACCCTCTCGCGAGGACTGGGCTGCCAGAGGCGTTTCGAACTCATACTCGGACAGCTCCAAGTTTGCCGGAACGATATCAAGGGAGGGGAAGTTGGTTTGGCTGATGAGTTCGGAGAGAGGCCGCCTGTGCTCATCAAACCGCAGCGCGTCATAGACGGACGGGTTGTTGTCTATCTCCGGCTGGAAACCAAACAACGCTGACAATGAAGCCTGAGGGTCCAAGTCGAGCGCCAAGACTCTATGCCCAGCAAGCGCGAGTTGCTGGGCCAAATGGACGGCCGTTGTTGTCTTGCCGCTTCCGCCTTTGAAGTTGACGACACCGATAACCTGAAGTTTGTCACCCTCTCGTCTGTGCGGTACGTATTTCTTTGCGCCGCTTTTGCCGTTCCTGTCCAGATAGTCTCTGAGCTCGTTGATCTGTTCGGCCGTGTAGAATCTACGGCCGCCAGTTTTGGTTTCCGGGGTAGGGCCTTTCCCCTCCAGGCTCAGACGTTTTAAGTTGTTAGGTGTAACGCCAAGAAACTGCGCGACTTCCGCCATGGAGAACTGACGCAAGGACTTCTGCGCGTTGGGAGGAAACTTTTCGCGCCGCAAGATATCCAAACGCCGAGAAATCTCTGCCCCCTGCGCGAGAATTTTGTTATCAAACTCGAATGCCGGAAATGGCGTGTCTGCTTTCATCTACCCGATCCATAATGGCGCTAAATTTGCCATTTGTTGTATTTTGTCGCCATTATGGGCATTTCTGCGGCAGTGGCAATAGGCAAATTCTACCCAATTACTTGGCATCCCCACTACATCTTGCGAGAGGTCTACGGCGACTACCAGTAGATCCAGCGACAAGCACTGAAAGTTGACTGCCGTCAAAACTGCTTATTAACCGCACAAAAACAAACACTTACGGAATCGGTACATTTGACCATAGGAACGGGAAGTAGCGGGCTTAGTTGTTTACGGCTGCGGCATCAAGCAAACTTGGTAACGCCATGATACACAACGTGTTCTTCCCCAAAATGCGGACGAGACGGAGAATCTGAGCGGAATCGAACAGGGTATGTACTCGGTGATTCGGGCGAATTACTGATCTTAACGCGCCGTGTTGCGTAAATCATCAGGCGTCACGCATCGGTCCCTTACCCAAACTTTTGGCATCATGAGATACGCTCGAACGTAGGGCGTCCGAGGGAAGTCATCTTGTTGAGGACCGAGACGCCTATCCGGCTCTCGGTTCTCTGATTGTCCAGGGTGCGTGATCTCAGCCTTTCCCCGATGACCGACTTCCAGCGGACCATTTGCGTTTCCACGCGCGCTCTCTGGTTATATCCGGTGCTCTTTTGCCAGGCCATGCGGCCATGGGCCTTGATC
>NZ_CANMNP010000049.1 GCF_947499295.1 uncultured Roseibium sp.
GCCTAAAAACACCGCAAACGCGACAACATCATAGCTTCAAGCACACAATCGACCATCACCGTGAATTTTTCGGGCTAGTGAAACGGATCAAGCGTTGGAACGATGTTTGCCTGTCTTCTGTGCGCGTCTCTGGCCCAAGGTCATCTTTTTCGCTAACATTAGGATAGAGCTACGCGGCTGCTCGATTTAATTCATTCCCCGGTGATAACTCTGTCAAAGTCATCATGCGTGGCCAGCGTTGATAGAGCTGTACGGCCAAATTTAGACGGTGTAGCAAGCAGCATCGACGAGTCCGCCGCAGCCATGGCTGCTTTCTTGACGGCGATCTTCGACATGTCGAAGTCCATTACGCGTCCGCGATTGTCGATGGCAGAACAAGCTATCATTGCAAAATCTATTCGCAGACCATTCAGGGTCATGACAATTTCTTCGCCCACAAGGGACCCATCATTTCCGGCTATGCGTCCACCCAGAACATGTACCTCGTGTCGTTTGGGGTCAAAGGTGAGAGCAGCCCGAATACTGTTGGTAAATATCCTAAGCTCATTACAGCCATTCAGTTGCCTTGCGGTATACTCGACTGTTGTCCCCACATCCAGATAAAGGCTGCTCCCGTCAGGTATCAGTCCGCTTGCGGCTTGAGCCACTGCCATTTTCGAATCTACAGCGACGTGTGTTTTTTGACCGTGATCCAGGCGAAGTGTTTCGGCGTCGCCAATTGGCCCCGCGCCACCATGAAAGCGCTGGAGGCGCCCCGCGTTAGAGAGCGCAATTATGTCTCGACGGACAGTTTGTGCAGATACGCTGAATTCCTGGGCTAGCCTCTCTATTGTTACAAAGCCCTGCCGCTCAGTGAGCGCAATAATTCTGTTTTGCCGGTCGGTAAACGGCGGCAGCAATTCCATTTTCGTCATGAAGCTGTTGTCTTCCCCTGTCATCTTTGTAAGATAAATTACACAACACTATGGGAATCGCCAATGCATCAAGAATTTTTTTTTACAGCAAGCAATTCTGTCTACAGCGCCCGTGGCAAACTTGATGCATGGGAGTGGCGTTGGGTGGAGGCTGAAATTCCAGAAGGTGCACAAGAAGTCTCCGGACTTGAAGCGCTTGAGCGCGTCTTTGCTGGAGAGCGCGTTCGGAAAGTCCCCGTAGGTGTGATTGGTCCTCGCGACGCGACTGAAGCACAATTGAAAACCGCTGAGGCGATCGGTACGCGACTTGGTCAAATAGGCTTGACCATGATCTGCGGCGGAAAAACCGGAGTAATGTCAGCTGCAGCCAAAGGATGCCACGAAGCTGGCGGGCTCTCTGTCGGCCTCATTCCGGACCACGATTGGCGAAAGGCCAACCCCTATATCCAGCTCCCGATTGCGACCGGGCTAAGTGAAGCGCGCAATATGATCATTGCAAAATCATGTGAGGTCTTAATCGCGATCGGTGGATCTTACGGCACTCTGAGCGAGATCGCTTTTGGTCTGCATTTTTCCAAACCCGTCATAGGCATTTCGGGAGCGCCAAAAGTCGATGGTCTTGAATTTGCCGGTAGTGTTGATGATGCGATGGAGCGAATGGCGGGTCACCTATTGAACCGGGTGGAGACGTCATAAAAATTACATGTAACTTCGATAATTGGAAGAAAGCTTACATTTTGGTAGTTGATAGATGACCTTACCCGCCCTACTGGAGTTGCAGAATGTTTCGAGGCGTTTTGGCCAGACGACTGTGCTGGACGACGTTAACGTGTCGATCAATGACGGCAGCTTTACAGCACTTCTTGGGGCTTCGGGCTGCGGAAAGTCGACGACTTTGCGGATCATTGCAGGGTTGGACAGGCCGACAGAAGGGCGGGTCGTTCTGAACGGCGCTGAAGTTGCAGAAAAAACAGCTTACGAGCGCAATGTTGCGATGGTGTTTCAGTCTTATGCGCTCTACCCGCATCTGACTGTGTTTCAGAACATCGCTTTGCCGCTAACTATGCGTCATCTGGGTACGCTTGGCCGTATGCCAGGACTGGGGCGTTTGCTGCCAAACGCGCGAGCAGCACGCAGTCATATTAGGCAGAAAGTCGGCGAGACGGCCGAGAGCCTGGGCCTATCAGAGCTGCTTCACCGGAAACCCTCTTCGCTGTCGGGGGGGCAGAAGCAAAGGGTGGCACTGGGCCGGGCGCTCGTGCGCGACCCAGTGCTTTTCTTGTTGGATGAGCCTTTGTCCAATCTTGATGCCCGTCTCCGTATCAAAATGCGCGGTGAGCTGGTTTCGCTTCATAAACGGACCGGCAAGCCCTTTGTCTATGTGACACACGACCAGACTGAAGCAATGGCAATGGCCGATCAGATCGTTGTCATGATCGATGGCAAGGTTGCACAAGCAGGCAGCCCTCGGGATCTTTACGATCATCCTGCCAACAAGGACGTTGCAGCCTTCATTGGACACAATGCCATGAATTTCTTTGAACCCGGGGACGGATTGGCTCAGCTTAATGGCGTTGGCGATAAGGCAGTGATCGGAGTGCGTCCGGAGCATCTTGTTCCCGACCCTGATGGAGCACTCAGCGCGCATCTGGAAACCGCAGAGTTTCTTGGCTCAGAAACTGTGCTCGGTCTGCGCACTCAAAACGGCAAGCAAGTGACAGCAATTGCTTCAGGCGAAGTCGACCTTCCGGCTGAGGGCAGTCAGTTGAACCTAGGCGTTCTGGCCGGGCGCTTCCACTATTTCGATAGCCAGTCCGGAAAACGAATGACTGAGGTGACCCCATCATGAGAGTCTTGCCGCGTTCAATTCGCGAAACGTTGACGGATGCCTGGCTGGTGGGGCCAGCGGCTGTCGCAATGCTCACCTTCATATTTTTGCCCGTTGCAGCAGTCGCCGTCTTTTCCTTCACAGATTATCAATTCGGGGCAAACAGTTTTGCTTGGCTTGGCCTTGAGAACTATGAAAGGCTATTCGGCTCAACGCTCGGTCAGCGCGCAATTACCAATACGCTCCTGTATGTATCAATTGTCATTCCGGCTTCTGTTGGGCTTGGCCTTGTTGTCGCAATTGGCCTCCATCGCATGGCTGAATGGGCCCCCGGGTTCTCCAATGTGTTGCGCGCCGTCTATTTTTTGCCAGTCGCGGCGACGTTGGTGGCTATGTCGGTGGCATGGCAGATGGTTCTTCACCCGTCTCTTGGTGTGGTCAATCAGGCACTTGTGGCTCTGGGTGGAGAGCCGCGAAGCTGGCTCAGCGACCGGGGGATCGTGCTTTACACCCTCGCGATGATCGGAGTTTGGCAAACCGTCGGATACAACATGGTGCTGTTTCTCGCCGGGCTCGTCGCCATTCCAAAAGATCTTTATGACGCAGCCGAAGTGGACGGGGCCGGTGGGAATTGGTCGCGTTTCTGGACGGTCACGTGGCCGATGCTCGGTCCAACAACACTGTTTGTCCTCGTCATCACGGCAACAAACGCATTCAGGGTATTCGAAACAGTAGCGACGCTGACCCAGGGCGGGCCCGCTTTTGCCTCTGACACGCTGGTTTATGCGCTTTATCGGGAAGGGTTCGTTTACTTCAAGGCAGGCTATGCTAGCGCGATCACGATGGTCTTCTTTGTGATCTTGCTTGTCCTGACATTGGCTCAATTCCGTCTTGTCGAGCGGAGAGTTCACTACAGATGATCATCAAACTCTTAGTCGGGCGCTTCTTGTCTAGTCTCTTTCTTGTCATTGGGGCTCTTGCCATTCTGCTGCCGTTTATCTGGATGCTATCCTTGGCATTTAAGCCGCAGAACGAGATTTTTACCGACACAATACAGCTCTTACCAACACGGATAGAGTGGGGGAATTTCGTCAAGGCAATCACCGAGACGGATGTGCCGCTTTATCTTATGAACGGAGCCATCGTTGTGATTGGCATCCTGGTGTTTCAACTCCTCTTTGCAGTTCCTTGCGCCTACGCACTCGTGCAGCGCAATTTCAAGGCCCGAACATTCATTTTTGGCATGGTGCTGGCAGCATTGCTTGTGCCATTCCATGTTACGGCGATTCCGATTTTTCTCGGTTTTGCGCAAATTGGTATCCTGAATACTTACTGGGCGCTGATCCTACCGTTTGTGCCGACTGCTTTCGGAATTTTCTTGTTCCGCCAGTTTCTTGCGCAGGTTCCCGCAGACCTGTTCGAGGCAGCGCGCGTAGATGGGCTCAGCGAGACAGCCATTGTCTGGCGGATCGCATTCCCGCTGGCTATGCCAGCGGCAACGGCCTTCGCGATTTTTTCAATTACCGCGCATTGGAACGATCTGTTTTGGCCATTGATTGCCACCACCGATCCAAATCTTGCTACGCCCCCCCGAGGGATCCTGTTTTTCCGCGATGAGGAATCCGGTGACGATGTTGGGCCGTTAATGGCTGCTGCCACCTTGATTACTGCTCCGCTCGTGATCGCCTTCCTTTTCGCGCAGCGCAAGTTCACCCAAGGCCTCGCGTCCGGTGGCCTGAAGGGCTGACAGAGATAACCCATCCTTGAGAGCCCGGATCCAACCTGGCCAAATGTCGAGTTTTACTATGAGGTGTCACTGACATGAAAACTTTAGTCTATGCCACTGCGTTCACACTTGCCGCCACCGTGGCAAGCGCAGCAGAGACCGAGATACGGGTGCATTACGCCATCCCGACCATCTGGGCCGAGTCCCAGGACAAACTTGCCGCAGCATTTATGGAAAAGCACCCCGACATCAAAATCACCATTGATGGTCCGGCGGAGAGCTATGCCGACGGTGTTCAACGGTTGCTGCGCGAAGCGGTTGCCGGCACGGCTCCGGACGTCGCTTATGTCGGCCTCAACCGGTGGCGTATTTTGGAAGACAGAGATTTGACACAGCCGCTAGATGGCTTCATCGGCGACAAAGCCGCCGAACTGGGGTATACGCCCGCTCTTCTTTCGCTCGGTTCATATGAAGGCAAGCAACATGCTCTGGGGACATCTGCCTCGACGCTCGTGATGTATGTCAACCCAAACCTGGTCGAGCAAGCCGGTGGTTCCATGGATGAATTTCCATCCACATTCTATGGCGTTATCGAGCTTGCGGCCAAGATTGACGCTCTTGGCGACAATATCGACGGCGTTTGGATTGGTCGCCATGATTGGCGCTTTCAATCCTTGCTCGGCTCTCATGGTGGCCGTCCAATGACCGAGGATGAAACGGACATTACCTTTGACAGTGAGCCGGGCATCAAAGCAGCCGGCCTTTACCAGCGTTTCACCGACGAAGCTGGCATGAAAACCTACGGTCAAAACGAGGCACGTCAGGCCTTACCCGCGGGCACGCTCGGCATAATGTTCGAAAGCTCTTCCTTGCAGAAGCGGTTTGAAGAAGGGGCGGGCGGTCAATTTGAATTGGTCGTTAAACCAACGCCAATCGCAACCAATGATCTGGAATCTGTTTACTTCCCAATCGGTGGCTCTGCGATTGTGATGTTGACCGAAGATGAAGTCAAACAGCAGGCTACCTGGGACTACATCAAGTTTGTCACAGGTCCTGAGGGTCAGAAAATCATTGTTGAAAACACAGGATACGCCCCTGCGAATGCGAAAGTGATCGAAGACAAATCCTATCTCGGCGAATTCTATGAAACAAACCCGAACGCACTCGTTGCGCATACCCAAGTCGCCAACCATGCCGGCCCCTGGTATGCGTATCCGGGCGCTGAAGGAGTTGCAGTAACAGATCTCATCGCTGCGGCAATGGTAGAAATTGCGGAAGGTGCGGACGCTGAAGCAAGCGTTAAGGAGCTCGCCGAAACGCTGCGGGTACAACTCGAAATGAAGTGACTCACATTCATTTAGAGCAATTAATATCGGTAGTGTCGTGATCCTCCCCCTTTGAAGTGGTCTGCCGTTATGTTTAGGAAAACGGAGGATCATAGATGTCTACGAAACGCCATAAGCCGGAAGAAATTGTCTCGAAGTTGCGGCAGGTTGAAGTCCTTGTCGTTCAGGGGATGGCGCGTATTGATGCCATTTGGCAAGTGTCCGCGTCGCCGAACAGACGTATTACCGTTGGCATAAGCAGTATGGCGGGATGGAAACCGACCAACTGAAAGAACTCAAGCGCCTACAGAAAGAGAACGAACGGTTGTGCAAGGCCGTTTCTGACCTGACCCTGGACAAGTTGTTCTTGTCACGCGCTGACAGATCTCTTCATTCTCCGGGGTGTCCCGGATACCTTGTTACGTTTGCCCAGACTGGCTCTGCCGTCAAGAAATGGTCTCTTCCATAGCAAACACAGAGTACGCCTGTTGGCGGCTCTCACCGTACTCAATACGAGATCCCAAATCCCAAGCAGAAGGCCCGAACATTATCTACGAGTTCAGCAAGCTGCCTCCACGGCTCTTCAGAGAGAGGTCATTCCGCCTGGGCTCATCCCCTCGAAAACGAGACGATAGGGTTCGCCGTGCTTGACTACGGCCTGTGCAGTGCGCGCCTGTCCGTCATCAGGGTATTTGGAACAGATAGCCGCGTGATTTAGCGGAGAGATTGTCCCATCTTGTTTGTTGAATTT
>NZ_CANMNP010000051.1 GCF_947499295.1 uncultured Roseibium sp.
CAGCTTTTTGGCGATCAGCCAGTCGGCCAGAGCCCAGGCCAGGTTTTCCGCGTCCGAACGCGTGGACCAGATCGCCGCTATCAGGTCAGCAGCGGCAAAGGGCACCGCCCGGCGGGATTGCAGAGCGTCATCGAGACAGACCGGAATAGAGGCCAGTTGGTCATCGAAGGCGAGATCCAGCAGGTCTGTGAGTTCTTTCAAGAACGGCGTCGTGATCGCGCCGTGACGCATGGTCAGGTTCCGGAAGGCCAAAAAAGGTCCGGCCAGCCGGGCCCGGATCGTCTCCTGACGCTGTCAACAGCACCGCTTCAGTTCACGCCGCGGCCGGCTTTAACCGCCGCGGCCTTGGCCAACCGGATATGACTTTGCCTGAGCACGATGCCATACCGCTTCGCCAGCCGAACCAGAGCCTGGATCGCCTTCAGGTACAGCCGGCTGTCGGTCGGGTGGGCGATCGCCTTCGGCTGTACCGTGGTATCGACGGTGATCCGTTCCAGCGAACTCGGCTTGGCGGTCCCGGTGTCGAAGGCCACCTCAATGCTCGCCGTCAACAAGTCTGCCAGCCCCTCAGGCCCGATCCGCTTGCGCCAGCGTGTCATCGTGCTGGCGTCGAGCGGCGCTTCATGCTGGAAGAACTCAAAGCCGCAGAAATACTGCCAATACGCATTCTCCACCCAGCGGTCCACCATCTCCTCGTCCGACAGGTCGTAGACGGGTTTGAGGTAATGCAGCCCCATCATCGAACCCCGCCCACGGCATCAGCCCTGACAACCGCACCAGTGCGTGCTTCATATTGATGATCGCGTCAAGGCGCTCGCGGAAGAGATCGTTCTTGTCGCATGAGGGGCGGTAGGGAAGCATCAAAAACACCGGAAAAGGAATGGATCAGGATCAATTTCCGGTATTTTCCAGTACTTCAAACCCGATGCCCCCCCACAGTGCAACGCTTCAAGGGGTTTTTCAGGGCAAACTATTGGGCGAGGATGTTTTCACGAGCGGGCCATGAAGTACGCCTGGTTGACGCTCGTTCTCACCTATTTTGTCGCGCGGCAGTCGGCGCAAAGTGGTGAACTCCATAAGTCACCGTTCTTTCCATGGCCCCTCGCTGTCTCCTGCAAAAGGCGGGTCAACCAACCTTCCAGAATGCGAACCCCGGAACACAGCGCACCGGGGCAGATTACAGGGGTTATTCAGCCGCGTCGGCCCGGCCCCCGTAGTGTTGGGCCAGGTCGTCGGCGATATCGGTCTTTTCCCAGCCGAAGCCACCATCCTGGTCGGGTGTCCGTCCGAAGTGTCCGTAAGCTGCGGTTCGCGCATAAATGGGTTTGATCAATCCAAGCTGTTCACGGATACCGCGAGGGGTCAGACGAACCATGTCCCGAAGCGTCTTTCCGAGCAAAACCTCATCCACCTTGCCCGTTCCCTGCGTATCGACATAGACAGCGACCGGATCCGGAACACCAATAGCGTATGCGAGCTGGATCAGGCATTTGTCGGCAAGACCTGCTGCGACCACATTCTTGGCGAGGTAGCGAGACGCGTATGCGGCCGACCGGTCAACCTTTGTAGGGTCTTTGCCGGAGAACGCTCCTCCGCCATGCGGAGCGGCGCCGCCATAGGTATCGACAATGATTTTCCGGCCAGTAAGTCCGGAATCGCCGTCCGGGCCGCCAATGACAAAACGGCCTGTCGGATTGATGTAAATCCGGTTTTCAGGAACCGTCCAGCCAGCAGGCAATGCGTGCAGGATAAAGGGCAGAACCGCATCACACACGTCTTCCTGGCTGACATTTTCACCGTGCTGTGTCGAGACGACAACCGCATCGATCCCTACAGGACGACCTTTTTCGTATTTCAGAGTCACCTGGCTCTTGGAATCTGGCTGAAGGCGCTGTTCCTTGCCGGCCTTTCGAGCCTCGGCCATGGTGCGCAGGATCTTGTGCGACAGGAGGATCGGCATGGGCATCAGCTCCTCCGTCTCGTTGCAGGCGTAGCCAAACATGATGCCCTGGTCACCGGCGCCTTCTTCGCCCTTGTCCCCTTCGTCAACACCCATGGCAATGTCTGCCGACTGCTGATGCAGGCGGTTGACAACTTCCATGGTCTTCCAATGGAAACCCTCCTGTTCGTATCCAATATCCTTGACGGCCGCGCGAACTAGTTCCTCGACACTCTCCAGAACTGTCTGGGGGCCACGGACCTCACCGGCGACGGTAACGTGGTTGGTCGTGGTCAGGGTTTCGCAGGCGACACGGGCATTTGGATCTTCAGCCAGGAAGGCGTCTAGAATGGTGTCGGAAATTCGGTCGCATACCTTGTCCGGATGGCCCTCAGATACGGATTCGCTGGTGAACAGCCAAGTGTTTTGCGTCATTGCGCACTCCTAGTGATTGGGAAATGGTCGCCCCTGCCCGCAGCATGATCAGTGGCCGGCAGGGTTCACATGTCTGAAAGGTTATTCGGGTTTCCGGAACAGCTGAAAGCCCCAAGCCAGCTGACCGGCATCCGCGCTGTCGACCCAGTTCTGGAGACCCGCAGCCATCTTGTCGAGATACTCCGCAGATGCCCCTTCACTGCGTAGCCGGTCGTAGTTGGCGAGCAATTCTTCGCGGACCCTGTGGTAGTGGTTCCTGAGCTGACCGGTCATGTCTTGCTGTTCTGTGATCTCGAAACCAAGCGCGGACGCCGCTTCGCGATAGAAGCGGAATGAACCAAGGCTGTTGAGCTGCAAGCGATCATAAACGGGTTGAAGTGCGGCCGGGTCGGCATGGTCGGCTTGCATTGGATCGGTGAAAATGAAGTATCCGCCCGGTTTCAGAACGCGATACACTTCCTTGAGAACCTGATCGCGTTGGTCAGAGTGCAGAATTGCATCCTGGCTCCAGACGATCTCAACACTTTCTGCTTTTTCCGGTATGTCCTCGAAGACCCCATGAACGACGCGTATCTTGTCCTTGAATCCCTGTTGAACATTGCGGTGCCGGTTGGTGTCGTTCTGGACATCGGAAATATTCAGGCAGATCGCTTCACAACCGGCTTGCTTGACCACCTTGCGCATGGCGCCGCCATAACCGGAGCCAATGTCAAGCACCGTGGCATTGCTGTCCAGGTTGGGCAGAATGTTGACCATTGCATCAATGGTGAGGTCTGACGCGTCGCGGATGTTGCTGGTCGTGTCGTAAAGGCCGATATGCAGATCCTGGCCACCCCAGACGATGCTGTAGAACGTGTCCGCATCGTCACTGTCATAGTAAGTTTCCGCGACCTCTCGGATGTCCTGCTTGCCCGCCTCCAGCGGCGCCCCACCCCAGCGCGCAAGATGCAGGCTGGACTTCTCTGCGATATGGATAAAAAAGTCAGGTTCGCTTTCAGCATAGGTTTCCTGAAAGTCGCCATAGGTGCGGACACGCTCGAAACCGGCTTCTGACAAAAGTTTGCGCATGTAGTTCTTGCGCACCGGACACATATTGAGAGTGAATTCGGCGCCATCGGGAAAGCTGTATTTGAAGCGTGCGAGCCCTTCGTCCAGATACTCGGGCTCCGCACTGACCTTCTCACCAGCGTAGTAGTATTTGTGTTTGTTGGAATAATCCTTGTTGTCGAGCATCGCATCGTAGTTGCGCTGATCGATGATCAGGATACCGTCATGCTTCAGGGCCGCATAGAACTCTGCAAAAGCCCTGCGGCGGTCACCTTCCTGATGCAGATGCGTGAAAGAATTGCCAAGGCAGATGATGGCGTCGTATTTGCCCTGAATGCCCCGATTGAGCCAACGCCAGTCCGCCTGGACCGTCTTCAGGATCATGCCGCGCTTCTGGCCGTTTTCAAATGCCTTGGCCAGCATCGCGGCAGATCCGTCCGCGGAGGTGACATTGAAGCCGGACCGGGTCAGGCGAACCGAATGAAAGCCCGTGCCGGTGGCAACGTCCAGGACATTTTCCTTGCCACGGGCGCGCAACACGTCCATAAAAAACTGACCTTCGCTGTCAGCCCGCGCCTCCCAGTCGATGAGTTCATCCCACTTTTCGACAAAGGCCATGATGTATTCGCCGCGGTATAGGTCGGTTTCCCGGTCCGTCGTCGGATCCAAGCCATAGGTCTGCTCGTCCAGATGCAGCTCGGCATTTGTCGCCAACTGTTCAGACTGCATGAAATCAATCCCTTCTGTGGTCGATTTGAAACGGCCTGCGGGCCGCGGCGCGCACGCGCTCACACACCTTCCTCAAGTCAAGGATGGCGCAAAACAGAACTGTTTAGTTTCAGATCCGGCGATGAAGTGCTGCCGAGCACTAATTGAAGCAATCAGGCCCAAAAGGTATGGGCCGGGTGCCGGACCCAGAGGCAAAAGACGCGCGGCAGCAGCACAAAATGGCCGCTAAATGATCGACGAAGCGTTTGGAGCTTCGATGAACCATGCAAATGGGGCGCGCCCATAAGCCAAGAAGTAGCGCGACATTAACAAACACCCGGGTCATTGCAACAGCTGGTAGGGGAAAAGCTCGTCAAACAGAGCGAGAACTTTCTGTAACTAACTGTTTCTTATGGTTATTTTTTTCTAAACTTTTCTGACAGCGGCTGCAACACATGACAATTTCTGCGGGCCAGTCGTTGAACGAGGGTCAAAACCCTCTTCCATCTCGCTCCGACCCGCAAAGGAATGCACTGAAAATCATGGACGTCGATTGAACAAGTCCTGATTGGAAAACCAGATTGGGGTTGGGCGCCATAGGAGCCCGCGGTATCGAATTGGACCCAATCAGCGAACTGACCATCTTTGCCAGTGGTGCGTCAAAAGCCGCAATTCGAGGCCGGACATACGACCGCGATCAATCGCCGGCAATCAGATCAGAAAATCCTTACAGACCCGAGGGCAATGGTATGGACCCCGCCACCTGTCTGCAGTGACACTTCGACATCCAAAGGATGAAAGAGGAGACATGTCATGGATATCGTGAGGATTGGCCTGGATCTGGCAAAAACTGTATTTCAGGTCCACGGTGTTGGCAGCGACGATCACACTATTCTCAGAAAAACACTGCGTCGCGATGCCGTTGTGCCGTTCTTCGCCCAGTTGCCACCCTGCCTCGTTGGCATGGAAGCCTGCAGCGGCTCGCATTTTTGGGCGCGAATGCTGACCGAGCTCGGGCACGAAGTCCGTCTGATCTCACCGCAATTCGTCGCGCCCTATGTTAAATCCAATAAGAACGACTGCAACGACGCAGAAGCGATCTGTGAGACCGTCGGCCGCCCCTCGATGCGGTTCGTTCCACAAAAAATCACCGGAGCAACTGGAGATACAATCCGTCCACCGCATCCGGCAGAGGTTGATCTCGGACCGGACGCGGCTTGTGAACCAGATTCGAGGCTTGCTGGCCGAACATGGCTTTGTGATCGCTCGCGACATCAGCCGCCTGCGCCAGGCCCTACGGCAGATCGTGGATGGGCGCCGCAGAGTCGACGGCGTGCCGGATATGATGCGCGAACTCGTGATCAAAATCCGGGAAGAGTTGGCTGAACTCTATAAGCGCATCGCCTCTTTCAACAGCAGGATCCGAGTGTTGTTCCGGACAAATGAAGCCTGCCAGCGGATCGGCCGGATCGAAGGGATCGGACCAATCACGGCAACAGCCCTGGTTGCGGCGGCGGGGAACCAGAGTTGCTTCCGGAGCGGGCGGGAGTTCGCAGCTTGGCTCGGACTGGTTCACAGACAAAGATCGAGCGGAGGCAAGGCACGGCTCCTCGGTATCAGCACGTACGGAGATGGCTATCTGCGGACACTGATGATCCACGGAGCCTGTGCAGTTTTGGGTAAGGCCCACGGCAAGACGGATGCGAGAAGTCTCTGGATCGGCCGGCTGCGCGAACGATGGCATCCAAATATCGTGGCTGCCGCGCTGGCCAACAAGAACGCTAGGATCATTTGGTCCGGCCTAGCACGGAACGAATAATACGATCCGAAGCGCGGTACTGCTGTCGGTTGAGGTCATCGGGAAGACTGACTAAAATGGCCGTAGCGCTCGAACAATTGCAGCAACTTGGCTGGGGATGGTGAAAGGGTCGCTCCCATCGCTTTCTGAACCTGATGTGTGGACCGGCACAGCACCTGCCGATGCCTCGGGGGCATTGAGGAGAAAGCACGCGGAATTCATCGCGGCTCGCGGCGACGAAATATCGGGCCGCTCGAAGAAGCCGGATATACGTCCGCAATTGCGAACTCGAAACCGACCAGATCAGGTGTTGCAATCAGGCGGGGTCCATATACATCCACCCACAACCCTTAAAGCGTGTCGCGTTTAATTGCATTCATATCCAGCGTGTTTGAAGAAGTTCCTGCATTCAGTAGGAGTGAACAGGT
>NZ_CANMNP010000052.1 GCF_947499295.1 uncultured Roseibium sp.
TTGCAAGATATGGACTTCAGAACCTGATCGTTTCAGACTTAATCCGATCCATCAAATGCCGGGACTGAACACCTAACTGAGGAAGTGATTTCATCCAGCCATTCAACGGCACCGGGAATTTGTCTCCACGCTGCGCCATTGGCATCAACATAGCTTGGGCTTGGTCCTTGCCACCCAAGGTCACGTAGTCGCCGACGGGAACTGTTGGCACCCGGCCGGAGAGCATACCCGGAACATGGCGATTGGTTTCAAAGGCAAGTCCGGCGATATCCTCCGCATTTTCACATTCTTCAAAATAGGCGATTAACACCCGCGTATACTGGATTTCCGGCGAATATTCGTCGGCGCACTGTTCCATGAGCGATTTCAGCATGTCCATCTTGCCCATTTCGAGGTGCTTCGCCGCCAGAATATAGCGAATACCCTGGTTGTCGCCGGGGTTCAGAATAAGCATTTCCCTATAGTTCTGGATCGCTGCCTCTTTTTCTCCGGTATCCCAGAGAACTTCTCCAAGTTCTCCGCGAGCACGCATGTATGGCCGGGTTTCCAGGACACCCCAGAAGTGTCCTTCGTTTTCCTTTAACCTGCCTTCTCCCAATGCAAGTTCTTCCGCGGCTACAGCACGTTCAATCAACTGCCGCCGTTCGCTTCTGGACAAAGAAGGTCGTTCTGCAAGGGTGAGCCACGCATCGGCGCAAAACACCGATAGTTTCAGTGCCTGCCGGGCCAGAGCAAATCGGCTGCGGCAATCTGACGTTTCCCAGGAATCGTAGACAAGCTCTTGTGCCTGCCAAAGCGTCTCGTCGTTGGCCGCGCTCTTATATTCGGCGGAAGACG
Source organism: uncultured Roseibium sp. (assembly GCF_947499295.1). GTDB lineage: Bacteria > Pseudomonadota > Alphaproteobacteria > Rhizobiales > Stappiaceae > Roseibium. Next base: position 838 of record NZ_CANMNP010000052.1, read on the forward strand.
GCTGGAGAGACCTCGGATCCGGAAACACTGACAGATCCGACACTGTTCGAACGGTTGAGCTTTGTTTGCGGGGCTTCTTTGACGTTGGCATTTCCGGCTCCGATTAAGCAGCTATGAGTTCAAAGTCGATCCGTTTATCCAGATCGACATCGAACCGGCCATAAGGGTTGATGTGGGAATGAATGGTTGGCGACAGGCGGCAATCGCCGTCCGCAGACAACCGAGCCCACCATGCCGGCTCCGTCAAAACGCTCTGCATCATACGAGTGTTCACATACACCATTGACGCTTGGAGAAGGTGCAGAGCATGGGCGGAAAGCTCCTGATAGGCAATCCGGTTGCTGGCAATCTCACCACCCTTGCCGAAGAACACAAAGCCGTTGGTGCTGTTCCAGTTCTCAACCACGTTCAGGCCGTCATGGATTTCACGGCGGAAGTCTTCAGAACGAAGATAGCGGCACAGGAAATTCGTCTTGATCGCACGGCCGAGTTCCGCCAGAGCCTTATAGGTTGGGTGCATCACGTCAGAACGGGCGAACCGGCGCAAAATCGCCTCAGGATCGGCCGTGCCGGTCTGCATGGCCGCCGCATACTTGACCATTTCATCATACTGACGCTCGATCTCTTCCCAATCGATCGGTTTCGATAAAATCGGCAGGAGATTGGGCAGCTTGCCGCGCATATCAGCAAACGGTAATGCCAGTTTCTGGCGCACGATCGCCTTCAGCCGCGGTGCCAGATCAAAACTGAGCAAATAACAGAAGGCAAAGCCGACAACACTCTGGCCGTGGCTGTCCACATAATGACGCTGGATCTCTATGTCCGTGCAATGCCGCAAGACACCTTCGATCATTGAGGCAACCTCGGACGAAGAACAACGCTTCAGGCGGGAATAGACACAGGTCGATTCCCGTTCAACATGCCAGTAAATCATCACTCCACGACCGCCATAACGGGCATGCCACTCGCTCATCAGGTTCCGGTCCCAAGCGCCGAACTTGGTGGAATCCGATGCGCAGGCTGTTCCGGCTTCGCCCCAAATCAGAGGATTGCGCACCGCGAGCGTGGCGTTGGCAACCCTGGCACAAGCTGCTCGCAAGGAGGGCCCATCGAGATAGCGACGACTCACATGCTTCAGTTCGTCGTATGATATGTTCGGAACACCGGCCGCAATGCGTTTCAAGCCTGCGTTCGTGCCGAGACCATAGAGACACAGCAACAAGCGTCGATCACGCACAGCCGGCGGCAGAACCTCCCGGCTGGCCGACGTCTCGAACGCGTCGAGAAAACCGGTCTCAAGGGCCGTTTCCTTCAAGGTGTCGAGAAGTCCCATCATCGGCCAGCGGCGGTTGATCTCAGATTTTAGGGCCAGCAGCCCCTTCGGTTCCGGCAGTGGCTCGAAGGGTGTGATGCAGATCCTGTTCTTCCCATGCCGGCGCAGCCGGACCTTGTCATTCGCGGGCAGTGTCGCATTCAACTGAAGAAGTTTTTGTTCCAGCTGATCCCGCACCGATCGGACAAAGTTGCCGGCATCCTGGGTCAGGTTCAGACCGGAATAATAGACATCGCGCTGCTCCGCAAAATCACCAGGAAGATCCTCATCCGGGTTGCGGTATCTGTCGGCTCCCGCAATCCAGATATCCTTGGCGCGGATCCGCTCCCGCAGTTGTGTCAAGACACAAAGCTCATAGGAGATGACATTCAAGCGGCCGTGATCGTCAATCACGGTCTTCCGCCACTTGGGTGGGATAGATCCTTCCGGAGCGAATGCGACCGGGGCAAACCGGCGACCGTCTTCATTCAGACGACTGACCAGAGACAGTGCCTCAAGGATCGGCCGCCATGTCTCGTTGTTGGACCGGAACTCCAGTACGGACAAGAGTGGCGGCAACATGCGCCGGTAGTGATTGGCATAAGTTCCCCGCATCACCGTTTGGATACGAGTGTCCAACGTTCCCTTCGCCCGGTGTTCCTCAATGATCGCCTTGAGACGAGCGGCACCGGCGACGCCGCGGAGGAGAATGCAAGAGCAATCTAAGTGATGATGATCAAAGCAGCCGCTGCCGGAAAATCCCGTGGTATTGCCAGGGTACCATAGCCCGACAAGTTAATAGGGATCCGGTGCGCGGACTTCTTCCACTGCCCGGCAGGCGTTGCCATGCAACGCTGAGAGGGAGGGCCAGCGGTCATGTGTACCGCGAAAACAGGCCGGACAAATGACCGCTCGCAACATGATCGAAATCACAAAAGAAAACTCTTGCAAAACTGGGGCTGTCCACAAATGGCAATGCCCGAAAAACTTCTGTCCCGCTTGTGAGGATCATCTGGACGGATGTCTTTCTCTCTCTCTCGACCGGTTTCTACTAGACTCTTGTTGCCCTGTATCTCCGCTCTGTAGGCTGCTTGCACCCCCAACAGCAGGCGCAACATGCTGTGTTGGCAGGCGAATGGCTTGTGTTTCGCTGATGGCAGTTTGCTGCAGTAGCGGTTCAGGGCGGTCCAGCTGTTGGGGAGGCGGTCCAAGTTCAATGCGATCTGATGATAGCCGGCGGACAGTCATTACCTCTTCAATTGTAGCCTGTCGTCTTTGTTGAACAGGCTCCTGATTGTTAGGCAGAAGCCTGACCCTATCGGGCGAGCGCTCTCGGATGGTCATAACTTCATTGAGTGTTTGTTGACGGCGTTGTGGAGGTGGGACTTCACTTGGCGCAAACGCGACACCTCTTGGCCATGATCTTGGCGGACGGGGGGGCCTTTCGCTGACTCCGGTACGATGCATTTGCGGGGTTGTGCGTTCATGTCCAAAGCGGTGTGTAACTGTTTCGTCTTCTGCGGCAAGGGCGGCTTGATCTGCGGTGTTTGGGGGCGCAAGGCCTGCGCTGGCCGTCCCGCCGGGTGCCCGGACATTTCGCGTTACTACTGTTGGGGACAATGGTGGGGATGGAAACGCGTTATCATCGATTGGTTCTTTTGGCATCCCGGAGCCAGAGCCGGTTCGACCCTGACGGTTTGTGTTGGATGCCTCGCTGCTGCTTTGCGGGACTTCCGGGATGACAAGGTCGGCCGGAGCGCCTATGGCTATTATCGACCGAGGTCTATTGCTCTGCTCTCGGGTTTCCAGCAATGAAGGAGAAGGCGCTATTTCATCGACGTCGATGACAGCACGGTTAGTCGGCAACCCCCTGTTTGCTCGGGCTTGGGACGATCGGGCGGGCCGAGGCATCCCATGAGCACTTGTGTTGGAGTGTCTCGTCATTCCTTTTTTTTGAAAGAAAGACGAAATATCGCTTGTGCCCGCATCTTCATGTGAGCGATATAAACGCTTTGCTGCCCGACTTTTAGGTAGTTTCTTGGACGTGTTTCGCTTTGTGCCTCTATGGCTTTTTTCTCGGTTAGGCCGCGCAGTATGTGTGCCATATTCAGCATTTTCTTGCGGCTTGATACGGGTAGCCTGCCTAGCGGCTGTTTCTTGCTGGTCCGCGAGCGTGCCAGGTGCATTACTTGGCCCCGCTTGGGTTAGGGCGTTGTTGGTAGCAGATTGGGGGCTATCTTGAGCATTGACTGACGACAGTCTGGTCAATTCAAATCTCGGAGTAGAGTTTTCGCCGATCACGATGTGATCGTCTTGCCGTTCAGAATGTCTCGTGACTGCCCTGATAGAACTTCCGGTTTTGCGATGACCACTGATCGTGCTTTCTGAGGAGTTATCGACTAGGTCCGTGTGTGCTTTGCCATGTTCGACATATGCCCTCATTTCAGGATCGAGACCTTGCATGGCTTCCTGATCTTCAAGCGCCTTGCGGGACAATCGTCGTGTGCGCTGAGGTCTTGGCCTATCTAAATCGATTGCAGTCTGCATTTCGCGAACAGCTTCAAGTTCCGCAATACCCGATTCGCGGCCGCTGTTGTTTTCGCTGTTGGATGCGTTCGAATTTCGCCAGCTACGGGAGCCCTGTGATGCGGCCTCATCCAGCTGTTGATCATCTATGAAACCCGCGAGATTTCCATTTTCATCCATCAATTGTGCGTCGCGGCTGTCGGCGTCAGATGTTCGGGTCCTCAATGATCCGGACAAGAGGCCGCTGTTTGCGCTGGACTGGTCGCCGTCGGATTTGGCTTTGTCACTATCAGTCATATCACCTTGGCGTGATCGGGGATTGCGAGCCGCGTTGGCAGTGTTGTTGTTCGAGCGAGTGTCTGCAAGTTCGATTTGCTCGGGGACGAATCCGCGGTCTGTTCTCGCAATTGTTGATGTACGGATTTGCCGTTCTCCCTCAGCGTTGGCACGTTCTGATTGTGATGACTGTTGCACCGTTAACTTACCGATTAGCGTTCTTTCGTTTTCTTTTGGCTCCATCAAAAGACCCTTTCAAAGGTTGTTTTTCCATTGAATGGACACAAACCCCGGCTTTTAGCCGGTGCGCTTCAGCATTCCAATATGGAAACTCCTGACCTTGAGACCTCACGCCAGCACGGGTCTCAAGGTCAGGAGTTTCCATATGAGCTATTCTACAGCCAGTCATACCAAATACTATCATCGCTATCATGTCGTGTGGGCGACGAAGTACCGTTACAAGGTCTTGCAGGGATCGTTGCGCGAGTGCCTGCGCACGATCATCCGCCAGACCTGCGAGGAACTGGGCGTCCATATTGTGCGCGGAGTGCTCGCACGCGATCACATCCACATGTTTGTCAGCATTCCTCCAAAACAGTCCCTGTCCGATGCCTCATACCGACACGCAAGGACTGATGCATTCGGGCTATGTCAAGACTACGCCGCCGAGATGAACGCCTGAAATCCATCCAAAAAAGGACTCCTGCTAACTCAGAAAAATAGGTTAGCAATGCACCTGCGGCTGACGCACTTCGTCCTGTGCGCCAGCCCGTATTGTTGGCCAGGTTCAGTTACGCCATGGGGGGCTATGGCACGTCAAATTGTAGATGTTATCTGAAACTCGCCAACCCTCAGTTATCTGATCGTAAAATTGGTGAGAAGAACTCTAGTTTGTCCAACAGATTGTCGCGATTAAGATCAGCTGCCCGAAAAGCCTCGTTAGTCGTTAGAAAATTCGCTGCAATAAGTTCGTCGAAGCTAACGAAACCATCTTGATTTAAATCGAACGTAACGAACCAAGATTCTGCGATTGTCGAGGTTGATAAAATCGACGCATTGAAAATGAATGCTATTGCCAAAAGATACATCATTGTAAATCCCCACATTGTCGAATACGAAGTATTTATCCTATTTAATCATTTTCTTACGGTAATTATGGGTGTTAAATAAAGCGAAAATTACAGGTAATTAAGTTGAAAAGAAGTTGATATTTCTTCTTCTTAGAGTGTATCCACCTTTTTGCAGCGGTCGTGTTTCGGGTGAACTCGCCCCTTTCCCCAAGTAACTATGCGACACGTTTGAAGACCGC
>NZ_CANMNP010000053.1 GCF_947499295.1 uncultured Roseibium sp.
CTCTTGGGGCGTGTGCTACGACCCCGCATCATAGGCTCAGGAGAGTGGCCGCCGGAATTACGCTATGTATTAGTCCTGGGTTAAACTGGGGTTCTTTCTGAACACCGCTGGTGACACGCCGACATAGCTTTGGAAACACTCATAGAACGACGAAAGCGAGCCAAAGCCACAGTCCATCGCTATGGCGAGTATCTTTTGGTCTGTTTCGACGAGAAGCATCTTTGCATGCACGATCCGGATATCCCGGATATGTTTCATGATCGTCCGGCCGAGAAACTTGCTGAACAGGGACACGGCATAGCTTTGTGAGACGCCCGCCGAAGCGGCCACATCGGCAATGGTGATCCGATTAATGAAATGAAGCGCAACAAACCTCAGCATTTTCTCGAAGTGTTGGATGGCGTTTCCGCCGATGAGGTTAGGCGGGACATTCGTCGGCGGCGCACGAAGTGTATTCCACCCCTCCAGCGCCATCCGAGAAAGCCGGGTGCTCACCTCCTGCGCATGCAGTCTTTGCCATGCAATCCCCTCATTGTCACGCTCATCGGCAAGACGTTTGGCCAAAGTCACGTCCCCTTTGTTTTTCGCCTTGGTTGCCAAAACCCGGCCGCTGAGGATCGCGTTTACGAACTCTGCAGGCAGGGTCCAACCCAGGAATTCGGATAGAGAGATGTAGATGTTTGTCATGACGCCGACATCGCGAACGCTCAGTTTGCTGTGCGGGTGCGCCGCCCAAAATATGCAGAATCGCTCGCGCGGTATTTCAATCTCATCCCCCGAAAAGGAATAAGTCATGTCGCATCCCATGAGAAAGTTGATCTCGATCGACGGATGAAAATGTGCAGGTTCCGGCGTTGTGCTGGATTGGCGTCTTTGTATGGAAAGACCGCGGTCGCTAGCTAGCAAATCCCAGTCAATATGGTCAGGTTGCTCTAGGTTAGTGAAATTTGATTGCCCCAAAGTATCGCTCCCTCACGCACGATGATCGAGGACCGTTTGGCATATACCGGAAGTTTATTCCAGTATTCTGGAAGAACTTGAGCACTTGTCCCGGTTCCATGTCCCCGAAATCACCACAGGGGAGCTCCAAATGAAAATCAATACCACAAGAATTCTTCTCGCCGCGGCGATGACGGCCTTTACCACAACGATGGCGAGTGCGACCACTCTCGAAGATGTCCGCGCGGCGGGTCAACTAAAGTGCGGCATACACGAAGGTCTCGCGGGCTTCGCAGCTCCAGATGCAAATGGAAAATGGCAAGGCCTTGATGTTGATATCTGCCGCGCCGTGGCCTCCTCCGTCTTTGGCAATTCCGAAGCGGTCGAGTACATTCCTGTCACCGGAGCGACTCGCTTCTCAGCTTTGGCGTCGGGTGAAATCGACATGTTGGCGCGCACGACGACTTGGACATTCTCGCGGGATACCGACCTCAAGACCGAATTTGTCGGCGTCAACTTCTATGACGGTCAGGGCTTCATGGTTCCAGCAAGTCTTGGCATTTCATCCGCGCTCGAGCTTGATGGGACCACGGTTTGCGTCAATACCGGCACCACAACAGAACTTAACCTGGCCGAATACTTCCGCGCCAATGGCATGAGCTATGAGCCGGTTCCGCTTGAAACAGGCGCGGAAGCACAACAACAATTTCTGTCTGGGTCCTGCGACGTCTTCACGGGCGACGCCTCCGGGTTGGCCGCTAACCGTGCAACCTTCCCGAACCCAGACGAATACGTTGTCCTTCCAGAGATCATCTCGAAAGAGCCACTCGGGCCTGCAGTGCGCCACGGCGACAGCGAGTGGGAAGACATCGTGCGCTGGTCACTGAACGCGCTCATCACGGCTGAAGAGCTTGGTGTGACGTCCGAGAATGTAGAAGAGTTGGCGAGCAGTGTTAACAAGAACGCCGAAATCAACCGCCTGCTTGGCACCGAAGGCGATCTGGGCGCGATGCTTGGTGTTGAAGCCGACTGGGCCAAGACGATCATCATGTCAGTCGGTAACTACGGCGAGGTGTTTGAGCGCCATGTTGGCGTGAACACACCCATCGGTCTGGAGCGCGGGGTGAATGCGCTTTGGACGCAAGGCGGTCTGCTTTACAGCCCTCCATTCCGCTAAGAATTCTCCGAAGTTTGGGCCCGGAAATTTCCGCGTTCATCATTCTCCCATCTATTTCTTGTCCATGCTGCGATGCTCGCAGCACAGGCGTTGAAGCGTGTCTTTATGAGCACTATCGAACCATCACGAAAGCGAGGGTTTCGGCTCGGTCAGTTGGTCTATGATACCCGCTACCGGTCGAAGTCAATCCAGGTCATTGCGGCCATCGTGATCTTGGTATCGTTCTGGTGGCTCGGCTCGAACATCGTCGGAAACCTGGCGGCACTCGGAAAAGACTTCAACCTTGCCTTTCTTGGCGCGCCTGCCGGGTACGACATCAATCAGACGCTTATTCCCTACGACAATCGAATGAGCCATGGGCGCGCGGCGGTTGTTGGCATTCTCAACACTCTATTGGTGTCGTTCTTAGGCTGTATCGCTGCGACAGTGATAGGCATCTTAGTCGGGGTTCTTCGTCTCTCAGACAATTGGGTGATCAATAGACTGGCTGCGGTTTACGTCGAAGCATTTCGCAGTATCCCGCTCCTGCTTTGGATCGTGTCCATTTTCGCGATCCTGTCGGAGGCAATGCCACAGCCAAGAGACTTTCGCGGCGACGATGCAACGGCATCCATGCAACTCTTTGACTCAGTCGCTGTAACGGCACGTGGTGTCTATGTCCCGCGGGTCGCCTTCACCAATTCCCTTAGCGGTAACGAAGCTGTCATTCCGCGCGAGAACCTCGCTGCGGTTGCCTCCGGTAGCGCAGACTGGGCGATCATCGTCGCGACCATTGCTGTTGGCCTTGTAGTCAGCCTAGGCATCAAGGCCTTTGTCGACCGCAAGCAAATCATGACCGGACAAAGACCTGTCACTTGGTACTGGCTGGCCGCAGTGCTTATCTTGCCCGTCCTGGTGGCGCTCTACGTTCTTGGAGCAACAGTTGTGCAGCCCTATCTCAAAGGGTTCAATTTCACTGACGGCATTTTCATCCGAAAGTCACTTTTCGCATTGTGGCTGGCACTTTCGCTCTACACTGGCGCTTTCATCGCTGAAATCGTGCGCGGTGGCATTCAGTCTGTTGGGAAAGGTCAAAGGGAAGCTGCAGCTGCTTTGGGTCTACAATCCAATCGGATCATGCAACTCGTGATCCTGCCACAAGCGCTGCGCGTGATCATTCCGCCGCTGATCTCGAACTACCTGAGCTTGGCAAAGAACTCCTCTTTGGCGCTTGCTGTCGGCTACATGGATGTCCGGGCGACCTTGGGTGGCATAACGATCAACCAGACAGGCCGCGAGCTGGAGGGCATGTTGCTTCTGGGGCTGTTCTACTTGTTTCTGTCGCTTCTGATTTCGGGGATCATCAATCTCTACAACCGCTCCAAACAGTTGAAGGAGCGATAGGATGCCTGGAAACCAATTATCACAAGCCTTCGTCCGCACAGGCATGCTTGATGCAAAGCAACCCCCTGCCGGTGAAACCGGTTTGATCCTTTGGATCCGCAAGAACCTGCTATCGAGCTGGCTCAACATTATTCTAACGGTCTTGGTTGCCTATGCTGCACTTCGTCTTGCGCTCGGACTTTGGCCATGGTTTTCCAATAGCGTTTGGCAGGCGTCCTCCTTGGCAGATTGCCGTACCATCCTTGCAGAACAGGGCCTTGGCCCAACGGATGGGGCATGCTTTGCCGTCGTAACGGATCGGTGGCATCAGCTCATATTTGGGTTTTATCCCACTGATTTGTACTGGCGGCCGATCTTGGCAATGATTCTCTTTCTGGGCGGGATAGCTCCCATCCTGTTCTTTTCGTTGCCAAGATCGTTGCTAATTTTTTCTTGTCTGGCACCCTTTGTTTGTTTCTGGTTGCTGTGGGGCGGCACGGCGTGGCTGCCTCTGCTGATAGTGGCCGGTCTCGCGGGAGGCTATGCTTTAACCCGTTTCGTCGGAGCGGTGATTAGTCCAACGCTGACCGGATTAGTGACACTCGCCCTGCTGATCGGGTTCTTCTGGTTCGGCTTGATGCCACTTGTTGGGCTCATGGAAGCGGGTCTCTCACTCAGCATTCGTCCCGTCGCGTCGCGCGAGTTCGGTGGTTTCATGTTGGCCGCAACCATTGGTCTGTCCGCCATCGTGCTGTCACTCCCGCTGGGTGTTTTGCTGGCACTCGCGCGACAATCAGATCTGCCTCTGATCAAGTGGTCAGCCATCATCTTCATTGAAGTTGTACGCGGCGTTCCACTGATCGTTTGGCTGTTCACAGCACAGCTTTTACTAAATTATTTCCTACCGCCGGGGACCAGCTTTGACCTTACCTTGCGCGTTATCATTATGGTCACTCTTTTTGCCGCAGCCTATATCGCTGAAGTCATACGCGGAGGTCTCGTTGCCCTACCCAAGGGGCAACATGAGGGTGCTGTGAGTCTAGGCTTAAGCTACTGGCAGTCGAGGCGCCTGATCATCTTGCCGCAGGCTTTGAAAATCTCGATCCCCGGCATCGTCAACGAGTTCATTGGGCTCTTCAAAGATACGACGCTTGTCGTCTTTATCGGACTTCTTGACCCGATTGGCGTAACCCGCGCGATCCGGGCAACGCCCGAGTGGAACGGCGTCTATTGGGAGCTGTTTATCTTTGTTGGGCTTCTCTTCTATGTCGTTTGCTACGCGATGGCCCGGTACTCTCTCCATCTCGAAAACCTGCTGCGCAGGGACAATTACTGACGGAATTCAACTCATGCAGCCCATCGTCGCTATCGTCGCTGACGCCCGCGAATTCGACAACGAAGACTGGCATTGCGTGCCGGATCAATACATGGATGCGTTGTCGAAGGTTTCCAACGTCTTGCCGATTTTCATACCGGCATTGGGTGAGTTCGTGGATCACGCGTCGTTGCTGGACCGGGTCGACGGTGTGATGCTCACGGGGTCGAAGGCGAATGTGCATCCGTCCAATTTTGGAGTGAAACCTGACTCACGATATGAGCCTTACGATCTCCGGCGTGACGCGACATCCCTCCCTTTGGTTACTGCCAGCCTGGAAAGGGGAGTGCCGCTTCTCGCGCTGTGTCGTGGGATACAGGAACTCAACGTCGCATTGGGTGGGACGCTGCGACCTCTCATCCATGAAGAGCCGGATCGCCTGGATCATCGGGCGGCCGATGTTCTCGACAGAGACAAACAGTTCGAGATCAATCAGGAAGTAACAGCCCGCGAGGGTGGGTGCATCGCGGAACTCCTGGGACAGGAGTTCCGAACCAATTCGCTTCACAGCCAGGCACTTGATCGCGTGTCACCGAATCTACGGGTCGAGGCGGTGGCGGCCGACGGTACGGTGGAAGCCGTTTCTGTGATCGACGCCAAGAGCTTTGCGATTGGTGTACAGTGGCATCCCGAATATTGGGCGAAAACCGACGGTGCGTCGCGCGCAATCTTCGAAGCATTCGGTGACGCTGTGCGAGGGCGTCAAGGGTAGCGATTGTCGCTGTAGCATGGCCATATTGGCGCGTTCCCAGTCAACCTGCAGAAATTGTCAACGTGGGCTCAAAGAGGACTTTCCCACTCGTTCCTACACCCAATGTATGATAGCCTGGCTTCGCGCTGCGGTGGTGGTGGAGGCGCGATTGTTTGAAGCTTATCTTACCGTGACACCACCATGATAGTCTTATCGATCATCGTTGCACTTGTTGCGATCGGCGCGGTTTTTTGGTTGCTGCTTTCGCGCCACCAGTTTTCGCCGGTGTGGCAGCTGGAACGTGGGCTTACCAATCTGGAGCAGGCCTGCCGGGCAGCGTTCTTATCGCGCTTGTCAGCCCGGTGCTTGTGGTCGGCATCGGGCTTTTCCTGATCCTGGTCGCCCGACCTGTGTGGCTGAAATTTGCCGTAACGCTCGCGTTCATCGCTCCCGCTTTGATCGCCGGTTATTGCGCAACCCATGGCATTGCGAAACATCTGATACCGACTGAGACGTGGCAGCATGTATTCTTAGAGCCAGATTTAAAAGTAGTTGAGTGATATCAACGAGTTGTGATTCAACCGTCTTTGTCGAGAAGATGGAGGA
>NZ_CANMNP010000054.1 GCF_947499295.1 uncultured Roseibium sp.
ATTGGCGGCATGAAAACCAACCCGGATACACCTTAAATCAGCCGTCAACTTGTCCAGAAAATCGGGACCAATTCAAAATCGAAAAGCGAAACTCACCGGACGCATACGGATTAACTCCGGCGATCGTTGTTGAGAAAGTCATTCGGGATGACGGCCTGGAGCGTCTCGTCATCTTGATCCGGATAGCGGCCAAGGTTTGCGTAAAACTTCGAATGACCGGTGTTGATGGTGAGCGAAAAGTACGGATCGCCGTTGGCATTGTTTCGCTCCCAGATGCCACCGATATCGATGCGACGGCCTGCGGGGCTCTTGGCATAGAGCCGGAACTTGGGGGCTTTCTCGTTGTCGCTGTGCAAGGCTTCGCCGGTCACATCGACGTCGAAGGCCAGAGTTGCAATGTTGCCTGTGAGCTTGTCGCCGGCGAACTGGATGTAGTTGGTCAGATTGGTGTCGGTCATTTTCCGGTTCCTCTAATTCAATTTGCCGATGAACAAAACAAGTTGGCAATACGGCCAAGCGACAAAAACCGTCACAGACGAATTTCTATGTCATCAAAGACTGCAGTTAGAATTTCAATGGCTCCCTTGTCTATCGGACCGGCTAAGTCGCCCAAAAGCAGCCGTCTAACATCCTGCTGCCATCCATAGAGCAGGGTAATGCGCTCTTCTGTTGGAACCTTTCCCGCTTGCAAATCGCCCGCAAGCTGCAGCAACCGTTCAACCTCGTTCCGGAAAGGCCCGTCAAGTTCGCTCAAATTCAGAAAGAGATGTGTTCCACTCTTTCGCGTCTTCTCATCGTTGGCCGAGAATTCTTGCATCAAAACGGAAAATCGATGGAGGCCAGGATAGGTAAGGCAGAATTCGCGAAGCTCCCGAACGCCGACGCGGTTCCAAAGATCCTGAAGATCCAGCATATGCGGAAGCATTGCCTCTGTCAGATGTCTATCAGACAGTCCCTGGCGCTCGAAATCCGTAACAGCCTTATGGATCCGGGCCGCGACTTTATGATTATGCTTCATTCGCATTCCCTCAGGTCTTCCGCGGTCGTAATCGCAGCAGAGCCCTGTGAACATGCTCAGTCCGAGTATCACAATAGACACACAGCATCCGCACGCTCCTTAACTAAAGATCAAATAAAATAGAACTCCGATGGAAGCAACTGAGAGGATGATCATGCACGGTTTCCAAGGCGACATCTGTATGACGAATATAGAGAGAACGGACCCAGCCCTTAATTTTGCTCGTCTGAACAAACGGATTGGCTGTCGTTATCTTGTTGAGAGGCGCTGTCTTGCAAGCTTCCAGTGTCTGTTTGCTCTGTCGCGTTTCCTTGGCGATCGGAAACCTCCCGATCACAGGCTGCAAGCGTGAAATCGAAAAAGTTAAAATAACCAGTTTGACCAGATCCTTCAAACGACCACATCCTTTGTAAAAGTCCGCCTGGAACAAGATGGTTAGTTTCATATACGGTATTTGTCGCAAAAAAATTGTGGGTCTTTGACGAATGTTAGGCTGATCCAAATGTGAGTGCTGGATCAGCCTAACGCGTTGAAGGCAGCGGGCTGGTGCGTCCTGTAGTGGGAATAGCGAAAAGGAAACGTACCCGCGGCCTTTCAACCTGCAACCGTGCAGTTACAGCTCGATGGCGCTGTATTCATCTTTATCCAAAGTGCCATCCTGGTTAGTATCAGCGGCACTAAAAGTTTCCTCTGTGATCGGAACACCTACAGAAGCCAGTTCTTCAATTGTTAGAAGGCTGTCCTGGTTGGCATCAACCGTACTGAAGTCTGGCGCTTGTGCCAGGGCAGCAGAGGTCATGGCAAATGTGCCAAAAGTTACAGCAATCACAGTGTGTTTAAGCATCTTGGATCTCCTGTAGAGAGCTATTTCAAATCGTGTGCCTGAATGGCCTCATCAAGGTGGGAAGTGAGTGTGACTGTAATTGGGGCTAGAAAAGGTTGTTCGGGGGCGTTTCTGAGGCAGTTACAGGAGTTATGAACGCGTTGGGTAGATGCTCACTCGTCTGAAAAAATATTGCGCTTGGACCATAATGGTCGCCGTGTCACCGTTTGAGTTCAGTGCCTTTTGGGTAACATCACGATCACCTGTGATCAGGTGTAGAAGCCTTTCTATAAGGTGAATAATCTGATTTCGACGCGCAATATCGTCACGTTTTAGTCCTCCTTTGATCAAATTCATACGTATTAATGACAATTAACAATTAAACTGTTTCGACCTGTGTTGCGGTAATGCGCACATCGCACCCTTTTTGGCGCTGACTTTGTAATTAGCGGAGTTTGATATGGATTTCGAACCTTTTACGGTGGACATGGTTCGCCTCGCCCACGTTTTTACAGTCGCGTGCGGTTTAGGTGGTGCAATAGCAACAGACGTGTTTGTTTTAAAGAACCTCAAAACGCCCTTAACAGAACAATCTATTCAAACCATCAAATTTTTTCATGTGCTTATTGGAATAGTCTTGATCCCCCTTTGGATATCTGGCCTGCTGCTCGTCTATATAAAAACAGGCTTCGAACTGGCTCAATTTACTCCTAAATTATCCTTCAAGTTGATGATCGTTTCGGTTTTGACGGCCAACGGTCTACTTCTCGGACCCACGGCAATTTCGATGATCCAATCCAATTGCGGGAGTAAAGTTGTCGACTTCGAAGCGCTACAACTTCTTGTTTTTGCATTCTTTGGAGCAACCTCTGCCACGTGCTGGCTGTTGGCTCTATCCTTTGGGATTGTCAAATTGCTCGCCGTTTCTAGCTATGAACTCCTGGTTGCTCTGACGGCGATAACTTGGGCAACGATGTTTTTCAGCATCTCACTGGGCCTGCTCAGCATGAGGAATTTAGAACGGTGGGCGGCGATAAGGGCAAGAGCATAAAAATTAGAGCCCTACAACGTTGCGTAGATCGCCGCTGTTTACCAATCGGATTGACTTGGACAACGCGAAGGTAACGAAAACGGCCAGGCGACCAAACTGACACAAAGGCAAATGAGCGGGGCGTGTCGCAACTTTAGCCTTCTGGTAAGTTTCTCCCGTTTTTGGGAGCTATTTTCAAGTTTCGTTAACTTTTTCAATTCCGAAGAGCATCGCAAGCAAATCGTTCTGTTCGCGGACGCTCCACTGACCGGTCAAGCCGAAGCCCTTCCTGAGCCACAGCATGGCTTCAAAACCGGCGATGGATTTTCTGGCTGAGTTGAACGAGCGGAACCCGCCAACCTTCGGCATATATCTTCTTCACCCTGAAATGATCGCTCTCGATGCCCTGTTGCAAATGCTTAGTCACATAGTGCACCGGATCCGGAGCAAGCAGGCCGCCGTCAACCGCATCCCCGATGGCTGGGGGAAAAGTGCCGGCACCATCGATGCCTATTTTGCCCGGTGACAGCAGCGGGGCATCCGACAAAAATTTTTGAAAGAACCGCTTGGCCGCATTCAGATCGCGCTTTGCCGTGAGCGGAAAATCGACCGGACTTCCATGCTGGTCGATGGCCCGATACAGATAGCGCCATTGGCCCTTGATGCGCACCGGGCCGCAATGCGTTTTGCGGAAACGCCGCAACCGTTTCTCCATCTGGGGAGCGTAGGTCAGAACCCACCTGTTGATGATGCAGATGCTTGGCTCCTTCGCTGAATTCGAGCGCGCCGTGGTGCGGGAGCGGACGCAAGCCGGCCTCAGTGCTGCACGTGCTCTGGGCCGCCGCGGCGGTCGCCAACCAAAGTTTACCCCCGAACAGCGCGTCGAAATAATCGCCATGCTCCAAGCTGGCCGCTCAATAGCCGATGTCAGCCGCCTGTTCCGCGTCCACCGAGCTACTATTAGCCGGATCGCAGCAGCTCATCGCACAGCAACAACCCAAGATGTTCCCTAATCGTTCCGTTTCTTAGCCAAATTTAACACTACCGCGGATCTGGGCCAATTGAGACAACAGACCCGGAACAATCCGGCCATCAGATCATAGGTGGATGTGCCGTCATTGGCATTCTTCAGAAGGATTTCGCAGACCGTATCGCCAACACCGTATTTGCGGTCATTATCCAGCCGTCTCAGTCTGATCAGGTGTTTGGGAAGTTGGTTTTGCTTTCATCCATCAAGCCGCGCAGGATGTCGACGGTCGAGATTGGCTGAAAGCGGTCTGACCGGCTTTCGTGGGCTTGCCTTGCAAAGATCGATGGTGCCAGCCGTCTTAATTCGTCTTCGTTAAGCGCGCGGCCATGATCAAACCGGGCTGTGTGGGCATAAACTGTCATTTGGTTTTTCTCCATTTCCTATTCCGCGAAGCGGGTTCTGTCCCGAAGGGCCGGAGCCCGGCTCTGGCTCCTTGAGACTTCGGCGGCGAGAACGAAGGGGAGAGGGACAAGGGGAAAATCCAGAGGGGACTCCCCACCTATTTCAAGTGCCAAATTCACTTTTTTCGATCCTTGATTTCCCGACTTCTTCCGCTGCCTTTCTGCGAGGGTTCGTAGCGCTGCGCTGCAACCCTTGCCTCGCGGCGAGCAGCGGGTATGCAAGCGGAGAGGTCCTTCGCGGGGACCCTGCTGCACGAAGCGCGGAACGCGCGCAGGAAGCTGGGCGGAAGGCACCTTGAAGCGCGCCGAGGGCGGAGCCCTAAGCGTTTTCGAAGGAGGATGTGGAGCGTGCTTTGCACGCAACTCCTTGTTGGCGGCGCGTTGCGCCGCATCGCCGGCCAGGTTCTTCGCTATTTGGGACTTCGCGCCTGGCCGGCGATCACCTATGCAGCCAGGACCTGTGGCATTCGATCCTTGTCGAAGAGCTCTCCGCTTTCCAGCATAGCGCAGGCGACACCGATCAAACGGCTCCCGACCGAGCGTAGAGCCCGGGCATGAGAATGCCCTTGTTTGCGCATGTCGCTGTATCGGTTCCGGGAATGGAAATCTTGCAGCACTGCTGTTCGTGCCCAATGGAATACAGCCGTTCGAAGTCTGTGCGGGCAGGACTGGCGCATCGCGACAATATATTGTTTCCCGCTACGACGGGTCACCGGCTCTACACCTGACAGGGCTCGAAGAGCATTGGCATCTCGTCTGCGAACAGCTTCAGGCGCTTCTGAAAGCAACGCAGCCAAGACGATTGGCCCGATCCCAGGCAGAGATCTCAATATCTCCGGATCACAACGCGTATCCGGGTCTGTTGGCTCGCTCGAGGGTAGCTCGGCAACCGCGGCACACAGACGTTCAAGGTGCTTCATGCCGATCTTCATTTGCTGCATTACCAGCCGAAGACGGGCAAGGATGACTTCGCAATGGGCGACGCAGGTCTCCGTAACACCTGGTGCGACGGAGATTGGTGTCGAACGGAGGTGAGCAAGCACGCAGCCGCAAACCGCGGGACAAGGCCAAGGTCGAAGGCGCCGTGCTGATCGTGGAGCGCTGGATCCTCGCCCGGCTGCGGAACCGGACCTTCTTCTCGCTGACCCAACTCAATGCCGCGATCGCCGAGCTTCTGGAGGATCTGAACAACCGACCGATGCGTCACATCGGCAAAAGCCGCCGCGAACTGTTCGAGGAGTTGGAGAAGGCGGCCCTCAAACCCCTGCCGGATACGCCCTTCGAATATGCCGAGTGGAAGACCGCCAAGGTTCATCCCGATTACCATGTCGAGGTCGACAAGACCTTCTATTCCGTTCCGCACTCCCTCATCGGTCGGAAGGTGGACGTACGGCTCAAGCGCCGCGTGGTCAAGATTTTCCACGAGCACCGGCGTGTTGCCAGCCATGTGCGCCGGTCTCAGCGATCCGGCCACGAAGTGGTCCCGATTTTCTGGACAAGTTGACGGCTGATTTAAGGTGTATCCGGGTTGGTTTTCATGCCGCCAATTTCAAGT
>NZ_CANMNP010000055.1 GCF_947499295.1 uncultured Roseibium sp.
CCCCTCCGCTCGGTGAATATAGAACCGTCTTGGTATACTCGATGCCGCTGGGTGGGGGCATCCACCGCATCAGTTCATTGTGATGGACAAGAGCGGCACCAATCTGGCGGGTCTGACCAACATCAACATCGCCCTGCTTGTCCTTGGCTTCTGGTGGTCTTTCATCGACATCCTTCAGGTCAAATACCTGAACAACATTGCGGAACAGGACCACCGGTTCATCAAGAAACTGACCAGGCCGATGATGGGCTTCAAAGTGTTCCATTCAGCAAGTGCCACCCTTGATGGATTTGAAACAGCGCACATGATCCGCAAGGGACAACTGAACCAGCCGGGTGTGCCTGCTTACCGCCAGTTCATCGAACTCGCAGGATAACTGTGTCAAGACAAAGCCATTGGTCTCACATCAGGAAAAATTTGCGACACTACCGTTTCTTATGCTTTGTTGCTGACCCAGAGATGCTTCTCTGATCAATGCACTTCCGCAGTTCAATGCGTCTTTCAAAAAGTCTGCTTGCGACATAGTCATTCCGGCACTCCTTTAGCCGCAGCTAGCGGGATATGCGCGCGGAAGTTTCGCCATCCAATACTGAAGCAGAAATACCATTCCGCCATATCTTCGATGCATCTTCGCCTGACAATCCTCATGGTGTGCTCCACAAGCATGAAAGCGGTGCAGCAAACAATTTTTCCCCGAACGGAACGACTTGGTCATGATCATAGAGGACCATGCCTTGAACAAATTTCTTCCCGCATGCCTCCGCCAGTTTGCGCATGCCGGAGAAGTCACCTGCAGAAACCGTGGCAGACGATTTCACCTCAATCCCAACGACTTCTCCGCGCCTATTTTCCAGTACGATATCGACTTCGTTCTTGTCTTTGTCTCGGAAGTGCGAGAACGAGCACCTCTGCTCGCTCCACGTTGCGATCTTGCGCAGTTCGCTGAACACGAAAGTTTCCAGGATCGCACCGAAACTCGTTTTGTCCTTTCGAACCACGTCCGGTGAGACATCTCGCATCGCCGCGAGGAGGCTCGCATCGAAAAAATGTAGTTTGGGCGATTTAGTCAGTCGCTTTAGCCGATTTGTGAACCAAGGCTGCAACGTATGAACAAGGTAGAGGCTTTCGAAGACACTGACGTATTTCTGTGTGGTGACATGATTGAGGTCGAGGCTGGCACCGATGCCCGTGTAGTTGACCAACTGTCCTGAGTGCTCGGCAAGCACTGACATCAGTTTTGGCATGATGGCGAGTTGTTCGATCTGAGCCACATCTCGGACGTCGCGCTGGACGATCGCATCAAGATAGCCGTGATACCAATCCTGCTTCCGCGACCATCGTGCTCGACCTAGCGCTTCGGGATACCCGCCCGAAAGGACGTTTTCTACGAGGTCATCACCGACGATCATATGGTCGGCCGTCGGCTTCTCTCCAGCAAACGCGCGATCGATGAACCTCGATTTCGTTCCAAGGATTTCTGCCTGCGAGAGAGGCAATAACCGAACGACCTCCATGCGGCCAGCTAGGGAATCCGCCACCTTGGGAATGGTCATTAGGTTGGCCGAACCCGTTAGGAGGAACCGTCCTGGAGTTGTGTCGTCGTCGACCAAGTTCTTAATAGCGAGCAAGAGGTCTGGCGCGCGTTGGATTTCATCGATCACGGCGCGATCCAATCCGCGGACGAACCCTACCGGGTCATCTATTGCCGACCGCAAAACGTTGGCATCGTCCAATGTGAGAAAGGGTGTTTTGTCCGACGCGATGTCGGTTGCAAGCGTCGTTTTTCCGGACTGACGCGGCCCCGAGATGAGAACCACACGAGTGTCAGACAACCCTTCCTCCACTCTGGTTTTGGCAAATCTCGGATACATGTGCGACTTAACTCCCCTCGACCGATTGAAACTACACACCCGACCAATTGAAAGTCAAGTTCCGACTATTTGAAAGTGAAGCGGTGACTGATTAACACTTACGAATCGACTAATTGAAAGTCAAAGCCCGACCGATTGAAAGCATGAGCGATCAGACCCGCAAGATTTGGGCTTCGTCGTTCCCCTCAAACGCGACCTTGTTGCATAAATTCTTGTGCGGCCCGCAGCGGCCCCTTTCCCGGAATTTAGCATCATGAGATGCGCTCGAACGTGGGACGTGCGAGGGAAGTCATCTTGTTGAGGACTGAGACACCTATCCGGCTCTCGGTCCGCCCGCATCTTTTGGCTCGGCGTGAGCATCGATGCCAAAGTCACTGATCGGCTGTACTCGGAACAACCAGTTCATTTTCAAAAAGGCGTTCTCAACAGCATTTACACCAAGTCGCTCGGTACGATGTCGATCTGTCATTTTGCTGCTCTCGTCTCTGCCAAAAAGGCCGCAAAGGGACGAATATCTCCCTGTACGCTTGCGGCCTCCAACGCCCGCATATATTCCACTCGTTGCTCAACTCTAATGACTGTCCAGGGTTGTCCTGCTGCAGCCATCATTACGTTCATTAAAAATCGTGCAATGCGCCCGTTCCCATCAAGAAACGGATGGATGAACACAAAGATGAAATGCCCCAGGACAATCCGGACTGCCGGATTCGTCTCTTCCTTTAGGAGATCAAAAAAGACCGGTATACAGTCCCGGACAGCTTCCACGCTCATGGGAACGTGCTGAGATTGCCGTATATAGACCGGCGCTGTTCTATAACCCGCCAGCTGTGAGGCTTTTAAAATGCCAGCAGTGACCGACGGGGCGAAGAGGTTGCGATACCAGTCGCTCAAGTCCCTCTCAGCAACTTCGCCGGCATCGGATCCCTCCAGAACCGCTTTCACGCTGTCCTTCACACGCTGAAACGCCTCCCAATAGCCTCGAGCGGCGAGCGCATCTTTTAACGCACGATCTTCGGCGTTGTCTTTCGGATTCCAGCTTCCGGTTCGTACCTTTTCTATAAGTTCGGGTGAGACCTGGTACCCTTCGATTGAAAGAGAGTGATAAGCATCGGTCACATAGATGTCGTCGATCTGTTTAAGATATGCCTCAGTGTCGTTGGTGATGGGCTGAGCCGTTGGAAATAGCTCGATTACGTCACCCCGCATGCTCTCCCACTTCAGTTGAATACGATGCACGTGAGGAGATGTGATCCGTCCTGCGTTTGCCACAGTTATGGATTGATCAAATGGGTTTACCTCTCGCACATCATGGGATGCGCTCTTCATAGCGGACAGGATTTCATCTGCGATCTTTTCAGAGCCGATGCTACGAAAGGCACCTGCCAATCTACCTGCAGCACGTGTATGACCGCCATCTAGGAGTTGTCCAAGCAATTGAGATGCATCAGGCATTGTCGCCAGAATTGTCCGCGCTTCCGTTGGGTGGTTCCTAAAGAACGCTTCGGGGACAAGTATCAAGGCATCTTCGGCTGCAAACATACGTAGCCCGTCTCTGACTTCTAGCCCTTCGCCTCGAGCAATGACCGCTTTGGTTTCAAAAAGTGACGTATTGTGCGGCATATCGGTTCTGGCGTTGCCTGCCTTTGGCGCGCGTACCAGCAGCTGTGAAGGTACGGACGTATCACCCGCATGCAGGATCAGGCTTTGCTCGGGTGAAAGCGACCAGTCATCTCCAAAGCGTTCGCTCAAATACTGAGAACAGAAATCCCAGAAGGATGTGTACCAGGCTGTACTCTCGCCAGCATTTTCCTCGGGCCTGGATGGGACGTACCATCCTTTCATGACTTCCTTGAGGAAGCCTGACTTCATCAACCGCTCGCGATGTGTACGCGAAAGGTCCTTTGAGCGAATTGCCACCGCCCCCTTTGTTTGTAGGGCTTTCAACTCTTCCAAGGAGCTTGCGAGTTTTTCTGCTGCAGTTGCCATAGCATTCTCGGTTCTTGGTCATTTTTTAGATTTTGGCGCAGTACATCACTTAGAATTATTTGTCGAGCAAAGGTTAGAGTTTTGTGACGGACGAAAATCAGGCAGAGATGACGATCAATGATTAGGTTATTATGCCATGCAAATCATAGTCGCAAAACAAACGGGCGTGTTGCAAAGATTGTCGTGTTAATCCTGCCTTGAGGTTTGGCTGTTGAAAGGCATATAAAATTTGCGACACTACCGCCGAACATCCTCTCGATGACGTTTCTGCTCTTGTAAAGTTATGGCGAGAAACAGTTTTTCCATTTGCGTGTTTTGCGGGGAGGGATGTTTGGCAGCGAACTGCGCGCCTCGACGGCTCGGCGGATCCGGTCACTGTCGTAGCCTTTATCGCCATGCAGAACGCCGTTTGCCGGAACGAGCGGCAAGAGTGCCTCAGCTCCTGTGAAGTCCGAGACATTGGCTCCCGTCAGGTGGAAGGCGATTGGGCGTCCCTTGTTGTCGCTCAGGGCGTGGATTTTTGTTCCCGGACCACCACGAGCTCGGCCCAGGGCATGGGCTTGAGCCCCCCTTTGCCGCCATGGGCGACCCGATGCGCCCGAACGGCTGTGCTGTCGATCATCACTTCCAGAACAGGACCGCCGGTTTGGGACAATGTGTCGAAGATCTCTGTCCAGACACCTTTCTCCGACCAGCGGACAAAGCGATTGTAGAGGGTTTTCCTCGGCCCGTAGACCTCCGGCGCATCGACCCACCGACCGCCCGACTTCAGAACATGAATGATGCCGCTGATCACCCGCCGGTCATCGACACGGGCCGGGCCCCGCGTATCGGTCGGCAACAGCGGCTGCAACTTCGAAAACTGCTCATCGCTGAGCCAAAACAAGCCATCGGACATCGCCAAACTCCTGTTTAGGAACTTGAATCAGACTGCAACTGATTTGCATAGCCATTTTATGGGCCTGAAGCCTAATCGTTTTTTCGTCTTATAAGCGGCTGATTTACCAAGTGAGCCATATTGACTGATGCTTTGGCTCACATGATTGTCTGTG
Source organism: uncultured Roseibium sp. (assembly GCF_947499295.1). GTDB lineage: Bacteria > Pseudomonadota > Alphaproteobacteria > Rhizobiales > Stappiaceae > Roseibium. Next base: position 4,910 of record NZ_CANMNP010000055.1, read on the forward strand.
GCAGTAGAAGCTCCATTATCGAGTTCGTAAAATGAGATTGCTCAAACCAAGCATTGATCACATACCCGCATATGTCTCGGCGTTACGAAGAGGATGGTCGCCTGACAAATTGCGAGCTGAAGCAACGCAAGAACAGTTACAGAGCATTGACAAGGATGCCGCGTTATTCGTTTCAAACCTTGATGATCCGACTGCAAAGGCTGGGCCGGTTACTCTACCGGACGGCTCGAAAGTACCCCGCCTACCTAGCATTCGCCGATGGATATGGGATGGAGAGTTTTGCGGCCACATCGGCTTGCGATGGAAGCCGGGGACGGAGGAATTGCCACCCACTTGTTCAGGGCACATCGGATATGCCGTCGTGCCGTGGCGGCAGCGAGAAGGGTTGGCATCTGCGGCGCTCGTCGCAATTCTGCCCGAGGCGAAGGCAGTTGGTTTGGATTATGTTGAGATAACCGCCAGCCCTAACAATCCTGCGTCGGTCCGTGTGATCGAGAAGGCGGGGGGCAAGTTGATAAGAAGTTATAGTGCTGACAAGGCTCTTGGGGGCCATGAGACTTTCGAGTTTAAGATCGAACTTGCATCTTGAGCCTGTCTCAAAAAGCTGCCGTGAACGCCCGATCCATTTGCGGTAGAGAAGTCCCACGCCTTACCAGGCTGGTCATGGTGCCGCATAAGTCAGGTCTGATGCCGGTTGAGTGTCCTATAGATGGTTGGTCTGGAAACGGAAAACACTTCGGCCAGGTCGCTGATTGAATACTCTCCGGTTCCATGCATGCGGCAGAGTTCTTTCTGCTGCTTGTCAGATAGTTTTGGCTGCTTGCCGCGCAGCTTGCCTTTGGCGCGGACTAAACCACTACCGGCTGATGCCGGTAGGATTATCGATGTGCTTCTCAAGGTACTGAAGTACGACATCTTCAGT
>NZ_CANMNP010000056.1 GCF_947499295.1 uncultured Roseibium sp.
TTGCCACCGCATATCTTGCCTTCGGGAACTTGTCGCGACGGGCATCATTGAATTTGTAAGGCATCGACAGTCGCTCGCGTCAGAGTGAACGTTGGAGATACTGCGGCGTGGCGATCCATGCAACAAGGCCGGCTTACGGGATGCGATGACTGCTGTCGTAAATGCGAAGCCCGTTTGGAGCGATATCCTGAAAGAGAGGCTTCGGTATGGACGCGGCAGTGCAGTCACCGGGCTGAGGCGGGGCCGTGAGCTCGAAGACTGGGCTGAAGAAATAGTTGGCGAAGTTTTCGGCGAAAATTATGAGGTCCGCTGCAGTTTCCAGGGACCGCGTCAACCAGCGAAATGTGATTTTGCTATTCCGGAAAAGCTTCAGCCACACATTTTAATTGAATGTAAGGGCTACGGCGCGACCGGTTCGAAGTTGACCGACATTATCGGTGATCTCGATGCAATCATTGAAGCGAAGCGACCGGATACGAATCTGCTGTTCGTCACCGGCGGATTGACGTGGAAAGCAAGACAAAACGATCTGCGCAAAATTGTGCAGCGGCAGAATGATGGGCGCATCACCCGGATTTATACGAAGCAGATGAGAGATCAATTCGTTGACGATCTGCAGACACTGAAAGCCGAGTTCGGAATATAACCAATTCCTAATATTGGCGCGAATGACATCATAGGCGCCACAGGGCAATGGTAGTATTCCGAGCTTGTGTGCCGCGCCGGAGAGTATCCAATATGCGCTTGCGACACTACCTCACAAAATGCATCGTCAACGACGGGATGGGAAAGAGCGCCCGGATTTCATCAAACTTAGGATCGCCTTTGCCTTCAAACATCGCCTTGCCACCTTGGGCAAGCTTGACGAGAACCGGTGGCGTGGTGAAGACATAATCGGCGCCTCGGGCCTTGGTCTCCATCACGTTTTGGACCGAACCCTGGCTCTCCTCAACGGTGACGATGATATCGCCGTTCGAGCCTGCCTTCATGGCTTCTGCTATCTGAACCGCCATCTGATAATTATGACGATGTCGTCTTCGCCGATTTATAAGTGATGCGGGTTTCGGCCGAGGCAATACCAGCGGCCAGACCGAACGAGATGAGTGTATTTTTCATATGTTCCTCTCCCTAGGGGTTTGGTGTTCGCGTTGGGCCGCGTTGGAGAGAGACCTTGTCACAGCCTCCTCGCTGAACAAAATATCATTTAATCCCTATTAACACCTTATATTATGATTGTTCAACTGGTTTTCCTAACCTTCGCCACTGAGTTAACAGGACTGGCAAAAGCAACGCTAAACCGATGGCCAGCGTCATGAGTCCAGGCGCTAAAAAGAGGAATGCGACAGCGCCGACCCAATAGCGTTCGAGCTTGTTCATCTGTGTCAGCCAGAATCCGGAAAAGGCGATACCGAGAGCAGCAATTCCCATCATCGCGCCGATGAGCGTAATTGTGAATTCAGCCCATGTGAAGCCGTCGGCGATCAGCAGCAGTGCAGGGGAATAGACGAAGACAAAAGGCACAAGTGCCTTGGCAATGCCCAGTCGGAATGCAGTGTTACCGGTCTTAAACGGATTTGAACCCGCGATGCCGGCGGCAGCGTAGGCGGCGAGTGCGACGGGTGGCGTAATGTCTGCCAGCACGCCGTAATAAAACACAAAGAAGTGAGCAACGATGGGTTCGACTTGAAGCTGCGCCAGGGCAGGGGCCGCAACCGCCACCAGAATGATATAGGTCGCTGTTGTTGGAATGCCGGCACCCATGATGATACAGGCAATGGCAATCAGCAGGAGAGAGAAGAAAAGTGCCCATTGGGTGATCGTAAAGAGAGACAGCGGCCAGACTGCTGACGTGATGGCTCCCAGATCGCTGGCCGTTTGCACCACGACATAACCGAGGCGGAAGCCGACGCCGGTGAGCGTCACCACTCCGACAACAATGCCAACGGTAGCAGCTGCCGCGCCGACCGAAATCGTACTCTTTGCGCCGATCGCCAGAGCGTCCCAAAGGTCCATTAGGTTGAGGCGATTGACACGGTTCAAAAAGCCAACAACCACACAAGCGATGATGCCGTAAACGGCCGCAAAATCAGGGGTGCGCCCGGATAAGATCAGGTAGACCAGTATGATGAGCGGAATGATCGCCAGAAAATGCTCTTTCAGAACAATGCCAAGCTTTGGCAGCTCGTCGGCGTTGAGACCCCGCAAGCCGAGTTTGCGAGCCTCCAGATGCACCATGATGAAGATCCCGAAATAGTGCAACAACGCGGGAAAGAGGGCTGCGGCGAGCACATCGCGCAGTGGTATTTCAAGATACTCCACCATGATGAAGGCAGCCGCGCCGAGGATCGGAGGCGTTATCTGACCTCCGGTTGATGCGGTGGCCTCGACTGCACCGGCGAAATGAGGCGGATAGCCTACTTTTTTCATCGCCGGAATTGTCAGGGCACCGGTGGTCACAGTGTTTGCGATCGATGAGCCGGATATCGTTCCCATGAAGGCCGAGGAGAATATGGCAACCTTTGCTGGACCACCGGAATAGCGGCCCGCAACCACCATGGCCAGGTCAATGAAGAGTTTGCCAAGACCGATCCGCGTCGCAAGAACACCAAACAGGATGAACAGAAATACATATTGCGCCATGACACCAATGGCGATGCCGTAGATGCCCTGGTTGGTCATGTAGAGATGGTTCACCAGTCCGAGCCAAGACGATCCACCGTGTTTGAGCGCGCCAGGAGCCCAGGGACCGAAAATTGCAAAAAGAATGAAGATGATCGCTATGATCGGGAGAGTTGGGCCTACCGCGCGTCTTGCTGCCTCAAGTGTTATGAGAATGAGGGCGGTGCCGAGAAATACGTCGGAATTCGAGGGGTTCCCGATGCGCTCTGATACGATCTCCGGCGGCAACAGAGGCAGGTAAAGCGCTGCGCAAACAGCGAGGAACGCAAAAATGTAGTCAAGGATGTGGACGCCCTGAGGCCGATACCACACCGCCTGACCCAACACGCTCTCGGTTGTTCTGCGCCAGCCAAATAGCAAAAAGACAAGTCCTAGAACGAAGGACAGATGGATACCGCGATGAAGGAGTTCTCGGATCAGTCCAAATCCGGAAGCGTAGAAGTGATAAACCGACATTGCGACCAATATGGCCGAGATCGCGATGGTCAAATTGCGCCCGGTGAGACGGAAGGCCATTTCGCGATCATATTCTCGCTCAATGCGTTCCAGCTCCGCCTGGCTTGGCGTCCTCTGTTCCATTCAATTCCTCCCACAAAAGCTGATCTTTTGTTTCTCTTGTAAAAGCGGCGCAGGTGCAATCACGCACCTGCGCCGAGCCCCCCAGCCTGTGGCCCGCCTTATTTCATTAAACCTGCTTCTTTGTAGTAACGCTCAGCGCCCGGGTGCAGCGGCACACCAACACCGAACAGCGCAGTATCAGGCGTGATCGTCTTCCCCTTGGCATGTCCGACATCCAGAAGACGACGGCTTTCCTCGTTCCAGAGCGCCTTGGTGATCTGATAGATCAGCTCCTCTTCTTCGTTCGCATTTGTGAACCACTGCGCGCCAACCGATACTGTTGGCGTGGCCGCAACACTCTCATAGGCGTCGGCAGGGATTTCGGAAGATGCAAAGAAACCGTATTTTGAAACCAGCGCGTCGGCGCCTTCACCTGTGATTGGCACCAGTTTCATATCTGCTGCTGATGCAAGTTCGACAAGTGCGCCACTGGGGTAGCCAGCAACAACAAACAGCGCGTCGAGCTTCCCATTGCGCAAAGCTTCGGTGGCGGCGCCACCCTTGAGGTTCTCTTCGGTGATGTCACTGTAGGTCAGGCCATTGGCCTCCATGATAAGACCAGCATCCACGTAAGTGCCTGAGCCAGGCTCATCGACGGAGACGCGCTTGCCTTTCAGGTCTGCAACCGAATTGATGCCGCTGCCTTCAAGTGTCACCAGGTGAATGTGTTCTTCAAAGAGGGCAGCAATGGTGCGCAGGTCCTTGGCAGGTTCCTTTCCCTCCTGCGTGCCCGTTCCGGTGTAGGCCCAATAGGCAACATCTGACTGAGCGAAACCCGAATTTCGCAGCCCCGAGATGATGGCGTTGACGTTGTCGACCGAGCCGCGAGACGAAACCGCTGAAGCGATCAGCCCTTCAACACCGCAGGAACCGCCCTCGCCACATTCGCGAGAACCCGGCGGTTTTGAAATCGCATTTGCGATAACCCCTCCGACCGGATAATAGGTAAAGGAAGTACCACCGGTACCGATGGTGAAAAACTTGATATCTTGTGCGAAGGCAGCTGTTGTGATGCCTCCGATGAGAGCGCCCAGGGCAGCGGCTTTCAGCGTTTTAGAGAAAAGTGACATATGATGTCCTCCCATGTTATCTACAATTCCCTGAAATAGCGTGAAACTGCTGGGCCGGTCAATGTTTATCTTATATATTGCCTAATTATCTTATTTTTTTGTGCTACCGCTCGTTTCGCAGCCCTGCTAGGTTAACACAAGACAACCATCTGAAAGACTTGAGGTATCGGCACATGGGGGGAAAAAACTCGATTATCAGCACATTGGTAGATGAACTGAGAAGGGACATCTCCCTCGGAGTGCTGGAGCCGGGGCAAAAGCTCCAAATTGAGGCAATCCGCTCTAAATATGGTGGTGTTAGCGCACCATCTGTCAGGGAAGCATTGTCAACTTTGGCCGGCGAAAAATATGTGAGCGGTGTCGATCAACGAGGGTTTTTTGTCGCCAAAGTATCCGTCGAGGAACTTGCGGATCTGACGCGGGTTCGCGCTGAACTCGAGCGCCTTGCTCTGTTGTGGTCAATAGACCGTAGCGATCGGGCATGGCGTGCCTATGTCGTTGCAAAACACCATATCCTACGGGAAGTGGAAGGGGAATTTTCCACATCGATGGCGGCTTCGATCCTGGATTGGGACGAGGCTAATAAGGAGTTCCACCTGGCGCTAACGAGGAATTGCGGCTCGCCGTCTTTGATTGAACTTATCAAGAACCAGTATGATTTGACCCGTCGGTACAGACTGATGGCTTACAGCAAGATCGTGGAATCAAAACGCCGAATGGACTGGCTTGAACGCAGCATAGTCGAGCATGAGGCCATCAAGGAATCCGTTTTGGAAAGCAGGAGTGAGGTGGCCGGCAACGCACTCGTAGATCATATTACCAAGGCGCAGTCGGACCTTGAGGCTTCTCGGTGAAACCTGTTCTTGTCGGGTGCAGGTTCGTAAGCCGTTAGTTACGCTCGCTTATCAACGCGCGAATTTTGCTTTTCACAGCTTCACAGTTTGGTGATGCGTTTTGCTTTGGAGCGGCCAGTAGCGCCTCGAGGATCCCGGTAAGTCGTCTGTCCAGGGCTCGGATGTCTGAAAAATCCACGTCAACCTCAACATGTTTGCCAATCTGACGAACGCAACGATGACAGTCCTCAAGCAATCCGGTGATGCCAGAGGTGGTCGCGAGATTTCGGACCAGTTGCTAAGCTGTAGCGACTGACGAAGGAATACCCCAGATGACGAGGCGGAAACGCTATTCGGCGGAGTTCAAGGCCAAGGTTGCGCTTGAAGCCATCCGTGAAGAGTTGACGACGGCCGAACTGTCCAAAAAGTACGGCGTCCATCCGACCATGATCAGCGGATGGAAGAAAACGGCAATTGAGAACATGGCATCGGCATTTGGCGGCGCGGCGTCGGCCGAGCCGACAATTCCTGGAGACGCCTTGGTACGGCTCGCGTCAGATGGCCCGCCACATGCAGCGAGAGGGCCACAGATGCG
>NZ_CANMNP010000057.1 GCF_947499295.1 uncultured Roseibium sp.
CATTCTTATTCACTTCACGCTAAAGCGGGCTCGTCTGAAGACGAGGGGTTTCCTCCAAGGCGTGGATACTAAATATTATCCTGCAACGATGCTCCAGACCGGAGCATCGTTTGTTTGAAAATCAAAACGACTTCGAGCTCAACTATCGAGTGGGGACGCGTTCCCTTTGCCGGTCATCGTAGCGCCGCTCTGCAGCAGAAGAGTTCGATGTGACATTTGACAATAAGGATCTATCGCTTGAAGTCTGAGAGTACCTTTCACCATACGCGTATTTATTATTAGCGCTATTTAAATTGGCTACATTCTGATTTTCCTTGTCTTGGTTCGACAAAGCTTCCCTGGACGCTAGTTGCTGCGCTTGGGTGCCCGGCACGGCGGCGTAGTCGTTTGCATTTTTGTTGTCAGTTTCAAAAGTCTTGAACTTGTTTGACTGTGCTTTCTCATTCCTTGCTTCTGCCAATAGAGGTGCATTTCGCGTCGAACTTTCGTTCGCCATACCGGAAAACACCTTGCCCATACTATCAGCCGTATTGGTCATATCTACTCTGCTGAAGAATTGATCGCCCAGTTTGTCTTTTGCATTTTTGACCATTGTGTCATTGAACTCGAGTTCAGCCCATTTACCAGGGTTTTTCTTTACGAGGGTTCTTGCCGCCGGACCGTAGCCAGCGAGCTCGGCAAGTCCTTCAGCAGCCTTGACCCGGTCATCACCAGTACGAACTCTTGCGGGAATGTTCGATTGCAGTTCAAGGATCGCGGTCGCAGCGCGCTCACCAAAGAGTTCGCTTACCGCACTCTGGTTTTCTTTTGTTTGCGGCAAAACAGCAACGCCAATAGTTTTCTGTTTGAGCTTACTAAAATTTTCAGCCAGTGCATGACCTTTCCTACCAATTTCCCCGTAGTCCTTGAGCTTTTCGTTCCAATTACCGCTCTTCGAGCCCATCGACATGATTTCTTTGCCGAGCCTGGCTTCCCAGCCCTTTTGCTGGTCGCCGTCTTCTAAACGATCACTTGATTGAAGTTCGGAGATTGTTTCGCTGTGTTTGCTGAGGTAATTGGCAATCCGCTCTCTGGATTTCCCAAGGCCCACCATGTCGTTTAGTTGGTTGTTGATGTCACCTTGCGCATCGCGGATGCCATTGCCAAGTTGGGTGAGGTTTCCGCTCTTGATGCTATCTTTGACACTCGTAATGTCAATTTGGGTTTTTTCGACATCCTTTTCCCAAGACGGTTTGTCTCTCTTGTAATTTACTGAATTTTCTTCGCGACCCAAATTATTGGTCGCAATTGATCGAAGGTTATGGCTTCTGATATCATGCAACTTGCTTGCGGCCCTCGCATAGTTTTCATTGCTAAGCGAGACCCCAAATTCTTCTGTTATTTTTTGTCGGTCCGTATGGGTGCTTTTTTCGAAACTGTCCAACTTGTCATTGGTCCAGTCACCATTGTTTATCCCTTTTGGTTCACCCGATCGGATGCCATACTTGTTGTCTTTGTGCATGCCTTTAATGCGATTTACGTGCGCGGGCCCCGCCGCCATTGAGACCGCGTCTATGAATGCAAGTTTTTCATCATCTAACAAATGATTGTTTCGAATATGGTCTGGATGGTCAGAAGACTTCGAAATGCCAAGGTCCCTGCGGACCCCTTCCACCTTTTTGTCTGCTTGAGATGCCAGCGTGGTGCCGGAGCGCCCTTTGCCAGCATAATCCGTAAAGGCTACAAGCTCGTTTATCTTCGTTGCCTGCTCTTTTATCAGCTTGTCAGCCCCCTTGTTGAAACTCGGGCCGAGATCACTATCCGCCTTGCCGTGAACCGACACATTATAGTTCGCCTGAAGAAGAAATTTTTGCGTTTCTTTGCCGCCCTTTTGCAGGGTTTCATCGAAATAGATTGACGTTGGTTTGGTGAACTCCCATGAGGGCTTTAACAATCCATTGTCCTTTAGGAATCTTGCCGTGTCATGATGTGTCTTGTCTAATGATTTCGTAATTTCCGAGGTATTAGTTGTCGGCTCGTAATTTCTGTTGATGAATGTGTCTTTTTCTTTTTGTTCAAAGCGTCTGTCTTTGAGCGAAATAATCCCAGGAAACTTTCGTGGTTGTTGATCGTCGATCACCGGGGTCATTTCGGAGTCTGCTGAGATTTGGTCTGTCATTATGGAACCTTGCGAATTACTTATTGTCTGGGGATTGGTGGCTGCGGTGGGTATTGGGGGAGCGATCAGATTACCAGGTTGAACAACCTCTACTGTCACTTGAGCGTCTTCGTCGGACATGCTGTTTGGGCTGACTTGTCCAGACAACTCTTCAGCAATCCTTCTTAAAGACTTTGGATCAGAGCTGTCTTTATTATTGTTTTTGTTAATTCCTGAATTGTTTATGCCTTCATTTTGTTTACCATTGATCATTAAAATACCTCATTCAATTTGAGACACAGGGAGCGCCTAGGCTTTCGACCTTTCGATGAAGAGCGTCTGCGATTGTCTTGGTGTCAGATGCCTATCAGTCCTGAAATGCAGTTGCGTACTGATCCAGTCGTTGACGGCCATCGGTTCGGCGATGCGAGACATTCAGGATATATTGCAGTTGTTGCTCGAGCCGGATGAGTTGCAGACCAAGGTGATGCCGTTCGTTCAGGAATGCTTCCATGGTTGCTTCTTTAACGTCGATGCTCGAGGAGGCGGTCTGCGTCAACTCGTTGATACTGGTTGCAATGTCGTCAAACCGTCGCGAGATTTGTTGGATGGTATCACGAACTATGGGCTCAATTTCAATGAAACCGCCTATGCGGCGCGCGGCGATCCGCATCGCCTGATTGTTTTTGAGGCCGGTTCCCTCGATCTGTTTCGAAAATTCAAGGAATTCCGCATTTCGGAGCCGAACGCTCATGATCGTGTACCCGTCCATTCCTTCCGACAGGATGACTTCTCTTCTTTTACTCTTCTTTCCAGAATTCTCCACGGCAACACCTTCAAAAAACTCGTTTCTCAGGTCTATTTTTATAAGTGAGAATATTGTCTTCTCACTGTTCTAATTGTCGTCGAAATAATAATTGATATTATTTAAAATTATTACGAAAATTTACTATTAAATTATTGAATTATCTAACTAGTAATGTTTTGATTTAGCGGTTAAAAATAAATGAAGATTTTGCTATGAAACTTATATCTTTTTGCTCACTTAAGGGTGGCGCTGGCAAAACCACATCCTTGATGGCGATCTGTTCTTCACTTGCAGCCCGTGGAGCGTCGATTGCACTGTTTGAGGCCGACGATAACCGCCCGCTTATCAAGTGGAAACAAAATTCGTTCGCCTGGGAAACCTGGGACGATCTCTGTGAGGTCTTTGTAGCCGACGAGATGGATGTTCTGGAAACGGCTTATCGAGAAGCAGTTTCCGAGAGCTATGATTATGGCCTGGTGGATACGCATGGCGGCGTGAGCGAGCTCAACAACACCATCATTGCGAGTTCCGACTTTATTGTTTTGCCATGTGCTTTGACCGCGCTTGACATCGACGAAACGCTGGCGACTTACAAATACATCGTCGAACTGCTCATTTCCGAACAGCTTGAAATTCCCTCCGCAATTTTGAGGCAACGTGTTCCCGTGCGCCGGCTGACGAAGGCCCAACATGCCGCTCAGGACATGCTTCAGAACCTGCCGCTGTTTACTGATCCGATGTTCGATCGAGACGCCTTTGCTTCTATGAAAGAGCGAGGCATGTTGCACAAGAACGTTGAAAGGCTTTCGGAGGATGCCTTTTCGAGGCTTCAACTCAGGAATTTCGAAACAGCAATGAATGAGGCCAATCGGTTGTCTGCGGAAATTCTAGATATTCTGAGGGTGTCCTGATGGTAATTCGGCGCCCCCACATTTCGGTCAAGGAGACCAGGCTGCGTGCAGCAGGTACGCAGGCACAGCAGGGGGTAGCAGGAAAGGACCGTGCGGCATCCGCGGCAAAAGAAAAGGAAGTTGCTCCGCAGCTGAGTGAAGAGCAAAGAAAACCGATGATCGGGAAGCCCACCTCGGCGGCGGTCTTGACCTCCGAGTCGACGCGAAAGGAAACGGTACAAGCGCTCTCGCCAGGCAAAATCGGATACAGAAAACAGCTTTTTATTTCTGCACCATTGCCTGCTCGAGGGGTTTCGCGGAGTTTCGATCTTCTCAGCCAGCATCATCATCCACAAAAAGCACTTCAGTTGATTTTGAAACGTGCGCTCTCCGAATATGAGATTCATGTGCTTGATGGGTCCTTTAAGTCGTTTCCACAGACCTATGATGAGCTGGATGTGGACGATGATGCCAAATTCATTCAAACGTCACGCATGACGGGGTTGCAGATTGTTGAGGCGGCACGTGCTTATTTCGATCCGCTAGGGTTTGAAAGCCAGCGCTCCTTCGGTCGCAAATACGCGACAGCGGCGCTTGCGGTTTTCTTTCATTTGGAAAAAAAGCGTCGATAGGCAGACTGGGGTGCAGTGGTTGGTCTCAAGTCAATGAGATATTGGCGGTTTCAAAATTGCAAGCCCAACAGAATTACGTCACTTTGCGCAAATAAATTTAAATAATAATTTACTTAGTTAATTAATTGAATACAAAAATCGTGTCGCGCGCGGAGGTTTGGTTAAAATAAAACCGATCCATCTAATTTTAATATTTCTCAATCATAATATGTTCAATATCATAACTTAAATTATCTTCATTTTTTCTGTATTTAGAAGGAAAATGCCTTAATCCGTGCACAATTCGACGCTGTTATTCATTTCGGGAGGCTTTCAAAGCCAAGAGAAAAAAATGGTGCATGATCGACAAATAATAGCTCTCGTTGACCAGGATAAGTGTACGTTGTCAACGGTTTCCAATTTGCTGGAGTCCGAGGACTACAAGGTGCTCACCTACCAAGATGGTCCCTCGGCTATTGGCGAATTGAAGGGACGCCGACCCAATCTCGCTATCCTTGATCTTCGGATGCCGCAAATGGACGGAATCGAAATGCTGCGGCAACTTCGCCAGGTCTCGGATCTGCCAATTATCTTCCTCTCATCTCAGCAGGACGACATCGAGGAAGTTCTCGGTTTGAAGATGGGCGCTGACGACTTCATTCGGAAACCGTTTTCGCAACAGGTGCTCATTGAGCGTGTCAGGGCAGTTATGCGGCGCAGCAGTGCAAATGTTTATGCGAAGGTTGGGGAACTCTCGAGCGACGCCTTTGTACGCGGCAGGCTGCATATGGATCCTGCTAGCCATGTCTGCGCATGGGACGAAACGCAAATCAAGTTGACGGTCTCGGAGTTCTCTCTGCTCTATTGTCTGGCACAGCGGCCTGGCATCGTCAAAAGCCGGAACGCACTTATGGATGTAATCAACGATGAACAGGTTTTTGTCGACGACCGTACGATCGACAGCCATATCCGACGAGTGCGAACGAAGTTTAAGACAGTCGACGATGGCTTTGATATGATCGAAACCTTGTACGGTCTCGGTTACCGCTATCGGGCTAACTCAAGCCTGTGAGACGCTCATGGTCCAATCGGCAGTTTTGGCTGCGCCCTTGCAGCCAAAACTTAAAGCGTGTCGCTTTTGATGCGATTCAAGGTTTCCAAATCAGTTGCTTTCTGATTCTCTTTCGGCGTTTGAAGGA
>NZ_CANMNP010000058.1 GCF_947499295.1 uncultured Roseibium sp.
GCGGTCCACCACCTCCTCGTCCGACAGGTCGTAGACGTGCTTGAGGTAATGCAGCCCCACCATCAGCCGCGTCGGCTGAAATCGCAACCTTCTTTGATCGCAATTTGCCAATAATCGTTGATGATCAATTGGCAGTCGTATTTGGCACAAACCTGTTTTGCACGGCGGATATGAGCTCGCAACACATGGTCCTGCTGATTCTTAATGCGCAATTGCACGAGTTTCACACCCAGCGGCAGCAGCCGCTCGATCCAGTCGGCGGTGTCTACGACGAGGTAAAATGGATTGAGTTTCATGAAAACACCGCCTGACCAATAACCGGCGTCGAAGGAACAGCTATGTCGCGCGGCTCCAGCATACCAGCGGGGTAAGCGTTGCGTCCGGCCTCGATGGCTGAAGCAAAAGCATTGGCCATAAGAACGGGATCGGCGGCACTCGCGACCGCCGTGTTCAGCAGCACTGCGTCGAAGCCGAATTCCATGACTTGCGTTGCGTGGGACGGTCGACCGAGCCCCGCATCGACAATCAAGGGTGTGCCTGGGAAATAGGCGCGCACGGATTTGAGCGCCGCAGGGTTAACCGGTCCGCGTGCCGAGCCGATGGGAGCGGCCCAGGGCATCAGTACCTTGCAGCCCACGTCAAGCAGCCGCTCGGCGGCAATCAGATCCTCGGTGGTATAGGGAAAGACCTCGAAGCCCTCTGAGCTTAAAATTCGCGCCGCTTCGACAAGCTGAAAAACATCAGGCGCCAGTGTGTCGTGATTTCCGATCACTTCCAGCTTGATCCAATTTGTATTGAAGAGGTCGCGTGCCATTTGCGCTGTCAACACCGCCTCTTTCACGGAGTGACAGCCTGCGGTGTTTGGGAGAACATGAACACTTAGATTTCGGATGATCTCGAAAAACATTCCGCCACCCCCGCCTCTCGCCGTTTCACGGCGAAGCGACACGGTGACGATTTCAGTGCCCGACTGGCGGATTGCCTCTTCCATGATGGCAGGCGAGGGGTAGCGGGCTGTCCCGAGCAGCAGACGGGATTGAACCTCGGTGTTATAGAGCTTCAACACGCTCAGCCTCCTTGCATGGGCGAGAGGATTTCTACTTGGTCGCCCTCGACCAGTGTCTGGATCGCCCGCTCTTCGTGTTGAACCAGTTCGCCATTGACGGCTGTGGCCAGCCAATCACCGTCATAGTTCAGCGCTTTAAGAAGACCGGCCAATGTCTTGCACTCGGCTTCCTGGGCTTCTCCATTGACGATCAGCTTCATGGGGCTGTTCCCTTTAGAAAACAGGTGTTTAACAGGTGGCTCACCAGGTCTTCCGCCAAATGCGGCGCCATCAGGAAACCGTGGCGGTACATGCCGTTGACGGTGAGATATTGTCCGACCTCCGTGATGCGGGGAATATTGTTGGCATAGGTTGGGCGGATGCCCGCACCGGTTTCGATAACCTCCGCCTCGCCGAAGGCCGGGTGCAACGCATAGGCGGCGTTGAGCAATTCCATCAGTGAGCGGGCCGAGATCGCGCCGTCATTCTCGCTCTCGATCATGGTCGCGCCAACCATGAAGCGATTGCCGGATTGAGGTACGACGTAAAGCGGGAGGCGCGGATGCAACAGGCGAACCGGACGGGACAGGGAGATCTCGGTGGTTCTGAGATAAAGCATCTCGCCGCGCGCACCGCGAAGCCCGGAGCCATCGGAAATGGCTGCCTTACCGGTGCAATCTACGATCCGGTCAAATCCCGCCTCGGCGGGATCGGCCTCGCCAAAATGAAACCGCACGCCCATGGCCCGCAGCCGCTTGTAGAGGCCGGAAATTGCGGCCCGCGGGTCGACATGAGCCTCTTCGGCAAAAAAGAGCCCCCGGCGGAAACGGCCTTCCAGAGCAGGTTCGAGCGCCGCAATGCCTGCCTCGTCCAACCCTTCGAAATGGCTGGTGCGGCTGGCAAAGCGGTTCAGTTCGTTCGCGTCGCGGCCCTGCGCCACGACCAGCGTTCCCTTGCGGATCACAAGGCTGGGAAGCGCTTCATCCCACCAGCCGATCGATCTTTTTCCCGCTTTGACCACCTGTTCGTCTGCGGTCTCGCCCTCGCACCACGGCGCCAGCATGCCACCGGCATAATGCGACGCACCAAGGCCGACGGCGGCGGATTTTTCCACCACCTCGACAGGAAAGCCACGCCTGGTCAGCGCATAGGCCGCGGTCAGCCCGGCGACGCCCGCGCCCCTGATCAAAATACGCATGGCCGCACCTCATTCCTCGACCGGCATATAGAGGTCTCCGCCCCCGCGATATTTTGCCGCCATTGCTTCCATTCCTTTCTTCTGGGCCTCGGCGCGGATGTCTTGAGAAATCCGCATGGAACAGAATTTCGGCCCGCACATGGAACAAAAATGGGCGGTCTTGTGGGCTTCTTTCGGCAAGGTTTCGTCATGCAAAGACCGCGCTGTTTCAGGGTCCAGCGACAGGTTGAACTGGTCTTCCCAGCGGAATTCGAACCTCGCTCGCGACAGAGCGTCGTCGCGGATTCTGGCTGCGGGATGGCCCTTGGCGAGATCGGCAGCGTGGGCAGCGATCTTGTAGGTGATGACGCCGGTCTTCACGTCGTTGCGGTCGGGCAGGCCCAGATGCTCCTTCGGGGTCACATAGCAGAGCATGGCGGTGCCAAACCAGCCGATCATGGCAGCCCCGATGGCGGACGTGATATGGTCATAGCCCGGCGCAATATCGGTCGTCAGCGGCCCGAGCGTATAACAGGGAGCCTCGCCACAGACTGCGAGCTGCTTGTCCATATTCTCCTTTATCTTGTGCATCGGCACATGGCCTGGGCCTTCAATCATGACCTGGCAATCCTTCGCCCAGGCGATCTTCGCCAACTCACCAAGCGTTTCCAGTTCGGCTAATTGAGCCGCGTCGTTGGCATCGGCAATCGAGCCCGGGCGCAACCCGTCTCCGAGCGAAAAGGAGACGTCATAGGCCCGGGCGATGTCGCAGATTTCCTCGAAATGCTCGTAGAGGAATGACTCCTTGTGATGGTGCAGGCACCACTTGGCCATGATAGAGCCGCCGCGCGAGACAATGCCGGTGACCCGATTGACGGTGAGCGGGATGTAACGAAGGCGCACTCCCGCATGGATGGTGAAATAGTCGACGCCCTGTTCGGCCTGTTCGATCAAGGTGTCGCGAAAGACTTCCCAGGTCAGATCCTCGGCAATGCCCTTCACCTTCTCCAGCGCCTGATAGAGCGGCACCGTGCCGATCGGGACGGGCGAATTGCGGACGATCCATTCGCGGATATTGTGGATGTTGCGGCCTGTCGAAAGGTCCATCACGGTGTCGGCGCCCCAGCGCGTCGCCCAGACCATTTTCTCGACCTCCTCGGCCATGGAGGAGGTGACGGCGGAATTGCCGATATTAGCGTTGATCTTCACCAGGAAATTGCGGCCGATGATCATCGGCTCAACTTCCGGATGATTGATATTGGACGGGATGATTGCCCGACCGCGGGCAATTTCATCGCGAACGAAATTCGGAGTGACAAAGTCAGGGATCGTAGCGCCGAAGCTCTCACCATCGCGGGTAAGTTTACCCTTCAGTGCCTTGCGGCCAAGGTTTTCGCGAATGGCAACGAACTCCATTTCCGGGGTGATTATGCCTGCACGTGCATAGGCTATCTGTGTAATAGCCTTGTTTCCGCTCGCGCGTCGCGGTTTATGAAAATGAGGTAAATTGGGCACCAGTCGCTCGCCGCTGGCAAAGCCATTGTCATCTGGCCTGATCTTGCGGCCTTCGTACTCTTCAGTATCGCCGCGGCCGGCGACCCAGAGCGTACGGAAGCGCGGCAACCCCTTTTCGAGGTCAATCGATTGCGTTGGATCGGTGTACGGCCCGGAGGAATCGTAGACTGTGACGGATGGTTCACCCGCGGCGGTAGAGCTCGTCACTTCACGCATCGGCACACGTATATCAGGGTAAATTTTGCCCGCTTTGAAGACTTTTTGCGACGCAGGTAACGAACCTTGTGTGGCGTTTTGAGCGGCAATGTTCATTTAGAGGCTCCAAATTTTTTAAGTTGGAGACCCAGTTCGAAGCCGGAATGATGGAAGAACGCCCGTAGATATCCCATGTGCGGGACATATTTGTACTCTGCAATTCCGGGCCGAAAACCGCTTTATTATGGCCGGTACTGCTTTGGCAGCGCTTGCACCGTCCCTACGCCAGTATGAACTGGATCAGGTTCATCGGGTCACTGCGCTGCCTTCGTGAACGGCTCAGCAGTATCTCAGCCCCTTGCGGGACCCCCCTGGTGAATGCGAGGATGTTAGTCAGTCTGAAGGAACAACGTCAATATAGTTCTTCGAATCTTTTGCGGTTCTGATCAGCCGCCACATTTCTTCACACCTTCTGATCACTTGGGTAGTGCAAGGCCGGAAGACCTAAGTTTTTCGGGGTAGGTGCGTTTGAGCGATCACAAAGTTTGCGGTTTGACGTGGTATCTGCAGCCGAACGACCTGAATGCCAGAATTTTACACTGGCGAGCCAGTGTTGCAATCACAGACGCATTCATCTGGATCAAATCCGTCCATACTGCCCGCCACGGCCGTGGCTGAAACACCGTCTATCTCAGCCGGGCTGTCGCTCATCTCCGGATAATCTGGCCGAATACTTTACCCGGAAAGGGCATGACGCACACACACAGTGCCCGCTATCAACCGCAGATCCAAGGAAAGATCGAGTGCTGGCATCAGACTCCGAAGACCGGCTCCTCTTGGAAAACTACTTTCTACCAGGTGATCCGAGGATTTCCCCATCTATGGCTCCCATCTCCAGTTTACTACACAGGCAGTTTGCATGGGCCTCGGTTAGGGTTATAACGGCGCCTGCCTGGCGATATCCCAAACGAACCCGGCCAACTCGCGAGCAATTGCTGCCAGGACCCGAGGTTGCGGTTTGCCCGTTCGACTGAGGCTACTATATCGTTTGCACAGTCGTGTCTGTGCTTTCCAACCGATGTCTTTGATATGCTGAGGCAAGTGAGCGGATAGTTTTAGCCCTAAGAATTCATAGTGGTTGGTGGATTTGGTACAAGCTTCTGAAATAACGTAGGATTTGGTCGCTTAATCCGATCCTCTCCATTTCCTGGAGACCACACCCGCCATGAGTGATCCTACGCCGCCACTGAGCGGTTTGTCATCTGTTGGCGGCAAGTCGGTCGTCGCTCGTTTTGACGGCGGGATGTTGTCTTCTAAAGCGTGTCGCTTTTGATGCGATTCAAGGTTCCCAAATCAGTTGCTTTCTGATTCTCTTTCGGCGTTTGAAGGAGAAGAGTGATGGGTAAGCCGCATCCCTTGGCGTTG
>NZ_CANMNP010000059.1 GCF_947499295.1 uncultured Roseibium sp.
CTATGCTGACCACAGACCAGGTCGGCGACGAAACCGCGTTGCCCGAGCTCATCGCGGGGATCGACAACCCGGTGGGGCCCGTGTCCTTGCAGACGGAGCTTATGACGGCACCGGAGTTTCGAACTGTTTGACCGAGACCTTCGGGCCGGATGTCGAGATCACCATTCCGCCGCCGATAACCGCCGTCCTCGGCCTGGCCGGGCAACGCGACGCTCACATAAAGCATATCGCCGAACATGGCCGAATGGCGTGGCAGTCAGCGACGGGCTACAACGGCAGAGCCCTCGTTGAAGCCCAGATCGCTACAAAGTCCCTCAACCGCATGACACGTCTCGGGCGTGCGGTCTTCAAACGTGTCGCATAGTTACTTGGGGAAAGGGGCGAGTTCACCCGAAACACGACCGCTGCAAAAAGGTGCTTTTGCAAATGGGGATGGTCTGATGAAAGTGCACGCCGGTGTTTCAGCAACTTCGATTCTCTTACGAAACGAGAAAACTTCTTAGTTCCAATTGTTTATTCGAAAACTTGCCAACTGGCAAGATTCTGATCTATCAGATGGGGTCAATCTGAGCGGGCGTCCGCGCTATCAGTCATCCAAATCTGAGGCGTGTAGTTTGTCTCCAGTGGGCAAGTCACACGCCCTTAAATTAAGAAACTGTTTACCTAATTTTTCTTGCAAGAATCGATCCGTTGTGAAATGTTGACGCAAAATCAATCAATTTAGATGTTTTGTCGTCAGGCTAAAGGCGGGTTAGAATTTAATGGGTTCCTTTGCTGCAACTTCGGAAAAAATTTCCACATATACCACGCAGCTCTCTCGTGAACTACACGACCTGCGAGCCAAACTGTATCCACCAGAGGCCCAAAAAACGTTTACCAGAAGCTATACAACTGCTGACGTGGAAAGTGTCCTGGGTGTGCCACAAAGCACGCTCAGGACACTTTCCATAGAAGGGAAGGGGCCTGAACCGGAGCGAGCGAGAAACGGTACGCGAATGTACACCCTCGATCAGATCAATCAGCTTAGAGAGTACTTAGCGGAGCTGAGGCCAGATGATGCTCTCAAGTTGGTTCCTCGCCGGAGAGATGGTGAGGCGATTCAGATTATTGCCGCGGCCAATTTTAAAGGTGGGAGCTCAAAAACCACGACAAGTGTTCACTTGGCCCACTATTTGGCGATACATGGATATCGTGTTCTATGCATTGATCTCGACCCGCAAGCGTCCTTCACTTCAACATTTGGCTTACAGCCTGAATTTGACGTGGCTGAGGGTGAATCGACATATGC
Organism: uncultured Roseibium sp.; assembly: GCF_947499295.1. Classification (GTDB taxonomy): domain Bacteria; phylum Pseudomonadota; class Alphaproteobacteria; order Rhizobiales; family Stappiaceae; genus Roseibium. Next base: position 1,289 of record NZ_CANMNP010000059.1, read on the forward strand.
CGCATTGAATTACGATACGACCCGCCGAGCCTTGTCTGAGATAATTCGTGAAACTTACTTTCCCAATCTTCATTTGGTTCCCGGTAATTTGGAACTCATGGATTTTGAGTTTGAAACTCCTGCCGCGTTGACGTCTGGTGCCCGCGACGATCTTGGATTGTTTTTTGAGCGCTTGCGCAGAGCGATTGCAACGGTGGAAGACAATTACGACATCGTCGTTATCGATACCCCCCCATCGCTGGGATACTCAACATTAGCAGCGCTCTATGCAGCAACGGGTATGGTTGTAACCGTCCATCCCGCTATGTTAGATGTCGCGTCCTGCAACCAGTTTTTGATCATGCTATCGGAGCTATCAGAAACCCTTGCGGCCTACGGAGCCCAATTCAATCATGAATTTTTTCGTGTTTTAATGACCAGAGTGAATCCGAACGACGGCCCTCAAAAGTTTATGGCAGCGGTTGTAAGAAAAATTTTCGCGGAAGACGTAATGGTGGCTGATGCCCTAGAATCCACGGCGATTGCCGCCGCTGGTGTTGCAAAGAAATCATTATATGAGTTGGAGCCAGGAGAAGTAGGCAGAGAGCCTTTAAAGCGGGCATTGGAAAGCGTTGATAAAGTGAATAGCGAAATCCTGTCACTCATACATCGACGGTGGGGACGCATCCAATGAAGAAATCCATCCTAACAAAACTTCAAAAAGCTTCTCGATCTGGTTTGGTTGACACTCCAATTCCACGGCGACCTTTGAAGAGTTCTCCCGTGGTAAGCAGTGCTACCAAAGCACTCAGTGAACTGGCAGCTGACACAGTTATTCAGCTTGACCCAAAGAAGCTGCATCCGTCCCCGTATCGAGATCGAATGGTTGAGGATCAAGAGGCTGTTCAATCACTTGCAGAACTTCGCAACACCATTGAGCTCGAAGGGCAGAAAATTCCGGTCTTGGCGAGACCTCATCCCGATGTTCCCGGTGAGTTTCAGTTGGCGTATGGCCATCGGCGATGGAAGGCAATTCTGCAATTGGTAGAGGGGTCTCCAACGCCAGAAAAAGTGTTTATTCGAGCGCATGTGCGTGATCTCAGCGATGATGAACTAATCCGCGAACAATCCTTGGAGAACGGGGTGCGCGAAAACCTGTCTTGGATCGAAAAAGCACATTGGGCAGTTCAATTAAAACAGGCAGGTATAAAGCAACGCGACATGGCCCCGGTGCTCGGCGCGTCGGAGGCAGATGTGTCTCGCTATTTCAAGATCACTGATAGCTTGCCTTCAGACGTCGTGTTCAAAATAGGTCGTGCAAAAGATGCTGGGAGACCAAAATGGATGAAGCTTCTCGATTTGTATGAAAAATCAACTGCTTCAAAAAAACGTATCACTGAGTTCCTCGATACCGGCGAATTTAGCTCTTTGTCCGCCAGTGATCGTCTTGACGCCGTCATCAGTGTTGCTTCTTCCAGCCGAACCGGGAAAGGAGGGAAACCATCAAGTGTCTTGAAGGACTATTCCGTCAAAGGTTTAAAAATTTGCTCTGTTGAGACTACTCGGGCAGGCAAAAATCTCAAGATACCCGCAAAGGAAACTGAATTTGCAGATTGGTTGGTAGCACAGATTGGAGATCTTTATCTCCAATTTGAACTTGATCAAAAAGGGGAAGGGTAATGTTTAGTTCATAAACGAAAGAACCCGCCAAAAGGGCGGGTTCAAACTGAGATAAGCACAAGTGCTTATTATCTCTGTGTAGCAACTTTGATTTTATAATCACTTGTGGCGTAAGGCAAGCTTTGTCTTTGAGCAGAGCACGTTTTGTTACGACCATTTTGCTTATCTTTCCATTCTATTAAAAACTGGTTCGAGTATTCTCAATCAGAAGGTGAAGATATGCTTTCTCGCACTTTCTTTAGTCTCTACAAGCGAGGCGTTTGTAGGAATGCCTTTCGATGTTCTGACCTAGGTATCGACCAAATTTTGCTCTTGATCTCAAAGATTGAGTTCATTGCATCCAGCGGATACCGTGGAGGCGCTCATGGCTAAATTGGGTGCCGGCCTCCGCCGAACATCTCCAGAATCTCTGCAAGCGCAGAGATATGCAGAGCAATACACGCTTCCCCAAACCAAACTCATCAGCCGGAACGAAGCTCTGAAGATCGCAAAGCTTGCGGCAGCCGCCATGGGACTTAAGTCTTCGAAGATAGCGCTTATTGACCAGCTCTTTGCGTGCTCAAAGAAAAGCGATTGGGAAGCGAATGCAACGCCGCCGATCGTGTGGCCGTCCAACTCGCGCTTGGCGCAGCGAATGGGTATAGGCATTTCCACGATGAAACATCATCTGAACGGGCTGATCAAGGCTGGGCTGGTTGCATATCGTGATGGCCCAACTTATCAGCGCCGCGGACGCAGGGACAGGGACGGCAATATCGTTGAGGCCACCGGCATTGATTTGTCACCGATCACGGTGCGGTTCACAGAGCTGAGTGAGATGGTGGCTGCCGCAGAATATGAAGCACGTGAGTGCAAACGCTTGGCTTACAGGCGTACAGTTCTTCGCAAAGAGATACAGTCCCTTATTCTCAGTGCCAAGGACAGGCATCTCGACGGTCCTTGGGATCATGCCCAAGCCCGTCTGGAGGCCATCCGTGAACGGCGTGCGTATGGCATCAGCGAACTTCAAGACCAAGTTGTTGATTTGGAAGCACTTCAGCATGAGATGGAAGATATCTACGATGAGATAAATCAGGATCTAAATTTTAATACCGCAGTATCGAAATTTAAGCCATTACAAACTACAAAAGATTCTTCCATTCTTGAATCTAGTATTAAGAACGGCGACGCGCTATCGCGCGACAACATCAATTCTCAAATTGCCTCCGGCAGAGTGGCTTTTGAAAAAAAGCCTAAGCGCGAGGCAGAGGCCGTGCAATATCAAAATAGCCCCTCCAGGCAGCCAGGGGATGATCTGGAGGGGCTATCGCTCCAACTGGTACGGGACACCTGTCCGGCATTGACAAGCTGCGATCCGCACATCTTTAACAATTGGCACACACTACGTGATAGCGGTCATAATCTGTGTGTGTCTTCCGGTATCAATCCGCAAGTCTGGCAGGAGGCATTGGAGTATCTCGGCCGAGATATCGCAATAGCGGCACTCGCTGTAACGATACAAAAGACGGATCAGGGCCTGGTCGAGAAGCCCGGTGCGTACATGCGAGCTTTAGTCCGCAAAGGCTGCACCGGTGATCTACATATCAGCCGTTCGCTCTACAGCATGCTGAAAATGCGTGCTGATGCACTGCCGAGTGTTGATGGTGCTCGGGATACCCCGCGTGAAGCAAAGGTTTTTCCTGAATCCGGATCGATAGCCTACGGTTCCTGGGCCGATGTTGTGAGACAACATACGCCCAAGCCCACACCGGACGTTGATATTGTCGCCGGCAGGTTCCGAAATTGGACCCGGAAGACAAACCTTGATCTCACGTCGCCGCATATCGAGCGCGTATTCACCTCCTTTTGCAAAAAATGGCGGATGAATTGATGGGCAACCTTTTATAAAACGCTGAAACTCAGTGTTTGAATTCAACATCTGTATCGGGGTACACTCTTCAGAGCCGTAAAGCATCCTTGCGGAAATGGGGAAAAAACCGCAAGATACAAGGATGATTGGCCGTTTTGGATAAAATCCACCAGGTGCTAGAATTTTTGCGATGCTTCGTGGATTGATCTATCAGGGACGCAGGGAAGGGCACCGCGTAGGCCAGTTCATCGTGTTGCGATCGAACTGTTGCGCCAGTCCAGTGAAAATCTCACCCGGCGCAGAGACTTCATACGGACCTATCTGCAGCGGGATATCCCGAAACTCGGACCTTGTGTTGCCGAGGAAACTTCACGAAGATTTAGGACTATGCTGGCCCATCTACATGGTGGGTTGCTTAATGCAGTGGATTTTGTCCCGTTCGCTCGGTTTCGACAGCAAGACAATCGTTAAAGCGTGTCGCTTTTGATGCGATTCAAGGTTCCCAAATCAGTTGCTTTCTGATTCTCTTTCGGCGTTTGAAGGAG
>NZ_CANMNP010000060.1 GCF_947499295.1 uncultured Roseibium sp.
GGTTGAGCGGTGTGAAGCTGATCATCTCCGATGCTTGCCGGGGGCCGGTGGAGAGCATTGGAGAGACGCTGACCTATTACAGCTTTCCCGACAGCCATTGGCGCAAGATCAGGACCAACAGTCCTTTGGAGCGGATCGTAAGCGGTGCGCCGGTCACACGGTCTTTGCGTAGTTCCAGGGCAGCAGTTCGTTGATGTCCATCTGTTTATACCCCTGTGCGATTGCGGTCAGGATACCTGACAGATAGCCGTGAGGCTCGATCCCGTTGAGTTTGCATGTTTCGATCAGCGACGCGATGATTGCCCAGTTTTGTGCGCCGGTCTCATGGCCGGCGAAGAGCGCGTTTTTCCGATTGAGGGCGATTGTGCGGATGGTACGCTCGACGGCGTTGTTGTCCAACTCGATGCGGCCGTCGGTGAGAAACAGGCAGAGCCCGTCCCAGTATTTGGCGATGTATTTCAGGGCTTCTCCGGTTGGGGATTTGGCCGAGACGCGGGCTCGGTTTTGGGCAAGCCAAAGCTCGAAGGCATCGATGATGGGTTGGGAGCGGTCCTGACGGGCAGCATGGCGTTGGTCGGCGGTTAGGCCGCGCAGGTCTTTTTCGATGCGATAGAGCGCCTGGATTTGCGCCAAGCCTTCTTGCGCGATTGGGGCCGCGCCGGATTGGGTGAGGTCGTGTAGTTTGCGCCTGGCATGAGCCCAGCAATAGGCCAGGCTCACATCCTGCGCCGGGCGTTTGAGCAGGCGGTTATATCCAGCATAGCCATCCACTTGCAGCACTCCGCCGAAGCCCCTCAAAATAGTGTCTGCATGCTGGCCAGATCGTCCCGGCGCATAGGTGAAGGCCACTGCGGGTGGATCATCACCGCCCCATGGCCTGTCATCGCGGGCCAGCGCCCAGAAGTATCCTGTTTTGGTCCGCTTGCGCCCCGGCGCCAGAACCGGCGCGGGTGTTTCGTCCATGAAGAGCTTGGTCGAGCGCTTCAGATCAGCCATCAGGGCATCATAGACCGCGGTCAATTCAAACGCGGACTTGCCGACCCAGGCGGCCAAGGTCGAGCGATCCAGATCCATCCCTTGGCGGCTGTAGATTTGCGCCTGACGATAAAGGAGCAAGTGATCGGCGTATTTGGAGACGATCACATGGGCCAAAGTGGATTCGTTCGGCATGCCGCCTGCGATGATGTGGGCCGGTGCCGGAGCCTGAGTGACCCCGCCTTCACAGGACCGACAGGCGTATTTCGGGCGTCGGGTCACAATCACCCTGAACTGGGCAGGGATGACATCCAGCTGCTCGCTGACATCCTCGCCGATGACATGACGCTCGGCCCCGCACCCGCAAGAGAGTTCGGGCTCAAGAACCACTTCCACCCGCTCCAGATGCTTGGGCAGCGACCCCCGGTTGGTCTGACGCGGCCTTGGTGGGCGCACAGGCGCTGTGCGCTCATCTGCATCCACCTCGGCTTCGACCTTGGCGATGGCGGTTTCGATATCCTCCAATTCCAGCTCGTATTGACCGGGGTCGATCTTCTCCGACCTGGCCCCAAAGAGCGCTTTCTTGAAGGAGGCGACCAGTGCCTCAAGCCGTGTATTTTGATCCTGTTGCGCACGGATGATCGCCTTCAGCTCGGCAATATCATCTGGCAATTTGTCAGGCACACTCATGCCTGTTTCAATAGCAAAACAAGGGTAGAATGGCCCGCGCAAATGGCGCCATGAGTCATTCCGCCGCAGAAGGAGCCACCACCTCAAGAGGCTGCACGCGCTGCCAATCCAGACCTGCGAACAGAGCCTCAAACTGCGCCGGTTCCAGGCGCATCACCCCGTTCTTGATTGTGGGCCATTTGAAGCTATTATCCTCAAGCCGCTTATACGCCATCACCAGACCACTGCAGTCCCAGTAGATCAGCTTCAGCCGATCCGACCGCTTGGCCCGGAACACATAGACCGACCCATCAAACGGCTTCTGGCGCAAGTGGCTCTGCACCAGAGCCGCGAGACCGTCATGGCCTTTGCGGAAGTCGACCGGATCACTGGCTACAAAAAACCGGACCTTGTGGGATGGCATGATCACGGTGCCAAAGCCCGTGCGATCTCGGCGATCCGTGCCGCTGGCGTCGCAGCATCAAGGCGGACCGTTACATCACCTTTGATCACGTCAATCGTGCTGGCGGGCAAAGGCTGGTCAACAAGCGCAGGGATCTCAACTTCAACCGGCACAAAGTCTATGCCCTCCAAATTGCGCAGAACCAACTTGCCTTGCCGCGCCATCCGCCGCCAGTCAGACACCGTGCTGGGGATCAACTCATACCGCTTGCCGTCTGCACGACGAGGCACCCTTGCCAGAAACTCGCTTGTAGCTCCCATACAGAAACTCCCTTCAAATCAAAGAAAGCTCTGAATCGCAGATCAGGCGCTATCACGTAAGTGTGCGGTCGGCGCAACGCTTACGATAAACCCAGTCGAGACTGATAACCCCTACCATATATGATGCGTTACGAGTGTTCGCCTTCGTAGGCTGTTCAAACTACCCCAATTCAGGGCTAAACCGCTTGCACTTCTGCCAGGAAACCATCTACTTCAATTTTCAACTTGGAAGCCTGTTCTGAAAACTCGCCGGCTGCCATCGTTACCTGACTTGCTGCCGTCCCCGTTTCCTGGGACGCCTGGGTGACGCCGGTGATATTTTCCGCAACTGCCTGAGTGCCGCGGGATGCTTCGGTAACGTTGACAGCTATTTCTCTGGTAGCAGCATCTTGCTGCGCCATCGTTGCTGAGATTTCGGCCGATGTTTCATTAATCCTGGAAATTATTTTACCGACTTCCTCAATCGACGCGACAGAAGCGGTGGTCTGGTCCTGGATGTCCTTGATCAACCCGGAGATATTGTCAGTCGCCTTCGCGGTCTCACTGGCCAGCGCTTTGACTTCGCTTGCAACAACCGCGAAACCTTTCCCCGCCTCTCCAGCCCTGGCGGATTCAATCGTTGCATTCAAGGCGAGCAAATTCGTCTGCTCCGCAATGTCAGAGATCATCAAAATGACCTCACCGATTTTTTCGGCGGTTTGTGCAAGCTTGTCCATCTGTCCGCCGGTTACAGAAACCTTTTCAACGGCTTCCTGCGAGATTGAAGAAGCGCTTGACACACGCGCGTTAATCTCTCCGATTGAACTGGAGAGTTCTTCGGTTGCAGAAGAAACCGTTGCCACATTTGTAGAGGCCTCCTCAGTTGCAGCGGCGACAGAAGTGGCCTGACTGCTGGTTTCTTCCGCGATGCTGGACATGGATTGAGCTGTGGTTTGCAGTTCGGCCGAAGCGGAGGAAACTGTCTCGACAATCGTGCCGATATTGGCAATAAATCGGTTTGAAGCATTCGACATTTTCTTCTGGCGCTCTGCTTCGAATTGACGCTCACGCGCTTGTTCCTCTTCCATTTCTTTTGAACGGATCATAGTTTGGCGAAAAGTCTGATAGGCGATCGCCACTTCGCCAATCTCATCTTGCGCATGGACCTTAACGTCCAAGCCGAAATTTCCTTTTGTGAGCGCACTTATGCCAGCCACCACGTCGGCCAGTGGCCGCGTGATCGCTTTGCGAACCAGGAGAAACGCGAACCCCAGAGATGCAACAAAAACTATTGTAGCAATTATCAGGATGGCTCTCAGCGCAAACTGTTCGGCTTCCAGGGCAGCCTGTGCGGCACGCAGAGTAAACGTCCCCAGTTCCATGACCAAGGTTTCCAGCTCATGATTGAGCTTGGTTTCTTCTGCCTCGATCGTGGAATGCAAGGTGAGCGCCTGTTCAATTTGCCCGGATTGAATGAGCTTGAATACTTGCAGTGCGTGCTCGTAATAAGCTTTGTGTTCTTTCGCAATCACGCTGAAGGCGTTATAAACCTTTTGAAACTCGGCCCTATCGTGGTCAGAATGAGCCGTTGCCTGAGCAGCTCTGGCAAGTTCTTGAGCCTCGATGATCTCGCGATCAACTTTCTCGGCATATGCTGCGAATACTTCATTGGCTTGATTGAAATCCGCGCGCCCCTCCGTATGCCGATCCAACAAGACACCAGCCCGAAAGGCCCGTTCGAGATTGATCGACTGTTCGAGTTGATGCGTCGTGATCTGGCTCACAGCATTTGTAAGAGGAACATCTTTATTTGCGACATCCTCGATCAAAACACCAATAGTGTTGAGCTGCCACAGACCAATCAGAGCCACCATGACAAGCCCCGCTAGGCAGGTTCCAACAATGGTCATGATCTTTGCGCCGATACTCAAAGACCCCCTAGGCTGCTTTCGATCCTCAGTTCTAGTATCACTGCTCAACTGCATGGCCCCACTCCAATGGGTTAATCCGATAAACCATCGCATCGATATCAACACTCTTACCTGCAATTAATACACAGGCAGCGTAGTGCTTCTTACAAGCTGACTATCGAGTTTCAGTTTCGGGCGGCTACACATAAACCTGATCGCTCAAATGCGTGCCGCGTTCTTACTCAAACTCACCCACCGTTAAATAACGTTTAATAATAACTAATTGAAAGATCACGGTACACCTTAAATAGAACGCTAATTACTTTTGGTTGCATAATTAAATCTTAGGTAATGAACGACAGAAATGCGCCTCATGGTGGTGAAAACGGCCGGTCATGGCATGTTAATTCGCAGAACAGTCGTGATCCTCCGTTTTCCTAAACATAATGGCAGACCACTTCAAAGGGGGAGGATCAGACTGAGTAGTGTTGTTTGAGAATGATCAATCGCGAAAAGGCATACGCTTTCCAGCTATGCAGCCGAAGATGGCACCATTTTCAAACCCGCCAAAATCCGCTTGCCCTATTTTGCTGGTAGTTTTCAATCAGATTTCTTATGATAGAAACATGACTATGCGACTGACACCAGATCAAGAGACCATCGTGGATCGCGTTGTGGCTAAAGGCAAAGTCCGCTCAGCGGAGGATTTTGTCACCGTTGCTCTGCGTCAAATGGAAGGTGATTTGTCAGCCGATCTTGAATCTCGTGTCGGTATGTCGATCGATCAGCTCAATGCTGAACTCGACAAAGGACTGCAAGGACCCGTCACAGAATGGGAAGGCGCAGAAGTTTTCCATCAAAGAATGCTAGGCCGTGTGGACGAATTGACTCAGGTATATGTTTTGGGATTCCGGATTTGATTTCAAAGTGATTCATAGGTTGCCGACGTGATTTGGAAGACGGCGATGTGTACAAGAATGACAGAACGGGATTTCGAACTGGCACTGGAGGTTTTCCGTGCTTGCTTGCCACGGG
>NZ_CANMNP010000061.1 GCF_947499295.1 uncultured Roseibium sp.
GACCGCAGCGTACCGCCGATGCAGACATCAACGATCTGCTGCCATTCAACTTCCCGAAAACAACTACCGCCTGATCTAACCGGACGCTCTCCCGGTTGAACACATCCCAACAAATTGACGGCGTCAACGTGCTGGGAAATGGGCGCTTACCATACATCATCTGTGTCTAGCTCAACGATCGAGCGGAAGACCATGCAGCCCACCAGATCATTGTGCCGATTGAGGCGCTCGCCATTGTCGTAGCGCCCAACAGAGGCGGCGCGAGTAGAGCACTCCGACCTGCGACCAAGAAGAAGCACCACCTGCCCCGGTTCATCAAGCTGGCCTTTGATGTAGCGGCTGGTGGGGAGGATTTTCATGCGATAGGTGCACCACCGGAAAGACCGATTGTGTGAGGGGGTAGCCCCGTGCAATCAGATTAACCCAGAAGGATTGATCCGGTGCAGGTAGGGTGATCTTTGTGATGATGGGCAAGCCAAAGGCATTTACGGCGTTGCCAATCTCTTCCATGCTTTCAATGATATGCTGCACGACCAGCGGGTTTTCGACTAAGGTGTCATTGGCCACTATATGGACAGGGCGGGTGCGTTGCGAAGGCGGCAATGTCATTAGCATCTCAAAGACGAGATGGGTTACAAGCGTGCTATCCTTGCCGCCGGAATAGCCAATGATCCATGGCCAATCGTGATCTTGGCGATACTCATTAAGCAACTCTGACTGGATGGCAGCAAAGATGGCTAATGTATCGACGTCGAGTGTTTCTGCGCCATCCATGCGTAATCCCGTCCCATAGGCTTTGTGCGATTCACTCGCTGTATTTGTATACGGTTTAACAGCAGGGCTCTCCTACTGTAAATTGGGGATCGTGCCTATATCTAGAGTGATATGAAGCGTAAGCGCTCATTTCCCAGCGCGTTGACGCCGTCAATTTGTTGGGACGTGTTCAAATGGGAGAGCGTCCGGTTAGATCAGGTGGTAGTTGTTTTCGGGAAGTTGAATGGCAGCAAATATTCATGCATTTGCCCTGGGCAGCTCACGAGTAGAAACCCTCGCTGCACAACGAGGGTTTCTTGGGAGACCTTAGCTTCTCTTGAATCAACAGCTATCAGCCAAAACTAGGTTGCCGTTGCAATTGGTAAGCGAGCCTGCCGCTTGAGTGCTTGCGTTGTTGACCGACTGATCCCTTCTGCGGCATTCAGCTGTGATAACACCGCTGTTGTCATCAACTGCAAGATTGGTGCAAGTCTGGCTCCAGGAACCGCCCGGCTCCTGACATGAAAGCTGTCCGTTCCAGTTGGGGATGTCCCCTTTGCATTGATCTGCTTTCGCCAAATATGAACCAACCTCCTCAGCCGAACGGGTTTTGCAAATGGCGGAAAGTGTACCGTTTTCCATTGCAATTTGAGAGCAGGAGTCTTTGTAGCTTCCATTTGGCGCATCCTCAGCGCTAGCTGGAATAGTGGCTCCGAAAGAAAGTGCTATTGCTGCAATGATTGTGACTTTGGACTTCCACATGACTTTTCCCTTTCGCAATGGCGTCATAGGTGACACAACAATGAATAGAAAAAAAAATATTGCAATCAAAAAGAGTATTCAATTTGCTGTTTCAAAATATCAATGCTGTCTGGGAAATTCGAGAGCGCCATGGTGCGGGAGCGGACGCAAGCCGGCCTCAGTGCTGCACGTGCTCTGGGCCGCCGCGGCGGTCGCCAACCAAAGTTTACCCCCGAACAGCGCGCCGAAATAATCGCCATGCTCCAAGCTGGCCGCTCAATAGCCGATGTCAGCCGCCTGTTCCGCGTCCACCGAGCTACTATTAGCCGGATCGCAGCAGCTCATCGCACTATAATGTGCTCCCTCTAACCACGATGTCCCCCGGAGACAGGGATGGCACCAGCACCTGCTCGACATAGGCCAGAAAAGCCGGGCCATTCATCGCGCCATCCAGAACCATTGGCGCCGTCATACCTTCCAGCCTGAGCGCGCCGACGAATGTCGTGGTTTTCCAGTGGCCATGCGGGACCGGAGCTCTACAACGCTCGCCTCGCAGCGCCCGACCTCGCAGACGGGCCATCTTGGTATTGGCTCCGGTCTCGTCGATAAACACCAGGCGCTCGGGGTCAAGATCGGGTTGAAGTTCGAACCAGGCTTCCCGCCGCTGGAGAACGTCAGGACGCTGTTGCTCGCTTGCGTGTGCCGTTTTTTTTGAAAGTCATGCCGCGACGATCAAGTAGACGCCAGACCGTGCCTTGGGAAACACGCAGCCCATGGGCCTTTTCCAGATAGTCAGCCAATTCGGCCAAGGTGATATCTGGCGTCGCGTCGATCATAGCCAAGACTTCATCTGCATGGGCTTCCATCCGTCCCGAACGGTTGTCGCAGCCTTGCTGGGCCGGATCAACAGGTCCTTCTTGGAAGCATTGATTGACCCACCTGATCGCCGTCGAAGGCGAAACACCAAACCGTTTGGCCGCGGAACGGCGGGACATCCCGCCTTCGACGGCAACAACCAAACGGTGACGCAGATCAGTCGACAAGGCTTGTGACATAGAGGCTGGCCTCCTTCGCCAGCCCCCATTTTGATGATGTGGACGTGGCCACTGGAAAACCACGACATTCGTCGGCGCGCTCAGGCTGGAAGGTATGACGGCGCTAATGGTTCAGGATGGCGCGATGAATGGCCCGGCTTTTCCGGCCTATGTCGAGCAGGTGCTGGTGCCATCCCTGTCTCCGGGGGGCATCGTGGTCATGGACAACCTGCCGGCTCACAAACCCGCAGCCATACGTGAGGCGATCCAGGCTGCCGGCGCGCAATTGCGCTTCCTGCCGCCGTACAGCCCCGACTTCAACCCGATCGAGATGGCCTTTTCGAAACTCAAGGCGCTATTGCGTGTCAAGGCTGAGCGTACAGTTGACGCCTTGTGGAACTCCGTTGGTGACCTTTGCGCCCACTTCAAGCCACAGGAATGTGCCAACTGCTTCGCCGCCGCCGGATATGAACCAACATAAAACGGATGCGGATTAGTACTACAGTTGCGTATTTAGGTTTTTCTTATAGTGAGCGGTTGCGGCGTTGAATTGGTGTTTTCGTCGTCATATTGACCAATCCATTACGAATGAGGCGGCGATTAGCGGTTTCAAAAGCAATCGCGCCAGAAGATATTTGATTTCCGCGGTGCTTGGCAGGAGTTTCGACATGATACTCAATCGGCGATGCGGCTGCATGGACTCGTTTCGTTCGCTTTCCTGAACGCGTTTCGCTTCAATGCGGCAGACAGCCTTGCCAGGAAAGCCGCCGCGGCCATAACGAGGCTCATGTGCCTTTGCCAGCCGTGCCAAGACCGCGCCTCACAATGATCGAGACCCAGGTCATCCTTGGCCCGCAGGAAGCATTCCTCAATAGTCCAGCGCAGGCCCACCGCCCTCGCCAGTTCCTCAGGGGTTGTGCCTTCGGGAGCAAAAGACAGATAGTAGGCGAACTTGTCGGGCTCTTTCCGGCTACGGCGGATCAACAGCCATCGTTCAAACCCTTCGTCCACAATGTAAGGCAAGGCTATCCACGCCCAGTCGTAGAGCCACATTCCCTTTGCCCCTTGGCCCGCCGGCAGCGGCATCCAGGCGGCAGCCCGTATTCCCGAAGGTGTTACGGGCCGGAATTCGTTGCTCAAGCCGTCAGGGACTGGATCAACGCTGTGGGTGCCAAGACCGCGTACATCGAACCTGGTTCGCCATGGGAAAACGGATACTGCGAGAACTTCAACGCCCGCTTTCGGGATGAGTTGCTGGATGGAGAAACCTTCTACTGCCTGAAGGAAGCGCAAATCCTGATTGAACAATGGAGGAAACACTACAATACCAAGCGTCCACACAGCGCCTTGGGATACCGACCACCGGCACCGGAGACCATCATTCAAATGGACCGCAGCCCAGTCATGCACTAACAATCAAAACGGACCACTCGACTGGGGCTTATCAGGATGATTACCCAACCAGATCAGGGGTTGCAAGCAGCTGAGGTCCATATATGTCCAAAAAAAGACAATACATTATATTATAATATTAAATCGATTAACATTTGTTTATTTTTACTCTTCCTTATCTTTAATTAGGTTAATTTTGCGTAAGGAGTGTAAAAATGAATATCTACGACAGCTTTTACAAGCATGATAACAAATATGAGAAATTCCTTGGTACGAATATGTCTGACACCATAGAACTGAAGGATCACAGCAGTTTCAATGTGGTTGCTTCATATGGTGGTGACGATATCGCAATTGGGTCAAAAGGTGATGATGCTATAATTACCGGACCGGGATCGGATTTCGCATTTGGTGGGCGAGGTGATGATCGTATTTGGGGCGGGGACGGAAAAGACTTCCTCTTCGGTGGAGACGGTGATGATGTTGTGACGGGAGGAAATGGTGATGATGTATTGAAAGGCGGTAACGGAGTTGATTCTATTTCGGCAGGGAGTGGAAACGATGACGTCAGCGGTGGCGGAGGAGACGACAAACTGGATGGTGCTTACGGGGATGATTTGTTGCTTGGAGAAGCAGGCGCTGATTTTCTAAGTGGTCGAAGCGGAAGCGATCGATTGCTAGGCGGAGCGGGCAACGATATTCTAATAGGTGGAGATGGAGACGATACCTTTCAGTTTTACGCCTATGAAGAAGGGCATGATACGATTGAAGACTTTGCAACTGGATCGGCGTCAGAAGATATAATTGAACTGGATAGTGAACTAATTTCTTCCTTTGAAGAACTACTCTCGGCTGGTTCAGAAAATTCATCGGGTACGACCATTGAAATAAACGAGAATTATTCAATCCACCTCACAAATGTTCGCGTAAGTGACTTGCATTCGGATAACTTTTTGTTTGTTTAGGTGTTCAGTCCCGGGAAGTGAAGGGTTGGATCATCGCTGAAGAGTTTGGACTCTTCGGTCCAGCGCTTGATGACGTGTTCGAATGGCTTTGTCTGAAGTGGTCCCTGAAATTCGGACAGGTTACTAAGGTGTATCCCATTGATTTGAAGGGATACGAGAATGGCGAAA
>NZ_CANMNP010000062.1 GCF_947499295.1 uncultured Roseibium sp.
AAAATCAACCAACACGATGAGCCAGTCTCTCCGCTAAGTCACGAAGCCATCAGCCCCAAATACCCTGACGACGGACAGTTTGTTGTCTTATCGTCCTTGAGAAGCGGCGTTCCGGTGAATGCGACATATGATGCATTCGGAAGCGCCTTGCGTATACGCTCATGGTTTTCACCGCTCTGGCTACGGTGCCCTTCATCAACCAAAACAATAATGTTTTCACTTGGGTTGTAGCACTCAGGCAGTTTCGCAGCGGTCCCGAATTTGTTGATGATAGAGAAGATAATTCGCTCGTTGCCTTTACCGATACGCTTTGCAAGATCACGTCCAGTAGAGGCTTTGGCGCGATTTTCCTCTTTCTTGATGCCTTTGGCCTCACCGAGTGCTCCGCCACTCACGAACGTCTTGGCGAGTTGCTTTTCAAGATCAATTCGGTCGGTTACAACAACCACGCGGCATTCAGTTAGGTTCTTGTGAAGCAAAAGCGCCTTACACAAAAACACCATCGTCAAGCTCTTGCCAGAGCCTGTGGTATGCCAGATCACTCCGCCGTCACGACCGCCCTTAGGCCGGACAATTGAAATCCGGTCTATCAGAGCCTTGATACCGAAAACCTGCTGATAGCGCGCCGCTACCTTGCCGATTTTGCGGTCGAACAATATGAAGAAGCGGATGAATTCAATCACTCGCTCCTTCGACAGCAGACTTATCAGGATGCGATCTTGATCAGTAACGAACTGCTCACCTTGCCAAAGTTTTTGGAAGTGTATTTGAACGCTGGGTGGTTTGCCAAACAAAAGAGCATCTCGGTCTTCTAACGACATTGGAGCATTCTTGATGGTGCTAAATTCTGCATCATCAATATCTTCCTCGCGCCATTTTGCCCAAAATTTCTTCGGCGTTTTCGTTGTGGCGTAACGACCTTCTGTCCCGCTGATTGACAGAAGTAGTTGTGAGTAGGCGAACAGATGCGGGATTTCATCCGTCTTTTGGTTGCGAATGGTTTGGCTTACCCCTTCATCAACCATCGACTTGTTGGGATTGCCAGAATCGGGCCGTTTAGCTTCGATGACCACAATTGGAAGGCCATTAATAAAACATACGATGTCGGGGCGACGCGTATGCGTACCGTCCGCCGCCAAGACTTCAAACTCTTCGGTAACAATGAAGCTGTTATTTTCAGGATTGTCCCAATCAATAATCTTGACTGTGGTGGAGTGCCTTTTTCCTTCCACGAACTCGGTCACCGTGATGCCCAGCGTTATGGCGTTGTACAGCCGTTCGCTTGCGGTCAGCAGGCCTTCTTGCAAGCCAGGTGATGAAAGATCACGGACAATCTGGTCAATCGCGTTGGTGGAAAGCGGATAGCTTTGACCCTTGAACTCAAACCGTCGTTTTTTAAGCTCTTCGACGAGGACGCTTTTGAGAATAACCGCTTTGTTTCCACCGCGCAGGGCCGAACAATCGGCGGAAGACATGAACGTCCAACCAAGAGACATCAACGTCTGAAGGGCGGGGATATGAGCTGAGAATTGCTCTGCGGTGTTGGGAGCGTGGGTCATTTTGGTCTGTACCCTTCCGCTCTCGCAATTCGCCCCAAAATATCTTTGAGCAGGATATCCATGTGGGAGTTCTCTGAATAATCGGCAGGAGCAACGAAATTCACTCGCCCGTCAGAGATCAGGCGATGGATTTTCTCTAGTGACCGGTCATCTCTTTTAGGATCATATGCTGCGATGGATTGTCCGCCATAGTGGCTCGTCATCTTCATCGCTGGAATGTCGGTGTTCCATCTCCTAAAAAGATCATCCTTGTAAAAGGAATTGGGCGCTCTTGTTCAGGCATGAAGGCGTTGATCGCTTCGTTGTCCCAAACATTCCCTATGCCTTTATTGATACGGAACAGGAACTGAGTTTTCGTTGTGTAATTGATGGCCAAGCTGGGCCAATCCGCTTCACCATTGTCATTGTAGATATAACGAGAGGCAAATATGCGCTTGAAATCCTCAGCTATGAGGCTTCCTTCAATCATCTCTTGGGTCCCAGAGGAGATGATGTAGTGCTCTAGTTTGAGGCCACGCTCCTTAGCGAACTCATTCAAACGACTGAACCAAGAGTGATCCGCGAGACCACCAAATAGTTGAGATGATCTTCCGTGGGTGCGGAGTTCTTCTTTAGTTACCTTTATACCTTTACGCTTTGCCTCTCGCAGCATGAGCTGCATGTAAACCAAGATTTCATCCGCATCGTTTTCTTTGGTGAGCCGCTTTACCTCTTTCCAAAAGTCTCCGCGCTCCATATCAATGGTCGGCAGAAACGAGTTTTCTTGAATATTGCCTCGCGCGAGCGTGCCATCGTAATCGTAAATAAGTGCTGTGCGTTTCAACTCACTCATGCTGCGACCTCCTCAATTTTGACGCGGCGTTTGCCGGTCAGGAGTTGTTGCATCAGTGCAGTCTTTTCTCGTTGAATCGCAGCAAGCTTCGTCTTCAGTATTGCTTCTGCTTCGATTACGGAATCTATTGATTTACTAATTTTTCTCTGCTCGGGCAGTGTGGGCAGAGGAACATAAATCTTAGAGAATTCACGCCACCTTAAACTCCCGCGGCGGTCGACCGACGCGTTGGTAAATGCAGCAAAAATTTGGCGATAATGCTCTGTTTTTAATAGCTTATACAGGTAGCCATTGTCGATTTCATGCGAAGCTTGAAATACGCAGTAGATCGGACTTACTTGTCCGATATCTGCTATGTCTTGGAGTCCGATTGATCCCTCTTCAATATGGTTTGAAGGAAAACCGAACTGCCCATACTTGATCAACTTATAGTTTGAAGTGTCATCACTAAATACTTTCTTCTTAAAGTATTCCAGTGAGCTGACAAAGCCATCATATTTTGTACATGACAGAACGGGAAAATCGTCGCCATCGACGTTTCGTTCACTAATTTCATCGGCAATCGAGCCAATCTGCACAAAATTCCAATCTTGCGGAATCAATCCATATTTTGTGCGTTGAAATTCATTTGACTTGATGAATTCTGAGTATCGATTTTTTCCGGTCAGCAGCTGTTGCATCAGAGCTTTTTTCTGAGCTTGGCAGTTCGCGATGAGCTTCTCAGTTGCTTGGACCGCACGGTCCCAAGTGGAGAGAATTTCGGCAATTCGTTCCTGCTCATGCAAGGGGGGAACAAGAATTTGGACGTCCCCTAGGTCTTTTTGTCCAATGTTCGCTCGAACAGCGCCTTGGGCGCGGCGAATAAGTTCGCGGCGGACAAATTTTGGCTGAAAACAGTAGCCGGAGTACCTAGTTGTAAGAAGCTTTTTTGTTTGTCGACCACGAATTACAAACCCACCGAAAACAATTGGCTCGTCGTCTGTATAGATTGCGGTCATAGCGATTTCATCGAATGTCTCAGAAGTTCGATTAAAAAGAATGTCTCCCCTAATTACAGAATATTCATTCCGCTGCTTTTCGGAGGCTTGCATAGAACCACGCACATCCGTCTTGTGAAGGAAATCATGTGCAAACACATCCATCACATTCACAAACTTTACACCGCTACCGTAGGCGCTTTTCTCTGCATTCATTCCATTTTTGAATTCGATGAAATTGCCGAGCTTTTCAAATTGCCAACCATCAGGAACCATAGCCAAGCTCCTTCAGGTAGCCATCCATCTGCGCTTCTAGGTCAGCAAGCTCTGCTTTCAACTTTTCGCGCTCGGCTCGCACGGCCATCAAGTCGATTTCTTCTTCCTCTTCGAAGGTGTCGACATAACGAGGGATGTTAAGGTTGAAATCGTTCTCCGCCATCTCTTCAGGCGTGGCGAAGTAAGCGTATTTATCGACGCCTTCGGGATCGCGCTCCTGGTATGTTTTGACGATCTTGGCGATATGATCTTCGGAAAGCTGATTTTGGTTTTTACCGGAGACAAACTCACGGCTGGCGTCAATGAACAGAACATTCTTGTCAGACTTGTTCTTGCGCAGTACCAAGATGGCGGCGGGAATGCCCGTGCCGTAAAAGAGCTTTTCGGGTAGACCGATCACGGCATCAAGCAAATTCTCTTCGACCAGCTTCTGACGAATTTTTCCTTCGCTAGAACCACGGAACAAAACCCCATGCGGCGCAACGACGGCCATGCGCCCCGTTTTGGGTTTCATGGTTTCGATCATGTGCAAGATGAAGGCATAATCGCCCTTGGTTTTGGGAGGAATACCGCGCCGGAAGCGGCTAAATTTGTCATTCTCCGCTGTTCCGTGACCCCATTTCTCAAGAGAGAAGGGCGGATTGGCGACCACCACATCGAAGTGCTTCAAGCGATCATCGCTATCAAGAATTTTGGGGTTTCGGATCGTATCGCCCCATTCAATGCGGTGATTGTCTTCCCCATGCAAAAACATATTCATTTTTGCGAGCGCCCAAGTGCTGCCGATCGCTTCTTGTCCATAGAGCGCGTATTTCTTGGAGCCGTTATGCTCGATCTGAACCCGCTGGCCACATTTCATGAGAAGCGATCCTGAGCCACAAGTCGGATCACAGATCTCTTCGCCTTCTTGAGGTGCAACCAATTCGGCCATAAGTGTCCGTCGTCAGGGTATTTGGGGCTGATGGCTTCGTGACTTAGCGGAGAGACTGGCTCATCGTGTTGGTTGAT
>NZ_CANMNP010000063.1 GCF_947499295.1 uncultured Roseibium sp.
GGAAAATGGGAGCCTTTGAAACTAAGAAACGAAACGTACCTTGGAACATCAAAATGGAGACCCAGCTGGAAATGAAAGGCCTATAAAATTTGCGACACTACCTTCGCAAGCGCATGTTGGATACTCGGCACACAAGCTCGGACTACTACCATCGCCCTGTGGCGCCTATGATGTCATTCGGCGCCAATATTAGGAATTGGTTATATTCCGAACTCGACTTTCAGTGTCTGCAGATCGTCAACGAATTGATCTCTCATCTGCTTCGTATAAATCCGCGTGATGCGCCCATCGTTCTGCCGCAGCACAATTTTGCGCAGATCGTTTTGTCTTGCTTTCCACGTCAATCCGTCGGTGACGAACAGCAGATTCGTATCCGGTCGCTTCGCTTGAATGATCGCATCCCGTAAGCCCATTTCTTCTAGCACATCAAGAAAGAATTCTTGATCCTTCTGATAACGTTTGGTTCCTGTTCCGCCCTCGCCGAGGCGCTCTTTCAACTCAACTTCGAGTTTGTCCTTTGAGAACCCAAGAAAAAGTCCAACGCAAAATCGAGAGACTTCAAAATCGCTGCCCGAACGCGCTTCAACGAGTGCGGCGATATCCTCGCGACTGTATTCAGGTTTCATTTCGAGAGACCGGATCCGATCCATAATGGCTTCGGCAACATCATCCATCCAGTCGACGTCGAGCGGCGACAGGCTATCAATAATTTCTTCAAATCCCTGGTGAACTCTGAGCATTATTGACCAACAATCAGATATTCTTCAACAGTAGAGCGCTTGACGTTGCTGTGCGTCCCAAAATGATACCTGTGCTCCTTTCTGAATACGCGCACGTCCTTTTTCCGCTTTTCCATCAACGAAAAGTTGATCCAGATCCGGATAGCCTTTGTCGTTGTGGCGCTCCCGTGTAAAACCTGTCCCATAGTGCATCCTTCCATTCGGGAGAAAAGACTGCACCATCAAAATCTGGGATCAAACACCTAATGATCCGAAGGCTCGCAACTTATTGTTTCGTTTCCTGAACTTTTGAGTCGGACTCTCAGGTCTCTGACTGAAGGCATCGACACGACAACGAGCGGGGGAACACCCGTCTTTCATCTGTTCGGTGCCCTTGCCCAGTTCGAACGCAACCTCATCCGAGAGAGAACCCGCGCTGGCCTGAGCGCCGCTGTCGCGCGCGGGCTAAAAGGCGGACGCAAGGCAGTAGTCACAGCAGAAAACTGGCGCGCGCAAAAATGTTAATCGAAAAGGGCCTGACTGTCCGCGAAGCCGCCGCCCGCATCAAAGTTGGGAAGACCGCACTCTACGAGGCAATCAACGCGGAAACCTAACGAAACGCGCCAAACTGATACGTCGTCCTGCAAATACAAAGGGACCGAAAAAAGATCATTCCTGAGAGACCTCGCGTACCTTTATACCGATAGGCCCAACGCACCGTGGTTGCGGAACGCGCCGAGGAAGAATTTCAGGGATTTGCGCTCGACCAGCCAGTCTCCCGACACATAGTCGATGACCAGATGGGCATAATCCGGTTGCCCAGTCATCGGGCAGAGCGTGGTGAACTCGGGTGCGGTGAAACGCACATTGTAGTCCACATCGGCCTGTGGGTTCTGTATATGCTCCAGAACAGCCTCTTCAGGGTTTGAGGGCAGGACGGTGTCACCGCCCAGTTGGGAGAGATTGCTGTAGATATCGCTCATATTCGTCTCCAATTCGTCTTAAACGCCACGCTTATTGTCCCAGACCAGCACATGAAGCTGAGGCAGGATGCGCGGGGTGAACCATCCGATGTTCAGGGTCTTGGCGATCAGCCATTCCAGCCGTCCTGTGGCATGGTTCAGATCGACAGGCAGATCGGGGTCGGTTTCCGGATTGCCTGGCTGTAGATACAGTGGTAACTCCGGGTAGCGCTCGGCCACGTCCTGAGCCCAATGGAAATCGGTATCATCGAAGATCACGATCTTCAGGACCGTGTTATCTGGGCGCATAGTCAGACAAGCGTCGAATGCGACCCAATCCATCTGCTCGCCGCTGCTGGGCGGTTTTGGGCTGAGGACCAGCATCTCAAGGTTCGAAAACCATGGCTTGGCAAGTGAACCTTGGGTCTCGCAGGCAAAGCGATAGCCTTCATCCAGACCGCGCCGGATCAGCGGGCCAAAATCCTGAATGGCCGGGTTGCCGCCCGAAAGAGACACGGTCAGAGGCCGCCCGCCGGACAGGTGCTGAACTGTAGTCCAGACCTCTTCGGTGCTCAGAGCGCGCCAGTCATGGCGAAAGGCGTTGTCGACCGCGTGCAGGCTGTCGCACCAGGCGCAGCGAAAATCGCACCCGCCCGAGCGCACGAACACTGTGGGCTGGCCAATCAACGCTCCTTCGCCCTGCACAGTGGGGCCAAAGATTTCGGCGATGCGTAGGGTCATGGCCGATACTCGGCCCATGTCTTGGGCGTCTCGGACACCTTCACCGCCGCCGTTTCCGGCCAGCGCGCCGCGCACCAGTCATAGAAGTGGCGGGCCATATTCTCAGCGGTCGTTACACAGTCCAACAAATCATTCAGGTTCTGGTGGTCGAACGTGTCGTTAATGTAGCTCTTGAATGGCTTCAGTTCATGATAATCCCGGACGAACCCGTCCTGATTTAGTTTGTCGGAGGCCAGTTCAACCACGACGATATAATTGTGCCCGTGCATCCGCGCGCATTGGTGGTCGTCCGGCAGATGGGTCAGTTGATGCGAAGCGGAGAAGTGGAATTCCTTGGTGATCCGGTACATCAGGCGCGTTTCCTTTCCACCGCCTGCCGCCAGAAATCGGGATCGGCATAGACGGTTGGGTCGGGAACACCTGCCAAATCAAACGCTTCGCGCCGCTCCACACAGGTGCCGCAGCGCCCGCAATGCAGCGCTCCGCCTTTGTAGCAAGACCACGTCTGGTCAAATGGCACGTCGACCCGCGCGCCCTCGGCCACGATTTCAGCTTTTGATCGGTGAACGAACGGCACATGCAGCGCGACATCCGCGTAGCCATCCAGCGCCGCGCGTTGCATGGTGTCGAATGCATCGGTGAAGGCGGGGCGGCAATCGGGATAGATGAAATGATCCCCGCCATGCACTGCCGTCGCCACCGCATCATCCCCCTGCGCCGCTGCGATGCCATACGCAACGCTCAGCATGATGGCGTTGCGGTTGGGGACCACGGTCACCTTCATGCTCTCTTCTTCATAATACCCATCCGGTACATCCAGATCGTCGGTCAAAGCCGATCCGGTCAACGTCACACCGACCGAGCGCAGGTCGATCACATGATGCGGCACACCCAGCCGTTTGGCACAGGCGGCCGCGAAGTCGAGTTCCCTAGTATGTCGCTGTCCATAGTCGAACGAGACCAGTCGCGACAAGCCGCCCTGATCCGCCAGCACATGCGCCAGCAACACGGAATCCAGTCCGCCTGAGCAGACCAAAGTTGTTTTCATGATGTCAGTCCTTGTTTTATAACCGGGTAGGCTGCGACCGGCAGGCAGTGCAGTATGGCAAATTGGGGGCAAACTCAATGTAGTTATGGGGATTGCTAAGTTGTTGACGTGGTTCAGCACTGGTCGATATCTGTGATGTTTCAGAGTTCCGATTTTCCGCGTCTCAAGGACTTTCGTTTTCCCAAGTCGATCATTCCCTACGCGGTTTGCGCTGAGTACGGCAGATGTTGAAGACCTCCTTTCAGAGCGGGGTATTTTCGTCAGCCGGGCAGCGATCCGCAACTGGGTAAACCGGTTTGGCCGGCATTTCGCGCGCTGATTCGCCGGGACCGGCCAAAGCCCAACAACAAGGTCGTGTGTGGATACCCTCGGGTTTGCAAGGATTTTCTGATCTGATTGTCAGCGATTGATTGCGGTCGTGTGTCAGGCCTCGAATTGCGGCTTTTCACGCGCCTCGGGCCAAGATGGTCAGTTCGCTGATTGGGCCCAATTCGATTCCGCGGGCTCCTATGGCGCCCAACCCCAATCTAGGTGTTTGATCCCAGATTTTGATGGTGCAGTCTTTGCTTACTGCCGCTGGTTAGAGCGAGCAGATCCTTATGCAGCAGCGGTCTGGTCTGGTTGGTAGTTCTCTTCTTTCGTGATCATAGCCCAGATCTGACGCGCTATCTTGTTGGCAAGAGCAATCGCCGCAACCATCTTGGGTTTGCTATCTAATTTGTCTTGAAGCCAAGGCGCGGCGCTGCTGCTTTGTCTTGCATGTCCTGTAATCCGGCTCATGGCACCTGTTATAAGCGCGCGGCGAATATCGCGTTGACCCATTTTGCTGGTTTGCCCAAGGCGAATCTTACCGCCAGATGAATTCTGTTTGGGCACGAGCCCAAGCCAAGCGGCGAAGTCGCGGCCTTTTTCGAAATGCGTCATATCCGGCGCGAATGCCTCGATAACCATAGCTGCGATTGGCCCAATTCCTAAAGCGTGTCGCGTTTAATTGCATTCATATCCAGCGTGTTTGAAGAAGTTCCTGCATTCAGTAGGAGTGAACAGG
>NZ_CANMNP010000064.1 GCF_947499295.1 uncultured Roseibium sp.
CCCTCTTGGGGCGTGTGCTACGACCCCGCATCATAGGCTCAGGAGAGTGGCCGCCGGAATTACGCTATGTATTAGTCATACGTGAGGTGGAAACTGAAGAAAGTGTTTGATAGAGACGGTTCCAAGATCGCCGCCAGGGGCTTGCGCCGGATAGCCGAGTTCTACAGAGTCGAGGCCGATATCCGCGACACGGCGCCAGTGCAACGGCTCTCGGCCAAGCAGGCCCGCACCACACCTCTGGTTGCCGCCATTGGCAAATGGCGGCAAGAGCAACGCTTCAGGGTCTTCGCCAGGTCACACCTCGGCTAGAAATTCCCCTACATCCACCCTCCCTGGGACGTTTTGCAAGCCTTTCTTCAAGACGGCCGTGTCGAGATCGATAGCAACTGATCTGGTGGCCGATACCGACCGTGGCGTGCTCCGATTGGTTGTAGGCGTTCGAGGGAGCACTCCTTCATTGATCGGTCGGCCTGGAGGTACATATGTGTCGTGGCTGGGCTTTCGTGACCCAGCCTGAGTGCGATGACGGTGATGTGAATCCCAGCCTGCATGAGGTGTATCGCCGTGGTGTGGCGGACCGTAAGCGGGTGCAAAGCTCCGACAAGCAAATTCAAGGAAACCACAATCGCAACAATTGATGGAATCTGTGATCCAGATTTCTGACAGTTTATCTGGTTAGATGCCTTTCTCTCTCACGCGATCGGTTTCTGACAGGCCCCCCTTGCCGTGCATCTTTAGAGTTTAAGCTGCTTGTGCTTCTAACAGCCGGGGTCGCGAGTTCGCGATTTACCAGAATTTCGTTGAAGGTTGTTTGCCGCAATTGCGGTTCTGGGAGGTCCAGATTTTGGGATGGCTGTCTAAGCCTGACGCGATCTGTGGACGAAGGGCCGACAGTCATAACCTCTTCAATAGCAGTTTGCCGTCTTTTTTGAACAGACGTTTGATTGGTCGGCAGAAGCTGGACCCTATCGGGCGAGGGTTCGCGGGTGGTGATAACTTCATTGAGTGTTAGCTGCCGTCGTTTTGAGGGAGGACACTCATTTGGTGCAAACGCAACATCTCTTGGCCACGATTTTGGTGGACGGTTGGGCCTTTTACTGACTTCGTCGCGACGGTTTTGTGAAATCGGGTGTTCGTGTCCAAGGCGGCGTGTTGCTGTCTTATCTTTTGAAGCTGGGGCCACCCGGACAGCAGTGGTTTGAGGCGCAACCCAGCCTGAGTTGGCCGACCCACTGCGTACCGCAATACCTCGTGTCTCTGCTGCCGGTGACGATGGCTGGGATGGGAATGCGTCGACATCAATTGGCGCGCTTGCCACCCTGGAAATGGTTCTTGTTTGACCCTGCCGGTTTGTGTTGTAACGGCCGGTGCAAGAAGCATCGATGCTGCTTTCAGGAACTTCCGGGATGATAAGGTTGGCCGGAGCGTCCATATGTGTCGATCGAGGCTTGTAGTTCTGCCCCCCTGCTTCCGACAACGAAGAAGGAGTCATCGCGTCGACGTCTATGATAACATTGGTCGCCTGTACCTCCCGATTGGCTCCCTCCTGGGCCTGCCGGACGCGTCCATTCGCCGATTGAGTACGCGTCTTGGATTGTCCCAGTATTCTATTGCTCTGAAAGTGAGACGATATCTCGTTTGTCCCAGCTTCTTCATGTGACCGATACAACTGCCTTGCGGTTCGTGTGTTAAGTGGTTTTCCAAGCGTCTTACGTTTTTTGCCGCTATGGCTCTTCAGGCGGAGAAGCCGCGCAATGGGCCTTCCATTTCCGGCACTTTGCTGCGATCTGATGCGAGTCTTCTTTTCGCTGGCTGCCCCCCGCTGGGCGATGAGAGTGCTTGCTCCATTGCTCGGTCCTGTTTGGACCGAGGGTTGACGAAATCGATCCAACAAGGTGCGGAAGGAAAAAGGAATCTTGTTCGGCCCCGCTGGCCTGAAAAAAGTGTCCAAGGGGCCAGCGGTGACAGCGGCGGTTGACTTGGTCGCGTTGGCACGTCTGCGGATCTTGGTCAGGGCGGAAGGCGCCTGGTGCGCTCTTTTCTTCTGATTTTGCCTCTCGGTTTGAGGAACGTTAGCATGGCGTTTCCCGCTGGAATGCGGCTCTGCAGCTATTGCATCTCCGGCACTTTCCCGCAGACGGATACCGACTTCCTGGCGGCTAGCCGTTTTAGGTCCCGTGGTGAGAGTGCCGAGTGCATTGTTCGATTCAGCTTGAGCCGAGGATTGTGCAGAACGTGCTGCAAATTGTGTTCCGTCAGTAGACTTGTTTGAGTCATTTTCAGTCGTATCCTCTTGCCTCAATTTGCGGCCGCGATGCCTGTTGGAATCGGCGTTGCTGGAGCGCCTGCCTGCAAGTTCAATTTGCTCCGGAACCGGCCCACGGTCTGTGATCGCAATGGTTGATGTTCGCATTTTCCGTTCTCCAGCGGCGTCGGCGCGCCCTTTAGGAGATAACTGTCGCTCCGCCACATCGCCGCCCGACTTTCTTTCATCTTCTTTTGGCTCCATTAGGTGACCCATTCAGAGGTTTTGGCACAGATGAAAGCCCTCGAAGTTTACCGAGAGGTTTTTAATAAAGAACGCGACCCGACATACACTTTTTTGTTCATGCGTCGGCAAGTTGCGTCAAAGGAACATAAGGCCGATCAATGTCTTGCTTGAAGGAGCCATTCCAGACTTGTTCAACTTGACGTTGAACAGTCTCAACCTCATGTCTCATCATGTCCGGGAGGCGTTGGTCTAAGATTGCTTTCGCAGCTTCCAGATCCGGATCCATGACACGTTGACAAGGCAAAAGATCCGCCTCACTGATAGCGTTGTAGCGCTCGAAAATTTCAGGGTATAAGCGAAAGTCCCACCACTCCTCGGGAAGGGCCCAAATGGATTGATCCAACGCGTTGGCCGCGCGTTGCACCGCAAACTCCAACTTGCTCCGGTTCAAATAAACGTCAAGGCTGCGCTTTTGCGGGCCGTCAAAACGTGTGTGCTCTCTCGATCCATGGTTCTCGCCGTTTGCGATCAGTGCGAGGTGAGGAGCTGCACAGAAATGGTCGAAAATAACGCCCATATCCACTTGCACCCAGCCCGCTAGGGATTGCTGTTCCGGAATGATATCGATTGCCATGCCCCTTGGGTGCCCACCCGTTCCTGGAAGGGAAACTAGCTGGGTTGGGTAACCATAGTCGGCCATCCGCAGTTGAGCCTCGATGGGACGCAGGCAGTCGACCACCCTTAGCCGCCATTTGAAAAATGCAGAACAAATTTTTGCAGCCAAGAGGGTGATTGACGCCAGGGTCTTGTGCGCCCAAATGATGCGAGTTTCGGGGTGGTAAAGTTGAGGAAAGTGATTTGCAACGGGCCCGGGACTGCAATTTTTTCTAGCATACACCGGATCAGCAACAATCTCAGGAAACAAATTCAAAGGTATCAAGTGATGAACGTCAATATTGCGTGCCACAGATGCAGACTCCAAGAAAATAACCTGGAAAATTTTGCATATCTATTGGTTTGGAAGATGTCTTATGTTTTGTATTTTTGTGCTATTAGTTTGTAAGCTCTCATTTCCCAGCACGTTGACGCCATCGATTTGTTGGAACGTGTTCGAATGGGAGAGCGCCCGGTCAGATCAGGCGGTAGTTGTTTTCGGGAAGTTGAATGGCAGCAGATCGTTGATGTCTGCATCGGCGGTACGCTGCGGTCGTTCGGATAGGACATGGCGCAGGTACGCCAAGGGCTCGACGCCGCTGGCCCGGCAGGTCAACATCCGGCTGTAGACGACGACGCTGACCCTGGCTCCCTCGACGGTGTCGCTGAACAGCCAACTTTTTCTGCCGGTGGCAAAGATTCTGATGTCGCGTTCCAGAAGGTTGTTGTCTATCGGCATCCTGCCGTCTTCGGTGTAGCGCGTCAGATAGTCCCATTGGTTCAGGGTATAGGAGACGGCATCGCCGAGCTTGCTGTCCGGCAAGACCTTTGGGGCGATTTTGTAGAGCCAGTCCTTGAGGACGCTCAGAACGGGGACGCTGTGTTGCAGACGAAAGCGGCGAATGCAGTCAGCCTGCGTTTCAATTTCGTTCGGCTTTTCGTTTCGCGCTTGGCTTTCGATGAGGGCGGCGGCAATCATGTCGCGGGCAATCTCGATCTTCGTGGCAAAGGCAATATCCTCAGGCACGTGCGCCCGG
>NZ_CANMNP010000065.1 GCF_947499295.1 uncultured Roseibium sp.
GATCGGATTAAGCGACCAAATCCTACGTTATTTCAGAAGCTTGTACCAAATCCACCAACCACTATGAATTCTTAGGGCTAACATCGCTGAACCACGTCAACAACCTGCCAATCCCATCCATACGGTTGTTCACAATTAGATATGTAGCACTCTTTCCAGAAGTTCCTGCATTTCGGTGTTCAACATTTTCGTACGGGGAATTTAAATATCGCGACATAAAATGGGTATATTTCCCATTGTTAATGTTGCCGCATCGTTGAGTATGGAGGGTGCTATGCCGGAATTTTCACTTCACGCGTTAAAAGGGTCACAAGTGGTTGACCTTGTCGCTCCGCAATTAAACGCTGACTCTCTTGTCTGCCTCTCGGTTGAAGATCGGTACAAGTTTAGTGCCTTCGGCTGGGGTGCATCGGTTCGCCCGAGGCACGCGACAATCACTGCCGCTGTCCGCCACTGGATGCGCACGCAACCGGATGCGCCCGCCGTTGAATGCGGCGGTGAAGCACTAAGCTACCGGCAACTCGATGAAGCATCGAACAGACTGGCGGGCCTGCTGAAGCGTCAGGGTGTCAAACATGGTGACGCAGTCTGCCTCTACCTTCGGCGTTCTCTGGAAATGGTGGTCGGCATTGTTGCCGTTTTGAAACTTGGCGCGGCCTATGTTCCACAGCATGTTGGTGTCGCACCGGAAAAGGGTCTCCGCCACATTGCAAATGTGACAGGTGCCAAGGTTCTTCTGACACTAAGCGAGTTGGCAGGTGACGTTCCGGTGGAAACTCACCAGGTCCTGATAGCAGTCGACAGCGTAATGAAAGACGAGACACTGTCCTCAGGCACTCCTGAACTACTTTCTCATCGGTCCGAACCGAACGATCTGGCGATGATCCTGTTCACTTCGGGCACGACAGGCGTCCCCAATGGCGTCCAGGTCACTCACCGAAATCTTGCAAACATCCTCCTGACCTTTCCTGGCGACCTTGGAATGCGGCCGGGTCTCAAGGTCGGGCAGATCCTTTCCATCGCCTTCGACATGGCAGCCTGGGAAATTCTCGGGGCACTGTCCAACGGAGCTACCCTGGTCATTCGCGGCAAGTCCATTCAGGAAACAGCTGAGATGGTCGACGTTCTGATTGCAACGCCCTCGATCCTTTCTTCCCTGGATCACAGCCGCTGCGGGCAAGTCAAAGCCGCTGCGGTCGCAGGCGAGCCCTGCCCGCGCTCGCTCGCCGACACCTGGTCAACCTTCTGCACCTTCTATAATTCCTGCGGGCCGACGGAGACGACGATCATCAACACCGCCGAACCGCACCTTCCGGAGAAGAAAATCCTCTCCATCGGCCCGCCGACGCCAAATAACACGGTCTATGTTCTGGACGAGGACCTGCTTCCACTGCCGATAGGTGAAAAGGGGGAAATGTGGGCCGGCGGCGACTGCGTGACAGCCGGTTACCTCGCCAATCAAAAACTGACCGATGAACGCTATCGTCCTGATCCTTTCCGGCCGGGTCACATGATGTTCCGCACACGCGATCTCGGCCGCTGGACAGAGGATGGCGAGCTGGAACACTTCGGTCGAACCGACGACCTGGTGAAGATCCGCGGGTTCCGCATCGAACTCGATGGCGTTTCCAGCGCGCTTGAAAGCGCCGACTGCTGCCTTCGTGCGGTCACCCTGAAACTCGATGACCGCAACCTGGTTAGTTTCATTTCACCCGCAAATGCATGTCCTAAAAAAGCAAGACAGCAGGTCAGCGATCGCCTTCCCTACTACTGCATGCCGACGATCGTACTTCCTTTGCCTGAATTGCCGCGTACACCTCGCGGTAAACTGGACAAACGCCAGCTTCACAAGCTCGCCGAAAACCATATCGTAACGGAAGGCGTGGAGTTGAACTGATGGCGACACAGACAACAGACCTCAATTACGCTGCGCCTAACTGGCGGCGCATGACCCGCAACCCGGCCCTGATGGAGTATCGACGGCTTTATGTTCTGGTTGCGATGACCAATCTCGCAGTCCTTGCTGCCGGTATCCCGAGTGGTCAATGGTTCGATGGACAGGCCTTTCGGTTGGATGCGATCGCCGACATGGCGTTGATCAATCTGTCGCTCGGCATACTCATCCGCCAGCAAAGGGTCATCAATGCCCTTTTCTGGCTGGCAACGCGCATTCCTGTTTCCTGGCCGCTATGGATCAGATGGGGAGCCGGAAAGGTGTTTCATTTCGGCGGTCTTCACTACGGCGGCACGGTTGCCGGAACTCTCTGGTTCGCGTTTCTGCTTTACGCCATGGTGGCGGATCGCCTGTCCGGTTCATTGCAGATCTCCGATATAACGCTTGGTTTGAGCGCATTGATGGTGGCGCTGATGAGCCTCATGATCGGTACTGCCCTGAGCAGGTTCCGGGCGCGGTTTCACAATGCCTTTGAAAAGATCCACCGCTTTGTCGGCTGGACGGTGCTGGCCCTCTTCTGGGCGCAGACGGTCTCCATATCCGCCGACATGGGGGGCGCTCTGACAAGCACGGCGGCATTTTGGATGCTGTGTCTCATCACCCTGTCCATTGCCTCCCCCTGGCTGACGTTAAAGCGGGTTAATGTGGAAATCGTCAAGCCGTCCAGCCACGTCGTGCTTGCCCGTTTCAACTACGGCGACACGCCATTTGCCGGCAGTTCCAACGCGATCAGCCAGACGCCGTTCGGCGAGTACCACTCGTTCGCAAACATCCCCGCGCCGAACGAGCCGGGCTACCGGCTTGCCATTTCCCGTGCAGGAGACTGGACAGGAACCTTCATCGACAATCCGCCGAAGAAGGTATGGATCAAGGGCATTACGACTAGTGGAGTTGCCCGTATTGAGGACCTCTTCACGAAGGTGGTTTACGTGGGCACTGGGTCCGGGATCGGTCCGATCCTGCCGCACCTCTTGAAAGGAAAGGTTCCGAACAGGCTCATCTGGTCGACGCGTGCGCCGCGCAAGACCTATGGCGACGACCTGATCGATGAAGTCGAGGCACACACGGAAAAGCCCCTGATCTGGGATACCGACGCGCATGGCAAGCCGGATCTGTCGGCCCTGGCCTTTCAGGCAGTGCGCGAAAGCGGTGCAGAAGCGGTCATCGTGATCTCGAACCAGAAACTCACCCGCAGGGTCGTTCACGACATGGAATCGCTCGGCATCCCGGCCTACGGCGCAATCTGGGACAGTTGACATGAGATTGCCAAGTTGTTGATGGGGCTCAGCGCTGGTAGATAGCAGTGATGTTTCAGAGTTCCGATTTTCCGCGTCTCAAGATCTTTCGTTTTCCCAATTCGATCATTTCCTACGCCGTCTGGGCGTATCACCGGTTTGCGTTGAGTACGGCAGATGTTGAAGATCTCCTTTTAGAGCGGGGTATTTTCGTCAGACGGGAAACGATCCGCAACTGGGTGAATCGGTTTGGCCGGCATTTCGCGCGCTGCATTTGCCGGGACCGGCCAAAGCCCAACACCAAGTGGCATCTTGATGAGAGTGTGCCGCTCGGCACCCACAGCAATGTTGGGGCCGAGCTGCACGGAAAATGAGGGTTTGACCCCTCGAAGCCGACGGTCAGGGGTAGGTTTCAAACCACTGCAAGCTGCGACGGTAAAAAGCCGTGGTGGTGAGCGTTGCAGAAAAGGCGGGCTCTAGTCCGTTAGGTGAGGTTTAGAGAGACGAGCGCAAGCGAACCGCTGATGACGTGTCAAAAAGTGCAAGATGATGTCGATACCGGGCGGAACTCGTTAGCCCGGGACGAGTCTGGGGGGCGACCTGATTTCTGCCCAGGTGGCATCCGGCATGGAGGGGCGTTGTTGCATTAATCCGATTGGTCGCCTATCTGCTCGGCGTTCAGTTGCTTAAGAAGTTTTGTGTGAATTGGTCCCGATTTTCTGGACAAGTTGACGGCTGATTTAAGGTGTATCCGGGTTGGTTTTCATGCCGCCAATTT
>NZ_CANMNP010000066.1 GCF_947499295.1 uncultured Roseibium sp.
CGGTCTTCAAACGTGTCGCATAGTTACTTGGGGAAAGGGGCGAGTTCACCCGAAACACGACCGCTGCAAAAAGGTGCAACAAGGCCATGCTAAAGGCTCTGTATATTATAGATGGTTGATACAACCAAGTATCAACCAAAAGGAGATATTTTCAATTAGTAATTTTATCTAGGCTGCATTTATGACCAAATGCAATGAGTTGAATAAGCCCAAGATGCCCGAATGTGCAGGATGTGAACCCGAAAACCAATCTGGCATTTTGTGGGGATGCCAGTGTCTCCTGCTTGCTTGCGGGCAGAACGTGAATGTTGAAGACTCTGGATTTCGGGTTCAAAGCACTTATAAGCTGTACTGGCCTAACGGTCTATCAACGGCTTGGTGAGCTAGTTCGTTTATTGTTTTCTTCTTTGCTTGAATTTGAAGTGATCGTGTTGCAGGAACTACAACCGCGCTTCTATCGCACCAAATGTTGCAGTTAAAATTTCAACGGCCCCCTTGTCCATCGGACCCGCAAAATCGCCAGAAAGCAGCCGTTTAACATCCTCTCTCCAAAGGTCAATCAGAAGCGGGTGTTTTTTGCCTTCACCAGATACCGCAGCAAGATCGTTCGCAAGCAGCAAGAGGCGGTTGACCTCGCTGCGGAACGGCTCTTTGAGAGCATCTAGGTGCTGATAGGGATGGGTGCCGCTTGATCGCATGGCCTGGTCTTGAGCAGAAAAGTCTTCCATCAAAGCGGCGAACCGGTAAAAACCCGGATAGGACAAGCACAGATCATGCAACTCCCGCTCGCTGACGCGATCCCAAAGACCTTGAAGGTCGGGAAGATGCGAAATCATTGCCTCAACCAGCTGTCCGCCAAACAATCCCTGACGTTCGAAATCCAGAACGGCTGCGTCTATCCTGGCCGCAATCTTTCGATCAGTCATTTTGCGTGTCCCTTTGACATGAGCCTCGCAAATGTACCATACGCTCCAACTGACACAATCGAGTGAAACAGTTTCAGCTAGCGCCCAATTTGGCTGAACTGGCCCCTGTTTTGAAGATCATGTGTGGAATATTCCGGCTATGGCCGAAATTCGCACTCACAAGTGTCAGCCGCCTGTTCCGCGTCCACCGAGCTACCATTAGTCATATCGAGGCCACAATCGGTCACATAAAAACCGATGGGAGACTGGACCGGAATTTCCCTCTCGGCCATGTTGGCGACGCCATCAATGCCTTGCTCGTGGCCGCTGGCAACCCTCGCGCTTTGGTTTGCCTGCATGCTGCAAGCGCTTCTTCCAAAAATGGCAAAATTGGATACTCCAAAACCTCTTCCCGCGCTTGCCACATCATACGCTTAGCAATTGTTCAGGGCGAACGAGTTGCGCGCTTTTGATCAAGCAATGGAAACAGGATGTCGATCGTCTGCTTTCTTGAGACTTTGCGGTCCGCTGTCGAGGGAATCTGTCGAGATACTAACGGCAACCTTTGGTGCGATATGAGCGCGTTTGTGACGACTTTCTCCGGGCCTCTCGCCACCTATGCAACGATCGACAGGGCGATATTGCATCCGCGCTCAAAATGTTTCGGCTGGAAGCCCAGGGCCTTTTGGATGGTTTCGATACGCGCTTCGTCGTCGCTATCGTTCACGGCGGCCTCATCGATGAGATAGAGGAACCAGTTTCGTAACGAGGCAGCGCCTGGCAGGAGTTCGTTGACGACCTGCTGGCTTGTGACGGTCTTCTGGCTGTGTTCACCAAGAATGTGGTTGAGGGCCGCGAGGATCGCCCTGGCGGCGGAGATTTCCGGAAGCTCCATCTCGGTGATCGTGCCGGCAGCGTTCATGAGGGGCATCCTTTCAGTTTCGGTGAGGTTTCAGGAATGTGCGAGGCCAAAGAGGGATTTCTTGAGGTTTAGCTTGTGCTCCGACGCCCTGTCGATCATGGCGCGGAAGTATCCCCCCGGCGATGCGATCAATTTGGGATCGCGCAGGGCCTTTTCAGCGACAACGGCCAGACAGGCGGCCGGCAGGTGTTTTCCGTGTCGCAACACGGCCTGGGTATAACCGGCTTCGCTGAGGCCGATGAGGAGCCGCAGGTCGCCGGCCGCGGCACATAAATCGGTCCAGGATTTGAACTGGGCGTTCGTTTCGGTTTGCGCCAGAGAACAAGCGGACTGGATTAGCCCGATAGAAACACCTTCGAGGTTGCCCCCATCCAATTGGGTACGCTGTTCGCCAAAACCTGCCCTCATATAACCGGTTTCCACCGTGTCCACTTGTTCTTTTTGATGTTGTGTTTGGCTACCGGCTCCGCAAGGCTTTTTTTCAAGAGCCATTTCAACGGCGGAGCCGTTGTCAGTTTGAAGATTAATTTCTTGCTCGTTAGAGCAAGTCCGTTTGTTACGAGAAAATACAGAAGGTGATTGGGTTGTATTATATAAGCGGGGGCCTTTTTGACCGCCCGCGGGGAACATTTCCGCCTTTTTTGAGGGCTCTTTAGTCTTCTCCTGGCGCTGGTTTTCCACAACGGCCAGGACATCGTCATAGAGCGCCTGAAGCCACTCAGCGCAGGCTTCCGGATCGTGCCGCAGCTCGACCACCAGCTTCTCAGCATACGTGGCATAGTCGGAATGGTCCGGCCCGGCGGCTTCCACCAGATCGATGATGGCCCGGGAGAGCCGTGTGACAGCACGTTTCGCGTTGCGCTCCCGGTTGAGCGCATCCCGGTATTCGTCGGCCAGGACGGCAAAGGCGTCGAGATTGAAACAGGCGGGCGTAAAATCCAGCCCGTAAGCCTCATCTGGTGTGCCATCGTGTTTCCGGTAGACATAACGCCGGCCGGTTGGACTGTCGCGATAGGCAAGGATCCCGGCTTCGACTAGCAATTTGAGACATCGCGAGACGGTCTTGATGGAAGCGCCGGTGTATTGCATCAGGCGCTCGTTGGAGATCGCGACCACTGGACGCTTACCAGGGGCAAAGTCTTCCGGTCGGACCAGGCCCAAAAGAATATCGAGGATCTGATAGGCCGTGCGCCGGATGCCAAGGGCAGGGGCTGCGCGCTTTAAGGTGCGGGCGAGCTCGGCCTTGGCGATTTCCGGCCGGTCATCGTGGGCCGCCAATGCGGCGCTGGCGAGGATCCCGTCCGATAGTTTCCGGAAACTGGCGATATGCGGACGAGCAGAAGGGTTCGCGCTCTCGCGCGGTGAAAACGGTTTGTCTTGGCCCATGTTCTTGACTGAGACCAGGCAACAAAAATCCGTTCACCAAAACGGCGTTCAGGATTGACAGCGATGTGGGGGAAGCACTATAGAGAAGGTATGCGGTCTGTTTTTACAGCACACCCCGTTGTCGGTTCGTTCCGATGACGGGTTTTGTGTTTCTGGGTCTCTTTACTCCTTTCCTTTGATATGTAGTGATGCGTACTTGGGTCCTGGGCCGTAGCCCTTGCTGAGGTCGTTACGATCCGAATCATATGACCGTAAATTGTGCCTTGTTAAAGTTACGAGGCAAGGTTGAATAGACTTGATTCACCGGATTGACGCAATGTCATGTGGAAACCGCCCAAGCATTGCCTTAGTTGATCCGGCCATGATGCGAATGCTTAGCATCGGCCTTGTTGCATAAATGGGTTTGCGTGCCTACGTGCTCTTCGTTGAGTGTCTTCAGAAGTTTGTTGAATGCCTTTC
>NZ_CANMNP010000067.1 GCF_947499295.1 uncultured Roseibium sp.
GATCGGATTAAGCGACCAAATCCTACGTTATTTCAGAAGCTTGTACCAAATCCACCAACCACTATGAATTCTTAGGGTTAGGTTGATATGACGAAAATACCAAGCCCAGATTAGTCATCAGTTTCTTCACCACGCGCCTCATTTGCTTGAATTGCGTGGATGCCCGCCTTCTCCGACGGCATCACAACAGGCTTACCGTCTTCACTCTGTGCGTCGGTGAATCTCGATGCCTTCGTCGCTTCCGCTCCTGTCCAGCCAAGGAAACCGCAGCAGAAAACTCTAATCCGCGCCGGCAGAGAGTTGCGTAGCAGAGCGCCCGCAACAAATGGCTCTGCACAGGGTAAGACTAAATCCTTCAAATATTAAAATTGTATTTTTTAAAATCAACAAGTATCAGCCAAATTACAGACAATAATTTCCTGCTTCTTACATGTATGTTTAGACTAGTCAAAATTGGCATATGCTTCCTGATCGTAATGACTCTCTTGAATCTCATTTTTTCTGCTTACATGGATGATGTCGATAAAATCATTCGCCAGAAGAAGCCAATAAACTTGAACCCGTTAACACCTGTTCCCGATGTTTCCGCTATCATGAAGACTGTCCTTCAGTTTTATGCGGCTGCATTCGCATTCTTTATTTCCGTCTGGTTTACGCGCCCAAAAAACTAACGCGGGATAAGAACCAGGATAGCTCCTGATTGACTTTGACAATCAAATGCTCTTGCAAAGCCGGTCGTGGTAACCCGCATATTTAGGCCCTCTAAAAGAAATCTAAACAACAAGTTTTTCCATTACATGTCAAAAATAGACAGTTCAAAAAATTGAAACAAATCACAAAAATATAAAACTTCTAGAATAAATTAAAAAATATTAACACCTTAGATATTAACATCTTGATGAGAACTAAGGTTCACGGCTAGATGGCAAAAAACCTCCACAATTCAAAAGCACATATCCTCGTCGCTGAAAACGACCCCAAGCGTAGAAACCACATCACAGATAAGTTGCGCCAACACGGTTATTGGGTAACTCAGGCCAAAGCTCCTCATGCCATGGCACGACTGTTGAGAGGCTTGGTCTTTGACCTGCTGTTGTTGAATTGCAATGTTTTCAAGGCATTTGACCCCTCAGACATTCACCTGCTATTCCTCACCAGCAAGACACCGATAGTCACAATTACAAGTCAGAGTACTCCTGCCAGCAGGCTTGCCTGCCTTGAAGCGGGTGCAGAAGAATACATCTGTGAGCCGTTCGACGACCGCGAACTTGTACTACGCCTTAAGAGAAACCTGGAGAGATTGGGAAAGCCTGACAAAGAGAACATAGGCCAAGTAAACTTCGGCCCTTACAAGTTCTGCCTCAACGACAGACAATTGTTCCAGGGCGCTAATGTCATCCGCTTGACACAGCGCGAGCAGGAAATAATGCACTGTCTAGCGAAGAAACGCGGCAAACCAGTGGCCAGACCAGAGCTATCAGGCCTGAAATCGACTATTGGCGAACGAACGATAGACGTGCAGGTCAATAAACTGCGACAAAAGATCGAACCAGATCCAAGCAGTCCAGTATGGCTCAAAACAGTGCGAGGTGTGGGCTATAGTCTGGACAACGAGTAGACCTGCTGCCGGACAAAATCCAGGCCGATATGCGTGACACGGCCATTGTTGGCCAACTCTGATGGACTTTAATTGTGCAAATGCGCTTCGTTCAATCAACAATGCAGCCAGACAGTGGCATGGTAGTGTCGCAAATTTTTCTTGATGTGAGACCAATGGCTTTGTCTTGACACAGTTATCCTGCGAGTTCGATGAACTGGCGGTAAGCAGGAACACCCGGCTGGTTCAGTTGTCCCTTGCGGATCATGTGCGCTGTTTCAATTCCCTCAAGCGTGGCGCTTGCTGAATGGAACACTTTGAAGCCCATCATCGGCCTGGTCAGTTTGCGGACAAGCAGGGCGATGTTGATGTTGGTCAGACCCGCCAGATTGGTGCCGCTCTTGTCTATCACAACCTTCTCCGACAGACCATTGTTCCCAATAGAGCTGTTGAAGAAAGCCGTTGCTGCCGCTTCATCACGGGTTTTGCACAGCATGAAATCAATGGTGTCGCCGTGTTTGTCCGCAAACTGACCGAGACCCTTTCTGGCAATCATAGCGTCAGTACGGTCGATATAATCGCCAGCCTGAACCGCCAGTTGGCGGGATGGGCGGCGTTCTACAAGTTCACCGACTTCAGGGCATACGTCTTCCGGCGCATCGACCATGTCGTATTCTGGAAAATGGCGCACTGGCTGGGGCATAAATACCGCTGCCGCATCAACTCCTTGATGCGGAAATGGTTCAGGGCCCCGGAAGCGGGCGAGGCAAAAACCTGGCTGGTTTACGGTCGCAATGAACAAAGCGAGGCCATCGGAAAAGACCTGCAACGGCTTGTCTCAAGCCCGAAGGCTCAGTTCCGTTGGCGCAATCCGGAGGTCAATCCATACATCTTCCGGAGTGAAAATCGCAGCACCGTCACCTCTCGCTATAATGATGTTGCCATGGCCATGGGCCAAGTTTGAATGGAGAGCCGTATGCGCTGAAAGGCGCACGTACGGTTCGAGGAGGAGAAGCGCAAACGCGCTTCTTACTCCACTCGCCACTTGGGTCGGCTTCGTCTATGTGGCGTTCGTCATCGATGCCTTTGCGCGGCGCATTGTCGGATGGCGAGTGAGCCGCTCGGCCCATGCCGGGTTCATCCTGGATGCCCTGGAACAGGCCGTTCATCAACGACGGCCGGCAGCGGGATTGGTGCATCACTCGGATCGCGGATTGCAATACCTATCGATCAAATACACCGAGCGACTGGCCGAGGCCAGCATCGAACCCTCGGTTGGCAGCGTCGGTGACTCCTATGACAAGGCGCTCGCCGAGATGTTCAACGGCCTCTTCAAGGCAGAGGTCATTCATCGCCGTGGGCCATGGTACAGCTTCGACGCAGTGGAATATGCCACATTCGAATGGGTCGACTGGTTCAACCACCGCCGACTGCTGGAACCCATCGGCAACATCCCGCCAGCAGAGGCCGAAGCAGACTTCTACGCAGATCTGGAAACTTCAGAAATGGCCGCTTAGCTTATATCAACCAGCCTCCGGCAAACCCGGGGCGTGTATGGATGCCCCCCAGTTTGGCAAGCAAAATCTTCGGTCTTTCGGCGGGGTCTTCGATCGGACGTGTGTCAGGCCTCATGATGTGGCCTTTGTTACGCCACGGGCCGGTATGCTGTTCGGAAAGTCGGGTTCACATCGGTTCAGAGAGCTGCATGCGCTCGAGCCCCGGGTCTGAATGTCCCTGCCTTGAACTTCGAAGTCCGTGTCGCCTACTCCTCGTCGATCGCTCACCCCGGCCTTGCGGTCATGTCGTGCAGTTTCCCCTTGAAGGGGTGCCGGTCACGCCATTCGGTAATCTTCCTTTTTCACGCTCAAGGCCCAGTTCATGCGCGCCATCTTGTTGGCGAGCGCGACAGCCGCGACATCTTCGGCTTGCGCGCAACAAGGTTCGCGAGCCAGCGGTTCGAGCTGCCTCCCTTGCGAACCACCCATCGGATCACACTCGTGGCACCGTTGAAGAGGCCTTGAATACAGCGTCGAGGAAGCCTTGATGGAGATGTATCTGGCGGGCGTTTCAGTG
>NZ_CANMNP010000068.1 GCF_947499295.1 uncultured Roseibium sp.
GGGTTCGGATATTTGGCATAAGCCGACTTTGCCGCCAGCGGGAAGGCCACCGACACAACCACCTCATCTTCATCAAGGGCCGTGTCGAACATGCCGGTGAAGAAGTCCCCGGCCGCAAGGGTCCGTTTGCTGGTTGTCACGGCCGCACCGAGCCCGAGCAAGGCCGCCGGATAGTCCGCCGCCGGATCGTTGTTGGCAATCGAGCCCCCAAGCGTGCCCATGTGACGGACCGCCGGGTCGCCGATGCCCCCGGCAAGGGCCGCAAGACCGGGCAGCTTCTGCCGCACAAGATCCGATGCCGCCACCTCCGCGTGGGTCGTTGCCGCCCCGATCACGATGGTTCCCTCGCCTTCGCAAATGCCCTGCATCTCCGCAATCTTCGTCACGTCAACAAGGTCCGACGGCGCCGCAAGACGCTGCTTCATCGTCGGCAGAAGCGTCTGGCCGCCACCCAGGATCTTGCCGTCCTCTGCTGCCGCCATCTTCTCGGCAGCCTCCGATACGGAACCGGCACGGTGATAGGTTGTCTCATACATGTTGGGTCTCCCCCAAATCTCAAGTGTCCAATGACATCAGGTCCAATGCGGGCGGTCACACCGCCCGCTCATCGTCTCAAGTCCTATTCGGCAGCCTGCCTCAGGCCCGCCTGGCAAAGCGCCCACACCTTCTCAGGAGAGGCCGGCATCGACACAGCGTTGCTGCCGATCGCATCCGTGATCGCATTGATCACCGCAGGCGGAGACCCGATCGCTCCGGCCTCCCCGCAGCCCTTCATGCCGAGCGGGTTGCCAGGGCACGCCGTCACATGGGTCGACAGCTGATAGGACGGAACATCATCCGCACGCGGCATCGTGTAGTCCATGTAGGAGGCCGTCAGAAGCTGACCGCTCTCGTCATAGGCCGCATTCTCAAGCAGCGCCTGG
The DNA here is from genome assembly GCF_947499295.1 of uncultured Roseibium sp. GTDB lineage: Bacteria > Pseudomonadota > Alphaproteobacteria > Rhizobiales > Stappiaceae > Roseibium. The sequence continues at coordinate 924 of NZ_CANMNP010000068.1, forward strand.
CCAATGCCCTGCGTGATGCCGCCATGCACCTGACCTTCCACGATCATCGGGTTGATGATGTTGCCGAAGTCATCTGCAGCCACAAAGCTCACAACCTCCGTCTGACCCGTCTCCGGGTCCACCTCGACCTCGCACACATAGGTCCCCGCCGGGAAGGTGAAGTTGGTCGGGTCGTAGAACGCCCCCTCCTTCAGACCCGGCTCCATGCCCTCAGGCAGATTGTGCGCCGTATAGGCCGCAAGCGCCACCTCGGTGAAGCTCAGCTTCTTGTCCGTACCGGCCACTTTCAACTCGCCGCCCTCGATCTGGATGTCCCCTTCCGAGGCCTCCATCAGGTGGGCCGCGATCTTCTTCGCCTTCGCCTCGACCTTGTCCAGCGCCTTCACAACAGCCGACATGCCGACCGCGCCCGAGCGGGACCCGTAGGTGCCCATGCCGAACTGGACCTTGTCCGTATCCCCGTGCACGATCGCAACCGCATCGCTGTCAAGGCCAAAGCGCTCGCTGATCAGCTGTGCGAAGGTCGTCTCATGGCCCTGGCCATGACTGTGGGAACCGGTCAGAACCTCAACCGTCCCCACCGGGTTCACACGAACCTCGGCAGATTCCCAAAGACCCACACCGGCACCAAGGGACCCGACCGCCGCTGACGGCGCAATCCCGCAGGCTTCGATGTAACAGGACAGGCCGATCCCGCGCAGCTTGCCACGCGAGGCCGCTTCCGCCTTGCGCGCGGCAAACCCGTCATAATCGGCCGCCTTCAGCGCCGCATCCAGCGTCGCATCATAATCGCCCGCGTCATAGCACATGATCACCGGTGTCTGATGCGGGAACGACCGGATGAAGTTCTTGCGCCGGAACTCGGCCGGCGACAGGCCGACCTCGCGCGCCGCAGTCTCCATGATCCGCTCAAGCAGATAGGTCGCCTCAGGACGTCCGGCACCGCGATAGGCATCCACAGGCGTCGTGTTGGTATAGACCGTCTTCACATTCGCATGGATCGCCGGGATGTCGTATTGCCCCGACAGCAGCGTTGCATAGAGATAGGTCGGAACCGACGACGAGAACAGCGACATGTAGGCGCCCAGATTGGCAACCGTCTTCACCCGCAGGCCGATGATCTTGTTGTCCGCATCCAGCGCAAGCTCGGCTTCCGAGCGGTGATCGCGGCCATGGGCATCCGTCAGGAACGCTTCCGTGCGGTCCGATACCCACTTCACAGGCCGGCCGACGCGCTTCGACGCCCAAAGGCACACCATCTCTTCCGGATAGATATAGATCTTCGAGCCGAAGCCGCCGCCCACATCAGGGGCAATCACGCGCAGCTTGTGTTCCGGTGCGATGTTGTAGAACGCCGACAGGACCAGACGCGCCACATGCGGGTTCTGGGAAGTCGTATAGAGCGTATAATGCTCCTCGGCCGCATCATAGCCGGCAAGCGCGGCCCGCGGCTCCATCGCGTTCGGAACAAGGCGGTTGTTGTGGATCTCCATCCGCGTCACATGCGCGGCACGGCCAAACGCCTCGTCGGTCGCCCCCGCATCACCGATTTCCCAGTCGTAGATCAGATTGCCTTCCGCTTCCGGATGGATCTGCGGCGCGCCCGCCTCAAGGGCTGCAAGCGGATCAACAACCGCAGGAAGCTCCTCATAGTCGACAACCACCGCATCGGCAGCGTCCCGAGCCTCGGCCTGCGTGTCGGCAATGACAACCGCAACAGCCTGGCCCACATGGCGCACAACCTCAGGCTCAAGCGCCCGCCAGCCGCCCATCTTCATCGGCGTGCCGTCCTTGGAGTGGATCATCCATCCGCAGATCAGATTGCCGACACCGTCGCCCACAAGCTGATCGCCCGTCAGAACCGCATCCACTCCCGGCATCGAAAGAGCCGCACTGGCATCGATCCCCGTGACCTTCGCATGGGCATGCGGCGAGCGCACAAAGGCCGCATAGCCCATGCCCGGCATCGCCATGTCATCCGTATAACGGCCACGGCCCGTGATGAAGCGCTTGTCCTCCTTGCGCAGAGCCCGGGCGCCAATCCCTTCAACTGCCATCATCTCTCTCCCAAATACTGCTCCGGATCAAAAAATCCGGATGGTCTCCTCCGACCGGTCTGCCCGGCCCGCGTCTTCTCAAAGGTCGGTTCCAGACCGCCTCTGCCGGCTCCCTCCGGCAGATCAAAGGCGTCCCGCCTGACCCATAAATCCGTCGTGTTCCTAAAACCGGGCCCTCACTCGGCCGCCTGCGCCATGCCAGCCATCTGGTCGGACGCCGCCTTGATCGCCTTGACGATGTTCTGATACCCCGTGCAGCGGCAGATGTTGCCTTCCAGCTCGTGCCGGATCGTTGCCTCATCAAGATTGCCCGCACCGTGACGGTTGATCATGTCAACCGCGCTCATGATCATCCCCGGCGTGCAAAATCCGCACTGAAGACCGTGATGCTCCCGGAACGCCGCCTGCACAGGATGAAGCGCATCCGCGCTGCCAATCCCCTCAAGCGTCACCACCTCACTGCCATCCGCCTGCGCCGCCAGCATCGTGCAGGACTTCACCGCCTTGCCGTCAACATGAACAACACACGCGCCGCATTGCGACGTGTCACAGCCAACATGCGTTCCCGTCAGACCCCGAACATCCCGGATCAAAGACACAAGCAACGTCCGGTCCTCGACCTCGGACGAAACGGTCTTCCCGTTCAATACCAAAGATACTTTCGACATAAAT
>NZ_CANMNP010000069.1 GCF_947499295.1 uncultured Roseibium sp.
TGCACCGCTTTCTAGCCCCTCTCGGCAGATTGCTTCGCATTCCGCCTGCCGGGCAATGGATGGTGCCTATGACGGCGTCGCCACACGGAACGCAATCACGCAGCACTTTGCCGATGTGGAGATCATCATTCCACCACCGAAGACGGCTGTTGCCGGCCCTGAGGCTGAGACCAACCCCACTGCGCGGGATCTGGATATTCTAGCGATCAAGGCCCATGGCCGCATGGCCTGGCAAAAGAGCACCGGACATAACCGAAGAGCGCGCGTGGAAACGCTCATGGTCCGCTGGAAGTCGGTCATCGGGGAAAGGCTGAGATCACGCATCCTGGACAATCAGAGAACCGAGAGCCGGATCGGCGTCTCGGTCCTCAACAAGATGACTTCCCTCGGACATCCTACGTTCGAACGTATCTCATGATGCCCAAATTCTGGGTAAGGGACCGCTGCGTCACAGATAATGACTTATGCAACACGGCGCCCTCAACCTAGGAATGGATACGAATTTCGTAATCCACACACCACTGATGTGGATCGACAAAGCCGAGACATGGCGCTTTTCCCGCGATCTCGGTGGGGACGCGCTTGCCGATCTGATCCGTGAGGAGAGCCATACTTGCTACCAAGGCGATCGGACTCCACACGAGTGGGGACGCCTATGCGGCATATGTCCAGCCTGTGATCTGCTCGCCAAAGGATATCTGCGATTTAAAGGCGAACCATCATCGGAAGCGAGGGATCTGAAATGACTGAGTTGGAACGCAAACGCAACACGGCGCATCACAGCTATCTACCAGCGCTGAGCCCCGTAAACAACTTGGCAATCCCTCAAACACCTATGATATCATTGACCATTGTTGGCAGGGTATCTCGTGGGAGGCCCGCCCAACTTTCCGATCTGCAGCGTGCTGTTTTCAGAAGCGGATGCGTGTTCAATTTAACCAGGCCCTCTGAAGACCTGAATTGCTGTACTCAATTGTGTTCGCTAAATAGTTGAAGACGCGATCGCGGCGTCACATAACCCCCCACACTCGGAACCGCCCTCGCCCCGTAAGCTCCCGTAGATTGAGCTCTTCGACAAGCCGGAGCGCGGCTTGGGGCGTAATTCCGATTTCTTTTGCGATCGTCCCGGCCGACACCATCGGCCTAGCCAGCACCAGATCGACAAGCGCCGGCAGTTTTGACGATTTTCTCCGACCCTTCAGCCGATGGTCCAGTGTCTGCCGGGCCAGCACCAGCTTGTCGTGTTCCTTGAGCCCGAACTCGGCCGCTGCTGTCAGCGCGGACAAGAGCGCCGTCAGCCGGGTGTCCAGGTTCTTGCTGGTGCGCTTATCCCGCCCGATCAGCTTCAGGCCGAGATTTGCCGTCGCCAGATGTGTGGACGTTGTCAGGCCTGCTTCCGACAAGCTGCTTGCCGCCAACAACCGGCCCAGCCACGGCATGCGTTCCAGAACATCCAAAAAATTCCAGGCGTCGAGCAAAAGGACGGCCCGCAGCACGGGTGGCAGGTTTTCGGTTTTCCTGAGGACCTCGCGCCATTCGGCCATTCGGTCTTCTTGGTTCCAGTCCGGATCGTAGACGATTTCAGCCCGTTTTTTTTGGGGCTCTCGCTTTGGCAGGTTTTCGCCAGCCAATACGGCCGTGCTGCGTTCGAGCACCGCGTCCAGGACCGCCAGTTCCTGCGCCAGTGGGTCAACCTCATTACTTTCAGTCTCAATCTGCGGTTTAGAGGGCATGATAACTTCGTTGACCAGCCTCCCCTCTTCGTTTTCCCGGAAATCCTCAGCCCCGCGCAGCGCCAAAAACCCCTCAGGACGGAGGGCCCAATCGGGCGGATGGCGCAGGATCTTCCTCCTTGCGCGCAGAACCGCGTGGGCAATTGTCAGCTCGTGGGTTGGCGAGCGAATGTCCCGCGCAGAATCGTGCAGCACCAGGTCTTCCAGGTGAACCAGTTGGCCGTCGACCCAGAGCGAGGCGCAGGCGTCCCGAAAATGCAGCCGTTCGAGGCAGCCGGGCCCGAGCAGTGACTGCTTCAGGCGCTCGTCAAGGCGGACAATTGCGGCGGTTGCCTCGGATATGGGTTGCAGCAGCGCCTGGATCGGAATTTTTGTAAGATCGTAAGACATTGATTTTTTGATACTAGATTTGTTTATTGAAAACTATCTAGTATTTACATTTCAGTACATGCACGCACAAAAAATCAGAAATATGACAGTCGATAAGTAACCCTTATCGATGGTTATTGATTTCAAGCTGCATCTCGCTAAAATAAGGCTCCGACACAGCCCAGAACCGTGAAAACCAATGTCGCAGAACCCGTCTCTTCCAGCCGTCAGCGATGACTTCGCCGAGAAACTGGATAAACTCGACACCCTGGCGGCCATCCTGCCCGCCCTTGCCGGACAAGATCGCAGCGAGCAACTGGCGCATCTCCTTACCGACGATGACATCGACACCCTTCGACACCTGGCCAAGGAAGGCATGGGCGAAAATACGCTCCGCGCCCTCACCTCCGACTTTTCGTATCTGGAAGCCTGGTGCCAGGCCGCAACCGGTACTCCCCTGCCCTGGCCCGCACCGGAATCGCTGATCCTGAAATTTGTTGCGCACCATTTGTGGGACCTGGAGAAGAGGAAAATTGATCCGGCGCACGGCATGCCGGAGACTGTTGCGGCAGAACTCGAAGACCTGAAGTTGTTAAGAACACCAAAAAATACAGCGGGTCTCCGACCCCCGCATGCGCCGGCGACTGTGGAGCGGCGGTTGGCGACCTGGTCCACCCTGCACAGATGGCGGGGGTTGGAAGGCGCATTTTCCTCGCCGCAGATCAGATCCGCCAAAAGACTGGCCGTGCGCACCGCAGACCGCCCAAAAACCCGCAAAAGCAAAAAGGCTGTTACGGCCGACATTTTGAAACGGCTCTTGGCCACCTGCGAGGGCACAGATTACCAGCAGCCCTCGCTCACGGATGTGCGCGATCGCGCGCTTTTGCTGCTCGGCTTTGCCTCCGGCGGCCGGCGCCGGTCCGAAATTGCCGGGCTTCGTATGGATCGTGTTCTGTTCGAAGCCCCGGTTCCAGGCGATCCGGACCGACCCGAAAGCCCTCTCCTGCCTTGTGCGACCATACGGCTCGGCCGCACCAAGACCGAAGATGCTTCAGGTGACGACAATCATGTCTTGCTGCTCGGCCAGCCGGTTGACGCCCTGCAAGCTTGGCTGAAGGCCTCTGGGATCATGGATGGTCCTGTTTTCCGGGCGATCGATCAGTGGGGCAATCTGAAATCCCGCGCCCTGTCCCCCCAATCCATCAATGCCATCTTGAAAAAACGGTGTGCCGCTGCAGGTTTGGATCCCACAGATTTTAGCGCACATGGTCTGCGCTCCGGGTTTCTGACAGAGGCGGCTAACCGGGATATTCCGATACAGGACGCCATGCAACAGTCGCGGCATCGGTCCTTGTCGCAGGCGTCTGCCTACTATAACGAGGCCAATCGCCAGCGCCGTCGATCGGCACGGATCCTTGAATGACAAGGTGATCAATTGCGGGTCGCGGCGCGAGACGGATTAAGCGGGTTGCCGCTCTCACCTATATGGCATTTCAATGTGCCCGCCAGTTGGGCTAACAACCAGGAAAAGGAAAGAGCGGCG
>NZ_CANMNP010000070.1 GCF_947499295.1 uncultured Roseibium sp.
CTAGAAAGCGGTGCACGGGTTCGTCAATTTGGTCCAAAAGATCCGGCACGGCCGACGGCTTACCGATGTCGTCTGTCAGGTCAAGAGAAACAGGCGCTTCGGATCTTGCCCGCGGGCAAAGGCGCAAGCCGGCCGGCTCTGCGCGAGAGTGTCGTAAAGTCGGGAACGGCCAGTTCCAGCTTCATCAGCCTGAACAATGAGCGGACGAACCCTTGAGTTTGCCGCAGGGCCAAATGGAAAACAGTGCGAAGCTCCAGATAAGCCGTGATCGCAAGATCGGAGTATGTCCCCGGCAGGCCCCGCTTGCCGGTGTGTGCCACGCCCCAGTCATGCGCCACGCTCTGATCAACCCAGACAGTGACATCCCCACGGTGGCGCAGGCTTTCATTATACTCGGGCCAGTTCGTCACACGATGCCTGGACTTCGCAATCTTGTGACGGCGGGAGGCGTGGTGTTTGAACGGCATTTACAAAACTTCTGAAAGGAAACAGCGACGCTCAGGTAGGGCACAAATTGGATTTTTGCAACAACGCCGCCATAAAGGTCGGGGCACCGATGCCCCAAGAGCCACAACCTTCAACATCAAACGCGCACCACCAAGTCCCAGCTCAACCGGGGCGCAACATGGCCTGCCATGCCTGCAAAGCAAACAGAGCTGCTCATGAATAAAACGGGCTAGCGCCCGCGCGAGCGATGGATCGCCGCCGCCATAAACAACATCATAAACAATATCCCGATCCATTGAGCCACAGAGATCGTCTGTCCAATGAACATCCAAGCCAAGAGTCCGGAGACGGCAACAGACAGAACCGATAGTAAGCTCACATACCAGGCGACGCCAAACTTGTAGGCTTGGGTCTTGGCAAGGTCCGACGTCACACCAAGCACGCACAGTGCAACCAGTAGGAAAAGCGCATGGGTGGGAATGTCGGTCACGTAACTCGGAAAACCGTCAAAGATAAGCGAGCCGACCAGGCAAACGCCGGCAAACCAGAAGACTACGGCTTGAACCCCGACCTTCTGGACAACCGCGCGCACGGTCGTGAATGCGAGGGCGGCAGCAATACTGCTCATGAAAGCCATGGCTACCCCAATAAGAGAAACATCCTCATAGTCTGCGACGCTGACGCTCTCAGGCTGAACGACAAAAAAGATCGAGACCGCCACGCCTAGACCGTAAACGATCATATCCGGTTTAATCTTTTCTCCCAGAGCGACGGCACCAAACACCATCACGAACAGAGGCGTCGTTCCGATAATCGTCATAGCGATCGCGATCGGAAGGATGGTGAAGGAATAAAACGCCCCGAAAAGACCAATGAAGCCGAGAACACCCCTTAGGAAAAGGAGCTTCTTCTCCTCACCGACAAGAGAAGAAAGAACAGCTCCTCTGGAGGTGGCAACAACGATGGCGACGGCAACTGCCGACCTAAAAAAGATCTGCCCGGAGACCGGGACATACTGGTTCAGGGATTTCACCGCCAATGCCGCCAGGGAAAACAGAACAACATGAACAAGTGTCCAGCTGGTTGAGTGAAGAAGAGACAGCGAAGCAGATTCTTGCAGCTTGGAGGGCATATTTGGCCAATCGTCAGAAACTGAGCTGTTCGCCTTTCGGAACAGCCCAGTTGGTTTTCACGTAATACCCGGTTTACCGGCGCGTCCTTCAGGAGTTCCAAAACTCCGTGGCATACTGGTACCTGCCAACCTGTGGATTCTTGTCCACCACCACGGTGTTCCAGAGTGCAACGCCTATTTCCGGCTGTTTGGCGGTTAACCATTCCAGCGTCTCCCGGTCAGTCGTATAGGTTGACGGATATTGATAGGAAAAAGTCTGATCGATTTTCTTGCGATCGATTCCATCAAACATCAATGAATACAAGTCACCTCGTGGCTCCAGATCCACGATGAGATGAATACGGGGAACATCGGAGAAATTTGTAATGGCGTGGACACGCCAGGTATCAAAAACCCATGCACCGTCCGCGGAGAAGTGAACGTCTGTACGGTCCTCCGGTGTCAGCGTTTCGTCCTCTTCCCAGATATGAAACGTCACATCCGGGTGCGTCTGTATCGGAATGTGCACACGAACCTTGTTAAACCAATTCGGTTGCAAGTCACGATGCGGCGTAATTTTGCTCCCCGGGAGCATCAGCGTAAAACGGGTTCGATGAGGAGGTGTCCCGAAGGAATAGATTAATTCTTTTGTGTAGGGCAGTTTGTCTAGATGCTCTGTCGGCAAAAACGGAGGAATAAGCGCATTGTTGACTGAACCGTCGGGGTTCTCCAACGTTCCGCCTGTGCTGATGAGAGAAATAATGTCATGGCCGGTATTGTGAAAACGATGCGTTGACCAGATTTCCCCACCAACACTTTCAATTTCAGTTAGAATTCTTTGAGAGTCGATCTGCTTAGGCCGTGTGGACGGATTTGATCAAGATGAAGGCCGCGGCGATTGCGACGATGGAGCGGAAGTTTCTGGCGGTTTTCTCGCAACGCAGGGCGACGCGTTTAAATCGCTTGAGCTTCCCCATCATTTGCTCGATGCGTGCGCGGCCCCTATAGAGCGCTTTGGCGAAGTGCCTGGGAATGTCGCGCCGGTTTGATTTGTAAGGGATGACTGGGACAGCCCCAGCCTTTCGCGCAGCCTCTCGATTAGCATTGCTGTCATAGCCCTTGTCGGCAACGATGGCCCGGTGTTTGATCCGGAGCGACAGAGATCCTCTTTTGGCAGATTGTTTTGCCGCTATCATATTCGGCTTCAACCAAGTGCACCGTTGCGCCACTTTCAGTCTCTCCCGCGCATAGGACAGCACGATGAACATTGGCACCGTACATACCCTTGCCACCGAACTTGGGAAGCAGCGAAGGATGAACATTCAGGATGCTTCCACGAAAGTGACGAAGAACTCTTGGCCCAAGCTTGCGCAGGTATCCTGACAAAACAATAACGTCCACTTCTTGGGATACGAGGATCTGAAATCCGTCCAAAGCAGGTTACCTTCCTAGCCGAACAAAATAAGTTGGCAATACCGCCAAGCTCGCCTTCGGCGCATCCACCTATAACCCAACAGACCCCATGGGAAAGATGTTCTTCAACATCCTCGCCACCTTCGCTGAGTTCGAAGCCGACCTCATCCGCATGCGCACCCGCGAAGGCATAGCTTTAGTATCCACGCCTTGGATGAAACCCCTCGTCTTCAGACGAGCCCGCTTTAGCGTGAAGTGAATAAGAATGACCA
>NZ_CANMNP010000071.1 GCF_947499295.1 uncultured Roseibium sp.
AACGCCTGCTCGCGATCTTCGCGAGCGGATTTGCCCGCAAGCATTCCCGTCTTGCCGCGTAGCGATCCGAACTGTTCCGGCGCATTCGCCAAATCTTCAGCGAGCTTGTCGCGGGCGGACACCTGCTCAGCGCCGCTCGACTTCACGATGTCATCGATCCGCATCGCCTTTACGGCCTCGTCCGGCTGCTCATAAACGAGACGGGCGCGGTTCTGGATTTCAACCCAATGGGCTGTCAACGTTGCATCCGACTGCAATTTGGCCTCCACAGTCTCAGTGACGGATAGTGCCCATTCCTCAACGCCTTTGATCCAGGGCTGCAGCGGGGCCGCCTGTTCGCGTGTTCCTCTTTGAGCGGAATTGGTGCCCGTGACAAGCCCGAGCGAACCTGTCTTCAACTTTGCCCCGAACGCAGCAAGCCGTTCCCCGAGGCTCGTGAGCCTCGCCTTCTGCTCAGAAAGCCAACGGCGCTGGTTCTGAATCACGGCCTTGGCGACCCTGAGGCCATAGAGCCCGCGGTTGTTGGCGTAGGCGAGCGCCTGGGCGTAAAGCTCCGACCTCGCGTAGTCGAGCGTTGTTTCCTTGGCTCCTTTCTTGAAAAGAACCTCGACCAGGCCGCCATTCTTCGCAAACGACAACGCGCCGTGATAGAGCTTCACGTCTTCCCGGTGCCTGGTCATCGCGACATAGGTCAGATGCCGGTCCAGCGAGAGCGTTGCCAGAACCTTGACCTTGTCGACGGTCGCGCCTTGAGATTTGTGGATCGTCGTCGCATAGCCGTGATCGACATTGCGATAGGTCTTCTGGTTGACCTCGACGCGCCGGGTTTGATCCGATCCCCCACTACCACCAACAGCCCCGATCTCTGCAACAATGCGCCTCTCACCCGCTTCGACCACGCGGCCGATCATGCCGTTCTTGACGTTTAGGTCTCGGTCGTTCTTCAGGAACACGATTTGATCGCCAGCAGCAAAGAACCGTTCGCCGTCCTCGGTACGGAACTTGTGCCCTTCCTCAATCAGACCGCGTTCAATGAGCGTGGCACGTGCCAACTTGTTGAGCTCAAAAACATCAGCTCGAAGATGGGCAAGCATCAGCATCGACTTCGAGGGATCGTAGTCGGCCGACCAGTCATCGATCATGCCTTTGATGACCTGATCCTTGAGCGGCATGCTGACAACGTGACCGTTGGCGCGATACGTGTTGATCGCTTTAGCGACATCGCCCCTCGCAAGATCCATCGACGCATCACGCATCCACTGTTCGCGTTGCCGGTAAATCGTGCCAAGTTCTGCATAGCCGGTCCGGCCTGTCAGGGACCGGAACGCGGCACCGGCCTCAATCGGCTGAAGCTGCTCCGCGTCACCGATGAGAACAAGCTTGGCTCCGGCCTTCGCGATCGTCTCGACAAAGACGCTCATCTGCCGGCTATCGACCATGCCCGCCTCATCAATCACAAACACGGTCTTTCTATCCGGAAGTCCCTCACCCCGCGCCCACGACAATTGCCAGGACGCCAAAGTGCGAGATGCAATGCCGGCCTCTTTCTCAAGGCCCTCGGCCGCCTTGCCCGCCAGGGCGGCGCCGGCGACATGATAGCCGTTCGACTCCCAGACCTGACGGGCGGCTTTCATCATCGTGGTCTTACCGGCACCAGCCCGGCCGACGACAGCCGCCATGCGCTCATCGCCCGTGATGCGCTCAATCGCAACACGCTGCTCATCCGAAAGCTGCTCGCCCCCTGCCAGCACCTTGGAGCAGATCTTTGCATTGACGCCATGGGAAGATGCGGAAACCATCTTGTCGGCAAAGCGGCCCATCTCAGCTTCAAGCCGCAACAGATCGCGGCTGGTGTATTTTGCTGGCTCCAGCTTCTCCGTGTCCGGATTGATCGCTTCGACCGCGAGCTTTACCGCATCCGGAGAATTCAGAACGCGGGCAAGGAGATCCTGGAGAAGATCGGGGTCATCGACATACCTGTGAAGGTATTTCGCAACGTCCCGTTCATCGAACACGCTCTTCTCGCGCGTCACCGCATCAATGACAATTTCCGGACGGCGTTTGATACGCCGAACGTTCTCCCGGCAACTTTCCGCATGCCACGCAATGCGTTCGAGATCGACTTCACGCCCCTGGGCCTTGGCCTCCCTCTCAATGTTGCGTGCCTGAACGCCAATCTTCGTCGTCGGCTGCAACACAATACCCTGAGCCTCATAGCTTCGGTGATCGATACGAGCACCATGCCCGGCAAGCTCCAAGCTCTTGTTCGCATGCGCGGCCCAAAGCTCCCGCCACGCTTTCAGCGTTTCCTTGTCACCGGCCCAGGCCCGATATTGGATCTTGCCATTCTCCTGACCGCCCGCTCGAACCGGATTGCCGTTCTGATCCAAAACGGTTTCCCACTTCGATCCGAAGCCCGCCTCTGTCAACGGCGCCATCGTCAGCATGACATGGACATGCGGGTTGTTTTCCTTGTCGTGATAGACCCAATCCGCCACCATGCCCCGCAACGTGAAGGCTTCACGCACATAGCCCTGCATCAGGCTGATGTTCTCATCTCGGCTTAGCTCGCTCGGCAAGGCGATCACGATTTCGCGTGCGAGCTGCGCATTTGCCCGCGTCTCATGCGCCTCGACCGCATTCCAAAGCGCCTCGCTCGCACCGGCAACGCTCCGCCCATCAATCAGTGTCCGGAACCACTGTGGCATCTGATCCGGCAGTGCCAGTTCCTCATGAACCAGATCCGCATCCCGGTCCGAATAGTTGAATTTCTTGTGGTCCAGATCGTTCGACAACGTCATCTGTGTGCGGTGCCGGTAGGCCCCGGCTGCAACCGCCGAACGCCCCTGGCTCCTGGAGATCACCTGAGCGCTGAAGTGATAGATCGACATGGAACGGTGTGAGACCCCAGGACGGTGGCTGGAAAGGCGAACGACTTGCGAGGTTCTACCATTGAGCGTCAGCTCAACGAGCACTCGTCAAACTTCGCTACATGGTTGCTAATGTCCTTGACGGATAGCATAGTGGGATTGTGATCACAATCCTATAAGTGCGCATAAAGAACATAAAGAAATCACCAAAAAATGCCTCTTCCTCCTATGAGCAGACGCTTGAAAAGCGTCTGGGCGCAAGTCCAAACCTAGAGTTTCTAGGCCGTGTGGACGAATTGACTCAGGTATATGTTTTGGGATTCCGGATTTGATTTCAAAGTGATTCATAGGTTGC
>NZ_CANMNP010000072.1 GCF_947499295.1 uncultured Roseibium sp.
ATGGCAAAATCGGATACTCCAAAACCTCTGCCCGCGCATGCAACATCAAACGCTTAGCAATTGTTCAGGGCGAACTATTTAGAGCCACGAGGAAGGCTGAAGCCGATGTCCGGCCTGTCTTGCGGACTACCCGCACGAAGGCGAATTTGGACGTGCGGTCGATCGCAATGTAAAGATAGAGTTTGCCTTCGGCTGTGCGCACTTCGGCGATGTCGATATGGAAATAGCCGATCGGGTAGTGCTTGAACTTTTTCTTTGCTGGTTTGTCACCTCCGACTTCGGGCAAGCGGCTGATGCCATGACGTTGCAGGCAGCGATGTAGCGAAGACCGGGTCAGATGCGGGATCGTCGGCTGAAGGGCATAAAGGCAATCGTCCAGCGGAAAGCCACAATGATCGCTTCATCCTCGACAGACAGAACCGTCGAACGTGGCTCTTTCGGTCCGGTCCGCAGGTCGGCCGTAGAAGTTCGACGCTTCCACTTGGCGACAGTCTTTTGATTGATGCCGTATCGCTTCGAAAGCGCTCTCAGGCTCTCTTGAATATTTTGTATTGCTCGACGGATCGCCTCTGTCGTTGTGGCGCTTCCGTGTAAAACCTGTCCCATAGTGCATCCTTCCATTAGGGAGAATAGACTGCACCATCAAATTCTGGGATCAAACACCTAGAGACCCGCACTTGCGACAAGCCCCGTCAAACAATGTTCATCTCATCGAATGAAAAGTTTAAAGAGCCTGTTTCCAAAACGTTCCCGAGGCCTTTTTTGCCGTCAAATGCGGTGTATTCGAGCGGATAGTCTTCTTCTTCGACCGAGCGCCCCATGAAATAGTCGCCCTCCTTGTCACCAAATAGGGCATAGGGACTGACGTTTTCAGTTCTCTTTTGTCCTGCGAGCTCCAATGTGACGCTGCCAATATCCTCTGCTGTCGTCTCATTGACCGTCACGGCAGCAATACCTACGTTCTTTCCTTCTACGAGGCTGAAATCGATTGTATCATCGTCGGTGACAGTGACAATTTCCTTGTCCGTATCGGTGTCTATCAGTTTGAATTGGAACAGACTGTCTTCCGGTTCGGGAAGTTTCGGGTCTGGCGTCACCGGGTCTGAAGTCTCGTCCAAAGGAATATCGACATTGCGCAAATAAACGACCCAATCCTTGCCAACATCTTTTGGAGGTTGGCCTATATCAACAACTTCACCGCCATCAACTTTTCCGGCAGAAACAAGTGATCCGCCTTCCCTTGGGTTGTACCAATAGACATTGAATGTCTCTCCAGACTGACTCTCTAAGTCAAATTGGACACTATCGGCCTCACCAAAAGGCAAGTAGCTTACATAGTGAGCTCCTTCTTCAACAAATACAAAGTCCTTTTTGTTTGGTGTCAAGTCATCCAAATCAGCCATATTATGAAATGGGATGTATTCGTTGAAGAATTCGGTTGCCGCAGCCGTCCAATTCCAAAGAGACTCAAACCCTCGAAAATCATCGAAATTTTGATCAAGACTATGCCCACCTTCTTGTCTCAAATACCAGTTCGCACCTGACCCATTTGCAGTCAAATGTCCCCAGAGTCCTTCTCGAAGGTTTTGTTCATTTTTTAGGTCTGAATCATTGTCATTCCGACCCACGAGTGAATTTGAAGACGAGTCTTCGTCCCAGGAGAGAATCCAGGGATTGTTGTTTTCTTCTGACTCTCGTCGAGATTCCAAGGTCTCACTGCGTATATTCTGAGCCCTGGTTTGAAACGATGCGCCATCCATTGGTGCGTGGTCGTAAAGTGCATCATAGACCCTGTCGGTGTCGCGGGGCAAAGTGTGAACGACGATGACGTGATCATATGGGTCCACCGCCTTGATGTAAGTGGCCATCGCCTCGAGCTCTTTTTCGGAATTCGACGTTTCTTCCCCCAGGTTCCACTGCAGTCCATTATTGTGGCCAAAGCGCGCGATCATTTCGCGCAGGTACACAAGCCTCTCGACAGTGAGTTCAGCATCTGGAGACAGTTTTGTGCCACCATTCAGCAGTTGATCATTCTCTATTTCTTGCAAGAGAATATTTTTATAGATGTTTTTGGCGTCCATGTGGTCGAATACCCGCTCCCACTGGGCAAGTTTGGACACGTCATAGGTTGTGAAATCATCGCGTGTGAGGCCGTGCCCCGCCTTGTCGATGTCACTAACGTTCTTCGCCACGTCATACGTTTTTGGGTTGACCCAGGGACTGACATCCCGTCCATCGCCACCAACCGTATTGGTCATGATATAAAGTGTATTTAGCTTCTGGTCGGACAGATAATTGACGGCACCGTAAATCTCCGAACCGCGCTCGTCCCAAAGCAGTTCATCTCCTTTGGCATCTTTCAGATGGTTATCAAAATCATGACGGCCTGTGTTGCTGTTTTTGACACCAGTCACCTTCGTGTTGTCGAAACCATCATAGGCGAGGAAGTTTTCCGGAACTCCGGGACCTCCTTTGATAAAATAATCGCCGTCGCCCTGAAACTGAAGATAGTGCGTTCCCTCGTCCTGAAGGATGATGCCTTTGTCGGAGAAACGGTCACCTTTCCCGTCTCCCTCTGCGACTTCAAAGCTCCCACCAATTTCCTGGAAGCCCGCGACAGGCGTGCCAGCGTTCAGGTCCGTGCTGGCAGCAACATTCTTGCCTTCGCGAAATGACGCTTCGTAGGTCCAGTTACCAGCGCTGGCCGGCGTGAAATTCACTTGCCACTTAGTGCCTTCAGTCGCACCGGTCTCCGCCGCATTTCCGTCTGCTGCGAAAAAACCGGGAACAACAATTTGTTCGCCGGTATCTTTGTTTGTGAATGTTACATCAAGCCGCATGTCTCGAAAGGTCGAAGCCTCTTCTTTCGCCTGCGGGCCGTCCAGAACAATACTCACTTTGTTCCAGACTTCGTTGCCAACACTCATATCAAAAGCTCCCACACGATATGGCCCCGGATTATCCAGACGCCGACACGTGTAAAGTTAGCTGTGGGATTGAGTGCAAAGTTTGAAATTATATTGGTAAAAATATGGTATGAATAAGAAATATTTAGCTTAAGTCTTGGGACCGCTCTTTTCAACCTGAATTGGTCCCGATTTTCTGGTGTTTGATCCCAGATTTTGATGGTGCAGTCTTTTCTCCCGAATGGAAGGATGCACTATGGGACAGGTTTTACACG
>NZ_CANMNP010000073.1 GCF_947499295.1 uncultured Roseibium sp.
ACCGTACCGCCGAGTGAGCCTTCGAGTTGGGCGAGTTCCTGTCCGCCTGCCATCATTTCCTGTAGTTCTTCTGCCTTGATGTCTCCGCGCTCAGCTGTTCCAAGTGTTTTTCCCCGGTTGAGGACTGTGAAGCGGTCTCCGACGGCCATGGCATGGCGGACATTGTGGGTGATGAAGACGACGCCGATGCCTTTTTTGCGGACCTTGTCGATTGTTGCGAGCACATTGGAGGTCTGGCGCACACCGAGGGCGGATGTCGGCTCATCGAGAATGAGGACCTTTGCCCCGAAATAAACCGCCCTGGAGATGGCGACCGTCTGGCGCTCACCGCCCGACAGGGTGCCGACAGCCTGGTCGGGCGAGCGCAGATGAATGCCCATCTTGGCCATCTCGGTCAGGGTGACCTCGTTGGCCTCGGCAAAGTCGAAGAACTTGAACGGACCGACGCTCTTTCTGGGTTCGCGGCCCATCCAGAAGTTCCGGGTCACCGACATCAGCGGGATCATCGCCAGATCCTGGTAGACCGTTGCAATGCCGGCCTCCATGGCATCGCGGGGCGTTGAGAAGCTGATCTCCTTGCCATCGATCAGGATCTTGCCGCGGGTGGGCTTGTGCACGCCGGACATGGTCTTGATGAAGGTGGACTTGCCGGCGCCGTTGTCGCCGAGCAGGCAGTGGCACTCGCCGGCCTTGACGGAGACGGAAACGCCGTTGAGGGCAATCACCGGGCCGAAATGCTTCTCGATGTCGACCAGTTCGATCAGGGGAGCTGTGTTTGCATCGGGCATCTCAACGTTCTCCTGTGATCATGCGGCGGATATAGGTGTTGAGGATCACGGCAAGCAGCAGGATCACCCCGAGGAACACCCGGAAGAGCGAACTCTCCACGCCGGCAAAGAACAGGCCCTGCTGGACGACGCCGAAGATCAGCGCGCCCAGGGCGGCCCCGATGACCGAGCCGTAGCCGCCGGTCAGAAGCGCGCCGCCGATGACCACGGAGATGATCGCCTCGAACTCCTTCAACAGACCGCGGTCGGCGGCCGCCGAGCCGAACTCCATCACCTGACAGGTGGCAAAGACGGTGGCGCAGAAGGCGGTGAACATGAACATGGAGATCTTCACCTGGCTGACCGGCACGCCGACATAGCGGGCGGCCTGTGCATCCCCGCCGGAGGCAAAGATCCAGTTGCCGAAGCGGGTACGGGTCAGAAGAATGTGGCCGAAGACGATGAGGGCAATGGCCCAGATCATCAGCATGGGAATGCCCTCGACCACGGGCAGACCGGCCTTGGGGCCGGCCACGAAGGTGCCGACAAGGCCCAGATCCGCCAGCCAGACGAACACCCCGGAAAAGACCTTGCCGCCGAACAGCCAGGCGATCGGATCGCCCTCGGCAATATCCTTGACGCCACCGATGATGGTCTTGCGGGTGGTGGCAATGGCAATGAAGATCGTCAGGCCGCGCAGGATATAGAGAAAGGCGAGGGTGACGATGAAGGAGGGCAGGCCGGTCTTGATGACCAGATAGCCGTTGAGGGCGCCAATGCAAAGGGACAGGGCGAAGGCGACCAGAATGGCAAACCAGACGGGAAAGCCCCACTGCACGCTCATGAGAGCGATGATGATGCCGGAAAAGCCGATCATGGAGCCGACGGACAGGTCGAACTCGCCGGCGATCATCAACAGGCAGGCGCCGACGGCGATGATGGCGAACTGGGCGGAAACGGTGCCCCAGTTGATGATGCCCTCGGCGGCGAACATGCCGCTGTCGCTGGCAATGCCGAGGAAAAACATGAATACGAGAATGGTGCCGCAAATGGCGCCGAGCTCTGGGCGGATCAACGCCTTGCGCATGCGAGACATCTCGCGGACGCGTTCGTCTTTCTCTGGTTCTGGTGGGGCTGCCGTTTGGGTCTCAGCCATGATGTCCTCCTGCGTGCCGTGTGGCCGGCCGCCTTGTGAAGCAGGATAGGCCCGCTTCCATGCGGCCCGGCCGCAGAACAATGTTCCGGATGAAGCGCGCTCGACTTCGATAAAGGAGCGCTTGGGTTACGTTCTTAAGAAGGGAGAGGCGGGGGAACCGCCTCTCCAGTCGACCGCTCGGGCGGCCACTGCCTTAGCGGTACTCGCCGGCGAATTCTTCAACCTTCGCCAGAGCGTCCTTGGTGATGAACCCCGGGCCGGAGTTGATGTTGTTGCCCGGAAGCACACCATAGCGCTGGTAGTTGGCCAGAACGATCACCGGCAGGTAGGCCTGCAGGAACGGCTGCTGGTCAATGCCCCACTGAATGGTGCCGTCCTTGATCGCCTTGACGATCTCGGTGCCCAGATCAAAGGTGCCGAAGTAGATGTCGCCGGCTTTGCCCATTTCCTGAAGCGCCTGGATGGTCGGGTCCGCGGAGGTCGGGCCGAGCGTCAGGACAGCTTCGGTGTCCGGGTTGGCCAGAAGATACGCCTTGACCTTGTTCTTGATCTCGGCCGGATCCTGGCCACTGTCGATCATGCTGGTGCCCAGATCCACACCCAGACCGTCGGCAAAGCCGCGGCAGCGCTCGCCAACCACAGGGTTGGAAACAACGTGGTTGACACACAGAAACGAGCCAACGCCATCACGCTTGGCGCGCTGACCGGCTGCAAGACCGGCATCATACTCTGGCTGGCCGACATACATCAGCGCACCGACATCGGCTGCCTGCTCAGGCGTGCCGGAGTTGATGATGATCACGGGAACACCCTTGGCAACCGCGTTCTGGATCGGTCCGGACAAAACGTCAGGATCGGCAAGCGTGGTGATGATGCCGTCCGGGTTGGATGCAGCAGCCTGCTCGATGATGCGCGCCATGTCCGCAATGTCGCCTGTCGGCGGATTGCGATACTCAACCTCAGCACCAACATGCTCACCGGCAAGAGCAAGACCGTTCTTGATCGTGTTCCACCAGCTGTCGCTGTCCGGCGCATGGCTGACAAGAACAAAACGCTCACCATCCGCAACCGCGGTGCCGCTCAGTCCCGTAAACGCAATCGCGGCCGTCGCAAAGGCGATCAATGTCTTCTTCATAAGTTCCTCCCAAA
>NZ_CANMNP010000074.1 GCF_947499295.1 uncultured Roseibium sp.
GCCATGTTGACGTTGTATTCCTTCACCCCTTGGGTCGAGTTGACGATGTTGTTGAGCTGCACCGTCATCGGATAAAGGTCCGGCTTTGTGTAGATGACGCCGAACAGGAAGTCGTTCCAGATGCCGGTGACCTGCAGGATCATTGCGACGACGAAGATGGGCAGGCTCATGGGCACCATGATGCGGAAATAGATGCCCCAGAAGCCAGCGCCGTCGACGCGGGCGGCCTTGAAGAGTTCCTGCGGCACGGAGGCAAAATAGTTGCGGAAGAGCAGGGTCAGGATCGGCATGCCGAAGATGGTGTGCACGATGACCAGGCCTGTGAGGCTGCCGTAAAGGCCGATCTCGCGCAGCATGATGACGATCGGATAGATCATGACCTGATAGGGAATGAAGGCGCCGACGATCAGGATGGTGAAGAAGGTCTCCGAGCCCCTGAAGCGCCAGTTGGCGAGCGCATAGCCGTTGATCGAGGCGATGATGATCGACAGGATCACGGAAGGAATGAGGATGCGCACGGAGTTGAAGAAGCCGCGCGACAGGCCGTCGCAATTGAGGCCGGTGCAGGCTTCCGCCCAGGCCTTGACCCAGGGCTGGAAGGTGACCTCGACCGGGGGCGAGAAGATGTTGCCGAGACGGATCTCGGGCATGCCCTTGAGGGAGGTGACGACCATCACGTAAAGGGGCAGCAGATAGTAGAGCGAGACGACGATCAGCGTGCCGTAGATCATGATGTTGCGGCGGGACAGGATGTGCCGGGGTTTTGGACCTGAGGGGCCGGAAAGATATGCAGTATCAGCCACGACGCTTGCCTCCGAATTCGAGATAGGCCCAGGGAATGACGATGACGGCGACGGTGAGCAGCATCATGGTGGAGGCGGCAAAGCCCTGTCCGAGGTTCTGGGACAGGAACATGGCGTCATAGACGTATTTGGCCGGCACTTCCGAGGAGATGCCGGGTCCGCCGCCGGTCTGGGCAACGACCAGGTCATAGACCTTGATGATGCCGGAGGCGACAAGCACGATGGCGGTGATGAAGATGCCGCGCATCATGGGGATGACGATGAAGATGTAGGTCTTCCACATGGGGATGCCGTCGATCTTGGCAGCCTTCCAGATGTCCTCGTCAATGCCGCGCAACCCGGCCAGCATGAGGCACATGATGAGGCCGGTTCCCTGCCACAGGCCGGCAATCAGAATGCCGTAGATGACGATGTCGGGATTGTAGAGGGGGTCGAAGGCAAAGCTCTCCCAGCCCAGGCTGCGCACGACATGCTGGATGCCGAAATCCGGATTGAGGATCCATTGCCAGGCAAGGCCCGTGACGATGAAGCTGAGGGCGAAGGGATAGAGCAGGATGGTGCGGAAGGTGTCCTCAAAGCGGATCTTCTGATCGAGCAGGGCGGCCAGAATGAAGCCGATGAGGAGGGAGAAGACGAGGGAGAACCCGCCATAGATGGCCAGGTTCTCGATCGAGATCAGCCACTTGTTGCTGCTCCACAGGCGTTCGTACTGGCCAAAGCCGATGAACTTCTCCCGCGGCAGAAGCTTGGAGTTGGTGAAGGAGTAGAGAACCGTCCAGGCGGTTCCGCCGATAAAGACCACCAGGGCGGTGACGATCATCGGAATTGCCGCCACCTTGGCACTCAGGTTGCGGTGCCATCTGGCTGGGGCTGAGGTTGCGGCCATGCCTGTCTTCCTTGTCCCGTAAAAGCCTGCTTGCAGTGTCCCGGAAGTCCCTGCGCGCAGAAACTGCGCGCAGGGCTGGAGGACGCCGGTGCCCTCAAGTCCCCTTGACGGAACCGGCGGAGCCCGTTGTGCGGATCAGTCGGCGTTGGCGACGATCGAGGCGAACAGCTTCTGAGCGTCTTCAGCCGACATGGACGGGTTGTTGAAGAACTCGACGAACAGGTCGTTGACCTGCTGGTTGCTGTCAGCAGACATCAGCTGGTCGGTGCCCGGAATGATGTTGCCCTTGGCCAGGATCTCCAGACCCTTGCGCATGCAGTCATTGGCCGCCGACAGGTCGACATCGCCGCGCACCGGCAGAGACCCCTTCTTCAGGTTGAAGGCAACCTGTGTCTCCGGGGAAATCATGACCTTGGCGAGCTCGGCCTGGGCCGCGGAGATCTCCGGATCGTCCACTTGCGGGAAGTAGAAGGCGTCGCCGCCGGTCTGGATCACTTCGTTGACGCCAAGACCCGGCAGGCAGGTGTAATCCTTGCCGGCGACCTGATTGGCCACCTGGAACTCACCCTGGGCCCAGTCGCCCATGATCTGGCCGCCGGCCTTGCCGGTGATGACCATGTTTGTGGCATCGTTCCAGTTCTGAACGTTGGAATCCTTGGCCATGTCGCGGGCCGTTGCCGCAGCCTCAAAGACCTTGGCCAGTTCCGGACCGCCTGCCAGATCGGCATCCTTGTCGCCGAACACCTTGGTGTAGGTCTCAGGACCTGCGAGCGCGGTCAGAAGGGTCTGGAAGGCAAGCGTGGTCTGCCAGGGCTGCTGGCCCATGGCGAGCGGCACGACACCGGCTTCCTGCAGCTTGGGCGCTGCGGCGACAAACTCGTCCCAGTTGGTCGGCACGGCCAGGCCGTTGTCTTCAAAAACCGCATTGTTGATCCACAGCCATTGCGGGGAATGAATGTTGACCGGCACGCAGTAGATCTTGCCGTCAAGCGTGCAGCTGTCGAGCAGGCTGGAGGGACGCACGAGCTCCGCCCAGTTGCCTTCCGCCGCCACGTCGCTGAGGTCGCGCATCAGGCCGGCTTCAACAAGCTCTTCTGCCTGACGGCCGTGGTTGAACTGGGTGGCGCCCATCGGATCGCCGCCCGTGATGCGGCTGATCATGATCGGACGCGCCGTGCCGCCAGAACCGGCAATCGCACCGTCAACCCACTTGTTGCCAGTCGCGTCAAACGCCTTCGCAAACTCAGCAACAGCCGCAGCCTCTCCACCAGACGTCCACCAATGCGTAACTTCCAAATCCGTCGCATGGGC
>NZ_CANMNP010000075.1 GCF_947499295.1 uncultured Roseibium sp.
CTCAAGTGGGGCTGATCAGAAAATCGATTTACAATTGTTAAAAACCGTCTATCTCTCGTCAGCACTAGTCCCAGTTTCATGAAGAAGCGGAGGCCCCCTTGTCGAAATCTAGATACCAACTCCATGATCTGACAATTGTCATAACGGCAAAGAACGCTGAAAAAACAATTGCTTTCACGTTGAGCAGCTTAGTCCCCACCCTTGAGAGGGGCGCGAGTTGTATAATAGTAAATGATTGCTCGGAGGACAAAACGGCTGAAGTAATAAGGCAATTTGAAAAGACGAATAAACAGACCGTGACAGTGACGAATTCCGCCTCGCTCGGGGCAGGCATTTCGAGAAATATTGCAATAGAAAAGGTTGAAACTGCAATTTTCGCACCGTTAGATGCCGACGATTGGGTATCGAATTCCTTTTACAATGCTCTTATTGCCGGTTTTAACTTCCAAGACAGCATAGACTTCGTTAGGTGTCACTACACCGAATGCAGGGGCTCCTACCGAAAAATTGTAAGAGCTCCATTCGCGGTTACTCATCGACCGTTTCCGCCCCAGTTGGCTATTAAGTCAGTAAATGAGTTAGGCATGGTTGACCACCCGCAAATGTGGGCAGGCGCATATTCAGTCGATTTCTTCAAAAAAAACAATATTTATTACGATGAGCTGGCTACAGCAGAAGATAGGATTGTTAATTGGAAAACTCAATTGCTCGCTAAGAAGATGTGTATTGTAGAAGAAGCCGGTATTTTTTATAGAAGAGAACATAGCCCCGAAGCGCTAACTGAAATAGGTGATCTTCGACAACTGGATTTCCTGGAAGCAATGCTTAATATTATTAACTTTGTTACTCAAAACAAATACTCCGAGCACCTGCCGAAAGCAATTCGGCAAAGTTTAGCCCTTATTTGCCATCATATTAGTAAAAAAGATCGACTAAATAAAGATGTAGTCAGTGAATTGAGAAAAAGATCGAGAATATTTCTCCGAAAACTACCTCAGAGCCAACTTTCCTACGCTATTCAAATGATTGAACCTGAGAGGAAGAAAATCATCAAGGAGCTCCTATGATGCTTATTTGCGAGGTCTCCACAAAATTCGGGTTATTAAACCTCATTTCAACACTAGAAGCGGACGCGGCATTTAAATCACACACAGAAAAAGTTCTCTTGGTCAGCGAACACAATACAAACCCAGAGATTGAACATCAACTATGGGACTATGTGAAAGCCAACAAAGAACCTTTGACTAAATATTTCACGAATTTCTACTTCTTGAATGAACTGATTGCTCCTTTGCACCCGCACAAATGGACGTCGCCCGGTTCTGATATTCAAAGATTTTCCTATCGGAATGTATTTAGTAGGTCGATTGGTGTTCGTTCCAAAGACAAAATTGAACTGCTAGTGGAATCAATTCAGATTCCTCCAGCAAAAACGCTATGCGAGCTGTTCTCAAGAGAAAATATTTTTATCTATTCCGACGGTCTGATGACTTTTGGCCCGACACGAAACAGACTACCTGCGAATATTGGCTCTAGGATAAAAAAAGTTTTTTACTTGGACCTTATTCCTGGTCTGAAACCAAACCTTCTACGTGAATTCGGGGTAACTACTACCGCCTTAAACTGTGATAGATTGTTGGAGTTAATTAATTCTATTTCACAACTTCGGTTGTCAAAAGATAGTTCCAAAAACTTTGATGGATGTCCGGTTGTTTTGGGTCAATATATTTCCGGCTTAGGCCTCTGTACGAATGAAGAAGAAATAGACTTGTACTTTCAAGCTATTAAAAAAAGTTTTGAGCTAGGAGGCCGGAAACGAGTTTTCTTCAAGCCTCACCCAACTTTTTCGTCGGGTCTTCTTCATAGACTTGAGGCCAAGCTGAATAAACAAGCTATAGAATTTAGCTTCTTAAATTCACTACATATTTTTGAGGAATTATTACTACACTCGAAACCATTGTTCATAGTAAGTGTTTTTTCAACTGGCCTCGCAACGGCTAATAGACTATTCGGCATCCCCTGTTACAGCTTTAGAACAGAATATTTTCTCGATAAATTAACTCCCTATGAAAACTCTAACAGAATTCCCGCCGCACTAATAGGGATGGTTTTCGACGATATCGAAACGGGTAGAACCACTAGTAAACAACAAACGCTACAAACGGCCATTGATGTTATTGCTGCCTCAATGCAGCCAGAAATTTTAGCGCCGTGTTATGCTTCGCGAGTTAAGCTAATCGCTACCTTCAGAGAATCCTTTGGTGAGCCGTCTCCCTGTGTTTTGGCGAGGATATTGGATTGTCCGCTCATGTCGAAAGAAGCTTATGAGCGGCAAATCATATCTGAACTCAATGGCAACGTCTTTTCTTCTGGTTTTTCGGAGAACAACAATATTCGTCGATTTGAGAAGGAAGTTCTTCAAGAGAAATCGCCTATTAATAAGTCTTCACTTCTTTACGATGAAGGACAACATGAACTAGCTTTTTTGGTTAGTTTAAAAGCGGTACTTTCTACACCAACCTCAAGCAAGCATGTTGGCATTTTGACTAACTCGATTGACAAAATCGATGAAAAATACAAGCTCCCCTATTCTAGGGCGTTAAAGCTACACTATAGTTCGCGTCCAGATGAAGCATCAAAAAATAAATATACCAGTATACATAAAAATACTTACTTTGAATTGTTATTAAAGTTTAAAAAAAGGTTCTTTGGCTTGTTTAATTTCAAGATTTAAGACGTTTTATACATAGTCTTGATTTGCCCCCCCCCGCTTAATGCGCTTGTGATCAGCCCCACTTGAA
>NZ_CANMNP010000076.1 GCF_947499295.1 uncultured Roseibium sp.
ATGGAGAGCCGTATGCGCTGAAAGGTGCACGTGCGGTTCGGGGAGGAGAAGCGCTACTGCGCTTCTTACTCCACTCAGGACACTGGAAGGGTTCACCTATCTGGCGGTAGTGATCGATCTCTATTCCCGCCGTGTCGTCGGATGGGTAATGCAGAGCCGTCAGACCACTGATGTCGTGTTGCAAGCATTGCTCATGGCGGTATGGCGGAGGAAACCAAAGGGCAAGGTTCTGGTCCATTCGGATCAGGGGTCACAGTTCACAAGCATAGACTGGGCTTCGTTCATAAGGGCTCACAATCTGGAGCACTCCATGAGTCGGCGTGGAAACTGTCACGATAATGCTGTTGCCGAAAGTTTCTTCAACCTGCTCAAACGGGAAAGGGTACGACGGCGAACTTACAAAACACGCGAAGATGCGAGGCGGGATGTGTTCGACTACATCGAGATGTTCTACAACCCAAGGCGCAAACACGTCAGAAACGGGATGCTGTCACCCGTCGAGTTCGAACGGCAGCAGAAAATGAAAGCTGATGGCGTCTAGAAAACGCGGGGCAATTCACCCTGAACCAATGGGACTATCTGACGTGCTACACCGAGGACGGCAGGATGCCGATAGACAACAACCTTCTGGAACGCGACATCAGAATCTTTGCCACCGGCAGAAAAAGTTGGCTGTTCAGCGACACCGTCGAGGGAGCCAGGGTCAGCGTCGTCGAGCCCTTGGCGGTACCTGCGCCATGTCCTATCCGAACGACCGCAGCGTACCGCCGATGCAGACATCAACGATCTGCTGCCATTCAACTTCCCGAAAACAACTACCGCTTGATCTAACCGGACGCTCTCCCATTCGAACACATCCCAACAAATTGACGGCGTCAACGTGCTGGGAAATGAGCGCTTACGGATATATTGCAAGCCGATCCGATGTCTTGAAGCCCACATTTGCAGGGCGGCACTAGCATTTTCTGGACCGTGTTTCAAAATTGCCAGGATCTGGCTTTTCGTAAATCTTGATTTCTTCATCTCGTTCTCCAAGCGCATCAAAGGTCGGAGAAGTCCAATTTTCAACCCAATGATTTTTGGGGATGATGACCATCTGCTTGCCACTTCTGGGCCTATATGGATGGGAAATGGGTCGAACGACCCTTGAAACAATTCCGCAGGATTGCCACTCAATGCGACAAATCCAAAACGTCTTGCTCGACATTTCTAATTCTGGCAGCAGAACACCTTTGGCTGCATGACTTTGTCATCGAAGCCAGGCTGCCGTAGCCAACAACATCCATGCTGCAATTGTCATTCTAAAAAAAACAAAAAATAATCGACAAATAAAAAAAATGCAGTCAGTGCATTCTCAAAAACTTTCTCCATACTCAAGAAACCAAATTATGGGGAAAGATGATGCTAAACAATGAGTTTGCCCTCGAATAACGTAAAGGAGTGAATATTAGCCAAGAACACTGGGAGTTAATGATACAGGATGAAGTTTCCTGCCCCTGGCTAAAGAAATGGGCGTATTGAAGGTAACTTCCGCTACAGAAAACTTTTCTCAGTTTCAATTAAGTTCAGATCATACAAAAACTCGAGACTGAAAAGCTCAAAAGACCGGTTTCATCTGCGATATGTCTATCATTTCATGAAACGAAAAATGCACCGTCATCACTGTTCCTTTGGGCGAATGGTCTGGTTACTTTTGACCCTTACAGCGCTCTTGGGCGGGTGTAGCAACTCCCTCGAAACACAGTCGGCCGGATTGATGAGCCTGACGAGACCCGACACCTCTAATCCAACTGTTCCAGAAGAAAAGTTTAACAAGAAACGGGGTACCTCAAAGGCAGCATATAGTGAGTTTAACGAACAACAGCTCATATATCTACGGCTCACCGAAACAACTGCATTGCGCTACGCAGGCCACGATGGTGTTCGGGCTGCAGGATTGAACACTGTCGAGTTCATCGATCTGTTTACACAGCTAATTCAAAAGGAAAGTAACTTCAAACCCGATGCCATTTCGCTCGCAGGCGCGCAGGGTCTCGGGCAGCTGATGCCGGCAACATCAACCGAATTGGGTGTCAGCAATCCGTTCGACCCCGAACAAAATCTAGATGCTTCGGCAAGATATCTGACCAGCCAAATGCAACGCTTCAAGTCCGCAAAGCTCGCTCTAGCAGCTTATAATGCGGGCCCAACGCGGGTCAAACGTTTTGGAGGTGTCCCTCCATTCGAAGAAACGACGAACTACGTCCGGAACATTCTATCAGAAACAGGTCTCTTGAGAACTCGGCGCGAAAACAAGCCGTTAATACCGACCAAGAGGTTCCACCTCCCCTCCAGAGTGGACTTCAGGCTCAAAGGCCGCCAGTCCGTCTGGGAGTTTTGAAGACTTCAAATTCATAAGACACACACGTTTGTCCGCTGACCCAATCAGGTATCAGCACTTGTTCGTAATCTGGCCTCTTGAAAAAAGACAGGGCGCACGACCAGGAACTGGCTCGTTTTGCCGAGTGAGCGGCCGTCGGTTCGATTGAAGAACCCTCAGTCGCTCCGACGTGAGCACACCTCAAGGTTGTCACTCTCCCCAAAATAACAATTATCACGCCTCAACCCGGCCGGGCATTGCAACCGCCGCCGCCGGCGCAACAGCGTCTTGCCGGCAACTGACCAAGCCACTTGCAGCACTAGGTGTTTGATCCCAGATTTTGATGGTGCAGTCTTTTCTCCCGAATGGAAGGATGCACTATGGGACAGGTTTT
>NZ_CANMNP010000077.1 GCF_947499295.1 uncultured Roseibium sp.
TCTGGCATTTTCAAATACTTCAAACCCCATGGGAATCCCCAATATTCAAGGATCCAAAGGGTTTTTCAGGGCGAACTCTTTAAAGTGGTTGGCATCACGTTTTCGTCAATGTAGTGTGCGCCAGAACTGACGGGGAAAACAGAGTATCAGTGCTCCATGAAACAGGAAGACATATTCAAGGCGATAGATTTGCAGCCAGAAGATCCTTTTGTCTGGTTTCAAGGCCCGCCAATACCGGAAGAAATTCCCGGCGGCTGGGTTGGAATAAACAAACAAAAACTTGGAAGAATTATCGAAAAACGCCCACCTAACTACCCGAATATGATGCCATTGCTCAAACAAATGATCCGAGGATTAGTCTTTCGGCCTCAAGCAGATGGCGGTTGCATGCCAGTCAACGAATTAGCGAAACGCGTCGGAAGAAATAGGCAAACTGTCACCCGGAATGCTAAAACTCTGACAAAGTTGCACGCAGTTTATCCGATTGACCGGAACGGAAGATACGCGATCTACGAAAACCTTGCGATCGCGATTCTCCCTGGAAATTTCCAACCCTGGGTTGCCGAACCGAGGCACGGCTGGACACCCGATACAATCGACGAATAGCGGCAGGCTTCCCGATGACTGGACTCCTTGAAAAAGTGCCACTCACCGAAGCCGAGCAGGAACGCCAGCGCGAGATGGTCTACAAGGCAGACCGCACGAACGCTCTGAAGGTGCGCTTTCGGACGGATTCGTTGCGACAATGCCCGTCATGGCGAAGGTCGGCGGCGCAGACTTCGCAGTTGGGTCGCAGATTGATCAGGCCCTCGACAAGCTCTTCACCGGGGATTGCCAAGTTGTTGACGTGCCGCTATCCTCAATCCTCTGATACCCACTCGGCGTGACCGGCTCCGGTGACCGCAGCGATGATGGCGTTATGCACTGACGGTTCGAAGCGATCGATGATTGAGGACCCGTGCAGTTTCTTCTTCTGAGGTTCCAGTATTTCAAACGAAATGCCCAGGAAATCCAGAACCCTGGCGAAACCGTGATTTTTAATTTCCTCGTAGGTAATATCGAGGATCGGTCCGCGGCTTTTTTCCCGATAGAGCGTGAACAACTCACTATGACTATACAGATATTTGCTAAACTCCGCTTCATTGAACGTAATCTTGGTGTCCAATTCGGTCGGCCGATTTGAATCTGACTTGAGATTGTAAATGCCTGTGGCCTGCACCAGTCGGCTGGAAGAAAATCTCGCTAAAACATTTTTTCTTTCATAGATAATTTTGAAGACACTATCGTCGGCCATGAGCGCATCAGTTTGGTCAGGACTCTGATTTCTCCAGATCTTGAAACCCACGGCTTCAAAATCAGGTTGATCAAACACCCAGTCCATAAAAGCCGCAGTGTCTTTCTCGCGCAGGGCCACAAGGTCATCTAGTTCCCTTGCCTCTAGAGGAACCTTGATATGACTTGATGGTTTCGGATGAAAAACCTCGCCGTGACAAAGTATTTGTGGGTGTACGTTCAGTGTTTCAGACAAAAATGATGTGCCCGATCTGGAGTCACTTAGGATAACAAATTGTTTTGGCGACTTGGCCACGAGGAATTCCTTTCACAAATAGCTGTTTTGATCAAAAATATGTGTGAATCCTTCCGAGAATACGAGTACTTCGTTACGGAGACCTTGTATTGGTTCAGCGGATGTCTTGCATATGCCCGGACAATGATTGTAACTTTTTGGTTTGGAGCTTCGGATTTTCTAGTTTCGCTTCACGAATTTCACTCCATTTACCCTACCATAAATAGAAAATCAACAATTTGCATCTATAGGTGTAGTTGTTCGCTGCATTGGTCCCCGTTTTGGATGGATTTCAGGCGTTCATCTCGCTAGTGTAGTTCTGCCATAGTCCGAATGCATCAGCCCTTGCATTCCGGTATGAGGCGGCGGGGAGTTTGTATCGACGCGGTCGGAAGATCGTGTTGATCTGATCGTGGGCAGACAGAAACCGCTGCGCTTGGCGAGGCTATTTAAACCGGCCAAAGATCTTCTCCCGTTTGCGTGTCGGGCGGTGGGAATTCTCAATCATGTTGTTCAGCCCTTTATGAGCGCGATGATCGGCATCGGGAGCAAGGGCCTGAACCGGTTTGATGTAGCTGCGCAGTTTGTCCATTGCCCGGCAGTGCATTGCGGATGCAATGTCACGAGAGGGGGCACCACGACCCTGGGCTCGCCGAATTGCGTGACCAGTCTGCCAAAGAAACGCCTGGCCGCCTTGGCATTGAGGTGAGATTGAACCAGGATGCCGAGCACATCTCCATCGCCGTCAATCGCCCGACAGAGCCAGTATTTCACACCACCAATGACAATCACCATCTCATCAAGATGCCACTTGTTGTTGGGCTTTGGCCGGTCCCGGCGAATGCAGCACACGAAATGCCGACCAAAACGGTTCACCCAGTTGCGGATCGTTTCCCGGCTGACGAAAATACCCCCCGCTCCGCAAGGAGGTCTTCAACATCTGCTGAACTCAACTCGTGGAGGGGGCATCCATATCTAGCCCGAAAAATTCACGGTGATGGTCGATTGTGTGCTTGAAGCTATGATGTTGTCGCGTTTGCGGTGTTTTTAGG
>NZ_CANMNP010000078.1 GCF_947499295.1 uncultured Roseibium sp.
GTATGCGTCCGGTCATACAGGCGTTGACTTACTCGGGTTGCCAATTCCACGGCATGAGTTCATCGAGTCGGTTCATTTTGTGATCTGCGATACGGTCCAGAACCCAACGCAGCCATGCTTCTGGGTCGACTTTATTCATTCGGCAGGTCTCAATGAGGGAATAGGCAATGGCTGCGGCCTGTCCGCCGCCCTTTGATCCCATGAACAGATAATTCTTGCGCCCGAGGGTCACCGGCCTAATTGAGCGCTCGCAGATATTATTGTCCAGTTCAAGGAAGCCGTTTTCAAGATATGCCCGCGCCTTTGGCATGCGGGCGAGCGCATAGCGGATGGCGGCTGCCAGCATCGATTTACCGGAGATTTTGGGCAGTTGCAGCGAGAGCCATGTCTCCAGATCGTCAAATACCGGCTTCGCCTTGTCCTGCCTCAGGGTAACGCGCGCATCGGCGGACTTGTAACGCGCCTCTTTTTCCACGGCATACAGGGCGGCGATGCACTTGATCGCTTCCTCGGCGATGGCCGACCCCTCGCTTTCATAGATGTCGATGAACTTGCGGCGCACGTGGACCATGCAAGCCTGCTCGCTGGCGCGATCTGCCCCGAACAGGTCATTGAACCCAGTGAACCCATCGGCATGGACCACACCTTTGTATCCCTTGAGATGGGATGACGGGTGCTCACCCTTGCGATCGATGCTGAACGGATACCAGACGCAGGGCGGAGCCTGCCCACACCAAGGGCGTTCATCGCGCACATAGCTCCAAAGGCGCGCTGTTTGCGCCTTGCCCTTGGCCTGCATCTTGACGGGCGTATCATCGGCGAACAGCGCAGGACCGGCTCGAACCAGCTTGCCGATATGGGCCGCCAGCGGTTCCAGCAGCGCCGTCGATCGTCCCACCCAGTCGGTCAGCGTTGAGCGATGCAGATCGACCTTGTCGCGGGCATAGATCTCGGACTGGCGATAGAGCGGAAGGTGATCGCAATATTTGCCGACCAGCACATGAGCCAACAGACCCGGGCCCGGACGACCGCGCGTGATCGGGCGCGAGGGCAGTTCGGCTTGGACGAACGCCTCGCAACAAGTGCAGGTCATGCGAGGGCGCACAATCCGCTTCACAACGAAGTGGCCAGGAACGTATTCCAGCTCTTCCGTTACGTCTTCGCCAAGCTGCTTGAGTGCACCACCGCAAGCGCCGCAGGCGTCACCGGGCGACAGGATTTCTTCCTGGCGCTCAAGATGATCGGGCAGCGGCGCACGATTGTGCGAGCGCTTTGTGGGGGAACCTTCATCGGCGTCAACTTGCGGCGCCGCCCTTTGCGCCTCGGACGCGGTAGCAATTTCGGTGTCTTCCTGAAGATCGAACACCAGCTGATCCATGGTCTCGGATTTGCTACCAAATCGGGCTTTGCGATGAGCGGCCAGTTCCTTCTTCAGCTTCTCGATCTGATAGGCTTGCGCCTTGATTTCGGCCGCCATCAGTTCGCTGACAGCGCGCAGTTCAATGGGGTCTTCGGGGAGAGATTTGAAGGTCGCGCGCATGCGCATTTTATATCCGAACAGCCGGCTGAACGGAACGACAAATGCCCAAAAACATCATGTTTTATTGACTTATCCGGCCTGCAATGGCCGCCATGTCCGTTGCGGTGTCCGCCAGTCAATTCCTTCCAGAAGCATCGACAGTTGCGCCGCCGTGACACAGACTTTGCCGTCCTTGGCAGCAGGCCAAACAAACCGCCCGTTCTCCAGGCGCTTCATAAACAGGCATGCGCCCTGCGTATCCCACCAGATGATTTTCAAAAGGTCACCCCGACGGCCACGGAAGACGAACAGATGGCCGCAATACGGGGCCTCGGACAGCACCTTCTCCGTTTGTGCCGCCAGTGTGTTGAAGCCCCGCCGCATATCCGTCACACCAGCCGCGAGCCAAACCCGCGTGTTGCTCGGCACGGGGATCATGCCGACAGCCCCTCGACCAGCGCCAGCACCGCAGACAGCGCAGTCGTGCCCTCCACCAAAATGCGCCGACCATCTGACAGCGCGATGTCAACGCGCTGTGCCGTAACCAGACCACTCGAAACGGGTAGTGAAAAGTCAGCCATGGGCCTTGAGGAAACGCCCGCAACCTCAATCGGGAAAAACGCCGCGTCCTCGCCCTCTGGCAGTCCCATGTCCGGATCCTCCGGCGAAAATCGGGGATCGCGAAGCCATTTGTGGATCACGTTGGTATTCATCGAATACCGCCGCGCCACGTGCGCAACCGAAACACCCGATACACGCGCCTGAGCACAGATCGAACGCTTCTCATCAACTGACCAAACCCGCCTCTTCTGGCCCTTTTTGCCCGCCATCAATCACCTCAAGATGTCCACTATCGATGGTGGACATCTAGCAGGCACTCCATCGCGACGACAGAGCGGCAGAACCGGACGCTTAC
>NZ_CANMNP010000079.1 GCF_947499295.1 uncultured Roseibium sp.
AATGACCGCTCGCAACATGATCGAAATCACAAAAGAAAACTCTTGCAAAACAGGGGCTGTCCACAAATGGCAATACCCCTTGACTTCATCACCTGAGGCGGCGCGGGTCGTATCTCCGGCCAGACGTTTCTTCCGTGCTTCCAAGAACTCTTTGGATTGGTTGTAGTAGAAGCTTTCGGCTATGCCTTCCCGACGGCAAAGGCCAGCCTTGCTCTCTTCACCCCGTAGGCCTTCCAGAACAACGCTGATTTTTTCTTCTGCTGAAAAACACCGCGGGGTCACTTGGCGAATTTGATGACTTTGTCTGCCAGTTCTTTTCCCGGCCCGAATTTCCGTCTCATCTTCGCTCCTTGAGTGGCTACGATGAGCCAAAAGTCCGCCTTTATGCAAACACTGCAAATTGCAGAAGGCCGAACATGCAGAAAAATTTTCAATCCCGAAAAGGTAACAGGTGGTTTACTCTATCTTTTCGAATTCACATGTAAAATGGCGCATTTGATTCGTCTGTTTAACAATCTTAAAACCTTTAAGGTCGCGTATTTCATCTTCAAGACTCGCCAATACCTCAATAAGGTAATCAATATGGGACCGAGTGTACGTTCTTCTCGGAAATGCAAGGCGGACTAGTTCCATTTCCGCTGGCCTTTCTCCACCATCAATTTGCTTTCCAAACATTACGCTACCAATCTCGCAGGAGCGAATGCCTCCAACTTCGTAAAGTTTACAAGCAATAGTATGAGCGGGATATCGGAGTGGGGGCACGTTGGGTAGCCATTTCTTGGCATCTATGAAGACAGCATGACCACCAGCAGGCCTAACAACAGGGATACCAATTTCGACCAACCGCTCGACAATGTATTCGTTCAATTGGATACGATGTTGAAGATAATTCTCATCAACGATCTCAGACAGGCCTTGCGCTATAGCATCAAGATCGCGACCGGCAAGGCCGCCATATGTTGGAAAACCTTCAGTTTGAATAAGTTTTACACGCGCTCTTTCAGCCAAGCTATCATCGTTTAGCGCTAACCACCCTCCAATATTTCCAAAAGCGTCTTTCTTAGCGCTCATTGTCATTCCATCTGCAACCGAAAAACAGTTGCGGACGATTTCTTTTATCGGCCTTAAAAATTGGCCGTTTTCACGATTTTTTATAAAATATGCATTCTCTGCGAAACGACATCCATCAATAATAAAAAGCTTGTTATATTTTTGGGCAATCTTCGCTGTCGATCGTATGTTTGCTAAACTGACTGGCTGTCCACCTCCAGCATTGTTCGTGATCGTTAAAATAATAGCAGCAACATCGTTAGCTCGTTCCGTCAGAAATTTTCCGAGAGCATCAGTGTCAATGTTGCCTTTAAACGGATGAAATGAATCGGCTCCACCCGCCGGCGGGCTACCAAGATCAATAGCCGTTGCACCTGTTGCTTCGATATTACCCCGCGTCGTATCGAAGTGTGTATTAGCAAGAAATATTTTACCCTTTCCACCGATCAGCGATAGCAATATCGCTTCTGCCGCTCGGCCCTGATGGGTTGGAATAATGTGTTTGAAAGGCATTAATCCCTTGACTGCTGACTTAAAACGTTCAAACGATGGTGAACCCGCATAACTCTCATCTCCCCGCATTATCTCGGACCACTGGTCGGAACTCATTGCCCCCGTTCCGCTATCAGTAAGTAAATCAATTATCACGTCTTTTGATCTTAGCGAAAACAGATTGTACTTAACTTCTTTTAGTTTTTTTTCTCTCTCAAAACGTGAAGAAGGGTTAATATTTTCAATTGACTTTATTCTAAAGGGCTCAATACTAGTTTCGAACTTGTCAATTTTCATTATGATACCCTAATTGTTTGGTAGATTTATTGCGCTCGAAAGAGGAGCATGCTGGATTGCAACACTGCCTTAAATTGTAATCATTAGACTAAACCACGTTTTTAATCCGATTGGAAAAAGTCAAAAATATGATGATTAATCGTTATTATTGCGTACTTCATAGCCCACCTCTGAAAAGGCTTAATGATGTAGACACCCGCCGCTGGGACGTTGTTGCATAAATCGGTTCGAGTGAATTGGTCCCGATTTTCTGGACAAGTTGACGGCTGATTTAAGGTGTATCCGGGTTGGTTTTCATGCCGCCAATT
>NZ_CANMNP010000080.1 GCF_947499295.1 uncultured Roseibium sp.
CCGTGTAAAACCTGTCCCATAGTGCATCCTTCCATTCGGGAGAAAAGACTGCACCATCAAAATCTGGGATCAAACACATCCGGCAACCGTCGAGCGGGCAAGACCCAGCTTTGCGCCGATCTCGGCCCCGGTCAGCCGATAATCCCGGCGCAAACGACCGATCGCACCGATCTGATGCGCCATCGTCTTGTTGGCGACAGTGTGCGGTCTGGAAGATCTGTTCTGCAGCCCGGCCGACCCAGCATCCGGTACCGTTTCAGCCATTCCCGGGTTCGCCGCTCGCTCAAGCCAAACTCTGTCGCCACTATTTTAACCGGACGTCCTTCTTAAACGATCCGGCGGATCATCTCCGCTCGACCAAGCGGCGTCGTTCGGGCATTCTTGTGCGGGTTGTTCATCCTTGAAACCTTCCGGTGAGAGTTTGGCGACAAACACCTTCAGGCTTTCAATCCGAATGAACAACCTCCTCAGAACTCACACCTAGTCCTCGATCAGTATCATCAAATTCTGGAATTTGAGGCTGTTTTTCCGCAAGATTTCAGGGATCACTGCGGCCTAGGAATGCCAAACGAACCAAGCGAAAGGTGTAAGCCTAGTGTCAATCTCATCAGCAGACTACCTTGCCTACAAAACAACAGATCCCATCGAGATCAACGGCGACCTGACCAAGCCGGTTTGGACCTCAGCCCGAAAGTCAAAACGCTTCGTCGACATGGCAACGGGTGGGCCGGCCCTTTATAACACCCGCTCAGCTTGTCTGTGGGACAACAAGAACCTCTATGTTGCCTTCTGGGTCGAAGAGCCGTTTGTATCCGCGGACCTTACTAGACGCGACGACATTATCTTTCGCGAGAATGACGTTGAGATCTTCATTGACGGCGGAGACTGTTATTACGAGCTGGAGCTCAACGCCCTCGGAACGATCTATGAGATGATGTTTATCTGGCGGGATGCCTACAAGCGCGGCGGACGGTTCGATGCTCCCGAATTCGACCTGATCGACCAGCACGCCTACTCCTTTGGCGGCGACTTTGATCGACAACCGGAGTTCTTTTGGGATGGCATCCACCCGCGTGGCACACGTTGGGCGTTCCGCAACTATGACATGGAGGGGTTGCGGGTCGGGGTTCAAGTTCAAGGCAAGATCAACGACCCCAACCATGTTGACGAAGGTTGGACAGCCGAAGTTGCAATTCCATGGAAAAGTCTGCACTGGCTCGCTGATGGTCGGTCACTTCCGCCACAGAAGGGAGATGAGTGGAAAATCTTCTTTGGCCGTTTCCAGAAGTTGATGAATGCCGGTCAAGAAGTGAGCCCCCATCCGGCTTGGGTCCTCAAGCCGCACGGTAAGTATGACACCCATCAGCCAGAGCAATTCCCTGTTGTAAGGTTTGTCGACGGTTGATTGTTGCCCGCTTAGATTTTCCAGGGGTCCCACAGAAAGTTCTGACCGCGTTGAGCGGCCACGGCAGGTCGAATAGGGTCCTATCCGTTGAAACCGCAGTCGGATTGGTCCGCCGAGTCGCCCTTTGCAAGAGCCTATAGGAATCGCCAAACCGGGATGCCGAGCTTACTCGCCTTGTCGACAAGGTTCTCCTGAATGCCCGTGCCAGGAAACACCATAACTCCAATCGGAAGAACTTCGAGCATCTGGTCATTGCGCTTGAAAGGCGCGGCGCGGTCGTTGTTTGGCCCAGTTTAGCGCAAAGCCAATCTGGGTGACTTTGCGATTATCCGCCCATTTGGCGGCAATCAGTTCGGGCCCTTGGGCGAACCGCCATGGAGCAGCAGCATCTCGGTTTCCGCTCGGCGTTTCGCGGCCAGGAAGTCACGGCTGTCGATCATCGCCGAGGGGCAGTGTCGCACATTTTTCTTGATGTGAGACCAATGGCTTTGTCTTGACACATTTATCCTGCGAGTTCGATGAACTGGCGGTAAGCGGGCACACCCGGCTGGTTCAGTTGTCCCTTGCGGATCATGTGCGCTGTTTCAAATCCCTCAAGGGTGGCACTTGCTGAATGGAACACTTTGAAGCCCATCATCGGCCTGGTCAGTTTC
>NZ_CANMNP010000081.1 GCF_947499295.1 uncultured Roseibium sp.
TTTGCAAGATATGGACTTCAGAACCTGATCGTTTCAGACTTAATCCGATCCATCAAATGCCGGGACTGAACACCTAGTAGCAGGATATGTGCCCATCGTGATCCTCTATCCAAGAGGTATGTAGCTGCAGTTCACAAAACATTACTGAAGAGCGCCGCGGATGGCATCATACTTTGAACGAAAAATTATTTTAACGAGACTATCTGGTTCCATCATTGCACGTACCGACCAACAGGCCAGCTAATTGTAGGGGTTTCACCATGAAAAATGGATTTCTTAGCGCAGGAAAAACTTTTATTTTAGTTGTAGCGCTGTTTGTCTCCATGAAGGCCCCCGCTCAGGGCTCGGATCTTGCAAATGGCAACGCGGCTACGGATATAGTCCTCCCTGCCGCTGCCACCGCGATTTTCGAGGAGATTTCTCCTAACGCGAGTGATCCAAGCCTTGTACTGCGCGCCACCGTACTCATTACCGGCGGTTGGTATGAGGCCGCTGCACCCTTCCATCCAACCGCCGTGGGCGTCTACAGCCGCCTCGGCCGCCAACCAGACCAGAACTCTGCCGACAACTCGCCCATTAACACAGCCATTCTTTACGCATCCCGTGGTGTGCTCACCTATCTTTTTCCCACGCGCTCCGAGACGTGGGACGACATGCTGAGGAATGTTGGTCTCGACCCCGAACTTCGAACAGAGGACACTACCACACCAGCCGGGATCGGGAATGCCGCAGCGCGTGCGGTTGTCGAAGGACGACAGAATGATGGAATAAACGCTGACGGCACCGCAGGGGGACGAAGCTTCAATCCCATGCCGTTTGCCGATTATACGGGTTACCAACCGGTCAACACGGCCCATCAGCTTGTTGACCCATCGCGCTGGCAACCCGATATCCAGAGAAAAGGGGCTGGTATCTATCGCGTACAGAATTTTGTTACACCCCAATATCGCCTCGTTGAGCCCTTCTCTTTCGAAGATGCACAGGCCTTTTCATTCCCACCCCCAGTTGCGAGCGATGTAACGAAGATTGACCTTTACACCACTCAAGCGCAGGAGGTTCTTGACGCATCAGCAGCGCTTGACGACCAAATGAAGCTCATGGCGGAGTTCTTCGACAATAAGATTTCTAGTCTCGGATTTTCAACGGTGTTTTCGGCCAAGGCGGCCAATCTGTCCGTGTTCGATTACGTCGCTTCGGATTTCTTTTCTAATGTCGCGGCGTTCGATGCTGGCATCGTCGTCTGGCAAGAAAAGCATAAATATGATGCTGTCCGACCGTTCAGCGCGATCCGCCACGTTTTCGCAGGCGAGACGGTGACCGCTTTCGGAGGACCAGGCCGTGGAATTGTAGTGGACCTGCCTGCTGAGGAATGGGCATCCTATCTCGAAGAGGCCGATCACCCAGAGTATCCTTCAGCCACAGCCTGTGTCTGCGCGGCGCATGCCGAATTTAAGCGGCTGTTTTTTCAATCCGACGACATCAACTGGTCGGTCCCTGTTGCAGCAGGTTCGTCGCGGATAGAACCGGGTCTGGTTCCTGCGAAAGATATGAAGCTCAATTTTCCAACATGGACCGCTTTTGAGCAGGATTGCGGACAGAGCCGGGTCTGGGCAGGTGTTCACTTTCAGGCAGCCGTCGATGAAAGCCTAAAGATTTGTCCGGTATTCGGCAAACAAGCCTACACGTTTATGGAAGGTTTGCTTGCGGGCACCACGCCGGTCCGACCGCCAAGTACGGGCCGCTGATGGTGATGACGGGGCGTGTTGCAAAGTTTTTCGCGTTAACCACACCTTGAGATTTGGCTGTTGAAAGAGCGCTCCTGCAATTGGAGTTCCGCGTCATGATTCTCAGTGCCATCGTTGAAAAACTGAAACGCCAAACAAAGGATGACTTCAAAGGCAGACAGTTTGAGGCCTAGCTGAGGTATTGCCAACTTATTTTGTTTGTTTAGGTGTTCAGTCCCGGCATTTGATGGATCGGATTAAGTCTGAAACGATCAGGTTCTGAAGTCCATATCTTGCAAA
>NZ_CANMNP010000082.1 GCF_947499295.1 uncultured Roseibium sp.
CCGGTTTTCGCCGTAGACCGGGATCCTGCCGCCCTCTATCGACTTTGCCAGGGAAATTACATCCTTCCAAAAAACAGCAATGGAACTCTCGCCTTGCGCACGGAGGGCGCTGGCAACATGGGGTGTGCCCGTGCTATTTTTTCCTGATGCGTCTTGGATACCATTGGTCAGGGCAGCGATAACCCTCTCCAGCTTTGTTGTTCCGCCATTTTCAAGTTGAACCGGGGCTACCGTTTCGTTTTTGAGCCGGAAGCCGTCCGAGCCCTCAGCACGGCCTGGATAATGATCATTGTGATCTTGAATAAGATCGTTGAGATTCAAAGAGTGAGAACTATTCATAGCAACCCAATCAACTTAGATATGTACATCAAGTTGAAATTAGATATCAAAATAGTATGGTCATATTTATTCAAAACTTTTACTTGAAGTAGCCAAATTGTACAATTTTATGGTGAAGTTTACGGCGCCGCCTATTTGCGGTGTCGGGTCCGTTGGCATAAAGGTACGCGAGGTCCCACAGGAATTGGGGGCAATTTTCGTGGGCCTGATGATGTAGACGCCCGCCGCTGGCTCAGATGTGCCAAGGTTAGTTTGTTTTAATCCTATTTGGAGGCGTCGATGTCAGAAGTTCACACAATTGGTTTGGATTTCGCGAAATCGGTATTCCAGGCTCATGGGGCAGACCCGTCAGGAGGAGGGGTGTTTTTCGCAGGCGATTGCGGCGTAGCCAGGTTCTGAGTTTCTTTGCGGCCCAACCAAAGTGCTTGGTTGCAATGGAAGCCTGAGGGATTGTCGCGCTATACCCAGGATCAGATTGAGGGCGGTGAGGATCGCCCTGGCGGCGGAGATTTCCGGAAGCTCGGCCGAGACTGCTGATCTTGCGGTGTCAAATGCGTTCATTGCGCGCTCCCTTGCATTTTTCTTTTCCTGATTTTGTCCAAAGCGCATTTGATATTGTTCTGAGCATCAGCCCGGCTTTGATCTGTGATCTCCCCGGTTTTGTCATAAACAGGATTGAGATCGAGATCGTATCGCCGGTCTTCTTCGATAACAGCGTTGGAGTAGGTGAGTGTTTTTACCAGGGCACTCAGGGCTTTTTTGACGATCTTCCGATCCTGGGCATTGGGGTAGCGGGCGAGGAGATCGTCGGCCACTCCGATTTTCATAGGCCACACCCTTTTGGCGAGGAAGATCTTGGGCAGGTTTTCTATCTTACTGATCCCCAGGGACTCGGTCATTTGATTGAGGAACCTGGTCTTGAACTTTGGGCTGAGAAAGCGCCGGTCCTGTTTTTTACGATCGCGCTTTGAAGTCGCCTTTTGCGGCTCCGTGACCGTAGAAAGCAACGTCTGTTCCGGCGTATTGCAGCTTTCGGCTTTTGGCGAAG
The DNA here is from genome assembly GCF_947499295.1 of uncultured Roseibium sp. Classification (GTDB taxonomy): domain Bacteria; phylum Pseudomonadota; class Alphaproteobacteria; order Rhizobiales; family Stappiaceae; genus Roseibium. Next base: position 1,388 of record NZ_CANMNP010000082.1, read on the forward strand.
CCTTGGCAGGATCAGATTTCGCGGGCCCTGCCGGAAAGAGCCTCAGGGTCTTCTTCGCCGAATTGACACTCGATCTTGTCTTGGCGGGCAGGGAGGCAGCGAACTCGTTGTCTTCAGTCGAACTGGGCATGTCTTACTTTTAAAGGTCAGGCGATGGTTTTCAGGAATGTGCCAGGCCAAAGAGGGATTTCTTCAGGTTTAGCCTGTGGTCGGACGCCCTGTCGATCATTGCGCGGAAATATCCTCCAGGCGAGACGATCAATTTAGGTTCGCGCAGGGCCTTTTCGGCAACAACGGCGAGGCACGCGGACGGCAGGTGTTTTCCATGGCGCAGCACGGCCTGGGTATGCCCGGCCTCACTGAGGCCGATGAGGATCCGCAGATGGTCCGCCGCGGCACACAAATCGGCCCAGGATTTGAACCGGGCGACAGTTTCAGTCTGAACCATAGAACAAGCTGACTGGATGAGTCCGATGGAAACGCCTTCGAGGTTGCCTCCGTCCGATTGGGCGCGCTGTTCGCAAGGACCTGCCCCCAATAATTGGTTTCCGCCGTTCCCACCGCCCGACACGCAAACGGGAGAAGATCTTTGGCCGGTTTAAATAGCCTCGCCAAGCGCAGCGGTTTCTGT
>NZ_CANMNP010000083.1 GCF_947499295.1 uncultured Roseibium sp.
TCCTCCATCTTCTCGACAAAGACGGTTGAATCACAACTCGTTGATATCACTCAACTACTTTTAAATCTGGCTCTAAGGCTCTGGCCGCTTCTTTGTAGCCGAACAGTCAACGGGTTTTGGTTTTTCACTGCTGTCATCCAACCACCACGAAGAAGCAAAGATATCCGTCGACGAAGCGTCGCATCCCGGACATTGCCAAAGATTGTCTGTAGCTTGCGCCCCAGTGATTTTTCCATCGCAATGAAGGCAAAACCATTCTTCTGACCTGCCCCCGAAGAGCCGGTGACCACAATGGTAGTGTCGCAAACATCAAAACGATCTACCAAGTCAAAGCGGGAGCAACAAATTGGCAATAGAGTTCACATAGCTTGAAAGGCGCTCCCAGAACGGGAAAAATTGGTGCGTCAGAGAAAATTTTAACAGGCTCATTTATGAGGCTAACACATTCGCGCCCAAAATCTAAGTTCTATAAGCGTTTATCACGCAGTCGCGGACTTGTTACGAAGTTTGTAATGAACTTTATGGGTGCACTAAATGGAGTTAGTAGAGTGGAATCAATAAAAAAGCGTACAGCCCTGTCGCTCGTCGTCATCGGTTGCCTGCTGGCTGCTTGTGTGTCTGAGAGTTCGGTAGGAAACACTCCTCAGACTGAGGTAAACGCAGTGGTGGACACCGCTCCACCTATCCCCGAAACGCAAATTGACCCAAACTGGACTAATCGATATTCGCCGGATGTTCCTTACTACAATATCAGTGGTAGTGATAAGCCGGCATTTGGTGGAGCGGATCCGCAGACAGCTCTCGTTGGGCAAGTACGCCCGAATGATGGTGGGTTCGTCAAAGAATGTGCCATCAATTCCACCTTTTGCAAAATTACTTTTGGAGGCAACGGCCAAGAAGGATGGGTCAATATGACCGATTTCAAAGCAGGCGGTTGACCGGAAATTCACTGTATTTTCTGGCAGTGGGTGCACTCAAGGCACTCACACCAAACCTGGCAGCAGCCAGCCGGTCCGAAACGCCTTCTTGCGAAGCTTTCAGTACCCGTTCCCGAAGATCGCTGCTCAATGCTCGGCCCATCAAATCGCTCTCATTGTTGGAAAGCTTGAATCAGACCCCAGCACACATGCCACTTCACATTCGATTCATCGAAAAGGGGGCGGGTTCTTGCTCCAGCCGACTCTGTTGCAAAAGTTACCAGTTTCTGGGGATGACTGCCCGCAAGGCGAACTGGACTACTATGTCAGCTACACCTGGATTGGCATAAAGATCTTTGTCAAAAACAAAGGAATTGTCCCATGCCGACAGCATCTTCGCGGAAATCACAAAAGCCGCCATGAATGGAACGGAAACCAACCTCACTGGATTTGGCAAATTCAAGGTCAAGGAAACGGCCGCGCGCCAGGGCCGCAATCCGGCGACCGGCGAAACAATCCAGATCGCGGCATCGAAGAAACTCACCTTCGCACCCGCAAAAGCTCTGAAAGACGCTCTCAACGGATAGGCCAGCCAGCGCAACGGCCTCAAACTTCATGGTGGCCTGTTCGCCCGCCGACAGGGGTTCATTCTGGGAAGAGAGGGCGCGGTTTAGTAATTGGAATTCTAAGTCGCTCCTCTTTCTTCGCCCTCCCCGTCCTCTTGCTCGGTTAGCGCGTCGGTCTGAAGTGCCTGCCGGCTGAGCAAGCCGGCGTCTTCGAGCTGCTCGATGTCAGGCAGATCGCGCAAGGTATCGAGGCGGAAGCCGACAGGAAGTGTTTGGTGGCTACATAAGTGTAAAGGCGCGCCGGAGGTGGGGCTGCGCGGGCCGGTGCCGAGGAACCCGGCGTGTCTTAGGCTGGCAATTGTATCGCGGCTGACGTCCTTGCCGAAGAGTTGGGTGAGTTCGCCGCGTGTGACCGGTTGCAGATAGGCAATTGCTGCTAAAGCGTGTCGCGTTTAATTGCATTCATATCCAGCGTGTTTGAAGAAGTTCCTGCATTCAGTAGGAGTGAACAGG
>NZ_CANMNP010000084.1 GCF_947499295.1 uncultured Roseibium sp.
GCCTTTGGCGATCAGTGAAATACGAGTGCGTCTACCTGAATGCTTTTGAAACAGGCTCTGAAGCCCGTGAGGGAATAAGCGCCTGGATCACCTATTACAACGAGAAGCGCCCGCACTCATCGCACGGGCTGCTGACACCGGACGAGGCCTATGATAGTCAAGGCCCAGGCCTGAAGGTTGCCGCCTGAAATGAAATCCATGCGATAGCTTAGCCGGGCGGAAAACTGGTCGAAAAACCGGGACCACCTCTGATGAAGGCGACTGTCGCTTGTGGGAAGTAGCTGTTCTGTTCCATCTCAGGGATGCTTTCCGATCAGGAGACGTATGGCTCGACCATTCCCGCCGATATGGCGACCTCAAGCAGATCCTCGTACCACTGGCCTCTGCGAAAGAAAGCGCCAAGTTGTCTGTTCCCCTTGATCCTCATGCCTGGTTGACGGATCGCAAAGCGCGTCTTTCTGCCGGTTTTAAGCGTCTGTCGCGCGCCGCGCGTGATGGGACGATTCCTCATGGCATCATAGAAGATGGAACGCTGCGGATCGACCGGCTGACCACTGATGTTCCCGAAAATGCCGAAGAACTGGTTCTCGATCTTTATCGCCGGATGCCGCCCATCCGGATAACTGACATCCTTCTGGAAGTGGATGCGGCGATCAGCTTCTCCGATGCCTTTTCCAATCTAAGAACCGGAGCGCCATGCAGCGACAAAGTCGGTTTGCTGAACGTCTTGCTTGCCGAGGGATTGAACCTCGGTCTCCGAAAAATGGCAGAGGCTTCGAACACACATGATTACTGGCAGCTCTCGCGTTTGGCTCGCAGGCATGTCGAGACCGAAGCAATGGACCAGGCGCTAGCGACGGTCGTGGGCGCGCAAGCGAAATTGCCAATGTCTCAGTTCTGGGGCTTGGGAACAACGGCATCAAGTGATGGTCAGTTTTTCCCGTCGGCACGACAGGGTGAGGCCATGAACTTGGTCAATGCAAAGTACGGCAATGAGCCCGGCCTGAAAGCCTACAGCCACATCAATGATCAGTTCGCACCGTTCGCGTCGCAAACAATTCCGGCAACTGTCAGCGAAGAGCCGTATATCTTGGACGGCCTACTGATGAATGAAACCGGCAAGCGCGTTGGCGAGCAATACGCCGATACAGCGGGGTTCACAGATCACCTCTTTGGAACCAGCGCCATGCTCGGATATCGGTTCGTGCTGCGCATCCGCGACTTACCCTCGAAAGGCCTGTACGTGTTCAATCCCGCAGCAACGCCTAAGGATTTGCGTAGCCTGGTCGGTGGAAAAATCCGCGAAGAGCTGATTGTTGCAAACTGGCCCGATCTCTTTCGGAGCGCCGCCACAATGGCTGCCGGCAAGATTAGACCGAGCCAGTTGCTCCGCAAACTCGCATCCTATCCCCGGCAAAACGATTTGGCAGCCGCGCTCCGGGAAGTTGGCCGTGTTGAGCGAACACTCTTTATAATAGAATGGATTCTCGACACCGATTTGCAGCGTCGCGCACAGATCGGCCTGAACAAAGGCGAGGCTCATCATGCACTCAAAAATGCATTGCGCATAGGCAGGCAGGGCGAAATCCGCGACCGAACCACCGAAGGGCAGCATTACCGCATCGCCGGGCTGAACCTGCTCACAGCGATCATCGTTTACTGGAATACCATCCATCTCGGCCATGCTGTCGCCGAACGCCAAAATGAAGGCCTGGATGTGACCCCGGAGCTTTTGGCCCACATCTCACCCTTGGGCTGGGCTCATATCCTGCTAACTGGCGAATATCTTTGGCCCATCGAGGCAAACTCTTAGGGTGTCATTCCGCCCCCAGCCGGAACCGACCCCTTGTTGCTCTTTGCGAAGCCTAAAATTGAGTCTCAATCAACGCTCGTTGGTATTATGACGGCACCGGAGTTTCGAACTGTTTGACCGAGACCTTCGGGCCGGATGTCGAGATCACCATTCCGCCGCCGA
>NZ_CANMNP010000085.1 GCF_947499295.1 uncultured Roseibium sp.
TTGCCAAACAGGGGGCATCCACACACGTCTTGGTATACTCGATGCCGCTGGGTGGGGGCATCCACCGCATCAGTTCATTGCGTTGCAACCGGAATCGCATCCAGTTCATCACGAGAAACGATTGATGGAGCGTTCGGAAGCTCTGCTTCAATGACTTTAGCGAGCGGCTCGGAAACGGAATTGGCTATGATGATGTATTCAAGACTGGCAGGAAGCGAACGGCGCAACGCGTAATCAAGCTTATCCTTGAATGACTTGCTTGCAAGCAATTGAGTAGAATTGATGTGAAACTGACGAGGCAATCGAGAGGTACTGCGCCCTAGACCAAGTTCGAACACTTTATCGCCAACATAACGATCCATAAGCGATGCAAGTCCAGCTGGAGCGTGAGCTTTTCCAACAAGCAATGCATCCTGCTGTGGGCCTGCAAATTCGAACTGGTCGCCCTGCAGTTTGATTGCGTGTGAACCACCTGCACACATCGCACAATCATTAGACTCTTCCACTGAAGGTAAGACGTCGATGCCTGCGGGATTTTCATGTGGATCATGTGATAGGTCGCAAACGACTCGCGGGTCGCTAGGGCTATTCCCGAGATATAACAAATGAACGATCCGGTCAGGCTCAACGTTTTTCTCTGAGACAAGCCGACGAGCCAGGGAGCCGCTTGAAGAAGCGGAGATGAGCACGATAGCGCTCTCACTACTGTCGAAGTGGTGTTGTTCGAAACCCGCGTAGGAAGAAAAATTGTCCGCCATAATCCAAGTGGCTTCATCGAATAAAGAACGCTGCTCGTTGATGGCTGAAACAACAGCGTAAAGAGATGGTGTGTCGAGGTAGGCTACCGTAATCAATGGACTGATGTGGGGCAGGCAACAAAACCCGATAAAGGCGATCTCAGCTCCCCTTGCAAGGATGTTAGATAATCGGATGAACCGTTCGGTATGTCGGCCTGATGGATTCTCAAAATGGTAGGTGGCAGTGGCTTCGACAAAACCACGACGCTCATTGAATATACTGGTGATCCCCCGACGCTGAAAATCATTGAGCGCAACAGCGGGCTCACAGCTCGCTTCCGTGATGCACTTTCGCCTGCGCTCATTTCCCATGCAGTCGTAGCCGATGAGCAAGACAGCAGTGCTCTTGCCGAGCCGGGAGAGCGTTGCAAGATGCATGGAGTCTGTTCGCAAGGCTTTTTCGGTTTTCTCGAAGACTGGATCTCTCACAATGACCACAACCTCGTCAGGAACGAGGTTGGCCTCAATCTCGGCCTCGACTTCGGTAGCAAAAGCCTGAGCGTCAATTGCAGGAGTGGCCACAAAGACAACTAATACATCGCGGCTATCTTTATTAGGGGGCAGATTAAATCGGAAGGTAAAGAGCGATTTCAACGGTCTCTCCGCAGTGGCAATAGGACGGTAAGAAGGCTGCCTGCAACTGGAGCTAGTTGTTGTTCACCATTGGGAGAGAAGACCTCGAGAGCGTCTGCACCTTCACGTGCATCACCGGAAGAAAAGTCTGCATGGAATGAAAGGTGACCCGTGCGAAGTCGCAGAAAACCACCTTCCTTGCGCAGTAATCGCATCACATGGGGCAAACCTTGGCCGAAGCGGCTTCCACCCTTCACACTATAAGTTGAGAAGCAGTCGCGTACAGCTGCTTCCTCTTCGTTAGGGTCAATTTCGTTTAGCTGCTTGCCGGTCCGAGACGCAGCAAAGCCTGGACCAGAGTCGAGGACAGAGAGTTCAAATAAATGAGTTTGAGCTGCGTACTGCGGCGGCGGCAATGAGGCGCAGTACTGGGCCAAAGTGTTTGATCCCAGATTTTGATGGTGCAGTCTTTTCTCCCGAATGGAAGGATGCACTATGGGACAGGTTTTACACGG
>NZ_CANMNP010000086.1 GCF_947499295.1 uncultured Roseibium sp.
GTCATTCTTATTCACTTCACGCTAAAGCGGGCTCGTCTGAAGACGAGGGGTTTCCTCCAAGGCGTGGATACTAAAGTTTTTGGTCATGTTCTCGGGAACATCTTAGCAGACGGCGAAGATGACAGTAGAAAGGAATGGTCCGATTCTGTCGTCATCAAGCCTTGGCTTTACTCCGACTTTATTTCCCAAGGTGAAAAGCGGATGTTTCAACTTCGTGAAAAACTAGCAAACGCTCCCTTCTTACAAGAATTTGCGGCCACTAACCCCTTAGAAAACACAAAGGAGGACACCGATCAACTAGAGCTTATGGATCAAAGTAACATAGTTAACATGCCAACAAATAAACAAAAACTTCAATAACAATTGTTGCATTACTACAGCCGAGGCAAACTTATATGGAATTGATAAGATCCGAGTGGCAAGCCATTTCGAATCGCATTGTCTCGCTTGGTTCGACGCTGGATATGTGGTCTAGATTTCAAGGACCTCAAGCTAATGCAGCGCAGTCGAAAGCAATTTGGAGAGCAGCGGTATCGCTTGTCAAAGACCTCACTCAATTCACCGAAGAAGCAGGTGACAAGCTACCTGAAAATGCCCGTGCAGCATTGGAAAACCAACGCCTACAAAGCATAGTCAATAGTGGAACACCGTCAACTCCAGACATGTACGCCGCTAATATTTGCGAAGTTGCGGTTCTATTGCAAATGACGAAATCGGAGGTCGACTATTACCTTCAGAATACAGATTTTATCATTCGCAAAACATTCGAGCGAGCGCTACTTCAATTGCAATGGTCTATTGCCACCAGTCAGAACGTTCAAGAAGACTGGGCTCATGCATTCGGAAAGGGTGAGACGCAATGTGAAGCCTTAGGTGCAATCCATTTGCTGCAACACGGCATCTTCGCATTCAAAGCACATAGTCAACGTGCACGAACCGATCTTATATATGGCGAACAAGTAAAAGAACGTGATATCGAAATCTCAGATGGGCTTGTACTTACGGAGTGGAAAAAGGTACTTAGCCAAGACCAAGTCGAAAACTTCGCAGAAACCGCAAGAAATCAGGCTGCTCTCTATGCAGGCGGAGTTCTACAAGGCATTGAGTTACATACAATTCGGTACATAGTTCTGGTAAGTGAGCAGCAGCTAGATGTGCCCGAAGATCAGCCAGGAGATGGCTTTGTGTACCGACACAAAAACATAGCGGTACAACCTGACCCACCGTCAAAGGCCGCGACGAGACTGAAGGGTTCACAAAAGTAACACAGAGGGGAGCTCTGAACGAAGAAATGTTTGGTACATATTTTTGAGCAGCCAATCGGAGACCTTGCTCAGGCGGGTTCCCCCCACTGGGCAGGTGAAGTTTCGCCGCGAGTCTCCAGCGTCTTGATAATGTCGGCACCCAGCTGCCGAGTGTTCTTCTTCCTACTTGTAGCTCTCATAGTGGTCCCTCCAGACATCCGAAATGCACTTCAGGAAGAGCACGGTCAGGACATAGTCCTTGTAGATCGACGGATCGACCACACCTCTGAAGGTGACACAAGCTACTCACACGGCCTTGTTGATTTGATCCAGAGAAACTCTTCCAGCAGACCACTGGCTCCGTATGGTTCGCTGAAATTCGGGTAACTTTAGCCGGGAGAGTTAGCGAGAGGAAGGAGGCTACGGAGAATGAAAGAGGCTAAGCCCCCCAAGAACAAGACCAACCACGCCAAGGCCAACAGATACAATCGCAAGGATAGCGCTGATGCGTATATGAGGGTTGCGAACTGTGACGTACCAATGTGTTCCGCGTCAGCACCTATGGGTCCAGATTGGCTGATTGCTTAAGGGAGTGATTTTGGCTCATCTTCACAGATCAG
>NZ_CANMNP010000087.1 GCF_947499295.1 uncultured Roseibium sp.
GTAAAACCTGTCCCATAGTGCATCCTTCCATTCGGGAGAAAAGACTGCACCATCAAAATCTGGGATCAAACACCTAGGCGAATACAGATGGCCGAAATTTCCTTAGCGTAGGCATTCCGCCCTTTTCCGTAACAGACACGGCGTTGTTGCATTAAAATGAAAGCCTGCGCCGGCGTGGAGATGTCACAGTCTGGGTTGATGAAAGCGTAGGGGATTGCCATGTCGATCATTTCCTACGCGGTTTGGGCGGATCATCGGTTTGCGCTGAGTACGGCAGATGTTGAAGACCTGCTCGCAGATCCATGATAGGCCTATACGACATAGGCGATAACTTCTCGAGGAAAACGAAAGCCCTTTAAACTGGAAAAAGCGGCCCAAATTTTCATCAGGAACACATAACCGAAACAATGGCAGCAGACAATTTGGCAATCTCGATTGGGGCCCTGCCGCTCGTCGCCATCGGCGGTCTAACCGCCGAACAGCTGGAGGACGTGCTCAAGCATGGAGAAGATAGCGGCGCCGTGGTCACCAACATCACACTCAATCCAGACCCGGAAGCAAGGACCCGTGAAGGGATCAAACGCACAGCGAAATGGCGATGAAGCAATTTTCCCACGTTCTCATAGTCGACGGGTCGGCTTCCGATACGCTCACTTCCTATTCAAACCGCTTACGAAAGAAATCACGCTCTTTCGCCCAAATCATTCAGCGTTTATGTTTGTGCCGAAAAATTCTCGCTGTCGACAGGTAAGCCAGCCAGACGAATGATAGCTGCCAGTGTCCACGGTATTGCCATTTGTGGACAGCCCCTGTTTTGCAAGAGTTTTCTTTTGTGATTTCGATCATGTTGCGAGCGGTCATTTGTCCGGCCTTTTTGCGCGACACGCTTGGCCGCTGGCCCTCCCTCTCAGCGTTGCATCGCAACGCCTGCCGGGCAGTGGATGAAGTCCGCACACCGGATCCCTATCAAGTTATCGAGCTGTGACGCCCTGGCAATACCACGGGGTGTTCCGGCCGCGGCTAGCTTGATCATCATCACTTGGATTGCTCTTGCATTCTCATCCGCGGACCCGTTCGTATCGGTGATCAGGCGCACGAAACATGAGCTGCTTGTGCTGACGGCATGCTTCGGCCAGATCACGCATTGAGGCTGTCTTCCGCCATACTCCGAATGCCGCCAATTCTGGTGGACATCATAGTAGTGCCGGGAATAGCGATTGAGATCAGGAACCGTTCGGCCGGGGTCATTATCCGCAGCGCGTTTTTCCGTCATTTCCGTCATGGCGTGCAGGATCAGCACCTTTTCCCAGAAGGTGCGTTCCGGCTTGACCGTTGTCACGCCACCAAATTTGAGATCAGCACCATTTGGGAGTTCGTCTGCCATGTAAGGGACTATCTCACGCGCTTCGACAGGAACGGGGTCGGGTCGGGCGCCACCTTCTATCCGTACTGCGGCTTGAACATACCCATCTCCGGATCCAAATGCACTGTCATACCCGACCACCAGGACATCGAGTGCATCCTTGTTCCGATAAGGATCGAAGCCAAATTCAACGGTGAAATGACCATTTCTTCCTGACAGGTCCTCGACGGCCGCGATCTCCACCAGCAACTGGTCACGAAGCGTGCCGGATATGTATTTGCGCGCCGCATCGTCGACCTCCTCGGCGATGGCTTTTTGCTGTTTGGTGATTGATGGCAGTGCGGCGATATCGGCCTCAAGCGGGGCATTCGACCCATTTGCGTTTCCACGCGCGCTCTCTGGTTATATCCGGTGCTCTTTTGCCAGGCCATGCGGCCATGGGCCTTGATC
>NZ_CANMNP010000088.1 GCF_947499295.1 uncultured Roseibium sp.
TAAAACCTGTCCCATAGTGCATCCTTCCATTCGGGAGAAAAGACTGCACCATCAAAATCTGGGATCAAACACCTAGGGGCTTCTGTGGTTGCCGCTCGTAATGCAAGAAGTTTCTGATCCTTGGGTGCGATCGAGTGCGGTCTTCTGTCAGGCCTTTTTATTGCGGCATTCAGGAAGCCGCTGGCCGATATGGTGATCAGCGGATCAAGTCCAAATCTATTCAGCGAGCTGATAGCTCCAAGCCCCTATCTGGTTTTCCTGACCCAGATCTGTTCGATCATTTTACCCATATGGATCGTCGACGTTCTCACACCTCCATTACCGGCAATACACTGCCCCGCGCCGCACCTCTGTCATGCAGCAGCAGCCTGCGCCGGATCCTGATAATCTTGCTCTTTCGTCAACATGGCCCAGATCGCCCGTGCCATCTTGTTTGCCAACGCAATGGCCAACAGCATCCTCGGCTTCCTGGCCAACATTCGCGACAGCCAAGACTTCTCTGATATCGTCTTTCGCCCCAGCCAATTCAGACGAGACATCGCGCCCACGATTAGGAGCCGTCTGATGTCGGCCTGCCCAGCCTTCGATATACGGCCAAGCCGCTCTTTACCTCCAGACGAGTGCTGTCGCGGAACCAGACCCAGCCAGGCCGCGAAATCTCGTCCGCGCCGAAAGCTCTCCATCGGCGGAGCGAAAGCCTCAACGGCCAACGCGCTCATTGGTCCGACACCTGGCATCGTTTGCAAGCGACGAGCCGTATCGGTTTGAGTTGCCAGAACACCGATCTGTTTGGTCTTGGTCTCAATCCGCTGCGTCTTCTCGGAGATCTGCAACAGAAGATCACGGCACTCGTCGCCAACCAGTTCGGGCAAATCGCTGTTCTTAGCTTCGATGATCGCCACTATCCGCTTCAGATGCCCAATGCCCGGTGGTGTTGGATGGCCGAACTCATAAAGCACTGAACGCAACGCATTCACCAGCTCTGTGCGCTGACGCACAAGTCGCTCTCTTGCTCGAAAAAGAAGAGCCTGCGCTTGCTGATCTTCGTCCTTCGGGGTGATGAAACGCATCTCCGGTCGTTGAGCGGCGATGACTATCGCCTCAGCATCTGCTGCATCGTTCTTTTGCCGCTTCACGAAAGGGCGCACGTACTGAGGTGCGATCAATCTTACTTCGTGACCCAGCTTGGCCATCTCGCGCGCCCAGTAATGAGCACTGCCGCATGCCTACATCACGACCGTCGCCGGAACCTGTTCAGCCATGAACCTGCGAAATTGCTGCCGCGTCAGCTTCCTCCGGAACTCTATCTGTCCGGACATGGAAGCTCCGTGTACTTGAAAAACACTCTTGGCCAGATCGATCCCGATCATCGTCTCTTTGGTCATGCTCGCCTTCCTCTCCACCCATTGGCCTTAACCCGACGATCCTCCAACAGAACGCGTCGGGTGGGTAGAGCGGCAACCACTCCATCTATTCAGGGTATAGGAGACGGCATCGCCGATCTTACTTCCAAGGTACGTTTCGTTTCTTAGTTTCAAAGGCTGACATTTTCCGAAAGACGTGGTTCTTTTCGCAGTTTTCTTTTATGTACGCTATGGAGTTTCCTACCGGGATCTGGAGGAAATCATGGAAGAGCGCGGCGTCGATGTGGATCACGCAACACTGAACCGATGGGTCATTCGTTACAAACCGGCCGTTTTCTGGCCGTTGCCCACCAAGGCGGCGTGAAGCTTTTCACCGGCATATCCGCCATCGGCAAACACATGGCGCAGCCAAGGGA
>NZ_CANMNP010000089.1 GCF_947499295.1 uncultured Roseibium sp.
TCGACCGCCAGCACCGAAAACTCGGCATCCTTGAAACTCACAGTGGATCGTTTTTTGGAGAATGTTGCCGCAGCATAACAGACGCTGCACGTATGTGTATTGATGCACTTTAACCCTCAGTCAATTGGCTGAGGGTCTTTGACTTTACTACCAGCAATCACTTCACGCGCAGCATTTTTAGTGCGCGCATTGAAACGAACCGGTATCGGTCTTCACTTCATCCGGCCAGGAAAGCCGAATGAGAATGTTCTGATCGAAAGTTTCAATGGCAGGCAGCGGGATGAGTGCATGAACGAGAATTTGTTCTCGACCTTGTCAGAGGCACGACAAATCATCGAAGACTGGCGGCAGCACTACAACACGTTCAGGCCCCATTCCGCCCTGAACTGGCTCACACCAGACGAATTTGCAACAGGAGGCCAGCCCGCAATAGACACTGCGGCATGAAAATGCCATCACTCAAAAACTAACTCGAACTTGGCGTCAGTCTGGGGAGAGGGTCGATACCGACCAACCCGCAGGCGCGGCGTTGCGAATAGCCCCTGGTCCCAATTTCCCAGCTCACGGCATTCCTCCTTGAGCCAGGCGTCAGAAGTTTTTTCCGAGCATCTCGCGAAGCGTCGACACATCCATCATCGACTCCGCGAGCAGCTTCTTCAGCTTTGCGTTCTCTTCTTCAAGAGACTTCAGCCTTTTGGCATCAGCCACCTCAATGCCGCCGTACTTCGAGCGCCACTTGTAAAAGGTTGCATCGCTGACACCGTATTTGCGGCAAAGCTCGGCGGCCGAAATGCCCGCCTGATGTTCTTTCAAAATACCGATGATCTGTTCTTCAGAGAACCTGGATCGCTTCATCGTCTGTTTCCTTCAATTGGGAACAGACTAACCTCAAAACGAGGAACTTTCAGGGGAGCAGGTCACCGCGCCAAGCCCTACAGGCCGCAGACCAACGGAAAGGCGGAACGCTTCATCAACATCCTGCAAGAGGAGTGGGCTTACGGATTTTGGTACAAGACCTCACAACAAAGAAACACTTCCTTGCCACGGTGGCTCGATATCTACAATTGCCAGCGACCGCACCGCGGCATTAACTTCAAAACACCGATCAGTCGTCTGATCCCCAATCATTGAACAACCTCAATGGAAAGCACAGTTAGGTTTGGGTTTAATTCTCTTCGCCATGTGGTGATATTGCCAATGTCTCATCGAGGATGTGCAGCGTGAATTTCCTTCGTTTGTTAGACAATCTGAGTTCCGAAAATAACGAACGTGAGAGTCTTGACCATGTTCTTGCAGAGTTTGAAGAACTTGAGCCTTTCTGTGCGTTTTTCTGCTCCGCGGCACCTTTGAAAGGAAGCCATGGCGTGCGTGATAAAGTCGATCATGGACGTACGATCGGCGACTTCGTGAATAATCAAGTGCTACAGACCGTACTGAACAATGAAAAGATCTTGGCCGCTGACAAGTTTCCGGAATACTGCAAGTACAATCACAAACCTCTTCTTTGGCAATGTGACCCTGTTCAAATTGAAGATCTAAATGAGCGAGCGTTATCTGAATTGGCTGCAGATTTTGGAATTACACATGGAATTACTGTGCCAATTCATCAACTTAATCGTACAACTTATGGTAATTTTACGCTGTTCTTCAACAATGCGCGCCAGAGACAAGTCGAAAGGCTTAGGCCGTGTGGACAAATTGACTCAGGTATATGTTTTGGGATTCCGGATTTGATTTCAAAGTGATTCATAGGTTGCCGACGTGATTTGGAGG
>NZ_CANMNP010000090.1 GCF_947499295.1 uncultured Roseibium sp.
GGATGAGCTCGTGACAGTGCTGCAAGGGGCGAAGCTTCGCCTGGAAGAGCAGGGTGTTCCACTCACAAGCCTGTCCGCCATGCTTCATGGTGCCGGAGCCAAGGCGCCGGAGGCTCTGGATGAGCTCGTGACAGTGCTGCAAGGGGCGAGGCCCCGCCTGGAAGAGCTTAAAGGGCTGAGTGTTTCGCCCGCAAGCCTGTCCGCCATGCTTCATGGTGCGGGTGCCAAGGCACCGGCGGCTCTGAAGAAGCTCATGAAAGTGCTGAAAGAGGCCAGCCCTAGCCTGAACAAACTTAAAGAGCAGGGTGTTCCGCTCACAAGTCTGTCCTCCATGCTGAGCGGTGCCGGAGCCCAGGCACCGGAGGCTCTGAAGAAGCTCTTGACAGTGCTTGACAAGCCTCTTGACGATCTCAGTGCTGTGGTCGGTAAGGACAAACCGGTAGAGTTCCAAAATATCAGTTATCTGCTAACGAATGCAGGAAAAGACGCCCCTCAAGCCCTTGCCAAGATGTTCCAGGTCCTGCAAACGCATGCCACGCTCATACCGCAAGTGATTGGCAAGGAGAGCCCTTTTGCAAAACTGAGTTCCCTGGTCAAGGTCAGCGACCGTCCGAACTCCGTGTTGAAAGTTCCTGAACGCTTTGATCTTGCCTTGCGATCAGATCGGATACGGACGCTTCTGTTGGAAAATTCAGGAGAGCATCAGCATCCCGTAGACCCAGTGGATATTCAGCAGATCTGTCAGGAGCTCACACAGCCGGACCAGGGCATCGGTCCTTTCCATATGGACAACTTGACCTCTGATGGGGGGTGGTCAATTGAAGAGATCCTGGATCTGTTAGCCGGAAATCATGAAATCGGGCTGGGGGACGAAGAGAGGTCACAGATAAATCCGGCAGATGGCTTCGATGAGGAGGATCTAGATATCGGCCGGTATTTACAAGATAATCCAAACACCCCGCCTTAGCTGTGCGTTTGAATTTCCGGGCACGATCATATTATGTTATTTGTTCATTTTCTCACAAAGCTTTTGCATAAGAGCTATGAACGATTTTCCAAGGGCGTGTCGCAAAGTTTTTCGCGTTAACCACGCCTTGAGGTTTGGCTGTTGAAAGGGCGCTCCAGAAATTGGAGTTCCGAGTGATGATTTTGAGTGACATCGTTGAAAACTGAAACGCCAATCGAAGGGTGACTTCAAAGGCAGACAGTTCGAGGTCTGGCTGATCATCCAGGCAGTCTCCTGGTACTTGCGTTATCCGCTTAGCTATCGGGACTTGGAAGAAATGTTTCTGGAACGCGGCTTTGAAGTCGATCACAGCACGATCAACCGGTGGGTTCTAACCTACGCCCCCCTAATGGAGAAACGGTTGCGGCGTTTCCGCAAACCACATTGCGGCTCGGTCCGCATCGATGAGACCTATGTGAGCATCAAGGGCCAATGGCGCTATCTGTATCGGGCCATCGATAAGCCCGGAGATACGGTCGATTTTCTGCTCACGGCAAAGCGCGATCTGAATGCGGCCAAGCGGTTCTTTCTAAAATTTTTGTCGGATGCCCTGCTGCTGTCACCGGGCAAAATCGGCAGGTAGTGTCGCAAATTTTTCTTGATGTGAGACCAATGGCTTTGTCTTGACACAGTTATCCTGCGAGTTCGATGAAC
>NZ_CANMNP010000091.1 GCF_947499295.1 uncultured Roseibium sp.
GACAACGTCCTATATTCGGAATGATTAGCAGACTTGGCATCAGGTCATTGTCATGCTGAAGCTTTTCAGCATGTTTGAAAGTGTATCAGTTCGGCATTTAGGTCAACAACATGTCTCTCCCATAACAAACACAGAGTACGCTTATGCGGCTCTCACCGTCCTTAAGACGAGATCTTTAGGTTGTTGAGCAGAAGGCCTGAACATTATCTACGAGGTCAGATGCCTGCCTCTACGGCCCGATCAGAGAAGGGTCCTTCTGCTTTCGATCACCCCTCAAAGAAGGGGCGATAGGGCTCGCCGCGTTTGATTATCCCGTGGACGGTTCGGGCCATCTTGGCGGCAATTGCGGTATAGGCCTTTCGGCGTAAATGTGTGTTTTGTCGATCCTTGGCGATGTAACGCTCGAACTTGTCCCTAAAGCTGTTGGTGCGTTGATTGATCGCGACCTGCCCAGCCATCCAAAGGGTGCGCCGTAATCGGGCGTTTCCGTATTTTGACAGCTTGGTCTGACCTCGGAATGTGCCAGACTGGATCGTCGCCAAGTCCATGCCACAGAACTTCAGGAACTGGCGGTGATGTTGAAACCGGCGTAGGTCTCCGGCCTCTGCCAAGATGGTGAGCGCATTGATGGCACCTATCCCGGGGATGGATGTCAGAAGAGTGTAGTCTGCGTTTTCCTTCAGCAGAGCTTCGGCACGCCCTTCAATCTGATTGCGTTGCGCAATCAGGCTGCGCCCTTCTGCCAGAACCATCCGGAACATCTTTGCGGCATCGGAATCTGGGGCGATTGGTAAACCGACGGAGGTTTTGGCGGTCTCATAAATATCTGCGAGCAAACGCTCTTTTGAGACCTTGCGGCCGACAACCTCCCAAGCGTCGGCAATGAATGCCTCTTGGCTCATGGCAGAAATAAAATGCGGTGATGGGTAGCGTTCCAGGAAGGCAAAGAACCAGTCACTGCGTGAACTGCGATGAAAACGTTCTGCTTCGGGAAAATACAGCGGCAGATAATGGGTCAAAACCCGGTGCCAAAGCTCGGTCTTCGAGCGCGAGACAATGTCGTGGGTCTTGGAGAGTTCCTGAAGATCGTTCGTGCCGCACAGCACCGGGTCATGGTAGAACTGTTCGTTCCCGATTTGCATCATATGAAGAATGACCTGTGCGTCCTTCGGGTCGTTCTTGTCCCAGCTGTTGTTCAAGGCTTCACGGGTACGTGCCAGTGAAACCGAAGAGACAAGCTTCACCTCAAACCCTGCGCTTCCAAGCCTGTAGGCCAGGGCACGGTGATAATTGCCGGTGGCTTCGAAAGCGACACGAACAGGACGGCCATAATCACGAAGCAGCGCGATCAAGCGGTTGAAATCGTCGAGCTGGTTCAAAACGGTCAGGCGGCGTCGACGCTTTCTGCCGGGAATGGACAGCAAGACTTCGTGGCGTGATTTGGCAATATCAATTGCCACCAGAACAGGCTCGGTCTGTGCAATACTGGCATCGGTCATAGTCGGTCTCCCTCGCGGTATGGTTTGGTGCAAAACCACTGTAGGGACCTGAGACCCGGCTATGATCACCTGCTCCGCAATTTGAGAGCTGCACAGGCAATCATAGCCTCTAAATCAACATCATTCC
>NZ_CANMNP010000092.1 GCF_947499295.1 uncultured Roseibium sp.
GGCATCATTGAATTTGTAAGGCATCGACAGTCGCTCGCGTCAGAGTGAACGTTGGAGATACTGCGGCGTGGCGATCCGGCGTAGCCGTTTTTCGATCAGCGGCGCATACGCCAAAACCCACCTGTTGATGGTGCTGTGGTCTACCTCAAAGCCGCGTTCCAGGAACATTCCCTCCAGGTCCCGATAGCTCAGCGGATAACGCAAGTACCAGGACACAGCCTGGATGATCAGCCAGGCCTCAAACTGTCTGCCTTTGAAGTCATCCTTCGATTGACGTTTCAGTTTTTCAACGATGGCACTCAAAATCATCACTCGGAACTCCAACCTCTGGAGCGCCCTTTCAACAGCCAAATCTCAAGGCGTGGTTAACGCGAAAAACTTTGCGACACGCCCAAAGCGCGACGCTGCAAAAGGGCTTGATGATGTAGACGCCCGCCGCTGGCTCAGATGTGCAAAGATAGGTTTTGTTTTAATCCTATTTGGAGGCGTCGATGTCAGAAGTTCACACAATTTGTTTGGATTTGGCGATTTCAAGTAAAAGTTTTGAATAAATATGACCATATTATTTTGATATCTAATTTCAACTTGATGTACATTTCTATGTTGATTGGGTTGCTATGAATAGTTCTCACCCTTTGAACCTCAACGGTCTTATTCAAGATCATAATGATCATTATCCAGGCCGTGTTGAGGGCTCGAACGGCTTCCGGCTCAACAACAAAACGGTAGCCCCAGTTCAACTTGAAAATGGCGGAACAACAAAGCTGGAGAGGGTTATCAGTGCCCTGACCAATGGCATCAAAGACGCATCAGGAAAAAATGGCGCGGGGGGAAACCATGTTGCCAACGCCCTCCGTGCGCAAGGCGAGAATTCCATTGCTGTTGCTCAAAAAGATGTAAATTCCCTGGCAAAGTCGATAGAGGGCGGCGCGATCCCGGTCCACGGCGAAATCCGGGAGGGGAACGGAACATATAAGACGCTGACCAGCCAACGGAAGGAGACTGTCCGCTCAATCAAGAGCCGGGCCACGCAACAATTGCATCAAAGAATTGGTCCGTCCGAACATCTGCCTGTACACTCTCTCGACGATCTTATTCAAGGTCATAATGATCATTATCCAGGCCATGCTGAGGGCTCGGACGGCTTCCGGCTCAACAACAAAACGGTAGCCCCGGTTCAACTTGAAAATGGCGAACCAACAAAGCTGGAGAGGGTTATCGCTGCCCTGACCAATGGCATCAAAGACGCATCAGGAAAAAATAGCGCGAGGGGAATCCATGTTGCCAGTGCCCTCCGTGCGCAAGGCGAGAATTCCATTTCTGTTCTTCAGAAGGATGTAAATTCCCTGGCGAGGTCGATAGAGGGCGGCGCGATCCCGGTCTACGGCGAAAACCAGGGGGAAGATGGAACATACAAAGAGCTGGCCAGCCAACGGCAGCAGACTATCAGCTCAATCAGGAGCCGATCCCGGCAACAACGTCATGACGGAACGGGTCCGTCTGGAGAACTGCCTAGACAATCTCTCAACGGTCTTATTCAAGATCACAATGATCATTA
>NZ_CANMNP010000093.1 GCF_947499295.1 uncultured Roseibium sp.
TGAACTGATGCGGTGGATGCCCCCACCCAGCGGCATCGAGTATACCAAGACGTGTGTGGATGCCCCCTGTTTGGCAAGCTTTATCTTCGATTTTTCGGCGGGGTCTTCGATCGGACGTGTGTCAGGCCTCAAATTGTGGCCTTCGATAACGCCACCGGCCGGTATGCTGTTCGGAAAGCTGGGTTCACATCGGTTCAGAGAGCTGCAAGCGCTCGAGCCCCGGGGCTGAATTTCCCTGCCTTGAACTTCGAAGTCCGTGTCGCGTACTCCTCGTCGATCGCTCACCCAGGCCTTGCGGCCATGTCGTGCCTTTTCCTTCTCGGTTTCAGGTCACGCCATTCGATAATCCTCTTGCTTGGTCGTCATGGCCCAGATCATCCGTGCCATTTTGTTCGCCAGCGCAACAGCCGCGACCATCCTGGGCTTGCGTGCCACGAGGGCAGCGAGCCAGCGATTCGAACTGCCACCCTTTCGGACCACCCAGCGGATCACGCTCATCGCTCCGACGATTAGCAGTCGGCGGATATCGGTCTGCCCCATCTTGCTGACCGCCCCCAGCCTGGCCTTGCCCCCCGTGGACCTCTGCCGTGGCACGAGGCCGAGCCAGGCCGCAAAATTCCGCCCACTGTCAAAAGTGTCGAGGTCGGGCGCAAACGCCGCAACGGCCCCTGCCGTCACAGGGCCGATCCCGGGGATGGTACAAAGCCGCCGCAACTCACAATCTGTCTTCGATGCATCCTCCAACTCGTTTGCCAGCCGTTCGATCACGTCGGTCAGCCGCGCTATCTGCTCGAGATACACCGCCCCCATCTCCCGAACGGGGTCAGGCAGGTCGCTGCTCTCGTCCGCCAGCGCATTCTCTAGTAATTTCAGGCTCGCCGGTCCCTTCGGCGCCACCAGCCCGAATTCGGCCAGATGTCCGCGGAGCGCGTTGATGAGCTGAGTGCGCTGCCGGACCAAGCATTGGTGGGTGCGGAACGCGACGGCACGGCCCTGGGTTTCGGCACTCTTCACTGCCACGAACCGCATAGTCGGACGCATGGCCGCCTCTGCGATAGCCTCCGCGTCCGCGCGGTCATTCTTCTGGCGCTTGACGAACGGTTTCACATACGCCGCCGGCACCAGACGCACTTCATGACCGTGAGACTGTGCCATCCGGCCCCAGTGATGCGACGTGGCGCATGCCTCCATAGCAACGACACAGGCCGGCTGCTCGCCCAGAAGTGTCGCCAACCGGTTCCGAGACAGTGCACGATTATACAGAACCGTCCCATCGCATCCGACCGCACAAACCTGAAAGCTGCCTTTTGCTAAGTCGATCGCCAGAATGCTGATCTTCGATGTCATTGATGCCCCCTCCGCTCGGTGAATATAGAACCGTCTTGGTATACTCGATGCCGCTGGGTGGGGGCATCCACCGCATCAGTTCA
>NZ_CANMNP010000094.1 GCF_947499295.1 uncultured Roseibium sp.
CTATGCCGACAATATCCCCCAACTTGTTATGTTCATCGCCCTCGACCATCTGTTCTGTCCCTTTCATCCAAGCGCGGTCTTTTATTTGTAGGCTCTTCCAGGGGATCGTATAGGGGACTGTTTGGCGTATTTTGGGAAGAGAGCGTCTCTTGTAGGCGCTTAATGTTTGATGCGGGCACATCAGTAGAAACTTGTTGCTCTTGGCTAATGCCTGTTTGTTCCATGCCCAGGTCTGGCATTGATCTATCATCACTTTGCCGATCTTGCGGGGCCGGATTGGTCTCATCAAGTATGTTTATGTATTTTGCAACAGGGTCTGATAACGAAACGTCTTGATCAGTGAAATCAAAGCTCTCACTATTGACCTGAAAACTGGAGTCATACGGACCTAACCCGGCGCTTTGATGAAGCTCATCAAAAAACTCGTCGCCCCGCACGGGGATCTCGCCGCCATCTATCAACTCTTCCAGGGGATCGTATAGGGGACTGTTTGGCGTATTTTGGGAAGAGAGCGTCTCTTGTAGGGGCTTAGTGTTTGATGTTGGCACATCAGTAGAAACTTGTTGCTCTTGGCTAATGCCTGTTTGTTCCATGCCCAGGTCTGGCATTGATCTATCATCACTTTGCCAATCTTGCGGGGCCGGATTGGTCTCATCAAGTATGTTTATGTATTTTGCAACAGGGTCTGATAACGAAACGTCTTGATCAGTGAAATCAAAGCTCTCACTATTGACCTGAAAACTGGAGTCATACGGACCTAACCCGGCGCTTTGATGAAGCTCATCAAAAAACTCGTCGCCCCGCACGGGGATCTCGCCGCCATCTATCAACTCTGCCAGGGGATCGTATAGGGGACTGTTTGGCGTATTTTGGGAAGAGAGCGTCTCTTGTAGGCGCTGAATGTTTGATGCGGGCACATCAGTAGAAACTTGTTGCTCTTGGCTAATGCCTGTTTGTTCCATGCCCAGGTCTGGCATTGATCTATCATCACTTTGCCAATCTTGCGGGGCCGGATTGGTCTCATCAAGTATGTTTATGTATTTTGCAACAGGGTCTGATAACGAAACGTCTTGATTAGTGAAATCAAAGCTCTCACTGCTCTCACTATTGACATGAAAACTGGGGTCATGCGGCCCTGGGCTTTGATGTAGCTCATTGATAAGCTCCTCGAAAGATTGTTCAGACCGTTCTCCAGACGGACCAATTCCGTCATGACGTTGTTGCTGGGATCGACTCCTGTTTGAGCTGATAGTCTGCTGCCGTTGGCTGGCCAGCTCTTTGTATGTTCCATCTTCCCCCCGGTTTTCGCCGTAGACCGGGATC
>NZ_CANMNP010000095.1 GCF_947499295.1 uncultured Roseibium sp.
GACCACCGGTTCATCAAGAAACTGACCAGGCCGATGATGGGCTTCAAAGTGTTCCATTCAGCAAGTGCCACCCTTGAGGGATTTGAAACAGCGCGCATGATCCGCAAGGGACAACTGAACCAGCCGGGTGTGCCCGCTTACCGCCAGTTCATCAAACTCGCAGGATAACTGTGTCAAGACAAAGCCATTGGTCTCACATCAAGAAAAATGTGCGACACTGCCGAAGGATCTGCCAAAGTGGTGCTATGTCTATACCCTAAAGTGGGCTGAGATAGTTTTTTTAATAGAACCGCCTCGAAACAACCTTTTCTATCCCTAATTGTGGTCACATCTGCCTCCCACATTGATGCGCCACACAGGTAAGTGATTTGAACTATCTGTGTTAATTTGATCTCAAATTATCAGGAGGTGTTCAATGAGTATTTTACCGGAACGATTCGTTAGCGAAGGAACAGCCGAAGACGACGTCTTGTTCGGCACTTTAGTTTCTAGTTTGAAGGGGAAAGGTGGAAATGATGTCCTAGTTTCCGGTGGTGGCAATGTTTGGATGAGCGGTGGAAAAGGAAAAGATACACTTGATGCTCGGGATGAGGGCACCACTATTAGCGAAGGTGGCAGGAACGCTGACATTTTTATCTTTGACGATAAAGGTGGCAACCATGCCGTAACGGACTTCTCGCGTAAAGAATTTGATAAAATACAATTGTTCGGCGATAGCGAATTTGATTGGCAAAGGACAGATCTTTTCGAGGTTACAGTTTCTTATGGCGACACGACTATTGTTTTCGAAAACATGACCGGCCGAGAATTTAGTTACGACGACGTTTTCGTTTAGGACCTATACGATCCCCAACACCCTGAACCGAGCGTGTCGCAAAGTTTTTCGCGTTAACCACGCCTTGGGGTTTGGCTGTTGAAAGGACGCTCCAGAAATTGGAGTTCCGAGTGATGATTTTGAGTGGCATCGTTGAAAAACTGAAATGCCAATCGAAGGGTGACTTCAAAGGTAGACAGTTCGAGGCCTGGCTGATCATCCAGGCAGTCTCCTGGTACATGTGTTATCCGCTTAGCTATCGGGGGTAGTGTCCGGTCACATTGCCGGTGCTGTCGACAACGATGGTCATCGTTGAATCGGACTGGTTCTCTGAAGTGGTCCCTGAAATTCGGACAGGTTGCTAAGGTGACGCCGTCGATTTGTTGGGGCGTGTTCGAATGGGAGAGCGTCTGGTTAGATCATCCGCCGGCCTATGCCGACAATATCCCCCAACTTGTTATGTTCATCGCCCTCGACCATCTGTTCTGTCCCTTTCATCCAAGCGCGG
>NZ_CANMNP010000096.1 GCF_947499295.1 uncultured Roseibium sp.
TGCAACTGGCAGGGCGATTGAGAGTAAAAGGCTAACGCGCCGGGAGCTTTTACCGTTTTTCAAGGCTTTGCCGCCCTGCCTGATCGGCATTGAGGCTTGTGCGACTGCCCACAACTGGGCCCGCCAGCTATCGGAGATTGGTCATGATGTGCGCCTCATCCCTCCAGGCTATGTCAAACCCTTCGTGCGGCGTGGTGCGAAGAATGACGCCACTGATGCTGCATAGAGCCCGGGGCCTTTTGGTTCGGCAGCGAACTATGGCCGCGTGTGCGTTCCGGTCACACTTGGCTGAGTATGGCGTCATTGTCGCGCAGGGCCGGCACCGGGTAGATGTGCTCATCGCGAAGCTGGACGAGATACGGGAGAATTTACCCGATGATGCGTGCTTTGCCTTGGATGCCCTCATCGGCCAACTGGATGCGTTGAACCGGCAGATCGACGGGATCGACGTCCGGTTGGTTGAGATTCACAAGAAAAATATGATCTGCCGCTTGCTTGCGACCATACCGGGGATAGGGCCAATAACCGCGACTGCGTTTGCCGCCACCATTCCGGATCCGTCCGCCTTCAGATCAGGGCGCGAGTTCGCAGCCTGGCTCGGCCTGACGCCACGCCAAAACTCGTCAGTTGGCAAGCACAGGCTCGGCGGTATCACCAAACAAGGTGATCGGTATCTTCGACATTTGCTGGTCTTAGTGGCTCGAACCGTGGTGCGATATCCAAAGCTCGTTCCCGTGTAGATGGCCCATGGATTCAGGCCTTGTTAGAACGGCGTCGGCCTATGGTTGTTGCCGTGGCGGTGGCTAACAAGCTCGCCCGGGCTATTTGGGCGATGCTGTCTACCGGAGAGGTGTTCCGGAGCGCGTAACCCTGAAAATCGAACAAACTGCGACACGAAGAGATGGCACAAGTGCAATGACTAAGTGATGACAAATCGGCAGAGCTGAGGATCGAGAAAGCCCGGAGAGTTTTAAGCGCGCCAAAGCGCGTCCTGTTGATGAGGCCTCGATCCGCGGACACCATCAGGGCCAGCAGTCATGTATGGGCTGCACGAACAGGCCGAATACATGAACGCACCCGCCGATGCAGGTTATGTTCAAAACACTTGCGCCCGCGGGGCCGTCTATACATGAAACTTTCAACGAAACCGTTCTGCATCGGCTTGCCAGGTTGGATGTAGTGCCATTCGACGCCAGTCTCCTGACACCATTTGAGAACGGCCATGCTGGTGAGTTCGGTTCCGTAACACCTTCGGAATGATGTTGATTTAGAGGCTATGATTGCCTGTGCAGCTCTCAAATTGCGGAGCAGGTGATC
>NZ_CANMNP010000097.1 GCF_947499295.1 uncultured Roseibium sp.
GGACCATAATGTCAATCAGCAGGCGGGAATGGGCTCATCGGTTCGGATCAATTGCGCTTGGTTGTCTAATTCCGGCCTCAAGATCAAGTCCCAAGCCTTGTTGCCTCCTCACGGGGTTCACGGTTGTCTTCGAAGTTGCTGCCCGCAGGGTCTGTGGAGCGCTTCATGATAGGACCCTTTGACTTTGGCCTCCCAAGGTATTAGGCGCCCTTGCCGATGTCTCGGCTTGGCAACCAAACTCGCTGGCTCGCCTCAGTCATCGTCCCGGTGAGGGGCGACAGTCTCCGCGCTGGCGCGGATCTCTTTTGTTGTTTGTCTCCCTTATGCAGCAGCGTCTTCTTGGGTCAGCGGCCAGCGGAAGGCTTCCCCGCTCACCAGCATCTTGTGCAGGATTACAGCAAGCTTGCGGGCCAGCGCGACGCAGGCTTTCTTGTGGCTGCTGCGTTTCCTGATCCGGCGCGCCCAATCCTTCAGGGGATGGGCCTTGCGCACGACGGTCAAAAGGCTGCTGGCCGCCTCAAAGAGCAGGCTGCGCAGCATCGCATCGCCGTGCCTCGATATGCGCCCGGACCAGTCCATCTCCCCCGACTGGTTGCGCCGCGCGGTCAAACCGGCATAGGCCCCCACCGAGCGCGATTTGGCGAACCGGGCCGGATCGTCAATGGTCGCGGCGAAGGCCAGCGCCGTCACCGGCCCCACGCCCGGTGCTGTCATCAGCAGCCAGCAGCCAGCAGGCCGGGCTCTGCGAAGCCCGTTCCCGGACTTCACCGTCCAGATCGTCCAGGCATCTGATCACAGCCGTCCGCGCCTCAAGCAAAGGACCGACAATGCCGGTCAGAGCGGGGCATGTCTGCAAGACCGCCTGCACACGGGCCGCGAACTTGCCAGTTCCCTTGGGCAGGCGGTGCCCGAACGCGCCAAGCAGCCCGCGGATCGCATTTTCCGTATCGCGGCGCTGGCGGACCAGGTGCTGACGGGCCTTCAGCACCGTACGGTCCATTTGGGCGGCCTCGCTCTTAACCGCAACAGGACGGCAGAACCCGGTGCGCGCGATCTCCGCCAGAAGGTCCGCATCGTTGGCGTCCGTCTTGTTGTGCTGCAGCTTCATCACTGCATGCGCCTGACGGGCATCGATAAGGTCAACACAAACGCCAAGTCTGCCAAGCTCCCTCACCAGCCAATGCCCCCAGGTGCCCGTTTCCATCACGATCCGCTCAGGACAAGTGCCAGTGCGCCTTCAGCGCCTTAAGCAACGACACAGGATCGGTTGCAACCTTGCCACGACCAACAACCTTGCCATCCCA
>NZ_CANMNP010000098.1 GCF_947499295.1 uncultured Roseibium sp.
CCATTCCCGTTGCCGCTGTTACCGGAATTGCCATTGCTGTTGCCATTCCCGTTGCCGCTGTTACCGGAATTGCCATTGCTGTTGCCATTCCCGTTGCCGCTGTTACCGGAATTGCCATTTCCGCTGAAGAAATTACTCAAGAAGCCTCCTCCATTATTTGGAGAGACATCAGCCGAAGGAATGTTCTTGGTTTTGGGGGTCTGGAATGAAGGTGCCCGCTTGCTCCCTGGCCGAACTGCAGGCTTCGTCCTGCCACCGACCTGAAGCCCAACTCTTGTGGCCGGCGCACTGGATGCAGACTGTCCTGCGCCAACGTCCGCCCGGTCACCAGATGCAAAATCCTCAACGCCGACCAGCCCGCGCTGGACGGAAACCCTTGCGCGTTTGGTATTCACCGAAACGCCGAATTTTGTGCCTTTCACAACAGCGGCAAGAAACGGTGTTTCCACGGTAAAGTGATTCCGTTGCCGCGTTTTCACGTCGACTTCAATATTGCCTTTGCGTTGGAGAAGAGTTGTCTTGGCACCCCGGCTACGATGCTTTGAGATTGCAAATGTCGTGTTCGGACCGACAGAAATTGTCTCGCTTCCGCGCGCAATGAGCGCGCGCGCACCTGGCCGCGTGCCAATTGTGTAGCCTTTTTCGAAGACCATCCCTCGTTTGACACGGAAAGCTTGAACTCCCGGCGCGACAAAATAGGCAATGCCTGACACCCTCTTTACAACCCAAGCCTCAGCTTGTGCCACACTGTTAGAGAGTGGCAGCGACAGCATGACCACCGCTGCTATGACAAAAGCAACGACCTGACTGCGACGCCCACTCTCAAATGGACTTGACAATATCTTCATAGCTTTAGCCCTGAGCTATAGATTTGTATCTATGCAAAGGCTAACACCTCACGAATTAACCTCAGGTGAACTGCAGAAATAAAAAACTATCATTTTCAAGCTCATAATAGCTTTCTTGAAGCATTAACAATGCATTTCCAAAACATTCACATTATTTTAACAACGATTTTCCCTTAAAAGTTTTATCTAATACGTATTTTTATTTAAGGTTGTATTTTTCCTACGCCATTCAGAACTTTGTTCTTCATGAGTTTAGAAAAGCTCAAGAATACGTGCATCAATAACTACAATTCTCTAGTTCCGACCTTTACCGTTCCCACCAGAATTCCCGTTACTGTTGCCACCGGAGTTGCCATTCCCACCGGAGTTACCGTTGCTGTTGCCACCGGAGTTGCCGTTCCCACCGGAGTTGCCGTTGCTGTTGCCGCCGGA
>NZ_CANMNP010000099.1 GCF_947499295.1 uncultured Roseibium sp.
TCGAGCGCATCTCATGATGCTAAATTCCGGGAAAGGGGCCGCTGCGGGCCGAATAAGAATTTATGCAACAAGGCCATTGTGATTCCTCGCTCGGACGCCGAAGGTAGTTGAAATTCGGTGGAAAACGAATATATTCATAATGAATATTGGAGATTTGATATGGCATCTACAAGCATGACTCTTGGCCAGCACTGGGAAGGATTTATCCAGGACCAAATAAGGAGCGGGCGTTACGCCTCTGCAAGCGAAGTGGTCCGTGCAGGCTTGCGTGAGCTTGAGAGCAAATCAGAAAATATGGAGGCTTTGCGCGAACATCTCGCACCAGGCGCAGAACAAGCAAGGGCAGGGGAGTTTGTACCGGAGTGGTCTCCTCAGGACGTAGTAGCTCGCGCTGTCGAACGACGTGGGTGAGTACCGTCTCACTCAAAGAGCCCTGCGCGATCTGGACGCAATTGCCGACTATTCACTGGACCAGTGGGGGGCTGCGCAAACGCAAACCTATCTCGAGCAAATTGCGGTTCGGATGCAGTGGTTAGCGGACAATCCCGGCATAGGGAAGAACCGTGATGAAGTTGCCGACGGCTATCGGAGCTTTCCCGAAGGCAAGCATGTCATCTTCTATCTAATTTTGGAGGCAGAGATTGCAATCATCGGTGTGCCCCATGCCGCCATGGATATTGACGTGGAGAAGTTCACTTAAACGATTGGGCGTAAGAGAATTGTGGAATGGCCGAGTTTAGAACAGTCAAAAGTTCTATGGCCCAGAAAACAAAATGTGAAAGGCCAGAGATGAGGTGGCGAACAAGCTCAATGAAAATTGAGAGAAACTCCCACCACTAAAGCCCTGCGGCTTTCGTCAAATTCACTCGGAACCGGTCTCTTCGACGTTGGTACCGCCTGGTCATCTGGAGGGAGGCGTGTCCAAGCTGTTTTTGCACATGGCGTTCATCGACCTCAGCGTAAGAGGCGAGACCTGCGCGTAGGGAATGACCGGAGAAGAGTTTGAGCCGCTCAGCATTTGGCAATTCTGGCCGGATAACCAATCTTAACGTACTATTCTGCACTGAGCCGGAATCTACGAGAAGTTCCTCAAGGCTTTCAAAGCCGATGAACACCCCGAGGTCCTGGAGCAGCTCAATGTCGAAGCGACTCTCGCTCGGCATCGCTACTACGACGCATACAACGCGGATCGGGCTCAATGAGCTAGGCCGTGTGGACGAATTGACTCAGGTATATGTTTTGGGATTCCGGATTTGATTTCAAAGTGATTCATAGGTTG
>NZ_CANMNP010000100.1 GCF_947499295.1 uncultured Roseibium sp.
TTGCAAGATATGGACTTCAGAACCTGATCGTTTCAGACTTAATCCGATCCATCAAATGCCGGGACTGAACACCTAGGCGCGCATCTCAATTTCTGAAAAAGCCCATTCAGTAGATGTATGACTAGCCCATTCGCAAAAAAATGCGAACACAAGTTACGCGGGGCGTTCAAACGCTCATAGCTCTGTTTTCCTTATGTAAAACTTGTCACCGGAAGTTTCATCCGAGACGCGCCAAAGCGCTCTGCCTGGGCAAATCGGTGTGCGCGCGAACAAACTGCGGCCTATTCCCATGTGATTCAAAAAAATATGGCAGTGGCGATCTGCTATCAATTGGGTCCTCGATCTAAAGCTGGTTGACTGCCTAATCCACCTCGCGCCCGGCTCCGGTTTACCACAATCTACGGCTTTCTCTTCAGCGCTTGGATAGGAGCGCATTCAAGCCTCCACCCGCTCCGTCCGTTTGAAAGGCAACACGGCTTTCGGCGTCAACTGGCCGAAACGTATTTCCGGCCGACGGGCCATCCGCGGCGAAAACGACTGGATGGACAACGCGACGGCCGCAAAGATCTTTCCTGAGCAAGGCAGTATTGTCCTGGGTGAGCGCTATCGGGTCGACAAGGATAGCGTAACCGAAGTCAATTTCGATCCGCGCCATAAAGAGACCTGGGGCAAAGGCGGCAAGGCTCCCCTCGTTGCTTTCGACCAGGGGTTCGGTTCCACACACGGTATCGTCTTTGCCGGATCGGGCGGCTACAAGACGACATCGGTGGTCATTCCGACCTGCCTTAAATATCCCGGCTCGATGGTCGTTCTCGATCCTTCGACGGAGATAGCGCCAATGGTGAGTGACAGCCGCCTGTCTCTCGATCAGGACATTTACTGTCTCGATCCCAAACACCCGGAAATCGGATTTAGTGTTCGGGATTGGGTCGGCCAGTTCGGATCGTCAATTGAAGAGGACATTGCCACCGTCGCTGCCTGGCTCATGTCGGAAAAGCCGCGCCTCGCATCCGGCGCCGATGACTTCTTCCGCACCAATGCGGAACAGCTCATCACCAGTGTTATTGCGCACGTTGTCTTTTCCGATCAGCAGAACGCCGCCGGTCAACGATCTCTCCGCGCCGTCCGCAGCATTCTCACCAAGCCGGAAGAGAACCTGAAATAGTTCGCCCTGAACAATTGCTAAGCGTTTGATGTTGCATGCGCGGGCAGAGGTTTTGGAGTATCCGATTTTGC
>NZ_CANMNP010000101.1 GCF_947499295.1 uncultured Roseibium sp.
TTGTAAGGCATCGACAGTCGCTCGCGTCAGAGTGAACGTTGGAGATACTGCGGCGTGGCGATCCATGCAACAAGGCCCTCCGAATCGAAGGAACCCATGGATTCAGACTTGGGCCTCTTTGGAAACCCCAAAAACTGAGTCAAACTCTGCGCTCGCTGGTATTAGTACATACACTGAGAATCCTGACGGCTCACTCATGAGCCAAAGGCAATAACGAACAGTACCCCAATGAATGCAATTGAGAAGATGACTAAGAACGGTTTCCAAGGGGACATTGGTCTGCACAAGAATATGGTGGCAATGCCCTCTTCCGTTATTGGGTCGCCGGAGCAGTTGGGTCAGTTGAAGACCCCTCATTTGCAGAACCGTCTTGCATGCCGCCATTGTCAGTTTGTTCTGGCGCACTTCCTTGCTGGTCAGGAGTTTCCTGATTGCAGGCTGCAAGTGTAATAACAAAAAGGGTAAGCGTAACAAGCTTTATCAGGACGTTCATGTGACCACTTCCTTCGCAAAAGTGTTTAAACAAGAGGGTGATTGTCATGCACTGTGTGTGCTGAGATTTTCGTGGCGCTTGTTTTGCAAATTAGGCTGACCCAAGGGGGCGGTTGGATCAGCCTAACACGTTGGAGACGTCGGTTCGTCAAGTTCTGTAGCGGGAGACAAGAACGAAAAACTCCCGGACAGCCTCTCAACCTGCAATCGCGCGATTACAGCTCAATGCGGCTGTACTCCTCGCTATCCAGAGCACCGTCCTCGTTCGTGTCGGCGGCTTTGAAAATATCCTCGGTGATGGGCACCCCGGCGGAGTTCAGTTCTTCAAGTGTGAGAAGGCTGTCCTCGTTAGCATCAACCGTGCTGAATTCTGGCGTTTGGGCCAGAGCCGCCGAGGTCATCGCAAATGTTCCAACGGCTGCGGCAATCATTGTATTTTTAAGCATTATAGATCTCCTGTAGAGATTGTGTATTCAACTCATATGCCTGTGTGGCCCTTTCAACGTGGGAGGAAAGTGTGACTAGAATTGGAAGGATAAAAGGTTGTTCGAGGGCGTTTATATGGCATAACGGAAGAAATCTAGTTGTAGAAGTTTCGATTTTACTTGAAAGTTACGGCCTTTGAAGCTCTGTTTGTCAGGTCTAGGTGTTCAGTCCCGGCATTTGATGGATCGGATTAAGTCTGAAACGATCAGGTTCTGAAGTCCATATCTTGCAAA
>NZ_CANMNP010000102.1 GCF_947499295.1 uncultured Roseibium sp.
ACCGCACCCGATCCGCCTTTGGCCCGGTGATTTTGGAGTCGCAGGCATCAACGCGCACGCCGGGCGCTTCGCTAACCGAGCAAGAGGACGGGGAGGGCGAAGAAAGAGGAGCGACTTAGAATTCCAATTACTAAACCGCTCCCTCTCTATCGGCGTCTCAGTCCTCAAAAAAATGACTTCCCTCGGACGCCACACGTTCGAGCGTATCTTTATGATGCCCAAATTCTGGGGAAGGGACCTCTGCGGATCGGCTCAGGATTTGCGCAACACTGTGTTATATGGCGGCGTGAATATAGTTTTAGACTGAAGAAGAAAAGTGTAATTCAATGGAAGAACAAAAGAAGCCTATAGCAACACTTGTAACCGGCGGTAGCAACGGGATCGGCAGAGCGATTGTTGAAGCATTGGCTGCAGCCAAACAGGCAGTGATTTCGATTTCGCTTGAGCCAGAAGATACCGGACTTCAAGCGGACCAATACCAATGCGATCTCTCTGACAGGACTGCGACAGAGCAAGTACTCAAGGAGATCACTGAACGATTTGACGTTCTTGGCCTCGTCAACAACGTTGGCACCGATGGAGGGGAGCAAGACAATTTAGACGTAGATCTCCTTGAGCGATTGGTTCAGGTAAACCTTAGATCTGCGGTGCTTTGCACAAAAGCGGTCTTGCCTGCGATGCAAACACATAAAAGGGGTCGGATTGTCTCAATCTCCAGCCGCACCGTCCTGGGTAAGTCGGGATTCGGACTCTACGGAGCCACCAAAGCCGGACTGATTGCGTTAAGCCGGAGTCTGGCGATTGAACACGCTCAATGTGGAATAACCTGCAATGTGGTCAGCGCAGGTCCGGTGGATACCGATCTTGGGCGAGGTGGGGCCACAGATGTGAGGGGTCTTCAGGACCTTGCAAACACCGTACCGCTGGGGCGCGTCGGGGATCCAAAAGACGTGGCGAACGCAGTAATGTTCTTCCTAGATGAACAGTCCGGCTGGATCACGGGCCAGAACCTATTCGTATGTGGCGGTCTGAGTGTTGGCGTGCGGGACAGTTGAAGATGCGACCTTGTGCGGCCAAACAGATGAACCAAGGGAGCGTTGTTGCATGAATCTGGTTCAGTGCCTACTGAAGTGGTCCCTGAAATTCGGACAGGTTACTAAGGTGTATCCCATTGATTTGAAGGGATACGAGAATGGCGAAAC
>NZ_CANMNP010000103.1 GCF_947499295.1 uncultured Roseibium sp.
CACTGAAGATGTCGTACTTCAGTACCTTGAGAAGCACATCGATAATCCTACCGGCATCAGCCGGTAGTGGTTTAGTAATATAGGTTCTATTTTTTGCATTTATATTTTAGGTGAATTTTTATTTTGCTTTCAATTGTTTGCTTTATTGCGTTCTATCTTTTCTTGATTTTTTGCTCGAATGATCCAAAAGGTAAAACCAAATAGGTGTCCTGCCGCGTTTTCGGCGGGCCAGAAAAACCCTTTTGTGCTTTGTGTTGGCTCTTGAAAAGCTGGTGATGGCCCAACTTGCCAACGAGTAGGTGGCTCTGCCTTCACAACGGATCAATCAGGAAGGGTTGAATTAAACTTTGACGCGCTGGTCGAACCTTTCGGCAGTGGCCTTCTGCGAACCGTAAGCCCGATCTGTAAGCCTCCTCGCGGGGCGAGCTTTCAGGCAAAACCGCTTCCTTACAGTTGGCTTCCTTACAGTTGGCTTCCTTACAGTTGGCGGGATATATAGTTGTGTAGTTGTTTGCGTGAATTTGTATTTTTGTACGATAATACGGTCAGATTGGTGTTAGCCATTTGTTGCCTATTCTATGTTTACCTATTTATTCAATAGTTCGAATTAATAGATTCAAAAATTTATACAGGAACATATTTTGTGCATTCGTAAATTTATTCTAACGTTGAAGGGGTGGATTCACAATTCAAGTGCAACGTTGAGATCCGCGCGCGGCGCGCGGCTCGAAGTGGATCCGATCGTCTGGGCCCCTTCCGCTTCGTTCTAGGGGGCCAGGCATCCTTTCATTTGATTGGTCCGCCCAACAGACCTGCCCTGGCCGGTCAACAGACAAGCGCCGCCTATGGCGTCGTCTGCGCAGAGGGGCCGTGTCCTCGGCTCCGCCTGCGGGCCGCACCACCCCCTCAGCTCCGATCCGTTGACAGCCCATGTCAGGCCCGTGGGTCGGGCTTCGCCCTCTCCACTCTGTTCCGTCCGAAATATGCATTTCGGCCAGATCAGATTGCCGAGGCGCAGCCCATCGGCGGGACGCTGGCACAAGACCGGCAACCGTCACACCACAAAAAGGAAAATCAAAATGACATCTAGGTGTTCAGTCCCGGCATTTGATGGATCGGATTAAGTCTGAAACGATCAGGTTCTGAAGTCCATATCTTGCAA
>NZ_CANMNP010000104.1 GCF_947499295.1 uncultured Roseibium sp.
GGCCTTGTTGCATAAATGGGTTTGCGTGCCTACGTGCTCTTCGTTGAGTGTCTTCAGAAGTTTGTTGAATGCCTTTCAAATACAACGCGTCGCGCCGTCACAAGTTTTCCAAATCCAGGTGTCGTGTGACAAACTGGACCGAGTATAATGAAAGCTTGCGTCGGCGGGCGGATATCACGGTCTGGTTTGATGAAAGCGTGGAGCATCAGTGGGGCGTGGGGCCCACCGGGAAGCGGGGCCGGCCCTGCCGGTACTCAGATTTTGCCATCACGGTGACCTTGCAGATCCGGACGGTTTTCCATTTGGCTCTGCGGCAAGTTCAAGGGTTTGTGCGCTCGTTGTTCAAGCTGATGCAGCTTGAGCTGGCCGTTCCCGACTTCTCCACGCTCTCGCGCAGAACCAGCAGACTTGCGCCGTTGCCACGGGAAGGATCAAAGGCGTTCGGTCCCCTTGACCTTGTCGTGGATAGCACAGGCCTGAAGGTCTTTGGGACGGGAGACTGGCAGGAAACCAAGCATGGCAAGACACAACAGCGCCGCTCATGGCGCAAGCTGCACTTGGGACTAGATTTGGAGACAGGTCAGATCGCATGCAGCGAGTTGACGACAGATGACATCGGCGATCCGTCGGCCGTACCGGGTCTTTTGGACCAGATTGACGAACCCGTGCACCGCTTTCTTGCGGACGGTGCCTATGACGGCGCCGCCACCCGGACCGAAATCATGCGGCGCTTTGCCTATGTGGAGATCATCATCCCACCGCCGAAAACGGCCGTTGCCGGCCCTGAGGCCGAGACCGCCCCCACCGCGCGGGATTTGGATGTTCTGGCGATCAAGGCCCATGGCCGCATGGCCTGGCAAAAGAGTAGCGGATATAACAAGAGAGCGCGCGTGGAAACGCTCATGGGCCGCTGGAAGTCCGTCATCGGGGAAAGGTTGAGATCACGCACCCTGGACAATCAGAGAACCGAGAGCCGGATTGGCGTCTCGGTCCTCAACAAGATGACTTCCCTCGCACGTCCCACGTTCGAGCGCATCTCATGATGCTAAATTCCGGGAAAGGGGCC
>NZ_CANMNP010000105.1 GCF_947499295.1 uncultured Roseibium sp.
AGAAGCGAGGAGAAGTCCAGCGTCAGCGTTTCTTCATCAGCAGGCGTTGCAGGATCAGACGCTGTACCATGGTCAATCTGACCTTCAAGCGTGAATGTGTAGGTCCCGTCTGCCAGCACAACCAGCGTGAAGACGGATTCCAAGCCTGCAGTTGCCGCAAGCGTGTAACCACTTGTTGCATCCCCGGTCAGTTCATACTCGACCGCAACACCGGCAGAGGTCAGATTGTGCGTGGTCGCAAGAGCAGCCGCATCGCCAACCATGCTGAACTCGGCAAGACCTGCACCCGCATCAGGGTCCGCATCCGCACCAACAGAGACTAGCGACTGAAGGTCACCCGTCGCAACTGCGCTGGTCCGTGTCAGATCACCTGGACGGCCACCGCCACCTGTCGTGTCTTCATCATTGCCGTCCGCATCAGCAGCATCTTCATTGCCGCCCGTCAGCGCCTCTTCTTCAACGGTACCAACAACATTGTTGTCATCGTTGCTGAAGGTCTCGACCGGAACATCATCGATGATGTTGATCTCAAAGCGATCGTCGGAAATGCCGATCACATCGCCGTCCCCGTCCTCTGCCCGAAGGATCGAGGAGAAGTCCAGCGTCAGCGTTTCTTCAAGAGAAGGTGTCGCAGGATCAGATGCGGTGCCGTGGTCAATCTGACCGAGCAGCGTGAACGTGTAGCTGCCGTCAGCATTCACCAACAGCGTAAAGACGGAATCCGAGCCTGCTGTTGCCGTGAGCGTGTAACCGGTCGTTGCATCGCCCGTGACCGCATAGGTCACCGCAACGCCTGCAGAGGTCAGGTTATGAGCCGTCTGCAGCGCTGCAACATCGCTGATCAGGCTGAACTCGGCAAGGCCAGCACCAATGTCGGGATCGTCATCCGCACCAACAGAGACAAGCGACTGAAGGTTGCCGGAAACAGCTGGACCAACGATATCGAGCTCGCCATCCGTGCCACCATCCGTATCACCATCATTGCCATCGGCATCGACAGTGTCTTCATTGCCGTCCGTCAGTCCCTCTTCTTCAACCGTACCGACAACAGCTGC
>NZ_CANMNP010000106.1 GCF_947499295.1 uncultured Roseibium sp.
GTCCTGTCACCGCTCCTGTCCAACATCATGCTCCACGAGTTCGATGTCTGGCTGGAGGCGAAATACCTGAACCGGAAAGCCCTCAAGGATCGTTGGGCATGGAACTTCGGCATTCAGCAGGAACGCCCCATTGCGGTTCGGGAGAATCGGCAATGGAAACCTGCGATTGCCTATTGTCGCTATGCCGATGACTTCGTCATCATCGTCAAGGGGACGAAGGCCCATGCTATGGAGATCCGTGAAGAATGCCGGGCCTTTCTGGAGGACCGTCTGAAGTTGACGTTGAATATGGAGAAAACCCATATCACCCACGTCGACGACGGGTTTGTCTTTCTGGGGCACCGGATCATTCGCAAGCGAGGGTCGAACGGACGCATGTCCGTCGTCACAACAATACCCAGGGAAAAGGCCAAGGCGTTTGTCCGCAAACTGACCGAGACCCTTTCTGGCAATCATAGCGTCAGTACGGTCGATATGATCGCCAGCCTGAACCGCCAGTTGGCGGGATGGGCGGCGTTCTACAAGTTCACCGACTTTAGGGCGTACGTCTTCCGGCGCATCGACCATGTCGTATTCTGGAAAATGGCGCACTGGCTGGGGCATAAGTACCGGTGCCGTATCAAACCTTTGATGCGGAAGTGGTTCAGAGCCCCTGAACCGGGCAAGGCGAAAACCTGGCTCGTCTACGGTCGCAATGAACGTGGCAAGGCCATCGGAAAAGACCTGAAACAGCTTGTCTCAAGCCCAAAGGCTCAATTCCGCTGGCGCAATCCGGAGGTCAATCCATACATCTTCCGGAGTGAAACCCGCAGCACCGTCACCTCACGCTATCATGATGTTGCCATAGCCATGGGCCAAGTTTGAATGGAGAGCCGTATGCGCTGAGAGGTGCACGTACGGTTCGGGGAGGAGAAGCGCAACTGCGCTTCTTACTCCACTCAAGGTTCGGGACAAATGGGTGTACCTGTACCGGGCGGTCGATAAGCACGGAGATACGGTCGATTTCATGCTGTGCGAAACCCGTGATGAAGCGGCAGCAACGGCTTTCTTCAA
>NZ_CANMNP010000107.1 GCF_947499295.1 uncultured Roseibium sp.
GTAAAACCTGTCCCATAGTGCATCCTTCCATTCGGGAGAAAAGACTGCACCATCAAAATCTGGGATCAAACACCTAGTGTCTCTTGACGTCATTTTGAGTATACCCCCAGCGCTAAGCCTCATGAACACCCGACCTGTTGTGAAGGATGTTCATTATGGGTCTGTTTCGTGTTAATGAACACAAATCGATACAGGCACACCCAAAATGAACACTTCTCATTCCAAAATCGGATATGCGCGCACATCGACGACGGACCAGAACCTTGATGCGCAGATGACAGCGTTGAAGGCGGCCGGATGTGGCATGGTGAGGGCGGAACAAAAGAGCGGTGCCAGTCTTGATGCTCGGCCGGAGCTGAAAACCATTCTCGACTTTATCCACCCCGGTGAAACATTGGTGGTCACGCGGATCGACCGGCTGGCCCGATCCCTCAGCGATTTGCAGACCATCGTCACCCGTTTGAAGGAAAAAGGGGCTCATTTGGCTGCGACTGAGCAACCGGTGGACACATCCACCGCCGCCGGCAAGGCCTTCTTCGACATGTTGGGCTTGTTCGCGGAATTTGAAACCAACTTGCGCCGAGAACGCCAAGCCGAAGGAATTGCAGCTGCGAAACAGCGCGGTGTCTACCGAGGGCGGCCACCCAGAATCAGCATGGCGGAAATTCGGGAAAAGCTGACAGCAGGCTTGTCACCAACGGAGATCGCTCATGAGTTGGGTGTTTCCCGAGGAACGGTCTACAAGGCGAAGAAAGATTTGAAGGATGCGGCATGAGTGGGAACGTTCAGCCTCAGAAAAAACGCCTGAAGAATCTCACGCCTGGGCTTTGCTGACGATGATCTCCAGGATGTCAATCTTCGCGTTGGCCTTTCCTACACAATCCGTCTCGGGCTTCCCATGGAAGACGGTTCGCTGTTTGAGCCTGACAGGGAAATGTTCTAAATCCTCGCACCTCAGTATGGACTGGACCCGTCTGACTTTGGCAAAGAGTTCGATGATCGCGGTGAACGGTTCCGCATCACTGGGCTCGAACCGAAACGGACGAAATA
>NZ_CANMNP010000108.1 GCF_947499295.1 uncultured Roseibium sp.
CGGCCAGGCTCAGGCCTATCGCGGGCGGCAAATGGTCAAGCCGAAAATACATGAGCATGACAACGCTCTACCAGGAGTAAAACCAAACCCAGGGAGCCGTCGCCCGAAAACGAAAGTGCGAAAGATCTTTGACACTACCAACCAGCTTCCTCGTCAGCAACCTGCCGGATCCTTCAGAACGTCCTGAAGATCTGTTCAGCGAAGGGGGGCACGCCCTTTCACCGCGGCAGAATAATAAAAAAAGATCTCAACAAAATTCACTCCAAACTAATGTAAGCGCGAATTTCCCGGCTCCTTTTGCCGTTGATCGCATTGATGCATTAGGTTTCCGCCAAGGTTAGGTGGACACCATTTCATGGAAGAAAATCAGAAGCTGAATGTAAGGTAGGTGGGTCGTGACGGGTGGCGTTGGTACGACCCCGCGTGGAAAGTGCGTCTTGTTGGGTCCTGTCTTGAGCCCGGTGTTTCGGTATCGCGTCTTGCGCTTGACAATGGGGTCAATGCAAACCTTTTGAGGAAATGGATCAAGGCAGCCAAGGAGGCGGGGACTGTGCCGTCCTCTTCGGCGCCAGCGTTTGTCCCGGTTTTGGCCGTTGATAGCTCCTCGCCGATGCAGACATCAACGATCTGCTGCCTTTCAACTTCCCGAAAACAACTACCGCCTGATCTAACCGGACGCTCTCTCATTCGAACACGTCCCAACAAATCGACGGCGTCAACGTGCTGGGAAATGAGCGCTTGCACTCAAGGCCTTTGATGCTCTTGGAAAAAAGCGTTGAGGCGGTCTCAACTTAAAGAGATGGCCATCTACGCAGTCCTGCTGCGCGGCGTGAGCGTCGCGCTTGCCTAGGTGTTCAGTCCCGGCATTTGATGGATCGGATTAAGTCTGAAACGATCAGGTTCTGAAGTCCATATCTTGCA
>NZ_CANMNP010000109.1 GCF_947499295.1 uncultured Roseibium sp.
TCTAGGCTGTGGAGACAATTTAAGGGTTAGGGGATTCCCAAAGGTCTGCAAATCAGATTCAACACTAGCTTTTGGAGGCTGGTGTGGAAGGCGAGATACTTCGGGATGATCAATGGGAGCGGCTTTGCGAGTTTGTGCCGGGCGGGCGCAAGGGCAAGCGGGGTCCGCGCAGCGATGGGTGTCGGTTTTTCAATGCCATTTTATGGCTTGCCCGCTCTGGCGCCCGTTGGCGGGATTTGCCCGAGGACCGGTTCGGCCCCTACCAAACGGTCAAGCGGCGCTATTACCGCTGGATCGAGGCAGGCGTCTTTGAGCGTATCTTCGAGGCGGTGGCAAGCGATCCAGATCTTGAGTGGTTAGCAATCGACGCGACCGTGATCAGAGCACAAGCCCAGGCTGCTGGCGGGCCTCGTAAAAGGGGGGACTTGAAACCCAAGCCCTTGGCCGCTCCCGCGGAGGGGTTGGCACGAAAATCCACGCTGTAGTCGGTGCCTTAGGTCTGCCGGTCCGCTTCGATATTGGGCCGGGGCAGCAAAATGACATGGCCCCCGCCTGCGGTCTCATCGCTGGTCTCAACGCGGACCAGGTCCTCGCGGACCGCGCCTACGACGCCGACAGGCTTCACGATGTCATTCTGGAGCAAGGCGGAGAGGCTGTCATTCCACCGCGCTGCCACCGCAAATATCAACACTCCTATGACAAAGTCGCCTACAAAAACCGATGGGGAATTGAAGGCTTTTTCGCAAAGCTCAAGCAATGGCGCCGCATCGCCACGCGATACGACAAACTCGCTGCCAATTTCATCGGCTTCATAAAGCTCGCAAGCATCATGCTATGGCTCAAATAGCTAAATTGTCAACACAGCCTAGTT
>NZ_CANMNP010000110.1 GCF_947499295.1 uncultured Roseibium sp.
TGCAAGATATGGACTTCAGAACCTGATCGTTTCAGACTTAATCCGATCCATCAAATGCCGGGACTGAACACCTAGATTTGTAGACGCCTTCTTTCCTAATTTTGAGGCAAGGAGGCCATGATGGGCACGAACCATTTCAGTGACGATTTCAAGCGGGATGCGGTGGCCCAAATCACCGAACGTGGCTATCCAGTTGCGGAGGTTTCGAAGCGTTTAGGCGTCAGCACCCATTCTCTTTATGCGTGGAAGAAGAAGTTCTCCAAGTCGCCCGATCCGGGAGAAGGCGATCAAGCTGCGGAGATCCGCCGGTTGAAGCATGAACTTGCTCGGGTCACCGAGGAACGTGACATCCTAAAAAAGGCAACCGCGTACTTCGCCAAGGATGCAAAGTGAGGTACGCGTTCGTCGCCGAGCATCGCTCTGTGTTTTCGGTGCGCGCGATGTGCTGTTGCTTGCGCGTCCACCCAAGCGGCTTTTATGCCTGGCTGAAGGCCCCGCTGAGCAAACGGGCCCGGGAAGACATCCGCCAGACGGAACTGCTCAGCAGGGCGTGGAAGGAGAGCGGTAAGGTCTATGGATATCGCAAGCTTCATGACGATCTGCTTGATCAGGGAGAGACGTGCTGCCTGAACCGTGTCGCGCGCCTTACCAGGTTGGCCGGGATCAAGGCCCAGATCGGATATAGGCGGCGACCGGGCAGCTATGGCGGAAGACCTTCCATGGTCGTCGACAACAGCCTCGACCGGCAGTTCGATGTGGAGCAACCCGACCGGGTCTGGGTGACAGACATCACTTACAGTGCGCCTCGTCCCGGATGGTCCGGGGTGCATATGACTGGAATGCATTGAGAAAGGAGGAATGGAAGATTGCC
>NZ_CANMNP010000111.1 GCF_947499295.1 uncultured Roseibium sp.
TAAAGCGTGTCGCGTTTAATTGCATTCATATCCAGCGTGTTTGAAGAAGTTCCTGCATTCAGTAGGAGTGAACAGGTCACAGATTTCGCCAAGCGCATTGCAGATGGCATCGAAGCTCCTTGCTGCGTGTTTGCGCAACAGCGCCTTTAGCTTTGCGTAAGCCATTTCAATGGGGTTGAGATCGGGCGAATAGGGCGGCAGGAACAGCATCCACGCGCCGCGCGCTGTGATCAACGCCTCGGCCCTGTCGCTCTTGTGGAAGGCGACGTTGTCGAGGATAACGATATCGCCCTTTTTCAAGGTCGGCGCCAGTTGCGTTT
Organism: uncultured Roseibium sp.; assembly: GCF_947499295.1. Classification (GTDB taxonomy): domain Bacteria; phylum Pseudomonadota; class Alphaproteobacteria; order Rhizobiales; family Stappiaceae; genus Roseibium. The sequence goes on from NZ_CANMNP010000111.1 coordinate 321, forward strand.
CCACCCAGACCTCGAAGGTGCGCCGGTTCATCGGGCGATCGATGATCCAGGGGGCGGTCAGGCCATGGCTGCGCAGGGCCGCGATGCAGGTCTGGCTTTTCCAGCTTCCGAAAGGCGCGTGGGTCCGGTAGCGCTGTCCTTTCTGCGCCCAGCCGGTGCGCTTGGTCAGCTTGGTGTTGGTGGAGGTTTCGTCGATGAAACCCAGCCGCGCCATGGCCTTGTCGAAGAAGGGCTTGCGCCGTGTGATCCAAAGGTCGCGCTCGGCGGCGATGTCAGGTCGCTGTTGCTCGCTGGCCAGCAGGCTTTTTTTTATGGCTGAGACCGAGACGGCGAAGCAGCCGATCGACCGCCGAACGGTGAACCGTCACACCGCGCGAGGCCAGTTCCACAGTCAGTTCGTCAAGCGTCAGGTCACCGTTCTCCGAGACGTGAGACCTCAGCCATTCGTGCTGGCTGGAAAGCTTACCCACGCCGGGATTGCCCTGACGTTTGGGCCCAAGTGAGCCTGTCTCGCGCTTCAGGATCA
>NZ_CANMNP010000112.1 GCF_947499295.1 uncultured Roseibium sp.
GTAGGATTTGAAGACGCGATTTGAGAGCCAGTTGTCTCGCATGAACTGCCAAATGTTCTCGACCGGATTGAGCTCCGGCGCTTTGGGCGGCAAAGGCAGGATCGTGATGTTGTTCGGCACTTGAAGCTTTCCGGTCATGTGCCATCCAGCCCGGTCCATCATGAGAACTGCATGCGCACCGGGAGCAACATGAGCAGAGATTTCATCGAGGTGAAGCTGCATCATGGCCGTGTTGCAACGGGGGACAACAAGACCTGCTCCCGTGCCCCTGGCCGGGCATATGGCGCCGAAGATCCATGCTGATTTCGTCCGCTGATCCTTTGGGGCTACGGGCCGGGTTCCCTTGCGCGCTCATCGCCTTGTGATCTTTGTATTCTGACCAACCCGGGCCTCGTCTTGCCACCAGATCTCTACCGGTGTCTGCGGACCCAAACGGGCTCTGAGGGCCTCGAGTTCCACGGGGAAACTTTATTAAAAGCCTCCAGCGCATGTTCGTTCTGGCCATGGTGGCGCGGACGGGCAGACAGCTTGACAATGCCCATATCCTTCAAGGCTCTACGCACCGTGCTTTCGGCGACGCTCAAGCCGAACTCATCATAGAGCCAGGCGACCAGATCCTTGATCCGCCAGCGGACCACCCCATGCACAGCAGGGATCGGTCCGGCTTCAAAAATCCGCGCCAAGGCCGCGCGGTGGTCTGCCTGGGTAGTTTCGCAAATCTATAGACCTTTCATTTTCTGCTGGTTTTCATTTCCAGCTGGGTCTCCATTTTGATGTTCCAAGGTACGTTTCGTTTCTTAGTTTCAAAGGCTCCCATTTTCC
>NZ_CANMNP010000113.1 GCF_947499295.1 uncultured Roseibium sp.
CCGCGCTCTTCCATGATTTCCTCCAGATCCCGGTAGGAAACTCCATAGCGTACATAAAAGAAAACTGCGAAAAGAACGGCTCTGTTGCAAATGTCGAATTTGGACGGATTCCGGCGTGTTAGCGCCTCTCGGTTCAAGCTTCGACATCCTGAAGATGGTTTTCCAACATGGTTACGGCTTCAGATAGAGCACATGGACCGATGCCAAACGCTCTTTCGACAATACGGGCCTCGCCAAGGATGTCATTCGTGAAGTTGAAGATGCCGGCTTGGCCCTTGCGCAGAGCAAGCATGACCTCAAAACCCTTGATTGTCGCATAGGCGGACTTCAACGTTTTGAACCCACGCACTGGCCGGATCAGTTGTTTCAGCTTGCCGTGATCGGCCTCAACGACGTTGTTCAGATAATTGACCTGGCGATGCTCGGTTTCTTCGGGACATTTGCCTTCCGCTTTCAACTCGGAAATGGCCGCGCTGTATGTTGGCGCTTTGTCTGTGTTGATTGTATGAGGCTTTTCCCAGTCTTTCAGACCTCTCAACGCTTTGCCAAGAAACCGCTTCGCTGCCTTGGTATTGCGGGTGGCAGAGAGGTAGAAATCGATGGTATTGCCGAACTTATCCACCGCCCGGTAGAGATACGTCCACTTCCCGCGAACCTTGATGTAAGTTTCGTCGACACGCCAACTACCTGAAGCGGGCCGACGCCATTGCCAACGCAGCCGTTTTTCCATTTCTAGGCCGTGTGGACGGATTTGATCAAGATGAAGGCCGCGGCGATTGCGACGATGGAGCGGAAGTTTCTGGCGGTTT
>NZ_CANMNP010000114.1 GCF_947499295.1 uncultured Roseibium sp.
GCCAGTGCGAGACCAGCCAGCGACTGGCTACAATACCAGGTATAGGAGTGCTCACGGCAACAGCCTTGGCCGCGACGCTTACTCCTACTCGGACTTCGCGCCGAACAATGCCCGTTTGTAGTCGGCGACGAGCTTCTCCAGCCGGATGATCCTGTCTTCCTTGCGCTCAATAAGGCCATCGCGTTCAACAACGCGTGCTTCAGAGGCGCGCAAAAGCGCCTGCAATGTAGCAACATCCGAGGGAAGATCAGCGGGCAAATCCATGGGTGAGCAATAGCAAAACATTCCGATCTGCACCGCCCAAAAGCACACCCTGATTCACTCTGCCGCAGCCGGTGGCCGGACGCTTCGGGCTGTTACCCTTCGCCAGTCGAGCCCGGTAAAAAGCGCTTCGAATTGCGCTGGATCAAGCTGCATGACTCCATCCGTAACCTTCGGCCATTTGAACTGGTTCTGCTCCAGACGCTTTTAGGACATCACCAGTCCCGATCCGTCCCAAAAGTTCATCTTCAACCGATCTGCACGCTTGGACCGGAACACATAGACCAACCCGTCAAAGGGCTTCCTCTGTAAATGGCTCTGAACCAAAGCTGTCAATCCGTCATGGCCTTTACGAAAATCCACCGGCTTGGTTGCCATATATATCTTCAACCCATGGGTCGGATGGATCATAGCGCTGTTACAATCTCGGCGATCTGGTCCACGCGTTCGGACGCGGAAAACCTGGCCTGGGCTCTGGCCGACTGGCTGATCGCCAAAAAGCTG
>NZ_CANMNP010000115.1 GCF_947499295.1 uncultured Roseibium sp.
CTTAGAGCCAGATTTAAAAGTAGTTGAGTGATATCAACGAGTTGTGATTCAACCGTCTTTGTCGAGAAGATGGAGGATCGAATGCCCTGGAATGATATCACTCGCAAGCAACATAACCGGGACCATCTTCGTTATCCAAGCGATTTGACGGACCGGGAATGGGCCGTTGTGGCGCCTTTGATCCCGCCGGCCAAGTTCGGGGGACGGCCGTGTACGACCGACATGAGGGAAGTGATGATCGCGATCCTCTATCTCGCGGGCAGTGGCTGTCAGTGGCGGGCACTGCCGAAAGACTTTCCGCCAGCCTCGACGGTACTGGGTTATTTCTATTCCTGGCGCGACATCGGGCTTTGGCAGGCCATCAACCACATCCTTGTTGCTGCCACGCGGGAACTGGAAGGACGTGAGGCCTCTCCAACAGCCGGTGTCATCGACAGCCAGTCGGTTAAAACAACGGAAAGCGGCGGGGTTTGCGGCTATGACGCCCCCTCTTGGCGATGCTTCGCATCCCCTGCCGGGCAATGGACAAAAAGATCAAGAGACGCAAGCGCCATATCATCACCGATACACTCGGCCTGATGCTGTTCGTGCTGGTTCATGCCGCCGATATCCAGGACCGGGACGGTGCGCCTGGTCTCATTAAGGCCATCCGCCACCGTTTCCCTTGGCTGCGCCATGTGTTTGCCGATGGCGGATATGCCGGTGAAAAGCTTCACGCCGCCTTGGTGGGCAACGGC
>NZ_CANMNP010000116.1 GCF_947499295.1 uncultured Roseibium sp.
CTTCCCTGGACAGCTCCTCGATCCGCCAAAGTCCAAGCGGAAAGCTCTGCGTGGTATTGATCCGGTAACCGCCGAGGAAACCGGCAGCGGCAATGCCGCCAACCGCTAATCCGGCAAGCGACAGGATTGCCAAGGCTTTCCGCCTGCCCCGTCGCCGCGCCTTCTCTATCACCGGGTCATGCCCTGATCTTTGACCTGTTCCTTTTTCAACATCTGCGCTTGAGCTTTCTCCTGGGAACGCTTCTTTGCATCGACTTTCTGCAGCGCGTTGAACTTCGGCCATGCGTCGGCAAGCTTGCCCCGGTCTTCATCGGCAACCCGAGCCGCGGCTTTCTCAAAGGCCGGCCCCTCCGGTTTCAGACCGGCCATGAACGTTCTCTCACCGAACCTCTGGTCCAGCTTTGCGGCGACTTCACCGAGCTCGGCCTCCACCATCTTGTCCGCCAGGAGGAAGGACAGGCCCGCATTCAGGTCGTTGCGGTCGATGGCATCGCGGATCCGCGACAAGACGCCATCGGCCGCCGGCGACAGCGCCGGCACATCGACACGCGACAGATCCCGCTCCCGTTCCAGCTCCACCGTGCGCAAGTCTCCGATCTCGGCCCTGAGACGGATGTAGTTTTTCACATCATCACTAAGCTGCGGAACGTTGTTCAACGCCTGCTCGCGATCTTCGCGAGCGGATTTGCCCGCAAGCATTCCCGTCTTGCCGCGTAGCGATCCGAACTGTTC
>NZ_CANMNP010000117.1 GCF_947499295.1 uncultured Roseibium sp.
CCTCGGCGGTTACCGGATCAATACCACGCAGAGCTTTCCGCTTGGACTTTGGCGGATCGAGGAGCTGTCCAGGGAAGCTCGCCGGGGGGACACTCTGTTCATCTGTCCGCCGGAGAATTCGCCGGCGATCGAGCTGGCGCGCGATCGGCTGTATCTCCCAGCGGGCCTGTGCGACGGCGGCATGGCACCGCTCATCAAAACCGTTGTGGCCTTGCCGGGACAGCTTGTAACCATCGAGGGCAATCAGGTTGCGATCGATGGCGAGCTCCTGGCGCATTCTTCCATCCAGGCGAAGGACGGGCAGGGGCGTCCATTGGCCGCCTATGCCAGGGGCATCGTTCCGGCCGGCTATATCTTTGTTCATTCCGATTACGTGGCTTCTTATGATTCAAGATATTTTGGACCCATCCCGGCGAGCGGTGTTCTCGGCCTGGCGCGAGAAGTTCTCACCTTCCAGCCCTAAATTCGCGCGCGGTCTCTTTTGTGTCCTGGGAGGCATAGCGACCGGCGCAATCGGCTGGTCCGGCAACGTGCTTCTGCTGCCGGCCGGAATGCTGTTTCCCGCTTTCTGGGCCTATTCCCCGTCCCGATCCGTGGCGGCGCTGGTGGCCGCGGCGCACTTCCTCGGAGCTTCACGAGGCTTGCCGCAGGGCGCAAGCATCTTCTTTGGATCCCAATATGCTATCGGCATTGGACTTTGGTTCGCAGC
>NZ_CANMNP010000118.1 GCF_947499295.1 uncultured Roseibium sp.
TCCTTCAAACGCCGAAAGAGAATCAGAAAGCAACTGATTTGGGAACCTTGAATCGCATCAAAAGCGACACGCTTTAGCAAACACGATGCGGTTCAATCCATGGGTTTATATGAGTGCTGCATAATCCAAGATCAGAGGTAATTATCCGATACGACCTCAAATATTAGCGCTTGGTAACAATAGTTAATGTCGCCACCCAAAATCGACAATAATTTTCCTCAAAAAAGCCCCCATTTACTTCTAAAATCAAATATTGCAGGGTATTTGATTAAATTTTGTGCAATCATCTGACCAGGACGCCTGCAGAAAGGACGAAGAACACTCAATAAAAATGGTCAACACATAAACCACTTCCAGAAAAAGAATACCAAAACTGAAATTCACTAAGGGCAGAAAAACTCCGGATGATACCGGTTCTTGGGCAACTGGACCTAACGCCTCCCAATCAGTTGCATAGTTTATTTACCCTAAGAAGCGACCGCACAGCCGGCCGCTCTTTTTTTGAGATCAAGTCGTCCTAAAGCGCGGCACACTTTCCTCAATTTGTGGATTCCAATGTTCGGTTTGAAAAGAATTACCGACTGGCGAAGCCTGTCGCGCCTCCAAATAGAAAAACTAAACCACTACCGGCTGATGCCGGTAGGATTATCGATGTGCTTCTCAAGGTACTGAAGTACGACATCTTCAGT
>NZ_CANMNP010000119.1 GCF_947499295.1 uncultured Roseibium sp.
GTAAAACCTGTCCCATAGTGCATCCTTCCATTCGGGAGAAAAGACTGCACCATCAAAATCTGGGATCAAACACCTAGCGGACCTCCCAGATCAGCGAAAGCTGCTATCGCTATGAGCGCAAGCTCAGCGACGGGCGCAGTTCCAGAACCTGGAACGTTCTGGACGACTTCAAACGAGAGGGTTTGGGCATTGAAGCGAACACCTCCATCCCGGCCCTGCGGGTCATTCGTACGCTTGAGTGGATCATCGAATGGCGCTGCCTGCCGTTGACCACTCGGGTGGATAACGGTCCTGAAAATTTTAGTGCCGCCCTGCAAATGTGGGCTTCAAGACGTGGGATCGGCTTGCAATACATTCAGCCCGGCAAACCGCAACAGAACGCCCATATCAAGCGCTATAATCGGACTGTCCGTCATGAAAGGCACGGACAATACATATTCAAGACGATCGAAGAGGCTCAGGACCAAGCAACACGCTAGCTATGGACATACAACAACGAGCGGCCAAACATGGCCATCGGCGGAATTACACCTGCAATGAAACTCCAAACAGCAACCTGAAAGCCAGTTTTGAAACCAACAAAAAGATACAATTACCATACTAAACAGCCTCTAAAGCGTGTCGCGTTTAATTGCATTCATATCCAGCGTGTTTGAAGAAGTTCCTGCATTCAGTAGGAGTGAACA
>NZ_CANMNP010000120.1 GCF_947499295.1 uncultured Roseibium sp.
CGTCATCAGGGTATTTGGAACAGATAGCCGCGTGATTTAGCGGAGAGATTGTCCCATCTTGTTTGTTGAATTTAAGCGGCTTGATTGCGGTATTGCAATCGCCGTTGATTGAATGTGTTTCGTTTGATCCTTTCTCGTTCGAGCAGGATGTTTTCGCCTCGCCCAAAGTAGACATCGGCGGGTGTTAGATTGCTGAGGCTCTCATGGTATCGGCGATGATTGTAGTGGGTGACGAAGCGCTCGATGCTGGCGTTGAGATCGCCCGGCAGAAAGTAGTTTTCCATCAAGATGCGGTTCTTCAGGGTTTGGTGCCAGCGTTCAGTCTTTCCCTGTGTTTGCGGATGGTATGGCGCGCCTCGAACATGTCAGCCAGTTCGCCAGAGATGTAACTCGCACCGTTGTCCGACAGCAGGCGGGGTTTGTGCCGAACGGCGGCCTGATCACAGCCAGAGGCCTCAAGGGCCAGTTCCAGTGTGTCGGTGACATCACCAGCCGTCATCGTCGTACATAGCTTCCAGGCGACAACGTACCGGGAGAAGTCATCCAGAATGGTCGACAGATAGAACCAACCCCAGCCAATGATCTTTAGTGGAGTAAGAAGCGCAGTAGCGCTTCTCCTCCCCGAACCGCACGTGCACCTTTCAGCGCATACGGCTCTCCATTC
>NZ_CANMNP010000121.1 GCF_947499295.1 uncultured Roseibium sp.
TTTAAATCAAATATATTTTTATTTCCTTAAAGTGCAATGAGATTGTAAGTTTGCACATGGATGGAGTTTTACAGAACAATACAATGCAATGAAACAACATTAATAATAAATAGCTTTTCAAGACATTGAACATGGTTCTTTGTGAGGACGAGTTTGCAGGGCATTCATAAATAAATATAAAAAAGATGATAAGCAGAGCTCTGGGTCCGAAGGCAAGGGTCCATGAATGCTTAGGCCTTTACAAGCAAAGCAAACTCATCAACTCCAATTTTGCCGTCGCCATCACTGTCGCCAGCTGAGAGGAAAGCCTTGGTCTCAGCATCGGTCAATGCCCTGGCACCAGCGGAGAAGTTCTGCAGGAACAGTTTCAGCTCATCCTCCTCAATGAAGCCGCTCTTGTCCTGGTCAATGACGAAGAAGGCCTTCTTGATGTCATCGGGAGACTTAGCGCTCAGGCCAACCTTGGCGAAGAAGTTCTTGTAGTTGAAAGAGTCGGCAGCAGCGCAATCCTTAAGGGCTGCAGCCACATCCTCGTCCTTGAGAATTCCAGCAAAGGCCATTTTGATTTTTTCGTTGCGCTGCGCTGTTACTGTTCCACAGATGTGCGACGACTACCCAAGTAGCCACGGGC
>NZ_CANMNP010000122.1 GCF_947499295.1 uncultured Roseibium sp.
TTTGAGTTCTTCCAGCATGAAGCGCCGCTCGACGCCAGCACGATGACACGCTGGCGCAAGCGGATCGGGCCTGAGGGACTGGAAGACTTGTTGAAGGCGAGCGTTGAGGTGGCCCTCGACACCGGGACCGCCAAGCCGAGTTCGCTGGAACGGATCACCGTCGATACCACGGTACAGCCGAAGGCGATCGTCCACCCGACCGACAGCCGACTGTACCTGAAGGCCAGGTTCGCGCGTCTGCTCGGGCTTGTCGAGCGCTTGCTGGCGCAAAAGCCGAAGGACAAGAATAAGCTCTATTCGCTGCATGCGCCCGAGGTGGTCTGCATCTCGAAAGGCAAGGCCCGCACCCCGTATGAGTTCGGTTGCAAGGTCGGCATCGCAACCACGAACCGGGAGGGGTTGGTGCTGGCCTCCAGATCCTTTGAGGGCAATCCCTATGATGGCCACACGCTCAAAGCCACGGTAGATCAGGCCAAAGCCATGAGTGGCGTTGATCCAGACCGCATCTATGTCGACAAGGGCTATCGCGGCCATGATTATAAAGGTTCGGGCTCGGTCATGATCGCCGGCGGCAAGCGCGGGCTGTCCGCCACTATGAAACGGGAACTGAAGCGACGATAA
>NZ_CANMNP010000123.1 GCF_947499295.1 uncultured Roseibium sp.
CGAGCGACTGTCGATGCCTTACAAATTCAATGATGCCCGTCGCGACAAGTTCCCGAAGGCAAGATATGCGGTGGCAAACTGGTCGGAGTACAACGAGGCTTTGCGGGCGCGTGGCGATGTTACGATCTGGCTTGAGCACGGTGCTGCGGGAAAATGGCGGGCGCCGAAGCGAAAGGGGCGCGGCGGTCAGCCGACATATTCCGACTTTGCGATTGAGGCCTGCCGGACGCTGGGGCTGATCTTTCACCAACCGTTGCGGCAAACGCAGGGTTTCGTCCGGTCGCTTCTGAAACTGATGGGGCTCGACTTGCCGGAGCCGGATTTCTCGACACTGTCGCGCCGGGCAATTGGCCTTTCGGTCGTGGATGACGGGCTGAAACCGTCCTGCCCGATTACACTGATCGTGGACAGCACGGGCCTGAAGATCCATCGCGGCTCAGGCTGGCAGGAAGAAAAGCATGGCTCCGGAAAGACCCGTAAATCCTGGCGAAAACTGCACATCGGATATGATCCTGATAGTGGCGAGATCGTCGCCTCTATGCTGACCACAGACCAGGTCGGCGACGAAACCGCGTTGCCCGAGCTCATCGCGGGGATCGACAACCCGGTGGGG
>NZ_CANMNP010000124.1 GCF_947499295.1 uncultured Roseibium sp.
CCGCCACTGAGCGGTTTGTCATCTGTTGGCGGCAAGTCGGTCGTCGCTCGTTTTGACGGCGGGATGTTGTCTTCTAACAGTGGGGTTCTTGCTCTGGGTGAGGTGGAAAAGCGGCTGCGTGTCGCCGAGCGTCTGGCGCGGTGCATTGATGATCCGCGCTGCCCGGACCAGGACATCCATAGCTTGTCCGATATGATCGGCTTCCGTATGCAGATGATTGCCGCCGGGTACGAGGATGGCAACGACGCCAGTCGACGATGTGCCGGCTGGAAAATCTGCCTGGCGTTCGGGAACTGGTCGCCATGGGCCGTGTGATGGTCTACCTTTATTGCTCTTCCTTCCGCTAGGTTCCGAAGCGGATCGTGCTCGACATCGACGACACCTTTGACGCCGTGCATGGCGGCCAGCAGCTTCGCCTGTTCAATGCCCACTACGACGAATACGGCTTCCAGCCGATTGTTGTGTTCGATGGCGACGGCCGGTTCGTCGGTGCGGTCCTGCGACCGGCCAAGCGGCCGAGTGGGGCAGAAATCCGCCCCCACCTGCGCCGCCTGGTGCGGGCGATCCGGAGCAACTGGCCGAAC
>NZ_CANMNP010000125.1 GCF_947499295.1 uncultured Roseibium sp.
GGCTTTCCCCACCGCGGACTACTACGGGAACTCCGCCGACATGATGGACATCAGGGTCAACTCCCTTGTGACGCAGAGCATCATAGGCATTCCATCAAGCCTTCCCTCGTTCATATGCTGGACGTCTTCGTATTGGTGAGGCTGCCGGTCGCAGTCTTTTCCCTTGCGTTCCGCAAGTCGATGCCGATGCCATGGTCTGGCTGCATTCTCCCCATGACGCCCTGCGAGCGGCCTACATATACGCTCGCACTCGAAGCCACTGACATACCTATCCAGCGCCTTCATCGACATTCCGCCTGTTAAGCCGTGTAGGCGAAGGCGACATTCCAGCCCTCAGATGCGGGTGAACCGGTTCGTGTTCCTCAACCTTCCAATACTTCAGCCTCGGGAACCATCTCGGCGTAACGGCTTCGCCTCAATCCCCTTTACCTGCGGGCTACGTCACCCTGCCAGTTGACAACAGGTCACCGCCGCTTGGGCTCATGCCCCCTTGCAGCAGGGGACAAGGCAATCTTCCATTCCTCCTTTCTCAATGCATTCCAGTCATATGCACCCCGG
>NZ_CANMNP010000126.1 GCF_947499295.1 uncultured Roseibium sp.
CCCCCTGCCTGATTGGCATGGAAGCCTGTGTGACCAGTCATTATTGGGCTCGTGAGATCGCAGCATTAGGGCATGAAGTGCGTTTGATCCCGCCAGCTTACGTCAAACCTTATGTGAAGCGGCAAAAGAATGACATGGCGGATGCCGAAGCGATATGTGAAGCCGTCACCCGGCCGAACATGCATTTAGTCGCTATCAAAAGCGCTGACCAGCAGGCTGTATTGATGCTGCATCGCGCTCGGGATCTGCTGGTGCGCCAGCGTACGATGCTGGTCAATGCCTTGCGCGCGCACCTTGCAGAATTCGGCATTGTGGCCGCCCGAGGCCCACAGCAGGTACGTTGCCTTGTTACCGACCTTGAGAATGCCACCGATGGCCTTCCTGAGGTGGGGCAGGCAACCTTGCTGTGCCTGGTGAGGCAACTGGATGCCCAGGAGGCCGAGATCGCGCGGCTCGATCGCGAGATAAAGGCTTGGCACGGCCAGTGCGAGACCAGCCAGCGACTGGCTACAATACCAGGTATAGGAGTGCTCACGGCAACAGCCTTGGCCGCGACG
>NZ_CANMNP010000127.1 GCF_947499295.1 uncultured Roseibium sp.
GGTCAAGCCGAAAATACATGAGCATGACAACGCTCTACCAGGAGTAAAACCAAACCCAGGGAGCCGTCGCCCGAAAAGTAACCGTCCGGTCTTGGCGCGGTCCCGGTAGGGCGCGTGAGTGTTATGCCATTTGCGCGGTGTATCGCCATGGCATGAGTTCATCGATCCTGTTGACTTTGTGATCGGCGATCTGATTGAGAACTCATGTGAGCCATGTTTGCGGATCGACGTCGTTCAGTTTGGCGGTTTCGATCATGGTGTAGATGATGGCAGCGGCCTTACCGCCGCCTTCTGAACCGATGAAGAGATAGTTTTTCCGGCCCAAGGCCACGCAGCGGATCGAACGCTCTGCACAATTATTGTCCAATTCCAGAAAGCCATTTTCCAGATAGTCGCGCATTTTCTTCATACGGCTAAGAGCATAGCGGATCGCTTTCGCAAGTTCTGACTTTCCCGAGATGCGGAGCAATTGAATTGGTCCCGATTTTCTGGACAAGTTGACGGCTGATTTAAGGTGTATCCGGGTTGGTTTTCATGCCGCCAATT
>NZ_CANMNP010000128.1 GCF_947499295.1 uncultured Roseibium sp.
TCACGAGGCTTGCCGCAGGGCGCAAGCATCTTCTTTGGATCCCAATATGCTATCGGCATTGGACTTTGGTTCGCAGCGTCTCTCGTCTTTATCGCCGTCTATTCCGCGCTGTGGTCGGGCCGGTCCGGTTGGCCTCGAATGCTGCGGTATCTGATCGCAAGCGTTCTGATGAGCTTGCCACCCTTCGGAATCATGGGTTGGGCCAGCCCGATCACTGCGGCCGGCGTGCTCTTTCCGGGGTGGAGCTGGTTCGGACTGGCAGCGACCGCGATCCTGTTGCTCATGATGACCACAAGCTTTTGGCGGATCGCGGTCCCGGTTGTCGCCGGATGTGCTGCTTGGTCCGCCGCATTCTGGACGGACCCGAACGTAATTGAGGGTTGGACCGGCTTCAACACCATTTTCCGTTATGAAGGGACTGGACAGCACGCCGGTTATGAGCAGCAGCAGCAAACAATCGCCATGGTTCGCGAGAAAGCCGGGCAGGGGGTGAAAGTCGCGGTTCTCCCGGAGAGCGCTTTAGGACTATGGACG
>NZ_CANMNP010000129.1 GCF_947499295.1 uncultured Roseibium sp.
AGGCGTTGATGAAGTCCGCGAGATGGGCTTCGAACTGGCCATGATCATCGTAGTGGAAGCGTTTGACGGTAGCCTCCTTGATCGTCCGGTTCATCCTTTCGACCTGGCCGTTTGTCCAGGGGTGTTTCACCTTTGTCAGACGATGCTCGATGCCGTTTTCCCTGCATCTCATGTCAAACATGTGGGTCATGTACCGTGCTGTCGGTCCATCGGCATAGCGCGGCGGAAAGGTAAACTGGATGCCATTGTCCGTGAGAACGGTATGGATCTTGTAGGGCACGGCCTCAATGAGAGCCACGAGGAAGGCTGAAGCCGATGTCCGGCCTGTCTTGCGGACGACCTGCACGAAGGCGAATTTGGACGTGCGGTCAATCGCAACGTAAAGATAGAGTTTGCCTTCGGCTGTGCGGACTTCGGCGATGTCGATATGGAAATAGCCGATCGGGTAGTGCTTGAACTTTTTCTTTGCTGGTTTGTCACCTCCGACTTCGGGCAAGCGGCTGATGCCATGACGTTGCAGGCAGCGA
>NZ_CANMNP010000130.1 GCF_947499295.1 uncultured Roseibium sp.
TGTCCGAGACGGCAGAGACATCCACTTCATCGACGTCGGACACCGCGATCGTGAACGTCTCCTGAGACGTCGAACCGTCCGTTGAAGTCGCTGTCACAGTAACGTTGATGGAACCTTCGGTTTCTGCATCGAAGGACGCACCGGAAGCAACAGTCACGACACCGTTGCCATCCACAGTGAACCGGCTGTCGTCAACGGAATAGGAAACGGAATCAGACACATCCGCATCGGTGGCGAGAGCAGTAATGCCGACCTGCGTACCTTCACTGGCATTTTCGGCAATCGAATTCGCAGAAGCATCTGTGTCCGAGACGGCAGAGACATCCACTTCATCGACGTCGGACACCGCGATCGTGAACGTCTCCTGAGACGTCGAACCGTCCGTTGAAGTCGCTGTCACAGTAACGTTGATGGAACCTTCGGTTTCTGCATCGAAGGACGCACCGGAAGCAACAGTCACGACACCGTTGCCATCCACAGTGAACCGGCTGTCGTCAACGGAATAGGAAACGGAATCAGACACATC
>NZ_CANMNP010000131.1 GCF_947499295.1 uncultured Roseibium sp.
TATTCCCTCACGGGCTTCAGAGCCTGTTTCAAAAGCATTCAGGTAGACGCACTCGTATTTCACTGATCGCCAAAGGCGCTCGATCATTCTGTTGTCGATCCAGCGCCCGCGGCCGTCCATCGAGATCTTCACCTTCGCGTCGTGCAGCACGTCAGTGACGTCGGTGCTGGTGAATTGCGAGCCTTGGTCGGAGTTGAATATCTCGGGCGGGCCATATCTGGCCAGCGCCTCCTTCAGTGCCTCGACGCAGAACCCGGCATCCATGCTGTTCGACAGCCGCCAGCTCAGAACTTTCCGGCTATACCAGTCCATGATCGCCACGAGGTACAAGAAGCCCCGGCGCATCGGGATATAACTGATGTCGGTACACCAGACCTGATTAGGCCGGGTTATGGCCAAGTCTCTGAGAAGGTACGGGTAAATCTGGTGCCCGGGGTGTTTTTTACTCGTCTTCGGCTCTTGGAAAATCGGCACCAGACGCATGAGCCTCATCAGCCGTCGCACCCGGTGCCGCCCGCATCT
>NZ_CANMNP010000132.1 GCF_947499295.1 uncultured Roseibium sp.
GCCATCAGCATGGCGCGCTGGACGATGCGGTCTGTCAGGGTCGGTATACCCAGCGGTCGTAGCTTGCCATTGGCTTTCGGGATATAGATCCGCTTGACCGGCTTCGGGCAATAGCTACCCTTTAGCAGGTCAGTCCGCAGGCCGACCAGATGGTGATCCAACTCGGCCTGCATCCGTTGCTTGTCTATTCCGTCTATGCCCGGGGTCCGGGCGCCGCTTGACGCCAGAACAATCCGTGCCGCTTCGGCAAGCCATTCCCGATCGGCAATGAGCCGAAGGAGACGATCGAACCGCCGGTCCGGATCGGCCTCGGCCCATGTTGCGAGCTTGTGCTGCATTTCGCTGATTATCAAAGGTCTTCACCTCATGTGGTCAGGTAATTTGCACTCCAAGCAGATTGAACTGTTCCCCTTCGCCATGTGGCAGGCTTTCCCCACCGCGGACTACTACGGGAACTCCGCCGACATGATGGACATCAGGGTCAACTCCCTTGTGACGCAGA
>NZ_CANMNP010000133.1 GCF_947499295.1 uncultured Roseibium sp.
TCTGCGTCACAAGGGAGTTGACCCTGATGTCCATCATGTCGGCGGAGTTCCCGTAGTAGTCCGCGGTGGGGAAAGCCCATCACATGGCGAAGGGGAATAGTTCAAACTGCTTGCAGTGCAAACTATCTGACCAAGCGAGGTGAAGACCTTTGATAATCATCGAAATGCAGCACAAGCTCGCAACATGGGCCGAGAGCGATCCAAACCGACGGTTTGATCGTCTTCTTCGGCTGATTGCCAATCGGGAATGGCTTGCCGAGGCTGCACGGATGGTTCTGGCGTCAAGCGGCGCACGGACCCCGGGCATAGATGGAATAGACAAGCAACGAATGCAGGCCGGGTTGGAGCGCCATCTGACCGATCTGCGAACTGACCTGCTGAAGGGTAACTATTGCCCGAAGCCGGTCAAGCGGATCTATATCCCTAAAGCCAATGGCAAGCTACGACCGCTGGGTATACCGACCCTGACAGACCGCATCGTCCAGCGCGCCATGCTGATGGC
>NZ_CANMNP010000134.1 GCF_947499295.1 uncultured Roseibium sp.
CCACGGGGTGTTCCGGCCGCGGCTAGCTTGATCATCATCACTTGGATTGCTCTTGCATTCTCATCCGCGGACCCGTTGGTTCCACGGAAAGCGAACTTTTAGATCATGCCGACCGGTAGGTTTCCCCTTTCGCCAGAACAGACCAGGCAATCCGGGCCGTCTTGTTGGCAAGTGCCACGCTCACCAACCGTGAGGGTTTGCGCTCCAGCAAGTGACGCACCCATTCCCCGGTGCGCGTTTGCGCCCGGATCTCGTGCCTGAGCACCGCTGTGGCTCCGACAACAAGAAGCTTACGCAAATAAGCGTCCCCCATCTTGGTAATACGTCCAAGCCGTTCTTTGCCGCCTGATGAGTTTTGTCGTGGGACCAGGGCCAACCAGGCAGAGAACTGGCGCGCGGATTTAAACAGGCCTGGATCGGCAACCGTCGCGGCCAAGGCTGTTGCCGTGAGCACTCCTATACCTGGTATTGTAGCCAGTCGCTGGCTGGTCTCGCACTGGC
>NZ_CANMNP010000135.1 GCF_947499295.1 uncultured Roseibium sp.
GGTTAGCGAAGCGCCCGGCGTGCGCGTTGATGCCTGCGACTCCAAAATCACCGGGCCAAAGGCGGATCGGGTGCGGTACTGCCAACCGCCGGCGACCGAGACGAGGTCGTAAGGACGATTACTCAGATCATCGATTAAAAGGTCGATGCTCACCAGCTTGCCTACAACGCGGGCCAAGGTCTCGCGCGTGACCGGTTCGCTTGCGGCAAAGATCACCGCCTCCACCCGCAGCATCCATTCGCGCCAGCGCAGCTCCGGCGGCAGGTCTTCGAGCAGTTTTTGAAGGACGGTCTCTTTTCCTTTCGTTCTGAGTTTTGGTGCAACGGCTGCGAGCTTGTTGGCCCGGCGGGCGATATCACTGGCTGTGCGCAGCGCGGCCCCGTATCTTTGGCTGATCAGCAAAGGCACGGCAAAATCCCATGACAGCTTTTTGGCGATCAGCCAGTCGGCCAGAGCCCAGGCCAGGTTTTCCGCGTCCGAACGCGTGGACCAGATCGCCG
>NZ_CANMNP010000136.1 GCF_947499295.1 uncultured Roseibium sp.
CCGTACTTTTTGGACAGTTCGGCCGTCGTCAACTCTTCACGGATGGCTTCAAGCGCAACCTTGGCCTTGAACTCCGCACTATACCGTTTCCGCTTCGTCACGTAGCTTGCAGATCCTGTCAGTCGGAGTCAGATGCGTCCACGTGTAAACAATCACTGTAGCTTCCTCACAGGTGTGGTCCCTGACTGGCTGCAATTTTTCCTTATAATTAGCAGGATATATTGCGATGTAGTCACCGTGATATGTTCGAATATTAGGGTCTTTATATGTTCATTTGTATATCCGTGCGTTGGATAGGGCGCTTATACGTCTGTTCGTACGTCTATCGGTATGTTCGTTGGGTCAGTTGTTTGAGCGTTCGTGCGCCGTCAAGGATTGAATGGATGCGGAGATTGATTTGGACAAAAGGACCATAATGTCAATCAGCAGGCGGGAATGGGCTCATCGGTTCGGATCAATTGCGCTTGGTTGTCTAATTCCGGCC
>NZ_CANMNP010000137.1 GCF_947499295.1 uncultured Roseibium sp.
GGCCTGCTCGATGTCACCGGCGGCCAGATCTTCATCGGCGGCAAGAACGTCACCTGGGAAGAACCCTCAAAGCGCGGCATCGGCATGGTGTTCCAGTCCTATGCCCTTTACCCGCAGATGACCGTTGCCGGCAATCTCAGCTTCGGCCTGAAGAATGCGGGCCTGCCAAAGGCGGAAATCGAGGAACGGGTCAACCGCGCCGCCAAGGTGCTGCAGATCGAACCCCTTCTCGATCGCAAACCCGCCGCCCTGTCAGGAGGCCAGCGCCAGCGCGCGGCCATCGGACGGGCCCTGGTGCGCGATGCCGATGTCTTCCTCTTCGACGAGCCGCTCTCAAATCTCGACGCAAAACTCAGAGCCGACCTCAGGGTCGAGATCAAGCAGCTGCACCAGAAGCTGACGAACACCATGATCTACGTCACCCATGACCAGATCGAAGCCATGACCCTGGCCGACCGGATCGCCATCATGCGCGGCGGGCG
>NZ_CANMNP010000138.1 GCF_947499295.1 uncultured Roseibium sp.
AAAGCCAATGGCAAGCTACGACCGCTGGGTATACCGACCCTGACAGACCGCATCGTCCAGCGCGCCATGCTGATGGCCATGGAGCCGATCTGGGAGAGCGACTTCCATCGCCTCTCCTATGGCTTCCGGCCGGAACGCAGCGTGCATCATGCTGTCCGCACCGTGAAGATCCAGCTTCAGGATGGCGGTGGCACGAAGGGCCGCTGGATCATCGAAGGTGATCTGGCAAGCTACTTCGACACGGTTCATCACCGGCTGCTTCTTAAATGCGTACGGCGGCGGGTGCGGGACGGACGGTTTGTCGATCTCCTCTGGCGTATTCTCAAGGCAGGTCACATTGATCGTGGCCTGTTCAGGGCTGCCAGCGAGGGTGTTCCGCAAGGTGGCGTCCTGTCACCGCTCCTGTCCAACATCATGCTCCACGAGTTCGATGTCTGGCTGGAGGCGAAATACCTGAACCGGAA
>NZ_CANMNP010000139.1 GCF_947499295.1 uncultured Roseibium sp.
GTCATTCTTATTCACTTCACGCTAAAGCGGGCTCGTCTGAAGACGAGGGGTTTCATCCAAGGCGTGGATACTAAAATGGCCATTCCGCATGAATGTAATTTTCTTGGGTCCGCAGATGGAATCCACATTTGCCTCAAAGACTTGCAGATGCCGCTGAAAAGTTGGAGGCTTTACACCAAGACGGTAACGAGCGCAGACCTCTTGGTGCAATCGGCAACAAGAAGCCGTTGGACCTGATGAGATCAGAACACACAACCTGTCCGTTTTCCGGATTTGTTGCAAAAGCCTGTAGCCTTTATCGGGCGGCGGCGTTGGGTCACACTCCATACTGAAGCGAGGTCTCATCCGGACTGCAGGATGGCATAGTTGGGGGGGACATTTTTAAAGCCGGAGTTTATCTCGGGTTCTTTCCAACTCATTGTACCAGCCAGGCACTCTATGAATTCAAGGAATTACGGCCAG
>NZ_CANMNP010000140.1 GCF_947499295.1 uncultured Roseibium sp.
CTGCGTCTCCCAGGCTCTCAAAAACATAGTCGCGCACAACATCGCGCAACGCATCCGCTGACCAGGAACCGCGGCCCCGCAACGACTGCATCCGGTAAGGGCGCGACCATCCGGACCTGAGCGTCAGCCAGCAGTGCAAATTGGTGAAGCTGAGCCGGTCGGCATTTTATTATCTGCCTGTCGGGATCAGCGCTGCTACGCTGGAGTTGATGAAGGCCATCGACCGGGTCTTCACCAAGTACCCGTTCTTCGGCAGCCGTCAGATTGCCGCTTACCTGCGCCGGGACGGGATTATCGCTGGTCGCCACCGGGTGCGTCGGCTGATGGCGAAGATGGGGCTGGAGGCAATCTACAAACGGCCGAGAACAAGTCAGCCGCATCCGCAGCACAAGGTCTATCCCTATCTGCTGCGGGGCATGACGATCAACAGACCCAGCCAGGTCTGGTGTTCGGACATCACG
>NZ_CANMNP010000141.1 GCF_947499295.1 uncultured Roseibium sp.
ATAGGTCAGCGTCTCTCCAATGCTCTCCACCGGCCCCCGGCAAGCATCGGAGATGATCAGCTTCACACCGCTCAACCCCCGGTGGCGCAGAATGTTGGACCAGCCGGACTTGTCTTCCTTGGCCCCCTCGCAGATCCCAAGGATCTCCCGGTACCCCTCGGAATTCACCGCGCTGGCCACAAGCAGGGAGATGTTCCTGACTTCTCCGGCCCAAGTCCGCTTCATCACGATCCCGTCGAGATAAAGATAAGGATGCTCCCCCTCGATCGGTCGGTTCCGCCACTCCTCGATCTTCGCGTAGATCTTCTTGTTCAGATTGGAAGCCGTACCGGGACTGACACGCGTGCCCCATAAGGCCTCGGTGATGTCTTCTACCCGGCGCACTGAAACGCCCGCCAGATACATCTCCATCAAGGCTTCCTCGACGCTGTATTCAAGGCCTCTTCAACGGTGCCACG
>NZ_CANMNP010000142.1 GCF_947499295.1 uncultured Roseibium sp.
AGGGCGGCAAAGCCTTGAAAAACGGTAAAAGCTCCCGGCGCGTTAGCCTTTTACTCTCAATCGCCCTGCCAGTTGCATCAGCAACATGGACGTGAAACACGTTCTTGGCCAGATCAAGGCCCACGGTGGTTGGGGTCATTGGGGATGCTCCTCTTGTATGTGGGACCAGCATACTGGCCCTTCTCGGGAGCGGGGCCGTCTTCCCCATCAACGGTAGCTTCAGGGATGAGTGTCTCAACGAGACGTTGTTCTCGTCGCTTTCTGAAGCCCGATCCCAAATCACCGCATGGAAGGACGACTACAACCGAAACAGACCCCACTCATCCCTGGGCAATCTCACGCCCTACGAATTCGCATCAAAAACGACATTGCAAACACAGGCAGCATGAGGTCAAAAATCAACCGAAGGACTCCGCGCTAAACCGGATGAGGAA
>NZ_CANMNP010000143.1 GCF_947499295.1 uncultured Roseibium sp.
TGGTCCGTTTTAATTGTTAGTGCATGACTGGGTTGGAGCTCACCCCGTTTCTGGTCCGGTTTTCATGCAACTTTTCGGGTTTCGTTCAGTTGGGCTGCAAAGTCGCTCGGCGTCAAGTTTCCGAGCGATGAATGCGGCCGGTTTTCGTTGGAGTCGATCCTCCACTCATTGATACGGGCCCGTGCATCTGACATGGACAGGAACCAGGAAGCGTTCAAGCAGTCTTGCCTCAGACGGCTGTTGAAGGCTTCAATGTAGGCATTATCCGTTGGTTTTCCTGGCCTGGAGAAGTCCAATTCGACTTTGTTCAGATAGGCCCGCTGGTCAAGTAGCCGGCCGGCGAACTCGGGACCGTAACACCTTCGGAATGATGTTGATTTAGAGGCTATGATTGCCTGTGCAGCTCTCAAATTGCGGAGCAGGTGATC
>NZ_CANMNP010000144.1 GCF_947499295.1 uncultured Roseibium sp.
GCATCTTGCTCTTCGACAGCAGATGCAATGTTCGTGGTGAAGCTGTTCACCTCTTCCATTGTCGTTGCGATCTCGTCAATGGCCGTTGCAGCTTCATTTGTTGATGTTTGAATGCCGGAGATTTGCAAACTGATTTCCTCGGTCGCCTTTGCAGTCTGTTCGGCCAGCTGTTTGACTTCAGAAGCAACAACAGCGAAGCCCCGACCAGCTTCACCAGCTCTTGCAGCCTCAATGGTGGCATTGAGCGCGAGCAGGTTTGTTTGGCCTGCAATGTCGGAAATCAAGTTGACGACGTCTCCGATTTTCTGTGCGGCCTCTGCCAGTCCGGATACCTGATGGTTTGTTGACTGAGCCGAACTTGTTGCCTTGTCGACAATTTCCATCGTGCGATTGACCTGCTGGGCAATCTCTTGAATGGACGC
>NZ_CANMNP010000145.1 GCF_947499295.1 uncultured Roseibium sp.
ACTAAACCACTACCGGCTGATGCCGGTAGGATTATCGATGTGCTTCTCAAGGTACTGAAGTACGACATCTTCAGTGATTGCGCCGTTTGTGGTCGAAAAGTACCCCCGGCCCCAGAAGTGGCAGCCCCAGTAGCGCTTCTTCAAGCGCGGGAACTCACGGAAGAGTTTGTAGGCTGACCGTCCCTTGATCCGCCGCATCAGGTCGCTGATTGCCAGCTTTGGCGGGACAGACACAAAGATATGGACGTGATCGCTGGAAACAACGCCTTTCAGGATTTCAACGCCATTTTCCGCGCAAACCTGGCGAACAATCTCCCGCGCCCGTAATTGCACATCCCCACGAAGGATTTTAAAGCGGTATTTGGTCGACCAGACCAAGTGATAGCGATGATAGAAAACGCAGTGCTTTCCTTT
>NZ_CANMNP010000146.1 GCF_947499295.1 uncultured Roseibium sp.
CTTTATCCGATGACGGTGCAGCTCAACAACATCGTCAACTCGACCCAAGGGGTGAAGGAATACAACGTCAACATGGCTGCCACCATTCTCACCGGCCTTGTTCCCCTCACCATCTACTTCATCTCCGGCAAACTCTTCGTCCGCGGCATCGCCGCCGGAGCGGTCAAAGGCTAACGAGAAAACAATGGAAACAAGTATCTCCGTCAAGAACCTCGCCTTAAGCTTCGGACACCTGGACGTGCTGAAGGATCTCAACCTGGAGATCGGCAAGGGCGAATTCCTGGTCCTGCTCGGATCCTCGGGCTGCGGCAAGTCCACCTTGCTCAACTGCATCGCAGGCCTGCTCGATGTCACCGGCGGCCAGATCTTCATCGGCGGCAAGAACGTCACCTGGGAAGAACCCTCAAAGCGCGG
>NZ_CANMNP010000147.1 GCF_947499295.1 uncultured Roseibium sp.
TGGTGCAGTCTTTTCTCCCGAATGGAAGGATGCACTATGGGACAGGTTTTACACGGGAGCGCCACAACGACAAAGGCGATCCGTCGAGCAATACAAAATAGTCAAGAGAGCCTGAGGGCGCTTTCGAAGCGATACGGCATCAATCAAAAGACTGTCGCCAAATGGAAGCGTCGAACGTCTACGGCCGACCTTCGGACCGGACCGAAAGAGCCACGTTCGACGGTTCTGTCCGTCGAGGACGAAGCGATCATTGTGGCTTTCCGCCGCCACACGCTCTTGCCGCTGGACGATTGCCTTTATGCCCTTCAGCCGACGATCCCGCATCTGACCCGGTCTTCGCTACATCGCTGCCTGCAACGTCATGGCATCAGCCGCTTGCCCGAAGTCGGAGGTGACAAACCAGCAAAGAA
>NZ_CANMNP010000148.1 GCF_947499295.1 uncultured Roseibium sp.
CATGACGGAACGGGTCCGTCTGGAGAACTGCCTAGACAATCTCTCAACGGTCTTATTCAAGATCACAATGATCATTATCCAGGCCGTGCTGAGGGCTCGGACGGCTTCCGGCTCAACAACAAAACGGTAGCCCCGGTTCATCTTGAAAATGGCGAACCAACAAAGCTGGAGAGGGTTATCGCTGCCCTGACCAATGGCATCCAAGACACATCAGGAAAAAATGGCACGGGCACCCCCCATGTTGCCAACGCCCTCCGTGCGCAGGGCGAGCATTCCATTTCTGTTCTTCAGAAGGATGTAAAATCCCTGGCAAAGTCGATAGAGGGCGGCAGGATCCCGGTCTACGGCGAAAACCGGGGGGAAGATGGAACATACAAAGAGCTGGCCAGCCAACGGCAGCAGACTATCA
>NZ_CANMNP010000149.1 GCF_947499295.1 uncultured Roseibium sp.
GAACGGCATTCACGAAACTTCTGAAGCGAGACAGCGAAGCTCAGGTAGGGCACAAATTGGATTTTTGCAACAACGCCGAAATCACTTTCCCCGCCATCTGCTAAAACGTCCAGCCCGGTCCTTCCATTACCAGACTGGGCAGTACCACGCCTCCCCATCAAATCCGATCTCGATGCGGCGTTCGCCACTGGCATCACCCTGAAATCCCTCGATGATCTTGTCCGCAGCGTCCCAGCCTGGCGCGCCCGCCAAGCGCTCCAGTTTGCGGCCGTTACCGTCCGCCTGACAGGCCGCACAGAAGAACCGTCCGCCTTGCGCGATGCGGTGCTGTTGACAGCGTCAGGAGACGATCCGGGCCCGGCTGGCCGGACCTTTTTTGGCCTTCCGGAACCTGACCA
>NZ_CANMNP010000150.1 GCF_947499295.1 uncultured Roseibium sp.
TTGTCGGAAACCACGGTGACCGGTTTACCACGCAGACGGATGAGCGCATCGAGCTCACGGGTGACGCGCAAGCCGGACAATGAAGGGCTCTGTTGCAAATTTCCGTCTCTGATGCGAGAAGCAGCTTTTCAGATTAGGCTGTTGATTTCATGAAAGCATTTAAAGGTCGTCATTTCAGCGGCGAGGTCGTGTTGTGGGCGGTTCGCTGGTATTGCCGGTATGGGATCAGCTACCGGGACCTTGAACAGATGATGGCTGAGCGTGGCGTACGCGTTGATCACGCCACGATCTACCGGTGGGTTCAGACCTATGCCCTAGGTGTTCAGTCCCGGCATTTGATGGATCGGATTAAGTCTGAAACGATCAGGTTCTGAAGTCCATATCTTGCAA
>NZ_CANMNP010000151.1 GCF_947499295.1 uncultured Roseibium sp.
TTCTGCGAATTCGATTGCCGAAAATGCCAGTGAAGGTACGCAGGTCGGCATTACTGCTCTCGCCACCGATGCGGATGGTTCTGATTCCGTCAGCTATTCCGTCGACGACAGCCGATTCACTGTGGATGACGACGGGGTCGTAACCGTTGCGTCGGGCTCTTCCTTTGATGCTGAGACTGAAGGTTCCATCGACTTTACTGTAACAGCGACTTCAACGGACGGTTCGACGTCACAGGAGACGTTCACGATCGCTGTGTCCGACGTTGATGAGACTGATGTTGCCGCCATCGCCGATACAGATGCTTCTGCGAATTCGATTGCCGAGAACGCCGGTGAAGGTACGCAGGTTGGCATTACTGCTCTCGCCACCGATGCGGAT
>NZ_CANMNP010000152.1 GCF_947499295.1 uncultured Roseibium sp.
CCAATTTCATCGGCTTCATAAAGCTCGCAAGCATCATGCTATGGCTCAAATAGCTAAATTGTCAACACAGCCTAGTTTGAGAAGAAGAACAACCAGTTGAGGCAAATTTCTTTGGGAGCTGATGCACAGCATCTGAAGGCGTAGTAAAAATAACATTTTCAATTACTTAACTCGTTCCTTATGCCCTATAATATTGAATTATCGGACATAAAAGAATACACTCTGGGGTTGGACCCAAAACCACCTAAAAAGACCGAGATTTCGCGCTCAAAGGCCCCTACCCCGACAAATGACGCTCAGCTTCTCTAAAGCGTGTCGCGTTTAATTGCATTCATATCCAGCGTGTTTGAAGAAGTTCCTGCATTCAGTAGGAGTG
>NZ_CANMNP010000153.1 GCF_947499295.1 uncultured Roseibium sp.
CAGATAAACCGCTTCCTGCTTCCAGGATCGCCAGAGCCGTTCGATGAAGATGTTGACCATGCACCGACCACGTCCATCCATCGAGATACGCACCCCGGCTTCGGTCAGCTTGGTTATCCAAGCCGATCCGGTGAACTGTGATCCCTGATCCGTATTCATTATCTCGGGCGGCCCGAACCGGTCGATAGCCTCTTTCAACGCCTCAATGCAGAAGTCGGCGTGCATCGTGTTTGACAGCCGCCAGCTCAGGACTTTCCGTGTCGCCCAGTCCATGATCGCGACCAGATACAGAAAACCGTGCTTCACAGGAATGAACGTGATGTCCGAACACCAGACCTGGCTGGGTCTGTTGATCGTCATGCCCCGCAGCAGA
>NZ_CANMNP010000154.1 GCF_947499295.1 uncultured Roseibium sp.
CGGAAGAAATCTAGTTGTAGAAGTTTCGATTTTACTTGAAAGTTACGGCCTTTGAAGCTCTGTTTGTCAGGTCTAGGCCGTGTGGATGGATTTTATCAAGATGAAGGCTGCGGCGATTGCGACGATGGACCGGAAGTTTCTGGCGGTTTTCTCGCAACGCAGGGCGACGCGTTTAAAGCGTTTGAGCTTCCCCATCATTTTTTCGATGCGTGCGCGGCCGCGGTAGAGCGCTTTGGCGAAGTGCCTGGGAATCTCGCGCCGGTTTGATTTGTATGGAATGACCGGGACAGCCCCTGCCTTTCGCGCAGCCTCTCGATTGGCATTGCTGTCATAGCCCTTGTCGGCAACGATAGCCCGGTGCTTGATGTCGGG
>NZ_CANMNP010000155.1 GCF_947499295.1 uncultured Roseibium sp.
TCTTTGATGCCATTGGTCAGGGCAGCGATAACCCTCTCCAGCTTTGTTGGTTCGCCATTTTCAAGTTGAACCGGGGCCACCGTTTTGTTGTTGAGCCGGAAGCCGTTCGAGCCCTCAGCACGGCCTGGATAATGATCATTATGATCTTGAATAAGACCGTTGAGAGATTGTACAGGCAGTTGTCCAGACGGACCCGTTCCGTCAAGACGTTGTTGCTGGGGCTGGCTCCTGTTTGAGCTGATAGTTTGCTGCCGTTGGCTGGCCAGCGTCTTGTATGTTCCGTCCTCCCCCCGGTTTTCGCCGTAGACCGGGATCCTGCCGCCCTCTATCGACTTTGCCAGGGAAATTACATCCTTCCAAAAAACAG
>NZ_CANMNP010000156.1 GCF_947499295.1 uncultured Roseibium sp.
TTCGATAGACCGAAGTAACCCGTTCCCGCCAGCAGAGCCAGCAGAAGGATTATGACGCCAAACCCAGCATAAATTCTTGGTCCAATCCTGACCGTACTCAAAAGTCGTTCCATGCCCCACACCCCTTAGCATCACGAACTGCAAATAAAACGCTGAGGTGATTAAGAGTTTCTGGGCTTAACAAACTGATAAATTTGATGTTTTTGGCTACAGATGCAACCCAGACGTTATCTGGGCGTACAATTTCTCAAAAATCAAATATCAGAGGGTGTAACTGGTTACGTTGAATTGCCTAAGTATTAGCACTTAGGCAAAATCGGTTTTGGAAACCCCCGACCGCCAATCT
>NZ_CANMNP010000157.1 GCF_947499295.1 uncultured Roseibium sp.
AACCCTCTCCAGCTTTGTTGGTTCGCCATTTTCAAGTTGAACCGGGGCTACCGTTTTGTTGTTGAGCCGGAAGCCGTTCGAGCCCTCAGCATGGCCTGGATAATGATCATTGTGATCTTGAATAAGATCGTTGAGAGATTGTCTAGGCAGTTCTCCAGACGGACCCGTTCCGTCAAGACGTTGTTGCCGGGGCTGGCTCCTGTTTGAGCTGATAGTCTGCTGCCGTTGGCTGGCCAGCCCTTTGTATGTTCCATCTTCCCCCCGGTTTTCGCCGTAGACCGGGATCTTGCCGCCCTCTATCGACTTTGCCAGGGAA
>NZ_CANMNP010000158.1 GCF_947499295.1 uncultured Roseibium sp.
CGCGACAATGACGCCATACTCAGCCAAGTGTGACCGGAACGCACACGCGGCCATAGTTCGCTGCCGAACCAAAAGGCACCGGGCTCTATGCAGCATCAGAAATGCCTGATCCTCGCGAGACTTGATCGGGACAAAGCGCATGTTGGGGCGGATCACTGCTTCACAAATAGCGGCCGCATCAGTGGCGTCATTCTTTGCACCACGCCGCACGAAGGGTTTGACATAGCCTGGAGAGATGAGGCGCACATCATGACCAATCTCCGATAGCTGGCGGGCCCAGTTGTGGGCAGTCGCACAAGCCTCAATGCCGA
>NZ_CANMNP010000159.1 GCF_947499295.1 uncultured Roseibium sp.
GTCATTCTTATTCACTTCACGCTAAAGCGGGCTCGTCTGAAGACGAGGGGTTTCATCCAAGGCGTGGATACTAAAATCAACCTCTCGTGTCGTCCCAGACGACAACACTCGCGGTACGCTCTTTTCACGATTTACGCGCAAGCGCGAAGTTTTTTTAGCGCATTGGGGCTAACTGCCCCAAACCCCGTGGATATTTCTCGAAGGTGAAAACAAAAAGGCCCGCCGAAGCGAGCCTAGGTGTTCAGTCCCGGCATTTGATGGATCGGATTAAGTCTGAAACGATCAGGTTCTGAAGTCCATATCTTGCA
>NZ_CANMNP010000160.1 GCF_947499295.1 uncultured Roseibium sp.
GCACACGAAATGCCGACCAAAACGGTTCACCCAGTTGCGGATCGTTTCCCGGCTGACGAAAATACCCCCCGCTCCGCCAGAAGGTCTTCAACATCTGCCGTACTCAACGCAAACCGATGATACACCCAGACTGCGTAAGAGATGATCGACCTGGAAAACGGAAGCCCTTCAGGCGCGGAAAATCGGAACTCTGAAACATAACAGCGATCTAACATCACTGAGCCCGGTCAATAACTTGATGGTGTGGACAGCCCCACCTGACGGCATCGAATGTGCCATGTTGATGTTGTTAGAACTACCGGAATA
>NZ_CANMNP010000161.1 GCF_947499295.1 uncultured Roseibium sp.
CCGCCAAACGCATTCCGACCCGCAGCATCCTCCAAATTCTCCTCTGCCTTGTGAAGACCCTCCTCAACCTTGTGCTCGGCCTCGCCAATCGCATGAAGAACCTCGCCCGGCGCCTCCTCAAGCGCGATCCGCTTGGCCTCCTCGGCAACACCCTCATCAAGACCATCGGCAAGATCCGCAGCCGAAGGCTCCGAAGACCCGTCAGAAACCGCCGGCGCTGATCCCCCGACCTGCTCGCTAAACCGCGAGAAAAACTCCTCGGCCATCTTGCGCGCCGTGGAATCAATCAAACGGCT
>NZ_CANMNP010000162.1 GCF_947499295.1 uncultured Roseibium sp.
ATGAACCGACTCGATGAACTCATGCCGTGGAATTGGCAACCCGAGTAAGTCAACGCCTGTATGACCGGACGCATACGTCGCTCGCGTCAGAGTGAACGTTGGAGATACTGCGGCGTGGCGATCCATGCAACAAGGCCCAATGGGACTTCCTTATCCGAAGGCCAAGACTGGGGAAAATCAAAAACTCACATCGTCCAGCACAAAGGGCGCACTCCACTATGCCGACAATATCCCCCAACTTGTTATGTTCATCGCCCTCGACCATCTGTTCTGTCCCTTTCATCCAAGCGCGG
>NZ_CANMNP010000163.1 GCF_947499295.1 uncultured Roseibium sp.
ACGCGTGCGAGGGTGTCGGATCCGAGGGGTTCGACGAGTTCGACGGATGCTGTCATGCGGACTGTGGCGTTTTGTGCGGCCTCGCCTGAGGTCATGTGTTCGGGGCGGATGCCGAACCAGGCTGGTTCCGGTGCTGGGCTTGTTTCCTTGAACTGATAGTCGCTCAAGGGGACGGTGAGTGTGCCGTTTGTGAAGCTGTAGGTTCCGCCGTCGGCTTTGAGCTCGCCCTCGAAGAAGTTCATGGTGGGGGATCCGATGAACTCGGCGACATATTTGCTGGCCGGC
>NZ_CANMNP010000164.1 GCF_947499295.1 uncultured Roseibium sp.
ATGAAGGCCGCGGCGATTGCGACGATGGAGCGGAAGTTTCTGGCGGTTTTCTCGCAACGCAGGGCGACGCGTTTAAAGCGTTTGAGCTTCCCCATCATTTTTCGATGCGTGCGCGGCCGCGGTAGAGCGCTTTGGCGAAGTGCCTGGGAATCTCGCGCCGGTTTGATTTGTAAGGGATGACCGGGACAGCCCCAGCCTTTCGCGCAGCCTCTCGATTGGCATTGCTGTCATAGCCCTTGTCGGCAACGATAGCCCGGTGCTTGATGTCGGG
>NZ_CANMNP010000165.1 GCF_947499295.1 uncultured Roseibium sp.
AGCACCAGCCTGAAAAAGCTTAAAGAGCAGGGTGTTCCATTCAAAAGCCTGTCCTCCATGCTGAACGGTGCCGGAGCCAAGGCGCCGGAGGCTCTGAAGAAGCTCGTGACAGTGATTGAAGAGGCCAGCACCAGCCTGAAAAAGCTTAAAGAGCAGGGTGTTCCATTCAAAAGCCTGTCCTCCATGCTGAACGGTGCCGGAGCAAAGGCACCGGCGGCTCTGGATGAGCTCGTGACAGTGCTGCAAGGGGCGAAGCTTCGCCTGGAAGA
>NZ_CANMNP010000166.1 GCF_947499295.1 uncultured Roseibium sp.
ACCGCCAATCTGGCAAAACCATCAATTTGACCGGCTCATTTTGCGCGAAATCGAATCAATCGGATTGATTGTTTTGAGGAAATTGGCCTGGTTCGGGCAGGCAGGCTTTTTTCGAAAATGTCGCGATAAAGTACGCTGGTTCACTGCAAGGTTTCTGCAGAGATTTCGAATTTGTTTCGCGCCGCGGCACCTTTTTGCAGCGGTCGTGTTTCGGGTGAACTCGCCCCTTTCCCCAAGTAACTATGCGACACGTTTGAAGACCG
>NZ_CANMNP010000167.1 GCF_947499295.1 uncultured Roseibium sp.
TGAATCCGTCAGTCAGGTCCTCCAGATAAACCGCTTCCTGCTTCCAGGATCGCCAGAGCCGTTCGATGAAGATGTTGTCCATGCACCGGCCACGTCCATCCATCGAGATACGCACCCGGCTTCGGTCAGCTTGGTTATCCAAGCCGATCCGGTGAACTGTGATCCCTGATCCGTATTCATTATCTCGTTCGCCCTGAACAATTGCTAAGCGTTTGATGTTGCATGCGCGGGCAGAGGTTTTGGAGTATCCGATTTTGCCATTG
>NZ_CANMNP010000168.1 GCF_947499295.1 uncultured Roseibium sp.
TGTGCTCCTTTCTGAATACGCGCACGTCCTTTTTCCGCTTTTCCATCAACGAAAAGTTGATCCAGATCCGGATAGCCGTTGGAGCTGTAAGACAGCACTATTTCGTTCGCCCTGAAAAACCCTTTGGATCCTTGAATATTGGGGATTCCCATGGGGTTTGAAGTATTTGAAAATGCCAGAATTAGATCCTGATCCATTCATTTTCCGGTGTTTTTGCAATGCGCCCATGCGAGCCGTCCTCCGGCAAGAACGATCTCTT
>NZ_CANMNP010000169.1 GCF_947499295.1 uncultured Roseibium sp.
TATGTCCCCGGCCGGCCCCGCTTGCCGGTGCGCGCAACGACCCAGTCATGCGCCACACTCTCATCAACACAGGCCGTAACATCCCCACGCCGGCGCAGACTTTCATTATACTCGGGCCAGTTCGTCACACGATGCTTGGACTTAGCAAACTTGTGGCGGCGAGAGGCGTGGTGTTTGAACGGCATTCACGAAACTTCTGAAGCGAGACAGCGAAGCTCAGGTAGGGCACAAATTGGATTTTTGCAACAACGCC
>NZ_CANMNP010000170.1 GCF_947499295.1 uncultured Roseibium sp.
CTTCGCATTCCGCCTGCCGGGCAATGGATGGTGCCTATGACGGCGCCGTCACACGGACCGCAATCATGCAGCGCTTTGCCGATGTGGAGATCATCATTCCACCACCGAAGACGGCTGTTGCCGGCCCTGAGGCCGAGACCAACCCCACTGCGCAGGATCTGGATATTCTAGCGATCAAGGCCCATGGCCGCATGGCCTGGCAAAAGAGCACCGGATATAACCAGAGAGCGCGCGTGGAAACGCAAATGG
>NZ_CANMNP010000171.1 GCF_947499295.1 uncultured Roseibium sp.
TTCCCCCCGGTTTTCGCCGTAGACCGGGATCTTGCCGCCCTCTATCGACTTTGCCAGGGAAATTACATCCTTCTGAAGAACAGAAATGGAATGCTCGCCCTGCGCACGGAGGGCGCTGGCAACATGGTTCATGTTCGTGCTATTTTTTCCTGATGCGTCTTGGATGCCATTGGTCAGGGCAGCGATAACCCTCTCCAGCTTTGTTGGTTCGCCATTTTCAAGTTGAACCGGGGCTACCG
>NZ_CANMNP010000172.1 GCF_947499295.1 uncultured Roseibium sp.
ATTTCGAACTGGCACTGGAGGTTTTCCGTGCTTGCTTGCCACGGGTTGGCGCGAAGGCAAAGAATGACCGTCTTTTTCTCGAGGCACTGCATTATTTCACGCTTCACAACATCTCCTGGCGCGCTTTGCCCGAGCGGTTCGGCAACTGGAACAGTGTTTGGAAACGTTTCGACCGCCTGGGTAAGGCTGGCGTATTCGAGGACTACTTTTCCATTCTCGCCGGGCTTGATGAAGGAGC
>NZ_CANMNP010000173.1 GCF_947499295.1 uncultured Roseibium sp.
GAGAAAACCGCCAGAAACTTCCGCTCCATCGTCGCAATCGCCGCGGCCTTCATCTTGATCAAATCCGTCCACACGGCTTAAGTGATGACAAATCGGCAGAGCTGAGGATCGAGAAAGCCCGGAGAGTTTTAAGCGCGCCAAAGCGCGTCCCGTTGATGAGGCCTCGATCCGCGGACACCATCAGGGCCAGCAGTCATGTATGGGCTGCACGAACAGGCCGAATACATG
>NZ_CANMNP010000174.1 GCF_947499295.1 uncultured Roseibium sp.
TATCGCCGAACATGGCCGAATGGCGTGGCAGTCAGCGACGGGCTACAACGGCAGAGCCCTCGTTGAAGCCCAGATCGGGCGCCGCAAGTTTGTCATCGGGCCCGAGCTGAACGCCAGGGAAATGAACCGCCAAATTACAGAAAACCAGATCGCTACAAAGTCCCTCAACCGCATGACACGTCTCGGGCGTGCGGTCTTCAAACGTGTCGCATAGTTACTTG
>NZ_CANMNP010000175.1 GCF_947499295.1 uncultured Roseibium sp.
TTCCCCCCGGTTTTCGCCGTAGACCGGGATCTTGCCGCCCTCTATCGACTTTGCCAGGGAAATTACATCCTTCTGAAAAACAGCAATGGAATTCTCGCCCTGCGCACGGAGGGCGCGGGCAACATGGGGTGTGCCCGTGCCATTTTTTCCTGATGCGTCTTTGATGCCATTGGTCAGGGCAGCGATAACCCTCTCCAGCTTTGTTGGTTCGCCATTTT
>NZ_CANMNP010000176.1 GCF_947499295.1 uncultured Roseibium sp.
CCGGTTTCCATGAGATCCGTAAACTGCTTGCTGTCAGAGGCTTGGCCGCCGGTCAGTTCGAACCCAAGCGGCAGGCCGTTTCGATCCGTTTTCAGATGGATTTTAGTGCCGAACCCGCCGCGCGAACGCCCGAGCGCTTGACCTTCCTGCCCCCTTTGGCGCCTGCCGCTGAAACATGGGCGCGAATGACGGTGCTATCGAACATGGCGATCAGGTG
>NZ_CANMNP010000177.1 GCF_947499295.1 uncultured Roseibium sp.
CACTGAAGATGTCGTACTTCAGTACCTTGAGAAGCACATCGATAATCCTACCGGCATCAGCCGGTAGTGGTTTAGTTCGCCCTGAACAATTGCTAAGCGTTTGATGTTGCATGCGCGGGCAGAGGTTTTGGAGTATTCGATTTTGCCATTGTTGGAAGAAGCGCTTGCAGCATGCAGGCAAGCCAAAGCACGAGGGTTGCCAGGATGAGGCGCA
>NZ_CANMNP010000178.1 GCF_947499295.1 uncultured Roseibium sp.
CATGCCCCCTTGCAGCAGGGGACAAGGCAATCTTCCATTCCTCCTTTCTCAATGCATTCCAGTCATATGCACCCCGGGCCATCCGGGACGAGGCGCACCATAGGTCTCATCCATTCTCCAGGAGCAACAAACCGGTCGTTTTCTGGCCTTGGCCTTTGCAGTGATTGCCGGGCTGTAACGAACGACCCATCGGTTCAGTGTTGCGTGATCCAC
>NZ_CANMNP010000179.1 GCF_947499295.1 uncultured Roseibium sp.
GAGAGTATAAATTCTCATCCGACATCATCGGCATGCTGCTGGCTAAATCACGCGAAAGAAAATGATCCCTTTTTGTTCCTCAAGACGCCCAAATGTGCACGTTCGGGCCTCTTGGGCCATGTAGTGAGCTGACGACAGACGACATCGGTAAGCCGTCGGCCGTGCCGGATCTTTTGGACCAAATTGACGAACCCGTGCACCGCTTTCTAG
>NZ_CANMNP010000180.1 GCF_947499295.1 uncultured Roseibium sp.
CAATAGAGCTGTTGAAGAAAGCCGTTGCTGCCGCTTCATCACGGGTTTTGCACAGCATGAAATCGACCGTATCTCCGTGCTTATCGACCGCCCGGTAGAGATAAACCCATTTGTCCCGAACCTTGATATAGGTCTCATCCATTCTCCAGGAGCAACAAACCGGCCGTTTTCTGGCCTTGGCCTTTGCAGTGATTGCCGGGCTGTAAC
>NZ_CANMNP010000181.1 GCF_947499295.1 uncultured Roseibium sp.
TGCGCCTTGGCGAGGCGCTCTTTGACGAGGTTAATCGCTGCCTCATCGCTTTTGATGACAAAGTCTTTCACGCCAAGTCGCGTCATCAACACGTTTGCCTGCAGGCGTCCTACCAGGTTGGTATCGCGAGCCAGGCCCCGATATTCCGAAAATGTCGTTTCTGAATTCGATAGACCGAAGTAACCCGTTCCCGCCAGCAGAGCCAG
>NZ_CANMNP010000182.1 GCF_947499295.1 uncultured Roseibium sp.
TGCAAGATATGGACTTCAGAACCTGATCGTTTCAGACTTAATCCGATCCATCAAATGCCGGGACTGAACACCTAGTATTCCAATCAGGACTTGTTCAATCGACGTCCATCCTTTTCAGTGCATTCTTTGCTTACTGCCGCTGGTTAGAGCGAGCAGATCCTTATGCAGCAGCGGTCTGGTCTGGTTGGTAGTTCTCTTCT